>NZ_JAMBOX010000100.1 GCF_023715785.1 Neobacillus niacini
GTTCTCGGTATTTAAAGGGGTGCATGAGAACGTGGTGGTGGAGGGTGAGGACGTGATGCGCCTGGTGACGCTGCGCAGTCATGACCAGTACAACACCACCATCTACGCGATGGATGACCGCTACCGTGGCGTCTTTGGCCGCCGCGACGTGCTGTTTATGAACGAGCAGGATATGGCCGCCCAGGGTCTGGAGCATGGCGATCGGGTGGATATCCATACCGCGCTGCCGGGAAGCGCGCTGACGCTGGAAGATATCACGGTGGTGGCCTACGGCATTGCGCCGGGCACCGTCGGCGCCTATTATCCGGAAGCCAACGTGCTGGTGCCGCTGAACTATCTCGATGAAGAGAGCGGCACCCCTTCGTATAAGTCGGTTCCCGTT
>NZ_JAMBOX010000101.1 GCF_023715785.1 Neobacillus niacini
GAGCCCGGCGCCACGATCAGCGGCTTTGCACACACTGCATAAGCCTGGGAGGCCGAGGGAGAGGAGAAGATGTTCCCGCACACAGCACCATCAGCGAAGCCAGGACCGACCCAACCTGCAAAGGCCGGGTAATGTCCCGATCCCCCACCGACGACGAGGGCAACCTTGCGATCGGGTACGGGCGGCGCGAACAACTCCCCCGAATACCGGCCTCAGATGGTTCGGGAAAGCGCTGACAAGCCCCGCGACCGCCTGAGATGGGAAATTATCGGGATTATTCACAAGTCGGGTCATATCTGGGTCTCCTGTCATCATCGTCGATGGTGTTTTCCCCATGTCACATGGTAATTGGCGCCTGCGCAGCCTGCCCGACGTAACAG
>NZ_JAMBOX010000102.1 GCF_023715785.1 Neobacillus niacini
CATAATAACTAGCTCCTTTCGTATTGCAGCTCTGATTTGGTTTGTTTTTCCAGTAAACATTCTAACCAAATTAACCTACGTATTTACGAGTAGGAGCTAGTTTCGTTCATGATAACTCGGCGCAAGCGCCTGCGGGGTCTCCCATTGCCCCGTACTCCCGCAGGAGTCTTCGTGCCTTCCGCGCAAATCAACAGGTGTTATTAATAAGTTAAGAAGTTCAACCAATAATTATTAAAAATAAATGGTGAATTCAATGTTTAAGCCTAAAGAGTCTAGCCAAAGTGAATTTGAATTTGTGTCTATTGATGAATTAGTTCCAGATGATCACCTTCTTCGTTTAATTGATAAATATGTAGACTTTTCATTTCT
>NZ_JAMBOX010000103.1 GCF_023715785.1 Neobacillus niacini
CCGTGCGCCCTTTCTAACTTAACCTAAAAGGTTTTACTCTAATAAATAGAGAGAAAAACTAAAATGGCGATCACTCGGTTTTTACTTGGTTACTTCTTCTTACGATTATCTAGTTTTCAAGGAACGAGGCTACAGATTTCAATCACATCATGATTAAACATCGTAGCGTTACTTCATGCTGCCTTGCGACGAGCTGAGGGATTACTTCCTCGAGCTACTGCGGCGCAGGAGCAATATTTTGAGAGATTATTCCCTCAAAACTAAACAAACAGAAAACAGTCAACGTTATATCAGTCCGACAGGACTGTATATTCCTTAGAAAGGAGGTGATCCAGCCGCACCTTCCGATACGGCTACCTTGTTACG
>NZ_JAMBOX010000104.1 GCF_023715785.1 Neobacillus niacini
GATTCATTGCCTGAAGAACGATTTCATCAAAAATATCTTGAAAGATATCAGTATCCTTAAAACGGTGTTGACGATTCCAACTAATCGTAGAGTGATGGGAAACCGGATCCTGAAATTTTAAACCTAAGAACCATCGATAAGCAATGTTCATTTTAATTTCTTTTTCTAACTGCCTTTCTGAACGAATGCCAAAGAGGTACCCAATAATCATCATTTTAAAAAGTAAAAGGGGATCGGATGGACGACCGTTATCGTCACTATAAAATGGACGTACTTTTTCAAGAAGAAATGAAAAGTCTACATATTTATCAATTAAACGAAGAAGGTGATCGTCC
>NZ_JAMBOX010000105.1 GCF_023715785.1 Neobacillus niacini
TGATATCTTTCAAGATATTTTTGATGAAATCGTTCTTCAGGCAATGAATCACAAAATGGTAGGCGGTCGTGTTTTATTTACTGATTCAACTCATTTAAAGGCAAATGCCAATAAACATAAGTTTACATAGGAAGAGGTAGAAGTAGAGACTCGCAAATATTTTGAGGAACTTAATAATGCTCTTATCTAGATCAGGAAAAGAACTTTATAAATTTAGGAAGGAAAAAGTTGAGCGAAGCTTCGCAGACTCAAAAGAGCTGCACGGGCTTCGCTACTGCCGGTTACGGGGCATAAAAAAAGTAAGTGAGCAGGCTCTT
>NZ_JAMBOX010000106.1 GCF_023715785.1 Neobacillus niacini
CTTCTATAGCATTATTAAGTTCCTCAAAATATTCGCGAGTCTCTACTTCTACCTCTTCCTTTGTAAACTTATGTTTATTGGCATTTGCCTTTAAATGAGTTGAATCAGTAAATAAAACACGACCGCCAACCATTTTGTGATTCATTGCCTGAAGAACGATTTCATCAAAAATATCTTGAAAGATATCAGTATCCTTAAAACGGTGTTGACGATTCCAACTAATCGTAGAGTGATGGGGAACCGGATCCTGAAATTTTAAACCTAAGAACCATCGATAGGCAATGTTCATTTTAATTTCCTTTTCTAATTGCCTTT
>NZ_JAMBOX010000107.1 GCF_023715785.1 Neobacillus niacini
TTCTTGAAAAAGTACGTCCATTTTATAGTGATGATAACGGCCGTCCATCTGATCCCCTTATACTTTTTAAAATGATGTTCATCGGGTATCTCTTTGGTATTCGTTCCGAAAGGCAATTAGAAAAGGATATTAAAATGAACATTGCCTATCGATGGTTCTTAGGTTTAAATTTCAGGATCCGGGTCCCCATCACTCTACGATTAGTTGGAATCGTCAACACCGTTTTAAGGATACTGATATCTTTCAAGATATTTTTGATGAAATCGTTCTTCAGGCAATGAATCACAAAATGGTAGGCGGTCGTGTTTTATT
>NZ_JAMBOX010000108.1 GCF_023715785.1 Neobacillus niacini
GATTCATTGCCTGAAGAACGATTTCATCAAAAATATCTTGAAAGATATCAGTATCCTTAAAACGGTGTTGACGATTCCAACTAATCGTAGAGTGATGGGAAACCGGATCCTGAAATTTTAAACCTAAAAACCATCGATAGGCAATGTTCATTTTAATTTCCTTTTCTAATTGCCCTTTCGGAACGAATACCAAAGAGATACCCGATGAACATCATTTTAAAAAGTATAAGGGGATCAGATGGACGGCCGTTATCATCACTATAAAATGGACGTACTTTTTCAAGAAGAAATGAAAAGTCT
>NZ_JAMBOX010000109.1 GCF_023715785.1 Neobacillus niacini
AAGAGCCTGCTCACTTACTTTTTTTATGCCCCGTAACCGGCAGTAGCGAAGCCCGTGCAGCTCTTTTGAGTCTGCGAAGCTTCGCTCAACTTTTTCCTTCCTAAATTTATAAAGTTCTTTTCCTGATTTAGATAAGAGCATTATTAAGTTCCTCAAAATATTTGCGAGTCTCTACTTCTACCTCTTCCTTTGTAAACTTATGTTTATTGGCATTTGCCTTTAAATGAGTTGAATCAGTAAATAAAACACGACCGCCTACCATTTTGTGATTCATTGCCTGAAGAACGATT
>NZ_JAMBOX010000010.1 GCF_023715785.1 Neobacillus niacini
CGAAGACTCCTGCGGGAGTACGGGACAGGGGAGACCCCGCAGGCGCGGAACGCGCTGAGGAGGCTTCCCGAACCGCCCGCGGAAAGCGAAGCACCTGGAACGGAAATCAACAGGCCCCCTAGCAGGGTCAATTTTAATAAAATCGGCCATTCAATTTCCATTAAAATAAAAAATTGCCGAGAAATATACCCTTTCTCGACAATCTGACAGCACCCATTCAAGTGATTGGGTGCTGTTTGCTTTGTTTACGCCACTTCTTTTGCGGAATTTTCCACTAATACATCCTGTGGAATTTTCCATAGTTTTGTCCATTTCATAATGGAAGTAACCAGGATGACGACTCCAAGAATCAGCATGATAATCGATAGGACACCGTTTAATACGTTAAATCCAGGGTTAGCTGAGTTGAAGTAAACGTTCTTCACCATCCAATAGCCTGCTGTCATGACTGTCACGAACAGATAGGCAAGCGGAATGAGACATGTCAGCATATACCAGCGTTTTTCTGCGATTTTCAGTACGACTGTTGCCCCAACAATCAATCCGATGGATGCCATCAGCTGGTTGGATACGCCGAATAGCGCCCAAACGGAACTGATATCACCTGAGAATAGCAGGTACCCCCAGACGAAGCAGGCTAATGCGCTGGCGAAAATATTCGCCCCTAAGGAGTCCGTACGTTTTAATGGTTTAATAAAGTCGCCTAAGAAATCTTGAATTAGATAGCGGGCAACCCGTGTTCCTGAGTCGATGGCCGTTAAGATAAACACAGCCTCAAACAGAATGACAAATTGATAGAAATAGGCAGCTAGTTTTGCAAAGAATGGAACAGCGGTGAAAATATAGGTCATTCCGACAGCTAATGTAACAGCTCCGCCGGTTCTACCTTCAAGATCCATTCCAACCTCTTTACTTAGTTCAGCTAAATGAACAGGTTCCATTCCCAATGTTGCATATTTCTCTGGTGAAGAATTGATGGCAAAATAATCGCCAGGCTGCAACGACACAGCGGCAATTAATGCCATAATCGCTACTAGACATTCAACAAGCATAGCGCCGAAGGCAACACCTTTTATGTCGCTCCAGCGATTGACCATTTTCGGTGTCGTACCGGATCCAACAAAGGCATGGAAGCCCGAAATCGCTCCACAAGCAATCGTAATCGAGATAAATGGCCAAACAGGACCCGCCACAACTGGGCCGCCGCCATTAAGGAACTCTGTAAATGCCGGGAATTGAACATCTGGGTTAACAATAAATACCCCAATGATTAACGCGGCAAATACACCGATTTTCATAAATGTACTTAAGTAATCGCGCGGTGCCAGCAATAGCCAGACTGGCAATGCCGCCGCAAAAAATGCATAAATAGGTAAAATAAGTGCTAATGTACTTTTTTCAAGCGTTAATAAATCTCCCAACCATGTACCTTGAAGATTGTGCCCAAAGAGGATGGCCAGCATGATTAAGGCAAAGCCAACAATCGTTGCCAGCTTTAAGTTTCCAGTTTTCTTATGGTACAAACCGACTCCCATTGCAATTGGAATGGTAATACCGACTGCAAATGTTCCCCATGGGTTACGTTCAAGTGCCCCAAGAACAACCAATGACAACCCGGCCATGGTAATGGTGATAATAAATAACATCGCCAAGCCTGCACAAAATCCTGCCACCGGACCAAGCTCTTCCTTCGCCACTTCCGATAACGACTTTCCATCCCGTCGCATTGATGCAAAAAGAACAACCATGTCATGGACAGCCCCTCCAATAACCGCACCGACCAGAAGCCAGATCAATCCTGGCAAATAACCAAATTGCGCTGCCAGAATCGGACCGACCAGCGGGCCTGCTGCGGCAATGGCCGCAAAGTGGTGACCAAATACAACCCACTTGTTCGTTGGGACATAATCTCGTCCATCATTTAATTTTTGAGCAGGAGTCTGCTTTGCATCATCAAGCTTCAAGACTTTTGCTGCCATAAAAGTTCCGTATAATCGATAAACAATTAGCAGGATACAAATAGAACCAATGACAATTGTAATCGCATTCATTATTGTTTATTCCCCCTCCAATTTTGAAACTAAAGCTATTTTACAAAATGAAAGCGATTTATCTGTATTTTCAGGATAAAACGCACAAAAAAGGGGGTAAATTGCAAAAATCGACAAATGAATTACAAAATTGTCAAAAACCTAGAAGCTGTTTTAACTCCTTGACATAGGTCCGGCTGACAGGAACCTTGGAGCCGTCGTTCAGCAGCAAGTTATAGGTTGAGTTGAACCATGGTTCGATTTCGATAATATGATCCAAGTTGACGATGAAACTCCGATGTACCCGGAAAAATTTAGCGCCTTGTAGCTTTTTCTCCATAACGACCAAAGGTTCTGCTACTTTATAAGTCTGGCTCAAGGTTACGATACTGCACTTACCTTCATTCGATTCTAAATAGACAATATCCGGAATCGTCAGTAAAACAATTCGCTCGTCTACCATAACCGGCAGTTTCCCATTTCTGCGATGATTCATGGAGGATTCGACAGGCGCCTGCTTATTCCCCAGCTTTTGCATTTTCTTAATTTTCCCCAGAGTTTTTCGAATCCGCTCCTCATCAAATGGTTTTAAAATATAATCGACTGCATTTAATTCAAAGGCCTGCAGGGCATACTCGTCATAAGCCGTCGCAAAAACAATGGCCGGTGCTGGCTCAAGAGTTTCTAACTGTCTTGCTAAACTTAAGCCGTTGTCTTCAGCGAGTTCGATATCCAAGAAAACCAAATCCGGTTTTAGCTCGCGGATAGCAGCAACGGCATCGTCGATACAATCACTTTCTCCTAAGATTTCCACTTTCTCGCTCCGGATCAGCAGGTATTTTAGCTCATCTCTTGCTAAAGGCTCATCATCCACTATATAGGCTTTCAACATTGACCTCGTAACCTCCTTTTCTTTCGAGTGGAAGGGATATGGTGATCGCAGTCCCTTGATTTATTTTGCTTGTCAAGTTTAAACTGGCTTGGCCATTGTAAATTCCTTTTAGGCGTTCCGTAATATTATAAATCGCTGTACCATTCCCTTTTTTAGAATCAAACACTTGCGTACCGAGCACGGCCAACTGTTCTTCGGGTATGCCTTTACCATTATCAGCAACGATAATTTGCATTTGATCGTCTTTAGTAAAAATCGTGATCGTGATTTTCCCTTCCGACTTACTGCGCGGAAACCCATAATGAATCGCATTTTCCACTAATGGCTGTAAGGTAAACGGCGGAATCGCGACTTTTTCTAAACCCGTTTCAATTTGAAAATCAATCGTGAACTTGTTTGGAAAACGCGTCTGTACCAATGAAAGATAGGCTTTGACATTCGCTATCTCTTTTTCCAGCGGAATCAGCATCTGCCGAGCTCCTTGGAGATTGCCGCGGAAAAAGGAGCTTAACTCCAATAATAGTTTACGAGCTTTATTGGCATCTGTCCGGCAGAGTGCTGAAATCGTATTTAGGCTGTTAAATAGGAAGTGCGGATGAATCTGGGCATGCAATGCCTTAATTTCTGCATCCTTTAATAGCTTAGCCTGTCTCTCTGCCTCCACAAGCTCCAGCTGTGTCGAAAACAGATTGGCCAGCCCTTCAGCTAATTCCTGCTGCACTTTATCCAGTTTTTCAGGCTTCGTATAGTACATTTTTAAGGTACCGAACGTTTCATTCTTTACTTTTAGCGGCAGTACAATGGCTGCCTGTAATGAACATTGAGGATGAAAGCAGGAGATTTCCTCCCTTGATCTTGCAATGGAAATCAGTCCTTCTTCGAGAACCTTTTTCGTCAAGCCCGTTTCAGGCTTACGCCTAGGGATATGATGATCAGAGGCCGCTCCGACATGGGCTAAAACTTGATGGTTATCCGTGATAGATACAGCATCTGCATTTGTCAGCTTTAACATAATTTCTGAAATGCCCCTGCATGACTGTTCGTTCAGTCCCTGGCGAAAGAAAGGCAGGGTTTGATCGGCAATCAGGAAGGCCAGGTTCGTTTGATTAACACGTGCCCGCTCTTCATCACGTTTAATAATTTGAATGATAAATATAAACAGCAGTGTGCCCAAACCGTTGCCGAATATCATCGGGAGGCCAATAAGTTGAACGAGTTCCCAAGCATCGTTAAACGGTTTTGCCGCCACAAGAATAATCATCATCTGTACAGCTTCTAAGGCCATTCCCATTATGACGGCAAACGCGGCATTGATGGGTTTCCCCTTTTGTTTTCGCCGCTTTCCAAAGAATCCCGCTGCAATACCAGCTAGAATAGTAGATAGTGAACATGCAATGGCGGTAAATCCTCCAAGTGTATAACGATGGATCCCAGCAAGCAAGCCGGCTCCAATCCCGACCGCGGGTCCCCCCAGTAACCCGCCAATCACAATCCCCATTACCCTTGTGTTGGCCAATGCGCTCTCGTTATGCATCTCAGTGGTCCAATCAGGTCTTGCGATGGTCTGATGCTGTACTTCGATTCCTGTATAATTACTGATTATCCCAAAGGCTCCAAACAGTAAAATGAGCATCATTTTTTCTTTTATGGTGTGCTCATTTTGAATAACCTGGCGAAAAGAACGCATTTTTGATAGCAAAAAAGCGACAATGACAATGATTCCAACCTTTTCAAGCATTAATGGAGCTAAATTGAACATGGTTCCTTCTCCTTTGCTGTCAATAAAACTAGCAGAAATTTCGACAAGATTCTTTGTTTTCCTACTCTATTATAAAAAAAGATTGATTTTTCCGAAAGCCATATAAATTTCCAGATTTAGTGGCGAGGTGTTATTATAAATTAAAAATGTTAACCAAATCCGCGTTTTAGTTAACTCTAGTTAAAATGGGAGAGAGAGTATATGTACAAGCTGCGAGGCCATCACCTTTTTTGCCTTCTTGGCTATCGGGGAATGGGCTATTCCGAAGAGTATGTGAAAAATATGACGCTTCTTCATCAGACCTTAAGAGAAAACCCCAAGACATTGGTTGAGCTGGTGGAGGGACCCGATCAGTTGTGCGCGAAATTCCCAAACTCCGGAACATACCACTGTCAAGATGACAATATTTATGTTAGAGATGCTGCAATTTTAGAAAAAATGGGGTTAAGAATTGGACAGGTTCTATCATGGGAGGAAATTGAGGCCTGCATTTGTAATTCCGTTGTCCCCTCCGATATCCAAATTGTTTGTGAAACCTGTTCGTGGCGTTCGTACGGAGTCTGCGAGGAAGGCATCCGAGAGATTCATGAAGGGAAGGGCTTACGGAAGGTGCAATAGGTCCTCCCTCTATAAAGCATGAAGGCAGGAGAATTCCTGCCTCCCTTTGGCCTTTCCCTTATTCCGGTTATCCTCTGTATTTAATCGAAAGACCTTTCAAGAAATTCCTAGCGAATTTATCTCCGCACTCCTTATAATTCTTATGCCCTTCCCTCCTTAATAAAGCGCCGAGTTCTCCTTTTGTTACCGTGATTCCGGCCTTGTCGAATATATCGAGCATATCCTCAGTGGTTAATGATAGTGCTATTTTCACTTTCTTTAACAGGAGATTATTAACGTTTGCCCCATTCTTTATGGGTGGTTCTGGCGTATCAGGCTGTCCAGGTTTTGGCTCTTGTTTCCCCCGTTTATAAACAATCAGCCCATTTAAAAATGAATTAAGCATGCTGTTATTGCATTTTATTTGAAAGTCATCCTCATCCTCTTCTGTTTTTGTTAGGATCTGGATTACTTCTGGCACAGTTACGTCCACACCGCCAAGTTTAAAGATTTCCTCCATTTCTTTATTTTTTATTTCTAGTGCATATCGCAAACGAATTAGAATATCGTTATTATCCATGATTAGACCTCCGATTTTTTAACCTAGCGCAGCCGCCCCATCGCAACTCTTGGCTTAGTCTTCGAAAAAAATTCTGTTTAACAGTCATTCTAACTATAGATAAGCGAACTAAAATATGCAAATTTGCTTCATGACTAGCCGCTTTGAAACCAAAATGGGCACATATTCTTCCCCGCAAAAGACCTAATCCCGACCCAATCGACGGTATGAACATATAGATATAGGAAGTAATTTAAAAAATGGAAAAGAGGAAAACATATGCCAAGCGGAATGCATCAGGCTGAGGTAAATGTGCCAATCAGCCGGGTTTGGAATTTTGTTCAAAATATGGATAACTGGGCTCCACTGATTCCAGGTTATATTCAACACCGGAAATATACGAACCGCCAGTCCAGTTGGGATTTTTACAGCAGGATTGGCTTCATTAAGAAAAGGATTAGTCTGATGATCACGATTAAGGAATGGATGGAACCGACAAAGGTTACGTTTACTTTAACGGGGACGAATGAAAAGCTTTCGGGCGGAGGCTATTTTCACGCAGAAGCCATCGATAAAAATAATACGAGAATAACAGGCTTTCTTGAAATGACAGGCAGCGGAGCCATGGGACCTATGGTTAATGCATGGCTAAAGTCGCAGCTTCCTAAAGTCATAGAACAAATGGTAACAGCCATTACCGTAAAACTGGAGGAGCAAAATAGAAATATCATCTCTAAAGTGTAAGCGCAAAAATGGTCGGCCGCCGTTGTTTAAGCATCGGAGGACTGACCATTTTTGATTCTATTACATAAGAATGTAACCACTAAAATATAAAATTTATGATTCTAACGAATTTTTATTCTAAAAATAAATAGGAGAAATATATCATAAATGAGGGCTTATTTTAAAAGGGGGGAAACGCTTGAAAAACTTTCTAAGGGCATTACCGTTGTCATTGCAGCATTTGTTTGCCATGTTTGGTGCAACAGTGCTGGTGCCGGCACTAACCGGTCTGGACCCAGGAAGTGCACTTATTGCCAGTGGTGTAGGAACCTTGATTTTCCATCTTATTACACGTGGAAAAGTTCCTACGTATCTAGGATCATCCTTTGCTTTTATTGCTCCGCTTGCGTTGTATGTAGGAGAGTTGAAATCGCCAGGCCAAGCGGTTGCCGGTCTTATCAGTGTTTCCATTGTTTATGCCATTGTTTCTATTATCATTTCATTAGTCGGCTTTGAGAAAGTCCGGAAAGTCATTCCTCCCGTTGTCGTCGGGCCGGTTGTCAGTATCATCGGTCTTGCGCTGGCAACCACGGCTGTGACCAACATGGCTTCGACCCATTGGGATGTCGCAATTGTCAGCCTTCTAGCAGCGATTATCGCAACACTTGCAGGTACAAAGGTAATCCGCCTTTTGCCAATCATCATTGGTCTTGCAGTCGGGTATGTGTATGCCGCGGTACGAGGATTTGTTGATTTTGATACGATTGCTGCCGCACCAGCTATTGCTTTTCCGCATTTCGTCATGCCGGAATTCACATGGGTCGTCATTCTCGGAATGGCCCCGATTGCCCTGGTTACCATCATCGAAGACCTTGGACATATGTTTGTGTTAAATGAGATTACTGGAAAAGATGTGACCAAGGACCCTGGATTTTCAAGCATCCTTTGGGGGAATGGCTTTGCCACATTAATCTCCGGATTTCTTGGGGGACCTGCGCAAACCACGTATGCGGAAAACCTCGGGGTTTTAGCCATCACCCGCCAGTTTTCCAGCAGGATTATTCAAGGCGCCGCTGTGATTGCCATTCTTCTCGGCTTGTTCGGCAAGGTTGGAGCGGCGATCCAATCCATTCCAGTGGCTGTGATGGGCGGCATCTGCATCCTATTGTTCGGCATGATCGCCGCAATGGGAATACGTCACATGGTTGAAGAAAAGGTGGATATGGCAAATATGAAAAATTTAGTCATCGTTGCCATCATCTTCATCATCGGAATTGGCTATGCCCATAGTGGCATTGCCTACGCCACCGTTGCTGGATTGCTTATCTATTGGCTCGTCCCTAATTTTACAACAAAGAACGAAGGATAATATGAAAAGGCCATTCCACATCACTTGCTGAGGATTGGCCTTCTATTTATTAAACCCTCCTCCTTTCCTTTCCATTTCGCTCCTCCTTAACCAAAATTACCCCTAACAAGCCAAGCATCGAGAACACAACGGGAATGATGAAGCCATAATAGTAGCCATTCCCGATGCTCCCTGGCGCAGCTTGAAAATAATCCAATACCCTTCCAAATATGGTTGGCAAGAAGACGGCACTAAGAAATCCACCCGTATTAGCAAACCCTGAGGCAAGGCCGGATTCGGCGACCGGAAAAGACTGACGGACAGCAGCAAAGGTTAAGGCATTCGCCCCATAGGCAAGCCCAATAACAAAGAAAAGTATGGTCAGCATGAAAACTGGTGGATTTCCTCTAAACAAAAGAAAGGCCGTCCAGCTTAATACAATAATGACATGCACAACAATATAAGGCCTTTTAATCATATCCAACTGGCTTGCAATCCAGCCCGCCAGCGGAGCGCCGATTAACGCCCCAGCCAGTCCAAGCAAAACTAGCTGGCTCGCTTCCGACCGTGTCATTCCATACATTGTCATACCGTAAGGCACAGCCCACGAACCGATAAATCCTACGTACGTTCCAACAAGTCCAAAGTGACAAAGGAATAGCGCCCAGGCCTGCCGATTCGAAACGATTCTTCGCAGCAATGCCCATGTATTTTCATGCTGTGGTTCGTTTTTTACAAACACCGATTGGTTCGGTTTTTTCACAAGGACAAGATATAAAAGTATGCTGCACAAACATAATAATAATCCCGTCGAAAAGAATGCTGCCCTCCAGCCAAGCAGGTCAATCCAGACGACAAAAGGGACTGTCGCCACCAGAAAACCTAGGCTCCCGGTCATGGCCGTCACCCCAATTAAACGAGTAAATTCCTTCGCAGTAAACCATTGGCTCAAAATGATCACCATATTGACCCAGATTGTCGCATCCCCGATCCCCGTGAGGATTCTGGCCAAAAACAGGACGACTTCATGCTCGCCGAGACTATATATGATGGTCCCCACCCCTGTTAGCAATGCCCCGATAATGAGGAAAAAGTTAGGTCCAAACCGGTCTGCCAGAATCCCCATCGGAATTTGCAAACCGGTGTATACAAAAAATTGGAGGCTTGCCAGTAGCCCAATCGTTGTTGCTGTCACCTGAAAATCACTCATAATTTGGTCCGTGATCAATCCCGGAGCTGTCCGCTGGCTTGACATGAGCAAATACGTAAAAAGTACAGAACTAAAAACAACCCATCTGAATTTGCCAGTTTGTTTGTCCAATCGATTTCTCTCCTGTTGGCTTTTACATATATATATGTGGCAGGAGACGAATCCCTGCTTGATTTTCATATCCTATCCTGTTTACTCACCTTTTGTTATAATACACCCATATAAAATTCTGAAATATTTATGCGGTGATTTTATGGAACAGCTAACCATGCTCCAACAAGTAATTGACTATATTGACGATCATATAAAAGAGGAAATTGCGCCTGAGCTTCTAGCGAGGCTTGCGGGCTACTCCCCTTACCATTTCTATCGTCTTTTTCAAAAACAAATTGGCTATACCCTGATGGATTACGTATTGAAACGAAAACTGCAGTTTGCTTTATACGAGTTGATTAACGGAAAAAAAGTCGTAGAAATTGCCATGGATTATGGCTTTGAAACGCATGCCGGGTTTACGAAAGCGTTCAAAAAATGCTTTGGAAGTCCTCCTAGCTTGTATAAGCTTCACTGCCCCCTATCATTGCCGCAAAAGCCGTTGCGGTAAATGTAGACAAGGCAAAGCCCAATAAAGAACCGATTATTAGAACACTGCCGATAAACAATGCAAAATAAATATACCGTTGCTGCTTGTAAATGGATCCCTTGCCAATGTAGTGAAGGGCCGCAAATGACAGCAGCATGTCCGCAACCAATCCAGTCGGAATCTCAAACAAAAACACCGTCAATTCCAAAACGGTCCCCACCAGCACAAGCTGCAAGGGGTCCAGCTTTACGACTTGAACATGGTAAAGCAAATTGACTGTAAATATAAACGTAAAAATAAATGCTGACAAACCACAAGTATAAATGTAGACCGTATAGGGGTCCTTTGCCTGTAATAATTTCATCTTCATCCACCTCTGCTTCATTATAAAGAGGCAGAGATTTCATTTCTTTTCCAAATTTGCGATTTTTATTACTTTACAGCCCCTCGGTCCCTAAACTGAATAATTTTATTTTCTTCATATTATTATTCTAACTTAACCAAGCAACCCCAAATTATGGTTGTTTTGGTATATATTTAGATATTATTCGATTATATTCGACATGAAACCGCTATCTTTTTATGAAAAAATAAAATTTATAAAATATTTTGATATTATACTAGACGAATGAAAAAAATTGTTTTAATATACTAACTATTAAATTACTTTTTACTTTTATATCCCGATAGTCCATTTCGGGTCATAATGTCAGAAAATTGGAACAAATACAGAGGGGGATCTTTAGACATGAAAAAGAAATGGAGTAAAGTATTTATGGCATCGGCTTTAGCTGCGGGAATCCTTGCCGGCTGTGGCACAGGAAATCAAGGTGCCAGCGGCGGAGGCGGCAATTCAGATGTCTTTAAACTTGGAGTAAACATGGAGCTTTCCGGGAATGTCGCTTCCTACGGAGAATCCATGACAAAAGGAATTGAAATGGCCGTAGCGGAAATTAACAAAGCTGGCGGTGTTGAGGGCAAGCAAATTGAAGTGATTAAAAATGATAATAAGTCGGAAGCAGCGGAAGCAACGAACGGAATTATTAAGCTGACAAGCCAAGACAAAGTAAATGCAGTCATCGGGGCAGCAACAAGCGGAAATACCGTAGCCCAGGCACAAATTGCAAATGACACGAAAACTGTTCTTATGGCTCCAGGGGGGACTAGCCCAACTGTAACCGTCGATGAAAAAGGAAAAGTAAGAGACTTTGTTTTCCGAACATCGTTCATTGATCCATTTCAAGGTACAGTTGCTGCCAACTTTGCCTTAGATAAATTAAAAGTAAAAGATGCAGCGATTTTTTCAGACAATTCGAGTGACTATGCAAAAGGATTAACCAATGCATTCAAGGAAACATTTGAAAAAGCAGGCGGTAAAATCGTTGGAGAAGAGTCATATGTAGCAAAGGATACGGACTTCCGTGCCACCTTGACTCGTATCAAGGCAAAGAATCCATCGTTTATTTTCATTCCTGGCTACTATGAGGAAGTTGGCTTGATCGTTAAGCAGGCACGTGAACTAGGCATCACGGCTCCATTAATGGGCGCTGACGGCTGGGATTCGCCAAAATTAGTTGATTTAGCCGGTGCAGATGCATTAAATAACACCTACTTAATCAACCACTATTCTAATGAAGACCCGGATAAAAAGGTCCAAGATTTTGTGACTGCCTTCAAAGACAAGAATAAAGGTGAAGCACCTAACGCGTTCAACGCTCTTGGTTATGACACCGTTTATTTCTTGGCCGATGCCATTAAGCGTGCAGGAAGCACAGATTCCGTCAAGATTCAGGAAGAATTAGCTAAAACCAAAGAATTATCACTTGTTACCGGTGTATTGTCACTAGATAAAAATCACCATCCTATCAAATCAGCCATCGTTTTAGAGTACAAGGATGGTAAGCAAGTGTTTAACACAAAAATTAATCCTTAATAAATGAACCAATAAAATGGAAGGATTACTCCCTTCCATTTTACTTTTTAGAAAAAGGAGCGAGAGCGCATGGATTGGTTACAGCAACTCATAAACGGCATTTCACTTGGAAGCATCTATGCCTTAATCGCATTGGGATACACAATGGTGTACGGGATCATTAAATTGATCAACTTTGCACATGGTGATGTATTTATGGTAGGTGCCTTTATCGGTTTCTACGCGATTACGGGATGGGGATTGGGCTTCTTTCCGGCTCTGATTATTTCAATGGCTTTTTGCGCCGTATTTGGAGTTTTAATTGAACGGATTGCCTATAAACGGCTTAGGAATGCTACGAGAATTGCCGCTTTGATTACAGCCATCGGAATGTCACTACTGATTGAATACGGAATGATTTTTATTCGCGGGGCGCAGCCGGAAGCCTATCCTGATGACGTTGTACCAAACAAAGCCATTAGTTTGTTTGGTGTACAAATCAATAGCCAGTCATTATTTATCCTATTAACTTCTATCGTCCTAATGATTATTTTACAATTTATTGTTCACCGTACAAAAATGGGAAAAGCGATGCGCGCTGTATCCCTTGACATGGACGCAGCCCGTTTAATGGGAATTAACGTCGACAAAACGATTTCCTTCACCTTCGCCATTGGTTCGGCATTAGCAGGAGCCGCCGGGGTCGTGTTCGGGGTCTACTATACAAAAATTGAACCGTTGATGGGTGTCATCCCTGGGTTAAAGGCGTTTGTCGCAGCCGTACTAGGCGGCATCGGCAGTATTCCGGGCGCAATGGTTGGCGGAATTATCCTTGGGGTCGTCGAAGCGATTGTCAGTGCCGCAGGATTTTCATTATGGCGAGATGCAGCCGCCTTTATCATTTTGATTCTCATACTAATCTTAAAACCTTCAGGCATCTTTGGCAAAAATACAAAAGAGAAAGTTTAGGTGAAAAATAATGAAGAAATCAAAACCATTTTGGGCATTTGTGATTCTGGCGGCGGTTGTGTATGGAGTCGTCCAATTTTTCACCGTCTCAGGATTACTAAATATATATTATAGTAACTTGATTATTACCATCTCGATTAATATTATTTTGGCCGTCAGTCTCCATTTGGTCATTGGCATCACCGGTCAATTCTCCATTGGCCATGCCGGGTTCTTGGCTGTTGGCGCTTATATTTCAGCGATTGCTACGATGAAATTTGAATTGCCGTTTGTTCTGGCCATCGTGATTGGCGGAGTGGTTGCCGCTCTTGCTGGCCTCATTGTCGGGATTCCGACTTTAAGACTGCGAGGAGACTATTTGGCGATTGCCACCCTTGGTTTTGCCGAAATCATCCGGATTATGCTATTCAATATTGACTATGTTGGCGGAGCCGCTGGCATGCAGGTAACGCACTTTACCACTTGGACGACAACATTTGTTTGTTTATTTATTACAATACTAGTTATCTCAAACTTTACCAATTCCAGACATGGCCGGGCTTGTATTTCAATTAGAGAAAATGAAATTGCCGCTGATGCGATGGGGATTAATACCACTTTTTATAAAGTCGCCGCTTTTGCGATCGGGTCCTTTTTTGCAGGGGTTGCCGGAGCCTTATATTCCCATAACTTTTATATCATCCAGCCGGGGAATTTTGGTTTCTTAAAATCCTTCGATATCCTGATTTTTGTTGTGCTGGGTGGTCTTGGCAGCCTTTCTGGATCCGTCATTTCTGCGATTCTGTTAACGATCATTTCAGCGTTCTTACAGCAATATCCGGAAACACGGATGATTATCTATAGCTTAGTATTGGTGATCGTCATGCTTTATCGTCCTCAAGGCTTATTGGGCACACGGGAAATCACCGATTTATTCAAGTGGAAACCGGCGAAAGGAGGCCATTAAGATGGCATTACTTGAGGTAAAAAATGCCGGCATTCAGTTTGGCGGATTAAAGGCTGTTTCCGGCTTTAATATGGAACTGCGACAAGGCGAACTGGTCGGATTAATCGGGCCGAACGGTGCCGGAAAAACGACTAGCTTTAACTTGTTGACAGGCGTTTACGTACCGACGGAAGGTGAGATTATCTTTAACGGAAAGCGGCTGAACGGACTGCCTCCCTACAAGGTAACACAAAGCGGCATCAGCAGAACCTTTCAAAACATTCGCCTTTTCAGCGAATTATCCGTGTTGGACAATGTAAAGGTTGCCTATCATTCATTGGCGAAAAACTCGATTTTGAGCTCGATTTTCCGTCTCCCTTCCCATTTTTCCGAGGAAAAAAATATGGAGAACAAGGCGCTCGAGTTTTTAAAAATTTTTAACTTAGACAATTTAAAAGATGAAAAGGCGAAAAATTTGCCATACGGACAGCAGCGCAGATTAGAAATTGCCCGCGCATTAGCCGCTGGTCCGAAGTTGCTCTTACTGGATGAACCGGCTGCCGGGATGAATCCGCAAGAAACCCACGAGTTAATGGAACTGATTGCGTTTATCCGGAAACAGTTTGATCTGACCATCCTGTTAATTGAACATGATATGAACTTAGTCATGGGGATCTGTGAACGAATTTATGTCCTTGACCATGGACAGTTGATTGCGGCAGGAACACCGGAGGAAATCCGCACGAATCCAAAGGTAATCGAAGCTTATTTAGGAGAGGAGGTTACGAGTGAGCATGCTTAAAATAAATAATATTAATGTGTTTTATGGAAACATTCAGGCTCTCAAAGGAATTTCATTAGAGGTAAAGGAAGGCGAAATTGTTACCTTAATTGGCGCGAACGGAGCTGGAAAAAGCACGCTGCTCAAAACCTTATCCGGACTGCTTAAACCAAAATCGGGAACCATCGAATATTTAGGCGGAACGATTTCAGCATTGGCGCCGCAAGCGATTGTCAAGGCAGGGATTTCTCATGTACCGGAAGGGCGCCGTGTTTTTTCCAATATGTCAGTAGAGGAAAATTTGGAGCTGGGCGCCTATACCAGAAAGGATTCCAGCGGGATTCGCAAAGATATGGAAAAGGTGTATGAACTGTTCCCACGATTGCTCGAACGCCGCAAGCAATTATCCGGCACCCTCTCCGGCGGTGAGCAGCAAATGCTGGCCATGGGCCGCGCGATTATGGCCAAACCAAAGCTGCTTCTGCTGGACGAGCCTTCCATGGGACTGGCACCGCTTATGGTTAAACAAATTTTCAACATTATCGAGCAGATTAATCAGACCGGAACGACTGTCCTTCTGGTCGAACAAAACGCCAATATGGCGCTATCCGTCGCCGACCGCGCCTACGTCATCGAAACCGGACGCATCGAAATTGCAGGCTCAGCGGCAGAACTTCAAGCAAGTGAAGACATCAAAAAAGCCTACCTCGGGGGATTATAAGTGCCAGGGAGCCATGGAGGATTTACTCCATGGTTTTTTTTGCGCCATTCCACAAATCCAAGGGACAGCGTTTCATTTTTCCCAAATTTGCGGTTATCTTCAAAAAGAAAGAAAGATTCATAAGGAATCTGATTAATATAGCGTTACATCTACTAGCATTTCCTTTAAAATTGCAGCGTTCTTTTTATAAAACTCCTCTGACATATAGCCTCCAAGTTGGAAGATTATGGTCCCGTCCATCACCACACCGTTGAAATCAATCATTGACCCTTCTTTATTAATTGATAAATAGGCGTCCTTGCCAGAATGAGTCGTTAATTTTTCGTAGGAAGACAGGTCAGGATTGGTTTCCTCCATAAAATAAGAGGCAAACACAGTGATTTCGGTATCATTGTCATGATAAAGAGAGCGCCCGTCACCATTAGTTGGCTCTGGACCCAAAACCCAACCCTTAGGATATTTGACTGTATAGCCAAATCTCTCATTATGATACGTTACCCAATTTGTCTGATCCTTCTTTTGTTCTTCTTTCGCTTGTACCTGTGTAGTCACAGCTGCTGTCGTTTTTTCTTCATTAGTGCCTTTTTGTTGTTGCTTTAGCCCTTCATTTACCGCCAGTTCTAATTTATTCACTTCTTCTAAAAAACTGGCAAGAGCCGGTTCCTGCTTTAGTCCGCTAATCAATTTTTGCGCCTCGGCATAATTTTCATCCTTTATAAGAGTTTTAATTGTTTCTACTCTTTCCAGGATGGCTTGCTTCCGCTCGTTTCCGGTTTTCGCTGTTTTGATAGATTCTTTTAAGTTGCTTTTAATACTGTCAGGTAAAGATTTATCCTTAAGCAGTTTATTGGCCTTCGTCATGGCCTCGTCCCAATTTTCCTTCTTGATTGCCTGTTCCACTTCCAATAATGCCTCTACAGTTTCATATGCTCGCTTTGCCGCTTTGTCTTTCGGATTCTCATCTAAGGCGGACTCGTAGAAGCCAATCGCTTTATTCAGATCACCCGATGCCAGCGCCTGTTTCCCTTGTTTCATTGCCTGATCATATGTATCATCCCCGCAACCGGCCAAAACAAAAATCGTAAAAATAGCTATCAATAATTTCTTCAACCTGTTCACCCCAAGTAGATAAAAGTCAAAGCTATTATAATATTTTCATGACTAATTTACTATATGATATCTTTGTACCAATAAACGAAAATGAGGCAAGAGAATGATCCCCTGCCTCATTTTATTTCATAGATTTTACATTTGTCATATAAGCTTGTCTTTCCTATTTCCAGGAGCTTGGCCGCTTCTTGCTTATTGCCGTTCGCAACGAGCAACGCATGTTGAATTGCTTGTTTTTCAGCCTGTGCCACCGTATCCTTTAAAGGCTTAACAATGACTGGCTCCGTTGCTGCTCTATATGTTGAATAATCATTTGAGTTGATAGCAGCCTCGCTCTGTTGCCTGTCTTTTGGATCAAGATCACGTAAATACAACGGCAAGTGAGTTAACCGGACCGTCTGGCCGTCGAGGACATTAATTGACCGCTCCAGGACATTCTCAAGTTCCCGGATATTGCCCGGCCATGAATGCTGCATTAATCTTTCGGTTACTTCTGATGATAATTCAAGGCCGTTGCGGTAAAATCTCGCCTCCAATTTTTTTAGGAGCCGCTTGGCTACCGCAGGGATATCTTCCTTTCTGCTCCTCAACGGAGGAATATCGATTTTGATGACATTTAAACGATAATATAAATCCTGCCTAAACTCCCCTTTTTCCACCATTTTTTCCAAATTACGGTGAGTAGCCGCGATGATCCTCACATCGACCGCAACAGATTTATGCCCCCCGACACGGACCACTTCTTTCTCCTGCAGCACCCGTAATAGCTTGCTTTGCATCGACAGGGGCATGTCTCCGATTTCATCCAGAAACAGCGTCCCACCGCTTGCTAATTCAAACTGCCCTTTTTTGCCGCCTTTTTTCGCGCCGGTAAATGCCCCATCCTCATAGCCAAACAATTCGGATTCCAGCAGATGCTCAGGGATCGACGAACAGTTAATCGCCACAAAAGGAGCGGAAGCCCGAGGGCTATTGCGGTGAATCGCATGGGCAAACAATTCCTTCCCCGTGCCTGACTCCCCGATTAACAAAACCGATGAATCACCCCCGGACACCCGTTTTGCCAATGTTTTTGCCGCCAGAAAAACAGGACTGCTGCCAATTAGGTCCTCAAAGCCGTACTTACTCTGCAAATCCCGCTGCGCCTTTGCCTGATAATAGTTTAACTCTTCGACGAGGTTTTGAATTTTTGTTTTATACATCCGCCATTCCTCTGGATTGCGGAACATCACATTTCCCACGGCACCGACGGTCTTCCCGTTCTCCAATATAGGAAAGCGGTTGGCAATCATCTCACTGCCATTGATTTTTTGGGTGGATGCCAATTCCTTCTCCCCCGTTTTGGCAACAATGTGCATTCGCGAGTTCTCAATCACATCCTGGACAGGCCGGCCAATCGCCTCTTCAATTGTTGTACCAATAAACTCACAATATCCCTCGTTAATATAGAGAATAATCCCGTTTTCATCGACAATGACCACACGTTCGGCCAATAGATTAATAATTTGCTCGTGCCAGCTGCTTGGCACCCGCTCAAATGCCTGCGTCACGCCGCGTCCCCCTTGTTCCTCACTCAATAGAACCATTATAGCAAATATCGGTATTCTTCGAATATTGCAAAAAAAGAGAATCCTGGCTCGGATTCTCATTTTCTACTTGACTTTCGTTTATTGTGCTGTGTATCCGCCATCGAGAACCACTGCCTGCCCGGTGATGCCTCTGCCTTTATCACTTGCCAAAAAGACAGCGTAGTCAGCGATTTCAGCCACGGATAACAAGCGTTTTTGCGGGACAAGTGGATAGATGACCTCATCAAGGACACTTTCCAGGCTGACATTTCTTGTTTTGGCCAAGTCTGCCAGCTGGCCGCGAACTAACGGCGTGTCGACATAACCCGGGCATAGGGCGTTGACCGTAATCCCGTGAGGGGCTCCCTCCAACGCAGCTACTTTTGTCAAGCCGATTACCCCGTGCTTAGCGCTATTGTAGGCCGCTTTACCGGCAAAACCGACAAGCCCGTTAATCGATGCCATATTAATAACCCGGCCAAAACCCTGATCCTTCATATAAGGGAATACCTGCTTAATCCCAATGAACGGGGCGGTCAGCATGACCTTAATCATCAGTTCAAATTTTTCTGTCGGGAACTCCTCAATTGGAGAGACATACTGCAGTCCGGCATTATTGACTAAAATATCAATTGTTCCGAATGTGCCCCGCGCCAATTCCAGGCTATTCTTAAACGCCTCCTCATTGGTGACATCGCAGGGGGCAGAGATTGCTTCAAAACCCTGATTTTTTAGCTCCAGCGCCACTTGTTCGCTTTTTTCGGCATGTAAATCGGAGATGACAATATTGGCCCCTTCCAAGGCAAAGGCCTTGGCAATTTCCAAGCCGATGCCGCTTGCCGATCCTGTTACAAAGGCTGTTTTTCCTGCTAAAACTTTACTCATGTGTACGCCTCCTAATCTTTTAAACAATACCTAACAATGTATAAAGTGCAATGATCACAAATACCGCGAGGGTTTTAATAACGGTAATGGCAAAAATGTCCCGGTACGATTGTTTATGGGTCAATCCTGTTACAGCAAGCAAGGTAATAACTGCACCGTTATGCGGCAGGGTATCCATCCCGCCTGACGCCATTGCGACGACGCGGTGCATGACTTCCGGTGGGATATCGGCGGCAGCAATCGCCTGATTATACTTATCCGCCATGGCCCCCAAGGCAATCCCCATACCGCCGGATGCCGAACCGGTCATCCCCGCAAGTGTCGTCGTTGTAACGGCGCCGTTCACTAGCGGATTGGTGAATGTGGTGGAAATCCCATCACTGATTTTCGCAAAACCTGGCAACGCAGCAATGACACCGCCGAATCCGTACTCAGCACCAGTATTCATCGTAGCCAGCAGCGACCCGCCAATCGCAGTATTGACTCCCTCTTTAAAGCCGTTAAATACTCGTTTATAATCATAGGCAATCGATGTCACAATCCCGACAATCAGCGCCATCATGATCGCCCAGATGGCGGCAGAGGCGGCAACATCGACTTTGTAAGCATCTAGGCCGAGTGCGGCAAAGTCAAAGCCGTTTGGATACCATTTTGGAATATACGTGACAAACAGTTTATTTGTGACCCCGACCAAAATGAGCGGAACAAAGGCAAGAATTTGTCGTGCTAATGATTGCTGGGCAGTTAGGTCAGGCAGGGCCGGTTCATCATGAACAGGTTTTTCTTTTTCTACAGCAGCCGCTGTTTCTGTGCCAAACCCGTAATAGCCCTCACCAGCTTTTTCAGCCTTCTTCCTTCTTGCTTCCAGATAAAACAAGCCTGCTGATAGAACAACGATGGCACCGATGATTCCAAGAATCGGGGCTGCATAAATATCCGTTTTGAAAAAGGAAATCGGGATGACGTTCTGAATTTGCGGTGTTCCCGGCAACGCATCCATCGTAAAGGTAAACGCACCAAGCGCAATCGTTCCCGGGATCAGCCGTTTCGGTATATCTGCTTGCTTAAACATTTGTGCGGCAAATGGATATATGGCAAATACGGCTACGAACAAGCTGACACCGCTGTAAGTTAAAATGGCGCCAAGCAATACAATTGTCAGAATCGCGCGTTTCGCCCCGAGCCAGCTCACAATCGTCTTGGCTATCGACTCAGCAATTCCCGACATTTCAACTACCTTACCAAAAATAGCTCCCAATAAGAAGACAGCAAAATAAGATTTAATAAATCCGACCATTTTTTCCATGAACACACCTGAGAAAAATGGCAGTACGTGGTGTGGTGCAATTAACACCACCGCCAGCAGGGCGCAAATTGGGGCAAACAAAATAACTGAATAACCGCGGTACGCCACAAACATTAATAACCCCAGTGCCAATAAAATGACCAATAATTCCATATAAATCCCCCTTGAACTAAAATCTATAAAGAGCAGCTTTTTAAAGTAAACGTTTTCAAAAATGATGAAGCTGGTCTTTACATTTATCTCTTAATGCAACTATTGTGCCAAATATTTTAGAAAATTTGAAATACTGTATTTTAAAGGGTTTCTACTATTCTACAATTGTTAATGAGGAAAATTAGCTCAACTATTTCCGAAAACCCGGAAAATATCGGTCCGCAAATTCGGAACTTTCCGGGTTTTCGGAACCATTTCTTAAAAAATATTTTCGTTTACTTGAAAGGAGGCTTCTGTTTTTTCTCTGACCATCTCCAGACTAACTCCCTCTTGGAGCTCATCCAGGACTAATCCTTCCTCTGTTAACCTGAATACCGCGAGCTCGGTAATAATCACATCGACTACCCCTTTTCCTGTCAATGGAAGCCTGCATTGTTCCAGGATTTTCGGCGCACCGTTCTTAGCGGTATGCTCCATGGCGACAATCACCTTCTTTGCCCCTGTCACCAAATCCATCGCGCCCCCCATACCAGGCACCATTTTACCCGGAATCATCCAGTTAGCCAGATTCCCTTCTGCATCGACTTCAAGTCCGCCAAGAACGGTCACATCGACATGACCGCCACGAATCAGTTCAAACGAAAACAAGCTGTCAAAGAAGGCACCGCCTTCAATAATTCCAGCGGGCTGTCCCCCGGCATTTACGATATCAGGGTCAATTTCACCTTCTACTGGGCCAAGTCCGACGTAGCCATTTTCCGATTGAAGGATGACACTCACATCCTCCGGGAGGTAGTTTGGCACCATGGTAGGCAAGCCGATTCCCAGATTTACCACGTCACCGTCTTTCAATTCTTTTGCCACACGAGCAGCAATAATCTGTTTTGGATTCATTAGAGTGGCTTTCATCTTTAACAACCTCCTGCAACGACAATTTTGTCCACTAAAATCCCCGGCGTCATGACTTCATCCGGGTCAATTTCGCCGATTTCCACGAGGTGCTCTACCTGAACAATGACAGTGTCGGCGGCCAGCGCCATTAACGGGTTAAAGTTTCGGGCCGAGCGATGGTAGACTAGATTTCCTGCTTTATCCGCTTTAAATGCTTTTAATAGCGCTACTTCACAGCGAAGCGGTTTTTCCAGCAAGTATTCGCGGCCATCGACAACAATCTTTTCCTTTCCTTCTTCGACAACGGTCCCTACCCCTGTTGGTGTCAGAACCCCGCCAAGCCCGGAACCGCCTGCCCGGATTCGCTCCGCAAGAGTGCCCTGCGGAACGAGCTCTACTTCCAGTTCGCCGGAGAGCATTTGCCGGCCGGTCTCCGGATTTGTCCCTATGTGGGAAGTGATTACTTTCTTTAGGCGTCTGTTTACCACGAGCGGCCCCACGCCAGTTTCTACGAAGGCCGTGTCATTAGCGATAAGCGTGAGATCTTTAAGGTTTGCTTCAAGGATAGCCGAGACTAGCTTCTCTGGGGTTCCTACTCCCATAAATCCTCCTGCCATAATCGTCATGCCATCATTTAAAATGGAAGGAACCTCTTCCATTGTCATCAGTTTTTGCATGTTTCCTGCACCTCCTAAGATTCTATTAATCTAGGTATTTGCAAGTATCGTACCAACTGAAATGACTTGATAATCTAGCTTGTGTTATTCCGCAGTGCCGGAAATTTCCCGGATGACGGAATTTCGGTGAGCGAGATTCCGGATTTACGGAAAGAGGATGCCCTCTTTTAAGGCACCCTCTTTCATTTAATTACCATTCAATTTGTGTGCAATTCTTTCCACTTCTTCACCAAACGCTTCGGCGCCGCCCTTAGGTAGGCTTCTTGAAGGAGGTCGGCCAATTCACCCCAAACTTCACCATGCGGATTTTGAATCGACACCCAGCCGTGTTGTCCGATATACGGGGTTTTGTAAAAATACTCTTTCTGCAGCAATAGTGCTTGGGTTTCCCGATCCGACTTGAACGACAAGTTGAATCCCTTCTCGCTTTCCCCTGTAATAACAAAGGATTTTCCGTTGACCTTAAACGTTTTGTGGCCAAAGCCGTCAATGATTTCAACGGCTTCAGGCAGTGCGAGACAAATCTTGCGAACATTTTCAAGCATGCCTGCCGTGTTTACTGAGTTCATGCTTAGCACCTATTTTGCATTCTCATCAGGTTGATGAATACCGAATACATTTCCTTCTGTATCGATGTAGTAGCCTTGCCACGCCATGCCTGGTAGAGCATATTTCGGCATAGCGACCTTGCCGCCGTTCTCGAGAATTTTAACCTCTGTTGCATCGTAATTTTCCACACCCATTGTGCAAGCGTACCCATTTAAAGCCTGGTTCGGTTCTGGCGCCGCACCTTGGCGCTGCATCAGCGCGCCGTTGATCCCCGGTTCCTTTTCATCGCCAGTCACCGCCCCGAAATAAGGCATTCCAGCGTACTCGCTCCAATCCTGAAAGGACCAGCCGAATACCTCGCCGTAAAATTTCTTTGCCCGTTCCATGTCGCTTACATGAATTTCAAAATGCACTAATCTTCCCATGAGAGCCTCCCATTTTTTTAAAAATTAAGGTTTTCTTGAAGTTTCACTGTCCAACAGTATAGACAAATAGAAAACGACTAATACGGTATCAATAATAATACCAATCTATAAATTCGGTATTTGCCAATCAATTTCCTGCATACCAATTTCCCTCAGGATGGCATTTGCCCGTGAGAATGGCCTGCTTCCAAAAAAGCCCTTGTTCGCTGAAAACGGGCTGGGGTGCGGTGACTTAAGAATGAAATGCCTGGATGAAGTAATCAATTGCTGTTTCTGTTGGGCAAAGTTCCCCCACAGAAAAAACACAACCGGCTTCTCCCGTTGATTTAAGGTTTCAATCACTTTGTCCGTGAAGGTCTCCCAGCCTAGTCCTTTATGCGAGTTTGGGGTCGCAGCCCGGACCGTCAATACTGTGTTTAACAGCAATCCCCCCTGCTTCGCCCACTCCACTAAGTAACCGTTATTGGGAATATAGCAGCCTAAATCAGCCTGCAGCTCCTTATAAATATTTTGCAAGGATGGCGGAGCTGCGACGCCCGGTTTAACGGAAAAGCTTAATCCATGAGCCTGCCCATGACCATGATAGGGATCTTGGCCAATAATCACCACTTTCGTTTCGTTGTACGGAGTAAGATGAAGCGCATTGAAAATATCATATTGAACCGGATAGATGACTTTGGATTGATATTCTTCTTTTAAAATTCCCCTCAACCGTTGATAATACGGTTTCTGAAATTCTCCTTCCAGCAACGGGGAGCCAATCATTTTTTAAAATAGCCATTGTTTTTGCCACGCTCATTTCTAGGTTTGGTAATCATATAAATTATAAAGGGTTTCATTTTGTTTTGTCCTTAAAGGTGGACTCCCTTACGGACAGTTTCATCAGATTTTCCATCAGTTTTGTCTTTAAGACTCCTTATCGAGGACACTTTAACCCTTTTTTGACGCGATTTTGTCCTCAAGACGCCTTCCTACGGACAGTTTCGCCCAATCCTCATCCGGTTTTGTCCGTAGGAAGCAAAAAAAGTCCTCTGCTTCTTTCCCAAAAAAACAGTTGCTATTTGATTCAGTTACTGCTACTATAAAGTAGCGTTATTTTGGAAAGCTAATATATCTATTGGTTCTGAGTCTTTCCAAGCAGATAATTTTGACCACTTCCACTAGGGAGTTAAGGCCATACGGACAGCCGGGTCAAATGCCGATTGGCAACTTAGTTGCCCTATTGATTGAGTTAAAAGCTCAAATTTTATAAGTTGGTTACTTTACAACCAGTGCATATGCACACAACTTGTGAAACGGTCAATAAGAGTGGTAAAAGTAAATTATTTGCTATATAGACTCTGATCAAATTTGATATATTTGAATATTAATAGCTTTCTTCATAATGTCCAAATGACAATTATGGTTAAGGTATCACTGTGACTTTTTACGGGATACTTGTGCTATTTAATATGAGAATACTATCTTAAGCAAGTGTTGTGCGCGGAATATGCGATTCACACTTGCTTTTTTTGTTGCAGAAAAAAATTATTTTAAGCGAGGGGATACCAAAATGGGTAAAGCACTTATTATCGGAGCCGGCGGCGTAGCATCGGTAGCAGTTCATAAATGCGTTCAAAACAGTGAAGTATTTGAAGAGATTTGCATCGCAAGCCGTACGAAATCAAAATGTGATGATCTTAAAGCAAAATTAGAGGGCACAACCACAACCAAGATTACCACTGCACAAGTAGACGCGGACAACGTGGATGAACTAATCGCGTTAATCAATGAAGTAAAGCCGGATATCGTCATGAACCTGGCATTGCCTTATCAAGATTTAACGATCATGGATGCATGTCTTGCTACGAAAACTCACTACATGGATACTGCTAACTACGAGCCTGAAGATACAGCGAAATTCGAGTACAAATGGCAGTGGGAATACAAAGAGCGCTTTGAAAAAGCCGGCATTACCGCGCTATTGGGCTCAGGCTTTGACCCAGGTGTAACTGGCGTATTCTCCGCTTATGCATTAAAACACTACTTTGATGAAATCGAATATATTGACATTCTTGACTGCAATGGCGGCGACCACGGCTATCCATTCGCAACTAACTTTAATCCGGAAATCAACATCCGTGAAGTTTCCGCTAACGGACGTTACTGGGCAAATGGCGAGTGGATTGAAACACAGCCAATGGAAATCAAGCGTACTTACAACTTCAAAGAAGTTGGCGAAAAGGATATGTACCTGCTTTACCATGAAGAGCTTGAATCCCTTGCAAAAAATATCCCTGGCCTGAAGCGTGCTCGTTTCTTCATGACATTCGGTCAAAGCTATTTGACACACTTAAAGGCGCTTGAGAATGTTGGCATGACTTCCATCGAGCCAATCGAATTCGAAGGCAAGCAAATCATTCCGCTTCAATTCTTGAAAGCAGTATTGCCGGATCCGGCTACCCTTGGACCACGTACTGTCGGTAAAACCAACATTGGCTGTATCTTCAAAGGGAAAAAGGACGGCAAAGATAAGACTTATTACGTCTATAATGTTTGCGATCACCAAGAGTGCTATCGCGAAGTTGGCTCACAGGCCATCTCTTATACAACTGGCGTTCCTGCCATGATTGGGGCCGCAATGATCCTGACTGGCAAGTGGAACAAACCGGGCGTATTCAATATTGAAGAGTTTAATCCAGATCCATTCATGGAAGAGTTGAACAAATGGGGACTTCCATGGGTAGAAGACTTCAATCCTGTGCTTGTGGATGAGCTGCCAGAAGACTCAAAACAGCCGGAGCTTGTTCGGTAACATGCGATTTGAAGAACTACCTACACCATGTTATGTAGTCGACGAGGCGCTTATCGAAAAAAACCTTAAAATCCTGAACGGTGTTATGGAACGGACAGGCGCGAAGATTGTATTGGCCCAAAAGGCTTTTTCGATGACAACCATGTATCCCCTCATTGGTAAGTATTTAAGCGGAACGACTGCAAGTGGTTTATACGAAGCACGGCTGGGCTATGAGGAAATGGGCAAAGAGAATCACGTCTTTGCCCCGGCCTATCGTGACGATGAAATCGATGAAATCATCGAGATTTGTGACCATATCATCTTTAATTCTTTTTCACAGTTGGAAAAGTTTAAAGAAAAGGCATTAAAGTCCGGCAGAAAAGTGGGCTTGCGCATTAACCCTGAATGCTCCACCCAAATTGGACATGCTATCTATGACCCATGTTCGCCTGGATCCCGATTTGGCGTCAAGGCAGGGGATTTCCGTCCGGATTTACTTGACGGTGTATCAGGGCTCCATTTCCATACCCTTTGCCAGCAGAACTCTGACGATTTAGAGACGACGCTTAATGCAGTGGAAGAACGATTTGGCGAATGGCTTCCGCAAATGGAATGGATTAATTTTGGCGGCGGCCACCATATTACAAGAGAAGACTACGATATTCCAAGATTGGAAGCTTGCATTAAAAGAATGCAAGAAAAGTATGGGTTGGAAGTATATCTCGAACCAGGCGAAGCGGTTGCGCTCAATGCCGGTTACCTAATAACCTCCGTTCTCGATCTGCATCGTAATGAAGTAGACATTGCGATTCTCGATACTTCGGCTACCTGCCACATGCCGGATGTTTTGGAAATGCCTTACCGCCCGCCATTATTCGGTTCTGGTGAAGCGGGCGAGAAACCATATACGTATCGCCTTGGCGGCCAAACCTGCCTTACAGGCGATGTCATCGGGGATTACTCATTTGATCAGCCGCTAAAGAGCGGCGACAGATTAGTATTTGGTGATATGGCGATCTACTCCATGGTAAAGAACACAACCTTTAACGGCATGCCGTTACCGGCCATTGCTGTTCGCGATAAAAACGGCGATTGCCAAGTCGTCCGTGAATTCGGCTATCAAGATTTTAAAATGCGGCTGGCTTAAATAGAATGGCCGCTTCTTTTTAAAGTCTATATACTTGTAAATCCAGCAGTTCCAAGTGAGCTGCTGGATTTTTTTTGAACAAGTCCCCCAAATCCTCATTTTTACAGTTCATTTCATACCTACCATTCCCCGGAAATTCACAAATTCTTCAATAAAGGAATAAAAAACCCAATTTTACTAAAACTTTAAGTGTATATACCATTTTAAGGGGTCCAACTATGAGCCATTCCTCCGTTTCTAATAATGAAAATGTCCTGCCTACTGCCGAGGATGATGCCACGTTCGAGGACCGGGCTGCCTTCATCCAGCGTGCATTTGGCAGTACCGAAGATTTAATGAAGGTTCCGCTCTCATTCAACAATAAACAAGGGGTCCTATTTTATTTAGCCGTTATTTCCGATTTGGAGAAAATTCAGCGAAGCATTTTATTTCCTTTAATGAAATATCGGGATCTAGAAGTTGAACAAATTCCACTTACTGCTGAAGCAAAAAGCAAAATCATGCTTAAAGATTCGATTTACACCTTGATTCAAGGTAATTCAATCGTTGTTCTTGAAGGGTGCGAGGAGCTTTATTCATTTAATACCGTGAAGGAAAATACCCGCAGCTCGGTTGAACCCGATAGTGAAAAAACGGTGCGAGGTTCACACATCGGATTTGTTGAAAACCTGTCAACCAACCTTGGCTTTATCAGACGGGGGATTGAAAGTAGACACCTAAGGATTCATTACGAGCGGATTGGCCAATACACAAACAACCAGATTGCGATTGTGTATATAGATGGAATCGCCAGCCCGGCACTCGTAAGGAAACTGAAGGAGCGAATTTCTACCCTGTCCATCGACATGACGTTTAGCCCCGGGTATTTGGAGGAGTTACTGGAGGATGTGCCATATTCCCCATTTCCTCATTTGCTTTATACTGAGAGGCCGGACAGGGCGATTGCCCAGCTTATTGAGGGTAGAATCGTAATCATGGCGGAAGGAAGCTCGGATGTGCTTGTTTTGCCTGTATCTTTTTTTTCCTTTTTTCAAACAACGGACGACTATAACAGCCGAATCATTACCGGTTCCTTTTTTCGTTTCCTGCGGTTAATTAGCTTTATTATTTCTTTATTGCTGCCCAGCTTATATATTGCTGTTATCGGTTTTCATTTTGAGATTATCCCGAAGGAAATTTTAGTACTAGTAAAAAACTCTGTCGAGAACATCCCGTTTCCGCCGCTTATCGAAGCGATGATTATGGCATTTACCATCGAGCTGATCCGGGAAGCGGGGATTCGTCTGCCAACGCCGATTGGGCAAACAATTGGTATTGTCGGTGGTCTGATTATCGGGGATGCTATTGTGTCAGCAGGCTTGGTGTCCAATATTATGGTGATCGTGATCGCACTGACAGCCATCTCTTCCTTTACGATTGCTTCTTATGAAATGAGCAATACCGTACGAATTTTAAACTATCCCATCATGCTTTCTGCAGCTACCTTCGGGTTTGTCGGAATCATTTTTTCTTTAATGTTTATCGTTGGCCACCTTTGCAAGCTGGAATCATTGGGAACTCCATACTTTACGCCACTTGCTCCGTTTAATATCAAAGGATTGAAGGATGCCATCATCCGCTTTCCGATTTGGTTGTTAAAAGATCGGCCGCGAGAATTACGTGTAAAAAATAAACGGCGACTCTATCGTCCAAGAAGATGGGAAAACAATGAAAATTGATACTCAAATAACTAAACTTCAGATGTTTACCTTTTTAATTCAAACGCAAATCGGGGTAGCCTTTCTGTCACTCCCCCATGAGATTCACAACTATGCCAAAGGGGATAGCTGGATGTCTCTCTTGCTTACGGGGGTGTTTATGGAGCTGTTTATTATTTTTTATATTCTTTTAACGAACCGGTTTCCCAAACAGCATTTATTCACTATCCTCGAATCTGTGCTGGGTAAGATCGTTGGCCGCTGCTTGACTCTTATTTATGCAGGCTACTTTTTATTAACTGGGACAACGATTCTCGTATTATTTGTCTCGATGTTAAAGAAATGGATGCTCATTTATACTCCTTATTGGGTCATCCTGTTATTGATGGTTTCTATTGGTATCTACATTGCCACTGAAAATTTGCAGGTGATTGCCAGATTTTCTTTTATAGCTACCATTGTTATTTTAACGTTTATCGTCGTTGCCCCCATCGCATTTAAAGATGGAAATCTTCATTATATTATGCCTGTGGGAGATGCCGGACTAATGAACATTATCAATGGGGCCGCACATGCCACGTTGGCATGGCAGGGAATGGAGCTCTTCCTTCTCATCGCCCCATTTGTCATTTCGACGGGCCGGGAAAAGATGAAAGTTTTTACTTTGGCAAACTTATTTATCACGCTTTTTTACGCATTCATCACCTTTACCTGCCTCATTTACTTCAGCGGGAATGAACTGGTGTTATTGCCTCAGCCTGTTCTTTATCTGTTAAAGTCGTTTTCTTTTACCATTATTGAACGACCCGACTTGGTGCTCATTTCCTTCTGGATTATTCTTGTCGGGACTTCGTTCATCAGCTATCTTTACGGCGCTTCCATGGCCGGTGCTTTTCTTTTTAAAAAATGGCCACGCCGGTCCTATGTCTATTTATCGGCTATTACATGTTTTGTGGCAGCCTTGTTTTTTAATAGTGTACAGGAAATCACGAAACTGACAAAGTATGTCACCTATACAGGTTTGATTTTCTTAATGGTCATTCCTGCAGCCCTGCTGTTCATCTCCTTTCTATTTCAGAAAAGGCAAAGGGGGGAAATCGATGTGGAAAACTAGCATGCGGTTTGTCTTAGTCATCTCCCTATCTGTTTTATTATGCGGCTGCTGGGACCAGCGACTGTTAAAGGAACAAAAATTAATCTTGCTGCTTGGATATGATTTGAATTCAAAGGGAGAAATCATCACCAGTACTACCTACCCAATCAGCAAAGGAAAAAGCGGAACGTCCAATGCGCCGGCAGCTCCGAAAAGTACGATTCTCTCTACCTCTGGTGAAACGGCAATGGATTCGTTGCTGCACGCCGACCTGAAAATCTCCGAGAGAATTGACATTTCCAAAGCCCATGTTATCCTATTCGGCGAAAAAGCCGCAAGAAAGGGAATTTACCCGGAACTTGATCATATTTACCGAAATCCCAAAGGCGCTTTAAGTTCGAAGGTTGCCATCATTGAAGGACAGGTCATAGATGCGGTCAGCATTAATCAGGAGGAGGCTGATTTAAACGCTCAGTATTATGATGAATTTTTAAAAAGCGGTATAGCGACTGGCTTTTACACGAATTATAATGTCCAATCCGTCCGCCCGCTACTGTTACATCACACGAAAGACCCCCTGCTGCCGCTCTTGAAACTGGATCGAAAGCACAAGCGTGCCGTTTCGGTCGGAATGGCGTTATTCAATAATGGAAAAATGACTGGAAAACTATCGATTCCAGAATCAAAAATGTACACACTGCTCAGCGGTGAGCAAAAACAAAAGATTTCTTTTTTTGTTAAATCCAGTCACCAGATCGGGAAGGGCCGAAAAAATGATGTAGTCGTAGAAATTCTGGGCGGCAGCCAAAAGACCACCGTTGAAGTGAAAAACAAGTCTGTATCCGCCCGCATCTCCGCTAAGCTTCAGTATCGTGTCACCGAGTATCCAAAGGATCAATTAACGGATCCGCAAGTAATGAGCAAATTAACTCATGATATCAAAACTGGGTTGATGAAGACAGCCGAATCGATGATCTCCCAATTGCAGATGGCCAATTGTGATGGCCTTGGGCTTGAGGAGGAATTAAGGGTCCATCACAACAAGCTTTGGAAAGAAAAATATAGAAACATCAACCTGAGGGAGGTCCCAATAAAGGCCGACCTTCAATTTGAGTTTATAAATTCCGGAATTATCAATTAGAGACATGGGAAGCAGGGATATGGTGCATGATGCTTAAATACCTATGCTGAAACGGGAGATGCCTAGCTGGCATCCCCCTATTTTCTAGAAAAAACATTATCGAGTAGGACAAATAATTATAACGTCCCCGCCATTCCCCCATCAATGTTCACCGACGTCCCGGTTACATAAGATGCTGCCTCTGAGACAAGGAAGCTAATGACTTTAGCAGCCTCGTCGGTATTTCCAACGCGGCCGAGCGGAATCCCACGGTCCATTTTGGAGAACTCCTCCCATGTTAATTCCGGTGCCTGCCGCTTCCACATCTTTTCGATTTGTTCGCTGCGAATCAAACCGATACAGACAGTGTTGACACGAATATTGTCCTTACCGAGGTCCTTACTCATCGCCTTTGTCAGTGCCATTCCTGCTGCCCGGCTGACCGATGTCGGCAATGACGACGCTGGTGGTGTTTTTCCGGAGATTGCGGTCACATTGACGATTGCCCCGCCACCTGCCTGACGCATATAGGGTGCAGCATAACGGGAACAATGAATCGCGCCAAACAGTTTTAAATCAAGATCCTGCTGCCAAAGGTCCGTTTCTACTTTTTCAAAGTGATGGGCTTGGGAAGTGCCGGCATTGTTAACCAAAATATCCAGTCTCCCATACTTTTCGACGGTCGCCCGGACCACTCGTTGGCAATCTTCTTCCTTGGTCACATCCGTGACGATGTACAAAACCTCTTTCCCTGTTTGTTCAAAAATGTAAGCGGCCGCTTCCTTTAAGCGGTCCTCACTTCTTGCGCAAATGGTTACTTCCGCACCTTCTTTTACTAAATGAAGTGCTGTTTCCAAACCGATTCCTTTGCTTGAGCCTGTAATAATGGCCACTTTTCCTTGTAAACCTAAGTCCATAATGATCCCCTTTCACGTAAGTGTCCATGTTTTTCCTTTAATTACTATTATCATACTTTCGAAATATTTTAACAAGTTGTCTGCCTTTGCATGTCCAACTGGTTTTGTCGAACTTTTGGAGAAATATCTGCCATCATTTTCGCATACATATGTAACCATTACATTTTTACCAGAGAGGAGGACTTTTCACATGGACTTCTGCATTTCTTGCGGGACAGAATTATCAATCATGGAAAGGAACCGAGCCGAATGCTGGGAGTGCAGGGACACGAAAACAACTGAAGCCTATTCCGAGGAGGATGGTTAGCTGCGATACTCCCAAAATTGTTGTTACTCTATGGTTGAATTAATTTTTAAAGAGAAGAGACACCAATTATGTTCTGGTGTCTCTTTCTTTTGTAAATATAGGACTCGCTCAAATTCTTCGCCTTAAAATATGAGTCAAAAGGACCGGTCTTGCAACCCAATTAATATGCTATGATAACAAAATATAGTCTAATTGGATGGAGGCGATGTCGGTGAGTCCCATACCAACTTTGAAAAAGAAGCGCCGTCTTTCTTGGCTAAAAGATAGGGATACCTTTACCGTTCTGCCAATGATTGTCGGTATGCTGTTTTTCGTGTTGACGTTTATTTTTTGGGGCATTTCCAAGCTGTTTGAAGAAAATTTCATTTTGTCGGAAATCTTCGGTGCCTTCAGCGCCGCCAGTATGTGCCTCTGCTTTTCGTTAATTTTTTCGGGATTAATGATTGGGACGAAGAACTGGTTTGGAAGGATTGCATCCTTTCTTGCAGCAGCTATCATTTTTTCTGCCGGCTATTCCTTTGTAGAAACCTCAATCCTTCTATTTAAGGATAAGACGGCTTTTGAATTGAAACAGTTTGAAGAATTAATCGCCGTACCTACACATGCAGAGTATGATGACGCTGATGTTGGTCCCGAATATGTAATGGAACTGCAATTTAACGACCTCACCATCGACGTCTATAACCAGGACATAACGAGGGCATATTACATAGAAAATCTCGCCGGAAAACCATTAGAAGTCCACTATCTCCCGAACAGCCGCTTCGCGGTAAGCGTGAAAAAACACCAAGAAAATTAGCTGTAGTTGGTTTTGTTCTCGCTAACAGTTTTATGGGGACAGTTCCACTGATTTGCCGACCCTGTTTGTCCTCACTAAGAAAAAGGAAAGCTCGTTTTCCGAGCTTTCCTTTTTGAACAGCTTTATAGTTCTTCCCCATTCGTCGCAATCACATTTTTATACCAATAGAACGACTTCTTGCGGCTCCGCTCCAATGTGCCACTGCCATCATCGTGCTTGTCGACATAAATGAAACCATAGCGTTTGGACATTTCGCCGGTGGAAGCACTGACTAAATCGATGCAGCCCCATGGAGTGTAACCCATTAGTTCCACGCCGTCTTCAATCGCCTCGGCCATTTGTTCGATGTGGTCGCGCAAGTATTGAATCCGGTAATCGTCATTAATCGAACCATCCGCCTCGACAACATCCTTCGCCCCTAAACCATTCTCGACAATAAATAAGGGTTTACGGTATCTGTCATAGAGTTCGTTCAGGGAAACCCTTAAACCGATCGGGTCAATTTCCCAGCCCCACTCGCTTGCTTTCAGGAATGGGTTTTTCACGCCGCCGATAATATTGCCTTCGCCTTGCTCTTCTGGAGATTTCACCTTCTTGTCCGTACGGGACATATAGTAGCTGAAGCTGATAAAATCAACCGGATGCTGCTTGAGCAATTCCAAATCGCCAGGCTGAATTTCAAGGTTGATATTATGTTCTTTAAAATAACGCTTAATGAATGCCGGGTATTCCCCTCTGACCTGGACATCGCCGCAGAAGTTGTTGAAGAAGCGGCTTTCCTGCAGGGCGTTCATGACATTTTCAGGGTTGCAGTCATAGGAATACGTAGGTGCATAAATCAGCATGCAGCCGATTTGCGCATCCGGAATGATTTCATGGCATGCTTTCACCGCCAAGGCGCTTGCCACAAATTGATGGTGATAAGCCTGGAAAGTAGGCTGGTACTTGTCTTCTTCCTTTTGAATGGCAAAGCCTAGGCCCATAATCGGCATGTGCAACCCGGAATTGATTTCGTTAAAAGTTAACCAGTACTTAACTTTATCCTTATAGCGCGTTAAAATTGTTCTTGCATAACGTTCAAAGAAAGTCACAACCTCGCGACTTCTCCAGCCGCCGTAATTTTCCACAAGATAAACCGGCATTTCATAGTGAGAGATGGTCACAAGCGGCTCGATGCCATACTTGTGCAATTCATCAAGTACGCGATCATAAAAAGCTAATCCTTCTTCATTTGGCTCCAGTTCATCCCCATTCGGGAAAATTCTCGTCCAGGCGATGGACAAACGGAACGTTTTGAAGCCCATTTCTGCAAACAAGGCAATATCCTCTTTATAGCGGTGATAGAAATCAATTGCCTCATGGTTGGGATACGTATATTTGTTTTCATGAATTTCAAAGTCAAATCCAGGTGTTGCCAGGATTTTCAGGCGCTCCTTGCCGCCAGGCAACACATCGGCAATGTTCAAGCCCTTATTGCCCTCGTGAAACCCGCCTTCCAATTGGTTTGCGGCGGTAGCGCCGCCCCATAAAAAACCTTCAGGAAATCTTGTCATTTTCCAATTCCTCCTTACGAGTTCTGGGGAAGCTTCTTCTGTTGTAAATGAGGCAGAAGAACCTTCCTTGTGATTTAATCGAGGTTTTCCCCGTTAGATGCAATAACCTGCTTGTACCAGCCGAAACTTTTCTTTTTCAAGCGCTTCAACGAGCCGTTTCCCTGGTTGTCTCTGTCGACATAGATGTAGCCGTACCGTTTTTTCATTTCGCCGGTTGAAGCGCTGACGATATCGATTGGCCCCCAGCTTGTGTAACCGAGGATTTCGACGCCGTCCTGAATCGCTTCGCCCATTTCGGCGATGTGCTTTCTCAAGTACTCGATGCGGTAATCGTCATGAATCTGTCCGTCCGGTGTTACCTCATCAACTGCACCCAATCCATTTTCCACAACGAATAATGGCTTTTGGTAGCGATCGTACAACTGGTTGCATGTATAGCGGAAGCCCTTCGCGTCGATCGGCCAGCCCCATTCCGATTTTTCCAGATATGGGTTTTCGACAGAAGCAAACACGTTGCCACTGCTAATTTGTTTTAACACTTCAGAGTCGGTACTTGTCGCCCGGCTGCCATAATAGCTGAAGCCGATGTAGTCAACCGTGCCTGTTTTCAACAGCTCTTCATCGCCCGGTTCCATTTCGATCGTCAGATTGTTTTCTCTGAAGAAACGCTTCGCATAGCCAGGATACTCACCGCGTGACTGAACATCGATAAAGAAGAAAGATTCACGGTCTTTTTCCATCGCCTTAAACATATCATCCGGATGACAAGTGTAAGGATAAGTCGCGCCGCCTGCAAGCATGCAGCCAATCATCGCATCCGGAATGATTTCATGGCACGCTTTTACCGCCAATGCGCTGGCAACCAACTGATGGTGCGCTGCCTGGTATTGAATTTGCACCTTATTGTCTCCTTCTTTAAACACAAGTCCCGCTCCTACAAACGGCAAGTGCAGCAGCATATTGATTTCGTTAAACGTCATCCAGTATTTCACTTTGTCTTTGTAACGTTTAAAGAGCGTCACGGCATATTTTTCGAATAATTCCACGAGCTTACGGTTTCTCCAGCTGCCATACTCTTTCACCAGGTGCACAGGTACGTCAAAGTGAGCGATTGTCACCACCGGCTCAATCCCGTATTTTAAACACTCATCAAATACATCATCGTAAAATTTTAACCCTGCCTCATTCGGCTTGGTTTCATCGCCATTTGGAAAAATCCGCGCCCAAGAAATCGACAAGCGAAATGATTTAAACCCCATCTCGGCAAACAACGCAATATCCTCTTTATAACGATGGTAAAAGTCAATTGCCTCGTGGGAAGGATAAAATTCACCTTCAACAGGCTCAAAGGAATCAAGATTACCTACTAAAACATCCCAACGTCTCTTGCCAGTTGGCATGAGGTCAACTGTTGTCAGCCCCTTGCCGCCTTCTAAATAACCGCCTTCCGCTTGGTTGGCAGCAATCGCGCCGCCCCATAGGAAGCCTTCAGGAAATTTCGTCATGTTCAAAACTCCTTTACTATTGTTTGGTGGTACCCGGTTACTGTCGGATAAACAACCTTTACTGTCGGATGGCACTCATTTACTGTCGTTTAGCACAATTTTTCTAATTAAACGGCCACAGAATTTGATTTCGCCTTAACCTCTAGTATGATGTCACCAGCTTTGACTGTTTTCTCACATCCTGGAACAATTTCGTACTGCGTATGGTTCGTCACAACAACTGGTGTTGTCACAGGATAGCCTGCAGCCTCAATTCCGGCAATATCAAACTCGATCAACAGCTGGCCTTTTTCAACGCGGGCGCCCTGAGTAGTATGGGCTGTAAAATGCTTGCCTTCCAATTGAACTGTGTCCATGCCAATATGAATTAAAATTTCAGCACCGTCATCCGTAGTAATCCCGATTGCATGGTTTGTTGGGAACAATGCAGAAACAGTACCGGAAACAGGTGAGAATAAATTGCCCTCAGATGGCTCAATTGCTACGCCTTTGCCAAGCGCTCCAGATGCAAATGCAGCATCTTTAATTTCGGCTAACGGCTTCACTTCGCCATTAAATGGGCTTGCAATGACTTCTTTTTTGCCTGTTTCCCCAGCAGGATTTTGATCAGCTTTCTTTTTTTCAGGAGCTGATGGTTCCGTTGTTGTTCCTTTTCCTAATCCAAATAAATAAGTGAGAACAAAACCAAGAATGAACGCTACAATGACAGCAATGACTGCCCCCCATAGTCCCATCGTAATTCCTTCTTTAGGGCTTATGAAGTTCGGGAAACCAAAAATACCCAGTCCGCCCAAAATGTAATTCTTCGAATTAAAGATGGCAGCGATGGCTCCACCGACGGCAGCTGCAATACAGCTAATGATGAACGGCTTTTTCTTAGGAAGCGTAATACCGTAAATCGCTGGTTCGGTAACACCGAAAAGACCGGAAATGAATGCTGGAATACTTAGTGTTTTAAGCTTCTTGTCTTTTGTTTTTAACCAAACGCCAAGAACAGCCCCTGTTTGCGCAAAGGATGCAGCAAAAATCAATGCCAGGATTGGATCTTCACCCATTACCATCATATTATTAATGGCAATCGGTACAAGGCCCCAGTGAAGGCCGAAAATAACAAATACTTGCCATAAAGCGCCAAGGAAAAGACCTGCGATGACAGGGCTTAGATTAATCAACCAAAGTGTTACTTGTCCAATTAGCTGACCTGCCCATGTGGCAACTGGTCCGATGACAAGGAATGTTAACGGAACAACAACAAGTAATGTAAAGAATGGCACCAAGAACGTTTTGACTACATCAGGAATGACTTTCGCAAGCCATTTTTCAACTTTAGCACCAACATAGGCGGCAAGAATAATCGGAATAACCGAAGATGCATAACTCATTAAAATAACTGGAATTCCCAAGAAGGTTATATGGACCGGTGATTGGAACATAGTCCCTTCAAACAAGGTGTACAATGGATCGCCCTGAGTTAAAGCTGACAGCGTCGGATAGACCAATGCGGCACCAATGGCCATCCCGATAAACTGATTTCCTTTGAACTTCTTGCTGGCTGTGAAACCAAGGAAGATCGGGAAGAAGTAGAACAACGCATCACCAACCGCGTTTAAGATTTGGTAGGTTCCTGATTTATCAGATAACCAGCCTAGTGCCAAGAACAATGCGTTAAAGCCTTTAATCATACCAGATGCGGCCAATACACCCAGAACAGGTGTAAAAATACCAGAAATGATATCGATAAATTTGTTAAATGCTCCTTGCTTTTTGCCATCCTCTTCCTCTTCGTCAACTGCCCCCTGAGCCTGGAAGCCGCCAACCGTTGTAACAGCCTTATAAACATCCGGCACATGGTTGCCGATAACCACTTGGTATTGGCCGCCGCTCTTCATAACGGTCACGACCCCATCCATATTTTTCAATACCTCTGTATTGGCTTTGCCTTCATCTTTTAACTTGAAGCGCAAGCGGGTGATACAGTGAACAACATTGTTAACGTTTTCTTTTCCGCCGACATTTTCAATAATGTCTTTGGCTAATTGTTCGTATTTCATTTTTCCCCCTACTTTCTTTAATTTTTCAATAAAAAAACCTGAGCCAATCCATATAACACCATTAAAAGTGTCAAACGGATTAGATCAGGTTATGCCCACTTAAGGTAACATTCCTTCCATTTTCGTTACTGAAAAACAAAAAAACCTAAACTGCACGCCAAAGTATGATGGCGGTTGCAATTTAGGTTTTGCCTGCATAATCAGTAACAATCCTAATAAAAAGGGTTGATATGAAGTTTATATTTATAATTTAGCATACGCTTTCATCAGTGTCAACAGTTACTTCGACAAATTTCGAGATATTCAGATTACTTTAGTTTATGCCGGTTGGTTACCCTATGGATATGAACTGTTAAATAGATTTCTTCATCCTTCGTCAGATTACAATGGAATTGATTATCTAAATAGGTGGCAATTTTCTCCGTACACGCATAAGCTTGTGAATATTTTTGCTTAATCTGCTCATAGAAAAATTGATCAACCGTCTCCTCCAATTTCTCTTTGCGGATAAATCGAATCGCAAAGAAGCGAAGATGGGTTAAAAATCGTTCGTAGTTAATCGAGCTCTCATCTAATTCCATTTTAAAATGATATTTGACAATGTTGAGAATCGTGTTGACCATTTCCGTGATTTGAATGGCAGCCGCCATATTTTCCCCTGAGAGCTGGCTGTTGACCAAATGCAGGGCGATTGCTGCCGCTTCGTCTTCTGTCAGGGTGATTCCGGTTTCTTGTTCAATAATGTCGATGGCCTTAATGGCAACTTGATATTCCGGCTTATAATATTTGCGGATTTCCCAAACAAGCGGATTTTTCAAATGAATTCCCTGTTTATGCCTGGTGATGGCAAAGCTGATGTGATCCGTTAACGCCACATATAAGTATTCATCCAATTTATAAGGCAGCTGAGACTGGGCATAGTCCAGGATTTTCGACGAAATGTTTAAATACACCTCAGATGTATCCTTCAATAATTTGGCAAGCTTTTCGGAAATTCCCTGGTTCTCCAAAACAAAGGTCTTTTCTATTTTAGACGTGTCGACCGACTCGCCGACCTTTTTTTGAAAAGCCAAACCCCGGCCCATGACGACAATTTCTTGTTTTGATTCATTTCTCGACACGACCACATTGTTGTTTAAAATCTTTTCTATTTTCATTTCCACTCGCCCTTGATTGAATTATTTGAAAAGTGTTGATAAAAATATAAAAAACCCAAATTTGAAAAAAGAATAACACTTCAGTCATTCTACCACAAACTTAGGTTTTGCCTGCCGAACAGTAACAATCCATATTAAAAATGAAAACGTTTCTAAGTCTGTTTTTAACATAGGGGTATCAGCATGTCAAGGAAAAGCAATCTAACGGTTCTCTGCTTCAGTTTAGATGTCAAATGGAAAGTCTCCTTATTTTTTCAATCCAGTCCTTAAAACTACCGTATTCTTCAGGATTAAATCCGAAGTGCTCCTTGATCAGGCGGATGGACTCACTTTCTTGATTATGAAATACTCCATCGGAATAGATCAGTTTTAAAAGCTCGGCTAGGACAATATTTTGGGAGCGTTCCGTTTTAAAAACGTTTAAAATCTCTTCGATTGCAAGGCCTTTAATTTTATAATCCTCCATCCCCACTTCCTTCTTATATTTACTAAGTATCGTGTTTTCAAATATCGAAAGATTTCCATCTATTGATGCGATTATTTCAGCCAACTCTAGAAATGCCTGTTGCTCCTCTTGATTAAGTTCTGCCAGGAACATGATTGATCTCCCCTTAACATCTAGTACTACAATTATATACCAAAACCATGGGGACTGTTCTACTGATTCTATTTCCAAAATTTGTACCATGAGAACCGTCCCCGCGGTCTTGTATTTTTTTAGAATTTAGCGTAGTCTGAATATTATATTAATAATGGGAGATGAGGTTTGGTAATGAAACAAGATATTGCCTTTATTGAAAAAGAAGAATTAAAGGTCAAACCTGATTCCGCTGCACTTGGTTTCGGGAAGTATTTTAGCGATTACATGTTTGAGATGGATTACCATGCCGACCTCGGCTGGCATGACCCGCGGATTGTTCCTTATCAGCCATTGACACTTGATCCGGCCGCAATGGTTTTCCACTATGGACAGGCTATCTTTGAAGGACTGAAGGCATATAAGGCACCGGATGGATCGGTTCAGCTATTTCGGCCAGAAAAAAATATGAAACGTTTGAACGGCTCCTGTGACCGGCTTTGTATTCCACAAATAGATGAGGAGTTTCTTCTATCGGCGATTAAACAATTACTTATCGTGGAAAAGGATTGGATTCCGGAGGGTGAAGGGACTTCCCTCTACATTCGCCCGTTTATTTTTTCCACCGAGCCCTACCTTGGGGTTCGGCCTGCTCGGGAATATAAATTGTTAATTATTCTTTCACCTTCTGGCGCTTATTACGGTGACCAATTAAGCCCTGTTAAGATTTATGTAGAAGAGCAATACGTCCGGGCGGTGATTGGGGGCGTCGGCCATGTAAAGACTGCCGGAAATTATGCCGCCAGCTTGAAAGCCCAAGAAGCAGCGGAGGCAAATGGATACGCACAAATTCTTTGGCTTGATGCGAAAGAGAATAAATATGTTGAAGAAGTTGGCAGCATGAATATTTTCTTCAAAATAAATGGCGAAGTGGTCACCCCGAAATTGAATGGCAGCATTTTGCCTGGCGTGACGCGTGATTCAGTTATTGAATTATTAAGGCATTGGGAACTGCCTGTCCGCGAAGTCAAAATCTCCATTGAAGGAATTTTCAAGGCACATGAACGAGGGGAACTTGAGGAAGTGTTCGGTGCCGGCACAGCAGCCGTCATCTCGCCAGTTGGGCAATTAACGTGGAACGGCAGGACCATTACGGTTAATGATCAAAAAATCGGACAGCTGTCAAAACGCATATATGATGCGATTACAGGCATCCAGTACGGGAAACTGGAAGATCCGTTTGGATGGACAGTTAAAGCAGATGCTGTTGAAGTTTAACATTTCTGCTAAAAAGTGCCTGGCTTCCGTTGTTTATACAGCGGAGGTCAGGCACTTTTTTCTAACTATATTTTTTAAAAATCAGGGAAGCATTATGGCCGCCAAATCCCAGTGAGTTTGATAGAACTACATCGATTTCTTTCTTCCTCGCTGTATTGGGGACATAGTCCAAATCAAGCTGTTCATCAGGTGTTTCGTAATTAATCGTCGGCGGGATAATCCCCTCCTTGATGGCCAATAGCGAAAAGATCGCCTCAATGGCCCCGGTAGCCCCAAGCAAATGTCCTGTCATCGATTTCGTTGAACTGATGGCCAACTGGTAGGCATGCTCCTTGAAAACCTCCTTGATGGCGAGCGTTTCATACAAATCATTATAAAAAGTCGACGTTCCATGTGCATTGATATAGTCAACCTGATTCGGTGAAATTCCGGCATCTGCCAATGCCTGCTTCATCGCTCGCTGAGCCCCCTCTCCTTCCGGTGCCGGAGTCGTAATATGGTGGGCATCCCCTGTCGCCCCATACCCAATCAGTTCTCCATAGATGCTGGCGCCCCTCTCCAGCGCATGCTCCAACTCTTCTAAAATAAGAATTCCTGCACCTTCACCGATCACGAACCCATCACGATTTTTATCAAAAGGCCTGCTTGCGTTGTGATGATCGGGATTTTTCGAAAGCGCAGTCATATTGGAAAACCCAGCAACAGTCATCTCAGTAATCGTCGCCTCGGTACCGCCGGAAATCATCAGGTCGGCATCCCCGTTTTGAATCACCCGGAAGGCATCACCAATCGAGTTGGCTCCAGATGCACATGCGGTAACCGAGCAATTGTTAATCGCTTTTGCGCCCAATTCGATGGAAACCTGCCCTGCGGCCATGTCGGGAATAAACATCGGAATCGTAAATGGATTGACCCGTCTTTGGCCTTTCTCAATAAACTTTCGGTGCTGCTCCTCGAACTCGCCCAAGCCGCCAATACCGGAACCAATCCAAACCCCTGCCCTTTCGGCGGGAATATCGACGCCAATTTCAATGCCTGCATCCTTTACGGCCATCTTGCTTGCGGCCACTGCAAATTGGCTGTAACGGCCTATCCTTCTCGCTTCCTTTTTATCCATAAATTCTTCGGGTGAAAATCCTTTTACTTCCGCTGCAATTTTGACATCGACTTTGTCTGTATCAAAGATGGTGGCAGGCCCGATTCCGGACACCCCGTTTTTAATATTTTCCCATGTGGTCACAACATCATTGCCTAACGGTGTCACTGCCCCTAACCCGGTAATCACGACTCTTTTTTTCATTTCCAATCCCTCTCCATTTCCTATACTCTTGCCGATTCCATTGGATTCATTGTAAGGTGTATGGTGTTAAACCGCAAATAATCAAGCATTTGGTTTCTGCATTAATTGTAGGTTGCATAACCGAAGCGCGGCAACTGCTTACCCGCAATTTTTGTGCCGGACCATGTATGCGGTACATCTACAAACTGCTGATAGGCTGGAAGACGATTCTGACGGAAATCCTTGGGCGTATAAAGCTGTCGCCAATAAAACTCCCATTCGCCATCCAGATTGATGATATTTTCTTTTGAAAGCTCGGAAACCTTTATCACTCCGTTATAAGCGGCGTGATTTGTGTCTACTGATACTAAAGGGATTGTTAAAAAAACACTAGTGATGACGAAAATTGTGAATACAGCAGGTAATTTCCACTTCATCAAAAACACCCTTTACCAAAAAACTCCATCCCGGCTCAATAGTACCATGGTTCGACACTGATGGTCATTGATTTTGGATAGTATTGGAAGTTTATGCGACCATTGTGCTATATTTTAGATAGGTTGAGAGATTTGTTTTTGAAGGAGGAATGTCCTATGAGGTCTTTCACTATTTTAATCGTCGAAGATGATTGTTCGACTAATGAAATTTTGCGTCTTTATCTTGAGCGGGAAGGATTTTCAGTGTTCTCTTCAACAAATGCGGCAGATGGTTTGAAACTAATGGAAGAAATAACTCCTACTATTGTTTTGCTCGATCTAAAGCTGCCGGATAAAAGCGGATTTGACCTTGCCCGCAAGTATCGGGAACGTTCAGATGGCATTCTGATCTTTATTACCGGTGAAAAAACCAAAACCTCCATCCTTCAAGGGTTTGAAATTGGCTGTGATGACTATATCACCAAGCCGTTTGATCCCCCTGAGGTAATAGCCAGAATCAAGGCTAACCTCAGAAGATTAACTCCTCAGGCTTCTAATATCTTGACTCTCGGTAATCTTACCATCAATTTTTCTGATAAAACCGTCTACAAAAATGGAAAACTTCTCGAGCTTTTCACCAAAGAAAAACGGCTGCTTTTCTATTTAGCCCGGCATCCCAATCAAATTTTTAGTGCCGAGCAGTTATATGAGCTGTTATGGGGATACAGTTCCGATGCAGACTTAAAAACAGTGCTTGTCAATTTAAGCACACTCCGGAAAAAGATTGAGGATGACCCAAAAAGTCCGCAATATATTCAAACGATAAGGGGTTTCGGCTATAAATTTTTCTGCCCGATGCCTTTTTCTAAACTATAAAAATCACTTTTTTGATAAATAAAAATCTTCCATTTTTTAACCTGTTTTTAACCTATTTGCTATATCGTAGAAGTAGTACATTCGTAGTAGTAAATGTAGGAAGACTGAAAAATGGAAGGAGTGGCAGTTCCATGCTAGACCAGGAATGGATTAAACTCATTATAGAAGCAAAGCAATTGGGCCTGACAATTGAAGAAATTAAAGAGTTTTTAACGCAAAATTCAAACAGGGATAGCCAGGTGTTGACGAAGTAACAATGTGTGGGGATTGCCCCTTTCGTACCCGACTCCTGCTGCGCCCATTGACAGCACTTCCATCCTGTTGTATCCTTTAAAGGTAAATATTGTTTTTCTGTAAAAGGAGTATGTTTTATGTTAGGTGTCGTTCTTAACTAATCCAATCAATTGGATAGAGTCATTCCCATCAGGCCTTTTCGTTTTTTTAAAATCAGACGATGAAGGTTTATTTGATGATGGTTTGGGAATGAGGTTAAGAACAATGGCAGACATAGGCATACATTCTTTCTTCCAATGCTGCTGTGTACATTTTTTGTAGACAGTTTTTATTTTGGATTAATTTAGGTATGGACATGGGCGGTAGTCAACTCCCCCATGTATTAAAGCCGCAATGACATTGTTCATTGCGGCTATTTTTATTTTAGGAGGAATTCAAGTTGAATCAGCATACATTTAACACTTTGGAATTCAATAAAATCAAGGACGCCATCGCCCAATATGCATTGACGAAAGAAGGCAGAGCTAAAATCGAGCGCCTTACACCTTCTTCTAATAAACGACAAATCGAAGCATGGCTGGATGAAGTATCGGAAGCAGTCGAGATTTTGAAAAAGAGCGCCAGCGTCCCGGTTCACGGGTTGGACGGAATGGAGCAGCTACTGGGGAATCTGAATAAAGGGGCCGTGTTAAAGGCTGATTTGTTCATGAAGCTTTATGATTTCTTAGATTGCTGCGGCAAGATGCGCCGATATATGAAGGATAAGGAATATATTGCACCACGGGTTTCTGCCTATATCGATGTAATCGATGAGCTGCCCGGTCTGGCGAGTGAAGTCATCCGCTGCATCCGCAATGGCCGGGTTGATGACTATGCGAGCAAGGAATTATTGAAAATCAGAAAACAAATCTCGATTCAGGAGGAGCGGTTAAAGGAAAAAACGCTCCAGCTGGTGCGCTCCAACAAGTATAAGGTGTATCTGCAGGAAAATGTCGTGAGCCAACGGAATGGACGTTATGTGATTCCGATTAAAAAAGAGTACCGCACAAAAATAAAAGGAACCGTGCTAGACTCTTCTGCCTCTGGTGCCACCCTGTTTATCGAGCCGGAAGAAATTGCGACTTTTCAAGATCAATTAACCTGGCTGCTGGCCGACGAAGAAATCGAAGAGCAAAAGGTGTTGAGCTACCTGACCGGCCTGGTCGAGGAACAGGAACATCAACTCCGCTTGGCAGTTGAAACGATGGTCCATTATGACTTTTTATTCGCCAAGGCCAAGTATAGCCGAGCAATCAAAGGAACCAATGTCGGTATCAATGAATCTGGTGAAATTCAATTGATTGAAGCACGGCACCCGCTTTTGGGAGAAAAAGCAGTCCCGCTATCGGTTCAATTGACCGGAGAGCAGCAGGCGCTTGTGATTACCGGGCCAAATACAGGCGGTAAAACGGTGACGATCAAAACAGTCGGATTGTTAACGTTGATGGTGCAATGCGGCTTGCACATTCCGATCGCAAAGGAGAGCAGGATCAGTATCTTTGAACGTATCCTCGTCGATATCGGTGATGGGCAAAGCATTGCCGACAATCTGAGTACGTTTAGCTCAAGGATCGTCAATATTATAGAAATTTTAAAAGAAGCCAACCACCGGACCCTGGTACTGCTGGATGAACTCGGTTCTGGCACGGACCCAGGTGAAGGAATGGGTTTGGCAACCTCCATCCTCGAGATGCTGTATGATAAAGGCGCCGTCATTTTTGCAACAACCCATTACAGCGAGATCAAAGAATTTGCCGAGATACATGAAGGATTTATTAACGGTTCGATGGAATTTGATTTGACCACTTTAAGCCCAACTTACCGGTTAATTATTGGCCGCGGTGGCGAGAGCCAAGCGTTTGCTATCGCCTTAAAGCTGGGCATGCATCCAAAAATCATTGAACGTGCCCACGCCATTACCTATAAAGAAGAGAAAGAGTATCAAATCGAGGCAATGGACGCCTGGAAGCGGCGTGACTTGGAAAAACAAATCATCATCAATAAGTCTAAAGACAAACCGAAGGCCGTGAAGACAGAAACGAAAGTAACGCACTACTGCCAAGGAGATAACGTAAAAATCTCGCCTAGCGGTGAGTTTGGCATTGTTTATACGGGACCGGACCCACTTGGAAACTATGTTGTCCAGATGAAAGGCGAGAAGCAGACGGTCAACTATAAACGAATCAGCCTTTACATCGCTGCCAGCGAACTTTATCCGGAAGACTATGATTTTGACATTATTTTTGAAACGAAAGAAAATCGCAAGAAAAGCAAAATTCTCTCAAAACGACATGACGAAAACATCACGATTGAACATGATTGAAACAAAGGGACGGTTTGCTCTTCAATGGAAGCAGCGAACCGTCCCTAGCTTCATTGAACCGTAAATGGAAGAACCCATTTCCCTTCGACTCCACCTGTCCTCTCGATGACCAACCGATAGTCACCGGCTCCTTCAAGCGGCGGAAAAAGGATATCCCCCGTTCCTGCCTTAGTAAATCCGCTGGTTCTAAAACCGCTGGAAAGGAATGGATAACGGGTGCCGTCTGAGGCTTTTTCAAGGTACATTTCCAAATTTTCTTGTACGACGGATTTTTTATATTGTGCTGTATAGTCTAACTTTGTTGAACTTGGGGTCAATGTTACCTTGTTAAGCTTTATTACTACTTCCTCATTAGATACAGTGGCTCCTGGATGAATCGTTTTCTCGGCATCCCGCCATTCCTGCACCCATTCCATCGTCCAAGGCCCTGTCTTATTTGTTGAAAAATCGGCCTTGTCACTCGTCCAATTCAATGCCCCTATTTCTAACTGAAACCGGACACCAAGAGTGCGCAGCCAGCCCGGTACAGCAGAAAATTCAATATTTCCCTTATAAGTATTGGTATCCAAACTCACGCTATAGGACTTGTCACGGGGTATACCAAATTGATCGACCAATCTTATATTCTCCGGCATCCAGCTGCCTTTCTCTGCATAAGGCTTTACCTCCGGAGGATATAGTTGGAAAAATACAACGGTGCGGTTGCTGTCGGCATAGGTTCCGAGGATGTCGATACGGAACCGATCAACCGTTGCTGTCAGCTGCTGCGCCTGAATATTCCCTTTTTCCGCCTCCCGCAGGAGGCCGACATCCTGTTCGGAAATAAGATGATCCGCAAATGGGATGGACTGGACGGCCGCAAAGGCAAATGCCTGCCATCTTGGAATAGCATGGAAACTTAATTTCAGCAGGCCAAACACCAATACTAGTGCAGCTGCAGTAAGAAACATTTTTTTTACCGTTTGGTGCCAAGATTTTGTTTTTGAGTGCACCCTAACACTTGTGTCCGGCATGGCATCACCTTCTGCCATGGCTTGTTCCGCCATTTTTGCAAAATCAGGATAGTGGCTGATTTCTTTTTGAAAATAGGTTCTTAGCCTGTTTTCAACCTTTAATTCAGCAGGGTCCCTTCCTGTCCCAAATCTAGCAGGGTCATGATTCATGTTTTGTCCGCTCCTTTCCAAAGTGGTGCTTATATTCCTTTGGCAGCCGCTTACGGATCGATTTAAGTGTCCGGTGAATTCGCGATTTAATCGTTCCTTCCCGCATCCCGGTGATTTCGGCCATCTGCCGAAAAGTTAAATCTGCCGAATAATGCATCGCAAGCAAATGGCGGTCATCCTCCGCTACTGTTTGAAGAAGCCAGTCAATTTCACCGCGGTCATCTACCTTCTGATAGGACGAATGCACATCCGAGCTCTTCCACTCCAAGTCTTGAAGCGTTTCTTGGGAAGCGGTTTTTCTTTTATCAAGAAAGACATGCCACAATATTCGGAAAAACCAGCCCTTCAGGTTCACACGGACATCTTTGCCAGATTTCCAGGTCCGCAAGAATGCTTCCTGCACAATATCTTCTGCTTCATCCCTATTTCCGGCCCAATACAGTGCCAAGCGAAACGCTTCGGGGCCCACATCCTCACAAAACCTAGTGAATTCCACTGGGCTATTTATGTTATAACCGTTATTTTGAATACCCAATCAGAAACCACATCCCCCTCAATAGCCTTCTATAAAGTACGACCTTATTAATTGTAAAATCGTTGCATGAATTTGAAAAAATGATAAAAGAACCGAGCATCCGATTTCTACCATTTTTCAAAGATATCTACAAATTTTTAATGGATATCTACAATTATTCAAATATATCTACAAATTTATAGCGGATATCTACAATTTTTTAATATATCTACAAAGTTCACAATTTAGACAAACCAGTCATACCTAGGTACTATAGAATCTCCCCCTCAAAAAAACTCCTGGTACCTTTTTCTCACTTTTCCAATCCAAACTTTCCCAATGGGTTGCCGTTTTGCTATAATAATAGCAGACCCACTTCACCTTTGATAATTCTCCTTCAGATAATAGGTCGTATTTACTTTTTTCATCCAATTTAAAAGGAGGCCCTTCTATGTACCAAATCAAAGGAAAAGAACTGATATTCGTTTATACAGGACCCGATGGCTCCGGAAGAAAAACGATTGCGAAAATGGTCGCAACCGCGTTTGACATGGAAACTGTCCTCTCCTACACTACACGTTCCCCTAGGCATTATGAAAAAGATGGTGAAGACTATCACTTTGTCACAGAAGAAACCTTCAAGCAGATTCAAGCACAGCAAGAATTTATCGAAAGCGTTGAAATCGATGGCATCCATTATGGAATTCGTGAACAGGATATCGTTGATGCCTTTAAAAACCATCAACTCGTTTATTTAACATTGAATCCCGAAGGCGCCGATAAATTAAAACAGATGTACGGTAACCATGTTGTACGGATTTTCGTATACGCTGACCGCGACACGGTCATCGAAAGGCAAAAAATCCGGCAGGACAGCGATGAAGTCATCGAGCGGCATATGAGCCATTATGACGAAATTATGGGTTATAAAAACAACTGTGAACACGCATTTGAAAATTTTGATTCCCCGCAGGTTTCTTACCAAGTAAGCGAATTAATTGAATCCTATTTGGACCGAAATCTCACCGTTACCGATTATTAAACCCAGTAAAAATACAAACAGGCACCATCCAGCTAGTGGATGATGCCTGTTACCCTGTTGGCTGTTTTATTTTTTCCATGATGGTTGAAAAATAATTTCTAACCATTCCGATTGTGTTTCTTTTCTGAATAGAGGTTTGATGGATGCTGGGATTTTCCAGCTGTCCTCCCATTTCTCCTTCGAATACACCGGAAGCTTCTTCGATAAGTTCGGAAGAAAAAATTCGCTCACCATCCATAATGCTGCGAATCGAGCTTGCTAACTCCTCGCTTGGACTATCTTTTAATAAATAGCCCCTGACATCTGCCTTTACTGCCCGCTCAGTATAGCCTTTCCTTGCAAAGGTTGTTAAAATAATGACCTTGCATCCAACCGACTTTAAAGCTTCCGCCGCTTCAAGTCCGCTCTTTTCAGGCATCTCAATATCCATGATGCAAACATCCGGTTGCAGCCGGCGCACAAGCGCTATAGCCTCTTCTCCATTGCTGGCCTGCCCTACCACTTTCATATCATCTTCCAGATTAAGCAGGGACTCAATTGCCCCTAACAGCATTTCTTGTTCCTCTGCAATGACAATTGTAATCATTGATGTTCTCTCCTTATCTGGCAGATGTACTTAGCAGAGACTCCCCCATTAAGGAGAGTCTACCTTAAATGGTGTTGTTTATAGTTCAGGTTTTACTTGGGTTGAAACACTGCTTTTTGCTAAGCCTTTCACTTCCTTGAAACTTACAAAATTCTTATTTTCCTCATCCCATAAACGGAAACGCAGTGATTTTAAGCTTGTTGCAAGTGTTATAGTTGGTACATTTTTTAAAGGAAGCGTGTTATTGTGCGCATCTTCAAGTTTATAGTTTGGCACCCTTGGGCTTAGATGGTGCACATGATGAAAGCCAATATTTCCTGTGAGCCATTGCAAAACTTTTGGAAGCTTATAGAAGGAGCTTCCTTCCACTGCAGCTTTGACATATTCCCAATCTTTGTCTTCTTCGAAATAGGAATCTTCAAACGTGTGCTGCACATAAAACAACCAAATGCCTGCTGCCCCTGCAATCATGAATACCGAGCCTTGAATCAACAGAAACGACTGCCAACCGATTGCCCAGCATAGTAATCCTATGAAGGCAACGATTAAAATATTCGTTAAATAGGTATTGTTACGTTCCTTTTGTTTGGCACCTTTATGGTTAAATCTGTTTTTAAGCAGGAATTGATAAATTGGGCCCAAGCCAAACATAACGAAAGGATTGCGGTAAAAACGATAAGCTAATCGTAGTTTTAGTGGTGCAGCCAAATATTCATCCACTGTAAGGGTCCAAATGTCCCCTGTCCCCCGCTTATCCAAGTTTCCGCTTGTCGCATGGTGGATGGCATGGTCATGCCCCCATTGCTCAAATGGGAATAACGTTAAAACACCCGTAAACGTTCCAACAATCCGATTGGCGCGGCGGCTTTTAAAAAAGGAATAATGGGTACAGTCGTGAAAAATAATGAATATCCTTACCAAGAAGCCGGCAGCCATCACGATTGGAACTAATGCTAACAAATAGGAAACGGATAGGCTTATATAGGCAAGATACCATAGGATAAAAAATGGTACGATTGTGTTGATCATTTGCCAAACACTTTCTTTTGCCGTTGCTTTTTCAAAAGGGGCAACTTGTTTTCTCAAATTTTTCGTATTTTCTACTGTCATATAATCAAATTCCCTTCTCGTAATGTCGTTAACATCATTATGAAGGAAGAAATTCGATCTTGTTAGTAGCAGGTGTCATGTGCTGGGCATGATAAATGTCATATATGCAATCATTTCGCCTGAAATTTGACCGCAAGAAAGCCGCGGCTTTTACCGTTCTGTGGGTCTGACCCCTTTTATGTTATAATTTATAAAGTTTTTCAGCTTAGGGGGGTTCTTCGAGTGGAGTCGCAAAAAGAGTATGCTCAACCGAAATCGTTATATATTTATTTGCTTGTGGTCGGGATTGTCCTAGTGGCGTTTAATTTGCGCCCGACGATTACCTCGATGGGGCCGCTGATCGGCATGATTCAGAAGGATGTCGGGCTGGCGCACTGGAGCGCAGGTTTGTTGATGAGCCTGCCGTTAATTGTGTTTGCCATCATGTCACCGCTTGTGCCGAAAATCGCCGGACGGATCACCAATGAGCTGACATTGCTTGCAGGATTAATGATTCTGCTCGCAGGAATCGGGATTCGCTCCATCCCGCTGACACTTTTCTTGTTCTCCGGCACCTTTTTAATTGGCGTCGGGATTGCCATTGGGAATGTGCTGTTGCCGGCCATCTGCAAGGATAAATTTCCGCAAAAATTTGGCCTGATGACAAGTGTGTATTCGACCTCGATGGGATTGATTGCCTCATTGGCTTCCGGTGTTAGCGTTCCATTGGCCGTCGGCATGAACCTTGGCTGGCAGGGATCCTTGCTTGTTTGGGGAATTCCGGCCCTGGCAGCCATTTTTGTCTGGACTGCCATTGTAAAAAGAAATCAAGGAAACCGGAAAGAAATTGACAGAACTCAGTCTGGTTCCACCGGGGTATGGCGCTCGCCGCTCGCCTGGCAGGTGGCGGCCTTTATGGGATTTCAATCATTTTTATTTTACGTGACAATTTCGTGGCTCCCGGAAATTTTACATAGCCATGGCATGAGCATGGAGAAAGCAGGCTGGATGCTTTCCATTATGCAGCTAATCGGGCTGCCCGCGAGCTTCTTCATCCCTGTCATTGCAGGACGGTATCGTTCCCAAGTATGGATTGCCTTCACGCTAAGTTTGTGTTCGCTCGTCGGTTATGCAGCTTTATGGTTAGGCTCGTCCCCGGTCATTTTATATGGAAGCATTCTTTTTATCGGGATTACCCTAGGCGGCAGTTTTCCTTTGGCATTAAGCTACATTGGACTTCGAGCCAGAAATGCAGGCCAAGCCGTTGAGCTATCAGGGATGGCACAATCCACCGGCTACATTTTGGCGGCAGTCGGGCCTTCATTGATAGGCATTTTATATGATGCCACCCATTTATGGACCATGCCGTTGATTACCTTGATTCTCATCTCAGTTCTGGTGATGTGCTTCAGTATGTTATCCGGGCGCAATAGGTTTGTATAAATTTTTAAGGCACCAACCACAACGTGGGAGGTGCCTTTATTAGATTACTTTTTGACGTATTCTGATGCAAATCCCTTCTCTAATAAGGAAATAGAGTCATTCCAAATGTTGTCTTTGTCAGACTTTAAGACAACAGCAATGAATCTGCTCCCGTTCCGTTCGGCAGACGATACCAGGCAGTAGCCAGCTTCGTTGGTAAACCCGGTCTTGATGCCATTGGCTCCCTCAAAATAAAACGGGCCATTGTCATCAAGCAGCTGATTTCGATTTTGGTATGTAATCCTTTCATCGGAAAAAATTTTGCTGCTGACAATATCTTTAAAAGCGGGATTCGCCATGGCCGCTTTTGCAATCAAGCCCAAATCATGGGCTGTCGAATAGTGGTTTGGATGATGCAATCCATTTGGATTCATAAAATGAGAATTCTCGGCGCCCAGTTTTTTCGCCCGCTCATTCATCATGTCAACAAAATAATCCAATGCCTCTTCTTCGGAAAGCTGGCCTCCCTTTGTTTTTGCCGTATAGATGGCGATGGTTCGGGCCGCGTCATTCCCGGAAGGCAGCATTAACCCCGCCAATAATTCCCTTAGAGTGAGGACCTGGCCTTCCCTCAGCCATGCCGTGCTTTCACCGGGTGTTTTTACCCGAACCTCTTTGCCAACTGTAATCTGCTGATCCAGATTGCCATTTTCAATTGCCAGTAACGCGGTCAAAATTTTCGTCGTGCTTGCCGGAAACAACCGCTTATGTTTGTTTTTTTCATAAAGGACCTTACCGGAGTCCATTTCAAGCAATAGACCCGCTTCTCCTCTAATGAATATGCTTCTGTTATCTGTTTCCTGCAGTTTCAGTTCATCAGGCTGTGTTTGCTGCAGCTGCTGGTTATCCCGCAGTGCTTGCATGCCTTGCAGCCCCAGAACTAACATGACGCAGACAATTAATCCTATAATTATTGTTTTTATTTTTTTCATATAAAGCACTCCCAGATATAATGGTCTAATCCAAATATAGCCATTATTTCTAAAGAGAACTGAAACTAAACCTAAAGAAAACCTAAAGATTACTTAAGTAGTCTTTAATGTCGCGGCAAACGCACCTGAAAAACCGTTTCCCGTTCATTGCTTGTGACAGTGATGTCTCCGTTGTGCATCTCCACGATCCCTTTGGCTATCGCCAGCCCGAGTCCGGTGCCGCCAGTCGCTTCTGACCGCGATTGCTCGATGCGGTACATTCTTTCAAAAATAAGCGGCAGAGCTTGGGCGGGAATCGGTTCGCCGTAATTGGCCACCTTCACAATGGCCTGGGCCTCTTTTCCCTCGACAAACAGGTCGATTTTTTTGCCATCCCTGCCATACTTAATCCCATTAGAAATTAAGTTTTCAAACACCCGCATCAATTTATCCGGATCCGCCTCGATCATGATTTCCTGTTCGGGTGCATGCAGTTCCATCTCCATCGACGCTGCTTTTAGTTCGGGAATAAATTGCGCTGAAAGCTGGCGCAACAGTTCCGTTAAACTAAAGCAAACAGTTTGGAGCACCGCTTCCCGGTTATTGATTTTGGTAAACTCGAATAAATCATTGACCATGAGATTCAGCCGTTTTGCTTTCTCATGGGCAATATCGACATAATAGCGAAGCTCCACTTCATCTTGGTACTGGTCCTCTTCGATTAACCTCAGATAGCCGATGATCGAGGTTAACGGAGTCCGCAAATCGTGAGAAACATTCGTCACCAGTTCGTTTTTGGTACGGATGGCCCGCTTTTCCTCTTCGATTAACGACTCCAGCTGCCCTTTCACCTGGTTTAGATTTTGGGCAACCTCCGTTAAGGACCCCCGTTTTTTAACCGGAAGATCAAGGTCAAACTGCCCTTCTGCCAATTTTTCAATCGATTGACTGATCAGTTTAAAGTATGCAATTTGTTTTGCCATCCAAAAAGCAAAGTATAGAAGTGTTAGAATCGCCATTCCGCTAAAGAATAGATTCCAAAATCCATAGTTTGCATAGGTTTGGGTAATGAAATAATTCAGTTCCGATGGGAACCGGACATTGTAATAGATTAATTTGACGAGGTACCCCAGCAAGGCTGTGGACGCTGCGGCGCTCAGGATACAAATTAAGACAACGATAACGAGCCTGACAAATGGAGAAGCCGATTTTTTAGCCATCAATTTTATATCCCACTCCCCAAATGGTCTTGATCAGCTTGTAGCCAAGTTCTTTTTCCAGCTTCTCGCGCAAATTGCTAATATGGACCATGACTGTATTGTTAGCTTGAAAATAGCGTTCCTTCCAAACTTGCTCAAAAATCTCCTCGCTGCTAAAAACCCGCCCAAGGTGGGAAGCCATTAAAAAGAGGATGTCAAACTCTTTTGCCGTTAAGGGAATGGTCTTCCCGTTCACCGTTACTCTATGGAACGTCTTATTCACTTCAAGGCTCCCGAGGCGAATCACTTCCTCTTCGGGCTGCTCTTCCTGATAGAGATAGGCCCGGCGAATCAACGTTTTCACACGTGCCACCAATTCCAGCGGGTTAAATGGTTTGGTCAAATAATCATCGGCCCCGCTCATCAATCCGGTGATTTTATCGATATCCTCCGATTTGGCGCTGATCATCAAAATCGGGACGTGATTCCTGGACCGAATTCTCCGGCACACTTCCAATCCATCCAGCTTTGGCATCATCACATCCAATATCATCAGGTCAATTTTTTCTCGGTCAACAATTGCCAAGGCCTCCTCGCCATTATGCGCTTTGGAAACTCTGAAGCTTTCATTTTGTAAATAAATCGCAATCAACTGCACAATCTCTCTATCATCATCGACTATTAAAATATGTCTCATTTTCTAGTCTCCCTGAGGAATTTTTTGGAATAATCACCACAAGTATAGCAGGTATGCCGGGATGATGCACTTATTGGAAGTTGGGCCAAAAAATGGCTTGAAATTTCCGGATTGTACCTTTAATCTATTAAAAAGTAAAGGGGGAATTTAGCGTGATTAGAAAGCTAACAGAGCGCGATCATGAGCAGGTGCTTGCTTTTTTAAGCGAAGAACCTTCTATCAATCTTTTTATCATCGGAGACATCGAAGCGTTCGGATACTCCTCGGAGTTTCAAGAACTTTGGTGTGATTTCGACGAACAGGACGCGATTAAAGCGGTACTGCTAAGATACCATCAATCGTTCATCCCCTATGCAAAGGGGGAATTCGATTTAAACGGGTTTGTTTCCATCATGAAACAATTCAACCAACCAATTCTCCTATCCGGGAAGTCCGATATTGTGGAAAAATTTGAAGTTTCTGGGGAACTGCAACTTGGTTTAAAACAAGTAACCTACTTTGCCGAGTGCCGCTCTGACGAAAACCTGGGTACCAATGAAGCTGAAATTAAACAGGCAACTCTTGAGGATGTGGACCGAATCATCGAGCTTCGGCAAACAATCGAGGAATTCCATATTCGCAGCGATGCCCGCGCGATGCTGCAGCAGGCGATGGAAACCAAGACTGGCAGAACCTATTATACTGAGGACCAAGATGTAATGACAGCTTGCGTCTCGACGACTGCGGAAAATTCCATCTCGGCAATGATTGTCGGCGTCTGCACTCACAAAGAATATCGCCGTCAGGGCCTGGCGACAGCGATTATGCAAAAACTATTCAAAGTTGTCCTCGACGAAGGGAAAACGCTTTGCCTGTTTTACGATAACCCGGAGGCAGGCCGCATTTATAAGCGGTTAGGCTTTAAAGATATCGGCAAGTGGACGATGTATCGATAGAATAGAATTCCCTTTGTGAGGATACTTTCAAGCACGGATGATCCGGCCTGTTGCATAAAATAGGCTAAAGACAAATATGCTTAAATAAGTATCCTAGTAAAGGGGTTGTATACAGATGGCTATCTTTAACAAAATCGCATTATTCTTTGTCGTTTTGTATTCATTTTTCATCATTGCAAATACCTATTTAGGGGAATCAGATCGGGTACAATCCAATGTGATCTATTTCTTGATGAACGGATTTGCTTATATTGTCACTGCGTTTGAGCTGGAGCGGGAAAAGCAAGTTCCTGAGAAAGCTTAAAGTTGACCCCACTTCATGATTTCAGACGAGGTGGGGTTTGATTTTTTTATTGGAACTGCCAGTAGCCGTTCAGCATTTCTAAAAATTGAGTTTTCCTTGTTTCGGATAACGCAATCAGAAAAGGTGTTTCGCCCTTTTGTTTTAGTACGTCAGCTGCCGGGCCATCCCCAAGCGGGCTGCAAAACAGCAGTTCCGTTCCCTGCAGGGTTAATTTTCTGCATCTGGCATTCAGGTTAGGGTCGATGAATTCCTCGGTTGGGTTAAGGTTGAGGAGTTTACCCCAGGCCGCTGCGGTTTTGTTTAGGTCATGGACTGCTACACCAACGCTTTCGAATTTAGGCTGCCCGTTAAGCAGAGCCTGCTCCTGAAATTCCGCCAAGCGTTCCTCATCGGATTTTTCCCATTGGATAAAAAACGGCAGCTTCAGCCCCTCAGAGTCGAGTTCCGGAAATAACAGCGACCATCTGATTGTTTGCCCATCGGTGCGGACCCGCTCTCCGGGAATTGGGCCGTAAACTGTCAAACCTTCCCGTTTCAGCCTTTCCGCCAATTCCTCCATTCTGTCTGTGCGAATCGCAACGGTTGCCGGCCCCTTGCCGTTTTCTTTGGGGAGCCGCTCCACGATGTGGGTTATAAGGCGGTTCTCGTGGTGAGTTTCCGCCAGTTTCAGGTCTTCGATTCCCAAAAATTCGAGATAGCTTAACCCAAAATAGCTCAGTGTATTATATGTACCCCACGTTTCATGCCTGCCGCCCCGGATTACACGTATTCCCAACTGTTCAAGCGGGGCGATGGCATCCTCCGGCTTCTTAGAAAACCAAACCAAATGATCGAATGAAAATTGCATTTTGGACACCTCTTCCTATGTTCGTTTCTATTACTCATTTTACTACGCAAGAAATTGGAAATCACCTCCATTGATTACCTCTCCCAAATTCTGTGTTATAATATTCCCCGGCATAAGTTAAACGAAAAAAACTATTAAACTTAATGCGGGTGGGAGAGGGACACACAAGAAAGTGTGAGTAAAAAATGAAGGGAGTTTTCAAACTTAAGCAGCATGGTACGAATTTGAAAAAGGAGGTTGTCGCGGGATTAACGGCGTTTTTTTCAATCGTCTATATTATTGCCGTTAACGGGAGTATCCTCCAGGATGCCGGAATTCCGCTTGAAGCCGGAATTATCGCAACCGTCCTTGCCTCGCTGGTTGGCTGTATATTAGTGGCGTTTATCGCCAACGCGCCATTGATCCTCGTACCAGGAATGGGCATAAACGCTTTGTTTACCTATACGATTGTCGGTTCAATGGGGCTGAACTATATGGAGGCGTTGGGAGCGGTTGTCATTTCCGGCATCCTGTTCGTGATTGTTGCCTTTACGAAACTATCAACCATCTTATCGAGGGCGATTCCAACTTCGTTAAAAGAATCGATTTCCGTCGGGATTGGCCTATTCATCGCCTTCATCGGCTTGCAAAAAAGCGGGATCATCGTGGGGAACCCGACGAACTTCGTCGCGCTCGGCAATTTGGCATCGCCCGTTGTTCTTGCTTCGTTGATCAACCTGGTCATCACGTTGTTTTTATTTTTAAAAAAGGTGCCAGGGAATTTCTTAATTAGCATTATCCTCGGGACGATTGTTTCCTACTTTTTTGGTCTGGTTCGATTTTCGGGAATCGATAGCGGCTTGGTTTCCTTCACGGAATACAAGGATGTTTTCCTCAGTGTCGATTTTGGAAAAATTGCCACCATTCCGTTCTGGACAGCGGCCTTTTCATTAGTGTTAGTGCTTGTTTTTGAAAATATCGGCCTTTTGCATTCGCAGGTAGACGGTATGCTCGAGGCACCGGAAAAGAACGGGAAGTCACTTAAAGCCGTCTCTATATCAACGATTGTCTGCGGCCTGTTCGGCACAAGTCCGTCCGTTTCGACGGTGGAAACCGCGGCAGGAATTACGGCAGGCGGAAGAACAGGGTTAACCTCTGTGGTAACAGGATTGCTATTCCTAGCATCACTATTCTTCATGCCATTAATCAAAATAGTTCCGGCAACAGCAATCGCGCCAATCCTAATTATTATCGGCGGCTTGATGCTGACCAATATCGTCAATATCGATTTCACCGATTTTACCGAGGCATTTCCGGCATTTTTGGTGATTATTATGATTCCGCTAACCTACAGCATCGTTGATGGGATCGCGTTCGGATTTATCGCTTACCCGCTGGTAAAGCTGTTTACCAACAAAAAACAGCAGCTTTCCCTATCCATCTATATCATATCGTTCCTGTTCCTGACCAATTTCTTGCTGCATTCGGTTGGGTAGAAATTAAACACAAAAGCCGAAAATAAGCTTATTGCCTATTTTCGGCTTCCTTTATTTTAAACTTCTTTTATTTGAACGCCCGAGCAGCATTTACTGCTTTCTTCCATCCTGTATAAAGTTCATCCCGTTGCTCTTCAGTCATGTCTGGTGTAAATGATTGATCCATATACCATTGAGCAGCAATTTCTTCTTTGCTATCCCAATACCCTACTGCCAATCCGGCCAGGTATGCTGCACCTAACGCGGTTGTTTCCTTAATTTCCGGACGCTGTACTGGCACATTTAATAAATCACTTTGGAATTGCATTAAGAAATTATTGGCCACCGCACCGCCGTCAACACGCAATGCTTTGAGTTGGATTCCGGAATCGGCCTCCATCGAGGTCAGGACATCCTTCGTTTGGTATGCGAGCGATTCCAATGTTGCCCGAACAAAATGTTCTTTCGATGTGCCCCGGGTTAATCCAAACACTGCACCTCGGACATCGCTGTCCCAATATGGAGTGCCTAATCCGACGAATGCCGGAACCACGTATACTCCATCTGTCGATGCTACACTTGTTGCATACTTCTCACTCTCTGCTGCGTTAGTAAACATGCGGAGGCCATCACGGAGCCATTGAATCGCAGATCCTGCCACAAATATACTACCCTCTAGGGCATATTCAACTTTTCCATCAATGCCCCATGCGATGGTTGTTAATAAACCATTCTCTGATTTTACTGCTTTTTCACCAGTATTCATCAGCATAAAGCAGCCAGTTCCATACGTGTTTTTCGCCATACCTGTTTCATAGCAGGCCTGTCCGAATAACGCTGCCTGCTGGTCACCGGCAACACCGGAAATGGGTACATTGCAGCCGAAGAAGTGGTAATCGACGGTCATACCGTATACTTCTGAAGAAGGACGAACTTCTGGAAGCATAGATGCTGGTACTGTAAGAATTTCAAGTAATTGTTCATCCCACTTAAGCTCGTGAATATTGTACATTAATGTTCTAGAAGCATTGGAGTAGTCGGTTACATGGGCTTGTCCCCCAGAAAGCTTCCAAATCAGCCATGTATCGATGGTACCGAATAACAATTCACCACGGTTGGCCTTTTCCCGTACACCCTCCGCGTTGTCCAAAATCCACTTTACTTTTGTTCCGGAGAAGTAGGCATCAATTAGTAATCCGGTTTTTTCTCTGAATAATGGGTCATGGCCTTTTGCTTTTAATTCTTCACAAATTTCTGCTGTTTGGCGGGATTGCCATACGATGGCATTGTAAACGGGCTGTCCTGTTTCTTTATCCCAAACGACTGCAGTTTCCCGCTGGTTTGTAATCCCGATTCCGGCTACTTGTTCCGGTTTTACATTTGCTTCTGCCAAACAAGAAGCAATCACTGCTAATATGGAGCCCCAAATTTCATTGGCATTATGCTCTACCCAGCCCGGCTTCGGAAAAATCTGTGTGAACTCTTTTTGAGCTACATGGACAATCTCTCCTTTTTTGTTAAAAAGAATCGCACGTGAACTTGTTGTACCCTGATCTAATGACAAAATATATTTTTCCATAGGTTTAGTCCCCTTTTCTTAAGCGCTTATTTTTTCTACAACTGTCATTTCCTGAGGCTTCTTGCCCATAAAGGATGCTGCGACAAGAACCACCACGATCGAAGCGATGATAACCCATAGGCTTGTTGTTGGTTTTCCTAAAAATGCTGCTTTATAAAATAATCCTCCAAGACTTCCACCAAGGATTGGCCCCACAATCGGAATCCACGCATAGCCCCAGTTGGAAGGACCTTTACCTGGAATCGGAAGCAGTGCATGCACCAATCTTGGTCCAAAGTCACGTGCCGGGTTGATCGCATATCCAGTTGTTCCGCCTAAGCTCAAACCAATGCTGATGATAAGGAAACCTACGATTAATGGATTTAAACCGTCTGTAAATTTATTTGCCCCAATGGCTAAAATACCTAAAACAAGTGCGAAGGTACCAATCATTTCACTAATTAAGTTTGCAAACGTGTATGGAATGGATGGACCCGTTGCAAAAGTACCAAGCTTTGCACCCGGATCGTCAGTAACCTTCCAATGAGGAAGATAATGAAAGTACACAAGTGTTGCACCAATCATGGCACCTAGCACTTGTGCAATAATATAGGATGGTACTTGACTCCAAGCAAAATCACCTGTAAATGCTAAGGCAATTGTCAAGGCCGGGTTAAGATGTGCGCCGCTTATACTCCCCACAGAATAAGCCGCGATGGCAACTGCCAAGCCCCAACCAAAGGTAATAACAATCCATCCGCTGCTGTTGGAAAGCGAGCGTTTCAGGTTTACGCCTGCACAAACGCCTGCCCCAAACAAAATTAAAATTGCCGTTCCTACCAGTTCACCCCAAAATGCTGTCATAATAGAAGCCTCCTCTTTTTTTAACACTGCAAGTAAATAAATATGAGGCAAAAAAAAAGGAGACACAACGAACAATCCCATTAGTAAGGGATATTATCGTGAGTCTCCTAGATCTCCATCACATATTATCAACTTAATTAAGAGTATAATAGGTGACTGTAAACGCTGTCAATCATGTTCACAATATTGATATATTTTAATTGTTGAAGAAAAAAAGCATTCGCCAAAGTCACGAATGCATTTTAAGAAAGGTTGATTAACTGGGCAGGTGGTTACTCTTTGTCGGCTCAAAATATTTCCATAATTCGGGGTTAGATGTGGTAATCGATGTAGCTCCAGCCAGATAGGCTTGTTCTACTTCTTCAATGGAATCGATTAAACCTCCGGCAAAAATTTCTTTATCTGTCCGATTTCGAATATCTCTAATCACTTTCGGCATGATTCCCGGCAGCACTTCAATGTAATCCGGCTGTGTCCGCTCTGTTAGAGCTATGCTTTTTTCAACTGAGCTTGAATCCAATAAAAATAGGCGCTGAATGGATTTTACCCCTTTTTGTCTTGCCTTTATAATAACGCTTCCCTTGGTAGAAATGAGACCAAACGGTTTATATTCTTGGCAAACATACTCTGTAGAAAACTCATCATTTTTTAGCCCATGGATGAGGTCCATATGGACGAACAACTTTTTATTATTAGCTGCAGCCATTTGGAAAATGGGTTTTAGTCTGGAAATATGCATTTCCATAATCACAAAATAGTTATAATTGCTGTGCATCATTTTTTCGACATTCTCTATTTTGCGTATGGCCGGTAATACCTTCTGCCCATAAAAGCACATCGATTTCCCCCCCTATCAAACTCTACCATTATTTTACTAAATTTTTTATAACTATTGGCGACTTTACAAAGCTTAAAAATGTAGAAATTATGAATATAGTTACTAGAAACCGTTCCACCATCGACTATCATTTCCCTTTACTACCTTAAACTCCTTAATTTGCTCTTTCATAGGCATCCGCTAAAATTTGCATTGGGTGTTTTACTGGCTTGTCGGTCAATTGATCAAGCTGATTTTTACACATTCCGCATTCTGTCACAGTATAGTTAGCATTCACTTCCTTGACAGCCTCCGCCATCGGCCGGCCAATTTTCATGGAAACATCGTACTTTTCGGTTTTAAAACCAAATGTGCCGCATTGGCCGCAGCAGCCTGCCCCCACATCCTGAATTTCATATCCGGGAATCAGCTCTAAAATATCCATTGCCGGGTTGCCTATCCCTTGGGCTTTCATATGGCAAGGGGCGTAGTATCCGGCCCTCTCCTTCATCGGTGCCAGTTCCATGTTCAGTTCATCGTTTTCCTTTAAAATCCGTAAATATTCGTCGGCATCATAAACATGGCTGGCAAGCTCTTTTGCTTCCTCGGTGCCAAGGTATGAGACGTATTCCTTTTTAAAGGCCATTGTACAGCTGGTACATGTTAATACAACATCATAGCCTTGACGTGTATACGCCAAAAAGCTGTTGATATTATCGTTAGCATTTTTCAGTCCCTGCTTCATTTTTCCATTGGCGAACATCGGAACACCGCAGCATTTTTGGTCAGGCTTCACGACATCAATGCCATTGTACTCCATTACTTTGATAAAGCTCATCGCCACTTCCGGGGCATTGTACGTCGCAGAACAGCCCGCAAAATAGGCGACCTTCCGTTCTGTTTGAGCCTCTTTCTTCTTGTAAATGCGGTTGAAATTTTTAAAGCGATATTTCGGGAACTGCCTTTCTGAAGGGATATCCATTACCCATTCCATTACTTTTCTGACTGGTTTCATCCCCATCGCCAAATTTGTAATTGGCGCAAAGGAGGAGGCAAGCTTGCCGACCATTTCGGCATTGCTTAAGACCCAATCGCGAAATTTTGTTCCGGACATGTCCGCGTGGATGGCTTTGGCATAAGCCGTCAATGTGGAGACATGGACTCCTTCAGGACAGGACATATCGCAGGTGGTGCATAGCGTACAATATTCAATGGATTTGTCATCAATAATGGTTTGATTGTCCATCAATCTTTTTAACTCGGGACCAAGATGCTTGGGACCGCCAAATTCCAGCGTCGTATTGGCAACCGGACAGCTGGCGACACAGGCATTGCATTTAAGGCACTTGTCAAATGTATCTTCAAAAAATGGCAGATTACGCACTGACGATCCCTCCCAGCATTTGTTTCTGATCCATTTTCCCGATCATTTCACGAATCGAGAAAATGGTAAATACGCCGCCCGTGATCCCATTAAGCGTCATCTGCGTTCCCATACTGGCTCCAACGGGATAGAGATTGACAGGGCAATGAAGGAGTGCACCTGTACGATCCGTTTCAAGCCCTAATGCTGTTTCCTTGATGCCGCTGGAGGTCACCTGCAATCCGCCGCCCAGAATCCCTCCGGTTGCAAGGATAAAATGCTTTCCGCATAGGTCTGTCATTTGATTGGATGTTTTGATTTTCAATGACTTAACTTCATCGCCCTCAAGTTCACAGCCGACAACGGTTGTATCGGCGTAGAATCTGACGCCCAGTTTAACTGCTTCTTTTTTTAATTTTTCATTGAGGCGAATCGCTGTCGTATTTGGCGGCATTCCTGGTGCCTCTGTAACTGGTGCTTTTAGTTCAACAGAAAACTGCCCGGTTGTCTCTTTCCAGTTTTCCACCCCGAGAGAGGCCGGAAAAACAAACAGGTTTGGCTGAGAAATGTTTCTGTTTGTCATCTGTTCTTTAATCTGTTTAATGCAGTGACTGCGAATTTCCTTTTGATCCAGCAATCGTGCTGCATCCAGCTGTGACATCGTGCGCTGGGAGTGTTCCCCTAATTGGATCTTGATTGCATCGACAGAAAGTGCTGGGCACGACCTTTTTAAATTTTTCATGACGTATGTTGGTTGAAAATCAACGATTTCCTCGAAACCAATTATAACGACATGGCCTTTATCAGGAAGCGGCGAAATCGTTTCAGGGTACAAGAACGTTTTTTTTGTATGGCCTGAACCTGTCACAATGGATATGGGGTGGTCCAGCTCCCCTTTATATGAATAGTTTAATTTGTTTGTCAGAGCCTTAAATTGGTCAATTGCTTCCGAAAGTTGTGATTTCCTAAAACCATCAATCTGAAAAAAATGAACCCAGTCCTCTAATCCCCCCGAAGAGCCGGGAATCAAGTCCATTACCCCGGTTGATTGCATGATTTTCCCTGTACCAGTTGCAGTCAACGCCGTACTGAATCCTTGTTCCTTTGCCCAAATGGCGGCTAACATGCCTGATAATCCTTGACCTACTACCACAACATCATACATATTGCACGTCCTCCTCTCCCATTCCTAACGAAACTTTATATATCGTCTCCATTAACTGTAATTGTTTGGCTGTCTCCCCAGTTGCCACGACATCCATTCCTTTTTTCCTTTCAGAAATAGCGTGGTGAATAGCCCTTTCTGCTTCTCCAATCGTTGCCTTTTTTTTCTCAACCGCAAGCGCAGCGGCACGGTGATTACAAAAGGTTCCTTGACAAGGTCCCATGCCCAGGCGTGTTCTGCGCCGAACATCCCCCAGATGAAAACGGCCACCTTCCGGTAAAACCGCTTCGATTTCTGCCCATGTAACCTGCTCACACTCGCAAACAATAACCTTGGATTCCTGTAAAGAGGATTCAATTTTTGGGGCATTTGTTCCAGCCCAGTTGAACAGCTTGTTTTTTGCCGCGGGCGCAATATCCGCATTCTTAAAAAACTCACCAGCATTGCGATGCGGAATTGCCTGCTGATCCGTGGTGCAAACTGCCTTTACCCCCAGTTTTTCACAAACTAAATCAACCGTTTTTTCCGCCATAAAACGGAAGGTCGTTAATTTCCCGCCAGTGATTGTGATCAGACCATCTAAGCCATCACGTTTATAATGGTCGAGGAGTGCAATCCCTCTGGTTACATTTCTGCCACTTGCATCGGATGCTGCCACTTCCTGATAAAGCGGGCGGCTGCCGCTAAAGGCCCGAATCAGGCGCATCTCGTTTATGGTTGGGATTAGCTTCTTCCCCTCCGCCAGCATTCCTTCCAACTCCTGCCGGTCTAGGGAGAAATCATTCGGGTCTTCCACATTGATGCCGGTCGTTCCAAAAATAGTTACGTTATGGGCAGGCACAAAAATGTCAGCATCCCCCGGCAGCCTAAGCCGGTTAATGACCTGCTTATTAAAGCGATGACTAAAAATCGCAAGCATGCCTTTGTTATTAATTATTTTTAATGGGATTCCGGCCATTTGGGCAAGCTTCGTTCCCCAAGGACCCGATGCATTTACCACCATTTGTGAATAAATCTCCTTTTCCTCTCCTGAAAAAGAATCACGGACCCGAACACCTTTCACTCGGTTTTGTTCGGTTAAGATATCCACAACTTCATGATACGTCAACACTTTTGCCCCATGTCTTACCGCATCGGCGACGACATCAACCACCATTGTAAAACAGTCCACAGCACCATCAGGAACCCGAAAGGCTGCCTGGATTTCCTTAGTTAAGTAAGGCTCTTGCTTTAAGGCGTCGGCAACTGATATTTCTTGAACGGGAATCCCTACACGTTTGCATGAGGTAAGCCACTTTTCAACATAGCTATTCTCGTCTTCGGGCACTTTGACGAATAATCCGCCGGTTTGCTCAATAGAGCCAGGGATGGTTTTTTTCAAAATCAGATTCTCACGATAGCTTTCGATTGCGGCCTCTTCGTCACGGACCGTATAGCGCGCACCGGAATGCAGTAAGCCATGATTCCTTGTTGATGTTCCATGACCCAAATCTTGCTGCTCGACTAATATTGCTTTCAATCCCCTTAATGCCAAATCACGGAGCACGCCTGCCCCTGTCATCCCCCCGCCGATGACAATCACTTCTGTTTCCAATGTCAATCCCATCTCATTTCCCTCCAAATCCATTAATACAAAGGGTTTTTTTTGCATGCAAAAAAGACCAAAAAAACACACAGGAATCATTCGAACTTTTTCCCGTTTGTTTTTATGGCCTCTCCAAGTCTCCATGCCGGTTATCATATTTTCTACGTTAAGAATACCAAATTTAGTTGTTTAAAAACGAAAATACCATGGCAATATTTTGAACATTTTCCGAGACGTCACCAGTTATTCAATGAAACTGGCAGAAATCGCCGTGTCTGGAGCGTTCACCGTTACGGCAGAACCGATTCTGCTTGGAAAACCAGCGGTAATGACCGTCAAGGATGCCGCCGGGGAATTGGTCAAGGGCGTCGAAGTTTTTGCGGCCATTGAAGGTGTGAAGGACCCCATTTCGCTTGGAAAAACCAATACGGACGAAGTTCTGAAGGTTGATGCAATCACGGACGAAGTGAAGAAAATTGCTTTATATGCCGTAAAGGATGGGAAATATTCGTTCAAAGTCAACACGCAAACCTACCCGCCTCTCGCCGGTAAGACAGAACTCAAAAATGTGATTGCGACAGCTGTGGGCGACCCTTATAAATCCAAAGGCTTCACCTGGATGTCGAGTCCGTTAGCCGAAGGCAAATCGGCCATCATCCAATACGCCCGGAAAAAGGATTTTGACAAGAAGGGAGAACAGGAGCTGAAGCTTGCTGCTGGCGCTTCCAGCGACCTAGTCTTCTCCGGGGAGCAGGATATCAAGAAAAACGGGATAGTCAGGGTGAATGAAGTGACCCTAACGAAGCTGCAGCAAGGCACGACCTACGTTTACCGTGTCGGTGATGGCAAGAACTGGACTGACCTGAAGGAGTTTACCACTTTAAAAAGGAAGCAAAGCTTTGAGTTTGCTGTTTTGGGAGATACACAGTCCCCATCCGATTTAAGTTTATTTGATAAGATTTTGGGAGATTTAAATAGCAAGGATATGGCGTTCATGATCCATGTTGGAGATTTAATTGACGACGCATCCAAATTTAAACAATGGGATGATGCGTTAAATACGCTTAGCCGCTATGACAGAATCCGCTCAACCAATCTGGTTGCCACGTTAGGCAACCATGAATATATGGGTGACGTCAATGCCCAGGCCGCGAGGGTAATTTTTAACTCGACTGGGAATGGGCCGGACCTTGACAAGGGCGGCACCTATTCTGTGGATTATCATAATATCCATATCAGCGTGTTAGGGTTTACGAGCGATGACAAGGTTTTGGAGCAGCAGCTCCAATGGCTCAAGCAGGATGTGAAGCAGTCCGATAAGCCTTGGAAAATCCTTGTTACCCATAAGCCGCCATATTTTACGAATCCGTTTGGCGGCAATGAGATTATGAAAGAAAAATTGGTGCCTGTTGTCGATGAGCTGGGGATAGACATTGTGTTCTCCGGTCATGATCATTCATACGGCAGAACGAAAAAGCTGAAAAATGGCATGGATGACCCGAACGGTACGGTCTATATCGTGTCCGGAACAACGGGTCTGAAACACTATGATGCTGTGGCCGATGAGAAATTTGAATACGTCAATATGGACAACATCGCTGTTTCTCTGAGGGCCAAGGTCGACAAAGACCGGATCACGATTAAGACAGTCACCTCTGATGGTGAGGTCATTGATGAGTTTACGGTTGTGAATGAGGATTATAAAGAGAAGTAATTAGCGCGGTAAATTTTTACTCGGAATAGCAAAAAGCAGAATGACTGGATGCGGTCATTCTGCTTTTTTGTTGCGGGTACCAGTATTGGGCATTCACTCATTACAGTTTCGCTTGTGTTTCTTGCTTTCAGATAAAAATCGATTAGGTAACCATTAAATTGCTCACGGCAGTTACAAGTTTAGTATGTGAGTTACCCTTGTGAACTGTTCGGTTTTAGTAAATCCACAAGTTTGATAGAACTTTTCAGCTTGTGATGATGAGTTTAGAACTAATAGTTTGAAATGACAGCTTGCATGGGATTTGAGTGTATCTAATAGGAGTTTGCCAATCCCGCTTCTTCGGTGCTTAGTTGAAACATAGAATCGTCTGATCCTGCCAATTGTTTGGTCATCCGAAAACGGGTCAATGTTTATGCCGCCAACCGCAAGCACTTTGCCTTCTTTGCTTACCACAGCAAACAATGCCTCTCCAATCCCATCAAAGGTATTGGTCCCATTGTGATAATCCGCTTCTAATCGATCAAGAAACCGAAAGCCCTCTTCCCGGCTTTCCTCCTGCAAATGAGTCAAATCCATTTGCTGCAAATCCTTTACCTGGGTCACTTCATATTGCTGCAACGGATTCCCCCCCTAACAAGACACCAAACGATATTCATAACAGACTGCACCTTCGACCTGCTTAAAGCCTTCCCTAATATACAAGGCTTGGGCACGCTCATTTTCTCCGTTCACCGAGAGAATCGTTCTTTTATAGGCCTTATCCTTGGCAACATGGAGCGCGGCCCTTAGCAGAAGGCGTCCCAGTCCCTTACCCTGATACTCAGGCAAAACGGCAAGCGGGCCGATATTCATGATTGGCGCATTTTCGTATTCGTCCGCTGCACCCCTAGCCACACCAACCGGTTTATCGATGTGATATAGGATTTTCATGCCGCCCTCGATGTAATCCGATTCTGACACCATTTTTGCAATCATGTCCGGCGTACGCGGTGTTTCACTTCCCTTCAGGGTGGCAAATCCAGCATTGCGCACCTCACACCAAACTTCTTCATCCTGGCCCGGTTGAAAATTTCTAATACTATATCCATCCGGTAAATTGAGTTCAGGTACATCCAAGTCCTCTCTAACCATTACGAATGCATATCTTTCTACGGAAAAATCCAACTGCTTGATTGCTTCCGACAACAGCTTATTCGCCAGCGGTACAAAAATATATACCCTTTCCAAGCCTGCGGTATGTTTTAGCAGCGACTCCAACAGCAGCTTATATTGGTCTTTGTCATTGGCTTCGGAAAGGAAAATTCGAAACCGCGCCCGTTTTCCACGTTTTTGATATTCATCCATGATTAGTGATGCGGCAGCGATAATTTCCCCCTGTTGACCGGTGATGACATAGGTAGGGTTGTCGGCGTTTGGTTCAAATGTTTCCAAATCCTCGTCGTATAAAAAAGAATCGTCAACCGCCAATCGATGTTTTTTGCAGTACTCAACAAAATCAACTACTCTATTATGCTTTAACGCTTCAACGGTCATTATCTTTTCCCCCTTAACTCTTCCCCCTATTTTTCTTAAGATTGCAAAACCCTATTGAAACTGGAGGGCTACATTTCTATATTAAATACTGCTGATATTTTTCAAAATCATATTGGTTGCATTCGATGGTTAGCTTGGTACCGTCGCTTTCAAAGCTGGTCGCCAGGACATTGGCGTTTTCATTGAGGTAGGTTACCAGGCGCCCGTCGTCAAATGGAATCAGCATTTCACAGTGGATTTGATTTTTAAAAAAATGTGCGCTGATCAGGTCAATCAGTTCCTCCATACCGAAACCATTTTTTGCAGAAAGATAAACCTTGTTCCCTTCCACCTTCGGATATTCCGTATCCGCCATGTCCGCCTTGTTGAAGGCATAAATAATTGGGATATTCTTAATGCCAATCTCCTGTAGCGTCTTATGCGTTACTTCGGCTAGCTTTTGATGCTGCGGGCTCGAGTAATCGACGACATGGATGAGCAAATCGGCTGTGGCCGCTTCTTCCAGGGTCGAGCGAAATGCTCTGACGAGATGATGCGGCAGTTTATCAACAAACCCGACCGTGTCCGAAAGCAAGAACGGCGGATGGTTCGGCAGCTTTATTTTTCTCACTGAGGTATCCAAAGTGGCAAAGAGCATATCTTTTTCAAAAACTTGTTTGGCCGCTGAAGCTTGGTGTGAACGGCCTAGCAACGCATTCATGATAGTTGATTTGCCGGCATTCGTGTAGCCCACGAGCGAAACAAGCGGCACGCCGCTCTTCCTGCGCTGGCTGCGCCGGGTTTCGCGCTGCGCGACGAGGGTTTTCAGTTCCTTGTTCAGCGCTGCGATTTTTCCTTCTATTTTTCGGCGGTCCAGCTCCAGCTTGGTCTCACCCGCTCCTCTATTTTTCAAGCCTACGCCAGCACCTTGGCGACCTAATGATTCCCGGCTGCCGACGATGCGAGGAAGCATGTATTTCAGGTGCGCGACTTCGACTTGAAGCTGGGCCTCTCTTGTTTTGGCACGCTGGGCAAAAATGTCCAGAATTAGCTGGGTCCGGTCAATGACAGTCCGGTCAAGCGCCTCCTCCAGATTGCGGATTTGCGAGGCTGACAGTTCATCGTTAAAGATGACTAGCTCGGCCTCAGTGTGTTTTAATAACTGAATGATTTCTTCGATTTTTCCGGTACCGATGTAATGAGTTTTATTGATGCGATTTAAATTTTGCGTGATTTCTCCGGACACCTCAATGTCACAGGCGGCCGCGAGGTTCTCCAGCTCCTTCATGGAGTACTGGAAATCCGTTTGGTGATTGGTGTTGACCCCGACAATAAGTGCTTTTTGTTTATGTCTCATAGCCTGATTCCTCCGTTTCCTTTTTGAAAAATAAAAAACACAGGGCAATCCGCCTGTGGCAAAGTAAAGGGAAAGGAGCATCACGAAAAACCTCCATTGGGGAATGGAGTTGATTCGGGCTGGGATCTTTTGGCTCAAGATGGAGAATGGCGTTTCCACCGAAACCATTTCGAGCAACTTGTTTTTAAAGACAGCAAAAAAGAGGGTCGCTTAAGCCCTCTTTATTTCACATATGTTAAATAAAGGTTTCCTCATATAGGCAGACCAATCCCATTTACTCTGCAGCCAGGCAGAGACTCGAACGTTATTCAGTTAACAGTTCAAATTTAGGAATCGCAATCTGCAAAAATACACCAGGAAAACCTCCGTTTCACTCTAATTACCATAATCATAGCATTACAGTAATTGGAAATCAATGAAATGTTTGTAAGGATTAGTTTTCGGGCAATGTTCCAGCAGGGGTGTGCTTAGGTTATTAGACATTTCTGGGGTTGGGCTGGCTGGTTTTGTCTTTTAGAGAGGTTCTATTAGACATTTTGAGGGTGGTACTTCCAATCTTGTCTTTTAGACCGGCTCTATTAGACACTTTCGAGGGTGGTACTTCCAATCTTGTCTTTTAGACCGGTTCTATTAGACACTTTCGAGGGTGTACATCCAATTTTGTCTTTTAGACCGCTTCTATTAGACACTTTCGAGGGTGTACATCCAATTTTGTCTTTTAGACCGCTTCTATTAGACACTTTCGGCATAGACCCAACCGATTATGTCTTTTATAAGCAATACTGTTCCAAGTTGGCAAGCCACTCAAAATCCTTTATGATGTTAGCAGTACATATTCAAAGGAAAAACAAAGAATTGGAGGGGCTTAAAATGAATATTGCTACAATCGGAACAGGTTTCATTGTCGATACCTTTCTTTCGGCACTAAGCAAGGTTGATGGCGCCCAATGCGTAGCGATGTATTCCCGCAAACAGGAATCAGCCAGACCGTTAGCGGAAAAATATGAAATCGGTAAGATCTATACAAATTTGGATGAAATGTATGGCGACCCCGATGTCGATTTCGTTTATGTCGCGTCCCCAAACAGCCTGCATTATGAACAGGCCTACAGGGCGCTTGAACTTGGAAAGCATGTCATTTGCGAAAAACCTTTCACATCAACACTTCAGGAATTGGAAAGTTTGACCCAATTGGCAAAACAAAAGCAGTTACTGTTATTCGAAGCAATTACGACAATCCACCTGCCAAACTACCAATTAATCAAAGAAAATGTTGACAAGCTTGGGCCGATCAAATTTATTCAGTGTAACTACAGTCAATATTCAAGTAGATATAATGCCTTGTTAGCAGGCGAGACACCAAATATTTTTAACCCGAAATTCTCGGGAGGCGCCCTTGTTGACATCAACATTTATAACCTGCATTTTGTCATGAACCTGTTTGGCACACCGGAATCCATCCGCTACACGGCCAATAAACATCCGAATGGCATTGATACATCGGGGGTATTGGTCATGAAATACCCAGGCTTTATCGCCGAGTGCGTTGGGTGCAAGGATACGAACAGTATGAACTTTGCCTTGATTCAAGGTGAAAAGGGCTATATACATGTAGATGGGGCAAATGGCTGCCAAACTGTGGTGGTGCATGCAGAAGGCACCGAGACCACTTTAAATCAGCAAACTACCCAAAATTCACTGTACTACGAGCTTGTGGCGTTCAGAGAAATCTACAAAAGCCAGGACTTTGACCGCTGTTACCAGCTGCTAGATTACAGCCGGTCCGTCATGGACATGCTCGTAGAAGCCAGAAAAGACGCCGGCATCGTATTCGCGGCAGATCAACAAAAATAACATCGTTAACGGATGACCAAGAAAACCACATATAAAGAAAAAAGAGCCGACAACGAAATCGGCTCTTTCCCTTTATCAGCACCATAATATCCAATGTCCACCCCACACGGACAATTGTCCACGGCTGGTGCCTGACACCATTTCCCTTTTATTTCCTATTCCACAACTGGCACAAATATTTTTTCATATTGGTAGTCGCCCTCTACCTCGTTGATTTTGAGGACGGCGGCGTTTTCAATAGGTTTGAAGTCTAACAGGTCTTCTACTGGCATGTTCATGAGGAAGGCGAGCAGCATGTGCATGAAGGCGGCGTGGGTGACAACGACGATATTTTCGTAGCGCTCTTGCTGCTTCAGTCGATCGACAACGGTGTTCATGAACATCGTGGCCCTTAGATACACGTCAGCGAGTGACTCCCCGTTTTGAAAACGAAAGTAGAATTGACCAGCGGCCTTATATTCCTTCTTCGCCTCGGGCGTGCGATTGTTAAAGTCATAAAGGTTGCCCAGCTCCCATTCCCTGATCAGCGGGTTTTCGAAAAATGGCACCTGCTCCGGGAGCAGGGCGCGAATGGCCGCAGCCGTTTGCTTCGTCCGCAAATAAGGTGAACTATATAGTACCGTTTTTTCATTTAACAATGGTTTCATAAATTCGGCTGTAATGGCGGCTTGTTTGAAGCCTAGTTCGGTCAAGCTATGCTGCGAATCATGGGTATGCGCCATTACCGTCCTGTCGACATTGTGCTGTGATTCCCCATGACGGATTACATAAAGATTCAACTACTTCCACCCCTCGTTGGTTTTTTCTGAATATTTAATATTTTAACTATAATTCAAAACCTCAAAAAAAGCCAAGCAAAAGGCACCCCCATTTTGAACTGCACCCTGTCTTTAACATGATTAGCCGGCCATCGGCCAAAAAATTTTTACGGGCGCCTGGCTTTACGAAAATTATCAAAGGCTTCAATGATGATTGAAACAGCAACACCGGCGATAATAATCAGCCACAGCCATTCTAAAAAGGAAGCAGGAGTGTCTATCGAGTTGGAGAAAGATGCGATGAAAGCCGGATTATACAAATGCGGATCACTTGCCATAACAAGAAAAATACCGGCACCGATTACATGTATGATCGTATTGGCAGCCGCCAGTTTCACTGTCCAATGACCCGCCTTCCATTTATAAACCACCAGACAAGTTTCCATCCCGATTAGCAACAAGACCGCTGGCCAATAGGACAATAATACGTCTTGATTGAATAACGGCATGACAAACTTCAGTCCACCGCCTTCTATTGACTGGTACCTTCCCAAGAGATGATCGGCATTGAAATAAACAATCGTCCATAACAAGGTCCAACCCAAGCCGAAAACTGCTTCCCCTTTTAAAATTGTCCACTTACGCGGCGATATTTCGACTTTCTCCAAATCATCCGGCGACCATGGAGCCTTGCCGGTCGGCAACGGTTGCCCACTTTTTGAAAAATCAACTCTGTCTATCACAGCAAAGACTACAGTAAACCAAAACAAAACGTACATCAGCACCATGACGACATTGGCAATGATGGTTCCAAACATTTTAATCACGAAGTACAATACCGCTTCCTCACCCGTAAACCCCAAGATACCAATGACCGAATGAACGATAATCGTCACCAGAACCGCCCAAGGCACCGTCTTTTTTAAGGTTCGAATATAGACGTCATAAACTTTGGGTCCAATCAAATACATCGGGGCATCACGATAACTGGCGGCAAGCACGGCGGGGTCACCAAGTTTACCAAGCGCAGCTTTCACCTCATCTTCTGTATATTGTTCTGACAGCATATCTTCAATTGTCGACCGCAGTTCCCGGGCGATATCTTCGCGGGATTTTTCGGGAAGCCTTCTGGTCACTTCATACACATAAGCCTCAATCAGCTTCATGATTATCCTCTCCTTTTAATAAGGTTGTCAGCTCAAGCGTCATCTTGTGCCATTCCTGTTTCAGCTCCTGATAAACCTCCATGCCATAGTCCGATAAAACGTAATATTTTCGCGGCCGGCTTTCGGTTGTATCCCAGCTGCTCGTCACGAGTCCTTGTTTTTCCAAACGGCGCAACAGCGGATACAGCGTGCTTTGCTCAATGGCCACACCGGCTTCTTCCAGGCGCTGTACCAGCGAATAGCCATATTGTGGGGTGCTTAACTGGCTTAAAACAGCAAGCGTGAGCGTCCCTCTTCTCAGCTCCGTCATGAACGATTCCAACAAAGAACTCATCCAGCCTTCACCTCTTTTCGATACTGTATGAGATACAGTAATAGATTTCATCCATCATTACTCCATACATATTATTTAAAAATCTAAAAAATGCTTGGGCAGAAATAAAAAAACACCTGGATTTTATAAAATCCAAGCGTTAGCCCTTTTGCGTCTTAGGAAAAGTTATTTCAATCGCAGTGCCTTTTCCGAGCGTACTGTTCACTTTTATTCTGGCTTACTCCCTTTCTAATCCCGGCCTTCCACTACCCGGACATGCTTTATTTTTGGAATAAGCCTATTATTATTGTTGTTCCTTAACTTTTCCTTAAAGGTTATGAAGGCTTTCCGTTGGTGGCACATAGACCACGGGTATGCAAAAAAGGCACCGCCTGCTTCGACGGTACCTTAGTAAATTAGCTATTTAAATATCCGTTCACGCCTCGTCCGTGAAAAGCATTAAACTTGTCCGGACACCGCTCATCATAACTCTCCTAACATCATAATTCTGCCAATATCCCATTTATATAAATCGAACTTGGCTTTCCCCAGAAAAGAAATACTTTTATCCTCTGGATTTGGAAAAAATCGTAGAGTAAACACTTCTTCCCCGTCGTTTATAAAAACCTCCAAAGAAGAATGGTCCATAAAGACTTGCAGCTTGGACAATGCCGCCAATGGACAAGTTCTGGCTTCCGGCTCCGACGTTTTAACATTCCGTCTTTTCAAACTGATTTCCTGCTTGTCCGCATCAAAGCGCAACACCGCTTCATTGCGAAACGCCATCGCAAAGGTCCCTTCCTTCACCTGAATCGAGTCGAGAAGAAGTTCAACTGATGCCCCGCTTATCCCCTCAAACTTAACCACCGGCCCATCTACCTTCGCCTTCTCAACCATAACCTGATTTTCTCTTAGCGCTTCCAGCTCCACAAGTGGTTTTTGAAATATCTTCCCGTCATGAAGCTTCAATTCTCTTGGAATTGTCAAGGCATGAACCCAATGATTCTCAATTGTCGGCTGAAACTGTTCAGCATCGTCTGTCATGCCCATCCAGCCATAAAGAATCCTGCGGCCCTTATCATCCACAAACGTTTGCGGAGCATAGAAATCAAATCCACGGTCTAACTCAACAAAGTCACCATGCTGGAACGTTCCCTTTTTGTAATTCAACTCGCCAATAAAATACCCTGATTGAAACAAATTATGATAAGCATGCCCCGCAGGCTCCAGCCCTTGCGGCGAAACCAGCAATACATCCTTCCCGTCCAACTGCAGCAAATCGGGACATTCCCACATGTAACCAAACTCATCGAGGCTATTCAGACCAGAGCCGGCAACCCTGCCCACTTCCTTCCAATTGTACAAATCCTTCGAAGTAAACAGGGCGGCCACACCTGTTTCGTCCAAAGTCTGCGCACCAACAATCATATACCAACGGTCGGCATGCTTCCAAACCTTCGGGTCACGAAAATGCGCTGAATAACCTTCCGGCAGCTTGAGAACCGGGCCTTTTTTTTCAAAATGAATGCCATCCGATGAAACGGCCAGACATTGATACGTTTCGCGGGTGCCGTCGTCATTCTTTACATTCCCTGTATAGAAAAGATAAAGCTTTCCATCCGCCTCCACAGCACTTCCGGAGTAGCACCCATTCTTTTCATACCACTCGCTTGGAGCAAGCGCGATCGGCTCCTCCCGCCAATGGATGAGATCCATCGAGCTATAGTGCCCCCAAAATTTCGCTCCATGTGCCGTTTCAAACGGGTTCCACTGATAAAATACATGGTAAACACCTTTATATTGAATTAATCCATTGGGATCATTTAATAATCCAACCGGAGGCATCAGATGATAATCTAATCGATACGGATCGCTCACGACTTTGTCCTTATACGTAGCGACTTGATGATAAGCCTGCTGCATAAGTCGACCTTCTTTTGCTGTCATAACCATCCTCCTTTAAAAAGAAAAGGCAAGAATCATGCTTGCCTTCTTTTCACTCACGCTACTGTTCCATTTCCTTCTTTACCTTATCTGAAAAGCCAAACATCCATGTCAAAACGAATGCGACTCCAATTGCGACCAGGTTGACCAAAATATATTGCAAGATTTGTCCATTTAGATAAAGCAGGGTCCCAGGAATAACGGTAACCGCCATCCCTGTTGCCTTAAGGCCGAGGATCGAGGCCAAGAACCCGCCTGCCGCACCGCCGATTAGCGCCATAATAAATGGTTTTCCATAACGCAGGTTAACCCCGAAAATAGCCGGTTCGGTAATCCCCAAGAATGCTGATAACGAAGATGGCAGCGCCAGCGCTTTTAATTTTGTTGATTTTGTCTTTAATCCTACCGCAAGAGCAGCACCGCCCTGAGCCGCTACCGCGCAGGTAACAATGGCGTTATACGGGTTGTAATGATATTTGGCCAAAAGCTGAATTTCGAGCATGTTAAAAATGTGGTGGACACCTGTAATAACAATCAACTGGTTAAGCCCGCCGATTAACAAGCCGCTGATGCCTAATGGCCATGACAGAACGGCTGTAGCACCAGACAAAATGCCTTGTTCAACAATATGAAAGACTGGTCCGATCACCAGTAACGATAAAGCAATCATCACAAGCAGTGTTAAAAACGGTGTAACAATTAAATCAAGTGCTTCCGGAACACGCTTACGAATCAAACGTTCCAATCTCGCCCCGATAATACCGGCGATAAACGCTGGCAGAACAGAGCCTTGATAGCCGACAACCGGAATCCAGCCAAAGAATTTAAGCGGTTCGACATCACCGCCGGCAACGCCCCACGCGTTAGGCAGTGATGGGCTGACAAGCATCAAACCAAGCACCAACCCAATAATTGGTGTTCCGCCGAAGACCCTGAATGTCGACCAGGCCACAAGTGCCGGCAGGAAGATAAACGCCGTGTCGGTCAGGATTTGCGTGAATAATAGGAAGTTTTGTGATACGTCATCTGGCTTCATGCCGAATATAGCGAGGACCTGCTCCTGCATGGCGAGACCGCGAAGCCCCATAAATAGACCGGTCGCTACCAGCACCGGAATAATCGGTACAAATACATCACCAAAGGTGCGGATCGCTCGCTGAAATCTCGTGCCGCTTTTTACAGCCTCTTTTTTCTGATCAGTTGCTGACTTGGTCTCAAGTCCCAACCCCGAAACTTCTTCATAAATTTTATTTACGGTACCGGTCCCAAAGATAATCTGGTATTGGCCGGAGTTAAAGAATGCACCTTTAACTTTATTAATGTTCTCAACCTGTTCCTGGTTGATTTTTTCCTTGTCATTTACCATAATCCGCAGTCTTGTGGCACAATGGGCGACGGATTGAATGTTTTCTTTGCCGCCGACTGCTTCAATCACTTGCTCTGCGATTTTGCGATTTTCAGACATTTTCTTTCCCCCCATGTATTTGTATTTGTGGAATCGATTACACATTTCCTCAAAAAAAATATTAGTCCTAGTCTGTTGCTGATGGCTAATTATATTCATGTGAAATCGGTTTCATGTTTAATAAAAATTTGGTACGATTCGCGTGGAATCGATTCCCTAAATAACAAAAAATAAGTGTAATCGATGAATCTCGCACTGTGGAATCGATTACACACTTATTATATACTAGCTCGTTCAAGAAGTCTATAATTTATTGTTCTAATTTCTTCTTGGTTCATTTCCCTACTGATTTGTTCCAGTAATAACGCCGCTGCTTCACGCCCCGCATCTTCCATTGAAAAATCAATTGTTGTTAAAGATGGAGTAATATACCTCGATAACTCGGAAGCACCCATTCCGGCGAAGGCCATATCCTCAGGTATTGAAAGGCCCATCTGCTGGATAAACTGCATCGCGCCAATGGCCAGCCGGTCGGTTACGGCTGCAACCGCTGTTGGCCGGTTATCCGAGATTTCGATAATCTCTTTCATCGATTCATAGCCGGACTCCGAGTTGAAGACGCCTTTTTGCACCCAGCTGTCTTCTACCGGTAATCCCGCTTCCTTCATTGCATCGTAGTAGCCGTTTTTCCGCAGGTACCCAACAGCCCGGTCACTTTCATCCACTCCAATAAAAGCAATCCGTTTATGCCCTTTTTTAATCAGGAGCTGCACCATATCCTTTGCTGCTTGATAATCATCAAATACGACATTGGCCAGGCCTGAGATATATTGGCCGACTGTGACAAATGGGATTTTCAGCTGATAAATTTCTTCTATTAAAGACCTGTTTACGTTTGTTGCGGACAGAATAATGCCATCGACATGGCGGCTTTTCAACAGCTTCAGGTATTCTATTTCTTTTTCGGGTTTTAGATTTGTATTGGCAAGCAGAATTTGATAGCCGCCCTTGGCCAATATTTCATCGATTCCTTTCACAAGCCTGCTGGAAGTTTCCGTGCTGATCTTCGGCAGGATGACCCCGATGACCTTTGTCTTTTTTGTCCTAAGCGACTTGGCATTTTCACTCGGGATATAGCCTGTTTCTTCAATCACCTTTAATACTCTTCTTTTGGCTTCCTCACTAACGTAACCCGAATTATTTAATACTCTGGAAACCGTCGTCCGCGAGACATTGGCCCGTTCGGCAATTTCCTTAATCGTGAGCATGAATTCCCCCCCTTTATTCCGAATTGTACTTATCATTATTTTACACAAATAAGGTCAAAAGAAAATGCTTCTTGGATTTTTTGAAAAATAAAGACCCTTCCGCACCGCGAAAGAGTCCCTTAAGCACTTACTGCAAATGTGGTCTTGCCTTTTTAATGAGGACAAGCGAGATAAGAAAGAGGATGGCCAAATAGCCTTCTATGACCCACATATTTGTGAAGAATCCTGTTTGCGCAAATACCAATGGAAAATCAATGGCCGCATGTATTAGCAGAGCGTAAATCACATAAGAAAATTTCTTTTTCACCACACCGATTAATACCCATAAACTGAAGGCTATTTGCAGGAATGCCGCAAAGAATCGTTCCACAGCACTCAATAAATAGAAAGATATTCCCTGGTTTAATACTGTATCCTTAATGGCTGCCACTTGGTCAGCGGGTATTTGAGACCCTAATGTCGACTCAAATGTGCCTGAATTGATTAATACCGCATACGCAATATTTGTACCCATATACATCAGCATCAGGACAACTGCTTCAATGCCGCCCCAGCCAATCCCAAATGAGATTCCGCCTTTGAAGTCATGGTATTTTTTCAACAGCCATACAAATAACAAAAATCGGCCAAGCTCTTCAAATGTTCCAGCTGCCAACCCGCCGTATAGTCCCCAAAGCACAGGATGATCGGCGTAGTTTGGAAAGGCCGTGATAACAGCCAGGTGCAACACTTTTTCCAGCACCTGTGTAATCACCACAAATCCAATTGCACCTATGATGACCGGCTTTGCCGCAACCCCTGCTCTCTTTCGATAAAACAAAATCAATCCCGCGAATAAAACAAATGAAAACACAATCGGAAATACCATTGCAACAATCGTTCCAGTACTGACCATACTATTTCTCCCCCTTAAGGTTACCCTTTGTTTTAATTATTATCATTCTCAAGAATGATAATATTATAATTATTGATATCCGTCAATATGTTTTTTAAAATTTTTTATATAAAAAAAATCCCCCCCCGTTTCTCTGAATAAGGATACCGGTTTCTTAGCAAACTACTTTTAAAAAAAGAGATGATGATACGATGCCTATTGCGATTAGGATTGCTTTTTTTGTTGGTTCTTGGCTTTCGGTTTTATTCCTTCCTAATAAAAAGAAGTTGTTCGTCAAGTATCTTCCGGTTTCTTTATTCTCCGCCTTGACGGTGATGTGCGAGATATTTTTCTTTAGCACACATCGATTGTGGAAAGTAAAAGGCGGTCAAAAAAATATGACCCATACGGCATTCCTTTTGTTATTTGGGCCATACCTTGTGATGAATATATGGGTTTTTTATTTATCAAAAGGCAAATTTCTATACTATGCATTGATCAATATCGCAGCCGATTTGGTTTATGCCTTTCCAATCATTGCTTTATTCAAAAAATTCAACGTGTTTCACATTAAAGTGAAATCCATTTATTTTTTCCTGTTACTTTTAGCGGATGCATGTTTAAATTTTGGCTTCCAAAAGTTCTTTGAAAAAATATATCCACAACCTGAAATGGACTTGCAAAATAAAGGTGAGTCCTAAAAACAAGACTTGTTCCACAAAGGGATGGTATGTGACAAAGCATTGAGTATCATCAACTATTAGGAGCAGGTGTTAATTATCTCACTTCATCAATGCAGTTTTATTGATACAATGACATGGTATCCTTAAAAATAATGATGAAATGGGGTTTTTGCTTGAATTTCCCACAGTTGAAAATAGGTCACATGTTACCCAAATTTCCCATCATGCAAGGCGGCATGGGAGTAGGAATTTCCCTAAGCGGGCTGGCATCTGCAGTTGCCAACGCCGGCGGGATCGGAATCATCTCAGGAACCGGAATTACAGTTGACGAGATGAGAAACCATATTCGGAAGGCCAGAAAAAGTATAGAAGGTGCAGGCTATATCGGGGTTAATGTTCTCTTTGCCATGAGTGACTTTGCTGAAAAAATGAAGGCAGCCATTGAAGAGAAGGTCGACTTCATCATTTCAGGAGCAGGCATTTCGAGAGATATGTATGCCTGGGGCAAAGAAGCCGGCATCCCTGTCATCTCCATTGTTTCATCGGCAAGGCTGGCGAAAATGTCAGAGCGTCTTGGCGCAGCGGCTGTGGTGGTCGAAGGCCATGAAGCCGGCGGACACCTTGGAACGGATCGGCCCTTATTCGATATTTTACCGGAGGTAGCGGAAGCAGTGAAGATTCCCGTGATTGCTGCCGGAGGGATCATGAACGGCGAAGATCTTGCCCGCGCCCTTAAGATGGGAGCTTCCGGCGTGCAAATGGGAACCAGATTTGTTGCCAGCGAGGAATGCGATGCACCGTTATCCTTTAAAGAAAAATATGTTCATGCCCGTCAGGAAGATATAGTTATGGTAAAAACGACAGTTGGCCTTCAGGGCCGGGCGATCAAAAACCATTTTACCGACCTGATTTCGGATGAAAAAAAGGTGAGAATAAAGAAGTGCATCGATTGCCTGAAAAATTGCTCTTATCGGTTTTGCACGATGGATTCTTTGGTCACCTCGATGAACGGCGATTGTGAAAACGGTCTTGTTTTTGCCGGCGCACGGGTCCCCGAAATCAATGAAATCCTCCCGGTTAAAACAATCATCAACAACATCATAAGGGAATATGAAGCTTGTATTTAATTATAGAAGGTACCGACTTTAGAGCATATTAGCGCTTATAAGTCAGGTACCTTTTTTACCTATTAAATTGGACCCATTACTTTTATTGGAAAACTATAAAAAGTACCTTTTTCAACTTTATTAATTGAGAATATATATATTAATTGAAAATCAATGCTCTTCTATCAAAATTAATTTTTTATTGTAAAAAAGCGGCCTGCAGCCAACGCTGGCTCTTCTAAATGACAGCGTTTACATTATTATACAGAAAGTCACTGGAAAATTTTAAGGTTATAATTCTTGACAATATGGTTAAATATATATAATAATATGTATTGTATTAGAATTATTTTAAATAACTAATTATTAAAACCAAATAATTAGTTGTTATATAAACATCATTTAGGAGGAAGATTTATCATGTCTTTAATCGGAAAAGAAGTACAACCATTCTTAGCACAAGCATACCAAAACGGTGATTTCAAATCAGTTAGTGAAGAAACTTTCAAAGGTCAATGGAGCGTTCTTTGCTTCTACCCAGCAGACTTTACATTCGTTTGCCCAACTGAGCTTGAAGACCTGCAAAACCAATATGCAACTCTAAAAGAACTTGGCGTAGAAGTTTATTCTTGTTCAACTGATACTCATTTTACACATAAAGCATGGCATGATCACTCACCTGCCATCAGCAAAATCGAATACACAATGATTGGCGACCCTTCACACAAAATTTCTACTTTATTCGATGTTTTAGATGACGAAGGTCTTGCTCAACGCGCCACTTTCATCATTGATCCAGACGGCGTCGTACAAGCTATGGAAATCAACGCAGACGGCATTGGCCGTGATGCAAGCACAATCGTGAACAAAATCAAAGCAGCGCAATATGTGCGCAACAATCCAGGTGAAGTTTGCCCGGCTAAATGGCAAGAAGGCGGCGAAACACTTAAGCCAAGCCTTGACCTTGTAGGCAAAATTTAAGGAGCAGGATAATAATGATATTAGATGCAGATATAAAAGCACAATTAGCTCAGTATCTTCAGCTAATGGAAGGCGACGTGCTTCTGAAAGTCAGTACAGGATCTGACAAGGTGTCAGAGGACATGCTTGCTCTCGTTGATGAGCTAACAGCGATGTCGCCTAAAATTAAAGCAGAAAAAACAACATTGGAAAGAACACCAAGTTTTAGTGTCAATCGTCCTGGCGAGGAAAACGGCATTACTTTTGCCGGCGTCCCGCTTGGACATGAATTTACTTCATTAGTGTTGGCGCTTTTGCAGGTGAGTGGCAGAGCTCCTAAGGTTGATCAAAAGGTCATTGACCAAGTGAAAAAACTCAAGGGCGAATTTCACTTTGAAACGTATGTCAGCTTAACTTGTCATAACTGCCCCGATGTTGTCCAAGCACTAAACGTGATGAGTGTTCTCAATCCTGGCATTACACATACCATGATTGACGGTGCGGCCTATAAAGCGGAAGTCGAAAGCAAAAATATCATGGCTGTGCCAACCGTATTCCTTAATGGGGAATCTTTCGGCGGCGGCCGGATGTCGCTCGAAGAAATTCTTGCCAAGATGGGCAGCACGGCTGATGCATCAGAGTTTGATAGTAAAGATCCGTTTGATGTATTGGTTGTCGGCGGCGGCCCTGCGGGTGCAAGTGCAGCAGTTTATGCAGCACGTAAAGGCATTCGTACCGGTATTGTTGCCGAGCGCTTTGGCGGCCAGATCATGGATACTCTTGGCATCGAGAACTTCATCGGTACAAAATATACTGAAGGCCCTAAGCTTGCAGCCAGTCTTGAAGAGCATGTAAAAGAATACAACGTCGATATCATGAATTTACAGCGCGCTAAGCGTATAGAAAAGAACGACTACATCGAGGTTGAACTGGAGAACGGCGCTGTTTTGAAAAGTAAAACCGTGATCCTGTCAACGGGTGCCCGCTGGCGTAATGTAAACGTTCCTGGCGAAGCGGAGTTCAAGAACAAAGGCGTGGCTTACTGCCCTCACTGTGATGGTCCGTTATTTGAAGGAAAAGACGTTGCTGTTATTGGCGGCGGGAATTCCGGGATTGAAGCGGCCATTGACCTTGCAGGTATCGTAAAGCATGTAACAGTAATTGAGTTTGCTCCGGAACTGAAGGCAGACTCTGTATTGCAGGATCGTCTATACAGTCTTTCCAACGTAACAGTAATCAAGAACGCGCAAACAAAGGAAATTACCGGTACTGACAAAGTGAACGGTCTTACTTATATTGATCGTGGTACTGGCAAAGAACATCACGTTGAATTGCAAGGTGTGTTTGTTCAAATCGGCCTTGTGCCGAATACCGATTGGCTCGATGACACATTCGAAAAAACCCGCATGGGCGAACTCGTTGTCGATAAGCATGGGGCAACCAGCGTTCCTGGTATATTTGCCGCCGGTGACTGTACAGACAGTGCCTATAAGCAAATCATTATTTCAATGGGATCAGGTGCAACAGCGGCACTGGGTGCTTTCGATTATATTATCAGAAACGATTGGTCGAACGTTGATTCAGCTAGCGAGCAAAAGGAAGCTGTTCATCAATAAATGGTCAAAGGGAATTGGACTCGTCCAATTCCCTTTTTATATTGAAGCCCTACAGCACCTTCCCTATTACTATCTGGAAAATCAGTCCGACTGTGACGACCCTAAGGATTGGTCTCACAAATTTCGGCTGCAGTTTTTCGGCGATGCGGACGCCGATTTGCGCTCCTGTTAGGGAACCGAGCAGCAAAGCCAGCGTCAGCGGCCAGATGATTTTTCCGGTAGCGATGTAGGTAATGGCGGCGCCAAAACAGCTTGAAAAAGTGGCTAGGCGGACCAATCCTACTGCCTTGATGTAGGCGATATTCAGAAAACCGAATAAATACAGCATTAATGTTCCCTGCCCCGGACCAAACAAGCCGTCATACATCCCGATGCCATAAAGACCGGGCACACTGATTTTGTTTGGCTTCAATGGCTCCTGCCCCGTAAAATTCCCCTTCTTATGAAACGATGTAATGAAAGCAAAGAATAATAAAATAATTGCGATGATAGACATATTTTCTGCAGATATTTTTGAAGCAATAAAACCGCCGCTTGCCCCGCCGCCAAGGCTGACAGGGATGATCCACCATGCTTCCTTTAGCGAGATTTCCTTCCTTCTATAAAGATGATAGAAGCTAGAAAATGAACTAATTGTATTTGAAACTTTATTCGCACCAATAGCGGAGTGAACCGGAAAACCTAGAATCAGCATTGCCGGAAGACTTATTAGTCCGCCTCCTCCTGCAAGTGTTCCGAGCGTTGTCGCACAAATCCCAATGATAAAAAGAGCAATATATTCCATGTTTTGCACCCCCTTGTTCCTTCTTTTACAGTATATTCCTTTCTTAAAGATAAATAAAATTCGCTCTTTTTATGAAAAACAATAAGAAAATCTTATCAAAAAAAAACGTTCGATGGCTGTGAATAGTTAAAATATTCTTAGTAGAATTTAGTGAATTTTATTTACTGGAACTTCCCAGTTTCCCAGGCATATAGTGTTCTAGATAAACCGCCCAAGGAGGAACTGATATGAGAGACTATCCGATGTATCCATACTATGGAAAAGAAACAAAATGCGAGGAGCAAATGCTACCGTTTCCACCCCAGCATCAGGATCAGCAGCCTGGATTAGAATACTTAATGAATCCAAGACCCATATCGGAGAATCCAAATTATAAAGGGAGTGGCAAGCTGCATGGCAAAGTTGCCATTATAACAGGCGGTGACAGCGGGATTGGCCGCGCGGTAGCCTACGCTTTTGCCAAGGAAGGAGCAGATATCGCGATTTCCTATTTGTATGAGGAACGGGATGCCGATGAAACGAAGGCAAGAGTGGAAGAAATCGGCAGGCGCTGCTTGACGATTCCTGCAGACCTGCGCTTTAAGGAAAATTGCCAGAAGGTGGTGGATCAGGCGGTACGGACATTTGGAAAACTGGATATTCTCGTTAACAATTGCGCTGTTCAATACCCACAGGACCGGTTAGCGGATATTTCGGAACAGCAGCTAATCCATACCTTTGCAACCAATATTTTTTCGTATTTCTTTATGACACAGGCGGCAATGCCACACTTAAAAGAGGGTAGTTCAATTATTAATACTACTTCGATCACCGCTTTTCGGGGTGAAAAAACATTAATCGATTACTCTGCGACGAAAGGGGCTATCGTTTCCTTTACTCGCTCCTTCTCCCAGTCGATTGTGGATCAAGGTATCCGCGTCAATGCGGTAGCACCGGGGCCCATTTGGACACCGCTCATTCCTTCATCCTTTTCCGCAGAGCGTGTCACAACCTTTGGAACCGACACTCCCATGAAACGGGCCGGCCAGCCCTTCGAACTCGCCCCCGCCTACGTCTACCTCGCCAGCGACGACTCCAGATACGTCACCGGCCAAACCCTCCACGTCAACGGCGGCGACTTTATCACCTCGTAGCAGAAACGGGTCAGCTATTCGCGCAAATAATCTGAGAACGAATCAATAAAAAATGGTGTCCACCACTGGCGGACAAATGTCCACGCGTGGTGCCTGACACCATTTATCACTTTAACACTTTTCTTAATTTAGTTTTTGACCTGTTGTTATATTTGAATTTTGAATTGTTGTTCCTTTGTACTGTCACTTGTAAATGTACGTTCAATGTACTGAATTCCGGTATTGGTCATTAATAAGATAGTTGAGCTTCTTGTTCCGTAGTGTTCACTGCTGATAAATAGTGGTGACAGCATTCGCTCCATCTCCAACGATACCCCCGTTTTCGGCAGCTGTTCATCTGCAACAGGGTCAGATGTTTGAAGCAGCGTGAATAGCTCGTCTATCAAACCTTCCAGATTGCCATTCATGAGTTTCGATAATCGTTCCTTGCCTTTAATCACCTTTGGCCAGTCAGTATTTAATAAATGATTGCTGACACCATATAGCCCCGGTTCAAGTTTTTGAAGCTCTCCACCAATATTGGAGAAATAGTAGAGTTCATCTATGTCCCCCGCCAGCAGGTTATAGCCCGGGTACTGCTCCTTGTTTTCGCTCAGCTTCTCCATATACTCTTTCATATTTCCTTCATATAAAAGTGCATTTGCCACTAATTCGCCACGGGAATGCTTTCCGTCTGCCTGCTCCTGCGGATTACGATAATTCGTTAGGGCGGCAAATCGACCATTGCGAGTGATTCCCATCCACGTGCCCATTTTTTCAAGATCACGCCCTGCTAGAATTTCAGGGTGGTCTTCCCAGTAATGGGCCGGAGCCGTCGGTCTCTTGTAAAACTCATCTCGGTTCGCTGCCACAATCAATTTATAATCAGGATGTACCTTATAAGCAAACAGAATTAAACACATCGCCATCACAGCCTTTTGAAAAATTTACCTTCTTATATTTTATCCCGTCAGCTCTATGAATTACTATGATAATGCTCAGACTAATCAAACGTTTGATTAGTATAGTCTATTAAAAAAGCGAAGGAAACCTCCTCTCCAGAGATTCGCTTCGCTTTTTCCCTTATTCTACTAATGGCAATTTAATCTCTACCAGGGTTCCTTCGTTTTCTTTACTATGATAGGTGATACTGCCGTGGTGCTGCTTGATAATTTTATGGCAAATCATGATGCCGAGTCCTGTTCCCTTTTCTTTTAAACTGTAAAACGGCTCTCCCAAACGCGGCAACAGCTCTTCCGGGATGCCGCATCCATGGTCCTTGACAGACACAACGCACTCACCCGGAGCGCCATTTCGAAGCTGGATATGGATCTCCCCACCTTCGGGCATTGCCTCCATGGCATTTTTGAAAATATTCAAGAACACTTGTCTCAACTGATTTTTTTCGCAAGTTATAAAAAATGGAGATTTTTCCGATACCATTTGAAACTGGATCCCGTTCAGCAACGCTTGCGGAGACAACAGCTCCATCGTATTTTCAATCAACTCCCGTAAATCAGCACCGACCATCTTAACCGCCTGCGGTTTGCCCAACGTGAGCATTTCGCTCGTAATGGTTTCAATCCGACCCAACTCCCCCAGGAGCAATTCACTAAACTCAAAATCGTTATTGGTCGATTTGTAAAGCTGAATAAATCCTTTAATCGTTGTCAACGGATTACGGATTTCGTGGGCGATCCCCGCCGCCAGTTCACCGACGATTGATAGTTTTTCAGATTGCAGAAGAATTTCCTCGGATTTTTTTCGTTCCGAAATATCGCGGCTAATAATGACGATATGCTCGACAGCGTGATTTTCCCCCTCAACGGGCACACAACGGGACTCAAATTCAATCCAGCGGCCACCCTTGTGCAGGAAACGAAATTCCATCGATTGCGATTCTTTCGATTCAAACATGCCCTGAATGGTATTTCTGAACATCCCGATATCGTCAGGATGAATAAACTCGCATAAATCCGCACCCTCTAATTCGGATAGGTCGTACCCCAAAACAAGCTGGTGTGATGGGGAAAAGTAGCTGATGGAATGTTGCTTATCCATTACCTTAATCAGGTCGGAGGTATTCTCGGCGATAAGGCGATAATTAAACTCACTCTCTTCCACCATTTTATACGTTTCTAGCAGTCTATCATTCAACCGATACAGCTTTAGATACGACTCGATTAGTAAAACTCCCAGGACAACTCCTAACATAATAAACAGAATGTATTGTAAATGAAACAGCGGTTTGTCTGGAAAAACCTTAAAAATGATCGGAACATCAATGACATAGACAACCAAATAGATCAAAAACAAGGCAACAGTTTTTTTGACGGCATTGAGCTTGGGTGTCAATAAATATACGATAAGAAAACCTACAATGACGACTAACCAGCCAATTATAGGTGTTAACCAGTGACCGCCCGCCAAAAGTCGTGCGGCAATTGAAAAAGCAGCTGTAATAAGGCCGCCCACCGGGCCTAAATAGGCAAAACTGAGAATGACTGCAGCGTAGCGTAAATCGTACACATACCCTTCACGTTCGAAGGATAACGCTACAAGGACGGCAGTGATGATTCCCGCATAGATTCCTCCAAATATCCGATAGTGTTTAATCGGCCTAAAAGCAATGAAGGATCGGAGTACTAATGGTGTACTGGCAAATAAGGAAAAAAGCGAGAGATTAACAACATAATCCAGCAGATTCAACGGACCCCACATCCATTATCTAGTATATTTTCTATCATATATCAGATAATCTTTTATTGGAATACATTCCTTTATCTAACATTTAAGTTTATTTGCGGAATCTCCATGATAAATGTGCTGCCTTTTCTAAGAGCGCTTTCCACGCTGATCGTTCCTCGGTGAGTGTCGACAATCTAATAGAGTTTGGTGAGAGGATTTATTTTTTATAAAAAGGAAAAACCCTGCCGCGGTTGTGGCAGAGCTTAAAAAATGAATGATGTTATTTGCGGATGTCGCTGTTTAATTTGCGATATCACGTATTTTCTTTGCGCTACCGTGCCAGCAGGCTAAGAACGGTATCCAAAACGACGTTTACCCCTTTTTCACAGTCCTCCCAAGACGTGAGTTCTTCCTCACAGTGGCTTTTTCCATTCACGCTTGGAACGAACAGCATCGCGGTTGGAACATAGTTAGCGATGAACTGGGCGTCATGGCCGGCTCCGCTGACCATTCGTTTATGGGAATAGCCAAGCATCTGTGCTGATTGTTCCAAAAGATTGCACAACTCCGGCTCGAACCAGACCGTATCACGATCCCACAATTTCGTTACCTTGATCTCGCAGCCTTCGTTTTCGGTAAAGTTCTGCAACCCTTGAACGAAGTCCTTGAAGGTGTTGACGATTTCCATGTCTTTGTGGCGTGCCTCAAGTGTAAAGACGAATTTATTAGGAATGACTGTATGAATACTTGGATACACATTGACCCTGCCGATGGTGAAAACTAGCTCCGGATCAAGGTTACTGAGGTGATTGCGGATATCGTTGATGAGATTGTTTGCGGCAAACAGAGCATCCTTGCGCATCGTCATTGGGGTCGTCCCGGCATGATCGGATTCGCCCGTAACTTCAATTTCAAAGCAGGCCATTCCGACCACACATTCAACCACTCCAATGGTCAGCTTTTCCGATTCGAGGATCGGTCCCTGCTCGATGTGTAGTTCGAGGAAGGCTGATGCTTCCTTGAGGCGGTTATCTGAACTGCCTTCGTAACCGATTGCCTTAAGTGCTTCACCGAAGGTTGTTCCGGAAGCATCCTTCTTTTGCAGCATGGCCGCTTTATCGAATTTCCCCGAGAGGACTCCGGAGGCCATCATTGAAGGCTCAAACCTTGCCCCTTCTTCATTGGTAAAATTCACAACAGTAATGGGATATTTAGGCTTAATATTTTGGTCGACGAGTGTTCTTACGACTTCCAACCCGGTTACGACACCGAGAACGCCATCGAAGCGGCCGCCCTTTTTTACCGAATCCAGATGGGAACCAATTAAAATCGGCGGTTTATTCTCCGTGCCTTCCAGAGTGGCGTACATGCAGCCCATATCGTCGACTTTAATCGTCATCCCCAGCTCCTCACAGCAGGAGCGGAAATAATCGCGCACCCGGCGATCCTCATCTGATAACGATAGCCGGGTAACACCATTGTTTTCCGTGCGGCCAAACTCGGCGAATCGCTCTAACTCCTGCTTCAGTCGTTCCCCGTTAATCAATATCTTTTGTTTTTGCATTTTTTAGCCCCCCTTTAAGATTTGATAGCGTTTTTAAAAATACCATGACAATAATGTCCTTTTAAAAATATTCAGTTAACTTTAATTATATCCCCCCTATGGAGGTTGTCATTAGACAAATCATAATAAAATTCATAGCAATTGTTTTATAGTTTGTATGATTTAGGTGCTACCGGTTTATAAATGTCCAATCTGACCGGGACATCTATTTTTTCTTGCTCTCGGGCAAATTGGACCTCTCTTTTTTACAGGATCACCTGTTTTTTCTTGCTCTCGGGCAAATAGGGCCTCTCTTTTTTACCGGGTCACATATTTTTTCATGCTTTCGTGCACATAGGATTTATCTATATCAATGACCCTTAATCTCATAAAAAATCGGATAACCCCAAGGGCTATCCGATCAAAACACATTAATCTTCCTGGAATCCGATAAAACCAATTGAAGCCACATCATCATCCCAAGATTGTATTTGCTGCTTATACTGGACCGACTTAAGGTCGCCGCACAATTTGGCGATGTCGACCTGCTGTTCGTAGTGCCATTCAAGAGCAATAGAAGTGTACAGTTCGTTCAACTGGGCATACGACAAGTCCTTCGTCACCTCCGCGACTTCCCTAATCCTCTCATCTGCTAAAATCCGGTCCAACTTTTTCGCAATTAAATACTGGTATCGAAGTTCCGTCGTCGGCAGCTTGATTTTATAAGCGCGGTCAAACCTGCCTGAGCGGTTCATCAGGGCCGGGTCAATTTTTTCGGGATAATTCGTCGTGCCAATCAGGAATACCCCTTCTTTCGAGGTTGCCCCGTCAAGCGTATTCAGGAACACCGAGCGAACTCCTGACGGCATCGAATCAATATCTTCTATCACGAGAACCATCGGCGCCAGCTTTAGAACAGAGCTGAATACCTCTTTAATCGTATAGCTAGATGTATACTCGGTAATCTGCCAGTACGCCACCGGAGCATTGATACTACTGGCGATAGATTTCACGAGTGTCGTCTTGCCATTTCCCGGCCTGCCATATAATAAAATCCCACGTTTGTACGGAATATTATACGTTTTGAAAAATTCACCGCTCTCCGAGAAAAACTGGTCAATCGAGCGGTATATTTCCTTTTTCATCGATTCTTCCAAAAAGACATCCTCTCGTTTTACCAGACTATTAATACTTTCGATTTGGGTCTCGACACCATCCTCCGTATCAGTGTAAACGGTGACGTAGTTTTTAATATAATCCCGCTTTCGTTTCAACACATATTGCAGGAACGACACAAGGCAAGAATCATTTTCGGCAAAAATCAGGTCACGGTGAAGTTCACCGTCGCTTTGGAAGGTCCATACACGGCAAAGCGCCACCCGATAGGCCGGATAATAATAGAGTCCATTGGCAATTCTCGGTTTGATGATAAACTCTAGTGCCTTATCGGTGTGGTTGGACGATATCGTCCGTGTTTCTCCTTCTTTGTGAATTAGCTAAGCAGCTTCACTTCCGAAGATTCTACCTTCAAATCCTCTTCGAGAATCTCCCAAAATTCGTTAGAAGTGTCCTCATCGGAATACATGTGAAATTCGGCACCCACTTCTTCATGCTATTAGTATATTAGTCTAGTGGATTTGTTTTCAGTTTAGAGTACTCAAAAAGAGCCCCAAGCAGGTGCTCGGAGCTCTTTTTCCATAATTAAGTTACCCCTCAACGATGTCCGGCTGATGATAAACGTCGGTTTCAAGTTCGCTTGTGGCTTTGCTGGTGAGGACGCCCGCTGTCATTGCGCCGCTGACGTTTAGGGCAGTTCGGCCCATGTCAATCAACGGTTCGACGGAGATGAGCAAGCCGACGATGGCGATTGGCAAATTCATCACCGACAGGACGATGAGGGCTGCGAAGGTTGCGCCGCCGCCAACACCCGCGACACCGAAAGAACCGATGGTCACCACAAGAATTAGCGTCAGAATAAATGATAGACTGGTAGGGTCAACTCCCGCTGCCGGTGCGACCATGACGGCAAGCATCGCCGGATAAATCCCGGCACAGCCATTCTGGCCAATCGTCAATCCAAATGAGCCGGCAAAATTGGCGATTCCCTCCGACACACCCAAATCCTTCGTCTGTGTTTTTATCGTCATCGGCAGCGTTCCGGCGCTGGTACGCGACGTAAATGCAAAAGTCAAAGTCGGCAATGATTTTTTAACATAATTGAACGGATTGAGTTTTGCCGACATCAACAAGAGCATATGAACGATAAACATGATGGCAAGCGCGACATAGGAAGCAATCACAAAAGTCCCTAGGTTCACGATCGCATCATAGTCGCTCGTTGCCGCCACTCTCGTAATAATCGCGAGAATCCCGTAAGGTGTCAGCCTTAGGATTAAGGTAACGACCCGCATGACGACTGCATACACCGTGTCGATAATTTTGGCAAAGAGCTCGGCATGCTCTGGTTCTTTACGCTTTACCCCAAGGTAGGCTATTCCGATCATGGCAGCAAAAATGACAACCGCAATGGTTGAAGTCGGCCGGGCGCCAGTTAAATCCTGAAACGGATTACTTGGAATGAAGTCAATGATTTGTTGTGGCAAGGTCAAGTTTTCCACTTGTGGAACTCGCTCCTCAAGTGCGGCATTCCTCGCCTTTTCCGCATCTCCTTCTGTTAACTGAACACCATCAAGGTTAAAACTAAGGGCAGAACCAATTCCGATGGCTGCCGCAATCGCGGTGGTGCCAAGCAGAATACCAATGACAAGGAAACTAATTTTGCCAATATTTTTTGTTAATTTTAATTTGGTAAACGCCCCGACAATGGAGACAAAAATGAGCGGCATGACTACCATCTGTAGCAGCTTGACGTAACCGTTGCCGACGATATTGAACCATTCAATCGAGCGCGCTGTTATTTCGGATTCAGTTCCATAAATATAATGAAGAATAATACCAAAAATAATACCTAATCCTAATCCCGCAAATACGCGCTTGGAAAACGAAACATGCTTCTTTTGCATCATGAACAGGCCATACATTAGCAGTAGCAGAACGGCAATGTTAACGATGATCAGAACAGTATTCATCTTCTTCCTTCCCTTCCTAGATAGTAGGAAACGCTAACACTGAATATCCCAATGCGCTAAGTCGGAATTCCAATTTCACTTTCTTTGTTACTTCATCAAACGTTTGATATTTCATACATATGTATAATGGAAATTTAAAATACCATTCCGCCAGCCCCAAACAATAAAATTTACAAAAAAACTGATCCGCCTAAAATGCGAATCAGCCTTCATGATAAATGTCCACCTGGGGAGGACAAAAATGGGGTTTTGTCCATGAACGGTGCCTGACACCCTTACCACCATTACATATAAACTAACATTGTAAATATTAAAAGGTTTCGATTTTGCTGGATGGTGCTCCTGTTTTTTTGTTCTTGATGTGGTAGGACAGGTAGCATATTAATAGGAAGCCGAGACCGATGAGGAGCCCTGTGAGCTGTGTCGGGTCGAAGGCTAGGAAGATTAATATGGATACACAGAAGATGATACAGAAAAGTGGGACTAATGGGTAAAGCGGTACTTTATATTGCAGGTCTTCCAATTTCCCGCCGGCCTGTAAATACTTGCGGCGGAACATGAACTGCGAAAAGGCAATTCCGATCCATGAGATGGTAACAGAAATTCCGGCAATCGACATCAACAATACAAACACCGTATCGGCAGCCAACACACTTGTCAGCAAGGATAGAAGCGAGAAAATCATGGTAAATACCAAGGCAGTAAACGGAACCTTTCGCCTAGATAATTTTCCGAAAACCGTTGGCGCCATCCCATCATGCGCCATCGCCCAAAGCAGACGAGTTGAAGCATAAATACATGAGTTCCCAACTGATAGAATCGCTGTCAGTATGACAAAGTTCATGATATCAGGCGCAAATGGTATTCCTGCCATATCCATCAACGTGACAAAGGGACTTTCCAATAAACCGAGTTCCTTGGTTGGAAACACGGCTGATAGGATAATAATAGAAGCTATATAAAAAATGATAATTCTAAAAAGGACATTTCGAATGGCTCGGGGTATATTCTTATGAGGTTCTTCACTCTCGCCGGCAGCAATTCCAATTAACTCTGATCCTTGATAAGAAAAAATAACATTCATCATCGTAACAAAAATGATGGCAATTCCCGCAGGGAACAGTCCTTTAGGAGCCAGGTTATCCATGAATGGCGCGGGTCTGTCCGCCAGTGGAATGATGCCAAAAATAGCTCCTGCTCCAATAATGATAAAGAAGATGACAGCCAATACTTTAATCCCCGCAAACCAATATTCGGCCTCGGCAAAACCTCTGGTCGTAAGCGCATTCAGAACAAACAACAGGGCAATGAAAATCGCGCACCAAATCCACACGGAGACGTCGGGAAACCATCGCTGCATCAAAATTCCTGCTGCGGTAAATTCCACTCCCGCAGTGGTCGCCGAACCGATAAAGTACATCCAGCCCAGCGAAAAGCCGGCAGCGGGATTAATAAATCTACTTGCATAGGTTTGGAACGATCCCGTTACAGGCATATAAACGGCCAGCTCACCAAGACACACCATCACCAAATATAAAATTAGGCCGCCAAATAAATACCCGATTAACGCCCCGCCTGCACCAGCTTGGTTAATCGTATAGCCTGCGTTTAAAAATAATCCTGTCCCAATAACTCCCCCCAAAGAAAGCATAAACAAATGACGCCGTTTCATGGATCTGTTTAACTGGTTCTGCTGCCCTTCTTTTTCAACCATTTTCCACACCCCTTTTTAGTGGATTAACATTTAACTTCCTTGCAAATAATAGATTTCACCATACCCTCAACTAGTGCAGGAACTTCTTCGAACGCGCTTTTGATGTGAAGCCGCTCGGTTCGCTTGTGGGCGTCTTTCCCAAACGGACCGACATTTAGAACCGGTGCCTTCAGCTGCTTCATTTCATCGAAAGGTATGGAGTAGCTTGTGCCCCAAACCGGTGTATTTCCTTTAAAAACCGTCCATCCTTCACCCGCATCTTGATAGTTCACATAGCTCAAGTCGCTGATTCCGTTAAAATAATGGACTTGATGGACTGGCAGCCCGAATTTTTCAATTCCAAAATTCTTTATAAAATCGATGCATTGCTTCACTAGCGGATCATCAGATGAATTCACTGCTGGATAATAGGGCGGTGCATATAAAAGGACAATCGCCGGTGCGAGCTCCTGACACTCAATCATCAACGTGTCCGCAATTCGGAAAGACTTTTCTCGGTCATCCCATTCCGATTTCCCCTGAACCGAAGCCTTAACTGACTGGACAAACGCCGCCCCCAATTTTTGCTGTGCATACTTCTGCAATTCCTCATAACGCAAAACCTTGACAGCGCCAACCGCGGTTGCCGACTGGGCCCGGCAAATTTCCTGGTAGGCCTCGTTGCATGCCAGTGCCGCATCCTGCGCCACTTTTTCAAAAAGCTCCATGATTTCTTCCGCATTCCGCTTCATTAAAAACACATTATATAAGGCAGCCGCACGGTAAGGTGTCTGGGTCGAGTATTCCAGCTTTAAGTCCTTTTGCTGCAGTGTGACTGGAGGCGGTGTCGTTTCCCCGAGCACCGATTCCTGCAAACTTGGATTCCATTCCATTCGCTGTGTTAAAAACGACGCAATGTAAGGCGCAGTTATGCCGCCGAGCGGTTGGCCAACATGTGTTTCCTTGCCGTAAAACAGCGCAGACGGCATGATTTTTCCAATCGAACCTGAATAAACATAATAGTTTCTGTCACCCGGATCCTGGGTAAATACCGGCTCCCCGTTCAAAAATAGCTTATAGGTTAGCTGATGCCTCTCCTTTAATTCCAACAGCTTTGGAACAGCCGCCCGCATCCCCGCGGAATTAACTTCTTCATCCGGAACTGTCAGCAGGAGCAGGTTAATTTTCCATTGTTCGACCGAGGCTTTTTCGATTAGCCCCATATGCATCACAAGGCCCATTTTCATATCCATTGTGCCGCGGCCAAACAGGTATTCACCAGATAAAAGATCCTCCCGAGCCTCATCCGGCAGTTCGTCCATTCTGTCAAAAAGCAGCTTCGTTAATTCCTCCGGCTTGTACGCATACTCTTGAAGATCACCAAATTCCTCCACATTTACCGTATCAAAATGACTGATTAATACCACCGTATCCGAAGCATTGGGATGTTTATACAACGCCGTTAAAAAGGACCGGCCCAAATCGGCGTCATGAAGTTCCAAGTATTCTGGATGCTTCTGAAAAAAGTCCACTTTACCGAGCTCCACCATAACCTTGGACGGAAATTCGCGTTCTCCCTCGGTCAGCGTCATGCTTTTCCAGCTCACCACTTCGCACAGTAATTCCCTCAATGCTTCGGGATTTCCCCATCTAAGCTGTTTCATGGTCCCAGACCCCTTCATTTTCATTGTTAAAAACGCAATGACAAGCAGCTCAAGCCGCCATCTAATTTTCGAAACTCCGATGTATCAAGCTCAAGCGTTTGATAACCAGCCTCTTCAATCCTTTGTTTTGTTTCTGGATAGCCCGCCGGAATGATGACATAGCCATTTACCCGGATGCAATTGGCTGCATATTCCTCTTCCGGCGGGACAATAATTTTTTTATACGAATGAAAATCAGGGTGATCGATAAATTCGCCGGCCACCACTATCGTTTGATTCCCTAAATAGGCGATACCTGTTTTTAAATGAAAGAATTTTTTTAAAGGTACAATCGTAGCTTTATAGTTTTCAGATTCCAAGATTTCTTTTAGCTGCTGTGCACCTTCCTGGTTGGTCCGGGCGGAAATCCCGATATAAAAGTGATCTTCAATTTGTAAAATATCGCCTCCGTCCAATGCTCCCGGCGCTTTGATATAGTAAACTTTTTCGTAGAAGGACTTGATTGCCGGTTCCATATCACGGATTTCTCCGTTGCGAGATGCAGCCCCAGGGTTGGAAATGACCGCAAATCCCGGTGTCAAAACCGCAGTATCCTCCACAAAGGTAGAGTCAGGAAATTCATCACTGCTTTCCAGGACGGTGACTTCCGTGCCGCAAGTTTTCAGCGCTTCAATATACGCTTTGTGCTGCTCCAGGGCTTTTTCCAACTTGGGTGCACCCAAGTTGGAAGTCGTTAATCCATTGATATATGTTTTCCCCGGTGTTTTGACAATGGTATGTTTAAACATGATTTTCCCCCTTATTTTCTTTAGCTGCGAACAACCGGGCACGTTAAGCAGGTCGGGCCGCCTGTTCCCAAATAAGATATTTCGTTTCCTTCATATTCATATACGGTAGCCCCTGCATCGATTAACTGTTGTTTCGTGACAGGGTTTCCGGAAACCAGCATGCAAACCCGGGGCGCCAATGCCAGGACATTACAGCCAAGCGTTAAATACTCCTCCTCGGAAACCTCAATCAATTGATATCCGCGTTTGATCAGCAGCTGTCTGAGAAAAACAGGCATTAACCGTGAATTGACAACCGCCAAATCCTCATCAACGATACTGATAATCGACATCAGATGAAGGCATTCGTTCTCCCCTTGGTCATGCGGGAGCTGGACAACGATCACTTCATCGACTATATCCTTCACCATTTCTTTGATTTGCAGGATGGCTTCATCGTTGGTCCGATAACCTCGTCCAATCAGCAAAGTCCGGTCATCGAGCCAAACAAGGTCGCCGCCGTCGGCCACAGCCTCGCCCGTCAACTCTCCTACTATCGGAATCTGTTTTTCTTGTAAAAATTCTTTATAGACCTCTGCTTCCGGCTGCCGCAATGTTTTTCCGGATTTTAAAATAATCGCGCCATTTTTCGTGAATTTGACAGGGTCATGGGCATAGAGCGAATCCAGTCCCACCCGATCGGATGACGGCAAATATTCAATCAGGTCCACATGTTCCTTCACAATGGACAGAAATTGCTCGTACTCATGCTGAGCCTTTATAAAATCAGGTTCATTGATATAGTTGAATCGCTTCCATTCATTACCCAAATGCTCCTGACTGATAAAGGCATCTTTTGGATGTTTAATGATGACGGAGTTAAGTTTTTTATACATAGAAGACAGCAAAGAACATCCCCCTTTTTCCGCATAGTGGAATTCATTTCCCCTGACAGGAAAATCTATAATATGATATTATAGTGCTAATAAATGGATGTCAATATTTTTTGAATTTACTGAAATACTAAAAAGTTCCTTGGCTGGAGGGGATTTCAATGCAAACTATCGATCGGGCAATGAAAGTAATCAAAGTTCTCGCCGGAAGCGATACAAAGAGATGGTTCTCCATTACTGAATTATCAAAAGAATGCGATCTGCCTGTCAGTACGCTACATCGGCTGCTGCAATCCATGAAAAGGCACGATCTTATACAACAAGATCCGGAGCATAAGCTTTACTCCTTGGGGACTGCTTGGCTTGAGTATGGCTTACAAATGTATGATACCTTTGATTTTATCGGCCTCATCCGCCCTGAAATGGAGAAATTAATGCATGAAGTGGAAGAGAGTGTGTATTTTAGTAAGCCAATTGGATTAGAAGCACTGGTAGTGGAACGGATTGATTGTCCGCATAACCCGATCCGCATTTATGACCAGCTTGGGATCAAGATCCCCTTGAATATCGGGGCGGCCAATAAAGTCATGTTAGCCAATATGCCAAAGGGTGACATGCTAAAAATCGTACAGTCGTTGGTATCTGCGGATGAGAGAGAATCTTTCCTAGAATTATTAAACAAAATCCGAAAGCAGGGATATGGGGAAAGTCACGGGGAGAGAACCCCGGGGACATCTTCCGTTGCTGCACCGATTTTTAACCACCAAAGTGAACTCATCGGGGCACTCAGTATCGGTTATGTAAATTTCAATGTGGCGGAGGAACGGAAAAATCTCATCATTGAAAAAGCAGTTCAATATGGGATGCGAATATCCAATCGATTAGGCGCAAAATGATGAAGAGAATAAAAATAAGGGGAACGGGACCGGGTACTCGGCCCTTTTTGTTTTTTAACGGAAAGATAACAACGTGGCTTTCATTAAGATTTTGCAAACGCTATACTTAGGGACAGGAGAATTTTTAGGAGGCACAGCATGAATAAAACGTTTAAAGATACGATTAGATTACTTAATGACGTTGAAATGCCGCAGCACGGCTTTGGCGTTTTCAAAATTACGGAACCGAGCGAAATGGAAACGGCAGTATTGAAGGCATTGGAGGTTGGCTATCGTTCGTTTGACACCGCACAAGCGTATCAAAATGAAGCAATGCTCGGGGAGCTTTTGCATAATTGCGACATAGCAAGGAAAGACCTTTTCATTACGACAAAAATCGGTAACAGCAACCAAGGCTATGACCAAACGTTGTTTACTTTTGAAGAATCGTTGGCCGACCTGCAATTAAGCCAGTTGGACTTGCTGCTTGTCCATTGGCCAAGCCAAAAGCATTTATTTGAGACATGGCGGGCGATCGAGCGGTTGTATGAGGAAAAGATGGTGCGGGCAATCGGCGTAAGCAATTTCCAAATTCATCATCTTGAGCAATTAAAAACAAAGGCAAATGTACTGCCGATGGTGAACCAGATTGAACTGCACCCCTATCTAACCCAGGAGCCATTAAGGCAATATTTGCGGGAGAACCGAATTGCCGTCGAGGCATGGAGCCCGCTGGCAAAAGGCCGGATTTTAGCCGATTCAGTGCTTGAAGAAATAGCAGGGCGTCACCAAAAAACGGTCGCGCAAATCATTCTTCGTTGGCATCTGCAGCAGAATATCATTATTATTCCTAAATCAATCACGCCTGCCCGAATCGCAGAGAATGTCGGCATTTACGAATTCGAACTCTCGGCAGAAGACATGGCGGCAATCAGTAGACTAAACCAGGAGAGGCGTACCGGCTCCGACCCGGACCAAGTTTATCCAACCATCTAGGACCCCGGCGGCAATTATTATGCAAAAGGGCACCAATCTCATTATTAATGGAGGGGGGGTGCCTTTTCCTTTCATAATCATTATTGAGTATATTTGAATTGCCTTATTGTTTAAATAGTTTAAAAAACTATACGATATATTGTAAAATGGAAGTAGATTCAAGTATATATTTTGGATAATATGCTTTCATTTTTTGGAAATGATTCCACATTCACTCCTCAGCTCCATGTCTGGTAGAATAAAAAGGCTAAGCGTTTAAAGCTATCCGTCACACCATAAAGCAACCACAAATAAAATCAAGAAAGGAGCTGAACCATTTTGCAAAAAGCTAAGCTATACGACATATCATTATTTGTTACCGCCCTAGCAATAGCTCTAGGTTCAGCTGCTCTTTTGGTGGATAACCTAACCTTTCTAAAGGCCTTATTCATATACTGGTTATTTTCTAGCCTCTATTACAGTCTGAGAGTATTCTATAAAAATGGCAGCACCAATATTGAGTATGGAATCAGCTACGATTTATCCTTGGTTCTGTTTGCCGGTCCGCTTGGCCTGTTTATTTTTGAGACTATTTACCGGTTTACCATTTACTTTTATCGCAAATTGACCAAAACCGCGGACCCCAGTGAATTCACTGATACATTCTATAATATTGGCTCCTTTGTGATGACCAACTCGCTCGCCTTTTACTTGTTCCGACTATTATACGATAATTTTCAGTCCATCCCTTTTGGATTTTGGATTTTAGTATTTTTATTGGCTTGCATTACCTCCTATCTTTCCGGTACATTTATGGTCATTGTCTTTCTTATTATAGGTGAGCTGAAATCATCCAAAGAAGCATTCGATTTTATTTTTAAAAGGGTAAGCTTTCTGGATTTCGGGAAGGTTGCGATTTCGAACGGACTACTGTATCTCTTCCTTAAAGATGGAAAATGGGAGTTGCTGATTATTGTCTTTTTGTTAAACTATGTGGTCAGCCGCTCATTCTATGAAAAATCTCAAAATATCCAGACGAAATTGGAACGGGACAAGTTTGAGCAAATGGCGTATACCGACTTTCTGACGGGCGTCCACAACCGTACCTTTATGGATAAAAAAATGGCCGAGTTAAGCGAATCGGGCGAAAAAATGGGCATCGTGGTAACCGATATCGATAAATTTAAAGGCATCAACGATACTTATAATCACGCTGTCGGTGATCGGGTGATTCAGCACTTTGCGGCGACATTAAAAAGCTTTCTTGATGAAGACGACTACCTTTTCCGGAGCGGCGGAGAGGAATTCACCCTCTGCCTAAGGAACCGTAATTTCGAGGAAACCGTTGCGTTGGTGCATAAAATTCAAAGCGCAATTGAGTCTAGTTCGGTCAATACCGAGTACAATGGCGAAAGTATTTCGATACACTATACTGCCTCATTCGGACTCTATTACTACAAGGTCAATGAATACATCTCCATGGAAAAAGCCTATATACTTGCCGATGAGCTGATGTTCGATTCAAAGCAGCTTGGAAAAAACCGCGTATCGTATATCAACGGCCTAACAAACAAAGAAGAGGTCCTTGCCTAAAAAGGCGGACCTCTTCTTTGTTCCGGGCTTCATTTTTTATGAGGCGCGTTTAAGGTTTTTGAATTGCCCTTTTGAAAGGACCGTTTTTTCAAGCCTAAACGCCAGAATGCCAGCGAATACGGCCAAAATCACATCCTTGGGCAGTGGCGGAACCATCCACAACCAGGCCATTTTATAGGTAAAACCATCCGGCGCGGCGGCCCAAAGCTTGTAGGCATAATACATCCAATTTGTCCCGAACAGGTAGTTGATGACCATTCCAATCAAAGCGGCTGTAATAAACGCAGGCAGACTCTTGTACTTCTCGACGATTTTTCCGATAATAAACGTCATTAGAATATAGGAAATAATGAAACCAAAAGTAGGCCTGACGATAATTCCGAAGCCTCCGAAAAACCCTGCGAAAACCGGGACCCCAACCATGCCGACCAGCGTATAAACAATCATCGCCACAGTTCCCAACCGGCTGCCTAAAATCAACCCCGCCAAAATCGCGAAAAAGGTTTGTAATGTGATCGGAACCCCGCCAACCACCAAAAACGGCGCAATCGCCGTAATATTTGCCCCAACCGCCATTAATGCCACAAACATTCCGACAAGTGTAATATCAAGTGCCCTAAACTTATTCATTCTCTTTCCCCCACCCAACTATTCATTCTCTATATTTAAAATAACGGGGGCAAACAACAATTGTCAACCTATTTTTTTTTAGGTTAACAATTAAGATAAACATGAGTACCTGGCATAGGCCTATTGGCGTTACCCGCTCACTGTCTAAACCTATTTCTCCCTGCAGAACTTTGCCAAATCCTCTAGGGCGGCAATTGAGTCCTCTTCCCCCACTTTGCCATGCAGCTTGCAGTCAAATAGGCCTTCCTGAGAAAAGTCATTATCGAACTGATGCAAGGAATCATATTTTTTCAGTTCATTCTTTAACTTTTTGGGATAATACTGTACCTCTAACCGGTAAGTCCTTAGATTGATCCAGACTTTCTGAAGATTATTTCTCAAAAATTGCATTGGACAGGAGTCGGAACAGGTAATCAGTGTGATCACGGAATCCTGCTTCCAAGTCAATCAGGGTTACGTCTTTATTTTTCCCCTTAACCATTAGGTTGGGTCCTTTTCGTCAACAGGATGTATATAAGCTTTTGGGTAGAAGCCATCCTTATGGAACGGATGATCAAAATCAATGCCGCGTTTGAACATTTCAATCTGGTCCGAATCATCGCTTGTTTGTTTTCAGTGGCAAATTTAAGTGCCCCCATGATTGATTGTACATCCAGCGGACGCCATCCCAATCATTTGTCGGCGCTTCCAGCGTATGACCATAGGCTCCATGATACATCGCATCCTAAATATTTGTAGGCTAATAGTTACAGAGCCAACCTTACTATTCTATGAATGACCATTTCTTTTAGTACACGGATGAATGGAAAATTTGCACCTAAAGTCACAGTCATAAAGGAATATTTATAGACTCCCCGAATATAAACAGTATGGTAATAGAAAAGACTGTACAATTATGTGTAAGGAGGAAGAGGATATGGTTCAATTGGAATGGATGAAGGAAAATTTAGAAGAAACACGGGAACAGTTGTTGAATGAAATTGGTTCACTCAGTTTTGAGGATATTAATAAAGCTCCTGATGAAAATGTATGGAGTGTGGGACAGGTCTGCCATCACCTGTACTTAGTAGAAATATCTTTTGCTAAGGCAATCTTATACGGTCTCAAGAAAGAAGATGCCAAAAAAGCTGAGCCCAAACCTATTCACCTTCTTAACGACCGTTCGAAAAAACTTATTGCCCCCGAGATGGTTATTCCTAGTGGGGAGCCATATGAAAGGCAACAGCTTGTAGACATGTTGGCGGAATCAAGAACAATGTTACTAGAGGTTCTGGATCACGTTGACCAACCATCCATTTTAGTGGAAAGATCAGTTAAACACCCTGTATTCGGCTACCTTCCTCTCTACCAATGGATCGAATCCACCTACCTGCACGAACAACGTCATATCGAACAAATCAAAGATATCAAAGCGGAAATCGAATAAATGAAGTGTCAGGCACCGCAAATCAGGGACTATTAAAGAGGGCTCCCAGTTTGGGTGCCTGTTCCTATTTTTTAGAATTATACATACCTGTCAGCATCCATTAATATTTATTAACAAGAGTCCTTACCAAAACAGCCAGCCCCTGATTCATGTATCTGTTGCACGCCGATTATTATTTTTCCATAAAATACATTATCAACATCAAGACTGAAACGGAAAGATGTGGTGTTTATGACAAATTCCAGGCTAAGCGGCCCCTTGTTTAAAAATCTTCTGGAAAAAAGAATGACCTTTGAGCAGGTATTTGACAGGATTGTGGAATTTATGGGGAGTGACCCTTGCGGACATTACCGGTTAATGGTCGGAACGGATTCACAGGTTCACCGTTCCCACACTACTTTTATTACTGGAATTGTTATTCAAAATATGGGGAAAGGAGTTTGGGCTTGTATCCGAAGGGTCATTGTCCCCCGAAAAATGACCCAGCTGCATGAGCGGATCTCTTTGGAGCTTTCCTTAACCGAAGAAATTGTTGCCATGTTTACAGAGGAACGAAAAAATACGTTGATTAATATTGTTCTGCCCAATGTCTATGCAGGGGCAACCTTTACAATGGAAGGGCATATCGACATTGGCGAAGGCAAACGCAACAAAACAAGTGAATTTGTCGCGGAAATGGTCACTCGAATGGAATCCATGGGCGTCGAGCCCAAAATCAAACCCGACGCCTTCGTCGCTTCCAGCTACGCCAACCGCTACACAAAATAAAGACCACCCATTCCCGCACCCTGAGCGAAAAAGCTTTCAGAGACGCCCCAACAAAAAAAGTGTCCGCCCACGGTGGACAAATTGTGCATTTTGTCCACGAGTGGTGCCTGACACCATATCTATTTTTATCACACTGAATATAAAGTTTATAGTGCCGCTTCGATTTCTTCAGCCATTAATTTGATTGATTTTAGGCCGCCGCCGCTTAGGTACCAAGTGTTGGCATCCAAGTAGATGATTTTGTTGTTTTTGTAAGCGTTCGTTTTTTCAACAAGCTCATTCTCTACGACTTTTTTCGCGCCTGCATCGCCGCCTACGGCTACGTTTCGATCAATCACGAACAGTACGTCCGGATTTTTTTCCATAACATATTCAAAGGTGACTACCTGCCCGTGTGTTGAAACCTCAATCTTTTCATCAGCAGCACCGAATCCAAACACATCATGAACTAAACCGAAGCGTGAGCTTGGGCCGTATGCGCTGATTTGCCCTTCATTTGCCAATAAAATTAAGCCTTTTTGATTCGCTGCTTTAGCCTTTTTATTTAACGCTTCAATGTCAGCTTTAACCTCTTTTAATTCCCCAGCAACCTGGTCCTCTTTACCGAAAATTTCACCGACAAGATTCATATTTTTCTCAAAGGAGTCCATGTATTTGTTATAGTCAAATTCAATATAAACGGTTGGAGCAATCTCTGCGAACTGATCATATAACTCGGCTTGGCGTGTAGAGATAAAAATGACATCCGGCTTCATGGCGTGAATTGCCTCAAAATCAGGCTCTTTCAAGCTGCCTAAATTCGTGTATTTCTTATCACCATATTTTTTCAAATAATCAGGAATCGTCGCTTGAGGAAGACCTGCCACTTCCACACCTAGTTCATCTAATGTATCCAAAATACCAAAGTCAAACACCACGACTTTCTTCGGGTTTTTCTTCACTACAGTTTCCCCGTATTTATGCTTAATTGTCACTTTTTCCGCGGTTGACTTGCTGCCTGATGTTTTCTCAGACTCAGAAGTTTCCTTGGCACCGCCACATGCAGCTAACACAAGAATAATTGAAAAAATAATCCCAAATAAACTCCATTTTTTCATAGCTGTTCTCTCCTTGTAATTTATGAATTAAAGTTTGTGGTCTAAGAATTAAAGTAAACACAAATGCGACAGCTGCCCATTTCCTGAATCGGAATATCCATATCGTAAATTTCCTTTAAGGCATCTGACTGAATAATCTCCTCTGTCGGACCATCCTTCACTACCCTGCCATCCTTCATCGCGACAATCCAGTCGGAATATACGGAGGCAAAGTTAATATCGTGCAGGACGATGACAACGGTTTTTCCCAGCTCATCAACAAGCCGGCGCAAAATCTTCATAATCTGAACCGAGTGCTTCATATCCAGATTATTCAGTGGTTCATCGAGCAAAATATACTCGGTATCCTGGGCAATGACCATCGCGATAAATGCCCGCTGGCGCTGACCGCCTGACAGTTCATCCAAATATCTGTCCTGCATATCGGTCAAGTGCATATACTCAAGCGATTGATTCACAATCCGCTCATCCTCCTCCGTCAACCGTCCCTTTGAATATGGGAATCGGCCGAACGAAACCAGCTCACGAATAGTTAAGCGGACATTCATATAATTGGATTGTTTTAAAATCGACACCCGTTTAGCAAAGTCATTTGATTTCATTTTACGCACATCGGTTTTGTCCATTAGCACTTCACCCGTATCGGCATCGAGGAGTCGGCTGACCATCGAAAGCAAGGTCGATTTCCCTGCGCCGTTTGGACCGATGAAAGAGGTTATTTTTCTTGGTTGAATCGTTACCGACACATCCTCAACAACCGCCTTTTTCCCATAAAACTTTGACAGTGATAAGACTTGGATCATGCTGCTTTCCTCTCCTTCAGTAGTAGATAAATGAAATAGACACCGCCGATAAAGTTAATAATCACACTGAGTGTTGTTGAAAAAGTAAATACCCGCTCGACCACCCACTGGCCGCCGACCAAGGCAATAATACTCATTACCACTGCCCCAGTAATCAGCACATGATGCTTATATGTCTTGAAAAATTGGTACGACAGATTGGCAACAATCAAGCCGAAAAAGGTTATCGGACCAACAAGTGCTGTCGAAATTGAAATAAAGATGGCAACAATGATCAGCATTTGTTTAACAATGGAGTCGTAAGGAACACCCAGGTTGATGGCGACTTCACGACCAAGCGACAAGACATCCAAATATCGCAGATAGCGCCAGGCATACACTGTGACCACACCGACAATTCCCACTGCCAGCCAAACCAAGTCCGAGTTGATATTGTTAAAACTCGCAAACATCCGGTCCTGGACAATCTGGAACTCATTCGGGTCAATCAGCACCTGGAAAAACGTTGAAATGCTTGAGAAAAATGTTCCGACAATGATTCCAATCAGCAGTAAAAAGTAGATTTGCTGTCCGCCTTTTTTAAAAAGAAACTTATACAGCAATAACGCAAACACTATCATCACAGCAACTGAGATTAAGAAGTTTAGCTGCTTATTTACAATAATGGTGTGACCTGAACCTAGGAAAAAGATAATCACAGTTTGTAACAGTAAATATAGTGAATCCAATCCCATTATGCTTGGCGTTAAAATGCGGTTATGGGTAATGGTTTGAAACACAACCGTTGAATAAGCGATTGTGAATCCGGTGATGACCATCGCCAGCACCTTTAATACCCGCCTTGGCAAGGCATAATCAAAGCTGCCGTTTAATTCATGGAATAGATATAAGGCACAGCATCCCGCAGCCACAATCGCGAGGATCGCAAGTTTCATTGAGTTACGCATTGGCGGCCCTCCCCCGGAACAACAGATATAAGAAAATTCCGCTGCCGATGACGCCGACCATGAGACTGATTGAAATCTCATACGGATAAATGATTAATCGGCCCAAAATGTCACAAACCAGAAGGAATATCGCTCCAAGGAACGCGGTATGCGGCAACGTTTTTTGTAAATGATCACCTTTAAAAATCGAAATGATGTTTGGTATGATTAAGCCCAAAAACGGAATAATCCCTACTGTCAAAACAACCGTTGCCGTAATCAAGGCAACTAGGATTAAGCCAATATTGACAATCTTGCGATAGGCAAGCCCGAGATTTTTTGAAAAATCTTCCCCCATCCCGGCAACCGTAAATCGATTTGCATATAGATATGCGATAATTAAAATCGGGACACTTATGTAAAGCAGCTCATAGCGACCTTTCATAATCGTTGAAAAATCTCCCTGCAGCCATGCCGCCATATTTTGAATCACATCGGCCCGGTAAGCAAAAAATGTCGTGAGCGAGGTTAAGATATTCCCAAACATCAGACCGACAAGCGGAATGAAGATGGCATCCTTAAACTTGATCCGGTCCAGTATCTGCATGAACAGGAACGTCCCGGCAAGGGCAAACAGGAAGGCTACGGCCATTTTTTCAAGCATAGAAGCATTTGCAAACAGCAGCATCGAGACAAGAATTCCAAGCCTTGTGGCATCCAATGTTCCCGCCGTGGTCGGCGAGACAAATTTGTTCCGGCTTAGCTGCTGCATAATCAGGCCGGCAATGCTCATTCCCGCACCCGCGAGAAGGATGGCGACAAGCCGAGGCAGTCTGCTGATTAGGAAAATTTGCGTTTCATCGGATTGGACATCCAGCAAATCCATAGGCGATATACTGCTAACGCCAACGAATAATGATATGACAGATAAAATGATTAAAGCTGGAAGTAAATATCGTTTTTTCATGGCTGTCCCCAAACATTCTATTTTTCTAGCTTTTTTGGTAAACTAACGGCGCTTCATTGAGAATCATTATCACCCGTTTACATAAAAAAAGGGTTATGCATCATTATCACCATTGGTGAGAATCTTTATCATTTGTAAGGTAAAAAAAATTCTCATGATTAACTTATTCAGTTTAAATGAGAATTATTTTCATCTGAGTACAAAAAAAGAAGGCCTTACAATTTTCTAATAAATGAGTGACAGTGAAAATCATTATCACTTACATGTTTGATTATAGCAAAGTCCAATTTTAAGTCAATATATAAATGAGAATTATTTTCACTCGATTTCGAACATTTTTATGACATTAATATAGTGTTAATCTAATAAATACCGCAAATGCTTCGAGTACCTTTTGAACGTCTTAATTTTTATGATGATGGGGAAAATAGTAGGGCTCTTTATTTTTAAAGGAAGGAGGAGTATGCTTGGAACCATATTTGAAGGTTGGAGATACTGCGCCGGACTTTTCTCTCGCCGCAACCACAAAGGAGACAATTGCGCTCTCGGATTATCGGGGAAAGAAGAGTGTCGTGCTCGCGTTTTACGGCATGGACTTTACACCAGGCTGAATTAAAGAAATTTCCTCTTGGAAAGAGGACTACAAAAGATTTGAGGAGTTGGATGCAGAGGTACTCGGCATTAGTGCCGACCATCTCCCTTCCCACCGTGTCTTTGCTGCCAGTATGGGGACATTGCCATACCCGTTATTGTCCGATTGGCATCGGGAGACAATTAAGAGCTATGGCGTGTTTAATGAAAAAGGCGAAGTCGCCATTCGCTCTGTCTTTGTGATTAACAAGGACGGAATTATCAGTTATATGAATACTTCGTTTAAAGCTGATAAAAAGGAAGATTATGAAGCAGTTTTTATGGAGTTGGAAAAACTAAAGTAAGCCGGGGTCCACGATCCCGGCTTTTATCTTTGTGTCAAATTGTTTTCTGGAACTTAACGCGCCTTATCGGCGGAAGCGTCAAATAGGTGGCGGCCCGCCAAAGCCATTCCAACGGCCCGTATTGAAAATATCGGAGCCAGACTACGCTGAAAATAAGCCCCACCAGGAGGATTGAAATGCAAACATACAAAGTTTGCAGATAGGTAATATTTCCGAATAAATCGAATGACGCCCCCGCCAGGTTAATGAAAGCAGTTTGCAAGATATAATTTGAGAGCGCCATCCGCCCATAGCTTTTTAACGGCGATAAGAGCATTTGGAGAATTGGAATTTGTAATAACAAGATTAGAGTCCCGGCATAAACCGCCGAAACAATCGGACCAATCGTGATACCGATGTCGATAAACTGCTGGGTTCTCTGGAATTCCGCTTCCGTGACAGTCCCAAAAACGAATGGGGCATACTTATATTGATAAATCAGCCCGGCAACACTCAGGACAAGCATAATCCCCGTAAAAACAGCGATTTTTCGGATGTTATTAGGAATCACTTCAAATACTCGAAACTGTCCCGCGGCAATTCCCAAAAGCATAACGGGAGCCACGATGAACAGCTTGAAAGACACCAATCCGAATACAACTAACAGGATGAAACCCGCGACAAGGTTGATCACTTTATGTACCTTGTAAAATGGCAAAAGGAGCAGACCGCAGATGGCATATACCGTCAATGCTTCACCCGGATGAAACCGAACATGGACCGAACCAATTAGATATAAAATGGCAGCTCGTCTCAAAAACAACAGGAATCCATTCTTCCCTTTCATATTGGCTCTGGTTATAAAAATATAAAATCCAACCCCAAACAAAAACGTAAAAATTGTATAAAAGCGGCCCTCTACGAACAAATACAAAAACCGCCAATAAGTGGCGTCCGGGGAGGCTGTCTCCGGCACCTTCACCAACAATAGCGGTCCCATATTAACCAAAATAATCCCCAAGAGCGCAAACCCTCGCAAATAATCAAGCACATCAATCCGTCGATTCACATCCATCTTAACTCTCCTTGCCGGTGCCTGACACCGTTTTCCACTGTTTGCATTGTGGGATTACTCCCATTGGTGCCTGACACCAATACAACCTTTTGCATCTTTAATACGTTTGTAAAGGCATACCATCTAGAGGTTTGGGAAAGTTTCTATCAATTTCGGCCAGATCCTCCGCTGGCAGATCCCAGCCTAACGCTTCTAAGTTGCTTTCGATGTGGATGATGTTTTTAGCTTTTGGGATGGTGACGATGCCTTCGTGCCTTAAAATCCAGTTAAGCGCTACCTGATAGGCGGTTTTGCCATATTTCGAGCCAATGTCCTCCAACACTGCTCGGTCCGCTGAGCCTTGTTCCGGAAAGCCCTGCCCACCAAAAAATTGAGGAGCATACCCAAATGGGGAATATGCCATGAGGGTGACCCCCTGCTTCTTGCAGAAAGGCAGAACATTATTTTCAATTCTCCGGTCATAAAGATGATAGCCCACTTGGTTGCAGACAATCACATGGTTCCCCAAGGCCCGGTGTGCTTCTTCTAATAGTTCAGGCGTAAAATTGCTTACACCAATATAGTTCACCATGCCGTTTTCAACCAAATAAATCATCGCCCGCATGGTTTCTTCCAATTCGTGCTGTTGACTTGGCCAATGCTGCAAATATAAATCTATGTAGGTTGTTCCCAATCTTTCCAGACTGCGTTCCGCTGCCGAGATGACACCCTCATAAGAACAATTCTTTGCCGAAACCTTTGTTGTTAAGAAAATCTCTTTTCGGCAATCGTGAATCGCCTCCCCGACAATCCGTTCCGCACCGCCGTTGGCATATTCCTCCGCCGTATCGATTAAGGTCATGCCATGCTCAATCCCATATCTTAATGCCTTTACCTCTTCCTTGGCCTCGTTCTTTTGTTCCCCATAGGTCCAGGTTCCTTGGCCAATTCTTGGGATTTGGACTCCTGTTCCACCTAAATCTGTATATATCATCTTCATTACCTCTGTATCTTTTAAATCTATTTCAAAATTAATAATCTACCGCCAAACATGTTCAATAGTCACATGGTCTTCTCTAAACTTTAACAAAAACACATCCGGATTTCCGAGGTTTTTCCACTCTTCAAACCCAAAGGAAGGCTGATAGTGATGCAATAATAGTGCCATCAAGTTCCCATGAGTCACGATAAGAGTGTTCACTGCCTCACCTTCTAGGATCTCTTCCACAACACTTACAATTCGGTTCATGGCCTCACGGCTGGACTCCCCGCCTGCGAATTTCATCTCTAAATCAGCAAAGGTGGCCTCAAGCTTAACAAGCCAATCATCTAGAACATGGGTGCTAAGAATCCGCTCTGCCAACCGGTCATTCGTCTCAATTTGCATCCCTTTTAGTGTTGCCGTTGGCTCTATCGACTGAACCGCCCGTAAAAACGGACTCGAAATAATTCGGTCCACCTTCTCCTCGATAAGAAATTTGGCTAAAGTTGCCGCCTGCCGAAATCCGATCTCCGTCAGCGGCGCCTCACTTGGCTGCCCCTCTGCCTCACAATGCCTAACAACATAAACCCGCTTTTCCATCCTAACGCCTCCCTGGCCGTACCTCAGTGTCTCTGTACCTCTGTACCTCTGTACCTCTCGCTGATAACAATAATAAACTCTAAAACTAAAATTCTCCATTCCGGCCCAAAATCCTCTATCCTTAGGATTGACCACCCCAGGAAGATAAATGTCCACGAGTGGTGCCGCCTACGCGTCTCGATTGGGCCAAGCGACTTCCCGCACTCGATGTCTCCTGCACCGCAGTTGCTTAACCAGTTTGGCGGAATCGCCACCATTCTGAACAGCAAAGCTTATCCATCACATATCGTTTTACCGGTAGTGCCATAAATAAAAGAAAGAGGCTGTATGGCACCAACACCCCCATCAGCCTCTTTTTCTATTACTATTTAAACCGTTTCCTCCACCCTATGAAGCATGGTCCCGGTCGTCGCAAAGCTGGTATGCCAGGAAAAGGCTTTTTCGAGCACATGCGGGGTCTGTCCCCCTCTTGTCAATGCTTCTTGATAGTATTCGCGCAGCTGTTGGCGGTACATCGGATGGGCACATCGTTCGATAATCAATTCCACCCGCTGCCTTGGAGCCAGCCCACGCAGATCCGCATAGCCCTGTTCAGTCACGATCACATCCACATCATGCTCAGTATGGTCAACGTGCGAAACAAACGGTACGATGCTTGAAATGTTTCCACCCTTAGCAATGGATTTCGTCACAAAAATCGCCAGCCTGGCATTACGGGCAAAATCACCCGAGCCGCCAATTCCGTTCATCATCTTTGTCCCCAACACATGGGTCGAATTGACATTGCCGTATATGTCCAGCTCCAAAGCCGTGTTAATAGAGATTAACCCGAGGCGGCGGATAATTTCCGGATGGTTAGAAATCTCCTGCGGCCGCATAACCAAGCGTTCACGGTATTTTTCAAAATTCCCGTAAACCTCCTTCATTTTCTCCTCCGATAACGTAATCGAGCAGCAGGACGCAAACTTGACCTTCCCGGCATCCATTAAATCAAACACCGCATCCTGCAATACCTCTGAGTACACCTCAAGGTCGGCAAACTCCGAATCCAAAAGACCGTGCAGCACCGCATTAGCAACCGAGCCAATCCCCGATTGCAGCGGAGCAAGCTGTTCTGTCAAACGGCCGGCCTTCACTTCTTCACGCAAAAACTGAATTAAGTGGTTGGCCATGACCACGGTTTCCTCATCCGGCGGAACAATCGTTGACGGTGAATCTTGCTGGTTCGTAAACACAATTCCTCTCACCTTCTCAGGATCCACCGGAATCCCCATCGTGCCAATCCGGTCTTTGATCCCCATTAACGGGATCGGGCCGCGCTCTCCCTGCTTCCCTGGTTCATACAAATCGTGGAGCCCTTCCAGGTTGGCTTGGTGGGCCATATTAATTTCAATAATAATGGCCTTGGCGTTTAATGCAAACGATAATGAATTCCCTACAGATGTGGTTGGGATCACCATGCCATTCTCGGCAACTGAATACGCTTCCAAAATAGCGAAATCAACCGGTTCCATGACCCCGGCCCGAACCAATTCCGCTGTATGCGATAAGTGCTGGTCGACAAACAGCATCTCCCCCGAGTTGATTTTGCTGCGCATAGTCGGGTCAGCCTGAAACGGCAGCCTTTTCCCAAGAATTCCTGCTTCGGCAAAAAGCTTATCTACGTCGGAGCCCAAAGAAGCCCCCGTATAAACATTTACCTTGAATGATTCCGTCTCGGCACGCTTTACCAGCGCAAACGGAACCGCTTTCACATCACCGGCACGTGTAAAACCGCTCAACCCCAGCGTCATGCCGTCCTCAATCCATGATGCGGCCTCTTCAGGTGTTACAATACGGTCCAACAGCCGCTTGTCTCTAATACGCCCCAAATTATTTTCCATAAATCATCCCACTCCCCAATGGAATTTTTATACTAATTTTAACCGATAAAGGTTTTCAACTTGTAAAATCGAGGATTAATTACGGAAAATTCAGATGAAACAGAAAATCCATAGTCTAAAGCAGCAAATTTCATCCAAATGCTAAAATCCCAACAGTCTGCGAAAATAACTGGAATAGGATTGGCTCACCGGCACACGATCGCTATTTTTCATGGTTAAAATAAACGTTGAATGGGTATCGGGATGAATCTCCTTTATTTGATTCACATTGACAATAAACGAGCGGTGACAGCGGATAAAATCGTCTTTCGGCAGTTGAAACTCAAAATCCTGAAGCGAATATTTATGGGTGCCGCTGTGCCACTCGGTGTAAACATGGGTCTTTTTATCCTTGGCCTCAAAATAAATAACCTGTGAGAATGGCACTGGAACCCAGCCATCCTGTGTTTTAATCGTCACGACCAATTTGCCACTCGTCAGCGCTGGGAAAATCGCGGTCACACAGCCCTCCAGCTTCCCTTCATGAAAAAACGGTACCGCCATCCCGTGATAGGGAATACCGAAAACATCGCGGTCAATAAACTCGGACACCTTCTGCTTCGACTGCACTGCCTTAAAAGCAATCGTCCCCTCCTTCAGCAAATCGCCCGGACGAATCTTCAAATCAATCCGCTTGCTCGGCCGGTAATAGATGTACTCCCGTGTATTCGAAACGGCAATCGAAATCTCCTCAGAAAACAGCTCACTAATCACGTCCAATAACGAAACAACCGTAATACTCTCCATCCACTTCCCGTCCCCTTTACTATTCTAGCCGGTAAATTAGGAATCGTTCATTCTGATTGTGCTCGTAAACAAACGGCACCCTCACTTCCTGCAACAATTCAAAGGCAGTGTCCTGTTCCAAAAAATAAACATACTCCTCTGACGGATAATACAAAATCAAATCGACATCCCGCGGAAACTCTTCTAGCGACATTAATATCCGATTGACCACCTTACGAAAGACCTGTACCGAAAACGGATTGAAAAAATAAAACCGGTTGTCCGATGGGGCAATCGGGTACTCTTCCGCTAAACAGCAATGGAACACGATCCCTTCCCGACGATGCTTTGTTTTTCTCCAATAATTCGTCCGATTCACCACCGCCGCCTCAAACAGCGTTTCATCCATCTCGATTCCCACAACCGAAGCATGGAAAAAACAATCGATATAAAAGTTCAGCCTGCCTCTGCCGCAGCCGAAGTCCACCACATGATCCCTGCTCTTTAACTCATAGTTTTTAAACAATTCCTCCAGCGCACTGTATGGAGTTGGCTCGTAGCGATGATAATGCAGTGACTTGTAAAAGCCTTGCTGCTCGCCTCTTGTTTTGATATTCAACAATTTATCATAGTAATATTCCTTCATAAACGGCTCCCAGTCAGGTAAAATAGACATTAATCAACTAAAAAACTGCCTGCCATCATCAGTTTATCAGATTTGAGACCGTACCTGCAGGAGAAACAAAAATTATGTCGAATTTCTTTTAAGAATGATTTATTCCTAAAGTTATTCATGCATGAAATCATTCCTTTAAAAACTATAATCAACCATTTATCCGGCAGGTTGCCAAGGAGTAGATTTCGACCGTGAAAATCAAAAAAATCCTCAATAACAACGCCGTTGTCGTTATGGATCAAAATGAAGAAAAGATCGCCATCGGCGCCGGCATCGCTTTTCAAAAAAAGAAGCATGACATCGTCAATCCGGCTAAAATTGAAAAGCTGTTTGTTCTTAAGGGAAACGAAAAATTCCATCAGCTGCTCTTGCAAATACCGGAGGAGCATTTTGCCCTTTCTGAAGAAATTATCAGCTATGCCGAAAAGATGCTGGGAACAAAGTTAAATGACCATATTCATATCACTCTTACCGATCACTTGTCGTTTGCAATCGAACGGGTACATGATGGGATCCATATCAAAAATAAACTGTTTCAAGAAATTAAACTCCTTTACAAAAAGGAATTTGATATCGGCCTGTGGGCCATTAAGCATATAGAAGAAAAGACCAACATAAAAATGCCGGTTGATGAGGCCGCCTATATTGCCCTGCACCTCCATACCGCCAAGCTGCAGGGCGGCGATATGAAGCAAACACTCCGGCAAACAGCCATCCTTGGCAGCATGGTTCAGACAATCCGAGATTTCCTCAACATTCAATTGGATGAGGATGACCTGTCTTATCAGCGCCTGATTACACATCTTCGCTTCACGATTTCCCGAATCGTCACGGCAGAGGGACATTCCATGGATGATGAGATGCTGAGAATGATTAAAGTAAAATACACGCAGGCTTTCGCCTGTGCAAAAAAAGTTGCTGCAGAGCTAACGCAAAATTACGGCATCAACCTTCCTGAACATGAACTGGGCTACCTCACTCTTCATATCGAAAGGCTACGAAAATAATAAAACGCTTGGACCGAAATTTTGACAGTCCAAGCGTTTGTTTTTTTATAGAATTTACTTCTTATGAATTTTTGCCATTTCATCCGCAACGAACTGAACATTAGTCCCAACAATGACTTGAATGCTTTGAGGACCAACAACGTTGATTCCCGGTACGCCAGTCGATTTAATTTTCTTCTGGTCGACAGCTTTCATGTCTTTGACTTCGATTCTAAGGCGAGTGACACAGTTATCAATCGAGGTCACGTTTGCTCCACCGCCCAGTCCATCATAAATGGTGGATGCCATGGAAGCAAATTTATTGTTACCGGTTGCAGCGCCAGCTGGTGCAGCCTCATCGTCATCTTCTTCACGTCCAGGAGTAGCTAAATTAAACTTAACGATGATGAAGCGGAACAAGAAGTAATATATAACCGCAAACACTAGACCTTGAACAATCAGCATATATGGCTGGTTCGCGATTGGATTTCTTAAGCTCAGGAAGAAATCAATAAAACCGGCACTAAATGCAAATCCTGCTGTCCAATGGAAAAGTGCAGCGATGGTTAAGGAAAGTCCTGTTAATATAGCATGAACAAAATAAAGCGCTGGAGCAAGGAACATAAAGGCAAATTCAATCGGTTCCGTAACTCCGGTGAAAAATGCAGCAAAGCCTGCTGCTAACATTAAGGAAGCAACCTCTTTTTTCCTCTTCGTTTTGGCTGTATGATACATTGCAAGTCCAGCTGCTGGGAGACCGAACATCATGATTGGGAAGAAGCCGGCCTGGTACATTCCCGTAACACCCTTCGGACCTTTACCTGCCAAGAAATTACCAATGTCATTAATACCGGCCACATCAAACCAGAATACAGAGTTCAACGCATGGTGTAGTCCAGTTGGAATTAACAAACGGTTAAAGAAACCATATAATCCTGCACCAATAGCTCCTAATTTTGCAATTCCCTCACCAAAGGACACCAGTATAGAATAAATCGGCGGCCAAATAAATAGTAATGCTAAGGAAACCACTAACATCGAAACCGCTGTCATAATAGGGACTAAGCGCTTTCCGCTGAAGAATGCGAATGCATCTGGAAGTTTCACATGACTGAAACGATTGTACATCATAGAAGCAACAATACCGGAGATAATCCCGACAAAGGCATTTCCTATTTTAGCAAACGCCGGGTCTACCTTAGCTGCATCAATACCTTGAAGCATGGCAACTGAATCTGTTTTCAGTAAAGTCGTAACGACAAGATAGGCAACAAGCCCGCTTAGCGCAGCAGAACCGTCTTTTTGCTTCGACATGCCCAAGCCAACCCCAACAGCGAAAAGTATGGGGATATTATCAATAATGGAAGATCCTGCTTTAATTAAGAAGGCAGCAATTGCACTTCCGCCCCCCCAACCTTCCGGGTCGATCCAATAACCTATACCCATCAAAATAGCGGCTGCCGGCAGAACTGCCACAGGCAGCATCAGTGAACTACCTAGTTTTTGAAAATACTTTCTCATTTTATTCCCCCCTAAAAATAAATAATGATAAAAAATAATACCTAACTTAATGGGAGTTACAGTTGTTGCTTGAAAAACATCACCTCCTTAAAGTTTGCCTAGCCCAGCAGTTTCATGCCGGGCATTTAGTTCTAATGCCTCTTACTTAATAGTGAGAATCACGGTCTTTCCGGCAACTCCTTCGGTTTCTCCAGTGACTTCATATTGCTTTTTGCTGTCATGGCTGTTGGTGATGACGATTGGCGTGACGGTACTTGAAGCATGCTGGCCGATATAGTCCCAATCAACCTCCATTAGCGGCTGGCCGGCAGTGACTTTATCTCCTTCACCTACAAGCGGGTTAAAGCCTTCCCCTTTTAACCCCACCGTTTCCAGCCCAACATGAATGAGTATCTCCGAGCCGTCCTCAGCCAAAATGCCAATCGCATGCTTCGTTGGTGCAACCTGAATAATTTTACCGTCAACCGGCGAATGAATGTCACCGCCGGATGGAATGACTGCTGCCCCTTCACCGAGCATTTTTTGATTGAAAACTGGATCGGGAACTTCTGAAAGCGGAATGATTTTACCGTTAACCGGTGTGTAGAGTTCCAATTCTTTTGCCTTTTTAAAAAAGTTAAACATGATGATTACTCCCTTACTATGTAATGAAAGGCTATAATATTACTATTTGCCTAATGATTGGATTTTAAAAATCCATTTTTACAATCAAAAAAGGCATGGGGGTATCATAAAAGGATAGAGAAATCCTTCTACTTTACCACCATGCCTGATCGTATCAGTAACATGTGATCGATATTTGATTAACTTTATGGTACCATATGCAAACCCCTTTGTAAACGATAACATTCGATCAACACTCCTAGATACCGGTCCATCTTAAACCCTTTGGGTAATGGTTTTTCAAAAGACGGTCGGAAAGCTTGCCCCAGCCAATAGAATATCCATCTACCTGTACTAAAGTCCAGCCCTTTGGCCCTTCCGCCTCTACTGTCTCCCCCTTTAGGCTCATCACCTCTAGTTAAACCCAGATTTCCCAATAAAACATTGTAAAATAATTTTTGAAAAATAAAAAGGCTGACCTCGCAATTGGCCGCCTTCATACAGTTTTTCGTTCAATTAATTGAACATCAATTTCTTGATAGGTAATTTCACTTTCATTAATAGCTTGCAGGAACAGTTTTCTCCCTACATCAACTAGGGGGATTTCCATCGTGGTAATATTCATCATTTTCGCAATTGGCTCATTGTCAAAGCCGACCAAGGCCAAGTCATCCGGAATTGAAATATTTTCCTGTCGGGCCCGGGTAAAAATTCCCGCCGCCACCTGGTCACTGGTCACAAGCAGGGCACTTGGCGGATCTGACATTTGGCTGATGCTCCTGATCACACGGTCGCCATCCTCTAAATACAGGCAGCGCTCGAAGACATAATCTGGGTTAAATGGCAGGTTATATTTTTTCAAAAAATCTCGATACGCCTGCTCACGAAATTTGCTATTCGTTCCGGTTCGGCGGCCGATGCAATATCCGATTTTCCGGTGGCCTTTCCGATATAAATAATCTAATGCCTTCATGAAGCTTTTATAATGGTCGATAAACGTGGCGGAAACGTTCTTTCCGTTTGGATCCTCACATAAAACAATCGGGCCATAGGGAATATACGCTTCAATGGTGGCCCAATCACAATTTCGCGAACAGATGATAAGGCCATCAATTTGTTTTTGTTTGAGCATTTGCAACGCTGCCAGTTCCCTGTTCCGTTCATAGTTCGTCTGGATTAAGACCAGGTTGTATTGATTTTTAAACGACTCACTGGCAATTCCGGTGACAAGTGCCGCAAAATACGGATGGTCCGAAACAGGCAATACCACCCCAACAAGGAAGGTTTTCCCTTTGCTAAGATGAACCGCATTAATATTTTGTTGGTAATTACTTTCCTCAATGGCCTTTAGGACTGCCTGCCTCTTCTCTTCTTTCACATATGGATGGTTGTTTAAAACCCGCGATACGGTCGTTACCGACACCCCGGCCATTTTGGCAAGATCCTTAATGTTTGTCATATGAACACCTTTTCAGCCTATTATTAAAGAAATACTAAACCATTTTTTAAAAATTTGCTAGAAAAGGACTATGAAGCATGAAACACCGTCTCGTTTATTTCCTCCATGATCAGCTTTTCTTCACAGTTGGAACCGTCTGCCCATGTCCATTTTCCGTAAAGAATCCATGGCTTCCCCTTTCCCGTCTCCAGTGTAAAAGTGCCAACCCCGCCGACAAATTGGGAATCATGATTGGTATGATTAAATGACACGTGAAGGATTCCTTGATTATTAACAAGACCGATTAACTCCCCATACGTTACCTTGCCGCCGTAATACTTGGCTTGAACAATCGAACCATTCTGTTTGTAAAAAAACATCGTTTCATTCGTAACATCCCGATGATTGTCAATACTCTTGCATTGAAACACCTTATTATGAAAGTTCACCCTCTTCGTCCTCCCCCCTTTGATTTACATAAAGTGTAAATGATGAAATGCGTTTCATATCAACAAGAAAATAAAAAAAGACAGCACCTTATGCAGGTCCGCCTTAAGAATATCCTCGACATCATCGAGCCTTGACGTATATTTAAAATAATTTTTTTAGGAAACGACACTCGCTTCCGTTTTTAATGCTTTACCTTCCCCCAGTTCAGGGTGTGCATTCTTGATTACAGATGGTCTTACCATGACTAACACTACGCCAACCAATAGAGCGGCAGATGAAATTAAAATCCATTGGGCAGGGAATATATCATACAAGAAACCATAGAGAACCATTCCCAGTGGCATCAAGGCCATCGCCATCGTTTCTACAATCGAAAACACCCGGCCTTTATAATCATCAGCAATTTGCTTTTGCATCATGACTTGAATCGGTGTATTTACAATAATCACTAAGGCCCCAAATACAAACATCGCCAGCGTATAGTAGCCAAAGGCACCGTTATATGACAGTTTTATCAGCAGCGGCAAGGCCATCATCCCCATGATTACACCCATACCGATGATTCCACGCTTGGAAACGACCAGCGGAAATTGCACTTCCTTTCTTATCGAAAAATAGATTGAAAACAGCAGCATCCCAACAGCAAACGCCCCTTGGGTAAACCCGAAATGCTGCGAGGCCATTTTTAATTTTTCAATCAGGACGAAGGAATAGCCGACTTCGAATGCCCCGAACAGGAAATTGATCAGTAGTGAAACCCAAATAATCACCATCAACAGCGGCTGCAGTTTCAAATAACTTACCCCTGCCTTCATGCTTTGCCACATCGATTCTTTTGGCTCCCCTTCAGCGGTTTCCTTTCGATTGGCATAAAGATTAAAATTCATCGTCGATTCGAGCAAAACCGCAATAACGGAAGCAATCATATACGTCATCAAGAAGATTGGCATCGAAACGGCGCCATATAACAGGCCGCCAACTGCCGGGCTGGCAATCGATGCAAAGGAAATCGACATTTGATTTAAAGACATCGCCCGCTGCACTCTCGCTTCATCAACGAGCCCTGTTACTGACGAAGTAAATGTAACACCTGAAAACATTGAGGTTAACGACAATATGCAGGAAGTGGCATAAATCGCGGTCAACGACAAACCGGAGGTTAAACTGACGGCCAATAATCCTCCTATTGCCAAGGTTGTCGCAATCTGAGCGACGATAATAATCCGTTTTCTCGAATATCTGTCCACCAAATATCCCGCGAACGGAGCCGCCAGCGTCCGCGGCAGGAGGTTACAAATAAGGTTTGTCGCAAAGCTTGTTGCTGACCCCGTTGCCTGTAAAATATAAAAACTAATCGCAAACGTATAAACTTGCGCACCAAACGATGAAATCAACTTACTGATGGTAAACGTCCATAAATGATACGTCGCTTTTTTCAACTTCAAGCCCGCATCCATGAAAATCCCCTGCCTTTTTCACGAAAGTTTAATTTAATTAAACAAATCATAACATGCAACATCTTCCATTTCAAGCAAAAGTTTAATATAATTAAACATATAGTAAGATAAGTTTTTTATATGCGGGGATTTAGCACCCCTGCCCTTCGAGGAGTGACAAGATCAATGTTAGGTGAACGAATACGCAAAATAAGGAAACAGAAGAAAATGACGCTCGAGGCGCTCGCGGGTGAGGAACTGACAAAGGGGATGCTCAGTCTGATTGAAAATAATAAGGCCAAGCCTTCCATGGAAAGCCTCGCCTATATCGCCAAACAGCTGCAAGTCGAAATTTCCGAGCTGCTCGACGAGGTAAGTACCCTGGAATTAAGAGCAATACTAGAACAAGCTGAAAAGCTATTTAACTCTGAGGATGTAAATGGGAGCGAAAAGTATCAACCGCTGATTGCCCTGATTGAGCCCTATATTGAAAAGCTTACACAAGGATATGAAGCCGCCAGGTTATTGGACATATACGCCCGCTGCCTTTACCGTGAAAAAATATCCGGGTGGGATCACTATTTTGACCGTGCCGCCAAAATGTACGATGAGATGAACTTGACAGCAAAACGGGCAAGTGTTGGTATCTTCCGTGCTTTGGTGAAATTTATCGAACATGATTATCAATCCTCGTTAACCATTCTGCTTCACGAGAGGACTGAACTGGAAAAGAACCATGCTTACATCGACCCGATCACCCGGCTCGATTTGGATTATCATGAGGCGGTGTTGCATTTTGCGGTTGGTGATTCCGAATCAGCCACACGAGTTATGGAAGGTGCTATTCATTTTTCCAAGGAACATCGAATTTTTTACCGGATCGATGATCTATACCGGCTGGCGGCTGCGCAGGCAGAAATGGTACCCGATGACACAAAAAAAGAGCATTATATTATGAAATTAAAGCAATACGGGGAATTTGCCGATGATTTGCAAACAAAGCTTTTTTATCAACTCTTTCAGGTCATGGCACTAATCGGGGACAAGCACGATTATCATAAAGCTCTGGAAATCATTGACCAAATTTTTGCACATCCAAAAATGGAGGAGCTTTTCGAAGACTGGTTCTTGATTGAAAAAGGCAAGGCCCTATATGGCCTCGGGCAGTATTCCGATGCCCTTGCTTGTTTTGAAAAAGTAGAAATACCGGAGTATGCGCATCACCCATTTGATCTTTCCCTATTTTATGTCTTGGATTCGTACAAGGCCAGGTGCCATTTTGAGTTAGGGAACAGGGAAGAGTCTGAAAAATGGGCTAAAACAGCCGTGGAAAATTTTGAATCGTTGCTTCCGACTCCCCATAAAGATTTCGCTATGGATACCTATAAAAAAATAACAGAAAATTAGCCGCCTATCCATGGCGGCTTTTACAGTATTCAATCCTCTGTTTTAGTCTTCAATTCCTCATACCATTCCAATGTTTGTTCTGACGTTTTGGCATTGATAAAGATTTTTTTCTTGCCCATTTCTATATAGAGGATAGGAGAAGTCTCTTTTCTGATAAATAACAAACAGCTGCCGTAGTCTTTTACCTTGAAGCGTCCCTTGGCAATCGTGGACATGCCAAATCCGTCCTGCTTCAAGGTAACCTCCGGCATTTCATCAAGCAGCTCCACCTTTGTCACCTCTTGGTACGGCCATTCATCGCCATATACACCGGTAATTTCAAAGGACTGCCCACGTGCGATTAGTTCATAGTCCTGATAGGCGATATATTCAAGAACACCAAGCGCACCAATGACAACAACAAACAGTGAAGTCGAAATGATATAGCTCCGCTTTCGTTTTTTAGGCACCTCATATTTTGATAGATAAATAAGCCCGCCCATTAGGAAAACCATCATAAATCCAAATTGAACCTCAAACGTGTATGCAAATGATGTCCAGTATAAAGGCATTAATAGCACCATGCCAACTGCCGTGGCAATCATCAATTTCCCCGTCCGTTGCGGGAACCCGTTAGCAATCAGCTCCTCCTGTTCTTCCTTTGGCCGGGTCGAAAACCCGGATATCAGCCAATATGCTTCTCTTTGCAACATTGCCCAACCCAGGAGCAAAAACATCAGAATCATGCCCAGCTGGACCAATAAAAGTGTCATCAAACAACACCCCCTTTACCTTAAAGCCCTTTTACGATCGATGAGACAACATGGAGCGAGTCCCATTCTCCTCCTGAGACAGTAATAATTGGATACTTTTTCGGAAACAGCTTTTGGTTAATTTCAGAGATTGATAACCCTTCACGATATAAATGTGCCACTTCCTCGCAGAGGTTCTCGAGATTTTCCAGCTTTTGTTTCAGCATCCCTTTCCCATTCTCTATATAGCCAGCATGGCAGCAATACATCGACCCGAAATCATAAGTCAGCAAAGTTCGGATCGAATCCATAATGACAGGGATTGATTCGCTATCCATAATCACCTTTGTTTTCGGTGCGACAAATAAATCACCAGAAAACAGGATGCCTGTTTCCTCATTGAGAAAAGAAACATGATCCACGGCATGTCCAGGGGTATAAATGACTTTCCATTCATAATGGCGAGATTGAATCGTCTCCCCCAACGGCTGAGCGGTAAATTTCCTCCGTTTGCCCCAGGTCACCTGCCGATACTTCGGATAAGGCCAGTCCTGCTTACAAATATCGATTCCTTTCGGATGGACATAGATTGGTATATCAAGATTTTCCTGAATCCACGGAGCAGTCCCGGAATGGTCCTCGTGGCTATGTGTTAAAGCGACTAAATCAAAAGTATGTTCTTTGTAAAAAGAAATTAGATCCTCTTCGATACATTGGGGACCCGTATCAACCAGCAACCCATCTATCAAAAACGTAAAAACCCTTCCTACAGCCCCTTGAGTTATCCCTTCAATACACGTAACTTTGCCCTTTGAATACACATCAATCATCGCTTCCCTCCACCCCCTCCTATATTTTACCACCGGGACCATTTTCTTGCTCGTACTGCCTTTTAAGCCTTCCGCTCTAACTCTAACAGCCGGGATTTCATCTCTAACCCACCCCGGAAGCCGGTCAGGGCCCCATTTTTCCCTAACACCCGGTGGCATGGGACGGTAATCATCACCGGATTGGCACCGATGGCTGCACCGACCGCACGCACCGCTGCAGGCCGATTAATCTTGGCGGCAATATCGGAATAAGTCCTCGTCTCTCCAAACGGGATTTCACAAAGCGCCTCCCAAACGGAACGCTGAAATTCTGTTCCACGGTAATCGGACGGAATCGTAAAGCTTGTCCGCTCCCCTTCAAGATACTGTATTAATTCTTCAGCATATGGTCTTAGTTTTTCAGCGTCCTCTATCAGCCGACTTTTAGGCATCCGCTTTTCCACCCAGGCAGCCACCTCTTCAAACGCCTGTCCTTGCGACCCAACGAAACAAAGGCCTTTCTCAGTTGCAGCGAGATATAACTGCCAATCTTTATGCTTCAACAACGACCAATAAACCGGCTGTGCATTCATACTCTTTTCCTCCAATAAATAACCATGTTTTCTTTCATTATACAAAAATAGCCGCCCGGCGTCAGGACCGGTACGGCGATTCTTCAATTGTAATCCGAGGGGTCGACAAAATAATTGTAAACCGTTTAACAGTGTTATTACCTTTTTCACGTTGTTAATAATTATTTTGAAATAAGGAATTTTTCCGCACAGAAATAATGACAAATCTGTGAACAAAAAAAAGACTATCCTTCACCTTTAAGGGACAGTCCTAATAAATTTATAAAGTTTTCACTTGAATACTGGCAATGTAACCAAAATCATTAATACGAATAAAATTGAAACATAATTGACCGAGTAAAGAAAATTGATTTGTGCCCATTTAAGGTCGTTTTTCATAAAAAATCCGCTGATCCCTATTATTAACCATCCTAAGTTCATTAGGGTGGCAATGACAACAAAAGCAGTGCCGAGTGATCCCAAGTAAAATGGCAGCGGCAACAGGCAGGCAATATAAACGACCATTTGTCTCTTTGTCATTTCAAACCCATGCACTACCGGCAGCATTGCCACCTTGGCAGCGCGGTATTCTTCGCACTTTTTCATTGCAATCGCAAATGTATGAGGCATCTGAAAAACAAAGATAATCAAAAAGAGAATGATTGGAACGATATGAAAACCAGACTCAATCGCGGTCCACCCAATCATTGGTGTGACAGCGCCGGAAACAGCACCAATGACAGTATTCAGTGTGTATTTTCGTTTAGACCACATTGTGTACAAGATGACATAAGTAAACCAGCCAATAAAGGCGTATCCGACAGCCTCCAGTCTCGTAAATAGCAACAGTACAAAACCAAGTACAGTCAGGACAATTCCTAAAGTTAATACTGATTTTAAAGAAAAATGACCGGTAACAGTTGGCCGATTCTTCGTCCGATCCATTACGGTATCGATGTCGACATCATACCAGTTATTAATAACAAGCGCTCCGCCCATCACCAAAGTACTTCCGATTATTGTCAACAGAAAAACATCCCAATAATCCATAAAGGAACTATTGGTAAAGTAAAGCGCCAACCAAAACCCCGTAAAGACGGGCAATACATTGGCAATTAATACAGGACCTTTAAAAAGGGATCTTATGTCAGCGACTAAACTAGATCGCGAATGTGCAATAGGAGTGTCTTTGCCGTTTTGAGCGGTAAGTATTCCATTTTGACTCAAAGTTCTAACCTCCCCCATAAAATGGTTTGGATAATTAATTTCTTTGATTTTATATTAACATACTTTTTACTATACCCCTATTGTAAAAATCGCCAAAAAAAATGAGCCTCGAACGGCTCATTATAGATTAGATACACCAAAAATTTTCCCATATAATAATTGGGACTTATTTTTTGTACGGGATATCCAACAACCCCGGCACGGTTTCAAACGTAATCCCCTGTTTCTTCAACTCAGGGATAATCTGCCGTAACGATTTGATGGTATTTGTCCGGTCTTCATTCCACTGGGCCCCGTCATGCATCAGAATAATCGCACCAGGATGGATGTTGCTGATGACATTATAGGCAATTTGCTCAGGAGGCGACTCGTACCAATCGAGAGAATCTACCGACCAGGCAACCACCGTATAATTCATCGATTTCAGCTTTTCAACCAACTCATTGTTCAAAAAGCCGTATGGCGCGCGAAACAGTTTGGTACGGTAGCCAATTTGACTGGCCAACTGATTTTCGGTTTGGGTCACCTCTCTTTCTAGCGTCGCGATGTCCCCTTGTTTTACCAGATTTGGATGCCAATATGTATGGTTCCCAATAATGTGACCTTCATCTTGGATTCGTTTCACAATCTCCGGATAGGCTTTAGCCCTTGCTCCCATCAAGAAAAAAGTCGCTTTCACATTTTGCTCTTTTAAAATATCCAAAATTTGCGGCGTAAACCGGGGGTCCGGGCCGTCATCAAATGTTAACGCCACTTTATTTGCAGTTTGTGGGCCTCTTGTCACAACCGTTTCCGGGTATCGCTGCTGCAAAATAATAAATGACACTGGGTGCCGCACACGCTCCTTATTTTCTGCTCCCCCTTCCATATTAGGAGGATTTTTTGTCTGAGCGTAGACGGACATACTTCCCAATGACAGCATGTGGATTAACACCGTTAGCCACATCAGTAATTTTCTTGTCATCAATACATCTCCTTATCAATCCAATACTTGTTATTTTTCATAAAAAATTTTTCTTTATTCAAAATAATAAGGCCGGCCCCATAACAGGACCGACCCATTTATCACTACCGTTTTTTCCTGAAATCCTGCCTTCTCTCCGCTACCGCTTCACTAACCATGTTATACATAATTTCCACGCCCTTTTCCGATGCTTTACTTGTCTTGGTTCTTTAGTTGCAATTTAACCTTTTCTACTTCAAATCTGAACTACTTGATTCGAGTAAAAGGCTCTTTTTTCATCAACCAATTATTAATAAATAACCTTCCAATTTTGATTAACTGTTGCTTTTACCACATTATTTTCTAGGATATAGTTTGCTATGATTTCTGATACATCGATTGAAATATCTTTCATGACGGGTTTATTTTTGTACATGAAATAATTTCCGCCTCCGCCGGCACGATAGTTATTCATCACTACATCATATTCTTCCCCGGGTTCTACCTGTTTACCTTTGTATTCCAGTTTGACAATTCTTGCACCGATGGGCTTTGAGATATCAATCAGATATTGAATTCCTTCCCATATATCATAATTGTAATGCTGGGGTTTCGGTATTAAAAATGCCGGGTTTATTTTAATTTCCCCTCCGTCATAGTGATCGAAATAAGCGGCGGATTGCTCCAGCGCTTCTTTCATATCTCGTCCCGTGATTCGAATGACCTTTAATGTATTAGGGTAAACGTAGTTTAAAACAATATCCCTCATTGACACATTCTCTGGAATTCCCGGCGAATGATAATCGAATAAAGATGTATTCGAAATATTTGTACCTGCTGCCTTCATTTGAACCTGATTGATAAATTCTGTTAGAGCATGATCCTCTAATCTAATCCCGATTGGATCCCTAACAAGCATATCTCCTTCAATTTTTCCAAGCGGTTGATCTAGCCATTCTTGTGTATCTGCTTCGTAAATTTCCACCTTTTCCAATAATCGAACATCTTCTTCCACATCCGTTACGGAAAGCAATTCGGAAGACTTTTGTACACAATGCCAGCCTTTTTCTCCTTTTTCTAACTGTAAGGATACCTTTCCGAGTACAACCCCATTTTTGCCAGGTTGAACCACAATCACACCATTTATCGTTTTTCCGGCAATTTGCCGATGTTGATGTCCGGTTAAAAGCACATCAATCCCTTCTACTTCCAAACACAGTTGATATCCTTGGTTTTCACCGGTCAGTGTTTCTGTTGGCTCGCCTGTTTCTAAATCACGTTCAAAGCCTCCATGGTAGGAAATCACAACGATATCAGCCTTTTCTTGTTCCTTTAAAATCCCGACCCACTTCTTTGCAGCTAGAACAGGATCGTTAAATCTCATTCCTTCAATATGCTGAGGCTGTTCCCAATTTGGTATATAAGAGGTTGTCAAGCCAAGAATGCCTACCTTTACATCTCCTGCATGCTTGACAATATAAGGTTTGCCAAAGAAAGGTTCACCCGTTTCTCCATTCACGATATTGGCAGAAAGCCAAGGGAAGCTAGATTCCTTTACAGCTGAAGCTAAGAGGTTTTGCCCATAGTTGAATTCATGATTGCCAAAAACAGCTGCATCATACTTCATTTCATTGGCCGCAACAATCATAGGATTCGGGCGATGACTGTTAATTTTAGCATAGTGATAGGATAATGGTGTTCCTTGAATAAGATCCCCATTGTCAACCAATAAAACATGTTCATTATTCGCTCTCTCTTCTTTAATTAAAGAAGCTACTTTAGCTAAACCGACATCAGCGTATTGATTGGTCCCATAATTTATCGGGAATATACTGCCGTGAACATCGCTTGTTTCAAGAATAATAAGTTCCATTTGTTCCATTCATTAGTTCCTTTCTCTGTTAAAACCACTGACAATAAAAAGATAGAGAATTCAACAATGAAATTCTCTAAAGCAAATAAGATTTTTAGTTATTAGGGAATAGTTGATGATCTTTTAATACATAGTCAACACCATAGTCTGCTAACAATTGAATGCCAGACTTTGGTTTTAATCTTTCTGGACTGTAGCTGTGTAATGGCAGTAAGAATTTCGGATCAATACGATCTACTATATATTTCAAATGCCGAGGAATGGCATGGCCCGATGCGCCAATATAATCATAGTCAACATCCAACTTATTCAGAATTTTTTTCAGATTTTCAAATGCTGGGTCAAATGATCCCAACGGTACACCGTTGGAATGGATATAAATCCCTTCTTGAACATGTAAATCAAATAACTCAAGAATATTTTGATACGTATTTTGCAAAAAGTATTTTCCTGGATTCGAATTGATTTTTTCTGCACCGATTGTTTCATGCCGCTTTAACAAGTCCGATTTCCACCCTGGCAGCGTCCCTGATTGTTCTTCAAACTTCGTTTCAGCCGATGTATAAACAAGGAAATCATGTTCATCTGTTAACTTATCTAACAAATAAGCAGTCTCAGGTTCAAAAACAGCTTTTCTTAAAGAATCTTGTGCCGCTTTAATTATTCCTGTTACTCGATCCATATTCGTATGATAAATATTAAAGATTCCCAGTCCTTTTGCTGCTTTTAATTTGTCAGCCATTTTTTCAGGAATAGTTCCTTCTGTTGTCATTCCTTCGGGAACGATCGGATTCCCTACAATAGCTTCTCGCAAGTCTTCTACACTGCTCAATGTTGTCCCTTCCATAATAAGAGCATCTAGGCCCAGCTTGTTCGTTTCATTAATAAAATGTTCGATTCGTTCTGGGTGTTTCCCATGCATCCTAAGATCCCCTGTGTAAACAATGGAACCATCTGGCGTTTGAATATGGTACGCACACGCTCCTGGGATATCGTGATCAACCTGAATGGGAGTAATTTTTATTTCTCCTGCAGTGAAAGGTACACCATACTCACAGATTTGGTAGTCACGTTCCCCTGGAACACCATGCCCAATTACTTCTAATGCATGATAAAGTTCATGGCTCTCTTTTGATAAGTACACTGGAATCGATGGAGCAATTAATCCCATTGCCCCTATATGATCAAGGTGTAAATGAGAAATGATGACGGCTGTATTTTGCTGGTATGCTTCAGCAGGAATAATCTCTCGGTTAGATTCACCCAGGCTCTCGGCTGTATACAAGCCATCAATAGGAGGAATCAACTTTAATCTGAGATGGTCCCGCACCATTCCATGCAAACGCCTTTTAATCTGACCATCAAAAATATTCGTTGCAGGATTATACGTCATCCCAAAATCAAAAATAACTCGTGAATCTTTGTATTCCAGCGTTACCACTGTGCCGCCGATTGTTCGTAAGCCGCCCCAAAATCGAATATTTGTATGTTGAAATTCTTTTACCATCTTTTTGGCACCTCATACATTTTTATTTGAAATGAAGAAGGGAACCATTGACTGGCCCCCGTTTCTTCATTTTTCTGGATTTCATTTCTTATTTTTTTGCCTTGTCCAAAGCATCTTGAGAATTCTTTTGAGCATCTTTGAGTCCTTGTTCAACAGATTTTTGCCCAACCAATACGGCTTGAATTTCTGTAGAGAATGCTGATTTCATTGCAAACGCACCGTTAAGATGAGGGAAATGGTACCCAGCATCAAATTGTTCTTCTGCTGCTGCATAATTTGGATTCTCTTCAATATATTTTAGCCATTCAGGATCTTTTAGAGCCGATTCCCGTACTGGAACATAGCCAGTGTTTTTAGCCCAAAAAATTGTTTGTTCCTTGCTGGAAAGGAATTTCATAAATTCCCATGATGCAAGCTTTTGTTGATCTTCTGCTGAATCAAAAACCACTAAATTTGTACCCTGAAATTGTGTAGATGCTACCTTATCACCTGGCAGCGGAGCAGTTGCCCAATTAATTTTACCTTGTGCTGATGAGCTCACAAATGAAATTCCTGCTGAAGATCCGATATACATGCCCACATCGCCACGAGTGAATGGATCAGACATATATTTATCTTCGCCAGCTAATCTAGCAATCTTCTTATTATTGATCATATCGTTTAAGAAAGTAAGAGCCTTCTTCCCTTCTGCAGTATCGAAAGTGACCTTTTGGCTGTCAACATCGACAAATTTTCCGCCTGCTTGCTGAACCCAAGTTGGGAAATTGAGGCCAATTGCATTTTCAAAGCCCATCCCTACTACATTTCCCTTTGTTAATGTTTGTGCTGCTTTTTCAAGCTCATCCCATGTAGTTGGAACAGTTAGATTATTTTCTTTGAACATATCTGTATTATAGAAAAGGATTTCTGTACTCTTATTAAATGGAACACCATAGAATTTATTGTTCCACGTATTTTCTTCACGGAAAACTTTAACAATATCATTGAGCTCAGCCTCTGACCAGCCCACTGTTTTATTTTGAATATAAGGTGTTAAATCAGTAATTAATTCATTATTGATATAATCCTGCATCCAATCTCCATAGGCTTGTGCCATGGCAGGTGATGTATGTGATTTGGCTGCAGCCATTAACTTTTTGTTTAAATCATCATAAGTCCCTTGGTTTACAAGTTTAACAGTGATGTTAGATTGTGAATCATTAAATTCCTCTGTCATTGTCTGTAACGTTTTCTCTAAGCCGCCAGTCATGGCATGCCAGAATTCAATGGTAACAGGCTTATCAATTTTCGTTGGAATCTCTGCCGTAGTTTTCTTTTCAGGATCGGCTGTTTTGCCAGATGTTCCACAAGCAGCAAGACTAATCGCTAACAAACAAACAAAAAGAAGATTGATGATTTTTTTCACAGTGTCTTTCCTCCAAATTTTAAAAATATAATAAAAGTAAATAATTTCAAGCAGAATAAGTTAGCGCCCATCACCTCCCTTATCGCCCTTTGAATCAACCCTTAATCCCAGCTCTTGCTACCCCTTCGATGATGTATTTTTGTAAAACAATAAATAAAATAATCATCGGCAGAATAATCATAGAGGATGCTGCCATTAATAATTCATATCGCGTACCGGCATCTGTACTAAAGGAAATTAACCCTACCGGGAGTGTGCGCATTTCTTCAGAACTAGTTACGATTAACGGCCACAAGAAAGCATTCCAGCTGCCAATCGCCTTTAAGATAGCAATGGTTATCAATGCTGGCTTGGCAAGCGGCACCATGACAGACCATAGGAACCGAAAGTCACTGCAGCCATCGATTTTTGCAGCAAAGGAAAGCTCCTTTGGAATGGAAAAGAAAAATTGACGCAGCAAAAAAATGGAAAAAATACTTGCTAGCCATGGAACAATTAATGCCTGATAGTGATCTATCCATCCTAAGTTTGATAATGTGACAAAATTAGGAATCAATAACACCTCGCCCGGAACCATCATCGTTCCAAGCAGAACGGAGAAGATCAGCTCACGTCCATAAAAGTTAATTCTTGAAAAAGCATAGGCCGCGAGAATGGTAGTAATTAGCTCACCTATTGTACTTGAGATTAGGACAATCACACTATTAACCGAATAAATCGCAAAGGGTGCCGAGAACCAAGCTTCTATATAATTGCTCCATTGAATGTCAGAAGGAATCCACTTTGGAGGCATAATCATCACTTCGTTTGGTAATTTCAATGAAGTACTAATCATCCAAACAAAAGGCAAAAGCATTAATATACTCCCAAGTATCAACAATAGATAAATAAACCCTTTAGAAAGTGCTTCTTTTTGCAACGTGATTCCTCCCTTCTAATAATTCACTTTCTTACCAAAATAAAGCTGAATGAGCGTGAAAATAAAGATCACCAAGAATAAGACATAAGCTGCTGCAGAGGCAACTCCAAAATCCCATTCACCGTAAAATTTATTATAGATATAATAAACAATCGTCTCTGCACTGCCTGCAGGTCCCGGCTGCCCCCCAAAGAGTGCATACACTTCATCAAAAACTTTAAAGGAATTAATAATCGACACGATCGAGATAAAAAATGTCGTCGGTGATAACAGTGGAACAGTAATATTCTTAAATCGTTCCCAAGCACCTGCTCCATCAATTTTGGCCGCTAAATAGTATTGTTGATTAATATTTTGTAAGCCTGCCAGAAAAATAATGATATTGTAACCAAGGCCTTTCCAGATCGCTAGAATCACAAGGGATGGCATTGCCCATGTTGGGTCTGTTAACCAATTTATCGGCGAGATTCCAAATAAGCCAAGGAAATAATTCAACACACCATACTGACTATGGAAAATCCACCGCCACACAATCGATACCGCTACAACCGATGTAACAAACGGGAGAAAGTAAATCGTTCGGAACAACCCCCGGAATTTTATTTTTTGATTTAATAAAGTAGCAATGACAAGTGAAATAATAATAGAAAGCGGAACTACACCGACAACAAACAGCAAGGTATTTCCTAGCGATTTCCAAAATTCAGGATCTTCAAAAATCACTTTATAGTTATCCAGACCTCTTGCATAAACAAGATCTTTAAAATAGTCATAATCCGTATAAAAGCTCATAAAAAACGACTTAACAATTGGGTAAATACTAAAAGTAACAATAATGACCAAAGCAGGAAGAAGGTAAAGCACCGCCTTCAAAGTTTTATTCAAAGTGGGTTTGTCATTCACAATCAGAACCTCCTATCCTTAGTGCAGCAAGTTATGACCGCTGCTGCTATCAAACAAACGAGCACGTCCTGGGCGAATCCCCAATGTGATCATGTCGCCTTTATTGATCTTCACATCTGGGGAGATGATGGCACGCAAGTTAATTTGTCCTAATTTTGCATTCAATAAATTATCTCTGCCGATCCGCTCAACCCTTATCGTTTCAACCTTAAGCCCCGCTTTTACTGAATCGGTTTCGATGTAAAAATCCTCTGGCCTTATACCAAGTTCATAATCACCATTCATGGCAGCGGGATCACTAATAGGTGCTTCCAACTGCAACGTCTCACGAGTATCTTGCAGCACAATGGTTTGCAAATCATCAGAAAGTTTAGCAGGAAAAATATTAATTGGTGGATTCCCTAAAAATTGAGCCACAAATTTATTTTTTGGATAGTCATACATATCTTGCGGAGCACTGTATTGCTGCATTCTTCCATCCTTCATCAACAAAACGTGGTCGGAAATGCTCATGGCTTCTTCCTGATCATGCGTAACAAAAATAGTGGTAATTCCCACTTCTTGCTGAATGCGTCTAATTTCTTCCCTCATTTCGAGACGCAGCCGTGCATCTAAATTAGATAAAGGTTCATCTAGTAAGAGTAGTTTCGGCTTTTTGACTAATGCTCTTGCAATGGCCACACGCTGCTGCTGACCGCCTGATAATTGACTTGGCTTGCGATCTAATAAGTGGTCAATTTGCACAAGTGCCGCCATTTCCTTTGCTCTTGCTTCTGCTTCCTTTTTCGGTACTTTGGCCATTTTTAATGGAAACATGATATTCTTAAGAACCGTTAAGTGTGGATATAAGGCATAATTCTGAAATACCATTCCGATTTCACGGTTTTCTGGTTCAATTTTATTTACTAAACGTTCTCCAAAATATAATTCACCTTCAGAAGGCCGATAAAGACCTGCTAACATATATAAAGTGGTACTTTTCCCGCAGCCGCTTGGACCTAACAAAGATACCAGCTTACCTTCTTCAATTGTTACATTTAAATGATCAACTGCCGTAGTGTGATCAAATCTCATGGTGATATCCTTTAGCTGAATTTTCAACGGAAGGCCTCCTCTATTCCGTAATGTTTACTTCCCTATATTACTCAATGTTTATAAAGCCTACGTGAATTTGATATTGTTTTTTATCCATGGACATGTTATTATATAATCTTATATTTATACCCTTTTTAAAAAATACACATTTAAGGTCAGTCTCCCGTTGCGTAAAAGCGACGGTAGACTGACCTTTTTTATATAGAGATTCTTTCATATGATCTTGCGATAGAGTTGCAGGTCCCCGGTCAATTAAATATTCCATCTATTTCCGTTCAGAGAAATTATTATTTTAGTAAAATATTTCACACGTTAATTCTTCCAATCAGATTTATGTAAATTACGCAGTAAATTCAGTATCTGTCTATCTTGCTTGTCATTTCTAAATAATCTAAATAATGAAGAAATAGGTTGCGTTTTAATTTTAAGAATAGTAAAATTAGTTTCTACTAACAGGAAAAGCTAAAGGAGAAATACCTTAATGGAAAATAAATTGCCATTTTCAAAATACTTTATCATCGGGGTTATGTTATTTGCATTGTTTTTTGGCGCTGGAAATCTCATCTTCCCTGCCTCACTCGGCCAAAATGCCGGTTCAAATGTTTGGATTGCTGTGGCAGGATTTTTGATCACTGGAATCGGCCTGCCCTTTTTGGGAATTTTGGCAATGGGCGTTTCCGGAACCAGCAACCTTCAGGAGTTGGCTAGCCGGGTACATCCGATTTATGGAGTTGTCTTTACCTCCCTTCTTTATTTAACAATCGGGCCTTTTTTTGCAGCCCCACGGACTGGTGCAGTTGCCTATGATATCGGAATTGCACCATTTTTGAGCGAAGTTGGAGGACAAATCGGACTACCGATCTTTTCTTTCCTATTCTTTGCTGTAACCATGTGGTTTTCCTTGAATCCGGCCAAACTAGTTGACCGAATCGGAAAAGTTCTCTCACCCGCCATCATCATCTTGATTTTTGTATTACTGGTGATGGTTATTGTCAAACCATTGGGTCCGATTGTTGCACCGCAAGAGGCTTATGCAAATGGAGCGTTTGTGAAGGGCTTTATGGAGGGCTACAATACCATGGACGCACTGGCATCGCTTGTTTTTGGCATCATCGTCATTCATGCAATACGCGAGATGGGAATAGCCTCTACCCGGGGAATCCTATCTGCCTCAGCAAAATCCGGATTCGTGGCGATTATCTTCCTTGGAATCATGTATGTCGGTGTTGCCTATCTGGGAGCATCGAGTACGGGAAGGTTTGGACTTTTCGAAACAGGCGGCCCTGTGCTAGGAGAGACCGCATCGTTTTATTTTGGAACAGCTGGAACCATCATGCTATCCATCATTATTATACTTGCCTGCCTGACAACAAGCATCGGCCTGATTACGTCGTGTGGGGAGTATTTTCATACTCTTGTTCCAAAAATTAGTTATACAATGTGGGTTATCTTCTTTTCATTGGTTTCATTTATCATTGCCAACTTTGGATTATCGAACATCATTAATTTTTCGATTCCGGTACTGATGCTCCTGTACCCGCTGGCCATTGTACTCATGATGCTGACATTTTTATCAAAGGCCTTTAGGCTGACGCCATTCGTTTATGCTATCGGAACCGCCATCACCTTTTTGGTCAGCGTCATCGATGGTTTTAAGCTCCTTTGCCAGCAGCTCGGCTTGGACTATTTCCAATGGCTCACACCGATTGTTTCTTTCTATGAACGGGTACTGCCGCTTTATGACCAGGGTCTTGGCTGGTTGCTTCCGGCACTAATGGCAATTGCCATTAGTACAGCCATCATCGGGATGTTGAAATTTTTACGAATTCCCTTAAGGTAAAAGGCATCGTAGGGAACGGAATCGATAAAAATAACAATACTTTATATTTTAAAAATAAAAAAGGTCTACTCTCTGAAACTTTTCTGCCAGAGGTTAGACCTTTTTACGTATTCAAGGCAACATCATACCCATTAAATGGGGACGGTCATAACTGAAGTATTTAACAGGCTTGCCGAGAGCTTTTTCCTTATCCTATTATTCCACCGAAATCTTCACAACATCATCCAAATATTTCGTCGTATTATAGCCATAAATCTCCAGCCATTTTGGAATTACATCCTCTCCAGGGTTATTACTGTGCATTCGGATGTTCTGAACTGTAAAGAAATAGCGGGGCTGCTCGATTTCTTCAAATGGAAAATGTCTCTCATTAATATCGTATTTTTTTCCGCTTTTATCCACGAGGACACCTTCTTGCTCCATCTCCATTGAACTATTTTCGTTCTCATCCTCACCCAAGATATTGAAGTTTAGTAACTCAAATGCTCGATTCTCAACTTCACGATCGCTTATGACAATATTGGCAGGCTGGCCAATTTCCACCTTTTCAAGGGTGATGGTACTGCCCGCATATTCTAAGGTTTGAGGATAGTCCTTAGAGGCATCCAATTCGACGGTTTTTCTGTCTTCCACTGTTAATTGAGCAGATTTTAATTGAATGTTGACCTGTTTTGGTTTTTCCCCATAAAGCGGATCAAAGTATGCTTGAAAAGCAATCCAATTCATGTCTAGCTCTGGATTCATGAACAAGCTGCCATACCGATCTGCTTTCACTATTTTGTTGTTCACTTCCAGATTGTCAAAGTTAATAACATCAATCCGCTTTTCCGGCTGTTCATGATTAATGCCAAATTGCAGAATCGTCGCCGTCGGAGCAAGGATTAGTTTATTAAATCGAACGGGAATCCCCTCGATTTCTGCTTCTTCATCCAATGCATATTCGATAGCGGGCTGCTTAGTTACAGGAATCTCAAAATTCCACTCTCCCGTTTTAAAGTCGATGTTCTCGTAAGGATTAATGCCATTCGAATCAGAGGAATTACGAATCAATTTCTGCAGCTTTGTGATCTGGAGTTTGATTGTCCCTTTATCCGATGTAAGTGGCAGCAAACTCATCTTTCCTTGATACACATTCTTTTTGTCCTTATTTACATCCGATTCAAGGTCTAGAGGATAGTACCTTGGAAACATTTCACGGCTCATGATTTCATGCTCGTTCTCCACAAAAACTCCATCATTATAATGCATGACGTATTGATTGTCTGTTGCTGTATCTTCTATTTCATAAAAAACAAGCGTCTGAACATGATCAGCAACGGCGCTCTTAATTTTAATTTTCACCCCATCGCTTTCCGCTACCAGGTCCAGTCTCTCACCGAGGTCCTGTTGCAAAAAGGCGCGCAATTCCTGATCTTCTTCTGTCCATGTATAGTAGAGGTTGGAAAAGGTCCCTGCAATAACTTCTATACCTATTAATAATGCAATAACACCTGCTAAAACAAACCCCATTCGTTTACGTTTCTTGAACTTCAGTTGTCTCTGCCTTTCCTTTTCTGCCAGCCTAGCTTTGACGTTACCCATGAAATCGGATGGCACATGGAAATCCGCCATCTTTTCTGTAACACTTGACAGGGTTAACATGATCTCCTGTAAGGAAGCCAAATCCTCCTGACAGTGTTGGCAATGATAAATATGTATCTCTAATGCAACCTTTTTTGATCTCTCTAAGGTTCCTTCTAAGTAATCGAAGTAATCGTTATGATACTCACTACACCCATTAAGAGTTGGTCTATACCCCATTTCTTTTCTAAGTGTCTGGATTCCAGAAAACATATGCACTTTCATCTCTTCCGCTGAAACTCGAAGAAGCTGCGCCGCATCCTCCCGAGATAATCCTTTTATATATGTAAGGGCCATTGCTTCCTTCTCATGTTTTTTCAATTGATCGAATGCTTTAAATAAATCCTTATGTTGTTCGCTTTCCTCTGAAGCTTGTAAACTTCTATCCTCATGAAGCTCATGGCAGGTATTTATAAAAATTGACGTTACCCACGTTTCGAATGTTGTTACATTTTTAAATCGGGGAAACTCCTTGTAGACTTTTAAAATGGTCTGGTAAAAAAGCTCTTCCATTTGCCGCTGGCTCCTAAAATAGGACCAACCCAAAGCATAGAACGACTCTTTGTGGTGACCGAACCAGTCGATGATGGATTCCATGCCTTTTTCTCTTATCGTTGTGATTGAAATGGGATCTATTTTTGCTGGGATCATAAATAATTTGTCCCCCTCTAACATTCTCTTTATACCAATAATATAGTGAGAGGAAGTGGTTGACAATAAGTGGTTCAAAAGCGGGTATTTTATTTTGAATTTGCATAATCAAATCCCGCATAGCCCAAAGCTTCAACCGCTGTAGCACTTCCAATTTCATGGAAAGTACCTAACGTTTTCTCGCCGTTTAACATTTTTTCTTTCAATTTGTTTTTCATTCTTTATTACCCCTCTCAAAACATTAAATAGATTGTTAGTTTTTTACATTCTCCACTCATAACATAAAAGGAAAGCGATTACAAGAACATGCAAAAAAGACATCCCCCTGCACTGGACGGATGTCTTTTTATATATGGGGTACTGGTTCTTATCTTTTTCTAGGGGGAACTTTTTGTAAAAATCATTCTGGAAACAAGTCGGAAGATAGATACCGTTCCCCTGTGTCAGGAGCCAAACAAAGGACTCGACCTGTTGAAGGCAAGTTTTTTGCTATCTCGACAGCAAAATAGGTGGAGGATGCTCCAGACGCACCTACGAAGATTCCTTCTTCTGCCGCCAACCGGCGTGCTGTCTTTTGGGCATCTTCATCCTTTATGAGCAAAATTTCATCATAGATGGAGCGATTTAAAATTTTTGGAATAAAACCCGGACCTGTACCTGGGATTTTATGAGGTCCGGGCTCCCCTCCTGATAAAACAGGGGATCCAAACGGTTCCACGACATAAATTTTCAAGTCTGGAATCTGCTTTTTTAGCTCTTCCCCAACCCCTGTCACCGTTCCTCCTGTTCCTGCTGTCAACACAAGTGCGTCCAATTTTCCCCCGAATGCCTCTAAAATTTCAACTGCAGTTGTTTCACGGTGTGCATCAGCATTTGCACTATTCTCAAATTGCATTGGAATAAAGCTATCTGAAATGGATTCAGCCAATTGGTTCGCTTTATCAATTGCCCCTTGCATTCTTCTATTCGCTGGAGTGAGGTGGACTTCAGCGCCATATGCTTTTAAAATTTTCACACGCTCAGCCGTTGCATTATCAGGCATTGTAATGATGCAGCGATACCCTTTGACTGCACATACCATAGCAATCCCAATCCCAGTATTTCCGGAAGTCGGCTCAATGACCGTGCTTATTCCCGGAATCAGTTTGCCCTCTTTCTCTGCACGGTCAATCATACTAATGGAGGCGCGGTCTTTTACACTGCCCCCTGGGTTAAAGGATTCCAATTTTATATATACCTTTGCACCAGATGGGTCTGGTAATTTGTTTAATTTCACGATTGGAGTATTTCCAATTAAGTCAAGAACCGAATCATAAAGTTTCAATTTACTTCACCTTCAATTTTTCCAAATGTTTGATGATTGGTGTCAAGTTAGCTTCCCCAAGCTTTTTTAAAAAATGTCAATATCTATCAATATTCCAATTCCAATAAGTTTAGTTGGTTATGATTATACTATTATACTTTGCTCAAAGAATCAACCTTGTTTTTTGCACAAGGGAAGGGCTTAGCATATTCACTAAGCCCTTCATTTGGATTTATTGGTTACACCCCAAAACCATCTGGGACACACTGCATCAAGTGTATGTAACTCGGTAGTATCCAGAAAATACATATTTTATTAGCGAACTGTTTTAAGGGTAGTTGCCCATAAAATTAATTGACCTAACATTTCGTTCACTGTACCTTCATGCATGTCGGCTGGTTTGAATGTTTGGCCATTTTCAAAATCGGTAAATAAAGAAAAATTGTAAAAAATCAACGACCAAATTTGAGGGGAAACTGCCTATTATAATTTAAGTTGCACGACACACTCCGAGTGTATGTGACAACACATGAGATGCTGGTGAGAACCTCTGTCTTTATGTATTTGCTTTATAAAACTCAATCATGTTGCTCTTGTTCTTGTTCTGGTGCTTTTCAAACAGCAATAATAAATTCTGAATCATACGATGGAATCCACTCAGATATTCCCTTATTAAAAAGGAGACCCTTAAGATGAGCTTAAGGGTTCCTTCTATCGATGATTATTTTGTTTCACGATGTAAGGTACGTCTCTTTAAACGCGGGGAGTATTTCATCAGTTCAATCCGGTCTGGGTTGTTTCGCTTATTTTTAGTTGTAATGTAATTACGGTCCCCTGTTTCTGTACATGCTAACGTGATTTTTACTCTCATTTTTAGTTCCTCCTGGGTTGATTGATTTATTTATGCGGAAACTGTAAACGCTGGAAGAGGATCGTTAAAGGCTTCCCAGTCCATTTTCATCTCTTCTTCTGTTAATAAGCATTGATCTAATGAAGACTCAATTTCATCTCGGTTCATATTAACACCGATAAAAACGAGCTCTATCATTCGATCACCAAACTCTTCATCCCAATTTTCCAAAAGCTCTGGTTCTTCCAACAGAATTTGCTTCTTTTCATACTCAGGGTAGGCCGCCAGCCATTCTCCTGCCCCCTGCAGCATAATTGATGGTCCTGCCTGTGACAACAATCCAGTCAAATCATTACGAGTTGGCAGCCAAAAAAAGCCTTTCGCCCGAACGACGTCCACTGGCCAATCCTCTAACCACTGCATCCATCTTTCAGGGTGAAATGGTTTCCTTCTACGATAGACAAAGGATGAAATACCATATTCCTCTGTTTCAGGCGTATGCTCCTCCGTTAATTCCTTGATCCACCCTGCCCCTTGACTGGCTTCTTCAAAAACAAATAAATTGGTATTCAAAAATTCGTCTAGTGATACTTTTGAGTAGGAACTTTCAATAATTCTTGCCTCCGGATTCAGCTTTTGCAAAATCGCTTTTAGCTTACCTATACTCTCTTTCTCCACTAAATCAATCTTGTTTACGACCAACACATTCGCAAACTCAATTTGATCAATTAATAATTCGACGACTTCACGTGTGTCTGATTCATCTGCTCCTTGCTTTCGATCAAGAAGACTTTCACCTGATGAAAAATCATGCCAAAACCGATACGCATCGACTACCGTTACCATCGTATCCAGCCTGCAAAAATCGGATAAGTTTATTCCCAGATTTTCATCAACATATGTAAAGGTTTGCGCAACAGGAATTGGCTCAGAAATACCCGACGATTCGATTAGAATGTAATCAATATCTCCTGCTTGAGCAAGCCTTTCAACCTCAATCATTAAATCCTCTCTTAACGTACAGCAAATACAGCCATTTTGCATCTCGACCAATTTTTCATCGGTTCGTGAAAATCCTCCCTGTTTAATCATTGCAGCATCAATATTCACTTCACTCATATCATTGACAATGACGGCAATCTTTTTATTCTCGCGATTTGTTAATACATGGTTTAATAAAGTTGTTTTCCCGGAACCCAAATAACCGCTGAGCACTGTAACCGGTATTTTTTTCGTCATATCTTCACCTCGTTTTTAAATCAAAATCATTTCGATTTGCGTGATATACATACCCTAATTCTCTTGACTTAAGTAAATTCTCTTTTAAATCGTAATAGTTACGATTAGTATCTTATAAAAGATTGACATGGATTGCAAGTTTTTATGGAACTTTTTTTCTTACTTAGAAAACGTTAGTTGAAATAAAAGAATCATATTTTCATTTACAAGTTCATAAAAATATTATAGAGTATAAAGCGTAATGGTTACGATTTAAATTAGATTGGAGAAGATAAAAAAATGAAGATTAATCGATTCGTTTCCGCTTCTGTTTTCGCGTTAAGTCTTATAGTATCCGGTTGTGGAAACAGCGAAACTGTAAGTAAAAATGAAGATAAAAAGGATAAAGACAAATTAACCGTCTATACCACTATTTATCCACTTGAGGATTTTACTAAAAAAATTGGCGGCGAGTTTGTCGATGTGAAAAGCATTTACCCTCCGAATGTGGATGCCCATTCGTACGAACCTTCCACAAAAGACATGATCAATCTAGCAAACTCCGATTTATTTATCTATACAGGTGTTGGGATTGAAGGATTTGCAGAAAAGGCATCTGAAGTATTAACAAAAGAAGATGTACAAATTTTAAAAGCCGGCGAAGGACTTGAACTGATAGAATCTAGCCATTCCGATGAACATCATCATGATGGCGAAGATGGCCATTCTGATGAACATCATCATGATGGCGAAGACGGTCATTCTGATAGTGAACACCACGAGGATGAACATGGACATGCTGAGGAACACCTTAGTGAAAACAGTGAGTCTAGCGAACATCACGAGGATGAACATCATCATGGAGATGTCGATCCCCATGTTTGGTTAGATCCAATCCTTGCTATTGACCTAGCCAATAATATTAAAATCTCGTTAAGTGAATTGATGCCGGAGCACAAGGCAGAATTTGAAACCAACTTTAATCAGCTAAAAGACGAGCTAGAAAAGCTAGATCAAGAATTAAAGACGACGATTGAGAGCTCAAAAACGAAATATCTATTAGTGGCACATGCTGCCTATGGATATTGGGAAAAGCGGTATGGGATTGAACAGATTGCTATTGCAGGTTTATCCCCTACTCAAGAGCCAACCCAGAAACAATTGCAGGCCATCATTCAAGAATCAACGGAGCATAACATCCATTATGTCATCTTTGAGCAGAATGTCACACCAAAGGTAGCAAAAATCATTCAACAGGAATTAGGTGCAAAGTCCCTTACCCTTCATAATCTTGAGGCTATAACAGAAGATAATATTAAACAAAATGATGACTACTTCAGCATCATGCGCAAGAATGTAGAAACGCTTAAGACCGCTTTAAATGAGTAGGAAAGGTAGCAATCCCTGCCACAGCATGACAGGGATTGCATCTTTATTCATTCATAATCTATCAAAAGTGATAATAGATTAATATGGATAAATCTATTTTTGGGAGGTTTTTATGAATCGAATTCTTCGCAACCATGTCATAGACTTTACGGGAATGGTCATCATTGGCTTTGCACTCATGCTACTAACCTTAAGCACCCGCTTTCAAATGCCCTTCAAGCTTTCTCCATCCTTGCTGAATCTCAACACGATCTTTCTAAGTATTTTAATAGAAGCTCTCCCTTTTGTTTTAATCGGCGTTCTTATCGCTGGCGTCATCCAAGTATTTGTAACAGAAGAGCATATAAGGCGTTGGATCCCGAAAAATCGGTATTTGGCTATCATGATGAGTTGTGTGATTGGCGCCCTTTTCCCTGCCTGTGAATGCGGGATTGTCCCCATCGTCCGCCGGCTTGTTGGAAAAGGGGTGCCCATTTATGCTGCTATCGGATTTATGTTGACTGGCCCGCTTATTAATCCCATTGTCATTGCGTCTACCTATATGGCTTTTGGAAACGATATTAAAATTGCCAGTTTGCGGATGAGTTTAGGTTTTTTTATAGCAATCGTGACAGCATTTCTTGTCAGTTTGTTTTTTAAGGGACATCAACTAAAAAAGACCACCGGCACAATCCATTCTCACTCACTTTCTAAAAAGGAAGCTTTTTCAAAGAGATTTTGGGACATGCTGATTCATTCCATTGATGAGTTTTTTGATATGGGAAAATATTTGATCATCGGTGCTTTTTTAGCGGCATTTGTACAAACCTATCTGCCGGCGAAAGCTCTGTTGGAAGCCGGAAGCGGGACGGTGTCCTCCGTTGCGATTATGATGGGCTTAGCCTATGTTTTATCTCTATGTTCAGAGGCCGATGCCTTTATCGGTGCTTCCTTCAGCAGTCTTTTCCCTACTTCTGCGATATTAAGTTTCTTAATTTTCGGCCCGATGATGGATTTAAAAAATACGCTTATGATGCTAAGCGTATTCCGTATAAAGTTCGTAATTAGCGTTTTGGCGTTCATCATTTCTACTGTCTTTATTACAATTATGCTTGTGCAGGGCTTTATATAAGGGGGGGGAAACGTGATATTCCATGTTCAACAAGCGATTAGAGCGTTTATTTTGCTCGCTTTTTCCGTCATGCTTTTTAAACTCCATTTTTCAGGTGAAATGACTAAGTTCATTAATCCTAAATACGAAGGATTAAGCCAATCTGCTTCCGTATTATTTTTAGTTTTGTTTATTATCCAAGTCACAAGAATCTGGACCGCTAGGGAACAAGATCACCTTCACCATAACAATTGTCATCAGGATGCCCATGACTGCAGCCACGACCATGGCGATTCGCCATTTAACACAAAAAAACTAATCGCTTATCTAGTCATTGTTTTTCCGTTAGCTACCGGGTTCCTCCTTCCCGCCAAGGTGCTTGATGCCTCCATTATGGATAAAAAAGGAGGTATGGCAGTTTTAACAAATCAAAGGATCTCAAACGAGGAAAAGAAAGAGACTAATATCCAGGAATTTTCAGCTGTGAATCCTGAAGAAATCGGAAGTTCCAAGGAGATAACAAAGGAAGAATATGAGCAATTAAAACAGAACTTAATAGAGAGTACAACTATTGAGTTGAATGATGATGTTTATTCAACTTACTATGATGAAATCCATTTGGACGTCCAAAAATTCAAAGGAAGAGAAATTCAATTAAAAGGATTTGTCTATAAAGAAGACGGGCTTGAACCAGACCAGCTTGTGATCGCGCGATTTTTAATCACCCATTGTGTAGCAGATGCCGGAATTATTGGTTTTTTATCTGAAATCCCGGAGGCTTCTGCACTTTCACAAGATACATGGATTGAAGCAAAAGGATTTTTGGATACCACAACTTTTAATGGAACAGAACTTCCTGTTATTAAAATTACCAACTGGAAGGAAATTAGCCAACCTAAACAACCCTATCTCTATCCTATTAGTATAAGAATTTTATAATGGTACTCCTAAGCTATTCTGTCCAAAATTTGATGATACAAGAGGATTTCTTTTTGGTTCAGCGCCTAAGAGATAGAGGGATGCTTTCATGAGCGCCAATCACCTCCCTTTTGCAACGTGAAAAACCGAAGGTCTTCAGGAACTTTACCTGGGGACCTTCGGTCAGGATTTCGGGTGATTTATCTCGTTTTTTCTCCGCTTTTTCTCATGCATTTGGAACACTCTTTTATGACGGTGAGAAAGGTTTTTTATAAATCGGAAGTGTTTAAAGTTCGGTTACATTATAATTTAAGTTGCACGACGCACTCCACGTGTGTCGTCATTGGGAACATGTCAACCGGCTGGACTTCCAATGTCTTGTAACCTCCGTCTTCCAGGATTCTGAGGTCACGCGCCAAGGTGGCAGGGTTGCAGGAGACATAGACGACCTTTTTCGGCTTCATCTCAATGATGGTTTGCAGCAGGGCTTCGTCACAGCCCTTGCGTGGCGGGTCCACGACCAATACATCGGCCGCATTGCCCTGCTTATACCATTTTGGAATAACTGCCTCGGCTTCGCCAACAGCAAATTCCACATTGTTCATTGCGTTTAGGGCCGCATTTCTTCTGGCGTCCTCGATTGCATCTGATACCACTTCCACTCCGAACACTTTTTTCGCCTTCTGCGCCAAAAATAATGAAATTGTCCCAATGCCGCAATAGGCATCGATGACGTTTTCCTCCCCTTTTAAATCCGCATACTCTAACGCCTTTTCATAAAGCACTTTCGTTTGAACCGGATTAACCTGGTAAAAGGATCGTGTTGATATGGCGAACTTCACGTCGCCAATATAATCATAAATGACTTCACTGCCCCATAGGACAGTCGTTTTTTCGCCAAGAATGACATTGGTCCGCTTCGAATTGACGTTGTGTACGATTGATTTAACCTTTGGCAGGCGGGCTGCAATTTCCTCCACCAGCCTATTTTTTTGAGGAATCTCTGATGTTTTCGTGATGATTACGACCATCAGTTCACCGGTCTGTTTTCCGAAGCGAGCCATAATATGCCGTAAAACGCCTTTATGAGATTCTTCATGGTAAGCGGGAATCTTGAGTTCATTGCATATTTCCTTTACAGCCTGTATCGCCTGATTCACTTCAGGCAGTTGAATCAGGCTTTCATCAGTATCGACAATTTCATGGGTTCTTGGTTTAAAGAATCCGGCAATCAGTTTGCCATCCTTTTCACCAACAGGGACTTGCGCTTTGTTTCGGTAATGGAACGGCGCATCCATCCCCATAATCGGATGCACGACTACCTCCTCTAGCTTCCCAATTCGTGCAAGCACTTGGCGTACCTGATTCTCCTTGTATTTCAGCTGGCCCTCATAGCTGATGTGCTCTAGCTGGCAGCCTCCATATTTATGTTTTTCACTGGAAGGAATATCGACACGGAAAGGGCTTCGTTTGTACAGCTCAACTAGGCGTCCGACTCCGTAGCTTTTATTAACCTTAATGACCTTGACCTTTGCCTTTTCTCCCGGCAATCCATTGGGGACGAAGATGGGATAGCCATCAACCTTTGCCACTCCAGCCCCATCATGGGTCAAATCTTCAAAAACCGCATCTATGTAATCATTTCTCGTTACCGGCAATGTTCTGCTCATTATTTTCTTCCTTTTCTCGTTTTAACTAGCAAGATTGTAACACAAAGCAGGACGGATTGCGAAATCAGGGCAGATGCCTTTTTTTTGCGAAAAATGTCAGAATATTTTGGTTTTCAAATATAATGAAAGTGTATATGATTAAAACAATCTCATTGGAAGGAGTGAACCCTTGGTGAAAATGATTAAGCCACATTCCATCTCCTTGCTTCTCATCTTCCTTGCTTTTACCTTTTCACATTTTACACAGGGACCTCCTCAAAAACACCTTGTAACCAAAGCAATTATCTTCCTTGATGATTCGCAGGCAAAGAAGCAATCGGATGATGATAAGAAAAAAGCACCCGGCCTGCCGCAGTTTCTGATCCTTAGTATTGCCCTTACTGCAGCAACAAACCCTCCACGGTATTTTTCACAAAACACGACAAGGAACCGCAACTTTCTTACACCGGTTTTCCATCAATCCAATTATGTGATTTTTCCTCCCGCAGTCTAACCACAAAAAATAAGGGAGGAACATAATATGTGGCTTCGTTTTATTATGATTGGTTTGTTTTCAATATCGGCAGCAGGGATGCTTACCTATCAGGGAATCGAAATTTACCATGCCTTTATCGATTTCTTTAAGCAAAAATAACAAGAAAAGGAGTCCGTAACTGGTAAACCACCAGCCACGGGACTCCTTTTATTCTTTCATTGCTTCCACTTTCTCTTTGACTTCCTCAATATTCTTCATCTTGTTATCCCAGCACTTTTGGCTCAGGTCCACAGGGTAGTGCTCAGGATTCATGATCCGCTTGTACTCGTCCCAAAGCGCGTCAAGATTCTGCTTTAAGTATTCGCGAGATTCCTCCAGGCAAGGAATTTCATAGACAAGCTCGCCGTTCACAAAAATTTCTTCATGAAGCTCTTTTGCCGTAAAGTTCGTGACCACCTTGTTTAAATAGGTGTGGGTCGGATGGAACATCCGGAGCTTCTTCTCCGGAATCTTCTCAGCCTCCATCGCGATATAATCACCTTCGGCATGGTGATTCGTATTATTAATGATCCGGTACATTTTCTTGGCACCCGGAGTTGTCACTTTTTCCGGATTTGAGGAAATTTTAATCGTATCCTCCATTTGTCCGGCTTCGTTTTCAATCGCCACTATTTTATAAACAGCACCAAGGGCGGCCTGGTCGTAGGCGGTAATCAGCTTCGTTCCGATACCCCAGCTGTCGATTTTTGCCCCTTGGGCCTTTAAGTTAATAATCGTATATTCATCCAAGTCACTGGAGGCAAATATTTTTGCATTCTTAAAACCAGCTTCATCCAGCATTCTCCGTGCTTCTTTTGATAGATAGGCAAGGTCGCCGCTATCGAGACGAATCCCGATAAAATTAATTTTATCGCCAAGCTCCTTAGCCACTTTGATGGCATTAGGCACACCAAGGCGAAGCGTATCATACGTGTCGACAAGGAATACACAATCTTTATGTGTTTCGGCGTACTTATGGAAAGCAGTGTATTCATCTTTATAGGCTTGAACCATGGCATGGGCATGCGTGCCCGCGACAGGAATACCGAACATTTTTCCCGCCCTTACATTACTGGTGGCTTCAAAGCCGGCAAGATAAGCGGCACGGGTTCCCCAAATGGCTGCATCCATTTCCTGCGCCCGTCTTGTTCCAAATTCCATCGCGACTTCACTGCCTACAACCTGCTTGATGCGGGATGCCTTTGTTGCAATTAATGTTTGATAGTTCACAATGTTGAGCAAGGCTGTCTCAATCAACTGTGCTTCTGCCAGGGGAGCATCAACCCTCAGCATCGGCTCACCTGCAAAGACAAGCTCGCCTTCTTTTACCGACCGAATGGCTCCAGTGAAACGCATGTTTTTAAGATAGTCTAAAAAATCCTCCTGGTAGCCAACTTCATTTTTCAAATACTCGAGGTCATCCTCAGTGAAGCGGAAGCCCTGAATATATTGAATGACTTTTTCCAAACCGGCAAAAACGGCATAGCCATTTCCAAACGGAAGCTTGCGGAAAAACAAGTCAAAGACCGCACGTTTATTATGGATACCATCCCTCCAATACGTCTCTGCCATATTAATCTGGTAAAGATCCGTATGCAGAGTCAAGCTATCATCATGGTAAATGTGTTTCATAATCTACCTCCAAAGGGACTATTACAGCTTTCAAACATTATTACCAATAATACCATTAAAAAGACTTTTAAACCACTGTAGCCCCAAGAGATTGTTCAAAGTGTCCAAGTGCCCATTCGTGTCCAGCGGGATTGAAAGAGGCAACACCATCTTTGTAAACAACAATCTTGAAGCCTTTGTTATAGGCATCCACTGCGGTGTGGAGGACGCAAATATCGGTACAAACGCCGACTAGGTGAACCTCGGTGATTCCGCGCTCGCGCAGCTTGATTTCAAGGTCAGTACCTGCAAACGCTGAGTATCTTGTTTTATCCATATAGTGGACATTTTCTTTAAGTTTATTGGTTTCGTAAACCTCTTGAAGCGAACCGTATAAGTCCCGGCCGGCTGTACCGCGGAGGTTGTGTGGCGGGAACAGCTTCGTTTCAGGATGGTATTCGTCCCCTTTATCATGGACATCGATAGCAAATACGACATAATGGCCGTTATCAATAAATTCCTTTGTTAGCGAGGTTATTTTTCCTTCAATTTCCTGGCCCGGCTTTCCGCAAGTTAACGCCCCAGCATCATGCACGAAATCATGCGTGTAATCCACATTAATCAACGCTTTTTTACTCATTGCCCCCATCGCTCCTTTTTAAGTGTCTTTACTGCTGTCTTTAATTCATTATACACAGTTTTCCAACCAGCCGAAACATTTTCCACATTTTAAAAACCACAAAAAGGCCCGCCCCTCTAGCAGGAGCGAACCCATTCTTAGCTGTATCTCTGTCCTGACACCCAGTCAGTCGGCCGGTCGTTTTCCCGGATATCATCGAGCCGTACGAACACTTCCAAGTGACGATAAAGATTGGCAAACTCGGCTGGCAGCAGGCCGCCAAATTCCCCGTCCAGGTTCAACTGAACCTTCTCTTCGGAATGAACCTTAATTCGATTTGCTTTCGTGTAAATCACGTTAGGGTCATTGATATGCTCCCCACGAACAGCCAATGTGGCAACCCGGATAAATTCAGCAAGATTTACTTTTTTCAAAATTAACAAAGAAAACAGTCCATCGTTTATCGAAGAATCCGGTGCCAATTTTTCGAAACCGCCAATGGAATTGGTCAGTCCGACAAGGAACATCATCGCCTCGCCTTCAAACAGCTTCCCGTCATACTCAATCCTAAGCTCAGAAGCCTTAAAGGAAGGAAGCATTTCCACACCTTTTAAATAATACGCCAACTGCCCGAGCATCGTCTTCAACTTGCTCGGAACCTCATAAGTCAATTCGGTTATTCTGCCGCCGCCAGCAATATTAATAAAATATTTATCATTGATGCGCCCAATATCAACAGGAATGAGTTCGCCTTTTGTAATGATGTCAACAGCTGCCCCAATATCTCTTGGTATATGCAAGGCGCGGGCAAAGTCATTGGTTGTGCCCGCAGGAATGATCCCCAACTTCGGACGAAACTCCTGCTCAGCAAGGCCATTGACCACTTCATTGATCGTCCCGTCTCCTCCGGCAGCAATTACCACATCATATTGGCGTTCAACCGCTATCCGTGCGGCTTTGGTGGCATCTCCTGCACCTGTGGTTGCATGGCAGGATGCCTCATATCCAGCCAACTCCAATTTTCCCAAAATATCTGGCAGGTGACGCTTAATTAACTCGCGGCCCGAGGTAGGATTATAAATCAGTCTTGCTCTTTTCATTCACATCATCCTATTATCAAAATCATCAATTTACACGATACCACTTCTATATTCTACCAATTATCCTAACAGCTTACAATTATGTTAAATGGACGATCTTCTTATATAAACGTCCATCTTCTATAATACCTCTGTTTTATTATTTTGCAAAAAATATGGGAAGAAAAATACGCGATGAAGGAAGCGGACGTCTAATGGATGGGAATCTCCTGCAGATATGGTTTTGCTGCTCCTATCCGAGACGACATTTATCGGTCTTCTCTGAGGAATCTGGAGCAATTAGGAGCATATGAGTGGATTTTTAAGGATCCCAAGGCTCATTAACCTAGGTCCACTGGGAGACCTTCTCAGCCAAAATAATTCCAAAATATCAGATTTGTCCGATAAATAATTACCCCGTAAAATGGGAACCAAACCCTTTCTATCCAGTTCCCTTCCATATCTTGATTCTAAAAGGCTATTAATAAAAAAATTCAAGGAGGATGATGATGAGAAAAATAAAAACGATCTTTTTGCTTAGCTTGTTGATGTTATTATTGGCTGCCTGCTCAGTAACCACTTCGGGTAATGAAAAAATTTCTACCCTTGAAAAAGTCAAAAAGGATGGCAAAATCGTGGTGGGTTTCGCCGGCGAAAAACCATATGCCTACGAAGATGAAAACGGGAAATTGACTGGGGAAGCTGTAGAGGTTGCCCGCGCCATCTTCAAGAAGATGGGTATTGAAGAAATGGAAGGGAAATTAACGAAATTTAGCTCACTGATCCCAGGGCTAAAAGCTGGGAAATTTGATGTTATTACGGCAGGCATGTACATAACACCAACACGCTGTGAACAGGTTGCATTCGCCGAACCTGATTATTCTATAGGAGAAGCACTTGCGGTTAGAAAAGGGAATCCCCAAAATATTCACAGTTATGAAGACATTGCGGCTAATCCCGAGATCAAGGTTGCGGTCATGAATGGTGCAATTGAAATTGATTACCTTAAAGCAGCCGGAGTAAAGGAAAGCCAGATGGAATTCGTCACCGATATCCCATCAAATATTACCTCATTGGAGTCCAATCGCGTAGATGCCATCACGATGACAGGACCGACACTAAACGCCGCACTTGAAACAGCCAATGCAAAAAATATTGAGGTCGTGGAAGACTTCACTCAACCTGTTGTCGAAGGGAAAAGCGTCCGCGGCTACGGTGCCGCCGCCTTTAAACCTGGCGATGATGAAATATTAAAAGCCTATAACGAGGAACTGGCGAAAATGAAGGAATCAGGGGAACTCTTGGAAATCCTGGGTGAGTTTGGATTTACGGAGACAGAACTGCCTGGAGACACAACAGCAGCAGAACTTTGCAAATAGCCAAAGCCTTTTCCAGCTGTAAGGGGGGCGCTTCACTTAGCGCCTTCTGTCTGTAAAACTTAACTACTAGCATAACGGAGTGATGAAATATTAGTAAATATATCGATATCTTTTTAAAAATACTGCCAGGTGCACTCGTGACGATTGAAATATTGCTCGCATCCGCTGTTCTGGCGTTTGCCGTTGCGTTTATCGCAGGCCTGGGGCGTGTTTCGAGATTCGCTGTTATCCGCAGGGTTACAGCGGTTTATGTAGAGCTTTTCAGAGGGACATCATTACTGGTGCAATTATTTTGGATTTTCTTTGCCCTGCCGGCCTTCGGCATCCAATTTTCCGCTTTTCTAGCCAGCGTCGTTGCATTGGGGCTGAATTATGGCGCCTACGGGTCTGAAATTGTCCGCGGGGCGATTATCGCGATTCCAAAGGGACAGACTGAAGCCTCGATTGCGCTAAATATGACCAACTTTCAGCGGATGAGACTGGTTATTCTTCCGCAGGCTTTTCGGATGATGCTCCCGGGATTCGGGAATATTTCGATTGAATTGTTAAAAGGAACCTCGCTTGTTTCCTTAATCACATTGACCGACATGACCTATAAGGGATTAATCATTCAGAATTCTAACATTAGCTATACAATGCCTGTTTTTGTCACCTTATTATTCGCTTATTTCCTTGTGGCGCTACCGCTGATTATCCTGGCTAGAAAACTGGAAAAACGTTCTGCGAAGGGAGTGGCGAACGCATGAGTTGGGATTGGAATTTTGCCATTGAAGTGTTCCCTGAAATACTGGGTGCCATATGGCTGGTCATTGCGATTACATTCGGCTCTTTTATCGTTGCTTTAATTCTTGGACTTGTTCTGACTTTTGCAAGAAGATCAAGTTTTAAACCATTATCGCTGCTCGTTTACGCATTTATTGAATTTGTAAGAAGCACTCCCCCATTGGTTCAGTTATTTTTTGTTTACTTTGCCCTTCCTGCAATTGGCATTTCCATCAATAAATATACAGCAGGTATTGTTACACTGGGAATTCACTATAGTACCTACGTATCTGAAGTCTATCGTTCAGGAATCGAAGCCATACCAAAAGGCCAATGGGAAGCTGCCAAAGCGATGAACTTCAGTAAAACACAAACGTGGTTCCGTATCATCTTACCGCAGGCCATTCCTCCTGTTATCCCCATGCTGGGGAATTACTTGATTGTATTATTTAAAGAAACTCCGATTCTGATGGCAATTGGTGTCGGGGAGTTTTTACAAAAGGCACAGTTAATCGGTTCGACCCACTTTAAATATCTTGAACCAATTACAATTGTTGGCCTTTTATTCTTATTGCTGAGTTACCCCTCAGCACTATTGATCAATAGACTTGAGCAAAAATCCAACCAGGCATTTACCGGCAAGAAAAATCGCCGTTTAACCAATCAATTTCACTTAAAGTCCGGGGCGTAACTCCGCTGTATTTATCACATAGAAAGGAAGAGATGATGAGTATACCTGAAAAAAAACTAGAGGGGACCAGATTGTTCCCATTAAAACAAAAGAAAAATCCAATCGCGGCCTTTGAGAATGTCAAAAAAAATTATGATGATGTCCAAGTGCTAAAGGGAGTAGACCTGAACATCTCCCCCGGTGAAAAGTTAGCGTTAATCGGGCCCAGCGGATCGGGGAAAACGACAATGATCCGAATGCTAATGACGTTGGAAAAACCTTCTTCAGGACATATAAAAGTAGAAGGAAAATATTTATGGCACAAAGAGGTGAGTGGTGGATTAATTCCAGCCAATGAAAAACATTTACGAGAGATGCGCCAGAATATCGGAATGGTGTTCCAGCACTTCAACCTCTTTCCCCACATGACAATATTGCGTAATGTTACAGAAGCCCCTATACACGTATTAGGGCTTTCAAAGGAAGAAGCACATCAAAGAGCTGTTGATATGCTTCAAAAAGTCGGCTTGGGTGACAAATTGGATGCCTACCCTGCCCAGCTTTCCGGCGGGCAAAAGCAGCGGGTTGCCATTGCCAGAGCTGTTGTTATGCAGCCAAGGATCATGCTTTTTGATGAGGTTACTTCCGCCCTTGACCCTGAACTAGTTGACGAGGTCCTCCAGGTCATTAAGGATTTGGCAAAGGAAACGGATATGGCGATGATATTAGTTACCCACGAAATGGACTTTGCACGTGATGTGGCTGACCGGGTTGTTTTCCTTCACGATGGACAAATAGAAGAAGAAGGAAAACCAAAGGATATTTTTGAAAATCCCAAGAGTCCTCGATTAAAGTCGTTTTTAAGGAGATTCTTAAAATCTTAATCTATAAAAAAGCAGCGCCTAAGCGGCATCATAACCAAAATGGACGATAAAAGGCTTGAGCCCTTTATCGTCATTTTTTTATGGTAATCTTAAAATGCATACATTGCAATCATGCGGGATCACAAAGGGTTCTTCATCCGGCAGGGAATCGTACAGGTCCTTAAGCGCCTGTTTCCGTACCAGCTCCTCGAGTCCTGCAAGCCACGACACCGATTCGATCCGGTCTACCCAAGACTGCTTGGTAAAACTGACGGTATAATCAAGCTTATAAAAATCCCGAAGTTCGAGTCCGCAGCTCTGCCATTCCTCAAACCACTCGACAGGGAAGCCATTTATCCGTTGCTTGGCATCTGCCTTAGACCCTGCCGGTTTCAACCCGCCGGCTGCAAATTTGGATAGCACGCCAAAAGTTTTTTGAACAACCGTTGGCCCGGTTAAAAAACCCGAGTCGATTACGAGCAGCATCCCCTTAGGTTTTAGGATTCTTTTAATTTCAGTGATAGCCTGCTCGCGGTCAAACCAGTGCCAGGCCCGCATGACCGTGACTAGATCATACTGGGAATCTTCCAAACCGGTGGTTTCTGCCGTTCCTAGCCGGTATGGGATCGTATAGTTTTTGGTTACATTCAATGCTTTCGCCTGTTCTAGCAATTCATGAGAAGGTTCAATCCCGATGACATCGCCTTTTCGCATGGCGATTTTTCGAGTCAATGCACCTGTACCCGCCCCAATATCGGCAACCTTTTTTCCTTCAAAATTTATATTTCTGATAAGCAGGCTATCCATTAATGAGGTGGGAATATCTTCCCTTGCCCGGGCATAACTATTAGAAACTTGGCCAAAGTCTACTTTTTTCATATTGGCGCCTCTTTCCGATTCATTGTAAATTTTAACAAAATAATACCATTTAAATATGGTAGAATAAAAGAAAAATATTTTTCAAGGGAATGATTCTTATGTTTTGGTTGCTGCTCCTTGCTTCCTATCTTATTGGAAGTTTCCCGACAGCTTTGATTGTGGGCAGGGTATTCTTCGGGGTAGATATTCGTGACCACGGCAGCAAAAACCCCGGAGCCACCAACACGCTCCGAGTGTTAGGAAAAAAGTCGGCCATCATCGTCCTGCTGTTTGACCTTGCAAAAGGGGCGCTGGCAGCGTCACTGCCTCTGCTTTTTCAGCTTGATGCCGAACCATTATACTTCGGTCTTGTTGCCGTAATCGGCCATTGTTTTCCGATTTTCGCCGGATTCCGAGGCGGCAAAGCGATTGCGACTACTGCCGGGGCACTGCTGGTTTCCAACTTCCCGTTGCTTGTTATTGCCTATGCCTCATTCTTCTTAGTCATTTTTTTAACTAAATATGTATTCTTCGGATCCATTTCTGTTGGTCTGAGCCTGCTGGTATATGATTACTTTATTGAAAAGCTTCATTTTGAACTTATCTTTTTATTATTCCTTTTGTTATTAATCTTTCTGCACCGCTCAAATATCAGAAACTTCATCCTTGGAATTGAGCCTAAAATCAATGACAAAAACTTAATCAATGACCGGATTCCACCGAAAAATATTAAAATGTAAAACAAGGGGCACCTAGCTGAGACTTTTTTCAGCCTGGTGCCCCTTTTTATTATGTCATTTTAAGTAGCTGAAGTTAACTGGCAGGCCCTCTTATCAACCGGAACGTTGGGCTTTCCATGGCTTCGGTCGTTTTGGCGTTTTGGACCTCTCTTATTGACCGGGACGTCGGATTTTCCTTGTTTTCGGTCGTTTTGGACCGCTCTTATCGACCGGGACATCGGATTTTCCTTGGCTTCGGTCGTTTTGGACCTCTCTTATCGACCGGGACGTCCAATTTTCCTTGGCTTCGGTCGTTTTGGAACGCTCTTATCGACCGGGACATCGGATTTTCCTTGGCTTCGGTCGTTTTGGACCTCTCTTATCGACCGGGACGTCCAATTTTCCTTGGCTTCGGTCGTTTTGGAACTCTCTTATCGACCGGGACGTCCAATTTTTCTTGGCTTCGGTCGTTTTGGAACGCTCTTATCGACCGGGACGTCGGATTTTCCTTGGCTTCGGTCGTTTTGGACCTCTCTTATCGACCGGGACGTCCAATTTTTCTTGGCTTGGGTCGTTTTGGACCGCTCTTATCGACCGGGACGTCCAATTTTCCTTGGCTTCGGTCGTTTTGGAACTCTCTTATCGACCGAGACGTCGGATTTTCCTTGGCTTCGGTCGTTTTGGACCGCTCTTATCGACCGGGACATCCTATTTTCCTTGGCTTCGGTCGTTTTGCCAACTTTCTTATCGACCGGGACATCGGATTCCCCATGGCTTCGGTCGTTTATCGGTCCTTATTTTAAAAGTGCTGAAATAATGCTGTTTGCAACTGCTTGCCAAATCGCGGAATCGGTTTGGTACGTTTCGTTAAAGCTCTTGTACAGGGCAAGCTGCTTCTCCTGGAAATCCGGGGCGTCCTTATCAGGCAAGGTGGCACGCCCTTTGTCAACCCGCGCCTGGACTTCCGGTGCGCGCGGGCCCCATACGGCCACTTCGTTTCCTTCCTGATCGATAAAAATATAAATTGGGATCGCCCTCGATGTTCCGTTCGTCAAGTATCCATCCATCAGTTCAAGATTTTGGTCACGGAGCAGCATCCGTATCTCGATGCCTGCCACTTCAGCAATCGTCATCAGAATCGGATTGTTCAGCATAGCATCACCGCACCAGTCCTCAGTCAGGACAATGGCTCGCAAATTCTTAGATTTTAAGGCCTCCAGCTTGGTGCGGTCCTCCTCGGATAATGAGAACTTCTCATAAATCGATACCATTCCATCTTTATTTCTCGTCATGGCATTAATGTAGTCATCGGCCGTCATACCTTTTTCAAACCATCCATTTAAATCCTTCACCCTAAGCACCCCTTTCATTTACTTTTTATCATAGACAATTTGCTTAGGTGATACAAATGAACTGCCTTCCTAGGCTACCGCAAAGAAGGAGATTTATATTTATTTGTAGAAAAGGTTACACAACTAATTTTTGGAGGGATATATAATGGTTCAACAAAGAGTTAGTCTTCTTACCATTGGCGCATACAATCTGCCTGCACTCCGGGCCTTTTATCAATCACTTGGCTGGGAACAAACAGAATTCAGTTCAGACAATTACGCTGTTTTTAAAACGGCAGGTGTCCTGCTATCCTTATTTCCTGTCGCTGAGCTGGCAAAGGATGCCGGTATAGAATTCTCCCCATCACCTGAAAGATATCGGCCTGTTACTTTCGCCATCAATGTAGACAAACCCGAACAAGTTGACGATACAATTGAAAAAATCCGGGAGGCTGGCGGGAAAATTTTACGTGAGCCAAGTGATGCTTTTTGGGGCGGTCGCACAGCCTATTTTGCCGACCCCGAACACAACCTTTGGGAAGTTGCCTGGAATCCAAGCTCCGTCTTTGATGAGCGCGGGGCAATGATTTCTTTTTAAAATCAGTTACTTGAAATTGAAATAATTTCCCGAATCTAAGGTTATCTTGCCCGTTTTTCCATACTTCGACAGAAATTCGGAAATTCCCTTATCAACCAAACGTTTGGATGAATCAGCCTCTAACCCTTTTCAATAAAGGAAATTTTCCCGGGAAATTTCGTTGTTGTTGTCGAAGTTTGCATCGACATTTTTTTCGCAAAAAAAGCCGGCAGGAGAGAGTCTGCCGGCTTTTGTTTAACGTTTTTGTAGTTCCTGTTGCAATAGCTGATTGACCAACTGAGGGTTTGCCTGTCCCTTTGTAGCCTTCATGATTTGGCCGACAAGGAATCCGGTTGCTTTCGCCTTACCACCCTTGTAGTCCTCGATGGATTTCGGGTTGTTGTCCAACACTTCAGAAATAATCTTCAGAAGCGCGCCTTCATCAGAGATTTGCACAAGTCCTTTTTCCTTAACGATTTGTTCAGGGTCTCCGCCGTTTTCGATTAACTCTTTAAACACCGTCTTGGCAATTTTTGAAGAAATCGTGCCATTTTGGATGAGTTTAATCATTCCCGCAAGGCTTTCCGGTGTTAATGGAACCTGATGCAGCTCTTTTCCTTCTGCATTCAAGTAGCCCGACACCTCGACCATGATCCAGTTGGAGGCCAATTTAGCGTCAGCCCCATTATTAACAGTGGCTTCAAAGAAGTCAGCCATTTCTTTTGTTACTGTCAGTACCTTGGCATCGTAAACAGGGAGTCCCAGTTCCTCGATATACCGTTTTTGTCGCTCATCCGGGAGCTCAGGGATTTCCGCACGAATCCGCGCTTTCCAGTCTTCATCAATGTAGAGTTCAACCAAGTCCGGTTCCGGGAAGTAACGGTAATCATCGGAACCCTCTTTCACACGCATCAGAATCGTCGTTCCGGTTGCTTCATCAAATCGGCGTGTTTCCTGCTCAATTTTTCCGCCGGCAGAGACAACCTCACGCTGGCGCTTTTCCTCAAACTCGAGGCCTTTACGAACAAAGTTGAATGAATTTAGGTTCTTCAATTCGGTCTTTGTTCCGAATTCCTCTTGTCCAACAGGGCGAATCGAGATATTAGCGTCGCAGCGTAGCGAGCCTTCTTCCATTTTACAATCGGAAACACCAGTATATTGAATGATGGATTTTAATTTTTCCAAATATGCGTAAGCTTCATTAGGTGTGCGGATGTCCGGTTCGGAAACGATTTCCACAAGCGGTGTTCCCTGCCGGTTAATGTCTACTAATGAATAGCCCTTTTCATGGTTCAGCTTGCCGGCATCCTCTTCCAAATGAATCCTTGTAATCCCAATCCTTTTTGTGTAGCCATCCACTTCGATGTCAATCCAGCCATGCTCGCCGATTGGCTGGTCGAACTGCGAGATTTGGTAGGCCTTCGGGTTGTCCGGATAAAAATAGTTCTTCCGGTCAAATTTCGTATGAGTAGCAACCTGGCAATTTAACGCCATTGCCGCCTTCATTCCGAATTCAACGGCTTTCTTATTTAACACAGGCAGTACCCCAGGATAGCCAAGGTCAATGACTGACGTATTTGTATTCGGCTCAGCGCCAAAATGGTTTGGGCTTGCCGAGAAAATTTTTGAATCTGTTTTTAATTCTACGTGGACTTCAAGTCCAATCACTGTTTCAAAATCCATTCTCTTCACCCCCTACAGTTCCGGCTTCTGTTTATGGTAGTCAGTTGCTTGCTCAAATGCGTGCGCCACCCGGTAAACGGTCGCTTCATCAAAATGCTTGCCGATGATTTGCAGCCCAAGCGGCAATCCGTTGTCAAACCCGCATGGAACAGAAATTCCCGGGACTCCGGCAAGGTTTACTGGTATCGTTAAAATATCGTTGACATACATGGTTAACGGGTCAGCGATGTTTTCACCGATTTTAAAGGCCGGTGTCGGCGTGGTCGGCCCAATGATCACATCATATTTTTCAAAAACCTGCTCAAAGTCTTGCTTGATTAGCGTCCGGACCTTTTGCGCCTTTTTATAGTAGGCATCATAATAACCAGAGCTTAATGCAAACGTTCCAAGCATAATCCGGCGCTTGACTTCATCACCGAAGCCTTCCGCACGGGTCTTTTTATATAAATCTAACAAGTTTTCCGCATTCGGGGTCCGATAGCCATAGCGGACTCCGTCAAAGCGGGCCAGGTTGGCTGATGCTTCAGACGAAGAAATCAAATAATAAGCCGCCAGAGCATACTTAGAGTGCGGCAGGGATACCTCTTCCCAAACGGCGCCTTGTGCTTCAAGGACTTTTAGGGCATTCAGGACAGACTCACGAACCGATTCTTGTACCCCTTCACCTAGATACTCTTTTGGAACCGCTATTTTTAAACCCTTCACATCACCTGTCAAAGCTGCGGCAAAGTTCGGCACCTCAACATTAGCGGAAGTTGAATCCATTGCATCTATGCCAGATATAGCCTGCAGCAGGTACGCGTTGTCCTCAACTGTTCTGGTAATCGGTCCGATTTGATCGAGCGACGAAGCAAATGCCACAAGACCGAAACGGGAAACACGTCCATAGGTTGGTTTCATTCCCACGACACCGCAAAACGCAGCCGGTTGGCGAATTGATCCTCCTGTGTCAGAACCGAGGGAAAACAGCACTTCGCCAGCTGCAACCGATGCAGCCGAGCCGCCTGACGAACCTCCTGGCACTCTCTCCAGGTTCCAAGGGTTACGCGTTTTCTGGAAGCGGGAGTTTTCGTTGGAAGAACCCATCGCAAACTCGTCCATGTTTAGTTTTCCGATTGTCACGGTTTCGGCCTGCTGCAGCTTCTGTACGACAGTGGCATCATAAATTGGGTCAAAGTTTTCGAGAATCTTGCTGGCACAGGTTGTCCTAAGGCCCTTTGTGACGATATTGTCCTTTATCCCGATTGGCATCCCATACAGTAAGCCTTTGGTGGAATCCTGGTTTTCATCAAGCGACTTTGCGGCCCCACGTGCCCGGTCTTCATCCAATGTCAAAAAAGCCTGGACCTTGTCATCAACCTCGGAGATTCTTTTATACGATTCCTCGACTAAGTCAGAGACTTTTAGTTCTTTTTTATGTAAAAGCTCATGAAGTTCTGAAACTTTATGATCAAATAAACTCACTATTCTATCCTCCTATTCCCCCAAGATTGAAGGCACTTTAAATTGCCCGTCCTGATGCTCTGGCGCATTTTTCAAAACTTCTTCACGCGGTAATCCCGGCTGTGGCGTATCCTCGCGCAACACGTTTTTCATATCCAGTACATGGTATGTAGGTTCCACATTTTCCGTATCCAGCTCATTTAACTGCTCGGCGAATGTGATAATCGCATCAAGCTGCTTTGTCATCTTTTCCGCCTCTTCTTCCGTAAGGGCAAGCCTTGCCAAATTGGCCACATGCTTGACCTGATCCGTTGAAATCCGTGACATCTCGTTTCCCTCCGTTTCCAATCTCATTTTAATATTGATAATATCAAACTTTCACGCTTTAGAGCAATGATTTCCCTTAACAGTATGGACAAGAAAGGGATGGTTTAAATTTTTAAAAAGAAAGACCACATATGATCAATTGTCAGCGGCCCCTTTAATCAACTGACCAATTTTCTTTTTCTTCGCGGTTTCTTTTTCGGTCCTGTCATCAGCTGCAGGATTTTAAAAGGAATATAGCCCAAGAAGCCGCCAACCGTGTTCAAAATCAAATCATCGACATCAAAGCTGCCAAATTCAAACGCCAGCTGAAGGACTTCATAGGTCAGGCTTAAACAAAATGTCGAAAGGACTACGGTGCCCAATTTTTGAAACCGTTTTGCCAGCATTGGTAAAATAAAGCCAAACGGGATAAAGCCGATTACATTGCCCGCTAGGTTCTTCACACGAATATCAAAATTGATATCGGCCAAAAACAGATAAAAATTAATCGTTTTAAACGGAACAAAATTATTGGAACGCCAAAAATATGGCTGATTGCTGAAATTAAAATGATGTACAATTTCTGATAGAGGAATATATTTAAAAAGAATAAGCTTCGTAAGGATTGCCAAATAAAAACAAAGAATGATAAGTAACAATATTTTTTTTATTATTTTCATGTATTTTACTCCAAAAAAATTATAAACCTACCATACCATATTTTCCAAAAATACGGGTAAAAAACTAAAAAGTTACTGGAGGAACTACCAATGGCAGAACATCGATTTTATTTAAAAGCAAACTGGCCGGGGCTGCGCAATGATGTAGGGGAAATTGAGGCTGGGAATCTGAAAACGAAGGTATCCATCCCGCCGGAAATGGATGGCCCGGGTGTCGGCACAAATCCCGATGAAATGCTGCTTGGTGCAGCAGCAACCTGTTATATCATTACACTCGCAGCAATGATGGAACGCCGCGGGCTTAAAAAGGTAAGTTTAACGATGGAATCTGAGGGATTTGTTGATGTGACGAAAGGAGTTATCACTTATAAGAAAATCATTCATCGTCCGCAAATTGTCTTAACCGCTAGTGCATCCGAAAAAGACATCGAAATGGCTCATAAACTGGCCAAAAAGGCGGAAACCTCCTGCATGATCAGCAGGGCAGTGCATGGAAATGTGGAAATTGCTCTGGAGGCAACAGTGGAATTGGCAAATTAAAAGGGGCTCATGAGGCCCCTATTTCAATTAAAAAACTCCATATGCGCTTTTTCTTGTTTATAGTAATCCAGTCTGTCCTGCAATGTACCGGTATGGAACTCAAACTTATGTCCATCCGGGTCCGTGAAGTAGATTGATTTTTTATCCCGCTCATCTCTCTCACGTCCTGGTAGGATATTTACCTGCAATTGTTCCAGTTTATCGTGTATTTTTTGAAAATCTGCCACGTCTATAGAAAAAGCAATATGCGTATACGATTCGCGGATTTCATTTCTAGGAATACCCTTTTCCTCGTTCAACGCAAGCCATAATCCATCTACATCAAAGTAGGCAGTAGTGCGCCCCTTCACCAGCAGCTTTGCATCAAAGACCTTCTGATAGAATTCTATCGATTGCTCCAAATTTGAAACCGAAAATAATAGATGGTTGATCCCCTTTATTGGCATGTTCTTACTCCTATTTTTTAAACTCTCTTAGCGTTTTACTGAGGATGCCATTCTTACATAAGTATGACGTCTCCCTCTAACGGCAATGGAATAGGTCATGATGTTTTCAGGCACTGCAATTCCGTAGAAACCAGTGTCACCAATATGATAGATATCGGCTCCGGCCATTTTGCTATTTAGGGCAATTTGACGGATTGTCGCCTCATCTGCCCCCTCTTGACTTGTGCCGATCGTAAGCATCGCCAATGCCCCTTTAGAATGAACCAATCGAACAAACTTCTCACTGGTCGCCAACGTAATTCCTGGTACGGTGCCTGGGGCTGGCATCAGAATGATATCTGCACCCGCTTCAATAAAGTTTGTAATTGACTCTTCTGAAACAATGCCGCTGCCTGTTTCATTTGCGACCCCTGCACCATGCATTTTTCCTGCAATGATTAACCCCTCATCACCAAAAACCTCACGTGCCTTCTTAATCGCCCCAATCGTTTCATCGTTGGTTACGCCAGTCTTTGGATTCCCAGTTAAACAGACAAAGTCGAAGCCTAATTTTTTTGCCTCTCTTAATGTTTCTTCTGAAGCAATTCTGCCTTTTGAAAGCGTGTCGAGCTTTTCAATTTTATCGGCATTAAGGTCAACCGGCTCCAAATTTACACCTACAGGGCGTCCGGTTAATTCCTTTATTTTTTCAACGACTAATTCATTTTCCTTGCATTTATATCCTTCAATCGATGGGTTAAAGACATCAAATAGGTTTAGTAATAATAAATCGGCACCGAAGGCAGCGGCGAGCTCCGCATTGGTAACACTCGGATATAATGGGGCTACTGCAGTCATTGTCTCCGATAAAATCGTTCTTCCTTCGGATGCTTTAATGGATTGTTTTAAGTCCTGACCATTCATTTTTTGAAAATCTGATGCGGTGCAATCTAAAATTCTTTTCAACAGGTATTCATCCCTTTCATCGTTAAGATTGTTCCTGGATTTTATACTTTATAATAATTCTTTACCATTTCCCCCATCACCCAATTTGTCCTTGCCCCGGTGATGCCGGTGCTTGGGCATTCGCCGCCAATTCCGGTCAATTCGGAAACGATTCTTTCGACAAGCGGCTGATGGACGTGCTTTGGCGGTTCAAAGCTCCATTGTTCCGTTCCGTTTGCTGTTTTCAAACTCACCGGGTCGTTGCCAAAGGTTGAAAATGAAATTTTACCTTTCGTTCCGACGATTTCATTGAGATCGACGTTTTCAAAAGCAGTAAAACACCAATTGCCAACCCCATGCACACCGGATTCAAACAAATATGTACCAGTCACGATATCTTCTGCGTGATAATAGTCCCCCTGGTTAGTTGCAAAGCCCTGCACCTCTTTGACGGGTCCAAGCAAGTAGTCCAGCATATCAAGCGTATGGCTGGCTAAATCAAAAAATAGTCCGCCGCCTGCTAAATCCGGCTGTACCCGCCAAGGGAGATGACTCGGATCCTTCACATCTTCAGAGGGTTTTTGGTACTGTGTAGTGGAAGCGAAGCGCACATCACCGATCACGTTACTTTCCAACAGTTCCTTTATTTTTAAAAATTTTGGCTGGGCCCTGCGATAATAGGCAACGAATAAGGGAACCCCGGCAGCCTTGCAGGCGGTAATCATTTCCTGGCATTCTTCGGCGTTTAGTGCCATTGGCTTCTCTACATAAACAGGCTTTCCCGCTTTCGCCGCTTTAATCGTATATTCTTTATGGGATCCAGGTGGGGTGGCAATATAGACAACATCGACTTCAGGATCGTTTATGAGTGCGTCGCCGTTATCGTACCATTTGGGCACCCCATGCCGCTCGGCGTAATCCTTGGCGAGTTCCCCCGTTCTTCGCATAACGGCAACAAGCTCCGAGTTTTCCACCTTTTGAAATGCCGGGCCGCTTTTTACTTCCGTAACATCGCCACAGCCAATAATGCCCCAGCGCACTTTGTCAAATTTCATTTTGCTTTCCCCCTCCATTTATCGTCTTTTTCTAATCATAATGATAACATTTACTCAGAAAAGTCCACAAACGCAAAAGGAGCTCTTTAAAGCTCCTCCTTTGATTTACCTGTTGAATAACTTCGCAAAAAAGCCTTTTCCCTTTTTAACCTCGCTGGTGTATGCAGCCTTTTTAGTTATAAAAATTTCTTCTTTATCAATGGCATGGTCCATTGCCAGTACCAGGCCGATGTCGGTGTCGTGCTCCTTGTTGGTGACAATCGTATGGCCGATTTTGTTTTTTGTCGCCATTTTTACATATTTGGATAAGTCTTCGTAGTTCATGTTTCCGTTTAGAAAAAGATGGGACTGTGGGTGCTGCTTCATAAATTGGCCCAGTTGCGGGTAAGGCTTTGCTTCAGCCACCTGACTTTTTGTTAGCGCCACGATAATTCGTTCCCTTAAGGTCCCTAAGTATTTTCTCCGCTCCTCGGGCTTTGTCACCAAAGGTCCGTAGATACCCTGCTGCAAGACCTCGTCAACGTTAGGCTTTTTCAAAAAAATCAACTCCATCCAAAAAGGCTCATTATTAAGTATGACAATATCATAAAAAGGGTTACAGGCAAAAAAAATCCCCCTCTCCGGGGGGAGAGAAGGATTTCGAGCCAACCATTTATTATTTTGCACCAGTGAATTGCTCTTCTTCTGTCGAGCCTTTCAATGCTGTAGTCGAAGATGTTCCGCCAGAGATGACCATTGATACTTGGTCAAAGTAACCTGTACCAACTTCACGCTGGTGACGGGTGGCCGTGTAGCCATATTGCTCACTGTCAAACTCAGCTTGCTGAAGCTCGGAGTATGCAGCCATACCGCGCTCCTTGTAGCCGCGGGCAAGCTCGAACATGCTGTGGTTTAATGCATGGAAGCCGGCAAGTGTGACAAATTGGAACTTGTAGCCCATTTTGCCAAGCTCTTGCTGGAACTTCGCGATGGTTTCATCATCAAGCTTCTTCTTCCAGTTGAACGATGGCGAGCAGTTATAGGCAAGCAGCTTACCAGGGAACTTCTCATGAATCGCTTCCGCAAAAAGGCGGGCTTCCTCAATGTTTGGCTCGGAAGTTTCGCACCAGATTAGATCGGCATATGGAGCATAGGCCAAACCGCGGGCAATTGCCTGGTCAATCCCGGCTTTTGTGCGGAAGAATCCTTCTGTTGTGCGTTCACCGGTAATAAATGGTGCATCGTTCTCATCGATATCGCTGGTGATTAAATCAGCAGCATTAGCATCAGTACGGGCAACTAGCACAGTAGGAACGCCCATGACATCCGCTGCTAAGCGTGCGGCAATCAGGTTGCGGACCGCGGTTTGCGTTGGGAGCAACACTTTACCGCCCAGGTGGCCGCATTTTTTCTCGGAAGATAGCTGGTCTTCAAAGTGAACGCCTGAAGCACCTGCTTCAATCATGCCCTTCATTAATTCAAAGCAGTTTAACTGGCCGCCAAATCCTGCTTCGGCGTCAGCAACGATTGGCGCAAACCAGTCAATCGAGTTGTCGCCTTCGGAATGAGTGATTTGGTCAGCACGCTGTAATGCCTGGTTAATTCTTTTAACAACAGCCGGAACGCTGTTAGCAGGATACAAGCTTTGGTCCGGGTACATATGGCCCGAGAGGTTGGCGTCTGCGGCTACCTGCCAGCCGCTTAAGTAAATGGCTTTTAAACCAGCTTTCACCTGCTGGACCGCCTGGTTACCAGTCAAGGCACCAAGGGCGTTGATATAATCTTCTTCGTTCAATAGCTTCCAAAGCTTTTCGGAGCCTTTCTTTGCTAATGTATGTTCAATATCGATTGAACCGCGAAGTTTAATCACATCTTCGGCGGTATAAGGTCGGGTAATCCCCTTCCAGCGCGCATCCATTTCCCAGTTTTCGTGTAATTGAGCTACTCTTGCATCAGTCATTTTAAAAATCCTCCCTATTATTCTATTAAAATTTTTATTTAAATAATTACTTACTACAAAAGTTCATAACCAGGCAGAGTCAAGAAGTCTTTAAACTCATGATTTAAAATCAGGTCATCAAATAGTTTAACCGCTTCATCAAACCGGCCATTTGCATAGGCTTGTTCCCCAATTTCCCGCTTAATCTTGTCTAACTCTTCTGCCTTTAATTGTTGGTACAATTCCGCAGTCACCTTTCGGCCGTCTTTCAGTATCCCTTTCTCATGACGAATCCATTGCCAGAGCTGGGCCCGTGAAATTTCTGCCGTTGCGGCGTCCTCCATCAGGTTGTGAATCGGCGCGGCTCCACGTCCAGATAACCAGGAAGCGACATATTGAATCCCAACATTTATGTTGGTGCGAACACCTTCTTCTGTAATTGTGCCGCTTGGTACCTCAAGTAGGTCCTTTGCTGTTATGGTAATTTTCTGCTGTTTGGCTGTATGGATTTGGTTTGGTGTCGGCATTTCGCGGTCGAACACTTCCATCACTACCGGAACCAGTCCCGGGTGGGCAACCCATGTCCCGTCATGGCCGTCACGAGCCTCGCGCTCCTTGTCAGCACGAACCTTGGCAAACGCCTCTTCATTGGCTTGCGGGTTATGTTTAATCGGAATCTGCGCGGCCATCCCGCCCATTGCCGGTGCCTTTCGGCGGTGGCAGGTCTGAATCGTCAGAAGCGAATAAGAGCGCATAAACGGTACCGTCATCGTTACCTGCGAGCGATCCGGCAGAATCACATCCGGCTGATTGCGCAGCTTTTTCAAAAAGCTGAAAATATAATCCCAGCGGCCACAGTTCAAGCCGGCGGAGTGTTCCTTGAGTTCGTATAGAATTTCATTCATTTCAAACGCTGCCATAATGGTTTCAATTAACACCGTTGCTTTGATGGTCCCCTGCTTGACCCCAAGCTTCTCTTGTGCAAACACAAACACATCATTCCACAGGCGGGCTTCCAAATGACTCTCAAGCTTCGGCAGATAAAAATAGGGACCTGAGCCGCGGGCCAGCAATTCTTTTGCGTTATGGAAAAAGTAGAGTCCGAAATCTACAAAACTTCCGGAAACCGGCTTTCCCTCCAATAAGATGTGTTTTTCCTCCAAATGGAGCCCACGCGGTCTCACCATTAGTACTGCCGTTTTCTCGTTTAGCTCATATCTTTTTTCATTGTGATTTTCAAAGGAAATCGTCCGTTTTACTGCATCTCTTAGGTTGATTTGTCCCGCGACGATATTTTCCCATGTCGGTGAAGTGGCATCTTCAAAATCAGCCATGAACAATTTAGCCCCTGAATTCAAGGCATTAATGACCATCTTCCGGTCTGTCGGTCCGGTAATTTCCACCCGGCGGTCCAAAAGATCCTGCGGCAGCGGCGCAATCGTCCAGTCGCCATTACGGATGTGCTTTGTCTCTGGAAGAAAATCCGGCAATTTTCCGTTATCAATGTCTTTTTGCCGTGTTTTCCTGGACTGTAACAGTTCCACCCTTCGCGAACCGAAATTTTGCTCCAGCTCCTCAATAAATTTCAATGCCTCAGGGGTTAAAATCTCATCATACTGGGCTTTGGCAGCCCCAACCACTTCAATACCCCTCGTCTGCGTCGACATGAACTTGATCACCCCTTTGTTATAATACAGTAACTTGCCTCGTTTTGTATTATATAACACACTTCATAAAAATGGAACTACTTTTCTGAAATTTTTTTAAAAATAGGGAAAATTATCCTATAAAGGTAATGAACTTAAGGTTTCTAAAACTGGACATTTCGCACCAAAATAAAAAACGGATCCCAATCTAGTTGGAATCCGCTGCTTCTTCATATATTTTTTTAAAATCTTCTTCTCTGTTCCTGCTTGTTAAAAATTGAGGGCCCGCAAGCTCGGTTAGTAGCTTATTTTTCAAGGATATATCCTTAATTTCCTGCAATATCCACTGCCGCTTGGAAAAAAGAAACTCCAGATATTCCTCATAGTTGGAGTCAAACTGCTCCTCAAGCTGACATCGTATTTTTTTCGCCAGAATCGGACTAGCGCCGCCTGTTGAAACAGCGATACTTAACCGGCCTCGATGCACATGGGCTGGAACATGAAAATCGGACCCTTCAGGATCATCCGCTATGACAATAAGCTGATGCGGGGCGGCAGCTTGTTTTACAAGTTGGTTTAACTGCGAATCATTTGTGGCTGCAAAAATCATATATGCCCCATTAAGGTCCGCTTTGTCAAATTGACGAGAGTGCCAATTTATTTTTCCATGGATGGCCAGTGTCCTAAGTACATCGGTGACTTCCGGGCTAATCACGCTAATTTGAGCACCGGTTCCGAGCAAGCCGGTCACTTTTCGCTCCGCTACCCGGCCTCCGCCCACTACAACTGCCTTTTTCCCATCAAGCCGCAACATGATCGGATATAATTTACTCATTCTCGATCACTTTCTGCCTAGACAAATAGTCTACCAGGGCTTCCTTTGTGGCTTTTTTCGGCATACCCGTTGAAGGCAGTCCCAAGTCTAAAACGGCGCTTAAGGTTTGTTTGCCCATACTGACGACCTGCTTGCCCTGTAAAAACGTATCTGCAGCAAGCCCGCATTCTATCAATGCCTCAACAAATGGCTCAACAGAAGCACGGCACGGGAAAATCACTGTATTCACGGCAGCTTCACCCAGCATCCTTTTAAAAATCGGCAAGTATTGCCGATCGAGCATTTTTTCACTTGTCACCCAAATGTCAGCCTTATCATAGTTATTCTTCAAGCTGGTGTTGTCTCCGACAACCAGGAAGTCCCCAGTACCGGACATCTCATCCATCAGCTTTGGAACAAACCCGCGTACTTCCAATGCGCGAATCGTTTTGATAGATACACCGAATAAGTCGGCAGTAATTTTCCGAATATCAACAGCGTTTTCCTGCAAGGATTTAAAAAATTCATCCACATTTTCAGGAGAAGAGAACAAGATTTTTTGATAGCCGGAAATTTTCGCCAGCACCTCTTGGTTAACAGGCATAGGGACCCGCTTCCATTTTGGAAATTCTATGACATCAGCACCCTGGTCACCCAACTCCTTCGCCAACTCGCTGGCGCACTCACCGGTTCGGGCAAGCAGGATTTGGCGGCCATATAACGGCTTTTTCTCAAACCAGCTGATTTTTCCCCTTAGCGACACCACATCACCAACTAAAATAATCGCCGGATTGCTGAACTTGGCCTCGATCACTTTAACTGAAATATCCTCAAGAGTACCCTGCAATGTTTTTTGCCGGCCGAATGTGCCCCATTGGATGAGAATGGCAGGAGTCGATGCCGGTTTTCCAAACTTTATTAGGTTTTCGCAAATAAACGGCAAATTGCCGACTCCCATGTAAAAGGCAATCGTATCGACGCCGCGTGCAAGACCTTCCCAGTCAAGTTTCGGTTTGCCGTCCAGTGATTTATCATGAGCCGTAACAACCGCAAATGATTCCGCATGCTCACGATGGGTAACAGGGATTCCGGCATAAAGCGGAGCCGCAATACCGGAGGTTACACCAGGGACAATTTCAAATGGGATTTCATGCTGGGCGATGGCGGCCGCTTCTTCACCGACACGGCCGAACACACCCGGATCTCCGCCTTTGAGACGGACGACGATTTTTCCCTCCAGGGCTTTTTCCACCAACAGGTCATTAATATGCTCCTGTCGTAAAATATGGCGATCAGGCAATTTGCCGCAGTAAATCAGTTCGCAATCACTTGGGGCAAACTCCAGCAGCTTAGGGTTGGCAAGCCGGTCATATAAAATCACCTCGGCCCGCTTGATCGCTTCAAGCCCTTTTATCGTCATTAAACCGACATCCCCTGGTCCCGCTCCTACTAAAAAAACTTTTCCTGTTCCCATCGTGCAGCATCCTTCCCTGTTTTCAACCTATAATACTACAAAAACAATACCCTTTTCTATTTCAATTTTGTATATTTTGACCTGCCCTGAGTCGGGGGCCTGTACTTCGCCGTCCACAAGCGAGATTTTCCAGTCATACACTGGACAAAAAACATAATCCCCGCTGACCAGTCCTTCCGAAAGGACACCGCCCTTCGGATGCGGACTGCGGTTTTCCAAGGCATAAACAGTGCCCTTGGATGTTTTGAACAAGGCGATTTCCTTGTCATCAATTTGGATGGAATAGCCGGTCCGTTCCTTTAAGTTTGAGTAATTGGCAACTGGAATTCTGGTTATTGTTTGCAGCATCTGGGCTCACTCCCCGACCTTAATGATTTGCTTTTTATAATATTTTTCTTGGATTTCCTCGTTCTGAATCGCTTCATTCCATGGCTCCATGTATTTTTTCAACGTTTGTTCTAGGCGTTCGTTCAATGCTTTACGCGTTTCCTCGTTCGCAAGCACTTCCTGTACATGTGCAAGGCCCACCCGTTCCAGCCATTTGGAGGTACGCTCCAAGTAATGGGCTGTTTCTCGATAGTACTGGAGGTAAGCACCAGTCATCTCCATGACTTCTTCCTCGGTCTTGACGGTACATAGCAGGTCACCGGCGCGGAGATCGACTCCGCCATTGCCGCCGACGTAAATTTCCCAACCGCCATCAATGCCGACAAAGCCGATGTCCTTTATGCCTGATTCAGAGCAGTTTCTTGGACATCCGGAAACACCCATTTTTACTTTATGCGGGGTATCGAGACGTTCGAATTTCTTTTCCAGCTGGATTCCAAGGGCCATCGAGTCCTGAGTGCCATAGCGGCAGAATTGAGCGCCGACACACGTCTTTACAGTGCGAAGCGTTTTTCCGTACGCATACCCAGATGGCATATCCAGCTCTTCCCAGATAGCTGGGAGGTCTTCTTTTTTAATTCCAAACAAGCCAATTCGCTGACCGCCTGTTAATTTTACTAATGGAACATCGTATTTCTCAGCCACTTTGGCAATTTTGATTAAATCCTGCGGCGTGGTTACCCCGCCGTACATTCTTGGCACAACAGAATAGGTTCCGTCTTTCTGGATGTTGGCATGCATTTTTTCATTCACAAGGCGGGAATCGCGATCATCCTTATATGCATCCCTGTGAATCATGCCTAGGTAGTAATTGATGGCCGGGCGGCACTTGGAACAGCCTTCCTCAATATTCCAGCCCAGAACGTTCATGACTTCCTTGACGTTCGTTAAGCCTTTTGTTTTGATTTCTTCGATTAGTTCTTCACGGCTTAGGTTTGTACAGCCGCAGATGCTTGTTTTTTGAGCTGCTTTTTCGTCAAATTCGTCGCCCAGTGTATGGGCAAGGATGCTGGCGACCATCGGTTTACAGCGTCCGCAGGACCGGCCCGCATTGGTACAATGGCTAACCTGGTCAAGCGTTGTCAGGCCTTGTGCTTTGATGGAGTCAACAATCGCGCCTTTGGTTACGCCGTTACAGCCGCACACAAGTTCATCATTTGGCATTGAGGCAATATCACTGCTGCCTGCTTCTCCCGTGCATTCCGATTGAAAAATCGAGACGTTGGTCATGCCGCTGATATCCTCTTGTTTCGTCAGCATGCGGAACAACTTGGTGCTGTCCTTTGTATCGCCATACATGACAATTCCGACAATCCGGTTATTTCTAATTAATACACGTTTATAAACACGGTCATAGTCGTTGTACGCCATAATGGATTGTGTGGTGCCATCTTCATAAATTTCGCCTGCTGAAAACAGGTCAACTCCGGCTACTTTTAGCTGGGTTCCAGTGACAGAGCCTTGGTATGGTTCTGTTGTATTGCCGCAAATACGGTTTGCCAATACTTTACCTTGTTCATATAACGGGGCCACTAACCCATAAACGATTTCTCTATGTTCTGCACACTCCCCGACAGCGTAAATGTGAGGTATGCTCGTTTCCATCCAATCGTTGACGACAATGCCGCGGTTAATTTCGATTCCGCTGTTTTTCGCCAGTTCCATGTTAGATTTGATGCCGATTGCCATGACAACAAGGTCTGCTTCGATTGCAGAGCCGTCTTTAAAGCGAAGGCCGGTAACTCGCTCATCGCCTAGGATTTCGACGGTTTCTTTTTCCATCAAAAAGTTCATGCCCTGTGCTTCAAGTTCATCCTTAAGCATCGATGCGGCAATCTGGTCTAATTGACGTTCCATCAGGGTTGGCATGAGGTGAACAACATCGACTTTCATGCCGAGATTGAGCAGGCCTCTTGCAGCTTCAAGACCAAGCAAGCCGCCGCCGATGACAACGGCTGTTTTGTATCGCTCCGCTGACTTGATCATCATTTCACAATCTTTGATATCACGAAATCCGGTCACGCCTTGTTTGTCGGCCCCCGGTATTGGCAAAATAAACGATTTGGAACCTGTTGCAATAATTAATTCGTCATACTCGACTTCACGGCCTTTTTCGCTGATGACCCGTTTGTTTTCCGGGTCAATTTTGGCTACAGCTTCCCCCGTAAATAATTGGATATTATTTTCCTTGTACCACTCAAGAGGGTTGATAATAATTTCTTCAAAGCTGGTGTCGCCTTGGAGAATATTTGATAACTTGATTCGGTTATAGTTTGGATGCGGTTCTTCTCCAAAAATGGTAATTTCGAATTTTTCCGGAGCAAGTTTAAGAATTTCTTCAATTGTTCTGATTCCGGCCATTCCGTTGCCAATCATGACTAGTTTTTTCATTTTGGATCGCTCCTATATGTTTGGTTTGGTTTGTAGTTTTCAAGTTTAATAAGTTTTTCTCTATAGTTAAATTGTAATTCTACGTCACAAATTAATTTGTGAAGTTCATCACATTTTTATGTTGTTTGTGAATAATTTCACATTATTGTCATAAAGGAAGTTATTTATTGAATGCGGTAATTCGGTTAGTGGTTTTCTATTAGACATTTTTTCGCCAGAACTGGGTATTTTGTCTTTTAGGAGGCTTCTATTAGACACTTTTGTACCCTTAAGCGTCTATTTTGTCTTTTAGAGGCCTTCTATTAGACACTTTGCCTCTCATAACTGCAATTTTGTCTTATATAAACTGGTGAAAGACATTTCCCACCTCCCCCCGCTCAATTTTGTCCTTCATAAACAAAAAACCCCTCCCCACAATAGTGAGAAGAGGTTATTCGCATATAATTAATACAATTCAGATGTTGTTTTAGCTTGCATATGCAGCAATAGATAGTCTGGGCCGCCGGCTTTGGAGTCGGTTCCGGACATATTGAAGCCGCCGAATGGCTGGTAGCCGACGATGGCACCGGTACAACCGCGGTTAAAGTATAGGTTTCCGACATGGAAGTCTTCACGGGCCTGCTCCATATGTGCGCGGTTGGAAGTAATAACGGCACCAGTTAGGCCGTACTCAGTATTGTTGGCAATTTCAATGGCTTCGTCAAAGTTCTTCGCTTTCGTAAAGCCAACTACAGGACCAAAGATCTCTTCCTGCATGATGCGGGCTTTCGGATCAAGGTCGGCAAAAATGGTCGGCTTGATGAAGTAGCCTTTAGAATTATCGCCTTCGCCGCCGGTCATTAATTTGCCTTCGCCTTTGCCGATTTCAATGTATTCCATAATTTTCTTGAATGCATTGTTGTCGTTAACCGGACCCATGAAGGTACCTTGCTCGGTTGGATCACCGACAGTCAATTGGTTTGTCAGCTCGACACAACGGTTCAACACTTGATCATACACATCTTCAACGATGACAGCCCGTGAGCAGGCTGAACATTTTTGTCCGGAGAACCCAAATGCTGAGGCAACAATCGATTGGGCTGCCAATTCAAGGTCTGCCTCGGAATCTACAACAATTGTATCTTTACCGCCCATTTCCGCAATCAGACGCTTCATCCAGATTTGACCCGGATTAATTTTTGAAGAACGTTCAAAAATACGAAGTCCGACATCGCGTGAACCAGTGAAGCTAATGAAACGAGTATCCTTATGGTCAACTAAGTAATCGCCCACTTCGGCACCGCTGCCAGGAACAAAGTTCAATACGCCTTTAGGAAGGCCTGCTTCTTCCATTACCTCAACAAACTTTGCCGCAATAATTGGCGTTGTCGAAGCCGGTTTTAATAAAACTGTATTACCAGAAACAATCGCAGCCACTGTCGTTCCGGCCATGATGGCAAATGCGAAATTCCATGGTGAAATGATGATTCCCACCCCAAGTGGGATATAATGATAACGGTTGTATTCGTTAGGACGGCTGTTTACGGGTACGCCATCCTTAAGCTTAAGCATTTGGCGTCCATAATACTCAAGGAAGTCGATTCCTTCTGCAGTGTCGGCATCCGCTTCATTCCACGGCTTGCCTGCTTCTTTTGTTAAAAGCGCGGAAAATTCATGCTTACGGCGGCGGATGATGGCGGCTGCTTTAAACAGCACATCGGCGCGAACCTCTGGCTTCGTCTTTTTCCAAGTTTTGAATGCCTCAACAGCAGCTTCCATTGCTTTTTCGGCAAGTTCTTGATTGGCCTTGGAAACACGGCCGACTACTTCTTCTTTATTGGCTGGGTTATAGGATACGATTTTTTCATCAGTAGTAATTTTTTCGCCGCCAATGACAAGTGGATAATCCTGTCCCAAATAACCTTCGACCGTTTTTAATCCTTGAAGATAGGCCTGGCGGTTTTCTTCAATCGAAAAATCTGTAAATGGTTCATGCTTGTAAGGTTGTACCATTACGTTACCCCTCCTACGTTATGTATTAAAACGTTTACATCAAATCTATTCTACATGATTCATTTCTTTGTATCAAATGATTAATAACTACTGGATGGCGGGAATCTAGTATGGAAGAACACTCTCAGTTTCTCTCGAAAGGGTGTAAATGAGCAAAAAAAGACCCGGCGACTTGGCCGGATCTACTGGTATATATGAACAAATGGTTCATTTTCATTGGCTTTGCGGACGATGAGCGCCTCGGGGCCGTCAACCGATGTGACCGTCACCGATACAGTAATGTATTCCGGGAAATGCTCCATGACTAGACCGGTCACGTATTGCGTAAAGCCAATGCCTTCCGTTTTTCCGTAAAATTGAATCGGAATCGTGATGTTTAATTCTTGAAGCTGATCCCCGGTATAGAATGCCCTCCCGATAACCCCATTAAAGTTTGGAAAGTATTCTTCAACATCCTGCTTAAAGTTTAAAAAGGCGATGGTATCATCTCGATGTGCCTCCTGGGCAGCCGTTGACGGGAACAAATAATATTTTTCATCGATTTTTTCCCAGCCGTTTAAGCTGGAGCTTCCTTTATTAACCGTTGTATAGGCGAAAAAGTTGCCGGGAACAACAGAGGTTTTTGCCGCCTGGCCAAATAAAGCGATGGTGATGGGGATGTCCCCCAGCCCTTTCGTGGCCCGAATCCGCTTGACCACATCTTCAGCGATTCTTTTGCCTTCCCGCTCCATATCAGGGAAGTCAACCTTCATTTCTTTTTCAATCGTTCCGCCGTCCACATGAACCTTGTAATAATAAACCGAGTTTAAGGCAAGACCAATTGTCATTCCAGCAAGGGAGACATTCCCATTTTCATCCTTCGATAAATAATCGTGTTCCAATATATGGGCCAAATAGATTGGACTGCTCGGATCGGCCTCTGTGCCCGTATTCACTGGATTTAATCCAATATTGTCCTCCGGTTTCACTTTGCCCGCCGCCGCTTGCTCCTCGGTATATTGCCGGTTCAGCCATTGCCTAATCGTTTTTGCCTTGATTTCCTGGCCTTCACGGAAATAATATTTTTCGGTATCAAAGCTGTTTTGGGCAATTCTCATTAAGCCCGTTTCAAATTCGTTTAGGTCGTACCGTGTATTAATGTTATTGACGACCAGCCCGCGAGCTTCCCCCGGCTCAAATGGCAGGATGGTCCGGTAATACTTATCTGAAATATTATACTTCGGAATAATCGCCTTCCCTTTATCCTTCTCCTTTGTCTGAACCACTTCATTTTGCTTTCCAAAATTCGGTGCGCAGGCACTTAGCAAAAGAACTAGGGAGAAGACAACTAATGAGAACTTTCTCACGTCGTTTGTTCCACCTTTGCTACTTATTTAATTCTTCAAGAAGCCTAGCCTCATCCCAAATTTCGATTCCGAGTTCCTGGGCCTTTGTCAGCTTGGAACCTGCATCCTCCCCAGCAACGACAAGATGGGTTTTTTTGCTGACGCTTCCGGCCACATTGCCTCCGAGCGCTTCGATTTTTTCCTTTGCTTCGTTTCGCGACAATTGCTCAAGCTTGCCGGTCAACACGACCGTTTTTCCGGCAAAAATCGAATCAGACTCTTCGGCTGAAACTGGTTTTGCTCCTTTATAGTCCATGTTCACCCCAAAAGAAGCCAACTCTTGCAACAGTTCCTGGGCTTCTTCCTGCTCGAAAAAGCTGACGATCGAATCGGCCATTTTATCGCCTATTTCATTGATTGCCACCAGCTCTTCCTTAGAAGCAGAAGCGAGCTTCTCCATAGAACCGAAGTTTTGCGCCAAGGTTTTGGCCGCTTTAGCCCCAACATGGCGTATTCCCAAACCGAAAAGCAGTTTTTCCAACGAATTTCCCTTGGATGCCTCAATGGCATGCAAAAGATTGTTAACCGATTTTTCACCCATACGTTCAAGCGCCAGCAGCTGTTCACGGGTTAGCTTATAAAGATCGGCTACATCGCTGATTAACTTTTCGGCAAATAACTGGCTGATGACCTTCTCGCCAAGCCCTTCAATATTCATTGCATCACGTGAGACAAAATGAATTAAACCTTCGCGAATTTGTGCCGGGCATTTTGGATTGATACAGCGTAAGGCCACTTCCCCATCAAGGCGGACGAGCTCGCTTTCACATTCAGGGCAGTGCGTCGGCATATGGAAATCCACTTCTTCTCCTGTACGCTGGTCGGTCAAAACATTAACCACTTCCGGTATGATATCACCGGCTTTTTTTATAACAACCTTATCGCCAATTTTGATATCCTTTTCACGGATTAGGTCCTCATTGTGCAACGATGCACGCCCAACTGTTGTCCCGGCAACCTTTACCGGCTCTAAGATAGCCGTTGGTGTCACCACACCTGTCCGGCCGACACTTAGGTCGATCTCCTTAAGAGTCGTTACCACCTCTTCGGCCGGGAACTTGTATGCAATAGCCCAGCGCGGGCTTTTAGCCGTTGTTCCTAGCTCGGCCTGATGCGAGAACGAATCGACTTTTATAACAATCCCGTCAATTTCGTAGGGGAGATGCGGACGTTTTTCGACCCAGCCATTGATGTATTCCATTACCTCATCAATGGTCGCGCATTTTCTTCGCTCTTTATTCGTTTTGAAGCCAAGACGGTCCAGGTAATCAAGACCTTCACTGTGGGAATCGACCCTGATTGCTTCAGGATTTCCAATTGCGTATAAAAAGGTATCCAGTTTCCTGGAGGCTGCGATTTTAGGGTCCAACTGTCGAAGTGATCCGGCAGCGGCATTCCTTGGGTTGGCAAACAGCTCCTCACCGCGTTCCTTTCTTGCTGCGTTTAATGCCTCAAATGAGCGTTTCGGCATAAACGCTTCACCGCGAACCTCAAGTGAAATGGGTTCCGTTAATCTGAGCGGCACTGATTTAATCGTTTTTAAATTTTCCGTTATATCCTCGCCAATAGTTCCATCACCACGGGTCGCTCCCTGGGCAAACAAGCCGTCTTCATAGCGCAGCGAAACGGCAAGGCCGTCAATCTTCAATTCGGCTACATAGGAAAAATCATTCCCTACAGCTTGGCGGATGCGGCGGTCAAAATCCTTCAGGTCCTGCTCGTTAAAAGCGTTGCCCAAACTTAACATTGGTGTCCGGTGTTCCACCTTTTCAAACATATCAAGCACGGTCCCGCCGATACGGACAGTCGGCGAATCAGGTGATTTTAACGCCGGGAATGTTTCCTCAAGCCCAATGAGTTCCTGCATCAACCGGTCATACTCCGCATCCGGGACCGTTGGTTGATCGAGAACATAATATTCATGGCCATATTGATTCAACAGGCTTCTTAATTCATTGATTTTTTGTTGTGCAGATTGAAGGTCCATATATTCAGTCCTCTCTGTTATTCCGTTTCTATTATGACTGAACTCTTGCAGTTAAACTTTCTTGATTGGTGCAAATTTGGCCAGCAGGCGCTTAATCCCGGTCGGACTTGGAAAGGCAATATCCAGTTCGATGCCTTCGCCCTGACCCTTAACGCTGACAACGGTTCCCACGCCCCATTTACCATGTTCGGCTTTATCTCCAACCTTCCAGGCAATATCGTCTCCTCCTGAAGCTGTTGGAACAGGGCGCATGACCGGCTTTCTCGGTGCTGTCTGCGAACCAAATGAACTTCTTTGCGCCCCGAATGATGAACCTGCACTTCCGGATGCAGCCCCGAAAGATGAGCCGGAACCGCCAAAGCCTCTGGAACCAAACGGTGAATTCTTTCGCTCCGGTTCCATGTCTTCAATCAGTTCTTCCGGAATTTCTTTGATAAATCTTGAGGCCGGATTCATGTTAGTGCGGCCGAATAATGTTCTCATTTGGGCATTGGTTATAATCAAGTTTTCCTCGGCGCGGGTAATTCCCACGTATGCCAAGCGGCGTTCCTCTTCCATTTCCGCCTCTTCCATCAGCGAGCGGCTATGCGGGAACACGCCTTCTTCCATCCCAATCAGGAATACAATCGGAAACTCCAGCCCTTTGGCCGAGTGAAGGGTCATCAAGGTCACGGCATCAGCCTTCTCTTCATCATCCTCCAGTGAATCAATGTCGGCTACCAGAGCCAGGTCGGTCAAGAAGCCGACAAGAGTCTTGTCTTCACCTGTCTCTTCAAAGTTTTTCGTTACCGACAGCAATTCCTCAAGGTTTTCCAGGCGGCTTTGTGCCTCCAGCGATTTCTCCGCCTCAAGCATTTCGCGGTAGCCTGTCTTATCAAGAATTTCTTCCACTAATTCAGTAACAGACAAAAATTCTTGCATTTGGGTGTAGTTTTTAATCAGAGCATGGAACTCTTTTGCCGCTTTGGTAATTTTCGGGCTAAGCCCAATCAGGTCAACCGATGCTAGGGCCTGGTACAACGAGATATCATGCATTTCCGCGAAATCGGCAATTTTATCAAGCGAAGTGGAGCCGATACCGCGCTTTGGCACGTTGATGACCCGCTGCAGGCTAATATCATCATCCGGATTGGACACAAGGCGCAAATAAGCGAGCATGTCCTTGATTTCTTTTCGGTCATAGAACTTTGTGCCTCCGACAATCGCGTAGCCAATATTGGATTTGAGCAGCACTTCCTCCATGACACGGGACTGGGCGTTGGTCCGGTAAAGAATCGCCACATCAGACAGCTTATACTTTCCGTCACGAGTCAGTTCCTTAATTTTTCCAACAACAAATTGCGCTTCGCCCTGCTCACTGTCGGCACGGTAGTAGCTAATTTTGTTGCCTTCTGGATTTTCCGTCCACAGGTTTTTCGGTTTACGGTTAAAATTGTTTTCAATCACTTTGTTCGCCGCCAACAGGATTCGTTTCGTCGAGCGGTAGTTTTGCTCTAATAGAATTACCTGTGCGTTAGGATAATCCTTTTCAAACGATAGGATATTGGCAATGTCCGCGCCGCGCCAGCGGTAGATCGACTGGTCGGAATCACCGACAACGCAAAGATTTCTAAACCGATTGGCCAGTTGCTTTACGAGCAAATACTGGGCTTTGTTTGTATCCTGATACTCATCGACATGGATGTATTGGAACTTGTGTTGGTAACGTTCCAGCACTTCCGGCACCCGATGGAACAATTGGATCGTTATCATAATCAGGTCGTCGAAGTCGAGAGCCTGATTTTTCCGCAGGCGTTTTTGGTACTCTTCATACACCTCTCCAACAACATCTTCGTAATAACCACCGGTTGTTTTGGTATATTCCTCGGGTGTGATCAGTTCATTTTTAGCGGAGCTGATCGAGCCTAAAATCGCTCTTGGGTCAAACTTCTTCGGATCAATATTCTTATCTTTTAATATTCCTTTGATGACCGATTGCTGGTCACCTGAATCAAGTATTGTAAAATTGCGGTTGTAGCCAATCCGGTCAATATCGCGTCTTAATATTCTTACGCACATTGAGTGAAAGGTGGAAATCCAAACCTCATCAGCCGTTCCGCCCATCATCTTCGCAATTCTTTCCCTCATCTCGCGGGCTGCTTTATTGGTAAAGGTAATCGCTAAAATATTATAGGGATTTACCCGTTTTTCCACGATTAAATAACCAATTCGATGCGTTAACACCCGCGTCTTGCCAGAACCCGCACCAGCCATGATTAATAACGGACCGTCCGTTGCTTTCACCGCTCGCTGCTGCTCAGGGTTCAAACCATTCAGCAACTTATCTGTTAAATATTGCAAAACTTTTCACCACCAAATACAAACATTTGTTCTTACTTTTATTGTAACGTTACTTCCGCTCTTCCGCAATGTTTAGCGGACACTTTTCACTGTTTTTAAAGCTTCGTTGAAATGATCGTAGATGGCGTTGCCAACCACAATCACGTCTGCATGCTTGGCCATTTCCGCGGCCTGTTCGAACGTGGATATGCCGCCGCCATAAAACAGGGTCGTGTGTTCAAGCGTCTTTTTTACCTCGGAAACGACTCTTGGGTCGCCATAAGTTCCGCTATATTCCAAATAGAAGATAGGGAGATGGAACATTTTTTCCGCCATCATTGCATAGCCATTAATATCCTCAAGTGATAGGTTGGCCGTGGCAGAGGTCAGTTTGGCCGCCTTGCAGTCCCCGTTCAGGATGCAATAGCCTTCCATCACAATTTCTTCCCAATCCATGATTTCGCCAAACTCCTTCACCGCCTGATGATGAAGGCCGGTAATCCATTTGGGGTCTGTGCTGTTTAATACCGTCGGGATAAAATATAAATCAAACCCGGGAGTTACGGTCTCGATGCTGGATACCTCCAGGACACATGGGACCGTAAAGCGGCGGACCCTTGCCATTAAATCAAGGACACTCTCAAGGGTCACCCCGTCAGTTCCCCCAACGATGACCGCATCCGTGCCTGATTCACAAATCTGTTCCAGCTGTTCATCCGATATTTCTTTATTTGGGTCGAGTTTAAACACATGGCGCCACTCGCGAAAATCGTACATTACAGGTGCCTCCCAATTTCTCATTCCATTACACCATTATAGCATTAGGGGATTATATGCAAAACACATATGGCGTTACATCCATCATTTACTATGAAGAATAATACAGAGAACCAGTCCTTGCCAATAAAGGAGGTGTGAGCAGAGCCCCACCAATTTGATTTTAAGCTTAAAATTGTATATTCCGCTATACCTGTTTGGCCGAAAGCCCTTTGCGGCGCTCCGCCCCTTTACTACATAACAAAACAATGAAACTAGATTATGGAAAATAAAAAACCGAAGAAGGGTCTCTTCGGCTTGATTCATTATTCTTCCGTTTTCACGTCATCTTCCTTAATTCGCTCGAGCACCATCTCGTACGTATCGTTGCCGAAATTCAGGCAGCGCTTGACACGGGAAATTGTGGCCGTGCTGGCCCCTGTTTCCGCCTCAATTTTATGATACGTATTTCCGTCACGAAGCATTCTCGCCACGTCCAAGCGCTGGGCCAGTGCCTGGATTTCATTAATCGTACATAAATCGTCGAAAAACCGGTAGCATTCTTCGAGATCCTTTAAAGAAAGAACCGCTTGAAATAATTGATCGAGTTCTTTGCCTCGCAGTTTATTTATTTGCATCTGCTTTTCCCCTTTATTTAAAAATTATCACTGAGCTTCAAACGAAACACTTTGTGTGATTCCTGGCTTGGTTGGCAGGACATTGACCCAGGTTTGTCCCGGCACGAGCGGTACCTCGGCGCCATCCTTCACTGGCACAATTCGGCCATTCCGATTCTCCCAGGTCACTTCGTTCATTCTGCCCATTTGCAGCAAGTACCCTTTTCCGCCTGACTTTAAATCGACGTTGAGATGGCCAACCTCATCATACACCTGATGGGGTGCTTCAATAATGAATATATTGGCTAACAGCACAGGCTCATTGGTTTCCAAGTCAACGGTTTGATCGCCGCCCGAAAACCGCTTATACTTGCCAGACGCAGCATCAAACTCGTAAATGGAATTAGAAATCCCGCCCTTAGAGTAGGAAACCATCGCCGACATTGCCTCGGTGCCAGTAATGTTCCCTTTTTCCTCTTCCTTCATGAACGTAAAGCTTGGCGGAGTTTGATCCATGGAATAGTGCTTCTGCTCAACACCTTTTAAAATATTCTCATACGTAATATAGGAATTGTGCGGCGCTTTTCTGTCACTGGAGCGCTTAAATAATGTACCATCATAAACCATTCCGTTTAAATTGTCGACATAGTTGCTCTCCAGCAGTTTTCTTGCCTCCTCACTATATCCATGCGCGATATAAAGGGCATCCAGCCCTTTGGCCAAATCGATATAGTAGGCACGTGAACTCCGGACCGGACCGATATTTCCGGGCTTTTGGCTTTGGAAAACGGCGAGGAAACGGGTCATATCTCCTTCGGCAATCAATTCATACACGATGTCCGCCTTGCTGATGCCCGACTGAGGTCTTGCCTTTGGATGATTATTGATCATCACCGCAACGGCCCTGCCATCAATTTGTGCTTCTGACTTAACCCCTGTCAGTGGAAAATAATAAGCGACTTCTTGTTTCTGCTCTTCCTTTTCCACTACTTTATCAACCACTTTTTCTTTCTCTTTTGGTTTTGTTGACGTCTCTTTATTGTTGTTGCATCCTGAGAGGAGCAGCAAGACGGCAGCTGCGGCAACAGCCCATTTATTCATCCAATTAACACCCCTGTTTTGTAAAGCCTGCAACTTTCACACTTTAACTCTTTAATTTAATTATAGTTTAACGCATTATTGAAGGAAAGAGTACAGTTTTATTCATGACATCGTACATTCCCTGCTGAGTAATCCGGATATAAGGCAAATGAGTAGCAGAGAAGAATAACAGACTATAAATCGGATCGGAAAACGCATAGCCCCGCTTTTTCAATTCTGCAAACAGCTGTTTTTCTTGTATCATTAAGTCTTCAATCGGCAAATCTGACATAATGCCGGATAACACCAGCGGCAGCTCGCACACAACTGTTCCGTTCTCCACTATTACGATACCCCCGCCCAATTCTTTCATTCTATTAAAAGCGTGAAGCATATCCTGTTTATTTTTCCCGATTAAAATAATATCCCCTGTATTGGAAAAAGAACTAGCCAGTGCAGACAGGTTATTCGCGAAGCCTTTTAGCAGCGTGTTAATCCGCCATTTTCCTTTCCGGTCAATCAAGGTAAAGAAGCATTCATCGTGTTCCGTCGAAAGCTGGTCGCCGGAAACGTCAATGGAAATCGAATAAGGTTTCGTAATAACCGAATTCTCCATTTTAATGCCAAACGGCATGGAAAACTGCAGGTCATCATGCGACAGTTCCCAATCTAGCACCATTGGCTTTAAGCCATATTGCGGCCATTCAACCGCCTGATAGGCACCAACCACTTTTTCCCCGTCACGCTTCACCCATTTTCCTTTGGCAAGCACGGAAACTGGAGTTGGATTTTCAATGCTTTCAAGGAAATTGATATTGGCGACCCGGCCAGTGGCAATATTGCCAAGCAGGTGGTCGATATTGTAGTATCTAGCAATATTGACCGTAGCCATGTTGTAGGCATCAATCGTTGGGACCCCTTTTTCAATGGCAATCCGAATCATATGGTCGGTAATCCCTTGCTCATAAAAAGCGGAGGATGAACCGTCTGTGTTTAATATTAATCTATCATAGGCTTCAATGCCAAGCCGCTTCATGTCATCGAGGATGTCAGGCAAATCGGGACGAATGGACGAGTACCTCAGCGATACCATATACCCCTGCATCAGTCGTCTGTACACCTCTTCGCCGGTCATTGCCTCATGGTCGCAATCGGCTCCGAGCAGCATCATTTTCGCCAGCGTTTTTTCGGAAGCACCGGGAAAATGTCCTTCGATTTTCTTGTGCATCCGCTTTGCTTCCTGAATCCAATGCAGCATCATATCGTCGCCGTCAAGCAGCTTCGGCCATCCGGTAAGCTCCCCGCCCTGAAGGACGGCATCATGCTCAAGCCATGATTTAATATTACTATGTGAAAATTTTTCCTCTTCATGCAAAATTTCCGTTTGCGAATCAAATCTGCTCCACCAATACATCGTAGTTGGGCATGCGCCTAATTCCCGCAACAATGAAAACGCTTCCCGTTTTTTTAAATTTAAAACAAACGCCATGTTGTCGTTAATTAACGTCGTTGTGCCAAACTGGGATGCATAGGCAGCGAGTGTTTGGGGATTATATAATTGAAACGGGTGAGCATGCGGCTCAATGTAACCTGGGACTAAAATTTGGTCCGTACAGTCAATGATTTCACAGTTCTCTTGCTTGGCCGGCAAATTATTGCCAACATAAACAATCCGGTCATCATAAATCCAAATATTGGCCCGCATCCACTTGCGGAAAGTTTGGTTTAAATATAAGGCATTTTTAAGCAGTATGGTGGGAGCTGTGGTCCCATCCAATACGGATACATGCGTTCGCAAATGTTTGTTTTTCCAGCGGTAACGTTGCTCCAGCATACAAATCCCTCCCTGATGTGACATATCTATTTATAAAAAAAGCTTGATATTCTTAAAAAAGAAAACCCTTACATTTTTTCTATTGTTATTATACTATCATATTTTGCATTTTAAAGCAGTAAAGAATTGATAAATATTGTAAAAAAAATGTGAAGGAGTGAACAAAATGAAAGTGAAGCAGAATATTGGGATTTTAAACGCGTTGATCCGTATCACCATTGGACTGACCCTGCTGTCTTGGTGCACCGCCAAACTGGTGAAGCAGCCATGGCGCGATTCCTACCTATTTGTTGCCCTGTGTGCGGCAATGAAGGTGGCCGAGGGGATCGTCCGCTACTGCCCGATGACGGCGCTTTTTGAGAAGTACCAGGACATGTATGCTGCTGACAATGGGGCTGGCGGCGGTTTGGACAGGGCTGATGCGTCCGCTGATGATTCGATGGATGGGATAGAAGGCCTGATGGGGGATGCGATGCCATATAATCCGTCCTAAAAAAAATTATAATCAAAAGGGCTGCCGTCATACCGGCAGCCCTTGAAAGGAAGCTGATTTCAATGTTTTGGGAATGGATTACCCATACCTCATTTGTGATTATTGTATTAATTGGCAGCATTGTTGCCCTTATTTATGCTTTTATGCGCCGGAAAGGGCGCGCAAGGTAGATTTGCTAGACAACAGGCGCGATTGCCTTTGCCCCGATGTCTTTTCGGTAAAAAACACCGTCGCACGTTAACTTTTCCAGCTCGTGATATACTTTGTCCTGCGCTTCATGCAGGCTGTCCGCCTTCGAGCCGACCAACAATACCCTGCCGCCCGCTGTGATATATTCATCAGCGGTATTTTTGGCTGTTCCGGCATGAAACACATAGGCATGCTCCGTCAGTTCCGCTAAACCGTGTAATACCGCACCCTTTTCATAAGCTTCAGGATAACCGTTCGAAGCGACCACCACACCGACCATGGCCTGTGAATCCCACTCCAGCACCGGTGCACCACCATTCAACAAATCCAATATGGTTCCAACAAGGTCCGACTTTAACCTTGGTAAAATAACTTGGGTTTCCGGGTCGCCGAACCGCGCGTTGAACTCAATCACCTTTGGACCTTCCACCGTGTTAATCAACCCGGCATATAACACGCCACAGAAGCTGCGTCCTTCTTGTACCAATGCTTTTGCTGCAGGTAAGAGAATGGTATCAATGGCGGTTTGAACTGTTTCTGAATCAATTTGCGGAACCGGGGAATAAGCACCCATTCCGCCGGTATTTGGCCCTTGATCCCCGTCGAATGCTCGTTTATGGTCCTGGGCAATTTCAAGCGGTACGACCACTTCGCCATTGACCAACGCCATCAGCGAGAATTCTTCCCCGCTTAAAAATTCCTCTATGACTACCCTTGATGACGCCGCACCGAACTTTTCATTCACGAGCATCTCCTTGAGGCTTTCGAGCGCCTCCTCTTTCGTCATCGCGACGGTGACGCCTTTGCCCGCGGCCAAACCATCGGCCTTAATGACAATCGGCGCACCCTTGTCTTCGACATATTGCCGCGCTTCCTCATATGTGGTAAACACCGCATAATCGGCGGTCGGAATCTGATATTTTTGCATTAATTCTTTGGCAAAAGACTTGCTGCCTTCGATCTCGGCGGCAGCTTTTTTCGGCCCAAATACCTTTAAACCGGCTTCCGCAAACGTATCGGCCAGCCCTTCCAACAGCGGAACTTCTGGGCCAATAATGGTTAAACCAATTCCTTCTTCTACTGCAAATTTCAGCAAGCGTTCATGTTCCGACTCATTGATGCTGATGAGTTCCGCAACATCGGTCATGCCGAAATTCCCTGGGGCGACAAACACCTTTTCCACTATCGGACTTTCGCTGACCTTTCGACAGATAGCATGCTCCCTGCCGCCACGGCCAATTACTAATACCTTCATCATTCAGCAATGCACCCCCGCTTAATGTTTGAAATGTCTTACTCCGGTAAACACCATGGCAATTCCGTATTCATCGGCTTTCTTAATCGAATCGGCATCGCGAATTGAGCCTCCAGGCTGGATAATCGCGGTGATTCCCGCTTTTGCCGCTGCTTCGACGGTATCATCCATCGGGAAGAAGGCATCGGATGCAAGGGCCGCCCCTTCTGCCTGTTTACCCGCTTGCTTCAGAGCAATTTCCGCAGCGCCGACGCGGTTCATCTGCCCAGCGCCAATGCCAAGCGTCATGTCTTCGTCAGAGACGACAATCGCATTCGATTTCACATGCTTAACAACCTTCCAGCCCAACTTTAACGCAGCCCACTCAGCTTCGGTCGGCTGTCTTTTCGTCGGAATCGTGATTTCGGCCTCTTCCAGGCTGTATCGATCCTGATCCTGAACAAGCAGCCCGCCTTCAATCGTGGTCATTTTCCGTTCTGACTTACTGCCTTGATCAAATGGAATCGTCAATAATCGCAGATTCTTTTTCGCCGTTAAAACTTCCAATGCTTCTTCCGAGAACGAAGGTGCGATGATAATTTCAAGAAAAATTTCATGAAGCTTCCGTGCCGTGTTTCCATCGACTTCACGGTTAAAAGCAATAATTCCGCCAAAAATGGAAACGGGATCGGCGGCAAAGGCCTTTTCAAATGCGTCAAAAACATTTTTGCCGGTACCGACTCCACAAGGGTTCATATGCTTAACGGCAACGGCTGCCGGTTCCGCGAATTCCTTTACAATCTGCAATGCCGCATCGGCATCATTAATGTTATTGTAAGATAGCTCTTTGCCATGCAGCTGGTCCGCATAGGCAATTGAGAAATTCGAACCGAGGGGCTTTTTATAAAATGCGGCCTGCTGATGCGGATTTTCGCCATAACGCAGGTGCTGCTTCAGTTCATACGTAACAGTTAATTTTTCCGGTTGGTCTTCCTGGGCGAGGTTTGTCATATACTCTGCAATCAAAGCGTCATATGCCGCTGTATGACGAAACACCTTGGCTGCCAGCTTTCTTCTTGTTTCAAGCGTTGTTTTTCCGTCAGCCTTTAGTTCTGTCAAGACTGTCTCATAATCCGCTGGGTCAACGACCACGGTGACAGACTGATGGTTTTTCGCTGAGGCACGCAGCATGGCCGGACCGCCGATATCAATATTCTCAATCGCATCCTCAACGGTTACATCCGGTTTTTCGATCGTTTGCTGGAACGGATAAAGATTCACGCACACAACCTGAATCGGCTGTATCCCGTGCTCCTCAAGCTGTCTCTGATGATCCGCTTCCTCATGCTTTGCCAGCAAGCCACCGTGAATCAGTGGATTTAATGTCTTGACGCGGCCTTCCAAAATCTCCGGAAATCCTGTCACATCACTGACACCTAGTACAGGAACTCCTTGCTCCTGAAGGGTTTTTTTCGTTCCGCCGGTCGAGATTATTTCAAAACCAAGGCTGACGAGTTCTTTGGCAAATTCGCTAACCCCGTTTTTGTCAGATACACTAATAAGCGCGCGTTTCTTCATTTTGACGTACATCTCCCTTTGTTAACAGCATTTGCAGTATCGATGGGTATAGCTTGTGTTCCACAGCCTGAATCTTCCATTGCAGGCTTTCCCGTGTTTCATTGTCCTCTATTTTTACACGTTCACGGACAATAACCGGACCTGTATCCATGCCTTCATCCACATAATGGATGGTAACGCCGCTCCATTTAGCACCTGCAGCGAGCGCCTGGCCAATCGCGTCTTTGCCGGGAAAATCCGGCAGTAATGACGGATGAATGTTGATGATTCGCCCCTGGTACTCACTCAGCAATGTAGGGCCAATCAAGCGCATATAGCCAGCGAGCACGACAAGATCGACGTTTTTGTTTTTCAACAATAAGGCCATTTCGCTTTCATAATCCGCCTTACTCTGATAGTCTTTGGCGTTAAAGACAAACAAGGGGATTTCCGCAGCCCGGGCCCGTTCAATGACATAGGCTCCCGGATTGTCACAGACAAGCAACGAAATGTTGGCCGTAAGCTCTTGCGCCTGAATCGCATCGACAATCGCCTGAAAATTGCTGCCGCTTCCTGACGCAAAAATCGCGATATTCTTCATCGGCGGCCACCACGCCCGTTAATTTGAATGCCAGGATTGTCGGTTACAACCCCAATTTCATAGGCAGTTTCGCCTGCATGATTGAAATGGGCCAAAACATCAGCCGCTTCTTCCTTATTTACGGCAATGACCATGCCAATACCCATATTAAAAATATTATACATTTCACTATAGTCGATTTGTCCAATCTCAGAAATCAGCTTAAAAATATTAGGAATCTCCCAGTTTTTTTCAGTCAGTTCGGCGCCAAGTCCTTCAGGCAGCATCCTTGGGATGTTTTCAATAAACCCGCCGCCGGTAATATGGGCCATCCCTTTAAGGTTGAATTTTTTCAAAGCAGATAGAATCGGCTTTACATAAATTTTCGTCGGCTTTAGCAATTCCTCCCCTAACGTACAGCCAAGGGCGTCAACATACTCGATTAATGACCAATTGTTAAAAACCTTCCTCACTAATGAGTAGCCATTGCTGTGGATGCCGCTTGAGGCCAAACCAATCAATACATCGCCAGCCTTGATCGTTTCCCCTGTGATGATGTCTCGCTTCTCAACGGCGCCAACCGCAAACCCGGCAATGTCATACTCGGGTTCCCGATAAAGCCCGGGCATTTCCGCCGTTTCGCCGCCGATTAACGCACAGCCAGCCTGCTCGCAGCCATCGGCAGCCCCTTTGACAATCGCTTCAATTTTTTCTGGCAGCGCTTTGCCGCAGGCGATATAGTCGAGAAAGTAAAGCGGCTCGGCACCCTGCACGACAATATCATTGACGCACATCGCCACGGCATCAATGCCGATTGTATCGTGGCGGTCCATCATAAATGCAATTTTCAGCTTCGTGCCGACCCCATCGGTGCCTGACACCAAAACCGGTTCTTTTAAATTCAATACCGACAGGTCAAACATCCCGCCAAAGCCGCCTAGTGCGCCAAGGACGCCGGCCCTGGCCGTTTTTTGAACATGCTTTTTCATGCGCGTGACCGCTTCATAGCCTGCTTCGATATCGACTCCTGCTTGTTTGTATGCATTTGCCATTGCCGTCACCCCTTTTGGTAATAGTATTGAAGTGTATCAGGATAGATTTCTGTCGGATAATCGCCGGTAAAGCAGCCAAGGCAATACCCATTTTGCTGGCCGCCAAGCGAGGCCTCCATGCCTTCAAGGCTTAAGAACGTTAACGAATCGGCGCCAATCAACTGCCTGATTTCTTCCACTGATTTATCCGAAGCGATTAATTCTTCCTTTGATGATGTATCAATCCCGTAAAAACAAGGATTTTTAATTGGCGGTGAGCTGATCACAACATGCACTTCCGTTGCCCCTGCCTCTTTTAATAAATTTACAATTCTTTTGCTCGTCGTACCACGGACAATCGAGTCATCAACCATGATGACGCGCTTTCCTTCCACCACGCCGCGAACCGCAGACAGCTTCATCTTCACTCCTTGTTCCCGAAGCGACTGCGAAGGCTGAATAAACGTCCGGCCGACATATTTATTTTTGACTAAGCCCATTTCATATGGAATACCTGATTCTTCGGCATAGCCAATCGCCGCTGAAATACTGGAATCCGGAACACCCGTTACGACATCAGCGTCGATTGGAGCTTCAAGGGCCAATTTCTTGCCCATGTTTTTCCTGGCGGTATGGACATTGATTCCCTGAATGTTGCTGTCAGGTCTTGAAAAATAAACGTACTCCATCATGCACATCGCTTTGGTTGAGCTTACCGAAAACATCTCAGACCGAAGACCATTGTCATCAATAATCAGCAGTTCGCCCGGCTGGATATCGCGGATGTATTCCGCACCGATCACATCGAATGCGCAGGTTTCCGATGCGACAACATAGGCCTCGCCAAGACAGCCAAGCGATAGTGGCCTTAAGCCATGCGGGTCTAGTGCCACCATTAATTCTGTTTCCGTTAAAATCAAATAGGCATAGGCCCCTTTCAACATTGAAAGGGCATTTTTCACCTTATCGTTCAAGTTAGGAAACCCGCTTCTTTTGATTAGATGGGCCAACACTTCCGAGTCCGAGCTTGTTTGAAAAATGCTTCCTTGTGTCTCAAGCTGATGTTTCAGGGAATTGGCATTCACCAGATTGCCGTTATGGGCTAATGCGAGACTGCCAGTTTGCGAGTGAAACAGCAGCGGCTGGACGTTTTCATAGCCGCCCCCGCCGGCTGTCGCATAGCGGACATGGCCAATGGCCGAATTTCCGTTTAGCTCTGCCATTTTATCCGAGGTAAAAATTTCAGTGACCAGCCCTTCACCTTTAACTCCTGTAAGCGTGTTTCGATCAGAAACAACAATGCCGGTCCCTTCTTGGCCGCGGTGCTGCAGGGCATGCAGCCCGTAATACGTCAATTGGGCCGCATCCTGATGTCCCCAAACGCCAAAAATTCCGCACTCTTCATTCAAGCCTTTTATTTCAGCAAGCATGGGATCGCCCCTTTCCAGGCAGCTTTTAATTCCTCTACAGATGATTCAAGCACTTGCTGGGCTTCGGATAAAATACTAAGGGTCCCAGTATCTGTTACTGAACCAATAAGTTCAGCATCTACTAAACTTTCAAACTGTGACTGGTGTTCTTTTTTTACGGATAAGATGAAACGGGATTGCGTTTCGCTGAATAAGCTAGTGACCGGGTTTCCTGCTATCGTTACTTCCGCTCCAAGCTCACTAGCAGAAAACAAGGATTCAGCCAGCGCCACGCCAAGGCCGCCTTCTGACAGGTCATGGGCAGACTGGACCACTCCGGCGCGAATCGCTGCCAGAACTTGGTTTTGCCGTTCTTTTTCCACTTCGATGTTTAATTCTGGCGCTTTGCCAAAAATTCTTCCATTTTGCAGCTTTTGCAGCTCACTGCCGCCGAATTCAGGTTTTGTTTCACCTACGAGGTAAATCAGATCGCCCGCTTGTTTAAAATGCTGCGTGGTAACATGATCTAAATCGGTTACCAGCCCGACCATGCCGATGACCGGTGTCGGGTAAATCGCCGTACCGCTTGTTTCGTTATATAAAGAAACGTTTCCGCCGATGACTGGTGTTTCAAGAACGGTGCAAGCCTCACTGATTCCATCCGCCGCTTTTTCAATCTGCCAGAATACTTCTGGCTTATCTGGATTTCCAAAGTTGAGGTTATCCGTAATCGCCAACGGTTCCGCACCGGAGCAGACAATGTTGCGCGCTGCTTCAGCGACAGCAATTTTTCCGCCGGTTTCCGGGTCCAAGTAGACAAAGCGGGAATTGCAGTCGGTTGTCATGGCCAAGGCTTTGCGGGTGCCGCGAATCCGGACTACCGAGGCATCCGAGCCAGGTGCAACTACTGTATTGGTACGAACCGCATAGTCGTATTGCTGGTACACCCATTCCTTGCTGGCAATGGTTGGCTGGCTTAATAGTTGTACTAGCGTTTCTTTAAGGTTTTCAACTTGAGGGACTTCCTGCCCCATTCCTTGGAACTCTGCAAAGTAAGCAGGCTCTTGGGATGGCTTGTTGTAGACTGGAGCGTCCTCAGCCAAGGAATCAACAGGAACATCCGCGACCACTTCTCCGTGGTGAAGGAGGCGCAGCTTTTTATCATCGGTTACTGTGCCAATCGCGACGGCTTCTAAATCGTATTTTTCAAAAAGCTCGACGATTTCCTGTTCGCGCCCTTTTTTAACAACAATCAGCATCCGCTCTTGGGATTCAGATAACATCATTTCATAGGCGGTCATGCCGGTTTCGCGCTGCGGCACAAGATCGAGGTTCATTTCAATCCCCATGCCGGCTTTGCTGGCCATTTCCGCGGAAGAGCTCGTCAGGCCGGCTGCACCCATGTCCTGAATGCCAACCAGCGCATCTGATTGGATCAACTCAAGGCAGGCTTCGAGAAGAAGCTTTTCCATAAACGGATCGCCAACCTGGACTGCCGGGCGGTCCTTATCCGACTCCTCCGTCAATTCGACTGAGGCAAAGGTTGCGCCATGGATCCCGTCACGCCCAGTCTTCGCTCCAACATACATAACCGTATTTCCGGCACCGTGCGCCTGGCCTTTTTTAATATCTTTATGGTCGATAAGCCCCACACACATGGCATTTACGAGCGGGTTGCCTTCGTAACTTGGTTCGAATTGCACTTCGCCGCCAACAGTTGGAATGCCGATACAATTTCCGTAGCCGGCAATCCCGGCGACGACTTCTTTAAAAAGATATTTGACGCGCGGCGAATTCAACTCACCAAAACGCAGTGAGTTCAATAGGGCAATCGGTCGGGCGCCCATGGAGAAAACATCACGGATAATTCCGCCAACACCAGTTGCCGCACCTTGGTACGGTTCAATTGCCGATGGGTGGTTATGGCTTTCAATTTTAAACACGACGGCCTGGCCATCGCCGATATCAACGATACCAGCACCCTCACCGGGACCCTGGAGCACTTTCTCGCCCTTTGTTGGGAATTTTCTGAGGACGGGTTTTGAGGTTTTGTAGCTGCAATGCTCCGACCACATGACCGAGAATAAACCCGTTTCGGTATAATTGGGGGTGCGGCCAAGGATTTTTTCAACCATCGCAAATTCCTCATGAGATAATCCCATTTGCTGGTATAGTTTTTGTGTCTTGATTTGTTCCGGACTTGGCTCAAGCGTTGACAACATGTGATTCCCTCCAAGCTTTTACGATTGATTGAAAAAGTTTTAACCCGTCAGCGCTGCCTAACAGTTCGTCGACTGCCCGTTCCGGGTGCGGCATCATCCCTAGGACATTGCCCTGTTCATTGATGATCCCGGCAATGTCTTCCAGACTGCCGTTTGGATTCTGTTTATAGGAGAAAACAATTTGGTTATTGGCTTTTAACTGGGCGAGCGTCTTTTCGTCGCAATAGTAATTGCCTTCGCCATGGGCAATTGGAATGGTGATCGATTGCCCTTGCTGGTATTCGCCGGTAAACATGGTTTTGTTGTTTTCAACGATTAATTCCACCGGTTTGCAAATAAACGATAGGCTCTCGTTCCGTCTCATGGCTCCTGGCAAGAGGCCTGCCTCCAGTAGGATTTGAAATCCGTTGCAAACGCCGAGAACTGGTTTTCCTTCGTTAGCTGCTTTGATTACTTCCTTCATTACATTACTGAAGCGGGCGATTGCTCCGGTACGGAGATAGTCTCCATAGGAAAATCCGCCAGGAAGAAGGATTCCATCATACTCGTCGAGGTTGTCAGTATCGTGCCAAACATATTCCACCTCTTCGCCGAGTTCATCTTGAATCGCATGGTACATATCGACATCACAGTTGGATCCCGGAAAAACGATGACCGCAAATCTCACTGAACGACACTCTCCTCTACTTCGTATCGATAATCTTCAATAACTGGATTGGCGAGCAGCTTACTGCAAATCTCATTGATGACTTTATCGATGTCACGTTCTGATTTTTCAATTGTCAATTCCATATATTTGCCGATGCGGACATCAGCCACTTCCGGATAATTTAACGAATGGAGTGATTGGGTAACGGCCTTTCCCTGCGGGTCCAATACGCTCTCTCTTAACGTGACAAATATCTTTACTTTATACATGCTGATGGCCTCCAAGTCTTTGTAAAATAGTTTCATAGGCTTCTGTTAAACTGCCCAAATCACGGCGGAATACGTCTTTGTCGAGCTTTTCATTTGTTTGCTGATCCCACAGGCGGCAAGTGTCAGGAGAAATTTCATCTGCGAGTAAGATCTGCCCGGTTTCGTCTTTGCCAAATTCGAGTTTGAAGTCGATGAGATTGATGCCAAGCTCGTTGAAAAATCCGGTCAGGACCTCGTTAATTTGCATTGCTTTTTCTCGTAAACTACGGATTTCTTCTTTTTTTGCCAATTTTAATTCAAGGATATGGCTTTTGGTGAGGAGCGGGTCTCCCAAGTCATCATTTTTCAGGTAAAATTCGACGAGTGGTGCTGAGAGTTTTCTTCCTTCTTCGATTCCCAATCGTTTTGACAGGGAGCCGGCGGCGGTGTTGCGGACAACGACCTCAAGCGGGATGATGGTTACTTTTTTAACCAACTGCTCGGTTTCCGAGATTTTGCGGATAAAATGCGAGTCGATTCCGTGTTCTTTAAGCTTTAAAAATAGGAGACTGGTAATCTCGTTGTTGAGGCGGCCTTTGCCGATAATGTCAGCCTTTTTTTGCCCATTAAAGGCAGTGGCAGAGTCCTTGTACTGTATTAGCACTACCTGCGGGACGTCCGTTGAGTAGATACGCTTCGCTTTCCCTTCATAAAGCAGTTCATTCATCGTGTATCGCTCCTTTAGTTCCAAAATTGGGAATCTTCTTGATACAGGAGGGGCTTCCTGAACAGGTAAAGCCCCATTTTTTGATTTATAAATCGTTACCCATTCAACCCAAGTCGTTCGAAAATGGTATCGACGTGCTGGAGGTGATAGTTGTAATCAAAGCAATCGGCGATTTCTTCTGCTGACAGCAAAGAGGTAATTTTCTCTTCTGCTTCGACCAAACTGCGGAAAGGAACTTGTTTTTCCCATGCTTCCATCGCCTTCGGCTGCACCGTATCGTAAGCTTCCTCGCGGGACAGTCCCTTATCAATCAGCGCCAGCAGCACGCGCTGTGAGTAAATCAGGCCAAGCGTCCGGTCCATATTGCGCTTCATGTTTTCCGGATAGACGGTCAGATTTTTCACGATATTGCCAAAGCGATTCAACATATAATTCAAGGCGATTGTCGCATCCGGCAAAATAATCCGCTCGGCAGACGAATGCGATATGTCGCGCTCATGCCATAGCGGCACATTCTCATAAGCCGTCATCATATAGCCGCGGATGACACGCGCCATCCCCGTCATGTTCTCAGAGCCAATCGGGTTGCGCTTATGCGGCATCGCCGAAGATCCTTTTTGACCTTTTGCGAAAAACTCCTCCACTTCACGAGTTTCGCTTTTTTGCAGACCACGCACTTCCACTGCAAATTTTTCAATCGAAGTGGCAATCAAAGCAAGTGTTGACATATAGTGGGCATGACGGTCGCGCTGTAACGTTTGCGTCGAAATCGGCGCCCGTTCAAGTCCAAGTTTTTCGCATACATACTGTTCGACAAACGGGTCAATATTGGCATAGGTACCAACCGCACCGGAAATCTTGCCAAACTCAATCCCCTTGGCAGCCTGCTTGAACCGCTCAAGATTCCGTTTCATTTCCTCATACCAAAGCGCAAGCTTCAGCCCAAATGTCGTCGGTTCGGCGTGGACACCGTGGGTCCGCCCCATCATGACCGTGTACTTGTGTTCCTGAGCCTTGGCCTTCAAAATCGCGATAAAGTTCTCAAGATCCTTCAACAAAATCGCGTTAGCCTGTTTCAACACATAGGAAAGTGCCGTATCAACCACATCCGTTGATGTTAAGCCGTAATGCACCCATTTCCGTTCCTCGCCCAATGTTTCCGACACCGCACGAGTAAAGGCAACCACGTCATGTCTTGTTTCCTCTTCAATTTCTTTGATGCGGTCGATATCAAAAGAGGCATTTTCACGAAGCTTTTGAACATCCTCTTTCGGAATTTCGCCTAACTCCGCCCACGCCTCGCATGCCAAGATTTCCACTTCAAGCCAGGCTTTGAACCGGTTCTCCTCCGTCCAAATCGCGCCCATTTCCGGTCTTGTGTAACGATCAATCATTGTTTTATCCTCCGATCTTTTCTTTAACAGTGTTCCAGATGCTGCTGGACTCTATTTCAAGCAAGGCGTCACCCACGTTGTCCCTTATTAAAGTGACATGGCCCATTTTTCGCTTCACCTTAGGTTCTTTCTTTCCATATAAATGAATCTTCCAGTCTTTATTGGCCGGGATTTCTTCGTACAGTTTTTCAAGGTGCTCTCCTAATAGGTTGACCATAACGGCCGGTTTTAAAAGCTCTGTGCTACCAAGCGGCCAGTTGCAGATCGCCCGGATGTGCTGTTCGAACTGGGAAGTCTCGCAAGCCTCAATGGAGTAATGTCCGGAGTTATGCGGCCTGGGTGCCAATTCATTGATATAAATCCCGCCGTCTGCCGTGACAAACATCTCCACCGCCAGCGTCCCGACAAGTCCAAGTGCGGCGGCAATTTGCTTTGCCTCTTGAATCGCCGTGGTGCTCGTTTCTTCTGTAATCCGTGCCGGGACAATCGTCTGATGCAATATGTTTTCAACATGAATATTTTCCGCAACCGGAAAAATCGCTGTTTCCCCATCCGGCTTGCGCGTTACAATCACCGAAATTTCTTTTTCAAATGGAATCCATTTTTCCAGGACACAAGCGCCATGTTCAAGCAGTTGTTCAGCCATTGCCAAATCTGACTGACTATGAATGACTAGCTGGCCCTTCCCGTCATAACCGCCCCTGGCCGTTTTCAAAACAGCCGGAAACCCGATTACTTCTATTTTTAAAAATAAATCTTCCATGTTATAAATCTCTTCGTATGGTGCAACCTGGGCACCAGCCCGCTGGATTGCCGCCTTCTCCTTGATCCGGTCCTGGGTGATGGTCAGCAGCTCCCAGCCCTGCGGCACATAGGCCTGCTCACAAAGCCACTCCAATGTGCCGGCATCAATATTTTCAAATTCATATGTAACCACATCACTGGCAGCCGCCAATTGACGAATCGATTCGCGGTCATCGTAGGCCCCGATGACCTCAATATCAGCAACCTGGCCACATGGAGAATCAGAAACAGGCTCTAGAACGGCGATCCGAAATCCCTGCGCTTTCGCTGCCAAAGCCATCATTCTCCCCAACTGTCCACCGCCGATAATGCCAATTGTTGCTCCTGGTAAAATCGTGTTATTATTCAAGTTCATCACTGCTCTCCATTACTTCTGCTCTTGTGGCTTCACGCCTTGCTTCCAGCTTGGCAGCCAGTTGTGTATCCTCAACCGCCAAAATTTGCGCTGCCAACAGCCCGGCATTTACCGCCCCAGCCTTGCCAATCGCCACGGTGGCAACCGGAACCCCGCCTGGCATTTGGACGATTGACAACAATGAATCCAGTCCGTTTAGTGATTTGGTTTGAACTGGAACGCCAATCACCGGCAAGGTTGTTTTAGCGGCAACCATACCCGGAAGGTGTGCTGCTCCGCCGGCTCCGGCAATAATAACCTTTAACCCTCTATCTCTTGCTTCTTCCGCATATTTAAACATGAAATCGGGCGTACGATGGGCCGATACGACCTTTTTTTCAAAAGGAACTTCAAGCTGCTCAAGTACTTGGCAGGCATGCTGCATCGTTTCCCAGTCCGACTTGCTCCCCATGATCACGCCAACCAATTTATTCATTAGTCCAACCCCCTATCAATCTGCTATCCAAAAAAAATACCCGGAGCAAATGGATTCTCCCAAAAAAGAGAAAGCCATTTGTCCGGGCATGAAAAGTCACGAAAACACAAACCAAGGGGCCGCCCCTTATGTGCCGAACATATTGACTTTCCCTCATAGTCCGATAATTTACGGTTACCGGGTAGAGACTTATGGGCCATATTCCCATGGATATACGAGGGTAAGATGATCTGTCATTACCTTTCTATCTTAACAAGCCGCTATAAGTGATGTCAACCAATTAATCGAACGTTATCTCCCTATTACGATAAAATGTTCGTGTTTTACTCAACCAACCTCGCTTCAAATACGATTTGGCGCCCGACCGGCTCATAAATTGTTTCACCGCCTTGTTTTATCTCTTGAAAAATTGGCTTTTCGATACGGCGAGTCGGCGTATAGCCCGCCTGTTTTATTCTATTTAAGCATTGGTCAATACTTTCATTTTCCAAGACCTCAAATTGCATTTTCTTTTTGCTCATGAGAAAATTCCTTTCTTTCTGCTACCGTAGTTAAGAGGCTGTCAAATTGGCAGCCTCTTTTGTACTATGAAAATAATTTCCCCCGTTTTACGGATTTCACCCAAAAGCCGCCGTGAATTGATTTTGGCTCGTAAGAAATGATGAATGCTTTAGGATCGTTGGTTTTTATAATATCATACAGGCTTAGTTCAAACTTTCTCGGCGTCAAAATTTGCATCGCCATCCGGTTTCCTTCCAGACCATGCGCTTCCCAGTCGGTAACCCCAAAGCCTTTTTCTCTTAGGAGTTTAGGCAAATTTTTATCGTATTCCTTCGTAATCACATTGACAATAATATACCCAAGCGCGAGCTTTTCCTCGATTTTCATCCCGACAATCACGCCGATTCCATAACCAACCGCATAGGCAATCAGGTTTTGGATTTCATTCAGGTTATTTAACACGAGACCGAGCCCCAGCACATAAATAACCACTTCAATCATGCTCAGACACGCGGCTAGATATCGCTGTCCTTTTAACGTCAAAATCATCCTAATCGTAAAAAAAGATACATAAACAATATTGATGATTAGGATAATGGCAACCATGACAAAACTATTTTCCAGCATATGAGTACCCCCTTTTAATGATGCTTCTTCCAATTTAGCACAATATTTATGATATTACCCTTTTTGGCAAAAAATAAGACAAGTCGAATTTTTTTGGTAAATAGAAGTGGGAGGTGGTGTTTTTGGGGAATTACTTATTCAAATATGCCCTATTGGCGTAGTCAGAAGGGGAAATTCGGGGCTTTGCTGCTTCAATAAGCTGTATTGGCGTAGTTTTAGGGTGAAAATCCTGCATTCTGTTCACCCATAACACCCTAAAAAAATTATATCTGCGGTGTTTCACTATATATCTGCGATAATCCAGATATATCTGCGGTAATTTGAGTTTATCTGCGATAAATTAAATATATCCGCGATCATCCTAATATATCCGCGATGCCCCATTTTTAAAGCCAATGACCCTTTTTAAAAACGCAAAAAGACAACCATATTTCAGGTTGTCTTTCGCTGGCCCGGCAACGTCCTACTCTCACAGGGGCTTTCGCCCCAACTACCATCGGCGCTGAGAAGCTTAACTTCCGTGTTCGGGATGGGAACGGGTGTGACCTTCTCGCCATTGTTACCGGACTATTTATTTTAAAGGGTTCATTCCCTCA
>NZ_JAMBOX010000110.1 GCF_023715785.1 Neobacillus niacini
CAGCCTGGCAACGTCCTACTCTCACAGGGGCTTTCGCCCCAACTACCATCGGCGCTGAGAAGCTTAACTTCCGTGTTCGGGATGGGAACGGGTGTGACCTTCTCGCCATAATTACCAGACCATTTATTCGACACTATTTTATTATAATGTCTTTTTGATATTTTTCAAGAGGTAATTTATAAAAATTTCATTCCCTCAAAACTAGATAATGCAGAAGAAGTATAAGTAAACCGAATAATCATTATAACTTGTCTAGCTTCGGCTCCTAACTTCTCGGCCGTTTCG
>NZ_JAMBOX010000111.1 GCF_023715785.1 Neobacillus niacini
CTGCCCCGTACTCCCGCAGGAGTCTTCGTGCCTTCCGCGCAAATCAACAGGTGTTATTAATAAATCAAAAAGGTCAACCAATAATCTATTAAAATAAGTGGTGAATTCAATGTTTAAGCCAAAAGAGTCTAGCCAAGGTGAATTTGAATTTGTGTCTATTGATGAATTAGTTCCGGACGATCACCTTCTTCGTTTAATTGATAAATATGTAGACTTTTCATTTCTTCTTGAAAAAGTACGTCCATTTTATAGTGACGATAACGG
>NZ_JAMBOX010000112.1 GCF_023715785.1 Neobacillus niacini
CCGTGCGCCCTTTCTAACTTAACCTAAAAGGTTTTACTCTAATAAATAGAGAGAAAAACTAAAATGGCGATCACTCGGTTTTTACTTGGTTACTTCTTCTTACGATTATCTAGTTTTCAAGGAACGAAGTTCTGAGAGATTATTCCCTCAAAACTAAACAAACAGAAAACAGTCAACGTTATATCAGTCCGACAGGACTGTATATTCCTTAGAAAGGAGGTGATCCAGCCGCACCTTCCGATACGGCTACCTTGTTACG
>NZ_JAMBOX010000113.1 GCF_023715785.1 Neobacillus niacini
GCCTGCATGAAGCCGGAATCGCTAGTAATCGCGGATCAGCATGCCGCGGTGAATACGTTCCCGGGCCTTGTACACACCGCCCGTCACACCACGAGAGTTTGTAACACCCGAAGTCGGTGGGGTAACCGCAAGGAGCCAGCCGCCTAAGGTGGGACAGATGATTGGGGTGAAGTCGTAACAAGGTAGCCGTATCGGAAGGTGCGGCTGGATCACCTCCTTTCTAAGGAATATACAGTCCTGTCGGACTGATATAACGTT
>NZ_JAMBOX010000114.1 GCF_023715785.1 Neobacillus niacini
TCCCAAGGCTAAATACTCCCTAGTGACCGATAGTGAACCAGTACCGTGAGGGAAAGGTGAAAAGCACCCCGGAAGGGGAGTGAAATAGTACCTGAAACCGTGTGCCTACAAGTAGTCAAAGCCCGTTTATGGGTAATGGCGTGCCTTTTGTAGAATGAACCGGCGAGTTACGATTGCATGCGAGGTTAAGTTGAAAAGACGGAGCCGCAGCGAAAGCGAGTCTGAATAGGGCGACATAGTATGCAGTCGTAGACC
>NZ_JAMBOX010000115.1 GCF_023715785.1 Neobacillus niacini
CCTGATATTGAATTTTGGTACAGCTTGTACAGGATAGGTAGGAGCCTGAGAAGCCGGAGCGCCAGCTTCGGTGGAGGCGTCGGTGGGATACTACCCTGGCTGTATTGAAATTCTAACCCGCACCCCTAATCGGGGTGGGAGACAGTGTCAGGTGGGCAGTTTGACTGGGGCGGTCGCCTCCCAAAGAGTAACGGAGGCGCCCAAAGGTTCCCTCAGAATGGTTGGAAATCATTCGTAGAGTGTAAAGGCACAAGG
>NZ_JAMBOX010000116.1 GCF_023715785.1 Neobacillus niacini
CACAAAACCGACTTCATAAGAAATATTTTCGATTATTATCAAGAGGAAAAGAAAGTGGTAAGGCCATAACAGCAGTAGCCAGAGAATTAGCGGGTTTCATTTGGGCAATCACACAAGAATTGGACGAGGTAGTACTAAAAGCTTAAAGAAAAATGATTCTATGACAAAAGAATATCGGAAAGTAAATAGATTGATGAGAATAGGGCTCGAAGGCAAAGAAAAAAACCGGAAAGGAAAACCCACGTGCCTCCTCTG
>NZ_JAMBOX010000117.1 GCF_023715785.1 Neobacillus niacini
GATGAAGGACGGGACTAACACCGATATGCTTCGGGGAGCTGTAAGTAAGCTTTGATCCGGAGATTTCCGAATGGGGAAACCCACTGCTCGTAATGGAGCAGTATCTTTACCTGAATCCATAGGGTATAGAAGGCAGACCCGGGGAACTGAAACATCTAAGTACCCGGAGGAAGAGAAAGCAATCGCGATTCCCTGAGTAGCGGCGAGCGAAACGGGAACAGCCCAAACCGAAAGGCTTGCCTTTCGGGGTTGTAG
>NZ_JAMBOX010000118.1 GCF_023715785.1 Neobacillus niacini
TATTTTTCAAGAGGTAATTTATAAAAATTTCATTCCCTCAAAACTAGATAATGCAGAAGAAGTATAAGTAAACCGAATAATCATTATAACTTGTCTAGCTTCGGCTCCTAACTTCTCGGCCGTTTCGATCCGTCCCTACAAATCCAAAACCGGGATTTGCAGTGCCGGCCCTCCAACGTCTCTCGAAGTTGAACAGTCGCCTCCGCTTTTCTATTTGGTTAAGTCCTCGATCGATTAGTATCAGTCAGCTCCACA
>NZ_JAMBOX010000119.1 GCF_023715785.1 Neobacillus niacini
AGCACCGGTTTCCCGGTGTTATCCCAGTCTTACAGGCAGGTTGCCCACGTGTTACTCACCCGTCCGCCGCTAACCAGCGGGACTTGCGTCCCAATGATTCGCTCGACTTGCATGTATTAGGCACGCCACCAGCGTTCGTCCTGAGCCAGGATCAAACTCTCCAATAAAGTTGAGTTGATTAGCTCATAAAAGTTACGTTGGCTTCATTTCGAAAGAAATGAATGTTTTATTGTTGACGTTTTTGTTTGTTTAGTT
>NZ_JAMBOX010000011.1 GCF_023715785.1 Neobacillus niacini
AAAGCTTATTCGAGGAAGCTGTTGTTCAGCTCGTCGCAAGCCAGCAGGGAAGATAGTTCAGTGTAGTAGGCTCGGTAACAATGGCGAGATGGTCACACCCGTTCCCATCCCGAACACGGAAGTTAAGATTCTCAGCGCCGATGGTAGTTGGGGCGAAAGCCCCTGTGAGAGTAGGACGTTGCCGGGCATAAAAAAGACAATCTGTATTTGCAGGTTGTCTTTTTTAATTTTTAAATATATCCTGAAACAGTTAATTATCATAATAAATACATATTTGCTTCAACCTAGTTCGTGTAAATTCATATTTCTTATATCGGTTAGGGAATAGTATATAGGTAGGAATAAGTTTACAAGAAGGGGAGGCAACTAAATGAATAATGAACCAAGAGATTATATAACAATTGAAGATGAAGACGGGAATCAAAAACAATATGCTGTTGAGGCATTGTTTGATATGGAAGAGGAATCCTATGCCCTGCTAAAAGCGGATGATGAGACGCTCGTCATGAAAATTGAAGGCGAAGAAGGAAATCAATATTTGGTTGGTATTTCTAACCCCGAGGAGAGCGAAGCTATTTTGGCTGCTTATCAAATTGCGGTTGAAAATGCACCGGCTGAAAAGGTATAATATCCCCTTAATAGTTGAACTCACCCCAGATTGTCAAATTTGACTAACAAATTTGGAGTTTAGTTCGTATGTTTCATGAGGTGCCATATTTAATTCCAATACGATCAAAGGATATGATTTTGATTGCTCTGGGACAAACTAAGCTATCTGTAAATTAGGGAGTGAGTAAATGTTTTTGGAAGGAAGTATTATTGCGGGCGAATATGATTCTACCTTGAATGAATTTTCCTTGCAAAGGGTAAAAAGGTTCGAGACTGAATCGATTCTGAAAGAAAATCAGGTTAATCATATACATGAATATTTAAAAAAACATCAACATGAGGAAGATGGCCAAATTATTTCTCTTTATGATCAACTGCTTGTCCCTTTATCACCAAATGAAGTTGACCAATTAATTGAGGACTTGGAAAAAGTTAGATCAATGTTTCATTGAAATTTGCAATATGATTTTGAAGTGCAAATAGCAGGTTAAATAGTGGTGCTATATATAATTAAATAAAATGCCTTTTGTCAAGGAATGAACCCTTTAAAATAAATAGTCCGGCGGCAATTGCGAGGCTGTCCCACCCGTTCACATCCCGAACACCGGAGTTAAGCTTCTCAGTGCCGATAGTAGTTGGGGTGAAAGCCCCTGTGAGAGTAGGACGCTGCCGGGCAAGGGGAAGACAACCTGAAATATGGTTGTCTTTTTTGTGTTTATAAAGGGTAATTGCCTTTAAAAATGGGGCATCGCAGATATATTGGAATAATCGCGGATATATTGAATTTAACGCAGATAAAATCAAATGATCGCAGATATATCCAAAATTATCGCAGATATATGGAGAAACACCGCAGATATAATTTTCTTAGAGTCCATTTTGTAAAAAGAACACCGAAATTTCACCCCAAAACTACGTCAATAAATCCTATTGGAGCAGTAAAGCGCCGATTTTTACCCTCCGACTACGCCAATAGAGCCTATTTGTGCAGTAAACCTTAAATTTTCCCTCACCGACTACGCCAATCGGCGATATTGAAGCAAAAAACCACTCAATTTTCCTCTCACCTACGCCAATTTGTGCACCTATAGCCAGTCCAATCTTTTTTTAAAATCCATCCTACCAATCACTCAGTTACACAATTAATTCAGGTCCATTTTTGGAAAATACCCCCATATTAAAACGAAGCAATTCCCTCATAATAGTCCATCTAATATAAAAAATCCAATCAAAAGCATCTGAAATTGTTCGTTAACGGGAGATTATGAACTTTTTGTGACACATTTCACATTTCAATGTTTTTTTAATAAAAATGATTATAAGATAGTAATGCGAAGTGTGATTTACATCACTTACAAAAAACAATAATCGTAACTTTTGTTATAAACCAAAAGAAAGGGGTATCGCCTTGAAACGAATAGGAGTTTTATTGTCTTTGATTTTTACTATTTTCACAGTGCTTACAGGATGTGAGCCGTTGCTGGTTTTGGATCCCAAAGGACCACAGGCACAGGTTCAAGCGAATGACATTAAGACATCAATTATCATCATGTCATTTATTGTAATTGCCGTGTTTACCATACTCGCGATTATGTTATTCAAATATCGTGCCTCCAAGCAAAACAAAGATTACGAACCACCGCATATTGAAGGGAATGTATGGGTTGAAACGATTTGTGTCGGGATTCCGATTATTATCGTAGCATTCCTTTCCTTTATGTCGGTTAAATCCAACTATGCTGTGGAAGCAGCACCAAATGGATACGGAAATAAGGAACCGTTAGTTATTTATGCCGCTAGTTCCAATTGGAAATGGCATTTCAGCTATCCGGAGGAAAAAATCGAAACCGTCAACTATGTGTATATTCCAACCGATCGACCGGTTGAATTTAAATTATATTCCTACGGACCAATCACTAGCTTCTGGATTCCCCAGCTTGCCGGGCAAAAATATGCGATGGCAGATATGGTGAACACGCTGCACTTGGCCGCCGATGTTCCAGGGGAATATATGGGGCGGAATGCCAACTTTAGCGGCAAAGGCTTCGCAGAAAATACATTCAATGTAAAAGCGATGCCGCAAAAAGAATTCGATGAATGGGTAGACGAAGTAAAGGATACGGCCAAGCCGCTTACCGAAGAAAAATTCACCGAGTTATTGGAACCGGGCCATCTTGGCCAGTCCACTTATACAGGAACACACCTGGGATTCATGCCGCCGCCTGAAGGGGAAAACGGGGGACACAATCATGGTTCCAACGGTGGAGACAAAAATATGGAGCAGCATCAACCGAACGAAACTGATTCAAAAACAGAGCATGAACACCATTAATATTTTTAAATAAAACATCCGAAAGGAGCCAGAATAGGATGGAATTCTTTGAACGTTTTGCAATCCCACATCCAAGTGCGCCAATTTACGCTTCGATGGTAGCCATCGCGCTAACCATAGTAGCGATTATCGCCGGTCTTACCTATTTTAAAAAATGGGGCTATCTCTGGCGCGAATGGTTAACGACCGTCGATCATAAACGAATTGGGATTATGTATCTAATCTCGGCTTTACTCATGTTGTTCAGGGGCGGTGTAGATGCTTTGATGATGCGGGCGCAGCTAGCCGTTCCGGACAATAAGCTGCTTGACGCCCAGCACTACAACGAAGTGTTTACAACACATGGAGTGGTCATGATCATCTTCATGGCGATGCCGTTCATCATGGCATTAATGAACTTTGTCGTACCACTGCAAATCGGGGCCCGCGATGTCGCATTCCCGAGGTTAAATGCCCTGAGCTTCTGGTTGTTCTTCATGGGCGCAATGCTATTTAATATTTCATTCGTGGTCGGCGGTTCGCCGGATGCCGGCTGGACATCGTATTTCCCGCTCGCAGGCAATGAGTTCAGCACATCAGTCGGTTCTAACTACTATATGATCGCGATTCAGATTGCCGGGCTCGGCACGTTAATGACAGGGATCAACTTTATCACAACGATTTTCAAAATGAGAGCGCCGGGCATGACGCTTATGAAAATGCCGATGTTTACCTGGTCAGCATTAATCACAAATGCTATTATTGTTTTCGCGTTCCCGGTATTAACCGTGGCGTTGGCAATGGGAACAATGGACCGCCTGTTCGGCACCCACTTTTTTACAACGAATAATGGCGGTATGGATATGCTTTGGGCAAACCTGTTCTGGGTTTGGGGACACCCGGAGGTATACATCTTGATATTGCCGGCATTCGGGATTTACAGCGAAGTCATCTCGACGTTTGCTCGCCGGAATCTTTACGGCTATAAATCAATGGTTGTTTCGATGGTGCTGATATCATTTATGTCCTTCCTTGTTTGGGTACACCATTTCTTCACCATGGGGCAAGGAGCATTAACAAACAGTATCTTCTCGATTACAACGATGGCGATTGCCGTACCGACAGGAATTAAGATTTTTAACTGGCTGTTTACGCTATATAAAGGAAAAATTGAAATTACGACACCAATGCTATATGCGTTACTATTTATTCCGCTGTTTACCATTGGTGGTGTAACTGGAGTTATGCTCGGGATGTCGGCAGCTGACTATCAGTACCACAATACGATGTTCCTGGTCGCTCACTTCCATATGGTGATCATTCCTGGGGTCGTGTTCGCGATGCTTGCCGGTCTTACCTACTGGTGGCCGAAAATGTTCGGTTTCATGTTAAATGAGCGTCTTGGGAAGCTTGCTGCATGGGTCATCGGCATCAGCACGCTCGTCGCATTCATGCCAATGTTCTTCTCCGGACTGGACGGCCAAGCGCGCCGGATGTACACCTATTCGGCATCAACCGGGTTTGGACCGCTGAACATGATTTCCTTCGTGGGGGCAATTGGTCTCGCCGTTGGTTTTGCGATTATCGTGTATAACGTTTACTATAGTGTTCGTTATGCATCTAGAGACATCGGAGCGGATCCATGGAACGCAAGAACACTTGAGTGGGCAACACATAGCCCGGTACCTGAATATAACTTTGCCATCGTGCCGCATGTCAAATCGGCCGAAGCACTTTGGGATGCCAAGAAAAAGCGTCACATCCTGTTCCAGGGAGATTATGAAAAAATTCATATGCCAAATAACAGCGGTGTGCCGTTTATCATGAGTTCAATCTTCTTTGTTTGGGGCTTTGCAATGATTTTCAGCATGTGGGCAGTGGCCATTATTGCTACCATTGGAATCTTTGCTTGCATGGCTCACCGTTCGGTGGAGATTGATCATGGACGTTATATTTCTGTGAGAAAAATTGAGGAAACTGAAACAAAATTGCGAGGTGCGAAATAATGAAACTAGATCACTCGCTTCCGCTTGAATATCGTACTGAAGAAGGCCAATTGAAAATCTTGGGGTTTTGGATTTTCCTTGGAGCCGAAATCATGCTGTTCGGAACGTTGTTTGCTTCCTATTTTACATTGGTTGACCGTGTCGGAAGCGGACCGTCAGGAGCAGAGATTTTTGAAATTACACCGGTCTTGATTGAAACTCTAGTGTTGTTAACCAGCAGTTTTACGATTGGGCTTGGAATTCACGCCATGAGGCTTGGCCGCAAAAAAGCGATGCTGTCGTTCTTTGCTATCACCTTATTGCTCGGCCTTGCCTTCCTGGGTGTAGAAATTTACGAATTTGTTCACTATGTTCATATTGGAGCTGGGCTGCAAACAAGTGCATTTACAGCCATTCTCCTTACCACATTGGGAACGCACGGTTTGCACGTTACGTTTGGTTTGTTCTGGGGTCTGTTTATTCTCCTCCAGGTGAAAAAACGCGGGTTGACTCCGGAGACAGCCAATAAATCATTCATTTTCTCGCTGTACTGGCATTTCTTAGACGTCGTTTGGATTTTCATTTTCAGCTTCGTCTACCTGAAAGGAATGATGTAAGATGAAAGAATTATTTCCAATGAAACAAATCATGGGCTTTGTCTTTTCCCTCATGCTGACCGTTGTTGCCCTTGCCGTCTACTTTTTAAATATGTCGTTTGCCATGGGCATGACTATCCTGGTGGTGACTGCATTTATTCAGGCGGCTGTCCAGCTGGTCGTGTTTATGCACGCCGGTGAAACGAAGGATAAGGGCGCGATTTATACCAATGTTTATTATGGTGTAGCAATTGCATTGGTCACGATTTTTGGCACATTGCTTACAATGATTTGGGGTTATAACTAATTATTAAAAGGAGCGTCGTAACGGGCGTTCCTTTTTTGCTTGGATTGGGGTTAGCGGAATACCCTTATAAGATTTTTCCAGCATTTCCTCTGTGGCCACAAAAAATATTCCCATCAGAAAAATAAAAACCGCTCCGATGGCAGTTCCAATGCCAATGCCGGTCATCGTACTGGAACCGCTTACGAATAAACTGTAAGAAAGAATCAACAGTCCGATAGTTAGTATGGAACCTCCAATTAATCTTGCTGCATGTAAGATGTTTGTATTTTTCTTCATTTTCAACATTCCCCCTTACTTTATATTATTTATGTTTGTTCACAAAATTGTCAAACTCTTTTTTGTGTTTCTCTTGACAACTGATATTTAATTGTTGAAATTGTTTAATTATGACAAAATAAAAAGGAAAGGGGTAGATGATAACATGGAAACAACAATCAAATGGACTGGCAAAATGGCTTTTTCAGGAGCAACGCCATCCGGACATGAAATCAAAATGGATGCAGCAGAAGAAATCGGAGGGGAAAACTCCGGTGCAAGGCCAACGGAACTGCTGTTAAATGCCGTTGCAGGCTGTACAGGAATTGATATCATTTCGATTTTACAAAAAATGCGCTTGGAACCAAAGTCCTTTCAAATGCAAGTCAAGGGACAACGTGCTGATGAACATCCAAAGCGCTTTACCGCGATTCATATTCATTATAGCTTGGAAGGAGACCTGCCTGAGGATAAGGTAATCCGGGCGATTCAGTTATCAAAGGATAAATATTGTTCAGTGTCACATTCCTTAAATGCAAATATCACCGTGAGTTATTCCATTAATGGCGTGGAGGGGAAAAACCATTTGTAGCCAAGGGTGCATAGGACAACCTGTACATGGTTGTCCTCCTGCCCTTAAAGGATAGGAGTGTTATATATGGAATTAAGACAATTACAGATGTTCATGGAAGTTGCCAAGCATAAAAGCATTACCAGGGCGGCCGAGCATTTGCATCTTTCCCAGCCGGCGTTGAGTAAGTCCATTATGGCTCTTGAGGAGGAACTTGGGATGACCTTGATTATTCGGAGCAACAAAACAAGCGACCTGACCGACGGAGGAAAAGTTGTCCTGGAATATGCTCAAAAAATGACCGCCTTGATGGAGGAAATGAAAACAACATTAAATGATATGACCAACTTGACGAGGGGGCAACTTAATATAGGGCTGCCGCCGTTTATCGGCAGTTTATTTTTCCCAAGGGTAATGGCGAAGTTTCACCAGACCTATCCCAATATAGAACTGAACATTGCCGAATATGGCGGGGCAAGGGTGGTCAAAAGCGTGGAGGAGGGGGAAGTGGAACTTGGTGTCACTGTTCTGCCAATCGATGAGGAGCCATTTCATGTCTATCCGATTGTGGAGGAGGAAATGAAACTGCTCGTTTACAAAGATCATCGCCTTGCAGGCAAAGGAGAAGTGAATGTCAGAGATTTAAAACGGGAGGAATTTGTTTTTTATCATGAAGAATTTTCTCTCAATCAAATCTTGATGAATCATTTTCGGGCATTTGGTATTGAGCCGAAAATCTTGTTTAAGAGCTCCCAATGGGACTTAATGTCGGAAATGGTAGCAGCCAATCTCGGGATTACGATCCTGCCGCAGTCAATTTGCAACCGGGTGTTTAATAAGGACACTATGGTATTGGACTTAAAACCGACCATCCTCTGGAATCTTGCTGTCCTCACGAAGAAAGACCGTTATATTTCCAATGCCGCGAGAACCTTTATTGAATTTATTTTGCAGGACCCATTATAACTTTTGGTTATGAAAATAATTCTAAATATGTATTTTACGAATGAATGATTTCGTCGTACGATATTCCTATCGAACATTTAAGGAGTACATGTGCTCCTTTTTGTGAATCAGGAGGGGTGGAAGGATGAAATTCGGTGTAATTATTCTCCAGGTATTATTGATTCATCTCTTTTTATTTTTGGGTGCAGCCGCTAAAGCCATTATTCCACTGCCGATCCCTGCCTCCATGTTTGGCTTGGCGATATTGTTTTTGGCCATCTGTTTAAAAATGGTCAAATTGGAATGGGTAGAAAAAGGTGCCAATTGGCTGATGGCAGAATTGCTGTTGTTTTTTATCCCTTCAGCAGTAGGGATTGTGAATTACGACGAAATTCTCAGCTTTCAAGGGGCGGAGATCGTTTTCTTAATAGGAATTAGTACAATCCTTGTGATGGGCATGACAGCATGGATTGCTGAAAAAATAATCGGGAAGAAAAGAGGTGGGCGGCATGATGATGGTAACCGTAACCGTCGTAACGTACTTGATGTATCGGTTGGCAAAACGAATTGGCGGTAAATGGAACTATCCATTGTTTCATCCGTTGCTCCTAGCGCCTATTTTGTTAATCGGATTCATCTCTGTGCTCCATATTACGGCAGATGAGTATCTCGATGCGTCCAAATGGCTGACACACATGCTTGGACCGGCAACTGTTGCGTTTGCCGTGCCGATTTATAAAAACCTGCCGGTTGTGAAAAAATACATGTCAACAATCATCATTAGCATCACTTCCGGTACACTGGTGGCGATTTTTTCAACCTTTGCCTTGTCAAAATTATTTCACTTAAACGTGGAGTTTATTACTTCCATCATGCCAAGGTCAATTACAACGCCGATTGCGATCGAGGTATCGAAGGAAATTGGCGGCCTGCCTGCATTGACGACGGTGTTCGTCATTATTACCGGGGTGATTGGGGGAGTTGTCGGCCCAAGCGTAATCAAATGGCTGTCGATTCAAACACCTATTGCAAAAGGGTTAGCTCTAGGAATGGGCGCCCACGGCTGCGGGACTAATAAAGCGCTGGAATATGGGGAAAAGGAAGCGACGTTTTCATCGTTGGGCATGATTTTTGCCGCATGGATTACCTTGCTTTGGGGTGCATTGCTCATTCCTGCCTTAATTAATATACATTAATATAACGCTCGGGGGAAGAATCTCTGAGCGTTATATTATTCCTATGGGTGATTCATTCCATTTTCGGTATAATGATGATAGAAAAAGTTACCAGGAAGAGGGAATGAATGATGGAAGTTGTGATTCGCAAAGCTGAAGATACAGACCGGGAAACCTTTCTTTATTTTGTCCAGGGGCTTAGCAAGTTTAATAGAAGTAACCATCCTGAAGAGGTTACCTATGATGACTATGAAACGGTTTTGAATGCCATCACGAAAAAGGCTGCTGAAACCTTTGACGAGCGGGATCATCGGGTACATATTTTGCTGGCATTTTTAAATGGTCAAGCCGTTGGTTACGCATTGGGACGGGTATTCGATCAGGATGGAACGGCGGATAACGGAACGGGCAAAATGGGGCTGTTTGATGAATTGTTTGTCCTAAACGAAGCAAGAGGGCATGGAATTGGGAAGAAGCTAATTGACAGCCTGATAGATTGGTTCAAAAATGAGGAGATTCATAGAATAAAACTGCACGCATATTCTTGGAACAACAATGCCAAGAAGCTTTATGAGCGGTTGGGATTTAAGGAATATGCTGTTTCTTAGGAAAAATTCCTATAAAAGATATATAGAATGGCAAACTGGATCAACCAGCTTGCCATTCTTTTTTATATATTTTCGACAAATTCATATTCCGGCGGTTTTACTTTAAAGCCTTTTGTCAGCCAGGTCAAGTATACAAGACCAATCGCAAACCAGGCAAGTCCGAACCCGAGGGCCATTGCATCAAGACTGAACCAAAGATAGATGAGGAAGGCCAGCCCAATTAGCGGGAATAGCACGTATCGTGTATAGCTTGCACCCTTCATGGACTGTTTATTTTTAAAATAATATACAATAACAGACAGATTGACGAACGAAAACGCGGTAAAGGCTCCGAAATTGATCAGCGATGTTGCAGTGACAAGGTCAAGAAATAAAGCACTCAAGGACAAAACACCAATAAAAATAATATTAAACACAGGAGTTTGTAATTTTGGATGGACTTTACCGAACCATTTATTCGGTATAACGCCGTCGCGGCCCATCGCAAATAGCAGTCTTGAGGCGCTTGTCTGGGCGGCAAGTCCGGAGGCCAGGACCGATATTAACGCACCGCTTGTAAAAACGGATTGGAACAAAAGCCCGCCAATATGAATCGCAATCTCTGGTGACGCGCCTTCAATATCTTGAAAAATCGAAACATCGGGATATAGGACCTGCATAAAATAAGTGACTGTGATAAAAAAGGCTCCGCCTATCAAGGCAATCCAAAAGATGGCCTTTGGGATATTTTTCTCCGGTTGAATCGTTTCCTCGGATAGAGTAGTGACTGCATCAAACCCAAGAAACGCTAAAGCAAGGATAGCGGCCCCGGAGAAAAGTAGATTCATGCTGATTTCTTCGGAGAAAAACGGATTCAAGCCAAAGCCAGTTCCGCCGTCACCCGAAATAATTGCTCGGATCGTTAAAATAACAAAAATAATAGCTACAAGCAGTTGAAACAGGACGAACAAAGTATTTGCGGAAACAGTGATCTTAATTCCGGCGATATTCATCACTGTGATGATGACAATCAACCCGACAACCCAAACCCAAGATGGTACTGCAGGGAAGCTGGCAGACAAATAAATTCCTGCTAACACGGCATTAATCATCGGCAAAAATAAATAATCGAGCAAAGCCGACCAACCGACAAGAAAACCGAGTTTTGACCCCATGGTTTTTTTAGTATAAGTATAAGCCGACCCGGCATCAGGATAAAGTTTGACCATTTTTCCATAGCTAAGGGCAGTGAATAAAATCGCGATGGTAATTAATATGTAGGAAGCAGGTACATGACCGTGCGTTTCAGCTGAAACAACTCCAAATGTATCGAATACCGCAAATGGTGACATATACGCCAGCCCCAAAAATACGACAGGCGCTACCCCCAGTGTGCGCTTTAATGTTACTTGTGAAGACTCCAATTCTATCATTCCCCTCTCATAATGCATGAATATTATTTTAAAAGAATTATTATGCGATGTGAAGATATTTTTTAAATAAATTTTTTGCGTGATTTTCGTTTATAATGGGGAGGAGGTGAGATTGTTGCAAATGGATCATATTTTGGTAATTAGCCCGATGTACAAACAATTAAGATTGCTCATTGACAAAGAGAACTTGCCAAACAAGTTTCGGTTTTTACCGGAAGAAGAACTGTCGGAGTCCGATATTCGCTGGGCCGATGCACTGGCGGCGTTTAATTTGAAAGGTGACTTGGATTTCAGTCATGTGAAATGGGTACATTCGCTTGGTGCCGGTGTGGACAGGTTTTTATATCAAAAGCCATGGCCTGAAAATGTTTTGTTAACCAGAACCGTTTGCTCTTTTGGCCAAAGAATCGCTGAGTATTGCTTAAGCTACATATTGAAAGACGTACAATTTCACGACGAATTTCAAGCAAGACAGTATGAAAAAAAATGGCGGCCGATGACCCCGAAAATGCTGGCTGAGCAAAAGGTGATCATTTATGGAACCGGGGAGATTGGACAAGCGACGGCGAAGTCTTTATCGCAATTCGGTGTGGAGGTTTACGGTGTTTCGTTAAGCGGGAAACCGAAGGAATATTTTAAAGAGGTCCTGACCGTTGACTCTCATTTTGGCAAGCTAAGTGAAGTAGATTACCTGATTAATACAATGCCGTTGACCGAACAAACGGCTGGTTTTTTCGATGAGAAGGTCTTTGAACAGGTTAATGGTGCAGGATTTATCAATGTCGGCAGAGGGGCGTCGGTCAATGAGGGTGCATTGCTTTCAGCATTGAACAGGAAACAACTCCGATTTGCAGTCCTGGATGTGTTTACGGAGGAACCGCTGCCATCAGCGCATCCGTTGTGGAACCATTCTGGTGTAGTGATCACCCCACATATTTCTGCGGTAACCACACCTGAAGAGGGTGCCGCCTGTTTTTTGGACACATTGAGAAAGATTGAAGAGGGGACGCCGCTCGGTAACGTAGTTGACCGGAATAAAGGGTATTAATTCAATGAAAAAGGTACCAGCCCGGTACCTTTCTTGATTTTTATTTCCTTATCCCTGCCTCTTCGGCCAATTTGGTAAATCTGTCTTTTTCATTTTTTACACTTTTGGCAAAATCGGTTGTAAGAACACCGACTAAAGTGCCAAGCAATGAACCCAAGAGCACAATCAATAGATTGGATGGAGAGGCCACTTCACCGAGACCAGCCCATAAATACATGATGGTTTCCATATTAAGACAAACCTCCTATCAAAACGAAAAGATGCCAACGGGGAAAGGAGTTTTTAAGATGACGATGAAGAGGTAATACATAACAGCATGGTCTGTTTGCACCCTTATTATTATAGTTTTATAGGAGGTATATAGCTTTGTATGGGCGGTGTCTAATCGAAATCAGTGGATAAAACGTTTAATTATATTTATTTTATATAGACTTATCTCATAACTAAATAAATGTAAATATCTCGTTAAATCCGAATGGCTTTCGTCTGCAATTTAAAAGGTACCAGCCGATGGCTGGTACCTTTGTATGAAAATTATGCAGTTATTTAAGTTGTTGAAACTTCTTTTGCTTTCTTTTCTTCTGGAATAATGAAGTTTAACAGGAGTGTCGCCAACGCGCCAACTGTCATGCTCGAAGACAGGATGTAACTAACCCAGTCCGGCGTGCCGGCTAATGCTTCTTTCGGCAGAATTGTAACAGCAATGGTTAACAGAATCGGAATTCCGATAATCATCATATTACGGTCGTTAATAATAATGGGTTGAATAACCTTCATGCCATTCGTAACGATGGCTACACAGACAATCCCAAAGATTCCATTGATCACTGGTTCCGGTATACACGTAATCGCGGTCGAAAGCTTCGGAATAAGACCAAGACAAATTAAGATTCCGCCGGCAACCATCACTACCACTCTGCTTGCAACACCGGTAATCGCCAATAAGCCAGCGTTTGAAGAATAACCTGTCATTGGTGTACTGCCGAACAAGGCACCGACAAAGCAGCCAAGCCCTTCGCCGAATGAGGCACGGTTTAGGCGTTGTTCATCCAATTCCTTCCCGGTAACAGTGGAAACGACGAACCAAGTGCCTGTTGTCTCAATTAAAATAATAAAATAAACAAATGCTACGGTAATAATGGCACTAATATCAAAGACTGGTTTTCCAAAAGGAAAGAGAGAAGGGAGTGAAAACCATGCCGCTTCCTTTATCGGGGTAAAATCAACCTGACCAAACAAACTCGCCGCAATGGTCCCAACGGCAATAGCCAATAATACCGATACCAGGCGGAAGAAGGTGCCGACACCGTGCATTTTTCGGCCTAAAAGCATGCATAGAACAAGAACCCCGGCCGAAATGGCGGCAATCAGAATGTTATCTCCGATTTTTCCTTCCGCATGATAAATACTATTCATCCCAACTGGCATTAAAGAAATTCCCACGATGATAATGACCGTTCCGCCGACGAGTGGAGGAATAAATTTTCTTACCGCTTTTGCAAATAATTTAAATGGATAGCCAAGAATGGCAATCAGAATCGCGCCTGGGATTAAGCTTCCGGCAATTGCTCCCAAACCAAGTTTACCCCCGATTGCTGCAATCGCTCCGATTGGTACATATGAAGGGCCCTGAACCACGGGAAGCTTGATGCCAGTTCCAGTCTGTATCAACGTGGCAATGCCTGTGGCGAGAAAACACATCTGAATAAAAAAGGATGTGTTCTCCGTACTTAGGGAAAGTAATCCCGCAATAATAATTGGCGCAATATATAAATCCATTGCTAATACATGCTGCATCCCCAAAATAAGGGCTTTTCCAAAACTGACTTTATCGTCGACCCCGACAATAATATTATTCTGTTTTTCCAACAAAATCTCCCCTTGTTCGTATTTAAAACAATTACATTAGGATTATAATGTAAAGTTGAATAGTTTTGCAACCTAAACACGAACATTTATTTTAAAAAAATATTTTGTATTCGTATTTTACTTGACCGATTGATTAGGTGCTAATACAATAAAAGGGAGTCAAACGACAGGGGGTTCTAAATTGTTAGAGGATAAGGTATTGCAAGAAGATTGGTTAGTCGCTTGCCGTTCAAGTGATGTAGGGGAAAAGCCGATTCAAATCATGTTAATGGGAGAAAGGATTGCTGTATTCCGGACTAGTGAAGGGGTACATGCTTTCAAGGATTTATGCATTCACCGAGGGGCTGCTCTTTCATTAGGGGAAGTAAAAAATGACTGCCTCGTTTGTCCCTATCATGCTTGGGAATTTAATACGGACGGGGACTGTGTAGCGATTCCGCAATTGCCGGAAGGCCGATCGATTCCCAAGAAGGCAAAAGCAATAAAGTATGCATGTATGGAAAAGTACGGATTTATCTGGATCAATCTTGGTAATAACCAGCCGGAATTATTTTCCTATAAACAATTTGAGACGGAAGGGTATCGCAATGTCATTTGGGGACCGCAGGAGGTTCAAGCGAAACCACCTCGTATTGTTGAAAACTTCTTGGATGTCGGCCATTTGGCGGTGGTGCACGAGGGATATTTAGGAACCGATAGCCACCGAGAGATTCTTGATTATCGCGTTCATTGGGAGGATGACCGGATTTATACCGATGAAATTGCGATTTTTCAACCAGATCCGGATGGTACGGGGGTTCCAAAATATGTTTATTATACGTATGAAATTCTGCGTCCATTCACGGTGTTGTTTACTAAAATAGACAAAGAAACGGATCAAACGCTGACGATTTTATTAACGATTCGTCCGGTTGATGAAAATAAATCGATTGCCTATGGGATTCTTACTTATAGTTATGACCCGGGATTGTCCGATGAAGAAATTGTCGCATTCCAGGATATGATTTTTGCCCAGGATAAGCCGGTCGTTGAGAACCAGAAGCCCGAGGAGCTGCCGCTTGATCTACAGGTGGAGCTATCTCTTGTTTGTGACCGGATGAGTATAGCGTATCGTCAATATTTAAAAGAAATAGGTGTTTTGCTCGGGACTGCATAGTCATATAATGGCTTTAGACACTGGATTAGATTCAAAATGCCAAAATCAGAACATCGCATATTAGACAACAAACGCTCACAGCATAAAAAGCTGTGAGCGTTTGTTATTTTATACATTGACCATATACCCTTGTTGGGTGATAAAGTGGTTCACTGATTTTCCTTTGCCTGATTTAGGACAAATTGCCTCCGTAGGTAAAACGAAATGAGTACACAGCCAAGGAATACAAGAAATCCATGGGCTACTCGCAACGGCTGCCCGGCAAAGAACTGTGGGAGAAAGAGTGAAATTCCTAAAGCAAAGGGGATACCGCTCCATTTTTGGTGCGTTCCCGATTTCCAAATTGTGATCGCAACTATAATGGAAGAAGCGGCAAGAAGGAGAAGACCGATTATGAATAAAATAAGCCCCGGACCCGAACGTACCACATTTGCCATAGTAACTAATTCCGTATTATGTTGAGATACGGCCTCTAACCCTATAGCGTGGAGGCCGTATGTTTCCCCTCCATAAAATGGTAATGTAAAACCAATGCCCAAAATACATAATACTAAAGATGAATGAGTCAGTGATTTCAAAACAGTACCCTTCATTAAGATATGGAGGCCAAGTATCCCTAATGGTAATAATGTAAATGCTATGATGGCACAAATATGGGCAATAAGCCATTCAGTTGATGCAAAAGCAGCAGCGCCTTCCAGTGATGATTCATCAGAGAAGGGACGAATTGCTGGATAGAGGACAAACAATATGCCAGAAATGAATAGCGATAAAGCACTAAAATGATTTCGAATCATGACTTTGGGTTCCTCCTGACAAGTAACTTGCGAATAATATTCTTTAAATATATTCTTCATTTATAAAAAACTTCCTCTTTTTGTTGAGCAGCTTGTGGGAGATATTTGTCTTGTTGAACTCGGTAGTCATCGGGTTGGAAGTTTTTTGTGCTTTGTTTATAATAATTAGTTAAAAGCTTGTCTAAAAAATGAGGTAATCGCGGATGAACTTAAAATATCAATTAACTCGTGCTTTTTTTGTTAGTCTTATTTCGTTAACGGCATTTGCTTCGATGGCCGCTCTTGTGAGTGCCGATAAAGTTGTCCGATTTGATAAGGCAATCATAGCAACTGTCCAAGGCTTGGAGTCTCCTTGGTTAACATCAGTAATGGAGTTATTTACATGGATCGGTTCAACGAAGGTTGTGGTTGTCATCTGCCTGTTGATAATCTTTTTTCTTTATAACGTGTTGCACCATCGTTCAGAATTAATGTTGTTGATTGCCGTGGTGACCGGTACGCCAATCTTGAACCACTATTTAAAAGCTTTTTTTCACCGCGCCCGGCCTGATTTTCATCGACTGATAGAAATTGGCGGCTACAGTTTCCCAAGCGGTCACGCGATGAATGCTTTTTCAGTATATGCCATTTTGGCCTTCCTGTTGTGGCGACATATTCCTACTCGGCTTGGGCGCAGTGTGCTGATTCTGTTTAGTGGTTTTATGATTGTAATGATTGGAGTGAGCCGCATTTATTTGGGGGTCCATTATCCGAGTGACATCATCGGTGGATACTTCGCAAGCGGGTTTTGGCTGACAGCCGCCATTTGGTTCTTCCAATGGTATAAGGAAAGGCAGCCACGGCTTGAGGCAAGGGAGCTTGGGCGGAATGAAGGCTAGGGAAGGTCGGTACTATGTGCCGGCTTTTTGTATGCCTATTTTTTGTGGGACTTTAGAGAGAGGCAGAGGGAGAAGGGGTTATTTTACCCGTGAGGAAGAGGCGGGAGGGGTCAACGGTAAAAAAGAAGGCATTATTTTACCCGTGAAGTAGGGGCAGAAGGGGTCAACGGTAAAAAAGAAGGGGTTATTTTACCCGTAAGGAAGAGGCAGGAGGGGTCAACGGTAAAAAAGAAGGGGTTATTTTGCCCGTGAGGAAGAGGCGGGAGGGGTCAACGGTAAAAAAGAAGGCATTATTTTACCCGTGAAGTAGGGGCAGAAGGGGTCAACGGTAAAAAAGAAGGGGTTATTTCTAATAAGTATGACAAATAGGGCTACAATAAAAAGGATTCTATCCCTAGGAGTGAAAACATTGACAGAAAAAAATCCTATTGAGTTTACAGGTAAAGTCCTTGACCAAAGAAACAACCTGACTGGACCGGATGACGGTAAAGCTACATACCCTGACCGGCCAAAAAATGTGGCAATCAAGCAGCAGCTTAATAAAAAATAGCGGTCAAAGGCTGTCGTTGTGGCAGCCTTTCGTTTATTCTGGCGGCAAGCATTAAAGTTTCTTTCCTGGGTTCACAAAGGTACTATAGAGATGTAACTTTTTAGAAAGGAAAAATTGTTATGTCAAACATTCATATACCATTATCAGTATTAAATCTGGCCCCCATCCGCGAAGGACAAGGCCCGAAACAAGCCATTGATGCAATGATCGACCTCGCTCAAGCAGTGGAAAAAATGGGCTATAAACGCTATTGGATTGCCGAGCATCATAACACACCGACACTTGTCAGCTCCGCAACAGCCATTCTAATCAAACATACATTGGAACATACGACCACCATATTGGTCGGTTCCGGCGGAATTATGCTTCCCAACCATTCACCGCTTGTGGTGGCCGAACAATTCGGAACGATGGCGACCATTTACCCTGGACGTGTGGAATTGGGGCTGGGGCGCGCACCAGGCACAGATATGCAAACTGCAAGTGCGTTAAGAAGATCCAAAAATGATTCGGTATTTACCTTCCCGGAAGATGTCCAGGCCTTGCTGACCTATTTTGGTCCTGAAGAAGAACAAGGATATGTTAGGGCCTATCCTGGAGTCAGCACGGAGGTTCCGATTTATATTCTCGGCTCTTCCACCGATTCCGCCTATTTAGCCGCAAGCTTGGGACTGCCTTATGTATTTGCTTCTCATTTTGCACCAAGATACATGGAAGAGGCGATTTCAATTTACCGCAACCGGTTCCAGCCGTCCGAGTACCTCGATAAGCCATATATGATGGTTTGTTTAAATATCATTGCAGCAGAGACGGATGAGGAGGCAAGATTCCAGTCGACCACGATGCAGCAATTTTTCTTGAACGTGGTCCGTGGGTCAAGGATGCCGCTGCGGCCGCCGGTTGAAAATATGGATTCTATTTGGAATCCAATGGAAAAGGAAATGGCCAGCTCCATGACGAGTGTGACGCTGTTAGGAAGCAAGGAAACGATACGGCACCAGTTGGCAAGCTTCCAGGAAAAATACAATGTTGACGAGATTATGGCTGTAACCTATATTTTTGAGCCGGAAAAACAAAAACGTTCGTATGAGATTTTGAAAGAAATCGTTGATAGTAATTAAGACAACAAAAGATCGAGTATGGGATTTCTAAAATCCCATACTCGCTTTTTTTTCTTAATTGTTCGTCAGAGAAATCTTCCAACCAGTTTTCAGGTTAACAATTTGGTGATAGTAAAAATATTTGTTTTCTTGTATAAATTTTTTACCTATATATAAAAACGGCCTTTTTTTTAAAAAAGATATTGTATAAATAGTATTAGGTGTTTAAATATTATGAATTTTCAAAAACGAGTAAATCTCTACAAACAAAACAAAGGGAGGTGAAAACTAAAAGTCTCTACAAGAAATGAAAGTATATTTGTTCAGTGTGCACCGTGATCCTAATGAAAAAGTTCCGTAAAAAAGAATTTAGGGGGAAAAACAATGAGAAAAATTGGGATATTTGCACTCGTACTTGTATTACTGGCCTTGACAGGATGTTCCGGTCAAACCAGCTCTAATGATCAAAAGGATGGACAGAAAAAGGAGAGCTCTACTATATCACTTGGTGTCGCTACATGGGTTGGGTACGGACCACTTTGGATTGCTCAAGAAAAAGGGTTCTTTAAAAAGAATGGCGTGGATGTCAATCTGATGAAAATGGAAAGTAATACGGACCGTCGGACAGCTTTGGCTGCTAATCGGATTCAAGGGTTTGCTTCGACCGTGGATACACATGTTGTTTCTGCTGCAAGTAATGTCGATGTTGTTCAGGTGGTAGCTCTGGATGAGTCCCACGGCGGAGATGGAATTGTCGCAAAAAAGGAAATTAAGAGCATAAAAGATCTTAAAGGTAAGCGTGTGGCCGTTCAAACTGACGGAGGAGCAAGTTTCTTCTGGTTTTTATATTTGTTGAAGCAGGAGGGAATTGATTTTAAAGAAATTGAAGCTCAAAACATGACAGCTGGGGATGCCGGAGCTGCATTCGTAGCAAATAAAGTCGATGCCGCCGTTACATGGGAGCCGTGGCTAACGAAGGCCAAGGACACTGAATTTGGAAGCGTTCTCATGACAAGCGATGTCTCTCCGGGAGTCATTACCAGTACGATTGCCATGCGTCAGGATTTCGTAAAGGGTAACCCAAAAGCGGTAAAAGCATTAGTTAAATCCTGGTTTGAAGCAGTGGATTTCTTTAAAACCAATAAGCAAGAAGCATTAGAAATTATGGGGAAAGCCATGGGACAGTCTCCTGCTGAACTGGAAGAAGCATTAAAAGGCATTCGTCTTTATGATCAGGAAGGAAATCAGAAACTATTTGGAACAAAGGAGCAGCCGGGGGAATTGTACAAACTGTCAAAGCTGGGTGCTGAATTTTGGAAGGAACATAAATTAATTCAGAATGAGCCAAAAATTGATGAACTGATTGATTACTCATTCGTTCAATAAAGGGGGAGATTGCTTCTATGGAAAAAGTGGCGAAAAGCGAAGAAATAGTCAGTCAGCCACCCATTATTCCATATCAATCGGAACGAAATGGGTCTAGGAAAAGCAGAAAATGGCTACTGCCTCAGGCGGAGATACCGCGCAAATTATATGTCGGAATCAGCGTAGTTAGTATTGTTCTATTATTTGCCATCTGGTCATTAATAACCTATAGCGGAATGGTAGACCCGCTTTTTCTGCCAACACCTACTAAAATCATCAAGTCGGGTGCTGCCTTATTTATGGAACAAGGATTTATTAGTGATATTTGGATTACCATTTACCGGGTTCTTGCAGGCTTTCTAATTGCTGTCCTGATTGGTTTGCCTCTAGGGGTCTTTATGGGGACATTTAAAGTGGTTGAAGCCTTTTTTGAACCTATTATTTCTGCGATCCGTTACATGCCGGCATCCGCATTTATACCTCTTTTCATCTTATGGATTGGTGTAGGAGAGCTTGAGAAAATTACGATTATCTTTGTTGGTACGTTTTTCTCGTTAGTGTTGATGGTTTCAGTAGAAGTTGGGAATGTTCGGCGTGAGCTGCTAGAGGCTGCATACACGCTTGGCAGATCTAAATTTGATGTCGTTCGTTCCGTCATTCTTCCTGCCTCTATGCCAGGAATAATGGAAACTATTCGATTAATCCTTGGCTGGGCATGGTCGTATATCATTGTAGCGGAGCTTGTTGCGTCAGCTTCTGGGATTGGAAGTTTAATTTTGGAATCCCAGCGAATGCTGAATACTGGGAATATTATTTTTGGGATCGTCACCATTGGAGTACTTGGTTTACTGTCTGATTTAATTTTAAAAATAGGCATCCGAAAAGCATTCCCATGGCATTATGGAAGGTGATGAAAGTAATGGTGAATTCAAAACTACAAATAAAGAATGTAACGAAAGTATTTTCTGGGAATAAAGGGAGCAATGTACTGGCCCTTGACAATACCAATCTAACCATCTTACCCAATGAATTCATTACCATTCTTGGTCCGTCAGGCTGCGGAAAATCGACACTGCTAAGGATTGTAGCTGGTCTTGAAGAGCAGACCACGGGCCAGGTTTTTCTGGATGAACAGGAGGTTCACGGACCATCTTCCAACCGAGGCATGGTTTTTCAAGCCTATTCCTTATTTCCATGGCTTACGGTTGAGGAAAATATTCAATTTGGGCTAAAACATAAAGAATTGAGTACGGAGGAGCGTAACGAAATAGTAAGCAATTACATTGAATTAGTTCAGTTAAAGGGTTTTGAAAGACACTATCCGAGGCAGCTATCAGGAGGGATGCAGCAACGGGTGGCGATTGCTAGGGCGCTTGCCAATGATCCGGAAATTCTGCTGCTCGATGAACCGTTTGGAGCGCTGGATAATCAAACTCGGACACTTATGCAGGAGCTGCTGCTGGAGATTTGGGAGAAATCTCACAAGACAATTCTTTTTATCACACATGATGTGGAGGAATCTATTTATCTTGCAAATCGAGTGGTTGTGATGACTTCCCGTCCTGGAAAAATTAAAGCGGATATTCCAATTGAGCTCGAGCATCCGCGTCCTTACAGCATAAAGGTAGAACCACGTTTCCTAGCCTATAAAGAACAGTTGACGGAGTTAATTCGCGAGGAAAGCTTGAAGGCCATGCTGGAAGTGAAATAGGATTTTACTATACAGATAGTTAAAAAAGTGCAATATATCATAAAAATGAATACTTACAGAAAAGAAAAGGCAATTATATAATTATGAATAATCAGAAAACTTTTAAACATTTTAAATTATTGGAGGGTTTTTCAATGACCATTAAACAAGAAAAATTTTTAACCGAGTTTAAAGCAATTAAAGAGGAGCTTAAGGAATACGCTCATGACAAAGCGCTTAAGTTTTGGACGCGTGAAGATCTTTCCCATGAGGAAGTTTTCACCGCAATTGAACAGCGGGTATGGCTTGAAATTGCTTATGTGTTTTTCCTTGGTAAGCAGATCAATGATTACTGGAAAGAATTAGATAGAACCACGGTAACCGCTCTTTGTAAGCATATGTGGGAGGAAGCACACCATTATGAAATCATTTGCCGTGTGCTTGAAAAGCATGGATATACAGCCCCAACGGAACCGCCAAAAGAGCACCTTGGCTGGGAAAACCTGCACTGGGAAGCGTTGGCAAAGGACCGTGCCTGTGCTGTTGCGGTTTGGAACTGTTCCGAAACTTCAACAACAACGACTCATGACATTGTTATCGAAAACTGTAAGAGAATTGGCCTTCCAGACTTGGCAAGATGCTATGAAACTATTAAAAAGGATGAAGAATTTCATGCCAGACTTGGAGAAATGATTGTTCAAAGGTATGTGGTAAGTGACCAGGAACGTGAAAATGCGATTTGGGGTGCCCGCCGCCTCCGAGAAGAAATGATTCATTACTATGACACCATTTACCCTGTTCCTAATGAAGTTTAAGAAAGTATAAGACCCCCTGAGGTGAGTCAGACTCATTGCTTTTTTACAGGTCTGACTCCTTTTAATCTTTGAAGGAAACAGGAAATCATTAATAATAATCGAATTTGTATGAAAGAGATTAAACTTACTTACCTTTCTAAAACTGAGTAATGAAAGAGTGTGGGAGATGAAAAATAAAATACTTCTAACAACGATAGATAGTAATGTGATTAATCTTTTTCAACAAATAAATAGTGAGTATAAATTCGGTTTGTCAATCGAAGAAGGGGACAAGAATGTTTTATTAACCGAGGACACGTTAATCAGTCCGGAAACGTTAGCTCTTCTTATAGACCTTGATGATATGACTAAATGGGGTCAGGATATTATTCACCAACAATTGTCCAAGAAGAATTTTCCTCTGCCGGTGATTGTTTTAAAAGACCGTTTTTCTAATCAAGAAATGAGATTGCTTTTTAAAAATGGGGTCTTTGATTGCCTAACCAAGCCATTAGAGGAGGAAGTGGTTTATCGGCTGCTCCATGAACTGCGAAATGAACTTCAGCATTCTAATCAGAGACTCCAGCAAGGCTATGATGACCCTCACAATATTATGTCTTCTCTAAGAGTCAGTCTGATCTATAACCTACTTTATGGAAATATAATGAGCTCAAGAGAAATTTGGCATCAGAGTAAGTTAATTGGCTTAACCACAGTCCCTAATACGGCGATGGCTTTTCAAATTGATGAATTTTTTTGGAGCAACAGAGAAAAGGGAAAACAGTGGCAGGATATTGTCCGCAATAAAATAATCACGGTGACGCGGCAATTATTTAAAAATGAAAATCATGAAAGCTTAGCGATGGGAACGGCAGCCGACCAGTATGCCATTTTGCTCTCACTGCCATTTCAACAAAACCAGGATGGATATAAGCAGCTGGCAATAAAGCTAGCAGAGCAAGCGAAAAAATATATTCATAAACAAACAGGGTATACCGTTACGATAGGAATTGGCAATTATTTTGAAGACGTGAGAAATCTCCATTTTTCCTATCAGGAGGCAAAAAACGCCCTAAAACATAAGTTTTTCCATGGGAAGGATCTAGTCATCCATCAAGATGATACAGAGAGATTTGACAATGAATTTGTGTTATTGCCTAACCTGGAGGTATCGTTATTAGCTAATAAATTAATGGTTGCGGATATTTCAGCTGTATCTGAAACGGTGAGGAACTTATTTCAAAAATTGTCCTTATCTAAAACGGTTGACCCTGAAGTCTTAGTCATGCAAATTTCGGAAATTTCAACAATGCTGGGGCGCGCAGCCATCAACGGCGGTGCCAACCAGAAGGAGGTTCACACTATATTGCAGGAGTATTCATCTTTCCTGCAATACGTTGAAAATATCGCTCAGTTAGAACAATGGCTGCGAGATTTGACCCATCGTTTCCTTGATTTGATTACAAACAATCATAACGCTCATACTCTTAAATCGATCCAAAAGGCGATGGAATTTATTGAAGGGCATTATTTAGAGGGCATCACATTGGAAAAAGTAGCAAGCTACGTCCACCTAAGCCCTACATATTTTAGCCGGATTTTTAAAAATGCGACAGGCAGGAACTTTGTTGAGTACATTACGTATTTACGGATTGAAAAGGCCAAAGAATTACTGAAGGACTTGAATTACACAGTCTATCAAATCGCCTTTGAAGTTGGCTATAGTAATTCCCATTACTTTAGCAGGGTATTTAAATCGATGGTAGGAAAGACACCAAGTGAATTTCGCAATTCCATCTTGGTTCCTTCCGGTATTACAACTGAAGGACTACTGAATTAATAAAGGGAACGAGGAAAGTATTCAATCGTTCCCTTTGATTATAGCTTCTATGCAGAAAAGAGGTTGGGTATGGCGCAAAAAAACGGGCTTCCTACTTCAATTGGCAAGCTAACGACGCTTTTGACTATTCTTCAGAACCATGATATGGCTGAAAAAGTCGGCTTGGAGCTATTAAATCATGGCTATCGATATGCAGTAGGTAAAGTCGGGGCGATGGATGTCGCCAAAATAGTCGGGGCAATTGAATCTACCGCAAAAAACAATCATATTATTGACCCGCAGCAATACCGTGAAGTTCATAGTCTCTACCATGCGATTATTGAGGCGAGCCAAGGAGTATGCAGGGGTCCAACACAAATAGGAGAGATTTTGAGAACAGTAGGATTGACCTTTGCTGTTGTTCGAGGACCGCTATCCTTTCATGAGGCTGGAGATTGGATATGCGTGTGTATGTACGGTACAATCGGTGCCCCGAGAAAAGGGTTTGAGCATGAGGTGCTTGGTTTTAGTATTAACCATATTTAGCAAGGGGGAATTTGTTTGTCGAATGAAAAATGGCGCAAAAACGTTGCTCAGTTAAAACCCTATATCCCCGGTAAGGCGATTGAAGAGGTAAGACGAGAGCTTGGTTTAGAAGAAATTATTCGGTTAGCCTCCAATGAGAATCCGTCTGGACCTTCACCAAAAGCCGTTGAGGCGATGCAAAAGGCTATATTTGACAGTCAATTATATCCGGAATCGACCTCCCGAGAGCTTCGCGAAAAACTCGGAAGCATGCATAACATCCATCCGGACCAATTCCTGATTGGAAACGGTGCGGATAATGTGATTACCTTAATCGGTACAGCCTATATTAACCCTGGAGATGAAGTCATCTATTGCACACCCACATTCCCAGCCTATAGAACGATAACCTTGCTCATGGGGGGAACTCCTATAGAAGTTCCTTTGCAGTATGACTATACGTATGATTTGGATAAAATCCTTGAGGTTATCACCGAAAAAACAAAGCTTATTTTTATCTGTAATCCCAATAATCCTACTGGTACTATTCTTAAAGAAGGAAAATTGAAATCCTTTTTGGGGAAATTACCTCTGCATGTTATCGTTGTGCTTGATGAGGCGTATGTAGAGTTTATCGAAGAAAAGGATTATGATGATGGGCCAAATTTTGTAAAGGATGGATTTCCGGTTATTTTTGTCCGGACCTTCTCCAAATTGTACGGGCTGGCCGGTACAAGGGTGGGCTATTGTGCTGCGAGTCCAGAGCTGATGGAACCGATCCGTGCCGTCCGGGAGCCATTTGCTGTAAACCGGATTGCCCATGCAGGGGCGCTGGCAGCACTTGATGATGAAAAATATAAGCATAAGATAATAGAAGAAAATAGGGTTGAAAAGGGGAAGCTGACGAAGAAGCTTCAGTCTTTCGGCCTTGATGTAACCGAATCCCATACGAACTTTTTATTTGTTGATATGAGGGGAGATGTTTTAGAAATGGCTAATTCCCTAATGCAGGAAGGGATTTTGATTCGCCCATGCACCGCTTGGGGGCTTCCTTCACATGCCCGGATTACTATTGGAACGGAAGAACAAAATAAGCGTTTTATTTCGGCATTAAAGAAAATAAGAAAAAAGCAAACCACCACATAGGTAAAGGAGAGAAATAGATTGAAAGAAGGTAAACCTTTTGTTTGGATTTTAGATGATGAATGGCATGAACACCATCTGGAGAGAAAGATGTATGAAGAACAGGGTATAGAGGTAAAAGTCACCCGCTCAGAAGAATTGGAAGAGGATGTGCCGCTTTATGCGTCTATTGCAGATGGTGTAGTCGCCCAAGTAGGATTTCAATGTGGAGCAGACCTGATAGAAAAATTAGCTTCTTGTAAAGTAATTTCAATCCCAGGGGTCGGGTATAATCATGTAGATGTCGCGGCGGCAACAAAGAAAGGGATTGCTGTTTCTACAGTTCCTGATTATTGTGCTGAAGAGGTGTCTGACCATACGTTAGCTCTTATCCTTGCAGTTACACGGCGTTTGTCCTCTTACAGCCGGAAGGTAAGGGGCGGGAGATGGAATCCACTTGATACAAAGCCCATCCACCGCTTTAGTTCAAGGACAATCGGCCTCCTAGGATTCGGTCGAATCGCCCGAATGGTGGCTGAGAAGCTAAAGCCATTTGGTGTGAGGATTTTGGCGCATGATGAATTTGTTCCGGAGGAAGTAATGAAAAGAGAAGGCGTAGTTCCGGTATTATTAAATGAATTGCTTGAGAAATCGGACGTGCTCAGTCTGCATGTACCACTAACACCAGAAACCAGAAAACTGATTAATTATGAGCGTCTTTCAAAGCTGCCTAAGGGGGCTTTTGTTATTAATACCTGTCGTGGCGGTGTAGTAAACGAGGCAGACCTGCAGCAATTAATTTTAGAGGGGCATATAGCTGGAGCAGGGCTTGATGTGCTGGAGCAGGAGCCCCCTGCAGCCGATTATTCGCTCTTAACTATGGAAGAAGTGCTCATTACCCCGCATGCTTCTTATTTCTCAGAGGAATCCATAAAAGAACTAAGGACGAGAACAACCCAGGCTGCAATTGACGGAGCATTAGGAAAGGATCTGCCATATGCGTTGAATTTAAAGAAGATGAATGTTTAATAGATATAGTTATAGGGCATATCCGGAAAAACCGGAATGCCCTATTGTAATTTAGGCAGTAACCATTAAAAGACACCCTCTAAAAAAAGAGGATGTCTGGCATCTTTATAATACCACTGCGGCTATTAACCCAAAGATGAATAATGGTATATTGTAATGGATAAAGGTAGGTACACATGTATCCCAAATATGATGATGTCTTCCATCTGCATTTAACCCGAGCGTTGGACCAATCGTACTATCCGATGCAGGAGATCCTGCGTCACCTAGGGCACTAGCTGTACCAATTAACGCGGCTGTTGCCAGCGGAGAAAACCCAACGGCCATACATAATGGAACATATACTGCGGCTAAAATAGGAATCGTTCCAAATGAAGTGCCAATTCCCATCGTAATCAACAGACCGACTAACAGAATAATCAAAGCTGTCATAAACTTACTGCCGCCTATTATGAAAGATGTATTCTCAACTAACACATCAATGGAGCCAGTTTCCTTTAAAATGGTGGCGTATCCTGCAGCGACTAAAAACACAAAGGCAATTCCACCCATCATCTTCATCCCATCATCTACCAATTCATCGCCCTTTGTGAACGGTGCAACCCGCCCAATAAACATGGCAAGTACGCCAACAAGTGCTCCTATGGCGAGGGAATGAGTAAAAATTTGGATGCCTAGCGAGAGGATGATGGCAATAATGGTGATCAGATGTTGTTTGTTAAAATGAATATCTTCTGCAGTTGCGGAAATTTCCATAGATGCTGTTAAATTCCCTAGGTCTTTTGAAGGTCCCATGTCCCGGTCTTTTCGGTAGGTGATAAAAATCGCAATGAGTAATCCGACAACCATTCCTAATCCTGGTATTAGGAGGGCAATTGGCAATTGGCTGACGGCAATGTTCATACCGTAATTTTTCATCTCGGTTGCGATAATTTGATGAAACATAAGTCCATATCCTGCTGGAATGATGATATAAGGTGCTTTTAAACCGAATGTTAAGGCTGTCGCGACAGCACGTCGGTCTATTTTCATGCGATCAAACAAATGAAGTAAGGGAGGAATCAAGATTGGGATAAAGGCAATGTGTACGGGGACTAAGTTCTGTGATAGACTGGAAATTCCTGCAATGGCTAATAGTATAAATCCCCGTTTCCCTTTCATAAAATTTAACATTTTCTTTAAGAGTAACCCAGTTATTCCGGAATGTTTAATCATGACGGCAAAAATACCAAGTAAAACGACACTAAGCGCGTTTTCAGCCTGTCCTCCCATGCCGCCAATAAGCATCTGCATACTTTCTAGAAGAGAAACCCCTCCAATTAAACCTGCACTTAATGCGGCAAGTAAAATGCTAAGGAGTACATTCACTCGAAGCATGCTTAAAATGATGAGAAGAATCACGGAGACGATAATTGCATACATGAATCGCAGTTCCTCCTTTTATCAAGATGGTAATAGTGTTCATACTTTACGAGAATGTCCAAAAAGTAGATGGATATCAATTGTAAAACGCTTTCATTAAATCCCTCCTTTGAGTTTTTCTAATTTTTCGAATCTTCCTAATAGTAGCCTACTGTCCTAATTTCGGTAAGTACTTTTTTTTACGATTTGCTATAGTTTTTTAACCCGCATTTTCTATTAGTAGAATAAAGGCCATTCTTCCATCTATTTTTTTAGTATTTGGTGCATTTTTTTATGTTGAATCTGGAAAATATTAGTTTTATTCTGAATATTGTGTAAAATATTTTTATAAATGGTCATCACGAAATAAAAACCAATAGATAACTGGGGAGGATTATAATGACAGAAAATTTATGGCGGAGCACTATTCAGCATTTAGACCCGTATATTCCAGGCCAAGCTGCAAAGGATGCGGAAAATCAGGGGAATTTAAAAGAGGTAGTGCGCCTTGCTACAAATGAAAACCCGCATGGCCCTTCTCCTAAGGCAATTGCGTCGATGCAAAAAGCGATATTGGAAGGACATTTTTATCCGGATCTTACGAGTTTAGCTCTCCGCAAAAAATTGGGAAGTATCCATGGCATTGATCCAGAAAATTATTGTATCGGCAACGGTGCAGACAATATTATTACGCTTGTAATTGCTTCCTACGTAAATCCGGGGGAAGAGGTTGTCTATTGTACGCCAACCTTTTCTGAATATCATAAAAACACTTTGCTGGTAGGTGGAACCCCAATTGAAATTCCTACGACAAAGGATTACAAATTTGACCTCGAGGCCATGCTTGAGGCGATCACAGAAAAAACAAAGCTGGTCATCGTCTGCAATCCGAATAATCCAACAGGTACTATTGTCGATGACAAGGAACTGAGGGCATTCTTTAGGAGACTGCCAAGGAAGGTCGTGGCAGTTCTCGATGAAGCATACGGAGAATTCATTTCTGTTCCAAATTACTCAACCGGGGTAGAGTACGTGAAAGAAGGCTTACCGGTTATTACGATTCGGACTTTCTCAAAATTGTATGGATTGGCTGGAATGCGTGTAGGTTATGCCTTCGCAAAGGATGAACTGATTAGGCCCTTGCAAGCGGTTCGTGAACCGTTTGCCTGTAATCGGGTCGCTGAGGCAGGCGCGGTCGCAGCTTTGGAGGACGAAGACTATAAGGAAAAGGTATTACGAGAGAATAGTAAAGAGATGGAAAAAATGATCAAGGCATTCCGGGCTCTTGGCTGTTCAGTCGAAGAAACCCACACGAATTTCCTGTTTATCGATATGAAAAAGGATACTGCTATCATAGCAAATGAGTTATTTTCTAAAGGATTCTTTATTCGCCCATGTGCTGCTTGGGGTTATCCTGAACATGCCCGAATCACCATCGGTTCCGCTGAGAATAATGACAGGCTCATACAGCATCTTCAGGAAATAATGACTGAGACTTCATACCAATTATAAAAAGGGGGGCAGTAGATGAAGAATGGAAAGGATTTAGTTTGGATTCTCGATGATGAATGGATTGATCATAGTTTAGAAACGGAAATTTTTCAAAAAAATGGATGTGAGGTGCAAGTCACGCGTTCCGGGACTTTGGAGGAGGACACACCACTCTACGCCCCCTATGCAGATGGGGTAATCGTACAGGTTGGATTTCCTTGTCATGCCGGTTTGATTGAAAAGCTGGACTCCTGTCGTGTGATTACTGCTTCTTCCGTCGGCTATAACACAATTGATGTGGAAGCGGCAACAAGAAAAGGAATTAAAGTCACCCATGTTCCTGAATTTTGTTCGGAAGAGGTTTCGGATCACACAATTGCTCATATGTTAACGATTACCCGCCGGTTCCCTGCCTATAATAAGCAAATAAGGGAAGGGAGATGGAATCCAATGGATACCCTTCCAATTAAGCGCTTTTCCACCCATACCGTTGGACTGCTAGGGTTTGGTAAAATTGCCAGACGGGTCGCTGAAAAGCTGAAACCTTTCGGTGTTCGGATTGTCACTTATGCTCCGACCGCACCAAAAGAGGTGTTCGCGCAATATTCAGTGGAAGCGGTATCATTCGAACGATTATTAAGGCAGTCAACCATTTTAAGTCTGCATGTTCCTCTACGCCCGGAGAATAGAAACATCATCTCCTACAGTGAGTTGAAAATGATGCCGGAGGGATCGTTTATTGTTAATACAAGCAGGGGTGGCTTAATCAATGAGGAGGATTTGTACCAGGCAATTGTCGAGGGTCACATAGCAGGGGCAAGCCTGGATGTGCTGCAAAATGAACCACCGGATCCCCACGATCCATTACTGCACCTAGACGGAGTTTATGTTACACCGCATTCCGGCTATATCTCAGAACACTCGCTGGCGGAACTTAAAACAAAGACCTGCAAGAATATCATCGATGGCATTACGGGCAGGCCGTTAATTAAGGTTTTAAACCCTGAAGTATTAGACCGTGTTAGATTTTAGGCAGAATTGTATTATAAAACGCAAGAATTTGGTCTCATCCAGCGATGTTTCCCAAGGTAAGATGAATAAAAATATAGTTTCCAGACCATAGTCTTTTAGTTTATAGAGGTCATAACCAGTTTATTTGGTGTGACCTCTTTTCTATTTTATAAAAAAGGGAGTCGATTTAATATGCAAGTTGTCGGACAAAAGGAAATAGTCGCAGGCGGAATGGTTTCATTAGAAGACGTTATTCGGGTAGCCCGTTATCACTATAAGGTTTCGCTGGCAGAATCTGCTAAACAAAAGGTGCTAAAAAGCAGGCAGTATGTGGAGCGTCTACTCAAGGACAAGAAAGTTATTTATGGTCTGACTACCGGATTTGGAAAATTCAGTGATACGTATATATCCAGTGAGGATACCAAGGAGCTGCAGGTTAATTTGATTCGCAGTCACGCCTGCGGTGTCGGCAATCCCTTTCCGGAGGAAGTGGTCAGGGGGATCATTTTTCTCCGAATTAATTCCTTGATGCGGGGCCATTCCGGCATCCGCCTCGAGGTCATTAAAATGATGGCAGAAATGTTAAACAAAGGCGTCACCCCTGTTATTCCTGAAAAAGGCTCCCTTGGTGCAAGCGGGGACCTCGCGCCATTATCCCATCTGGCATTAGTCATGATTGGCGAAGGGGAGGCCTGCTATAAAGGGGAAATTATGGACGGCGGTGAAGCGCTAAGACTGGCTGGTATTTTACCGATTTCTCTTGAAGCAAAAGAAGGGCTGGCATTGATCAATGGGACACAGGTTATGACATCCGTCGGTGTTCTTGCCTGTTGGGATGCACAGAATCTGGCGAACTGGGCTGATTTTTCAGCGGCCTTAACAGCCGAGGCTCTTCGCGGCGTAAGGCAAGCATTTGATCCCGAAACACATGAAATCCGTCCACACTATGGCCAGCAGGAAGTGGCTAATAATATCCGGAAGCTGATAAAGGGAAGCGGATTAATGACCGATCAGGGGGAACTGCGGGTGCAGGATGCTTATTCACTGCGTTGTGTCCCACAGGTTCATGGGGCAACGAGGGATGCTTTGGATTATGTTGAAAGCAAGCTAGTAGTCGAAATAAATGCAGTCACTGATAACCCACTGATTTTTGCAGATCAAGATAAAGTTATTTCGGGAGGCAATTTCCACGGTCAGCCGATTGCTCTAGTAATGGATTTTCTATCGATTGCTGTTGCTGAATTGGCCAATATTTCTGAGCGTCGAATAGAACGTCTTGTTAATCCACAACTAAACGGCGGCCTGCCTCCGTTCTTAACCCAACATGGAGGTACGAATTCGGGATTTATGATTGCACAGTATGCTGCAGCATCGCTCGTATCTGAAAATAAGTCTCTTGCCCATCCGGCTAGCGTGGATTCCATCCCGAGCTCAGCGAATCAAGAGGACCATGTGAGCATGGGAACGATTGCGGCAAGGAAGGCTGCAAAAATCATCGAGAATGTTAGAAGTGTAATCGGAATTGAATTATTGTGCGGGGCGGAGGCAGCGGATTACCGAGGCGCCGAGAAGCTCGGGGAAGGAACGAAATGGGTATATAAGGTATGCCGAGACCATGTACCGTTCCTGGATAAGGATCGAATCATGTATAAAGACTTTCAGAAAGCGGAAAATTTCATGAAAGACCTAGATATATTGACGGAAATGAAAATAAAGGTGACAGGGTAACAGCAGGCGGCTCTAATGAGGAAAGGAGACAAATCAAGGACCATGCGATGCGGGAGATTAGTAAATAGTAGGGAGAAGGAGTCAAATGAGAAAAAATTTTAAGAGCATTCTTAACTAATTACAGGGGACTTAATGTATAATTACTTTCAATTATCATTAGAAGGAGTTATAAGATGAGTCCAAAAATAAAAACAGAACTCGATGAGTTTAGACATCGGAACCAAAACCGCGGCCGTTTGTTGGTCAGCTGCCCGGATCAGCCTGGGATTGTCGCGGCCATTTCGCAATTTTTATTTTTGAATAACGCCAATATCATTGAATCCAGCCAATACTCAACCAATCCAGAGGGCGGTACATTTTTCATCAGGATTGAATTTGAATGTCCTTCCTTAAAAGAAAAGGAAGCAGGTATGACTCGGAAGTTTACTGAAATCGCCGCTAAGTTTTCGATGGAATGGAGTTTAACCCCAGTTTATAAAGTGAAAAAGGCGGCAATATTTGTCTCCAAAGAATTGCACTGTCTTCTGGAACTGCTTTGGGAATGGCAAAGCGGTGATTTAATGACCGATATAGCCATGGTAGTTAGTAACCACGAAGAGGCAAGGGAGGTCGTCGAACGCCTCAATATCCCGTTTTATTACATCCCTGCCAACAAAGATATCCGTGATCAGGTTGAGGCTAAACAACTCCAGCTGCTGCGGGATTATGATATAGACATAATCATTTTGGCCCGCTACATGCAAATATTAACTCCGAATTTTGTGGCAGCGAATCCGAACAAAATCATTAACATCCACCACTCGTTCCTGCCAGCATTTATCGGGGCGCGTCCGTATGAACGCGCCTACGACCGCGGGGTAAAATTAATTGGTGCCACTTCTCATTATGTAACAAATGATTTGGATGAAGGTCCGATTATCGAACAAGATATTGCCCGGGTCGATCACCGTGCAAATGTGGATTACTTGAAGAAAAGGGGACGTTCAATTGAACGAAGTGTATTGGCGCGGGCTGTGAAATGGCATCTGGAGGATCGAATTATCGTCCATGAAAATAAAACGATTGTTTTCTCATAAGTGGAAAGCCTTTCGCGGCAAAATAACCGAACTAAGGGTAAAGTGAAAAAACTCTTGAAAAATGAGCCAGGTTGTACTAATATTTATCATAGTTTCCAATTCAATATATTGTTGGAATCTAAATTAATAAAACTATATATTGTGTCTGCGTTGAGAAAAGATGCCGATATCGGCTTAATAGGGAATCCGGTGAGAATCCGGAACTGCCCCCGCAACTGTAAATGCTTACGAAATGAACAAACCACTGTATAAGAATGCTGCAGAATAGGCGCTTATACGGGAAGGGTTCAAAGTAGGATGATGCATGAGTCAGGAGACCTGTCTTTCTTAATATGTTTCAACTTCTTCGGGGATTGAGAAGATGAAACGGTTGCGACAGGGGGCTGCAAAACTGTGTTTCATGCTCTCTTTTGTTCGAATCGTTTCATCCGCTCAAGAACCGCTTGAGCGGATTTTTTTATTAAAGGGGGAAGAGAGCCATGAAAACTCAGGTTGAGAATGAAAAGAAAGATGTAATCGAAACCATCAAGAAAGCGTCGGAAATCTATCAATTAGATATGACCGAGCTTCAAAACCGTATCCGCAAATTGGATGTCACCCAATCGGAAGCCAGCGAGCAAGCATTGTTTTATGCCGTAAATCAAATTTCGATGGACCAGCCAGACTGGACTTATGTTGCAGCCAGACTTTATTTGAATGAATTGTATCATAAGGCGGCCGAGAACAGAGGATGCGGCACAACAAATAAATATGGAGACTTTTACAGCTTAATTCAACAGTTGACAGAGAAGGGGATTTATTCAAGCGATCTAGTAAACTCATACAACAAAGAGGAAATCGACGAATTGGCGAAGGAAATCGATCCGGACCGTGATTATTTTTTTAATTACATTGGTTTATTTTTACTTGCAGACCGATATCTGGCAAAGGATCACGAGAAAAATGTATTTGAACTGCCTCAGGAACGATTCATGATTATTGCGATGACGTTAATGAAAGACGAATACAAACCAAGAAGGCTAGAACTGGTCAAGGAGGCCTATTGGGCGCTTAGTCATTTATACATGACTGTCGCAACTCCGACGTTAACCAATGCCGGAAAAAGCTTCGGGCAGCTGTCATCTTGTTATATTGATACCGTTGATGACTCTTTGGATGGGATATATTTAAACAATTGGGACATTGCCCGTCTCAGCAAGGATGGCGGTGGCATCGGGATATACTATGGCAAAGTTCGTGCTCTTGGTTCCAATATTAAAAAATTCAAGGGCAATTCCTCCGGTATCGTGCCATGGATCAAGTTGGTAAACGATACTGCGGTAAGTGTCGACCAATTGGGACAGCGACAGGGAGCCATTGCCGTTTATTTGGATATTTTTCATAAAGACATCATGAATGGTTTCCTTGATTTAAAGACGAATAACGGCGATGAACGGCGGAAGGCGCATGATATTTTCACCGGTGTGGCTGTACCGGATCTGTTTATGGAGAAATTACAGGAGACCGATGAAACTGGCAGAAGTATCGGAGAATGGCACACCTTCTGCCCGCATGAAGTCAAGCAGATAATGGGATGGAAGGATGAAGCGGGCAACCCGCTCGGTCTTGAAGACTTTTATGATGAAGACGACCGAAACTATTTCTCGGAGAAATATCAAGAGGCGGTCAATCATCCGCTCCTGCCGCGAAAAACGTACCGGGCGATGGATATTATGGCGCGCATCATGAAGGCACAGTTGGAAACTGGCACCCCCTATATGTTTTACAGAGATGAAGTAAATAGACAAAATCCCAATAAGCACGTAAGAGGCAGAGGCCGTACTTCGATTTATTGCAGCAACCTCTGTACGGAAATCACGCAGAATATGTCTGCAACAACGATTATTAGTGAATTCCAAGATCAACACGGTAATATTGTCATCGTCCGGAAGCCAGGTGAATTCGTCGTTTGCAATTTGTCTTCTATTAATCTGGCCAAGGCGGTACCCGCTAATGTATTAGAACGATTGATTCGTATTCAGGTCAGGATGCTCGATAATGTAATTGATGTGAACAACATTTCTGTTGGCCAGGCCCGGCAGACAAATCAAAAGTACCGCGCCATTGGCCTCGGCACCTTTGGCTGGCATCATTTATTGGCATTAAAGGGCATCTATTGGGAGACAGACGAAGCTATTCAATATGCCGATGAACTTTATGAACATATCGCCTACCTGACGATTCGCTCCTCGATGGAACTGGCTAAGGAAAAGGGAGCATACAGTCAATTTCACGGTTCGGAATGGCAGACGGGAGTTTATTTTGAACGGAAAAATTACAAAACCGAACGCTGGCTCTCGCTTAAGAGGGAGGTCGCCGAATATGGGTTGCGGAACGGCTGGTTGATGGCAGTTGCGCCCAATTCCTCCACTGCAAAAATTGGCGGTTCAACGGATGGGATTGATCCACTCTATTCCGTTGAGTATGCAGAAGAAAAGAAAAATTTTAAATTGAAGGTGACGGCACCGGATTTAAACCATCGGACCTACGATTACTATCGCCGTGCCAGACATGATTTGGACCAAATATGGAGCATCAGGCAAAATGCTGCCCGCACTCGTCATATTGATCAGGCAATCAGCTTTAACCTTTATGTCCGTCATAATATCAGGGCCAAGGATTTGTTGAATCTTCATATGGAAGCTTGGAAGCAGAGGTTAAAGACGACTTATTATGTACGGAGCACGTCTCAGGCTGAAATAAACGAATGTGAAGCCTGCCATAGCTGAAAGGGGGAAAATCGGATGAAACGGTTAAACAAAATAAAACTGCTGAACCCGCAATTTCCAAACAAATCAACCGGGATAATTAATGGGCAGTCATCTGGTCTGCTTAACTGGAATGATATTGCCTACCCGCAAATGTATGATTTGTATCAAACTTTGTTATCGAATTTTTGGAAGGCGCAAGAAATTAATATGCAGGATGATATTAAGCAATGGGGCCTGCTTACGGATGTAGAAAAAGATGTGTTTTTACGAATCAATACCCAGCTGGCGTCGTTGGACAGTCTGCAAACACCAACGATGACACAGGTGATGGATTATGTGACCGATTCCAGCTTTAAAGCAATTTTTGCGGTCATTGCCCAGCAAGAGGCGGTACATAACGAATCCTATTCGTATATATTAAGTTCGCTGGTGCCTTTAAGTGAACAGAATGCCCGGTTTAATCAGGCCAAAACTGACCCTATTGTCCAAAAGCGAAACAGCCTGATTTTAACCGCTTATGAAAGATTCCGTGAGGAGCCTACAGCCAAACACCTTTTTGAATTGAGTGTAAACTCAATTAATCTGGAAGGAATTTATTTCTATGCAGGGTTTGCCTTTTTCTACCATCTTGCTCGCCGCCAAAAAATGCTGAAGACGAGTACGATGATCAGTTACATCCAGCGCGATGAAATGCAGCATGCCTATTTTATGGCCCAGTTTATCCGGATCCTGTTAACGGAAAACCCAGAGTTGTATACGGAGGAAAATATTCATTATGTTTATCAGGCGATTGGACAAGCAGTGGAGCTTGAAAAAGAATGGGCGTCATTTATATTGCGGGATGTGGAGGGGATAAATTTAGAAGAGTACAAGCGCTATACCGAGTATCTTGCAAACAAACGACTACGGCAGCTGGGGCTGGAGAATTATTATGAAGAACACGATAACCCGATGCCGTGGATTCATGTATTTTCTGATGAAATGCTAAATGGTACGAAATCCGACTTCTTTGAGCAGAAGCCGCGGACCTATGCAAAAGTGACGCAATCAAATGGTTTCGATGAACTATGACTATAGCGATTGTCTATGCATCCAATACGGGGAACACAGAGGATTTGGTTCATTTACTTCAAGGATTATTTTCGGAAAAACAGATTGCAGTCAGCATGTATCCTGTGGAAGAGTTTCCTATATCGGAGCTTGGCAGGCTTGATGCAATTGTGGTTGGAACATATACATGGGGAAATGGCAATATTCCGGATGAAATGCTCCCGCTATATCGAGCCTTCGAGCATTATGGTAGGAAAGATTTAGTGACGGGAGTTGCTGGAACTGGAGACAGCGGATATCCGAGCTTTTGCGGGGCAGTCGATGAATTCAGGAATATGCTGTTTGTACAGAGTAATTTGGCGGCTACTTTAAAAATCGAAGTACGCCCACAGGGGAAGGATCTAGATCGCTGCAGGAAATTTGTGGACCTGATAGTGGAACGGGTGTGTAAGAAGATGTTTTCCAAGTTGACTTAAGGGTATAAGAGGTCCTCCATTTTTTGGAGGACCTTTTCTGGTTAATTCATGATGCGCATAATTTCCTTTTCCAAATCCAACGGTTCGTTTGCATAATTATAGATACCCAAAAACTTTTCGACAGCCATCGGATGGGCGGCAATCAGCTTGTTCACCATATCCTGCTGCTCGGAAACCCACTCATTTTTGGATATCTCACAGCCCATATAAAAACGGACCATAAATTCCTGCTCAAGTGCCGATTGGTATTCTTCCGCCATTTTCTCCCAAGGAGTTTCAGATTCTTTATTTTTAATAAGAATGGAAGATAAGATTTTCGCCCCGTAAACAGCGTCATGAATTCCCTGAGCCATGCTGGGGTCTTTAAAGCAAACGGCATCCCCGACCAATGCCCAGCCTTTTGCCATTGCTGTGTACCAATAGTTATCATAGCCAAGGATTCCCTTGATTGGCGCCGCTAATGTGGAACCACTTAGACGAGAGCCAAGACCGGTGTTAGGGAACTCTTCGGATAACAGTTTTCTCATCGCTTCTTCAGGGGAATATTTGAACCTTTTTACCATTGCCTCATTTTCTAATGGAAATATCCCCACGACAGTGCAAAGGTCATGATTGGTCGGAAACAAAATGGCAGTATGGTCCTTAACCCTGTATACCTCAAATTTCCGAACATGATCATATTGAAACCCGCTGAAATACCCATAATAAATCCCCAGCTTGGCAGGTGCGCGCATCATTTCCTTGCTGCCGACCAGACCTCGGATAGTAGAGTTGCGCCCATCACCACCGACCACTAGGTTGGCACGAAACTCGTGTATTTGGCCCTGACGGTCAGTCCCTTTCATGCCTGTAACGGTTTCATGATCGTATAGGATATCTGTCACCCGAAAGCTCTCGAGAACCGTCACATATGGATACGATCTGGCTTCATCAACGAGTATGGAGTCAAGGTGGGTCCTCTTGATGCAATAGCAATTTTTCTCCCCATTGACTTCAGGCATTTTTCCTTCGATGATGGTATCCTCAAATTGAAATTTGATGTCACGAATGGGCGGTGCGTTCGTTTCCACTATCTTGTTCAGCACGCCCAATTCCCGAAACAGTGCAGTGGTGTTATTGAAAAAGGTGTGGGTAGATAATGTATCGCTGGGAAAAACGGCTCGATCCACCAATAATATTTTAAAACCTGCTTTGGCGAGATAAATGGCAAGGGACGCACCTGCGCATCTTGCACCGACAATAATCACATCATATGCAGCATTCATACTATCACTCCAATTAATAATCATATTTTTTCTCCATAAAGCGTATGGGGATTTTTCCGAAAAAAGTACTGCAATGAGGAAAATGCCTTTGACAGATGGGATCGTAAAGCAGTTTCCACAAAAATTTAACTGACGTTTAACACGGGAATCGATTGACAACGATTTCCTTATTTTAAAGCAATCTTGCTTGACAATTCTGACTATTTATCACATTGTATAAAGTAATGAAAAAATGGGGGGAGGAGAAGCGAAACAACATGGGATTACAAAATAATTTTGAAAAGAGACAGATCGTAAACATCCCAAAACAGAAGGGAATCTTTCAAGGCTTAAACAGTCAAAACGTATCGTCTGGGCTGATTTCCAGTACGCTGGTCATGACAGGGCCGGCCATCATTATTTTAGAGGCGGCTGCGGCCGGTCAATTTTCAGCCCAGCAGACAATCAACTGGATGTTCGCCGTTTATGTCTTTGGCGGACTATTCGGCATTATCATGCCGCTTGTATTTCGTACCCCGATTACCGGCGGCCACTCGATCACAGGAGTGGCATTCTTGGCAACAGTGACATCCCAATTTACTTATTCTCAATTAATTGGCGGTTACATCGTTTCAGGTTTGTTGATTTTTCTCATTGGCATTTCAGGCCTTTTTACAAAAATTATGAATTGGGTTCCAAAAGAAGTGATTGCGGCTATGCTGGCGGGATTGGTGACAAGTTATGTTGTCAGGATTGTCCCGTCATTGAAGGAAATGCCATGGGTTGGAGGAGCGGCGCTGATCAGTTTTATTCTGGCAACGAAGTATAGTAAACGGTTGCCGCCAATCATGGCTGCCGTTGTGACTGCCTTTGTCGTCCTCTTATTTACAGTGGATTTACACATCACAACAGCAGCAATCGCTTTTTCTTTACCTGCACTGCAAACTCCGGAGTTTTCATGGATGGGAGTTGTTACCATTGCCATTCCACTTGCGATGCTCGTTCTGAGCAATGATGCGGCTCCTGGAATTGGAGCGTTAAAGAGTTCTCATTTTGAGCCGCAAACAAGCAAGGTCATTACCTTTAGCGGAATATTTTCGATGTTCGCCGGTTTGTTCGGAGGACAAAGTGCAAATATTGCGGGAATGATGACGACCATCTGTGCCGGACCGGATGCGGGGCCAAAGCCGAAACGGTACATCGCCTCCATTGTTTCCGGAATCGTGATTCTAATCTTCGGCATTTTTGCCTGGAAGATTGTCCCGTTCATACAGTCCTTGCCGCAGGCCTTTGTTTCGATGCTAGCCGGTTTTGCTCTAATTGGGGCGCTGCAGTCCAGCTTGCAAATGGCGTTTTCCGAAGCGCGTTATCGATTAAGTGCCTTGTCTGCCTTTGTCATCGCCCTGTCAAATGTCTCTTTTTTGCAAATCAGTTCTCCTGTATGGGCGCTTTTGTTTGGTGCCATGATCGCGCGGAGTGTAGAAAATAAGGAAGTTGCCTAGCAACGTTGTTAATTATCAGACTATATACTCAATTCTAAAAATTGTTTTGAAAAATTATCCAATACATGATTTAATAAAATCATACTTATCAGATATGTGATATCTAATGGGAAGGTGGGGGCAGGTGAAGATAGAAAAAATCTCAACGAAGAAGGTATCAGAATCCGTTGAAGAACAATTGGAAAAAATGATCCATTCCGGCATGTTTAAGGCTGGTGAAAAACTTCCTTCTGTTCGAGAGCTTTGTGAACTGTTTGGGGTTGGCAGATCTGCTGTGCGTGATGCGATTACAACCTTAAGCGGCAAAGGAACAGTTTATGTGAAACGGGGAGAAGGAACCTTTGTTTGTGAATTCGACTCTAGCAAATTGTTTAATCAGCAAATGCTCCTGTCCAGTTCAAGGGATATAAGTCAACTTTTTCAAGTAAGAAAGTTATTAGAAACCGGAATGGCTGAAATGGCCGCGGTTCATCGAACAGAGGAAGATTTACATCATCTAAAGCACACACTCTCCGGTCAAGCAGCAAATCCGTGGGAATCCGATTACCAGTTTCATTTAACAATCGCCAAGGCAACAGGCAACGAGATCCTCGTCGGATTAGTCCAATTTATTTCCACTACCATGAAAAAAGTGATGATGGATTTTCATCACTACATCCAAAAAGATGAGAATACAGTGAACTTAATTTCCCGCCAGCATCAGCAAATCATTGAATCAATTGAAAATGGAGATCCGCAAGCAGCGAAGCAGTGCATGAGCAACCATTTAAATACGGTGGAAGAGCTATTACAAGGCAGTGTATTGTCAACCAATAAAGGCAGTGCTTTTTGAAATTTTTTTAGAAACGATGTTTCTTATTGCGAAACGATTAGGGGTGAAAATAGATGATAACAGCAGAACTTCTGGAAGACTTGAAAGCTATTTTACCAGAGGAGCGAATAGCTGTAGATAATGAACAGGGACATCCGCTCGGAAATAGCGGAAAGGTGACGGTCTATCCGAATTCGGAAGAGGAAATCGCCAACATTTTACGATATGCCAATGACAATGGAAAAAAAATCTCCGTTGTCGGCGGGGGAACAAAGAGAGGTTTTGGCGGGATAATCGAGTATGCCGATATCGGGCTGTCTTTAGCGAATTATAAAGGCTTCGTCGAGCATGTCGTCGGGGACATGACCTTGACCGTGAAAGCAGGCACCCCTGTGAAAGAATTGCAGGAGTATCTGGCCCCGTTTAATCAGAAAATTGCCATGGATGTCAATTGGCCTGAATATGCCACCATTGGCGGCGTCATTGCCGCAAACGATTCCGGTCCCAAACGGCTCGGCTACGGTTCAGCTCGAGATGCAGTGATTGGCCTCCGGACTGTATACCCCGATGGAACCGTCATCCGCTCCGGAGGAAAAGTGGTAAAAAACGTGGCCGGCTATGATATGAATAAGCTGTTTATTGGCTCAATGGGAACACTTGGCGTGGTATCGGAAGTGACCTTAAAGCTTCGGCCGAGGACAAAGTATGAAAGTCTTGTGCTTCTGAGTTTCCCAGAAGGCGATCTTCAAGGGATCCGTTCATTCGCTGTCAAACTATTAGACTCGATGATGGAACCAGTGGCGCTGGAGCTTTTGAACCCGTCACTTGCAGAGAAATTAACGGGCCAGCACCGTTATACGTTGGCCATAAGCTTTGAGGATATCGAAAGCTCTGTCCACTATCAAGAGGAGTTCATAAAAAAGATTCAGCCGGCACAAACGGAACTAAAAATTCTCTCGATAAAGGATGCGCTTGTCTTTTGGGATCAATTTTATCAAATGGCTCCAAATGGTGCAGCAGACACGGCAGGTCCTCAAACAGAAGCAGCTTTAAAAATCGGTGTTGTAAACCTGGATGTTATCAATGTCATTCGCGAGTGCCAACTGCTGCAGGATACCCATCACGTATCCGCTCTGGCACACGGGGGACTGGGGCATGGTCTTTGTCAGGTGATTTTAGAAGGTTCGAGCGACGATATCCTATCAGCGATCAATCTACTAAGAAGTTCTGCAGAACAACTAGGCGGTTATGCGGTTGTGAAGCATTTGCCCTTTTCGCTACGCCAAAAGGTCAATGTCTGGGGAGAAAAACCAGCCCATTACTTCCTATTAGAAGGGATTAAGAAAAAAATTGACCCTAATAGAATCCTGAATCCTGGGAGATTTGTAGGAGGGATATAAAAATATGAGTTTAAAAGAAATGGCATTAAAGCAAAGTCCGGCGTGTGGATCAGGCAGTTTGGGAAATTATCTTTGGAGTGACCCGCCAGATGAGAGCAAATGGGCTGATTGCGTTCACTGCGGGATGTGCTTGGAATCCTGTCCTACCTACGAGCAAACCGGAATGGAGCAGCACTCTCCGCGCGGACGTGTGTACTTGATTAAGTCTGTGGCAGAAGGAAAGCTGGAAGTGAACGAGCAATTCATGGATCCTGTCTTTGCCTGCCTTGATTGTCGTGCTTGTACAACCGCCTGTCCAGCAGATGTCGATGTTGGCGGGTTAATTGAAGAAGCCCGCGGACAGATTCGCCAAGCGATGCCGCTTACAGGTGTAAAAGGGGCGGTCAATAAATTTTTTCTTAAAGGCTTGTTTCCCAATCATAACCGCTTAAACGCCGTGGGAAGCCTGTTAAAATTTTATCAGAAAAGCGGAATCCAAAAGGTCGTCCACAAAACCGGACTAATCAATATTATGCCACAGCATTTGGTGGATATGGAGGCCATCATGCCGGAGGTCAAGGAGCCAGTCCGCAAAAAATACAAACATGAACCTGTGATTAAAGCAAAAGGGGAGACCAAGAACGAAGTCGGTTTCCTGACAGGCTGTGTTATGGATGTCATGTTTAGTGATATTAATCAGTCCACGATAAACGTATTAACCCGTAACGGCAATGATGTGGTGATCCCGCAAAACCAAACCTGCTGTGGTGCTCTGCATATTCATGCAGGTGACCGTGAAACAGGGAGAAAATTGGCAAAACAGAATATCGAAGCGTTTCAGGATGTTGAAACAGTAGTTGTCAACGCAGCAGGCTGCGGCTGCATGATGCAGGAATACGCGGAATTGTTCCGCGAAGACCCAGAGTGGCGCGAAAAAGCCGAAGCATTTTCTGCAAAGGTCGAAGATATATCCAAATACTTGCATGACACAGGCTATGAAAAGCCCAAAGGAGAAATCAACACGAGAATCACCTATCACGATGCCTGTCACTTGGCGCACGGTCAGGGAATCCGCCAGCAACCGCGTGATTTGCTGCTAGATATACCTGGAGTGGATATGGTCCATATGCCAAATGCCGACCGTTGCTGCGGAAGTGCCGGGATTTACAATATTACGAACCCTGAAATGGCCGGAGCTGTACTTGAGAGCAAGATGGAAAATGTTCCGGATGACGTGGAAATGATCTCAATGGGGAATCCCGGATGCATGCTGCAAATGGCCATGGGCGTCAAAAAGTACGGCCGCAACCAAAAGATTGTCCACACGATCCAGCTACTTGACTGGGCCTATCAAAAAGGCGAGGCTGCTGTAAACAAGGAGGGGAAGTAAATGGCCGCAAAGGGCATTAAATCAAACGATAAGCATATCCTTAATCTGGCGGCAATCGTTGGCGGGGAACGGTCGATCCTCTACCAAAAGGAGGATTTGGTTGCTTACGATTGCGACGGCTTTACGCTTCATAAGCATTTGCCGAAAGCTGTCGTGTTTCCGAAGAATGCTCAAGAGGTGGCAAGGTTAGTAAAGTACTGTTCTGATAACCATTTGCCTTTCCTTGCACGCGGGGCTGGTACGGGTTTAAGCGGCGGCGCGATTCCCTTAAACGGGGAGGTCATTATTAGTCTGGTCCGAATGAAGCGCCTGCTAAACGTCGATTTGGAAAATCGCCGTGCCGTTGTTGAACCAGGCTTTGTCAATCTGAAGCTGACCAATTCCATTTCCGATAAAGGCTATTATTATGCACCGGACCCATCCAGTCAATATTGTTGTACAATTGGCGGAAATGTCGCGGAAAATGCCGGAGGAGCCCACTGTTTGAAATACGGGGTCACGACCAACCACATTCTCGGGCTCGAGGTCGTGCTGCCCAATGGGGAAATTATTGAAATTGGCAAAAACGGAATCCCGGATTCCCCTGGATATGATTTGCTCGGGCTATTGACGGGATCAGAGGGAACGCTTGGGATTGTGACTAAAATAACGGTTCGCATTTTGAAAAATCCGGAGGCGAAGCAGACGGTCCTCGCTTACTTCGATAAGGTTTCGGACGGAAGCCAGGCCGTATCAGACATTGTCTCAGCAGGGATTGTTCCGGCCGCTCTTGAAATGATGGACAAAATCGCCATCGAAGGGGTGGAAGCGGCTGCGTTTCCAGTCGGACATCCAAGGGACATCGAGGCGGTCCTTCTAATCGAGGTCGATGGGATTTCCGCAGGAATCGAAGAGCAAATAAACCAAATTCTTGAAGTTTGTAAAAAAAGAAATGTCCGTGAAGTGAAAGTTGCCCAAGACGAACAGGAGCGCGGCAGATGGTGGGCCAACCGTAAAACAGGCTTTGGCGCGATGGGGGCGATATCGCCGGACTATTTGGTACAGGACGGTGTGATTCCAAGAAGCAGGCTTCCAGAAGTGTTGGAAAGGATTAACAAGATAAGTGAGGACTACGGATTACGGATTGCCAACATATTCCATGCAGGGGACGGAAATCTCCATCCGCTTGTGTTGTTCGATGCACGGATTCCGGGTGAGTCAGAAAAGGCCTTAAAGGCTGGCAGTGCCTGTCTGCAGGTGTGTGCCGATGTAGGCGGGACGATTACGGGTGAGCACGGCGTTGGCATTGAAAAAAGAGAAGAAATGCGATTTGTCTTCAAGGATGAGGAAATTATCGCACAAACCAACATTCGTGAAGTGTTTAATCCCGATAATCTATTAAATGCCGGGAAACTTTTTCCGTCACCGGGGCGCTGTGTAGAGATAAAGACGGAGATGAAAGCCGCAGCATCAAGGTAAAAAGACAGAAATAGCACAAATTTTGCAATAATTATTGAAATGGACGCAAGAAACGTGCTATCTTTTTTTTAAAGAGGAAAAGAAACGGTGTTTCGTAATAACAAACAACCAGATATTATTGAGAATGAAACCCGAAAAATTTTAGGGAGGAGCATTTAAAATGACAAACTATGTAAAAGCAGGCAATCTTCAAGTTGCGTCAGAACTCTATGACTTTATTAATCTGGAGGTGCTGCCAGGGAGTGGAGTGGAACAGAATCAGTTTTGGGCAGATTTTGGAACATTGGTCAAAGATCTGACTCCAAAAAACAAGGATTTATTGGCACGCCGTGATGAAATCCAAGCGAAACTGAATGCATGGCATCGTCAAAATACAGGAAACTTCGATTTCGCCAAGTATAAAGCATTTTTAGAAGAAATTGGCTATCTTGAACCAGAAGTGGAGGACTTCCAAATTGCCACTGAAGGAGTAGACGCTGAAATTGCCCTTCAGGCCGGCCCGCAGCTGGTAGTGCCTGTTAACAATGCCCGCTATGCCATTAATGCGGCCAATGCCCGCTGGGGTAGTCTGTACGACGCTCTTTACGGAACAGATGCGATTAGCGAAGAGGATGGCGCACAACGTGGTGGCAGCTACAACCCGGTTCGTGGGGATAAAGTGATTGCCTTTGCGAAAGCGTTTTTAGACCAGGCGGCACCGTTAAGCGAAGCATCACATGGGGAGGCTGTCTCGTACCGCGTCTCAGGCAGCAAGCTATCCGTTACGCTAAAGAGCGGCAAAACAACAGGCCTGGCAGATGAGTCCCAATTCGTCGGATATAACGTCAATCCTGAAAGTCCATCCGCGGTTCTATTGAAAAATAACGGCATCCATATCGAGATCCAAATTGACCGGAGTCACCCAATCGGAAAAACAGATGCTGCTGGGGTAAAAGATATTCTTATTGAAGCAGCCATCACCACCATTATGGATTGTGAGGATTCCGTTGCCGCCGTCGATGCAGAAGATAAAGTGCTTGTATACCGTAACTGGCTTGGCCTGATGAAAGGTGACTTGTCTGCCACATTCGTGAAGGGCAACAAAACGATGACGAGAACCCTTAATCCGGACCGCACTTACACCTCACCGGATGGAAAGGATTTAAGCCTGAACGGCCGTTCGCTATTGTTTATCCGTAATGTCGGTCACCTCATGACGATTAATGCGATTCTAGATGAAAACGGCGAGGAGATCCAAGAAGGCATTTTGGATGGTGTTGTTACAAGCCTGATTGCGAAACATACCCTTTTAGGCAATGGTCAATATCAAAACACTTCAAAAGGTTCCATTTATATCGTTAAGCCGAAAATGCACGGCTCAGAAGAGGTGGCCTTTGCAAATGAATTATTCGACCGTGTCGAAGACATGCTCGGATTGCGGCGGAATACACTGAAAATCGGGGTCATGGATGAGGAACGCCGGACTTCCTTGAACTTAAAAGCATGTATTCGCCAGGTAAAGGATCGAATTGTCTTTATCAATACCGGCTTCCTGGATCGTACGGGGGATGAAATGCATACTTCCATGGAAGCAGGTCCGATGATCCGTAAAAATGACATGAAAGGGTCAACATGGCTGCAAAGCTATGAACAGTCAAATGTAAGTGCTGGTTTGGCGACGGGACTTCCAGGCCGTGCCCAAATCGGGAAGGGAATGTGGGCAATGCCAGATTTGATGGCAGAAATGCTGAAGCAAAAAATCGGCCATGTGAAAACGGGTGCTAATACGGCATGGGTTCCGTCACCTACCGCCGCTACCCTTCATGCTCTTCATTATCATCAGGTTGATGTAACAGCCGTGCAGGAGGAGAAGAAGCAGGAAATCAAGGACTTAACCGATGAGATCTTGCAAATCCCAGTTGCAGAAAATCCAAATTGGAGCCCGGAAGAAATCGAGCAGGAGCTTGACAACAATGCCCAAGGGATTTTAGGATACGTGGTCCGCTGGGTAGAGCAGGGTGTTGGCTGCTCAAAGGTGCCGGATATTAACAACATCGGGTTAATGGAAGACCGTGCCACGTTGCGGATTTCCAGCCAGCATATGGCTAACTGGCTTCACCACGGCATTTGTTCAAAAGAGCAGGTATTAGAGACATTAAAAAGGATGGCTAAGGTCGTAGACGAGCAAAACGCCACTGATCCTGCCTATCGTCCTATGGCGCCTGATTATGAAACATCAGTAGCGTTCCAGGCAGCCTGCGACCTTGTCTTCGAGGGATATAATCAGCCAAATGGCTATACAGAGCCTATTTTGCATCGCCGCCGTATTGAGGCGAAGGCTAAATTTGCGGTTAAACAGTAATGGATCTATGGATAGTAAAAGGGAGCAGCCTTTTCTTTAAGGGGCTGCTCCAACCCTAACAGCGCATACAGAATTTTGAAGGAGGTAGAAGAATACAATGAAATTTGCAAGATTTAAAGTCAATGAGGACGTGTATAAAGGGGTCATAAGTGAAACTGTTGTCAAAGAAATCAACGGAGATTTATTTGGGGACTGGGAGTACACGGGAAAAGAATTTTCTATAAAAGATGTAAAGCTGCTTGCACCGCTTGAGCCTAATCAGGTTATTGGAATCGGGGCCAACTTTGTTTCAAAAACTGAAGATCTTCCAAGTGATTTGCCGAAAATTCCGGTTTTCTTTTTCAAGCCGGCCACATCTGTTATCGGGCCTGAGGACGAAATCATCATTCCTGCGGGAATACAACAAGTGAAATTTGAGTCAGAGTTAGCGGTTGTCATCGGTAAAGAAGCAAAAAATGTTCCTGAATCAGATGTATTGGATTATATATTTGGCTATACAGTAGGGAATGACGTTACTGCGCCGCAATTTTTCCATCAGGATGGTCATTGGACGATCGGAAAGTCGTTCGATACGTTTACCCCGCTAGGACCTGTCATTGAAACAGTGCTTGACCCATTTAATGTAAGGGTAGAAGCTAGGCTTAATGGGGTTGAAAAGCAAAACAGTCCGACTGAACTGATGATTGTTCCGCTTCGTAAAATGATTTCGTATCTTTCCAAGGTGATGACGTTAAAACCTGGGGATGTAATCTTGACGGGAAGTCCTTTAGGAGCAGAATTTGTTGGTGAGGGCAGCGTAATTGAATGCGAAATTAAAGAAATCGGCACCCTTCGAAATACATTTATTACCGCAAAGGAAACCGTAAAAGTCTAATCCTGTTTTCGTCAATGTCCGGCAGTTGTAGACTTTATGCTATAATGATAGGAAATTTGCTTCTTCAATTACAAGTGCTACTAGAGCTAGAGGTGAAGATTTTGGAAAGAGAAAATATGGTAAAGTCTGTCAGCCGGGCATTGGATATTATTAATATAGTAGGATTGAAAAAGGATGGGCTGGGTGTCACAGACATTTCTAAGCAAATGGATATTAATAAAAGCTCCGTCTTTCGTATTCTGGCCACACTTGTCCGATATGGATATATAGAGCAAGATGAAGAAACAGGGCGCTATAAACTAGGATATAAATTTTTGGAGATTAGCTCAAAACTATTAGAGTCGATTGATTTGAGGGCTGAGGCGAGACCGTTTTTACGGGAACTGGAAAAAGAAACAAACGAGGTCATCCACTTGGTTGTTTATGATCAGGGTGAGGTCGTGTACATCGAAAAATTAGAGGGAAATGAAACACTAAGGATGCATTCCAAAGTCGGAAAAAGGGCCCCGATGCATTGTACCTCGGTGGGAAAAGCCATCCTTGCCCATTTGCCATCAAGCGAAGTGGCGGATATTCTTGAGCGCAAAGGACTTCCGGTGCATACTGATTATACCATTACCGACCGAGACACGTTCCTGCAGGAATTGGCTGGCGTTAAGCATAAAGGCTATGCACTTGACTTGGAAGAAAATGAATATGGGATTCGCTGTATTGCCGTCCCGATTTTTGATCATCTAGGAAAAGTTTCTGCAGCCATCAGCCTTTCCGGACCGACCATCCGTATGACGGATGAAAGGCTAGAACAGTTGAAGCCAAGAATGATGAAAATCGGAAAACAGATTTCGGGGAGACTCGGTCATTCAGGTCCGATTAGTTAACCCGAGATTATATAGGTAAAAAAATTATTCGGTTAAAAAATCGAATAATTTTTTTGTCCGTTTTCGTCGAAACTCTATGACTAAATTACCAAATATTTTGAATATTATTGCAACTATTAACAGGCATTTGTATAATGAATTTTATAAATGCATAATTTTTCAAAAAAATGAATGAAAGATTATGATCAAAAAATAGAGTGGGGGATGGTTAATGGGTACGGGAATGTTATCTTTTTTATCACTGTTGCCTATTATTGTTGTTGGTATTTTTCTAGTCGGGCTTAGGTGGCCGGCAAGTAAAGCGATGCCGATTTCTTATCTGGTTGCAGTGGGTTTAGCCTTATTTATCTGGCAGGTGCCTGGAGCTCAGGTAGCTGCCGCGTCCATTAATGGACTTGTGACAGCAGGTACGCTCTTATACATTATATTTGGGGCGATTTTGCTTTTGAACACACTCCAGGAAAGCGGCGGGATTAGAGCCATTCGTCAGGGATTTACGGAAATTTCACCGGACCGCCGTATTCAGGTTATTATCATTGCTTGGTTATTTGGTTCCTTTATTGAAGGGGCTTCGGGTTTCGGCACGCCAGCAGCTGTAGCTGTTCCGTTAATGGTCGGACTAGGGTTTCCGGCAATGGCAGCCGTTATCGCCGGGATGGTGATTCAAAGTACACCCGTTTCATTTGGCGCTGTCGGTACCCCGGTGCTTGTTGGAATTCAAACCGGATTATCTGCAGATCAAGGCATCACAAATGATTTTCTTGCACTGGTAACGGCAATTGGCGGGAAGGTTTCTATCCTACATATGATAGCCGGTACACTTGTTCCTCTTTTCGTCGTTGCATTAATGACGAGATTCTTTGGTAAAAACAAATCCTACACAGAAGGAATTAAGGTTTGGAAATTTGCCTTATTCGCCTCATTCTCCATGACGATACCATACGTAATTGTAGCAAACACACTTGGACCAGAGTTCCCATCGATGATTGGGGGATTAGTTGGTCTAGCCATCGTTGTTTCAGCAGCCAAAAAAGGCTTCCTTATGCCTCCAAAAGAAGAGGCTTGGGACTTCGAGGGAAAATCAAAGTGGGACCCAGAATGGACGGGCAACATTGAAATCAAGGATATTGCCCACAAAAGTGGCAGCATGAGCTTAATGCGTGCCTGGTCACCGTATATTTTAGTAGGCTTGTTCCTAGTATTAACAAGATTGACAGCACTTCCTTTAAATGGTTGGATGAAAGCTTGGACTGTTTCTTTTAATAACATTTTTGGGTCAGAAATCAGTGCCAGTTTTCAACCGCTGTATCTACCGGGAACAATCTTTATTCTCGTTTCCATTCTTACCTATTTTATTCATGGAATGCATGCAAGCGCATACAAAAAAGCGTGGGCTCATTCCGGTAAAACCACTATCGCCGCTTCAACAGCATTGATTTTTACGGTGCCGATGGTTCAGGTGTTTGCAAACACAGGCGGCGGAGCGGCGGGCTTTGACAAAATGCCAATTGAATTAGCCAATGGCGCCGCTGCGTTAGCAGGTGAATTCTGGCCGTTCTTCGCCACTTTCATTGGTGGGTTAGGTGCTTTTATTGCCGGCAGTAACACGGTAAGTAATATGATGTTCTCCTTATTCCAATATGACGTCGGTTCCCAAATTGGTGTTGATCCAACATGGATTGTCGCTCTTCAAGCAGTAGGCGGTGCGGCAGGCAACATGATTTGTGTCCATAACGTAGTTGCAGCATCAGCTGTAGTCGGCTTGGTCGGGAAGGAAGGGACAGTCATCCGAAAAACACTATTGCCATTTGCATATTATGCATTAATTGTAGGAGCTGTCGGATATTCGATTGTATGGTATTCAGAAAAGGGCTTCTTTAACATTGGTACATTTGTGGCAGCAGCCATCGCCGTGGCCGCGATTTACATTATTGCATCCAATAAAAAGAGGGCGGAAATACTGATCAGCAATGGGAACTCATTTGGCGCAAAGTAAAAATAACATTAACTGTCTGAACCATTTCAGCCGTCTAGTATCTTGAAAATCATGATTAGGGTCCTAAAAATGGGAATCGATTCATTTCGATTTCTTTTTTTCATGCTTTGAACTGGGGATAACTGATATAATAAGGTTAATTTTATGTAAGTTAATGAAGGTGAAGAGTGTGGGGCGTTCATTTGCCAAATGGTATGATTTTTTTTATGGGGCCATTAGAAAGAAACAAGTTTAAAAGTATTCGAAAAGAACTGTTATCACAAGCGACAGGCACCGTTCTTGAAATAGGAGCGGGGACAGGGATTAATTTTCCGCTTTACGGAACTGTTGAAAAAGTGACGGCGATTGAGCCAAGCCCGTACATGATAGAGAGTTCCCAATCTAGACGAGAGCAAGCAGTGGTCCCAATTGAAATGGTACAGGCGGGTGCCGAAAACCTCCCCTTTGCGGCGGACACATTTGATACCGTGGTAGCGACGCTGGTTATGTGTACGATCCCCAATCCGGAAGAAGCCTTTCAAGAAATGAGGCGGGTATGCAAACCGGGAGGGAAGATTCTCTTTTTTGAACATATCAAAATGGAAAATCGTTTTTTAGCCGCGTTACAGGACTGGTTAACTCCGGCATGGAAAAAAATCTGCGATGGCTGCTGTTTGAATCGGAATACGCTGGAGTTGTTGGCAGATACTGAAATTGTTGAATTAAAAAAGTATTATAATGGTCTATTTGTTTTGGCAGTGACCGAAAATATTAAGTAGCAAATTTCAATGGCAGTTTATTCGACTATATTTTTTTGTCAATAGAAAAAAGGCGTAAATATTTTATAAGATATTTGCGTCTTTTTTGTTGCCATTTTTCTGTATAATTTATAGTGAGGTTTGTGTAAGAAAGGGGATAGGGTAATGGAGGATAAGCGTTCAGCACTGCTGGTCATCGATGTTCAAGTAGGGCCGATGTGGGGAACATATAAAAAGGATGAAACGTTTGTGGTCATCCAAACTATGATTTCGAAAGCAGAACAGGAGAATGTGCCGATTTTTTACATTCAATTTGAGGGGCCGGAAAATGATTTGCTGGAAAGAGGGTCGCAGTTCTGGCAGTTTGCACCGGGCATTACTCCGCGGAAGGAGGATATCGTCATTCATAAACGGGGAGCGGATTCCTTTTTTCAGACAGAGTTACAGGAAGAATTGCATCAACATAACATAACGCATCTTTTTGTGGTTGGGGTGCGGACGGAATATTGCATTGATACTACCTGCCGCGCCGCCTTGTCGCTAGGATTTGATGTCACGCTTATAGCTGACGGTCACACGACGGTTGATGAGTGTATTCCGGCGGAGCAAATAATTTACCATCATAATAATGTTTTAAGCCGAGTCAGCACTCCCGAACGGAGAATTATGGTGCAATCCTCGAATGAAGTAGAATTTGATTGAAGAAGAGGCAAGCCTGCCTCCTGTTTTTATCGAAACGCATGTAAAAATAGTTCCTTAAAGGCATCGGTGGCTGGAGAAAGTATACCTTTTTTGTTAAGAATATAAAAATACCGCGTTAAAGGAACTCCGATGATTCTTGTTTGTTTGAAGATGCCAAGTTCGGTTTCTTTTTGGATGGCGGTTCGGGAAAGAATCGCGACCCCCAGACCGGATTGAACAGCGGATTTGATTGATTCCGTATTTTCTAGTTCCAATACAATGTTCAAATTGTCTGGATTGAGCTGTTTTTTTAGTAGATTGGCTTCGAGAACCTGCCTTGTTCCCGAGCCTTTTTCCCTCATAATAATCGGCAGGCCAAATAGTTCCTCGACAGAAATCTCGTCGAATAAAGAGCTCACGGATTGCGAAATAACAACTAGTTCATCCTCCAAAAACGGGATGCTGTCTAATTTTTCGTGTGGGATTGTTACTTCGATAAACCCAAGATCAATTTCGCCGTTCAGCAATTTTTCCACGATTTTATGAGAATTGTCGACTTTCATGCTGACATGGACGTGGGGATATTTTTTTAAAAAATCTCCCAGATAATGCGGCAATAAGTATTCGCCGATTGTCAGGCTGGCGCCAAGACGAAGGTCGCCGTGAATCGTTTCTGAGAGCAGGGCGAGCTCCTTTTCGGCTTTGTTCACCAGCTGGAGGATTTCTTCAGCATAATGAAAAAGAATTTTCCCAGAATCGGTTAATTCCATTTTCTTTGTGTTACGGTCAAACAAGCTTGTATTTAAGTAGTCTTCGAGATGTTTGATTTGCAGACTGACAGTTGGCAGTGGCAAATGAAGAATTTTTGCCGTTTCGGAAAAATTCTTTTTCGTGGCAGCCAAGTGAAACACCTTTAAATGTTCAAGATACACTGCACATTCCCCTTATAGAAGGTACAAAAGAAAAGGACCAAGAGCCGCTAATGCAGCAAACCCAATAATCCCGATATATACTGGCTTTACCCCGGTCCTTTTTAATTGTGAAAAATTGATGCCTAGTCCAAGTCCGGCCATTGCCATCGACATCAGTAGGACACTTGTTGATTCAATTCCATGAATGAAACCTTGCGGCAATTTGATGAAGGTATTTAGCAGGCTAAATCCCAAAAATCCAAAAATGAACCACGGCACGGGTAAATCCTTTAACCTTCTGCTTTGTTTTTGGTTGTCGTCCTTATTATAAAGGAAACCCATGACAAGTGCGACAGGAATCAAGAGTGCAACTCTTCCAAGCTTGACGACGATTGCCGTTTCGCTGCCAACGTCACCGGCGGGAGCGGCAGCAGCCACGACATGAGCCAATTCATGAAGTGTCGAGCCGACTAATACGCCATATAGCTTGGCATCGAGCCCTATGATGGGAAATAGAATGGTATAAACAATGGTGCCGATCGTGCCTAAAATGGCAACAATGGCAACGGCAAAGGCCGTTTGGTCTTGTTTTGCTTTTATTAGTGGAGCGACGGCGACGATGGCCGCTGCCCCGCAAACCGCGGTACCCACCCCGATCAGGGCAGAAAGATTCCGGTCGACACCCGCCAGTCTGCCTAGCTGACAATGAGTGCGATAGTAAAAATGATAACAATCATATCAATTAAAATAACTGAAAGACCGGTACTGATGATTTGCTGCAGGTTCAATCGGATTCCCATTAGAATAATTCCAGCGCGCAATAATGTCTTACTACTGAAAGCGATTCCTGGTTTGTAGTCCGAAGGTATGGCCATCATCCTGTTCCACGTCATCCCCAGCAGGATGGAAACAATCATAATACCCATAATCGAGAAAAAGGGCAATGCGGCGATTTGATTGGCGACAATGGCTAGAACAAGAGTCAATACTACTCCTTTGGAGAGGGTTTTTACTTTTCCCTGATTTGCATTTGTGTTTGATTTGACGTGACGTGTGGGTTTGACTGCTTTCAGTTCCCCATAAGACAACGAATTCATCTCCCTTAATGTTGTGTAAATTAACCTTAACATGGGAAACGCGGGCTATTTATACGAATCTATAATTGAAGTTATAAATATTATTTATAGGTTGAGGGGGAGGAGGATTTTCGAAAGGGATAAGGGTAGGAGGATTGCGACAGGGATGAGCTAGGATGAAGGACAGATTCGTCGGATTGCAACTGGAAATGTCCTTCATCATTGGGATGAAGGACAAATTAGTAAGGAAACTGGTTTAAAATGTCCTTCATTTGCCGCCATAATGAACATAACTAAATTAACCGGGAGTTTTAACTTCCAGCCTTTTTGAAGTATCTAGCTTTATTATTTCACCATGTTCCAAATGAATACTTTTTGCGAATAATGGCCCATCAAACACAAAGGTATGGTATTCTCCAGACTCACCCATTGGGCAGATTGGCGCATGTTGAACATCCTGTAAAAAGGATTCATCTACTAATCTTCCAAGCCAGGATTCATCCAAAACATCTTCTCGGATCCGAACAACCACAGCCTGATACCCGGATTGGACAAAGTTTTCCAGCGATTTTAAGGCGGCATCCTTTGTTGTCCATAGTGGATACAGTGCTTCAACACCTGCTGCGGCAGCCACTTTTTCGCCCCATTCCCTATGGCCTTCCAAATATAAATCCCCAAAAGCAATTCCGGTAATTTGAAATTGATTTTTCAATGTTTGGATTGTACTGACGAACTGTTCTGTATAGGTTTCAAACGTGCAATCAATAAAATGGACGGGGAGGTTTAATGCTTCTCCTTGCAACTGAATCAATTCTGTTCGCTCATCATGGGCAAATGTCCGGTTCCCGTCCTCGGGTTTTGTTGTCACTAATGAAACAATTTCATAACCCTGCTGTATAAGAACATCTAATGCCAAACAACTGTCCTTCCCGCCACTCCAAGATAAGATTATTCTATTTTTCATGAAATCACCTTTGGAAAATTAGTTTATTTGTATTTTATCATAATCTTCATTAGAATAAGCGGCTGGTCCCTTTATAAAAGACAGTTTAGTTGGTTGCCAGGGTTGATTTTGTCTAATAGAAGGCTTATAAAAGACAGTTTGATTGGTTGTAGGTTAATTTTGTCTAATAGAAGGCTTATAAAAGACAGTTTAGTTGGTTGTAGGGTTAATTTTGTCTAATAGAAGGCTTATAAAAGACAGTTTGATTGGTTTTAAGGTTGATTTTGTCTAATAGAAGGCTTATAAAAGACAGTTTAGTTGGTTGCCAGGGTTGATTTTGTCTAATAGAAGGCTTATAAAAGACAGTTTGATTGGTTTTAAGGTTGATTTTGTCTAATAGAAGGCTTATAAAAGACAGTTTAGTTGGTTGCCAGGGTTGATTTTGTCTAATAGAAGGCTTATAAAAGACAGTTTGATTGGTTTTAAGGTTGATTTTGTCTAATAGGGTAAATTAAATCCGATTCATGAACCAATTCGATCTTGTAGAGACTTCCAATTTCTTTGATTTCGCAGAAACCGGAACTGTACTTGAAAATGACGACATATTTTTTCCCGTTATAAAAAACCTGACCATTGTTCTCCATAAATCTCCATCCTTTTTCCTCATTAAATAATTGTAAAATGCTTTCCTTAAAAGATTATGAACTGCACTTAAAGATTATGTTAAGTATTTTGTAGAAAAAAGAAGAACAATGGTGTTGTTTACCGGGCTATTCTGTTTTAACTTTAATTTGTGTAACTTCATTATAGCCATACCCCTTGCGATTCCAGAATGCCTGGTCGGGCTGTGACTGGCCGTTTGAGTCGAATGCGCGAACTTTGATTGCGTATTCTTTATTTTTTTCAAAAACAGTGGGATGGGACCATTTCACCCATTGGTATCGTTTTGGATTTTCGGATAGAGCAGCCTTTTTCCATGTTACTCCATTGTCTAGACTAATTTCGACAGCGGTAACCATGCCTTCGCCAGTCCAAGCTAAGCCAAAGATATCATGACGGCCCGGTTTCAGGATTTGCCGGTCGATGGGTTGTTGAATAAGCGAATTGACATGATTTGAAGTGACTGGAAATGAATCAAGGTTATCATCCTTATGAGGGTAATAAACATAATCATCTGACTGGAACGGACCGGTAAAAGAGTCATCAATAACATGAATATTTCTTAGCCACTTAACCGATGCCATTCCATACCAGCCAGGTACAATCAGTCGATAGGGAAAGCCATGTTTGGGAGGTATCAGCTGTTGGTTATATTCAAAGGCAACAATGACATGTGGAGCTAAAGCCTTTTCAAGTGGCAGACTTCTTTCAAAATGAACATGCCTTCCTTCTTTAGTGCCGGCATCCGCTCCCTGAAAAACAATTTCATTCGCCCGATCGGTAATACCTGCGATGGTAAGAAGATAGGAGAGCGGGACACCTTTCCATTGCCCCTGATTAACGGCTCCATCTTTCCACTGGTCCCCAAACACCTTTGGCTCAAAGTAGGCCCGCTTGTTTCCGGAGCATTCCACTAAGCTAGTTACCGTTCGGGAGGGCAATGATGTAATTTGGTTGTAGTGTAGAGTAATCGGAGTTCTGACAAAACCGGTGATGGAAAGGGAGTAGGACTGATTTGTGATGGCGGGATAGGGAAAATGATTTCTTCGGTACATTTTTGCACTTGGGGTTATCGGCTCTTCAAGAAAATGAATCGGAGTTTCCTGGTTTTCGGGATGCAAACTATGTGTCGTAAGGTGAGGTTTCACTTTAAAAATTTTCTCATTTTGCTCCAATATATACACTCCTTTCCTTCCATAATTGTATTTAGTGAATAGAAATTTTATCCTAATTAATACCTTGTATGAGCATACCAAGGAAAATCTTAAAAACACTTGAAGAAATTGAAGGAAAATTAATAGAGAAGAAAAATAAATAAGCGAAGGTTCGGCCAGGTTATTGGCAGTACCTTGGCTTTTTTTAATGCCAGACCATGAAATCTAGATTGTGAAATTTTAATCCATGCGAAATTAAAGTTTTCCATAAAGGAGTGAAATTGGAAAAAAATACTTGAAAATGAATTGAGTGTCATTTATATTATTAATAAATGACACTTGATTCATTTATTTTCTTGGAGGGTATTTAGCAATGCCAAAGGTGACTGATGAACATAAGGAATTTCGCAAACAGCAAATACTCTTGGCCGCCATGGAGGTGTTTAAACGGAAGGGATATGAAAAAGCGACACTGAAGGATATTGTTGAACAGGCGGGTATGAGCCGGGGCTGGATTTATTTGTACTTTACCGATAAAAAACAGATTTTCGAAGCTTTGTTAACCTATCTCGATGCTGAGCAGGAACAGAAATTTGCGGAACTGATATCCTCTTACGACACCGTTTTTTCTGTCTTAAGTAGATTTTTTGAAGAACTACGACTAGAAATGACCTCTGAAGAAACCCTTTACCCAGCGGTTTATGAATTTTGGATTACTAGCTGGAGAGATGAGACAGTAAGAGAGTTTTTTGCCAAGCGCTATGAGCGAACCGTTGCTATGTTCTCAGACCTATTCCATAAAGGACTTGATTCTGGTGAATTTACTGCAACCATACCAGTCGATGAAATCACGAAAATGATGATGTCTAGTATAGACGGAATGATGGTTCATAGTTTGGCGTTCGGTCTAGCAAGGATTGATATGAAAAAACAGCTGGATCAATTGCTGAGGCGTTTAATGGAGTTGCTGCCTCAATCCAGTATTTAAAATGGAAAGGTTGTTGCCATCGTGCAAAACAAAAAGGTTTATTCATTTATTCTTTTGAATTTTCTAATCACTTGGGGTTGTTGGCTTGCGGTTATTTTTCTAATGGACGGCTCTTTAACGGAAGCCTCCCCTGGATTTGTTATATATGGACTGGGTGGGCTATTAGGACCAGTTGTAGCCGCGGTTATTTCCCAACGATTTTACGGTTCAAAAGTGGAATTCCGCCAATTTCTTACGGATTTAGTGAAGGTAAAAGTCAATATTGGATGGTATATCTTCGTGTTGATCGTACCTTTACTTTTAGGGATATATCCATTTTTAATAGATTCCCTGTTTACTGGTAAGATTCAGATGAGTTTTGACCAGCCGTATTATGCAGTCCTGTTAATGCTGCCAATGATGATTTTGGGAGGTGGACTTGAAGAGGTCGGTTGGCGCGGTGTGTTGCTTCCGGAATTTTTGAAAAAGTTTACACCTTTCACCGCAACATTGTTGCTTTCAGTAATTTGGGCTGTATGGCATGTGCCGCTTTGGTTTATATCTGGGACGGCCCAACATGGTTCTAATTTTGGCCTGTTTTTCGTTTCCGTCATAGGGACAGCCATTGTGCTTTCGGCTCTGTATATCAGAACGAAAAGTATCTGGATGTGCATCCTGCTTCATGCCTTGTTCAATGCAAATTCTGCCTTTTTTGCGTCATCTGGGGGCCTCCATGCATGGAATGAAACAGTCAGCGTTATAGTTAAGTTAGTAGTTTGTATAGGTTTGTTTATGTTTCTTTTAAAAGGGAGAGTCGCCACAATAAGAGCATCTGGAGGTGTATCAAATGCAAGATATTAAATGGGGAAGTCCTGCTAGTTTGGCCTGTTTAGGTGTTTTTCTAGGCGGGCTTGGTATTTTTTTCTATAGTATTTGGTCAACGTTACTAAATTAAAAACTCACAGGACAGAATGATTACTGAGCGGTTCACTTCTTTATCATAAGGATTGATCCGCTTTTTCTGTAAAATAGCAGGGAAATCCCCGATAAGAATCGAACATGTTATCAAGCACCATGAATACACTTCTCAAGGATAAGGAAAATAGACAGGGAGTGGGTTAGATGGCGAATAGCATGAATCGAAAAATTTTATTTGCAAGCAGGCCGAAGGGGATACCGGATGAGAGTAACTTCAAAATGGTTGAAGAAAGGATTCCGGAAATTAACGAGGGAGAAGTGTTAATCAAAACACTTTATCTTTCGGTTGACCCCTATATGCGCGGGCGGATGTCAGATGCCAAGTCGTATGCCAAGCCATATGAAGTTGGGGAGCCGTTTCTAGGCGGAATGGTCGGGAAGGTTATAGAATCGAAGAATTCGAGATTCGAAGTCGGGCAATATGTCGATGGCCGGCTAGAATGGGCGGAATATAATGTTTCAGATGGAAGCGCCATCCGAAAAATTAATCCGGAATGGGGACCAATCACAACTGCGCTTCATGTCTTAGGGATGCCCGGCTTGACTGCCTATTTTGGCCTATTGTACATAGGGGAACCGAAGGAAGGGGAAACGGTGGTCGTGTCCGGTGCCTCTGGCGCTGTTGGCACAATTGTCGGCCAAATTGCCAAACTAAAAGGCTGCAGGGTTGTCGGGATTGCCGGCGGCGATGATAAGTGTGCATTTTTAACAGAGGAATTAGGCTTTGATGCTGCAATCAACTATAAAACGACTGAAAATCTTCGCAAAGCGTTGAAGGAAGCATGCCCGAATGGGGTCGATGTTTATTTCGATAATGTGGGCGGGACAGTCAGCGATGCAGTCATGTCCTTAATCAACTTCCAGTCACGGACGATCATTTGCGGACAGATTTCGCAATATAACCTAGAAAATCGGGAACTTGGACCAAGAGTGGCAGGTCAGCTCCTGACGACCAGTTCGCTGATGAAAGGCTTTATTGTTTCCGATTATGCTCAACATAACAGAGAAGGCTTAGCCCAGCTTTCTCAATGGGTTCGGGAAGGGAAAATCAAATACCGGGAAAATATCGTCGAGGGCTTTGAGAATACTGTCGATGCGTTCCTGGGGCTGTTCCGCGGCGATAACATCGGCAAACAGCTGGTGAAAGTGGCGGAAGAATAAATAATGATTGGAAAAGAATGAGTTGCCCTGACAGCTCATTTTGAAAACATCTTTCTTGCACTATGTGATTGCTGATAGAGTTTATTAAATAGAGTGGCTTAGTTCAGGTGAACTAAGCCATTTTTTATTGTTGAATGAGTATTCAAGAACGCTCTAATTTCGTCGGCAGTTATACCTAATTCAAGGGCTTCTAAAATGAGCGCCACCCACTTTGTTAAAAATAATTGGGGAATTTCTGATATTGCGGCGAAGTTTATTCACAATTCTGACATATTATTTCAATTTTTTTTGCGTTAATTTATGACAACGTCGGACAAGGTTTGTCTATTAATTCTATTCGAATTGGCGATCGTATATAGAATTTAGGAACATTTTGTAAAAACCGGTGAAATACCGTCGATATTTTCAAATTTCACCTAGAGGCGAAGCCTGTTAAAATAGACATATAAAAATAAGTTTACCGGGCTTATTGCGAAATTTGAATGAACTGTGGTCAAAAAGTAGCAATTCGAGAGGGACAAGATTCCCATGCGAGGAGGATGTATGATGAATTTTAAAGTAAAATTCTGGCGAAGATTGACCAAGAGTCAAAAACTGCAATTGTTGAGGGAAAAAGCACATTTATCGAAGTCAGCGTAATGTTTACTTATTACGCTGATTTTTTTATTTGATATCTAACCCCATGAACGAAAAAAAGCGCCCATTAACAGGCGCTTTCTGAGTTTCTTGTTTATTTTTTCGGAATTTCGCAGCCGTTTTCATCACAATTGAGACCATCTTGTCCGCCTAGAGGGGTGAATGGGCCATCCTGGGCCACAACCTGCTTTAGGGCCTGAACAAAGGTTTCAACCGGCTGTGCACCGGTAAGGGAATATTTTTTGTTAATTAAAAAGAATGGCACACTGCGAATGCCGTATTGCTGCGCTTGAGATTCGTCTGTATAAACAGCATCGCTCATATCCTTGCCAGCCAGGAGTTCCTTAACGGCTTTGCCGTCCAATCCCACTTCCTCCGCCAGTTGAACCAGCGTGTCGTGGTCCCCGATGTGCTTGCCTTCGGTGAAGTAGGCACGCAGAATGCGATCGGTCATTTCCTTCATCAGGCCTTGATTTTTCGCGAACATCGTCAATCGATGGGCATCAAAGGTATTGGTCATAATGGCTTGATCAAGATGGTACTCTAGCCCGGCTTCTTGGGCCATTCGCTCGACGTTGTCGCAATTCGCCTTTGCCTGCTCCATGCTCATGCCGTATTTTTTTGCCAGCATTTCATACATATTGTAAGGCACGTCTTTAGAGCTAGATGGATCTAGTTCAAAACAGCGGTAGACTACGTCAACAGGAAAATCAACTTTCTGAATAGCGTCCTCCAGACGCTTTTTGCCAATATAGCAAAATGGTCAAGCAAAATCAGTCCACATTTCAATTAACATCGTGGAAACCTCCTTGGTAGTTGATTTTATTTAGTATACCTACTTCAAGCAGAATTGACCAATCATCTGATTCAAACCGGACATTAACACGTAATTTTTCAAGAAAAAAGTCTAAATTGCCGAAAACTTGAGTATTATCTACTAGACAAGGAGGCGATGATTTGAAATCAGTAGGCATCTTGGGTGTAGGGCAGGCAGGTGGAAATATCGCTGAAATCGCAACGACGATGGGATTTCAAACGGCCCTGATCAACACAAATCAACGTGATGGGGCCGTCAACACAAAGGTTGAGAAGAAATTTTTTGTGCCTGGCTATAATGGCGCTGGGCAGGACCGTTCCATCGGCTTAAGAGCGGTTCACGAGCATTATCGCGAACTGATTGAATTTGTGAAAAAGTCCTTTAAGAACGTCAAACTGTTATTAGTCGCATTTTCGACTGACGGCGGAACCGGATCCGGAATGAGTCCGTTGTTAATTGATATTTTGCTAGACCAGCTTCCAGGCATCAACATTGGCGCAATCGCTGTGGTGCCGGAACGGAACGTGCTCGCCGGAAATCGGATAAACGCGGCAGAATGCATCGAGCAGATTTCGAAAATTGAAGGAATTTCGTCCGTTTTTCTAGTGGATAACGATCAGATGCGCAAAGTAAACCCACAATCGAGCAAGCAGCAAATCTACCTTTCCTCCAATCGACAAGTCATGGAGGCGATTAGTTACGTCTTGCAGGTCACGCAAAAGAGCTCCATTTACGGCAACTTTGATGAAACCGACCTCATGAATATTTTGAATACGCGCGGCGTCACGATGATCTCGTCAACGACGGTAACTGATGTCAAGACGACCGCAGAGATTTCCAATAAAATTCAACGTTCCTGGGCAAACACCATATTTTGTCCCATCGACACCGTCGGGGTGATCCGCGCCGGTCTTATCTATGAAGGGCCGGAAACGGTGGCGAAGCTAATTAGCGCACCAGCCATTTTTGAAGGAATCGGCGAACCGTTGGAACTGTTTGAAGGAACGTATATTTCGGATACGGACCCAACCGTCACGATGATTCTGGCGGGGCTATCCTTTCCACGCCGGCGTTTGCAAACGCTGGAAGAGTCACTTGAAAAAAACAAGGAGAGACTGCAGTTCCTCGTCAATAAGGAGCATGCGGAGAAATATGAATCGCAGGTTTCCTGGGCGTCCAACCTGAAAGCAAAGCCGCCGGAAAGGAAACCGACAGGGGTAACGTCGAAGTTAACGAAGTATCAGAAATAAAGAGTTCAGAGCATCCTCTTCATACAAGAGGGTGTTTTTTTTATGGGATTTAAAAACTAGGTTAAATAGAACCAAGTTTTTTTGTATCCATTTTGAAAAAAATGACTAGACTGTATTGGTGAGAGTATTGCGTTAAGGAGTTGAAGGATCGTGAAAGAACCATTACAGTACTCGGATATTTTTTACAATGAAGTGATTTATTATCTCGAGCAGAAATGGAACCGCCGTCTGGATGCTCATGAACGTCATGTGCTGATTGAAGGGTATCGCTTTGGCCGGATGATTGAGGCGGAAAATGAAATTAAGATATTGTATGCAAAATAAAGGAGACTTCCAAATGTATCAAATCACCAATATGATAATCGACGACGATTTTTCCACTGAAGAGTATGTGACGGTTGAATTTCAACATAACCTGAAGAATTATAGCATTACGTTTAAAAAGTCAGACCTTGAAATTATGAATAGCTGGGTATTTGAATCTGAAACATCCTTACCGGCGGATCTCCCCGAGGAAATTGTGGAATCCATCAGGGAGGATGTTAAGAAACGAATCTGACTATGGCAGCAGTCCTGCGATTTGGAGCAGCGTCAGCACGATCTCGAATAGGATCAAGAGGACAATCACCCATTCCACGAACAGACCGCGAATCGAGTGACTGATGGTAGAAAAGCCATCCATGATATTATATAAAATCTCCGTCTTGCTTTTTAAAATTTTGTAACGGTCACTGAGCTCGAAAAATTCCATCATCTTGTCATAAAATTCGCTGGCGGTACTGCTGGACCAGGTAATTTCCGGCTTGTCCAAAATCATGATATAGGCGAGGGTGTTATATTCATGGCGAAGAATTTTAGCTGTCGTCCTCGCCAGCTCTTTGTTGCCGATTCTTAGTTTGCCTTTTTCAAGTCGGTCGATCATCGTCTCCAGCCTATCGTGGATTTTTCCCAGCTGTTCTTCGGTTTTTTCGAGGGCAACGGATTTGGCCAGCACGGTGGAAATTAATTCAGGATAGAATTCCTCAAATTCAGGGACCATTACATATTCGTCCGCGAGCTCCAGACTTTCGTTTTCATGGATGTGCAGTTTGTAATCATCGGTATAGCGGTCGGCGTTGTTTATCTCCACGTCCGGCTCAAATCTTTGAATGAATTTTAGTAAAATAGTTGTTTCACTTGGTTCGGTCTGGTTAATAAACACCACGCTGCCAAACGAGAAGATCAGCACCATTTGACCGGCGTTTATTTCGCGGCCGAGGATGGACTCTAGAATGGCGCCTTTTAGGATGAGGGGCTCCTCCCAGGTGAATTTCTTTGGAATCCCGCAGTGAATCGCAATTTTGTTCAAATCGATTTCATTAACAACGGCAAATGCTTTGAAGGTCATCGCCTTCATCGTGTATCACTCTTTTCGGTTATTTTTTAAAAACATGATCACCAATCGCTATGGTGGTTGCTCTAGAATCGAGCCAGCGGCTGGTGGCAATGACTGGATTATAGAAAAACAAGGAATCCTGAGCCAGTGTTCTTTTATCGTTCAATGCTTCGTACACCGCTTTAATAGAATCTTCGTCGGCCGGCTTATTGATTTGTCCGTTGCTCACGGGTTGAAATTGCCTTTTTTGATAAATAACTTCTTTAATCGTGTCAGGGAATTTGGGGCTTTCGAGTCGATTTAGAACGACGCAGGCAACCGCTACTTTCCCTTCATATGGCTCGGTTTCTGCCTCGGCACGGACAAGTCTCGCCAGCAAATCGATTTCGGACTGGGAAAATGGCGGTACTTTGACGGCGTTAGCGGGCTCAGTAGTAGTCTGGTCAGACCGGATTTTCGCTACATCCACTCTGGCTTCGAGGCTGGCCAAGGTTGCCGATGCTGCGGAATCTGCCTCTATTTTATTTATATGTACAGTTTGTCCAACATATATCAAGTCAAGATTTTCAATTTGCGGGTTAAGTTCTGCCAACTCTTGCAAAGTTAAATGGTTTTCCTCGGCAATTTTGGCCATTGTGTCCCCAGTTTGGACTGTGTGTGCTAATGTGGGCGTTGTAAATAAGAGTGAAATTGCGAATGTCAGTGCAGCAATCAGTTTTTTCATTGATTTCTCCTCCTGGCTTTAATTCTTTTCTTGATTTCTATTTCTATGAAATGAAAAAATAGATTAGTATTACAGTTTCTTTACATGGAAGTGTCAAATTGTAGAATGGCATGTAAATTACGTAGAATTGGTTTGATATTTCGTAGAATCGGGCTTGAATTACGTAGAATTGTGATGGGTTTACGACGAATTCTTCTGAAATTTTGTAGAATTACAATATAAAATCACGTAGCATTGCTTTCTAATAGTTGATCAAGAGGGAAATTATCCTTTTAAAATAGACCGGAATTTCAGTAAAATGGATATATCTGCGGTAAAATGAAAGATATCTGCGATTGTTGACCATATATCTGCGGAAAGTTGTAGTTTATCTGCGATGTTTTCGATATATCTGCGATAAATCAAATATATCCGCGATACATAATTACAACAGGGAGGAAACCAAAATGTACAGCTTCAAAAACGATTACAGCGAAGGGGCGCATCCGAGGATTTTGACTACGCTAATCGAAACCAACCTCGAACAGGAGGATGGATACGGGGAGGACGGCTATTCCCAAAAAGCCGTGGAGCTAATCAAAGCAAGGCTCGGGCGCACGGACGTTGATGTTCATCTCTTATCAGGCGGGACACAGACTAATTTGACGGCGATTGCGGCTTTCTTAAGACCGCATGAGGCTGCTATTGCCACAGCTTCCGGCCATATTTTTACCCATGAAACCGGAGCGATTGAAGCGACCGGACACAAAGTGATTTCCGTCGATACGGAGGATGGGAAACTAAACACGGAGCATCTTCAAGGCGTACTTGACTACCATACCGATGAGCATATGGTTAAACCGAAGCTTGTTTATATTTCCAATTCAACCGAAATCGGGACCATTTATAAAAAGCCTGAGCTGAAACAATTAAGGGAGTTCTGCGATAGGAACGGTCTCATTTTATTCATGGATGGGGCGCGGCTGGGTTCGGCACTTACTTCATCAGAGAATGACCTAACCTTGTCGGAGCTGCCGGGGCTGGTAGATGCTTTTTATATTGGCGGCACGAAGAATGGGGCGCTGATTGGCGAGGCGCTGGTCATTTGCAACGATTCTCTTAAAACGGATTTCCGCTTCCACATTAAGCAAAAAGGCGGCCTGCTCGCCAAAGGGAGAGTGTTAGGGATTCAGTTTCTTGAATTATTCCGGGATAACCTATTTTTTGAACTGGCGAACCACGCGAACAAGATGGCGGAGCTCCTCAAAACGGAGCTGGCCAATGCTAATGTGAAGTTCCTCACCGACTCGCCAACCAATCAAATTTTTCCGATCTTGCCGAACGAAGTCATAAGCGGGCTGCAAAACTCCTATGCATTTCATGTTTGGGAAAAAGTTGATAAGGATTATTCAGCGATTCGCCTTGTTACGTCTTGGGCCACAAAAGAGGAACAGGTTGCTGCATTTATTGAAGATTATAAAAAACTTGCGAAATAACGATGTTGAGACCAAATCACCGACGATTTGGTCTTTTTTGACTGGATAACATGGAAGGATTTTGTAACTTCTTGTAGAATAGTAGTAAAATAGTCTCGAGGTATAAGGGGGGAATCATGGTTATTTTTGGTATTATATTACTAGTTTTCTTGATTGGTATCTATCCGTTTTGGGATACGAAATATACCAATAAATTGAAGGCGACCTATCATGAAAAGGAACGGGTTGCTTATTTTAAGTATGTGATTTACTCTGAATGGGGCGTTACGTTACTCATTTTATTAATGGTTGCCTTAACGGCCACTACCTTTTCCGACATTGGATTTAAATTGCCCTCGGAGAGTTCAGCCAAAACGATGGGGACGTTTGTCGGTTTTCTAGTAGGGATTGGGTTCGCAATGTTCATTATGATGAGATTGCCTTTTTATCGGAAATACCAACAAGCCCAAACCAATACCATTTCTTATATGGTTCCGACCGGAAAGTTGGATAAGCGATTGGGCATTCTAGTAGCGATCACTGCAGGCATTTGTGAGGAAATCATTTATCGTGGATTTTTATTTCATTTTCTTTCAGAATCACCTTTTAACCTTGAGGGAGTTGTTTTATTGATTGTCGGGGCGGCGATCTTCGGGATTGCCCATTACTATCAAGGCTGGAAGGGAGTGATCATGACAGGCCTTGTTGGTTTCGTTCTGGGAAGGGTATATGTATCGACTGGAAGTTTGCTTTATCCAATCATTCTTCATACGATAATCGATTTGCGGTTTATATTGACCGCAAAAAAAGAACCGACCGTAAACATAGACACGAAAAGTGTATAAAAATAGAAAGTCCATGCCAAAGTAGAACCTTATGGCATGGACTCTTTTTAGCTAATAAGCCCGAGTCGTTCCAACCCGTGGCGGACGCCGTCTTCTTCAGCGGTAAGGGTAACCATATTGGCCGCTTGCTTCAATTCCTCCTGTGCAGAGCCCATGGCAACGCCCATGCCGACCAATGACAGCATTTCAATATCGTTCATACCGTCACCGAATGCAACCGTTTCATCAGGCGCGATGCCGAGGCGCTCCAGTAACTTGGTAATTCCAACTGATTTATTGGATTTTGCCATATTCACATCACAGGCCTTCGCGCCGGTCGATGTCCATCTTCGGAAATCCAGTTCAGGGATCATCGTTTGATAGAATCGTTCTTCTTCAACATCACAATGCAGGAACAATTGGAAAATATCTTCTTCCAGCCAAAACTTTGGTGAGGCCAGTTCCGGTTTCCAGTCATCATGCTGATAGGACTCTATAATATATGGATGCATTAAATCGCTGGCTTTAAAGGTTTGATTGCTTAAAAATGTCAGCGGGTGCTGATATTCTAGCGACAACCCATGTAATTTTTCCAAAACAAGCTTGTCGATTGAATTTTGGTAGATTTCATTCTTTTCATGATAGGCTAGCGAACCGTTAAAAAACACAGCCGAATCGACGCCAATTTCCTCGATGATGGGCCATGAAAAATAAGGCGCTCTCCCCGTTGCAATGGCGACCGTTATATTCTTTGCTTTTAATTGCTCGATGGCGTCTTTTGTGGCATAACTTAACGTTTTCCCGTGAGGAAGGATGGTTCCGTCAATATCTAAGATGACTGCTTTATAATTCATGTATACAATACCTCCAAGCTATTTCCACCAATCATTATACCATGAACGCAGATTGAATCCGTATATCTCTTGTTCATTTTCATATTTTGGTAGTACAATAGGAGTAATGAAATAGTTATCAAGAGTGGCAGAGAGACCTGGCTCAGATACGTCACAGCAACCTGCAGACAGGCAAGGTGCTCCAACCAGGCAAAGCGAATGCTTTGGATGATACAACGGTGACGGACCCTTTTGCATCCAATGGCGAAAGGGTTTTTATTTTTTCAAAAAGGCAAAGGAGCGGTTGAAATGAACATTAGCGGTTTTGCCAGAGGCTTAATGGCGAAAAATTATTGTAATGAAAAATTTCTATTACATGTTGCCAACTGTGTTGAAGGGCAGTTGAAGGAATGGGATGAGAATTATGAGGTCATCCTTATGAAAATGCAAGACTATGAATTTATTGTCAGAAAAGGTGTAGAAGAATATCATACTCTGCTGACGGAGAACGACATCGAAATCCTGAAGCAAAGCGGTCCATTTCAGCTTGATCGGAAAATTTGGAAGGACCTAGAGGCACAGGGGCTGCCTATTTTAAAAGGATTTGGGAATTATCTAGAACCAATATTTTAAGGTTTGGGGTGCAGCCTTATTGTGGGGCTGCACTCTTTTGCACTTTTAAAAAAAATCCTTTAAAATGTGAACTTTGTTACAGAACAATAATTAATAAAATGTTCACATTGTTTTCCGATAGAGTGATGTACAATAAGATATGTTAATTATTTCACATACTTTATTTTGCATAAGGGTGGACTTGTTATGGCGTTTAGCAAACCGGAAAAGATAATGGAAATTACAGTTGAGAATGGAGTGAAGAAGGCAAAATATGCAGCCGGGCAAACGTTAATATTAGGGTTTGAGGCCGGGGCCTTCATTGCGCTTGGTTATCTGCTGTTTATTCGTGTTACGGCACCGTTATCGGAAAGCTTGCAGGGACTAAGCAGTTTAATTGGGGCATCAGTGTTCCCAATTGGCCTGATTTTAACGCTGTTGGCAGGCGGGGAGTTGTTAACCGGGAACATGATGGCGGTGCCGCTTGCGCGATGCGCCAAAAAAGTCACGACCAAACAGGTTGCCTGGAATTGGCTGCTCGTTACGCTGAGCAATTTTGCCGGTGCCATCTTTGTCGCTTATGTCTTTGGCCATTTGGTTGGGTTAACGGAAACCGCTCCATTTTTGGATAAAACGATCAATGTTGCTGAGCACAAGCTGGAAGCGTCATTCTTGCAGGCGTTTCTATCGGGAATTGGCTGTAACTGGCTGGTAGCCGCAGCGGTTTGGCTATCATATGGGGCGGAGGATATGTCCGGAAAAATTCTTGGGATTTGGTTCCCGACGATGGCGTTCGTGGCAATTGGATTCCAGCACGTGGTGGCTAATATGTTTGTCATACCGGCCGCCATCTTTGCCGGTCATTTTAATTGGATAGAATACTTATTTAATTTTGTCCCCGTGTTTTTAGGCAATGCTGTGGGGGGCGTCGTGTTTATCGGGATGGCATACTACCATGCTTATAAGAAAAAGCAACCTGCAATCAAAAGTGCCCCGGTCGTCCAGCCGTTGGTCAAAAGCGGGAGCAGATAATATTTTTAGAAAAATCCATCCTTCTGGGTGGATTTTTTTATCCGTAAATAAAATAGGGTGGGGCTCTAAGCACCACCCTAAATTTCTATTTATGCTTCTACTTTTTGAAAGAACTGTGGTAAATGTTCTTTGTGCGCTTCTAGCATTTCATCAAGAATCTGCTTGCCCACTGTATCAGATGGAACAAGTGGGTTGATGGTCATAGCAAGTAACGCCGTTTTGTAATCGCCTGTTACGGCAGCTTCAGCAGCAACACGCTCGAACGATTTGATCTGCTGAACTAATCCACGAACAGCAACAGGAAGGTCGCCTACAGAGATCGGCTTAGGGCCGTCTTTTGTGATCACGCAGTTTACTTCTACAGCGGAATCATCCGGAATGCTGGCAATCGCGCCGTTGTTGCGAGTGTTAACCGGCTGAATATCGCGCTTATCGTTGTAAATGGAGTTGATCAGACTGCAAGCAGCATCGCTGTAGTACGCACCGCCACGTTTCTCCAATTGAGGCGGCTTAATATCAAGATTTTCATCTTTATAAAGCTCAAATAATTCAGTTTCCAAACGTTGAACCACTTCCGCACGAGTGCCTTCAGCTGCCGCCTTTTCAAGTTCTTCAGCCAGCATTTCATCCGTTTTGTAGTAATAACGATGATAGCCGCAAGGGATTGCGCCTAATGCACGAATGAAGTCAGGCTCCCAAGCAATGCCGGAAATATTTTTCATTGTCATGGCATTTTCAGGATTGGCCATCGCTTCAATCACTTGGTCTTGGACGCTGACGCCGTCTAAGAAAGTATCAAGGCCGAATACCATATGGTTAAGGCCGGCAAAGTTTACTTGTACACGCTCAGGCTCCACATTCAATGCTTTCGCCACGCCCATACGCATGCCGATTGGCACGTTACAAAGGCCGACAACCTTCTTGATGTTGCTGTAACGAAGAACGGCTTCCGTTACCATGCCTGCTGGGTTTGTAAAGTTAACAAGCCAAGCATCTGGACAAAGTTCTTCGATATCTTTACAGATTTCAAGGATAACAGGAATGGTACGAAGACCCTTGAATAATCCGCCAGGGCCATTTGTTTCTTGCCCAATGACATTATATTTTAATGGGATTCTTTCATCTTTTGCACGAGCTTTTAACAGGCCGACACGGAATTGAGTCGTAACGAAATCCGCGTCCTTTAACGCTTCGCGGCGATCTAATGTTAAATGAATTTCAATTGGAAGTCCTGCCTTGGCAACCATACGCTTCGCAAGGTTTCCTACGATTTCCAGCTTTTCTCTTCCTTCTTCGATATCTACTAACCAAAGCTCTCGAACCGGAAGCTCATCATAGCGCTTAATAAAACCTTCGATTAATTCAGGAGTGTAGCTTGAGCCGCCGCCAATTGTAACGATTTTAATGCCTTTTGACATGTAAAATACCTCCAGAAATCTATTTTTTTCTGTTCACATTTTCATTCTATTGTCTTATCAAAAAATCGTAAATGATTTGCCTGCTTTTAGGTGCAGATGCCAACGAAAGGAACTTGTTACATGCGGGTAACACCTTGTTACATGTATGTGTTAAAATAGTAAAATAGAAAGTCTGGAGGTATTTTGATGTTTCCAAGTGATGTCATAGCGTCCTTTAATGAGTTAGAAACGTCTTTATATGATTATATTTGCAAGAATGGCGAGAAAGTTATCTATATGCGGATTCGCGATTTGGCGGATGAAACCCATGTTTCTACGTCTACAGTCTTAAGGTTTTGCCGTAAAATAAATTGCGAAGGCTTCTCGGAATTCAAGGTAAAACTAAAAATGTATTTGGATGAAAATAAGGATCGAAAAGTCAAAAGCAGCCAGTATGCGGTTACTGAGTTTTTTGAACGGACATTAAATGGAAACCTGGACGCTGCCATTAGGGAGGCCGCATCTTTGATTGTGGAATCGGACAACCTTATTTTTATCGGTTCCGGGAGTTCGGGAATTTTGGCAGAGTATGGCGCGAGGTATTTTTCAAGCTTGGGGAAATTCTCCATGTATGTCAAGGATCCGTACATGCCGATTCATGCAAATTTTTTAGAAAATTGCACGACGATCGCCTTATCGGTGAACGGAGAAAATACGTTCACGATTTCGCATATCGACCAATTGAAACAAAAAGGCAGTAAGATCATCAGCATCACCAATAATAAGCATTGCACTATTGGAAAAATGTCCGATGTGAATATTTCCTATTACGTAACAGAGGAATGGTTTCAGCATTCCAATATTACGACGCAAGTGCCTGTTGTCTATATTCTTGAGGAAACGGCTCGGGAGATTCAAAAACTTTCCCAGGAAAGCAGACAGATATAGAACCTCTTGATCCATGGAAGTCACCCCAGGCTCGATTTTTGCATAGGCTAACTCATCAGATATGGGGGTGATAGCTTTGAAAAGATGGTTAAAAGCTGTTATTCTAACCTATCTTTTGATGCTGTTTTTCGGGAGCTTTTTGGCGGTAGGCTTGCTGTGGGTAGGAAAGCTTGAAAAAATGCTGCCAATTATTGTGGATATAAAACTATTTTTGTATTATTTCTTTGCCGGAGCGATAGGCGGGTCGCTTAGACACCTGTATATGTTTTGTTCTCACTACATGGAAGGCGAGTTAACCGATTACCGTCACTGGGTGATGTACATCTTTTATCCAATCTTTGCTACCGGTACTGCCGTAATCGCTGTTACTTTGATTCAAAGTGGGGTTTTATTAATTGATTTTGTGGATTATAATAATATGCCCTATGCGCCAATCAGCATTGCATTTTTTGTCGGCTTTGGTTTTAACCGGTTTTTGAAAAAATTAAACAGCGTCTCTAAGAAGGTTTTCCAAACCGATCATCAAGAGAAAAAAGCAGAGGAACCAACCAATGATAAACTGAAATTTTAATTGTAAGAGTTTTTCGCAGTTTTTAGTCGTGGCTATGATATGAGGTGAATGAAATAGTGGATATATTGTTATGGATTATTATTGTTGCCTGCTTCATTGTTAGTTTCGTCGGTCTTGTCTATCCCATCATTCCGTCTGTGTTAATGATTTGGGCCGGTGTGGCCGTTTATCATTTTGGGATTAATTCGGATGAACTTTCTTGGATTTCGTGGACAATGCTGGTCCTTCTGACAGTGTTGTTGTTCCTCGCAGACTATTTAGCGAACCTCCACTTTGTCGATAAAGCAGGGGGTTCGAAATGGGGGATGAGGGCGGCAACAATCGGGTTGATTGTCGGAAGCTTTGTGATTCCGCCGTTTGGCGTCATCGTTGTTCCATTTGTTTTGGTATTGCTCGCAGAATTGCTACAAAAGAAAACGTTCCAGGAATCCGCTAAAGTGGCGGTTGCCACCCTATTCGCCTTCTTAAGCGGCACGTTCGCAAAAGCGGTCATTCAGTTAATCATGATTGTCGTTTTTGCGGTGGATGTTGTTTTTTAAAAGGACCGGTGGATGAAAACCTCTATTTATGGATATTCATGGAAACTTAAAGACAAAATCGCTCGAAAAACGATTAAAATGTCTTTAAAAACGCTTCTTAAAGACAAAATGGTTAAAGAGTAAGATGGAAATGTCTTTAATTTGGGTTTTTCTGGAATATCAAAAACAAAATGGCTTCAAAAAGTAATAAAAATGTCTTTAATAAAGCTTCTTAAAGACAAAATTGCTAAAGAAATAAGTGAAATTGTCTTTGATTTGGGTTTTTCTGGAATACCAAGGATAAAAATTCAATTAAAAAGTTAAATTTTATCTATACGGTCAGCATTACAGGCGAAACTCTAAGAAAAAGGCCTTGAATGATTCAGAAAATTCTTGTAAAATAAACATTAGCTTCATCCTATCCGTCTTTACAACGGAAGGAAGTGAAGAATTCCATTAAACTTAAAACAATTGACTGATAAGTTTCCACATCCAGCCTTAGCCGGCTGTATCAATGGATCGTAAGCCAGTCCCATACCACATTTATGTGTGTTTGGGCTGGCTTTTTGTATTTTTCGAATGATGTTCTTAGGGGGTGGGAAATTGGCAGGAGCACTCGAAGGAGTGAAGGTGTTGGATTTAACAAGAGTCTTGGCCGGGCCTCACTGTACAATGATTTTGGCGGACCTTGGCGCCGATGTCATAAAGGTGGAAGCTCCTGGCGGCAGCGATGAAACGCGCTTCTGGGGGCCGCCGTTTCAAAATGGGGTCAGCGCCTATTATTTATGTGCGAATCGCAATAAGCGAAGCATCACGGTGAACTTGAAAACAGAAGAGGGCAGGGAAATCATCCGGACGCTGGCCAAGGATGCCGATGTGCTCATTCACAATTTTAAGACAGGGTCGATGGAAAAATGGCAGCTCGACTATGAAACAATCAAACACATCAATCCACGGCTCATCTATTGTTCGATTACGGGATTCGGCGAAACGGGCCCCTACAAGCATTTGCCCGGTTATGACTATATCATTCAGGGCATGAGCGGCCTGATGAGTATCACCGGCAGTGAAGAAAGCGGGCCGGTGAAAATAGGTGTGGCCATGGTGGATATATTGACTGGCCTTTATTCCGTCATTTCCATAGAGGCGGCTTTATATGAAAGGGAAAAATCCGGCCTAGGCCAAAAAATGGATATGTCGCTACTAGACACTGCGGTAAGCTCATTAGCAAATGTGGCAAGCAATTACCTAATATCCGGAAAAGTACCGCGAAGACTGGGAAATGATCATCCGAATATTGTCCCATATTCAAAATTTAAAGCGTCAGACGGAGATATAATTATCGCAGTTGGAAATGACCGGCAATTCGCCGACCTATGTAAGGTGATAGGAATCCCTCAAATCGCCAAGGATGAACGATACCGCACCAATGAGGCAAGGGTGGAAAACAAGCTCGAACTCACCAAAATACTGGAGGACCAACTCCAATTAAAAACAGCAGCGGAGTGGATTGCGGTTTTTTCAGAAAAAAACATTCCTTGTGGCCCCATCCATACGATGGACCAGGTTTTCGAACATCCGCAAGTGCTTGCCCGTGATATGGTCGTGCAGGTGAACCACCCGGAAGCGGGCAGTGTGAAGCTTGTCGGTTCACCTATTAAACTATCAAGAACAAAGGCAAAAATTGAACGCCACCCGCCGATTGCGGGGGAGCATACGAGTGAAATTTTGCAGCAAGCCGGTTTTTCATTAGAGGAAATCAGCCAATTGAAAGAGAACAATATTATTTAAAAAAGATGGAGGCGTATGCGTGATGGATTTTGAATTTACCGAAGAACAAGAAATGTTGAGAAAAATGGTCAGAAGTTTTGTTGACAAGGAAATTATCCCATACATGCAAGAGTGGGATGAACGGGGCGCTTTCGATCCGGTTATTTGGAAGCGATTAAAAGAATTAGACCTGTTGGGCGTTTGCATCCCGGAGCAATATGGCGGAAGTGGGATGGATTACAATTCCCTTGCAATTGTTTGTGAAGAACTTGAAAGAGGCGACACAGCCTTCCGTACGGCCGTTTCTGTTCATACCGGTTTAAACAGCATGACGCTATTGCAGTGGGGAACAGAAGAACAAAAGCAAAAGTACCTTGTTCCACAGGCAAAAGGAGAAAAAATCGGGGCCTTTGGACTGACGGAACCAGGGGCGGGGTCTGATGTGGCATCCTTAGGGACAACCGCTATAAAAGACGGTGACCACTACATTTTAAATGGGTCCAAAACATGGATTTCTCTTTGTGATGTGGCTGATCATTTCATCGTGTTCGCCTATACCGATAAAGAGAAAAAACACCATGGAATTTCCGCCTTTATCGTGGAGCGCACGATGCCAGGCTTCTCGTCAAAAGCGATTAAAGGGAAACTGGGAATCCGTTCCGGAAATACCGGTGAATTGTTCTTTGACCAGGTTAGAGTTCCCAAAGAATACCTGCTTGGGCAAGAAGGGGAAGGCTTCAAAATTGCCATGTCGGCTTTGGATAATGGCCGCTTTACGGTTGCCGCCGGTGCAGTCGGGCTAATCATGGCGAGCTTGGAGGAGAGTGTCAAGTATTGCCATGAACGAAAAACCTTCGGCAAGGAAATTGGGAAACACCAGCTTGTCCAGCAGATGATCGCTAATATGGAAGCGGGCTTGCAAATGAGCCGATTGCTGGTTTATCGCGCCGGGGAGCTTAAAAACAAAGGAGTCCGGAATACCCGCGAAACCTCGCTGGCAAAGTGGCAGGCATGCGATTTTGCCAATAAAGCAGCGGATGATGCAGTGCAAATCCACGGTGCCTATGGTTATTCTAGCGAATACCCGGTTGAGCGCTTCCTGCGGAATTCGAAAGCGCCGGTCATTTATGAAGGAACAAGGGAAATTCACACGGTCATGCAGGCAGAATACGTGCTTGGCTACCGTGAGGATAAGCCTTTAAACAACATGCTGCCGGCCTGGCCTTATGAGAACGAAAAGGAAACCGTTAAAAACGGATGAACGGTAAGGAGTGAGCCGATAGATTTGGTTCGCTCCTTCTTATTTGAGGTCGAGTCGATAAACTAATTTGTTTGAATGATCGCCTCATATTGTTTGTACAGGTCTTTTAATGCGGCAATCAGTGCATGATTGGCTTTCCCCAAATATCCGTTTTTTAATTCTTCTAGTGGTTTGTCAATCCCGTCTCGTAAACTATGGCCCCTCAAAAGTCTGGAGATATAGTCCCTGCCATGTTCAGTGGCCAACGTACAGGAGGCTTCCACAATGACTCCATAGGTCTTATCCAGTTCTACTGTGATGGTCAACGTTTCAAAAATATTCTTAGCCGCCATTCCGGATGGTAGTTTCGCATGTCCAGCAATGAAGTATGTATTCATTTTTATGACCCCTAACGTTTTATTAGATTTAGAATAATACAAAAATAGAAAATTGTTAAGAAATATATAGACATTATTTAGAATCTACCTTTTTCCCCTGGGCATAAGTGATACTTATACCCCTATTAAATACTCGTATTTCTCACCAAACTATTAACCAACTATAATACAAATATCCAGAATTATTTTAAAATCCAAATATTCGGAAAATAAATGTGATAGGAGGGGAGAGTTAGAGATGATGCTTACAAGGGTGAATACGAAAAAAGTCACCTATACAAATCCGATTTTCAACACCATGACACAAGAAGAAATTATAGCATTTCAAGAAGTTTTACTTAGGAAACAATTAAAGTATGTTTATCGAAATTCTGAGTATTACCGAAGGAAATTTCATGAAGCGGGGGCATTTCCCGAGGAAATTCGTACGTTTGCTGATTATCAAAAGCTGCCTATTTTTATGGATAAAGCAACCGAAAGAATCACCCAACAGGAGTCAATGGAACGATTTGGGCATCCATTCGGCATGCATTTGTGCAGTTCCCCGGATGAAATCTGTTTTACCGGAACCACAAGCGGTACATCGGGAGTTCCAACTTTTACTTACTCATTTACAAAGGAAGACATCGAATTTTTGAATCGCTATATCCGGCACATGCTTGAATATGGAGGCATCCATGCGGGGGAGCGGTTACTGTTTAGTCACTCGTTAGGCATATATGCGACCTCATCTATTTTGTTTGGGGTCCGCGCCCACAATGTCTTGCCAGTTGATGTGGATGTACGGGCTGGAAGCAAGACCATTTTGCAATATGCGATGATGACAAAGCCATCGGGGGCGATGATGACCCCACCATTGGCAGAGCATTTGATTAATAGGGCAGAAGAGCTTGGATGGAATGTCCGCGACCTTGGGCTGCAGGCCATTTTTACAGTAGGTGAAATCGGAGTAGGGGTTCCTGAAGTTAAGAAAAGAATTGAGGATGCTTATGGCTGCAGAATCTATGATTATTTAGGAGAATTGGGATTTTCATGTGACTCGGATGAGTATTATGGGATTCACTGTGTCGCTCCCGACCTAAACCTTTTCCCCAATGATCTAATTGACCCGGAAACGAAAAAGCCGGTAGAAATAGTAGATGGTGTGATTGGAGAAAGGGTAACAACAGAGATAAATTTGAAAGGGCTTCCAAGAATCCGATATGCAACCGGTGATGTAATCCAAGTATTTACGAACGAATGTCCTGGGTGCGGCTTTAAAGGAAGAAGAATTAAGTTTGTCGGCCGTGCCGATGACATGCTGATTGTAAAAGGTGCGAATGTCTATCCTTCCGCTATTAAGAATGTGATTTCCAGATTTATACCGGATGTCACGGGGGAATTAAGGATTGTTTTAAATAGTCCACCTCCAAGAGTCGTACCGCCGCTCCAAATTAAGCTGGAATACGGCAACCAATTTGACAAAAGTCTATTGGGAGATTTGGAGGCAAGAATCAAAAGTGCTCTTCATACAGAAGTCAGATTGACACCGGAAATCATTTGGTCCGAACCGGGTACCCTGGAGAAATCTTTAACCAAAACACCGCTGTTTGAAAAAAATTACTAAATGGATTAGAAAGTGAGGTAGTTTAATTGTTTATCGATTGTTCCAACACGCTTCCCGAATTTATTTTTGAGGCACCAAAAGAAATTGATCCCAAAAATGCTGAATATCGTGTGTTATTTGGTGCAAAATGGGCGCAATTGGCCGGATGGTCAAAAGCTGAATTTTTGCAAATGGTAAATGAACGGTCAGTTGAAACCGTCATGCAAGAGGTTTATGCAAAGCTTGAAAGTGAATTCTCCATGGAAAACTTCCTCACTATGCTCAGCGATGCAAATGTAGTTTATCATGCAATTCACAACATGGATTATGGAAGAGATGGATCCAAGCCGCCTGCAGACCATGATTATGTGGCGGAATTGCTAAAGAGATATCCTGACCGTTTTATCGGATTTGCCGGCTATAATCCGCACAAAGGAACTGAAAGTTTGAAAATAGTCCGTAAAGCATTAACAGAGCAAGGCTATAAAGCGGTGGTCATCCCTCCATACGAACACGGGGTAAAAGCGGATGACCGCAAGTATTATCCGTTATATGCCCTTTGTGAAGAATTGGATATTCCAATTTGGATCCATAGCTCCATCAATTATTTCCGTGAAACTTCCGTGTTCATTGATCATCCATCGAACCTTGAAGCGCCACTTATGGACTTTAAAAATTTAAAAATCATTGCCGGACATGGCGGCTGGCCGTGGGTCCCTGATTTAATTGCGATGCTATTAAAATATGAAAATCTTTATGTCGATACCTCGGCATTCAGGCCAAAATATATTGCTGAAGCAAATACGGGCTGGGATATGTTTATGCACTATGCCAACACACTAATACAAGACAAAATTGTTTTTGGCACCGATTGGCTGACATTAGGCATGCCAATCAAAGAAGTAATAAAGGAAATTGAAGCATGGCCTTTAAAAGATTCAGTTAGAGAGAAATTCTATTGGAAAAACGCCAATAAGGTATTCAAATTGGGCTTGGAAAAACCAGTATTGACTAAAACATATAAAGGGGAATAGAAATGGAAAATATCAAAAATATAGAGCAATACTCAGAAATTAAGAACGGTGAAAAAGCTGCAGTCATGTTATTCTCAGCGGACTGGTGCCCCGATTGCCGGTTCATCGATACATTTATTGAAGAAATTATCGGAAATAACCGTGAAGAATTTGATTTTTATAAAGTGGACTCGGATGAACGTAAAGATATTTGCGCTGAAGCGGGGGTCATGGGCATTCCGAGTTTTGTAGCTTACAAGAGTGGGAGAACAATAGCTGAGTTTATTGGTAACGATTCAAAAACAAGGGAGCAAATTGAAGAATTTCTTCACAATGCCAAAACGATGTTATAGTTTTGAAAACAATCAATTCCTGGAGGGAAATTTATGAGAAAAAGGACGTTGGGATTTGTAACTTTGTTATTAATGCTTTCTCTAATGGTATCAGCCTGCAGCAATTCAACCTCCAATAAGAAAGAAGAAGCTGACACAAAAAAGGAAGAACAGGTACTGATCTTTGGAAGAGGAGCCGATAGTTATGCGATGGATCCTCAAAATGTAAATGAGATTGAAACATGGCGGGTCACCAAGAACATTTATGAAACCTTGGTTGAGTATGATAAGGAAACAACTGATGTCATTCCTGCATTAGCAAAGGAATGGACCACTTCCGAAGATGGAAAGGTTTGGACATTTAAGCTTCAAGAGGGCGTAAAATTCCATGATGGTACTGATTTTAATGCCGATGCGGTTGTGTATAATTTCGAAAGAATGATGGATAAAAACCATCCCGACCGGTTCGAAGGAACATTCTCAGTCTACCGCGGCATGTTTAACGGTTTTAAAGGTGAAGGCAGTGTCATTGAAGAAGTAAAGGCCATTGATCAGAACACGGTACAATTTACCCTAGCCAAACCTCAGGCGAACTTTTTGTCCAATCTTGGTATGCATGCTTTCGGTATTATTAGCCCGGAGGCCATTAAGAAATATGGAGCAAAAATTAATGAACAGGCGGTTGGGACAGGGCCATTTATATTTGAGTCTTGGAAAACAAATGATTCAATCACATTGGTAAAAAATGAAAACTACTGGAAAAAGGGGCTTCCAAAACTGGACAAATTGATTTACAAGGTCATTCCGGACAATTCTGCCAGATTAACAGCTCTAAAGAATGGTGAAATTGATATCATGGTAAGTTTGAACCCATCCGATTTAAGTTCAGTAAAAAATGATAAAAACCTAAAGGTGACACTCCGCCCTCCTTTAAATGTTGGATACTTGTCGATTAACAATTTGAAAGAGCCATTAAATAATTCGAAGGTTCGCCAGGCTATCAACCATGCTATTGATAAAAAAGGAATTGCGGATGCATTTTTCTATGGTCTCGCAGAACCGGTTAAAAACATGCTTCCTTCTTCGAGCTGGGCCTATAACAACGATGTGGAAGACTACGATTACGATGTGGAGAAAGCCAAGCAGCTATTAGCAGAAGCAGGTTATCCAAATGGTTTTGAGCTCCAGTTTTCAGTTACCTCCAATTCCCGTATTTATATGCAACAGCCAATCAAAATGGTGGAAGCGATGAAAACAAGTCTTGAAAAAGCGGGAATTAAAGTAAAAGTAGTTTCACTTGAATGGGCGGCCTATCTTGACCAGATTCGAAAGGGAGAACATTCCATCGGATTAATCGGGTGGGTTGGGGATAACGGAGATCCGGATAATTTCCTATATTCCATGCTTAGTAAGAATAACGCAGTCAAGGGCGCAGCCCAAAACCATACTTTCTATCAAAATGATGAGGTAAGTGATCTTTTGATGCAGGCTAAGTCAGTGATGGATCAGAAAGAACGGGCAGAGATCTACAAAAAAGTTCAGGAGCTTGTTCATAATGATGCACCATCCGTACCGCTTGTGGAAGTAAAAGAGCCTGTTGTTACGGCAAGTTACATTAAGGGATATTTCCCGCATCCTACCGGTGCAGAAAATATGTACGAAGTGACGATTGAGAAGTAAAGAATAGATGAAAGCGAGCGGATACAGATGTCCAAGCCGTTGGATGGCATTAAAGTTCTTGATTTAAGCTGGGTTTTTTCTGCTCCCTATGCAACACTGATGCTGCAAGATTTGGGTGCGGAAGTAGTGAAGGTTGAGAGGCCTGGAGCGGGAGACCGCTCCAGATCCATCCCTCCTTTCAAGGAAAGTGTAAGCGGTTACTTTTATATGTTGAATCGCGGGAAAAAGTCGATTTCGTTGAATATGAAAAGTGAAGAAGGAAAACAGCTATTTTTAGACCTGGCAAAAGAATTCGACGTGATTGTTGAAAATTTTGTAGCTGGCACTGTAGACAAATTGGGAATTGGTTATGAGGCTGTAAAGGAAGTGAACCCCAAAATCATCTATGCTTCATTAAATGGGTTTGGCAGTGAAGGTCCATATTCGAAACTGCCGTGTATCGATGGAATTGCCCAAGCGATGGGCGGGTTGATGAGCCAAAATGGGTTAGAGGGCGGAAAGCCATTAAAAACAGGTCCGGCAGTAGCCGATTCATTGTCAGGAATTTATTTGACGGTAGGTATTTTAAGTGCGCTGCTTGAACGGAATAAGACTGGAAAGGGCCAGCGAATTGAAGTAAGTATGATGGATAGCGTGTTCTCTGTCTTGGAGGAAACCGTCATTCGAACGAGCATGACTGGCGAGCCTTTAATGGCACGTGGAAATAAGGACCCGTTAGGAGCTCCTTGGGAAGCTTTTAAAACGAGTGATGATAAATGGGTGATTGTTTGTGCTTCCGGCAATGACCGTTTTATAAAGGTTTATCACGGTATCGGGAGAGATGACATCGTAAAGGATTTCGAAGGGGATGATATTCCCTCTATGGAAAAACGCGCGGTCAATCTCGATTACTTAAACTCAATATTTGCTGATTGGGCTAAAAATAGAACGGCGGAACAAGTGCTTAGATTCTTAAGCGATTTGCATGTCCCTGCTGGGGAAGTTAAGACCGGGAAGGATTTAATCAACGATCCTCATTTGCTTGGCAGAAATATGGTGATTGATGTAGAACATCCTGTCCTTGGAATAGTCAAACTCCCAAATCTTCCGATTAAATTCTTCGGCAGGGAAATGGGACTTAGAAATGGAGACAAACCACTTGAGCCACAGCTTGGGGAACACAACAAGGAAATCCTTCACTCTCTACTTGGTCTTGATGACAGTGAAATTGATAGTTTAAGAGAAAAAGGAATTATATATGAATCAGCTTTTGTAAACTCAAAAACATAATGGACATTTCAGCCTATGAATTATGGGACAGGAGGGGGAAAATGGAGCCGCTGCTTTCTATTCAAAATCTTAAGACGCATTTCTTTACAGATAACGGCGTTGTTCGCTCTGTTGACGGTGTAAGCTTCATCGTCAATGAAGGCGAAACGTTGGGCATAGTTGGGGAGTCGGGTTCAGGAAAAAGTGTAACAGCCCTGTCGATTATGCAATTGCTGCCCCTAAGAAAAGGGAAAATTGTTGAAGGCAGCATTCTTTTTCAAGATTTGGATCTTACTAAATTAAACGAAAAAAAGATGCGCAAAATCCGGGGCAATGAGATTGCCATGATTTTTCAAGAGCCGATGACAAGTCTGAATCCAAGCTACACCATTGGCAATCAAATTGGGGAGACATTGCGACTCCATATGAAATTGAATCGGAAGGAAGCAGAAAAAAGAAGTATTGAGCTGCTTCAACAAGTCGGTATTCCGCGCGCCGAAAAGATTGTCAAGGATTATCCGCACCGATTATCCGGCGGGATGAGACAGCGGGTCATGATTGCAATGGCCCTTGCTTGCAATCCAAAACTTATCATTGCTGACGAGCCGACCACAGCACTCGATGTGACAATCCAGGCACAGATATTGGAACTCATTCAACAGATGAAACGTGAGAGCAATACCTCGATCATCATGATTACGCATGACCTTGGAGTTGTTTCGGAAGTTTGTGATCGTGTCATTGTTATGTATGCCGGAAGGGTGGTTGAGGAAGCGGATGTAAAAACCATCTTTTCTTCCCCATCCCATCCATATACGAAAGGACTTATCGAGTCCATCCCAACCTTGGAAGATGAAGTGGAATGGCTTGAAACGATACCCGGAAATGTTCCGATTCCTTCCGAGATGCCTGAAGGATGTAAATTTGCATCTAGATGTAAATTTGCCATGGACGAATGTTTTCATAAGGAACCAGAGCTCTTTGATATCGGGTCAGGCCAAAAATCACGTTGTTTCCTGGCAAAGGAGGTAAACCATGCTATCACCGCTACTTGAAGTACAAGATTTAAAAGTGCATTTTCCGATTAGAAGCGGTTTTTTCGGAAAGAACACAAATTATGTAAAAGCGATTGATGGTGTTGATTTCTCCATTTATGAAAATGAAACATTTGGCTTGGTGGGAGAATCCGGCTGCGGCAAATCAACAACAGGCAAGACGATTTTACGGTTAATTAACCCGACCGATGGAAAGATATTTTTTCAAGGGAAAGAAATCTCGAAGATCTCCTCCAAGGACATGAAATCGGTTTACCGTGATATTCAACTAATATTTCAGGACCCCTACGCTTCCCTTAATCCCAGGAAGACGGCGGGGGGGTTAATAGAAGAGCCGATGATTGTCAATACAGATTTAACATCTGAGCAGCGGAAGAGAAGAGTTCATGAGCTATTGGATGTTGTCGGATTAAACAGTTACCATGCGTCAAGATATCCTCATGAATTTTCTGGCGGACAAAGGCAGCGAATCGGGATTGCTAGAGCGCTTTCGTTGAACCCCAAATTAATCATTGCGGACGAAGCAGTATCAGCGCTTGATGTATCGATTCAATCACAGGTGTTAAATTTATTAAGGCAGTTACAAAGGGATTTCGGCTTAACTTATTTGTTTATATCCCATGATTTAAGTGTTGTAAAGCACATTAGTGACAGAATTGGCGTGATGTACCTGGGAAGAATGGTCGAGCAGGGCAGCAAAAAAAGCATATACGAAAACCCGCTGCATCCTTATACTAAAGCCTTATTTTCGGCTGCACCAAGCATAAACCCCGAAAAGAAGCAGGAGAGGATTGTCCTTAAAGGCGACCTCCCAAATCCGATCAATCCACCAAGCGGATGTCCGTTTCATCCAAGATGTTTCGCTAAAATGGCTGAGTGTGAAACAACCACACCTGAATTAAAGAACGTTGGCGAAGGACACTATGTTGCCTGCCACCATTATAAATAATGACAATAGGAGGTGTAGCAAAAAGTGTCTAATTATATTTCCCGCCGAATAGTGCAATTAATTCCTGTTCTGATTGGCATGTCCATTATTGTGTTTTCCATAATTCACGCCATTCCAGGAGACCCGGCGTCGGTTATTTTAGGTGACCAAGCCACTCCGGAAGCTGTTAAGGAGTTGCGCGAGGAAATGGGGTTGAACAAATCCTTACCCTCCCAATACTTTACTTATGTAGCAGGATTATTGACTGGTGACTTCGGGACTTCCTTAAAAACAAAAAAGCCAATTCAGGAAGAAATCATGCCATACTTAACAGCAACGATAGAATTAATGATCATCAGCATGCTTATTGCAATAATAGTTGGGGTAAATGCCGGCATTATCGCAGCCTGGAGGAGGGCAACCTGGTTTGATTATACAGCGATGCTAATAGCGTTAATGGGGGTATCCATTCCGGTATTCTGGCTAGGACTGATGGAACAATGGATTTTTGCTGAACAGTTAAGCTGGCTGCCCTCCACAGGAAGGATGAATGCAAGAGAACCGGTCGAAGCGATTACCGGGATCTTATTATTTGATACCCTCATTCAGGGAAATTGGCCAGGATTTTGGGATGTATTCAAGCACCTAATTTTGCCAAGTATTGCACTGGGAACCATTCCAATGGCGGTGATCGCAAGGATTACCCGATCCAGTATGCTGGAGGTATTGGAACTGGATTATGTACGGACTGCCCGCGCCAAGGGACTGTCTGGGTTTTGGGTGCTATACAAGCATGCTTTGAAAAATGCCTTTGCACCGATATTGACCATTATTGGAATGATGACTGGGTTGTTATTGGGAGGAGCCGTTCTAACAGAAACCATTTTTGGCTGGCCTGGAGTGGGGCGTTATATTTACGATGCAATTGGTTCACGTGATTATCCTGTCATCCAAACAGGTATCTTGATAATTGCGACGATTTTTGTTTTCGTTAATTTAATTGTAGACATCCTTTATTCACTCTTGGATCCAAGAATAAATTATCGATGAGGAGGGGAGACAATTGAAAACAATGTTACAACCAGTTCCGGAAAAAATGGCAATTCATGGACCCTCAAAAAAATCACTGTGGCTGGAAGGATGGAAAAGGCTGAAAAAGCAGCGGCCTGCCATGATTGGGTTAGCGATTGTGGTATCGTTTATTTTAATAGGCATTCTTGCTCCCGTCCTTACTTCACAGCCATTGGATGGGTTTAATCCCGAAAAAACCTTAATCTCCCCGAATTCGGAACATTGGTTTGGAACTGATGACCAGGGAAGGGATATTTATACCCGAATTATTTATGGTGCAAGAATTTCCTTATGGATCGGATTTTTCTCTGTCATTGGTTCTATCATCATCGGATCGCTTCTTGGCTTAATCGCGGGTTATTATGGAAAATGGCTTGATACAATTATTTCAAGATTTTTTGATATTTTGCTTGCCTTTCCAAGCATTCTTTTGGCCATTGCTATTGTTGCCATGCTGGGCCCAAGTTTGTTTAATGCCTTAGTGGCGATTGCCATTATTAATATTCCGACGTATGGCCGATTAATCCGCTCAAGAGTGTTAAGTGTAAAAGAAGAGGAGTATATTATGGCCGCAAGAATTACCGGCATGTCGGATAGACGTCTGCTTCTCCAACATGTTCTGCCAAACTCTATTACGCCAATTATTGTCCAAGGCACGCTGGGTATTGCTACTGCTATTTTAGAGGCAGCAGCTTTAGGATTCTTAGGATTGGGCGCCCAGCCCGGTGAACCGGAATGGGGAAAGATGCTGGCAGATTCCAGACAGTTTATCACCAACGCTCCTTGGACATTGTTGTTTCCGGGTTTCGCCATCATGCTGGTTGTATTAGGATTTAATTTGTTTGGTGACGGTTTAAGGGATGCTTTGGATCCAAAAATGAAGTAATCCATTTCCGGAAATATCTCAAAATGGAAGAATCAATCTTTTGTTTTGAGATATTTTTCAAATGGAAATATAGATTTTCGCTCCTGAAACATATCCTGTATTTCAGATTGAAAATAATTGATTGTTTTTTGACTCTCAACAGTAAACGTTCTGCTTTTTAGTTTGGCGAGCCCTAAAAAACTATTTCCGTTCACATCTTCTATTAAAGGGATGGCCAAAATATCTCCGTTTTTAATAAAGGGATTGGAGAGTGCTTCAGACTCAGTTTCAATCGCAATGGCAAGGCCATTTCGTACTGCCTCTGATATGTTTTCATTATTATTGGAGGAAAATAACAATTTGAATGGGCCGTTCTGCTGATTGAATATGTTGAAGAACCAGTTCATAAATTCTCCGTTAAACATAACAAAAGTTTGGTTTTTTAAATCTTTTGGTAGTAAAAACTCATGGTGAGCAAGGGGTGAATGTTTATCCACAAACACAAACAAATTGACAGGGTACATTTCCTTGAATGTAATGATATTTTTATATTTTAAGGTTTCTTCATAAATGACCAAAATTCCCATGTCAATTTCATCTTTGATGATTGCCTCGATGATGTTTAAAGAACTTTTTTCGATTAACGTAATTTCCTGTTGCGGAAATTCTTGTTTTAATAAAGAAAGCAGCTTTGGGAGAAAGGGCAGATGAAGTCCGGAAACGATCCCGATGCTTAATCGATTTTGTGACGATTGGTTATATTTCGCAGCTTGGTCTTTCAATTCGTCAACTTTTTTTAATACTTCAGTTGCAATCTTGATTAGTTGCATACCTTCTACTGTGGGTTTGACGCCTGTATGCATCCGCTCAAAAATTTTCACCCCCAATTCACTTTCCAGTTTTGTAATGGACTGACTGACCGCGGATTGTGATACATGAAGGATTTGTCCAGCTTTTGAAAATGAGCGTGATTCGGATACCCTAATGATGTACTCCAATTGTTCGAGCTGCACGTATATTTCACCTCTGCATCATTTTATTTGGCAATAACCTGGTTTCTATAATAATTAGATTTGTATTCGAAAATACCTTCTTTAAAAAACGACAATTGTAGGCAAGAACTATTAATTATTTCGCAGTATCTATTAGAAGTTCCTATATATCTATTAAATTTTGATATTTTAAAATTATCAGAAGGAGGGCCAATTATGCCAATCACTAAGAGTTTCGCAAAAGAAGTGAAATATACAAATCCTATGTTTAATCAGATGTCGGAAGAGGAAATCTTTCAATACCAGGAACAATTATTACAAAAACAATTACGCTATGTGTACCGAAATTCTGAATTTTATCGAAAAAAATTTAACGAGATAGGAGTTCATCCCGAAGAAATTAAATCGATCCACGACTTCCGCCAATTGCCGGCTTTCATGGATAAAACAATTGAACGGGAAAATCAGAAGGAATCAAGGGAAAAATGGGGCCATCCATTTGGCACGCACTTATGCTGTTCACCGGATGAAATCGAATTTACTGGGACGACAAGTGGAACTTCCGGGGAACCAACATTCACCTATACGTTTACAAAGGAGGATTTGAATTTTTTAAATCGATACATAGCCCATATGCTCGAATATGGCGGAGTCTTCCCCGGTGATCGTCTGCTTTTCAGTCATGCATTAGGGATATATGCGACCTCTTCCATTTTGTGGGGGATTCGATCACAGGGTGTACTGCCAATTGATGTCGATGTACGTGCCGGCAGCGCCATGATTCTAAGATATGCTGATATGACAAAGCCAACTGCTGCGATGATGACACCGTCCTTGGCGGAACATTTAATTGACAAGGCGTCAGAACTGATTGGCAAGCGTGTCGGTGATTTGGGGTTAAAAGCATTATTTACAGTCGGTGAAATGGGCATTGGCATTCCGGAAGTAAAAAAGAAAATCGAAACCGCTTACGGATGCCGTGTGTATGACTATCTAGGTGAATTTGGTTTCTCCTGCGATTCCGACGAGTATTACGGGATTCATTGCGTGGCACCTGATCTAGGCTTGTTTCCGCTGGATCTTGTCGACCCTGAAACAAAATTGCCAATTGAAATCCGGGACGGAGTGATTGGCGAAATTATTGCAACCGAATTTAATCTTAAAGCCTCGCCGCGAATACGCTTTGCAACCGGAGACGTCATCCAAGTATTTACCCATGATTGCCCTGGCTGCGGGTTTAAAGGAAAACGTTTCCGGTTTTTGGGAAGGTCGGACGATATGTTGATTATCAAAGGGGCAAATGTCTATCCTTCCGCGATAAAAAAGGTGATTGCCAAATTTGTACCTGACGTAACTGGAGAAATCCGGATCGTCCTTGATAATCCGCCTCCACGTGTGGTGCCGCCGCTAGAACTGAAGGTGGAATATGGATATCATTTTGACCAGCGGCAATTGCTAGGATTGGAGGAGAAAATAAAAAATGCTCTTCATACCGAGGCGAGAGTAACACCGCAAATTATCTGGTGTGAACCAGGCACATTAGAAAAAGCAATGACGAAAACACCGCTGTTTGAAAAAAATTACTAGAGTAGGGGGGCAAAGAATGATCACCGACTGTTCGATTACTTTGCCGAAGGGGGACCGCTGAATGGAAATCATGAAAAATAATCAGGGGACAACCGTCGTTGCCAATCAAAACACTCAATTAAAGAAATCTTTATCGAAGTGGGATCTGTTAACGATTGGTGTTGGGGCAGTAGTCGGTTGGTCTTGGGTCATTTATGCCGGCGTTTGGACGACGATACCCGGAACTGTTGGCGGGGTATTGGCCTTCCTTATTGGCGGAATTCTTTGCTCCTTTGTTGGTCTTGCATATGCGGAGCTCGCTTCTGCGATGCCAAGGGCCGGTGGGGATATCGTTTATACATTTAAAGGTTTGGGCGATCGCTGGGCTTTTTTTGCAGGGGCTTGTGTTGGTTATGGGTTATTAACCTTAATCGTCGTCGAGACGATTATGTTGCCGATCATATTAAATGCGTTAGGGTTTCCGTTACCCAAAATAGGCCCATTGTATACTGTTGGCGGAGAAACGGTTTATGGTTCTTATATTTTTGTTTCGGTTCTGGTTAACTTTTTCTTTGCTTTTTTAAATAGGAAGGGCGTCGAGTTTTCAAAGGTTTTTCAAACGATTACGGTAGCGGTAATGCTGTTGGCGGCTGTTTTTTATGTAATCGTCGGTGTTAGTTTGGGGGATGTTGAAAACGCAAAGCCTCTTGTCACCTCTCTATCGGGTATTTCCATCACATTATTAATGGTTCCAGGATTTTTATCTGGATTTAATGTTGTTGCACAGGCTGCAGAAGAAACCAATGTAAAGCCTAAGTTGATTGGCAGACTTGTTGTCATAACAGTCTGGGCCAGTGCAATCTTTTATATATTAATCATTATCGGGACTGGATTATCTGCAAGTTTAGAAAATCGCGAAACCTCGCAAATCGTTGTCCTCGAGTCATTGGTCCAGCTTTTTAATGGGTCGCAATTTGCAAAAATGCTAGTTGCCATTGCTGCATTAATTGGCATGTTAACCTCATGGAATGCCGCCTATCTTGCCGGAAGCAGGGTTCTGTTTGCACTTGGCAGGGCTAAATATATTTCAACAGGGTTTGCAAAGCTCCACCCAATTAATAAAACACCGACCAAAGCAATTATGTTTCTGTTTGGGTTAAGCAGTTTAGGCGCTTTATTGGGGACTAGTCGGGTGATTTTTACGAATATTGTGAATATATCTGGCTTTATGATGGTTTGTTCCTGGTTATTGGTTGTGGTTACCTTTATGGTTTTAAGGAAGAAAGCCCCCGATTTACATCGACCTTATCGGGTAGCATTTGGCGGGATCGTAGGGGTGCTTGCGATCATTTCGTTGATTTTTTTTCTTTTCTTGTATACCCCTTTTAATCCGTTGGGTGGTTTAACTTTACCGGAATGGATTGTGCTATCTATCATCATCCTAACGATTCTTGGACTTTATTTTAAAAATGTCCATAATAGTAACATTAGCAGAGAAGAGCGGGAAAAGTTATTATTTGATGATTCCGGTAAAAGTGAGTAATGAAAATAATTGATGCCAGTCCGCTAAAAATGTTGGACTGGCATCATCTTTTTTAATAGATTTTATCCCCATTAAAAATGGAATTCTTCACGATCGCATAGTCAACCGTGCGGATATCTTTTAACTTGTTTCCGCCAGCATAGGATATAGAAGACTGCAGATCTTGCTCCATTTCGATTAACGTATCGATTAATGGACCTTTGTGCTCTACATACATTTTCTTGCCTTCAACGTTTTTGCGTTCGCCTTTTTGGAATTCCGAAGCAGAACCGAAGTATTCTTTATATAGCTTTCCATCCATTTCGATCGTTTCTCCAGGTGACTCTTCGTGACCAGCAAATAAAGAACCAATCATCACCATAGATGCTCCGAAGCGAACAGATTTCGCAATATCCCCGTGTGTGCGGATTCCGCCGTCAGCGATAATCGGCTTGCTGGCTGCCTTGGCGCACCATCTTACAGCGGCCAATTGCCAGCCGCCAGTTCCAAATCCGGTTTTAATTTTTGTGATACAAACTTTGCCTGGTCCAATGCCGACCTTGGTGGCGTCTGCACCGGCGTGCTCCAATTCCCTTACCGCCTCTGGAGTTCCGACATTCCCGGCAATGACAAAGCTGCCTGGCAAATGCTTTTTAATATGCTGAATCATTTCAATTACGGCATTAGAATGACCATGAGCAATATCGATGGTAATAAATTCTGGAGTCAGATTTTCCTCCGCAAGATGTTTAACGAATTCGTATTCTCCCTCTTTTACACCAACACTGATTGATGCGATCAGACCCCGGGCTTGCATGTCCTTTACGAAATCCAGACGGGTTTCAGGCTGAAAGCGGTGCATGATATAGAAATAACCATTTTCGGCTAAGTAAGTTGCAATTTTTTCATCAATAATCGTTTGCATATTGGCAGGGACGACTGGCAATTTAAATTTGTGGCCGCCAAATACGACACTTGTATCACATTCGGAACGGCTCTTAACGATTGATTTTGCAGGAATTAGTTGAATATCTTCGTAATCAAATACTACATCCATGAAAAACACCCCTAAACACGAATATTCTTAATGATTTATCTTTAAATTGTTCGTACATATGCTAATTTACCCTATGTTCATCGATTTGTCAAAACATTTCTGACATCCAATTATAGTTTTGCCAAAATTGTCTCTGATTACCAAAACGTATAAAATACGAGATGAGGTGTGAATATGAATAAAAAATTCAAGTGTTTCCGAATTGGAATATTCGGGGGATAACTTCAAAGTGATTTCTTTTAATCAATAAGTCGCATCTGACTAAACCTTTTCCAATAAAGTTGAATCCTTAAAATTTCATTTTGAAACCTACAGGGGGAACATGGATGAGTTCAGAAGAAATAAAGTTTAAAACATACACACTCATGGGAGCTGATAAGCAGTCCTATTTAAGTGACAAGCCTGGCACTTATGGCGGGCACAGAAAAAGTAAAATATATGGAAGAATGGATTGCTCCGCTGCTCTTCGTGCCATCGAAAAAGGGGGCTATGTAAAAAACAGAGTATTTTTTGCGGATGAGGAGACAGCGATTGCAGCGGGATTTAGGCCATGTGGTGTTTGTTTGCCAGAAAAATATACCAACTGGAAGAAACAGAAAGAAGAGGTGTAAGAATAATGTCCGAAAAAAATAGTTTGCAAGATGCTTATAAACAAACAAAATTTCAAGTGAATGGGCATGGACCAAGATACATCCAAGTATTAAAAGAGGCTTTCGACGCTTTGGATGGCCAACTCGAGAGCGAGATGTATGGAAAAGGCGAGCTAATCGAGGCTTTTCAGCAGAATATGGCCCGAATTTTGGGAAAAGAAGCGACAGTGTTTTTTCCAAGCGGAACCATGGCCCAGCAAATCGCTATGCGCATTTGGTGTGACCGAAAAGGCGTGAAGAAGGTCGCCTATCATCCGTTGTGCCATTTAGAGATTCATGAGGAAAATGGGTTAAAGGAATTGCATCAGATCGAGTCGGTTTTATTGGCCGAAAAAGATAGAGTGATAGAATTCGAGGACGTTGCGAGCTTGTCAGAGGATGTCTCTTGTGTGCTCCTAGAACTGCCGCAGCGGGAAATTGGCGGACAATTGCCAGAATACGAAACGCTTGTGAAAATTTCAGATTATTGCAAGGAAAAAGGCATCAAATTGCATTTGGATGGGGCAAGGCTGTTTGAAATTTTACCATACTATGAAAAAACGGCCGATGAAGTCTGCAGTCTATTCGATAGTGTGTATATTTCTTTTTATAAGGGCATTGGCGGGATTGCCGGAGCGATATTGGCCGGTGACCAGGATTTTATTGAGGAGTCAAAGGTGTGGAAACGGCGCCATGGCGGTGACTTAATCAGCCTTTATCCTTATTATCTCAGTGCGGATTATTATTTCGAACAACGCAGTGGCAAAATGGGACAATATTACGACCAAGCAAGGGAATTAGCGAGTTATTATAATGAGTGTTATGGTGTTTCAACTTTGCCAGAAGTGCCTGTATCCAATATGTTTCATGTCCATTTTGCAGCGCCAAAAGAGCAAATGGAGCAGTTGTTAATCGAAACTTGCCAGGAAACAGGAATCGGCCTATCAGGTCATATAAGAGAAGTAACTGGGACTACTAGTTATTTTGAAGTTAGTATCGGAGATGGATATGGGATTATTCCTAGTGAAGACTTAAAAGCAGCCATCCGATTATTGGATGCAAAAATGAAAAAAAGTATCAGATGATGATGTAAATCACCTCCTGCCTTCCAGGTTCATTTTAAATTCTAGCTAAGAGGTGATGATCATGAAGGAAAAGAATTGGTCGACTTCACTAGAGCATGAAGAATATGAACATGATCGGGATTTGGTGATTGAAGATGCGATTAAGGCTGTGAGAGAAACGGCAAAAGGGTTTTATGTTAACGTAGTCACGCCGGCGGGTTTTGGGAATCCCGAAGACTATTTGACGGAGATCTTATTATTCCAATTTGGCAATGAAGTTGACCTTCAATACATAGACCAATGCGGCTGCGGAGGCCATGTGTTAAGGGTATGGAAAAGCAAATGAAATGAATGAAATGCCAGGTACACATTCCAATGTTCCTGGCATTTTTTATACAAATTCCATCTTTAGGATATTTTTGTGAATAATCCTCATAATAATCTTGGAGGATGTGAGGATGATGAGAAACGAAGACGTTGTAATAGAAGAATTGAACACTTTGCTTCGAGGCACCTATATGGGAATTCATGCTCTCGAACATCATATCCAGAAGTTAGATGAACCAGAATTAAAAGAGAAGTTTCAATCGATGCAGCAGGAGGCGAAGCAGAATGCCCAAAAACTCGCTGAGCGTATCCAAAATTTAAACGGGGTGCCAGCCGACAGTGAGGGTATTACCGGCAAAATGCACAGCAACATGCATAAGATGATGCTCTCTGATGAAACGCCAGAGATTATTGAGGACGCGTTAAAGGGAATGGCCCAATATGGAGTTGAATATTCAGAAGAGCTGGTAAGAGGAGACCTCGACCCGGAAAGCAGAAGGCTGGCTGAGGAAGTGATCGATACAAGCCGCAGGCACGCTGAAGAATTACGACAACTATTACATTAAAAAATGCAAAAATTAGGAGGATTTGCGCATGAATTCGAATAAACATCAACCAAACCATAAACAGAACAAGCAAGAAAACAACAAGAATGTCCCTGCTCAAAAAGATGGATTCCGCTATGATTACAATGATTCATCCGATTTTAAAGATAATGAAAAAATCTAAAAACGTGCTATGCTAATGGTGGAAAAAGTTTTTTAATCGGAGGTTTTAGCATGGCCATTATTGATATTACGGTGATCCCGGTAGGAACGGGTACACCTAGCGTTAGTGATTATGTCGCGGAAATACATAAAGTCCTTCAACGTTACGAAGGTAAGGTTAAGTATCAGCTAACGCCAATGAGTACGTTAATTGAAGGGGATCTGAAGTTATTGCTGCAGATTGTCCAGGAAGTTCACGAAGTTCCATTTCAAAAGGGCTTGCAAAGAGTTTGTACTAATCTACGCATCGATGACCGCCGTGATAAGGAAAATACGATGGAGCGAAAGCTGCAGTCGGTACAGGCGAAATTATAAAAGATGGGAGGCTCGTCATATGTCGGGCTTCCTATTTTTTTTTATAAAAATATTATGTAAACCAAAAAATATCAAAGAGGATTTTTCGCTATTTTTCAAGAATATAGATGATTAGTTAAAGAAAGAAAGTGAGTGCGTATAATGAAACATGCGTTAGTCATTGGCGGAACTGGAATGTTATCTGCCTTGCCCTTGTGGTTGGTAAAGGAAGGCTGTCATGTGTCCGTGATTGGGAGAAGCGAAGAACGATTGGTACACCTTAGGAGCCGGGTCCAGGATTCGACCTGTATCACGCCGATATCGGTTGACTACCGTCAGGAAGAGCTATTGAGAGAACAAATCAGATGGACTGTAGGCCAAAATGGTCCGTTGGACTTGGTGGTTGCCTGGATTCACTCTCCATTTAAAAATGTATTGGAAACAATGGCACGAGAGGTGGCAGATCCCCAACAATGGAGTTTATTCCATGTGATCGGAAGCCGCGCAAATCCTGAGGAAATTAAAACAGGGCTAAGTTTGGATGGAACTTGCAGTTATCGCCAAGTACAGCTTGGATTTATGATGGAGGGCGAAAGCTCGCGATGGTTAACACATAAGGAGATTTCAAACGGTGTCATCGAAGCCATTAAGAAAGATAAACAGTATCATGTGGTAGGCATACTGGGGCCGGAAAATAGAATACCATGGTAGGAAGAGGGAGGATCCGAAATGAGTCTAAGAGATAAAACACTGGAAGAATTAGAGGAAATGGAATCGGAGCTAAGTGACCAAGAGGCCGAAAGTGGTTTTGCCAACTACTCTTTGAAAATCGATATATACAAAGAAATGTTCCGAAAGCTTGAACTGCTTATTCTCAATCAACGGCGTGAATGTTCTTTTGTGCCAAAATATTACCTGCACCGTCAATCGTCTTAAAATCTACGAGATGCTCCAGTTCCGCCAAAACAAAATGGCGGATTTTTTCTTCGTTTCCACTCTCTCCCGGAATCGATAAAAGCTGTTCAAGCCGGTTGAAAAAGAGGAGGAATGGAAGTGTGTGTCCCGGTGTATTTACCATCAAAGCTAAGGAGACCCAAGCCGGTAAGGCGCAATCGGATTGGTCCGGTCATTCTGATGGAGGACGATCGTCTTAGTATATAAAAATGGCGATGACACCCCTGTCACCGCCCTGAATCCTCTTGGTTTTCGAGGATAAAATGAAAACCTTATCTTATGATCGTTCCTCCGAAACCACCGGACTCGGTTTATTTGAAAAATAGAATACTAGTGGGGAAAATCTAGATTTTCCCGCATTAACAAAGTTTATTGGCGCAGTGGAGGAATTAAAAACAAGGGACACTGCGCCAATTAGGGTTTATAGGAGTAGTAAAAGGGAGAAAAAAAGCGTGTAACTACGCTTATAAGGTTTATAGGAGTAGTAAAAGGGAGAAAAAAAGCGTGTAACTACGCTTATAAGGGTTATAGGAGTAGTAAAAGGGAAAAAAATAGCGTGTAACTACGCTTATAAGGGTTATAGGAGTAGTAAAAGGGAAAAAAATAGCGTGTAACTACGCTTATAAGCGTTATAAGAGTAGTAGAAGGCAGAAAATCAGCGTGCGACTACGCCAATAAAGTTAATTGGCGTAGTCCGGCAAGAAAAATTACCCTCTAACTGCGCCAATAATTTTTTGTTATGGACCTAAGCTCATAAAACTATAGACGTGATAAAATAGAAAATATTATGTGATGAGGAGTCAGGAGTCAATGGACAAAATTGAAGTAATTGCACGCAGGATATTTGGATGGAAATTAAATAGATGGGATCGCTGGTATGATTATGAAAATAACAAATTCATACCTGTTTCAGAGTTCCAACCCGAGCACAACCTTGATCATGCCAACCTAATCGTAGAGAAATTAAAAGAACTGGGCTTTACCTATAAAACGAATGGGGTATCCGAAGCTTGCTTTAATTATGTTTGTGAAACTGGGGAAACGCTGGCGGAAGCGATTACGAACGCGGCTTATGCGATTGCCGATAACAGCTCAGTTCCGGAAGAATGGCTGTAAATGATAATAATGTTATGTAAACTAAAATTAATTTTTGGGAGGAGGATGAGTAAGAATGAATCAAATAGAATCTTATTGGGCCAAGTTTCTAGAAGAAACAAACACTCCTGATCAAAACTATACATATTGGCACTTTGAACTAACTGAAAAACTGGCGAATGAACTGGCAGATTTGGTGATGCAGGGGAAAAAACAAGCAACAGCTTCTTCGATTTATAGCTATGAGTCTGGCGAGGAACCCATGCCGAAAGTGGGAGACTTAAGTGTCATCACAAACTGGGCTGGAGAGCCGCAGTGCGTAATCGAGACAACCTCGGTCCAAATTATTCCGTTTCTAGACGTTACCTTTGAAATTGCCCGGTTAGAAGGAGAAGACGAAAATTTGGATTCCTGGCGGGAAGGCCACATCAAATACTACCAACAATTCTGTAAACAACTAAACCAGGAATTCACTTGGGACATGCCGGTTGTATTTGAACAATTTAAAGTAGTCTACCGGTAATGACGGAAACCATAACTCATTTTTCCACAGTGCAAATCCATCGAATGGTGCCTGACACCAAGTGGAAAATTCACAATCTGTTCCCTTTTATGAGCGTTTGCCCTCCAATTAATGTGCTACGATAGTTGTACATAAAATGTTTTTGCTTGGAGGGTATATAAATGAGTTGTGGATGTTCGTCAAATTTGTTAGATGGTCAAGCCGTTGTGGATCATGTGAAAAGTAAGGGGAAGGAACATTTTCCACCGGCTGTGGCGCATGAAATTGATTGTGAGTGTGGAGAGCGTTTTACGCTGGAAACCGTCATTATGAACTGCCCAAAATGTGAGATGACCTATGCAGTGACACCATGTGGGTCAGGGGATATCAACAATATCAAGCCTGCAGGGATTAGATACGCTTAACAAAAAGGAACCAGGCGCCATCATTAATTTTGGATGGCTGCCTGGCTCTTTTTTTTATAACTTGTGCTCTACGCGAATTTTCTCAAGTAATGCCTTACAGCCTGCTGTTACAAGGTCATAGGTTTCATCAAAATCTCCGGTATAGTAAGGATCCGGCACATCCTTTTTATGGTCTGTTAAATTGAGAAGGCGGAGGATTTTTGAATGTTCAGAATGCCCAACGATTTCTGCGATATTTTTCGTGTTGCTCTCATCCATACCCACGATATAATCGAATTTATCAAAATCCTCTTTCTTCAATTGCCGGCCGACAAGTCCTTCCGCCGAAATGTCGTATTTTTTTAAGATTCCCAGCGTCCCTTTGTGTGGAGGGGAGCCAATATGCCAGGAGCTCGTGGCTGCAGAGTCTACAGTTATTTTGTCGGACAGATTTTCCTTATTCACCAAATCACGAAACACCGCTTCGGCCATGGGGGAGCGGCAGATGTTCCCAAGGCAGACAAATAAAACGTTAATCATAGTTCAAACTCCTTTAAAAAGTAACATGGAAAAGTTAAGCTATTATTATCATCGTTGAAAAAACCGAAATAGTAAAGCAATATGGGCAACCAACAAAATCTAATTGGAAGGAGACTAAAAATGTCGGACGCCTTTAAAGCATTGGTAGTCAATAAGCAAGAAAATGATTTCACGGTTAAGCTGCAAGAACTGACACTAAGTGATCTGCCTGAGGGAGAGGTGTTAATCAGAGTTCAGTATTCAAGTGTGAACTACAAGGACAGCCTGGCTTCAATTCCCGAGGGCAATGTTGTAAAGTGCTACCCAATGGTCCCTGGGATTGACTTAGCAGGGGTTGTGGTTTCATCGGAGGATCCTCGGTTTAAAGAAGGGGATGAGGTCATTGCCACCAGTTACGAGATTGGGGTTTCCCATTTCGGCGGGTATAGTGAGTATGCTCGAATTCCAGCAAAGTGGGTCGTGCCGCTTCCAGAAGGCCTTACCCTGAAAGAGGCTATGATTATTGGCACTGCCGGATTTACCGCGGCCTTGTCGATTCAACGCCTCGAGGAAAATGGAGTTACACCTGATAAGGGGGTAGTACTGGTTACCGGTGCTACAGGCGGTGTCGGAAGTTTTGCGGTTGCCATTCTCGCTAAACTTGGTTATCAAGTTGTCGCAAGCACAGGGAAGGCATCTCAGCATGAATTCTTGAACCAGCTTGGAGCACAGTCAGTCGTTTCACGTGAAGAAATTTATGATGGAAAAATAAGAGCGCTTGGAAAACAAAACTGGGCTGCTGCTGTCGATCCCGTTGGTGGCGAACCACTCGCATCGCTGTTAAGCCAAATTCACTACGGCGGGTCGGTCGCAGCGAGCGGTTTAACGGCTGGAGTAAAGGTGCCAACCACTGTTTTTCCATTCATTCTAAGAGGTGTCAATTTACTTGGCATTGACTCTGTTTATTGCCCGATGGAGACTCGGTTAAAAATTTGGGACCGGCTGGCAACCGACTTTAAACCACGTAATATGGAGGACCTGTTGCAACAAGAAGTTACACTTGAACAGCTTCCATCTATTCTCCCAACGCTTCTAAAAGGCGAGGCTACCGGTAGAACCATTGTAAAACTATAATAAGTGTGCGACACCATTCATTGATTGGATGGTGTCTTTTTTTTGAAAAATCCTTGTGCATAGAATAACTATGTATTATTATTTTATGCATACAAAGAATTACGATGTATAAGAAGGAGTTGATACTTGTGGTTGTTTTCCTCATGGTAATTCTGTTTATTTCCGTTCCATTATATGCATTCATCAGAATGATCCAAAGCTTCATTTCAAGAAAAAATGTCTCGATTAAATCAAGAGTCATTGATGCCTTTTACTCGGCAGTGATTATTGGTTTGGTTATGATCGGATTTTTTATTAATTCGCTCGGCTTGGAGGCAGGGGAACCGGTTCGAATTTTCCAAGTCACTGGTGCAAAGGTAAATGGCTATGCCTCATTGGCAACCGAGCATATTTTCTCAGTTGTTCTCTTATTGATTTTGGGCATGTTTAGTTTTTGGCTGATTGGCTCCCATCAAGGAGTCCTTTCGCCGATAGTATACACGCTCTGCAGTACGGTGATGATTGGGAACATTCTCTTTTCTGTTGTCTACCTGACTCATACCATCATGACCCATGGTGGGGAGGAATTCTCAGTTCCGCTTCTACAAGTCAGTTTTCTTTCACTACTATTTTTGTATATTGCCCGTTTAAAAGAATCGCTTAATGATTTTCTTGAACAACAGCGGGAAAAAGAAGTAAACTATACGAATCCCATTTTACTTTTTCTATACAGAATCAGTACAAACTATCAAAAAATGTCCAAACTATGGGCTATAATGCTTTTTCCAGTCCTCATCTTAATCCAATTGCTTCTGGTTTTGTTTGGTCAGCGTCCGGACAGCTTTATCCGTGTGTTTATGGAAACAAGCTCGTTTCATTATTCCCGGATTCCGGCACCGGAACCGATTATGGTTTCGGGGGACGGCCATTATTTGTGTACCGTTTCAGCCAGGGGACACAAAAAACTGGTTAAGCCAATTAGAGCCGGAATCAGACGAGGTTCGCGAATTGCCGTAAATCGCCAATTACTGATAGCCAATGCCTTTGAAAACATTCTGGAACAATACACCCCCAATCTTCATACAGTGATTCGCGGCTTTTATGACAGGTATGGCTATCCGCTCAGCAGGCATATTCGCTCCAAATGGTCCGCCGATCTTGTCTACCTATTAATGAAACCGTTAGAATGGTTCTTCCTTATCGTTTTGTATACCGTCGACCACAAACCGGAAAATAGGATTCATATTCAATATAGCGAGTTGAAAAATTGAGAAGTGCCGGCTGTCATCCTGAGAATTGGGGTGCCTGGCACTTTTTTTGTTTCAAAAGGAAAATGACGGATAATTTTTGTATAATAGGACTATCAAATCTTTGAGGGAGTTTCGGCATGGATTTTTTTGAGAGGAAGAAACGGGAAATCGGGGTATCGTTGAATGAGGTGCAAAGGCAGGCCGTGCTGCACACCCATGGCCCGTTGTTGCTCCTGGCGTCTCCGGGTTCGGGAAAAACCACCACTACGATTATGCGAATCGGTTATTTAATCGAAGAGAAGGGGGTGCGACCTTCCCGGATCAAAGCGGTCACTTTTAGTGTGGCGGCCGCGGAGGAAATGAGGGAGCGGTTCGCCCGATTTTTTCCAGGGCAAACTGGTCAGTCCGTTGATTTCTCTACGATTCACAGCTGGGCAAACAAGATTTCCACTGACTACTTGAGGAGAAAAGGATTTCCTCATCGAGTTATCGCTGAATTTGAAAAGAAATCGATTTTAAAGGCTATTTTTCAAAAAACACATGACGAAAAGATCACCGAAGATCAATTGGATGAGCTTTCTACATACATTACACTAATAAAAAACAAATTAGTTCCCATGGAGGATTGGGGAAAGGTGTCCTGTGAGGTCCCGAACGCCAAACAAATCGTCCAGGAATATGAGCAATATAAAAAAACTGCCACCGGCAAGCTGCTCGTTGATTATGATGATATGCTGACGATTGCCAACCATGCCTTAAATAAAGACCCGATGCTGCTTGGGAAATATCAGCAGCAATTCGATTACATCCTGACTGATGAGAGTCAAGACACATCCAAGGTGCAGCATTTGATTATCGAAAAATTGGTCCGGCCCCACCGGAATTTGTATATCGTCGCGGACGATGACCAAAGCATTTATGGCTGGCGCGGGGCTGACCCGCAGTATTTGCTGGACTTCCAGAAGGTCTATCCTGATGGTGTCATCTTAAAAATGGGGCAAAACTATCGCTCTTCAAAAGATATTGTCAAAGTGGCCAATCAATTTATTAAGCAAAACAAGTACCGCTATGAGAAAAACATGTTCACGGAAAATCCGCCGCACAAGCCGGTTGTCATCAAAACCTTAGCCGACTATCGTGATCAGGCCAAATATTTGGTTCAAGCACTGAAACAACTTAAGGACTATAGGGAAGCTGCCGTTTTATTCCGGAACAATTCATCTGCGATTATCGTTATCAATGAATTGGACCGGGCCGGCATTCCGTTTTATATCAAGGACCATGATCTTCGCTTCTTTTCTCATTGGGTTGTCAAAGATATTTTAAATTTTATGCGCTTGTCGTTCAATGAGAATAAATTATCCGTTTTCATGGATATTTATAAACGGTTGAACCTTTATCTATCAAAGGAGCAGGTTGCTGTCCTTAATCAAGGTTTTAGACAGGACTCCGTGTTTGATATTCTGTTGCAGCTTCCGAATCTGAAAGACTATCAGGTTAGGCGGATTCGCGAAACGAAGCAAATTTTTCAAGAGATGAGAGGAGAAGTGCCGCTGCATGCGCTCCGGACCATCCGCTATGGATTGGGGTATGAGGACACGCTTCTCAAAATGTCCGAGGAATTGGGGTTCAACGAAGACCATCTTTTGGGCATTCTTTCCACTTTGGAGCTGATTGCCGAGCCGATTGCCTCAATCGATCAGTTTGCCGCTAGGCTGAAGCATCTCGAGAGTGCAATGAACGCGGCCAAAGATAATAAGGGCCAAAACGTGGTGACCCTGTCTACTTTTCACAGTTCCAAGGGCCTGGAGTTTAAGCGAGTCTATATGATTGACCTGATTCAGGGGATTATTCCTTCACAAGATGATGTCAGCCAATTTGATGAAGGCAATCCCGCCCTGCTTGAAGAAGCGGTCCGCTTGTTCTACGTAGGCATGACAAGGGCAGAACTCCACTTGGAATTACTTGCGTATCGAGAGCGGTTCGGCAGTGGGGTGGAGGCATCGCAATTTGTCGGTGCCGTTCGGAGGATCCTTTCCCCGACTATACAAGCTTCTGAAAATAGAAGCACTACCGGGGTTAAGCAGAAGGTTCGTCCGCATTCGGGGCCAATCATAAGGGAAGTGAGCGAAGCTGACAAGGGCTGGAAACCAACGATGAGCAGTTTGGCGCTGGAAATTGAGAAGTCGTTGCAGCAGCAAAATGAACATCGTGGAAAAAACAAACCCCATGATTACCGGAAAAAGTGAAGAGGTGTTGGCATGACGAATAAAACTTGTGTATATCCGGAGCTTGAAACGGAAAGATTGCAGCTGCGCATCCTGACGCTGGACGATGCCGAAAAGGTAATGGCGCATTTTTCAGATCCTGCGGTGACCCGATTTATGGATATTGAACCGTGCAAGGATCTTAAGGACGTGGAGGAAATCATTCAATATCATATTGAAGATTCCGGCTGCAGATGGGGTATTTTTTATAAAGAGCAGTTTGTTGGAACAATCGGTTTTCATTATTTGCGAAAAAATGAAGGAGATTTCATAGCCGAAATTGGTTTTGATTTGTCGAAAAAGTATTGGAGCAAAGGGTTTATGACTGAAGCCATCCGCGAAGTCATTTCGTTTGGTTTTACGCAAATGGGATTAACTATGATTGATGCAACGGTTGAACCGGATAATGAAAAATCGATAAATTTAATGAAAAGGTTGGAGTTTAAGAGGGCCGAAGAGCTGCAGGATCACTTGGTTTACTTTTATTTAAAAAATTAATTGGGGTTAAAATAGATGAGAGAAAATCGAATAAGATTGAACGGCGGATTTCACAACGAGGTTTATTATGACAAGGGGATTAATAGAGTAATAAGAATTTCGGAACCAGGGAAAACAAAGGATATAGTTCTGGCGGAACTACAATGGATGAAATTTTTATATGATAAAGGTGTTCGTGTGCCAAGGCCTGATATGAGTATTGATATTGAAGCAGGGAGAGTTAAAACTACTTTTGAATATATTAGCGGAGACCCGGTAGACGTTACCAATATCGCTCATTGGAATTCCGAGATGTTCGAGCAAATGGGCAGGATCTTGGGTCGAATGCATGCCTTATCCAAGGAATGTATGGTACAGGATGTTAATCGGCCTAGATGGACACCTGATAACCCAGATGTTTTTCAAATATGGAGAAAATTGAGTCCTTGGCTGCAGGGAAAATACGAAATTTGGATGCAGCGTCTGGTTCCATACCATATCACCCGGGACACATTTGGGCTCATCCATAACGACTTTCATCAAGGCAACCTGATTGTGAATGAGGGAGGTTGCCTCACCGTGATTGACTTTGATGAATGTTCCTATAATTGGTACGCACAGGATTTGGCCGTCTGTTTTTATCATGCGTACTGGCAGCATGCCTCTTTCAATGGCGATGCTGAAGCGTTTTGTAAGACCTTCTTAAGTTCATTCTTTAAAGGGTATCAGGAAGAAAATTTGCTTCATCCTGACACGGTGGAACAAATGCTGATTTTCTTAAAGCTGCGGGAGATCTTTTTATATTCTTTATTTTTGCGAAAATGGGATTTGGATAGTTTGGAGGATTGGCAGAAGTTCACCTTGCAGGATTTGGAAGGGAGAATTGAGAAAGAATCACCATATGCCGGGCTCGGCGATTTTTCGTGTTTGTGTTATAAGAATAAAACAGTCGGAAAATTGATGCGAACTGTCCAAAGTCGAGGTTTCTGCGAACAAAACGAATAGTAAACCGAAGGAAACTGTCCACAAGAATGGTTTCTACGGACAAAACAGATGGCAAACCGAAGGAAACTGTCCGCAAGAATGGTTTCTACGGACAAAACCGAAGGCAAATCGAAGTGAAATGTCTTGCAAGAACTATTCCGAATCAAGAAAGGAACGAAATAATGCAAACGATAAAAAAATTAGGAACTTCATTTTGGTATATGACACCTATCTCCGAGACAGATCGGCCAATAATAGGAATGGTCGTAGGCAGGGATAAGACGTTAATGATTGATGCTGCGAATTCAAAGGCCCATGCCGACCTTTTTTTAAAAATGCTCCAAGAACAAAATGTACCGGGACCGGACATGGTTGCCTTGACCCATTGGCATTGGGATCATATTTTTGGACTTTCCGCATTAAAAGGAACAGTGTCGATTTCTTCCAAAGAAACACAAAAGGAAATGAAAAAGCTGATTCCGTATTCCTGGACAGACGAGGCATTGGCGGAGAGGGTGAAGGAAGGTACAGAAATCGAATTTTGCGCAAACTGTATAAAGGCAGAGTATGGTGAAAATAGAGATATTCGCATTACACTGCCAACCATCACGTTTGAAGACGAACTCGAAATCGATCTTGGTGGGGTCACTTGTGTATTGAAACATGTCGGAGGGGATCATGCCGCGGATTCGGTTGTGATTTATATAAAGGAAGAAAAAATCTTATTTTTGGGCGACTGCATCTATCCGGATATCTTTTCACCCAAACACAACTATACTCCGAAACGTGCTGCAAAACTTGCTGCGCAACTGGAGGAATTTGATGCAGAAACGTATATCCATTCCCATGGGCAAGAGTTATTATCGAAGGAAGAGTTTACCAAAGAAATGCAATTGTTAAAGAATATGGCCCATTACACGGAAAAGCACAAAGGCGATCAGGTTCAAATCAAATCGGAATATGAAAAGGCTCTTAACCGGGAGTTAAACGAAGAGGAACTAGAGACGATTGAGTTTTTTGTGAATGGATATGAACTAGCGAACCTATAAAAGTCAGGTATCATCCAGCGAATGGGTGATACCTGGCATTTTATTACATTTATATTGTGAAATTGTGAACAAAGTTTGAAGCATCATCCCACCACCCCCAATTAAGTGATAAAAGTCATACTTGTCGGAAAATTTTGAGTGATATCGTTAATAGTGTAGCAAGGTTAATCATAACTATTGGAGGTATGCTTCGTGGTATCACAGAATTATGAAAAACTATTTACTCCCTTCAAAATCGGAAAAATGGAAGTAAAGAACCGTATTGTAATGGCGCCTATGGGAACCAACTCAGCGTTGCCTGATGGACGCATCTCTGTTGACGAAATTGACTATTTTGAAGAGCGCGCCCGCGGAGGAGCAGGCATGATTATCTTGGGCTGCCAATTTTTAAACGCAGATCTGGCACAAGGTTCACTTGAAGGAATCTTGGAAAAAGACTACGTCATCCCACTGTTAACCGACCTTTGTGAAGCTGTACAGCGTTATGGTACGAAAATCGTTGCTCAGCTAAGCTGCGGAACCGGAAGAAATGCTTTCCCAAATATGTATGGAGAGCCACCGGTATCGGCCTCGCCAATCCCATCCACTTTTAATCCTGATGTGCTATGCCGGCCGTTAAGTGTCGAGGATATTCAGGTAATCATGAAACAATTCAAAGAATCAGCAAAACGCGTGAAAGCCGCCGGGTTTGATGCAATTGAAATCCATGGCCATGCCGGTTATTTAATCGACCAATTTATGTCGCCAATTTGGAACAAACGCGAAGATGAATATGGCGGTACCTTGGAAAAACGGATGCGCTTTCCAGTTGAAATTGTGAAATCGATCCGTGAAGCAGTCGGGCCGGCTATGCCGATCTTATTTAGAATTTCCTGCGACCATCGGTTCAATGGCGGCAGAACATTAGAAGAGAGTATGGAAATGTTAAAGGTTCTCGAAGCGGCTGGAGTGGATGCATTGGATATTGATGCTGGTTCCTACGAGACAATTGATTATATTTTCCCTCCTGCCTATTTAGGAGATGCGTGCATGGACTATGTTTGCGGTCCTGCCCGCCAAGCTGTTTCCATTCCAATCATGAACGCAGGCAACCATACACCTGAATCGGGAGTCAAACTGATTGAATCCGGCAATGCTGATTTTGTCATGTATGGCCGTCCGCTTATTGCCGATCCAGAATTGCCTAATAAATTGTTTGAAGGCAGACGTGAGGATGTCCGTCCTTGTATCCGCTGTAATGAGGAATGCATTGGCCGAATTGCCGGCCGCTTAACTAAACTGAGCTGCTCAGTAAATATCCAAGCTTGCAATGAGAAACGGTTTGCAATTGAAAAAACGGAGGCACCAAAACAAATTGTGGTCATCGGCGGCGGTCCTGGTGGACTCGAGGCTGCCAGAGTGGCTGCATTGGAAGGACATAAAGTAACGTTATTTGAAAAAGAGCTAGTCTTGGGCGGTCAGCTTGCTAGCGCCGCAACACCGCCGTTCAAAAATAAACTTCGCGAATTAATCGCTTGGTATGAAAACCAGTTGACGCAATTGGGCGTTACAGTGAAGTTAAATACGTTTGTTAAAGAGGATGACCCGATTCTTGAAAGCTGTGACCAAATCATTGTCGGGACTGGGGCTGTACCAATTACCCCTGCCATTCCTGGCATTGATCGTGAAAATGTCATTGGGGCCATTGATGCTCACTTAAAGAGGGAACTCGTCAAAGGTGACAAGGTAGTCATCACTGGCGGCGGTTTAACCGGCTGCGACCTTGCCCTTGAACTGGCAATGGAGGGCAAGCAGGTAACCATTGTGGAAATGCAGGACCAATTGGCTTCGGAAGTATTTTTCATAAATGCTGCGTCATTGTTCCCGAAGCTTGCCAAATTTAATGTCCAACAATTAACAGGTCATAAGGTTCTTTCATTCGAAGAAACCGGTTTGCGTGCACAAAAAGCAGACGGGGCTGAAGTCTTTATCGAAGCGGACACTATCATCACCGCGTTTGGAATGAAACCAAATACACAAGTCTCTAACCCAATCACTGAGAAATATTATGATAAAATCCAGCGTGTCGGTGATGTAACAAATATCGGAAAGGTCGGAAATGCGATTCGTTCCGGATTCTTTGCGGCTCTTTCCATTGATGCGAAAAAGACGAAACAGCGTGAACTCCAAGTAAATTAATTTTTCAAGAAGGCATCGATCAAATGAGGTTGGTGCCTTTTTTTATTCCAAAACAAAGACGCGATATGACAGCGCTTCAAAAATGTTAATCAAATGTTCACAAGTTCTGCGGAAAAAAAGGAGTACAATGAATATGTAAACAAATATTGTGAAAATATTCACAAACATAAAATGGACAAGTCAACTAGAAATGCAAAACAAAAGGTGGTCAAAATGGGGGAACTTTCAATTAGCGCGTTACTGATTCGGTTTGTTTTAGGCGGAGCGGCAGTCGTGGCTTCCACAATGGTGGCAAGACGATTAGGGGAGAAGGCAGGCGGGATCTTTGCCGCATTTCCAGCAGTATTTTTAGCCGCGTTATTAACCGCTGGACTCGACCTTAGGGGCGAGGATCTTGTTTCTCAATCCATTGTCCTATCAAAGGGAGCAATGGTTGGAATGGGAATCAATATTCTTGTCGCAATTATCGCCGGTTTCCTTTTAAATAAATATGGTTTGAAAAAGGGACTCATGCAAGTGCTTGGGTGCTGGTTTGTCGTCTCAATGGTCGTTGTTGCGATTACTTCCTATTAAGAAAGGTTGTTCATCATGAATAAAGATTTACTGTTACGTTTTCTATTAGGCGGGGCCGCGGTAATGGCCAGCTATTTAATTATTGTCGTTTCACCATGGGAAATTCTTGGAGGCATCTTCGCGGCATTTCCGGCTGTGATGATTACCGCCGTGCTCATGACCGGAATTAAATCAGGTACAAAGAAAGCAGCGAAAATTGCCAACGGTTCGGTTTACGGGATGATTGGCGGGATTATTTGCGCAGCAACCGTATATATGGTCCTAAAATGGAGCCATAACTGGGGATTAAGCATGCTTGTCGGATTGTTTTTCTGGTTAATCAGTTCTGTATTGGTGTCATCGCTGAAAGAGCGAATCGCCCTTATTAAAATAAAGCCCTTCAACGGCAAGATGGTATTGGCCGAGTCGAGGTTAAGAGACCATAAATAATAGAAATAAGTCAAGTGCCAGGTACCCTTATTAGGGTTCTGGCACTTTTTCACGCTAATGCTATTTCCAAATTTTCTGGATTATTTTTGCTGGTGATTCTGACTAGCCTTCTTCATTGAGCTTGTTGGCGTTTCTTTTTAAATAGTAACTTACCCCTATTAATCCCTACTTTTTGGATGTTCCCTTGCAGGAAGGGAAATAATGATATTTAACAAGTTTTTATCACAGGGGGTTGCAAAATGAAATGTCCGCAATGTGTTTACACCAATCCTGAAGGGGTCAAGTTCTGTATAAGCTGCGGCAGCAATTTTTCTAAGGCCGAGGACGGTCAGCAGGATCCCAGCAGTTTATTTTACGAGTTTGCTACTTACGTGGACATGGTTCCAAGGTTTGAACGTTCGGTAGAGCCAAAAATGAGAAATATCTTCTCCAGGGTGTTCCGCAACCATAGCATGCTGGAGGCAGAACGGCTTTTTATTGTGGGCACGGCCATTACCACACCGAAAATTGAAGAGGTAACGGAAACATGGCCAAAGCCTTGGCTGTTTGCAAGGATATTTCTGATTGGGTTAATTGCTTTTACAGGAATGCATGTCGGGGTGAGCATGTTCCATAATTTTAATTTTATCCCCGGACTTATTATCATTGGGGCGTTTGCCATTCCGCTAACAACGCTCACGTTCTTTTGGGAAATGAATGCGCCGCAAAATATTGCTTTTTATCAAATTATTTATATAGTGTTAATCGGGGGAATCCTGTCGATGTTGGTGGCGCTTGTGTTTTTTAATATCCTAAGGAATAATATCAATCCGATTACAATTGGGGTTATTGAGGAACTTGCCAAGACGGCCGTTGTTATCTATTTTGTCCGCAACCGCAAATACAAGTATATCCTCAATGGTCTTTTGGTAGGTGCGGCAGTCGGCGCAGGCTTCGCTGCATTTGAAACGGCCGGTTATGCGCTAAGAAGTCTGCTGACCGGAAGTTTCGAGAGCCTCTATTTTACGATTCTATGGCGAAGCTTTTTGGCTCCTGGGGGGCATGTCGCCTGGGCCGCTTTGACAGGTGCTGCTTTCTGTAAGGTACAGGGTAACGATGGGTTTAACCTGTCCTTGTTGCTAAAACTAAGATTTCTTCTGACCTTTATTCTTGTTGTGGCGATGCATGCATTATGGGACGTGCCGATACCAGGCATGTCACCGTATGGGCAAATTATTTTAATGGTCGCTTCTTGGGTGATTGCCATCTGGATGATTCGCCAAGGCTTAAAGGAAATCAGCAAAAAGAAAGACCACCTTGCGATTAATCCGCCTCAATAATAAGGGATTAAATGGCGTGTCATTGGGAACACGCCATTTTTTATGTGAAACTGACAAAATCCTTTCAAAAATTACCTATTCAACTATCTTCTGAAAGTGGTATCCTTAAATTTAAATAGCCTAGTCTTTGGCAGGAAAAATTTTATTTATACCCCGAATTGTTAACTCCTTTTTCACTTTTAAGCAAGATCATTCCTTACTTTTTATAATCAAAAATATCAAAATGGGAGGTGGAAATCATGCTCATTGAAACCTTAGAACACGCAGAGGTTTGTTCGGTTATCTTTATTAGAGACTATATCCAATTTTATTTTGAGGGGGAAGAAAACAACGGGACATTAACCGCATATTCACTACCGGTCGCCATTGCAAATGGTACATATTTTAATATTGACACCCCAGGGTATCGGGATGCACTGTGCTCGTTTATTAACCTTCAAGTGAGAAGGTTTGAGATTTTGAAAGGGGATAAAATAACCATTACACTTGAAAATGAAGACAGGATAGAGGTTTCCTTGAAAAAGGAAGACAGTAATGGCTTTGAGGCAGCCATGCTAAGAATTGAAAACCAGATTGCGGTGTGGTGAATGAAAGCAGAGGAATGGGAATTCCTCTGCTTGATTTATATCTTGAAAGATTTAATAATCAATCTGGCGCAAATACAAAAGGTATTCATTTTCATTGATTTTTTTCATTTTATACTTGCGCATTTGGCTTTCAATTTTTTTCTCCACATCATCTTTATTGCTAAATAAGTTAGTCAATTGGTAGATCGCTTCTGCAATCGTGATCATCCCTGCAGAACCCAGTTCAAAACCCAGTGTTTCTGTTTCCGAGAGCTGTGTTTCAGCGATTTTTTTCAAATCATCAACGTAGTCACCCTTGATCAAAATATAGGATTCCTTATTATTAAAGGCTAAGAGTAGGTGAACTATTGTTAGAGGAACAAGAAATTTGAAAGGAGTGGCGCCAAGCTGCGTACATCTAAAGTTGTAGAAAATTTCAGTCCTTTAATTCAATCCAGATTTACCTGGATTAGATAAAATAAATATATCAAAAGGGTCAAAGGGGAGAATAAAAATGCATTTAAGGATGGAGCTTTTCACAAATGAACTAGAAAAAACAGTACAATTTTATCAAAAAATCATTGGGCTTAAATTAAACAGGATGAATGATACATATGCTGCTCTAAGCAATGATACAGTTAACATTGGGATTGGGACATTCGATTTTTTGCCTGATACCCACCCGCTGAAAGCGAGGGACTTGGAGCGGTTAGGGATAGGTGTCGAAATCGTGATTGAGGTTCCGGATATTGAGAAAAAGTATAATGAAATAGTAGAGTCGGGCTACCCGCTTGAAGCGCCTTTATCTGAACAGGCTTGGGGGTCAATAGACTTTAGATTGAGCGATCCAAACGGGTATTATATTCGCCTGACGGAAGCTTAATAACAGATTTGGATAATGGCAGTAATAGGCTTATTAAAGTGGGGGAGAAGAATGAAAACTCGCCAGCGGCGAGTTTTCTTTTATATCCTGTAAAATGACTTCGTGTGTTCCAGAATCCGATCCGCCACTTCTGTTTCTGGCAAGTTTTTTATTTTTGCAATCGAAAGGATTGATTCTTTCATCATTTTCGGGTGGGTCATTTTTCCAGTGAAAGGACCCTCAAATGGCCACGGACCATCTGTTTCCACCATTATTAACTCCAATGGGTAAGCCTCGATCAGCCTCTGAATTTTTTCTTTATAGACAATTTCTGGAGTGATGGAAATGCTATAGCCATTTCTAATCATCCTCTCCATCGTTTTGGTATCGCCTTTAAACCAGTGGAAATGGGCATTTTTCATGGAATGCTTTTCCAAAAGGTCACAAACAATCGGGGCATCATCATAAACGGCATGCAGGACAATGGGCTTGTCCCATTGCCTTGCCAATTGGATAAACATCTCAAGAAGGTCAATATATTGACCGTATTGGGCTTTGGATACCTTTTGGTCCATTCTCATATAGTAGGGCAAACCTACTTCTCCTACAGCAATCATTTCGGTTCGATATTTGGTGATCCATTCTAGCAGCTTGTTTAGCTCGATTTCAGTTGGCAGGCTTTGCTCTGGGTGAAACCCGAATGCAGGCTTTACCTTTTGATCTTTACGGGATAATTCCAGATTTCGTAAACAAGATTGAAGGTCGGTGGAAACCGAGAGCATTGCCTCTAGCCAGTCTACATCAGTCAGGATAGTTGTGATTTCTAGATCTTTGTATTTGTCCAAATGGATATGGGAATCAATCATTTTCAACTTTAGTCACTCCCTAACCATATTCTACTCTAATTGGGAATCCGAAGTCAGGCATACAGGCCGTCAAAGTTGATGAAGGACAAACCCAGGTAGTTGAGCGCCAAAAATGTCCTTCACAAATCTTTTTGGAAAAATGATCATTTTCCACTTGCAAACAATACGAAATTTGAATACTATCTAATTAGATAATTATAAAAGTAGGTGCATACCAAACATGCAATTAAACAAAATGGTTGAATTTCATAAAGCTCTTGGCGATTTGACGAGGATTCGCATTATTGGGCTACTGAAGCAAGGACCGCTGCACGGCCAGGCGATTGCCGGGAAACTGGGACTCAAGCCGCCGACGATTACCCACCATATCGCTAAACTAAGAGAAGTGGGACTTATTAAAGAACGGCGCGATAAAAACACCATCTATTTTTCGCTTAACACAAAAGCGTTAGAGATGGGTGCGAAGGCGATTTTAAACATAGGAAGTGGAGGAGGAGATGAGATGGAAATGGCTGTGACAGCAGAGGAACGAGAGTCCATCATTAAAAACTTCTTCACAAAAGAAGGTAAACTGAAAAACTATCCGGCGCAAAGAAAGAAAAAGCTGGTTGTGCTTGAGCATATGCTCAAAGGACTTGAACTAGGAAAAGTTTATCCTGAAAAAGAAATGAATGAATATTTAAAGCAGTTTCACGAGGACTATGCGACATTGCGCCGCGAATTGATCATGTGCCAATTTATGTACCGGGAAAATAACCAATACGAACTAAACCCGGTCGAGCTGTGGTGGCTTAAATAAATTTTTTTGCAAAACTAATTAGATAAGCATTAAATTAGATGAATACGAAAGTAGGTAGAGGGGATGAGCATTTCTTTTATAAAACAGGAAAAAAACTACCGACGGTTATTTTTCGCCGGGGTTGTAAACGGGATTGGGGACCGCTTCAGTTCGGTTGCTGTCCTGGCGATGCTGTTGCAATTAACTGGATCTGGGCTTGCGGTTGGGATGACACTGGCGATTCGGCTGCTGCCGTTTGTCATTTTTGCGCCGATTGGCGGGAGACTGGCAGATCGCTTTTCAAAAAAAACAATGATGGTCGCAACCGACCTCGTCCGAATTTTATTTGCCTTATCCTTTTTGTTCGTCCATAGCAAAGACGATCTCTGGATTGTCTATGTAAGCACGTTTATGCTGGCGGCAGGGGAGGCTATCTATGGACCAGTCCGCAAATCGGCGATTCCGCAGTTAGTAAGTAAAGAACATCTATTAAGAGTGAATAGTCTAGAACAGGTGTTAATTGGAATTGTGTTAATCGTAGGGGCTTTTTCTGGTGGTATCGTGGCTTACCTGTTCGGGGCAGGATGGACGTTTTGGATCAATGCGGTATCGTTCCTGGGGGCTGCTGCCATTATTTCGACGATTACATTCCCAGAAAAAAAAGCATCTCAAAAAGAAGCAATAGAGATCCATAAAGAAAAGCTGTTACCTACCTTTAAGAAGGTCATCTTGATGTCAATTCCGGTGCAAATTCTCCTGTTTTGCTCGATCGTGGCATCGTCCTTGAACGGTATTGATAATGTTCTCATTAGTGTCTATGCCGTGAAGGAATATCACTTGGGGGACGTTGGAGTGGGACTGTTTTATGGAGCACTGGGGATTGGCTTGGCGCTAAGCTTTGTTGTCGTGAATCGACTGCGAAAACATATCCTTGGAATCGGACTGGTTTGCCTCCTGCTTGAGGGCACCTTCCACGTGGTCATTAGCCAAACTGGGCACGTAACAGCAGCGTTTTTCCTATTTTGCGGAGCCGCCCTTATGTCTGGAATAGGCAATGCCTGTTTTGACACGGTTTTGATGAAGGAAATCCCTGAGGAACACCAAGGAACCATGTTTGGTTTATTGGAAGCCGTCACCAACCCGTTGTTGGGTGTATCCATGTTCCTATCAGGGGTAGCCCTTGATTATCTCACACCACGCTCTCTCGGATTACTTGGTGGAATCGGCTATATGCTCATAGCCATCTTTCTGATTGCCATCCTATCAACCCGACGGATTCGGGAGAGGGAAACAGCTTAAAGCATATGCCAATTGGGACGTAGTGGTTATATTGGTAAAATGATCGCAAACCTAATAAACCCAATAAAAAAGACTATCTTCCTTATTGCTGCCACATGGATGCAATTACAAAGATAATCCCACAACTGATAGGAAGATTTAGTTTGTTTTAATAGGGAAGCTAATTTGGAAGGTTGTTAAATGATCGTTTGACACACAACTAATTTCACCGTTATTTTTTTCAACAATATTTTTGCAGACGAACAGGCCGATTCCAGTTCCCAGTTTCTTGGTTGTAAAAAATGGTTCGAAAATAATTTTCAGTGTTTCAGGGTGTATGGTTGGGCCATTGTTAGAGATGCAAATATGGATTTTATTCTCCTCTATCATGGAATGGATTGTAATTTTTCTCGGATTTTCTTCTTCACATACAGCGTCAATGGCGTTGATTAACAGGTTCAGAATCACTTGTTTTAACTCAATGCGATCGCCGTAAATTTTAATATTCTCATCAATATTTGAGGTGACTTGGATATTGCCATCCACAATGCTTGGATATAAGAAATCCAGGACTTCTTCGATTAAAAAATGGATTGTAATATCTTCATTGGTGCTTTCGGCCAGCGTGTTCATTTTTGATGTGTGAAGGAACTGAGTAATTCTGAACTTTAGCTGTTCGAGTTCTTTTGAAATGACATCCAAATAGGGCAGGTTAGGATAATCGTGGTTTAATAGTTTGATAAATCCCATGATAGATGTTAGCGGATTGCGAAACTCATGAACAAAGCTTGAGGACATTTGGCCAAGAATGGACAATCTATCCTTATGGGTTTGGGAAATAAATAAATTCCTCTCTCGCAGTCTCTCATTGATGATTTCGGTATACTTGGTCACTGCATAATAGCAGAATAAATCAAACTGTTTATTGATTATTTCAATGATGGGCTGCAACTCTTCCGCCGATAATCCAGAGAGGTTGATATATTTGATGATCAGGCTTCGGCCCAAATTGACATTATAAACAAATTCACCTATATTGACATTGGCATCGGCCCTCTCCTGGGCCACTTTGTGTGCCAGTAATTTAACTTCGTATTCCGAAAATTCCTCCAAAATCGATTTGGTCATAATTTGGTACATTAATGAACCATTCCGGCGTATCAGTTCTTTATTATCTTTTTCATAGTGTACGATGATTTGCTCTTCCCAAAAATCTAAAAATCGATCTTGATTCTCCTTGAGATACCGGCCTATATTTCCTATATCTACGTTTATTTCCATCAACAAGCCTACTTTCCGCTATTTATAAAGAGAATATAACATAAAGTTTTCAAAATTTATATAATAAATTGGGAATAAGGGCTCGTTCTACACTTCAGTATTGGTACCATTATAAAGAACGTGTTTATCTTGTAAAATAGTAATGGGTATGTAGAGGAAAATTAGCCGCGTTTGTAGAATTAATAATAGAGAAAAGTATTTTTTTAGCTTTGAAGATTTATAGTGTACTTCCCAAATGAAAGCGCATACAATAATGATGATTGGAGGCGATAGCATGATTTATATTTATGGTGATGATTACATCAAATATTTAAACGATGACAGTGCCGGCCAGCTAACGTATGATCAATGGAAAAGTAAAAAAAGCAAATCAGTGTCCGCTAAGACCAGTTCAAGCGGAACCTTCCATGCTTCCAATTACACGCATGGGTACCATTCTCCGGGGGTTATAAATAAAAAGTATCGACAATCATAAGGTCTATCAAGTGCCAGTCACCATCCAGTTAATGGGGGTGACTGGCTTTTTCTTATTTCATTATAATGGCACAGCTACTTTCGGTATAATAAGAGTAAATAATGCAATTAGGAAAGATGAGGTTAGTGAGATGATTGTCATTGAAAATGATTTACTGAAGGTAGAGATTAGCCACAATGGAGCAGAAGTACGAAAAGTACTACATAAGCAAAACGGGATGGACTATATGTGGACGGGGGATCCAACCTATTGGGGCCGCGTCTCACCAGTACTTTTTCCGATTGTTGGGCGATTGAAGGAAAATCGCTATCAACTCGACGGTAAGACCTACGAAATGTCCCAACATGGATTTTTGCGCGATGTTGAATTTAAGGTAGGGAAGCAAACGGCAACTGACGTTTCATTTTTAGTTGAGTCGGAAGGCCGCTTCACCCCCATTTATCCTTACGAATTTATTGCGACTATTCGGTATATTCTTAACGAGGATTCCCTCATTGTGCATTGGGAAATCGTGAATGAAGACGAGGAAGAGATGTATTTTTCAATTGGTGGCCATCCGGCATTTAAGGTTCCACTATTGGAAAATGAAACAATCGAGGACTACAGCCTGCACCTTACTCTTGCTGCTAACAAGGATGTAATCGAATATGAAATAAAGGAATCACTAATCCAGGAGAAAGGGCCTGCCAATGGTCTTTCAACGATTCGACTCACGGACTCGCTGTTTATTAATGATGCTCTTGTTTACAGCAACATCGATCAAATTACGATGGTGTCCGAAAAGACAGGACATGGAGTAGAGGTCCTATTCGAAGGGTTTCCGTTTGTGGGAATCTGGTCAAAATACACAGACGGAAAAATCGCCCCGTTTGTTTGCATTGAGCCGTGGTACGGGATTGCTGATACATATAACACTACGGGAAACCTGAAGGAGAAATTAGGCATTAATATCCTTAAACCTGGTGAAACGTTCCAAACGAAATACAAAATAAAATTTAAGTGAAGCAGGGAACGGTCTAGAGTCTCCAAAAAGTGCCTGACATATGTTGGCCGGGTACTTTTTGGAGTATCACCCTATAAATTTCCGATTTCTTCCTGATAGAGCTCATGCAATTTGAGGTTAGTTTGACGGTTAATAATCAAGCCGGTTTTGGGAGTTGGAATAGTAGGAGGAAATTGAAATATAGCTTCTAGGTTCGACTCAATGGCTTGATGAGGGACGGAGATGACCGTCAGTCTTTTCGTGATCCGTTCACGGCTGGCCAAATGAAAGCCCCAGACCCCAAAGGAGGGTACTACCGAATAATAGGGCTTCGTATGGAAACCCGCTGCCTTCCAGGTTTTGGCGATACTCCAATAGACTTTTGCGGTGTCCTGCGGGGAAATGGCCTGGCAGGCGATGATCCCTCCAGAAGTTAAATGCTTGCCAATTTGGCCAAATAATTCTTGTGTGTACAATTGGCTTGTTACCGCATCCACCGGGTCCGGAAAGTCGATTATGATGACATCATACCCCTTGATCGAACGGTTTACGTACTCCTTCGCATCCACTGCATGGACTGTTACCCTTTTATCCTTAAGTGAGCCCGCATTGACTGTAACAAGCGCCGGTTCATGTTTCGCGAGGCTAATGACCTTTGGGTCAATATCCACCAGGTCCACATGGCTAACATCCTGATATTTAATGACTTCCCGAAGCGCTAGCCCGTCTCCGCCGCCTAAAATCAACACCCGTTCCCTTGATTTTGCCAGTTCCATTGCCGGTAACACCAGCGGTTCGTGGTAATGCCGTTCATCCAGCGACGAAAACTGGAATTCTTCATTCAAATATAGTCTAACGTCTTTTGCTTCGACGAGAAAAATGTCATGGAACTGGCTCGGCCCCTGGTACAGAATTCGATGCCTGCCATTTTTGATTTCTTTTAAAATTTTCATATCCCAAACATTTCCCCACGGCCTTCTTGCCCAATTGTCCATTTCTGGTTCAGTCTCGTTTCGCCCGTCAGTGCCACGGTTGATTTCAGCGAGTCTGACCCGTTTTGCTCCCAGTTTGCCAAGGAATTTTTTTAAGGGAGGTAAGGCGTCCTGCGGGGCGCACGTATATAAATCTAAAGCGGCATACCCGTGTTCCGGCCAGGTGTGAATTGAAAAATGAGAAGTAGCGATGGCGATAATTCCAGTTACCCCTTGAGGTGAAAAGGAGTGGAAGTAAGCCACCAGGATTTCCAACTGCAGTTCTCTTAGGGTCTCGAGCATTAAATTTTTCAGAACATCGGCGTTATTTAGTAAATCCGCGTTACAATCATAGGCATCCACAATCAAATGCTGTCCTCTTATGTCCATATCCTTCATCCCTTCACTAACCTTTGGAAGCCACCGTCCAGAATTTCATAACTAAGTTATGATATGAATTTACTCCTAGTGCAAGAAGCACCTAGAAATTTTTTTATTGAAAAATTGGAAAAAAATACTTTACACACTAACGAACGTTAGTATATATTATGTACAGAAGCTAACGAACGTTAGTATCAAATGGTAAAAGGGGATTAGGGATGGCGCAGTCTAAAATTTGGTTTGTATTAATGATGAGAACGGTGCTTTTTCTGGTGTTTGGTTTGGTCATGATTGGATTATTTAATGGTTTCGGGTCGGGGGATGCGATGAAGGAAGCGGAGAAATGGTGGCCGTTTCAGGCGATTTTGGCCAATATCGTAAGTTTCCTAGTTTTAAATACATTGTTGAAAAAAGAAGGCAAATCCTACAAATCGATTTTGCAATTCAAAAAAGGAAAAACAGGTAAAGATATTGGCAAAGGTTTGCTCTATTTATTGATCAGCTTTCCTTTTGCTGCGTTAGGTTTGTACGGCGGTTCCTATTTACTGTTGGGTGATATCCAGCCTCCAACCAATATGCTGCAGGCCATACCTGTATGGGCAGCCATCGTTGCTCTGCTTGTTTTCCCGCTGACCAACGCATTGGTCGAACTTCCGACCTATTTTGGCTATGCTTTTCCTAAGATTGAGAAGAAATGGGGCTTGGCATTAGCTTTAGTCCTGCCGGCACTGTTCCTGTCGATTCAGCATGGACCGCTGCCGATTGTGTTAGGCGGGTCCTATATCTCTTGGCGTTTGCTGGCGTTCCTGCCGTTGGCCTTCGTGGTCGGGATCATCTTTCATAGGACCAGAAACATTACACCGCTGATTATCACGCATTTTATTATGGATTTCCAAATGGTCATATACGTGCTGTTGGCTTCGTTGGGTATGCCGATAGCGTAAGCAGGAGCCATGGGGACGGTTCCTGGGAACTGACAAATTTGGATTGGAGTAGTTTGAAAGAAAAAATCGTGTTGCACTACGCCAATAAAGGTTATAGGAGCAGTGGAAGGAAAAAAATCGTATTCCACTGCTCCTATAAAGGTTATAAGAGCAGTGGAGGGCGAAAAAAACGTGTTCCACTACGCCAATAAAGGTTATAGGAGCAGTGGAAGGCGAAAAAAACGTGTTGCACTACGCCAATAAAGGTTATAGGAGCAGTGGAGGGCGAAAAAAACGTGTTCCACTACGCCAATAAAGGTTATGGGAGCAGTGGAGAGCGAAAAAAACGTGTTCCACTATGCCAATAATAGTTATAGGAGCAGTGGAGGGCGAAAACATTGGTATGCTAAAGAAAAGGAAAACGCTCAAATTTTTTTCAAATGGAAGCCTTAGAAATGGAAAAAAAGGTCCTGATTTTAGCAGGGTGTTCAGATAGTTCTCGTGGCTCAAAAAAAGTGCCAAGCATCCATCCAGCGCTTGGCACTTTATTAAGACAAAACCTCTGACGCGATAAGTCGATAGGACTCTAGCCGGTCTTCGAGAGAGTGGGTAATCGTCACAATCATAACTTCATCGGCTTGATAGTTTGATTGAATCTCCATTAGTTTGTTTCGTACTTCTTGAGGATGACCTATAATCATATTCTGTTTCATTTTTTCCATTTTTTCAGTTTCTTTTTCTGTTAATACGTATCGCTTTGCTTCTTCAATCGAAGGAACAAATGACCCTTCACCTTTCTCTTTTTGCAGCGCCCAAATCAGGTTGCTTAATGCGATATCCTCCGCTTTTTCAGTTGTTTCCGCACAAATGGCGGAGATAGTCAGCAAAACATATGATTCTTGCCCTTGTTTGCCGGGGTGAAAACCGTCCAGATATTGTTGGATAATGGCTGCACCGTCCTGGTCACTCATAAACTGGCCAAATGCATATGGCAACCCGTTTTCCGCCGCAAGTAACGCACTTTTCTTGCTCGTGCCAAGCAGCCAAGGCATCGGCGCCGTATCAGGGATTGGGGCAGCCTTCACTTTCGCAAACTCGTGCCCCTCAGGAAAATCCTCATTAAAAAAATGAAGCAATTCTTTTACCAAGTCCGGCATTTTGAAAACCTGCAGCAAAAAGTGATCCGATAAGGCATTGGTTGCCTCGGCGGACCCACCTGGGGCTCGGCCGATTCCAATATCGATACGCCCCGGAAACAAGGTAGCCAGCATATTGTAGACTTCGGCCACCTTATAAGGCTTGTAATGCGGCAATAAAACAGCCCCAGAGCCAATTCGGATTTGTTTTGTTTGTGCCCCAATAAAACCGAGCATCACTTCAGGAGCAGGGCAGGCCAAACCAGGTAAATCATGATGCTCGGCAATCCAATACCTCGTATACCCCAGTACTTCTCCCGCTTGCGCCAATTTCATTGATTCATATAACGCCTCTTTGGCTGATTGTCCGGAAGAGATGGGGGATTGGTCCAATATGCTTAATTTCATCGCTAGACGCCTTCTTTCTTACTCCCAACCAAGGTTAATGTAAATTCTCCGACTTGCCCTTTTTCATATAGGTTGGCTATGGACGTAGAATACTGTCCAATACTCCCTCTAAACGACAGACCTGTTGCTGGTACTACCACATCGAAGGTTCCTTCGTAAAGCAGCGTGGTAATCTCATGATATTCTTCACTCGTTACTTTAAAAGTAATCCAAACTTTATGCTTGCCGTTCACCGACTCTTCCTTGTAATCATCCACGTGGATTAACGTCCCATTTAAACTGATTTCTTTTACCAAATAATCGTCCCCTTTTATTTGTTATTGACAGAATAGCATTTGACTTAACGGAGGAGCAAGCAAGTGTGTTACATGGTTTACATATTCCATAATTGGTTTTACAATAAAAGTAAGAATATTTAAAAAATAGATATTAGGTGATCGCACTTACTTTTTAGTAGGGAGTAGAATAATGATTGCTCTTTTTAAAATGAACGATTTATACGAAGACGAAATAAAAGATTTATTAAAAGACATGGGGTACACATCAGCCAGTTTTTATTCCATCAATTCTATCCTCGACCAGATCATGAACCCCATGGTCATTATCACGCCTGCCATTTTTCAAAAAGAACTGGCTGGCCTTTCGTTTCCGATTATCCCGATTTCCTTCACAATAGCCGATATTCAAAAGTCAATCAAGAACATGTTTGATACACCGAACGATATAGAGCATGCCTTTCTGGCCTCAGCGGAAGAAATCGAGTGGCTAAGAAAAGAGCGGGACGACCAAAGCGATGATAACGGGATACAACTTTCCTTTTTTACGGAGAAACTACCACCGGCACAACTTCCGAATCGCAACTGTCTGGCGCCAATCTGGATGAAAGGCTTATTCTCCAGCCCGCATATGAAAAATTTGCATTTTATTAAGCCCTCTTTCGCATCATTGCACCCTTATTTGCAAATTGCAGTTTCATTGGTGAACTTTACCGAGGAAATGGTTAAGGAACGATATCAGGTGGACGCCATCGTCAATTCCACCCACGACGGCGTGATTGCCGTCGACAGAATTGGAACTATTCGCCTTGTCAATGAACATGCCAAGACCATCCTCGGTGTGGAAGGGGGAATGAAGGGACGCAATATCACGGAGTTTATCCCGCAATCGGACATGTTGAGGGTGTTGGAAACCGGGAAGGTGGAAAGGGGGGATCTCGCTGCTGTCGGCGGGCGGCAAATCGTCATCAACCGTACACCTGTTATCGTCAAAGGAAAAATTGTCGGCGCGGTTTCCAATTTTAAGGAAATCACCGATATTCAAAAAGTTGAACTTCAATTGCGGAAAAAGCTCCATCAAACCGGTCTGGAAGCAAAATACCGCTTAAACGATATAGTCGGGGAAACATCAGAAATTATGGAGGCAAAAGAGTTGGCCTCCAAATTTGCCGAAACAGAGTCGACGGTGTTAATCACGGGCGAGTCCGGGACAGGAAAGGAATTATTTGCGCAAGGAATCCACGCCGCCAGTCCGCGCTCACTTGGCCCGTTTGTTGCCGTAAACTGCGCCGTTCTACCGGAAAATCTCCTTGAAAGCGAAATGTTTGGCTACGAGAAGGGGACCTTTACCGGCGCGTTAAAAGAGGGAAAGCCAGGGCTTTTCGAACTGGCCCACGGGGGAACGCTGTTTTTGGATGAAATCGGCGAAATTCCGATGCGGATTCAAGCCCTATTATTGCGGGTGCTTCAGGAGCGGACGATCAGGCGCGTTGGCGGTGAGCGGATTATCCCTGTCGATGTTCGCATCATTACAGCGACAAACCGGAATTTGGAGGAAGAGGTGGAAAAGAAAGAATTCCGCTCAGACCTCTTTTACCGTCTGAATATATTGGCCCTGGAATTGCCGCCCCTACGCCAGCGTTCGGCGGATATACCTATGCTGGTAGACGCGTTTGTTAATGAATTTAATGAGAAACGAAAGACGAAAATCATTCATGTCGAAAAGGAGTTAATCCAGTTATTCCAGAAATACGATTGGCCAGGGAATATTCGTGAATTAAGGAATACGATTGAACGGATGGCAGTACTGGAGGAGACGGGGTCTTTAAGGCTTCAGGGCGCAAGATTTCTTTCTGAAAAAATTAGAAGGAAATCAGCAGATGGAGCGGCCGATAAACAAAGCATTAAAAGCAAAGAAAAGGACCTTATTATCTCGACGTTAGAAAAGTTCGGCCATAATAAAAAACTGGCGGCACAATCGCTCGGAATTGATCGGTCGACGCTATGGAGAAAAATGAAAGAATACAATCTATAATGTTGCAAAAAACAATGGCGTGTTGCAAAATACAACATCTTATGTGGAGGCAGGGAAAACGACCTCCTGCTTTTTATTTAATATTTGGAATTTTCATAATTTTTTTATCCTGGCACAGAACTTGCAACAATCATAAACAAGTTAAAAAGCCATGGCGTATTGGAGGGATAACATGAAATTAATGTATATCAATGGTGAATGGGCAGCATCACTTACCGATGAAACTTTTTCCGTTTATAATCCGGCCAATCACGAAGTCATTGCCGAAGTTCCTAGCGGTGGAACGGAAGATGTCCATCTCGCTGTTACGGCAGCAAAAAACGTTTTTGAATCAAGGGAATGGCAATCTTTAAAGCCAAGTATCAGGGGGAAGGCCCTGTATGAAGTCGCCCAAAAAATGCGTGAGCGATTTGAGGAACTGGCGATGGTCGAGACGCTCGACACGGGAAAGCCATTGTCGCAATCTAGAAACGATGTCGAAAGCGGAGCGCGCTACTTTGAGTATTATGCCGGTATCGCCGATAAAATGTTTGGTGAAACCATTCCCGTGGCCCCGAATGTCATTGACTACACAGTCCGTGAACCAATGGGGGTCTGTGCCCAAATTATCCCGTGGAATTATCCGCTGCAGATTACGTCAAGGGGTGTTGCGGCAGCGATTGCGGTCGGCAATACCGTGATCGTCAAGCCTGCTGAGGATACACCGCTGTCTGCCTTAAAGCTTGCAGAAATCTTTTCCGAGATTAATGTCCTGAAAAATGTCCTTCAGGTGGTAACTGGTTACGGGGCAGAGGCGGGAGCGGCACTCGTAAATCATCCGGATGTCAATCATATCACGTTTACCGGTTCAGTCGTGACGGGGTCAAGCGTGATGATGGCGGCGGCAAGAAATATTGTTCCGGTCACACTGGAGCTTGGAGGGAAATCCCCGCATATTGTGTTCCCCGACTGTGATATCGAAGAAACCGTTACCTGGGTCATGCGGTCGATTATTCAGAATGCCGGGCAAACCTGTTCCGCCGGATCGAGGCTGTTGATCCATTCGGCCATAAAAGAGGAAATAGTGAGCAGGTTAACTGAGAGAATGAAGAATATATCAATCGGTCCTGGGGTGACGGACTCAGATCTGGGCCCGATTATCTCAAAACGGCAGTTCGACCGAATTTTGGCAATGGTGGAACGAGCCAAGGAGCAAGGTGGCCGGGTTATCATCGGCGGCAAGCGGGCTGTGGTTGAGGGAACGGGTGAAGCGTATTATTTCGAACCGACTATAATTGACCAGGTGGCGCCAACAAGCGAAATTGCCCAGGAAGAAGTGTTTGGCCCAGTCCTGACGGTATTTGAATTCGAGACGGAAGCGGAAGCGATCCAGTTGGCGAATGGAACCGCTTATGGGCTGGTGACCGGTATTTGGACCAACGACATCTCCCGGGCGCACAGAATCGCAGCCAAGGTGAAAAGCGGCCAGGTGTTTATTAATGACTACGGCGCAGCCGGCGGCGTCGAGCTTCCGTTTGGCGGGTATAAAAAGAGCGGAATCGGCCGCGAAAAAGGCGTCGAAGCCCTGCAAAATTATACACAATTAAAAAATATCGCCATCAAAATCAAGCAGGCGGAGGATTAATCGCTTGGTTGTAAGCAAGGTTTACTGTCGGATGAGATGGGTTTACTGTCGGACAAGGTGGTTTACTGTCAGATAAGATAGATTTACTGTTGGATAGGGCGGTTTTCCTCTCAAATAATCAAAACCACCCGCTTTTGCGAAAGCGATTTCAAAGTCGAATGAAAGGAGTGAAAAATGTGCAGCACTTTTCGATAGCGTTGATTCCCGGGGACGGCATCGGCCCGGAAGTCATGAATGAAGCGATGAAGGTGTTAAGAAAAGCGGAAGGTATTCACGGCGGGATCACGTTTTCCTGCGAGTCGTTGGACTGGGGCTGCGATTATTATCTGCAGCATGGAAAAATGATGCCTGACAATGGACTCGAGCTGTTGAAGGACTTTGATGTCATTCTGTTTGGGGCCGTCGGCGCAAAAACCGTTCCAGACCACATCTCGGTTTGGGAACTGATCCTGCCGATTCGCCGAAAATTTCAGCAGTATGTCAATTTGCGGCCAATTAAATTGCTGCGCGGCCTCGAAAGCCCGTTACGATACAAAAACCATGATGACCTTGATTTCGTTGTCATCAGGGAAAATACCGAAGGCGAGTATTCCAATATGGGGGGACGCGTCCATGAGGGAACCCCTTACGAATTGGCCGTGCAGAATAATATTTTTACAAGATACGGTTCTGAAAGAATCTTAAACTATGCTTTTTCCTACGCCCAAAACAGGGCGAAGAAGAACCTGACCGTGGCAACGAAATCAAACGCCATCAACTTTACCATGCCGTTTTGGGATGAAATTGTGAAGGAGATCGGCGCGAGTTACCCGGAGGTCAACACGCAAATCTACCATATTGATGCCCTAGCCGCCTACTTTATTTCCCGGCCGGAAACGTTGGATGTGGTCGTCGGAAGCAACTTGTTTGGCGATATCCTCACCGATTTGGGCGCGGCCATCGTAGGGGGCCTCGGGCTGGCGCCATCCGGCAACATCAATCCGGAGCGAGTCTACCCGTCGATGTTCGAACCGATCCATGGCTCGGCACCCGACATAGCCGGAAAAGGGATTGCCAATCCAATTGCCTCGATTTGGAGCCTAAGCCTGATGATGGAACATCTACAGCTTCCAGAAGTCGGGAAACTGATCCTTGATTCGATTGAAGGGGTATTGGTGGATGGAAAAATCAGAACCCCTGACCTTGGCGGCACGGCCAAAACAACGGATATGGGCGATGCCATCGTCACTAAAATGACGGAACTAAGCGTAAGCATGAATGTTTAATGGAGGTGTCCAAACTATGAGTCTATTAACCGGAAAAACCGCGATTGTAACCGGGGCTGGATCGGGAATGGGGAAAGCGATTGCCCAAACCTTTGCCAAAGAAGGCGCCAATGTTACATTTGCTGATTTAAATGGAGACGCTGTGGCCGCGGCGGCAAGTACCACCGGCTTGAATCACGTTCAGGCAGTACGGGCCGATGTTACAAATGATACCGATGTCGCCAACCTTGTGAAGCAAACCTTAGAGGCCTACGATGGCTTGGATATTGTGGTAAACTGCGCCGGTGTGCCGCAGGCCTTCACCGCGATTGAGGAATTAACCCTGGAACAATGGGATTTCATTATGAACGTCAATACCAAATCGATCTTCCTGATATCGAGACATGCTGTTCCCTACATGAAGCAGCAGGGGAGCGGCAGCATTGTCAACATCGCCTCGATAGCCGGGATTCGGGCCCGCCCCGGATTAAACGCCTATTGCGCTTCTAAAGGAGCGGCGCTCATGCTAACAAAGGCGCTCGCGCTGGAGCTGGCTCCCTATAAAATCAGGGTCAATGCGATTAACCCCGGTCCGGCCGACACGCCAATGATCGGTAAATTCCTATCAGGTGATCAATCCCAAAAAGACGAGGGCGTGAAAAAGATTTTTCAAGACAGTGTCCCCCTTGGAACGTTGATTCAGCCCGAGGACATTGCCCAGGGCGCGCTTTATTTGGCATCTGACCTTGCCAAGATGGTAACGGGAGAGGTGCTGAATATTGATGGAGGCCGCGGGATTTAACCTGAAACGGCCAGAAAGGAGGACATAATGGAGCCGATTATCTCCGTGGAAAATGTCTCATTTTCCTACAAAATTAATGAAAAGACGAAAGTTTCCGTACTTAAAAATATCTCCTTTTCCATACTTCCCGGTGAATATGTGGCCATTATTGGCCACAATGGGTCGGGGAAATCGACGTTATCGAAGCATCTAAACGGGATTTTAACCCCTGATGAAGGCGATGTCTGGGTCCGCGGGTATAACACGAGGGAACAAACAAAGAAACGGGAAATTCGCCGCACGGTCGGCACCGTATTTCAGCACCCGGACAACCAAATTGTCGCGACCATCGTTGAGGAGGACGTCGCTTTTGGCCTTGAGAATATCGGCGTCCCACGGGAGGAAATGAAAAAACGGGTCGATGAGGCGCTGGAAACCGTCAACATGTTGCCGTTTCGTCTCCGGCCGCCCCACCATTTGTCCGGGGGCCAGAAGCAGCGGGTCGCGATTGCCGGAGTGCTGGCGATGAAGCCAGATTGCATCGTGTTCGATGAAGCGACTAGCATGCTAGATAGCTTCGGCCGCAAGGAAGTGCTTCAGGTGATGCGCGAAATGAACAATGCCGGGATGACGATTGTGACCGTGACCCACCATATGTCGGAGGCGGCGGAAGCGGACCGGATTATCGTCATTGAGGACGGGCAGATTGTCATGGACGGCCCGCCACGGGAAATTTTTCAACATAAACAGGAGTTGGAGGAGCTGCAATTGGAAGTGCCAGCCATAAGCCAGCTCGCCGGGCTGATCAACGGACAACTAAATGATTTTTCAAAAGACCTGATCAAGGAAGCCGAGTTTATTGCGGAAGTAGAGAAATTTGCCAAAGGTGTTCGCAAGGAGGTGGGATAAATGCCGGCACGGCCAATCATTGAAATTGAAAACCTGTCGCATACGTACATGAAAGGAACCCCGATGGAGCATGTCGCCTTAAAGGGGACGAATCTGTATGTCGAGGAAGGTGAATGCATCGCCATCATCGGCCATACCGGTTCGGGAAAGTCGACGTTAATTCAGCACTTCAACGGCTTGATGCGACCTGAATCCGGCAAGGTCATCATCGATGGCGAAGATCTGTCTCAGAAAAAGGTAAATTTGAAGACTCTGAGACAGAAAGTAGGACTTGTGTTTCAAAACCCGGAAGATCAAATTTTTGAAAAAATCATTGGTGACGATATTGCCTACGGGCCGTTTAAATTGGGACTGCCATTAAAGGAGGTGAGGGAACGGGTAAAATGGGCGATGGAAGTGGTCGGCCTGGATTTTGAGGAAATGAAGGACAGACAAACCTTTGCTTTGAGCGGCGGCCAGAAACGCAAGGTTGCGCTGGCAGGGATCTTGGCGTTGAAGCCGAAGATACTCGTGCTTGATGAACCGACAGCAGGGCTCGACCCCAAGTCAAGAAAGGAATTGCTTGGAAAAATCAAGGTGTTAAACAAGGAAGAAAAATTAACCGTCGTGTTTGTCTCGCACAACATGGAAGAGGTGGCGATGCTTGCCGACCGCGTCTACGTGATGGCAGACGGAACGGACGTCTTGTCCGGCACCCCGAAAGAAATTTTTACCGACAAAGAAAAACTGCAGCGCCATCAAATTGGGACGCCTGAGACAGTCAAAATTCTTTACCGGCTGAGCGATCTCGGCTACAAGGTCAAGACGGACGCGTTTTCCATTCACGAAGCGGCGGAGGAAATTATGAAGGTTCTTGCCGGAACGAAGGAGGTCTCGAACTATGTCAAATGAATTTGAAATATCCCGCAATATTACCATTGGTCAATATGTCCCGACAGGTTCGTTTATCCACCGCCTTGATCCAAGAATCAAGCTGCTGTCGTTTGTGGTGCTCGTCCTGGCAATTGCCCTAAATACCAGTTATCTCGGCAATGCCGTTGGTCTGGTGCTGTCGCTCTTCCTATTCTGGGCCTCGAAAATCCCAATCAGCTACGGGTTATCAGGGGTAAAGCCGGCGATTCCATTTATCATCATCCTTGCCTTGCTGCAGTTGCTGTTCCAAGGCCAGTTGTTCTCGGGCGGTACCGTCTATGTGGATTATGGTTTTATCCTGATTACCAGTGAAAGCATTCGCCTGGTGATTGTTTCGGCGGTACGCTTTATTGAAATTATCTTCTTAAGCAGTGTGCTTACCTTGTCTACATCCACCACAGAAATGACACATTCCATTCAAAGCTTGCTGAGTCCGTTAAAGAAAATTCATTTTCCGGTTCACGAGATTTCGCTGATCACGACGATTTCCATCCGGTTTGTGCCGACCTTCGCCATTGAGATGGAAAAAATGATGAAAGCGCAGGCTTCAAGGGGAGCCGACTTCGGGACCGGCGGTTGGTGGAGAATCATTCAACGGACAAAAGAAATGTTTCCGATCATCATTCCGTTATTCAATATCGCCTTGTCACGGGCAGAGGACCTGATTCTGGCGATGGAATCCCGCTGTTATACACCGGGGGGCGACAGGACGTCCTACTCCGTTTATAAAGCGGCGGGGAAGGATTACCTAATTTTGGTGGTTGGTTTGTTATTCGCAGTGCTATTACTTTTTTATCCGTTTCCTTTTTAAAAAAAATACCAAAACAAAGGGGAGAGTTTTGAATGAAAAAGACATTGACGGTTCGTGATATTGTCATTGCCGGTGTGCTTGGTGCGGTCGCGATTTTGTTAGGGGTAACACGATTGGGCTATATTCCAGTGCCGACGGCGGCAGGAAATGCGACGATCATGCATATTCCGGCGATCATCGGCGGGATTATGCAAGGTCCAATTGTCGGCTTGATTGTTGGCGCGATTTTTGGAATTTCGTCGTTCCTGAACGCAACGGTTCCGCTGTTTAAAGATCCGATGGTCGCGATATTGCCGCGGCTGTTCATTGGTGTCGTAGCCTGGCTTGTGTACGTTGGCATTCGCCGTAAGAGCGAATATTTGGCGGTCGGGGCTGCCGCTTTTATCGGGACCTTGACGAATACAGTGCTTGTATTGACAATGGCAGTCGTCCGTAATTACATGACTGCAGGGGTGGCCTGGACCGTCGGGCTAACCAACGGAATTCCTGAAGCGATTGTCGGTACAATTGTAACGCTTGCTGTTGTCCTTGCATGGAAGCAACTTGGCAAATCGCAAAAATCAAAGATTTCGAAGGATTTGTAAAGAATGCACAATCAAATCATTGATGTACCGGGCGTAAAAGTCGGCTCTGCCGAGAACACGCAGGCATTGACCGGCTGTACTGCCATCCTGTTTGAAGGCGGTGCTGTGGCGGGAGTGGACGTAAGAGGGTCCGCTCCCGGCACCCGGGAAACCGACTTGCTGAACCCGGTCAATTTGGTCGATAAAGTGCATGCCATTTGTTTAAGCGGCGGCAGCGCCTTTGGCCTTGATGCGGCTTCAGGCGTGATGCAATATTTGGAGGAGCAGGACATCGGCCTTGATGTCGGCGTCGCAAAGGTTCCGATTGTCCCGGCTGCGGTACTGTTTGATTTGCCGTATGGCGACCCAAAGGTACGGCCGGACCGGCAAATGGGCTATGAAGCTGCCACAGCGGCAACTGTTGAAAAATTTGAAACAGGAAACAACGGGGCAGGGTGCGGCGCGACCGTCGGGAAACTGGCGGGTCCTGCCTATTGCATGAAAGGCGGCCTCGGGAGCGCCTCGCTCCGGCTGGAAAACGGGGTCGTAATCGGGGCAATTGTCGCGGTAAACCCAGGCGGAGATGTCCGCAATCCGGAAACAGGGGAGATTCTTGCCGGGCCGTATAAGGATGGGGAACTGCTTGACAGCATTCAGCTTCTGCAACAAAACTACCGGCCGACGATACCTGCAGGTTCCAACACCACGATTGGCGTCGTGGCGGTCAATGCCCAATTAACGAAGGCCGAGGCGACGAAAGTGGCGCAAATGGCCCAGGACGGCTACGCGAGAACAATTTTTCCAGCCCACACGATGTTTGATGGTGACACCATCTTTGTCGCCGCCACCGGCGGGGAACGAGTCCCGGTCGATGTGATCGGCGGGCTGGCCGCCAAGGTAATGGCGGAGGCAATTGTCAACGCGGTGAAATCGGCGAAGAGCGCTGCCGGCATTATCGCTCATAAAGATTTGCCGAAAAATTAATAACACGGAGGGGTATAGTTGGCTGTATATAATGATGTGGATGAACAGGAAGTCATTAAGTTAACGCAGGACCTCGTTCGGATACCAAGTGTGTACCGCCCGCAGGACCCGCTTGGAAATGAAAGCAGGGCAGCCCAATATGTCTATGAATACCTGAAGGGACTTGGGCTTGAGGTCTATATCGAGGAAGTCGTCAAGGGACGTCCGAATGTCATCGGCATTCTCGACTCGGGCCGCCCAGGCAAAACGATTTTATTCGAGGGCCATACCGATGTGGTCACTGAGGGAGACCGGGATGCCTGGAGCTATGACCCGTTCGGGGCCGTGATTGAAGGCGGTCGCATGTTTGGCCGGGGGACGAATGATACAAAAGGAAATCTGTCGGCCGCAATCGCCGCCGTTCATGCGATTAAACGCAGCAACATCAAATGGAACGGAAAAATCATTTTATGCGTCCCTTGCGATGAAGAAGGAATGATGATTGGCATCAAGCACTTCATCAAACGCGGCTGGGCCAACGGCGTCGACGGTGCGATCATTTGCGAACCCGAGGAAAATCAAATCTGCATTACGCAAAAAGGGGCAATGCGGGCAGTCGTCCGTACATACGGAAAAATGGCCCATGGGGCGATGCCGCTTACCGGCATTAATCCGAATACAAGAATGGCGCAGATTATTTGTGAACTGATGGTCCTTGAGGAGCGTGAGAAGCATCGGGTCGGAATGCATCAATACCTGGGCTTGCCAAGCATCACCCCGACGATCATTTTGGGGCCAGAAAAAGGCGAGCCGCAAATCAATGTCATTCCTGATCATTGTTACAGCACCCTGGATATCCGCACCGTTCCCGGCCAGGACCATGATCAGCTACGTGTTGACATGGAAAATATTTTGGCGAACCTGGGTGGTAGGGACCCTGACTTTAATGCTAGTTTAGAGGTGATTGAAAGCCGGCCGTGGACCGAAACCAGCCTGGAGGATCCAATTGTCAAGGCAAGTGTGGAGTCTTATCGATCTGTCAGCGGCAAGGAGCCGATCTATAACGGCGTACCCGGTGCTACAGACGGAACCTTCCTGCACCTCGCAGGAATTCCAATCGTCACTACAGGAGCAGGTGACCGACACATCCCCCATCAAATCAATGAATACATCGATCTTGACGAGTTGGTAGAAGCCTCTAGAATCTACGCCCAAACCGCGATGCTTTTCTTGGGGTGAAAAACTATTGAGAATCACAAAAAAAGCCAAGTGCCATCCAAAATATGGGAGGTTGCTTGGCTTTTTAATGTATACGTCTAATTCCAGATAACCGGATTGTAAAAGACTCTTGCTTTTCATTTATGATAGAAAGTAATTGTTCATTGATACTAAGCCCTTTAACACGCCCTTTAATCGTTTTTACAGAACCATTCGAATAATAGTCAATCGTGATCGGGTTATTTTCAGTTAGTTTTTTTAAGTACATCATAATCTCTCCTCTCTCTAACCAATCCCATTATATAACCTGTATTTTAAGTTATCGTAAATTGGCTGTTAAAAGATAATTTAATTTAGGCAGAAGAAGAACTGTGTTAAGAAGATTTAGATTTTTTGTTAAATTTATGTAGTATTGGATTTATTCTCTATTTTTTATGTTATAAAAGGTATGCCACTAGTTTTTTCTCAAGAAAGGTGTTGTGTTCGTTTGCTACATTCTGCTATTGTGCAGCATGATGTTCATTTGAATTCTCTTCCGCTATTACATTACAACAGATTGAAAAAAGTGAAAAATGTCATTCTGCTCATCGGTGATGGGATGGGATTTTCCTATACAACCGGCCTGCGTTATTTCCATCATGGTTCGCAAAAAGGATTAATGAAGCCAACTATATTTGATCAATGCTTTGTGGGCTCCCAATCAACCTATTCATTAGATCTTAGGAGCAATATAACGGATTCCGCCGCCGCGGGCACTGCTTTAGCCACGGGATACAAGACGTATAACGGAGTCCTTGGTTTGAATGTAAACAATCAAGCGGTTCCGACCATTTTGGAATATGCGAAATTTAGAGGCAAATCAACGGGGCTGGTTGGGACGAGTCAAATTAATCACGCCACGTTAGCGGCGTTTGCTTCCCATATTGAATCCAGAGACCAATATGAACAAATCGCCGATGATTACCTGGATGAGAGAATAGAAGGGAAACAAAAAATTGATGTTATGCTTGGGGGAGGAACTTCCTTTTTTCTAAGAGCGGACCGGAATTTGGCGGAAGAGTTTATTTCTCATCAATATGGTTTTGTGACCAATTTACAGGAGCTTTTGACGAATAAAACAGAAAGACTTCTGGGATTATTCGCTCCAGTTGAACTGCCAAAACAAATTGACCGCGATTCATCGATACCCTCACTATCTCAAATGACAAAAGCGGCCCTGAAACGGCTGCAGCAAAATCCCAATGGTTTTTTTCTGCTGGTAGAGGGAAGCCAAATTGACTGGGCAGGTCATGACAACGATATCGTTGGGGTGATGAGCGAAGTGAAGGACTTTGAGGCTGCTTTTGAAGAGGCGGTGAAGTTTGCTCTTCACCGAGAGGATACGATCGTCATCGCCACCGCTGATCACTCAACAGGAGGGATGAGCATTGACCGGAATGATAACTATAAATGGAATCCAAGTGTGATTAAATCCATTACCGCCACACCCACAGTGATTGCCGCACGTATACATGAAACGAAGGATATAACAACATTGAAGCAATATATTAAATTTCCTCTTCAAGAACAGGACTTACAGAGAATCCAATCCACGTTAGAAATGGAAGTAAAAGATACGAAGCTGGCGCTGATCGACATGGTTAATCATTACTCCAGTACGGGCTGGACAACAAAAGGGCATACGGGAGAGGATGTGCCCATTTATGCCTATGGTCTAAATAGACATTTGTTCAGCGGCCGGATGGAAAATAGTGATATTGCACGAATACTTTTTGAGATGATGGATTAGTAAATGCGCATGAGAACTCTCATGCGCATTTTTTCGATTACCCGTTTGTAAAAAGTTATTTTTTCTCCATAACCGCAAAGTAATTTCCTTCAAAATCCGAAAAGTTAAATACTTTGCCTGAAGGCATGTTCATTATTTCCCCAACAGTGATATTTTTATTAGATAAGTCTGCATGTAATTGGTCTAAATTTTTCGTGAAAAACATTAAAGAAGGCGTTCCGAGATTTAATTCCGGCGACATTTTTGCAATGAATTCCTTATTATGAAGGATGATGCTTGTCTCCGCATCCTTTGTCGGAGCAATTTCTATCCATCGAAACCCTTGGCCATTGTCTTCTTCATTCATGACACTAAATCCCATAACTTCCTTCCAAAATCTTACGGCTTCGTCTTGGTTGTTCACATATAACATGATTTGCCCGACTTGATGAATCATTTTCAATCACTCCATTCTTAAATTTAGGTACCTTGATCAACACATTTTATTATTCTAAGTTTACCCAAACATACATATGCTTGTCCATGTCATTGGTAAACCTCATGGATGCAATGCTCGAAATGGCACATAGGGGCCCAGATAGGGAAATGCCGGTGGATATCCGTAAAGGAGTGGAATCATGTGATAGGTGTGATGCCCAACAAGCACACTGTAAGGATGATGATGAATGGGCAGACTCCAAGGTCCGAACATTGGTAGATGGGCACCAGAGTAGATGGCTCCGGTTGGTCCGGTAATGATGGTTGTGGTCATGCTGTCACCTGCTAAAACAATTTTTACATTATATGGAGTGGCTAGGGCGAAGGTTCTGGCGTTTTTTGGCGGATCAGTGGCTGCAATCAGAAATAATGTTGACAAAATGTCAACGGGATAATAAAGTAGGATTGAATATAATAGAATGTATCTGATAGGTTTATTACTGGAGAATTGGCTATTTGGCCATTTTAGCCCCGTTACTCATGATGTTTTATTTTGACAAAATGTCAACATCCAACTATATAGTTTACTAGTTTAATATCGGTACTCAGAGATTTGTGATTTAAAAAATACATATTTTTTATAAAGGAAAGGGAATGGAGAATGTCAGATCAATTACATATCAATAAATTTGGACCACGACTAAAAGAATTACTGCTGGAACGTTCCTTATCCATGCGTAAATTTAGTGAAATGACCGATATTGATAAAGCGACTATTTCAAGGATTATTAATGGGAGAAGGAAAGCGACTCCAGAACATTTACAGAAATTCGCGGAATGTCTGGGTGTTCCGGCGGCAGAATTATTCATCGCGGCTGGCTATCCGATTAATCAAGACCAGAAGCAGCCAAATTCCGATATATATGCTTCTCTCGACAGCATTCAAAGCATTCTCGAATCCACTGGGATGTACGATTCCTCGTTTTCTATTGAAAATGTTAAACAGCAATTGGAGCAATTTCACCAATATTCGCAAACAGAAGAAGGAAAAGAGACGATTTATAATGGTTTTGAGAAAAAGCTGAAGAAAACCGGCAGCATTGGACCGTTTATCAATCATTTAAAGGAAATGTTTGAAACATTCCGCCTGGGAAAGGCAACTCCTATAGAGTTGGGGATCATTGGCAGTGCGCTGATTTATTTTATTATTTCAGTTGACGTTATTCCCGATTATATTTTCCCGTTGGGGTATCTCGACGATGCCATGGCAGTAAAACTTACTTTAAACCTATTAACGGCAAAAGTATGACAGTAAATAAAATCATGAATTCAACAGGTGAGAGCAATGGATACGAAAGGAAATATGAACAGGAAAGTAAAAAGGGTCATCTACAGTTTAATCGTGATAGCGATACTGACCGTACTGACTCAATGTCAATCTGTAAATATGCGAGGGGTGGATGATATTCCGAACCCCAAAAACCATTTGGCTATGGAATATGAAACCTTGAACTATTAACCCTTCAGAAGGGAAGAACATTAGAATTAACTTGGAGAAAGAAAATGAATCTTACATCTACGAACAACAGACAATTAGACGGGCCTATCCTTTTGATATTAATCGCATTCTCAATTATTAGTTTGGTCTTTATTTACAGCAGTCAGCAAACCGGCCAATATGGAGCACATAATTTTGCTTTGAAACAGGGGATAAATTATATCATTGGCTTTACCCTGTTAATCTGTGTCGCAAAGCTGGATATTGACCAAATAGAGCAATTGGCGTGGCCCAGTTATATCATTTTATTTATTAGCATTATCCTCATAAGAGTGGCACCCAACTCGATTGCACCAGAAATTCTCGGGGCAAAACGATGGTACAGCATCCCTGTCATAGGTTCAATCCAGCCATCCGAGTATTTTAAAATTTCTTTAATTTTGTTGACGGCAAAACTCATTTCACAACATAATCAGAAACATCTAGCAAGAACCTTTCAATCAGATTTAATGCTTGTAGGAAAAATTTTGCTGATAACCATTCCTCCATCTTTAGTGGTTTATCAGCAGCCAGATACTGGTATGGTTGTTCTCTATCTTATCGCGATTTCGAGTATGCTTTTCCTATCCGGACTTAACCGAAAATTGGTCGCTTTGTCTGTCCTGGTGCCTGTTTTATTGGCATCAGTTCTTGTCTATTTATATTTTTTCAAGCCAGACATCGTCTACGATCAATTGATCCCACTGTTAAAGCCGCATCAGCAGGAACGGATTATTGGCTGGCTGGACCCATACGAAAATAAAAATCAGGCATATCAGAGCCAGCGTTCCATGTTAGCGGTAGGAAGCGGCCAAGTGCTGGGAAAAGGAATCAAGGAGGGAAAAGTTTATATTCCGGAAAAGCACACCGATTTTATTTTTGCGACTATCGCAGAGGAGGGGGGATTCATGATAGGGTCGATCGTTATCCTTTTGTTCCTGCTGCTGATATATCGAATTATTCGGATAGGCCTTAAATCGCAGACCGACTTCGGTATGTATATATGCACTGGCTTAACATTTAGCCTTTCGCTGCAAATCTTTCAAAATATAGGCATGGTGATTGGAATCATGCCTGTTAAAGGGATGGCTCTTCCATTTTTAACCTATGGAGGCAGTTCCTTGTTTACCAATATGATTTTTCTGGGCATGATCTTATCCATAAGTAAAACATTATCGGCCTATTCATTTCAAAATTCAAGCAAGGTTTTAAATAATCAACTTTATTGAGATTAATCTTTTCCATGAACGGTCCATATCGGAAAAAAAGGAGAGGAAATAAATGTTTTCAAATATTGGGGTACCAGGATTAATTCTAATTCTTATTGTTGCACTCGTCATTTTTGGACCTAACAAGCTTCCAGAAATAGGTCGTGCATTCGGGAAGTCTCTTAGAGAGTTTAAAAAAGCAACTGAAGATTTTGGAGAAGATAGGGAGCTCGAGGTGAAAGAAGTCCAGTCAACCGAAAACAGTGAAAAAATAAGTAAGTAAACCCTTTTAAGGTGGTAATTTCTTCTAACATAATTAATGAATTGGATAATATATATACGCATATGAACCCTTTTAAAATAACAACGTAGATGTTTCAGCAAGAGGAGGGTAATATGCATTTATTATCCATTATTTTAATTGGAATTGCCGCCAATCTTGATAATTTAGGAATCAGTTTTTCCTATGGATTAAGGGCAACAAAAATTCCGCTTACTTCGAATATTGTGATCTCGGTCGTATCAATGGGTTGTGCCTATCTTTCCATTATTGCAGGTAATTTTATTTCGATGTTTGTTTCTATAGCGATTGCCAATTTTGTTGGCGGGATTATCATTATCATTATTGGGATTCAATGTATTATAAACTCCCTCAAGCTAGAAAAATCTCCAAGAGAAATAAAAGTGGATTCTAATTATGCGCACGTGATTCATCAACCAGATTTAGCAGATGTCAACAACGATCATGTTATTTCTTTAAAGGAATCGATTTTTTTAGGTTTTGCTTTAGCGATAAATTGTTTAGCGATGGGATTGGGGGCTGGAATTACTGGTGTATCTCCGGTATTAACCACATTGTCAATTGGATTATTTTCACTCCTCTCGATTTGGATTGGTGGGCACCTTGGTCATAAAATTTCCGGGGAGAACATGGGGAAATACTCGAATATTGCTGCAGGGATTCTGTTAATTTTAATCGGTATTTATGAAATATTCATATGACAGGCCAACAATAAACAAAGGCACGCTTTCCAATAGGAGGAGAAAGCGTGCCTTTGTTTTTGACATAGTAAGAAAGTGAAAATATGAAATTATGTGGATAATCTTACAAGAATTTGTTGATACTGAAAGTGTTTGAACCTAAATGAATGGAAAGGGGAATTGTATATGGCTCAAGGTGCTTCTGAAACAAGCACACTGAAATTGGGTGATCAGGCACCCGATTTCACATTGGAAGCCCATGGTGGTCGCAAAGTGTCCTTAAGCGAATATCGTGGCTCCAAAAATGTCTTTTTATGCTTTTATCCTTTAGATTGGACCCCGGTTTGAGGCGCGCAAATGCCTTCTTACGAGGATGATCTTTCTCGTTTTGAAGAGTTCGATACCCAGGTCTTGGGTATCAGCGTTGATAGTGTCCACAGTCACGATGCATGGCAAAGATCAATCGGCGGAATTTCTTATCCGCTTTGCTCTGATTTTTATCCGCATGGTGAAGTCTCGGAAAAATACGGTGTCCTTCGTAAAAATCCGGATGAGCCAGCCTATGGAGCATCGGAACGTGCCCTATTTCTCATAGATAAAGAAGGGATTATTCGTTACATTGATGTTCATCCACTCGATCAACAGCCGGACAATGAAGAATTGTTTGATGTGTTACGCAAATTGTAGCTATTAAAACTGAACGAAAAAGGAGGGCTGTGTATGGAACTTTCAAGAAAAGCGATCCCATATACACCCGTTACGAAGGCGCTGCATGAAATGACGATTATGATTGTGTCGACATCAGGTGTCCACCTAAAGGATCAAGAACCGTTCAATACCAATCCGGCAGAAGGGGACGCTACGTTCCGGATTATTCCGGGGGATGTCGATTCCAAGGATTTGACGGTCACACATGCAGCGCCAAAAGAACATTATAATACCGATGCCCCTAAGGAAGACATCAATTGTGTGTTTCCGATTGATCGATTACGAGAAATGGTCGAAGATGGAGACCTTGGCGGGGTTGCCGAAAAGCATATGACGATGATGGGTTACTCGATGCGATTAAATAAAATCAATAACGAGACGATTCCGGCCCTCGTAAAAGAGGTCGTCCGTTCAAAAGCGGATGCCGTCCTGTTAACAGCCGGCTGACCGCTCTGCCATCGCACTGTAGTTACAGTGCAGCGTGGAATTGAATCGCAGGGTATTCCAACAACCCTGATTACCCTGGATGTGGCACAATCGAGTCTGATGAGACCGCCTCGCGCGATTCATCCAGTCGGATTCGAATTTGGGCACTCATTGGGCAAGCCGCACGACAAAGAGACCCAAAGAAAAGTATTGCTGGCGGCATTAGAGGAATTATTGACCAAACAAGAGCCAGGACAAATACACGAATCGCATTTTCCTAGCTATTGAATGGTAAAAGGGACGAGCAATTTTGCAGTCGTCCCTTTTTGTATGGAGTTTAACGGTTTTCAATAAAACGAACGACATCCCCGACAGTTTGCAGGGTCGCGGCTACCTTGTCACCAATCTCGATTGCGAATTCATCTTCAATTTCCATTGTCAGGTCCACCATATCAAGCGAATCGGCTTCAAAGTCGTCCTTGAATGATGCATCCATTGTAATATTCTCCATTTTGACACCGAGCTGGTCTGAGATAATCGGTTTTAACTTTTCAAATGTGGTCATTTGTTATCCTCCATACTTTTGATGTCCATCATTATACCAAGCAAATTCGAATCTTTAAACATAAAAGTTTTGCCAAATAGCACTATGGGAAACAAGTCCGGCCCGTACCTTAATCATATTTTCCCACGCCAATATTGGCCAATAAAAAAACAAGGGCAGCATTACATATTTTTTCAGATACTTTTCATTTTCAGAAGGTACCCTAAAAAAAAATAAATAAAATAGGAGAATGTAACATGAAGCATGTAGCAATGATATTCCTGGCCTTTATGTTTGTAATGGCGTTTCATTTTGCGATTAGTGGGAGCAACCTTGCCATTGCGGATGATGAGCATAGTGAGGAGTATGAACATGATGAAAGAGGTGAACACGAGAAAGAGGATGGTCCCTATAAGGAGATCGGAAAAAAGGTTGGTGGGGAACGGTAATGGCCATGGGGACTGCGGGGATCATCTTCCCGCTTAGAAAGTCAATAAAGACAGTGATAACAAATTTTCCTAGAACAAAAAAACCTTTTATTTCACTTTCAAAGTTTTTTGGGTAATATCATATCTTTTTTGGAATCGCAGCCTTGGCTTTAGGTTCTATTCATGGATTGACCATGTACCTAAGCGAAGGGGAATTGGAAAGTGAAGGGTTGCTTGGATTAGGTGCAGTTGCGTTAATGGCTATCGCCGGCATCTTTGGTGCAGTCTTATATAAAAATAAAAAACTGAAAACTTTTCGAACCGCCCATACGATTTTAATTTCTGTTGCCATTTTTTGGGGACTCGTTCATATCTTTGCTGCCTAAGTTGAGGAGCCGCGTGGCTCCCCATGATTCATTCCACGATACCTGTTTTAGCAATGGTAAATTTGACATTAACATTTACTTTAGCTTTTGGATATATTTTATGCCATTTTTTCCTGTTCAGGTTTGCATGGCGAACGGAGCTTCGATATGTCTCGCCTAAACCAAACGGATCAGACTGCACCGATTGACAATAAGCAACAATCTTTCTAATATCTTTCTTCATTTGATTAGCAATTTCTCTTTCGAGCAATTGGATGGTTTTGGGTGACTTTAAATCAATATCAGCATTTATTTCTTGGATCCGGGCATTGATTTTCAGGTTAAGATTAAATTCGAGATTTTCTTTGTTGATTAGTTCAATTTTAGGGTTGCTTAAAACCGTATCTAGGGCGACGGCCAGTTGTTTGTGTGGAAGGTGATCTCCTGTCAAACCCAACGATTCACCGGAAATCGGAATCTCGAATGCGCCTGATTTAAGCGGTGATTGAAGAGTTCTGACATAATAACTTTGATAAAAATTAAGTTTGCCCACCAATTTGTTATCTTTTAATAATGCCACTCCAGATATCCTTACCCTATTTTTCGTTTTCTTGAGGATTGGCAATACGGGATCCTTGCCTACAGCATAATTTCCCTGCAATGTTTCATGAAGAGTAGAAGAAGGGATAAGGGACCATCTTACGTTATGGTCAATCTCTTTATAAATATGCTGACCAACATCGGGTATTTGGTTATTGACAATCCCTAGCAAATCCTCCGTTTGTCCATCGACTATCCCCATGTAAATTAAGTCACTGATAGAGGGATCCCTAACAAAGGTATCGGTAAACGGTTTGATTCCATGCTTGGCGATAGCTTCACTAAATAAAACGACCCTCAATTGGCCCGAGAGCAGCTTTTTAGAGGACATTACGTCACTATGAATCCGATTCCCTCTGGCAGTTAACGCTTTCGTCGTAATAATTGTCGTTTTTTGTTTAGCATTTGGATCAACGGTAAGAATGACCAACGATCCTTTAATTTTCCCGTCTTTCTCAAGATCATAACCTTTTGTGGTGACCAATCCAATTTTTTCGAGAGTTTTTGGTTTCGCACATCCTGTTAGAAGGAGAATAATGAAAACTAAAAGCCATTTCTTATATTGCCTCATAGTGCTTGCTCCTTGTTTGACTTCCATTTCCTTTTTATGAAGGCTAAAAAAAATAAAAGGATGGGATAGCAAAAGGCCAGATAAAACCCAATAGGCACAAATAGCTGATTTAACCGGCTTATTTCCAATCGGGTTTTAAAAAATAGGCTCACCACGAACAGGAGGATGGAAAAAATCAATAAACTTTTTTTCTCTACTACCTTAAAACTTCTTTCCATCCCCCGGATGGCAGACCACATATAAAACATTAGGTTAGGAAGGATAATGATCATCCAATAGGCTATTGTCACGTACTCAAATCGTTCAATAAACGGGATTTTCGATATTCTAAACATCGTAAGTGTTGCCCAAATATTAGATACCAACTGTCCCGGACTAAAATAAGCAATGGAGATGACCATGATCGCGACATAAACAATCGTTGAAATGAGTATGCCTAAATGACTATAAAGTTGAACCTTGCTCTTTTCTTTAAAGTGGGGATAAAGGACAAAGAATAACTCAAAACCAAGAACAGTCGAGGTCATGCGATAAGTCCCCTTGATAATCCCCAATGGATTCGTATCTAGCACCGGAAGCAATTGAGAGAAATCGGCATACTTCAACGGAAATAGGAGCAAAAACAAAACCCACAAAGAAATGATAACATTAAAAAAACAGATGCCAATAATCACGCGGATTCCCCCGGTAATCCCATAAATCATTAACAAAAATAAAGAGAGGGAAAACAACCATATAGGCGTCTCAGGGAAGATCCAGCTTTGGACGATCTCAATATAGTTTATAAGAGTAATGAGGGTGGCATACAAACAATATACAATAAAGATGGCATTAAAAACCTTACCGATGATTTTGCCAAAAACATCATCATGGACACCAAAGATGTCGGTAGAACCATATAATTGCAAGGTTTTCAGGATGAGAAACACAATCAAATGTACCAGGAGTCCTACAAGTATCACGGAAACCCAGGAATCATGCTTTGCGTACATATATATATAACGTTGGAACCCATTTATTCCAACCCCAACCTGAAGATCGTGCATAATATAGAAGGCCATAAAAGCATTTACCAAAAGCGGCGGCTTTGGTTGGTAGTTTGCTTTCATTCGGGACACCGCCATTCGCCATTATTTTTGTTTCTTTGCTTTCTCGGGATTGTATTTATGTTCATCCTTTGGCCTTAGTTCGATTGGACGATTAGAGGTATAAGTAAACGGCAATCTGATAATATTGGTTTTCCAATCGGCAAATCGCGGCGGATAGAACGGTGCCATAAACGGGGCGCCGAGCGTTGTTTGCCGCAATAGATGCAATAACAGCAAACAGAAACCGAACATGATTCCGTATAACCCCCAGCATCCTGCTAACAGGATTAACGGGAATCTCAAAATTCGAATGACATTGCCCATTGTATAGCTAGGCGTAATAAATGACCCGAGTGCCCCCAAAGCAACGATAATAATGAGGATATTACTCGTAAATCCGGCGTCAACGGCAGCAGTGCCAATGACAATACCGCCAACGATACCAATTGTTTGTCCCACTTTTGTTGGCATCCTTGAACCCGCTTCTCTTAAAAATTCAATCATAAATTCTAAAAGAAATGCTTCAAATAAAGGAGGGAAAGGCACCCTCGCTCTTGATTCGCTAAGTGGAATTAGTAAGGCTTGCGGGACAATTTCATAATGATACGTTAATACCGCGACATAAACAGCGGTGAAAAAAATCGACATAAACACCCCTGCCATTCGCAGTAATCGTAGAAAAGTGGCGATATGCCATCTGACATTGATATCCTCCATCGTATGGAAAAACTCAATAAAAGAGTGCGGACAGCAAATCGCTAATGTGCTGCCATTCACTAGGACGGTGATCTTGCCGTTTAACAACCAATGACTGACCAAATCCGGTCTCTCGGTAACCGTCATTTGCGGAAAGAGCGATAACGAGCTATCTTCAATTAATTGCGATAAAACAGCACTGTCAATAATCCCGTCTATTTTGATGCTCGTCAATCTTTCGCGAAGATTGTTTACATACTCTTCCGATGCGATGTCTTTTATATACAACATAGAAACGGCTGTATGCGTCCTTGTTCCAATATGAAACATTTCCTGACAAAGATTAGGATCAGCCAAATATCTTCTGATTAATTGAATATTGGTAGACAGGCTTTCATTAAAGGCGATTTGTGACCCAACCACTTGGGATTCATTTTCAGACTTGGATAAGGCGCGTTTCTCATCTGATGGAATATTCACCAAAAGGACGGATGAATCCCCATTTAAATGAACGATGACACTTCCAGTGAGGACTGCCATAATCGCTTCATCCAAATTTTTCGATTTTTTGATATCAGATACCGTAATTTCACCCATGATGGCATCAATCTCAGAAAAGCTTTCGTCTTTAATCCGACCAAGGATATCTTGGTGTAGCATTAGTTTTTCAATAAGGGTATCAATATAAAGTAATGTCATTCCGGAGCCTGCAGATTTCACCATCAAATCTGCGCTATTTTGAAGTCCTTTTTTCAGCGCAAGTGTCATTTCTTCGGTTGTTGGCGGAATAGGCCTGATTATTTTTTCCATTTTAGGATTCGTCCTTGCTTGTGGTAATAATATCTAGAGTAGTATTCCAAAAATATGAAGGACTATTCCATCAATAGAAAGCGGTCAGCGAAAAAAGCGGATCCGTTAGGGCAGCTTTTTTCTTCTTCAGAAAGGAATTTTGAAATTTTTGTAGAATTATAAATATTGGAATGATTCCTTTTCGAATCAAGTGGATAAATTGATTCTCTATGAAATCAGCCTTTTTGTTGTAAAAAAATCCTCTTCATGGATGGGTTGGGAGAGTGCCTGTAATATGGATGTTTTGGTTATAAAAGTTTCATGCTCATATGGGTGGGGGAAAATGAAATGACAAATCAATCGATAAATTTGGATTATTTATCAGAGTGCATGAAACTTGACCAGATCAACAAGTCAGATATTGAAAACATTTTGGTTTCTATCTTTCAATCAAGCTATGACGGCATTTACGTGGCAGATCAGAATGGTGTCGGCATCATGGTAAATACGGCGTATTCAAGGATTACGGGCGTCAAAAGTGAAGAATTGCTTGGAAAGAGTATGAGGACGGTGGTCAAAGAGGGGATCGTGTCGGAATCGGTCACGGTCAAGGTATTAGAAAAAAGGACACCCGTGACCATTATCCAATCGGTTCGGGGCAAGGAATTGTTGGTAACTGGAAATCCAGTATTTGACAAGGTTGGGAATATTGTCTTTGTCGTTACCAATGTAAGGGACATTTCGGATTTAAATCATATAAAAACTGAACTGCTTCACTCTAGAAAAATGACCGATCAATACATAAGCGAAATTGAAGAATTAAGAAAAAGAGAATTAATTCATATGCACCTTGATGGAATTGTCGCACAAAGCCAGGAAATCATGAAGGTGTTCCATTTGGCTAGAAAGGTGGCAAAGGTGGATTCTGGTGTGCTCATTTTAGGGGAATCCGGTGTCGGAAAGGAAGTCATTGTCAACTACATCCATCAAGAAAGCGACCGGGCTGCCAAACCATTGGTTAAGGTAAACTGTGGAGCCATACCGCACCACCTGCTGGAATCCGAATTGTTTGGTTATGAACGAGGAGCCTTTACAGGGGCAAACAGCCATGGGAAACCTGGTTTATTTGAACTCGCCAACGGGGGAACCATCTTTTTGGATGAGATTGGAGACATGCCGGTCGACCTACAGGTCAAGCTGTTAAGGGTGCTGCAGGAATTTGAAATCATGCGTGTCGGTGGCACAAAAAGCATCAAAATGGATGTAAGGGTGATTTCCGCGACCCATATGGATTTAGAGGCCATGGTCGACAAAAACGACTTTAGACGGGATCTTTACTACCGGCTGAATATTGTTCCCATCAAGGTTCCGCCTCTAAGGGAAAGGAAGGTGGATATCATTCCACTTGCCTTCTATTTTTTAAACAGGACCAATGAAAAGAACCGGTTAAATAAGCGATTTCATTCTGAAATTCTGCAATTTTTTGAAGGATACAGCTGGCCTGGGAATATTAGAGAGCTTGAAAATTTAATTGAACGGCTGGCGGTCATGACCGATCAGGAGGAAATATCGTTGAAGGATTTGCCGCCATATATGCTATCAGGCAAGGGCTTCGCCAAACCTGAACCTGGCAAGCTGAAAGAAACGGTTGCAAACGTGGAACGGAAGATGATAAAAGAGCAGATGGAAATATCGAAAACAACACGGCGCGCTGCTGAGGCATTAGGGATTAGCCAATCAGCACTTGTAAAGAAAATGAAAAAGCTAGGTTTAACCGTTTGATGAAAAAAGGAATCAAATTTTTAAAAAGTCAGCATTAAAAAGCTGGCTTTTTATTTTTTTGGCTGTTTTCCAATATTTCAACAGTAATAATTTTAAAAAGTTTATCTTTTTTTGGATATTATTGTCGAAGAATTGTAAAAATTCTATATTTACGTAAAGTTGGCACGTAATTTGCAATTAGTATAAATGGATTCATCGACAGTTTTGTCAGTTTCTAAAAATCGAACAGTGACGGAAAGGGGTAGAAGGGTATGAACCTGCCAAGTTTTCAGCTCAATGGAAAGGTTGCACTTGTGACGGGCGGAAGTAAAGGCATTGGCTATGGAATGGCCCAGGCATTAGGGCATTATGGGGCAAAGCTGATTATTTCCAGCCGCGGGACAGAGGAAGGGGAATGGGCTGTTTCTCAGCTAAAAAAGGAGGAGATTGATGCTGCCTATATTCCTTGCGATGTAACGAAAAAGGATCAAGTAGAAGCATTGGTCAATCAAATTGTTGAGCAATATGGTTCACTGGATATTTTAGTGAACAATGCCGGGATGAATATCCGTAAGCCGCTCCCTGAAGTAGAAGAAAGTGATTGGGACACGGTTTTGGGTGTCAATCTCAAAGGGATTTTTCTGGTGGGACAGAGTGTAGCCAAACAGATGGTGAAACAAAATTATGGAAAAATCATTAATATTTCTTCGATTCTTGGATCGATTGGCATGCCGTTTCAATCCTCCTATGCTGCCAGTAAAGGAGGCATTAACCAATTAACAAAAGTTTGGGCTGAAGAATTAGCCCCTTATAACATTACGGTTAACGCCATTGGACCAGGTTATATTAGCACGCCGATGACAAAAGAGTGGCTTTCTGATCCTGAACGGTCGGCAAAAATTATAAATTCTACCATGATTAAGCGAATCGGTGAAACATCGGATCTTGTAGGACCAGTCGTATTCTTCGCTTCTGATACGTCAAAATATGTGACGGGCCAGGTGCTGAATGTCGATGGAGGATGGACGGCCCGATAATCCCAACGTTGCAGGAGGTTTTACCATGAAGATAATCAAGGAAATCCACTTTAACCGGGAAGTGAAGGTGTTCGAACCCCGTCCTAAGAATCTCTTTTCGATGCTTGAGGAGTCTGCGGAAAAATACGCCGACAAAGAGGCACTAGTGATGAACGGGATCCAGTTAACGTATAAAGATATGAGGGTTAAAGTGGAAAAGATTGCCGGGAATTTGCAAAAATCGATGTGTGTAAAAAAGGGAGACCGGGTCGCACTTCTATTAGGCAACAGTATTGAATTTTCCTTGCTCGTGTTTGCTTGCGCCAAATTAGGGGCGATTGCTGTCCCGTTAAATACAAGATTAAAGGAAACAGAAGTTTCCTATATGTTGGGACAATCCGGCAGCAGGCTGTTGTTTGTCGATGACGAATTCCTGCCTAAGGTGGAAAGCATGCGAGATGAGGATTCCATATCGACGGTCCAATATTTCTTCTTAGTTGGAAATGGGACGCCCCAACGAAAAGATTATCTTCCTTATGAAATATTGGAACAAACCTCTACAGTCGAGGAAGTGTTTGTGGCGGAAGACGATCCATTATTTATTATGTATACGTCGGGAACGACCGGGCTTCCAAAGGGAGCAGTTGGCAGTCATATAGGTGCCATCCACAGTTCAATGAATTATCAAATGGTGCTCAACACGAATCATGAAGCCAAGACATTAATCGCTGTTCCGCTGTTTCATGTAACAGGGTTAATTGGCCAGCTTTTTCACATGATACGGGTCGGCGGGACGTCCGTCATCATGAGGAGATACCAGACGGAGGAATTCATCCGGTTAACGGCGGAGGAACAGGTCAGCTTCTTGTTTAATGTTCCAACTATATACATTATGATGATGTCTCATGACAACTTTTCTTCATACAATTATGCAAATGTAAGCTGTATTGCTTATGGCGGAGCGCCAATGTCCTCGGAAACCATTTATAAACTGAAAAAATATTTTCCGAACGCCCGCCTGCATAATGCTTACGGGGCGACGGAAACAGCGTCACCGGCGACGATTATGCCTAGAAGTTACCACGAAGCCAAACTGGATTCCGTCGGGCTGCCGGTTCCGGTCGGAGACTTAATCGTCGTAAACGACGAAGACGAACCGTGCCTGCCTGGGGAAGTAGGAGAATTGCTAATCAAAGGCCCGATGGTTGTCGAGGGCTATTGGGACAATGAATCAGCAAATCAGGCATCATTTTGGAACGGCTATTGGCGCTCAGGGGATTTGGCCATGATCGATTCCGATGGGTTTGTGTATATCGTCGACCGCAAAAAAGATTTAATCAACCGCGGCGGTGAAAAGATTTTCTGTATTGAAGTAGAGAATGTTCTTTATAATCATCCGAAGGTTTTAGAAGCCGCTGTCGTCGGAGTCCCGGATGCTCTGTTTGGAGAAGTCGTAAAAGCGGTGATAGTCCCGAAGACCGGCGAAATCATCAAAAAGGAAGAAATAAGAGACTTCGTAGCAGAAAGACTAGCAAATTATAAAGTTCCGAAACTAATCGTATTTGCATCAGAACTGCCAAGAAACCCAGGTGGAAAGATATTAAAGAATGTATTAAGGAACCGGCAAACACAAGAAAATGAATCCTAGGAAGGAAGAGAGAAAATGACTGCTATTGTAAAAAAAGCGTGGGGATATCGGTATTGGGTTCTTGTCATCCTTTGGTTGGTCTATATCATTAACTATTTTGACCGGATGGCGGTCCTGACCTTTCTGCCTTATATCCAAAAAGATCTGAACTTAACGCCGGTCGAAGTTGGACAGCTGGCATCCGTATTTTTCTTTGCCTATGCGGCTGCACAAATCAGCGCAGGTTTTCTCGCCGATAAAATTGGTTCCAAAAAAGTCATGTATATTGCCGTAGCCGTCTTTACCTTCGTTACCGCCTTAACCGGAGTCGTGAAAAATTTCGCGCAGTTTATTGCGCTGCGGATTGGCTTGGGTCTAGGAGAAGGACACCATTTTGCTCCTGCCATTCGTGCCATCAATAACTGGTTCCCATTTAAAGAAAGAGGACGAGCCGTTTCCTTCTTTGCCACATCTTGGGCTGTGGCTCCTGCTATTGTGCCAGTAATCGTTACTAGTATTTCTATCTACTTCTTTGGAGGGGCTTGGAGACCGGTATTCTACGTTCTTGCGATTCCAGGTGCACTCGCCATCTTCCTATTATGGCGATTTGTGGCGGATTCACCGAAAGAAATGATTGATAAAGGAAAATTGAGCAAGGACGAGGATATGGAGGAAAACAATGCAGCCCCTGTCAAGATGTCTAAGGAAGAAAAAAGAAAACAATATGGCGTTTTCCTGAAAGATCTTAATTTTTATGTCTTCACTTTGTGTTTATTCTGCCAGTTGGCTGTTTACTGGGGAACATCCACATGGTTAACTTCGTTCCTTGTGACACAGCATGGGCTGAATCTGAAGGAAATGGGCTTTTTCGCCTCCGCACCGTATATTGTCGCCTTCTTCGCGATGATGCTTGGCGGATGGCTGATGGATAACGTCGTTCATCGCATGAAGCCGGTAGCGTTAATCGGCTATCTTGGAAGTATTCCGGTGCTCTGGATGCTGGGTTCTGTCGAAAAGGGAAATACAGGTATGTTACTGACATTGCTATTGCTGGTGGGATTCTTTGTCAACTTGAACTTTGGTTCCATCTATGCTTACCTGCCGAAACGCTATCCAAAGGAGATTGTCGGAAGCGCAACCGGGCTGGCAAATGGAATTGGCCAATTGGGTTCGTTCGTCTCGCCGCTGATTGCCGGTTATTTAGTAACCGTCGGGGCCAATGGCACACAGGATTTTAGCAAGGTATTTATCTTTTTTGCCATCGTCTCAGCGATAGCAGCTATATGTGCCTTGATTTTAAAAGAAAAACAATCCAAACAGGCTGATCTCAAAATAGCCGATAAGAAATCTGTAAGTTAAGAACCCATCAAAATAAGCGGGAGGATCTGAAAATGGCTGGCAGCAAAACATACGATCCATATGAAGCATGGAAAAACCTAATGATCAATTGGGAAAAACAGGCCAATGATGTGATTCATTTTTGGACAAACAGTCGTGACTATATTAAGTGGTCACAGGGAGCGACGGACCTGCAGCTCCGGTATCTGGAGATGTTCCAAAGAAATCAGCAATTACTGCTCACTCAGTTACAGCTACCAACGAAAAAGGACCTCGCCAATGTAGCGAAACTTTCGATTCAAACAGAGGAAAAGCTGGATGCCTTGGAGGAGCAGCTATGGAATGTCGAGGATGCCATTGAATCCACAAATAAACAGGTTGGCAGTTTAACAGAGGTTTCCCGTGAAGCTGTCAAGGTAATCAAGCAGCTTAAAACAGAGCAGAAAAGAGACAAAAAAGAGTTGGAAACGATAGACGAGATCCATTTCGAACTCCTGGAAATCAAAAGGGAATTGGCTGAGATGAATAGCTTAAAAGAAGAGATTGCCAGTCTTAAAGCCCAATTGGCAGGATCGAAACAGGACAAGGAAAAGGAACTTGCGGCTTTAACCAAATAATCGGAAGGAGGAAGGATTTTGGCAACAAAAACTAGCAATCAAACCGTCCTGCCAGCCTTCAATTATGAAAAAGAACTCGAGCGTTGGACAGCGTTTGCCAATGCCATCATGGGGCCGGAGCTTGGCGCAAATCACACCCCGAGAAAACAGGTTTGGGCAAAAAATAAGGCAACGCTATGGCATTATGCCCCTGCTGAAAAGAAATATGACATTCCGGTATTTATGATTTATTCCCTGTTTAACCGGCCTAGTATTCTCGATTTTGCCCCGGGATCCAGTGTGATGGAAGGATTAGTCAACAATGGCTACGATGTCTACCTATTAGACTGGGGGATCGCAGGATATGAAGATAAAGATATGACCATTGAAGACTATATTGCCGACTATATTCCAAAAGCGGTGAAGCGGGCGCTACGCCATTCGAGGACGGAGGAAGTGTCCGTAATCGGTTATTGTCTAGGCGGCACCTTTGCGGCGATGTATGCCGCGATTGCGGAGGAACCAATCAGGAACCTGATCGTCGCTACTGTTCCCATCGATTTTAGCGTTTCGGTACTGCCGGATAAATGGGAGCAGGAATTGAAGGAAAGCGGGTATAACGCGGATCGACTGATTGAGGTATTCGGAGTGATCCCACCGGCTTACGTTGAGGCAATGTTCCGGTCTGTGACGGCCCCGATTTATAACAGCCCATATGTCACCCTGTTAACGCGTGCGAATGATGAGCGCTTTGTCGAAAAGTGGAAACGGATGAATAAATGGAATAGCGGTCATGTTCCGTTGACGGGCGGGGCATTCCGCCAAATGACCACTGATTTCTTTAAAGAAAATAAACTGGTCAAGGGCGAATTCACCATCCATGGCCAAAAGGTCGATTTAGGAAAAATAACCGCCAATCTGCTGGTGGTCAGTTCAAAAAACGATACCCTGATCCCTGAAGGCCAAAGCCTGCCGTTAATGGAATTGGTTTCTAGTGAGGATAAAACCTACCTCAGTGTGGAGGCAGGACACGTTTCCCTGGCGATGACAGGAAAATTAAATGGCATCCTGGAAGATTGGCTTGGAGAGCATTCGAAGTAATAGTTAGTGCTGCCCGTTGGAGGATTGATCCGATAACGGGTAGTTTTATCTAGATAGTGCTGTCATAAATATTACTGTTTATGTTCCAATGCGACCCTATTGGTACTATTATCTAGCGATAGGTCAAATAGAAGGGTTATATGCGACCGGCCCGGTGAATTTTTCAAGCGATGGGTCGCATAGAAAGTCTATATGTGACCGTGCCGATGATTTTTTCGATCGTTCGGTCATATGAAAAACTCTTCCTTGATACCATGGAGCAGTGTAATTACATGGAAAAGCAATATTCTTTTAGAAAAGTACCTAACTAAAAATAGGAGGAATGAAGCATGGCTGTTTTGCAATCGAAGGTTTTTGACAGGATCGACGAAAAGGAAGCGGTTCAATTTTTACAGTCATTGATCCAGGTGAATAGTGTGAACCTGCCAGGAAATGAAAAAGAGGTAGCTGAGGTGATTCAGTCCTTTTTAAAAACATGCAGTCTTCAAGTTGAATTGGATGACTTAGGGGACAACCGGGCCAATATTTTTGTTACATATCCCAATGGGGGAAAGGATGACAAATTTCTGGTATACAGCGGTCACCTTGATACCGTTCCAACGGGAAAGGTGGAGTGGGAGCATGACCCGTTTTCCGGGGAAGTAGTCGATAACAAGGTATTTGGCCGCGGTACAACCGACATGAAAAGCGGCGTGGCAGCGATGGTCCTTGCATTGAAGTATTTGGAAGAGGCCGGAGTGAAGCTGAATGGAAAGCTGCAGTTTGTCGGCACAGCAGGTGAAGAGGTGGATGGATATGGTGCAAAAACAGTGGTTGAAAAGGGACAAATCGATAAGGCCACAGCCTTAGTTGTGTCGGAACCTAGTGAAAACCAAATTTTCCATGCCCATAAAGGCTGCTTATGGCTCGAAATCACCACTTATGGAAAAACAGCCCATGGGTCAATGCCGGACAAAGGGATAAATGCCATTTTAACGATGAATGAAATTATCAATCGTCTGCAAACCTATCAATTTGACTACAAGCCACACTCGGTATTGGGCCTTCCGACGTTAAATGTTGGAACAATTGAAGGCGGCGTCAAAACAAATGTAGTCCCAGATCAATGCAAGCTAACCATTGATATCCGAACTGTGCCCGGACAGAGCAATGAGCAAATTTTACAAGATATTGAGAATTTGGTTAAGGCTGTTGCTTTGAATTATGAGATAAAAGTCTTGAATAGCATGGCATCCGTGGGTACAGACGAATCCGATGATTTTATCAAACTTGCGATCGAGACCGGAAAAAACCATCTGAACCTAGAATTAAAGCCATCAGGGGTTAATTATTATACCGACGCATCCGTTTACTGCCCGCATTTGCAGGTACCCGCCTTCATCTTTGGCCCGGGAATCCCGACGCTCGCCCATCAGCCGAATGAATATGTGGAGATTGAAAAATTCATAGAATCAATTCAGTATTTTATCGCGCTGGCGATTGATTATTTGGGAGAAAGGTAGAAATTGAGGGAGCGGGGCTGTTTTACTCTCGGATAGGGAGAAATTACTCTCGGATTTAGCATGAATAATTTTACCCATATGGTAATAGATTGATTTTGATAGCCTGTAATTCTATTAGTAGGAAGGTGGAGGGATTTTGAGTAAAATAATTCACGAAAAAAATGTCCCGTCGGTGATGAGAGACGGGACTACACTGTATGCGGATGTGTACCGACCCGAAAGAGAGGGAAAATATCCCGTTTTACTGCAACGGACCCCGTACAATAAGACATTTCTCCCCCTGACAACCATGGTATTGGACCCAATCGCAGCCGCGCACCAGGGGTATGTCGTGATTATTCAAGATGTCCGCGGCCGGTTTGAATCCGAAGGGGAGTCTTTTTACGCCTATAAAAATGAGTATCAGGATGGATATGATTCAGTAGAATGGGCCGCTTCCTTGCCATACTCTGATGGAAATGTCGGTATGTATGGTCTGTCGTATAAAGGGATGACGCAATTTCAGGCTGCGGTCATGCGGCCGCCGCATCTTAAAGCTATTTTTCCAATTACCTGGGGAACCGATGTGTTTATGTATCGTGGCGGCGCCCTTGAACTGGGTTTGTTGATATCCTGGTCGTTAGCCACGATTGGACCGAATGCCGTGATTAGGGCGAAAAAGGGAAAGGAAGACTTCCTCCCAGAGTTTATGCAAATGGTACATGCAATCGACCATATTGAAGAGGCCGGCTTTCATCAATTGCCGATTCAGGACAGCCAGTGGCTTAAACTCGGTGATGGTTTCGCCTCGTTTGTTTACGACATTCTTGAACACGAAACAAGGGATGAATACCATCAGGAAATCGGTGTGAAGGAAAAATCCGAAAAGATCAATGTCCCTGTATTCGGAATTGCGGGTTGGTATGATCTCTTGCTGGGCCAGGACCTCGAGCACTATGAAACATGGAACCACAAAAACAATACAAAGCTGATGATCGGCCCTTGGGCCCATGCAGGATTTGCCCCGCAGGTAGGAGACTTGAATTTCGGTTTAAGCGCATCAAGCTTGTTGCTCGAATTGAAAACTGATTTAACAAGCTTGCAATTACAATGGTTTGATTATTGGTTAAAAGGAATCGAGAATGGGATTATGGACGAGGCTCCCGTTAAAATCTTTGTCATGGGAGAAAACAAATGGCGCAGCGAACAGGAATGGCCATTACAAAGGACCGTTTATACGCCGTATTATTTCCACAGTAATGGCAGGGCCAATACAAAGGATGGGGATGGTTCCCTATCGCTAAACCTGCCGCAGGACGACAATTTCGACAGTTATGTGTATGATCCCGCCAATCCCGTTCCGACTCTTGGGGGCAACCATCTAATGCCAGCGAATTACCCGCGAGGGCCAATTGACCAGCAACACCTTGAAGCACGGGAGGATGTCTTGGTCTACACTAGTGAGGAATTGGTGGAGGATTTGGAAGTAACTGGGCCGGTGAAGGTCATCCTGTATGCAGCAAGCTCAGCGGTGGATACCGACTTTACGGCAAAGGTTGTCGATGTCCATCCGACTGGGAAAGCAATTAATATAGTCGATGGAATTATCCGCGCAAAATACAGGGAGACAAATCAGCCCGCTTCGCTCATCACGCCTAATGAAGTCTACCGCTATGAAATTGACTTGCTGGCAACCAGTAATGTTTTTAAAAAAGGGCATAAACTTCGAGTAGAAATCTCTAGCAGCAATTTTCCGCGTTACGACCGCAATCTCAATACAGGGGAATCAGGAAAAAACAGTAAAGAATGGGTTTCTGCCATCCAACGAGTGTATCATAGTGAAAAATATCCATCGCACATCTTATTGCCGGTTATTCCATAAGAAAAGCCAGAGGGACGGTTCCAGCCACGAACCGTCCCTTGTTCATGCTTAATCGCGCATGGCGCCTGCCTCTCGGGAAGTCATGTCACCTTGTCCTGCGTTAACATCCCTTTGAATTTGCTGTTTTACCTGTTGTGCATTCGTGCCGGCAAATTCGGGCTTCATAATTGAACTTACATTAGGCTTAGATTGTTGACTTTGTTTCATACAAGTCCAAGTCCTCCTCAATTAATTGTTTAACAATCTTATTATTAACCAAACATGGTATTGTTGATAAGTTTTATTCATTCCCATTGATAATCTCGGAACGGTTCTCCATTTGTGGGGGTTCCTCGAACCAGCCATTTTCAATCTTAATTTTTATTCCTTCTTGAGCGTAAAAATAAATATCTTTTGCGATTAACATGGATTTCATTGCTAAATCGTTTCTAAAACTAAAATATGCACCTGTTCCAGTGCCAACAATGGAAAATCCATTGAGGATGTAGATGCAATGCATCATCAGCTTATCAGAAAAAGGTGGTACCGTTGAGGAAGTTACCGTCGCTCCTGAGGTGGCGGAAAGTTGAACATCTGCCTCCAGAAGTAACTCCTCCATTATTTTAATTTGTTTCTTTGCGAGATCCATCCCTTTGATAAAATATTGTTTAACCTCTTTGTTCTGGGCACATTGGGCAAACCCTGTAATAAGTTGCATACCAATATTATTTGCTTCAAGATTGTGATGAAGGATCCCGACCTCAAGGTCAGTTAAGGCCCTCTTATCGCCGGTGAGTTTAAAGCCCTCCCTAAACTTTTCACTAGTAATAAACTCATTTTTTTTCGGCATAGTTACTTTTGGAGGCAGGCTAAGAATTCCCTTTTCCAGTAAATAAAGGGTTGAGAGTTTATAGATTTTTTGAGTAACCGTGGTGAGACCCTCATAAATCGCCATCACCTTTTTATTGTAGGTCATATTCATGCTAAGGGTGTATAGCCCCATACTCACTTCTTTTAAGATACGGACAAACATCACATCAAACCCATTGTCATATAACTTTGGCGCTTCTAAATTCACATCGTCCAATGTAAATCCAACAGGTATAGCCATACCTTGTTCCGAAAAAATCTCTTCCATCTCATTACAATAAAAGTTTAGCTCCTGCCACAATCCACCTAAAAGATTTCTTGCCTGGGTGTCATTGGACTTTTCGATAAAATACTCCAAAAATCGCATAATCAAGGTCTTTTCTTGGTATGTTTGCCAAAGCGAGCCAACTTCAGAAACATTTATAGGATTTGTAAGGATCAATTGAAAGTACCTCCTACTTCATATCTGAAAAACCCAATATTTGCATATAATTAGAATTTCCATTAAAAGAAAAACAATACTGTTGTTTGCAGAATGGCGCTAACAGTGATTTAGCGATAAAATAGACAGGAATGAACGAAACGGGGAGAATGAACATGAGTAATGAGATTGAAGAATTGAAACTGGAATTAAACCGTCTGAAGGACGATAACCGTGAGTTATTTCAAACCCTAGTTGAGCCGGGATTACATAGGAAAGTACAGGAATTTCTCGATAGCTTCGAGGATTATTTCCGCGAACGGGGCTTTGTGATTCGGAAAAAGGAAAATAAGGTTAGGGTCTCGTTTGATGATCTTCATTTAAAAGCTTTTTCCGACGGCGGCCATGATATCTTTATCATGAGAGGGAAAGAGCAAATTGCTTCAGTTACCGTGAAATTTATTGGTGAGGGTGAGTCTGGTGGACGACAGGGTCAAAGTGTTGACTTGTTGGACCAGTTGGAAAAGGAAAAATCTTTGGCCAATGACTTGAGCAATCCTGTGTTTTATTACACTGGAAGGGAATTTGGCTTTAAATACGAAACGCCATTATCCGTTCTGGAAAGTATATTTGGGGTATAATCGATGAATAAAAAAGAGATTGAATATAAAATAATGGAGTTAAAGGATGAGTATGTTCAGTTGCAGCATAATCTCGAAAAATTGGAATACGTAAAAGGAAATTTGGACCCGTTGGAAAAACGGATTTCTGCCATTGAAGAGGAATTACGCACATTAAACCAGCTATTAAGAAAATAAATGGCCATTCTTTTGCCATGCTATATCCCCTGATTTAAGGGGATTTTTTGTTTAAAAAAGGATTTTTACAAATATTGTAGAAATAATTACGAGTTTGGCCGTTTCATAAATTTATGGTGCAAATCATGGAGGTAAAAATGGGAATTTATAAACCAAGTAAAGTTTCAAGCCATGTGAGGCTTCGTGAGATAAAAATTCCAGAAGACTATGAGCAACTTGCCATTTTACTAAATTTAATAGAGCCTGGTGCCGCCACAGCTCAATCCCTCGAAGAAGAAAACCGGCAGATTCCAACATCATCTAATCTAAAACTAAATGAAAACGGTCTTTTGGTTGGTTTCGGCAGAACAAGAGTGGTTGCAGTGACAGAAGAAGGCCAAATCATTGGTTTTGGTGCTGCTTTTCGTGCTCCATGGGTGGATCCTGGTCAGGTAGGAAGTGAATTCTGTGTTCACCCTGATTATCGGGGACAAGGTGTCGGAGAGATGATTGTTTCACATATTGAAAATTGGGCCAATGAACATCAAGCCTCTGTATTATCCTCAATCGTTATGGATTGGATTGATGAGTCGCTTCCATTCGTACAAAAGCGTGGCTTTACAGTGGATGCCCATGTTTTTGCATTAGAATTAGATGTCAATCAATTTGACGCTGCAAAATATGTAGGTTTCGTAGAACAATTTACATCGGCTGACATTCAGTTTGTTACGTTAGCGAACCTGCCAGGAGAAGAGTCCGAACATAAACTTTACGAATTATGTGTTGAGACATCCAAGGATAATCCAGGCCAGTTCGGAAGCCTTCCTCCTTTTGAGCAATGGAGAAAAGAGTTTCTGCCGGAAGTCACTTCTCGTTATGACTGGGTACTTATTGCTATTGAAGGTGACCGTTTCGTCGGAGTAACTCAATTATACAGCACTGAAAATTCTGGTGTGTTGTATACTAACTATACAGGAGTTCAAAAAGAATACCGCGGTCGCGGCATCGCAAAAGCATTAAAGTTATTGTCTATTCATGCAGCAATTAATGAAGGGGTACATACGATGACGACAGATTCGGAAGAAAATAATGCTCCAATGCAACATATTAATAGAAGTCTTGGCTATCTTCCGGGAAAAGGGCATTACCGAATTCTAAAACAGTTAAAATAACAGGGGACATTTTACGATTTTCCCAACGTAATTACTTTATGGAAGGATGTGGTCCATGATGAGCCGGTATTCAATGGAGGAATTTATTAAACAAACGGAGCAAAAGGATAAAGGAGAAGGCTTTTTTGAACTAGAGACACCCCGTTTACTGGAGGTAAACTTGGACGGTCTTGTATGGGCAAAAGCGGGGTCCATGGTCGCATATCATGGAAAAATAAAATTTGAGCGCGAAGGAATTTTGGAGCATGGACTTGGCACTGCATTTAAAAAGGCCTTAACTGGTGAAGGGGCCTCGTTAATGAAAGCAAATGGCACGGGAAAATTGTATCTTGCTGATGAAGGGAAAAAGATAATCATATTAAATCTGCAAAACGATTCCATCTATGTGAACGGCAATGACTTACTGGCATTTGAACCAGGGATTAACTGGCAGATAAAATTAATGAAACGTATTACCGGAATCATGGCAGGGGGGCTATTCAATGTTCGCTGTGAAGGATCGGGCATGATTGCAATCACCTCACACTATGAACCGCTTACATTGAGGGTGACGCCTAGCCAGCCGGTGATTACCGACCCAAATGCTACGGTTGCCTGGTCCGGAAACCTCCAGCCTGAGTTTCAAACAGATATCAGTTTAAAAACATTCCTTGGACGGGGCAGCGGTGAATCAATCCAGATGAGGTTCGAGGGCGAAGGTTTTGTCGTTGTGCAGCCTTTTGAAGAGGTAAAAAGGGTGGAAAAGAGTTAACCAGGTCTTGTAAAGCCACATTAAAGGAACCCATGATTTTAGGAAGATTACCAGATTTGTAGTTCTAGGCAGAGAATGTGCTAGGCACCATCCAGAATTTTGGAAGGTGCCTGGCACATTATTGTTTTATGATATGAAATTTAGACTGTTATTTAATACTTTTCTCCACGTTATCTGAACTGCTCTGTCTATAAATAAACGCTCTGTTTATTTAATTAGTTGTTCTGTTTAAGGAAATCCTCTGTCGAAATTACATTGGCATATTTTCCGTTAAGGGCACCAATAAAGGCATAATGAACCTGTTCTGCCGGCACGATGTTACCTTGATAAGATAAATCCCTTGTCGTACATGCATCTTCAATAAGAGATGGAATAATGACAGTTCAGCCTCTTTATAATACTGATTTTACAAGGGTTTTAAGCATTTTTGTAGTTGATACAAATATTTTAATAAATTTTTACAAATATACCTCAAAAGAGTCTACTAAAAGTCTTTTAGGTATTTTAAAGAAATTAAAAGAAAATGACAGGTTATGGATACCACATCAAGTAGCTCTTGAATACTTTTTTAATTATGAGGGTAATATGCACAAACAAAAAGAGGGTTATGATTTATTGGAAAATGAGTTAAAAAAGTTAAAAGAGGATGCTGAAAAAAGATTAGAAGCTGTTAAAAGGAATCATCCATATATAGATATTAAAAAATTTCATTTTATCTTTAATGACATTGAGCAGTCAAATTCTAAAGTACAAGAACAGATAATAAAAGAAATCACCAACTTACCTGATCCTAAAGCAATTCAACAGGATTTATTAAATTTATTAGATGGAATTATTGGTGAGCCTTATCCTCAAGAAAAAATTAATGCAATTGAGACAGAAGGAAAAGAGAGATACCAATATGATGTACCTCCAGGATTTAAGGACAAAAAAGATAAAGAAAAACAAGACTTTAGAACCTATGGTGATTTTAGGTATCAGCAGTTATATGGTGATTTAATTGTATGGAATCAAATAATGGATAGAGCAAAAAGAGAGGGAAACCAAACTCCTATAATTTTAATTACTGAGGATAGAAAAGAGGATTGGTGGGAAAAAGAAAGTGGCAAAATTAAAGGGCCTCATCCCCAACTAATTCAGGAGTTTATTAATGAGACTCAGCAGAAATTTTATATGTATAGAACAGATAATTTTGTCAGATATGCATTTGAGTATTTAGGTGCAGATATTTCAGAGGCACAAATACAAGAGGTAACAAATGAGGTTGAAAACATCAGAAGATATGAGGAATTTAATGAGAATAAATTAAAAATACAAAAAGCCACAGCTTTAAATAAAGTAACTGATTATTTAACTGAGGATGAAAAAAATGTTTTTTTTCAAATGGTTGAGCAGTCTAATGATTTAGAATTGGATTCATTTACAGCTAATTATAAATATGGGCAAGCTGTCAAATGGGCATTTAGAACTGCTTTACCAAAAATAGAAAAGAAGTTTCAAGACCTTGTTATTTTACTATCAACACTCAATGCAGAAAAAGGGCACTTAGGGCAGCATTTTTATAATTCTTTATCTGAGGATACTGATGAAAGAGTTTTAAAGTTATTAAATGAAATGCCAAATATTAAAAGTACAATAAACTTTTACAAGGCTTTTCCTGATGGACATCTCTAAAAAAATGTAAATGGAGGTAATAACTTTGCCTTTTTATCAGGTTAAAGATAAGTATGTATTTTTGTACCTTAGCAATTACAATAAGCTGAATGACATTGCTTTAAAAGACAAAGAGCCTTCATGGACTTTCAGCTCCAAGATTAAAGGAAGAAAAGAAAATATTGAGGCTAAAAAGCTCAGAGAAAAAACTATTAACCATATTTATAAAAACAGCCCATATGATCAGTTTTACAAAGAATGGATTTACTTTGATTTACAAAATCATAAAGACATTCTAGAGGATTTACCTTATTTATTGTATGACTATGGCTGTATCAATAAGTTATTTTCTTACAGAGAAATTCATGATGATACCATGCAGACATTTTTCCCTGACCTATACTATGACAAGGACTGCCAATATGAGTTAGCTCTTTTTTCAAAAGGTGGGTTATTTAAAAAGCAGGAAAAGATTTTTAGTACCATTATAGATATAAGAGAGATTGTCAGTATCAAGGGAGAATTGAATGACTTTACAATTGAGGTAAGGGATAAGACCTTACACTTTGGAATGACAATTACAATAAGTTAGTAAGCTAAAAGAGCTTTACATAAATGAAAGAGGAGCTGTTTTTTCAACTCCTCTTTTGTTGTTCTCTTTTTGTTTTTACAATATCATTCATATAATTAATAAGTTTATGTCCTGTTTTTAGCGAATCCTGTATATTATCCACTGATATTTTTTGGCTGCTTAAGGAGGCAGACATTAAATAATAAAAATATTGTAGGTCACTTAAAATTCCCTCTAACTCTACAGTAAATTCTAATAAGTCACTATGCTTTATCCATTTATCTTGTTTAAATAAAAAACTTGAGCCTGTTCCTTTAGAGTATAACTCTAATATTCCAAACTCATCCATATACTTTTGATAGTTTAATAATTGAATACAATTATATTCTAATTCCTTTGCTACAGAGTTAATAGCAATCATCTCATTTTTTCTTTCTTGACTAATATCTCTTCTTCTCTGCTCCCTGAATTGCCTATTAATGTTAATATAAGAAATGGCACCTCCAACACAAGCTCCCAAAAGAGCAGAAATAACAGGAACAGGGATATATGTGGGGATTTGAGATAATGTATTAAGAATAAACATTGATTTTCTCTCCAGTCACAGTATTTTCCATGCTATTATATCTGAAATAACAGTATACTGGAATACATTGACATTAATCTAAACTTTGCTTACTATCTGTTTGATTAATAGAGCAGAAATAGGAGGATCAGTCATGTATGAGGATAAAGGTACAATAACTGAGGATGAGCTGAGATTAATATCTAGGTATGCTGATGATGTACAGGGTAGGCTGAAAGATGAGCTGTTAAAGGCTAAAGAAATGCCTAAGAGCTTTAGCTATTACAGTTGGATTGACTATATGGAGCAGGGATTAACAATTACTTTTAAAGATAATACATCCATAATAGGAGAGCTAAATACAGCTAGGCTAGCCAGAGCTTTATTGGAGATAAATGATGGTATTAAAAGAAAGCCTCTTAAAGAGGAGCTAGAGCATGATGGCAGGTTAGAGGAGTTTAAGCAGTATCCCAAAGGTACAAAAGTAAAAGCAAATGGAGATATTGTTTACTGAGAGCTGATGAGGCTCTCTTTTTTGCTTGCATTTTTTAGCTGAATTTAACAAAAGATAACATAAAAGGAGTAGGATATAGCATGAGAAATACAAAGTCTGAGATAAATTTTCCTGAGACATTTTTGCAGATTGCCTTAGGAACAGCAGTTAGTATTATTCAAGGTGTAATCATATACAAGAGCATCAAGAATCAAATAGAAAAGGGAAAGGGTTCTGAGGCTAAATAAGCCTCTTTTTATTTTGTTTTACTTAACAGATATTAGCTTTTGGTATTGCCTCCTGATATTGAAAAAATAGGTTATGTATTTTATGTAAGGTACTCTCCCTGTCTCCCTAACCCTATCCCCCCCTGTATCCCCCTCTAAGCCTCAAACAGCTATAAAACAGTCTAGGTTAGTCAAAATATATTACTGAGCTGCTAAGTAATAATCTGTGCAGTATGAGAGCTATGCTAAGGCTAAACAAATGCACAGTATATCTACAGTCTAATACTGAGATTGTAGCTAATGCTTCAATTACATGCCTCTATCCTTACTGCATCAATACCTATACAAAAAGCTGTATACTATATGCAGTAGGCTGAACAAATTTATTAACCAATGGAGTCAGTCACAGCCATCCTTTTTTACTGTTAAAACAAAGTTCAAATAATGCTTTGTTTCCCCTGAGCATATAGTAGTTTAGGAGGAACATAAATGCTTTATTTATTTTATTAGTTGAGGCTTTTTAGTAGAATTATATTTGTAATGGAGAATATTGGAGGGATGTCCTTGGGTGAATTGGTTTGTACCTATGAAAAGTTGGAATGGGATGATTTTGATACAGAGTCTGCTAAAAGGTTAAAATGTGGGATAAGAAAATGATTGAGCTGCACAATGCAAAACAAAATAAATCAGCAAGTTAAAGGAGGAGTTAATAAAGGTTCTTCCTTTTTTTTCTTTCTGTACAGAGATACAATATATGTAAAAATTGAATTTTTTGGGAGAGATGGCAATGAGCTTTAACCATTTAAAAGTAGAGGAAATTGAAAAAATCTTTCTTAAAATCTATGAGAATGCTTGTGAGCTTTTAGAGGAGGCAGAGCTTCTATATAATCATCAGAAATTTGCAAGAGCTTACCTTTGTGCTCATATTGCCTTTGAGGAATTTGGAAAATTACCTATGTTAAATTCTGTTGCTATAGATGTTTATTTTGGAAAAAAAATAGATTGGAAAAAACTTAATAAGGATATAAGAAACCATCATTCAAAAATTTCTCAAAGTTATACAACCATTCTATTGATACTTTTTAGATTTATGAAAAGAAATGGATATAAAAAATTCAGCTTTAAATTAATTATTAACTGCTATGATGAAATAGTTAAATTTATAAATGAGGACAATTGGTCATTGGCAGATAGTGCTGAAGAACTTTATATGGAGATTGAAAATCTAGTACAATTAGATACAATTCCTGATGTAGCAAGTATGTTAAATGGTTATAAAAATGCCAGCTTATATGCAGACTTTAATGAAGGTAATTTTTATAAACCCAATGAAAAAATTTCTAAAAATATTTGTGAGTTTGTAATTACATTAGCTCAAATACAAAGAAAATTTATAGAATTACCTAAAGTGCATATAGAAGGATTTAGATTTAATGAATTAGATGAGGAGTGGGAATACTCAATTGAATATAAAAAATTTATAGATTCGCTTGATGAACTAGAACAATTACAAAAACAAAAATAAAAAAAGGAGAGGCTATTACAGCTCTCTCCATTTAATATCCAGAACAGGCTCATTTTTTGTATCAGCAGTCTTTGTATAAACAATTTCCTTAATGATGAGCTTTAATGTAGCATTTTGCTCCTCTAGCTCCATTTCCTCAAAAGTATCAATCATTTCAATTATCCCTTTTACTTTGTCTACCTGGGCAGTTGCATCTAAGCTATTCAATTTACTTTGGATAAGGATTATTTCATTTTTAAGAGCTGAAATAGTATCCTCTAAAGCCTTCATTTTTTGTTGATAAGAGTCTTTGTCTAACTCCTTATCTAGATACAGGTCTAACAGCCTTTTGGCTTTTCTCTCCTGCTTAGCTAGGTCAGTCTCAAGACTTTCCAAAGTAGATGCTAAACTGTTTTCGATGTTTATGTATCCTCAGCTAACAAACTTACTAAAGTCTGTTCTAGCTCTTGTTCGTACAGCTTTAAAGCTTTTAGGACTGCACTTTCAATTTTATAAATTGCTACTTCTCCATTATGGCATTTAGTATCTAAATCAATCTGTTGCCTACATGGTCTAATCTGATAAAAGGAGTACTTTCTCCCAGTTTTTTCTGATTTATTATTTAACTGTATAGTCATTCCTTTGCCACAGCAGTCTTTTTCAGCCTCTTAGAGTTATAACTTGATTCTCCTAAATAAACTCTGTTTTGTAATACACCTAAAACTCTGTCTGTCTTAAATGGATTACCTTTTCTAGACCTGTATCCTAACTGGTTTACTTTGTCAGCTATCTGTCTGGAGGAGTAGCCTAACAAAGCTAATTCAACCATTTTTCTAACTATCTTTTTCTCCTCAGGGATGACATATAATTTTTTTGTATTTCTTATCCCAGATATAACCTAAAGGAGTTACTGATCAAATCCATCTATTTTTAATAGCAACAGCATCATATTTACCTTTATTTAATCTGTGTCTAATCCTTTTAAATTCATAAGCAGAAAGGACAGATGTAAATCCAAACATTAACTCCTGATTTTCATGTGAAAGGTCTATAGTATTGTCAGGAGTTTCAATAAATGCCATGCTCTATAAATATTTCCTTTAATTCTGCTGAGTCTCTTTCATCCCTGCTCAATCTGTCAGGATGAGTAACAAGGACTCTGCTGTATTTACCTTGTATTATCCCCTCAAGCATTTTTGCTGACTCAGGCCTATTCCAAGTTGATTGAGGACTCAACCTCTTGGAAGATGTCAAAGCTGTATCCCTTTTGTTCATCTATTATAATTAATGTTTCCCTTTGATTTAGTAAGGTTTCCTCTGCTCCTCCATCTTCCTCTCTAGATTTCCTTACATAAAGAGCTACCTTTAATTTTGTTGCTGCTTGTACCATTTTGATTTCTCCTCCTAAACATAGCTATGATTTATTGCCTCTATTTCTAAATTAGAGAGCTTTTGCAATCTGTGACAGGTCAGAGCTATTTATTTATTGGAGGTTGAACTGTGTTTTCCTGACAGTAGATTCAAAGCCCAGCTCCATTGCCGCTCTGACTGTGGCATCAATACACATATGTGTCATCATCCCGACAATCACTAGCTTCGTGACGCCGTTTTCTCTTAGTTTGCTTGCTAATTCAGTCCTAAAAAAGCTGTTAGGGGTATGTTTGATGATAATACTTTCCTGGGGATACTTAGAAAAAGCCGAGATTCGGCTTTTTTTACTTTAAACCAAATAGGCATAAATAACCGTAAGTGAAGTGACCCCCTCGAGTTGGACTGAAAGTCCAACTCAAGGGGGTTTTTGTTTAAGCGTAAGTAGGTTAAAAATGGAATTCACTTACATTTAAGGAATATGTAATTAACGTGGTTGCCAAATTGGTGAATCAACAGGATAACAAATGCGATTAGGCAGTTTGCGGGGCACAATCACAATAATTGATAAGAGAGGAAATTATAACATGGGCAAATTTCGTTCTTGGGAATCGAAATTTTTCAAGATATGCGGAATAATGGGAGGCCTCCTATTTATTCTTTTTGGGATAGCATTTGTATACTCACATGGGACCACGCCCCAAAATAGGATGTTGCGCATTTTTGGCTTCGACCAAGTTGACAGCGTTAACCATCCTACTTTATGCCTGTTTAGGAACAACATTGGTAAGTTTTCATAAATACGCGATGAAAACAAGTAAGCTGGGACGATTTTCTTATAGGATAGTCCAATTAAGTTATCTAACTCTACTTGTTTCAATCGTTTTGCAAAACATTGTTGTTGATCCACATACAGAATGGGATTCACCAGTATCGATTATAGGGTGGATCCTGCAAAACATATCGTGGTTACTATTTACGATTGCCATGGTTATATAACTTTGGTTAATAAAAAAGGATTTTCCTGTCGTATCGGCCCGTTTAGCATTTTATTAGGGTTACTTGCCTTTTTAACCTTTTTTGGAGATTTAATGATTTATAGTTTCTCGTCTGGTAGTATCCTTTGGGACATCATCCATGCGGCAATCTATTTCCCGTTTGGATTAGTTTGGATTTTATTGGCTTTACAAATTTCAAAACAGGATCCGTTCAATTAATGAACGCAAAAGGGCACCCCCAACCAAACAGGAGGGTGCCCAGCTATTTATTAATTGGTAACCTTGTATTTTCTCAAAGAAAGGAACAGGAAAATGCCCATCGCAATAGCGGACCACATAAGTGAAATAGCGGGATCAATATTATTGACAACGAATAAGGATGGAATATTGCCAAAAGACGAATCATCCATCGTAAGGAACCAGCCTAGGAGCATATTGTTGGCAGCATGTGCCCCAATTGACAATTCAGTACTGTTCGTTTTCACCGAGACATAGGACCAAATGAATCCTGTTAACAAGTAATCCAGCCCAACCAAGATAGGTGAATAGCCCATTTCGGGATTGATAAAATGGAGCGAGCCGAAAATTCCTCCAGCAATAAGCGATAAAACCAAAGGGTTCCGAATCCACTTTCCAATTAGCTGCATCAGATAGCCCCTGAAAAAAACCTCTTCACATGTCGTTTGGATTGGAGTGAGAACTAGTACTAACACAAATAACAGCAAAAAATCAGAAAGACCGATATCATTAATTGAATAATCCCCCGGATTTAGGATCGCGTCAATAATTGTAGTGGCACTAAGGATGACGAAAAAGGTGATAAATCCATAGCCGACTTTCTTCCAGTCTATGTTTCTATTAGGCGTGATTAACGTCTTAAATTTCCGTTTATGGATGAAACGAACAGCAACAAAAATACCGAAAATCCAAATGATAAAGGTCGAATTCATTAAAGCAAAATTGAGTAATGGGTCTAGACCAATGTATTCCATTTTCTCCGCGTCATAATAGGTATTAGGATCCCCATCCGTTCCAACCAAGACCTCACCAATGATGGCATAGGGAATGCCAGCGACGAAGATAAACAGAATGATCACAATAAATGACGATAAATACCTCTTCCAGCTATTCTTGCCTTCTTTAACATGAATAAAATCCATTTAGGTTAATCACCATCATTCTTGTAGTTTATAAAAACAAGAAAATTATTTCATAATTGGGGAAATTAGTCAATGAAAGGTGCTGCCATAAAGGCGGCTTTTGGTAGCCTCGCCTTTGAGGCAGCTTTTTTTATTGATATCCTCTTGACTGTTATATCATTAAACGATATATTATATTTAATGATATATCATTAAATGATACATAAAGGAGGGATAGTATGGCTAGGAATGACACGCTAGAGATGGGGGAATTGACGGACACGGCCTACTATATCTTATTGTCATTAGTCGAAGCCAAGCATGGGTACCTCATTATGCAAACCATTGAGGAAATGACAGACCAGCGATTTTCAATCGGGCCAGCCTCGATGTATACCACCATAAAGAAACTGTTAGCTTCTGAATTAATTAAACTATTTGAAGATCATGACCCAAAACGAAAAACCTATATTGCAACGGAAAAGGGCATTGACCTTTTAAAAAAGGAAGTAAACCGAAGACGGGAAATGGTCATACATGCCGAGGCAGTATTTAATAGAAAGGGGGAGCAGTTGTGATGAAAAAAGTGAAATATGTACCTAGTGGCGGTTTAGCTTTTTATGAGGAAAAAGAAATGCTGAAGCTTGGCAAATATGCTAAAGAGGGTTGGATTTTAGAAAAATTTGCAGGCCTGGGTTATAGTCTAAGAAAAGGGGAACCTCAGGATATTCAATATTCGCTAGATTATCAAAAGGATGCAGATGAAGAGTATTTTGCCATTTTTGAAGCTGCGGGTTGGTCCCATGTATGTTCTGAAGGAAATGAAATTCATATTTTTAGTGCCCCAACAGGAACCAAGCCAATTTATACAGACAAACCAACGATTGTAGAAAAATACGAACGTGAAAAGAAACAAATGGGGAAAACAGCTCTTCCATTCTTCATATCCACTGTTGTATTTTGGCTGCTTAGTTTCTTAACTAACTGGGGAATGGTCCCAAAAATCCTTTTTCAAGTAATGGGGTTGATATCCCTTGTCATCCTAGTCTTTCCGGGCTTACCCTACCTTTCTTATCAATATAAACTATTGAAATTGCGAAAGGAATAACAACATAAAAGTGCCAGGTACCTCAAAATAGGAAGGTACTTGGCACTTTCTTGTACTTTTTTTGAAGGAAATTATGCTCCTGTGCTTGTTACATACATGACTGATAATCAATGGGTTCGATTGTAGCTGATTTATTTGATTCGATTGTTTCCACAAATTTTTCAATTGTTGGTGTTAAGTAATGATCAGCCCTTCTTATAAAAACGGTTTTTATCTTACTATATTGTTCTGGAAGTATATGACATTGAATGAGTCCACTTTTTTCCAATTGGGTAACTGCTGATTTTGGTACGAAAGTAACGCCAAGCCCCGCGACGACACTTCGCAAGATCGTTTCTAAGGTACCGAATTCCATTACTTTTTGTGGTGTGATGTTTTGGTCTTTATACCAAGCTTCTAAACGTGCTCGGTATCCACAGCCTTTGCTAAAGCATAGGAATGGTTCCTCTTTCAACTCTTCAAGTGTGGGGGAGTGCCTATCTGAAATTAGAACAAGTTCCTCTTGAAATACTTCATGTGAAACAAGATCGGGATGGAAGGCTGATTCTGTAACGAATGCTCCGTCCAACTTATGATTTAATACTTCTTCCTCTAATGTTTCTGTGACACCAGTAAATACAGATAAATCGACATTTTTATATTTCTTTATATAGTTAGATAATATTTCTGGTAAATGAATGACGGTTTCAACTGTGCCAATTTCTAATTTACCAGACGGTTCATCGTTACTTTGAACGGCTTTTTTCATTTCGTCTGTTAACAATAATATCTTTTTACTATAAGTTAATAGTCTTTTTCCTTCAGGTGTCAAACTCATACCTCGACGATGTCGATTAAACAAAGGGGCATTCAGTTCAGTTTCGAGCTTATGAATTCTCGATGTAATATTCGATTGCACATAACTAAACTCTTTTGCTGCTCCTGTAATCGTTCCTTTTTCTGCCACCATCTGAAAAATCTCTAAGTCTTTAAATTCCACTTTTTATTCCTCCACGCCCCATTTTTTCTATACATTTTATGATATCACTAATAATGATATAAAACATCATTATTATTCGTTTTACAAGATGTCAAAAATGTTCGATTATGTATATGCAGCGGGGAGAAGGAGGCAGAGAAGTTTGAGAAATAAAGTATTATTAGGGGCTATTTTATGTTTTATTGCAGCTGTTTCATGGGGAGCAATGTTTCCTGTAGCACATGCAGCTTTCAGATATATTGATCCCTTTTATTTTACAATCATTCGTTATGGTTCTGTAACGATTATTTTAGTCTTGATTTTATTATGGAAAGAAGGAAAAAAGGCTTTTCGATTTGAAGGTAAAGGCCTTCACTTATGGTTTTTCGGTACGATGGCATTTACCGTCTATAATCTGCTAATCTTCTGGGGAGAAAATTTATTAGGAGAATCAGGCGTGATGGAGGCATCAATAATGGAGTCATTAATGCCGATGATTTCCATTGTGATTGTATGGATGACTTATAAAAACCGTCCTCCAATATTCACATTGATATGTGTATTCGTGTCATTTATCGGTGCCGTTCTAGTGATAACAAAAGGTAATATTAAAGCATTTCTGGGTGCGACGGATCATTTTATTCCTACATTGCTTCTATTAATTGCTGTGATTGGGTGGGTCATTTACACGATGGGTGGCAGTAAGTTTGCCGGTTGGTCTGCGTTAAGGTATTCAACGTTGAGCTGTTTATTTGGAACGGTTACAGCCATTGTCGTTGTGGCAGGGGCAACACTGCTTGGATTTATATCCGTCCCATCGGAAAAAAACATCATAGTTATAATCCCGCATTTATTATTTATGATCATTTTTCCTGGTGTTATTGCGTTGCTCGGTTGGAACATCGGTGTCAATTTATTATCGCCATTAAATGCACTGTTGTTCATTAACTTTGTTCCTGTTACAACTCTCGTTATTTCGACTTTTCAAGGCGGGCAGGTCACCACATTCGATCTTGTTGGTACTTTCTTCATAATTGTTTCCCTTTTGTCTAATAATATTTTCTTAAGAATGTTACAAAAGAGAGAATCAAAGAATCATGTTCAGGAAGATTTGCTTGAAAATATATAAAAATGAATTTTTCAATATAAATATGAAAAGTGCCAAGTACTTTCCTGAAAAAATAGGAAGACACTTGACGCTTTTCTGTTATATACATAGCAATAAGTAGGATAAGCCGCCAGCGGATATTCCAAGTATCGCTCCGGCGACCACATCGGAGGGATAGTGCAAGCCTAAATAAATTCTTGATACCCCGACACAGATTCCCATGAGAATCAAAACAAGGGAAATCGAAGGGACGGCCAAAATATAGGGAGTCATCACGGCAAAGATAGCCGTCGTATGTCCCGAAGGAAAGGAGTGGTCTTGTAATGGATTTTCTAGTATATTGGTTTCTTCAATCGTCAAATAAGGTCTTTTTCTAGGAAAAAGTATTTTTGTTATCTGGACGGGAATATGGCTCGATGCCAAAGCAAGAGCACCGGCAATGGCAAGAAGCCGCGTTTCCTTGGACCAGGCTAGGAGATAAAGCAGAATGGTGGAGAGAATGGTAAAACTCGCCCCTCCCAAATGCGTAACCGTTCGAAAAAATAGATTCAAAAGATAGCGATGAAAATGCCGGTTAATATTCTGAAAGACGCGACAATCAAACCCATAAAGGACATGTATTAATTTGCTCATAATCTGCTCCCCGTATAAGGTAATATAGTTTCTTCAAGATGAAAATCTCCGACCTTCAGGATGAACTGCAGGATCTCTTCAGCTGCATTGGCCCGTAAAAATTGCCGTTGAGATCTGATTATCTTATTTAGCTTTTCTCCATCATTTTCCAACAACTTGGCTACAGTAAGGGGAACTTCCTTGGGGTTTTTGCACACAACCCCTAAATTTAGAATTTCAGCGAAGGCTGGATTATCCTTCTCTTGTCCCGGCAATGCTCCGGTGATGATCAGGGGCGTGTTGGCGGCGATCGCTTCAAACATGACATTAGGGCTCCCTCTGGTAAACGCGATATCAGCTGTATGCATCAAATCCTGTACATTTTTGGTGAACCCATAAATCTCGACCCTGTCGCCATATTGGGAATTCAATGATTTTTCCAGCTTGGTTTTAAGTTTTTTATTTCTGCCCGCGACTATTTTCACGGTGCAATCAAAATGGTTGAGCAGGCTTCTGGCGATTTTCTCCATATTTCCTACACCCTCACCGCCGCTCATAATTAAACAGGTTAACGGTTTCTCCTTTTTATAACGGGGGCGTTGCTGACCGTCCTTGCGAAGAAATCGGGACCGAACGGGGAATCCTGTCATCTTTATCTTCTTGGCCGGAATCCCAAATTGGGCACACTTGTTTTGGGCTTCTAATGTGGGGCTAATAATGTAATTTGCCCGTCTATCCGCCCAAAGAGGAGAAATGTTCACAAGGTCAGCGATTAGGGTAATGAAAGGGATGTTTAATTGCTGCTTTTCTAAAATATTCAGGATAGAGCCATTAAAATTAGGGTGAACAGATAAAATGACATCCGGCTTCACTTCGTCGAGTAAGGTTAGAAATTCATCTTTAATTAGTGTTTCAATAATTGTGTCGACTAAATGAGGGGTTGAAGCAGATAGCTTCCAGATCAGTTTCCATAGTGTCTCAGAATTTCTGGTGATGGGACCATAGGCTTTCCCGATGGTTGACAGTAATGGCGTGCCCAGCGAAAATCCATCGACAACATGAATTTTCACCCGGTAATGGCTTTTAACTTTTTCGCACAGGGATTCTGTAATGCTTCTATGGCCATGCCCAGTAATGTCAGATGAAATAATCAATAGCTTCTTTTCCATCGTACCACCCCTCGTATTAACTTATTGTCAAAAACCATTTATGTCGATAAAGCCATTTCTTATTTTTATTATATTGGGAATTGATTGATTTTTTATTAATCCAGTGTAAAAAGTATATATAGATATTGTAATAGGAAAATAGGGACTGGCATAGCTTGGTGAAGATGGCTTATTTGATGAGGATTAAACAAATAAACAAGACGGCTGCTGCCGTCTTGTTCCGATTTTTGGATTTATCCTGTTTATTGTTCAGAGTTGCTGTCTTCATTTTCAGTACCATCTTCCTGAGGGTTAGCATCCGTTTCTTCAACGTTTGGATCATCAGAATCTGTACTAGAATCTGAGCAGGCTGTGGCAGCTCCCAATAACATTAATGCAGACATCAAAGCAAATAACCATTTTTTAAAACTTTTCATCATTATTCCTCCCTGCATGTTGCATATTGTTTTACAGTTTTATCTTACAAGCTTTTGAGTGAAATAGAAGTCCATTTTCCAATTCTTAACATAACTTAACCGAATTCATAAAACCCTTTAATAATCGCCATTTAATATTTAAAAATAATTAACGAAAATGATGACTTCTTTCACTGGACACGGGGATTTTATTTTTTTGACAGGCAACTTGTTTTTCTTCCTCATTTCATAGACATTACCATAATTGAACTGATAGAATAATTAGATATATTCGAGAGGTGAATTTTAATTGCGAAAAAGAGTAGCATGCTTACACGCCCATTATTCAAATATTGATTATATCGAAAGCGCACTTGCCCCTTATGACATTGAATTCATCCATTTTGTTGACCCCGGCTTAATGTATCGGGTTACACATGATGAGAGGTTCAATACGGAGGATGCCCAAAATAAAGTGAAAGAACAAATAGAGTGGATGGCCCAATGTAATGTGGACGGAATTTTGATCACGTGCACGAACTACATTGCACTTTTACGGGTAGACGAACTCTCCATTCCAGTGCCAATCATAAAAATTGATGAGCCTTACTTTGAAACTATTTGTAATAGAAGCGATCCACAGATTATACTATTTTCAAATCCCGCGACGGTTGCAGGGACGATGGAGCGTCTCCATCAATATGCGGAGCTACAGCAAAAATCTTTAAATGTAGAGGTCATGGTCATATATAATACGTTTGAGTTGTTCATGAAAGGTCAAAAACAAGAATATAATCAACAAATTTCCAAGTTTCTGCAAAAAATGATCAAAGAAGATAAAATAATCTCCGTTGCTCAATTATCGATGGTTGCGGCAGCGCAGGAAGTGGAGCAGATGACAGCTAAGCGAATCATTAATCCTTTGGATACATTAATTTCTTCTTTAGTAAACCAGTTAAAAATAGACAGGAAATCATGATTAAAATCATATGGAGGAAATAAATATGACAAACGGAAATAAAAAGGAATTATCACAAGAACAACGTGAAGAATTGCTCGGAACATTGAAAGCCCGGTTTGAAAAAAACATGAACCGCCATGAGGGCCTTGAATGGGCTAAAGTGCAGGAAAAGCTAGAGGCTAATCCTGATAATCTGTGGTCACTGCATGAAATGGAACGGACTGGCGGAGAACCGGATGTTGTCGGTTATGATGAAAAAACCGACGAATACCTTGTTTATGATTGTGCACCGGAAAGTCCCAAAGGCCGCAGAAGTGTTTGTTATGACCATGCAGCGCTGGAATCAAGGAAGCAGCATAAACCAGAAAATAGCGCGATGAATATGGCTGCTGACATGGGCATTGAGCTGTTAACGGAAGAACAATACCGGGAGCTGCAGAAGCTTGGGAAGTTCGATTTGAAAACGTCGAGCTGGGTGCAAACACCTGCTGCGATTAGGAAACTAGGCGGAGCCATCTTTTGTGACCGTCGCTATGACACAGTCTTTGTGTACCATAATGGGGCAGAATCCTACTATGCCGCCAGAGGGTTCCGTGGCTCGTTTAGGGTCTAAATTTTCTCACAGACAGTGGACCGCCTGTGCCCCATCTTGAAAAACCGAGCCATCGGACCTGGGAGCGTTAATAAAAATGGAGCTTTATGTTCAAATTAATGGTACAGTTAGAAGGAATATTATCAAAGTGAGTAGGAGAACAAAACAACATGATTGAGGTAAAAACATCTTCACTAAGTGATGGAGAATTTAATAGAGGCGTATTTGCTACACGTGATATCAAAAAAGGGGAGCTTTTACATGAAGCACCTGTCATTGCTTACCCAAACGAACAGCATGAACACATAGAGAAAACCTTACTGGCCGATTATGCTTTTGAGTATGGGATTAATCATACTGCTATCCTTCTTGGTTATGGAATGTTATTTAACCATTCTTATGAACCGAATGCCTTTTATGAGATTAATTTTGATAACCACACATTTGAATTTTATGCCTACAAGGATATAAAAGCAGGAGAAGAGATTCTCATCAATTATAATGGCGATATTGATAACATGGATCCATTGTGGTTTGATAAAGACTAGTTTTCGTTCAAATTAAGGAATTCAAGGGTCAGTCCCTCAGTGCACCAACATTTCACGCACTGGGGATCTGACCCTATTTTTTGAAATATTATTTGTTGATAAAAGAATCTATCGTTTTCGATACCTTTGTTGCGGTGGCCATACTATCCCAATGGAGGTTATGAGAGCCTCCTTCAAAATCCACATAGGTAACCTTTGCAGATGATTCTGCCAGCAGGGACCTTAATTGATCTTGCACTGGTTTTGGGAATAGGACATCCTCCGTACCCCACAAGACTAGAACCCGTCCAGTCATTTCCTTTATTCCATCGGTGTTATCAAAATGGCCGGCTCCGTTGAATGTACTCTTCCAGCAATGAGTAGGCATCTGGGAAGCATGGGCTAACGTGGCTTCTCTAAAACTGGAGTCATCATTTGTAGTGCCTGCCCATTCTTGAATGAAGGATTCCGGCAAGGAAGTGTGATCCGGAATGTTATTCAGTCCCGGATATCCATCCTCGGTACCGTCGCCATATAAAATCCAAGCTAAAACTTCATTATCAACATTTACAGCAGGGCTGGTGGCGATGAGAGACGATGAAAGCACTCTTTCAGGAATATGTACATTTAGTTTTTGCGAAATCAAAGACCCGAGCGAGTGTCCGACGACATGGGCACGCTGCAATCCTACAACATCCATAAAGGCAATGACATCTTGAGTATGGAGCTCAACCGTATAGCCCTTCTCGTCCGTCTTCGGTTTATCAGACAAACCATGTCCACGGTATTCCGGTACGAAGCAATGGTATCCCTTCTCAGCCATCAGTGGCGCGACCTGTGACCAGGATACACGGCTGTCTGTTGCACCGTGAAGAAAAAGAATTGGGGTGCCATCAACAGGACCGCATTCGGTATAAGCATAGGTTACACTGGTGGATAGTTTAACTCTTTTACAAGTCCAATTGATGTCTTGATACTCGGTAAATGATTTCAGCATGTGATTCCTCCTTTAGTAAATTCTGAATATTGTTTATTTTCATTAAAACTATTATATTATATATGGCAACGAGTAATTCATACTTTTAAAAGAAAAGTAGGTATTTTTGAGGATCACTTAGGGCTGAATATTTTTTGGTATGTAAAGTGGGTTTAAGCATTACAATCGCATTCGGAAGGATTTTATATGTAAAGGTCCCTATATCCACGAATGGATTGAATATAGGGGCCTTAAGTATTTTTAACTCTTTTTTATGAACTTTTTAAAAAATGGAGTCACTTCCTTGAATAGGGGTTGATATAGTTTATAGGTTTTAATCGCCTCGTCAACAGTATCCATCAATAATCCTAGATCGATTTGATTAAGATAGTTTTCGATTGGGTTGTTGTTGGGGTTGTGTATTTGGTCCTGTGAATGATTGGGTCTGTTGCCAAACAGCCATGGATCCCATTGGGGAGCATCGGAACGTTCTGGTTGGTCGTGGTTTGATTCTATAGGACTTTCCTCCTCTCGATAACCTCTTCGATTTTCCCCAAACATTATTCGTGTAAATGGGTCCACATTGCCCTTTGTCTGCTTTTGGTCGTTGTGAAGCTCCATAGTCTATTCTCCCTTTCATGCCGTTTTTACCTATATATAAAATATGATATTTTTCATTAGAGGTGTGGACATATTCCTAGAAAGTTTACAGTGGTATTTTTTTTTTATGGTTTCGTGGTAAAATAAGGTAACGTAAGGAGGGGTTATCGATTTTTACATTTATTTTGTTTGTTGCGTTGATTGTAACGGTTGTCTCGATTGGATTAGCTGTAAAAGGAAATCATAAGCTCTATTGGATTGCTTCCTTGTCCGCCTATATTTTCAGCTTCATCGCCGCTTTCAGTATTGGACAGATTACAGTTGGACTGGTATTTATACCTTTAATGTTAGCGATCGGTTATTCGTTACATCTTATAAGGAACAAAATACAAGCTGCGGTTTTTATGATACTAGGAATCTTTATTGGAGCGATAGTGGTGCTTTACGTCGATGATGCGTGGCTGTTTTTTCCTTTTCGGTTTTTGAGTTGAATAGATAGTAGTAACAGAGAAATGCTGCAGGTAAAATAGCGATTAACTTAACCAGGTTATGAAGGAACTTAAGCGACTTCACAACCCGGATCATCCATTGGCTTAAATACTTCGAATCTTCTAGGGGCCGGAATCAAAAAAATGATTTCACCATCTGTGATGTATCATTGCAATTTGTACAGCGATATTCCAGTTCAAGCGCATCCTCATATACGTGATGGACCGTTTCTTTTTTACAGTTTTCACAATACCTCATTTGTTGAATCTCAATCCCCAAGATGTTCCCTCCGATCTAAAACCTTTTAACAGTAATATAACCCATTTTAAATAAAATTAATTTGCCCTTATTATTTAAGGCCCGTTCTTCTATGCAGGATCAAAGCCATCCGGTATAGCATGTTTTTTCAATTCCTCATTCACCATTTGGTCCAGCCGTTCAATCATTTTTTTCGATTTCTCTTTATCCATTTTCTTATAATGGTGCATGCCGCCTTGTTCTTCATCCATCTCATCGGCCAATTTAACAATTTCCTGGAGCGGAGTTCGTTTGCTAAAGGCTTCGGGCATATAAGAATCTGTGTGAAATAAAATAGCCAGTGCGATTTCTTTAGCAATAATGGGATTCTCACCCAATCGAATCAATAATTTATGTGCCCGTTCCGCGCCTTTTATGGCATGAATATCATTCTTTCTATATAATTCATAATCCCATTTTCCATTTCGGTACCACGTATAATGGCCCATATCGTGCAACAAGGCGGCTTTCGTGGCTAGGTCGACAGAAACATCATATATTTTAGCTAATTTAAACGCATGGTAGGCACATGCAATGGCATGGACAATTCCTGAGCGGCTTAAATATTTTTGAGCGATATGATGATTGAATATTTGACTTAACGTTACCTCACGCATTTAATATCACCCTCATAAAAATGATTAAGTTGTATTATAAAACATTTATAGTGGATTTTCTAAAAAAACGTGATGGTTAAAGCGGATTTAGAGAATTTTTTCCAAGTATAGGTCAAGTTACATAGCTGAATAGATGATACAAATCATAAATACCTTGGGGAATTTTGGATAAACTTAAATTAGCATAACATGAAAGTAGGCTTAAAATGGGTAAAATTAAAAACCAAAAGAGAAAAGTACTAATCATGATCCTTCGGGCTTTGGTCATTATCATCGGGGGATTTATCGCAGCGTATGGACTTGAAAGTGTACTAATCCCGAACCACGTATCTGATGGAGGGGTAACCGGACTAAGCATTGTTGGTTCCAAATTATTTGGCTTGCCATTGGGATTGCTAATTGTGGTTATTAACATTCCTTTCATTTGGTTGGGGTACCAACAAATTGGAGCGAGTTTTGCCATTTATTCCGCTATCGGAATCGCTTCACTGGCTATTGGGACAAGCCTCATGCACCACATTCCGACGATTATTGAAGGAGACACCTTGTTGATTACTGTTGTTGGCGGGATGATCCTCGGTTTGGGGATGGGGGTAGCGTTGCGTAATGGCGGTGCATTGGATGGAATTGATATGCTGGCCGTCCTGCTTTCGCGAAAATTGCCGTTTGGGACAAGTGATCTTATTCTGTTCTTAAACTTGTTTGTGTTTATTTTTGTTTCATTTGTTTTTGGCCTTCAAGGGGCTTTTCTTTCTGGAATCGCCTACTATATTGCTTCAAAGGTCATCCACATCGTAGAGGAAGGGTTAAGTGGATCCAAAACCTTCAAGATTATTACAACAGAACCTGTATTAATGGTAGATGCGATACGGGAAAGTCTAGGGCGAAGTGCAACCTACAATGAGGTTTATGGCGGGTATACCAAGGAGAAATTTAAGGAAATCACTTGTGTCATTAATCGCTTAGAAGATAGCAAAATAAAGGAAATCATCCAAGAAATTGACGAAGAAGCCTTTGTTACGGTTTATGATGTAGCAGAAGTGAAGGGCGGAAACTTCAGAAAGCGGAATATTCATTAGATAAAGCAAGTAATCCTCGTACTTATCATAAGAATGGTGAAAACTTTGTCTATAATCGTTGACAACTAATGGTTATGGATGTTAAAATGGTTAATTTTGATTAAGTTTGAAATTTATGGTACCATTAACAAGACATCAAATTCGGAGGTGTTTTGTGCATATGTACGAGGTGAAAGGTTTTCAAAGTATAGAATTCGAAGAATTAATTCGTAAAGTAAATGAATTTCTAAGCTCCTTAGCGGACGATAATCTTATCGATATAAAATACAATACTACTCCTCTTGATATTAGAAGTCATACTGAATATGGAGTTCATCCAGATTCGAAATACACAGCCTTGGTTATTTTCAAGAAATAAACTTCTTTAAAAGCAAGGAAAGAGATTTCTTGCAGCCTTTTTTTATAAAAATGAAAGTACCGTCAATAGGCGGTTATTTTTTTACCTAAAAAACAAACATATGTTCTATAATAGAAGTGAGGTGAAAGATGTGAAATTTATCCTAGAGGTTCATCTAAGTATTGATGGAACGGGTATGGTCTCAAGTGGACCGTTTAAAGCAAGGAGCAAAAGCGATATTCCAAGGGCGGCGTACCAATACATACAAGAAATAAAACGGGAAACCGGGTATCGTACAACGATTATTGAAAAAGTAATTATAAACGGAGAGGAAGACATAACCGATAGAATAACAGAAATAGAAAATCGACTGGTACCCAAAAGGTAAACCTTTCTGGTTAAATCTGATTTAGTTACTTGGGTGAAAATGGTAAAATAAAGGTAAAAATTCTGCGAGGGACCATAACATGAAGGAAATTCTGTTAAAATACATGAATGAATTTACCACCCTAAACGAGGCAGAAAAACGGAAGATCTCCGAGGCGATTAAGATCAAAGAATTTAAAAAAGGAACAATCCTTCTTGCACAAGGAGATCTGCGCGTTGTTAAATGTTATTTCGTTTTAAAAGGGTGTGTTCGCCAGTTTTTTGTAGATGAATCTGGCAAAGAGGTTACTGCAAATTTTTTTACCGAAGAGCAAGCGATTCCGATAGTCACTGACCAAATGCAGGCAGAGCCTTCGAAGTACTCTTATACGTGTTTAGAAGATTCGATGTTGGTAATTGGCGACTTCGATTCTGAGCAGGTGATGTATGACAAATACTCGCAATTGGAAACCATGACGCGCAAAATGATGGAGATTAGCCTTCGCGAGGTACAAGATGAATTCGCCGAGTTCATCAAGTCGACTCCCGAAGGACGGTACAAATCAATCGTCAACAAGCGTCCTCAACTATTAATCCGTGTTCCCCAGCATCAATTGGCCAGTTATCTTGGCATGACCCCAGAGTCGCTGAGCCGAATCAAAAAGCGATTAAATAAAGACGTATGATATTTAGTGTGCGAGGAGGCGGGTAAATGAAAGCGATTGTGTACAAAAAGTATGGTCCCCCTGAAGTTCTTTTTCAAAAAGAGGTAGAAAAGCCGGTTCCTAGAGAAAATGAAATCCTGGTAAAAATAAAAGCAACCACTGTAACGGTTGCAGATATACGGGCACGAGCTTTTTCGGTTCCTCCCGCTTTTTGGCTCCCTGCTAGGATCGCACTGGGTCTGAGGCAGCCGAAAAAGGAGATATTGGGAATGGAATTAGCTGGAGAAGTGGAATCCGTAGGGAGTAATGTGAGCAAGTACAAGCAAGGTGACCAGGTTTTTGCTGCCTCCTTGCAGGGATTTGGCGCTTATGCCGAATATAAATGCCTCCCAGAGGATGGACCTGTGGCGCTAAAGCCAGCCAATATCACCTTTGAGGAAGCTGCTGCCATACCCATTGGGGCACGTACTGCCTTGCATTTCCTTAAAAAAGCCAACGTTGGGAGCGGGCAAAAGGTACTAATCTATGGTGCTTCAGGTAGTGTCGGAAGCTTTGCCGTCCAAATCGCCAAGTATTTCGGGGCAAGCGTAACAGCGGTATGCAGTACCTCCAACCTTGATTGGGTAAAACGATTAGGTGCCGACAATGTCATTGATTACACGATAGAGGATTTTTCCGGTACCGGCGAGAACTATGATGTCATCTTTGATACAGTAGGCAAGAGTTCACTTTCAGCCTGCATGAAATCATTAAAAAAAGGCGGTACATATATTAATCTCACAGTACTGCTCCCAGGCATTGAGATGATAAGGGCAAAAATAACCAGAGGCATGAAGCTGATCTTAGGCCAAAATGTACCTGAAACTTCAGGTGCTCTCGTTTTTCTTAAAGAACTGGTTGAGGCGGGGGAGTTAAAAGTGGCCGTTGATAGATATTATGGATGGGATGAAATCGTGGAGGCTCATCGATATGTTGAAGAAGGACACAAGAAGGGGAATGTGGTAATAAGGTGCATTGAGAGCGAGGGGGGAACCACCACACGGTGATACAAGGGGGAGAAAATCAGGTGGAGGGTCGAATAGATGGGTTGTAAACGACCGAGCACGTGTAAAAATCAAGGGGAAGGTCGAATAGAAAGGCTCTAAGCGACCAAGCCGATGGAAAAATCAGTGGGACGGTCGAATAGAAAGGCTCTAAGCGACCAAGCCGGTTGAAAAATTAGGGGAACGGTCGAATAGAAGGGTTCTAAACGACCGAGCCGGTGAAAAAATCAAGAAGACGGTCGAATAGAAGGGCTCTAAACGACCGAGAAGGTGTGAAAATCGTGGGGACGGTCGAATAGAAGGGCTCTAAACGACCGCGGCCAGCGAGTAAATCAGGGCGACGGTCGTTTAGAGCGTTAAGGTTAAATAATAATGAGTTCAAGCATCAATCACCAGCAGTTTTCGAACGGGGGAGTATCATTTTAAAAAACCTAGTTGACGGGTAGGAATAATATGAATTATAATCTATTTAATAAAAATGAAACAGCGACAAATATAATATGTGCCAAATTATCGGGAAAATGAAGGGAGGAAACGGTTAATGAAAGAATCATATCGAGTATTGGATGGAGCAGAATCGTTTTTTATAGAAGGCAGCAAAGTCGGCATCTTACTATCCCATGGATTTATGGGAACTCCACAGAGTGTAAGGCACTTGGGGGTAAAGTTATCGCAATTAGGGTATACCGTTTTTGCCCCGCTGTTAACAGGCCATGGGACTTACCCTCATGATTTGGAGAATGCGACTCACGGTGACTGGATCTCTGACCTTGAAGCCGGGTATAAGTACCTTAATGAGCGGTGTTCAACGATTTTTGTCATGGGCCAATCGATGGGCGGGGCCTTATCGCTTTGGCTGGCGAATAAATATCCAAATATCAATGGCGTCATCACGATTAATGCGGCGTTAAGTATACCGGATTATGAATATTTAGTCGGAAAAACAAGTCCCAGATTTCTCCCTGAAGGTCCACCAGATATTCGGCTGAAAGGTGTTCAGGAAATAACGTATGACATGGTCCCGTTACGAGCGATTCATGAAATCCAAGCGCTTATGAAAAAAACACCTGACATCATTCCAACCATCAACCAGCCTATCCTTTGCTTTAAATCAATAGTCGACCATGTCGTACCGCCGGAAAACACCGATTATATCCTCGACCATGTAGGCTCGATTCAGAAAGAGGCAGTGACACTTTATCATTCTTACCATGTTGCTTCGATGGATCATGACAAGGATGAAATCATTAAAAAAACACATGCCTTTATACAGGGAGTCAGCGCAAAATCCACTACTCAGCAAATGGTTTTTTCATGATTCGAGAATTATGCTTTAACAATAGGGGGGCATAAAAAGGGCCCCCCCATTTTCCAGCCGAAAACCGATTGTCAATTCGGCATAACCACTTCAACCAAGACAATCTCTTCCTGGCGCTGGAGATTCTCTTTAAGTACGACTCCAAATTCCTCTATGGTCATAACCTTTTTTCCCTTAATGCCAAAGCTTTCAGCCAGTTTGACAAAATCAGGGTTTTGGTAAGTGACACCGAAGTTATCTCCAAACCGTTTGTTCATTTGCTGAACCTCAAGCTTTAACATCGAATCATTCAAGACAATGATCATAAAAGAAAGCCCGTGCCTATTGGCTGTCTCAAGCTCCGCAATATTCATGACGGCGCCGCCATCACCAGTAATACAGATAACCGGATCATTAGGACAAGCCAGTTTGGCGCCAATCGAACCTGGAAGGGCAATTCCCATCGAAGCCAGCCCGTTTGAAATGATGACTCTATTTGGTTGTTTTGGCTGATAGGTCCGGGCAATCGAAACCTTATGAGCGCCGACATCTGAAATCACAATTGTATTCTCAGCTGCCACGGCTTCAATACAATGCAGAATTTGCTCGATGGTCAATGGGGTGCCACTTGGTTTGAACTGACCATCGTTAATTTGATGGGCAGTCATAATTTTTTCCTTGAGATTACCGGCAGGGACCCAGGATTTTGGTGGGAGCACAAGTTGATTAAGGGACTGGAGTGTCTTCTTGATATTCCCGACACATTCGATTTCGACCGGGTAATATTCATTGACTTCCGCAGGTAACGTGTCAATATGCAAAACGGGAATCTTACTTTCGTTCCAATTTTTCGTAGGAGTTTCCACCAAATCCAAGCCAATGCATATGATCAAATCACTTTCCCTGATTCCTGCAATCACCTCGTCCTTTTCAGCGAATCCAAAAGTAAAATAATTGCAAGGGTGTTCTTTTGGCAGTATCCCTTTTGACATAAAACTGTGCGTAACAGGCGCTTGCAATGTGTTAATCAAGGCTTGCAGCTCCTGGGTTGCATCCTGTCTTATCACACCATTTCCGACCAGAAAAAATGGTTTCCTGCTGTTTTGGATGAGGGTACGGGCCGCCTCAATCGTTTCCACTGCAGGGACTGTTTCGGGCAAAGGCTGAACTGGTAGCGGTTTGGCAGAAATCTGTTGCGTTAAAAAATTCTCCGGCAGAACAACCGCCACCGCACCTGGTTTTTCCATCGTCGCCAGTCGAAACGCTTTCCGAATGGTAGCAGGAACAGTTTGTGACTCCATGATCTGATTGCTCCATTTTGTCACTGGTTCCGTTAGGGTAACGATGTCCAGATATTGATGTGATTCTGGATGATTCCGGGCCACACCCGCCTGGCCAATGAGTGCAACCAGAGGGGAATGATCAAGCTGGGCGCTGGCGATGCCTGTCAAAAGGTTGGTAGCCCCGGGGCCTAAAGTGGAAAAGCAAACACCCGCTTTGCCTGATAATCTTCCGTACACATCCGCCATGAAAGCCGCCCCTTGCTCATGCCGTACATTCACAAATTGAATTTGGGTAGATTTGGATAAAGAATCAGCGAGATCAATCGTCTCCTTGCCAACAATCCCAAAAATATATTCCACCATTTCGGTTTCTAAACAGCTGATGATGATATCAGATACTTTCATAATTCCTCCTTAAACAACGTGATTTATCCAAAGTCTACCCAGAATTAACCATAAATTATCACAAAAATAGCCTCCATACGAAAGGAGGCAACTTAGTTCTTCACTTCATCAAGCATCTGCCTGATATAGAACGACGGTACGGCAGCACCGATAATTTCTTTGGTTTCGACTTCCGGGTTTTGCAAGGTGGCAAAAATGACGCCAATCACTTGTCCTTCCTGATTGATCACCGGACTTCCGCTGTTTCCTTTATAAATCGGGGCTTCAATCATCAGGACGGGAACATCCCATCCAGATAACTGGACTGGGCTTTTCACCACGCCTTCATTGGCGATTTGCGAAAAGCCTAGCGGATTGCCGATAAAAAGAATGTTCTCGCTTTTCCATATTTCCCAATCTTGTTCTGCGGCAAGCGGCAGAACGGGCAAGTTCTCTGCCTTTATGTCAACAATGGCAAGGTCAAGATCCGGCCGGGTGGCAATGACCTTACCTACGTAAGATTCGCCGTTACGGAAATAAACATTTACCCGGTTCGATTTTTCGACCACATGGTGGTTGGTGACGATTAACCCATCAGGAGCGACGGTAAAACCAGTCCCCCTCACACCGTCCCACTCCAGCGAGACAACAGACTTTTTGTATTCTTTCACTTCCGGTTGCTTGGACAGTTGGTTAGACACTTTGACAAACCGAATCGCAGGCAGGTTAAATACATCGAACCACATGCCCAACGTGCTGATTAAAAGAGCAAACACAAGCAGTGAACTAATTATTTTGGCAGCAACTTTTCTGCGTTTTTTACTTTTGGCCTTCTGTTTTTCCCATTCGATTATTTCTTCCTCGGTGAGTGATGCTTCCCACTCAGGCGGTTCCTGATTTACATCCTGGTTTTCCTTGTCCAACGCAATAGCCCCCATAAATGGTGATGATAGTTTTATTATAGCGGTTTGGACGGGGGAGGGGATGATTTTTCAAGCAAATCTTCTAAGTTGAGAGTAAAAGATGCTTATCCAAGAGTAACAGATGACTATCCGAGAGAATAGGTTCCTTAACCGAGAGTAAAAGAAGCTTATCCGAGAGAAAAGTAGATTATTCAAGAGAAACCGTTTTGGTAGCCCTTATTTTTTCCTAAAAGAGTATCTAAAATTGTATAATACAATCAGAAATCACTTTGTCAGTGTTGTCAAAGCTGAAATGGGAAGGCAGGAGCGACATGGAGAACAAGAGCGTAATATTTTTTGATATAGATGGGACTTTATTGGACGAGGATAAAAAATTGCCAAGATCAACGAAAGAAGCTATTTTTACATTAAAAGAAAGGGGGCATGTTGTTGCCATTGCAACAGGACGTGCACCATTTATGTTTGAGGACTTGCGCAAGGAATTGGCGATTGACACCTACATTGGCTATAACGGGCAGTACGTTGTGTTGGAAGGGGAAGTCCTATACACAAATCCTTTAAAAATCTCCTCTGTTGAAAAATTAACCAGCACAGCCTTGCAGCGAAATCATCCGGTCGTCTATATGGACCATGAAGATATGAAAGCTAATGTTCCGGAACACAAATATATAAAAGAAAGCTTTGAGTTTTTTAAATCAACCAGTTTGCCTACTTATGATCCGCATTATTATAAAGGGCGCGAATTATATCAAGCGCAGCTTTTTTGCGCAGAAGGGGAAGAGGAGCAATACGAGCAGGAGTTTCAAGACTTCGATTTTGTCAGATGGCATCCTGTGGCAATGGATGTCGTTCCAAAAGGTGGCTCCAAGGCCAAAGGAATCAGCGAGATTGCGAAAAAACTAGGGTTTTCTCAAGAGCATCTCTATGCCTTTGGCGATGGTTTAAATGATATTGAAATGCTTTCAATGGTGGAAAATAGTGTCGCCATGGGAAATGCCGACGAAAAAGTAAAGCAAGTAGCCAAATATGTGACAAAATCTGTTGAAGATCATGGCATTTTTCATGGCCTTCAAATGGTGGGTTTATTGTAGCCTAAGCAGGCCTCAGTTATTTTTAAAAATGCATACAAAGGGCATTGGGGGATAGATTTTCCCTAAACCTTAACCAATCTGGCTTGTCGTAAGGGTGATATTATTGAAAAATACAAAATTACGATTGATATGGATCCTTCCTAATGTATTTTGTTATTTAGTGTTAATCGGCTTTTCAGCTTTTGTATTTGTAAATGCTGATGGTTTAAGAGAAATAAATAGATTATTGATATGGGTAATAACGATGATTATTCTATTCTTGGTGTCAATTTTCGGTAGTTTTCGAATATGGGGATGGATAAAAGAAGGAAAAATGTAATGAATCCTTATTGAACGGGGGCCCTACCTCAAGAAGAAAGTATGGCTTTTCTTATTGAAGTAAAGTGCAGGTTAGTAAAACAAGGGTTTGAAGGAATAAATGATATCATTTCTACAAGGAGCGAGTGCTAAAAATATGAAATTAAAAATTTTAGATTCAACTTTTTCTGTTGTGAAATTTCCACCAACTGACACAATACCATTGTGGGCAATAAACTCCGATGTATTTTCTATTACCCGAACAGATGAAGAACTGTCCATCGTGTGTCCTTCCGAATGTTTATCGATGAATGAAGTATTTAAGGATGTTGAAAACGATTGGAAGTGTATAAAAGTAGAGGGGGTTTTAGACTTTAGCTTAACTGGAATATTAGCTTCATTAGCGAATCCGTTAGCCGAAAACAAAATCAGTATTTTTGCTATTTCAACCTTTAATACGGATTACCTGCTCATTAAAAGCCATTCAATTGAGAAGGCAAAAGTCGTATTAGAGAATGAAGGTCACACTTTTAACAATATTTAAAAAAGGTTATTGCACTACCGGGGGCGATTGCTGAATAGGGGGGATCGCCCCTTACTTACCAGTAACGCACATTCGCAAAAAGGCTTAGTCAATTTGACCGAGCTTTTTTGTTTTTATAGAAAAAATTAAACTGGACTGAGACCAGTTCCGCTAAATAAACAATCTTTAATAAAAATTACTTTTCTACTTCAACGAAAGGCTGCTTTCATACAAAATCTAGTTGTCGTTACGGAAGTCTAGTTTAATAAGGGTATTTTAAACTATACTCGTTTATATTTCGATAGGTAATAGCAGCTGGTGGTATCGGTGATGGGGGAATAAACGGAACGACAAATGGTTTATACCATGGATTGTAGTGATGCAAATATATGTAGTAAATCATTAATATCATCCTCTCATTCAAAGTTACAGTAAATTATGAGTGTCCATCTAAATATGTTTGGATGGATGCCTAGTTTATCAAATTAACAATATTTTTAAAACAAGGGGGATACCACCAACTGTGCAGTATAGCACACTAATGGATACAACATGGGGATTTGCTTAAAAAAAGGAGCAAGGCTTTTCCTTCTTCAAATAACGGGAGGATCGTGCAATACGGCAGGACTTTTAGAGGGGGTGTCAAATTACATTTTTATACGATATAAACGTGTTTAAAAAGGCCACAAATTTGAAGGAAGAAGTTTTCCGCATTTTAGTTTGTCTTATCATTTGGACTGCATTTGTTTACCAAAAGCCAAAATTGACAACTGCTGAAGCCACAGGTTATGCAGTAATATGTTTGAACGTTCCCCCAAAAAAATTGGGAATAAAAGCGGTTTAATAAAACATATATTGTTAACTTCTTTTATAACATCAATGATTATCATTAAATGGTTGAATTGTTTACTATTGCATATTCTTTTTTTAGAGAACAGAGCACCTTGCCTGATTGGTATATTGAATTATGCGAGATTTTGAATTGGCAAGCACAGTCCGATAGGTCGGGAGTTTGGACATATTATGAAATATTAAATGATTCTATTGCCGCCATACTTATAAGTAGACTAAAAGCAAAAGAAGAAAATGAAATTCTTACTATGTATATGACGGGGATAGATAAATATAATGATGAAACCATAATGGAACATATTGATAAATGGATTTGGAAGAATGAAGAGAAGATATACCAATATATAACTGATATATTTATATGCAATAAAGACTGGTGTTATAGTATCTAACTCAAAACTAATATCTGGAAACCTCAAAGAATAGGAGGCGCAATCTGTAATTGTGTCCGCCATTTGTAAAGCTGTGCTTCAATTTAATCAAACATAGCAATACTTGATTGAAATTTGTTGTGGAGTATAAATAATGCTTCCTTTATAGAGTAAGTGCCAGATGTTTGAAAAACATTTCTTGAAATTCATCTCGTGATATAAACGGATTTATTCTGCTTAGGAATTCGGCAATTTCTTCTCCATTTGCATACCATCTTCTCTCTGTATCCGCTACAGGTTTTTGATTTCCTGCCTTTGTGGCTTTAACATGTTCCGCAGCAATTAAAAGGTGTTCCCTTATTAAATTGCTGAACTTTGCGGCTATTCTATTTCCATAGAAAGGCTTTAGTAAATTCCCAATATCTGTAGCGTTTCGGAGTAGCATGTCCGGTAACAGCGTCTACATCAGGTAAATAAAAGGCAATTCTATTGATTGTCATTCTTGTCTAGTACACGTGTTGTTCCCAAACTAAACGCATGGCATTAATTAAACGAACTTCCTGTTCAGCTACACTGGCTTTGTGGGATCCGATATTGGATGGTATGGTGCTCGACTGATGGAGAAATGACAGGAACTACAGGAAGGTCGTTATCACTTAATCAAATAAATATCAATCTAACAAATGTTCCAATAGATCCTACGAATCCATTATCGAAACAAGTAATGGCGGTACTAGGAACGTCTCCCTAGCACCGCCATCTCTTCGTTTCACCTAATTTTGCAAGTAAGCAAGCTGTTCTATACGACAGCCCCTTTTACTTCCTGTTCCAAAATCGGCGCTTCGCAATTGCTTTAACAAACGCTTCCCCGAAGTTGTTAGTGCCCGAAGCAAAGACGACACCCTCAAGTTCTCCGTTTTTCTGGGGCTCTATGTACGCTGCCCCTGTGGTTGCCACGCCAATCGGTTTGTAATACTTGTATGTCCCTTGGATATAGTCTTTCACATACCAGTCAAAGGCAGCTTGATTTTGCACGCGTCCACCTACAACATACAGAGAATCATAAAGAACATGATTCGCCGCGTAGAAATTTTGGTCCAACGTGATGGTCGTCCCTTGTGCTCCTGTAACCGTACCCAATCGATCGCTGACAAACTCCACGAAGACTCCATGTTCGACGAGCGTGTTCACCACTGTGATGACCTCTTGATCGGGAAACCCGTCGCCAATCAGAACGCCAACCCTCATGGTATAGGGGAAATGCGGTGTATTGGCTTGACTCAGAGCTGGAGAGGACGCAGAAACGGAAACTTGCTTGGTCGATGGTGGTCGTACGTCGATGTTTGAAGCAATGGTGGAAGCCAATGTATGGTCCACTTGTCCGAACATATCCACGACTTGTTGACGAACAGATTCGCTCTTCACTTTTGAGAGTTGAAAAATGAATGACTGTAATATATGGTTTTTTTCAACGTCAGACATACTATTCCAGAACAGACGTGCTTGGGAAAAATAGTCCTTAAACGTGTCGCTTATGGCATTGGTGGCTAAGCCTTTTATCTTTTCGGGGTAGAAATCGAACCCGCCCTGTTCGACTGGTGTTGGACTGGGTGTATTGCCCGCTAATGAGTTTTGATAGTAGTTAACCTGGTCAATATCGATGCGTTGGCGATGAGCCCCTTCTCGCTGGTAGTTGTGAAAAGGACAGAGCGGTCGATTGATAGGTATTTCATTGATGTTCGGACCACCCAATCGATACATCTGCGTATCGCGATAAGCGATAAGTCGGCCTTGTAATATCGGATCGTTGGAAAAACCGATGCCCGGAACCACATTGGTCGGATCAAAAACGGATTGCTCGGTCTCCGCAAAAAAGTTGTCGACATTACGGTTCAGTGTCAGCTTTCCGATGTAATGAACAGGAACGATTTCTTCCGGCCAAAGCTTCGTCGGATCGAGAACATCAAATTCGTATGCGTGTTCATTTTCCTCTTCGATCATTTGCACCCCAAATTCGTACTCGGGATATATCCCGCGTTGAATCGCCTCATAGATATCTCGCCGGTGAAAATCGGGATCCAACCCGCCGATGATGAGGGATTCTTCTTGGAGAAGCGAATGTACGCCGAGGACTGGCTTCCATTGAAAGCGTACAAATCGAGAGGTTCCTTGGTCATTGATGAACCGATATGAATTGATCGCGTAACCCTCCATCATTCTCCAACTTCTTGGCAACGTCCGATCCGACATCAGCCACATGATAAAATGCGCGGACTCCTGGTTACTTGCTACAAAATCCCAAAAGTTATCTTGTGCTGCTGAAGCTGTCGGCATATCCGTGCGTGGATCTGGATTGGCCGCATGATGTGAATCAACAAATTTCTGTGCGTCATTCACGAAGAACACGGGTATATTTAATGATAATAGGTCGAAATTGCCCTCGTTAGTATAAAATTTCACTGCGAAGCCTCGTAAATCGCGCGAGGTATCCATCGATCCGTGACCGCCATGATTTGTTGAAAAGCGGACGAATACGGGCGTACTTGCACTTGGATTTTGTAAGAATCCCGCCTTGGTATAACGCTTCATCGACTGATAAACCTGGAATGTCCCGTGAACACCGAACCCTCGAGCATGGGCGACGCGTTCTGGAGTACGTTCTCGGTCAAAATGCATCAGCTTATCAAAAAACAGAAAGTCCTGTATCAGAGCAGGGCCTCGAGCTCCTGCCTTCAATATCCCGTCATTGTTGGATACCTTTAATCCCGCACTTGTCGTAAGGGGCTTTCCCGTATTCTGAACACGAAATTCCTCAAGTTGTTCATTTTTTTTGTTGCCTTGATTCTCTTTTTCGTTAGGAGCGTCATCGTAATTCATATTATCTCATACCCCCCAAGATCATAATGCATTTAACGCTATAGTATATGTATTCCCGAGTTCTCCCCAGTATTCGAAGATATTTATCATTTTAGATTCCATCAGTTCAGACACACGTATGCAGTTAAAATGTTAAATAGTGGAGCTGCTATACTTACAGTTCAGGAACTTTTAGCTCATAATTCTCTTGAAATGACTGTCCGGTATGCAAAATTAATAGATAGTACCAAGCGAAGAGTATTTGAGTAAGCTTTGAAACAGGGGCTGTTCAGATTTGATATAAATGACCAATGAAACAAATTAGTCCAGATGATGAAATACCAACAGATATACGCCCTTCATGTTAAATTTTCTTCAACAAACGGCCATTTTCTTGAATAACTTACTAAGATTGTGAACGGGTAAAGTTGTGTATTGGTTGAAGTTATCAATAAACAATTGAAACATACATTTTCTATGAACTAAGAAAAAACCTCTCTGAACTCCTGTGAATTCAGGAATTTCACGAGAGGTTTGTTTTATATGTTGCTCTTCGAAAAATATTTCCGGGTATCTTCACGTATTTGTTTGGGTAAGACACCATCAAGTTCTTCATTTAACCATGAAAGTGTTTTACTACGTAAGTCATCACGCATTTCGGATGCATTTAATAATATTGTTTATATTCTTCAATTAGAGAGAAAACAATTGAGGAAGTTAAACCAATTTCATAAAGTTTGTAATTTAATTGCCTTAGTCTAAAAGAATAAGATAGAACGCCTAATGCGGTGAAAATCGCACGTTGGGTGCGGAGCAGGGGAAAAGACGGAGATTACATCAAAGTCTTACCTATTGCTATTAAGCTAAAGGGGAATTGAGTTGAAGATGAGTTGCGGCGGCACCTCTTTTTTTGTTGATCAACTAAAGGAGCAAAATATTGAAAGAAGGAAATAATCCTAATTTAGTTGAATTGATAAGTGATTGCAAATATTGTGGGGTGTCGTTCAATGCTAAACGAAGTTAGAATTTGGGGAAAGGAATTAATATGTGACATATGTTCCGAAAACCAATGGTATAAAAGTAGTCTTAAAACAGAATATCAAAGCGAAGAAAACATCAATGAGTATAACGAGGAAATAAGATATGTGTTTGAATGTAAAAAATGTGGTAATTGTAGGATATTCGGAATGGTATCTAACGAAAATGACGTTGATGATGTGAATATGACAATTAGCCCAATCTCCGAAAAGTAGGATTATCTTCAACGGGGGCGTTAATCTAAGAAGGATTAACGCTCTTTTTTGTAGAACTTATTGAGCTAAACCAGCTAATAGTTTGTCAATATTTTTCAATAAAGATTTAAAATATCTCATGATATACTAAAAATGTACATGCCAAATAACCTTCCGTTAGACTAATTTTGGAAGTTTTGTGTTATTTAGT
>NZ_JAMBOX010000120.1 GCF_023715785.1 Neobacillus niacini
TGTGGAGCTGACTGATACTAATCGATCGAGGACTTAACCAAATAGAAAAGCGGAGGCGACTGTTCAACTTCGAGAGACGTTGGAGGGCTGGCACTGCAAATCCCGGTTTTGGATTTGTAGGGACGGACCGAAACGGCCGAGAAGTTAGGAGCCGAAGCTAGACAAGTCATAATGATTATTCGGTTTACTTATACTTCTTCTGCATTATCTAGTTTTGAGGGAATGAAATTTTTATAAATTACCTCTTGAAAAATA
>NZ_JAMBOX010000121.1 GCF_023715785.1 Neobacillus niacini
CGTTCTTCAAGTGAAGTGGATCGACCTTTGATCATAGAGTTATTCATCCTTTGCGTGTCTTTTAATTCTCTATGACCATTATAATTCTTTATCCACTTTCTCAACACTGATCTACTGGATATTTCATTTTTACGTACAATCTCTGACTGAGTATAATTCCCTGAAAGATAATCAAGAACGGCAGCCGTTTTTACCTCTCTGGAGTACCGTTTCCATCCACTGGAATCTTGAAGTCCATCCATTCCATATTTCTCA
>NZ_JAMBOX010000122.1 GCF_023715785.1 Neobacillus niacini
TGGTGAATTTTCGGCATTCTGTTCACCAATTTGGCCCTAAGAAAATTATATCTGCGGTGTTTCACTATATATCTGCGATAATCCGGATATATCCGCGGTAATTTGAGTTATATCTGCGATAAATTAAATATATCTGCGATCATCCCAATATATCTGCGATGCCCCATTTTTAAAGCCAATGACCCTTTTAAAAACGCAAAAAAGACAACCATTTTTCAGGTTGTCTTTCGCTGGCCCGGCAACGTCCTACTCTCA
>NZ_JAMBOX010000123.1 GCF_023715785.1 Neobacillus niacini
GCAGACTTTCCAACTAGACAAGCCATTGTTCAAAAGTTAATAAAGCAAATCGAGATCCACGACGAAAACGTAGAAATCGCGTGGAATTTTTAACACAAAAAATTATGTATTCATTTCCGGCCACGCAAATGACTGGAAATGAATACATAAGATTAAAGTTGAAGAGTTTTCGAGGTTAATAATGAGGTATTACGAGGGAATTCTCAAATCCGTATTTCTTTTACATCGGGTGCATTCAAATATCCTCGGT
>NZ_JAMBOX010000124.1 GCF_023715785.1 Neobacillus niacini
TGGTGAATTCAATGTTTAAGCCTAAAGAGTCTAGCCAAAGTGAATTTGAATTTGTGTCTATTGATGAATTAGTTCCAGATGATCACCTTCTTCGTTTAATTGATAAATATGTAGACTTTTCATTTCTTCTTGAAAAAGTACGTCCATTTTATAGTGATGATAACGGCCGTCCATCTGATCCCCTTATACTTTTTAAAATGATGTTCATCGGGTATCTCTTTGGTATTCGTTCCGAAAGG
>NZ_JAMBOX010000125.1 GCF_023715785.1 Neobacillus niacini
CCCAAGTCTGGCTGAAGGGATCGGTCTTGAAAACCGACAGGCGGGTTAAACCGCGCGGGGGTTCGAATCCCTCTTCCTCCGCCATCTTTACATTTTTTATACCTTCTTATTGTCGCGGGGTGGAGCAGTCCGGTAGCTCGTCGGGCTCATAACCCGAAGGTCGCAGGTTCAAATCCTGCCCCCGCAATACGGTCTGGTAGTTCAGTTGGTTAGAATGCCTGCCTGTCACGCAG
>NZ_JAMBOX010000126.1 GCF_023715785.1 Neobacillus niacini
GAAGTCGTAACAAGGTAGCCGTATCGGAAGGTGCGGCTGGATCACCTCCTTTCTAAGGAATATACAGTCCTGTCGGACTGATATAACGTTGACTGTTTTCTGTTTGTTTAGTTTTGAGGGAATAATCATCTCTCAAAGCTTTTTTTAATCGTTCTTTGAAAACTAGATAATCGTAAAAGAAGAAGTAACCAAGTAAAAACCGAGTGATCGCCATTTTAGTTTTTCTCTCTA
>NZ_JAMBOX010000127.1 GCF_023715785.1 Neobacillus niacini
AGCACCGGTTTCCCGGTGTTATCCCAGTCTTACAGGCAGGTTGCCCACGTGTTACTCACCCGTCCGCCGCTAACCAGCGGGACTTGCGTCCCAATGATTCGCTCGACTTGCATGTATTAGGCACGCCGCCAGCGTTCGTCCTGAGCCAGGATCAAACTCTCCAATAAAGTTGAGTTGATTAGCTCATAAAGTTACGTTGGCTTCATTTCGAAAGAAATGAA
>NZ_JAMBOX010000128.1 GCF_023715785.1 Neobacillus niacini
CTGAAATACCGATTTTATTGAAAAAATTGTCCCTGCTAATGGGCCTGTTGATTTCCGCTCCAGGTGCTTCGCTTTCCGCGGGCGGTTCGGGAAGCCTCCTGATATGAACGAAACTGTCAAGGCCCCAGCTCCACCCCTAGGTTTCGATCCATTTTTGACCAACTCTAAGAAGAGAAGCTATTTGTCGCTTCTTCGCTTGTTGGTTTGGTTAGATATTTA
>NZ_JAMBOX010000129.1 GCF_023715785.1 Neobacillus niacini
CTGAAATACCGATTTTATTGAAAAAATTGTCCCTGCTAATGGGCCTGTTGATTTCCGCTCCAGGTGCTTCGCTTTCCGCGGGCGGTTCGGGAAGCCTCCTGATATGAACGAAACTGTCAAGGCCCCAACTCCACCCCTAGGTTTCGATCCATTTTTGACCAACTCTAAGAAGAGAAGCTATTTGTCGCTTCTTCGCTTGTTGGTTTGGTTAGATATTTA
>NZ_JAMBOX010000012.1 GCF_023715785.1 Neobacillus niacini
TCGTCGGGCTCATAACCCGAAGGTCGCAGGTTCAAATCCTGCCCCCGCAATACGGTCTGGTAGTTCAGTTGGTTAGAATGCCTGCCTGTCACGCAGGAGGTCGCGGGTTCGAGTCCCGTCCAGACCGCCACTTATGTTGGCTCAGTAGCTCAGTCGGTAGAGCAATGGACTGAAAATCCATGTGTCGGCGGTTCGATTCCGTCCTGAGCCACCATTTGATTATTGTAAATATTATGGCGGTTGTGGCGAAGTGGTTAACGCATCGGATTGTGGTTCCGACATTCGTGGGTTCGATTCCCATCAGCCGCCCCATATAATGCGGGTGTAGTTTAGTGGTAAAACCACAGCCTTCCAAGCTGTTGTTGTGGGTTCGATTCCCATCACCCGCTCCATTATGGGCCTATAGCTCAGCTGGTTAGAGCGCACGCCTGATAAGCGTGAGGTCGATGGTTCAAGTCCATTTAGGCCCACCATATATTATTCCGCAGTAGCTCAGTGGTAGAGCTATCGGCTGTTAACCGATCGGTCGTAGGTTCGAATCCTACCTGCGGAGCCATATAGAGAAGTACCCAAGTGGCTCAAGGGGCTCCCCTGCTAAGGGAGTAGGTCGCGTAAGCGGCGCGAGGGTTCGAATCCCTTCTTCTCTGTTGATTGGCCCCTTGGTCAAGCGGTTAAGACACCGCCCTTTCACGGCGGTAACACGGGTTCGAATCCCGTAGGGGTCATACAAAAAGGCTGATGACATTTAGTCATCAGTTTTTTTGTGTTTCTGCAGCAAAAATTAAATGGGGGCTACGTGCCCTCAAGATCATAAAAAAGAGAAAACAGGTCACGTAGAAGGGCTCTACGTGCCCTCAAACTCATAAAAAAGAGAAAACTGGTCACTTAGAAAACCTTTACGTGTCCTCGCCCACTATAAATAAGCGGCAACCTGTCACGCAGGAATACCAACACTGTCTCTTCCCTTAAAAAACCTAGCCGTCGTACCCGTAGAAGGCCTCAATAATATGACCACCCCCACCCCCAGAGAACTAACCGCAATCAGCCCCACAGCAGCCACGTAAAAAGAGTCCCAATCAAGGGTTTATAAGCAGTCCTCTAAAAATCCATATAACGTCGATAATTTCAGCTAAAAATACAATATTAATATAACAATTTCAAATGATCTTGATCGTTTAAAAATGTTGAAATCGCTTACACAAACGCACCAAAACCCAGAAATTCACCATCTAAAAAATTATTCAATTTTCCGAAAATTAAGCAACTCCACCCATCAAATCCCTAAAATATTTTAAGAAAACTTAATAGAATATTGTCGTTTCTCGAACGATTTCTTGTCGAAGTGGAACGAAACCTGTAGTAATTTTGCGCCTTTTAGATTCATACCTCAGCTATTGTCAGAAAAGATAAAAAAGTTTTTCGGGGATTATTTGTTATTAGCACTTATAATTGGTTTTTGAAATACATATTTTCATTGGGGATGAGGAGAGCCATGGCAGTGAACACATTGTTTCCGACAGACTATCAGCTTCACTTGTTTCATGAAGGAAGCTACTACAACAGTCATCACCTTTTTGGCGCTCATATCCTTAAAGATTCCGACCAAGCATATACCCGTTTTTGCGTATGGGCCCCGAATGCCGTCAAGGTGAGGCTCGTAGGGGATTTCAATAACTGGAATAGTGAAGGATATGAATTACAAAAGGTTAATGATGAAGGCATATGGGTTTTTCTGATAAAACAAAATCTTGAAGGCTGTACGTATAAGTACGAGATTTTTACTCAATCAAACGAAAGGCTGTTAAAATCCGACCCATTTGCTTTCTATTCAGAATTACGGCCAAATACGGCCTCAATTGTACACCAACTCAAAGATTATCAATGGCATGATACTAATTGGATGGAACGAAGGGCACAGAAAAATAACTTCTCGGAACCTACAGTCATATATGAAGTTCATTTAGGATCGTGGAAAACAAACGAGGATGGCAGCTTTTTAACCTATCGGGAACTGGCAGAGGACTTAATCCCCTATGTTGCTGAGCATGGTTTTACCCATATCGAACTAATGCCGCTTATCGAGCATCCTTTTGATGGCTCTTGGGGGTACCAAGGTACCGGGTATTTTTCAGTAACATCAAGGTATGGTACCCCGAATGACTTTAAATACTTCGTCGACCAATGCCATCATCATGGGATTGGGGTCATTCTCGATTGGGTACCAGGGCATTTTTGTAAGGATGCCCATGGGCTGTATAACTTTGATGGCACACATCTTTATTCCTACTCCACTACCCATGACAGGGAAAACCATGTCTGGGGAACAGCGAATTTTGACCTGGGTAAAGGAGAGGTACAAAGTTTTCTCATTTCTAATGCAGTCTTTTGGATGGAAGAATTCCATATTGATGGATTTCGGATGGATGCAGTCGCCAATATCATTTACTGGCCAAATGCAAACGAAGGCATGTCTGAAAACCCATTTGGAATCCAATTTTTAAAAAAGCTGAATAAAGTGATTCACGAGTGCAACCCCCATGTGTTAATGATTGGGGAGGATTCCACCGATTTCCCCAAAGTTACCGCACCTGTCAGTTATGGCGGATTGGGCTTTGACTACAAATGGAATATGGGCTGGATGAACGACATGCTGGAATATATGGAAACCCCGCCGTTTGCCAGGCCAAATGTCCATTCAAAGGTGACTTTTTCACTTTTATATGCATTTTCAGAAAACTTTATGCTCCCGTTTTCACATGATGAGGTCGTGCATGGGAAGAAGTCGCTTCTTGATAAAATGCCGGGAGAGTATTGGGAAAAATTTGCCCAGCTGAGGCTCCTGCTTGGCTATATGTTCACCCATCCGGGGAAAAAACTGTTGTTTATGGGTTTTGAACTTGGACAGTTTGCAGAATGGAAGGATAAGGAACAACTGGATTGGCACCTGCTTGATTATGAATTGCATCGAAAACTTAATACATTTGTAAAAGTGCTAATAAAACTTTATAAACGGTCAAAAGCGCTTTATGAGCTAGACCATTTGTATCCCGGTTTTGAATGGATCGAGGTCGATAACTGCAACAAATCCATTTTCTCCTTTATACGTAAAGGGAAAAAAGAAGAGGATACATTAGTCGTAATTTGTAATTTTACCGGAATCAGCTATCCGGAATATAAAATGGGGGTTCCAAAGGCGGGCGAGTATCGAGAAATCTTAACAAACGATGACTCAGAGTTTGGGGGTTCCGGTGTGGTCAATAAGAAAATCATGGCGGCCACGACTGAACCATACCATGGGAAACCATGCTCCTTGTCGATGGCGATAGCTCCGTTTGGGTTTCATATATTAAGACCGGTTAAAAAACGAAAGGAGAGAAAAGGCAATGGGAAAGAAAAAGTGCGTCGCCATGCTGCTGGCAGGGGGAAAAGGGAGTAGGCTTAATGCCCTGACCAAGGATTTGGCAAAACCTGCGGTGCCGTTTGGTGGTAAATATAGAATCATTGATTTCACACTTAGCAATTGCGCAAATTCAGGAATCGATACGGTAGGTGTGTTAACACAATATCAGCCGCTCCTCCTGAACTCTTACATTGGCATCGGCAGTGCCTGGGACCTGGACCGCAAGAATGGCGGGGTAACCGTGTTGCCGCCATACAGCGAGTCCTCGGAAGTAAAGTGGTATACAGGAACAGCCAGTGCCATTTATCAAAATTTAAATTATCTCAAGCAATACCAGCCTGATTATGTTTTGATTCTTTCTGGCGACCATATTTACAAAATGAATTATGAAACTATGTTGGAGTACCATATTGAAAAAAGGGCCGATGTCACGATTTCCTTAATTGAAGTTCCATGGGCTGAAGCCAGCAGATTTGGGATTATGAATACAAACGAGGATATGAGAATTATAGAATTTGAGGAAAAGCCAGTCTCGCCTAAGAATAATTTAGCATCCATGGGCATTTATATCTTTAGTTGGAATATACTGAAGGAATATTTGGAAATGGATGCCCGTAATCCCGATTCCAGCCATGATTTTGGGAAAGATGTCATTCCTTCCCTTTTGGATGACAAGAAAAAATTATTCGCCTACCCATTTAAGGGCTATTGGAAGGATGTCGGCACGGTCCAAAGTCTGTGGGAAGCAAATATGGACCTTTTAAAAGAGGAATGTGAACTGAACCTATTTGACCACGACTGGCGCATTTATTCAGTTAATCCAAATCGTCCGCCGCAATACATTTCTCCGGACGCAATCGTTCAGGAATCACTCATTAACGAAGGCTGCACAATTGAAGGCAAAATAGAAAAATCCGTGTTATTTCAGGGTGTTAATGTTGGCAGGGAATCGAGGGTGAAAGAGTCGGTCATTATGCCGGATGTCACAATCGGGCAAAACTGTTTTATTGAAAAAGCGATTGTTCCTTTTGATGTCAATATACCGGATGGTACGGTAATCCGTTCTTTGGATGATGAAATTGTCCTTGTCACAAAAGAAATGCTAAGCGGGCTTAATCCTGCTTACTAGCCATGAAATAAGGCGCCGATGGGCAAAAGGCTCGGGGGCTTTAATAGATAATCCGGAAGGGGAAAAAATGCGTGAAAAGAAAGCTTTTAGGTATTATTGATGCTACTACCTACCATGATGATTTGGAGGAATTGTTAATCCATCGTTCCTTGGCGGCGCTGCCGTTTGCGGGGAGGTACCGGATTATCGATTTTGTACTGTCCAATATGGTGAATTCAGGGATCAGGAGCGTAGCGATTTTTCCAAAAATGCAGTATCGCTCGTTAATGGACCATTTAGGGTCGGGGAAAAATTGGGACTTAAATCGCAAGCGGGATGGCCTGTTCTTCTTCCCATCTCCTGTGGTGGATAGCAATCCTAATCGAGTCGGGTCGTTCGACCTGTTTGCGGCTAATATGGACTATTTTTATCGCAGTACCCAGGAGTATGCGATTATATCAAACTGCTATACGATTATTAATATGGACTATAAACCGATTCTGGAATGGCATCATGATATGCATTGCGATATTACCGAAATCCATCATCGTGACGGAAGGTCGATGGAGATGTACTTAATCAAGACGTCACTGCTAATAAAGCTAATCCAGTCCCGAAATGAAACCGGATATACATGCATGAGAGATGTCGTTCAAGACCTTCATAATGAATATACGATTTGCCGCTATGACTATGACGACTATGCGGTCATGGTCGATTCGATTGTAAGCTATTATGACGCCAGCCTGAACCTGCTTAAGCCAGATGTATGGGGAAACCTGTTTGTCAAAGGCCAGCCGATTTTAACGAAGGTGAAGGATGAACCGCCGACAAAATATGAAAAAGGTTCGCTGGTTAAAAATTCGATGATTGCCAATGGCTGTGTCATTAATGGCACTGTGGAAAACAGCATTATTTCAAGAGGAGTAAAAATTGGTAAAGGAGCCATCATAAAAAATTGTATTGTTATGCAAAAGTGCCAAATTGAAGAAGGCGTCCATTTAGATACTGTTATTTTGGATAAAGATGTGAGAGTCGAGGCCGGAACGAGATTATCCGGCACTGTTCAATTGCCATTTGTCGTACGCAAAGGAACAAAGCAAGGAGCGTTGATGAACTCGTGAAAGTATTATTTGCTGTTTCGGAGTGTGGACCATTTGCAAAGTCGGGAGGGCTTGCCGATGTAGCGGGCTCGCTGCCCAAGGAATTAGTAAGCCTTGGCACTGAGGTCCGGGTTATTTTGCCCAAATATGGGACCATCTCCGATGAATTTAAACAAAATATGAAAAAAATCAAGGAGTTCTCGGTAAATGTCGGCTGGCGCAAGCAGTATTGCGGCATTGAGGAGCTTGAGTATCAAGGGATTACCTATTATTTTGTCGACAATGAATATTATTTTAAACGGGAAGGTTTTTACGGCTATTTTGATGACGGTGAAAGGTTTGCGTTTTTCAATCGGGCTGTGCTTGAAGCATTGGCACAACTTGACTATTTTCCGGATGTACTGCACTGCCACGACTGGCATACGGCGATGATTCCGTATCTGCTTAGAACGGAGTATTACCGGAGACAAAAAAGCTATGGGCAAATCAGGACCGTATTTACGATTCATAATTTGCAGTTCCAGGGAATATTCCCAAAAGAGGCGTTGAGGGATTTACTGGGGCTTGACGACAGATCTTTCCATCCGAGTCATCTTGAATTTTTCGGCAATATCAATTTCATGAAGGGGGCGCTTGTGGCTGCAGACAAAATTACCACCGTAAGCCCTTCTTATAAAAACGAAATACAAACGCCGGTCTATGGAGAAAAACTGGATGGGTTGCTGAAGGCAAGAAACGAGGACCTGCATGGAATTTTAAATGGAATTGATGAGGATTTTTATAATCCGGCCCATGACCCGTTCCTTTTTCAAACCTATACTGCCAAAGAACTTGAAAAAAAGGCAGCCAATAAAAAAGAAATTCAAAAACAATTTGGTTTAAAACAAAGCGCCAATACACCATTAATGGTCATGATTTCCCGGCTTACCAAGCAAAAAGGTCTAGATCTTGTTAAGTGTGTCCTAAGGGAAATGCTGCAGGAAGACATCCAATTCATCATTCTAGGGACAGGTGATTATCAGTATGAGGAATTCTTACGCCAGGCGGGGCGGATTTACCCTGAAAAGTTGAAGGTCCAAACCGGCTTTAATGAACGGCTGGCCCACCAATTATATGCTGCCGCGGACCTGTTCCTAATGCCATCCCTATTTGAACCGTGTGGGCTTAGCCAATTGATCGCGATGAAATACGGAGCGATTCCGATTGTTCGTGAGACGGGCGGTTTAAACGATACAGTAACAGCATGGAATGAATTTACCGGTGAAGGCAATGGCTTTTCGTTCAGTCATTTTAATGCTCATGATATGCTTTATACGATTCAACGGGCAGTTCGAATCTATGAGGATAAAAATGTGTGGGATTCGCTCGTAAAGCAGGCGATGGAACAGGATTACAGCTGGGCACAATCAGCATTTAGCTATAACCAGCTATACGCCGAGTTGATGGCAAGGAGTGAAACCCATGTTTTCTAATAAGGATAGGTTTAAAGCAGCATTCATAAAACGGGTAGAGATGCTTTGCGGAAAAAGTTTTTCGGAGAGTACGGCTCGAGACCACTACCAAACACTTGGACAAATGATCCGTGAATTTGTTAGTAATGACTGGATCGCTACGAATGAACGGTATTTAGCGACCAAAGCAAAGCAGGTCTATTATTTATCAATCGAATATTTGCTGGGGAAGCTGCTTAGGCAGAATTTAATTAATCTTCGTGTTGAGGAAATGATTGCCCAAGGCCTTCATGAACTGGGGATTGAGCTTGGGGACCTGGAGGAGCTTGAACCGGATGCAGGCTTGGGAAACGGCGGCTTGGGCAGACTGGCCGCCTGCTTTTTGGACTCACTGGCGTCATCGAATCTCCCGGGACATGGACATGGGATTCGCTATAAGCATGGGTTATTTGAGCAGAAAATAGTGGACGGCTATCAGGTCGAACTGCCCGAGCAATGGCTAAGAAGCGGCAATGTTTGGGAAATCCGTAAGGCGGATTTGGCGGTGCAAATCCCGTTTTGGGGAAAGGTTGAGGCTAAAATGGAAAACGGCCGTCTCGTATTTCATCATTCCCATGCCGAAACCGTTACAGCTGTGCCATACGATATGCCGGTAGTCGGATTTGAATCTGATACAGTAAATACGCTAAGGTTGTGGAATGCGGAACCGGCCCAGTTCCCGATGGATACGGATATTTTAAAGTATAAACGGAGAACGGAAGCGATTTCTGAATTCCTTTATCCCGATGATACTCATGATGAAGGGAAGATATTAAGGCTAAAACAGCAATATTTTTTAGTGTCCGCCAGCCTGCAGTCAATCATCAGAGCTTATAAAAAGCAGCATGGAAGCCTTAAAGAACTGCATCAACATGTTTGTATCCATATCAATGATACCCATCCGGTACTGGCGATTCCGGAACTGATGAGAATCCTGTTGGACGAGGCCAAATTCGACTGGGATGAAGCCTGGCATATTACGACTAATACGATTTCCTATACAAATCATACTACCTTATCGGAAGCACTTGAGAAATGGCCGGTACATATCTTTAAGCCGCTGCTCCCAAGGATTTATATGATTGTCGAAGAAATCAATGAGCGATTTTGCAAGGAGCTATGGGAAGAGACCCCGGGGGAATGGGAGCGGATTGGCAAGCTTGCGATTATTGCCGATGGTTTTGTGAAAATGGCTCATTTGGCCATTGTCGGCAGCTTTAGTGTCAACGGGGTAGCAAGGCTCCATACAGAAATCCTGAAAGAGCGGGAAATGAAGCCGTTTTTCCAGCTGTATCCCGAGAAATTTAACAATAAGACAAATGGAATTGCTTATAGGCGCTGGCTGTTAAAAGCTAATCCAAAATTGTCATCGTTAATCACCGACACCATTGGTTCGTCGTGGACCCATTTCGCCCATGAACTAATTCATCTGCTTGATTATCAAAATGATTCAGGATTTTTGGAGCAATTGGCTAAGGTTAAAAGTACAAATAAACAAAGGCTTGCCGACATTATTGGAAGACAAACCGGGATTGCGGTAGATACCTCTGCTATTTTTGACGTTCAGGTCAAACGTCTCCATGCGTATAAACGGCAGCTATTAAATGTTTTGCACATCATGCATCTCTATAACCGAATGAAAGAGGATTCCGGCTTCAACATGACTCCTAGGGTGTTTATATTCGCCGCCAAAGCCTCACCTGGTTATTATTATGCAAAAAAAATTATTAAATTGATTAACACGGTAGCTCAAACGGTCAATAATGACCCGATGGTTGGAGACAAGCTGAAGGTTATTTTTTTAGAGAATTACCGTGTATCATTGGCTGAAAACATCTTTCCGGCTGCGGATGTCAGCGAGCAGATTTCAACCGCAAGCAAAGAGGCATCGGGAACAGGAAACATGAAATTCATGATTAATGGTGCTTTAACAGTCGGGACCCTAGATGGGGCAAATGTTGAAATCCATGAGCTTGTTGGGGATGAGAACATTTTTCTCTTCGGGCTGACCGCCGAAGAGGTGCTTCACTATTACAAGCATGGTGGTTATGATTCGGTTGGCTATTACCATCTGGACCGGCGGATTCAACAGGTTGTCGACCAACTTGTTAATGGATTCTTCCCAGGCGTTCATAATGAATTTGAACCGATATTTGATTCGCTATTGGAAGAGAATGATCAGTATTTTGTATTAAAGGATTTTGCTTCCTATACCGATATTCAGCGCAAAATCAGCGATGCCTTTACCGACAGACTAAAATGGCAAAAAATGAGCCTTGTGAATATCGCCCATGCCGGTTATTTTTCAAGCGACCGCACCATAAAGGAATATGCTAAGGACATTTGGGACATTCATCCGATTATATAGGAAAGCAAAAAGAGCTTCTGCCGTGTTAAGGCAGAAGCTCTTTTTTTATGAAAAGAAGTGACCGGCAAAAATCCCGATGGCCAGCAAAAATCCAAAGATTGTGTTAGTTTGGGCTGTTGCCTTCATCGCCGGCGCCATTTCAATTGGTATTGTCCCTTTAAAGAAGCCTTTAACCGATTTTATTGGTTTCGGTGTACTTAATAACACGAGCGCTGTCCAAATCGGAACGATATCTGCGATAATTAATGCAAAAATCCAAACGTAGGAGAAAATAAACATCCCGGCTAAAAAGTAGACCGCATTTTCTTTGCCCAATAGGATAGCTAATGTTTTACGGCCAAATTTTTTATCGCCGTCAAGGTCGCGGATATTATTGGACATCATGATCCCCCCGACTAATACAAAGCTCGGAATGGAAACAAGAATGCTTGTGCTGTCAACAGTCCCCGTTTGAATAAAGAATGCGATTAAAATAATCATCATTCCCATAAAAAAGCCAGAAAACAGTTCGCCGAATGGTGTGTGAGCAATTGGCAGCGGTCCGCCCGTATAGAGATATCCGATGGCCATACAGATAAGACCGACAATGGCAAGCCACCAGCTGCTATTGGCACAGATATATACACCAAGTAATAACGCGATTCCGTAGAACCCTAATGCCAGGTTCATGACAGTTCTAGGTTTGATGCCATCTCTGACAATTGTGCCTCCAATACCTACGGAGTGTTCTGTATCCAGCCCGCGTTTAAAATCATAATACTCATTAAACATATTTGTTGCTGCCTGAATTAACAAACTGGCAATCAACATCGCAATAAACAGGCCAAAATGAATGTTTCCATGTTTAAGCGAAAGTGCAGTACCGAGCAAAACAGGTACGAACGCAGCTGTTAATGTATGGGGACGGGTCATTTGCCACCAAACCCCCAAGCCGCGGTTTGACTTAACAACAGGTTTCGAACCTTGCTGTATATTTGGCTGCATTTATGTTCTCCTCCCTTATTGCAGTTTCTTCTATACTATTTAACTTCTTATCTTCGATAAATTTTGAGAGATTGGTTTCCCAAACTTTAGTGTATGAAAAACACGGCGCCAGGTCAATGAATTTTTATTATCAAAACTAGAAGATAATACCTTCCCGATAATTATCAGGGGTTCGTGGAAAAATGAATATACAATGACATAAAAGCAGATTTTATCCGATATTTTTGTTTTTGACATATAATAAGGAATGAATCCAAAAGGGATAGTGACAAGTATTATTGACTTCTTTACAATGGGAGTAGTATCTTAAATAGGGTTTGCTAAGAAAAACAGCCATTTTAGCTGTTTTGGAGGGATTTTTTTGGTTACCATACAGGAAACAGAAATAATCGAAAGGGGTATTATGGCCATAAATCGCGCGAAAGAACTCGGCCGGCCCATTTTACTGAGTGAAGTTCGAAAAATGGACAAAATAAGCCCGCTTTCATTTTTCAATAAAGGGCAGGATCGCTATTACGGGGAACGGTTTTTCTGGAAGGATCCCAGAGACGAAATTTTGCTGATTGGACTGGGAATTACTCATCAAATTCAATCTGATCAGGCAGCAGACCGCTTTGTTCACGTTGAACGGGAGTGGGAACGCTTTCTGAAGGACAGTATCGTCTTTAATCGGGATTCTGAAATTGGGGTCGGGCCTGTTATTTTTGGCGGATTTTCCTTTGATCCTTACAAGGAAAAAACGAGATTATGGTCCCAGTATGCAGAATCGTTATTTTACTTGCCGGTTTATATGGTAAGCATAATCAGGGGGCAGGCTTATTTAACCACTAATATCGTGTGCACACCGGATGACAATCATACTCTAATGGCAAAAATGTTGGATGAGCGGAATCAACTGTTAGCTTCCCTTTATCAAACTGCAGAATTCCATCCGGCAGAGCTTTTGGAAACGAGAGAGATTTCACCAGAAGCCTGGAAAGAGGCTGTGACTGGAATCGTAAATGAATTAAACGACGGGCCGCTTAAGAAGGTTGTTCTAGCCAGGGAACTGCGCTTGAAATTTGACAGTAAAGTGGAAGCGGGAATGGTGCTTGAGCGGTTAAATGAGCAGCAGCATGAAAGCTATATTTTTGCACTCGAAGCAAATGGCGACTGTTTTCTAGGTGCTTCCCCCGAACGGTTGGTAAAAAAACAGGGAAATGAAATATTCTCCACCTGCCTTGCTGGGTCCATTTCACGTGGAAAGACAACGGAAGAAGATACAATGCTTGGGGAGCAGCTGCTGCATGATCAAAAAAATTTGATTGAGCATCAATATGTTGTAGAAATGATTAAAGAGGCATTGGAAGAATCGTGTGATCAAATCATCCTGCCGGAAAAACCACGGCTGATGAAGAACAGGGATATCCAACATTTATATACACCTGTTATTGGTAAGTGCGGCAATAATACGTCTTTGCTGCTGCTGGTGGAAAGGCTGCATCCAACCCCGGCGCTTGGCGGGCTTCCAAAACAGGAAGCCGTGGAAAAAATTCGCCAGGTGGAAGAACTGGACCGCGGATTTTATGCGGCACCGATTGGCTGGCTGGATTATCAAGGAAATGGGGAGTTTGCGGTGGCCATTCGCTCCGGTTTAATTCAAGGAAATGAGGCTTCGCTATTTGCCGGCTGCGGTGTAGTAGCTGATTCCGATTCGGAAAGCGAATATTTGGAGACCGGTTTAAAGTTTAGACCAATGTTAAGAGCGCTTGGGGGAAAATAAAATGAGTCATCAAGAATCTTTAACGGCTTACCTTGCCGCTTTTGTTGCGGAGCTTGTTCTTTCGGGAATTAAAGATGTGGTTATCAGTCCGGGTTCACGGTCAACACCAATGGCAATGGTTATGGCGGAACATCCTGAATTAAATGTTCATATTCATGTGGATGAACGTTCGGCAGCCTTTTTTGCCTTAGGGATTGCCAAGGCTTCCAACCGACCTGTGGCCATTCTATGTACATCAGGGACCGCTGCTGCTAACTATTTTCCGGCGATTGTGGAGGCACGCTATTCACGGGTACCACTTCTCGTGTTAACGGCGGACCGTCCACATGAGCTTCGAGAAGTAGGTGCTCCACAGGCAATTGATCAAATAGAATTGTATGGCAAGCATGTCAAATGGTTTGCGGAAATGGCCCTACCCGAAAACAGAGCTGAAATGATTCGTTATGCCCGGACCATTTGTGCCCGTGCTGTCGCCTATTGTGCTGGCGCCCCGTCTGGACCAGTTCATCTGAACTTCCCTTTCCGTGAACCGCTAATACCACAACTTGATGACAGCATTTTCCGTATGGCCGAACGGCCGCATGGATTTGTTAAGGTCCATAATGGTGAATTGACCATCGGTGATGGGCTGATTCAAGAAATTGCTAACCGCTTAGAGGGAAAAAGCAAAGGAATTATTGTCTGTGGCAATATTGCGGATGAAAGATTCGCGGATGCCGTAACACAATTATCGAAATTATTAAAGTATCCGATTTTGGCTGACCCACTATCACAGCTAAGAAGCGGCAAACATAATCGTGAACATATCATCGACACATATGATACGTTTTTGCGCAATGAAGATGCTAAGTCATTCCTAAAGCCTGATTGTATTATCCGATTTGGGGCGATGCCGATATCCAAAGCGCTTACGATTTTTATAAAAGAGAATCCATCTGCTGACCAGCTTGTCATTGATGGCGGCGGCGGCTGGCGTGATCCCGCCTCGCTATCGACAGATATGGTTTTCTGCAATGAGACCTTGTTTTGCGAAAAGCTTGCAACTGTTGCGAAGCCTAGTTCGGATCATAAATTTTTTGAGGATTGGAACAACATCAATGCCTTGACGAAGGAAAATATGGCTTCTGTAAGGGATATAACCGAATTAAGTGAAGGGAAGCTATTTTACCAGTTGGCTGAGATGGTTCCTGAAGGGGCAACGCTGTTTGTCGGAAATAGTATGCCTATTCGCGATTTGGACAGTTTTTTTCTACATAACAATAAATGCATTAGAATTATGGCCAATCGAGGAGCAAACGGAATCGACGGAACTGTTTCTACCGCTTTGGGTGCTGCCTTATATTCCAAATCATTATACTTGGTCCTTGGTGATTTAACCTTTTTCCATGATTTAAATGGTTTATTTGCAGCCAAGCAATTTAATATTGATATCCATATTATTCTTGTAAACAATAATGGCGGAGGGATCTTCTCTTTCTTGCCGCAATCGGAACATCCGAAGCATTTTGAGCTGCTATTTGGAACGCCGCTCGATATTGAATTTGAACATGCGGTTAAAATGTTTAACGGCCGCTTTGTTAAGGTAGCCGATTGGGACCACTTACAAAAGGAATTAGGAAATTCGTCAGGAGCGTCAGGCCTCCAAGTTTATGAGATTAGGACAAAAAGAGACACAAATCGCGATGAACACCGTGGATTTTGGGCGTCTGTTTCCCAGGAAATATCAAATTTTGTCGACGGTGAGAGTAAGTGAATGTAGTTATTAACGGCGTTCGCTACCATGTTAAACAATGTGGAAGTGGATTCCCGCTCTTGTTATTGCATGGTTTTACCGGGGATTCATCTACCTGGACTCCATTTTGCGACAGCTGGGGGAGCCATTCACAATTAATCATCCCAGATATTATTGGACACGGTGAGTCAGACTCGCCCGAGGATGTTAACCTTTATACAATGGAAGCTGCTGCCCAGGCTATCGCAGGCATTCTTGATCATTTGGCTATCAGTCAGATCGATTTGCTTGGATATTCCCTGGGTGGCCGTTTGGCCCTTACGTTTGCGTTTGCTTATCCCGAAAGGGTGAGAAAATTAATTTTGGAAAGCTCATCACCGGGACTGGTAACAGAAGAAGAAAGACATCAGCGCCAAATGAATGACGCGAAACTAGCAAATTTTATTAAAGAAAACGGGATTCCCGCTTTTGTTGACTATTGGGAAAATATCCCATTGTTTGCTTCGATGAAGAGTCTGCCTGAGAAGGTTAGGGTAAAAATCAGAGAACAGCGTCTGCAAAATTCCCCGATTGGGCTTGGCAACAGCCTGCTTGGCATGGGAACAGGGTCACAGCCTTCCTGGTGGGAGAGCCTTCACAAACTTTCCTGTGATGTCATGTTGATGGTCGGTGAAAAAGATCAAAAGTTTTGCAGTATTGCTGAACAGATGGCCGTAACGATTAGAAATAGTTCATTAGTAATGATTGCAAATTGTGGCCATGCAATTCATGTGGAAGATCAAGAAAAGTTTGGTACAATAGTAAGTGACTTTTTGTCAAAGAAAAAAAATTAAAGGAGGTTTTTGTCTTGGCAGTAGAATGGATTTCAGAACGCAAATACGAAGAAATTTTATATGAAACGTATAACGGAATTGCTAAAATTACAATCAACCGCCCGCACGTACATAATGCATTTACCCCAAAAACGGTAATGGAATTAATTGATGCTTTTGCATTCGCACGCGATGATTCCAACATTGGTGTCATTGTTCTGACAGGTGCAGGAGATAAGGCGTTTTGTTCTGGGGGAGACCAAAAGGTTCGCGGTCATGGCGGTTATGTCGGTGAGGACCAAATTCCCCGCTTGAATGTTCTTGACCTTCAGCGCCTGATTCGCGTTATTCCAAAGCCGGTCGTTGCGATGGTTAAAGGTTACGCAATCGGCGGCGGCCATGTACTTCATGTGGTCTGTGATTTAACGATTGCAGCAGACAACGCTATATTTGGACAAACAGGTCCTAAAGTGGGCAGTTTCGACGCCGGATACGGCTCAGGCTACCTTGCAAGAATTGTCGGCCATAAGAAAGCGCGTGAGATTTGGTTTCTCTGCCGTCAATACAATGCCCAGGAAGCGCTTGACATGGGCTTAGTCAACACGGTTGTACCATTAGATCAGGTGGAGGAAGAAACGATTAAATGGTGTGAGGAAATGCTTGAAAAGAGCCCGACAGCCCTTCGTTTCTTAAAAGCTGCAATGAATGCCGATACCGACGGACTTGCAGGACTTCAGCAAATGGCAGGAGATGCAACACTGCTATACTATACAACGGAAGAAGCCAAGGAAGGCCGCGACGCCTTTAAAGAAAAGCGCAAGCCGGACTTTGGTCAGTTCCCGCGGTTCCCTTGATGAAACATATTTTAAAGCAGCTTGATGGCCTCCATCAGGCTGTTTTTAGCTAATAAGAAGGTGAGCAACAAATGCGACAAGAATCGATGGAAAACTTTTTAATAAAACGTGCGTTTCTCACTCCAGAGCGGCCAGCCGTGCATTTTCAGGATCAGACGGTCACATTTAAGGAACTGTACGAGCGTTCGTATGACACTGCTGGCAGGCTGCAGGGGCTTGGAATTCAACAGGATGAGTATGTCGCCGTCCTATTAAAAAACCATTTGGATACCGTGATCATTTTATTTGCGTTGCAGCTGCTTGGATTGAAGACAGTCATCTTGAACAATCGATTAACTCAGGCAGAATTGGTGTGGCAACTGAAAGATTCGCATGCTTCGTATTTGATTTTGGAAGATTCCTTTTTAGAAATGAAAGATAAGGCTCCATTCCTGAAGGCAGTTACAAAAAGTGAGCTTTTCAAGTATGAGCCGGGTGAGCCACAAATTCAGGATGAAACCAATCTTGGAGAAATCTGCACGATTATGTATACATCAGGGACGACTGGCCATCCAAAGGGTGTCATGCAGACCTACGGAAATCATTGGTGGAGTGCAATTGGATCGGCTCTAAACCTGGGTATCACGGAAAATGATTGTTGGCTATGCTCTGTACCTCTCTTTCATATCAGTGGCTATTCCATCCTTATGCGCAGTGTGATCTACGGAATGCCAATTGTCCTCCATGAAAAGTTCGATGTTGAAAAAACGCTGTTGGATATCGCAGAAAAGCACGTTACGATTATGTCAGTTGTCGGGACGATGCTGACTAGAATTGTTGATTCATTAGGTGACAAACAGCTTCCGGAGCATCTTCGCTGTATGCTTTTGGGCGGAGGTCCAGCACCAATGCCTTTATTAAAGAGGTGCGTAGAGAAAAGGGTTCCTGTATTTCAATCATATGGAATGACAGAAACCTCCTCACAAATTGTCACATTGTCACCGGAATACAGCCTGACAAAGCTTGGTTCGGCAGGAAAACCGTTATTTCCATCGGAAATAAGAATTGAACTGGACGACAAGGGGATAGCCCAGGCGGGGGAAGCCGGCGAGATTGTAGTCAAGGGTCCAAATGTGACACATGGGTATTTGCATCGACCGGAAGCAACTGCCGAAAAACTACGAGATGGCTGGCTATATACTGGTGATATTGGTTACTTAGACGAGGATGGATTTTTGTATGTGTTGGACCGGCGCTCCGATTTAATTATTTCAGGCGGCGAAAATGTCTACCCGGCGGAAATAGAAGCGGTGTTATTGAGCCATCCGGAAGTGGCAGAGGCAGGAGTTACCGGTATGGATGACAGTGAATGGGGCCAGGTTCCGGTTGCGTTTATAGTCAGCAGAAATAAGTGCTCTGTTGTAACGGAGGACGACCTTTTAGAGTTTTGCCAAACCCGGCTGGCTAAATATAAGGTACCAAAAGAATTCCTTTTCGTAGACGAATTGCCAAGAAATGCATCCAAAAAACTGCTGCGTAGAACTCTCCGCGAGTGGGTTCAAGAGGAAGTGGACTAAAGATGGACATTGCGACAGTTGACTTGTATGTAATTAGCATGCCGCTAAAGTCGCCGTTTGTCACCCATTTGGGAGAAGTGCGGGAGCGGGAAGGGATTATAATAAAAGTAACCGATAAGGACGGTGTTGAGGGCTACGGTGAAGGAGTGGCTTTTTCAACCCCTTGGTATACGGAAGAGACCGTTAGGACCAGCCTGCATATGCTGGAGGATTTTTTGATACCGTTACTGCAAAAACATCCAATCAAGCATCCAGAAGAGGCTGCGGGTCTATTTCAGTCAATAAGACGGAATCCGATGGCGAAGTCCGGTCTGGAAACGGCTCTTTGGGATTTATATGCGAAAGGTCAAGGTCAGTCTCTTGCCAAAATGATCGGCGGCACTAGGGAGGCAATTGCCTCAGGGGTAGTTATTGCCACTGACACAATTACAAAGGCATTAAAGCAAATTGAAGGGTATCTTGAGGACGGATATCAACGGATCAAAGTGAAGATTAATCCAAGTCAAGACTATGAGTTTCTTGGTGCGATTCGGCGCCATTATCCCAATCTTCCAATGATAGCGGATGCCAATTCCGCCTATACCTTAAAGGATATAGAACGGCTTAAAGCACTGGATGACTTTAACCTGCTAATGATTGAACAGCCGCTGGACCACGATGACATTATTGAACATGCGATTTTACAAGAGAAATTGGTTACCCCGATTTGTTTGGATGAGAGTATTGTTTCTTTTGAAGATGCCCGGAAGGCTATTGAGATTGACGCCTGCAGAGTAATAAACATCAAAATTGGCCGAGTTGGAGGTCTGCACGAGGCGATTAAGATTCATGATTATTGCTATGAGAGAGGAATTCCGGTTTGGTGCGGCGGAATGATTGAGTTTGGTGTTTCCAGAGCACATAATATTGCGTTAGCTTCACTGCCAGGGTTTACGATTCCTGGCGATATCTCAGCCTCCAGCCGATTTTGGGAAGAAGACATCATTACGCCGGAAGTCGTCGTAAAGAATGGATCTGTTTCAGTGCCCGAAGGCCCGGGAATTGGATTTGACATCAACGAAAAAAAGATAAGAGAAACCCTGTTGATTAAAAGGTCTTATACATTTTATTGAGCTATGCATTGGTAAACCTCGAAGTGTCGCCAATCAGGGGTATTGACGACAAAACTCCCATAAGTAACCAAAAAGTATTATCAATACTCCTCAATAAGAAAACCAGGCACCATTTGTATGCCTGGTTTTAAGTATTTTATATATCACCCGGTTCGAATGTTTTGCAATCTGTCTCTTTGCTCGAATCAGCGGTTTTACCTTTATGGCTCACTACATAGATGCTGTCGGCACTGCATTTATTTCCCTTTGCCCAAAATGTGCAGTTGTTCACTTCACATAAAACATCCTGTGCCATGCGTATCACTCCTTCAAGTTGTGGTAATACAAACATAGCTTTTGATGAATCGGCCGTGTCCATGTCTGTAATCAACTGGAATGAAAGTGTGATAATGACTGCCTATCTAAATAATTCTAATCGTTTAAGGCCTTCTCCAAGGTTTTAAGATTTTTCTCCATCAAGGTAAAATACGTTTCCTTATTTTTTATATTTTCTTCTGTCAAAATGGCCAAATTATGAACCGGCAACGCCCGGGCGCCGATTTCTTTTTGAATAATTTTCCCAAGCTTTGACTGGACATTTTGTTCAAACAGGATATAATGCAAGCCTTCGAGGTCAGCCAATGAGATAATTTTCTCTAGCCCCTTTTGCGTAGGCTCATTGCTGGTCGAGAGGCCCGAGATGCTGATTTGTTCTATGCCATATCGATGCTCCCAATAACCAAAGGCTGCGTGGGTCACAATGATATTCTTATGTTTGGCAGATGAAATCGTTTTATCATATTGCTGATTCAATTCTTCCAGATCGCCAGCAAGATTTTGATAATTTTCTTTGAAAATTTCCTTATGCTGCGGCAGCTTTTCTTCTAACTGTTGCAATATAACTGCAGCCATTTCCTTTGAGTAAATGGGATCAAGCCAAACATGCGGGTTAACGTCCCCATGTGTTTCTTGATCGTCGTGCTCCTCTTCATGGGCAGGGTCATCCTTGGGAAGTTCAAGACTGTCGGCAGCCGCCACCATTGTCACATGCTCATTTTTCAATGTCTTTTTGGCATTTTCTACAAAACCTTCAAGGCCCAAGCCAATATAAAAAAATAAGTCTGAATCGGCAAGCTTAATCATATCCTTTTGCGTAGGCTCAAAGGTATGCTCATCGGCACCAGGAGGATAAATGGTCTTAACATCTACGTATGCTCCGCCAATTCTCTCCGTAAAATATTGCAAGGGATAAACAGTTGTATATACTGATAATTGGTTGTTTTTTTGTGGCGCTGTTTCTTTGTTATCTGAACAAGCCGATAAGGCAATAGTAAATGGTAAAAGTAGTGCTAAGTATTGAAATAATTTTTTCATGTAAGCCTCCAATATGTCTAGCTTCAGCGCCTAGGGGCTCGGGGTCGTAAGCCAATCCGTCAAGAAGGTCAAAAAGCGACCTTCTGGCCGGCTCGTCTTATGCCTGTCGCCCCTGATCAAGGCGCTTTCGCTTTTCTGTTAAATCGTATCAATTCCGATTTACAAAATAAAAAATTTTAAATATTGCGAATCTAATCCGTAACAATTCCGATTTACTTATGTATCTTAACAAGAAAACGCCCACTTAAGCAAGTAAAAAAATTGTTTTTATTGTGAAAGTTTGTGTATTCTTAAATGAGATAAAATGAAGGGTGTGATCGTATGGAAAACCAATCACTGTTGAAGGATATTCTTGATTACAATAAAAAATTCGTGGAAGACCGGGAATATGAAAGATACGAGACCACAAAATTCCCCAATAAAAAAATGGTTATTCTCACATGTATGGATACACGGCTGTTGGAATTGCTGCCAAAGGCATTGAATTTGGGAAATGGTGATGCCAAAATTATCAAGAATGCCGGTGCCCTAGTGTCACATCCGTTTGGAAGCATTATGAGAAGTATTTTGATTGCGATCTATCAGCTGCAGGCAAAAGAGGTCATGGTGATTGCCCACCATGATTGCGGAATGAGCGGATTAAAGGCGGAGCCGGTAATCGACAGCATGATGGAAAGGGGAATTTCCGAAGAAACACTAGCAACTCTTGAGTACTCGGGTATCGATTTCAAGCAATGGCTTCACGGATTTGATTCTGTAACTGATAGTGTAAAACATAGTGTAGAAACCATCAAAAATCATCCACTGATGCCTGTTGGAGTACCAGTGCACGGCCTTGTAATTGACCCGAAAACAGGCCAGCTTGATCTAGTCGTTGATGGATATCAAAATTAAGCTTATTTTCGTTTTTTCCAGGTTTCAGGTACCGGGTCCACCCCCCCGGGATGGAAAGGATGGCATTTTAAAATTCTTTTAACAGTCAGATATCCGCCCTTTAAGGGACCGAAACGCTGTATCGCTTCCAATCCATAATGCGAGCAGGTTGGATAAAAACGGCATGTCGGTGGTTTTAACGGCGAAATCACTACCTGATAAAAACGTATGATTCCAATAAAAAATTTTTTCAGCATAAAATGATCTCCTTCATTCACTTACCATCAAGATATCATAGAAAGTGAAATTCGTCTAAATTGGTAATTGTGCCAAAGCTGATGAAAATCATCGGGATTTATAGTATGATAAGTAAAGATTGTTTTAAAGGAGTGATCTTATGCCTTCAGTAGAAAGCTTTGACTTGGATCATAATGCTGTGAAAGCCCCTTATGTCAGACATTGCGGTGTCCATAAAGTAGGCAGCGACGGCGTTGTGAATAAATATGATATTCGTTTCTGTCAGCCCAACAAGCAAGCAATGAAGCCTGATGCGATTCACACATTGGAGCACCTGCTAGCATTCAATATCCGCAAGCATGTCGAGAAATATAACCACTTTGATATCATTGACATCTCGCCAATGGGCTGCCAAACAGGCTATTATCTTGTTGTCAGTGGCGAGCCAACCGTTGAAGAAATCATTGACCTTCTTGAAGATACAATGAAGGAAGCAGTGGAAATTACCGAAGTGCCGGCGGCCAATGAGCGCCAATGTGGCCAAGCCAAACTTCATGATTTGGAGGGCGCTAAGCGGTTGATGCGCTACTGGCTTGAGCAAAGTAAGGAAGAATTAAAACAAGTATTTGCATAATCTGCATAAAAAAATTCCTATTCGTGCTGAATAGGAATTTTTTTAGCTAATAAGAAATTATAAAATTTTACCAAATTTTATAATTTCTTAACGCGTATAATACAACTACGCCTCTGTCTTCGTCCTAACGGACTTGCCAATCGGCGAGTTTTAATTTATGCTTGCTTATGCTCTTCGCTAGTTTGGTCAAGATGAGGGTTATTTTCTAACGGATCTACCGTATGCTTGAAGCCATAGGCTTTGGATGTGGTAATCACAGCAAGCAGCAGAACCACGATGACAATAATAAAAGATACGACCATAACTGTATACAACTTTCTTCTCCCCCTTTACCCCCTATTGTAACATGGCTTCACAATAATATGTAAATAAAAAGGAAGCCGATTTGTTCAGCTTCCGAGCGGATTCATTCCTGGTTATGTATAATCAATGTATGTTACGGGGGTGAAACGCAGAAGCCCGCTGTTGTCCGTACTGTTCTTGGGCAAATTTTCCCTTTAGGCTTTCGATGAGATATAGACCCATCAGGTCATAAAGTTCCTGCTTATCCATATCGTGAATCAAAGCAAGTAAATCCTCGTGGGACATCTCTTCCAAAAAAGCAAAGGCCAGCATATCGATATCTTCTTCATCACCTGTAAGCTTGGTTCGGTACATTTCGTACAATTCATCAACCAGTTTCATCTTGTTCACCTCCTACGAAAATAGACTAATAATTTTTATCCATACCCCAATATAGAAAAATGATTCCAGTCAATATATTTTCAGAATTAACTGAAAAGTCTGCTTCTTCTGAGTGTATGATTATTATATCGTATTACATTCTAAAAAATGTATCGAAATTTGCAAAAGAATAAATTTTTTCTTTTGGCGGACTCTAAATTTAAAAGGGGATGACAGCATGGACAATCAGAAGAAACCATATTATATAGATGTAGGAACAGGTGAGATTTCACAAAGCGCGACTTCTTCGACATGGAGCTTTAAAATTCAGGCCAATGATGAGGAAATTACCGAGCTGCGGGAGTTGTTTAATCAAAATTACTCCACGGAATGGAAAGCCTTTTGGAGGGCCCATGTCCCATATGTACAATACCATTATGACAGAGAAAATGATGAGTACGATAACAAAATTCAACAAATTTATGGCATGATTCACAAACTGGGCGATCAAGAAGCAAAGAATCATATTGAAACCATGAAAATTTTGCCGAAAACGCAATAGGAGCAGGAGGGGAAATCCGGGACATGCAGGATTTTCCCTTTTCATTTAAAATAATACCATATGAATCAAATTGGTGGGGACAATATGATACAATTCTTGGATGACAATGGCAATCAGGTAGAGCTTAGCTTTTCAAAACATGCATTTGATATAGAGGCCTGGCATGTTTTGGTCATTTCTCAATTTGAAGGCCACTGGGTGCTGACAAAGCATAAAAAAAGAGGACTTGAGTTCCCGGGCGGTAAACGGGAACGTGGGGAAACGCCCGAAGAAGCTGCCAAAAGGGAGGCTTATGAAGAGACAGGTGCCATTTTCTCAAAGTTGACGTATTTGGCGGAATATAAGGTTACTGAGGAGACAGGATCATTTGTAAAGGCTGTGTTTTGGGGAAGAGTGGCCAGATTGGAAAACACGCGGAATTACTTCGAAACAAATGGCCCCCAACTTATTAAAGGCGATTTGCTCAAAATAAGGTTTGGTCCCGATTACAGCTTTATCATGAAGGACCGAGTGGTGGAAGAATGTCTAAATTACATTAAGCATCTTACAATGTAAAAAAGAATAGCGGCACAGCACTATTCTTTAATAAGCTTTTTCTCCAATAATTCCACAAGCTGATACATAATCGTGGCGAAAATCGCGATGACGAACAGCGATAAAAATACAAGAGTAAAATTAAAGACTTGGAAACCGTATATAATCATGTAGCCCAGTCCTTTTGACGATACTAGGAATTCCCCAACAATGACTCCGACCCATGAAAGCCCGACATTCACCTTTAGGGTTGATATGATGGTAGGGAAGCATGCAGGGAGAATCGCTTCCTTAAAGCATTGGAACTTCGTTGCCCCAAATGTTTGCAGGACTTTTAAATAGTTGGGATCCACTTCCTTAAAAGCTGTATAGACGACAATGGTTGTGATAATGATCGAGATAATGGCACCCATGGCAATAATGGAAGGATACCCTGGGCTTAACGCAACGATTAAAACCGGTCCTAACGCTACCTTGGGCATTGCATTTAAAATGACCAAATAAGGGTCCAGAATTTTCGAAAGAAATGGCGACCACCATAAAATCGCTGCCAGAATGGTACCAAGCAATGTACCTAAAATAAAGCCCAATATGGTTTCAGTTAAGGTAACACCGATATGGGTGATTAATGTTCCATCTTGAATTTTATTAATTAAAAGTGTTGTAATTTTGGATGGAGAGCTGAAAATAAGCGGGTCAATCCACTGCTTTTTGCTTAATAGTTCCCACCCTGAGAAAAACACCAGGAAAATAATGGCTTGATAGAATCGAACCCATCTATTTTCAAGTTTTAATGACTTAATATACTGGTTATGGAGGAGTTCAACGTGGTTGTTATCCTTGTTCAAGAGACTCCAACTCCTTCCAGATTGTTTGAAAAATGCTTGGATATGCTTCATGATTTCTAGCGGCAAACGGGGATGATCCTCGCAGCTCCGTCGGCATTTCAAACGTTTTATGAATTCTGCCTGGGCGGGGGGAAAGCAGAAAGACGCGATCGCTCATTGCGATAGCCTCGCCGATATCATGGGTGACAAGGATTGCCGTTTTGCCGAATTCATCAAGGGTATTCGATACCAAATCCTCAAGCTTCAGCTTCGTTTGGTAATCAAGTGCTGAAAAGGGCTCATCAAGCATGAGCAGCTTTGGTTCGGTTGCCAGTGTCCTGACAAGCGCAACCCGTTGCCGCATGCCCCCTGATAATTGTTTAGGCAACTGTTTTTTAACATCATCATTTAAACCCATCTGGTTTAACAGAGTTAAGGCGTAGTTCTTTGTTTGATCATTCAATTGCTTTGATAATTTAAGTCCTAACAGGATGTTTTCTTCAATTGTCTTCCAGGGAAACAAATAGTCCTGCTGAAGCATATAACCTATTTCATTCTGTGATGTGGAAACGGGCTTATTTTCCAATAAGACCGTTCCCTCTGTTGGCTTAATCAAACTTGCAATGATCGAGAGCAGGGTTGTTTTTCCACAGCCGCTGGGGCCGAGGAAGGAAACAAACTCCCCCTCCTCAACCGTAAGTGAAATATCGGAGAGGGCCGTGGTGGCAGTGTCTTTGGTAAAGTACGTGTGATGAATATCTTGAACCTTCAAGAAGCTCATGGTGCCGGCCTCCCTTTCTTGGTTATTTTTTCATGACTTTATTGGCCACGTCTGTGTTCACAAGTGTTTTGTACTCTACATCTTTCGGAAGCTCTCCTGCTTCTTTCATAATATTTTTTAAATTGTTCCATTCTTCCTCATCAAGGATTGGATCGGTGGCAAATGAACCTTGGCTCTTATAGCGTTCTACTACGGTTGTCATAATTTCAGGATCCGTGTCAGGGAAAAATTCCTCCACCGCCTTTGCGATTTCTTCAGCAGAGTGGGTCTCGACCCATTGCTGCGCCTTATAAACGGCCCGAGTGAATTTTTCGATAATGTATTTATTCTCTTTCATGTAACTGTCTTTTGCCATAAAGGTCGTATATGGAACATGGCCTGATTCTTTGCCGAATGAAGCAACAATATGACCTTTTCCTTCTTTCTCAAAAATGCTGGCAGTCGGCTCAAATAATTGCACGAAATCACCGGTTCCTGAGGCGAAGGCATTGGCAATGTTTGCAAAATCGATGTTTTGGATCAGGTTAAGGTCTTGATGCGGGTCAATGCCATGCTTCTTTAATACGAATTCACCGACCATTTGCGGCATTCCGCCCTTCCGCTGGCCAAGGAAGGTTGTGCCTTTTAATTGATCCCAGGAGAAGTTATCAATCTTTTCCCTGGCGACAAGGAATGTGCCGTCTGTTTGGGTTAACTGGGCAAAGTTAATCACCGGATCATTCGAGCCTTGGGCATATACGTAAATCGAAGTTTCCGAACCTACCAGAGCTACATCGGCTCCTCCGGAGATCAGCGCAGTCATCGTCTTATCGCCGCCGGGAGTTGTCGTCAACGTGACATCAAGCCCTTCCTCCTTGAAAAAGCCCTGTGTCAAGGCTACATATTGTGGAGCATAAAAAATGGATCTGGTGACTTCTGCAATCCGAACCTTTTCCAGTTTCTCCTGTTCCTTTCCTGTATCTTTATTACAGGCGATTAAGGAAAACATAAGTATAGTGATGAGGAGAAAGGACAAACTGATTTTTGACCATTTTTTCATCTGAAAATTACCCTCCTTTATCTGGGCTAATAGCCTAAGATATCGTATGATGGGGATAAAAATGTGTGTATGCCCAGTTCCAAATTATTTATAAAGCATAAAAAGGATCGATTATAATGAACCAAGCAAATGGAAAAATTGTTGAGATAAAGCGGGTGCCGTCACCTAACCCCCGCGTCCTCCTGAAGGAGATTACTTATTTATCAAATGGACTGCGGGTGAAAGGTCTACTTGCGGAGCCAAAGGACGAACAGGTATATGACGGGTTTCTGTATTTACGAGGCGGAATCAAGAATGTCGGCATGGTAAGGCCGGCGCGGATTGCCCAGTTTGCCCAGGAAGGCTTTATTGTGTTTGCGCCCTATTACAGAGGAAATAAAGGGGGCGAGGGCAATGAAGATTTTGCCGGAGAGGACAGAGAAGATGCCTTTTCTGCTTATATGCTTTTAAAAGCGCTCCCTCGGGTAAAGGACATACATATATTCGGTTTTTCCCGCGGTGGGGTAATGGCGCTTTTGACCGGGATCATGTTTCCCGATGCTGCTTCGCTGGTCACCTGGGGCGGGGTTAGTGACATGAATTTAACCTATTATGAGCGTGAGGATCTCAGAAAAATGATGAAGCGGGTTATTGGCGGTACACCGGAGAAATTTCCTGAACGGTATCAGGAGAGAACCCCGTTATACCAATTGGAAAAACTTAAGGCTCCCGTACTAATTATTCACGGAGTCAAGGATGAAAATGTCTCGGTCGAGCATGCCTACAGGCTAGAAAGAAGGCTCTGCGCTTTAGATAAACCGGTGGAATCCTGGTATTTTGACGGGTTTACTCATTACTTCCCCCCGGCGATCAATCGAAAAGTGGTTTTCGATTTAACGAATTGGATGAAAAAGCATAGCAAAAGATGATATGATAGGATTATAAATTGTAGAGGAGCGGATTTTAATGGGTATGCCTCTTGAATTAAATACACTGATTGTCACAAAAGGAAATGAGAAGCGGGTGGATGAAAACTTGTTTGTTCTTCAAAAAGAAGGCTATCGCCTCTATCCGATTGAAATTCCGGTTGATGTAAGAAAAACATTGGACAGCAGTTCAAGTGGTACAGCCTTGATAAAAAAGGTCGAGTGGGAGAATAGTGCAACGACGATCACGTATCAATTAATTTCATTAAATTCGACGAACTAAAGCAGGTATATCCTGCTTTTTCTTTTTTGAAAAAGTGTAATGGATTAAAATACCAGCCGTCTCATTTTATGAATCGAATTTTTTAAGGCTGTTGGGAAGGGGGAAAGCAATTGGAACGGGCCCGCCAGATTGAATCATGGTTTATTCAATATGAAAAGGATGTTACCAATTATTTAATTTATTATACAGGTTCAACCGATGTGGAGGATTTAGTCCAGGAAACCTTTTTACGGGCATTTCGTGCTTTTGAACGCTTCAAACATGAATCGAGTCCGAGAACATGGTTGATATCGATCGCAAGGAATACGGCTATCGACCTTTATCGGAAAAAATCCGTATGGCAGAAGTTAAAGGAACGGCTCGACCGGGAGTCATCAACGAATTTGGAGCCGCAAACCGAAGAAAAGCTGTTAAAGAAAATAGAATATGCGACTTTATATGATGCGATTAATGAGCTAAAACCCAATTATCGTGACGTGATATTGCTCAGAGGAATATCGGAACTGTCGCCCCAGGAGGCCGGTCAGGTTCTTGGCTGGTCGGAAAACAAGGTAAATGTGACGTTTTTCCGCGCGGTGAAGAAGCTTAATGAACGTTTAAAGGAGGGTGAATATTTTGAGCAATTTATCGGATAAAGAACTGTTGGAAATGATGGCGGATTTTCCAAAGCATGAGCTATCGACGGGGAAGAGAACGAAAATGTTAAAAAGAATTAGCGAGGAAGTTGCGGCAAACCCAAAACGGCAGTTTAACTATCAAAAAATTAGTGCCTTGGCAGCCATATTCATTCTTGCCTTTATCGCCCCGATTCTTTATTTTTCAACCACAACCGGGGAGAACGATTCCCGGAGTGGTTCGGTAACTACAGATGTACAGGAGGCTAATTACTTTGCCTTGAAGGATAAAGACGGAAAACCACTTTATGCCACGAGCAATTATGGGATTCCCAATAAGGTAAGCCTGCTGGCACCGGAGGATTGGATTGCAAACGACAAGCGCTCTGTTGCCAAGATCATGATTTTTTTGTGGGGAGACTATAAAAAGTTTGCCAATAAACCTCTAAATGTAGACGCTGTAAATGTAAAAACGGGAGATAAAGAGCGCCTTACCGAAGCGGTTATCTCGGGTGGAATGTATGGCGCGGATGCTCACGCATTAACATCCTTTAAACCTTTCAGTGCTCCCGGGGTTTGGAACCTACAGTTTTCGGTTGGAAATAAAAAAATAGGCGAATTCTCCATTTATGTAAAGGAAGGTTATATTACGATCGGCAAGGCGACATTATTATTTTCGTCGGAGGACCTTTATGCGGGTGAATACGAGCATGAATTCATTGAAGTAGAGGGCGAGAATCTACCTGAAGAAATCGAGTTAAAGATATTGGAATTAGAAAATAAAGACGCCAAAACAACCACGTTTCTATTTAAGAAGGTTGCAGATTACACTACCACCGAGGGAAAAAAGATTTCCCATTATGGCGGAGGCTTCACGCTTGAAAAAAGCGGCCAATATCAATTCAGTGTATTAGAGGAAACCCAGATAATAGAAGTGCGGAAACCAACCGACCAAAAATAATTATGAAAAAAAGCGATTCGTCGTCGATCGCTTAGATTGTCGAGAAAGGGTCTTTTTCTCGACAATTTTTTATTTTATCGGTATTTGAATTGCCGATTTTATTTTAAAATTGCCCCTGCTAATCGCCTTGTCATTTTCCTAAGATACGTCATAAGAAGCGCTCTTATAACGCGTTCACTTTGATTTTTTCCCCAGACACGTCATAAGAAGCGCTCTTATAACGCGTTCACTTTGATTTTTTCCCCAGACACGTCATAAGAAGCGTTCTTATAACGCGTTTCCTTTGATTTCTTCCACAAACACGTTATAAGAGGCGTCCTTATAACGCGTTCGCTTTGATTTTATCCCCAGGCACGTCATAAAAAGCGTTCTTATAACGCGTTTCCTTTGATTTCTTCCACAAACACGTTATAAGAGGCGTCCTTATAACGCGTTCGCTTTAATTTTTTCCATAAACACGTCATAAGAGGCGTCCTTATAACGCGTTTGCTTTGATTTTTTCCATAAACACGTCATAAGAAGCGCTCTTATAACGCGTTCGCTTTGATTTTTTCCTCAGATATGTCATAAGAGGCTAATAAGGCTGTCGAGAAGTTTCTCGACAGCCTGAGCGATTCGCCTTTGAATCGCTTTTTTGCATATAGATTAGGCGATAGGCCCACCTTTTGCTTCAATGTCAGGAGAAACGTTGGTAAACTTCTTAAAGTTCTCACGGAACTTGGCTGCCAATTCCTTCGCCTTGTTGTCATATGCCTCAGGATCAGCCCAAGTCTTTACCGGTTGAAGAACCTCATCAGGTACTCCAGCGATATGAAGTGGGATATTTAAACCAAAAATCTCGTCCTTGACGGTTTCAACATGATTTAGTTCCCCTTCAAGGGCCGCCTGTACCATCGCTCTTGTATAAGAAAGCTTCATCCGATTACCGACACCATATTCTCCGCCGGTCCAGCCTGTATTGACAAGGAATACATTTACATTATGCTCGAGAATTTTTTCGCCAAGCATATTGGCATAACGGGTCGCAGGCAGAGGCAGGAACGGTGCACCGAAGCAAGTGGAGAAGGTTGCTTGCGGTGAAGTAATGCCGCGCTCGGTTCCGGCAAGCTTGGATGTATAACCGCTTAAAAAGTGGTACATGGCCTGTTCCTTCGTTAATTTTGCGATTGGAGGCAGAACACCGAATGCATCAGCTGTTAAAAATACAATCGTGGTTGGATGCCCCGCAACACTAGGCTGGACGATATTATCAATTGCCTCGATCGGATAAGCAGCACGGGTATTCTCAGTCAAGGTGCCGTCATCATAATCAGGAATTCTTGATTCTTGATTGATTACCACATTTTCAAGCACTGTTCCAAAGCGGATGGCATCAAAAATTTGCGGTTCTTTTTCTCTTGAGAGGTTGATACATTTTGCATAGCAGCCGCCTTCAATATTGAATACTCCATTTGAAGACCAGCCGTGCTCGTCATCGCCGATCAGCTTGCGATTAGGGTCGGCAGACAGAGTCGTTTTTCCTGTTCCCGAAAGACCAAAGAAAAGGGCTACGTCACCTTCGAGACCAACATTTGCTGAACAGTGCATCGAGAATATATTGTTTTCGGGCAGCAAATAATTCATGACCGAGAAAATCGACTTTTTCATTTCACCTGCATATTCGGTACCGCCAATGAGGACAATACGCCGTTCAAAGGAAATAATGATAAAGGTTTCTGAATTTGTTCCGTCCACAGCAGGGTCTGCTTTAAAGTTCGGTGCGGAAATAACCGTAAACTGCGCTTCGTGCGATAAAAGATCATTTTCGCTAGGCCGGATAAACAATTGGTGTGCAAATAAATTATGCCAGGCAAGTTCATTGATTACCTGAATTGGCAGGCGCGACTTTTGATCAGCACCGGCATAGCCCTTAAACACAAAAACCTCATCTCGTTGTTTCAAATATTCCAAGACCTTATGATACAAATTGGAAAAAACTTCTTCCGATATTGGCTGATTGAGCGACGGCCCCCAGGCAATCTTGTCTTTTGTAGATGCTTCGGAAACAATAAATTTATCTTCAGGGGAACGGCCAGTATATTTTCCTGTAGATGCCCGTATTGCGCCTGTAGCGGTTAATGAACCTTCTTTGCGGCTTAAAATTTTTTCCACTAATTGCGGTACCGATAATTGAACATGGGTGTTGCTTTCATCCAGAAAAAGTTTTAATTCATTTGGAATATGGACGGAATTCATTAATTGAAACCTACCTTTTAAAGATTTTTATATTATGAATATTCTTAAGCAATAGTATAACACATTTGATTCATTAGTCTATACTAATGAATCAAATTAAGCTGTATTTTATACAATATTCTATATAGTTTAAAAAAGTCATGAAAAGTACTAAAAAAGGCTTAGGATTTCAGACAAAGTTCTTATTATTGACCAAAAATTGCTAAAATATCCATTGACATGCAGTGATGGAGAGGTTATGATTTAAGCTTGAACGGATACTCTCTTATCCCGAGCTGGTGGAGGGACAGGCCCTATGAAACCCAGCAACCTGCAAACTAAGAATGCGCTGATAGGCAAGGCGTTTATCAGCAATTTTCTAGGCAAAGGTGCTAAACCTGATGCAAGGCGGGCAGCCTTGAACGATAAGAGTGAAAGGACGCAGAACATTGCATTTAACCTTTCCTCAATATGGAAAGGTTTTTCTTTTTTCTGCATTACATAATCGCTTTTAACTCATCCAGAGCCGTCATCGGGTTTTTTATTTTTTAATAAAAACCCTGTGATTATTTCATACTATAAAAGGGAATGAGTTCCGTATCAAATTCTGAGGTGATCAGTTTTGACGACTGCCTCATTTATTTCATATTTTTAGGAGGAATTCAGATGTCAACAAAACGCCGTTTGTTTACTTCTGAATCAGTAACTGAAGGTCATCCCGATAAAATTTGTGACCAGATTTCTGATTCCATTTTAGACGCCATTTTAGCGAAAGATCCGAATGCCCGTGTTGCTGCGGAAACTTCCGTAACGACCGGATTGGTGCTGGTTGCTGGCGAAATCACTACTTCCACCTATGTGGATATTCCAAAAATAGTTCGTGAAACGATTAAAGGGATTGGCTATAATCGTGCCAAATACGGGTTTGATTCCGAAACTTGCGCCGTTTTAACTTCAATTGATGAGCAGTCACCTGATATTGCCATGGGTGTGAATCAGGCGTTGGAAGCACGTGAAGGGCAAATGACAGACCAGGAAATTGAAGCGATCGGCGCCGGTGACCAAGGCCTGATGTTTGGATTCGCCTGCAATGAAACCAAAGAACTTATGCCGCTGCCAATCTCTCTTGCCCATAAGCTTGCCCGGAAACTGGCAGAAGTTCGAAAAGATGATGTTCTTCCATACCTTCGTCCGGACGGTAAGACTCAAGTAACCGTTGAATATGATGAGAATAACCGGCCAGTCCGTATTGACACCATTGTCATTTCAACACAACATCATCCGGAAATAACTTTAGAACAAATTCAGCGAAATATCAAAGAATATGTGATTAACCCAGTGGTTCCAAAAGAATTAATTGATGACCACACAAAATATTTTATTAACCCTACCGGCCGCTTCGTGATCGGCGGACCGCAGGGCGATGCTGGATTAACCGGCCGTAAAATTATTGTTGATACTTACGGCGGATATGCGCGTCATGGCGGCGGAGCTTTCTCCGGTAAGGACCCGACAAAGGTTGACCGTTCTGCTGCGTATGCAGCACGTTATGTGGCAAAAAATATTGTTGCTGCCGGTCTTGCCGACAAATGTGAGGTTCAGCTTGCTTATGCGATCGGTGTAGCAAGACCTGTTTCCATCTCTGTTGACACTTTTGGCACCGGTAAAGTTAATGAAGATGTTTTAGTTGACCTAGTCAGCCAAAACTTCGACCTCCGCCCAGCAGGAATCATAGAAATGCTTGATTTACGCCGTCCGATTTATAAACAAACCGCGGCATACGGCCATTTTGGCCGCTCCGATGTGGATCTTCCATGGGAGCGTACCGATAAAGCGGAAACGCTTCTTCAACAGGCTAAAGGCCGTTAATTAGCTAAAAACGGGAGTTACGAATACATGTAGCTCCCGTTTTATTTTTTCGGAACTTCTACTTGGTTTCAGTTATTTTTTTGCAAACCTTTATAGTATTGTGCCTTTTCGGCATACTCCCTGGTAATCCGCTCCATGTCCTTAATATCATCTGCATTTAATTCTCTGACCACCTTGGCCGGTCTGCCAAAAGCCAACGTATTCGGCGGGATTTTTTTGCCCTGCGGGACTAAACTCCCGGCCCCAATGAATGCTCCTTCACCGATTTCGGCTTGGTCAAGAATAATAGAACCCATTCCGATCAACGCTCTTTTTCGGATGATACAGCTATGTAAAATCACTTGATGTCCGACAGTAACCTCATCCTCCAAAATTAGCGGATTATTGGGGCTTTGATGTAAAATGGAATTATCTTGGATATTGACGCGGCAGCCAATTTTAGTTGGAGCAACATCGCCGCGAATCACGGTGTTAAACCAGACACTTGATTCCTCGCCGATTTCAACATCGCCGGTAATGGTGGCATAATCCGCAATAAATACCGAATCAGCAATTTTAGGATATTGACCTTTAAAAGGATAAATCATGATTTCTCTCTCCTTCAAAAATGATGATTCTATTTTAACAAAATAAGTTCATTAAATATCAAAAAATATACTAAGTAACAAACTATTATGCGCAGGCTAATAACAACATCGGGCACAGATATATGGTAAAATACTAAAAACGATGCAGTGTTGCAGGAGGAACAACAAATGTGGAAGTGGGAAGCAGAAGGGGCTGCAAAGGCCGTAATCGTGATTGTTCACGGTGCGATGGAGCACCATCGCCGTTATGGCTGGCTGATTGAGATGTGGCGTTCGTCCGGCTTTCACGTCATTATGTCCGATCTTCCCGGACAAGGGATGACAACAAGAGCCAACCGCGGTCATATTGATTCCTTTGATGAATACATAATAGAAGTAAAGGATTGGGTACAAGCTGCCTACCGTTATGATTTACCGGTTTTTATCATCGGCCATAGTATGGGAGGGTTAATCACGATTCGCCTTTTACAGGAAGAAAGGTTAAACATTGCCGGAGTCATTCTCTCGTCCCCATGTTTGGGACTTGTTCATACCCCATCTAAATTTATGAACTTTCTTTCCTATGGTTTGAACATGGTGTTTCCATCGTTCCGGGTGAATTCAGGGCTGACTGTTCAAATGGCGACTAGGAATGAAGACGTCAGGGAAGCGGATTCGAATGATACGCTCTACATAACAAAGGTATCCGTCAGATGGTACCGCGAGTTGGTTCAGGCAATTAAGGAGGCGTTTGAGAATATCCCTAACACTCAGGATGTCCCAATGCTTGTTATGCAGGGCGGAGATGATAAAATTGTCAATAAACGAACGGTCAAGGAATGGTTTAACCATGTTCCGTTATCAGAAAAAAGATTTAAAGAATGGCCAAATTGCTATCATGAAATATTTAATGAACCTGAGCGTGAAGAGGTTTTTGAATACGCGAAGGATTTTGTCAACAGCCAGTTAAAAGCAATTGGCTACATCGTATAGAGAGGGTGGTATGTTCCATGCAGCCAATAACCCTGATGTCAAGGGTCTACCGCAAAATACTGCCAGCAGTTCATCATGAATTGGATTATTGGAGAAGCAGGGCTGAAGAAATTCCAAATCCCGAGTTAAGAAAACAGGCACTAGCCAGCATTGAACATAAAACCTTTCATTGTGAGGGCGGGGCCATTCTTGCACTCACCGCTGGAGAGAATTTTCCGAAGGCAGTGAAATTTATTGTCGCTTATCAAACCATCAGCGATTATCTTGATAATCTTTGTGACCGGAGCACTTCGCTAGATCCAAACGATTTTGCTGCACTTCATGAATCAATGGAGGATGCTTTAGTGCCCAATGCCGGAGGGAAAAACTATTATCGCCTGCGCACCGATCAAGACGATAACGGCTATTTACACGATTTATCGGAAACATGCCGGGCCGTTTTAAAACAACTTGAGCATTACGATTTAATCAGGGATTATCTTTTGGAATTATGCCGTTATTATTGTGACTTGCAAATTCATAAGCATGTGAAAAAGGAAGAGCGGGTGCCGCGGCTCGAAAATTGGTTTCAACATTATCAAAGTAAGCTGCCAGAGATGGAATGGTATGAATTTTCGGCTTGCTCTGGCTCAACGCTTGGGATTTTTTGCCTCATTTCGTATGCTATGCGGGAAGATTTCAAGGCAAGCGATGCCGAGAATATCCATAAAGGCTATTTCCCTTACATACAAGGGCTCCATATCCTGCTTGATTACTTTATTGACCAAGAGGAGGATCGGGCCGGGGGCGATTTGAATTTTTGCTTTTACTATAAAAATCAGGAAAGCCTGTTCGATCGGTTAACCCATTTTATGGTTGAGGCTGACCGCCACACTGAATTCCTGCCCCACAAAAAATTTCATCAGTTGATTAACCGCGGCTTATTGGGCATTTATCTATCGGATGCAAAAGTCCGTAAGCAGAAAAATGTCCGCAGGCTGGCGAAAAAGATTATTAAGACAGGAGGGTGGGCAAGCTATTTCTTTTATATTAATGGACTCGCTTACCGCTCGCTGCAAAAGGCAGTGCCGGCGTTCGTGATGAGAATGATGGCAAAATAAAAAACCAGGCTTGCGGCCTGGTTTTTACCTTTTTTCAATGGCAATAATAAACGGGGGATTATTCTGTTGGTTAATAAATTGGTACTTTAGCACATGGGCTGTCTTCTGATCTAATGTTCGGCAGTAGCCCAGAATAGCATCACGTTCGACAGCACCTTGTTCGTGTCCGTGATAAATCACAAGAACGATGATCCCTTCACGAGCCATCATCTCCAGAAGCTGTTCAATCGCGGCAATGGTGGTTTCCGGTTTGGTAACAACTGTTTTATCGCTGCCCGGCAAATATCCTAGGTTAAAAATGGCCCCGGTTATTTTTCCGTGATTCTCAGCCGGTATGAGGTCAGCTGCTTTTTCGTGGCCTGCGTGAAAAAGTGTAGCCCTGTCCGATACTCCATGCCCGCTTAGACGGTCATAGGCGGCTGCAACGGCTTGTTCCTGAATATCAAAGCCGTACACTTTGCCGGTTTCTCCGACAAGCTGTGCCAAAAATAAGGTATCATGCCCATTGCCTAATGTCGCATCGACAACTACATCACCTGGGCCCACCGCTTTTTCAAGCAATAGCCTGGCATATGAAAGAATTCGCTCCAGTTTCATCGTCCGACAGGCTCCCCGGCATAAAACTTGCCCTGCCAGCTGTTTCTCCGTTTCAATTCCGCATCAATCGCATTTAAAACTTCCCATTTGTTGACACTCCACATCGGTCCGACCATTAGGTCAATCGGTCCGTCGCCGGTGATACGATGAACAATCATTTCAGGCGGCAGTATTTCCAATTGGTCGCATACTAAGTTTACGTAGTCTTCTTGGGATAGAAACTCAAGCATGCCTTTTTCATATTGTTTCACCATTGGCGTACCTTTTAACAAGTGCAGCAGGTGGATTTTGATTCCTTGAACATCCAAATTGGCCACTTCACGGGCGGTTTGCATCATCATGTCGTAGTTTTCAAGCGGTAGCCCATTAATAATATGGGAACAAACTCGGATTCCATGCTTTCTAAGTTTATTGACGCCGTCAACATAGCATTGGAAATCATGGGCACGATTAATAAGCAAGGCTGTGCGTTCATGGACAGTCTGCAAGCCAAGTTCCACCCATAGATAGGTACGTTTGTTTAATTCCGCCAAATATTCAACAACCTCATCAGGAAGACAGTCAGGACGAGTGGCAATCGATAACCCGACGACACCTTCCAGATTAAGGACGGTTTCATACTTTTCACGAAGGACATCCAGTGGTGCATGTGTGTTCGTGAATGCCTGGAAATAGGCCATGTATTTGCCGTCTTTCCATTTGGTATGCATTTTATCTTTAATATCATTAAACTGTTTAATCAATGGCTCGGCTCGGTTTCCAGCAAAGTCCCCTGAACCAGCAGCACTGCAAAATGTACAGCCACCGTGGGCAACGGTGCCATCCCGATTAGGACAGTCAAAGCCGCCATCCAATGCCACTTTAAACACCTTATGGCCAAATTGCTGGCGCAGGTGATAATTCCACGTATGGTAACGTTTATCATCAGAAGCATATGGAAAAGGTTTGGTCTGAAGCATTCAGAAAAACCTCCTTAATTTTTTATTTCAGCTTCACATGCATAAAATCTATTTTAACAAAAAATGATTGGGTTATCCAATTGTAATTGTTGCCTTGTTTATTCCCAGTAATTATCATTTTGCTGTTGTTATAGGAAAAAGAATGGAGAACACAATAAGAAATGAAGCAATCTGCTTCAAGGAAGTGCCAGACCAAGAAGGGGGTTCTCTAGATGGCTACTCGTGCTTCGATGGAAACGTTAACCCAGCAGGTGGAGGACACGATTCGTTTTGCCGAGGAACAATACAAGCAAAGCAGTCTTCAGGAGCATTATAATGAGGATGATTATATACAAGCATTGCAAAAGCTAGAGACAATGTATCAGGATATATGCACAATGGCCCACAGCGCCAATGGACCGCAGCGGGAACAGCTGCACCGGATGAGGCTTCAGGTGCAGCAGCTGCAAAACAGCCTGATTTTACAAGGGACACGAGGGGGAGAACAATTTTGAAAAAACGTTCGAAGCAGCAAAATCCAGAACAAAAAACACGGAATGGGGTCAATAGTAATGACCTCGAACTTGGTCAGGATGCTGATTTAATAAAACAGGCAAAAAAGAAATATGAGCAAAGTGGCGGTCAGCCAGTCAAATCAAAGTTCCATCAAGAAAAAGATCAATCTTCATAAAATGTTCACAAATCTCTCAACATGCTGTTGAGGGATTTTTTTTGTTTATTAATAATAAAATTCGTGGCCGCATCAATTTTACCCTAATAACCTTATCGATATAGTGAAAATCACGTTCACAATTTGGTAATAACTCAATTTTTAATGTGTGATGCACATCACAGAGTGACCCTCTTTTTCTATGGTTTAAATAGGATTAGAACAAGCGAAACTTTCGCTAAAACCCCGATTTCTCCTTAGGTATACATACATAGAAATGTGTCACCTAACTTAATTTTAATGAAAAATATGTGAACTCGTTCACATTATATTCAAAAAATCGATAAGGAGTTGTAACAATGAAAAAAATACTGTTAATCATACTCGTTCTCTTTGCGGTTGTAAGCCCATCCATTTGTTATGCTGAAGGCACTCATCAACCAGCCTTAAACTTGGAGGAATTAACCATTCAGGTAATGCCGGAGTTTGCTTACCACCCAAACGATCAGGAAAAGGACCATGCACCGCTGTTAATCGGCTATCATGGTTCAATGGTTAACAATTCGGAACAGCCGCAAATAGGGCAAATTGAAATTCCCCTTCCAATGAATGATCCCGGCTTCAGGATTGGCTATGTTGCTGACTATTCGCCAGATTTAAAACAAGTCTATGAGATTGAATACGCCGTTGATAAGGATCGTGGAACAATTTCATGGACCACAACGGAAGAAATATCTCCAAAGGAACGATATAAATTTGTGGTTGAATACTATACAGACAGCCTAAAGGTTAATGGCGCAAAGAAATCATTAGCCTATCAATTTAAAAGCTTCGTGGATATCGGGCTGGTAAATGTGAATTTCTTGCCGCCAAATAAGGCAAAAGACATGAAGCTTAGCCCGAAACCGGAGGAGCAAAGCCATGGAGATGGAAAAGACACCTATGCCTATCACTTCCAAGATATAAAAGCAGGCGAACAGAAGAGCTTTAAACTAACCTATCAACGGTCTGAGAAAAAACCGACAATCGAATTATTAAATATCGAAAAAAATGTTGAAGAAAAAAGTGATAAAAAAGTCAACTATCTGGCCGTTGGAACGTTCGGCGGCGTCAGTCTTGTTTCTGCAGGGGCATTGAGCCTTTTGATTCGAAGAAACAGGAAACAAGCACGGTAATTGGGGTTAGACGTACTTCAGTACTTTAACATAGATACAGAGATAGCAAGTTATGGGAGGTGAAAAATGTGTTCAAAAAAATATTGAAAATTGACAAAAAAGTGTTGATTGTTGTTGCGTTGCTGATTGGTGTAGCCTTATCGTTCTCAACTGTAAAAACAATGGCCTATTTGGATTCACCGGGTTTCTGCCAAAATTGCCACACAATGCAATCGGTCTATACATCGTTTATGGATTCTACCCATGCCGAATTGCAGTGTAATGACTGCCATTTGCCACACAAAAGTGAAGTGGGGAAATTATTTTTCAAAGGCCGGGCCGGAATGACGCATATTTATTACAACACATTGGGCACAGAGAAAATTCCTGATGTGATTGGAGCGACGGAACGTACACAAAATATCATGAACGATAACTGTATCTCCTGCCATAAGAGTACGGTAAACAATGTATCGCATGATGCGAAAGAAAAATGTATCTCCTGCCACAAAACAGTACCTCACGGCAAAGGATTTAAGGATGATCATTTCAACAAGCCGCCAAAGTCAGGAGAGCTATTAGAAAATAAGGGAGGATTTTAAGAATGAGCAGGGTTAGATTCGGGGCATATCTTCTCTTGCTGGCGTTTGTGCTGATCATCACTGGCTGCAGTAATGATCCCGGCGAAAAAACAGCGAACGCGGCAGGCAAGAAGACGACAGGCCTCTCAGCAGATGAAATCAGCAATGAAGCATTCAAGGACCAATTTCCATTACAATACAACAGCTATATGAAAAATAAGAAGATGGAAGATACGAAATACAACGGCTCCGTGAAGCGAAGCAAATATGATCCAGATAAAGAGCCTTTGTTGCCAATTCTCTTTAACGGATACGGGTTTGCTACTGAATACAACGAAGATCGCGGACACGTATATGCACTTGAGGATATCCGCAATGTCAAACGGATTACCGATAAATCGGTCGGTTCTTGTTATACGTGTAAATCAACAGCTGTTCCACAGATGATTGAGGAAATGGGCGATGATTATTGGGGCGCTAACTTCAATCAAGTCATTTGGCCAAAGGGTGAAGAAATGGGTCACTCGCCAATTGGCTGCTCTGACTGTCACGACCCAAAAACGATGGATTTACGGGTAACCCGTCCAAGCTTCTATAAAGCATTGGAAGCAAAGGGTGTTGATACTTCTAATCCAACGAAAAACGACATGCGTACCTATGTTTGCGGCCAATGTCATGATGAGTACTATTTTGCTGCCAGCAACAGTGAAGTCATCTATCCATGGACCAAAGGGTTTAAGCCAGAAGACATGTATGAATACTATAACACGATTGCCAAAGAAAATGGTTTTGAAAAGGACTGGGTTAGCAATATTTCCGGCACACCAATGTTGAAATCCCAGCATCCTGAGTTCGAAACCCATAGTTCAGGTACCCACGGCAAGGCAGGCGTTTCTTGTGCAGATTGCCATATGCCGTATGAACGTGTGGATGGCAAAAAGAAAATCTCGTCTCACTGGTGGACTTCACCGCTTAAGACAATGCAGACTTCGTGCGGACAGTGCCACGGCGACCGTGATTTGGACAAGCTCAAAGACCGTGTGCTTGAAATTCAGGAAGCAAATGTCAGCGCATTGCATGATGCACAGAATGTTTCCACTTCAGCTCACTATTATGTGAACAAAATGATTACCTCTGGTGTTGATCAAGCGAAGATTAAAGAGGCACAAGAATTTGTCCGTCAAGGCCAGTGGTTCTGGGACATTATTGCTGCTGAGAACTCTTCAGGCTTCCACAACCCGCAAGGTTCAATGGATTCTTTAAGGATTTCAATTGAAAGGTCCAACAAAGCCATCCAAATTGCGACAGCAGAACTTGTGAAAAAGGGAGTAAACTTAGAAGAGCTTACTAACGAAATTGAAAAAGCGAAACAAGCTGTATTCGATGAAAAGGTAAACGAGAAGAAGAAGGACGCTGCAGTGAACAGCTATTTCCCTGCACAGGCTCCTGTAGTACCGGCACCGCCCAAAAAATAGTTCATTCAGAAAACACTGTTCCTATTGAGGACAGTGTTTTCCTTTTTGGTGTAATCTGTCGGTAACTGGTAAATAAAAATGATTGCAGTCTAACAGAAAAAGGTCTAAAATTACCAAGGATATTGAAATATTTATATACAAAGGAGCAATTTTCATGCCACGTGCCTTATGGCTTTTAATCATCGGGATGGCAGTGAATACAATAGGCTCTTCTTTTTTATGGCCTTTAAATACAATCTATATTCACGATCATTTAGGAAAGTCTTTATCTGTTGCCGGGCTTGTCCTCATGCTCAACTCAGGGGCTAATGTCATCGGCAGTCTATATGGCGGCCATTTATTTGATAAAATCGGCGGCTTCAAATCGATTCTTCTTGGAATCGCCATTTCGCTTCTGGCTCTAGTAGGATTAACTTTCTGGCACGGATGGCCGGAATATGTCGTCTTCCTCGCCATTGCCGGCTTTGGCACCGGGATTATTTATCCACCGATGTACGCTATGGCTGGGTCGGTTTGGAAAGAGGGCGGCCGGAAAGCGTTTAATGCTCTTTATGTTGCGCAAAACCTTGGTGTTGCCATCGGCGCTTCCCTTGGCGGATTAGTGGCTGCCTACTCATTCCAGCTAATTTTCTTGGCAAATACAGTTATGTACATTTTATTTTTGGGCATTGCTGTTTTTGGATATCGGGGAATTACTGTTACCCCAGCAGCGCACAAAACAAAAGAGTCTGCTGCTAATACTGTAAAAAACAAAGCAAATCTCCAGGCCTTATTCATTCTATCCTCGGGGTACTTATTATGCTGGGTGGCTTATAGTCAATGGACAACAACCATTGCTTCATACACACAGGAAATTAATATCTCCCTGACACAATACAGCTTCTTGTGGACCATCAATGGGGCGATTATTGTACTTGGGCAGCCAATCTTAAATGGGGTCTTAAAGCATTTGTCTGCATCACTTAAGTTGCAAATTCTTATTGGAATAGCGATATTCATCGTGTCATTTATTGTGGGTGGCAAGGCAGATGCGTTTACCGGATTCTTGGTTGCTATGATTATTTTAACGATTGGCGAAATGTTCGTTTGGCCGGCGGTACCAACGATCGCATTTGAACTCGCACCAAAGGGGCGGGAAGGTTTTTATCAGGGGATCGTCACCAGTGTGGCAACCGGTGGGAGGATGATTGGTCCATTACTTGGGGGAATCATTGTTGACCTGTACAGCATGTCGGCCCTATTTACTGTTCTAATAGGTTTATTCTTGATAGCGATTGTTACGACACTTGTTTATGACCGCCGGATTAAGACTGAAAAGCAGGTTGCGGTTAAAGTATCTTGATATATTCAGATAAGCTTTTAGTTAAAAAAGAAAGAGGCATCGAGAATTCTCGGTGCCTTTCCCAACTTAATCAATCCGATGCTTTAATAAACGAGATTCGATCCATTTCACCGACTGTGTAATGAGTATACCCACGATGATAATCAAGACAATCCCAACGAAGACGCGGTCGATGTTAAAGTTTGCGGAAGATTGTGCCACAAAATAACCAATCCCGCCTGTTGAGACGAACATTTCAGCGGCAACAACCCCTATCAATGATTGTCCTATTCCAACCCGTAACCCAGAAACAATTTGAGGCAGCGCACCGGGTAAAGCGACTGTAACAAATGTTTGGATAGGTGAAGCACCAAACGCTTTAGCCACTCTCGTTAAATTCGGATCAAGGTTTTGTACTCCAGACATCGTATTTAGGATGATTGGGAAAATACCGGCAAGAAATACGACCAATACCTTACTTGCAAAGCCAACGCCGACCCAAAGTGTAATTAACGGGAGCAGTACAATACGCGGCGTACCGAGCATCGCTGTTAAAAATGGATCAAACGCTTTTCCAAGAGGTTTATACCAGCCCGTAATTAATCCAATTACAACCCCAACAGACGCGGCTAATAGAAACCCGACAATGAAATTTCGAAGGGTAAAGACAAGATGTTCAAGCAGTATTCCACTTACAAACAGTTGATATCCAACCTTTATAATTTGTACTGGTGAACTTAAAAATATGGGATTGATGACGCCTAATCGATAAATAAGCTCCCACAGTATGAGTACTGTCACAAATGTGATGGCACCGATATGTCTAAACAGAAAAGTATCATAAAATGGGGTCTTTTTTTTTGTTTTTTTCACATGTAAAGACGTGATAGGATTATTTAATACGGAAGTTAATTCCTTTTCATTACGCTTAAGATTGTCCATGTAAAAATTCCCCCATTAAACTACGTTTTTCTGTTTTTCCGTTACAATTAAATCCCAAATATACTTTTCATATTCAATAAATTCCTTGCTTCGTTTAATTTCTAATGGACGAGGTCTTGGCAAGTCAATTTTAACTTTTTCTAATACTCTTCCGGGACGGGCCGTCATGACAATGACATGATCGGAAAGATATACTGCTTCTCCGATGTCATGTGTGACAAAGAGAATTGTTTGGTTAGTCGCTTTCCAAATACGTAACAATTCAAGCTGCATAAATTCTCTTGTCTGTGCATCTAATGCACCAAAAGGCTCATCTAATAACATGAGACTTGGCTCAATGGCTAATGCCCGGGCTACATTAACGCGCTGTTGCATACCACCAGATAATTGGTTTGGATAGTGATTGCCAAAAGATTCTAATCCAACTAATTTTAATAATTCTTGTCCCTTCTCATTACGGTCCTTCTTAGGAACTCCCGCTATCTCTAAACCATAAATAATATTATCGAGTGCGGTACGCCATGGAAAAAGCGAGGCGTGCTGGAAAACCACGCCGCGATCTCGTCCCGCCCCTCTTATTTCTTTTCCGTCTAAAAATAGTTGTCCATCACTGATTTCTTGGAATCCCGCAACAGCACCCAACACTGTTGATTTTCCACAGCCGCTGGGACCAACAATACATACAAATTCGCCTTTATCTACTACCAAATTAAAATCTTCAACCGCAGTCATTTCTCCGCCATTTTTTAATGGATAGGTTATATAGACATGTTTGGAGTGAAGTTTTCCAGGAATTTGCAACCGTGTCGCCACCTTTCTAATACGTCGCTTATTTTTTAAACACCTGATCAATAAAGCCGGATTCATCAAGTTTTTTAATGATAGAGTTATCGACAAGGTCTGCAGGTTTCATGGCCTTTACCTCAGCAACTTTAGAATTATCCAAATAGAATTGTACTGTTTCATCCGTGCTATATGGTTTCACAGGAATCGTATCTAGATTTGCTTCGTACGTTTTCTTGACTAATTCTGGATCGTCCATTCCTGTCCATTTTGTAATGATTTTAAGTGTTTCTTCTTTATTGTTTTTAATATAAGCATTTGCTTCGATTAACGATGCGGCCAATACCTCGGCCAACTCTTTATTTTGATTGAAGTAGTCTTTTTTCATAACAAGACCAGGGATTAACACTTCTTGTTTAGAGAAATCATGGACTTTTGGATAGCCCATATCATCCATTTTGAATGACGTAGGGGGAGCCACCAAGTAAAAGTCTGCATCTCCCTTAATAAAAGCTGCTGTTCTGTCCCCTTCACCACCCATATATAAAAATTTCACGTCTTTCTTTGGTTCAAGACCTAAATTTTTTATATATGACTGAGCCAAATAATCGTATAGCGAACCTTCGACTCCGGCGATAATGGTTTTTCCTTTCATTGATTCTTTTAGATTCTTTGTATCGATGTTTTTGGAAGCATAAATGTATACTTTGATTTTGTTGGCTAATGCAGTAAATGTTACAGAATCGATTCCGGCGACTTTGGCATTACCGGCAGCCTCAATTCCTGAAACCCCTACATCAATCCCACCGCCATTCAAGGTTTCCTGCACACGAGGGGAACCGGCAATATAGATTAATTCAGCATTCACACCGTATTTTTCCAAAATCCCCGTATCTTTTGCTACCCATAGCGGTAGTTGCGAAACGCCCTGTGTAGGATAGCCAATTTTAATATTGGCGGGCTTGCTTAATGGTGCAGGTGCAAGGCTAGTTTCTTTTACATTATTTTCTCCTTTGGCATTTTCCTTGGTAGCTGTTTCTTCTGAGTTGCATGCTGCTAAAACAAATACTCCAACCATGGTAAACAATAAAAGAATTAATTTTTTCATCCTTGATCCTCCTCGTAAATGGTTTAATCATTTGAAAGCCATTTCCTGTAATGAACAAGGTATCACGATTTGAAAATTTTGAAAAATACAAAAATAATTACTGATTTATATCTATCACATATAAATCATGGTATGATTTAGTCCAATATGGAATAAATGAGGGAGATGTACCTATAGATGGAAATACGACGCATGAAATATTTTGTAACAATCGTAGAGGAGGGACAAATTTCGCTGGCTGCCAAAAAGCTAAATATGGCGCAACCACCATTAAGTCAGCAGTTGAAATTATTCGAAGAAGAATTGAATACCAAATTATTTGAAAGACATACAAGGAAGCTCATCCTTACTGAGGAAGGGAAGTTTCTATATGAAAAATCAATAGAAATATTAGAAATGATTGAAAAAACGAAGCAAGAAATGAAAGAAATATCAAGTGGTATTGCGGGTACGCTGAGTATAGGGATGCTTCCATCCTTGGGCGCTGAACTAATTCCTGAAAAAGTGAAGGATTTTCATAGAAAATACCCTAAAGTGAGTTTCAAAGTTTGGGAGGGTGATTCAAATCGAATAATGGAGCTTATAGAAAATCGAATCGTCGAACTGGGCATTGTGCGGCTCCCAATTGATAAGGATATTTTTGATTCTCTCAATCTCCCAAGTGAACCAATCGTTGCAGCTATGAGTGAAAACATGGGGGTTACAAGAGATTCAGACTACATAAACTTAGAAGACCTAAAGGGAAAACCATTAATGCTTTTAAGAAGCTATAAAGGGACATCGGATTACAGCACATCGGTAGATGCAGTTGATATGATGAAAAGCTCTTGCATTGAGCTTGGTTTTGATCCTACTATTTTATGTGAAAGCAGTAATATAGTACCTCTTTTAAATTGGGCAAATTGTGATATAGGCATCGCGATAATACCTAAATCCGCAGAAAAAATAATGCCGCATTCTAAATTAATGTTTAAACAAATTATTAATCCTGAAATTATGTCAAGGCCATCGGCACTAATCTGGCTAAAAAATCGCCATCTTTCGTCCGTAGCAGTTAAATTCATGGAATATTTTAGATGACCTTTTGCTAAAAAAGCGGGGGAGGGCCCCCGCTATATTATTCGTCATACCCGAAACAGCTTGAAATTTCTTTACTGATTCGAATTAAATAGTGGCTGAGTTCATCATTCTCATTGTCAGGAATAAATTCTGAAAAACCGACAACCGTTACAGCACCAAGAAGTTTTTTCTTATAGTTAAAGACTGGGAAGGATACCGAGGATACGGATGTAACCAGTGGTTCCCTTGCGAAAGTAATTCCTTTCTCTCGTACGGCACTACATGCATTTTCTAGCTGGCCAACCATTTCTTGCGGAAGTTGATTGAACTCACTCACCTTCCAATCATGAAGAATTTGCTCGTCCAAGAAGGCCATAAATACTTTGCCTGTTGCGGAACTTATAGGAAGAAAGGTCCCTATTTGAGCACCAATATTTATCCCTCGATTGGTGTTTATATCTTTAACAATCATTGGACCATTCTGGGTCCAAATAGAAAATAGAACTGTACTCGAACTTTTCTCGTTAATCTCATGCAAAAAAGGTGTAATTCGGTCAATCACATTTTCCTGGTCAGTTGCAGCCATTCCATATTCAATCAACTTACTGCCCAATACGTATTCTCCTGTATCTTTGGTGCGGTACAAGATACCTAATTGTGTAAAGGTATTTAAATATTTATATAAATTACTTTTTGTAATTTGTGTAAGGTCTTGAATGTCAGTAAATTTTAACGGCTTTCCTTGTTTCGCTATTGCATCTAAAATACTCATACCAATCTCTAATGATTGGATCGTAGTTCCTTTTTTAACAGCTTCCATAATTACCCTCCTATTGCCTTATCCCAATATTAGCATAGCAGTAAGTAAAATCCTACAGTTAGTTAATATCTTAAATGATCATCAGGAAATGTTATTTTGGAAAAAATATTTCTCCCCATAAAAGCCTTTGAAATAAATGGATTTTGATATATTGAAATAATATTTGGAATTATCTGAAAAAATAATTGACTTTGGTATAACAATATTATAATATGAAATTAACAAATAGTGATTTATGTCACTATTTGTGGAATAGAAAGCGATTACATAAAAACGCACCTTTAAAGCTAAGAATTGTAAGTGAAACTTTGAAACCTAATGGAATCGTTTTTTTATTTGTTTAGGTATTAGACCGACTGGTCTGTTTAGAAATCAAATAAACTTGTTACGTTCGACTTCCCTATGGAACAAATCAATAAGATAGGAGGTTTTACAATGCTAGATCATTTAGAAGAAAAAAATTCAGGTGTTGTTCTTACTGTTCTTGGACCAATACCAACTAAAGAATTGGGAGTTGTGCTTATTCATGAAACGCTTTTGTCTGTGTATCCAGGGGCAGAGTATGCTCCCGAGATTACAATTGACAAAAGTGAGATTTTTGACCGATTAAAACAGCAGATGTTAGATTTCCGCCGGGCGGGAGGAAAAACCATCATCGATAATAGCGGCATGTTTCATGGCCGTGATATCAAACTCTATGAAACTCTTTCCAAAACGACAGGGGTACATATTGTAGCATCCACGGGGCTGGGTCCAGAGCTGATGCTTAGCGGTTACTTTGTTACACCGCAAAAGAATCCTCCTACACCATGGTCTGCAGAACAATTTTCTGCCTTGTTCGCAAAAGAAGTGACAGAGGGCATAGCGGTACCGCGGATTGAACGTTCTAGTTCGGCTGGAATCGTGACGTCAATCGCAAGTCAAACCGGTATTACAGAAAAAGAAACCAGTCTTTTCCGTGGTTCTGCACAAGCTGCAATGGCAACAGGTGTACCTGTATCCGTTCAATACGGTGCTGACGCAGTGGCTGAATTGGAAATTTTATTAGGTGTAGGAATTGCACCAGGACGTGTCATTATCGGTGGGCTTGACCGATTAGATGCTGTAGAGCGTAAAGATGCATTCGCGGTAGCCAGGCACGGTGCGTATGTGGCATTAGACCATGTTGGCTGGGCTACAAACGAGGGCTACGTGAACGATGAACAACGGGTTCAATTAATTGTTGAACTGTTTAATCAAGGACTTGGCGATCGTGTCCTAATTTCAACCAATGCTGTTGGTGTGGCAAAGGGGCATAAAGCAAAAGATATTAGCTATGATTACCTACTGACAAAATTTGTACCAATGCTGCATAGGGCCGGCTTGACTGACGAACAAGTTCGAATTCTATTAGAAGAAAACCCGCAACGTGTCCTTACTGTTGATGCTTCGGCGGAACAAAAAGTCACGGGTTGGAACTTTGAATGGGATAAATTATATCAACCCGCTACTTATTAGATTGATAAAAAAATAGAGTCTGTACATTTATAAGCGTTATAAAGGTAACAATTTAAGGTGAGGAGTGAAAATAATGGGTAAAGTAAATACCGTATTAGGCCCAATTCCGACAGAAGATTTAGGAATCACAGCCATGCATGAGCATATTGGGTTCGGCCTGCCTGGGTGTGACTTGGATACACAATGGTGGAAAAAACCTGAAGAAGCGTTTGAGGTTACATTGCAAAAGTTACGCCGCTTCCGTGAGCACGGCGGTAAAACCTTTGTTGACTGTACAGGAATCGGAAATGGACGTGATATCGAATATTTCCAAGTTCTTTCACGCAGGACGGGTGTTAATATCGTAGCCGTAACAGGATTTGTAGCTGCTGACTCAGCTCTTCCTTATTTCCGAAAGCAATCAGTCGAGTACCTTACTGATTTATTTGTTCGTGAAATTACAATTGGCATTGACGGGACTGACGCAAAAGCAGGTGCAATAAAAGTAGGTGTCAGCCGTGGCGGTAAACTAAATGAATTGGATAAACGTATTTATCGTGCAGCTGCACGAGCAGCATTAATGACAGGCGCCCCCATCATTACCCATTTATGCGTTGATGCACAAACTTCCATTGATATTTTTAATGAAGAAGGGCTGCCGCTTGATCGCGTTCTTTTTGGGCATGCGGATGATGGCGGATATCTGGATGAAAACCGTGACAATTTAATTGCTGACTTAGGCGGATGGGTAGGCTTCGATACAATCGGATATGACAGTGAAGTCGAAGGTGCACCATATTGGTCTCGGCCGCGTCAAGATCGTGTTGACCATTTTCTTCGTTTCCTTAAAAAAGGTTACCTGGATCGTGCCGTCATATCAGCGGACGCAAACTGCTGCGCCTTAGGCTGGCCAGGCTTAAAAGGACATTCTGTAAACTATTTATTTGAAGAGTTCTTACCGGACCTTCGCAAAGCAGGTGTTGGGGAAGAAGTATTCCAACAACTTTTAGTGCACACTCCAGCAAAAATATTGACGATGCGGGAACCTGTTAAACCAAAAAGTCTTAGCCTTGAACGAGTTCAAGTTTAATAGATTAACAGGGAGGTTATGATTATGAGCATTAAAGGAATGGCTTATATAGCGGGGGCGTTTGAGCATCCAACGCGCAAGGCTCCGGATAAATCCGTGGCCGTATTGCATGCCGAATGTGCTAAAGGTGCATTAGAAGATGCCGGCCTAAATGTCTCAGATGTAGACGGTTATTTTTGCGCTGGTGATGCTCCGGGAGGCGTGCTGTCTATGGTTGATTATTTAGGTCTCAATGTACGTCATGTAGATGGGACGGACACAGGCGGTTCATCGTACATTGCTCAGGTTTCCCATGCTGCCCAGGCAATCGCGGCCGGAAAATGCAATGTCGCGTTAATTACGATGGCAGGCCGGCCGCGTTCAGAAGGCAGAAGTGGTGTTAAACAAAAAATGACTGTGGCAAATGTGCCGGATACACCGTTCGAACTTCCTTTCGGACCAACTGCTGTTAACGAATACGCGATGGCGGCGATGCGCCATATGCATGAATATGGTACGACAAGTGAACAATTAGCTTGGGTTAAAGTGGCGGCATCGCACCATGCCCAGTACAATCCAAACGCAATGCTGCGTGATGTAGTGACAGTGGAAGATGTCCTTACTTCGACCATGATAGCCGATCCATTACATAAATTGGATTGCTGCGTGGTAAGTGACGGCGGCGGCGCTTTAGTTGTCGTAAGACCTGAGATTGCCAAGAATCTAAAACGTCCGCTCGTCAGAGTAATGGGTGCAGGGGAAGCGCCGAAGGGACTTTCGGGTGGCAAAGTTGATCTTACCTATAGCGGAGCTATATGGTCAGGTCAAAAAGCCTTTGAGGAGGCAGGAGTTACACCTCAAGACATTAAATATGCGTCCATCTATGACAGCTTCACTATTACAGTATTAATGCAGCTTGAAGACTTAGGTTTTTGTAAAAAAGGCGAGGGCGGCAAATTTGTTGCCGACGGTAACTTGATTTCCGGAGTTGGCAAGCTTCCAATCAATACGGATGGCGGCGGATTGAATAACAATCATCCAGCAAGCAGGGGCGGCATCGTAAAAGTAATCGAGGCGGTTCGTCAGCTGCGCGGAGAGGCAAACCCGCAAGTCCAGGTGAAAAATTGTGATATTGCGTTAGCACATGGTACCGGCGGCGGTCTTGCAAGCCGGCACGGCAGCGCCACACTGATCATGGAGAGGGTGTAAACAATGGGAACTACATTTCAGGATAGAACAATGACAGTCCCTGAGATTCATCCAGAGCATAAGGAATATTGGGATGCAGCGGCAGAAGGAAAGCTTCTGATCAAACAGTGCGACTCCTGCGGTGAGTATCATTATTACCCTCGTGTTCTATGCCCTTATTGCATGAACGACAAGACAACATGGAAAGAAGCCAAGGGAACAGGCAGGATCTACACCTACAGTGTAATGCGGCGCGGCGTCCCATATGCCATCGCCTTTGTTACCCTCGATGAAGGCCCAAGAATGATGACTAATATCGTTGATTGCGACCTTGATAAGATACACATCAACCAAGTAGTTAAAGTGGTCTTCAAACAAAGCGGAGACCAAGATAATCCGGGTCCCTTTATTCCTTGCTTTACACCAATGTCGGATGAATAGAGGTATCCACAATAGTTAACATTCTATAGGTTTTAAGAGAATGCTAGAGGAGAGAATAAATATGAGAATCATGAAGGATGTACGGATTCCCATGCGTGATGGAGTTCATATTGCTGCCGATATCTACCTTCCTGATGGCGCGGACAAGGTACCGGCGTTACTTGCACTAAGTCCGTATGGTAAAGAACTGCAAGCACAAGCGTTAACCTTGCCTCCACAAGCGCGTCCAAGTCATCTATGGAACGGTGCCATCGAGGCTGGTGATATTCGTGCGGTTGTCGAACATGGTTATGCACATATTATTGCTGACGTGCGTGGTACCGGTCATTCAGAAGGTGAAATGTGCGGTAACTACAATTCAGGCGGTCATGGTGACGGCAAAGATATTTATGACATCGTGGAATGGGCTGCTGTGCAAGATTGGTGTGATGGCAACCTTGGAATGATCGGGATTTCCTACTTTGCATCTGTGCAAATTTTGGGTGCAGCGGAGCAGCCCCCACACTTAAAAGCCATTTTTGCGAATGGGGGTCACTTCGATCTTTACGAACTTTGTTATCACGGCGGGATCATGTGGTTAATGCCGCGGGCCTCTCGTGAAGGACGCGGCGGCGACAGCGGTAACGCATTCAATAACGTAGCGAGCAAGAGCTCAAAGGTTTTCACACCAGAAGAGATGAAACAAAAAACAGAAGAACGCTTAAACGATCCAGATATCGCACATTGGTCAGACTTCGTTCACCTTTTACATTATCAGGACCGTCACGAATTATGGATGGATTACCTATTAAATCCACTTGATGGCCCATTCTGGCAAGAGAATAGTGCCATTGCAGTGGCCCATAAAGTAACCATTCCGACCTATTTCCAAGCCAAATGGGGCCGCGGATGGAATGTAGAAGGCACAATCGAATGCTTCCACAAAGTAACAGGCATTAAAAAGCTTGATATCCAAGCGCTGCCGCCAATGTTGGAGCGTCCTTTCCATGAAAGTCATGATGAAATGTTCCGCTGGTATGATTATTGGCTAAAAGGGATTGACAATGGCATTATGGATGAACCCCCGGTGCAGTTCTCGGTAGAAGGCTCTAACAAATGGCGTAAAGAAGAGCACTGGCCATTGCCATATGAAGAAAAGAAAGAGTTCTACTTACGTCCGCGCCACAAGCTTAGTGAAAAGTCAGAGCCATTAACCTCCCAGTATGCACATCCAGATGGCTTCTACCAAGCACCATTAACAGTCACAACAACATCAGAAAAGATTAAATGGACTAGTGATAAATTCCTCGAGCCTGTAGAAATCACGGGGACAGGTGCGCTATATATTCATGCGGAAATCGATACTGATGACACAAACTTCATTGCCAAGCTTTACGATGTGGATCCAAGCGGCAAACGAACATTAATGACATCAGGTTATTTAAAAGCATCTCATCGTGAATTAAATGAAGAAAAGTCAACGTACGGTGAGCCATGGCATCCACATAACCGTGTGGTACCAGTTGTACCTGGTGAAATTAACGAGTACGGTATTCGCTTATATCCCTTTTCATTTTTAATAAAACCGGGACATCGAATTGAGTTGGAGCTTGCATGTAACGAACCGCTTGATGGAGAAGATGCAAAATTGCTGCCGCCGGATAGCTATCACCTGCCAAGCGGCCGGGCGACAACCCACAAAATTTATCGGGATGCAGAACATCAATCACGTTTAGTGTTACCGGTCATTCCTAAGCAATTTGATGTCACAAATAAGTAACGAGGAAAATGGCCGCCAATAAGGCAAGGGGGTGAACAACCTGACAAATTCCGTACGTGTTATACCGATTGAATGCAAATTTGGCCCGATTTCCGCATTTGCCTATTATATCGATGCCCCGGAACCAGCAATCATCGATACCGGTGTGAATGTCTCGGTTGCACAGGACATAGAACCAACCTTAGCCAAACATGGGATCCGAATCGAAGATATTCGTTGGATCTTATTGACACATGGTCATGTCGACCATCTCGGCGGAGCTTATGCCTTATGGGAGAAAACAGGTCGACAGGCTAAAGTGGTCATTCCTAAAAAAGAAGCTCGCCTAGTGAGTGATAAAAATGAACATATTGTAGATTACAAGGCACTACAAGGGAAATACATCATCGACCGGGAAATCCAAGAAAAACATATCACTATGTTAACAACAGATATCGGTGGCAGTATTGAACCGAACCTCGAAGTAGTTGACGGTGATTCTATCAATCTTGGAGGAGATATTACAGTCAAGGTAATAGAAACTCCAGGCCATTCAATTGGTTCCGTTACATTTGTTTTAAATGGATTGGATTGGGCTTTTGCAGCGGATGCTGTCCAAATGTATGGAGGGGCAAGCGGCTTGCCAACAATAGAGAACCCCTGCGATTATCGTAAAAGTGTCCAACGCTTAATAGAAGAAGTACGGCCTAAACGATTATTCTTGGGCCATCCATTCCGCAATATCGATGGGGAGATGCAAAGTGCACAAATCGAGGGCGAGCAAGTACAAGTTGTGTTACAAGCGAGTCTCGATATGGATGCTAAATTACGCGAAGTGGTGGAGCAATTTTTCACAGAAGAACCTGTTTCCAAGCAGCATGAACTGTATGGACCGTTTTGGCCGATTGCTTCTGAGATTGGTTATTCAGGGGATCCCCGTAATTTACCGTGTGCGTTCTTTGTGACAATGAATGGCTATCGTGAAGAACTTATTGGTTCACATATTAATAGAGAGGAGGAAACGCTAAATGATTCAAAAGAGGTTTGAAAATACAGCAAAAGCAGTTGCCGATATACATGATGGAGCAACGTTGCTTGTTGGCGGCTTTGGAGGAAGCGGACTACCGTCCCATCTGATCGCCGCCTTAGTCGAGCAAGGAGCAAAGAATCTGACTGTTGTATCAAATAACATTGGTGCCGTTAGCGATGGTGTCGCCGCATTAATCAGCAACAATCAGGTAAAGAAGATTATCTGCTCCTTCCCAGTTGGTCCGCACGCTGACGATTTGATTGCGCGTCTTCAGAATAGCACTATCGAGTTGGAAATCGCCCCACAAGGAACCTTAGCTGAGCGTATCCGGGCAGGCGGTGCAGGCATCCCAGCCTTTTATACACCGACAGCGGCTTATACAGAACTAGGGGAAGGTAAGGAAACCCGTGTGTACAATGGCCGTTTGCATGTCTTAGAGCAGGCTATCACGGGTGACTTCGCTTTCATTAAGGGACACCGCGCAGATCGCTGGGGAAATATTGTTTACAATAAGACGCAGCGTAATTTTAACCCGGTAATGGCGACCGCAGCGAAAATTACCATTGCTGAGGTAGATGAAATCGTGGAAGTCGGAGAATTGGATCCAGAGAATATTGCCACACCGAGCATCTACGTGCATCGTTTAGTAAAAATGGAGGCAGCGCCTGAAGGGAGGGTATTAGTAAATGGTTAAAGAGGAACAGAAGGTTGGATGGTCAAAGATTGAGTTGGCTTCCCGTGTGGCTCAAGACCTGGAAGATGGATGGTTCGTAAATCTTGGAATAGGGATCCCGACACTTGTTGCAGATGTCATTCCCGAAGGCAAGGAAATAATTCTGCATAGTGAGAATGGCCTGCTTGGTTTGGGGCCGAAACCTGAACCAGGGCAAGAGGATATGGACCTTGTCAATGCCGGTAAGGAACCAATCACATTAAAACCGGGCGGATGTTTCTTCTCACAATCAGACTCCTTTGCCATGATTCGCGGCGGTCACCTTGATGCAGCAGTGCTTGGCGCATTCCAGGTTTCGGAGCATGGTGATCTTGCCAGTTGGAAGGTGCCTAGCGATCCGCTTGGACGTGTCGGAGGTGCCATGGATTTGACAGTTGGCGCCAAGCGTATCTTTCTCTGCATGCAGCACACAAGTAAGGGTAAGCCAAAAATTGTTGAGGAATGTACGTATCCACTGACAGCACCCCGCTGTGTAGATCGTATCTATACAAATCTGGCCGTGATTGATGTGACTGATGAAGGCCTAGTTGTCCAAGAACTCGCTCCGGGTGTTTCATTCCAATACCTGCAGGAATGTACAGCTGCACCGCTAAAGCTGCATGTCTCCGATGAAAGACAGTCAGATGCTCTTGGAGTACAGCAATGACAATGGCCAAGGTGCCCAAAAAACAGACAATTGATCGCAGTTCCTCGATTCCCCTTTATAAACAAATCAAGCAAATCTTGATTGAGGAACTGCAATCAGCAGGTAATGGTGAAACGGGTCAACCTTTCAGTACGGAGCAGGAGCTTGTTCAGCGCTTCCATGTTAGTCGGGCACCTGTTCGCCAGGCACTTAAGGAGCTCGCCGATGAAGGATATGTGTACCGGGAGCGCGCGAAGGGCACCTTCCCTGTTCAGGAACTCCCCATCCGGCCTCCAGGGTTGGAGTTGGGAGGATTAGTTGGCTTCCTTCGCGACCAAGGTTTAGATTGTAATTCAATAGTATTAAGTGTTGAACGAGTCTTTCCAACGGAGAATTTGTGCTCTCTCCTTCGTCTTGATCCCATGGATTCGGTCTTAAGAATCTCTCGTTTAATTTTGCTCAAAGGGAAACCGCTTGTATGGACACAGACTTATTTGTTAGTTCCAGAGAATTTTCAACCTGATGAAATTGAACTCGAGGAAGTCGAGAGTGTCTTCACGCTGCTTGAGCGCGAAAGAGGGATTTTAGTTTCGCGGGGTGATCACCAGATTTATTCATCCGGTGCGGACCCAGAGGAGGCGCAAATATTGGATATCAGAAAAAAGGACCCAACCCTTGTTATGGAGACAAAATTGTATACGCGTAATGATAGTCTTTTAGGCTGGAGAAGGGCCGTTCATAGAGCCGGCGACTACAAGTTATCTTTCACGGTAAATCGTTAAAGCAGACTCTACCTAGCAAAACCAAAAATGGAAGCGATTAAATTTTTAATGAAACTGAGGGGGAAATGTTTATGAAATTAAAGCAGGATTTAAGAATCGCTATTATCGGTGGAGGAATTGGCGGGGCAAGCGCAGCGGTTGCTTTACGGCATGCAGGATTTAATGTCAACGTCTACGAGCAGGCTGCAGCCATAAAAGAAGTGGGAGCAGGTATTGGATTACGTCCACCTTCCATTCAGTATTACAAGAAGTGGGGGCTTTTGGAGGAAATCGAGAGAGTAACCCATAAGAGTGTTCAAATAGAGATTCTTTCAGAGCAAGCGGAAGTGTTACTTAAGGAACAATGGCCTGCACTAACAGAGGATCCGAATGAAAAATGGGCAAGATTGATTCATCGCGCAGACTGTCTCGACACGTTGATTAATGCCATTCCATCGGAGTTCCTCCATTTGGATCACAAATGCAAATCAATCGTCCGCCATGGAGATTATGCAGAAATTGAGTTTGAAAACGGTGTTAAAGTGGAAGCCGATTTGGTCGTGGCTGCAGATGGAATTCGTTCCCTTGCCAGAAATCTATTTTTCAGTCAAGCTGAGCCTGTTTTCCACGGCTATCATGCTTATCGTGCCCTTGTGGAAGAAGCTGAAACATACGGGTTGGCTTCTGAAAACACATTGAGAATTTTCGTGAATGATAAAGTCAATGTATATTTGTTGCCGTTAAAGTATAGGAAACAAGTTTCCGTCGATATTACTGTGCCGCACCATGACCGAACTGGGAGACCGAACGTGCCGAAAGAAGATATGCTTAATCAATTAAAGAACTTCCATCCTGACCTCCAGAAGATTGCTGAAAATATCGATTATTGGGATGTTCGTGCCCTATACGATATCGATCCGGTCCACCAGTGGAGCAATGAATGCATCACTTTGCTAGGGGATGCCGCCCATTCAATGCTTCATAACCAAGGTCAAGGAGCAAATATGGCGATTCAAGATGCAGGGGTATTGGCTGAATGTTTACTAGAAGCTGAAACCGTAGCCGAAGCTTTACAAAAATATGAAACTCTCAGAAAACCAGTTTGCCAATTATTTCAGAACTTATCCCGCCAGTTCCATAATGACAAAGAAGATACCTTTTTCCCGGAAAAAGAATTCTTTGAAAATGCTGCTGAGTAAAGTAATTTCGGTTAAATTCACAGAATCTTTGCTAAGGTGGGAATTTTTCGACCTATGCAATTAAATTGGAAACAAATTGAAATATGGAGGTTAATGCAGATGCCTGTACATCCAGAGATCAAAAAAGTTTTGGATTCTATACCGATATTGAATCCTAAACCGAAAATCATTCCAGAAGAACATAGAAAAATGTTTGATGCACCTGTTTTGCCTGTGGAACAACGGGTTCAAGTATATTCTGTGGAAGATAAATCAATTCCGACGACGGAAGCTGATATTCCTGTAAGAATTTATACGCCGAGGGAAGCCGATTCTTACCCCATTCTCTTGTATTTCCATGGTGGAGCTTTTATGTCGGGAAATTTAGAGAGTCATGATGAAGTTGTCCGCCCAATTTGCAAAGAATCAGGTTATAGAGTGATTTCTGTGGGATATCGTCTTGCTCCTGAACATCCTTTTCCAGCTGCATTAATAGATTGCTATAATGTTACAAAATGGGCTGCCGAACATAAAGAAGAATTAAAATGGGATGGGAAGAACCTGGCTGTTGCAGGGGATAGTTCTGGCGGCAACTTAGTAGCTGCGGTTTCTCTGATGGCTCGTGACAAACAGGAATTTACCATTACGAAGCAAGTCTTATTTTATCCATCCCTAGATCTCGACTTTAGTGAATTCCGATACCCCTCATTGGTGGAAAATGGGAAGGGATATTTCGTAGAGAGTGATCAATTGGCAGAAATTAACTCCTTCTATTTATTAGGGGATGTGGATACTGATAATCCGCTAGTTTCACCGATTCGAGAAAAAAATTTAGAAAATCTTCCAGCGACCCTTATCATTACCGCAGAATATGACCCTTTCCGTGATGAAGGTGAGCTATTTGCGGAGAATCTAAAAAAATCCGGCGTCCATGTTGAAATAACACGATATGAAGGCGTAACCCACGGGTTCCTAGGTAAATTTACGCATCTTGATGAGTATAAAGACGTTTATAAACGTACAGGTGAATTTTTAACAGCAAAGTAAGCAAGCTTTCCCACGGAAGTGATCACCGCGACAAGCCAAAACTGATGGCGTTTGATCACTTCCGTTTTATTCGTTAAAAATATTCTTAATATTCTAAATTTTAATAAAAGAAGGGGATTTATATGATGGAAAATAAAAGGTTCTGGACGTATGAGAATAAATTGGTCACCATATTCTTTTTTACCGTTGGGTTTGTATTTTTTGACCGATTAGCGCTTAATTACCTATTTCCAATGATTTCAGCTGATTTAGGACTAAACTACACTCAATTAGGCTTACTTGGAGCAGGTCTAGCATTAACTTGGTCAGTTTCTGGTCCGCTTGGTGGATTTATCTCAGATAAAGTAAAGAGTAAGAAAACAATGTTAGCGGTTTTAGTATTGGCATTCTCCATTGTTTCCTTGTTACATGGGTTGGCACAAACATTTGCGGTGCTTTTCGTGCTTCGACTAGTAATGGGGGTCGTCGAAGGACCGCTGATTCCGCAAACGCAATCCATTTTAGCCATTGAATCTTCGGAACGCCGTCGCGGGTTTAACCTAGGTTTCACAATGAACACAAGTAACGCTTTATTCGGCAGTATTTTAGCGCCTGTCGTCATTGTGGCGTTAGCAACATCGTTTGACTGGCATACAGCCTTCTATTTAACAATTATTCCAGGGCTCATTTTAAGTTTGGTGATCTTAAAAACAGTTAAAAATCCTGATCCAATGAAATTCCATGCTTTGCACGCAGTAAAATCGACTGAAAAAGTAAAAGTGAAGGACGTTCTCAAACACCGTAATATTTGGTTATCGATTATTGTATTCAGCTTATCGATGACAACATTGTTAGCATTCCAAATTTTTGGACCAACCTATTTAGTGCAGGCAAAAGGTTTGTCTGACACAACCATGAGTTTTGTAATGGCTTCATTCGGGCTTGGTTACGCTATCTTTGGCTTCCTAATTCCAACCATTTCAGAACGGACTGGCCGTAAACCAGCATCAATCGTTTCTGCCTTGTTATTGATTCTTATGCCACTTGCCCTAGTAGTAACGGATTCCCTGCCATTAATGATGGTTCTTTTATTTATCGGTTCCGCGGGTTCAGGCATCATCGGTATGTCTATGTCGGTTATTCCAGTTGAGTCTGCACCATTGCAATACTCAGGTCTTGCGGTAGGGTTAACAATCGGCGTTGGAGAGTTATTTGGGGGCTTCCTAAATCCAATGATCAACGGAGCTTTGGCAGATAAGTTTGGGATTCAAACTCCATTATTCGTAGCCGCGGGTGCTGGTGTGCTGGTATTGTTATTCTCATTATTCTTCAAAGAAACTGCACCATCCAAAGTTCCATTGCCACAAGGACAGGATGTCAATGGAAGTGTCCGTGTTTAAAATATAAACAACAGTTTGGGCAGGCCCAATCGCTTGACGATGGGTCTGCTCTTTTTATAACGATTAGCAAAAGAAAAACAAAAAACGCCTGGAATTTCAAGCGTTTCAGATAGTTTCTATTAACGGAAATCCGCCTTAAATTCACCAGTAACTTTTTGATGGCCGTTATGTTCCTCAAGTGTTTGCTCTTGTTCCAAGTCGAAACGGTCCATAATTGGTAAATCGTTCACTGAGAACAGGTAGGAGTCTTCTGATGCAGAGTGCTCATACCAAGCCCAGTTTGGAACAACGAAGTAATCGCCTTTTTTCCAATCGAAGCGAATACCATTAATGACTGTATTCCCAGAACCTTTGTGGACCTGATAAACAGTGGAGTGTGTATGGCGTAATGCCTTTGTTTTGAAACCATGCGGAAGATGCTGCATTCTTGTTCCAAGTGTCGGGTTAGCCGATTTGCCTGTAGAAGGGTTAATGTACTCTACTGCATATCCATGGTATGGATTTGGATCAAATTCCATCAAGCCTTTAATTCCTTCTACCGTGCGATCCCATTTATAATTGGCCAGCGGGGCAACCGTGAATTTATCATCGCCAACAGGACGAACCATGCCGCCGCGATAACGTCTCTCTGTAAAATTATCGGGAATATCCGGCTGTTGCAACCCATCCTCATAAGGCTCAAAGAATGTACCGCCGATTGCATAAATAGTCGGAATGTCAAGGGCATCCATCCAGTACATCGGTTCTGTGCCCAAATGGGCATGCCCATGCCATAAGCCCTTCGGTGTAATTAAAAAGTCGCCTTCCTCCATGAAAATTCGCTCACCCTGTACGATTGTGTAGGCACCAGAACCTTCAGAAATGAAACGCAAGGCACTTTGTGAATGGCGGTGAGAAGGTGCTTTTTCACCTGGCAGTAACATTTGAACAGCTGCATAAATCGTTTGTGTCGTCGATCCCCATCCCCAAGGTTCGCGATAGGTTAAGCCGGGGTTCTGGAAATATATCGCGCGGCGTTCTCCGCCACGTTCTGGTGTGAAGATTTGAGCTGCTTCAGCCATTTTCTTTTTTATTAGTTCAACGCTCCAAAGATACGCTTGTGCTTGAGGCTTTGGTGTTTTGTGCATAATCGTAGGAATTGCTTCCCAAAGAGGTCCTAGATTGTATTGTTGGATATCTCTTGTGTAATCGGTTACAATCGAGCTTTTCATAAACTCTTGAACTTCTTGATTTATTTCAGCCATCTCCCATTCTCCTTTGCTATTCGTATTTTATAAAGGGGCACAGCGTATTGCTGCTTAGCCCCTTGCCTCTACTATTAAACAGTGGCGGCTACTTCTACCGCTGTAACTTTATTTTCTAGCACCCCAATTTGGTCTATTTCAATGGTAACGACGTCTCCATCCTTTAAGAATTGCGGAGGATTCATCGCAACGCCAACGCCTCCGGGAGTTCCTGTTAATACAACATCTCCCGGCTCCAGCGTCATTAAATTTGATAGGAAAGATACTAATTTTTGAACCGAGAATACTAGATTGGCAGTATTCGTTTTTTGACGCACTTCACCATTTACTTTCAGGACAACATCCAATCCGGATGGATTTGTCAATTCATCAGAAGTAACTAAATATGGCCCCATTGGCGCACTGCCATCTACTGTTTTTCCTTGCAGCCATTGAAGGGTGCGCCGCTGGATATCGCGATAGGTCACGTCATTTGTAATCGTATAACCGGCTACATAATTCAAGGCATCTTCTTCGGAAACATTTCGGGCTTGTTTGCCGACAACAAAAGTAAACTCTGCCTCATAGTCAAGCTGGTCAGAAATAGGATAGTGTGGAATATCGTCCTCTGGCCCTAAGATGGTATTGGCAAACTTTGCAAAAATAACGGGGTTCGATGGGAGCTCACGACCCATCTCCAAGATGTGCTCGCGGTAGTTGTGACCGACGCAAATAATTTTGCCTGGCTTTCGAACCGGCGCTTCTATCTTCACTTGATCACGATTATAAATGACTTTTTTATCAAAGCTTTCGGGATTAGCTAAAATAAAATCAATTGCCTTTTGCGCCAGCTGAAGCGATTCGTTGCCACCTTGGTATAACCCATCTGTATTTTCAGGAACAAATGCGTTTGCAATGGCTTCGTAGCGGTATTTCCCCTCTGCTTTTAACTGTGCTTGATAGGCATAGTTCAGGTCAATTACTCGATTATCAACGATTGCCCCTGCACGTGTGTGTCCAGCGACGGTAAAATTAATAAGTTTCATAGCGGCCTCCTCTTTTTCATAATTAATGAATCTTGTTCACTATTTATGAAAATTTTATATGATTTCGAGAAAAATGTCAATATTATATATTTTCAGAAAAAATAATTGACGAGAAGGCGAAGGATGGGTTAATGTTTACTTATTAGGAACAATGTTCACTATTTATAGAATATAATAACTTGATTAGGAGGGATTTTTAATGGCAAATGTAAGCGATATTATAATTGTTGGTGGTGGAATTGGCGGTTTGGCAGCTGCTCTAGCAATCCAGGAAACTGGTAAATCAATCGCCATTTTTGAGCAGGCACCTGAATTTGGGGAAGTAGGGGCAGGTATTCAGTTAGCACCAAACGCGATCGAAGTTTTAGACCGTCTAGGTGTAAAGGAAGAGATCTTAAAACATTCGGTGTTTCCAAAACGTCTTGTCCTAAAAGATGTTTATACAGCAAAGGAATTAGCAACCCTTGATTTAGGGGAAGGGTTCCAAAAAGAATTCGGTCAGCCTTATATCGTATTGCATCGGTCTGACTTGCATAGAGTTCTTTATGAAGCATGCCAAAAACGCCCGAATATTCAATTCTTTACAAATCAAACGATTCAAACAGCAGAACAAAACGGCAATACTGTCACAATTGTTAACCAAAGTGGTGAGACGTTCACTGCAGAAGCGGTTATTGGTGCGGATGGGGTTAAGTCAAAAATGCGCAAGTTATTGGTCGATGACCAGCCAGTAAACTCTGCGTATGTAGCTTATCGAGGAACTATACCTATTGAAGAAGTGTCAACTAACGCAAACTTGGATTTAGATGATGTCATCATGTGGATTGGACCAAACCTTCACTTAGTGCAATATCCGGTCAGACGCGGTGAGCTTTATAATCAAGTCGTAGTATTTAAATCCTATGATGCTACTGTTGAAGACTGGGGAACACCTAAAGAAATGGCTCGTCGTTTTGAAAATAGCCATCCAAAAGTGCAAAATGCTCTTGAATACATTAACCGGCAATTCCGCTGGCAAATGTATGACCGTGAGCCAATTGATAATTGGACAAAAGGCAACATTACGCTATTGGGGGATTCTGGTCATGCCATGCTTCAATATTTAGCACAGGGCGGCGTTCAGGCACTCGAAGATGCGTTTGTATTGGGAGAAGAATTAAAGAAAAATCAATCATTTGAAGAAGCGTTTAAAGCATACCAAGAAATTCGGATTCCGCGTTCAGCAATGGTACAAACATCAGCTCGTAAATGGGGCGAAACCATTCACGCAGAGGATCCCCTTGTCGTCCTGCTTCGTGACCGGCTTTTCGCACAACACAAACCAACTGATTATCATAATGTAGATTTCTTATATGGCTATTTCAAGAAAAATTACCAAAGGGTAGATCGCTAGGGGCTTAGAGGAGGCGTAATCGATGACAACAGCAGTACTGAATGAAAAAGTGGAACTGTTTAAAAAAAGTATCGATGATATTGTGGCGGTACTGAACAACACGGATGAGGCTGTACTTTACATTAAACCATCAGAAAAAGAGTGGTCAGCGATGCAAATTGTTTCTCATATATTAGAAGCAGTAGAATTTTGGGTTGCAGATTTGGAAGCACTATTGGTCGTTCCAGGGGCAAAGTGGGGACGCAACCATGAACATGTGCGCCGCTTGGCTGCTGTAGACGAAAGCGCTGTATCCCGCATTAAAAAGGATGATGCGATAACTGCACTACAAAACTTAGTCCCGAAGGTAGAGGGAGCACTTGCAAAAGTGAAAGAAGAGGACTTGGTAAAAACAGCTCCAAGTTATAATCCAAACTTTGACGGAAAACCATTATCATTTTTAGTCGACCATCTAATCGTCGGGCACGTTACGGGTCATTATGGGCAAATTGTCCGTCATTTAGAAAAAGTTCAATAAGCACGATATGTTTGGGTTCACAGTGAGCAACCCTTCCTTTTCATAAACAGCCAAATGAATGATTTTGCTTGCCCCAGTCTTATGACTGGGTTTTTTCGTTGAAGATAAAACACGGAATAAAGTGTAAAAATTCATCCCTTTGCTTACCCTTTTAATGTATAGTTAAAGTAAGTCATAATCATTGAAGTGCGAACGTTATGACGGTGTAAGATGAGAGGGGCAGACAATGAGAAGGATTATTTTATCGACAGAAAGTGGTGCGGATTTACCGAAGGAATGGGTTGACAAGCATGCAGTTCAAGTGGTCCCGATGCATATCATCATGGATGAACAGGATTATTTAGATGGTTTTTTACCGGTACAGGATATTTATGACTATTACGATCGGACCAAAAAAATACCTTCTACCACAGCGACAAATCCCCATGAATATCATGATTTTTTTTCGAAAATAAAAGATGATTATCCTGATTGCATCATTATTCATATTGGTTATACATCTAAGGCATCCTCTTCCTTCCAAAACGCGATCATCGCAGCAGAAGCGTTTACAGACCTTTTTCTAATTGACGCTTTGAATGTTTCTGGTGGATTAGCTGCGATTGTCATGTATGCGGTTACTTTGTTAGAGAAAGAACCTGCGATTGAACCACTGCGCTTAATTGAAAAAATAGAAGCTATGGTTCCTAAATCAAGGATGGCATTCATTCCTGGAAGCTTAGAGTTTTTAAGAGCAGGTGGCAGGGTCAGTAACTTTGCTTATCTGGGAGGGGCTTTGTTAAAAATAAAGCCATGCATTGAATTAATGGAAGGAAAGCTTGTATCTACGAAAAAATACCGTGGGAAAATGAATGCGGTAGCCGAAAAACTCATGCAGGATTATTTACATCAATATAGCATTGATAGAGAACAACTTTATCTGCTTTATTCTATCGGACTCGATGAAAGTATCAAGCGCCGGATGGATGAAATGGCAAAAGTAGCTGGTTTCAAAAATGTAAAATGGATTCAAGCCGGTGCGATGATTTCTACTCACGCTGGACCTGGTGGATTCGGTATTGCAGGGCTTGAATTACAGGAGCGGTAACAGCAGGAAAAGTCCAGATGCTTGCAGCAATTTTTAACAATGGACAATTCCTGATAAACGATTAAACAAAAGCATGGAGGGGACAATGCGGCAATGGATACACGCTCAAAGATCATTGACATCGCGACTGCTCTTTTCCAGCAAAAAGGATATAAAAGCGTAGGTGTAACCGAAATCTTAAAAGAATGCAAAATTTCAAAAGGGTCGCTCTATCATCATTTTCCGAATGGAAAAGAAGAAATACTCATCGCCTGTCTAAAGTCCGTGAGTGAATCAATTATTACGATTGTCAAGAATGTCTATAAAGAATATCCTACTACTCTTGTGGCCACGCAAGCAATGATTGAAAAAATGGTAGCAGACTTTGAGCGGGATGGGACTATTGCAGGTAATACGATTACTAGCATCGTCAGTGAAATGGGAACGCTAAGTGAATCTGTCCGAATCGTCTGTGCGGACCTTTACACACGCATTCAAGAGATTTTGGCAAAGAAACTGGTTTCGGACGGGTTTTCCGAAGCAGAAGCACATTCAATCGCTCTTACGATGACGACATCCTTTGAAGGCGGAATTATGCTCTGTTTAACCTATCAATCAAGTGATCCACTGAAAACGATCTCCCATGTCTTGCCCAAACTTTTGAACTAATAATGCTTGTTTAAAAAAAAGCAATCCTGTCAATTATGAAAATAGGCGCTAGTTGCTTGCATCCTGCAAGAAAATACAATAAAATAACTATTACATTAATAGGTAATAACAGTGAGTAGGAGTAGTAGTGATTGTAACCGCATGTAGAGAGTTGACGGCTGGTGAAAAGTCAACCGGGGAAATCATGAACTCGCCTAGGAGTTGCTGGCATGAAAGAACAGTAATGCTAGCCGTTTGCCGCGTTAAGGTTCAATGAAGCGAGTGCATATGCACTAATGTGGGTGGTACCGCGGGAAGATACATAATCCTCTCGTCCCTATTTTGGGATGAGGGGTTTTTTATTTTTAAATAGAAAAATTGGAATAGCCAAAGCTGGTTGAGCTATTCAATTAGGAGGACTTAACATGAGCTTCGATCATCAGCAAATCGAAAAAAAATGGCAAAAAAAGTGGGAAACAGAAAAAACGTTTAAAACAAGCGAAGAATACGATAAACGGAAATTCTATGCGCTTGATATGTTTCCGTATCCATCCGGGGCCGGCCTTCACGTCGGACATCCTGAGGGTTACACCGCAACCGATATCCTTTCCCGGATGAAACGGATGCAGGGCTACAATGTGCTTCATCCAATGGGCTGGGATGCTTTCGGTCTGCCGGCAGAACAATACGCATTGGATACCGGCAACGACCCGGCTGAATTCACTGCGAAAAATATTGAAACGTTCAAAAGACAAATTAAAGCCCTTGGTTTTTCCTACGACTGGGACCGCGAAGTGAACACTACTGACCCGGAATACTATAAATGGACGCAATGGATTTTCTTAAAGCTTTGGGAAAAAGGGCTAGCCTACGTAGATGAAGTGCCAGTCAACTGGTGCCCGGCGCTTGGAACAGTATTAGCTAATGAAGAGGTCATTGATGGGAAAAGTGAACGTGGCGGACACCCTGTTGAACGCCGTCCGATGCGGCAGTGGATTCTAAAAATTACCGCGTATGCCGATCGATTATTGGAAGACCTTGAAGAACTTGATTGGCCGGAAAGCTTGAAGGAAATGCAACGCAACTGGATCGGCCGTTCCGAAGGTGCCGAGGTAACCTTCCAAATCGACGGACACGAAGGGACATTCACTGTATTCACGACCCGTCCTGATACACTTTTTGGAGCGACATATGCGGTGCTTGCACCTGAGCATACATTGGTCGATGACATTACAACAGCTGAACAGCGAGCTGCTGTAGATGCTTACTTGGAAAAAGTAAAGTCAAAGAGCGACCTTGAGCGCACTGACTTGGCAAAGGAAAAAACGGGCGTATTCACCGGGGCGTATGCGATCAATCCGGCAAACGGCGAGAAAATGCCAATCTGGATTGCCGATTATGTATTAGCCAGCTATGGTACCGGTGCGATTATGGCTGTACCGGGGCATGATGAGCGCGACTATGAATTTGCGAAAGTATTTGAGCTTCCAATTGTAGAGGTTGTTGCCGGCGGAGATGTTGACAAAGAAGCCTATACCGGCGATGGAAAACATGTTAATTCCGACTTTTTAAATGGTTTAAATAAAACGGACGCGATTCAAAAAATGATTTCCTGGTTGGAAGAAAAGAGCATTGGCACCAAAAAGGTCACTTACCGCCTACGCGACTGGTTATTCAGCCGCCAGCGTTATTGGGGCGAGCCGATTCCTATTATCCATTGGGAGGATGGCACAACCACTGCGGTTCCAGAAGCAGAACTTCCATTAATGCTGCCAAAAACAACCGATATCAAACCTTCCGGCACAGGTGAGTCACCGCTTGCCAACATTGAGGAGTGGGTGAATGTTGTCGACCCGGCAACCGGCAAAAAAGGACGCCGCGAAACGAACACCATGCCGCAATGGGCCGGCAGCTGCTGGTACTATTTACGCTATATTGACCCTAACAATAAGGAACAATTAGCGTCACCGGAAAAATTAAAGCACTGGCTTCCGGTTGATATTTATATTGGCGGTGCCGAGCATGCAGTGCTTCACTTATTGTACGCACGATTCTGGCATAAATTTTTATATGATCTCGGCGTAGTGCCAACGAAGGAACCGTTCCAAAAGCTGTTTAACCAAGGAATGATTCTGGGCGAAGGCAATGAAAAAATGAGTAAATCAAAAGGCAATGTTGTCAATCCTGATGACATCCTTCATAGCCATGGTGCAGACACACTTCGTCTTTATGAAATGTTCATGGGACCGCTTGATGCATCGATTGCCTGGTCAACCAACGGCCTGGATGGTTCACGCCGTTTCCTTGACCGCATCTGGCGTTTATTTGTAGAGGAAAATGGGGAACTGAATCCAAAAATTCAATCGGATGAGGAAGCCTCAAATCTTGAAAAAGTTTATCATCAAACAGTGAAAAAAGTAACCGAGGATTACGAGGGACTGCGGTTTAATACCGCCATCTCACAAATGATGGTATTCATTAATGAAGCCTATAAAGCAACGGTTCTGCCAAAGCACTTTGTCGAAGGCTTCGTCAAACTTCTTTCCCCGGTTGCTCCACATATTGCCGAAGAATTATGGGAAAGACTAGGGCATAATGGCACAATCGCCTATGAGGCTTGGCCAGCATATGATGAAGCAAAACTGGTTGATGATGAAGTGGAGATTGTGGTACAGGTCAATGGCAAAGTGAAGGCGAAGCTATTGGTACCAACTGATGCAAGCAAAGAAGCAATGGAAGGGATTGCGATGGACGATGACCGCGTGAAGGAACAGATTGAAGGTAAAACCATTCGCAAGGTCATCACTGTTCCTGGCAAGCTGGTTAATATTGTGGCAAATTAATTTTATAAAACATCCCCCAGGTATAGAGGGGGATGTTTTTCTAAAGGGGCTGGGTGGAATGGAAGAAATCAAAACGATAACAACAGAGGAGTTACAAAAAAAGCTTGAAGCAGGGGAAAAGCTTGAGCTAGTGGATGTCCGGGAAGATCATGAGGTGGCAATGGGAATGATTCCAGGAGCAAAGCATATTCGCATGAACGATATCCCGGCACACCTCGACTATTTTGACAAAGACAAGGAATATATCTTTATCTGCCGTTCCAGCGCACGCAGCGGGAATGTCTGCTATTACCTGCAAGAGCAAGGCTTCAAGGTCCGCAACATGGTAGGCGGTATGCTGGAATGGACAGGTGAAACGGAATAACGGTTCTCAAGGAGCCGTTTTTTTTACCTTCTATTTTTAATTTTCTGAAAGACTGTCAATAATGATAGAAAAACAGAAAGGTAGAGGGCAATGATCCAGGTTAAACTATTTGACCGAGAGCATGAAAAAGATTTGGAAAGTGAAATGAACCGGTTTTTGCGAAGGTTGGATGAAAAGAGTCTTTTGGACATTAAATATAATGTCACGGCTTTCCAGGAGGACGAAGATGATGACCAGGTATATTGTTTTTCGGCGATGATTATTTACCGGGCCTGACACTCATAAGTCAGGCCCGATTATTTTTTGCGGTTATGGCTGCATTCGTCCCGGCAAGCCTACCCGTTACAAATGCCGAAGTGATGTTATAGCCGCCGGTATATCCGTGGACATCAAGGATTTCCCCACAGAAGAATAAACCGTTCATCAGTTTTGATTCCATTGTTTTTGGGTCTATTTCTTTAACAGAGACGCCTCCCCCTGTAACAAAGGCTTTTTCAATTGACAAGGTTCCATTTACTTTGAATTGAAATTGTTTGCAGTTCTTTGCAAATGCCCGGATTTTTTCGTTTGAGATGACTCCCCCTTGTGAAGAAGGGTCAATGTCGTTTTGATCTAATAAAAACAGGAGGTACCGTTCCGGTAATAAACCTTTTAACGTATTTTTGATGCTTTTCTTCGGTTCTTCTTTAACCAATTTGACGATTTCTTGAAAAAGCTCCTCTTCGTTCCGGTCTGGCAGGGCGTCAAGGCTCACGGTTACTTGTGATAATTTCCACTTTTTCATGGCTTTGACAACAAACTGACTGCAGCGCAGCACGGCCGGACCGCTGATGCCGAAATGGGTAAAAATCATATCCATCCGATGGCGGATAAGCGGCTTTCCTTTCGGGTTCAAAACACTTAACTGAATATCCCGCAATGACAAACCTTGCAGCGTTTTATCTTTGATAAATGGTTCAGCGGAGGTAACCGGCACCTCAGTCGGGAACAATTCAGTAATGGTATGCCCGGCTTTTTCCGCCCAGGCATAGCCGTCACCGGTGGACCCGGTATGCGGGACCGACTTGCCGCCAACAGCAAGCACGACAGATTTTGCCTTGATTTTTTGACCGTCTTTCAAGAGAACCCCTATTACTTGTCCGTTTTCATATAGTACATCGGCAACCGGACTATTTTTAAAAACCTTAACTTGTAATTTTTCTAATTGTTGTAATAATGCCTCGACAACGGACTGGGCTTTATCGGACACGGGGAACATCCGGCCGTGGTCTTCTTCCTTTAAGGCAATGCCCAAGCCTTCGAAGAAGCGAATGATATCCTCATTATTGAAAATCGAAAAGGCGCTATATAAAAATTTGCCGTTTCCCGGAATATGCTTAATAATTTCATCAACGGGGAGCCTATTAGTGACATTGCAGCGCCCACCGCCGGATATGGCAAGCTTGCGGCCAAGCTTATCTCCTTTATCAATCAACAATACTTTTGCCCCTTTTTCCCCAGCGGAAATGGCAGCCATCAGCCCCGAAGGACCGCCGCCGATGACAATGCAATCAAATTCCATACGTTCCACCAACTTTAACTAGATTCAACTAATTATAAACATTTCATGAACAAATTAAACTATTTTTCATCATTTTACTTCTGTTGTGAGTGGCATCGTGAGTTAAGAAGTTGTAAACTATCCATAGTGTGCAAAAAAAGTCGAATTTATTTTGTTAAAATGCATACGAATATGTGTTTGGTTATCCAGAATGCTTATGCTTTCTAATAGGAAGGGATTATATGCAGTCAAAGCTATTAAGAGGTACATTTATTTTAACAATAGGAACGATACTTTCAAAAGTTCTCGGATTAATTTACGTTATTCCTTTTTTCCAAATTGTCGGCCGTGAGGGAACGGTACTCTATCAATACTCTTATGTTCCCTATACAGTTTTTATCAGTGTCGCAACGGCAGGGATTCCACTTGCTGTGTCAAAGTTCATATCTAAATATAATGCGCTAGAGGAATATGCCGTTGGCCGAAAGCTATTTAAATCCGGCCTGATCATCATGTTGGCAACGGGTATTGTTTCGTTTCTGATTATGTATTTGGCTGCCCCGACACTTGCGGAAATGAGCACAAGCGGTAAAAAGGCGGATCTTGAAGATGTTACTACCGTTATGCGGGCTGTCAGCTTTGCGTTGATTGTCGTTCCATTTATGAGTTTAATCAGAGGCTTCTTTCAGGGACATCAGTCAATGGGACCGACTGCAGTTTCCCAGGTTGTTGAGCAAATTGTTCGCATCACCTTTGTTCTTCTCGGTGCCTATGTTGTGCTGCATTTTTTGGACGGATCGATTGCAACCGCTGCTAGCGTAGCAACCTTTGCCGCCTTTATTGGGGCGATTGGTGGCCTGCTTGTTCTATTTTGGTATTGGTATAAACGGAAGCCGTATTTGGATGAACTGTTGAAACAAGATAAAGGGACAATGGATGTCTCGCTTAAGGAAATTTATAAGGAGATTTTGCTGTATTCCGCACCGTTTGTCCTTGTTGGTATAGTAAACCCGCTGTTTCAGGCGATCGACCAAGCTACCTTCAGCAAGGCCATGGGAGCGATTGGTTTGGGGGAAGTGGCGAAGTCCTATTTTTCGATTTTGAACTTTGAATCGCATAAAATTGTAATTATCCCAATGTCACTGGCCACCGCTTTTTCGTTAACGCTTGTTCCTAGTATCACCAAGGCGTTCGTCGCGGGAGATCAAAAAAGTTTAAACCGGCAGCTTAATCAGACTTTCCAAGTTTTATTATTCCTGACTCTCCCAGCTTCAATTGGCCTTTCATTGTTGGCTGAACCCGTTTATACGGCTTTTTACCAACATGATTTAATTGGTACAGAAGTATTGAGAACCTATGCTCCGGTTGCCATCTTGTTTTCGCTTTATTCCGTCACCGCCGCGATATTGCAGGGCATTAACGAGCAGCGGTTTACGATTTTAAGTTTATTGGTCGGTTTGTTGGTAAAATTAACGTTAAACATTCCGTTGATTGAAGCGATGGAAATTAAAGGCGCCATCCTTGCCACTACTTTGGGATACACAGCGGCTATTTTAATCAACTTAATTGTAATAAAGGTTTATTCCGGTTATCCATTCCGACTTGTTTGGCGAAGAAGTTTGCTGATTGCGATTTTTGTTGGTTTAATGTGGGGCGGAACCGGAATTGTCTATAAACTATTATTGTTATTCCTTTCACCAGAATCCAAAATTCAATCAGTCATCATGATCCTAATCAGTGCCGGAGCCGGGGCGGCAATTTATTTCTATCTTGGCTTAAAATCTGGCCTTGCCCGCCGGCTATTTGGCGACAGGTTGGATAAGGTACTGACAAAATTAAGACTTGGAAGGAGACGGGGCGTTGAGAATTGATAAATTGCTTGCCAACCTGGGCTATGGCAGCCGCAAGGAAGTCAAGCAGCTGTTAAAAAGCGGAGCGGTCAAAGTGGAAGATGCCGTGGTCAAGGATGCTAAACAGCACGTCGACCCCAATACACAAACCGTAACTTTAAATGGCGAAGCGATCCAATACAAGGAATATATTTATTTAATGATGAACAAGCCGCCAGGAGTCATTTCCGCTACGGAAGACCATCACGATGAAACCGTGATCGATTTGCTGGAGCTTGAAGACCAAGTGTATGAGCCGTTTCCGGTCGGCAGACTTGACAAGGATACGGAGGGCTTGCTGTTGATTACCAATGACGGGCAGCTGGCACATCGACTGCTATCACCGAAAAAGCATGTCCCGAAAACATATTTTGCGGTGATTGACCGGGAGGTAACAGAAGAGGATGTTGAAGCTTTTGCCAAAGGTGTCGTACTGGATGACGGATATCATACCAAGCCTGGCGAGTTAAAAATTATAAAATCCGGGATTCGTTCCGATATCGAATTAACGATTACCGAAGGAAAATTTCATCAGGTGAAAAGGATGTTTGAAGCCGTCGGGAAAAGAGTTGTTTATTTACAGCGAATGTCAATGGGACCATTGAAGCTGGATGAAACGCTGGAGCTCGGTGAATACCGGGAGTTAACTGATGAAGAAGTCGAACTTTTAAAAAATTATCAAGTAACGTAAAAAAGCAGCCGTGTGTGAATGGCTGCTTTTTATATCGACCTTTAATATTAAGCACCTAAGAATGACTTTAACATCCAATTATGCTTGCTGAGTTTACCCATTAAGTCCACGAACATATCACTGGTTACATCGTCATGGCTTGTTACAGCGATTTCAATCCCAGCTTTTAGCTCGCTAATGATTTGTTCGAAATCTTTAACAATTGCTTGAACCATTTCTTCTGCAGTTAATTTTTCAGTTGTTTCTTTAATTGTTGCAAGCTCAAGATATTCTTTTAAAGTGGAAACGGGGTTGCCGCCGATGGTGAGCAATTGTTCAGCAAATTCATCAATCGTTTCTGCAGCTCCCTCATATAATTCTTCAAATTTCGCATGTAACGTAAAGAAGTGAGGGCCTTTTACGTACCAGTGGAAATGGTGAAGCTTTGTATATAATACATTCCAGTTCGCGATTTGTTGGTTTAGAGCTTGTTCTAATGTCATTTATTTTTCCTCCTATTTATCATCTGTATTAATTGTAACATATATAATTTTATAATCAATATTAAATTATAATTATTATAAATAAAGCTGCTCATTTCATTTCAAAAAAATCATATCCTTCGACATCCTTAATCCAAAGCTTTGAATTTTTCCCTTTTGCATCGGCGATCCATAAATCTCTTTTTAGGTCAGCAATATCTTTATACCTCAGCCAGGTTAATTTATTGACTGTCGAAAGAAAGATCGGGTTGTAATCACCATATTCCTTAGGAGGATGGGTAATCTGCGATTGCTTTTGGTCACCAATTTTTATATAAAACAATGACGGGTCTGGCCTTAGTTTTTCATTGTTGGACCATTCGCTTTCCCTGACCCGTGAGACAAAAAGAGACTGATCATCCTTCCAGGTGAATCCTAATTCTGCAAAATGGGCGGGTGTCAGGCTGATGGTCTGAAACGCCGGCAAATCGGTTACTTTCATATCCTTATTTTTAAAACCGGAAACAATTCTGCCGCCGCCGGCTATGTAGCCGATGCGATTTTGTTGGTATGCCCATTTGGGCGCGCCGACTTCCCAAATGATTTCGTCGAGGGCCTCGAAGGTTTTCCCGTCGGATGAAACAACGCAAACAAAATTGCTGTCCATCGACCAAGAAGCGGTCGGGCTGACCATAAACGAAATCCATTTTCCATCAGGTGAAAATTTGAACCCGGTGGCGTCAATTGCCAATAGACTTATGTTCCCTTTTTGGAGCTCGCTGGGGATGGTGTAAAACTTTTCAACATTTTCCGTCAGACTCTTGATTTTGTCTAAATCCTTTTCAAGCCTTATTTTATAAAGAATCGGATTCGTCCATCCGTCAGGCCTTAAGGTTGCGCCGGAGGAAGTAATAAAGGCTTGTCCGTTTGGGAACCAATTATAATCGCCGACACCTAGCGCAATATTATAAAAATGATCAAGGTTCGAGACATTCAACACCCCGCCGCTTTTAAAGGCAACAATGTTTTCAACCGGTGACCATTTGGGATTTGAACCATCATAGGTAATCCGTTTATGCTGTTTTGTTTCAGTGTTATAGACCCAGATTTCCGTTTGTGATTCCAAATTCGGGTTGATTTTTTCTTTTGGCTCAAACTGATACAGGATCCATTTCCCGTCACGGGACCATTGCGGCGGGTCCATCATTTTGTATGGCTCTTTTGTAATTTTTTCTTCCTTTCCGTTGATTTTCGTCCAGAGGAAACCGTCCCTGACAAAAGCCACCTTTACTTTGTCCATAGATGTTTCTGCTTTTGCGTAAGCAGGTAATAGCAGTAAACACATAAGAAATAATGCAAATTGTTTTTTCATCATGTCACCTCATTGTCAGACCTCCAATTATTTTTATCTTCATTGCCGCCGAATATGAAAGAAAAACAGGAAGTTTCTCCTGTTTGTCAAAAAGGTTTCCATAAAAATGGGGGGATATGGGTAAATTAATAATATTTACAGACGAAAAAGCAATTTTTATTTTTGGAAAGTAGGGGGAAGTGTTTATGAAATTAACACATGAAAAGGCACTTGAACTGCATGGCTTCAATAACCTGACGAAATCGTTGAGTTTTAATATGTATGATATTTGTTTTACAAGGACAAGGGAAGAACGGGAAGCCTATTTGCAATATATTGATGAGCAATACAGCGCTGATAGGTTGACCAAAATTTTAAAAAACGTTGCCGATATTATTGGGGCCCATGTTCTAAATATCGCAAGCCAAGATTTTGAGCCTGCTGGGGCAAGTGTAACGCTGTTAGTTTCAGAGGCTCCTGTCGAGAATCCGCCTTCTGAAATTTTTGAAGAATCGCCGGGTCCTCTAATGGAGTCTGTAGTGCTCCAGTTGGATAAAAGCCATATAACCGTTCATACGTATCCTGAATATCATCCGGATGAGGGGATCAGTACGTTTCGGGCGGATATCGATGTTTCCACCTGCGGCGAAATTTCACCGCTTAAGGCGCTTCATTATTTGATTCGCTCGTTTGAAACCGACGTCATGACGATAGATTACCGGGTTCGCGGTTTTACTAGGAACAAGGATGGGTATAAGCTATTTATTGACCATGAAATCAGCTCAATCCAAAACTACATCCCGGACGATTTGATTGAAATGTTTGATATGATTGACGTTAATGTGTATCAGGAGAACATCTTTCACACAAAATGCAAACTGAGGGAATTTGATTTGAACAATTACCTGTTTGGCTATACAAAAGATAAACTTACACCGGAAGAGCATATTGAAATTACCGAAAGAATCAAGTTCGAGATGGATGAGATTTTTTACGGGAAAAATATTATCTGATTTATATTACTAAACTTGATTGAATAGCCAAAGGATGGAAGCGGGTTGGGGAGCCAATCCGCTCTAGTCGTCATAAGAGCCCTTCATATGACGCGATCTGGAGAAAAACCGAGTCGAACACGTCATAAAAGCCCTTCATATGACGCGTACCAGAGAAAAACCGAGGTGAAAGCGTCATAAGAGCCCTTCATATGACGCGATCTGGAGAAAGACCGAGGTGAAAGCGTCATAAGAGCCCTTCATATGACGCGATCTGGAGAAAGACCGAGGTGAAAGCGTCATAAGAGCCCTTCATATGACGCGTACCAGAGAAAAACGGAGTCGAACGGGTCATAAGAGCTCTTCATATGACGCGATCTGGAGAAAGACCGAGGTGAAAGCGTCATAAGAGCCCTTCATATGACGCGTACCAGAGAAAAACGGAGTCGAACGCGTCATAAGAGCTCTTCATATGACGCGATCTGGAGAAAGACCGAGGTGAACGCGTCATAAGAGCCCTTCATATGACGCGATCTGGAGAAAAACGGAGTCGAACGCGTCATAAGAGCCCTTCATATAACGCGATCTGGAGAAAAACCGAGTCGAACGCGTCATAAGAGCCCTTCATATGACGCGATCTGGAGAAAAACGGAGTCGAACACGTCATAAGAGCCCTTCATATGACGCGTACCAGAGAAAAACCGAGTCAAACGCGTCATAAGAGCCCTTCATATGACGCGTACCAGAGAAAAACCGAGGTGAACGCGTCATAAGAGCCCTTCATATGACGCGTACCAGAGAAAAACCGAGTCAAACGCGTCATAAGAGCCCTTCATATGACGCGTACCAGAGAAAAACGGAGTCGAACGCGTCATAAGAGCCCTTCATATGACGCGATCTGGAGAAAAACGGAGTCGAACACGTCATAAAAGCCCTTCATATGACGCGTACCAGAGAAAAACCGAGGTGAAAGCGTCATAAGAGCCCTTCATATGACGCGTACCAGAGAAAAACCGAGTCAAACGCGTCATAAGAGCCCTTCATATGACGCGTACCAGAGAAAAACCGAGTCGAACACGTCATAAAAGCCCTTCATATGACGCGTACCAGAGAAAAACCGAGGTGAAAGCGTCATAAGAGCCCTTCATATGACGCGATCTGGAGAAAGACCGAGGTGAACGCGTCATAAGAGCGTTTCATATGACGCGATCTGGAGAAAGACCGAGGTGAACGCGTCATTATGAAGCTACTCAGGCCGGGACGCATTAATCTCATTCATTCAACAAATGATGAATCATCCGGTTTTTATCCTCAAAAAATTGTTTCATGAGACGATAATGGTTTGTGTCCTCAAGCCTGCTCTCCCGGATACCATCCTCAGTAAATTCAAAAATCTTTGCATCCGGATAGGCCATTATAATCGGCGAATGAGTTGCAATAATAAACTGCGAATCCGCCTCGACCAAATCATGGATCCTTGTCAGCATCGACATCTGACGGAGCGGTGATAAGGCAGCCTCCGGCTCGTCCAAGATATAAATGCCGCTGCCGCCAAACCGATGGATAAACGTAGCAAAAAACGCCTCGCCATGTGATTGTTCATGAAGGGATACCCCGCCAAATGAATCAATGACAGGTCGACCGCGGCCTCCCTGACTGTCCATTTCTTCAATATTGGAAGCAACATTGTAAAAGCTTTCGGCCCGAAGGAAAAATCCATCCCGGGGTCTATCAATCCCCTTGATAATTTGTATATAATCGCTCAGCGATGAATGTGAATCAAAGGTAGAAAAATTGAAGTTTAATGAGCCGCCCTCCGGGTTAAATCCTAGTGCAACGGCGATCGCCTCCAATAAAGTGGATTTCCCCATTCCGTTTTCACCTATTAAAAATGTCACCTTTGGATGAAAATGCAGTTCCTCCAATTCTTTTATACATGGCAGATTAAAAGGATATTCTTTAAAGGAAGGAATCTCATTTCTTTTAATGTGAAAGCCTCTTAAATATCGATTTCTCATCAAGTCCATAAATATGACCTCAAACCATTTTTCTACTATTGTACCACTCCCGAAAACCGATTTGGGACAAACAAACGAATATTTTCACAGCTCATCCCATACATTGAACTGAGTCTAAATTAGGGGGATGTCCATGCAATTTTATTATGGGAATCAAATGCCGTTACGGATATTGGATGAAGCGGAATTTTGGAAGCATCAGGAGGAGGAGCATACGGTCGTTATTCGCGAACTCGTCAAGGGACTGGAGCAAGAGTTTGTCGATGCATTGAAAAAATGGGAGGCAGCCCTTGCTGAAACACATCAGCAGGTTGTCCGGTATATTGAAACTGTGATTCGTTCCGGGGCCCAGGTTACTCAGGAATTGTATCAGCATGTTATGCAACTCGTTACCTTTTGTTTGCAGCAAAGTGATCAATTTATCCAATTATGCAGGCAAATAAAAACTGAGAGTGCCGCAGTCAGCGCCAACGCAACAGCCAAGGTTGTATTGGATCATATTATCAGGGAGTCGGAATACTTCACTGGGATCGCCCAAACGTTACTATACAATAACCAGGATGGACGCTAATTCCAAACAGCGATAGTCAGTACCTTTGCTGCTTTCTTTTTTAGCTAATAGCATAAATTAACTACGGCTCTGTCTTCGTACTAACGTACTCGCCAATCGGCGAGTTTTCATTTATAAAGGCTGTTTCGGTAAACATTGTTGTTTTGCTTTACGCGACCGGGGGAAGTTATTTTTGTAAGAGATGAGTTAATAGAAAGGCTGTATGTGACCAGTGCGATGTGTGTTTGAGTAGTAAGCCATTGCTTCTTACATGAAGTAGTTTTTTACGGTAGAAAAGGAACAATGTTTTAGAAAAGAGCCTTTATAAAAAACGAAAAAATTAATAGCACGCGCATTTGCACGTGCTATTTCACATGACATTCTATTAAGATGACAACTTCACTTTCTTTTGGGTCGTTGTCCATTTTCCGCGGCTTGGGCTGATGACCAAGTCATTATAGGCCAAAACATTTAAATCTCGTTGTATTGTGCGAGGAGTGATGCCAAATTCCTCTACAAGTTCTTGCGTAGTGACTGTGCCGTGATCGCGAATAAACATGTAGATACATTTGATGCGGTTTAACATTCGGTTAGTTGAAGGTTTCAAAGAACCACTCCCTATCCTTTTTTCAAACCTTTGGCGAATATCCTTCTCAACAGCCTCTTTGAAGAAAATCTTCAAGAATATGTAATTTTCTTTTCCGCGCTGACATCTCCTTTTCCTAGATGTAGAAGCAGGCACTTAGATGTCATACATCTAATTTTATTTTACCCATACTTTCAGAAAATTTCTACCACTATACTAAAAATTTACAAATTATCTTACCTGCTCAGTAAAAAAACTGGTTTACCACCTTCCCTTTAGGTTTCTTACTATAGATTATAAGGCGCGGAATCAAAATTATGATAATTATTTGAATTTTTAGTGAAATAGGATTATCCTTATTAGGCATATGGCTCTATGGTAGAAATTGATTACTCATTTGCAATAATGGTATTGTTAAATTATTGCATACATATTTTATAGGGGGAAAGAAAGATGACATTTGCGATCTTAAATGGGGACCTTGTCAACCGGGCGGAAGCCAAAGTGGATATCGAAGACCGCGGCTATGTATTTGGTGATGGTGTTTATGAAGTCATTCGCGTTTACAACGGGAAAATGTTCACTGGTAAGGAACATTTGGAGCGATTTGAGAGAAGTTCCGCCAATATCGGGATCCATCTTCCCTATGGGGCAGAACAAATAACGGGCATGCTGGAAGAGCTTGTTGAAAAAAATAATTTGCAGCTTGGAATCATTTATATGCAAGTTACAAGGGGAGTTGCACCCCGGGTTCATGCCTTCCCAGATCAGAACGTAACCCCGGCTCTTACGGCCTTTACAAGGGAAATGCCAAGACCGCTGGCAGGCTTGGCGAATGGTGTAAAGACCATTTTGACAGAGGACATTCGCTGGCTCCGCTGTGACATCAAAAGCCTGAATTTGCTGGGGAATATTCTCGCGAAACAAAAAGCGGCGGAACAAGGCTGCTATGAAGCGATTCAGCATCGCGGCCAGGATGTGACGGAAGGTAGCTCATCAAATATCTTCATTGTGAAAAATGGTATTGTCACCACACACCAGTCAGATAATCTTATTTTAAAAGGAATTACAAAGGATGTTATCTTGCAATTATGCTCGGCGAATAATATACCTGTTGAGGAGCAGACATTTACACTAGATGAACTGGCTGCAGCCGATGAAGTATTCTTATCTAGCACAACTAGTGAAGTGATGCCGATTGTCAAGCTCGATGGTAAAAAAGTAGGCAATGGGGCACCAGGTCCGGTTACAAGAAAATTGCAGGAGCTGTTTGTCGCTGAAGTCGAAAATCAGTGCGGAACACTATAATCCGTAAAAAAGACGTGGAACTCATAGTTTCCACGTTTTTTTGTGCGAGGCCGTAAGGACGGTTCATGAGGCGTAGTTGAATTTATGCGTTAGGAAATAATAAAATTTAATAAAATTTTATTATTTCTTATTAGCTAAAATAGACTAAAATTATGTAAAGGACTGACATATAATTGAACAACCAATCACATTTTTTCTATGCAATTCGAATTCCGGAAACAACAAAAATGAACATGAAAGAACAAATGGATCAATTAAAGGAATTATTCCCTTTCAAACGTTGGGTACACCATCAGGACTTGCACATTACACTGGCGTTTTTGGGGGCCGCACAGCAAGATAAGTTACAACAGGCAGAAAAAAATGTGACAGAAATTTTAAATAGCGTGAAACCATTTACATTAACAATCAACAAGCTTGGAATCTTTGGCATGAAAGAATCACCACGTGTATTTTGGGCGGATACCGAGGAAAACCATGAACTGCAGGATATCCGAAAAAAGGTTTTCACAGCTTGTGAACGAGCCGGGTTTCAGCTGGAAACAAGGCCATTTAAGGCACATATTACCTTGGCACGAAAGTGGAGCGGCGATGAGCCTTTTCAAATGAAATGGCTGGAAAAATGGACAGAGCTTCAGCCAGAGCCGTTAGCTTTTACAGCAAAAGAGGTCGTGTTATACCAAACCCATCTTACAAAAACGCCGAAATATGAAGCAATATCCGTATACCCTCTGCAAACATAAAAAACAGCAAAGGTTGATTCAATGAGACAACTATACTTTATTATCAATCCAAAAGCAGGCAACGGCCACTGCCTAAAAGTCTGGCAAAGAATTGAAGCCATACTTCAGGCTCAGCACGTTTCTTTTCTGGCGTTTTTCACTGAGTATCCCGGGCACGCGATAAAGCTGGCTGACCATATCGCCTCCAGAAATAATCAAGAAAAGCTGGTCGTTGCCGTCGGCGGCGATGGAACAATGCATGAAGTCATGAACGGGACGATTAAGCATAATTATATAACACTTGGGTTTATTCCCGGCGGCTCTGGAAATGATTTTTCCCGCGGTTTTCAGATCCCTTCCGTTCCGGAGGATGCCTTAAAAGTGCTCCTTCGGCTGATGAAGCAGAAGCCCACAATGATTGATGCCGGGAAAATGACAATGCAGGATGAGTCCGAACATTATTTTATTAATAATATGGGTGCCGGTTTTGATGCTTTAATTGCTTACAAAGTAAATCACTCTCGGGTCAAGGCAATGTTAAACAAACTTTCGCTCGGGCGGTTGGTCTATGTTTACTTTTTAATAAAAGAATTATTTACCTACAAAACCTCAACTATTGAATTATACATTGACGGGAAAAGGCAAAGGTTTGAGCAAACATGGTTTGTCACGGTTTCCAATCAACCTTATTATGGCGGTGGGATGATGATTGCCCCTGCAGCACAACCCGATGACGGTCTGTTTGATATTACTGTCGTTCATCAGTTGTCTCGTTTGAAATTGCTTCTGGTGTTTCTGAGCGTTTTTAAGGGGAAACACATTTATTTCAAAGAGGTAAAAACCTTTAAAGGCAAAACAATTTCTATTCAATCGAGTGACAATATGTTTGTCCATGGAGATGGGGAACATATTGGTTATACGCCTTTAAATATTGAGATACAAGTAAAAGCTTTAGAGATGTTTACAAGACTGCGAAACAAAGAAGAAGCAGAGCTGAAAGAGGGGGAATCGAATGGTATCCACTGACAGGACTTTTCTTGCCTATTTGGATGATATGAACATCATTACGGTCCTTCTTCCCTTTTCCTATCACCACGGGGAATCATCTTCTTTTTGCATCATGGGTGACGATGAAAAGCAGCCTTTAAAAATCATTAAAAGCTTGCCAATAGAAAATTATCAAAAATATATTTGTGAACTGACTTCGGAGTTTTCTTTTGAAAAGCAATACTGGATCTTCGATGGGCACGGCGGCAAAACCGATCTTCAAATCGGTGCGGTGATTCGAACAGAAGCCTTCGATCAGCAATTTTTTTACGATGGCGAAGATCTAGGCGTAACGTATAAAAAGGAAGAAACCCAATTTAGGTTATGGGCACCGACAGCACTGAAGGTAAAATTAAAATTACGCAAACCTGGAAGTCACCACTCGGAAATCATTAAAATGAAGCGGGAGGAACGAGGGGTTTGGGCTGTATCGGTTAAAGGAGATTTAGAATTATCTCAATACAGTTACCTTGTTCAGGTAAATCGGGAATGGCGTGAGGCTGTAGATCCATATACAAAAGCAGTTACCGCCAATGGTGAACTTGGAGTCATCGTTAATTTTGAAAAGACAAACCGGGCAAAGATACCACTCCCACCGCTTGAAGATGCTGTTGATGCGATTATTTATGAAACACATCTTCGGGATTTTACGATTCATTTTGATAGCGGTGTTGTTCACAAAGGATTATATCTTGGGGCTGGGGAACGAAACACGACCGAAAAAAACGGCAAGTCCACAGGGTTATCGTATGTAAAGGAGCTTGGGATTTCCCATATTCAATTTCTCCCATTTCATGATTTCGCAGGTGTTAATGAGTTAGCCGATAAAAATGAGTATAATTGGGGATATAATCCGCTTCACTTTAATGCTCCCGAAGGCAGTTATTCCACTGACCCCTCCAATCCATATTCACGGATAACCGAATTAAAGCAATTAATTGATCAACTCCATCATGCCGGCCTCCGGATGATCATGGATGTTGTTTATAACCATGTTTATATTCGCGAGGATTCCCCTTTTGAAAAAATAGTTCCCGGGTATTATTTCCGCCATAATGAACTTGGACTTCCATCCAATGGGACGGGGGTAGGGAATGATATTGCTTCTGAAAGAAGGATGGTAAGGAAGTTTATTGCCGATTCTATCCGATTTTGGGTGGAAGAGTATCATATCGATGGTTTTCGCTTTGACTTGATGGGGATTCTTGATGTCGAAACAATGAATGAAGTCAGAAGGGTTTGCGACGGTCTTGCGGAGGATATTTTGATCATCGGGGAAGGCTGGAATCTAAACACTCCACTGCCACTTGAACAGAAAGCCATCATTCAAAATCAGAATCAATTGCCAAAAATTGGCCAATTTAATGATAAATTTCGTGACTCTATTAAGGGCAGCACCTTTAATATGTATGATAAGGGGTATGCATTAGGCAACCGTCATTATTTCACGGCTGCATTGGAAGCCATAACCGGAAGCATTGGATTTAAGAAAAAAGGCACGGGATTATTTAATGAACCTAGCCAGTCAGTCAATTATGTCGAGTGCCACGATAATCATACGCTGTGGGATAAAATCCAGGCCTGCCTTCCAAATGCCGATGACGAGAAACGGAAAAAGTATCACCGTCTCGCAACAGGATTGGTCTTATTATCGCAGGGCATTCCTTTTATCCATAGCGGGCAGGAGTTTTTTCGCACCAAACAAGGTGACGGAAACAGCTACCGGTCGCCTGATTCTGTAAACCAACTCGATTGGGAGAGAAGGAGTTTTTATGAAGAAACTGTTGAGTATGTAAAAGGATTAATCCAAATCCGCAAGCAATATCCTTGTTTCCGCATGCGAACTGGAGAGGAAATCCGTAGCAGGATCAGCTTGCTGCCTGTGGAAGCACCCATAATCGGATTACTATTCCATTCGGAATCACCCGCAATGATCTTATTGATAAATCCATCTTCTGCAACACAAAAAGTTGTATTACCAGCGGGAAGTTGGGGTGTTTTGGCCGATGGAAATCGTGCCGGCCTTACTTGTGATTGTGTCATTGAAAGCGGCGAAATTGAACTCCCACCTATTACTCTTAATGTTTTAGTGAAAAAATAGTTGCTCGAGATTACTTGACGAAAAAAGGTTATTGGAGATAAAATTTATAAAGATGGCTATTGCAGAAATGGTTCAATAGCTTTTTTTTATTATAATGAATGTTTATGTAAAACCTTCGGAGCAGCATAGGTTTTACCTCTCAAATAGATTGGGCGCTTTGATGCGCGTCCTGAACTATTAGAACGGTATAAGTTGAAGGTGAACTGTTTTGGAACATATATTAGGACAAGAATGGGAAATAGTCCCTGCCGGAGGCGCAACTGGAGAAGCGTTTTTTGCACAATATGAAGATCAAAGACTTTTTTTAAAGCGGAATTCGTCTCCCTTTTTGGCGGTTTTATCGGCTGAGGGTATTGTTCCAAAGCTTGTTTGGACCAAACGCCTGGAAAACGGAGACGTCATAACAGCCCAGCAGTGGCTAGAAGGCCGGGAACTTAAACCCTCTGAAATGAATCAGGAGCCTGTTGCCAAGCTTTTAAAAAAAATTCACCGTTCTGAGCCGATGCTTGGGATGTTAGGAAGGCTTGAAAAATCACCCCTGAACCCGGAACCAATTTTTCAGACGGTAACGAATGAATTGGATGATGAGGTTCTCCAATTACCTGATGTGCAAAAGACATTAAGCCTTTTAAAAAAAGAGGCGAAAAATGTTATAAGTGAGGAAAAAGTGGTTTGCCATGGTGATGTGAATCATAACAACTGGCTGCTTACAGAAGACAACCAGTTGTATCTAATTGATTGGGATGGGGCCATGATTGCCGACCCGGCCATTGACCTCGGCATGCTGCTTTACTGGTACATTCCGGAGGACAACTGGCAGGATTGGCTGGACATGTACGGAGTCGAATTAACCGACAATCTGCGCCTCAGAATGAAATGGTATGTGGCTCTTCATACACTATCGTCTATTCAGTGGCATAAAAACAAAGCCCGTTTTGACGAAATGGATAAATGGATAAAATTTTTAGCAGAAATCATTCGTCAGGAAAACTGATCAATATCATTTACCCATTGCGACAAATTTTCCTGGTTGGATAAAATATGCTGATCCAAATCAGCAGTTTGTGCTCCAGTCTGGCTATAGGAGTAAACGTCCTGCAAAATGCTCTTAACATTTTGGTCGACCTTGGTGTTTACCATTAGCGATTTTACCAATCGTTCCAATTGCTCACACTCGGCAACGGAACCGCAGCAATCGGTTTGGTGGTTGCTTAATATATCTTTTAGCAAGGTAACTTGGTCATTATGACTTAATGGCATAATGCACACCCTTTCCATTGGATTAAAAAAGAATTCACAGTTAGGTTGTGAATTCTTTTTTTATTTATTCACAGGCAATATTTATTAACACTTGCATGCAAAATAGTGCCGTGATATGTTGTATGGTAAAGGGGCGGAGCGCCGCATAGGGCTTTTATTTTAAACAATCTGTGTGGAAAATATATATATTTCCGCTCAGAAAATGTATAGTACAGCTCTGCTCACACCGCCTTTATTGGCAAGGTGCGGTACTCCAGAGGAATTATCAATGTAAATCATGGAGTGGAGCACTATACCAGTTTTGTAATGAATTCTTTTTTTAGGAGTGGCAAACATGAGACTTAGGAACAAACCTTGGGCAAAGGATAAAATAGAGCAAAATCCGCAATATGTTGTACAAAACCCTGAGCAGTACCGCGGTAAATGGCATGAGGTGTTCGGCAACAATAACCCGATTCATATAGAGGTTGGCACCGGCAAAGGAAACTTTATTACAGAAATGGCCAAGGCGCATCCGGAGATTAATTACTTTGGAGTCGAACTGTATGATAGTGTCATTGTTTCTGCCTTGGACCGGCTGATTGAGGCAAACTTGCCTAATCTAAAGCTGCTTCACATTAACGCGGCAGATTTAGCTAAATACTTTGACAAAAACGATATCTCCCGGGTATATTTAAATTTCTCTGACCCTTGGCCGAAAACACGCCATGAAAAAAGACGCTTGACCTATAAAGACTTCTTGAAGTTATACGAGGACATCATGGTCGACGGCGGAGAAATTCATTTTAAAACCGATAATCAAAGCTTATTTGAATACTCGTTAATGAGTTTTTCGGAATATGGACTTCTGCTGAAATTTATCAGCCTTGACCTTCATAAAAGTGATTTTGAAGGAAACATCATGACCGAATATGAGCAGAAATTCTCTGAAAAAGGAAATCGGATTTATCGCTGCGAAGTCAAATATCAAAATGAACACCGGGACAGTTCCTGTTAGGGCTGTCTTTTTTTGTTTTTTTAATTATCTGTCAATGGTAAACTAGGGGTAAGGGGGGATTAAATAATGGAGACATTAAAGGTAGGAAATGTTACGCTGACATGGCTGTCCGGCGGGGTGACGAACCTCGACGGTGGAGCAATGTTCGGTGTCGTGCCGCGGGCGCTATGGTCCCGGAAGTATCCGGCAAATGAAAAAAACCAAATCGAATTGCCAACAGATCCCATTCTTATCCAAACCGGCAGCCACAATATTTTGTTGGAATCAGGGCTTGGAAAAGGGAAACTTTCGGAAAAGCAATTAAGGAACTTTGGCGTAACAGCGGAATCCAACGTGGAAGAATCCTTAATAGAGCTCGGGTTAACTCCGTTGGATATCGATTATATCCTGATGACACATATGCATAACGACCATGCGGCGGGATTGACGAAAATAGTGGATGGTGTCTTCAAGTCGACCTTTCCAAAGGCGAAAATTATCACTTCCCAAGTTGAGTGGGACGAAATGAGAAATCCCAATATCCGGTCAAAAGCTACATACTTTAAAGAAAATTGGCAACCGATTGAGACACAAGTTATTCCATTTGAGGAATCATGGACGCTTGGCCCGATTCGTATGGTCCACACCGGCGGGCACAGCAATGGCCACTCGATTGTGATTATTGAGGATGCTGGTGAAATGTCAATCCACATGGGAGACCTTATGGGAACCCACGCGCATCAAAATAGCTTATGGGTGATGGCTTATGATGATTATCCGATGGATTCCATTATGGCAAAGGAAAAATGGGTGCCGTATGCGATGGAAAAAAACGCCTGGTTCACCTTTTACCATGATGCTTATTATCGGGCAGTCAAATGGGGCTCTCAAGGCCGGGAAATCGTTGAAAGCGTGAAAAGAAGCCGCTAAAGAAATGACGGCAATCGTAAGTGAACGATTGCCGTTTTAGTGTTAAGATACCCTATCTTCGTTAAGAAGGCGGACATCAAGCAGGGTTCCGGTGGAGGCGTCTGCAATAAATTCAAATTGTTCCGTTGTTCCGTTATTATTTTTCGAAATGCCGCCCTTGTAGACTTGATATTGAACATGGTGCTGTTCGAATGGTTCGGCTTTCATATGTATCCAAGAGCCGCTGATTGGTCCGTTTTGCTTAAAATGGTCTTTCACGCTTTCCAATACCTTTTCAGGTGATACATTTGTAGTGCTAGAAATAACGGCTTTTGCCGCAAACCCCGCAAGTATCCCTACTGAAACCCCCAGTGCAAACGACTTCCAATTCATAACCCAACCCCCTATTTGAATGAAAAAAATGGGCGAAATAATCTTTCTTTTAGTATATCGTATTTTTAAATAAACCGGTAATATTACATCAAATATTGGTAAGCCGTCTAAAATTTCTGTAGAATAAGTACTATACATAATAAAAGAGATTTTCCAAAGGAGCATTCATAATGAACGAACAAACATTAAAACTGTTTCAAACACTGACAGAGCTTCCTGGGGCACCTGGCAATGAGCATCAGGTCCGCAAATTCATGAAAGAGCAGCTATCGCTTTACGCTGACGAAATTGTTCAAGATCGGCTTGGAAGTATCTTTGGTGTTAAAAAAGGGAATGAGAATGGCCCGACCATCATGGTTGCCGGTCACATGGATGAGGTTGGCTTTATGGTGACAGCCATTACCGAAAACGGCATGCTCCGTTTTCAACCGCTTGGAGGCTGGTGGAGCCAGGTGCTGCTGGCTCAACGCGTTCAGGTCATGACGAATAACGGTCCGGTGATCGGAGTTGTGGGTTCGATTCCGCCTCATTTATTAGACGAGTCGAAGAAAAATAAACCAATGGACATCAAAAATATGTTGATTGATATTGGAGCGGATAACCGTGCGGATGCCGAAAGAATCGGTATTAGGCCTGGTCAGGCAATCTTGCCAATTTGTCCGTTCACACCAATGGCCAATGAGAAGAAGATTTTAGCGAAGGCATGGGATAATCGTTATGGCTGTGGTTTGGCGATTGAACTGCTGCAAGAAGTTAACGGCGAAACATTGCCAAATATCCTTTATTCCGGTGCTACTGTTCAGGAAGAAGTCGGCCTGCGCGGGGCACAAACGGCATCGAACATGATTAAACCTGATCTCTTCTTTGCGCTTGATGCCAGCCCGGCCAATGATATGACAGGGGATAAAAATGAATTTGGCCAATTAGGCAAAGGCACCTTACTGCGTATTCTTGACAAGTCGATGGTGACACATCGCGGAATGCGGGAGTTTGTCCTCGATATGGCGGAAACGCACCATATTCCATATCAATATTTTGTTTCTCAAGGCGGCACCGACGCCGGCCGCGTCCATCTATCAAATGAGGGCGTTCCAAGTGCGGTGATCGGGATTTGTTCACGTTACATCCACACCCATGCTTCCATCATTCATGTGGACGATTATGCTGCCGCAAAAGAGCTATTAGTCAAGCTTGTAAAGGCTTGCGACAAGACGACAGTCGATACTATAAAAGCAAACAGCTGATTTTTTAAGGGGCATGGAGGGTCATGCCCCTTTTTCATAAGGAGTGAACATCTATGAAAATTATGATTGGCTCGAAAAACCCAACAAAGATAGCCGCCGTTAAGAATAGCTTTCGTGACCATTATGGTGCCGAATTCCTCGCATTGGATGTTCCATCCGGTGTAAGTGAACAACCTTTCTCGGATGAAGAAACGATAAAAGGGGCAGTCAATCGGGCTGTAAGGGCGCTGCAGCAGGGGGATGGCGATATTGGAATCGGCCTTGAAGGAGGCGTCCATGAAACAAGCCATGGCTTGCTGCTTTGCAATTGGGGTGCACTTGCCAGCACACATATGGAACCGATTATTGCCGGAGGCGCCAGATTCCTGCTGCCGGAAGAAGTTGCCGCCAGACTAAGAGCGGGTGAAGAACTTGGCCCGGTTATGGACGATTACGCCAAGAAGAAAAACGTCAGTAAGCAAGAAGGGGCGGTTGGCATTTTTACAAACGGCCTGGTCAATCGTTCGGCAATGTTTACCCATGTAATGAATCTTCTTGTGGGTCAATTTACTTACCAAAGGGAGCACGCAAGTAAATAATTTTTTCTCCAGTATCCGGAAATGGTGCTGGTTTTTTACTTTCGACATCAATAATCGACAAAAATCTTGTCATTTGAATATTCTGGCAGTTATGATAGTGATAGGACTATTTTCTTATTTTTGGAGGCGAAGAAATGAAACGCGTGAATGCCATATTCATCCTGCTCATAACTGCCATATTCCTGGCTGCCTGCAGCGGGCCATCATTTTCGGAAGAAAGCAAAACAACGATAAAGACAGTTAGCACCACATTTCAGGAAAAAGCAAAACAACCGAATAAAAAGAGCGGCGATATCCATTTTTATATTCCATTTGGCTATGAAATCGATGAAACCGCTCCTAATAATATCATTTTAAAAAATGGCTCAAAGACCTATATTCTGTTTGTCAATCCACAAGAAAAAGCCGCCAGTGAGGTTGTATATAAATCAACAGTCGAACAATATGAGAAACTTGAGGTAAATGAGAAATTCACCGGCAGCCAGGAGCTTGGATTCCTAACGATTAAACAATTGGAAGATAACTTAAATGAAGTGACTGTTGGTATTGGCGGCGTTAAACTCACATCACAAGTAAAAACAAGCAATTTGGATTCAGAAGCAAAAGTGATGATGCAAATCGTTAAGTCGGTTCAACAATAAAGGAGTTCTTTTCCGGAAACGACCAAACAGATTATTAGACATAGCCGCGGATGGACTGCTATTATTTATGGAGTTTATGAACGGAGGTATGCAACATGAAACATTTAGAGTCTATCGAGGAATTTACACAATTGCGGGAAAATGGCAGGACCATTTTTATGTTTTCGGCTAACTGGTGCCCGGATTGCCGTTTTATCGATCCAGTTTTACCAGAAATTGAAGCCAAATTTTCCGAGTTTACATTCATCTATGTCGATCGCGACGATTTTATTGATATATGCCAACAGCTGGATGTGTATGGCATCCCGAGCTTTGTCGCCTTTGAAAATGGCAAAGAGCTTGGCCGGTTTGTAAGTAAAGACCGCAAGACACAAGAGGAAATTGAAGCATTTATCACAGGCTTGAATTAATCTTTGCCTCCTCTCCTTTTGGATTGGAGGGTTTTTTGTGTAAAATGAAAAAAAATAACTCCTAATCGGAGGGAAGCCAAATGAAAATGGACAGTAACAAAATGCGCCGCGAGCTGGAGGCACGACTCAGCAGAGAAGACAGAGTGATTTCATATGACCGTGAAAAGGACCAGCTCCGGATAGAAAGCAAGCTGGCGGGAAAAGGAATTACCATTTCTTTGGGCGGTGTTGTGGCTAAATGGCATAACGAAAAGGAAAAAGCCATTGATGAAATCGTCTATTATGTCGAAGAAGGTTTGCGGGCCATGGTTGAGCCTGTTCAGCTCGAGGACCATGAAAAACGGATTTTTCCGGTCATTCGCTCGTCATCATTTCCAAAGGAAGCGGAAGAAGGCGTACCGTTCCTCATCGATGACCATACTGCCGAAACAAAGATTTATTATGCTTATGATATGGGCAAGACATACCGGTTAATTGACTCGAAAATCATCGAAAAGGAAAAATGGGATCCTTCAAGGATAAGGGAAATTGCCTTATTTAATGCACGCTCGTTATCGACATCGGTAAAAGAGGATCAGGTAGCCGGGAATATTTTTTACTTTTTAAATACAAACGATGGATATGATGCGAGCAGAATCTTAAATAAAGGGTTCCTAAACGAAATGGAAAGCAGAATCGAAGGAACTTTTGTTTTGGCCGTCCCGCATCAGGATGTGCTAATTATGGCGGATGTGAGAAATGACAGAGGCTATGATATTTTGGCACAAATGGCGATGAGCTTTTTTGCCAGCGGCCGGGTTCCGATTACGGCGTTATCGTTTTTATATGAAAATGGACAGTTGGAACCGATTTTTATTCTCGGGAAAAACAAATAACCGGAAACGGGGAGATCACTATGTATAGTGGTCTTTTTTCATGATTCTTTCCCACTTACCTCCAGATTTGGGGAGAATTTGACCGATTCTAAAGAATTATGTCGAAAAAATCCAAAATGCTGATAAAATAGAATGATAGTAGAATAAGAAAGAGTGATAGTTTTGAGCTGGATCCAAAACTTTTTTCAAAAATTAAAAAGAGATGATGCAAACGCATTTGACGAGTCGTTAGTACATAATCTTAAAACGGATGTTTCTTTCCTAGTTAATCAAAAAGACAGCGTAAAGGATGTAGAGACACGAATTTCCTACCAATACCCGAAAAATGCAGTTCCTGTCCCGAAAGATAAAATCAAACCATCCGTTGAAAAGCTTCCGCAAAAAAGAAAAGAGAGGCATGTCAGTAAACAAGCACAAGCTCTCCCGCTAACCCAACCAGTAAAAAAGGAAGCAGTGATTTCAGGAAAGGAGAAGCCAGCTAGATCCCGGCGCCCCTTTCAACCAACTGAAACTCCTTCTCCGGTGTTTGGTTTTAAAAGGCCGGTAAAGCACAGTGCCGCAGTGGAGCATGAATTGTCCCATTTTCTTGAGGAGGATGCCGTCAGTCAGTTTGAACAGACTGAGGGAAAGCCAGAACTGTTAAAGGATTCGGTTCCACCTGAACTAGTACCGGCTGAAGTCAGCACCATCATTGAAGAGGTAATTCAAGAAGAGTTGATTCCCGAAGAACCTGTGGGCGAGCTCGCTGAAAGCTCGGAAGAATTAAACCTAATTCTCGAGGAATCTGTTCACAATGAGGTTTCGGCTGCCGACCAGCAGGACGAACCGGACACGCTGCTAAAACCCGATCGGCCGAAGCGGTCCCATTTGCCATTTAACGTCATGATGTTAAAGCAGGACCGGGAAAAATGGGAAGCGCAAAAAAAACAACGTAGTCATAAGGCGGAACCATTATTGGTCCAATCGGAGGCTGAGGCTTCGGAAAGCAAACAGTTGAGAGTGGAGAAAACGACCAATCTGTCCATCCACGATCAGACAGGGGGCTATAAATTTCCGGAACTAGGGTTGCTTGACCCACCAATCTCCGAAGAAAAGGATATGGAATGGCTTAACTATCAGGAGGACCTGTTAAATCAAACCCTGACCAACTTTAATGTTGGAGCCAGTGTCGTCAATATCACACAGGGTCCTGCAGTTACCCGATTTGAGGTGCAGCCTGAGCCGGGGGTAAAAGTGAATAAAATCACCAACCTAAGTGATGATATCAAACTGAGCCTCGCGGCAAGGGATATCCGGATTGAAGCGCCGATTCCAGGAAAGCATACGATTGGAATAGAGGTCCCTAATCCAAAATCACGGCCGGTTAGAATCAGCGAAATTATTCGCAGCGACGTTTTCATTCAATCAAGTTCCACCCTGACTGCGGTGCTCGGTCTCGACATTGCCGGCACGCCGATTGTAACGGACTTAAAGAAAATGCCGCATGGATTAATTGCCGGGGCTACCGGGTCCGGAAAAAGTGTTTGCATCAACTCTATTTTGGTCAGTTTGTTATACAAGGCAAGTCCGGATGATTTAAAGCTCCTCCTGATTGATCCGAAAATGGTTGAACTCGCGCCATACAATTCAATTCCACATTTGGTCAGCCCGGTCATCACCGACGTAAAGGCTGCCACTGCCGCACTGAAATGGGCTGTCGAGGAAATGGAACGGCGCTATGAACTGTTTGCCCATACTGGTGTCCGTGATATCAATCGATTCAATGAATTGGCAATGGAGCATAAACGATACTCAGATAAACTTCCGTACATTGTGATTATCATTGATGAGTTAGCTGATTTAATGATGATGTCCCCTGCAGATGTAGAGGAAGCGATTTGTCGTATCGCCCAAAAAGCAAGAGCATGCGGGATTCATTTAATTGTGGCAACTCAACGGCCTTCAGTCGACGTTATAACCGGATTAATCAAGGCCAATATTCCTACCAGGGTCGCGTTCTCTGTTTCATCACAGGTGGATTCGCGAACGATTATCGACGTCAGCGGTGCGGAGAAATTGCTCGGCCGAGGCGACATGCTATTTTTAGAAAATGGCTCTTCCAAGCCTGTCCGTCTGCAGGGTACATTTGTCTCTGACGAAGAAATTGACCATGTAGTAAACCATGTAAAAGCGGAACGCGAACCGGATTACTTGTTTGTCCAGGAGGAACTTTTAAAGAAGGCGCAAATATCCGAAGAAGAAGACGAATTGTTTTATGAAGCGTGCGAATTTATTATTGAGCAGGGCGGTGCGTCTACATCGAGCTTGCAGCGCCGCTTTAAAATTGGCTATAATCGTGCCGCCAGACTAATGGATTTCCTTGAGCTGAACGGTTATATTTCCGGGGCAAATGGCAGTAAGCCCCGCGAGGTATTAATCACTGAAGCTGACCTAGAGTCGATTCAGGATCAAGTCTAAATATTTAGATGTGGACAAATAATATATAGTGCAAAAGAATCGGATTGAACGTGAAAAATAGTTTTTATAAAAGAACAGTGCTATAATAGTGAAATATGTTTTAACTAAAGGCAGTACATCTCACCATTTGTTATTCCGAATAACAATTAAAGACAGATGTCATATACTGTTTTACAGATACGTTGGTTGGAGGTTCTTCTATGACAATTTACCATTTTGTAGGTATAAAGGGGTCTGGAATGAGTGCACTTGCACAAGTGCTTCACGATATGAAATTTCAAGTGCAAGGCTCCGATGTCGAAAAGCGCTTTTTTACTCAGGCTGCTCTTGAGCAATCGGGAATTAAAATGCTCCCGTTTCAAAAGGAAAATATTCAGCCAGGTATGACAATTATTGCAGGTAATGCTTACCCTGATACCCATGAAGAAATTCAAGAAGCAATGAAGCTTGGACTTCCCATTGTACGGTACCATCGATTTTTGGGAGATTTTATGCAAAATTTTACGAGCGTTGCGGTTACGGGCGCTCATGGAAAAACATCGACGACAGGGCTTCTGGCGCATGTGATTGCCGGGGCAAAGCCTACCTCCTTTTTAATCGGTGACGGGACCGGAAAAGGGGAAGAAGGCGCTGAATATTTTGTTTTTGAAGCTTGTGAATATAGAAGGCATTTCCTATCCTATTTTCCTGATTATGCGATCATGACAAATATCGATTTTGACCATCCTGATTATTTTGCCAATATTGACGATGTCTTTTCGGCATTTCAGGAATTGGCCGTTCAAGTGAAAAAAGGGATATTTGCCTATGGAGATGATGAACAGCTTCAAAAAATCCAAGCAAAGGTTCCTGTCCTGTTCTACGGATTCCAAGAGGAAAATGATTACCAGGCGGCCAATATTGTAAAAACCACCGAAGGAACAAGCTTCGATGTGTTTATCCGCAATACCTATTATGATACGTTTTCCATTCCCACCTTTGGTGATCATAGCGTGCTAAATGCTCTTGCGGTCATTGGCGTCTGCCATTATGAAGGAATTGACGTTGCGATTGTGAAGGATCGACTCACAACGTTCCAAGGTGTAAAAAGAAGATTTACCGAGAAAAAACTCGGCGGCCAAATCTTAATTGACGATTATGCCCATCACCCGACAGAAATCAAGGCTACCATTGATGCTGCCAAGCAAAAATATCCTGACAGTCAAATCGTGGCCGTGTTCCAGCCGCATACATTCACAAGAACACAGGCGTTTTTGGACGATTTTGCCGAAAGTCTGCGCTTGGCGGATAAAGCCTATTTATGCGAGATTTTTGGCTCTGCTAGGGAAAAACATGGGAAACTGACAATCGAGGATTTGCAGGAGAAAATTCCTGGTTCAGAAATTCTTTCTGAAGATAACACTTCTGTGTTAAAAGAACATAGAAACAGTGTCATCATTTTTATGGGAGCAGGGGACATACAGAAGTTCCAGGAATCCTATGAAAAACAAATTGTTAATCAGTAAACAGAGGATACCAGCAAAAAGCTGGCATCCTTTTTTTTGTTATGAGGAAAATTTTATAACAAATGGCAGGAAAATAGGACAAAAGAATGGAAGTAGTATAAGATATTGTCAGGGTTTAATCATTGGCATGATGGGTTATACATAATGATAGGAATTTGACGGAGGTTTTATTGGTGGAAATTATTTTATACTTAAGCGCGGCCTTGGTAGCGATCGCATTTTTTGTGCTCGTGATTTATTTATCGGCAACATTAAAATCCCTGAAGGTTACGCTGAACAGTGTCTCAGACACCTTGAAAGGGTTGGAAAAGCAGCTTGAAGGCGTGACGAGTGAAACGACCTCATTATTGCAAAAAACAAATGCTCTGGCTGACGATTTGCAGCAAAAATCGGAGCAGTTGAATAGTGTCGTTGATGCGGTCAAAGACGTCGGCACATCCGTAAAAAAGTTTAATGGGTCGTTAAAAAATATCACAAATTCCATCGACCAGCAGGTAGAGGACAGCAAAGAAACCGTATCACAAATCGTCCAATGGACCAATGTATTTTTGGAATTGAAGGATAAGTGGCAGGCACGAAAACAGGCTAAAGTGGAAGGAAACGTAAAAGAGAAACAAAGAGTTCGTTCGCAATAATTTTTTCAAGGAGGTTGGAGTTAATATGACCAAAAGGGAATACGAACTGCGTGAAACAAACCAAAGCCGGAACGAGGAGGACTCATCAAGCAGCTTTTTGCTGGGTGCGATTGTCGGCGGGGTGATTGGGGCGGCGGCCGCTTTACTTTTTTCAACCAAAACGGGGAAGGAACTTCGCGATTCAGTCAGAAAGGATTCGATTTTGGATTTAACGGAAAACGTGAAGGCCAAGACCATTACTCTTTCTCAAGGACTTGCCCAGCAATCAACGGACTTGCTTAATAAGGTAAAAGGAAAACCTCAAGTTCAAGATGCCGCTTTGGAGGAATCGGAACCGGGGTATATTTCGATCCAAGGCCCAAATTCCAATTCTGGCAGCAATAAAGCTGCGGGCACTTCAAAAAGCGATGAAATTAGAAGAAAATTGGCGGAAGCGCAAAAAGCCTTCGATGAAGAAGAGAGCAAGGTAAAGCTTTAGCAGACTAAACACATTATTTGTGATAGCAACGGTGAAGTGATAAAATTACTTCACCGTTTATTTTTTTGGAGGTAATAACAATGCTTGTAAAAATTGAAACAGCCAAACAATTTGAGGAAATACTGAACAAAGAAGATAAGTTCTATTTTCTGAAACATAGTTTAACTTGTCCAATCAGCCAGGCCGCCTATAAGGAATACGAAAAATTTTCTTCCGAAAACGCGGGCATTCCGACATACTACCTAGCAGTTCAGGAATCACGCCCATTATCAAATGAAATAGCCGAAAAATTCGCCATCAAACATGAGTCCCCGCAGGCAATCCTATTTGCGAATGGTCAAGCGCTATGGAATGCTTCCCATTGGAAAATAAACAATCGTGCCTTAAAAAATGCTGTAAATGATAACCAGTAAAAATAGCACCAATTAAAACGAATAGCATACACTAATATATTATCACTCCTTTAATCGCTTTAACGCTTAAAAGCGTTTAATTATTAAAGAAAAAAGAGTGACAAACATAAATATTTTCGTTATAATAGACCCTAATTATAAAAGAAATTATATTTTTGTAAAATTTTAATTTGTGAGGCAGTAACTTTCTCCCATGCTTAGCTTATAATGATGGGGAACAAGCTGAATTACAAACGAAAGGACGGGGAAGATGATGAGCAAAAATGAATTGGATCAATTAAGAGACCGTATGGACGAATTAAACTTGGAGTTATTGAGGCTGATTAATGAAAGAGCTCTCCTCGTCCAAGAGATTGGACGGGTAAAAGGAAATCAGGGGGTATACCGTTACGATCCAGTCCGTGAGAGAAAAATGCTAGAAGTCATCAAGGAACATAACGACGGACCGTTTGATAATTCAACCATCGATCACCTTTTTAAGGAAATTTTCAAGGCAGGTTTAAATCTGCAAAAAGATGATCATGAAAAGGCATTGCTTGTATCGAGAAAGAAAAAGCCTGAAGATACCATCGTCACGTTAAAGGGTGAAACGATTGGTGATGGCAAACCGCACTTTGTGTTCGGCCCATGTGCGGTTGAATCGTATGAACAAGTAGCTACCGTAGCAAAAGCGATGAAGCAAAAAGGACTTAAGCTTCTACGCGGAGGTGCGTATAAACCAAGAACCTCTCCATACGATTTCCAAGGGCTAGGTGTTGAAGGTTTAAAAATATTAAAACGTGTGGCTAACGAATATGATATGGCTGTTATCAGTGAAATTGTCAATCCAGCCGATATCGAGATGGCGGTCGATTACCTTGATGTCATTCAAATCGGCGCCCGCAATATGCAAAACTTCGAATTGTTGAAAGCTGCCGGTGCAGTCAATAAACCAGTTCTTTTGAAGCGCGGTCTTGCGGCAACCATTGAGGAATTTATTAATGCCGCTGAATACATCATGGCACAGGGAAATGGCCAAATCATTCTTTGTGAACGCGGCATTAGAACATACGAACGGGCAACAAGAAATACGCTCGATATTTCTGCTGTGCCAATCTTAAAGCAAGAAACTCATCTACCTGTAATGGTCGATGTTACCCACTCAACTGGTAGAAGAGATTTATTGCTTCCTGCGGCAAAGGCAGCAATTGCGATCGGAGCAGACGGCGTAATGGCCGAGGTCCATCCGGATCCTGCCGTGGCACTATCTGATGCCCAGCAGCAAATGAATTTGGAGCAGTTTGATCATTTCTATAATGAGCTGCTAGCTTCCAACTTTGTCAAACTTTAAACCGAAGCTGCAAAAAAACCTTCTGCATCTTAATTATGTGCGGGAGGTTTTTTGGCATTATTGCGAAAAATGTTGACAAAGGCAATTGCGGCTTTGACCTTCTTGTCGTATCATTAAATACATAAATTAAGTTTGTTTACTTTCTCACAAAAATCAGTCATGACTAGAATCCTTGTTGTTGTTGTAAAATAAAGTAAACAATGCTCGTTTTAGGGGAGTGTTACTAGTGAATAATATTACGATTTATGATGTGGCCCGCGAAGCAAATGTATCTATGGCCACGGTTTCCCGTGTTGTGAACGGAAACCCGAATGTAAAACCGGTTACAAGAAAAAAAGTTATGGAAGTTATTGATCGATTAGGGTATCGTCCTAATGCGGTGGCAAGAGGATTGGCCAGCAAAAAAACAACAACTGTCGGGGTCATCATTCCGGATATCTCGAATATCTTTTTTGCTGAATTGGCACGCGGGATTGAAGATATTGCGACCATGTATAAGTACAATATCATCTTAAGCAATTCTGATCAAAATAAGGACAAAGAGCTGCATTTATTAAATACCATGCTGGGCAAGCAAGTTGATGGCATCGTGTTTATGGGTGGACATATTACTCCAGACCATGTTGAAGAATTTGAAAGATCACAAGTTCCGATTGTCCTAGCCGGTTCGATTGAAGAATCGAAACAAATCCCGTCAGTCAATATTGATTATGAACAGGCTGCTTATGATTCTGTAAAGGAATTTATCGATAGAGGCCACCAGCAGATTGCTTTTGTCATAAGCCCTCTTTATGAACCAGATATTTCTGTAAAGAAACTAAACGGCTACAAGCGAGCATTAGCGGAGGCAAATATCCCTGTTAATGAGGAACTGATTATTGAAGGGGAATATACTTATGACTCCGGAATTGAAGCCTTTGAAAAATTGTTGGAGTCTTCGGTCAAACCGACCGCCATCTTTGTCGGGGCGGATGAAATGGCCCTTGGTGTTGTTCATGGGGCAGAGGATAAAGGCTATCATATCCCTGAGGATTTCGAAGTGATTACTTCCGATAACACTCGGCTGTCACTGATGGTACGCCCACAGCTGACCACGATCGTTCAGCCGTTATATGATATCGGTGCAGTGGCGATGCGTCTGTTGACCAAGCTGATGAACAAGGAAAAGGTTGCGGAACAGACTGTTGTGCTCCCTCATAGAATTGAACATCGACAATCGACAAGAGAATAAATGAAAAGGGCCAACAGCTTGCTGTTGGCCTTATACATATTAAAAACTTTTTCTTCCTTTTATTATTTTCCTTACTACTTTAGACATGGACTATGCAAATTGTCTGTTGATTTGTGCTCCAGGCACTTCGCTTTCCGCGGGCGTGCCGGGGAGCCTCCTCAGCGCATGCGCCTGGGGGGTCTCCCACTGCCCCGTACTCCCGCAGGAGTCTTCGTGCCTTCCGCACAAATCAACAGAGTTTTTATAATATAAGAATCCTCCATACAAACAACCAATGACAAGATTTCTAAAGAACAGCTCTAATGACGAAAATTGAGGAAAGACTAATTAAACATGGATAAGTCATCTCTCATGACAAGTCTGAGGGCAAAATCAGCTCAATACGTCATGGGTGCCACTCATGACGTATCTGAGGGGAAAAACCAACCGAACTCGTCATAGGACTGCTTCTCATGACGTGTCTGAGGAAAAAAACCAACCGAACGCGTCATAGGACTGCTTCTCATGACGTTTTTGAGGGAAAAATCTAGCCGAATGCGTCATGGGACTGCTTCTCATGACGTGTCTGATGGAAAAAACCAGCCGAACGCGTCATGGGGCTGCTTCTCATGACGTTTTTGAGGGAAAAATCTAGCCGAACGCGTCATGGGGCTGCTTCTCATGACGTTTTTGAGAGAAAAATCTAGCCGAATGCGTCATGGGACTGCTTCTCATGACGTGTCTGATGGAAAAAACCAGCCGAACGCGTCATGGGGCTGCTTCTCATGACGTGTCTGAGGGAAAAATCTAGCCGAACGCGTCATGGGGCTGCTTCTCATGACGTGTCTGAGGGAAAAATCTAGCCGAACGCGTCATGGGGCTGCTTCTCAAGACGTGTCTGAGGAAAAAAACCAACGAACGCGTCATGGGATTGCTTCTCATGACGTGTCTGAGGGAAAAATCTAGCCGAACGCGTCATGGGATTGCTTCTCATGACAAAAAAATTGCCGAAGAATAACTTCCTCGACAATTTTGGGTTGGCCTTTTTCTATTAACTTGATTCACTTCTGGGATGGCTGCGAATTGGATACATTGCTTTTTCGAGGGTGAGAAGATTCTTTTCGGTGATTTCCGGTTTTCTGGGTATCGGAGTATACATGTATTCCGGATCGTCCCATTCCAGGGGCAGATTGACTGGAGCTTCCTTTTGCCATTGACTTACCCAGTCGGCGGGCAAGCTGCCGTAACCATTTGGATTTTCGGTCATTTCAAGCCAAATAAGCGCCCAGGCCCTAGGGACCACACGCCAGATATCATAACCGCCGCCGCCAACCGCAATCCATTTGCCGCCGCAGTATTGATGGGCAAGTTCATGGGCCAGTTTCGGAATTTCCCGGTAAATCTTCATTGTGGCCGATAAATGGGTTAACGGGTCATAGTAATGTGAGTCGGCGCCGTTCTGCGTCAAAATCACATCAGGCTTAAAAAAGTCCGCCACCTCTTTAAAGGCGTTTTTGTAAGCATAGAGCCAAGATTCATCCTCGGTAAAGGCATCGACAGGAATATTAAATGAATATCCATAGCCAGCCCCCTGGCCGCGCTCATTAATATTTCCTGTACCCGGAAATAAATATCGTCCGGTTTCATGAATCGAAAGTGTACAGACATTGGGGTCGTCATAAAAGGACCACTGGACGCCGTCGCCATGGTGGGCATCCGTATCAACATATAACACCCGGGCATTATATTTTTCCTGAAGATATTTAATTGCGACTGAACTATCATTATAAATGCAAAACCCGGAGGCTTTCCCCCGAAAGCCGTGGTGCAGGCCGCCGCCAAGATGCAGCGCGTGAAGTGCCTTTCCGGTCATTACTTGGTCGACAGCGGTCAATGTGCCGCCTACCAATAAGGCACTGGCTTCGTGCATGTTGGGGAAAATAGGGGTATCTTCGGTGCCCAGACCATAGTTTTCAGCAATCCCCTGTGGCAGAGCCCCTTGTCCTGCCTTTTTCACTGCATCGATGTAGCTTGGGTCATGGATTAATGTTAATTCTTCCTCTGTGGCCATACGCGGTGGAATCACTTGTTGCGGATCCAGGGCATTGATTTTATTTAATAAGTCCACTGTCAGTTTAAGCCGGAATTGATTAAACGGATGATGGCTGCTGAATTTATATTTCAACAATTCTTCCGAATAGATAAAGGAACAGCTGTCTTTCATATATTCATCCCCGGCAGATTCGGCCATAATACTTGATGTCCTGCCTGTTTAAGGTCTTGGATTAGTCCGGTCGGATTCATCAGTTGAACTCTGAGGACGAGAACTTTGAATGCCCCATCTTGCTTATCCGGGTAAACAAGAACACTAAGAATGTTTGCATTTCGTTTGCGGATAATGCCGGCAACATCGCTAAGGGCGCCTGAAATGTTCGGTACCCTTACTTCGATTTGGGATCCTGGTTGATGGACACCTGTCAATTCAATCATCGTCCGCAATAAATCAGTTTCCGTAACAATCCCTGCTAGTTTTCTATCATGTAAAATTGGGATACAGCTGATTTTATGTTCATAGAAAAGAGCGGCAGTCTCTTCGACAAAATCCAGAGGGTGTCCGGTGATAACGTCCCGCTCCATAATGGTATCGAGTGTCTTCTTCAGTATTTCAGGATGTTCATTTGCATGGAAAATGGATGGAGTTGCTTCTCTAATTTTTGCAACTGTTACCAGTCCCACCAGATGCTTTTCGTGATCGACAATAGGAATATGACGAATTTTCCTTACTTCCATTAAAGCCATCGCATCTGCGATTGTATCTGTTGGATGGAGCGTTGCTACATCCGTTTTCATGATTTCTTCAACAATCATTAGCCATCCCCTCGGTTCTTAAAAAATATTGTCTAGCTACAGCGCCTAGGGGGCTCGAGGTCATAAGCCAATCCGTCAAGAAGGCTAAAAAAACAGCCTTCTCGCCGGCTCGTCTTATGCTTGTCGCCCCTGGTCAAGGCGCTTTCGCTTTTCTATTAATACATAAAGCGGTTCATAAAACGGAGGCGGTCGAATCGCTGAATCGATTCGGTGTCAATGCGCTTACCGATTTTGGCCATCAGGCAGTTCGCCGGGTGTGAGCAAATTTCGGGATCATCGGTTGCATACCATTCCAATCCCCCGGCATTCATCATCTTTTCCATAACTTTCCGATATTCCCAAACATTTAATTTAGTCCCTTTTAAATCCCAATGCCAATAATACTCTGTTGTAATGATTATGTAATCTTCCATGGCATCATCCATCATGGACACAATCAGCAGGTTTTTTCCAACGGCGCACCCTCTGAATTTTGGGATTACTTCAATCGCACCTAGCTCTATTAAATTATCCATTTTTCCTTCCGACCAGCGTTCGAGCGGATCCGGATACAGGAATGTAACATAGCCTACGATGGTATTTTGATGGCGGGCAATAATAATTCTTCCTTCTTCCAAGTCAGCAATGCCAATCAGCGCCTCATGCTGCTGTGCCGGCGGGCGAAATGCGACAAGGTCTTCATGAAAATCATAGCCTGCCAGTTTTTCTGAAGAAACCGGTCCTTCGATTATTAATTTCCCGTGAGGAGTCTTTAATTCCTTGGCATTATAGGTTTTTTTATGCTCCATTTGGTCACCCCTGGAAATCTATAGTAATATCAAGTCTATTATACATGAATTTAACAGTTTAAAAGCGTTTTCACTAAATTTTCTTAAAATTTAGCGTGTTGCCGCAGACTTATAGTTTTTCAAAAATAAATATATTTTTAAAATTGTGAATAGTTATCAATTGTACTATAATAATCTTACAATACTTCAAAGGGGGAGATTCAATGAAAGTGGAAGCGTTACCAGTTGTGCAAGGGGAGCACAACTTGCGGAATTATGAAGAGACCTACCAGAGCTTTGACTGGAAGGAGACCGAAAAGGCTTTTTCCTGGAGTGAAACCGGGCTTGTTAATATGGCATACGAAGCCATTGATCGCCATGTCAACACGTTCCGAAAAAATAAGGTGGCCCTATATTATCGTGATGCTTCAAGAAATGAGAAGTATACCTTTAAGGAAATGAAGGAGCTTTCCAACAAAGCAGGGAATGTGCTAAAGAATTATGGTGATGTGGAGAAGGGTGACCGCGTGTTTATTTTCATGCCGCGTTCTCCTGAGCTTTACTTCACTGTTTTGGGTGCGATCAAGCTTGGAGCCATTGTCGGGCCGTTATTTGAAGCATTCATGGAAGGTGCTGTAAGGGATCGTTTACAAGACAGTGAAGCAAAGGTTTTAGTCACGACTCCTGAACTGTTTGAGCGTGTCCCAGTTAACGAACTGCCTGTTTTAAAGACTATTTTCCTCGTTGGGAAAAACGTCGACGAGCAGGGTCCATTTGTGAACTTCCTGGAAAAATTTGAAGCAGCCAGCAAGGATCTTAAAATTGAATGGGTTGACCGGACTGACGGCCTAATCCTTCACTATACCTCCGGTTCAACCGGAAAGCCTAAAGGAGTACTGCATGTACATAATGCGATGATTCAGCATTATCAAACGGCGAAATGGGTACTCGATTTGAAAGAGGAGGATGTTTACTGGTGTACGGCTGACCCGGGGTGGGTTACAGGGACTTCGTACGGGATTTTTGGACCGTGGTTAACGGGAACCTCTAACGTTATTATTGGCGGCCGCTTCAGCCCTGAAGTCTGGTATCAAATGATAGAGGACTTCGGCGTAACCGTATGGTACAGCGCCCCGACTGCGTTCCGGATGCTGATGGGTGCAGGGGATGAGCTTGTTAAAAAGTTCGACTTGAGCAGTCTTCGCCATGTGTTGAGTGTCGGTGAGCCATTGAACCCAGAGGTTGTCAAATGGGGCGCCAAGGTATTCAACAAACGGATTCACGATAACTGGTGGATGACGGAAACCGGCGCCCAGTTAATCAGCAACTACCCTTGTATGGAAATCAAGCCAGGTTCAATGGGCAAACCAATACCGGGTGTCGTTGCGGCGATTGTCGATAACCAAGGCAATGAACTTCCGCCATATCGAATGGGCAACCTGGCAATTAAAAAGGGCTGGCCATCGATGATGCATAAGATTTGGAATAACCCTGAAAAATATGAATCCTACTTTATGCCAAATGGCTGGTATGTATCCGGTGACTCTGCTTACATGGATGAGGATGGCTACTTCTGGTTCCAGGGACGTGTCGATGATGTCATCATGACTTCGGGCGAACGTGTAGGACCATTTGAAGTCGAGAGCAAGCTGGTTGAGCATCCGGCTGTTGCCGAAGCAGGCGTTATCGGTAAACCGGACCCTGTCCGCGGAGAAATCATTAAGGCGTTTGTTGCCCTGCGTGATGGCTATGAGGCAACTGAGGAATTAAAGGAAGAAATTAGAACATTCGTCAAAAAAGGCTTGGCTGCCCACGCGGCGCCTCGCGAAATCGACTTCCGCGACAAGCTGCCAAAAACCCGCTCCGGTAAAATCATGAGACGTGTGTTAAAAGCATGGGAACTGAACTTGCCGACCGGTGATTTGTCTACGATGGAAGACTAATAATTGAATGGGAACACCCAAACCGTGATTGCGGTTTGGGTGTTTTAGGGTTTACCCCCATAATTGAAGCATAAGAAAGTAGTTTTGCTAAAGTTTGGAAGTTATTGAGGACAGCTTCGGCTGGGAAATGGAGGCAAGTGTCCTCAATTGGTTTTATAGGAGCAGTGGGAAGCGATTTTTTCGCGTTTCACTACGCTTATAAGCTTTATAGGAGCAGTGGGAAGCGATTTTTTCGCGTTTCACTACGCTTATAAGCTTTATAGGAGCAGTGGTAGGCGGCTTTTTCATGTTTTACTACGCCTATAAGCTTTATAGGAGCAGTAGAAGGCGGATATTTCGTGTTTCACTACGCTTATAAGCTTTATAGGAGCAGTGGAAGGCGATTTTCACGCCCTTCACTACGCCAATAAACCTTATGAAAGCAGCAGATGTTGATTTTTTCGCTGAATCTACTTTAATTCCCAAACAAAGGGGCTTCAGAAATCCCTTTCCAAAGCCCCAACCCCCGAAATTAATACTTAATTAACGTATATTTCTTTTTCCCGCGTCTAATAATCGTAAACCGTCCCTCAATTTTGTCTGCATCCTGAAGAACATACGCCGTATCAGTAATCTTCTCACCATTTACTGTTACCGCACCATTCCCAATATCCTCGCGGGCTTGGCGCTTAGAAGGAGAAATTTTCGCTGCAACCAGCAGTTCAACTAGGTCGGCTTCCCCCTGCGCAGTATAAGATGGTACATCCTTAAAACCTTGCTCTATCTCACTAGCCGATAAACTGCGGACATCGCCGCTGAATAACGCCTGTGAAATCTTGATTGCCTGCTGCAAGGCTTCATCAGAGTGAATCAAACGAGTCATCTCTTCAGCCAAAGCCTTTTGAGCCTTACGGAGGTGCGGCTCTTCTTGGACACTGACCTCTAACGCTTCGATCTCTTCCTTAGAAAGGAAGGTGAAAAGTTTCAGGTACTTCACAACATCGGCATCAGCCGTGTTAATCCAGAACTGGTAAAACTCATACGGAGTTGTTTTTTCCGGATCGAGCCATACCGCGCCGCCTTCGCTCTTACCAAACTTGGTACCATCAGATTTGGTGACAAGCGGTATTGTCATCCCGAATGCCTTTGTTTCTTCCACGTGCATCTTGCGAATTAATTCAAGCCCCGAGGTAATGTTGCCCCACTGGTCACTGCCGCCGATTTGCAATTTGCAATTATAATGATCATATAAATGATTAAAATCCATCGCCTGCAAAATTGTGTAGGTGAACTCGGTAAATGAAATTCCCGTTTCGAGCCTTGAGGCAATCGTATCCTTTGCCAACAAGTAGTTAACCCCGATGTGCTTGCCGACATCACGAAGGAATGCAATCACATTCATGGAATTAGTCCAATCATAGTTATTAACCATAACGGCGCCATTTTCTCCTTCAAACTCAAAGATGGCTTCCAATTGCTTTTTAATCCCCTCGGAATTTTTCAAAATAACTTCGATTGTTTGCAGCTTTCGCTCTTCGCTTTTTCCGCTTGGGTCGCCAATCATGCCAGTGGCGCCGCCTACCAATACAATTGGGCGATGTCCATGCTGCTGAAATCTGCGCAACGTTAAAAAGGGCACCAAGTGGCCGATATGCAAACTGTCTGCGGTAGGATCCGTTCCGCAATACAGAGAAATTTTTTCGTTATCCAAAAGGTTTTTCAATCCTTCTTCATCTGTTTGCTGATAAATAATGCCACGCCACTTCAAATCCTCTAATAAATTCACTTTACAAGACCTCCATAATAAAAATAAAAACGCCCCTGCAAATTGCAGGGACGTATATATACGCGGTACCACCCAGCTTGAGGAAAATTCCTCCAACTCAAAAAAATAACGGTTTAAACCGGTCTCCGCTACTCACCTTCACAGAGAAAGCTCAAGGATGTAATTCATTCTTCTATATGTGACAGCTTGCACCGGCCGCTGCCTCTCTAAAAACAGGGATAGAAGAACTACAATGGGTTCCCTTCGAAGCTTTTACAAAAATTAATTTAATAATATTTCTATCATATAATCATCCTAATGTCAAACGCCAAATGGAAAATTTAGAAAATTGTAGAACGTTGTCAATATTTACAGGCTTCATATGCTATAATTGTAGGTGATTTTATTAGAGGTGATGCTATGAATGAAAAATGGAAAGTTTGGATGGAAAAGGCCCAATCCGTTATAAATTTATTGACTCATAAAAAAACGGTTAAAGGAGTCCGAATTACCTATTCGGTCGTCTGGAATTTATTTCTGCTTATTTTGTCGGTTGTTATTATAGGCGGCGCCTTTGCAACAGGGGTGGGAGCTGGTTATTTTGCTTCTCTGGTAAAAGACGAACCCGTCCGTTCCTATGATAGCATGAAAAAAGATATTTATAATTACACGGAAACATCGGAATTATATTTTGCTGATAATGTTTATTTGGGTAAACTGAGGACAGATTTGGAACGCGAAGAGGTTAAACTTGATCAGGTATCGGAAAACCTCATTAATGCTGTCGTTGCCACAGAAGATGAGTACTTTTACCAGCACCAAGGGGTTGTGCCAAAAGCAGTATTCCGCGCGCTTTTCCAGGAGGTAACCAACTCTTCGGTTCAATCGGGCGGCAGTACCTTGACCCAGCAATTGATTAAAAACCAAATTCTCACCAACGAGGTATCGTTCCAGCGCAAGGCAAATGAAATTTTGCTGGCGCTCCGCCTAGAGAAATTTTTTGATAAAAAAGAAATTCTTGAAGCGTACTTAAATGTCTCAACCTTTGGCCGGAACGCTTCCGGCCGGAATATTGCCGGAGTTCAGGCCGCCGCCAAAGGAATATTTGGCAAAACGGCTGCAGAACTTTCGCTGCCGCAAGCCGCTTTCATTGCCGGATTGCCGCAAAGTCCTTTCGGGTACACCCCGTTTACAAGGGATGGGCAAAGAAAAACCAATCTGGAACCTGGAATTTCTCGAATGAAAACCGTACTGAAACGGATGCTGGATGGCGGTTATATTAACGAGACCCAATACCAAGAGGCATTGGCCTACGATATTACCCAGGATTTCACGCAGCCAACTGCCAATCCAATTGATAATTATCCGTGGCTGACGTTTGAGATCGAAAAGCGGGCCATTGATGTTCTCATGACCGTCTTAGCGGAAAAGGATGGCTATTCTGAAAAGGACCTGCAAAAGGATGAAAGCCTGTTTTACAAGTATAAAGGGCTGGCCAGCCAAAATTTACGCCAAAATGGCTATGAAATTCATACAACGATTGACAAAGAAATTTACGATGCCATGCAGGTGGTAAAGGATAATTATAAAGATTACGGTCCGGATAAGCCGCAACAAAAGGAAGATCCGGATACCGGTGAAAAAATTACCGTAATGGAGCCAGTAGAGGTTGGTGCCGAACTGATTGAAAATAAAACAGGAAGAATCATCAGCTTCGTTGGCGGGAGAGATTACAACAAACAGCAGCTAAACCATGCTACGAGCGCAGTCCGGCCAAATGCTTCGACCATGAAGCCGCTGCTTGTATATGGGCCGGCCATCGAACTGGGCAAAGCGTCTCCAGGAACTCCGCTGCCAAACGTCGCGTTGAATTTTATTCCCGGAAGAGCAAAGCCATGGCCGCAAAACTATGATTTTCGCTATAGTGGCTTGGTTTCCGCACGATTTGCCCTTGCGAAGTCATATAACGTGCCGGCAGTAAAGTTATACTCGGAAATCCTCGATCAGAAACCGGCAAAATATCTCGAAAAGATGGGATTCACCTCTCTTCGAAATGATGATTATACGAACCTGGCGACCGCACTCGGTTCGATGAAAAACGGCGTTACTGTTGAGGAAAATACAAACGCATTTGCAACTTATGCAAACGGCGGGAAATTTATTGATGCCTATATGATTGAAAAAATTGTCGATAAGAGCGGCAAAATTGTTTATCAGCATGAGGTTAAGCCAGTAGATGTTTTCAAACCTCAGACCGCGTTCTTGACGCTTGATATGATGCGCGATGTCATCAATTCGGGGACAGCAGCCGGCATCAAGGGCAAGCTGGCTTTCAATGCTGATTGGGCAGGTAAAACGGGTACAGGGAATGAGTATGTGGATTCCTGGTTTGTGGCGATGAATCCGAATATTACCTTTGGAATCTGGACCGGCTATGATACGCCGAAATCATTGCGAGGCGGTCCTGTCTCTTACAGCCAGCGGACAAATAATCTTTGGGCTCAGCTTATTAATGCCGCTTATAAAATTAAACCAGAGCTAGTCGCACCAAAAGATAGTTTCCCGATGCCAGAGGGCATTGTTAAGCGCAGTTATTGCGCCGTTTCGGGACTGCTTCCGTCCGATGCCTGTTCAAAAGCGGGCTTGATTGAAAGTGATTATTTTAACGTGAAGGATGTCCCAACAAAGGTCGATGACAGTTTGATTGAAGGGCAGTTTGTAACAATAGGCGGTAAAAGATATTTGGCCCTGGATTCAACTCCAAAAGAGTTTGCACAATCCGGATTAATCTTAAACCCTGACTTTGTTGAAAGAATGGTTGGCAAAGATTTTAAAAACATTGACCAATTAATTCCGGATCGGGACCGCTGGGGAAAAGTTCTTGTCTCAAGTGCCAAAATGGGGGACAATGGCAAGAAACCGGATGGTGTCTATCTTACAGTTTCTGGGAATACATTGACGTGGACAGCATCTCCTGATAATGATGTCGTCGGCTATCGTGTCTACCAGGGTAGCTTCATTTCCAATAAAGTAGCCAGTATTACAGCAGGTTCAAGTCTTTCATTTAACGCCATAAATGGATCTTATTATGTTACTGCAGTAGACATTGCCGGTAACGAATCTGCACCATCCAACGTCGTTGAGGTTGGCGGATTCGAAGCCCAATAATAAGAAGCCGTACCGAAAATTTCGGTGCGGCTTTACTTTTTTATAAAAAAACCTTGGAAACAAGGTTTCCAAGGTTTTGATAACGATTATCTTGAGTAGAACTCAACGATGAATGTTTCGTTGATTTCAGCAGCTAATTCAGAACGCTCTGGCAAGCGAGTGAACGTGCCTTCTAACTTGTCAGCATCGAAAGTTAAATAATCAGGAATGAAGTTGGTTACATCGATTGCTTCCTTGATTACATCAAGATTGCGTGACTTTTCACGAACGCTGATTGTTTGACCAGGAGCTACACGGTATGATGGGATATCAACGCGTGAACCATCAACCAAAATGTGGCCGTGGTTTACTAACTGGCGAGCTGCACGACGAGTGCGAGCAAGACCTAAACGGTAAACAAGGTTGTCAAGGCGAGACTCAAGAAGAATCATGAAGTTTTCGCCGTGAACGCCGCTCATTTTGCCTGCTCTAACGAACAGATTGCGGAATTGGCGCTCGTTTACGCCATACATATGACGAAGCTTTTGCTTCTCTTGCAATTGCAATCCGTATTCGGAAAGCTTCTTGCGTTGGTTTGGACCATGTTGTCCAGGAGCGTAAGGACGCTTTTCTAATTCTTTGCCTGTGCCGCTTAGAGAAATTCCAAGACGACGGGATAATTTCCAGCTTGGGCCGGTATAACGAGCCATTAAAGACTCCTCCTCTATTGTTTTTATTTGTAAAATAAAAACCGTTATGAACCTTCCAAAATAGCCATTTTGTTTTCATGCACCATCGCCCTAGCAGCAGAGGGTTACGCGATGCACCATCATAAGCGCTTGTCCATGTATACTTATGAGGAACAAAATGAACCATTAAAGATATTCACATAGGCTGCAATATTTTACACAAAGAATATTATATAATTTTAATAGCCAATATGTCAAGGGCAATTTCGGTTTTCAAAACAAGACCTATAAAAATTCGTGGGACTTTGAACAATTTAGAAGAGATATAAAAGCCGGCCATAGCCGGCGGATTATTTTTATAAATGCTCAACTAGTATTGCCGTAAATTCTTCCAGCATTGTCTGATCCAGTTCATCAAAGCGGTTCTTTTCAGGGGAATCGATATCGAGTACCCCAATTATTTCTTTTCCTTTTACCAGTGGAATGACAATTTCCGATTGTGAAGCGGCATCGCAGGCAATATGTCCAGGAAATTGATGAACATCCGCAACACGCTGCGTTTCCAGTTTGGATACTGCCGTTCCGCAAACGCCCTTGCCCACAGGAATGCGGACACATGCCGGCAGTCCTTGAAACGGTCCCAATACCAATTCACCATCCTCCATTAAATAGAAGCCGACCCAATTGATTCGGTCAAGAAATTGATTTAATAATGCAGCGGCATTGCTAAGATTGGCAATTTGATTTTTTTCATCGTGGATTAAAGCATGAAGCTGCTTCTTCAATAGTTCGTAATTTTTTTGACGGTCGCCCGTATATTTTTCGACGTTAAACATGTAATTTCCCCTTTTTTCAATAAGTTTTATAGTCTATTTTAGCAGAAAAGAAAGGAAAAAAGCAGACTTTGTCGACTTTTTCATAAAGGAATCCATAAAAACGCAAAGAATTAGAAAGTAAGGGGATATTGGTGTTCCGAAGGGGGAAATTGAATGAAACCAAATTCAAAAGAAGAAATTGTTAAAGCTGCTATTTTGTTATTTAATTCAAAAGGCTATTCTGGAACATCAATGAGGGATATTGCCAAAGCGGCCAAGGTGAACACGGCTACCATTGCTTATCATTTCGAGAATAAAGCCGGCCTATTGGAGTTTTGTTTTACCTATTTCTTTGAGCAATATATCGGCAGAATGGAAGTGGCCTACAATTCAATCGACAAAGGGGCGAAAGCGTGTTTAAAGCGGGTGGTGGCGGACTTGCTGCATTTCCAATGTGAAAATCTTCAGCTTGCCAGCTTTGTTTATCGCGAAATGTCAATTGATTCGCAAATGGTTAGGGAAATCATGGCAACCTATTCGTTAAAAGAAAAATATTATTTTCAAAAGATATTTGAGCGAGGCTTTGAATGGAATGAGTTTCGTCCACATTCAATCCCATATCTTATTATACAGTTAAAGGGATTATTAATGATGCCGTTTACAAATACGCATTATATGCGAGAAGTGTTATATGTTTTTCCCAATGAGCAGTTTTTTGAACAGAAATATTTGAAAGAACTGTATCAATGGATCGACCGGCTGCTATGTTCCAATATTAAGCCGAAGAAAGAAGCAGTGATTAAATAATCCTGTCTTTCCCTTTGACCCCTGTATAGATTTTTTCCTTATTTTAAAAAAACGATATGCTTGTAAAAGCACTGACTGGAGAGGTGTTCACCCGGTAAAGTGCTTTTTGTTTTGTCGAAAATTTGTTCACCAGCTAAGACCAGCCATTATTTTTATTTTCTTTTACAAAAAAAATAAAATAATAGTCAAAAAATGTCGTTTACATGGTATCATTAAGGCATCAGAATTTAAAATTTAACGAGAGTATTTAAATAGATGGATTATGTTTGTTGTTTGGAATAGGGGGCATACCAAGTGAAGTATATCATTGGGGGTTTTATCCTGATACTGGCCTTGTTTGTATTTGGATATTTGGTCAAAAAGAAGCATTTTAAAGAAATGGATCGGCTTGAAGCATGGAAAATAGATTTATTTAACCGGCCAATACCGGATGAAATGTCTAAAGTTAAGCAACTGAATATGACCGGACAAACCGAGGAGCTGTTTGAGCGCTGGCGGAATCAATGGGATGATGTTGTAACCGTGAAACTCCCTGATTTGGAAGAAATGTTGTTTGATGCCGAAGAATACATCGACCGCTATCGCTTTAAAAAAGCCAAGGAAGTTCAACAAAGAATCACTGAAAAATTGCAGGAAACCGAAAATCAAGTGAAAAATATTCTGGACGAACTTCATGAGCTTGTTGGCAGTGAGGAGAAAAACAGGGTTGAAATCGAGCAATTAAAAGAATTGTATCGGGAATCAAAGAAAAACTTGCTCGCTCATCGCCATAGCTTTGGAAATTCAGAAAAATCCCTGGAAACCACTCTGGATGAAGTCACGCATAAATTCCATGATTATGAAGAAAAAACAGAACAGGGAAATTATCTTGAAGCGCGTGAGGTTGTCCTTTGGATTCAAAATAAATTAGCCGCCGTCAAAAATCACATGGATGTCATTCCACAGCTGCTGATCGAATGCCAGTCATTGCTGCCGAACCAGTTAAGCGATGTTCTTTCCGGTTACAAAGAAATGCTAGAACAAGGCTACTACTTGGAGCATATACATGTGGAAAAGGAAATCAATCGGCTCCAGGACAAGCTTAAGGAAATCATAGCTTTAATTGAAAAGACGGAAATTGATGAGGCTTTAGATGGGGTAAAAGAGGTAAAACAAAGGATTGATATTTTATTTGACCTCTTGGAAAAAGAGGTTCATGCTAAACATTTTGTGATAAAGAACGAGACGGAAGCTTCTATCTTGCTAAGTTCCGCGGAAGCAGAAAATAAGAGCCTTGCTAAAGAAGTTCTTCATGTACAAGCCAGTTATCAGCTTTCCGATCATGATTTGGAATCGATGACAAGCATGGAAAAAGAACTCGCTGCTCTTTATAAGCGCTTTGAAATTGTAGCTGAAAAAATAAAGTTAAATCAAACTGCCCAATCCGTTATTGGTGAGGAATTGAGTGGAATAAAAGAACAATTGGATTTGATCCTTGATGAGCAAAGGGACTTTGCCGAGAAACTCCAAGCCTTAAGGAAGGATGAATTGGAGGCGCGGGAAAAGGTAAAGGAACTGACGAAAAAGGTAGGAGACACCTTAAGGCAGGTCCAAAGAGGGAATATTCCCGGGTTACCTGAAGATTACAAGTACCTGCTGGAAGATACAAATGAGAGTATTCAAAATGTCAAATACCAGCTAGAGGAAAAACCTCTAAATATAGCCGCATTGAATCAATATCTGGAAATTGCCGTTTTAACGGTGGAAAAGCTTGCCAATACCACCATTGAACTGATGGAAAATGTCAAGCTTGCAGAGCGGGCGATTCAATACGGAAACCGTTATCGCACTAGGTACCCTTCAGTCGCAAAAGGGTTAAGCGAAGCGGAGAACGCATTCAGACATTATGATTACCAACGGGCTTTGGAGGAGGCGGCCGCCTCTTTAGAGGGCATCGACCCGGAGGCATTAAAGAAAATAAAAACCACCACGGCCATTGAATAAGTATTGAAAACCGATTTTTTAAGTCGGTTTTTTTCGTTTAGCTAATAGTAAAGTATAAAATTTGCAAAAATTTTATACTTTACTAACGCATAAATTCAACTACGCCTCTGTCGTCGTCCAATCGAGCTTGCCAATCGTCGAGTTTACATTTATTTTTTCAACATAATATATTTGTGATAAGATTTATTTCGGCAGTGAAAGAAAAGGGTGAAACCATGATTTACTTTGATAATAGTGCAACAACGAAGCCATATAAAGAAGTATTGGATTCTTTTATGAAAGTCTCGAACGACTATTTTGCGAATCCGTCATCCCTACATCGCTTTGGCGGACAGGCGGAGAAGCTGCTTACCCAGGCAAGGGAACAGGTTGCCAGATTATTAAATACAAAGCCGGGTGAAATATTTTTTACCTCTGGCGGTACGGAGAGCAATAATCTTGCCATTAAAGGCGCGGCATTTCAAAACAGGAACAGAGGCAGGCATATTATTACGACCAAAATTGAACATCCATCCGTTCGGGATGCTGCAGCACAGCTGGAACGTGATGGCTTTGAGATAACCTATCTCCCTGTGGACCAAAGTGGGAGGGTATCCCTTTCGGCAGTTGAACAGGCCATCCGGAAGGACACGATTTTAGTTTCTATCATGCACGTAAATAATGAGGTGGGGTCGATTCAGCCGATTAAGGAAATTGGCGAGTTATTGAAGAATTACCCAACCATCCTGTTTCACGTGGATGCGGTGCAGGGAATTGGAAAGGTTCCACTTTCCATTACTGAAAGCAGAATCGACTTATGTTCATTATCGGCCCATAAATTCCATGGCTTAAAAGGAACGGGTGTCTTATATATTCGTGAAGGCGTCAAGCTGACTCCGTTATTTTCTGGCGGCAATCAGGAACGAACCCTTCGGAGCGGCACTGAGAATGTGGCGGGCTTTGTCTCGTTGGCAAAAGCGCTCCGTTTGACGATGATGAAGAGCGATTCCGGATTAAAGGCGATGAAACAAATCAATAACTTGCTTCGAACGGAGTTGTCGAAGATAGAAGGTATTACAATCAATACCCCGGCAGACGATTCAGCTCCACATATATTAAATTTTTCCTTGACAGGAATTAAATCGGAAACATTTATCCATGCCCTTGAACAGAGGGACGTGTTTGTCTCAACAACCAGCGCCTGTTCCTCGAAGAAGAAAGCGCCGAGTCATACCCTGATTGCGATGGGGGTTGCTGAAGATTTGGCTGAGAGGGCCATTAGGCTAAGTCTGTCTTTCGAAAATACCGAACAGGAAGCGAAGAAAGTAATAAAGGCGATAAGTGATACAGTAAATCAATTAGGAAAGGTAATGAAAAAATGAATTATGACCGCATTTTAATCCGTTATGGGGAAATATCCACAAAAGGGAGAAACCGCAATAAATTTGTCGATAAGTTGAGAAAAAGCGTTCGCATTGCTCTCTCATCGTTTCCAAACATAAAAATAGAGGCAAGCCGAGATCGGATGTACGTATTATTAAATGGAGAAAACGGGATAGAAATTGTCAATAAATTGAAGAATATATTTGGGATTCAATCCTTTAGTCCGGCCATCAAAATCGAAAAAGATGTGGAGATATTGAAACAGGCGTCTTTAGAGTTAGTTAATTCCCTGTATCAGCCCGGACAAACTTTCAAGGTAACAGCAAAAAGGTCTGACAAAACCTTTGAACTAAATACAGATGAAACCAATCATGCTGTTGGCGGGTATTTGCTGCAAAACATCCCTGATTTAAAAGTCGATGTGAGAAATCCTGATATCAACCTACGGGTCGAAATCCGAAAAGAAGCGATTTATCTGTCATGCGAGACGATTCAAGGTGCAGGCGGACTTCCGGTTGGGTCAAGCGGAAAGGCTTTGCTGATGCTTTCTGGAGGGATTGATAGTCCGGTAGCTGCCTATCAGGCGATGAGGCGTGGTGTTGAGGTCGAGGCGGTGCACTTCTTTAGCCCGCCGTTTACGAGCGAACGCGCAAAGGAAAAGGTAATTGATCTATGTAAAAAATTAGCGGAAATCAGCGGCGGGTCGATGAAATTGCATATTGTTCATTTTACTGATATCCAACAGGCGATTCGGGAGCAGGTTCCAGAAAATTATACAATGACGTCGACAAGAAGAATGATGCTGAAAATTACCGATAAAATCCGGGCAAAGCAAGAGGGACTGGCAATTATAACCGGGGAAAATCTCGGTCAGGTTGCAAGCCAGACACTCGAAAGCATGTTTGCGATTAACGAGGTCACAAATACACCGATTTTGCGCCCCTTGATTTCGATGGACAAAACCGATATTATAAAAATCGCGAGTGCAATTGACACACTCGAGATATCTAATCGGCCATATGAAGATTGCTGCACAATTTTCGTCCCGGCATCACCAAAAACGAAACCGAAGCGCGAAAAAGTAAACCAGTATGAAAGTTATTTTGATTTTGAACCGTTAATTAAAGAAGCTGTAGAAGAAGTTGAAACCCTTCATATAAAACCGGATTGGAACTCAAATTCAGAGTTTGATGAATTATTTTAACACTATCCAAAGCGTGAAAGGCAAAGGATATTTCTTTGTTATACTCGAAAATTTTGTGAATAATTACCAACTCTTATTTCGAATGAAGCTAAGTTAATCTACACATTCTATACTCACAAGGAGGTGAGTATAGATGGCAAACAACAATAGCTCTAACCAATTGTTAGTAAGCGGAGCTCAACAGGCTCTTGACCAAATGAAATATGAAATTGCTCAAGAATTTGGTGTTAACCTTGGTGCTGACACTACTTCACGCGCTAACGGATCTGTTGGTGGTGAAATCACAAAGCGTCTAGTTTCAATGGCTGAATCTCAATTAGGCGGCGGATTTTCTCGTTAATTAAAAAAGAATATGATGGCTACAGAGAGAGTGGAATTTTTTCCGCTCTCTCTTTTTATTTTGTATGAAAAGTCTTATAATTAGTACTAGGTAATAGCATCAAATAATAAAAAAATAGTTGGAGGGGAAGAAAATGAAACGGGAAGATTTAATTGCACCAGAACGGTATAATCTGGTATCGGAAGTTGAACGTTTTGCGAAAGATCCCGCAAAGGTGGCCCTGAAATGGGAAAATGAAGCAGGGGAAACAAAGGAAGTTACCTATGAACAGCTATTGAAGCGGGTAAACAAGGCAGCGAATGTCTTTACACAAAACGGATTGGCAAAAGGCGATATCGTCCTGGTCATCGTCCCACGCCTGATTGAAGCGTATGTAGTTTATTTAGCTGCGCTAAAGGCGGGAATGGTAGTGATCCCAAGTTCGGAAATGCTGAGAGAGAAGGACCTTAAATACCGTATTACCCATGGTGATGTGAAGGCTGTTGTCAGCTATTACCCTTATGTTGACCAATTTAAAAATATCGCGGAAACAGAACAATTGAGCAAGTTTGTTATCGGGGCTGATGAAACGGGCTGGATTCAATTGGATGAGGAAATGGACAAGGTTTCAGATGATTTCCAAATCGCCGATACTCTTAGAGATGACATGGCGTTTTTATCCTATACATCGGGAACGACAGGCAATCCAAAAGGGGTTGTTCATACGCATGGGTGGGCCTTCGCCCATCTCAGAACTGCAGCGGCCAAGTGGCTTTGCATTGAAGAAAGCGATATAGTATGGGCTACCGCCGGTCCGGGGTGGCAAAAGTGGATTTGGAGCCCGTTCTTGTCCGTTCTTGGTTCAGGTGCAACAGGTTTTGTCTATAATGGAAAATTTGAGCCAAAAACATACTTAAACCTTCTGCAAAAATATCAGGTCAATGTCCTTTGCTGTACACCGACAGAATACCGGTTAATGGCAAAAGTGGATAACTTGGCTGACTATCAATTGCCAAAGCTCCATAGTGCTGTATCTGCTGGTGAGCCGCTAAATCGCGAAGTAATTGATACTTTCAGAAAGTATTTTAATATAGACGTCCGTGATGGCTATGGACAAACCGAAAATACGCTTCTTGTTGGGGTAACCAAGGGAATGGAACTAAGACCGGGCTCAATGGGCAAACCTACACCGGGCAATCGGGTGGAAATTATTAATGATGAAGGTGAAGTCTGTGCTGTTGGTGAGGTCGGCGACATTGCCGTTCACGTAGAAACGCCAGCACTGTTTAAAAATTATTATAAGGACCCTGAAAGAACGGCCATGCAATTCCGCGGCGATTATTATGTAACCGGGGATAAGGCAAAAATGGACGAAGACGGTTATTTCTGGTTTGAAGGCCGCGGCGATGATATCATTATTAGCTCGGGATATACAATTGGACCGTTTGAAGTAGAAGACGCCCTAGTTAAACATCCGTACGTAAAAGAATGTGCGGTTGTCGCAAGCCCAGATGAAATCCGTGGTTTTATCGTAAAAGCATTTGTTGTATTAGTAGAAGGTGTGGATTCTGCTGATCCTAATCTGACAAAAACACTCCAGGAACATGTTAAAACGTTGACAGCACCATACAAATATCCAAGGAAAATCGAATATTTGGCTGAACTGCCGAAGACAACATCAGGGAAAATCCGCAGGGTTGAATTGCGCCAGCAGGAATTGGCTGCCGCAAAAAATAGATAGAAAACGAAGAAATCGGTGAAAGCACCGATTTCTTTTTTACTATTAGGCACCCAAGCAAATAATCTTCCCGATTATAAAGTTTCCATGTATAATAGAAATTATTTCGAGACTAGAAGGAAACGGGGAAAAGGGATAAATGAAAAAAAATGAAGTTCAGCTGGGGACAATCCACGCTGCCTTTTCATATTTACTTTGGGGGTTATTGCCGATCTATTGGAAGCTGTTAAATACGGTAGAGGCAAAAGAAATTCTGGCAAACCGTGTATTTTGGTCGTTTGTTTTTATGCTGTTGATCCTAGTTTTTTCAAAAAAATTAGGATTGCTTGTGGAGACTCTGAAGGGTTTTGCCCAGAGAAAAAAACAGATGTATGCATTAATCGTGGCTTCCGTTTTAATCAGTATCAACTGGTTTGTCTATATCTGGGCTGTCAATAACGGGCATTTGATTGAAACGAGCCTCGGATATTATATCAATCCTCTGGTCAGCATTTTGTTGGGGATGCTCGTTTTAAAAGAAAAATTATCGATTTATCAGTATATATCATTCGGATTGGCTACAATCGGAGTGCTGATTATTACGATTGCCCATGGCGAATTTCCTTGGGTAGCGATTGTTTTGGCCGTAACCTTTGGGGTGTATGGATTAGTGAAAAAAGTAATCAATGTTGATTCGGCTGTCGGATTAACACTGGAAACTTTGGTCATGACTCCAATTGCCGCCATTTATATGCTCGTTCTATTTGTAAAGGGAAGCAATTCCTTTTTGAATCCAAGCATTGCGACGGACCTGCTGTTAATCGGTGCGGGCGCCGCCACAGCTGTGCCGCTGCTTTATTTTGCAAAGGGCGCGCAAAAAATTCCATTATCGCTGCTAGGTTTTCTACAGTATATTGCGCCAACTATAATGCTTTTACTTGGGGTATTTGTTTACGATGAGCATTTTTCAAAAGTGCAGCTCCTGTCCTTTATTTTCATCTGGACAGCTTTAACAATCTACTCACTGTCGAGAACCAAGCTATTTGCCGAAATCGAATTAAAAATGCGTAAAGAAAAAACCTTATCCTGACGGTGGATAAGGTTTTTGTATTAAAGGAATGTTCTCTTCACTTTTTCAAAGAAGGAGTTGTCCTTCAGTTTTAAGGTTTTTAATTTCTTGTCGCTTAGCTTTATACTTATTTTATCAACATAACGAATGCTCAACGCTTCGTTGTCCATGCCCATCGTAGGATAGTCGTTGCCTTCGGGAACCACTTTAAGGGTAAGGCTTCGGTCACCGCTTAAAATAAAGGAGGACCCAAGCGTCCTGTAACGGTTATTATTAATTGAAGCTATTTCACTGACTTGCATACATGGAAGCAGCGGGTCGACAACCGCACCACGAACCGATTTATTGTACGCGGAGCTTCCGGTTGGCGTAGAAACAATCAATCCATCGCCGCGGAAGGTTTCAAAATGCAGCTGATCAATAAAAACATCAATCACAAGTGTTTTAATGATTGCTGAGTTGAGACTAAATTCGTTTAAGCAGGTAAAGGTACCTTGGTCATCGACCGATACTTCTATGAGCGGATAGCGACGTACCTCTAGTTTCTCATTCTGCATGGCATTAATCATATTAGATGTTTCGCCAATTCGAAAATCGCAATACATATTCAGGTTATTTGTTGTAGAAATCCCCATATAAAGGCAGTCGTCACGGAAGCCAGTTTTTCGGACAGCCTGAAGAAATGCCCCATCATCGCCAATACTGGCAATAATGTTTGCCTTCCTGTAATCATCCACAATCGTAAAGCCATAGCGTTCAGTCGCTTCAAACAGCGGTCCGGCTTTTGCAAGCATATCCGCATCGCGTCTGTAAGAGTAATAAATATTCCGTCTCTCTGACATTTTTGGACCTCCTTGTAAAAAGATAAAAAAATTGCATTGAGATTGCCCATTCAAAAATCAATTTTTGCTAAAATAATAATAATAGTCTCAAATTAGTTTAGCACTTTTTTGAAACAATATGAGGGAAGGAACGTAAATTTAACAGATTAGACATTTAAGTAGGGGGAATACACATGAATGGAAAGCGATGGGCCGCCCTAGGGATTGCCGCGGCATTATTTTTTGTATCTGTTGTCATAAACCTGTTATCGTCCTTTGCCTTTAAAGGATTTCAAACCAATTTCAGCGAATTAATGGCTACGACGGAGGAGCCGTTCACAGAAGAAGTTGTAGAGGAGGGCAGTGAATTTAAAAAAATTGTCATTCTTGATGTCGATGGTGTCATCCAGGATACGGGTGAAGCCGAATCATTATTCGCTGACTCCTCTTATAACCATCAGAGGTTTATGAAAAAGCTCAATATGATTAAAGAGGACGATTCGGTTAAAGGGGTTATTGTCAGAGTGAATTCACCAGGTGGCGGGGTCGTGGAAAGTGCAGAAATTCACGATAAGCTTAAGGAAATTGCCAAGGATAGCAAAAAACCTGTATACATATCGATGGGCTCAATGGCCGCTTCCGGTGGCTATTATATTTCAACTGCAGCCAATAAAATTTACGCCAGCCCGGAAACTTTGACAGGCAGCCTTGGGGTCATTATGGAAGGGATTAATTATAAAGGCCTGGCCGATAAATATGGTGTTGATTTTGTGACGATTAAAAGCGGCAAGTATAAGGATATTATGAGCCCGTCACGGGAAATGACCGAGGAGGAACGGCAGATCCTGCAAAAGATGGTGGACAATTCATATGAGGGCTTTGTAAAAGTGATTTCAGACGGCCGCGGGATGAGTATCGATCAGGTCAAGCAAATTGCCGATGGCCGGGTTTATGACGGTCGGCAGGCGAAGGAACTGAATTTGATCGATGGCTTTGGCTATCTCGATGATGTCATTGCGGAAATGAAAAAAAATGAAAAGCTAAAGGGCGCCCAGGTGGTCCGTTATACAGAAGATCTTGGTTTTGGTTCTCTATTCAAGATTCAGACAAAGAAATGGCTTGGCGAAAGTGCCGAAATGGCCGGCCTGATGAAGGTTCTCTCCAAACCAAATTCACCGCGGCTTATGTACTTATACGCGGAGTAGAGGGAGTGGAACAAGATGGATAGGATGGATTCGCAAGAAAACACAATAGACGTGACGGAAACCGATTCTCAATTAGAAAATGGTTATGGTATAACTTCGGAACATGGCTTTGAAAAAAACGAGGGGCAGATATCTCACTATCAACAAGTGCCCGTCCGATATGCCGGCTTTTGGATGCGGTTTTGGGCCTTCCTTTTGGACTTGGTTGTGGTAGGAAGTATCGAACGCCTGGTAGTTAATCCACTGTTTAGATTGATGAAAATATCATTGGTCGAGGCCAATATGTTTGCTCCTGTTTCAATCGCTTCAGCGGCAGTCTTTTATTTATATTTTGTCTTGATGACTAAATACTTCAATCAAACACTTGGTAAAATGGTGTTTGGCTTAAAAGTGGTTGACCTGCACCAGCAAAATTTGACTTGGGGGACCGTACTGTTTCGTGAGTGGATTGGCAGGTTCATATCGGCAACTGTCGTCATTGGTTATATTATCGTTGCATTTTTGCCCAAAAAACAAGGGTTGCATGATTTGTTTACGGACACGACAGTGGTTCATACAGACTAGGATTTTTAAACCTGTCAACAGGATTGTTGGCAGGTTTATTTTTTAGGGGGTGGGATATAATAGCAGGTTGAAAGGTTGTGAATGGGGTGTTTTGGTTCCTGCTGATTTTGCTGCTATTTTTTCTATTATTTCTCTTAATTATTTTTACGAAATTAACGATTTTGGCAGAATATTATCATCATAATGATAATGATGACCTTAAACTGGAAATTCGAATTTGGTTTGGAATCATTAGGTTTAAGCGTCAAATTCCATTAATCAAAGTTGATGATGATTCTCCGAGTATTATTGCCAAAACCGAGAAACCAGCGGACGGTAATGAACAAAGTTCGGATACCGGCACAAAACAAATAACCGAAGATAGCGTAAAATCTTATCTGGAAAAGGCAAAGGATTTCCTTCATAAGGTTTCGGGTTTGAAAGTGATCATCAAAAAGTTTCTGATGAAGGTCAAGATAAAAAAGTTTGAATGGCATTCATTAATCGGTTTGGGAAATGCCGCCCACACGGGTATAGCTGCAGGGGGATTATGGGCAATCAAAGGGAGTGCTCTAGGAATTCTCAGCCATAATTTAAGATTGGTAGCAGAGCCGCACATTTCGATTACCCCGCATTTTCAGGCTACAGTGATTCAAACCCGGATTTCATGTATTTTTCAATTTCGAATCGGGCATGCTATATTGGCAGGATTAAAACTGATTAAGTTTTGGAGAGGCGCAAAAACGCCTGCCAGCAATAAAACTAATTTTTCAAATGAAAAAATGAAATCTGTTTAAATAAGGAGGATTACTGCTATGGCTGAGCATCCGATTCAAGGTTTGATGACAACAGCGATGGAAAGCTTAAAAGAAATGATTGATGTCAATACGATTATTGGTGACCCAGTAGAAACTCCCGATGGCAGTGTGATTTTAACAGTATCGAAGGTGGGCTTCGGATTTGCCGCCGGGGGAAGTGAATTCAAGATGGATGGCGGGCAAAGTCAAGGTCAAGGACAAGGCCAAGGGCAGTCGCACCTCCCATTCGGCGGCGGAAGCGGTGCCGGTGTGTCCATCACGCCAATTGCGTTTCTAATTGTCAATTCTCAAGGCGTTAAAATGCTTCATTTGGATGAAAGCACACATTTATATGAGAAGATCCTTGAACTAGCCCCGCAAGCGGTTGATAAAATCCAGCAAATGTTCTCGAAAAGAGATCAGCAAAATAACCAGCAAAAGCAAAATAACCAACAGAAACAAGGCAACTCACAGCAGAATAATTTATCGGAGCAGCAAAACGAACAGCTAATAAATGATTTAGACTTATAGGATGAAAGGTTAATCCTCCATATTGGGGATTAGCCTTTTTCTTGGGGTAAAAAATGGCGCTGACAAAGTTCATAATAATTGCAAAAATAATTTTGACAGGATATAGTAACTCTGTACATATACCAATTGAGCCAGTTCCTTATGCGGGATGGGGCTCGGAAATGACAAAGGAGGATGTAAACATGGCAAATGTAACATTTAAGGGGAACCCAATTACACTATTAGGCAATGAAGTAAAGGTTGGTGACAAAGCACCAAATTTCACAGTACTGGCTAATGACTTGTCAGAGGTTACTTTAGACAGCACGAAGGGTCAGGTTCGGTTGATTACTTCTGTTCCATCGCTTGATACAGGCGTTTGTGATGCGGAAACACGTCGTTTCAATGAGGAAGCAAATAGCCTTGGAAACGTAAAAGTACTGACTGTAAGCGTAGACCTTCCATTTGCCCAAAAACGCTGGTGTGCTGCTGCCGGTATTGAAAACGTGCAGACCTTATCTGACCATCGCGATCTTTCTTTTGGAGAAGCTTATGGGGTAGGAATCCAGGAACTAAGATTATTAACCCGCGCTGTCTTTGTGGTTGATTCCAGCGATACTGTGACATATGTGGAATATGTAAGCGAAGCGACCAACCATCCTAACTATGAAGCGGCACTTGAAGCGGCAAGAAACGCGAAGTAATATAAATGCAGGAGGCCTCGTCATTGGCGGGGTCTTTTAACTTTGTTTAAAATTCCCCGCCGAAGATAAAAATGGTGAGAGAAAATTGAAAAATGGAGGAGACCGATGACCTTATCTCCAATTGAAAAATTATTTACCTTATTTAATGAGACGGCAACAGTATTACAGGAAGAATTGGATTGCTCCCTTTTGGAAGCGCTGGCCGAAACGGGAGAGAATCTATTCCATGGCACGATCCTTCAGGATGAGCTTAGCGAGTTGACAGTGAAACGGCTGAACAAGCAGTATCAGGGGATTGAACTAGATAGATATTCAAACGAGGAGATCCGTAAATCCTTCCAGCTGGTCATTCTAAAAGGAATGAAGGAAACCGTCCAGTCCAACCACCAAATGACCCCTGATACTGTAGGTATGCTTGTTGCCTATCTTGTCGGCCGTTTTATCAAGGACAAGTCATTCCGTTTGCTTGACCCGGCGGTTGGAACGGGCAATTTATTAATGACGGTGCTAAATCATGTTGGGAAGGACACGGACGCAATAGGCGTCGATATTGATGACCTGCTGATCAAACTTGCTTATGTGAGTGCCAATTTGCAAAGGCAGGCCGTACAGTTTTTCAATCAGGATAGCCTAGAGCCATTATTTATTGATCCTGTTGATGCAGTCATTGCTGATTTGCCAGTTGGGTTCTACCCTAACGACGTAAGAGCGGCGGATTATCAGCTAAAAGCTGCTTCTGGCCATTCCTATGCTCATCATCTATTTATCGAACAAAGTGTCCGCCATACGAAGCCCGGTGGGTATTTATTTTTCGTTATCCCCAACGGGCTGTTTGAAAGTGAGCAGGCAGAACAGCTTCGTAATTATTTTAAGGAACAGGTTATTATCCAAGGGCTTCTGCAACTGCCAACGACCATGTTCAAAACGAAAAGCGCAGCAAAAAGCATTCTGGTTCTACAGAAAAGAGGAGAAGGCATCAAGCCGCCCAAGCAGGCACTGCTGGTCAACCTGCCGAGCCTGTCAAAACGCCAGGAAATGGATAAAATTCTTACCGAAATTGATAAATGGTTCCACGAAAACAAAGGATGACTATTGCGGTCATCCTTTTACACTTTTACGAATAATTTGAATTGATTTATATTTTGCATGTAACCGCTGACAGTGATTTTATACCTTGAAAAGAATATTTTTCAATGTTTAAATGAGAAGTTGAGGGCGATAATTCGGAGAGCATTGAACAAAATATAACTATGTTGTTGTGTACATAAATAAAGGAGCGGTTACAAATGGCAAAAATTATTGCAATTAATGCAGGAAGTTCCTCGCTGAAATTTCAATTGTTTGAAATGCCGGCAGAGGAAGTCATTACTAAAGGATTAATTGAACGTATCGGACTTAGCGATTCCATCTTTTCCATTACAGTAAATGGCGAAAAGATCCAGGAAACCCTGGACATTCCGGACCATGAGGTTGCCGTCAAGATGCTGTTGGATAAATTGACAACACTAGGAATTATCAAATCTTTAAATGAAATTGACGGAATCGGCCATCGGGTCGTTCATGGCGGTGAAGAGTTTAATGACTCTGCACTCATTACCGATGAAGTGTTACAGAAAATTGAAGAATTATCAGATTTGGCGCCGTTACATAACCCAGCAAACGTAACGGGAATCAAGGCATTCAAGCGTGTCCTTCCGGATGTGCCGGCAATTGCGGTCTTTGATACTGCTTTCCATCAAACTATGCCGGCAAGTTCTTATCTATATAGTCTTCCATTTGAGTACTATAAGAACTATGGGATCCGCAAGTACGGCTTCCATGGAACCAGCCATAAATATGTTTCACAGCGTGCCGCCCAGCTATTGGGACGCCCGTTGGAGCAGATTAGACTGATTTCCTGCCATCTGGGAAATGGAGCAAGTATTGCGGCCATTCAGGGCGGTAAATCAATCGATACATCGATGGGCTTTACGCCGCTTGCTGGGGTAACGATGGGTACACGTTCCGGTAACATCGACCCAGCATTGATTCCATTTATCATGGAAAAAACGGGGAAAACAGCGGATGAAGTGCTTGAGGTCTTAAATAAGAAAAGCGGTATGCTGGCTGTTTCTGGATTTTCCAGTGATTTAAGGGATATTGAAATTCAGGCAAAACAGGGAAATGAGCGTGCACAGCTTGCCTTGGATGTATTCTCTAACCGAATTCATAAATATATCGGTTCTTATGCCGCACGGATGAACGGCGTCGATGCGATTATCTTCACTGCCGGCATTGGTGAAAATAGTGATACTATTCGTGCCAGTGTATTAAAAGGGCTTGAGTTCATGGGTGTGTATTGGGATCCTGCGCTTAATCAGGTCAGAGGTGAGGAGGCGTTTGTCAATTACCCGCATTCACCGGTAAAGGTCATTGTCATCCCTACCAATGAAGAAGTCATGATTGCCCGCGATGTTATACGGCTTACAGATATTCACTAATAGTAAAGGCAAAAGTCTAAATGGCTTTTGCCTTTATATATAGATATTTGTTTATCCCACATTAACGGGCAGTAAGACCCCCATCTCGATACTTAGAAAAATCAAAGAAGTATAGGTGGGGGACAACTGCCCGTAAATGTCCGAAAAAATGAACGCAGACTAAATACGCCTGTGGCAACGTCTGCGTGACCAGCATCCTGCTGGCCTCAACTAACAATCAGTGGGGATGGAAAAAACCCCACTGATTGAAGTTTCACTTTATGGTATACTTTAGGAAAATCCTCGGAAAGGAGGTATATGGTGTGCCTTTGACTGACCGCGAACAGAAAATCTTACAGGAAATAAGGGAATGGGAACAGGGATTATTTTCTAATGAGCCGAACGACTTTCAATTGACTTATGAAAAATATTTGGAGCAAGCCTTTTCTGTTTTACCTGAAAAAACGCAACGACAATTTTTTTCGGTTATCGATACGTGGCTATATTATTTGCATAATATGATTCAAGCCTCACAGCTACAGCAGGATGCCAAGGAAAGAATCCTGTCCTCCGGGAGAATTTTTCACCAGGAATTAGAAAAAATAGAAGATTTAAAGAGTTTGGATATCAATCAATTGCAGTACATAGCCGACCAGCAAATTGCCCGGCACCGAATGTACTCCTTAATCCAAGGTGGTATTGCCGGTACGGGTGGTCCGCTGCTCTTGGGAATGGATATTCCGGCAATGGCGGTCATTAATTTACGTGTGGTCCAATTAATCGCGATGGCATATGGATTCGAAACGAATACCCCGCATGAAATGATGACGTCATTAAAGGTGTTTCATACCGCAACATTGCCGCCAAGACTGCAAAAACAAGGCTGGTCGATGTTAATAGAGGAAATGGCTGCTGAGCACACGCCATATTTTTATGAAGGCAAGGAGGAAATGACGGATATTACCTGGATAGACCTGCCGCTTCAACAGCTGCTAAAAGCCATGGTCATCACACTTTTTAAGAAAAGATTGATTCAGGAACTTCCGCTGATCAGCATGGGGATTGGCGCCGGGGTGAACTATCAGCTGACTAGAAAGGTGACCGTTCTGGCGCAAAAATATTATCAACTTCGTTATCTTAATGAAAAAGAGGAATTATAAATGAGTATTCAAGAACATAGAAAAACAGCTCAAGGCTCTGTCAATTGTAAGGTAATCACGGTCAGTGATACGAGAGACAAAGAAACCGACAAAAGTGGCAGGCTGATGATGGACCTGCTGGAAGAGGCGGGCCACCGAATTGTCGAATACGCAATCGTTAAAGATGAAGCTGAGCCAATTAAAACGGAAATTTTGCGTGGCTGCGGCCGGGACAATATTGACGTCATTTTAACCAATGGCGGAACAGGTATTGCCAAGCGTGATGTAACCATCGAAACGGTTCAAGCGTTGCTGGAGAAAGAAATCGTGGGATTCGGGGAGTTATTTAGAATGCTAAGCTACCAGGAAGATATCGGGTCTGCAGCAATTCTTTCACGTGCAATCGCCGGAGTTGTAAAAAATAAAGCTGTATTCTCGACTCCCGGGTCATCAGGAGCGGTTAGGTTGGCGATGAATAGGCTAATTCTGCCGGAGATTGGCCATGTCGTAAAGGAGATTAAAAAAGATTTATAAACAGAGAAAACTCCCTTGGCGTAAGGGAGTTTTTTGTCTAGCTCCAGCGCCTAGCCAGTTTTCATCCCCGAATAGGCTCCTCAGAGTATCTTGCGAGAAGCGATAGCTTTGAGCAGCTCGAGTCTTAAGCCGTCCCCCTCCGGAGGGCAGGCCCGTCCTGCGGGTTACGTCTTAAGCTTGTCGGGGCTGATCAAGGCGCTTCCGCTTTTCGCTAAAAATGTGCTTTATCCGACATTGTTTGGTTGGCCCGATACCAAAGCCATAAATCATTGATGATGGAAGCAAGTTCGGCAATTTCAGTGTTCAATTGGCAGGAACGCGTGAAATCATTTTCATCTGAAAGCTGTGCTTGTTTGTGGTTAATGTCTTGTTCAAGGTCGATGATTCGGTCAGGTATTGACCCGCGAATCCGCTCCCAGCGCAGGAGAATTTCCTCCTGTGTTTCTTTACTGTATAGATCCCATTCCTTAGTTAAAACCGGAATATGAATACCAAGGCGCTGGTCAAAAGAAAAATGATCTGTCATAATGTCCTCCACGAAGTTATGGTCCTTTTATTTTACTATACTTTGAAATGATATTTCAGTAAAAAAGCACGAAGCAGATGCTTCGTGCTTAAAATGGTTATTCCAAATCTTTTGGAGTCCGAACAACGAGGACGTCGCATGGTGCATAGCGGGTGATATGTTCGGAAACGCTGCCTATAAAGAAGCGTTCCACCACGTTCATTCCGGTGGCGCCACAGATAATCAAATCAATCTTATGTTTCTTGGCCAAATCTCGAGGGATGCGAATTTTAGGTGAACCAAAATCAATTTCGTACTCTACATTTGGTACTCCGGCGTCCTCAGCCTGCCTTTTATAGTTTTCCAGCATATCCTTGGCAAGCTTCTCGGCCCGGTCGCCAATCACTGTGTCGTAGGCCTCAATTAATGCGAATGACCTTGTATCAATAACATGCACCAAGAGAAGCGGGCAATGATTTCTCTTTGCTACTTCTATCCCCTTCTTGAACGCCCAATCAGCTTCCTTCGACCCGTCAATAGCAACTAAAATATGTTGATATTTAAGTCCCATGATCATCATCTCCTCACCCTTATTATACAATATTTAACAATGTATAACTGTTGCAATTTTTCGAACAATAAAGGGGTAGCAAACACCGAAGGGAGGTTTTTGACATGGGCAAAATGGACCCAAATAAGCAATATACCTTTGAATTTGACGATCAAGGAGCCAATCTGGTTAGTGAACAAATCATGGATTCATATAATAGCGGTTATGTTGACCAGGGGACTGCAATAGCTGATAGTGATGATTTCACTGCAAACGATAGATAGGAAAAAGCAACTAGGACTGCCACCTGCGAAGGACAGTCCTTTTGTATGCCCCAAACCCTTCCATACTTTTACATTTATTGGCGTGGCCTTCAATATATTTTAAGGATTATTTTGGAAACAGTGAAATTTTTGATAGAATGAAATTGTTCACATAAATCATTGCGGAGGTATTGATATGCGGATAGGTGTTCCTAAAGAAATAAAGAACAATGAGAATCGGGTTGCCATGACACCAGCGGGAGTCGTGCACCTGGTGCATTCCGGCCATAATGTGTTTATTGAAAAAGGGGCTGGAGAAGGGTCTGGTTTTACGGATGAGGATTATCGGTCTGCTGGTGCATCAATTGTAGATTCTGCGGCGGATGCCTGGGCATTGGACATGGTCATGAAGGTAAAAGAGCCGCTTCCAACTGAATATCAATATTTTCGTGAAAATTTAATCCTGTTTACATATTTACATTTAGCCCCGGAACCGGAATTAACAAAGGCGTTAATGGACAATAAAGTCGTCGGCATCGCTTATGAAACGGTACAGTTGCCCAATCGCAGCCTGCCGTTATTAACGCCGATGAGTGAAGTGGCTGGACGTATGGCAGCCCAGGTTGGGGCACAATTTTTGGAAAAGGTGTATGGCGGAATGGGGATCCTGCTATCAGGTGTTCCAGGCGTCCAAAGAGGGAAAGTCACCATTATTGGCGGCGGGGTTGCCGGCACAAATGCGGCAAAAATGGCAATTGGACTAGGCGCAAAGGTAACAATTATTGATTTGAATCCGGACCGTCTCCGACAGTTGGATGATATTTTTGGGGCAGATGTTACAACGCTTATGTCCAATCCGTACAATATTGCCGAAGCGGTGAAAGAGTCGGATTTGGTGATTGGCGCTGTGCTGATTCCGGGTGCCAAAGCCCCAAAACTTGTGACCGAAGAGATGGTCAGGTCAATGAAGCCTGGGAGTGTGGTCGTGGATATTGCGATTGACCAGGGCGGTATTTTCGAAACAACTGACCAGATTACCACGCATGATAATCCAACCTATGTAAAGCACGGGGTCGTCCACTATGCAGTTGCCAATATGCCGGGTGCGGTTCCACGAACATCGACAATTGCGTTGACAAATGTAACGGTTCCATACGCCTTGCAAATTGCCAATAAGGGCTACCGTCAGGCATGCTTGGAAAATGAGGCATTATTAAAGGGGATTAACACACTAGCTGGCCATGTAACCTACAAGGCAGTGGCCGAATCCCTCGGACTGCAATACAAAGACGCAAGAGAACTGTTGGGATAGGTTGATCGGAAGAGAGCTATTGTTTGGCTCTCTTTTATTTTTCCCATATGTTTGTTTACAACAAAAAAACCAGCATCTCTAGGAAGCTGGTTTGAAAGACCCAATTTTGTAAAGCCGCATTTGCCGTATTTCATATAAGAAAGTTTTAAACCACCACTCCTCAAAGTGGGTGTTCTTAGAAGCTTTCCTGCGTGTCCTCCATGTCATATAGACAGAGGCTTGTCATTTCGGCTTCAGTGTTTAAACTCCCTATTACAGCTTAAAGGTTAAAACTTTATTATCATTACGAACAACGCAGCCTGTATTTGTATATTACACCATTTGCACAGTCACTGCAATGTTAAAAAAAGCCAACCTGACTATTTAATGATTTGCAGTTCTTTCGGGTATTTGGTTAAGGCAATCGCTCCATTTGACCCTATATATACATCATCCTCAATTCGTACGCCAGCTACCCCAGGAACATAAATGCCTGGTTCAATTGTGTAAACCATGCCTTCCTGAATGACTAACGGATTTGTTTCGGTCATTGATGGATATTCGTGAATGCTGATTCCAAGACCATGGCCGAGTCGGTGAGGAAAATATTGGCCGTACCCAGCATCGGTAATAGTTTTTCTGGCAGTTTGATCCACTTCAGCAGCAGTAGCCCCCGGCTTGCTTGCCTCGAGTGCAGCTAGCTGTGCTTTTAACACGGTATCATAAATTTCTTTCTGCTTGTCATTTATATCCCCATACGCAACCGTTCTGGTAATATCGGAACAATAGCGGTCGACGACTACGCCTAAATCGAATAGCACGAGGTCGCCTTTTTTAATTTTGGTCAAGCCTGGATTTCCGTGCGGGGAAGCTGCGTTTGCACCGGTCAGCACCATGGTCGAAAACGACATTTCTGTTACGCCTTTTTGTTTTAAGGCGTACTCAATCGCATTTAAAACATCGAGTTCAGTTTTGCCCTCTTTGATTTCACTGGCACCGTACTCAACGGCAAAATCCGCAAGAGCGCAGGCTTCTTCTAGGATTTTTAATTCCTTTGCATCCTTAATCATACGGAGCGTTCTTAATTTTTCCTCAGCAGAGACAAATGCTGCGTTCGGGAACAATTCTGATAGCTGTTCATAGCGTTCCACATTCATGTGTTCTTTTTCAATCGCAGCTTTCCCAACGTTAATGCCGCGTTTTCTGATGGCAGCCACAATCATTTCCCATGGATTTTGAATATCGTTAAATCCGATAATTTCCTGCTGCCAGCCAGCGTTCCTTGCATTATAAAGCTCCATTTCCGGACAAACCAAAAATGGCTCTTCCTCTTGGAAAACGGCGAGGGCCAGTAAGCGCTCATGCGGGTCGGTATAGTATCCGCTTAAATAAAAAACATTTTCCGATGAAGTGACAAAACTTACCTCAATATCGTTTTCCTTCATCCAGCTTTGCAGCTTTTCAATCCGTTGATTCATTTTTAGGGACCTCCCTGTTAAAATCTCATTCCTATTTGAGAGTAACAATCTAATGATTAATTGTAAACTATCATACTTTAGGATATGCTAAAACAGGGTGATTATGGGAAAAATGTGGAAGGAATTCTTGAACTTTTATGGAAGTAGTATTTATCACGAATTTGAAAGGGGAAAATCAGATGAAAGTTTCCTATCATGGACATTCTGTCGTTCAAATTAACACCAATGGAAAAACTATTTTAATTGACCCATTTATTACCGGCAATAGCTTGACAGATTTAAAGGCTGATGAAGTGCATGCCGATGCTATTATTCTAACCCATGGACATAACGACCATGTCGGAGATACCGTGTCCATTGCCAAAAGATGCGGGTCGTTGGTCGTTGCCAATGCCGACCTTACGACCTATCTTGGCTGGCAGGGAGTTGAAACCCATGGAATGAATATCGGCGGAGCCTGGGAATTTGATTTTGGCAAAGTGAAACTGACACAGGCCTTCCATGGCTCAGGCTATGCTACGGTAAACAACGAAATCATTTATTGCGGTATGCCGACTGGCGTTTTGTTTAGCAGCGAAGGGAAGACCATTTACCACGCTGGGGATACGGGGTTATTTTCCGACATGAAATTAATTGGTGAACGCCATTCAATCGACCTGGCCTTCCTGCCAATTGGAGATAACTTTACCATGGGGCAGGAGGATGCTGCCTATGCGGCTAAATTGTTGAATGCCAAGATGGTAGTACCTATCCATTATAATACCTTCCCGCCAATTAAACAGGATCCGAATCGTTTTATTGAATTACTGGAAGCTAAAAATGGAAAAGTGCTTCAGCCGGGTGAAGCAATCGAAATTTAACTACTTTTTTTCCTCCGATATGCATAAAGATGGAACAAGCAGTCTTTTATTTTGAAGGAGGAAAGTCGAATTGAAAAAGAACCGCTATTTGTTATGTCTGCTGCTTAGTGCCTTCATGTTATATTTTGCAGTGCCAAGGCTGTCGGTATCCACACATGGCTTGGAAGGTATTTTCGCGATTTCTTGGCTGGTGTTTGCGTTATTCGTCATTGCCGGAAATCTGACAGGCCTGCTCTATACGCCGAAAAAGCAGTTGCAAAAACTCTCGTCTGAGCGTACCAAAAAACGCTCGTTTCATTGAATTTTATCTGACTGGCCCCAAATCTCATTTGAATCAAGGCTTTTTAAACTTTATAATGAAATTTAGATATCTGTTGACCGGATAAAAAGAATTTTACTATAAAGGGTGAAGGTCTTGGCCACTAAGACAAAGCACGAACAAATCTTGGAATACATCGATGAACTTCCAATCGGTGAGAAAATCTCGGTCAGGCAAATTGCCAAGGCCATGAATGTGAGTGAAGGCACAGCCTACCGCGCCATTAAGGAAGCGGAGAATAAAGGTTACGTCAGCACGATAGAACGGGTCGGAACGATACGGATTGAACGAAAGAAAAAAGAAAATATTGAGAAGCTGACATTTGCCGAAGTTGTAAATATCGTTGACGGCCAGGTTTTAGGGGGGCGAACCGGGCTGCATAAAACCTTGAATAAATTTGTCATCGGTGCCATGAAACTCGAGGCCATGATGCGCTATACCGAGGCCGGCAACCTCCTGATTGTCGGAAACCGGACACAGGCACACGAGCTTGCGCTGAAAGCGGGGGCGGCCGTCCTTATTACCGGCGGGTTTGATACGGAAGAGCAAGTAAAGAAACTGGCGGACCAGCTGGAACTGCCAATTATCTCTTCAAGCTATGATACCTTTACAGTCGCCACGATGATCAATCGCGCCATTTACGACCAATTGATTAAAAAAGAAATCATTTTGGTTGAGGATATCTTAACCCCTTTATCGGAAACCTTTTATCTGAAAACATCCGATAAGGTGGAAAAATGGCACGAATTAAATCAGCAAACGACTCACAGCCGCTACCCGGTAGTTGACCACAATATGAAGATTCAAGGGATGGTAACTAGTAAGGATGTATTGGGTCAGAATGCTGATATTTCGATTGAAAAAATTATGACCAAACAACCGATGACTGTGACCGGAAAAACAAGTGTCGCTTCAACAGCCCATATGATGGTTTGGGAAGGGATTGAGGTTCTTCCGGTTGCCGATGATTCGAATCGACTGGAAGGGCTGATTAGCAGGCAAGATGTCTTAAAGGCTCTGCAAATGAATCAACGCCAGCCGCAAGTTGGTGAAACGCTAGATGATATCGTGACGAACCAAATGGTTTTGATGCAGGGAAGAGGCAAGGGGGAAGATGCCTTCACTTGTGAGGTTTCCCCACAGATGACAAATCATCTTGGCACTATTTCTTACGGCGTTTTCACCACTATTGTTTCCGAAGCGGCCAATCGTGTGCTTAAAGGCTATAAAAAAGGTGATCTAGTCGTTGAAAATATGACGATTTACTTTATAAAACCTGTTCAAATGGAAAGTACCCTGGAGATCTATCCGAAAATCCTCGAGGTCGGCCGAAAGTTTGGAAAGGTCGATGTCGAAGTATACAATGAAGGGATACTAGTTGGAAAAGCAATGATGATGTGCCAGTTGTTAGATAGGACCTAAAAAAAGCCGCTTCTAGACAAAGAAGCGGCTCCAATTATTTTTGATTTTCCAGCAATTCCGCTTCCTCAATGGCAAACGGAAGATAATGTTTATATTTCTTAAATCCGGTCCAGCTGAACATGATTCCATACACAATGAATATGGCCCCAACAATGTAGGTGACCGTTGACGGGTTCACGAAAAATGAATTAATTCCAAACAGCAGTACAAACAGCCCAAGAGCAATATTCGATTTGGCGGACAGCCATTTTTTTTCGACCGGGCGATTGCTTCTGAAATATTTTGTTTTATAAAATAAATAAAAGGCAAATAAAATAACGATTAAAACAACAAGCACGAACATATTGGTTCCTCCAGTTTAAAAAATCATTTACTATTTTACCTATAATGAACCAAAAATGCCACCATTACCATCGATTTACGAATAAAGGAGACTTTATGAAACAGAAAATTTTGGATACGATTAAACAATTTGACACAATCATTCTGCATCGTCACGTGCGCCCGGATCCGGACGCTTACGGTTCTCAAGGGGGCCTCGCAGCAATCCTTAAGGAATCCTTTCCTAAGAAAAACATCTACGCAGTCGGTCAAGAGGAGCCCACCCTTCATTACATGCGCAGACTCGATTCCATCGATGATGAAGCCTATCAAGGCGCCCTTGTGATTGTTTGTGATACGGCAAACGAGGAGAGGATTTGCGACAAGCGGTATTCTTTAGGAGATATGCTGATAAAAATTGACCACCATCCCAATGAAGACCCTTATGGGGATTTATTATGGGTGGACACAACGGCAAGCTCTTGCAGCGAAATGATTTATGATTTTTATTTATTTGGGAAAGACCAAGGTCTGAAAATGAATGATGAGGCGGGAAGACTGCTATTTGCTGGGATTGTCGGTGATACCGGAAGATTCCTTTATCCAAGTACCACGGAAAAAACGTTTGCCTATGCCGGTGAATTAATTCATTACGATTTCTCCAGACCTGAACTGTTTGACCGCATGTATGAACTGGACGCCAATATTATCAAGTTGAACGGTTATATCCTGCAAAACTTTGAGCTTCAGGAAAATGGTGTCGGGTCCGTGGTTTTAACTAAGGATCTGCTGGCGGAATTTGATGCCAGACCGGCAGAAGCGTCATTGCTGGTTTCCAATTTAGGCGATGTAAAAGGAATTAAGGCATGGGTCTTCTTCATAGAAGAGGATGATCAAATAAGGGTCCGGCTGCGCTCGAAGGGTCCGGTTATCAATGGTGTTGCCCGCAAGTTTAATGGTGGTGGTCACCCACTCGCCTCTGGCGCCTCAATCCATTCATGGGATGAAATGGATGCAGTCTTGAAGGAACTGCATGCTGTATGTAAATCATAATTATAGAGGCTGCCTGTGGCAGCCTCAGATTGTCGAGAAAGGGTATATTTCTCGGCAATTTTTTATTTTAATGGAAATTGAATGGCCGATTTTATTAAAATTGCCCCTGCTAGGGGGCCTGTTGATTTCCGTTCCAGGTGCTTCGCTTTCCGCGGGCGGTTCGGGAAGCCTCCTCAGCGCGTTCCGCGCCTGCGGGGTCTCCCCTGTCCCGTACTCCCGCAGGAGTCTTCGCACCTTCCGCTCCAATCAACAGGAGATAATCAACCTGAAGTATTGCAACACACCTTTTCCAACCTGAATAAATGTGTCGCAATCTTTTTCATGTTCTGGCAAGCTGCGGTTAGAAGCGCTTGCTCACTTGCTTTTTTTATTCCCCGCAACCGGCAGTAGCGAAGCCCATGCAGCTCTTTTGAGTCTGCGAAGCTTCGCTCAATTTTTTCCTTTCTAAATTTATAAAGTTCTTTTCCTGAATTAGATAAGCGATTTACTCTTATCTTTTCCTTGTACTCCTCCCAAACATGTCGTGTTACTACTTTGACCTTATTTTTTGAACGTGTGCATTCGGATAAAAATGGGCAGCTTTCACATTTTTTCGAATCAGATTTGTATTTATAAGGGGATCAGATGGACGGCCGTTATCATCACTATAAAATGGACGTACTTTTTCAAGAAGAAATGAAAAGTCTACATATTTATCAATTAAACGAAGAAGGTGATCATCCGGAACTAATTCATCAATAGACACAAATTCAAATTCACTTTGACTAGACTCTTTAGACTTAAACATTGAATTCATCACTTATTTTTAATAATTATTGGTTGAACTTCTTAACTTATTAATAACACCTGTTGATTTGCGCGGAAGGCACGAAGACTCCTGCGGGAGTACGGGGCAGTGGGAGACCCCGCAGGCGCTTGCGCCGAGGAGGCTCCCAGGCACGCCCGCGGAAAGCGAAGTGCCTGGAGCGCAAATCAACAGACATATCGAATAGTTTTGGATTAATATCATTATAATAAATTAACGCGGTGAATTGTTAAAGTAGTTATATAAAATAAAGGCTGTCGAAAGTTTCTCGACAGCCTGAGGCTGCCTGTGGCAGCCTCTTATTCATCAAACTGTAATTCGAGCTGGATTGTTAGTGTGGTATAGATGACCATTTCTTTTACCTTGAACTTATAGCGCTTGTCGTTTAAGGTGATCGGCTTGTTTTCGATGATTTTTTTTAGCATGTCCTTACTTTTGGCGACGGTTTCCAAATCCTTTGCCAGCACTGTTTTGATATCATCCCTGACCGCCTCCTCCGCTTGAAACACACTGAAGTCGTCAAGCCGATACTTTTCGGAGTTGGTTATTTTGATGTTAATTTTTTGAACCGTAATCTTTTCAAGGTTTTCTTGATTTAGGTTTGCATAATCCTCCTGCCAAATTTTGATTTCGTCCTTCAATTCGCTGATTTCTTCCCGCTGAGTTTGAATGAGTTTGGAATTTTCCTCCTGCCAGACACCAAAGATATACAAGAAAATGCACCAGCTGATCGCTCCGCCAATGGCCATCCCCGAAAAAAAACGCTGCCAGGAGGGTTTGCGGTAATAAGGCGGGATTCTCATGATGCAATATGCTCCTGGGTCAGCCAATTAATAATCAAAGCTCCGGTTTGAGCCCCGCCCAAGGCGGATAGTATCAATAAAAACTGCTTAAACAGATCCTTTGTTTCTGCCTCTAAGAAACCGCGTTCAAACGTATAAACAGTATCGAACGTGCCGCCGATGGCTGCCACAATTGCCCATATCCTGAGAGCAGATGATAAGCGGTATACGGTAGTAAGCGGAGGCTGTCCGGTTAAAAAAGAGGCAATTCCCCCGATCAGCGCCCCCCCGAGAACAACGCCTAAAGCAATAAAATAGCTTTCGATAAATGCTGGGAAAAAGCCTAGTTCTTTCATTTTTCCACCGCCTTTATAATGGAATGCACTACTACCATTTATATGGACAACCCTATTCAAATATGAATCAACAAAATGAGAACATATTTTCCTTTTTTGCCCTAAACCTCTATAATAGAAATTGAGAAAAGTGTAAGGGTGTGACAAGCATGTCTTTTATTCACCTGCATGTATATAGCGCGTATAGTTTATTGTCAAGCACGGCATCGGTACCGGAATTGGTTGAAAATGCCCGGGATAAGGGATTCCGCGCTCTGGCGCTGACCGACCGAAATGTGATGTACGGGACAATCGAGTTTTATAAGCTATGTAAAAAGCAAAATATTAAACCGATCATCGGCCTTACCGTGGATGTGGCGAGCGAGCGGACAGAAAATGAAGCCTTTCCGCTTGTCCTTCTTGCTGAAAACGACGCAGGTTTTAATAATCTATTAAAAATATCCAGTGCGTTCCAAACAAAGGCCGAAAAGGGCATCCCGTTTAAATGGTTAAAACATTATGCGGCGGGTCTTATTGCCATCACCCCGGGGATTAAGGGGGAAATTGAACAGGCCATCCTCAATGGGCAGTTGGACGCTGCCAAAGAATTCATCTTAAAATATTCCAATCTGTTTGGCAGGGAAAGCTTTTTCCTGTCCCTTCAAAATCATCAACTGGAACAAGAGTCTGCCATTGCGGATCAATTAATTGCGTTATCGAAGGAATTGCATATTCCATTGGTGGCAACCAATCGGGTTTACTATTTGGAGAAAGAAGATACATTTGCCCATGAATGCCTGCTGGCCATTAAAAATGGAGATAAATTGCAGGATGATCATCGCGAACAACTGGGGAGCGACCAATTTTATTTAAAAACGGCAGATGAAATGGCGGACTGCTTAGCGGAAATGCCGGATGCGCTGGAAAATACGCTTACTATTGCGGAAAGATGCCAGATCAATATTGAATTGAATAAGACGTACCTGCCGACCTATCCGACAGAAAATGGGCTTCCTGCCGATGGATTTCTCGAAAAGCTTTGCCAAAAAGGACTTGACGAGCGCTTTCAAAATCCTGCACAGGCCTACATCGAGCGCCTTGCCTATGAATTGTCCGTGATTAAACGAATGAAATTTAGCAATTATTTTTTAATTGTTTGGGATTTTATGAAATATGCCCGTGAACACGGGATTTTGACCGGACCGGGCAGGGGATCGGCGGCCGGCTCGCTGGTTGCCTATGTTTTATATATAACCGACGTCGATCCGCTGGAACACAACCTGCTATTTGAACGGTTTTTAAATCCCGAGCGGATCTCGATGCCCGATATTGATATTGATTTTCCTGACCATCGGCGTGACGAAGTCATTGAGTATGTTGCACGCAAATACGGTGAGCTCCATGTTGCCCAAATTGCCACTTTTGGAACGCTTGCCGCAAAGGCGGCACTAAGGGACGTCGGCAGGGCGTTCGGACTTAATACGAAGGAATTGGAGCAGTTGTCAAGACAGGTACCCTCACGTCCTGGCTTAACATTAAAGACAGCCTTTAATGAATCCGAGGGTCTTCGAAGGTATATAAATGAGTCGGACCTTAACAAAAGGCTTTTCGATACGGCATTAAAGCTCGAGGGTCTTCCCAGACACACTTCAACCCATGCCGCTGGTGTTGTGATTAGCGAGAAGCCTTTAGTTGACTTGATTCCCATTCAGCAGGGCTCGAACAACATTTATTTGACGCAGTATACCATGGAATATCTTGAGGAACTGGGCCTTTTGAAAATGGACTTTCTCGGTCTCAGAAATTTAACCTTGCTTGAAACCATCCTGTCCTCAGTTTATCGCCACAGTGGGACAAGGATTGACATCCGTTCGATTCCCCTTGATGACGCTGCCACTTTTGATTTATTGGCAAGAGGGGATACAACCGGAATATTCCAATTGGAGTCGGAAGGGATGAGAAAGGTGCTGGTCCGGCTGAAGCCGTCGCGGTTTGAGGATATTGTTGCTGTAAATGCCTTGTACCGGCCGGGACCGATGGAAAATATTCCGCTTTTTATTGACAGGAAACATGGGCGCGAGGCAGTTCATTATCCCCACCCTGATTTGCAGCCGATACTCGAGAATACGTATGGAGTCATTGTCTATCAGGAGCAAATCATCCAGATTGCATCAAAGATGGCAGGATTCACTCTTGGAGAAGCAGACCTGTTAAGAAGAGCGGTTTCGAAAAAGCAAAAGGAAGTATTGGATAAAGAGCGGGCCCACTTCGTCCATGGCGCAATAAAGAAAGGCTATGGCCAGACCCTGGCGAATGAGATTTATGATTTGATTGTCCGCTTCGCGAATTACGGCTTTAATCGCAGCCATGCGGTGGCATATAGTATGATTGCCTATCAGCTTGCCTACTTAAAAGCGAATTACCCGTTGCATTTTATGGCCGGGTTGCTGACATCGGCCATTGGAAATGATATAAAAATTGCTCAGTATATTTTGGAAGCAAAGCAAATGGATATTGCCATATTGCCACCCTCCATTAACAAAAGCGGGTTTTCCTTCCAGGTGGAGGGCGATAAAATTCGATACAGCTTGGCGGCGATTAGGGGTGTTGGCGCTGCGGCATTGAAGGAAATTTTTCAAACCCGGAAACGAAAAAAATTTGCCGACCTTTTTGATTTTTGCATTCGAGTTTCATCTAAGGCCGTCAATCGAAAAACGATGGAGAACCTGATTCATTCCGGCAGCTTTGATGAATTTGGCCAGGACCGGGCCGTTCTTTTGGCCAGCCTGGATGTCGCAATCGACCATGCGCAAATTTTTAAGCCGGATGACTCAAGTCAAATTGATTTATTCGAAGATGAATTGATACCTAAACCAAAATATGTAATGGTCGACCCAATTAGCCAGGAGATGAAACTGACTTTTGAAAAGGAAGCACTCGGCTTCTATCTTTCCGACCATCCTATTTCGATATACGAAAAAGAACTTGCCAGATGCGGAGCACAGCCTTTGTATCAATTAAATAAGGATGGGCGAAGGGTTTCAACAGGCATCTATATCGCGGCAAAAAAAACGATTAGAACAAAAAAGGGCGAAGCGATGGCCTTTTTGACGGTCAGCGACTCAAGCGGCGAAATGGAGGCGATTGCCTTCCCGGATGTATACAGGAGGTTCATGCCATTTTTATCACAAGGGAAATTCACGCTTCTTGAAGGGAAAGTTGAGGAACGCCATGATAAGCGGCAGTTTATTATTCAGCAGGTATTTGAAATACAACAGTGGTTAACAAGCAAATCAAAAACTCAGCCGGTACTATATTTGAAAATTGTGAAAGATAAACAGGATGAGCTAGCACTGCAGCATATCAATCAATTGTTGAGGGAAAATAAGGGGGCTGCAAGTGTTGTCCTACACTACGAAGAAACCAGAAAAACGGTGCGGCTTGGGGATGCAGTCAAGGTGAATCCAACACAATCGCTGCTCCAGTCCTTGAGGCAATTCCTAGGCTCCCAAAACGTTGTTCTTAAAGATTAATTCTTTACAACTATCGAAGATATGTTATAGTGTTAAAGAGACGTGTGTGGTCTGACCACCAAGTTTTTTTATTCGGATTATTTATCTTTCTAATCATTCAAGGGGTGACCAATCTTGACTTTACGAGAAGAAGCATTGCATATGCATCGTATTAACAAAGGAAAGTTGGAGTCGAAATCAAAGGTGCCAGTCAGAAACGCACATGATTTAAGCTTGGCCTATTCTCCTGGTGTGGCTGAGCCATGCAAGGAGATTTACGAGAAGCCAGAAACAGTCTACGACTATACAATGAAAGGCAATATGGTTGCTGTTGTTTCCGATGGGACAGCTGTGCTCGGTCTTGGCAATATAGGGCCGGAGGCTGCACTGCCGGTCATGGAGGGAAAGTCGGTTTTATTTAAAAGCTTTGCTGGTGTAGACGCTTTTCCCATTTGTTTAAACACGACCGATGTCGAAAAAATTATTGAAACGGTTAAGCTCCTTGAACCAACATTTGGCGGGGTGAATCTTGAGGATATTGCCGCTCCAAATTGCTTTGTAATTGAGGAAAGATTAAAGAAAGAGACGAATATCCCAGTATTCCATGATGATCAGCATGGAACGGCGATTGTAACCGCGGCAGGCCTTGTCAATGCCCTAAAGCTAACAGGGAAAAAGATGACAGAAATTAAAGTAGTCGCCAACGGTGCAGGAGCTGCTGGGATTGCAATTATCAAATTATTATACAGCTACGGTGTTAGAGACATCATCATGTGCGATACCAAGGGTGCCATTTATGAAGGCCGCCCGACTGGCATGAACGAGGTCAAGGCCGAAGTGGCAAAGTATACCAATCGAGATAGTATTGAGGGAAGCCTTGCGGATGTCATCAAAGGTGCGGATGTATTTATTGGTGTGTCAGTTGCTGGTGCATTAACAAAAGAAATGGTTGAATCCATGAATCCGGATCCGATCATTTTTGCGATGGCAAATCCTAATCCGGAAATTATGCCGGACGCGGCAAAAGAAGCGGGAGCAAAAGTGGTAGGGACAGGGCGTTCCGATTTTCCAAATCAGGTAAATAATGTTTTGGCATTCCCTGGCATATTCCGTGGCGCACTAGATGTTCGGGCAACACATATTAATGAAAAAATGAAAATTGCTGCGGTGGAAGCTATTGCAGGTTTAATCAGTGACGAGGAATTAAATGCCGATTATGTCATACCGGGACCATTTGACCCGAGGGTTGCTCCAAATGTGGCAGCAGCCGTTGCTAAGGCGGCGATGGAAACAGGCGTTGCCAGGATTAAGGTCGACCCTGAGGAAATCAAAGAAAAAACCAAGCGGCTCGCTCTAATTGGAAAAAGTGAGTGATTAAGTAATTGGCTAATTCAAAAGTTTACTTGGAAATCGTGAAGCAGCTAAGAGAAATGATTGCAGCTGATGGATTAATGCAAGGAGATAAAATCCCATCTGAACGTGAATTATCTGAGCGCCTGAATGTCGGGCGCTCTTCCGTTCGTGAAGCATTAAGGGCGCTCGAACTGCTTGGATTGATTGAAACCAGGCGGGGGGAAGGAACCTTTATCCGTGACTTTCACGGCCATCAGCTGGTGCAGCTGCTAAGCACGTTCATTTTGCAGGATGAAAAAGCAAAAAGTGATGTATATGAAACAAAATATCTGTTAGAAATGGATTGTCTGCGACTGGCGGTTAAAAAAATGGATGATGCCATGATATATAGTATGGAAAAATGGCTGTCGGAAACGGCACAATTCCATGATGACGACTTTTTCTGCCAGATTGTACAAGGTGCCGAAAACCATTTGTTTTCACGCATATGGGGAATCCTAAAGGACTATTATAATGCTTTAATAGCAAACCCTGTTCATTATGATCGAAAAGACTATTTTCTTTTGTTTAAAGCACTTGCAGAAAAAAATGAACAAAAAACACTTTCTGCCTATTGTAAATTACGAAATTTGTCTATTGATTGACGACAAATACTAACACATTTTAAACTGTTGTTCATTTATATTGGAATCTGTACAAGCCCATGAAGGGCATTTTTAATCTTGTGGTGGTCTGACCACTTTTTAGCGGTTAAAAGGTATGGGATTTAATGTGGATAGAAAGACTGCTGAGTAGAGCGAAAAATGGGGAAACATGCCATCTGCCAGTGGCATAAAGGGAGGTATAATTTTTGGCGCTTAAAGATTTGTTTACAAAAAACCAAGTGAAGAAGAAAAAGTATGCAACCATTCCTACCGAAGCGGCGAAAAATGACGTTCCCGAAGGTATTATGACAAAATGTCCATCTTGTAAAAAGATCATGTATACGAAAGAACTTTCGAAAAATGTGAAAGTATGTTTACATTGCGAACACCATTTTCCAATGAATTCGAAAGAACGGATTGCCAGTTTTATTGATGAAGGAAGCTTTCAAGAACTAAATGAAAACATGATTTCAGGAAATCCACTGCAATTCCCGGGTTATCTGGAGAAACTTGAAGCCGACCGCCAAAAAACCAGTCTTAATGAAGCTGTAATAACCGGGATTGGAACAGTGGGCGGCCACAAAATTGTGACGGCGATTATGGATTCTACCTTTCGGATGGGAAGTATGGGATCGGTTGTCGGGGAAAAAATTACCCTGGCGATTGAAAAAGCGGATGAACTTTCCGTGCCGTTCATCATTTTTACTGCATCAGGCGGTGCGAGAATGCAGGAAGGGGCACTAAGCCTAATGCAAATGGCGAAAACAAGTGTTGCCTTAAAGAAATTTAGCAATCATGGCGGGTTAATCATCTCGATTATGACCCATCCGACAACCGGAGGCGTTTCTGCGAGCTTCGCATCATTGGGTGACTTCAACTTTGCTGAGCCAGGTGCATTAATCGGCTTTGCCGGCCGGAGAGTCATTGAACAATCCATTCGCGAAAAATTGCCGGAGGATTTTCAAACGGCGGAGTTTCTGCTAAAGCACGGCCAGCTGGATGCGATTATTTCACGGCTTGATCTAGTTGAAAAGATTACCGATATTCTTGATATTCATCAGCCAAGAGGTGAGATCACATGGCAGTAGAATTGGAATTTGAACGACCAATCATTGAATTAAGAAAAAAAATAACCGAATTAAAAGAGTTTACCAAAAATGCCGATGTGGATTTAAGTTCAGAGATCCAGAAATTGGAGGGCAGACTGGCAAAACTTGAAGAAGATATCTATGAAAATATCAAGCCCTGGGATCGGGTTCAAATCGCCAGGCATCCTGAGAGGCCGACAACGCTTGATTATATTTCCTTTCTGTTTGAAAACTTTTTTGAATGCCATGGTGACCGTACGTTTGCGGACGACGAAGCCATTGTCGGCGGCATTGCCAAATTTAAAGGGTTGCCGGTGACAGTGATTGGCCATCAGCGCGGCAAGGACACAAAAGAAAATATTCGCAGGAATTTTGGCATGCCGCATCCAGAAGGATATAGAAAAGCGCTTAGGTTAATGAAACAGGCGGACAAATTTCGCCGTCCAATTATCTGTTTCATCGATACTAAGGGCGCTTATCCGGGAAAGGCTGCTGAAGAACGCGGACAAAGTGAAGCAATTGCCCGAAATCTATTTGAAATGGCTGGGTTGCATGTACCGGTAATTTGCATTGTCATTGGTGAAGGCGGAAGCGGCGGGGCTCTTGCTCTTGGAGTAGGCAACCGCATTTATATGCTGGAAAACTCCACGTACTCCGTCATTTCGCCGGAGGGAGCTGCGGCCATATTGTGGAAGGATGCCGCACATGCGAAAACTGCCGCTGAAACGATGAAAATTACCGCCCCCGATCTAAAGGGATTAGGGGTTATTGATGAAATCATTCCTGAAATTAAGGGCGGCGCCCATAAGGATGTAAAGAAGCAGGCGGAGGAAATTGAAAAAATTCTGACCGCTAGCCTCAAAGAACTTTTGCATCTGTCCGAAGAGGAATTAATCGCTGACCGATACAATCGATTCCGGACAATCGGCGAATATGGCTTAATCAATGATTTATTAAGTGTAAATTAAAGAAGAACGTGCTCTTGCCGGGCGCGTTTTTCATTTAGCAAGTCCAAGCAAACTTCCATCAGAAATTCACAAATTAGACAATGATATCGCTGTCATTGATAAATAAAACGGTTGCAGTTTACTAACTATTTCGTCTATTGGTTTATCCGATGTGATTCAGTTGTTATAGGGATTTCTTCATGTTATTTTATTAATATTCAATGACTTTATGTAAATAATAGGAGAAGGAATCATAATTTGATACATACATTGTCCTTCCCGTCATTTTCTTTTAGGTTTCTCATTACAGTACTGAGGTGATGATCATGAAAAAAATCGGTGTACTGACAAGCGGCGGGGATTCACCGGGAATGAATCCGGCCATTCGTGCAGTTGTAAGGAAAGCAATTTTTCATAATGTCGAAGTTTATGGCATCTACGGAGGTTATGCAGGATTAATTTCCGGAAACATTAAAAAGCTAGAGCTAGGGTCTGTTGGCGATATTATCCATCGTGGCGGCACAATGCTTCAGTCTGCCCGCTGCCCTGAATTTAAGACAAAAGAGGGACAGCAAAAAGGAATTCAACAATTAAAGGCACTCGGTATTGAGGGGCTTGTCGTCATTGGCGGAGACGGTTCTTATAGGGGCGCAAAGGCATTGACAGAACAGGGTTTTCCTTGCGTCGGAGTGCCAGGGACAATTGATAACGATATCCCAGGCACAGATATAACCATTGGCTTTGATACAGCATTAAATACGGTGATTGATGCAATCGATAAAATTCGAGATACAGCCACATCACATGAACGAACTTTTGTCATCGAGGTAATGGGAAGAGATGCCGGCGATATCGCCCTATGTGCTGGGCTTGCAGGAGGGGCAGAAACCATCCTGATTCCTGAAGAAAACTATGATTTGAATGATATCGCCGACCGATTGCGCAAGGGTCAGGAGCGCGGCAAAAAGCATAGCATCATCATTGTGGCTGAGGGTGTCACTAGCGGAGTTGAGTTTGGCAAACTGCTTCAAGAATCCACAAACTTTGATACGAGAGTGTCCGTATTGGGTCATATGCAACGCGGCGGTTCTCCAACGGCAGCCGACAGGGTTTTAGCCAGCAGGCTTGGGGCACGGGCTGTTGAGCTTTTAATTGAAGGTAAGGGCGGCCGGGCTGTAGGGTTGGAGAATAATCGCCTGGTGGATTATGATATTATTGAAGCGCTTAGCAGAAAGCATAAGTTAGATCTGGACCTTTATAAACTTTCACAGGAATTGTCTATTTAAAAAATTCAACAAAGAAAATGTCGGGTCCGGCATATTAAAATGGAGGAAAAACATGTTGCGAAAAACAAAAATAGTATGTACGATTGGTCCCGCAAGTGAGAGCGTGGAGAAATTATCACAATTGCTGACATCGGGAATGAATGTGGCCCGCTTAAATTTTTCTCATGGAGATTTTGAGGAGCATGGGGCAAGGATTAGAAATATTCGTGAGGCAGCCGCGCAAACAGGAAAAACCGCTGCTATTCTTCTGGACACAAAAGGACCGGAAATTCGCACACATAACATGGCTAACGGGGCTATTGAACTTAAGGCAGGGGACAATATCGTTGTCTCCATGACAGAAGTCGAAGGAACAACAGATAAGTTTTCCGTTACATACCCTGGTTTAATCGACGATGTCCATGTTGGCTCGAAAATTCTTTTAGACGATGGTTTAATCGGTCTCGAAGTCCTAAATGTGGATCATGCCGCAAACGAAATTCATACTAAAATTTTAAATAGCGGAACGTTAAAAAACAAAAAAGGGTGTAATGTTCCTGGTGTTTCGGTAAATTTACCGGGTATCACCGAAAAGGATAAACAGGATATTTTGTTTGGCATTGAGCAAGGCGTTGATTTTGTCGCAGCCTCATTTGTTCGCCGCGCTAAAGATGTTTTAGAAATTCGTCAATTGTTAGAGGAAAACAATGCGGCCCATATCCAAATCATTCCTAAAATCGAAAATCAGGAAGGCGTTGACAATATCGACGAAATTCTTGAGGTTTCGGACGGCCTAATGGTGGCGCGCGGTGATTTGGGCGTGGAAATCCCTGCGGAAGAAGTGCCGCTTGTGCAAAAAATGCTGATCAAAAAATGCAACGCATTTGGGAAGCCTGTCATTACTGCAACACAGATGCTTGATTCCATGCAGCGGAATCCAAGACCTACCAGAGCGGAAGCAAGTGACGTGGCAAATGCCATCTTTGATGGTACGGATGCCATCATGTTATCCGGTGAAACTGCTGCTGGCCAATATCCTGTTGAAGCAGTACAAACGATGCATAATATTGCCTTGAGAGCGGAGCAGGCTCTTGAACATAAGGAGATTTTATCCAACCGGAGTAAGAATACGGAACATAATGTTACAGACGCCATTTGTCAGTCGGTTGCTCATACCGCATTGAATTTAGACGTAAAGTCCATCATTACGCCGACAGAAAGCGGCCACACCGCAAGAATGATTTCGAAGTATCGCCCAAAAGCCTCCATTGTGGCGGTTACAGCCAATGAAGAGGTGTGCCGCCGCTTATCATTAGTTTGGGGCGTCTATCCGCAATTAGGACGAGTTGCCCAAACTACGGATGAAATGGTTGAAATAGCCATTGAGGAAGGCTTAAACAGCGGGATTGTCAAGCACGGGGATTTAGTGGTGATTACTGCCGGTGTTCCGGTCGGTGAAGCTGGAACCACCAACTTGATGAAAATTCATATCATTGGGGATATCCTTGCGAAGGCGCAAGGAATTGGCCGAAAATCTGCTTTTGGCAGGGTTGTGACTGCACGCAATGCGCAGGAAGCCATTGAAAAAACAAAATCAGGTTCAATCCTTGTTACAATTGGGTCGGACCGCGAAATGGTTCCGGCAATTGAAAAGTGCGCTGCCCTAATTACGGAGGAAGGCGGATTGACCAGCCATGCGGCGGTAGTCGGCTTGAGCCTCGGTATTCCAGTCATTGTAGGAGTAGAAAACGCATTGGCGTTATTTGAAGATGGGCAAGAGGTAACGGTCGATGCAACAAGAGGAACTATTTATAACGGTCACGCAAGTGTCCTATAATAAAAAAACGTCAGCCTAGCTTGGCTGACGTTTTTTATACTTAGCTAATAAGGAATTATAAAATTTCTCCAATTTGATAATTCCTTATGTCGCATAAATTCAACTAGGCCTCTGTCATCGTCCTAACGGACTCGCCAATCGGCGAGTTTTCATTTATTTACCTTTGATAAACTGCCAAATATCATGAAAAACATTTGCGCGGTATAAAGTGCTGATGATTACGAGTGTAACCGGTCCGGCGATCAGTCCGAGGAAACCGATTAATTTAAATCCGACAAATAAAGCGATCAGAGTCGCCAATGGGTCAAGGCCAATATTGGAAGAAAGAATCTTAGGCTCCATGATCTGCCGTTGAACGAGGACAATGACGTACAATACACCAAGGCCAATGGCCAATCCCATATCGCCGCTGATAACTTCGTATATAATCCATGGTACAAATACGGCGCCGGTACCCAAATAGGGAATGATGTCAACGATACCCGTTAACAGGGCAATGGTAATCGCATAGTCAACTCTTAAAATTAGCAAGCCAATCAGAATGATCACGGTTGTAATCGATATTAGGGTCAGTTGGGCTTTGATAAAACCAAATAACGCCATCTTCAGATCGGCAAACACCGTTTTTCCGCTCGTTCTTGCTTTTTCAGGCATCAATTTGCTGCCTAGCCGCTGCAAGCGATACCAGTCTTTGCTGATAAAGAAGGTGGCTAATAACGAAAAAATCAGGACAGTTGCGGCATTGGGAAACCAAGAAATAATATTAGGTATACTTCCTACTAAATCTTGTATGAAGTTGCCCACTGTACTTCCAATCTTGGTGCCGATATTTTGGATATTATCAATAATCGTATTCTTTTGTCCCGCTTCTAGTTTATTGAATACACTATAAAGTTGATTGTATAGGGATGTAAAGTAATTTTCCAAGAAGGTAATCAACGTATTAAGATGCTGTGGAATTACTTTTGCCAAATAATTTGCTCCCGAAACAATCTCCACAATGAGCAAAGTTATTAACCCGGCGAAAATGGCAAACATAAGGACAAGCGCTACAAGCACAGAAAGTACCCGCGGCATTTTGGCTCTTGTTTCCAAAAAATTAACGATCGGGTTAATGATAAAAGCTATAATTAGCCCAATTAAAAAAGGATAGGTAACCTTTGAAAGGTAATAAAAGGAAAGGAGACCTAGAACGACTGCACCAATCACTAGTAAAAACCTGATTGTCCTATATATGTATTTGAGATTCAATACAAAACCTCCATTCCACTCAAAATCGGTAACTATATCTTACCATTTTATTAATAATACTGCATAATCTTCCACATTGGAGACAAGATAATAATTTTTCTCTGTCCCTCCGAAAAAAGTTTCGCTCGTTGATAAAAGAACGAGCTTCGAGTTAAAAGTTTTCTATATTTTAATGATGTTATGCTAAAATAGCTTTTGAAAAGGTGTGCTTATGAAATGATCAGTGAGTCGATATTATTCTTGGTTTTGCTATTGGTAATCGGTTTTATAGCAAAAAATAGCTCGTTGATGGTATCCATCGGCGTTTTGTTTGTCCTGAAACTTTTTGGATTTGATGCCAAGTTCTTCTCTTTTATTCAAGCAAAGGGAATCAATTGGGGTGTAACCGTCATAACTATCGCTGTGTTGGCACCGATTGCCAGCGGGGAAATTGGTTTTAAAGACTTAATGGCGGCCTTTAAATCCCCATATGCTTGGGTGGCTCTTATTTCCGGGATGCTGGTGGCGCTATTGGCAAAAGGCGGCGTTAAACTTTTAGGAGAAGATCCCCAAATCACTGTTGCCTTGGTTCTGGGCACCATTCTTTCGGTGTCTATTTTTAAAGGGGTTGCCGTCGGTCCTTTAATTGGTGCCGGGATTGCTTACGCCGGGATGAAACTATTTAGTTTTTTTAGTTGATTTTTTTTAAAATAATATTTTTTTACTATTTTCAGTTCTATTTCATTCACAAAAATCTGATTATTGTTTATAATAGGCATGTAAGTATCTCGTTTTTTACATAAACCCTATATGAATACTGTATTTCATGTGAAGGATTATTTATTCCTGCGAATGAAAGGGCATACAAATTATAGTTTGGCTGAGCAAACGCTCAGTCAAACTATATAGTTAAGAAATATAAGTCTTCGAAAATATTTCAATGCCATTTCATTCAAGATCAACTGTCGGCTAGTCCGCAGAAGTATCACTTTTTTTAGTTGGGTAATGGGGAATTTTAGAAAATAAAGGAGAGATTTATGATGACAGTAACTCGCGGTCTTGAAGGGGTAGTAGCAACAACATCCTCGATCAGTTCAATCATTGACGATACGCTTACTTATGTTGGGTATGACATTGATGATTTAGCTGAAAATGCTAGCTTTGAAGAGGTAGTTTATTTATTGTGGCACCTTAAGCTTCCAAATGCTGAGCAATTGGCAGAACTAAAGCAGCAGCTTGCTGAAAATGCCACTCTCCCGCAGGAAGTGATTGATCATTTCAAGCTGTTTCCGATTCACACAGTACATCCAATGGCAGCGCTCCGCTCAGCAGTTTCTTTACTGGGGTTGTACGATGACGAAGCAGATGTAATGGATGCGGAAGCCAACTATCGAAAGGCAATCCGTCTGCAAGCGAAAATGCCATCCATTGTGGCAGCGTTCGCCCGAATCAGAAAAGGACTTGAGCCTGTTGCACCTAGACAGGACCTAAGCTTTGCTGCCAATTTCCTTTACATGTTAACCGGAAAAGAGCCGGATGCGGTTGCTGTTGAGGCGATTGATAAGGCACTCGTGCTTCACGCCGACCACGAATTAAACGCTTCGACTTTCACCGCACGTGTTTGTGTAGCAACTTTATCTGATGTATATTCTGGTGTAACGGCAGCAATCGGCGCGTTAAAGGGTCCTCTTCACGGCGGAGCCAACGAAGCTGTAATGAAAATGCTGACGGAAATCGGCACCCTTGATAATGTTGATCCATATGTTCGCGGCAAGCTCGAAAAGAAGGAAAAAATCATGGGATTCGGTCACCGCGTCTATCGTCAGGGCGATCCGCGCGCGAAGCATTTAAAAGCCATGTCCAAAAAATTAACCGAGCTGACAGGCGAACCGCACTGGTATGATATGTCGGTGAAGATTGAAAGCATTGTTACCGGCGAAAAGAAATTGCCGCCAAACGTTGATTTCTATTCGGCATCCGTTTACCATAGCTTGGGAGTGGACCATGATCTAATGACACCAATTTTTGCTGTTAGCCGCGTTTCCGGTTGGCTTGCCCATATTCTGGAGCAATTTGAAAACAACCGGCTTATCCGTCCACGCGCGGAGTATACCGGCCCAGGCATGCAAAAATATGTTCCTATTGAACAAAGAGGATAATATTTTACTTTTTTCCGAAAAATTGATTCAATAAGATTGGATGTTAAAGGTTAGGGGTTACTATCCTCTAACCTTTGCTTCAGCCTTTTGATGTTTCTATGATTTACATACTAGGAGGGGTAGTTTTATGCAAGGAGAAAAAATCACAGTAACAAATGGAGTATTAAACGTTCCTAACAACCCAGTTATCCCATTCATTGAAGGAGATGGGATCGGGCCAGATATTTGGGCTGCTTCTGAGAGAGTCTTAACTGCAGCGGTTGAAAAAGCTTATAAAGGCGAACGTAAAATAGTTTGGAAAGAGGTTCTAGCTGGAGAAAAAGCTTTCAATCAAACAGGTGAATGGCTTCCACAAGAAACTCTTGATGTCATCAATGAATATTTGATTGCTATTAAAGGCCCGTTAACAACTCCTGTTGGCGGCGGAATTCGTTCTTTGAACGTTGCTTTACGTCAAGAACTAGATCTATTTGTTTGCCTTCGCCCTGTAAGATGGTTTGAAGGTGTTCCTTCACCTGTTAAACGTCCACAGGATACTGATATGGTGATTTTCCGTGAAAATACTGAAGATATTTATGCAGGTATCGAATATGAAAAAGGCTCAGAGGCAGTTCATAAGCTTATTAACTTCTTGCAAACTGAATTGGGCGTTAATAAAATCAGATTCCCAGAAACTTCTGGTATTGGCATTAAGCCTGTTTCTGAAGAAGGAACAACCCGCCTAGTACGTGCTGCCCTTAATTATGCTATTAAAGAAGGCCGCAAATCATTAACACTAGTGCATAAAGGTAATATCATGAAATTTACTGAAGGTGCATTTAAAAACTGGGGATATGAGCTTGCTGAAAAAGAATTCGGCGATAAAGTATTCACTTGGGCTCAATATGACCGCATTAAAGCTGAACAAGGCACAGAAGCAGCGAACAAAGCGCAAGCTGATGCTGAAGCAGCTGGCAAAATCATCGTAAAGGATGCAATTGCTGATATCTTCTTACAGCAAATCCTTACTCGTCCACGTGAGTTTGATGTTGTTGCAACAATGAACTTAAATGGTGACTACATTTCAGATGCACTTGCTGCACAGGTAGGCGGAATTGGTATTGCTCCAGGGGCAAACATCAACTACGAAACCGGTCATGCTATATTCGAAGCAACACACGGTACTGCACCAAAATACGCTGGTCTTGATAAAGTAAATCCTTCATCGGTTATTTTATCTGGTGTATTAATGCTTGAACACCTTGGCTGGAATGAAGCTGCTAAAATGGTCATTAAGTCTGTTGAAAAAACTATTGCATCTAAAGTTGTTACTTACGACTTCGCCCGCTTAATGGAAGGCGCAACAGAAGTGAAGACTTCCGAGTTCGCAGATGAGCTAATCAAAAACATGGAATAATTGTTTCTGAAATCTTTAATTAAGAGGTTGTCTAATCAGACAGCCTCTATCCATTACATACAAAGGGGAGATCTGGTATGTCATTGAAGCGTAAAAAGGTTTCTGTAATCGGCGGCGGTTTTACTGGAGCTACAACTGCATTCTTGCTTGCACAAAAAGAACTTGGTGATGTTGTATTAGTTGATATCCCGCAAATGGAAAACCCGACAAAAGGAAAGGCTTTAGATATGCTTGAAGCAAGCCCTGTTCTAGGGTTTGATGCCAACATCATCGGCACATCCAACTATGAGGACACAAAAGATTCCGATATCGTTGTCATCACAGCAGGCATTGCCCGCAAACCAGGCATGAGCCGTGATGATTTGGTGCAAACAAACCAAAAGATTATGAAGAGTGTAACACAGGAAGTAGTAAAGTATTCTCCTAATTGTACAATCGTTGTATTAACGAACCCTGTTGATGCAATGACTTATACCGTTTATAAGGAATCAGGCTTTCCTAAAAACCGGGTAATCGGCCAATCGGGTGTTCTTGATACAGCCCGCTTCCGCACCTTTGTTGCACAGGAACTAAATTTTTCCGTTAAAGACATCACCGGCTTTGTATTAGGCGGACATGGAGATGACATGGTACCGCTTGTCCGTTACTCCTATGCAGGCGGAATCCCGCTAGAAACATTAATTCCAAAAGATCGACTTGATAAAATTGTGGAACGTACACGTAAAGGCGGCGGCGAAATTGTCAACCTGCTTGGCAATGGCAGCGCTTATTATGCACCTGCTGCATCTTTAGTGGAAATGTGTGAAGCCATTCTAAAAGACCAGCGTCGGGTATTGCCTACGATTGCTTACCTTGAAGGCGAATATGGCTACGATGGAATTTATCTTGGAGTTCCGACCATCCTTGGTGCAAGCGGAATCGAAAAGGTAATACAACTGGAATTGACTGCTGAAGAAAAAGCGGCGTTGGATAAGTCGGTTGAATCCGTCCGCAATGTAATGAATGTACTAGCTTAATAATTTATGGAATTCGGGGTTCAATAGTTCCCCGAATTTCTCTATATAGTTATGAAATCGCTTACAGGTTGGAGGCGTTATGGATGCTATTAGGAAAAAAACGAAAGCTGGGAAGAAGAATTGAAGAAATTAGCGTTGGTGAAAAATTGGCGTTAACTGAAAAGGTGGAAGATAAGGATATCCTCCTTTATTTAGGTTTAACGGACGACGCCAACCCGCTATACATTCAGCATGATTACGCATCACAAACTCCCTTTGAAAAGCCGATTGTCCCCGGAATTATGCTGACGGGCATGATTACCTCTGCCATTTCAAAATACTTGCCTGGACCGGGAAGCCATATCTTAACTCAGCATATTGATTTCATTAAGCCCGTTTATCACTATGGAACCGTTGAATTTTTATTTGAGGTCACCGAGGTAAGAAATGAGGAACATTTTATCGTTATCAAGGTAGTAGGGACAAATGAGGACAAGGAAACTGTCATCAGCGGAAGCCTCAACGTTTGCCCCCCATACCGTCTCGAGGACATTCACGGCAGAGCACTGGATAATTTTTAACAGTTAATGAAAAAAGGAATGTTCGCAGCATTCCTTTTTTTGCTTTCCCCTTAAGGTGTGCGAGGGAAGTATTCTTTGCCGATTTAGTTTATAATGAAACTAAATTCACTAAAAATATTTATCGGGTGGGGGCATTATGAAAACCAAAGTATTGGTCGTTGATGATGAACAATCGATTGTAACCTTGCTTCAATATAATTTGGAGCAGGCCGGATATGAAGTAATCACAGCCATGGATGGAGAAGAAGGAAAACGCAGGGCTGAACTCGAGGAACCGGATATTATCGTCCTAGATTTGATGCTTCCTAAATTAGATGGGATGGAAGTCTGCAAGCAGCTTCGACAAGAAAAAATTATGACGCCCATTTTAATGCTGACGGCAAAGGACGACGAACTGGATAAAATATTGGGGTTAGAGCTTGGCGCGGATGATTATATGGTTAAACCATTCAGCCCAAGAGAAGTCATTGCCAGGGTGAAGGCAATCTTAAGAAGAACGCAACAACTAAAAGAAGCCGCAGATGGAGACTCCGATGAGGGGGCACAAATCAATATCGGGAAGCTGAAAATCTATCCCGAAAAATATGAAGCATTCTTTTCTGACCAGCTGCTTGAGTTGACGCTAAAGGAATTCGAACTCTTAATATACCTTGCCCAAAACAAAGGCAGGGTCATGACCCGCGACCAATTATTAAGCGCTGTTTGGAATTATGACTTTGCTGGTGATACTAGAATTGTCGATGTACATATTTCACATCTGCGAGAAAAAATCGAGGCAGACACGAAAAAGCCGGTTTATATTAAAACGATTCGTGGTCTTGGTTATAAACTCGAGGAGCCAAAGCAGGAATGAATAAATTTCGGACAAAGCTTTTAATTGCAGTATCGATTATTGCTGTATTAGTTGTTGCATTAGAAATATTGTTTGCGCAAATTTTTAAAACGTATGAACTGAACCAGATGTATGGACAAATTTGGTGGATTATTTCTATCAGTATATGGGTGTCCTTTATTATTACAATCTATCTAGGCATTCGAATTAAATCTCAATATACAAAACCGATTGAAAAAGTGACAAAGGTTGCAATTGAACTGGCGAAGGGAAATTATCGGGCACGTGCATCCATTGACAGGCGGGATGAAGCAGAAATGCTGGCAACATCCATAAATATGCTGGCGGAAAACCTTCAGGAACTGGTACGGGAACAAGAAATGCAGCAGGACCGGTTAACTGCGTTAATTGAGAATATAGGGGCGGGTTTAATACTAATCGACAGTCGAGGCACCATTAACTTAGTCAATAAAGGGTTTATAGATATTTTCCAGGTTGAACCATCCGATTACCTAAATAAGATTTATTACCAGGTCATTGACTATGAAGAAATTTCCTATTTGGTTGCCGAGGTTTTCCGAACTGAACAAAAGGTAAAAAAGCAATTGCTATTGCCATTAGCAATTGAAAGACGTTATTTTGATGTTTACGGAGTGCCAATAATCGGAACGGACAATGTTTGGAAAGGAGTTTTGCTCGTTTTTCACGATATTACCGAATTAAAAAAACTCGAGCAAATGCGGAAGGATTTTGTAGCCAATGTATCACATGAATTAAAAACCCCGGTTACCTCGATAAAAGGATTTACAGAGACACTTTTGGATGGGGCAATGAACAATAAAGAAACCCTTGAAGCCTTTTTATCGATTATCTTAAAGGAAAGCGACAGGCTCCAATCGCTAATTCAGGACTTGCTCGAGCTTTCAAAAATTGAACAGCAAGGTTTTCAGTTAAATATTCAAAAATTGGACTTGCATGACCTGCTCGTAGAAGTCATACCATTGCTCGACGGCAAAGCGATGGCTAAGGATATCAAGCTTGAATTTATCAGCCTTCAAGAACCGGTGTTCATTCAAGGCGATTTCGACCGTTTAAAGCAAGTTTTCATCAATTTAATCGGCAATGCGATTACTTATACGCCCGAAAAAGGAGAGGTTACAGTAAGACTTGTTGACCAGTCTGACCATGTTATGATCCATGTAAAGGATTCCGGAGTCGGAATAGAAAAAGAAGAAATTCCGAGGATATTTGAGCGATTTTATCGGGTGGACCGGGCACGAAGCCGAAACTCGGGCGGGACTGGACTTGGTCTTGCCATTGTAAAACATTTGGTTGAAGCGCATCATGGCCATATTAATGTCAAAAGTAGCCCAGGACAAGGCAGCGAATTTATTATCGAACTCAAGAAAAAATGGAATTGAAGGTGAAAAGATGGGAAACAAAAAGCTGGTGCTGATAGACGGAAATAGTATTGCATACCGTGCTTTTTTTGCATTGCCGCTCCTAAATAACGATAAAGGGATACATACTAATGCAGTTTATGGTTTTACCATGATGCTGATGAAAATTATGGAGGAAGAAAAGCCAACGCATATGCTGGTTGCCTTCGATGCCGGCAAGACAACATTCAGACATCAAACGTTTAAGGAATACAAGGGCGGAAGACAAAAAACACCGCCTGAACTGTCAGAACAGTTTCCGTTTATCCGTGAACTTTTGGATGCCTATGGTATCACTAGATATGAGTTGGAAAATTATGAGGCCGACGATATTATCGGCACTCTTTCCTTAATTGCCGAACAAAACAATTATGAAGTAAAGGTAATTTCCGGGGATAAGGATTTAACCCAGCTCACTTCTCCAAAAACAACAGTTGGGATTACCCGTAAAGGAATAACCGATATCGAGGAATACACGCCGGAACACGTCCAGGAAAAGTACGGTCTGGTCCCCGAGCAAATTATCGATATGAAAGGTTTGATGGGTGATGCATCCGATAATATACCTGGTGTTCCAGGAGTCGGTGAAAAAACGGCCATCAAACTGCTTAAGGAATTTTCCACACTGGAAAATCTTTTTTCTTCTATTGACCAGGTGAGCGGCGCCAAGCTGAAGGAAAAGCTGGAAGGGAATAAAGAACAAGCATTTATGAGTAAACAGCTAGCCACCATTGAACGGAAGGCACCTGTTAATGTGGATGTGGAAGCTACAGAATATGAGGGGTTCACCAGAGAAAAGGTCGTTGCCTTGTTTAAGGAATTGGGCTTTACCTCCCTTTTGGACAAGTTGGGAGAAGCCGCTGTTACAGAGGTACAGCAAGAACTGGAGGAAATCTCCTATGAGATACCATCAGAAATAACAGACGACCTGTTTACTGACCATAGTTATTTTTATGTTGAATTGCTGGATGATAACTATCACTATGCCGAAATAATCGGCTTTGGAATTGCCAATGAAAATGGTCAATTCTTTTTGCCGACAGAATTGGCATTCCAATCTACAGCGTTTAAAAATTGGGCTGAAGACGAGACGAAGAAGAAAACGGTCTATGATGCCAAGAGGTCTGAAGTATCATTAAGAAAGCACGATATCCATTTAAAAGGCGTCGAGTTTGATATACTTGTGGCTTCTTATATTATTAATCCTTCCGATAATCTCGAGGACCTTGCAGCGATCGCCGGGAAATATAATATAAGAAATATCCAAAGTGACGAATCCTTCTACGGTAAAGGCGTTAAGCGGAGAGTTCCAGAAGGGGATGCACTTGCCGGGCATTTGGTCAGAAAGGCAATGGCCATGTCGCAGCTGCAGGAAACACTTGATGTTGAATTACATAAAAATGAACAATTTGAATTATTTGCCGAACTTGAAATGCCGTTATCGCTGATTTTGGCGGATATGGAATCTACCGGAATCAAAGTGGAACGCGAGCGCCTTGAAGCGATGGGAAGAGAGTTGAATGAGCGGCTGATCGAGATTGAAGAAAAAATATGTGAATTGGCCGGAGAAAAATTCAATATAAACTCAACAAAACAACTCGGTGTAATTCTTTTTGAAAAATTGGGATTGCCGCCATTTAAAAAAACCAAAACGGGTTATTCCACATCGGCTGATGTGTTGGAAAAGCTGGCAGGAAAGCATGAAATTATTGAGCACATCCTTCTTTACAGGCAGTTAGGCAAACTACAATCAACCTATATTGAAGGATTGCTTAAGTTCATTGAACCGAAAACGCAGAAGGTCCATACGCGATTCCAACAAACCTTGACCTCAACGGGACGGTTAAGCTCGATTGACCCAAATCTCCAAAATATCCCGATTCGCCTCGAGGAAGGCCGGAGAATTCGTCAGGCATTTGTCCCGTCGGAGCCTGGCTGGGTCATTTTTGCAGCGGATTATTCGCAAATTGAGCTCCGTGTCCTTGCCCATATTTCCAAGGATGAGAAGTTGATTCAAGCGTTTAGGGATGATCTTGATATCCATACGAAAACCGCAATGGAGGTCTTTCATGTTGGTGAGGATGAAGTAACCTCGAATATGCGCCGGCATGCCAAGGCCGTCAATTTCGGGATTGTCTATGGCATCAGCGATTACGGTCTTTCTCAGTCGTTAGGAATTACAAGAAAAGAAGCGGGAAGCTTTATCGACCGTTATCTTAACAGTTATCCAGGTGTAAAGGAATATATGGATGAAATTGTTCATATGGCAAAGCAAAGTGGCTTCGTAACCACATTGCTGCATAGAAGACGCTACCTCCCGGAAATCACCAGCCGCAACTTTAATCTGAGAAGCTTTGCGGAAAGAACGGCGATGAATACACCGATTCAGGGGAGCGCAGCGGATATCATTAAAAAAGCGATGATCGATATGGACGAAGCCTTAAAAGATAAAAATTTAAAATCAAGGCTGCTGCTCCAGGTGCACGATGAATTGATTTTTGAAGCGCCTGAAGAAGAAGTGGAAATCCTCAAAGAATTGGTTCCGCTAGTAATGGAAAATGCGATTGAACTTTCGGTGCCGTTAAAAGTGGATTATGCATATGGGCCAACATGGTTTGACGCAAAGTAAAAAGAAAAGTGGAAGCGCCTTGACCAGGGGCGACAGGCATAAGACGAGCCGGCGGGAAGGCGCTTTTTAGCCTTCTTGACGGATTGGCTTATGACCCCGAGCCCCTAGTCGCTGGAGCTGGACAATAGGGGGGTGCCACTAAATGCCGGAGCTTCCTGAAGTGGAAACTGTCAGAAAAACATTAAAAAAGCTAGTTCTTCATAAAACGATCGATCAAGTGACGATTCATTGGCCAAAAATCATTAAAAACCCCGTCGAGGTAGAGCAATTTATCGATGCCTTAAAAGGTGAGACCATTGTTGATGTCGGACGAAGAGGAAAATTTTTAATCATCTATACCGAAACATTCGCTTTGGTATCGCATCTGCGGATGGAAGGCCGCTATGGACTCCATCCCGGTGACGAGCCTTACGACAAGCATACACATGTCATCTTTCATTTTACAGATGGAACGGAATTGAGGTATCGAGATGTCCGCAAGTTTGGAACGATGCATCTATACAAAAAAGGGGATGAATTCAACTATCCGCCCCTGATTGCCCTCGGTCCCGAGCCGTTTTCCGAAGAGTTCACAGTTGAATATTTGACTGAAAAACTAAGAAAAACAAACCGCAAAGTCAAACCGGCATTGTTGGACCAAAATTTGCTTGTCGGGCTTGGCAATATTTATGTAGATGAAGCCTTGTTTAGAGCGGGGATTCATCCAGAAAGAATCGCTAGTTCGCTGACCGAACCGGAAATAACCGGACTCCATCGGGAGATTGTCGCCACTTTGAGTGAAGCTGTCAAAAAGGGCGGCAGCACGATTCGCTCTTATGTCAATTCTCAAGGGGAAATCGGCATGTTCCAGCTCGAGTTATATGCTTATGGGCGCCAGGGGGAAGAATGCAAACGCTGCGGACGGCCGCTTGAAAAGATAAAAGTAGGCGGCAGAGGAACGCATTTCTGCCCGAACTGCCAGAAGGTTTAATGTAGAAAAACTGATAACAACAGAAACACATAAGATGGGCTCCTTCCATATACTATCGTAGTGATTTTCAGGAAGGAGTTCTAGACATCATGAGTCAGTTGTTCTCACTTCTCATCCTAGCATTTGCACTTAGCCTCGACAGCTTCAGTGTAGGATTTACCTATGGATTACGAAAAATGGCAATGCCATTTAAGTCCATCCTTATTATTGCTACATGCTCAGCTGTCTCGCTGATGATCGCTGTGTCAATTGGGCACGGCCTCGAAAGGGTTTTATCGCCGCGGATGACCGAAAGCCTCGGGGGAATCATTCTTATCGGACTCGGCGCCTGGGTATTGTATCAATTTTTTCGCCCGGAGAAGGAGAAGGAGCCCGTTGAACATGAAAAAATGATTGTAAACTTTGAAATTCGTTCCCTCGGCTTGGCGATCAATATATTAAAAAAGCCGATGTCAGCCGATTTTGACCGTTCCGGAACCATTACTGGGATTGAGGCATTTATGCTGGGCTTTGCCCTGTCGTTGGATTCCTTTGGTGCTGGGATCGGAGCGGCCATGCTTGGGTTTTCTCCAATTAACCTGGCAATCTCGGTTGCGGTGATGAGTTCATTATTCGTATTCTTCGGGATTAAGAGTGGAAGTTTATTTCATAAGTTCGATTGGGTGCAGCGGTTCGCCTTTTTGCCGGGAGTGCTCTTAATTATCATAGGGATTTGGAAAATCTAACGAAAAGAAAGGATACGAAGGATGTCACTAGTTATTGGATTAACAGGCGGGATTGCCAGTGGAAAAAGTACCGTATCAAATATGTTCAAGGAAATGGGAGTAACAGTCATTGATGCAGATGTAGAGGCCCGTCTTGCTGTCCAAAAAGGGGAAACGGCCCATCAGAAAATTATGGCAGAATTTGGCAAAGGGGTATTGTTGCCTGGTGGGGAAATTGACCGGCAAAAGCTGGGGGCCATTATTTTCCACCAAGCGGAAAAACGGCAAATCCTTAATTCCATTGTCCATCCGGAAGTCAGAAATCGAATGAAGCGGCAAATTGAGGAGGCTGTCCGGAAAAACGAAGAGGTCATTGTACTAGATATTCCGCTCTTGATTGAAAGCAAGCTAACGTTTATGGCCGATAAAACCCTGCTTGTCTACGTCGATCCAGCGACCCAATTAAAACGGCTGATGGAGAGAAACAGTCTGACTAAAGAGGATGCGGAGGCAAGAATCAGTTCGCAAATGCCTTTATCGGAAAAAGTTAAACTGGCCGACGCGGTCATTGATAATAATGGAACAATTGAGGAAAGCCGGACACAGCTTGCGGCAATTTTGTCTGGCTGGGGCATCGGGAAAACGACAGTGTAAAGAAAAAGAAGAGGGTGTGCTCTCTTCTTTTTTTTGGCCGTAATTATCTGAATTGTGAAACATTTAAAATTGAGCTATTTGTTCATCGCAATTCCAGACTAATGTGTTATACTATTACCAACAAAGGGTGAATAGAGTATAACATTAATACGGAAGGAGCCGCAAAATGAAGGCCAGAATAGCAATTAATGGGTTTGGGAGAATCGGGAGAATGGTATTTAGACAAGCAATCCTTGAAAAGAGGCTTGATGTGGTAGCCATTAATGCCAGTTATCCGGCTGAAACGTTAGCACATTTAATTAAATATGATACCAATCATGGAACATTTCAGGGAGATGTCATCCCTTTAGATAATGAACTTTTAGTGAATGGAAAAAGAATCAAGCTATTAAGCAATCGCAATCCGGAGCAGCTGCCATGGAAAGAGCTGGGGATCGATATTGTCATAGAAGCGACCGGTAAATTTAACTCCAGGGAAAAAGCAGCGCTTCATCTGGATGCAGGAGCCAAAAAGGTAATCTTGACTGCGCCGGGTAAAAACGAAGATGTTACCATCGTAATGGGTGTTAATGAAGAAATGCTGGATATACATCAGCACGACATCATTTCCAATGCTTCTTGTACAACGAATTGTCTTGCCCCTGTTGCCAAAGTATTGGACGACAAGTTTGGAATTGAAAGTGGTTTGATGACAACCATTCATTCTTATACAAATGACCAAAAAAATATCGATAACCCGCACAAGGATCTTCGGAGAGCTCGTGCATGCGGACAATCCATCATTCCCACCACGACAGGTGCTGCCAAAGCCATATCGCTTGTGCTGCCGCAGCTAAAAGGAAAATTACATGGAATGGCACTACGGGTTCCAACTCCTAATGTATCGCTGGTTGATTTGGTGGTCGACCTGAAACAAGATATAACCATGGATGATATTAACAATGCATTTAAGGAAGCAGCTTCCGGCTCATTGAAAGGGATCCTTGATTTTACAATGGAGCCATTGGTTTCCGTTGATTTTAATACAAACGAGCATTCCGCGATTATCGATGGACTGTCGACAATAGTGATGGGGACAAGAAAAGTGAAGGTTTTAGCTTGGTACGACAATGAATGGGGCTATTCGGCACGAGTGGTTGACCTTAGTTTGTTCGTGGCTGCGGAATTGGCCAAAATGAACCAAGTAAAAGTCGGTTAATATAACGGAAAAGCTGCCTTCAATCTGGCAGCTTTTTACATATATTTTGACTTTCATAGGTTGCAAAAAAAATATAAACAAAGTATACTAGTCATCGTGAACTTCTTATAATTAGGTGCCGTCTGATTACTTAAAGGGTTAGGACCTCTCTGGACTAACTTTCCCCCGTGGTAATTGGCCGTTACCATCAATATCAGGGTTTTAAGAAGGGCTCAAAAAGTCTCGAGGGGGAATTAAATATGGAAACAATGGGACGTCATGTGATCTCTGAATTATGGGGATGCAACCTTGAAAAATTGAACGATATGGATTTTATCGAAAAGACTTTTGTGGAAGCGGCTCTTAAATCTGGAGCGGAAATTCGCGAAGTGGCATTTCACAAATTTGCCCCGCAAGGCGTGAGCGGTGTCGTGATTATTTCTGAATCGCACCTAACCATCCACAGCTTTCCGGAACATGGATATGCAAGCATTGACGTGTTCACTTGCGGAGATTTGAATCCAAATGTTGCTGCTGATTATATCGCTGAAGCCTTGAATGCCAAAACTCGTGAGAACATTGAAATTCCACGCGGCATGGGCCCTGTACACGTGAAGCAGGCAAAAGCCCTTTAATACTTAATTAATGGATGAATGTAGAGGTGTAGCAGATACGCCTCTTTTTATATTTTGGGATTATTGTTATAAAATAATGATAAAGTGATTTTTCAGGAGGATTATTATGGGGCTATTTACACGGTTTAAAAGGGAAATTGAAACAGCAGATCATCAAACGGATGACGCCTTAAAAACGCACTATTATAAAGCAACTTTCAACCAGCTGTTCGAATCCGTGGAAAAAATGTTCAGGGAGGATGCGGATTGTCAGGTTACGACGGTTTCAAAAGAACACGGGGAAATTGCGGTTGAAGTCAATAAGCCGTTCCCTTGTTTTTTAATTGCCACAGTCGTTTCCGTCAAGCCAATGGAAACAGCAATTGATTTTAATATTTCATCCGAGAAGTTTTCCCTGCTTGGGACTTATCCAAGCTTAAAAAAGCGGATTAACGCTTACTATCAGAAAATGAATCAATTACATACCCTTGTTGGCACCAGAAAAAACGGATAACAGTTGTACTTGTGAAAAGGGCAGCTTTTTTATAAGATAGTAGTAGGATAAAGTGCGGAAATTGTCGTTAATGCCGCAAAGAGTTGGAGTTGATTCGATGAAATGCCCTTCCTGTCAACATTATGGTACACGGGTCCTCGATTCTCGTCCTGTTGATGAAGGACGTGCCACAAGGAGAAGACGAGAGTGTGAAGAATGCGGCTATCGTTTTACCACCTTTGAGAAAATCGAAGAGATTCCGTTAATCGTTGTCAAAAAAGAGGGAACGAGAGAGGAATTCAGCCGCGACAAAATACTTCGCGGGTTGATTAAAGCTTGTGAAAAGCGTCCTGTTGCTTTAAAGGAATTAGAAGACATAACCCACGGTGTCGAAAAAGCGCTTCGCAGCCAAGGAATTTCAGAAATTAAAAGCGAAGCAATCGGCGAAATGGTCATGGACAGGCTAGCACAGGTCGATGAAGTTGCTTATGTCCGGTTTGCTTCTGTTTACCGCCAATTTAAAGATATAAATGTCTTTATTGACGAATTAAAGGAATTGATTAAAAAAGAGAAATCATAAAGAGCTGTTTGGGGCTCTTTTTTGCTTAAAATGGGGAGGATTTAGAGTTATGGTGCAGCATTGGCAGGAAATACTTCCAATCGATCGTTATATTGTGACAGCAAATGGGCTGTTGCATGATTATGACCGGAAAGTGCTGACATTCCTATATCAGCCCCTAATCGGCTCATCCTGCTTAAGCCTCTATATGACGCTTTGGGCAGAGCTTGAGGAAAATCGGCTGTGGGGGGAAACCTCCACCCATCATTTATTGATGAACCTGTTAGGAGTAAACCTAAATGATATTTATGAAGCACGCTTAAAGCTTGAAGGCATCGGCCTGCTAAAATGCTATGTCAAAAACGTTGATGGGGAGCGCTCTTTTATCTATGAGCTTTATCCGCCGCTCAATCCCGAACAATTTTTTCTGGATGGAATGCTTAACATTTTCCTATATCGAAAAATCGGCAAAAATCATTTTGCCAGATTAAAGCGCTTTTTCTCCGATCAGCAAATCCCGAAGGAAGAATATCATGATGTGACCAGAGCTTTCCAGGATGTATTTGAAGCGGCTTCCCCGGCTAGCATGGAATATATTCAGGGGGTGGCCGGGGAAATCAAAGCCGAAGAAAATCAAAATTTTATCGGCCGGACTGAAGCGGCCCCCATCCAAATTGACCAGAATACCTTTGACTTCGACCTGCTAATGGCCGGATTAAAGGAATCACTTGTGCCGAAAAAAGCCTTGACGCCAAAGGTGAAAAATGTGATTAGCAATTTGGCATTTCTGTACGGGATTAATGCCATTGAAATGAAGAATTTTATCCTTGGTGCCCTTAATGAGCATGATGAGATTGATATTGAGGATTTAAGAAAAGGGGCGCGCGATTGGTATCAATTTGTTCATTATGACCAACTTCCAAGCCTGGTGGAACGAACCCAGCCTCCTGTCTATAAAAGCAGGGTCGTTGAACCAAAAACAAAAGATGAACAATTAATTTACTATTTTGAGAATGTTTCACCGCTAAAGGTGTTAACCGATCTTTCGGATGGCGGAGCGCCGCCTTCCGGAGACATAAAAATTATTGAGGACATCATGATTACGCAAAAGCTCCTCCCTGGAATCGTTAATGTCCTGATTTGGTACGTCATGCTGCTGGCCGATAAAAAATTCACAAAATCCTATGTCGAGAAAATTGCTGGTCATTGGGCTAGGCTCCAATTAAAAACGGTAAAGGATGCAATTGAATACGCGCGCAAGGATTATAAAGAAATGGAAAATAAAAAGGCAGGTTGGGCAGGAAGGAAAAAGCCGGTGCGTAAAGAGCTAATCCCTGATTGGTTCGATAATGATCCTGCAGTGACTGAAAAAATCTTACCACAGTCAAACGATACCGATATAGAAGCCAAAAAACGTGCAATGGAAGAAAAATTAAAGGCTTTTCGCAAATAAGGGGGTGACCAAGGTTGGAAAAAATCAATCAAACATTAAAGAAATTGGCAGCGAACGAGAACTTTCAAAAGCGCTATGAGCAGGAGCGCCAGCAGGTTCTACAAAACCCCGGTGTCAAAGCGTTTTTAATGCAGCATCAAAATGAAATTGATCAGACCATGATTGAAAAAGGCATGAGCAAGCTGTTTGAGTATACAAACCAGAGCAAGGAATGCAATAAATGCGAAAGCCTTGAAGGCTGCGTTAATTTCATGAAAGGCTACCATCCCGAGCTCGTCATTAATCGTAATGCCATCGATGTGATCTATAAGCGATGCCCAAGAAAAATAATGGCGGATGAAAAAGCGAAAAATGAAAAGCTGATTAAAAGCCTTTATGTCCCTAAGGATATCTTGAAAGCCACCTTTGAGGATTTTGAAGGGGACCCCGGCAGACTGGATGCAGGCGACAAGGCTGCTACATTCCTGATGAATTATGAAAGCGGCAAAAAGGCGAAGGGACTATATTTGTACGGAAAATTTGGAGTAGGAAAATCTTATATTTTAGGGGCTATTGCCAATGAACTGGCGAAAAAACAGATTTCCTCGATGATTGTGTATGTCCCTGAGTTATTTAGAGAATTAAAGAGTTCGATTGCCGATTCCAGTTTAAACGAAAAAATTGAGGCATTGAAAAAGGAACCCATTTTGATGTTGGATGATATCGGCGCCGAAGCGATGTCGAGTTGGACAAGGGATGAGGTATTGGGGCCGATTCTGCAATTCCGGATGCTTGAAAACCTTCCGACATTCTTTACCTCCAATTTTGATTTTCAAGGGCTCGAGCACCATCTGACCTACAGCCAGCGCGGCGAAGAGGAAAAAATGAAGGCGATGCGGATTATGGAACGAATTCGGTCCCTGAGTGAACCTGTCCACGTTGTGGGGCCAAACCGTCGTTAATTATTTTAGTTATAATTTTTATGTGGATTGCCAATTATAATTGGCAGTCTTTTTTTTCGCCAAATAATAAATCCCGCCAACTGCCAACTTCTATTTTGGCCAAGTTCCCCATATATATTAAAACAGAGATTTGGTTAAAGGGGGGATTTGGTTGGCAGAAATCATCTTCCATAGCAAACAGGATGCAAACAAGTTTTATCATCATTTGCGGGAATGTCTAAAGTATGATCCAGATTATGAAAATATTCTTCTTTTTGAAGATCGACATATAGTAAAGGTTTTAAACGGTTCCGTTTCAGAGGAGTTTTTTCAGCAATTTAAAGGGGCATTTTATGATTTTATTACGGTAATAAAACGCGAAGATTGGTTTCGCGAAATTTTGATGAACCAGTTTTATTTCGAGGACTTTGAGGAACAGCAGCAGATTTTGGAAATTCTCTATTCCATAATGGATGGCCAAAGGGAGGATTTGAGCCATTTTTTAAAAGATAGTGTTGAGGAACCAAATGTTAAAGAAGCCATTGAACACGTTTTGCAGGAGAATGTTTCCTTTTCGTTTGATTCGTTTGTAAAATTTCGTCTCCGTTCGTATCTCGAACTGCTGGAAAGTTACGTGGAAATTTCCATTGATGAATACAAAATGGAGCAGGAGTACCAAATGTTTGTCCAAATGCTGCGGGATTTTCTGGCAAATCGCGAGCCGAAAATGGAAAAGCTCCACCTGCTGTTTGATGATGAAATTACTTTTTACAATGAGGAGCTCCAGGAAATTAAACGTGGCGAGTTAACAAAAATGATTGACCGAAGATTGCTTGTTAATCATCCTGTCTATGTCGACTCCGCTTCGATTGCCCCGTTGTTATCGCTAGCGCCGACCGCCATTTTCCTTTACGTCAAGGATGAGGATGCCCCGCTAGTAAGAACAATCAAAAATATTTTTGAAGAACGAGTGATTGTCCGTGCCTACCATGGCCTAAGAGAATTAAAGAATCGCGAAGGTGGCGGGACTTCGGCAAAAAACCACGGATAGTTAGAGAAAATGTCAAAATAATTAGGATAATAAGTTGCTTTTTCAATAATATATCATTATAATACTGTACATAGTTTAATTCACATCAAAAGTAATGATAAGGACAATAGTATTTTTTTACGGTTTCAAGAGAGGGAGGTCACGGCTGAAAGCCTCCTAATACGAAAGAAATACTTACCACCTTTAAACTTCAGCAGTGAACCCCTCTGTTGTGAGGTTAGTAATTGTTGACGGCCGCAGCCGTTACCTGAACTAAAGTCATTTTTTGCTTGCTTGAGCAAAAAATGAAAAATTGGGTGGAACCACGTGTTAACAAACTCGTCCCTATTCCTTAGGGACGGGTTTTTTTATTTTTAAAAAGCGTTACAAAACGCGGAAATGGAGGAATTGTTATGTCAGACGTTGTTAAAATTGCGTTTCCGGACGGAGCAGTAAAGGAGTTTCCGCGGGGAACGACAACCGAAGATATTGCTGCTTCGATCAGCCCGGGCCTAAAGAAAAAGGCAATTGCCGGTAAATTTAACGGACAAATGGTTGACCTGCGCCGTCCTTTGCATGAAGACGGCTCTATAGAAATCGTGACACCAGATTCGGCAGATGCCCTCGAGGTATTGCGCCACAGCACAGCCCACTTAATGGCTCAAGCTGTGAAGCGCCTGTACCCTGGAGCAAAGCTTGGTGTCGGTCCGGTTATTGAAGGTGGATTCTACTACGATATGGATCTTGAAGAGTCGCTAACTCCGGAAGACTTGCCTAAGATTGAAAAAGAAATGGCGAAAATCGTAAGTGAAAACCTTGAGGTTGTCCGCAAAGAAGTCAGCCGTGCTGAGGCGGTTCAGCTTTTTAAGGAAATAGACGACGAATATAAGCTTGAATTGATTGAAGCGATTCCGGACGATGAACAAGTGACCATTTATGAGCAGGGCGAGTTCTTCGACCTTTGCCGCGGTGTCCATGTTCCATCTACTGGAAAAATTAAAGAGTTTAAGCTGTTAAGCATTGCTGGTGCATACTGGCGTGGCGACAGCGATAACAAAATGCTGCAGCGCGTATATGGAACGGCCTTTTTCAAGAAGGAAGATTTGGCTGAGCATCTCCGTTTGCTGGAAGAAGCAAAAGAGCGCGACCACCGTAAACTCGGTAAAGAACTGAACCTATTTACTACTTCGCAAAAGGTCGGTCAAGGTTTGCCGCTCTGGCTTCCAAAAGGCGCGACCATCCGCCGCATTGTGGAGCGTTATATTGTTGATAAAGAAGTTAGCTTAGGCTATGACCATGTTTATACACCAATCATGGCCAATGTTGAATTGTACAAGACTTCCGGTCACTGGGACCATTATCATGAGGACATGTTCCCGGTCATGGATATGGACAACGAGCAACTGGTACTTCGTCCGATGAATTGTCCGCACCATATGATGGTATATAAAAATGCGATGCACAGCTACCGCGAGCTGCCAATTCGGATTGCCGAGCTTGGCACGATGCACCGTTATGAAATGTCCGGTGCGTTGTCAGGTCTGCAACGGGTTCGCGGGATGACCTTGAATGATGCTCATATCTTTGTCCGTCCGGATCAAATCAAGGAAGAATTCCAACGGGTTGTTCGACTGATTCTGGAGGTTTACAAAGACTTTGACATTAAGGAATATTCGTTCCGCTTGTCCTATCGCGACCCTCAGGATAAGGAAAAGTACTTTGATGATGACGCGATGTGGGAAAAAGCGCAAAGTATGCTTAAAGCAGCGATGGACGACCTTGGGCTTAATTATTTTGAGGCTGAAGGGGAAGCTGCGTTCTACGGTCCTAAGCTTGACGTTCAAGTGAGAACTGCATTGGGCAAGGACGAAACTTTATCGACTGTTCAGTTGGATTTCTTGCTGCCTGAACGCTTTGATTTAACGTATGTCGGTGAAGACGGCAAGCAGCACCGTCCGGTTGTGATCCACCGCGGAGTGGTCTCCACAATGGAGCGCTTTGTTGCTTATCTGATTGAAGAATACAAGGGGGCATTTCCAACTTGGCTCGCGCCGGTACAGGTTCAAGTGATACCGGTATCCCCGGAAGCGCATTACGAATATGCCCGCCAAGTCCAAGACCAGCTTAAAGCGGCAGGCTTCCGCGTGGAGTTGGATGGTCGTGATGAAAAAATCGGCTATAAAATCCGCGAAGCGCAGATGCAAAAGATTCCATATATGCTCGTGGTCGGTGACAAGGAAGTGGCTGAACAGGCCGTCAATGTTCGTAAATATGGTGAACAAAAGTCTGAGACAGTGGCGTTTGAGGAGTTTCTGGCTGGGCTTAAGGCGGAAGTGCAAAAATAAAGTGATGTCGAAAAGGGGGAGTTGATCCCCCTTTTTTTCCTTTTTAAGTATAAGAGCGACGGTGGAAAAGGCGAGAATGACCTTTTTGTAAGTAATTGGATAATCAAAGACAAAATCCCCCTGGAAAAGGGTCAAATTGTCTTTGAACAAGCTTCTTAAAGACAAAGCGGCTCCAGATAGAGGGGAAAAATAATCGCCTTCATAATTTTTCACCTCAAAAATCAGGATTTTTTTATAAAGAATAATCAGCGTGTCAATTTGAAATGTTTTGTTGTTCACTTTAAGCAGCAAATCATTTATGATATAGCATTCGCATTGGAGCTTTTCTGTTAACTGATCAAACATTACTTCCCCTTCATACCCCTTTTTAAGCGCAAAGTAGTGCTGCTTATCAGCTTCCGACAAGATCATTCGGATATTTAACAATCTCAAAATGATTAATTCCTCGGGCTGTGTTCGATTTTTATAGGCCATGTGCCACATCCTTTCTTAGACTCCAAATCAATCCTAACAAATAATGCATGAAATGGATTTGAATATTTTGTTAACTTTTCCAATGAAGAAATTCATAAAAATTTGTTGAATAATTTTTGGTTTCCTGCTACAATGAATTTCGTTGTCATGAAAAAGTCCATTTGACATGCGGCTTTCGCTTATGATATAGTTACTAAGGTATAAAATTGAATACTAGTTACTGGGAAAAGAAGAAGCACCCGCTTCTCACCTGAATTGACGCGATTAGGCTGTTGGCAGGTTTTACGTGGACTATTTAGTTTTTTAACTATGTTTCGTAAAGTGTGGGTGTGTTCATCCGCACTTTTTTATTTGCTTTCGGACTGCCAATCCGCGACAGAATCAGAGGGGGAACGGTCCCGGACAAAAGTATTCTTGATTAAACCTTGGAGGTGGCTAATTATTAGCAAAGACATGTTGTTAAATGAGGGGATTCGCGCTCGTGAAGTACGCCTGATTGATCAAAACGGCGAACAATTGGGGATTAAATCCAAAAACGAAGCGCTGGAGATTGCCGGAAGAGTGAATCTGGATTTAGTGCTTGTTGCACCAAACGCAAAGCCTCCGGTAGCCCGGATTATGGACTACGGCAAATTTAAATTCGAGCAGCAGAAGAAAGAAAAAGAAGCTCGGAAGAACCAAAAAATTATCACGACAAAAGAGGTTCGTCTAAGCCCAACGATTGATGAGCATGACTTTAATACAAAGCTTCGCAATGCAATCAAGTTTTTGGAAAAAGGCGATAAGGTAAAAGCTTCGATTCGGTTTAAGGGACGGGCGATTACCCATAAAGAAATCGGTCAGAAAGTGTTAGACCGTTTTGCTGAGCTATGCAAGGAAGTGTCAACGGTTGAATCTCATCCAAAGATGGATGGCCGAAGCATGTTCTTGGTATTAGCACCTAAAAACGATAAGTAATAAGGAGGACTTCCCAATGCCAAAAATGAAAACTCACAGAGGCGCGGCTAAGCGTTTTAAGAAAACTGGAACTGGTCAACTAAAGCGTGACCATGCTTATACAAGCCACTTATTTGCAAACAAATCAACAAAAGCAAAGCGTAAGCTTCGCAAATCTTCTCTTGTTTCAAAAGGCGATTTCAAGCGCATTCGTCAGTTATTAACCAACGTGAAGTAATAGATAAGCATTGATTTAAACTAGGAGGGAAATTACATGCCACGTGTAAAAGGCGGTACAGTTACTCGCAAACGTCGTAAAAAAGTTCTTAAATTAGCTAAAGGTTATTTCGGTTCAAAACATACATTATACAAAGTTGCTAACCAGCAGGTTATGAAATCATTGCAATATGCATTTCGTGACCGTCGCCAGAAAAAGCGCGACTTCCGCAAACTTTGGATCACTCGTATCAACGCAGCAGCTCGCATCAACGGTCTTTCTTACAGCCGTTTAATGCATGGCTTAAAGCTTGCCGGCATCGAAGTAAACCGCAAAATGCTTGCTGAACTTGCAGTAAGTGATGCAGCAGCATTCACTGAATTAGCAAACGTTGCAAAACAACAATTCAACAAGTAATCAATAAATAGCCATTCTCAATACGAGGATGGCTTTTTCTATAGGGAGCTTATATATATGAATGAGAATATCGTTTTCCTTGCGGCATTTATCATTATGAATGGGGCAGGGTTCATCTTGATGGGAGTCGACAAAAGCCGGGCCAGAAAACACCAGTATCGGATTCAGGAAAAAACTTTATGGCTCGTGGCCATTTTGGGCGGGGCTGTAGGAGCAACGGCGGGAATGAAGTTTTTTCGGCATAAAACGAAGCATCTGCAATTCAAAATCGGCTTTCCACTCTTGGCCATCATTGAATTTTTCCTATATGTTTATCAATTAAAATAGCCGCTCATCATAGCGGCTATTTTTCATACAAAAATTCCTTTACTGGACTTCTCCAGTTAATTTCGGCATTTGGATAATGCTCTTTAATTTTTCTGTCGATGAAGCAAAAATCCTCTCTGACCATCCCCTTTAACGAACTGGTATTTTCCGGCCATAGCGAGATCGACACGACATCAAATGTATCGTCGGTGGGTCCCATGTATTTTTCCCCGGCAAACACGGCGCCCTTGTAGGTGAGTACGATATTTTTTCGCACATCGTCATGATCGCTCATGAAAAACTGGTGATGCTTCCTTGCAGACTCCAATTTCCTTGTGGGTTGGACCAGGTATTTTACAGCCCGGTAAAATAAATAAACAATAAGTCCCAATAATATGAAGCGCAGTATCCATACAACCATCTGTAAGCCTCCTACACTCATTTTCTCTATCTACGAACGAGTGTGTAAAAAGTTTCAAATCCTGCTATAATTTTTCGAGGGAGGAATAGATTATGCAATTAAAAAAACTTTTTCACATGCAAAAGGCATTGGATACTCATATCGAGGAAAAACATGGCCTTCAACATGAGGATTTATTTTCACGAAAAGTTCTCGCGTTATTGGTTGAGGTTGGGGAGTTGGCGAATGAAACACGCTGCTTTAAATTTTGGAGCGTAAAGCCCTCTTCGCCGCAAGATGTGATTCTTGAGGAATTTGTAGATGGAATCCATTTCATTTTATCACTGGGGATTGTCTGTGGCTTTGAGGAGGAGGAATTTTCCGTGGACGTGGCACTCCCGGCAGCAGAAACCCTGACAGAGCAATTTTTAAAGGTCTATCAACAAACGAGCGCTTTTCAAAATAGCAAAAGTTTTGAAGATTTTCTTACCTTGTTTAAGTCCTTCATGGCCCTCGCAGGCTTATTGGGGATAACCCAAGAGGAAATCCAACAGGCATATTTTCACAAAAATGAAGTAAATTATCTAAGACAACAAAACAACTATTAAATTTGTTCATTGTCCTGAATTTTCGTTATAATGAAAATTGTACATACATAAAAAGGGGGTCAAAAACTCATGGCAAAACTCGATGAAACATTGACAATGCTGAAGGATTTAACTGATGCAAAGGGCATTCCCGGTAATGAGCGTGAAGTGCGCGAAGTAATGAAAAAATACATAGCGCCATATGCGGATGAAATCACAACCGACGGACTTGGCAGCTTGATCGCCAAAAAGGTGGGCAAAGAGGGCGGACCGAAAATTATGGTGGCGGGCCACTTAGATGAAGTTGGCTTCATGGTAACCCAAATCGATGATAAAGGCTTCCTGCGGTTCCAAACAGTCGGAGGCTGGTGGGGCCAAGTCATGCTTGCCCAGCGTGTAACAATCGTGACGAGAAAAGGCGAAGTAACAGGCATTATCGGTTCCAAGCCGCCGCATGTGCTCTCAGCAGAGGCCCGCAAGAAACCGATTGAGATTAAAGATATGTTCATTGATATCGGCGCATCAAGCCGTGAAGAGGCCCAGGAGTGGGGCGTGCGTCCAGGCGATATGGTCGTGCCTTATTTTGAGTTTACTGTTATGAACAATGAAAAGATGCTGCTGGCCAAAGCATGGGATAACCGAATTGGCTGTGCAATTGCCATTGATGTGTTGAAACAATTAAAGGATGCAGAACATCCGAACGAGGTTTATGGGGTTGGGGCTGTTCAGGAAGAAGTCGGCCTGCGTGGTGCCAAGACGGCAACCTACAAAATCCAGCCGGATATTGGCTTTGCTGTTGATGTAGGTATTGCGGGCGACACTCCGGGAATCTCTGAAAAAGAAGCGATGAGTAAAATGGGCAAAGGCCCTCAAGTGGTTGTCTATGATGCTTCCATGGTGGCACATAAGGGATTGCGCGACTTTGTCACCGATGTGGCCGATGAATTGAACATTCCTTATCAGTTCGAATCGATCCCTGGCGGCGGCACAGATGCGGGCTCGATTCACCTGACCCATAATGGCGTTCCAGCACTGGCCATCACCATTGCTACCCGCTACATCCATTCTCACGCGGCGATGCTTCATCGCGATGACTATGAAAATGCAGTAAAACTGATTGTTGAAGTGATTAAACGGTTAGATCGTGAAACGGTTGATAAGATTACCTTTGAATAAAAAAGTGAAAATCCCCAGCCATGAACTGCCCCCTGTCAAGTAGACAGTGGAAATAATAAAACGGAACTAGGCGGCTTTAGCCCTGTATTCTAAGGGACTGAGGCCGTTTAGTCTTTTTTGTAGTCGTTTTTCATTGTAAAATTGTAT
>NZ_JAMBOX010000130.1 GCF_023715785.1 Neobacillus niacini
TCCCGGTTTTGGATTTGTAGGGACGGACCGAAACGGCCGAGAAGTTAGGAGCCAAAGCTAGACAAGTCATAATGATTATTCGGTTTACTTATACTTCTTCTGCATTATCTAGTTTTGAGGGAATGAACCCTTTAAAATAAATAGTCCGGTAACAATGGCGAGAAGGTCACACCCGTTCCCATCCCGAACACGGAAGTTAAGCTTCTCAGCGCCGATGG
>NZ_JAMBOX010000131.1 GCF_023715785.1 Neobacillus niacini
CAACAGCTTCCTCGAATAAGCTTTGGCGCAGGAGCAGACTTTCAAAGTGCCATGTTACTCAAATTATGTTCAAAGAATAAAACAAAGGGTTCATTCCCTCAAAACTAGATAATGCAGAAGAAGTAGTAAAAACGAGTTTCGCTTATTCATAAAATATGACTTGGTTAAGTCCTCGATCGATTAGTATCAGTCAGCTCCACATGTCGCCAC
>NZ_JAMBOX010000132.1 GCF_023715785.1 Neobacillus niacini
TCGTTCTTTGAAAACTAGATAATCGTAAAAGAAGAAGTAACCAAGTAAAAACCGAGTGATCGCCATTTTAGTTTTTCTCTCTAATTATTAGAGTAAAACCTTTTAGGTTAAGTTAGAAAGGGCGCACGGTGGATGCCTTGGCACTAGGAGCCGATGAAGGACGGGACTAACACCGATATGCTTCGGGGAGCTGTAAGTAAGCTT
>NZ_JAMBOX010000013.1 GCF_023715785.1 Neobacillus niacini
TCGGGCTCATAACCCGAAGGTCGCAGGTTCAAATCCTGCCCCCGCAATACGGTCTGGTAGTTCAGTTGGTTAGAATGCCTGCCTGTCACGCAGGAGGTCGCGGGTTCGAGTCCCGTCCAGACCGCCATTTGTTGGCTCAGTAGCTCAGTCGGTAGAGCAATGGACTGAAAATCCATGTGTCGGCGGTTCGATTCCGTCCTGAGCCACCATTTTGATTCAATTTTGCCGGTATAGCTCAATCGGTAGAGCAACTGAATCGTAATCAGTAGGTTGGGGGTTCAATTCCTCTTGCCGGCACGTTAAGCTGGCTTTTGAATATGATATTGGTGGGGTAGCGAAGTGGCTAAACGCGGCGGACTGTAAATCCGCTCCCTCAGGGTTCGGCGGTTCGAATCCGTCCCCCACCACCATTTATAGGGGTATAGTTTAATGGTAAAACGAAGGTCTCCAAAACCTTTGATGTGGGTTCGATTCCTACTACCCCTGCCATTATCATAATGGCGGTTGTGGCGAAGTGGTTAACGCATCGGATTGTGGTTCCGACATTCGTGGGTTCGATTCCCATCAGCCGCCCCATAAATTTCTATTGAAGATTCAACTGAAATATTATATTATTGGGCTATAGCCAAGCGGTAAGGCAACGGACTTTGACTCCGTCATTCGTTGGTTCGAATCCAGCTAGCCCAGCCAATATGCGGAAGTAGTTCAGTGGTAGAACACCACCTTGCCAAGGTGGGGGTCGCGGGTTCGAATCCCGTCTTCCGCTCCAATCATGATGGCGGCATAGCCAAGTGGTAAGGCCAAGGTCTGCAAAACCTTTATCCACCGGTTCGAATCCGGTTGCCGCCTCCATCATATGCCGGTGTGGCGGAATTGGCAGACGCGCACGACTCAAAATCGTGTTCCGTGAGGAGTGTCGGTTCGACCCCGACCACCGGTATCATACAAACGAAAAGACACCCACAAATGTTGATATATTAACATTTGTGGGTGTTTTTTATTTATTGGAAAAATGCCAATGAAATTTGATTTTCATTTTTTCATGAGAGTCAGGTTTTGACGATAAAATAAAATAGCATAATGTGTAAAGAATGATATAATACAAATAACAATTAACAAAATGTTAACCAAAAACTCGAAGTTAGGTGAGCAATGTATGAGCGAGGAATTGTTAAATTATGATGCGAGCAAATATCGTACTCCTTACGGATATACGAGTGATATCGCTGTTTTTACGATTATTTCAACGGAAGTGGGCTCTTATAAGCCGCCTGAAAAAACATTGAAAATCATGCTGATCAAACGAACGGAGAGAACTAAAGAAGGTGACCTTAATACGGAGGGGGGGAAGTGGGCCTTGCCTGGCGGCTTTATTAAACCTGAGGAGACGGCCTATGAGGCAGCCGTTAGGGAATTAAGAGAAGAGACGGGTGTGGAAGGTTTAAAAATCAAGCACTTTGGTGTATATGACAAATTAGGTCGTGACAAAAGGGGATGGATTATTTCGAATGCTCATTATGCGATTGTTCCAGAAAATAAGCTAGTGAAAAAGAAGGCGGCAGATGATGCAGCAGAAGTTGAACTATTCTCGATGGATGAAGTGTTTCAGTTGGACCTCGCTTTCGATCACAAACAAATTATCGATGATGCATTATGGTTCATCAAAAAGGATATGTCATTAACAACGCTGGCCAAAAATTTTTTACCAAAGGAATTTGTCCTGTCTGAGCTGCAGGGGGTATTGCTAACCGTCATGGATGAGCCGTGGCTCAAGCTTGATTCTCAATTTTTCAGAAAGGCTCCGACGCTGCCGTTTATTGAAAAAGTGGTGAAGGACGGAGAGCCGCAAAAAACAAATCGATGGTCAAAAAATAAAGCACAGCTTTACCGATTTAATGATTTTAATCCATATGTTTCTATATATAATGCTAAATACTAATTTTTTTCTTTATTATAATTAACAATTTGTTAACTAATAATTAATAAGGAGCGATGCTGTATGAATATCCTAAGAGGTTGGACCTTGTTTGAAAAGCTATGGCTTGTTACTTTTACCTTAGTGAATGTGTATTTGTTTTTTGCCTGGAAGGATACAATTCTCGGGTTAATTACTTCCATATCAGGTATGCTTTGTGTCGTGTTGGTCGCTAAAGGGAAGGTGAGTAATTATTATTTCGGCATAATCCAAACAGGTACTTATGCCTATATCTCATACGGCTATGGCCTATATGGTGAGGTCATGCTGAATGCATTATTTTATTTTCCTCTGCAGTTCGTTGGCATTTATTTATGGAGAAAACATAAAACGGAGCACACAGTGCATGGGGAAGAAATTCAAATCGGCACTTTAACGAAAAAAGGCTGGATTATTACACTCACTACCTTTTTGGCCGTTTTTGTTCTATACGCTTTCCTCCTAGCAGAACTAGGCGGCAATGTCGTGTGGATTGATTCCGCTACCACGATATTATCGGTTGTAGCCCAAATTCTCATGTTAAAAAGATTCACCGAACAATGGTTATTTTGGATTGTGGTGAATGTACTGTCGATAGCGCTTTGGCTAAAAGCACTGATTTTACAGGGGGGGAACGATGTCTCCATGCTCGTAATGTGGTCGGCATTTCTTATCAATAGCATATACGGCTATTACAACTGGTCGAAGGTCTATAAACAGCAGAAGGGAGCACGAATGGAATGAAGAAGGTTGGATTTTACGGAGGCAAGTTTTTACCTTTGCATCTAGGTCATGTGTATGCCATTATCAAAGCTTCCACGATGGTCGATGAACTATATGTGGTCCTGTCCCATAGTGTCAAAAGGGATCAACAATTATGCGAAGGGAGCAAGCTTCCCTACATTCCAAGTCGGATCAGGCTGCGTTGGCTTTCGCAGCTGACGAAAGATATGGAGCACGTCAAGGTCATTGAAGTAGAGGATCAAGAAGGTGAAGAGGATTACAATTGGAAGGATGGGGCCACGAAAATAAAAGAGGCGATTGGGAAGGATATTAACGTCGTGTTTAGCTCTGAAATGGATTATGACCCGATTTTTAACGAACTGTATCCTGAGGCAACACACATTTTAATTGATGAAAAAAGAAAGCAATACCCGATTTCTGCAACGGCGATCCGCCATAAAGGTGTCTTTCACTTTTGGGACTGCATTCCTGAGGTAGTCAAGCCCTATTTCATCAAAAAGGTCGTCATTTTAGGGACTGAAAGCTGTGGAAAATCGACGCTTACAAGAAATTTGGCACTCATTTTTAACACCACACATGTAAGAGAATACGGCAGGGATTTCTGTGAGGAATTAGGAGGGTGTGATGGGATAATGTTAGAGGAAGATTACCCCATCATTGCCTATGGCCATAAACTGAAAGAATATGAAGCTATTAAACAGGCAAATAAAATTGTCTTTATTGACACTGAAGCAGCTGTCACTCAATTTTATTCAGAACTGTATAATCAGATGCATCAGCGGGTCCTAGATGAAATCGCCCTGATTCAACAGTATGATTTATATCTATATTTAGAACCAGACGTCAAATGGGTGGATGATGGTATAAGAGTGCATGGAGAACAAAAGATTCGTGAAGAAAATAATCAGCGTTTGAAGGGACTATTAAAGGCAAGCGGTATTGAGTTTGTTAGTATTAGTGGGACCTATCAAGAGCGGCTGGAAATATCGATTAAGACGGTACGAAGAATGTTTGAAGAGATATAGAAATCCTTCTAGTGGCCATGTTGGCCACTGGAACCGCTCCTGTGGGATATGTTGAAGAAATTTCACAATAACTCCATTTCTGCTTGTTTGAGGATGGTATGATATGGTTGTCAAAGTTAACTTTAGTACCTGGAGTGGTAAGAATGAAAAAAGGAAATCTATTTGTAAGTATTATAATAATTTTTGTCGTCTCGTTATTAATCCCGAACTTTATTAATAATATTCGATCTAAATTAGAGACGGCCTTTGGACAACCTAATTCCTTCTTTTCAGGCGTTGGAATAGGTGTTAAGAAGGAAAAACTCGGTTATTACGACATGGAATATGGGATAGATGAAGTTGACGATGTAAAAATCCACCTTCCAAATGAAAATGTTAATTTAAATTTATATGGAAACGTAATAAATAGTTCTGAACCCTTAGAAGTAATATTAAATGGCAAACGAATTTATAAAGAAAAATTGGAGAGTAAAAGAGTAGTTCCTTTTTGGAAGGATATTTACCTAGAAAAAAATTTTGTTGTCAATTTAGAAGGTATTGTATCCAATAAAGGTAATGAAATAATGATAAAAAGTGGGTCCGCAGCAAAGAGGGTTATAGTAAAAGTAGAGTAAACCTTTATTGAATTGTTTTTTTTAAGTAAAAGGCCTATCTGTTAGGGGGGATTTATATGCTAACAAAAAAACCGTTTAGCCAGCCCATACAAAAGTCCTTGAATGAAAATAAATCATTGCAAGATACCAAATTACATAGGGGATATAGAAAAGGTAGACTCTACGTACAATACCTCTAATAACATTGATAAAACTGTTCTTGAAAGTGATGAAGAATTTGAGTTGCGGATCAAACAAATCCCTCCTATAGAAGTGGGACTTGCATTTTTGGATTTTTCACATAAAAATTTATCAAATGAGAATTTACTATTTAGTTTTTCTCTAAAACAGAGCTTGCCCATTGTTTTGGAATAACCGAATGTGTTTTATGTATCCTTGAAGGATGTAGAAGATCTATTCATATTCAATCAAGAAATTCTCCTGAAATATCCCTTACAGGTTTCTTTAACCGTTCTGGAAGGTACCGTTATGGCGGACACCCAATCGTTTACCATAAAAATGAGTAATTATGACATTTCCTGTCATCCGGTCTATCTCAACAAGCTGTTTTTTGAATCGGGTGAGGAATATTGCAAGCGCATAGATAACACGCCTCTGTTAAATATCGGAAAAGTGAAACTGAAGAAGGAACAGTATAATAGTGAACTCGGGCTTTTCCAGGGTTATCTTGAAACGCATAAATGGTCTGACGGAGCTGTCGAATTTGATTACGAGGCTTTCCTTAAAATAGATAAGGTAAATGCTAGAAGACTTTATATTTATGGTGAAGAACATCCTGTTTATTCACAATTTAAGGTAGTCGATCACAAAGTGCAATTGGATAACACCAAGATTATTTTTGACAGTCATACATATCTCATTAGCAATATGGAAGAAAATGAATTCAATACTACAGCTAAATTAGCCATTCAAGGGGATGCCGCTGCTCAATATAGGCTGGGTGAGATTTATTTTCATGGTAAATTAGGGAAGGACATGAATTTGAATAGTGCAATAAGCTGGTTTCAAAAGGCCTATCTTCAAGGAAATGCAAAATCCTTAATCCAATTAATTCATATTTTTATTCAAAGACTGCTACCAATTGACTTATTAAAACAGTTGGAAGATTTTTTAGAGGAAGCCCTGCAAGAGGAGGGGAGTGAAGTCCAGTATTTGTTTGCAAAGTCGTTTGCTGATGAAGAGAATGATGAACGGGCCGCAAGCTGGTTTAGAAAAGCGGCTCTCCAAGGGAACAATGAGGCGGTTTCCCAGTTGTTACTTTTGGAAAAAAGTAAGTTAATCCCCCAAGGCAAAGACGATGCCAGTTGGATTGATTTAAAAAATCAAGAAACAATAAAACTTGTTAAAGATGATAGAAAGTTCATTGCTTCCATCCATTCAATTAAGTTTATAGATCCTAAAGAAGTTAGACTGGAAGTTACGGATCTTATTGGGGAATTAAATGTAAACGATAAGCTTGTTTTTTATAAAAATGGGAATGCTATCTCTTTGAAAAACTACGCGGTTAAAAGATTTTTAAAACTAAATCTTCCAAATGGAAAAACAACGATGAAAATCTTTATTAACGGCACTAAATTTGATATAGATACAAAAAGTGATCAAGTGCGAGTAGAATGATCATCCGAAAAATAAAAAACTACTGACAAATACACAAAGCCGATACTTTTAGTTCATAAAAGTATCGGCTTTTTTAGGATTTAATAATGGTCCGCCCCTTGACGCGCAACCTTGTATTAGTGTACTATTTGAGTAGAACACTAATACAAGGTTGCGAGGGGGTTATAATTATATGTCTGCTTTTCAAGGGCTGGTGAAAAAGGACTTTGTGATTTCAAAGTCTTGGTTTCTTTTTTGGCTCGTTTTTATATCTCTGTTTTTAATTGTGGCACTGGCACTGGATCACTATATTCTTGAGCCGCTAACGTTTCTTCCGGTTGCTGTATTGCTGTTGCTGTTTTTTCACGCATTTTTTCTGCCATCTATGTTATTGTCCATGCTGCGGCTGGAAGGAAAAACTCAATTATGGCTCTATAATCCACAAAGCAGTAAGGAGCTATTATTATCAAAAGTCTATGTCAGCCTTGTCTATCAAGTGGCCACCCAGTTGTATTTAACGGCAGTCGGTTTAACAATTTATCAATTTTTCAAAAGTCAAATTCTTATTGAAGCGAGCGACTTAGTTGCCGGCACGATCATCTTCAATCTCGGACTGTTATTGTTCGGTTTATATGTGTCGTGTTGGGCGATGTTTTATTGGACCGTCTATCACTCCTTGGGGAAATTTCCAACAATCAAAGGTTGGCGCTGGCTCTTACTACTGCTCATCTTTTTTCTATACAATGTTATTTTCACGCTTTTGACAAGGATACCAGGTTTCAAAGAGGTCATGAACAAATGGACGATACCAGTATTTGCAGGTCCGAATTTTAGCCACAAACAAGGCAGTTGGGAGATTTATTTGAATGCAACAAATATCCCGGTGCTCGGACTTCTGTTTTATGTGATCCTTGCTGTCTGCTTATTCCTGATTTCTTGTTGGTTACTCGACAGAAAAGTTGAGGTGTAATCATGATGGCAAAAGATTTCCAGGCATCGAAACCAATTTATATCCAAATAGCCGATCACCTGTCGTCCCAAATTGTAAGAGGAGAAATGAAAGCAGGAGAAAAACTGCCTTCTGTTCGGGAAATGGCGATTCAAACAGGTGTTAACCCAAACACCATTCAAAGAACCTATAGCGAGATGGAGAGGATGGGAATCGTGGAAACAAAGCGGGGGCAAGGGACCTTTGTCACTGAAAATGAGCAGGTCCTCCAAGCGTTGAAGACTCGGTTGCAGACCGATATTATCGGTGTATTTGTCCAAAGCATGCAAGAGCTTGGTTTTTCCCAGGAGGAAATGATTCGGGGCTTACAGCAATACTTTAGGGGGGAACAGGGGTGACCATTAAACTAAGTAATGTTTCGAAACGATATGGCAAGGATTTTTCTTTAAAAAATGTTTCCCTCACACTTGATACCGGGAAAATTTATGGGCTGCTCGGGCCAAATGGCAGCGGGAAGTCGACGACCTTAAAAATGATTGCCGGGCTTGTTTATCCGGACCTCGGCCAGGTGGAAGTGAACGGCGAAGAAGTTACCCGGAGAATTAGCCAAAAAGTCGCTTATTTAACGGAACTGGATATGTTTTATCCCTCCTTTACAGTGGGAAACATGGTAGAATTTTATGCATCACAATTCATCGATTTTGATAGGAAGAAGGCTAAACAGCTTTTACAGGACATGAAGCTGGATCCTGTTAAAAAAATAAAACAATTGTCAAAAGGAAATCGAGGCAGATTGAAATTGGTTCTGGCTTTGGCAAGAACAGCACCGGTCTTGCTTCTGGATGAACCATTTTCCGGACTTGATCCGATGGTGCGTGATTCGATTGTGAAAAGTATGTTGTCCTATATTAATTTTGACGAGCAGACCGTCATTATTGCCACCCATGAAATCGATGAAATTGAACCGCTTTTAGATGAGGCGATTGTCATTTTCAATGGGAAGATCATCGACCAGAAAAATGTCGAAGACCTAAGAGAAGAAGCAGCGCTATCCGTTCTCGAATGGTTTAAATCGACAATGGCGGAAAGGGAGAGGAACAATCATGAGTAGTCCTGTTGTGGAATTGAAACATGTCACAAAAGTAATCAAAGGGAAAAAAATCATTGATGATTTAAGCTTCACGATTGAAGAGGGCGAAGTATTCGGCTTTTTAGGGCCAAATGGGGCTGGGAAAACCACGACCATCCGGATGATGGTCGGCCTGATGGGGATCACGTCTGGCGAAATCTTGATTTGCGGTAAGAATGTGGAAAAGGAATTTGAGGATGCACTAAAAAATATTGGCGGGATTGTCGAAAACCCTGAGTTATACAAATTTTTAACCGGGTATCAAAATTTGATGCAATATGCCCGGATGATGAAGGGCATTTCCAAGCAGAAAATTGATGAAGTCGTGGACTTTGTTGGGTTGAAAGACCGAATTCATGATAAAGTGAAAACTTACTCGCTTGGAATGCGGCAGAGGCTGGGATTGGCCCAAAGCCTGCTTCATGACCCGAAGGTGATGATTCTTGATGAACCGACCAACGGTCTTGACCCGGCGGGAATACGAGAGATTCGTGATCATTTGAAAAAATTGACGAAGGAAAAAGGGATGTCCGTCATTGTCTCCAGCCATCTGTTAGCGGAAATGGAAATGATGTGCGACCGCATCGCGATCATTCAACACGGAAAGCTCGTTGACATCCAAAAGGTTCACGACTTTAAGCAGGAAGAGAAACAGAAATATTTCTTCGAACTAGATTTAAGTACGATCACATCCCTTAAAAACCTGGATTTATCCTATGAAAAAGTGGAAAATGGGATTGAAATCGAGCTGGAAAAACAAGACGTCCCAAGTATGATTCAATTGTTCGTCGAAAAAGGTATTCGTATTTTTGAAGTGAAACCAATTGCCAAATCGTTAGAGGAGCGTTTCTTAGAAGTCACAACCGAGGGAGAGAAGGTTCATGCATAATCTCATTGTAAATGAATGGATCAAAATATTTAAACGTCCCGGCACCCATGTGATGATTGGCCTGCTGGTTCTCGCCATCATCGGTACAGGGACATTAACCAAAATCTATGGCGGCAATCAAGAGGCTAATCCTCAATGGGAACAGCAATTACAGCAGCGGATTGCAGAGGATCAAAAGCAAATAACCGAGCTGCCCTCCACAGCCGTTACGTATAAGAAAAATTTAGAAAGGCAAATTGCCCTTAATCAATACCGGTTGGACCATAACATACCACCTGATACAAAGTACACGGGGTGGTCATTTATCAAAGAAAGCATGGCACTTATATCGTTTGCAGGTTTATTCACGATTATTGTGGCCGCGGGGATTGTCGCCAGTGAGTTTAGCTGGGGAACGGTCAAGCTGCTATTGATTCGGCCGATCAAACGATCCAAAATTCTCTTATCTAAATATTTCACGGTCATCTTATTTGGCCTGCTGATGTTGACGATTTTGTTTGGCGGTGCCGCCATTTTCGGATTTGCTTTATTTGGAACGGGTGACGTCAGCCAAGTGCATCTTGCCTACTCCAATGGGAGTGTTATCGAGCAAAATATGCTCCTCTATTTGATCAAGACGTATTTCTTGTCATCCATTGATGTCATCATGATTACGACCATGGCCTTTATGATTTCCGCTGTATTCAGAAACAGTTCGTTGGCAGTCGGCTTATCCATTTTCCTGTTATTAATGGGTGGACAAATCACCACGTTAATTGCATCACGGTATGAGTGGGCAAAATATATTTTATTTGCGAATACAAACCTAACCCAATATTTCGATGGCGTCCCATTGGTTGAAGGCATGACTGTAGGCTTTTCCATAATCATGCTGCTGATTTACTTCTTCGTCTTTCAACTATTGGCTTTTGGCGTATTTACAAAGAGAGATGTCGCAGCGTAATGATGCCTGGGGAACCGTCTCTGGCCGTTTTCCAACCCCTATTGACGGCGGTCAATCATATAAATATTAAAATATAATGTAAACCAAAAGCGTTCCACAGTCTATGTAAAAGGTCCCTGACGATTCTAGCATCAGGGACCTTTTTGCCAAGACAGCACCATCCAGTCAGTGATGAGTCAATCTAAATAAAAGACAATCTAATGTTTCCTAGGCAGTATCTCCTTATATATTTTGCGCAGTTCACTTAGTTTTTCTAAATTACGAAGTGATTGTTGCTCTAGGTATTGGCCAATCCCTAGAATAAAATTTTCAACTAAAAATGTTGGCGCAATCATCGAATGAAACTCCCATAATTCGCCACGATTCGTATAGAAGATATAATCGCCTTCGTCTTGAAAATCAGAAATGAGCAGATCAGTAATGATGATGGTTTTATAGTTTACTCTCTTCGCATAATCCAGAAGCACAAAGGCTTCAGGTGTCATGGCCACAAAACCGAATAAGAAGATCACATCTTCCTTTTGAATGTGCATGAGCGATTCAAATAATTCCTGTCCATTTTTCTGAAGGATCTCAATATCTAACCCAAATCGATCTAGACGATGTTTCATGAGAACAGCAATTCCTTCAGCTGATGCTGGTGCGTGAATGTATAGTTTTCTACAATTGGACATAAGGGTAATAGCTTCTTTGAATTGTTCAGAATCCAATTCTTCTAACGTATTTAGAATTTGATTGTTAGAAATTGCTAGTAAGTGTTCATGAATGCTTAATTGCTGATTTTGGATTTGTTCTAACGAATTTTTTAATTTTTTCTGCGGTGAAAGCTGCTCCTTTTCCAATATAGCAGCTTTAAAAGCTTTAAAGTTTTCATAGCCAATCTTTCTCCAAAATCGCGAAATAGTGGCATTGCTAACCCGTAGTTCATTTGCCAGCTCAGTTTCGGAATAATATAAAATTCGTTCCCCGCTTTTCTCGATAAAATCAGCAATCCGCTTTTGACTTGACGTCAGTTCAGGAACATCCCAATTAAAAATCAAATTCATCTCCTCCTATATAAAAGTTTATCACAAAATGAAAAAATTCTTACATAAATTAATTTGTGAAAAATTATTACAGATTCATAACATTCATTTAATGGGTAATTTACAATCCCTCCATATAATGAAAGTGATAATTGATAAAGGGGAGAATTACTTTGATAACAAAACCGTATGAATTAACGCAGTCTCAAAAAATGATGGTTTTTATTCTGTCGATGTGTCTTTACGGATTAAGTAACATGTTTACCGAACTTGTACCATCTGTTAATGTAGGTCCAATTGAATTGTCGATTGATGCATTTGCATTTATTCCTTTAACCCTCTGTATTCTGTTCCATCCGGTATATGCGGCAATTGGCGCTTCTACAGGAGAGTTGATTTTTGGTGAATTAATGCTTGGTCAATTTGGCGGCATTGGTGAAGTTGAGAAGTTTATCTTGTTCTCTCTTGGTATGTGTATCGGAGGCATGATTGTACGTGATCCGAAGAAAATCTCACAGGTTGCGGTAGGGGCAATTGTCGGTTATGGTGTATTCCTTGTCTTTGCTACAATTGTTGATATTTTAAAGGTTGTTATTGGTGTTGAGGATTTCGAAGCTGTTCCAGGGTTGGCTGAAAGTATTTTTGTTGTTGAAGGTGTTGAATTTTTAACAGATCTTATCTTCTCGGGGACTTTATTTGTTTTACTTCCAACCATTTACTTAGTGCCACGATTATACGGAAAAATGGAGCCGTTATTAGGAATGAAACCACGTAATAACAAAGTGAGTATTTCATTGAATAAGATTATTACGCCTAAATTTGTAGTAACTGGTCTTGTTTTAGCTGTAATTGCTTTTGGTGCAGAAGTATTATCTGAATCAGATGTTGAATTTGCAGTGTGGGAACCGGAATTTGTTGATATGTATGGAAATCAATTTATTTGGATTATTATTGGTGTTGCTGCAGTATGTTCGCTTGCTATCATTTTATTTATGTTGAAAAAAGGGAAAGAAGCCAGTTCAGGAGAGGAAATAAATGATGCACTCTAAGCCATTAGTGGAAGTAAAAGATGTGTCATTTGAATATCCGGGAAGTGAAACCAGGGTTTTAAATCGGGTGTCATTAACAGTGGAGGAAGGAGAATTCTTAGCGATTATCGGTGGGAATGGTTCCGGAAAATCAACTCTTTGCAAAACACTGAATGGTCTTATTCCTAAATTTTATGTTGGTGAGTTTGAAGGAGAGGTCATGGTAGATGGCCTAGATACCTCCAAGCATGATGTTGCTGACCTATCGAAAACAGTTGGGTATGTGTATCAAGATTTTGAAAATCAGTTATTGCGTCCCACAGTACTGGATGATGCTTCTTTCGTACCACTAAATTATGGATTACGGGACTTTAAAGAACGTGGAAAATGGGCCCTCGAAGTAACCGGGCTTTCCCATTTAGCGAATGCATTTGTATGGCAATTAAGCGGCGGACAAAAACATTTGCTGGCATTGGCAGGGGCCATCGCGATGAAACCAAAATTATTAATCGTAGATGAACCCGTTGCCCAGCTTGATCCTCAGCATGCAACACGCATCTATGACGTATTAAAAAAATTAAATGAAGAATATGGCACAACCATTATTACGATTGAACATCATACAGAATTTATTGCAGCTTATTGTAACAAAGTCATGCTAATGGATCAGGGGAAAATGGTTTGGAAGAAGGATGTTCGTGAGGCACTTTGCAGTGTGGATGATTTGGTTACACGCCAAATTCATCCCCCTCAAGTCACAATGGCAGCCTATCATGTCAATCGTGAGGGAAACTATCCGATTACCTTGGAGGAAGCGATTGAGCATTTTAGAGGGAGAGTTCCAGCCGTCTATGAACTCCCCTTCCAAACCAAAATCGAAAAAGCGCCTGTTCTCGCCTTACAGGACATTACGGTACAATATCAAGCGATTCATAAAGAAAAGAAAACGGCGCTGCAAAATCTATCTACTAGGTTGTTTAAAGGAGACAAAATCGCATTAGTCGGGAATAACGGCTCAGGGAAATCGTCATTGCTAAAGGTCCTAGCAGGAATTGTAAAACCCCAACAGGGAAAAATGGAGTTAGTTGCCAATCAATTACCTAACCATTCACCTGAAACTCTTTCAAATCATGTTGCGTATGTGTTTCAAAACCCTGAAGAAATGTTTATCGATGATAGTGTTCGGAAGGAAATAGAGCACTATTTAAAAGCAAGAAAGGTTCATGATTATACTAACCAAGTTGACCAAATCTTAGTGGATTTTGATTTAACAGAATTGCAGCATCAGGATGCACGTTTGTTAAGTGGTGGTCAGCAGCGGCGTGTTTCACTTGCAATCGGAGCGGCAATAAAGCCTTCTGTTATTATTCTCGATGAGCCGACAGCCAATTTGGATATTGCCACAAAGAATAAAGTAGTTGCGATGTTGAAAAGGTTAGAATCTCATGTGGATACGATTATTATTGCTACCCACGATATGCAGCTTGTCTCTGAATGGGCAGAGCGGGTACTTGTTATGAATAATGGACAATTGATTGCAGACGATGCAAGTGAAGTCATTTTTCGAGATGAGGAAATCCTACGACGTGCGGGTCTAGTTCCACCTCAAATTATCAAATTGTGCAACGAACTTCATTTCCCGCATTGTCCAACGATTGAATCGTTTGTAGAGTACTGGAATCTTGCAAAAGAGCGAGGTGCGTAAATTGGAGTTTAGCAAATTTATTCATGAAAAGGTTTCTCTTGAATATATAAAAAATGAGCTTATTAGAACGGCTTATAGTGTTGAGGATAATTTTCTTACTAAGCTGGATCCACGCGTATTGCTTGTTTGGTATTGCTACTTTGCCATAGTTCCATGGTTTATTCATAGCCATGTTGTACTTGTAGGCTATTTGATTTTTATGGTTTTTCTAACCTATAAAGCAAATGTCAGTCCACTTATTCTAGCAGTACTGGGCCTTGGTCTCTTGAGTGAAATGTTTATTCTCTTCTTGATTTCTCTATTTTTTGGAGGAAACGTAGAAACAGTGCTGCCTATGTTTTGGCTAAGTATTAAATTAGGTGGAATATCGCTTGCTAGTGTCGCTGTTTTTACAAGTTTGAATCCGGAAAGATTTAGCGATGCCCTCTTACGAATGGGTTTTCCGGAAAAGTTTTCATTTAGTGTCGCCTATGGATATAGAATTTTGCCGACATTGTTTGAAGAGTTTCAGCAGATTATATTATCATACCGGCTCCGAGGTCAGGCGCCAACTAAAAACGGGATTTTTTATTTGCGAAAAATAATCTATTTTCTACTAATCTTTGTTAAATCCTTTTATCCACTCATGTTGAATACGGCGAAACGTTCCAGAACGACAGTCGAAGCGTTGGAAACAAAAGGTTTTAGTTATGGGGGAAATAATCGTGAAATGATTAAGCTGAAAACAAGTTATCTGAAATTTAGTTATATGGATTACTCATTTATTATGATTTCAATCTTTTATTTAATTATTGTTCATGCTTTGCATTTTGTCTTATAAAAGGGAGTGCTTCAATTGAATTTTGATTTTCATACACATGGTAAATTAGCGAAAAAGTTTGATTTCTCGGTGGACTATTACATGGAGATGGCAAACCATGCTCTACAGAGTGGGCTTGATGGCGTAGCCTTAACGGAACATTTTAATACGAAAAATTTTCATGAGGTCTATGATACGTTGGATGCACATTTTCCATATGAAGATGGGCATTACAATATCCAAGGTCTAAAGGTTTTCCCAGGGATGGAAGTGGATATCAAAGAAGTTGGACATATTTTATGTATTGGGAACAGACAGGATATCCGTGCTTTGCGAGCAGACTTGAATGACTATACAGAAGAAGGGACATTTATTCCGTTTGAAAAACTATTAAACTTCCGTCTTTCCTATGACATGCTTGTTATTGGTGCCCATCCTTATCGCGAGAGCACGCCATTAAAGGATTTAGATCCATCTTTATTAAAACAGCTGGATGCATTTGATTTAAATGGGAAGGATTTGCATACGCGTGGGATAGAAGTAAACTCCATGGATGTGCAGAACTTCGCCGAAAATCTGTCTAAGCCGGTCGTAGGCGGCAGTGATACCCATCATTTTAAGCAGTTCGGTGCAGTTTACACGGTGCTTGATCAAGAATGCAATACAATTGCTGAATTAAAAGAAGCTGTTATAAATCGACAGTTCCATGTTAAAGTCGCTCAGGATTTGCCTGAGAGGGTATCCGAAGCGATTCGCTTAAAAGCAATTGAAAAAGAAAAGCTGAAAAAACTTAGTTTGGAGATGCGTTTTTCCTAGTAATCTGCAAAAAAAGGTGGCGGGCACCATCCAAGGTGCCCGTTTCCTATTCCCCCTATGGGTCAGAAAACTGAGAAAAAGACTGAACAAGAGATGGATGCTGACAGAAGAATTCGTTTAGCTTTGTAAGTCGATTGATCAAAGCGGGTGGGAGGTTGTATTGAATGGCTTCCAGTTCTTTTCTTAGTTGGTCTTCCTTTATTCCTATCATTCTTAAGAAATTTAGTAACACATCCTGTTCCTTGACAAGGGTTTGGCCCAGTTGTTTCCCTTCTTCGGTAAGATTTAATCTCCCATAGTACTCATATTCCAGCAATCCGAGATTAGCTAATTTCTTCACCATTCGCGTGACAGCCGAACTATTCACCCCAAGCGCCTTGGCAACATAGAGGGGAGGGACCCCCTCCATGCAGGCCCCAAGTAAATAGATATGTTTGATATACTGCTTCATGGTAGAAGTCAGCATGTTTTTCACCTTCTTCTCGTAAAAATCTTTCCGATATCCATCATTTATAAAACATTACTCCATTGCCGAAGTTTTGACTGGTTTGAGAAATTTGGAAATCAGTCCATGATTCGGTGCGAAGAGGAAGCTGAATAAGAATAAAATCCCGGTCGCAAACGCCATCGACCCCGATATCGAAGTATCAATCCAGGCTGCGATATAATAGCCAACCACGGCTGAAATGACCCCAAAACATCCACTTAGCAATACCATCATCGAGAGCCGCTCTGTCCACAGATAAGCCGATGCAGCTGGTGTAATCAACATCGCCACGACCATGATCGCTCCAACCGCATCGAACGAGGCAACCGTTGTGATCGAGACTAGACTCATAAATACATAATGCATGAAGAGGACAGGGATTCCCAAACTGGCGGCAAGCGCAGGATCAAAAGTGGTAATTTTCCATTCTTTATAGAAAGCGATGATGGAAATGAGCACAATCAGAAAAACAAGAGCTAATAACGCAGTTGCTTTGGGCACTTCCCCGATGATCGGTAATGAAACTTTATCCCAAGGAATGAATGTGATCTCTCCCATTAAAGCATGCTGCACATCCAAGTGGGCGTTCCCGACAAACGATTCAATTAAAATCACGCCCAGGGCAAATAACGTGGTAAACACCGTGCCAATGGAAGCATCCTGCGGAACATCAAGTGAATGCAGCCATTGAATGAACAATGCTGTCAGGATGCCTGCAAAAATAGCGCCGATCAGCATATGCACCCCACTTAGCTCGCGGGTGATGATAAACGCAATGACAATCCCGAGCAGGACGGTATGACTGATGGCATCTGCCATCATGGCCATTTTTCTCAAAATCAAAAACACTCCAATGACGCCACAGGACATCCCCACTAATGAGGCAGTGACTAGAATCCACGCAGTATAGGTCATTTATTGTCCCTCCTTTTTAGCTATCAAAGGGGAGATTAGTTGCTGCTGCCTGACCTGTTTTCTTTGGATTCTCAGCTGCCAAAATTGAATGACAATCCCTTTTTCTTTACCCAAAAAAAGTGAGACGATAAACAGGCTCGAGGCCACCATGACGATAAACGGTCCGGTCGGCCAGCCGCTGCCAAGGGCACTGATGAGGGTGCCTAGTGCCCCAGACACTCCACCTAATGCAGCGGAGATGATAATCATCTTTTTAAACGAATGCGTCCAATACCTGGCACTGACAGCAGGGATAATGAGTAAAGCAGCGATTAAAATCACGCCGACTGCTTGTATACCGATGACGATTGTCGTGACAAGAACGATTGTATATAGACTGTTCATCCCTTTTAGTGACATCCCGATTCCTTTGGCAAACTGGGGATCAAACAAATAGATCTTCCATTCTTTAAAGCCAATAACCGTAATCGCTATCACTAATAACGCAAGGATGAGCATCGTCCATACATCGGTTTGAACCATTGAGGCCGATTGCCCCAAAATAAACCCGCTTAAGCCGCTTTGGTTTCCTGCTGTCCGATTAGCGACCGTTAAGAGCATGATGCCAAGCCCATAAAAAATCGATAAAATCATGCCCATCGCCGCATCCTCTTTTATTCTGGTCGACGATCGGATCCATTGAATAAAAAACGCGCCGATTAACGCACTAAAAGCTGCGCCGCTGATCAGGATGAGCAAATGTTTTTCCCGGAATAGCAGAAAAGATAGGACAACACCAGGAAGGGCCGCGTGCGCCAAGGCATCACTCATTAGACTTTGGCGCTTCCAATAGGAGAGGCATCCCACTGTCCCGGCCGCAATCCCCAGAATCATCGTGCTAAACAATACCCATTGGGTATTACTGTTCAACAGGACGGACCACATGAAACTTGCCCCCTCTCATCCCGCGCATATTCCCGCCATAGGCGGCGGCGATATTTTCATCGGTGAATACTTGTGCCGTCCTGCCATGCTCAACGACGGTCCGATTTAAAAATAAGACATGGTCAAAATAATCTTCCACTGTTTGTAAATCATGATGGACGACCAGCACCGTTTTTCCGGTTGCTTTTAATTCCTTGAGGATGTTCATGATGGCTCGTTCTGTTGCGGCGTCCACCCCTGCGAGTGGTTCATCCATAAAATATAAATCGGCATTCTGCACTAAAGCCCGGGCCAAAAACACGCGTTGCTGCTGACCGCCGGAAAGTTGGCTGATTTGCCGCTCGGCATAATCAGCCATTCCCATTTTATCCAAGGCTTCATACGCTTTTTCCTGGTGAAGCTTTGCTGGTCTTCTGAGCCAGCCGATTTGTCCATATAATCCCATCATCACGACATCGAGAGCGATGGTCGGAAAATCCCAATCCACCGAACCCCGCTGTGGCACATACCCGATTCTTGTCTTCATTTTTTTAAACGATGCCCCAAAAAACTGGACCTCACCTGTTAATGCGGGATGAAGTTCCAACAGTGTTTTGATTAACGTTGATTTTCCTGCACCGTTAGGACCGACAATCCCTGTTAAAGAGCCCGCCTCCACGGCAAAATTGACATCATGTAATACGGTATTTTTTCGATACGCTGCGGCTAAATCGTTTACTTTTAGAACCACCTTACCCATTTACTGATTCCCTCCCATTAGTGCCTGGTAGATGGTATCTACATTATGGCGGTACATACCGAGATAGGTTCCTTCCTCTTTCCCTGCTTCGCCCATGGCATCCGAGAATAGCTCGCCTCCCAGCGCCACTTCTACTCCTTTACTCCTGGCGCCTTTAATCACCGCCTGAATTGAGCTTTCATTAATACTGCTTTCGACAAAAACAGCCGGAACTTTATACTCCGTAATCAAATCAATCGTATTTTGAATATCTGAAACCCCAATTTCCCCATCTGTACTTAAGCCCTGCAGGCCAACTACCTCCAGACCGTGCATTCTGCCAAAGTAACCGAACGCGTCATGGGCCGTCACGAGCACCCTTCGCTCTTTTGGAATGTCCGCGAGCTTTGCCGCTTCCTTTTTTAATTGATCCATTTCGGCAAAATAGGCCTCCTTGTTCTTTTCAAGGTCATCTGCATTCTCAGGTGAAAACTCTTTTATTTCTTCTACCGCTGCGGCTAGTGCCTGTTTCCATAGATCAATGTCAAACCAAATATGCGGATCGACTGCATTATTCTCATCCTTCAGTAAAGAGGAATCCTCAATCTTATCTCCGATGCCGAGCACTGGTTTCGTTTTAGCCATTTCTTTGAAGATATCGACCATGTTCGCTTCCAAATGCAATCCATTGTAAAAAACGATATCTGCATCTGAGATTGTTCGAATGTCCCCATGTGTTGCTTGATAAAGATGCGGGTCTACAGACGGTCCCATTAAACTTTTTACCTCCACCAGCTCCCCGCCAATTACAGATAGTGGTTCACCAATTTGCGCAATCGTGGTGACAATCTTTATTTTCTTGTCATTGGAATGACCAGATCCTCCATCCTTTATCTTCGTTACTTCTTGCTTATCACCACAGGCTGCTAATAAAAACACGAAACACATGGGCAATAAACTGTACACGATTTTTGCCATCATTCTCACTCTAAACTTCCTCCTTTTCCCTAGGGCAACTTTTTTAGTTATTTACAACATATATGAGGACGAGTAGATTTGTCAAACAATTTTACATATTATAAAAAAAGTTTACAATAGGAAACTTTTTTGGGAAAGTAAACAATCACACAGCCACCCTGTTTATATGAAGGTCCGATGTGAAATTACTATTGGATAAAAATAATAAATTTTTCAATAAAAAAAGCTCTTTCATAGACAGAGCCGTTTAGATGGAACGTTTTCTCTACTTTCAATTTTAATGGAATTTGTCCATTCCTATTCTTCTAAATCCCTTTTATTGACATAAAATGAAATAGTGATTGGTATTGGAGGGACTGGTGTGAGTGTGCTCCCAGTTATGGGTATTTTTATTTCTTCGTTTTGTACATGCCTGGGCGCCATGCCCGTATTGTTGATCAAGAATGTTTCACATAAAGGGAAGGATATCTTGTTGGCGTTTACTGCTGGCATCATGGTATCGGCTTCAGCCTACGGTTTGATCCCCTCTGCTTTGAAGCTATCGAATATGGTCGTTTTAGTGGTTGGCATTTTAGCGGGGACTTTGGTATTGATGTTATTGGAAAGCAGTCTGCCTCACATGGATTTGGACCATTCGCTTTCCGTTCCAAATCGTTCGAGCACATTGCTTTTTTTAACGGCGATGTCCCTGCATAATTTACCTGAGGGGCTATCTGTTGGGATCAGTAATATCAGTGATGCCCAGGAATTAGGAGCTGTTGTTTCATTTGCCATCGGGTTACAAAATATTCCTGACGGATTTTTAGTAGCATTATTTTTATTGACTCAAGGTGTAAGCCGAGTTCAGGCAATTTTTCTTGCTACCTTAACAGGAGTGGTTGAGTTTCTTTCAGGATTAATCGGTCTCTATTTCGGCGGATCTTTTACATATATAATCCCTTATGGTTTGGCATTTGCAGCAGGGGCCATGCTGTTTGTTGTTTATAAAGAACTAATCCCCGAAAGTCATGGGGATGGCAACGAAAGAGCCGCCACTCTCGCATTTATCATCGGTTTCCTAACTATGTTCTCATTAACAGAAATACTAAGGTAAGGAGTGGTGAAAAAGGTGGCAGGATCATCCAATTTTCGGATGATCCTGCCACCTTTCAGTTAGCACTAATTAATGGCCTCGTGTCACTTTCATGTTGAGGGGGATAATCCCTTTAGGGATAGTAAGGAACTTACGATTGTTTTAAGAAATCTATTTCGATTTCATTTTTTCTTGGTTCACGTTTGAAGAGGTATTCACCATTCCGAATGGATGCAAGTACTTCTGCACGCTCACGAATCGCTTCATATGCATCATGTGCATCTAATACGATAAAGTTTGCTGGTTTCCCAGCTTCAATGCCATACTCATCGTTCACCCTCATAATGTTTGCTCCGTTATATGTGATCAGGTCGAACGCCTTATTGATTTCATCAATATGTGTATAATGAGCTAAATGGATCCCATTGTCCAAAATATTCATCATAAGATGCGCATATAACAATCAACATTGAATAATGACTATACGCATTTACCTGTTTCTTGTATATTGATTCTATCAAATAGTATCAATAACTTCACAATATTAGATTATTAAATTGCTCAATCATTAACAGAAGAATGATTCTTCTTTATCAGGTGTTAATAAGTTATTTTTGATATAATAGTAGAATCTCTCATTTATCAACTTCACCTATGAGACCGAAAACTAGTAAATAACGGAGGGAAAAAGATGGAGTTTATTCGTAATCTGCTATTAAAATTTGACATGGGTCCTCAACTAACGGAGTATCTATCTATTATTATAATGATTCTTTTTATTGCAGTTGTCTGTTTGGCATCGAATTTTATCACGAAAAAGGTAGTCATCAGGATTATTAATCATATCTTGACAAAAAATAAGTTCAAGTGGGATAAAATCATGTTGGAGCGGAAGGTTTTCCATAGGTTATCCCATATTGTTCCCGCGTTGATCATCTATTCCTTTTCTTCAACCTTCCCGGCCTATCAGCAATTGATTGAAAAGGGGGCCATTGCCTATATAATCATTGTTGGATTAATCATTATTACGACCTTGTTAAATGCGGGTAATGATATTTATCAAACGTTTGAAATCTCGAAGATTAAGCCGATAAAAGGATACATTCAGGTTGTTAATATAATATTAATCACATTAGGAGTGATCCTGGTTGTGGCGAACCTGATTGGCAAGAGCCCACTTATTCTTTTAAGCGGGTTTGGTGCTCTTTCAGCCGTCCTCATGCTGGTTTTTAAAGATTCGTTATTAGGTCTTGTTGCTGGAATCCAGTTGGCGGCCAATGATATGGTTCGAGTTGGTGACTGGATTGAAATGCCTAAATATGGGGCGGATGGAGACATTATCGATATCTCTTTAAACACAGTAAAGGTGCAAAATTGGGATAAAACGATCACGATGATACCAAGCTATGCCCTGATATCCGACTCTTTTAAAAATTGGCGAGGGATGCAAACCTCTGGAGGGCGTCGGATAAAGCGATCTTTATTTATTGATACAAATAGTATTTCATTTTGCTCCGAGGAGATGATCGATAAATTTATCAACATCCAATATCTTTCGGATTATATCATCAACAAGGAACGCGAGATTGAAGAATACAACGCAAAAAATGAAATTAACCGGAGCAATCCTGTGAACGGAAGAGCGATGACAAATATCGGTGTGTTTAGGGCATATATCAGTAATTATCTTCAACATCATCGTGGAATCAATCAGGAAATGACCTTAATGGTCAGGCAGCTAGCACCCACAGAATACGGTTTGCCAATTGAAATTTATGCATTTACAAATGATATAAGATGGGCAGTTTATGAATCGGTCCAAGCCGATATCTTTGACCATCTGTTTGCGGTCGCGCCAGAGTTCGGGCTTCGATTATTCCAGAATCCGTCCGGCAATGATTTTAAAACAATGGTGGCAGAAACAAGAATGGATGGAATGGTTAGGGAAAGGGAGTATTAAACGGGTTGCTAGGATCCAAAAATTCGGAGACAATAAAGGCAAGCAACGGTAATCGATTGCTTGCCTCATTACTCGATATGGTACATTTTAATCAATATCAGTTTTTAAATAGTAGATTATGCACAGAGCCATGCTCACGATAAATGTAATTGCTGCGATTGAAATGCTATAATTCGACAATGTGAAATGGACGAACTCCATTTTGCCCTGGCTGTCAGTTGTAAAAGAGTGAAACAGGGTGGTGATCGGATACAATGTCGGAATGTATTTGGCCACGGAATCTAGGTTTAATCCCATAATACAAACATTCACAATTGTCACGAATGCTCCGTAAATGATCGGCATGATAATATTCCTGCTCAGCAGCGTAATCAAGATTGCAACAGGGAGCAGTGAACATTGGAGCAGCAATACGAGTAAATTTATTTTTAAATGTTCCTCCATAATAGCCATTGTCAATGGCTCATGCGGCAACAGCAACCCTCCTAAAATCGTTAAAAGCAGCTGCAAAATGATGGCGCCAAAAATGAATAGGACAATGATGATGAATTTTGCCATGAAAATTTTTGCCCGGCTGACAGGATAGGAAAACAAAGTGTTGGCAGCGCCGCATGAGAATTCCCGACTATAAATATAAGCTGCTATCAACACATATAAAATCGTACCGCTAAACAAGTAGGTCATTTGTTCCACTTGAAAGATATATCGGTTCCAATAGACATACGCGCCTTGTCCAAGCCATCCCAGGCACATTAAGGCGGGAAAAAAACAAATGCCTATCAATAGCAACAAATAAAAATACGACTTTTTTAGTTTCAGAAATTCACAGTACATAACATTATACATGGTTGTGGCCTCCCGTTAACCGCACGAAGTAATCCTCCAGGTTGTCGACGCTTATTGCCATCTCATGCAGGTCTACTTCATTTTGAATAAGAGTTTTGGCAATTCTTGAACTATCATCATAGCCTTCGTATATTCTGACAATATTTTTCTCTGACACCTCAAAATCGCTGATTCCTAGTTTGGTCTCTAGTAAAAAGCAAGCTTTTTTATCATCACTGACTCTAATTTTTAAATACTTCTTATTGCGCTTCTGCAGTTCTTTATAATCCAATTCTTCATAAAGTACACCTTTATGGATAATTCCGATCTCCGTGGCCAAATGCTCAATTTCACTTAACAGGTGGCTCGAGATAAGAATCGTTATCCCGTTATTGTTTTTTAAATTAATTAATGTTTCCCGGATTTCCTTAATGCCAATCGGATCCAATCCATTGGTTGGCTCATCTAAAATCAGGAGTTCCGGCTTATGAAGCATAGCTCTTGCGATGCCCAATCTTTGCTTCATGCCAAGCGAGAAATTTTTCACCTTTTTTCCTTTCACTTCATTTATATCCAATCCTGATACATCAAGGGCTTCCTTGATATACTCCTTATTTTCGATTCCAATCATTCGCCGATGAATTTCAAGATTTTCTTCCGCTGTCAAGTTAGGGTAAAATCCCGGGTATTCGATCATAGAGCCTATTCTTTTATAAATATCTCTGGAGTACTGGCTTTGACCAAATAACTCAATTTCTCCGTTAGACGCTTTTATTAATCCCATCATCATTCTTAACGTTGTCGTTTTGCCGGCGCCGTTTTGTCCTAAAAATCCATATATTTCACCTTTCTTAATATTGATATTTAACTTGTTGACCACTGGTATTCCTTTGTAGGTTTTCGTCAAATTGTGGGTCCTGACTGCATAATCCATCTTAATGCCTCCTTTGAAACGGAAAAAGGTTATGTTTTCATCGTAAAACATAACCCTTAACTGCCATTTTCATATTCCTTACATATTTCTTAACTTTTTTGGCAATGTCACCGTAAAGGACGTTCTTTCAAAAGGGATGCTGCTAACCGCAACATTGCCGTTATGTTTTTCCACAAGTTTTTTAACGATGCTTAACCCCAGACCGCTGCCTTTTAATCTCCGGCTTCTTGATTTTTCCGCTACATAAAGCCGGTTGAAAATATAAGGTACATCCTCCTCTGGAATTCCCCGGCCTTTATCCCATACCTCGATTGTGATGGAATCGTTTTGTTCCGCCAAGCTGACCCCGATTACATTCCCGGCGCTTCCGTATTTTAGGCTGTTGGAGATTAAGTTCTGCACCATTCGGTACACTGCTTGTTGATCTGCACCCACGAATATGTCCTCAGGTGGCAGTTCTATTTTTGGTTGGATTCCATTAGCCTCAAAGTCTTTCAAAAAGGATAGCATGCATTGTCGGAGCAGCTCGGAAATGTTTAAACGCCTAGGGTGAATTGGAAGATCATCAGAATCCAGTTTTGAAAAATGGTAAAACTCTTCTAATAAATCTACTAAGAATTCACCTTTTGCACTGATGATGGAAAGATACTCCTGACGTTCTTCTTCGCTTAGACTCTGATCATCTTTAAGCATTTCCACATAACCCAGCATCGACGTTAGCGGGGTTCGCAAGTCGTGAGAGATGTTGGATATCATCTTTTTTCGATCGTCTTCATATTGCTTATTCAGGACAACAATCTTGTGAAATTCATCAATAAGCCGATTTAGATTAATAATTAATTTCTTTAAAAACCTATTATTATCACTGATTCTAATTCTCTCATTAAAATTTCCCTTAATAATGTTGATGATACTGCTGGAAATTTTGATTATTTTTATATTTTGAAAAACAATTATGAAAGTTAAGATTACAATGAGGGTTAACGTTATGTAAATCATAGCGAGTTACCTAATCTATATCCAATGCCCCATACTGTTTCAATATATTTAGGCTCATTGGGATTATCCTCAATTTTATTTCGTAATCTTCTAATATGAACCATGACGGTATTATCATCACCGTAATATTCTTCACCCCAGACTGATTCAAATATTTGCGCCTTTGTAAATACCCGATTTGGATGTCCAAAAAATAGTTTCAATATTTCATATTCCTTTGCAGTTAGTTGAATCGTCCTGTTATTTTTCGTAACTGTGTAGTTATCCAAATCAAATTTTATTGCTCCATATTCTTTTACATTTTGTTTAGCGTCATGATTTGTACGGTAGTACAAAAATCTTCTAAGCTGTGCCTTGACTCTGGCGACAAGTTCCGCAATGGAAAACGGCTTTACGAGGTAGTCATCGGCCCCTAGACCCAGTCCGATTACTCTGTCACTTTCTTCGGTCTTGGCCGATATGATGATAATCGGTGTCATATCTGTTGTTCGAATCCGCCTCATGACTTCCAATCCATCAATTTTTGGCAGCATAATGTCAAGCATGACTAATTGAAATTCCTCGTGATCATAAGCATCAAGTGCTTCTTGCCCATCAAAAGTACAGTAAATGTTATAACCTTCTTTTGTTAACGCCTTGTTAATCATTTGGTTAACATCATAGTCATCTTCTGCTAATAATATTTTTATTTCATTCAAGACGCTCCGCCCTCCAAAGGAACCGTAAATAAATTACAATAGTTACAGGATTTGATAATTCTATTATAAATGAGCATTTTGCATTATGATAAATTATTTGGCATGAATCTTATTAAGATAGGAGAAATTGACAATCTCCCAAAGGTTAGATATATTTTTCTTAGATTAATAGCGAGAAGGAAACTCAGAGACTTACACAATTTATTCGGCAATTGGGTAAGTCTCTTTTTTTCTGATTACTGGGAGTGGTGAATGATGCAGCAAGTCGATTTTTCTTATCAAACGAATGACGGTGTGGAAATTTTCGCATGCAAATGGGTGGGAGATGGAGAAGGGCAGCCAAAAGCGATTGTGCAAATCGCCCATGGAATGGCTGAACATATTAAACGCTATGATCCTTTTGCCAGGGAACTGGTTGCACAAAATATGTTTGTATATGGCAATGACCATCGGGGCCATGGAATGACCGGGTCCAAAACCAACAGCATGGGTTATTTTGCTGATGAGCAAGGCTTTGAAAAAGTCGTGAAAGACATGGAGACCCTCACCTCCATCATCGAAAGAGAGTATCCTGATGTGCCGATTTTTCTATTCGGCCATAGCATGGGTTCGTTTTTATCAAGACGGTACATACAACTATACGGAAACAGGCTTGCAGGAGTCATTCTCAGTGGTACGGGCGGTGATCCGGGAATCATGGGGAAAATCGGCAAACTGATTGCTTCAAGGGAGAAGAAAATGAAGGGCGCGAGGACGCTTAGTCCATTAATGAACAAGCTTACTTTTGGCAGCTATAATAAAGCGTTTCGGCCAACCCGGACCGAATTTGATTGGCTGAGCAGGGATGAAAAGGAAGTGGATAAATATATCGCCGACCCTTTATGTGGCGGGGTTTTTTCTTCAGGATTTTTCCACGACCTGCTTGAAGGGCTTGAAACGGTTAATAAACCGGAGAATATTATGGCGACACCGGCAAGACTGCCAATTTTTCTCATTTCCGGCAGCAAGGACCCGGTAGGGGCAAACTCAAAAGGTGTTTTAAAGACGTTCCAAGCTTACAAGGCGGAAGGGATGCAAAATGACGACTATAAATTTTACGAAGACGCTCGCCATGAATTACTAAATGAAACAAACAGGGATGAGGTTCAAGTGGATGTGATTCACTGGATTAATACGTATCTCAAATAAAAGCAAAAGTCCACTGCACTGGTGGACTTTTTGCTTTTAAAAGAAAATATTCGACAAAATTCGAGTTTTTCCCTTGACGAACTTAGAAATAGTATGTAATATAATAAAGGTCAGTTGGTTGTTCACCAAATTGCCAAAAATAATGGTGGTAAAACCCTTACTGTCAGCATACCATATCAAAAAGCCTCAACTATCAGTAATTTAATCTTTGCGGGTGTAGTTTAGTGGTAAAACCACAGCCACGAGCAACGCATCGTGAATAGGCTTCGAGTTGCCTCGACGCATCCAGCATCCTCGAATATGCTTTTAGAGGAAGAGGCATGAACGTGCGTGTAAATAAACTTTAACTTAAATTAATATTCTTTGCGGGTGTAGTTTAGTGGTAAAACCACAGCCTTCCAAGCTGTTGTTGTGAGTTCGATTCTCATCACCCGCTCCATACATAGGTAACGCAGTGTAACGTTTCGAAAAGAACGTTGCGCTGCGTTTTTTCAATTTTATAGATAAAAAGATGCCTATTGGCACCCGATAACTTGATACGACGCATCGCCGCCATGTATTTGGACAAACATGTCCATCAACGATTCCGTCAGTTTTTTAGCATTCTCAGCATCAGTTGATGGTCGAAGATAGATGATTTGCAAAGCATTTTTCGTATTAAAGGTAACGGCGGTTTTCTCTGAATCCACAAACGGACTTCCAAACGGTCCGTTCTGGTCAGAGGACAAAACAAGGCGCTCCAGTGAATTGCTCCTGCCGTTTAATCCTATGTATTCTTCGCCTTGTCTTCCAAGTCGAATTTCCAACGGCCCTTGTAACAAATCGAGATCATAAAGCCCGATCGGCAACTGATATTGCAGCGAGAAAAAATTATAGAGGTCTACCGCACTTTGGCCGGACGCAAAGTAATTTTGCTTTTTCACTCTTCTATATAAAGCCTCGGCAGAGTGACGGTACCTGTTCGGATCCTTTCCAGTCTTTTTAAAAATGTTCCGCCATTCCTGAATGCCTGGCAAGTCAGAGACACTTTTGCTCTCCAAGTCGAAATATATGGACTCCTGAAATAGCTGCAGCCTTCCTTTTAACATTTGCGGCGATTCTCCGACCGTAATGTTTTTATATTCAATTATTCCCACCTTAAAATCAGGAATCAGTTCTGAAATCTCCGTTGAAACACGAATTTCCAACAGTTCCACCTCCAAAATTGCTTGAAAATAGTTTATCATAGATAGATGTGAAACCAATAAATTCAACTTTTATATAGAGAAAATTTTTTGGAAGGGAGGTTGCTCAAAATGGATATTCAAAAATTAAAGGAAGAAATCATTGCTTACAGTAAAGAAATCGGCATCGATAAAATCGGCTTTACGACGGCCGACCCGTTTATGGAATTGAGAAATCGCTTGATTCGCCAGCAGGAACTCGGTTACCAATCAGGATTTGAAGAGCCGGATATTGACAAGCGGGTCACGCCAACATTGTTGCTGGAAGGCGCCCAATCTATCATCTCGATTGCCCTTGCTTACCCTTCAAAAATGATGAATCGGGTAGAAAGTAAAAAAGGCGCTCGCCGGGGGATGTTTGCCCGTTCCTCATGGGGGCAGGATTACCATCATATTTTACGGGACAGGCTGGGCAAACTGGAAGCATTTATTTTATCCAAAGTGCCTGAAGCCCGGTTAAAATCGATGGTCGACACTGGGGAATTATCGGACCGTGCCGTTGCGGAACGGGCGGGAATCGGTTGGAGCGGAAAAAATTGTGCGATTATCACGCCTGAGTTCGGATCTTATGTTTATATCGGCGAATTGATTACGAGCATTCCATTTGCACCCGATACTCCTGTCGAGGATCAATGCGGCAGCTGTACCAAGTGTTTAGACGCCTGTCCGACCGGGGCATTGGTCCAAGGCGGACAGATCAACGCCCAGCACTGTATTTCGTTTTTGACGCAAACAAAGGAACTGATTCCTGATGAGTTCCGTGAAAAAATCGGCAACCGCATCTATGGATGTGATTCCTGCCAAACGGCTTGCCCGCATAATAAAGGTAAGAACTTTCATTTTCATGAGGAAATGGAACCGGACCCAGAAGCGGTTAAACCTTTATTAAAGCCGATTTTAAAATTAAGCAACCGGGAATTCAAACAGAAGTTTGGCTATCTCGCCGGTTCGTGGCGGGGGAAGAAACCCATCCAGCGGAACGCAATAATTGCTCTGGCTCATTTTAAAGATGAAACTGCAGTTCCTGATTTGGTGGAAGTGTTAGAAAATGAAGCGAGCCCTGTGGCCAAGGGCACGGCAGCCTGGGCGCTTGGGAAAATCGGCGGCGAGGTGGCGCTGGCGGCTTTGGAAAAAGCCCGTGAACGGGAAACGGAAGATGAGGTACAAAAGGAAATTGAAAAAGGCTTGAATTTGATACGAAATTAGGAAGAGCGAACTTCAGGGTTTGCTCTTTTTCATGCCCTTAGCCCTAATTCGTAAAAATTCCACCCCACTTGATTTTAAAATCAACCCACTTTCATATGAATGAAGGGAAGGGAGTGGAAAGAATATGCATAAATCACTTCAAGATTTGTTTGACTTACGGGTACAACAATTTGTTTCAAGCCAGCGAGGTTCCAAAGATTATTTTTCAAAAGCAGAACGAAAGCTGGAGGCGATGGCGAAACGTTCTGCGGAGATTGTTAAAGTGAAGGTGACCGGGAAAATTATCGAAACCGCGGATGAAGATGATTTTCAAAGAATAAAATATCAAGCCCATTATCAATATTTGGTGAAGCAAAAAGGGAATCTTTATATGGAAGAAGAAGGGGAAGAAAGAATAGCCAAGTTCTACCATGGAGCACTGATCATGGATGAGGAAATGAACCCGCCAGTCTATCAAGAATACCGGGAAGAGGCTGCTAACACTAAAGATGAAGCGGCAGCCGAAGAGCCCAGGGAAGAACGAATCAGTTACCAATATAACCGCCTCAGGGCTGTTCAATATGCAGAGCGGTGGTGGAACACCTATAATCCGGCGTATCCAAAGTTTGATAATGATTGTACAAACTTTATTTCGCAATGCCTGCATGCTGGTGAGGCTCCGATGCGGGGATACCCCAACCGCGGTACCGGCTGGTGGCTGCGAAGTAAAAACTGGAGCTATAGCTGGGCGGTCGCCCACTCATTAAGAACCTACCTGCCAAATTCCAAACTCGGCTTGAGGGCAAAGGAGGTCAGCAGTCCTGAAGAATTACTGTTGGGAGATGTTATTTGCTACGATTTCGAAGGGGACGGCAGGTTCAACCACAATACCATTGTGACGGGCAAAGATGCATATGGGATGCCGCTTGTGAATGCCCATACTTACAACAGCCGGATGCGCTACTGGGCCTATGAGGATTCCTCTGCCTACACGCCCAATATTAGATATAGGTTTTACACCATTGTAGATGGATGAGGCTGTGTTCTTGAAGGAGAAAAGGATCGTGGTATAATAACAGATAGAGTTTTAATTTGAGGTGAAAGTCATGCCAGTGCATGTAGTCTTATATCAGCCAGAAATCCCGGCAAACACCGGAAATATTGCCCGTTCCTGCGCAGCAACCAATACCATGCTTCATCTGATCCGCCCTTTAGGTTTTTCAGCCGATGACAGAACGTTAAGACGGGCTGGCCTTGATTATTGGGAATTCGTGAACATCATTACTTACGATTCATTAGATGAATTTTATGAAAAAAATGCCGGTGGCGAATTTTTCTATTTAACGAAATTTGGCCTGAAGGACCATACAGCTTTTGATTACAGCAAGCCAAACAAGGATTACTATTTTATTTTTGGCCGCGAAACAACAGGGCTTCCAAAAGAGATCATTGAAAAAAACAAAGATGTCGCACTTAGAATCCCGATGAACGACAATGTCACTTCATTGAATCTATCCAATACCGCGGCGATATTGATTTACGAAGCCTTAAGGCAGCAAAACTATCCAGGTCTAAAATAGACAGAAGAGGTCCTGTACCGAAGGGTCTCTTTTTTTAAAACAGCTAATAAATACGCTGGATCTTGTCTTCATGAATACATGCGATAAATCACGTCTAACACTGACTATCACAAATAGAAAAGGCTGCCCCACGCTTAAAGGGCAGCCTTTTTTCTCTTATTTCGCACCAGGGTTATGCATTTGGTTTATCGTTATATCCTGCAGTGAAGATTGCGGCCAGAAACGCGACCATGACCAATAGAATTAGGAATAAGCTCATCGTATGTAAATCCCCCTTCTACAAACAAATTTCATTTATAAACATATAGTAATATTATAGCCTAACTTAGAAAAATGAAAAGGCCCAGATTCTCGAATCACAGCAAAAAAAGAAAAACAGCCTTATCGTCACGCATGTTCGATAGACCAAGTGCATAGAGTATATTAATCGTCTCTGATTAACTACAGGGGGAGGGCTATATGGATATTTTAAGAAAAATCGAGATGTATCGTGAAGAAGAGGAAAAACTTCGCTGGGAAGGAACATTCGCCGACTATTTGCTGTTGTTAAAGGAAAAGCCATGGGTAGCGCAGTCTGCACATTCTCGAGTATATAATATGATCAAGGATGCCGGAATTGAAGAAGTTAATGGGACGAAGAAATACAACTTTTTCTGCAATGAACTATTTGGACTGGAAGAAGCATTGGAGCGCCTCGTAGAAGAGTACTTTCACCCGGCGGCCAAACGGTTGGACGTCAGAAAACGAATCTTGCTTTTGATGGGACCGGTAAGCGGTGGTAAATCCACACTTGTGACCATGTTAAAAAGAGGCCTTGAAAAATATTCGCATACCGACCGTGGCTCAGTTTTTGCCATCAAGGGTTGCCCGATGCATGAGGATCCGCTTCATTTAATTCCGCATCACTTGCGGAAGGATTTTTATGATGAGTATGGAATCCGAATTGAAGGAAATCTGTCCCCATTAAATATGATGCGCTTGGAGCAGGATTATGGCGGCAGAATTGAAGATGTGTTAGTTGAACGAATCTTTTTCTCCGAGGACAAACGGACTGGAATCGGAACGTTCAGCCCATCTGATCCGAAATCTCAGGATATTGCCGATTTGACAGGAAGCATTGACTTCTCCACGATTGCCGAATTCGGTTCCGAGTCTGACCCAAGAGCTTACCGGTTTGACGGGGAGCTAAACAAAGCGAACCGCGGGATGATGGAATTCCAGGAAATGTTGAAATGTGATGAGAAATTCTTATGGCACTTGCTGTCATTAACGCAGGAAGGCAATTTCAAAGCCGGGCGATTCGCACTGATTTCAGCAGATGAACTAATTGTGGCCCATACAAACGAAACCGAATATCGCTCTTTTATCTCCAATAAGAAAAACGAAGCACTCCATTCCAGAATTATCGTTATGCCAATTCCTTATAATTTAAAAATGTCCCAGGAAGAGCGTATTTATGAAAAAATGATTCGCGAAAGCGATGTAGCGGATGTTCATATTGCGCCGCATACGCTCCGGGTCGCAGCCATGTTCACAATACTCACCCGTTTGAAGGAGCCGAAAAAGGGCGACATTGACCTGATTAAGAAAATGCGTCTTTATGACGGCCAGAATGTTGAAGGCTATAATACAGCCGATGTTGACGAACTCAAGAAGGAGTATCCGGATGAAGGCATGAGCGGCATTGACCCGCGTTACGTGATTAACCGAATCTCATCGACGATTATTCGCAAGGAAGTGCCATCGATTAATGCACTTGATGTGCTGCGATCGTTGAAGGACGGTCTCGACCAGCACCCGTCGATTACTGCCGAGCTTCGTGAACGGTATATGAATTATATTTCCTTGGCACGCAAAGAGTATGATAATATCGCCAAGAAGGAAGTCCAAAAAGCATTTGTTTATTCTTACGAAGAGTCTGCCAAGACATTAATGGATAATTACCTCGATAACGTGGAGGCTTACTGCAATAAAGCCAAGATGCGCGATCAGTTAACGGGTGAAGAAATTAATCCGGATGAAAAGTTGATGCGTTCGATTGAAGAGCAAATTGGAATTTCGGAGAATGCGAAGAAAGCGTTCAGGGAAGAAATCTTAATCAGAATTTCCGCATTCGCCCGGAAAGGCAAGCGGTTTGACTATAATTCCCACGACCGCCTGCGTGAAGCAATTCAGAAGAAACTGTTTGCCGATCTAAAGGATGTCGTCAAAATTACCACATCTACGAAAACGCCAGATGAGCAGCAGCTAAAGAAAATCAACGAAGTAGTCGCCCGCCTAATCGACGAGCATGGCTACAACTCCACCTCTGCGAACGAATTACTAAGGTATGTAGGAAGTCTATTGAATAGGTAATGGAAATAAGACTGGCGGAACCTCTGCCAGTCTGTTTTTTTCTAACCTTAAAATTGTCTAGCTTCAGCGCCTAGGGGCTCGGGGTCATAAGCCAATCCGTCAAGAAGGCTAAAAAGCAGCCTTCTCGCCGGCTCGTCTTATGCCTGTCGCCCCTGGTCAAGGCGCTTACGCTTTTCTGTAAAGCTCGTCCATTTTCATAGGCAAACAAACCAATTGTCTAAATTATTTGTAAATTATTCTTCGTTTCTGCATAGGATAAAGTAATCCAATCCTATAGCTATTTTTTCATTCGCGTTATTGTATGTAAATGTTTTAAATGTGTGCATGTCAAATTTCATATTTTTTTTCAAGGAGGGGTTTGTAATGACTGATAACAACCATCAATTTGTGATTTCGAAAGAAGATTGGTCCCTCCACCGTAAAGGCCACGATGACCAGCAGCGGCATCAGGAAAAAGTACAGGAGGCCATTCGCAATAATTTACCTGATTTAATAACGGAAGAAAGCATCATCATGTCTAATGGTCGCGATGTTGTAAGAATTCCAATACGATCACTGGACGAATATAAAATCCGCTATAATTATGACAAAAACAAACACGTGGGCCAAGGTGAAGGTGACAGTCAAGTTGGGGACGTAGTGGCACGTGACGGATCGAGCGGACAAAAAGGGCCTGGGAAAGGGCAAGGGGCCGGAGACCAGGCTGGGGAAGACTACTTCGAAGCTGAAGTTTCGCTTATGGAATTGGAGGAAGCATTATTCAAGCAACTGGAGCTTCCAAATTTAAAACGAAAAGAAGAGCAGGAGCATCTCGTTGAAAATATCGAATTCAACGATATCCGAAAGATCGGATTAATGGGAAATATTGATAAGAAACGCACGATGATGTCAGCCTTTAAACGGAATGCCATGAGCGGGAAGCCGGCATTTCATCCAATTTACAAGGAAGATCTAAAATTTAAGACCTGGAATGAAATTGTCAAGCCGGATTCCAAAGCAGTGGTCATCGCTATGATGGACACAAGCGGTTCGATGGGGATTTGGGAAAAATATATGGCCCGCAGCTTTTTCTTCTGGATGACCCGATTTTTACGCACGAAGTACGAAACGGTGGAAATTGAATTTATTGCTCACCATACAGAAGCCAAAGTCGTTTCGGAGGAGGACTTCTTCTCTAAAGGCGAAAGTGGTGGAACGATTTGTTCTTCGGCCTATCGCAAGGCATTGGAAATTATTGAGTCAAAGTACCCGCCGCGGAAATTTAACATTTACCCGTTCCATTTTTCGGACGGTGATAACCTGACATCGGACAATGCCCGCTGCGTCAAATTGGTTGAGGAACTGATGAAGGTATCCAATATGTTCGGCTATGGAGAGGTAAATCAATACAACAGGCATTCAACGCTAATGTCCGCGTACAAAAACATCAAAGACGAGCGGTTCCGCCACTATATCCTCAAGCAGAAGGCCGATGTCTTCCATGCGATGAAAAGCTTTTTCCAAAAAGAAGAATCGGAAGTATATGTTTGATGTAAAGTCATGGCAGGTGTCAAACACCTGCCGATTTTCTTTCGGATCACTGGTATAGACAACTATACCTAGTGCATGCTAATATTAAATTATCAACCGAAGGGAAGTTTTGAACATGGATATGACACATATTTTGCTTAAAGGTATGCGTGTTTATTCGGAAAATGGCATCATCGAGAATGGATACATAAAGATAAACGGTAAAGAGATTATCGAGGTAGGGGCGGTAGAAGAGCTCAAGGAGGATCCTGGCTATAAAGTGGTAGAGCTGCCTTCTGATTATCGTGCCGTTCCGGGCTTTATCGATGTTCATATCCATGGGGCCGCAGGAGCCGATACGATGGATGCGACAAAAGAAGCGCTGGATACGATGGCAACCGCATTGCCAAAAGAAGGGACCACTAGTTTTTTAGCAACGACTATTACCCAGGAAGCAAATCAGATTGAAAAAGCACTGGAAAATGCAGCTAATTACATAATGAATCAGCCTTCCCAGGGTAAAGCGGAAGTACTGGGCGTCCACCTGGAAGGCCCGTTTGTGAACCCGAAAATGGCTGGAGCTCAGCCGAAACAGCATATTATCGAACCTGACCTGCCATTATTTAAAAAATGGCAGGAGATGGCGGGCGGCAATATTAAACAAGTCACCATTGCACCTGAACAGCCAGGAGGATTGGAGATGGTCCGTTACTTAAAGGAAAATTCCGTGATTGCCTCACTGGGTCATACAGACGCCACATACGAACAGGTGGATCAGGCAATTGAAGCTGGGGCAAATCAAGTTACCCATCTCTATAATCAAATGCGAGGGCTGCATCACCGTGAGCCTGGGGTAGTCGGGGCCGCATTTTTACGAGACGAATTAAAAGCCGAGCTCATCGTCGATGGCGTTCACTCTCGTCCAGAAACGGTGAAGCTTGCCTACCAACAAAAGGGCAGTGAAGGCTTAATTTTAATTACGGATGCCATGCGGGCAAAATGCCTGAAAAATGGCCAGTATGACCTAGGCGGCCAGGAAGTAACCGTAAAGGACGGGAAGGCAGTACTTGCGGACGGCACTCTTGCCGGCAGCATTTTAAAATTGGGCCATGGTGTAAAAAATATCGTAGCATTTGCCGGCTGCTCATTGGCGGAGGCTGTCGAAATGGCCTCGGTAAATCCAGCCAAGCAGCTAAACATGTATGATAAGAAGGGCAGTATCACTCCGGGAAAAGATGCGGATATCGTTATACTCGATCCTGACTTGGAGGTTACAATGACATATTGCCGGGGAGCCCTGGCTTTTAATAGGGAGGAGAACAATCAATGAAACTGATCGAAGTGAAGGATTATGCCGAAATGAGCCAAAAAGCGGCTGCGTATATTATTGAAAAGGTCCGCCAAAATCCAAGGATGAACCTGGGACTGGCAACAGGGGGGACGCCGATCGGGACGTACCAAGCATTAATTAAGGATCATCAAAAAAATGGAACGACCTACCAAAATATCACAACGTTTAACCTGGATGAATATATTGGACTTTCAGGCAGTCATCCAAATAGTTATCGCTATTTTATGAATGAGAATCTGTTTAGCCAAATTGATATTGAAAAAGCAAACACCCATATTCCACATGGGGACGCAGATGATTTGGCGGCAGAGTGCGCCCGATATGAACAGTTAATTTCTGGCCATGGTGGAATCGACCTGCAAATCCTTGGGATAGGCAGTAACGGACACATTGGATTTAATGAACCGGGTACATCATTTGATTCAACAACCCATATTGTTGATTTGGCATCTTCAACGATTGAAGCGAATGCAAGATTCTTTGAACGAATTGAGGATGTTCCGACCAAGGCGATTACAATGGGGATTTCCAGCATTATGAAAAGTAAAGAAATTTTGCTGTTAGTATCAGGGGAAAGCAAAAAGCAGGCATTGGATCAGCTGTTAAACGGGGAAATAACAGAGCATTTTCCGGCCTCTGTCTTAAAAAAGCATCCTAATGTCACAATAATTGCCGACAAAATCGCCGTTTCCGTTTAATATAAAAGATATAAGTTTAATGAGAAAGGTGTTCTATAGTGAATGATTAATAAAAAGTCCCCGATTCCGCTTTATTATCAGCTTGAAGAACATATAATCGAATTGATTGAAAAGGGCGAATTAAGGCCGGATGATGCCCTTCCGCCCGAACGGGAATATGCGGAAAAGTTCGGAATAAGCCGGATGACAGTCAGACAGGCGTATACCGAGCTTGTAAATAAAGGTTATTTGTACCGGCTCCAGGGCAAGGGAACTTATGTTGCGGAACGGAAAATTGAACAGCCACTGCAAGGATTGACCAGCTTTACTGAAGAAATGAAAGCAAGAGGAATGGAACCGGGCAGTCAGCTTATTCATTTTCAGATCAATCCTGCTTCCGAAATTATTGCCAAACAGCTTGCGATCTCCGAGGCGGAACCTGTTTATGAAATCATGCGCGTCCGCTTGGCGGATGGAGTCCCTATGGCAATCGAAACAACATATATTCCCGCAAATCTCATTCAGGGAATGACCCAAGAAATAGTCAATCAATCGCTATATGCCTACATTCAAGAGAACCTGAAATTAAGGATTTCCAGTGGATCGCAGGTTATTGAATCATCGATTGCCAGCCAGAATGAAGCAAAATTGCTGCATATTGGTAAAGGGGCACCAGTTATGCTGATTGAGAGCACTACCTATCTTGAAAACGGAACTCCTATAGAATATGTAAAATCTGTATATCGTGCAGATCGGTATAAATTTATCCTTAATATTAATCGTTAACCTAAAAAACAGGTGCTTCTGGCATCTGTTTTTTTAGGTAATTGGTCCTGCAGTCGTTATTTCCCATTAATACTTTTTTCGAAAATATAAAAACTAATTATGCAAGACAAATGGGTTTTTAAAAAAAGGGGGTTTGACGAGTGATAAAAAAATCAGTCACTATGATGGTAACAGCCATCCTGACAATCGGATTGGCTGCTTGTAATAACGACAATAGAAATGATCTAAATGACCGTGATCGGGTCGGTATGAATGACAGAGATCGTGACAATGGTGTAATGGATGTCCGTAACGGGCGGGATGATGGCATTGACCACAATGGACCGCTTACTGAGGATTACACAAATAATGATAACAGCGATCGGGACTTTGATGCGAACCTGTTCGACGACAACCGTAACCGTAAAAACAGGAATAACAATGATGATATGATTTCGGCTTACCAAACGAAGCTGGATAGCAATCAATATCCACATACAAGAGCCGTATTGATTAGAGATGCCAAATATCAATATGTCCGCGTCGATCCAAGCCAAGGCAACTGGTTCCAAACAGGGGTCATTCATCTGCCTCCTAATACTCAGTATCAAAGGCCAACGGCTCAAGCGCCAACGGGACAGCAAGGCCAGCGTGAAGCACAGCCAGCACCTGCGCCAAAGCAGCCAGCACAGCAGACTCAACCGGCACCTGCGCCTAAGCAGCCAGCACCTGCACCACAGCAGCAGGCACAGCCAGCTAAGCCTGCGCCACAGACTCAAACAAATCAGCAAAAGCCGGCACAACAAAGCACGACCCCGGCTGCAGGGAATAACAGTCAATATGTTCAGCAGGTCATTGATTTAACGAACCAGCAACGCAGTAAAAATGGGCTTCCAGCGTTAAAGACAGATACGCAATTAAACGGTGTTGCGCAGAAGAAGGCGTTGGATATGCAGCAAAATCACTATTTCTCGCATACAAGCCCAACTTATGGCTCCCCGTTTGATATGATGAGGGATTTCGGCGTAACCTATAAATCAGCTGGTGAAAATATTGCCCAAGGCCAGCGTACGCCGCAAGAAGTTGTAAATGCTTGGATGAATAGCGAAGGCCACCGAAAAAATATTTTAAGCTCCAACTTTACTCATATTGGCGTGGGATTTGAAGGTACCGGAAACCATTGGGTGCAAATGTTTATTGGTAAATAATTGAAAAAACAACCGACGGTATATTGCCGTCGGTTTATCCATTACTGTTCACGATCGAAGTGAAGCAGGAAATTTAAATTGAAAAGTGGTCCCGGCACCCAATTCACTTTCAACTGAAATGAATCCCTCCATGGCCCGGACAATACTATATACGACCATCATTCCGAGCCCGGTTCCATTTTTTCCTTTTGTCGAATAGAAAGGTTCGCCTAAGCGTTCAAGTTGTTCAGTGGACATGCCTATTCCAGTATCCTTTATGATAATCGAAACAAAGTCGTGACTATATTCCGTCGATACCATCAACGAGCCGCCATTTGGCATCGCTTCAATGGCATTTTTGAGAACGTTAACGAAGCATTGGCGAAACTTCTGCTGGTCTCCTTTAATATTGCCAAGCACTGCGAATTCAGTTGAAATCGCCACCGAATTCTGATTGGCTAATGGTTGAACAATGCTGATGATTTGTTTAAGTTCCCTTTTTACATTCAGGTCTTGAAAGCTTTCAATGGCCGGTTTGGCAAAGGTCAAATAATCCTGGATGACCCGCTCTGCCGAATGTAGCTCTTCTTTTACAATCGCCAGGTATTCCTTCCGTTTTTGTCTTGGGAGGTAATCGTCTTCAAGGAGTTGAACAAATCCGCTTGCAGCAGTCAGCGGATTCCGAATTTCATGAGAAATAGCCGCTCCCATTTGTTCGACGGCTTTTAATTTTTCCGCTTTAATCAGCTGCTGCCTCATTTCACTGTTTTTCCTGACAAATTCGATTGAATAGGCGATAATACCTATGCCGGTGGCGGGGATGACTAGATAGGCAAACCAGACATCAAACCAATTGGCGTGGGTATCGGATAATACCATTCCAAATATAGTTAGAACTCCAAGAACCACCCCAAAGCCAATTGCTATTAATACACGGCGGGGCGGCAACTGTTTCCAAAACCAAGGGTGCAGCCGCCACACTACAATAGCAAATGGAATATATAGCAGCGTGGTTAGGAAAAGGCCGGAATCCAGCCCATAAAAACCCCGAAGAATAAGAGCAGATCCAACGAGAATTGGTCCAATGCCAACATATAAACCGCCGACTACTAATGGAATAATGCGCAAATCGAATCTTGCATAGGATATTGGGCTATAGGAGAATTGAATGCAAATCCATAGTGCGGCCATAAAAAATAGCACGATGGAGGATTTCGACAAGGTGAATTTTTTACTTTTTTCAATAAAAATTAAACTAATAAAAAGCAAAATCATTAAAAAGGAGAGATTTAGGAAAAGATGTTTGGTAACTTCCATTTGCTTCACCGTCCAAAGAGGAGCTGATAGGAAAATTTTACAGTGAATTTCCGCAAGTTACAACAAAAATTATCATTCTGTCCCTGAAAATACTGAAATTCGCCAAATAAAAGGGCGACTTGAGCAGTACCCAAGCGCCCTTTTTATCCTAATGATAGGCAGAAATTGTGTTCCTGCCATTTGTTTTAGAAGTATATAATGCCGAATCACCCTTATGAATTAATTCCTGCGGCTCGCCCGATGGATGGGGGACCATGCCGGCTATACCAATACTTAAGGTTACGATATCGGCAATTTTCGAGCTGCTGTGAGGAATTTTCAAGGACTGAACCGCTTTTTTGAGGGAACCGGCAAACTTTTCCCCATCCACCTGGGTTGTAAAGGGCATGATGATAGAAAACTCTTCACCGCCGTATCGGCAGAATGTATAGCCTGATTCTGGAGGGATGAGGCTATTTATTTCCCGAGCGATGGTTTGCAAACAGGAGTCTCCGGATAGATGGCCATAGGTGTCATTATACTTTTTGAAGTAATCCAAATCAAACATAATCAAGGTTAGCGGCGCATGCTTCACTAAGCAATTTGCCCATTCCTTTTCAATCGTAATGTCAAAAAATCTTCTATTGAAAATACCGGTTAAACCATCACGGTAGGATAGATGATTTAACTCCCGGAGGGCATCGTTGGACCTGTCAATATACACCGAGGTATGGTAAGCGATAAAACCTCCGATTAACGAGATCATGTAATGCGTAATTAAAATGTTTTTTAGTACAACCGGGTCATCAACGTTAATGGCCAGCACGATGGTTACGATGAACAGGCCGCCAAGGTTCATCGTAAAGGCTTTGGCTGTGTGATTGTAATGAAGCTTTGAAATCGCTCCAGATATGACACCTATTGCTATCATTCCGATTGATGCATAGATTGCGGCGCTGGTAATATCAAAAAATATAATTCTCCCGAGTGCAATAAGTACGGAAGCAATAATGGCCGGAATAAAGCCCCCAAAAGCTGCCGCTAATACAATCGCCAAATGGCGGAGATCGGCAATGGTGGTCACGCTAACCTTAATGCTATATAGCATAAGGATGTTGCCTAGTGCCCCATAGGACAAACCCCAGTAAACTTTAGTCGAAAAAGGGGAAATGTGACGTAATGGCATGTTTTTAAAAATCTGCCCCATGATAAAAAATGAGGTAATTAAAATGGAGGCATTCGAGATAAAATCCTTGAACATTAATGTAATCTCCTAGCAATGGATAATGGGATAAATTCCCCTAAAAGTTAGTTCACCTCTGATTATACTATCATTTTTACAAACATCGACAAAATTTGCTAAAAAATAAAAGCTTCCCACATCTATTGGGAAGCTTTTTGAATGAAGAGAATCTTAAACAGGAAGGGGGGTTTTTGCCATTTCCTTTGCCGACAAAATGGCCCTTTCCTTCGCGGCCTCAACAATTTCAGAGGCTTTTCTAGGATTTAAATCCAAGCCCTCGGCAATGACTGTATCCATCATTTCAATACCAAGGAAGTTCATTGCTATTCTTAAATAACGATCTCCAGACTCCAGTTCCTGCATCGGGGTGCCAGTATATTGCCCGCCTCTCGTCTGGATATGGATCGCGCGTTTTCCGGTTAACAGCCCCTTAGGCCCGTTTGCCGTGTGGACAAATGTTTTACCGGCAATAAACAGGGTATCGATGTATGCTTTTAACACGGCAGGAGAGTTTAAATTCCACATTGGCGAAACAAATGCATAGTAGTCGTAGCTGATAAATTCATCTGCAAGCTTGTGCATTTTTAGGATTTTTTCTCGTTCGGCATCTGACAGCTGATCCAATGTATAGCCATATCCTGCAAGCTTACCACGGGCAAATACCAAATCCCGATCCATTTGCACAAAATCCAACGCAAATAAATCGATTTTCTCTATTTCTACATCGGGGCGTTCTTCATGAAAAGCTTCGAGAAAAGCTTCGCCAATTTTCAAGCCCTTTGATTTCTCAATCCCTTTTGGATTAGCTGTAATATATAGTAATTTTTCCACTGTAACACAACCCATCTAATTAAAATCTTTTCATTACCTCTATTATAGGGAATATTCTTTGCGCAGAATTGAACAAAAGGTGAAGTTTTTGAACATTGAGTGTCAAGTTAGAAGTAAATAGTTCTTATTAAATTGTTAAAATTGATAATATTTGCCGCCTATTAAACATGACACATGCGATTAAAATAAAGGCTGGCACTTGGGAAAGCAGCCATTATTAACTGTCAAACTTTTAAAAAAGATATTATAATGGAATTAAATCTAAATATATCTAATAGAAGGATTTGGGAGAAATGATTGGTTTACTCATTATTTTATTTTTAGTTTTGTTTTTACCCTTTTTTGTCAAACAGGTTGAGCACAATTTGGAGGTTTTCCTATTTATCATGGGGATTGCTGCGGCTTCCATTAGCGGGATGATGAGTCTGCATTTAGTTGAAAAGGCCCTTGTGGACCCAATCAACATTACCCTGGCCGTCCTAATTGCCGGTCTGTTATGTAAATGGCTTCAAGTTCCGCTCGAAAAATCCATCCTATTCCTGATTAAAAAAATGTCCCTGCCGATTTTTTTAGCATTAACTGTCATCATTTTAGGTCTGGTTTCCAGTATTATTACTGCGATCATTGCCGCTATTGTTCTGGTTATTATTATCAATGTGCTTCCGCTTGATCGTAAAGCAGAGGTCCGCTTAACCGTATTGGCTTGTTTTTCCATAGGTCTTGGGGCGGTGTTAACACCAATTGGCGAGCCTTTATCTACGATTACAATCAGTAAACTAGATGAGGATTTTTTCTATTTATTTCGCTTGATTGGTCCTGAGGTCATTCCAGCCGTTATCATTTTTGGGTTACTAACGATTTTTTTGGTCAAGCCAGTGGAATCTTCCAGTGGATTAGAGTCTGAACAAAAAACCGAAAGCTACAAAGAAATATTGATTCGGTCGGTAAAAATCTATTTATTTGTCATGGGACTAACCTTCCTCGGGCATGGGTTTGAGCCGCTAATTAACGAATACATAATCGGGCTTCCACCAGCTTTGTTGTATTGGATTAATATGATTTCCGCTATTTTGGATAATGCTACCCTTGCCGCGGCAGAAATTAGCCCGGCTATGGATTCCGAAACGATACAGGCCGTCTTGCTCGGTCTGATTATCAGCGGGGGGATGTTAATTCCAGGGAATATCCCAAATATTATTGCAGCAGGAAAGCTGAATATTACCAGCAAAGAGTGGGCCCGGTTCGGATTGCCAGTTGGGTTGATCACGATGGCAGCCTACTTTATTATCTTGCTCGTTATGTGAATCGGAAGTTTAAGTATATTGTCCGGCTTTATCAACGCATTCTGAGCGGAAGCCGGACAATAACCATCATTATTAACTTCACCTTATCAGAACCCTAATTTTCTAATTGTGTTTACGGTTTCCTGGTGTTCAGACCTTAACAACTGAAATAGTAGCTTATCTGTTTTTACAAGGGATTTGCCATCATCATCGGCAATCGGGCGAACGTGTGAAATCCCGTTTACCACCTTCCATTTTCCAGCCATTTGTTTGATTTTCAAATCAATGATGCCGAGATGACTGCCAAATGCCCCAGCCATGACAACGGGCTTGCCTCTTATTTCTCCGGTTTCCAAGTTCGTATTCGGCAATTTTTGATAAGCCGGTCCGGGAAAAATGCTGTGGGAATGCCCGGCAAGGATGGCATCGATCCCCGGAATTTTTGTCAAATAGTAGACCGCGTTTTCGGTATCGGGAGAATAAGCTTCCGCACTGATGCCGGTATGGGCTAGGGCAATGATGATATCCGCGCCCTCGGTCTTCATAATCGGGACATATTCATTGGCCGCATCCACAATCGGCTTTGGAAACACCCTTCCTTCCAGATTTGTTTTATCCCATTTCATGATTTGAGGCGGCATTAACCCGATTACTCCTATTTTCAATTCATGGGCATCTCCATTCAAGTCCGTAAATTTCCTTTTTAAAATCACATATGGATTAAAATAAGGGGTATTTGTCTTTAGTGAAATCACATTGGCATTAATCACCGGCATGTTCGCGCCTCTTAATGCGGCATTTAAAAATTTCAATCCATAATTAAATTCATGGTTGCCAATCGCAATCGCATCATAGTTTAAGTGATTAAAAGCGCGGTAAACGGGGTGAATCTTCCCTTTATGAATCCCTCTGATTCTTGCTAAGTATTCCCCTAGTGGATTTCCCTTCAGGTGATCACCTACATCAAACAACAACGAATTCTTGACTTCCTTTCGGGCCTTCCGAATGAGCGTCGCCGTTTTAACCAGGCCAATTCGGTTATTTTCCCTTGATAGATAATAATCATAATTGATTAAATCTGCATGCAAATCGGTTGTTTCCAAAAGCCGTAATTCGATGATTGGTTGGGCGGCGGCAACTTTGGCAATAAAATAAGAATTAGGAGAATGCCAAACGAAAAGAATAAGGAGCAAACAGACTAGGATGGTTTTTTTATACAAGGGTAAACCTCCTCAAGCTTTCGTGGTAGGTTCCAATAGTATTTGTTGTATTATGGCAATTATTAATTAAAAAAGGGGGATTATCATTTTCGTATCATCCGTTTTTAAAAAAGCGGCAAATGGACAGAAATTTGTCAAAAACATATGAATAAATCGTGAAAAAACTAGTTTTCATCATTAATAAAGGGATTAATTTTATATAATGATGGTAGTTAAAATTGGAGGGGAAATTGGGCATGAATATTACAACAATTATTGAATTAGAAAACCAGGAAGTTGAAGCCATTGCCGGTGCAAAATTGGTGTTCGCCCAAGAACAGATCGAAGAAAATATTATTGAAACCTGTGTTGAATGCTTCCAAATCGAGGGGTCTGAAGAGAAGATTTCTACTGATGAAGCAATGGAAATAGTATTTAAAGAGTTGCAGCAAAAAGGAGTTATTCCTGAAAAAGTAGAAGACTTTTCCTTTGAGATGCCATCCTGTGAAAGATTGAAAAGTAACCAGATTACTGAACTGCCACAAAAGGTGATTATTTCATTTATGTCGTAAAGTGAAACTTCCATCAGTGGGGGTTATTTTCATCCCCCACTGATGGTTAATTGAACCAATCGGACCTATACGGGCAGTTGTCCCCAGGACTTACTGCCCGTTAAGGTGGTGTAAAGAAGTTCTTCGGAGCTTCTTTCTCTTTATCTGCAAGTTCAGGGTGTGACTTAAGTCAACGCAGACAGAGCGGCGGTATTTTATAATAGCCTTAAAGAAAATAATGGTTATTTTGGGTTTTGGTTTGTAAACGCTTACAATAAATGTGAAGGGAGTGAGTGTCCCAGTTGGATTCCAATAGAGTTGTCATTTTTACGGGTCACTTCGGCAGCGGCAAAACAGAACTAGCGATTAATCATGCTTTATCCGAACGGAAACAGCATGAGAAGGTAGCGATCAACGATTTGGACATCATTAATCCGTATTATCGGTCGCGTGATGCCGCCGCTATTTTTCAAGCACATGATGTGGAATTAATTGCCCCGCAAAGCCGGTTGGCGACATCTGACCTTCCGATTGTTTCTGGTGAAATTTATCGTGTGCTCCATGACCCGCGCTATCGCCTGATCATAGATGCAGGGGGCGATAAGGACGGTGCGATTGCACTTGGACAATATTATCATGAATGGAAGGATCTGTGTCCTAAAGTTTGGTTTGTCCTGAATGCTAATCGGCCATATGTCAGTACGCTCGAGGGGGCGTTACACACTGTGGCACAAATTGAAAAAGCCTCCCGCCTGAAAGTGACAGGTGTGATTAACAATTCAAATATCGGTTTGGAAACAACGATGGATGATATTTTAAAAGGTTTGGAGTTAAGTAGGAGGCTTGCCGAAAACCTCAATGTCCCTTTTTTATATACAACCATTTCCAAACATTTAAAAAATCAAGCTGAGGATTTTGCCAAAGATTATAAAGTTGTCTTTATCGATCGGTTTATGAAACTACCTTGGGAAGGGTGAGTTCCGTGGAAAAACGGGTTGTTTTTAATGAAGATATTTGCAAATCGTGCGGACTTTGTGTCCAGGTTTGTCCAACAAATGTTATTTTTCTGGCAGACTATTTAAACGGAAAAGGCTACCGTCCGGCGTGCGTGGTTGACCAGGAGCATTGCATCAGCTGTGCCAAGTGCGCTCAGGTATGTCCGGATAGTGTCATCTCTGTATACCGGCCTGTGAAGGTTCTGCAAACTGTGTGAGGGAAGTGATTTTTATGGGGAAAGTGTTGATGAAAGGAAATGAAGTGATTGCCGAGGCGGCTGTTCATGCCGGCTGTAAATATTTCTTTGGCTACCCAATAACGCCGCAAAGCGAGCTTGTCGCCTACATGGCCAGACGGCTCCCAGAGGTGGGCGGTTTGTTCCTGCAGGCCGAAAGCGAAATTGCAGCCATCAATATGGTGTATGGGGCTGCAAGTGCTGGCGTCAGGGTCATGACATCCTCGTCGAGCCCGGGATTTAGTTTAAAGCAAGAGGGGATTTCTTATTTAATAGGTTCAGAGCTTCCCGCAGTAGTCGTTAATATAGCACGTGGCGGTCCTGGGTTGGGGAATATCCAACCCGCGCAATCGGATTATTTTCAGGTAACAAAGGGCGGCGGGCACGGAGATTATAATATCCCGGTGTTGGCACCGGCCAGTCTTCAGGAAATTGTTGATTTGACCCTGGAGGCTTTTGATATTGCTGACAAGTATCGGACACCTGTGATCCTACTTGGCGACGGCATGCTGGGACAAATGATGGAGCCGGTTGAGTTTGGTGAGCGTTCCGTGGTCAGGGAGTACGAGAAAAACTGGGCGACAACTGGAAGCCGAGGCGACGGCGGACCGAAGACCATTAGCTCTTTGGACCTTGATGCGGTAACGTTGGAGCGGCGTAACTGGAATTTGCAACGAAAGTTTGCGTTGATGAAGGAAAACGAGGTCCGTTATGAAACGTTTATGATTGAAGATGCGGATTATATTATGGTTGCGTTTGGGACAGTGGCAAGGATTACGATGAATGCGGTGAACCGAGCGAGGGAAGCAGGTGTGAAGGTGGGCTTGATTCGGCCGATTTCGTTATGGCCATTCCCGGAAAGGCCATTTATTGAAACACGCGACCAGGTGAAGGCCTATATTTCAATTGAAATGAGCGCAGGCCAGATGGTTGAGGATGTCCGGCTAGCGGTCAATGGCCATGCCCCAGTAGATTTCTTCGGTCGAACCGGAGGCGTCGTCCCAACCCAGGATGAAATTTTTGAAAAAATCGTGACAGTTGCCGGGGGTGTTTCGGTATGACAATGAAGACCGTTTTTACAAAAACAACCGGGTTAACAGATAAGCCTACTCATTACTGTCCGGGGTGCACACATGGCGTGATTCACCGCTTGGTGGCTGAGATTCTCGAGGAGATGGGCATTCTTGAAGACACGGTTGGCGTGGCCTCGGTAGGCTGTTCGGTGCTTTCCTATGAATATTTTAACTGTGATATGACGCAGGCGGCCCACGGACGGGCACCTGCTGTGGCAACCGGCGTGAAAAGGGTGCTGCCTGACCGCTTTGTGTTTACCTACCAGGGGGATGGCGACCTTGCCTCAATCGGCATCAGCGAGGTCATTCATGCTGCTGCCAGAGGGGAAAATATTACCGTTATTTTTGTAAATAATGCGATTTATGGCATGACCGGCGGGCAGATGGCGCCCACGACGCTGATTGGCCAGAAAACGGCGACGACCCCGTTTGGCCGCGATGCTAGAGTTCAGGGCTCGCCGATTAAGGTTTGTGAAATGATTGCAACCCTCGATGGTGCGGTCTATATCGAGCGGGTGTCGACTCATGATGTCCCACATATTGGGAAGGCCAAAAAGGCAATTCGCCGGGCATTTGAAACGCAGAAAAAAGGGTTGGGTTTTTCAATGATTGAGATCCTGTCGACTTGCCCGACCAACTGGGGGCTCGACCCTGCTGAATCATTAGAATGGGTAAAGGAGCAAATGGTTCCAGTTTATCCGCTTGGGGTTTATAAAAATAAGGCTGATGGCGGGAAATAAAGGAGGGATTGTACGATGCTCGAGGAAATGATAATTGCCGGCTTTGGGGGTCAGGGTGTCATGTCAATGGGACAGCTGATTGCTTATGCTGGAATGATAGAGGGAAAAGGCGTCTCCTGGCTGCCGTCTTATGGACCAGAACAGCGAGGCGGGACCGCAAACTGCGCTGTAGTGGTAAGCGATGAGCCGGTGGGCTCACCGGTAGTGACCAAGCCAACAACAGCGATTGTCCTGAACAACCCTTCGTTTGATAAATTTGAACCGCTCGTCCGTCCCGGCGGGCTGTTGCTTGTGAATTCTTCTTTGGTAATGAAGGTTTCCGAGCGAACGGACATTAGGATTGTCGAACTGTCGGCAACGGACTTAGCCAATGATCTGGGAAATTCCCGGGTGGCCAACATGATTTTGTTAGGGGCATTCCTTGAATTGTCTAAGATTGTCACCGAGGCTGCGATTCTTGAATCATTGAAGAAAGTACTTGGGGAAGATAAGTTACATTTAATCGAGGTCAATAAATTGGCACTGCGAAAGGGAACTGCTCTAGTGGGAGCGGGGGTAGCTTGAGATTTGATTTTTTGGGACCAGCCGCGTTGGGTTATGCGGCTGGTTTTTGGTTTTTGAAAAGGGCAATACTGAAAAAGTTAATTTGATTAGCGACCTAAACGCAAGAGAATAAAATGAAATGGGTAACCAATCAGGGTCATTGGCGACTGAAATGAAGAAAAGAAAATGAATTGGGTAGCCAATCATTGCCATTGGCTACCCAAATAACAAAAGAAACACTTTTCGGTAGACAAACACCCAATCACTTATAATAAGTCCACTGCCCATACCCAATTGCTTGAAAATTTTCTTTAAGTATCCTTGCTATCATCTTTTTAGATACTATCCCCCCACACCACTCAAACACCAAATTCGTTGTAATCTTCATCTCTGGGAAAAGCATCTTCAATTCCTGTACACCCCGCAACACAGCAGCATCCAGCGACTCCTTGGCCCCACACAACCTACACTCTACCTTATTTCCCTTTACATAAGTCGATTGCCCATGACAAGAAAAACAATTTATGATACCCTTTCGAAGACTTTCGTAACTATACTGAGGGTAGGTAGCAAACGGCGAGTCCACCAAATCCAATGACACCAGAGGTTTGGCAAGGTTCTCATGGCCTTCGTTCAGCTTTGAGTACTCCGTATTTAACTTTTTCAAAAATTTATTCACTTGTGTCGGGAGTATAACAGAATGATTTGGAGGGGCATTGTATAAGGTAAACTCGGGGCTGATATAAACCAAATAAGACTCAATAATAAAATTGAAGCCATATTTCTGATGTAATTGGCGGAACAAAGTCTCGGCACGTTGTAATTGATTCAGTGGATCACGTATTGAGCAAATGGAAAAGAATTCTGTAAAGGCTTATATGAAATACTGCGAGGATAAATTCACAAAGAGAATCATTTACAAAAAGGGCGAAATGGCCGCATTCGTTATAAACTTCTTGCCGGGGCAGGCCCTGCCAACACATAAACACCCGGGTACGGAAACATACTTGTATGTAATAACCGGTACTGGCACGATCGTCAATAACGGCACGGAAACAGAAGTGGCCGAAGCAGATCTCATCCATGTAAACAGCGAAGAGGAAATGTCGTTCAAAAATAGCGGCTCCAAGCCGGTCAGCTTATATGTAATCTTAAGCAAAATTCCTAACGAGAACTACGCAAAAAACATCTAACATAACAAAAAGCCAGCCCAATCCCATCAGGCTGGCTTTTTCCATGCATCGCTGCATGTTGATTTTCAAGCCCAAACCCATCAGGCTGGCTTTTTTCAATGCTCCGCAGTATGTTTGTTTTTAAGCCCAAAAAACCACCAGTTCCAGTCGCCCAGCAGCTTCATTAATGAAGGGACCAACACCATCCGCACAATCGTTGCATCGATAAAAATAGCAATGGCAATGCCGACACCCAATTGCTTAATTGGCATGACCCCGGTAAAAGCGAAGGCTCCTGTTACGACAATCATAATCGCTGCTGCCGAGGTAATGATTTTACTTGTGTAGGTTAATCCGGAAATGGTTGCTTCTGTATTATTGCCCGACTGCAAATAAAACTCCTGAATCCGAGAGATGAGAAACACTTCGTAATCCATCGACAGCCCAAACACCAAGGTAAATACAAACACTGGCAGAATCAATCCGATATTAACCGGTTCCATGCCCAAATGACCTTCCTGGAAAATCCACACGACAATCCCAAATGTACAGCCGAGACTTAAGGCGTTCATCAAAATGGCCTTCAATGGAATTAGTATCGAACGAAACGCAACCATGAGAATCACCAGCGTCGAAATCATAATTAACAGTAAACCATATGGCGCCTTGTCAATGATTTCATCAAAAATTTCTTGCTCAAATTTAATCGAGCCGCCAAATGAGGCATTCACACCCAAATCCTTCTCCGACCACTTCCTAACCCAATCCCGTGCCTTGGCAGTGTGGCCGCCTGTTTTTAAATACACCTCAACAAGCATTTTGTCTTCCCGGACAAAGTGACCCAACAAAGGGGTAAGCTGGGCTTTATCGCCGAAGCTCAGCAGCTGCGCAAACTGGTCTAGATCTCTAACCCCTAATGCCGAAAACACCGAGTCCACAGAGTAAACAAGCGAGTCCTTCTCGAGTCGTTCAATTACCCGATTTATTTTTTCAAGATTGGCCTTGTCCAACACATCTCCGTTTGTTTCTAGAATGATCGATACCTTTTTGTCATTGCGTTTTTCTTTTTCAAAAAAATGATCTTGAAACTTTTCCATGGCGACCCGGGAAGGATATTCAGGGGGAAGTGAATCTGTGCCCGGGATGGTTAACGTCATTTCCCGGACAGGCACCAGTCCCGCCAGCAAAATTGCTAACGCCAAAACTGCCATTAGCACCGGCCGCTTCATGACAAACTTAGCGAATGCATGCCAAGCGCTGGTCCCCTTGTCTGATATCCGTAAAACGCTAAACTTATTGATTCGCGGCCCCAAGAATGCTAGAAAGGCCGGAAGAAAGGTTAAGGCACAGAGGACAGATACCAACACGACTGTCATCCCGCCGAGGGCGACATTTTGAAATATATCAATTTGGATAAACCATAGTCCAGATAACCCAAGAAATACACAAAGTCCGGAAAAAATAATCGAGCGGCCTGCCGTGGCAACAGAAATCCCGATTGCCTCCTCAATCGATTTACTTCTCAGTTCTTCCTTATACCGATTGATAAACAGCAATGCGAAATCGATACTCAGTGCTAGGCCAATCATCGGGACGATATTTAAGATGAAAATAGTTAAATCAGCACTATAGCTGAAGAAATAAACAACTCCCATTGTTGCTAAAATTGACACAACACCGATAATAAGCGGGAGCGAAGCAGCTACAAGACCGCCGAAGGCAAGAATCAGTATCAACAGGGCAATCGGCATCCCAATCATCTCAGCCTTGGCCAAATCCTTCTGGCTGGCGGTATTTAAATCTTTGACGATCACCGGTTCGCCAGTCATTGTCACCTTCAGGCCTTTATCGCTTTCTAGCAACCCTCCCAAATCACTTATTTCATTCCCAAGGTTTTCTGACTTTTTATCAAAGGTCAGCAGTCCATAGGCATAATTTCCTTTGATCATCCCTTCACGGTCAAAGGGTGTGATGACCTGCTTTGCGTCAACAAAATTCCTAAGCCTTTTAATAGTGCTTTCGATAAACTCAATAAATTTCTCATCACTGACGGACGTTTCTTTTTCAAAAACGAGGATAATCGACGATTTTGCTTGGCCGAATTCGTCCTCGAGGATTTTCCTTGTTTGATTATATTCTCCGTTGAATTCGAAACCGTTGCCGCTTAATACAGCGGGCAGTTTAATGGCGAAAAATCCAAACATGATAATGGCCAAAACCCAAACAATCAGTACCCATTTGTAGTGCCTGCTTATGTATACTCCTAATTTTTCCATCCCATCGCCCCCCAATTCTGGAAACTTTTTTATCCATGTTAAGTATACAGAAGAATGGAATCATAAATTAGACTATTTTGTGTCCCTTTTAAAAAAGAAACTTTTATAAAGATTTCCCCTTATGGACATTGATGATGCATTTTGAAATAATGTTCACCACGTTTTTGACAAATGTTATAATAAAGGCAATCAAAAGAAATTCAGGTGATGGCATTGGATCAGGATAAATTAAATAAGGTCATTGAAGCGGCCAAATTATACTATCTACTGGACTATAATCAGCATGAGATCGCCAATATCCTAGGTGTTTCCAGACCTACTGTATCACGATTATTGCAGCAGGCAAAAAGCGAAGGGATTGTCCAAATTACTATTACGGACCCAACTGAAAATGTGGAAAACCTGGCAAGCGAGCTTGAGCATAAGTTCAACTTAAAAAAGGCGATTGTTGCCTCGATTCCGCAATATGAAAACCATATTATTAAAAATTATCTAGGGGAAAAAGCAGCGGGATTCCTCGATGAAATTGTCAAGGACAATGATATTATCGGGGTGACTTGGGGGACTACGCTTTACCATGTTGCCATTGAGTTAAAGCAGAAATTTGTAAAAGACGTGAAGGTTGTGCAATTAAAAGGCGGAGTAAGTCATTCGGAGACGAATACTTATGCATCTGAAATACTGTATTTGTTTGGAAAGGCCTTTAATACTGCTCCTCACAATCTGCCGCTGCCGGCTATTGTTGACCATGTGGTGGTGAAACAAGCAATGAAGGCCGACCGCCATATCAGAAGAATATTGGAGCTTGGGAAGCAGGCAAATATTGCTTTATTTACAATTGGCCCAGTGAAAACGGACTCGTTATTATTTCAATTGGGTTATTTTACAGACAGCGACATCCAATCGCTCGAAGGAAAAGCAGTTGGCGATATTTGTTCCCGATTTTTTGATAAAGAGGGAAGGATCTGTAATGAAAGCCTAAATGAAAGAACGCTTGGGGTGAACTTGAATGATTTAAAAAACAAGGATTTTTCGATATTGGTGGCCGGCGGTCCAAATAAAATTGATGGGATATACGGGGCGCTAAAGGGCGGCTTTGCCAATGTACTGATTACCGACCACTATACTGCGAAATTCTTGTTGGGTAAAAAAGAATAAAATGGGCATTTTTGTGTCTTGTGCAAAAGAAAAATTATCATATGTTCATTTACTGATTTACAAATGTTCACATGCTTTGATATAGTTATTTTGGTTAAACTAACGGTAACTTTAAAAAATGGGGGGCAATGAAACATGAGCCAAAATATTGCGAAAATGATCGACCATACATTGTTAAAAGCAGATGCCACAAAAGAGCAAATCATTAAACTAGCCAAGGAAGCAAAAGAGTATTCCTTTGCTTCTGTTTGTGTAAACCCGACATGGGTTAAGACAGCCGCCGAGTTACTTAAAGATACGCCGGATGTTAAGGTTTGTACGGTTATCGGTTTCCCGCTCGGGGCAACAACTTCTGAGACTAAAGCATTCGAAACAAAGAATGCTATTGAAAATGGCGCGACAGAAATTGATATGGTCATTAATGTTGGTGCTTTGAAGGATAAACAAGACAACTTTGTGGAACAGGACATCAGGGCTGTCGTAGATGCGGCAACAGGAAAGGCGATTGTAAAGGTAATCATCGAAACTTCACTGTTGACAGATGAAGAAAAGAAACGCGCATGTGAGCTTTCAGTAAAAGCAGGTGCAGATTTCGTTAAGACATCAACCGGCTTCTCAACTGGTGGGGCAACTGTGGAAGATATTCGTTTAATGCGTGAAACAGTAGGGCCAGAAATTGGCGTAAAGGCATCTGGCGGAGTCAGAAGCCGAGAGGATGCGCTTGCCATGATTGAGGCCGGTGCAACTAGAATTGGAGCAAGCTCAGGTGTTGCAATCAGCAAGGGTGAAATTTCCAGCAGCAATTACTAAGTAATAGTGAGGGATTGACATGAAAGAGGTACTATTAGCTCTTGTAGCAGGTTTAGTTGTTGGAATGTTATTTAGATTCTTAAAGCTGCCCTTACCTGCGCCGCCTGTATTTTCAGCTGTTGTGGGTGTATTTGGGGTTTACTTTGGAGGCGTACTCCTCGACTGGATTATGAAGATGGTTCAGCAATAACAAGCTAAAAAAAGAGGCTTTTCCGCAATATACGCGGAAAACCTCTTTTTTTGTTGCATCAAAGGTAAAAAACCCAGGGTCATGAAAATGACCCTGGGTTTTGATTAAAAGAATAAATTAAGTATGAAATAAGAAATTCCAGCAATTAGTGCAGTGATTGGCAGGGTAATGACCCAGGTAACAAGCATACGTTGTGCTGTATCCCATTTTACGCCTTTAATTCGGTGGGATGCCCCTACACCAAGAATACCAGAAGAAATAACATGGGTTGTACTGACGGGTACATGGATGTAGCTTGCCCCAAATATAACGGCAGCGCCGGTTAAATCGGCTGCAACTCCATTAATTGGCCTGATTTTCATGATCTTTCCGCCGACGGTTTTAATGATTTTCCATCCGCCAACGGAAGTGCCAAGTCCCATTGCAGTAGCACAGGAGATTTGAACCCAGGTTTGAACTTCATCTCCGCTTTGATATCCATTGGCAATTAAAGCCATTGTAATGATTCCCATTGCTTTTTGGGCATCATTAGTTCCATGGGAAAATGATTGCAATGCCGCAGTAGCGACTTGAAGGTATCTAAAATTCCGATTTGTTTTTGTTAAGTTAAAGTTTTTGAACACTACTTTAAAAATACTATAGATAATGTATCCAACCACAAAAGCCAAGACTGGCGAAAGTAGAAGAGCTTCAAGAATTTTAATAAAACCGCTATAGTTTAGCGCGTTTACTCCTTCCGCTGCAAGTGCAGCCCCGGCAATTGAGCCAATTAGAGCATGTGATGAACTGCTCGGTATACCGTAATACCATGTAAGCAGATTCCAAAAAATAGCGGCAATTAGTGCGGCGAGAATGACAACGGACCCGTTTGAAAGTGTGAATGGGTCAACGATATCCTTTGAAATCGTTTTGGCAACCCCCGTAAATGTCATAGCGCCGACAAAGTTCATAATCGCGGCCAAGAGTATTGCTTGCCGAGGTTTTAGTGCCTTTGTCGATACAGAGGTGGCAATCGAATTGGCAGTATCATGAAAACCATTGATAAAGTCAAATGATAGCGCAAATATAACAATTAATACTGTTAGGATAAGAATTAAATCCATTTGTTTACTCCTTACGCATTTTTCATGATGATGGTTTCAAGGGTGTTGGCTACAGTTTGGCAGCTATCGGCAATATCTTCTAGGTTTTCATAAATTTCCTTATATTGAATGATTCGGATTGGATCTTTTTCTACATTAAATAGATTTTTTATCGATTGTCGCAGCACGTTATCACATTTTGATTCGTAATCTTTGATTTTGATGGCATGTTCCCTGATTTGCGGAAGTTTTTTATTCGATAGCAGTTCTATAGATTTATCGATTTCATGTACGCTATTTTGAATAGCGTTGACAAATTGCATCATAAATTCATCCGCTTGGGTAATTGAATACATTTCAAACAGTGCAGCTGTAGCTTCAAGGCCATCAAGCACATCATCCATTGTCATGGCAAGATGCAGGATGTCTTCGCGTTCAATTGGGGTAATGAAGGCATCATTAAGCTCTTTAATCACCTCATGAACAAACGTATCACCCTTTGATTCGATCTCTTTCATTCTTTCTGAAAAAATTTTTAAATCGCTGACTTCCTTTAATTTGTATTCGGTAAAGAAATTGACGCCCTCTTTAAGGTTAGAGGAGATATTGTGTAACATTACCGAGAACTTGTCATGTTTTTTGAATGCCATAATAAATTAAAACCTCCAATATAATAGGTCAGAATTGGTGATGAACGAAAATAATTTTATATGATAGGTAGCGGAAAGTAAAAAGTAATTTAACTAAATTTACAAAAACTTAACATTTGAATTTTCTAATTATTAACCATGACGATAATACTTTTTACTTTTGCCAACAAATCCAAGAATATGTATGTGGTTTTAACCATAGACAGGAAATATTCTCGTAAAAAGTCTTGGCGGTGAGTAAAAAATTAATAATTGGGTAAGGTATTTAGTACAGGCAGTGCTACTGTTTGTACAGGCTCAACAGCTTAGAAATTAAGTAAATCGGTGAATACTGAAAAGGAGTGTTCTAACGTGAGCTTTATTTGGGCATTAATTGTCGGTGGAGTTATTGGATGGTTAGCCGGCCTTATCGTAGGCAGAGATGTACCAGGCGGCATTATAGGAAATATCATCGCAGGATTTGTAGGAGCATGGCTCGGACAGGCCGTTTTAGGAGACTGGGGACCAGAGGTGGCAGAGTTTGCAATCATACCTGCCATCATTGGTGCAGCAGTATTAGTTTTATTGTTAAGCTTCGTTATGCGGGCCTTCCGAAAAGCAAGCTAAAAAGGCAAAAAGCCTCCCTTCAAAATTGGGGAGGCTTTTTCAAATGGTCAACAAATCGATATTTTTAAAAATATCCGGTTCATCTTTAAACGGTGCATGACAAACAATTTTTTCTTCCGTAAAAGGATGAGTAAATTCAAGTTTGGCCGCATGCAATGCCTGCCTATGAACGACTGGTTTCCCTCCATAAAGAGTGTCCCCCAGCAATGGATGCCCGATGTGGCTAAAATGAACGCGAATTTGATGTGTTCTTCCTGTATCCAGCCAGCATTTTACATACGATAGCCTTTTAAGCTTATCTTCCATCACAACCCGGTAATGGGTGGTTGCTGCTTGTCCAGAGGGTGATACCCTTCTTCTTGTTGGATGATGGCGGTCGCGGCCAATTGCTGCTTGAATGGTACCGCGTTTTTGTTTTAATATGCCATCCACCAATGCCAAATAGGTGCGTTTTATTTTTCGCTCAACAAGTGCACGGTCGAGAATTGCTCCTGCCATGGCGTGCTTAGCAAATAGGATCGCTCCGGACGTATCCCGGTCAAGGCGGTGAATTTGCCGGATGTCGCGGATTTCTCCTTGCGACAGCAGATGAAAACAGGCGCCATTTACAAGGGTATTTGTTTCCTGTTTGGGATCATTGGGATGAGTGTTGATAAACGGCGGTTTATTGAGAACCAGCACATGGTCATCCTCAAAAAGAATTTCTAACTCCTGGAAATGCGGAGTAATATGCGTTTCTTCCGCCTCGAATAAACGAAGCTGAAGCTTTGAACCAGCAGCGAGCGGCGTTCCCCAATTGGCTGCTTCGCCATCAATTCGAACCTTTTTTTCCATTCGGAAAGTGTGAGTTAATTTTTTTGGGACCTCCCACAGATCCCGAAACAGACTTTCAATGTTTTTTCCTTGCCAAGGATCGGGGACAATGACTTGAAACCATTCTCCCATGCGGCTTGTATGAATCATGACAAATCTCACCTGCTATCCACTAATTACCACCGAAAAGGTAGGATTAGATATGGTATTCTTATCATATATAATACGACAGAAAACAGCGATGGCAAAGGTGGGTTGGTAGTGAAGATTGTTTTTGCCTCGACTCCGGGTCAGGAAGAAGAAATATGTAAGCTAGTGAGGTATATATATTCAAATATTTTTCCGCTTTATTTTTCTGATGATGATATCGATCAGTTCCAACAATTGAAAATATTGCATACCTCCGAACAGCAGCTGCAGGAATTTGGTACATTGAGGGATGCCTTTCAAGTGATGGCTAGTATCCAAACTTTGATCTCCATCCTTGAATCCCCGTTGCTTGATGATCAATATGAGGGGTTGTTTAATAAAAATGTGGCAACTCTTGAGGAGTTTGGCCTGGCATTTCCGTTTGCCTACGTACAATTTGTTGAAGCGAAAAATATGAAAAATACAATTCTGAGTATGTATACAAAAGCGGACAATGAATTACTGGTCTAAGAAAAAGCCGTCTAGGCTTTTTCTTTTTTTATGGTTAAGGTATTATAGAAAGGGATTGCTGTATACATAGGAGAATGCAAAAATTGTCGGGTAAATGTTGGCAATTTTTAAAGGAGTTACACCCTGGCGACAAGAAACAATATTATTGAATAGCAACTCGAAGGAGGGTTCCTAAGGATGGACTGGAAAGCGACTGCGAAAAGTTGGCTGGAATTCAAAGATTTGGATTCTGAGCTAAAAAAACAGTTGAAAGCTCTTTGGCAGGATGAGAAACTGCTGGAAGAAGCATTTTATAAAAATTTGGAGTTTGGCACTGGCGGGATGCGGGGTGAGATTGGCGTCGGCACTAATCGGATGAATCTTTACACTGTCCGCAAAGCTTCTGCTGGTTTGGCTGCATACATAGAGGATCACGGTCATGAGGCAAAACGGCGCGGAGTGGTCATTGCCTATGATTCCCGTCATAAATCACCGGAATTTGCCATGGAAGCGGCCAGAACACTGGCGACAAGAGGTATTCAAACCTATGTGTTTGACGAACTACGGCCAACCCCGGAACTATCGTTTGCCTTGAGGCAATTAAATGCATTTTCCGGCATTGTCATTACCGCAAGCCATAATCCCCCGGAATATAACGGCTACAAGGTTTACGGTCCTGATGGCGGGCAGCTTCCGCTGGCACCGGCAGATGAGGTCATTGCCAAGGTGAATGAAATCAACAATGAATTACTGATGAAGGTTGACAGTGAAGACACGCTGCGTGCGACCGGTTTAATCAAAACGATCGGAGCAGACATTGATCAGGCCTACATAGAAAAACTTAAAACCATCTCCGAAAATCAGGGGCTTGCCAATGAAACAGACATCAAAATTGTTTTTACTCCGTTACATGGCACAGCCAATAAGCCTGTTAGGGCCGCACTTGCAGCCTTGGGATATAAAAATGTGACGGTTGTAAAAGAACAGGAGCTCCCGGATCCGGAATTTTCAACGGTTAAAAGCCCTAACCCGGAAGAACACGCCGCTTTTGAATTGGCAATCCGTGAAGGGAAACGGGTTGGCGCCGATCTGTTAATCGGTACAGACCCGGATGCAGACCGCTTGGGAATTGCCGTTCGGAATCACGAAGGCGAGTACGTTGTCCTGACAGGTAACCAAACTGGAGCCTTATTGCTGGATTATTTATTATCCCAGAAAAAGCAAAAAGGCACGCTTCCCAAGAATGGAATTGTATTTAAAACGATTGTAACCTCGGAGATTGGCCGTAAAATTGCCTCTGCTTATGGGTTAGAGACAGAAGACGTCTTAACTGGTTTTAAATTCATTGCCGAGAAAATTAAACAATATGAAGAAACCGGTGAACACACCTTTTTATTTGGTTATGAGGAATCATATGGCTATCTGATTGGTGACTTTGCCCGTGATAAAGATGCGGTTCAGGCCGCTTTGCTTGCAACCGAGGTTTGTGCCCATTATAAAAAGAAGGGCATGTCTCTTTACGAAGGCTTGATGTGCGTTTTTGAAAAATACGGATATTTTCAGGAAGGCCTGCGTTCATTGACCTTAAAAGGCAAAGAGGGTGCAGAATTGATTCAACGGATATTAACGTCCTTCCGCAAGGAACCTCTTACTGGCCTAGGATCATTAAAAACGGCTGTAACCGAAGATTACTTAATTGGAAAAAGAATGACATCCACTGGTGAAGAAAAAATCGACCTGCCGAAGTCCAATGTCCTTAAATATACCTTTGAGGATGGAACATGGGTCTGCTTGCGCCCATCGGGTACAGAGCCAAAAGTAAAATTTTATTTTGGCGTAAACAGTTCAAGCCTTGCAGAAAGCAAAGCAAAATTGCTGCAAATTGAACAGGACTTTATGTCAGTTGTCGACCAAAAAATCAAACAGGCTCAATCCTAAAAAGGAGAGTCCGATGTTAAGACCCGAAAGGCATGGCCTTTCGGGGTTTTTGTTTTTAAGTTACGACTTTAGTCTTAGAAAAAGCGATACTTTTTTCTAAGGAGTTATTAGGAATTCTTGGTATAATGAGGAAAAAGGCCGTAAAATTTGGGGGATAAAGATAATGGGAGAGAACCATCTATCGGATTTGCAAATTTTAAAGGAAATTGCAGAACTTTTAAATCGAGGGACAGATCCGTATATCGTCCTTTCAGAGGTTTTAAAGAAGCTGCTGCATGTAACAGGATTACAAACGGGGTGGATTTTTTTAATTGATGATTCTGGGAGACTCGAACTGGCCGCTAAGGAAAATTTGCCGCCAGCCTTATCTCAAAGCAACTATACTCCCATGTGCAGCGGCGATTGCTGGTGTATCGACCGCTATAGCGATGGGCGGTTGGATAAGGCTACCAACATCATTGAATGCAAACGCCTGGAAGATGCGATTGAACGGAAAACGGGCGATACAAGGGGATTAACCCACCATGCCACCGTACCGCTTAAAGCGGGCGATGAAAAATTTGGCATCCTAAATGTGGGTTCTCCTTTTAAAAAGCATTTTACTAACGGAGAATTGGCGTTGTTGGAATCAGTGGCATTACAAATCGGTACGGCACTAAAACGAATAAAATTGACCCACAAAGACCAGGAAATCGCTTTAGCGGCAGAGCGGAATAGACTGGCCAGGGACCTGCATGATTCTGTCAATCAATTGCTGTTTTCCTTAAGTCTGACTGCTTCCGGCGGCAAAGAAATGACCGATAAAAGGGAAGTTAAAGAGACATTTGGTTATATTCAGGATTTGGCTCAGGAAGCGTTAAATGAAATGAGGGCGCTAATTTGGCAGCTGCGGCCAAGGGGATTAGAAAAGGGCATTGTGAGCGCGTTATGCAGTTATGGGGAAATGCTTGGTTTAACGGTGAATATTAAGGTAAATGGTGTCATCCATCTGCCATGCGCTATTGAAGAGGGGATTTGGCGGATTGGTCAGGAGGCATTGGCCAATTGCAAAAAACATTCGGGACAGTCTATAGTCGACCTATCCATTGAGGCCTCGGAAACCTATATTATGCTTATATTTAAAGATAAAGGCAGCGGTTTTATTTATGACGATACGAAAGAGTTGCCATCTCTCGGGCTAAAGAGCATGAAGAATCGGACAAAATCCTTAGCGGGTTCTTTTAAATTAAAAAGCAACCCTGGCAAGGGGACAACGGTGCAAGTAAAAATACCGTTTTAGGGAGAGAAAAAACATGGGAATACGCATATTAATCGCCGATGACCATCACGTAGTCAGACGGGGTTTGGTCTTTTTTCTGCGAACACAGGAAAACATCGAAATTATCGGGGAAGCAAAGAATGGGCAGGAAGCCGTCGAGATGGCTGGGAAACTAAAGCCTGATTTGATCCTGATGGATTTGGCCATGCCCGTAATGGATGGGATTGAGGCCACGAGGAGAATTATTGAAACACAGCCTCATCAAAAAATAATGATACTTACCAGTTTTTCGGATCAAAACCATGTCATCCCGGCAATCGAGGCGGGAGCTTCCGGTTACCAACTGAAAGATATTGAGCCGGAGGAACTGGTCAAGTCAATCAGACAGCTAATGCAAGGGGAGAATCAGCTGCATCCAAAAGCGGCCACCCATTTACTTTCCCGCTATACGTTAAAAAATGAAGAACAAAAGCCGTTAGATGAATTGACAAAACGGGAAATCGAAGTATTAAAGGAAATAGCCAGCGGCAAAAGCAATAAAGAAATTGCGGCAACCTTATATATTACCGAAAAAACCGTTAAAACTCATGTTTCCAGCATTTTAGCTAAGCTTGAGGTTGCCGATCGTACCCAAGCGGCACTTTTTGCGGTGCGAAATGGGGTTGTAAAAAATTGAAATCAAGTTTAACACGGCTTTCCTAAGGTGAAAGCCGTGTTTTTTGGTGGAATTCTAAATTCTAATGGCCGGTTGTTAAAATGTTCCTCAACAAAAAGTGTTTTCCCTTTGTTTTTTCAGGAAAGACTATACATCGGTACCTCATTCGTGTCGTGTTCAACAGTTTCATTTGCATGGTCGATGTAACGCAGCAGGCTATATAGCTTCTTTTCAATGACAGAATAGTCACGTTCAAAATTGTAGGCATGCAGGAAATGTTCGATTTTCTTTGATAAAAATTGATCCGTAGTTCGAACCATTAATATCAACAAATTATCCCATTCAGATCGGTGCGTATAGTATAACGCCCGGTCATAATCCATTTTATTCATTTGATATGTCTCCTCCTTATTTAGGAGTTAAGCTTATTGTATGACATTTAAAAGAGAACACCCGCAGAAAATGTTGACACCCACTGTTCACAAGGTTTTCAACTTTTACCTGTATAAAAATAAGAAATGTGAGTGATTATGACGAGATCTTTATGTTTTTTATTGGTATTTCTTGTGTTATGTGACGAAGCGCAGGCAAATATTGCAGATGCGAATGCGCCGTATACTTACGAAGCATTTGAACAGGACCTCATGCAAATAAACACGAAATTTGGTAAAGATATTGAAGTGAAAAGCATTGGAACAACTCATTATGGCCGAAATATTTGGGCGCTGAAGCTTGGAAAAGCCGAAAAAAATATTGTGATGATAGGCGCTCACCATGGACGGGAATGGTTAACAAGCCTGCTGTTGATGAAGATGGTCGATGCGTATGGTGATTTATACCGAATAGATCCCATAACAACTACGCTTTTGGATGAAGTATCGATTTGGTTTATCCCTATGCTCAATCCGGACGGTGTTATGATCCAGCAGAATCAGCTTGAAGGATTTCCCCCGCTCGAACTTCAGCAATTGATTATCATGAACGATGGGGTAGAGAACTTTGAAAGTTGGAAGGCTAATGGCATTGGAATTGATTTAAACCGTCAGTATCCTGCCGGCTGGAATAAACTCAATCAAGGGCCGCGTGCACCCTATTATAAGTTATATAAAGGAAAAAAGCCTTTTGAAGCAAAGGAAGTCATTGCAATAAAAAAATTGATCAATGACACCCAGCCCTCGATTGCTGTTGCTTATCATACCGCAGGACAGGAAATATTCTGGAGTTATCAAAATGGACAATATCGCAATCGTGATCATTTATTGGCAAGAAAAATTGGTGCTTTGACAGGCTATAAATTGGCGAAACCCCCTGAGGATGCGATAGGAGGGGGATTTACTGATTGGTTTATAACCCGCTATCGGCGTCCGGCGCTGACCATTGAGATTTGCCCCCTGGTCGGGGAAACAAATCCGCCAATTTCCATGCTGCAATCTGAGTGGAAGCGAAACAGGCAGGTTGGACTAAAGCTGGCAAAGGAAGCAAGAAAACTCCCTCACTGATTTTCGATGGACTTCCCATTCAGGTATTGACATTTATTTCATCAATCCCCGATTCCCTTCATACATTGTGGTAAGAGGAAAAGGGGGAGTGGCTGATGAATGAGGCAGATAGGAAAGCACTGGAATATGCCATTGGTGAAATAACCGAAATTGCAACCGGCTTTGGTTTGGACTTTTATCCGATGCGATATGAAATTTGCCCAGCTGAAATTATTTATACGTTTGGAGCTTATGGAATGCCAACCCGATTTTCACACTGGAGTTTCGGGAAGCAATTCCATAAAATGAAGCTGCACTATGATTTGGGATTAAGCAAGATTTATGAACTGGTTATTAATTCTGATCCTTGCTATGCATTTTTACTGGATTCCAATTCCTTAATCCAAAACAAGCTCATCGTTGCCCATGTATTAGCTCATTGTGATTTCTTTAAGAATAATGTCCGGTTCCAAAATACGAAACGTGATATGGTCGAAAGTATGGCCGCAACCGCAGAACGGATTCATCAATATGAAATTCAATATGGAAAAAGAGAAGTCGAGAAATTCCTTGATGCCGTGCTGTCGATTGATGAACATATTGACCCGTCGTTAATGCGGCCAAAGCTCGCCTGGTCAATCGAGGATGAGGATGAAGAAGACGATGTCAGTCCTACAGCGTCTCCATATGATGATCTATGGAAACTGGATGATAAGGGGAAGATGGAGGAAAAACCAAAGCGCAAAAAGAAATTTCCGCCAAGGCCGGAGAAGGATTTGTTGCTGTTCATTGAATCCTACAGCCGCGAGCTGGAGGATTGGCAGCGTGATATTTTAACGATGATGCGGGAAGAAATGCTGTATTTCTGGCCACAGCTTGAAACCAAAATCATGAACGAAGGCTGGGCATCGTATTGGCATCAGCGGATCCTCCGGGAAATGAACTTGACAAGCGGTGAGGCGATTGAATTTGCCAAATTAAATGCAGGTGTCGTCCAGCCATCAAAAACCGGAATCAATCCTTATTATCTGGGCTTAAAGATACTTGAGGACATTGAAGAAAGATATGATAACCCGACAGATGAGATGAAGCGTAGAGGCGTAAAGCCAGGGTCCGGCCGCGAGAAGATGTTCGAGGTTCGCGAAATTGAATCGGATATTTCCTTCCTGCGAAATTATCTAACAAAAGATTTGGTCATGAGGGAAGATATGTACCTGTTCCAAAAACAGGGACGGGACTATAAAATTGTCGATAAGCAATGGGAGCATGTGCGTGACCAGTTGGTCAATATGCGGGTTAACGGCGGGTTCCCATACATTACGGTCAATGACGGCGACTATATGAAAAATGGCGAGCTATACTTAAAGCACTGGTTTGAAGGGGTGGAGCTCGATGTTAAGTATTTGGAAAAGGTGCTCCCATACATTCATCAGCTTTGGGGTCGGCCGGTTCATATGGAAACCACAATTGAAGATCGGGCGATGTTGTTCTCGTATGATGGGAAAGGCGTCCACCGGAAATATTTATAAAGTATATAGAAAATGAACTCCCCCAACGATATCAGACTGGCCATTTTACTTTACAACAAAAAACACCGCAGATGATTGCGGTGTTTTTTGATATGCATTTCACCTTACATTTTCAGTTGTAATTTACTGTTTTGCGATAGGAATCGGAACCGGTTAACCTGAAATGGGGCTTTTATTTTTGTCTAACCATAAAAAAACAACTCAACACAAAAATAATACACTATTATTTCGTTTTCACTTTAAATAGGTAGTTGAACTAGTACATGTGACCAAGCCATATTATACATAAAGAATATAATAATTTTGAAAAACAATAAGGAGGAATTCTGAATGGAAAATAGACGAAGAAATAATACAAATGTTGATGTCGATACAGATATTGACAATCGATTAAGAAATCGATCTGAATCAGAGGCTGAAGCAGATGTCAGAAATACCGATAAAAATACCAATGTGGCTCGTGCAACAATAACGAACTCAGGTAATGCAAGAGTAGATGTTTGTTTAAACAGCAGGAGTAATGCGAAGGTTAGATCTGACCAAGAACAAGAAAACGACCAGGATCAAAATTTTGATATTGATATTGAAGTTGAAGAAGAGAGACGTAGACGTAGACGTAGAGAATTTGATGAAAGTTTTTAACTTTTTATAAGGGGATGGAGTTTTTTAACTTCATCCTTTTACAATGTATGTGAAAAAAGGGTACTTCCGCTTGTATAACTAGCAAAGCACTTTACTTATTTTATATTAGAAAATTTAATTAAGGTCTTTATTTGATAAACCCAGACAAGCCTTCTATTTTCTTCATAAGTTATAGTGAGAAAATAACGAAAGGAGGGGAAAATATGTCTACTTGTCAAAGACTTGCAGATATTATCGGTGGTGAAGTTATTTCAGCGGCTCCTTGGACGATTATGCGCCTTCGAGATATTCAAGCAAATATTTTAGGTCGTCGTACTCGTTCTCCATTAGCACTTCCATTCATGTTGTCTTTTGAAAATGATGGTCTTAACCTAGGTGAAACTGTACTCCTTCTGTAATTCCCCTGCTTCTTAATGCTGATAGGAAAGAATTTATTTCTCTTTGGAGAATAACCGTTTCTCCTAAGTTAAGAGTCCTTCCGTTTTTATTATTTTCAAAGGAAAGTGCAAACGGAAGAGCAAGTGGTGACTGAGTACGTCGGTTTAAAATAGTTGCATTAATACTATTTCCATATCTTCTTGACTATCAGAGGATTCCCCATTGATGGTGCTTTCGTCCTCAAATTCCATATTGAAATCATCATTATTAAAATCCATTTCAAACTCATCAGCTGAATGGTCATCAATATTAAATTTGCTGGTGTTTCTGTTTGTGAATCCAGTTAAATTTTTATTTTTTGAATTTCTTTTTTTTGTTTTTCACGCAATACCTCTCCATTCCATTTTTTGATTCACGACAGTTTATTCTCAGCAGTTAGTTCTGCAATAGGGAAATTCCCCGTATTTATAAGAATTATAAATACTTATGCCTATAAACTTACTAAAACTATTGTCCTGCTGCCCATAACTAAAAAAGGGATGAGGATAAGTATGGAATCTTTAAATTTACCACTTCGAAACAAATAAAAAGAAAGTGGTACAACTTAATCCACTTTCTTTCTAGTCCGTTTATACATTTTTATAGGATTATATACATTATTCGTGGTATAGTCTTCTGTTAAGTTTAGGTTTCGAAGCCTTTCCACTGCCTCTTCAAATTCATCATTGTTCATCTGTTTTGTAGCCAGCAAGGAGCACAAAATAGCAAAAGCTATTGGCGTAGTATCAACATGCACATCTACCCGTACGTCTACATCAGAGTTCCCACTTTTATTAATTGAATTTAAGATTTCATTGCTAATTTTGTCCTGATCAAATACACGTGATAAAGCCCTGTTATTGTTTTCACTTAATTGCCTTTGGGTAGTACGGTTTTCAAAATTATTCCTTTGCTGAGCGATATTATTCACTCTTCGTTGTCTACTTTTATCCATACGCTCATTCCTTTAAGGAGATGGGGGTGTTAAATCCCATCTCCAGAGTAATAATTAGAATTCAATATCAACATCAGTATTTTGGTCTTGGTCATTATCTTGTTCTTGATCAGATCTAACACGCGCATTGCTTCGGCTATTTAATGTAACATCTACTCTAGAATTTCCTGAGTTTGTGATTGTTGCACGGGCAACGTTAGTATTTCGATCAACGTTCCGTACATCTGCCTCAGCCTCTGACTCATTTCTATTTCGTACCACATTTTCAAGGTCGGTATCAACATCAACGTTTACATTTGTATTATTTCGACGGTTCATCCCAGTACGTTGAATATTTCTTCTTTTTCTTCTTCTTCTTTGCATTTAAAGTTCCTCCTTGTTAACTCATAATTAATCAGTTCATTACATGCCTACATTCTTAAAAATCTAAATCAATATCAGTATTTTGATCCTGGTCATTATCTTGCTCTTGGTCGGATCTTACGCGGGCGTTACTTCGGCTATTTAACCTTACGTTAACCCGAGCATTTCCCGAATTATTGATAGATGCACGTGCGATATTAGTATTTTTGTCGGTATTTCTAACATCTGCCTCTGCTTCTGATTCATTATTGCTTCTGATTTCATTGTCAACATCAGTATCTATATTGATGTTTTCCCGATTCCGATTATTAAATCCTCTTGAACTCATTTATACTTCCCCCCTTAATGTGTACTTGCTATTCATATTATTCTTTAAGATATTAATGGCATGGTCATTTTACCGAGGGCATTTACCTGTTTTTAACTCTAGAAAAGACATGCTTCCTTCGCGGCTTCAATCCTATTTCTAGCAAACTCAAACGGATCCATTCCAACATTCTCCCAATGCATACACATTAGCTGCGGTTTATCAAACAGCCAATGGTTATGAACTGGTGTAAAAATAATTAAAACGCAGAAATAAAACAAAGGACTCCCGCAATTTGTGGAGTCCTTTGTTTTTTAGATAGCTGAAAGTTCTTTTTCTAGCGCTTTTTCTACAGGAACGTATTTGTAGCCGAGGTCTTTTGCCACTGCTTCATAGGTAATTTCTCCGTTTGCCACGTTCACACCAAGCTTTAAAGCAGGATTCCCGACGATTGCTTTAAAGACACCTTTGCTCGCAATCTGTAATCCGTAAGGAACGGTCACATTCGTTAACGCAATCGTTGAGGTTCTTGGTACCGCCCCTGGCATATTGGCAACAGAGTAATGGATGACTCCATGTTTTTCAAACGTTGGGTTATCGTGTGTGGTCACATGATCAATCGTTTCCACAATTCCGCCCTGGTCAATCGCTACGTCCACAATCACCGCTCCAGGCTTCATTGTTTTGACCATTTTTTCGGTAACAAGTTTAGGAGCTTTTGCCCCAGGAATAAGGACGGCGCCGATTAATAGATCTGCCTCAGCAACAGCCTCGGCGATATTATAAGGATTAGACATTAATGTTTTAATTTGATTTCCAAAAATATCATCTACTTGGCGCAGACGGTCAGCACTTAGATCGATGATCGTGACATCAGCACCGAGTCCGATCGCCATTTTTGCCGCATTTGTTCCGACAATGCCGCCGCCGATAATTGTCACCTTGCCACGATTTACTCCTGGGACTCCGGCAAGAAGGATTCCTTGGCCGCCATTATTTTTTTGCAAGAAGGAAGCACCGATTTGCGCTGCCATACGGCCGGCCACTTCGCTCATTGGTGTCAGCAGAGGAAGTGTCCTGTTTACAGAAACCGTTTCATAGGCAATGGCAATAACGCCTTTATCTTTAAGTGCTTGTGCCAGCTCAGGTTCGGCAGCAAGGTGTAAATAAGTGAATAACACCAATCCTTGGCGGAAGTATTGATATTCGCTAGGGAGCGGTTCTTTTACCTTCATAATCATGTCTGCTTTAGTCCAGACCTTTTCGGCAGTTTCGAGAATTTCAGCACCGGCTTTCTCGTAAGTTTCATTATTGAAACCGCTTCCAATTCCAGCGTCCTTTTCAATAAAAACATGATGACCGGCTGTAACGAATGAACTGACACCAGCAGGGGTAAGCGCTACCCGGTTTTCGTTGTTCTTAATTTCTTTAGGTACACCAATATACATCTCCCAATTCCTCCTATGTTTAACTATAAGAAATCCCTTTGTTTAGAGTATAAATTGTTTAGCAGGGAAATTCTTTGTTGCTATTGAAGAAAAATGGAGGAATTTTTTGGGGATTTTCACAAAAAGGTTATATCCCCTTGTACTTTTCCAGTTTTAAATCGAGAAAAAGCATCATTTTCTGATTTGGATCCTTGAAGTTAACCTCCCCAATTTCGGAAATTCGTTTTAATCGGTAATTTAACGTGTTTGCATGGACATTTAATGCTTTTGCCGCATCATTTATATTATTGTCGCAGTTTAGAAAGACCTCTAATGTTTCAACGAGGTTGCTATTATGCTTTTGGTCATACTGATGGAGTCTTCTTAAAGAATAATTTTCGTACCCTTCCGTTTTTCTCTTTTCTAAAAGAAGGTCAAAAAGTTGATAGATACCCAGTTTGTGATAGTTATAGATATTTTTTGTTTCGCGTGGAAACTTAGCTTTTATCGATAAGACAGCCAGCGTTTCTTCATACGCATTCGTGATTTTTTGATAATCATGATAGATGCCGCTGTACACTGGAATAAGATTATAGATCCCGTAGCGGTCTGCCATTTTTCCTGTAAACAATAGTGAAAACTGTTCTAATTCCCAAAACACATTATCGAAGTTGTCTGTGGATACCAGCACAATTAACTGATTACAGTCAATTGTATAAAGGATAATTTTTAACCGCTGGTTTGTTTTTAGAAGGTACGAGATGGATTGTTCATCCTGACTCGTGATGTTCTCCTGAAACTGAAAGACAAGAACGGCGAAAGAGGATGGCGGTGTGATTTGCAAGCTATAGAAGTGCTCACTGATTTCCGCTGGATTATTCAAGTGCCCGGTTAATAATTTCCAAAAGAATTCTTGAAATCGCTCTTCTTTTTTATTCTTTCTTGTCTGCAGCTGCAGCAGTTTATTTTTTACAGCGTCTGCCGCTTTTTTTAATAGCGTAAAATCCTCATCTGTTAACGTTCGATCGATTTCCAATGCCCAGATAAAGCCGAGAACTTCATCATGCTTCCAAATCGAAATCGCCACCCGATGGCTGAGCCCGATTTCATCCATGTTTTTTACCCGTATTGGCTCTTTCGTTTTAAGCAGGGCTGGAATCGTGCCTTCCTTCCAAAGCTGGTTTATCACCTTTTCCGGTACCCTGCGCCCAATAATCGTGGAGACTCTGGCAGGGTCAGTTCGTTCATCATGCGTGCTATAGGCAAGAAGCCGGTGATTGGCATCCTCAATGGTAACCGGGCATTGTAACACCTGGCTAATCAAGTCGGCGAATTCATCTAAACTATCAAATGATGTCTTAAATGGATCATATCTAGTATTCAAAGAGATTTGCCCCCATAAGTTTATAGAAAAATCTTTGTTAACGCTTGCATCCTCTTGTTTAATTTTACAAAAAATACAGAAGAAGTTCATGCATTTCTACAAAATTACCTGGCAAAAATTTCAGATTGAATAGTTGAATTCTTCACATACTAATCGTAAAGCTGAAAGGGGATAATCAAGATGAAAAAACTGGTGGTGTGTTTTTTTGCTGTAGTGCTGTCAATGACAGTGACTTCAGAACTTGCCTTTGCCATAACTAGAACAAGCATGAAGGACCAATTGCTTGAGCAAAATACGATGTCCGTTCTTTGGTTTCAAAAATCTGGAGAGGCGAAAGCCCTCTATTATCAAGGCTATAATATGGGGAAACTGCGGTTGGATGAAATCCTGAAGAAAAATCAAAAGAGAAAAGGCAAAAACCATGCCATTGTGCTGGATATAGACGAGACAGTGTTGGATAACAGTCCATATCATGCCTGGATGGTCCAAACAGGCAAAGGGAATCTGTTGGACTGGAGCGAGTGGTTCAACCGTGCAGAGGCGAAACCGCTGCCTGGGGCCCTCGATTTCCTTAAGTATGCTGATTCCAAAGGGGTAGCAATCTTCTATATATCTAATCGAAAGGAAGCACATAAGGAAGCAACCATAAAAAATTTACAGCAGGTGGGTGCACCGCAAGCGGACGCGGAGCATGTTCTTTTACAACAGGATGGAGAGCTGGGGAAAGAGTCCCGCCGCCAGCATGTAGCAAAGACCCATGAGATTGTTTTGCTCTTCGGGGACAACCTAAACGATTTTAAAGAATTTGACCAACTGTCAGCTTCTAAAAGAATAAACAGGGTGGAGCAGGACAGGAACGATTATGGCAATAAACTGATTGTGTTTCCCAACCCGATGTATGGGGATTGGGAAGCGGCGATTTATCAATATGACTTTAGCAAATCTCCACAAGAAATTAGCAAAGTTAGAAAGGCCAGCCTAGAGGGCTTAGAGCCTTAAAATATCAAACGCTGCAGCCAACTGACTGCAGCGTTTGATATTTTATTGAAAAACTGCTTAGCTTCTTACATTTTTAAGAATATTGATGGCAAAGATGATCACACCCAAGACCATTAAGGTCCCTCCTGCCGCAACTGCAGGACCAGCGGAGCCGACACCTGAAATCAAAAGGGCAAGCCCAATCATCATGATGGGCAATGCGATATTATGAATCCAAAAATGAACTTTTGCCAATGTAGTGTCAGCTGCACTTGGAAACGCTACATAAATTAGACCGGCTAGTGTCATAGCCGTCCATCCTAGTAAGTTGATATGGACATGAACTGGAGTGAAGTTGAAGTTTTCCGTCATCGACATGTACATCCCAATGCAAACCCCAATAACAAAGTAGCACACGGAAATCTTAATAAACTTTACACCCAATTTAACTCCCCCTATAAAAATAATGACTACAGTAGTAAATATGTAGGATACTTTTAAAGTAGAACAGTCATTTTGTCGGACGAGAAATAATTTTATTGGGGGAAAAAGGTCTGGCAGTGAACAAAAAACACCTTTTGATGAAAGGTGCTTTTATGATGATTAAAAGATTGCTTTAATCCCGACTAGAACAAGCCCAATTAAAAAGCCGCAAACTGCTCCATTGACGCGAATCCATTGTAAATCTTTGCCGACATTGGTTTCAATCATGGTCACCAGCGTTTTTGTATCGAGCTTATCGAGATTTTCTTTCACAAGCTGCCCAACCTTGGCATGATTTTTATCAATAAATCCAGTAATTTGCGATTTAATCCAGGATTCTAATTGATTCATTTTATCCTTATCGGAAATGAGGTCGCTTAAACAATCCTTGATAAACGGCAGGACATACTCTTCATAAAAGCCTGGTTCTTCGACAAACTCCAATGCTTTTTGCCTGATTTGGCTTAGCAGCTCAATGATTTTTTCTTCTGCCTGCCAGCTTTCAATTAATTGGGACTTGAATTGGTTCAGCTCTTGATATACTTTTTCATCAGATTTAATGCTTTCCAGCTTTTGATGGATATGGATTAACAATGTTTGCCGGTTTTGATTAAACGGGTCTCGGAAACTGTCAATTCCTTTAAGAATCAGGTTTTGGATCATGCTCCCCAATTTTTCTTCGTTGATTAGATTGCTAAAGGAACGCAACGCAATCTGCATAAACCCATCCACTTTTATATTTTCAATCATGTCTACAGCCATGCCGCCAAGACGGTATTTTGTACTATCTTTCTTAGCCCATTCGTCAACTTCTTCAATGATTAAATCCAGCGCTTTTTCGTCGTATTTCCTTAGGGAGATTTGATCAATTAATAATGGGATGTAATCCTTGATATCCAAAGAGTTTAGCTGCGTTTTCAATTCCTTTTCAACGATTGGAGCCAGTTTGTTTACATTAATCATTCGAATCAAATGCTTTGTAAGTCCGGTTAGGCTTTGTTTAACAGCATCCGAATGGATTTCTTGATTTACAACAGCAAATATTTTATCTGTAAATCGGAACCCCCCAATTTTCTCACGGATACTTTCCTTTGTAAGCCAATCATTCTCCAGCATGGCAATGATTTTGGCAATGATTTTTTCACGGTTCTTAGGCAGCAGTGCAGTATGGGGAATTGGAACTCCCAGCGGATGCCGAAACAGGGCAGTAACCGCAAACCAGTCCGCAAGCCCGCCAACTAGCCCCGCTTCAAAGCCGCCCTGGAAAATTGTTTTCCAAATGGATGGCGGAAGTGGAATGGTTGCTAGAAATCCGACTGCCATTACAATTAGCGAAATAGTCGCCAAATGTTTTGAATTTCCTTTTGTTCCTGTCATCTTTGTACCCCTCGTTTATTAGATGAAAAATAACATTTGATGCTATTATCTCAATAAATCTTTATAAAAAGCAAAAAAAACCTCTTAAAAAGCATCTCAATATGTGAAAAACTCCTCTCAGTTTAGAGAGGAGCTTTTCTTTTGTGGTTTTATATGGGTGATGAGCCCATCTAAATCAGTTATATAAAACTGAGTTTTTGGCTCGAATTTTAGATATTTCTCCTGTTGCAGCTGATAATAATTCACCTTATGAAGCGGGTCAAATTGCAGCATCGGGTATTTTTTCTGCTCCTTGACGTAAATGTCTACGGCCTTTTGAACCATATCCATTTCGACCGGAATATCTTTTTCATGTTCTTCAAATAGATCATACGTTTCTTTTGACATATAAAAGCTTTTTGAAGGAATCCCGCCTAGTAAATGGGCCAATTGGGTAAAGTCGATACTGTTATCATCATTAACAAGGATGGTTCGATAGACTCCTTTTGGGAGGTTATCGGAAAATTCCCTGACTGCTTTTCGCACCTCCTCAATCGAAACGTCAATGATTGGATATTTACCGGTGTCGACTGCTGCCTTTTTAGCAGAGTTTTGCTCCTCCTGCTTCCCTTGTTGGAGTGGAGTTTTAAAATATTTCTGCACCATGGAATAAACGGTTATGCCACCAAGGCCAATTCCTAAAAATGTCCCGATCAAGGTGAATACGGGATCTTTCCCGAATCTTCCATCGAGAAAACTGCCCAGTTTATAACCGCCAAATACACAAAGAGCAATTGTGATGCCAAACACCATATTTAAAGAAAGGGTTTTCATAAGAAAGTTCGTAAATTCATTCCAATGTTCGTCATTCTTGTTTTTTCCCTTTTCGAAAAATCTTCTAACTTCTATTATCATTTCTTCAGAAACATTATTCTCTTTAAAAAACCCTTCCAAATACTCTTTTTCCGATTTATCTTCATTTTTTAGCAGGCAAGCTGTTTTTTCAATGGAGCCCTTCGTGTAATGGACATAAATCCATTTTTCTTCAAATCCTAATTCGAGATTCTCTGTTACTCGGCCCAAGTATTTAGTAAACTTGTGCTTCATCATTACGCCCCCTTAATTTGTTCTGTATGTGAAAAGGATAGGCTGTGAGCGGGGAATGCTTCAGTTTTTGCCTCTTTTAGGATTTGTCTCGCCTCCTCTTTAGCTGATTGGATGATAAGCTTCGCTTCACCTTCGGATCGCTTTCTGATTTCTCTTGCATCAATCTTAGCCTGCTTTAGGATTTGTTCGCTAATTTGCAGATTATTTTCAGCTTCATGCTTATATTGCTCAGTTAATTGCAATTGGTTTTGAATCTGGTGTTTTCGATTCTCAAGAATACCAACGAGCTTTTTAAATACAAGCTTTTTCAAAATTAATACAAGTACGGTAAAAATTAAAGCCTGGTAAATCATCGTCCCCAACGATATAGGCAATCCCAATAATGTAATGTCCCCCAATTCCTTTTCTCCCCTTTCTATAGATTATGTTAAACGGTGAGCAATGTAAACCATAGTTAATGTAACAAAAATATAAGCCTGGATTGCCCCAATAAAAATGCAGAACGCCTGCCAAATAATCATCGGGACGGCCGCAAGCGAGGCAATAACAAAACCTTTCGTTACTGCCGCCGCCAGTAAGGCGAGCATGACCTCGCCGGCGTAAATATTTCCGAATAAACGAAGCCCTAAGGTTAATGTTGTGGCAAATTGCTCAATAACATTAATTGGAAACAAAAATTTGAACGGCTTAAAAAAGCTTACAAAATAATGTTTGAATCCGTTTTCATGAATATCGATAAAATGGGTATATACGATAATCATGATTGCCAGTGTCATAGTTACATGGGCATCTGCAGTTGGAGATTTCCACCAGGTAACTGGATTTTCTTCTGCCGTCATGATAGAAAAGGGGACCCCCATTAAATTTGCAATGAATAAATACATTAATAGAGAAACACCAGTAGATAAGATAAATAAATTGTTGGTTTTTCCCATTGAATTATTCATTATGTCTTCTACAAACTCGAGAAGCCACTCCATAAAATTTTGCCACTTGTTTGGTATGTATGTATCGGGATTTCGTGTAAATAAATAGGCAATAAGAAAAACAATGATGGCTGCAACAGTGGTTGTCAGAATGATTGACAAGTCAAACGTTAAGTTCATCCACTCAACTTGAGGTTTGGCGTGTTCCATGATGTCCACCCCCTTTCATAACCAGGTAGGGAACTAACATGATGAGGAACAGAAGAAGTGAAGTTCGCATCTATAGTATAACAGAAAAGATTATTATTGTATGATAGTTCACAATTTATTCCTAATTTTCAGAATATAAAATGTAGCCATGCTTTTAATGGTAGTAAACATGGCACAGTTGAAAATTTTAATATTAGACACCTTTTTTAGAAAAAAAACCTTTTCACTGCAACCCTTTTTGCTTTTAATCGTCTTATATTATGTTGTACAATAATCAAGTTGGTAAATTTAGAGAAAATGGGGGAGAAACCATGAAGAAATTTCTAGTATCACTTGCGGCCTTAGCGCTATTTCTCGGTCTTGCTGCTTGCTCAAGCAATGATGAAAGCAAAACGGAAGAAAAGGATACGAAAAAAACCGAGGAAGCAGCAGCTCCAAAAAATGATGTTAAAAAAGATTTAGTCAAGTTTTATAATGGGCTTGCTGAAAAGATCAACGCTAAAGATGGCGATTTAAATGCGTATGAAGCTAAAGCGGCAAAGAAAGATCCTAAACCGGAAGATTTGCCGACTGCTGAAGACAGAGCTAAGGCAAGTGAATCTGCTGCAGCTGTGGCAGCAGAGTTAAATAGCACGCAAATTCCAGTGGAGTTAAAAGACCATCAGGCCGACCTTGAAGCAGCTGTAAAAGAATATGCCGCCGCTTATCAAGCAAAAGCAGATGAATTAAAAAAGGATGCACCAAACTTTGAAGCTGCTGAAGCCACTTATACAAAAGCGGAAGAAGCGCTTGGCAAAGTTTATGAGGCAGAAAAAATGTTCCCGCCAAGCCTGGGCAATCAAGTAAATTAATCTATTATAATGAACAAGCCGAGATGAAGATCCCGGCTTGTTTTTATTTTTCCTTAATGAACGTTTCCAAACTCTTTATAGGTCACTTGGAGTTCATTTAAAAGCTGATCCACAGACAAATAAGTTTCAGTATCCTCAAAGAACCACATATCATTTTCTTCAATGTAAAAGGCAATCCCATTCACTTGTTTCGTAAATGCTGCATTTGCTGGTGTTTCAATTGAAAAGGCAAGGCTGTAACCCTTATGTTTTTCACCAAATCCAGCATATTGCGGGTACATCCGAATGCTAAAAGGGTTATTAAATTCAAATTCTTTTTCGAACCAATTTACAGCTTTTTCATCAATTGTAATGAACATATTTTTAGCACCAACCTTTTGTTAATGTGGTTTATTTTGCAAAGAAAGTTCAGATAAAAGATTACCTGGTTAAAGCGTATAACTTTTTCACGTTAGTGCCTATGATAATGTTCACTGTTTTACTCAAATGGATGAAGTGTTAAAAAATGTTCATTATTTTCAAAGTTTGGACTGATAATAACCATATAATTGTTACTGTTATTGTAACATCTATAAGGTAAATACGGTGGTATGATAGGTGTAATCAGAAAGGGGTTATGGCAAATGGAAAACGAGTTTGAAAAGTTATCCGAAAATGTTAATGATATAAAAAGTTTAATCAAAACTTTTAATAATACTCTGGACCATATCGAAAAAAGACTGGCTAGATTGGAAAAAGTGGATAGCATCGAGCATAGGGTGGCAGTCAACCAGATTGATTTATCCGATATTAAGGAATCTTTGGAACGTATCGAAAGCAAACAGGGAAGTGACATCCATCATTTAAATCGCCGCTTGGATACTCACCTTGTTAAAATTGCAAAAGTGGAAGAAGAAATACTTATGTTAAAATCAAAATAAGAATAAAAAGATTAGGAAAAGAATCCTAATCTTTTTATTTTTATTGGAAAGCGCTTACTTGCTTTTGATTAATGCTTTAACGCCGTAATAAAGTATGGCCAATGCAAAGATCAGAATTGCGAGAGCGCCAATAACATGAAAGAATGATGACAGTCCGGCTAGAAATGAGATGGCTGGCATTTTAACAAGGGCAAACCCTGCTAAAATACAAGCTAAAAATAAAACAGCTGTTTGATTCATTTTTTATCCCCTCCTTAATAGCAACATATGAAGGACGGTTGTCCGATGTATAGTTCAACTGTCCCATTTTTGGGGCAAAAAAAACAAACCCGCTACAGGTTTGTTTAGGATGTCTAGCTCCAGCGCCTAGCCCCTCGAGGTCTTAAGCCGTCCCCCTCCGGAGGGCAGGCCCGTCCTGCGGGTTACGTCTTAAGCTTGTCGGGGCTGACCGAGGCGCTTCCGCTTTTCTAGTACAGCACCTCGGATTTCGAAAGGGCAATTTGCTGGATGTTTGCCTCGCCGTCCTTGGCTAGTTTGGTCACTTCAATATATTTAATGTGGTGCTCTTCCATTTCAATGATTTTAAAGGCAAACGACTCATGAATCATTACGTCGCCTTCTTTGGCCTCATAATTTTCGGTCAATATCCAGCCGCCGATTGTATCGACATCTTCATCGTCAATTTCAACCCCCAACAAATCATTAACCTCGGAAACTAATACTTTTGAATCAATGATATAGTGGTAGTCTTTGATTTTACGAATCTCGGAAATTTCATCATTATCAAATTCATCCCGTATTTCCCCAACAATCTCTTCAAGTATGTCCTCCACCGTTACCAGCCCTGAAGTGCCGCCGTATTCGTCCATTAATACCGCCATATGCAGGCGGTCTTTTTGCATCTTTACAAGAAGATCGTGGATTGGAATCGTTTCAATAACCCGAATGATCGGGCGAATATAGTCTTCTAAGGTTTGGTTGGACATTTTTTCATTTCCAATCAAATCTGTCATAATTTCTTTAATATTGACTAGACCGATAATGTGGTCCTTATCTCCATCAATGACCGGATATCTGGTGAACTTTTCCTCCCGGACAATCTTTAGCACGTTTTCAAGTGTTTCATCTTTGGATAACGAGACAATTTCTGTCCTTGGAACCATAATCTCTTTAGCAATACGGTCATCAAAATCAAAAATTTTATTCACATACTTAAACTCTGATTGGTTAATTTCGCCACTTTTATAGCTTTCCGAAAGGATAATTCGCAGCTCTTCCTCGGTATGGGCAATTTCATTTTCGGATACAGGCTTTAAACCAAAGATCCTGGAGACAATCCGGGCCGATCCATTCAGCACCCATATGAAGGGATACATCACCTTGTAAAAAAAGATTAACGGTCGTGATAAAGTGAGGGTAATCCATTCGGCCTTTTGAATGGCCAAGGTTTTCGGGGCCAGTTCTCCAACCACTACATGTAAAAACGTTATCGACGCAAAGGCAATCGAAATCGATAAAATTTTTGTAGCACTTTCAGGGATGCTCAAGGCCAAGAAGACCGGACCAAGCAAATGCTCAATGGTAGATTCCCCAATCCATCCAAGACCAAGAGCGGTAATCGTGATTCCCAACTGACAGGCTGAAAGATACTCATCCAGGTTTGAAGTTACCCGTTTCGCCGCGAGGGCTCTCGAATTTCCTTCCTCGATTAACTGATCGATTCTTGAGCTTCGGATTTTGACAATAGCAAACTCTGAAGCTACAAAAAAAGCAGTTAAAGCAATTAAAATGGCTATTAAAACCAAGTTAAATATGTCCAAATAAATTCCCTTATCCCGTCTAATAAGACGAGCAGGGTGTCACCTCCTAGTTTAATAAAAAATTAACTTGTAACCTTTATCAAAGACTTAATCAATGCCTTACTCAGGGATACCCCAATTACTCGTTAACTTTTTCTAATGCTGTAATCAATTTCGACATATAAATAAATTACTAATAATTATAAAGAATATAAACTATACAGTCAAACGTTCTAGGTTTGAGTAGGTAATCTTATCTACAATTTATGGTAAAATATAAACAATATGAACAAATTGATTCGAAATATTATGAAAATAATTTCACGACAGAACGTCACCTTATTCAGGCGACGCATGAATTTTTTTGACTTCAATAAATAATATATGATGGCCTTCAATTTCGTTGATCTTAAATGCAAAACCATCCTTTTCAATAAAATCCCCTTGTTTGACATCGAACTTTTGGGTCAAAAACCAGCCGCCGATTGTATCAACATCTTCATCATCTAGCGTGGTGCCTAATAAATCGTTTACCTCGCTGATCAGAACCTTACCATCCAGGAGATAGTTGTTTTCTCCGAGTTTTTGAATGAGCGGAAGCTCGTCCGTATCAAACTCATCGCGGATTTCGCCGACAATCTCTTCAAGTATGTCTTCAACAGTTACAATACCTGCCGTCCCGCCATATTCATCGGATAGAATCGCCAGGTGTGAGCGGTTTTTTTGCAGCTTTAACAACAACTCTTGTATCGGGATGGTCTCGAGGACATGAATCGCAGGTTTCAAGTATTGCATGAGCGGTTGTTCGCCGTTGCATTTTTGCCGAATGCAATCGGTTAAGACCTCCTTGATGTTGACTACCCCTAAAATATTGTCTTTGTCGCCATCAATAACCGGATACCGCGTGTATCCTTCTTTGCTGACAGTGTCGATAATCTCTTCAAGGGCAGCATCTTTGGAGAATGTAATCACTTCGGTTCTCGGCACCATGATTTCTTTGGCAATCCTGTCATCAAATTCAAAAATCCGATTCATGTAACGATATTCGGACTGATTAATTTCCCCGCTTTCATAGCTTTGTGACAGAATCAGCCGTAACTCCTCTTCAGACATAACCATATCTTGCTCTGAGACCGGCTTAATCCCGAATAGTCCCGTGACAAAGCGGGCCGAGCGATTTAATGCCCAAATAAACGGAAACATCAACTTGTAAAACCAAATTAATGACGGGGCGAATAGCAAAATAATTTCCTCCGATTTTTGAATAGCGAAGGTTTTTGGGGAAAGTTCCCCTATTACTACATGAACAAATGTAATTATAATGAAGGAAAAAATCACTGAGATGATATGCACTAGTGATGCCGGAATATGAACCCAGTCAAAAACGGGATTTAACAGTGTTCGAATGGTTGGTTCCCCGAGCCAGCCCAAAATTAATGAAGTAATCGTAATTCCAACCTGTGTGGCCGATAAATAGCCATCCAAATTGGAAATAACCTTCTTTGCCGCCTGCGCTTTTTTATGACCTTCGGCCACAAGTTGATCGATCCTTGTTACCCGCACTCTTACAATTGCAAATTCAGAAGCGACAAAATAAGCGGTAAAAGCAATCAGGAACACAATTGTTAAAATATTTATCCAAATCATCGGTCGCCTTACAGCATGGTAAGGCATGCCACCTCACTTACATTACTCTTTCTCTCATTATTGCCTTATTGGGCAAATTCTACTTGTATAAAATATAAAAAAGCTGTCTTGATGACAGCTTCAAATTCTAGGAAGGATTTGTTTTGTTTTTCACTTTTTCAGGTTCTAAACAACAAATTTTATTGATTGTCCATGCTATCGTGCCTGTTGATTTCCTTGTGGAGCACAAATTAACAGACAATTCGCATGGACCATCTAATAATAAATGAAAGCAAAATATAACTAATATGCCTTTGCATGATTGCCATTCCATTCGCGGGCAAGCTTGCTATAGATGATGATGTCGTGGAAATAGCCATTTAAATGCTCGCCATCTCGGATCGTTCCTTCTTTTTGAAACCCGAGCCTTTCAGGAATGGCCTGGCTTTTATAGTTTTCAACGCCGCAGCGGATTTCAATGCGGTTTAATCCTAGATCATAGAAGGCATAATTTAGTAAACCTTTAACTGTACGTGTGATGATTCCGTGTCCTTCCGCGTTCTTGGCAAGATAGTAGCCGATGGAGGCAATTTTATTGTACCAGTCAATTTGATGGAGGCCGATTGACCCTACAAGAGTGCCTTTATAGACAATTCCAAGATTACAGGCACTGCCTTCCGCAAATTGATTTAGCCAGAGCGGAATGACCGATTCAAATTGATATGGCGAAGTCATACTGTCCACCCATGGCAACCACCTACGCAAATGGTCCCGATTCTCTTCCACTAATTGATAAAGCTGCAATGTATGGTGACGTTGAAACAATTGGAGTTCAATTTCATGATCAACCTTTAAAGTAAACATGGGGCAATGCTCCTGTAAAATTTTTACTACATCATATGCAATCAGTTCCCGGCTGACAGTTAAATCAGAGAAGATTATAAAAATCCTAAAAACATAAGCAGCTTGTATCGGTGATTTCTCCTTGTCAAACTGAAGAAACAATAGTATAGTCGGAAGTGGAATAAGTGAATATTTCCACAGGGGGAGCTGCCAGTTGCGCGGCTGAGAGTGAACGTTCGAGTTCTGACCCTATGAACCTGTTAGTTAATACTAGCGTAGGGATGTGGTTTTGCCTAAGTATTTAAGCAATGCAGACAAACCTATGTCGTGCATTGCTTTTTTTATTGGAAAAACTAATATCCCCTTGCTCGGGAAGCTACACAGGTAGCTAAGTACCATTTACAAAGGGGGAGATTGAAAGTGAACAGCAAGAAAAGTAACACACGTTTCATCGCGGAGGTCGCCGTTTTTTCGGCACTAGCCTATTTATTGGATTTGGCGGCTAATATCATGTCGTTAAAAATTTGGCCCCAGGGCGGGTCGATTTCCATTGCCATGGTGCCGGTATTCTTGATTGCCTACCGTTGGGGCATAAAAGGCGGTTTGTTAACCGGATTTTTGCTAGGGTTATTGCAATTTATTCTTGGATTTGCCCAAATTTATACGATCATTCAAGGAATAATTGATTATTTTATTGCCTTTACTGTAGTTGGTTTAGCAGGTGTCTTTGCGGGTCAAATTAAAAAGTCTTTTGAGAAAGGAGAAAGAACCAAATGGATGACCTATGTTACCTTTGGTGCCTTTCTTGGCAGCTTGTTCCGCTATATATGCCATGTTTTCTCCGGAATTGTCTTTTTCGGCGAATATGCCCCGGAAGGCCAGCCGGTAGTTTTATATTCGCTGGTCTATAATGGAACCTATATGCTGCCAAACTTCATTGTTAGTTCGATTATCATTATTTTGGTAATCTCAGCCATGCCTAAAAAAATGTTTCTTCATGAATCGTAAAATATTCAGGAAAAAGAAAAGCCTGCAAAGCTTTTCTTTTTTTTTTCGAACAATTGTCAAAAATACCACTTCAAAACTCAAAAAAAAGAGTTATAATGACTATATAAGAAAGAGAATCATTCTCAATTAATACAGATTGGGTGATAACGTCATGTTTGGTACATTAAAAGCTGGGGATAAAGGAAAAATTATCGATATTTCTCATGTAAGCCACCTTGTCCAAAGACGACTACTGGATTTGGGAATCACCGAAGGGTCTGAGGTGTGTGTGAAATGTGTCATGCCATTTGGCGGCCCAATTATGATTGAATCATGCGGCCAATGTGTTGGAATTCGCCGCAAGGAAGCGGTTCAGATTGAAGTGGTGAGGGTATAATGGAAATCGCTCTTATAGGTAACCCGAATACCGGGAAGACATCGTTGTTTAATAATCTAACAGGATCCTATGAGTACGTCGGCAACTGGAGCGGAGTTACGGTTGAAAAAAAGGTCGGGGTCTTTAAAAATAATATTGGTCATCTGATTGATTTGCCTGGGGTTTATACGCTTAACCCTCTGTCTCGAGATGAAGGCGTTGTTACTTTGTTCTTTTTAAATGAACCGGTTGACCGTTTGCTTAATATTTTGGATGCGTCACAATTAAAACGAAATTTGCATTTGACTCTGCAATTGCTTGAATACGATCGGCCTGTTTTAATCGGCTTGAATATGATGGATGTCGCCAACAAGCGAGGAATTCATATCGACGTGAACAAGTTGTCTGACATTCTTGGCGTGCCGGTTGTTCCGGTTGTGGCCAGAAGCGGCAAGGGTTGCGACAAGTTGGTTGATGTCATTTCGACAAAGTCGCTTAAACCTGTCAGTAAGAACCTTGTTTATTATGGCAAAGAGGTGGAGTCGGCCATTACGGAACTTTCCCGAGAGATTTCCGGAAAAACCGATCGTTCGCAGCGCTGGCTTGCCATTCAGTATTTTGAAGGAAACGTCTATGTTAAGGATTACTTGGAATCCATCGCCGACAAGCAAAAACTGTCAGCAATTGCTGCAACATTGGCGGATGAGTTATTAAAACGCTTTGATGCAAAATCAATGGCAAACTTTATTTATTTAAAAAGAAAAGAAGCGATTGAGAAAATTGCTGCTGATGTCGCGATCAAACAGGATGCCGTCATTCCACTGTCTGAAAAAGTCGATGCCATTGTAACAAATAAATATTTGGGTATGCCGATTTTCTTGCTGTTCATGTACCTCATGTTCATGCTGACATTTGATTGGCTGGGAACGCCTTTATCAGGACTGTTGGATGGTTTGTTGACCGGACCAGTGACAAACTGGTTTGAAACAGCTTTAACTGCTGTCAACGCGTCTGATTTTATTCAAGCGTTAGTTCTTGAGGGCTTGGTAGCAGGAGTTGGCGGGGTTCTCGTGTTTGTTCCGCAAATCTTTATTCTTTTCTTCTTTATTTCATTGCTGGAGGATTCCGGATACATGGCCCGGGTTGCACTGGTCATGGACAGAATTATGGAATCTGTAGGATTGAACGGAAAAGCGTTCATTCCGATGATGATCGGCTTTGGCTGTAACGTACCGGGGATCATGGCCGCAAGAACCATTGAAACACCGCGGGAACGGCTGTTAACGATTTTGTTGACACCGCTCATGTCATGTTCGGCACGGCTTCCGGTTTATGCTTTGTTTGTCGGAGCGTTTTTTGCCGGCCATAAAGCCTTCATTGTTCTCAGCCTGTATGTGCTGGGCATCGTTGTTGCGCTTACCTTGGCAAAAATCTTTTCTTCGACTTTAGTAAAATCAGAAACTTCGTTATTCGTGATTGAACTGCCGCCATACCGGCTGCCTCAATTCCAGTCGCTATGGAGAAGCACCTGGGATAAAGGAAAAGGCTTCGTCCGGAAAGCGGGAACGTTTATTTTTGCCGGCTCTGTGTTCATCTGGCTTTTGTCTTACGCAGGCCCTAATGGATTAAAAGTGGAGATGGATGACAGCTTTTTAGCGGCAATTGGAGGCGCGATTGCCCCTATATTGGAGCCAATCGGATTTGGCACCTGGCAGGCAGCCGCTTCGTTAATTACCGGTTTCCTTGCAAAGGAAGCAATCATTTCGACGATGAACATCATATATTTTGTTCCGAATGATGCCAGCCTGCAAGGATTGCTGGCAGACTATTACTCGCCGCTAGCAGCCTACAGCTTTATGGTATTTATTTTACTGTACATTCCATGTCTTGCGACGGTTGCAACGATTTTTAAAGAAACCGGGTCAAAAAAATGGACGGCCTTTTCAATCGGCTATGCTCTTGCCATTGCTTATGTTCTTTCATTGATCATCTATCAGGGCGGAAGGTTGTTTGGATTAAGCTAAAAGTAAAGGGAGTGGAGGCAAATGGTTGCCAGCATCGTGATTGGGACTGCGATATTTGGTTATGCCGCTTGGGCAATGGTGAAATTTATCAATAAATCTAAAAAAGGCAAATGCGCTGCCTGTGATTTGAAAAAGTCATGTTCAAGTGGGTGCGGCATCCCGTCTGAAATGAAATAAAACGGATTAAACTGCTATTGTACCAGATAGCAGTTTTTTTACATTTTTATAGGGTTATTGCTTTTAAATCAAGAGAGGGTAGTGTAAAATTTCACTAGAAGCTAGTGAAGGAAGGGCTTAAGATGACCAGGGATGAAATTATCAGGAGTGTTTCGGAAAAACTCCGATTAATCCGAACTGAAGCAGGTTACACGCAGGATAAAATGGCAGACATCATCGGTGTATCAAAAAAAACACTTGTCCAAATTGAAAAAGGAAGATTGCTTGCCAACTGGTCTACGGTCGTTTCCATCTGCGCCTTATTCCGCGAAACGGAAACCGTCCAATTTTTATTTGGGAACGAACCATTGGAAGTATTGGAAACTGTCGCCCGGGAAGGCATTGATGTTCGGAAAACCAAAACGCTTGGCGGCCGGATTTGGTGGCGGGTCATTCAGCGGAAAAAGGGATTTATTCTGCAGCAAAACGTCCTTAGTAAGCATTACCGAATCCTAGATGAAAGAAATTACCGGATTTTCTCAAGCTTTGATGAGAAACTTTCCAAACACCGCTTTAAGGAATTGACTACGGAAGTTTAGGAAATAAAGATGGGACGAGTTCCTGTCTTTTTATTTTTGGCGCGTTTTGGTCATAAAACGGCCGAAGTCACCGAATATTATACCTGTTATAACTACCGATCTATCTTTTTTGGTATTTACGCATCTTCGGAGGTAGAATGATGGGATTTTTAAAGAATTTGAAAAAATGGCATGTGCTTCAGATTATTTTGCTAACTGGATTAATACTTATTTTATTGTTTTTTGGAGCCTTGCATTATTTTTCCAAGGGCGCCGATATTTCTGGCTTAAAAAATGAACTGCCGCAGCCGACTGTATTTTACGATGCGGGTGGGAACATAGCCAGCAAGGTGTCCGCCAATAAAAATGAAGGGGTACCGATTAAAGAAGTCCCCAATTCGATGATAAATGCCGTGATTGCCATTGAGGACCACCGCTTTTACCGTCATAATGGTGTTGATGTAATTGGCACATCACGGGCGCTAGTTCGCGATATTAAAGCAGGTGCGATGGTCGAAGGCGGAAGCACCATCACCCAGCAGTTAATTAAAAATACACTGCTCACTTCGCAAAAAACTGTGACGCGAAAAATGCAGGAGGTCTTTTTGGCATTGGCCGTTGAACGGGAATATTCCAAACAGGAAATTCTGCAAATGTATGTTAACCAAATTTACTTCGGAAACGGGGCCTGGGGGATCAAGCAGGCCGCCAGCAAATATTTCGGGAAGGACGTTCAGGACCTGTCCATTGGTGAATCTGCATTGCTAGCCGGGCTAATCAAGGCGCCTTCTGCATTAAACCCGTATCATCATATGAATAAGGCAATAGACAGGCGCAACATTGTTTTATTGCAAATGAAAAATCATGGGTACATTTCCACTGCTGAGTACGAAGGGGCAAGACGGGAAAAAGTCGTGCTGAACGATAAAGGCGGCGATCCGTTTCGTGGAAAATTTCCATATTATGTGGATGGGGTATTATATGAAGCCATTAACAAGTACGGGCTTTCCCAGGATGAATTGCTGACAGGCGGGTACCAAATTTATACCGAGCTTGATCCGGTCATGCAGGCTGCAATGGAGAAGACGTACCAAAATGACGCATTATTTCCAAAGGGAGCAGACCGGCTTGTCCAAAGCGGCGGTGTCCTGGTAGATCCGAAAACGGGTGGGGTAAGGGCGCTTGTCGGCGGCCGGGGAGACCATACGTTTATGGGCTATAACCGTGCCGTTCAATTGAAAACACAGCCGGGGTCTTCGTTTAAGCCATTGGCAGTTTATGTGCCAGCATTGGAAGAAGGCTGGCAGCTTACTGATATGCTGAAGGATGAGCAGATGAAGTATGGTAATTACCAGCCGAAAAATCATAATTCCCAATACGAGGGAGAAGTGCCGATGTATGAGGCGGTCATGGAATCGAAAAATACTTCAGCGGTGTGGCTTTTAAATGAAATCGGCCTTGGAAAAGGGGTCAATTCTGTCGAAAGGTTTGGATTCCAATTGGCGAAAGAGGATAAAAACCTGGCGATGGCACTCGGCGGCTTGCATAAAGGAATTGCCCCCATTGATATGGCCGAGGCGTTTTCCGTGTTTCCGAACAATGGGGTTCGGATTGAAGCACATGCGATTACGAAAATCGTTGACCGTGACGGAAAAATTATTTCGGAGTGGAAAGCGAAAAAGGAAAGAGTCACAACAAAAGCGGTCACTGACAATATGACGACGATGCTGCTCGGAGTTGTCGAACACGGTACGGGAAAGGCTGCACAAATTCCCGGCCGCGAAACGGCAGGAAAAACTGGCTCCACCCAGGTCCCGATCAAGGGGGTAAATGGCGTCAAGGATCAATGGTTTGTCGGCTTCACGCCTCAATTGGTCGGCGCCATCTGGGTTGGTTACGACAAAACTGATGCAACGCATTTTCTAACACCAACCAGTGATGCCGGTGCCGCTGCCGTATTCCGGGAAACGATGAAGGAAGCACTGGCAAATACGCCAGTTGAGAAATTTGAAGTGCCCCATGTCGGTGAGTTGATTGAAAAACGCGAACAAGAAAAGTTGTATGAGAATTTCCAAAAGAATTTTGACAACGAAATCCACAAATGGGAAGAAAAGTGGAACAAACAAAAAGAAAAATGGGAAAAGAAGCGGAAGGATAAAGGAAAGGGCAACGGAAAAGGCAACGGAAAAGGTAAGGATAAGGATTGAGTAGTTTAGGCACAGGGTGCGAATTAGCCCCTGTGCTTTTTGGTGTGATTATTTGTGCTGATAGGAGTTCTATGTTCCCGAGGCGGTGAAAAAGAGAAATTGGTCACTTAGCTGTGTTCTACGTGCCCAAAATGGTTGGACAAAGGAGAAATTGGTCACGTAGCGGGTTTCTACGTGCCCAAAATGGTTGGACAAAGGAGAAATTGGTCACGTAGCGGGTTTCTACATGCCCAAAATGGCTGGACAAAGGAGAAATTGGTCACGTAGCGGGCTTCTACATGCCCAAAATGCTTGGGCAAAGGAAAAATTGGTCACGTAGCGGGTTTCTACGTGCCCAAAATGGTTGGACAAAGGAGAAATTGGTCACGTAGCGGGTTTCTACGTGCCCAAAATGGCTGGACAAAGGAGAAATTGGTCACGTAGCGGGCTTCTACGTGCCCAAAATGGTTGGACAAAGGAGAAATTGGTCACGTAGCGGGTTTCTACGTGCCCAAAATGGCTGGACAAAGGAGAAATTGGTCACGTAGCGGGCTTCTACGTGCCCAAAATGGCAAGAAAAAAGAAAAATTGGTCACGTAGCGGGTTTCTACGTGCCCAAAATGGCAAGAAAAAAGAAAAATTGGTCACGTAGTAGCTATATCAACCCCTTCTATTCCCCCTTCGCTATTCCTACAATTATAGCATTACTCCTTTTTTGTAAAAAACGTCCATCTTCCATAACCGGTTAATTGATAATTTTTTAACAGAATCTGTCTAATTGTTTTCTTAGGGACAATCATCCCACACCATTCAAACACCAGATTCGTAGTCACTTTTAGATCGGGAAAAAGCAACATCAATTCCTCGACACTCCTCAAAACTGCAGATTCAACCGATTCCTCCACACCGCTATCCCGACAAACAATTTTATTGCTACGCAAAAAAGTAGAAAGTTTATGAGACGAAGAACTAATGATTCCTTTTTGTAACCCCTCATAGGTATAAGCAGGATAGTTTGAATAAGGGTAATCTCCTAAATCAAGCGAAATTAACAGATTGGCGAGATTCTCATGGCCTTTTGTTAATGTGGAGAATTCTGTATTCAATTTTTTCATAAAGCTTTTAAGTTTTGATGGAAGAATAACAGAATCATTTGGAGGAGCTTGATATAAGGTGAAATCGGGGTTGATATAAACTAGTATGGCCTCGATGTGGAAATTTAACCCATATTGTTGCAGTAACTGGCGAAACAATGATTCACAACGTTGCAACTGGATTAAAGGGTCATCTATTTCTTTCCCAGCCATAGTCTTTAGTTTCTTAGGCTCATAAATATATTCGCCTTCGAAATTCTTTACATCAATAAGATAGATTTTTCGCTGGTAGATAAGCACCGTGTCAATTTGGAAATACTTGCTGCCAAGCTTAAGGAGCAAACCATTAATGATATAACATTGATTCTCAATCCTGGCAGTTAATTCATCGAATCTTACTTCACCTTCATAGCCTTTTTCTGCAGCATAATAGTTCCGCTTGTCTTGCTCCAACAGGCTCATCCGTGCATTTAAAATCCTCATTTTGCGCAAGTCCTTTGGTATCTGTCGAGATTTTTTAAGCATAAGCCACCGTCCTTTATTTTCTACTATATTTAATTTTACAGAAAATTCAGGTCAACAACCCCTGGATAAATGAAAATTATGTTAACATTTGTAAAAATAAAAGATATTAAACCATCCCGTAAAAAAGTAAAATAATAGTAGTTAACCAGAAGAGAGGTGCTCGTGATGATTATTGTTACCACGGATTACATCCCCGGCAAGGAAATTAAGGAGTTAATCGGGTTTGTGAAGGGAAGTACGGTTCAGTCAAAGCATATTGGCAAGGATTTATTAGCCGGGTTGAAGACGATTGTCGGCGGGGAAATAAGGGAATATACGGACATGTTAAATGAGGCTAGACAAAAAGCGATTGACCGTATGGTTGACGAGGCGAGGGATTCAGGTGCCAATGCCATTGTCGGGATGAGACTGCAGTCAAGCTCGGTCATGCAAGGGGCGTCTGAAATAATTGCCTATGGTACTGCGGTCTGGGCCGAGTAATCATTAAAGTTTCTGAAATTTGGGAATTGACATCTAAATTGGCGAGTGATACTCTAACAAAGGAAGAAAAAAAAGGAAATGGAGGGTTACGAAATGACTAAGGTAAATACAGTTACTATCACAACTAAATACCCTCACGTAACCTGTCCTGCAATAATTTCTTTTTAGTTGAATAAAACAAACAACACTGGTTGCGTGATCTTTTGACTCGTGATCTGTGTTTTTTTGTCTCTATTTTTAAAAAGGGGCATACTGCACAATACTGCGGTATGCCTTATTTTTGTCCCAAAAAAGGAGGAACGAAAATGTTAACGTTTATGGAAATCAGGATCGCACACAATGAAGGTGATTTCGAAGGCGGCTAGCAGACTTACAAAAGGGGGAAGACATCGATGTTTTCAGTATTAAAAAAATTAAGTTGGTTTTTTAAAGAAAATTGGCAGCGTTATGCAGTTGCCATATTTCTATTAATATTCGTTGGAATTCTAGAGGTGATCCCGCCAAAATTAATCGGGATGGCGATTGATGATATTCATGCCGGCGGCATGACCAAATCAAAGATTCTCCAATACCTGAGCATATTGCTCGGCATCATGGTTTCAACCTATGGGATTACCTATGTTTGGCAATATAAACTATTTGGCGGCGCGTTTCTGATAGAGCGAAAACTGCGCTCACGGTTCATGAACCATTTGTTAAAAATGACTCCGGGCTTTTATGAAAAAAATCGAACTGGTGACTTAATGGCCCGTGCCACCAACGATTTAAAGGCTATTTCGATGACGGCAGGTTTCGGCATTTTGACACTGGTGGATTCCAGCGTTTGGATGCTGACATTGCTGTTGACGATGGGGTTTCTCATCAGTTGGAAGTTGACACTGGCAGCAATTATCCCACTGCCGATTATGGCCGTTTTAATGCAAATTTACGGAAAAAAAATTCACGCCCGTTTTATGGAGGCACAGAATGCATTCGGTGAGCTGAATGACCGTGTTCTTGAGTCGATTGCCGGAGTTAGAGTGGTTCGCGCTTATGTTCAGGAGAAAGCAGATATGCAACGGTTCCATCAGCTGACTGAGGATGTTTATCAAAAAAACATTCAAGTTGCAAAAATCGACTCCTTATTTGATCCGACTATAAAAATTCTGGTCGGTATCAGTTATCTAATCGGCCTGGGGTATGGAGCCTATCTAGTGTTCCATCAAGTGATAACTTTGGGAAATCTTGTTTCCTTTAATGTGTATCTGGGGATGCTGATTTGGCCGATGTTTGCTGTCGGAGAATTAATCAATGTAATGCAGCGTGGGAACGCTTCATTAGACCGGGTTAATGAAACCTTGGCGTATGAGGCGGACGTGAAGAGCCCTCCAGAGCCAGTTCAGGTACTCACCCCTGAAAACATTACCTTTCAAAGGGTAACCTTCCGTTATCCCTCCTCGAAAAGTGATAATCTGCAAAATGTGAATGTGAAGCTTCTCCAAGGCGAAACCCTAGGCATCGTCGGCAAGACAGGATGCGGCAAAACGACATTCATTAAGCAATTATTGAGGCAGTACCCACTTGGGGAAGGGAAACTGTCGATTGCCGATGTCTCGCTGGACCAACAAAGCCTGGAACAAGTCCGCAGATGGATCGGCTATGTCCCGCAGGACCATGTGCTTTTTTCAAGGAGTGTGAAAGAAAATATTCTCTTTGGTTGCGAGGATGCTACCGAGGGCGATCTGCAAACAGCTATCGATCTAGCGGCATTTCGCAAAGACTTGGAAAGGCTTCCGGAAGGGCTTGAAACGCTTGTCGGCGAAAAAGGGGTTGCTCTTTCCGGAGGACAAAAGCAAAGAATTTCCATTGCCCGCGCTTTAATAAAAAATCCGGAAATTCTAATTCTCGATGATTCCTTATCGGCGGTGGATGCTAAAACCGAGAAACAAATTATCGATAATATCCGAGATGCGCGGAAAGGAAAAACTACCATTATAACTACCCACCGAATGTCAGCGGTTCAACATGCTGATCACATCATGGTCCTGGATGACGGCCGGATTGTTGAGGAAGGCACACACGAACAACTCCTTGAACAGGGGGGCTGGTATCAGGAGCAATTTTTGCGCCAGCAAGTAGAAAATAAAGAGGGGGTAACGGCATGACCACCGGAAGACGGTTATTAAACTACGCATTAGCCTATAAAAAATTGATAATAGCCGCATTGGTTATGCTGACTATCTCTGTTGTCACCGATTTGGCTGGACCGTTTATCGCCAAAAGCGTGATTGACCAGCATATATTAGGAATCGAATCGACCTGGTATGAAACAGCTAAGAGCCAAAAAGCGGTGCATTTTAACGGAAAGTATTATAAACGGGAAAAGTACCTGTCAGAGATCGATCAAAAAGGGAAGCAAGTCAGTATCCAACAAGTAGGAATGAAATTTGTGTTTATTGATGAAGGTATTCAATTTGATGGGAAGCGAAGCATAAGAAATGAAACGCTGATCATTAAAAAGGGATCGGAACAAGCAGAATACAAGGCTCGAATCCTAAAAGGGCCAGAACTGCTCGCTTTTTATCAGCCAGAAATTCCCCGTATTCTCAAATTATTGGCTGTCTATTTTGGCTTATTGGTGGTTTCGGCGATCTTCCAATTTGGCGAACGATTTGTGTTGAAAAAATCGGCAAACCGGATCATTCAGAAAATGCGCGAGGATGTATTCGGCCAGATTCAACGGCTGCCGATCCAGTATTTTGACAATTTGCCGGCCGGAAAGGTGGTCGCAAGGATTACCAATGACACGGAGGCAATTCGCGAGCTCTATGTTACCGTATTGGCAACCTTTTTTACCAGTGTCATTTATATCACCGGTATTTATGTAGCTTTGTTTATTTTAAATGCCAAATTAGCGGCGATTTGCTTGCTGTTGTTGCCGCTCCTGTATCTCTGGATGATTGTTTACCGAAAATATGCCTCCAAATATAATCGAATCATCCGCTCACGCAACAGTGATATCAATGCAATGATTAATGAATCAATTCAAGGGATGAGCATTATTCAGGCCTTTAATCGTGAAAAACAAACAAAGGAAGAGTTTGAAAATCTCAACCATGGTCACTTTAAATACCAGAATAAACTGTTAAACTTAAATGCATTAACTGGTCACAATCTTGTAGGAATTCTCAGAAATTTGGTCTTTGTTGCGTTTATCTGGTATTTCGGAGCCCAAGCGCTTCTGCCAGCCAACGTGATCTCACTGGGGATGCTCTACGCATTTGTAGACTATGTTAACCGTTTGTTTCAGCCGGTGCAGGGCATCGTTAACCAGTTAGCCAACCTTGAGCAGGCCCTGGTCGCCGGTGAACGGGTATTTACGTTGATGGATGAAGCAGGGGAAGACGTCAGCAAAGAGCGGATACCAAGAATAAAAGGCAATGTGGCGTTTGAAAATGTCTCGTTTGGCTATAAGGAAGGGGAATATGTTCTAAACAATATCAATTTTCAAGCGAAGCCAGGAGAAACCATAGCCTTAGTCGGCCATACCGGATCCGGGAAAAGCTCAATTATGAATTTGCTATTTCGGTTTTACGATTGCCAAAAAGGAAAAATCCTCATCGATGGCAAGGATATCAAAAGCTTTCCGAGGCAAACGATTCGCGATCATATGGGGATTGTGCTCCAGGACCCTTATTTGTTCTCCGGAACCATCGCTTCGAATGTCAGCCTCGATGACCCATTGATCACCCCTGAGAAGGTGGAAAAGGCGCTGATGGATGTCGGTGCGGAGAAAGTATTTAAGGATTTGGAAAATGGTTTTGATGAACCAGTGATCGAAAAGGGCAGCACGTTATCAAGCGGGCAGCGTCAATTGATTTCGTTTGCTCGAGCGCTTGCCTTTAATCCGGCTATACTGATTCTTGATGAAGCGACCTCAAGCATTGATACAGAAACAGAAGCTCTGATTCAAGAAGCGATGGATGTGTTAATGAAAGGAAGAACTACATTTATCATTGCCCACCGGTTATCGACAATCCGCAATGCACACCAAATTCTTGTGCTGGACCGGGGGAGTATTGTAGAAATGGGAAATCATGATGAATTGATGGCGGCCAAGGGAAAATATTATCAGATGTATCAGCTGCAGCAGGGCGGCCAGGGCCTCGCCGGTTAAAAAAACGAAATGGGAACCCTTACTCTAGGGTTCTTTTTCTTGTTGTTCATAAATTGTTCACTTCTTTGAGGGTGAAGTGTTATTTTTATCACTGCGAAACAAGAAGGGCGGTGTTATGGTAAAAATGTTTACCAAAATTTTTTTATGGGGTGGGAAAACCATGACTGATTATTCAGTAGTCCTTATCATCGGCAGTATCTTAATTCTTTCCTATTTTATCGGCTATACCATTATTAAAGCGTAAGCTGCAGACAAGGTGTCTGCAGTTTTTTCTTCTCCTATGGTATGGTAATATGTGGGTATAATGATAATCTACAAGAAGGTGGTATCCATATGGAGAATTACCGTATTGAAAAAGACACGCTTGGTGAGATTCGTGTTCCGCACGATAAATTTTGGGGGGCACAAACGCAGCGGAGCAAGGAGAATTTTAAAATTGGCAGTGAAGTAATGCCAATAGAGCTGATCTACGGTTTGGTGTACATAAAAAAAGCGGCTGCAATGGTCAACTTCCGGTTAAACAAGTTAAGCGAAACAAAAATGATTGCGATCACAAAAGTATGTGATGATATACTATCCGGAAAATATGATCAACATTTTCCCCTGTCTGTTTGGCAGACTGGCAGCGGGACGCAATCAAATATGAACGTCAATGAGGTAATCGCCAATCAGGCAAATGAGTGGCTGTCTGCACAAAATCAAATGGAACGGATTCATCCAAATGATGATGTCAACATGTCACAAAGCTCAAATGATACATTCCCGACAGCGATGCACATTGCCGGATACAAAAAAATGACCGAACAGCTTCTTCCTGCAATTAAGGAGCTAAAGAATACATTGCTTGAAAAGGAAAAAGATTTTTCACAAATCGTGAAAATCGGAAGAACTCACCTTCAGGATGCAACACCATTAACACTAGGGCAAGAGATTAGTGGCTGGAGGTTTATGCTTGAGAAAAATGAGAAGATGATATCGGCTGCAAGTGATTACATGCTGGACCTTGCCATAGGGGGGACAGCTGTTGGAACAGGAATCAATGCCGGTCCACAATTTGCAATAGAAGCGGCCAAGCAGATTGCTGAACTGACCGGTTTTCCATTCCGGCCGTCGGAAAATAAATTTCACGCGTTGACGAGCCACGATGAAATTGTGCTTACCCATGGTGCGTTAAAGGCGCTGGCGGCCGACTTGATGAAAATCGCCAACGATATCCGGTGGCTTGCCAGCGGACCTAGAAGCGGGTTTGGGGAATTGACAATCCCCGCAAATGAACCGGGCAGTTCGATTATGCCGGGAAAAGTAAACCCAACCCAAAGTGAAGCATTAACGATGGTGGCCTGCCAGGTATTTGGCAATGATGCGACGATTGGATTCGCAGCAAGCCAAGGGAACTTTGAATTAAATGTGTTTAAGCCGGTGATTATTTACAATTTGATTCAAACGATTGGCCTACTGACGGATGGGATTCACTCTTTTAATGAAAAATGCGCAGTGGGAATAGAGGCGAATTTGGAAGTCATCAAGCAGCATGTAGACCGCTCGTTAATGCTAGTAACCGCATTAAATCCTTATATTGGCTACGAAAAAGCGGCGGAAATCGCCAAGCTTGCTTTTAATGAAAATCGCACCTTAAAAGAAGCGGCGCTTAAAACCGGGTATGTGACAGCAGACCAATTTGATGAATGGATTAAACCCGAAAACATGGTATAACCACAAGGAAAGCCCCCTCCGACAAGGGAGGGGGCTTTAAGCCATATTATTAATTTGTTTCAATCAGTTTTACTTTAAATTAGCGTTGGAAACCGCCGCCAAGTTGAGATTCAGCCATTGCAACAAGACGCTTAGTGATCTCTCCTCCGACAGATCCGTTAGCGCGTGAAGTTGTGTCTGCACCAAGATTTACACCGAATTCTTGAGCAATCTCATACTTCATTTGATCAAGTGCTTGTTGTACTCCTGGTACTAAAAGTTGGTTAGAGTTGTTGTTACTTGCCATAGTTGAATAACACTCCTCTTAGTTAGTTTGGGGTTAGTATGGAGTTGAACCATATCGGAAAGCCACCTTGGCCTAACCCACGTTTATAGCTGAGTAAAAATTGGTTGGTTGGATGAACCGGAGTTGCACCGGTTAGAACCCTAGTCTGGCTTCATCCATCGATGAAAATTGTTGAACTTGAGTTGTAATTGCTTGGTTGTTAATCATTATTATGACTAAATTCCAAAGGCTTATTCGAATTTTTATATGGAAATTTATCCCTTGTCATAGGGGAGGGAAACTAACGCAAACTATGGATAAATCATAATCAAAAGGGTGAACAGAATGTCAATATGCCCGGTTTGCAACGGCCTGAGGGAAGTATTTTTATTGTGCACAAATTGCGGGGGAGTGATGATGGAAAGCGGCAGGTTAATTGATTATTTTGATGATTACAGTCCGTATATGGAAATGGATTTAATGAAACTTGAGGATGGCTATCCCGACACCCAATCAGGGCATAAATGTCCGCATCTATACAGCTGTCCGGCCTGTCATCACGACGATATCATTTTTATTAAAGAATAAGAGGCCGACATTTTGTCAGCCTCTTTTTGGTAAAATTATTTATCTGATTGCGGGCGAACGCGAAGTTCAGTTTCACTGTCAAAGAAGTGTGCTTTATTTAAATCAAAGGCAAGCTCCAGTGTGTCGCCTGGCTTTACATCGGCACGTGAATCAAGTCGTGCAACAAAGTCTTGGTTATCAAGACTAGAGTAAATCATTAATTCGGCACCAGTTAATTCGGCAACATCGATGTTAACCTTAACTTTTGTTCCGGCAGAAGCATCAATAAACACAGGCTCATCATGAATATCCTCAGGGCGGATTCCAAGAACCATGGTTTTACCGACATAGCCTTGTTCACGAAGATATTTCATTTTTCCTTCTGGGACGGAAACAACGGTTTGACCAATGATAAATTTGCCATCTTCCAATTTCCCGTTAAAGAAGTTCATGGCAGGGGAACCGATAAAGCCGCCGACAAATACGTTTTCCGGCTTTTCATATACTTCTTTTGGCGAGCCCACTTGCTGAATGATACCGTCCTTCATAACAACCAGGCGGGTTGCCATTGTCATCGCTTCTGTTTGGTCGTGTGTTACATAGATAGTCGTTGTGTTTAAGCGGCGGTGTAGCTTAGCAATTTCTGCTCGCATTTGCACACGAAGCTTGGCATCGAGGTTAGATAATGGCTCGTCCATTAAGAATACCTTGGCATCACGGACAATCGCACGTCCCAATGCAACACGCTGACGCTGACCGCCGGAAAGGGCCTTTGGCTTTCTTGTTAAATAGGCTTCAAGTCCAAGAATTTTCGCTGCTTCTTTTACGCGGCGGTCAATTTCATCTTTAGGGAATTTCCGAAGCTTTAAGCCAAATGCCATGTTATCATAAACAGTCATATGCGGATATAAGGCATAGTTTTGGAATACCATCGCGATATCGCGATCTTTTGGTGCTACATCGTTTACGCGTTTGCCATCAATAAAGAAATCCCCTTTTGAGATTTCTTCAAGACCGGCAATCATTCTCAAAGTTGTCGATTTACCGCAGCCTGATGGGCCGACAAACACGATAAACTCTTTATCATCAATGTGTAAATTAAAGTCCTTAACGGCAGTTACTTTGTTATCGTAAATTTTATAAATATGATCTAATTTTAACTCAGCCATTTGGAAAGCCTCCTTGTTTTATCTAACAACTTCAGTTTACAAGGAATAGTGAAAAATTCGTATGGACAGGATGCACAAAAAATGAAAGCGCTCTATTGGGCAGTTTGTCATTGTTGTGTATGTTCAAACAGCTGGCAGGCGAGAAAAACCGTGAATGCGCCGTAAAAATCTTTTAAGCCAATACCGGTTCTTTCGGTGAATTTATCAAGCCGGTATTGCAGTGTATTACGGTGGATGTACAATTTTTTTGCAGTCGTACTGGCATTTAAATTATTTTCGAGAAACACCTTAATCGTGGTATACAGTTCTGGGTCACCCGTAAACAGCTCAAAAATCTCGTGTGGTATTTGGCCTGTCAATTGCTCCGGCAAATGGGCGGCCAAATAAGCAGGAAAAATGCGTTCATAGGTAAACAATCTTGAATTATTTTCCAAATGTCTAACGGCAAAGGTAAAGTATTCCCGTTCCTTCTTATAAATGCTCGGGAGCATTTCGGAAAGAGGATATAGCTTCCCAACGTAGAATGAAATTTTTACATAAAAATCGCTTTCCAATGTTTCCGACATCGAAATTAACTCACCATCTGAAAGGGAGATTTGTTTTTTGCCTTCAATGACGACCCCGTTTTTCCGGCTTTCCCAAATAATGTTGGTGTCCTCGGTGAAAAAGCCTTTTAAGGCATCCTCAATTTCAGGCTGGTTAATATCAGGACCGTTGATTTGAAACTGAATGAAGCGATATTCATGATCGGACGGATTGCTTGGAGGCGGTCCGTCAAATAATAAAAATTCATGCCATTTTCCAGAGGCGGTATTGCCTACTGTCGCTTGAAAGTCAATCAATTGGTACAGCGTTTTAAGGACGCGTAATTCCTGATCGCTAATTTCTGTTTTTGGGATGCCAATCCACTCGTGAGCGGCTTCATCAAAAAATACGTATTGATGCTGTGGTTCCTGATTTGGACGTTCAGCCAGCATAACGGAATTACTAAATAATGACAATAGCTTTTTTAGCATAATTCATTTCCCCAGTCTGTTGTATATCATTCATTATAACAAAACATAAAAAAAGCCGGGTCATGTTGACTCGGCGAATTAATCTGCTTGATAGGGTGGCTCTTCCTCTGGAAGCTGCCGTGCCTGCTCAATATTGGTGGCATCGTGGCGCGCATGTACGGAACCACCAGACAATCCTTCATTAATCATTCTATCGATATCCACATATGCTTTGTCTCTGCCTTCATAGTTGGAACCTTCATTGGTCATTTTTTCGCTTTTCTTGTTCAAGCCCATCGATCCTTTCAGAAAATCTTTCCTTAATTAGTTTATGACTAGGAGCAATTTTCATTCAAAAGGGGACAGCTATTTACTCATAAACATGATAAAGCATTAACTCATGAATCTGACTCTTCAGTGCTTCCATTTCCTCTTGTTCGGGAGTATTTGAGGTCCATTCAATTTTGCCGGTTTGGTGGTAAACCCCTGTAAACCTTTGTTTTTTATGATAAAAGGAAAAATTCCAGCCGGGAATATTTTTGTTTTCGAATAATGGCTTAAATTGAAAGTGCATGATCATTGTCAGAATCTCCCTTCGGCAATCTTGTTTACTCTTTAAGAGTAACCTGTTTTGCGGGAGATTTAAATAGGTTTTTTTGCAAGCCGGAGGAATAACTGGCATAGTTGCTCAATTTTCCGCGCTTCAATTTCCGGCTCATTAAAGCTCATCGGTTTTGAATTTACTTCAAAAATATAATAGTGCCCAGTTGTGCTTACAGCGGCATCAATCGAAAATTCACCGAAATAGCCGAATTGCTCCGATAAAGCAGTACCAATAGGAGAGACAATGCTGTGAATAAAATGATCATGGGCAGAGGTTTGCACTCTCTCATATGGGAGCATTCTGCCTCCCGAGGGGATATGGGTGGTGATATCCTGTTCCTGTGATTGCCTGATGGCAATGCCAGTCACTTTATATTTTTCTTTGTCAGCATGGGCGAGGATTCGGAAATCGTACCGAAAGCCATCAAACTGTGACGATTCAATTTCTTGCTGGGCCAAATAATTTTTTTTAAGCAGCAGTTCACGCCATTCCTCCCAAAAATGCTGGAAAGATGGATACGTTTGTGATGTATTTTTATCTTGCAATGTCAGCCTGTTGTCTGAATCAATCCTTAAGCGGAAGATTCCTTTACCTTTGGAGGAATGGGCCGGTTTCAAATAGATACTTTTATATCCCGTTAAAAATGAGTGCAGTTCGTCATCCTCCGTAACCAACAGCGACTCTGGCAGGTACTTCTTCAGGAACGGATGCTTCTTTAACAGCTGATATAATTCAAATTTATCAATAAAACATGGATTGAAAAACGGGATATTCTTTTCTTTTAATAAAGAAAAAAAACGTTGGCTCTCATCCTGTTGCTCTGTTTTTCGAAAGGGAATTCGGTTATAAACGACATCAGGGTAGGGAAATCTTTCCTTCATCCAGCGACTTTGATCAGGATCAAATATATAGCCGTCAATCATGTCTTTGCCGGCATTCTCATAGGTAAACACAAAGCTTATTCCATTAAGTGAAATAAGCTTCTTTTGCAACTTAATAAATAATTCGCTGTTGCCGGTTATTGTTCCATCAGACCTTCGTGCTGCCATAATTCCGATGACCGGATGGGGGAGGGAGCTGTTCATTTGAACAGTTCCTCCGGATGCATTAATGACTGTTCAGTTAAAAATACTGCATAGGCGAGCGATAATTTTCGCGTAAGAAAATCAAATTGTTGCAATTTCGGATGGGTGAATATCGACCTGCCCGGTTTGGAGTTTGCTTCAAACAGCCAAACATCGCCGTTCTTGTCGATGCCCAAATCAAAGCCAATTTCGCCGATAATTCCGGAAATATTCCGTTCTAACGCCTTGCTTAAGGTAAGGGCGGCTTGGGAGAGTTTTTTTGTGTATAGCTCGCATTCATCATTTGGAAAAATTTCCGCAATCGTTTTTATTTCTCCGCCGTTTCGTTTATGCGTGGTTACGGAGCCCTGTCCGGCGATTTTTGCGGCAATCGCTGACACCTGCCAATTTCCCGACTCGTCCTTATTGGTGTGAACGCGAAAATCCACGGCACGCTGATTGGTGCGAATAAGATGAATGCCTTGCTGAACCACCATGTTTTCAAGCGATTGATTGGGGAATACCCATTTAAACAATTTTTCCAAGGTTGAAAACTTACGTAACCGGTTGACTTCATCCCGATCTTGGTAGCGGCAATAGTAATATCCCGAATTTCGGTCATAAAGAATTTGGTGAATTCCGAGCCCAAGACTGCCATTCTTTGGCTTGATATAAACATGACCGTATTTGGCGAGCATGGTTTCGATTTTCGAAAAAGAAGTAAATGGATGAGTCTCAGGAAGATAATTCTCGACTGACCCGTCCTGTAACAGTCGTTCGTAAATGTCAAGCTTATTAAAAAATCCAGGATTGTACCATGGAATGAGATAGTCCTTCTGCAGCCGCTGCTTGACCCTGGTTAATTTCCGGCTGTTTTCACTTTTGCGGTTGGGCAGTCGGTCATAAATCACATTCGGAAATGGAACTTCGATGCTCTGCCAGGTTTGCTGATGATAAAAAATTCCCTCGATGACCCCTTGCTCCCAATCGATATGCTGTTCTCCAAAAATAAACACACTGGCCCCGACATTTTTACCTACCGACAAAAGCTTGGAAAAAAACGCGGTCCGTTCCCCAATCGGTTGTTCGGGAAGCTGTGTAAAACCGGCGGTGAAAATGCCAACAAGCGGCCCGATATAGAGCACCCCATTCTCGATAAATGCATGGAGCGGCTGCCTTAAATTCGGAAAATGGAGAACTTTTTGGATAGGTTTGCTAATGACAATTCGGTTTTGGCTGTCAGGGTGGGGCCGAAAATCTACTTTCATTGATTTTGATCCAAAAGCAATTTTGGTCAACACCTTATCCTCCAGGAATGAAGGAGGGCAAAAAACAATTAATTGGTCGTTTGGGGCTACTTCAATGAGATAACGTTTTCGCATGATCGTACTTCCTTTCTTTTGAATCTGTCTGGGAAAGGAGTTTTGCGTAAAGCAGGGGCGCCCGGAACAGGATATCTTTCAAATTTGGTCGAGTTTGCAACAGGACCTTCCGGCCAGGCTTTGAATTGATATCGAGTATCCAAATCGAGCCATTTTTGGCGATGCCGATATCCACCCCAATCTCAAATAATGGCAGAAATCTTTTCTCAAGTAGCTGCGGCAGTTCCCTAAGGATGTATTGTAGCTCGTGTTTAATATATTCACCCTTCGCAGGAGGAATCGCTGCCGCCCATTCAGCATACGTCTTCACTGATCCCCCGGCACTTAAGTTGGAGAGTATTCCGCCGGTTGTCCCGACCCGGATTCCTCTGCCCCTCACTCCCCAAATGCCCTTGTCATTTTTTTGCATCAGAATTCGAATATCAAATGGTTGCGAGTCCTGATTGGACAATTCCAGGTATGGCTGCATAAGGTATTGATGTTTGCGGAACAGTGACTGCAGCCATTGAGTTAACTTTGCTTCATTGGGGAAGATTCGCGAAATGATTTTTTGTTGTTTTTCCGTTTTGACATGAATGGTTTTGTCGCTTTTCCGTAAATAGTAAATCCCGTAGCCTTGTGAGCCGTTGACTGGCTTTAAGATGATTCTTTTGCCTGCATGTAGTTCTTTTAAAACCACTCCCGGCCCAGGTACGGATTGTGTCGGGGGCAAGTAGGCAGACAATACGGTGTCTTTTAAGGCATCATACAACTCCAGCTTATTTGGCAGCCCGTATCCCAAAAAAGTTATATCCTCTTTGGATTTTAGCCATGAGACAATTGGCAGGCATTGTTTCGAGTGCTCGTCATCTCCGTAAAAGCATCGGTCATACAGAAGGTTAGGTATCGGAAACTCGGCATCAAACCAGGCTTGGGAACGATGATCGAACCTTTTTCCCTTAACCTGGAGAGTATACGGGTTGATTTCGGAGGGGATAAAGCGGAAGCATTCCACTCCGAGAGATTCCCCGTGCTTCGCGATTTCTGTTATATAGGAAGCTTCACTTTCTAAGGAAAGCGACATTATTCCAAAGGCTGTCATTTTTAATCCTCCTTTTCTGTCATCGAATCAAATGCAAGCATGGTGCAAAGTGCGATAATGGCTGTGGCGGATGGCCTGATTTTTCCTGGCTCATCCTCGAAAAGCTTTGAAGGTTTCGAGTTGACTTCTATCAGCCAAGGATTCCCGGCAAGATCCACACCGATATCGATGCCGAGTTCCCCGGTGAGTCCTGACCCGGTCATGCTGAGACTCTCAGCAATTGTCAGTGAAAGTTCTTTGATTCGCACAAGTGCTTTAGACGCTTGTTTATTATCTAGTACGGCTCGCAAGGCCCTCAGCGGTTTCATGCTCGTGCCGCCCCTGGCCAAATTAGCAACAAATTCTTCCTCCGCTCCAATCCTGGCGATGGTGGACGTGACCACCCAGCGATGATTAATATTCTTATGGCACAAGACTCTAAAATCAACGGGCTTAGTATCAAGGGTCAAAAATTGAATCCCTTGCTGAATGATATAAATGCGGTTTCTAAGCAAGGTAAGGACCACTTGATAAAGTTCCGAAAGCAGGTAATGGTTCGCCGAATTTTCTGGCTGATGATGTAAGGAAGATTGGATTGAAAATAGGCCATCTTGCACCCGGGTTATTTTTATGATGTTTCGTCCTTGGCTGCCATGGACGGGTTTTATAAACACAGTTTCATAGGTTTGCACGAAGTCATAAAGGTTTTCCTTTGAAAAAATTTTTGTCTCCGGGAGTGCCGATGGCAGCTGCTTCCCTTCGCTTAGCCGCTGGTAAACATCCCATTTGGACAGAAAGCGATCATTAAAAAGCGGAATCGCCAGTTGTTCCAGCTGGTTGCGAAACTTCTTGAATGAAGGGCCGTGTTCAAGTTTGCGGGAATGAATTCGATTATAAATGACATCGGGTAATGGAAGTAATGCTTCATGCCAAGTCCCATTTTCAAAATAATAACCATGTATCGGAAATCGATCATGCCGAAACACATAAAGAAACCCGCCCCTTTCCTGAATTCCATGGTGAAGTTCTTCGCAAAACGCATGGATGGACCGGAAGTTTGGCTGTCCCTGCCCGGGTTCCGGAAAATCTGTCACTAATCCGATTATTGGACCGATCTGCAGGGTGTTAATGTCTTGCTTGTAGACTGCTTGAAACTTATGTCTATTAAGCGGAAGGCTAAATTTTATGAAGATATTTTCAGAGACTAATATTTCGTTTCCAGCGATATCAGTCAATTGGATATCTGCAGTTACTACTGTTTTTCCACATATGAGTTTTATTACTTTGGTTTGATTCAGTTGTAGTTGTTGATGCAATTCAGACGATAATTGGATGAAGCTGTCCTTCGTATTTGTGGGTTTCTTGGCAGCAACCGTTACAGGAATTAATGAAAAAGCCATAATCACTCCTCATTTATTTCATTTTCTGGGCATTTGTATAGTATATTATGTAGTAGCAATTCCGTTGGTGATTTGAACATTCTCGCATTTGGATGAATAGTTTGTTATAGTTGTAAGGAATTGTGACCAAAAGGAGTGGACCCAAATGGCAGTTAATTTATATGATTCAGCTTATGCGCTTGAAACCGCCATCCGTCAAAGTGATGAATACCGGGAGCTAAAGCAGGCATATCAGGAAGTCAATGCCGACCCCGCGGCCAAGCAAATGTTTGACCAGTTTCGGCAAATGCAATTGAACTTGCAGCAAAAGCAAATGATGGGACAAAATATTTCTGAGCAAGAGGTACAACAGGCGCAGGCAACTGTTGGTATGGTCCAGCAGAACCCAAAGATTGCGAACCTTATGCAGGCTGAGCAGCGGATGAGCATGATCATCGGCGAATTAAACCAGGTCATTATGAAACCATTAGAAGAGCTTTATGGCCAATTTTAAGATGTATTTTTAGGCTTTCGGGTACGTACCCCGGGGCCTTTTTTCTTTTGACGAAGGTTAAGAAGTGGTTGGCTTGGGGGGCAATTTTCCATCAGTTTAACATGCTTTGTTCTATAAATGGCTGAAAACTCATAAAAGTTATATAAGGGTAATTTCACCAAGAACAGGGGGCAACATGATGATCTATCGCTTACTGGCGTTAAATATTGATGGGACATTGCTGCAATCAAATGGCAGAATCCATAAATCCTCAAAGGAAGCCATTGAATATGTCCGGCAAAAAGGAATATATGTTACGCTTGTTACATCCCGCAGCTTTGCTTCAGCCCGCAAAGTGGCCAGGGCCTTGAACATAAAAGCTCCTCTCGTAACACAGCAGGGGTCGTATATTGCAAATGCCGAGGGAAAACTAAATTATGCTAACCGGATAAATCAGGACATCACCTATGATACAATCCGGTTTCTTGAGGGATTGCCATGTCAAATCCGCCTTGTGCATGAGGATTTTTCCGTGGCAAATAAGCAAAAGCTTCGCAGCAACGTCTTGTCTAGAACCGTATTTACCTCTGGAGACCCGATGTTTTATACACAGCAATTTGTATCTTCTGTCAGCGAATACTTACATGAACATCCTATGACACCGCCAAAGATTGAGGTTTATTTTGAAAATAAAAACGATCTGGAGGATGCAAAAAAAGCGCTGGAGGGCATGTATACCGAAATTGATATGATCAGGCTCGATCCGTTACGGATTGATATTGTTGCATCAGGCGTTTCCAAGCTGACAGGCTTGGCATACCTCGGCAGTCAACTGGGATTCAAGCTTCAAGAAATGGTCTATATTGGCGACAGCATTGACGATATCTCATTGATCGAAGCAGCCGGACTGGGCGTATCAATGTGGAACGCCCCGTTTGAGGTGAAACGGGCCTCGGACTGGGTAACAAGGTCACAAAACGAGCACGGTGTAGCCTATATGGTGAAGGAACACTTCCGCAAACAGCAGCCAATTGAATTTCTGCGGAAGATGAAGATTATTAAACAGTAACTCGAAAATAAACGTAGGAAGATATCAATTTAAACTTGCAAAGGATACCAGCAGAACATGCTAATGGTATCCTTTTTTGCTTGTGAATAATTTCCACTATATTGACCTTATTTTTTTGATTATGTACACTTAAGGAAGTTTATTTTGAAAGGTGATTTTCTTGCGAATTTCAATACTAGGATTAGAGGATGAAAGATTCAATCGGCCGCTCCAGCTGATTGCCAATTTATTTTTTGAAGAATCACAGATCTTGTCGGCTGATGCCATAGATGCTGATTTATTGATAAAATTTGATCTGCAGGTTGAAGAAAAGATTTCTGTTACAGCGGAATTAGCGGCCAATGAAGGCAAAGCGGTCTCTGCTGATTACCAAACGGAATTAAATCCGACAGATTCAGAGAAAGAGCGGTTTAAACAAATCAAAAATGCCGTTTCCCATGTTTATTTAACTGTTTTACAGGACTGGACAGGCATGACACAAAAATGGGGAATTCTCACCGGAGTTCGGCCAACCAAGCTGCTTCATAAGAAATTGCAGGAGGGTATTCCCTTGGTGACGGCCCATCGGCAATTGAAGGATGATTATTTAATTACCGATGAAAAAATTAAGCTGATGCAGCAAATCATCGACCGGCAGCTTGCAGTTGTCCCCGATCTTTATTCATTAAGGCGGGAAGTCAGCATCTATATCGGCATTCCGTTCTGCCCGACCAAATGTGCTTATTGCACGTTTCCGGCCTATGCGATTAATGGGCGCCAAGGGTCGGTTGATTCCTTCTTGGGCGGCCTTCACTATGAGATGCGGAAAATTGGCCAATGGCTGAAGGAAAAGGGTGTTCGCATTACTACCGTTTATTACGGAGGTGGGACCCCGACGAGCATTACCGCGGAAGAAATGGATATGCTCTATGAGGAAATGTACCAATCGTTTCCTGATGTCAATAAAATTCGAGAAATCACGGTTGAAGCCGGTCGTCCGGATACGATTACGCCTGAAAAATTAGAGGTTCTGAAGAAGTGGAAGATTGACCGGATCAGCATTAATCCACAGTCATATACCCAAGAAACGTTGAAGGCGATTGGCCGCCATCACACCGTTACTGAAACAATCGAAAAATACCATTTGGCGCGTGAAATGGGCATGAACAATATCAATATGGATTTGATTATCGGCCTTCCGGGGGAAGGGATGGAGGAATTTACTCATTCTCTGGCAGAAACAGAAAAGCTGATGCCGGAATCGTTAACGGTTCATACCCTATCGTTCAAGCGCGCTTCGGAAATGACGAAGAACAAAGAAAAATACAAGGTTGCTGACCGTGCTGAGGTTGAAAATATGATGGAGTCGGCCCAGAATTGGACGGCAGAACACGGCTATGTCCCGTATTATCTATACCGCCAGAAAAATATCCTTGGCAATCTAGAAAACGTCGGCTACTCACTGCCAAATCAAGAAAGTATTTATAACATCATGATTATGGAGGAGCAGCAGACCATTATCGGGCTTGGGTGCGGGGCATCTAGCAAGTTCATTCATCCAATGACTGGGAAAATTACACACTTTGCCAATCCAAAGGATCCAAAGTCCTATAACGATAGTTTTGAGGCTTATACAGAGGAAAAAATTAAAATTTTAGAAGAATTATTTGCTGAAAAAGGTTCTCCTGCTTAATAAGTGCGGGGGGCTTTTTTTTATGTAGAATATTCGATTCTTAATAAAGGATTATTTTTGAATATGTCGAATATTTAAGGGAAACCAATTCATAGAATGCTATGAATTTAAAGCGCTTTCAATATAGGAGGGGATTAGTTTTATGATGGTAACACCTTTAACCTTGACGCAAATGCTGGAACGGGCGGAGCGATATTTTCCGAAGAAGCAGGTCGTTTCACGAACGGAGAGCGGGATCCAGCGCCTCACGTACAAACAAATTGGCGAACGGACCAGGAGGCTTTCTGATGCATTAACAAAACTAGGCGTTGAAAAAGGGGACCGGGTCGGAACGTTGGCTTGGAATCACCACCGCCATCTAGAGGCCTATTTTGGAATCCCTTGTATCGGTGCGGTCCTGCATACAATCAACATCCGTCTTTCACCACAACATATCAGTTATATTATCAATCACGCCGAAGATAAAATACTCCTAGTGGATTCTGACATCCTTCCATTGCTTGAAAAATGCGCATCCGAATTGAAGACTGTAAAAGCTTTTATCATCATGACCGACAAAAAAGAACTCCCTGAGACAACGCTTGCACCCGTTTATCACTATGAGGATTTGCTGGCCGAAGCAAACCCGAATTTCAAATACTCAAATGACATTAACGAAACCGACCCTGCTGGAATGTGCTATACCTCCGCCACAACAGGAAATCCAAAAGGGGTAATTTATTCCCATCGGGGCATTTTCCTGCACAGCATGGCGTTAGGCTTGGCTGACACGGCAGCCATCAGTGAAAACGATATTGCCATGACGGTTGTTCCCATGTTCCATGCCAATGCCTGGGGAATGCCATTCGCCGGCGTATGGTTTGGCACCACACTGGTTCTGCCTGGTCCATATTTTACGCCGAAACTATTGGCTGAATTAATCCAGCAGGAAAAAGTAACGATCACCAGCGGTGTCCCGACGATTTGGCTGGGACTGTTGAAAGAGCTTGAGGAAGGTTCGTATAATATGAGCAGCCTCCGTGGAATCCTATGCGGTGGCTCTGCGGCACCAAAGGGCATGATAAAGGCGTTTGAACAAAAATATAATGTTCCATTTATGCATGCCTATGGCATGACGGAAACGAGCCCGTTAGCCGTGTTCTCAAAATTAAAAAGCTACCAAGAAGAGCTGGATTATGAGGAAAAGCTGGAAATCAGGGCAAAGCAGGGCGTACTCGTTCCTGGTCTTGAAATGAAGATCGTCGGCAAGGATGGCGAAGTGGCTTGGGACGGCAAGGAAATGGGCGAATTGTGCTTAAGGGGTTCGTGGATTGCCTCTGAATATTATAAGGACGAGCGGACGCTTGATGCGTTCCACGATGGCTGGCTCCATACTGGTGACGTGGTCACGATTGACGAAGAGGGCTTTATCAAGATTGTTGACCGCACAAAAGACCTAATCAAGAGCGGCGGCGAATGGATTTCGTCAGTCGATTTGGAAAATGCGCTGATGGCCCACGAGGCTGTGTTTGAAGCGGCGGTGGTAGCCGTTCCGCATGAAAAATGGCAGGAACGCCCTGTTGGCTGCGTCGTGTTGAAAGATGCATACAAAGGTAAAGTCAGCAAAGATGATTTATTGGAATTTTTGGCTCCGCAATTCGCCAAATGGTGGATTCCTGACGATATTCTATTCTTTGAGGAAATCCCTAAGACATCAGTAGGGAAATTTTTAAAGATGGCACTTCGCGATCAGGTCCAGAAAGAGGTCAGTCAAAAAGGGTAAATCAAAAAGGACAAGGGGCAAATCTGACCTTTGTCCTTTTTATATGGAAAAATTCAATATATTTAGAGAGTTTGCTTTTTTTATCGGAATTTATCTATATAATGGAATTGAACAAAGTATATGGGAGGGGAAAGCGATGTCGTTAAGTTTTATGACAGATAAGGTGGCATTAACCGTAAATGGCCGCGTCGCAACGCTGGAAATGAACCGGCCTGAAGCGCTCAATGCCATGGATGTGGACATGATTAGAGGACTTGTCGGAAAACTGAAGGAACTCAGCGAATCGGATGCGATTGATATTGTCGTACTGACCGGAAAAGGTAGGGCTTTTTCCGCGGGTGGCGATATTAAAACAATGCTTTCCAACATGAATGAGAAAGATTTCTTCCCGGTCATGGACTGCATCAGCGAGTTAATTATTACACTTTATAGCCTGTCTAAGCTTACCATTAGTGTAGTCTCCGGAGCGGCTGCTGGCCTTGGGTTCAGTTTGGCCCTGGCCACTGACTATATTATCGCTGACAAATCTAGCAAACTGGCTATGAACTTTATCGGAATCGGTCTCATTCCTGATGGCGGGGCACATTTCTTTTTGGAAAAAAGACTGGGTGAAACAAAGGCGAAGCAGGTTATTTGGGACGGAAAAGTGATGACTGCGGAGGAAGCGCTTGCAATTGGTCTAATCCAGGAAGTGGCCGATGGTGACCTCCAAGAGGCGGTACATAAAAGAATAACAGATTGGCTGAATCGGCCAGTCCAGGCGATGATCAAGACGAAAAAGATTTTGGCAGAAAAAAATCGCCCGCAACTATTAAAAATACTAGAATTAGAGAAATTTGGCCAGCAAAAAATGCGTGAAACGGTAGACCATAAGGAAGGCATCAAAGCGTTTCTCGAAAAAAGAAGGCCAAATTTTACAGGTAAGTAAAAAAAGAAGCCGTTTTGGCTTCTTAGATTGTCGAGAAAGGGTCTTTTTCTCGGCAATTTTTTATTTTATCGGTGAATTGCCGATTTTATTTTAAAATTGCCCCTGCTAATCGCCTTGTCATTTTCTCCAGACACGTCATAAGAAGCGCTCTTATAACGCGTTCGCTTCGATTTTTTCCTTAGACACGTCATAAGAGGCGTCCTTATAACGCGTTCGCTTCGATTTTTTCCTTAGACACGTCATAAGAGGCGTCCTTATAACGCGTTCGCTTTGATTTTTTCCTCAGACACGTCATGAGAAGCGTTCTTATAACGTGTTCGCTTTGATTTTTTCCACAAACACGTCATAAGAGGCGTCCTTATAACGCGTTCGCTTTGATTTTTTCCTCAGACACGTCATAAGAGGCGTCCTTATAACGCGTTCGCTTTGATTTTTTCCTCAGACACGTCATAAGAAGCGTCCTTATAACGCGTTCGCTTTGATTTTTTCCTTAGACACGTCATAAGAGGCGTCCTTATAACGCGTTCGCTTTGATTTTTTCCTTAGACACGTCATAAGAGGCGTCCTTATAACGCGTTCGCTTTGATTTTTTCCCCAGACACGTCATAAGAAGCGTTCTTATAACGCGTTTCCTTTGATTTTTTCCTCAGACACATCATAAGAAGCGCTCTTATAACGCGTTCGCTTTGATTTTTTCCTCAGACACGTCATAAGAAGCGCTCTTATAACGCGTTCGCTTTGATTTTTTCCACAAACAAGTTATAAAATGCGCCCTCATAACCCGTTCCTTTTGATTTTTTCTTCAGACATGTCATAAGAGGCTAATAAGGCTGTCGAGAAGTTTCTCTACAGCCTGAGAAGCCGTTTTGGCTTCTTTTTTATGAATGAAACAACAGCAGTTTCCCAGCTGGAGATGTGCAGCGGTGTGTTTTCTCGAGCAAATTTTTCTCCGCTAACAGATGTTCCCCCTGCTTCTTTGCTGCCTCATCATTTTCGGCCTGGAAGGCTTCATCCAAAATCTTTTCCCCATTTGCTTCAAATGCAGTTAACTTATACGTTTTCATTCCCATACCCCTTTTTAAAATTTCTCCCTATTGATATTTTTACATAATTTTTCAAATAGTGCAAAAGGAAAACGCAAAACCGCAATATGGTATAATTGTCTCGGAAGGAAAGGAGTGGAAAAAATGGTATTAAAATTAGAACATGTCACCAAACGGTTTGGTTCATTTACAGCTGTAGACGATTTGTCGTTAACGATTCCGGAAAAAGAAATGTTCGGCTTTCTCGGTGCAAACGGGGCCGGAAAAACCACAACGTTCAGGATGATTTTAGGCCTTCTTGATGCCAGCGCGGGAAGTATTACTTGGGACGGAAACCCGCTGAATTATTCTACTAGCCACCTTGTCGGTTATTTGCCAGAGGAGCGAGGGCTCTATCCCAAACTCAAGGTGCGCGAACAGATTGTCTATTTGGCCAGATTGAGAGGAATGGCAAAAGCTGACGCATTAAAAGAACTAAAGATATGGCTGGAGAAGTTTAAAGTTCCCGAATACGAAAATAAGCGGGTCGAGGAGCTTTCGAAAGGGAACCAGCAGAAAATCCAATTCATTGCTGCCGTCATCCATAAGCCAAAGCTGCTAATTCTGGATGAACCTTTTAGCGGGTTGGACCCGGTCAATGTTGAAATGCTAAAAGAGGCTGTTCTGGCATTAAAAGAGAATGGGACCACGATTGTTTTTTCAAGCCATCAAATGCATCACGTTGAGGAAATGTGCGAGCATTTATGCATTTTACATAAAGGCAGACCGGTTGTATACGGTGCATTAAAAGAAATTAAACGTGCGTTTGGGAAAAAGAACCTGATCATTCATGCCGATTTCTCATTGGAATTTTTAAAGGACTTTCCTGGTGTTGTCAAAACAAAACCGACAACGGAGGGTGCCGAATTGCAAATTGAAGGGGAAAGAGTGGCAGAAAGCATTCTTAAGGAAATTGTCGGGAAGGGGTTCATTCGTAAATTTGCCCTAGAAGAGCCGTCTTTAAATGATATTTTTATTGAGAAAGTAGGCGATTCCTATGAATAGCTTCTGGATCATCTTGTTTCACACTTATTTAAACAAATTAAAAAGCAAATCGTTCATCATCACAACGCTGATGACGGTTGTCATTGTCTTGGGGCTAACCAACATTCAAAATATCATCGATTTATTTGATAAAAATGGAGGGAAGGATAGTATTGCCGTTCTTGATGAAACAGGGCAGCTTTATGAGCCGTTGAAGCAGCAAATGAAGGCTACTAACAATGATATCAAACTTACACAATATAAAGGAACAGAAAAAGAGGCTGAAAAAGCGGTGGAAGAAGGCAAATACAATGGCCTTATCCTGTTAAGATTTAATGGTGAACAACTGCCGGAAGCGACTTATAAGGCAATGAGTATCGCTGATTCCAGCCTGTTCGCCGACCTGCAAATAGGCTTGCAGCAAGTGAAAACGATGCTTGCCGCGTCCAAAATTAACTTAACCCCGGAACAGCTGCAAAAGCTTTATGAACCGGTTGCTTTTGATAAGGTAGCACTTGAGAAAGACGCAAAAACGGAAGAAGAATTGAATCAGGCCAGAGGCCTTGTCTATGTACTGTTATTTGTGATTTATTTTTCCGTTATCATGTACGCCAGTATGATTGCAACGGAGGTCGCAACGGAGAAATCATCGCGGGTAATGGAGATATTGATTTCCAGTGTTTCGCCGATTAAGCAGATGTTTGCTAAAATTATCGGCATCGGTCTCTTGAGCATGACACAATTTGCGGTATTCCTGATTGTCGGCTATTACTCTCTTATGAGTAACATGGATTCATTAAAGGACGGTTTCTTTGGGGTTTATGGATTCGGCAGCATTCCGACAGCAACGATTGTCTATGCGGTGATTTTCTTTATCCTTGGCTATTTTCTCTATGCCACGCTAGCTGCGTTCTTAGGGTCGCTCGTCAGCCGGATCGAGGATGTGCAGCAGATGATTACCCCGATGACCTTGCTGATTGTTGGCGGATTTATGATTGCAATGTTCGGTCTCGGCAAGCCCGATGCCGCGTTTATTACGGCCACTTCTTATATTCCCTTCTTTACACCGATGATTATGTTTCTTCGTGTCGGGATGTTGACTATCCCGGTTTGGGAAGCGGTCTTGGGGATTGCCCTTCTGGTCGCCACCATTATAGCATTGGCGATATTCGGTGCCAGGGTCTACAGGGGCGGCGTATTAATGTACGGCAGGTCCAACTCCTTTAAAGATATTAAACAGGCATTAGAATTGACGAAAAACGAATAAGTTGCTGTGAGCTTTACCATTTTTGGTAAAGCTTTTTAACTATCTTTATACAGAACGTGCATTCGCATTTCGCGCATGATACAATGATGAAAAAAGCAGTGAGGAATAATTATGAAAAAAATATCGTTTATTCATGGAGCGGATTTGCACTTGGATAGCCCGATGGTGGGGTTAAGGCATTTGCCGCAAGCTATTTTTACGAGGGCAAAAGAGAGCACCTTTACGGCACTAAAAAAACTTACCTCGACGGCAATTGAGCGCAAAGTCGATTTTGTTATTCTTGCTGGAGATTTGTTTGACGGGGAGGACCGAAGCCTGCGTGCCCAGTCACGGTTTCGGTCGGAAATGCAAAAACTTGCCCAGCATTCGATTCCTGTGTACATTGTTCACGGCAACCATGACCATTTAAACGGCTCTTGGGTTCATCTTGATTTGCCGGAAAATGTTCATGTGTTTGGCAGCACGGTGGAGAGAATGGTGCTGGTAACGAACAGTGGCGTGACCGTTCATCTTTATGGCTTTAGTTACCCGACCCGTCATGTGTATGAGCGGAAAATCGATGATTATGGCAAATCCGGAGAAGCTGATTTTCACATCGGCATACTCCATGGCAATGAAAGTTCCGGAACCGAGCATGATAACTATGCTCCATTCACCGTGAAGGACCTATTAGAAAAAAACTTTGATTACTGGGCGTTGGGTCACATTCATAAGCGGACAGTTTTATCCGATACCCCTCCGATTATTTATCCTGGAAATATCCAAGGAAGAAACAAAAAGGAAAGCGGTCTGAAAGGGTTTTATCATATTTCGCTTAATGAGCTTGGGACAGAATTCACCTTTGTGGATTGTGCGGATATTGTCTGGGAGGAGGTCGAGATCGACGCAGCAAAGGCAGAAAACTTCAATGATATCCTTGGCTTATGCCAATCCACCATCCACTCTTGTCGAAAAAATAACGCAGGTACGTTTCTATCATTAAAACTAACGAATATCCACATGGAGGATGAACGGGAAAAAAGAACGTTGAATGGGGAGCTCTTGGACCTCCTATTGGATGAAGAACAAAGTGAAGATTCATTTGTCTGGATTATCGATATCACATTTTCAGAAAGAAAGCTTCTCGATAAAGAGGTGTTAATACGTGAAGCTAATTTTTACGGAGAGCTGTTCGAAACCATCGAGCATTTTGACAATACGGAGAATGCTTTGGCACCATTGTACGAGCACCGACTGGGAAAGAAATATTTATCCCATTTATCACCGGCCGAACAGCGCGAGTTAATCGAACGGGCAGAAAAACTATTAATTCATTATCTTTATGATTGAAGGGAGTGAATCCTATTGAAAATTGTCTCGATGCATATATACGGTTATGGGCAATTAGAAAATATCCAAATCGATAATTTAGCAGATTTTCAAGTTTTTTTTGGCGAGAACGAAGCTGGTAAATCGACCATTATGTCCTTTATTAACAGTGTTTTATTCGGGTTCCCGACAAAACAGCAGGCCGAGCTGCGTTATGAGCCAAAGCACAGCACGAAGTACGGGGGCAGTATCAGAATTTTTCATGAAGAGTTTGGGTTTGCTGTGATTGAACGTGTTAAAGGCAAGGCCGCTGGCGATGTAAAAGTCAACTTGGACAATGGCACTTTTGGCGGCGAAGAGCTTTTAAAAAACCTGTTGGGGAATTTTGATAAAGGACTGTTCCAGGCCATTTACTCATTCAATATTCATGGGCTGCAAAATATTCATCAAATGAAGGGGGAAGAGTTGGGCAGATTTCTGTTTTCAGCTGGAACCTTGGGAACGGAACGGCTGGCAAAGGCAGAAGCAGAGCTTCAAAAGGAGCTCGATTCCCGGTTTAAGCCTGGCGGGAAAAAGCCTCCATTAAACGAAAAATTGCATGAGCTTCATGAAATCAATGGGGAATTAAAAAATGCCGCGGCAAAAGTGAAGGAATATGAACCGCTGATTGAAAAAAGAGAAAGGTTTCTCCAGGAATCGGAAAAAATCAATCAGGAGTTGGCAGATGTTCATCAACAATCGGAGAAATTAACCGAATGGAAACGAGTCCAATCGTTTGTAAAGGAAGAAAAGCTGACGCTAAATGAGCTTGAAGAACTGGGGCAGATCCAGTTTCCTGTCCGTGGCTTGGAAAGGCTGCAACAGCTAAATCAACTCATTCTTCCCCACAAGGCAGAACTAGTCAGCATGGAAGAAAGAATGAAAAAAGCAAAGCTTGATCTAGTTGAGCTTGAACCTGATGAATCACTCGCAAAAGACGAGCCTGTCATTGTGAATTTGCTTAATCAAATTCCTGTATTGGAACAATTAACCCTTGAAAAAGGTCAGTATGAACAAAAATTGGCACACTTGGAAAAAGAGCTTGCCGTCATTAACGAGAAACTCCATTTGCCGTTAAACGAAGAAGATATTCTAGCAATCAATACAAATATATATATGAAAAAACAGGTTGAAGACATTTCTAGACGCGGTCAAAAGCTGTTGGAAACGAAGGCTGACCACGATCATTTGCTTCAAGAAGAAAAAAATGCGCTAGAACTAATGGAAAAGGAAGTACAGCTAACGTCTAGTCTGTGCCTGCCAAAACAAGAACGTGCACTTCTGGAGGAGCAGGTACAGGGAAATGATAAAAGAAGCCTTGAAGAAGAATTAAGGACCATTAGGGACAAACGAGGTTTTTACCAGCATTCACTGGAATTGGAGCAGGCATCCAGAACAAGGATAAAGCAGCAATTTTTTACTATTGAGTTAATTCTAATTGGATTAACCGTCTACGGTGCGCTTACAAAGCAATGGATTTTGATGTTTCTGGGCTTCGGGGCCTGTGTTGTTTTTGCTGTGTTTATGTTCCAGAACCTAAAAAATTCGAAACAAAAAGAAACCAATCGAAGGCTGGAGGATTTAAAAAAGCAAGAAACAAGAATAATCGAGAAACTCCAGTCGGCAGCAAATCTCGACATAGAAATGGCTGAGGAAAAGTTAAAGCGAGACAACCTACGAATCGAGCAGCTGCAAGTTATGAAAGTAAAGCTCGAGCAGCAGCAAGCCCAACTTCAAAGAGCGATGGACAAATTAGAAATCTGGGAGCAGGAGTCTAACGACCATCGAAAAGCGCTGTTGATGATCGGTAACGAGCTGAAAATACCCGAATATATGGCTGCTTCGTTTTTGCTGGAGGCTTTCGGCCAAATCGAAAAGTTTAAAGAGATCTGCCGGGAGAAACATCAGCTCCTTGAAAAAATAGCGAACATCAATCAGCAACAAAAGCAGATTACGGACGAGCTAAAATACTATGAAAATCGCTATTTGTCTGAAAAAGGCCTGGATTTACATAAAACAGTCTATTTATTGAAGAAGAAGCTGGAGGAAGAACAGGAAAAACGGATTAAGCTTCGAGAAAGACGTGCAAAGTTTCTGGAAATGGAATCTGACCTGCAGCAAAAGAATAAAGAGCAAGAACAGCTGGAAGCTGAATATATCAAGTTGTTGGGTGAAGCGAATGTGGAAACTTCGCAGGAATTCTATGAACTTGGCGAAAAAGCGGAAAGACGGAGTGAGCTTTTGGATAAGCTCGAGAGCCTTCAAGGAAGGCTTCAATTCTCCATCCTGTCAAAAGAAGAGTGTGAACATTACTTACACATTCATAATTGGGATGATTTAATTGAAGAGTGTCAGCAGCGTTCGCGGCAATTACAAGCTCGATTAAAGGAATTGCAAGAAGCCCAGGCCAAGGTCAAAGTTGAGATTGGGCTGCTTGAAGAAGGCGGGACCTATTCCGAAATCCTTCATCTCTACAAACAGAAAAAATTCGATCTGGAAGAGATGGCTAAAGAGTGGGCTATTTATTCACTGGCCCAACATATTCTTTTGGAGACAGTTGAAAAATACAAGAGTGAGCATTTGCCGCGAATGTTGGAGAAAGCAGAGGAATTTTTGGAGTTTCTTACAAGTGGAAACTACCAAAGAATTCACCCTCATCCAATCGGGATCGGATTCCTAGTCGAAAGGAAGGATCATACCCTATTTGAAGCGAATGAATTAAGCCAGGCCACTACAGAACAACTTTATGTTTCTATTAGATTGGCTTTGGCGATCACTTTATATGAAAAATATCAGTTTCCGATTATCATTGATGATGGCTTCGTTAATTTTGATGCTGCCAGAACGCAAAGGGTCATTGAGCTGCTAAAAAGCTTGGGACAAAAGCAAATTTTATTTTTCACTTGTCATCAGCATTTACTGCCGTTATTTCCTAAGGAAAATATTATTCAATTGGATAAAGGTGCTGTTCAGATAATTTCATAGAATAAAAGTGGATTATGGTATACTTTAGCTAGAGGGAAGGAGCGTGGAGTGGTTGGCAAAAGGAATTTTGCATTATGAAGTCGGGGATCAGGTAGAATTATTCCTATTAATAAAAAATTCAACAAAAGGGATTGCCAGTAACGGGAAGCCGTTTTTGACCTTAATCCTACAGGACCAAAGCGGTGAAATTGAGGCAAAGCTTTGGGATGCAAATGAAGAGGATGAAAAAAATTATGCTCCACAATCGATTGTAAAAATCCTTGGGGATGTCCAGAATTATCGTGGCAAAAGCCAATTGAAAATCCGCCAGATTCGCAAGACCAATCCTGCTGATAGTGTAAAGCTGGAGGATTTCCTTGAGACTGCGCCATTAAGCCAGGATCAGATGGTCAGCAAGATAACCCAATATATTTTTGATATGAAAAATCCGAACATCCAGCGGATTACCCGCCATTTGATCAAAAAACACCAAAAAGCGTTTCTTGAATATCCGGCAGCTACTAAAAATCATCATGAATTTGTCTCGGGACTTGCCTATCATGTTGTCAGCATGCTTGATTTAGCGAAGGCAATTGCCGATCTTTATCCGAGCCTTGATCGGGACCTGTTGTATGCGGGAGTCATTTTGCACGATATGGGCAAGGTTATGGAGCTGTCCGGCCCGATTTCAACAGTCTATACACTGGAGGGCAACTTGCTCGGTCATATCACCATCATGATTACTGAAATCGGCAAAGCGGCCGATGAGCTGGGAATTAAAGGAGAAGAAGTATTAATCCTTCAGCATTTGGTCCTTAGCCATCATGGAAAAGCTGAATGGGGCAGCCCAAAACCACCGCTTGTGAAAGAAGCGGAAATCCTTCATTATATAGACAATCTAGATGCAAAAATGAACATGCTCGATCGTGCTTTGGAAAGAGTCAAGCCTGGCGAATTTACCGAGCGCGTTTTCGCTTTGGATAATCGTTCATTCTATAAACCTGTTTTTCACAAATAACCCGAGTTCCGGGTTATTTTTTTTTGCCAGTAAGCATAATTATGTAGTAAAAAAGTGGACAACCACTTTGAAAGGAGCAAGCGAAATTGACTATTCCTATTTGGGTTTATGCAGTAGTGGTTGGAATTATCCTCAGTGCGTTAATGGCCATCAAGACAGGAAGAGAAGAGCGTGAATTGGAAATGGAGGATATCGAGCGTGAGGGCGAGATTTACATGAAGCGCCTGGAGCGGGAAAAGGAAGCACGAAAGGGACACAGTCAAAGTGCAACAGAATAAATAGAAGAGCGGAAGCCTAAGGCGCTTCCGCTTTTCTTATTAATGGGCAGCTGTTCCGAGATTAAGGGCGTCTTTCAAGTCTTTGTCCTTGATTTTTACATCCGCTTCTTTCAGTTCCTTCTGCATAACTTCATTGATTTTCTCACTTGTTAGTTGTGTAGATTTAAATTCTTTTTCAAGATCTTTTTTTACTTTATCAAAAGAAGCATTTTCTCTTGTTTCAGTGACTTCAATAATATGGTATCCAAATTGGCTTTTCACTGGTGCACTAATTTCATTAGCTTTCAGTGCAAATGCAGCTTTTAGAAAGTCCTCATCCATTTGCGCATCAGGGCCAAACCATCCAAGGTCTCCGCCAGCAGCTTTTGCAGCTTGGTCCGTAGAGTAAGTATTGCTTACGTCTTCAAACTTTTCCCCGGCATCCAGCTTTGCTTTCACTTCGTTTGCAGTTGCTTCATCTTCAACAAGTATGTGGCGGGCTTTGATCTGTTTTTTATAGGTGTTTTCGAAGTAATCTTTTAATTCTTTATCAGACACCTTAATATTTTCCATCGCAGCTTTTTCTTGAAGCATGCCAAGTTTCATTGTTTTCTTCAAGTCTGCTTCACTTTTGTAGCCATATTGCTGAAGTGTCATTTCAAAGTTCGCACCAAGGTCAGCTTTTAATTGCTCGATTTTTTCGTCCAATTCTTTGTCTGTCACTTTATATTTTTTGGACAGAACCTTTTCATAAACGAGCTGTTGCAGTGCTTGCTCCCCGAATTTATCCTTCATGACATTATAAAGCTCTTCTTGGCTTACATCACCTGCTTTAGTCTCTGCGACTTTTTCAGAACTTGCCCCATTACATGCACTTAATCCAAGAACCCCACCGGCAATTGTGAGGGCTAATATCCATTTTTTCATGATTTTTCTCTCCTAAACAGTAAATTCTTTTGGGCTTTTGTCCACATCCTCTACTATAACATAAATGGGAACGGCTGCAAAAATATATTCATTTTTTTGCCTTAATTGAAATATACACCATGTCTTGGGTAGACTTTCCCGAAAAATGAGGCAAGGGCCTAGTCGAAATGAATATCGAATGAATAGTATATCGTAGCAATAAATGAAAACTAGCTATGGACGATTCCGTTAGGACGGTTCATGAGGCTGGTTGAATTTATGCGTTATGACAATAAAGGAGGTAAAGAGCATGTCAGGAGGAGCAGGTTACGGAGCAGGCTTTGCGTTAATCGTAGTTCTTTTCATCCTATTGGTTATCGTTGGGGCATCTTGGATTTGGTAATGAGGCAATAGGAAAAGCGATGAGAATACACTCATCGCTTGTTTTTTTTGCATGTTCTACTATGTATACAGGATTTCCACATACGAAGAAACCAGCAGAATGGTGACCAGTACGTTAATAGTCCGAAAAACTTTGTGCTGACGGTCTTCAGGTATTTCTTTTTGGATGCAAAGGGTGGTCGTCATTTTATTGACATAAAATAAGATAAAAACGGCCAAGACAATAAAAATGGAGATCATCACTGATTCCCTCCTTATGGTTAATACTGCGCTTTTCTCTTTACAATATCAAAAATTGCCTCAAAAAGATAGTGATATAGATTGGATGAATGGCAGATTATTTTTTTGCACGCGCATCTCGATTCTTCATTTTTTGCTATTCCAGACAAAAGGTTTACCCTTGCCGGAAATGGGTGAATAATAAACATATAAAGATTTACAATGGAATGAGGATTTCAATATGCAGGAATATGAACGGCTAAAAGCAAGGGTGGATTTACTCCAATATCATCAAAAGTTGTTATTGGAGCTGGTGGATAACCCTAAGCTTCCATTTTATCGATTAGTGATCGAGTCCGGGATAACCGAAACTGAAATCACCAATTTTTATACTTTATGTGATAAGTTGAGCAAAAAAATGGCAGAACAAAAAGCGGAAGGATATGTGAACTTTCATCCGCTTTTCGAAAAGCTATTATTTTCCATGCCGGCAAGTCTGGATGCAAGTAAGGTTGTAAAGGCCTGCTTAGATCAAGATTTATACAGGCCCTTGTTTATAGAGTTCGCCAAATACATTTAACAACTATAGGCCAGTTCATGTTCTTCAGTGCTTTCCGCTTTTTTAAGCCTGCCATTTTCTTCGATAAATTTGGTTTCAATATTATGGAAGGAACGCTCGAAAATTTCCATGAAATCATCGCCATAAATGTTGCGAATGATGGCCATTATTTCAATAATATCCGGAAACTTGCCATACAAGGCCCTTAACGGCAATGCGCCAGTGAATGCAGCATTTCCATCCGGGTGATAGGTTTCCATTGATTTTAGGAGAAGGTCCTCGCCTTCCTTAGTCAACTGGATGTAAGTATTGCGCTTATCATTTTCTTTTTTTGAAAACTTCAACAAACCTCTCTCTTCTAACTTTTTCGAAAAATTAAAAGCGGTTGAGACGTGCATTACCCCAAATTTTGCAACATCAGAGATCGAAGCACCATTTAAATGATAGGCAATCCAAAGAATATGGTGTTCATTAATATTTAAATCATACGGTTTAATCCATTGCTGCCAGTCTTTCTCAATTGACTTCCATAACGCTTTACTAAGTTGGGCAATTCTTTGACTAAAAAGCATCGCTTCCTTCATTGAATATTCTTTCTCTGTCATCCCCATTTTCACCTACTTTATTATTACTCTACTATCATTATGCCAATAAAATAAAAATTAATAAAGAAAAAATTCACAAAATTTTAGAAATTGTAATACTTATATTTTAATTTTTAATATAATTCGGTTTTATTTTCATTATTCCTGCTAGAAATTGGCAACTTTTTAGAAAAATAATAGATAAAAAGATTTCCTCAAATAGTTTAGCCTATCCGTCTCATAGGAATGGACGATAAAACATATAATTAGTTACAACATCATTCAAAATATTGAATCCTATCAGGGGGACAACAAAATGAAGAGTGCTGCTGTGATCTTTTTTATTTTATGTGCCATTTCGTTTTTGGGTGCCGGTAAATATTTTATGGACTTGCAAAGACCTGGTGTTTATCCACCGAAGCAGGTGTTAAAGAAACGGGCTGGAACTTTGGCTGCAGGTGGAGGGGTCTGTTTGTTGATAGGGTTCCTTTTATCTTTCTTTCGATAGAATAGCAAATTTAAGAAAAGAACCCGGGTGGGTTCTTTTCTTTGTCTGATCATCCCGTCATTATTTTTGAATGACGGCATTTGATGACGATAAGTTTGTTCGTTTAAAAATAGATTGAGCAATTGGATACAAAATAACCATTACTACAGTATTAATGGCGGTAGCCGGTAAAACTGCAACTCCAAACAGAGCAGCAAACGGGCCTGGTAAGCCTACGATTAAGTAGGCAGAACCTAAAAACACCGTACCAGAAACGAGTGTGCCAATCGCAGTCAATACGCCAACACTTACAATGTTAGTTCGGTACTTTTTGAGTGCCAAAAACAAACCGAAAAAGACCAATGCAGTGATAGGCTTATCAATGATATTTGGAATTTGGCCGCCAGGGAACCCGGTTGTTAATGCAGTTAATACACCGGTAACAATCGATAACAGGATGACGCTTTTGATTTCAGGAATAAGAATAATTCCCAAAAACATCATCGCCAGCATCATATCCGGCTTAATCGGGAAAGCCGGCATTACCGCATGGAGGACAACTCCAATTCCCGCTAATAGTGCTAAGATAGTCAGTTTTTTCGTATTCATTTCTCATCTCTCCTCTGCTTTTCTAAGCTATTTATCCCTCCCGCAGTGCGCTCATTGCCTGCAGCGAAGAATTTACAAACATTATAACATAATAGTATCCTATAAATAAAGATATAATTTTCAGACAATTAGCACCTTATTTTATGAAAGGTGCTTGGAAATGTTGGAGGCAATATCCCGGAGCATTTCTGGCGTGTAGTCGCTTTGATTATTTTTCCAAACTGCCCCGAATCCGTCACCTGTCCCGTATCGAGGGATTAAATGCAGATGGAAATGGAACACCGATTGGCCGGCTTTTTCCCCATTATTATTAACTGAATTTAAACCGACTGGTTCAAATTCCGTTTTTAACGCATTGGCGATGGCAGGAACGACTTCATAAAGATTCCTGGCGATTTCGGGTGTCAATTCATAGATGTTTTCTTTATGTACTTTCGGGATTACCAGCGTATGTCCTTTTGTTACCTGGCTAATGTCGAGAAACGCTAAAACGTGTTCATTTTCAAAAACTTTGGCGGATGGAATTTCCCCATTGACAATTTTACAAAAAATACAATTACTCATTTACTCATGCCACAACCTTTCTTCGTTTTGTTTGTATATTTTACCATACAAGGACAGAAAAAGAAAAAGGCAGGATTCGCATGGAATCCCGCCTTCTCGAAGGGGAAACTGCTTCAATTTTGACGTTCATTAGGAGTGTTCTTTGATAAACACCTCATTTGGCATTAGAGTGTTGTTATAAAGAATCATCTTTGTTCAAGCTGACCATCCCCTAAGTGTTTTTATTGGTTATCCTCACCTTTAAAAACGGACATAGTCTGCGATAAACACCTCATTTACAGTTTATTGTCCATAAACTATGGTGTTATTTGAACTCCAAATGGTTACTCTGCACATTGTACATTACAACCATCCCCTTATCTGAAACGTTTTTTAGAAGCTCTCTGGGTTGAAACGGACATTGTCTTTTGTAGACACCTCATTTCAATTTATGATGAATCTCTTCATCAAGTGAACTCCCCTTCGAAAATTATGATGCCCACCCGCATAGGTTATATACAAAAATAAACTCAAAAAATTGCTGTTAAAGTTTTTAGTAGCTCAGCCTATTTGATAAAATAGAGAAAAATACCATGCTACGGAAGGGCGTTGTCAATGGCTTTATTAACAATCGATAACCTTGTCGGAGGTTATACGAGGAATCCTGTGTTAAAAGATATTTCCTTTGAGGTTAAGGAAAAAGAATTAGTTGGTTTAATCGGTTTGAATGGGGCGGGAAAAAGTACGTCCATTAAGCACATTATTGGATTGATGGAACCGCACCATGGTGTGATAAAAATAAATGGAAAAACATTCACTGAAAATAAAGAGACCTATCGCCGCATGTTTAGCTTTGTTCCGGAAACGCCAATTTTATATGAAGAATTGACGCTTGAGGAGCATTTGCGTTTGGCCGCGATGGCCTATGGGTTAACCGAGACGGAGTATAACCAGCGAGTGACTCCGCTGCTGTCAGAATTCAGAATGGAAAAACGCTTAAACTGGTTCCCGGCCCATTTTTCCAAAGGGATGAAACAAAAGGTGATGATTATGTGTGCGTTTTTGGTGCAGCCGTCGCTTTATATTGTTGATGAGCCGTTTGTCGGCCTCGATCCGTTGGGGATTCAGTCGTTGCTTGATTTGATGAAAAAAATGAAGGATGCGGGAGCGGGGATCTTAATGTCGACCCATATTCTTGCCACCGCTGAAAAATATTGCGACCGGTTCGTGATTTTACATGAAGGCAAAATTCGGGCTCAGGGGACCTTGGAACAATTAAGGGAGCAATTTTCGATGCCGTCTGCATCCCTTGACGACATCTATATTCAATTAACAAAGGAAGAAAATTATGTTTGATGATAAGAAGTTATGGAGGGACCGTGCGAGCGCCCGGATGAAGGATTTGGGGCGATACCTCCGCTATATATTCAACGGTCACCTTGTCATTGTGTTGTTATTTCTAATAGGTACTGGAGCTTTTTATTATCAACAATGGGTCCAAACTCTTCCTGCTGATTTCCCTGCGGAGCTAATTATTGCCGTTTTTGTTGGTTTATTCCTGACTTATAGTCCTGTATACAACTTTTTGTTTGAAGCGGACAAAGTGTTTATCATTCCGCTGGAGGAAAGACTAAAAGGGTATTTTTGGCGGTCAGGAGTCGTAAGTTTTGTATTTCAAGGTTACATACTTTTAATGGTTTTGGCAGTCTTTATGCCAATGTATGCAAAAGTGAACAATACAGGATTCAGCTTGTTTTTTCCGTTCCTATTAGTCCTGTTGGCAGTCAAAGCCTGGAATTTGGCGGCAAGCTGGCAGATGGACTATTATGTTCAGCCATCTGTTAGAAGATCGGACATGGCTGTCCGTTATTTTATGAATGTAACATTTGCCTATTTATTATTAGAACAAGCGAACTGGCCAATTCTATTGGTAATTGGTTTCCTGATGGCCTTTTATTTTTGGTACTTTTACAGCCGGACTAGGAAAATGGGATTAAAATGGGACTTGTTAATTGACCAGGAAGAAAAACGGATGGCATCGTTTTATCGGCTTGCGAACTTGTTTACCGATGTGCCAAAACTAAAGGATTCTGTTAACCGAAGAAAATGGCTGGATGTCTTTGTCAGAAGTATTCCATTCGCGCAGGAAAAAACTTATTTGTATTTGTTTACTCGTACTTTTTTAAGGGCGTCCGACTATCTCGGTTTGTTTATTCGATTGGCCGTGATTGGCGTATTGGGGATCTATTTTATTTCATTTGGATTGGGTCAAATTTTGCTAGGCGTTTTATTTCTATATTTAACAGGCTTTCAATTACTGCCGTTGTGGAAGCATCATCAAAACAAACTCTGGGTTGACCTGTATCCAGTTGCTGAAGCATCAAAACAAAAGGACTTTCAGTTTTTGTTAATGGTGATTATGTCAATTGAAACGATAATTTTTGCAACAGTTATTGGCATCAAAGGTGAAGTTGTCCTAGCGTTGTTTGAGCTGCTAGCTGGTCTATTGTTTAGCTATGTTTTCGTTTATTTTTACAGCAAGAAGCGTATACAAGCTTAAACGAAGTGGAAGGGCGAGATGTCCCTTCCGCTTTTTGAAACTTTGTGAGCAATCCCTTCGTAAGAAAGAATACAATTGTTGTAAGGGGTGGGCAGTGTGAACGAATATGAGTTAAAGGTATACGATGAGGTTCAGGAATGGAAACGGCGTATCACAAAAAGGTCCGGAATGATGAATAGGCTATCTAAAAAGGCGCAGGCAAAGGTCAATGAAGTGATACCGGAAAAAGTCCACGAGATTATGACCGAAAGTATTAAATCTATGGTAAAAGCTACGTTATTTGGCTCGCAAATGACGACGAATAGAAATCAAGCAGAGGGTTTGACACTTGAGGGAAAAGACGAGTTAGTGCGAAAGAAAATCTCCACTTATCAGAAAACTGCGATGGTGGAAGGGGCAGGGACGGGGGCCGGTGGAATTTTGCTTGGACTTGCTGACTTTCCATTGCTTTTGACGATAAAAATGAAGTTTTTGTTTGATGCCGCGGCTATCTATGGCTTTGATACGAAACAATACGAAGAGCGTCTGTTTATGCTGCATGTTTTTCAGCTTGCTTTTTCCAGTGATGAGATCCGCCGGAACACATTGTTCGAAATTGAAAATTGGGAGAGCCGAAAGCAGGTTTTAGCGGAAATGGACTGGCGCAAATTTCAGCAGGAGTACCGAGATTATATTGATTTTGTTAAAATGCTGCAACTGGTGCCGGGTATTGGGGCATTTGTGGGTGCCTATGCCAATAACAATCTCCTGAAAAATTTGGGTGAGACGGCAATGAATGCTTACCGGTTGCGGTTGCTGCAAAAAGCCCCTGAACTTTAAGTCAGGGGCTTTTTGCATTTATTGCTGATGGACCTTGATTGCAGCTGTTCCGAGTGTTTTGGCCGCGATCAACATACCTCGTTCATCAATATCAAATTTTGGATGGTGATGCGGGTAGCCTTCACTGTTTAGTGGTTTGGCGCCTGTGAAAAAGAAGGTTCCCGGTACCTTTTCCAAATAATAAGCGAAATCTTCCCCGCCCATTTGCGGTTCTGATTCTTCTATAATATTGACCTCCGGCACATCCTTCGCGCAGTAAATTAGGAACTCTGTTTCATTTGCATGGTTCACCACCGCCGGGTAGCCACGGTAATAGTTGTATTGGTATGTGCTGTCCGATAGATAGCAAGTTCCATGTGTGATCCGTTCCATTTCGGCCTCAATAAACGTCCTGATTTCTTCATTAAAAGTCCGAACAGTGCCAACAAGCTTTGCTTTGTCAGCAATGACATTGAAGGCATTTTCCGCGGTGAAGGAAGCAACGGTTACGACTGCTGATTCTACCGGGTTAACCTTGCGGCTGACGATTTGCTGAAGGTTTAGGACAAGCTGTGAAGCCGTGACAATCGCATCCTTGGTTTTATGAGGCTGAGCGCCATGTCCGCCCTTCCCCTGGATTTCGATTTCAAAGCGGTCGGCTGCAGCCATGATCGGGCCACTGCGATACTGGATTTTCCCTGTTGGTTCCCCGGCCCATAAATGTGTACCAAAAATGACGTCTACACCGTCCAAACAGCCGGCTTCAATCATTGATTTGGCTCCACCTGGCGCATATTCCTCCGCGTGCTGGTGGATAAACACATAGGTTCCCTCGAGTTCATCCCTTAATTCGTTTATAGCTTTGGCGAGCATCAAAAGGGTAGCCGTATGCCCGTCATGTCCGCAGGCGTGCATGACGCCAGGAACAGTGGATTTATAGGGGACGTCTTTTTCGTCCTGAATTGGGAGGGCATCGAAGTCCGCCCTTAGCGCAACTGTTTTTCCGGGCTTTTTCCCATGCACCCGGGCAACAACACCATTCCCGCCGACATTGCCTTTTACTTCAATATCAAGTTTTTCATAGAATGATTGAATGAATTTTGCCGTTTCTTTTTCCTGAAAAGAAAGCTCAGGATGCTGATGCAGGTAGCGGCGGATGGCGACCATTTCCTCATAATAGCCTTCCAATTTGGCAAACAGACTGTTTAGCATATGTAAAATCCCCCTTTTAAATTTTGGTTATTTTCAAACTATTTTAACATTTTTATAGTGGGATGGGGAATAAAACAATACGAGGCTGAAAATTAGTTCAGCCCCGGTTCACATATTTATATTAAAAACATCGCTACAATCGTCGTGACAACCAACCCGATGACAACCGGAACGAGATTTCTCCGTGCCAGCTCGAATGGGTCGACATTACAAATGGCGGCAGCCGGGATTAATGCCCAGGGAATAAGGGTACCACCGCCAACCCAGATTGCCGCGATTTGTCCGAGCGCTGTAAGAGTTGCTGCACCCTTCCCAATCGCGACTGCGAATAAAGCGGCTACCGACCCGGCAAGAGAAATCCCGGAAAAACCTGAACCGTCAAGTCCAGTAATGGCACCCACAACGGTCAAAGTAACCGCTCCAACTTCCTTACTAAGTGGAACAAGACTCGCAAGTCCCAGGCCTAAATCGTTGACGATTCCGTGCGATGCTTTGGGTAAGAATTCCCCGATTATTTTCATGAACCCGGCATCGCCTAGATAGAAGAATGCGGCAATCGGAATGACCGGCCCAAACACTTTAAACCCGAATTGAAAACCTTCTATTAAAAAACTTGTTGTTTTTTCAAGTCCTTTGTTTTTGAAACTTGTTAACGAAATGAGGACCAAGATTAAAATCGAGGTACCGCCAATAAGGGCGGTGGCGTCTCCACCAGTTAGATTAAGGATTGACATGGCGGCAACATCAGCGATAAATAAAACAGGAACCAGTAAAGCAAAGAAACGTTTTTGCGCCAGGCTTAACAGGTTAGGTTGCCCGGATTCCTCCGCGGCAGTACCCGGAACGATTTCTGAAGCCTCTATTTGCAAAACCCCGCGCTTCATGTCACGTCTTAAAAAGAAGTAAGCCGCTACAGTCGTGACTACACCCATAACAATGACCAATGGGATACTGGCGTTAATGACATCTTGGATTGGTATCCCGGCGGCATCAGATGTAAGCTTCGGTGCAGCCTGAATAACGAAGTCACCGGAAAGGGCAATACCGTGGCCAAATAGGTTCATCGCCATGGCGACGCCCAGGGCAGGCAAACCGGCTCTTACCGCCACTGGAAGAAGTACGGCACCAAGCAAGGCGACTGCGGGTGAAGGCCAGAAAAACCACGAGATTACCATCATGAGAATCCCGATTGTCCAGTAGGCCATGGTCGGGTTCCGAATCAACCTGCGGAACGGTGAAATCATGACATCATTGATTCCCGTCGTTGTTAACGTATGACTCATTGCAACGATAATCGAGATCACAAGAATCGTAGATAACAATTCAGTTATGGCATAGCCAAAACTGTTAAAAATACTGCTTACGGCATGGCTCAAGCTGCCGGTGGCGGTGATGGCTATTAGGAAGATCCCAACGATACAAACAATCGTTGTATCTCGTTTCATGACCATAAATCCGATTATAAGAAAAATAAAGACAACATATATCCAATGAAGAGCCGTAAGCTCGACAAGCATAAAAATGACCTCCTCCTTTCATTTATCCAATGGGATTTATTATGGGTATCAGCCCCAAATGGATGTAATACAGAATATGAAAGCGATTTTATTCTGGTGAAAGGAGGAGAAAGAAAAACTTCTTAAGGTCAAAATGAACCGTTATTTTGCCCTGGAGGTGATGAGGAAGGGGGTCAACGGTAAAAAAGAAGCTGTTATTTTGCCCGGGAGGTGGGTAGGAAGGGTGCCAACGGTAAAAAAGAATCCATTATTTCCCTATGAGATATCGCCGAGGTCTGCCCCCGTAAAAAAAGTCCCTGACTGCTAAAGCCTGGGACCCCATTTCAAAAGGTCTATTCCGTTATCGTGTACCTGCTAATATAAGGCGCACTCTCAAAGATTTTCGGCCCTTTGCCATCAATAACCTTGTTCAAATGGGCCGTGTCAAACGAATCTGAGCTTTTCCACTTTTGATAAGAAATTTCATTTTTCCAAACCGTCATAATCACATAGGTGTTGGAAGATAAAGGCTGGAGAATGCGGAGTGCTTTAAATCCAGGGGTATTCTCCACATTGGCCAAGCGATTTTTAATTTGATGCTCGAACAAAGGACGGCCTTCATCCGTGACCGGGATATTGTTCATCACGACAAAGCCTTCCTTTTGAACATCTCCGACTGCCTCCAATGCCCGATAACGCCTTGGTTCCTTGAAGACGATCGCCCCGGTGCTTTCATGATACGATAGTGCGCCGTTTTCATTGATCATCGTGATCAATTTTTCCTCTGGATGCTTGTGCTCCAATTTCTTTAAAAACTCAAACGTGCCTGTGGTTATAAAAATGTTCATGTTCGGACCTCCTCAATTGTTATTGTTAACGAAATACCCCAGCCTATAAATTTTAAACAAATTATGAAAACTAAAAACGACTTTTTTTTGACAGTTATCAACGTTAGCTATACAGAAATAGGAATAATCGGTATAGTGAATAGAGCCATGTAACAGGAAAGTTTTTAATTTTATTCTAAATATATTAAAATGATAGGCAGACATGTCTTTGAAAGGTGGATCTTATTAAATGACAAGACCAATTAGCGAAACATTTTTAAAAGCAGCCCGTGGTGAGAAAACAGACCATGTTCCTGTTTGGTATATGCGGCAGGCCGGGCGTTCTCAGCCGGAATACAGAGAGATTAAAGAAAAGTACTCCTTATTTGAAATTACCCACCAGCCTGAGCTTTGTGCCTATGTTACGAGACTGCCGGTGGAACAATATAATGTTGACGCCGCCATTTTATATAAGGATATCATGACTCCGCTGCCGGCAATGGGCATGAATGTTGAAATTAAGGGCGGTGTCGGACCGGTTATTGATAACCCGATTAAGTCAATGGCTGATGTGGAGCGTCTAAAAGAAATTCATCCGCAAGAGGATATTCCATACGTTTTGGATACTATTAAATTGTTAGTACAAGAACAATTGAACGTCCCATTAATCGGTTTTTCCGGTGCGCCATTTACACTGGCCAGTTATATGATTGAGGGGGGCCCATCGAAAAACTACAATAAAACAAAGGCGTTCATGTATGCCGAGCCAAAGGCTTGGTTTGCGTTAATGGATAAGCTCGGGGATATGGTGATTACATATGTAAAGGCGCAGATTCAGGCGGGCGCCAGGGCGATCCAGATTTTCGATTCCTGGGTAGGAGCGTTAAATGTCGAGGACTACCGATACTTTATAAAACCGGTCATGAACCGCATCTTCACTTCTTTAAGGGAAGAAAATGTACCACTTATTATGTTTGGTGTCGGTGCCAGTCACCTGGCATTGGAATGGAACGACCTACCACTTGATGTGGTTGGCTTGGATTGGCGTCTGCCGATCAGCCAGGCAAGAGCAATGGGCATCCATAAAACCGTACAAGGAAATCTTGATCCGGCCATCTTGTTAGCTCCATGGGAAGTGATCGAGGAAAAAGCAAAAGCTATTTTAGATCAAGGTATGGACCAGGGCGGCTATATCTTTAATTTGGGCCACGGGGTATTCCCTTCCGTAAATCCAGAAACCCTGAAACGGTTAACGTCGTTCATTCATGAATATTCGGCGACAAAATTAAGCCGTTAATCGCCCAGATTCAAGCGTTTTAATTGGTAATAAGTCTAAATTTTTGGCACAATATAATAGGCTGTTTTTTAGGGTCATAGGGGAAGCGAAGTTAGTTGCTGACGCCTTATGACCCTATCCCACATTAATTGGGGAAACAGGGAAACTTTCAAAGAGGTGCTAGACATGACAAAAAAGACAATGGGCCTGCTAGTAATGGCTTATGGTACCCCATATACACTAGATGATTTAGAAAGATATTATACTCATATTCGGCACGGCAGAAAGCCGACCCCCGAAATGATCGACGAGCTTCGCAGTCGCTATGAAGCAATAGGCGGTATTTCACCATTGGCCAAAATCACCCTTGAACAAGCGGAAAAGCTGGAAGCCTATTTAAATGACATCCAAGATGAAATACAATTTAAAATGTACCTGGGCTTAAAACATATTGAGCCGTTTATTGAAGATGCAGTAAAGAAAATGCATGAGGACGGCATTAAAGAAGCGGTCAGTATCGTCTTGGCGCCGCATTTCTCAACGTTCAGCGTAAAATCCTATAATGGCCGAGCAATAGAGGAAGCGGAAAAATTGGGGGGACCTCAAATTACTGCAATCGAAAGCTGGTACCAAGAGCCAAAGTTTATTACATATTGGGCCGATAAAGTACAACAAATATTCTCAAGACTGCCTGCAAATGAAACAGACAACGCTGTGCTGATTGTCTCTGCCCACAGCCTGCCTGAGAAGATTTTGCAATTTGGCGACCCGTATCCAAAACAGCTTCAGGAAACGGCCGATTTGATTGCGGAACAAGCTGGGGTGAAAAATTATGTCATTGGCTGGCAGAGCGCCGGAAATACACCGGAACCATGGCTCGGGCCGGATGTGCAGGATTTAACCAGAGATTTATACAATAACCATCATTATCAGGCATTTGTATATGTGCCAGTCGGCTTTGTTTCGGAACACCTTGAGGTGCTGTACGATAACGATTATGAATGTAAGGCGGTTACAGAAGAACTTGGGACCAGTTATTACCGACCGGCAATGCCGAATTCACAGCCTGAATTTATTGATGCCTTATCAACGGTTGTTTTAAAGGCTATACACAAGTAAATTATCGGATTTTAAATGGAGCAGGTGACGTCAGTGGCGCAAGAAAAACAGAAAGTCATCATTATTGGGGGAGGGGCTGCCGGAATGACGGCTGCCTACTATCTCCAAAAAGAAATAAAAGAAAAACATCTCCCAATTGAGATAAAGCTCATTGAAGCATCGCACCGTCTCGGAGGTAAAATGCAAACAGTCGTCAAGGACGGTTTTACCATTGAAAGAGGGCCCGATTCATTTTTGGCAAGGAAGACAAGCATCATTAGGCTGGCAAAGGAAGTTGGGATTGATGACCAGTTGGTACCGAACTCAACGGGGAAATCTTATGTTTTGGTAAACGAAAAACTTTATCCAATGCCAGGGGGATCCATCATGGGTATCCCGACACAGGTAGGTCCGTTTATCACAACCGGCCTATTCTCCATTCCCGGCAAGCTGAGGGCAGCGGCGGATTTCATCCTTCCTCGTTCGGAAAGCGGGAAAGATCAGTCGTTGGGGAAATTTTTTCGCAGAAGATTGGGCGATGAAGTGGTTGAAAATTTAATTGAACCATTGTTATCTGGTATTTACGCGGGCGATATTGACCAAATGAGTTTAATGGCGACATTCCCACAATTTTATGAAGTAGAGCAGAAACACAGAAGCCTGATACTGGGAATGAAGAAAGCCACCCCTTCTCAGCCAAAGCAACCTGCTGTCAAGGAGAAGTCAAATAAAGGCGCGTTTCTGACTTTTAAAACCGGGCTTCAGTCATTTGCCGAAGCCATTGAGGCAAAACTGGACGCTCATTCCATTTTAAAAGGACACCGGGTTGAGAATATTACCAAAATGAATGGTAAGTATGAAGTTTATCTGAACAATGGAGAAATACTGGAGGCGGATGGCATTATTGCTGCCACACCGCACCAGATTACCCAGTCAATGTTTTCCAAATTTGGCTTTTTTGAGCCGTTAAAATCAGTTCCATCGACATCAGTGGCAACGGTAGCATTAGCCTTTCCAAAAGAGGCGATCAAACAAGATATTGACGGGACTGGCTTTGTTGTTTCACGAAACAGTGACTATTCGATTACCGCCTGTACCTGGACCCACAAGAAATGGGAACATTCCACGCCAGATGGAAAAGCGTTGCTCCGCTGTTATGTAGGCCGGGCAGGAGACGAAACGATTGTCGACCTGTCAGATGACCAAATTATTAAAATTGTCTTGGATGATTTAAATAAGACGATGGATATCACCATGACTCCCGAATTTGCCATTGTATCGCGTTGGAAAAACGCGATGCCGCAGTATACCGTAGGACACAAGCAGCGCATGGCGGAAATACTTGAAGCAATGAACCGGGAACTGCCTGGTGTATTTCTGGCTGGTGCCTCATATGGAGGAGTTGGGGTACCTGACTGCATTGACCAAGGGGAAGCTGCAGTCAAGGCTGTCTTGGATTATTTAAAACTTTAACGTTTATAAAACCGGCCGTTTATAATAGCGGCTGGTTTTTTGTAATTGTCGAATTTAGAGTATATTAAAGAAAGAGACTTTTGGAGGTGCAGGAAATGAAATTAACAATTATTGGTTTATGGGGTGGCTACCCGAAAAAGAATGGTGCAAGCTCTGGTTACTTGTTGGAGCACGATGGATTTAAGCTGTTAATCGATTGCGGAAGCGGCGTGCTGTCCAAGATGCAAGAAGCAGTCCAACCAGAGGAGCTCGATGCTGTCATTATCTCGCACTATCACCCAGACCATATTGCCGATATTGGCGTCTTACAGCATGCGAGATTAATTCAGGGGTTTCTGGGAAAGCAATGCCCCAATTTGCCAATATACGGTCATATCTTCGATGACTATGAATTTGGCAAATTGACGTATAAACAGATTACCAAAGGGATTCGCTATGATCCGAATCAAGTTCTCGAAGTGGGACCATTTAAGGTGTCATTTATTAAAACAGACCATCCAGTTCCATGCTATGCGATGCGATTCGAGGCAGACGGCAAAGTGCTGGTTTATACAGGCGACAGTTCCTTTAAAGACGAGTTTATAGATTTTGGCAAAGGCGCTGATGTCCTGTTATGCGAATGCAATTTTTACGGAAATCAAAATGGCAAATCAGCAGGGCATATGAACAGTTTCGATGCAGGACGATTTGCAAAAAATGCTGCTGTCAACCAATTAATCCTGACTCATTTGCCGCATTACGGTAATTTGTCCGACCTTGTTAGTGAAGCATCTCAAGAATTTACTGGTATAATAAAGCTTGCAGAGGAATTTCAAACCATATCAATTTAAGGGAGGCCCCAGGCTTTTATGTTATTTATCGACAATAAAGGAATAACCGACCCAAGGATTAACCTGGCAATTGAAGAATACGCATTGAAGAATCTTGATATCAATGAGACGTATTTATTATTTTACATAAACGGACCATCGATTATTATTGGCAAGAATCAGAATACGATTGAGGAAATCAATACCGAATATGTCGAGAACAACGGGATTAAAGTGGTTCGCCGTTTATCAGGAGGCGGAGCCGTTTACCATGATCTTGGCAATTTGAATTTTAGCTTCATCACAAAGGATGATGGGGAGAGCTTTCATAATTTCCGCAAATTTACCGAGCCGGTTATTGAGGCACTTAGAAAATTGGGGGTAAATGCGGAGCTTAGCGGCCGCAATGACATCGAAGTGGAGGGACGGAAAATCTCCGGGAACGCTCAGTTTTCCACCAAGGGCAGAATGTTCAGCCATGGAACACTGCTGTTAAATTCTGAAATGGAAAATGTCGCATCAGCTTTAAAGGTGAAAAAGGACAAGATCGAATCGAAGGGAATCAAATCGGTTCGAAGCCGAGTAGCCAATATTTCTGAGTTTTTAACGGAAAACATCAGCATCGAAGAATTTCGTTCCTTGCTGCTAAAATTTATTTTTGACGGGATGGAGGAAGTTCCTGAATATGTCCTGACCGAGGAAGATTGGGAAAGGATTCACCAGCTGTCAAAAGAAAGATACCAGAATTGGGAGTGGAATTACGGAAGGTCACCGAAATTTAACCTGCAGCATTCACACCGGTTTCCGGTTGGCTCCATTGATGTCCGGCTTGAGGTCAATAAAGGAATCATTGAAAATTGTAAGATTTACGGCGACTTTTTTGGCGTCGGTGATGTTAGTGACATTGAAGCCAAGTTAACGGGAACTCGCTATGAAAAGGGAGAAATTGAAGCAGCTCTGGAAGAAATTGATACAACCTATTATTTTGGGAATGTATCAAAGGAAGACTTTATTAACTTAATATACTAATGTCATTCAAGGGGGAAGTGTCCAATTCGACATCTTCCTTTTTTTTTTTTTTTCAGAAATTTTTAAGTATTATACTTGTATAGGTAATTTTCTTCCAATATAATATATTTAGAAAATTGTTACAAGTTTGTGAATGAGTATTCATTCATCTAAAGGGGAGAAGAGAATATGAATCTATCATCACAGCTTCACGAAACAGCCAAGGCATCTGCAGGGAAGATTGCCTATTACTTTATGGGCAAGTCGAGTACATATGCCGAATTGGATGCGGCGATTACCAAATTCGCATCTGGCCTTGAAAAACTAGGGGTAAAACAAGGGGACCATGTTGGGCTACTATTGGGGAATTCTCCGCATTTTGTGATTAGCCTATACGGGGCATTGCGGTTGGGCGCAACAGTAATTCCGGTTAACCCCATTTATACCGCAGATGAAATTGGTTACATCCTAAAAAACGGGGATGTAAAGGTTGTCGTAGGACTGGATTTAATGATACCGCTGGCGGAGAAAGTACATATGATGCTGCCAAAAGTCGAGCATTATGTCATCTGTGAAACCGAAAAGAATGGCATGGCACAGCCTGGTGTCGAGTCCCTTACTGTGTACGCTAAATTGAAATCGTTTACAGATGTGGTCGCTTCAGGGGATATCAGTTTTCAAGGGCCTAAGCTAAATGATGATGACACAGCCATCATTCTTTACACCTCAGGGACAACCGGAAAGCCGAAGGGTGCAATGCTGACCCACAAGAATTTATATAGCAACGCCAGTGATGTCGGCGCTTATTTAAAAATAAACGGGAATGATCGGGTAATAACGACTCTGCCAATGTTTCATGTCTTTTGTTTAACCGTCGCCCTGAATGCGCCGCTTATAAACGGGGCCACACTGTTAATCGCACCAAAATTTAGCCCCAAAGATATTTTCCAGCTTGCAAAAGACTATCAAGCTACTGTTTTTGCCGGTGTGCCAACGATGTACAATTTCTTGTATCAATCTCCGGAGGGGAATCCTGAAGATTTAAAAACATTGCGTCTGTGCGTTTCTGGCGGAGCTTCAATGCCGGTTGCGTTGCTAAAGAATTTTGAAGAGAAGTTTAATGTTCTGATTTCGGAGGGGTACGGCTTATCGGAGGCATCTCCTGTTACGTGTTTTAATCCACTCGACCGCCCACGCAAGGCAGGATCAATTGGACCTTCGATTGTTAACGTGGAAAATAAGGTAGTCGATGAGCTTGGGGAAGAGGTGCCTGTAGGTCAGGTTGGTGAATTGATTGTCCGAGGACCAAACGTAATGAAGGGATATTATAAAATGCCGGAGGAAACAGCAGCAGCCATTAAGAATGGCTGGCTGTATACTGGCGATATGGCGCGCATGGATGAGGAAGGCTATTTTTATATTGTTGACCGCAAAAAGGATTTAATCATTGTTGGTGGATATAACGTGTATCCACGTGAGGTTGAAGAAGTCATCTATGACCATCCTGATGTGGTAGAAGTCGCTGTCCTTGGCGTTCCTGACCCGAATCAGGGTGAGGCGGTTCATGCCTATGTCGTCAGCAAACGGGCCGACTTAACGGAGGCAGACTTGGTTAGCTATTGTAAAGAACATCTTGCTAAATATAAAATGCCTTCTGCGATTGTTTTCTTGGATGAATTGCCAAAGAACACAACTGGTAAAATTCTGAGGCGGGCCCTAAGGCAACAAGTGACGCAAACAGTGGGCAACTAATTTTATCGGATTTTTTGTGTAAAAAGGCAGGCTTTTCGCTTGCCTTTTTCGAATTTATAGATGAAAGGGGTGGAACAAATGGAGTCAATTTTACTTGAAATTAATAATCATATTGCGATTGTGACCATCAATCGAGGAGAGGCCTTGAATGCCTTTCATTATGAAACGTTGCAGGCACTTGAGGAAAAGGTGGAGCAAATTCGGGTGAACCCGGAAATTCGCACTGTCATATTTACTGGTGCAGGCGAGAAGGCTTTTAGTGTCGGGGCGGACCTGAAGGAACGGAAAAATTTAACCGATGAACAAGTAAAGCGCAATCTTTTTAAAATTAATGAGGTGTTCAACGCAATCGATCAGCTGCCGCAGCCCACGCTTGCGGCCATCAATGGTTTTGCCTTTGGCGGCGGGATGGAACTGGCGTTGGCTTGTGACTTTCGGATTGCCGCATCCGGGGCATTAATGGGGTTGACCGAAACAAGTCTTGCGATCATTCCTGGCGCAGGAGGGACCCAGCGGCTGCCGCGGTTAATTGGGCAGGCGAAGGCATTGGAGCTAATTTTGACAGCACGCCGGCTAAAGGCGGAAGAAGCGTTTGGCTATGGCATTTTAACAAGGGTAGTGGAGGGAAGCGAGCTTTTGGACGAAAGCATTGCCTTTTGTTCGGTGCTGCTTTCCAATGGACCGGTGGCGCTGCAGCAGGCTAAGTTTGCTGTTAAGCAAGGGATGAATGCCGATTTGGCCACGGGACTGCAAATCGAACGAAAAGCTTATGAAGTCACACTGCCGACAGAGGATCGTGTCGAGGCACTTACTGCATTTGCTGAAAAAAGAAAGCCGGTTTTTAAGGGGAAATAGTCATTTGTGGTCACGTCAGAAATCCTGGCGTGACCATAAATCCCCACAGACTTGCTCACATCAAATAAGAATACAAGGTTAAAACCGCAATTGACCCAAGCACAACGACAATCACGTTTGCCCCTAAAAACGCCGCAATAAAAGCGACAGCAGCCCCTAAAACACCATATAATAAATCATCTTTTTGGATGAAAATAATTGCTGGAAAAATTAATGCGCCAAGTGTCGCGTAAGGTACATTTTTCAACACACCTTGAATAAATGGCGGCAGTTCCTTCCCTTTAAACAAAACAAATGGAAGCATTCGGGGGATATAGGTAACCAAGCCCATGCCGATAATCATCCACACAATCTCACTCTTCATCACTTACACCCCGATGTCTGTTTTTCAATACTTCTACTGCCTCGACTAAGATTGCTGAAAGTAAAGTTGCTGTCACAATTGACCACCCCTGTGCCATAAGCTCTCCCATCGTAAAAATGGTATTAAACACAGCACCTAGTGCCGCCAAAAAAACGATCTTCATACTCCTTTTCATAGAAGGCACCAATAGCCCGACGAACATCGCATACAGCGCCACTCCCATACTTTCCTGCAAAGTCTGCGGCAGGCTTGCGCCAATCAAGTGACCTACCCCTGAAAAAACAACCCAGCTTGAGTAGGCAACCAAATTTAAACCGAACAAAAAGCCTGTGCTAATTTTGCCTTCCTGAGTGGCTGCCACCGAAAACGTCTCATCGGTAATCATGAAAGAATAAGCCAACTTGTTCGGAAGCCGATCTTCTTCTGCCTTCTCGTTCAAGGTTGCACTCATTAAAAAATGTCTGATATTCACAATGAAAGTAGTCAGGATAATTTCAATAATTCCCGTTCCGTAAGCAATAAGGCTTAATGATATGTATTGGGATGCCCCGGCAAACACAATCATGCTCATTAACACCGTTTCATAGATTGTCAATCCTGTAGTTTTGGCAAGAAGACCAAATGTGAGAGCTATTGGAAAATATCCGATCCCGATACTGATTCCCGCTTGGACCCCTCTCCTGAACGGCGAAGATTCCTTTCCTAATGCCAAATCCGCCAACTCAATCCCCCCAGTTGCGATGCTTTATTCAAAGGTAAATTTTAGCAAATTTTCAGACGAAAGGGAATAAAATACTCTTCATTATCGGTATTGGCTTCTATTAATCAGTTAGCAGTTCTATTTCCCAAGTTTTAAACTAAACTAGGTATAGAGAGGTTGTACAAGAAGGGGGACACATAACATGGTGAGAAAAATGGGAGTATACGCTGTATTGGCCTATTGTTTATATGGCTTGTTTTTCTATTGGTATTTATTCCATTTCGCCGACCCGAAGCTGCCATTTGAGTACGAGGGTACGAAGGCCGATCCGTCTACTTTTTTAAATGGACGAGAATTGATGCTTAGTCAAGAATATTCGAAAATTAGAAACCTGCTTTTTTTCCTGTCAACACCGTTCGAATGGCTGTTGTATTTTCTTGTTTTATTAACCGGTCTTTCCAAGGCATTTAAGAATTGGGCGGAACAATCAGCCAAATATAAAGTGCTGATCACTCCTATTTATCTATTCTGGTTATCGCTGTGTGCCTATATTGTCACATTTCCGCTGAGTTATATCAGTTATAAGCTATCAAAAACGTATCATATCTCGATTCAAACATTTCCATCCTGGATGAAGGATGAGTTAATCGATTTTTGGATTAATTATGGAACGTGGTTAATCATTGTTCCTGTTTTATACTTGTTGATGAGGAAAAGTCCAAAGCGCTGGTGGCTGTATGGCTGGCTGCTGTCGGTGCCTTTTACGTTGTTTATGATGTTCCTCCAGCCTGTTATCATCGACCCGCTATATAATGATTTTTATCCATTGAAAAATAAGGAACTGGAAACAAAAATTTTGGCTCTTGCCGATAAGGCGAACATTCCGGCAGAACATGTTTTTGAAGTAAACATGGCGGAAGAGACGAATGCGATGAATGCCTATGTGACTGGAATTGGCTCTAACGCCCGGATTGTTCTGTGGGATACTACCTTGAACAAGCTGACAGATGACCAGATTTTATTTATCATGGCACACGAAATGGCGCACTATGTAGAAAAGCATATATATTGGGGAATTGCCGGTTATTTGGCACTGTCATTGCTTGGCTTATATCTAACCTACAGGCTGATGAACTGGGCTGTCGTCCGTTGGGGAAATGAAATGAAAATTACTGATGTTAGGGACGTTAAGTCTCTTCCGCTGTTTTTTATGATTATTTCCATGCTGTTATTTGCCTCAAGTCCATTTTCAAATCTTGTTTCGCGGTATCAGGAAATGCGGGCGGACACATATGCGATTGAAATGACCAATAATCCCGATGCTGCCATCAGCTCCTTCCAGGAGTTAGCTCGGTCAGGGTTGAGCCAGGTAAACCCGCCGCTGTTCGTTAAAATTTTCCGTTATACCCATCCGTCGATGCTGGACCGAATCTCTAGACTTGAAGAATTTCAAATAAAGCAAAGAACAGACTAGAGTGGAGCTGGAGGTTTTATTGCCTTCAGCTTTTTGTTGCAATGCTTTGTCTGTCCTTGGATTTTTCAAAAAAAATAAACCGCCATAGACGGTTCAATTAACGTGTTCATGTTCCAAACTTTTTATTGATTTCTTTGAGCTTGCTTGATAAATGAAGAAATGACTTTTTATCACGGCGATCAATGGCCAGGTCGATTTTACGCATCAGTTTTTCCTTTTCAACTGTTAACTGGATTTCTGACAAGAGCATGTCGATATAGAGGTCCTGGACGAAGTTTTCCTTCACGCGGTTGCGTTTCATGGCAGCAATTTTCATTAATTCCGTATAGGATTTTTCTTTCAAGAAAATCACCTCGACGCTTTTTTCTATTATATGGGGATTTTTCGATAATATCAATCAATTTATAATTTTCTAAAAGATTTTTTATCTATATTTGTGAATAAATTAGCAATAATTCAGAAAAGTAGAGGAAATTCATGATAAACATGATAAGATAGGTTGGATATTATCTTGGATTGGAGTGATTTGGTTGAAGCTGCAAATCGAAGAATATGAGGTTAACTCATGCACCATGTTTTTGGAACCTGTGAATTATGGCAGCAAAATATATTCACAGATTTTCGAACTCGAAGATGAATATATCTCCCCATTTACGCCTTTGGAGCTTATCAAGAAAAGCTGCAATTATTTTGGCGTTGATTATGAGAGCCGAAAAAAAGGAACCCGTCAATTAATTGGCTACAATCGAAAAATCCCGATTGCGATTGAGCCGGCAAACCGCATTTACTTTTTTCCCACGTCATCACCGACCCGCCATGAATGCATTTGGATTGCACATGAACATGTTGAAAATTACCGCCGCATTGGACCAAATCAAACGCTTGTCATTTTCCGTAATAAACAATCTCGCATCTTTCAGGTGCCCTTCAGTACAATCGAGGGTCAAATGCTTCGCACCGCATTATTAAAAACAAAGCTTATGCAAAGAATTGAAGGCAATAAAAAATTGATTTACCCCATTCAAGATCGAAAGCCGGTAACGGCCTCGGAAAGTCCCCATGGATATGAATAAACTAGCTGAGATTTAGGTTTAACGGTTAACGGGATAGGTGTTTTTTTAATAAATAGGTCTCCATTATTTCTTGGACCTTATTACGAATCCTTGGATTAAAGTAATTATGATGTTCTTCATACCCTTTATAAATAAACATGTACATGGTAAAGGCATCGTCCCGTTTTGTTTCCAAAACCTGAAGCTTGTTCTTTTTCATATATTGTTTTACCTGAGACAATTCCGCTTGGATTTCCTTCAACGTCTCCTCAATTAATTCCAAGTAAGGCTTTTTTAATTTAAAAGGGCTTTTTTCCACTACGGCCAAATCACGATTTAAAACGGTCACGACCATTGGCAGATAAATAGCTTTCTCCATAATGTCACGATCGTTTTCCGGAATTCTCGTCATAGTCCTCTAACACCTCCTCAATCGAACTTGTGTTCTTATTTTATTCTACAAAAAATAATTTTAAAAGGCAATACCACATCAATTTTGAATCGTTCTTCAAAGTTCGCATGATGCGAGCTTTTTTATTTGCCATAATTTATGTGTTCATGAGAAAGTTTTATTTATAGAAGGATATCCGATAGGAGAAAATGAAATAAAGAAGAAACATAAAAGCTTCTTATTCAGTCAATTAAAGAGGGGATAAAAAATACAGAGTAAAAGGTGATAAAAATGAGATCTGATCGACATCTTCGGAAGAAGAGGAGAAAATGGCCCACGGTTTTGCTCGTATTGTTATTGTTAATCGGGGCGGGAGTAGCGTACTCATACTTTCAATATCAAAAAGGGGTAAACCAATCATTAGAAAAATTAAATGGTGAGCAGAATCAAGCAAACGTTGTTTATAAGTTTGAGGGGCAAAAGGATCAATACGGGGACACGAACATTTTGCTGCTGGGCAGCGATGCACGGGAGAATGAAAAGTCATCCCGAGCCGACACCATCATCATTGCCCATTATAACGAGGACAAAGGGACATTTAAGTTGACCTCGATTATGAGGGACAGTTATGTGCCGATTCCCGGACGGGGCAAACACAAAATCAATTCCGCGTTTGCCCGCGGCGGTCCCGAATTAATGAGACAAACGATAAAACAGAATTTCGATATTAACCTGCAATACTATGCGATTGTTGATTTTCAGGGGTTTGTACAATTAATTGATGAGGCTTTTCCAAATGGGGTTGAAATCGATGTCGAAAAAAAGATGGAAGAATATGTTGATGTGCCGCTCCAGCCTGGGCTGCAAAGGCTAAATGGTGAGCAAATGCTGAGCTATGTCCGGTTCCGTCACGATAGGGTAGGGGATTTTGGCCGGGTGGAACGGCAACAAAAAGCCGTCAAGGCTATTGGCGATCAATTAGCCAGTTTCACAACGATAACGAAAATACCAAAATTAATTGGGGTTGTGACTCCATATATCAATACGAATATGGATAAGTCTGATATGTTATTTATGGCCAAGGATTTCCTTTCTGATAAAAGAGGAAATGTAGATACATTGAGAATTCCGGTGGAAGGTGCCTTTAAAGAAACGAAAGTAAAAGGTGAAGGGGATATCCTGGATATTAATATTGAAAAAAATAAACAGGCTCTTCACCAATTTATTACAAAATAATTGCTTGCTTCCAGATAAAATAAAGCTTAAAGCACTAATTAAGGAGAAAACGGATGGATTTTGAATCGATTAGAGCATGGTTTACGCTCGAAAACATAATGGAACTTGTTCAAGAATATCGAGCCCTGGGTCCTTTGCCAGGAATCCTGTTAACAGTACTCGAAGCATTTTTGCCGTTTCTCCCGTTATTTGTTTTTGTTATGGCCAATGCAAATGCCTTCGGATTATGGCTGGGATTTTTATACTCATGGGTTGGTGCGTGTATTGGAGCACTCCTCGTTTTTTCGCTCGTCAGGAGATACGGGCAAAAGCGAGTGTTGGCTTTTTTGCCGAGGCATCGCCAGGTTCGGAGATTAATGGACTGGGTTGAGCGACATGGCTTTGGACCGCTGTTTGTATTACTTTGCTTCCCGTTTACTCCCTCGGCAGTCGTAAATATTGTGGCCGGCTTATCAAAATTAAGCAGGGCTCAATATATGCTGGCAGTGGGAATCGGAAAAATGGTGATGATTTTTACAATGAGCTTTATTGGTTACGATATTCAGTCATTGATTACGCAACCCTATCGGACAATCATTGTTGCAATCATTATCTTTGTCCTTTGGTTTGTTGGAAAAAGAATCGAAGCAAGATTGAATAAGAGGGAAGCAAGTGACTATAATGGAGAAATAGAAAAAAGTCATGTGTACGAAAAACGGAGGGGATTTGGTGAAAAGTGAATGGAGAAAAGAAGGGCTGGAATGGATTAAAGCCTTTGTAATTGGCGTCATTATTTTCGCTTTTATTCGGACGTTTTTCTTTTCCAATTACGTTGTGGAAGGCGAATCCATGATGCCGACACTGCAGGATGGGAATAAACTGGTGGTCAATAAGCTAGGTTACCATGTCGGTGAATTGAACCGATTTGATGTCATTGTCTTCCATGCCAATGAAAAAGAAGACTTTGTTAAGCGTATTATTGGCTTGCCGGGGGACAAGATTGAATACCGTAACGATCAGCTTTTTGTGAATGGACATAAGTATCAAGAAGGCTTTTTAAAAGTCTATAAAGAAAAGGCTCTCGGTGTCAAACTGACAGGAGATTTCAGTTTAAAAGAGCTAACTGGGGAAGAAACCGTCCCGGAGGGGAAATTATTCGTCCTTGGCGATAACCGGCTGGGGAGCTGGGACAGCCGCCATTTTGGGTTTATTTCCGTCGATCAGGTTGTCGGCAAGGTTGATTTTCGATACTGGCCATTAGACGAAATGGATATTCATTTTTAAATCAAACATGACTTGCAAAAGTCGTGTTTTTTGTTGATAGAGTCAGCTTAGATTTACCATTTATGGCTGTAACCTTTGCGGCACAATCCAAACGTTTGTGCCTGTAATATGTTAAAATGATTGATACAGACTTCGAGGAAAGTGAGGGTCCTATATGTCATTAAGGATGGTAACCGGGCGTTCAGGGGGCGGCAAAACCGAATTATTTTTTAAAGAAATTGAGGACTTGCTTATTGAAAACCCGGAGGGGACACCGATTATATATATCGTTCCAGAGCAGATGACCTTCATGTCAGAATACCGCTTGGCAGCGAATCCTAACCTAAACGGGATGATTCGTGCCCAGGTGTACAGTTTTTCCCGGTTGGCATGGCGAATCCTGCAAGAGACAGGCGGTATTAGCCGTTCGCACTTAAGCAGTGTCGGCATGAGCATGTTAATTCGCAAAATTATTGATGAAAAGAAAGAGCAGCTAAAGCTTTTCAACCGGGCTTCTGATAAGACGGGCTTTGTTGCACAACTAGAGCAAATGATTACGGAGTTCAAGCGATATTGCTTAAGACCAGAGGATTTAGCAGCGGGGTCGCTGCAAATGGCATCCGATCACTCGACTGCAGCAATCGCCTTACGTGATAAATTAGCCGACCTGGAAGTCATTTATCAAAAGTTTGAAGAGGAAATCTTCGGCAAGTACATCGATTCGGAAGATTATTTTCGCCTGCTTGCTGAAAAAATAGCAAGTTCCACTTATTTGCGTGATGCTGAGATCTATATTGATGGCTTTTATAGCTTTTCACCTCAAGAATACCAAATTATTTTGGAATTGATGAAGCAATGCCGCAGGGTCTCAATTGCGATGACAACCGATCATGTTCATTTTGATGCTCAGCCGGACGAGCTGGATTTGTTTCGGGCTTCTAAAGAGGCGATTATTTCTATTCATGAAATAGCCAAAACAGAAGGCGTTGAAATTGAACAACCGGTAATAATGGCCAAGCCAAACAGATGGAACAGCTCATCACTAAAACATTTGGAAGAAAAATTTGATGCCAGGCCGGCAATCCCGTTTGCCGGAGAAACAGCCATCCATCTTTGCCAGGCCGGGAATCGCCGGGCCGAGGTGGAAGGAATTGCCCGTGAAATTCGTGAGCTTGCCCGCACGAAAGGGTACCGCTATCGGGATATGGCGTTATTAATCCGAAACGGCGGGGATTATCATGAAATTGTTGAACCCGTCTTCACCGATTATGGGCTGCCGTATTTTATTGACCAAAAACGGACGATGCTCAATCATCCGCTGGTTGAATTGATCCGTTCAACCCTCGAAGTTATCAACTCCTTTTGGCGCTATGAGCCGGTATTTCGGGCGATTAAAACCGATCTGATGTACCCGCTGCAGGAGAATTCCGTCAAAATGCGGGAAAAGATGGACCGACTTGAAAACTATGTGCTGGCCTATGGGATAAATGGGAGCAAATGGACGAAAAAGGATCGTTGGATATATCGGCGCTTCCGGGGCCTTGAGTCTGACATAAATGGGCAGACAGATGCTGAAAAGGCGCTGGAACAGGAATTAAATGAGTTAAAGTTGATGATTTCCGCTCCTATTCTACGTCTTTCACGCCGGCTGAAAAAAGCGGACACAGGCCGGAAGCTTTGCGAGGCAGTTTACTTATTCCTTGAGGAATTGGATGTACCCGCGAAGCTGGAAAACTGGAAGTTCGCTGCTGAAGAGAAGGGCAATCTCATAAAGGCTCGTGAGCATGAGCAGGTATGGAATGCCGTCATTGATTTGTTGGATCAGTTTGTTGAGATTTTAGGTGATGAACCTGTTGACATAAAATCTTTTGCTACGATATTGGAGGCTGGCTTTGAATCGCTGCATTTTTCATTAATTCCGCCGGCACTTGACCAGGTATTAATTGGCGATTTGGAGAAATCGCGGTTAAATGGCATGAAGGTTGTGTTCGTGCTCGGTGTAAATGAAGGGGTATTGCCTGCAAAAATCTCTGTTGAAGGCATTCTCCAGGATGAGGACAGAGAACTGCTGCTTGCCTCTGGTATAAAGGTGGCGCCAAGCAGCCGGACACGCTTGCTTGATGAAAACTTTTTGGCCTATAAAGCATTTACGGCGCCGTCAGACTTGCTTTATGTCAGTTATCCGCTTGCCAATGAGGAAGGAAAAGCGTTAATTCCCTCTTCCTATATTAAGAGATTGAAAGATATGTTTCCGGAAATGAGTCAGCTTGAGTTTCATACCGATCCAGGCCAGGCAACGGATTCGGAGCAGCTTGGCTTCGTGGCCAATATCACGACGACCTTGGCCTATCTGAATGCCCAGCTGCAACTAAAGAAACGGAATTATCCTATTTCTGGGTTGTGGTGGGACGTATATAACTTTTACATGAACAGCACGCACAAGAAGCAGGCACAGAAGGTATTCTCCAGTCTGTTTTACAGTAATGGAACCGTCAGACTTACTGAAGATACTGCGGCTGAATTGTACGGGGATTCGATTCAGGCCAGCGTATCGCGAATGGAGCTGTATAATTCCTGTGCTTTTTCTCATTTTGCCCAGCATGGGCTTAAGCTTCGCGAACGCCAAGTCTTTCGTCTGGAGGCTCCTGATATCGGAGAACTGTTCCATGCGGCATTGAAACAAATTGCCGACATGATTAACGAACAGAAACTATCTTGGGCCGCACTCTCGAGACAACAATGCGAACAGCTGTCGAAGGAAGCTGTGAAAATGTTAGCCCCGAAACTGCAAAATGAGATTTTACTAAGCTCGGAGCGGCACCATTATATTAAACGAAAGCTGGAGCAAATCATCACTAGAGCCTCTTTGGTTCTAAGTGACCATGCCAAGGTGAGTGGCTTTTCGCCCATTGGCCTGGAGCTTGGTTTTGGTCCAAACGGCGCGCTGCCGCCCTTAACATTTTCATTGAAAAATGGCAAACGGATGGAACTGGCCGGCAGGATTGACAGAGTTGACCAAGCAAAAGCCGATGACAATCATGTGTTTTTGCGGGTCATTGATTATAAATCGAGTGAAAAGGATGTTAATTTAACTGAGGTTTATTACGGCCTTGCTCTACAAATGCTTACGTATCTTGATATTGTAATGACCCATTCAAAGGAATTGGTCGAGATGAAAGCAAGTCCGGCCGGGGTTCTTTATTTTCATGTTCATAATCCTTTTGTCAATACCACGAAAATGTTAACAATGGACGAAATTGAAAAAGAAATCATGAAAAAATTCAAAATGAACGGATTAATGCTGAGTGACCAGAACGTCATTCGCTTAATGGACCAATCGCTTGAATCCGGCGATTCACAAATAATTGCCGCAGGAATCAAGAAGGATGGACAGTTATCGAAAAAATCAAAGGTTGCTAGTATCGAAGAGTTTGAGAATCTTAAAAGTTATGTCCGAAAAATTTACCAAAATACCGGAAATGCAATTGTCGAGGGGAAGCTTGATATTGCCCCCTATAAGTTAAAAGATAAAACACCTTGTACATTTTGTTCCTTTAAATCGGTTTGTCAATTTGATGAATCCATTGAACAAAATCGTTACCGAATTCTCACACCGCATTCAAAGGAAACCGTTTTGGAGTTAATCGGAAAGGAGCTGAGAGAGGATGAGTAATGTGGTTATTCCGCCAAAACCGGAGGATGTAACCTGGACTGAGGACCAATGGAAAGCCATTATGGCCCGGGATAAGGACATTCTTGTCGCTGCTGCGGCAGGGTCGGGAAAAACAGCTGTCCTCGTCGAGAGGATGATCAGAAAAATTCTTTCCGAACAAGACCCCATCAATGTGGATGAATTATTAGTGGTTACCTTTACCAACGCATCAGCGGCAGAAATGCGGCATCGAATTGGCGAGGCATTGGAAAAGGCGATTGATGATCATCCAGGCTCTCGCCATTTAAGAAAACAGCTTAGTTTGTTAAACAAGGCCTCGATTTCAACACTTCACTCCTTTTGTATGGAGGTGATTCGGAAATACTATTACTTAATCGATGTCGACCCGAGTTTTAGAATTGCCGATGCTACAGAAGCCCAATTAATAAGAGATGAAGTTTTGGATGAGCTATTTGAAGAGGAATATGGAAAACCGGATAATGAACAATTTTTCAGATTGGTAGATTCGTTTACCAGTGATCGAAGTGATGCAGCGCTGATGGAAATTGTTCAATCAATCTATGATTTTGCCCGATCAAATCCGTCGTCGGAGCACTATTTGCAATCCATTGTTTCCATGTATGATGTTGCAGGAATTGATCATCTTGAACAGTTGCCATTTATTCGGGCACTCCTATTTGATATACAGTTACAGCTTGAAGGTGCAAAGGAACTAATCAAACAGGGAATGGAGCTCACGAAACTTCCTGGGGGACCGGCGCCAAGGGCGGAAAACTTTTTGGATGATCTTTTGGTCATTGATACACTAATCCAAGCTAACCAAGACTCATGGCAAACGCTGCATCAGGCAATGCAATCCTGGTCATTTTCCAGGGCCAAACAGGTAAAAGGCGACCAGTATGATAAAGAACTGACAGAGAAAGCCCAAAAGCTTCGCGATAAGGCTAAGAAAAAAATCCAGGACTTAAAAGACGAGCTTTTTTCTCGCAGGCCGGAAAGCTTTTTACGTGACATGGCCGAGATGCAGCCAATGATTGAGACGCTGATTTATTTGGTAAGACAATTTTCCGTGATGTTTGAAAAAGCAAAACGGGAAAAGGGTCTAGTTGATTACGCTGACCTGGAACATTATTGCCTTGACATTCTGACTGAATCGACATCGGAGGAGTTTCAGCCATCAGAGGCGGCCCTCGCTTACCGACGCCACTTTAAAGAGGTGTATGTTGATGAATATCAGGATACGAACATGGTTCAGGAAACCATTTTAAAATTGGTAGCAATGGAAGATGAGACAAACGGCAATATGTTTATGGTTGGCGATGTTAAACAATCGATTTATCGGTTTCGGTTAGCGGAGCCCAATTTATTTTTATCCAAATATAATCGGTTTACTTTGGATGGTGGGACTGGCGGACTAAGAATCGACTTGGCCAGGAATTTCCGGAGCCGAAAGGAAGTTCTGGATGCGACAAACTATTTGTTTAAACAAATTATGGGTGTAAAGGTAGGTGAAATTGAATATGATGAAGCAGCTGAGCTGCGAAACGGTGCTCCATATCCGGAAGACGAGCCATTTCCGGCTGAGCTGATCCTAATCGATCAAAACAGAGAAACGGTGGAGGCACCGGTTGAAGTTGACACGGAGGAACCATCATTCTTATTAGATGCGGTAGATCTTGAAAGCTCTCAACTTGAGGCGAGGGTCATTGCTGCAAAAATAAAGGAACTAATCGAAAAAGGCGCCCCTGTCTATAATGCCAAAACAAAATCAACTCGTTCGCTCATGTACAGGGATATCGTGATATTATTGCGATCAATGACTTGGGCACCGCAAATTATGGAGGAATTTAAGCAGCAAGGAATCCCCATCTATGCGAACTTGTCGACGGGTTATTTTGAGGCAACAGAAGTGGCGATTATGGTGTCGCTGCTCCGGGTTATCGATAATCCGTACCAGGACATCCCACTGGCTGCTGTGCTTCGCTCCCCCATTGTCGGATTAAATGAAGAAGAGTTGGCAAAAATCCGTGTGCATTACAAACGTGGTTCTTTCTGGGAGGCGGTTTCCGCTTTTTGTCGCCATAGAGAGGCGGAAATAACGGAGGCATTTTACGATAAGGTTTGCCAGTTTTATAACAGTGTGACAGACTGGCGTTCATTAGCAAGAAATGGGGCGCTTTCTGAATTAATCTGGCAGCTGTACCGCGATACCCATTTTTACGATTTCGTCGGCGGTTTGCCGGGCGGAAAGCAACGTCAGGCAAACTTAAAAGCGCTATACGATCGGGCACGGACTTACGAGCAGACCTCTTTCCGCGGGTTGTTCCGGTTCTTGCGTTTTATTGAGCGAATGATCGATCGAGGAGACGACCTTGGTGCGGCAAGGGCACTTGGCGAGCAGGAGGATGTCGTTCGAATCATGACCATCCATAGCAGTAAGGGACTTGAATTTCCGGTTGTCTTCATGGCCGGGATGGCGCGAAATTTCAATTTGACAGACCTGAGGAAGCCGTTTATGCTCGATAAGGAATTCGGGTTCGCCGCTAAATATGTGAATGCCGAGAAGCGGATATCGTATCCTTCACTGCCACAGCTTGCGTTTAAACGGAAGAAAAAAATGGAAATGCTTGCAGAAGAAATGCGGGTCTTGTATGTGGCAATGACTCGGGCCAAGGAAAAGCTGTATTTAACAGCCACCCTAAAAGATGCAACGAAAAAATTCGAGCAATGGTTGGATGTTTCCAACCATCAGGATTGGCTGCTCAAGGATTATCTGCGGGCATCGGCATCAGGCTATATTGACTGGATTGGTCCAGCGCTGGTTCGCCATCAGGATGGGGGCGTATTAAGAGAAGGAGCGGAGACAAACGCTTTAGTGAATGAGGAAATCACGGCCCATCCTGCTTCTTGGAAAATTTATGTCATCAGCGCCGATGAGGTAAAAAGCCAAACCCACGACCTGGAAATGGAACCGGACCACTGGATCGAGATGGTTGAAAAAGGACAAACTGTTCCGACAGCTTCGGATTTTGCGGATGAAGTATCAGCACGACTTTCTTGGACATATGCCCATCAAAGTGCAGCAAGTCATCGCTCGAAACAATCGGTTTCGGAAATCAAACGTCAGCGTGAAATCGCTGATGAACAAAGCGGTACAGAATTGATCCATCGATTTAAAAAGTCGATTGTAAAGCGGCCAAAGTTTATGCAGGAAAAGTCGTTAACCCCAGCTGAACGGGGGACAGCAATGCATATGGTGATGCAGCACCTGGATTTGTCAAAGCCCGTTAGTGAGATGGCAATTGCTCAACAAGTTGATACGATGGTTATGAACGAGCTGTTAACGGCAGAGCAAGCCGAAGTGATTGATGCCAAGCTTATTTCGCAATTTTTTGAAACGCCGTTGGGTTCACGTTATTTCCAAGCAAAAAAGGTCCATCGCGAGGTACCGTTTACGCTATCTTTGCCAGCTCATGACATTTATCCTGATTGGAAAGAAGAGGAGGAATTTGTATTCGTCCAAGGGATTATAGATTGTATCCTCGAGGATCAGATTGGCCTCACCTTAATTGATTATAAATCTGATGGGATTACCGATCGATTTAATGGTGGATTCGTGCAGGCACAATCGATTCTTGAAAGTCGCTATAAGTTGCAAATCAATTTATATACAAGAGCGATTGAACAAATTTGGAAACGGAAAGTCCATGAGCGATATTTGTTCTTCTTTGACGGTGCCCATATATTAAAGCTTGATTAGCAAAAAAAATGACATACCCAATTAAATGGTGTATGTCATTTTTTTAATTATTCCCGACAATCGGCTGGTCTAGCAGCTTCGTATCGAGCACATTTGTACCGCTCAGACCATTGTAGGTTAACACTAATCCGCCAGTATTAAAACCGCCGGCACCTCCTGCGGTTTTGGAACCGGTCTTCGGCGAAATATACAGTGTATCACCAAAATGAACGATTCCTCCGGTGACGTTGACAATTTGTACGGGACCGATTATAGCTGGCATCGAAAACATCCTTTATAGTAAACTAATAAGCAATATATGTCGTCAACTCATATCTTGTTCGTGCCCATAAGGCAAAAGCTGTCGGATATGCTTTACCCTGGCTTCCATGGAAACCTTCTTTGTGTTGCCAACATGCAGGATGGAAGCATTTGAAAACCCAATCACTTCCAAGTTATGAACCTTAATAATAGGATTGCTATTATAAACCCGGTAGGAAAGGGCCTCATCAATCGGCAGAAACGGGATCGGCTTTGTCGTCACAGGAAATGAGGGAGGGTTCCCTTCATTGCCATAAAATATTTCTGCTTCCCGCTGGACAGCAATTGCCCTTGAAAAACTATCAACGATACAAGAATCGCCCAGCTGAAGAATGGAAGAAAATGAAGCAACCATTACTTCAATCCGGTCTACATTAGATAGTCTCTCCAGCATATCCAGGTGTCACATCCGGTGCTAACGGCACAAACGGTCCGATGATTAATGATTCAGGAGGAGTGTCAAAAGCAGAGGCCAATTGTATGGTTTCGGTATCGCCAATCATGACCATCGAGGAGCTTGCTACCCCAGTAATTTTGATGTTGTTTACACAGAGATTTCGGTTGTAAACTTCAAATATCATTCTTTTTTCATTCCCTTCACTTGATCAGGTAAATGACTTAAAAATATCGAAACTCCATTTCGTATTTCCTGTTTAATTAATTCTATGATTTGCTCATCAACTGAATTGGGATCGATTGACTGAGCTTGTTGCTGAAACGATTTTAAATGAAAATCAATCCGGTTTGGAAGTTGTTTGATAATGTCGTCTTTTATGAAGGATAAGTAGGATTCATTAGTAGGAATAGCTAATCTTGCCTGAATTTCCTCGAGAATTTGCGGCAGCTCCGTTTCTAAATATTGATAAATCGCTTCCTCGATTTTTATCGTTCTTTTCATTTGGGCATTCGGAGATAAAGGGGTTTTTAATGTTTGATTTTGGACGGCAAAATCCTCGATTCCTGCCATGTCATTCGGATTTAAGCCGATGGTCAATGTTCCCTCCAAAGTCTCGACTTTCAATTGGTCAAATTTATATTCAATTCGGTCCACATGAATGGCTTGTTTTTCATGTAACTGTTTCAATTCATTTTTCATGCTTCCAACCATTTTTTCTAATGATGCAATTCTCTGTTCTTGTGATTGGATATAGCTTTGCAGCCACTGAAGATATTGGTAAAAATCCTGGTACATAAACAATCACCTCACCAGTCAATCTCCTAAATTAGATACTTTCCTAAATATATGCATGTTTCCTGCTAAATATTTTGCAAGATGGCAAGTTTATAGTGACCATTCATTTGCTTACTGGACCGGTGCTTGCAGCGGCACAGCAGGTGCAAGCGCTTCTGAAGAAGGAAGCTCGGCTGCGACTTCGCCTGGTTTGATTGCGGCTGGAGCGGGCTGTGTAAAGCCTCCAGTATTTGATAAGTAGGCAACCGGTTTAATGATGCCGGCACTGCCAATCTGTAGGACAGAGGAGTTGGTAATACCCCCAATTTTAATAAAATTTATTTGAATGTTCTGCTGAATATAGAAATTCATGGAACCACCATTCCTTACATATTAAAGGAATTTGCCTGATCAATCATGTCTGGATCATAGGTATTTGTGGTGCTTAAACTGTTGTGGACATCAAGCCGCTCGCCCGTATTAAAGGAACCCGCACCGGAGAATGTTTTAGCGGCGGCAAATGGCATAATTTTATAAACATCCCCAATGTGAAACACAGAGCTGTTTCCCAAGGTAATTACCTGAGCAACTCCAACAATTGCCGGCATAAACAACACCCTTTATAATTAGATTCCTAATATCTTATGAGTGGGCGAATATAATGTGATACATTCGCCCAAATATTAGCACCTTTTCTGTTGGAATAATATAGTTTCTACTGTTTTCGCCTTCCTAATTTTCGTGTTTTTTGACAGCCTATGGTATGATAGTTTCGAATAATGTTATAGGAGGCAAATAAATGATTCATGGTCATGTTACAGCATGGGTTTTGGCGCTAATTCTATTTTTTGTTGCCATGGCTTTACAATCCAGCGGGAAAGAAAAGGGCGCAAAAATTGTTAAAATGATTTTAAGGGTGTTATATTTATTAATTATCGCAACTGGTGTCGGGCTGATATTTTCACTTGCCAAAATTAGTGTTCTCTACATACTTAAAGCCGTCGTTGGCCTTTGGATCATCGGACTATTCGAAATGATTCTTGGCCGCGTTGCCAGCAAACGAAGAACATCAGTATTTTGGATTCAGTTTGTCATTGCCTGGGCACTGGTTTTATATTTGGGCTTTATTCAATTGCCAATGTCAATCATGAATCCTTAATGACTTAACTACGGCTGTCGGGATGTGCTCCTGGCGGCTTTTTTTTGGAATTAATTTGCTGACAATTCTGGCTTTTGGTTTTAAGATTAATAGTAGTGAGAGGAGTGGAGAGAATGATTGTTAAGGTGTTTGCTAACCTCAGAGAAATTTGCGGCGGGGTTACCGTCGAGGTTCATCCTGATGGCGACAGGGTCATCGATGTTTTGGACAAAATGGTTGAAATGTTCCCTGCTTTAAAGGATGAACTATTTACAGCAGATAAAAAATTGCTTCCTTTTGTTCATGTGTATGTAAATGGCAAGAATATCATTCATCTTGACGATTTGCAGACGCAGATAGCCGATACAGACCAATTTGCGCTATTTCCGCCCGTTGCCGGTGGATAATATGATACATAAAGAGTTAGAGTTTCGAGGCATCAAAATGGAACACCTTGGCATGTATTTTGAAGAATTGGGCGCTAAACAGAAAAGGGATTCTTTTCCCTATGTTTTTGAAGCGGAAGGTTGGAGAGGGGAAATCCTCGAAGAAAAAGAGATTGCTTTTACCCAAAGCTTTAAGGTAAATTCGATAAAGATACGGTTTTATGCTGTCAGTGAAAAGCTTCTTAATGAAACAATCAAACATTATCGTTATAAAACTACCAGAATAGGCGGATAAATGGAAACTCGCCGATTGGCGAGTCCGTTAGGACGAAGACAGAGGCGTAGTTGAATTTATACTTTCCTATTAGCTAAATAAGGCTCCCGCGGAAATTCCGCAGGAGCCTTAATAATTACTAAACGGTTTGTTTAAATTCAGGGTCAATAATCCCTAACTCACGAAGCTTGGCTTCAGGTACAAGCCCATCTTCCCAGCCGCGGACTTGATAATATTCTTCCAGCATAATATCCATGCGGCTGACAGATCCGGCACTATTCCCGGAGGCGGGCTCCTCAGTAAAGCGCTTCGGAAGGAAATCATCCTCGCGCTTGTTAAAGCCGGCAAGGTTATTGTAATAGCGTTCAAGATTGTAAATTCTTTCCCCGGCCTTCATCACATCTTCGGCAGTCATCGGGATACCCGTCATGGCACTATATTGCTCGGCATAATGCTCCGCGTTTTCGGAGAAGGAAGAGAATTTGCAAATATTCATTGAATCGGAGAATGCAAGCATATCTTGGAATACTTTTAATAACTCACCTTTTCCTTCAGGCTTCAAGCGGTCAGTCGGTTCAGGGATGCCGGCAATTTCGCTTGCGACAGTATAGCCGCGAAGGTGGCAGGCACCGCGGTTACTCGTCGCGTAGCCAAGCCCGATCCCCTGGATACCGCGTGGGTCGTAAGCAGGAATTGATTGACCTTTAACAGACATGGACAATTCAGGCGCTCCCCAAGAGGCTGTGGCCCGGGCAGGACCTTCGGCAAGGACGCCGCCAAAACCCTCACGATAGGCAATTTTTCTGGTCAATTCAATCATTGAATCCGCATCGCCCCAGATTAACTCTTCAGAAATAAGCCCTTTTTCGTACGCTTCCATTGTTACCGAGAATGCATGGCCAAGCTCGATTGTATCAATGCCATATTCGTTACAGCGGTCAATCAGGTAGGAAATCGCTTCGGCATCACTTAGCAAACAGTTTGAGCCAAGGGACCAAGCCGATTCAAACTCGATGCTTTCCACTCGAGTTTTGTATTTGCCATCCTTCACTTCCACCTCGATCTTACAGCCGACCGGGCAGGCATGGCACGTGTTATTGGCAATGCGCAAGTGTGTATTTACATATTCGCCGCTGTGCTTTTCGGCATGCTCCCAATGGGTAAGCTGGGAGTTCTTGGTTGGAAGGGCACCAACTTCATTGATTAAGTTTGTCAATACGTTAGTTCCATAAACGGAAAGGCCGCCTTTATTAGGCGCTGTTAAGCCGCCGTCAAGAATCGCTTTGACTGCCTTTTTGTTGGCTTCTTTATATTCGTTTTCAAGTTTTGCCACAGGCATATTGCCTTTTTGCGCAGCCTTGATGACAATGGCTTTTAATTTCTTGTAACCAGCAACTGCAGCAGTGCCACCGCGTCCTGCCGCACGGTCGTGCTCGTTGATGAAGGAGGCGAAGCGAACAGTGTTTTCCCCGGCTTGGCCAATCGTCATAACGCTTAGATCCTGCTCACCATGTTCATCCTTCATAGCCTTAATGAATGCTCTTGTGCTAGTGCCCCAAAGGTTTGAAGCGTCACGGAGCTCGGCGTTGCCATTTTCAATGTACAAGTAAACAGGCTTATCGCTTTTTCCTTTTACAAGGATATTATCAATCCCTGCCCACTTAAGACGGGCCGCAGTCCATCCGCCCATATGTGAATCCGAAACCGTTCCAGTCAGTGGTGATTTTGTGACTACACAAAGTCGTCCGCTCATGGAAGAACGTGAACCAGTTACTGGACCGGTCATAATGCATAATAGATTTTCAGGCGATAGCGGTTCCACTTCAGGGCCGTTATCCAATACATACTTAACCCCAAGGCCACGGCCGCCGATGTACTTTTTTGCATCCTCTTCATTGATTGACCTGTAATCGATTGTTCCCGATGTTAAATCAACTACTACTTCTTTGTTTTTAAAGCCGCCAAGATTCAAAGCATTTCCCCTCTTTCATTTTTAAACTAATCTCCTACACATTTAATTTTATAAGTAAAGAGATTTGACATTAAATTACTTTAAACCCAATTTTAATTATACCATTTTTATAATTTTTTTAAAATTAAAACTTTCGTCATTTAAATTTGGTAAAATGTAAATAAAAGAGACAGCTGTGGAAAAGAGGTATTGTATGAGTGGCTTAGATCGGTATTCAAGGCAAATTTTATTTGCTAAAATTGGCGAAAACGGTCAACGAAGGCTACTTCAGAGCCGGGTGGCCATTGTTGGTGCCGGGGCGCTTGGCACTGTCATTGCCAATCATCTTGTCAGGTCCGGTGTAGGCTATATCCGGTTAATTGACCGGGACTTGGTCGAATTATCGAACTTGCAGCGGCAAACTCTGTTTGATGAAGACGATGCCCGACTAAATCTTCCGAAGGCTGTTGCTGCACGATACCGCTTAAATAAAATTAATTCCGAAGTTGAAGTGGATGCCGTCATTGCTGATTTAAATCTAGAAAATGCCGAAGATTTGTTAAAAGGTTTTAATGTGATTGTCGATGGTACCGATAATTTTATGACCCGGTTCTTAATAAATGATGTCGCTGTTAAACATGGGATCCCGTGGGTTCACGGGGCCGCCGTAAGCTCTAGGGGAATGTTTGCCGTATTTAAGCCGGGAAACACGCCATGTTATCGCTGCTTGTTTCCGCATGTCCCCGCAGGTACCGGCGAAACCTGCGATACTGTCGGTGTTTTATCCCCACTAACGGATATAATCGGGTCCTTTCAGGCGATGGAAACAATTAAGCTATTGGTGGGCACAGGGGAATCAACACCAAACCTGGAACAAATCGATATTTGGGATGGCACATCGATGCAGATGGATATCTCACAAGGAAGAAATCCGCAATGTCCGGCATGTGTTAACGGCCAATTCGATTTTCTTGACCGCTCCTCGGAACGGCAGGTTGTTTATACCACTTTGTGTGGCCGGGATACTGTTCAAATTACCCCTCAGAGTGGGCAGGAACTTGATTTAATTAAACTTTCGGAAGCTTTGGGAAAAAGCGGGAGAGTTGCAGTGAATGAATATTTGCTCCGCTTTTCACCTGTAGAGGCGATATCCATGACGGTGTTCAAGGACGGGAGGGTTTTAATTCACGGAACAAATGATATCGTTGCAGCAAAAGCGCTGCATGCCAAATATATAGGGACCTGAAGGAAATAGCAAAGGCTCGGGGAGGTTCCCGAGCCTTTTACACTAGCTAATCATTTTTTCAATAATCAGACGTTTGCCGGTATTTAAGGTAAATTCAAAGCGGTCGCTGATTTTTTCAAAGTAGCAGAAGTGATGCTGAACGCTGCAAATCTGTTCTTGATTGTCAAACACCATAAAGTTTACACCATCTTTCCGGTTCTCATCGGAAAGGAACGATAAATGGTTATAGCAATAGATACAATCATAGATTGAAAAATTTAATGAATTTAACGTTGTGACAAACTGAATAAAGGCATCATCATTAATTCCGTCAAGGAGTCTCTCGAGCGAATAGATCAAATGCTTTCTGATTCTCACGAGGTCCTGGTCCCTGAGCATGGTGACTTCGTTGCCGACACGGATTTTCCCCGGCTCCTGTAAAACTCCTTTTTTCCAACGGTTCATCCGAAAGATTTCGATCTCCTGGTGTAGGTATTCTTCCAGCATCGATGCCTCTTCCGTTTCCTCATCAAAAAATATCCATTGATCGTTTATATGTTCTATAGAACCTTCTGTATAAGCTCTTTTTTGAATATCGTATAGGTGGATTCGTTGCTGTCGATTCATCGTTAACCTCCGTGGCAGATGCTTTCATTTTTCTTTTTAGACATCTTCATAGATTTTTATAACTCCATTATTTTAAAAAAACTATGTATTGCAATGCAGGGTCTTACGGCCAAAAACATCCCCAGTGTGGAAAAAACATAATATTCTCCTTACTAAAAGGATATTCGGTTTCTTGCCGTTTGACACAAAAGTTCCGTTATCCGCCTATAAAGAATAGGCATGTGCAGATAATGCTTTAGGCGGAAAATATTGATTAAAGTTGGAATAATAAACAAGGTTGGATTAAAATGAGTATAGGCGAGGAAGTCCACCTCGCTTTTTTTGTGAGGAGGCATTTCTATGAGAAAAATAAATCTAATATTGATAGCAGTGTTTTTATGTTTGTCTACTCCTGTCGACGCGGCGGAAAAAAAGGACCGAAACTGGCAGGATGAAACGATATATTCGATGGTGGTTGACCGATTTAATAACGGGGATACCAGCAATGATGTTGATGTCAATGCCAATGACCCTTTAGCCTATAACGGCGGGGACTTCCAGGGCATCATTGACAAACTGGACTACATACATGATATGGGCTTCACAGCCATTCGTTTGACGCCAGTGTTTGATAATGCGCCAAAGGGCTATCACGGCTATTGGGTAGAGGATTTCTACAAAGTGGATGAGCATTTTGGCACAATGAAGAAATTTAAGCAGCTTGTAAAAGAAGCCCACAAGCGAGACATGAAGGTATTGATTGATTTTGTCGCAAACAATGTTGCGGAAAGCCATGAGTGGGTGAAGGATCCCGGCAAGCAGGATTGGTTTCATAAAAAGAGTCAACAGGAGTTAGAAAATGCGTGGGTTGACGGACTGCCAGATCTTAATCAGGACAACCCAGAGGTGCGGGACTATTTAATTGAGGCTGCAAAATGGTGGATCAATAAAACAGATATCGACGGCTACAGTCTTCCGCAAGTTAATTATGTTCCAGTCAGCTTTTGGCAAGAGTTTTCGGCAGCAGTCAAAAAAGAGAAGGCCGACTTTTTCCTTGTTGGGGTGCCTGCTGAAAATCAGGAAATAGAGGCAGAACGATACGAGTCCGCAGGGATTGACAGTTTATTTGATTATGCTCACAATGAAAATCTTAGGACGGTTTTTGCCAATACGAGCCGTTCATTCGAATCTCTTAAAACAAATCAGGAAAATGGACAGGCAACTACTACTTTTTTCGATAATGAATTCACTTCAAGATTCACGAAGGATATTGTGGATGAACGTCAGTTTCCTGGTTCGCGCTGGAAGACAGCGTTAACCTATCTTTACACCACACCGGGTGTTCCAGTTGTTTATTACGGAACGGAAATTGCGTTAAATGGCGGGGAAACCCCTGATAACCGTAGCTTGATGAGTTTCCGGGCTGAAAAAGAGCTGATGGATTTTATTACGAAGCTTGGGGAATTAAGGAATAAACTGCCTTCTTTAACCAGAGGAACAATGGAAATGCTCTACGACAAAGAGGGAATCGCTGTTTATAAGCGTATTTATCAAGGCGAAACCTCGATTATTGCTATTAATAATACCCGGGAATCACAAAAGGTTACCCTAACCAGCGAACAGCTCGAGGACGGGAAAGAGCTGCGCGGCTTACTGACCGGAGACGTGGTCCGCCCTTATAAAGACCAATATAATATCATCATTGACCGTGATAATTCGGAAATCTATGTCCTCGCCGAAAAAACAGGGCTAAACCTGCCGTTAATTTCAGCAGTAGGTATATCTGTTTTATTGATTCTGGTGTTCTTGGTTCTGATCATTAAGCGAAGTAAAAGGAATATTGTAGAATAAACAGTAAAGCATCGGACCCGGTGCTTTTTTCATTATATTTTGACTCATTTTTCTAACACTAATAAATGATTTTATTAATGGAGGTATAGAAGAATGAGCAGTTCCCAAACTCAGCAAAAGCAAACATTCCCGCCGCAACACCAAAATCATCAACCTGGAATTGAGAGTGAAATGAACCCACGGCCAAATTCAGTCGCCCCGAACTATAGGGCAGCCGGAAAATTAGCCGGAAAATCAGCCATTATAACAGGCGGTGACAGCGGAATTGGCAAGGCTGTTGCGGTTTATTTTGCCAAAGAAGGGGCAGATGTGGCCATTGCGTACCTTGATGAACATGGGGATGCAGAGGAAACAAAGAACTTGATTGAAGCGGAAGGCCGTAGATGTCTTCTGTTTTCGGGCGATGTGGGGGAGGAGGAATTTTGCAAAGAAGTAGTAAATAAAACAATCGAGCAATTCGGCAGGCTCGATATTCTGGTCAACAATGCTGCCGAGCAACACCCACAGCCAAGCATTCTGAATATAACATCGGCCCAACTGGAAAGAACATTCCGGACCAATATTTTCTCTTATTTCTATATGACAAAAATGGCGTTGCCATTTTTAGAGAAAGGCGCATCGATAATTAATACGGCTTCCATCACTGCCTACAAAGGAAATGAACAATTAGTGGATTATTCCGCAACCAAGGGAGCGATTGTGACTTTTACCCGGTCATTGGCTCTCTCTCTGGCACCGCAAGGCATCCGTGTAAACGGTGTCGCTCCCGGGCCGATCTGGACTCCGCTCATTCCGTCTACTTTCCCAGCAGACCAAGTCGCAACTTTTGGGTCAGATACGGAAATGGGGCGGGCAGGCCAGCCTTGTGAGCTGGCACCGAGTTATGTATTCCTGGCCTCTGAGGATTCCTCCTACATGAGTGGACAAATGATTCATGTCAATGGAGGGACCGTAGTTAATGGGTAACACTAATAAACAATAAAAAGGCGGAAAGGATCATCCTTTCCGCCAAATCATTATCTATAGTTGATAAACTGCACATCTACAGTCAGGTCGGCTTCACGTACCAAAGAGATGATTTTTTGCAGGTCATCGCGGCTTTTGCCGGTAACACGGATTTGGTCATCCTGGACCTGGCTCTTTACCTTTACACCGCTGTTTTTAATAATGGTATTAATTTTTTTTGCATTTTCCTTATCGATGCCTTGAACAAGCTTGGCCCGCTGGCGGACAGTACCGCCTGAGGCTTTTTCAATTTTACTGTAATCAAGATTTCGCACCGGCACGCCGCGCTTAATCAGCTTGCTAAGCAGAACGTCTTTTAACTGGTCCATCTTGTACTCGTCATCAGATACTAAAACAAGCTCTTCCTTTTCCAGCGTAACCTCACTTTTGCTGCCTTTAAAATCGTAGCGGGTGCCAATTTCCTTCATTGTTTGCGTTACGGCATTCGATACTTCAGAAAAGTCAACTTTGGACACAATATCAAATGAACTATCCTTTGACATAATTTACCCTCCATTTTTAAAAAATAATATGTACAGGTGTTTGCTAAGATTTCCATTCATGCCTCCATTATAGTAAAATATAGCAGTTCATTACAACTTCGAAAATAACAGCTCCGAAGTGCAAAAAGGAGAGAATAAAATGGCTATAAAAGAATTTATTGGTCAAAGTACAATCTTAACGGTTGCCCGCAAGGCTCCGTTCGGCTATTTTTTATCAGACGGCAATGAAGATGTTTTATTACATAAAAATGAGGCAAATCGGGAGCTTGAAGACAACGAGCAGGTAGAGGTGTTTATCTTTGTCGATTCAGAAGGGCGCCCGGCCGCTTCCATGGTCATCCCGGAAGTGTCTGTTGACCGCTATGCCTGGGTCAAGGTAACGGATGTAAAACCGGAGATCGGCGTCTTTTTAAATATTGGCCTGACGAAGGATATTTTGCTTGGAGCAGACGACCTGCCGGCACATCGGTCCGTTTGGCCAAAACCGGATGACTTGCTTTATATCACTTTAAGGGTTAACCGCAGCAATCTGCTGTATGCAAAACTTGCAACAGATCCGGTTATCCAGTCCATTTCGGTTGAAGCAACCCGAAAGGAATTCAACAAAAACGTCCAGGGGCATATTTACCGCACAGCCAAGGTTGGCAGTTGGATTTATACCATTGAAGGCTTTAAAGGGTTTATCCATGAATCCCAGCGCAGCCAAGAGCCGCGTCTTGGGGAGAAGGTGGAAGGGCGGATTATCGATGTTAAGGAAGATGGAACCATCAACGTATCCTTGCTTGGCAGAAAGCAGGAGGCACAGGATGTTGATGCTGAAAGGATTTATGACTATCTTCTTAGCCGAAACGGGGCGATGCCGTACAGCGACAAAAGCATGCCTGAGGACATTCAGGAACGATTTGGTTTAAGTAAAGCAGCCTTTAAACGCGCTCTTGGAAAGTTGATGAAAGACGGAAAGGTGTATCAGGAAGATTTGTGGACATATGTAAAGAAAGATTGATCACACGGTTACATAGTCTTTTTCAAATTGACAGACACTAGAGTGAAAGCAATTGGAAAGGAGTATGAAATAATGCCGCACACTTCTGATAATGATAAAAAAGCGCAAGACAATAATGCCTTACGTCACGAAAAAAACATGATGCGGGAAAAAAACCGCCAGGCCGGCAAAAACCAATATTCAAAAAAAACGGATCACAAATAAAAACTCGCCACTGGCGAGTCAGGCTGTCGAGAAAGTTTCGACAGCCTTTATTTTGTTTATTTTCTTTAATAATTCACCGCGTTAATTTGTTATAATACTATTAATAAATAGACTATTCGATATGTCTGTTGATTTGCGCTCCAGGCACTTCGCTTTCCGCGGGCGTGCCTGGGAGCCTCCTCGGCGCAAGCGCCTGTGGGGTCTCCCACTGCCCCGTACTCCCGC
>NZ_JAMBOX010000014.1 GCF_023715785.1 Neobacillus niacini
CCTTCATAATAACTAGCTCCTTTCGTATTGCAGCTCTGATTTGGTTTGTTTTTCCAGTAAACATTCTAACCAAATTAACCTACGTATTTACGAGTAGGAGCTAGTTTCGTTCATGATAACTCGGCGCTGAAACGACTGGAGCGCAATTCTACAGACAACTTGCATAGACTATCTAGATAGTAACACACTAAAATCATTAAAAAAGAGTCAATAAAAATAAAAGCTGTCGAGAGTTTCTCGACAGCCTGATCAACTTAAAGTTGGCTCTTTTCATTTTGCTTTATTTGATGGCAGCATTGATCGCTTGTACAGCCTGATCGGTTGTTTGCATATTCAATACTTCCTGAGCAAGCTTTTCCATTTCTGCTTTTTTCAAGCCCTTAATTAAGGAACGGGCCTTCAAAATGGAGCTTGCACTCATTGAAAATTCGTCAAGACCAAGGCCAAGAAGCACAGGTATAGCTGTTTCATCTCCAGCCATTTCGCCGCACATTCCAGCCCATTTGCCCTCGGCATGCGCTGCATCAATTACCATTTTGACCAAGCGCAGGATGGATGGACTATATGGTTGATACAGGTAGGAAACACGCTGGTTCATCCTATCTGCAGCCATCGTATATTGGATCAAATCATTTGTTCCGATACTAAAGAAATCCACTTCTTTGGCAAATTGGTCAGCAAGGATAGCTGTAGATGGAATTTCCACCATGATACCCAATTCAATTTGTTCTGCAATCTTTTGGCCTTCAGAAATAAGCTTTTGCTTTTCCTCTTCCAAAATCGCCTTTGCCTGTCTGAATTCGTCCAAAGTAGCAATCATCGGGAACATAATTTTTAAATTCCCATAGCTGCTTGCACGAAGCAGGGCACGAAGCTGCGTCCGGAAGAGATCCTGCTCTTCTAAACATAAGCGAATGGCGCGGAAGCCAAGGAATGGGTTCATTTCTTTTGGCAAGTCCAAATACGGAAGTTCCTTATCTCCGCCAATATCCAATGTCCGAACTACTACTGGTTTTCCTGACATTCCTTCGAGTACAGCTTTGTAGGCTTCAAACTGTTCTTCTTCTGTCGGCAGCTGGTCTCTGCCCATGTACAGAAATTCTGTGCGGTATAGGCCCACACCTTCTCCGCCATTTTCAATAACACCCTTCAAGTCATTTGGTGTTCCAATATTAGCGGCAAGTTCAACATGTACACCATCGGCAGAAACAGTAGGCTCATTCACAAGCTTGGCCCATTCTGCCTTTTGCATCTCATATTGTTCATGGACACTGCGATATTCATCTACTAATTCCGGAGTTGGATTAATATGTACCTCACCTTTGAGCCCATCCACAATGATCAGATCGCCATTGTTTATTTCTTCTGTCGCAGATTTTGTGCCGACCACAGCAGGAATTTCTAGGGAACGCGCCATAATTGCGGAATGGGAGGTACGTCCGCCAATATTTGTCGTAAAACCTTTTACAAATTGTCGGTTTAACTGTGCTGTATCCGATGGTGTCAAATCCTCAGCAACAATAATTACTTCTTCGTTGATCATGCTTGGATTTGGCAGTTGGACACCGAGTAAATGGGATAAGACACGCTTTGTGACGTCACGAATGTCCGCCGCGCGCTCTTTCATGTATTCGTTATCCATTTGTTCAAACATCATAACAAACATATCAGCAGTCTCTTTAAGGGCAGCCTCCGCATTCACATTTTCCGACTTAATTTTGTCTTCAATCGGATTGTTTAGCTCGGGGTCGCTTAACACAAGTAAATGGGCCTCAAAGATCGCAGCCTTATCTGCTCCCAATTCGACCGCAGCACGGTCGCGGATCACTTCTAGTTCTGATTTTGCCTTTTCCATTGCACTGCGGAATCGATCGACTTCAGCAGCCGAATCTCCCACTTTTATTTGTTCAAACGATAAATCCGGCTCGACAAGACGGTATGCTTTTGCGATTGCAATACCATTTGATGCTGCAATACCCTGTAAAAAAGCCATAATTATGCCAAACCTTCTTTTTTCATTAGTTCTTCGAGACCCGTTAATGCTTCTTCAGCATCCCCGCCCTCTGCAGTAATCTTAATGTCAGCTCCTTTGCCGATACCAAGCGACATTACACCCATAATAGATTTTAAATTGACTGTCTTCCCTTTATATTCCAAATTAATATCAGAATCAAATCTGCTCGCTGTTTGAACTAATAATGTTGCAGGTCTTGCGTGAATCCCTGTATCTGCAATAACTGTAAATTGCTTCTCTGCCATCATCTTCATACTCCTTTGTTGAGAAATAAAAAAATTGTTATACAAAACGTAGAATAGCATTTTCTTCAGTTCTAATCAAATGTTTTGTGCTATTATTCACAAATTCTCCTCATCAATTCTCGCACACATTAAAGAAGCTTCAACCGACTCGATATATTTCAGCTTATCTTGTTCAGGCCAATTAAACCTGTCAGCCATGTATCGAATGACATAATCTTTCCATTTGTAAACAGTTTGGATATCGAACAAAATTGCTCCAGTGCGCCTATTTAAGAAATCAATTGGGGTGGCAATCATTTCATATTCAATGGCGTAGATAAGTTTTGCAAATATGTCCAATGGCAATTTGCATGTTGCTGCATCCTCCATATTTGCCTTTAATAGTTCAAACACAACACCTACATTTGAGCCATACATTTTAGCAAGCTTTTCAGCTTCCTTGTTTGTTAATCCAAGTTTCGTTCCATTACCGATCTCGTTTGCAATAAACGATATATAGTTAGGTGCCCCACCAATATTTCCGCCTGAAATCGGCTTAGTTCTTGTCTGACATGGAAGAAAACTCCTTCTCTCTTTCAAATGTAACTTTTTGGCTAAAAGATTAACCACTGTTTCGGCCATTTTTCGATAGCCGGTTAATTTTCCTCCGGCAATCGTGATCAGTCCCGAATTCGACTCCCAAATTTCATCCTTACGGGAGATTTCGGAAGGATTTTTGCCTTCCTCATATATAAGTGGACGGACACCGGCCCAGCTGGATTCAATATCTTTTTTGGTAATATTTACATCCGGGAACATATAGTTGATTGCGTTGATCAAATAAGTACAATCCTCTTTGGTGATGTTAGGATTAACGGGATCGTCATTGTAAAAGGTATCGGTTGTTCCGACATACGCTTTGCCGTCTCTTGGTATAGCGAAAACCATGCGTCCATCAGGGGTGTCAAAGTAAATCGCCTGTTTTAACGGGAAACGGGATTGATCGATAACCAAATGGACCCCCTTGGATAGTTGCAACGTTTTTCCTTTCTTTGATTGGTCCATTTCTCGAATATCATCGACCCAAGGGCCGGCCGCATTGACGACTATTTTGCCGCGAATCTCGTATTTTTCACCTGTCAGTTGATCCTCAGCCGACACCCCCACCACTTTGCCGTTTTCATAAACAAGCTTCATAACCTTTGTATAATTGCAGGCAACAGCTCCGCTATCAACCGAGGCTTTCATAACCTCAATAGTCAGCCTTGCGTCATCGGTACGGTATTCGACATAATAGCCCCCGCCCTGTAAACCATCCTTTTTAACAAGAGGTTCTTTGGCCAACGTTTGTTCCGCTGATAAAATCTTGCGGCGTTCTGATTTTTTTACACCTGCCAGGAAATCATAAATCCATAAACCAATTGAGGTGCTAAATTTGCCAAAGGTTCCGTTTTTATAGATTGGCATCAGCATCCATTCCGGCGTGGTAACGTGGGGGCCATTCTCATAAACTATTGCCCTTTCTTTTCCGACTTCGGCAACCATTTTCACTTCAAATTGTTTTAAGTAGCGCAGCCCCCCGTGAACGAGTTTGGTGGATCTGCTGGACGTCCCTGCCGCAAAGTCCTGCATTTCGACCAATGCAACCGCCATCCCTCTGGTCACGGCATCGAAGGCAATGCCGGCACCCGTAATTCCACCACCTATAACCAATACATCAAACTTTTCATTTTTTAATTTATTGACTATTCCATTACGGTCCAAGTTTGAAAATCTCATCTTTTGGTCTCTCCGCTCCCTCGCCTTTAAGGATATTATTTAAAAGCCATCGCCGCCCTGACCGCCTTCTTCCAGCCATCGTATAATGCGGTACGGCTTTCATCCGTCATTACTGGACTGAATTGCCGGTCGATGGCCCATAGTTTTGAGATTTCCTCTTGGCTACTCCAAAACCCGACTGCCAATCCAGCAAGATAAGCTGCTCCGAGCGCCGTCGTCTCATTGACGATTGGCCTTTCAACCGGTACATTTAAAATATTGCTTTGGAATTCCATCAAGAAATCATTTTTTACTGCACCGCCGTCAACCCGGAGTGTCTTTAGCTGAATTCCGGAATCTGCCTCCATTGCCGATAGGACATCTTTTGTTTGATAAGCAAGAGATTCGAGTGTTGCACGGACAAAGTGTTCCTTCGCTGTCCCTCTTGTCAGCCCAAACACGGCACCACGGACATCGCTATCCCAATATGGCGTTCCCAGTCCGACAAAGGCAGGAACAACATACACGCCATCTGTTGACTCCACCTTTTTTGCCAAGTCCTCGCTATGTTTGGCATCCTTTAGCATTCTAAGGCCGTCTCGGAGCCATTGGATAGCCGACCCGGCAACAAAGATACTACCCTCAAGAGCATATTCAACTTTGTCATTATAGGCCCAGGCAATCGTTGTTAATAACCCATGCTGAGAACGGACGGCTTTTTCCCCTGTATTCATCAACATAAAACAGCCAGTGCCGTAAGTGTTTTTTGCCATCCCTGTGTCAAAACAAGCCTGGCCGAATAGGGCAGCCTGCTGGTCACCGGCAATTCCTGCTATTGGCACCTCTTTGCCAAAGAAATGATAATCTGCCGTCTTGGCATATATTTGTGAGGATGGCCGGACCTCCGGCAGCATCGATTTTGGCACATCCAATATTCTCAATAAATCATCATCCCAATTAAGATCAAAGATATTAAACATCAGAGTTCGTGAGGCATTGGAATAATCGGTTACATGAACCCGCCCGCCGGACAACTTCCAAATCAGCCATGTATCGACGGTACCGAATAATAGTTTGCCGCTTTCCGCCTTTTCTCGCGCCCCCTCCACATTGTCCAAAATCCATTTGACCTTTGTCCCGGAAAAATAAGCATCGATCAACAAGCCTGTTTTCTGGCGAAAGGTGTCATCGTAGCCCTTGGCTTTCAACTCATCGCAAATTTCACTCGTCTGTCTTGATTGCCAAACAATCGCATTATAGACGGGTTCACCAGTTTCTTTATCCCAAACAATGGTGGTTTCCCGCTGGTTAGTAATTCCAATCCCGGCAATTTGGCCTGGCTTGATGGCGGATTCAGATAACACGCCGGCTATAACTGACAGGATCGACCCCCAAATTTCATTGGGGTTATGCTCAACCCATCCGGGTTTAGGAAAAATTTGCGTAAACTCCTTCTGGGCGGTATGGACAATTTCACCTCTTTTATTAAAAATAATTGCCCGAGAGCTCGTTGTTCCTTGATCCAAAGATAAGATAAATTGTTCCATTAGAAATCCCCCATTTCAATCAGGTATCAGTCTTGAACTTGGTTTTTCTATATTTTTTTCGTTCTTTTAACTGCATTTTAACCGTTTCTGTTTCTGATTTAACCAGATTAATATCCTTGCTTGACACGATTTCTCCACCATAGCGAACGCTATAGTAGATTTGCAGCGAATCATCCGATAAGGGCAGCCCTTCCCTGTGCACCCATTCCTCCAGCGTTTCATTGGGAAGCCGCCCCATTTTTAATTTATCGGCATACTTTTCCAATTGAAAGATTTCTCTCCTGATGAAATCCTCTGGCGGTTTTCCACGTTTTTTAAGGAACCAGGTTGGGTTCTGGGCACTGACTCCGTCCGTTATTTCCACAGCATGCAAAGAATCAAATGTTACGCTTTGCAGTTTTGCTTTCCGTTTAATCACATAAAAAATAAATGCTACCACCGCCAATAAGACAAAAAAATACATGATATTCTCCGCGAAACTATACGAATGAGGCTGAAAATCATTTCCCCCTTGCAGTGGCTCCGCCGGTTCGTATTTAATATTATGATCCTTATTCCCTCTTAAGCTAAGCAAATATTCGATGAATCTGAAAATCGGCATTGCAAAACCGGTAATAACTTTGGCGAGCAATTGAAAGAATCCAAAAAATAAAAACTGAATGTATTTTAAGGTGAATGCGAGAATGATCCCTATTCCTGAAACGGATAACAAAATTTTCAGGAAAAATACCGAGAATTTTGTTTTGTCAGTCCCGAGCGAATTCCATTTAACAAAATAGCTGCCGGAAAGGGTGAGGATCACCAGCAGGATCAGCATGATAATCATTTGATTTTGATAGATATACCCTGCCATTGAGGAATAAACCATAGCAATAATGCCTATTGAAAAAGACCAAAATAATAACAGGGAGTGAGACCCTCCGGGGTAATTTTCACTTAGTGAGATTCCCCGCCAAAATATATATAACCCTACTACTACTGTCAAAGAAACAGTCAAACCAGCCTTATATCCGGCAAATATCAGTAAGGGGAGAACAATGGCTAGATAAATCCATTTCCCCTTGTTAAAAAGGCTTCCAAGCATCCACGAGTACAGAATAATTCCAGCCAAGCCCAAAAGGGTAAGAGGTAAGATGGGTGGGAATTTGTTTTTACCAATATAATATAAAAAAAGCAAAAGATAACCGGCCATTAGTTCCAAAACAAAATGATAGGCAATCGTAATGACACGCTTTGTCATAGAAGCTTCCTGCTTTCGTTTTGGACTTCCAATTTGGTTAATACCCCATTTTCCTCTTCAAGTTTCAGTTCAAACAGCCTCACGCCTTTTTGAGATTGAATGAATAGGAGCTGATCATTACCTTCCTGCGTTCTAATCCCTGTATGAATAAAAAAGGGCTGGCTTTCAAGATGCCTGCTATAAAAGGACAACATCTGATCATAGGGTATGCTGGTGTTTAGCCGATTAATGGAAGCCAAGGTTTCAAGTACCTTCTGCAAATGCTCCCCGCCGTCACCTTTTGGCAAATACAGAAATGGGGTATTCCCGGCCGAGCGCACATTAATGCACATCGCATAGGAAAGCTGTTTATGAAAGGCAAAATAAGCAAATTCAGTAATACTGCTGATCAAGCCTTCAAGATTCCCATTGATAGAATGACCATCAGAGATATTCAGGGCAACCGTCCAGCCTGTTTCAGAAATTTTCTCATACAGCTTCGTTTGCAGTGATTGTTTTCGGGCGCTGGCTTTCCAATGGATTGCATTAAAGCTGTCAGATGCGACATAATCCCTTGTTCCCAAGGGGCCGAGTCGGTTTTCATAAACCGAATAGGGAACGATATTCGCCCCCTGAAGCTTGGATAACTGTTCCGCTAACCCTTTTACAGGAATCGGCTGAGGATAGATAATCGCCTGAAGGGTTAGGGGTAATTTGGATTCCAGTGCAGTCTCTCCAAACCCCAAGAAGCTTGGGATTTGAAATTCAAGCCTTCGAATTTTAGCAATTCCCCTTGTGTTTGCCGTAAAAGGAATACTAATTTGCTTTGTTTGCCCGGTAAAGATGGAAATTGGAATTGAAATTTCATGCAGCCCACGACTGGAAGAGGATTCCTCGCTTTCCGGTGCTACAAAGTAATCAAAAAAAACTCGAAGTTCCGCTTTTAAAATCGGATATCCATCATTACGGATTATAAATGACCATTTGCCCTTTTCATCAATAAAGAATCTGGCTTTGTCGTGGCTATAATCCACGTACAGCCGCTCTCCCGCCTTTTTTAAATAAAGCTGATTGGCTGCCGCAATGGCCAGAAACAGAATTCCGAGAAACAGCACCAATTTTGATTGCATATAAAGGCTGATTAACATCATAACAATCGCAAGCACACTAATTCCCTGCAATTTTCGGTCTTCTACTTCATATTTGTTCCAGATCATCCATTCGCCCCCGCTTCGACAGGAACTGAAACGGCAGCAAGGATATCCTCAATAATGCTTTCAGGAGTTTTTGTTAATGTCCCTTCAATTGAAAGTAAGAGTCGATGCCCGAGAACGTATGGGGCTGCAAATTTCACATCGTCCGGGATAACATATGTACGTCCGTTCAAGTAAGCCTTCCCTTGGGAGGCTCTCATCAGTGCTAAAGTCCCTCGTGGGCTGACACCCAACTCGACACTGGGGTGTTCGCGGGTTTTTCTTACAATGGCCAAGATATAATCCTCAATATCTCCAGTTATATTCGTGTTGTTTACGGAAAACTTTAATTGTTGTATGTCTTCGCTCGTAAATACTTGAGTTAAAGATTTCAATTGCTGGGCCCCACGATGGATTTGCATAATCCTTTTTTCATCCTCATATCCCGGATAACCGACAGTTATTTTTATAAAAAACCGGTCCATTTGGGCAACAGGCAAAGGAAAGGTTCCTTGCTGGGATTCAACAGGATTTTGTGTGGCAATGACCATGAATGGTTCTTTTAATGGCACCGTGATCCCATCAATTGTTGCCTGGCGTTCCTCCATCACCTCAAGCAAACTTGACTGTGTCCGCGGTGTAGCCCGGTTTATTTCATCCGCCAAGACAATATTAGCCATTATGGGTCCCGGGCGCAGTTCGAATTCCTGCACCTTTGGATTAAAAAATTGAATTCCTGTGACATCGCTGGGAAGAACATCAGGAGTAAATTGAATTCTTGAGAAATCCCCTCCTATTGCCGAGGCAAAGCTCTTAGCCAGCATGGTTTTCCCGGTTCCCGGCACACTTTCAAGCAAAATATGCCCATTAAACAATAAGGCGATTGCCATCATTTCCACTTCTAATTCCTTTCCGACAATCACCTTATCAATCTCCTGTTTTAACTTTTGTATATTGTCAGTTATCGTCACCATATTTCCCCCAGTCTCTTTTTCTTACAGTTCTTTTCTATTTTAACAAAAATTGAAATTTTTCAAAATTAAAAAAAGGAAACCCTTTTCTAGGTTTCCCGTGTTAACTTCTTGGTTCCGATAAATACTGGTATAATACATTTCCGTCGCGTTGCGCAATGCCGCGAAAATGTTTAAAATCTTTCCTTTTTACTAGAACCTGACGAAATTCCATAAAATTTTCCTTCGTTACATAATATTCCGAAAGCTCCCCCGTCATCAATTTGTTTAAAATTTCGGTTATATGCTCTTGATTCATATATTGACCCACCTTTACTTATCTATTATTTAACGAAATGATCCTTATAAAAGTCAATAGTTTTCGTAAAATTTGAAGGCGTTTCCATTTTTTATTTTATAGTATTAATATAATGATAGTAAGTTAACAAAATTGTCAAATAAAAATCTTTACGAATTTGGAAAAGTAGTGCAAACTGTTACTTAAATAGTTTTTTATAGTATACTAGCTAAAGGAGAGAGGCTAATTGTTGAAAAGAGCAGAAGTAGGTAATGTCATTGAATTCCGCGGTGGACTGCAAGGGATCGTTGAAAAGGTAAATGAGAATTCAGTTATCGTCGACCTGACATATATGGACAATTATCGTGATTTGGAATTAGATCAACGAACAGTCGTCAATCATAAAAACTATAAAGTGATTAGAGAAAGCGTTTAAATAGAGTGAAAGAAAAGGCAGACCTTCCCGCTGCCTTTTCTTTCATTTATTGTCCCTGGTCCGTTTCTTTTGCTAACTGTTTAAGCGATTTAACTTTTCCATGGGGATTTTGATCTTGTTTGCGTACGGTCCATTGCCGTTCCTTTTGACTTTTCGAACTGCTCATGCTCTTCACTCCTTTCCCGTTTATTTTTTTCAAATATAGATATTCTTATGTTGGAATTGGATAAAATGAAAATTGTATTCTTTTCCCTTTTTAGCTATTCATTTTTAAGGAGTTATCTCATGAAAAATCTGATCATTGATATTCGCCTTTTATTAGGATTGGCATGTGCCCATGCCTTGATCTATTTTTCCTTTCATGATAAGGCAATATTTTGGTATATCTTTACGGGTTCGATCCTTGCCTTAATCGCCTATTCGAAATTCCAGGGGGATGTAGACGACGAGGCATCCTTTGGTCAATATATTCTGGTCGGAGCGATCTCCGGACTCCTGATATATTTTATTTTTTGGCTGGGAATTAAAGGCTTTGAACTTTTCAATATTCCGTTTCAAAAAGATCTTAACCGGTTGTATAAATGGTTTGCGCCGCATTTATTTTGGCAGTACATCGCCCTTATCCTGGTCGCTGCACCAGGAGAGGAACTATTCTGGCGCGGTTTTATTCAAAAAAGATTAATGAACTATTTCAAACCTGCTATCAGTATTGTATTGGCGGCAGTGCTTTATGCAACAGTGCATATTTACTCCGGTTCTTGGCTATTGATGTTAGCAGCTTTACTGTCAGGATTTGCGTGGGGCTTGCTTTATTACTGGAAAAAAAGCATGCCGATGGCCATTGTTTCCCATATTATTTTTGACATAATGATTTTTATTATTGCCCCGTTCAGGTAATCCAAAAATGCAGCTGCTCTGATTAGAACAGCTGCTTATTTTATATTCCCGCCTGGAGTGAATGGCTTCATCCATAACAAAATAAAAAAGCTCATGCAAATGTAACCGAATAAAGGATATAGATAAGAAAGCAAAGTGCTGTAGTTCACCAAACTGATCATAAACGAAACGGCAAAAATAATCGTAACCGTAACAACGGTTGGGAGCGGCCAGAATTGCTGCAACTGTCTGTCCAATCCGAAGACGTTGCCAATGACAGAGGTGAAGATCTCCCCATAAATGACAAGGACAAAAACCCAATAGAAAAACGGAGCCAGGTTTTTCATAATAATCGCCATTGGAATTTCATATAATTCAAGGTTTGGCAGCATAATTAAGGTAAAATGACTTGAAAGCAGGATAACAGTCAATGCAAGCCCCCCAAGAATTCCGCCCCATTTAATCGTCCAATCATCGTTAACCTCGGTCGCAATCGGGACCAAAACTGCCTGTGCAAGCCCCAGATTCAACGCGGCATAGGAAAACGGGGCCACGACACTCTTCCAACCATCCGACGCATGAGGTATATACAAAAATTGCTCCAAAAAGTTCGGCATTTTTAACGATAAAATCATTAAGATTAAACTAAAAACGATCATTACCGGCACCACGAATGTATTAACCGCAAAAAGCCCTTTTGTTCCCACGAGCATGACTATGTAGGAAAGGAAAATTGTCAGGAATACCCCAATATATTTCGGCAACCCAAGCTGTTCCTCAAACACGGCTCCTGCCCCTGCAAGCATCACGGCACTGACCCCCAGCAACATAAACAACATAAAAAAATTTATGACGTTTCCCGCCCATCTTCCAAATAGATATTCATTAAATTCCTGATAGGATTTTGCCTTTATCTGTGCGGCCATTCTCATTAACTTAGAACCGATTATGACAAATAGATAGCCGCTCATTAATATGCTAATGAAGCCGAAGAAACCAAATCGCGAAAAAAATTCGACGATTTCTTTTCCCGTAGCAAACCCTGCCCCAACAACGGTACCTACATAAACCGCTGCAATTTGAAAGGCTTGACTCCAGCTTTTTTTCACATCATCTCCCCCTTACCTTCAATATATGACTAAAGGGACAAACAATGACGAGCATTTTCCTATATAGGAAAGTATTTCTATAGGCAGAACACTTGAAAGTCAAAAAAGGTCAGAGTATACTATGGGTATAAGGTCAAAGTTAGTCAAAGTCAAAGCGATAAACTATTAAACCAAGGAGGTTTTCATTTATGCTTTGTCAACGATGCAATCAAAACCAAGCAAATGTACAATTATCAATGAATGTTAACGGAAAGCGAACGGATTTAAAGCTTTGTCATGAATGCTATGCAAAAGAAAAACAAACTTTAGGAACAGGCTATGGGGTGAATATGAATCCATTTCATAGCTTCCCGTTTGAGGATTTGTTTGCGAATAAAAACGCCTTATTCGGCCAAACAGGAAGCACCCCAAATTCCCAACTACAGCATCAACCGAAGTCGGACCATGGCGGCTTTATTGACCATTTCGGCCGCAACCTCACCCAAATGGCCAAAGCTGGTTTAATTGACCCGGTCATTGGCCGTGATGAAGAAATAAAGCGGGTTATTGAAATCTTAAATCGACGCAACAAAAATAACCCGGTATTAATCGGTGAGCCCGGTGTTGGTAAAACGGCCATCGTGGAAGGACTCGCCCTGAAAATAGCTGAAGGTGATGTACCTGGAAAGTTGCAGGGTAAAGAGGTCTATTTGCTCGATGTTGCCTCACTTGTTGCCAATACAGGCATCCGCGGCCAGTTTGAAGAACGAATGAAGCAATTGATTGCCGAACTGCAAGAACGAAAAAATATAATTCTGTTTATCGATGAAATTCACTTGCTTGTCGGTGCCGGTTCTGCCGAAGGTTCGATGGATGCAGGGAATATATTAAAGCCGGCACTAGCCCGTGGCGAGCTCCAGGTGGTCGGGGCCACAACACTTAAGGAATATCGCCAAATCGAGAAGGATTCAGCACTTGAGCGGCGCTTTCAGCCTGTACAGGTTCAAGAGCCGGACACAGAAGCAGCGATTGCCATTCTAAAAGGTATCCAAAAGAAATATGAGGATTACCATGAGGTCATTTACTCTGAGGCAGCAATCCGCTCATGCGTGAACTTGTCTCAGCGCTACATCCAAGACCGTTTCTTACCGGATAAGGCGATTGACCTGCTGGATGAAGCAGGTTCAAGATTAAACCTGTTATCCGATTATAAGAGTAATGAACAAATTGAATCGCGACTAAAGGAAATTGCTGCAGAAAAAGAGGCTGCGTTGAAAAATGAGCAATATGAAGCGGCTGCTAAGCTTCGCGATGAAGAAGCCCTTCTTGAAAAATCATTAAACAGTGTTACGACTGAAGAAAGACCGATTGTTACGATTTCACTTATTCAGGAAATCATTGAACAAAAAACCGGTATCCCTGTTGGAAAGCTTCAAGCAGATGAGCAACTTAAAATGAAACACTTGGAGGAAAATCTAAATAAAAAGGTCATTGGCCAGGAAAAAGCTGTGGCAAAAGTGGCTAAAGCAATTCGTCGCAGCCGTGCCGGCTTAAAACCAAAAAGCCGGCCAATTGGATCATTCCTCTTTGTTGGCCCTACCGGTGTCGGTAAAACTGAACTAACGAAGACACTCGCTGAGGAACTGTTTGGAACAAAAGAGTCGATGATCCGCCTTGATATGAGCGAATACATGGAAAAACACAGCATCTCAAAATTAATCGGTTCTCCTCCAGGCTATGTTGGTCACGAGGAAGCAGGACAGCTGACCGAAAAGGTTCGCCGCAATCCGTACAGCATTATTTTATTGGATGAAATTGAAAAGGCGCATCCAGATGTAATGCATATGTTCCTACAGATTCTCGAAGACGGACGCCTGACTGACAGCCAAGGCAGAGTGGTAAGCTTTAAGGACACTGTGATTATCATGACAAGTAACGCCGGTGTCGGCATTAAGCCAATCCATGTTGGTTTCAATGCAAGCGAAGCAATGGAAGAAGCTTCAATTTTGGATTCCTTGGGCAGTTTCTTCAAGCCTGAGTTCTTAAATCGCTTTGACAGTATTATTGAGTTCAACTCACTCGATAAGGACCATATTTTGACCATTGTTGATTTGATGATTAATGAGCTGCAAGATACATTGGCTGAACAAAACATTGAATTGACCATTGAAAAGAAAGTGAGAGATAAGCTGGCTGAACTTGGCTACCATCCGGCATTCGGTGCCCGCCCGCTGCGCCGTGTGATTCAGGAACAGCTTGAGGACAGAATCACCGATTTCATCCTCGAACAGCCAGAAGCCAAAAAATTAACGGCCACAATCGTGGATGGTGAATTGAAAGTACTTCCTGAAACGGTGACGGTATAAATAAGGAATGCGAAGCCATGTATCACGGCTTCGCATTTTTTTATAGCTTTTTATCGTCTACTGAATTTAACCAATCCTCAATTTCGCCGACTACTGACTGAATGCAGCCATCTTCGAATGGCGATATTAAATTAGCTGCCTTGACCAGCTTTGTAAATGACATACTGCCGCCAAGCTTGCAAAGATTTACATAATCGGCCCAGGCCTCTTCCCGATTTTCCCGTGACCGCTTCCAAAACTGGAACGCGCAAATTTGTGCCAGGGTATAGTCAATATAGTAAAACGGTGAATTATAAATATGTCCTTGACGCTGCCAGAAACCGCCGTTTTCCAGATAAACGAAGCCATCATAATCCTTGTGCGGCAAGTATTTCTTCTCAATTTCCCGCCACTTGGCTTTCCTTTCTTTAGGTGTCGCCTCCGGATTTTCATAAACCCAATGCTGGAACTCATCAACTGAGACCCCGTACGGCAGGAACAATAACGCCTCACTTAGATGAGAGAACTTATATTTATCGGTATCTTCCTTGAAAAATAGCTCCATCCATGGCCAGGTAAAGAATTCCATACTCATCGAATGGATTTCAGCTGCTTCATAAGTTGGCCAATAATATTCCGGAATCTCAAAATGGCGGCTTGAATACACCTGAAAGGCGTGGCCAGCCTCATGCGTCAACACATCAATGTCCCCTGACGTTCCATTGAAGTTGGAAAAGATAAACGGAGCTTTGTAATTTTCAATATACGTGCAGTAGCCGCCGCTAGCTTTCCCTTTTTTGGCTACAAGGTCCATCAGGCCATTTTTCTGCATGAAGTTGAAAAATTCCCCCGTCTCTTTCGAGAGGTCTTGGTACATTTTTTGGCCGTTCTCGATAATCCATTCCGGACTTCCTTTCGGGACGGCATTACCGGTTTGAAATACAAAGCTTTCATCGTAATACTTTAATTGGTCCATGCCCAAACGTTCCCGTTGGCGTTCTTTTAATTTTGATGCAATCGGCACAATAAAATCCTTTACCTGCTGGCGGAAATTGGCAACCATTTCTGCATTGTAATCAGTCCGCATCATTCGATAATAGGCCAGTTCAACAAAGTTCTTCATCCCAAGCTTGGCTGCAATCTCGGTTCTCACTTTGACAAGATCATCATAAATCCGGTCAAGTTCCGCCTCATGCTGTGCAAAGAAACCAAATTTTGCCTCAGCAGCCTGTTTTCTCATGTCCCGATCCTTCGATTCGATAAACGGATCGATTTGTGCAAGGGTCCGTTCTTCCCCTTCAAAATCTATTTTTGCCGAAGCGACGAGTTTAGTGTACTCGGTCACCAATCGATTTTCCTGTTGGAGCAGTGGGACGATTTCTGGGTTAAAAGTTTTCAGTTGTCCCTCAGCTAGTGCAAACAGCTGGGTGCCCCACTTTGTTTCCAGTTCATGACGGAACTTTGAACTTACCAATGCTTGATAGTACTGGGACACCAATCCCTCAACCTCGGGACCCAATTCATCCATATAATCTTGCTCTGCTTTATAAAATTCATCATTCGTATCAATCGAATGATGGATATGGGAAAGATTGAACATCGTGCCAAGATCATTTCTAAGATCGTTAATCTCACTCATCGCCTTGCTCTGGTCTTCAACTGATGAAGCATTGTTGAACTGTTCAAGCACAGCTGCAAATTTATCTTTTACGTCCTCCAGATTGGGACGAACATATGTATAGTCCTGAAAGCCCATAAACATCCCCCTTTAATTTTTCAAATTATTCCAATCTACCTCATTATATACTATCTATCCTAGCTACAAAAATAAAAACGGCCGATTGGCCGTTTAAAATTTTCCCGCTGGTAATCCCAATTTTTTTAGTAAATCGATGGCTGTGTCTTTCTCTGACTCGTTAAGGCTTGACATGAGCTTGTCAATTTGATTGGCATGTTCGGGAAAAATATCCTGAATCATGTTTTTTCCTTCATCTGTAATGGAGGCATAAATCACACGTCTGTCGGTAGGACATGCAATTCTTTTTAATAAGCCTTTTTGCTCAAGCTTATCGACCACATAGGTAATGCTGCCACTAGCCAGCAAAATTTTTGCACCAATTTGCTGAAGCGGCTGGTCGCCTTTATGATAAAGAAGTTCAAGTACGGCAAATTCCGTAGGATTTAGTCCATTAGCCTGGATGACTTTATTTACATGCTCATTAATGGCCTTAAAGGCTCTAGAAAGAACGATAAACAACTTTAAGGATTTAGCGGTTGAATCATTTTCCATAAAAACTCATCCTTTTACATTTTGTTAGGTTGATCCTGAAAATTATCTCGATTTCAAAATTATTATAAAAAAATATTGGCCAACTGTCAATTTGCTCTGGAAAAAAGGACGGGTTGCCCATCCCTTTTATGACAATTTTATGTATTCTGGTGATTTTTCAAAAAATTTTAACATTTATCACACAAATATAGTTTCAAAGTTTCATATAATAAAGATAGAAAATAAAGAAGGAAAATAAAAGGGAGGGTAAAACTTTGAAAACCCCTAATTACCATGATTTTTACCAAGTGGCCTTAGTACCCATTGGCAGCAACGATCACAGAGCATTAAAGGAAACAGACGCTTATTACCCTGGTTCAAAATCAACCCACTGGCTCATTGCCGTTGAAGGGGTGCAGCTCCCGCAAGCAAAAATCTATTACCACTGGAAAGTCAGCATCTATCCGGCTGATGGTGAAGGTGACTTTAATTGGAAAAAGCCTTATTATTGCTCTGCTAACTTGGAATTGATTGACCATGCGCTTAAACTGGCCTCCTCAATGACAGCATCAAGCAAAAATGATGACCTTTCCTCCACCGCTATATTAGAAAAAATAAGCTAACCCCTTCAAAACTTACCTTCTTGCTTCACCTTCTTTTTAAAATCCCTTGTGAAAAAACATACATACAGTAAAAACGCTAAAAAAAGTGCTGCTTGCAGTTGGCAAACAGCACTTTTTCATTAGGCAAGCCGGAAGACTATTCCATGTCCGCCTTTCGGGTATTCCCATTTAATATTTTGATATGGACAGCCGATCCGGCAGCTGCCGCATTCGTGGCACCCTTCGTAACCAACCTGCATCCGCGTCCCTTCCCATTTATAAACCTCAGCAGGGCAAAATACGGTACAGATTTTATCCGGGCATTTCGTCATGCAAATGTCATGGTCAAGAACAGTTAGATGGGACTTCGTGTCACACTTGAATCTGAGAAGATACTGCTTTTCTTCAATATTCTTCGTTGACATTATTTCACCGCCTTCCAAGCTCGATAAATATCTTGCAATACGCGAAGCGTGCCTCTCTCGGCTGTCATGCTCTTGATAATTTGTTTTTGTTTGTCCCGCTTAGGAGTGCCATCAACGGTAAAGAACTTGCTGGCGGCCTGGTTCATCATTGGGACGTACTCTTTAAAGTATTGCGGATACTTTTCAAATGTATGAGCCGCGTCCTTATACTTCTCCAAGTCTTTAATAATAAAGCTGTTATATAGAGCTTCACGGTAGCCGTTCAAACTGGATTCACTATAATCGCCGCGGTTTTTTGCTTCAATTACGGTTTCAGCCGCTAACTGTCCAGAGTGCATTGCCATGTTCGAACCTTCACGATGGATGGCATTGACAAGCTGCGCCGCGTCTCCAACGACCAGAACGCCATTTCCGGCTACCTTTGGCACGGAGTGAAAACCGCCTTCCGGAATCAAGTGGGCCAGATATTCGGCGGACTCACCGCCTTCCAAGAACGGTTTTACCATTGGATGTGTTTTTAAATAGTCCAGTAAATCATATGGCTTTAATTTCGCTTTAATCATGCTGGAAAGAGTAGTTCCAACCCCGATATTCAGGCTTTCCTTGTTTGTATATAAAAACGCGGTTCCCAAATTTCCTTTGGTGGAATCACCAAAGATCTCAATTGTACAGCCTTGGTTATCCTGCAAATTAAAACGGTCATTTATTTTGTCTTTTGGAAGATTAATAACTTCCATTACTGTTAAGGCAACTTCATCAGGACGGAATTCCTTATGGAAGCCAAGTTGTTTTGAGAGCAGCGAGTTTACCCCGTCTGCGAGGACGACAACATCTGCAAAAACCTCCCCATCAGGACGGTCCGTACGGACGCCAACAACCTTGCCGTTTTCTACAATGCATTCCGTTACAACTGTTTCATTAATTAGAAGTGCTCCTGCTTCGACGGCTTTCTTGGCAAACCATTGGTCAAACTGTGCTCTTAGAACGGTAAAGTTATTGTAAGGCTCAACGGCCCACTCGAGGCCTTTGTAGCCGAATGAAACAACGGATTCTTTATCCATCATCCAAAAGCGCTGCTCTACTACAGGCCGTTCTAATGGCGCCTCCTTCCAAAATTCAGGAATTAGCTCTTCCATTTGCTTACGGTATAGAACTCCGCCCATTACGTTTTTTGCCCCCGGATATTCTCCGCGTTCAATCAGCAAAACGTTCATGCCGCCTTTGGCACATGTATAGGCACAAGCGGTACCGGCAGGCCCAGCCCCAACCACGATGACATCAAATTTTTCAGGCATAGCTCAATTCACCGCCTTGTTCAACTTTTTGACTCTTAAATTGCGCGATTAGTTTCGGAACGATTTCCAGTGCGTCCCCGACAATTCCATAGGTGGCTACATCAAATATTGGTGCATTCGGATCTTTATTAATGGCAATAATCAGTTCCGAGTTTTTCATGCCGACAACATGTTGGATAGCGCCTGAAATCCCAATCGCAAAGTAAATTTTTGGCGTCACCGTTTCCCCTGTTTGGCCAACCTGCTGTTCGTGCGGCAGCCACCCTGCTTCCACAACATCGCGGGTGCCCCCGACACTTGCCCCGATTGTTTCGGCCAATTCATGAATAAGCTGGAAGCCTTGAATGTCGCCCATTCCTTTACCGCCGCATACAATGACATGGGCATCAGCCAAATTGGCTTTTTTTGTTACGTCATTCACAATTTTGAGCACTTTTGTGCGCATATCCTCTTCCTGGAGAGTAATTTTTTCTTCAATGACTTTACCAACTCTTCCTGAATCCGGATCCAGTGCTTTCATTACCTTTGGTCGTACAGTTGCCATTTGCGGACGATGTTTTTTACATAGGATTGTCGCCATAATATTGCCGCCAAACGCTGGCCGGCTCGCCTCAAGCAATCTGTTATCGACATCAACATCAAGCATTGTCGTATCGGCGGTTAAACCGGTATTCAAATCTGTCGCGACTGCGCTTGCCAAGTCCTTTCCATTCGGGGTGGCCCCGTAAAGAATAATTTCCGGCATGTATTTTTGGGCAAGAAGCATAACACCCTTCATATACGATTCTGTCCGATAATGCTTCAGTATCGGATTATCAATCATATACACTTCGTCAGCGCCGTAGGCTATCACTTGATTGGCCAACTGTTTAATTTCATTTCCAAGCAAAAATCCTCCAAGCGGAACCTGCAACTTATCAGCAAGTTCTCGTCCCGCACCAAGCAATTCAAGAGAAACACCCTCTATTTTTCCGGCATTTTGTTCGATGAACACCCAGACTCCGCGGTAATCGTCAAGATTCACATAAGCCCCTCCCTGCTTCAAAAATAATCGTGGTTATTTAGATGACTGCAATGTAAATAGGTCCTTTTTCTCCAACAAAATCTCTATTAATTGATTGACTTGCTCATCGGCGGAGCCTTCAAGCTTCTTGCCGCCCTCCGGACGAGGCGGTGTAAACATTTTTCCGACAATGGTTGGGGACCCTTTAAGACCAAGCTGTGAACGGTCTACATCCTCTAGGTCACTTACGGCCCAAATGATCGGATCATATCTTGCCGCTTTAATCATGTTCGGCATTGGTGAATATTCAATATCGTTTATTTCCTTTTCCACAGTCAACAAGCAAGGCATTTGCGACTGAATCAGCTCATAGCCGTTGGTCAGCTTCCGTTTGATTACCACGGTTTTCTCCTGCTCATTAACTTCAGTTACCTCTATGACATTTGTAACCGGAGGAACATCCAATCTTCTGGCAATTCCCGGGCCTACTTGTCCGGTGTCCCCATCAATGGCATGTTTTCCGCAGATCACCATATCGACTGGTTCTTCTTTACTGATTCTTTCCAATGCCTTCGACAGGGCGTAACTCGTAGCAAGTGTATCCGCACCGGCAAATGCGCGGTCAGTGATTAGAAACCCTTGGTCAGCGCCAATTTCGATGCTCTTCTTAATAACAGCGGTTGCCTGCGGCGGTCCCATTGATAATACGGAAACGGTCCCACCCGTTTTTTTCTTAATTTTCACCGCCTCCTGTACAGCATGTGCATCGTAAGGATTCAAAATGGCTGGTGCACTCCTGCGGTCCAGTGTGTTTGTTTTGGGATTGATTTTGATGATTTTCGTATCTGGAACTTGCTTGACACATACGACAATGTGCATGTAGGACTTCCCTCCTCCAATAATCCTGGAATGTTGTAAGCGTTTGCTGGATGGTTTATTAAAATGCTTTTATTTACGATATATGTATCGAAATAAAAGCATATTACCCAATATTAATCGTTTTCTAATATGTTTTATGTCAATTGCAAAAAAACAGGAGTTAAAAAAAAACTATCGATAAACGTCATTTTTTTAGAAGGAAAAACATAAGAAGATTTCAAATGGTGAAGACCGTGATGTGTTGTCTCTATGATTATACTAATTTAACTATATGAAATATTGAGATATAAACAATGATAAAAATCACATCTACTGTCTAAATTTGTTGAAATTATTAATAACTGGAGTTAACAAAGGAGAAATGTTGTCTGATACATTTAGAAGAATTAACTGAAGATGCTAAAACCTTCTTGTACTATAAGGTCTTTTTTCCGCATTCAGAGCTACTGATGTTAGCGAAATAAAGACCTTATTTCAGTACCTTTATTATTGTCTATTGCAAAAATGATTAAACTAAGACCTTGGGCCAAATCATGATCATCTCTTTAAAAGCAAATCGGACCTCTTCGCATTGTCGGGAGGCTTGTCCCATCATTTTATGATATTCATTGATTAGTTCGTCCAATTCCTGACTGTATTTAATTGTTTCTTCACTAGTAAAACCAAAGGTATTTGCGCTCTTTATCATTAAGTCCCTTTTGACCTTAATCTCTTCAATAATATCGTTTTGAACTTCACTTTCGCTTATGCCATTACTATACTCGAACAATGTTATCCCCCTGCCTCATACACTCTTACTGTAATTCGCTAAAAAATTAGACTACTTGATGAATTATGACAAGAAAATTTGTAAAAGTAAATACATTCGCAAAAGTAGACAAAACATTATAAAACTCTCGTTTTTCGACATTTTTTCTGCTGTTATTCTTGTTTTTACGACAAATATCACAGCTTGTTCTGAATGGTAACTCGTTGTAAAATAACACGGACTTTTCTTAAAAACCTCTTGACTTTTCAGCCAAGAATTGAACATCAAATTTTCTTGAAATATTTATTGTGACCAAAGTCCCTGTGTAAATTTTAATCCATATTGACTATCTTTTAAAAAGATCCAACCTGCCAATTCTTCGAACTGCTTCAACCAACCGATCCTCATTTGTTAATAGTCCTACGCGGACATAGCCTTCACCGGAGGTCCCAAAGCCGATACCCGGTGCCACAATAATGTGGGCCTTTTCTAGAAGCAAATCGGAAAAATCCACGGATGTAAATCCTTCGGGCACCTTGAGCCAAGCAAAAAATGATCCTTGGGGAGCCGTCACATTCCATCCCAAGTCACGAAGTCCGCCAATAAAAACATTACGCCTGCGCTCATACAGGGCATTTAATTCCTTGACACATTCCTGAGGTCCTGTAAGCGCTTCGGCTGCCGCCTCCTGTATGGCTCCAAATAAACTGACATAAAGGTGATCTTGGAGGAGCTCAAGTGCAGCAATTACACTTTCGTTACCAACAGCGAAACCGACACGCCAACCTGCCATATTATAGGCTTTTGATAGCGTGTATATTTCGATGCCTATTTCTTTGGCACCTTTTGCCTGAAGAAAGCTCGGCGGTTTTAATCCGTCAAAACCAATGGCGCCATAGGCAAAATCATGAACAACACAAATGTTATGCTCATTCGCGAGCTTCACTGTTTCCTCGAAAAATTCGGGGGTTGCCTGGGCACCTGTCGGATTATTTGGATAGTTAAGGAACATTAATTTTGCCTTTGCCAAAATCTCCGGGGAAAGTTTATCATAGTCAGGCAAAAACTGATTTTCTTCTGTAAATGGCATTGTCGTCATTTCAGCCCCTGCCAAGGCAACACCAGACCAATAATCCGGATATCCGGGGTCAGGGACAAGGATTGTATCTCCCGGATTGAGCAGGCACTGCGGAATTTCTACCAACCCAGCTTTGCCGCCAAACAGTATGGCAACTTCCTTATCTGGATTAATCGAAACACCATATTCCCGCAGGTAAAAATGTGCCGCTGCCTGTTTTAGAAAAGGAAACCCTTGAAATGGAGAATACTTATGATTCACCGGATTCGCAGCGGCTTCCTGGACCTTTGCGACAATATGTTGGGGAGTGGGCTGATCTGGATTGCCTTGCCCAAGGTTAATTACATCATAGCCCTGTTCAATGTATAGCCCGGCTTTTTTTACTAACGAGGCAAAAAATTGCTTTGGAAGACTTTTTAATAGTTCTGATTGCGGAAATTTCATCACATTCTCACCCACTTTTTTTATTATAAGGTTGAAATTCTAGTCACAAATGATATTACTTTATAACAGCTTGTAAAGTAAAAATTCAGAATTTTACTATGAGGAGAGAGAAAGGTAATTTAAAAATTGCTTGTCTGCAAATGGATATTGCTTTTGGCGAACCAGATAAAAATTACGGCTCCGTTGCAAATGTTAACGACAGCGGGGTGAGCTTGTTTGTCAGTACAGTAAACTGGCTGGTGAAACCGAGGAAATTTTATCAGCAGAAATCGATCTGGATCTGGTCAAAAATATTCGCAGTCAAATCCCGATTTTTACCGACCGCAAACCGGAGTATTATAACTAAAAAGCATGGCAGGAGGGGGAATGCCCCTGACTGCCATGCTTTACTATTATAACCATTGATTTTCATGCCTAGCTATGAGCCGTTGCCATCTCTTCTCCACTTCTGTTTCAAACTGTTCCACTAAATGTTTGTTTTCTTCTTTTAGTAGATGTTTTGTTTTACCCATGTATTTAAACCACTCGGTTACCGGAACACGCTTTTTCTTCTCCTCAGGATTGTAGGTAACCGTTGTTACCCCCTGCTCCACCTCGTAAAGTGGGAAGAAGCAAGAATTGACGGCTGCTTCAAGAATTTTTGTCCCGTAGCGGTCTTCGGATTTCCAGTTAAGCGGACAGGTAATTAACAGTTTGCCATATACCGGGCCCACATTTTGTGCATACCACTGGGCTTTGGCACCTTTCTTGACCAGATCCTGCGGGAATGCTTCCGATCCGGTAAAAACATAAGGAATATTGGTGGCTGCCATGATTTGAACGGTGTCTTTATGGTGGAAAGACTTCCCTTTTTGTGTCTTTCCGACGCCGGATGTGCTGGTCATATGGCCGAGCGGTGTGGAATAAGACATTTGCGAACCAGTATTCATGTAGCCTTCATTGTCGTATTCCAGCATAATCAATTTATGGCCGCGTAGTGCCGTACCAATTGCTGAACCCATACCGATATCCATGCCGCCGTCACCGGTAATCATGACGAATGTTGCATCATCAGATACATTGATCTCTCCGCGGCGCTTTAATTCCATAAACGCCTCAACAGTACCCGATAAGGTTGCGGCACCATTTTGGAATAGGTTGTGCATCATCGTTTGCTTATGTGAACTGTATGGATAGGCTGTTGTTGTAACATAGGCGCAACCTGTTTGGAATAGGGTGACAATATCGCCTTCAATCCCCTTAAAGAATAATTCAAGTCCGCCGAAAATACCGCAGCCAGGGCAGGCCCCATGGCCAGAAGCGATTCGTTTCGGTTTCGAAGTCAACATTCTTAGCGGCGGGATTTTCACCTTTAATTTATTTGTTTCTTCGTCCATTTTGACTTCTATCAATCCGGATTTATACACATCGCCATGCTGAGGGGCAATGACAGGCTTCAGAATTTTCTCAGGATTCCCCGGAACCACACCAAAATAGTCAAACGGCTTCTCAGCATAGCCCCTCTCCATAGCGTCAATGGCCATCTTGAAGAATTCATGGGCATCACTCGCATAGAAATCCTTGCCGCCCATGCCAAAAACTCGGCTTAAAACGATTGTTTTGTTATCCTTGTCATCTTGAAGCGCAGATTTCACTTCATGAGTCAAATTAGGTCCATGAGCGCCATAAGAATCAGCACGTTCGCCAACTAATAATGCTTTCACATTTTTCAAGGCTTTACGGATTTCCATGGCTGGGAATGGACGAATAATATTCGGGCTGATTACCCCTGCTTTAATGCCTTGGGCACGAAGCTGATCAACAACATCCTTGGCCGACTCGGCAGCGGAGTTTAAGAGGAATAATGCAACTTCGGCATCTTCCATTTTATATAAATCTAGAACAGGGTATTCTCTTCCGGAAAGCTTTGCATACTCTGATGCAACTTCCTTGAACACTTCTGCAGCATTGTACATTGCCTCTGACTGCTGGAAGTGATTATTCATCAAATCCTCACCGTTCATATGGGCACCGATTGTCACCGGCTGCTTCGGATCCCTAATAAAATTGTAATCAGTCGGACACTCGCCGACAAATTGTTGAACGACACGGCGATCTTTAAAGTATTCGACTCTGCGCTTTTGATGGGAGGTCCAGAATCCATCATATGCGACAATAACCGGCAAGCGGACCTTGGAATGCTCGGCCACTTTCAACGCCATAATATTCATATCGTAAACAGCCTGAGGCGTTCTTGCCGTCAAAATTACCCAGCCTGTGTTCAATCCGTAGTAAAGATCAGAGTGGTCACCGCGGATATCAAGCGGACCGCTTACAGCACGAGTCACCAGGTTCATAACCATTGGAAATCTTGTGCCTGCCTGGACCGGCAATTGTTCAATCATATATAAGAAACCATTGGCGCTAGTTGCATTGAATACACGGGCGCCGGTAGCAGCTGCTCCATAACAAATTCCAGCCGAACCATGTTCGCCATCTGCCGGAATTAGCTTTATATCGTGTTCACCGCGGGCTTTCATCTGATCTAAAAACTGGGCAACTTCAGTTGAAGGAGTGATTGGGAAGTAACCCATGATATGATAATTGATCTGTGCTGCTGCCATTGCAGCCATTTCATTTCCTGATTCAAAGGTTGAAACCTGTTCGGCAACCCCTTTGGAAGTCAATTTATCTTCTAAAATAGCCATTATAAACTACCTCCTGCTGCATAAGGAAAGTTTTTCTTCACGCGGTTTGCGTCTGCATAACCGATCATTTCCCGAAGATCTTTAAGCGCATCTGTCGGACAGGCCTCCACGCATTTTAGACAGCCTTTGCAATATTGATAATCAATCCCTTTAAGGAACATTTGCTTTCTTCCGCGCTTGTCCTCGCCCTCTTCCCATACGAAACAGTAATCCGGACAAACATTATCACACGCGGCGCAATCAATACATTTTTCACGATTTAATTCAGGAAGGAACCCTTGTCTTGAACCGCTTAAATCTTTTAAAATACTATTTGCCTGAGCAGTAATTACACCGCCAAGCTCCTGCGTTAAAAATCCAAGCTGAGGCTGTGGACGGACAAACGCCTTGCCTACTGCACCATCAGGAACAGCATAGGATTTGAACTGTACTTCATTGTAACCGCGGTCAAAAGTTCGTAAATTCGGCTCAACCAAATGTGGATACTTTTTCTCAAATGTTTTGCGAATAACATTTTTCATTGCTTCAGGGTCAAGGAAATCACAAATTCTGAATAGTGCCCCAAGCATCGCGGTATTAACTTTTGTTTTTTCTTCAACGGCGATGGTTAACGCGTCAACAACAGCCAGAGTACCGTACTCAAGTTGTAAATCCTTTTTTACATCATCAAAATCTCTTGTAGTATTGACCAACACAATCCCATCAGCAGGCAAACCGCTGACAACATTTACTGTTTTATACAAAGCTTCGTGAAACACACCAACAACATGCGGTTGTTCAATTGGGCTGTGATCGCGAATTTCCACATCCGGGTCGCAAAAACGGATAAAACTCTTAACCGGGGATCCCTTTTTCTCGGAACCGTAAGATGAAAAGTTCGACCCTCTAAGACCTAGGCTTAGGACACCGGCTTCTGCCAGCATTTTTCCGGCTAGATTGGCCCCGAGGCCGCCGATGGATTCCAAACGGATTTCAAAAAATCCTAGTTCATTTTTTTTCGGTAAAATTGACATAATGTCCCCCTCCTCACTTCGTTCAAAAAAACTACACGAAAAAGACATAAAAAATTTAACTTCCAAAACCATTGTAGGACATTTATATTTAATTAGCTGTGACAAAAATCAAACATGTGCCAAAAATCTATGAAACACTTTATCTTTTTACATATAAATCATTATCAAATCAAATTATTTAATTATATAACAGATTTTAGGTTGTAATATAACAGTTAGTTTCATCATAACAAAATGGTTGGCAGCTGTTTTCTGGGATCAATCGCGTTTCGCGTGTTAACAAGGGGTTGTCCACTGTCTTTTACGGTAAAAATAAGTTATAATTATATATTGTTTTATTTTTGAAAAGGAGCTATTTCATGAAGGTTATTTGTTCTACATTAAATGCAAAATACATTCACACTAATCTTGCCATACGTTGCTTGAAGGCATATGCCTCTCCCGAATATGATGTGAAATTGAAAGAATATACCATAAAGGACCCAGTGATGAATATTGTTTCAGATCTCCATCAACAAAAAGCAGATGTTATTGGTTTCAGCTGTTATATATGGAATATTGAAGAAACATTAAAGGTTATCAATATGCTTAAAAAAATTGACACGGAGCTAAGGATTGTCTTAGGGGGACCTGAAGTGTCCTACGATACAAAAGAATGGATGGAAAAGTACCCTGAGATTGATTACGTCGTCATGGGCGAAGGGGAACAAACATTTAAACAGCTGTTAACCGAACTGGAGACCACCAATAATTTGCAAAATGTCCATGGTGTAGCCTACCGGGATACTGCCGGCAAGATCGTCATTACCCCGCAGCGGAATAAACTCGATTTAAAGGAACTTCCCTCCCCTTTTCGCTTTTCCGAGGATATCCCGCATTTGGGTAAACGGGTTACTTATATAGAAACAAGTCGGGGCTGCCCCTTTAGCTGCCAATTTTGTCTCTCATCGATTGAGGTTGGAGTCCGTTATTTTGAACGGGATAGGATTAAGGAAGATATTCGTTATTTGATGGCAAACGGTGCTAAGACGATTAAGTTCGTTGACCGCACTTTTAACATTAGCCGCAGTTATGCGATGGAAATGTTTCGCTTTTTGATCGATGAACATCTGCCCGGGACTGTGTTCCAATTTGAGATTACCGCTGACATTATGCGTCCTGAGGTCATTGAATTTTTGAATCAGGAGGCGCCAAAAGGCTTATTCCGTTTTGAAATTGGTGTTCAATCCACCAATGACTATACGAATGAGCTTGTCATGCGCAAACAGAATTTTGCCAAACTGACCAGAACCGTCACCATGGTGAAAGAAGGCAAAAAAATTGACCAGCATCTGGATTTGATTGCCGGTCTTCCGGGGGAAGACTATTCCTCATTTCGAAAAACCTTTAACGATGTTTTTGAAATGAGGCCGGAGGAGTTGCAACTTGGCTTTTTAAAAATGCTGCGCGGTACTGGGGTAAGGCTGCGCGCTGCAGAGCATAATTATGTATATATGGACCATTCCCCTTATGAAATCCTAAGCAATAATGTTTTGCCTTTCGATGATATTGTCAGGATTAAGCAAGTGGAGGATGTCTTGGAAAAGTATTGGAACGACCATCGCATGGATACTACTGTAGAGTATTTGGTAACTCATGTTTTTCCGACTCCGTTTGATTTCTTTCAGGAATTTGGGTCCTATTGGGATGAACAGGGTTGGTCAAGAATTGGGCATCAGCTCGAGGATTTGTTCCGGAGATTATTTTCGTTTTTGCAGCAGAAATCCGTCGAAGATATGGATGTTATTATCGGCTTAATGAAGTATGATTACCTGATCAAACATAAATATAAACCAAGGAAGCCATGGTGGGAGCACACATTGGAAAAAAGCAGCCGGACCAAAATCTACAGTCTTCTAAGCGAATCACCAATGCTTGCTGGAGAGGATTTCTCCCAATTAAAGCTGGATGAAAAAGACTTATACAAGCATACGGTGCTTGAACACCTATCCTTTGATTTAACAAAGTACCTCAATACAGGAGAGATTGATAAACATCCGGGGTATTTATTGGCCTATTTCGACCCTTCCAGTCAAAATACACATGTATTTTCGTTTTTAGAAAGGTAAAAAGCCGGATTTTTCCGGCTTATTTTTTACTCTCTTTTTTCCTGAACAACTTTCTCAAATTTTCCTTCAACGGTACACCGTTTACGTCGCCGATTTCCACGCTAAATTCCTCAATCGGAATCCTAGGCGGAGTTTTGCGTCGGCCTTTCATTTAGCTTCTTCCCTTTTTTCCTTGTTTGGAATTGCGGTTTTGAAATCTAATGGCATTGTTGTCATCCGTAAATTCGGCCGAGAATTCACTTTCCTGAATATTTTTCTTAGGTGTTTTGCTGTATTTCTCGACTGCATCAAATTCTGCCTTGCGCTTTGCCATCAGTAGACCTCCCTAAAAATTATCGTTACAACTATAGTTTTTAACAAATTTTTTATAAACATTCCTTTCCTTATTTTTTCTTAAATGGAAACTCGCCGACTGGCGAGTCCGGTAGGCCGAAGACAGAGGCGTAGTTGAACTTATGCGTGCGAAGCTGTGATAAAAAAATTTGGTAAAAATTTTATATTCCTTATTAGCTAAATAAAATTTGACTTTATGAACAAAATAAAAATAAACGAGGGGGGATCATCGTGGAAAAAGACAGACGTGAAAAACGGGAAAAAATTGGCATAGATGAAACAATGCCGCATCAAATTAACGCCCCGAGTTTTGCAGGGACAGGTATTGATATGCAGGCCCCCTTTGTCAATGAACACGGGGTAGTAATCGGTGACAGCCACTATGCTTCTGAAAACTCTCCTTTGGAAAACTGGACAGAAGAAACAGACCCGGCGATTATGGCTGGCGATGAATGGGTCCATCCAACAAACGATATCGGCTGGAATACGACAGAAAATCGCGAATTGCTGGAAAGCATGAGAAAGCCCCAAGCCTATCCTTTTATGCATCCGACCAAGGATGTGAGCAAAGGGGCAGATTGAGCCAGTTACTCAAAACATTACCATTTATGAAAATCACAAATATATTTCATACTATCTTTACAGAGCGAAAAAATTCTCTGTGATAAAAGGAGCGATAATTGATGGCTAACAGCAGAAATAAATTATTGGTACCTGGTATCGAGCAATACTTGGATCAGGTAAAATATGAAATCGCGCAAGAGTTTGGCGTACAATTGGGTTCAGATACGGTATCCCGGGCTAACGGCTCTGTCGGTGGAGAAATCACAAAAAGACTTGTGCAGCAAGCTCAGGCCCAAATGTCTGGACAAAACCAACAATAAATTCAAACTTGCCGATTGGCGAGTCCGTTAGGACGAAGACAGAGGCTTAGTTTTGAATTATATGCGTTAACAAATTATAAAATTTAGTAAAAATTTCATAATTTGTTATTAGCTAAAAAACTTAATACAAATGGCAAAAGTCCGGCAGCAGCCGGACTTTATTTGTGTTGATTTCTATTTTTCCGGTTATTATTTTGCGGTTGTTTTTTGTGGCCGGAGTCGAAATTTTGATTAAGCTGTTTTTTTAACTGGCCCTTGTTTAGTTTTTCGGGTCGTTCTTCATTCTTTTTTTGCTGCCCTGGAGGTATCAGTTTTTCAGCTTGTTTTTCATTCTTCTTTTGCTGCCCTGGAGGTATTAGCTTTTCAGCTTGGTCCTCATTCTTCTTTTGCTGCCCTGGAGGTATCAGTTTTTCAGCTTGTTCTTCATTCTTCTTTTGCTGCCCTGGAGGCATTTGTTTTCCAGCCTGATGTGCTGCCTCAACTATATCATTACTGATTCCAATGTTATCGTTATCCTGCTTTTTCAAATGGCCAGGAGGTACCTTGACACTCGGCTGTGAATCTCCCTTACTTTTCTCGTTATGTTGCTTTATATTGCGACTTTTCGTTTGGTATTTTCCGGTTGTAAGTCCTAGCTCATGAGCTTTTTGCAAATCCTGTTCCGTTCCCGATACGACCGTTAACTCCAACTGCTGTTCAGTTGCAGCAGCTTTTATTTCCTTAATGTTTGCTTCAAGTTGTTTCTCAATCTGTTTTTCTGCCTCTTCCGTCCTTACTGTGGAAAGCACTAGTTGTTTCTTGACCTTTAAATAACCTTCCTTTTCCATTTCATTGATGATGGTTTTAGTTATTTTTGCAACATCCTGTTTCTTCCAATTATTAAGATGTGCAATAATTTCTTTGCCCTCTTTATTGAAGCCGGTTAACTCAACCACTTGCATTTTTTTATTAATTCCAAGTTCAATACTAGGATTTACATCGATCGACATATAGGCGTAAGCGTGATTGCTCTGATACATAGGAAAAAGAGATCCAAACACAACTAAGAGCGCAGCCGATAGGGCCAAAACCGATTTCAGTCCAAAAAAGAGAAAAGGCTTTTTACTCTGTATAGTTCTTTCAATTGGAAAAAAGCTGATTTCCTCACCTATTGCATAGGGCCGATCAAGTCTTGTTGCATGCAGAAATTCTCCGTCAGGGGTTAAAACTGTAAGTAAACCTTCATCCATATCCATGATTATTCCTTTTCTCATGTATCAAGCACCCCCTTTAGATAATCCTTCATGTACACGTAATCACTTGATAGTATCAAGGCAATTGCAATAATATATTTGCGATTGCGTTCAATCGTTTTTCGACTTACATCCACCAATTTTTCAAGCTGATTGATGGGCAGTCGTTTTTTTTCAAACAATATTGTTTTTAGTTCATCATGGTCGACTAATATTTTTGCGGTTAAGATGGCGTTTTTTCGCGCATCCGCATGTTTTGGGGAATTTTCCACCAAATCGCTGAACTTTAGACCGAAAGATGCTAATAAGGATTGAAATTGAATAATTTCCTCTTTTCTAAGCTGTTCGTCATTCTTCTTTTCGTAATCCTCCAAAGAAAGCTCATTTACAATAGCAGTTCCTGGGGATTCGTCCTCCTGCAATTCATTGGTGATATCAATACTAATATGTTGGTTTTTGGTTTGCTTCCGTATATAGTCAATAACCCGCCGTTTAATTACAACCTCGGAAAAACTTAGCAAGGAGCTGCCCTTTTTAGGTGAATACTTTTCAATCGCTTCATTAAACGCGATAAGCCCAATGCTAAATTCATCGTCGGTATCATAAATATAGCGCCTGCACACAGAGGAAACTGTTTTAGCGACAAAAGGTTTATATGCTTCGATTAACTCATTAAGCAATGATTGGTCACCTTGTTGAATGAGGCTGACTGTTTCTTCTAAGGTCCGCTTCTTCTTCTTGGCCAAAAATAATAAACTCAGCATTTGCTCACCTCTATTCGACCCATTATAACATAGAATTATTTATAGGTCTTTATGGGGGCAAAGCATTGCTATTACTAAATAATTACGTTTGTGTCTATTATGTTATGGGGGTTTTAAAAAAATTTATCCAATAAAAAAAGGCGGAAAATGCTCCGCCTTTTTTTAGTCATTCTGGTCCATCGGATTATAAAGTTTAACTTGAGGATTTTTTTCTTGGAACCATCTAAGTGCAAATTCATTTTCAAATAAGAACACAAAATGATCGTAACGATCTTTTACCAAAAGACTTCTGGAGCTCGACAGATTCTCATCTACCTTGTCATCCTCTACCCAGCGGGCAATTTTGGAGCCGAGCCGCTCCATTAGTACCTCGGAATTATATTCATTCTTCATTCGATGCTCGAATACTTCAAACTGAAGCTGCCCAACAGCCCCCAGAATATAATCCTCCATTCTTATCGTTTTATAAAGCTGAATCGCTCCTTCTTGAACAAGCTGCTGTATTCCCTTATAAAACGATTTTTGCTTCATAACGTTTTTCGCCGAAACCCTGACAAATAGTTCCGGGGTAAACTGAGGCAATTTTTCAAATTGGAAATCATTCTTTCCAGTAGTCAACGTATCGCCAATTTGATAAGTTCCCGTGTCATATAAACCGATAATATCACCGCTGACTGCCTGTTCAACTGTATTGCGCTCCTCCGCCATAAAGGAAGTGGATTGGGAAAGCTTTAATTGTTTCCCTAAACGTGGGACATTGATAGACATTCCGCGCTCAAATTTTCCAGAACAAATGCGGACAAAAGCAATCCGGTCACGGTGGGCCGGGTTCATATTGGCTTGGATTTTGAATACAAAACCAGAAAATTCTTCTGAAAGCGGATCTATTTCACCAATTGATGAATTACGTGGCTTCGGCGGCGGTGCAAATTGCAAATACGTCTCCAAAAAGGTTTGGACCCCGAAATTGGTCAGTGCACTGCCGAAGAAAACAGGTGTCAGATTTCCCGCAGCCACCCTTTCGGCTGAAAATTCGTTCCCGGCCTCATTTAGCAGCATGATTTCTTCCAATGTTTGGTCATACAGTCCTGAATCTTTCAGTTTATGGCTGCCCTCAATTTCACCATCGTCATTTAACGGAATAAAGCGTTCATCCTCGTCCACCCGGAATTGTTCGACACGATTATAATACCGGTCATAAATCCCAAGAAACTCTTTTCCCATCCCGATTGGCCAATTCATAGGATAGGATTCAATCCCAAGTACCTCTTCCAATTCTGCCAGAAGTTCAAGCGGCGGCTTGCCTTGCCGGTCCAGCTTGTTCATAAAGGTAAAAATCGGAATTCCCCGCATCCGGCAAACTTTAAATAATTTCAGGGTTTGCTCCTCAATCCCCTTGGCTGAATCGATAATCATCACGGCGCTATCGACAGCCATTAGCGTCCGATACGTATCTTCACTAAAATCCTGGTGGCCTGGGGTATCCAAAATATTTACACGATATCCATCATAATCAAATTGCATGACACTGGAGGTAACGGAGATTCCCCGCTGCTTTTCAATTTCCATCCAGTCACTTGTGGCAAATTTCCCCGTTTTCTTTGCCTTGACCGTTCCGGCATCACGGATGGCTCCTCCAAATAATAATAATTTTTCGGTTAATGTCGTTTTACCGGCATCCGGGTGAGAAATAATCGCAAACGTCCGGCGCGATAACACTTCTTTTTTCAAATTGTTACCCATCTTGTCTTCCTCTCTTTTGACAACTTTAAAATTTTGTCCAATATTTCAATATTATCTCGCAAACGGTCAGTTTGCAATATTTCAGTGAATGGGAATGATAATTTCTTTTATCCATTTGGAGAAAGGACTATAATGTAGATATATTGAAATCGCGAATTAGGAGGAACCATGGATATTACAAAGATTGACCAGCCAACCCTGGAGTTAATCCAGAAAGCGTTTGAGATTGTTCTTGATCAAAATAAAATTAAATATAAAAAAATCGGCATTGCGGAAGAAGGCGAGCAGCTGCTATTTTTATATGAAGGCCAAGATCAAAAAGTTCATGTCTTTAAATGGAAAAAAGCTTCCTGCATCGGGGTCAGCGTCGGAGTTCTTGCCCAAAGTGTATTGATGCCGATTATTCCTCACCTTCGATTATTATCCTAAATCCATAAACACACCAGTATCCTAATTGGTGTGTTTTTCTATTGCTCAAGCTTCCACTGATTTCCACATCCATTTTATTGGAAATCGCATTATAATAGATTAAGACTCTTGTATAGGGAGGTTATGAGCTAATGAATCAAAGCAAAAAAACCGCAACGAAATTTATTCCTCTATTTGCGGCTTTACTTTTAATTTGTACCGGAATCATATGGTCAATTCAATCGGTAAATAAAGAAATTGAAATCCCATTTTCTTCAGTTGAGAATATTGTTCAGAATCAAAATGGAAAGTCTGTTACTCTCATACAACGAACCGATGGCAGCCTTTATCTGAAGGCAGGAGAAAAAGAATATGTCTCCCACGTCCCGCCAAATAGCCAGATGGTCGAAAAGCTGGTCGAACGATATAATATCGCCTATTCCTTTTCCTCCAGCAGCCGTTACGGGAAATGGGTGTTGGGCGGTGTTCTCCTCTTGCTTGCCGGAGCTGTTTTTGCTGTTTACAAGACAAAAGGCGGCTTTGGCCCAGGCAATTCGATGAATAATAGTGTCTCAAAAGCCCGTCCGTTGCCGAACATAACCCTAAATGACGTTGGCGGACTAGGTGACGAAATGATAGAAGAAATCCAGCAAACATTAACAACTCTAAAAGATACCGAAAGGGCACGCAAATTAGGAATCAATCCACCGAAAGGAATCCTATTATACGGACCTCCTGGGACGGGGAAAACCCTGCTTGCACAAGCCATTGCCCGAGAACTAAATGCTTCATTTTTTACCGCAAGCGGTTCAGCCTTTAATGAGATGTTTGTCGGTGTTGGCGCAAGCCGTGTCCGCTCCTTGTTTAAGGAGGCTAGAAAACAGCGCCCTGCCGTCATATTTATCGATGAGGTGGACGCCCTTGCCGGCAGAAGAAAAGCGCATGGCAACGAGGAAGCGGAGAAAACATTGACCGAGCTACTGGTACAGCTTGATGGAGGTCATTCCAATGATGGCATATTATTTATTGCTGCAACCAACCGGAAAGATATGCTCGACGAAGCCTTCGTCCGCCCGGGGAGAATCGACTTCTCCTTCCATGTTCCGCTCCCGGATACAAAGGGGCGTAGAGAGATTATTGACATTCATGTAAGAGGCAAGTCACTAGCCCCGGATGTTCTTTCATCATTAGATGAATTGGCGGAAAGCACTTCCGGCTTCTCAGGGGCTGAGCTATTTTCGCTGTTCGAAACGGCAAGCCGTCATGCGATTCGCAACCGTCACGAAATGATTAGGAAACAAGACCTTGACTACGCTCTCGACCGAACCATTTTGGGAAGCACATCCCGTTCGCTTCAGGACCCTGAAACGAAACGCCGTGTTGCCATCCATGAGGCTGGCCATGCCCTTGTCGCTTCCTTAACGAAACCCGGGTCGGTGAGAAAAGCAACCATTATTCCACGTGGCGAGGCGCTTGGTTATGTGGCCCCGATTCCAAAAGAGCTTCATTTATCGACAACCAGCGATTTGCTGGACCGCGTTGCAATGGTATTGGCAGGCGGTGTCGCAGAACGAAAACAGCTTGGCGAACACAGCATCGGCGTCAGCGGCGACGTCCAGCAAGCCAAACATATTATTGAGCAAATGGTCGAAATTGGCATGCTTCAAGACGGGTTTACCTTGACGTTCAACAAGCAGGACAAAGAAGAAAAAATGCAGGAACTATTTTCAAAAGGTATCCATAAAGCGGAAAAGCTTATTGATGACCATCCATATCAGTATCAGCAATTGGTCGATGCTTTATTGAAAAAAGAAACATTAGAGGGATTTGAAGTAGAGGAAATAGTTAGGGGTAAAATGGATGAAGCAATCTAAATGCGTAAAAACCCGTCTGGTGATCCAGACGGGTTTATTTTTTCATTTATTAATAGTAGCAAGCAGCCCCAACAATAATCAACAGGATGAATAATACAACGATTAATACGAAGCTGCCACCATAGCCATAGCCGAAGCCGCCGTAACCGCAGCCGCCGAAGCCGCCGCCAAAGCCACCAAATCCGCCATATCCAAATGCCATATTTATTACCTCCTTTTTATAATATTACCAAATCCAAGCAGCACCTATAATGACTAACAAGATGAACAGAACAACGATCAGGGCGAATCCTGCACCGTAGCCGCCAACTGCACCTGACATTTAACATTACCTCCTTTTTTGAATTCTATATATCCTATTCACCTAGATAATAATGTGCAATAGACACATATCCCTATTACCCAATTTTGAAAAAAAGGGATAAGCCCATCTTTTTATGATATTTTTAGGCAAAAAAACAGCCTTCCAATTGGAAAGCTGTTTTTCACCATATGTATTAGCCATTTCTTAAAAGAAAACAAAATAAATGACTCCTGCCAACACAATTCGATAGATGGCAAACGGTACCAACCTAACTTTATTAATCAGCTTTAAGAAAAAGCGGATTGAAACAAGCGCAAAGATAAAGGCACTGATAAACCCGGCCACGAAAACAGGCAGAGCATCCATCGTCATATATTCCCAGTTTTTTAATAAAGAAAGAAAGCTCGCACCCGCCATAATCGGCACGGCCATAATGAACGTAAAGTCAGCGGCAACCCGATGGCTCATTCCGGTCAATACCCCTCCGGAAATCGTTGAACCGGATCTTGAAAAGCCTGGCCATAGCGATAAGCATTGGAACAAACCGACAATCAACGCTTGTTTATACGTTATTTCATCAACTGACTGCGTTTTTGGCCTGATCGGACCGAGATAATCCGCCGCTATCATCAATAGTGCCCCAATAACCAAACCAATTAATACAGTTGCTGTTGAAAATAAATAATCGTCAATATAGTCGTTAAATAGGACGCCCAACACACCAGCCGGAATGAGTCCGACGATTACCTGTGATAACTTGAGGCGGCCATTACCCTGGATTTCAGCTTTACTGAAACGTCCAAAGCTTAATAGATTGATAAATCGATTTTTAAAGGTAACAACCACAGCCAAAATTGAACCCAACTGAATGACAACCTTAAAGGTATTGGCACCATGTTTTGTCAAAAACTCCTCAGACCTCAACCACATATCATCCACAATAATCATATGTCCTGTGGATGATACGGGGGCAAATTCCGTTAATCCTTCCACCAATCCCAATATAATTGCTTTTATAATCATTAGTAATTCCACGTTTTAAATTCCCCTTACCCGTAAATAGTAATATCCAACTTTCCCATTTTCTCATTATCTTATCAGGTTGGCAAGATAAAAACAAAAAGCCACAACTCCCTTTTAATAAGGAATTATGGCTTTATCTAATGTAATGATTGTTGACCGTCAATGTTGACTAGACTCCTTTATTTACGCTTAGCGGGTTTTAACAAGCTCCTTCAAGCTGTTTTTGCTGCGCTCGACCAGATTTAAGTGTGTGTCTCTTGCCAAATTCACATATTCCTTTCTGACTTCAAGCCATGCTTTGCGGCGCTCTCGTGCAAAGGCAATATTCGATTCGGCATTTTTTTCAAAATTATCCTCGAGTTGATCCACAATCTGAACAAATGACTTGATTGGTGTCAATGCCAATTTCTCCAATTGGCCTGAAACCTCTTTCAGTTGTTTCTTCAATTCCTCACCGTCATTTTCCTGAACAACAGGGATAACGTCTTCCTTATTTTCCTCTTTACGGGCGTTAAACTGATGAGCAACTTCTGAAACCATTTCCTTGTTCGTCTTTTTCGTCTGGTCATATAATTTGGCCAAAGACTTTCTGTATTGCTTATTAAACTTGATCACTTCCCTAATGGCATTTAGGTAAGCATCCTCCCGGTCTTCGCGAAGCTTTTCCGAACGTTCGCGTGATAGCTCATATTGATCCCAAAAAGTAGTGACAAACGATCCTTTAGCTCCCGGCATGACTTTTTCTTCAACTTCAGGTACCGTTTCCATCTTCTTCTGTGCCATCGTTCTTCCTCCCCTTACTAGTATTGACTTTCTCTATCGGATCCTTCTTTTGAAATGAAGGAAAATAGAGCTCAAGAACACTGGTATACATTTTGAAAAATTGGTCAAGTAGGGATTGGTATGTTTCCAGTTGATTGGCGTAGCCCTTTAAGTATGTAATACCTGCTTTAGTAATGGAGTATTTCCTTTTTGCCGGACCCGCCCCGGTTGTATCCCATTCAGAAGAAACAAGTTCTTCTTTTTCCAACTGCCTTAGCATTCTGTATAAATTCCCCTGATCTAGCGTCTTAAAGCCGAATGATTCAAGCTTCTGGCTTAGTTCATATCCATGTAGAGAGACTTTGCTAAGAAGCAATAAAATAAATGGCAGCACAAAATTTTTTGAAGGATTGACTGATTGATTATCTTGGTTTACCATATCTTTATCACCTCACCTATATGTATTTTACACCTATAAGTAATATTTTGTCAATATTGTCAATAAATATTACTAAAAGTTGCAGTAAAATGTTTACAATTTTGTCAGCTTGGTTATACACTAATAAAAATGAAAAAGGTGGTGTGAAATGGAAAAAGCGAAAAAAAGTAAATCAGGGATTCCTTATTTGCATTTTGGCATGGGGGAGCCATTGGTGCTGATCCATGGGTTAGGTGAAGTAAAGGAGGGGTGGCAGCATCAATATGAACTTGCTGATCGATATGAATTAATCATACCTGATTTGCGCGGTCACGGAGAGTGTACTAGATTCGATGGAATTTCCATTCCAAACTTTGCTGCTGATGTCATTTCATTATTGCACGAACTAAAAATTGAAAACGCTCACATTCTTGGTTTGTCAATGGGTGGAGCCGTTGCACAGGAAATTTACCGCCAGTCACCCTCTCACTGTCGTTCTCTCATTTTAGTCAGTACATTTCACTTTTTCCCGGAGAAACTCAAAAGTTTGTTATTTGAAAATCGCAAGGCAAAGTTTGAATCGGTCACTGCTTCTGGTAAAGAAGCTGAATATCTGGCACGTATGGCTCTGTATTCTTGGAACCATGATACAGTGGAGAAATTTAACAAGCTATTCAGGCCAAAACGTGAAACTTTTATTAAGTCGTTAAAAACCTGTCTAGAGGTCAATAATCGGGCGCTGCTTCCGACGATCCATGTTCCGACCCTGATTGTCGGCGGGCAATATGATACCGTTTTGCCAGTTTGGATTCAAGCCTGTATGCACAAGCTGATCCCGCATTCTGAATTTATTATTTTGAGGAATACCGGCCATCTTGCCAAATTGGAGGCAAAAGACCGGTTCAACCGTCTGCTGCGGAAATTCCTCGATCAGCAAAAAAATGCCGGATAATATGATATAAACGGGAAGAAAGGGCCCCCACCCTGACTTCCCGTTAATAATTTATTCAGTACCCCGCTTGTTTATACGAGGGTTTCTGTAACTTGATTTGAGCGTTTGGCCAGCCACGGGTCCATAATTTCCGCAAATGCCCCTGTAACGACCAACGAAACATGGCCGCCTTCATATACCTCATAGGTCCTATCCTCACTTGAAACAAGGTCCATTATTGGCAGGCTTTGCTTCTCGGCAACCAATGTATCACGTGAACAAGAGAACACAAACAGTGGGCATTTGATATTTTTTAAATCTACTTTCCTGTTACCAATCACCAGCTCACCTTTTAACAGTTTGTTTTCTTTGTACAGATCGTTAAATAACTGTTTGAACGCAGCACCCGCAAATGACTGTGAATCCTTTGTCCATTTATCCATACGCCGCCATTTTTCAACATATTTCTCGTCATGCGCGCGGGTATACAAGTTGACAAACTTGGTTCCTTCCAACGGTGTAATCAGCTTAAACATTAGGTAAAGGAACTCCGACGGAAGGGTTTCATAGGCATTGGCGAAGCGGTCAAAGTTCAGCTCGCCCCTTTGAATCCCTTCGAGCCATTTTTGCGGTACAGTCGAAATGCTAAAATCGATTGGGACGGCGGCAAGTACCAAATTTTTTATCGGGAGGTCTGTAATGGAGGCCACGATAGCAGCCATTGCTCCTCCATAACAATATCCCATCAAAGAAATTTCTTTTGCACTTGAATGTCTAATTGCTCGTCTAATAGCTGTTTCCAAATAATCGACAATATAATTATCAAGGGTTATATCGGCATCCTCAAGCCCTGGTGTACCAAAATCAAGCAGATAAACGTCATAGCCTCGTTCAACCAGGCCTCCGACAACACTGCTCCCCTCACCAACATCCAAAATATAAGTCTTGTTCAATAATGAATAAACCATAAAGACCGGGATGTCATATTTTTTTTCCTTTGCAGGATGATACCATAATACCGCTTTATTTTTTTTCCACACACATTCCCTCGGGGTAGGGATAATATCCGGCTTGGGCTCTGTCATAACCTTATAAACCTGATTCCATCTTGTCGTTTCTTTTTCTAAATTAAATGGCTGTAAAAAGTTTTTGGCTGATACTCTTGTGCTCAATGTCATATCCCCCTCTCATCATTAATTAGAAGTCCCAGGCAGAACTAACTCTTTTTCCTTTTTTGTTTTCTTCGCTTTCTCTTTCTCCTTATCTTTCTCTTTGCCCAGCATTTCCTTAAAATCGGCTAATTCTTGTTTGATGCCCTCCAATTGGGCAAGCTCTTTCCTCATATCTTGAAGATTCACTTGCATAATTTTCAGTTCAAGCATACCTTGGCGCAATTCATGGAAATCAGCACCTTTTTTTTTGGTTTCTTCCAATTCGGCCCTGGTTTGCTGTAATTCAGACTTTATCTGATTGACAGTATCGGCCACCTGTTGCAGGAAAGATAAATTTTCTTTGCTCCATTCCGCTAAACCGTCCTGTAACCCCCATATCAACTCTTCTAAACTATCAATTTTTTCTTCAGCCTGGATTGACCGCTTTGCTGCATTAGCGACATCCTTCTTTGTGGGAATATTCATAACGGCCGCGATAAGCTCCTGGTTTCTTCTTAATCGCTCGACATATCTTGAATGCAGGTCAAGTCCCATGTTGGCTGTGCGGACAAATTCTTTGTTATCGGTCATCTTAAATAACAGACCCATTATTTGCTTTTCCCACATTTCCCCTATCAGTTTATACCCCATTAGTGGGTCAAATGGTTTCTCATTACTCATATTGAACACCCCCCAGTTATGATTTTGTAAGCTCCTCTGATTTTTCCAAATATTTATTAAGTGGGAACACCAACGTTTTAATTTGTCTGGAAACCAGATTGACTAACCCTTTTTGATTTTCATAGATCAGATTTCCTGCCTGTTTCACCGTTTTTATATATTGTTGTCTGAATTTTTTCCTAATGGCGATGTATTGTCCAATCATCTCGTAATATTTCTCCGCTGCCTGGTGATTCGTTATAGCCGAGCAAGGAGTTTCCAGAATAGACAATGTTCTCTTTTGAATTTGGTCAATTTGCTGATTAATTTCTTCGTATGATTTAATCGGGAAAAAATGGCCCAGACTGGTAGTCGACATTAGAAATTCCTCCCGAGCAGTCCGTTCCCATTCGGCAAATTCCTTACTGAACTTCTCGGCTGCTGCTTTGATATTTTCCCGATTCCGTTCCATGCTTTCCGTAAAAAGCTTCGCCTCGGTTAAAAATACCTCGTCACGGAAATTCGCCCGTTTCGCCCATTCGTCCAATTCCCCAAAAGCAAGCCGCCATAGCAGATCCAGGCTTGAAAGCTGCTCTTGATTGACCGCTTCAACCTGCTTTTCCTGCTCATCCACGTTTTCCTCATTTGCCCGGACTTCGGGTGCTTCTTCCGATTTCCCTGCATCCGCTGTTACTGCCAGTTCTTGTTCCGGTGCCTGCTCAAATAAATCCTGTTCATTTCTATTAGTCTGTTTTCCATGTTCTTTTTTCTCGGCCATGATTATCTCTCCTTTGGAAGAGTTTTCTAAATTATATCAAATTTTAAAAATCTCCGATGAAAGTTTAGCCAAATTTTGACACTACTTTATTGCCTGTTCACAGAATTTTCGATATTTAACTTAGGGCATATCTTATAATCCCTTATATGCTTGACGATAGATTTCCGCAAGTTCACTTACCAGCGGCATTTTTGGATTGGCAATTGTATCCTGATCATCAAAGGCTCGCTCAGCAAGTTCATTTAGTTTAGTTTCAAAATCTTCTTTGTTAATTCCATAGTCTTTAATGGACAGCGGCATCTCCAATTCCTTTACAAGTTTAATTACCGCTCCGATTAAACTTTCTATCCCCTCTTCTACAGTGCTTGCCGGCAATCCAAGAGCTCTGGCAATTTCTGCGTACCGCTCATCGGCAATAAAGTGCTCATATTTAGGGAACGTCATTAATTTATTCGGCTTCATCGCGTTAAAGCGGATGACATATGGGAGCATAATGGCGTTAGCCCGACCATGCGGGATATGAAACTGTGCTCCAAGCACGTGGGCAAGGCTGTGGTTAATACCAAGGAAGGCATTTCCGAAAGCCATTCCGGCGATTGTTGCAGCATTATGCATTTTTTCTCGGGCAAGCTCATCGCCGCCATCCCGGTATGCCCTTGGCAAATATTCAAATACAAGCTGGATTGCCTTTATCGCCAATCCATCGGTATAATCATTTGCCAAAACTGAAACATAGGCTTCAATCGCATGTGTTAAAACATCCATTCCAGTATCAGCCGTTACATGTTTGGGCACAGTCATGACAAACTGGGGATCAATGATTGCCACGTCAGGTGTCAACTGTACATCAACCAACGGATATTTAATATTAGCCTTTTTATCCGATATGACAGACGCAGATGTGACCTCTGAACCCGTACCAGAAGTAGTCGGTATCGCAATGAAATTTGCTTTCGTGCGAAGTGTCGGAAACTTTACGACTCTTTTGCCCGGGTCAAAGAATTTCTGGGTCAGACTCTTGAAATCTGCATCAGGATGTTCGTAGAACAACCACATTGCTTTAGCCGCGTCCATGACCGAACCGCCCCCAAGAGCAATAATGAAGTCTGGCTTGAATTTCCTCATTCTTTCTGCCCCGGCCATGACTGTATCGATACTTGGTTCTTGATCAATTTCCCAAAACACATCACAAAGAACTTGGTTTGAATTCTTTCTTAAGTAATACTGCACCTTTTCGACATAGCCATTTGTAAGGGAGCTGCCGCTGGTAACAATAAAGGCTCTAGAAATGCCCGGAATGGATGCAAGCATTTGAATCGAGTTTTTCTCAAAAAATATTTGCGATGGTACCTTAAACCATTGAGTCATTGTTCTTCTTTTCGGCACCCTCTTGATATTCAATAGGTTTGCTGCCCCAACATTCTGTGACACTGAGTTCCCTCCATATGTTCCGCATCCGATGGTAAGAGACGGTAAAGAAGTATTATAGACATCGCCCATTGCCCCGTGTGTTGTCGGCGAATTGGCAAGAATTCTTCCTGCTTTCATTCTTAGCGAAAATTCTTCAATCACATCCTGATCTGTCGTATGGATGGCTGCCGAATGGCCCAGCCCTCCATATTCAAGCGTCTGTTCACAAATTAGTAGACCTTCCGCGAAACTCTTAACCTTGTAACAGGCAAGAATCGGGCTTAATTTTTCACACGACAGAGGGTACTTCGGCCCCACACCCTCCATTTCAGCTATTAGGATCTTTGTATTGACAGGAACATTGACACCGGCCATTTTTGCAATCATATACGCCGGCAGTCCGACTATCATTGGATTCAGCGCGGCTTGTTTAGGATCAATGACAACTTGTTCCACCATTACCCTTTCTTCTTCATTCAAGAAATAACAATTATTTTCTATGAACTCCTTTCTTATCTCGTCATATATCTCCTGATCGATGACAAGGGCTTGTTCTGAGGCGCAAATCATCCCGTTATCGAAGGTTTTCGACAGGATGATATCATTGACAGCTCGTTTAATGTTTGCTGTTTTTTCAATATAGGATGGCACGTTGCCGGCACCGACACCGAGAGCCGGCTTGCCGGAGCTATATGCGGCTTTAACAAGGTTTGGCCCGCCCGTTGCCAGAATAAGAGCAACCTTCGGATGTTTCATTAATGCTTGGAACGCCTCGTGGGAAGGTGTTTCAATCCACTGGATGCAGTTCTCAGGAGCACCAGCCTTAACAGCCGCCTCCTGCATTATTTGAGCAGCTATACTGCAGCATTTCTGCGCGTAGCGGGGGAAGGCAAAGATAATCGGATTACGGGTTTTTAATGAAATTAAAGATTTAAAAATAACCGTAGATGTCGGATTGGTGATCGGGATGACACCAGCAATTACGCCAACCGGTTCGGCCATCTCCACCATGCCCTCATGATCGTTTTCATTAATGACCCCGACCGATTTCATATCCCTGATGTTGTTATAAATCATCTCTGTAGCAAACATATTTTTAAATACCTTATCCTCATAAACACCCCGCTGGGTCTCTTTTACGGCCAGCTTGGCAAGGTACCGGTGATTTTCAAGAGCTGCAAGCGCCATCTGTTTGACAATCTCGTCTACCATTTCTTGGGTATAGCAGCGGAATTCGTTTAGCGCTTTTGCTCCGTTACTGGCCAAAACATCAACCATTTCCACTACTTGATGCTTCTCTTGCATCACTTTTTCTTTCACAGCCATTTAAATCATCCTTCCAGGTTTTTTAGAATTTGCAAGTAATGCGTAAGTTCTCCCGCTTCTGGGAAAAATATATCACGGGCGATTTCCGAACTTTGTCGAATTATGCGTAAAAATGAATGAATACCCATTCATTTTCCAAATGTTCACAAAAATTTCGAAATTTAGTCTGCACGCAAAAAAAAGCCATAAACACATGTTATAGTGTTTATGACTTTTAGACTTATCAGCCTGTGTTTCTAAGACCTGCAGAGATCCCACTGATGGTTAATAATACTTCCGTTAATAATTCGTCGCTTGGCTCGTCCTGTTTTCGCAGCTGTCTAATCAGCTCAACCTGTAGGAAATTCAGTGGATCCACATATGGATTCCGCCTAAATACAGATTCCTTAATATTTGGCGTATGGTCAAGCAGTTCGTTATCCTCGGTTATTTTCAGAAGGATGGCTTTTGTTCGCTCATACTCCTCGAGAATGTTTGTAAAAATTCTTTTAGCCATTCCTTGGTCATCAACAAGGGATAGATATTCCTTTGCCGTTGCAATATCGGCTTTCATTAATGCCATCTGCAGATTATCAATGGTCGATTGGAAAAACGGCCACTTGTGATACATATCGCGCAACAGATCCAAATTCTTTTCGCCTTTGGCTGCAAATGTTTCGAGACCGGTTCCAGAAGCATACCACCCAGGAAGCAACTGGCGGCTCTGTGTCCAGGCGAATACCCATGGAATGGCTCTTAAATCCTCAAACCGCCCTTTATTTTTGCGGCTCATCGGTCTGGAGCCAATGTTTAGTTCGCCCAGTTCCCTCAATGGGGTGGCCTGATGAAAGTAGCTGAGAAAGTCCGGATCTTCAAAGACAAGGGATTGATAATGGGCAAGGGCCGCATCAGAAATTTCCTCAATCGCAGTTTCCCATTCACTGTCCCGGATTTGTCCCTGTTCCGACACTTTCGACACTTTTGCAGACGCTAACAGTAGTGTGGATGTTGCCTGTTCCAGGCTCCGATAGGCAATATCCTCCAACAGATAGCGTGAGGATAGCACTTCCCCCTGCTCAGTAATTTTCACTCCATCGCCAATCGTTTCTGCTGGCTGGGACAAAATGCTTTTATTTAGCGGTCCGCCTCCCCGGCCCAAAGAACCACCGCGGCCGTGAAAAAATTTTAAGCGAATGGAAAAGCGCTTAGCCATGTCGTGAATTTCGATCTGGGCTTTGTACAGCTTCCAGTTTGCTGTTAATGTCCCGCCGTCTTTACTACCATCCGAATAGCCCAGCATAATTTCCTGCTGATCGCCAAGTGCCCTCAGATGCTGGCGGTAAACCGGCATATTGAAAAGTGTTTCCATAATTTTCGGGCCAGATGTTAAATCATCAATCGTTTCAAGAAGCGGCGCTACATTTATATAGCTCTCTAATTTCCCATCAGCATGGAGACGATATAGTCCGGCCTCTTTCGCTAAAACAAGCACCTCCAGCAAATCGCTCGGGGATTTTGTCATACTGACGAGATACACACTAATCGACCGTTTCCCAAACTCTTCATGGGCTTGTTTAATCATTTGAAAAACCTTGATCATTTCCTGTGTCTCCGCTGAATAATCTTCATGCAGCAATAACAGCGGCCGCGGGTCACGAAGAATATTTTGCAGGATATTTACCCTCTCGGTTTCAGAAAGTTCGGCATAATTCTCCGCGATTCCGACCTTTTTCAGGATTTCGGTCATTGCCGCCTCGTGCTCCCCGCTATGATTGCGAATATCGAGTGTTGCCAAATGAAAGCCGAATAATTGAACCTGACGGATCAGCTTTTGAATAATTTTCAATTCATGTTTAACTGGATGATGTTTCTTAAGACTTCTTGTGATCATTTCAAGGTCGGCCAAAAATTCTTCGGCGGTCCGATATCCCAAATCTGATTTTCCAACCTGTTTTACCCGTTCAATCATGATAGCAAATGCCCGACGGTATACCTCATTTCGGTTCGGCCACCTTTTGTCTTCCGTTAAAATCAGGGCTTCATTTTCATCAAGGAAGGCAAGCAGTTCCTCACTGACCTTCACTCGTGTTGTTGAATGGCTGTAACGTTTCATCAAATCGACTAACACATTAGTATATTTTTTCAAGACAAGTCGTCGCTGACGCTTAAGTGTATCCCATGTTAAATCATGGGTTACATTTGGGTTGCCATCACGGTCTCCGCCAATCCAAGACCCAAATCTCAGGAAATTGGGAACCTCCCATGATCCATTATGATAATTTTTTTCCAGGCAGTCGGACAAATCCTGATGAATATCAGGCAATACATCAAAAAGCGTTTGGTCAAAATAATAAAGTCCGTTGCGCACTTCATCCATTACCGTTGGCTTATGGTACCGTAATTCATCTGTCTGCCAGAGAATCGCCACTTCATTGAACAGACTCTCCTCCAGTTTTCCTCGTTCCCTTTGTGAGAGCAATGGCTGGTCAAGACTCTTCAAAATCCCGGCAATTCGCTGTTGGATTTCAAGAATCGACCGTTTTGTCGCCTCAGTGGGATGGGCTGTTATAACCAGTTCAAGAGACATGGAATTTAAAACATTTTGGATGGTATCTTCATGAATATCGTTTTCTTTTAACGATAAAACCGCACTATCGATTGAACCTGGCTGGACAATCGAGTCATCCTGAAGAAGGTATTCCCTCCTTCTGCGGATTCGGTGATTTTGCTCTGCGGCATTGATTAAATGGAAATACATTGAAAATGCCCTGATTACTTGTTTTCGCAACGGGACGCTCAGGCTGGCTATTTCCTGCTTTAATTCGGAATAGATTTCCTGATCAAAATGGGTCCGAAGCGATTTGGTCATATGACGGATTTTTTCGACTGTATCAAAAAGTTCGTCCCCGCCATGGTTTTTAAGAATTTCACCTAACATATTTCCGAGTAACTTTACATCGCGACGCAATGGAAGACTGTTGTTATTGGTTCTCAAATCGGCTGCCATGCTCTCACCTTCCCTTGATTTTTTTAAGTATTACTATAACATATCTCACGAAGTTGTTTAATCATTAATTTCATTTCTTTGTTAAAAAATGATAGCTGCGCCCCCGCACAGGGACGCAGCTATGTTGACTTTTTGTCATTTGTTTCCGACAAGCTCCTCCAGCTTCAAAGAAATCGCGTTGGCCATTTCTTTTACTGATTCGGGAAGCTGTGTTTCCAGTTTAGAATTCAGAGGCGCTGCCATTTTTCCATGAACATTTACGTCAAGGAAGCCGGTCAATCTTGTTTTGTTTGTATTCAAGGGCTTTGCCTCAAAAAAGCCTTCTCCAGAATATCTTTCACTTTTTCCCGTTAGAGTAAAACTAACTTTAGTGGGCTCTCTCCACTCGACTATATCAATAAGTAAACTAATTTTCTTTTTTAAGATGCCGATGTCGGTCTTAAACTCCCATGAGGATTGGCTCTCGGATAACTTTTCATGTTGGATATAATTCGGCACGAGCGGCGCCCAATTGTCCATATCCTTCACAAACCGCCAGATTACATCAATGGGTAAGTCCAGCTCTACTTGGTGTATTCCACTTGGCATAGCTTCCCTCTCTCCTTTTCAAAGTAAAAGACCCTCAAGGCAGTGAAGGTCTTTTGTAAAAGGTATATGATGAAAAGCAAGTTTGTAGAAGAATCGTTTTTTGATTCCCTCTTGTAAATTTTTGCCTCAGTCTTTTGATGGAGGAATCATACATATATTTAACCATTGTTTTTCCCAGATTCGTATTTTAAGATAGGAGAATGGATTCAATACTCTGAAAGTTCAGCAGTCTCTTGGGGGTAACTAGATTGAAAATATTTCGCTACTGTTTATTTTTTGCCGGATTAACGTTGTTTGGCTTGGGTAATGCCATTGCGGTAAACGTGAAATTCCTTGGGCTCCATCCGTGGGAAGTGCTAAATGTTGCCCTATTTCAGCATTTTGGTCTAACCATCGGAACCTGGGGGGTAGTTTGCGGACTGGTTTTAATTATCATTTCCTTTTTTACTGCCCGGAAATATATCAATATCGGAACTTTTTTAAATGCGATCAGCATCGGGCCAATTATGGACTTTTTCCTGTGGCTCGACATCCTGCCGAAAGCGACCAACACATGGGTGGATTACATGATTCTCCTTTCCGGTATTGTAGTTACGGGGATTGGCGGCGGAATGTATGTGGCTGCAGGAATCGGTGCAGGGCCACGCGATGGCTTTATGCTTTCGATTTCAGACCGAACGAGATTGTCCGTCAGCCAAGCTCGGATGATCGTTGAAAGCTTGGTGCTTGTTGTTGGATTTTTGTTAGGCGGACCAGTGTTTATCGCCACTTTTGTGTACACATTTATCCAAAGCCCTGTTTTCCAGCGTTCTTTAACAATAATTAAGAATTTGGTAGAAACTTTGGAGAAAAAACATACTCAAACAAGGGAAGGGATTTATTTATAATTAAAAACTCGCCAACTTTGGCGAGTTTTTAGTTATATAGCTTTCATTCGTTCTAGTATAATCTTGGTGTAAATTCTTCTCGGCACAGACTGCGGCTTTTCCTGTATCGTTTGCTTCCCACACACATAGGATGATAATTTTCCTTCGAAGAGCAATTCCAGTGAGGGTGATTCCTTAATATCATATGGTGTAATTAGCGATAGCGGCTTTTGTTCTGAAATAGGGACCCCCGATTCCTGTAATAATGCAGCGACAAAATGCGAGCAAAAGAAGGCGTTCTTTCGATTGTACTCTCTGTTCAGCATGACTGCGAACAAACCGATAAAGTTATATTTGTAAGCATGTTTATTTTCTTCCATCTTTTGAATTTTATCTTTGAGCTGAAGGAATTGTTGTTCCGTTAACGTGCAACAAAAAATGGCACAATCTGCATCGCGAAACAAACCACTGCGGATATTCTCCTGGACAAACCCACCAAAAAACGGATTTCGCGGTTTTATTCTGCCAAAGCTATAGACTTTACTGAAATGATCGTCCAGGACAATTGATGCATGATTTAGCGGCTTTTTTGTATATAATTTTATTAATCTTGTTAAAATCGATCGAGTATCGGTAAGAAGTATATATACCTTCCTAGTCATGACGGCTCCCCCTATTTCCATCTTCTCCTTTAAGTAAAGCTTATATTTTTTCCTGCCACTATCAAACAATCCCGGGAACGAAATTACTCTAAGTCTCAAGTCTGATATTTCAATCAGTTGTATATATAATGTAATGTAGTATATAATTTCGCTGTCAAACTGTCATTTTCCTTTTTATATAAAAAGCCACTATTTTAAATAGTGACTCGCGAATTGCCTTTTCAAGAAATTATTAACCCCCATATTTCGGTTAACGACTCCCGGAATAGTTCATCCAAGAGTGGAGTGATGTCCTGTTTTTCTACTGAAAGGGTCTTGGTGTAGTTTTCAATGCGGATGATTTCCTGTTCCAAGAAGTCATTGATCACCGTGATTTTGGGCTCGAGATTTAGTTCGTCTCCTTTCATTTTCCGTTCCAACAAGGTAAGAGTTTCCTGCTTTAGCTGCCCTTCCTCAAAGAGATCCTCCACTAATGCACGAAACTCAATAGGCGGAAACGAGTTATGTTTTTCGATCCAGTTGCAGGCGAGAATCGGGCGCAGGACATAAAAGTATTTTTTAATTTTCACATATTCGGCCTGCAGGTAATCACGATAGTTCCTTTTTGCCATATTTAAATAATGATACAATGCGGATTGGGGCAAAAATACATTATTTTGGATTGCCGACATTTTGTCGGTCAATGAATAGGCTTGGTAATACACAATACCGGAGTGCAGCCATTCCATCAACGGCGGATTAGACTTTTTAAACAACCTGAGCGCCTTCCGCAATTCCCAGCCGTTTATATCCAGCAAATCGTTAATCGGCAGCTCAATGACATCACGTTTTTGATCAATCGATAAATACCACTCCGGCTTATGTACATAAAGGAAGCGGACATCATAGTCGCTGTCCTTCGAGGGAAATCCCCACGCCCTGCTCCCGGACTCGACGGCATAGCAAATTTTCACCTCATACTCCGTCTCTATTCGTTTTAGCTCGTCCAAAATTTTTACTCTCATTTAATCACTCCTAATAAAACGCAACAAGATTTATTCAATAATAATGGAAATGACCTAAGAACACCAAAAGCATTAACAGCCAAAAGTTTCCTAAAGGCCAAGAAGCCCCATCCGATATGGATAGGGCTTCTAATACCAATGACCGTCAGTTGATAATGAATTAGCTGATCTTCTTGAGCTGCTCTGTTAATTTAAGGAACAGTTCCTTGTTCCCATCTAGTAATGTTTGGTCGATTTCCTCGCGGATTTTCTCCCTTTTAAATTCAAGAAGGGCATTGTTCAAGAACATCTCAGCAATAACAGAATCAGTGTTTTCATCCGAATGTTGTGGTGAATTTAGTAATTTTCTCTCCATGGAAATCAACTCCTTAAGCTTTTTATTATTATACGATTAGTTTTCTAAAAATTCAAACACTTTATTCTGGAAATATTAAAAAAATTTTGTAAATAAAAAAGGGTGTCAGGCACCACTCGCGGACATTTGTCCTTCTGTGGTGGACACCCATTCCTTACATCAGTGAATCTGGCTTTCAAATAAGGCGTTTCGTTGATTGAATTTGGTGATGAGTTTTAACAGGAACGCGTTACCGATTAAGAATCCGGCGCCAATCAGCAGCAATACTAATGGGCTTAGGAAGAAAAATCCGCTTGCCTGGCTGACGATGATGCCGACAACTGGCAGTACCATCAAACCGCCGAACTGCTGGGCTTCCTGAAAGGATTTCACTCTTGCCGAAACCAATACATTCAGGACAATGTTGAACAATACAAGAGTCGGGATTACCCAAAACATTAATATCAGCCAGTTGGCATTGATAAATAGTACTTCTTTAAAATACGGGTAGGCAATGATATTCACAATCACCGCATTAAGCACAAAGGCAGCAAAGGTAATCACTACAGATGGGATGAGTGAAGCAATTACCTTGCCGACAAATAATTCCGCTACCGAAATTGGGGCAAACAACAATGTTTCCAATGTGTTTCTTTCTTTTTCTCCAGCAAAGCTGTTAGACGAAGTGACCATCGAATTGATGATTGCCACTATCAAGAAAAACGGGATCATCATAAAGTTCAAAAAATAATAAACAGATTTCAAACCGAGCGTCGGCAATGCCACTAATGTATCCCTCATATCAGAGTTAGGAAAGCTTTCGATAAAAGCATTTATTGGTTTCTCCAAATCCTTCGCCCCATCCGCAATCATGATTCCGGTATGAAGACCGAAGTATGAAAAGACGGCGGGGAATATAATACACAGTAATAATGGCAAAATAATCATGGGCACCCACACCTTTTTGGATGAAAACGTCGCTTTTAAGTCCTTCCTGGCTATGGCGGAGATAATCTGCTTATTCATGGCTCTCACCTCGTATCTTAAAGTAAAGGGCTTCCAGACTTCTGTTGGTGATTTCGCAGGAATGAACCCACGATTCATTCAGAATCCCCTGAAGCAGCCTAGTAATCTCCTCTTTTGCAGCCAATGTGAACTCAAGCTGTGTGGGACTTACCCTTATGTATGGATACCCGAGAAAATTCCTCGAATCAGCAGGCTGCAGGCCTGTTTCAACCATCAGCTTAATTTCAGACAAATATTTGTCCTCCAGCTCACTCCTGGTCCCCTTTTCGATAATGCGTCCTCCATTCAAAAACAGGAACGAATCGCAAATCGTTTCAAGCTGGTGAAGCACATGAGAACAAATGACAATGGTTACCTTTTCTTCTTCATTCACCTGTTTTAAATAATGGATTACATCATTGATTCCCTCAGGGTCCAAGCCGTTCGTCGGTTCATCCAGAAACAGAAGCCGCGGCTTATGCAGCAATGCCTTAGCTAAAGTAATCCGCTTTTTCATCCCGGTAGAAAACGTCCCGACCAATTGGTCCTTTTTATCAAGCATTTCAAATTGTTGGAGCAACTGCCGAATTCGCTTTGGGTCATATGCATTATAAACCCTAGAAAAAAACACGAGGTTGTCCCATGCACTCATATCATGGTAGAGTGCGGCACTTTCCGTCACAATTCCCGCTCTTTTTCTAATTTCATCGCCATGGGTTTTTGGATCATAATCCATGACCTTCATCGTGCCGCTCGTGGCGTCAATCACCCCGTTAAGGAGCCTTATCATGGTTGTCTTGCCGGCCCCATTCGGACCGAGCAGACCATTTATGCTCCCCTCGCGAATGGTAAATGACACATCCCGTAAAATTGGCCGTCCGGCGAACTCCTTTTCTACACCTAACGCCTCTACAATATCCAACCCCACCAATATTCCCCCCAACTTTATCTCTTTAGGCAGACTTTCGCCAATATTCTCCATTTTAGTTTAATATTATCAGATTTCTTGGAAATTCAGCATAATTTTTCAAAAAATTTTTAATTGCATCAAGAAAAGTTCATTTCGTAACCTATTATTTGCGGTTGTATTGTCCAAGTTTTGGGGAACAATAATTTCATCTATTTACTTAATTATTAGGAGGAAGGATTAATGGCTGATGTACTCGCTGAATATAAGGCGGTAAATAACATTGATGTTTATTATGAATTTTATTCTAATCAAACAGCAGACAAAACCTTCGTCCTGCTGCATGGATTTCTTTCATCCACCTTTACTTTTCGTCATTTAATCTCGTTGCTAAAAAAGGAATACCAGGTTTTGTCTGTTGATCTGCCCCCATTTGGAAAAAGTGCAAAATGCAGCCGTTATGTGTATTCCTATAAGAACTTGGCCCAAACCGTCATTGAACTAATCGAGACCCTTGGGTTAAGCAACATCATTTTTGTCGGGCATTCGATGGGAGGGCAAATTGTCTTAAATATTCTTAACCTGCGTCAAGAGCTCGCGGATAAGGCGATTCTGCTCTGTAGTTCGGCTTATCTGAAGCGTGCTAAGCTGCCGTTGATTTTGACAAGCTACCTTCCCTATTTTCACCGGTTTGTAAAATACTACTTTGCCAGAACAGGTGTGGAAAAAAATCTCCAAGCAGCATTATATAACCACTCGATTATTAATGATGAAATGATCCGCGGCTACCTTCAGCCGTTCTTGCAGGATGAAATCTTTGTCGCGCTTACCAGGATGATTCGTGACCGTGAGGGTGATCTGCCAGCTGATGTTATTAAAAAAATTGAAACACCGTGCCTGTTGATTTGGGGGGATCATGATAAATCAGTTCCGCTCCAGATTGGTGAAAAATTAAAAAATGACTTGGTCAACTCTGAACTTGTTATTTTAAAAGAAACTGGCCATGCCCTTCCAGAAGAGCGGCCGGATGAGGTCTTCCAATATATAAAAGGTTTTTTGGGGAAATTTCAAGCTGTACCAAATTAATTTCTCCCCTTATAACATGTTTAAGACTATGATAAAGGATGTCCATACATTACGGACATCCTAATTTATTGGGCCAGAAGCACCCTATTTAAACCATCCTTTTTCTTTTGACTGGGTAATCGCTTCAATGCGGTTTTTAACCTCCAGTTTATCGAGGATGATGGATATATAGTTCCGGACTGTGCCCGTTTTAATGCGGAGCTCCTCGGCGATTTCCTTCGTGTTTTTACCGTCTGCCACCAGCTCAAGCACTTCCCGTTCCCGGTCTGTCAGCGGATTCTCCTCCGCATAAACATCATCCATCAGTTCCGGTGCATAGATGCGCCTGCCTGCCATAACACTCCTGATTGAGCCTGCCAGTTCCTCACTTGGACTGTCCTTTAACAAATAACCGCTCACGCCTGCCTTTAAGGCCCGTTGAAAGTAACCGGAACGGGCAAATGTGGTTAATATAATCACCTTGCAGTCTGAGCCCTTTAACTCTTCAGCTGCCTCGAGCCCGCTTTTTCCTGGCATCTCGATGTCCATAATGCAGACATCAGGTTTCAGGCTTCTTACAAGGGCAACAGCTTCTTCCCCATTCGCTGCCTTGCCGACCACTTCCATATCATCTTCCAAATTTAGCAAGGAACCAAATGCACCTAGGAGCATTTTTTGATCCTCGGCAATGACAATCTTAATCATTTCCAATCCCTCTTTCCTGTCGAGGTGTTAATACGTTCGGCACTTTAATGATTAATTCCGTTCCATTCTTGGTATCCAAGTCCAAACTTCCATTTATAAATTCAAGCCGTTCTTTAATACCGACTAATCCATGGCCCCCTGCCAAGCGACCCGGGGTCCCCTTAAAAACACCATCATCCTTAATTGCCAGAAGAATCTCCCCGTTTGATTGCCCAATGGATATAAGACATGATTTCGCACCGCTATGTTTAACTACATTATTGACCGCTTCCTTTAGACACATGCTTAACATATTTTCAGTAAACGGCGAGACATTTGCCGGTGAAAATTCTCCCTCGCACACCAAGCTAATTTGGGCCGCTCTAAGCATTTCTTTTACCCGCTCGATTTCGTCCTTCAAGCGGATTCCCCGCATTGAGGAGACCATTTTTCTGACCTCGCTTAAAGCCGTCCGGGCAGTTTGCTGGACATCCTTAAGCTCACTCCGGGCCTGCTCGGGGTCTTTAGTAATTAACCTTCTGGCTAAATCGGATTTTAAGCCGATGAGGGAGAGCTTCTGCCCTAGTGTATCATGGAGGTCACGGGCAATCCGCTGCCGCTCCTCAATTTTTACCAGTTCGGCAATCCGTTTGTTGGCATCTTCCAGTTTCTCCTCAAGCTGGCCCCGTTCTTTCCGATTATGAATGCTAAATGGGAGCAAAATCACACTGACCCAAGTAATCACAACAAACGGCAATTGCTGCAGAAATAATCTCTCATGCATGACAATGCTGTAGTTAATCGAGATGGTGGTACTTAATAAATGAATAAAATACAGGGTGAAAAAGGCAATCCGGTCTTTTATATTACCGAGAAAGTAAGCAAGGAAAAACGCAAAATAAACATAGCTGAACAGGCTTGTCGCCGTAATCGATATCCCGATCAAGATCAGCGTCCAGAAGTATACAAGCCAGCCTTTTGAAATAAAGGCAATTCGATAAAGGATAAAAAACGTTAGCGTGAGTAAAATTCCCACCACAATCTGAGCGGTACTCGGAGCCTGAAAGATAAAGTAAAACGGCAAGATACAAAGAATTGTCCAAATGTAGGGGGCAATCCCATTATTTTTTTGGAATGTCAAATATCTTTTAATCATGTTTGGGCCCTCTTTTTTCACTTTAATCCTTACCCTATATCATATCTAAAATTCACCTAAAAGAAAAACCCCAAAGCCCTGATGGACAATGGAGTTTTTTCATAAATTATTTTACTAAAACTTTAAAGCTGTCTTCAACACGATTTACCAACTTTTGGTTGCTTTCTCTTGCCAGCTTTACATATTCGTCAGTAACCTGCTGCCATCCTTGGCGACGCTCTCTAGAAACTTTAATATAATTCTCGCTGCCTTCGATAAAATTGTTTTCCAAACGGGCAATTAAATCTAGTCCTGCGGCAATTGGAGCTGCAGCCAACTGCTCAAAACGCTCAGAAACCTCACCCAACTGCTCCTTAACTTCTGGGCTGACAACCTGTTTTGCCTCTCCATTTTTACTGAGTCTGCCGGAAACACCCTTTACCAATTCACTATTTGTCTTTCTGTAGGTTTGAAAAAGGTTGCCCAGTGAAAATCTGAATTCTTGATTGAATTTCACCACTTCTTTAACGGCATCCAGATAAGCTTCCTCCCTTTGTTCACGAAGCTGTCTTGCACGATCTACCGATTGTTCGTATTGATTCCAAAGCGTATCTACGAATTGGTTTTCCCGAACTTCAGCCTGTCCATCTTGCTTTGATGGTGCACCCATTTTTATTCCTCCTTTAATTACTTGTAGATATGATGTAGTCAATCGATGCTAGTCTATATATGTAATTTACACCTATATGTAATATTCTGTCAACCTCGATTATATAATAAAGTACTCAGAATATTTTTATATGTTTATACAGTCTAAATGATGGGAAGATAAGGTATTAAATTATCACTGGGAGGAATGAAGTTTGAATCAGATATTCAAATGCTGTTATGAAATTCCTTATTTGCGTCTTGGGGCCGGTGAACCTTTAGTGTTAATTCATGGACTTGGAGAAGTCAAAGAGGGCTGGGCGAACCAGTTTGAATTAGCCGATCAGTATGACCTGATTATCCCTGATTTACGCGGACATGGTGATTATCATTCACCTGGCGAAATCACGATTAAAAACTTTGCCCATGATGTCATTACCCTGTTAAAAGGACTCGGAATTGAAAGCGCCCACATTTGCGGACTTTCCATGGGAGGCATGGTCGCTCAGGAAATTTATCGCCAGGCCCCGAAATTGTGCCGCTCCTTGTTGCTGGTAAGTACGTTTCATTATGCCCCCAAATACCTTGGAAAGCTATTCCTGGCTTATCGTAAAGCCCGTGCAGCCAATAAGGCTCCGGAGTTAATGAAAGAAACAGCCGCAAAGGTTTGTCTTTATTCTTGGTCGGAAGAAAACTTTAAAAAATTCCATCAATTTTACAGGCCAAATCAGAAATATTATTTTCAATCGATGGAAGCATGCTTGAAAGTCAATAATTTGGCCCTTCTTCCTGCGATTACAGTGCCGACCCTGATTATTGGCGGCCAATATGATTCGGTCACCCCTGTTTGGGTGCAATATTCAATGCATAAACTGATCCGCCATTCCGAGTTTGTCATCTTCAGGAATACAGGACATGTTGCCAAGCTAGAGGCCAAGGATGCCTTCAATAAAGTGCTTAGAGATTTTTTAAATAAGCACAAAACGGCAAGTTAAGGGGGAGGATTTATCCTCCTCTAAACTCCCCTATATTATATATGATCTTGTACCCAGCTTTATTCCCCTAAATTTGCCTACAGTTGATTGGACCTGCTAGATGCCCATTGATCGACAATCTTGGCAAACAGGCCGGACAATGCCAAACCGACATGCCCGCTTTCCACGACCACATAGGTCTTATCTTCACTTGATACCAAATCCATTATCGGCTTGCTTTGTTCTTCTAAAACTAAATTGTCTCTCGAGCCTGATATGACAAATAGATTTGCTTCAATGTTTTTCAGATCAGCCTTTTTGTTGCCAATAATCAATTCGCCTTTCACAAGCTTGTTTTCTTTAAACAATTCTGTTGCCAACTGACGATAGGCCTCACCGGCAAACGGAACCTGATCCAGCGTCCACTTGTTCATTCGTCTCCATTTATCAACATACCGATGGTCATGGGCTCTGGCCAGCAACATCGTATAGTTGGAAAAATAAACCGGAGCGCCGATGGCCCGGAACATCCCTTCAACCATTTTAGGCGGAATATTCCCATATACATCAATAAAATGGTCAATGTTGATATCACCTTGTCTTAAACCTTCGGCCCATTTATCCGGTCCGATGAATGGCTGGAAATCAATTGGTACGGTTGCAACAATTAAATTTTTAATCGGTTCGTCCGCTATAGAAGCATAGATGGAGGCAATCGTACCACCCAAGCAATAGCCAACCAAGGTAATTTCGTTCACTCCGGAATGGCGGATGGCCCGTTTTACAGCAGTGCGAAGATATTTATCGATGTACGTATCCAGACCGATTTTTTTATCCTCATAGCCTGGTGCCCCCCAATCCAGCAGGTACACCTCATAGCCCATGTTCGTCAGCCCTTCAATAACGCTTGTTTTAGGGGCTACGTCAAGAATGTATGGTTTATTGAATAGCGAGTATACAAAAAATAACGGAATCTCATATTTCCTTTGTTTGGACGGATAATGCCATAATACTGATTTATTTTTCCGCCACACCTCCGCTCTTGGTGTGTGCCCCATCTTCGGCTCCGGTTCTGTTAAAGCCTTTAACACATTATTCCATCGATTGGCTTCTTTTTCATAATCGGATTCAGGTATCAGATTTTTAATTGGTGTTTCTGTTGCCATTGCCATAGCCACCTCCCCTCAATTTACTTTGCCGAACCTGTCCCGGTTAGCACGGGCTCCACTGTCCTTTCTTTTGAAATTAGGCCTTTGAGATCATCAAATTCATCCTTGAAATTGTTTAATTTCAGCAATTCAAATTTCATTTCTTGAAGCTCGGCATGCAGGCTCTTTGTATCTGCCAGTTCTTTTTTTGTCTTAACCAATTCCGTTTTTAATTGTTTCGTCAATTTAATAATTTCCTTCGATACTTCTACGACACTTTCAATTTCTTTACTTTGCGATTTAACAGAGTCTTGCAGTTCCCAAATTTGTTCCTCAAGGGCTTCTATTTTTTCTTCTGTTTGGATTGTCAGATTTGCAACATTGGTGACATCACTCTTTGTCGGCAAATTAAGGACACTCGCAAGCGCCTCTTGATTCTTCTTCAAGGTCTCTAAATAACGGGAATGGAATTCCGTACCCGCATTAGTCATTTTGACAAACTCTTTGTTGTTCGTCCAAAGAAAGATAAAATCATTGATTTGCTTTTCCCACAATAAACTTAATTTATGAAAAGATTCATATGGGTCATATGTTTTATTATCTGACATTCCTGGTCACCTCGTTTAAGAATTGGCTGGATCCACAGCATTTTTCATATATTTTTGGAATGGAAAAAGTGCTGATTTAACTTGGTTTGAAAATAAGTCGACAAACACTTTTTGATTTTCATAAAATATGCTTGTTGATTTTTTAACACTATCAATATATTTTTCTCTGCCTGCTTTCCTGACAGCAATGTACTTTTCAACCATTTCCAAATATTTGTCCAAAGCCTGCACACTGTCCACCGAACGGAATGGCGTTAATAACAGCGAGGTAGTTTTCTTTTGAATGTCATCTACTGCCTTATTAAGTTCCTCGTACGATTTTGCAGGAAAAAAATTTTGCAGTGTCGTTGTCGTTACTAATAGTTCCTCACGGGCCGCTTTTTCCCAGGCTTTTACCTCTTGACCAAATTGCTCCGTAATTCCTTTAATATTTTCCCGATTGCGTTTAATCGTCTCAACGTAGCTTTTTACTGCTTCCAAAAATAATTCATCCCGCCTATTATATCGTGCTGCCCAACCATCCAATTCATCAAAACCCAGCTTCCACATAAGTTCCAAGCTAGAAAGCTGCTTTACCCCTTCAGCAGTTGTTTCTTGTTCTCTTTCATTTGTATCTGCCATGTTCACTGTTCCTCCTCCGCTTTGTTTAAGTCTCAAATAATTTTTTTAATTCCAGCAAATCCTCTTCCAACGTCATTAATTTATTATTGTGTATGTCTTTAACTTCCTGTTGCAAGACTGCCAGCAACTCTTTCGAAGATTGAGTGACCGTTTTTAATTGCTCAAGATTATGATGATGCTCCTTGCTGATAAGATAAACGGTCTCATCCAGCCTATCCAGTTGATCCTCACAATCTACTAATGTTACTGAAATAGCCGCTATTTCATCTTTATTAGGAAGGTCCAACCGTTTTAACCATCTGTTTGTTAATTTTTTGTGAACTTTAACCTGTTTTAAATGGAGTTCTAATGCCCTGCCAAATGCTAGCGTAAAATTACGGCAATTAGTAAGGGATTGGATTTGTTTATTCGTTTCCGCCTCCAGGTATTTATAATATTCAGCTGAATCTTGATGCTTGTTTTCCATTTAAACCCCTCTTAACTAACCGGTCGGTATGTTTGTGTAAACATTTACATTCGTATGTTTATCTAAACATAATTACTGGCAGCCTTCAAGGGAATACCCCTGGAATTCAGAAAGTTTTCAAAAATGGCAAATATTTTCAAAGTTATCTATTGTACTCCTGCAGTTGTACCGCCATCAACAACTAAAACATGCCCGTAAACATAATCAGAGGCCGCTGATGCCAAAAATAGTGCCGGACCTTTCATATCGTCATCGGAACCAAAACGGCCGGCTGGTGTTCGCTCGAGAATTTTTTTTCCGGAATAATCCAAAATCGCTTTTGCCATTTTAGTAGGAAAAAAGCCTGGGGCAATCGCATTAACATGAACATTATACGGAGCAAGCTTTACCGCGAGATCCTTCGTAAAAGCAATAACAGCTCCCTTACTTGCCGTATAGCCGATAGCATCCATAACTAATGGGTCTTGTCCACCTAATCCTGCAATCGAGGCAATGTTGATAATTTTGCCTGAGCGTTGTTCTTTCATGATTTTTCCAACTGCCTGGGAGAACAGGAAAACTGCCTTTAGGTTGATATCCATTACCTTATCCCATTTGTCTGCCGGCATTTCCAATGCAGGTGCACCCCAGCTAGTTCCGCTGTTATTGACGAGAATATCAATGGCGCCAAGCTCCTTGACCGTTTCGTCAACAACATATTGGATATCTTCGGGATTAGACACATCGCATTTAAACGCCAAGGCTCGCACTCCTCTTTTCCGGAGCGCATCTACAAATGCTTGGCATGCATCAAGATTTCTTGAGCATATAACGATATTAGCCCCCGCTTCGGCATAGGCTGTGGCAATTTGCTGGCCCAAACCCCTACCACCACCGGTAACAATCGCTGTCTTTCCTTTTAAACTAAATAAGTCCTGTAAGTTCATAAATAATTCTCCTTCATCAAGCGGATTAAGAACCTCTCCAATTCCATTGGACCCGCTCGCATGTTTATATAGTGATAAAACAATAGAATATTAATATAATTTCAATTATTATGGGTAATATTGGATTTGTAAACCTAACCTTGTCGACAAAATTTCCTATTTTTTGTCATTTCATTGTCAAACCATTAATAAAACGAATGAAGAAAATTGCTTGAAATCGACATGATAGAAAACAGCCCGGCCAATTTTGACCGGGTCGTTGTATAAGACTCCCCTTTTTTTGACCTTTAACCCCTAGCTTTCTCCAATTAATCTTTCAATCTATAATTAAGCCTTTACTTTTGAGAGTTCCTGATCGCGCAATACCCGTCTGAGCAATTTTCCAACCGATGATTTTGGCAGCTCCGCAAGAATTTCTACTTCCTTCGGTGCCTTATACGGCGCAAGGTTATCCTTTCCAAACTGAATAATTTCCTCAGGGGAAAGCGTAAAGCCCGCTTTGAGCTTTATAAACGCTTTTACTGTTTCGCCTCGATAGGAATCAGGCACGCCAACGACAATGGCTTCTTCTACACCATTAAGTTTATAGAGCACTTCCTCAACTTCGCGCGGATAAACATTGTAGCCACTGGCGATGATCATATCCTTTTGGCGGTCGAGGATATAGAAATAGCCATCTTCATCCATCTTCGCGATATCCCCTGTAAACAACCAGCCATCCTTTAACACCTCTTCCGTATCCCTCGGACGATTCCAGTAACCCTTCATTACTTGAGGGCCTTTGACAATTAATTGACCCTGATCGCCAACCGGAACATCAATAAACTCACCGTCTTCCGTTTCACGAACAACTCTGAGCACCGTACTCGGAACTGGAATTCCAATACTTCCATATTTCCTTGGCAAGAACGGAGGATTAAAAGCAACTGTCGGCGCTGCCTCGGAAAGCCCATACCCATCCCTTAGAATGGCGCCAGTGATCTTTTCAAATATTTTCGCCTGCTCCACAGGTAACGGCGCCCCACCGCTGCCTGTATAATAGACTTCTTCAAAATGGCATTCTTTTAATGCTTCAGGCTGGCTGTTCAACGCAAAATACATTGTCGGAACTCCGGCAAAAATTAATGGCTTCTCCCGCTTTATCGTCTCCATGACTTCCTTTACATCAAACCGAGGAAGGATAATCTGATTGGCACCCTCCCGAATTCCACAAAGTGCAACACTTGAAAGACCATACACATGAAACATCGGGAGGACCGTGATCATTTTAAAGGATTCGGGTATTTCATGCCATGTATTATAAATAAAATCACAAACTTGGTTAAAGTTCGCCAACAAATTATAATGGGTCAGCATGACCCCCTTTGGAACACCGGTAGTGCCGCCAGTATATTGCAAGACAGCAACATCTTCATGTGGATTGATTTCAACCTCCGGGAACGAGACCTCGACCTGAAGGGCTGCATCTAAGTATACATCCTCTTCGCCGAGCTCCATTCTTTCCCCACCAAAACTAACAACGAATACTTTCTTTAAGGAGGTAGTGGATTGCGCTTTTTTCACCTTCGAGTAAAAGCCCTCGAGGACAACCATGAACTTGGCACCGGAATCCTCAAGAACAAATTCGATTTCGCGTTCCACATACATTGGATTCACTTGGACAGCGATCCCGCCCAAGCGAAAAATCGCAAATAAAGTAAACATGTATTGCGGGCAATTTGGCAGCATAATTGCGACCCGATCGCCCTTCTTCAGTCCCTCTTTATGTAATGCAGCCGCAAGACGATCTACAATCATTTTCGTTTCAATAAAACTAATGACCTTTCCGTAAAACGTAAAGGCTGGTTTCGTTTTGAACCGGTTTACTGCATTCTCCAAGAAATCATACAGCGACTCATACTTTACACTCACATGCTCATCCACTCTCGAGTCATACCACTTTAACCAAGGCTTTTGCTGATAATCCATCATAAATCCTCCTTAAAGATAGTTTTCATACCAATACTTCACGTTAGAATTCAATAATAAAAATACTTAGTGAAGCATAATACAGTTTAAATTATTGATATGAATTGAAAAATTGTAAACGCACTTATCTCGACAGGATTTTCGCAAGTATCCTTGGTTTTCTTAAATTACGGCATTTCTGGTTCCTTATATTAACTTGTCAACCTAAAAAGAACGTCGAATATTGTCTTTTTTCTATTGAATATTCACAAAACTTTAACATTATTTTGTGAACATTTTTTGACAACAAAAAAACTGCCGTATCCTAGCGGATTTGGCAGCTTTTTATTAACCTGTTTTCAAAATCTTCCTGATTTAAAAATAGAAAATAATAACCAAAGAAATAACGTTATGATAATTCCGAAGCCTAATTCAACAATCGAATAATCCGTTAGGAGCTTTGAAGTCTGTCCTGATATTGAAGTACCGATGATAACCCCAGTCAACAAAGTACTGATTGAAAGAAGAATCATGCTAAAAGAAATCCGGTTACTGATTCGGTTTAACTTCTTGACAAATGAATCAATTTCCGGGGAGGTAAGGTCAATTTTTATCCTACCCTTTGACATGATTGCCGCCATCTCTTTTACCTGTTTTGGCAAGTCGTTTAATATATCGCCATACTCATTGACTTGACTCCACATTTTTTCAGCCATGTTTTTAGGGTGATACCGCTCTTTCAGCAATTGACGGCCAAATGGCTCGGCAATTTTAACAATATTTAAATCCGGGTCCAACTTTTCGATGACGCCTTCAATTGTAAGGAGTGTTTTCCCGAGAATAGTCAAATCAGTTGGCAGCTGAATCCGATGCCGAAAGGCAACAGTAAATAAATCATTGACCGTCTTGCCCATGCTCATTTCACTAAACGGAACATCACTATATTTTTCACGGAGATGGTCGACATCCGATCGCATCTGTTTGCGGTCGACATCGTCCGGTACCAGGCCCATATTGGTAATCCCTCGGACCACTTCATCCGTATTTCGGTTCATCAAGGCGATCACAAATGAAGCAAGATGATTTCTCATATCGGAGCTAAGCCGCCCGATTATTCCGAAATCCATAAAAGCGATCACTTCCCCCGGTAAAGCTAAGATATTGCCTGGATGGGGATCGCCATGGAAGAACCCATCGATTAATATTTGTTGAAATATCGCATTTACTACCGTTTCCCCTAGGTTTTTAATGTTATAGCCTGCTTGATGCAGCCGCTCCTCTTCATTTAGCTTGATCCCTTCAATATACTCCATCGTAATCATTTTCTCGGTCGTATATTCCCAATGGATTTTTGGAATTAACACTTTCGGATTGGCAGTAAATTGGTTAGCAATCTTTTCTGAATTCCGTGCTTCAATTTTATAATCCAGCTCCAGTCGTAAGGAATTACCGATTTCCTCCATAATCTCGCGCACCTGATAGCGCCTTGCCCATTCAATTCTTGCATCAGCTACCCTTGCCAGTTCCTGTAGGATTTCCAAATCTGTTTCCATCACTTGTTTAACTTGCGGGCGCTGAACTTTTATCGCTACCTTTTCACCTGTATGCAAAGTGGCGGCATGCACTTGCCCGATAGAGGCTGCGGCAATCGGCTCTTCCGAGAACTGTGCAAAGGTGTTTTTCAGGGAGTCTGCCAATTCTTGTTCAACGATTGCCTTCACCTCCTCGAAGGAGAATGGCGGAACCTGATCCTGAAGCTTTACAAGCTCTTTAATGATATCAGGAGGAATTATATCAGGTCTGGTACTGGCGATTTGGCCGATTTTCACAAAAGTTGGCCCAAGCTCTTCCAGGAATAGCCTGACCCGTTCACCTGTCGACTTTCCCGCGCTGCTCCTTGTGCCTTCGGCAAAAAGCTTTTTTGGAACAGCCAACAAGTCAAGCAGTCCCATTTCTTTTACCAAAAACCCAAACCCATGTCTAGTAAAGGCATAAACAATATCACGGGAACGTGAAATCTGCCGGACCTTTTTCCTAATCATCGCAATCACTACCATTTACACATATTTGATTAAACCATCTCATGCTTTATTGGTACTTTCAAGTAAATATTTAGATTTCCTCAAAATGTTCAAATTCTACTAAAATAAAGAAAGGATAATCCGTTAAACGGATCATCCTTGAAAAAACAATTATTTTTTTAACATATGAAATACTTGTTCAACGTCCTTGTCGCCTCGTCCGGAGAGGTTTACTACCAGGACATCTTCAGGAGACAGTTCTTTTGCCAGTTTGATCGCGTGGGCAACGGCATGTGAGCTTTCCAAGGCGGGAATAATCCCTTCGGTTTTGCTCAACACTTGGAATGCCTCCAGCGCTTCTTGACCGGTTGCAGTTACATATTCCGCTCTTCCACTCACTTTTAAGAAGCTATGCTCCGGCCCGATGCCGGGATAATCCAACCCAGCTGCAATAGAATAGGTTGGTTTAGGATCACCATTTTCATCAATGAGCGTAATACACTTAAAGCCATGGATGACCGCTGGCACTCCTTCCGTTAACGTAGGTGCTTCCGCAGGTTCGACGCCAATTAATCGGACATCTTTTTCCGCAATATAATGGGCAAATGCACCGATGGCATTGCTGCCGCCGCCAGCACAGGCAATCACCGCCGTAGGCAGCTTCCCTTCTTTTTCTACTACCTGACGTTTCGATTCCTCACTGATAACCGCTTGGAAATACTTTACCATTGTCGGGTATGGATGAGGGCCCACCGCCGAACCTAGCAAATAAAAAGTATTTTGATAGTTTTGCACAAGGTCCCCGAGCGCCTCATCAACAGCATCTTTTAATCTACCTTGGCCCTTGGCGACCGGCACCACTTTTGCCCCCAGTAATTCCATGCGAAAAACATTTAACGCCTGGCGTTCGGTATCAAGCTTGCCCATATAAATGACGCACTCCATGCCGAACATCGCGCAGGCCGTTGCTGTCGCTACCCCGTGCTGGCCAGCCCCAGTTTCAGCGATAATCCTCTTGGCTCCCATTCGTTTTGCCAATAAAATTTGGCCAATGGCATTATTGATTTTATGAGCCCCGGTATGGTTTAAGTCTTCACGCTTTAAATAGATTTTCGCCCCGCCGATTTTCTTTGTTAAGTGTTCGGCAAACGTCAGCGGATTCTCTCGGCCAATGTATTCCCTTAAGTAATATTTAAATTCTTCGTTAAATTCTGGATCATCCTTATACCGTAAAAACTGTGCTTCCAATTCATTCAAAACCTGCTGCAGCTCCTCCGGAACAAAGCTGCCGCCAAACTCACCAAAATAGCCTCTACTTTCTACACTCGCCCTCTCCATACTCATCTCTTCTCGTCTCCTTCTAAACTAGTTTTAGAATTTGTTATTTACCTGAATAATCAGATTTATTTTAACATCATTTTATGGTGTGTGCCAGTATGTACCTTATAAAAAGAACCGAAAGTGAGCACACTTTCGATTCCAGTATAAATTATTCATATCTTAAAGATTCGATTGGGTCGAGTTTCGATGCCTTATTTGCCGGCAGAATTCCAAAAACCACCCCAATAACCATTGAAAATAACACACCACCCAATACAACCTGCCAGGACACTAAGGATGGCCAGCCCGCAAAGAAGCTGACAATTTCAGATGTACCCCATCCGAGGAAAATTCCCAAGATGCCGCCAATCAAGGTTAATGTCATCGACTCTATCAGGAATTGGGTTAATACCTGCCCCCTTGTTGCCCCAAGAGCCATGCGGATGCCGATTTCCCTCGTCCGTTCCGTTACTGACACAAGCATGATATTCATAACGCCAATTCCACCAACAAACAAGGAAATCCCGGCGATGCTTCCGATAATCAAGGTCATAATTTGGGTGACTTGGCCCACCCCTTGAGCGATTTCTTCCATATTGATAACTTGATAGGATTTTTCCGTATTATGCATCCTGTTTAATAATTTAGCTGCCTTTTTCCCAGCCGTCTGGAGCTGCTCTGCCGAGTCCGCCTGTATGGTCACCTGGGTAAAATCACTGCTTCCATAAATGATTTTCCATGTTTGAAATGGGAGATACACTTCCATTGACCCGAAAGCCAATAGTCCTGTCGGCTTCTCAAGAACACCAATTACTTCAATTGGTTGATTAGCCAATGTGATAATCTTTCCGATGGGATTTTTCCCCTTGAAAAGCTCTTCCTGCAACTTGTTACTGATTAGAGCGACTCGTCTCCCGCCAAGAAAATCGGCAGTCGATAAATTTCGCCCTTTCTCAACCTTTAATTGGTTCAATTTAAGATAGGCTTGATTAATTCCAGTTGAGGAAACATCGGCTGTATCCTGCTGATAACGGACTGCCGATAAGGTCGTACTGGATGCGACGACTTGTTTTACTTCCGGCAGCTGTTCTAATGCCCGAATATCCTCCTGCTTAAACGGAGCCTGTTGAAATATATTGGGGTTTGCGCGAATCTCCTCATCAGATGGCTGGTAAAACATCTCGATGGTGTTTCCCGGTCCAGTAATTTGCGATTTCAACATCGCTTCCCCGCCCTGACCGATCGCCACGACAATGATTACGGCTCCTACGCCAATAATAATCCCGAGCATAGTCAAAATGCTCCGCAGTTTATGGGCTTTTAGAGAGCTTAACGCCATCAGCATATTTTCCATAAAACTCATGTCCGCTGCCCCCTTTCCGCAGCAGCCGAAACCTGAATCATTCCGTCTCTGACTAGAATCGTCCGGTTTGCATATTCTGCCACCTCGGGCTCATGCGTAACAACGACCACCGTTACTCCTTCTTGATTCAGTTCGCGAAATTGCTCCATAATTGCCATGCTTGTTTTAGTATCAAGAGCTCCGGTTGGCTCGTCCGCCAAAATCAGCTTTGGCCTGTTAACAATCGAGCGGGCAATCGCCACCCGCTGCTTCTGTCCACCGGACAAGGCGTTCGGAAGATGATCCATCCGATCTTCAAGGCCCATTTTTCTTAACGCGTCTTCAGCCCGGGACTGCCGTTCCGACTTTGAGATTCCGGCATATATCATCGGCAGTTCCACATTTTTCATGGCTGTCAGCCGTGGTAGCAGATGGAATTGCTGAAACACAAAGCCAATCGACTGATTTCGTACCCGAGCCAGCTCTTTATCGTTATAATTCGATACATCTTCGCCGCCTAGGAAATATTGCCCGGAAGTCGGCTTATCCAGACAGCCGATGATATTCATTAATGTGGACTTACCGGAACCGGAGGGACCCATAATGGCGACAAACTCGCCCTCCTCAATGATCAAGCTGATATTGTTCAAGATATCGATCGATTCTTTTCCAACCAAAAAGGATTTAGTGATGGATTCAAGGCGGATCATTTGGTTGTCACTTCCATCCCGTCTCGCAATTTGTCGGGTCCCTTTACGATAATCCGGTCTTTTTTGGAGACCCCTTCAACAATTTCCAGTTTTTCCCCTGAAGTGAGCCCGGTTTTGACCTGCTGTTTTTTTGCTTTTCCATCCTTAACCAAGAACACATATGGGTCATCGCCATCATCATGGATGGCCTCGATTGGCAGAACTTCGGCGGTCTTTTTTTCCGTCTCGATTTCCATCAGAACCTGAAAGCCTGGTTTTAATGCTTTTAAGTCGCCAGAGATTTTAACATTGACCGGGTATTGGACAGCTTGGCTGCCATTTGCCATTCCGGCCTGGCTCGTTTGCGGCAAAACGGCAATCTTGGTAATTTCACCCTGCCATTCCTGGTTTGGGACAGCATCGGAACGAATGATAACCTTTTGTCCGCCCGCAACCTTTAATGTGTCATATTCTGATAGAAGTCCTGAAGCGGTCATACTGTCCAGCTTTCCTATATGTATAATAGGTTCAGCTCCGGCCCCAGCCGCCATGGATACTGGCGGTTTTTTTGCAGTTAACACGACACCGTCAATTGTGCTCTTAATCTCCAAATCACTTTTCCGTTTTGATATTATATCCTTTTGCAGATTGGCCTGCTTCAGGTCCAGATTGGCCAGTTTCTTTTCCATTTCAATTCGTTCAAATTCGGGATCCAGCTGTTTTTTTGCTTCGTCCTTCCCCACTTGGTCAATCAGCGTTTTTTCCTTGTCCTTTAATTGTTTGGTTTGTTTATCAAGCTGGGAAATTTTGAGATTTGCTGTTTCAATGGCAATTTTATTTTGTTCGACTTCCAATTCAAGCTGGGGATTTTGCAGTTTGGCAATGACAGTATCTTTCTCGACCGTTTGCCCTTCCTCGACCAGCAGTTCCTGCAATTCTCCTTTTTCCGGAGAAGCATAGACGAGCTGTTCCTCTTCCAGTTTTACCGTTCCCGGCACCATCAGAAGCGAAGAAATTTCCTCCTCGGCAAGCTGAGCAGTTTTGACAGTGGGTCCTTTGGCAAAAGCCTGCCGATAAACACTAATAGAAATCATGAGGACAAGTAAGCTGGCAACACCTATTATAATCCATGTTTTCTTTTTCATATGGGACGTCAGGAAACCAGGCCATCAAAATGACGACTTCTGGAGCCTGACCCTATTCTCCTTTCGTTTGCCTCAGTTGGGCTACAGCGGCAAAATTTGAGTTCGTCAGCTTATAGCTGCGGCGCTGATTGTAATGCAGTACCGATTAAAGCAAAACCGATTGTGATAAGAAAGAAAATAATCGCAACTGTCCATGCCAAACCTTTTGAAAAACCAGCTGTTTTATGGAGCCCCAGCGCAGTTAAAACAGTTGTCCAGATGCCAAAAACCTCAATCGATCCGAGGACACCCGGTTTATCAAGATTCAATACTCCCGCCAGACTTGTTACATATATTTCCGGGTTGCCGCCAATACCATAGCGGATGGCCATATTAAGAATCAAACCAATGGCCCCGACAAACATGATAAATGTATTCAACGAAAATAATTGCTTGAATGAAACAGATGAATTGGCAATCTTGGCAATCAACAAATAAATGGCACTGCTGACCAGAACACTGATGATCGGTGAGACTATGCCCGTAACCGCAACTGTAATTCTAGTAATGCCTAAAATTAATTCGGCCTGATCTTCCGGAATGCCCTGATCAATTAAAGTTGTCACATCCATCGATAACGCCATTAATGCCATTCCGACACCGAAAATAATGCAGATAATTGTCAGCGGCAGCCAAATTTTTGGATTTTGCTTAATTCTCTCGAACTGTTCACCAGGACTCGTAAACATCCCTATCAAACTGGGATGTTCTTTCTTGATCTCTGTTTGCATTTCCATAGTAAAAACCCCCTGATTCCATTTATGTAAAACTTTACAATATGATTATACGATAAAGTTTGAGAAAAGTTTCACTTTTCCTACGCTTTAGTTTCGCCGTATGTTTACCATTATTATTTTTAAAAACTTTGAGTTTTAAAAAGTAAGAGGATATTTTCTTCCAATATCGAAATATATACATAAGGTAGGATTTATTATCTAATGAATTAGCAGAAATATAGGAGGACTAAAAAATGCGTATCCAAGAGATGCTGCTCATACCTGGGCCGACACCTGTAGTCGATTCCATTTATGATGCGCTTGGTCAGGAAACTAGAGGTCACACTGACCCAAGATTTGTCACGATTTACAAAAATGCCATTGCACAAACAAGAGAAATGCTAAAAACAGATGGAGAAGTATTTGTTATTTCCGGATCAGGGACATTGGCGATGGAGATGGCACTTGTAAATACGGTCGCAGCTTCTGAAAAACTACTCGTCATTAGCCAGGGGTATTTCGGAGACAGGTTTATTCATTTAGGGAAAGCATTCGGTATCGAGGTTGAGGTTTTGCAATCGGAATGGGGCAAACAGGTAGAACCTTCTGATGTTGAGGAAAAACTTGCCAATGGAAACTTCAAAGCAGTGACCATTACCCATGCCGATACTTCAACCGGTGTTGCTGCCGATTTGGATACCCTGGTGCCAATCATTAAAAAACATGGGGCATTGGTCATTCTTGACGGCGTTTGTGCTACGGCCGCAATGGAAGAAGATATGAGCAAAGCTTATGGGCAGCCTGAATATAAAATTGATGTGGTATTAACCGGTTCGCAAAAAGCCATTGGTGTACCGCCTGGTCTGGCAATTGTTGCCTTTAATCAGACAGCTTTGGCCGCCAGGGAGCAAATTGAGCGGGTACCCGCTTATTATTGCGATATATATAATTGGATTCCGATTATGAACGACCCTGGCAAGTATTTTGCCACACCGCCGGTCAACCTGATTTACGCCTATGATGAAGGAATGAAATTGGTGCTTGCGGAAGGGCTGGGAATGCGATACCTTCGCCATAAACTATATGGCAAGGCAGTAAGAGCTGCCCTCTCCGAATACGGTATGAAAGCATTGGCAGAAGAGAATGCAGCAGCCGCAACATTAAGCTGTATCCTATATCCGGAGGGATTTAACGATGCCGCCTTCCGTGCCGCGCTGGCAGAAAAAGGCTTGATTGTTGCCGGGGCACTCGCCCACTTGGCCGGAAAGGCATTCCGAATCGGACATATGGGGAATACGACTGAGGACATGCTGGAAAAAGCGATTGTGCTAATCGGGGAAACGATGAATGAGATGGGCTTCTCCGTAAATCCGGAACAGGCAGTCAAAAGCCTAAGACAATGCCTGTCCCCACTTGAAATTAAATAAATGGTATACAAAGGGGGGGATTAAATTTCACCCCCCTGTTTTCGTTTAAGGAACGATATTGCCGGCAGCTTTATAAATTTGATACCATTCTTCCCTGGTTAATTTAAGCTCCGAGCCGCTGCAGGCATCCTTCATTCGCTGCGGATTTGTCGTACCTAGGATGACTTGGATATTGGCCGGATGGCGGGTAATCCAGGCGACGGCAACGGCAGTGTTCGTTACACCGTATGTTTCGGCAATGCTGTCGATTTTTTTATTCAACTCGGGGTAATGCTCCATATCTCCAAGAAAAACACCTTCAAAAAAGCCATGCTGAAATGGCGACCAAGCCTGAATCGTCATATCGTTCAATCGTGAATATTCCAAAATGCTGCTATCGCGGTTAATCGCTTGGTCAATCTTCATATTTAACGAAATTCCTGCGTCAATCATCGGAGTATGGGCAATGCTGAACTGCAATTGGTTGATGACCAATTTATACGGAATGTATTTCTGCAGCAGTTCAATTTGCGCCGGATTATGGTTCGATACCCCAAAATACTTTACCTTGCCGCTTGTGTGCAGCTGTTCAAATGCTTCGGCCACTTCCTCAGGCTCCATTAACGGGTCAGGGCGGTGAAGCAGCAAAATATCGAGAAAATCAGTTTTTAATCGGGATAATATCCCATCGACAGATTTGATAATATGCTCCTTTGAAAAATCAAAATAGCCTTCCGGCACGCGAATCCCGCATTTGCTTTGCAGGATCATGTTATCCCGAATCCCGGGATTCATTTGGATGGCTTCTGAAAAGATTTCCTCACACTGGCCTCGGCCGTAAATATCGGCATGGTCAAAAAAATTAATGCCTTCTTCCAGAGCTGTACGAATCAGCTTTTCTGCCTCAGGTATCGACAACTGAGTTAGACGCATATTTCCCATAATCATATTTGAAACTTTTAAATCTGTATTGGCGATTTGTATGTATTTCAAATGTAAACGCCTCCTTCTTCTTTTATCTAATTATATCGAAATCTGGCATATTTTTAAAATCATTATAAAAATAAAAAAACCAACCGAATGAAAATAGTCCCTTGGGTTGGGGGAACCATTTAATAGGCATGCTTTTTGACACTGAAGTCATAATCATAGCAGATTCGGTATAAATCCTCGATTTCGTGCTTTGTTGGCTCAATCGGATTATTGGCCGGACTGCCGCTGTCGAGGGCGTCTTGGGCCATTTTACTGATTGAGGCTGCAAATTTCCCTCTGTCAATCCCCCATCCTTTTAGATTGGGAATGTTCAATACATCGCAAAGTCCCTTGACAGACTCCACCGCAAAATAGGCCAGTGCTTCATTCGAAAGCTCTCTTTTATCAGGGGCAAAGAATCTACCCAGGTCAGCCAATCGGTCAACACAATGATTCTTGCTGAATTCCAATACTGCCGGTAACAGCATGGCATTCGAATATCCATGGGGAACGTGGAATAACGCGCCAATCGGTCGCGACATCCCATGGACAAGACATACCGAAGCATTGGAAAACGCCATTCCTGCCTGCAGGGCACCTAGTGACATCGCTTCCCTCGCCACGAGGTTTTCACCATCATTGTATGCTTGATACAGGTTGGCAGCGATGTGTTTCATAGCAGATAATGCCAATGTATCACTCATTGGATTGGCCTTTTTTGACAGGTACGCCTCAACAGCATGGCTGAGCGCATCTACGCCTGTCGCAGCCGTTATATGCTTTGGGGAACTGATTGTTAACAGCGGGTCGACGATTGCTGCAGTTGGCATGAATGCCGGCTGCTTGACCATTAATTTCACATCAGTCGACACAATGGTGATGACAGTGACATCTGTTGCTTCCGAACCCGTGCCGGCAGTTGTAGGAACGGCAATATGGGGGATTGGAGGTTTAATGGCAAACTTGCCCCATGCTCCGGCATAATCGTTTATCCGGCCTCCGTTTGCCGCCAATACCGAAACCGCTTTAGCTGTATCGATACAGCTGCCGCCCCCAAGTGAAATCAGTAAGTCGCACTTTTCCTGCTTAATGAGTTCTAGTGCTTCGGCCACATGATGATCAGTGGGTTCAGAGTCCACCCCTAGATAAACCTTGGTACGAACACCGTGAACAGCTAATCTATCCACACATTTATTTACATACCCAAGCCGCTCCATTACCTTGTCCGAAACAATCAGTGCGTTCTTCCCCCTGCATGTAGCTTCCTCCCCTATCTTTTCAAATGCTCCCCTGCCGAATAAAATACTCTGAGGTGTTCTGAAATTGGAAATCCCTACATTCATTTAAGTCCCCTCCATCCTATATATGACAAGCAATTTCTACTATTTGACAATTCCTATAATAGCTAATGGCTGGAGAAAATTTTGTTGGAATCTGTAATATGTAGATTTTCAAAAAAATTAAGAATTCATATTCCCATGAAATAAGGACAAAATGAATAGTACTAACGTAAAAGACCACTCCATATAGGTATTTTGCACCACATCCTCCTTGGAAGGGGAAAAAAATGTGTCTAACCCAATTGAAAAATTGCTTTGGAGCATTGCCCTTCCTGGATTTGGGCAATTCCTAAATAGAAAATATTTCAAAGGCTTCGTGTTTATTTTTTTGGAATTTCTTGTGAATTCTCAGGCAAATTTTAATTCGATTATCATGTTAAGTTTTCACGGCGAGATTGAAAAAGCAATTGCAGGGGCTAATTATCAGTGGCTCATGTTTTATCCATGTTTGTACTTTTTTGCGATGTGGGATGCGTTTAAGGATGCTGGCGGAGGAAGCGACAGATATTCCTTCCTTCCATTTGTATTTGCCGCTTATTTTGTTACAGTGGGCTGTATTTATTCCTCTAATTTAAAAATCTTTGGCGTACTGGTCGGACCTGTTTGGCTGCCGATGCTATTTATGATTCCTGGGTTAGCAGTAGGCTTCATCATTCGAGGAATAATGTTAAAGGGCAGTAGGAGGGAAATTTAATCCCCGACCTCACACACACCAACGAACGTACCATTCCGTACGCGGCTGATCAAACTTATGAGAATGGTGACTCACAAAGCTGGGAAATGTTTTTAGTCCCCGTTTTGTGAGTTTTTTATAGCTATCACTTGATGCTGAAATATATCCCCTTCGCCTATTTACACGAATTTCTCCTTTTTTACAATATTATCAATAATTTCATATTAAATATTACTCAGCATGATTAACTTGTTATTTATCCTCGTTTTAACTATTATCCTGTTAGTTTTTGTATAAAGTTATTTTTATTTTCCCTTCACCTTTTCACAAAATATTTCAAACTATTAAAATATAATAATAGTTGGTGTTCAAGATTGCCAGTGACTATGAGTATACAATCAGACCAAAGGCAGGAACAAAAATTACTGTTGATCCAGAGCGAAGCAAAGTAATCTTGCCTTTCGTCGGCGGATCCGATGCACTCAATTGGAAATAATTTAATTGGCATTAAAAGAGACAATCCTCTTATTGCGGGATTGTCTTTTTTAAATTAATTATTGAATTTTCTTCACATCGTCACAGCATTTTTGTTAAAACGATCATATCGTAAAGGCTCGATTGATATGGTTGTCTCTTTCTCAGTAATCATTTCCTCAATTAACTTACCTGTAATTGTGGCCAAGCTGATACCATCACCTTCATGACCGGCAGCAATATAAAATCCTGGTACTTCTTCGACCTCTGAAATGATTGGCAAATGATCTTCTGTCCACGGTCTAAAACCAGTATAAGTCCGGATCATATTGAAATCATCTAGTTTCGGAAAGAATCGCAAAGCTCTTCTGGCCATGGTTTGTACAACATCATAGTCGATCCTTGCATCAAAGCCCACAAATTGACGACTGCTGCCTATTAAGAAATTTTGACTTTCTGTTGGTTCAAGAACCAAAGCCACCCCATGTTTTAGAGTTTTGGAATCCGCAATACGTTCTCGTTGAAATTTGTTCATCAAATATCCGAATTCCATCACATTTCTCATGATAATGGGCTTTTGTCTTCCCCCGACCATAATATGGCCTTTTCTTGGCTTTATTGGTATCTCGATATCTAGCATTTTACCGATAAAAGGTGACCAAACTCCAGCTGCATTCACGATTTTTTTTGCGGTAAAGTTACCCTTAGTTGTTTCGATGAGGAAATCTCCCTTTTTTGAAACTAGCTTTACTTCTGCACGCGTATGCAGTTTCAACCCATATTGTTTTGCTTTATCTATCAAAGAATAGCAAAATAAATAAGGATTAATAAGTGAATCTGTTTCACATTCTAAGCCGCCTGGGATGTCATCAGCAAAATAAGGCGACTCCTGACGTATATCTGTCCTGTCAAGCAGCTTGAATTTCAATCCAGCTTGATTCTGTATGTTCACCCATTGTTTAGCTACTTCCATTTCGGCATCATTATCGCAGACCAATATACTTCCAAGACTACGGTACTCAAATGGCAGATTTAAATCTTTCTCCAATTCTGCAGTTAGCTCCTGGCTAGCTAAAGACATCAGACTATCAAATCCCGGGTCTTTATCAACGATGGAAATGTTTCCATCACAACGTGAAGAGGTACCGCTTGCCAGATCCCCTTTTTCTATTAACATGCAATCGATACCAGCTTTTGAAACATAATATGCAATTGCACAGCCTACGATACCACCACCGATAATGGCAACTTCTGCATGATTTTTGTTGGTCATATTCTGATCCCCTCCATTATCCGTGCAAAATGTTATAAAAAGTTTCTTCCATTTGATTACGACCTTTTTCAATCCCAGGATGAAATTGAATCGTTGCATTTTCACGAATCGTTTTAACATTCATCTTTGCTTGTTGAATTTGATTTTCTAGCTGGCCATCTGTTCCTATTACTCTATTTGCTATCGATAGACCGGCTAATGTACCTTGAGCCCGAGCAACTTTTCCGCTTTCAATCCCTGTAATATTTCCCGCCACAAAAAGTCCCTCCACTGGTGTCTCCATCTGTTCATTATGGACCGGAATATGACCGCCAAGTTCCTCAATATACTGAAACGGACAACCAATAACAGCCGCAAGTTCAGCCAATGGGTAAAGCCCCCCGGCTATACATACAAAATCAACCTCGACTGTTTTCTCACTCCCTGGAATGATCTCACCCTTTGCCGAAATATCACAGATAGTCACAGACTCTACTTGATTCTTCCCATTTATTCGTGTAACAGCTTTACGAAGGTGAATAGGCATGCCCCACATTTTCACACCGCTTTTAGGAAAAAACTTCACGGCCAGATCCTTCGCCCCATCCCCTTTTAAAAAGCTGCTGCCAAAACGGATCGCCGCAGATGGTGCTAAATGAGCAATCCGTAATAACCCTTCCATGACTTTTACAGGATTTCCATAATCAGCTGTTACTGGATTAAGGGCTGGGAGTGCCATGCATTGTAGATCAATTCCTGCCAACTGCATTTCCCGTGCAATGGCGACAGACAGGACGTTTACACCGACAACAATGCCCTTATTTCCGACACGAACGCGATGCACGTTCGTCATCACCTGTGCAGCACCGATGGACATGACCCCCGGCAGGGTCCATCCTGGTAAAGGAGCCGGTGTTTCCGCCGCTCCGGTTGCAATTAATAGATTATCAGCTTCAAATACCCCTTCGTTTGTATATACATTAAAACCATGATCGTTTTTTTCAATGTGATGAGCAGAAATGCTGCATCTTATTTCTGTATTCAGTTGCTTTGCCTTTTCTAAAAGAATTTTTGCTTCTTCTATTCCATTCCACCATTTTCCATCTGGTTCTTCATGAAGTTGGCCGAGCAATCTCCCTCCCGGCTTGGGAAATTCATCGATAACAAGAACACTCAAATTCCATTCACGACAGGCAATTGCAGCAGATAAACCCGCTGGACCCGCACCAATGATCAGTACATCATACATACAGCTCACCCCTCTTTTTCCTCTTTATATATATTTTCAAATTCCGAATAGGTCCGAGGTAAATCAACCTCATTATCCGTTGGTTTAAACGGGGTCGAATGTTGTTTTCCACTTTCAATGACCATATTTCTATTTATTTCTGTTAAACATGCCCGAACTCCGGGTTTGCCGTCGACGGTGACCCGACATTCAAAGCAATGACCGATATTGCAATAAATCCCCCGCGGTGTACCGGTTTCTTCATGAACACGAAGTTTCCGAATTCCATTAGCCAATAGTGCCGATGCAATCGTGTCTCCTTCGTATCCGATATATTTTTTACCATCAAACGTAAAAGTCATTTCTTTCTGATTAGCTAATTTACCAAGGACAGGATGTTCCAAAATTCGATGTTTATTCATTACTTGACTATCCCCCTATTTTTCCTAGTGATACCGGCCTTATAGGTGGCTGGATTTTCAATGGAATTTCGTGTCGCAACTTCTCTCCCGATATTTCTGCCACAATGGCATTCAATGCAGGCCGGCATGTTCTTCCGCCGCAATATCCCATCCCCGCTCTTGTGCGTAATTTAATTTCCCGCGCTGAACATTGATATTTACTAATCGTTTCCTTTATTTCTTCCAAATCTACTTCTTCACATCTACAAATGATCACCTTATCCATCACTTTCTATCCTCCATTTCACTTTATCTGGAACTAAAGAAATTTTTACTGTTTAAAATGATTCTTCCATAATTGGAAATAAAGATAGACCTAAAACACACTCTTTATTTTCCTGATAATTCTGATATTAGGAAGTAATATTGTTTAAGGAAATTATAGACTGGATATTCACTGTTGTAATTATGCAAAACATAAAAACGAACGAGGGCAATTTGTGGAAAACTACAAATGGAGTACTCTTATAAGATACAAAAACAGGCTCAAACCCTTAATAAAAAAGGATTTGAGCCTGTTCAAATAATGACCTGTGAGGGACTTGAACCCCCGACCCCCACCCTGTCAAGGTGATGCTCTCCCAGCTGAGCTAACAGATCGTTTATTTAAGCTACAAATATAATTATAGTGAAAAAGCTAAAATAGTCAATAGTTTTTTCAAAAAAACTCATATTAATAAAAAAACAAACGTACGTTCCCGAAAAACATTGAATAAAGAACTAACGTTCGGTTATAATATGATTAGAAAGGAGGGCTTCATTATGGAAGGCTTATTTATCCGATCAATTGAACAGCATATCCCTTTAGAGATGATTTATCTCGCTGAAAATCAAGAAATAACACAGCGGACCCTGATCATTAAAGAAGTGACTGAAGAGTATATTACGGCCTACTGCCTGCTGCGGAATCAAATCCGCACCTTTAAACGGGAAAATATACTCTCCATCATGCCTGAAACCCGTACCAAACAACACTACCTTCACTAATCTGCTCCCCCCACTACTCCCCACACCATTCCCAGCAGGCAATTCCATACTAAATATGGTAAAATTCAGTTAAAAAACCAGAACACGGGGGGAATCTATTCAACATGGACTATCCAAGGGGCACGATAAAAGAATTATCCATTCACAGCAACGAACTTGACGAAGATATCGAGTTACTCGTCTACCTGCCTGCGAATTTCTCCCACCTTTATAAATACTCCCTGCTGATCGCCCAAGATGGCCGGGACTATTTTCAACTGGGCAGAATCGGGCGGCTGGCAGACGAGTATCTTTATAACAGGGAAATCGAAAATTTAATCATCATTGGGGTACCCTATAAGAATATTAAGGACCGCTGCAGGAAATACCATCCTGGCGGTGAACAAAACAAGCAATACATACGTTTTCTTGCACATGAACTGGTTCCGTTTTTAGACCTGGAGTTTCCTACCTACCATATGGGGGCAACAAGAGCATTGATTGGCGGTTCGCTTGGTGGCACTGTTTCGTTAATGGCGGCACTGGAATACCCGCACACTTTCGGTAAAGTACTTCTGCAATCTCCGTATGTGGATCATCAAGTTTTGCAAAAAGTCAGCGATTTTACCGAACCCCTGCCGCTGGAAGTTTATCACGTAATTGGCCAACAGGAAACCGAGGTAAAGACAACAGATGGGAAATTAAGTGATTTCCTCTCGCCAAATCGTTCGCTCTCGAAATTGCTGACTGAAAAGCCTTTCACCTATTTTTATGAAGAATTCGTCGGCGGCCATACCTGGACATACTGGCAGCCTGATCTAAGACGGGCCATTCGTATGATGTTTTAACTGAATCCTTGAATATTATTTCTTATATTTCAAAATTTTGCTATAATATTTAGAAAGCTTTTATCAGCTCTATTTCCCCTTGTCGGTGCTCCTGACATTTGATAGAAAAAATATCTTTACTGGAGGTTAATCTATGAAATTTGGTGTCGTTATTTTTCCATCCAAAAATCTGCAAGATGCTGCAAATTCCTACCGGAAACGCTATGACCCGCATTATGCTTTAATCACTCCGCATCTCACTTTGAAAAATGCTTTCGAAGCGACTGAGGAGGATGCAAAGCAATTTGCCGATAAAATACGGCAGATTGCTGGCAAATCAAAACCATTCACATTGAAAACTTCAAAAATCAGTTCCTTTTACCCTGTTAACAATGTTATCTATTTTAAAGTGGAGCCTTCTAAAGCGCTAACTGCCCTTCATGCTGAAATTAATAAAGAATACAGTGAACAAAATCAGGAATATGCGTTTGTTCCGCATATCACAATTGGTCAAAATCTATCCAATGATGAGCACTCCGATGTATTCGGGTCACTGCGAATGACAAAAATTGATTTTGAAGAAGTGGTTGATCGATTTCACCTTCTCTATCAATTGGAGAATGGATCTTGGACTGTTTACGAAACATTTCGTCTTGGAAAGGAATAATTCTTGTGAATGTTAAAATTGTGGAAAACCCGATAGAACTTGAAGATGCTTTTTCAGTTAGAAAAATTGTTTTTGTCGAGGAGCAAAACGTCCCGATTGAGGACGAAATTGATCAATTTGAGGATGAATCAACCCATTTTGTCCTGTATCACGATGGAACGGCAATTGGCGCCGGCCGCTTTCGTGAAACAGATGGCTACGGAAAGGTTGAACGGATTTGTGTCCTTAAGGAAGCGAGAAAACTTGGGGCTGGAAAAGCGATTATGGAGGAAATCGAGTCTTTTGCCCGAATTGAAGGGTTTCAAAGGCTCAAACTCAACGCCCAAACCCATGCAATCCCATTCTATGCCGGCCTCGGCTATGAAGTTGTTTCGGAGGAATTCATGGATGCCGGAATCCCTCATAAAACGATGATGAAGACACTTTAACCATAGTTAGCACTTGCTGATTATAACCGGCAAGTGTTTTTTATTGCCTCTTTCCCCTTTTGAATCGTTTTGTTATGATAGAACATGTTGGATTTTTTTAATAGGGGTTTAAATTAATCATGAGAACTGCTTTTCAGAATAAACAGGTAAAGACGATTAGGACCACTGTTCCATTCGCATCAAGCAAAAATTTAGTAACAACTGAATTGCCGCCATATTTACAAGAACTTGCCAACCAGGGAATCATTTTGGACAAAAATCAAGCCGCAGCAGTAGTAGAAACCGACGGCGCATTATTGGTATTGGCCGGGGCAGGAAGCGGAAAAACTCGGGTACTGACTGCCAGAACGGCCTATATGCTTGAGGTCAAACAGATTGATCCGCGTTCCATTTTGCTCGTCACTTTTACGACAAAGGCGGCGGCTGAAATGAAAAGCCGGCTGCTATCCTACCCAAAAATCAGGCGGGATCAAATCAATCAACTCGTAACCGGCACATTTCACAGCATTTTTTATCGCATTTTACTATTTCACGAATCAACAAAATGGTCAGCAGATAAATTGATAAAAAAGGATTGGCAGCGCGATAAAATCCTTAAGGATGCCGGTAAAGAGCTAGATTTGCCAGAGAAAGAATTTGCCTTTGATTTGGCGTTGCAGCAAATCGGATTTTGGAAAAACAATTTAATCATGCCGGATGAAGTAAAGCCAGTATCACCATGGGAAGAGACTACAGCGAATTTATATAAAATATATGAAGAATATAAAACAAAAGTGGCGCTGTTTGATTTTGACGATATGCTGATTGGCTGCTATCGGCTATTTAAATCGTGTCCGGAAGTTCTCAGCTTTTACCAGGATCGCTTTCACTACTTTTTAATCGATGAATACCAGGATATTAATAAGGTACAATACGAACTCATTAAACTGCTGTCGGCAAAAAACAAAAATGTCTGTGCTGTAGGTGATGACGATCAGGCTATCTATTCCTTCCGGGGCAGTGACCCAACCTTTTTGCTTGAATTTGAAACGGACTTTCCAAACTCCAAGCATGTCACATTGGCAGAGAATTACCGTTCTACCCACGAAATCGTAACCGTAGCCAATCAAATGATAGCTGCAAATAAAGTTCGTAAACCTAAGAAGATGGTGGCGCAGTATTCCACAGGCCAACCGCCTTATTTATTTTTCCCTTATGATGAAGAGGAAGAAGCGACAATCATTGTCACCGATATAGCGGAACAAATTGCCGCTGGGGCCAATCCCGCTGATTTCGCAATCCTATATCGAACCAATGCTGCTTCCCGTGCCGTGTTTGAACGGTTAGCCACCTCAAATCTCCCGTTTAAAATCGATATGGCAACCGAATCCTTTTATGACCGTTACATTGTCAAGAGTACCCTTGCGTTTTTAAAAGTGAGCATGAACGAAGAAGACCCACAGGGCATTGCGGACATCCTGCCTTTACTATTTTTAAAACAGTCCGTTTTAAAGGATCTCAAAGCAATCAGCATTCTGCAAGATTGCAGCCTGCTAGAAGCGATAACCCAGCTAAAAACCACCCATTCATTTCAAGTAAAAAAACTTAAAACGGCAGTACCGCTTATCCGCGGCTTAAAGGGCCTGTCCCCTGTCAAAGCAATTGAAACAATTGAGACAGACATTGGATTCCTTGATTACCTCAAAAAACGGGGCAGTGAATCGAACCAATTGGACAGAGGTTCCGACGATTTAAAGGACTTAAAAGTTGCCGCAAAACGTTTTAATACAATTGATGAACTACTACAACATGCGGAGCATATGTCTGCCATGACCAAAGAAATGAAAAAACTAAGCAAGCATTTTCGTGAGGCCATCACCTTGAGTACGATTCACGGTTCCAAAGGGCTGGAATATAAATGCGTTTATTTGCTAGGAGCTGTAGATGGCAGCTTGCCTCATGACTATGCGCTGGAATCAGCAAGGAGTGGTGACTTTTCAACCCTCGAGGAAGAGCGGAGACTGTTTTATGTTGCCATGACTAGGGCACAGGAGCAGTTATTTATCTCCGTTCCGGAAAATAGGCGAGGCAAAAAATCCTATCGCTCGAGATTTTTAGATCCTCTCTTAAAAACGAAAAAGGCCAATTTCCACTAAGGAAAACGGCCTTTTTCATTATTTCTTGTTCATCATGTTGGAAATAGTATTGAAATCGAGTCTTTTTCCATCTTTTATAATGGTGTTAACAATTTGATCTTCCAAATCCTTGCTTACCGGCTTATTGGCCAGCTGGGAAACTTTGCGGATTACGCCGCGCACTGTTTTTTCATCTTGAAAATTCGCATGCTGCAAGGAATTGGCCAAATCAAAAATATCCTGCATATTTACGCCCGTTTTCTTCTCTATATTTTTAAAAAAACCATTATCCATGTTCAAGAATCACACTCCTTCATAAACTACTTTATTGTATGAAGGAAGCGTAATTTGGTGAGAAGAAAAGAAAGGATCGGCCGAAATTAGGCCAACCCCTTCCATCGCTACCAGTAAGGCTTAATACCAGCTAGCACCGATAATGACTAATAGAATGAATAGAACTACGATTAACACGAATGTGCCGCCGTAGCCAAAACCACCACCGTAGCCGTACCCTCCGAATCCTCCGAAGCACATAGACTCTTCACCTCTCTTTAGTAATCTCACTAATAACATATGAAATCACTAAAAAATGTGTATAGGCACGAATAAGCTATTCGTCCTTTTGAAGAAAAAATGAGCATTTACCCTTTTGGTTTAAAGATTAACGCACCTAGAAATCCAAAAATGATGGCTGCCGAAACTCCGGAGCTTGTTACTTGAAACATCCCCGTCAAAACGCCGATCAATCCATGGTTCTTGGCATCGTCAAGTGCCCCATGGACGAGGGAATTACCAAAGCTGGTAATCGGAATCGTTGCCCCTGCTCCTGCAAAATTGATAAGCGGCTCATATAACCCAAACCCTGCCAAAATCGCTCCTGCTACAACCAGCAAGCTTAAAGTATGTCCTGGTGTAAGCTTCGCAACATCAAACAAAAGCTGCCCAATCACACAAATTAATCCGCCAATTACAAATGCCCAAAAAAACATGGCCAACATAAGCACTCACTCCTATTTTAAACATTCATTTCAATCGCAACCGCATGGGCAATACACGGAATCGTTTCTTTTTGCTGAAAGCTAAGCGGTGACAGCAAAGCACCAGTGGCAACCAGCAAAATCCTTTTGTAGGTGCCCTTTTTCATCTCATTAAGCAAATGTCCATAAAGAACCGTGGCGGAACAGGCTGCACCGCTCGCCCCGGATTGAACTGGCTGATCATCCTTATAAATTAGGATTCCGCAATCCTGGAATTGCTTGCGCTTTAGTTCTAGCCCGCTTTTATTTATTAGTTCAAACGCTGTATCATGACCTACTCTTCCCAAATCACCAGTGACAATCAGGTCGTAATGTGAAGGGTCGAGCTGTAAATCGCGAAAATGGGCAATAATCGTATCTGCCGCCGCTGGTGCCATCGCCCCTCCCATGTTAAAGGGGTCGCTTAACCCCATATCGATAACCTTGCCGATTGTCGCTGACGTGGTTACGGGATGATTCGCTCCCGGTTCGTTAGGCTGGACGAGGGCGACGCCGGCCCCGGTTACCGTCCATTGTGCCGTCGGAGGTTTTTGGCTGCCGTACTCCGTCGGATATCGGAATTGCTTCTCAACTGCGGCATTATGACTTGATGCGCCGGTCAGGACGTTCTTTGCCCCTTGATAATTAATGACAAATGACGCTAACGCCAATCCTTCCATCGAGGTGGAACAGGCCCCAAACAAACCGAAATAAGGAATCTGCATGGTCCTTGCCGCAAAACTGGTCGGTGTTATTTGGTTGATTAAATCCCCGGCAAATAAAAATTGAATTTGCTCCTTTTCCAGATTTCCCTTGTTCAAGGCAATTTTAATTGCTTCCTCCATTAAGATTCGATGCGCTTTTTCATATGATTCCTGTCCCATCCATAAGTCCTCAAATAGGAGGTCAAAGTCCTTCGCCAGATTGCCATTCGCCTCGAATGGGCCCCCGGTTACCCCGGTAGCCGTAATCATTGGCCGGTTTTGAAATACCCAAGATTGATGCCCTTTTAACACTTACAAAACCCCCCACATGGATAGCAGCGTTCTAATCAGTGCCACCACAAAAGCAGCGAATACGCCGAAAAGCAGCACTGAGCCTGCAAGCTTGAACATATTCCCGCCTACACCGAGAACAAAACCTTCCGTCCGATGCTCAATAGCGGCTGAAATCACAGCGTTTCCGAATCCGGTAACAGGAACTGCACTTCCCGCCCCGGCAAACTGCCCCAGCCTGTCATATATACCAAAGCCAGTAAGCAGCATCGACAGAAAAACCATGGTTGCCACGGTAGGATTTCCGACACTTTGTTCGGTAAAATCAAAAAAGTAGATGTAGAAATAACTGATGGCCTGGCCAACCGTACAAATCAATCCGCCAACAAAAAACGCCCTGATACAATTCTTTAATAACGGCCGTTTCTTCTCATGCTTCTGCTGCAGCGCCTGGTACCTTTGCTGCTGCGGTGTTGTGTTTTTTTGCTTGCTTGCCATCTGGATTCCCCCTTCTTATTTCGTATCTTCTGTCATTTTGACAATTTCCTTGAACCGTTTTTCTGCTTTCTTTTTAGGAAATTTCGGTGATTTCATTTTTTCATCAAGCCTAACCGCTTCGAGAAATATCTTGTAATCACTGGAAACCGTAAATTTTTCCTTGGGATGTTTTTTTTCAAGAAAACTGGTTACGTCTTTTTCAATCTGTTTCATTTTAAATCGGTGCAAATGTTTTACTTTGTAGACAACAAGTGTCCCCTCTTGCCCTTTTACAACCGCTACATCATATAGTTCTGGGAGGGAGCTTACCTCCCGCTTAATTTCCTCCACCCAAGTTGGAGTTCTTTGGCCATCCGTCACTATTGGTTTTGGATTTGTTGTCTTCACCAGTGCCAGTTGACTGTCTTTTCCTTGCTGGTCCACATTGCAGCCCGAAAGAAGTAAAATGCCTGCGATTGCCATGGCTCGATAGGTATTCCGCATACGTTTCATATCCTTTGCAATAAGTTTGACTACTATATAGTTTTTTCGAGATGTCGATAAATTATGACAGGCAGGATTGCAAAAATAAAACTGCCAGTGGATACCGGCAGTTTTTTGGGGGCTTATTTACTCGATTTCTTTCCGCAGCCGCAGCCGCCTTTTTTTATTGCCTGTGAAGCTTTAACAATCTTGGTAGTTCCTTTGCCCTTATTATTGTTTGTCACCTTTTTCCCTCCTATAATGGTTGGATACTATTTAGAATATGATGAAAAGGCAGGTCTTGTCTCAGGCAAAAAACCTTATTTTTCTAAAAAGAATTGTACAATTGTTTCCAATATCGACGCGATTCCAGCAACAGCCAATATGAGAATAATGGGACCGGCAATGTCTGGAAAAAAATAATAAAAACCGATAATTCCTGCAGCAGCCCATATCCCCGTGCACCAATAACAGCTTAATAGCTCACCAAAAAATTTCCTCCAGCCTGATTTTTTTGGAGTATAGTAAATTTCCATTTCCCCATTTTCATTCATTTCCTGTATTTCATCATAAAAAGGGCTTCTGATAAACTCAGTAATTTTGTCAAGGACGATAAGTCTAGTTAGCCTAAAAACTGCAAGAGACAGAAGTAGGAAAGTAAAAATAGTTATCTTCATAACCGATGATCCTTTCATTATTGGACTGATATCGCATCATGGAAAAAGCCTAATTTTAGTAAATAAGGCAATTGTCCGTAACCCAAAAGGCTTTTGTGAAATATGTTAGTACTGTAAGATATATTACGGATTAAGGAGGAAAAATAAATGGGTTGTGGAAACTCTCGTCACAATCGCGAAAACGAAAGTTGCGTATGTCAAGTAGTTCGCGCGATTAAAGATATACAAGATACCGCTCAAGAAGAAGAATGCCAATCCTGTACCAGTTGTTTCAACGAGCCCCTTGGTTCACTAATTTCGCCGGTAAGGGAAAATGTTGACACTCGTGTGTTCGTTTTAAAAACAAAAGATGGTTCTCCATTCCATGCATTTTTTAACAATGATGACAATGCATGCGTATCCATCTACTTCCGCGTTGAAGATGTATTTGACAACTGTTGTGCCACATTGCGTGTTCTTGTTCCAGGAAAAAGGGAAGGCACAAACTTTGTTCCGGTAAACTTGGTTAATTGCGATGACAAGTGCTGCATTAACCTGGCAAAACATTGTCAAGTTACAGCCTTCATGGCAAGCAACGACTGTGTGACCGTCGACTTGAACTGCTTCTGTGCGATTCAATGTATTGCAGACGTAAACTTGGGAATTTGCAATTAAACAAATGAGCCAGTCGGATAATCGGCTGGCCTTTTTTATTAACGCTTGATTCCGATCATGACAATATTTTTGAGCTGATTGATCGGTATTGTCTCTGAAAGCTGATTTGCGGTTTCAATCGTTATTTGATGATCATCGGCAGCCCTAAGGGTTCCCAAAAATTTCTCATCCGCGGTGTAAAATACACAAGGGACCGGAGGCAGCACCTTTGGAAAGTTTATTAAATAATCTAATCTCTCCTGAACATTCATTTCTTTAAACGGTTTGACCCGGTTGAAGCCTGAATGCATTCTATCTGTTTGATTTGAATCCCCCGATTCGGAAGGTACCGGCTTCCTCATCTCTTTAACGGGAGACTCGATTTCCTCCGCTTTTGGCTCCGTTTCCAGCCTGCTTTTAAAAATCTCCTGCATATTGGTATCGGATGGAGTCCCTGAAAAAGACTGATTAATAAACAGCGTTGGACCTTTGCCCTTTTTCTTTGACATAAGCACACCTCCCCTTTGCCTACACTATATATGTATGCGAAACGCCTATACCCGTTCACAACTTTTTGGTATAACAAAAGCCCGCTTTATCAGCGGGCTCAGATTGTCGAGAAAGGGTGTATTTCTCGGCAATTTTTTATTTTAATGGAAATTGAATGGCCGATTTTATTAAAATTGCCCCTGCTAGGGGGCCTGTTGATTTCCGTTCCAGGTGCTTCGCTTTCCGCGGGCGGTTCGGGAAGCCTCCTCAGCGCGTTCCGCGCCTGCGGGGTCTCCCCTGTCCCGTACTCCCGCAGGAGTCTTCGCACCTTCCGCTCCAATCAACAGGAGATAATCAACCTGAAGTATTGCAACACACCTTTTCCAACCTGAATAAATGTGTCGCAATCTTTTTCATGTTCTGGCAAGCTGCGGTTAGAAGCGCTTGCTCACTTGCTTTTTTTATTCCCCGCAACCGGTAGTAGCGAAGCCCATGCAGCTCTTTTGAGTCTGCGAAGCTTCGCTCAATTTTTTCCTTTAACGGCTTTTTTCCATGATTAATCCTTTCCTCTTCTATAGCATTATTAAGTTCCTCAAAATATTCGCGAGTCTCTACTTCTACCTCTTCCTTTGTAAACTTATGTTTATTGGCATTTGCCTTTAAATGAGTTGAATCAGTAAATAAAACACGACCGCCTACCATTTTGTGATTCATTGCCTGAAGAACGATTTCATCAAAAATATCTTGAAAGATATCAGTATCCTTAAAACGGTGTTGACGATTCCAACTAATCGTAGAGTGATGGGGAACCGGATCCTGAAATTTTAAACCTAAGAACCATCGATAGGCAATGTTCATTTTAATTTCCTTTTCTAATTGCCTTTCGGAACGAATACCAAAGAGATACCCGATGAACATCATTTTAAAAAGTATAAGGGGATCAGATGGACGGCCGTTATCATCACTATAAAATGGACGTACTTTTTCAAGAAGAAATGAAAAGTCTACATATTTATCAATTAAACGAAGAAGGTGATCATCTGGAACTAATTCATCAATAGACACAAATTCAAATTCACTTTGGCTAGACTCTTTAGGCTTAAACATTGAATTCACCACTTATTTTTAATAATTATTGGTTGAACTTCTTAACTTATTAATAACACCTGTTGATTTGCGCGGAAGGCACGAAGACTCCTGCGGGAGTACGGGGCATTGGGAGACCCCGCAGGCGCTTGCGCCGAGGAGGCTCCCAGGCACGCCCGCGGAAAGCGAAGTGCCTGGAGCGCAAATCAACAGACATATCGAATTGATTAATATCATTATAACAAATTAACGCGGTGAATCGTTAAAGTTGTTATATAAAATAAAGGCTGTCGAAAGTTTCTCGACAGCCTGAGCCCGCTTTATCAGCGGGCTTTTCATTATAAAATATGATATCCTGAATCGACGTGAATGTTTTCACCCGTGATACCGCGGGATAAATCACTAAATAAGAATAAAGCAGTATCGCCAACTTCTTCCGGAGTGGTTGGCCTTCTAAGCGGTGCTTTTTCTTCAATTTCTTTTAGTATCAAGTTGAAATCACTGACACCCTTGGCTGAAAGTGTGCGGATCGGGCCTGCAGAGATGGAATTAACCCGAATGTTTTCCTTGCCAAGGTCAGCAGCCAAATAGCGGACACTGGCATCTAGGGACGCTTTGGCAACCCCCATGACATTATAGTTTGTAATAGCGCGCTCACCGCCGAGATAGGTCAAGGTCACGATGCTGCCCCCTTCAGTCATTAAACCGCGGGCTTCTTTTGCCACAGCCGTTAATGAATATGAACTGATGTTATGGGCTAATAAAAAGCCATCCCTTGTCGTATTCAGATATTCACCTTGAAGTTCTTCTTTATTGGCGAAAGCTATTGCATGGGCAACTCCATGAATCGTGCCGGCTGCCGCCTTAATTTCAGCAAAGCATTTTGCAATCGCTTCGTCACTGGTGACATCACAAGGGAGCACCAATGTTCCCTCCGCTTCTAATGATTCCGCCAATTCGCGGACACTGCTTTCAAGTCTTTCCCCTGCATACGTAAACACCAATCTTGCCCCGGCATTATGCAGCGAACGGGCAATCCCCCATGCAATACTGCGTTTATTGGCAACACCCATCACCACAAATGTTTTATTGGCTAATGAAAGATTCATTTCTATAAAGTCCCCCTACTATATTACAAGATATTAGCACTTGGTACTAATTGTACACTAAATTCGGCAAAATGCAAAGGGAAGCGGGGTTAATAAAATCTTTTTCCCGCTTCATGAAATTCCAGCTCTTGTTTCAGTTGATCGACATACTCCTTTGTGCCTGTCACAATCAAGCGATCATGCATTTGCAGTTCGGTGTCGCCATGAGGAACAATAGAATCCTTGCCACGGAATATCCTGACAAAAATAACATCACCGGTAAACGGAAATTCTCGTAACGACATGCCGTCAAACAACTCATTTTTCATAACAATCTCATAAAGACCAGTTTCCTGGTTTGTTAAAATATTTATCACTTTTGGCGACTCGATAAGTGCCCGCAGCAATGCCTTCGTTGACAATAAGGACGAAAACACTTCAACATTATCCCTCCTTAGATTTTGCTCCAATTTGGGACTTTCAATTCTGGCGATCACCCGTGGAACTCCTCTTTCCTTCGCGGCTTTGGCAAGGGTTGCATTCAGTTCTTCTTGACCGGTGGAGATCACGACAATTTCTGAATCAAACACATTGGTTTTTGAAATCGATTCAACTGAAAAGTCCTCGATTTCCTGAATTTCAAAAAGAGAATTATTTGCAATTCTCTTATCCGCTTTTTCTATTTTTGTATGATAAAGAACAGGATCGTAAAGTCCGGATTTTAGTTCAAGCGAAACTGGCAGGGTAATTTGATTCGCTCCCAGAAATGCGACCGGCACCTTCTTATTTGCAGTTTCTTCCCTAGGAAACAGCTTTTTAAAGACGATTGGCGTAAAAATGGAGGTGATAACGGCCACCAAGATCAGCGTTCCTTTCATCTGTTCTGTTATAACACCTATTCGCTCTCCAATTGTTGCTGAAGCTATCACCAGTGAGAGGGTAGAGGTCAGCAGAAATGCAGATGCAACGACGGTTTTCGTATCAAACCAATTTCTTAATAGGAAGACTGGCAGTAGTTTCGATAATAATAGCGCCAATAGCAACAATGGAATTAATAGTAGCAGCCTTTTTTCACTGAATAATGACCAAATGTCCAGTTCGACCCCAACCATGACAAAAAAGATTGGGATTAGAAATCCATAGCCAAAAGAATCAAGCTTATGTACAAGCTCTTGATTGGGTGACAGCAAAGAGACAAGAACTCCAGCAAGAAACGCCCCTAAAATGTTTTCAGCGCCAACCGTTTCAGATAATCCTACCAATACGATAATTAAGGTGAAAACCGCTCTTGTACCGATTTGTACCGTCCCGGTTGATAATGCTTCAAAAAAATTGAGCTTTTTGAATCTTCTTCCGACAAAATAGAGAAGAATTCCCGCTGCAAATAAGATTAATAACAGCCAGGTATTTCCCCCCGATTCATTGATTGAAACAAAAAATGCAAGCAAAATCATTGTAGCTAAGTCAGCTATTACAGCGATAAGCAATATTATTTGTCCAATGACTGTTTTCATCAGGTGTGCTTCTTTAAGCGTCGGGACAACAACCCCAAGTGAAATGGTTGAGATAATCAGTGTCATCAAAAACGCACTATCAATAAAACCTGCCAGAACAAATAAATAAGACAACCCAAGCGAAAGGATGAAAACTCCAATAAAAATGACCGTCGAAACAACAAACGAATTTGGCTCTTTCCTCCCACTAGGCAGAGTTTTGTGTTTATTGCCACCGGAAAAAACGGTAAAATCAATTTCGAGTCCGCTCAAAAACATGAGGAAGATAAACCCGAGTGTGGACAGTGTCGCCAGCCACATATCTTCATGAACGATATCAAATCCGCTTTTCCCAATAATAAGACCAACTATGATTTCAGCCACCACAACGGGTATCACATTCAGTTTAAAGCGATGTAAAAGAATTGGCGTTAAAAAAGCCATTGTCACTACAATTAGCAATGAAGTAACGGATACATGCTGTTCCATTCTTTACCTCCTTATAAAGGTTTCCAAGGCAATTTTTTATAAAAGTATGACTCCAGACAAAAAATAATCGGGAAGGGGGCTCCATAAAAGATGAAAATAGATATTATTGGCGATATCCACGGCTGCTATCAGGAATTAAAGGAACTAACCATTAAACTTGGGTATACCTGGGAGAGCGGAATCCCACTCCATCCGGAAAAACGGGTCCTTGGCTTCGTTGGCGACTTAACGGACAGGGGCCCAGCGTCTCTTAAAGTTGTTGAGATTGTATGGAGGCTGGTGGTTGAACAGAAATCGGCTTACTACACACCTGGGAACCATTGCAATAAGTTATATCGGTTTTTTCTCGGCAATAAGGTCCAGGTTACACACGGGCTTGAAACAACGGTTGCGGAATATGAATCATTATATAAACAAGAAAGGCAATCCATTCGCACAAAATTTATCGAGCTCTATGAAAAGACCGATCTTTATCTAGTATTAGACAATAAAAATCTTGTAATCGCCCATGCAGGGATTAAAGAAGAATTAATTGGCAAGAGTAATGGAAAAGTAAAAGAATTTGTACTTTATGGAGATATTACAGGTGAAAAGCATCCCGACGGCTCACCAGTCAGGAGAGATTGGGCCAGAAAATATCATGGGGCAGCTACAATTGTTTACGGCCATACCCCTGTCAAAGAACCTAGAATCATCAACAATACATATAACATCGACACTGGTGCCGTATTTGGTGGTAAATTAACCGCGTTAAGATACCCCGAGTTGGAGCTTGTCCATGTTCCTTCTACTATGCCATATGTCGAGGAAAAATTTAAGCAATTTGACTAGCAGATTAAAAGTGGCTGCCCATAAAATTATTGGGCAGCCTTGATTATTTCCTCCATATCCGCAGGAAGCGGGGAGCTAAAGGTCATTTCTTTCCGGGAAAACGGATGAATCAATTTGATCGACTTGGAATGCAGTGCCTGTCTTTTTAGGGCAGATATATCCCCTCCATATAAATCATCCCCCAATAACGGATGTCCCAGATATGACATATGAACTCTAATTTGATGGGTACGTCCTGTCTCAAGTTCAAGCTCAACATGGGAAAATCCACGGTGTCTCTTTAACACTCGATAATGGGTACAAGCAAATTGGCCGTCTTCTCTTACCTCACGTTCAATGATGCTGTCCGCTTTTCTGCCTATTGGGACCTGGATCGTCCCGGAATCGGCGGGAATCATGCCGCTAACCAAAGCATCATAAATCCTTTTCACCTGGCCCTTGCGCTGCATTAAACTGAACAAATGGTGAACATGCCGATGCTTGGCAACTAACACAATCCCTGATGTGTCCCGGTCCAGTCGAGTTACTATGTGCGCTGTCGCCAATATTCCCTGTTTCTCATAATAACCAATTAGCGCATTTGCCAGGCTGCCGGATGGGTGCTCACGTGATGGAATGGTATTCATTCCCGGTGGTTTCACCACAACAAGGAGGAAATCATCTTCAAACAGGATGGTTAATGGTATATCCTCGCCTTGAAAGCCAGGGGTTTCCGTTGGGAAGATAACAGTTAACTGGTCTTCCTGCAAAAGTTTATACCGCACGTTTACCTCTTCACCATTAACTAGGATGCTACCGCCCTTAAACTTGATATCCGTAAGTGCCGTACGGGATATCTCATTACATGTTAAAAAGTCCCTGATGAGCATACCTGAATTGCTGTCATCAATTACCCAGTCCATTCGAAAATTCTCCGCCATAAAAAACTCCTCGACTTAATCAGAAATAAATGAATCATGGACTCTCTTCCAAAATGGAAACGGCCGGAAACGCGCAAAGCGGATTTTTTCATCCGGAACCCGGAATTGGATTGATTTCACATCCTTATGAAGCAATGTTAGATGATCAATCGTAATTTGGAAATCAGTTCGATTAACCGGTTTTAACATACAAGTATGGTGTGCAGGAAGAATCAGCGGCGACCCTACTGTACGAAACACACGGTTATTGATTGATGCCATTTCCGCCACTTGGATAGCCGAGATCGACGGGTGAATAATCGCTCCTCCCAATGCCTTGTTATAGGCGGTGCTGCCTGATGGCGTAGATACGCATAGTCCGTCACCACGGAACCGTTCGAAATGCTGACCGCGAATCTCCACATCCATTACGAGCGTCCCCTCTACACTTTTGACGGTCGATTCGTTCAGCGCTAAGTATCGGGACTCTTTTCCCGCGTGCGAATAGCGAATAATTACCTCAAGCAGGGGATATTCCACTACTTGGTATGGGGTTTTCGCGATCGCAATCACCAACTTTTCAATTTCATCGGGAGTCCAATCTGCATAGAATCCTAAATGGCCTGTATGTATTCCGACAAAGGCCGTTTTACTTAGTCGACTGCTGTAGCGATGAAAAGCATATAGAAGCGTTCCGTCCCCGCCAATCGATATGACAATGTCCGGCTGGTCCTCATCGTATTTTAGATCAAAATCGAGTAGGTACGTCCTCATTTTATGCATTAAAATATTGGATTTTTGATCTCCTTTTGACGTAATTGCAAATTTCATCACGATAACTCCTCTTTTGAAATGCTTGCAACTGCTTTAAGCTGATCTAATTATTTTCTTCCTGGGTCAATTCTTTCTTTCTTGAGAAAAAAGCTTGAGCCTCTTTAATCTCGCCGCGGATTAACGACATTTCCTTATCCAGCCGAAATGCTGCTTCGGCAGCCCGCTGTAGCCGCATTCTAATATCGGCAGGAAACGCGCCTTTATATTTATAGTTAAGGGAATGCTCAATGGTTGCCCAAAAGTTCATCGCTAACGTTCTGATTTGAATTTCTGCTAGGATTTTCTTTTCCCCATGTATGGTTTGAACGGGATAACGGATGACGACATGATAAGAGCGATATCCGCTTGTCTTTTCGTGGGAAATATAATCTCTTTCCTCAACAATTTCAAAATCATTACGATTTCTTAACAATTCCACAACCCGATGGATATCCTCCACAAATTGGCACATAATCCGCATTCCTGCGATATCCTGCATTTCTTCCTCCAATTTATCAAGCGGGATTCCTTTTTGATTGGCCTTATCAAGGATGCTGGCAATTGGTTTTACCCTGCCTGTGACAAATTCAATTGGAGAATGGGAAGAGTCCAGTTCAAATTGGCCTCTCATTCCCTTTAATTTGACTTTCAACTCATTAATGGCCTGCTTATAGGGTGCTAAAAATTGATCCCAATGCTTCATGACTACACCTCGACAATAACAAATTACCCTTGAAAAACTTCTTCTACTTTTGCGACCATTTCTTTTCCATAATTGCTATTCCCTTTAATATTGTCGATGACATATTCCAATTCGTCTTGAAAGTCAACTAGCTCCATTTGACCATCACGATAAGTAATCCAAACACGCAAAGCTTGATCCATGGCCGTTTTTACAATCGGCCATAAACGTTCAGGTATCGCAATATATGTATAATCGTCCTGTCCCTCCATTAAGTATATAAAAGCTACTTGGTCGGTATCGACAAGAACTTGCCCTCCTGGATGCAGATTTTCAATTGATTCATCCGCGCTAAAAATCAGCTTACTAGCGGAAATTACTGCTGTCTCTACTGTTATCCTTTTCTTCATGCAGCCTAGCACCTCCATCTTCCTATTTTAGCATAATCCCCCCAATTCTCCCAAGGATTGCAGTTTCATTTTAAAATGAGATAATGGAGAAATGAATCCCTTGAAAGGAACATGATGATGTCCCAAAATCTTGAAATAGAATTCAAAAATATCTTGACTAAAAACGAATACGAAAGGTTTTTAAAGGAGTTTAACATCGACAAGAAAAAAATTTTTTCCCAAGAAAATCACTACTTTGACACTCCTGAATTTGCCTTGAAGACCTTAGGTACCGCACTTAGAATCAGAAAAAAACCGGACGGTTGGGAGATGACATTAAAGCAGCCGGCAGATATCGGACTTCTCGAAACAAATCAGGAAATATGCGAAGAAGAAGCCCACCAGGCAATTGGGTTTAACAAGCTCCCATTAGGTAAAATTCAACAAATAATCGAAGACAACGGGATTCCCTTCTCAAACCTAGAATATTTTGGGTGTATGACCACTAGAAGGGTAGAGGTGGAATATAGCCAAGGATTACTCGTTCTCGACCACAGCCTCTACTTAGCTAACGAGGATTATGAATTGGAGCTTGAAGTAAACGAAGAACAGCCAGGCAAAGAATCCTTCCTTGCCTTACTTAAGCAATTTGGCATTCCCGTTCGACACACAAAAAATAAAATCCAGAGGTTCTATGAGAAAAAATACGCAGATTAATACTGTATTTATATTGATAAACTACTTAGAATCAAGGCAAGAAATTTGAGATATGAAATGGGCATTGTTACAATAAAGCAAACAATGATGTTGCAAAGGTTGCATAAAAGCATTTTTTATTAAAGTAATTAGAGGAGTTGTCAACATGATTGAGAAAAGCTTAACACCTTTCGAGGCCATTGGAGAAGAAACTCTCCATCGACTTGTTGAAACATTCTATGGCCTTGTTGCACAACATCCTGACCTTGCCCCGATTTTCCCTAATGATTTTACGGAGATTGCCCGTAAACAAAAGCAATTTTTAACTCAATATTTAGGAGGGCCTCCGCTGTATACCGAGGAACATGGCCATCCTATGATGCGCGCCCGCCATCTTCCTTTTCCGGTTACGCCTGCTCGGGCAAAGGCTTGGCTCTCCTGCATGTCCCAGGCAATGGATTTGTGCGGGTTAACAGGAAACTTGCGGGACGAATTTTATTCGCGGCTTTATTTAACGGCCCAGCATATGATCAATACGCCAGACGATAAAAGAGATTCGGGTGAAAGTCGTGAATAGTTTCTGGTCACAAAGTTCGAAGCACCATTGCGGCGGCAGCGATAAAAAACCGCTGGAGATCTATATGTTTATTGATCCATTATGCCCGGAATGCTGGGCTCTCGAACCGATTTTGAAAAAACTTCAGATTGAATATGGCCGTTATTTTTCACTTAAGCATGTTTTGAGCGGCAGATTGGCCAATTTAAATCTTAGCAAAAAGAAAAATTATGAGAGTATTGCGGAATTGTGGGAAAAAACAGCCAGCAGGTCAGGAATGTCATGTGACGGAAGCCTTTGGCATGAAACTCCTGTCGACGCCCCGTATAATGTTTCGTTAGCTTTAAAAGCGTCGGAACTGCAAGGAAGACGGGCGGGTATCCGCTTTTTGCGCAGAATCCAGGAACTGCTATTTTTGGAGAAACAAAACATTTCGAATCTGGAGGTTTTAAAGGCTTGTGCCGAAAGTGTCGGACTCGATGTGGATGAATTCACCAAAGATATGCATTCGGAATCTGCATCAAAGGCGTTTCAGAATGATTTGCAAATTACATCCGAAATGGATGTTCATGAGATTCCAACCCTCGTGTTTTTTAATGAAAATGTAGAGGATGAAGGGATTAAAATTACCGGCAGTTATCCGTATGACGTTTATGTTCAGATTCTCGAAGAAATGTTAACCGAGAAGCCGGAAAAGTCGACTCCGCCGCCATTGGAAACCTTCCTGAAGGCATTCAAGTTTGTCGCAACGAAAGAAATAGCTGTTGTTTATAATATGACTGTGTCTCAAATTGAGCGGGAAATGAAAAAATTGGTTTTAAAGCAAGTGGTCGAACAAATCCCCGCCAAATACGGAACATTTTGGCGATACATCGAGAGCTGAAAAAATGCCGGATATGCCCGGCATTTTGTTATTCTTCCATAAAAACGAAAATGCCCTGCAGTTTCCGCTGCAAGGCATTTCCTATTAATACGAACAAAGGGGATGGGAGAAATTTTTCACGGTCAAACAAAGGGGTATATGTTTGTTGTGATCAACTTCACGTATTAAATATAGCATGGGGGCAAGTTAGAGACAATACTCTTGTAGATTGTTTCACAATATTGTCAAATAATCATAATTTCATAATTTCGTCAATAGACATGATAATGTAGATTTATATTCGCGCTTTAGCCGAGAGGTGGAATGTTATATTGAAAAAATTTTATAGCGCTATTATGCTGTTGTTTTTTTTAATCGCTTTTTTTCTGCATATTTTGGCTTTAATGAAAATATTCCCTTTGCTCATCAGTATTCCACTTCTACTGATCGCGATTTTTATTCCTGCTGTGTTAATCAATGATAGAAAGAGATTTAAGGGATTCTAAAAAGGGATGGCTCCCTTTAGGTGCCATCCCTTTCTCTTAGGATAATAGCTGTTCCAGTTCATTCAGTTTCTCTTCAAATACCTTGCAGGCATTTTTGATTGGTTCGGCGCTTGTCATATCGACACCGGCTTTTTTCAGTACTTCTATAGGATAATCCGAGCTTCCGGCGCTGAGGTATTCGATATAACGTTTAACCGCGCGGTCGCCTTCCTCCAAGATTTGCTTGCTTAGAGCTGTTGCCGCACTAAAGCCAGTCGCATATTGGTATACATAATAGTTGTAATAGAAATGCGGGATTCTTGCCCACTCCAGGCCAATTTCCTCATCAATGACAATATCCTTTTCACCAAAGTACTTCTTATTTAACTCATAATAAAGTTCTGTTAAGGAATCGGCTGTTAATGCTTCATTATTTTGCGCTTTTTGATGGATGAGATGCTCAAATTCGGCAAACATCGTCTGGCGGAATACGGTGCCTCTAAAACCTTCCAAATAGTGATTCAGCAAGTAAATCCGCTTTTGTTCATCATCAATTGTTTTTAATAAATAATCATTCAGCAACGCTTCATTACAAGTGGATGCGACCTCAGCCACGAAAATGGAATAATCCCCATAAGGAAACGCTTGAGTTTTCCTTGTATAGTAGCTGTGAACGGAATGTCCGAACTCATGGGCCAAAGTAAATAAGTTATTGACATTATCCTGCCAGTTCATCAGGATATACGGATGAGTCCCATACGCTCCGGAGGAATAAGCGCCACTGCGCTTGCCTTTATTTTCATGGACATCGACCCAGCGATTTTCGAAACCTTCCTTTAGAATGTTGGAATACTCCTCGCCAAGTGGCGAGAGGCCCTTGATCACCAAGTCCTTTGCTTCCTCATATTTAATCTCCATCTTGACATCCTTGACAAGTGGTGTATAAAGATCATACATATGAAGCTCGTTCAATCCTAAAACCTTTTTCCTCAAACTTACATATCGATGCAATAAATGCAAGTTTTCATTAACGGTGTTCACCAGATTATCATAAACGGATTCTGGAATATTGTTGGCAGCAAGCGCAGCATGACGGGCTGAATTATAGTTTCTCACTCTTGCATAGAAATTATCCTTCTTAATATTTCCGCTTAAGGTGCTTGCAAATGTATTTTTAAAATCACCATAGGTTTTATATACTGCCTTAAATGCATCGCGTCTGACACGCTGGTCACCGCTTTCCAAGAAGCGGATATAACGGCCGTGAGTAATTTCCACTTCCTCCCCGTTCTCATCCTTGATTGAAGGGAACTCCAGGTCTGCATTGTTCAACATGCCGAATGTATTGCTCGAAGCATTCATTACCTCACCTGCTTCTGCAAGCAGCGCCTCTTGTTCCGCACTTAATACATGCGGCCGCTGAAGGTTGATTTCTTGGAGGGCATGTTCATATAGCTTTAACTCGGGCTTTTCAGATAAAAATCCAGTCAATTTGCTTTCTTCGATTGAGAGCAATTCAGGTACAATAAACGCCAGTTGACTAGCTGCCTGGGAGTAGAGATTTTTGATCCGGTCATCCAAACCTTGATAAAAGGAGTTGGTTGTGTCCTGATCATACCTCATATGGGAATATGTATAAAGCTTGCCCAGCCGTTCCATTAATCTGTCCTGAAACTGCAGTGCCTGATAAAGAGTTTCCGCACCTGTCCCTAGCTTCCCTTCAAAATCCTTAATCCCTGGGATCAGGCTCTTAACCTCTTGAAATTCTTTCTCCCATTGCTCGTCACTGGCAAAAATATCTTCCAATTTCCATGTATCTTGGACAGGTATTTCACTTCTTGCCGGCAGTGATTTCACAGAAGCTTCATTCGCCATTGTCCATCCTCCATTCTTAAGTTTAATTTGCTACCCTTTCATTATATTCTCTTCATTCCACCAATTTCCTTTATTATGCCTTGAAAAATGTTGCAAGGCTTCCTTTATTATGCCCATTCCCCCGTTTTCATTTAGCTATTTTTCAAAAATTGCTGATAAACATGCTGGAAAAGCTGCGTTGCTTTTTCTTTTTCTGAATTGGAGCGGGGGATGGTCATGTTTCGGTTCAATTGGCAAGCGCCGGTATTTATCCTGGTAAGAATACCCAGACCCATTAGTTGATGAAAATACTCAAGTACAGGAATCATCGGATGTACCGAATCAAGCTGCGGTAAATGGCGGATCATGATTTCTTTACGACTGATTCGTTTATTAACCTGCCAGGTCAACTCTTGTAAAGTAATGAAGTCCCCTGGATTCTTATCCGCAAAGAGATCGAGAAATAGATAGGTTTGCCAAATGACTGGGGAACTATAGATATAAAAGGAATGTGGCACAGGCAGGCCGATTTCAGGGGGCAATAAAAAGAGATTAAGATTTCGCTTGTAAAGTTCCTGCAAAAACGGATTTTTGCCAAGGCCTGGATGCAGCGCCCATTTAAAAGTATAGTTTTCCAGTTCGCGGGTCCAACATGAAAATTTGAGCTGATTTGATGGTTTACTCGGCTCCAAAATGTCCTGTATTAAAGTCGATGCCACTGGAAAGTTGGATTGATGAACGAAAGCATTTTTAACCGAATAAGGAGTAATGGAGCTAACAATGTGAAATTTTCTCGTTTTAGGACAATAGGCGGGTATGTAAAATTGGCCTGCATCTGAAGCCCGTAAAAATAAATAAAGAAAATTAGATAGAGGTACAGTCCTTCTATAAGTGGGGTGAAGATGATGAGATGAAACAATCCAAAGCGGTATATAATCATGTTCAAGATAAGTTTTCGTCCGCTTAATAAATACGGTTTCTGGTAATGGTGAGCATTGAAATTCCAAAGCATATTTTCTGCCATTAAACCGGAATAAAATATCGGGCCGCTGACCAATCTCCTTGTCGTAGTATTCCAGTATGCAGGGGATTTTTTGACAGATAAGCCATTGGTAAAGCTGAAGCTTTCCTTCCAAATGGACCTCAGTTTCCCGTTCGTATGAATCTTGGCAAGTGCTTCCCCTTTTATGGGCGAAATGGAAAATCCGCTGGTCTCCCAGTTTTAGCAAAACTGGCTCACCACATTCTGGACAATAAAATTCCTCATAATCTCGCAACCTCAATAAAGATTCCTTTGATTGCTGATTCGCCAAGCAAATCAGCGTGCCGACTTTAGTTTTTGCTGTTAACACTTTCAACTCCTCCTTTCTTTAGTTGATATTCGACAGGATTCCACAAAATCCTTTTATCTTCTTCTAAATAAAAAAAAACCGCCTTTCGACGGATATTTTTTTAAAGCAGCGGTGAGAGAAGCCTTGCTGTAGACTCCAATAACCTCAAGCCAATATGGCGCTGTCCAAATGTTTTTAATTCTAATTGTTTTGAGTAATCCAGATCGTTTAAAAACTCAGCCACAAGCTTCTGCGTGCTTTTTGTCTTAAACAGGAAAGCATTCACTTCAAAGTTTAAGTGAAAACTCCTCATGTCCATGTTGGATGTTCCAATCGAAGCCAGTTCACCGTCAACTATTACTATTTTGCTATGCATAAACCCTCGTTCGTATTCGTACACCTTGACCCCAGCTTCCAATAGTTCCGGAAAATAGGATCTGGAAGCGTGAAACACAATTCGTTTGTCTGGACGGTTTGGGACCAGCAGCCTGACATCAATGTCGCTAAGGGCTGCAACCTTAATGGCTGAAAAAATATCTTCGTCAGGGATAAAGTATGGAGAGGCAATCCAGACTGATTTTCTCGCAGAGCCAATCATTGAAAAAAAGATGTCCTTGATTACGCTCCATTCATTATCCGGACCTCCGGCAATCAGCTGCACCCCTCCGTGACTTTTCTCGTCAATTTGCGGGGATAAATACTCAGCTGTCAAAAAGCTATGATTCGTCATATAATACCAATCTTGCAGAAAAATCAACTGAAGCGTCCGAACCGCTTCACCTCTAAGCAATAGATGGGTATCCCGCCAGAAGCCAATATCCTTGTTCCTTCCCAAATACTCATCGCCAATATTTAATCCGCCGACAAACCCGATATTGCCATCGATGACGATAATTTTGCGATGATTGCGGAAATTAAATTTATTATTTAAAAACGGCAATTTAACTGGACCAAAGCAGACCGTTTCGATACCGGCATTCTTAAGGTCGTTTATATAAGCTTTTGATAGTTGCCAGGAACCGACTGCGTCATACATGAAACGAACCTTGACGCCTTGACCTGCCTTTTCAATTAAGACATTTTTTATTTCCTCGCCAATTTGGTCATGACGAACAATATAATATTCCATATGAATATGATGCCGGGCCCGGTTTAATTCTTCAATAATATGACGAAAGGTTTCCTCGCCGTTGGTTAATACTTTTGTTGCAGTATCAAAGGAGATCGGGCTGTTGCCAAGCTTCTGCGCGAGTTTAAATAATTTCCCTTGGTGTTCTCCCATTAACTGAAGCTTCTCCTCGCTTCTTGGGTCATTTTCCCCTTCAACAGTCAAGAAGGCCTGTTTATCAAGGAAATATTTTTTGCGGAATATTTTTTCTTTCCGATGATTTCGTCCAAAAAGCAAATAAAAAATAAATCCGACAAGCGGAAAACTCCCCAATACAATCAACCAGGTAATGGTTTGAGCGGGATGCCGATTTTCTAGAAAGATAACAAATCCAATGAAAATAACCGAAAGCGAAATCAATACACTTAAGAATCCAATTAAACCGCTCTCCAACTGATTCCTAAAGAAAAACAATAGTACGGATAGCACAATTAAAAAAATGACAACCCTTACCGTGTTCTTCATGTATCTCACCTCACCTGCAAAAAACCTTCCGCTAAGCTAAAATACCGATTTCACCAGTGAAATCGGTATTTTTTATCAGTCAAAATGTTTCCTGAGTTCTGAAAAAACATTCTCAGAAATTATTTCCTTGCCATATTCCTGAAGCCGATGTATGGTTAGCTGTGTTTCGTAGCCATATTCAAGGAGCACACTTAACAAATCGTCAATTTCATCCTCTTCAAATAGATCCTCAGGAAATTCAGTGTACAAATAATATCTGCCTTCAAAATGATAAAGTTTTGTAACGATACTTTCCAATCCAGGACGCTTCGAGAGGCTGATCACATCTTCAAAATCTCTGAAGGCAAGGACAAACTCCAATATTTCTTCATCGAGTAAATCCTCAGCTTCCGAAAAATTCGGATCGAAATGTTGTTCCAATAACTCTTCTATTTTTTCATCAACCGGTAAGTCTCTGGTTTTATCATTTGGAATTGGAAGTTCAAACTTTTGTCCATCCTTCGAAAGCTGTGCTTTGGTTACAAGAACTTCGAGTCCCTTATCCAAAGCCTGTACCTGAATCCAAAGCGGACCTTCAACCACAAAATCCTCACCATCATGAACTTCGTCCATCATTTCCCAAAAGAGTTCTTCGCTCCGTTCACGATTGTACCATATTTCTTCGCGATCGAAACCTCTCTCTTCTATATCAACATATGAAATATAAAATTTTACCGTATTCTCATTGATGCGTTCAATCTCCATTTAAACCTCTCCCTTCCATTGTTCATATTGAAGGGACTAAATACCCCCAGCAGATAATGCCATTAGCATTTACTCCTCTAAAAAGGATTATTCGAACAGATTTTTCCTCAAAAAAGTAAATACTCTTGTACTTTCATTTTATGATAAATAAACTATTAAGGGAAATAAAAAGAATAAAAATCATAAAAAACGTAAATCTGCCTATTTTCATATGAACTGGGATTAAATTACTCATAAGGGAATTGAATTACTAATTTAGATATTCCTTTCATTATAGCAAATAACAAGGAAAACATCAAACCTTTCAAGACGAAAAAAGACCTCCATTGGAGGCCCTTTTTAATTTACCATTCTTTGTGCTTCACGCAATTGGAATGTTCTTACCTTTCTAGGCAAGAAGCGGCGGATTTCATCCTCATTATAGCCAACCTGCAAACGTTTCTCGTCAATAATGATTGGACGGCGCAATAAGCCCGGGTTCTCTTTAATGAGTTTGAACAAGTCTTGCAGAGGCATTGTATCTAAATTTACATCCAGCTTTTGAAAAGTCTTCGATCTGGTTGAAATAATTTCATCCGTACCATCTTCGGTCATTCGCAAAATTTCCTTTATTTCTTCCATGGAAAGCGGCTCAGAGAAAATATTTCTTTCTTTGTATGGTATTTCATGCTCTTCTAGCCATGATTTTGCCTTGCGACATGATGTACAACTTGGTGAGGTGTAAAGTGTAACCATCCGTCTTTCACACTCCTCTAATGTTTACTAATCTATAATGTACCCATTGTATAAAGATAAATAACTAGAAAAATTAAAATTATTATAAACAAGTAATTTATATCATTAATTATACACCACTACCTATGAAAAAGGTATCCTTTTTTCAAAAAATATTCACGTCATAGTAAACAATAAATTGAATAGGTTCCACTTAATAAGACGTATAATTCTCAAAAAAGTTTCATAATATTTTTTGTTTTCTTCTTGTTTTTTACAAAGTCTTCACTTCGGTTAATAAAAAATTCGGTTGTCCAGCATTCTTTTTGTGGGTAATCAAAGGCTAATACAATTAAAAACTTCAAATATTTACTATCTAACCGGAACAATTTCAAATTACTGCATGGAATATTCTCATTTAAAAGACATTAAATGAAAACGCATTCATTGCAACGACAATGGTTAAAAGGTGCCTTAGTATTTTCCTCTTTCATTAAATGCAAATATCTTTTAAAATAGAGTGTAAGGGTTATTATTGAATGCAACGAATGGGGGGACAATCATGACTGCTTACATAATGGATTTTTTAATTGTTGCTCTGTTAGTCATTGGAATCACCGCATTAATGGGTCCAATTACAAACGGAATTGGCGAAAAGGTTTTTGGCGGAAAACGCCGAAGTGAATTTGTCGAGAAAAGCGCCAGATTCCAAACTGGCTGGAAACAAGTTGGCGGTAAGAGAAAGTAACAATTTGTCTAAAAAAGACGATCTCAATTGCAGAGATCGTCTTTTTTTATTTGACTTGAGCCTGATACTGCTTGAATTCTTTCTCAGAACAGAGAACAAAGTGGCCCGGTGTCACTTCACGGAATTCAACTGGTTCGTTGTCTTCATAATTATGGCTTGCTGGATCATAGGATTTCCGCTTTCTAGTCCGCTCACTGATTGGGTCCGGTACTGGAATCGCTGACAGCAAGGATTGGGTGTATGGGTGCAGTGGATTTCGGTAAAGTTCTTCTGATGTTGCTAATTCAACCATTCTGCCGAAATACATAACACCGATACGATCACTAATGTATTTAACCATGGACAAATCGTGGGCAATGAACAGATAGGTCAATTCTTTTTCATGCTGAAGCTTTTTCATCAGGTTTACAACCTGTGCCTGAATAGACACGTCCAGTGCAGAGATTGGCTCATCCGCAATAATAAACTCTGGCTGAACGGCTAAAGCACGGGCAATTCCAATCCGTTGCCGCTGACCACCAGAAAACTCGTGCGGATAGCGGTTTGCATGTTCACGATTTAAGCCGACAGTTTCTAGCAGGCTATAAACACGTTCCATCCGTTCTTGCCTTGATTTTGCCAGGCCATGGATGTCAATTCCCTCGGCAATAACATCGGCTATTTTCAATCGAGGGTTTAATGATGCGTAAGGATCTTGGAAAATCATTTGCATTTTTCGATTAAATTGTTTTAGTTCTTTCTTTGATTTCCTGCCGTGAACATTAACCCCATCATACAAGACTTCCCCGCCAGTAGCATCATATAAACGAATGATTGTCCGCCCTGTGGTTGATTTACCGCAGCCGGATTCACCGACAAGCCCCATTACTTCCCCTTTGTAAATATCAAAGGATACATTATCTACAGCCTTAACTTCATTCGGTTTACCTTCATTAAAATATTGCTTTAAATTTTTGATTTCGAGTAATTTTTTTCTTTCGGCCATCTATTTCGCCCCCTTTGCGCCAACAAACTGATTTTGACGTCTTTTAACTGCTTCAGGCGGTTCTACCTTTGGTGCATCCGGATGAAGCAACCATGTCGCAGCATAATGGGTATCAGAAACCTTAAAGAATGGCGGCTCCTGCTCCAAATCTATTTTCAATACAAATGGGTTCCTTGGTGCAAACGCGTCCCCCTTAGGAGGATCTAACAAATCAGGCGGTGTTCCCGGAATGGAATATAGCTCCTCATCATCTGTATCCATATCCGGCATTGAACTGATTAATCCCCAAGTGTATGGATGCTGTGGGTTATAAAATATTTCATCGGCTGTTCCGATTTCCACAATTTTCCCGCCGTACATAACGGCAACTCGGTCCGCCACATTAGCAACTACGCCTAGGTCATGGGTGATAAATATAATCGATGTATCAATTTTCTTTTGCAAATCCTTCATTAACTCAAGAATTTGCGCCTGGATGGTAACGTCGAGCGCAGTTGTCGGCTCATCAGCAATTAAGACCTTGGGATTGCAGGCTAATGCGATGGCAATAACAACCCTTTGTCTCATCCCGCCAGAAAATTGATGTGGATACTGATCAATGCGAATTTCCGGTTTAGGAATACCTACCAGCTTTAATAGCTCAATGGCTCTTTGTCTTGCAGCATGCTTGCTCATGTTTTGATGCTTAATCAGCGGCTCCATGATTTGGTTGCCGATTTTCATGGTTGGGTTCAATGACGTCATTGGATCTTGGAAAATCATTGAAATTTCCTTCCCACGGATTTTTTGCATCTGTTTATCACTTAATTTGGTCAGGTCTTTTCCTTCAAAAAGGATTTCCCCGCCTTTTATCTCGGAATTGTGTTCAGGAAGCAATCTCATAATCGATTTTGTCGTTACAGATTTCCCCGATCCTGACTCACCAACAATCGCTAACGTTTCCCCTTTAAGCAAATCAAAGCTGACACCCCTGATTGCCTTTACCTCACCTGCAAAGGTATGAAACGAAATATTTAAATCTTTTACTTGCAATATTTTCTCCACTACCATTCACCTGCCTTCTAATCACGCATTTTTGGATCTAACGCATCACGCAAACCGTCTGCTACAAGGTTGAAACATACCATGATTAATGCAATCATGATCGATGGAATAATCATTTGGTATGGGAATGCAATCATTGATTTAAAGCCATCGTCCACTAATGAACCTAAGGATGCATGTGGTTCTTGCAATCCTAATCCGATGAAGCTTAAGAATGCTTCGAAGAAGATAGCATTTGGAATCGAAAACATCGTATTGATGATTATGACACCAAACATATTTGGAATCATATGTTTAAAAACGATAGAACTATCAGATGCACCCAAAGTTTTTGCAGCCAAAACAAATTCTTGATTCTTGAATTTTAATACTTGAGCACGCACTACCCGCGCCATACTGGTCCAGCCGGTAATCGTTAACGCAATGACGATAGGAATAATCCCTGGTTTTAACACCATAATCATTAGTACAACAATAATTAGGTTCGGAATCCCTACGAGAATTTCAATTATCCGCTGCATAAAACTGTCGACCTTACCACCTAAATAACCTGATACTGCACCATATGTTACCCCGATAATCATGTCGATTAACGCCGCCAAGAACGCGATTAATAAGGAAATTTGCGTCCCTTTCCAAACACGTGCAAATAAGTCACGTCCCAAGCTGTCAGTACCAAACCAATAATAAGCATCTATTTTACGCACTTCATAGGCGTTATATTCAGTTCCATTCCGTCTCTCGAGAGTACCGTCAAACGGTAGCCAAGAGATATTTTCCAATCCTTGGATTCTTGGCGGCAGGTTATTATGCTTTGTATTTTGGTCACTGTATTCATACGGTGTAATCAAAGGACCAACAAAGGCCATAAGGATGACAACCGCTAGAATGATTAAGCTAATAACTGCACCTTTATTTTTTCGAACACGAAGCCAGGAATCCTGCCAAAAGTTTAAACTTGGTTTCGCAATTTTTTCGCTTTTTGACGGGTCAATATGGGCGGGAGCGAACATATCTTTGGAAATGATGGTTTCTTTGTTGATCATTTAGCTTTCCCCCCAGAAATACGAATACGTGGATCGATAACCCCGTATAGAATATCTACAACTAAGATAACAACCACAAATAATAGGGCAAACAAAAGATTTGTACCCATAATAACTGGATAATCGTTTGTTGAGATTGATTTTACAAATTGCTCCCCTAAACCAGGAACCGCAAATATTTTCTCAATAACCAATGAACCTGACATTAAGCTGATTGCCAATGGTCCCAAAACAGTAACAACCGGAATCAATGCATTTCTTAATGCATGCTTAATGCTAATTTGCCAAAAGCTTGCGCCCTTGGCTCTTGCCAATGTAATGTAATCTGAGCCTAATACCTCGATCATTTCAGTACGCATAAAACGTGCCGCAATGGAAAGCGGGAACATGGCCAGAGCGATGGTTGGAAGAACCGAATACTCAGGACCCCGCCATAACATAACTGGTAACCATCCTAATTTAACTGCTACATAGTATTGAAGCAGACCAGCAAAAATAAATGAAGGGATTGACTTCCCTACAACAGCCAGAAAAGTGGACGTGTAGTCAACCCAAGAATTTTGCTTTAATGCTGCGATTGCTCCCAAAAAGATCCCGATAATCGAACCAAAAATCATTGCCTGTACACCTAATATTGCAGAAGGACCAATACGTCTGGCAAGGAGTTCTGATACAGGGGTATTATTAAATTGGAATGAAACGCCCAAATCCCCTGTAGCCAAATTCTTCATATAGTTAAAATATTGAACAGGCACGGGGTCGTTTAGGTTGTATTTATCCAACAAAATATTCTGTTGGACTACTGAGAGTTTATGAAAGTTATTAAATGGGCTTCCTGGAATCAACTTCATGAGGAAAAATGTTAATGATGCAACAACAAATAATGTTATAAACATATAGATAAAACGCTGCAGTAAATATTTTGCCATGCCTACACCTCCTAATTCATATAATTTTCATCATTTTTCGACAATTCCCTAACAGGGAAAAAGAGAGTATATTCGAAAAATATACTCTCTTTTTTATTTGGTTAGTATAGCTTATTTTAAGATTTTAATCCACTGATAGCTATAGTCAGGTCCAAAGGCATGGTGTGCAAAGCCTTTGACATTAGGTTGAATTAACAGGTTAACTGAACGCTGATACATTGGAGCAAGTGCCACATCTTTTTCTAATAGAAGCTTTTCAGCATCCTGCAATGTTTTCCAACGCTTAGCTAAATCAGTATTCTCATTTGCAGATTGAATCATCTTGTCAAACTCAGGGTTGCTGTAAGCCATGTTGTTGTGGCTTCCGCCTGTCAACCAAAGATCCATGAAAGTCATAGGGTCAGCATAGTCTGGTCCCCAACCACCAAATAATAAATCATAGTCTTTATTATTTTCACGGTCAATACGGATTTTGAAAGGTACAGCGTTCATTTCAAGTGATAAACCTGGAAGAGTTTTTTCTAACTGATCTTTCACGAATGCGTCAGATAGTTTTGATGTTTCAGTATCGCCACCAACATAAACGAGTTTAACTTCTTTGACTCCTAGCTCTTGTAAACCTTTATCCCAAAGCTTCTTAGCTTCTTCTTTATTTGTCTTCAAGAATTCGTTTGATTTCTCACGGAAATCTTTTCCTTCATAGAAAGTGAATCCTTTTGGTACAACGAAGTTAGCAGGGATTGAGCCGTTAGCCAATACGTCATCGACTAAAGCTTGTTTGTCCACAGCAAGTGCGATTGCGCGACGGATATTTTCATTTTTAAGAGCTGGATTTGTCTGGTTCATTTTGATCCAGAAAATAGATGGCTCTTGGTAGCGTAATAATGCAGGATCGCCTTCATATTGAGAAAGGATTGCTGCTTGTGCAAGCTTAGGTGTGATATCTGCTTCACCAGCAGTAAATGCGTTAGCAGATGCTTGCGGATCCTTAGAAACGTTAAAGTTAATCTTTGTTAAAGTAACGTCTTTAGCATTCCAATAATTGTCGTTCTTTTCTAATACCCATTCAGTTGCAGTTGGGCCATCCCACTTGGTCATCTTGAAAGGACCATTTGAAATTAAGGTAGCTGCGCTAGAAGCGTATTTGTCACCTTGTGCTTCAACAAACTTTTGGTTTTGCGGGTAGAACAATGGGAATGTTAGATAAGATTCAATGAATGGAATTGGTCTTACTAACGTAATTTCCAATGTGTGATCGTCTTTTGCAACAATCCCTAAATCTTCAATCTTTGCTTCGCCTTTAACGATTTCAGAAGCGTTTTTGATTTTACCTTCCATGAAATATGGACCGTATGGAGAAGCAGTATCTGGGTTGATTGCACGCTGCCAAGCATAAACGAAGTCTTTTGCAGTTACAGGTGAACCATCAGCCCACTTAACATCTTTTTTCAATTTAATCGTTAAAACTGTCTTATCGTCATTGTATTCTGGAGCTGCTTCTGCAACACCTGGAATAACTTTTTGATCTGGATCCAAACGATATAAACCTTCTGTTGTAGCAGAGATCATGGTGAATCCGATAACGTCTTCAGCTAGTACGCTATCCATTGCAGGAATTTCAGAAGATTCAAGTATATTTAGTACCTGTTCATCTGCAAGTTGTTCTTTAGGGGCTTTTTCGCCGCCTTCTTTTTTGTCGGTGCCTTCGTTCTTATTTCCCCCGCTACACGCAGCAAGGAACATGCTAAGAACTAGTGTTAGAATTAACAGTAGTGAAAGTTTTGATTTCTTCACTAGTAGACCTCCCTTTTCTATTATTCTGAAAAATTACTACATTCCCTATTATACATATTTTTAAATTATTGTACATTACTTTTTAAAAATTAATTTACAGATTCGCTACAAATTTTACGTTTGAAGCGCAAATAACTATGCTATACTGTATTTTTATAAGGCCTTTTTTCAGGAAAAACCCTTATAAAATAAGGTTTATGGAGGTTAAACCGTGGACTCCCATTTTAAGAAAAGAGTTTTATTGGTTACACTTACACAAATAGCTATATTGGTTTTATCCTTCTTTTTTTACAAAAAAATTACTTTACTTAGTTATATCAATATATCTTTTTATATGACGGCAGCCTTATTACTTTTATCTCTTCTGATCTATACCATACAGAGTGGTTTTTATGATGCAATTGGAAAATCGTTTAATCTTGCCTTTTCCAAAGATAGGAAACGAAAATTCACCGAAATCCCATCCCTATCTGAAATGGTAACAATTGATAAAAGGCCGCTTTTTTTTCATGGGCTGGTAACCGGCTTGTTTATGTTGATTGCCCTTGTTGCTTATTATGTTTAACACACTTGAAAATAACTATGCAATTCCTTTATAATTAGATATAACTAAAATACAGTAATAAAGCAATGACGAAAGAGTAGTACGCATAATGCCGTTTACAGAGAGTTTGTGGCAGGTGGAAACAAACACGTGAATTATGCGGAATGGACTTCCCGAGCTTCTTTCTGAACCTTTTATTAGGATTGAAATCAGTAGGACTAGACGTTTTCTCTGCGTTAAAGGGAAACCATGCCGTCAATTTAACGGTTATGGTGCTTAAGTGACTCTTTTTGAGTAATTAGGGTGGTACCGCGAGCCATTCGTCCCTATTGTTGGGATGGGTGGCTTTTTTTTATTTATAGATACATTAGGAGGAATAAACATGAAGACTATTTTTTCAGGTATACAGCCAAGTGGAACGATTACGCTTGGTAATTATATCGGGGCAATGAAGCAGTTCGTGGAATTGCAGGATGAATATAATTGCTTTTTTTGTATCGTCGACCAGCATGCGATTACCGTCCCGCAGAACCCCGCCGTCTTGCGCAAAAACATTCGCAGCCTCGCTGCATTATACCTAGCAGTAGGGATTGATCCAGAAAAGGCAACTTTGTTTATCCAATCGGAAGTGCCGGCACATGCCCAAGCCGGATGGTTGATGCAATGCATTGCCTATATCGGAGAACTGGAGAGGATGACCCAATTCAAAGACAAGTCCGCCGGCAAAGAGGCTGTTAATGCAAGTTTGCTAACGTATCCGCCATTAATGGCTGCCGATATTTTGTTATATAATGCCGACCTTGTCCCGGTTGGCGAAGATCAAAAGCAGCATATGGAATTGACTCGGGACCTTGCAGAGCGATTTAACAGAAAATACCGCGATGTTTTGACAATCCCGGATGTCCGCATCCCGAAGGTAGGAGCACGGATTATGTCCCTTCAGGAGCCAACAAAAAAAATGAGCAAATCCGATCCAAATTCAAAGGCTTTTATCACTCCGCTTGATGATCCTAAACAAATGGAGAAAAAGATTAAAAGTGCGGTAACTGATTCAGAAGGTATTGTTAAATTTGACAGAGAAAATAAACCTGGCATATCCAACCTTTTATCGATTTATTCCATTTTGATCGGAAAATCGATTGCTGAATTGGAAGCAATGTATGAAGGAAAAGGCTATGGGGCATTTAAAGGAGATTTGGCAGAAGTGGTAGTCAATTTCTTTAAACCGATTCAGGAAAAATACTATAGCTTAATGGAGTCAACTGAACTGGATGATATTTTGGACCGCGGCGCCGAGAGAGCAAATAAAGTCGCAGGCGAAACACTTAGAAAAATGGAAGAAGCTATGGGACTAGGACGCGGCAGAAGATAGATAGCCAAAAAGCCTGATCCGCAAAAGGTATGTTGTTCACACCTTTTGGGGCCAGGCTTTTAATTTACTTTCGGGCCATGTTCCATTTCCCAAAGCTTTTCGAAAAATGGCTGCCCCTTTATTAAATTTTCACAAAATATTTCATGTTTTTTCGTCCACCCCAGTTTAATTTCCTCATAGAGCTGCTCCCAGGCCTCTGCAAAATTCAATTCCTGAATGACCGAATATCGTTCAGGACACCATTCGGTGAACCAGTAACGAATTTCAGCCTCATTGTTTGAGGCAAACAATTGATCAAGCGCCATAAATAAAAGCTGTTTTAATTGCCTCTCTTTACGAGTAAGCCCCGTCATTAACATTGGCTCAGGCGATAGAATATGGAAGTCCTTCGTATTGGAAGTTCCGGTAAATTTATATTTTGTCGGTTCATGGGTACCAATCATCTCGTAAACAAGCTGCTCCTGTCTAGGAATTAATCTGCTTTTGCGAATCGGGATATTATAGCCAATTGAATCAACAGCCATTATACCAATACCGTCGGTTACGACAAAACAATAGTCAAGCTGAATTCTTTCATGGTTTTTTCTCAGGTACGCTTTTTGATATATATCATCCAGAAGCTGTTGAGGCAGTTCAGATAGGTCATTCTCTATGTAGTTAAATAGAATCGGCTCGACCTTTAAAAGCGGTACCTGATCCAATAACTCGACACCATCATCCTTGCGCCATTCATGAAAATGGCAAACGTTATAACCGTTTTCTTCCCCTTCAAACCAATTAACCCAAACATCATGAAGATATAACATTATATCTACCCCTCACTTCAAGTAACTGTTTGTCAATCAGTATGGGCAGTCATAAGTTAAATTATTCCTTAATATATATTTTGCTCCAATCCAAGCAAAATGAAAACTCGCCGACTGGAGAGTCCGTTAGGACGAAGACAGAGGCGTAGTTGAATTTATGCGTTCAGAATTTATGGATATAAATTCTGATTAGCAAAAAAAATCTACCATGTTTGGATGGTAGATTTTATCTCCTTGATTTTGGATTGAAAGCGTCTTTCAGACCTTCACCGATAAAGTTGATTGATAGGATGGTGATGGTGATGATTAATGCGGGCGGCACCCAAATCCATAGTTTAAATTGAAGGACATCCGGCTCAACCGCCGAATTTAACATATTGCCCCAGCTTGGAATTTCCTGCGGCACACCAAAGCCAAGGAAACTTAAGCCTGTCTCGGCCACGATCATTGTCGCAAAGGTAATTGTTGCTTGAACAATAATAGTTGACAGAATATTTGGCAGCAAATGTTTTATAATAACCTTGGCTGGTGAGCAGCCAATTGATATCGCCGCGGTAATATACTCATTTTCTTTTTCTGCAAGAACCTTACTGCGGACAATCCTGGCAATTCCTCCCCAGCTTAGGACACTGATGGTCATAATTAATACCCATAACCCATTTACTTTGCCAAATAAAATGGCATTTAATACAATAACAAAGACTAAGAATGGAAAGTTAAGGATGAAATCCGTAAATCTCATCAACAGCCCGTCGACCGTACCGCCAAAATAACCGGCAATAGATCCAATTAATGTTCCAAGGAAAATGACAAATAACGTACAACTAATCCCTACTAAAAGCGAAATTCTTCCTCCATATAGTAACCGAGTAAATACATCACGGCCCGATTTATCTGTTCCGAGCCAATGATCCCCGGAGGGAGTTAATGACATTTGCCCGATATTTACCTTAGTTACATCCGCTGTAGTAATATACGGGGCGAGTATCGAAATAATGGCCACAAATAATAAAAATATAAGGCTGGTCAAAGCCAATTTATTCTTTAAGAATTTTTTTCTAGCAATCGTCCACGGCGATGAACTTTTCCTCGAGGGGTGAGTTGTGACATTTGAATTCTTTTGAGTAGTAACCTCCATTATAACTCCCCCTAATCTAATCGAATTCTCGGATCCACAACACCATATAAAATATCAGCAACAAGATTACCGACCAGTGTTAAGAATGAGAATAACATTGTCAATGTCATTAAAACTGGATAATCCCTTGTCCCAACAGATTGGAGGAATAGTTGTCCAAGACCAGGATAAGTAAAAATAGTCTCGGTTATAATTGCACCACTGATAATGGCAACCAGGTCAAATCCTAAAAAGGTAATAAGCGGAATAATTGAATTTCTTAATATGTGTACATTATAAATTTTTCTTTCTGGTGTCCCTTTGGCACGGGCCGTACGGACAAAATCCTTCCGACTGTTTTCGATAATGTCATTTCGTAAGAATTGTGTGTAACTTGCGGTACTTAATAAGCCAAGTACTAATGCTGGCAGGAGAACATGGTGAAGACGGCTTAACCAATATTCAAATGTTCCATCGGTCAGCCCAATACCTACTGATCCATTGGATGGAAACCAGCCCAATGTAAATGAAAACAGGAAAATAGCAAAAACACCAGCGATAAAGGACGGTATTGATAATCCCAAATAGTTGAGACCGCCGATTAGATTATCACCGAAAGTATACGGTTTTCGTCCGGCATAAGAACCCATGATAAACGCCAGGATATAGGTGAAAACAATGGATGTTAACCCAAGTAATAATGTATTGGGAAGTCTTTCACCAACCACTGCCGAAACTTCAAGTTTAAAGCGGGTTGACTTTCCAAAATCCCCTTGGACAAAATTCCCGATCCAGCGTAAATATTGCTGTGGCAGCGGGTCATTATATCCTAGTTTTTCGCGCATTTCTGCAATATATTGAGGATTCGTGTTAGTTGGATCGATTTCACCAGAAAGTGAATCACCCGGCATAAGTTTTGCAAGGGTAAAGACGACAATAGAAATCAGAAACAACATTGGAATCATGCCTAAAATTCTTCGAAGTGAATATTTCAGCATATACATTCTCCTCGTCTATAAACGATGTTAAACACAATGAGGCATGTAACCTAATTGATTTAAATCGGAGGGGCAAGGAAGGTATGCTGTCTCCTTCCCCTCCGATTAACAGTTAGATACGAATTAACTAATTGGTAACATTTAACATAGTCTACTGCATGTTAGTCTGCTGTAATTATTGTTTAATCCACCATTCATTAGGACGATTTTTGCCGGAAACATCAAATTTAGTGCCTTGTACACGTTTGCTGACTGCCATTGTTTCGTCAATCTCAGCAATTGGAAGTCCAGGAAGGTCTTCCATGAATAGTTTTTGCCATTGTACATAAAGGTCTTTACGTTTATTGTTGTCGGTTCCAACCACATCGATATCCAGGGCCTGATCTAATAATTTATCACTTTCTTCATTAACCCAGCGCGGATGGTTCCAAAGTGTTTTAGAACTCCATAGTCCTGTTGGGTCTGGGTCAGTACCAGTTGACCAGCCTGCGAAATATACTTCCATTGACTTGTCAGCTTTGTCTAGCAAATCGTAGTAAAGATTTGCATCAGTCATCGCAAGCTTTGTCTTCAGTCCAACTTCTTCCCAATATTGGCATAATGCTTTAGCACGAGCTTCAAACGTTGGGTTTTGTGTTGCATAGTGAGAGAAGTTTACAACGAATTCCTTGCCGTTTGGATCTTCACGGAATCCATCGCCGTTTACATCCTTATATCCAGCCTCATCTAATAATTGTTTTGCTTTCTTAGGATCATATTTGTATTGAGGCATTTCTTTATTGTCTGCTGCAATCCAGTGGTTAGATGGAACCGGACGGTTAACCGGTTTACCTACACCAAAGAAGAACGCTTTTACCCATTCTTCACGGTTGATTGCATAATACATCGCTTCGCGAAGCTTCTTGTTTTGATATTTTGGTTCGTTCATGACGTTTTTCTCGCCGTCCCAAGTACCTAAACGGAAACCTACATAGTAATAGCTTAGTCCTGGATATGTGATCGCATTTACATTATCAAGTGCCTTTACCTGTTCGATAATGCTTGGGTGGAATGAAGTCATATCAAGGGTACCGTTCTTTAGTTCACCAACAGAAAGTGATGGATCAATTACTTTTACGACAATTTTATCAATATGTGGTTTACCGCCGAAATAGTCATTGAAACGTTCCATTTCAACAGATTCACCAGGAACAATTTTTGTTACTTTATAAGGTCCTAGACCTACCGGTTTGGAGCGAACTTGTTCAGAAGAAAGCATGTCTTTTACAGCAATGCCTTCAAATTCTTTGCGGGATAATGGATAGGTCCACACATTATCCAAGTTGTTAACGCGTGCTTTATCAAACGTGATTTGAATATGGTAATCGTCGATTACTTTGACCCCTTCGATTTTATCTGTTTTTCCATCATGGTAGTCTTGAGCACCCAAGATGGTTCTAACGTTTTCGAAACGGGAACCTTCATAGTCTTTATCAGCAATGGTGTATATGGCGAATTCCCAGTCTTTCACAGACAATTCTTCACCATTATGCCATTTAACACCTTTTTTAATTTCGAAATCGAATACCTTATTGTCTTCTGTTTTCCAAGAAGCAATATGTGGGACAGCCTTTAAGTGTTCATCATAATCAATTAAATTCTCATCAAAAAGGTCAAGGACTTCAAAATCAACAGTATCTTCGTAGAATGTCCAGTTAAATAATCCTTTTGGCTGTGAATCAAGAGCATATACTAGTGTACCGCCATCTTGGGGCTTACCCGCCGTTTCACCAGACTTACCATTATTTTCTTCCTTCTTTGTGCCGGCTTTTTCACCGCCGCCCGAGCATGCTGCTAAAAATACTGAAAGAACGAGCATTAACGCTGCAAGCCAGAGCATACTTCTCTTCTTCATTTGATTCCCCCCTATGAGTTTTTTGAAAAAAATTTTTAATAAAGGTGGCAAGCTACTCGATGAGTTGGCTTCACCTCCTTTAATACCGGCTTGGATTTCGAACATTCTTCCATTGCCATCGGACAGCGCGGATGGAATGAGCATCCTGATGGAGGGTTAATTGGACTTGGAACATCGCCTTTTAAAATGATTCGTTCCTTCTTTTGCCGCGGGTCCGGGTTTGGAATTGCCGATATTAATGCCTGGGTATATGGATGCAGAGGCTCGGCGTAAAGACTATCTTTTCCGCCTATCTCTACCAGATTACCTAAATACATAACTCCAATTCGATCACTCATATGTTTAACTACACTTAAGTCATGTGCAATAAACAAAAAAGTCAAATCAAATTCCTCTTGCAGGTCTTTTAAGAGGTTTAAAACCTGTGATTGAACGGACACGTCCAATGCAGACACCGGTTCATCAGCAATGATCAGTTTTGGTCTTAACGCCAGGGCGCGGGCAATCCCTATTCGCTGGCGCTGGCCCCCGGAAAATTCATGGGCGTATTTGTAATAGGCATCCGGTGGCAGACCGACCTTCTCCAATAAATCCATAACTTCCTTTTTCAGCTCATCCTTACTTTTTTTTGAAAAGTTATAGATGGGCTCCTCAATAATATTCCCAACCATTTGCATCGGATTTAAGGAAGCGTAGGGATCCTGAAAGACCATTTGCATATCCTTTCGAATTTCCCGTAAGTTCTTTCCTTGAAGTCTCGTAATATCTTTATTATCAAAGAGAATTTTTCCTTCGGTTGGTTTTAACAGCCTAAGGATAGTTCGGCCAGCTGTAGATTTGCCGCAGCCTGATTCTCCTACAAGGCCCATGATTTCCCCTTTTTTGATCTCGAAGGATATATTATCAACAGCTTTCACATGACCGACCGTCCGTTTGAAAAAACCACCTTTGACAGGATAATAGGTTTTTAGATTCTGAATTTCCAACAAATTTTCAGCTAGTGAAGAATGATTATCTTTCTTGTTATCTACAGAAACGGTACTCATTACCTCTCCCCTTCTCTCGGCTTGCTAGTTTCATAGAGTAGGCAGGCAACCTCGTGGCCATCGGCAGCTTCCGCAAGCAGCGGCGTGACGTTGAAGCATTCCGACATCACTTTAGGACAGCGGTGGGCAAATCTGCAGCCGACCTGAGGCATATTGGTCAATGATGGTACGATACCTTGAATGGTGCTGAGTCTTTCTTCCTCCTGATCTATTTTTGGAATTGCCCCCAAAAGTAGTATTGTATATGGATGCTTAGGATTATAGAACAATGAATCCACATCTGTTTGTTCAACAATCTTTCCAGCATACATCACGATAACCTCGTCGCACATTTCCGCAACGACACCCAAATCATGGGTAATCAAAATAATTGCCATATCGTTTACTTCTTGAATTTCCTTCAATAGTTCCAGGATTTGCGCCTGAACGGTCACATCAAGAGCAGTGGTTGGTTCGTCTGCAATTAGCAGCTTTGGCTGACAGGCGATGGCAATCGCAATCATGACCCGCTGCCGCATACCGCCGGATAATTGATGCGGATATTCGTCGACAATTTTTTCAGGTCTGGAAATGCCAACGCTCTTAAGCAGCGCGATCGCTTTTTGTCTAGCTTCCTGTTTGGATATTATCATGTGGTTAAATAAAACTTCCTGAATCTGGTAACCAATCGTAAAGACCGGATTTAATGAGGTCATCGGCTCCTGGAAAATCATAGAAACATCCTTGCCGCGCATTTTATTAATTTGTGATTCTGACATTTTTTCAAGATTCAGACCATCAAAGATAATTTCACCGGATTTAACCATCCCAATCCCTTTTGGAAGCAATTGCATGATGGACAGGCTCATCACGGACTTGCCACATCCCGATTCCCCCACAACTCCGACAATCTGTCTCGGTCTTATCTTAAACGACACATTATCTACAGCATTATAAAAAGTCCCATTAATATCGAAGGCTGTCTCTAAATTTTTCACTTCAAGCAGCGGTGCCTCTTGAAGCAATGTTTTTTTTGCACTCATAGTACACCTTCCTACTTTTGATTTATTCTTTTAATTCCTTATATTCAAATAGGACAGATTTATTACAATTAAATAATTCTTTTACAGATTATTAATTAAGTTAATAGACAATAAAAAAAGCCTGAATTAATAGGCTTTTTAAAGTTATAATGCATATTTATTTCACAAATTTAGTTGCTGGAATTGCAAAAGATCGTTCTGTAGAATAACGATGCTTCTCGTAAAATTTTTCAATAATATTATATCCGGCGGAATATCCCAGCAGCTCGGGGTACCTCCCTCCCCCATATAAAAGTTCATCGTGTATCCTTTCATTCTTCTTTTTTGCCAAATGCGGCTTTAAGAACCGCTCCCAAAAAATCTCGTGCTCTCTTTCTGAATACATATTGCACCAATTGGCTAAATAATTCGCTCCGCAATGCTTTAAAACTGCATATTCAGCCAGACCCTCAATAATAATCGAGTCCAATAGACTGTAATCCTCCATTTTCTTATTCAGGGCCCGCAATCTGCAAACATGGTGGTATTCATGGACAAGAAGCGCCTCGACTTCTTTCGGGTCATCATAGTGGGAAAGAAACAAGAACATTTTGTCCGGATAGGATACGCCCGCTTTCCTGCGTTCCTCTTTCCTGGTAAAAAGCCCTGCTTTTCGTTCCATTGGAAAAAGAAATACAGGAATGTCAGGACCGGACCATTTATGTTTATATTTATGAAATAATTGCTCTACCCGCTTCCAGACATCACCTTCAAGCATCTTATCCAAGTATTTTTTTGCCTGCCAAGACGGTCTGTACATTCCAAACTTTGATAGTTCTTGATATATATCAACTTCTTTTCGGCTCTTAAAATATGGCCTCAGCTTTTTACAGATATTCAAAGGCAGATCAAAGTTCTTCTCCATCCATTGGTCGGTTTGAATGACACCCATTCCTCCACCCCATTCAACTGTAATATCTAGTTTACAGTTTATGAAGGTTTTCTAAGGATGTTCTTACTCAAAAAAGGACCGGCGGGTGCCTGGTCCTTTACTTTGTTCATTATTGATATTTTTTAAACACGATTGTGGCATTGTGACCGCCAAAGCCTAATGAGTTGCTCATGACCGCTTGGATTTCCTTCGGACGTGCTGCGTTCGCGACATAATCCAAATCGCACTCAGGATCCGGAGTTTCATAATTTATTGTCGGCGGAAGCATACTTTCTTTCATAGCCAGCAGGCTAAAAATTGCTTCGACGCCGCCAGCTGCACCGAGCAGGTGCCCAGTCATTGATTTTGTCGAGCTCATCGCCAATTTATAAGCATGGTCGCCAAAAACTTCTTTGACAGCAAGTGTTTCGAACTTATCGTTATATTCTGTGCTGGTGCCGTGTGCGTTAATATAATCAATATCCTCCGGCTTAAGTCCGGCATCGTTAAGCGCCATTTTCATCGCCCTGGCACCGCCCTCTCCTCCTGGTGCAGGAGCGGTGATATGATAGGCATCGCCGGTAGCGCCGTAGCCAACAATTTCCGCATATATCTTTGCACCGCGGGCCAACGCGTGCTCCAACTCTTCCAAAATAACAATGCCTGCACCCTCGCCTATGACAAAGCCGTCACGATTTTTATCGAACGGCCTGCTGGCTGTCTGCGGGTCCGGATTAGTCGAAAGCGCCGTGTTGGCGCAGAAGCCTGCTACCGCCATTTTGGTAATCGGAGCCTCTGTTCCACCGGTTACCATTACATCGGCATCACCGCGCTGAATTACTTTAAAGGCATCACCAATGGAATTGGTTCCTGTTGCACAAGCTGTAACCGTACAGGAATTAAAACCTCTTGCTCCTAGCATAATCGAAACTTGTCCAGTGGCCATATCAGGGATCATCATTGGTACAAAGAATGGGCTGACCCGGCGGTAACCGCGTTTTTGAAATACCTCAAATTGCTGTTCAAAGGTTTCCATGCCGCCAATTCCAGAACCAATCCAAACACCGACACGATGGGAATTTTCTTCATTAATAGTTAAATCGGCATCTTTAACGGCCATTAGTGCACTTGCCACAGCATATTGTGTAAATCTGTCCATCTTCCGGACATCTTTTTTATCGATAAACAGCTCCGGATTGAAATCCTTGACTTCAGCTGCAACCTTGGCTGAGTATTCATCCGGATTTAATCTTGTCATTGGACCGACTCCAGACTTTCCTTCCAATATAGCTTTCCAAGTGGTTTCAACATCGTTACCAAGTGGTGTAACCGCTCCAACGCCTGTTACGACAACCCTGCGATTTTCCATTTGATCATCTCCTTTTTCACTTTGGTATTCCTATCAAATTTCATCTTAAATATTTACTTTGAAAATACAACAGCAATCCCGATGAACGTGTCTATTTGCCCCAGCGGATGGCAATCGCACCCCATGTCAGGCCGCCGCCGAACCCAACCATCACTATTAAATCATCATCCTTGATTTTTCCGGCTTCGAGTTCTTCAACAATGGAAATCGGAATCGAGGCTGCCGAGGTATTGCCATATTTATCAACGGTTTTCGACATTTTTTCAACAGGCAGTTCCAATCTTTGTCTAGATGCTTCCATGATACGGATATTGGCTTGATGCGGAATGAGAAAATCAACGTCCTCTTTTTTTAATCCAGCCTTTTCAAGAACATGAATACAGCTCTCGCCCATTTGTCTGACAGCAAATTTAAAAACCTCGCGCCCATTCATTACGATATATTCTTCCTGATACAGGTGTTTTCCTCCAGATCCATCAGCGCCAAGTTCAAATGACAGAATCCCACGATTCTCTGATACAGGGCCAATGACCGCTGCACCAGCTCCATCACCAAATAAAACTGCCGTATTCCGGTCATTCCAATCGGTAATTTTTGAAAGTTTTTCAACGCCTACTACCAAAACATGCTTATACACACTTGTCTCGATAAATTGCTTCGCTGTAACAATCCCATACATAAATCCGGCACAAGCCGCAGATATGTCCATTGCGGCAGCCTTTTTGGCTCCGAGACGCTCTTGAATCTTGCAGGCCATAGATGGAAAGGGTGTATCCGGGGTGACTGTTGCAACCAAAATTAAGTCAATGTCCTCCGGTTTAATTCCAGCATCCGAAATGGCTTTCTCCGCGGCCCAAAAGGCCATGTCCGACGTATTAACATCATCGCCGGCGATTCTGCGCTGTTCAATTCCAGTCCGGGTTCTAATCCATTCATCGGAGGTATCCATCATTTTTTCCAAATCAAAGTTAGTCACTATCTTCTCAGGTAAATACCTGCCTATTCCGATGATCCCTGCTCTCATTTTTCCATCTCCTTTGGATTTATGAAAAATTTATCCTAATAGTTAATATCAATTATTATGACTTGGTACTAATTTTAACAGATAAAACTTCTTTTTCGCAACCATTTCCTGCTTTGGTAAAAAAACAAGCTGCCAAAATACAGTAGGCAGCCTAGTTTTTTCGTATGTATCTCCCCCGAAAACCCAGCATTATTCGGGCAGCTTTCCTGTTTCTTTATATAACTTAACATGCTTATCCATCTTCCCAATAAACTCTTTACTTACCGATGGGCTATACTTCCCCAACGAAATGACATCATCTTGAAAGTCATAGGATTGGTTGCCGGATTTCAAATTCCCGCTATTAAATTCGTTTGCAATTTTCTCATATAGCAAATCAACTTCCTGAATGGTACTTGTCAACACCGTAGACTCACCTAGATCTGACTGGTCGGAAACATAACCAATCACAAATAAACCCTGCTCCTTTACTTTTTCAATAACAGGAACATTAAAACCGTCGCCAGCAGGATAGACAACATCTACTCCATTTGCCATCATTCTGTCAACAAGCTGGATCGCTTTGTTTTTATCATCCCAATTTCCAACATACTGGATATCTACATAGGTATCATTATTTTCTGCCAAGGCCCCCTGATAAAAACCTTCAATTTCCGGCTGCCACTCGTATGCCGCCAATACCCCCACTTTCTTATTATTGGACATATGCGCAGCTACCATTCCGCCAAAAAAGCCCATCGCATGCGCTTTAAAATTTAGGCTGGTCGTATTGTCGTTCTTTGCGTCTCCATTAAAACTGACAAAGTGGATATCAGGATAATCACGGGAAATTTCATTGAAATATACAGCATATTCTGACCCATGGCCAAAAATGAGATTAACCCCTTTTTGCGCAAATTCCTTCACGGCGTGATTTACTGCCCTCTCAGAATTCATGCCTTCTTTATAAAAAACCTCTACATCAAATTTGGATTGGATTTTTATCAATCCATTAAAGCCTTTCGACCCCCAAACTTGGTCATTGACTGTTTCAGGCACTAATAAGCCAACCTTCTCCAGTTTCCCTTGCGGCTTTTTCTCAACACAAGCTGCAAGCATGAATACACAAATAAAAATCATTCCGAATCGGCGAAGCATTTCTTGCAACTCCTTCGTACCGCGGCCCTTACATCAGGTGATGCTTCTATAGTGTTCTAATATTAACTTTGCGGCTGTTAGATAAAATTGTTTTTATTTATTCTAACAATTGAAGAAAAAAATGAAAAGGATATTCCCCCCATCCAAATCGGGGATATGCGGAGATTAGCTTTGATTTTGATAAAACAACCTTGTATGCCCTATTTGCTGAGAAAACGAATCGGCAAGCGCCGTGACTTTTTTTACAGGAGTTCTGACAATGTGCCTATTCATTTGGTGAGGTTTGCCTGCTTGTTCAATATGATTTTGTCCAATATTGAGATAGTCCGCGCACATTCGCCAATAATTGTCCTGGCCGCTTTCCAATAAATACTCCCCAGGATTTCCAGTTTCCATAAGCTCGATCATCGTTTCTATCGCATCATCAACAAACAGGGCATCCCCCCGCCATTCCCTTTCTGCTCCGGAAAGTTTGCCCTTTTGCATGGTGGACATAATTGCCTGCTGAAACAGAAATACCGAAGGCTGCCAAGGTCCATAAATAGTTGGCAAATAAACCTTCTGTACAGGTACGGATTTCTGCTTTACCTGTCTAATAAGCCGGTGCACAGGCGATTTTTTTTCATGATCCATAAGCTGCATCGGCAAAATCACCATGATGTCTAGTTCGGCTTTACTTTTATTGATATATTCTCGGAGTGTCCCGATTACATAATCATTTAATAGAGTCCGGTCATGGTTAAGCATGTAAAAATCATACACGGGTAAAATTAATGTTTGCTTTGAAGCGGATATACCCGCTTCACTTATTAATTTTTCTAACGATGCTTCAATAAAATTGGCGTTTCGGCCTACTTCTAGTCTTTTCTCCTCATGGAATGAAATTTGCTCCATATCTCCAATCGAGACACCATATACTTCGATTCCGCGATTAAGCAGGGTTTTACATAAATGGAAACTGACAAAGTTAAAAACGCCCAATATCGTGGCCTTGTCCATTCGTTCTTCCACCTCCAACTTCCTTACTGAATCCTATGCAGTTCAATAAGGAAATATTTCTTTCGTGGAGGAGGAAGAGTTTAAAGGATTGATTCATGGTTTTTATAAAAACTTACGCACATTTTCCCAATTTGTTGTTTCTTTTCCGGAAGAATGATCGTCGGCTGCAAATTGGCAGTTCCAATCAGTTTGTGGTATTGCTTCGATTGATTGTATAAGCGGCCTCCTGACAGGACGTGAATGATCTTTATCGGGCAGCCATCATCAAGTTTAATGACATCTTCCATGCCGGTGATACTTTTCTCCAACTCTTGCTGATCCATCTGGTAGGCAGCTATTAATTCCCTAATTAACTTCTTATAAAAGAATTTATGTTCCCTCTCTTGATCTAGATGATGTTTCAGGGAAAGAATCGGATTAAGGAGAACGACTGACCTAATATGATCCTTCATTTTATCCATCAATCGAAGTGCTGCCAAGGCTCCCATCCCTTCAGCCAAAATATGAATCTTGTGATTAATGATTTCATTGCGAATAATATAATGGTATAACCTTTGCGCCAGCTCCACAGCATTCTCACTTCCCCAGTGTCGCCCATAAAGATTTGAGGAAAAAATGGTGTACCCACTTTCTTTTAAATCTTTAATAATCGTTTGTTTCCCCTCATTTTGTGTCCAAAAGCACTTACCTTCGTCCACATAATGCCGTTCATCTCCGATTACCAAGATCCCAAATCCGGTAGGCTGCTCCGGGTAATAAATAATATTCCATTGGGTATCCATTTGAAAACTGCGACTTTCCATTGGTATATCTCCTTTTACATATTTCCTCATGATATTGTATGTCATTTCACAAAAGCAGTATGGGGCTTCGCCTATTTATGGGAAATTGGTTGAAAGAAAACGTTTCATTATTATTTCTTCATGTGGTAATATTAAGATGGATGTTATATAGGCAGGTGAAAAAATAGTGCGATACTTTTGGACATTTTTCTGGACTTTTCTTTTAGTACAAATGCTTACATATGTTGTCAGTTCCATGTCGGGTGTTGGATTTGATTTTAAAGCGGGGGCTTTCGTATCTGTGATTGTCACAATTTTAATTTTCGTTGCATCTGCTGTCATTCCAAATGAACCGGCAAGCAAACACTAAGTTCTTTTAGAAAAGGTCTTCCATGCTAAGTTGGAAGACCTTTATTTTTACGGGATAACCCTCATTTGTCAATGGTTAAATCTACTTCTCCATTATTGACAATAATTTCTGCACTCGATCCCTCGTGCAATTTTCCGGCGATGATAACCCTGGCCAGTTTTGTTTCGATATTTCTCTGAATATACCGCTTCAACGGCCGCGCCCCATAGACAGGATCAAAACCGTTAATGGCAATGAATTCTTTTGCTTCATCCGTGATGGATATTTCTATTTGCTGATCTTTTAATCTTCCCTGAAGCTCCTTAAGAAGTTTGACAACAATATTCTTGATGTCGCCTAATGACAACGGTTTAAACAAAATTGTTTCATCGATTCGATTGAGGAATTCCGGACGGAAATGAGCCTTTAGCTGGCTTTGTACCTTTTCCCTAGCTGCCTCTGAAATCCCTTCCTCATCTTCTGCACGGTCGAGGAGAAACTGGGAGCCGATATTGGATGTCATAATGATTACGGTGTTTTTAAAGTCGACCACCCTCCCCTGCGAATCGGTTATCCGGCCATCGTCAAGGGCCTGCAGCAAGATATTAAATACCTCAGGGTGTGCTTTTTCAATTTCATCCATTAAAATGACAGAGTATGGCCGCCTTCTTACGGCTTCAGTCAATTGCCCGCCTTCTTCATAGCCCACGTATCCAGGAGGTGCGCCGATTAGCCGGGAGACCGCATGCTTTTCCATATATTCGGACATGTCGATGCGAATAATATGCTCCTCACTGTCGAATAACGCTTCGGCCAGAGCCTTTGCCAGCTCCGTTTTACCGACCCCCGTGGGTCCCAAAAATAAAAACGAGCCAATCGGTCTGTTTGGGTCTTTTATTCCCGCCCTGGCGCGAAGAACCGCATCTGTTACTAGATTAACGGCTTCATTTTGCCCAATGACCCGTTCTTGAAGGATTGATTCCAGTCTCAGAAGTTTTTCCCGTTCGCCTTCGACGAGTTTCGCCAGCGGGATGCCAGTCCACCTTGAAATAATATTCGATATTTCCTCTCCGGTTACCTCTTCACGAAGCAAACGATTTTCAGATTCTGTTTTCGTTTCAAGTTCCAGCAATTCTTTTTCTGCTTGTGGAATCATCCCATGCCTAAGCTCGGCAGCCCGGTTTAGGTCATATTTATCCTCCGCTTGCTGCAGCTCGCGTCTGAGCTTCTCTATTTGCTCACGTTTTTCCTGCAATTTTTGAATCGTTTCTTTTTCCCCAAGCCATTTTGCCTTCATGCTACCCGCTTGTTCCTTTAAGTCCGCTAATTCCTTTCGCAGCGCTTCAAGCCGATGTTTACTGATTTCATCCTGTTCTTTGCTTAACGCTGCTTCCTCAATTTCCAATTGCATGACTCTTCGGGTCACTTCATCAAGCTCTGTCGGCATTGAATCAATTTCCGTCCGGATCATCGCACATGCTTCATCGACTAAATCAATTGCTTTGTCAGGCAGGAATCGGTCGGAAATATAGCGGTCCGACAAAGTGGCAGCGACAACCAAGGCGTGGTCGTGAATTTTTACCCCGTGGTGGACTTCAAATCGTTCCTTTAAGCCCCGCAAAATTGAGATAGTGTCCTCGACATCGGGTTCCTGGACCAACACCTGTTGAAATCGTCTCTCGAGGGCGGGATCCTTTTCGATATATTTTCGATGTTCATCGAGCGTGGTTGCCCCAATGCAATGGAGTTCCCCCCTGGCAAGCATCGGCTTTAACATATTGCCGGCATCCATGGCGCCATCGGTTCTTCCTGCACCGACGATTGTATGGATTTCATCGATAAACAACAGTATTTGTCCTTCACTTTTCTTGATTTCATTTAAAACAGCTTTCAGTCTCTCCTCAAATTCTCCTCTGAATTTGGCGCCGGCAATCAGTGCACTCATATCAAGGGAAAAAATAGTCTTATCCTTTAGTCCTTCGGGAACATCTTTTCGAACAATTCGCTGGGCTAGACCTTCGACAATGGCTGTTTTCCCTACACCCGGTTCACCGATCAATACAGGGTTGTTTTTTGTTTTTCTGGACAGAATCCTGATGACATTGCGGATTTCCGTATCTCGTCCGATCACCGGGTCCATTTTCCCTGCTTTTACTTCCGCAACCAAATCCCGTCCGTATTTCTTTAACGCTTCGTAACCTGCTTCAGGATTTTGTGAAGTCACTCTTTGATTCCCCCTAATTTCCTTAATTGCTTTTAAAATTACCTCAGCGTCCCGGCCGATTGTACCCAGAATCCCTTTGATTTCCGAGTCATTCGCATTTACTGCCGCCATAAGAACATGTTCAACCGAGAGATATTCATCTCCAAGCTTCTCGGCAAAGTCCTCCGCACTAACGAGCAGTCGTTGCAGTTTAGCGGTAATATACAGTTTCCCCTGTTCAACACCACTGCCAATAACCTGCGGCTTCCGGGCCAACGCCTGATTTAAGGCTTGTTCCATTTTTTCAGATGATATGCCAGCCCGTTCAAAAATGGTCGAAATCAAACTGTCATCCTGATTCAATAACGCCAAAAACAAGTGAGGTTCGTCTATTTCTTGATGATTATTTTTTACGGCCAGATTTTGGGCCTCCATTACCCCTTTCTGCAGCCTTTCAGTCATTCTGTTCAAGTCCATTTTCCCATCTCCTTTTTGACCTAATTTGACCTTTTTCTTTTATTATAAATGAATTCTTCTTTAAAAGTAAAATTTAGAAAGAGCCATCCGATGATCGGATGACTCTTTCGGTATTCCCTATTATGGCTTGCGCTGGTAAGTCCAAATTCGCTCATCGTTAGAGGTCTCGGGAAATCTGTCTCCCGCTCTCAGCCTTATTTTTTTAGGATTGATCACATTGCTTCCAGTATCCCCTACTTCAATATAGACACCATTATTAGGGGCTTTTTGACCAGATCGAAATTGACGATTTTGACCCATGCTTTTCCCTCCTTAACGTTACTTTTTTATTATTTCCGTTTGAGTTCCCACGATTATAGGAATTTCTTTCATAAATCAACAGCATTAGACAATATTTCCTAAGAAATATAAAATGATGCTATACAACTTTTGACGATTGTATGAACTTATTCTTCAGATATTGCTAAATATTCTTCGTTAACAATATAATTATAGTAGAATCTTGTAAAAATCTTACATTGACTGCCACTAAGAAAATTTCTGATATCCAAGCCAGGGGGTTACCCCATTTAAAGGTGGTTATTTTATGCAATTAGTTAAAGATATGCCAGTACAGTTGACCCATCTGTTTCAAACGATACATTATTACAAAAAGATGGAAAAGGGTTCCTTTTTATTTCAGGAAGGTGCCCCTGCAGAAGAGTTGTATGTCGTTCAAAGCGGTGTTCTGCAAATAAGTAAAATTATCCCTGATGGCCGGGAGCTTACTTTAAGAATGTGCTCTGCTGGTGATCTTGTTGGTGAACTACAATTATTTTCCCCAACATCCAAGTATTCATTAAGTGCACGAGTCGTTGAGAGCGGTGAAGTTGCTGTTATAAGAAGGGAGTATCTTGAAGAAAAACTTTCGCAGGATTTGCCGCTATCCTTTGAATTTTTAAAATGGATGAGCCAGCAATATCGGAAAACACAAACCCGATTTCGCGACCTTGTTTTACATGGAAAAAAAGGGGCTCTATATTCAACCTTAATTCGAATTAGCAATAGCTACGGAAATAAAACGAGTAGAGGAATTATGATAGATTTGCCGCTGACCAATCAAGAATTGGCCAATTTTTGCGGCACCTCAAGGGAAGTCGTCAATCGGCTCCTAAGCGATCTTAGAAAGACGGGTATCATCTCGATTAATAAAGGCACGATTACCATTCATGATCTTGATTATTTAAAAGGGGAGATTGAGTGCGAGGATTGTCCAATTGAAATTTGCACGGTTGATTAACGTAAAAAAATCGGTCCTTTTAAAAAGGGCCGATTTTTTTGTTATTAAAGGTAAAGAATTTGGACTGTCATTATTACAAAGAAAATTGCTGAGTTCACTATTTCATAAATGCCGATTTGTTTAGGGGTCAATTTTTTTCCATAAAACACAATTGCCCGTATTAGACTTGGGATATATGCAAGTGCTGCAACCCAAAAGCCAAATACCAGCCAAGCACCTACCAAAATGATGTGGAAAAGCCATGAAATCCATTTAAACTGAATATTCTTCCTTTCCCTGATCATGGTTTTTACATAAAAAGTGCATCCGGCAAAAAACAGCATCGAACCGAAAAATGTAAATAAAATCGTACTGGAAGTTAGTGTGCCTCCGCCAAAATAACTGCTTGCCAACCCGGCAATCGAGAATGCGCAAATGGCGCTGATATCATTCATAAACGCACGATCGCGATTAATTGAAGTATAATAAGCATTTATCACAAAAAACGGGAGCATCAACAGCCCGAAGTATACCATTGATGGTCTTTCAATTAACGGGATTAAAAGCAAGGCTAAAGCAGGTACGAGATATATCAACGTCCATTTAGTATAAAAAGAAACCTTTTTCCTTTTAAAAATCAACAGCATCGGATAGGTCGCCAAATACAATAATAACCAGCCAACGAAAAATGGGATATGCTGCCACATAAATCCTCCATTTATTACCCCCAGCCAAAAAGGGATGATTAACATTGCCCACGCACCATGCTGTTTTGGTAAAAAAAGCTTCATCATATTTCACTCCTTTTTCCTAATATCTTCACTTTAAACAAGCAAAAAGGAATAATAAGTGAAGCGTGTCACAAAAAAACGAAAAGAAGGCCTCAGCCTTCTTCTTCGACACAAAATTTTAAGAATTGTACGGCCCAGTCTACACTATTAACGTCATCAATTCGAAAACATGGTACATCGGTCTGGGCTTGAATGTCCGTCTTCATTTCGTCCTGCCAATAGACGATGGCCTTCACATTTGTTACTGCCGACAGCAATTCCAAATCGGTTTGGCTCCTAATCAATAAAACCTTGGGAAATGGTTTATGTTTATAGCCTTCAATCAGGATGACATCGGGTTGAAAAAAACCCAACAGTTGAATTTGTCGCTCCAGCCCGCCTTTGAAATCCTCTGCCTGAAGAATCATGCGGCCGCCGCCTTCAACAATTGAAATGCCGGCCCCTTTCTCGATCTGTTTGACCGAATCTTTGCCATCCGGAACATCAGGTTTGCCCCCATGACCGTGATGCTTTATCGTGGCAGTTGTGATTCCTAAGGCTTTCAGTCTTTGAATCAGCTTCAGCGCATAAGTCGTCTTGCCGCTATTTTGGTAGCCGACCACTTGAAAAACGGCCGGTTTTACCAAGGCCACTCACTGCCGGTTTGGTCTTCTAACATAAGGACCTCCACTTCGCTGCCCTCGGTGAATCCCCTTGTTCCGCCTGGCAAAATGGTTAACGAATTTGCACTGGCCAAACTCATGATAATATTCGACTTATCGAGGCCGCTTGGGCTTACTTTAAGTCTCCCATTTTCCACTGTCAGGGCACTCCGGACAAATCTTGTAAACGGATTGGCCTTCGGAAAGTCAACGTCTAGGATCGCTGTTTCCTTCCGAAGGTGCGGTTTTTCGGAGAATAACATTCTGCGAATAATCGGCCGGGCAAATAATTCAAATCCCACATAGCAGGCCGATGGGTTTCCCGAAAGCCCAAATAACAGCTTGCCGTTAAAATGGGCCACCGTCGTAACACTTCCCGGACGCATTGCCACCTTATTAAACAACACTTCAGCCTGCAACTTTTCATATATTTCCGGAAGATAATCAAAATCGCCAACGGAAACCCCTCCCGTGGTGACTAGAATATCCACTTTGTCGAGTGCATTATGTACCGCCTCAAAGCACGTATCAAAATCATCAGGTAATTTCCCAAAATACCGAACAATTGCGCCTGCCCGCTCAATTTGGGCGGCAATCATGTGTGAATTGCTATTGCGAATCTTTCCGGGAACCAATGGTTCCTCGACTTCCAACAGCTCGGTTCCGGTCGCGAACAAACCTACGATCGGTTTTTTGGCAACCGGAACCTGCTTGTAGCCGAATGTCGCGAGCATGGCCTGAATCCCTGGATTAACCAACGTTCCTTTTTTTACAAGTACTTTGCCTTCCTTTGCGTCTTCCCCTCTAAACGAAACATTTTCGCCTTTTTTAAAGCTTCGTTTTATTGACATGTATGGTGTTCCATTTTTTTCAAAGGTTTTGGCTACTTCAAACATAACCACTGCATCGGTACCTTTTGGCATAATCGCCCCGGTCATGATCCTCACCGCTTGGTTGTTACCCACCTGTTTTTCGGAAACCATGCCTGCTCCAATATGATCGATTACTTCAAATTCAACAGGATTTGTTAATGATGCCCCATTAGTATCAATGGATCTGACAGCAAAGCCATCATATGGGGCTCTGTCGAAATGAGGAACATCACAGGTGGCCGTTAAATCTTCTGATAAGAATCTTCCATAGCTTTCATCTATCGAAACATGCTCAGTGACACCTTGGAGTTGATATTGCATTATTTTTTTTACTGCATCCCCGATTGGAATTGGTTGTCTTCTTTCAAACAAATAAATCGGCTCCCATCTTATACAAAAAATCAAACTTGTTTATATTACATTCATTATAAGCCTACAAAAACTCAGGATACATAGCAAATATCACATTTGTGAAAGTTTCTTGACCAAAATTCACAAAAACATCCGCTAATGTGTGACGGTGGTCACCAAGTTCAAATCAAGTTTCCATTATGCTTATGTCAGAAAGTATTTTAGGAGGTTTTTCATGATGACTTTTATGATTACTGCAGATACCTTAGTTAGAGATATTGTCAACAAAATGCCCAAAACAAGTGATATATTCAAAAAATATCGTATCGATTTTTGTTGCGGCGGCAATATTCCACTGGCTGATGCAGCGGGACAAAATACGGATGCCGTTATGGAAGAGTTAAAAATGGTATACGAAAAAAGCCAATCCCAGGAAACTAGCCTTGAGGTCTGGACAAATTCTGATTCGAACACAATTATCGACCATGTCATTAGCCACTATCACCAAGCAACAAGAGAAGAATTAACCATGCTTAGCCCATATGTAACAAAGGTGTCCAAGGTCCATGGCGACCATCACCCAGAACTTTTAAAAGTGTATGAACTGTTTTACGAATTGAAAAAGGAATTGCTTGATCATATGGCAAAGGAAGAGGAAACGGTCTTCCCAATTATCAAAATGCTTGCCGATGGCACGGTTAAAAATCGTGAAGGGGCTATTAATATGATTGTGGCACTGGAAAAGGAACATGACCATGCGGGAGCAATCCTTAAAGAATTGCGGAGCATTACAGCTGACTTCACACCACCGCTTGATGCCTGCGGTACCTATCGTTTGGTTTACAAGCGTTTGGAAGACCTTGAGAGCTTGACCTTCATGCACGTCCACCTTGAAAACAACATTCTGTTTCCTAGATATTTCTAAATATGTTATTGAAAAAACTCCCCAACTTGGGGAGTTTTTTGTTTGATTAACCACCAATATAGGACATTTCAATTTTCTTGCGATTTTTGTTTGTTTCGGCTGTTCGTTCGTCAGAATATCTGTCTGTCCGGTTGTTCCAAATTCCGGTGATGCGTGCGGTGATTTCTTCATCCGTGGCACCATTTCTCATGAAATTTCGAATATCATGTCCATTTCCATTAAATAAACAGGTAAAGATTTGCCCGTTTGCTGACAATCGGGCACGGGTGCAACTAGAACAGAAGGATTCGGATACGGATGTTATAAACCCGACATTTACATCCGTGTCTTTATAGCGATAATGCTTGGCTACTTCGCCAAAGTAGGCCGGGCCAACAGGATCCATCTCAAAATGTTCCTTCAAAAGATGATAAATTTCCTTTTTGGTTACAACATCGTCCATCTTCCAACCATTTGTCGAGCCGACATCCATATATTCGATATAGCGCAATTCCAAACCATTTTCTTTGCAAAAGGAAGCCATCGGAATGATTTCCGAATCATTTAAACCTTTCTTAACAACCATGTTTAATTTTATGCCAAGCCCAGCCTGCTTTGCGGCTTGTATTCCGTCAAGGACTGGACCTGTTCCGATTCCACGGCCATTAATTTTCCCAAACAATTCATCATTCAAGCTATCCAAACTGATATTTACCCGTTTCAAGCCGGCGTCCTTTAATTTCTGTGCCAATTTTGGCAGCAACACTCCATTGGTGGTCAAACCAATGTCCTCTATGCCTTGTATGCTTGATACCTTTTCAACCAGCACCGGTAAATCCCTCCGCAAAAGCGGCTCTCCCCCAGTTAAGCGGATTTTCTTTACCCCAAGGCTGACAAAAATTTTAGCAAGCCGTTCAATTTCCTCGTATGTCAATAGTGCACTGCGAGGAAGAAATTCAAAATCAGAACCAAATTGATCTGCAGGCATGCAGTATTGGCAGCGAAAATTACAGCGGTCAATCACCGATATTCTAAGATCGCGTAGTGGTCTATTCAATTTATCATTAATAATGGTTTTTTCCATTTAGATCAACTCCGTTAGCTAAAAGAAGTTATTTATATCTATTGTAACAGATGTCAGTATGAAAAGACTGTTACTTTATTCACTATGAAATACTTTTTATTAGTAATTATCTTAACAATTTCAGTGAAAAGATTCATATCCATAAATTGGACATTCCTTATCACGAGGTTTCTTTCAGTTTTTCAAAAATTTATGTAAAAATGGAAGTTAGTTTTCACTATATTGTCATTGTTTACTTGGTTTCCTCCCCATTTCTTACGATAAAATGTTACTAACGAATAAAAAATTGAAACGACAGAATTAATAATTATGGGGTGAATCTTAATGAATACAACTATAAAATCAACTCATTCGATTGAAATAAAAGAATTATTAAAGTTTGCTGACCGAAGATTTAAAAGTGAACGGGGAAGATTTTTATTCCAGGAGGGAATGGTGGCTGAGGAACTTTATGTGATTGTTTCGGGTAAGATTCAAATCAGCAAGATTACATCTGACGGCCGGGAATTGTCCTTAAGAATCTGCGGCGAAAATGATATCTGCGGCGAATTGACCCTGTTTACCGACAGCCCAAAATATTTATTAAGCGCCAAGGTTCTTCAGGAAGGTGAAATTGCCGCAATTAGAAAAGACGTGATTGAAAGTGAAATCTTCCATAACAGCAAGCTTGCCTTTGAATTCATGAAATGGATGAGCGACCATTTCCGAAAAACGCAGACAAAATTCCGTGACCTTGTCCTCAACGGCAAGCGCGGGGCACTATTTTCAACATTAATCCGGATGACCAATAGCTATGGTGTGCCAAAAGATAATGGGATTTTAATCGACCTGCCATTAACAAACCAAGAATTGGCTAACTTCTGCGGCACTTCCAGAGAGAGTACAAATCGGATCCTGAGTGAGTTAAAACGCGACAATATCATTTCAATTAAACGCGGCAAAATCACAGTATTGGATTTACAATATTTAAAGGATGAAATTGGCTGTGAAAATTGTTCAGCCATTTATTGTAATATCGAGTAGGACTTTTAGTCTTCCTTCGTCTTTTTTTGTTAATCGGCAGCCGGATCACCGGCTGCCCATTTTATTATTGTGATTGTTCTTGTTTTTCTCGTAGAGCTTTTGGAATATATACGCAGAATGGTTCACTTTCCAAATAATCCCCGGTCATCGCATAGGCACGTGATCTTGAACCTCCGCAGACATTTCGGAATTCACAAACACCACATTTACCCTTGAAACCGTCTGGATTTCGCAATGATTTAAAAATCGGTGACTCGCGATAAATTTCTGCCAACGGTGTCTCCCTGACATTTCCCGCCTTAACCGGCAGTAGACCGCTAGGGTAGACATCCCCAATATGGGAGATAAATACAAAGCCGTTACCGTCATTTACGCCCTTAGGTGCGCGTCCGAGTCCATCAATTGAGCCAGTCAATCCCTTTTCGGTTAATGCTGACAAGTAATTGATTTCAGCGGTCTGGGCTTTGGCTTCGCGCATTTTTTGCTGAATCACGACACGGCGATAATGCATAGCCTCAGTCGTTTTAATATCAAACGGTACACGCTTGCTCAATTCATACAACCAGCGCAATACTTTTTCATGCTCAACAGGAGAAATCATGTCTGTTACTTGCCCTCTCCCTGTTGGAACAAGGAAGAACACGCTCCAAAGTACACACTTCAAATCCTCGACCATTTTGGCCATTTCTTCAAGGTATTCATAATTGTATCTTGATATGACCGTGTTGATTTGAATCGGCATATCCAGTTCATGCAAAAATTTAATTTTTTCCATCGTCAAATCAAATGAGCCAGCGGTACCGCGGAAATGGTCATGCACCTCGGCATTTGGACCATCAATACTAAACGCCCAGCGGGAAAGACCAACCTCTTTTGCCTTGCGCATTGCATCAATGGTTACATTTGGAGTTGCACTTGGGGTCATGGACACACGAACTCCCTTGGATACAGCATATTTGGCAAGGTCAAAAATGTCCTGCCTCATAAGCGGATCGCCACCTGTAAAAACGAGCAGCGGGTTATTCATATCATATATTTGATCAATAAGGTATTTACCTTCTTCAAAGGTTAACTCTCTGGGATCTCTCATATACTGAGCATCGGCACGGCAATGCAGACACTTTAACTGGCAAGCACGTGTAAGTTCCCATATGACAATAAACGGATCCTTATTAAAATCGCGGCTAAAATCCATCCTGAAACGCCTCCTAATACTGGCTATTTCAATCCATACAAATAGCCTTCATTACTCTGTATTATAAAGGTGTTTATGTTGGAATAAAGTGAACTTCCTCACAACCAAGCTTGCAGATATGGACGTTTTGTGACCACAAAAAAACAGCAGGAAAGTTCCTGCTGTTTTTAAGAAATGGTTATTACTTCATATTTTGCTGCCAGGTCAATAAAATCTGCCATGCTGCTGATTTTGCCAACAGTTAATTTTTCGGTTACTTCATAGTGGTCTGCACATGTTTTGCAAGCCAGTATGTCGACTCCTTTTTCTTCAAGCTCCTTCAGATGGACAGAAATCAGCGACTGCTCTGTCATCGTCAACACCCCGCTGTTCATACAAAACACAGCGGCCGGTAGGTCTTCGCGCTGCTTTAAAATCGTAAAAAATGTTTCCAACACATTTTCCCCGAGCATTTGGTCGCCCCGGCCCAGCTCGGTTGAACTCACCAAGATCACTTTATTCTTCATAGGATTTGGCCCCTCTAGCGAATGCCCAAAGCGATTTTTGCATAACGGGACATCATATCTTTGTTCCAAGGCGGATTCCAAACAATATTTACATCGACATCTTTGATTTCCGGAATATCAGCCAAAGCCCGTTTTACTTGATCGACAATTGTTCCAGCAAGCGGGCAGCCCATAGCTGTTAACGTCATTGTAACTGTTGCTTTTCCTTCATCATCCATATCTACGTCATAAACTAATCCCAAATTAACAATATCTACCCCAAGTTCTGGGTCAATTACAAGCTCCAATGCGCCCATAATATTTTCTTTTAATTCTTCATTCATGTCAGATTCACTCCCAAACAGTTTTATGGTTACCATTATAACAAAAGGAATTTCGAAAACCAGTATATCGTTCTTTTAAGTCAATTGAAGTGATTTTTTTTTACAGTTTTCATATTAATTGTTAACATATTGATAATAGAAATAATACGTCAATTCATTTTTATTGCTTACCTTCGGGAATACCAACTAAAGAGAGGGTTACTATGACAGAGAGACATTTAATTGCCTTGGATTTGGATGGAACACTATTAAAGGACGACAAAACAATTTCAGCCAAAAACAAGGACATACTGCAAAAAGCAAAAGATCAAGGCCATATCGTCATGATTGCTACGGGAAGACCGTATCGTTCCAGCGAAATGTACTACCGGGAACTTGAATTGGATACGCCTATTGTCAACTTTAATGGCGCCTTTACCCATCATCCCAAAAATCCCGATTGGGGATTTTTTCATGAGCCGCTTGATGTCAAAGTGGCAAAGGATATTGTTGAGGCCTGCAGAAGCTTTAATTTTCACAATATTATTGCCGAAGTAATCGATGATGTTTACTTTCATTATCATGACCAAAAGCTGTTGGATATTTTCAGCTTTAGAAATCCAAAAGTCACCACAGGTGATTTAAGCAATTATTTAAAAGATTCACCCACCAGCATGTTGATTCACACCGAGGAGGACCAATTAAAGAAAATTCGCGATCACCTTTCCCAGGTTCATGCAGAAGTCATTGATCAGCGCAGCTGGGCAGCGCCATGGCATGTCATTGAAATTATTAAGGCAGGATTAAATAAAGCGGTAGGGTTAAAAAAAGCGGCAGATTATTATGGCATTCCAAAGGAACGGGTCATTGCCTTCGGAGACGAGGATAATGACTTGGAAATGCTGGAATATGCAGGTCACGGTATTGCCATGGGAAATGGCATTGACCAGGTAAAGAACATTGCCAATGACGTTACCCTTACAAATGAACAGGATGGCGTTGGGGAATATTTGGCGGAATTGTTAAATATAAAGTAAAACCGCCGTCAGCCATTGTTTACCTAAATGAACGCCTCCTCGTTAGAGCATACTAGTTGATGAAACAGCAAATCTGTTTCAAATAGAGCTTTTAAGCATATTGGAGGGATTGTAATGGGTAGAAGCAGATCTAGACGCTTTGTCCAGCAGGGAACGGATTCGGTCAAAAAACATGATGCACGAATTCCTTACCGCATGACCTACGCTGAAGCAGAAGCTCAGAAAATGGCCAATGTGCAAAACTCCTCGCTTGGAGGAATTTAACGATGGGTAACCGTTTATTCCAGGAAGCGCGCAGATTTGTTGAAACGGCGGTAGCCGCTGGCCCTGAGGACCGCGAAATGGCTGTTGCAAAAGCAAAGAATGCCTTAAGCTCTGCTTTTGCAAACTCCACGATCGCTGAGCAACGTCAGCTCCAAGAAATGCAACAAAAGCTTGACCAACTCACGTAAGAAAAGCGGGGGCATCTTTCTTGATGCTTCCGCTTTTCTTTTTAAAACCGCCGCTCTAAAATTACAGGATAAAGATTGGTGATTTCGCCTTTTTCATTTTTTGGGTAAAGATTCAATAATAACGTGCCATTTTTCGGAACGGCTTCTGGAGGAACCTTTACATTTATAGTAAATCGCTCCCACTTCTCCCCTCCCTGGATTCGGACTCGCTGCTCTTGGATATACTCATTATGCCCATCTTCGACTGTATAGTAGAATATCCCTATCGGCTCCCTGGCTTCTCCTGAGACAACATAAGTGCCGTCTGCCCCGGACACCTGCACATGACGAAAAACTGGATTTTGTTCCGAAAGGATCAGCTTCTCCACCCTGCCGGCCTCCGCATTTGTCATCATCGGTATGAAAAGCAAGATCACACAAAGAAAAATTTGCATAATGGCACCCCTTTTCCTTTAATCTCTGCGAAAAAAACCGTATACGCCTGTTGTCTGGATAATATTTGTAAATGCATTCGGATCAACATCCTTAATGATGCGTTCTAAGTCAAACAATTCATAGCGGGTAATGACAATCATCATAATATCTCTCGTTTCATTAGAAAAGGCACCTTTCCCCGGAATCATCGTAATCCCGCGGACCAGTTTCTGATGAATGGCTTTTTTTAGCTCCTCAGCCTTTTTCGTGATAATAAACGCCGTAAGCTTGGCATGCCGGGTGTGAATCATATCGATTACCCTTGTTGAGGCGTAAAGAAACACCATCGTGTAAAGCGCCTTTTCCCAGCCATATAGGAATCCTGCCGTCAAGATAATCAGGCTGTTTAACAGGAACATATAGGGCCCAATCGGCTTGTCCTTCATTCTTGATAACACCATCGCAATAATATCAAGACCGCCGGTCGAAGCCCCCCATTTCAAGGTGATCCCAACACCTACCGCAATGATGACACCCCCAAAGACAGCATTTAATAAAATATCATGCGACAATTGTTTAATAGGGATGATTTCCAAAAATAATGAAGATAAAACGACAGTGATAAAACTGTAGATCGTAAACGATTTGCCGACCTTCATCCAGCCAAGAATCGCTACCGGGATATTCAACAATAGCAAAAGCAAACCCATCGACAGGTTGATGGGCGTGTAGTCGGTTAACACCTTAGACAACAATTGAGCGATACCGGTGAACCCGCTTGAATATACATTGGCCGGAATCAGGAATAAATTCATGCCGACAGCTGTTAAAAAGGCACCTATGATAACAACGACAATTTTTTTTATTTGCAGCCAAACCATGGGCAGTTCCGCCTTTCTTATTGTATTTTTTTGGTGAAACCGATAAACTGAAAAAGTGAATATAGATTTTTGAAAGCAGGTGAGCCTGATGCAGGTAAAAATACTGGCTGACAGCGCATGCGATTTACCGAAAAGTTTTTATGAAGAACAAAATGTAACGCTCTTTCCGTTAAAAGTTCATCTTAAAGACCGAGAATATGAGGATGTCAAAACCATTGATCCTAAGACTGTTTACGATGCCATCCGCAGCGGCGAAGTTCCGAAAACATCGCAAGCCTCTCCGCTAATGTTTGAAGAAGTTTTTACAAAAATGGCGGAAAACAATGAGGATGGAATTTACATAGCATTTTCTTCAGAATTGTCGGGAACATATTCCACCGCTGTTATGATTCTTGACCAAGTGAAGGAAAAATATCCAAATTTTAATTTAACGATTATTGATACAAAATGTGCTTCGCTTGGCCAAGGCTTGATTGTGATGGAGGCAGCACGGCTTGCGGCAGCGAATGTACCAAAACAGGAAATTGTAAAGGATGTTCAGTTTCGAGCTCAACACATGGAGCATCTGTTTACGGTTGAGGATTTGGATTATTTGGCTAAGGGCGGCCGTGTATCAAAAGCTTCAGCCTTTCTTGGCGGTTTATTAAACATCAAACCCATTTTAAATGTTGAGGATGGAAAGCTGGTCCCAATTGAAAAAATACGCGGTAAAAAAAAGGTGCTGCGCCGGATTATCGAGCTTATGAATGAGCGCGGCCATCATCTTAATGAACAGGTCATTGGCATCAGCCATGCAGATACAGAAGAAACTGCGTTGGAAATGAAAGCGATGATTGAGGAAGAGTTCCATCCGAAAGAGGTTTATATCTCTCAAATTGGTTCAACCGTCGGTGCCCATACAGGACCCGGCACCATCTCAATTTTCTTTTTAAATACATTGCCTTCATAATAAAAAAAACTCGCCAGTGGCGAGTCAGATTGTCGAGAAAGGGTATATTTCTCGGCAATTTTTTGTTTATTAGAATCTGAAATACCGATTTTATTGAAAAAATTGTCCCTGCTAATGGGCCTGTTGATTTCCGCTCCAGGTGCTTCGCTTT
>NZ_JAMBOX010000015.1 GCF_023715785.1 Neobacillus niacini
CGTTCTTCAAGTGAAGTGGATCGACCTTTGATCATAGAGTTATTCATCCTTTGCGTGTCTTTTAATTCTCTATGACCATTATAATTCTTTATCCACTTTCTCAACACTGATCTACTGGATATTTCATATTTACGTACAATCTCTGACTGAGTATAATTCCCTGAAAGATAATCAAGAACGGCAGCCGTTTTTACCTCTCTGGAGTACCGTTTCCATCCACTGGAATCTTGAAGTCCATCCATTCCATATTTCTCAAATAGTGAAATCCATTCTTTAACCGTTACTTTAGAAATATTGAATTGCCGACAGAAGTCTTTAATCGAGGTTTGTCTATCCTCAAACGCCACAATTAACTCATATTTTTCCTGTGCTGAGTAAGCTCTTTTTGCCATAGAAAAAGCCCCCTAATAAAGTAAACAGATTTTTATTATTTCATCTGTCTACCTTATAGGGAGCATATCAATGAGGGGGTAAAGCATTTTTTAATTAAGTTAATTTGTGAAGTGTTCCACTTTAACAATCGGTTGCGTTTGTGAAAAATCATAAGCCTAATTCTTCGTTAAATCTAAGGGAGTACACATTAATTTGTACCCCCGCGGATGACCGATTTGTTAAGAAAAATTAAGACTTTCACATAGGAAGATTCAGTTGCCACGAAACACCAAACCGGTCATTTAGCCAGCCAAACCTTCGGCTAAAACCATAATCACCAATTGGCATAAGTGCTTGTCCACCCTCGATAAGACTCTCATAAAGGTTGTTAATTTCTTCCTCAGTATCACAAGTAACATATATTGAAAATGAAGGAGTAAAGGAAAACTGATGCTTCACATTACTGTCAATGCACATAAATTCTTGTCCTTTTAAGGAAAAAGTAGCTTTCATGACCGTTCCTTCGTCCCCCGCTTGATTCGCTCCATAACGAATAATACTTGTAATTTCTGAATCGTCCATGATTGATATGTAATAATTCATCGCTTCTTCAGCTTTGCCATCTTGAAACATTAAGAATGGTGTAACTTTTTTCATTATCATCATCTCTTTCATTAATAGAATGACCATTTATAAGTTGACTTAAATTTAATAATGGCATGACATCAAAAATAATTCAATCCGTGAATGGGAATTTTTCGAGTTACTAAATGAGGCAGCTGCAATAAACCTTCCTAAGCATGATAGATCGAATTCTGTAAAATCATTAATTCTTTCGTGATCGTTGGATATCCTTTTATTTCCGGAATGACTTTTTGTAAGGATGAACGTTGAAGACTTGCTGAGGTTGCCATCATTTCACAAGCGTAAAGTAATTGTGCAAGTACTTGATCGGAAAGAATGGGACGGCTTTCCTCTTTTGAACAATCCTCCAAGAGATATGCTAAATGCTCGATAGAAAATACAATGGGCCAAAAGTAATCCAAGGATTCACGTTGGATTGGAATTTCACCCATAGCTGTATTAAATAATGTTTTTAAATTGGTTGCATTAATCTGCATCTTTCTCAATTCCTTGCTTTTTCTTGGATTAAAGCCTTTTCCCTGTTCAGAGAAAAGAACCAATAAGAATTGAGCTTGACTCCGGATTGTTTTTTCAATAAAATGCGGAATCCGGCTGGATGCAGACTTTCTCCCAATCAACCAAACACCGATTAAACCAATTACGCTCCCAATCACGACATCTAAAATTCTCGCTGAAGCAAAATAAGCAAAGCTAAAATTACCGACCGATGTACTTTCAGCCATTAGAAGCGCATTCGGGGTAAAAAACAGTGCGGCCAAACCATAATTTTTCACAATAAAAAGCTCTGTTATAAATGTCAATAGAAGGATAAAGAAGACGATAATATATCCGGATGGGTCCAGTGCAAGGACCAAACTAGCAATGATAATGCCAATGACCGTCCCAATCCCTCTTTGAATCGCACGATGATGTGTGGCTACTAAGGTAGCACCTGACATGACCGCTACACAGGATAACGGAACCCAATAAGAACGTGCCAATTCTAACTGGAAGGCGATAATGGCAGCAATGATGGTCATAATACCAAAACGTAAGGACGTGATAAAAACGGTGGAGTTTTTATCAAAAGCCCCGCCCAATAGTGTCTTTAGAGATAATTTGGATGGTTGGATTGATGCATTAATTTTTGTAATCGGTTCATTCATGATCGCATCTGCGTCATACACTTTTGCAAATAACTGCCGTACCTTATGATCCATTTCACTAGGCTGAAGAATCTTTTCATAAACTCCTTTATTTTTCTTATCAAACGAATATGCAAGCTGCCTTACTGTCTGTCCTAACTCCTGTGGCAATTTTTCCTGCGCATCCATAAAATACTCGATGATGTACATAAATAAAGTATTTGCGTGTTGATTTAATATAAGATGTTGCACACAAAAATGAATAGTTCAAGGGGCCGTGGACAAAGGCCCCTTCACAAAAAAGAAGATGAACATTTTATAGAGATTCATCTTCTTTTTTGTGAACTCGTGGAGTTTAAAATTCCTTCCTGGCATTGTCTATAATAGCCTTAATAAACGGTTCTTTTTTCTTTGTATAGGTTGGTCGATCGTACTGATATGTAGATGCAAGTTCTTTTTTTAAAGAAGCATACTCTTCTGCTGCTTGAGGGTGTAGCCTTAAATAATTACGAAACAATAACTTTTCTACCCACTCCATGCCGTTAAATTCACAGACATGCAGATGACAAGTGCCCTGTCCCCATAACCCCTTTCTAAAAAATATTCGATCCTTAAATTCAGGTTTAGGAACATATTCATACTCAATATCACTTAAAGGACGAACAAAATCAGATACTTCGTCTAAATCTCGCACACCTACCATAATGTCAATGATTGGTTTCGCCGCTAATCCCCTTATTGAAGTGCTTCCAATATGTTCAATCCCAACAATTTTATTGCCTAAAACATCAACAATTCTATTATTCTCATTTTCAAATTGTGTTTCCCAGTCTGGGTTATATTCAGTAAGTTTCACAATCGGTTTTGTCATTTATTATTGGCTTCCTTCCGTTTTTCGTTCATTACCCCTTTTGAAATTTCCAGTTATCTTTGCCATTATTAATTGTTCTTCCATCGTATTTTCAGCAGCTTTCATTCTCTTTAAAAATTTCTCTGCTTCTGATCCTTTTAAGATTTTTACCTGTCTGCCATAATAATCGAGGAAGACTGTATTATCCTTTGTCACGCGAAAATGAAAAGGTTCGTCATCTAAACGACTTCTTTTCTCTTTAATATATTGTACGTCCAATATTTATTTCCTGCCTCTCCACCAACTTGCCATTTACTTCAACAAAAAGAAGCGGTAATCCTTCATGGATCAACGCACCGGCACATTAATATTAAAAATTACTCTTCGTAGGCTTTATACCATTGTTGTGGTTGAATTTCTCTTAACTCCTATTCTTCTTTGAATATTCTTTCGCATTTTCTAAATTTATTTTTTAGATAGGCTCTGTTAAAGTTTATCGATTTTTAGATTATAGAAAAATAGCAGCCAAAATTGACTGCTATTTAATACTTTTATCATTATCATTAAATTACCAATATTATTTGGCATTTCTTGATAGTTTAATAAAAATTCCCAACCCAGCTAAGAAAAAACCTAAACAAAACAAACTAGCTGGACTACCCCAAACGATATCACCCATCGTATTATCCCCCTAAAATTTCTCAACATAGTATAATTTTACCACAGTAATTAAAAAGCCTCTTACTAATTTTAATAAAACAACATTATTATTTAAAAAAAGAACAGCTCTCTTGCGAAATAATACTAGGTTCTTGCTAAAGGAGAGTAGCAAGACACATTAAGTATTATCGACCATATCTAAATGTTGTTTAGCAAATTTGACAAAAAAAGGGGCATAAACCAAAATTCACATTTGCAAAGCCAATAGTTGACAAATATTGAGTTCCATAAATGTATGGCTGATTAATAAAGGCATCTTTATAGATGCCTTGTGAATACTAAAAATCGTTTGATTAAAATTTGCTGGTATCTTCAACTTTAATTGATGAGACATCCCCACAATCCTTGCAAAATGTATAAATAAGGGAAGAACCCATACTTATTATTTTGTCAACAGGATAGACTTTCGCATGGCTATTTTTTACTTGACCTGTTGTAAATGAATTACTTCCACATGATTTGCAAGTTACTAATTCTTTGGTACTCATTTTATCACCTCAATATAGCAGTTAAGTCTATTTTACCACATTAGGTAATAATACCCATATAAAAATTAGTGCACAGTTCAATTCTATTGTGAAGAAATGTACTTTAGCTAAACGGGTGCGACAGTTAGATATTTTGGGTATTAGAATCGGTTTTTTGTTGGCTTTTAAATCTGTTTTTCATTAATATAAGTTTTTATGGTTGGTGGTTCATAAGAATCAAACTTTTCAAGTAATCGACTTGGTTCAATATCTACAAGTGCCATAGAACGGTACTTTTCGTGTAAAAATTGTTCCTTAATCATATGATTAAAAAGTTCAACGAGAGGATCGAAGTAATGATTAATGTTTAGAAGACCACATGGTTTTTGATGAAGTCCTAATTGAGCCCATGTAAAAATTTCAAAGAATTCTTCTAATGTTCCTGGCCCACCTGGTAAAGCAACAAAGCCATCTGCAAGTTCTGCCATTTTAGCCTTTCTCTCATGCATAGAATCGACAACTATCAGCTGGGATAATCTTTTATGCGATATTTCTCTCTGCTCTAAAAAAGTAGGCATAATTCCAATGACTTGTCCACCTTCATCTAAGACAGCATCCGCAACTGCTCCCATAACACCAACACTTGCTCCACCATAAACAAGTGTAATATCACGTTTGGCTAGTTCTTTGCCAAACTCTTTGGCATTTTCTATATACACATTAGATGCTCCAACACTGGAACCACAAAATACAGCTATGCTTTTCATTATGACCGCCCCCCTAGCGAATTCAGCGATTATATTATACAAAAGTATTGATGGTTTGTTAAACTTTATGGTAATGAAATTAAAGGGGTGGTAAGAAATGGATGTAACTGAATTTCAAAAATGGGTAAATAATTATTATGAAAATAGAGGCTGGTCTGAATTAGACATTTTCATTCGTATTGGTTTTTTAGCGGAGGAAACTGGAGAAGTAGCACGAGCCATAAGAGCTCTTGAAATTGGCAGGGATAGACCAGACGAAGTAACAGATTCATTTATGAACAATAGAAAGGCTTTGGTAGAAGAGTTAGGAGATGTATTAGGCAACGTAATTGTAATTGCCAATAAATATAACATTTCTTTATAAGAAGTGTTTAATTCTCATAAGGAGAAACTCTCAAAGCGTTACTCTCATGAATAAAAATTGTTTTTACCAGAATTAACAAAGGAAATAAAAAATGATAAACAATAAGATAACGCTTCTTTTATTCAGGGAGAATAGTTTAACAGGGATAGTTAGACTTAGTGTAGAATTATTGCATTAATAAAGGGGTAATTAGATGAAAAAAGTTGGATTTATACTATGGTGTGATCATATTTGAAAATAAATTATACTAACCCTCTCTCCCAATAGAGAATTTATCAGCAAAAGAAGCAATTTATAAACTAAAAGAATCGGATAGTAAAATAGTTGAAATTGCAGTAGAAGGGGATTTTATTTGGTATATCACAAGTAGTGAGAATAAAGGTATTTCGATTGCTGACGAAAATATTAAACAAATGGTTGTCTCAAATGGATGGGAATTTAAAGAAAAAGGTGGTGCTGGTCTGTTCTTTGAAAAAGACGGAAAAAGATTAATTGCCACCACTCAAATGTGGACTGAAAATTATGTTCTCGTTAAAATTCCGAGTAATTTTAAATAATCTTGAGAGGTTCTTTATTAAGCTAACGGGTAGCTTTAGTGTAACAAACACATACTCAAAATAAGGTTTTATTATACTATATAAAAGCTTTCTTTCTATGGTTTAAGCTAGTTGAACGGTTCGATGAAGTACAAAAAAAGCCGGGGGAACCGGCCATGGTTGCTACAATTTCTTCTTTATCAAATCTATAAGATAGTAAAGTTGTGAAACTAACAACGAAAGGAGAAGGATCATGATTGCTCCCATTGTGTAAACTGCTTCTTCTGCTGGATTGCCTCCAGCCATAAATACGAAACTAAATGTGAAAAAGAGAATGACACTGACCATAACTGTTAAGAAGAAGATACTAATATATTTTGACATATAACCTCACCTGCCTAGAACAGCAAAATTCTTTCCTTTACTATATTGCACATCCTACTATTTATTTCCTGCTTTGTCCTGCTAACGTGCCCAGCACATTAACAAAAAGAAGCGTTAATCCTTCGTGGATCAACGCATCCTTCGCTTTTCGTAAAATTTATATTATTGAGGTAGTTGAATTCCTTTTAATATTTTAAAATCCTGCTTCCCACTTGGATTAGTAACAGCAGCTTTCACTAAATGAGGCTATTGCCACTGGAACGCAACATTCTTCTTTATTTCATCAATATCCCGTATTTCGCTGCAATCGAAGTCAAGGTTTCAATTTCTTCAGGGCTAGGTGGACCATCTGGGACTGGAGGTAATTGTTGAGGTAGAGGTTCACTAAGTTCGTTAATAAACTGCTCGAATCCAGAAGGGTAGACAGTCAGTAATACTTTTGCTGTATCGGTGTTAACTTTAAAGGTATGTTTAATCCCTTTAGGAGCATATACATACGTTCCTGGAGTGGCGTGAATCACAGTATCAGCTATAAAGTAAGTTATTTGACCTTCTAGAATGTAAAAAGTTTCATCTTCTTTCATATGAGTGTGTGGTGGGGGTTCAAACCCTTTTCTTTCCTCCGTTAAAAAAGTCGCATACTTGCCATTTGTATCCTCTCCGCTAACTAAGACAGAAACTTTGTTTCCTAAAAACAAAATTGTGTTTTCCTCCGATACCTGACGAAAAAATGGTGTATCCAAACTTTCGACCTCCCCCAGAATATTAACCTCGGAATAATAATATGCTTTCTGATAAACCCTTATTCTCCTTGAACTTTTAATTGAGACGTTTCTACATTAACTAGATCGCATTTTTTATTGAGCTATTGGTGCAGTTTAGTAAGAAGGACATTTTACATTATTTCTAGAATAAAAAAAGTGATAATAACTGTGATTTAAGGAAGGGGTGAGATTAATAGGACAGAAAATCAATTTATTTTTAGATCATAAAACTAAAATAAGCATAATCAACAGGCTGCGAAATGAGGGGTGTGTCTTCGCTGAAGAAGAAACACAGTTCCTGATCACTGAGGCTAGAAGTTTAGAACACTTAATAAATATGGTGGAAAAACGAATAAGTGGGTTCCCGCTTGAATACGTGCTTGGGTTTACCCGGTTTTGTGGTCTACGAATAGAAGTAGAACAAGGAGTGTTCATACCTCGGCGCCGAACGGAGTTTTTGGTTCAGCAAGCAAAAATTTTAGCCAGCCCATATGATCATGTTTTGGATTTATGCTGCGGATCTGGTGCTGTTGGTGCAGCAATAGCAACCGGGCTTAGTAAAATTTTCTTACACGCCGTTGATATTGATCCTATTGCTGTTCAATGTGCTTCTAGAAACGTAACTAAGATTGGTGGCCACGTTTATCAAGGTGATTTATATGATGCATTACCTCATTCTTTGAAAGGTAAATTGAACATGATCGTGGCTAACGCACCTTATGTTCCTGCCGACTCATTAGAACTCCTTCCAAGAGAGTCGCGTTTATATGAACCAGCCGTGTCACTTGACGGGGGAAAGGATGGACTAGACCTTCATCGTCTAGTAGCGGAAGATGCTCCCCACTGGCTCGTTCCGGGAGGTCATCTATTAATAGAGACGAGTGAAAGGCAGGGTGATAAAACCGCTGAAATATTTGTGAAGGTAGGACTAATGGCCCGAATTATTAGAGAGGAAGAATTGGATGCAACAGTTGTAATCGGAACAAAGTCTGGCTAAGAGCAACTATAAAATAAGTATCTTTGTCGCTAAATAAAAGGGAAGATGATTAATTATAGAAACCATTCGCCCTGGGCCATTTTTTCTACTTTTCCTCCTACATATACTATAATTTCACTTTATCATCTGAAAGGTTTTCAGCATTCTTAAAAACAGCAAGTTGATTTCCTGTATATTTTCCTTGTGAAAAAACATCCACAATTGAAAAATGAATTTTCCCCATTATTTCTATGGCCCACCTTTGACTGTAATATTTTAAATAAATACCATCTCTGCTCTTCATTAACTTAAGAGGTCTTTCTTTTGTATTGGCATAAACGCTTTTATAAACTGAAAGAGAAAGTTCGAACTTGTGAACGACTATCTGCAATAAACCTTCCTAAGCATGATAGATCGAATTCTGTAAACTCATTAATTCTTTCGTTATCGTTGGATATCCTTTTATTTCCGGAATGACTTTGTGTGATCCTGAACGTTGGAGATTTGCTGAGTTTGCCATCATTTCACAAGTGTAAAGTAATTGTGCAAGTACGTGATCGGAAAGAGTGGGACGGCTCTCCTCTTTTGAACAATCCTCCAAGAGATAAGCTAAATGCTCTATCGAAAATACAATGGGCCAAAAATAATCTAAGGATTCACGTTGTATCGGAATTTCACCCAAAGCTGTATGAAATAATGTTTTTAAATTGGTTACATTTATCTGCATCTTTCTCAATTCCTTACTTTTTCTTGGTTTAAAGTCTTTTCCCTGTTCAGAGAAAAGAACCAATAACAATTGTGCCTGACTCCGGATTGTTTTTTCAATAAAATGCGGAATTCGGCTGGATGCAGACTTTCTTCCAATCAACCAAACCCCGATTAAACCAATCACGCTCCCGATTATGACATCTAAAATTCTCGCTGAAGCAAAATAAGCAAAGCTAAAGTGAACAGCCGATGTACTTTCAGCCATTAGTAGAGCATTCGGAGTAAAAAACAGTGCGGCCAGACCATAATTTTTCACAATAAAAAGTTCTGTAATAAATGTCAATATAAGTATAAATAAGACGATAATATACCCGGATGGCTCCAGTGTTAGGATCAAACTAGCTATAATAATTCCAATGACTGTCCCAATCCCTCTTTGAATAGCACGATGAAATGTGGCAACTATGGTTGCACCTGACATGACCGCTACACAGGATAAAGGAACCCAATAAGAACGTGTCAATTCTAACTGGAAGGCGATGATGGCAGCAATGATTGTCATTAAACCAAAACGTAAGGACGTGATAAAAACGGTGGAGTTTTTATCAAAAGCCCCGCCCAATATTGTCATTAGAGATAATTTGGATAGTTGGATAGATTGATTAATTACTGAAGTCGGTTCATTCATGATCGCATCTGCGTCATACACTTTTGAAAATAACTGACGTACCTGATCATCCATTTCACTAGGCTGAAGAATTTTTTCATAAACACCTTTATGTTTCTTATCAAACGAATGGGCAAGCTGCCTTACCGTTTGTCCTAATTCCTGTGGTAATTTTTCCTGAGCATCCATAAAATAATCGGTGATGTACATAAATAGATTATTCGCAGTATGATTTAATAGATATAACCGTTTAAATAACTCCGTTTCTCGCCATGGAATATACCCTGCCGTAAGGGTCTCATCTGCCTCCCTTAATACAGACATCACATTGTGTCTTGATTCATTAAAATGGTTTGTACCTACAGAGTCCATAAAATTCGCTAACTCGATATACACTCTTTTTACGACTCCTTCTTCTGCACCATAAGGGTTAAAGAACCAGCCTGCCATGGCAATGACCCATGATAGACTCCCTCCAAGGAAGACGAAAAGCGCCCGTAAAGGAGCAAGTCCCGGATCAGCCGGCATTCCTGAAACCATCGCAAAAACCAAAACAAAAAAAATGGCAGATGGCCCTACAATTTGTAAGGCTCCAAAAATAAACAGGACTGTGGCCCCGATTAGCCCCATTAAAATAGCGATGGCTAGGGGGTAAGGAGCGGCAAGCGTTCCTAAAACAGTCACCAAAGTCATGCCGATGACCACAGCAAATAACTTTTTAGCCAGCTGTGCATAGGGAATAGTAAACGTGTACAAATAGGTAAAGCCGCCTAAGCCAGCAAGCAATCCATACTCCAAATGACCGAAGAGCAATCCGATCATAACGGGAAGACTTGCAGCTAATCCAGCGGAAAAGGCCTTTACCCATGGAAAAGGCTTCCTGTTAACCGTTAAAGCCTGTTTCAATATAGATAAGGCTTCAACGTTTTTTCTTTTTACCAAAACGAAATCACTTCTTTCTAAAGAAAAACCGGATTAAATTAAATGTTTTTTTATAAAAACTTCTCCTACAAATAGAGTTTCCTTCATTCACCATCGTTTATCCATTCACAACTTATTTCCATAACACGCTTCATAACTAGTAAAAGTAAAATAGGCGGAGATTTTTCCGTTAAATGCAGAATGGAGCTCGTTTCGGGGTATTTAAGCGGAGGTTTTCCGGTTATGCAAAGTCTTCAGCCTTTTCTCTGTTTTCTTCAATGCTAGTAATGATTATAAAGTAAAATGGGCACGAGTTGAATGTCATTTTTGGATTAGGTTTCATCATTAGCTCTATTATAAAGCCATATATGCAAGATTTCTGTGTTATAGTAAAATTATGGAATAATTAAAAGTGAAGGTGGTATGTTTGTGGCTTCGATTGCTTCTCCAATTGCCAGTAAGGTGAACAACGTGTTTATCCATGTGAGTGACCTCAAAAAATCAGTAGAATGGTATTGTGACTTACTGGGAATCCCTTTTAATGAGGATCAGGTTGAATCTCCTGTTCACAATATCCCTGTTACCTCTGAAACCGGATTGACCTTGGATGATCACACTTTTGACCCAGGTTTTACGTTAAACCCATCGGAGCATGTTTTATTCAACTTCTATGTCCATGATATTGATGAAGCGTATCAATTTTTGAAAGATAGAGGAATTACGATTGTGAAGGAAATAGAGCGGATTGGTGACTTTGCCTATTTTAACTTTAAAGATTTGGATGGAAATGTGTTAATGATCTGTAATAACTAAGAACGATTTAAGGGGAATGGTTTTGTGATGGAAAAGAGCCGAAACAGGCAAGTATTGCGTAAAAACTTGCCTGTTTTAGGCTCTTTTCTAATATTTCAATCCTGTTATAAATATTAAAAAAGAGCGCATACTGTTTCTTTTTCATCAGATTAACTTTATAATTCGCACTAGATGCTTTTTTTAGGAGAAATTTATACTTCTAGCTTAAGGAAGGAGATCGATTATGAAAAAAATGATGTTTACATTTATAACCGGCCTAATGGTCGTTGTTTTAGCTGCATGCGGAGGAAATGAAGCAAGTAAAGAAGCTAAAAAGGATGATAAAGCAAAAACAGCGGAAACCGCTCAGCAGAAGGAACAGCAAAAGCAAATGGAAGAAATGCAAAAGAAATTAAAAGCACAGCAAATAGATGAAAAGAAAACTGTTGCCTTAGTGAATGATAAAGAAATTTTAGGAAGCGACTATAATAGCGTTTTATCATCTATACAAGGACAAATGCTGCAAATGGGACAAGACCCGACGTCTAAAGAAGCTGTAGAGCAAGCGAAAAACCAAACCATTGACAGCTTAGTTGGACAAACTCTTCTTCTTCAAGAGGCAGATAAAAAAAACTATAAAGTTACAGAGGAAGATATTAATAAACAGCTGGACGGAATAAAAAAACAGTTTAAAACAGACAAAGAATTCGAAGCCGCTCTTCAAAAATCCGGCATGGATATGAAGAATCTTAAATCTCAAATAGCTGATGAGATTAAACTTAATCAGTATTTTGAGAAAGAAATACCGGCTGGTGAAATCACCGATGAAGAAATTCAAAAAACGTATGATCAATATGTGGAACAAGGAAAGAGTGCTGGACAAGAAGTTCCAAAGCTTGAAGATGTAAAACCGCAAATCCAACAATCTCTTCAACAGCAAAAACAGCAGGAAAAACTCGTTCAGCAGGTTGAAGAGTTAAAGAAAAATGCGAAGATTGATATTAAGATCTAAGACGGCACACATAAAAATGAACAGTTGAAGGGGCCTCTGACAAAAAATGCCCCTTCAGATGAAACTCTTTACCACGGAGTTTAAGTTGGGAAGGTTTCCTAGTTATTCTTCGATATTTTCATCTTGTCGTTTGATTCGTAGATTATAAATGTAGATTATTGGAATAAGACCGCAAATAAATAGGATTCCTCCAAAAATTCCCCCATTGACGATCGTAAAGCCATCAGTGATTGATACAAAGAATCCAACCACCGTTGAAATTAAAATAAGGACAACCAGTGATATTGTTAGACTCTTTTGCGGGTTAGTTTTATTGCTTTCCTGGTCTGCACTAATATTCATTGATAAATAGGCGGAAATAACTGTGGTTATCATAAATACAAACCATAGGGGATTTTCTCTCATTCCGTCTAACCCTTTTGTAACTAAGTCATATCCTAAAATTCCGAGAATACCAATAGTTTGAATGATATAGGCAATGCGAATGTTTTTTAAATTTTGTAATACTAAACGTTCATCTGTGATTTTTTTCATTTATCATCATTCTCCCTTTCTAACCAAAATACTTCATCTAATGTTTTATTCACTGCATAACAAATATCCAGACACAACTTCAGGGTAGGATTATATTTTCCCTTCTCAATCAAACTAATCGTTTGGCGAGTGACACCTACCTTATCTGCCAGTTGTTGTTGTGTCAAATTTACTTGAGTACGAGCAATCTTCACTTTATTCTCCAAATGTTGTTTCCCCCCTTAAACTGAGTGTAACATATATATTGCATAATGCAATATATATGTTACATTTGAATAGAAGCGAAAGAAAAGCATGTTTAGGCCATTCCGTTACTTGGCGAAAACAGATAACAAAGGAAGGGAATGATAGCCACTTGGTAGAATATATTTTCTTAAACATTAAATGTCGAGCATGAGGGAGAAATAGTATGAACATTGATGTTACTTTTCGTCAATTCGCGGGTGAACAGGATTACCCTGCTTTTTCCACCAACTTGCCATCTTCATCAATAAAAAGAAGCGTTAATCCTTCGTGGATTAGCGCCCACATCACACGATGGCTCTGCAGAGAAATGGGCCTCCGGGATGCAGGGGCCTGCAATCGGTCCTGTTTAATGTAACAAGAAGGAAGTAAAATTCTAGACCCTTGCTATAAGGACAATGAAGAAAAGTTTAAAAATAGGCAAATGTCTATTCCTCCGTAAACATGGATACATACACTATTTTTGAAACAATTTGAGGAGGAGATATAAAATGGAAAGACAATTCTTTGGAAGCGGTATGGGTTATGGTATGGGGTATGGAGGATATCCTGGTTATGGTATGGGTTATGGAGGATATCCTGGTTATGGTATGGGTTATGGAGGATATCCTGGTTACGCTATGGGATATGGAGGCTACCCATTCCATCATGGATTTGGCGGTTACCCATTCCATCACGGGTATGGCGGCTATCCATTCCATCATGGTTGCTGTTAGAGATGGTTTGAATGTTTAAGCAAATTTTAGTATCAAGACGAAAAAAATAATTTCAAAATTGGTTAAACAGCTAATCAATAATATGAATGAAAGCAAATGGGATTAGTTTGATTGTCATATTTAGTAGTCTCAGTTACTAGGATTTACAATTTAGCTGCCATTTTTGGTGGCTGTTTCTTAATAATTGTTGGTTGTGCTTGCTACTATTAATGTGTTTTAAAAGGTCCTTTTAAGGACCTTTGTTGTTTATTGGTGGAACATTAAAATGTAAAGCGGTATTTTATGATTTCATTTTTATAACAGTTTAGTTTATCTGGGGTAAAAGAATAATAAATTCTGTACCCATATTCTTTTCACTGTTCACTTGTACTTTACCTTTGAAAGAACGGATAATTTGAAAACTAACCATCATCCCTAGTCCTGTCCCATTTTCCTTTAAGGAATAAAACGGAGATCCAAGCCTATCCATTTGCATTCGTGTCATACCAATTCCTTGGTCCTTAATGATGATCTTTATGAATCCATCATTAGTTGAAGTACATATAACCCAAACAATTCCACCATTCGGCATAGACTCTATGGCATTTTTCAAAATATTAATTAAACACTGGTTCAATTTTTGAGAATTTCCATAGATCCAACAGTTTTCAAAAAGGTCTGTTTTAATCTCAACATTATGGCTCCGGCTGTAACTTTGAATGATTTTTACTACACGTTGTAACTGAGAACCTACTTCGATTCTTTCGTTGTTATTTACTGAGGGTTTTCCAAAAGATAAAAAATCATTAATAATCTCATTTGCACGATCCAATTCATCAATGGATATTTGGATATATTCCTTCTTCTCATTGGACAAATCTGGCTCGTTTAGAAGTTGCAGAAAGCCGCGAGTAACTTGCATGGGATTTCTAATTTCATGTGCGAAAACACTTGTTAACTCACTAATAACCCGTAATTTCTCCGAGTTTTGCAACTCTAATCGCAGCTGGTGAATATCACTGATCGCTTCATTTAGTATAGTTAAGAACCAAGTAACTACCACTACAAAAATAAGCTGAATCATCTGCACTTTAAGATAATCTAGAGAAAAACCTCTTAAAACACCAAAAGAAGTAAGTCCAATTAGACAATAGTAAAAGGCAAGACCAACCGCAATTTTAACTCTTTTATTTTTGTTTGAACCTGCAAATGCTTTTTGAAAATAAAGGATAACAGGCAGTGATAATAATAGGACAAGGACGGTATTGTAAAATCCGATACTGATTCCAAAATAAAGTCGATAAACTATGATAAAAGCTGATAGGAAGATGGCTGAGCTAAATTTGCCGTATAGGCTCCCAAATAATAGAGGAATAATTCTTAAATCCAAACGAGCATTTTCACCAAAGCTCACTGGAAATGACATGCAAAAAAATATGGATATTCCCCACAAAATGGACATGATCACTTTTCTATTTTTATCACTATTTACCCTCTCTGTAATAAATGTAAAGTAAATAAATATGGGTATGACTATAAGTGTTAGTTGCAGTAAAAAATCCTTTATTATATTCATCTGCGTTACCTTTCATTTTCTATTCTATATCTAAATACTGCAATATAAGGTCGATCATCAGGTTTATTATTTTTATAACTGTTCCATAAACATCAATTCTTTAATTAAAAACTTAAAGTATTAGTTATTTATCCATATTATAACTTTAATTTATCATGATTTGTCCAAATAAGAACAGCCACCAATAATGGAAGCTGTCTTTTAACTATTGCCCCCGTTAATTTAGTGTTATGGTTCACAAACAATAAAGTTCATAATCGCCTTTAGGGGAGAATTATTGGGATATTATGCTAAACTGAATAAAAGGAAATTAAAGGAATGATTCAATTAATGGATATTAGAAAACCTAATGATTTTGAACTAAAAAAGGTATTTTCTCTTTCGCCGCAAGCTGTTTTTGATGGTACATTAGGTGAAGTAGAACCTACGAAAGAAAAAATTGACCAACTTGTTAAACCCTTACTAGAAAAGGGAAGCTATTATTTAATAGCAACAGAAAACGATCAATTAAGGGGCTGGATTCTTATAGGCACAAGCAAGGACCATTTTACGGATAGGAAGAATGGATTTATTTACGAACTATTTGTTATAGAAGAATTTAGAGGAAATGGGATTTCCAAGCTGTTAATGAAAGCTGGTATTGACCATCTAGAACAAGAGGGATACTCAGAAATTCGTCTAAGTGTATTTGCAGGGAATCAAGCAATTAAGCTGTACGAAAAATTAGGATTTAGTATTAAGACAATTACTATGAGTTTGCAGTTATAAGAAACTAACTTATTTCTGAACTTATGTTTGCGTTAAAATTAATATCAAACATAATGAGATCTGAGGGGGAGAAATGTGGACTTTCTATCTGTGATATCCTTTTTGAGTGCAGCTATAGTTCTTACCCTTATGCCTGGACCAGATAACTTATTCACTTTGGCACAAAGTATAGCAAAAGGGAAAAATGCAGGAATTTTTACGACACTTGGACTTTGCACTGGATTACTAGTTCATATCACTGCTGCGACAGTGGGTATATCAGCGGTCATTTATCATTCCACTTTAGCGTTCACCCTAGTAAAATATGCAGGAGCCGCATATTTGTTATTCTTAGCCTATAAGTCTTTTAAAGAAAAAGGCTCAACCGTAAACCTAGAAGCCGAGGACTCTTTAAACTATAAATCCCTATACAAAAAAGGCATCATCATGAATCTTTTAAATCCAAAAGTTTCTTTGTTTTTCTTGGCATTTTTTCCGCAGTTTATCAATTATGATGATGGAAATGTTCCCATTCAAATGCTAGTTTATGGAATTCTATTTCTAGTCCAAACTTTCATCATCTTCACCTTAATAAGTATATTTGCTGGAAAAGTAGGGTATTTCCTCCGGAAAAATCCGACAGCATCTAAAAAGATTAACTTTATTCAGGGGTCTCTGTTCGCACTTATAGGATTAAAAATGGCTTTTAGCCAAAAATAAAAGTTTATGCAGGCAAGGAGTAGTCCAGAGCTACTCTTTTTTTGTATAATGAATCCTCCGTTATTACATAGAGGCATCAAGCACCTTGGAAGGAAGGAGGAACCCGGTAATTAACGGAAAAACAATGACTAGATAAGCGATTATGATCATTCCTGTAAAGTCTATGATATCGTTACGAAAAATTGGTATCATAAAAACCGCCCCAAAAAAGTGTTATCCATATAATCTATTAAAACTTTTGATTTGATTATGAATGTTTAAGGATAGCAATCCCTGTCCATCAAGGTCAGGGATTGCCGCCCTTATTACTCATTTAATGCTACCTTAAGCGTTTCTAAATTCTTGTGCATAATGCTGAAGTAGTCATCTTTTTGATTAATATTTTCCTCTGTTATGGACTCAAAAAATGAAAATATGAATTCTTTTATTTCAGCCATCATGTTCAAATTTTGATAAGTATTAGAGTTTGCCGGTAATAAAATAGCAAAAAAGGAAGGACCCCTGAGGTCCTTCCTTGGTATACCGTAATAAATAGCCTATTATTAATTAAAACTGTTTCGATAAACATAAGGGTCTTTAGGTTTACCGATGGTTTTATAGCTCGTCACTTTTATTACAGGAATTTTTGCTTTCATTGGTGGATAATAGACGGTGTCGAGTTTTCCCGTCACCTGGTACCATTGGTCATTTGGAATCTCAATGTCGTTAGGGAATTGAATCATCATGCCAAATGCTCCAGAGTCTGCTATACAATGGATAATCCCAAAGCGAAGTAAAAAGATTTGATTATTGTTTAACTCGGGACCGTTATAAGTGAAACCTTTTAAAGTGACCGTTTTTCCTACAAAATCCCCAGAATAATTATAAATAACCTCTAATGCTTTCAAATAATCATCATCGGTTAAGATGATCTCGTCTTTGATTTTGTATGTCTTGGATTCCTTACGAACTAAATCTAAGAAGGCATCTTGTCCGATAAATTGGCTCATATCAGGATTAAGAACTTGGTGCATACCGTATTTGTTATTTCCATCCTCTAGCGTAGGGAATTGAAACCCTTTAGCATCCACTAATTGTGAATTCAGAGTGGCCACAGGTAGCAGAACACCTGTAAGGGCAGGTACTAATACAAACGAGTAGGATAGGAATCTTTTTAGCTTTTTTCCTTTGGATTCTTTGATTTTGTGAACTTCATGGTGGTGTTCGTGATCATGGTCATGATGGCACTCACAACCAATGTGTTCCTCATGTTGTTGCTTCTTTTCAGCTAAATACCATCTGATTCCTTCGGCAATCGTCAACAGAAATAGCACCACAATCATGCTCTTAGAGAAGTAAGCGTATTTCATGTTAATGTATTTTGAAATGTTCCCTGAAAGGTGCAGATTAAAAAATAAGTTTGTAAACAATAATAAAATGATAACCCTAAACATTTACATCCCCCCTACAGAAGAAGTGATCCTAAGAATACCAATACGGAAATCAAAACAACCAATATAATCACGATTTTTTTCTGAAAATATCCAGTCATCATTAAAACATTTTTGATATCTAACATGGGCCCTAATACCAGAAAAGCGACAATAGAACTTTGCCCGAAACTATTTCTAAATGAGGAAGCAACAAAAGCATCGGATTCCGAACAAACAGATAAGATAAACGCCAAGCCCATCATCACCAGAATCGCGGTAACTTTTGTATCTCCTAAAGTAAGCAGGATCTTTGTTGGAACATAAACCTGCATGGCAGCTGCAATTAATGACCCCATGACAAGAAATTTAGCAACATTTAAGAATTCATCGATTGTATGTGTAACAACGCTTATCAGCTTTTGTTTGGTGTTTTGATTTGAATGGTCGTGTAAGTGCCCATCAATATTCTCTTTCAATGGATTATCTTTGATAACAAATGATAGGACAATACCGACCAATATGGAAACAACTAAAGCTAATCCTGCCCGGTACCAAACCATTGTCCAACTATCACCAAAGGCGATAAATGTGGCGAATAAAACAATAGGATTGATAATAGGTGATGAGAGCATAAAGGAAATAGCGGCATGTGGGGCTACCCCCTTCTGGATTAAACGTGAAGCGATTGGGATAATTCCACATTCACAACCAGGGAATAGGATCCCTAAGAAACTACCAGCGATAACCGATAAAAATCTATTTTTAGGCATCATGCGAATAATCATATTTTCAGAAACGAATACTTCAATCAGTGCAGAAATGAATGCCCCGATAACAATAAATGGGATAGCTTCAATTACAATGCTGATAAATATCGTATTTAATTGTAATATTCGATCCATGGAAGTTCCTCCTATAATGAATCACTTAAATATAGTTCTATTCAAGAAAAACAACTATTATCATATCAAAAATCAAGGTCATTTGTTATAAATTTATGTTTCCAAAAGTGGTAGAAACCCATAAAGACAAATAGTGAACACAAAAAAGAGGCAGTTTAACTACTTTGCCTCTTTTTTTATCGGTTAAAAGATTTTATCTCAGCTAGTGAAATGATTTTATGGTTTATTTCTTTTTTAATGAAACGACTAATGCGATTAATCCTGCAATGAGCGCTGCAACGGAAAGGTAAAGCGGTGTTTTCGATTGTGCTGCTGCTTCCGTTTTTTCCTCGTGATTCGCGGAAGTCGTCCTTTTTTGAACAGTACCATGACCATGGCCCGTCTCAGATGCGTCAGCCTGATGTACAACTGTCACAGAAGCAGGGTGTTCCGCATCTTCAGCCCCTACCCATTCCACAACACTGCCATCCTTGTAGGTTTGGTAGGCTTTCCAGACAATTTTTTTTGCATCATCGCTGACTTTCCCTGACATGTTAAACATTCCGAATTCAATTGGTGACAATCCCTCGCCTTCAGCAGACCAGGTAACACTTGTCATTTTTCCGGTTTCATCCTTTTGAACTTCATAGGTCCAGCCTGGTTTTGGCTCTAATCGGGTAATATTGACATCATCAGGGATTTTCACTTCAATCTTTGTTGTGGGCACCTCTTCGCTTTCAGAAGGAACCTTAACTGTGAACACTTCATATTTTCCTTGTGAAGTTTCGCTGGGCACGACAGTAACATGGGCACTGGCTGCACCGGCAAAAAGTGATAAAGCCCCAAGCAATGATAACGAGAATGTTACTAGTTTTTTCATGATAAAATCTCCAATCTATAGTTTATTTAGTAAACAACAAAATCCTTTTGATACACCTTTTCATTATCCTCCGAATCTAGAATCCGGACTTCTACTGTCCAGTTTCCTGAAAACGGCAGATAGTTGCCATCAGTCATAAAATGAGCATATTTCCCCTGAACATCCCCCTCTAATGGAACACGAATGGGGGCAACTTCAGAATTGTCATTATAAATTAATATGAGTTCAATCCGTTTAATCCCCAGTCCTTCTTCGTGACTATTCGCTTCAACCATGAACGTGTTGGTACCGGGCACCTTAGGTAATATGTTAGTAGTGAATTCCATTTCTTCCACATTTTCGTGCCAATTTAGCGGTTTGTTTTCCGGAATCGGGCTAAGGGAGGTAAGAATTCCGGTGATACATAGGATACTTAACATAAGCGCAAAATCAAGCTGCACCCATCTTCGGCTGGGACCCTCGTTTTGCTTTTTCAAATAATAACGAATGATACAGGCAACAACGATCACCAGTAGGACAAGACCTGCTTTTATTAATAGAAAAGTCCCCCACTGGGTAACAAAAACATACTGCCATTTCGGAAGATAAAGCAGAGTGGCTGCCGTTCCTGTTGACACAAGGACCATGATGCTGATGAACGCTGCTTTCGAAAAAACACCAAGGAAATGCCGGATATGCTCTCGGAACTTTTTAAAATAAAGCAAAACATAGAGTAAACCGCCGGACCAGATGGCTGCGGCCAGCAAATGAATGACATCAAGTGAGATGGTTAAGAGTCTTGGCTCAAAGGCAAAAGCATGTCCATTCACACTCTTCGCCACAAGCATCAGCAGTACCCAAGATCGATCGAGCCAAGGGTGCCGAAGCAAAATGCTAAAGCCAAGCAGCGATAAAACGACCGTTATCACCCATGAAAGACCAGCAGTCGTACCTATTAACATGGAGATTATGCTATTCATATTCCATTGTTCAAGGTATCCTGATGCCATGGAAATGCCAAATCCGATATTGGCAATCAGAAATGCTGCTTGTAAAAAACGTGCTGTTTTTTGATTACGTTGTTTTATATCTTCGGATGCTGCAATTCTCCCCCATAAAATCCAGCCAGTGACAAAGAGTAAAGCGAGATAATAAAAAATGCGGATTGCAAATGTTATCGTTGAAGATTGATTGTCTTGCTGAAGCAAGGCAGGCGTCCTTTTGTTACTGACCCCTTCTCCTATTGAAAACATATACGAGCCTTTTACTGGATGACCGTCTGCTGAAATCACATGATAGGATATTGTATAATTTCCATTCGCCAGGTTAGGCAGGGATAGGCTTAATTGCCTTTGGTCGCCGCTCAGTTTTGCCTTCGTTTTACTTGCCTCTTTCCCGCTGTCATCAAAAAGTTTAAGTGAGAAAAGTTCGCTTTCCAGCCTTTCATTAAAGCTTAGAACAATTTCTTTCGGGGAAGACGGTAAGTGACTGCCTTGAGCCGGGACTGCCTTTTCTAAAACCGCATGAGCATAAGCAGCTTGAGGTATGGCTAGTGTTAAAAATAGTGAAAAAAATAGTAGTAAGTATCTTAGGAGTTTTATGACCATCACCTCTCTTTTTTTCTTTTTCTACTATTAGCAAGTTCCATATATAAAAATATGATTTTTCATTTCTTTTTAATATGACTCACATGGGCTATTTTTTTTATTAAAACAATCAAAAGTGATGATTGTAAGATAAAAATATCGTTATTTAAAGGATAACCGTAGCTGTATTAGCGTATACTTCAATTGTGCCTCGGAACACAAACCAATTAGAACCAGCAAAAGACCCTAAAGGTGAAAATCCATGGGAGGATCTGTGGATTAGAAAATTAACCTTTAAACCAATCAAATGGGTATCCCTAGCACATCAGCGGCGATCTTTGCTTTTGGGCTCGTATGGTTTATTCAAAGAGCTTTTTGAATAGAAGCAATTGCCACAGCAGCTTCATTCCAAAAAAATAACAAAGCCGAAAATGGACAAGGTTGTCTTGTGTGTTTTCGGCGTTTTTTTTTCATCTGCATGATGGTTCGTTGAATAAAAATTTGATAAAGGATATTAACCTATTATCAAGAATTTATAACGTAGTGATTGTTTCAAGGGGGAACAAATAGCAATGAAAATGGATCGGAGGCAATAAAATTGAAGAACATTAAATTCCTATTTGCGATTGTAGTATTAGGTTTGTTAGGTTTTTTTTATTTTCAAGATAAACCCGCTACATCTTCTTATGAGTTAGTGGATGTAAAAATTTATGAAGTAAAAGATATTGTCCATTCAGAAACACATAAAACGAGAGATCGAGATTATAATAAAAACGGCGATCGCGTTAAAAAGAGTTTTAATGAACATTATTATTATGATATTCATATTTTGAATCCTTCTAAATATCCAGAAATCAAGGATGTTCACAAAAGTTATCTATATGATACGGAAGGTTACATTAGCGATAATTGGAAGGACGATGAAGAAAATGAAGGCTATGCGATCTTTGAAATCTATAAAAACAAGAAAACAGGTGAATTAGAATCAAGACTTTTTGAAGTTCATACTCACAAAAAAGATGCTGAAATGGCTGTAAAAATGAAGTTAGATGAAATAAAGAAATAATTCTTTTTACTGGTTCGCTTTTGGGGTGCAATACGCCAATTCTCAAGTTAATTAACAGCAAAATACAAAACAAATTCGCATATAAAAACGCAAGCCAAATCACAGGCTTGCGTTTTTTGGATATTTTATTTCCAAATTTTTCGCATTGTTCATAAATTCTTATTTGAATGTTTTTTATCGGAAGCCATCACTATTAGTATAGTTCCAATAAATAATAGGATCCCTTCCATTAATATGGACAAAATACCAAATGGCAAAATCGTAGCCAATGTCAATCCCACCAAATTTAAAGTTAATCCGATTGCAAATATTATATGATGTGGTAATGTTTTTACTTTATTTAAAATAACTTGTTCCTCCGTTCGCTTATTCAAAATTTATCGCTTCTTAGTGCATATAAATGTTTTTCTTTCTCTACAATTTTACAATACATTATCATCGTTTTTGGAAAATAATCTTGTTTTAATCACCCAAATTTAAAATGAAAGGACAGGTAACCTATTCAAACTAATTTTAATTTACATAACTTGTAACTAACAGGATTGAAAGGAGGATGTTTAAATGTCAGATGGTGCATACGGCAATGGTTTTGCTTTAATTGTTGTGCTATTTATCCTGCTCATCATTGTAGGAGCTGCTTACGTAGGTGGTTGGTATTAATTAAAGGTTAATTCCTTATGAAGGGAGGCTTTTACTATGTGCTTTGGCGGATACGGCGGCTTCGGCTACGGAGGTTACGGTTACGGTGGGACATTTGTTTTAATCGTTGTGTTATTCATCCTTTTAGTAATCATAGGAGCATCTTGCTACTATTAATTGGATATGGTTTTTAATAAAAAATGGTCCGTAAAAGGCTAACGGGTTCCGTTTTCTACGGTAAAACGTTCATTTTAAAAAAAATGCCAGGTAAAATGGATATTAATTTGCACCGCTTTTGCGGTGTTTTTTTATAAAAAATAACCTAAACTCACCTCCTGTGGCATGTCGGCAAGATGCTTTTCCAATATAATTATATTAATATGGACCAGATCGGTTGGACAAACATCCATACAAGAATAATATCAACGATTATCCTAAAAACACACAAAACGCCTGCAAAATTTGCAGGCGTCCGGAGGTAAAAACACGCAGATTATGCGGATTGTGGAGGTTTGTAATAATATATTACTTTCTAACAATTAAAGTGATTGGACAAAGTACTCATTTTATTCATTTTTTAATTATTTCAGAATAGTAGTAATAAATTTTACTTTTTTATAAAAAGTCCAAACAGCATAAGCTATATGTCATACGCTATTGTAAGCCGATAGCCATAGTACCGAAATGCATCACGTTAACCTCCTGAAGAAACATGCGGTAATATGGAACTCTTGGAAACTCCTGGGGAATAAAATTCCGGGAGTTTTTTAATTTGCCCATACAATTAATTGTCATTTGCATAGGTTATAGTAACAATTCGAGAGGGGGGGATGCTTATGGCAGATGGTGCATATGGCGGGGGATTTGCCTTATTCGTAGTTTTATTTATCTTACTCGTCATTATTGGTGCTTCTTTTTGTGGAGGCTGGTATTAAATAAAGGAAAAAAATTAATCATAAAGAAAGGGGAAAACTTATGTTTGGATATGGATACGGAGGGGGCGGCTGCGGTTTCGGCTATGGCGGCTATGGCGGCTGCGGTTTTGGCTATGGCGGTTGTGGTTTCGGGAACCCGTTTGTTTTAATTGTAGTATTATTTATCCTGTTAATCATTGTTGGTTGTGCTTGCTACTATTAATGTGTTTTTAAAGGTCCTTCTAAGGACCTTTGTTGTTTAATGGGGAATCAAAATGAATAATTCTTAAATCCAAACGAGCATTTTGATGGAAGCTTCGCACAAGAAGAATTCAAGTTAATAATAGCCTTTAAATGATGATGGAAAAAGCAGAGTGAAATACTAAATAACACGTGAAAAAGCAGGGGAAATTCGCAAATGAATTCACCCTGCTTTTTAATTTGAAAATCAGCAATATAAATATTGTTGGAAGTAAATAATGGGAAGTATTAATTTTTCAATTTTCCCCTCAAAAAACCAACGATCGCCTCATTCACTCTGTCAGCTTGCTCGGTAATTAACAGATGACCGGAATTTGGAATGATGGTTGTCTCGGCATGCGGAATTTTCTCTTTCATTGTTTTTGCTGCCTTATTAGCTCGATAAATTTTTTCTTCCTCTCCGACGATAAACAATACTGGAATCTTCACATCCCCGAGTTCCTCTTTTGAAAAGTTTTTAGGAATAGCAGCAAGAAGGGGTTTGCAATGCTTATAAGCTGTAATAATCTGCTGCATGACAATCGGGTGAATATCATATCCTTTTGCACAGAACCATTGCCATCCTCTTTTAATTCTTTTTTCTGATGGAAACAGCATAGAAGGATAAATGAACCAAGCAAGTTTTAAAAATGGAATGGGTAATATGGATGCAACCGGTGCAATGAGCACCAATTTTCTAAGGTTCTCCTGGCGTTTTCTTGCATAGGTCAAGGAGAGCCATCCGCCCATGGAATGGCCAATTAAATGAACGTTATCGATACCTAATCCAGTAAATACTTCATCAAGCCATAGAATGCAGTCTTCTTCTGTTTTCAATGGAGTCTGCACAAGGCTCTTTCCGAAATCCCCCAATGTATCGATGCAGTATACCCGATAGGTTTGCAGGGCCGTGATATTTTGATACCAGAAACTCGAATTTCCAGTCATGCCGTGCAACATGACGACGGGAATTCCATCTTTTGGTCCGCACATTATCACATGTGTTTCTCCATATTTTGTGGGAATTTTTACTATTTTCGTATGCCACCTCCCATAGCTGCATTACTTCATCATAGGCTTTTAGGAAATCTTCTTCTCCGGCTTTTGATTTAAAAATCGATAGGGTTGCTGTCATCTTTGGCTCCTTAATGGGTTCAATGGTTTAATTTTGGGTACAAACAATGATGGTAACAATCATTTAAGTAATTACCAATAATTTACAATATTGATAGGGAAAAAGGAAGTGAGGAGAAAGATGGTAGGATTCTTTAACTGGGTAAATATAGAGGGGATTCCTTGCCTCAAGACGTGGTCACAATAAAATAGAAATGATGATTGTACGATCTATTCGAAAATACAGCGGCAGCTCTACTGTACCTTCTGTTTTTAAGTGAAGTTAAAAATAGGGGTACAGCGGTAATCCCGTTTTAATATGGAGATGATGTACCTTTATATATTGTCTGATATAAATGAAAGTCCTTTGTTTATTCAGAAAGATACTTTTGTTCACTTTTAATAAAATGAGATTGCTGGTTTTTTATTGTTATTTATTACCGTATTTTTAAAGCTAAAATGGATGATTCAAACAAAAATGCTAATAATAAAAGCGAGGTACTAATAAGTTGAGGTGATTAAATGCCCATCCTCGAAATTGATGGATGCAGCCTTTACTACACAGTTAAAGGTAATGGGATTCCTATCATATTTATTCATCCGCCTGTCCTAACTTCCACAAACTTCACTTATCAGTCAGAAGAACTTTCCCGGTATTTTCAGGTCATTACCTTTGATATACGAGGACATGGCAGGAGTTCTTTTTCAAGCAAACCTGTCACCTATCCTCTAATTGTAGAGGATATAAAAAAAATAATTGGCTATCTAGATATAAAGCAAGCCTTTTTATGTGGCTATTCTGCAGGGGCATCAATCCTATTGGAATTTTTGTTATCAACTTCAAGGGAGCTTGCTTTAGGTGGGATCATCATTAGTGGGATGTCTGAGGTAGGTGACTGGCGCCTAAGAAACAGAATACGAATTGCTAAAACCCTTGTTAAGTTTGGGGCATTGCCTGCTTTGGCACGGTCAATAGCTAATAGTAATTCAGATACAGAAGAGCTGTTCGAGACGATGTTACTAGAAGCTAAAAAAGGGAATGCAAGGAACATCCTGCAATACTATAATTATTGTTTGAACTATAACTGTACGGAGCAACTTGATAAAATCCATAAGCCAATTTCCCTTATTTATGGCGAAATGGATAAACCATTTTCCCCTTATGCACAACTATTGCAAAAGAAACTGTCTCAAAATGAAATAACCTTTGTTAAAGGTATGAAACATCAAGTCCCAACAAAAGCTGCAAACGAATTGAATAAACTTATTTATCAATTTATCCAAAATCATTCTTTCAAACGGGGTGAATAAGCTTGGACGCCAAAATATTTCGTACAATAAATTCGTTTTCCGGACGTTATTGGTTTATAGATAGATTAATGATTCTTATTTCCAACAAGTTGAGATTTGTTTTCTTGTTCATTTTAGTTATTATGCTTTTTAGAAAAAGGAAAGCGACTTTTGAAGCAGTAGTATCTATTGTGATTTCGTTATTCATGCAATTTATTATTAAGTTATTTTATTTTAAACCACGTCCATTTTTAAAAAGCAAAGTAGGAATACTTACTCCCTCTAAAGTCGATTCTAGCTTTCCAAGCAAACATACTATTCTTGCTTTTGCTATTTCAACAACTGTCCTCTTTTATCAACGCACCCTTGGATCCATTATGATGGGGTTCTCGTTTTTATTGGGATTATCACGAATTTGGGTAGGTCATCATTATCCTTCTGATATAGCAGCCAGTGCCGTACTAGGGTCTTTTACAAGTTCAATCATTCATAAATTATTTCAAAGGAAATGTCATTAAATCTTTTCAACCTAAAAAAATTGACCTCATCGTTGTTTATGAGGGTGTATGTAGTTTTTTGTTCAGATTTTAATCCTTATTCAACTCTAGGGTGTGTTACTTGAAGATCTGGCGGCCATTGCGGTGGCCATTTTTTATTAATTTGAGAGTAACGACTTACGAGAACCAAGTGCATTAAAGCAAATAATTAATAATTTAATAAAAAAGAATGTACACTTAATTAGTATGTATAATGAGCAAAACAACTTTATTAGAGGAGTCAGTGAAATGAAAATCGAGCATGTGGCTATCTGGGTCAAAGATTTAGAAGCGATGAGAAAGTTTTATGAAACCTATTTTAATGGAAAAGCAAACGAGAAATATCATAATAAAGTGAAGGAATTTGAATCTTATTTTCTTACGTTCGACGGTGGTGCCCGTTTGGAGATCATGCGCAAGGCAGGAATTGATCAGCCGGATCGGGACGACCGGATTGGCTGGGCTCATATTGCCGTTTCTCTCGGCAGCAGGGAAGCGGTTGATGAACTGACAGAGCGCTTGCAGCATGATGGCTACCGCCTTGTGAATGGCCCGCGTGTAACGGGGGACGGCTATTATGAGAGTGTCATTGAAGATCCTGAGGGAAACCTCTTGGAATTGACTGTGTAAAAAACTGGTTAACAAGACAAAGAGCCTGTTAATTATAACGGCTCTTTTTTCTTAGATTGTGGCTTTTCCACGTAAGGTCTTATTTATCAGAATATAATTTTATCTAATTTAGGTTTGAACAAATAGCTTGTTATTTCATATTTTTTTTCGAAACGACAATTGAGTGCATACTGATTTATTATTGAAGTTTGAAGGAAATTAGGAATCCTCCAAAGTATATGTTACAATGTGTTTACCATTTGATTTACTTTTTTCATGTTTCCCTACTCATTAGTGAGTGGGGTTTTTTCTTTTTTAAGAAAAATTAAAAACAGACTCTAAAAAAGAGTCTGTTCATGCTTGGCTGTATAATTAAGCTTTACGAACGTTAGCAGCTTGTGCTCCACGTTGACCTTGCTCAACATCAAAAGTCACTTCTTGACCTTCTTCTAAAGTTTTGTAGCCTTCGCCTTGGATAGCTGAGAAATGAACGAATACGTCTTCTCCACCTTCACGTTCGATGAATCCGAAGCCTTTTTCGCCATTAAACCATTTTACTTTACCTTTTTCCATGTTTGTTGCCTCCTAGTGTGTTAGCACACACATTGTATTACTATCCTTGCTCTCAGTGATCATCAAGACGAAAAGTTTTTACTAAATCTATCCTTTACACCGAACAAAAATAATTCTTCTATAGAATAACATTTTTTAAAACATTTTACAAGTCACCTTAATCTTTTACAGCTGCCAAAAACAGCAGCTTTTAACAATACTTAGTATTGAACTTGTTTTTGTTGTTCTAATACGACTGCAAGAAAAATGTGTAGAAAGATTAACAGATAGCAAGCAAAAGCCTTCCGTTGTTTCGCCATCATGACCATCATCTCCAAAAAGATTATATTGTCAGATAAATTTTACCGTATTAAAAAATATATAAGGTGGTAAATTATGACGGAATTGCGAATGTTTTCGCATAACAAAAAAACAGAATATCATCGGTTTGACGATACCCTGGTTTGCTACTATTTCTGCAGATTTTTCCTCATAAGAGCTGCCACTTGTAGGTTATCTGGCTTAGATGTGTTTTCGAGATTCTTAATAATTAACTCTTGTCGTTCCACGGGATGGTTTTGATTCAATTTCGCTTTTGCATCCATTTTGGTTATGTTTATTTTGAACGCGACGATTCCTTTAGTCATTCCCTCGATATAATGGGGATCCACATCGTTTAGACTGTATGGGCTATCGGGTTGTTCATATTTGCTTACCATCTCATGTAAAGAGTCTGCTATTACGTTTGGATCTTCGACAATCTCCAATTTGCCATATACATGGATAGCCACATAATTCCATGTCGGTACTGCCTTCGCTGTTTCATACCAAGAAGGTGAAATATAGCAGTGCGGGCCTTGGAACACCGCGAGAACCTGCTGATTTTCGGCATCCTTCCATTGTTCGTTCGGACGAGCAAAATGACCATATAAAGCATTTTCGGACTTATTTAATAGCAGTGGAAGATGGGTGGCATAAGGCTCACCATTGTGCTGAGAAAATAAAGTGGCAAAGCTGTAAGATTCAATAAAATCGCAGATCGTTTCTTCATCATCTAGTTTAAAGTGTTTAGGAATATACATTCTGCACCCCGCATGTAAATATCTTATAATATATAGTTTATAATATTTGTTTCCTTGTGTAGTACCAGATTTTTAATATTTTGGGGTTAGTGGTAACCAGCTCTGCTACTAACAAAGAAAATAGGGGCGTTTATGGTCCGTTCCTTTCAGTAAAAATAGACGGGGAGAATTGTCCCTATGGTCTACTTTAACTGGTCACGCTTTCGTGAAATTAGACGAACCCAAATTAACTGAATAATCCCTGCAACCAATACACCGATAAGGGTATCTCTCATTCTGTCGATCGCATAATGCTTTGTTTTGTGTTCAAATATGAAGACAAATAATATCGTAAGGGCCACCTGATGGAGAACTTTCTTGTCAAACTTTAAATACTTTGCAATATAACATCCAAATAAAATTAAAAGTCCCAAATTCCATCCTGTTACAGAAAAATATCTTGCTATCAAAACAGTAACCGATATCCCGATCACGGTTCCAATCACCCGTTTTATCGACAGGCTCACGGTTTTATCCATTGTTGATTGAATCGTGAGGATGACGGAAAGTGGAGCTAAATAAGGATGGTCGGAACCAAACAGTTTGGATAACTCCCAGGATAAAGCAGAGCCTATGGCTAATTTCCAAATAAGAAGAGTTAAATTTTCATTTTGATTTGCATTTTTCTGTGACTCCATATTCACCTCAGTAGAATCTGTCATCTTTTATCTTTATTAGTGTGTATTACGATCTATTTTTTATTAGTAAGCATTTTGATTCTTCTTACCTCAATAAACTTCTGTTTTTTCAGTAACTTCTTTGCCTGTGATCTCTTCATAGCGTATTTTTTGTGATGAACAACGAAAAATAAAATAAAAAATACAAATTTTCCTATTTTTGTGCTAATTTATTGATAGTTAGTAAAAAAATAGGTGGGTGAATGTATGCAGTTATTAGTATTTTCTTGTAGTACCGTGTTTATCTATTTTAATATTTTTCTTGCTAAGAGTTTAATTAAAGAAACCCAAGATCCCTATAAGCTAAATAGCCGGTTAGTTAAACTTTTAAATGTGGTGAAAGTTGCCCCGGTTATAGCTTTTTTCATCTTATTGGGTTTAGTCTCACTCTATTTTCATACTAAGGCAGGAATTAGGCTCTCACACGCTTGGTATGATTCACAATTTTGGGCTTACGCTACTCTTTTCTATTTCTTCTATAGATTAACGAAGAACAAACTTAGTCTTATTTTTGCTGCATTATCGATTTTTATAGCCATCTATAATACGCCATTATTTCATTATGAGCATTTATTTAACGGTCGCAGCATGATTGTCTCTGACATTTTCGGAATTTTGATGTTTCTGTCTATGTGGTTTGCCGTTTCAAAAATTACTGCGAAGTTTCGCTTGCAGCTAAAAAGTAATATAGCCTAATAGTCAGGCACTTTTGCCGTAAAGTTGGTGATGGTTCTAGCTTATTTAGGGTTACGAACTATTTGATTGACAATTTGCAGAATTTACACTATTATCGCCTTAGTTAATTAAAAAGTTGAATGTATATTTTTCTTCTTATCAAGAGAGGTGGAGGGACTGGCCCTTTGAAGCCTCGGCAACAGGTTCTGACGAATACTGTGCCAATTCCATCAAGCACATGCTTGAAAGATGAGAAGAGAGTTAATTAGGCTCTCTTCTTATGAGGAGAGTTTTTTATTTATTCATAAATTCCAACTTGAGAAATAGGAATACTAGATAATTAGACTAGCAGAGGAGAGAGTAGACATGAAATATGGTTTTTGGTTACCGATTTTTGGAGGCTGGTTACGGAATGTGGATGAGGAACATATGCCGCCAACGTTTGAATATGCCAAACAAGTCATTCAATTGGCCGAAAAATGGGGATACTCGACGACGTTAATCGCTGAATTATATTTAAATGATATAAAAGGCCCGGAGCATGATTCTCTCGAAGCTTGGTCCACAGCAGCCGCACTTGCGGCCGTGACGGAAACAATTGAAATCATGACCGCGATTCGCCCTGGTTTTCATAATCCTGCTGTCACAGCAAAGATGGCAGCCAATATTGATCACATCAGTAACGGCCGTTTTACGCTAAACGTGGTTTCTGCTTGGTGGGCAGAAGAAGCACGTCAATATGGCGGAATTTTTACCGAGCACGATGAGCGTTATGCCCGTACCGAGGAGTTTATTGATGTTCTAAAGGGGTTATGGACAGAAGAAACCTTCCATTTTTCCGGCCAATTTTACGACCTAAAAGACACGAAGCTTGCTCCGAAGCCTGTTCAACGACCGAACCCGATTCTTTACGCAGGCGGGGAAAGTGAAAAAGGCAAGCAAACCATTGCCGAAAAATGTGATGCTTATGTGATGCACGGTGGAACAGTGGAAGAGATTGAGCGAAAAATTACCGATATGAAGGCACGCCGTGAACAAACTGGCAATGCGCCATTTAAGTCTTTTGGTATGGCTGCTTATGTTATTTGCCGTGATACAGAAGAAGAGGCCTTGGCTGAGCTTGAAAAAATCACCACAGTGAAAGACTCCAGCGGTTATGTTGGCTTTAAAGACTTCACGACAAAATCACAATTGGAGCAGCAAATCCAATTACAGGATTACTCGGTTTCCAATCGCGGCCTGCGGCCAAACCTAGTAGGAACACCAGAGCAAATTGCCGAGCGAATTTTACAATATGAAGAAGCTGGATTAGACTTGTTGCTATTGCAATTCTCGCCGCAGCTGGAGGAAATGGAACGCTTTGCCAAGCAGGTTATGCCATTAGTGGAACAAAACCGCAGTTTACTAAAGAACTAGAAAGGGGTCGTAAAAATGAGCAAGGTATATGTCATCCATGAAAATAGTGAGTGGACCGTCCATTTAACAAAAAGGTTGGAGGAACTGGGTGTTCCTTATGAAGAATGGCATTTAGACGAAGGGACGCTGGATTTATCGACAGAACCGCCGGAAGGGATCTTCTATAGCCGAATGAGTGCTTCTTCCCATACACGTGACCATCGTTTTGCCGCTGAATTTACTGGACAAGTATTAGCCTGGTTGGAAGCACATGGCCGGACGGTGTTAAATGGAACAAGCGCCCTAAGGCTAGAGGTTAGTAAGGTGTTACAATACTTAGAGTTAAACAAGTATGGTGTGAAGACGCCAAAAACGATTGCTGCGGTAGGAAAACAGAACATTCTAAAGGCTGCCGAAGCATTTGTGGGACAACCCTTTATTACGAAGCATAACCGTGCCGGTAAAGGGTTAGGTGTTCAATTATTCCATAGTGTAGAAGCGTTCAAAGCTTATGTGGAAGGACCAACTTTCGAAGAACCAGTCGATGGCATTACCCTTATTCAAGAGTACATTCAATCTCCTGAAAGCTACATCACTCGCTGTGAGTTTGTAGGAGGAAACTTTGTGTATGCCGTGAAGGTGGATACTTCTGAAGGATTTGAGCTTTGCCCGGCGGACGCCTGCCAAATTGGCGATTTATTCTGCCCGGTAGGAGAAGAAGTAGAAGAGAAGCCAAAGTTCCAAATCATTGACGGATTTGAGGACGAGATTTTAGAAAGATATAAAAAGGTTTTAGAGGGTAATGGTATTCAAGTAGCGGGAATCGAGTTTATCCGAAATGCGGATGGTGAAATTTATACGTACGATATCAATACCAACACAAACTATAATTCTGATGCAGAAGCAAAAGCTGGGAAATATGGCATGCTCGAAGTCGCTTTATTTTTAAAGAAGACATTGGAAGAAAAGTACGCAGCAGCAGCAACGATGTAATTTGGTTCAAGTAAATATAGATTAATGTAAAACTAAGCTGTCCTAATTGGCGGCTTTTTTTTGTTTGCAACATAATATTTATTTGAGTTAAAAGTGGAATATGCAGATTTGGTGAGAGTGGCAAATCCTTTTACGCTTCAAAGCAATAAGATAATTTGTGAAGTATTGTACTAATCGGGAATGAAAGACAATCGTCATTGACTGACAATTTTAGGTTTAGTGAAAACCTTCCCATTATTTAATTCACACCAATCTTCTAATTCTTCATACGTTACCACAACTACGATGATTGCAATTAGCCATCATTAGATTTGCCTACCGAATACAAGGTGATGCTTGGTTTAAGTGTTTACTGTCTTTAAATTATATCGGAATAACTTTGTAATGAAATTATCATATTGCTGTGATGAGGCTGTTATACCTTTCTAGTATAGTGAACTTATCAAATCACACGAGGAGGAAACAATCATGCTAAAGAAATTCATCATAGCCTTTACCATTTTAGCTTCTTGTGGCACTTTGTTCGCCGCCAAGGGTGATAAAGCAGAAGCGGCATATTATCATACAAAAGCAATCTCCGTTGCAAAAGCAAATCTAGGGGTACCATATAAATGGGGCGGAATTTCGCCGAGCGGATTTGACTGTTCAGGCCTCGTTAAATATTCTTTCGGAAAAGCGGGAATTACACTAAATCGCACCGCTGCCCAAATGTACTATGGAAACGGATATCGACCATCTAATTTGGAAATCGGTGACTTACTATTCTATGCACCGAATAAAGCAAGTGCCCCGACTCATGTTGCCATCTATATGGGATACGGCAAAATGATTATGGCATCCTCATCAAAAGGTGTTATAGTAACTAAAACAAGCAACCCATATTGGCATGCTAGATATATTGGAGCCAAGCGGATTTAAAGATCATCGGAATCGATGGTCTTTTTTTGTATGTTTTCGGCTTTTATTTTTCATCTACATGATCCCGAAATAAATCAATATTTAAATTCCCATTCGAACCTACGACCGCGTATGCAATGTCAGTTACTTGAAGATTTCTCATTTTTAATTGAGCCAGGAACCATTCCTTGTTGTGATCATGATCAGAGAGATTTTCCTCCAATAGTTCTCCATCAAACACCAATTCTACGGGGGCCTTGCTTGTAGATGGAGTCAAATGGATATCCTTCCTCAGGACGTTTTGATATTCCGCTTTTTTTAATACCGATAACAAACCGTTCATCTCTAAAATCGCACATTCCACTTCATCGATGTTAAAGATGTCTTTGCCGCGTAACGCCTGTGTCAGCATGTCTAATGAATACCCAATCTTCTTAAGCGATTCCTCCAGGATTTGATTAAGAAGGTTGGTTCCCTAGCATATGGACAAACACCCATAATAGGATAAAGGCTGTAAGGGTTCTGAAGAGTATTTCTAAAGGTTCCTGACATGGCGGTTCTCCCTTGTAAAAGACAAGCAATTGGCAATAGTATGTTCCATCAGCAAGTGAATTATTCCTTCCAGCTTCACCGATATAATAAAAGGCCTTCAGCATTATAGCCGAAAGCCTGATCGCACGAATGTATTTATTGGTTTCGAAGATGCAGCTTGTTATAGTCCTGGATGGCCTGTTGTAAAGTAGCCTTTGTTGATACTTTTGCGTGCAAATCGATACCTAATTCCACAATGGTATTGGTTATTTCCGGGCGCACCCCCGTTAACACCGCTTCGCAGCCTTGAATCCGTATTCCGTTAATGATGTTAAACAAATGATTTAAGACAGCGGTGTCCATATAAGATACACCTGAAAGGTCGATAATGATGTAACTGATATGCTGCTGATAGATTCTTTCCAACACCTTTAATTGAATATGTTTGGCTCGTTTTGTATCCACCATTCCGATGATCGGTAAAATCGCCATTGTATCGGACAATGGGATAACCGGAACAATTAAATCATCGATTAACTCATTTTGTGCCTCAATGAGAAAACTTTTGTATTCCGAAAAACTGGATGAGAAATGCGTTACATAGGTATCCAGGTTAAAATTTATATTTCGCTCGATTTCAAAGAATTCCTTTTTGCTTATGTCGATATTATTATAATAATTAAATAGGAAATCCCAATAGCATTTGCGAACAGTTTGAAACCACTCCAGCTTAACAATTAACTCCAACTCCAACTTTGCCCAAGTCTTTCCGTGCTCTTTTGCGTGCATGACCAAGCCAAACTCGTCTGCCTCATTTAACAACGTGACAATCTGATGCGTCGAATTTAACACATACTGCTCATCAATATGCTTGACCCCTTTAATATGTTCAAACAAAGTTTTCCCCTGTGCTCTAAGCAGTTCCATAAAGCTTTCTTTATTATGACCATAAAAATCACTAAAGGTATGATTTTCAACATATGGCAGATTCAATTCTAACACCCCTACATCCTTTTTCTCCCGAACAGGAAACTCAATCGTAAAATTTGTTCCTAATCCTACCTCGCTTGCAACGGTAATTTTTCCATTATGTTCGTAAATTGTTGAATAAACCTGGGTTAAGCCCATGCCTGTCCCCGCTTCTTTTGAAGTGAAGAACGGAGTTCCAAGGATTCCAAGTTTATCTTCCGGTATGCCTACTCCTGTATCCTGGATCGATACCAATAATTTCCCGTTTTCCATATAATGTTTAACTGTGATGGTACCGGATTCGGGCATCGCTTCAAACGCATTTTTAATAAGGTTAAACAGCGCTTTTTTTAGTTGATTCCGCTTGCCATACACGGTTGCATGGGTATCTTGTAATTGCTTTTCAATGGAAACATGATAGATTTGATTTTGAAACAGGTATAAGATGGATTCAATTTCAGTCGATAGGTTGATATCAGAAAGACCTTCGTCATCAAGGTCAGGCTTCGATACATTCAACAGGTTTTGCATGGTTAGTAACGCATTTTCTAATTCCTCAACCGCAATGTCCAAGTAGGAATGGGGCTGCTCTTCCTTCAATAAATGTAAAAAACCCTTAACAGTGGTTAAAGGGTTCCTAACCTCATGAGCAATTCCTGCCGCGATTTGTCCTACTGCTGCTAAACGATCAAGTGTTATGTCATTCTTGTTATCTTTGTTTGTATGGTATGGTTCTCCATTTAACGGCAATAATCCTCGTTCCTTCCTTTGAAGTTTCGACGCTAAAATCATCCATCAATCTTTTAGCCCCCACAAGACCCATTCCCAATCCTTTTTTTTGAAAATTGGTTTGGCCTTGAAGAATCTCATCTATTTTTTTGATGCCTTTGCCAAAGTCCTGAACGATTACTTTGATCCCTTTATTCTCTATTTCTTCAAAATAGACAAATCCATTGCTGCCTGCATGGTCAATAATATTCCGGGAAAGCTCAGAAACGGCGACAATTAACTTTTGAGTATCCACCTCGGAAAAATGAAGGGACCTGGTTAACATCCGGATGGCATTCAAGGTAATCCTTATGTCATTTTCTGAAGTGATTGTAATTTTTCTAATCATATTATGATTATAGAACATATTGCTATAGTAGAAAATAAAATTTTTGAAAATTGAAAGATTCACATACTTAAAGGGGCCGGTCTAATAAGATCCGGCCTTCCTCTGATGAAGTTTCTCCTACGCAGTAAGCTGATCGTGCAACAAGAGCTTTAATTTTTTTCTGCCGCGGTGAACTCGTACTTTTACCGTGCTAACGTTAAGGCCAAGGACGCTGGCGATTTCTTGTTCGTTTAAGTTCTGATTTACCTTTAGTATGAGTACATCCCGATAGTGAATATTCATTTCCTGTATCGCGGATTGAACCTGTTCCTGCAACATGACTGTCTCCACTTCAACCTCCACATTCTGATCCGTATGTTTCCCTAGGATATCAAGCATTTCCGCTTCTAACGGCAGCCCCTTTCTTTTCTGCTCTCTGCGGATAAAGTCAATGGCGGTTCGGGTGGTAATAGAGGAAAGCCATGCCCCTAATTTGCTGTTGTCTTCAATCGTATCGATTTTATTAAATGCTTTTATAAACGATTCCTGAACGATATCCTCCGCCAAATGCCAATCCTTTGTAATCGAATAGCCAATATAAAACATCCGTTGCCTATATAATTCAAATGCCTCCGCAATATCAATCCTGCTCATTGTCCATCTCTCCATTCTATTCATCGCAAAGGAGCCGGTTTATTTCCTTTTCTGTTGCTCCTGCGAACCTTACATATCTATATACCTCTGATACGGCTGGAAAGTTTGCGAACGGCTGGAAAAATTTAAAATAGGAATTTTGACCTAAAAATACTGCAGCAGTACACCTGGAAAATTCGGATACTGCCTACATTTCGTCATAATTTTTCCAATATGCAGGAACTTAGTGGAAATCTGTCAAATTAGTAGGTATAAAGATTACAGTGTTAAGAGGGATAACATGAATAATCAAATTGGGTATATAGGTGCGAAAATAAAAGAGTTAGCTGGAGACCATGTTCAACGATTGAATTCGGCCACTACAAATGAAAAATTTATAACCCCTCTTTTGGATAAGTGGGAGTGTTCCAAGAAAGTCGAGGCAAACTTATGCCTTCTGGTCGGGGAGTATTTAATTAGCCAAACCACAGAAAATAAACATAATCTACTCGCTTTTGTAAAAGACTTGGGTCTGACGCTCATTATTTCGAATGCCACTTTGAATCAATCCATCCGTTTTTTTTATGGAACTCGTGGTTCCATCCTGGATTTACTCCATCAAGAAGTGCTTGGGAAAAGGATATCGATAGAGTGCTATTTTGAAGTGATGAAAATCATTGAGCAATTATTCCAACTGATGTCCAAAACACTTTTGAAGATATACAACGAAGAAATTGACTTTATCAGGCTTGCTTTAGATGATGCGGAAAAGGATTTAACCATGACGCTGAAAGAGCTTGCTGACCTGGAGAGAGTCTTAAATGAAGCCACGATTTTTGCCATTTCGGATCACGAGGATAAAATTATCTATGTAAATGATAACTTATGCCAATTATATAAATATAGCAGAGAGGAATTAATCGGGAAACCTCATAGTATCTTCTCTTCTAACTATCATCCCCCTTCCTTCTTCCATGAAGTATGGGAAACGATTCAAAGTGGAGAAGCCTGGAAAGGGGAAATATTAAATCAGGCAAAGGACGGAACAAAATATTGGCTCGATACCACGATTATTCCGTTTTTAGATGCAAACGGTGAGCACTATAAACATATCTCGATTCAATATGATATTACGGAAAAAAGAAAATCGGAAGAAATGATCCGTAAAGCCGAAAAGCTTTCGATGATTGGAGAATTGGCAGCCGGGATTGCACACGAAATCCGAAACCCGCTCACCACCATTAGGGGATTTGTCCAGCTTCTAAATAATAATGGAATAAATCCATACTATGCTGACACCATTCTTGATGAAATCGATCGGATTAATTTTATTGTCAGTGAATTGATGGTCTTTGCCAAGCCTCACCAGGTTGTGTTCAGAGATTGCGATATAACAAGTATTTTGCTGAGTGTGATAAAATTTCTCGAGCCGGAAGCCAATCTTAAAAATGTGAATATTGACTGCCAATTTCCAATCGAGGAAGTCGTGATTTCCGGGGAAAAAAATCAATTGAAACAAGTGTTTATAAACCTAATCAAGAATGCCATTGAGGCTATGCCTAGTGGAGGCAAAGTTTCTGTGGTGGTTGAAAAGATCTTGCAATCGATTGTCATCACGGTAAAGGATGAAGGCAAGGGGATGGAAGCGGAACAGATCAAGCGGCTGGGAGAGCCTTTTTTTACGACAAAGCAGGATGGCAACGGCTTAGGACTCATGGTAAGCTATAAAATCATTCAGAACCATAAGGGATCGATTCATGTTGCGAGTGAAGTAAACCAAGGCACCACGTTTACCATCTCATTTGATGCCCCTCAAAGCAGCGGTGACCGCCCAAGTGCAATAGAATAAGGATTTTTAGATGGAAAAAGCAGTTGGATTCGGTTAGAATCAACTGCTTTTTCTATCTGTAGTCATTTTTTGAAGACCATCAATCTCTTACGCTAAAATCGCCGGAACTGGTTCTGGCTGTTAACTTATATTTTCCGTCTCCGCTTTGGCCAACAATGCGGTGTTCGGATTTCTCGGAGTATTTCATTTTATCCAAATTCGCTGTGGCATCGCCGGAGCTCGATTTGTAATCCACTTTCATGGAAACGGCTGGTTTTGCAAAGCTTACGTCAAGATCACCGCTGCTGCTTTCCAACGATACATTACCAGTCATTTCTTCTGCTGTAACGACAATATCACCAGAAGATGTATTCATTTTGATATCTTCCGAGACTAGATCATCTGATACGATTTTACCGCTGCTTGTGTAGAGATCGGTTGCCTTGGCTTCATTATCCTTCATCCTAATATCACCACTGCTTGATTCAATGTCCAGTGTATTGGAACGATTGCCATTAGCCTCAATATCTCCGCTAGAGGCTTTCAGGACAAGCGTATCCTCGGCCGTAACATCGCTGACTTCGATATCCCCTGATTGTGTTTCGACAGTTACTTCCTTTGCTTTCACTTCATTTAAGGCGATATCTCCAGATGCCGCATTGATTTCAATGGAATTATAATCTTGTTGGGGCACTTTGATCTTCAGGCTTACTTTTGTAAAGTTAAACATCATAAATTGAAACTTATCTTTCTTTTCCATCGTGATTTTAACGGTATCACCGTCTTGATCGATATCCAGCTTATATAAATTTTTGCTCTTTTTTCCCACTTGACCTGAAAAATCAGCTTCAATCTTATCCCCGCTAGTTGGCTGAACGTTAATATCGACAGTAGGGGAGTCAATGACAATATTACTAATTCCTTTTGCTGATATGTCTTTATTTTGATGAACATCTACTGAACTGAAGGTAAAAGCTTCTGCACCTGATGTGTTGATTGACATGATGACACCGATTATTCCAATGGCCACGAGCCCTAACGCCCCGCACATAATTTTTCTCATTTTTTATTCTCCTTTTATTAATTTTATATTCCAATTTACATACGTACTAAAAATCTTATATAACCCTTTTCCCGCCTTAACCATTCCTGCTCCAAGTGCTATTCCTATTCCGCATAGAATCAGGGATAGAAACAACTCCATGGTGGTAAAGCCGCCGATCACTACCTGTGTCACGACAAAAAGCGGCGATAAAACAAAGCTGGCCGAGACAATCCAAAGAGACAGATAAACAGCAAAAATCGTTATGACGGGACCTAGCACAAAAATGAGATTAAAGAAAAATAAACTGATGGATGCCAGGATGACTCGACCTATATGAGGATAAGATTCATTTTCCGAATCAATCGGCAACGGGTAGTGTTCAGCTAACGTCCCCGGCAAATGTGTATTGGCCTTGCGATTTTCCGTCGCGACCTCTATAAGGTCCTGATACAGTTCGATTAATTTCTCCCGATCGTCCGTTGGCAGCCCTTTTAATCGTTCTTCCAACTCCTGCAGCATTTCTTCGTTTTTCATATCCTTCGTTCCTTTCTGTAACCCTATGACCTTATCATACAAAGAAAAAGTCATATGACTGTAGTGAGTTCAGTCATGAAATTCCGCATTACCTTTGGAGTTCGTCCGGCAAACGATGAAATTTATTTATTTTTGGACTATTAGAATTACCTAAATTCTTGTAAGATAGGTAAGTATAGGAAAATAGTAACAGAAGGGGAGGTGGAGGTTTGAAGAAGACAGATTATGAGTGGATGTGGGTGGACTGGTTTATTTTTTTCTTAAGATTGTGCTGGTATCTGGCGGGCATTCTTTCTCTCTTTATTCAAGTGAAAGGTGAAAGCGTCCTTTCCTATTTGGCTTTTGTTGGGATATTAACCGTCTATTATATTGTCCCGCACATTTTTTGGAGACCTGGCTACAAGAACCCGGTCCTTTATCCCGTTGCTGAGCTCATTGTGGCAGGCGGAGCCTCTGTCTATTTTAATGTCGTATCGCACATTAACCTTGGTGGGGCCATGATCCTCATGTCCATCTTAATGATTGGTTACCTTGCTACAAAACAGACGGCCAAATGGACCTTTCCCGTGTTTTTAATTTTATTTCCAATCCCTACATTGTGGACCCTAGACACCGTTACTTATTTTCTTCAGTACATTGATATCTTAATTTTTCTAGGATTTGGAGCTTGCTTTAATTATGTGATTCAATCGCAGCAGAAGACAAAACGAATCATCGCTGAAAATAATAAACAATATCAATTAATCCAAGAACAGTATCGGGTGCTTCTTCAGTATGCAGAACAGATTGAGAAGGTGACGCTGCTCCAAGAACGCAACCGGCTGGCACAAGAGCTGCATGATACGATCGGCCATCACTTTACTTCGGTTACAATGGGACTTGATGCCGTTACTTATTTGCTGGAAACAGACATTGAAAGGGCTAAACAGAAGGTAGAAAACCTTGCCAACGTTTCCCGTAAAGGCCTAGAAGACATTCGGAAACACATCCATCAAATTGCTCCATCAGAAAATGAGCAGCCATTATCGGAGCTATTATATAAAATTGTTACTAGTTTCAAAGAAAATACAGATACTGCTGTACAGTTCCATAGACAAGGGCAGGAATTTCCTATTTCCAAAAATATAAAACTCGCATTTATCCGTTGTCTTCAAGAGGCGTTGACCAATGCTAAAAGACATGGCGGTGCATCAGAAATTATCATCGATTACCTGTTTACTGATTCGGAAGTTGTCTTAATCATTGAGAACAATGGAAGTCCAATCGATGCTTTGCAGCCTGGTTTTGGCCTAACCGCTATGAAGGAACGAATTGGTGAGCTGCAAGGAAATCTTGATATTACAAGTGGAAAACATCAAGGAGTAAAGCTGACGATTACAGTACCGATAAAAGGGGTGGCCTAAATGAGTGTCATAAAATTAGTCATCGCAGATGATCAAGAGCTGATTCGCGAAAGCTTGTCGATCGTGTTAGATATGGATGATGAGATGGAAATCGTCGGTTTGGCGGAAAATGGTGCTGAAGCCATTGATTTATGCCAACAGCAACAACCCGACATGATATTGATGGACATTAATATGCCGGAAATGGACGGGATATCGGCAACGAAAATCATCAAACAACGCTGGCCGGAGACGAGGGTCATTATTTTAACAACCTTCCAAGAGGTCAATTATGTGATAGACGCTTTGGCCATTGGGGCAGAAGGTTATTTGTTAAAAGCGATTCACCCAAAGGACTTGCTTGCAGGCATTAAATTGATTCATAAGGGCGGCACCCTGCTGCCACAGGATTTGGCCAAGCTGCTCGTTCAGCAAATTAACAGTCCTGAGCCACAAGCCCCCCAAGAAAACAAGAACAACTATGACTTAACCGAACGGGAAGAAGAAGTGCTGGAATGCATTGCTCAAGGGTTAAGCAATCGGCTGATTGCAGAAAGGCTGTTTCTGTCGGAGGGAACCGTTAAGAACTATATTTCTAGTATCTACCATAAGCTAGATGTAAAGGACCGGTTTCAAGCGGCGTTAAAGGCGAAGGAGGAGGGGTTAACGGGAGGGATGTGACAATAACTAGTGTCATAAATAAAAAACGCGTCAGGTACTGCCACTTATGACGCGTCGGAGTGAAAAATTCAGCCGAACACGTCACATGAAATAGAGCTCCTTTCAAACCATATGGATACCTTATATGCTTTATTGAAATAATGGGTATTAAAGCAGAGGCTTATATCCTATTTCTTTGGTACTATTAGGATGTCTTATTTTTTAAAAAACATGTTTTGAGAAGTAACGGAGTAGGTAAGTGAAATAATAATTTGAACAGTTAGATTTTGGAGGAGAAATACGATGGAACAAACCAATATTCCTAAATCAATTGATGAATATATTTTGCAGTATCCTGAAGAGGTTCAAGAAATACTGAAGACAATTAGAAAGGTTATTAAGGAATCAGCGCCAAATGCTATGGAAAAAATAAGCTATGGAATGCCTACTTTTGTTTTACATCAGAATTTGGTGCATTTTGCTGCATACAAAAACCATATAGGATTCTATCCAACTTCAAGCGGCATTACTGCTTTTAAACAGGAATTAACGGGATATAAGACCTCTAAAGGTGCAGTCCAATTCCCAATTGGAAAACCTATCCCTTATGAATTGATTGGTCAAATCGTAAAATTTAGAGTGGCTGAAAACATAAGTAAAGCAGAAGAGAAAATAAAAAAGAAGAAATAGTTTATTATTGAGGTTTTTTCGACGAGCGGGCGAGTAAGTTCAATAAGAATAAAAGATATTTGACAATAATATGGATAAGTAGTATTATTATCTCAGATTCGAGATAATTAAATCCGAGATAAAAATCTAAAAACCTTGGAGGTATCCATCATGAACCATTTAAAAGGAATACACCATGTAACTGCCATTACAAGCAGTGCAGAAAAAAATTATGAATTTTTCAATTATGTGTTAGGAATGCGGTTAGTTAAAAAAACGGTCAATCAAGATGACATTCAAACCTATCACTTATTTTTTGCTGATGATAAAGGCAGCGCAGGAACGGACATGACTTTCTTTGACTTCCCCGGCATTCCAAAAGGTGTACATGGGACTAACGAGATTTCCAAGACCTCGTTCCGTGTACCAAGTGATGCGGCATTAGACTATTGGGTCAAACGATTTGATCGTCTAGAAGTGAAACATACAGGAATCAAAGAGCAATTTGGCAAGAAAACTCTCTCTTTCGTTGATTTTGATGATCAACAATATCAGTTGATTTCTGATGAATTCAATAAAGGAATTGAATCTGGCACACCATGGCAAAAGGGTCCAATCCCACTTGAATACGCCATTACCGGTTTAGGACCTATTTTTGTCCGGATTGCAAACTTTGATTACTTTAAAGAAATGCTGGAAAAAGTCCTACTATTTAAAGAGACTGCCAAGGAAGGATCCTCCCATTTATTTGAAGTGGGGGAAGGCGGGAATGGTGCCTCGGTCATTGTGGAATATGATCCGATTCTTCCTCAAGCCCGGCAAGGTTTTGGGACGGTTCACCATGCGGCTTTCCGTGTAGAGGATCGCGCTGTTTTAGAAGAGTGGATTGAACGCATGGATAGTTTTGGATTCGCTACATCCGGTTATGTAAACCGTCACTTTTTTGAATCATTGTACGCAAGAGTTGCACCACAAATTTTATTTGAGTTTGCTACTGATGGTCCTGGTTTTATGGGAGATGAGCCTTATGAAACGCTTGGGGAAAAATTATCTCTACCGCCATTCTTGGAGCCAAAACGTGCAGAAATAGAAAAGTATGTTCGCCCGATTGATACTGTGAGAAGTACAAAGGAATTTATTAAAGAATAGGCTCTGATATTATTTATTGTTGACTTTCGTGTAGGTATGAGAATTCATAAGCGGAGAATTTCCGGTTAATGTAATTATTAAGGCTTAAGAAGCAGATATAAACGGAGAAATTCCGGTTATCTGCTCTAAAAAAGACAAAATCCAATGATTTGAATAATATAAACGGAAAACTACCCCTATTTTTAGGGAAACATGGATATTTCCCGATTTAAACGGAATTTCTCCGTTTATTTTTAAAACAAAGTAAAATCAACATACAGCAATAACAGAGCTAAAGAATAAAAAGCAAACAAAATACCGAGAAAATCCCCTTTCTCGACAATAGCCCCCCTTAACTAGTTAAGGGGGGCTATTGTTGGCTATTTAACCAAGAGCGTCTTCCCATTTTCATCAAATGCACACTTAAAGTCAAATGCAAATGGAGTGGGTCCATGCTGAGTATAATAGTTGTACCTCTTGAGAAAGAATGGACTAATTCACATTAGTGCAAAGTTATATTTCTTTTGAAGACAGCGGTAAGAACAGCTTAACCCCGCGTTTGTTAAATGGCAGTATTTTTAAATCGGCCACCAGGTGACTGATGTACCCAATAAGACAGGTATAGAAAACGCCCTGGATCCCAAGTGAAGCCTCCAAATGGAAGGCAATAACCCCAAAGAAAACAATGCCCAAGATAGAGTGGGTATAGCTTCGATGCGAAGTAAATGATGCAATGATTATGAAAATTCCCAGCAGTATTAACCAAAGTTCCTCTAACGAGATTCCTCCCAACAGGACAGCGATACCCGTAATCGTTAACATGTGTTTTTGCTTAATGAGGGAGGCCACTATTAGAATCAAACATCCGATTCCGGCACCCATCCATCTTTCCATCGCCGTTTTTTCTAAGAAACTATAGAAAATCATCATCATTCCAATGATTAGGGCAGATAGCCTAATCACCTTATGAGACAAAGTAATTTTTCCGCGTAGCTTTCCGTCAATGTCCAAATCAGGGATTAACCCTGAGACGGCGCCTAATCCGACTAACAAGAGTGTCGCGGACGGAGAGGTTTCATACGTTTGAGCAATCATAAATCCTGCTGCCGATCCTATTACTGCATGTGATGTACCATTCAATTTAAATCCACCTTTTAAAATATAAATATAGTAAAAACAAACTACATGTAACTATTTTATACCAAAACATCCGTTCTGTTTAGAGGCTTAAGACCCTTATGCGGTTCAATATTCGCTATCATTTCAAAGGCACTTGGTTTCTCAACACTAAAGTCTCTGCCCGTATGTATAGAATAAGAAAAAGCTGACCAAACGTACTTAGCTTTGAAAGTTCCCGATCCAATTAGGGCAAACTAAAATTGGAGGGTTTGCGTATGATTATTTATCATGGTTCCATTAAAAAATTGGACCACTTTCCTAAAAAAGCAGTTGTCCAAAATTTACCCTACGGGATCGACACGATTGGCTTTTGGTTTACGTCCAATGCCGATTCAGCGAAACCTTTTGCCATCGGAACAGAGACGGTGATCCAAAAATCCGATACGGAGTTTTGGGAGGACGGGGAGCCGAAAGTGGTGCAAATCGAAAGGCCAGTCCGGGGCTTTGTCTACAAAGTCTATATGGATGAACCAAACCTTAAGGAATATAAATCGGAGGATTCCTTTGATTTATTTATGAAGGAACGAGATAAATATTGTGATTACTTTACGGCCGGAAAAAAGAATCCCACCTGGAAGGATAAAGCAACCCTTCTGAATAAGGATGAAGCCAATACGGCGGTCCGACACCACCTTATGAAAATGGGGTACGAAGGTATTGTCATTCGAGATACCAAGCTGGATAATGGTATTACTGATATGTATTGTATTTTTTCAGGGGATTCTCTTTATATCGCGGAAGTGATTCCCCTTGATGATTGATTGGAAGAGGGGTTTCTTTGATGAAAATTAACAGTACGAATCCGAAGGTGGACGAATTTTTAAGTAAAGTGAAAAAGTGGCAGGAAGAGTTTGTGACATTAAGAAATATCGCTCTAGATTGTGATTTGACCGAAGAATTGAAGTGGAGGCTGCCTTGTTATACGTCTGAGAACAGAAACATCGTCGTCATCCAAGGATTTAAAGAGTACTGTGCACTCATGTTTTTCAAGGGTGCTTTGTTAAAAGATCCCAGTGGCATTCTAAGCAGACCTGGAGAGAATTCCCAGGCGCAGCGCCAGGTTCGGTTCTCCAGTGTTCAAGAAATAGCTGGGATGGAACGCATCATTAAAGACTATATCTATGAAGCCGTTGAAGTGGAAAAAGCCGGGTTGGAAGTGCCCCTTAAAACGACTGTGGAATACAACACTCCTGATGAACTTCAAGCTAAATTCGATGAACTCCCTGCCTTGAAAACTGCGTTTGAGGCATTGACGCCGGGACGGCAAAGGGCATACATCCTTTATTTTTCTCAACCTAAACAATCCAAAACACGCCACTCAAGGATAGAAAAATATATGCAGCAAATTCTCGATGGAAAAGGATTAAATGATTAGATGAGAAAATGAATCACACAAGTAGGTCCGGCAGACCCTGGAACAGGCTCACCGGACCCAAACAATGCTACTAAACCTTTTTTACTTCCAAATAATGAAGTTGATGCCCGTCTTTGCTTTGGATCTTGAACTTATATCCTTCCATTTCTATCATCGAATCATTCTCCTCATCGATGGTATTCGCTAAGAACCAGCCACCAATTGTGTCAACCTCTTCATGTGATAAATCAATGCCTAATAAATCGTTAACGTCCTCGATGAGCAATTTTGAATCAAGAATAAAGTGATTCTCAGCTAGCTTACGAATAGCAGGGACTTCATCCTCATCAAATTCATCTCTAATTTCACCGACAATTTCTTCGAGAATATCTTCAACTGTCACTAAACCAGAGGTGCCTCCGTATTCGTCCATTAAAATGGCAATATGGGTCCGTTCTTTTTGCATTTTTACTAGCAAATCGTGGATAGGGACTGTCTCAATGACTCGAATAATTGGATTAATGAATTTCTCCAATTGAAAGTGCTCGTTAATATTTGTATCTTGCAGTGCTGTCAGAAACTCTTTCACATTGATAAAACCGCGGATATTGTCTTTATCGCCATCAGCGACGGGGTATCGGGTATAATGCTCACTTTTAATTGTGTGGATGATATCCTTATAGGAATCGTTAATCGAAATGGTCACAATTTCCGTTCGGGGCACCATGATTTCTTTGGCGATTCTTTCATCAAATTCAAAAATGTTGTTCATGTATTTTAACTCATTCTTGTTAATTTCCCCGCTCTTATAGCTTTCAGATAATAAAATCCGCAATTCTTCCTCAGAGTGGGCCACTTCATGTTCCGAAGCAGGTTTTAAACCGAATAATCCGACAAGGAGACGAGCAGAACCATTCAAAAACCAAATAAACGGGTACATCAATTTATAAAACCAAATGATTGGCACTGCGAATAAAAGCGTAACCGCTTCTGCTTTTTGAATGGCTGCCGTTTTTGGCGCAAGCTCACCAACTACCACATGTAAAAAGGTAACCAAAGCAAAGGCAATACCGAATGATAATATATGGGTAATTGATTCGTTTAATTGAAGATACTCGAATAAGGGGTGTAATAATTTTTCTACCGTCGGTTCTCCTAACCAACCTAAACCTAATGCCGTAATCGTAATTCCCAATTGACATGCTGACAAATATTCATCTAAATGGGTGACGACCCTTTTAGCGGATAGCGCTCCTTTTTTTCCTTCAGCTATGAGTTGGTCAATCCGTGATACACGAACTTTGACGATGGCAAATTCGGTTGCTACGAAAAATGCGGTTAATGCAATTAATAATACAATTAATAATAAGTTAACTGTTGTCAATCATTAGTCTTACGATTGTAAGACCTACACCTCCTAGGATAATAGACCAGATTCTTCCTGATTTTTGCATGATACACTTTTACTTTAAATTGTGCCCAGATTGTTAAAAAAACCATTAGCCATAAGTACGATATAAATAAAATTAGGTTTCATATTTTAAAAAATATTCACTATCCATAACTTGTTAATGGGGTCGCGTATAATTTGTATGGTATAATTTTAATTTCTGGGTTAATTTGAACAAAATCTTGCCAGAAGTTAAAACAATAATGGTGGAGGTAACTTGTGGAAACTCTAATCCTGGAAATGGTGGAATCGTTTAAAGAACTATCTTATTTTGGCATTATGCTTGCATTAACATTTGAATTTGTTCCAGCGGAGCTTGTATTGCCACTGGCTGGTTATTGGGTCTATCAAGGAGAAATGAATTTATATGGAGCGATTTTTGCAGGTTCGATTGGCGGGGTTTTGGGGCCGCTGACACTGTACGCCATAGGTCGTTATGGAGGCAGGATCGCCATCCTAAAATTCGGAAAGTATTTTTTCATTAAAGAAGAGCATATGGAAAAATCGGATCGATTTTTTGAAAAACATGGGGGAGCTGTTGCGTTTATCGGGCGGTTTATCCCTGGGGTGCGGACGGCTATTTCTATTCCCTGCGGAATTGCCAAAATGAGTGTTTGGAAATTTATCATTTATACGTATGTAGCGATGCTGCCTGTTACAGCCTGCTACGTGTATTTAGGATATATTCTTGGGCCTCAATGGGAAAAAGCCGGCGAATTATTTAGCCAATATGCCAACTTTCTGTTGATCCCAATTGCTCTGTTTATTTTCTGGTTGATTGTAAAAAGAAGAAAGGTAAACGTACAGAGCTAATATAATAAGAAGACCTGATTTGAGGTTGAAACTTTTCAAATCAGGCTCTTTTTCTATTAAAAGGAAGTTAATTTACCTTTTCGATGATCTCCATTATGCTATCCAGCACAATCTTCGGCTGGTCATGGTGAATGTAGTGACCGGAGTCCTCCACGATTTTTCTTTTGCTATCTGTTGATAATTGAAGTAGCGAATCCTGCGCCTTCTGCCAGTCTTTGTGCTCCGCTTCTTCCGCCCTTGAGGAGAGAATCATCACAGGAAGATCTCCCAATCCTTCCTCTTGAACCACCTTCAGCTGCTCTTATTCTGCTGAAGCCATAAACAAAAGTTCACTTCTTTGGTCACTGATTACCCCTGACGGCAGGATCTTTTAAGAATGTAAAAAAGCCAAAATACGCAAATGTTGAATATAAGCCTGCGTGTTTTTGGCAATTTCCATATATTCGATATTGTTTTAAAACATCCTAACTATATCATTTGTATTCCCCCTCATTGACTCACAAAAGAGAAGTTAAATATCCAGTTTACGGGTACCAATCCATTTCACCATTTCAGGATCTCTATGCGAAAAGAACAAACTCTCCTTCGTATCCAAAGCAGCAATCTTCTCCAAATCCTCAAGGCTTAGTTCAAAGTCAAAGATATTGAAGTTTTCAACTATTCTCTCCTTATGAACAGACTTTGGAATAGCAACGACTCCTCTTTGAGTCAACCAACGTAAAATCACCTGGGCAACGGATTTATTATGTTTTTCCGCTATTGATATTAAAATTTCATTCTGGAACATGTTATTTTTTCCTTCAGCAAAAGGGCCTCAGGATTCTATTTGCACATTCAATAGTCCTTAACTATTTTGATTTTTTTTATAACTTTGCTATAATGCAAGTGTTGGAAAATAGTAGAAAAACCCCGGGAAATAATACCCATCAACTGATTGATTAAGAGAGAGGAATTTAAATGAAAATAACTAATATCTATGTAGCCTTTGTATTGGCAGGCGTCTCTGGTGTATTGCTCTTTTTATCCATGCCTAGTTATGACATACCGTATTTGGCTTGGTTTGGCTTCGTACCGCTCTTGCTCGTCCTAAAGGGAAAATCGCCCAAACAGCAATTTTTCTTAATTTATACGACAACGATTATATGGTCAATCGGTACGCATATCTGGTATCCGGCGATCTTCTCTCATTGGGGATATCTCATTATGGTAGCAGGCGGTTTGTTCTATGGCGGTTTCTTCAAGATGGGCTATGATATGCAATCGCGTATTCCATCCTGGTATTCCATCCTAGCCATACCGATTACCTTTAGTGTGTTCGAATGGGTTAAAACCGTCATTCCTTTTACAAAAACGTGGTGGATTGAACTGCTGGCTAAATCGCAATGGACGGTGCCAGAAAACCTGCAAATTTTATCAGTAACAGGCTTTATAGGTCTATCTTTTCTCATTCTTTTAACAAATGTTTGCCTGGCTGAAATTCTCCAAGTAGGCTTTAGGGATAAAAGAAAACTCGTCACCTGTTTGCTTCTGCTTATACTGCCTCTAGCAAACTTTCTCTATGGCAGCCTAATAATGAAAAAACATGACAACTCATTACGAAATGAGCCGATCACCATTGGTGCCACGGTTGACCTGATTAATCAGGATGAAGAGGTGTTAAAGTTAGGCAGTAAGGAATCCGCTGGAGACGGGTATCTTGCCGATACAGACGACATGAAACAGAAAATCTTCCAAATCAATGCCGACTTGTCTGCTAATCTTGTAAAAGAGAAACCTGTAGATTTCATTGTTTGGGGAGAAAATGAGTTTATGAATCTTAACACTGATAAAGACTTGTTTAATGGACTGAAATCTTTATCAAAGGAACTGAACGCCCATATTGTCGCTGATACGGTTTGGAGTGATAAAGATAAGATGTATGACACCGCCATCCTTACCAATCGAGATGGGGAAGAGGTGGGCAGGACGCCTAAGATTTTTACGCTTTGGGGTGAAGAGGAGTACGGTTTTTCGCCAGGTCCGCGCGATTATCCTACATATGAAACGGCATTTGGCCCTGTCGCCCTTGCCGTTTGCTGGGATCGGCATGACCAATCTATTCTAAGGAATTATGCAAAAAACGGAGCCAAACTCCTGCTTATCCCGGCAGATGATGATTTTTACGGCGATGAGCGATTCCCTTATTTTGCGGCAAGTGACGCGGTGTTTCGGGCAGTGGAAAACCATCTTGCTATCGGTTCCGGATCTACTTCAGGCGTGGCACAAGTCATTACTCCCTATGGCAAAATGACCGCCGTAAGCAGTGTGAATGAAAGGCAAACGATTGTTGGCGATACGTTTGTCGTTGAAGATCAAACTCTATATACTAAACTTGGAGATGTATTTGCCTACTTATTCGCTGGAATTTTCCTGATTTTATTGGTTATTTCTGAAAGAAATAAGAGGAAGGCAAATAAAACAGGAAAAACCGCAAATTAAAGAATGAAATCCACAAACAAGACAGCAAAATCCGTAAATAAAAAACCGGGGGCAATTGCCCCCCGTGCTAAATAGAAAAATTAAAAGTTTTCGGTGAGCGTGGTACTCAACCTCCATACTTGTTCCACGTTTTGAGGATTTGTCGCATAGCTAGGGTATGTCTTGTTACCGAATATATTCTTTAATTGTGCCAAGCCCGTTTCGGCCGTTGATGGTTCAATAATCTCTCTTTTATGGTTAATCAGCTGGCCAGTTAGATTTTTATATTCATCCGAGGTGCAAATATGAAAATAGTTATTAGCCATGCCAGATGGCTGCGGATTCGTGAGATTTTGTAACCGAGCAAACACCCTCCAAATCGAGTGCATCTTTTGAATCGTCTCTTTTGATAGTTTTACACGATTTATTTGAATAGCATTGACTTTGATTCCCCTGCTTTTAAATTCTTCGGCCTGTTTAAAGGTTAGCATCAATAGCGCCATTTTCGAGTCACCGTACATCTTATATACGCTGTATGGCCTTGTCTCGCGCAATTCCCCGCGTAAATTATCGAACTCAATTTTCCTTTTTGGGTCAAAGAAATTTTTTATGTTTGTCGTGCAAGCATTGAGGACTCTCGGGTCTTGAGATTTTTCGAGATGGTCAGCCAATAATCGGGTCAACAAAAAAGGGCCGAAAGTATTTGTAGCGAACGACAATTCGATATGCTCGGGACTTAGCTTATACTCCTTCTCCCCGTGATTTAAATAGGCGGCGTTATTGATGAGGATGTCTAGGTGCGGATATTTCGCCTTAAATGCAGTGGAAAATGTACAAATAGAGTCAAAAGAAGAAACATCAAGCTCCATCAAATCAACATTTGTATTTTTGGTCATTTCCATGATTTCTTTTTGTACGGCTGTACTAATCTTTAGATTGCGGCAAGCCATGATCACTCGATAGCCTTCAGCTGCGAATTTTAGCGCGGCTGCTTTGCCAATCCCTGAATTTGCCCCTGTAATAATCACAATCTTATCGTTCATTTTGTTCCTCCTGTTATCCCTGTATTTTTTCCTTTCCGAATTTGGGCTGCGGTAATGATATCACTGGCGGTGCTGCCTAGCATATGCATCATTTTTTCCTCGTTAAAATCGTCCGGAAGCAATTCATTTGCCACCATTAAGGAAAGACCTATTTGAAAAATTCTCATTTTTAATAAGATGGTTCTGAGTTCATCATTGGAAAAGCTCTCGAGAGTAGGATCTTGTTTCATCATTTCTACAAGCATATCCTCATCCTGCTCCAGATTATTGATGTAATCATTTTGCTTCATTACAAGGTCTCGAAATAGGGCGCTATACTCCTTGGCAAATTTGAGACTGGCGGCTCCTATGTCACGAAACGGATAGCCTGTATTTTGCTCCTTTATCAGTTGTCTGTTCACTTCAAAGGTCTTGTTAACCACTTCCTGAATCAATTCATCCACATCTTTAAAATTCACATAGATTGGAGCGATCGAGCTCCCAAGCTTATCAGCCACCTTTCGGATTGTAATGCCGCCAATCCCTTCTGTTCTGGCGATTTCAAACGCAGCTTCAATGATTTGGTCTTTATTAAACTTTGACTTAGGTGCCATATTGTACTCCTTTAGTAATAAAATTCAGTTGATATATATCAAGTGTTATATATTGATTATTATATATTTATTTTTACAATTTGCAACCATTTTCAGGAAAAAACTTTCGACAATAATAGACCCATTTTTTGCAACGAAGGTTTAATTGATGATTCTAGACTTCTGTACTTTTGTATCATTCATATATTATTTTTTCCATCATATGCATTGCCTAACAATGTACCTTGTTATACAATGGTACTAGAAAAAACTGGAGGAATCCATATGGACAGGGAGCTATTAAAAGGAAGTATTGAGATATTATTGCTGTCTTTGTTGGTGGAACAGGATTGTTATGGGTACGAAATGACCAAGAAGCTGCGGGCGCTGAGCGATGATGCGTACCATATGAATGAAGGTACCCTTTATCCTGCACTGAAGAGATTGGAAACAAAGGATTGTGTGGTGTCCTATTGGCAGGAGGGATTGGATTGGAGCAGACGGAAGTACTACACCATCACAGAAACGGGCCGCAAAGTGTTGGCCGATAAGCTGCGGAGCTGGAAACAAATCGATCAATTAATCGACAAAACGTTGGAGGGTCTTTCATGAAAAAACTGGAGCAGTACATAGAAAAAATCGTCGCCGATTTGCCGATGTCCGATGAGGAGAGAAGCGATTTTCAGGAAGAGCTCTCGATTCACTTGGAGGAGCACGTAAGGGAACTGATGATAAAAGGGGTCCCGGAGGATGACGCCATTCGGCAGGCAATCAAGGCTTTTGGCCATGTGGATAAAATTAATTGGGAAATGAAAAAGGCGATTTTTCCGTTTTATAAAATTGTACGATTTCTATGGAATGTTGTCTTTGTTACGGCATTCTTATGTTTGATCTCCTATTCAATTATGGAGTTTTATCATCCGGAATTTTCAAATACTTTGCCACTGGAAAGTGTCCTAGGCGGGTTTTTCATAGTCTTTTTTATAGCTGGGGCTATAGAGGCGATATATGAGGCGTTGATGGACCAATACAGGTGGAGATGGCTATCCAACCCATGGGTTGTCTTTTTGCCGCCTGCCCTGATGATTGCCGGCATCCAGACTCTAACTCTCATAAAAAATCCGGACCAATACCAGGAAGGCTTTTGGATTGATTTATATGCCATTCCCCTGGCAACTGTGCTGTATTTAATCGCAAGGCAGTTGTTCACTTTCATTTTCCCAAGGCAAAAGCAACATTTAAATCGGAAAAAGACCGTTTAACCATGTATCCAGGCCGCTGACCTTTCAGGGGCCTGTTAGTAATGAATCGGGATTAAGGTTATCCTATATGTATGATGAGAGAACAGAAAGAGTGGTAACAAATGGATAATTCAGGGAGTTTCCAATTGCTCTTGCAAAATATAGAATTTTTATCATCGCGGATTTACCAGGGAATCAAAATTCTCCTGGTACTCGATGGTGAAATTGTCGTTGAAACCGATCATGGATTTTTTCATTTGAAAGAAAATGATTTACTTGTAATCAACCGAAATGAATTGTATCAAGTGAAGGCTGTCAAAAATAACACCGTGTTATCATTGGGGATTCCAGATTCGTTTATTTCTGCTTATTATAAGGAATATCGTCACTATCATTTTCATTTATATTCCCAGCAATTGGACCGCGGGAAAGAAAAGATTATGGCCCAGATGCGCAAATTCCTCTCTGAACTGCTGCTTGCCTATTGCAGACAGGAGGAAGGCAGTCAGCTTGAAGTACATATTTTAACATGCAAAATTTTGCTTACATTGATTCAACGATTTAAGGGAACCAGAATGGATTGGAATCACATCGACTCGAATGACCAGCGATCGCAGGAGATTATTTCCTATGTCAATCAGCATTTTGACGAGACAATCACCTTGGAGGATGTAGCTAAACATTTTTATCTTTCGCCAAGCTATTTTTCGCGGTATTTCAAGCAGCAATTCGGTGTTGGCTTTAGCCGTTATGTTATGAATGTCCGCTTGGAGCACAGTGTAAAGGATTTACAATATACCAAGGATTCGATTACCTATATTTCCATGAAAAATGGCTTTCCCAATACCAAATCATTTTCCACATTATTCAAAGAGGTGTATGGGGAGACACCCCATACGTTTCGGGAAAAGCACGCAAAAGAACAAGTGAATTTGGTTAAGTATTATCAGTTGGAGGACAGAGGCGCCTTCCTGAATTCACCTGAACTGATGTTGAAATTAGGTGAATTCCTTTCAGAGGAAGACCATCCGGCATCCTATAGTAATACAGAGACCTATTATGATGAATTAACCATTGATTTAGCTTCTGCACCCCATATAAAGTTTACTCATCCTGACAATATATTAACGATTGGCGAATTGAGGGAATTGCAACGAGAGAACATACGCAAGCAAGTGCTATTAGCGAAAAAAGGATTAAATATAAACTATATTAGTATTAATAAATTACTTAGGGGAAGGACGATCTCTCCGGCAGTAGAAACGGATGAATTGATTCCGACAACCTCTCCTTACTATAACTCGGATGATGTCATCGATTTTTTGAAGACACATAACCTATCATTATTTATCCAAATTACATACAGAAAAACCGATCATGAGTCTTACTTTCAAGTACTCGAGCATTTTATCAGACACTGTGTGCAAATGTTCGGTGAACATTATGTTGGCTCCTGGTATTTTATCTACCTGACGGATGAAGATGCTTTAGACAGCAGCCAATCCCAGCAATTTTATGCAGCATTATTCCAATTGTTGAAAAAACTACTTCCTTCTATAAGAGTAGGAGTATTTTTGCCATTTTCTTTTCAAACAGGAGCCACGGATGAAGCGCATAAATGGATGTTAAAACAACCGGAGCACATTGATTTCATTGCGTTTCAGGCAAGCCCAAATGAAATTGTGGATTACAAATACGATATTGATGAGAATTATGAATTGGCAAAAGATTTTATTAGGAAAAAAACGCATAAATTAACCCACTACTTAAAAAGCCATTCGATCGAAAAACCGATTCATTTAATGAACTGGAGTTCTTTTTCAGGAAATACCCGTTATACAAACGGGACGTTTTTCCGCGGGTCGTTAATCTTGCATGATGCGCTTGCCGTGGCGGAAGAGGTGGAGTCGCTAGGTTTTTGGATCAATACCGAAATTCATGAACGAAATGTCGAGGGAAGAAATATTCCGCTGGAAGGCATGGAGCTGTTTCATTATTTTAACGGCAAACGCCCTGCCTTTTATGCGATGTCCTTTTTCAACAGGCTGCAAGGAAAGGTCGTTTCAAAAGGCGCGTATCATATCATGATGGAGAATGAAGCAGGCTACCAGATTGTGTTGATGAATAACAATATTGTCAATCCGTATTTTTCAATCGAAGAAACGTTTTTACAAAAATTAGTGAAAGAAGTGCGCGTCACAATCAAAGGAATACCTAATGGGGAATATCAAGTGCGGAAGTATGTTTTTGACAAGGACAATGGTGCCCTGTATAAGAATTGGTGGGAAAATAACAGCAAATTTGGCTTGGACAAGGAGATTATTGACTACATCACTCATTCCAGCCAGCCATTACTAAACGTATTTGATGAAACAATTGATGGGGATTGGTCATTTTATTCCTACTTAACCATTAATGCGATTCACTTTTTTGAATTGAGGAAAGAATTTAAATAAGAATGGCCATGGTAAAAAATATACGGTAAATTTTTGTCTAAATAGTTTCTGAGTAAATAATATCACCTTCCTAGAGAGTTAAAGTGGTTAAAAAACGACTCCTTTTTAAAGGGGTCATTTTTTATAATTAATACATACCGCGGGCGTTGTAAAAAAAAAGGTAGATAGCAAATTACATTTTGCAATCTAGGAGGTAAAGAAATGGAAACATATAGAGGTACAAATAAATTAATTACCGGTATTGTATTTGGCGTTATTACATTCTGGCTGTTTGCACAAGCCATGGTGAACATAGTGCCGGCCGTACAATCAGATTTAGGTGTTTCACTTGGAACCCTTAATATTGCAATCAGTTTAACCTCATTATTCTCGGGTATGTTTATCGTCGGTGCCGGCGGCTTGGCCGATAAAGTCGGACGGAAAAAGATTACCTATATTGGGCTCGTATTGAGCATTATCGGGTCATTGATGCTTGTATTGGCACAAGGGGCCGCATTATTAATTATTGGCCGTATTATTCAAGGACTTTCTGCTGCATGTATTATGCCGGCAACGATCGCGTTAATGAAAGAGTATTTTGAAGGAGCGGAGCGTCAGCGTGCCCTAAGCTACTGGTCCATCGGGTCGTGGGGCGGTTCCGGCGTATGTTCATTCGCTGGCGGTGCGATTGCCACCTATATGGGCTGGAGATGGATTTTCATCTTTTCGATTATTTTTGCGCTTCTCGGTATGTGGCTGATTAAGGATACGCCTGAAAGCAAAGCAAACTCAAAAGGTGCTTTTAAATTTGACGTTAAGGGATTAGGTATTTTGGTCGTTACCATGCTGGCGTTGAATCTGTTCATTACTCGCGGAGCAGATTGGGGCTGGACAAGCACATTTACTTTAATTTGTCTTGCTATTACAATTGTCGGGATTATTGCTTTTGTGAAAGTGGAAAAAAACAATGCCATTGCTCTTATTGATTTTTCATTATTTAAAAATAAACCATATGCAGGGGCAACCTACTCTAACTTCTTATTAAATGCCGTAGCCGGTACTTTAGTAGTTGCGAATACGTATGTTCAGGTTGCTCGTGGATTTACGGCTTTCCAATCAGGGATGTTATCGATTGGTTACCTAGTTGCCGTCCTAGCGATGATTCGTGTTGGGGAGAAAATTCTTCAAAAATCCGGCGCTAAATCTCCAATGGTTTGGGGTACTGTGATCACAACGGTTGGTGTAGCGATGATGGGTCTGACCTTCTTGCCAGGCTTTGCCTATACCGTTGCTGTATTCATTGGGTTTGCCTTATTTGGTTTAGGCCTTGGCATTTATGCAACACCATCTACAGATACATCTGTATCCAACGCTCCTTCTGATAAGGTTGGTGCCGCTGCTGGTGTTTACAAAATGGCAAGCTCACTTGGCGGAGCGTTCGGTGTGGCCATTTCGGCAGCCGTGTATGCCGGAATTGCCGCTGTCGGCAGTACAGAAATCGCAGCAACATCCGGAATTATTGTCAATGTCATCTTCGGTGTATTGGCACTGATTTCCATTGTTTTTATGGTTCCAAAGAACGCAGGAAAAGAGCAACAAGCGGTCTTAACGAAAAAGGCCAGCTAATTTATTCCAGAAGCCAAAGGTCAATTTGGATGGAGGTCATTCATAATGAAAGAACAATTAATGAAAATGTTAGAAGAACGGAAAGACGAAATCATTGGAATCCGTCGCTATCTTCATGAAAACCCTGAACTTTCATTTGAAGAAGAAAACACAAGCAAATATATTGAAGCGTTTTATCAAGGGAAAGATGTCAAAGTTGATACCAAAGTCGGCGGCGGCCATGGGATTATCGTGACGATTGAAGGCGGCAAGCCGGGCAAAACGATCGGCCTTCGTGCTGATTTCGATGCACTTCCGATTACGGAAGAAACCGATGTCCCATTCAAGTCAAATAATCCAGGTGTTATGCATGCCTGCGGTCATGATGGACATACCGCCTATCTACTAGTTCTGGCCGACTGCCTGATCCAACTAAAGGATGACATACCAGGAAAAATTAAAATTATCCATCAGCCTGCTGAAGAAGTGCCGCCGGGTGGCGCGATCGGAATGCTTCAATCCGGTTTACTGGATGATTTAGACGATATTTTCGGGATTCATTTACTGCCGCTTGGACCATCCGGTGTGGTCGGCTACAACAGCGGCTACGTATTCCCAGGACGTGCCTACTTTAAATTAAAAGTTCAAGGCACAGGCGGCCATGGTTCTTCGCCACACTTGGCAAACGATGCCATCGTTGCCGGTGCCCATTTTGTAACCGCAATTCAAACGGTCGTCAGCCGCCGCCTAAACCCATTTGATATGGGGGTTATTACCATCGGTTCGTTTGACGGAAAAGGGACGTTCAATGTGATTAAAGATAGTGTCGAACTAGAAGGCGATGTTCGGGCGATGACCGATGAGACACGGGAATTGATTGAACAAGAAATTCGCCGTATCGCCAAGGGCATTGAACAAGAATTCAATGTAACCTGTGAACTTACGTATACACCGGATTATCCGCCATTGTATAACAACCCTGAACTGACCGAGAGGGTAGCTGGATTTTTACAAAATGCCATTGATCAAGACATTACAGAAGTGAAGGAATTCCCGAAAATGTCGCCATCAGAGGATTTTGCGCATTATGCAAAAAAATTCCCAGCATGCTTCTTTTACATTTGTTGCACGCCAAAAGGGGTAGAAAAACCATACTTTAATCACCATCCAAAATTTGATATCGATGAAGATGCCCTTTTAGTCGCTGCAAAAGCGGTTGGCCAAGTTGTTTGTGGATATTTTAAAATAGATTAATCAGCAAAACCCCTGCATAGACATGAAATGCAGGGGTTTTGTTATGCAGTTTTCTCCCCTGAGCCCATGTTTTCCTTCCTCGAAGTTTACATAAATTCAGAGCGAATTTTACATTTCCTTAACAATATATAAGTAAAATTAAAGTATCTAATCTAAAAGTAGGTGCGAAATGGATCATTCGAAACTATTTTCCTATATAAAGACTAGTCATTTTTATTCGTATTTCATGTATTTAAATAACAGAAGAAAGAATGATCTCGCTTATTACAAGAGTTTGAAGGAATTGCAAAAAATTATAAAACATCACACCTTGGATACCTTTTTTCAGCCTATTCTTAACTTGAAATCAGGAGAAACAATCGGATATGAAATATTGAATCGTCCTGGTAAAACAACCTTATTTACAAATACAGAAACGTTTTACGATTTTGTTGGACAAACGAATCAAGTGTTTTTATTTGAATGCTTTTGCCGAAATCTCGCTTTGAAACGTTTCATTGATAGAAATAAAGAGAACGTTCTTGAGACAAGCCCATTGATTTTCATCAATATCCATCCTCATGTGTTGCTTGACTCTAATTATCATAGCGGAGAAACCCGTCGGCTGTTATCTGAGCTCAGAATTGACCCGAAGCAGGTCGTTTTTGAATTGACCGAGAAAAGCGCAGTCACAGATTTTGAACTGTTCGAAAAGGTTCTGTCCAATTACCGCTCACAAGGGTTTCGAATTGCCGTTGATGATGTAGGCTCCGGATACAATAGCTTAAAAACATTAATTTATTTAAAGCCTGAATTTATTAAACTAGATCGGTCACTCATTCAAAATATTGATAAAAATAGAGAGCAACAGCAGCTGGTCAAATTAATCATTGAATATGCCAAACAGTCTTCTTCTCAAATGATTGCAGAAGGAATCGAAAGAATCGAAGAACTGGCTTTTATTTCTGAACAAGGTGTAGACCTTGGACAAGGATATGCTTTAGGCAAACCAAAAGAGGAAGTAAAACCAGGGAGAATACCGGAGTATTCACAATCCCGAAATCTTTCGGTAAGCTAATAGTTAAAAAAAGGATGAAAACAATGGTTGCTTATGTGGGTGATATTGTAGAGCAAGTTCCTTGTGTTTCTCTAAATGAATTAAATAGTACCGTAGATAAACTATTTAATGAAAATACAAGAATACAAGGAGTAGTTGTGATAAATAATGAAGTCCCAGTTTCCCTCATTTCAAAAACATTTTTTTATCAAAAAATTGGAACCCAATACGGTTATCATCTCTATATGGGGAAATCGATTGAATTGCTTGTCAGTAAAGATTCTCTCATGGTTGATTCTTTTCAATCGGTAACAGAGGTATGCAAGTTAGCAATGGAAAGGGAAGAACAGAATCGGTACGACTATGTCATTGTCACAAAAGAAAATAAATATATCGGCGTTGTTAGTATTGAAAAATTGCTAATGAAGTTAGTGGAGGTTCAAGTGGAATTCGCCAGCTTTTTAAATCCTCTCACTCGATTACCCGGGAATCACAGCATTGAAGAAAAATTAAAAGAAATCATCCGCCAAGAAAAGTTTAGCATTTTATATTTTGATTTAGATCATTTCAAATCCTATAACGATACATATGGATTCAAAAAGGGGGATGCTCTGCTCCAATCTACTGCAGAACTCCTGAAAAGGTATTATACAAATAAAGGATCCTTTTTAGGGCATATTGGCGGAGACGATTTTATAGCTGTAGTCGATCAACATGATATCCTATCTGATTGCGAATCCCTTATTAAAGATTTTGAAAAGACGATTCAAGCATTTTATAGTTCCTCTCACCTGTCACAACAATATGTGATCGCAGAAAATCGCCAAGGAATCATAGAAAAAATCCCGCTTGTATCATTATCGATTGCCATTGTGACGAATCAGAACCGTACATTTAAGGATGTAGAAGAACTAATCGAATATGCCGCTGCAGTTAAAAGAATGTGTAAAAGTGAGAGAGGGAGTTGTTATATAATAAATAATTAGTGGGAAAATTGATAGGGTGGTGTAGGACAAATCATAAACTCCACCCTCTTTAAGTAATAAACTTATATGCGCTCAAAGCAAGCCATAAAACAATGAAAATCCATAGAATAATAATCAACGAGCCGACAATCCAATTTTTCGGTTTGCCGTTTTCATCCTCTCGAAGCTTTCGTAATGCCCGTAACAGTGCTGCATCCCCTGCAAATTTCAACATATTTCAACAAATTTTCAAAAAACTATTGTAAAACGCTTTCACGCATTTTATAATACATATAAATCGGTTTAGTAAACCGATTTAGTAAATCGATTTATCCTTTCTGGATAATGGAGAAGGTTTTTATTATGAAGAAAACGACGATTGCTGATGTTGCTCAGCATGCAAAGGTTTCAAAAAGTACTGTATCTCAGTATCTGAATAAACGCTATGAATATATGGCTGAAGACACGAAGAAGCGGATTGAGGATGCGATTGAAGCTTTGGATTATCGCCCCAATGCAGTCGCGAGAAGCTTGAAGCAAAAAACGACGATGACGATCGGGGTGATTGTCGCCAACATCCTCCACAATTTTTCTACACAAGTCATGCGCGCGATTGAAGATTTCTGCCATGAGGCCGAGTTTCACGTCATTATCTGCAATGCTGACGATAACGCGGAAAAAGAGAAACAGTATATCGAAATGCTCCAGGCCAAGCAGGTGGACGGAATCATTCTTATTCCGACTGGAGATAATGTAGAACTCTATAACGAGATGCATGAGGCAAACTTTCCAGTGGTGTTCATTGACCGTATAGTCGAAGGGGTGGCGATACCTTCCGTTATGCTCGACAATGAAAGCGCTGCGGACCTAGCAGTTCAGCATTTGATTGACAAAGGCTATGAGCGAATTGGCATTATCACTAATGAGATACGCAGTGTCACAACGCGGATGGAGCGGATCTACGGCTATAAGAAAACCTTACAGCGCAACGGCATCGAGATTAATGATCAATATATCAAAAGCCTGGAAGTCAGCAAAATCCAAGCCGGCTTGGAAGAAATGCTCTCTGTCAAGCCGCAAATCCAAGCTATCCTGGCAGGGAATGACCTCACCATGATGGAGATTTTAAAATATGCAAAAAAAAATCCAATCAGGATTCCTGAAGACCTAGCGGTAATTGGGATTGACGAGTTGTCGTTTGGCAGCTTTTTCGAACCGGCCATTACGGTCGTCGCCCAGCCGGCATTCGATATCGGCAAAAAAGCGGCCGAGTTGCTCTTGAGTAAAATCCAGAACAAGGAACCGGAGCAAGAGCTCGACGTCTACCGCTTCAAACCGGAACTGATTGTCAGGAATTCTTGTTGAAAAAGGATGTTAGTGCAATGAATGATGTCATTACGATTGGCGACGCGATGATCACCTTTGATCCAAGTACAACGGGGCCTATGAGATATGTCCCTGTTTTTGAACGGAAGGTTGGGGGAGCGGAACTGAATGTGGCTATTGGCTGTTCCCGATTGGGTCTAAAGTCAGGTTGGATTAGCTGTCTCGGCAACGATGAATTTGGCAGGTACATTTACAATTTTGTCCGTGGCGAGGGCATCGATGTTTCGCAAGTAAGGCTGGTGGACGGCTATCCAACTTCAGTGAATTTTAAAGAGATTATGGGTGATGGAAGCGGGAGGACGTTTTACTATCGCAGCAACTCGCCGACCACCGCATTAACGATTGAAACCCTTAATGAGGACTTTATTAAAAAAGCAAGGGTCCTTCATATCACTGGGGTTTTTCCAGCTATTGATAAAAGCAAAAATATCGAATTGATCAAGCATGCTATTACTTTGGCAAAGAAACATGGGGTATTGGTTTCGTTCGACCCAAATATCCGCCTGAAGCTGTGGAGCTGTGAAGAGGCGAAAGCGGCTTTATCCAAATTTCTCCCTTATATCGATGTTCTGTTGACAGGGGAAGAGGAGGCCGAGCTGCTGTGGGGTGTGCGGGACCCGCAAGATATTATTGAAAAAGCCAAGAAGTATGGCATTTCCTATGTGGCGATTAAGCTCGGGGAAAATGGCTCGGTCGGCTATCATGATGGACAAACCATCACAGCACCACCGGTCAAGGCCAAAAAGGTGGTCGATACAGTGGGAGCTGGGGATGGATTTGATGTCGGCTTCCTATACGGACTGCTGCACAATTGGCAACTTGAAAAAACGCTTCAGTTTGCCAATACAATCGGCTCGATGGTCGTCAGTGTTGCTGGCGATAACGAGGGTCTGCCGTATATAGATGAAGTGTTGGCCCGTTTGGGCGAAAAGGAATTCATAGAAAGATAGGGTGATAGAATGAAGCTTCAACTGGCCCTTGACCGATTGACAAGAGACGAATGTTTTCACCTGCTGCAGGAAACCGCTCCTTATGTGGACTGGGTTGAGGTTGGAACAGGGGTAATTAAAGAATATGGAATGACCATTGTTAGGGAAATCAAACAGCAGTATCCGGAAAAAATCATTGTCGCCGATATGAAGACCTGCGACGCCGGTAAGCATGAAGCAATTCAAGCTTTTGAGGCTGGCGCCGATATCACGACCGTGATGGCGTTTTCCGCTGATAAAACAATCAAGGATACACTGGAAGTGGCCAAACAATATGGCAAGCAAATTATGATTGATTTGCTTGGGGTGACGGACCAAAACCGCCTTGCTGACTTACAGCAGCTTGGTGCCAACTTGGTCAGCCTTCACTTTGGCAAGGATATGCAGCAGGAAGGCTCGATTGGCGCCGGCCAATTGGAACTGCTGAACGGCTTTACAAAATTTGAAGTGGCCGTCGCCGGCGGCATCGATGCAAAGTCGCTTCCGGGGGTATTGGAAATTAACCCTGATACCGTGATCGTTGGGAGCGCGATTACCAAGGCCGCCAATCCGGCAGAGGCCGCAGCAACTTTGAAAGGACTGATGAATCGATGAAAAATATCATCCACACAGTCGCCAATGAAATATCAACCGTCCTTTCTCGGGTGTCCGAGGAGGAAGCGATTCATTTATCACAGCACCTGAAGTCGGCTAAACGAATTTTTGTATATGGAGAAGGGCGTTCCGGGCTGATGGGCAAGGCATTCGCTATGCGCTTGATGCACGGGGGCTTTCCGGTTTTTGTCGTCGGTGAGACGGTGACCCCAAGCATTGATGCGGACGACTTATTGGTAGCGATTACCGGGTCGGGTTCCACCGGGGGCATCCTCCAATTTGCCGAAAAAGCAAAACTGTTGGGGGCCAAGGTTTTTCTAGTGACGACCAACCGCGAATCTAAAATTGCTGCCATCAGTGATGGGGTGCTTGTGATCCCGGCAGCAACAAAATACCGCAGGCCAAGCGAACCGGAAACGATTCAACCGCTAGGCAATCAATTTGACCAGTCGGTCCATCTCGTTCTCGATGCGGTGATCATTGGCACGTTACAAACCGAGAACGCTGAATCCACCTATGCCGAGATGACCAAGCGGCATACGAACTTGGAATAGTAGGGGAGCCAGCCATGAATGTAATAGAATTTTTAAAAAAACACCCGATTGTTGCCGTCATTCGAGGAGCAACACCGGACAATATTGTTCCGATTGCAAACGCTTTAAATAAAGGCGGAGTCAAGGTCCTAGAGATTACCGCGGAAACTCCAAAAGTGATGGAGATGATTGAAAAAGTGGCCGATGAACTCAGCGATGAGGTTCTGGTTGGTGCCGGGACGGTGCTTGATCCCGAAACAGCGCGTGCGGCCATTCTCGCGGGAAGCAAATTTATTGTGTCACCGTCACTGAACGTCGAGACCATCAAGATGACTAAGCGATATGGAGTGGTCAGCATTCCGGGCGCGCTGACGCCGACCGAGATCTTGACCGCATATGAGCATGGCGCCGATATGATCAAGGTATTCCCTGTCAACGCCTTTGGCCCAAGCTATATCAAAAACATTCAGGGTCCGTTTCCACATGTCCCATTAATGGTAACCGGGGGAATCGACACATCGAATGTCAAAGACTATTTAAACGGGGGCGCGATAGCGGTCGGAGTAGGCTCAAATCTCGTTAACCCAAAGAAGCTTCACCATGAAGAGGATTTTCTGGCTCTAACACAAAGAGCCATAGAATACACAAATCTACAAAAAACAATCTAACAAAGAGGTGCTAGGAATATGAAAAAGTTTTTCTCATTGTCCTTTGTTTTACTAATGGTTATATCCGTTGTTTTGGCAGGTTGTGGCAAGGAAGAGGCAAAAACCAATGGTGAGGGCGAAGCAAAGAAAATTAAAATTGTTGCTGCCCATAACCAAACGTCTCCTGATAACCCATATCAAGTAGGTCTATTGAAGTTCAAAGAAGTGGCTGAAAGCAAGTCTAACGGCAATATCGAAGTAGAAGTTCATGCTGGTACGATTGGAACAGAAGAATCTGAGCTTGTAGAAAAGCTTAAATTGGGTGCCGCTGATGTTGTCTTGGTTTCTCCTGGATTCATGACGCAAACTGGCATTAAAGAAGTAGATTTATTGGCACTTCCCTATCTGTTCGACAGCTATGAGCACTGGGAAAAGGTTGTCGACGGCGATGTTGGTAAAGAAATGGCCAAGCTTGTCAATGAAAAATCAAACAATGATTTCAAAATTGTCGGTTACTGGTCTGCAGGGGTAAGACATTACTACGGCAAAAAGCCGCTTAAGACAATGGATGATTTAAAAGGCTTAACTTATAGAACACAAACATCCGGTGTTGTCGCTGATTATTGGAAGCAAGCAGGCGCTGTTCCAACTTCCATCGCATGGGGCGAATTGTATCAAGCACTGCAGCAGAACGTAGTGGATTCTTCTGAAAACGCTTATCCGTACTTTGTTCAGCAAAATCACCACAAGACGAAAAACGGTAAGTACATCACTGAAACAGGGCACGACTACACTACCCGCTTCTTATTGGTAAATGGCAAGAAGTTCGATTCTTACACAAAAGAACAACAAGATACAATTTTAGAAGCAGCAAAAGCTTCTGTTGAGGCTGAAAGAGAGTCTGTTTATGCACAGGAAAAAGAGTATAAAGAAAAAGCAATTGCTGAAGGTGCAGAAGTGAACGAGATTGACCGTGCACCATTCATTAAATTGGCAACACCGATTCAAGACAAGGCTGCCAAAGAAATGGGAGCTGACAAATTATTAAAGCAAATCCGTGACTTGAAATAAAAATTATTGTAATGAAGGGAAGAGGTTATACGATTCTTCCCTTTCTTGTTAATAAGGGGGCAGGTGAACCAGCATGATTAAAATGCTTGAAAAAATACAACTTACCGTTGGGGTAATTTTCTTATCAATCTTCTTTGTTGCCATTATCATTCAAATTATCACCAGACATCTCGGCATTTCGGTAATTTGGACAGAGGAAGTCGCCAACTATTCCTTCATCTGGTCGGTCTTTATGGGAGCGTCTGTCATGCTAAGCCGCAGGGAGCACTTTAGCTTTGATTTCCTTTTGCAAAAACTGCAGGGATCATCACGTGCAACGTTATTAGTGGTCATTGATACGATTGTGTTATTGTTTGCGGTTGCGCTGTTTTATTACGGATTAGAAGCGGTTAAGCAGTTCTGGAATTATAACTGGACCTCGCTGCCATCAATGAAGATGGGCTATGTGTGGATTTCGCTGCCGATTACCGGCCTGACAATGGCCATTTATACCCTTCAACATTTGATTGGCGACTTTAAAGCGTTAAAGGGAAAGGGGGTTAAAGCATGACCGCGATTATATTAGTAGCCTTGTTTTTGATTCTAATGTTCATTGGCGTGCCAATCGCGTTTGTTATCGGGATCATTGCGTTGATTGGAATCTTTACGGTTCCGTATATCCCGGAAGTAACCGTTCCGATGAAAATGTTAAATGGGATTGACTCGTTTGTATTGCTGGCGGTGCCTTTATTTATCCTGGCAGCCAACTTGATGAACAGCGGAAAGATTTCACAAAAGCTGATTGACTTGTCGATGGCGCTTGTCGGTCATATCCGCGGCGGCTTGGCCCATGCCAACATCCTGGTTTCGATGATTTTTGCCGGTGTCTCCGGTGCCGCCCAGGCGGATACGGCCGGTGTTGGTAAAATTCTGATTCCGAATATGAAAAAGCAAGGATATGATACGGAAACGGCTGTTGGAGTAACCGCGGCGTCTTCCACGATTGGTGTTATTATTCCGCCAAGTATTCCGATGATTATTTTTGCAGGCTTAACCAATGCTTCAATTGGTGCCTTATTCCTCGGCGGGATTGTTCCCGGGATTTTAATTGGCGTCGGCATGATGATTTTCGTCTATTTCCGTGCGATTAAGAAGGGATACCCGAAGGCGGAACGGGCGAAACTGACCGAGTTCCTGAAATTGGTGAAGGAAACGATTCCGGCGCTGATTACCCCGATTATTATCATCGGCGGGATTATTACCGGATTCTTTACCGCAACAGAAGCGGCAGCCGTTGCTTCCATGTATACGTTAATCATCAGCATGTTTTACTATAAGACGATTAAGCTCGCAGATATTCCAAAAATCTTGACGGACACCCTTGCGCTTAGCTCGTTATCATTGTTCGCGCTGGCAGCGGCAAGTGCGCTTGGCGAATTGTTGAGCTACTATCAGCTTGCGCAAATGGCCCAGGATTTCTTTGTGAACAACGTCGGAGCAAAATGGGTATTCATTCTGATTATTATTGCTTTCTTCTTATTTATTGGTACGTTCATGGATGCGATTCCAGCGATGATTCTGTTTGTTCCGGTCATCTTGCCGACAGCAACGCAATTTGGAATGGACCCAGTTCACTTGGGACTGATTGTAGTCATCACGTTGGCGATTGGACTAGTGACTCCGCCTTACGGTCTGTGCCTATTATTGGCGGCAAAAATTGGAGAAATGAGTATTGAACGCTCGCTCGTGGCGGTATTGCCATACATCGCGATAATTCTGGTCGTACTCGTGTTTGTGGCATTTTTCCCAAGCATCGCGTTCTTTGTACCGAAGCTCATTAATCCGAGCATGTTTTTATAAAGAATGACCGAAACAACTTGGAGGGAACATCATGGTTAGTAGAGAAATATTAAGCAGCGAGGGATCGCTAATGTTGGTCAGAGTTCATCTGGCTGAAGGATTTCACGGTGACGTTGACCAACATATTCACGAACAAATTAGCTATATTGAAAAAGGAAAAGTGGAGTTTGATGTAGCAGGAAAAAAGCGAATTCTGGTCGTCGGCGACACTCAGTATGTTCCACCCAATGTGAAGCATCAGGTACGGGTGCTGGAGGAATGTGTCATTCTCGATATATTCACCCCGCTGCGTGAGGATTTATTGGAAAAATAATCAGAAGGAAGAGGGCCCATGTTGGGGTCCTCTCCTCTTTATTTTGGTCGGAGAGACCTGAATTTTATTTCGTCAAGACCTTTACTCCATCTTGCCCAGCAATGATGACCGTGTTTGTCATGTCAATAAACAGCCCGGTTTCAACCACACCTAGTACCAGCTTTAATTGCTTATGTAATTCTTTCGGGTTTGAAATCGCCTCGAACTTGCAATCCAAAATATAGTTCCCATTATTGGTTATGAAAATGTCTCCATTTTTCTTTCTTAAAATCGGCGTACATCCGAGGCCGGCAATCCGTTCTGCCGTTGTCTCCCAGCCAAAGGGGACGACTTCAACTGGAAGCGGGAACTCCCCCAATTGCCCAACCAGTTTGGATTCATCGGCAATGATAATCAGCTGTTTCGCTTGGATGTCGACGAGTTTTTCCCGCAACAACGAACCGCCGCCGCCCTTGGTCAAATTGAAATCGGGATCAACCTCATCGGCCCCGTCGATCGCCAAATCGAGCAGCGGCACCTCGGAAAAATCAGTCAGCGGGATATTAAATTCCTTGGCCCAGCCTTCTGTCCTAATAGAGGATGGAATACCCTTGATGGTAAGTCCCTGTTGTACCCGTTCTCCTAATTTCTTCAACAGCCAATACACCGTCGAACCGGACCCCAAGCCAAGGACCATCCCATCTTCTACATATTCTGCCGCCTTCTCTCCGGCTGCTTTTTTCATTATATCTGAAGCGTTTAACAAGGAAGTCACCTCTTATTTTTTCTTTATTATACCATTGAACAAATCAAAAATAAGTTTCAACTTTTAAACCAGATGGTGTTGAGCTTGTGTGATTGAATAACGAGACTATTTAATTACAGGAAGAGTCTATTAGACAGTTTGAACTGGCTATTGTGGTAAAGTGTCTTATAGAGGTGTTCTATAAGACAGTTTGAGGAGGTTTCACTAGAAAAGTGTCTTATAGAAGTGTTCTATTAGACAGTTTAAGGGGGTTTCACTAGAAAAGTGTCTTATAGCCGTGTTATATTAGACAACTTGGGCGGGTTTCAGTAGGATAGTGTCCTTTAGAAAGGTTCCAATAGACAAAATTTATGAAATTTTTAAAAGGAATTAATAGAAAAAACGAGAATCCTTTAAATTAGCGCCAAAAAAATAAGGAGTAAACAAATGATTCACTTTGAAAATGTATCAAAACAGTTCGATGATGGTACGACTGCTGTTAAGCAATTAAATCTTACCATCTATAAAGGAGAATTTTTCGTTCTGATTGGACCGAGCGGCAGCGGGAAAACCACTACCCTCAAAATGATCAATCGGTTAATCGATATCTCTGATGGCACCATTTTAATAAATGGGAAAAAAATCAGCGACTATGATATTCATGAACTGCGCTGGAATATCGGGTATGTGCTTCAGCAAATTGCTCTTTTTCCACATATGACCATAGAAGAGAATATCGCCGTTGTTCCCGAAATGAAGAAGTGGGGCAAAGAGAAAATCGGCAAAAGAGTGGACGAGCTCTTGGAAATGGTAGGATTAGAGCCCCAAACGTATAAACACAGAAAACCGAGTGAGTTATCCGGCGGCCAGCAGCAACGAATCGGGGTTGTGAGAGCCTTGGCGGCCGACCCAGAAATCATTTTGATGGATGAGCCATTTAGTGCGCTTGATCCGATCAGCAGAGAAAAGCTCCAGGATGATATCGTGAACCTTCAAAAAACGATAAAGAAAACCATCGTTTTCGTTACTCATGATATGCAGGAAGCGCTAAAGTTAGGCGACCGGATTTGTATTATGAAAGATGGAGAAATCGTTCAAATTGGGACCCGTGATGAATTAATCTATCATCCCATTAATGATTTTGTCAGAGAATTTATTGGAACGAACAATCAAAGAGATTACCATTTTGAGCTGGAAAAGGTTCTATCTGGTGTCAATACAGAGGCAGAGAATATCCCGGTGATCCCAGTGACCAGTTCATTGCAGCTAACCCTTGAAGCATTATCGGAGCAGGACCAAGTCGGCATAGAAAAGGACGGGAAAATCATCGGTTATGTAACTAGACAGACGTTGATTCAGCATCTGTCGAGCAGCCTGAAAGAAGGTGCAGTAGAATGAACGATTTATTCCAAACCTTTTTAGCAAGAAAGGGAGATTTGCTAAAAGGTTTAATCGAGCATATCGAAATCTCCTTCATTGCCCTGTTTTTTGCTTTAATCATCGCGATTCCCCTTGGAATCTATTTAACCCGAAAAAAGAAAGCGGCTGAGATTGTCATTGGAATTGCCGCTGTGTTTCAAACGATTCCGTCACTGGCGTTGTTAGGGCTGCTCATACCACTTGTCGGAATCGGCACTGTTCCATCGATTATCGCCTTGGTCATTTATGCGTTGCTTCCAATTTTAAGAAACATCTATACTGGAATCAAAGAAGTGGACCCCAATTTGATTGAAGCGGCAAAAGGGCTTGGTATGAATAACCGCAGATTGTTATTTAAGGTAGAGCTTCCCCTTGCCATGCCTGTTATTATGGCTGGGATTCGAACCGCAATGGTGCTGATTATCGGTACGGCAACGATTGCAGCCCTGATTGGGGCAGGTGGATTAGGCGATTTGATCACAGTCGGAATCAGCCGAAATGATTCGGGCCTGATCCTGTTAGGGGCGATTCCAGCAGCCCTGTTAGCGTTATTTTTCGACTTTTTACTGAGGCAAATTGAGAAGATGTCGTTTAAGAAATCGATGGTCTCCATCGTTTCAGTCATCATCGCCGCTTTCTTGGTCATCACCGTTACTTCGTTCTTGCAGCCAAAAAGAGCAGACATTATCATCGGAGGAAAATTGGGGGCAGAACCGGAAATCTTGATGAATATGTATAAGCTTTTAATTGAAGAGAATTCTTCCCTGAGTGTTGAGGTGAAACCAAATATGGGCGGAACCACCTTTGTCTATAATGCTTTAACCTCGGGCAGTATCGATATTTATCCTGAATTCACCGGGACGGTCATCGCAGATTTGTTAAAAGAACAACCAAAGAGCACGAATCGAAAAGAAGTCTATGAACAAGCCAAGGATGGCCTGTTAACCAAATTAGATTTAGTTCTGCTTAAGCCGATGAAATTTAATAATACTTATGCATTGGCAGTGCCAGCGTCACTAGCGCAGCAGTATAACCTGAAGGCGATTTCTGACTTGGCACCAATAGAAGGCGCGATAAAGGCTGGATTCACGCCGGAATTCCCTGAGCGCGAAGATGGATACCTCGGGATCCAAAAGCTTTATGGAATCCAATTCTCCAAAGTTACCATTATGCAGCCGGAATTAAGGTATGCGGCCGTAAAAAGAGGCGATATTGATTTAGTAGATGCCTATTCAACGGATAGTGAACTTGAAAGATATAATCTCGTTGTATTAGAGGATGACAAAAATTTATTCCCTCCGTATCAAGGCGCACCTTTATTAAAGAAAGAGACAATAGAAAAATATCCAGAGGTAAAAGATATTTTGAATAAACTTTCTGACAAAATTACCGATGATGAAATGAGAAAAATGAATTACGAGGTTGCGGTTGAGAAGAAAAAGGCTAACAGTGTGGCGAAGGAATTTTTAGAAAAAAATGATTTACTAAAGTAATGAGGAAGGGTGGAGATGGGAATGGAAGTAAAAGAAACACAAGCCAAGAAAATCCTTACAGAAGCAAAGGGATATCTGGACGTCGGCTTCACCCATTCCCTGAATCCATACAGCGGCTGCGGCTTCTCCTGTAGTTATTGCTATGTAAGGGAAATGCCCCTCCAACGGTTCAAAGGAATCCCATGGGGAGAATGGCTCGACCTCAAAACGAACGCGGCCGAAAATTACCGGAAAGAAATTATCAGACTTCGCAAGAGGAGTAAGCCAGTAATTATCTTTATGTCATCCGCTACAGACCCATACCAGCCAATGGAACGGAAGGCTGGAATCACCCGGGCGATTTTGGAGGAAATGGTAGAGAATCCGCCTGATTTCCTGCAAGTTCAAACGCGAAGCCCGCTCGTCACAAGGGACTTAGATTTGTTAGTAAAATTAAAGGGAAAATGTGATATCGTTGTATCGATGACGATTGAAACCGACCGAGAAGACATCAAGCAAATTTTTGCTCCCTATGCCCCTGGGATAAAATTACGATTAAAAGCCTTGAAGGATGTTCATGATGCGGGTGTGCCTACCCAGGCTTCGATTTCTCCTGTACTGCCATTTACCCCTGATTTCCCGAAACTGTTGGATGGAATCGTGAATCGGATTTGGATTGATAGCCTCCTTATTGGCGATGGTCAAGGGGGACGGCGTTCAGAGAGATTGGGGATGCCGGAATTATTTAAGGAGTATGGGTTATCGGAGTGGTACAGTGAGGATATCCATGATCGGGTAAAAAAATATTTTAGTAACTACTTTTCTGGTGAAATGATTGGTGTTTCCTGTAATGAGGCATTTCCTAATTTTCAATCGTTACTTTAAGGTGCCTACTCCACGACCATGTTCCTATGATAAACCAACATCCCGGGTGTTATGAGAGGTTCATAACGCCCGAGCGCATGAAAAAACCAACGCCCCGGTCGTTATGGAAGGTTTATAACGCCCGAGCGCATGAAAAAACCAATGCCTCGGTCATTATAGAATATTCATAACACCAAACCCCTCAAGCAAAACTAATGCCACGCTTATTAAATTTCTCCTTCCAGCTTCCCCTTAATTACCCCAGGCTTATTTCCTTCAAGAACCTCGCAATCGCATCCTCAATGCTCAGTACACCAAGATTCCCATCTTTTCGCTTCCTCAATGCCAAGGAATGGTTCTCAATTTCTTTATCCCCAACGACCAGCATAAAAGGAACCTTTTGTTTTTCGGCTTCCCTGATCTTCAAGCCCATCTTCTCATTCCGGTCATCGACTTCGACACGCAATCCTGCTGCTTCAAACCGAGATTTCACGCTATATGCATAATCCATCTGAGCCTCGGAAACCGGGATGATTTTTGCCTGAACTGGCGCCAGCCAAAGCGGGAATTCCCCAGCATAATGTTCAATTAAAATCGCCATAAACCGCTCAATCGAGCCGTAGATAGCCCGATGAATCATCACGGGAACATGAAGGTTGTTATCCTCGCCTACATAACCACAGTTAAACTTTTGCGGCATTTGAAAATCCAATTGGACAGTGCCGCATTGCCAGCTTCTGCCGAGTGAATCCAAAATATGAAAGTCAATTTTCGGACCATAAAATGCTCCATCGCCAGGATTCAGCTGATAATCAACCCCTTTGCTCTGTAACACAGATTCCAGCGCAGCTTCCGCATGATCCCACATTTCCTGCGAGCCCATGTATTCCTCCGGACGAGTGGACAGTTCGACCTTATAATGAAATCCAAACAGGGAGTAAAACTCATCCACTAATTCAAGGACTTTGGCAACTTCGGACTCAATCTGGTCTACCCGGGCAAATATATGAGCATCGTCCTGAGTAAAGGCACGTACCCGCAAGAGCCCATTTAACGAGCCGGACAGTTCATGCCGGTGGACCAATCCAAGTTCTGCATAGCGGATTGGCAATTCCCGATAACTTCTCCGTTTGCTGTTGAAAATTAATACAGCGCCGGGGCAGCTCATTGGCTTAATCGCATAATTTTGCTCATCTACATTGGAGAAGTACATATTTTCGTGATAATGGTCCCAATGGCCGGATTGTTCCCAAAGTTCTTGTTTCATCATAATCGGTGTTTTAATTTCCAGATAGCTGGCCTTTCTGTGCTTTTTCTTCCATAGGTTTTCAAGCTCATTCCGAACCACCATCCCGTTTGGCAGGAAAAACGGCATGCCTGGCGCTTCTTCCATTGAAGTGAATAGTTCTAACTCTTGTCCTAACTTTCGATGATTTCTTTTTTCTGCTTCCAATTGATTCATCATTTTTCATTCCTCCTAATTTTTATATAAAAAAAAGACCACACCCATCCCAATAAAAGGGACGAGTGTGGTCGTGGTTCCACCCTAATTTCGTAAAACATGCCTGCTTTACGCTCAAAAAAAGATAACGGATTTCCCCGATTACAGATACTTTGATAACAGTTCCCCATAATAGCTCCAAGGCGGTAAACCATTCACTTTTCTTCAGGGCTTTCAGCCAATGGCCCTGTTCTCTGGCAAGAAATCGTAAGAATGATTCATGTCCTTTTCAACGCTTAACTATGAAATTTTATAAAAAAAAGACCACACTTATCCCAACAAAAGGGACGAGTGTGGTCGTGGTTCCACCCTAATTCCATAAAACGAGCCATTCGGCCTGTCTTAAGCTCAAGAAAGATAACGGATTACCCGATTATAGATACTTCGAATTCCCTATAATAGCTCCAAGGTGGTAAACCATTCTCTTTTCTTCAGGGCTTTCAGCCAATGGCCCCGTTCTCTGGAAAGAAAGTCTAAGAATGATTCATGTCCTCTTCATAGCTTAAATTGATTTACAATTTATGGTTGTTGCTAATATTAATACAGATATTTGAAAAGGTCAATTCTTTTTTGAAAATTTTCTATTTCCGATTGGAAAAATTTCCTAAGATAAAAGTGAAACCAAATGACACTTCCATTTCGTTTACCATATGAAACATTTGCAAGGGGAGGTCCCATCTTTGAACAATGAACAGGAACTGATGCAAAAAATTAGGGAAGGGGATAAGGAAGCCTTTGGCCTACTGGTTCGAAATCTTCTGCCCTCAGCCTATAAAACAGCTTTTCTTATTTTAAAATCAAAAGAACATGCAGAGGATGCGCTGCAGAATGCACTTGAAGGGGCGTATATCAGCATTATGAAACAGAAGGAGCTAACGAATTTTAAGGCATGGTTCTACAGTCTCGTTTATTCCCGCTCCATCGACATCTATCGAAAAACTCATCGTGTTATACATGTTGATTTTGAGGATAGCAACGAAGCCCAGAGCAAAATCATTCACCAATCGGCACAGGAGAAGGCGATTCAAAATGAAACAAAACAGGAAATGCTGGCCCATCTCCAGAAGTTGAAAAGAGACCAGAGTTTGCCGTTGTATCTCCATTATTATGAAGATTTATCCCTGAAAGAAATATCGCTTATTCTTAATGAAAACATCAACACCGTCAAAACCCGAATTAAACGAGGAAGGCAAAAGCTTGCGGAAATAATGGGAAACTCAAAGAATTTTTATCAGGAGGTAAAGACGAATGGGCTCTAAAAAAGAAGTGAACCTCTCATCATTGGAACATTTGCAGGTGCCTGACACCCTTGAAAAATTTATTGCAGACCTGCCGGAGCGATACGCGAACGGCGAGATTAATAAGGAAATCGAGGAACAAACGGAAAAAGATTGGAACACCTTTCGTCATGGGTTAAAGGGGCGTAAGGTATTGTGGAAACGGGTGACTGCCGTTACGGTTTCCGTCACCGCGGCGTTTGGCCTCTTCGTCGGATCGGCCTTTGTCTCACCCGCCATGGCCCAAATTGTCTCGACTATTCCTTATTTAGGGGGGTTATTTGATTCCAAACCGCTTTTTGATGAAGTAAAAGAGGCCCTGGATCAGAAGCAATACCGATACGATCAATTAGGTGTAAGCATTCCTGAGAAGGAAGTAACTGTTGGGTTTGAAGGCAGCGTTGAGTACTATAACGAAGTTAAAACGCCAGTGGAAGACCTGGTTAAGGATATCTTGAAGAAAAGAAACAATGATGCCTACAACGTAAGGGTATTCCACGACCCTGATGCTGGCAAAAGGGCTGCGGAGCATTTTGAAACAATTGATCATGAGTTTGACGCAGAGGCAGATAAAGTAACGGCGATTGTCGGTGAGGTTTTGCAACAGTATGGATATGAGCCGAACGGAATTGGAATCAGCAGTGATAGAAGAATCAACATTGAATATATTCCCAAAACCGAGACAAGATTGGATCAGATTAAGAGTGATATTTTAACAAGATTGCAGCAGGAGCAGATTAAGGAATACAAAATAAAATTTTACCTGATTGACCCTAATTTGCAGGAACGGGAAGGCCGATTAGTGCCCTTGTACCTAACGATGACAGAAGGGCTAACGGGCAGAACCGAATTTAAAGTGAGTGGAACCGGCTATTCTAATAATAAAGAACGCTTCTATATCGAAGTCCGGACCACGGTTTCTTCTGCTGACGCGGAGCAGGAGGAAGTGGCGGCAAAGGTCGAACAGGCCATCAAGGATTTCATGCAAACAGAGGAAGCCAAAACTGCCGTTCAAACCGACATATATGAAATTGTTATTTTAAGTAAGGATAAAAAGACGTTGCGGACAATAAAAAATTAGATTTCTGGCCCTTCTGCATTTTATGTAGGAGGGTCTTTATCCTTAATAAGAGCCATTATTGTCTTAATTATAGTATATTGAAAAATGGGGGGTGTTTTTTTTGAAAAAAAAGATTTGGATGCTCGTTATAACCATTCCATGCGTATTACTGCTGTTGTTTTCGTTCACTTTTATACCTCATAAACTGGTGAATATCACCCCATCGGACGTTTCCAAGATTAAGGTTTTTGATGGAAATACGGGTTATCAGGTAGAGATTACCGACAGGAAACACATCAATCATATTATCAATAACTTGAATGGAGTAACATTTAAAAAAGGAAAACCTTCTTTTATGTATATGGGATATAGCTTTCGTACAACCATTTTTGATCATAAGGGCAAACCGATTAAGGAATTGACGATTAACTCATCTGATACGATAAGATACAAAGGATTTTTCTATACCTCCACAAATAAAAACATAGATTATGATTATATAGAGAAACTCGTTCGAAAATAGGAGATATGATGGAAATTACGTTAATAAGACACGGTAAATCATTATGGACAGAGAATAAGCCGATTACTGGCCACGAGTTTAAAAAATGGGTTGAACAATATGATTTCCAGGGAGTATCTGAAGAAAAGTCCTATCCTCCTGAAACTATTGAAAAAATTAAGGCTGCTGCTATTGTCATTACAAGTGATCTGAAACGGTCGCTGGAATCTGCGGAGTATTTAAAACCTAACGTAACCGTCATTTCAAACTCACTATTTCGTGAAACGGAAATGCCTGTTGCCCAAATTAGGGGCTTAAGGTTACATGCGAGTATGTGGGCGGTCATTTTGCGATGCTTATGGTTTATGGGTTATTCCAATGGATGTGAGTCAGTAAAAGAGGCAAAAAGAAGAGCGGAAGCAGCCGCAAGGTTCTTGGTTGAAAGGGCAGAGGAACATCAATCCGTTGTTTTGGTCGGCCATGGATTTTTTAATAGAATGATTGCCAAGGAACTCATAAAGAATGGCTGGATAGGAAATAGAAAAACGAGTGCCAAGCACTGGGATTCAACAACGTTTCGGCTTGAATACTAAGGAGGATATTTTTTTGAACGAAAAAATCATTAAAAAACATTTAAATGAAAAGTACGGTGATTTTAAGCTTGAGAGATTAACCGGGGGATACACAAATGAAACGTTCCTATTAAAATCGGAATCGCAGCCTCCATTGGTGATTAAGCTGGCCCATTCTCTTAACAAGGACATCGAAAATGAAATCAATTGCTTGAAATTGATGCAGGACACCGGGGTGACGCCCAAAATCTACGACGTCATAAATACGGATCGCTTTCAAATCATTGTAATGGAGTACCGGAACGGCCAGAATGGACAATCTATTTTAGATAGCAAGGAACAGGAGAGAGCAGAAGAATTATATAAAAGATTGGGAGCATCTCTTGCAAAAAATATCCACTCCAAGATATATGAAGAGGCTTTGGAGATAAAGGCCTCCGATTTTGCTGAATTGAACCTTGATTTGGATTTTGTCCCAGAAGATCTTATCGGTACCTCTAAGGATATCCTGTTGCGCATAAACGATTCGCAGGAGGAATGGGTCCTAACCCACGGCGATTACGGGGTTCATAATGTTTTATACACTGACTCTAATACTCTGACAATCTTGGATTGGGAGTGGGCGGAATGGGCAAACCCTATAACCGATATTGCTTGGGTCTGTTGGTTTACCAAACTGCATTTCCCTGAATATGCCGAAGTTCTGAACCCCTTGTTTATGGAAGAATACAAACAGCATAGCCCAATCCATATATCCCCACAATCCTTAAAGGGTTATTGTGTATATAAGGTTTGGAAGGTGTTGCATAAGGTTCAACATGCCCCAAAAGAAGTTCAGCAAGAATGGATCAGACGGTTAAGATGGACCGTTGAAACGGATCTATCATAGAATTTTATCGCAGTGTGTTTTGTTTAATTTAGGGGGGGAGACATGTGAATATCCTCATTAGGGAAGCGAAAGTGGACGACCTTGGGGCAATACGTGAAATCTACAATCAAGGAATTCACGATCGAATTGCCACATTAGAAACAGATGAAAAAGATACCCTTTATATGAAAGAATGGTTTGAAAAGCATACCGGCCGTTATCAGGTTATTGTCGCGGAAATGGACGGGAAAATTGTCGGCTGGGCTTCTTTAAATCAGTTCAATAATCGTTGTGCCTATGACGGGGTTGCCGATATTTCAGTCTATATCTCAAGATGGCAATGGAAAAATTACTGTAAAAGATTGATAGCCTGTGGATATCAATCTTTTTTTACAATAACTTTACATGATCGTTCTTGCATTCCATCATTATTCGAATTACCATATAAGCATATAGTTATATGCTGATTAAAAAGGAGGTATCGTTGTGTCTAAAACCATTGTTGAATTAGACCGCGCCGCTGCTGTTTTGAAACTGTTGGGAGATAAAACCCGCCTTACCATCATCGGTATTTTAAAGCAGCGTGAGTGCTGTGTCTGTGAATTTCTTGAAGTGTTTGATATGAGCCAGCCATCGATCAGCCAGCATTTAAGAAAATTAAAAGATGCAGGAATGGTGAAAGAGGAAAGAAGGGGCCAGTGGATATACTATTCCTTGAATCAACAAAGCGAGCTGTATGGACTTATTGAAGATATATTGGAACATGTACCGGAACAGAAAGATAAAATAAACTTGATTGATATAGCCAATCCGACCCTTCGGTGCGGGTGTTAATTTTGAAAGTGGACGTGAGAAAAATTGAGTACTACAGATAAAAAACGATTATCCTTCTTGGACCGATACTTAACCCTATGGATCTTTATCGCAATGGCGGTTGGTATTGGCCTGGGCTTTATTTTTCCGGGATTTGTCGAAGGGATGAACGAACTGCAGGTTGGAACAACATCGATTCCATTGGCTATTGGCTTAATCCTAATGATGTACCCGCCACTGGCAAAAGTTCGTTATGAGGAAATCGGCCGGGTCTTTAAGGATGTCAAAGTATTGGTGTTATCCCTGGTTCAAAACTGGATTATCGGCCCGATCCTTATGTTTTTGCTGGCGATTATCTTCCTCCCGGATAAACCGGAATATATGGTTGGGCTCATCATGATCGGATTGGCCAGATGTATTGCGATGGTGATTGTTTGGAACGATCTTGCCAAAGGAGATACAGAGTATGCGGCGGGACTGGTCGCCTTTAACTCGATTTTTCAGATGCTGTTCTTTTCGGTTTATGCCTATGTGTTTGTCACCGTCATTCCGGAATGGATCGGGCTCGAAGGGGCAGTTGTCAGTATTACGATGCTTGAGGTGGCCAAATCGGTATTCATCTATTTGGGGATCCCATTTATCGCGGGCATGCTGACACGTTTTACCCTGGTAAAAACAAAAGGCAGACAGTGGTATGAAAAAGTATTTATCCCGAAAATCAGCCCCATTACCTTAATCGCACTTTTATTTACGATTATCGTCATGTTTTCATTGAAAGGCGACACGATCGTCAGTCTGCCATTAGACGTCATCAGAATTGCCATACCGTTATTCATCTACTTTATATTAATGTTTTTTGTATCCTTTTTCATGGGGAATAAGATTGGCGCGAATTATCCTGTCACGACAACCCTTGCGTTTACGGCGGGGAGCAATAACTTCGAATTGGCGATTGCGGTGGCGGTCGGCGTATTCGGGATTCATTCCGGTGCCGCTTTTGCGGCCGTTATTGGGCCTCTTGTGGAAGTGCCGGTGATGATTGCGTTAGTCAATGTGGCATTATGGTTTAAACGAAAATATTTTAAAGAATCTGCAGCCTAAAGGTGGAATTCAACATGGAGAACAAAAAAACGATTTATTTTTTATGTACAGGAAACTCTTGCCGAAGCCAAATGGCTGAAGGGTGGGCTAAAAAACATTTGGGTGACGGCTGGGAAGTGAAAAGTGCCGGTCTGGAGGCACATGGATTAAACACGAATGCCGTTAAAGCGATGAAGGAAGCTGGCATGGATATTTCCAAACAAACATCTGATATCATTGACCCAGATATCCTGAATAACGCTGCACTGGTTGTCACGTTATGTGGCCATGCAGCCGAACATTGCCCTGTTACCCCTCCCCATGTAAAGCGGGTCCATTGGGGATTCGATGACCCGGCGAAAGCTCAAGGAACTGACGAAGAAAAATGGGCATTCTTTCAGCGTGTCCGCGATGAAATCGGGGATCGGATTAAACGTTTTGCCGATACGGGGGAGTAAAATGGGATGGCCAAGAGGCTGAACTCTTGGTTTCCTACTTATGTTTTGGAGGGGAATTTTATGACCAAAGTACAAATCTTTGACCCGGCATTATGCTGCCCTACAGGCGTTTGTGGTCCGAGTGTGGATCCTGAATTAACCAGGGTAGCAACGGCGATTTTTTTATTGGAGAAAAAAGGCTTTGATATTACACGCTATAATCTTGCGACCGAACCTGGAAGATTCGTTGAAAACACGGAGGTAAACCGGGTTCTTCATGAACAGGGGCCAGATGCATTGCCCGTTTCGATCGTTGATGGGAAAATCGCCAAAATTAGCATTTACCCAACCAACGAAGAATTTTCAGCATGGTTTGGAGTAGAAGTGGACGAGCTTTCGAAAAAGCAAAAGGTCGGACTGAAAATCGATTTAAAATAGAGAGAAGTGAATGTCATGTTTCAACCTTTCGATCCGAAGATGATTGTGGCGGCCAAATTTTTATTTTTCACAGGCAAGGGCGGCGTTGGCAAGACTTCGACAGCCTGTGCGACGGCCGTGGCTTTAGCGGAAGAGGGCAAAAAGGTGTTGTTGGTCAGTACGGACCCCGCCTCTAATTTGCAGGACGTATTGGAAGTTGGGCTGACAAATAGTCCGATGGCGATCGCAAATGTGCCCAATCTTTATGCCTGTAATCTTGACCCAGAGGAAGCCGCTAAAGCATACCGCGAGAACATCATCGGACCTTACCGCGGGCAACTTCCTGATGCCGTTGTGGCCAACATGGAGGAACAGTTATCGGGGGCTTGCACCGTTGAAATCGCCGCATTTGATCAATTCACCAATTTGCTTTCCGACCCAAAGGTGTACGGAAAATACGAGCATATTATCTTTGATACGGCTCCGACAGGGCATACGCTCCGCCTGTTGCAGCTGCCGACGGCATGGAGCGGCTTTTTGGAAGACAACACCCATGGCGCCTCTTGTTTGGGGCCTTTATCGGGGGTGTCTGAAAAGAAACAAATCTATGCCATTGCTATGGATACACTTTCTGATCGTGGAAAAACGACTCTTATTCTTGTTTCCAGGCCGGATGAGTCCTCCTTGCTTGAAGCCAGCCGTGCATCTAAAGAGTTGAAGGATATTGGCATCTCAAACCAAGTTCTGATTATAAATGGATTATTACATTCTTATTTACCTGATGATAAAATTTCCGCAACGTTATATGAAAGACAGCGCAAGGCAATCAAGGGGATGCCAAAAGATTTAAAACAGGTTGTCACGTATTCGCTGCCATTTGTGTCGTATTCCTTAACAGGCATTCAAAACCTGCGTTATTTATTTAAACATTACACACTACCTGCGAAGCAATTAGACGCTAATGGCGAGCCAATCTCATTGCCTGGCTTAAACCAAGTAATGGAAGATTTTTCGGAAAATAACACGAAAGTGATTTTTGCAATGGGGAAAGGTGGAGTTGGCAAGACTACAATTGCATCCGCGATTGCTGTAGGCTTGGTGGAAAAGGGCCATAAAGTCCACTTAACCACTACCGACCCAGCTGCCCAAGTAGAGTTTGTTTTTCAAAATAGCGCATTAAATGAGCAATTGACCATTAGCCGGATCAATCCAACAGAGGAAGTCGAGGCTTACAGACAGGAAATATTGTTCAGGGTAAGCGATGAGCTAGATGAAGAAGCGATTGCATATATAGAAGAGGATTTAAAATCGCCATGTACGGAAGAGATTGCCGTTTTTCGGGCATTTGCGGAGGTTGTGGCAAGGTCTCAGGATGAAATCGTCGTCATTGATACGGCACCGACAGGGCACACATTGCTGCTTTTGGATGCCGCACAGTCCTACCATAAAGAACTTGCCCGGTCCACAGGAGAAATTCCCGAAAGTGTCCAGATGCTGCTCCCGCGCTTACGGAATCGAAAGGAAACGGGCTTGGTCATCGTCACATTGGCGGAAGCCACTCCGGTATTAGAGGCAAGCCGGTTGCAAGCTGATTTAAGGCGGGCCGATATTTTCACGGAATGGTGGGTCATCAATCAAAGTTTATATGCTGCCGAAACAAAAGACCCCGTTCTCAAAGGAAGGGCACAGGCCGAAGAAGCTTGGATTCGACAGGTGATAGCCGAGCTTGCTGAAAAATCTGCAATCGTTCCACTGATGAGTGAAGAAATCACTGGGTATGAGCAGTTAAAAAAATTTAGTAACCAAGGGACCCTGGTTGCAAATACGTTGTAATTTTATCAAAAAACGGTATGATAAATGGGTGAATTTTTTGAAAGGTGATGGGGAGATGAATATTACAGATCAGGCTCGTGATGTCCTGAAGCAATTGCTTCAAGAACATGATGCCAAAAACATTCGTATCTATTTTGCAGGCTTTGGCTGAGGACAGCCAAAAATGGGACTGGCTCTGGATGAGCCGGATGAAAAGGATATAGTCGTAACGGTTAATGAAGTATTGGTCGCCATTGATCCCGATGTAGAGCCATATACGGAGAATCTAACAATGGATTTCAACCAAGAGGCCAATGGGCTTGTGTTACTGGGAAATGAGAGTAACTGCTGTTAAATATAAGGGAAGTTAGTTGTGTTATACACTAACTTCCTTTTTTGTATTAAATCAGGTAAAAATAGATCCCGATACTGTGGACATGGTAACATTTTTTTAAAAAATTTATCAGCAAGTTGGCTTGAATAAACAGCAAAGCTCTGGAGATAACAAGTGATTGAGCACTTTGTGATTCAGTTCGTAATAACTCCAGGTTCCCCTTGTTTCTTTTGTAATGATGTTGGCATCTAATAAAATCTTTAAATGGTAAGACAATTTAGATTGCGCCATATCAACTAAGGGAGCAAGATCGCATACGCACATGGCCCCTTTTTGGGTTAAAATATTCATGATTTGCAGTCTCTTTTTATCAGCAATCGCTTTGAATTTTAACTCATACTTTTCGAATGTTGAATCCAATGATATGTCTGTTAATGGAATTTCTCCTTGCACCATTTTCACCTGCTTTTTAAATCAAATAATCTTGATGCATTAATCATATATCCAATATTTACAAATGTCAATGCCTTTAATCAAAAAAAATTGATTTAGTGGTTGTGATTAGAAAAAATTGTTAATATACTAAGAGCATTAAATCAAAAAAAGTTGATTTAATAGAAATTAAAAAATGAAGGAGATGGAAAAAATGAATTTTATTAAAGGGTTGTTTGGTAAAAAGAGTTCATATTGCTGTGGAGTTGAAATGAAGGAAGTTGAAAATACACAAGAGGAATCTTGTTGCGGTCAATAATCTTCTTGCTGCTAAAGTAATTTGATTGGAGGGGATGTTTATGAAAATGCATGTCGGGATCAATGTTACTGATTTAAAGAAGTCGATTGAATTTTATTCGAAGGTTTTTAATGTGGGGCCGGTAAAAGTAAAGCCAGACTATGCTAAGTTCTTGCTCGACAATTCCTTTACACCAAAGCGGATGTTGAGGACTTGACGACGGAGTCGGCTTGTTGTGCCACTGACCCTGAACCGGTTAAGGTAGAAATAATAAATCCAACTTGTTGTTAATAACAATCAAAAAGATGAGCTTAGTTAGAAAAATAACTTTAACTCATCTTTTTTGATTACAGCCGATTAAGGACCCTGGGAATAAAGTCTGCATAGCTGTCAATGTGAAAATCTGCTTCAATGTTGGGATTTTGATAGGCAACGGTTTTGATGTTCAGTTCCCTTGCAGGAATTAAATCCAATTCCCGGTCACCCACAACCAAATCAATGTGATGGCGTTTAAGAACAAATTCATAAGAAGAACGATGAGGCTTCCTGGTAAAGCCTTGTTCTTCAACCGAAACAATTTCCTTAAAATATTTCATTAAGTAATATTTTTCGAGCAGATAAATCGTCGATTCCTTGTCGCGATGGGTCACAATCACATTGCTCTCGACAGCTGCTAAGGCATCCTCTATATGATCGAACGGCTTGCTGATCCTTTTTGAGTGATAATTAAAATATGTTTGGTACTCACCCCTGCGGCTTTCATCAATGCCATAATGTTTGAAGGCCGTTTTCGAATCTTTTTTTAACCACTGTAAAACCTCTCCCCGGTCAAGGTCTTGTTGGGCTAATTGAACGAAACCTTCCACCAATGCCGGATAAGTATCAAAAAGTGTTCCATCGAAGTCCCATAGGATATTAATTGTCATCACTCTTTCATAAATTTTTATTGTAAAAGCGTAACATATGGTAATTTAAAAAGGAAGATGAATAGAAAAAGAGTGATTCAGATGAAAAGGATAATGTATTTGATTACAATTGTTATTGTCATTTTATTAGGGCTTGCCTCCCGAAAATACGGCCAGTTCCTGCCGATCTTTATCGCCGAAAACGCCGGGGACGCATTGTGGGCGATGATGGTTTATTTCGGATTCCGCCTCTTGCTGGTGCGGAAGAGCATTCTCACCGCCATAGGGCTCAGCCTATTATTTAGTTTCGGGATTGAGTTCAGTCAGTTATATCAAGCCGGCTGGATTAATGAGATTCGAGGGACGATGCTTGGGGCATTAGTATTGGGAAAAGGGTTTCTTGTTGTGGACTTGTATCGGTACACTGCAGGCATTTTGATAGGAAGTTTCTTGGATAAGATGGCTCATAATGCTCAAATTCTAAAAAAGTGAAGGCGCGGTCGATAAGAGAGGTTTAAAACGCCCGAAGCCACGAAAAAAGTGAAGGCACGGTCGATAAGAAAGGTTCAAAACGCCCGAAGTTACGAAAAAAGTGAAGGCACGGTCGATAAGAGAGGTTCAAAACGCCCGAAGCCATGAAAAAAGTGAAGGCGCGGTCGATAAGAAAGGTTCAAAACGCCCGAAGCCACGAAAAAAGTGAAGGCACAGTCGATAAGAGAGATTCAAAACGCCCGAAGCCACGAAAAAAGTCCAGGTACGGTCGATAAGAAGGTTCAAAACGCCCGAAACCACGAAAAAAGTCCAGGTACGGTCGATAAGAAAGGTTCAAAACGCCCGAAGCCACGAAAAAAGTCCAGGCACGGTCGATAAGAAAGGTTCAAAACGCCCGAAACCACGAAAAAAGTGAAGGCACGGTCGATAAGAAAGGTTCAAAACGCCCGAAACCACGAAAAAAGTGAAGGCACGGTCGATAAGAGAGGTTCAAAACGCCAGAACAATAGGAAAAACTATCTACTCGGTCGATAGTTCAGTTTACTTCGGACAAAACGGGTTAAGAGAAAGGCAAAAAAGTCCGAAGTTAGGTGGGAGTTCGGTAGCCTAATAGAAAAAAGTCTAGCCCGAATTCTAGTAGGCTAGACTTTTCAGGATTTTAAGCCTTCATCACCATGGCCGCCTGCTCCCATTTTAACCGCTCTTCACGGTTCGGATCGTTGACCACTTCGCTCTCCAAGTTAAAAATCATCGTTGGGCGGAAGTTCAGATCATACTTTGGCCACAACGGCAGGTCATCCGTGTTTGGATTGCTGTTGCGCGCGAAGTTAATCCAAGCCTGATGCATTTGGACTGAGACCAACTTCCGTTCCGGAGAAGAACCGGTGAAGTTTGTCGTTTTTGGCTTATCCAGCGTGTTCCAAACAAATGGAATCTCTAACGCATGGGTCGCCTTAAGGGCACCGTCAAATACAGGGGTTTCCCAATCAAACCGATACATCCAAACCGGCGCACCTTGATTTACTTGCAGCTCTGCGAGTTTTTGTGCGGGATAGGTAAAGATATGAATCGTTAATAATTTATTGAAAAGTTCCTGATTTAACGGACCACGGAATTGATTGGATAAAAGCGGCAATAAAGGTCCGAATGTTTTTTCAAAAAGTTCCTTGGCCTTCGCCTCATCCGCATCCTTCCACTCAGTGTCAAACACTGTAAATATATTAAACTCATCCTTGTTGGTGCCAATCAAAATTGCGACATCTTTTGCTGAACCACCAGCTATCGCCTCATGTGGATGCTTTGGCAATGATACACCATCCACCACAGGTCCCAAGCTCATCGCCGGCAGGAGGTCGGCCGCTTTTAATAACTGATCAACCGGCATTTCCTCTAGTTTTGCTAGATTCGTAGGTTCCACCTGTAATGCTGCTAATAGATGACTAGCGACTTTTGTCGCAGTCGCGGAAGAATGGGCATTTGCCGCCGCGCCGCTTTGTAAAATTGCTTTTTGGAAAAGGCCTTGTGCGGATGGGAATCCAAGCAATACTCCAACACTCATGGCCCCGGCAGATTCTCCAAAAATGGTGACATTGTTGGGGTCGCCGCCAAACGCCGCAATGTTCTCCTGGACCCAGTTCAATGCTGCCACTTGGTCAAGAATTCCGCAATTCCCAGATGTCGCATATTCTTCACCGCCAATTTCTGCAAGGTGAAGGAAGCCCAAGACTCCAAGACGATAGTTAATCGTCACAACGACAACATCACCTTGGGCGGCGAACGAAGAGCCATCATACCAATGGCTGGATCCGGAACCGGAAACAAAGGCGCCGCCATGAATCCAAACCATAACAGGCCGTTTTTTATCATCAGCCCCCGGTGACCATACATTTAAATACAGGCAATCCTCATTTACATTCGAGACATCATTCCCGAAAAACTCCATGATCTCCCGTTGTGTCTGTGGCGCGACAGGTGAAAATTGGGTGGCATCACGGACGCCTTCCCAAGCATCCGGCCGTTCCGGAGCGCGAAATCGAAGTGATCCAACTGGAGGCTTTGCAAATGGAACCCCTTTCCAAGTAAATACTCCATCAACCTGTTCCCCTTGCAGTTTACCGTAAACGGTCTCAATAATTGTTTTGGACATTGACCTTCTCCTCTCACGATACTTTTAGTATAATCCCACTTTGTTACTATTAATTGATATTCTAGAAGAATACGGTATTTTCCTGTTAATTACAAATATTTTGAAACTAAAAAACGCTCATTTACGACAATGAGCTCATTCTTCAGCTATATACTGATAATAAAAGGATTGGTCAGGTATAAGGCCGGCAAGCATCATGGCAACCCTCAAACTTCAGGAATTTCAATAGGCCGCTGAATTTTTTCAGCGGCCTATCCCAGTTCCATTTCTTATTTCAAGTTTCCTATTTAAGTAGGCTCAAGGGTTTTATGTATCCTTGTTTTTGTGGTCCCGGTGCTGCAGTACTGGCTCCTCCTTCGCCATGTACCATGATAGCCACACATGCTATCCCCTCTGAGTAATACTATACCCGTTAATTGTTACCAATTAATGACGTAAGTGTGAATCGTCGGTTAAATGTTTATGACAACTGAAACTATTTGCCCTCAGCTCATTCACGATTTCTCCGGTTCAGGATTTATACTTTAATTAAATCTTCAAATTATAATATATTATCGAGAATGTCCATCCTGCCAAATGAATGAATATCAGAATTCCTAAGACAGGAGCAACAGTCAGCTTAACGCCGAAAATAAATAAAATAAATAAAATGTAAATGGCCACAAGAGTTATTTTCCAGGAGGCTGCAAGCGATTTTACCGAGATTTTCTCATATCTTTCGTCAAGCCCTCTCTTGCGCGCTGCCTGTTTACGTCCCCACCATAGTCCGAATGCACCGCCTAATGCTCCAACTAATAAGCCAAACAAGCCAAGCATTTGATCTAAACTCATATTTATTCACTTCCTTTTTCAAAAATAAAGACGTCTTCAATCTTACAGCGAAAGACCTTTGCTATTTTAAACGCAAGTTCCAATGAGGGATTATATCGTCCATTCTCAATAGAAATGATGGTTTGTCTCGAAACGCCTATTTGTTCAGACAACTGTTCTTGCGTTAAACCAAACGATGCTCGTAATTCTCTTATCCGATGTTCCATCTCACACCCCTCTTTTTATGTAAAGTAAACTTTACGTAAAGTGTACTTTACATGAATGGATATGTCAAGGGACCTTTACATAAAAATGTAAGTATTTGGAATGCTAGGGTTTGTGTGAAGAAAGTTTATTTTTAAAAATTTAAACAGATAATTAGTAGGCAATCTCTGTCAAGAATCATAGTATTCTGTAGGTATTCCAATAACGAGCTCCTTTGTAAAGTTTGGGTCAATTTTCCGTAAAAGTACTAAAATTATTATTTTGTTGTATTATAATTTTTTAAAAAAAGGAAAAGTTTTCAAAAAGATGCATCACGAGGGGGGATTTTTAAATGACAGCGGCTATTATTTTGATCGCAGCAGGGGTTATCATTGGTGTTATTTTAATCACAAAAAATCGACCAAAACTAAAAAAGGAGAACATCCCGGCCAACTTAGGTGTGCTAAGTAGCGTCCCGCTAAAGCCTCTATTCGATCAGTTAAACTCAGCGTTAAGCGATGACTATATCCGGATGGTTAAAATGCGCTACCTTGAGGATTACCCGAAACGGAGCGAGGACGAATTTGAATGGCTGTTGTTTGAATTAAAAAGATATTTCATCATGGCCAACCTGTTAAAGAAAGCACCGATGTTCAGTGATACAGTTGATGAAATTTGGCATGAGATGATTCTGTTTACGAGGAATTATGAGCGCTTTTCTGAAAAATTTTTAGGGAAAATGCTGCACCATACCCCGAACACAACCCCCGAGCCGGCGCCGCAGGAACGCGCCTTTTTTGACTGGGTGTTTTCGCAGCTGTTTGAAGTGACCCAGTTTAGCTGGAACACCTGGGGGGACTTTTTCAAATATCCGCTTGCGAGTGAAGTATTAAAAGATTTTAAGGATAAGTCTGATGAAGAATTGATTAAAACCTATTTCCGGCAGACTGATGGTAATCGGGAATTGTTGGAGTACTTGATTGGCAGGATGAAGGAGCAGTTAGGCGTTTCAGAAAAAATGTACCGGGCTAATCCGAGAGGTTCTTTTTTAAAACAGCGGAGATATGGCGATATGACGGCCCTGTCGTTTATGATGGTGTTCTTCTCATATTATTATTTTGATGAATATTGGCAATACGCAAAAGTTTATGCTTTTGCTGAAGCTGCCAAATATACAAGCGGCTGTTCGAGCGCTGTTTTTTGTGGCTCCGCCTCATCGGATGATTCAAATTCGGGCGGCGGAGGCGATCATGGCGGTAGCAGTTGCTCTTCATGCTCAAGTTGCGGCAGCGGGTGTTCGTCTTAAATGTAAGCCCTATTATAAATGTTCATTCTACTTCTGAAAGCGGCATCGGATTTGCCAGGGCGTGGACCCGCCCATGACAGCACGGATGGAGTTTCCACGGTGGATATTGAATCAATACAGCTATAATATAGTGGTATGGCAGGGGGGCCAATCCTGGACTGTGTGAGTCTGTGGGAGTCAGGCCCCTGATTGTTTAGAAGGAGGGGATTTTCTTTGACAAAAAAACGTGCGCGGGACCTTGGCTTGCCGTTCCCTGGGAAAACTGGAGAGTTTAATGCCTTAACGGATGTTCCCGGTGTGGAAATCGGATTTACGACCATTATTGAAGGGGAAGGGCCGGTTGTGATCGGGAAAGGGCCAGTCCGTACAGGGGTTACAGCGATATTGCCCCGGGGAAAAAAGGATGGGATGCAGCCAATTTGGGCCGGTTTTTATAGCTTAAATGGCAACGGCGAGATGACCGGAGTGCATTGGGTCAACGATGCAGGATATTTCCTTAGCCCGATTTGCATCACCAATACCCATTCAGTTGGAATTGCCCACCATGCAACAACAAAATGGATGATCCAACAGTACGGCGAACAATTCAGCCAGGAGCATTTGTGGGCCATGCCCGTGATTGCCGAAACCTATGATGGTGTCCTGAATGACATTAACGGGCAGCATATTCTGGAAGAACATGTCCTTTCAGCCCTTGAAAGTGCAAAAACCGGTCCTGTCGCCGAAGGCAATGTCGGCGGGGGGACCGGAATGATTTGCTACGAATTTAAAGGCGGAACCGGGACCTCTTCACGTATCGTTTCGGTTAATGGGGAGGAGCATCATATCGGTGTGCTGGTCCAAGCGAATTTTGGCTTGCGTGATTGGCTGACCATTTTGGGAGTTCCTGTCGGAAAGCATATGCCGAAGGAAAAAATCTTGGATAAGGAGCAAGGGTCGATTATCGTCATTATTGGAACCGATATTCCGATGCTCCCACATCAGCTGCGGAGGGTTGCCAAACGCGCGGCCATCGGAATTGGCAGAAGCGGAACTCCTGGAGGTAACAGCTCGGGTGATATCTTTCTGGCTTTTTCCACAGCAAATGAGATGGACATTCCTCAAAAATCGCCTGATAGTCTCAAAATGAAATTCGTCAATGATGATCGATTTGACCCTATCTACGAAGCAGTTTGCCAAGCTGTTGATGAATCGGTGATAAACGCTTTGCTCGCAGCCGAAACGATGACAACCATCAAACCATTTGGCCAAAAAGTCCATGCCATCGACCATGAAGAGCTTTTGCGGATTATGAGGCAGTATAATCGGATAGGGTAATGCAGGGGCAGCCATTCAACAATGTTGGCTGCCCTAATAGCTTAAGAAGCAGGGGGCAGGGGCCAATTGAAGGCATATCTTACAATTTTGTGAAAACGATTGCTACATCCTTTTATTTAGCTTCAAAATTCGACCTTTAATGCTATAATTTTAGCAACTTCATTTTTTGCTTCCTATTTTCTTCATAACATAAACTCTCTAACTGATTCCTTATTAAATGAAAATTAAATAACGAGAAAGGTTGATGCATGACATAGGTAACCAAGGAACGCTCGACAAGGTCGTTGAGTTAGTCCAAGCTGATGCGAAAGCAAAAAAATTCCGGCCGGATTATGATGTATCGGAAGAATTAAAGGGGGAAATGGTGAGCGAGGTTTTTCGGGATTATATGATGTTTGCCCTTGACCGGTATTATGAGGCTTGCCTTCCAATGGTGAATGAGTATGTGGATGAGCACCAACCGCGAAGAAAGAAGCGCCCGAGCTTACTCCATAACTTATTCTGGTTTCGAATGATGTATGATGCCAGCATAGACCCGCATGATAATAGTATCGAAGCGTACATCGCGGAAAACTATCATGAGCTGCATAGAAAGCCATTCATGATTTCCTGGCTTCGGGAATGCGCCAAGGCGGTACCGAAATTCTATTATATGGGCCCAAAATTACATGACCGGATATTTTTGGCCATTGATATCCTTGAAGAAAAGCCGCTGGATGTGATCGTCTATGACCCAACTGCTATCCCGCCAAAAACAGGAGAAATCGCCATGGGCATCCTCATGCCATTGGGCGGCGGCTTATTTTTTCCCATTGTCGATTTCTATCATTTTGATTATCAGGCAAGAGAGGCGATGGGAAGTTGCTTCCATCACCACTACAACAAGAATTTACAAGATTCCAACATGCACGTAGCCTTTATCCACGTCCTGTCAGTCATGCTCCAAATCGAAAGCATGGTTTTTAACGAGAAAAAGGAAAAGCCGACTTCAAAATAACTTCTTCTTTGAAAAAGTTTCTTTCAGCTACTTAATACCATATATTTATGTTAAAATTTTCAAAAATAGGCATCGATAACAAATCCGCTAATGCAGGAGAGGATTAGAATGAATTTATATTCAAAAGAATCGATGACAATAGATGAGTATTTTAAAATTCGCGAAGAGTCGGAGCGTTATTTGGAATATATTGATGGACTCGTTTATATGTCGCCTTCGCCCTCTACTAAACATCAGCGACTTTCAAGCAGACTTCATCTAAAATTGGGAAATTTTCTGCAAGGAAAGTCTTGCGAGGTTTTTTCTGCACCATTTGATATTGAATTAAAAATTGAAAGTATAGAAGGGACGAAAATCGTCATCCCGGATCTCAGTGTCATCTGTGAAAAGAGAGGATTTACCGAATCTCGTTATATCGGGGTGCCAAACCTGATTGTTGAGATCTTGAGCCCCTCCAATCAGTCTCATGACCTGGTCACGAAACTAAATCTTTATATGAATTATGGTGTCATGGAATACTGGATTGTCAACCCGATGCTAAACGCTGTGACAGTTTATTCTCTGTATGATGAAAAAATGTATGAACAGCATGATATGAAGATAGAAATCGGAGTGGTAACCTCGAAATTCCTAGAAGGGTTCAGTGTTGATTTAAAGGGATTTTTTGAATAAACGGGGCAGCCCGGGCGATTCATAGCCAGTTGATTATTCGCCCGGGTTGGGCCCCGCAGTCAGTGTTGGTCTCGCTCCATTTTGCAAATCGGCAATCGTCAGGCCAAAGTCCATTTGCAGGTGAGGATAATCTTTAAACTCCGGCCAATCCCCGCCCCATGCAAAGCCCAGCGCTTTTGCTATTTCTACTACCTCATCCCAGTCAGCTTTGCCATTTTTATTGCCATCATATTGCATATCCCAAATAACATCGCCGGAAGCATTCTTCAGTGCAAAATCAACCGCCAGCCCATAATTGTGAAACGACTGTCCGCCTTTTGCATTCGTGACAATTGGTCCGCCAGCCGTTCGCCCTTTTTCATATAGAAGATCCTGGTCTGCAGCGCTGCGAAAGCCATCGGTAATCACCACCACGATCCCCTTATCCGCAGCTTGCTTGATTACTTGTTTTATATTTTCCTTCACAACAGGATGAAGTTCAGACGGCAATGGAGTACCATTCGGCGTTGAAGAGTGGGAAAATTTATAAAAAAAGATGACCACCGAGGCAATCACCACTAATACAAAGACTGTACGTCTAGATTGTTTACGCTTCACACCACATATTCCTCTCATAAATGATTTCATACATTAAGACGAAAAACGTTTGTTCATAGTTTCATATAGTAAATATTATCACAGCCCAGGCAAGTGGACCTGGCTGTTGATTTTTACGCCGGCATCCTTTTGTTTTTAATAAGCAGTAGGTTAATATGGTAAAGGGAATAGAATTAGTAAGTGAAGGTGAACTTTATGAAAAAATATGCGCGGATTTTTCAAGGGACTGCTTTTACTAGCAAGTCTCCCAAAGAGGTAGCGGTTTTAAAAGACCATCTCTTTTGTATAAACGAAAACGGAATAATAGAAAGTGTGGTTGGACCGGAAGAGGCTGATTACCAGCCGTTAGTGGAGGCTTACCGAGGTGGGGGAAACTTTCAGCGCCTTGCAGAGGGCCAATATATATTGCCTGGTTTTGTGGATTTGCATGTGCATGCCCCGCAATGGGCCCAGTCCGGAACCGCATTGGATATTCCGCTCTACGATTGGTTAAACACCTATACCTTTCCGGTTGAGTCCAAATTTTCGGACTTGGATTTTGCCCAAAAGGTGTACCGGGATGTTGTCAGTACCCTGCTCGCAAACGGGACCACGACGGCCCTCTATTTCGCCACTGTCCATAAACAGGCAAGTTACCTGCTTGCTCAAATTTGTGCAGAAAGCGGGCAGAGAGGTTTAGTCGGAAAAGTGGTGATGGACAACCCTGAGCAAACGCCTGACTATTACCGTGATTCTGATACGCCAACAGCATTGGAGGATACGGAGGAATTTATTTTAGCCGTAAAAGAACTGTCGAATACCACAAAACAGGGAGTCTACCCGGTTGTCACTCCACGGTTTATACCAAGCTGTACAGATGAGACGTTGAAAGGACTGGGCGAATTGGCTGCCAAGCATGATACATACATTCAATCGCATTGCAGCGAAAGTGACTGGGCCCATGGGTATGTCCAGGAACGTTTCGGCAAAAATGATGCCTTTGCCCTCCATGATTTTGGGTTATTACGTGAAAAATCCGTTATGGCACATTGCAATTTTTTAAATGAACAGGATGCAGCGTTATTTGCGGAGACAGGAACGGCCATTGCTCATTGCCCAATCTCCAATGCCTACTTTGCCAATAGTGTCATTCCGATTGCCCGCTTTCTTGAAAAAAGAGTCGAGATAGGTTTGGGAAGCGATATTTCTGGCGGGTTCTCGCCGAACTTGTTCGATAATGTCCGCCAGGCAGTCATGTCTTCGAGAATGTTGGAGGATGGCGTGAACCCGGATCTTCCGCCTGCAGACCGCGGTGTCCCGAATTCCCGGATTACGGTGAATGAAGCCTTCTATCTGGCAACAGCCGGCGGCGGAGACAGCTTAAGCCTGCCCATCGGCCGTCTTGAAAAAAATCATGCATGGGATGTTCAAATTATCGATACTGTCCTAAGCACGGCCAAATTACCTCTTTATGATGATCATGAGGATCTTCTTGATGTATTTCAAAAAATGATGTACTTGGTTCGTCCTGAAAATATTCGTGAAGTTTGGGTCCAAGGTGAAAAGGTGCACTCACGCTAGTAGCGCTAGGGGTAGTTGAATTTTTTTGAAAATATTCACTGAACAAATCAACAAGCTTAAGTTAAAAAAGCCTTGCCAATTAAAGAGTGGCAAGGCTTTTATCATGCAAGAATCTCTCCAAAAAATGGAATGCTAATAAAATAAGCGACGGGAGGGAATCGGTATGGGACAGATTACTTTTGATCCATTCATTCTGGAGATGACGGAGTTTTTTAAACAACGGGTTTTTGGGAATTTATCTAAGACCATGAATGGAACCATGCTATATCATTATACGTCTATGGAGACACTCAATAATATATTGGACCGGGAGCGCTGCTTCTGGATTACGCGTGTCGATTTCATGAATGATTATAAAGAGATTTCTTATGTGAACGACATCGTCCGGAAAGTTATTGACGACCTGGAAGACAGTCGTGAGAAGGATACGTTCCTTTCTCTGTTCCGCGAATTTGATACGACCGAGAGCTATTACAAAGCTCTAAACATTTTTGCTTTTTCTTTGACTGAGAATCCGGACTTGCTGCCATTGTGGAACGCATATGGTGCAGATGAAGGCTGCAATATTGGCATTGATACGCAGAAATTTATTAGTCAGACATTCAATTCGCAAATTACCTTTGTTGGAAAGGTCATTTATGCCGAGGAGCAGCAAAAGCGAATTGTCAAGGAAGTTATGGAGAAGCTTTTGCAGCTTGCCAAGGAAACGAGGTTATCAGACGAAAGCTTTTCCAGAGCCATTTTTTTTACATTTGGGACATTGGGCTGCTTTATCAAACATCCTGCTTTTACCTGTGAGGAAGAATTCCGCTCGATTTTCATCCCGAAAGCGGAAGAGCACATTCATTTTCGCGTCTCTAGAGGTGCGTTTATACCGTTTATCAAAGTACCTGTATATGCGATGGACGAGGAAACAGGTGAGGATCAACTTCTTGTTCGAAAAATTACAATCGGACCGCGCACCAAATTGGACATCGTTAAATCCGGATTGGAATTTTATCTGTCAGTCAAAAAGTTGGAGGGAATTGAGCTGAGCACATCAAAAGCGCCGTTAAGGTTTTAATAAATTTGAAGAAGATCGAATAGGCTCAAAGAAGCGTGCAAAGCGTAGTTAAAAATACCAGCCGAATCAGGAATTCCATCATGACCACTGCTCCTTTAAGATTTGACGTTATACGTCAAGTATAGCAAGAGATTGTTAACCACTAATGGAATTATTGTAAATTAATTGTCAATTCCCCTGAGAACGTTAATGATTTTTTAAGCGAAAACTTGAAGCTGGAAAAATACAAGGGATGGTTCCACCTGATGTACAGCAAGAACCATCCCTATGATTATTTTACGTATCTGCGGGCCCCGGCAAATTCCTTGATCCAGCCGGAGGCTACGATGTCGTCAATTCGGACGTGGGTGGATGAATTTGGTGAGTGCAGCATTTTTCCATCGCCGATATAGACTCCGACGTGATGGACGCTGCCTTTGCCCTCATTGTAAGCATAGAAGACCAGGTCACCCGGTTGAAGGACATCCCAGGCAACAGGAGTTCCATATCTTGCCTGCACCGAAGAGTCTCTCGGTATGAAAATGCCATTTGCGGCGTGAATCGTGTAAGTAAACCCGGAACAGTCAAATCCGAATCCAGATGTGCCGGCCCATAAGTAAGGGAGATTCATGAATTTTTTTCCGGTATTGACAATGTCCTCTCCAGTTGGCTCTGGAATATCATCTTGTGTTTTATAGATGGAGACATCCGACTTTTTCAGCCACTTCTTGCCATGACTCGGAGTAGCTACTAGCACTTCATTTTCAAATTCTTGCATCACTGGAAGGCGGGTGTTGAAACTCAGTTCAAGGAATTCTTCCGTTGTGTGTTTGTTATTATATAACCAGGCTGTTGGCGAAGTTATCAAGGCGAATGGGCGGTCTAGCTGATTTTCGTAACTTGGTTCCTTGGATAATTGGGCTGCCGGCATCCAGCCCGGATAGCCTACACTGTTTTTTGGAGTAAATTGATTGTGAACCGCTACCTTTACCCAATCTCCCTGTCTTTCAAGAACAGTAACAGGGGATCCATATAGGGCCTGTGTTTCAAGTTTGCCCACAAGACCAATCTTATCCTGATACGTCATATTAGAGGTCCACTTTCGTGGATCGGCTGGATTTGTGGTAGATGGTTCATCTACTTCTCTAGTAATATTGGGTTTTGACCAAACAGTTGCGACATTAACGTCTATGTAGTACGTGTCCGCATCCTTGTCCCTGGTAAGGGCCCCAGCCGTGTCGGTTACCGTTGTCCAGCCAGCTGAAGAAAACACGACGCTGACCAGAAGCAGTAACAATACTAATCTTTTTTTCAAATGCTATCATCCTCTCTTTTTTTATCAGTCCTATAAGCCAACTATAATTGCAAACGCTTTCACCAACATCCGCCGGATTTACCAATTTTATGAAATGAATGCAGTTCTTTTGATTCATTTGGTAGTGAATTTCCAGAAGGGATTTATAAATGAAGAATCAGCTTTGCGGGAAATTAAGAACTGGCTCTCTTATGATTCTTTCTCCTTTGTGGTAAAATCGTTATATTATATGCAGCAGAGAATCATCCCCTGCTTCACCCTCAAGGAAGGAGCAATCCACTTGAATATTGAGTTAAGTCATAAAATGATTACCGAAATGTGTGGTCCCGTCTCCTTCAAAAGAGGAGATTATTTTTATCGGAACAACAAGGTCACTTTTGAAAAATACAGCCCGGACCATTGGCAGGCAATCGTTAATGGCGACGAGGCTTTTTATGTAACAATTGAAACAGATGAACATGGCAAAATTCGATCGGAATGCAGCTGTCCGAAATTGGCTTCTTTTAAAAAAGAGTGTCAGCATGTCGCGGCCGTTTTACTGGCCATCTATCACCGAGGGCAGCCTCGTCAAGAGCTGGCCGAAGGCTTGTTGACAATCTTCGACGAAAAGCCAATTCGCAACAGCGGCCACCAACGCCATTTTGAAAAAAGAACCGTGTTGGATGTGGGATTAATCTGTAAACCCGTTGAAATTGGGAATGGACAGTACATTATTGGTATTGAAATCGCCAAAGTGAACGACATCCGCGCTTTTTTGGAACAAGTAAGAGACGGGCGTTCGTTCCCGTTTCCTTACGACCCAAGCCTGCATTGTTTTCAGCAAGAGACCGATCGTGTCATCCAAGAACTCATCCACGTGATGAGGGATGAGCATGTATTTGGCAAGTCTTCAGGGAACATGAACAAGATCATACTGCCCATACCTTCGACTTCATGGGAACGGCTACTGCCCTTACTTTTAAAAACACCAAACGTAAGGATTGAGCATGAAGGGCAATTATATGAGGGTTTGAGCTTATCCGAAGGCGTTCTTCCCTTGCAGTTTGATTTTTCGAAAAAGGAATTGGCGATCACCGGTCTTGGACGCTTGATCATCCTTGATTCCTATCGGTCAGTTCTTTTTGCCGGAAAAATAAAACAATTAGAGGACCAAGACTATAAACGACTGCTGGAACTGAAGAAGATGCTCGCGGCAGCCGGAAGGAACGAAATTCCTATCCCGCCAAGCCAATTGCTGATTTTTATTGAAAAAATCGCGCCGGGTCTAAAAAGGCTGGGGCAGGTGAACATTGACGAGCCATTAAGGGAGCAGCTAAAGCCTGCCCCACTTGTGGCTAAGCTCTATCTCGACCGAGTGAAAAATCGCCTCCTTGCCGGCCTGGAATTCCACTATCAGCATGTGGTGATTAATCCATTAGAAGGACGGGAATTTCCGGCGGGCGTTATGGTGATGAGGGATACGGCGAAGGAACAGCAAATCCTCGAAATCATGGATGAAAGTTCGTTTGCTAAGACCGATGGGGGCTACTTTTTGCAAAATGAAGAACTAGAATATGAATTTCTGGTTCATGTTGTGCCAAAGCTCCAGAAGCTCATGCAAATTTACGCGACAACAGCAGTCAGGAATCGGATTGTCCTTAAAGATGTTTTTCCGAAGATTAGAGTCAAGGTTAGAAAAGAACGGACGAATTGGCTGGATTTCAAGTTTGAAATGAAGGGCATTTCCAATGAAGAAATCCGTGAGGTCCTGGCGGCACTGGAGGAAAAGCGAAAGTATTACCGGCTGCCGAATGGTTCGTTGCTGTCACTCCAGACGCGGGAATTCGAGGAGATCCAGCGGTATCTTAAGTCGCCGCTTTTGCAGGATCAGGATTTGGCCGACGGGTTGTCGTTGCCGGTCGAGCAGTGCCTGCAGCTGCTTGATACGGTTGAGGTCAGTGATGCTTTCAAGCTGGAGGAATCGTTCCGTCAGTTTATGGACGAGCTGAGAAACCCCGGCAGGTTGGAGTTTGCGGTTCCTTCGGGTTTGGAGCCGACTCTTAAAGAGTATCAAAAGGTTGGATTCAAGTGGATGAAAACTCTGGCCCACTACGGATTCGGCGGGATCTTGGCCGATGATATGGGCTTGGGGAAAACGATCCAAAGTATCGCGTATATCGTTTCGGTTGTTGAGGAAGTCCGGGATAGCAAGCTGCGGGTATTGGTGGTTTGTCCATCATCGGTGGTGTATAACTGGCTGAGTGAACTTGGGAAGTTTGCTCCGGACTTGCGGGCTGTTGTCATTGACGGGAGCAAGGATAAACGGTCGGAGCTTTTGGCCAATTTGGATGATGTCAATGTGCTGATTACCTCTTATCCGCTGCTGCGCCGGGATATTAAATGGTTTGAAAAACAAACCTTTCATACAGTGTTCTTTGATGAGGCCCAAGCGTTCAAAAATCCGCTGACGCAAACGGCCAGGGCGGTTAAAAAACTCCAAGCGGGGCATCGGTTTGCGTTAACCGGCACGCCCGTTGAGAATTCGGCGGAGGAGTTGTGGTCGATTTTTCATGTTGTCTTTCCGGAGTTATTCCTCGGGCTAAAGGAATTCAGCAGGCTTTCGAGGGGGAAAATTGCCCGCAGAATCCGGCCGTTCATCTTGCGGAGGGTGAAGGAGGATGTGTTGGCCGAGCTGCCGGAAAAACGGGAGTTCCTTGAAACCGTGGAGCTGTATCCTGAACAAAAGAAGCTTTATGCTGCCTATTTGGCAAAACTTCGCCATGACACACTAAAGCATTTGGACAAAGACACCATCCGGAAAAATCGCATCCGAATCTTGGCGGGATTGACGCGACTGCGGCAGATTTGCTGCCACCCTGGTTTGTTTGTCGATGGCTATGATGGCGGTTCAACAAAATTTACGCAGTTGATGGAGATCCTGGATGAATCCCGGCTGTCAGGCCGGCGCGTACTGATCTTTTCGCAGTTTACGAAAATGCTCCAGATCATCGGGAGGACCTTAACGGCAAAGGGCCAGGCTTATTTTTACCTTGATGGCAGCACGCCTTCTGAGGAAAGAGTCGAGATTTGCGACCGGTTCAACCACGGAGAACGTGATTTATTTTTGATATCCTTAAAGGCCGGCGGAACGGGTTTGAACTTGATGGGGGCAGACACGGTCATTTTATATGACACCTGGTGGAATCCAGCGGTCGAGGAACAAGCAGCCGACCGCGCCCACCGTATGGGGCAGAAGAATGTCGTACAGGTCATTAAGCTGGTCGCCCGCGGAACCATCGAGGAAAAAATGAATGAGCTGCAGGACAAGAAGCGGCATCTCGTCGAGGATATCCTTGATTCCGACGAAAAAGTGATGGGGTTTCTGACGGAAGAGGATATTCGGGAGATATTGATGGTGTAGAGGAAAAAGGGAGCTCCACTTCAGATGAGCCAAACCTCGTTAATGGTGGGCGCCCGAACCTCAATAAGGCGCCTTGAGGACAAAACGGGTTGAAAAATCGCTGAAAGTGTCGTCAATGAGGCGCCTTGAGGACAAAACGGTCTGGAAAAAGAGGAAAAGTGTCCTCAATAAGGCATCTTGAGGACAAAACGGCATGAAAAAAGCATCAAAGTGGTCCTCAATAAGATGCCTTGAGGACAAAACATCCCAAAACAAGGGCAGGATTGTCCTCAACTGTATTCCAAAAGAGCAAAACACTTTAAGATAAAGCCGAAAACGCCTCCCCAGTTACTTTTTCCACAATCATAGAACGGCCAAGTTTCTCCTTTTCCTTAAACACGATGATATTTGTAAATTCGGCATAAAGAAGTGCGCCTTTAGTAAATTGATCCAGGGTACGATATAAATCTAAAGCTACTTCCACTTCAAAAAAATCATTCGTATCCAGTCGTCTTAGAACTGCCCGGACAGTTGAACCAACTGCGTGTACATGGGAAACTTCGGCCGCTACACTGTATCTCTTGGGAATTTTACTCAATAGGATCTCATGCGGCCTAATGTAACCGACTGCTTCTTCCTTATCGCTTACATTTAGCAGGGCAGCCCCGCGGAATTCATTCACTCGGCCTAAAAAGCTATACACAAAGGCATTTGCTGGTTTTTCATATACCTCCTGAGGTGAGCCGATTTGTTCAATCCGACCATGATTCATGACCACCACGGTATCCGCCATCTCAAGTGCTTCCTCTTGATCATGGGTAACAAACACAGTGGTAATGTTAAGCTTTTGATGGATATCTCTTAACCAGTGCCGTAGCTCCTGGCGAACCTTAGCATCGAGTGCGCCGAATGGTTCATCGAGAAGCAGCACCTCCGGCTCAACCGCCAATGCCCGCGCCAAGGCAATTCGCTGCCGCTGTCCGCCTGAAAGCTGGGATGGATAGCGGTCGGCCACATGCTCCAGTTGAACAAGCCTTAATAATTCAAACACCTTTTCCCGGATTTCCTTTTTCGAAGGGCGCCATTTCCGCGGCTTCACCTTTAGCCCAAAGGCGACATTTTCAAAAATCGTCATATGCTTAAACAAGGCATAATGCTGAAACACGAAGCCGACCTTGCGCTCTTTCACGGTTTTGGCAGAATAATCAACTCCATTGAAAAAGATCTTCCCCTTATCCAATCCTTCCAAGCCGGCAATCATCCTTAACAGGGTGGTTTTGCCGGAACCGGATGGTCCCAGCAATGCGACAAAATCCCCGGTTGGAATTTCAAGATTGATATCTTGAACGGCTGCTTGGGCGCCAAATACTTTGGTGACCCCATTGAGTGTAATCCCCATTTCCATCATCTCTCCCCATGATCATTTCTCTTTGTCTTCCATTCCACGATACTTTTAAAAACAAGAGTAACAATGGCCAACAGTGCCAGTAAGGACGCAACCGCAAAGGCGGCCGCAAAGTTGTACTCGTTATAAAGAATTTCAACATGAAGCGGGACAGTGTTTGTCAGTCCGCGGATGTGGCCGGACACGACCGAAACGGCACCGAACTCGCCCATGGCTCGGGCATTGCATAGAATGATTCCGTACAAAAGCCCCCACTTAATATTGGGCAGGGTGACCCGGAAAAACATCTGCCAGCTGCTGGCGCCGAGGGTCAGGGCGGCTTGCTCCTCCTCGGAACCTTGTTCCTGCATAATCGGGATTAACTCGCGGACCACAAATGGAAACGTGATAAAAAGTGTGGCAATAACAATTCCCGGTACCGCAAATATGATTTTCATATTGTTCGCTTCCAATAACGGCCCCAGCACACCACTCGTTCCGAATAAAAGCACGAATACGAGACCGGCAATAACCGGAGACACCGCAAACGGGAGATCAATTAAGGTAATCAACATATTTTTCCCTTTAAAATTGAATTTGGTAATGCCCCAAGCGGCGATGACCCCGAACAGCGTATTCACGGGTACGGCAATCAAGGCGGTGAGCAGGGTTAATTTGATTGCCGCCAATGCATCGGGTTCTATAATCGCCGCGAAGTATAGCCCGATCCCTTTTTTCAAGGCTTCCGAGAAAACAGCGAGGAGCGGAATGAAAATAAAGATGCCCAAGAAACTGAGGGCGACGCCAATCAACAGCCATTTTCTGATGGGAGCCAGCATAAAGTTGCGGACTCTTGTACTTGTTACTTCAACAAGATTGCTAGTTTCCATGTGTACAAAACCCCTCTAGGTCATTTGGTGTTTTTTCGCTGTCTTCCATTGCCAAAAATTAATTAAGAATAAGAGGATGAATGAGAAGACGAGCATAACCGCGGCAATAGCGGCAGCGCCGCCGTAGTTGTATTGCTCCAATTTTGTAATGATGAGCAGCGGGACGATTTCCGTTTTCATTGGCATATTGCCGGAAATGAACACGACCGAACCGTATTCCCCTAATGCCCTGGCAAAAGCAAGGGCAAAGCCGGTTAAGATTGCTGGGAAAATTGCCGGAAAAATAATTTTGAAAAAAATCTGTCCCGAATGGGCGCCAAGGGTAGCGGCGGCTTCCTCATATTGCTGATCCAGGTCCTGCAACACCGGCTGAACGGAACGGACCACAAAGGGGAGGCCGATAAACGTCAGTGCGATCATAATCCCGTACTGGGTGTAGGAAATCTTGACCCCCAGTTGGGCAAAATATTGCCCGATCCAGCCGTTAGGTGCATAAATCGTCGTTAGGGCAATGCCGGCAACGGCTGTTGGCATGGCGAATGGCAAATCCACAAGTGCGTCGACGAACTTTTTGCCAAAGAAGTTGTATCGCACCAATACCCAGGCAATGAGCGTTCCAAATATCGCATTTACGATAGCGGCGATAAAGGAGGTGTAGAACGTTAGTTTATAGGAAGCTACGACTCTTTCATCGGTTACAGTCTCCCAAAATTCCACCCAGCTGATGGTGGTTGCTTTTAAAAATAATACGGCAATTGGGATGAGGATCATCAGGCTTAAGTAGATGACGGTATATCCCATCGATAGCCCGAAACCCGGCAGCACCCGATGGCGTTTCGAATGTTTAAACACGTGCAAGCCTCTCCATTCCTAAATGTTTTCTTTTATTGGCGCAGTCGGAGCCCGAAAAAGAGCTGTCGACTACGCCTATCGGTCTTATAGGAGCAGCCGGAGCCCAAAAAAGAGCAGTTCACTACGCCTATCGGTCTTATAGGAGCAGTCGGAGCCCAAAAAAGAGCAGTTCACTACGCCTATCGGTCTTATAGGAGCAGTCGGAACCCCAAAAAGAGCGCCCGACTGCTCCAATCGAGCCTATAAGACAAAATCCTTCTAAACTAAGGCTTATAAATCTGATCAAATATTCCCCCGTCATCAAAATGGATTTTTTGCGCTTTCTTCCAGCCGCCAAACACGTCATCGATGGTAAAAAGTTTGATATCTGGGAATTTATCTGCATATTTGGCAGCAATATCCTCGTTCCGTGGGCGATAATAGTTTTTCGCAGCAATTTCCTGCCCTGCTTTACTATACAAATAGTCAAGATAGGCTTTGGCCACTTCTTCTGTTCCGTGTTTTTTCGCAATACTGTCCACAACAGCTACTGGAGGCTCCGCCAAAATGCTGACGGATGGATTGACGATTTCAAATTGATCCTTGCCAAGCTCATTGATCGCAAGATAGGCCTCATTTTCCCAGGCAATCAGGACATCGCCGATACCTCTTTCCACAAAGGTCGTCGTGGAACCGCGGGCACCCGAATCCAATACTGGGACGTTCTTAAACAGTTTTTCCACAAATTCTTTCGCCTTTTGTTCATCACCGCTGTTTTGCTCGAGGGCATAGCCCCATGCCGCCAAGTAATTCCATCTCGCTCCGCCGGAGGTTTTCGGATTTGGTGTAATCACGGACACATCTCTTTTCAGTAGATCATCCCAATCCTTGATATTTTTTGGATTGCCTTTCCGGACCAAGAAGACGATGGTGGACGTATACGGTGAACTGTTGTCGGCGAGGCGCTCCTGCCATTTTTCATCCAGCTTGCCGGCGTCGGCAATCGCATCGATATCATAGGCAAGGGCAAGTGTGACGACATCTGCCTCCAAGCCATCGATAACCGACCGAGACTGCTTGCCGGAGCCGCCATGAGATTGGTTAATCGATACCTTTTGGCCTGTTTCTTTTTCCCAGTAGGCGGCAAAGCTTTTGTTAAATTCCTCATATAATTCTCGGGTTGGGTCATAGGAAACATTTAATAATGTGACGTGTTCTTTTTTGTTCGCAGCTGCTTTTTTTGACGGTTCCGTTGAACTTTGGCTGGAGCATGCGGCCACCCCGATTAATAATAAAATTGAAAAAAGTGTCATCCAGAATTTTTTTAGCATACTGATTCTCCTCTATTTGTTTTTTTGAGGGCTTTTTTCAATAAAAAAAGCCCATTAGTTATTGGATGTACATAGCCATGTACATTAACTAAAGGGCCTTCGGGTGACCGATCGGCAGTTATTCATTTTCATATTTTCCGTTGGCTGGAACTTTGGCTATTTGCTTTTTTTTGCAGCGGCAGCCGGTGTTTCTCCAAGCGGTCTATCTGGGTAATTTGCGAATCATGGACGGTGATTTGAATGGTTCCAAATTCCAACCCATTCAACAGGCTCGTGATTTTATCCAGCACCTGCTGATCAAGATGTCCTTTTAACGACAACTAAATCCTCTCCTTTTATTAAACTAACTCGGTTTTCCAACAAATCTTCCAGTGTCGTTTGCTCAAGAATATAGGCAATCGTATCTCGGATTAATGACCATAGCGGCTTTAATTGACATCCCTCCTCCAAAGGACATGGTTCATATTTGGTAATGGAGGCACATGACATGGGTGACAATGGGCCTTCCAATTCCCGGATGACTTCTCCCAAATTGATTTCGTCTGGCTGCTTGTAAAGCATGTAACCGCCTTTTGCGCCGCGTTTGCTGGTGAGATAGCCCAGTTTTTTGAGCTGGAGTAGAATCTGTTCCAGGTAATGAATGCTGACTAGTGTTTTTTCCGAAATTTCCTGTATTCCCATTACAGCCCCTTGGTGATTCCCAAGCAACAGCAGGGCCCGCAGTGCATATTCTCCTTTACTCGACACCTTCATGGACATGCCTCCTAATGTTGAGTGTTTCAGTCAACATTTACTGGTAAAATAGATTCCCATTAATGTTGAGTGTTTCAGTCAACATTCACTGATAAAAATTCATCCCGATGACGTGATGGGACAAGACTTGTTTACTAGGTATTAGTTTTTTATAAATATATGCAATGAATGGTTGAAGGACACTTATCCAACTCTTCGAGTGGATTGTCTCATCAGCCCATTTATTTTTAAATCCTATTAACTCTATAGGATTACTTATTTAAAGATCATAATATGCCATTTGCTCAAAATCAAGAACTTTTTGAAAATTTTATCGACTTAGGAAAAAGGAGAGAGGGAGAAGCAAAGAGGGTGCGCAGTGGTAAAAGCGAATTAATCTGTTAGTGCCAGCCGGAGTGCAGTCCGGCAATCACCGACCAAGTGCACATCGCCCCGATTTTCCCCATATAAAAGCAGCAAAAGGAGGGTGTATATGGCTTTGAAGCGGGCCATTCGTTTGATTTCTGGTTCTACCTCACCATACATCTGAAAAAAGGATTCCCTGCCTTCGGGAGGTAAAAAACTATAGACAATCGACAGGTCCAGCGCCGGGTGGCCAATATGGGTATCGCCCCAATCAATCACGGCCAATACGCGGCCTGCCTCATCGACAAGCATATTGCGAATATGCAGATCTCCATGAACGAGTGCTTTGGTTTCATCCGTAAACGGCCTTCGAATGGACGAGAGGAAGCCCCCAATCCGTTCCATTTCATCATACCCCATCAGCCCTTTTGCCTTTTCCATATTCGCCTCGAGTATTGGCTTTCTTTTTAAAAAATTAAGCCTGCCCAATTGGTCATGGGGAACCCCCAGCTTTTCCGCCTCCGAGGCAGAAAAAGCATGCAATGTCTTTAAAAATTGGGCCAATGGTTCAACGGATTGCATTCGCTGTTCAAGCGTCAATCCCGTTGGCGTCACACCGCTTAAGAGCTTATACCCGGCAAACGGCCATGGAAATGGTTCGTCAGGGGTCCCGACAAAAAGAGGATTCGGTACCGGGATTGGCAACAATGGCGCTATCTCTGGAAGCAGCCGGATTTCCGTCTCCAACAAACCGGCTGCCATCTCCCTTCGGGGAAACCGAAAAACAAACTGCCCATTTACTAGATAGACGGAATTATCAAATCCCTCTCCCAGCACATGGGCTGTCACTGGTTTCAACTGCGGGAACTGACAACCAATCATCAACTCCGCTATACTTTTAGAAACCTCAATCTCCGGAGACCACGGGTCATTCATCAAACGCACGCACCTATTCTATTAAGAAGTTGTAGTAGGATTATTTTTGCCCAATTTCATTTCAAGTTTTTCACTTAAAAAGGTAGACCCCAAAATCAGAACACCGCCAACCATTTGAAGTACCGTCATACTCTCACTTAAAAAGATCGCGGCGAAAATGACGGCGGATATCGGGTCGATGTAGCTGAGTACGGCTATAGTCTGCCCTTTTAACTGCTGAAGCGACGAAAAATATAAAAAATAGGCAAAACCCGTATGGACGATCCCCAGGATCAGGATGAACATAATAGAAGAGGAGTTTAACCCTGATAAATCCAGCTGTCCCTGTACTAAAATATAAGGAAGCAGGACAATGGCCGCTGTCATTAACTGTACAAGCGTGATTTCAAACCCGGATAAATTTTTAATAAATTTGTTCATTAAAATCACGCTGGCATAAAAGCCCGCCGCTAACAAGCCGTAGAAGATGCCGAGTCCGTGATTATATGATCCAGTTCCACCAACTGACCCGTTTTGGACGATCAAATATAATCCGGCCATCGCCGCAAGGATGCAGCCCGCCTTCGCAAGGGTGATTTTTTCCTTCAAAATCCACGGGGCCAAAATCATCACAAACACCGGCGCAAAGTAATAGCTGATGGTGGCATTGGAGATGGTCGTGTACCGGTACGATTCAAAAAGAAAAATCCAATTTAGGCCGACCGCACCCCCGGATAAAAGCAGCAAAACGGCATTCTTCTTTAACATTTTAACGGATACCTTGTGTTTGACCAGTAAACTGGCAACGAGTAGGAATAGGCTCCCAATCACGCCCCTTAAAAAAGCAATTTCACTCGAACTCAGGTCGATGTTTTTTACAAAAAGGCCAAGACTCCCAAAAATAAGCATGGCCGATAGTAACTTCATTTTTCCATTCATGTTGAATAACAGCCCCTCATGTATAAATCATTATGGCCGGAAGGTTTGTCGGACAGTTCCGGTTCCGCCCCCAACTTCCACCTCGGCAAACGCGCCATTGATAAACGTCATCTGCGGTGGAATATGACCGCAATCGATATCGTAGATAATCGGAATCCCTAACTCATTGGCAAGATCTTTGTAAACATCCTCGACGTAGTAGTTTTTCACAGGAATATTGGGACCCCTCCCAAACATCAGGCCAGAACAATTATCAAACCAGCCTGCCAGTTTCATTTGGACCAGTGACCTGCGGAGGTCGGCCGTGTTTAATTCGCAATTCTCCAAATACCAAATGACGGGCTCGCCAGGGATGTGCTGAGTTCTGAAACCAGCCACATCACCAAATGGTGTACCGACAAGATGCCGGATAATATCAATGCAGCCGCCAAGCAATCGGCCATGAATTTTCTCAGTCTGGCCAGAAACTGTTTTCCAAACAGTCGGCTCAGTTAACTGAAACACGCATGGCGACGGATTCGAATGATTCCATGCCTTTTGATAGAGTTTCGAGGAGCGCTGGTGGATAGAATCACCAGTGTTTGTTGATAAAACAGCCCGCCACATCGCAGTTGTTTCGTCCGAAAATTCTCCACGCAAATCGATTAGGTTTGTTCCGTGGGCAGTAGCTATCCCGGTTTTTAAGGTAATAGCCAGTAAAAGACCACTCACATCGGAGTAGCCTAATACCCACTTGGTTTTCATAGTTTCAAAGTCAAGGTGCTCAAGAATCTCTACTAATAGGTCGCCGCCCCATGGAGGTAGGATGATGTCGATGTCATCGTCAGCTATCATATCGTTAAACTCAACAGCCCGTTTCAAAGCGGGTGCCGATTTTGCCTTATCTTCTGTCCAGACTGTTTCCCCGATGATTGTTTGAAACCCGTCCTGCTCGAGTCTTGTGCATGCCAACTTTACAAGATCATGCAATTCGGCAGGCACCCCAGATGAAGGTGCTGTCACTCCGATTGTCGCAGCCTGTTTTAAAAATGGATAGGTAATCATCCACATCCCCCTCAATGCTTTTAGATGATTTTACCAAATGCCAGGAAGTTTTGACAGAAAAAAACGAACAGTGATAAGCACTGTTCGCTTTGGGTTAAATCCCCAAGAAATTCAATGATTGGTTAAGCCCTTCTAAAGCAAAACTGCTTAAAAAGTGGAACACAAAGAGGGCAATAATGGGTGAAAAATCAATTGGCCCGAGCGGAGGGATGAACTTTCTAAAGAATCCCAAATAGGGTTCAACCAGTTTGCCAATCCCCTGGCCCACCTTCGAGGTTTGAAATCCAGGAAACCATGAACCGAAAATGGCGATAATAATCAACCAATAGTATAAATCAAATGCATATTTTCCAATTAGTAAAATGTTTGTACCCAAAATAAATCTCCTGCCTATTCAAGTTTTAAAAATTGCTATGTATCATATACGGTTGTCTACCAAGAAGGTTTCATTGATTTTTTTTTCGAATCTCCATCCGTGCCACCGAAGGCAATGCAGTAATGATCCGGGTCGATGATGGCAAACTCTTTCCATGGGCCCGAATTGGGATCAATCCATGGTTCCACTACAAATTTGGTGCTTTTTTCTTTAAATTCCTGATAAAGTTCGTCCAGTGCAGTCCAATTTTCCACGTAACAATAAATGTCTGGTGCCGGTAGTTTGTTAGGCCGGACATCTTCAGGGGAATTTGCCTGGAGCAACTTCACGGCCAATCCAGTAAACCCGTCGCGGATAGCCCACCAATCGGTCACTTCACAGCCAAGAACGTTGCGGTAAAAGGCCTGCGATTTTTTTAAATCGGAAACTAGCAATACGGTTAAGGAACTGTGAATTTGTCTATTCATTTCTATCATCCTTTACAAATTCTTTTATCAATATTACCATATAAAGGTTATGATAACCGTAAAAAGCTTTCAGGGATTGTGCTAAGTATAGTTTCATATAAAAAGGAAGTGTCGAAATTGTCGACTCCATTAACGATAAGGAAATATGCTGCTAATTGCAAGGATTGCTTCGGGTTGTGCTGTGTCGCATTGCCTTATGCAAAGTCGGCTGATTTCGCTTTTGATAAAAACGGTAGAACCCCCTGCAAAAATCTTCAGTCCGACTATCGCTGCCGGATTCACCAAGATCTCAGAAGAGAAGGGTTCCGCGGATGTACTGTATATGAGTGCTTCGGCGCCGGTCAAAAGGTTTCGCGGGTTACGTATGGCGGCAACGACTGGCGGGAGAACCCAGAGTCAGCAAAAGAGATGTTCGAGGTCTTTCCGATTATGCAGCAGCTTCACGAAATCCTTTATTATTTGAATGAGGCGCTTCATTTGGAGGCCACCCGGTCCATTCATAAGGAATTGCATGCTGCCTTGGACGAAACGGAAAGCCTTACGACTTTAGGGCCGCACGCAATAATCAACTTAGATGTCCCTGCGCACCGGGCGAAGGTAAATGAGCTGCTGTTAAAGACTAGCGAATTGGTCCGCGCCCAAACCCCATCCCGGAAAAATCGAAAACTCGGACGGGGAATGGACTTGCTCGGGGCCAAGTTAAGAAAGGCTGACCTGAGAGGGGCGAATCTAAGAGGGGCGCTGCTGATTGCGGCCGACCTTCGGGAAGCGGATCTGCGATTTGCCGACATGATTGGGGCGGATTTAAGGGACACCAACTTAAGCGGTGCAGACCTTACCGGGTGTGTTTTTCTGACCCAGGCCCAGTTGAATGCAGCGCAAGGTGATGGCAGGACCAAGCTGCCGCCGCATTTGCGGACGCCGGACCATTGGAAATAACCTGTTCGCGGATATAATTGTGATTATCGCAGATAAATTGAAAAAATCGCAGATATATTCAATTTTTCGCGGATATATTGAAATTAACGCAGATATATCCGATTTTTCCGCGGATATATTCTGCTCAAGTCCACAGACCAACCCCAAACCACACAAAAAAGCCCCGTTTCCACATGGATAACAGGGCTTTTTTAAAAAACAACTTTATTCACTTACCGGTTTCTTTAAAATACCCAATAAAATTGCCGAAACAACAGCACCAGCGACAACTGCTACCAGATACATCAGCCAATTGCCGTCCACTAGTGGCATGACGAATACTCCGCCGTGCGGCGCACGAAGTCCAATCCCGAACAACATCGATAATGCACCGGCAACGGCTGATCCAGCCATTACGGATGGAATGACGCGAAGCGGGTCGGCAGCCGCAAATGGGATCGCGCCTTCCGTAATAAACGATAATCCCATGATATAGTTGACGCGGCCAGCCGCTCGGTCCTGAACGCTAAATTTTTTCTTGAAAAATGTCGTCGCAAGGGCAATGCCTAACGGTGGTACCATGCCGGCTGCCATAATCGCAGCCATTGGCTCGTACACACCGTTTGCGATTAACCCTGTACCAAAGACGTAGGCTGCCTTGTTGACAGGGCCGCCCATATCAAATGACATCATTAAACCTAAAACAATTCCTAGTAAAATTGCATTTCCTGTTCCAAGACCAGACAACCAATCAGAAATCGCGGTATTTAACGCACCAACAGGTTTGTTGACAACAAAGACCATGATAAAACCGGTAATCGCAATTCCTAATAACGGGTACAATAGAATGGTCTTAATCCCTTCAAGTGAAGCAGGTACTCCGGCGAGCAGCTTTTTCAAGCCAACCACGACATAACCTGCCAAGAAACCTGCCACAAGTCCGCCAAGGAAGCCAGCACCTCCGCTGGCTGCGAGCGCTCCGCCCACCATACCCGCGGCAAAACCAGGGCGATCGGCAATACTCATCGCGATAAATCCGGCCAAGACTGGAACCATTAAGGCAAAGGCGTTTCCGCCGCCGATTTTCATCAAGGCTTCGGCAATGACATTGTAAGATGGATCATCCGGATTGGCAGAATTAAAGCCCCAAAGGAAGCTGATGGCGATTAAAATACCGCCTCCGACCACGAAAGGAAGCATGTTGGAAACACCGTTCATTAAGTGCTTGTAGATGGTCGAACCAATGCCGCGTCCGCCTTGTTCGGATTCCTGTTTGGAGCTGGAACCCCGATACACCGGTGCATCCTGCTTTAACGCCCGCTCAATCAATGCTTGAGGTTTACGAATCCCGTCCGCTACCGGAACTTCAATGACATGCTTGCCATTAAATCGGTTCATTTCCACTTTTGTATCAGCGGCAACGATGACCGCGACGGCATTTTCAATTTCATCGCCCGTCAGCACGTTTTTCGCGCCGCCGGAGCCGTTTGTTTCGACTTTGATATCGACACCCATTTCAGCGGCTTTGGATTTTAATGAATCCGCGGACATATACGTGTGGGCAATCCCGGTAGGGCAGGCAGTAACCGCCACGATGAATTGCTTCTTGCCGGCCATTGATTGCTCTTCTTCTTCATCTTCCTGGTCATGCGAGTTGATAATAGACAAAACCTCATCTTCAGATGCAGCCGTTAACAGCTGGCTTCGGACCTCTTCTTTTAAAAGAATTGTCGACAAGCGGGAAAGAGCTTCTAAGTGTGTATTGTTTGCTCCTTCTGTAGCCGCAATCATAAAGAATAGGTGGGCTGGCTGCCCGTCGAGTGATTCGTAGTTGACACCGCCAGTCGATCGTCCAAAGGCAATTGCTGCCTCTTTGACTGCCTCTGTTTTTGCATGGGGAATGGCGATGCCTTCGCCGATTCCGGTGGTGCTTTGGGCTTCACGATTTAAAATTGCTTGTTTAAATTGGGATCTGTCGGCTAATTTGCCCGCAGAAGCCAACACAGTAACCAGTTCTTCAATCACATCCGCTTTTTGCGAACTGTTCAAAGAGAGGTTGATCGTTTGTTTTGTTAATAGCTCTGTTATTCTCATAGTTTTTCACCTCTATTAAATAATCTGTTCCACTTGGACTTGCGGCAGTAAACCTTCTATTTGCTCACGGGTACATAACCCGATGGAAAAAGCGGTCGCACTGCCAGTTGCCACGCTAAACCGGAATGCCTCCTCAATGGAGTTTGTGTTTTGATAGGTTGCAATGAACCCGGCAACCATCGAGTCACCTGCGCCAACTGAGCTTTTGACTTCTCCTTTTGGCACCGTGGCCATGTAGGCTGCATCCTTATTGATCAGAACCGCGCCATTGCCGGCCAGCGACACAATCACGTTTTGCGCACCTTGTTTAACCAGCTCTTTTCCATAAGGAATCGCTTCTTCACAGGTGTTGATGACGACCCCGAACAAGTCGCCCAGTTCATGATGATTCGGCTTAATCAGAAACGGCTTTAAGGGGAGAACTCTTTTTAAAAGTTCACCTTCAGCATCGACGACAAACTTGGTTTCGTTTTCATCGCAGATTTCCGCAAGCTCTTCATACGTACTCTTCGGCATGGAGGAGGGAATGCTTCCGGCCAAAACAAGAGTATCCTCATCTGTCAGTGCGCGGATTTTCGCCTTTAACGCTTCGAAATTATCCTCAGTAATGGCAGGACCTTTGGCGTTCACCTCTGTTTCGCTATCGGCTTTAAGCTTGACGTTAATGCGGGTATCTTCGGCTACTCTGACAAAATCTGTATCAATCTTTAATTCTTTTAAAAAACTTTTCACATAATCACCGGTAAAGCCACCGATAAATCCCAGTGCCAAACTGTCAACGTCTAATCTCTTTAATACTTGGGAGACATTAATGCCCTTTCCGCCAGGTAACTTGGTTTCATGTTTTGTTCTATTTAATTCACCCACCTTGACTTGGTCAAGTTCGACAATGTAATCAAGCGATGGGTTTAACGTAACTGTGTAAATCATGCTAATACCACCTTTATGTTTGTCTTGCTGTGGAACTGCTCTTTCAACTCAGGGTCCAAATCATTCGTTATGATGGTTGCCGCGTGTATATCGGCAATTTTTGAAAAAGCAATCTCGGAAAACTTGGATTCATCCGCGAGAATAAAGGCTTCGCGGGATAACGAAATCGCTTTTTGTTTGATCTGCGCTTCCTCGGGGTCCGGGGTGGTGTAGCCAAATTGCGGGTGTACCCCATTGGCGCCCATGAAGCATTTATCAAATCGGTAATACTCGAGGCTTTCCAAGGCCCCTCGGCCAATCATCGCTTTTGTGGTGGGCTTGCAATGGCCTCCGATTAAAAGGGTTTTGATCTTTTTATCCAGCAGTTCATTGGCATGCATCAGGCCGTTCGTGACGACGACAATGTCCTCCGGCAGAAATGGAATCATCTCAAATATGGTAGAACCCGCATCGAGGTATATGCAATCTCCTGCTTCAACCAAACTTCCAGCATATTGGGCAATTGCCTTTTTGGCTTGAAGGTTTTTGGAGGATTTCTCAGACATGCTTGGTTCCTGAAGCTTGCCTTGCAATCTCGCTGCACCGCCATGAACTCGCTTGAGAAATTTCCCTTGTTCCAATTGAATCAAATCACGGCGAATTGTTGACTCGGAAGAGTTCGTTAATTCAATAAGCTCCTGAAGCTTGACCGTGTTCTTTGACTTCAATGCGTCTAATATGATTTGATGGCGTTCTGGCTCCAACAAAAGTATCGCCTCCTAAAACGCTTTCACTTAATAAACTTATTTTACTGCTGAATCCATTTAAAATCAATCATAAACATCCATAAACAATCATTACCATTCAAAAACTGTCGCAGAAAGGACAAATCTGGTTTATTTTCCCTGATTTATACGAGCCTATGAGTCTTGGAAACAGATTCAAAACAAAAAAAATAAGCCGAGAATTTTCGGCTTATGTCATTATTTTTTTTTCTTTTTTGGATCAACAACAGGCTGTTTTTGCTTCAGGATTTCCAATGTCACTTGAACATGAATATTTTTATCATCAATATTTTTTACCGCTGTAACCTTAGCTTTCCGGCCTTTAATTTTTAAATCCTCACCGACAGACGGAGCTTGTTTGAGCAGCTGCGTTAATAACGCGTTTTTGTTTTCAAAAAAATGGACAGCAAACATCGGCCTCACCCTTTTTCTATAGAGTTATAGAAAATATATGTGGTTTATTTAATTTCGATAACAGATGGAGCGGGATTAGTTTTTTAATAAATTCCATTTATTTCATAAAAATCACTTGCTAAACTAACGGGTGTTAGTTATAATGCAATTACACTAACGAACGTTAGTATATGATTTAGCCTTGCGGACAGGGAGATGGATGGGATGTTAAAAAGATTGATTGGCGGGTACGTGTCGCCTTATCGGGATAAACAGGGGAAATTGGTGCCAACTAGCGTGTCGATATTGGAAAAGGTAAAACTTGGCGGGGTAGAGCAGTGGATTACGATTCGCGGCCGAAACAAGGAGCTGCCGATTCTGTTATTCCTCCACGGAGGTCCGGGAAGCCCCCAAACAGGAGCACAGCAAAAATATAATCGTGATCTGGAAGATCATTACTTGGTGGTTAACTGGGATCAAAGAGGCTCGGGGAAATCCTTTTCTCCTGAGGTAACCGCCGAAACTATGGGTGGAACAGTATGTTGATTTTGTGGAAGCTCCAGAGAAACACCTTGTCATTCTGGAAGAATCTGGACATCTTGCCATCTTTGAAGAGCCGGAAAAATTTAATGATGTATTAATCAAGCAGGTACTGCCGTTATATTTGCAAATCCAGCAGGAAAGGAGACCGAAGAACGTAATATGACGAAAACGATCTCAACAAAGGACAAAATATTAGACGTAGCCATCGACCTATTTTCACAAAACGGATACAGCGGTGTCTCAATCCGCGAGATTACCAGGGAAGTGGGGATTAAGGAAAGCTCACTTTACAACCACTTTCAGAATAAGGACGAAATCATAATGACGATATTTTCAATGTTCCAAGAGGAATTCGCCAAGACCCTGCCGCCGATTGAGGTGCTTGATGTTATTCTCGCCAACTCAAGCATTGAGCAATTTTTCGCCAAAGGCTTCGAGAACTTTAAGGAACATATTGATCAACCCGTTAACGAGAAACTGTGGCGGATTCTGTACATCGAGCATTATCGCAATACCCAGGCAAGAGAGCTGTTTTTAAATGACATCATTAAAAAGACACTCGATTTCCTTGAAGTTGTCTTTGAAAAATTGATTGCGTTAGGAAAAGTAAAGCCTTTTGACCCGTCACTGCTGGCGGCGGAATACCAGTATCCGATGTTTTCGATGCTCGTCGAATATAACATGCTTCGATTTGACGGGAAGGATACGAGTCTAATTGAAAAGAGGATGAAGGACCATCTGGTGTTTTTGCTTGATATCATTAAAATAGAGGGCACTAATAAATAAAAGATGTAGGATTTGGGCAGCCAATCATGTGGATTGGCTGCCCATTCTTATCTGTAGGAGACAACTAGGTTGTTAATAAGCGGGTGCTCCTTATGTCTGGAATTATTTCCATTTTGTGCTAAAATGGAGGGGTGAATTTTTCAGACTAGAAGAACAGAAATGGAGATATAGTCAATATGCCTCATACCCAAAAACCGTCGCTAAATAACAATCTATATTTATAGCAAATTAAATAATAGAGATAAAAAGGGGTAATCTTGTGGAAAGCTTACCATGTCAAGGATGCAGAGGCCTTTGCTGCGGTCCTGTGTCTATCACGGAGAGGGAATGGAAAAAAATAAAGAAAAAAGTAAAATCGATGCCAAGGTTGAAACGCCAAGAGCTTGAAAGCCAAACGAGATTTTACGGGACCTGCATTTTTTACGACGTGGAAAATGATAAGTGCGGCATCTATTCGGCGCGTCCGGATGTATGCCAGAAGTTCGGCTATTACAAGGGGCTTGCCTGTTTTCGCAAGCCTGAATTTGCGACGAAAAATTTGCCGGATAATAATGAGAGATACATAGGGACATTGTCGGTTGATTTTACCTGGAAGGATTTACATTAAATGCAAGTACCTGAAATTGTTAATGAGGTTTTGGATACATATTTCAGTTTGATTGATTCAAAATGTCCGAATTTGCTAGAGTCCTATTATATTTATGGTTCTGTTTCGATGGGGGCGTTCGACTCCGGTTCAAGTGATATCGATTTTTTTGCCGTTGTTAAGAGGGGCCCTACGGAAAGGGATGTTGATGTTTTAAAACTAATTCATTCCGAGGTTCAAGCGAAATTTCCAAGGTTGTTTTTGGATGGAATGTATGTAGCGGCAGGTGATTTAAGAGGGATTGAAGATGCGGTTGGACCTTATTTTAATGAAGGAAAACTGCAGGGGTATAAGCCGTTTAGTAAGGACCATATCGATGCCTTCCAGATTAAAAAATACGGGATCGTAATCAAGGGTGACCCTGGAAAGTATGGCCTTACCGTTGATTGGGATCTTTTGCTTGAGAATATGTTAACTAATCTGAATACCTATTGGGTGGGTTGGAAGAAACGCTGTGAAAGGGTGGGATCTCCCGATTTTTTCGGCATGTTATTCAGATTAGACTCAATAGAATGGGGCGTCTTGGGAGTAACACGCCTTTATTATACCTTTAGGGAAAAGGACATCACCTCTAAGAGCGGAGCAGGGGAGTATGCCCTTCAAACCCTTCCGCCCAAGTGGCATCGAATTATCAACGAGTCGATGAGATTAAGGAAGAACATCAAAAAATCTTACTACCATTCTGTCTTTAAAAGGCGCAGGGACGTTCTGGAATATATGGAGTTCATCATCCAAGAGTGCAATGATTTTTATAAAAATGAAAGACATATGTGAAGTAGCCGTGGTAATAGACTGGTTCTAAAAGACACTTTACCCAGTGTCTAGGCTGAAAATGTCTAATAGAACGCTTCTAAAAGACAGTTTGCCAGTCATCCTGCCCAAAAGTGTCTAATAGATTGCGCCTATTAGACACTTTGCCGATCATACAGCTTGAAAATGTTTAAAAGACATTTTCCGCTATGTAGTATTTAAAAATGGCTTTGTATACATATGAATAGAAGGGAGAAATTTTCATGAAAACAGCATTAATTCTCGGAGGAACACAATTTGTCGGCAAGCGCTTGGTACAATTATTACTAGATGAAGGGATTGAGGTCACGATTGCAACGAGGGGACTGACAGCCGACCCTTTTGGAGAGACGGTATCTAGACTCAAAATTGATCGCGAGGATGCCGACACATTAAACCAAGCCTTTCACGATAAGGAATGGGATGTTGTCTTTGATCAAACCTGCTATTCTTCCCAGGAAGCCCATGACACGCTGCAGGCCCTAAATGGAAAAATCAAAAAATACATCTTCACCTCAAGCCAGGCTGTCTATGATTTTGGCACCATGCATAAAGAAGAAAACTTTGACCCCAAAACATTCAAGCCCATTTTAAAAAATCGCCGGGAGTACATCGGCTATGTCGGTTACCAAGAGGCGAAGCGCGCCGCAGAAGCTATACTTTTTCAAAAGGCACCAGTTCCAGTTGTCGCTGTTCGTTTTTCCATTATCATCGGTCAAGACGATTACACAAACCGCTTAAAGTTTCATGTCGATCATGTTAACCAGGGCAAACCGATGTTCATCGAAAATCCTGACATGAGATATAGCTTCATAGATTCAAAGGAAGCCGCACAGTTTTTGCTGAATATTGCAAAGTCCGATTACCAAGGGGCGATTAATCCGGGCTCAAGCGGCGACATCAGCTTGCGTGAATTAGTAACTTTAATCGAAACAATAACGGAAATAAAAGCAACATTAAGCCCAGATGGGGATCCGTCGCCATATAACTTGCCAGGTTCATGGTCAACGGACACCAGCCTTGCCAAGTCAATGGGGCATAGGTTTACACCATTAGGTCAACTGTTGGAGGAATTGATTGATTCCATTCTAAAGGGCGGTGACCGAGTGAAAAAACAAAAGCAAATCAGGATCTTTGATAAGCAGGCAGGCAAATACGCCAAACGAGAAGAAGGCCCGAACCAGAAACGCTGGCGAAAAAATCTGTTGAGTCATGCTGAGGGCAGAGTGCTGGAGCTGGCCGTCGGGGCAGGGGCAAACTTCCCATACTATTCCCGAGACGTGAAGATAACCGCAACGGATTTCAGCGAGGCTATGCTCCAAAAGGCAAAACATGCCGCAAAATCCTACGGTTTTCAGGCTGATTTTATTAGCGGGGATATCGAAGCGATGGACTTTCCCGATGCATCCTTTGACACGATTGTTTCGACATTATCGTTTTGCAGCTATGATAAACCCTTAATGGTCCTTGAAAAAATCAATCGCTGGTGTAAGCCGGACGGGAAAATTTTGTTGATGGAGCATGGAATCAGTTCAAACGCCGCTGTTTCCGCACTTCAAAAGACATTGAACCCTCTTTTGTACCGATTCTCCGGATGTCATCATACTAGAAACATTCTCAAAATAATTCGGGAATCCGGAATGACGATTGAAAAATCGGAAAGCTACTGGATGAACATGGTTCATCTAATCTGGGCGAAGCCGAAATCCAAAAAATGAGGAATACAAAATGATAGAAGAAAAGATCAAACTTAAAAATTCGATAACCTTAAATGTCCAGCATACAGAAGGCCAAACTGAGAAACCCACCGTTTTGCTGCTTCATTTTAGCGGTGGAACCTCCCATATGTGGGACGGGGTAATCCCCTACCTGTTACAGGAGTATCGAATTATTGCCCCTGATTTAAGAGGGCATGGTAAGTCTGACCGCCCGGCGACCGGGTACCATATCGATGATTTTGCCAATGATCTGTATTTATTATTAGAAGAGTTGAAGATTCAAGGCTGTCATGTCGTCTGCAGTTCGATGGGAGCGGAAGTGGGACTGAGTTTGGCGGCTTCGCATCCAGAACTGGTCCTGTCTCTCGTTTGTGAAGGGGCGCTTCACAACGAATACGGGGAGTATGGCTTATTTAACGGCACCCCTGACGAAATTGAGGCGGAAAAAGACCGGCTCATCGCACAGTTAGATGAACGAAAACTGAAAACGTATCAAACGCTATCAGATTTTATTGAGGATTATAGAGCACCGTTGGAAAAAGAGGTCCTCTGGAACGAGCATTTCCAGGCATTCATCGAAAGCTGTATCGAGGAATTGCCTGAAGGAAGCCTTGAGCATTTTTATAAAAATCATGTCAGAACGGAGTATATTCTAAAATATTTGGATGTCCGCTTTGAGGAGTACTACCAGAAAACCTCCTGCCCGATTCTGTTCTTGCCGAGTGAGGAGGAGTGGACAAATCCAAAAATAAGGCATAGTCTGGATTATTTTTCGAGTCTGACCAGTAAATTTAAGATTCAAAGGATTGAAGGTTCGGTTCATGCGTATGTTTGGATGCAGTTCCCGAGAAAGGGAGCGGAAGTAGTCAATACATTTATAAAGGACCTGTAGAAGAGCCAGCCGGCTCCTTCTATAGGTCCTTCATCATTCCTTTACGTAATGTTGTAATACCAAATTCCAAATAACCTTTTAAGCAGGTCAACATATACACCCAGCCCTCTTTGTTGTCGACCAATTTAAAGGTAAGCTCCGGATCGTTTTCGTCGAACCTTTCCTCGACCACTTCAATAATTGAAGCCTCTTGGCCGGTTTCGGTAATGGTAATGGTAACCTGATGTTCATCCTCTGGGGGTCCCCAAAGAAAGGCAATCTTCCTATTCACCTCTACCTCGACTACCTTGATATCTAGGACGGCGTTGTACTCATCATACCTTAGCGTAACCGTTTTGCCTTGGTCCCATCTTTCCGAACTGGAGGAGAACCAAAAATTTCCGATGTTTGCCGGGTCGACAAATGCCTCAAACACTTCATTGGCCGGTTTCAAAATAGTAAACTTCGTCACGTTTTTCATAAAATGGTCCCTCGTTTCGATAAATTAGGCATTTCTATCCTGCCCAATCCAAATGGATCTCAATCCCGTTTTCATATGAGATGGACAACCGATAAAACTATCTTGATATTACCATATTTTATTAATTAGTGGTTTTCCAAGAGTAATTACGAACGAATTTATATAAGTCTGAAAACTTTTGCAGGAAAATAGGCATGAATCGAGAAGTCTATATGTAGAAGATAGGAAATTTGTTCAGACAGAGACAGTTTGAATATACATAAAGATTTTAACTTTAAAAGGAAGGAGCAAAATCCAATGGTTTCGTTTGAGGAAAAAAAGGTTATTTTTAAATCATTTAAGCTTAAGGAAAAAGAAATCAGTAATGGAAGGGTTAATTTTATTTATCCGGAAAGCAAGCAAAAAGGCCAAGTGCTGGCGCGGGAATTACAGCCAAGCGGGAATGGTTATGTCATCGGAAAGTACATGCCCAATGAGGTCCTAGAGAAAAATGGTTACCAGGTTGATGCTCGAGGCTGGATTTCGATTAAGGATTTCCCGAAGGATGAACTGGCAAAGCTAATCACCGAGGCGATGAAGTCCATGTCGGGGCAAGAAGTTAAAATGGTCCAAATGAACGAGGCGGTCATTGTAGAAAAGCAGGTTGAACATGCAGAAGAGGTTGTGGAAGAAACCCAAGAAGACACGGTAATAGAGAGCGACCAGGTGGAAGCAGCCGTTGGAGAAATAGAAGAAGCTGCGGAAGCATCTTTAATCACAACCGAGGTTGAGGCACCAGTAGAAAAGGAAGCTGTGAAAATCCAAAAACCGGATACTCAGCATGCCGCTCACAAAGAAAAACCTGTTGACCCATATTTAGAATATGAGCAGTACCCGTTATCCTGTTTGTTCGCCTGGGTGGGTTTGGCCCTGTCCAGCATGGAAACTGGCTTTTTGATTTGGAGAAATGCGATTCGGAAATACGGTGAATTACGCCAAAAATAAATAAAAAAAATGAAAAGCTGTCAGAACGACAGCTTTTCTACTTTTCACTATTCTTTTGGGTTACGGATTTTGTAGATGAGTGTGGCAATTAAAGTCGAAGGCAAATTATACAGACTGCCCTGCAGATTATATTGCAGCTGCTGCTCCTCGAAGGACATGTCGTCGTAAATTTCGTTGTGGGATTTATTCAGTTTCTTAAACCGTTGCTTCGTTTCGGCGATATAGGCATATTGGACAGGAATCATGATGAGGGCATAGATGGCATAGACAGAAATAAGAATCCATATAACCAAATCCAAGGTTCATTACCCCTTTCAGAATGGCCTTTTTATATTGTACGAATAGAAATGATGAAAGTTTTGTGTTTATCTAAATATGTACGTAGCCCCTTCGATTTAATCAAGGACTTTAATAAAAATGCGGACCATCCATCTTACCAGGAGGTAAATCGGTTCAACAAGATCAAAGCCAATGTCAATCAGGTCCCAACTTTTATTTTTCTTCCGTTTCTTTTTCAACTTCATCTTCCTCCACCCCCGTTGTTTTTAATACGATTATATGGAAAAAAAGTTTCAAATGAATTGGCTGGAATTTTGAATATTATTACTATTAGTTATCGATTATGCTAGAATTTTATTATCATAAAATAGTGGGAGCGGAAATAAAGTGAATTGGTCAGATATCCCTTACATGTGGCAGGAATGTTTTAAGGAAGCGTGGTCATCATTTCAGGAAGGATCAAGGCCGATTGGGGCTTTGATTACCGATTCGGAAGGAGAAATTGTGGCAAGGGGAAAGAGTGCCACCTTTGCCGAACTTTCAGATAGTGTTATCTCACATAACGAATTGGCCCATGCTGAAATGAACGCGCTGTTAAAACTGGATAACCGGGTCCATCAAAAGGTGAATTCTTACGTTTTGTATACGACAATGGAACCATGCCCGTTATGCTTCGGGGCATTTTATATGAGCGGGATCCGTAATCTAGAATATGCCGCCAAGGATAAATTCGGCGGCAGCACGAATTTGAAGGACACGACTCCTTATTTAAGCCGCAAGCCCATCCAGATTAACGGGCCAATCGCTTTTTTGGAGAATTTCTCAATTCTTTTAAATGTTTATTTTGACCAAATGATTGGTTTTAAAAGGGGGGACAAAGTCCAAAAGCTGATGGCAGAGGACTATCCGCGGGCAGTTGAACTGGCAGGTGCATGGTTTAGTGGGCAGAGATTAAAAGATTTCCAGCAGTTGGAAGTACAAGGGGTATATGAGATGATGCTGGATGATTTATACGAGGGGTGACAGAAAGTGGATTTTCTTTTAAGAAAAGTGTTTATCGGGAAGCCAAAAACGGTAGGAGATAACGATGCTGAGAGCGTAATGGACCGGGAATGGACAAGTGCGATTTTTAAAGAGCCGGTTGAAGGGGCCGTTTGGGTCGGCAAAACCGGTTTGACTGGCGACGGGGTATTTGATACGAAGAACCATGGTGGACCAGAGAAAGCGGTGTTTGCCTATTCGTTGGAAAACTATTCCTATTGGCAGAGGGAACTTGGCCATTCAGCAATCGGGCCCGGCGGGATGGGCGAGAACTTTTTATTGGAAAATTTGACAGAGGACACGGTTTCGATTGGCGATACGTTCCAAATCGGCGAAGCGGTTGTACAGGTGTCGCAGCCGCGGCAGCCATGCTGGAAACCGGCCCGCCGTTTTAGAATTAAAACCCTTGCGCTACTTATACAAAATACAGGCCGAACTGGCTGGTATTTTCGCGTATTAAAAGAAGGACTGGTAGAAGAGGGACGGACATTTACGCTGCTTGAGCGCCCATATCCGCAATGGACGATTCAAAAGTGCAATGAAATTCTCCATGCCAAGCAGCCAAATTTTGAGGAAATGCAGGAGCTTTCTCAATGTGAACTGCTGGCGCCCAGCATGAGAGCGACATTAGAAAAGCGGGGGGCCTTGAAGGCAATCCCCGATATTACGAATAGGGTTTATGGACCGAATGATGAAGGACAAAGTCAGTAAAGCATTGAGGCGATAAAGAATGTATAAATTTATTGAAAATCAAGTAGTGAGAAATGAAATGTCGACCATCCCATATTTATGGATTCGAAGCAAACAACCTGCGAAAAGCATCTGTGTCATGCTCCCGGGATTAGGTTACTCGACGCAGCGCCCGCTGTTTCATTATGGTACGGGGATTTGTTTGGAGCAAAATGTAGACGTCCTTCACATAAACTATCGATTTGTGGAAAATGAGCATTTTAAAAAGCTGCCTGAACCTGAACAAAATCAGTGGATGTATGAGGATGTCTGTGCGGTGGTTGAAGAGGTTTTAAAAGATAGTTCTTATGAACAAGTCTTTCTGTTAAGCAAATCGATTGGGACCATTCCGATGGCAATGGAATGGGGGCAGAAACATTTCACCCCTCAATCTTTTGGAATCTGGCTAACCCCGCTTATCAAAATGGACGAGGTTTATCAGGCGTTGTTGAAGACCCAACTGCCGTCGCTTTGTATAATCGGTGACCAGGATCATCATTTTGTAGAGGAGCGGATTTCGTCATTGAAAAACAATCCGCTTATCGAAACAGTTGTAGTGCCAAACACAGACCACAGCCTTGAGGTAAATGGGGATGTATTAGAATCAATCGACGCTATCAAAGAAGTAATGAAAAGCATCGGAGACTTTGTCAGAAACCACAGGATTATATAGTGCGAGGAACAATAGAGGAAGCCCCTAGGGTTCATAAGGACAATCCCGGTGGAAAAATCGTAGAAGTTGTCCTCATACATGGGTCCATGAGGACAATCCCCGTGGAAAAATCGAAGAACTTGTCCTCTTAGAAATATGAATAAAAGAACAATTCAACCTACTATTTGAGAATCGAAAAAAACGGCAGAATCATAATCGCGAGTGTTAGAAATAAAACAGCCATTGCACCCAATTTCTGTTTTTCCTTCCATAAAGTAACGGCAAAACCAAAGGTATATATGGCAATAGCGAGCAGCACAAGAATGGCGATCCATTTCATTTATTTTCCCTCTTTCTTAGGACCTTTTCCATAATCAACAATTTTAACTACCGGCTTTACGTAAATTTCCGCTTGTTGATATGATTTAGTCCAATTAAATTTTTTAAATTCTTGATTTGTGGCAAAATATTTTTGGGCATCGAGGGATAAAGGGTAAGGTACACCCTTGTATTTTTTCTGTGCTTTTCTCAACAATTTCTCATGTTCGGTTTTAAAATGGCGGGCTATTTGTGCCTTTAGAATGTCCCGATTTTTTTTCTTAGAAAAGTCAACCTCCGAAGGATTTGACATTACTTCAAATTTTAACGGCATGGTAATAAAGATCTTTGGCCGGGGCCCCTTCAGATTCATTTTGACAGTATTGTCTTCTTCTTTCATCACCCTGAGTGCCATTTGTTTGATGGTGCCGGGAAAGGGACTAGGGATATCGATGATAAAATCGCTGATATTTGTTGTGTCATCAAGGGTATTGACGATGCTTGTTTCCTGGCCGGTCAACTTTCCAATCATCTTACCATTCTTAAAGACTGCCGAACCGATAAATTGCGTATCATCAAGCTCGCCTGAGGCATTCAACTGTCCGGCATAATAATTATCCTCCGCTCTGATTTTCGGTTTCTTTTCCCTTATGGCAGAGGTGTTCATCGCCAGAAACAGGTCTTTTCCTCTTTCCGTTGCCTTAAAAAAGCGAAATAGAGTAGAATCGGGGATCAGGCCGTTCTCAATCCCGTGTTCGACCATATATTGATAGTACTTATGGGGTCTTGTCTCCATCCTGGGATGATTTTTTAAAAAATATTGGCTTGCCTTTTCTTTGGATATCGCCAAATAGGCGTTCAACCGGATTTCTTTATCATAGACAGCGTCATAAATAATCCGAAAAAATTCCGGATCTTTTGCAAACTCCTCGGAAACCACAATAATTTTTAATAGATCATAACTAATTTTCCGGGAAACGATCGCATTGGCCGTTACTTTCGCGGCTATGAAATCGATGGCATCAAACGAGATAACCTCCCGCGGCTTTTCGGTTGACCCGCCTCCCCCTTGCATACTTCCTACCTCGGGGTTGGCCAGCAGCATCGTGACTTTGATTTTTCCTTCTCTCTTGGAGCGATCAAGTCCGAGGCCAATCACATAGGACTTATCCTCCAATTCGCCGCGGTCCCAGCAGCCTGCTAGGGGACAAACAATCATGAGTATCAACAACATTTTACATACTGTTTTTGTTTTTCGCATGTTTAAATTCTCCTTTTACCAATGCGGCCAGCCATAAAATAAGTGAAATAGCAGCAAACATCGGACCTGCCAAGGCTCTTACAGTTAACTTCAGATGAACAATCGTTTCGATTGGTGATTCTGGTATGAGCCCAATCAATAAATAAATCGTGGCAATGGATGGAATTAAATATTCAAAATCCTTGATTTTAAAAAGCTGGCCGAATATGAGGGCGTTCAGATACAAGAAGGCGGTAAAGCGAATAATTGCTCCCATAATCCAAATGGCAAAAAAGAAGATCTCGATATTAGGAATATAGGTTCCAAGTGAAATATAACGAATTAACGTATGAAAGGGATAGCCTAATCCCCCTAATGACTGATCAAAAAAGCAAACGATACAGAAAATGGCAGCACTAATTTGAATACTGACAAAAATATAGGCAATCCAGGTACCTTTTTGAAATTCTTTATTCGACTTGAAGTATGGAACGAGCATCGTCAGCAGAAAAAAATCAGCATAAATAGCAAGGCTTCCTGGACTTGTCTTGATAATTTCAAGTATTCCCGGCCCCCAAATGGGCAGCACCGATTGGAACGTACTGTCTTGCGTGCTTAATAATAAGGCGAAAATCAAAGAGCAGATAACCCAGAATACAATCATGAATGAAACAGAACCGACATGCTGAATTCCCTTTTTTGCACCATATGCACAGATGGCAATTAAAATGGCATAAAGGACCAAAATGGGTGTTGTGTTAAAATAATAAGTTCTAATGATATTGGTATACGTTCTTGAATCAAATGAAATGGCAGAGGAACTTATCACAAAAATAATCAGTCCGACAGCAAAACCCAGGTATTTGCCGAGCAATTTATTCATGACAGCAAACAGGTTTTTTCCTTGAAATAACGACATTGTCTTCAGCAATAAATAGAGCGGGATAAAAAACAGTGCGGCGGAAAGGATAGGTACCATCCACGCAGCATTTTCCACTTTTTGAAACAAAGTCGCTGGCGTATCTTCGGTTGCTCTTGCACCAGCCATCAGAATGGCGATGGCTATATATTCTCGAATACCAAGTTTCTCAGGCTGCTGTTTCATCGGATCATGAATCCTTTCCTTGTCTCACCATATCTTTCGGTTTTAAATACCCTGGGCGGAACTTTAACTTCATTGGCACTGGCCGGATAATCAAATCCTTTGCGGAAAAGGTATGTGGTGTCAATGGCGCAAAGTAAGGCACACCAAATGATTTTAAAGAGACCAAATAATAGAGGCCAAGAATAATTAAACCTGCCATGCCGTAAATCCCCATAAATCCAGCTGAAAAAATCAATAAGAAACGGCTTATGCGAATCGCAAAATTCATGCTGACATCACTAATAATAAAAGAACTTAACCCGCTCAATGCGATGACAATGATAACAATCGGACTAATAATATTGGCTTGAACAGCTGCCTGACCCAAAATTAACGCCCCAACAATACCGATGGTCGGGCCGATCGGAGAGGGTACGCGCAGGCCGGCCTCCCGTATGAGTTCAAAGGCAAGCTCCATCATCAGGATTTCAATAATGGATGGAAAGGGTACCCGTTCTCGCGTCCCGGCAATCGCCATTAATAAATCCGGCGGAATCATGCCGACATGATAGTTGGTAATGGCAATGTAAAATGCGGAGGCAAACATCGAAATAAATAAGGCGACCAATCGTAATAGTCTGATAAAATTTCCATATGGTGTCCGCAGGTAATGGTCTTCGGGTGAATGGAATAATGCCCAAAAGGTAGCAGGCAGGACAAGACAATTTGGTGAATTGGACATTAACAAAATAATATGGCCTTCTTCAATGAAGGAAACCGCCCTGTCAGGACGTTCCGTATTTAGGATAGTCGGAAACAGGGACCTTGGCCGTTCCTCCAAGAACTGTTCGAGAATACTTAAATCAATCACGCTGTCGCTATCAATGGAATTAATCCTTTTCTTTATTGATTGAAGAAGTTTTTCATCTGCCAAGTCTTTTTCGTAAACCAGGAAGACATCGTTCCGGGAGCGTACTGTAACAACCAAATGCTCAACAATCAGATTTTCATTTTTAATTTTTTTTCGGATTAGTCCTATATTATCGAAAAGCTTTTCGTTAAAGGCCTCTTTTGCCCCTCTGACGATTACTTCATTATCTGATTTTTCAATAGCGCGGCCTTTAATGTTCGTTGTGGCAAATAAATAGCATTGATGATCACCCTCGACGAAAAGTGCAGTATTGCCGCTAGTGATGTCTTCCGTGATTTCACCGATTTTGCTCTTTGTCTCTTCGACGGGAAAAGAAAGAATATCCTCTATCTTCCTTGATGGCTGCACGTTTTCAATCAGAGGCTTCAAAATACCCTCTTGGATGTAGGCGCCATCGACCATGGTGCCGATGTATAGGATAAAGGCACGGCGGTTAAGCGTACGGATGGTAAATTCCCGAACTTTGACATCGGAATTCTTTGGAATTGAAAAAATGGACTTAAAAATCTCCAGATTTTCATCATAATCAGTGCTAATATCTCTATGCTTTAAATTAATTCTGTCCTGGTTAGATTTTTCCTTAAAATGTGGTTCTTTGTTAAATAGCTTTTTAACTGATTTTAAGATGCTTTTTTTCACTGTGAACCACCTCCAGTATTCTATATGATTTTTTCCAGGTTTGTTGGAATTTATGTAAAAAAATCCAATAGAAGGAGAAGGTATTTTTAAGTTTGGGAAGTAGTTGTAAGTTAGGTGATTAAAATCTAAAGCCAATACCCGCAAACGATATTGCGAGAGGGATTGTGTAAAGTGGAAAAGGAATATTATGATATAATAAATACTATTAATATTGTGAAATTTATGAAAAAATTAGTGTTTTATAAGATAATAAATTCTAAAAGACAAAATAGGTGCAGCAGGTAGGGAAAGTGTCTAATAGAGCGTTTCTAAAAGACAAAATGCGCGGGCAAGTGGTGAAGGTGTCTAATAGAGCGCTTCTAAAAGACAAAATGCGCGGGCAAGTGGTGAAGGTGTCTAATAGAGCGCCTCTAAAAGACAAAATAGGTGCAGCAGGTAGGGAAAGTGTCTAATAGAGTGTTTCTAAAAGACAAAATGCGCGGGCAAGTGGTGAAGGTGTCTAATAGAGCGATTCTAAAAGACAAAATAGGTGCAGCAGGTAGGGAAAGTGTCTAATAGAGCGCTTCTAAAAGACAAAATGCGCGGGCAAGTGGTGAAGGTGTCTAATAGAGCGCCTCTAAAAGACAAAATAGGTGCAGCAAGTAGGAAAGTGTCTAATAGAGCGCTTCTATAAGACAAAAAACCGCTATAAGCAGAAAAAATGTCTAATACAACCCACCCATGCAGAGCATGTAATCCAATCTTTACATATGTTTCGAGGAGAATCGCATGAAAATTAAATTTCATTACGCTTGGATGATTATCTTTATTACCTTTTTGGCTTTATTGGCGGTTCAGGGAGTTCGCCTTTCCTTTGGTGCGTTTGTTCAACCATGGGAAGCAAATTTTTCGATGGACCGGGGAACAATCTCTCTCATTTCTACGCTAAGCTTTATCGTTTATGGACTTTCCCAGCCGGTAATGGGCCGACTCGTAGATCAGCTGGGCCCACGATTGATTCTATCCGTAAGTACGATAATTGTTGGAATCAGTATCTTTCTAACCTCCTTTGTCCAACAGCCGTGGCAATTATTTATGCTGTATGGGGTCTTCGTTTCGATTGGCGTTGGCGGGGCATCCAATGTGGCCGCTACCGTTCTCGTGACCAAGTGGTTCAACGAAAAACGCGGGCTTGCATTAGGGATTATCGAGGCAGGGTTTGGCGCAGGCCAAATGCTGCTTGTTCCGGGATCATTGCTGTTAATAAACTGGCTCGATTGGAAGTTGACCGTTATCATTTTAGGCATTTTTCTGACGGTAATTGTATTCCCTGTCGTCATGTTCCTTTTACGTAATGACCCTCATGAAAAAGGCCTGAAGCCGATTGGCGGGGATATCAAAGAGGAACAAACTCGAAACCCCGAGATATCAGCAAAGAATTTCTCGATATGGGATGCTTTCCGGCAAAGGCAGTTTTGGTTTTTAATTTTGCCATTTGCGATTTGTGGGTTTACCACGACTGGATTAATGGATACCCATCTGATCCCGATTTCCCATGATCATGGATTTTCTACCGCTGTCACAGGTGCTGCAGTCAGCGTGCTTGCCGGTTTCAATATTATTGGCATTTTGCTTTCAGGTGTCATTGCGGACAAGTGGAGCTGCCGGAAAATCTTGTTCGGTTTATATGCAGCAAGGGCTGTGTCGATTGTTATTTTGTTAAATAGCCATAACCCGGCATTACTCCTTGTCTTTGCTGTCTTGTTCGGATTGGTCGACTTTGCCACTGTGGCACCGACCCAACTGCTGGCCACGCAGTATTTTAAACATCATTCCATTGGTTTTATTCTGGGCTGGCTGTCGCTAAGCCATCAAATCGGCTCGGCATTAGGGGCATATCTGCCAGGTTTATTCTATAGTCACGCTGGCAGCTATAATATTTCGTTCTATCTCTCTATTATCATATTGGCACTAGCAGCAATTTTTAGCGCATTGCTTCCAAAATCTATTAAAATAGGTAATAAGACAGCAGCATAAACATAAATGGGGTAACGAAATGAGCTTAAGGAATGATTGGAAAAAAGACCGAATTACGTCTGCCCATCGAGGAGAAAACCCGCTGGTGCTCGCCAAAATGAGAAGCGGCTTTGCAGTAATGGGAGATACTCAATTTCTTCCGGGATACTGTGTCCTTTTGCCTTCAGTAAAAGTGAATTCACTCAATGAACTTGATTTTAAACAAAGAAGTGAGTACCTTCTGGATATGAGTTTAATCGGAGATGCGATTCAGGCAGTGTGCAGCCCGCGGCGGGTCAATTACTCCATTTATGGAAATACGGATGTCTATTTGCATGCCCACATTTTCCCGCGATATGAATGGGAGCCGGAAGAAAAAATTCCAAAGCCGGTTTGGTTGTATACAGAGGATCACTGGTTTGATCGTAAATACCATTTTTCAGTTGAGCAGCATGGGGAAATGAAAGAAACGCTAAGCCAAAAACTGAATCAGATCATAAAGAATACATACTAATATAGGCGAGGTGTAACATGAATATAATGGTTGGTTTGGTTTTTGTGATTATCATTGTTGCTTTGATTGCAACCCTAATCGTCACTAAGAAACCTGACGAAGATTACAGCGGTTCCGCAAAAAGAAATACAACTAATTTGACCTTAATTTATGCAGTTGTTATTTTTATCGCTTTAATCGCATTAGGGCTTTATATTTGGAGGATTTTATAAAAAGGATTTATGGCTGCCGCTGTTTGGCAGCCTTTTTTGAAGGTCCGGCTAATGTTAGTTAAATTAAGTTATAATTTTTATATATACTATCGATTAAGGAAGTGGTTTAAATTATTAATGTCATTCTTTTATTTGTCCTAGCAGGTTTGGCCGAAATCGGCGGCGGTTATTTGATTTGGTTGTGGCTAAGAGAAGGAAAGCCCTATTATTGGGGAATCGGTGGGGGAATCGCGTTAGCCCTGTATGGTGTAATTGCCACTTTTCAAAGCTTTCCGTCGTTCGGACGGGTGTATGCTGCCTACGGCGGGGTATTTATCGTTCTATCGGTGTTATGGGGATGGGGCGTTGATAGAAAAACACCTGATTTATACGATTGGTTGGGAGCGGGTATATGTTTGATTGGTGTTTCAGTGATGTTGTTTGCCCCGCGACAATAGAGGGTGTGATTTTAAAAAAATTTGAAGTAAACAGCCGAAAATCCAACTTGCAAATTTTCGGCTGCTAGTTATACAAATCATTGCCCGCTCCCCTTAACATAAAAGTTTTGAACTTCCGCGGAAACTTTGTCGACAGGACCATAAGTGCTATCAATGGCTTCTAAAGTTCTGATCTGACATGTATCCATTTTATGTTCTGAGCGTTGGTCGATATAGTCGAATTTCGATAAATAGCCAAGCATTTTCATAAAAGTAGGCAGACCCTTGGTTTCTATTAAATAATTGGAGATTAGAAATCCGTCACGATACATCGAGCCTTCTGGGTCTGTGTAATCAATGGTTCCAAGTTCCGCAATGGTCTTAACCGAATTGGAAGCTTCCATTGCCTTAGCAGCCTTTTCTTGTGCTAGTTTAGGTTCATATGTTACTTGGCCGGAAGAGTCCCTAACCACCGTGCCTTCCAAATAAGACGCAAATCCTTCCTGGAAGTAAATGGTCGCATTATCGTTTGCCATTTCCCCCACCATTTTGTGTGTCAGCTCATGGGCCAAAAAGCGGAAAATGGTATTGGAAAGAGCCGTTGTAATTTTAAGCGACTCCCCGATTTCATTCCATCCGCCTAACGCGAGCCAAGGAACGGTCGCAGATACTTCGTTGCTGGTTGGATAGATTTTTATCGAAATCGGTTGTGGTTTCCAATTAAATTTCTTTGAATAGAAGTCGACAATATCAGTTGCATCCTTAAACGTTTGGTTGGCTGCCGTTTCTTGTCCCTTTGGGTAATAGACTGTCAGATGTCCCGAATCGGAGACCATTTTTTCAAAAGGAACATCGTTTAAAATCCACCTGTCTCCTGATTTAATCATTTGGTAGGCCACCGTGTTCGTAGTGCTTCCAAGCTTTGGATGGCTCATCATCACACTGAATCGAACTGTGGCGATTGCATCATTTTCTTGGTGAAAACTGTATAATTTTACTGATACTGTGTAACCTTGCCTTTTCTTAAACTCAACCTCATCCATCCATCTCCGTTGTTCTTTAAAAAATGTAACATTTTCCTCATTTTGATAGCTCATGAATAGCGCCTTATCATTGTCATCAACGGCCTTTGTGATTTGCTGCAAATCCCATTCAGGCGTGCCCTTTTCTACAACGAGTTCACTGCTTTTGGTTGTTTCAGCAGGTGGCTGCTTCTCCGTAAGTGGCGTATTTTTGGCCAGTTCATTTTTACTACTGCACCCTGCTAAAAGACTGCCAAGCAGAAGGATCATTGTCCCAGACTTTAAAAACTTTTTCATCTATTTCCCCCTATAAAAAGACATATTTCCTAAAATTCGGTAAAAGCTCAACAAATCCTTCTTTGTTGGAATATATTAGATGAGAAGGATTAGCTCCATTCATGTGGAAGTAATTGTAGGGGGGAGCCTAGGCGAATTTTTGAAAGCAGGAGTGAAAAATGTTTATTTCTAAATTAGATGGTGATCAACTAACGGATGATCAGATGACCAACCTTTTATTTAAAGGAATTAAGGATACGAATGAAACTGGGGACTGTATCTTTGTCGCCGGCAGCAGTCATGCAGTGAAATTCCGTTTGCCGAAAGCGGTAGAGTTATATAAAGCAGGTAGAGCAGGGAGAATCTTGTTTTCCGGCGGCGTGAAGTGGGAGGGAAATCAATTCACGGAAGCCATCATGTTAAAGAACGAGGCCATGAAGTTAGGCATTCCTGAACAAGATATTTTAATTGAAGATCTTTCATTGCATACAAAAGAAAATGTTCTTGCCTCGCTCTTGGTGCTGGACAGGGCCTTCTATTTGCACAATATCAAAAGGTTGTTGGTCGTGACCTCCCATTTTCATATGAGAAGGCTGCATTTAACGCTTAAAACCTATATGCCGAGTTGGATTCAATTTACCTTGTGTCCAGTAAAGGATCAACTAACGAATGCGGATAACTGGTTTCTAACTGATATTGGCAGAAAACGGGTTGAAACGGAGGCCAAAAAACTAATCAATTACGTGAAGTTAGGTGTTTTGGTCGATCAGAATATTGATATTGACTAGGGGTCAGTAAAGATAATTTTGCAATGATTGGCAATGCTTCAAAGGGCATTGCTTTTTCTTGTTTTATTTATTCCATGTTTACCCAAATTAGATTAGTATTAATTTATATAGGTTAACGAGGAAGGTGCCGACAATGAAAGTTCGACTTGCTGATTTTAAAGAAGAATGGGCACATATGTACCAAACAGAAGCGCAATTTTTAAAAACAATATTTGGTGACGAGATTATCCAGGTCGAACATTTTGGGAGCACGTCGGTTCCTGGCATGAAGGCAAAACCTGTCATCGACATGATGTGTATCGTAACGGACATCAACAAGATTGATCTTTTTAATGAAAAAATGGATGCTCTAGGATACGATGTTGCAGGTGAATGGGGAATTCCAGGCAGAAGATTGTTTCGAAAAGGCGGGGAAAACCGAACCCATCATATTCATTTTTACCAAAGTGATAACCCGCAAATCCAACGGCACCTAATCTTTCGGGATTATCTACGGTCCCATCCGGATGAGGCCGCCAGGTATAGTGAATTTAAAGAAGAGTTGGCTCTAAGATTTGAAAACACGATTGGATATAGTCCAGCTAAGAAGGCATTTGTATCGGAAATGGAACAGCGGGCGCTCCTATGGCAAAGGATGGGGAGTAAAGGGTAATGAAGTAATTAATAAGTGAGGAGAACGATATGGCACCACCAAAACACATTGTTTCAGCGGCTACGATTGTATTAAACGAAAAAAATGAGATTCTATTAATCAAGGGTCCGCGCAGAGGATGGGAAATCCCTGGTGGACAGGTAGAAGAAGGAGAGTCACTGCGGGCTGCCGCAATCAGGGAAACAAAGGAAGAATCGGGGATTGATGTAGAAATTATCAAGTTTTGCGGAATTTTTCAAAACATAAGTGAATCCATTTGCAATACATTGTTTTTAGCAAAACCAATTGGAGGAGAATTTACCACTAGTTCTGAAAGTTTGGAAGTCGGCTTCTTCCCTCTCGAACAGGCATTGGAAATGGTCACTTGGACCAATTTCAGACAAAGAATCGAGTATGGTTTAAACGATGAGCTGCAACCGTTCTGTGTGGAATTTTAATAATAATAAAAGGAAAATGGCTTGGAGAATCCCAAGCCATTTTCCTTTTCTATATGCGACAAACATTATTCCTCATCAATAGGTATTAATACCGGCTTATCTGTATAAGTTTCACAATGTGGACAAGCATACGTCAAACGTACTTCATGGTCACAAACTTTATCTACGACCCGATAGTATTTTTTTTCAAAATGATTATTCCCCCAAATGGCAAGAGCAAACAGGACATCCTTTAGGGACCAGCCGTCGCGGGTAAGCTCATATTCGTACCTTGGAGGATGCTTGCTGTAAAGTTTTGAGACGATTAAGCCTTCCTTTTCTAATAATTGTAACCGGTCAGATAATATATTTGGTGCTATTCCAGTTAGAGAGTCCTTCAATTCATTAAATTTAGTAATTCCGTTCATGATGTCCCGAACGATTAATAACGTCCACCGATCTCCAATTATATCAAGTGTATTCGCGATATTGCATGGTAAATTGTATTTCTTTTTCATTAGCTCACCCACCCTTAAAACTAATTTTAAACTAAATAGTTATTGTATATCAACTTTAGAATAGGATATTAAGTTTTTAATAAAAAGTTAGTTGCAAAAAACTACTCACTAAAGTATTATTATCATAAGGTGGTGGAATAAAAAGGAAATGGAGGCTAATAGTGGGGATAGCTGCCGAGAAGTAAGGGGCAATTAAGCTGAAATGGGGGAGATTATCTTGGAATTAAAAAAATTATCATGGGCAACGGTATTAGTTGAATCAAAAGAGACTTCTATTCTAATAGATCCATTGGGAGCGCCGATAAAAGGCCAAGACCGGCCGCTTGCAGCCAGACTGGGGGAGCCATTAGAGCCCTTGGTTTCGCTGGGAACCATCAAACGTCCTAATGCCGTATTAATTACTCATTTTCATCCGGATCACTTTGATGTACAATCAGTCCTGGAGTGTTTTGGAAGAGATATACCAATTTATATTCCTATTGAGTCTGTGGATTATGCCCAAAAATGTGGGTTTGATAACGTGACAGGTGTAGGTCCAAATGATGCCTTCCTGATCAACGATCTGAAGGTCTCAGCGTCCTACTCGGTTGATGGTTATGGTTCTCCCCAAGTTTCTTGGGTTGTGTCAGATGGCGACTATACTATGGTGCACTGTGGGGATACCCAATGGCATGGGTATTGGTGGCGGATGGAGCAGCAATTTGGCCCCATACATGCTGCCTGTCTTCCAGTGAACGGACCGATACTGGATGTTCATGGATTAAAAACACAGAGCAGTTTGCCCGCCTGTTTAACCCCCGAGGAAGCAGTGGAGGCAGCAAAACTATTAAATGCGATTTATCTGGTTCCCATCCATTACGGAACATTTGATCATCCACCATTCTATTGCGAAACAGAAAATGTCGAAGAAAGATTAATAGAAAGTGGAAAAGTGCAAGGCGTTACGATTAAGTTCTTAAAACCAAATGAACGACTACTCCTAAAAGAGGAGGTAATTGAAAATGGCATTGGAAATGAGAAAAAAATGCGAACGTTGTGATTCTGCCATTGGGGAAAATGCTGCCGCCTATATTTGTGTATATGAATGTACATTTTGCGAACCGTGCACCGAAACGATGGAACATATTTGTCCCAATTGTGGAGGGGAGCTTGTAAGAAGACCCAGGAAGCCCCAAAAAGTCCGGATGGTATAAAAGCATTTAAAAAACCTTCCAGCTATAAGTGTGGAAGGTTTTTGCATTATCTTAATACCTTATCTCCCTTACTCATTGCTGCTACTTCACAAATCTTATTTCTGTCACTGGAAAGAATATAAATTCGCTTGTCCCAACAATCTGATTCCCCTTGATAAAACCAAGGCCATTACGGCTGTCCGTGCTGTGGAGGCGGTTGTCTCCCATGACAAAATAATGATCTTTTGGAACGGTTATCGGGCCAAAATCGCCAGTTAACTTACTGCCTAGCTGTTGAGCAGCCTTTAGATTTTCAGAGAGGTACGTTTCTTTCACTATTTCTCCATTGATGTATAATTGATCGGTTTTCATTTCAACCTGGTCACCCGGAAATCCGATTACCCGTTTTACATAGTTTTTCTCGGTGCCTTTAATGATAACGATGTCTCCTCTATTAAACTCTCCTGCTTTATAAACAAAGACCTTTTCTTCATCATGCAGCGTCGGTTCCATTGAAGACCCCTCTACCATGTATGGCGCAAATAAAAATGTCCTAATTACAAATGCAATCCCAATGGCAATGAATAACGATTTACCCCAGCTTACTAGCTCATTTCTTGAGTCTGACACTTGGAACAACTCCTTTGTACGCGTCTGTATTTGAATGTATTCAACAATGTAAGGCACGATTCCTTCTAAACGACGTATTTGAGTTGAAAAAGTTACAAGCTTCCTAGTTTTGTTATAAAATGGTTTAATATTAGTTCATTATTTAGGAGGAGCACCATGTTAGCAGCCTTACTTCACGGAATTGTTTTAGCCTTTGGACTCATCCTTCCACTAGGGGCGCAAAATGTCTTTGTCTTTAATCAAGGTGCTTCACAGCCAAAATTTAAAGGAGCAATTCCTGTTATCCTTACAGCTTCGCTTTGCGACACATTGCTTATTTTATCAGCTGTATTGGGAGTATCCGTCATTGTCTTCACGATTCCAGTCTTGCAAACTATTTTATTTACAGTTGGTATTTTATTTCTGCTATATATGGGTTCGTCGATTTGGAAGAGTGACCCGGCCAACTTAAGCCAACAAGAAGCGGCGATGCCAATGAAAAAGCAAATTATGTTTGCCATGTCCGTTTCCTTGCTTAACCCTCATGCAATTCTTGATACTATAGGTGTCATCGGTACCAGTTCGCTTGGCTATACCGGTTCAGAAAAAGTCGTATTTACGATTGCCTGCATCGTGGTTTCGTGGCTTTGGTTTCTCGGTCTTGCCATTGCCGGAAAAATCGTAGGGAATTTCGATTCGGAAGGAAAGTTTTTACGAATGCTCAATAAAGTGTCCGCCATCATCATTTGGAGCGTGGCGGTCTATATTGCTATTCAGTTGTTCAATACATTTTAAATTTCAGTAAAAAGAAGGGAAAATGTCCGAAGACGCGACGACTTCGGACAAAAACGCAGCAAAAGGAAATAAAAATGTCCGAAGATAAGCTCCCTTCGGACAAAACTGTAGCAAAATGAAGCATAAATGTCCGAAGAAGAGTAACTAACAGATTCGATTGCCACTAACCGTGTGAGTGGCTACCCAAATTTAATGTGCTTTTTCCAAAGCCAGCTTAACGCCAAATCCAATCAGCACGGTTCCGGTTAGTCCTTCAAAAACCGCTTGTGTCCTTGGCTTTTTCATAAAAGCACTAATCTGGTTGAGCAGATAGATATAGAACACAAACCATAGGGCGGTTAATACGGTATAAGTCATTCCCATTGTAAGAAACGGTACAAATGTATCACTGCCCGCATCCACAAACTGCGGCAGGAAGGTCAGGAAAAAGACAGCGACTTTTGGATTTAGCAGGTTAGTTAGAAATCCTTGTTTAAAGCAAGATTTATTTTGGTACTTGTTTTCAACGGGCATCTCAGCAAGTTTCTTATTTTTTAAAGCCCATAATGTTTTAAACCCAAGATACATAAGGTATACAGCACCTACATACTTGAAAACGGAAAATAACATCGCCGATTTTACAATGATCGCGGACAGTCCCACCACCGCAGCCAATGTATGAATCATTAGAGCGCAGCAGGTACCGATGACGGTTTTAAAACCGCCCGCTTTCCCCACAGTCAGGGTATTATTTGTTGCAATCGCCGTATCCGGCCCGGGCAAAATAATAAGCAAAATCGACATAACCACGAACAAATAAAAATTATCCAACGTATTAACCTCCCTCTATAAATGTTGATTTATCAACGGTTTGAGCCGCTGGTGGGGTGTCAAAAAAATATTTTTCGACACGCTTCCTAACAATATTTTTATATTATGTGAAACTATTCCATCATATGGGTACGCT
>NZ_JAMBOX010000016.1 GCF_023715785.1 Neobacillus niacini
CTCAAACGCCACAATTAACTCATATTTTTCCTGTGCTGAGTAAGCTCTTTTTGCCATAGAAAAAGCCCCCTAATAAAGTAAACAGATTTTTATTATTTCATCTGTCTACCTTATAGGGAGCATATCAGAAGAGAGAAAGGCTCGATCGGGTTTAAGTTAATGAATTTTATTGAGCAGGTGACCTAATGCTAAACCTTACATATTTTCAATCGTTATTTAATGAGGACAATACCGAAATTCGCTGCCGGAAGGTACTGGATGAAATATCACCGGTTATGAAACCAATTTTTCACCAATTTGTTGAAAGAATTGGAATTCCACTTGGGAATGAGTACATAATCAGGAGTTATGATAAAACACTTACCACTACATATCATGACGCCCGAAACCCGACATATGCAGAGAAGAAAAAGGAATCTGACATCGGACGAAAACACTATATTAAACTGAATAGGAAAGTGGATGATAAGGAGTACAATTTCATCACTCTCGAACTTGATGGGATCAGCAGAATGATTATTCTTCATACTGAACTGAATTTCTTCCCGTTTTGGGCATGGGTACGGAACGATCAAATCAACTCTATTTTGGAGGCGATTCCTTCCGATTTTTCCATTTTTACGGGCTGGAAGGAAAAGGAGATAATTCCTAAAGAGGAGTTTGTTCCTTATATAAAAAGCTGTATTAAACCACGGAAACGGCCATGGTTTCAAGTTGGAATCAGTCTGCCATTGGAAGGAAACTTGGAAGAGGGAGCCTTTATCGCTGAACTGGTTGCGGTTTGGGGAAAATTGGGCCCATTTCGTAGTTATTACAATGAAGAAATTGACGTATCGCAAAAAGCATATTATGCCTTGATGCTCATAGCGGCCACACGGAACATTAAGGAGACGCAGTTGCTAGGCCGTACATATAGTGTCGATATCGGGCCATTGGAGGAGCAAAAACATGGAAAACGCCAGCCTTTTAATATCTATGATGGCGAGCAAATGCTGACAAAGGGGTATATCGGCTACCTTGACTATAGTGAGAAAGATTCGCCATTTCAGACGATTATCGTGCAGTTAGAAGGTCATAATCATATTTTCACGAGCGCCAGAGCCATCATTGGGGAAGGGGAGGTAGAATGGTGGATTACCAAGTCATTCGCGTCCCAAACCGCGGACAACACGATGGTAATGGCAAATGCGATGCGATTGTTAGGTGAGCATCATATACAGGTTGAAGGAAGTTCCTATTGTGTCGGAACCTTCGATAATGCGATGCAGTCCTTTGCAGAAGGGGCTGAAAAAGTTAAGAAAACATTTATCGATGCTGCCCTAATTTTCGCTCACGCTAAAGGAAAACTTGAATTACCGTCAGATGCTGCAACTACGGGTCCAGGAGAAGAGGACGCCCCCGAGACGGAAGCAGGTTTGGAACCCAACTTTACATTCAGTGAAATCATCAATACGATTTGTAATAGCCAATTTACGTTTTCCAATGACATAATTCGTGACTTGCACCTGAATCTGACGGCTTTGGATGATAAGCATTTTGTTCTGTTAAGCGGGATTTCCGGAACAGGAAAAACTCAGCTTTGCCGTTTATATGCCAATGCCGTATATGGGTTGGAATATGAGAGTGAGAATCCGTATTTTTCAATTATTCCGGTGCGGCCGGACTGGACGGATGCGACAGCCCTGTTCGGTTACTATAGCTCCTTTGAAAAGCGATATGTGAAGACAGAATTCCTTCAGGTTCTGCTGCATGCCTTAAAAGAACGGGATAAACCGCATTTTATCTTGTTGGATGAGATGAACTTGGCTCGGGTGGAATATTACTTGAGTGATTACCTAAGTGCGGTAGAATCCCGCAAGGAAATTCCGCTGCATCAGGATGATGGGATTACCGATATTCCGAAGAAACTCGTCATTCCACCGAATGTATATGTGCTGGGTACAATCAATATTGATGAAACGACCCATTCCATCTCCGATAAAGTCCTGGATCGGGCCTTTGTCATGACACTTTCCGATGTGGATTTTGATTCCTATTGGGAACGTGTTGACCAGGATTTGAAAGCCGCTCTTGTAAACGAGTTTACTATTTTACGGAAATTGCATCTAATGTTATCCCGTTATGAGCTTCATTTCGGCTATCGTTCCATGGGGGAAATGCTACAAAAGTTATATGCTAATCATCACCTTCCTGAGGAATATCAATTGGATTCACTAGAGGCGTTGGATCGGGTGATTTCTGAAAAAGTGTTGACAAAGGTCCGAGGGGATGAGCGGATTTCGGATATGCTGGCTAATCTGGAGCAATGGTTGGGTGTTAACCTGGGACCAGCCTCGATCTCACTGCAGCATGTAAAACGGATGAAACAGGAGTTGGAGTACTATGGTGCAACCCAATTCTGGCGCTGATCTTCTAGAACTTTTTGATGTTCAGCAAGGCTGGATTCCATTTTTGGATGGTTATTTAAGGGAAGCGACTAAGTATAGACTGCGTTTTCACGGACCCCGCATGGATATAAGATTTCAGGGAATTCCTATCCCGTTTTTTCAAGAAGAAGGGAAGGGCTATGCTACATTTTTGACACCATTTCAATCTGGTTCCGTGCAACTCTTTGTTAACGGACAGGAATTCAGTACCTTTGTTTATCCTGATGACCGGAAACTTACGGAAGAACAGTTCAGCCTGATGCTCGAAGAAATTCTGGCGGAGGCGAACAGCTGTTTTCAACTCAGCGGGTTGACAGTCCATGTAAATGCATCAGGACGAAACCGCGATATTACCTGGACCCAATGGAGTTATCTATATGGACACTTTCACAAGTTGAAACACATTTTTTCAAAAATTGAAAAGCAGCCGCTTCGCCGTTTGGATAAGTATACGATGCGGATGAAACGGGAAAAAGTGAAGCATTCGGAGCAAGTCACCTTGAGGTGGATGGATCAGCGGGGACATGGCGATGTGATTCCGACTATTGTCCAAAATGTAAAGACACTGGAAACACGAAACCTGTACGAAAATCAAGTCGTAAAGCAGCAGTTGCAGGATTTATATCGGCTCCTCCGCAAGTATGAATTGGTTGGACAGGAGGATGTTGCGAGAAAGGCTTTGAAATATAAAGGGATTTTCCAGCGTTGGTTAAATAGTGCACTTATGAATGAAGTTACGGCAAACAATGGCCCTTATACGATTACACAAAAATTCCGTAAGCATCCGGTTTACCGCCTTTGGTACCAATGGTTTGACCAGCTTTATAAGCACAACCGAGAGGACGTCGGCTTTGATTATTCGATTTCATTAAAAGATACGTTTCAATTGTATGAAATATGGTGCTTTATGAAGGTGGTCAAATGTGTAAGGGAAGCGGGTCTTGTATCCGATACCAGTGGGTTGTATAAGCTGACGAAGGATGGAATTTTTCTCAATTTAGCTGAGAATAAAGAAAGCAAAATTAGGTTGCGTGGTGGTATAGGCCTGTACTTCCAACGGGTTTATCAGTTCAACTTTCCAATTTATCATACGTATACGCAAAAAATGATTCCGAATATCGTCCTAGAAGGAGAAACCGGCATAATAGTGTTTGACCCTAAATATCGAGTACCTGACAATCTCGGGACCGCATTGGGAGAAATGCACAAATATCGGGATGGTATTCTCAAGCGGGAAACCGGAGAACGAGCCGTTCACGAGGTCTATATCCTGACACCGACAAATGATGCAGCGGCCGAAGGGATGAGATACTTTCATACTGATTTCCATGACCAGTATGGCATGGGGGCAATTCGGGTAATGCCAGGGGAAGAGGATGAGATTTTTCGAAGGAAGATTGTTGAAAGTGTTGTTAAGATGTCTAAGGAGACGATTTACTAGATCCTTTATTAAGCAAAGTAAATCTATTCTTCAGTTAAAGTTATTATGTGGATTGATTTTTTCCTTATAGAGGGGGGGGCTATTACTGTACCAGATATGCCTGCACATGTCTGGTCTTTTTGTACCCCTAAAGCATGAAATGTAACAAAAAAGACCACAAAAAAACGGTTGTCAAAATTTGGTTAATTTGTAAGTGTTGCAAACTTTAAAAACCGCTGAAAATACCTAACTAAAGACGTAGATATCTGTACACAAAGTGGACACCAACTGGACACGTACCTTGTATTTCCTTTGAAATCGAAGAAACACATATCAGCTACAATTACCAAAAAGCCTTTAAAATCAAGCTTTCTCTTTATTCTCAGATCTTTTCCTTAATCCCGCGATTAGCCGAAATCACAGTCTTCAAATCTGCTTGAGAACTCCTTGCCAGGTCTGGTGGGTTCGATTCCCACGTAGTCCCGCCAAATTAAGATTTCTTAATGAACACCGACTGACCCCATTATTCATAGGACAATGTTGAAAGGAAATGTGGATCTTATCTCTATTTGTTTAATTAATACGGGGCAGCCCGCAGTATTGATTTATTTCATAATATTGCTACATTCTTTTCTGAACATCTATTCCCGCACTTCTAACCTTCAAAATCCTTCCATTCATTCTCATGATATACTTACCAAAATCATTAACATAGAGTGTTGGGTTTGGCTGTATCTTTTAAAGATGCAGTTCCAATTTCGGGCTTTTTTCCTGCTTCCATTAGTTGTTGGGGATCAGCCCCTCTACAATTAGGTCCTTTATCCTAAATTGGTAATTCAAGTAGGGTTTTAGAGCGTAATTGTCGAAATATTTAAACTTTAAGACCGCTACTAAAAATGAAAGAAGAGTGAGATGTATGGATCGACGGAAAATTAAATGGGGGCCCTCCCGCCTCCTCCGGGTGCTGTTGACATTTATACTTATGATGTCTTTTATTTCAACGGCCCAAGCAGAGACCACTAAGGAGGAACAACTGAGTCAGCTGTTACAGGCCTATGCGCAGCAGTTGAAAACTAATGCAAATAGTGAAGGAATGTCAGTAGGATATGAAGTGTATTCGCTAGACGACAACAAGACAACAGCCTCCTATCAACCAGATCAGACGTTTGTCCCCGCTTCGGTCTTTAAACTTCTTGTCACAGCTACAACTGTAAGCAAATGGCCAAAAGATATGACCATCCCGACAAAAGTTTTCACCACTGGAAATCTGAGCAATTCCGGTGTACTAAATGGGGACATCATCCTTAAAGGCTATGGCGACCCGACACTGACCGCCGCAAAACTTGACACCTTGGCAATGGCCATCGCCGCTCAAGGCATACAAAAGGTGAACGGCAACGTTGTGGTGGACGAAAGTTATTTTGATGATCAGCTATTGGGTGAAGAATGGATGTGGGATGATGAGCCTTACTACTACACCGCGCAAATGAGCGCCCTTTCCGTCAAAGAAAATGCCATTAATGTAAATGTTAAATCGGGGAAGGAAATCGGCGAAAGCCCGGCCGTCACCATTGACCTTGCTCCCGATTACTTTACTGTGGTCAACACCGCAAAAACGGTTGCCGGCAATAAAGCATCGTTATCTGTTGACCGTACTCTTGGAAAAAATGAAATTGTAGTTAGCGGTACTATCGGGAAGGACTATACTGCGAGCGGCACAAACACCACCCTTACCGTTCACGACCCATCGCCATTTACCGGCAGCGTATTCCGGGATTTACTGCTGAAACAAGGGATTACTTTTAAAAACAAATCCGCTGTTGTAAAAGGGACAACCGCAGAAAATGCACGGGAAGTGGCTGCCGTCGAATCCGCACAATTAGATGATATGTTAACCAACATGATGAAAAACAGCAATAATTTTTATGCAGAAATGCTGACCAAGCAGATCGGTGCCAAAGAGGCCGGCACAGGTTCGACAGCTGCCGGGGCCAATGTGATTCATCAATTCCTTGTCAACGAATTGGGAGTGGAAGATAATTTTATCCAAAAGGACGGCTCCGGGCTGACCCGTTTGGACCACATCTCCCCGCATGCTTATATTGAATTGCTGAAAGGAATGTATAACAGTCCGGAACGGGATCGATTTATTTCATTTCTGCCGATTGCCGGGAAAGATGGCACATTGAAAAATCGTATGAAGAACACGGCCGCTGAAGGAAAGGTGAAAGCCAAGACAGGCAGCATGAGCGGCGTTAACTCGCTTGCCGGTTATGCAACGGCGAAAAACGGCCAAACGTTTGCGTTTTCGATTTTACTAAATGGCATTTATAAAAGTGCATACGCGACAAACTTGCAGAATGATATTGCGATTGCGTTAGCAAAATATCCGGAACTGCCTAATCCGCCGGCTGTCACACCCGTTCAGCAAAACTATCCGTTGGCAAATGACTTTGATCCAATCCTGGATGATCCGGCCTTTAAAGGAATGATTAAAGGAGCTGTCATCTATTCCACCAAGAACAAGGAAATGCTGTACGCGCGGAACCCGCTATCGCTGTTAGCGCCAGGTGCTAGCGTCAAATTATTAACAGCCGCCAGCGCCCTAGACAACCTTGGGCAAAACTACCGCTTCAAAACCGAACTTTACACTTCCGGTACTATTACAGATGGAGTATTAAATGGGAATGTTATTGTCAAAGGCTACGGGGACCCGACACTGGCAACCGACAGCAGACGGCAAATGCCAGTCGGGGCGACACTGGAAGACATCGCTAATGATATCAAAAATGCCGGAATTCATCTCGTGAAAGGAAACATCATCGTCGACAGCCAATTCTTTACAGATGATGTGTATCCTCCGGGTTGGACATGGGATTATGAAAGCGAGCCAGTCCAGCCGCAAATTAACGCCCTGTCAATAAATCATGGGACCGTCCGGCTTCAATATGAGCCTGGAAAAGTGGGCAAAAACATCAGCGTCACCATGGAGCCAAATGTGAAGGAAATCAAAATTGTCAATAAAGCCGTCACTAGTGCGGCAGGGAGCGAAAACACACTCACTTTCAACCGGGTGCGCGGCGAAAATACAATAGAAATTTCGGGAACACTGTCTGACGGAACCAAGAAAGGCTTTAAGGATGTATCCATCGAAACCCCTCATATATATACGGGCAACGTATTAAAAAATATATTGAAAGAAACAGGAGTAAATGTAAGTCCTCACAGCCAAGTGGTAAGCGGAGTCAAACCAGCCAATGCCACTTAGTGAACACCTATGAGTCTCCTGCTCTATCAGAAATCGTCAGCTATATGAATCATCATAATGACAATTTCACTGCGGAAATGCTGATTCGTACACTTGGCGCAATGGTCAATGGCAGTGGGACCTTTGATGACGGAATTGATACGGTTCATACGATGATGAAAAAAGTAAATTCCACTCTATTTGACATGATGGATGGATCGGGTTGGACAAAATATACGCAAATTTCTGCCTGGCAAGTGGCAAGTCTTCTGGCAGCCCAAACTGAAAAGCCAGCGTTCCAAGTATTCTATGATTCTCTTGCGAATGCAGGAGAGGACGGCAGCTTAAAAACTGAACTCGCGGGCATATCAAGTTCACAGTTGACCGGAATTTTGGAAAACCGCGCGGATATGCCGGGGCTTTCCGGATATGTAAGAACAAAGGACGGCGAAATACTAGCCTACTCACTGATGCTGAATGGCTATAGCCAAACAGAAAGCATCCAGCTCGTGAAAAACTTCGCCAATAAACTGGTGGAGTTAGCGCAATAAAATGAAAAAGGTTCCCTTGTTGCTTTTTAAAAAGCAGCAGGAGAACCTTTTTTTTAGCTTGCCGGACATAGTCATTTGCTCAAAAAGAACGGAACGGTTGATTTGATAATTGACCAATCAAGGTTGCCTTTCATGGTTTTTAGGGGTGCATGTGATGAATCTCTAGTGTCATCTCACTTGATCCTTCCGTTTCACCAGTCAAGGATATGAGCCAATTTATGCTGCACATCCTCATTACCTGCTTCCAATGCCCTTGCAATAAACGCTCCTCGGAATTTTTAGGTAGCTGAGAAATCACTCCTATTTTGGATGGCACACCATTCATTAATGATTATTAAAGATCATTTATCTTAGGTTCTGATGCCTGAACATGATTAATATTAATGACTTTCGGGTCTGATGGGTTGGTATTATCAATTTTTGTAATAATACACCACCGGCCAGTGGTTGTAGAAGTTAGGGGTACTTCAATGTCATCACCGTTGTTCGTTTTTATAAAAACTTTTCCATCATATTTTGCAAAGTTATCTTCTTTTTTAAGAAAACCCAATATTCTAAAAATGTTCGTAGCAAAAATAATTTTATCAATATCCTCTAGTGATTTTATGATCAAATTTTCCTCGTTGTTCCCAGCAGTATTACCAACACCGGAATCCTTATCGAGTGCGATATAAGGTGAGTTCGTTAATTTTCCTTTATTTCCAAAAAAGATGTGTCCAAATGCCCCTTGCTTGGTAATGTAAAAGGCATGAAGATCTAAATCAACTCCTTTGGTCCAGCTTAATTTAACATGAATATTATTAATTTTTCCTGCTTTATGTAACGAGATGGAATCACCTGGTTTTTTTAATGTGACTTTTTCTAATTTAATGGCTGCTTGCAGTGGTGGTTCAGGATGCTTATGTATAATCTTTTCCTCAACTGGAGGTAAAGGTTGGTTCGTATTCACGATTTGACCATTAGATGCCGAGTCATCTTTTATTTCAAGTCCGAAGTGATGACAGAGGGAAGCAAGCCCGCCAGCGAAACCACCAGTATTTGTAGAGAATTTCCAATCTCCATTTCGTCTGTAGATCTCGGCAAGGATTAAAGTGTTTTCAATACTATATTGATCTAAAGGATACAATAAAATCTCTTGTTTAGATTCCGCATCCATTACTTTTACATAGGCATTTTTCATATGGGAAAAAGTTTGTCCATTCTTATCAACATCATAAATGGTTAAAGTTAAGACAAGTTTATCTGTTACTGGTGAAACGTTTATTAAGTCAATTTGAAACTGTTCACTATTTTTTGAGGGATGAGTAAGAGTAGAATGTTGTATAGACCCATCTGCCGAACTGGAATTACCATAAAAAATGATCGAATCATCATTTAAGCATTTCCCATTTGAGCCAATCATAAAAATAGAAGAATCAATATCCAGTGGTGCAGTTGTTTCCCAAGTAATTTCAACGATTAATTTTGATACATGGGATCGGTTTTTGGTGATATCCACCCTCGCACCTTTCTGTACTTGTGTGAGCATGGTCCTCCTCCTTTTAAAAGTTTTATTCATTATACCATAATCAATCTTTAATCATTTTCTTGTTAATTTGAGATAAAATCCTATAACATGACGTTATACCGATGGTAAATGCGGTGGCAACAGGTGGGAAACCGAATCGATAGTAGTTTAAAAGATAAGTTACATCTCCGTGTTTTATCGAATGCTGGTGAACCTTTAAATCGTAATGTGATCAAATGGTCCGAAAGTTATTTGGAGTTGCCGATCTATGATCATTACGGGCAAACAGAGCAGGGTATGGTCATTAATAATCACCATCATCCCGACTTACAAAACACCTATAAACCGGGTACAATGGGACAACCAATGCCAGGGTTTAAAATTACCATACTAGATGAGCATGGTGTAGAAGCAGGACCAAATAGGGAAGGTCAAATTAGTATTGATACAGAGCAGTCTCCACTTTTTTGGTTCAGAGGCTATTATCATAACGAGGAGAAAACTGCAGAACGTTTTCTATATGGTTCACGCTATTATTTAACGGGCGACGATTCTAGTTATGATGAAAATGGTTATTTCTATTTTTCCGGACGGAATGACGATATTATCTCAAGTGCTGGCTATCGTATCGGTCCATTTGAAGTGGAAAGTGCCATTATGGAACATGAAGCAGTTGCGGAAACGGCCGTCATTGGCGTTCCGGATGAACGTCGTGGCGAGGTAGTCAAAGCCTATATTGTCCTAAAAGCAAGTTATGTTGCTAGTAAGGAACTAGAAAAGGACATTCAGCAGTATGTAAAAAGTAATCTATCTGCTCATGAATATCCTCGTATGATCGAATTCGTTGATGCCTTACCAAAAACACCGAGTGGTAAAATCCAACGTTTTCTACTACTAAGTTAAGTAGAAATTACCGAAATTCCTTGGTGCTTTGTGGGGAGCCGTGTTAAAAAAAAGGGCCATAGGGTCAGATATCCAGTTCGCAATTCCTTAACGGGATGGGTGTCTGACCCTTCTTTAGGTTTATTTTTTTAATGTTACATGTTAACTTCTTCAATAAGGAGTTTTTTATGTTCCATAAATACTTTTTATTAACTTATTTAGTTATTATTTTTCAACCGATGCAAAGCCAGTGGGTCAGGGCAGCAATATTCCTAGTACTCAAATCTATTTCCTATTGCACATAATCTTTAAATTGAACGGTCACACTTCTGAGTTTAGATGAAGCCCAGTTAGGAAGATTGATAACTTGCTTCTTCCCATTGCTGCCTCTGGACTGCAATTCAACTGTAACGGTACTGTTCGGTGGGGTGGCTCCTGGGATATACATATCTACTCCTTTTAAGAATGGCAATCCCGCGAACGCTTTGGTGGGAACATTCAAATGATTGACTTTGTCAGCACCTTCATCATAGACAAAATAGTTGATGGTTCGTAGGTTGGCTGCGGAATTCTCGGCGTTCACAATGTTCGTGCCATTGATTTTTAAAATGTCATTGTTGGCACCCTGGTCGCCGAAAAACTCTTTGCTTCTGTTAATGCTTAAGTTTGTATGATGGTCGCTGGTATCCATAGATGCAGTGACCCCACCTTCTGGCGGAGAGGTCAGTAAGCGAACGAAATGATCGCTTCGGATAAATTCTTCAAAAAACAAATGATGGTTTGCAACACCGTCACGGATGATCACAAATTCATAGTTGTCTCCACCCTTAGCTTTAAAAGGCCCCCAGGACCCATCTGCGGCAATCGTAAAGACGGCTTCCGGCTTCTTCTTTTCCCGCTCTCCAGTCTTTCCGTTCACCTTATAAATTTCCAATGTAGCCTTTTCCGGAGCGGTGTTTTGCGGGAAAATCAAGGCCTTCCCCGAAAGTCTTACCTGACCGCGCGGTTCCGCTACAATTTGTGTTGTTTTCGGTTCTTTTCCGGTAAAGAATTTAAATATATGGGCAAAAGCTTCAGGCGAGGTAGCCGCTTGAACATGAGATTGTCCTGCTAATGTCACGTTTTCCGCACCTACAAATGTTCGACCTGGTGTCCCCAATTCGGCCCAGATCGCCAAAGTCGGAACGCCTCCCGGAAGAGCTTTTCCTGCTACGCCATCAATATTCACATAATGTGCTACCTTTTTGGCTCTTTCTGGTGAGCTGTTTAGATAGTTGGTCATTTCCGTTGTCCCGAGAGAATGGCCCATTAAATCAATCTTATCAGCACCGGTTTCTTTCAGAAGTTGATTGATCAACGCATCCAGTCTTGTAAATCTGGATTCGGCTGGCGTTACACTAGCAGTAGATGAATCATACTCAAATGCAGCCAGATAGTTGTCAGGATAACCGTTACTCGAAAAACGCATTGCTTGAGATTCAAACTGATTAGCCGATCCAAAAAAGCCGTGGACAAAAACAATTGGCCTCATGTCATATGTAGAATCTCGTTTTGAAAAACCGGTCATCATAGAAAGAAGCAAGACTACAACAATACTAATTCCCAAAGCTTTAAAAATTTTCGATTTCAAATCATCTTCCTCCTCGTTCAACAATTTTTTCCACACAATTTCAACAGCTGATAAATTCTACTAAATTCTTCCCTCCCTTCTCCTCTATTCTAGTACAGCGGAATCTAGTACTTTGTTGAATTCTGGAAGTATTTTATTACTATTTTTGTTGTTTTTTAGCGGTTTACATTAAAAAAATGATAAAGGAAAAACAATATTCGCTTTTATCATGCCACCCTTTAACACATTCGGTTATAGCCTCTGTTATCGGCCTGTTAACGATAACGGGAATGGTAGCTTTAATCGAATGACGAAAAATTAATTTTTATCGTCATTTTTGCATTAAAGGCGTTTTCTTTTGCTTCAAAAATGATTTTTGAAGGCATTTTTTGCAATTTGGTCCAATTATAATGATATTTTGTGGAATGTTTCTGACTCTCGAAAAAAGATAACAAATCAATGCACACATGTATTGTTAAGAAGGATTCCGCATCTAAAATGAAGAATGTTCCTTATATAGTCTCTATCAATATTGTATTAAAAAGAGGTGTTATGAAGTGGTATTCTATTTTTTCAATCAAGAGATAGCTTATGAAGATTGGTGTTCGGAGAATAGAAACGGGTTTGTTTTCAACCGTGCTGGAGGAAAAACAGGGAATGTTCTTCATAAAGTTGGATGTCGCCATTTAACTGTTCCTTCAAGAATTGGAACTTATACGACACGTTACCCAAAGTATTGTTCAAATGAAATATCCGAATTAACGATAAAAGCGGATGAAATTAGTCAACCGAATAATTGGAGGCGATGTAAAGCCTGCTTTAATTAATCTGAAGGTGTATGAGTTTGACTCAAATACAAAACGTTGAGATGGAAGGGGGGCTTTTAATGGTCAAACTTACAAAAAGGAAAAAGTAGAAAGTCTTATCGATATGATTCAGATTTTTCTATACGACAGCAATGAAAAAATGAAAAGTAATCATTATGACTCTGCACACAAAAGATACCTATTAGGTCAGTGCGATGCATATAAAATGATTCTTAAAATTATTGAAAAAGATTTTGGATTGCCTGCGGAAGTTGAATAAAACTTAAATCGAAGTTCAATGAGAAGCACTATAAAAAGAGGATGAGGATCTTTAATGGGAATTAGAACGGTTTTTGTATATCAAATGAAAATTTAGTTAATATAGAGGAGATTAAATTTACGTAGTTCCCAGGATTTGCTCCTTCACAAAAAGTAAAGTCAATCCAATCCTTGCACGATTGTTTCCTCGAAAAAAATCCAGGCTTAAAAATATTAGAGAATTCATATAATTTTATTTAATAGGAAAGGTGGGAATGTGGTGCTAGACAAACTTGCCAACGCATTAAGGTTAAGAGGCTTTTTGCTCCAGAAGATGGATGATCATATTTACATTGAAAAAGGGAATCCCAATCAGGATTTAGTGAATCTGGTAGAGATGTTTCGAGAAGTAGGAATATCTATGAAATTGGACGATAGGAAAATTTATTTACTAGACGACGATATAGATGAGCGTGATTTACACAATATCATCTGGTATAAAGCTAGTAACCATGAAGCTGGCGGGGGGAGCGGATGGTCTTACTGGAAGTATTTTATTAAGAGAAACCATGGGCCAAAGATTAATACCTTTGTTCTTGAAACGGGAGTCGCGTTATTGGTAAAAGCCTTGAGCGCAGCTGGGATTGTAACCATCTCCAGCTGTGACGGCCATGGTAAAAGAAGTCCCTTCATAGTTTTTTGTGGTCGGCATAACGCCGTATGGTTTCAAATTTTATTGGATGAAGTGGAGGATAAGTTGAGGCTAAATTATGATTGGTATTTTCATAATGTTGATTCTCGAGATGTCTGCTTAGTTGCCAAAAGGAAACCCGAGGGATGGGAACTGGAAAAGGTGCTAGAGGATACCATGCAAATGGCCAATCACTTTCTTCAGGAAGCGGAGAGATTATCGAAACTGAAGAAGGATGTTTATGGCGGAAATTATAAAAGCAACCGGAAACTAGTACGTGAAATGGATTTTGAGCAGCTGTCCCAATGGATGAATAATAAATATCAAACTTATCTGTTAGAGCAAAATAAAGAGGTGAAGGTTCAATGAATCTATGGAAAGAGGCCGAATGGTCGGAGATGTTATTTTCTTATTTGACAGCAGGATGGTATGATTGGACCGTCTCCGAACATTTATACAAGAATAATACTCACTGCTGGTCGGTCACTACGGGCTATTACTCGCACTACATATTATCCGCAGCTTTATTGCAGCTGTATCGGTTTGAAGACGGCACAAGACCATATCCGTTAAAAAGAATTGCCTCTTCCCATTCAAAATTATGTTCCTTTTTAAAAGGGGATTTAGAACTAAAACTTAGAGATGAGTTTATTGATTACTTGCAGTCAAAATCCCAACAGAAGGACGAAAATATATCCAAGAAATTAGAAGAATTAGGGCATGCCCTCTATTATGCAAGAAAACGCGAGAGTCGCATACCTACCAAGTCCTTGTTGTCTCCCATCAAACTTTAGGTAATGTAACCAGCAAATTTGGTAAGAACAACATCAATGTTAGCGATACAGTTGAAAAAATAAATGACTACATTTTAGAACTTTCTTCCGTCATAAACGACTTCGTGGTTGATTTTGTATTTGATGTGATCATTGATTTGGATGAGTCTATTAAACATTACCACTTAAAGCATTATCTTGAAGAGATTGGTGATTTTTACTCACTTGTCGAAAAAGAGAATATGATGCCAATTCCAAAAGCATTGGAACAATCCATTCATTCCATAAAGTCGAGAGTTTATGAGGTTTTAATAGAAGAAAAATGCCCGAGATACAAGGATTTTAAACAAAACATATCCTCGTTTAATGATAAATGGAAATCCTATGACCAGCTAAAAGATAATTTAAATCAATTGAAACAATCAATCAGTATATTAAATTTAAAATAAGTGTTTTATATTTAAAAGTATAGACCACACATTTTCGGAAGGGAATTTACCGACGGTTGCGGGGGATTGCGCAAGTACCTTAAAATAATAATTATGTTTTATTGTTGACAAGGCCCATATTAGAGAGGATTGACCATTAAGTGAACGGTAATGAACTTAAGCATAAAATTGAAAACTTGAGTATCTGGAAAAAAGGTGATCAAAGAGCGTCGCATAAACCCTTATTGTTGTTATACGCATTGGGGCGTATGCAAGATGGCACGATGATATTTCTATTCTTAAGGTCATGGGGATTACCTGCAGTCATCTAACCACAATGATAAAAATAAACTTGGTATAGTCCTTTATAGATTAAAGAAAATAGTTCTAGTCCCAACCACTCACGGTTACCATTTTGGGGCTAGACTATATTTTCTCTTTATGCAAATCATCATAATCATGGCAAGATAGCAATGCCGTATCCGTTCCGAAATCCATCTCATTTTTAAATCTTACCTGAGAAATTTGTGTATTTTAAAGAAAAAATAGACCGTAATTGGTCTAAGATTGTTGTAAAAAATCTCTAATTTCATCGATGGAAATACCTAAATCTCGCGCTTCTAACATGAGTTCCAACCAATCCTGATCCAATTCTTCTTTTACCGTCGTTTTAACAGACATTATCCAGCCTCCTGAAATTTGGCAACCTAGCCATCAATACATGAAAATATTTAGGCCATTGGCTATAGAGTCCATGACTTTCGTAAAGGGTTGCCCTTTACCAATATGTAGTGTTAAATGACTAAGAATTAATGATAATGTAATAATACTACATTTCTTTTTGTTTCAGATTGAAAAAAATTCCAAAAAACTCGACAGAGATTCGGACTAATAATGTCGTAAAACGAAAATAATGTGTTACTGGAAAGGTTTTACTGGTCCAACTCATGGGGCATATTGTTAAACAAGTTAAGGCTACTGGGCAGCCTTTTCTTATTTCTGGTTTTTCCTATTCTCTTTTTCTTTTTCTAAAAAAACCTTAAAATCTTCTTTCGTAATACCAGATTTCATTGCTTCTTTTACTAACTCAATCCATTCTTTTGGGAGATTCGACTCGGGTTTTATCATGTTTAACTCCTCCATTTAAGATAGACTTATGTAAATAAGAGATTCCTTCGAGAATAAAAATATTCTCACTATAATTTTCGCATAATAATGTTCTTTTTTTGTGGTCTCATGCAAATGAAAAATACGTAAACAGAAATTAACATGGCCGATTAAAATGCGAATATATTTACCTATCTTTATGAATATCTACCTGTCTATTACATTTAAATCACAGTTGACTAATCGGAAATATAGGATTAAGATTTGGGTGTTAATTGATTGAATAATTAGTCGATTGGACCTTAATAGAGTTGAATTGTGTTCTTACTTTTTAATAGGGGGAAGAAAAATGACAAACTATAGCTACATATCTCATTTAGAATGCCCAAAGTGCGGCGAGATCTTTGAGGAGCATAAGGTTCAGCAATTATGTAAATGCGGTTCGCCCTTATTGGTACGCTATGATTTAGAAGAAGTGAAGGGAAATGTATCCCGTGAAGACATTGCTAAGCGGACGAATAGCTTATGGCGTTATCATGAATTACTGCCTGTACATAAAGAGGAAAATGTTGTAACGCTTGGAGAAGGAATGACACCGTTAGAGAAGCTTCCGTCTCTGGGAGCGGAGTATGGAATCCAGCATTTATACATTAAGGACGAAGGAATTATTCCGACAGGCTCTTTTAAAACACGAGGGGCCAGTGTGGGAATCTCCAAGGCGAAGGAACTGGGCGTACAGCAATTGGCTATGCCGACAAACGGGAATGCCGGGGCGGCTTGGGCGCTATTTGCGGCGAAGGCGAACATTAAGGCAACCATTGTGATGCCTTTGGATGCCCCGAAAATTACTCGTAAGGAAGTGTATATTGCCGGGGGAGACCTGCATTTAATTAATGGATTAATCAGTGATGCCGGGAAAGTTGTTGCCAGTCTCGTACAAAATCATGGTGTCTATGACGCGTCGACTCTGAAGGAACCTTATCGGATCGAAGGGAAAAAAACCATGGGCTACGAGATTGTCGAGCAATTTGGTTGGAAGGTTCCCGATGTGATCCTATACCCAACTGGTGGCGGTGTCGGCATTATTGGCATTTATAAGGCATTGCTTGAAATGCAACAGTTAGGCTGGATCGAAGAAGGCAAGCTTCCTCGTTTGGTAGCCGTACAGGCTGAAGGCTGTGCGCCAATTGTGGAAGCATGGAAAAAAGGGGAGAAGGAATCGAAGTTCTTTGAGAATTCTAAGACATCTGCATTCGGCATTAATGTCCCGAAAGCGTTAGGGGATTTTCTAGTATTAGAAAGCCTTTACGCAACAGAGGGTTGTGCGATTGCGATTTCAGAAGAGGATTTATTGAAGGCGCAAATGCAGGTAGCCTCTTTAGAAGGTAACTTCATTTGTCCAGAAGGAGCAGCCACCTTCGCAGCAGCTCGAATTCTGCGTGAACAAGGTTGGATTCAAGAGAATGAACATGTGGTCTGCCTCAATACAGGAGCTGGCATCAAGTACCCTGAAACAGTGGATATCGAAGATGTAGAGATTCTTCAGCCTGGGCAAGAAATCGTGAATGGGTAGTTGGTGTTGGATTATCATTGAATAAGAAAATTTATGATTAAAGCGAAACTAACACCCATTACTTCAGTGACGGGATACAGTTTCGCTTTCTTTTGTACAAGGCTCACGCTGAGGGCATTTCCATAATGATCACCGAAGAAAGCTACACATCAAAGGCCAGTTTTCTGGATGAAGACTTAATTCCAACCTATAAATCGGGGGATGAACAATATGTATTCAGTGGAGACAGAATCTACCGTGGGTTATATCGTTCTCAAAATCATATCTCGATTAATGTAGACGTAAATGCTGAATGGTATGAAAATATCTTGAACTTTGAAATTATCTCATTGCTAGAGGAATACTTCTTCGATCGTCCAGAAATTGTTCGGTCCTTGATTGAGGGAATCTATATGGAGACGTTGTTTAAAGTGCCGATTCGCAATATGTTTTGCCTGCTTAGCTACATCAACTAAATGCCTAATTTGGTGAAGAGCTTCAATGATTACCTATGACTTTATCACGTGTCAATTTTTGCGGGAGGTTGAAACACTGAATCGTCGCGGCTTGATAAAAAATTATGTTGTCGTACGGAGGCCACCAGTCATCGCGGCTACAGGGTGATGATGAATGATTCCATGGTTGCTAGGCAGCCGGTCGTGGTGTGCGAGAAGGATCAATATTCGCACGGGTAGAGGTAGATGAAACTTTTCGTTGGGATGAGCGGATTACGATGGAAGAAATGACGGTGAATTTGGATGTTTCTTGGAAGGAGATTTATCGGAGGCTAATCCCTGTTCTTAAAAGGTGATAATAAATCGGGCACCATTAGTCTTTTTAGATGGTCCCTGAATTAAATTTACTTAGAAAAAAGATATACTCAGAAATGCGTTTGTTCAATTTTAGTTTAAGGAGAAAAAAGTACCAAAAAAGTGTTTGACAATTTAGAATATTCATATTAGACTTAAACCCATAAGACTGGTACGTATAACCTGATGGGCTGATAACAGAAATTCAGTACATAAGCATATCAGTAAATTTATCGCTATCACTTTACGAAAGGAAAAACTCGATATAATTCTAGAAAAGAGTTGATTACATGTTAGACGAAAAAAATGTCATCCCTCTTTATTACCAACTTAAAGAGATATTAAAGGAAAAAATAAAAGACGGTTCATGGCAGGAAGGATTGAAGGTTCCATCTGAGCGAGAGCTGATGGAGTTTTATAGTGTAAGTCGTGCAACTGTTAGGAAAGCTTTAAGTGAAATGATGATGGAAGGATTGATTTATAGTAAACAAGGTGTTGGTACCTTTGTTTCCAAAACAAAAATTACGCAGAATTTAATAGGAGAACTAAGTTTTAACCTGCAAGCAATACTTCAAGGATTAACTCCAAGTTCAAAGGTTGTTTATGCAGCTTTGGAATCACCTCTACCTAACCGCATCATGGATATTTTCAATTTAAATCAAAATGAGAAAATTCATAAAATCATCCGAGTTCGTTCAATAAATGACACCCCATTAATTTTAGAAACTTTATACATTCCATACAAATTTGCACCAGAAATCTTAAATCAAGACTTAAAGAATATTGCAGTATTTAATTATTTGGAAAGTGAGTGTAAGTTAACTTTCACTCACTCAACCCTTGAAATTGAACCTATAGCAATTAATGAATTTGAATCAAATTTCTTAGAAATTGAGGTTGGTAAACCATCTTTATCGCTAGAGCGAGTGATCTATTTCCATGAGCAAGTAATCGCCATTCAAAGACGAATAATGCGTGGAGATCGAGGAAAGTTTTCCCTGACTTTAGGGGAAAAACCGAAAAAACATGAAGATTATCTTGTTGGTATTGAATTTAACGAGTAAGTCAAAATTTAATGCGTTTATCATCACACAAAAATATTAGTAAAAGTAGGGGAGAGTGAATGAATTCAAATATTAGGATTCTAATAAAATTATTTTTCACTTTTTTAAAGATAAGCCCAATTACCTTTGGTGGCGGATATGCCATGACTACATTAATTGAATTAGAAGTTGTAAATAAAAACAAATGGATAAAAAAGGAGGAAATCATCGATGTATTCACAATTGCACAAACCTTGCCTGGAGCGGTTGCGATAAATTCCGCCATATTCATTGGCTATCGCGTGGCCGGATTGCTTGGTGCAGTGATTTCATTAATTGGCATTTTGTTTCCTACCTTTTCAATTGTAATTTTGGTTTCCCTAATTTATTTCCTCTTTAAGGACAATCCACTTATTAAAGCTGCATTTAATGGAATTGGAGCGTCAATCATCGCTTTAATTCTTTATGCAGGAATCACCATTGGAAAGAGTGCAATAAAAGGGAAAACTAGCTTATTTCTCACAATCCTAAGTTTGTTGCTTCTTATCATTTTTCATATAAACCCCATATTACTAATCATCGGCGGAGCTTTTATAGGAATGTTCAAACTGAAACACAAATCTGTTGGGGAAGAGGGGAGGGAAATTGTTACTACAGAGGAGCAAAAAGCTTTTTATAAAGAAAGTTAAAGAGGAAAACCTATGATGTATTTACAACTATACTGGGGATTTTTTTTAGTAGGCTGTTTTTCATTTGGCGGCGGCTATGCCATGCTTCCTCTAATTGAGCGGCTAATATCTAGTCATGATTGGATGGCATCAGGACAATTTGCAGAGATTATTGCTCTATCAGGCATGTTACCGGGTTCCATTGGTACGAATGCTGCTGTTTTTGTAGGCTTTCAAACAGCTGGGATAGCAGGTTCCTTAGTTGCGACGGCAGGGATTATTACACCTTCATTAATATTGGTGGTAATTATCAGCAAATTTTTTAAGCGCTTTCAAGATAGCGAAATTATTGAAAAGGCTTTTTATGGTTTAAGGCCAGTTGTAGTAGGATTGCTAGTCTATTCAGCTATTAAATTTGCTTTCTCTTTAGAGGTAGTGACGACGATATCGATAGAAACAATCTATTTTATTATTATGTTCATAATTTCATTACTTCTCTTAATCTATAAAAAAATCCATCCACTGTTCCTAATCTTCTTATCCGTGATAGGTGGAATAGCATTTTTGTAATCAATGTCCAGAATTTTTAGAAGGGGTTATTGTTTCTATGTCTATACAAAAATTATTTGATCTCACAGGGCAAACAGCCATTGTGACAGGCGGTGGAAGAGGCTTGGGTCGCCAAATTGCATTAGGGTTAGCTGAGGCAGGGGCAAATATAGTGCTATGTTCAAGAAATCTTAATTCTTGTGAAAAAGTAAAACAAGAAATTATTGATATGGGCAGGGAGGCTATTGCTTTTTATGTAGATGTTACCAAACCGGATACAATAAATAAGCTTGTTGATGCCACCGTTACCCAATTTGGGAAGATTACAATATTGGTTAATAATAGTGGGATTGGTGGTAGATTTCCAGCTGTAGAAATGCCGTTGGAAAAATGGCAGAGTGTTATTGATACGAATCTTACAGGTGTTTTTCTCATGTGTCAGGCAGTTGGCAAAACGATGATTGAAAATGGCTATGGAAAAATTGTTAATATTGGCTCAGCTGCAGGATTTAAGGGAACAGAGCCCTTTTGGCTGGATAATGTGGCATATAACTCAAGTAAAGGGGCGCTGTCGATTCTTACAAAGGATCTGGCGGTAAAATGGGGTCCCTTGGGCGTGTATGTAAATACTGTGGCTCCTGGTACATTTCCAACCGATATAAATCGGGAGAAGATAGCAAAAATTGGTGAAACCATGCTGGATAATATTCCATTGCGAAGATTTGGTGGAGAAAACGATTTGATGGGGGCTGTATTGTTCTTTGCTTCAGGAGCTTCCAACTTTTGTACAGGACAGACTTTACCTATTGATGGAGGATTAACAGCAAAATAATATTTGTTTATGAAAAGACCAGTTTGGAAGCCATTACATTATTAGCCAAGAAATATCAATACACCGAAAACATTTACCAAGGAGGATACCTGATGAGTATTAAACCAAATGAAACAAAACAGGACCACAGTGAGTATGTAGCAACGGCAATAAACCCCAATTTATACATGGGTGGATCAGTGGAAAAAGTGACAATGTCTAACGGAGCGATTGTTAATAAAGTATTGGCAAAGCATTATACAGATCTGCCAGGCCCTTCCATAACAAAATTAACAGACAAAATTACAGTTCTGGAAAATTTCTCACTTGAAAACACAGTAATCATTGAAGGAAAAGAAGGAATCATTGTTTGGGATACCGGCTCTAATATGGGGATAGGTAAAACGAAATATAAGGCCCTAAGAAGTGTAACCGATAGACCGATTAAGGCCATAATTTATTCTCACAACCATTACACTAAAGGGGCAAAAGCATTCCTTCCTGAAAATGTGGAAGAGTGGTCAACCCAAATTATTGGTCACCCAGATATACATAAAAACATTGTCAATTCAACAGCTGAGCTTGGAAAGGCAATCTCTAAATCAACTGCACAGCACTTCGGATTATACCTTCCAACCGAAGGACCTGATGCACCTCCCATCACATATGATGGCGGTGGTGATGCTGACAAGTCCTCAGGGTATGTCAAGCCAAACTATGGGGTAAGCGATGGAGAAGAACTGATTGTCGACGGAGTGAAGATTCAATTCTTTTATACTCCAGCGGATACTTTTGATTCAATAACTGCCTGGATCCCAGAATATGATGCGGTCATTACAAACAGCATTTGGCATGTCCTTCCAAATATGTACACCTTACGAGGACAGCCTTACCGTGATCCCGTTTATTGGATAAAGGGAATTGATCAGATTCGAAGGATTAGGCCTCAATATCTAATCACGTCACATGGCAACCCTCTGAAAACCAGAGAAGCTAGCTATGAATTAGCGACAGCTTATCGTGATGCCATGTCATTCATTTATTGCCAAACCATTCGTTTGATCAATAAAGGGTTGAAACCGGATGAAATTGCGGAGGAAATTACATTGCCTGCCCATCTTTCGCAGCATCCTAGATTAATAGAGGTTTATGGTGAATTTAAGCATCAGGTAAAGGGAGTTTACAGTGGTTTAATCGGTTGGTTTAGTCTGGATGCAGCGGATATTAATCCAGTACCGATCTCTTTTAGATCACAGAAAATTATTGAAGGCTATGGCGGTATTCCTAAAGTTCTTAAAGCTTGCCGGGAATCCATTGAAAATCATGAATATGCATGGGCAGCGGAGCTGGTTACACATGTGTTGAATATACTGCCTGACCTGAAGGAAGCGCGCGAGTTGAAAGCTGAAGCGTTAAGGGAAATGGGTCAATTGACACCGGCCTTATCATCAAGGGGCTTCTATCTTTCCCAAGCTCTCGAGCTTGAGGGAAAGGTGGATCTATTAAACATCCCTAATTCGTTCTCGAAAAATTACGATAAAGAAGCAGCGCAAAAGTATCCAATCGAAACGTCCATCAAGCTGCTGGAGTATAAAGTAAACCCAGATAAATGTGAGCATCTTAATCGGATTTTATCCATTGAATTTACTGACCTAAATCAAACATTCGGTTTGCACATCAGAAATGGGGTTGCTGAATTTATTGATTCCCCTCCTAAACAGCCCAATGTTTCAATCACTTTGCCAAGCACAGTTTGGTTAGACATCATTTTGGGCAAGTATACCATCGATGAGGCTCTCAATCATGATTCCGTCCAGATTAGTGGAGAGGGCTCAGCTATCAGTGAACTGATGCAAAGCTTTGATTTATAAGCTAAACCTATCAAAGGAGGGAATGACGGTATGGATCAAATGACAGAACAACATTTGAAATCTCCTTACCTCGGGGCACCGGTGGACCAAATGACAATGCCACATGGAGCTTTTGTCAATCAACTCATGGGAGAAGTCTATGGGAAACGAAGAGAATCAAAAATTAGGAAAATTGGAAAACGAATTACCGTATTAGAGAGATTTTTCCTGGAAAACTCAGTCATTATCGAGGGTGAGAATAGCGTCATTTTCTGGGATACAGGTTCCAATATGGGAATTGGAAAAAAGAAATACCAATTGCTGCGGCAAATAACTGATAAACCAGTACGAGCCATTATTTACTCCCACAGTCATTATACCAATGGAGCAAGAGCGTTTGTCCCAGAAGGGGAAGAGGGAAAATCGATTGAAATCATTGGTCATCCGGATATCCATAAAAATTGTATGAATTCCGGTATTGAACTGGGGCCAGCTTTCTCCCGTAATATTGCTCAGCATTTTGGCATGATGCTCCCTAGAACGGGTCCTGATGCTGCGCCAATCAATTATGAAGGAGGGGATGGCGAGGATAAATCCTCAGGCTATATAAGGCCAACCTATGAGATCAAGCATGAAGAAGAATTAACGATTGATGGGGTGAGAATGCAATTTTTTTACTCTCCTTCAGATGCGAATGATTCGATTACCCTATGGCTTCCAGACGATGATACAGTGATCACGAACAGCATTCTTAGCTCGTTGCCCAATATGTATACATTAAGGGGTCAGCCCTATCGTGATCCAGTCATGTGGATGAACGGAATTGATAATATAAGACGAATTAACCCCACTTACCTTGTTCCTGAACATGGTGAAGTGATGATAACAAAGGAAGACAGCTATGAATTGGCTACTGCTTACCGGGACTCCATTGCTTTTATTTATAGCCAAACTATTCGTGGGATTAACAAAGGGTTGAAACCAGATGAAATCGCAGAATCTGTCAAACTCCCGGAACATCTTGCCAAGCATCCTCGTCTAACGGAAACTTACTTGGAACTAAAGCATCATGTAAAGGGAGTTTATAGTGGGTTAATTGGCTGGTTCAGTATAGACGCAGCAGATATTAATCCTGTCCCCCGAAAAATTCGTGCTCAAAAATTAATACAAGGCTTCGGGGGAATGGATAGAGTCGTAAACTCTGCCGAGGAATCTTTAGTGAATAAAGAATACGCTTGGGCAGCAGAACTCATTAACTATGTTTTGGCGGTTGCTCCTAACCATGAACAGGCCAAACAAATAAAGGCTGATGCATTAAGGCAAATGGCGTATGTCACGCCAGCTTCTTCATCAAGAAACTTTTATTTAACCCAGGCCTACGCTCTGGAAGGAAAGATCGATTTTAATCAAATTCCAGCTGGTTTTTCCCCAGTTGACGAGAAGAGAATTGGTGCCCTGCCAATCGAGGAGGCTGTAAGGGTCCTTCAATATCGGATTGACCCTATTAAATCAGGCGGCACCGATGCACAGATAGAGTTACATTTTATTGATAAAAACGAAACCTTGGGTCTATGTATTCGAAAAGGAGTGGCGGAGTGTGTTCATCATGCATTGCAAAATCCGACTTATTCACTGTCCATCCAAAGTTCTGACTGGTACGGCTTGATTTTTAAGCGAAATGATTTATCCGCCTTATTATCCAGCGGACGGGTCAAACTAACAGGGGATCCGCAGGCGTTGATTGAAATATTAGACATGTTTGAATAAGTTTAAGAGTCCCTGCTATCGAATAATGTGCGGAAAATATTTTATTCAAAAAGGAGAAAAAATGGCTAACAAAAAGTCGATTAAGATTGATGACCTAAATATCTCGTATGTAGATGAAGGAGAACAGGGAGCTCCACCTGTGCTGCTCATCCATGGTGTACCCGAGTCGAGTATGTTATGGAAGCATCTCATCCCAGGAATTGTTTCACAAGGTTTTCGGACCATTGCTCCGGACCTCCCTGGATTTGGCCAGAGTGATCGATTTCAGACGTTATCATCGTGGGCTAATTATGTCCAATTTATTAACCGTTTTACAGAAGAACTAAAGTTAGAAAAAGTACATCTCATTGTTCATGATTGGGGCGGATTAATAGGTTTACGATGGGCCTGTGATCATGTGGAAAAAATCGGTAGTTTAATTATTAGCGATAGTTCATTTATTCCGGGATACAGATGGCATCCAATTGCGAGGAAGTGGCGGACTCCTGAAGTTGGTGAACAAGTGATGGAAATGATGGCTGACAAAGAACAGTGGTTCACCAATATGAAGAAAGAAGTTCCTTCAATAGAAGAAGAAGTCCTCGAAGACTTCTACTCTATTTACCAATCGGAAGATTCACGAAGGGTCATTCTGGATTTATATCGCTCGGCTAATCCTGAGTTATTGGAACCCTATCAAAAGCTGTCAGCAATAAAAAACCCCGTTACTATTCTGTGGGGGGAAAATGATCCTTACATTCACTATGAATTTGCCTATAAAATGCGTGACCGGCAATATCCGCATGCTGCCGTCCATATAATACCTGACGCAGGTCATTTTATTCATATTGAAGCACCTCAAAAGGTGGTTCCATTGGTGAATGAACACTTTCAAACTGTTAAAAATAATGGGCAAAAAATGATTCAATAGATTTTACAAGAAACTGATTCAAGGGGATTGATTAAGACATGATGGATGTTCAATTAACCACCATTTCTTTACTAGAAAGAGCAGAGAAATATTTCGCTAAGAAAACGGTTGTTTCCAGGACTTCATCTGGTATTCAACGATTCACTTATCAACAAATAGGTGAGAGAACCAGAAGATTATCAAGTGTTCTGGAAAACATGGGTGTGAGCAGAGGGGATATGGTTGGAACCATAGGCTGGAACCATCACTGGCATTTAGAAGCGTATTTTGCAATTCCCAATATGGGAGCTGTCCTCCATACAATAAATTTTCGCCTCTCGGACGAACATTTAATATATATCATCAACAATGCAAAGGATAAGGTTTTGCTTGTTGACAAAGATTTCCTACCTATTATTGAAAGAGTGAAGGACAAGATTCCAACAGTTGAGTCGATTATTGTGATGACTAATGAGGAAGAGCTTCCGAATACGGCGCTGAGTTCATTGTATTTATACGAAAAACTGATTCGAAATGGGGAGCCGAACTATCAGTATCCAACAGATATTAAGGAAAGTGAACCCGCAGGAATTTGCTATACATCTGCAACTACTGGAAATCCAAAGGGTGTCTTGTATTCCCATCGGAGCATGGTCCTGCACAGCATGGCTCAAAGCATGACGGATGGAGTCGGCATTTCAGAAGAGGACACAGCTCTTGTCATCGTTCCGATGTTCCACGTCAATGCATGGGGACTGCCTTTTACGGCGGCAATGTTAGGCACGACCCAGGTATTACCTGGACCGAATTTCACACCTAAGATTCTTTTAGAGCTAATTCAATCTGAAAAAGTGACGTTAACAGCAGCTGTGCCAACTGTTTTGCTAGGTATATTAAATGAGCTGGAATCCAATCCATATGATACTTCAAGTCTACGGATGATTGTGAATGGGGGATCAGCAGCTCCAAAAAGTATGATTCGAGATTACGAGATGAAACATAAAATTCCATTCTATCAAGGTTATGGAATGACAGAAACAAGTCCGTTTGTTTCGATCACCCGGTTGAAAAGCTATCAGCAGGATCTGCCTTACGAATCGAAGCTTGACTTAAAAGCAAAGCAAGGAATAATGATTACGGGAGTAGAAGCAAAAATTATTGATGAGAATGGCGAAGTCCAATGGGATGGAACGAGTATGGGAGAATTGCTGCTCCGCGGGCCGTGGATTACGGATTCCTATTATAGGGAGACAGAGAAAACAAAAGAAGCAATCGTGGACGGTTGGCTCCATACAGGGGATGTCGCCACTATTGATGAAGAGGGCTTTGTAAAACTGGTCGACCGAACAAAAGACTTAGTAAAAAGCGGTGGAGAATGGATTTCTTCGGTAGATCTAGAAAATGCCATTATGTCTCATGAAGCGGTAGCAGAAGCGGCAGTTGTTGGCTTGCCTCATCCAAAATGGCAGGAACGCCCGATAGCAGTAGTTGTTTTAAAAGAGAAATTTAAAAATAAAGTGACAAAAGAGGACATCATCGAATTTATTAAACCGCAGTTTGCTAAATGGTGGATTCCGGATGATGTCATTTTGATGGATGAAATCCCTAAAACCTCTGTTGGAAAGTTTCTAAAGCGAGCGTTAAGGGAGAAGTTGGAATCCTTCTTTGTGGTGAAGTAACTGAAATTTCCGCATATTTGATTAATACTAAATTACGAGGGAGTGAGTATATCGATGAAAACATCGAAAAAGTGGTTAAATATGAGTTTTGCCCTAATTTTGACTATGGTTCTCGTTCTAGCTGGCTGTTCATCATCAAGCGAAACTTCTAAAGAAACCAATTCCAATAATAACTCCACTGGAAATAACACGAACAAAGTAAAGGTTCTAAAAGTAGCGATGCCTGGAAATGCGACCAGATTAGATCCGGCTTTTGCCGCTTCCGCACCAGACCTAACAGTGAACCAAACTCTCTATAATGGTCTTGTTCGATTTAAGCCTGGAACTGTTTCTATCGATGGAATCGAGGGAGATTTGGCGGAATCTTGGGAAACCAGTGATGATGGAACAGTTTGGACGTTTAAGCTTCGAAAAGGTGTCCAATGGCATTTCGGTTACGGGGAACTGAAAGCTGCAGACGTAAAGTGGACCTATGAACGTCTGTTAAATCCTGAAACCGGCTCACCATATCTTGAGGATTTAAAAGTTATTAAAGAAATTCAAACTCCTGATGACTATACGGTAGTTTTCCATTTACATCGTCCTGACCCTTCTTTCCTTCCGCGATTACTGGGTGACGATTCAGCAGGGGCCATCGTTAAGAAAGAAGCAATTGAGGAAGCGGGTAAAGATTCAATGGTAAAACCAGTAGGGACTGGGCCATTCATGCTAAAAGAGTATAAACTCAATGAAAAAGTGGTACTAGAAAAAAATAAAGATTTCTTCCGCGGCGAACCAAAGCTAGATGGTATTGAGTTTATTACAATGACAGAACAAAATGCAGTGGATATTGCCATGGAAAAAGGCGAGATTCATATGGCAACTGGAAATGCGGATAAGCTATGGGTTGAGAAGACAGAGAAAAAAGATTTCACTATTGAATATCCGGATCCACCGCTCAACTGGTTACTTCACCTTGATTCAACCATTAAACCGCTCGATGATATTCGTGTTCGAAAAGCGGTTGCCCATGCCATTGATATGGAAAGATTCGTAAAGGAAGTTTATACCCCAAAGGTTGCAACGCTTGCTTCTGGACCGTTGGCAAGTAACATGGAGGGGCATGCGGATTTGGGGAATTATAAGTATGACCCTGAATTATCAAAGAAATTACTAAAAGAGGCTGGCTACCCAAATGGATTGGAACTGCCACCAAACTTTGTTAATACTCGCTCTTCGTATCTAAATCAGATGACCTTTATCCAAGAACAATTGCGCCAAGTAGGAATTAAAATGGAATTAAAGCAGGCTGATATTCCTACGTATCAAGCAAATATTCGTAAAGGGTTGAACAATATTAGTCTATATACTAAAAATTTCAAGCCTCATGCTGCTTTTCCAGCCAATTACTTTTTCCATACTGGATCCATTGGAAAAACGAATTTTTCAAAGTATGACAAATCAGATAGCTTAATAGAGCAGGCGGCACAAGAAATGGATCCTAAGAAGTCAAAAGAATTGTATGAGGAACTTCAAAAACAAATCATGGATAATTATTCAATCATTCCACTGATTGAAACAAAAAGTATCCTCTTCAGGAGACCGGAAGTTAAGCTTGGATACGATTTCAAGGGTACGTTTGTTTATTCCTACCCAATCTATGAAACAACGGATATAGAGTAGCCTACTGTTGGGGGAAGGGGCGTAGTTTTCTTCCCTCTTCTTCCCAACTTTATGAAAACGGGGTGGTTGTTTTGTTGAAATTTTTAGTACGACGATTATTGGTTGCTATACCTACAGTTTTTATCACATTAACCATCATTTTTTTTGCTCTTAGAGTTCTTCCGGGTGACCCGGCTCTAGTGATTTTGGGTGAAAATGCCAGTGAGGACGCATTGAAAAATTTACGACAGCAAATGGGATTGGATTTGCCTGTATGGCAACAGTATTTACATTATTTAGGCAATATCCTTAGCGGAGATTTTGGTGAATCCATTGCATCAGGAACCCCGGTTATGACACTTATTGCAGATAATTTTCTGCCCACCATCACTTTGTCCATTAGTAGTATTGTCGTTGGGTGTATCCTAGGGATTCCAATTGGGATCTTATCAGCCTTAAAGCCAAATTCTTGGATCGATTCCTTCATGCGAGTTGTTTCATTTATTTGGTTATCATCACCGCCATTTTTACTAGGAATTCTCCTAATTTTAGCTTTTTCTCTTAAGTTAAATGTTTTCCCATCTATGGGATCAGGTGAAGGGTTTTGGGGAAGTTTATTCCACTTAATTCTGCCTACCTTTACATTAGGTTTAATCCTTTCTGGTGTTATGATGAGATTCGCCCGTGCCAGTATGCTGGAGGAAATCAATCAAGATTATATCAGAACAGCAAAGGCAAAAGGAATTCCAAACAAGGTAGTAATTTTTAAACATGCCTTAAGAAATAGTCTTATTCCCGTTATTACCGTCATTGGTATTGATATAACCGCTTTAATTAGTGGAGCTGTTATCACAGAAACGATCTTTAGCCGTCCGGGCCTAGGAAGTCTAGCGGTAGGTGCGATTGTAACGAGAGACTTTGCGATTCTTCAAGGATGCTTAATTCTTTTTGCGCTATTGGTTATCTTTGTGAACTTAATTGTAGATGTGAGTTATTCCTTTGTTAACCCAAAAATAAGGCCAAGATAAATAAATTTAATAGGAAAGGAGAGATGCTAAAATGGTACAGCCATTACGACAGGAAACCGACCCTAATCTTGTTTCGGAAATTTCAAATACAGAAATACCAGTTAAAAAACGTGTCAAATCTGCAGAATGGGCCGCTTTTAAGAAAAACCCTTTAGGAATGACAGGGCTGGTGATTTTAGTTTTTATGTTATTGGTTGCCATAGCGGCTCCGTTCATCATGCCCCATGATCCGCTGGCACAAGATGTTGCGAATCGTGCGAAGGGTGTCTCAGGAGAACATTGGCTTGGAACGGACCCTTTAGGGAGAGATATTTTAAGCCGTGTCATTTTGGGATCACAAACCTCCTTATTTGTTGGCTTTATTTCAGTAGCAGTCAGCACTATTGTAGGAGGATTGCTAGGGATGGTTGCTGCTTATAAGGGGGGCTGGCTTGACGATGTATTAATGAGAATCCTTGAATCCATCATGATGATACCGCTTTTATTATTTGGATTAATGGTTCTTGTCGCATTAGGGTCAAGTATGACTACTTTAATCATTGTGATTAGCATTGGGTTAATTCCTGGTGTAGCAAGAATGGCAAGGGGATCCGCCCTGGAAGTAAAAGAACGGGAGTATATAAAAGCTGCAATCTCTTTAGGGGCAGGAAACTTTCGGGTGATCATGCAGCATATTTTCCCGAATATTTTAGGACCGCTCTTGGTCATTTCCACCCTTCACATGTCTTCTGCCATTCGGATTGAAGCTAGTCTTAGTTTTCTGGGAGTTGGTGTTCAGCCTCCGACACCTACATGGGGAAATATGATTCAGGAAGGGTTTACATATATCACTTCTACTCCTGGACTAGTCCTTTACCCTGGGTTGGCATTACTCATTATATCGATTGCGTTTAATGTTGTGGGCGATGCGATCCGGGATGCCTTCGATCCCCATATTAAACGACAGAGAAAGTAGGAGGTAGGAAAATGGTTGCTGTTTTGGAAATTAAAGATTTACAAGTCGGCAGGAAAAACAAAGAAGGGTTTAATGCCATACTAGAGAACGTTAGCTTTTCCATAAATGAAGGGGAATTTGTGGCAGTTGTTGGAGAAAGCGGCTGTGGAAAAAGCATGACTGCTTTATCTATTATGGGTCTCCTTCCAAAGTCGATGCAAGTCGGTTCAGGCTGCATTTTATATAATGGCAAAGATATAACCAAGATGTCTGTGAAAGAAATGAATAAAATTCGGGGAAAAGAAATATCTATGATTTTTCAAGAGCCGATGACATCATTGAACCCGTCTTTCACGATTGGGAACCAACTGGCAGAAGTCTTTAAATACCATACGGACTTAAATGCCAAAGAAATTAAAAAAAGGTCGATTGAAGTCCTAAATCAAGTAAAAATACCTGATGCTGAAGAAAAATTAAAGGCTTATCCTCATGAACTTTCCGGGGGAATGAGGCAGCGTGTCATGATTGCGATGGCTCTGGCCTGTAATCCGAAGGTCTTGATAGCGGATGAACCGACAACGGCCTTGGACGTTACCATACAAGCGCAAATACTCGAATTATTGTATGAACTCCAACAGAATTTGAATATGACGGTAATCATGATTACCCATGATTTAGGGGTTGTGGCAGAAACCTGTCAAAAGGCAGTGGTGATGTATGCAGGTCAAGTGATTGAAGAAGCGTCCGTTGAGGATTTGTATGATAATCCTAAACATCCCTATACAAAAGCCTTAATGCTTTCTGTTCCGAAATTAGGAAGCGGAAAGAAGGAACTGTACTCCATTGAGGGGGCTGTACCTGACTTTGACAATATGCCTAAAGGATGTCGCTTTAATCCCCGCTGTCCAGCTGCCACACATGAATGCAGAGAGAAAGAACCGCAATTAATGGATGTTGGGCATGGAAGGAGGGTACGATGTTGGCACTTCATGTAAAAGAAGAAATTCTAATCGATGTAAAAAATCTAACTAAATACTATCCCATGAAGGGAACCTTCTTTGGTAAATCCAAGGATGTCATCAAAGCGGTTGATGGTGTTTCCTTTCAGGTAAGAAAGGGTGAAACATTTAGCATTGTTGGAGAATCAGGTTGTGGTAAAAGTACCACAGGCATGTCCCTATTAAGATTAATCGAACCTACTTCGGGTGAAGTTGTTTTTAAGAATAAAAATGTTTTAGAAATGAAGAGAAACGAGATGCTGGACTACCGGCAAAATATACAGGTTATCTTCCAAGATCCCTATAGTTCTTTAAATCCAAGACACACCATTAAGAAAATTTTAAGTGAACCATTTGCCATTAATACGAAACTATCTAACGCGCAAATTGAAGATGAAGTGATCAACCTTCTTAGACTAGTCGGTATGGATGTCCATCATTTATATCGGTATCCCCATGAATTTTCCGGCGGCCAACGGCAGCGAATTGGCATTGCAAGAGCACTTGCATTGAACCCACAGCTCATTATTTGTGATGAGCCGGTATCAGCATTAGATGTCTCAATTCAATCACAAATATTAAATTTACTAAAGTCACTTCAAAAAAAACTTAGGCTAACCTATATTTTTATCTCCCATGATTTAAGTGTAGTGGAACATATCAGTGATCGGGTTGCTGTTATGTACCTTGGGAAAATAGTTGAAATCGGCACCCGGGAACAAATATTCAATCATCCTCAGCACCCTTATACAAAGGCATTGTTATCATCGGTTCCAGTAGCTGACCCAAAATTAAAGAAATTGACACAACGAGTTCATTTAGAGGGAGATGTTCCAAGTCCGAAAAACCCGCCAAAGGGCTGCCCGTTTTATTCCAGATGTCCGATAAGACTGGATTCTTGTAATCAAACCGCCCCTGTATTAAAGGAGGTTTCGCATGAGCATCAAGCTTCGTGCCACCTAATATAAAAACAATTTGAGGAGGATGGAAATGGTAAGAAATGGCCTGAATATGCTTGATTCACAAATGAACCAGGTTTTTGAGAGTAGGACAAATGATGTCCAATTAATTGAATTTAAACAAGATTTTTTCTATGCGCCTGGTTTTGGGAATGTTGGGGTAGTCCTAACAACTGAAGGTGTAGTTGTTATTGATACTTGTATTAGCCCAGAACACGCACAAAAAATATATAAGGAAATTCGTAGTCGGACAGACTTGCCAATCCGTTATATTATCTACACACATGGACATATGGACCATGTAAATTCAGCAGAAGTATTTAAGGAAAATGAGACGACTGTGATTGCCCATGAAAATGTTGTCGATAGATTTAAAAAATATCAAATCTTGAAGGCCCATAGGCAACGGATTGGCTCCGTTCAATTTGACAACAAAACAACTGACGTGAAAAAATACGATTTTACCTACCCAGATATTACCTTTCATACCGATTACGAATTTAAACTCGGGGAAAAGACGTTTCAAATTGTCCACGGAAAAGGGGAAACCGACGACCATTGCTTTGTTAGCATACCGGGGGAAAAGGTTATTTATTCTGGTGACTTTTTCATCTCGTCCTTCCCTAATATTGGGAACCCATTAAAAGAGGTGCGCTTTGAAAGGGAATGGTTTGAATCCTTAGAAAAAATCAGAGCTAGGCAGCCGGAATTCCTCGTTCCGGGCCATGGGGATCTTTTTGATAATAAGGACACGATTCAAACCGCTTTACAAGATATCATAGAATGCCTGCGTTTTGTCCATGATGAGGTCATTTATCATATGAATAAGGGTACTTCGCTAGAAGATATGCTAGATCAGATAAAACTGCCCGAGCATTTGGAAAAAAGTGAATACATTCAACCTCACTATGGCTGTTTAATGTTTGCCATTAAAGGAACTCACCGTAGATATTCCGGTTGGTTTGATGGGAACCCGACAAACCTGCAGCCTGCTAAACAAAAGGTTGTAGCGAAGGAAATTCTGTCTTTTATCCCAAATCAAAACGCCATCCTGGAAAAATGTAAACAGCTTCGTGCTAATGGCGAGTATCAAATGGCGCTACATTTGATTGATTTACTCGTATTTGGAAGTGAAGAATCGGAGGCTTTGGTATTAAAAGCTGAATTAACCAAAAAACTTTCTGAGACAAATGAAAATTTTATCATGCGAAACATTTATAAACAAATTGCCCAAAGAATGGTAACAGAAAATACCCATAAGTGAGGTGGAAGGAAATGAGTATAGCTAGTATACAAAATGATATGAAAAACTATGCATCACAAAACAGCGAAGTGGATTTCAAAAAGGTGAGGGACGGGTATTACTTTGTAAAAGCGTTTGGGAATGTTGGTGTTGTTGAAACAGATGAGGGAATAGTGGTAATAGACAGTACCTTAAGTACCGCGCAGGCAGAAGGAATCCTATCAAACATCAGAAAGGTGACTAATCAGCCGATTAAATATTTGATTTACACTCATGGACATGGTGATCATGTTGGCGGGGCCAGAGTCTTTAAAAATGAAGGGGCACAAATCATTGCCCAGCGGAATGTTATTGCCCGCTTAGAAAGATATAAGGAATTAAATAACTACCATTATATTATTAACGAGCGTCAATTCGCTACAAGTTTTCAAATGAGTAATCTATGGGATGAGGTTTTGTTTCCAGATATTGTTTATGATCAAGAATATGTATTTACACTGGGCGGAAAGACGTTTCATCTAATACATGGTAAAGGGGAAACCGATGATGCTACAGTGATCCATATTCCAGAGGATGATGTCGTGTTCACCGGTGACTTTATCATTCGCTCTTTTCCGAATGTTGGGAATCCCGCAAAGGATATCCGATTTGCTAAAGAATGGGCTCTTATGATGGAGAAAATTCGCAACCTGCAACCCAAAATTACAATTCCTGGACATGGACCTTATATCAATGATTCGAAAATTTTCGATGCTCACACCAAAGCTATCAAGGAATCAATGGAATTTGTCCAAGAATGTGTCGTTTCGGGGTTAAATGGTGGGGAATCTTTAGAAGAAATTCTCGAAAGTGCGGAACTGCCTTCTCATTTGGAAGAAGGTCCATATTTAGCTCAATTTTATGGCTGCTTGGATTTTGCCATTAGAGGCACATACCGTCGATACACCGGTTGGTATGATGGAAATCCTACCAATCTATATCCCGAAAAGAGCAGGACAGTTGCGGCTGAAATTAATAGTCTGATTGCAAATGAGGAAAAAATCCTAAATAGAGTAAGTGAACTGATTCAAATAAATAAGCATCGACTTGCTCTCTATCTGTTGGATATTATTATTGATTCAGAAGGAAAGTTATGTAAGGAAGCTCAAAACGTTAAAGCAGAGATAGTTGCACACCTATCTGAAGTAGACCAAAATTATATGAGGAAAAACATTTATCATAATGCTTCAAAGGTAATGTTGAAGAAATCTCACTAATAATAGGAAGCTCTTTACAAAGGAATGATAAATTTCTTTGTAAAGAGCATTTATAATTTTAGGAGAGACCAATATTAAATTTTAAGTCTATATTTAAGTCGGGCTCATTATTATTATTTTGTTTAATCGTAAAGAAGTATTTGCATCTTTCACCAAGCATAATGTGTTTTGATATCACGACTGCCTTGCTGTCATCATAAAGTATACGTTCAACAGATAAAGCTGGCTTTCCAACGTCCGATTGTAACTGATTTGCTTCAAATTCATTTAGAGTGATCGGTTCGATATCAATAACGGAATGGGTAATCTGAATTTTGCACTCATTCTTTAAGTAATCAAATAAAACCAACTTTTCCAAATTTTTATCAGTTATATTTGGGACTAAACAAAAAGGGATGCAGGTTGTTGCTAAAATCAAAGGTTGACGATCAGCGAAAAGTACCCCACTATATTTAAATATTTGATCAGAGTTGTTTAACTGAAATGTATTTAATATTCGTTGGGGAATATATTGATCGGTTCCAGAAAAAATTACTTTCATACTGGGTACTAATCCTTGAGCCGTGACTTGATGGGCATAGGCTAATTCACCAGTTAAGTCCTGTAAGACTTTTCTATTGGCGACAAATGTACCTACCCCTTGTTTTTTTTCAATTAGGCCTTCAAATAAGAGATCGTTTAGTGCTTTTCTTGCAGTAGCTCGGCTAATATTATATTGCTCCATTAGTTCTCTTTCAGAGGGAACCTTTTCGCCTTCCTTCCAGGAGCCATCTTTTATTTTTTCTTTAATAATTTCCTTTAATTGATAATAGAGTGGTAAAACACTTTTTTCATCTAACATAACATCAACTCTTCCCCGTAATAAGCCTTAATATGTTATCCGTACCACTATTATAGCATAATAAAATTCAGAATTCTAAAAATTCATTAAAAATAGATTGATAGCCGCTAAACTATTTTGCATCCCATGTGTAAACCAACGGATGATTACTAAAGGGATCATCATATATAGTATTTGGATACCCAAATTCTTCGTAAATGGCGTCGTAATAACGGCGCTTAAATTGTTTCATCAGAATCCCGTAGAAGTAAGCAATCGGGTTTTTAACGGAAGGGGGCATTTTTATTTTCCGAACAAGCTGTTTAAACGAATCAATCGCCACTTTCAGCATCCGTTCTCGTTCAGTTTCGCTGTTATTGCGATAGGCAGCAACCTCCGTCATGTGCCAGTATTCTTCGATTGTCTTGGCATCAGAATAGAAATACTTAACCAACTGAACAAACTCCTGTGGAACACGGTTGCTAACATATGTATGGTCCAATACGAACGGTTCTTCTTTACGTTTATTATTCTTTTGATCTTTTTCAGTTTTTAAAAGATTATTAGTTTCTTTTGGGAGGTTCATTATTTCGGCTTTGGGTGGTTCATTTGCAGGAAAACGATTAAACACATACAGGTTGCTGGACTGTGAGCCGTTTTTTCCTTCAGTTTCATGAACGGTGAGAATACCGATTTCCTTTGCTTTCAGGACCATCCGTTTGAAAGTGGAACGGGAAATGCCATTGTCATGAAATTCCTCATGAATCGCCTTCAGGATCGTGCCAATTTTCGCATTGCAAACACCAGGGATTTTAGCCGCAAAGCGAACCAGCCGTTTTAATCCCATCAATTCTCCTTTTGAAAAATCGTCCTTGTGCTCCAGCATCCACATTTCCATATTGTGATTAAAATCTGCTAAATTGGCAAACTGCGAATACTCTTCGAATCCTTCAATGTTTCCAGATTTAATGCTCATGTTTATCCTGCCACCCTATACGTTAAAGTCCATTCGTTTCCACGAATCCGGCACCCCTACAATATCGTGAATGGCAGTTTTCATCGAATAGCAAAAAATCAATTTTGAACGTCATTTTTGCGTTGAAAACGCTTTCTTTTGCTTCAAAAATGATTTTTGAACGCCTTTTTTGCAATTTAAGTCGTTTTTCTGCTTATTTTGGAATGCTGTTTCTATTGTGTCCCTTTGTCAATAAAACAGTTTCAGATTATCATAAATGTTATACTTTTATTAAATATGAAGGGTGGGATTGTGGTGCTAGACAAACTTGCCAATGCGTTAAGGTTAAGAGGTTTTCTTATTCAGAAGAAAGATGATCATATTTACATTGAAAAAGGGAATCCTGACGGGGAATTGTTTTATCTAGAAGAGATGTTTCGAGTATTAGGAATATCTATAAAACTGGAAGACAGAAACATATATTTACTCGACGACCATATCGAAGAGAGGGCTATACACAACATAATCTGGTATAAAGCAAGCAACCATGAGGCTGGCGGGGGTAGTGGATGGTCCTCCTGGAAATATTTTATCAAGAGAAACCATGGGCCAAAAATCAATACCTTTGTACTTGAGACGGGAGTCGCGTTACTGGTAAAAGCATTGAGCGCTGCTGGGATTGTTACCATCTGCAGCTGCGATGGCCATGGCAAAAGAAGTCCTTTCATTGCATTCTGTGGCAGGCATAACGCAATATGGTTTTCTATTTTATTGAATGAAGTGAAAGATAAGTTAAAGCTAAATTATGAATGGTATTTTCATAATGTTGATATACGGGATGTTAGTTTAGTAGCCAAAAGAAAACCGGAAGGATGGGACCTGGACCTGGTACTTGAAGATACCGTGCAAATGGCCGATTACTTTCTTGCTGGAGCAGCGAGTTTATCGAAACTGAAAAGGGAAGTTTTTGGCGGAAATTACAAAACCACTCGCAAAACCATACGTGAAATGGATTATGAACAGTTGTCCCAATGGATGAATAATAAATATCAAACTCATTTGTTAAATGTAATTAGTGAGGTGAAGGTTCCATGAATCTATGGAAAGAGCCCGAATGGTCGGAAATGCTATTTTCCTATTTGACTGCCGGATGGTATGATTGGACCGTTTCCGAACATTTATACAAGAATAATACTCATTGCTGGTCGGTGACCTCGGGCTATTACTCGCACTACATATTAGCCACAGCTTTATTACAGCTGTATCGGTTGGAAGACGGTACAAGACCTCGTCAAATGAAAAGAATTGCCACATCACATGCTGCCTTGTGTTCTTTTTTAAAAGGTGAAATTGAACCTAAGCTTAGAACTGATTTTATTGATTATTTGCAGGCATCATCCCAACAGAAGCACGAAAAGTTATCTGATAAATTAGAAGAAATTGGCCATGCCCTCTTTTCTGCAAAGAAAGCGCGAGAGTCGCATACCTATCAAGTTCTAGTCGTATCTCATCAAACATTAGGCGATGTCACCAACAAATTTGGTGACAATACCATCAATGTTAGTGATACCGTTGAAAAAATAAGTGGGTATATTTTAGAACTTTCGTCCGTCATAAATGATTTCGTGATAAATTTTGTATTTGATGTGATTACCAATTTGGATGAGCCAATTAAACATTACCACTTAAAGCATTTCCTTGAGGAGATTGGTGACTTTTACGCACTTGTCGAAAAAGAGAACGTCATGCCAATCCCAACTGCATTGGCACATTCTATTCATTCCATAAATTCGAGAGTTTTTGAGGTATTAAGGGAAGAAAAATGTCCAAGATACAGGGATTTTAAACAAAACATATCCTCGTTTAGTGAAAAATGGTATTCCTATAACGAATTAAAGAAAAATCTGATTCAACTGGAACGGGCAATCAGTATATTAGATACGAAATAAGCCTTTTTTAAAAGGGTAATGATTCCGCAAAATGCCACTTTTCGGATTCCCAGAAGTATGATCAAGGAGGCTTAATCAATGTTTGATTGTAGAATTGTTCAAAGCTAATAAAGAAGTACAAACGAATAGAATACTTCTTTAGGTCACTTTGACGAAAAATAATATAAGTTTCACAAAAAACATTCATGCTTATTGGACTATGTAAAGGAGGTTGGACAAGATGGATTCAAATGATATTAATGTTCGTCTTCCTAACGAATCCACTGCTGAGGATATTTAATGAAAAACAATTATTCAAATGATAATTTCCAAAAAGTACCTAAACCATTTGTCCTTTTAACGTGTATTACTTAAAATAAAGGTAATACAAACAATATCGGAAAAAGGGGGTGCGGACTTGATGGATTTAATGACTGGCAAAATGACTAGCAGGGGGCAGGTTACGATTCCAAAAGAGCTTCGGGATCGGTTTAATCTTTCTGAGGGTGATCAATTTCGTATTTTTGTAAATGAAAAAGATGAAATTAAGCTTGAACTGGTTAAAAGAAGATTATTAAGTGATGTTGTCTGGCCAATTTCCGCAAAAGAACCAATTGATTTTGAAAAAATACGTGAGAGGGCACATGAGGCAGCAGCAAAAGAAATTTATTCAGAAATGAGTGATCATGATGAATAAATTCTTGGTTGGTGCCAATGTTTTGATTCGATTGGTAGTAAAAGACGATTATTCTAAGGTGGAAGTCCTCCGTCAATTAATTGAAAAAGTAGATAACAAAGAACTAATGTTAATAGTTCCGACTATTACTATTGCAGAATGTTGTTGGTTATTAAAGTCCTTTTATTAATTAAGCAGGCAGGAAATCAGTGAATATCTGTTAAATATTTTGCTAGCTGAAAATGTTGAAGCAGAAGAATCACATGCTTTACCAGCATTTAAAGTTTTTGCTGAGAAGAATGTTGATTTTGCCGATGCCCTTCTTAGTATAAAATCAAAAGAAAATATGCCTGTATTAACATGGGATAAGAAGGATTTCAAAAAACTTGATTGTGAATTTTCAGATGATTTGGTTTGAGGCGGCTTTGGAATTTTTATTTAAAGAAACTAAAGGGACCGTTTCCCATAATGAAGTTAAGAAGAAACATCATGGCTATTAGTAAAAGCTACGATGTTTTTTTGTCAGCTTCTTATGGAACATAAAGTCTTATGTGTCTTTTTAACCAATTTTCATTTTAATATCTATAAAATGAAAATGAAAGGAGAAGATTTATGCAAGCGAAGCTAGAAGATATAATTGAAGGAATGGAGCTGCAATCAGAGCAAACTAAACCTTTCCTTAATCTTAATACGGGGGAAATCGTTTATGTCTCGCAAGAAGCATTATTGTTTGCCGAAGATGATGAGGAATATGACCACTTACCCGAATGGCAACAGGAAGAAGTGAAGACCACTATTTCAATAATTGAAAGTTTCGGTAAGTATGCACCACTCCCTTCCAGCTTTGATATTAATGAGTATGATGCAAAGATTTTGCTATAGTCTCTCAGATTTGAAATTAAGGAATACCTTACTAGATTCTATAAGTGGAAAAGACGCTTTTCGACGATTTAAAGACATTGTGTATCATTTAGGTATTTCTGGTAAATGGTATGAATTCCGTGACCAACAATTTAAAGAAATAGCAATAGAATTTTGTAAAAGGAAAAATATTGATTATAAAGAGTAAGCGAGGCAATTAGAGGTTTGACTGACCCAGGTGAATTATTCCCATCTTCGCTATGAACTGCTTTAAGACGAGGCATTCATAACAGGAAAGACCCTTTAATCTTTATAGTATCCTAAAATATATTGTTTTTCATATGGGCAGGTGTACTTAGTGAGTGGGATGTTAACGAAGGACGAAATTCAAGACAGGAAAATTCAGTTGCACAAACAAGTACAAAACGTCAAGGGTATGCAAAACAGCAAATCTCGCCTACTCAAGAACAGCCTATCTTCCTCATTTCGTTAAAGTCAGGCAGCACAGGTCTTAATTTAACCGGAGCTGATACGGTGATTTTATATGATTTGTGGTGGAATCCGGCAGTGGAAGAACAGGCGGCAGGAAGGGCGCATCGAATTGCCCAAAAGAATGTGGTCCAGGTGATTCGTTTAATTGCTCAAGGTACAATTGAAGAAAAAATCTATGAACTCCAGCAAAACAAAAAAGAATTGATTGGAGCATTGGTCGACTCCCAGGATCAAGCGTTATCGAGCTTAACCGAACAAGAAATTAGAGAGATACTGAGTATATAAAGAAGTGGTAGGCGCCTTTCAGAATGTGGGAAGGTTCCTGGTGAGGGTGGTTGACTGGTGTATGGCAAACAAGAAAAATAATAAGAATAACACACCGAGAAGGAAGCGGTATACTAGGTCCGGCCGTCTTCAAAACGCTAAGAAGTGGGCCGAACAGTACAATGGAAAAAATCTTGCAAAAGGGTATAGTAAGTGGTTTGGTGTTGACCTATTATGTGCCATCACAGAATTAGAAATGCTGGGCTATCAATTTAAACAGTCTTATAAAGAACAGGTCAAACATTCTTGTAAAGCCAAACAGAAACAAACGGACAAAAGAAAGCTCGAAAATGCACAAATGGAAGAAGATTTTAGTGATGAGATGTTTTATTTCATTGCGGGATATACGGAAGGTGGAGCTCCTTTTGGTATAACTTGGGGAGAAATGGAAGAAGAGTCTGATGAAAATTTTAATTTGAAAAGTACAAATAGTAAATTTGTTTTTCATCGAAGTGACGATGATCTCCCATTTTAAGAATTTGGAGATTTTATTATAAATGGGAAAATAGATTAGCCAAGCCTTGGTCTACTCTATTTTTCTTATAGACTCCTCAGCGGTATAATTTAGGTGAAAAGAATGAAAGAATGGGAGTGCACAGGATGAATCGTGAGTTTTTTGAAAAATATTAATTAAAGGATATATACATAGCTATGGTGCCGTGTACCGCCCGACTTTTGTCGAAGAATGACAGCGTTGTTTTTGCTTAGCCCCAATGTAGAAATTTACTGTTATTTCCTGTCCATTTATTGCCGAATATTATGCCCTGATAAGTTGTATTACAGCGCAATTAGTTATACAATACGGATGTCAACGCTAAGCTAGAATTTACAGATTTCCGTGAAAAGGGAAGACTGTACTTAACAATTTAAACTAATTATAGAAGCGATGAATTATTGTTTTTCATTTAACGAAGACTCTTCATTTAAATGTCTCCCTAGGTTACTTAAAAATGTTTTCACCGTACTGGTCAACAATTCTGGCAGATTATGGACTCACCTAATCCTCTTTTTTGTGCATTTTGAACAGGGAATAAACCTCTATAATTACCCACTAACCAAAATAATCTCTAATCATATAAAGTAGTGTTCTATATATAGTTTTCCGTTACATAAAGAACAAACGGATTTTCGCTAAAGGGATCGTAATAATTCGTATTCGGATACCCGATTCTTTGGATAGTTCCTCATAATAAAGAGCATTAAATAATTGGTGATGACTGGCACCGCCCGATTAACTACCAGTTATGCGTGGGATACCCACAAATACATATTTTCTCTATAAAGTTAAAGTATAATAGAACCAAAGGTTTTGAGGAGAGGAGAATTTCAATAAAAAAGAAAGTATTCAAAAGATTAATGGAATTAGAAAGGCAGCCATTGAAATAGCAAATCTTGGTGTTCAAATTAATAAACTATTGGAGAAAGTGTTGAAAGCAGTTTCTCCTTTAGCAGAAATTAACTGGGATGAAGTTGAGAAAAATTGGATCTATGCTGGTGAATCTTTGGCCCGTAGAGGTTGGACGCTTCCAATGAATATGACTCCAGCGGAAACTGTCGGGATATCCAAAATTGGTAGTCTGGAAGAGTTGGATAAAGCGTTTGATGTATACTATTCCACTGGCAACGAGTATGAGCATATAAAAAAGGATATTCTTGAACATGATTTTGTTAAAAATTGGAGGGAATTACTTAAACAATGCTTTGATAATTACGAAAGCGGAAAGTATTTTGTTTCCATTCCGAGTTTATTCATCGTAATTGAAAATCTTGGTCATATGCTTATTTCACCAAGATTTCAAAAATATATAGCTTCGATTAAGGGGAAGAGAAGGCCCCCTTTGAGAGACCAGTTTACAACAGTAAAGCAAGAAATTGAGCAAGACAGAATGTATATCATCATCTATGTTTCGGTAGTGACATTTTTAAATGAAGTATTTAAGGCAGGAAACTTTGATAAAAACGAAACAAGATTTCCAATAATTAACCGTGACTGGGTACTACACGGAAGAGACATTCCGAGCAACTGGAATAGAGTAGACGCTTTGAGATTATTCCATGCAATACACACAATTTTGGAGTTGGATTTTCTACTGGAGGAATCAGGGGAAAGATAGCCAATGGTAAATCTTCTAAGAATATTATAATAAAAACATTAAAAATCTTCACTAGCTGTTGATCAACCTTATCCTAATGATATGGATGGCTATCGGCAAAATTAAATGATGAAAATTGCACCTTTTAAAGAGCTTATAAACAATTACGTTATAACAAAAAATAAAAGTCAGAGGAACGATGTTTATATGACCACCCAACCCTATTTCTATCAATTTCTAGAACCAATATCCAAAGAACTAGCCTTGGTAGCTCGCGAATTAGAGAATAGTATATTCACCAGTCCGCGGATGATGCTGACTCATGCCCGAGTATTTGTCGAAAACATCCTGCAGCAAGTAATTCGGACTGAAAATCTAAATGAAGAACCTAGAGCTAATTTGAAAGACAGGATTGATTTGCTCAATTTTAACGGCTACCTGACTCCGGAAATTCGTGATGCACTACATCATGTTCGACAAATTGGTAACCAAGCGGCCCATGATTCCCGAGTATTTCGATATTCAGAAGCTTTACTATCTTGGGAGGCTGTATATAAGATTGTTAGCTGGTATCTGGAGGTATACGGGCCAGTAACCTTAAAGGTTCCTGAATATCAGGATCCGTCACCTAGAGCGGAACAATCCTTTGAGATGAGCGAAATTGAAGTGAGACTTAAGGCCCTGGAGGAGTTATTAACACTTGCAGGGAAAAATGAACAACAAGAAACCGTATTGACTGAAACGGCTGCAACCATTGACTATCCAAAAGAGTCAGTTGGATTGCCGGGGTATACCACCATTCGTACCATTTCTTATAGAGGGCGGCAGCTTGAGATTCCTTATTTTCTCCGTGATGCCTTTTTATTACCGCAGCGGTTTGCCAAATCAGAAACTTTTCTAATCCGGCTTGGGGCAGAGCAACAGGCACGGATTATGAGTGAACTTCCAAGCAATCTTGAGGGGCTTCATAAACATGTAAAACGATTCAGCGAAAAAAATGACGAAACTTTCTTTGAGGAATTACAGACCTATATTGAGGAAGAAAAAACCCGCCGGCAGCTTACACTCGAACGTCCGGGAGAATTATTTTTCTTCTATAAAGCTGACCACATCATAGTGACAGAAGAGCTTTCGAAAATTTCGCTTACAGCGGCAGAATTCAGTGGGATTCCAGGATTACTAAGACAATTAAATGAAGATGATATTGTAACTGTAGGGCAGCTGCCAAAAGAGCTCGTCATCCTCGCCAAATATGCCAATGTTGGGATTGGCACTGTCGAAAAGCTATTTGAACAGTTGAAGGAGAAACAGCATAGAGAGGTGGTTTGTTAGTTTTTTTACAGTTTTTATGGGTTGTTGTGAAATTGTAAAAATTGAATTGAATTAAATGACTATCTTTGCTCCAATAGGAGTAAATATCGATACATGGCGGCTACTGCACCATTCCATTTGATGTAAAACACCTGTGCAAAAGGCCACTGCAGTTCCAGTTCCAGTACGTTGATTTTGCAACGAAAGTTCAGTTCCTCGAATCAAACTTAATTGAGAGGGACTGTTTTTTGTGACCACTAAAAATATGTGAACCATAAAAAAATTCCCCCTGAGTTTTGGCACCCCCGGGGTAATGATCCTGCCTTCATTCCGTCCTCTAATGTGGGACCCGTCTATATTGCATTGTCATGTTACTGCATGTAATACGGACTTTTTTAGTTCCAGATGTACTTTATCCTGCACATTGTTCTGGTTTTCTCCCCTATGTTGACAATCATTTTCGTTTTTGTACACTAACATTTTTTCAAAAATAGCAACTAGATATCGAAATTAAATATCCAAGTTCAGTTTTTTTGTATTACAAATAACGGTTTCTCGTTACCGAATCGGTGAAATTTAGTTAATTTAACGTAGATTTTGGCTTTTTTAATAATAATTATTGACTTACAGTATTCATATTCGTAAAATTTGTATTACAGGTTTGAAAATTCTGAAAAGGAGACCGTTATGGCTGAAAAAGAAAAAATATCGCAAACGATTTCTCGTGAATTGTTAAATATGATTGAAGTTGGAAAGTTTCCCTCAGGTTCAAAATTGCCAACAGAAATGGAACTAGCTGCACACTTTGGGGTAAGTAGAATCCCGATCAGAGAGGCACTCAGTGTCTTAAGGGCTGCGGGTGTGATCAGCTCGCGTCAAGGTGGAGGCAGTTACGTTGAAGAAAGAGCTGCCACTTTTTTATTGCATCATATTCGAATTGAAAACGATGATAAGGAAGTCATTAAACATCTTTTTGAGATGAGAAAAATTCTAGAGCCTGAGGCGGCCTATTTAGCTGCACTTAGGCGTACCCCAGAACAATTGGAACAAATGGAACAGGCTTTGAAATGGCTGGAGATGGAATTCACTGATGAGGAGAAAACGGGGAAAGAGGCAGACATCGAATTCCATCGATCCATTATTTTAGCAACACAGAATCCGATCATGATTCATATGATTGAAAGTTTATCTGCTCTTTATGAGAGAGCATTAAAGATTACACTCGAGCCTAATTTGGTGTTAAAACAAAGACGAAAAGCGGCTCTTAAAGAACACCAGGATATTCTATTAGCTATTAAAATGGAGGAACCTGAGCTGGCAAAAATCCAGTCTGTTATTCATTTGAAAAATGCAGAGAAAAAACTAAGTTTACTTTTTTAAACATATTATTTCTTAGAAAAAAAGGAAGGGAAAATCTCCATTGAAAGCGATAACATCAGCACATGTTAAAGAAATTATATCCATCGTAAAAACAGGGAGAGTATTGACAAATGAATCCGATCGCTATAGTTATTCCTTTGATGGTTCGTTTGGTACCTATCTACCCGATGTGGTCATTCAGACAAAAAGTGTGGAGGAATTGGCCACACTTGTGAAATTGGCCAACCGAGAGAAGATTCCGGTCTACCCACGAGGCCAAGCGACCAGTTTAAGTGGAGGTCCGCTTCCCGTTAAAGGTGGAATGGTTTTCGATCTGTCCGTTATGGATGATTTACTTGAAATTCATGAAGAAGACTTGGTTGCCGTCGTGTCCCCAGGTGTATTAACATCGAATATTCATCATGCAGCCGAACGGAAAGGTTTGATGTACCCTCCTGATCCCAGCAGTTCTCATGTATCCACTATAGGTGGAAATTTGGCGGAGAATTCGGGTGGCCCGCGAGGATTGAAGTATGGAGTAACGAAAGATTATGTCATTGGGTTGGAAATCATCACGCCACAGGGGGAAATTATCCGAACAGGCGGACGGACGGTGAAAAACGTAACCGGTTACGATTTGACCAAGCTCATTGTTGGCTCGGAAGGTACTCTTGGAATCATTACAAAAGCCGTCCTGCGATTGATTCCAAAGCCGCCAGCTTCAGAAACGGTGATGGCTATATTTAATAGCCTCGTAGATGCAGGAAGAGCCATATCAAAAATTCTTTCCTCCGGAATACTGCCGTCAAAAATGGAATTGATGGACCAAGCCTCTATTGTAGCTGTAGAAAATTATCAGCCTTCTGGGCTTCCCAAGGACGCCGAAGCGATGATTCTCATCGAGCTTGATGGGCACCCCTCTGCAGTCATTGATGAAGCCGAACAGGTCTCGAAGGTTTGTAAAGAAGTGGGAGCAAGAAAAGTAAGCATTCCGAAAACTAAGGCTGAAACAGAAGAGGTATGGAAGGCGAGAAAGCTGGTATCTCCCGCCATTGTCAGGATTAAGCCGACCAAAATTTCGGAAGATGCAACCGTTCCCCGGAGTAAAATACCAGAAATGTGTCGTCGTCTTCAAGAAATCAAGAAAAAGTATAATGTGCACCTTGTGGTTTTTGGCCATGCCGGGGATGGCAACCTTCATCCTAATATTATTGCCGACAAATCGGATAAGGAAGAAATGCGGCGGGTCGAGCTGGCAGTTACGGAGATTTTTGAAGCGGCCGTGCAATTAGGAGGAACTTTGTCTGGGGAACATGGCATAGGAACCATGAAAGCTCCATTTATGGAAATGGAATTGGGGGCCGTCGGATTAGATATGATGAAGAAAATTAAGCAGGCTTGGGATCCGAATAATATTATGAATCCAGGAAAGATTTTCCCTGAGCCGGGGCAAAAGTTGGTGCTAAGCGAATGAAACATGACCTTGAACAATTGAAAGTGGAACTTAAATATGAAAAAACAAATAGCTGTGTTCAATGCGGCTACTGTTTGCCAGTATGTCCTACCTACGTCACGATGGGGAAGGAAACTCATTCTCCGAGAGGGAGAATTAATTTGGTCAAGATGGTAGGGGAAGGAAGGATTACAGACTTATCCGTTCTTGAAGAACCGATGGATTTGTGCCTTGGCTGCCGCGCGTGTGAAACGGCTTGTCCTACCGGGGTTGAATACGGGGCGCTTTTGGAAGCAGCCAGAGCGGCAATCACACGTCGTAAAAAACTTTCCGTTCCGGTTCGAACTTTGCGAAACACCTTATTCAAAAAAGTCATCCCCAGCCGTAAAGCGATGAAATTCATCGGAAATTCCATGTGGTTATATGAAAAGAGTGGTATTCAAAAACTGGCTAGAAAAAGCGGGTTGATGAAAAAATTGCCCGCTCATTTAGGTGAATTCGAAGCGATCACCCCTTCTGCGGCATCCCCATGGGAACGTTCAAGTCTCCTTCATATTACACCGGCTATAGGGGACAAAAAGTTTACGGTCGCGTTCTTTGCGGGGTGTGTAATGGATGCTATGTTCAGAAAGATTAACCAACTTTCCGTCAAGCTTCTTTCCGAGGCAGGTTGTGACGTTATTCTTATAGAGAATCAGACTTGCTGTGGAGCTCTGCATGCCCACTCAGGAGAAATAGAAGAAAGCAAAAGGTTAGCCAAATCCAATATTGCCGCTTTCGAAAAGGAAGAAATAGATTTTATTGTTAATAATGCCGGCGGTTGTGGGGCCATGATGGCCGAATATGATCACCTTTTAGCGGATGAACCACTATGGGTCGAACGCGCGAAACGATTTTCGGAAAATACGAAAGATATTTCCCAAATCCTTGTTTTATGTGGAGGCATTATAGCGAAAGACTGCCCACCTCAAAGGATCACGTATCAGAGGTCTTGTCATATGACAAATGTTCTAAAAGTTACAAAAGAGCCGCTTCAATTAATCCAAAGCATACCAAATGTAGAAGTCATAGAAATGAACGATGCGAATATGTGCTGTGGCTCGGCAGGGATTTACAACATTGTGAATTATGATGCCTCAATGGAGATTTTGGATCAAAAAATGGAGAATGTAAAAGATACAGAAGCAACGACCATCATTACGACCAACCCCGGATGCCTGATTCAAATGAAGCTGGGAATTGAACGTGAAAATTTGAACGGGCGCATGCGAGCTGTTCACTTAGTAGAATACTTGGCAGAAGCGGCCGGGATAATGTAAAACACAAAGGTATATAAGAAATACCAGCTAAAATCTACTCTTTACTTCCCAACCTTTTTGTGTAATTCTGTAAGCTAAAAATAATCTCCATCTGTTTGACCAGTTGGGGATTATTTTACGTTTGCTTTAATTCTTATCCCCGTATCTCTCATACTCTAGAATTTCCAGCTGATAAATAAGTTTCTGTCTCTAAGACCACGATAAAGGAGCATAGTTTACGCGAGATCTTTTTCTATTCTTTTAACAAAATTTGTATTGACTAAGAGAATCGATAAATTGTAAGCTTGTATTACAACAATCAAATTAACCAAAGTAAAATGAAATGAATAGATTTCTATTAAAAGTGAATTGGTGGTAAAGTTTTTCCTATAAAAAAATACCTTTTTAAGGAGGATTTTATGGTTCATACAGTAAAGCGATTGAAAATAGCTGACCAAATACTTGAACAATTAAAACAGAAAATACGAGATGGGGAATTTCCAGAAGGTTCAAAACTCCCATCGGAAAATAAGCTTGCTGAAATGTTTGGTGTTAGTAGGGCGCCTATTCGTGAAGTAATTAGTGTGCTCGTTGCGAGTGGACTTGTAGAATCGATTCAAGGTGGGGGGAACTTTGTAAAAAAAATGCCCACAGAAGACCTACTAGATACAGTGGCATTTGAAATGATTACAGATGAAGAAATTTATAACTTGCTTGAATTGCGGACAGTAATTGAGACTGAGGCAGCAGCATTCGCGGCAGAACGGCATACTGAGGAAGATATTGAGAAGATATATGAAGCCTTTCAGCAAGTATCAGATACGATTAATGATGATTCCATTGTTGGAGATCAAGCAGATTATGATTTCCACATGTCCATTGTAAAAGCTGCTAAAAATTCTTTCCTCACTCAATCGGTAGAAAATGTAAGAGAACTTTATCAAAAAGCCCTTACCTATTCGTTAAGGAAAAACGTAGGAAGAAGAGAGAAGCGTGAACAAGTGCACCAAGAACACCAAAATATTTATAAAGCAATTAAAAGAAGAAATAAAGAAGCTGCAGCATTTTATATGAAAGAACATTTAACAAATGCACGATTGAAACTTGGAGATCCACGGGTGAATAAGTAGTCTACAACTTTACCTATTTTTTGGATTGTATTTAAAACAATAGCTATTAATAATCGAATCCCCATCTGTTTTTAACAGGTGGGGATCTATTTATATTGCAAACGTTTATACCTATAGCACATTTTTGGGGGAATGAAACCCTAAAGGTTAGAAGGTAGAAAATTTGGAAAATTTTAAAATGTATATTGAAATCAGAAAATCTATCTTGTATGATTGTATTACAAGTTTAATAAAGCGATTACAAAGGATGTGAAATATTTATAGTTTTATTGGTGAAGAGGAGTTAGAGAATACAGAATTATTAAAATGTATTTGTTAGTAATATAAACAATTATTGACTAAATTTTTGGGAACTTGAAATTAATGACAATTGGGGGAGACTATCACTGGTTTAGTACGGATATTCCATAAAATCAGTGTAAGGGGTTTCAAAAAACTATATTTAGTATGAAAGGAAGAAAATAATATGAATTTTGCTCAACAAGGATCTAAAACGAGTCAAGCTGCCGATTTCGATGTGGTTGCTATTGGTGGGGGTTTTTCGGGGTTGTACATGATTCATAGTTTACGAGAGGCTGGTTACTCCGTCAGAGTATTTGAGGCAGGCGGGGATGTCGGCGGAGTATGGTATTGGCATCGCTATCCTGGATTACGTTGCGATGTGGAGAGTTTTGCTTATTGCTATTATTTCTCTGAAGAACTATATAAGGAATGGACATGGACTAGCAGGTATCCTAGTCAGCCGGAGATTCTCCGTTATATCAATTTCGTAGCAGATAAATTTGATTTACGTAAAGATATTCAATTCAACACGCGCATTAATGCTGCTCATTATGACGAGGTAAACGAACGTTGGCAGATTTACTTAAATGACGGTACTAGTGTAACGGCTAAGTTTTTCATCCCTACGGTAGGCGGGCTCACCTCTGCTCCCAACGTTCCCAATTTTAAAGGTTTACATAGCTTCGAAGGGGAATGGTATCATACCGGAAATTGGCCAAAAGAAAAGGTTAATTTCAAAGGTAAACGTGTGGGTGTCATCGGCACTGGGTCAAGTGGTATGCAGGTAATACCGGAAATTGCAAAAGAAGCTGATCATTTAACTGTTTTCCAACGGACGCCTCAATATTCCATTCCGGCAGGGAATCATGAGCTTGATCCTGAATATGTACGACAAAGAAAAGCAAACTTTAAAGAATTAAAGCAACAGATTCGAAATAGCCGTACTGGTGATTTTAAGAAACTCATTGATAAATCAGCTTTAGCTGTAACAGAAGAAGAACGGTTACAAGAATTTGAAAGCGCTTGGGAAAAAGGCGGAGGTCTTCCAAGATATAATGATCTGTTTACCAACGAAGAAGCTAATCAAACATATGGTGATTTTGTCCGTTCCAAGATCTCTGAAATTGTACGCGATCCTGAGGTTGCCAAGAAATTAATGCCAAATTATCATTTTGGAACAAAACGCATAGCTTTAAGTACCAATTATTATCAAACATATAATCGTGATAATGTCACCTTGATCGATATTAAAAAGGCGCCTATTGAGGAGATCACTCCTATGGGTGTACGCACAACAGAAAAAGAATATAAGTTGGATGCTCTTGTATTTGCTACAGGTTACGACGCTATTACCGGTCCTCTGTTTAAAATAGATATTAGGGGAAGAAATGGAGTTGCATTAAAAGAAAAATGGAATCATGGGGGTGAGATAAGTACGTATCTTGGACTTGCAATAGATGGCTTCCCAAATTTATTCATGGTTGCAGGAGCAGAGGGTCCAGGCGCGGTGGTCAACAACCTCGTAGTGATTGAGTCAAACGTTGAGTGGATTATTGACTGTCTCAATTATCTCCGTGAGCAGGGGATAAATACTATTGAGGCAACAAGGGAAGCAGCCGCTGATTGGAGTAAATCGGTTGCGGAGGCGGCTAATGCTACACTTTTTGTTAAAACGGAGTCATGGTGGACAGGTGCGAATATTCCAGATAAACCAAGAGGATTCCCTATTTATTTAGGAGGGTTTGATAAATACAATCAGATTTGCAAAGAGGTTGCAGATAAGGGGTTTGCGGGCTTTACCTTATCTGTAAATAAAAAAGATGAAGTAAATTCATTAAATTAGTTTTTAGAAAGGGAGAAATAATTTGGCAGAATTATCCCCAGAGTCAAAAGTTTATATTAAAGGTTTTAACCGAGTATTGGAAAACCTGTCGTTAGGACCTAAGGCCGTAAGAGAGTTATTTAGAAAGCCCTCCGGTGAAAAAGCAGAAGTTGGGCCGCTTTCAAAAGTCGAAGATCGGGTTATTCCTGTCGATAAGGATGCAAACGTGAAGATTAGAATTTATACGCCCAAATCAGAAGGTCCTCTCCCTATTTTTATGTATTACCACGGTGGTGGATGGGTATTAGGTGATCTTGAATCTTCCGATGGGACTTGTAGAATGATTGCTGAACTTACTGAAAGAATTGTGGTTTCAGTAGACTATAGGCTGTCCCCAGAGTATAAGTTTCCCATTCCAGTGAATGACTGCTATGCGGCACTACAATGGGTAAGTGAAAATGCGGCGTTAATCAATGGGGATGCCTCAAATATCGCAGTTGGCGGTGATAGTGCTGGAGGAAACATGGCTACTGTTGTTTCTATGATGGCTAGGGATAAAAAGGAACCTCATATTTCTGCACAAATCCTAATTTATCCAGGTACTAGTTTTAATTTAAACACTAAGTCTTTTAAGGAATTTGAAAACGGATTCGGTCTGAATAAAGATTTAGTGATATGGTTCCATAATCATTACCTCAGAGATGAAACGGATAAATTTGATAAGTACGCGGCCCCGTTAGAAGCCGATGATTTAACTCATTTACCGCCAGCACTCGTTATCGTCGCGGAAAATGATGTGCTTCGAGATAATGGATTAGCTTACGCAAAACGCTTAAAAGAAGCGAAAGTAAAAGTTGAATCGATTTGTAAAAAAGGATTAGTTCATGGGTACTTTTCATACCCTGAGATTTTTCCTACTGAAATAAAAAATACAATTATTACTATCGCTGGATTTCTTCATGAAAATAATACAAGCAGGACTTTGAAAATTTAACTTAGTGGAGTGACAAAAGACTAATTTTTTACTAGTGACCTTTTTGGTTTAAGGCTTTCATTCTTAAATAATATTAAATATTGGGGGAATTGTTTTGGATATTTTTAATTTGGACGGAAAAACGGCTATTATAACTGGGGCTAATGGGGGTATGGGAAAAAGCATTGCTAGGGGATTTGCGAATTACGAATGTAATCTCGTTCTATGTGACCTCGTATTAACGGATATAGAAGGGTTTGCGGAAGAACTTAGAGAGAAGGGCGCGAAAGTATTAGTCATTCAATGTGATGTTGGAAACCCTGATGATATTAAAAACGTGGTAAACAAGACACTTGAAAAATTTACTACTATTGACATATTGGTTAATAATGCTGGAATAACATCCAAAAGAACAGCGGCGGAGGATTTTCCATTAGAGGTTTGGCATAAGATTTTGGAAGTAAACTTAACGGGTGTTTTCATGTTTACACAAGAGGTGGGAAAAGTCATGCTAGAACAACGCAGCGGTTCTATCATTAATATTTCTTCAGGTGCTTCCCGCCAGGCTGTGAGAGGTTCCCTTGGTTATAGTGTTAGTAAAAGTGGAGTAAATATGATAACTAAAGGATTCGCGTCTGAATGGGCCGAAAGAGGTGTAAGGGTCAATGGGGTTGCCCCTTACTATACAGAAACTCCTATTCTTAAATCTATAAAAGAAACTGATAAAGATTTTATGGAAAAAGTTTTGAGTAAGTCTCCAATGAGACGTATGGGAAAACCAGAAGAAATTGCGGCAGGGGTGATGTTTCTAGCATCCGATGCTTCCTCCTATATGACAGGTGAAACAATTTTAATAGACGGTGGAGCACACGCGATGGCTTTATAAACATTTACAGGGGTGTTCTAGAATGTTATTTGAAGGGAAAGTTGTTTTAATTACTGGTGCTGCAGGAGGAATTGGACGAGAGACTGCCCGTTTATTCGCTGACCAAGGAGCAAAATTAGTTTTGGTAGATGTTGATCAAAGAGTAATAGAGAAGGTTGCCTCTAAGTTGGAATTAGATGATTACCTTGCTCTTTCTGCAGACGTATCAAGTGAAGAACAAGTAAAAAATTTCGTACAACTGACCAAAGAAAAATATGGAAGGATTGATGTCTTTTATAATAATGCAGGTGTCGGAGTTGGATATGGAAGGATTACAGATATTACTGCAGAAGAGCTGGATCAAGTTTTAAATGTAAATGTCAAGGGAGTATTCTTTGGTTTAAAGCATGTATTGGCGGTTATGCTGGAGCAAAAATCCGGCAGTATAGTAAACACATCATCTGTTAATGGAGTAACTGGTTCACCAGGATTGTCGGCTTATTCTGCTTCTAAGCATGCGGTAATTGGTTTGACAAAGACAGTTGCAGTAGAGTGTGCAGGAACAGGAATTCGAATCAATGCCATTTGTCCAGGTCCTGTAGATACTCCAATGATACGAGCACTGGCTGAGATGAAAACACCGGGCAATCCGGAGCAGACAAGAGAAATGTATGAGCAAAGAATTCCTTTGAGACGATATGCTCAACCTAAAGAAATTGCAGAATTAGTTTTATTTTTGTCATCTGATAAAGCTTCATATATTACAGGCAGCGTGTATCGAATTGATGGTGGCATGACAGCTTCATAACTTGATTAGAGCATATTATCTGGGATCATGACGAAATATCCAAGATATTTTTCACAGGGCGGTTAGTTCGAAACTAATAGGTGGAAAATTAACCACTAAGCATATAAACGAGGAGGCATTTAGATGCTTTATATTAATGGTGAATGGACACCATCTGTTACGAATAAAAGTTTTACTGTTTATAATCCGGCAACGAAAGAAAAGGTTGGAGAGATGGCATATGGAAACAGAGAAGATACAGAAATGGCCATTTCTTCTGCTGAACAGGCTTTTAAGATATGGAAAAGAAAAACGGCTGGAGAAAGAAGTTCGTTTTTAAAAACTTTTGCTGATCAATTAAGGGTTAGAGCGGGGGATATTGCAAAAACAATAACTCTGGAAATGGGGAAATCATTACGTGAGTCTATTGGAGAAGTTAATCTAGCAATATCTTATGTTGACTGGTATTCAGAGGAAGCAAAACGTATTTATGGCGATACGATTCCCGCTTCAAGTATCGATAAAAGAATATTTGTTTTTCAGGAGCCTGTTGGAGTTACTGCGGCGATTACACCTTGGAATTTTCCAGCGGCAATGATTACTAGAAAGATTGCTCCAGCACTTGCGGCAGGTTGTACTGTGATCGTTAAACCAGCATCAGCAACCCCTCTAACAGCAAAGTTAATTTTTGAGGCACTGGATGCTGCAAGACTGCCAAAAGGAGTAGCGAATCTAGTAACAGGACCATCCCAGGAGATCGCGGCTACTTTTAATGATAGTTTTGCGGTCCGTAAATTAACTTTTACGGGGTCAACTGAAGTTGGAATTGAATTGATGCGCGGTGCAGCGGATACAGTAAAAAAAGTTGCGATGGAACTAGGCGGTCATGCACCCTATATTGTTTTTGAAGATGCAGACCTGGAAACAGCTGTAGATGGTGCAATCGCAAGTAAATTTAGAAATGCGGGCCAAACCTGTGTTTGTACAAATAGGATTTATGTTCACGAATCTATAGCAGATGAGTTTGGTACATTGTTTGCGAAAAAAGTAAGTGAACTGGTCATAGGAAATGGACTGAATGACAACACAGACATAGGTCCACTTATTAATCGAGAGTCTTTATCTAAAGTTACATCACAAATTGACGATGCAATAAAACACGGTGGCAAAGTTATCGCCGGAGGAAAAGAAGTAAAATTTGAACAAATGGAAGGATGCTTTTTTGAACCTACAGTGATCAATTATGCTACGGATGAAATGATTATTTCAAAAGAGGAAACGTTTGGACCAGTTGCACCGATCTTTACATTTCAATCAGAAGAGGAAGTAGTTGAAAGAGCCAATCATTTTCAATATGGTCTAGCAGCCTATTGTTATACCAATGATTTTAGTCGTGCCATACGAATGATGGAAAATCTTGAATATGGAATTGTTGGTATAAATGATGAAATGCCTACAACGGCACAGGCTCCTTTCGGCGGGGTAAAAGCAAGTGGTGTTGGCCGCGAAGGTGGAAAGTATGGTTTACAAGAATATTTAGTTGAAAAATATGTATCAATGAAAATTAAACAAAATTGAACTAGTAGCTGATTTAACAGTACTCAACAATACAGCAGATTTTGCACATTTTGAAAAATTCACTAAAAAAAATTACATCTAGGTAAGAACAAAAAAGGTTTACCAATTAATTTTCTTACGGGAGATGATTTTATTGAAAAGAATGAATTTCATATTTATTGCCAAATTAGTGCCACTGTTAATTCTTGCTGTTATGATCGTGGGTTGTTCTTCTGATTCGAGCTCAGGGAAGAACCCATCTAATTCCGGTCAAGCATCGAAGTCCGAAGAAGGCACACCTAAAAAAGGTGGGGAGGTCACAATAGCATATCAATCGGATTCCACGAATTATGATCCAATTTTAGGAAGTAGTGGTAGTGACCATCCTTTACTATGGCCCATCTATGATACACTTATCTCATTTACGAAAGAGCTCGAGCCAAAGCCCGGATTGGCTGAATCATGGGAATTTACAGACGATAAGAAGACATTGATTCTTCATCTCAGGGAAGGTGTAACTTTTCATGATGGCACCGCATTTGATGCAGAAGCGGCGAAATTTAATATCGAACGAATTAACTCCGATAAGTCAGTGGTCTCCGATCTTAAAAATATTGAAAGTGTAGAAGTTACTGATAATAAGACTGTTAAACTGAATTTAAAACAACCAGATTCGTCTCTTTTGTTAGCGCTATCAGACCGGGGGGGGATGATGGTTTCCCCTACTGCTGTTAAAGAGTATGGTGATGACTTTCCTCAACATCCGATTGGGGCAGGGCCATTTAAACGAGTAAAGCATATTCCTAATGGAGAGATTGTTTTTGAAGCCTATGAAGATTACTGGCAAGAGGGAAAGCCTTATGTCGATAAAATGACAGTTAAAGTCATGCCGGATGAAAATACAAGAATTAATGCACTTAAATCAGGTGAAATAGATTATGCTGACAATATTGCCCCTGGCAATGTTCAAAATCTCGAAACTGATTCCAATATTGTTTTAAAAGATGTTTTGCCACTTCGATTTAAAATGATGTTTTTAAATCAATCCATGCCGCCGTTTGATAATAAAAATGTACGGTTAGCCATCCAATATGGGATTAACCGTGAGGGGATCAATAAAGGGATTAATTTTGGACAAGGTGAACCGGCTAATAACATCTTTCCAAAGGAATATTGGGCGGGTGATCCTGATATGAAAATAGACTATGACCTTGAAAAAGCAAAACAATTATTAAAAGATTCCGGACTTAAGAATATCTCTTTCACAATGATTAACTTTCCGATTGCGGACTATGCGAAGGGGGCCGAAGCCGTAAAGAGCCAGCTAAAAGAAATAGGAATTAATGTGGACCTTCAGCCAATGGAAGTCACAAAGGGGACTACAAGTTATTTTGCCGAAAAGACAGCACCAGCATTTTTTACCTCATGGACAGGGCGTCCAGATCCGCAAATGACGACCCGACTTTTATTTTCAGCAGATAGCTATCTTAATCCTGGTAAATATTCTACTCCGGAAATTGAGTCACTTATTTCAGAAGCAGCTTCAAGTTATGATCAAAAGGAACGTGCTAAATTATACAAAGAAATTAGTAAAAAAGCACTTTTGGAAGAAGCAATTGCAATCCCGGTTGTATATGATCGGATGACATCTGCTATGAATAAAAAGGTAAAAGGATTTGAACCAAATATGATGGGCAAACCAGTTTTCTCATCGATCTGGATGGAGGAGTAATTTAAAAGTACCTAATTGTGTCGATTGGGAAAACAATCACAATAATAATAAAAGTACATGTTCAACAACATTTTAATAGTGGAGCAGCAACTTATCATGCCTGCTCCACTTATTTCAATGAAGTTTGTGGGTGCTTTCAAACTAAACGGAAGGAGGGCGTAAGATTGTTTTTAAAATTTCTAGTACGTCGCTTATTATATGTAATCCCAATGATATTCATTACAACCCTCATCGTGTTCTCTTTTATTTTACTGATCCCAGGGGACCCTGTTTTGGCGTTGCTTGGTGAAAATGCGACTCCGGAAAAAGTGGACCAATTGCGGCAGCAGTTGGGTCTTGATCAACCGATTATTATGCAGTATTTCGAATGGTTGAAAAATGCTCTCCAAGGTGATTTGGGCCGTTCCATTTTCACGGGACAATTCGTTCATGAGGCGGTGATCAGCCGTTTCGCTGTTACATTTCAATTGGTTGTCACTGCGATGATCATTTCCGTTTTGGGTGGCATGTTTTTCGCCATTATGTCTATCTATTATCCGAATAGCTGGATTGACTATGTATCGCGCTTTTTTGGAACGATTGGCATGTCGATGCCTAACTTTTGGCTTGCTATGCTGCTTGTTTTATTCTTTAGCTTGAAGCTTGAATGGGTACCGGCGACTGGATTTACGAGTATTAATGAAAACCCCGTAAACTTTATCAAAGGAATTTTGTTGCCGGCTCTTTCACTTGGGGCGGTTGGAACTGCACAGATTACAAGACACTTACGCTCATCATTAATAGAGGTAATGAGTGCGGATTATTTGCGGACTGCCTACTCCAAAGGTGTTGAGCGCTGGAGAGCGATTTTCAAACACGGGCTGCAAAATGCCATGCTGCCAGTTGTTACGACAATTGGTATTTTATTCGGAAACTTATTAGGTGCAACCGTTGTTATCGAAACGATATTCGCCATACCTGGCATGGGTCAGCTTGCAGTAAATTCCATTTTGCAACGAGACTTCACGATGCTTCAGGGGGTCGTTCTCGTCATGATTATCATGGTGATAATTATCAACTTTATTACTGATCTAGTGTACGCCATCTTGGATCCTCGGATTGAATATTAGGGAAGGAGCAGGGAAAATGAGTTTTGGAACAATTTTTAAACGTTTAATGGCAGAACGTCTTGCATTTTTTAGCTTCATTTTTTTAATGGTGCTTGTCATTATTTCAATCACTGCTCCTTTCATCGTGCCTCACGATCCGTTGAAACAGGACTTGATGAAAGTCATGCTTAGCCCTAGCAGCCAACACTGGTTAGGTACAGATGAACTCGGACGTGATATTTTCAGCCGATTGTTAATGGGGACAAAGGCGGCCATCCAAGCAGGGTTGGTTGCGATATTAATTCCGCTCTGTATAGGTGTTCCGATGGGAATTTTGTCAGGCTATTTAGGCGGGATCGTTGATGATATTTTGATGCGGATTGTTGACGGTATTATCGCCATTCCTGCTATTTTGCTCGCGCTTGGGATTACAGGTGCTCTGGGTATTAGTTTATGGAACGCCATGATTGCCATCGGCATCGTTTTCACACCGCAATTCGCAAGGCTTGCAAGGGGACAAACATTGCAAATCCGTTCAGAGCCTTATGTTGAAGCAGCAAAAATCTCAGGTGCTGGCGCAGGCTTGATCATGCTAAAACATATTATCCCGAACATCACTCCTCCAATCGTTGTACAAGCATCATTTAATTTAAGCTATGCGATTCTGGTTGAAGCTTCTCTTAGTTTCCTTGGAATGGGAGCAAAGTCTCCGCAGATTAGTTGGGGAAATATGATTCAACAAGCCTACAGTATGATTAACATGAATGCGTGGATGATTATTTATCCTGGTCTGGCTATTATGCTGACGGTATTGGCTGGCAATTTCCTCGGAGATGGACTTCGTGCAGCGCTTGATCCAAAGTATAAAAAAGCTTAATAAAGGGAGGTCGAAAGCATGAGTTCGAAAGAAGCGCCATTACTTGAGGTGAAAAATCTACAAACCTTCATTCCAACACCGAAAGGCGAAATCAAACCTGTTAACGGTGTTTCATTCTCTATCAATAAAGGGGAAATTGTCGCATTAGTGGGCGAGTCGGGAAGCGGAAAAAGCGTTTCCTCCCTCTCAATCATGGGACTCAACGCTAGTGCGATTCAATATAAACCAGAAAGCAGCATTTACTTCAAAGATAAAGATTTATTGAGATTAAAAGAAAAGGAAATGAGGAAAATTCGCGGCAACGAAATAGCTATGATTTTCCAGGATCCAATGTTTTCCCTTAATCCTGTCCATACCATTGGCAAACAAATTGCCGAATCAATCGTTTTGCATAAAAAAGTGAAATATAAAGAAGCCCTTGAAACAGCACTCGATTTATTAAATAAAGTCGGTATCCCCGATGCAAAGCGGCGCCTCAATGACTACCCACATCAAATGTCCGGTGGAATGAGGCAAAGAGTAATGATTGCAATGGCACTTGCTTGTGATCCACAGCTCCTTATTGCCGATGAACCGACTACGGCACTTGATGTGACGATTCAGGCACAAATTTTAAACCTATTGCGCAAGTTACAGAGGGAAACGGGCATTTCCATTCTCCTAATTACGCATGACCTCGGTGTTGTAGCCGAAATGGCTGATCGCGTCTTAGTCATGTATTGCGGAAAGATTGTCGAAGAAGGAACGGTAGATGACATCTTTGAAAATGCTCTTCACCCGTATACAAAAGGATTAATGGCCAGCGTACCTGAGTTATACGGCCCTTCTAAAGAGAAATTAGACACCATTCCCGGTGTTGTTCCGAACCCACTTGAGTTGCCAACAGGTTGCAATTTCGTGACACGATGCAGCTACGCAACAAAAAAATGCAGTCAAACTGCACCAACATTGCTTCAACATCCTTCAGGGAACAGGGTTTCTTGTTGGAATCCGTTTGGAAAGGAAGGGGAGACTGCACAATATGAAACAGCAGCCACTAGTATCACTTAAAGACATTAAAAAGTACTATCCTGTTGGAAGCGGACTTTTTGGGAAGAAGGATCATTTTGTGAAAGCCGTTGATGGTGTAAGCCTTGACATTTATCCTGGAGAAACCGTTGGTTTGGTTGGTGAATCAGGCTGTGGGAAATCGACGACAGGCAGAATGGTCGTAGGACTGACAGATCCGACAGGTGGCGAAATCTATTTTGAAGGAAAAAAATTAAGTGAGTATAGAGCTAAAAAATCTTTAGGCAAGAACTTACAGATGATTTTTCAAGATCCGTACTCGTCGCTCAATCCGAGGATGACGGTTGCAGATATTATTGCTGAACCGTTAGTCCTGCATAAAGAAGGTACCGCAAAAGAACGAAGGAAAAGGGTAGACGAACTACTAGAGAGAGTCGGGCTTCATTCCTACCATGGCAGCCGCTATCCAATTGAATTCTCAGGGGGACAAAGACAAAGGATTGGCATCGCAAGAGCACTAGCTTTACAGCCTAAGCTCATTGTGTGTGATGAACCAGTCTCAGCTCTTGACGTATCCATTCAAGCCCAAATCTTAAATCTATTAAAAGAAATTCAAAAAGATATGGGCTTATCCTATCTCTTTATTGCTCATGGTATTCAAGCCGTTAAACATATTAGCGACAAAATTGCGGTCATGTATCTTGGGAAAATTATTGAATTTTCAAATAAGGAAGAATTGTTTGAGAATCCGCGTCATCCGTATACAAAAGCATTGTTGTCAGCCGTTCCTCATCCAAATCCGAAAATGCGGGACCGCGAAAGAATTATTTTACAAGGTGACTTGCCAAGCCCTGCAAATCCTCCAGCAGGCTGCAGCTTCCATACACGCTGTCCAGTGGCAATGGAACAATGCAGGAGTATTGATCCGAAATTACTGCCTACTTCTGAACAAAGTCTGACAGCGTGTTTATTATTCGAGGCAAAAGTAGCGAATTAGAATAGGAAATGAATGGGGGAATGTACGATGATGAATACACAATTAACTATAGATTCACTATTGGAAAGAGCGGAGAAATACTTCCCGAAAAAACATGTTGTATCAAGAACATCCTCTGGAATTACGCGCTTGACCTATGCAGAAATCGGAAAGCGGACGAGAAGTTTATCAAGTGCACTCGAGAAGCTTGGAGTCGAACGCAGGGACAGGGTTGGAACTCTGGCATGGAATGACCATCGCCATTTAGAAGCCTATTTTGCTATTCCGAGTATGGGCGCCGTTTTGCATACGATCAACATCAGGCTTTCACTAGAACACTTAACTTACATTATACAAAATGCGGAAGACAAAGTGTTGCTAATTGATGAAGGACTTGTCCCGCTGATTGAAAAGATTAAAGACGATATACCGTCAGTAAGGGCGTTCGTTATTTTAACCGACAAAATTCAACTGCCTGAAACGACACTTGAACCTGCATACCACTATGAAACGCTTGTTTCTGAAGGGAATGAAAATTACGAATATCCGACAGACATAGATGAGAATGAATCTGCAGGAATGTGTTACACATCAGCAACGACAGGGAATCCGAAAGGCGTTCTTTACACGCATCGCAGCATTGTACTTCATAGTTTGACAGTCGGTTTAGCAGACACATTGGCATTGTCTGAATCTGACGTTGCGATGCCCGTTGTTCCAATGTTTCATGTCAATGCGTGGGGTATACCATTTTCCGCCGCTTGGTTCGGAACAACACAGGTGCTTCCCGGTCCCAATTTCACACCGAAAGTACTTGCTGAATTGATTGATAGTGAACGAGTAACGATAACGGCAGGAGTGCCGACCATCTGGCTCGGTCTACTAAATGAACTCGAGTCAGGAAATTATGACACACAAAGTTTGCGTGCAATCGTATGTGGCGGTTCAGCAGCTCCGAAAGGTCTGATTCGCAAGTATGAAGAAAAATACAACATTCCGTTCATTCATGCATATGGGATGACGGAAACCAGTCCAGTAGTGACGGTATCCCGATTAAAAAGCTATCAGCAAGATTTGTCCTATGAAGAAAAGCTCGAAATTCGTTCAAAACAAGGTATACTCGTTCCAGGATTAAAAGCAAAAATCATCAATGACCGGGGAGAAGTGAAGCGAGACGGCAAAGATATGGGAGAATTGCTTCTTCGCGGTCCATGGATTACTGACAGTTATTTCAAAGAACCTGAAAAAACAGCTGAGGCGGTTAAGGAAGGCTGGCTGCATACAGGTGATATTGCAACGATTGATGAAGAAGGATTTATTAAGCTTGTCGACCGGACGAAGGACCTTGTGAAAAGCGGGGGGGAGTGGATTTCTTCCGTTGACCTTGAAAACGCGCTTATGGCTCATGAAGCTGTTTTTGAAGCAGCCGTTATTGCTGTTCCACATCCCCGGTGGCAAGAACGTCCAGTTGCTGTTGTCGTTTTAAAAGAGGATGCAAAAGATAAAGTGACAAAAGATGATTTGCTTGCCTTTTTGGCACCGCAGTTTGCAAATTGGTGGCTTCCGGATGATGTGATTTTTATGAAAGAACTCCCGAAAACATCTGTCGGCAAATTTTTAAAACGTAAATTGCGCGACCAACTCCAAGACCGATTCGTTGAATTAAAATAATATAAAGAATATTCTTTCTTAGATGAGGGGGAAGAATTGTGATCCCCTCATTCATTTGTTTTACGTAAATGTAAGATTTCGAGTCATAATTATTAATAGAAGGAAAAAAGGTCGATTTATCAAATTACTAGTGAGAGCTAAAAAAATTTGCAACTATGAGAGGAATGAATGGAAGATGCCACAATCAGTTTCAGTAGCAGCACAAACCAAAAAAAGATACGGAATTGCTTTTACTCTATTTATCTTGTATTTAGTTGCCTATGTCGACAGGTCCAATATTACCATCCTTTTAGCAGACAAGCCTTTTACCGATGCCTTGGGCATTACGGGTGATTTCGCTGCCCAAGGGTTGTTAATGACGTTTTTTCTACTTCCATATGGTTTGGCTAACTTTGTTACTGGAGCAATTTCAGATAAGCTAGGGGCCAGGGTTATCCTTATTTTCTCCTGTATTTCCTGGGCTGTCATTATGATTTTTATGGGATTTACTTCTGCGTTTATCCTTATGCTTGTTTTTCGTGCAATTTTAGGATTTGCTGAATCCCCGCTTACTCCGACGACAGACCGACTGATCATGCGCTGGTTTCCGTCTTCAGAAAGAAACTTCGCTAACGCAATCTGGCTGGTTGGGCTTACGTTAGCTCCTGTCATTACCCTTCCATTATTAGGACAAATGACAGCTTCTCTAGGCTGGCAGGCTAATTTCTTTGTTTTTGGGATTCTCGGCTTGATTATTCCGATTGTCCTCATTTATCGCTATGTGTATGATAAACCTTCTGACCATCCATCCATAAGCAAATGGGAATTACAGCATATTGGGGAAGGATTAGAGGAAAAAAGCGATGCACAGGCTGAAAATAAACCTTCTGTTTGGAAACGCCATGATTACTGGTTTTTAGTTGTTGGCAACTGTCTTGGCAATGGGTTTATCTGGGGCCTCATTGCGTGGCTTCCAACTTATCTAACAAAAGAATTAGAAATTAGTTTTGTCAAAAGTAGCTTCTTGTCAGCATTACCCTGGATCTGCAGCGTTATTCTTATGCTGACGGTAAGTCCGCTGGCAGACCGTTTAAAAAATCGAAATTGGATATTAATTGCGGTTCTTACTATAGCCTCTATTTTAATGTATGTAGTCACATTATTTCAAAATAGTACCCTCATCATTACGCTGCTCTCTTTAGCCACAGGAATCGTGTACATTGGTGCATTTGTAGGACATTCTGCACTGCAGAGGGTGGCGAATAGTTGGAATATCGCTACAGCTGGTGGAGTATTTAACGGAGTAGGATATATTTGGGCTGCCATTGTCCCGTTAGTTATCGGCTTTATTGTAGATGCAACAGGTTCCTTTACAAGCGGGTTTCTCTTCCTTGTTGGCACTGGATTACTAGGAGCCATTGCCTATATTCCTGTTTATCTACAAGAATTAAAGGATAATAAACAAGTAATTTCTAAGGAACTTAATCATGTGAGTTAGAAACTTTATGGATTAACTCTTGATCAAAATTATTTTGGATTGTAAACAATATTCTATAGATTATACATATGGTTAATTCAAAGTAGAAACCGGAATTTTGTCCTTTGGCCTCTTCTGAAGCTGGGGATATTTTTTCGCTCAAAGCCAAGGATTCTGCACTTAAATAGCTCTCCTATTTTTTTACAGCATCGAAAAAGGTTTGGCCCGCGTCCTGTGGGCTATTATCATGGAAAGATACAGAAGAGGTTTCTGAACAAATAGATCTTTTTGTTAATTAAATTGTTAAAAGATAATGATGATGTCTTAGGCTATTTACATTTTAGATAAATAGGACTTAAATGAGGGGATTCCAGTATGTATGATTTTGCGATAATCGGCGGAGGAATTGTAGGGCTTTCAACTGGTATGGCTATTTATCAACGGTTTCCAAATGCAAAAGTGGTTGTTATTGAGAAGGAAGCAGCTGTTGCCCAGCATCAAACAGGTCATAATAGCGGGGTCATACATTCAGGGATCTATTATAAACCTGGGAGTTATAAAGCACGTTTTGCCAGACACGGAAGTCAGTCCATGAGAGAATTCTGCCAGGTGCATGGCATTGAATACGATATATGCGGGAAAGTGATCGTAGCCACAAAAGAGGAAGAAATTCCGTTGCTAGAAAATTTATATAGACGCGGTTTGGACAATGGTTTAAGTGTACAAAGAATTGGAAAAGAGGAATTAAAGGAGATTGAACCACATGTAAATGGTTTTGGAGCGGTCCGTGTTCCTATGGCTGGGATTGTCAATTACCGTCAAGTAAGTGAAAAATTTGCTGAAATTATTAAAGTAAATGGCGGAGAAATTCAATTAAATACTAAGGTAGAAAAAATACATGAAAAAGCAGACCATGTGACCATTGAAACCAACCGTGGGACCATCAAGGCAAATATGATTATCAACTGTGCCGGGTTACATAGTGACCGTATCGCAGCTGTGACTGGCTACCAAACAGACATGAAAATCATCCCATTTCGTGGAGAATATTATAAATTAAAACCGGAAAAACAGTATTTAGTAAAAAACCTAATCTACCCTGTGCCAAATCCTAATTTTCCTTTTTTGGGTGTTCATTTTACCCGGATGATTGATGGAGAAGTAGATGCGGGTCCAAATGCTGTATTAAGCTTTAAGCGGGAAGGCTACAAAAAAACAGATTTCAATGTGAAAGATCTTTCGGAGGTTTTAAGTTATAGCGGCTTCTGGAAGCTTGCAGGAAAGTATTTGAAAGAGGGAATGGAGGAATATGTCCGTTCGTTTAGCAAAAAACAATTTACAAAGAGTCTCCAGGAACTAATTCCGGAGATAAAGAAAGATGATTTAATCCCTGCGCCTGCAGGCGTCCGCGCCCAAGCATTGAAGTATGATGGAAATATGGTAGACGACTTTTATATTATTGAAGGAAAACGTTCCATCCATGTTTGTAATGCACCATCGCCTGCGGCAACAGCATCAATCGAAATTGGCAAAGAAGTAGTTAGGCGAATTCCTAAACAGACAAAATTAATAGAAACAGCACGTATTATATAACCCTTTAAAAGGCAATATCATTTGCCTCCCCTTTAAAGATCGTATATTGTTAGACTGGACATTTGGCTGCGTGTTCACTCTTTAATTTTGTAAATAATTCTACACGGTCGGGAGGTCCACAGGCCCACCCGACTTTAGTCGACCCTTCCTCACATTCGGTTATGGGCATCCATCAATCAAAAACGATACGATACCGTCCTCTTAAACATATTGGTATTTAGTAGGTAGTGCCAGTTCCTAATCCTCTAAAATCCAATATGTTTTTGCCAGCCTAAAGCGACCGAAAGTTGACGGTATTGCCAGTCCACAATTGTCAAGAATACTGTCCTGATAAGTTCCATTACAGTGCGGATTTGCTATATAGATGTCAACGCTAAGCTGAAATAACAGTTTCGATAAATAAGGGTAGGCAGTATTTAACAATTAAGACTTATGGTTTATAGAAGGGAATCAATTAAATATGTCTCATCCTTGATTTTGATGGAACGCCTATTTCCTTGGGTCGCTTTCATTACCGTAAGCGTCAATATGTCTATTTACTGCTTCTAGCTTATTTTCAGTTTTTGTTCCTTGAAAAGTATGTTTTCCTTCCACTTTTTTAAGCGGCTCGTTAAGCACTTTGAATTTTCCTTCTATGTACTGAAATATCGTATAAAGACCAATTACAAAGATACTTGATTGAATAAGAGCCCCAAGCACTCTACCTAACTAATTCTTTTCTTTTTATTCCGTGACAACCAAAGCTGTAAAACTTAGTAAACTATTACCTTGATCATGTCGGTCAATAACAGGGAAATTAATATTTTTCACACCATGAATAGTCATTGTGCATAATTAGTTTTCATGTTTTTAACTATCAGGTTACATTTAGTTGAATTTTGATTGGAAACCTGGGGACAGTTCTTTTGGGTCTGCAAGTAGCCATTATCTTGCGGCCTAGAAAAAAATGACGGAGGGCATGGAGGGTGAAAAATAATGTTCGCCATACAATTATAGTGTTATATGGTTTTTTTTGTATCAATTACCCCTTGGAGGATTTAGTTCAAAAGAAGATGTGCCGGAGATAGACTGGTAAACATTATATATAATGATTTTTACGTATGAAACAGTATGGCAAAAGGGGCAGTGGGTTTGCCTATCTAAGAGTTTACGACAAAAATGAAGCAATAGGGAATGAAGGTATTAAATTAGATACAGTACGTATTTAGTTGACGGGGAAGCTAAAGGGAGTAACGGGCTTCCCCTTTCTATCGGTCAATATTTCCGTCAGATCCAGGACAAATGATACCGTCAATTTCATGCCAAAATAGAACGTCAGCAAAAGCTTCCGTCCTATTTCATTTATAAATAATAATTATATTTTCACCTCGCATTCTGCTTCAGAACCCGACAGGACATTGATAATGTTCCTGGCTGTAATAAAACCAACCTCGACTAATGCTTCTTCCGAATATCCGGCGATGTGTGGAGTGGCAATGAAATTGTCTAACTCTAACAGTCTATTTTTTCCTAAAGGTTCCGATTGAAATACGTCCAGGGCAGCTCCTTTGATTTTATGAGAATAAAGCGCATCAAACAGGGCATTTTCATCTACAATGCCGCCCCGTGCTGTATTGATTAAAAATGCCCCTTTTTTCATTTGTGCAAATTCATTTTTTCCAATCAGAGATGCGGTTTTATTACTTAAATCTGTATGGATTGTAATAATGTCAGAGGATTCTAAGATTTCTTTAAAAGAGACATACTTGGCTATATTTAATTCCTCTAAGGTGTGGTCTGGATAGAGATCAAAGGCAAGGATTTTCATGTTAAACCCTGCTGCTCTCCGAATCACTTCTTTTCCAATTTTCCCGGTTCCAATTACTCCGAGGGTTTTACCGTAAATATCGTTTCCGATTATACTTTGCCAGTTTCCGCTCTTTACTAATTTACTAGATTGATCAATCTTGCGAGAAATTGAAATCATGAGTCCGAAAACAAAATCAGCTACTGCGTGACGGTTTGCTCCTGGGGCATTTGCAACTACTATTCCTTTTTTTTGTGCAGCAATAATGTCAATATTATCAACACCTGCACCATGCTTTGCAATGACCTTCAAATTTGGAGCATGGGAAAGGACCTCATCAGTTATATGTTCAAAACCGACAATTAATCCATGCGCATTTCTTAGTTCTTCTTTGAATTCAGTTGCAAAACCGGGATTTTGGTTTGACAAAAAAATGATTTCACAATGGTTATTCCTTAGTAAATCAAGTGGTTCCTTTGAATATTTCCCAAAAGTGGGGGAGGTAGAAATGATTTTATACATTACGGTTCACTCCAATTTATAATATGGAAAATGCCCAATTAGTTGTATCAATTTCTTATTTGGTAGAAACCGTCATCCCAGCTATTAAACATCGCAATCCTGATTCACCCACTTCTGCAAAATTAAATCCACCTTTTAGTAAGCACCAATCAAGATAAATACCTTTATAATACTGTAGGATTAGAAATGTCAATTCATCGGAGCTTAAGTCCTGTCGAAAAGTATTATTTGCTAGGCCTTCCTCCACTATTTCCTTCACAATTTTATTAATGGTTCTATTTTCATTCATGACAAATGGTGTTTTTTCATTATGGGATAGTTGATTTAAGAGAACAATGGTTAGTATTTCAGGACCTAACTGTTCTAAATGCTTGATCCCTTTTGTTAAAACATAGATTAACTTTTCCTCAGGGGATGGGCTGCCCTTAATTTCCTCAAGGAAATTTTCATATAATACATCCACACTTTTATAGTACTCAATAAAAACTTCATCCTTGGATTTAAAATAAGTATAAAATGATCCTTTTGAAGTTCCTGCGCTGGTAGTGATATCTTCGATTAATACATTTTCGAACCCTTTTTCCTTAAAGAGTTTTAGAGCAGATTCAAAAATAGCTTTTTTTGTTTCAAGCGCTTTCAATTGACGAGAATTCAATTTTTTGGACATTTTTTTCCCCCATTCCCCATTTTAATTTTTATTTACCTACGAACGTAGAACGCCGACTTGAACGTATATAGATTAATAGGCGGCATCCTAATTTTAGTAATTTAAGTGACTTACCAATGATTTTACATGAAGGTGTAAATTTAATCAACCAAGGTCAATGACCCGAGTCAATTAAAATGTTAAAAATATTTATATTTTACAAAAGTAAAATATTTTCCGGAAACAGGTATTTATAGTTACATCACTTCTCTTCCGAAAAAATCTGCATTTTATATATTTATATTATTATAATAATGAAACACTCAATTCTAAAAATATAAAATTTTCTGCATTGACTGATAAATAGTACGGGGATATACTTGGGTTATTAATTGAATCGAGTCAATGACCGGATTCAATAAAACAGCGGAGATTATTCATACATAGAAGTCCATCGCATGATTTTTTATTAGAGGGAAAGGAGAAATGTATGGGAAAGACAATTGTTGAAAAGATCCTATCAAAAAACCTTGGTCGTTCCGTTAGTGCCGGAGATGAAGCGCTGTTTTCACCTGATATTATTACAGCCTATGATTATCCAGGATATATCGACAAATATGAAGAACAGTTAAGAGAATTAGGTATTAAAAGAGTGACCAACAGAGAAAAGTATATTTTTTTTATTGATCATTTTGTTCCGGCCTCTTCTGCAAAAGAGCAGGAATTGCATCAAGGAACAAGGCGGTTTGCAAGAGAAAATGGAATCAAACTAGTAGAGGGGAAGGGGATTGGTCATCAGGTCATTATGGAAATGGGATATGCACGTCCGAATCATTTCATTGTTCATTTTGATGGCCATATTAGTACCGTCGGTGCCTTGGGCAGTCTGGGTATCGGTATTAGAAACAGTATGATTGAAGCCATTGCCACTGAACAAGTATCCTTGGTTGTTCCTGGTACGGTACGAATTGAACTTGAAGGGAGTCTCTCACCAGGAGTCACTGCAAGAGACGTTTTTCACACAATTGTTCGCCAGATCGGACCGGCTGGTGCAAGAGCTTGCATAATTGAATATGGAGGAAAAGGACTAAAATCCCTGGATCTTGATGAACGGATGACTCTATGTAACCAAGCCATGTTCCTTGGAGGCGTCTCCTCTATAATGGAAACAGATGAAAGGGTTTACAGCTTCTTCAAAGAAAGAAGACTTGATGGATATGAAGAAGTTGGTCCCGATCCTGATGCACATTATGAAAAAATCATTCATCTTAACCTCACTGAAGTGGAGCCAGTTATTGTTGTTCCGCCATCGCCTGCCAATACGGTTTCAATCACCGATGTATTGGGAACTCCTATCCACTCTGGTTATATAGGTTCATGTGCAAGTGGTAGAGTGAAAGATTTTGAGCAGGCTGCTTCTATTTTAAGAGGCAGAAAAGTAATAGATGGATTTCGATTAAATGCGGTGCCTACCTCTACAGAAATTCAAGCAAAGATTTCAGAAATGGGCATTACAGCTCAATTAATTGAAGCGGGTGCCTTGGTTAGCTTTCCAAGTTGTGACTTTTGTGTCGGTCGTTTAGGTGCTTTAGCTGATGGCGAATCGGCTTTATCAACGGGAACTCTTAATATTCCCGGAAGAATGGGCAGTACAAAAGCAAATATTTATACTGCCAGCGCCTACACCATCGCAGCATCAGCCATTTATGGAAAAATCACAGATCCAAGGGAATTTTTCTGAAATCAGGAAGGAGGAACATGATGCTTCCGGTTATAAAAGGTAGGGTAGCCTGGATATTTCCCGAACCAAACTTTGATATTGATTTAATTGTGGGAGTTTCCAATATAAAAATAAAAGATGTAGAGGTCTTAAAATCTGTTTGTATGAAAGACTATGATTCTAGTTTTATCAACAAAGTACAACCGGGTGATCTGATCATTGGTGGAGAAAACTTTGGATATGGTCATCCTCATTATCCAGCCTTTATTGCTTTAAGGGCCTTGGGAATTAGCGCAGTAATCGCAGAATCTTTTGCGCCGGGCTTTTATCGTGGAGAGACTTCCAACGGGTTTCCTTTAATTGAGTGTCCTGACATCTTAAATTACGTGGCTAGATGGGATGTACTCACTTTGGATTGGGAACAAGAAAGAATTAATAATGAAAATAGCGGTGTTTCTTTAAGGTGTCTTCCCATTCCTCAGAAAACAAAGGATTTGGTTAAGCACGGCGGAATTCTCAATTACCTAAGGGCTAATAGGTTATCCGAATCAAAATCATAAACCAAACATTGGAGGTAAAAGGATGATGAAAAAATCTACAAAGTATTTATTTTTTGCCTGCTTATTATTTATTATGACAGCTTTAGCAGGCTGCGCGGATAAAAATCCAGCTGCTTCTTCATCAAAAGGGTCCAATCAGTCTGTAGATTCTAAAAAAGATCCTATTGTCATTGGTGCTTCACTTCCGCTATCAGGCACGTTGGGGTATATGGGAAAGGAAGTATCCGAGGGGATTCAAGGAATCATCAATCAAACTAATGATGATGGAGGCATTAACGGCCGGCCAATTAAGTTTGTACCGATGGACGATGCCTATGATCCTGCCAAACATTTAGCTAACACAAGATATTTAGTTGACAATGAAAAAGCGGTTGCCATTGTTGGAAGCCTAGGGACAGAAGGATTAAAATCTGCAGCAAAATTTCTGAATCCTAAGAACTTTCCGGTAATTGGAGCTTTAAGTATTTCTGATGCTATTTCAAAGCCTCCACAAAAATCTTTATTTGCCCTGCCCGCTCCACAATCTGTAGAAGGACCAACCTTGGTGGAATATGCAGTTGAAAAGCTTAAGGCGAAAAGAATTGCCTTCGTTTACCAAAACGACAGTTGGGGAGAGCCGGCATTCAAATTCTCCGAAGAAAAAATAAAATCCTATGGTATGGAATTTGTCAAAGTTGAATCATTTGAACCGAAAGCAAGTGAAATGTCTACACAGCTTCACAGAATTAAAGAGGCAAAACCTGATGCGGTTATTTTATATGCATTAGGCAGCCAGGCAGCTGCCTTCGTTAATTCAGCAGCGGAAGAGAATTTCAAGCCAGCTATTTTGGGACCATCTGGATTGAATAGTCCTGAGTGGATTAAATTAGTAGGTAAAAATGGTGAAGGAATTATTAGCTGCAGCAGTTATTATCCTATCACGGCTGATAACATGAAGTGGGTACGCGATTTGCATGATAAATATAAATTAGCCAATCCATCAAGCAATTCATTAATGGGTACTTCTGCTGCCTTAGTATTCATAGAAGCATTAAAAAATGTGGATGGGGACCTTACACCGGAGGCCGTTCTAAAAGAAGCAGAAAAAATCAAGAATTTCGACCAAAAAATTGGGGATCCGATCTCATTTGGGACATTAGATGAGGGTGATAATTCAAGACGTGGGCAAACCACTCAATCTATTGTTATCTTGAAAGACGGTCTATTCGTACCGGAAGGAATATAAAAAGGGGGGATGCTAAAATGTCTGCAACAGGGCAGAAATTAAGGAAAAAACTAAGGGAAACTTCAATTTTCACTACGATTGGGGCAGGCGATGCCCTAATGGCAAAAATTGCCGACCAAACGGAACATATTGATGGGATTTTAACGAGTGGATTTGCCATTTCAGCACATCAACTTGGATTGCCTGATGCCGAGCTTTATACCAGGTCAGATAATATTTATGTGGTTCATAACGCCTGTGCTGTCGTAAACAAACCGGTTATTGCTGACATTGATACAGGTTATGGTAATGCTGTCAGTGTGATAAGGTCGGTCCAAGAGTTTGAACGGGCGGGTGCTGCAGGCGTGATTATCGAGGATCAAGTCAGTCCAAAAAGATGCCCGATCTGTGTGGATGAATTGAATAATATCTTGCCAATTGAGGAAGCAGTCGGAAAAATCAGGGCTGCAGCAGAAGGAAGATTAAAAAAGGATACTGTCATTATTGCCAGAACGGATGCTACAAACCCGGAGGAAGCAATTAAGCGAGCAAAATTATATCGCGATGCAGGTGCAGATCTTGTCCAGCCGATCTCTAAAGCCTTTAAGACAAAGGAACAATTAAGGGAATTTGTAAAGAGTGTCGAATCGCCAGTGTCACTCGTGATTGTTGGCTGGTTAGAACAATTGACATTTGAGGAAATCGAATATATAGGCCCGAAAATTGCTCATTTTGCTTTAGCGACAGTAAATGCTGCTCATGCGGCAGCAACCAGTGCTGTAAAACATATTGCCGCAAACAAGACGATGAGAAATATGCCGGTAGAACAGACCAATCATATCCAAATGGTTCAATTTCTTGGAATGCCTTTGATCTCTGAACAGGAACAAAAGTACCTTCCAGATGAGAAGAAGGTATTTGGACGCTAGTGGAATTAGCCCCAGTTGATTTATCTTCTGGGGCTCATATAAAGGGGGGACGGCAAATAATATGCTGCAGCTAATTTTAGATGGTCTTATATATGGTTCCATTTATGCCTTAATAGGTTTTGCCATTAGTACATTGTTTATGACTACTGGCGTTGTGAATTTCGCTATCGGTGAGACCATTACTTTCTCTATGTATGTTGGAATCATAACAATGGAATGGTTTCATACATCTTATCTGGTGACTGCGATTGAAATTATTGTATTAACCATTATATTTACCGTTCTCATTACAAGAGTCTTGGTCATTCCGCTATTAAAGCATGGTCCGATTATCTCAACTATTGGTACAGCGTCAATGTATATTATTTTTCCAATATTAACCGTTGGATTAAGCACACAAGATCATCCTTTTCCAAAGGCACCGTTGCCCGAAATGAATTTAGGGATTATCAGCTCTTGGGATGCTGTCATTTTTATATTTACCGTATTAATAGCATTTTTGCTTCATTATTTTGTCATGAAATCCTCATGGGGTGTAGGGATACGTGCTATTAAAAGTAATCAGTCACATGCCATGTCAATCGGGATCTCAGTTGGAAAGATTGTGATGATTACGGCTATCCTATCTGGTCTAATTGGAGGAATTACGGGATTAATTGCTGCTCCAAAGTTACTTCTCACCCATAACTTAATGGGTACGCCTTTTATGGTTGCCTTAATTGGCGCAGTCCTTGGAGGTTTAAATAATCCTAAGGGAATCTATTTTGGTTGTATATTATTGGGTGTCGTACAAAGTGTAACAGGCGGTTTGTTCGGAAGCATCTCACGGGAAATCATCCCAATTGTCATTGTCCTAATCGTTTTAGTCATGAAACCTGAAGGGCTATTTTCATCCATTCAAGAAAAACGGGTATAAAGGAGGTTTTAACGGATATGTCGGTAAAAAGACAAATTATAAGTTGGATTTGCTTACTAGGATTGGGACTGTTAGCTTCATTTTTTCTACCTCCTTATTTCCGTTATTTGCTTGGGTTAATGGCGGTTTATTCTCTTGCCTCCATTGGAATGAATTTTTTAACAGGATATACGGAGCAAATTTCTCTTGGGAATGCGGCATTTTTCGGTATTGGAGCGTATGTTTTTGCCGTTCTGCAAAGTTTACAAATCAATAGTGTCATATCTATTATTGCTGGCGCTGTTTTGTCTGGGATTATCGCCTTCATTGTGGGATTCTTGACAATCCGTGTAAAAGATATTTATTTGGCAGTCGGTACATTAATATTACCGCTTTTATTGCTCCAGGTTACAAAAGGGATGGATATCACAGGGGGAACTGGGGGATTATCAGTTTTTCCGTTAGTGGAACAGGAAAACGGCAGCAGTTTAGAAGTTGCCATTATCATTGTCATTACATCCATCATTGGTTTCGTCTCTTCGTTAATTGCGAACTCGTTTATTGGCCGTGCTTTTCATGCTACCCGATTGTCTGAGCATGGTGCTGTGGCAAGGGGAATACATGTAGTTAAGTATAAGGTGGTTGCTTTCGTACTAAGCGCGATTTTAACTTCGATTTCCGGAAGTTTATACGGAGTAGTCGTTGGCTACATTACACCAGAACTTTTCCAGGTTATGATTAGTGTCAATTTTCTTATCATGGCCATTGTAGGTGGAAGGGGAAGTATTACCGGTTCCCTTTTAGGTTCGGCTTTTGTTGTTATGATTCCTGCGTTATTTAATGTAATAGGGCTTGCCCAGTGGCAGCAGCTTGGATTAGGAATCGGAATGGGTGTTACTTTATTGCTGTTCCCTTCAGGGCTAGTTGGCATTCTATCATTATTGGTAAAAAGGAGGAGAGTAGCAATAAATGAAAGCAAACCAGTTGCAAGTGAAACAAATTAGGTTAAATATTGGCGGCGTATCGATATTAAATGATGTCTCCTTTTCGTTATCCGAGGGCGATCGGGTGGGATTAGTCGGGCCTAATGGTGCAGGAAAAACATCTGTCATTAACTGTATCACTCAGTTTGAAAAACGCTATCAAGGGGAAGTAACCTTTTCAAATAAGTTGCTAAATAAAGAAAATCCACAGGATTTGCCAAAGTATAAAATAATCAGGACTTTTCAAAACCTTGGGTTATTTAATGAATTAACTGTTTTGGAAAACTTTTATATAGCCGCACATCAATCATTTGAGTCCAAATTAAAAAATGTGTTTAAGCTGGAAAAGGAAGTTAAACAAGAAGCCCTAACGCTACTAGAACATGAAAGTATAAACCTCCATGATATTGTCAGTGATTTGTCATATGGGCAGCAGAAAATTGTAGAATTTCTATGCGCCCTTATACAACGGCCGAGTGTATTAATTTTGGATGAACCGGCAGCAGGTTTAAATGACTTTGAGAAAAATAGAATGATTGAAATGATTTTAAAGAAACAACAGGAATTAAATTTCAGTTTGTTAGTTGTAGAGCATGATGTGAATTTCGTGTCCACCCTTTGCCAGAATGTGGTGGTATTGCAAAGTGGCGAGTTATTGTGCAGTGGAAGTCCAGAAGAAGTTTTTAAGAGAAAGGAAGTAATCCAAGCTTGGATCGGTGAGAGTAATGTATAAAACACAAACAAATGAAAAGGTAGATAATTTATTAGATGTTACTGAACTCTCTGTTTTTTACGGAAAGCTTCAGGCTGTAAAAAATGTCTCTTTTCAACTTCCAAAGGGAGAAGTTTATGCTGTTGTTGGTGCAAACGGGGCTGGAAAGACCTCTTTGATTAGAGGAATTTATGGAATCGCACAATATACTGGCTCATTAAAATTTAACAATGTTTCTTTTACACCTAAGACCAACCGGTTTAAGGCGGGTATTGCGCATGTTCCCCAAGGACGAGCGATATTTGGTGATTTAACAGTGAAGGAAAATTTAAGTATCGGGGTTTTAGGCATTAAAAACAAAACCAGCCAATTAGAGTACCTTCTTAATCTATTTCCAATACTGGAAACAAGATTGAATAAACAAGCGGGGATGCTCAGTGGCGGGGAACAACAAATGCTTGCCATTGCCAGGGCGATGATGAGCAAGCCTTCATTATTGTTATTAGACGAACCAGGAATGGGGTTATCTCCTAAATTGCGTATGGAAGTGTATGAGAGTATTAAAAAACTGCTAGATCACGCCGATCATGATATGGGGATTTTACTTTGTGACCAAGAAATAGGATATGCCTTAAGAATCGCGGATCAATTGAGTGTCATGCAGAAGGGGCAATTTATTTGGACTGGTGATACAGGTTCAGTAACCATTGAAGAGTTGAGTGCCAAGTACATGGGATTAAAAGCATAAGAAATTTTTTATGGAGGAAAAAGAACATGTCATATTGGCTTGATCATTTAACAGAGGAATTTCAGATTGAAAGAGATAAGGATCAAATACCTGTTTTCATCAATCGGCCTACGAGCGTCGCGGAAATGCTTTGGAACACAGTTAATCGCTTTCCCGAACGGATAGGGTTGATTTATGGTGACCAACAATTGACCTTTGCACAGGTTGGTGAGAGAGTCGATCGGGTTGCCTCTCATTTAATGAATCGTTTTGGGGTAAATCCAGGTGACAGAGTTGCCTTATTATTAGGCAATGGACTTGATTTCCCCATTTGCTTTTTTGCACTGGCACAAATAGGTGCAATTTCGGTACCGTTAAATACTCGATTAACAGGTTATGAAATAGCCCATGAAATAGAGAATTCAAAATCCATGATTTTAATTATGGATGAGGAATTTTGGCCGATCATGGACGACATCAAGAATCAAATACCATCCATTCAAAGTATCATTGTTTCAGGAAAGACCCCTAATGAACGGGGAGTGTTAAATTTTGATACTCTTCTCAAGCCAAATCAGGATGAACGTGTGTTTTCCCCAGTGGTCGAGACCCAGGCTTGCTCTATTTTATATACCTCTGGCACCACTGGAACCCCCAAAGGAGCCATTCTTACGCATCGAGGTTTAATCGCTACAGGAATGAATTTTGCTAGTACTTTTAAACTCCAACAGGAAGATAGCACATTATTAGCTGTTCCTATATTCCATATTACAGGTATGCTGCAGTTCTTGGGGGCCATTTATAGGGGAATACCGACTTATATCATGAGAACCTTTAAGACAGACGTAGCAATTGAAATGGTTAAGAGATTTAAACCAACCGTTCTGGTAGGGGTTCCGACAATGTACTGGTTTATCCTATCATCTCCTGAATTTAATCCAGATGACTTTATTCAGGTCCGGGCATTACTTTATGGAGGAGCTCCAGCCCCAGTTTCCTTAATCAAATTGCTTAGAAAAAAAATACCCCAAGCTAAAATTCACAATGGTTATGGGTTAACGGAAGGACATGGATTGGATACTCTACTACCAGATGAGGATGCATTACGAAAGCCTGAATCGATTGGCCTGCCTGTCCCATTGGTAGAATGTAGAATTGTGGATGGACAGGGAATGTCCCTTCAACTGAACCAAATAGGAGAGTTGGCTGTAAGAGGACCCAAAGTAATGATGGGCTATTGGGAAAATCAGAAGGCAACCAACGAGGCTATAAGTGATGATGGATGGCTTAATACTGGTGACCTAGCAAAAATGGATGAGGAAGGCTACGTGTATATTGTTGACAGAATCAAGGATATGATTAATCGAGGCGGAGAAAAGATATACAGCATTGAAGTAGAAAATGTTTTGTACTCATTCCCTAAAGTGTTGGAAGCCACTGTCTTTGCAGTCGCGGATGAAACATATGGCGAACAGATAAAGGCTGCCATCGTATTAAAACCAGGTGAATCAACAACAGAGGATGAGATTAGGGAATTTTGTAAAGCTAAACTAGCAAAATATAAAATTCCCAAGTTTATAGAGTTTCTGGAGCAGCTTCCCCGGAATGCTGGAGGAAAGGTCTTGAAAGATACTTTAAGGAGATCTCATTCGATTATCAATCAATAGGTAATTCCTTTCTTACAAAATTAAAAAGAAATGGAAGAGGCTCTAATGTAACTTCGGTGAGAAACTTCTTGTAAAACGAGGGATTATCCTTTTTACAGGATAATCCCATCTTAATACTTCTGGATAATCAAAGGAAATTATATTAGGTATTTCTCGGCTTCCTTCGTATAATGCAATACTTGATCAAGGTTGCCATTTTTAAGTTTTACTGCCCATTCTGAATCAGCTAGCACTGCACGGCCGACTGCTACATAATCGAATTCGCCTGCGTTAATTTTTCCATCTATAATTCTCAGATTATCTTCAATTGTTACATTATCATTATCCTGATTGCTCAGATAGGCGCGATTAATTCCAACAGAACCGACTGCAATCGTTGGCTTCTTAGTAATTCGTTTCGTCCAGCCGGCTAAATTCAAGGATGAATCTTCCTCTTTAAATTCAGGTTCCCATATTCGTCTTGTCGAGCAGTGGAAAATATCGACGCCAGCTTCAACTAAAGGAGTGAGCAATTGTTCAAGCTCAGTAGAGTTCTTAGCTAATTTAGCTTGATAATCGGTTCCTTTCCATTGTGAAAATCGAAAGACAATTGGAAAATCTGGCCCGACTTCTTTCCGGCAAGCACGAACAATATCTGCCGCGAATTTGGTTCGCTCTCCTAAATCCCCGCCATACTGATCATTACGCTTGTTCGTTACTTCCCAGAAAAATTGATCAATTAAATATCCATGCGCTCCATGCAATTCAATTCCGTCAAAGCCGATGCGCTTCGCATTTGCTGCAGCTTCGGCATATGTATGAATCATTTCCGTGACTTCTTCTCTCGTTAAAGCCTTTATTTTCTCATTTCTGGCGCCTCTTAACGTATATCCAGATGGACTCACGGGAGGTGCATCAATATTTGGTTCACTGCCTGCTTTTCGAGCCGCTCCGACATGCCATAATTGTGGAATGATTTTTCCGCCTGCTTGGTGGACTTCATTCACTACATTTGCCCAGCCGTTTAAGGCGTCCTCTCCATAAAAACGAGGAATATCGGGGCTCATGACTGCAGCTGGGTGGTTAATCGCTGTCCCTTCCGTAATGATGAGCCCAATTCCATTCTCTGCCCGTTTGCGGTAATATTGTGCAACATTTTCCCCTGGGACACCATTTGGCGAAAACATTCTTGTCATGGGGGCCATCACTAATCGGCTTGCTAACACTTTATTTCCAAACGGTACAGATTGTAACAAAGTATGACCTGCGAACTTTTGATTCAAGGCAAGCACTTCCTTCCATTCATTCGTTTTATCCTGCTACCTTATATTCTATTATTCCACGATACAAATATAAACTGATAAGTCCTATCATTTTTACTATTATAAAAATATAAGTGATAGGTAGATGAATAGAATTTTCATGATGCATGTAAAAAGCAGGAATTCACACTTTTTTGTAGGTATTTATTAGCATAAAGATTTAAATTAGGGAATAGAATTGCTATGGCCGTGTTGATTAGTCATTTTTCCTTGAGGAGGATATTAAAATTATGTCATTAGTCGGAAAACGTGTAGTGGTTGTAGGTGGCACATCTGGAATAGGTTTAGCAACGGCAAAGGCGTTTCTGGAGGAATCTGCTCATGTCATTATTGCCAGCCGTTCTGTTGAAAAGCTTTCTTCAGCAAAACAATCATTAGGGGACAATGTGGAAGGGTATCAACTTGATTTCAGGAATGAAGCGAATGTAAAAGCTGTTTTTGAACAAATTAGAGAATTTGACCATTTAGTAGTTACTGCTGGAGATGCCCCTATGGGTTTATTTAGTGAATTGCCGGTTCAAAGTGTAAAAGAAGCTTTCGAAGGGAAATTCTGGGGACAATACTTAACTGTTCACGCTGCTATTCCTTACTTAAAAAAGGGAGGTTCTATTACCTTAACGTCTGGCGTATTTGCAGTCCGCCCATCAGTCGGTGCAACAACTTTGGCTGCGATTAACTCAGCGGTGGAAGGGTTAGTCCGTGGACTTTCACTAGAACTTGCCCCGACAAGAGTAAATGTAGTCTCTCCTGGTTTAGTAGACACTCCGCTTTTTGCAGGAATGCCGGAGGAACAACGTCAGGGGATGTTTGCGGCAGTAGCCAGCAAGTTACCGATTGGTCGTGTGCCAACTGCTGAAGAAGTTGCCCAATCGTACCTGTACCTAGCGAAAAACACAATCGCAACTGGTACAGTTGTTTATGCTGATGGCGGCACTCGTTTGGTGTAGGTAACTACAAGGACTGGCTATATAGATTTTAAGTCTCCTCAAAAGGGGACTTTTTTGAATTCAGTGAAAAAGCAATATTTTGACTTAATAGTAGGCCGCACATGATCTATAAATGAAGGGTAAAATTTTACCAATATAAAACTAAGAAAAAATACGTGCAGTGATGTAACGTATTTTTTTTGTCTTATTATAAATTTTAATCGGAATTCGCCAATTAAACGCAAAATAAAAAATATTTAGAATATATTGACAAGTGATGTTGCTGACTGTAGAATTACAGTTAGTAAAAGAAAGCGCTTTTTTTACCTTATTTTAGTAAGAAATAACTAAAAATTGAATAAACTAAAATTCTAGTTAACCGATAACTAAAATTTTAGTCCAGCTGCTTTTAAGGGCCAATAAAAGCAGCAAACAGGAATGGAATTGCATCTTACTCACCAAGGATTCATTTTTAGTGCTATCTCCTTATTTTTATGATTTTTTTGATGGAAATTTAAAATTATCGGGAGGGATTACATTTGGCAAAAAGAGCCATTAGCCGAAATTTCCTTAAGTTCCTAGTAGTGATACTAGCGTTCCAAGATGTCGCTGCGGGGGTAGCTGGTTCCATCATGGCAGACATTATTAAAGCCTATCCTCAATATGATCCCACCATTGTCATGCTGGTTGCAACCTTTCCAGGGCTAATGCAAATTTTTCCAGCACTCTTTTATGGAAAACTCACCAAGATCTTCAAAAAGAGAACATTGCTATTTACTGGTTTAAGCCTTTTCGTCATCGGTGGGGTCCTACCTGCCTTTATCGATAGCCTCCCGCTGATTATTGCGATGAGAGGTATTTTGGGACTGGGTGCCGGGATTACCATTCCGCTTTCCGTTGACATCATTACCGATTTCTTCGATGGAAGAGAAAGGGATTTCTTGATTGGATTTGGAACATCGACGGTTGCTTGTATCGGCGCGATTTTCTTCCAATTGGGCGGAGGAATTCTGGCAGATTCATTTGGCTGGCACTACGGGTTCCTAAGCTATTTGTTCCCACTCTTTATCCTGGCTATTACGTTTCTATATCTGCCGGAACCCGAAAAGAAAGTGGTCCCAGAGGCATCTGGGTCCGGCAATAAGGTGAAATTACCAAAAGCCATCTATTGGGTATGCCTCGGCCAGGTCATTTACTCTGCGCTTATCTTTGGATACGTAACGAATATCTCTGTTGTCATTCAGGGGGATAAATTGGGAACCGCAACGGAAGCAGGTATGGCTATCTCTATTTTTACAACTGGAACCTTCTTCGCAGGTTTTCTATTTGGAAAAATTAAACATAAAATACCAAACTACTACTTGCCTGGAGCAATCATGGTGACAGGGCTGGGTATGGCGTTCTGCTACTTCTCGCCAACTTTAATCATGATCTATGTTGGAAGTATTATTGGTGGCTTTGCGATGGGGATTGGCCTGCCAGGGGTTTTTGCTAAAGTTTCGGAGCTAACCCCGGCAGGAGCTCCTCCAAATGTAGGGTTAGTTGTAGTCGGTCAAGGTTTGGGCGGGATTTTAGGTCCTTTTGCCTTCCAGTTGATCCAAACATTGTTTAACCAGGGAATTGGCAGATTCCCGTTAGCTGTAAGCGCGATCGGCTTAATCGGGTTGGCGCTCGTTTGGGCCTTGATTATTAGAGTGCCGAAAAGAGATGTCGAGGTTACAATTGGTCAATGACAAGCTAAAAGGCTAAAATGATTCCTTCATTTTAGCTTTTTATTTTTTAAAAATTTGCACAACCGCTGTGCAGGAAGCTGGTAACACCGTTGTTACTGGCCTTAATAAAACGATAAAAGTAATAATTGAATAAATATTTAGAATTTATTGACAAACAAGAGACAACACAGGTAAAATTATAGTTAGGAAAAAAAGCGCTTTTTTATCTAAAAATACCACTATTTTCAGCTTGTTAACCCATAACTGAAATTTTAGTTAAGGGAAGAGATTATTGCGAAAAATATTTTATGCAAAGTGAGGTAAATGGAATATGAGTTTAATTGAAGGAAGAAAAATTCGAACTGGAGACTATCAGACCTATATTCTCGAAGGTGGTGACAAATCAAAAGAATCAATCATCTTCCTTCATGGAAGCGGTCCGGGAGTCAGTGGGAAATCAAACTGGCAGCACATATTACCGCATTATGCAGAGAAATTCCATGTAGTGGCTCCGGATATTTTAGGTTTTGCCGATACTGACCATCCTGAGGAATATCCGAAAAATGGCGTGGAGTGGATGAACCTTAGGGTAAAGCAGGTGTTGGATTTAATGGATGCGCTGAAAATCAATAAGTCACATCTTGTGGGAAATTCGCTGGGAGGTGTTATTTCGCAGCACCTTCTCATGTACGCCCCAGAACGATTTAGCCGTATCGTCTTAATGGGCGCTGGCGGCGGGTTAAAGGAACCGACTCCGGAACTGGCAAAACTGGCTAATTTCCATAAAAATCCTGACCCCATTGCTTTCAAAAATTTATTAAGCTGGTTTTTATATGATCCGTCCATTCTTGCAGATGAGTTGGAAGCCATTGTTGCTGAGAGGCTGGAGCTGTTTTTGAAGCCGGAAGTCCGTAAATCCTATGAAGAGAACTTCTCGAAATCGCATTTGTCGGATATGCTGGTTCCGCCTACAGCCTTGGAAAGAATGGAACATCCGATGCTGTTGATTCATGGACATGAAGATCGCTTTGTTCCGCTTGAAAGCAGTCTATATGCTATGAATTATCTTCCAAATGCACAGCTGCATATCTTTAAACGCTGCGGCCACTGGGCACAGGTAGAGCAGAAAGATAGATTTGTGAAACTAACAATTGATTTTTTCAGCGGTGAGTTTTAAATAGCCATATTATTTTATCTTTTTATTTTTCTTTCACCGCTAATCCTATTTTATAATATTAACAGAGTATTGGAAATTCATAGGGGCAGAAGGTGTTCGAAAAATGAAAATAGACAAAGCTTATCGTTATATTAAGAGACAAATTATTGAGGGTAAATGGGAGCCTGAGTCAGCCATTAATGTGAATGAACTGGCCGAAACGTTGCAAATCAGCAGAACGCCTATTCATAAAGCATTATCAAAGCTTGAGCAGGAGGGGTTTTTGGTCATCATTCCCCAGGTGGGAGTCTATGTAAAAAGGCCGGATCCTCATGAAGTAATCGAGCGTTTATTGGTTTGTGCCAATCTTGATGCATTGATGACCGAGCAGGCTGCGTTACATTTAACTGAAGAAGATTTTCAGCATATGGAGACTGTCCTTAAGGCTATGGATAATCTGGAGCTAACAGCAGATGAATATTCCAGCCTTAATATTGAATTTCACCGGACCATTTATCTAGCATCCAAGTTGACCTACACGTTTGCGTTAGCCAAACAGCTATGGGATTACCTGAATTTTGTAGGGAATCCGGACGACTTATTCACCCGTGAACGGAGAAGACAATCACAAGCAGACCACTGGACGATCTTTTATAGTTTAAAAGAAAAAGATAGTAAAATGGCAAAACAGATGATGGAAAAGCATATGCGCAGGGTATCCCAGCTTGTTGCTGAAAAATTCGAAGGTGTAGATGTAAACTAGATTGTGTTTAACTCGTTTCACACTAAAATACGGGGGTATGGTAATGGAACAAAGTGTGCTTGAAACAAAAAATGTATTGGTGGATAGAGCTCGGGCTATTATACCGAAACTCCGGGAGTACAGCCAGGAAATTGATAAAAATAGCAGAATTCCTGATGAGATTGTAGAGGAATTGAAAAAAGAGGGCCTTATGAAGGTATTAAGACCACGAATGTTTGGCGGCTATCAAACCAATATGCGAACCTTTACAGAGGTTGTCACGGAAATTGCCCGCGGTAACGGCTCGGCAGGCTGGTTTGTTTGCCTGAGCAATATCCGAGACTATATGATTTCCTACACGTTTGGCGAAAAGGCGCTGAATGAAATCTATCAAACCGGCAAAGATGTTGTGCTGGCAGGGAATTTTAAACCAATACGGATTGACATTGAAAAGGTGGAAGGCGGCTATTTTATCAAGGAAGCCCAATGGCCGTTTGTTTCCGGAAGTCCTCATGCCGACTGGTGCTATTTTGGCTTCCCACTGGTTGATGATAATGGTGGTGTCGAAATGGCGATCATGGTCATTCCACGTGAGGAGTTGGAGGTCCTGGATGACTGGTTTGTAATGGGCCTGAAAGGTTCTGGAAGCAACAGTTGCAGAATCCAAAATGTCTTTGTTCCAGAGCATCGGGTATCATTGGACCGGCTTGCAAGCAAAGGTCACTATCTCATTGAACCGCTTAAGGATGTTGCACTCTACAAATCTGCCTTTGTCCCATCTCTTACTCTATCCATTGTCGGCCCGGCATTGGGGCTGGCACAGGCTGTTATGGATCTTTATATGGAGAGGCTCCCGAAAGCTGGAATCGGAAATACCTTCTATACGAAGCAAAGTGAAGCACCGATTACCCATTTACAGGTTGCCCAGGCCCAGCTAAAAATTGATTCTGCAGAGCTCCATCTATACCGAGCGGTTGATAAGATCGACTCCTATGCAGAACGAGGGCAAGTAATGGATATAGCTGAAACGGCAAAGGTAAAAGCTGATTTTGGCTATGTCAATCAGCTGTGCAAGGAAGCCATTGATCTCCTTGTGGCCGGCGTTGGCTCCGTCTTTGCCTATGATAAAAATCCAATCCAATTAGTGTACCGTGACTTCTTAGCGATGCATTTACATGGTTTCATTACTCCGTCAAGCTTAATCGAGACGTACGGAAGAATCTTGTGCGGGCAGGAACCGAATACTTATTTTATCTAATAAGCCTAACTCAAATTCTAACAATAGTTTTCTGATTATTCGCTAAAAATATAATTTTCTAAAAATAGGAGGCGTTATTGATGAGTTTACCGGAAATCGCAAAATTAGGCCACGTTGCTTTAGTCTCTACGGACCTCGAAAGGTCGCTTTGGTTTTTTAAGGAAGTAATCGGTTTGGAAGAAACAGAAGTGGTCGATGGTACCCATTATTTACGGGCTTATAGTGATTTTGAACATCATACCTTGTCAGTCAAAGCTGGCGACAAAGCTCATGTAGATCATATCGCCTGGCGGACAAAACGCCCTGAGGATGTTGAGAAATTTGCGCAGTTGTTAGCAGAAGCCGGAACCGAAGTAACTTGGGTCGAGGCAGGTGTCGAAGCCGGGCAGGGCAGGGCGATTCGTTTTCAATTACCGAGCGAGCATCGCATGGAACTCTACTATGACATGGAAAAAACATTGGCTGAACCTTCTAAACGATCGGTATTAAAAAACCAGGTTTATAAATCATGGGCAAAAGGAGTCTCTCCAAGAAGAATTGACCATGTCAATATTCTCACATCCATGAAGGCTAACGTCCTGTCTGATTTCCTAATGGAGAAGTTAGGCTTTAAAATGCGCGAATATGTAAAAGCTCCGGATGAGTCTTATCTCGGTGCCTGGTTAAGTGTTACACCATTAGTTCATGACATCGCGGTCAGCCATGATCCATTTTCACCTACTACACATCAAATCCATCACGTTGCCTACTGGCTTGACAATGCACAGGACCTCCTCAGAGCAGCAGATATTCTAAAAGAAAATGGGCTATCCTTTAAGGGGCCCGGAAAACATGGTATTTCTCAAGCAATGTATATCTATGTCGTTGATCCGGGAAGCGGATTGCGCGTTGAATTATTTACAAACGGTTATTTAATTTTTGAACCTGACTGGGAGCCGATTGAGTGGACACTTGATGAAATGGACATCGGCTTTACCTACTGGGGTGACCACACGGATACAAAGCCGGAGAACAATCCGACAATCGAAGCTTAATCATATACATTTTTACAGCAGAGAGGAGTATGAAAGATGGATGACAGTCAATTTCGAACCGCTATGGGGAAATTTGCAACTGGTGTAACGGTTATTGCAACAGATGTAGATGGTGAAGTGCACGGCATGACAGCAAATGCCTTTATGTCTGTCTCACTTAGCCCAAAGTTAGTGGTCATATCCATTGGGGAAAAGGCGCGGATTCTTGAAAAAATAAAACAAAGCAATTCCTTTTCCGTGAATATTTTGGCAGCACACCAAAAAGAGCTTTCCATGATTTTCGCCGGCCAAATCAAGGAACACCGCGAAGTCGCGTTTGAGCGTCTGGATGGAAAACCCGTATTGCCGGGGGCTCTTGCCCAAATCGCCTGTGAAGTATCGGCTGAGTATATCGAGGGTGACCATACATTGTTTATCGGACGAGTAACAGATATTCATCTGGAAGACGGTGATCCGCTTATTTTTTACAGCGGCCGCTACCGGAAATTGGTAGAAGAGCAGACGGTAACCGTTTAGCGCAGTTTAAAAAGGGGGAACCTCCGTGGATATTCAAAAAGCAGCTGCAGCCTTGCTGGAAGCAGAAAGTGAGAAAAAGACGATTGAACCATTCACATCCACGGCAGAAGAAATTTCTGTTGAGGATGCTTATCAAATTCAACTATGTCAAATTCGCCGCAAAGTAGAAAATGGTGCCGTCATCGTCGGGAAAAAGGTCGGACTTACAAGTAAAGCGATGCAAGAAATGCTGAAGGTGAATCAGCCAGATTACGGTCACATTCTTAATAACATGGTATATAACGAAGATGAAATCATTAGCGTTGAGCCATTTATTCAGCCTAAGGTCGAGTTTGAAATTGCCTTTGTGTTAAAAAAAGATCTACAGGGACCTGGCATCACCTTGAATGACGTCATCGAAGCAACTGATTATATTGTACCGGCAGTCGAAATTATTGACAGTCGCATTAGGGACTGGGAAATCAAATTTGAGGATACTGTGGCCGACAATGGCTCTTCGGCAGGAGCGATTCTTGGTAAACAATCGGCTGCTATCACGGAAGTGGATCTTGCTGATATCGGCATGAAAGTCTATCGAAATGGTGAATTGCTGGATGCTGCCACCAGTGCAGCTGTAATGGGCAACCCTGCGTTAGCGGTAGCTTGGCTGGCAAATGAAATCGGCAGCTATGGCATCTCCCTTCGTGCTGGCGAATTCATCCTAGCCGGGGCTCTTTCAAAAGCCATTGCAGTTGAAGCTGGCGATACATTTACGGCAGAATTTGATCATTTAGGATCTGTATCAGCATCCTTTGGAAAAAGCGGGTGAGAAAATGGGGAAATGCAAAGTAGGGATTATTGGTTCCGGCAATATCGGGACCGATTTAATGTATAAAATTGAGCGGTGCGAGTATTTGGAAATGAGTGTCATGGTTGGAATCGATCCAGAATCGGAAGGATTGTGCCGGGCACGAAGCCGTGGCTATCATACGATTGATAGCGGTATTGATGGGCTTTTGGAAGCTCCGGAGCTTGTGGATATTGTCTTTGATGCTACAACGGCAAAAGCCCACAAACTGCATAGTGAAAAATTAACGGCTCTGGGGAAAAAGGTGATAGATTTAACACCGGCCGCGATTGGACCGTTTACGGTGCCTCCAGTCAATCTTACTCAGCATCTTGATAAAGGAAACGTGAATATGGTGACATGCGGCGGGCAGGCCACCATTCCCATTGTCCATGCCATTAACCGGGTCGTTCAAGTGGAATATGCTGAAATTGTTGCTACCGTAGCAAGCAAAAGCGCAGGACCAGGGACGCGGGCAAACATTGATGAGTTTACCCGGACAACAGCAAAAGCCATTGAAGAGGTGGGCGGTGCAAAAATCGGTAAGGCCATTATTATCTTAAATCCGGCCGAACCTCCGATTATCATGCGTGATACGGTCCATGCCCTGGTAAAGGAAGTAGGCAGGGAGCAGGAAATCATCGAATCTGTTGAAAAAATGGCCGCAGAGGTCCAAACTTATGTTCCTGGCTATCGCCTGCGCAGCAAGCCGATTTTTGATGGAAAGAAGATATCTGTCTTTATTGAAGTTGAAGGGGCCGGGGACTTTTTCCCGCCTTATTCCGGGAACTTGGATATCATGACGGCGGCTGCAGCAAAAGTAGGAAATGAAATGGCAAAGCAGCTCATAGCAGAAGCCATCAAGTAAGGAGTGATGATGATGGAAAACAAAAGAAGCTTTGAAATTCTTGATGTGACACTCCGCGATGGCAGCCATGCGATGAAGCATGCTTTTACCGAGGAACAGGTAAGAGAAACTGCCCGCGGGCTTGACCAAGCCGGGGTCAGTTACTTTGAGGTTTCCCACGGTGACGGCCTCGGCGGTTCGTCACTGCAGTATGGATTTTCCCAAGTGGATGAATTGGAGTTAATTGAGGCGGCGGCAGATGAATGCAAGAATGCCAAAGTCTCTGTCCTGCTTATTCCGGGGATTGGGATCAAGGAGGATCTGCAGAACGCTGTAAAAGCAGGGGCAAAAATGGTCCGTGTTGCCACACATGTAACAGAAGCCGATGTCGCTGCCCAGCACATCGCCCTTGGACGAGAACTTGGGCTAAAGACGGTTGGCTTTCTGATGATGGCACATATGGCCCCTGTGGAAAAGCTGGTAGAACAGGCCAAACTATTCGAAAGCTATGGGGCGGAGATTGTGTATGTAACCGATTCAGCCGGCTATCTCCTGCCACACGAGGTAAAGGAACGGGTTTCCGCCCTGCGGTCGGAGCTGTCCTGTGAAATTGGTTTCCACGGCCATAACAATTTATCCATGGCGATGGCCAATACAGTTGCCGCTATCGAAGCAGGTGCGACATACATTGACGGAAGTTTGCGGTGTCTCGGGGCCGGCAGTGGCAATACCCAAACAGAGGTCATGGTGGCAGTTTTAGAACGAATGGGCTTCCACACAGGGATCGATCTATTTAAAATCATGGACGTAGCCAATAAGGTTGTCGCACGCTATATGCAGCGCCCGCAGGAAATCACCGGTTCAAGCTTGATTATGGGCTATTCAGGTGTTTATTCAAGCTTTTTGCTCCATACTCAGGCCGCAGCTCAAAAGTTTGGGGTTGACGAGAGGGATATTTTGGTGGAACTAGGTAGAATGAAAGCTGTCGGCGGGCAGGAAGATTTAATCTATGATGTGGCCGCAAGGTTTGCCGAACAGAAAAAAACACTTGTGTAAGTTGAAGGACTCCTTGTGAAAATGTAAGGAGTCTTTATTTTAAAAATAAAGCTCTGTTATAGTTGAGTGTTGATTTCGCTGTGTTTGAAAAAAATAGACGGAGAATTCCGGTTATTTTGGGAGTTCCTTATTTTATCTCTAAAAATAAGCGGAGTTTTCCGCTTATCTTATTAAAATCTTTGAATTTTGCTTTATTTGGGAGCCATTAACCGGAAATCTCCGATTAATTCAGCCTCTTATGCCTCAACTATATACATTAACCGGAAATTTCCGCTTATTAATTCTCATACCTACACAAAAAATCAACAATAAAGAATAACAGAGCCAAAAATAAAGTAATCAGCAGCAAAGGAAAAGTCAATGCCGTGACAGAATAACCACAATACGATTTCTATTGGCTGATAGATCCTTAAAAAGGAAGTGGTGGAGGAAAGTGAATAATCTGACAAATATGCAAGAACCGCGTTTTATTAAGGAAGAAGGGAATAAAAAAATTCTCACGACAACGGCCGCCTTTGGTCATTTGCGCAAGGGTATCATTGAAAATCTGGGGACGAAACGAGCCAAAGGTTTTCTACTTAGATACGGTTGGAGTTTAGGGGTCAGTGATGCATTAGAAGCCATGAAAACCTGTTCCTCCATTGAGGATCTTTTAAAGCAAGCTTCCATTATCCATTTAAGCACAGGCCATATTACAGACATCCAGTCTGAAAGAATTATTGAAATGAGCGATTCAGAAACTATTAAATCGATTTTGGGAAAAGGAAAATGGATTGACTCATTTGAGGCAAATGAACATATAAAACATCATGGAGTATCAGAACTTCCGGTCTGTCATACCTTGATAGGATACGCCAGCGGCTATATGTCAACCGTTTGCAAAACAAGTGTCATTGTAAAGGAAATTAGCTGTATCGGGAAAGGAGATCAGGAGTGCAGTTTTGAGGCAAGGCTACAGGAGGATTGGGGAAACAGTATTCAAGAGGAACTTGCTTTTTATCGTGAACCAAATATCATTGATGAATTAGAGTTTACTTATGAACAATTGCTGGAGCAGCGGAATTATATTGAGAAAGTCTCGAAGTTTCATAAGAAATTAACCGAAAGTGTTTCGAACGGGAGCAACTTGCAGGATATTGCCGATACCACTTTTATATTGTTAAGAATCCCGATTTCGATTGAAGATTTGAGTTTTCAAAAGATTGTTTACTCGGGGATAAAGGAAGAGGAATATCGGAACTTAAATCAAGAATTAAAAGCGAGATTACTTCGAAAAAGTCGGAAAAACAGCAGTAACCTCCCGGTCTTCAATGAAACCACCAGAATAAAAACTGAAAATCAGGAGCGCCTCATTACCCCAATCGTTGTGCAAAGAAAAATAATTGGCTATTGTACTTTTATTTTTACAAATACTAAAGGTTCCGATCATGATGTCATGTTTATAGAAAGAATTGCCAATGCTGCGTCTTTATATCTGTTAAATGAAAAAACAAGTTTTGAGGCTCTGGAGAAAATGAAAGGGTATTTTTTAGAGCAAATCATAAAAAGGCAATACACTTCGAAAGAAGAGATTATTAATCGCGGCCGATATATGGGGATCAACCTGGAAAATCCCTTCTATATTGCAGCCATAAGCTTTAAAGAGATTGGAAAGTCAACAAAGAGACCAGCCGACCACCACAAGCAGCTCCTGGAAACCATCGCAAAATATTTAGATATTCTGGGCGATAAAGCACTAATCGGCCAATATGAAGGAAACATCATCATGCTGCTGCCAGAATCTCCCGCCCTGTTATCTAGAATAAAAAAGCTTCTTAAACATCTCGAAACTACCTACCCTCCCTATCAATATAAAATTGGCATCAGCGATCAATCGGAAGGACTGGAAAGTGTGTTCGATCATTTGGAAGAATCGTTGATTGCCTTAAGGATGTCAATCGACAAGAACATTATTCCATTTAAAGATTTGGGGATTGTCGGTGTCCTGATTAATTCAAAAAATGTAACCGGTATAAAGAAAATTGCCAAACAAGAACTGGGTCCTCTTTATCAGTTAAGCGATGCAAAACAAAAAGAACTATTCAAAACACTTTATGTTTTTCTAACCAATGGAGGGAAGTTGCAACAAACGATGGATGATCTTGCCTTATCGATGAGCGGTCTTATGTACCGCATTAATAAAATTGAAAGTTTACTTAAAAAGGACCTGCGCGATTCTGCACAAAGCTATCAGCTGCTCTTAATTTTGGATTCCCTATTAGCGTTGGGGGAGCTGTCGCTAGATTGAAAGATAATAAAGGATTATTGAAAAACTGGGACATTGCTGCCCGTTTTTTGTTTTTCATTAACAAAAACCAATAATCTTTACCGAAAAAGTAGTTCAATTCAAACAATTTTTCATCTAGAATCAGATGATTGAATTTTCTAAAATTAGGGCAAATAGAAATATTCACAGAATAAATGGAAGTGCTTTCAATTATATGAAGGAGGGAGTTTTAACAAAAATGAGCAATATGACGCAAAAATTGATTAAAACGGAAAATTTCGAAACGTATTTAAACCGTTCTGGTGAAGGCAATGCTGAAACCATTCTGTTCTTGCATGGTTCTGGACCCGGCGTGTTTGCCTGGGCCAATTGGCGATATGCATTAAATGCCTGCAGCGAAACATATGACTGTCTTGCTCCGGATCTGCTGGGCTTTGGCAATAGCAGTCATCCTGATCCGCTGCCGAAGAACAGGCAGGGATGGATGGATCTATGGGTTCATCAGTTGATTGAATTGCTTGATAATCTTGGAATTCAAAAAGCTCACGTAGTAGGGAACTCATTAGGGTGTTCGATTGCCCTCGAATTATTATTGGAGCACCCAGAACGATTTGACAAGGTTGTTCTAATGGGGCCTGGCGGGACGCCAAATACCAAACTAAGTCCCGAGCTTGCCCGCGCAAAAGGGTTTTACCAAAATCCTTCAGAAAAGAAAATGCGCCAAATTATGAGCTGGTTTGTCTATGACCATGAAAAACTGGCACCAGAAATCGATGCGCTGGCCCAAACGAGGTTTGAGACGGCCATGCGCCCTGATATCCAACTTTCGAATGACTCGATTTTTGCTACCGCAGCTGTACCAGTTCCGGTAACGGCTCTTAATCGAATCAAGAACCCGGTGCTGCTTGTCCATGGTCGTGATGATATGGTCTGCTCGGTTGAATCGAGCTATTACTTGCTTTCCCATTTGCAAAATGTTCAGCTCCATGTATATGGCCAAACAGGTCACTGGACACAAATTGAACAGGTTGAAAGCTTTAATCATTTAATACAAAACTATTTTTCCGGAAAGCTATAGGAGGTAGGAGAGATGACTTTACCTGAAATTGCGAAATTGGGGCATGTCGCACTGGTTACACCCGATCTTGAAAAATCCCTGTGGTTTTTCCGTGATGTGATTGGGCTCGAAGAAACGGAAGAAAGAAATGGGACCCACTATTTAAGGGCGTGGGGGGATTTTGAGCACCACACCCTTTCCATCACAGCCGGGGACCGGGGCTATATTGACCATATCGCCTGGAGGACGAAGCGCCCTGAGGATGTAGAGGGATTTGCCCAGCTGCTTGAAAAAGCGGGAACCAAAATCCGATGGGTCGAAGCCGGCGAAGAGGCCGGACAGGGCCGCGCGATTCGCTTCAAACTGCCAAGCCAGCATTCCTTTGAAATCTATTATGATATGGAAAAGCCAAAAGCGGATGAAAAGAGCCGCTCCGTCTTGAAAAATCAAAGCCACAAGTCTTGGGCCCGCGGCTGCTCCCCACGCAGGTTTGACCATGTGAATATTGCTACCTCCATGAATGTCGGGGATATTCTAGATTATTTAGGCAGCCAATTAGGGTTTAAACTCCGTGAATATGTGAAGTACCATGAAGAGACCGTCATGGCCGGCTGGATGAGTGTTACTCCGTTAGTCCACGATATCGCAGTGATTTCACGTCCGGAAGCAAAAACGCCGAATCAACTGCACCATATTTCTTATTGGCAGGATAATGCCCAGGATATCTTAAGATCGGCCGATATATTAAAAGAAAATGGCATTCATTTTATCGGTCCAGGAAAACATGGCGTTTCACAGGCATTCTATCTGTATGTTTTAGACCCAGGCAGCGGGTGCCGCGTGGAATTATTCAGCGGCGGCTACCTCATTTTCGAACCGGACTGGGAGCCTGTTGAATGGACAGAAAAGGATCACTCAATTGCTAACACTTATTGGGGTGAAACCGTCAGCGATAAGGAATTGAATAAACCAACGATTGAGGCTTAACTATTAGGGCTGACTCAAGAACGAGATTGAGTCAGCTTTTTTAAAAAGAAAGGAAGAGGATTGTGGCGGAGGAAAGAATCTATGAAACCGACATTGTCGTAGTGGGAGCAGGCAATGCGGCTATGTGTGCTGCTATCTCGGCACGGGAAAATGGCGCCACGGTGATGGTTCTGGAGAAAGCGCCAGAAACTGCTAAAGGCGGAAACAGCACCTTCACCCACGGATCCATCCGGTTTGCCTACAATGGCATTGCCGATTTAAAGCAGATCATGACTGATCTTACAGAGGAAGATTTGGCAATGACCGACTTTGGTGCCTATCCGGAAGAGGAATTCTTTGAGGATATGTGCCGGATGACGGAATACCGTACAGATCCGGAACTGGCATCCCTATTGACCAATAAAAGCTTTGAAACGATGAAATGGCTCGTGGCCCATAAGATTAGATTTGTGCCCATATATGGACGCCAAGCCTTTAAGGTAGACGGGAAATTCAAATTTTGGGGCGGGATGATTGCCGAAGCAGCCGGCGGCGGGCCCGGGCTGGTGGAAGCCTTGCACAAGGAAGCATCTAGATTAGGTGTCCAAGTATTGTTTGATGCAATGGCAACGGAGCTGATTCACGATGATGATGGAGTTCATGGAGTTATTTTTAAACATAAAGGAAAAACAACAAAGGTCCATGCCAAGGCGGTGATTCTGGCGTCCGGGGGCTTTCATGCCAACACGGAAATGAGGACTAAGTATTTGGGACCGAAATGGGATTTGGCCCATACAAGGGGCAGCCGGTACAACACGGGAGAAGGAATTCAAATGGCGCTTAAGGCTAGCGCCCTGGCTGCCGGAAATTGGTCCGGCTGCCACGCGGTTGGCGGCGACCGCTTTTTGCCGGATTTTTCTGAAGGATTTCAAAAGCTGAGCTTTCCGTTCGGCATCATGATCAATGCAGATGGGCAACGGTTTGTTGATGAGGGAGCGGACTTCCGAAATTACACCTACGCAAAAATTGGCAAGGTGATCCTTGAACAGCCAGGTCAATTCGCCTGGCAGGTCTTTGACCAAAAGGTTACGCACCTGTTGCGGGATGAGTATCGCGGCAGAAAGGTGACGAAGGTTAAGGCTGACACGCTAGAAGAATTGGCGGAAAAACTAGAAGGTGTTGATAAGGAAGGATTTATCAAGACAGTGCAGGAATTCAACGAGTCTGTCCGACGGGATATTCCGTTTAATCCCAATATTAGGGACGGCCGCGCAACCGTTGGGCTGGCAGTGCCAAAATCCAATTGGGCCAATCCGTTGGAGCAGGGTCCCTTTGAAGCATATGCGGTAACGTGCGGCATTACCTTTACCTTTGGCGGTTTGAAAATAAATACGAATGGCGAGGTACAGGATGTGTTGTACCACTCCATTCCGGGGTTATATGCTGCGGGAGAACTGGTTGGGGGCTTATTTTATTTTAATTATCCGGGCGGTGCCGGATTGATGGCGGGCTCAGTTTTCGGAAAAATCGCTGGGGAAAATGCGTCACGATTTATCCAGCAGTTAAAAGAAACAGAAAAGCTTGTTTGACGATATATGGCAGTGAATTTCTATTCACTCAAAGGAATATGAAAAAGGGGTGGGTAATGTGGTAAACAAGGTATTGGATGAAAACAAATCTGACATGAGCTTGTTATTAAAAGGAGCAGAAAAGGTTGGAAAAATTGCAGAAGCAGAAGCGCTAGAAGCAGATCAAAACAAGACCGTTTCAAAAAATGTCATTGATGCGATGATAGAGGCTCGATTATCCAAGCTGCTATTGCCGAAAAAATACGGCGAGCCTCAAGTGAGTTTAAGAGAGTATTCCCAGATTATCCGCACAGTTGGAAAATATAATACCTCTGCTGCGTGGTTAACTTTTCTTTTTTCCATCCATAATAGTTTAGTAGCATTTATGACGAAAGAGGGAGCAGAAGAGGTCATTAATCAGGGTGGGTTAATAGCAGATATTTTTGCTCCAATCGGCAAAGTAGAAAAGGATGAGGACGGTTATCGGATTACTGGTAAGTATAGTTTTGTAAGCGGAATCTTATATAGCGACTGGGTTGCCCTTGCTGTAAAGATGGAAATGGATGACAGCGGAGAGACGGAACTCTGCATGCTGAATATACCGGTGTCTGATGTGGAAATCGTGGAAAATTGGGATACGTTAGGACTCAGAGGTACAGGAAGCAATCAGGTCATTGTCGACCATGTATTTGTTCCAAAACACCGTCTAATCCGGCTTACGGTTGCCGACCGTACAGGCAGGCCGCCACAAGGTTATGATCAAGACTATCCCCTTTACGATGTTCCATTTTTCTCATCATTTTGTGTCGGATTCCCAATGGTAGCATTGGGCGGTGCTGAGCGTTTATTGGAGGAATTTAAGAACCGAACGGAAAAGCGGGTCCGAATGGGAGGGAATTTCGCTAAAGATTCCCGTCACCAGGGGGTATTAGCAGAATTAACACTTAAATATTATGAATCAGAAGGTTTATTAGATAGATATATTTCTTTATTAGAAAACTATGAAATGGGAAAAGAAGATAAACGAGGTGAATTTGCTGCGATAAGGGCAAAAATCACGAAAAACGTTGCGGACATTGCCGTGAAAGTTTTATTGACACTTGGCGGATTTTCTATGTTTAAAGGAGATCCAATTGAAATGTTTATACGCGATCTTTTGGCAGTATGTACCCATCGATCGAATCTATACGAAGACTCTGTTGAGGCGTTTGGAAAGACACAATTTGGCTTTGATGTATCGATAAATGGGTAAGAAGCCATGAAATGTTACTGACCATTGAAGCTTAAAAAAGGAGGCAGCTCATGGAAACGATTTTTTTGAATCCCGAGAATCTAAGCTTTTGGCAGCAACAGGCAAGGCCAAGCGTCATGGCGTTGGGATTTTTCGATGGCATTCATAAAGGCCACCGAGAAGTTATTGGAACAGCTAAACAGATTGCAAAGGAAAATCATCTATTACTTTCCGTCATGACCTTCTTCCCTCATCCGAAAACCGTATTATCCAATGGGAAAACAAAGGTGGATTATTTGATACCGCTTTCTGAAAAAGAAAAACTACTTAGCGGCCTTTGGGTTGATATTTTTTATATTGTGGAATTTGATCGAGACTTTTCGTCGCTGTCGCCTGAAGTGTTTGCCGCGAAATATTTAATCAATCTCGGTGTGGTCCACGCTGTTGCCGGATTCGACTATACCTACGGCTTTCGGGGGCAGGGGAACATGGACCGATTAAAGAAGGATTCCGGTGGTACCCTCGAGGTCACGAAGGTGGAGAAAGTGGAACTCAATGGCGAAAAGATTAGCTCCACCCTCATCCGTGAACGACTGTTAAAAGGTCTGGTCGAGGAACTGCCGGCGTTGTTAGGCTGCCCCTATGAGGTGGCCTGTGAATGGGACGGCGAGTCTCTTAAGGCAAAACCCTATTATACCTTGCCAGCACCAGGCCGATATAAGGTTAAGTTAAATAATGAAAATCAAACACAAGAGATTCTGGTGAATGGGGACAATGAACTGATTCCGCTCCGAGGTCCGATAGTGAATGATGTATCCATTGTTTGGTGCAAAAGGATCGGTGATGCTCCATTCGAATTTAGACAGGATCAGGGAATGTTGGCAAGACTGATTATTTAATGTAGGGGGAGTAGCAGTGAAAAAAACAATGGAGTTCCAGAAACTATTGAATCAGCCTGGCTCGTTTATTTTACCAGGGGCGTATGATGCCATGTCTGCAAGATTAATAGAAGAAACTGGCTTTAAGGCCATTTACGCAACAGGGGCTGGCATTTCCAATGCCCAATTGGGCTGGGCGGATGTCGGATTGACTTCCTTAAAAGAAGTGGTTGATATTGTTGCCCGAATGGCGGATGTCACAACGATCCCAATTGTCGTTGATGCCGATACTGGGTTTGGCAATGCCGTTAATGTGATGCGCACCGTCCGCGAATTTGAAAGGGCAGGTGTCGCTGCCATCCAATTGGAGGATCAGGTATCGCCGAAGAAATGCGGCCATTTTAACGGAAAAGATGTCATATCAAAAGAGGAAATGGTCGGGAAAATAAAGGCTGCGCTCGACTCGAGGTGCGATGACAATCTGGCCATCATGGCGCGAACAGATGCATTAGCTGTTAATGGTGTAGAGGATGCGTTAGAGCGCGCCCACGCCTATGCTGAAGCAGGAGCTGATATCATCTTTGTCGAAGCACCGACGTCGATTGAACAGCTGAAGCAAATAACAAGTTCTCTAAAAGGGATTCCACAAGTTATTAATCTTGTGGAAGGAGGCAAAACCCCTCTCCTAACCTTGCAGGAAGTAGAAGAGCTTGGTTTTAAAATCATGCTTTGCGCCAATACCGTTCTTCGTTCTGCAATCAAAGGGATCAGTGAAGCTTTAAAAATATTAAAAGCAGAAGGTTCGCAGGCAAATGTCCACGATTTGATTTGTACTTGGGAGGAGAGGCAGTCGCTGTTTAAACTCCATCAGATTAAAGAGTGGGAAATGAAGTATTCCGATTCGCAGATTTTAACAAAGAAATAACAGGCTTTTACCTGAAATGTTAAGGAGGATCTGTCATGGAAAGAGAAATAGACTATGATATTGTCGTCATTGGCTGCGGAGTTGCAGGAACGGCAGCGGCCTTATCAGCCGCAGAAACCGCGAAAAATGAAGGGAAAGATTTAAAAGTCGCCATTTTGGAACGCGCAGATTATGACCACAGGGGAGGAAACTCACGCTGGACGGCCTCCTACATGCGAATGAAGAATCTCGATGAAGTGGCTGATAACTTTGTTGAAGATATGCTGGCCTTCTCCGACCATTATTCAGATAGAAAGTATATAGAAACGCTTGCGGAAAACGCAGGGAGCACGCTTCGCTGGGTAGAGGAAAAAGGGGTTCAGTTTGATTATTTGCCAACGATGTTTTTAACATCGTCCAAACCGCGCTTGCTGCCTGTCGGCGGCGGCCGTGCCATCGTTGACACTTTATCGCGTCGGGCAGCAGGTCTAGGAGTCGAAATTATATATGAAGCCACCGCCTGGAAGCTGCTTCTGGATGAAGCAGCTGCGGTGAATGGACTGATGGTTCGTGTCAAAGGCGGGGCATCGCTAAAGTTAAAAGTAGGTGCTGTTATTATGGGGGCGGGCGGATTCCAAGGAAATCAGGAAATGATGGCCCAATATGTTGGTCGAGATGCCCATAAAATTCGCACTGTTGCGGAAGGCGGCTTGTTTAACAAAGGGGAAGCGATTCGGATGGCGATGTCAATCGGCGCCAAAACAGCTGGCCAGTTTGATGCTTTCCATGCAGAACCAGTGGATCCTAGAAGCAAGCGGGAAGAAGCGGCCGTCATGACCTACCCGTATTTCATTTTGGTTGATCAAAATGGCAAGCGTTTTGTTGATGAAGGGAAAACGACCATTGATGAGCAATATGAAGAGGTCGCCCGGAAAATTTTCTATGATCTTCCTGGTCATATTGCCTATATGATCGGCGATCAAAAAATGTATGAGATTCCTCATTACGAACGGGCAGTGGAGACAGATAAACCGGCCATTTCAGCTGATACATTGGAAGAATTAGCTGGAAAAATTGGTGTTCATGTCGAGCAGCTGATGGCAACCGTTAAGGAATATAATGCTGCGATACAGCCGGGTGAGTTTTATTGGGATAAGAAGGATGGCAAGAAGGCAGTAGGGATCACCCCGCCAAAATCTAATTGGGCCATTCCCATTGATAAAGCGCCCTATATTGCCTATCCGATCGTCTGCTCCAATGTGTTCACCAATGGCGGTTTAGCGACTGATACCAATGGCCGGGTTTTGTCCCAAGATGATGATGCCATTCCTGGCTTGTATGCTGTTGGGGAAACAGCTGGTTTATATTACGGAAAATATCCTGGTGGGACATCGGTTTTAAGAGGTCTCGTTTTTGGCCGCCGTGCAGGTCAGCATGCCGTTTCCTATATAAGTAAGGCTAATAAGCTCGAAGTTTAAGTTTGGGTATTGGGGTGATATTTTTTGGAATTAAAAGATCAGGTCGCTTTTGTTACAGGCGGCGGCAGGGGAATTGGTCGAGAAACTTCTATTCTATTAGCAAAACATGGGGCAAAGGTTGCTGTTTTTTCAAACAATGCCGCTGAAAGTATGGAAACTTCGAACTATATCAAATACAAATTGGGCGGTGAGGCTATTTCTCTAGTCGGAGATGTCCGCCGTGAAGAAGATATTAATCAAGCAGTAAAGGTTACGGCTGAAATCCTAGGGACGATTGATATCTTGATTAATAATGCTGGAGTTATGCTGCTTAAGCCGTTTGTTGATACAACAGTATCCGAGTGGGACTTTGTTCAGGATGTCAACATTCGTGGAGTATTTCTAGGCGTACGGGCGGTCGTCCCGCAAATGATTCAGAAAAGAAATGGTGTCATCATCAATATATCATCCATCTGGGGCACTAAAGGCGGTCCGGACCGCAGTGCGTATATAACCTCTAAATATGCTGTTATTGGATTTTCAAAAGCGATGGGCGAAGAATTAAAACCTTACAGAATAAGAGTCAATGCGGTCTGCCCAGGACCAGTTGACACGAAAATGATGGAGGAATTGGCTCCAGATGTCAACAAAGATAATTGGCTGCGGCCCATTGACTTAGCCAATGTGATAGTTGATTTATGTCTGCCAAAATCAAAAGCCATTTCCGCCTCGGTTATTGAAGCCTTTGGTAATGGGCGGCCAGTAAATACTTAAAAAGGGGAATGAATCATGGAAACTATTAAAACAGTTGTAGAATCAAAAAATATCAGTCTTGCATTAGCCAATAAATTGCTTGAAAAAGCGCTGGAAAAGGGAGCCGAAATGGGAATTCCGTTTAGTATTTCCATTGTGGACCGGGTGGGTAATCTAAAAGCGTTTGCCGCGATGGACGGTGCTCCTGTGTTAAGCTTAGAAATTGCCCAGAATAAGGCATTTTCCGCAGCCACCTATAATAGAGCAACACATGAATGGTATGACAGAATCAAGGATGATCCGCCATTATTGCACGGGATTGTTCATACACCAAGACTCATCATTTTTGGCGGCGGCTATCCTATTAAAATCAATAATGAATTAATTGGCGGGATCGGGGTAAGCGGAGGCCATTATTCCCACGATATGCAGGTGTGCCAGGCAGCGTTGGAATTCCTTAAAACTTTCGAATAAGAGGGTGCGAGACCGATGGAAACCTATGATTTGATTATATTGGGTGGAGGCCTGGCCGGGATGTGCGCAGCTGTTGAGGCGGGGGAGCAGGGTGCAAATGTCCTATTACTAGAAAAACAGGATGAGTTGGGGGGCAGCACTGTTCTCAGCTCGGGTTATATGGCCTTCGCCGGGACGGATATCCAGGAGAATGCTGGTATCAGCGATTCTATTGAATCACTAATGAGGGACATGATGGAGATCGGCGGCGGAGTGAACGAACAGGTACTTGTGGCCGCCTATGGCAGGCGGCAGCTGGATACCTATAGATGGCTGGTGGAGCATGGGGTCGAATTCCGCTCACTTGAGGCAGTCAGCGGCCACAGTGTTCCCCGCGGGCATAGTATCGACCCGCACCAGGCTATTCAGTCTCTGTATCGGAAAGTAAAGCAAATACCAAATGTAACGATTCATTTCAATGCTCCGGCTCTGAGACTATTAAAAAATGATGAAGGCCAGATTGATCAGGTTTTATTTGAGTTTGGCGCGCAGGAGCAAACCGCTCAGGCTTCTAAAGGCGTGCTCATTGCCTCCGGAGGTTTTGCTAAGAGTGAAAAGCTCCTAGAGCAGTTCGCCCCGCACTTAAAGGGAGCACTAAGGATTGGCGGAGCCGGCAATCACGGAGATGGATTGCGGATGGCCTGGGAACACGGTGCATGGGTTCAAGACCTGCCCTATTTAAATGGCACTTTCGGCTTCCATCCAACTGCCTCCGGGGCGGTAAAATCACAAGGGCTTGCCTTTTACAAGGGCGCGATCATCGTCAACCAATTTGGAAAAAGATTCGTGAATGAGTCGATTTCCTATAAGCTGTTGGGGAAAGCAGCAATGGAGCAGCCTGATGGCATCACTTATCAAGTGTGGGACCAAACCGTCATGGACAAGAGTGTTTCCGATGATCCACTCTATGATTTTGAATTACTGCGACGCCGCCGTCTCTTATACGTTGCCGATACATTGGAGGAATTGGCTGACTGTATCGATGTGCCGCTCGATGTATTGATTGAGACGATTTCAAGATATAATCAGGGAATTCATAATGGTGGAGAGCCGGACTTTGGCAGAAAATCCTTAACTCATCATTATGGGAAGCCAACCCCAATTGAGAAGGCACCATTCTATGCATTTGAATCTACTACAGCGATGCTCGCTACGTATGCAGGGGTGGCCGTCAATGCCGAGGCGCAAGTGGTCAATTCATTTGCTGAACCTATACCTGGATTGTTCGCTGCAGGTGAGGTCACCGGAGGATTTCACGGCGCCGGCTATATGACGGGAAGCTCACTTGGGAAGGCGGCCGTTTTTGGAAGAGTTGCCGTTCAGACTGCTTTGAAAGATGTGCCGGTAAAATGATTGGATCTGCTTATGACGAATGAGAAATCATTGTCGTGTGGTTTTTTTAAATAAATTTCTTACGAAAGCGAGGGATTGAATATGAAAATCTGGCATCAAAGTTTAACGAGCATCGAACGCGTGCCACAATATCGAGATGCGATTATGAACCATGTAAGCCGGATTTCTCGTCCTGATGTAGAGGTCGTCTTACATGGAATGACAGAAGAAACCTATCCCACCCATTATCCCGGGATCTACATTACACATGCCTACCTGCAAAATCTGCACCGGGAGCAATTCATCCGCGCGGCATTAATCGCCGAAAAAGCCGGGTATGATGCGATGTTCATTGGCACGATTCCGGATGTCGGACTCCTGGAAGCCCGGACGCTTGTCGATATTCCTGTTGTGGGTTACGGTCAGGGATCCTTCCATATTGCCTCGATGCTGGGTGATTGCATCGGTGTAGTCAATTTCCTTGCACCATTAGCAGAGGAATTACGGCAGAATGCTGTCCGGTACGGCCTTGGCGGCAAGCTCGGTCCGATTGTTCAAACGGAAGCTGGATTTGACCAGATACTGGCAGGATTCAATGATCCTGAGCCCGTTATCGTTTCTTTTAAAAAGGCTGCAGAGAAGGCCATTTCTCAAGGGGCGGATGTCATTGTTCCAGGTGAAGGTCCGATGAATGTATTTTTAGCAACACATGGAATCTCAAGGATTGGCGACGTTCCGATTGTTGATTCTTTTGGGGCTGGTATAAAAATGTGCGAGTCTTTAGTGGACCTGCGGAAAAATTCCGGAGTCTATATGACCCGCCGCGGCTATTTTAACGCCAAGCCGCCAGCAGAAGCGGTAGAAAGACTGCGGGAACTATACGGCCTGGAACCATCGCCGGACATAAACAGTGATCGCGGACTGTTGGTGAGAGGAAGCGACAGTAGTTCGGTAACATAAATCAACTTCATGAGGTGAAAAGATATGCATATCATCGTTTGCCTGAAGCAGGTGTTAGACCCGGAAATTACACCACGGTATTTCAAATTAGATCCCGTGACGAATCGACCGGATACAAGCGAATCTGATTTGGTTCTGGATTCCTTCGCGGAAAATGCCCTTGAATTGGCCATCCAGCTGCGCGATAAAACACTTGGAGCAACCGTTTCCGCCATTTGCCTTGGAGACGAGTCATCCGATGATATACTTCGTAGGGCATTGGCATTCACGGCCAATCAAGCAGTCAGGGTTTGGGATGATGATTGGGAAGATTTAGATGGGCAGGCGGTAGGTTATATCCTTGGTCAAGCAATCAAGAATATCGGCGGTGCGGAGTTAGTTCTTACCGGATATCAAGCAAGTGACATTGAAGAAGGGTTAGTAGGCCCTGTTTTGGCTGAAGAGTTAGGCATTCCGTGTATTACATTAGTTTCCGATATAGAGATTGATGATGATCGTGTCAAAGCTACCTGTGAGGCAGAAGATGGATGTACTGTTGTTGGTGTCCAATATCCAGCTGTTTTTACGATTATTAGTGCCGAGTCGAATGTTCCGCGCCTGCCCAAGGTGAGGGATATTAGACTGGCCCGTACAAAACCTATACAGCTTATGGAAGCAGATGATCTTGAGCTTGATCCGGTCCGTAGCCAACCCGGTGTCAAACTTGAACGAGCGTATGTTCTTGATCGGGAAGTCGCATGTGAAATCTTGCCTGGCAATGACGGGGCAGAGCTTGCGAACGAACTCGCAGACAGACTTGTGGCACTCAAGCTGGTATAGGAGGGGAGCAGCATATGTCCAAAATTCTAGTATTTGCTAATCAACAGGGAAAATCTTTAAGTTCAGGTACCCTTGAAGCATTGGCATTTGGGAGACGGTTGGCGGTTTCCTCAGGCGGGGATGTAGAGGCCGTCTTAATGGGTCCCGCTGCCGAATCTAATGCAAAAGAAGTCATTGCCTACGGGGCTGTCAAAGCCTATGTCGTTTCAAACCCGCTGCTTGCCGAATATCAGGTTGATTTATATGTAGACAGTATTTGTACAATTTTTCAACAGGCTGATGCAGATGTACTGGTTCTTTCATTTGACAGAATCGGGAAGGACCTTGTCGGCAGATTAGCCACCCGTCTTGGTGCCGCGGCCATTACCGAAGTGGTTGATTTCAAAACTGAAGGATCCACGCAGAACTGGGTCCGGCCCATTTACGGCGATAAGGCTTATGGGGAGTACTCTGTCACTCGTAAAAAGGTGGTCGTAGGTCTTAGGCAAAAAAGCCAGGAATTGGCCATTTCTGATGTTACGCGCACAGGCGAGATCATAAAGGTGGATTATAAGGTGCCTGATGAAATTATTTTAACGAAGCTTATTGTGAAAATTCAATCGGCATTATCAGACCTTCGTCTTGAGGATGCCAAAATAATCGTTTCTGGAGGCAGAGGTCTGGGCGGCCAGGAAGGATTTCAACTTTTGCAATCCCTTGCCGATTTATTGGGAGGAACGGTGGGAGCATCCCGAGCTGCTTGTGACGCCGGATGGGTACCGGCAAATCTGCAGGTGGGCCAAACTGGTGCCGTTGTTGCCCCTGATCTTTATATCGCCGTTGGCATTTCGGGTGCCAGCCAGCACTTGGCTGGTATCACGAATGCTAAAAATGTCATAGCGATTAACGCCGACCCGGATGCACCTATTTTCAAGCGGGCAAATATTGGTGTCGTTGCTGATTACCGAACAGTCCTGCCAGCGTTGACAGAGAAGTTAAAACAAGTGCTTGTATAAGCATGTATTAGCGGTTGCAGTGTTTAATATTTGGAATAGTCGTCATGTAAGGGGGGAATGGTTGGCACTCAAGTGATATGAGGTTTTTATAATACAGTTGTTCAATTAGGGATCATTTCAAATGCTGGCGAAGAACTAAGCATGACTCAATCGGGAGTGAGCCATGCCATTCAATAACCATTTGGTTAATACAATCACGACTTTAGTTTAATTAAAAGAAGATAAAGAAGACCCATCAAAGCCGATGAATTAAGTTCATCGGCTTTTTATTTTTGTGTTTAAAATGGAATATACACCTGATTGGTAAATATTTATATTTTTCTTATTTGGGAGTTTTGTTTCTGCTCATCCGGGTAGAACTGATTCCACAGGTGGACAAAATTGTAGTGAGAAATCAAAAGCTAAAGGTTTATGTACCGGATATCACTACCATAACGGAGGAGGAGGTACCAGCTCAGGAGCAGCAGATTGATTGTTTGGCAGAATCCAAGGAAATAACTGGACCAATGTATGCCCAACTTTCAAACAGACTGAAACAAGTTAAGGTCTGAATATTCAGTCAATATAACCCGGATGAATGAAAAATAATCCAGAGGGATTCTACTGCCGCTGATATGAAATCACTTGTATCAAAAGGCCCGTCAAGCCTTTATAATGCAAAGTCAAATGTGGGCTGGACCGGATTTTTACCTTTTCGGGGAATCATTTAGCAGATGGCAGGGGATATTCGTATAATAAGATTTTTGATGTAGAGTTTGAGGTAACACCAACTACAGAGCTATCCTATTTTATTGCCCCTGAGTTTACTGATAAAGCACAAATTGAATATACATGTACCTATGCCTCTGTTGACCTAGCCTTTTCTGATGGAACCTATCTTCATGAACTTGGTGCGGTCGATCAGCATGGAATTAAAATTCATCCGCATAATCAAGGGAATTCGAAAACATTGTACAATAACCAATGGAATTTTAAAAAATCAAATATCGGAGCCGTTGCGGCTGGGAAAACGATAAAACGGATTCTTATCGCTTACGATAATCCAAATGCAAAAGAGGGGCAAGCCTTTAAAGGGACGATTGATGATCTGAAAATTGAAGCAAATCCTGTCCAGAAAAAGTATTCAAGTCTTTCCGATTATGTGAACACGACAAGGGGGACTCTATCAAATGGTTCTTTCTCGAGAGGAAATAACTTCCCGGCTACAGCCGTGCCGCATGGGTTTAACTTTTGGACTCCGTTAACGAATGCAAGTTCAAGCTGGCTTTATGTCTACCATGCTAGTAATGATGCCGATAATCTTACTAGACTTCAAGCATTTGGATTAAGTCATGAGCCGAGTCCATGGATGGGGGAACGTCAATCATTCCAAGTTATGCCAAATGATGCAGCTGGAACTCCGCCAATCAGCCGGACGACCCGAGTACTGCCATTTAAGCATTCAAATGAAATCGCCCAAGCCCATTATTACGGAGTGGAATTTGAAAATGGGATAAAAACAGAAATTGCTCCTACAGATCATGCTGCCATGTTTAGATTTACGTTTAAAGGAAACTCTTCTAACCTTATTTTTGACAATCAGAATGATACGAACGGAAGTGCTGCGGTTACTCTCAATGAAGATGGAACAATCCAAGGCTGGTCAGATTTGAAGAGTGGTCTTTCCACAGGTGCATCTCGAATGTTCATTTACGCAACATTTGATAAGCCGGTAATAAGCAAAGGCATGTTAACAGGCAGCGGCGGCGGCGGAGCTGCCAAACAAGCTTATGTTAAATTTGACACGACGAATGATAAAGTGGTCAACATGAAAATTGCCACATCGTTAATCAGCGTTGAACAAGCAAAGAAAAATATAGAAATGGAAATTACCGCGAATGATACCTTTGACACGATTAAAGAAAAAGCGCAAATACAGTGGGATCAGAAACTCGGCACGATTAACATTGAGGGTGCCACAGAGGATCAGCTGGTAACGTTCTACTCTAATATGTATCGTCTATTCCTGTATCCAAACTCGGCCTTTGAAAATGTAGGGACCGTGGAGAGCCCTGAATACAAATATGCGACCCAGTTCCCGTTAAGCACATGCACGACTGCTACAGCAACAAAGGCATGCGCTGAAATTAAAGAAGGAAAGGTCTATGTAAACAATGGATTCTGGGATACGTATCGGACAACATGGCCTGCTTATGCATTACTTGCCCCGTCTATGGCCGGTGAATTAATGGATGGATCCGTCCAGCACTATCGGGATGGCGGTTGGATTGCAAGATGGTCATCACCTGGTTATGCCAATTTGATGGTCGGTACAAGTTCAGATGTCGCATTTGCTGATTCATTTTTAAAAGGAGTCACCAATTTCGATATAAGAGGAGCGTATCAGGCTGCATTGAAAAATGCATCAGTTACCCCGCCGAACGCCAACGTAGGACGAAAAGGAATTGCAAATTCCATTTTTCATCGTTATACAAATACCGGGACGGGAGAAGGAATGTCATGGGCAATGGACGGTTACAAACGATTACGGCATTGCAAACATGGCGAAAGCGCTCGCGGAAAAGAACGACCCGACGGATCCATACAATGATTACTACAAAGATGATTATCACTATTTCATGAACCGCGCTCAAAACTATATCAATATGTTTAATCCGGAAATTGAGTTTTTTAACGGAAGAACGTCGACGGGTGCATGGCGTTCCACTGCAGCAAACTTCAATCCAGAGGAATGGGGCCGGGATTACACAGAAACAAACGCGTGGAATATGGCTTTCCACACACCTCAAGATGGACAGGGGCTGGCAAATCTTTATGGCGGAAAAGAGGCTCTTTCTAAGAAACTTGATCAATTTTTCAGTACGCCAGAAATTGCAAAATACGTAGGTTCTTCCGGCGGAATAATCCATGAGATGAGGGCTGGTAAGCGAAAGGCAAAGAAAGCTCTCGCGGCAGAAGCGAACGCTTTAATCGTATCATTGTCCAGATAATCGGACGGGAGGGATTACCATTATGGTAATCCTTTTTTTGGTATCATTGCCAATTTTGACTATTCGAGTTATTCTAAATGTGGACCGGACTCTTGTGTTTCATAGGCATCATCATTCCGATTCTATGAAAAAAAGATCATTTTTAACCTATGAAAGGGGGACAGCTGTGTTGTTTTCCATCCGCACAAAAATTATTGTGTACTCTATGGTTCTCGTCTTGCTGATCAACTTAGTAGCGCTTACTCTTTTTCAAAACAGCCAGAAATCTGTTGATGAATATAATACGATATTGCAAAGATTCTTTCTATTAAACGAAATTTCTGTTAGTACAAAAGCTGTTTACGATTCTTTGGATGCTTATTTGCTTGATAATTCTATGAAAAAAATGGATCGCTATACATATGAGCGGCAGGAATTAAAGAACTTGCAATCTCAATTAAAAAGCCAGATGGTTTATGATACTGCGGTAAAAAACTATTATTACTTAATTGAAAGTTTTCTTAATGAATGTACGGTTATATTGGAAGCGTTTAACCGCGAGGATATAAGGGTTTATTCTTCTCATTTAACCGATCTTTCGAGAATATCCATGTACATACAGGAGGCTACCCTGTCATTAATTAATCATGAACTGACAAACTATCAAACTTTCTATAGAGACATGCATAAAAATAATCAACTTTTCAAATCCATCGGCATTTTTATCTTTGGTTTTACCATTCTTGTCAGCATCCTATTTGCGTTGTGGTTTTCAAATGGGATGACGAAGCCAATTACGCGTTTATCCGAGGCGGCGAAGGAAATATCGAGTGGTAAATTTGACGGAGCCGATGTAAAGGCTTCCACTAAGGACGAGCTTCGTTTTTTAACCGAGACGTTTAATAATATGAGGAGCAATATCCGTCGCTTGATCCTGGAGATCAAACAGAAATCCGAGCTGGATAAGCTCTTAAAAGAAATGGAACTAAAAAGTTTACAAAATCAAATCAATCCTCATTTTCTCTTCAATACATTAAATACCGTTTCGAATATGGCTTATATTGAAGGTGCGGAAAAAACGAGCGAATTAATCGATTCCGTTGCCGCGTTATTACGTTATAACCTGGGCAATCTTGAAAAACCATCCACGTTGAAAGAAGAGGTTTCTGTCGTCCACGAATATTTTTTTATTCAAAAGACAAGGTTTGGCGACCGGGTAAAGTTTAAGACAGAGATTGACGAGTTCTGCCTTACGCTTCCGATTCCGGTATTAACGCTGCAGCCAATCATTGAAAATGCGTTTATCCACGGAATTGAATCATTCGAGCTTGGCGCAATTCTAAGTCTTTTCGTTTATAAGCGTGGAGATGAGGTCGTGGTCGAGGTAGTTGATAATGGGGTCGGAATGGATGAGTTAACCAGAAAAAGGTTATTTGAACAAGAGGAGCCCCGTTCCCACCAAAAGCCATCAGGCCATTCCACGGGAATCGGCCTTAGAAATGTCATCAAACGGCTGCAATTATTTTATGGAAGGGATCAAGTTGTGGAGATTGAATCAAAACAAGGAGAGGGCACAGTTGTCCGGCTGTTGCTGCCTGCTGTTGCTGAAAGTGAGGTTCTCATGAAAACCCATGTATAAGCTATTAATTGTCGACGATGAAATGCTGGAAAGACGAGTGCTGAAGATGATTATTTCAACCAAAATCAACACGGTTGAGATTGTCGGCGAGGCTGAAAATGGAAGAAAGGCCATTCAACTCTCGGAACAATTTGCGCCGGATATTATCATTATGGACATAAAAATGCCAGGGGTTGACGGAATTGAAGCCGTAAAAATCATTAAGCAGCAAAATAAGGATGTCAAAATCATCATGCTGTCCGCATTTAATACATTTGAATATGCCAGACAGGTCATGCAGCAAGGGGTTAAAGAATATTTAGTAAAGCCCGCGCGAAAGGATGAACTGGTAACCGCCATAGAGCGGGTGGTCTCCGAATTAGAAAAAGAGAATCAGGAAAAGGAAGAGCAGCGGAGCATTCTGGAAAAACTGCAGCGGGAAAGGGTACCTGGCGAAACAGATTGGCAGCTTCATTCCGACCACAGAAAGATGCAAAAAGTAAAATCTTTTATCGAGGACCATTTTACAAAGACCATTTCTTTGGAGGATGCCGCCGAGTATGTTGACATCAGTCCGTATTATTTAAGCAAATTGTTTAAAGAACAATTCTCCATCAATTTCATTGATTATGTCACTCAATTACGGGTGGAAAGAGCAAAGGAGCTCATGAAAAACCCTGACCGCAGTTTAAAGGAAATATGCTATGACGTTGGTTATAAGGATCCGAACTATTTTAGCAGGGTATTTAAAAAGATAACCGGTTTCTCTCCCAGCGAATATCGAAGCAGGGTTCACAGCAGTTTCCAAAAACATAGACATTAATAGACAAATTGATGTTATGGTTAATGTATTGGAAAAATTATATAAGGGGAATATAGCTACAATATTTAATAGATACAAAGTACTTATTAATGGACTAATAGGTACTTTTTTTATATAATTAAATAGGAACATAGGTTCGTCACTTATTAATTGGCTAGGAAGGAGGTTCGAGATTATGATCCAAACATATCAAGCTAAACTAAGCAACATCCCATTGAATCATAAATTGACATCGGATATGTACCTATCGGAATATGGCCGCTTTTTTGGTGAATTGGAGCGGAGATTATTCGTTCAGTCCCATATTAAAGGGATATCAACCACTTCCCTGAAAAAGACCTTTTCCAAACAGTTCGGCATCACCGCCAGACAATTCAACTCCCTTAGAATACAGCTGGATGGGAAAGTCTCTTCTATTTTAGAAAAAAGAAAAATTGATATTCAAGAGTTGGAAACCAAAATTGCCTATCTACAGAAAGTCATCGTCAAGAAGACCACTCAAAAAAATAAGCTTCTACAAAAACTTCTAAGAATTCCTCAAACTAGTCCGGCCTTCTCGAAACAAAGGAAAAAATACCGAAACCTAAAAACTTACCTTCATCAAAAAAAACGGAGACTCCGAAACGTACAGCACAAATTGGAAACATTAAAATCAGATGAACTGAATCATAAGATTCGCATTTGTTTTGGGTCCAGAAAGTTGTTCCACAAGCAATTTCATTTGGAAGAAAATAAATACAAAAATCATGGAGAGTGGAAGGAAAAGTGGGTTGAGTCCAGAACTTCCCAGTTTCTTGTGGTGGGTTCCAAAGATGAAACGTTTGGAAATCAATCGGCCACTTACGATTTACAAAATGTCTTAAGATTGCGGGTGGCCAATCATTTTGTTTCGAAATATGGCAAATATATTATCTTTCCAGAAGTACACTTTCCCTATGGGCAAGAAACCATTGATCAGGCAAAGATTCCCTACATGGGCTATACCCGCGGTGGCAAACCGCAAAAATATTATTCCTCTATTACCTATCGTTTTTTGAAACAGAAAAAAGGGTGGTATGTGAACACAACCGTAGAAAAAGAGACCCCAAAAATAGGAACATCTAACCTAAATGGATTAATTGGAATAGACCTTAATGCAGGATTTTTGTCTATTTGTGAAATTGACCGATTTGGCAACCCTATTAAAAGCTGGGCAGTAGATGTTCCAATGAACAGCCGGAGCAAAGAACAGATTAAAGCGTCTTTAAGCGATGCATTAAAAGAAATTTTGGCCTATGCCGTGTTAGTCCAAAAAGATGTTGTAATCGAGCAATTGGATTTCTCCAAAAAGAAAGCCATTTTAAGAGAAATGGGCCCTAACTATGCGCGGATGCTTTCGGGTCTTGCCTATTCCTTCTTTCAGCAATTAATCGATGCCAAAGGGAAAAAAGCGGGAATAAGAATCAGAAAAGTAAACCCCGCCTATACGAGCCAAATCGGGCAGATGAAATTTATGGCCAGGTACGGACTAAGTTCCCATGGTTCGGCGGCCTGCATGATTGCAAGAAGAGGCTATTATTTTAAAACAGAAAAACCAAAATACGATTCCGTTCTGTCTTTCCCAAAAAAATTTGATAAACAAAAGTCGAATTTTAGTAATTGGCGCTCGCTGACTAAACACTGGAGGAAAACTTATCATTTTCAGGATAAGATTGAACTATTAAAAGCAGATATATAAAAGAAAACCAGAGGAATTGGAGCAACGCTTCCTAATTACCTGCAAGGAATATTTGGACCACGTACTCCAATTTAATATGTGTTATGCGCAATAAATAGCGTGGCTAACAGCCAATCTAGAGCATCGAAAAGGTATCCTGTAGCGTGGACTTCATTCAACTGGATGAAGAAAATGTCACTGAGACGGAAACGATGAAGTTTGGAAGGGTCAAAAGGCTCTTTCAGACGGATGTATCCATTCTAGAATTAGGGTGTGATTCCCTAACGCGATTCGCAAAAAGCTCTGTTCGTTTTGCGTGCTAAATGGAAAAGCTACCATCCATTTAGAACGTATATACAGTAATATCCATAAATGTCTATATTTTCAGGAACGGTGCTGACAAGGTTGTCCAACATGGAATAAACGTCTTTTCTATGGAAAAATGTTAAATGACAAAAAAGTGAAGATGATTGCAAAAGAGTATAGGAAATTACCGGATTTTTTCAGAATATTAGTGCTATATTTGGAATTGTAAGAGCTTTCAAAATAGAAGAGGGGGAATTCGATGAAAAAGTCCTGGTCGGTCATACTGTCGATTTTACTTGTGTTTTCATTCGTTTTAGCCGGATGCAGTTCCGACTCCAGTTCAAGTTCAGGTGGGGATTCAGGAAAAAAGTCGGGCAAAGATGATGGCAAAGGTGCCACTCTAGATATTTTTAGCTGGTGGACAGGTGCCGGAGAAGAAGACGGCTTAAAAGCATTAATTAAACTATTTAAAGATAAGTACCCTGATGTGAAAGTTGAAAACGCAGCTGTAGCTGGTGGTGCAGGTACAAACGCAAAAGCAGTACTTGCAAGCCGAATGCAGGGGAATGATCCCCCCGCAACATTCCAAGTTCATGGCGGTGCCGAATTGAATGAAGGATGGGTTGCTGCAGGCAAAATGGAGACACTCGATGATCTTTATGATAAGGAAGGCTGGAAAGATAAGTTTCCTAAGGATTTAATTGACCTTGTCAGCAAAGATGGACATATTTATTCTGTTCCGGTAAACATTCATCGTGGAAATGTCCTCTGGTATAACAAAAAGATTTTTGCAGACAACAATTTAGAGGCGCCAAAAACATTTGATGACTTTTTTAAAGTCGCAGATGCTCTGAAATCAAAAGGGATTACACCGCTCGCCCTAGGGGATAAGGAGCCGTGGACAGCTACTCATCTTTTTGAATCTGTTCTTTTAGGGACACTAGGAGCGGACAACTATAAAAAATTATGGACGGGCGAGTTCAAATTTGATGATCCAAAGGTAAAAGAAGCTGCTGAAACATTCAAAAAAATGTTGTCTTATGTAAATGATGATCATAGTTCACGTAACTGGCAGGATGCTTCTCAGTTGGTGGGAACGGGTGAAGCTGCGATGAACGTGATGGGAGACTGGGCAAAGGGATATTTCTCCAATGATTTAAAACTGAAGGCAAATGAAGACTTTGGCTGGGTGACCACACCAGGTACAGATGGTTTATTTATGGTCATTACTGACACGTTCGGATTGCCAAAAGGCGTCAAAAATCCTGATGATGTAAAGAAATGGCTGTCTGTGTTGGGCTCTGTTGAAGGACAAGATGCATTTAACCCATTAAAGGGCTCGATTCCTGCTCGCATTGATGCCGACACATCAAAATATGATGTATATGGAAAGCAGACCATTGAGGAATTTAAAAAAGCTAGTCTAGCTCCGAGTATTGCACACGGTTCCGCAGCACCTGAAGGGTTTTCGACAAAGATGAACCAAGCGATTAATATTTTTGTTACTCAACAGAAAGTGGATCAATTTGTAGATTCATTAAAAGAAGCATCCAGCGAACTTAAAAAGTAGAAGCCTTGACAAGGGAGGGGAGAATGTCTCCTTCCCTTTTTTATCGCAAGGGGGGAATACGATGGAGCCTGTTAAAACATCATCATCATTGGAACGTGAATCCAACCCATTAACGATTAAGGAAACAAAGAGGAAACGCCCGCTACTAACTGACGGGGTTAAGGCCATTCTCTGTCTCCTTCCTTCCATTATTTTGATTGCCATTTTTGTATACGGTTTTATTGGCTGGACTGGGTACGTTTCTCTCAGCAATTGGAATTCACTCGTTCCGGATTTTTCGTTTGCGGGATTAAAAAACTACGCCTATTTATTTAATGATTTTCGCTTCCAGGCTGACTTACGAAACACCTTGTTTTTTACCTTGTTTTTTATTATTGCCGTTCTGACCTCGGGACTTGTCCTGGCGATTCTTTTGGATCAGAAAATCAGGGCGGAATCATTGTTTCGTAATATATTCTTTTTTCCAATGGCCTTATCATTTGTTGTAACAGGTGTTGTATGGCAATGGTTATTAAATCCTTCAACAGGTGTAAACCTGTTTTTGAAAAAGTTAGGAATGGCACCGAAGTGGTATACGAGTGTTACCATTATCCCGGGAATTGAATGGGGGAAAATCGAATTTGGAGTTCCAGTTGCCATCATTGCGGTTGTGATTGCGGCAATGTGGCAAATGACAGGATTTTCTGTTGCGATGTATTTGGCCGGACTGCGTGGTATTCCCGATGAGCTGCGCGAAGCGGCCCGAATCGATGGAGCATCTGAATTCCAAATTTTTATGAAGATTATTTTTCCATTGTTAATGCCAATTACCGTGAGCGTTATTATCATTATGGCCCATATTTCGCTGAAGATCTTTGATTTAATATATGCGATGACTGGGCCAGGGGCCAACTTTGTAACGGATGTTCCAGGTGTGTATATGTTTGAAACAACCTTCCGCGGCAATTATTATGCAAACGGTGCTGCCATTACGATCATTATGTTGTTATCTGTTGCGATCTTTATCGTTCCATACTTGATTTCAAGCAGAAAGGGTGGTGCCTAATGTCGGTTAGAGTCGTGACCCGCCCAATCCTATATGCGATTTTGATTGCCTTTAGTTTATTTTTTTTAATGCCGGTCTATCTGATGTTCATCACAAGCTTAAAGCCTCTCGACCAAATTACGCTGTCGCAAATGTGGGAGCTTCCGAGAGCAATTGATTTTACGAGTTATAAAGAGGCATTCAATAAATTGGCGCCGAACTTTGTGAATTCCATTTATCTTGTCATTCCTGCGACCATTATTTCAGCGTTATTAGGATCCTTAAATGGATATGTCCTATCAAAGTGGAAATTTAAAGGAGCGGACTGGATTTTTACTGCCGTGTTATTCGGAATGTTTATCCCCTATCAAAGTATTTTGATTCCATTAATCCAGTTTTTAAGGGAAATCGGATTGTATAATTCTATTCCAGGATTGGTGCTCGTACATGTTGTGTACGGCATCCCGATTACAACGTTAATGTTCCGAAACTTCTATGCTAGTGTTCCTACTGAAATGATTGAATCAGCCCAAATTGATGGAGCCGGGTTTTTTACCATTTTCCGTTACATTATGTTCCCGCTCTCGATTATCGGATTTGTCGTTGTAGGGATCTGGCAGTTTACAAATATCTGGAATGAATTTCTATTTGCCGTTACCATTACAACCTCACAGCAGCAGCCCATTATGGTTGCATTGCAGAACTTATCCGGCAGCCAAATCGTTCAATGGAATGTTCAAATGGCGGGAGCGATCCTGGCGGCCTTGCCAACCTTGCTCGTTTATATCTTTCTTGGAAAGTTTTTTGTAAGAGGGCTCCTTGCCGGGTCTGTAAAAGGATAATTGTGACATGAAAAAAATAAAGAATCCCAAAGAAATGTATCGTTACTTTGGGATTCTTTTTACTATTATTCAATAGAGTTCCTGCTATAAGACAATGGGTGGTGCCTCCTGGTACGGCCCCACCAATAATATCTGCCAATACACTTAGTATTGTTACTCACTTAATAATCAAAGATAAGTATGATTAAATCAGATATTTCTCAGATTCCTTCGTATAATGCAATACTTGATCAAGTTTGCCATTTTTGAGTTTTACTGCCCATTCTGGATCAGCTAGCACTGCACGGCCGACGGCTACATAATCAAATTCGCCTGCGTTAATTTTTTCATCGATAATTCTCAGATTGTCTACAATGGTTACATTATCATTATCCTGATTGCTCAGATAGGCTCGGTTAATTCCAACAGAACCGACTGCAATCGTTGGCTTTTTAGTTATTCGTTTAGTCCAGCCGGCTAAGTTTAAGGATGGATCTTCATCTTTAAATTCAGGTTCCCATATTCGTCTTGTCGAGCAGTGGAAAATATCAACGCCAGCTTCAACCAAAGGAGTGAGCAATTGTTCAAGCTCAGTAGAGTTCTTAGCTAATTTAGCTTGATAATCGGTTCCTTTCCATTGTGAATAGCGAAAGACAATTGGAAAATCTGGCCCGACTTCTTTTCGGCACGCACGAACAATGTCTGCCGCGAATTTTGTTCGCTCTCCTATATCCCCGCCATACTCATCATCACGCTTGTTTGTTAATTCCCAAAAAAATTGATCAATTAAGTATCCATGCGCTCCATGCAACTCAATTCCATCAAAGCCGATGCGCTTGGCATTTGATGCAGCTTCGGCATATGTATAAATCATTTCAGTAACTTCTTCTTTCGTTAAAGCCTTTATTTTCTCATTTCTCTGGCCTCGTAGGGTATATCCAGACGGACTCACGGGAGGTGCATCAATATTTGGTTCACTTCCTGCTTTTCGTGCCGCCCCTACATGCCATAATTGTGGAATGATTTTGCCACCTGCTTGGTGGACTTCATTCACTACATTTGCCCAGCCATTTAAGGCATCCTCTCCGTAAAAGCGGGGAATATCGGGGCTCATTACTGCAGCAGGATGGTTAATGGCTGTTCCTTCCGTAATGATAAGCCCAATCCCATTCTCTGCCCGTTTGCGGTAATATTGTGCAACATTTTCCCCAGGGACACCATTTGGCGAAAACATTCTCGTCATTGGGGCCAACACTAACCGGCTTTCTAACATTTTAGTTCCAAACGGTACAGATTGAAACAATGTATGACCTGCGAACTTTTGATCCAAGGAGAGCACTTCCTTCCATTCATTCGTTTTATCATGCTTCCTTTATTCTATAATTCAACTATATAAATATAAACTGATAAGTCCTATTTTTTTATTATTATAAAAATATAAGTGATAGGTAGATGAATAGAATTTTCATGATGCATGTAAAAAGTAGGAATTCACACCTTTTTGTAGGTATTTATAAGCATAAAGATATAAATTAGGGAATAGAATTGCTATGGTCGTGTTAGTTTGTAATTTTTTCCTTGAGGAGGATATTAAAGTTATGTCATTAGTCGGAAAACGTGTAGTGGTTGTAGGTGGCACTTCTGGAATAGGGTTAGCAACGGCAAAGGCGTTTCTGGAGGAATCTGCTAATGTCATTATTGCAAGCCGTTCTGTTGAAAAACTTTCTTCAGCAAAACAATCATTAGGAGACAATGTGGAAGGGTATCAACTTGATTTCAGGAATGAGACGAACGTAAAGGCTGTTTTTGAACAAATTGGGGAATTTGACCATTTAGTAGTTACTGCTGGTGATGCCCCTATGGGTTTATTTAGTGAATTGCCGGTTCAAAGTGTAAAGGAAGCCTTCGAAGGTAAATTCTGGGGACAATACTTAACTGTTCACGCTGCTATTCCTTACTTAAAAAAGGGAGGTTCTATTACCTTAACGACTGGCGTATTTGCAGTCCGTCCATCAGTCGGTGCAACAACTCTGGCTGCGATTAACTCAGCGGTGGAAGGGTTAGCCCGTGGACTTTCACTAGAACTTGCCCCGACAAGAGTAAATGTAGTCTCTCCTGGTTTAGTAGACACTCCTATTTTTGCAGGAATGCCGGAGGAACAACGTCAGGGGATGTTTGCTGCAGTAGCCAGCAAGTTACCGATTGGTCGTGTGGCAACTGCCGAAGATGTTGCCCAATCGTACCTGTACCTAGCGAAAAACACAATCGCAACTGGTACAGTTGTTTATGCTGATGGTGGCACTCGTTTGGTGTAGTTTACTACTAGGACTGTTTATAAAGATTTTAAGTCTCCTCAAAGAGGGGGCTTTTTTTGCGGGTAAAATGGACTATGCGCCAGATTGGTGAATATTTATTTTGGTTCTATAGTTTTATAGACAACTATACATATAATTTGGTAATTTTGCATTGAATGCTACATTTTGGAAAAAGGGGGGGGTCTAATCAATATGGTTGATAGGTTTTAGCGATGCTGCTTCGTATTCGGAAACTCCTTAGATTTTTTCTACATACATTCTCCTTATCTTTCACTTCTTGGATCACACAATGAGTAGTTTTTCAACAATCTTTCATTTATAAGAATTTAAAATTATAGAATAGGAGGCTTTCTTTTTATGAATTGGGCCGGTAAAAAGTTTTGGCTTTTCTTTGTATTTATGAGTTCGTTTACATTTTTATTTAGTTCAGCGAGCTATGCCATGGGGGAATCGGCGCCGGGACGTACGGTGGATGTAAAGGTAATGACCTATAATATTCAAGCCGGAGCCGGGTCTGATGGGAAATATAATATTCAAAGAACGGCAGAGGCGATTCGCCAATCGGGTGCGGAAATCATTGCACTTCAGGAAGTCGATGTCCATTGGGGTGCACGGAGCTTATTTGAAAACGATATTGAAATATTGGCCAATGAGCTTGATATGTATTATTTCTTCGCTCCAATCTACAGCCTGGACCCTCTAAATGATGGGGATCCTCGCCGCGAATTTGGCGTGGCGGTGTTAAGTAAATACCCGATTATTAAAGCGACTAATCGTGATATTGCAAGACTATCAACACAGGAGCCCAATCCGGTTCCAAAACCTGCACCGGGATTTCTGGAAGCATTGATTAATGTAAAGGGTGCGAAGGTTTGGTTTTATGTCACGCACTTGGACTACCGTGCGGATCCGATTGTGCGGAAAATGCAAGTAGCCGATATGCTGCAATATACGGGGCAGCATGAATACAGCATTTTAGCAGGTGACATGAACGCCGGCCCCAAGGCCCCCGAGCTTCAGCCGCTCTTTGAGCAATTCACTGATGCCTGGGCCCTAACGAACGACGGCCCCGGATATACTTACCCAGCGCTAGCGCCAAACAGCAGAATTGATTATATAATGCCAACACCGAACATTGGCGTAAAATCTGCTAAAGTGATTGACACACTTGCTTCCGACCATCGTCCTGTCATCGCTGAGCTTACCTTAATTCGCGGAAATCAGCCATAATGAGGAGGAGAATTTCGATGAAAAAGAATAGCTTGTTTTCAATCCTTACCATCATCTCGCTATTATGTTTGTGCCTGCCCTATTCCGCAGGAGCCACCGGCTGGCAGGATCCCACAAAACCGGGCTGGAAAGAAGGGGAAGCCAAGCACGGCTGGATTCAAAGCAAACTTCAGCATATGACACTTGAAGAGAAGATTGGCCAGCTGTTCATTGTCCATGTCTATGGAAAAACACCGACAGATCCAAATTATGAAGCAACCAACCTGAATGGAAATCGCGGCGGGAAAAACTTTAAAGAAGTGATTGAAAAATACCATGTCGGTGGTGTCATTTATTTTAATTGGACGGATAATGTGTTGACTCCACTCGATGCCGCACAGACTAACGCTCTTTCGAATGGGATTCAAAAAATCGCCATGGACCAGCGGATGCCAATCCCGCTGTTTGTCTCAACCGACCAGGAAGGCGGGATTGTTCAGCGTCTGGTAAACCCAGGAACTGTGTTTCCGGGGAATATGGCTATTGGAGCGACTCGTTCCTCTCAATTCGCCGCTAATTCTGCCACTATTTTAGCCACAGAATTAAAAGGGATTGGCGTGAATATGAATTTTGCACCGGTGGCGGACGTCAACGTCAATCCGGCCAATCCGGTTATCGGGGTTCGTTCCTTTAGTGAAGATGCCGGCTTGGTTTCAGAATTAACAGTTGCCCAAGTAGGGGCTTACCAAAACAAAAATTTGATAGCGACTGCCAAGCATTTTCCGGGACATGGTGATACAGCAGTCGATTCCCACTATGGCCTTCCAATCATAAATCATGATTTGGAAACACTTCATAATGTTGATTTAAAACCGTTTAAAGCAGCAATAGATGCAGGCATCGATGCGATTATGACGGCCCATATCGTTGTTCCAGCACTCGACCCATCCGGACTGCCTGCGACACTATCAAAGCCGATTCTTACTGATTTGCTTCGCAGTGAGCTTGGGTTTAAAGGCTTGATTATTACCGACAGCCTTGGGATGTCAGGTGCGAATGTTGTACCTGCTGACCGGGTGGCAGTCGAAGCATTCAAGGCCGGTGCTGATATTCTCCTGAACCCGCCGAATGTAGAGGTTGCCTATAATGGAATGCTGGCCGCTGCCCAAAGCGGAGAAATCTCGGAAAAGCGCATCGATGAATCCGTCTACCGAATTCTCGAGTATAAATTCAAGCGGGGGTTATTCAGTAATCCTTATACACCTGGATCGGCCATTGCCAATATCGGAACAGCTGAACATTTGGCAGCTGCAGATGAAATTGCCAATAAAAGTATTACACTAGTAAAAAATGAAAACAATCTGCTTCCATTGAAAAATACGGACAAGATTTTTATCACAGGACCATCAACAGGTAAACCGAACATGCTTTCCGGACTGCTTGGAAATAAAGGGTTTAATACAAGTGACTATGCAACTGCGGCTTCACCGACAGCAGCGCAAATAAACAGTGCCGTAGCGTCTGCCCAGCAGGCCGACAAAATCATTGTGACCACGTATACCGCCAATACGAATGCGGCACAGCAAAACCTGGTAAAGGCGTTGCAGGGAACCGGCAAGCCGGTCATTGTTGCGGCGATTCGCAACCCATATGATTTAATGTCCTTTCCAAATGTGAATGCCTATCTGGCAACCTATGGAGACCGTGACGTATCAATAAATGCCTTGGCCAGAGTACTGGCGGGTGAAGTCAATCCGTCTGGAAAGCTTCCGGTAACCATTCCGGGAGTAGCCAAATTCGGTGATGGATTTTCCTATTAATCTATAAAAGCTGAAGGCTCTGTATAGAGTCTTCAGCTTTTTTTCGGGCTATAAAGTTGAAGATTTATTCGTCAATGTTTTATCCAAAAATCAAAATCCAAATGCCGGAACGCTTCTCTGAGGTCCTCCTGTTTCGATTGTGGGCATGGATGCACCCTGATGCTTGGTGAATGTCTATTTGGTGAGATTTTGGGAATTAGGAATTTCTTTTTTGTACGGATAAAACGCTTCTATTTACCTAATATTGTTGGGAAATTTTTGAGATTTCTTAAACAGAAGGTGGTAATTAATTAGGGGAATGTATGTTCTTTTTCTTGTGTAAATGCTATACTTGAATGGCAATAGAATAGGATTTCTCAAGGGTGGTCGGCACACTCCCAAAATGAAAGGGGGTGATGCCGGGTGACAGTCTTTGAATCATTGATGTTTGCGATTGCTTTTGCCAGTTTAATCGTGACCATCCTGTCATTTAACCGAAAAAAATAATCCACCCTTGAGTTAGTGAACTGCACCCCAATTGTTAGACACACAGCTAACAATTGGAGGTGCAGTTTTTATATGTCTAAATTTACTACAGAGGAAAAAATAGATGCGGTTATACGCTATCAACAGGGGACAGAGTGAGTAAAGTCTATTGCAAAATCCCTAGGTTTGCATCATACAGTTTTATTAAATTGGATTAAACAATATGAACATCATGGTGCGGACGCTTTTATAAAACCCTATACATCTTATACAACAGAGTTTAA
>NZ_JAMBOX010000017.1 GCF_023715785.1 Neobacillus niacini
AATGGAAGGGTTTTGGGGAACATTGAAATGCGAGAAGTATTATCTAAACAAGTACAGTACATTTGAAGAGTTGAAGAAGGACATTGAAGACTACATACAATTTTACAATGAAAAACGACTACAAAAAGGACTAAACGGCCTCAGTCCCTTAGAATACAGGGCTAAAGCCGCCTAGTTCCGTTTTATTATTTCCACTGTCTACTTGACAGGGGGCAGTTCAAAAGAAGCCCCATGGTACTTTATTTAAAAAATTTAATACTAAAATCTGCCGATAAAGCTTTTTTCAAATCCTGTAAATCATCTTTTTCTACATTTCCTTTTTGAGCCTTCTCATGAATCGCATGAAGAACCTCTTCTCGTTGCTTCAAGTTATTGTCAGCAATATCCTTTATTTTTCCTCCCATAACAGGGACTTCTAATTCTTTAAACTCATCAATAACATCAATAACCTGTTCCATTTGGCTATCCATTTTTTTCTGGTCTTTCGAACTAATTGTGTTTTTGTCATCTAATTCATTTACAAACTCTAAGGCTTTGTCAAATTCATACTGAAGTTCTTCTCCCTTTGATGCTAGTATATCTGCTTTTGCGTCAATTCCGTTGGGTGTAGTTAGTTGTACGGAACAACCTGTCGTTAAGAATGCCATTAACACAACCATTAATATCATCACTTTATTCATTTTATCCCATCCTTTAATTTTATTTATGCTTATCAAGCACCAATTCTTATCTAATTTTTATTCTAGTCAGCAATCGTTTCTTTTTTATTAATCAAATCTTACAAAAATCTTAAGAAATTTTTCCCATAAAAAACAGCCTATTCTTTATGTCGATTAGGCTGTTTGTTCAACAAGTTGTCATTCTCGCTGATTCCTTTCGGGTAACCCCATCTACCTTTCGAATAAAGATTTGAAAGATAATAATCCCCCAGTTTAGCGAGTTCGTTCGCTATTTTTCGGAAAAGCCACTGGTCTCTTAAGAAATATGTTGTTATTCCATGATTTCAGTCTTGTTTTGATAGCTTTTGTCAGGCTGCAGGAAAAATGCATATGGAGTGGTGAATAAGTAAGTTATAGCGAATTATTTCCGAGATAAATAGAAAGGAATGATTTTTTTTGAAGAGTTATACATTAAAAGAAGCTGCCAAAAAAATAAATATCGCTCCCGGAATAATCCGGCAATGGGAAAAGGATTTAACCGGATTGCTTGAGATACCGCGCTCCAAACAAGGGGCAAGAATTTATTCGGATCTGGAAATAAATCAATTATGCGAAATTAAGGAGCTTTATTCCAATAAGGCCAGTAAGGAAATGATCCGGGAGTTTTTGCAAAACAAGTTAACCCCTCCCGAATCGACGACTGAAATCGAAAAGGAGGATGTGAAAACCTCTGAAGAACCTCCTGTTTCCCAAACGAGTGTTACGGATGTTTCGCTTGAGATTGTTGACGAACCCATATCACAGGTTTCCACAAACGGCAACACTTTGCCGGGTGCCAGTCAATTTTTTGAAGCAATGGATACGTATAAGATGACCTTTTTACATGAAGTAAAAGAAGAGATCAGATCGGTAGTCCGAAAAGAAGTCATTGACGAGGTCAAAAAGGAAATTTCCAAAGGGACATTGTTGACCGTCAAATCCCTGTCTGACTCCATCTATAAATCTTCCGCCAATACCAAGGCAGAGCTAGAGGAAATAACCGATACATTAAAGCAGGCAACGGTGGACACAAATGACAAATTACGTTACCTGGCCAATAATATTAAAAATGTTTCAATTGAAACTGCCGATGAAATTTACTCTCTTACGAAGCAATTAAATGAAAATTCAACTAAACTTACTTCCTATATAGACAACACTAATACCGAAATCAGCCAATTGTCAGAGTCAATTATAAAGGAACGTGAATTTTTCATTGAGGAGCGCGAAGAGTATCGGCATGATGTTAGACAAAGAGAGGCGGCATTCCGCGACATGCTTTCTAATTTCCGAGAGGCTGCAGCAACAAAGGATAAGAAATGGTGGAAGTTCTGGAATTAACCTTCGATTTTTGTTGATACCACTGGAGTTCACGGCTATTTTCCTTTAGGAGGGGCTTTTAATGAATTCAGCTGAAGTAGCAAAATTATTGGGTGTTTCTGTAAGCACGATTCAACGGTGGGTAAAGCAGCTAAATTTGCCGATGGAGCGCAATGAGCGCGGCCATTATTTCTTTAAGAACGAAGATATTCAGCTTTTAAAAGAGATACATGAACAGCTGCAAAACGGGGTGTTACTCCAAGATATTGCCCCTATTAAGGCAATAAAGCCTGCTCGAAAAGGGGCAGTAAAACCGGCTAATACTAACATAGAAATGCAGGAGCTGCAGGAAAAGCTAAAAGAAATCGAAGTTAGTGTCCATTCCAAGGCAGATTCGGTCGTTTCATACCAATTGCTTCAGCACAGAAGGGAAATTGAAGAGCTTCGGCAAAATATTAAAGACTTATCGGACCTAGTTGAGAAACTGCAAACAGAATTAACAAAAATGAAAACCACATCCGAAGAAAAACCTTTCGTTTTAGCAGATGGAAAGGTAAAAAGAAAAAAGAAAAATATCGTAAGCTCGTTTTTTAGCTTTTAATACGGCATAGCAAGACCGAACGTAATTAATGCCGTTCGGTCTTAGAAGTTTAATAAAAACACTATGCTTCCTTTGTTTCCCTTTCAGACTCAAACAAATATCCCACATAGGAAATTTCCTTAATTGTAACAGCAAGCTCTCCCGTCGGAACTTTCAACGGTATTCGCTCACCGATTTCTTTCAATAATAATTGTCTACCAACAGGTGATAGAAATGAAATAAACCCACGGTCAGGGTCTGAGTCCTCAGGAAAACAGATGACATAGTCCTCTGTTTCATCATCTTCGTCATAAATGACGGTTACCTTCGTCCCGATAAAAACCTTTGGAATGTTGGTAATGATATTTGATTTACGATTTTGTTTCAGGAACTCTTCAACCTCTAATACGTATAAATTAAAAAAATGCTTTAATCGTTCAGGCAATGGTGTTGATGAAATATAGAGGTTATTCAATTCTTTAATATTCTCATCAATCATCACTAACTGCTGAATAAAAAATTCCTTGTTGGCAGGTTGACTATGGCTCATAGTAGATAGCCCCCATACTTGGATCGAACTTCCTGCAAAACTTCATCTGCTTTTCCATCATAAATTCCTCCTAAATAAAAAATGAACCTTCCACATACATAGGAATGCCCTTTTCACTGCCTAAATGGAGATAGTAAAAAGGACCTATGCTCGCAAGGAAACCCCGCCCCAGACGATTGGAAGATCTTAGTATAATTTTATCATATACCAACAAAAAAATCCTTTAGTTGGTATAGTTCTTCCCCCTTACTACTACAAGTAATTGCAAAAAAGGCCATTCCTCAGTGGAATGGCCTTTTACGTAAGTTAATTTATTTCCCGCTGTTGCCGCTGAATGAAAGCTTTGGTTCGACAAACGGCCTGGTGAACTTTTTTACCAAATAGCTGCCTAATAGCAGACAAACGATAAAAGAAAAGCCAAACAGAAGCAGATAGCTTCCTGTTACTGATGTGAAGCTTTCTTTAGGAATAATGGAATGAACCGGTTTGATGATAAAACCGTGAAACAGATAGATATACAGTGTCCTCTCACCGATTTCTGTAAAACTGAACTGAATTGACGGGATCAAAGTCAGGAAACCAAACACAACCATCGCTGTGATGATATATAGCACACCTCGATAAAAACCTGCCTCCACCCCTTCATTCCCCATAGCAGCGTACGAACTGTCACCCAAGAGCCAAGGAACTGTATTTTGCGATATACTGGTCCCGAACAAACATATTGCGCCAATCAGGATCGTTATACCGACTGCCCGGGAATATTTCCCTCCTAACAGCCCCTTTAATTGGGGTCCACTTATTAAATACCCGGCAAAAAAGTAAGGAAAAAAGACAGCCGTTCGCGATAAACTTAAAAAACTGCCAAGCTGGTCAATATAGCCGGCTCCTATTCCAATCATGATTGCGACCGGCAATCCCAGCCATTTCAGTTTGGCAAATGGGATGAGCAAAAGATTCCAGAAAAACATGCTTAATAGAAACCAAAGGGACCAGTGTGGTTGAAGAAAATCAACTTGAAAGGATGCTTCCTTGCCGATAGCATAATAAAATACAGAATAAATGAACTGAAAAATGAAATAAGGGAGTATTAACTTTTTTATTAATTTCCGATAATATCCTTCGTTCTGATAACCCTTCGAAAAATAACCGGATATAAAAATAAACGCCGGCATGTGGAAAAGATAAATAATGCTGTAAATATTATAAAGTACGCCATCATGTTCCTTTAATGGACTAATGACATGGCCGAAGACAACAAGGATGATCAAAACGAATTTGGCATTATCGAAATACTTGCTTCGCTTTGATGTGACTGCCATATTTTCACCTCTTATCAGAAATGCGAAATACTTTTTTAAAAATATCTTTTTTATCATTTTACCTCAGCATTATTACAGGAGCATGTTGAAGAAATTACTTTTCTTTGCACCAAAGTTACAATATTAAAATAATGATAAAATATTCCTACGATGATTTTCCCATTTTATATATCAAAAAAATAAAGCCTGGCTTTAGCCAGACTGTTATGTTCCGTATAAAATATCTGTTATCCGAGTGGTGATCACTTCAGAGAAGTTTTCCTTTAGTTCCTCTTCGGAGATCCGAAGCAATTCCGCCATTTCTTTAAGAAATTCCCGGTCATACCGAAGCCACGAGGAGTAATTTCTCTTTACAAATTTCTCAGCTTCCATAAATGTTGAAAACTGGGGCGGCAATTTCTCGCCATCATGAAATACATAAAAATCTCCATCGCCAGAAGGGAAAATATAGGTGAATTCTCCTTTATGATTTTCGTAGCTCGAACCCCATTCCGATTCCTTCAGATTGAATTCATTACGCTCCGCATCCGGTTTGAGCGGCAGGAGAGCAAAAACATTTACTATGAATGTTTCGAATGCCTCTTTCGTTAGGTCAGCCCCTGAGGCCTTTGGGTGTCCACCGCCTCCATACCCTCTTGCGAACTCGGCCACATTCACATGGTCATGAATGGTTCGAAACCCAATTTTTTTGTTGCCGAGGTTAATTAACGCAATCATATCCAGATGTGGATTTTCGGTATTTAAGGCATTCCCGAGCTCTGACATATTCTGCTCCGCAGAAACAACTCCAACACAATAATCGCCCACAAACGTTTGAATTAACTGTCTTTTTTTAGAGTGAATATAGCGACTTATTTTTTGCTCCTCAATGTCCAGGATCATGTTTTCGGATTCTGAAAAAGTGAATGACTCCGTATTTTCTGTTAACCTTTTGATCATTTCCTCTTCACATTGTTCCCGGTTCATGATATGAAATAAGTCATTCAGCCGTTTTGCGGCAGTATTATTATTTTCATCCCATTCCCACGTATCATATTGGCGAATCAAATCAACAAATTCCTTTAACGCCTGGGTAGATTTCAACTTACCGGCCTCGATTAAATAATCGTAGAATAACGAGGTTGCGCAGGTTTTTTTGCCATTTTCATACTCGGGAATCACCCTGCCCCACGGATAGTCATTAAAATGCAGCGCAGTGACGTGATGGTCAATGACACGGATATGTTTGCCATTCGTATACCTTTCCGCCAATTTTTTCTCGATCTCCGGATTGACGGCCAGATCAGTAATATATATTTCATTATTATCGTTTGTCGGATTTGTAATATAGGCTTCCACCCGTTGATTTAGATTGCGATAAGAACAATATGAAACCCTCGCTTCGTCCTTATAAGCCATTTTTGCCAATACACCGCAGCCAAGGCCATCCAAATCGACATCTGTAAAAAGTTTAACCATTTCTGCACCCACCCCAACTATTTTCCATAACCTATAGTTTACATTTCAGACAATTTCTTATGCAAAAAAAAAAGACTAACCCGATAACGGGCCGGCCTTATCATTGAATCCCAGCTTGTAGTATCCTCGCTTTAACCCATAATAACAAAACCAAAGTGCCTGGAGAAGGAAGATGCTTCCCCATACGGGTGCAGGGATTACTGTCAGTCTGGCAAGATTAGTCGCATCTCCTGCATACTGAGGATGCGTCACACTCAAATAAAAGATTTCAAAGGCACTCTGAACAGAGTCCACTAACAGGATCGAAGCTATCATCAGTAAAAGATGATCCCTAAAGCTTTGCGTTCCTTTAATTAACAATAACAGAAACCCTCCCGCAAACGAACAAAGCCAAAAGATGCCATATGGATTGCGTACCCAAAAGATTAAATTGATTAGTATGAACCCCAGTAAAATATCAATTAGCAAAATCTGCTTTTTTCTCCCAATCATCAAGAAGGAGACAAAAGCCGCGAATGAAGCAAAGGTATAGCCAGCAAGACTTGTAAAAAAACTGCCGATCCAGGTTGAGGAACTGATGTAGGTTGCTCCTTCCGAATTCATTAATAAAGTAATCATTTCCACATCCCCGCCCAACAAAGCAATAAACGCATGACCTGACTCATGAATCAATGTATTAATGACGCGAATATAGTTTCCTATAAAGGGGACATGGATCAGCAAAAATGCAGCTAAAAGGAACAAGAAAAACTTAATACTTAATTTTTCTCGAATCAGGATCATTGTGTATCCCTCGCCTCTTTTTAAAACATTCATAATTATCTTTATATTAGCACTTCTTCTTTACTTCATGAAATTTTTTGACTTGTAATCACCCAAATATTTTGCAAATAGACAAACCAACAACTCTTATGTTAGCATTAAGTTGTTGCTAGCTAACAACTCATATAATACTATTAAGTTGTTACATTTCTAAGAGGGGTGAAAAATATTGATAGAATTTAAGAATATAGTAAAGAAATACCGGACAAAAACAATCATTAACTCTTTCTCATTGAATATCGAAGCAGGTCAGTTGGTTGTTTTTATCGGACCCAGCGGCTGCGGGAAAACGACATTGCTTAAAATGATCAATAAACTGGTTCAGCCGACATCAGGGCAGATATCTGTTAATGGTACAGATATTTCCAAAATGGATCCGATTGAACTTCGCAGAAACATCGGCTATGTCATTCAAAATACTGGTCTTTTCCCACATATGACGATTAAAGAAAATTTGGAGTTAATCCCAAAATTAAAAGGTGAAAACCAAGAGTCAATTGAACAGAAAACAGTTGAATTGCTTGAATTGGTCGGCTTGGATCCCAAGGAATATATCCACCGCTATCCAAAAGAACTGAGCGGCGGTCAGCAGCAAAGGATTGGTGTGGCAAGAGCCTTCTCTACAAACTCCGATATCATCCTAATGGATGAGCCATTCAGTGCATTAGACCCTGTAACACGATCATCTCTTCAGGACGAATTATTCCAAATGCAAAAGGAATTAAATAAAACAATTATATTCGTTACCCATGATATGGACGAAGCTATTAAAATAGCAGACAAGATTTGTATTTTAAAAGATGGGGATATTCTCCAATATGACACCCCGGAAAACATTTTAAAAAATCCGGCCAACGATTATGTGTCAGACTTTATTGGTAAAAGGCGGGTTTGGAATAATCCTGAGCTTCTGCTAGCCGAAGATATTATGATTTCCAATCCGGTAAAAATTGCCTCCAAGAGAACCGTTCTCCAGGCAATTGAGATTATGAAGGAGCAAAAGGTTGACAGCTTGCTGGTGACGGATAGGCGTAATTTGCTGATTGGTTTGGTGACCCTAAAAGGCATCCAATTATTAAACCGAAATTCGTTAATTGAAGATGTAATGGAACAAAATGTCCTTTCTGTCTCAGAGGAAGCGAATTTAATTTCGGTGCTTGCCACAATGAACGAACACCGCATCGGCTATGTTCCTGTAACTAATCAATCAGGCCAGTTAACCGGATTAATCACAAGAAGCAGTATTCTATCCGCATTAAGCAGTCAACTAATTGATATGGAGGTGGCCTTTTAATGGGTGATTTATGGAGTTATGCAAGCAATAACTATAACCAGATATTAGAACTGTTAGGACAACACGTTTACTTGAGTGTCTTGGCCGTTCTTATTGCAACAGTAATTGGAGTTCCACTCGGGATTTGGATTTCAAGAGAACCAAAGCTGTCAAAGCCAATTATCGGAACCACCAACGTGATTCAGGCAATCCCAAGTTTGGCTTTACTTGGTTTTCTTATTCCGTTTATCGGGATTGGCAGCACCCCCGCAATAGTAATGGTTGTACTTTATTCACTGCTGCCAATTGTAAAAAACACGTATATCGGATTAACAAATATTGATCGGGACATTCTGGAAGCCGCCAAAGGCATCGGCTTGACAAAAAGCCAAACGATGAAAAAGGTTCAGCTGCCGCTGGCCTTCCCGATGATTATGGCGGGGATCAGAATTTCGGCTGTTACAGCCGTTGGATTAATGACCATAGCCGCATTTATTGGTGCCGGCGGTCTTGGTTATCTCGTATTTTCAGGGGTTCAAACAGTTGACAATGCGATGATTCTGGCAGGAGCGATCCCTGCTTGTATTCTTGCCCTGTTAATTGATTTTGTTGTCGGGAAACTCGAGAGCTCGCTTTCTTATACAAATAAACAACATTCCGCATCAAAGACAGGTAAAACGACAAAAAAATTAATCATTTCATTTGCCAGCATTATACTTGTTATCGCGGGTGCGTTTTCCATTTATTCGAAGGCTCAAGCTGATGAGAAAATTACGATTGGCTCGAAAAATTTCAGCGAACAATTAATTTTAGGTAACATTCTTGCCGAATTAATCGAGAATAAAACGGATATTGCGGTAGAAAGAAAGTTGAATCTCGGTGGCACCCAAGTGGCATTTAGCGCCATCAAGAGCAGCGATATTGATATGTATGTAGAGTACACCGGCACTGGACTTGTAAATATATTAAATCAGGCACCGCAAAATAATCCTGACCAGGTTTACGACTACGTAAAAGAGGAATTTCGCCAAAAGTATGGGATTGAATTGTTAAAACCGCTTGGCTTTAACAACACATACGCGCTGTCCGTACGACAGGATACTTCCGAAACTTATGGCTTGGAGACCATTTCCGATTTGGCCAACGTCAGCGATGAGATGATAATGGGACCAACCATTGAATTTTCAAACCGTGAGGACGGTTTAACCGGTCTTGCTAGTTCCTATAACATGGAATTTAAAGATGTAAAACCGGTAGATGGAGGATTGCGCTACACCGCCCTCGAAAATCATAAGAGCGATGTTATTGATGCCTTCTCAACGGACGGATTAATCGAGGAGTTTCAATTAAAGGTATTGGAGGATGATCAAAACTTCTTCCCTCCCTATTACGCTGTACCAATTATTAAAGAGGAAACCCTTAAGGAACATCCTGAACTTGAAGGAGTCCTTAACAGCCTTGCCGGAAAAATTACGGATGAAAAAATGCGTGAGTTGAACTACAAGGTTGACAGCCTCAAACAATCGCCTGCTAAAGTGGCAAGGGAATTTTTACAAAAAGAAGGACTCATTGATTAAGAAACAGAAAACAAGCCAGCATTGTATTAACGGAGCTGGCTTGTTTTTTTTCATTCTTCCAAGAAATCAATCACACGGTCATATGTTTCTTCATCGCCAATGACCAAAAGGACATCTCCTTCCATAATCGAAGCATAAGGACCAGGGGAAATGATTAATTCTCCCTTCCTTTTGATTCCGATTACGGTTCCTCCTGTATTTTGCCAAAACTTGACCTCTGAGATGGTCTTGCCGATATGACTGCATCCAGTGAAAATTGCCGCTTCAATCGGCGCCAGCGGATTGGTGTGGCGAAGCTTGCCGGAGTAATCCAATATTTTCCTTAATGTATCGTGCAGTTGTTCATCCAGCTTGTTTCTATCAGCCATCAGGGAAACCATTTGTTTCTCAAGATCTTTAATGCTTGCCAAATTCGAAAATCTGGAAATATATTTAAACGCCTTTTCCCTTGATGAAATAACAATGCCGCTGCCCTTTGTTGAATGAACAATTTCTACATCTTCGAGGATTTTTATTGCACGCCTGACTGTTTCCGGAGACACCTTATATTCACTTGCGAGCGTTGAACGTCCGTGAATTTTTTCCCCAACTTTGAATTCTTCATCATAGATCCGGTTCGCCAAATCAATCGCTATTCGTTCATAGACTGGAATTTGTGCCCTTTGCATCAGAACCACCGCCAAATTACATTCTCAAATATCTGCTTTTATTTTGGATACAATAACACTATACCCTTTCATACCAATATTTGCGAGCTTAACTAAAGTCCTTCTGAGGATTTTAAGATAATTTCAAAAGGATTTTTATAATGAGGTGCAGCAATGAAGCGGAAAGTCATTATTATCTTAAGTCTGGCATTCATTCTCTTTATGGCGGGATTATTCATATACTACCTCATAAAGGATGATTCTTCGAGGTGGCAGGTTGCCCTTGGCGGGATTTTTGCCTCTGCCTTGCCGCTAGCTTTGTTAAAATTAAAAAACAACCCCTTTAATATTCCAATGATAGCTGGGTATTTTTTATTTTTATTTTGTTCGCTGTTTTTGGGTTCGATTGCAAGCTTTTATCTTCATCATCGATGGTGGGATTCGACATTGCACCTTTATAAGGGGTTGTATGTCGGCATCATTGGGATTGCTTTATATAAACGGCTCATTCCGCAACCGGTACGGAAGGACGTATCTGCCTGGATTCTTGTTTTATTCGTGCTCTCACTTGCTGTTTTGGCGAGCGTGCTTTGGGAAATTTACGAATTTGTTGGCGATGTGACTTTTACCCATACGATGCAGCGAGGCGGGAACAAGGATACGATGTATGACCTTTTATGCGGGGTTGCAGGAGGCATTTTGGTGGCGATTTATGCCGGGGTTAGGAAACAGAAAGTATAAGCGGGGCGATTAATATGAATCGAAAACTCGTAATGATAGTAAGTGCATTGTATGTTATATTCATGGCGGTTCTTGCGTTTTACTACCGGAATATTGATGAATCCTTTAAATCAACGGTGGCGATTGGCGGCATTGTTTGCGGGGCTATTCCTCTTCTGCTGGCGTTATTTACCAAACTGCAATTTAATCTGCCCATCGTCTTTTCCTATTTAATTTTTTTGGTCGGATCACAGTATCTTGGCTCCATTCGGGGCTGGTATGGCTTGGGCTGGTGGGATACCTTTTTGCATTTCGTCAGCGGTGCTCTTTTGGCCTTTGCCGGAATTGCCTTATACGAAAGACTTATTCACAGAAATGCCGGTCATGAAATATCCCCATGGTTTGTATTCTGGTTTACCTTGTCATTCGCAACATTTGGTGGCGTTTTATGGGAAATCTATGAATTTAGCTGCGACCAATTTTTCAACATGACCCTGCAGGGAGGCGGGAATAAGGATACGATGATTGATTTAATCTCCGATACCGCAGGAGGGTTGGCGATTGCCATTTGGAGCGCAATAAGAACAAAAGGAAAGCAAAGGAATATAGAACTGTAAGACGACAAAATACTTGAGAAAGCAACTCCTTAAAACCTTTATTTATCAAGGCAAAAACGACAAATAAAATTAGATAAACGACTGTCCTTTTGAGAAATTCTTAAAAAACGACAACTTACCTTGAGAATTTCCATAAACGACACAATACATTGAGAATTTCTCACAAGGACGATTTTCTTGGCTGGTATAAACACTGACGTAGTTTAATTAAAAACCTAAAACTTACTTTTTGAATTACGTTCGAGAAGGTTCGTGATACTAGCTTTTATAAGGCAAAAAGAATTCTGCTACGAATTGGTGTTTTGCAACTCCCAACCGAACCTGTTAATATTTTTTCGAGTGCCTTCTTTATTTTCTCTTCTGTTTTGATTTACGACCGAATAGACCTATTGCGACAGCTACCCCAATGCCTACAGCAAACCATGAAGCGAAACTCATCACTTCCACCGCCTTTTTGGCTATAAACACATTTTACATATCTATATGCGGAAGGTAACAGCACTTATGAGTGCCTTTTTTGCTGCCGATATTCCTTAAACGACCTCCTTATGTAAGATTTTCTTCTTCAAGTAAAGCGCCCTTTAGTTTAAGTACATTTCTTCCCATTATTTTCGTTTGGTTCACCAGGACTTATCGCTTTCTCATATATTAAGTTCTTTATTTACTGCATTTCCCATTTGAATTTTCCATTATACTGTTTAAGTTGTTTTTTCACTTGTTCCAATTCATAAAAACTTGAATGCGCCTTTTTGACAATTTCTTCATCCGTTTTACCTTCTTTTAGAAGAGTCCTGATAAGTTCATATCTTGATGCTTCAAACTCAAAATAACCATGATATACATTAAGCTGATTTCTTATGTCTTTTAATTCAACATAGCTGGTTGTTGCTATATAAACAATCTCTTGGTCTGTTTTGCCCATTTGTATAAGAGTTCTAACAATGCTATATCTTTGGTTTACTTGACCTGTCGCATATCCTTCTCCCCATCCGTTATCCCAAGCTATATCGTAGCATTCTTGTTGATTTTGTTTGTTTTGCATTTTAAACTTCATAGTAGGGTTCCTCCTTAAGGTTTTGAGTTAGAGTGGTGTCTATACTCATATCTTACTGAGGAGCCCTATTTTTTTCAAAGTCGAAAAATAACGATCTACAGGAATGCTAACCTGCCCCGTTAACGCAAATTGGAGCTGCCGTATAGACAACTCCCTGTTCAGCTATTGCCTCCGTTAGCTTAACGGCGCTTGATTAGCTCTATAATAGTAAATCTATCAACCTCTGAAATCAATTGAAATTGCCTGAACAGGTGCTTTCTTAGAGCTAGCTGGTGGAATGAACTCTCTAATCCCAGTCGAGTTACTTGTCATCCTGGAAGCTAAGCAGAAGCCCAAATTAAGCCAGTATATCATCACATAATAATATTTTGGTAATTAATCACCTTAAGACACGCATAGCTGCGTTTACCGACCTCATAATGGGAATCCTTACTTAAAAACAAAGTTGCCATTTTGTGTGTTTTCTTTTAACGTTCATAGAATTATCGTTATTTTTGTCGAAAATTAATTTCATCATTTAAACTGAATGGTATAATTTACATGAATATTTTACCAATACGGGGTGGTTATGTGGCTAATAAGCTGTTTTTAAATCAAAAAGATAGAACATTACTCCTAATTAGTGAAATTACAAAGGATTACGATTGGTTTTATCAATTATTGAGAGAAAATAAACGTGTAACTGAGGAATTGATTGAAGAACTACCGAAAAAGCAGAAAGACTTTATACAAGATATACTCCCTTTGGTTAAACAAAATGCAACAAATGAATGGAAAGAAAGTACCCAACCAATGCTGGATTCGGGAGAAAACAGAGAAAAGTGGTTGAAATGTAGGCTTTGCAATACCCCTACACGATATATTCATTACATTGTAAATAGAAAAACCAGGGAAACAATCAACGTTGGTAGTGAGTGTGTTAAAGAGTATGCGTTTAATGATAAAGATATTAATGAAAGCAGAAGAGAAGCAATCGAAATTAGAAGATTAATACTTTTGAATGAGAGTGTAAAAGGTATTAATAAAATAGTCGAAAATTGGAAAATCGATTTAGAAAAATACCCTGTTTTAATACCTTCAAATTTGGCAAATAAATATCTAAATATAGGTCTTGAGCTATCAGATTTGTTCGACCACTTTATCAAAGGAAAATTCAAAGAAAATACAGTAGAAAGAATACTTCATTTAGTCGAAAAAGGGAAGCTTGAAAAAGAAAAATTCGAAGTCTATATTAACAACCAAGAAAATAACCTGTTTCTGGCATTTAAATGATGTAGGTTTTGGCAGGATAATTATTAATCTTTATGAATCTCTTTTCAAAGATAAAATGTATAGGTGTTAATTTTTATACAGACTTTGTTACGCTGCGCTTATTGAACAAACGGGCCAGATTGTTGAAGATCAAGGTAGAAAATCATCAAACTTTTTATAAAACAAATACTTAAATAGGCCGGTAAAAGAATCCATTTTGATCAATCTTTTTTCAAAATGGATCTTCTTATTTACCATGAAAATACGGGTTTGTGAGGTATTTTATTAAACTAATGTAGTCAATTATTTTTAGGATAAATCTTTACTGGTAACGAATGACGATTCAATCAATTTAATAATTTGTTGTTTAGTTTGACTTAAATAGTTTCTTTTTTTTGAAGGAATTAATAATCCTATAGGCATTTTGGAATCAAATCCCTTGACCTTAAATGAGATATTACTTTGCTCTAAAATAGTTCCCTTAGGGATAATGCCTATTGCATCTCCAGAAACGATTTGTGGAATGAGATGTAGTGCACTACAATTGTATACTCTTTTAAATGATAGATTGTTTTCTGATAGGAAAGCATTCACAGATTGATAATAATAACAACTATTCTCTCCAATTAAAATAGGGTAATTAATGATATCCGATATTTCAACTGACTTTTTCTGTAAGATTGGATGATGAGGGTCATTGACAATAAATTCGATTTGTTCGTTGCATAATGGAGTAAAATTCACATTAGAACTATTTTTGTTGTTTCCGCAAACAGCAAAATCAATTTTTTTTTGTTCCATTATTTGAGATAAAAGTGCTGTATTTCCTACAACAAAATCACAATGTATATACGGCTTCTCATTGTTTAAATAGTCTAATATTGACGGGATTAATTTTTTTGCAACAGATTCTGTTAGTCCTATTTTTAATGTTCCTTTCTCCTCATTGCTTATACGCTGCGCTTGAGAAATTGAATAATCCCAATGCATTAACAAGTTATCCACTTCCTCTGCAAATAAAGTACCTTCATCTGTTAACCGAGCATCCCATCCTCGTTCAAATAGAAGAAAACCAAGTTCATTTTCTAATTTTTTTATATGTGTTGTTACGGTTGATTGAGCATAGTTTAATTTTTTTGCCGCAAGTGAGAAAGTTCCTTCTTCGACAATCATTTTAAATGTATTTAACTCTTTTACTTCCATCTTCACACCTCATCTTTATCGGTTTTATTGATAATTATATGATTTATTTTCAATTATACAAATCGAAATCACGAAAGTAAAATAAAGTTATAAGAAAGGGAGTGAATATATGCCGTTTGTTAATGTTTATTATCCAGAAGGTCTATTAAGTAATGAAGAGTTAAAAAAGGTGAGTATTAGTATTCATCATTCTTTAATTGAACATTTTAAAATTCCGGAAGATGATTACTTTCACATGTTTTTACACTACCCATCTAAACAATTTTTTTACGATCCGAATTACCTGTTAAAAGGAGAGGAAAAGAGAACAGAAAAAATAATGTATGTTTCTATTACATGTGGGCCAGGAAGAACCATAAATCAGAAAAAGAGTTTGTATCAATCCATATCAAAAGCTATTTCTAATCATTTAAACATCTCTACAACTGATATTTTTATTACACTAAACGAGACATCTGCTGAAAACTGGTCATTTGGTCAAGGAGTAGCACAAATGGTTAATATGAGGGAGGGAAAAGAATAGTGAATGATTATATTGAATCTAATATACCAAAGAAAATGAGGGATATGGCTCCTGATTTTGTTGATTATAGCGAAAATATATTATTCGAAAAAATATGGAGGGATCCTACTTTAACATCCAGAGAAAGAAGTTTATGTACACTATCTTCTCTAATTAGTATCGGAAATACTGAACAACTACCATTTCATCTACAATTAGCTGAAAAGAATGGAATTAATGAAAAGGAAATTATTGCTTTGATAACACATATGGCCTTTTACGTTGGATGGCCTAAAGCAGCTGCAACGCTAAACGTAATACTAAGTAAAAAATGACCATATGGTATCTCTTTAAAGCATTTATTTAATAAAAGAGTTGCAGAAATTTTATTCCATTAAAGGGCGCTTTTGTTTAATGTCCTAAATTATAAAAAGGCTAAAAATATGCAGGTTTTTATTCATTTTTGCATATTTTCAGCCTTTTTATATTCAAAAAATATACTGCCATAAACGACATCTTCTGAATGCCGAATACATACAAGAACATACTAAAAAGCAGTCCTAAATCGACTGCTTTCTCCATTTAATAAACGGTGACCGGGGCAAAAAATTCCTCATATAGTGCCTGCACTGCTTTTATCTCATCGACCTCTTTGACTCCGAACATCATGCTGACCTCGGAAGAGCCCTGGTTGATCATTTCGATATTTACATCAGCCTTTGCCAATGCCTTGGAGGCTCGGGCCATTGTCCCTATGTTATGTCGCATTCCCTCGCCTACCACCATAATGAGTGCAAGGTGATGTTCAAATTTGACCTCATCGGCATGCAGCTCCTTCTTAATACGTTCCATGATTGCCTGCTCCATTTTATCATCAAACTGATGTTCCTTTAGAATGACAGACACGTCATCAATTCCAGACGGAGTATGCTCGTAGGAAAGCCCGAAATCCTCAAATATCCCTAAAAGTTTTCGGCCAAATCCAACCTCTCTGTTCATTAAGTATTTGCTTACATAGATACTGCAAAAGCCCTTGTCACTGGCGATCCCAATGACAGGTCCATTTGTATTATCCCGCTCGGCGACTATTCTCGTTCCAGGCGCGCTTGGATTATTCGTATTCTTTACATTGACCGGAATGCCTGCCCGAAATGCCGGCACTAGTGCCTCATCATGCAACACACTGAAACCGGCATAAGAAAGCTCACGCATTTCACGAAAGGTCAATTCCTTGATTTCTTTCGGCCGTTCGACAATAAATGGATTAACTGAATAGACAGCATCCACATCAGTAAAATTCTCGTATAAATCGGCCTTAAGGGCATTGGCAAGGATAGAGCCAGTAATATCTGAACCGCTTCGTGAAAACGTATATACCTCGCCTTGTTTGCTATAGCCGAAAAATCCCGGAAAAATTAAAATGCCCGGATGGGTGCTGAGAGCATGGAGACGTTCATATGCTTCGGGGAGAGCCTGTGCATTTCCCGGCTCATCACTGACCAATAACCCTGCCTGTTTTGGGTCAATGTAATACGCTTCGATACCCCGTTTTTGGAAATATGTTGCCACTAACTTCGCATTATTATCTTCCCCGCTCGCTTTGAGACAGTCAATGAAGCGGTCAGGAAAACTGGTATCCCGATTAAGTCTTTTAGATAAATCTTCATAAATCTCATTGACCAGTTCTTTTGGCAGAGACAATTCCTCGGCAATTTGCTGATAGCGTCCAATCACGGCATCAAACTGCTGCTTTAGGTCTTCATTGCGCAATCTTTTCTTTGCGCATTGTATCAGCAAATCTGTCATTTTTGTATCATCTGGATACCGCTTTCCCGGGGCAGAAACAACAACCACCTTCCGCTCGGGGTCTGACATCACAATTTGGAATACCTTCTTAAGTTGTTCCCCTGATGCTAAAGAGGATCCCCCAAACTTTACCACCTTCATTTTTACATCTCCCTATTGTCTGCAAATATAATCTTAATTTTATTATAATTTAGAAATTAATCAAGAGTTTTTTCCTCTATCGGCGGACAAATGTTCATTCCAGAAGGACAGTTTCGCTTTTATAAGCACCTCTTAAGCGATTATTGAAACAGCCGTTACCGAACGATTTCAATGAAATGGGCCAATATTCTTGCTGTCAAACCCCAAATGGTCTTGCCTTCATACTGATAAAAATATTCCTCCATTCCCCTCGTCGTCCAATTATAATTCTCACCGCCGACAATTAAGTCAAAGGGAAAGTTTTTCTCAGGTTCAACTTTAAATTCAATATGATAAATTTCCGGTTCATGTTGAACAAAAAAATCTAAAGGCACAGTAAAGATTTCCCCAACCTCGGCAGGATTAGGGGTTATTTTTTCAGGAGCTGTGATGAATCCTGCAAAAGGATAGACCATCATCCCAAAAGGCGAAACCATAAAATCCAGTGGAAAAGCTTGAGAAATGCAATCCTTGGTTATTCCCAATTCTTCCATTGTCTCTCTAATAGCGGCCGATTCGGCATTGTCATCTTCGCGATCAATTTTTCCGCCCGGAAAACAAATTTCGCCCGGCTGTCTTCTCAATTGCATTGAACGAACTTCAAACAATACATGAATTCCATCTTCTTTAAGAATGAGCGGTACCATCACAGCATATTTTGAAAATTTCTTGCTGCCGAGTATTGATGGAATGTGATTATTTAATTTGGACAAAATCGTTTCCAGTTCCATCATTTCACCTCTTTTACTATAAACAGTTTAATAATAGGATATCACTTTTAGATATGGATTCAAAAAAAATAAAGCAATCCAACCTGTCAAGCTGGATTGCCGGCTCATCCTGTTCAGTTTTTTCAGATCCATGAAAACATGTAATCAGCCGCTTCAAGCTCATTTGCCTGCTTTACCACCTTAAGCGGGTGGAAAGTATCAATCATGACAGCCAATTCCAACGTTTCCTTCTTGCCGATGCTCGCTTCGATTTTTCCTGGGTGAGGCCCGTGGGGAATTCCGCTTGGGTGAAGTGTAATCGAGCCTTCCTGAATGCCTTTTCGGCTCATAAAATTCCCTTTTACATAATATAGAAGCTCATCACTGTTAACGTTGCTGTGATAATACGGAGCAGGAATGGACTCCGGATGGTAATCATAGAGTCTTGGGACGAAAGAGCAAACAACAAAATTGTTTCCTTCAAAGTTCTGGTGCACAGGCGGCGGCTGATGAATTCTTCCCGTAATCGGTTCGAAATCCTCAATGTTAAAGGCCCATGGATACAGGTACCCATCCCAGCCTACGACATCAAACGGATGGTGACCAAGAATATGGGAATGAATCGCCCCCCTGGACCTCGTTACGACCTCAAACTCCCCTTTTTCCTCATAGGTGAGCAAATCCTCTGGTCCACGAATATCCCGCTCACAAAACGGGCTGTGCTCGAGGAGCTGGCCATATTCGTTCCTATATCTTTTTGGTGTCGTGATTTGGCTAAATGCTTCAACAAACAGCAGCTTCGTCGGGATCCCAGGGGTTGGAACCACCCGATAAATCGTCCCAATCGGAATGACCAGGTAATCTCCCGGCCGATAGCTAATCGTCCCAAACATTGTTTCCAGTTTTCCCGAACCATGATGAATAAACAGGAGCTCGTCACCGTCTCCATTCCGGTAGTAACTATTCATTGCCTCCGTCACATTTGCCGTCCCAATTAGCAAATCATGATTTCCCAATAGATACTCCCGGGCAGTTAGGGCATTTCCCTCCCTCATCACCTTGTTTGTAAAAAAGTGACGGTGTTTTAATGTTTGTTGTTCTTCATATTCCGGCAAATAACTACCGGCGAATTCCGCCTTCACCACCTCTGTTGGCATGTGGTGATGATAAAGAATCGACTGCGTTCCAGAAAATCCACGTGTTCCCATTACTTGCTCACGAAAGAGGCTCCCATCCTCCTTTTTAAACATTGTATGGCGTTTATGTGGGATCATTCCGAGTTGGCGGTAATACAACGGTCACACCCTCTTTCCATTACAAATACAAAAACAATTTCAATCATTCGGCTTCTGTTTTCTTATCATTTCAAAGGTTTTTCCCAATGGTTCGGTAAAGCGATTTCCCGCCATTCTGCCAATCGGCCTCAATTTCTCCGTATCAATTCTTCCACGGTCAAATAATGGATCATGAATATGAACATGAATCACTTTCCCAATCACCAGACTCCCTGCTCCGGGCTGGTCACCAAAATGAAGAACCTGGTAGAGCTCGCATTCCAAATGAACAAGCGACTCTTTAATTCGCGGTACGCTCACCTTGCATCCTTGGACCTTTGTTAAGCCAACCTGTTCGAGTTCGTCTATATCAGGAGCAAATTCAATGGCACAATCATTCATTTGCTTTGCAATCTCTTCGTTGACAATGTTGATGATAAATTGGCCGGTATTCTCAATATTATTTAACGTATCTTTTTTGGCCCCGTCACTGCCTCGCCTCATTGGTGAAAAACAAATCAGCAGCGGGTCAGCGCAAATTGCGGTAAAGAAGCTAAACGGAGCGGCATTGGCTATTCCCTTGCTGTCGACTGTTGTTACAAATGCAATGGGACGCGGCAAGATTGAGCCGGTCAATAATTTGTATGCCTGACGCCAGTCGAGTTTTTCCGGAGAAATTTCCATGTCATCACCACTCTTTTTGCTATTAGTCTATTGGAAAAAAGGGAGAATCATTTCCCCCTTTTTTATCCGCTAACTATTAAAGGTTGCCCCGCTTAGCCTGTTCCCGTTCGATGGATTCGAACAAAGCCTTGATGTTCCCTTCACCGAAGCCGCGCGCGCCTTTACGCTGAATGATTTCAATAAACAGCGTAGGACGGTCCACAATTGGCTTGGTGAAGATTTGCAGGAGATAGCCCTCATCATCACGGTCTACCAAAATATTTAACTCGCGCAGCTTTTCGATTTCTTCATCAATTTTTCCAATCCGCTCGGCCAACGAATCATAATAAGCACTAGGAGTTGAGAGGAACTCGACGCCATTTTTCTTTAATGTAACTACCGTTGTAACAATATCCTCCGTTAAAATGGCTAAATGCTGAACCCCCGGTCCGTTATAGAATTCGAGATATTCCTGAATTTGCGACTTGCGCTTCCCTTCTGCCGGTTCATTGATTGGAAACTTTATTCTGCCTCCGTTATGCATCACCTTTGACATCAGCGCAGAATATTCAGTGGTAATATCCTTGTCGGTGAAATGCTTCAATTCCTTAAAGCCCATCACCTTGGAATAATACTCAACCCACTCCTCCATGCTTTCCACGTTGCCGACCACATGGTCAAAGCCGATTAAACCGGCATCCTCTACCGGAAGTGCGTTAGTGTATGGTTTGTAGCCTGGTAAAAAAGCCCCTTGATAGCTTTTACGTTCAATTAACGAATGGATTGTATCACCGTATGTACCGAGCACGGCTTTTTTTACTGTACCATTATCATCCTCCAGCAAAAATGGGACAACGTGAGCAATCGCCCCCCGTTTCACCGCTTCCTCAAACGCCTGATCAACATCATCGACCAAGAGGGCCACGTCTTTGACACCATCGCCATGTTTTTTTACAAATTGGGCAACAGTGCTGCTCTCTGTATAGGATCCAGTCAGAACAAGACGGATATTTCTTTGTTGCAATACATAGGAAACGGTTTCACGATTGCCCGTTTCAAGGCCGGAATAGGCGACTGGCTGAAACCCGAAAGCTGTGCAGAAATAGTGGCAGGCCTGCTTGGCATTACCGCTGTAGATTTCAATATAGTCAACATCCCGTACCGGGAAAAAGTCATCCTTAAGTTGTTCCGACAATACTCTTTTTTCTCTCATTCCAAAACCCCCTAATAATTAATCATTTTCTGAATTTATTGTAAGTAATCAACTCCGTTTGTCTCAAGAGCAGGGGGTAAAGCAATAACGCTTTTGGGCATTAAACACTTGTTTTTTTACAATAAAAAGAAACATGCCCAAGATCGGCATGTTTCTACCATAAATGCATTTAAAATATATACCGGTAAAAATGTGCTTGCGTTTTTCAAAATAAAATATTTTTGATCATGAGAGAACTGCACGGTCACTTACCATTTGTACGCCGCGGATTCGTTTGAACTCATCAAGCAGTCCTTCAATTGTAAGCCCCTGCTTTTGTTCTTCATTCACTTCAAGGATGATTTGTCCTTTATCCATCATGATCAAGCGGTTGCCCAAGTCAATTGCCTGCTGCATGTTATGGGTGACCATTAAGGTTGTCAGCTTATATTTCTCGACGATTTCCTTTGTCAGTTTGGTGATCAGTTCCGCTCGGGAAGGGTCCAGAGCGGCTGTATGTTCATCAAGAAGCAAAATCGAAGGCTCGGTAAAGGTAGCCATCAGGAGTGACAGGGCTTGGCGTTCCCCTCCTGACAACATGCCTACCTTTGCATTAAGCCGGTTTTCTAAACCCAAATGGAGCGATTCGAGGACCTCCCGGAAATAATCACGCCGCTTTTTCGTTACGCCCCTGCGCAATGATCTTGTTTTATTTCGTGAATAGGCCATCGCCAAGTTTTCTTCAATCGTCATGCTCGGAGCGGTGCCCGCCATCGGATCTTGAAAGACGCGGCCAATCATTTTCGAACGGTTATATTCGGACATGTTGGTGACATTTTTGCCGTCGATAAAGACTTCGCCGATATCGGGAAACAGGCCTCCAGAAATAATATTCATTAATGTTGATTTCCCTGCACCATTACTGCCAATTACAGTAACGAAATCTCCCTCTTTAAGGGTCAGATTAATCTGGTCGATTGCAATCTTTTCATCTGGTGACCCTTCATTAAATATCTTATGAATCTGATTTAACTGCAGCATGATTTTCACCCTTCCGCTCCACAGAAGCCTGCAGGAAATGAAGTTGTTCCGCTTTTCTGCGAGCTTTTCGCTTTTTCTCTTTCGATCGTTCAATCATTTTCGGTGTTGTCAATGCAAGGATTACAATAATCGCTGTAATCAACTTCATATCTCCTGGCTCTAGGAAATCAAATCTGAGGGCCAATGAAACGACAATCCGGTAAATGATTGCCCCGCCAATGACCGCAAGTGTTGTTCTGGCAATTGTTTTTGTTCCAAACAACGCTTCACCAATAATAACCGAGGCCAAACCAATAATAATCATCCCGATTCCCATTCCAACATCGGCAAAACCGCCTTGCTGGGCAATCAATGCGCCTGAAAATGCCACCAAGGCATTGGAAAGACCAAGTCCGATAACTGTCAAGAGGTTGGTATTGGCGGAAAAACTGCGGATCATCCGCTTGTTGTCCCCAGTTGCCCTTATGGCGAGCCCGATTTCTGTCTGCAAAAACCAATCGGTCAAGAATTTAATTAAGAAGGTCACAATCAACATGAAAAACAAAATGCCCCATGTTTCCGGCAAACTGTCACCCAAACCGACCATGGCCAAAAGGTTGTTGAAAAATGAATCAATTCCGCTGCTTTCAAACAAATCGCCAATTTTTGTAAATGACGTTTCGGTGTTTAATAACGGAATATTGGAGCGTCCCATGATTCTAAGATTAATAGAATAAAGGGCAATCATCATGAGAATACCAGAGAGCAAGTTATTAATTTTCCCAAACGTATGAAGGATGCCCGTCATACATCCTGCTATAAAACCCGCCAGGAGTGCCATCACTGTTGCCAGGAATGGATTAGCCCCGTTCGTAATCATGATGGCGGCTATTGCTCCGCCAGTTACAAAGCTGCCATCTACCGTTAAATCTGGAAAATCAAGAATACGAAAGGATAGATAGACGCCCAGTGCCATAATCGCATAGATGATACCTGCCTCGAATGATCCAAATATGGCTGTAAACATAGTGTTCATCCTTTCTTCTAAAGACATAAGATTCTTTTGATTCTAATAAGTAATTGTTACTTATACTTATGTATTCTTGGCAGGAGCCAATCCTTAAAAAGGAATGGCTCCTGCGATTTTTTAATTATTTGCCATCGTAAAATTCGCCAAGCTTGCTCCATTCTTCCTTGACTGTTAATCCCTGAGCTTCAGCTGCATCCTTATTAATTACCAGCTTTAAGCTGCTTGGCAATTCAACATTGATTTCTGAAGCTTTTTTCTTGCCTGTTAAAATGTCAACAGCCATTAAACCTGATTGATACCCAATATCATAATAATTGAATCCGCTGGCCGCAACGGCACCTTTTTTCATTGAATCAAGTTCACCGACAAATAACGGAATTTTTTTGCTATTGGCTACAGAAATGACGGAATCAAGCGCAGTAACAACCGTATTATCTGTTGGGATGTAAATGGCATCAACCCGGCCTACAAGCGACTCTGCAGCTTGCTTTACTTCAGATGTATTGGCAACCGATACTTTAACTAGTTTTGCCCCTTTTCCTTCGGCCAACTTTTCCACTTCTTTTACTTGAACCTCTGAGTTTTGCTCCCCGGAGTTATAAATGACACCAATATTCTTGGCCTTCACTTCTTCGGTAATAAAGTTAATGGTCTTCTTCGTTGCATCAGGATGGTTATCAGTCGTTCCGGTAATATTTTTGCCTGGCTTATCAAACGCTTCTACCAAACCTGCGCCAACTGGGTCGGTTACCGAGGTAAAGATAATCGGTATATCCTTGGTCGCATTTAAAGCTGCGGTCGCACTTGGAGTAGCGTTAGCAAAAATTAAGTCAACCTTATCGCCGACAAAATTCTTGGCAATGGTCTGCGTATTATTCATATCGGCTTGGGCATTTTGTTCATCGAATTTTACCTCTAGGCCCTTATCCTCAAGTGCCTTTTTAAAGCCTTCGGTAGCGGCATCCAGTGAAGGATGCGGCGCAAATTGGCTGATCCCTACTGTAAACTTCTTATCTGCGCCGCCATTTTCTGTACCGCCAGAAGACTCCTTGCTTCCGCATCCGGCAAGAAGCAGCATTCCTGCTAAAGCAATGGAAACGCCTTTTAATTTTCTCCTCATGGTTAAATTTCCCCCTTAATGGTTTTGAACTCATTTTTCTAAAAATTAAATATATTAAAAATTATTCTAGTATTTTTTTAGTCCAAAAGCAATAGAAATGATAAAAATATTTTTCTGCTTTAAAGCGGCATACATATTCGATTAACACTTGCATATGAAATAAACAAAAAAAAATGCCTTCTTTTTCAAGAAGGCATGAAGGATCTTTATATAGTTAATCGGAGGAAACAAAGTTGAAGGTCTTACCAATGTTTCGTGCTATCAAGCAAACTATCAATTTCAACTAGGTTGACTTTATTATTGCCCTTCTCAGATGTTAGATCTGCAGTAGCTTCTAGTAATTTATCAATGTCAATCGTTATCATACCCATTACCATCTAACCTCCCGAGTTAAGTTTGTCATTTACTAAATGTTTCGAACAGACAATGCCTAATTAGGGGGTATTTTTAAGTAAAATTCAAAAAGCTTTTATAATTTTTCAAATAAATATTTGAAACTCATCATTCTGAGAGATAAAAAAGCCTGATTTTTTTTAAAAAAACACACTATTAAATCCTCCCCATCTAGCAACGTCACCTTAACCTTTACTCCCATTGCTTTACCCTATCTACCATTTTTTCTTTCAAGAACGTTATAAAGGTTGTTTCGCCTTTTAAGGTCTTTTGTTTATTCCATTCATTTAAACTTGCAGCGGTGATCAGAATAAACCCGGCAATTAATAGATAGGCCCACCATGGCATATTTCCCCAATAGGGTCTTGTTTGGAGGAATACATTAAGCAGCAAAACACCTGCACCAGTAAAAAAGTATGACTTTACTTGGAGAGACATACCTGCAATCATCGACAGCAGTGATAATGATCCGACAATAATGGCATCATAAATCGTATTGCTGGCTAACCCATCTTGAATTAACAAAAGCGAAACGATGATTAATACGGCCCACTGTATTGCCTTCGTAACCTGTGCATACCGCCCTTTTAACATTCTCCGGATAAAGATGATTAGGATGATAAACGGCAATACCCGGACTTCCCTGTCCCAAAGCGGATGGATCGTAAGCCCGTTAATCACAGCATAGTACGGTTGCAGCAAATAAACACCGCCCAGGATGACTGGCAGCACCGCGAAATTTCCGGGCACTCTTTTTCTTTGCATAAAAAGAGTGCCGGCAATCAATAATCCAGGAATCGGCTGCGTCCACAGGGCTTCAGTCACAAAAATGTACATTAGCATGAAAAACAGGAAGGATATGAAAGTAAAACCGTCACATTTTATCGCTGTAAGTTTTGATCCCGTTTCAACTAATTTTTTATAAACGAATTGACCAATTACCGCCAATGATACACCTATACATCCGGCGAGAAGCATTTTAGAAATTGGCGCCATTTCAGTCAAGAATAAATATTCGCCCGTTGCCACAAACAGTAAAAACAGCGGTATGATCCCCAATACATCCCAGTTAATTTTACGCAGATAAAATACAGTCAGGAGAATATAGGCGATTGTAACAAGATATGGGACCAATTCAAACGGGTACGAATACAACATAATAGCGATCCCAATGATTGAAAATGGCACCAAATAATATATTGTCCGCTTCTTGAACTCATCATTTACAAGCATGGTAAATAACAAAATGATCCCTGTTGTAACAGGAAACTCATATTGGCCATTTTGACGGCCAAAGAAATGCTCCAAGCCAGTCGAAACCACAAAGAATATTGTTGTGAAGCTTCCGTATAGGAACACTTTAATTTGCCATTCCCCTCTAGCTACTATCGTACTCGCTGCGTAAACCAGTATAGCAATTAAAAAGCTATAAACTGCTTCTGAATGATAGAAAAACAAGGTAAATAACAGCGCCAATGGATAAAGACTGTGTCCTGTCCATGCAAAAGCATATGATAGATTGGCATCTTGTTTCCGAAAGAGGTAAGCGATCAACAACAGGAGCACCGCACAAGTAGATGCAATTAGCGATTGTACGGTTCTAGTGAATTCCCATTGCAGCAAGATGGCCTGAATGACAGAGAAATAAAACAAGACCGCTTCACTGCTGACGAAAAACGGTGCCAACTTCGTACCGATTTTTTTATAAAGATAATAATACATCCCGATTCCGATTAGGAAAATCAGCGGTTGGAACCATTGCAGATTCACCGGCCCGATTATTCCATGTGCGTTGGCAATTGCATACAAAATGGCCGAAACATATAACGAAGTTTGGCTTAATTCCCGTTCACGAACCTTATTCCAAATGAAACTGGACATAAGCACAAGCAGTGCCCCTGCAGCAAAGTTTGCAGCATTGCCAAATTCCGTTGCGTATACGCTATTCGATGCCCTGAGTTCTTCGCCAAAAAAGATCAGCGAGAAACCGAGCGACCCTGGCAATATCCAAAGAGCTGCTTCCTTGAAAAATAACCTTGATTCTTTCTTTATCAATAAGTAAGCAATCAAAAGCGATAGCAGGAGCATGAAACCCAGTTCCCGCCATTGGTAGAAAACAAGTGCGTACAAAAGCCCCAAAAATATGGCAGCAAGCCCTATATCCTTTGAACTTGTTCTAATAACGGCAAGCCATTTAACCTTCAGGATCATGCCGAAAACAAGAAACAGAGAAAAACCAGTCATAAACAGGATCAGCGAGAAATCAATGCCCTCAATCGGCTTTACGATAAGTGACACGGCTTCGAAAATCCCTGAGGCCGTAAAAACAGCACTTAAATACGGAAACAACGCCATCGCACTGTTAAGTGACAAATAGACAAAGTTTGCTCCAATAATGAAATATGCCAGCATCAATACAATCGATGGGTCACCGGCTCGAAGCAGAATTCCTTCAACCGTGATGTAAATAAATGCAAAGCCGGAAATGATGGCACTTGTATATTGGAATACCTTGGTTAATTGAAATTGATCACCTAATAATCTCGGAACAAAGACAAACCCGAACCCAACTAGGGCATAAACGGCCTCACTAAAATAATCCAAGAAGCTGTTTTCGATTAACTGGTAGGCTGCATAAACGATCATCGCGGTAAAAACAAAGTGATATTCTTTCCTTCCGCTCACATACATCATTGAAAGATAAACAATCGCTGTCAAAATAAGGTTAAAGCCATAGATTACCTCGTTATCATAAAAGTACAGCATGAATAATGATACTAGAACAAGATTAACTTGAACAAAAGGAATAAATTCCTTCGTAAACAATTGATAGGAAGCATTGCCCTTAAAAAAATGGTAACAATAAATCAATAGGGCGGTAAACGCCATCATTCCCAAATAAAAATAATCGGTTTTTAATTTTAAGCTGGCTAACATAAATGCCGCCCCTGCTGAAAGGGATACATAGGAGAACCAAACAAATAGCCGTGCTGACAGCTTTTTGGCAAAAACCAGATAGACCCCGATAGGAAGAATACTTCCCAACATTCCCAGTACATATTTTCCTTCTCCGAATATGGATAAATAGGGTCCTAATAATCCAAACCAGCCAAGAGATAATATAAAAATCGGCAAAAACAAACTACCCAGAACAATAAAGGCAAATGAGGTTTTTTCAATTTTTAATATTCGTTGTGCTATGTAAGCAATTCCGTAAAATAACAGGCACACTACGGCAATCGAACCGCTTTTCATTAAGCTTGTCATAGATTCCCATGTACTGGTTGCGACAAATAAACCCCCAATTAATAAAAAGATTACCCCAATATTTAACGACCAAGTAATATTCCGTTCGCGAATCTCCTCGGGACTTAGCGTTTTCTTCACTTTGGGAGGTTTCACAGGCTTCGTTTTAATAATGGTTTTAGCTGGTTGAGCCTTAATGCTGACTGGTTCTGGCGCCTTTTCCAAAGCTAACAAATCAGTATGGTATTGGTGATGGGCTTTCGCAACAGTTTCAACAATACCATCTGATAAATACCCTTCTTCTTTCAGGCTAAATAACTCATTTCGAAAAATTCTTCTTTTCTCTTCCCTGCTGAAAGGCTCCATAAAAAATCGCCCCTTAAAAATATAAATTTCCTTATTAGTTGAAAATATTTCCTTTAGTGAAATTTTACACTATTTTAAGGATTTTTCAATATTTTCCTAAAATTACTTTGACAAATGTATAGCCCAGTGCTTTTTTAAATAAGAAAACGCTGTGCATGAATGCACAGCGTTTTCTTATTTAATTACTTGTGGAAGCTTTACTTCCCTTATTCATTTTGGGACCTAGGTATTCATAGTCATTTGGATTGATTGCTTTATATCCATCCGGTTGATAGAAGCGGAGAAGGTCCTTGTAGACCACCTCATCCGACATTTGCAGCTCAGAATTTACCTTTTCCTCGATGCTCTTGCATGTATCAGAATTCTCCAGCAATTCACCTGTTTCAGTTCCATAACATTTACCTTTTACTTGAACCACTTCAGGCGATACGAAATCGCCGTTTCTAAATAAGGCCCAATTACGGTGATTTTTAGATAATAAATCTGATCCAAATTCCAAATAATCCTTTGTATCAATCCCTAACAGGTGTAGGACAGTCGGTCGAACATCCACCTCGCCGCCAAACTGCTCTTGAATCCCGCCATCAACACCAGGGACATGAATAAATAGAGGTACTCGCTGTAATTTTGCATTTAGCGCCGGAGTAATTTCCTCTACCCCGAGAACTTGTGCCATTGCATCATTGTGGTTTTCAGAAATTCCGTAATGGTCACCATACATAACAACCACTGTGTTTTCATAAAGTCCTGATGCCTTTAAATCATTAAAAAATTGTTCAAGTGCATGGTCCATATAATGGGAAGACTGGAAATACTGGTCAACTACCGTATCGCCAAAATCACCAGCCGGGAAGTCTGTATCCTCTGGATCCATCTCAAACGGGAAATGGTTAGATAGTGTAATCATTTTAGTATAGAATGGCTGCTTCAAGCTTTTAAGCATCGGCATGGACTCCGTAAAAAACGGCTTATCCTTCAATCCATAGTTCTTCGTATTCTCATCAGTCATGCTATAATATTCGGCATCAAAAAATTGGTCGTAGCCAAATGCTTTATAAATCACGTTCCGGTTCCAGAATGTTTTATAGTTCCCGTGAAAGACAGCTGAACTATATCCCTGTCCCTTTAAAATAGCGGGCATCGCCTGATACGTGTTTTGTGCCTTATTTACAAATACAGCTCCTTGGGCCATTGGATATAACGAATTTTCCATTAAAAACTCTGCATCTGAGGTTTTACCTTGGCCAGTTTGATGAAAAAAGTTTTTAAAATAGAATGTATTTTTATCACGGGTTAATGAATTTAAAAATGGTGTTACTTCCTGGCCATCCGGCATTTTGTAATCAATCATGAACGTTTGTAACGATTCCATAGAAATATAAATGACGTTCATCCCTTTTGCCTTGCCAAAATAATCTGGATTTGGTTCGGCATAGTTAGCTTTCCGATAGTTTTCCACATCGGTTACGTCACTTGAGTCCGCTAGCGCCCGTTGGCTCGAAGATCTAATATTCTGAATTGCGTCATAAATGGTAAAGTTATACGCACCGAGATATTTCACCAGATAATTTCGGTCAAAGGAACGTGTTAACAGCTGTGGTCGGTCCTTTTCTGCCAAACCTAAATTAAAAAGAAATGTCGTTATCGCAAACAGAATCACAATTTTAAAGGTATTTTTACTGGTTACGGTTATCTGTTTGAAAGCAGTTAACGCAAGAGCAATCAGGACAAAGAAATCTGTAAAGTAAAAGATATCTAATGGAGACATTAGTGATAAGGCACTATCCCCAAGTTGTCCAGCATTTGTCTTGGTTTGCATTAAAACAGGTACGGTAATAAAATCATTAAAAAAGCGATAATAGGCAATGTTTGCGTATAACAAAAACGATAGAAAAAAGTTAGTCACGATCAAAACAAGCTTAAACCGCTTTTTAAACAACAAGGCAAGCCCAAAAAAGAACAGCGCTGAACTTAATGGGTTTATTAATAGTAAAAATTTTTGAAGAGTATTATCAATTCCCAGGTTAAATTCAATTTGGTATGCCGCGTAAGTCTTAAGCCAAAATAATACGACGGCAATAGCAAAAAATGTTATATGACTTTTATCCATTTTTTTGAAAAGTTGCAATTTATTCATTTTATTTCTCCTCTCACTTACCAAATCAACTTCGGTAAACGAACCCCACTTACTATACCATATTTTCCTATAAAAGAAAAACCAGGATGGCGCCTATTTATCGCTGTTTTGCACAAAAGATACCGCCATTTTCCCTCCATTAATGACAAATATCGCAAATCTGTTTCCCCTAAATTATCCCTTTTATTTTTATGCCTGTACACGGTGGGACATGACTGTCCGTTTCTTAATTATATAAGACGAATACGATCCCAATTAGTTTCAACAATTTTGATTTTAAATATTTTTTTATTTTCTGCCTGTTTTAGAAAATGCAGGTCTAAAACTTCTGCATCGCTTCTAGTTATCATATACATGAAAGTCAACTTCCGCAATCCGAAATAAGACTCATTTAAATAGGGCTCATTTAAACAACACAATTTGCAAACAATAGGAATGAAGATACTGAACAAAGAAAAGAGGAGATATTTTGCCAAGAATCAGACCTGATTTTACTAAGAGTCCATACTTTGTTGATGAGCCTGGCAATTGGCATTTGCGTCCAGGGGCACCAAAGGAATTGCAGATCGAACTAGAAAATTATTTACAAAGCCTTGAAGATGTTTCACAGCCTGGTACCATCGAAGGCAATGATATCGAGTGGCCATAGATATGGATTTATAAAATAGTAGGAAGTTGTTACATTTAAATCGTGATGTATGAAAAAACCTAGCCTTACAAAGAATAAAATGATTATTTTTCAAGGAGTGACAACATATGAATGCCAATCGTGTTAAACAAATTTTGTCATCATCAGCCGACATTAATGTTAAGTATAACGGTACGTCTGTCTGGATTGACCAGTTGAATGAGGATGGAAGGACGGCGACCGTCCATCTAAGAGGACCACTTGAAGAGCGGACGATCGTAGAAATCAGTGAACTTATCGAAGATTAACATGAAAGGTTAAGGGTGGAAGACATATGCCTAGAGGGAAAGAATTAGAGCAGCTGCCAATGGCGAATATTGCACCTGGTGCAGGAAAAGATGTCGGTCCTTTTGAACGGGAAGTTCTGGGAAGCGTCGTATCAAAAGAGAGGCCGCAGCCGAGCGAAATTGAAAAGGAAAATGAAGACATGATCTAAGGCAGGAATGGATTCCTGCCTTCGTTCTTTTATCGCTACTGAAGATTTGCAAATCTCTCCAGGTCACGATTTTCTCCAATTACTACAAGCACGTCTCCCTGGTCAATGATCTTATCGGGAGACGGTGAGATGTTTATGTCGTTCTCATGACGAATGGCAATGACACTTAGATTAAATTTGGCCCGCAAATCAAGCTCCCTTAATGTTTTATCGGTCATTTGCTCCGGGATTTTTATCTCTTCAACACTATAATCCTTTGATAACTCAATAAAATTTAGTACGTTTGGGGATAAAAGCTGGTGGGCTACTCTGATTCCCATGTCCCGCTCAGGAAAAACGACCCAATCTGCCCCGACTTTGGTTAACACTTGGCCATGAAGCTTATTTAACGCCTTTGCAATCACTTTTTTTACACCAAGCTCCTTTATCATCAAAACACTTAGTATGCTAGCCTGAATATCATTTCCGATTGCCACGATGACCGTATCAAAATTACGGATTCCAATTGATTTTAACGTCTCTTCATCCGTCGAATCCGCTATTATTGCATGGGTTACATAGGGATGAGCATTTTCTACCCTTTCCTCATTAACGTCAACTCCGAGCACCTCTTGGCCTGATTCAAATAAACTTCTGGCTATGCTTAATCCAAATCTACCTAACCCAATAACTGCAAATTGATCAGCCATCTTTTTTTAATCCTCCTTGATATAAAAAATTACCCATTTTTATTTTGCCTTTTGGATATCAATAAAATTATGTGAATTGCTCTATTTTCAGGATGAAATGTGTGATTCCTCACTGATTGTGACAGAATTATGTATTATAATTCATCGGGGGAAAACCTTTCTATTACATTCATGTTTTTTACTATATAAATCTACCTATCAAATGTTGTACGGACGAAAAGGGGGATTTTCTTGATGCAAGGCACAAAACAGCTATTTATTCAAACAGGAAGTCTCATTGCCGGCTTTATGATTTGGGTGCTTCTCTCTTCGCTAATGCCATTTATTAAAGCAGATATACAGCTCTCTTCAACACAAATTGCCTGGGCAACCGCTGTACCTGTAATTCTTGGCTCCGTCCTTCGTGTCCCAATCGGTTATTGGACAAATCGACTTGGAGCGAGATTTTTATTTGCTATTAGTTTTATCATTTTACTTGTGCCAATTGCTTTGATCAGTTATGCGAACTCAATGACGATGCTGATCCTTGGCGGGTTTCTGCTTGGTATTGGCGGCTCCGTGTTTTCAATCGGCGTCACCTCGCTGCCAAAATATTACCCGAAAGCCAGACATGGTTTTATTAACGGGATATACGGAGCAGGCAATATCGGTACAGCCATTACTTCTTTTCTTGCACCTATACTTGCCAATGAATACGGCTGGAGAACAACTATCAAAATTTATTTAATTATCGCTATATTGTTTGCTGTCATCAATTTTCTCTTTGGCGACCGCCGGGAAAAGAAGGTCATTCAACCTTTATCACAACAAATGAAAGAAATTTACAAAAATCCAAAACTATGGTGCTTAAGTTTCTTTTACTTTATAATATTTGGCGCGTTTGTCGCCTTCACTATCTATTTGCCATCCTTCTTGGTCAATCATTATGATTTAACTAAGGTGGATGCCGGAATGCGAACTGCCGGGTTTATTGCATTGGCAACCATTTTCAGGCCGATAGGCGGCTGGCTTGGAGATAAGGTTAACCCATTCTTGATTCTAATGGCGGTTTTCTTCAGCCTTACCTTTGCCGGATTTCTACTGTCCTTTACTCCCTCCCTGCCAATCTATTCGTTCGGTTGTTTATTGGTTGCATTCTTTGCTGGGATAGGAAATGGGGCAATCTTCAAATTGGTTCCGCTATATTTTTCAAAACAAAGCGGAATCGTCAATGGCATTGTTTCGGCAATGGGTGGAATCGGGGGTTTTTTCCCGCCGATTATCCTTACGATACTATTTTCATTAACAAATCATTATGCAATCGGATTTATGATATTGTCGGAATTTTCCTTGGCGAGTTTCGTCATCGTCGTTTGGTTGTACTATCACGAAAAATTGGATTTGTCCGATAAAATTGTCAATCATACCATTGATGGCATTTGTGTTACCGATACAAATGGGCTGATTCAACGCGTGAATCCGGCTTTCACAAAAATAACGGGCTATACCCAGGAAGAAGTGGTCGGAAAAACACCAAGCGTCCTTCAGTCAGGTGAACATGATATCGTCTTTTATAAAGACATGTGGGAAAGTTTACTCACAAATGACATTTGGGAAGGATATATCTGGAACAAACGAAAAAATCAAGAGCTTTATAGAGAGTGGTTAACGATTACTGCAATCAAGGATGATTTCGGGGAAACAAAGCATTATGTAGGAATGTTCAAAGAAGAAACGGGCCATTCAAAATAAAGTTGAAACAAGAGATCCTCCATGTTTGGAGGGTCTTTTTTTATTGGAATCGGGCTAATTATTACAACTTTTTGTCAAACATTCTGAGTTCACATTTCCTTCACTTTTTTTGTGACATACGTCACAAAAATCATGTTACCATCTGTTTTATAGTAATAATGCAAACAGCAAAACTAACACACGAATTAAAAATTTCATTGAACCTAGGGGGAAATAAAATGCCACGAATAACTTATTGGAATCCAGAGGATGAAAAGTTCTGGAACACAGAAGGAAAAAAACATGCACGAAGAAACTTATGGATCTCAGTACCATCTTTAATGCTAGCGTTTATTGTTTGGCAAATTTGGTCAGTGGTTGCCGTTCGACTAAACGATGTTGGTTTCAACTTTTCACAGGCTCAATTATTGACACTAGCAGCATTACCGGGTCTAGTAGGAGCAACGCTTCGCTTTTTTTACACTTTCGCTGTAGGAGCAGTAGGCGGACGAAACTGGACTGTAATCTCGACTGCTGTATTGGTCATTCCAGCAATTGGCGTTGGTATAGCAGTTCAAAATCCTGACACACCATATTCTGTTATGATGTTATTAGCGGCACTTTGTGGTTTAGGGGGAGGAAATTTCTCATCCTCTAATAACAATATCAGTTATTTATTTCCGAAAAAAGAAAAAGGAACTGCGCTTGGCATTAATGGCGGTCTAGGTAATATGGGAGTTTCTGTTGTACAATTCGTAACACCATTAATCATTGCCTCCGGAACTTTTGCTTTATTTGGCGACAAACAAGTATCAGCTAACGGTCAAGCGGTCTGGATACAAAACGCTGCGTTTATCTGGGTCATTCCCATTATTATTATGACAGTGCTTGCTTGGTTTAAAATGGATAATGTACCTGCCGCAAAACAATCAGTGAAAGAACAATTTGTCATTGTTAAACGAAAACACACTTGGATCATGACAATCCTTTATGTGGCGACTTTCGGTTCCTTTATTGGATATTCTGCAGCGTTCCCGTTGTTATTGAAATCCCAATTTCCTGAATACGTATCACTCGCCTTCCTTGGAGCGTTAGTTGCTGCTTCTGCAAGGATGGCAGGAGGCTGGATTTCCGATAAAATCGGTGGCGAAAGAGTAACAGCATTTGTCTTGATCGTTATGTCAATAGGTGTTTTAGGAGTCATTTACTTCTTAAGCACGAAACAATTTCCAGGGTTCCTAACTTCCTTTTTAATCTTGTTTGTTGCAGCAGGAATCGGTTCTGCTTCTACATTCCAAATGATTCCATTTATCTTTTCGGTAAAGGAAGCAGGACCTGTCATCGGTTTTACTGCAGCCTTTGCAGCTTACGGTTCTTTCTTAATACCAAAATTATTTGCATGGTCCGTCGGAAGCACTGGTTCCTATGCGACAGCATTCTATTTCTTTATCGCATTCTATGTCATCTCGATTGCATTAAACTGGTTTTTTTACCAAAGGGAGACAACAACGGAAGAAGTGCAATACAACTTCAAACAAGCAAGTTAAACCAATTGTTGACTTATTTAGGACATAGTAAAGAAGTACGGTTTACCCGTACTTCTCAGGCTGTCGAGAGTTTCTCGACAGCCTTAATTTTATTTAATAACTTTACAAATAATCGCGTTAATTTAGTTTAATATTAGTTAAAAATTGATTATTCGACATGTCTGTTGATATGCGCTCCAGGGACTTCGCTTTCCACGGGGGTGCAGGAGTCTTCGTGCCTTCCGCGCATCTCAACAGATCCTTTATAATATAAGAATACTCCATGCAACCAAAGAAAAAACTATAAAATCAGATCTCATGACATGTTTGAGGGGAAAATCCCGATCTCCGCGTTAAGCGTCCTTCTCACATGACGCGTCTGAGGGAAAAATACAATCAAATGCGTTATAAGACCGCCTTTTATGACGTGTTTAGCGAATTAATCAAGCCAAACGCGTTATGAGATTGCCTCTTATGACAGGTATAAGGACAAAATCCAATCAAACACGTTATAAGGTCGCCTTTTATGACGTGTTTAGGGAATTAATCAAGCCAAACGTGTTATGAGATTGCCTCTTATGACAGGTATAAGGTGAAAATCCAGTCAAACGTGTTATAAGGTCGCCTTTTATGACGTGTTTAGCGAATTAATCAAGCCAAACGTGTTATGAGATTGCCTCTTATGACAGGTATAAGGAGAAAATCCAGTCAAACGCGTTATAAGATTGCCTTTTATGACGTGTTTAGCGAATTAATCAAGCCAAACGCGTTATGAGATTGCCTCTTATGACAGGTATAAGGTGAAAATCCAGTCAAACGCGTTATAAGGTCGCCTTTTATGACGTGTTTAGCGAATTAATCAAGCCAAACGCGTTATGAGATTGCCTCTTATGACAGGTATAAGGAGAAAATCCAGTCAAACACGTTATAAGGTCGCCTTTTATGACGTGTTTAGCGAATTAATCAAGCCAAACGCGTTATAAGACCGTTCCTATGAAACGAGTGAGGAGAAAATCAAGTCAAACGCGTCATGAAATGGCATTTTATGAAATGTTTAAGGGAAATTCTATGTGTGTTGCAATCCTTTAGTTAATTCCACCCTGTTGATTGGAGCGGAAGGTGCGAAGACTCCTGCGGGAGTACGGGACAGGGGAGACCCCGCAGGCGCGGAACGCACCGAGGAGGCTCCCCGAACCGCCCGCGGAAAGCGAAGCACCTGGAGTGGAAATCAACAGGCCCAATAGCAGGATTTCTTAATAAAAAACGCAATTGAAATTTCGATAGAATAAAAAATTGTCGAGAAAGATACCCTTTCTCGACAATTTGAGAAGTTCCGTTTTCCCATACTTCTTTCACATTTTAGCAGCTTAAATTTTCGAAATCGCCACCGCACATGCCTTATACTCCGCGGTACCCGATATCGGGTCATATTCGTTTAAGGTTAACACATTGGTCGGGGTCTCATACCAATGGAAGCTCATGAATACCAAACCAGGAACAACCTGTTCGGTAACCTTGGCTTTTACCTCCAGTTCACCTCTTCGGGATCGGACCTTAACGACTTCCCCATCTGTTATACCCAGCGCCTCTGCATCATTCGGATGAATATCCACCGTTTCTTCGGTTTGCTTGATTTTCACACCTGCTGCATAATGCCGCGTTTGGGTGTGGGTGTTATAAGACTCGTAACGGCGGCCTGTAGTCAAAGTAAATGGATATTCTTCATCCGGCAGCTCCATCGGCGCAGTATAATCTACCGGTACAAACGGCGCTTTTTTGGTTTCAGGCTCCTGGTGGAAGCGTTCGTGCATAATAAATGTTCCCGGATGGTTTTCGTCAGGGCATGGATAGTGGACACTGTATTCTTTGTCGAGTCGATTATAGGAAATACCGCCATACATTTCCCACGCCATTTTTCGAACCTCATTCCAAATTTCTTCACTGTTGTGATAATGCATTGGATAGCCCATAATGGTGGCCAGTTCACAAAGAATTTCCCAATCCTCTTTTGTGCTTGGATGGGCTTCGACCGCTTTGCGGACCCGTTGAATTCTCCTGTCTGTGTTCGTGTATGTTCCATCTACCTCGCCCCACGAACGCGCTGGTAAAACAACATCGGCATATTTAGCCGTTTCCGTCATAAAAATATCTTGGACAATTAATAAGTCCAACTTTTCAAATAGCTTTTTTGTATGATTCATATGAACGTCTGCAAGAAGCGGGTTTTCACCAATGATATACAGTGCCTTCAATTCTCCCATTTCCAGCCTGTCGAATGTTCGTGTTTGCGTGTCACCTACTTTTGGATTTAATGTAACCTTCCATTCCTGTTCATAGCGGGTTCGGAATTCGTCGTTTGCCAGGCTCATTGCTCCTGGCAATTGATTAGGCAGACAGCCCATATCCCCGGCACCCTGGACATTATTTTGCCCTCTAAGCGGCATAATTCCAGTACCTGGTCTACCTATATTGCCAGTCAATAAAGCAAGATTAGCAATGTCAAATACATTATTTACCCCGCAATGGTGCTCGGTAATCCCTAATGTATAAGCAATCATGGAACCGGCTGAACTTGCATATTCGCGTGCAGTTGCCACAATATCCTCTGCTGCCACCCCAGTTATTGCGGCAGCATATTCAGGAGTGTATGGCTCGACTTGCTTGGCAAGCTTTTCATAATCCAAAGTAACCCGCTCAATAAAGCTTTGGTCATAAAGGCGTTCCTTTAGGATGACACGAATGAGTGCATTAATTAAGGCTATGTCAGTCCCGACATTTATTTGCAAATGACGATGGGCAACTTTGACCATATCTATTTTTCTCGGGTCAACCACAATAATTTTAAGTCCGGATTTTATGGCTTTCTTCATGCGATTTGCAATAATCGGGTGGGCTTCCGTTGTGTTTGAGCCCATTAACAATAGTACCTCTGCTTTATCGAAATCTTCCAGTGTATTTGTCGGGAAACCGCTTCCAAAAACAGTTGCCAGACCGGCAACACTCGGAGCGTGTCAGGTTCGGTTACAGCCGTCAATATTGTTGCTGCCAATAACCGTTCTCATAAATTTTTGTGTAACATAGTTTGATTCATTTGTGCTTCGCGCACAAGCAAACATACTAATTGCTTCAGGTCCCCACGTTGTTTTAATTTCGGACAGTTTTCCCGCGATAAATTGGTAAGCCTCATCCCAAGTAGACTCGACCAATTGTCCGGCCTTGCGGATTAATGGTGTGGTCAAGCGATTGTTCGCATGGACATATTCATAAGCAAACGCCCCTTTTACACATGTTTGTCCCTTGTTTACAGGAGCATCCTTGTCGCCGCGGATTTTCTTTATTCTATTATTTTCTACCTCGAGAATTAATCCGCAGCCAGTTCCGCAGTATCCACAAATCGTTTTAACTAAACCAGCTTCGCTCACTCTATTCCCTCCCAATAAAAACATTAATACTTATATAATCATATTAATCTATTTAACTAGCCAATTGTTTCATTTTTTGTAAAAATTTTTGTCTATTTTTTAAAAAGTAAAAACGGGAGAAGTTTACCTCTCCCGTTTTTAGGCCGTTCTGGCCGGCAGCATAATATTAAAGGTGGTACCTTTGTTTGGTTCGCTTTCAACAAAGACTTTGCCATTATGGCTTTCGATTATTTTAAAGCTGACCATCAGGCCTAGGCCATTGCCATTCTTCTTTGTAGTAAAAAACGGTTCACCAAGCTTCTTTAGCTTCTCCTTAGGGATTCCAACTCCGGTATCCTGAATTGAAATTTGCACATTATTATCATGAATCATCGTTTTCACGTGCAGGTCGCCGCCATTCGGCATCGCTTCCATTCCGTTTTTAATGAAGTTTAAGAATACCTGCTTTAACCGATTTTCATCACATTCAATTTGGATAATATCCTGATTACAATTGAAATGAAGTCGGACATTCTTCTTTCTGGCTTCGAACTCAAGCAGCGAAATCACATTCCTGATCACCGGCACAACATTCTTCTCTTCCAATTCCACGGCTTTTGGTTTTGCGAGCACCATAAAGTCTTCGACAATGGTGTTGACTCGTTCAATTTCATCGAGAATAATATTTAAAAATTCCAGCCGCTCCGGGTCTTGCTCATCCAACTGAAGGAATTCGGCATATCCCTTCATCGAAGTCAGCGGGTTGCGAATTTCATGGGCTACACCAGCAGCCAATTGCCCCACTGCCGCAAGCTTATCTTGGCGATGCAGAACTTCTTCTTGCCGCTTCCGTTCTGTAATATCATTACGAATGGCCAAATACTGATATGGTTTACCTTGTTCGTTTAAAAACGGGACAATGGTCGTGTCAACCCAGTAATATGATCCATCCTTCGCTTTATTCCGAATTTCACCCTTCCACACTTTTCCAGTCCCAATCGTTTTCCACAGATTTTTAAAAAAGTCCTTTGAATGGTACCCGGAATTCAAAATTCGGTGATCCTCTCCAATCAATTCTTCACGACTGTATTTGGAAATCTCACAAAATTTTTCGTTAACTGTGGTAATCCTGCCTTTTTCATCGGTTATGGCTACAATGGACGATTGATTAAGGGCAAAGGTAATATCTCGAACCTCTTTTGTTGATTCCAGTAAGCTTCTTTCCGCATTTTTCCGTTGGGTAATGTCTGAACGAATCGCAATATATTGGACTGGTTTTCCTTTTTTATTGATAAACGGCACGATGGTTGTGTCGACCCAATAAAAGGAACCATCCTTTGCCTTATTGCGTATTTCCCCCCTCCAAATTTTTCCGGATTCAATCGTAGTCCAAAGATCGCGGAAAAATTCCTTGGGGTGATACCCAGAATTTAAGATACGATGATTTTTTCCTATAATCTCTTCTTTCGTATACTTTGAGATTTCTTCGAACTTATCGTTCACATAAACAATCGTTCCTTTTGGATCCGTAATGGCCACGATGGTGGAGGCATCAAGCGCAGCTTTTATGTCCTTCAGGTTTGTGTCAGACGCTGCGAGCTGCTTGCTTATCAATGCACTCGAAACAATTAGTCCACTCATAATTAAAACTGAAACAAATAATACCAAATAAATAAAAAAGGAATTATCTCCCGCTGTTCCTTTAATCATCTCAGTACCAGCGAGAAAAGCAGTCGATTTTTTTAGCAGGATATGCCCTTCGGCTATTGCTCCGGTCATGATTAAGGCACTTACAGGTTTTAACCATATCTGGTTCTCACTGGTAAAGCTTTTTGGCGAAAACAGCAGCCATAAAGCAAATAAAAAGGAACCAAAAATGAGCAACCCAGAAAAAGCAAATAAAAAAACATTAAATTTAAATAAAACGTTTATTGAATAGATGCCGATAATATGAATGGCAAGCACCGCGAAGGTTAAAAATAAGCTTCCAATCACTAACTGGAAGAAACCAACTACTTTGTTAAAAAATGAAATAAAGGCCATTCCTGTAAAGGAAATTCCTATAAAAATGGATAGGATCGTAAGTGGTATATAGTAATGGGTAATTCTGCCGCTTTCTGTTACCATTAACCCCATAAAATTTGTAACCCAAATTCCAACCCCCAATGACAATGTCCCGCTCAAGAACAAAAGGCTTTTATTTTGCCCTGAGGATTTGATTAATGTAAACATATCCAGTGCGGTATAGGATGCCATAATGGTTAAACCAATTGCGATGATGAATAAAAACGGATGAAATTCTCCAATAATAGCAGTCATGAACTCGCATCCACCCCCAATTCAACCTTTTTCTACTATGATTGTAATGGAAAGTAATTCGATATGGAAGTGAAAATATTTTTTTCGTCATTATTTGATGATTAGTTTAACCTTAATGGCACCCTTCATGAGCATTACATGCTGTTTATTGAACAAACGCTAAATCTCAAACGGCCAATCATTAAAAAATTTTTTGAATTTTTTTAAAAAAAGTCTACACATTTTCAATTTTTTTGTTTATACTGTACTATAACAAATGGTAATTAAATAAACTGTATTAATAAAGGAGGAATTTTAAAATGTTAATGAGTCCAGTTGAGTTTTTCCGCAATCTGCCTAAAAAGGAATGTCCTGAGTGTGGTCAGTATGTGGAGGAACAAGCAGAATCATACTTAATGGAATGCGAACGCTGCCTGTCCAAGAAAGTTGAGTAATATATTTTTTTCTTACATCTGTTATACAACAATATGATAATAAAAAATCTGTGCTAATGAAGGGGATGCCTATTATGTTAATGAGTCCGGTTGAATTTTTTCGTAATTTGCCTAAAAAAGAATGTGCTGAGTGCGGCCAGCACTTGGAGGAGCAAGCAGAGTCATATTTGATGGAATGCGATCGCTGCCTTGCCAAAAAAGCAGAGTAAACTGAACTCTCCGAAATTATCGGAGAGTTTTTTTTGCAAGAATTACTAATAAGGTTAGAATTATTCAGGCATAGCATCTTAAATAATCGCTAATCCTTTTTAATAAGGAGATGATCATATGGCAAAGAAGGAAGATTACCTAACTACTGCCCCTAAAAAAGCAGTTATGACCATAAATAATGGAGCTGTGTTTCAGAATAAAAAAAATGTACCTGGGGATTCGGTAGATGAGCATGCCCGGTTAGAATAGGCCAATACCTTAATTGCATCAGGAGAAATTGGTCAGCAAAATGAAAATTTATGATATGAAAAAGACTGTCAGTACATCAGACAGTCTTTGCTCACTTGATCGTTATATTTTTGGAAGCTCACGAATTTCCTGAACCATGCCATTTCCGCACATCGGGCAAAGCATGTCATCCGAAACAAAGTCCTTTCTCATCCAGCCTATACATGTATCATCCATACATGTATAAATTTCGGTGTCTACCAGAATTGTTTCCATTTCTTCATCTTTTGTCCGTCTGCCAAAAAAAATGGGAACCGCCTCCTTTTAAAAATAGTATGTCCAAAAATCGCCATTCCATTTCCAAATATTTTATCATTGAGGTGAAGTTATGACTTCCAAACAGAAACGCTACACAATTGCTGGAACAGATATAGAGGAAGTAAAAAGATTAAACAGTCAATCGGGACTAAGTTACAATGAGGTAAAACAGTTATTGGCAAAGCAATATTTGAGAAATAAATAGATATTGTGAAAAGGCTGTCAGATTAATGGCAGCTTTTTTTACGGCCAATTGCTTTTTTGACTAATAGGAAAGTATAAATTCAACTATGCCTCTGTCATCGTCCTAACGGACTCGCCAATCTGCGAGTTTTCATTTATTCACAAAATATCCATATCTTTTTTAAAAAAACTTCTTTATGTTTATGGTAGGAGGGGAACCAATGAAAAAAATCTATCTTATTTGCAGTCTTGCCGTTTTTATCGGGGTTGCAGCCGGAATCTCATTTTTTCTTATACGCGATGCAAACACAGCAATACCAGGAGATATTACATTAATTAATCAAAATGGCGAACAATATAAGTTTGGCAAGGATAACACAAAATTAAAATTAATCGAATTTATGTACACCCATTGCCCTGACGTTTGCCCGACTACAACAATTAAGATGGTTGAGTTAAGAAAGGACTTGGAAAAAGCCGGTGTCTTTGGCAAGGATATTGAATTTATCACGATAACCATTGATCCTTATCGTGATACTCCTGAGATTTTGAAAAGATATATGAAGGATTTCGGAATAAAGAGCAGCAATTCTTGGTTATTCCTGACCGGCGATAAACAAAACATAAAAACAGAACAGCAAAAAATTCGGAAGATTGGCGAAGCAATGCAATTTCAATACAAGGATCCCGGGAACGGCCAATTTGTCCATACAACCTTCACCTATCTTATCGATGAAAATAATAAATTTGTCAAAAAGTTTCCGATGGGGGAAGATTTTAATAAAAAAGAAGTTTACGACACAATCTTGGATGAAATTAGGTAATAAGAAAAGCGATTAGTCCTTGGAGTAATCGCTTTTTATTCCAATTTTCCGATTTAATTCACGGATGAATGAAGTTTTTTTATTTGTTGTAATGATAAATGGTAATTGGACTTTGGTTTGGTTAGACTCGCTTTTATTCCTGCCTTTTTTAACTTGTTAACGAGTTCGGCAAGCTGTTTTTTGGCCACGTATATCACCCTCTTTAAGCTAATTTTACAACAAAATTATGAATAAAGTGTGAAAACGCAAAAAAAATTTTAGAAAATTTTTCATGTTATCTAGTGTTCCCCTTGAAAAATTCGCTCTTTCCTCTATTTAATGATATAATTTAAGGCAATATGTTTTTGGAGGAATGCTAGTTATATGATCACTGTAAGTAATGTTAGTTTAAGATATGGAGACCGTAAACTGTTTGAAGATGTAAATATCAAGTTTACACCAGGGAACTGCTATGGTCTGATTGGCGCTAACGGGGCGGGTAAATCCACATTTCTAAAAATTCTCTCTGGGGAAATAGAAGCGCAATCCGGAACCGTACAGATGGGTCCTAATGAACGAATGGCTGTTTTAAAACAGAACCATTTTGAATACGAAGAGCATGAAGTATTAAAGACAGTCATAATGGGGCATACAAGACTGTATCAAGTGATGCAGGAAAAGGATGCCATCTATATGAAAGAAAACTTCACCGATGAAGACGGGATGAAGGCAGCCGAACTTGAAGGTGAATTTGCCGAATTAAATGGATGGGAAGCTGAATCGGAAGCGGCCATCCTCTTAAAAGGACTAGGCGTTGGCGAAGAACTTCACGACAAAAAAATGGCAGAATTAAGCGGATCCGAGAAAGTGAAAGTATTGCTTGCTCAAGCATTATTCGGCAAACCAGATGTCCTGCTTCTTGACGAGCCAACCAACCACCTCGACATCAAAGCGATTCAGTGGCTCGAGGAATTTTTAATAAACTTTGAAAATACGGTCATCGTGGTGTCCCACGACCGTCATTTCTTAAACAAGGTTTGTACCCATATCGCAGATTTGGATTTTGGAAAAATTCAAATTTATGTCGGCAACTACGACTTTTGGTATGAATCCAGCCAGTTAGCCTTAAAAATGGCCCAGGACGCCAACAAGAAAAAGGAAGAAAAAATAAAAGAATTGCAAAGCTTTATAGCTCGATTTAGTGCCAATGCTTCAAAATCAAAGCAGGCAACATCCAGGAAAAAGCTGTTGGATAAAATTTCTTTAGATGATATCAAACCATCTTCTAGACGTTATCCATATGTCGGATTTACACCCGACCGCGAAATCGGAAATGACTTATTGAGAGTAGATGGATTGACGAAAACGATTGATGGCATAAAAGTGCTGGATAATTTAAGCTTCATCATGAACAAAGGGGATAAAATTGCCCTTGTTGGAACCAACGAACTAGCCAAAACTACTCTTTTTAAAATCCTAATGGGTGAGTTAGAAGCGGACAGCGGGAGCTTTAAATGGGGAATTACTACCTCGCAGGCCTATTTCCCAAAGGACAACTCTGAGTTTTTCGAAAACTGCGAGTTAAATCTAGTCGACTGGCTCCGGCAATTTTCACCGAAGGATGACAGCGAGAGCTTCCTGCGCGGCTTTTTAGGAAGAATGCTGTTCTCTGGAGAAGAAGTGTTAAAGAAAGCCAGTGTTTTGTCTGGAGGCGAAAAGGTGCGTTGCATGCTTTCCAAAATGATGTTGAGCGGCGCCAATGTGTTGCTTCTAGATGAACCGACCAACCATTTGGATTTGGAATCCATCACCGCCCTTAACAATGGGTTAATTAACTTTAAAGGCTCGATGCTTTTTTCATCTCACGATCACCAGTTCATCCAAACCATTGCCAACCGGATTATTGAACTGACGCCAAACGGCCTGGTTGATAAACAAATGACTTATGATGAATACCTGGAAAATGCGGAGATCCAAAAGCAAGTAGCAGAAATGTATAGCTAAATTCTGACGGGCACCAATAGAATTGGTGCCCGTTCTCTGTTTAAAATATCTTCGTCTTTTTTCTTGAAGACGGTTCCATTCTTGAACCGGTTTCTGATGTTGTTGTGCCCTGCCCTTCCACTTGCGGAGAATTTAATCCTATCGTAGATGGATCTGCCTTCTTTTTTCTGCGTTTACTCAATTTAAACACCTCCCATCTTAGCTTTTGAAACCTAAAAGACGCTTATTCAGAATAATGACAGTAAATTTAGGCATGATAATCTACAGGAGGAGGTGTTTGTATGGCTAAGGTTGGAGTAGAACAATCTCTTACAAATGTTCAACAGGCATTGCGGGAAAAGGGGTACGACGTAGTGGAATTAAAACAGCAATCAGATGTGCAAAATGTTGATTGCTGCGTTATAACCGGTCTTGATTCAAATGTAATGGGCATCCATGATACCGTCACGAAAGCTCCGGTAATAGAGGCGAACGGCATGTCTGCAGATGAAGTATGCCGGGAAGTGGAAAGCAGACTTCAATAACTTTTTCGAAAGACTAAAGGATTCACTTTAGTCTTTTTTTGCGTTAATGTTAACCTTAGGTCCTTTCTCGTGTGTTTGCTGCTCTCTCTTCTCTACCTTTGACTTTTTACTCTTTTCGTCCTCCGCAAGACTTGGTGTAAACTCACTTCCATAGGTAGCCCCGATATTTAATTTCCCCTTAAGCTCCTTAATTCCCAGTTGTCCTAGATTATTGTTAAGCTCATATTTATCAAGAATAATTTTTTCAATATTTATTTTTTCAATGATAATCGGGGGATCATTTGTTTTCTTGGCTTTGTCCGGTTTGGCTTGTTCTTGCAGCACGCAAACCAATTTTTCTAATTCGGCAATATTTTTCTCTAAAGAAAGCAATCTTTTTTGCCATTCCACTTTTGTCTCAGTTTTTCGGAATATATGGAATAAGAAGTTTAATGCCATCCGACAAACGCTCCCTTAAGTTTATACCTTATATAAAATATATGGGCATAAACGATTATCATGTCCACTAATTATAGTATGGACTTTGAAGTCATTCAATTGGAATAACGTCGCCGACCTGGGTCGTCCGCCGGTAACTGACAATTAACAGCCCATTCCAAAACTTTGCCCCTATATCACCAGGGTTCACTGAATCAGGAAGCTGTATTTGACGATGAAACTCCCCGGAAAACCGTTCCGAATAGGAAATTGTTAAATTGGGTTGAAATGGCATGGCCTTTCCTTTAACAGTCAGAATATTATTGCTAATTCCCAATTCAATATTTTCTTTCATAATCCCTGGAAGTTCAATAATCACGACCACATCTTCACTGCCTTCCAATATTTCATAATTCGGGAATGATTGATGTCTTTGCGCTTCCATACCCATTTGCTGATTGGCGGGGGGCATTTTCATTTGCTGGTCATTCATAAATTGCTTGGCGAATTCCTGGTCGAAAATATTGCCCCAGAAGTCGCCGCCCTGCATATTTTTGGCAAGATCCAGCCATTGCTTTAATTTTTCCATATCCATCTCCTCTACCCCCTTTCAAAGCAGCACCTTAATCCATCTTACGAGTCAAACTCAAAAAAAATAATCATTATTTTCCACATCTTGCCTTATAAAGGCCCCGTTAACTGAACGAGAAAAGTGAACTTTCTGCCATTCGGCAGTTTTTTTTATTCTTTTACGACGATTCCCCATTCGTTATAATGAGGTAGAAAGAACATCTTATTAGGATGTTATTGAACAATGCATCATGTTAAAGGAATGAATGTAAATGCACAGTGAATTTTGGCCCCCCATTCTATTGTCGCTCAAGGTGGCTTCCATTTCGGCTGCGATTGTATTAGTTTTGGGAATTTTGGCAAGTAGGCTGCTAGCCTTTAGGCGATTTAGGGGAAAAATGGTATTGGAAACCTTTTTATTAATGCCTCTAGTGTTGCCGCCGACTGTTATCGGGTTTTTATTAATATACTTTTTTGGCAAAAATAGTCCGATCGGTTCATTTTTTGAAGGTTTATTTGCGCGGTCGATTATTTTTACTCCGTTGGCTGCCGTAATCGCCTCAACAATCGTTGCGTTCCCTTTAATGTACCAAACTGTTAAAACAGGCTTTCAATCTGTCGATAAGGACATTGAAGAGGCGGCAAGGGTGGACGGGGCGAATGAGCTACATGTGTTTTTTCAGATTACCCTTCCATTATCTGTTAAATCAATTATTACCGGGTTAATCCTCAGCTTTGCCCGGGCATTGGGAGAATTCGGGGCAACGCTGATGTTTGCGGGGAATATACCCGGCAAGACCCAAACGGCGCCTACCGCGATATATATCGCTATGGAATCGGGGAATATGGAATTGGCCTGGCTGTTGGTCCTCTCTATGATTCTCATATCCTTTCTCATGTTATTTACGACTAATCTACCGCAAAAAAAGCCATGAAAGGCAATCCTTCCATGGCTCATACTTTTTTAGCAAATTTTCTTCCGGCAGTTATGATGATTAGGGCAGCGCCAATAATTAATACTCCATAAACAGAGTTTACAGCATCTAGTCCTTGTTTTTGTTCTTCCTTTTCTATCTTCTTTTTACCCTCACTTAGTTGAGAAACTGATGCATGTTCTGTCTCTTTTTTAGACATCAATTGGACTGATTGAAGCAACTGGCCATTATGATTTTCAATTGTTAACAAGCCGGAGTCATTTACCTTTTTAACCGTCCCAGCTAAATCCTCCGTAATCACGGTGTCCTGTTTCGGAAAAAATTCCTCTTGTTCGCTTGTAAACGTCTCATTTCGGTTTAATATTGAGTGTTGATAGCCGCTAAAACCATAATCAAACAGAACAGCTGTATCCCTATATTTATCCTGTTTCTGCTCCGATTTCAGAACAACGGCAGTTAATTTTATTTTGCCGTTATCAGCTGTAGTTGCCAATGTTTGTTTAGATTGTGACGTATAACCAGTTTTTCCGCCGATAATTCCGGAGTAAGGAAATTCTCCTTTTAGCATCGCATGATGGGTCAAAATATTAGTCTTCCACGATTGTCCTTCCCACCAAAGTTTCTTGGTTCCGTAAATCTCTGCAAAAATCGGATTTTTCATCGCATAATTTGTAATAACCGCCATATCCAAGGCAGTTGTATAATGATTTTCGTCATGCAAACCACTTGGATTCATGAAATGTGTATTTTGAACACCGACCTTTGTCTTCAGGTAATCATTTATTTTGGCCGAAAATGCTTCAACACTTCCATCAAGATGCTCGGCGATGGCAACAGCCGCATCATTTCCGGAATTAACGAGCATTCCCTGAACCAGCATCTTCAAGGGCAGCTGCTCCCCTTCCACCAAATAAACTCTTGTTCCATCCTGACGCACGGCGTTTCCACTAACAACAGCCACACTGTCCAGGTCCCCTTTTTCAATTGCATAGATGGCCGTCGCTATTTTTGTCAGGCTCGCGGGATACATTTTTACATCGGCGTTTTTATTATAAAGAACGGCATTTGTTTCCGTATCCAGAAGGCATGCTGCCTCGCTTATTACCTCAGGCTGAGGCTGTTCCTCAGCATATACATTCGCTTGATAGGACCAAAACATGACAAAAGCTATAAAAAATGCGCTAATCTTTGACAAATGCAACACCCTTACTGATTACTTTTTACCTATTGATTTTAACAGATTATGAATATAAATAAGAGTCTTTTCAGAGAATTTCCAATAAAAAAACTGGTTGGCATTGTTTCCACCAGTTTTTATTATCTATGTCCTTCTTTTAGAAATCAACAGGGAAATTTGGGCCATTATGATTGGTAATGAAGATTTTCTGCGATAGGCCATATATTTCGGTGCCCAAAAATCCGTATATTTTTCTTTGTATTTTCTAAGACCTTGAAAATGGTAAAGAAAGTGACCATACAGAAAAATTTGAGCGGCGATTTTTTCACTTAAAAATGCGAACCTTGAAACACCGACATTCGAAAGCGGAGCCATCCCCAAATTAAACCGTTTGTATTCTTTGTCCTTTGCCCATTCCATCAATGACAGAAATAAAAAATCGACCGTTCCGGGTGGAGCCTCTGTTCGGAACCTCATTAAATCAATGGATAGGGATTGAAATTGATCATAGACATGCATGATGCTCATAAATCCGATTATCCTTTTGTCAGCATCCCTAACGAGTGCGATTGGCGCTTTATTCAAATACCCTTCATCGAAGAAACCAAGCGAAAATCCTTTCTCTCTTCGTCCCTTAAGCCAATCATCGGAAATTTCTTGCAACTCGCATAATAATGCTTTGGAATGTGGAGGATCCACTATTTCAAAGATAAAGTGTTCCCGGGCAAATTTATTTTTTACGGCACGAAAGCTTTTCATTTTATTGCCCGCGAGCGAGAATGAATTTAAATCAACAATTGCTTCCTCCCCAAGTTTAAAGAAAGCAAATCCGTGGTTGTGCAGATGCGGCAGCATCTCGTCCCCAACTTGATAAAATACAAGAGTGTAACCGTACAAGTCCGCAATTTCTTGAAATTCTTCAATGGCTTCTGAAATGTCACTTCTTTCCCCGATCGGTTCCCCTAATATGACCAGTTTATCGGCATATTTTTGAAATGAGATTAAAATCGTTTTATTTTTGTTCCAAAAAATATATTTATCATGCAGGAAAATTAAATGGGACAATACATTTCCTCTATATTTGGCTAAATGCCCACTGATTTCTCTTTCATGTTCCCGAGAAGCTTCGAGTTTCCACTTTTTAGGCAAGCTGATTAAATAGCCAAATACCAGGATTAACAATGCAATAATTAACCCGATAAAGGCACTTTTAAATAAATCAAGATAATCAACGATCACATAGGGCAACATTTTAGCCGGGATGGCGAATTTCGCATCCGGCAAATTTAAGTAGCCTATAATAAGGTACATGGAGGTAATAATCAGAATAATGGTGATATCGAATATCGTCTTCCCCCACGTCAATACATAACTCTCACGGTAAAACTGTCCCTTGGAGAATCGCAGCAGCAGGGCAACAATGATTAAAAAAATCGCCTCTTCATAATCAATCCCTTTAAATATGGAGAAGAGTGCGGCAAGAATAAGTGCCATAATCGTTAATTCATAGGATCGTTTTACACTGTATTCAATTCCGCGGGATAATCCGAGCAGCAAAAATCCAGCCGCTACCGAAAGCTGATGGGATACATTGATAATTGGAAAGGCCAGGAGCTCCTGAGCCAATTTCAGCCTTGACATGATTCCGGGAACACTGGCCGATAACAGCAAGATTAACCCTGACAGAAACACAAGCATTGTCAGAATGACATGGCTTACGCCCTGGATAATCGTCTTGGGCAGATCATTCCAGGACTGATTCCACTTTACCCAATACAGCTTTATAAACAATGCCAATCCTACAAAAAACGGTATAACATAGTAGCCAAGCCGGTAAAATAACAGCAAAACCAGAACCTGTTCCTCGGGAACATGCAAGTCCTGCATCCCCCAAATAAACACCAAGTCGAACGATCCCAAACCGCCAGGAATCATACTGATAATTCCGGCACTTGCGGCAACGATGTACACCGGAAAAAGTTCCCCGATTGAAATCGAAATCCCCAGCATTTTGGTTAAAAGCCAGATTGCCAGAAACACACAAACCCATTCCAAAAGGGAAACAACAACAAGTTTAATCGTTTCTTCTCCTGAAATTAACGGTTTTTGATCTCTGTTTGTTTTAAAAATATGTATGATAAACAATAGCGGAAAATATAAACCAATCCCCAGAACAGCGAAATAGAGCCATCTTGTATCCTGAAACAGGGGATTCCCGCGGTAGCATAATATGACAATCCAAGAAAGCAGCGAAATCCCGGTTAAATAATACAAGGAAATGGTCGCAATTAGACTAACGAGCCTGCGTTTATCACGCTCGAGCTTATTAAAGAAGTAGGTCCTTAGCATCGCTCCCACTAAACCGCCAAATCCGATCATATTGGAAAAAGAATTGGCAATAAATGATTGTTCCAAAAGCATCCGTCGAGGAACCTCGCCGCCCAAGCTCCGGACCAGTATTACGTCATAAAATAGCATCGGGAGAACTGCTGAGACTGTAATCAAGATAAGTAATACCAAACTTATAAAGCTCAGTTGATTCAATTCATTTCTTAACAGCCCTACATCAACGTTTCCGGCGAATTTTTTTATTTCGTTCGCAGCAAATATTAACAAAAGCAATGGAAAGATAAACTTTAACGCTTTTAAGACCTTATCCTTTTTTATAACCAACAAAACGACCACCTATTTTTTTGATTCCTGACTTTACTATAAACGTTTCTACAGGAAATTTAAAGAACTTACCGAATGCCGCCCCTCCAGGGCGAAGACAGAGCGACACTTATGCTTCCCTATCAGCCAAAGCAAATATCTTCATAAAAGCAGTCCATCCATTATTGTTGACAGTTTGCGACAGCTTCAACCCCCGCCTATTTTCCTATTACAATCAATATTTTAAAAAGTAGACAAGTTTTCTTACCTAATAGGCATATGTATAAATAGGACAAATAGATATGGAGGGTTTGAAATGAAATTTTTAGTCTTAAAAAAGGAAACGCTATTATTCTTTGTAGCAATCGGTGTCTTGCTGGCATCTGTATCGGCATGGTTCATGTTAAAAGCAGGGGACGCCGCGGTTTTTAATCAACAGGACGAAGGAAAAGTTCGCGAGATTCATATGGTGACAGTCGAATATAAGTCAAAGCTGAAAAATGGGAAAGAAATTGAAGCATACCGCTGGGATCCCGGTACCATTTCGATTAAAAAAGGCGAAAAGGTAAAATTGTACATTACCGGAATCAATGGCGAGGAGCATCCTTTTTATGTTGAAGGCACCGATATCAAAGGGAAAGTAAAAAAGGGCGAACAAACTGTGGTTGACCTCCATATAAATAAAGAGGGCATCTATCATTTAATATGTGAAGCACATTCAACCCGTAATCACAATGGGCCGATGATTGCCGATATTGTTGTCGACTAGCAGACAGGAGGATGTTTCTCCTGTTTTTTTTTGCTGTTTCACAGGTTTCCACTATTAAAACGTTGATATCATAACATTCCCTTTATATAACAGATGAAACACACCTAACAATTTTTATAGTACAGTTTCTTTCTCCTATTAGCACTGTTCATAAATTGTTCACGAAAAACCCCCTCAAACACCGTTTTGTTCACATTTTCACAAATTGTTAACAATTTCCCCCTGTACTCACCACAAAAACTGTTATACTCAAGGTGTGAGAGATACTTCAACTCTGTTATATTTCGTTTATTAAAATAAGAGGTGAATAAAATGGAACAATGGAAAGGTTTTACAAAAGGAGTTTGGCAAAAAGAAGTTAATGTCCGCGACTTTATCTTAAAAAACTTCATTCCGTTTGAAGGCGATGACAGCTTTTTAGCTGGTGCAACAGATGCTACCAATAAGCTTTGGGACCAAGTGATGGATCTTACAAAACAGGAACGTGAAAAAGGCGGCGTCCTTGATATGGACACCGAAACGGTTTCTACGATTACTTCTCATGGACCTGGCTATTTAGACGAAGACCTTGAAAAAGTGGTCGGCGTACAAACTGACAAGCCTTTTAATCGTTCCCTTCAGCCATTTGGCGGAATTCGCATGGCTAAGGCAGCTTGTGAAGCCTATGGTTATGAACTAAATCCTGAAATTGAAAGAATTTTTACTGAGTTCCGAAAAACGCATAACCAAGGTGTATTTGATGCTTATACAAGCGAAATGTTGCTTGCACGTAAAGCAGGCATTATCACTGGTCTTCCTGACGCATACGGACGCGGCCGGATTATTGGCGACTACCGCCGGGTTGCTTTGTATGGTGTTGATTTCTTAATAAAAGAGAAACAAAAAGATTTCAATAACACTAGCAAGGTAATGACAGAAGACAATATCCGCTTACGTGAAGAGCTTTCTGAGCAATATCGCGCATTAAAAGAGCTAAAAGAACTTGCAGAAAGTTATGGATACGATATTTCAGGTCCAGCTAAAAATGCTGCTGAAGCATTCCAATGGCTGTATTTTGGATACCTCGCTGCCATTAAGGAGCAAAACGGTGCCGCGATGAGCCTTGGCCGTGTTTCTACTTTCCTTGATATTTATATTGAAAGAGATTTGCAAAATGGGACATTAACAGAACAAGACGCTCAAGAATTGGTTGACCATTTCGTCATGAAGCTTCGTCTTGTCAAGTTTGCCCGTACACCAGATTATAACGAATTGTTCAGCGGCGACCCTACATGGGTAACGGAATCAATCGGCGGTATGGCCATCGATGGACGCCCGCTTGTGACGAAAAACTCGTTCCGTTTCCTTCATACTCTTGATAACCTGGGACCTGCTCCAGAGCCAAACTTAACTGTATTATGGTCTACGCAGTTACCTGAAAACTTTAAAAAGTATTGTGCTAAAATGTCAATCAAAACAAGCTCCATTCAATATGAAAACGATGATATCATGCGCCTTGAGTATGGCGATGACTACGGCATTGCCTGCTGTGTATCTGCAATGGAAATTGGCAAACAAATGCAATTCTTTGGTGCCCGTGCCAATCTGGCAAAAGCCCTGCTCTATTCCATCAACGGCGGTGTCGATGAAAAACTGAAGAAACAAGTCGGACCTGACTATCGACCAATTACTTCAGATGTGTTAGAGTATGATGAAGTTATCCAAAAATTTGATAAAATGATGGATTGGCTTGCCGGTCTTTACATTAATACCTTGAACGTCATTCATTATATGCATGATAAATACAGCTATGAAAGAATTGAAATGGCACTTCATGATACACAAGTTTTGAGAACAATGGCAACTGGCATCGCCGGATTGAGTGTTGTAGCCGACTCACTGAGCGCCATTAAGTATGGACAGGTAAAAGTGATCCGTGATGAAAACGGCCTTGCGGTTGATTTTGAAACAACTGGGGACTTCCCTAAATACGGAAATAACGACGATCGTGTTGACAGCATTGCCGTTGAAGTTGTAAAAAGCTTTATGACAAAATTGCGCAAGCATCAAACCTATCGCAACTCTGTTCATACGCTATCTATCTTGACAATTACTTCGAACGTTGTTTACGGCAAGAAAACTGGAAATACACCTGACGGCCGCCGTGCCGGGGAACCATTTGCACCAGGCGCTAACCCAATGCATGGCCGTGATACAAAAGGAACATTGGCTTCCCTTTCTTCTGTTGCCAAGCTGCCATATAGCTATGCAATGGATGGAATTTCCAACACCTTCTCCATTGTTCCTAAGGCTTTAGGAAAAGAAGAAGATAACCAAGTTCGCAATTTGGTTTCCATCTTGGATGGTTACGCAATCAAAACAGGTCATCACCTGAATGTAAACGTCTTTAACCGTGAAACATTGATGGATGCGATGGAACATCCTGAACTTTATCCGCAATTAACCATCCGTGTATCGGGTTATGCGGTTAACTTCATCAAACTGACAAGAGAACAGCAACTTGATGTCATCAACCGTACGTTCCACGAGTCACTATAATAAATAGCTAAGGGGTCTGACCCCGCTAAATAATATCTGGCGTAAAGAAGTCTTATCTGCCGGACCTTATATCTAGCGCGCGTCAGACCCTTTTTAAAAAAGGAGAAGAATCATCATGATTGGAAATATTCATTCAATTGAAACATTGGGAACCGTCGATGGTCCTGGAATCCGCTATGTCGTCTTTACGCAAGGCTGCCTGCTGCGCTGCCAGTTTTGCCATAACGCTGACACTTGGGAGATCGGTACCGGGAAACAAATGTCTGTTTCCGAAATCATCGATGATTTGGAATCCTATTTGCCTTTCATTCAAGCATCAGGAGGAGGCATTACTGTCAGCGGCGGCGAGCCATTGCTTCAAGTCCCGTTTCTTACCGAATTGTTTAAGGAATGCAAAAAGAAAGGGATTCATACAACCATTGATTCATCCGGCGGTTGTTTTTCCCATTCAAAGCTGTTTATTGAGCAGCTTGAAGAACTGCTCCAGTATACTGACTTAATTTTGCTTGACTTAAAACATATCAATCGGAAAAAACATATCCAGCTTACTGGGATGGCGAATGATCATATTCTTGAATTTGCCAAGTTTTTATCTGATCGAAAAGTACCTGTATGGGTCCGCCATGTTCTTGTTCCAACTGTAACCGATGATCAGGAGGACCTTGAAAAGCTTGGAGAATTTATCGGCACACTTGAAAACGTCCAAAAGATTGACATTCTTCCCTACCATAAACTTGGAGTCTACAAATGGGAAGCACTTGGTCACGAATATCAATTACATCATGTGGAACCGCCAAGCCAAGAAAAGGTGGACTTTGCCTCTCAAATGTTAACAGCACATTGGAACCAGCCTGCAACACACTAATTCCCTTCGGAATTAGTGTGTTTACACTTTTGTGAACAAGGCCGAATCTTTATACCGTCTTTTTAATTTTATAGTATGGTAAGATGGTAAACTACAAGTTCCATTTTGTGAGAAGGTGCATCTTTATGTACGAACTGTTAAGCTCGATAAGCAGAACCTTGAACAGCCCGATTGTGATTTTTTATGAATGAGACACAGAGCTCTCCCCTCCTTGCTTCCTTTTTGCTTGGTGTGATTTTATTGGGCATAAGCGGAAAAATCCGCTTTTTCTTGTCTAATCCCCAGACATTGGCATTATATTTAAAATTGATTATTTGCCTTTTCTTTTATATACTCATATCATCGGCTTAGGTGCGAGGTGAAATTTTTTGTTTCAACTGCTTATCGATCATTCGGATTATAATACTATAACAGCCCTATATATAAGTATTTACTTTGGCATGATTTTGAAATTTATCTGGGCTTACCGAGTTGAATATTCATTTTCCGAAACGTTGTCAAATTCTGCGGACACCAAAATTATTCACCCACTGATTTTCTATAAAAGGAACTACCATCTAAATGTCAGCATGATTCTGATTAGAATCGTTAAATATATTCGCAGAAAAGAATATTCCAAAGAGGATGACGAAGAACCTATTTCCTTCCTATGTACCCAATTATCACAATAACACGGATTAATTAGGAGGAAATATGAAAACCAAAAAATCTTCAATTCTAGTAATGGCTCTTTTAGCTTTCACCACGATCTTGTTATCGGCATGTTCGTCACAGGCAACAAACGGCACTAGCGGAAATAATGATGGCTTTTTTCACACCTATTTCGTACAACCGTTTACTGTCAGTATCGAATATATTGCCGAATTTTTCCATGGTAACTATGGTTTGGCTATCATCCTGGTAACCTTGATCATCCGGCTTGTCTTGATGCCTTTAATGTTAAGGCAATATAAAAATCAAATGATTATGAAGGAAAAGATGGATGCCTTAAAGCCGGAAATGGACACCATTCAGCAGAAGCTGAAAGCTGAAAAAGATCCTAAGAAGAAGCAAGAGCTTCAAGCAGAAATGATGGGACTTTATCAAAAGCACGGTGTTAACCCATTAAATATCGGCTGTCTGCCAATTCTAATTCAAATGCCGATTTTGACCGGATTTTACTATGCGATTCGGGGTTCAGAAGAAATAGCTACCCATAAATTTTTATGGTTCAGTCTTGGACACCCTGATATTATCATTACGATCATTGCCGGGCTGATTTACTATTTTCAATTTAAAGTATCGCAATCGACGATGCCTGCTCAGCAGCGTGAACAGATGAAAATAATGGGGTTAATGTCGCCGCTGATGATTGTCATGTTTTCGTTTAGCGCTCCAGCTGCCCTGCCACTCTACTGGGTAGTCGGAGGAACATTTTTAACGATTCAAACTTTAATCAGCCAAAAACTTTATCGGAAAACTCCGGTTGAAGCAAAAGCCAAATAGACTCTTATAGGAAAGAAGCATCGATTGATGCTTCTTTTTTGTTATGGATAGTTTAATTTCATGTTTGGAAACCTAATGGCAACAGCGAAAAAAGGAGTGCAAAATATGAAAAAACAGCTATGCATAAGCGCAACGATTATCATGACTCTATTTTTAGCCGCCTGTTCAGGAATTGACACGGATGAACGAACAGCCAATCGAAACCCGGATAAGATAAACCCCGCCAAAGTGAATTACGATATTCCGAATCATGGAGGTCCCGCCATCTCGACTGCAGATGTCAGTGACCAGGAGCTAGACAAAAATATAAACCGACGGAATATTCGTGGCACTAATGTTCAAGATCGAAATCGAAATGATACAACTATAAGAATTGCCGAAGAAGCCGCTCGCAAGGTTTCGGACCTGAAAGAGGTGAAGCACGCCAATATCATTGTCATTAATCATAATGCCTATGTGGCAGCTAAACTGACACGCTCTGCACGAGGCGGGCTTACAGACCAGCTGGAAGACACGATCTCACGGACTGTGAAACGGGTCGACCGCGATGTCGATAATGTGTATACCTCAAACAATCAAGAATTTTACGATCGGATGAACCGCTACGAAAGCGACATCCGCAAGGGCCGTTCCGGTTTCTTTAACGAATTTAGGGATACCGTCCGCAGAGTTTTCCCGGATGGAAGGCAAGATTAAAAGCCTGGCGTTGCGTCAGGCTTTTATTTTGCTTTTATTACTATTCATGACAAAATTGTGAAGAATTGCCGCTAAAGGGTTCTCAAAACGTAAGAAAACGATTACAATATTAAAAACTGAATATTCAATCCGTTTTCCAAGGAGGGCATTCTTAATTGAAAATTATGAGTAACGAGCAGCTTGTTGTTTCGTATCGGGATGCATTGAAGTCTGGCAAGGAAAAGGAATGGATTAAGATTTTAAAAGATGAAATAGAACGACGTGGTCTGAAGCCTTTTAAGAAAAAGCTAACAACTGAATAATTTAAAAAACCGCTGATCTATTCAGCGGTTTTCTAGTTATTTTCTCCACCCAGCGAGATCTTAGTGAGATTAGGAAAAGGTTGGCTGCAGCCTTAACTCCTCCAGTTTTTTGGTTATCTTATCTGCCGCTTCCCCAGGGTTCTCAGCAAATATATCAAAAAATTCACCCTCATACTCCTGTCGTGCATGGTCATATCGCGGGTCATAATACTGTTCAAGCAGCAGCAGGATCATTTCTTGATAGTTTTTTTCCGTCAATGTTTCTAACAGACGGTTTCTGACTTCAAGGTCTTTCACCCGTTTTAACACTTTCTCGATGCCAAGCGCTATTTTTTCAAAAAACCAAGGCTCTTGCTCGTAGGGTTCGACATATTCGGCAACAAGCTGTTTCACCCTTTGCTCGAGTGGGGAGTGAATATAGATATTTGTGCCTTTAAACTTAACTTCCATTAGTTCTTCAGGCTGAACAGCTTTGCCGATTCGTTTACTTTCGGCCTCTACAAGAAAATAATCCGCTCCTTGTAGTTCGACGAGCCCTTTAAATAACAAGGAATCAAACGTTTTTTGATTATGACCATCACCAAGGCCGATTGTTCCGAATATCGACCCGCGGTGACCGGCCATCTCTTCCAAGTCCAAAACAGGGTATCCTTTTTGTTTCAACATCTTTAATACTTCTGTTTTTCCGACACCTGTCATCCCGTGGATCACGACCGCTTTGTTCGGCAATAACTTTGGAATGTTTTCTAGGATATAGTGACGGTAGGCTTTATAGCCTCCGATTAAACGCCAAGCATATATGCCGGCAAATTCCAAAAAGGTGACAACCGCTTTGCTTCGCATCCCGCCGCGCCAACAATGGATGACTAGTTCCCCCTTTTCATGATAGGCTTTAATTTGGTGCAGCAGCTCTGGAAGTTTCGGGGAAACCAGTTCCATTGCCCGCCATTTTGCGGCGGCCTGTCCTTCATGTTTATAGATTGTCCCGATTTCAGCGCGTTCCTCATTCGTAAACAGCGGTATATTCACTGCCCCAGGAATGGCCCCGTCCGCAAATTCAATCGGCGAGCGGATATCAATAATTGTTTTATTTTCTAATGCGAATAGTTCTTCAATTGGTAAATCCTTCATAGACATTAACTCCCAATAAAATCTTTTGCCGTTCGATTATAGCTATTACTAAAAACAAACAAAACTTCCACAATAGGGAAGTTTTGTTTCTTCTGCATAGAGATAATGATAACTTCAGTATAGACTTATTATATAGAAGTTAGTCGAGTCCTTCAAGAAAATCACGCTGTCTGCCAAGATTTAACGAATATTATGCCATTTTTGACGAATGGTTCAGAGCAGACATTAATTCCTTCATCTCTTTTAGATCATTATTATTAAATAATTCAATGATTTTACTACCAACGACGACACCATCACAATATTGCGTCAAATGGCTGATCTGTTCCGGGCTGGAAATCCCGAAACCGGCCAAAACGGGTATGGAACTTACTTCCTTTGTTTTTTGTAAAAAGGAAAATAATTCTTCATCAAATCCATTTCTTGCCCCAGTTATCCCTTTTACTGTAACGGCGTATAAAAACCCGCTGCCTTTGGAGGCGATTTGCTCGATTCGTTCAATTGGGGTTGTCGGGGTAACAAGACGAATCAGTTCAACTTCAGCTTCTTCAAGCTTTGGCGCAATGATGGATTCTTCTTCGAGCGGCAAATCGGGAATAATGCATCCGCCTACACCCGCTCTCTGAATATCTTTAACAAATGATTTGATTCCATAGGCATAAATGGGATTTAAATAGGTCATCAAGATAATCGGAACAGAAACAGCCTCCCTTGCCTTTTCCAGCTCAGCTATAATCCCCTTTAGGGTTGTTCCGCCTTTAAGTGCTCTTATTCCGGCGCGCTGGATTGTCGGGCCGTCGGCAACAGGATCTGAAAAAGGTACCCCGACTTCAATCGCAGTTGCACCAAACTTTTCCAATAAGATAAGCCTGTCAGTCAGGGACTCGAGTCCCCCATCTCCTGCCATAATATAAGGAACAAATGCCTTCCTTCCTGCTTCTTTTACTAGTCCAAAAGCTCGTTCTACCACATTCATTATCTATTTCCTCCTTCCAGCCTTGCCTTCACCGCATCAACATCTTTATCCCCCCGGCCTGATAAGCAGACGACAATATTCTTGTCAGGCCCCATTTCTGCGGCCAATTTTAGCGCAAATGCAATCGCATGGGCGCTTTCAAGTGCAGGAATAATCCCCTCAACTTTCGATAACAACTGAAAGGCCTCGAGCGCATCCTCATCGGTAACCGAGCGGTAGGCAGCCCGGCCGCTCTCCTTTAAATAACTGTGTTCGGGACCGACTCCAGGATAATCTAGCCCGGCAGAAATAGAGTGGGCTTCCTGAATTTGTCCATCCTCATTTTGCAACAGGTACATTAAGGATCCGTGCAATACACCGGGGCTCCCCTTTGTCAATGATGCGGCATGAAATGCCGTTTCTACCCCCTGGCCGGCTGCTTCAACCCCGAATAGCTTTACCTCGTTATCTTCAATAAATGGGTAAAACATACCCATGGCATTGCTGCCGCCGCCAATGCAGGCTACGACTGCTTCCGGCAGCCGTCCATTCCGCGCCAGAAATTGCTGCTTTGTCTCGCTTCCGATCACACTTTGAAAATCGCGAACCATCATTGGGAATGGATGCGGCCCCATTACCGATCCCAATAGATAATGAGTATCATCGACATTGGCGACCCAATATCTTAATGCTTCATTGACCGCATCTTTTAACGTTGCGCTCCCTGAGGTGACACTGACTACTTTCGCGCCTAACAGTTCCATGCGAAAGACATTGAGTGCCTGCCGTTTGATGTCCTCTTCACCCATAAAAACAATGCATTCAAGGTTTAATAAGGCACAAACCGTTGCTGTTGCCACACCATGCTGACCCGCTCCGGTTTCCGCAACAATCTTGCGTTTCCCCATCTTGGTTGCAAGGAGTGCCTGGCCAATGGCATTATTGATTTTATGAGCCCCGGTATGATTTAAATCTTCCCGTTTCAAATAGATTTGGGCCCCTCCGGCATATTTGGTCAGGTTCTCAGCATAATAGAGCGGAGTCGCCCTGCCAACATATTCTTCTAACAGTCTCTTAAACTTAGATTGAAAAACCGGGTCGTTTTTTGCTTCTAAATACGCTTGTTCCAATTGAGTTACAGCCTTCATTAATGTTTCTGGTACAAATCTTCCGCCAAATATTCCAAAATGGCCAGTTTGATCAGGCAATGTATAGGTATTCATGATCAGTTTCCTCCTAGTCCATACTCTTCGCTTTCTCAATTAAAGCCTTTATTTTCACTAAGTCTTTAACCCCATCGGTTTCTACTCCCGAGCTTACATCCACCATATTTGGTCTAATCATTTTGATTGCTTCTGCCACATTATCTGTTGTTAACCCTCCGGCGAGGATTAGCTTTTTTTGATTGATCAAGGCTGTGTTTACCTCACTCCAATCAAACGCCAGCCCATTTCCCCCACGGTATTTTCCCTTTGGGCCATCAAGCAAGATATACTCGCTTGGAAATGAGTTGAATCTAGCCAAATGATCATTCCCCTGAAAACTGATTGCTTTGATAACCGGCTTGGAAAGGGTCTCGCTAGATGCCGCTGGTTCATCACCATGCAATTGAAGATGTGTAAGCCCGACAAAAGACGCAATCCGCTCCATTTCGGCCATTGATTCGTTAACAAACACCCCTACCTTAAAAACTTCTTTTGGCAAATGGGCAACGATTTCTTTTGCTTTATCTTCACGAATTTTCCGTTTGCTATCGGCGAACACAAAGCCAATTGCATCAGCGCCGTAACGTGCTGCCGCCACCCCTGTTTCAATATCCATGATTCCGCATATTTTTACTTTCATCGCTTTGCTCCTTGTATTAATGGCAGACGAAAATCAGCGAATTTTTCTGCTAGGTGTTCACTTTTCATCAATGCCTCACCGACCAAGATCCCATTTGCCCCGGCATTTCTTACCCGTATTGCATCGTCCCGGTGATGAATACCGCTTTCACTGATGAGATAGGCTCCGGCCGCTTTTACTTCAGCAGCCAATTTTTCAGTCATTTCTAGTGAAACATGAAAGGTCTTTAAGTCCCGATTGTTAATGCCAATCAATTTAGCGCCCGTTTTGAGCGCAGAGGCCAATTCCTGCTGATTGTGAACCTCGACCAATACTTCCAGCCCGAGACCTTTTGCATATTGGTACAGCTCTTGTAAGGTCGTCTCATCAAGGGCAGCAACAATTAACAGGACGATATCAGCCCCATATGAGGCTGCCCGATCAATTTGCAATCGATCAATAATGAAGTCTTTACAAAGAATGGGCAAACTAACTGATTCACGAACCATCGACAAATCAGAAAATGATCCCTTGAAAAAGGTGTGGTCCGTTAATACCGAAATCGCAGCCGCGCCGGCCTTTTCGTAGATTGCGGCTTGGACCCCGGGGGCGACACCATCATTAATAATCCCTTTCGATGGTGAGGCCCGCTTAAACTCAGCAATGATCGCCAGTTCTGATGCCGTCCCCAGCTTTTTGATGAACGAACGTCGTGCAAAAACAGTTTCCTTGATTATGCTTTTTCTGTTCCTAAGTTCCTGTACCTCCTGCTTTTTCCGTTCAATAATCTTGTCTAAAATGGTTTCCATTCAGATCGCCTCTCTTTGCATCGCTTTTGATTTATCAACCAATGCAGTTAATTTTTCATAAGCGGCCCCGGAATCAATGATGTCCCGCGCTGCCTGAATCCCCTCCACAACATCACTGGCTTTGCCGGCGGTATAAATGCCAATCCCAGCATTTAGCAATACCGTATCTCTATAAGCTCCGGTTTGGCCCCTTAAAACATTTAATAAAATCTCCGCATTCTCCTTGGCGTCGCCGCCTTTAATCGCACTGTTATCATAAACAGGCAAGCCAACTTCTTCGGGGTGGAAGGTTTGATTTTTAATAATGCCATTGTCCAAAATGGTCAGATGGTTTTCGCCTTGGAGCGAGGCCTCATCCATAAATCCTGCTCCATTAAGGATAATTGCCCGTTTGCGGCCAAGCTGCTTTAAAACTTCGGCAAATACATTTAGTAAATCCCTACGATAAACGCCCAACAACTGGAAATCCAAGTCGATTGGATTTGTTAATGGACCGATAAAATTGAAAATGGTCGGGATTTTCAATTGCCTTCTGACGGTCATTACCTTTTTCAATTTAGGATGGACATGAGGTGCAAACAAGAAGGTAATCCCGATTTCCTGAAGCATTTCCTCCGTGCTTTCTTTTGGCAAATTTAGATTGATACCCAAATATTCAAGAACATCAGCACTGCCCGTTTTACTGGAGATACTGCGATTGCCATGTTTAGCCACTGGAACCCCCGCAGCTGCGATCACAAAGGCGGAAGTGGTGCTGACATTAAAGCTGGATGAACCATCTCCCCCAGTACCGCAGTTATCCAGTACATTTGTAAACTTTTGGTTGAACTTAATGGAATTTGCTTTTAATGCTTTGACAATCCCGACGATTTCATCAACTGTTTCACCTTTGGATTTCAACCCCATTAAGAATGCGGCGATTTCCGATTCAGAGACCTCTTCCCCCAATATAAAATCGACCGCTTCCCTCATCTGGTGCTCTGAAAAGGATTTCTGTTCAGCTAATTGGAGTAAATAATTCTTCATTTGATTTCTCCCTTTCTATTTGAAGTAAAAAATTTTTAAGTATTCGTTTTCCTGACGGTGTTCCGATTGATTCAGGATGAAACTGCAAGCCAAACACGGGATATTGACGATGCCTGATTGCCATTACTTCCTCATCGTCCATGGCATAGGCTGTACTTTCAAGTTCCGGATGCATGCCATTCTTTTCAATCGCCAGAGAATGATAACGCATCACTTCCAGCGGAGACGGCAGGTAATTAAAAATATTGCTGCTATTATGGTTGATAAACGATGTTTTTCCATGCTTAACTGTCTTGGCTCTCCGGATTTCACAGCCGAAGGCGGCCCCGATTGCCTGGTGTCCCAGACAAATGCCAAGGATCGGTATTTTGTCATAGAAGTTTTTAATCAATTCTATGCAGATACCGGCATCCTCCGGTCGTCCAGGCCCTGGGGACAAAATGATGGCTTTAGGTTGCAATTGGTGAATATCCATAAGACAAATTTGGTTATTCCGGTATACCCCCACATCCTCCCCCAGTTCCCCAAGAAACTGATAAAGGTTATAGGTGAAGGAATCAAAATTATCGATGAGCAATAACATTGTGATGATCCCCTTCCAAAAAGGCTTTTAATTTATTCAATGTTTCTTCATATTCAGATTCCGGGTCGGAGTCATGGACAATGCCTGCCCCTGCCTGAATATAAGCTGCACCATCCTTTAAAATCATCGTTCGAATCGCAAGTGCAAAATCGATACTGCCATTAACCGATATATAGCCGATTGCCCCCGAATATAGCCCTCGTTTAGAATTTTCCAATGAATTGATGATTTCCATCGCCCTTATCTTCGGTGCCCCTGAAACCGTTCCGGCCGGAAGACAAGCCGCTAGCGCATCCAAGGCAGACTTTTCACGAGTAAGGGTGCCACTGATTTCCGAAACAATGTGCATCACATGACGGAATTTCTCCACCTCCATATACCGATCAACATGAACTGAGTCAAATTCGCACACTTTGCCAAGATCATTGCGGCCAAGGTCAACCAGCATTTTATGTTCAGCCAATTCTTTCTCGTCATTTAGCAATTCTTTTTCAATCCTTAGATCGTCTTCGCCGGTTTTGCCGCGCTTTTTAGTTCCGGCAATCGGATTGGCGATTACCGTCCTGCCTGTCGTCTTGATTAAACTCTCCGGGGAAGAGCCAATTACGGTATAATCCTCAAAATCAATATAGAACATATAAGGGGTCGGATTATGGGCGCGATGTTTCCGATACAAGGCCAATGGAGACCCTTGAAAAGCTGATTTCATCCTTCTTGAAAGGACAACCTGAAAAATGTCTCCGGCCAGTATGTGTTCCTTGGCAATCTCAACATTTTTTATGAACTCCTCCCTGGATGTTTCCGGGACAAAGCCTTCCATTTGAAAAGAAGCTTCCTCAGAATCATAGTTGGTTTGATTTAACTGCTCTATCCTTTTGTTAATACGTTGTTCAACACTTTTTTCATCACTATCTTCTAAAAGCGGGATACCGGTTATGAAAACTTTTTCTTCTAGATGGTCAAATACAATCACTTCTTCATAAAACATCAAATGGACATCCGGCATTGCTAATTCGTCAGGGGGCACTTCCCCAATATCCTCATACTGTCTGATGATGTCATAGCCTATATAACCTACACCACCGCCAAGGAACGAAAATGGGGACTGCTTTGTTTCAATAGAAGGCATCATGTTTGAAACGATTTGTAACGGATTTCCTGTCACTATCTTCCTTGCCCCGTTCCGCTGGATAATTTCATTTTGATCCCCTTTCGAAATAAGTTCCAAAGCGGGGTCAGCACCAATAAAGGAATACCGGCCGGAATCGTTATATTTATGTGAGCTTTCCAATAAAAATTTCTTTCGACCGCTAATCTTTTGCAAAATCGAGATCGGCGTCAAGACATCCCCACTTATTTCTTTAGTCAAAAGGCAAGATTTTGTGTTCACTTTTCCAACTCCTTTCGAAAATAAAAAAAGTCCTCTATAAGCTTACATCATTAAGCATATAGAGGACGATTGTCAGGAACCGTGGTGCCACCTCATTTTGAAGCTATGGGCATACATGACAAATGGGCCCAAGCTTCCTCATTCAGATACAGAGCAAAGAATCGCTCGATATCCTATCCTTTTAACGGCGGAACCCCGTACAGCCCTACTGGTAGTTTCAGACTGTCTCTCACAAGTCCATTCCACAAATTTTGTCTTATCGGGCTCCCACCTTCCCCGACTCTCTGGAAAGAAATAAATAAGTGTACTTCTCTTGTTCAACGAATTACAGTATTAAAGTTTCTCAATACAAAAAGGGTCCTCCACCCTAAAAAGGACGGAAGACCCGTGGTGCCACCTTCATTAGCTAAAAATTAGCTCACTTTACCGATATCGAGGCATTTTGCCTAATATCTGTCCCATGTAACGATGAGAATCTCGCCAAAGCCTACTGCTTAGATAAAGGTTCGGTTTGGAGGCTCGGAAGGCCATTCACTAATACGTCTACACTGATTTTCACCAACCATCAGCTCTCTAAAGAATCCGTAAAAGCTACTCTTCTTCGTCAACGCCATAACGTCATTTTATTGATTTTTATATTAATACGCTGGAAACAAAATGTCAAGAAGTAATTTTTAAATTTTTCAGAATTGGTCAATTTCCATATGTCCTATGTTTATCATTTATATGGCATTAAAAGGATTTAAACAACTAAGTTATTTTTGCTAAAAAAGGTCCATATTAAAGATACAAATAGATGAAGGCGGGATAGAAGATCCATGGAACATATTGAACAACTATGGAAAAATCCGCGGGCCGCTAAAAAGAAAAAAGACAAAGCAGGGCAAAAGCGGTCTAATGAGATATCGAAAAATAAATGGGCCATTCTTTCCATCTCTTCCATTCCATTAGTCATGACTTTAGGCAATTCAATGTTAATCCCTGTACTTCCGTCAATGGAAAAAGAACTTGCGATATCCTCATTTCAATCAAGTTTAATTATTTCGGTTTATTCTATCGTTGCCATTCTGTTAATCCCGGTTGCCGGCTATTTATCCGACCATATTGGCAGGAAAAAAGTCATTATTCCCAGTCTGATTATTGCCGGTATTGGCGGGGTTATCTCCGGCTGGGCAGCGTGGAAATTAGATGCTTATTGGCTGGTATTGGTCGGCCGGGCACTCCAAGGGGTTGGAGCGGCTGGTGCCTTTCCCATCGTACTGCCATTGGTCGGTGACATGTTTAAAAATGAAGATGACGTCAGTGTTTGTCTGGGGATTATCGAAACCTCGAATACTTTTGGAAAGGTGATCAGCCCCATCTTCGGTGCTTTTTTAGCAGGATTTATTTGGTTTATCCCATTTTTTTCAATCCCTGTTTTTTGTGCCATTTCCGTGATATTGATGGCTTTTCTAGTGAAATCACCCAAGAAAAAGGAGAAGCCGATCCCATTTAAAACATTCTTTATGAATGTCAAGAAAACGTTTAGCAGTGAAGGCCGATGGTTATATGCCATCTTTTTTATCGGCGGGATTATGATGCTTGTACTTTTCGGAATTCTTTTCTACCTTTCCGAGGTATTTGAAAAAGAATACGGCATTAAGGATGTCAAGAAAGGATTCTTTCTTGCGCTGCCGCTTGGGGCACTTTGCTTATCTTCGTTCATTACCGGCAAAATTATCAAGAAAAACAAAGTTTTAATGAAATGGTTAACTTTTGGCGGCATTCTTGGAGCCGCCATATCAATTGCTGCATTATGGTTTTCAATCAAGCTGTGGTATATGCTAACCATGTTTCTTATTAGCGGTATTGGAATAGGGCTCTGCCTGCCAAGTCTTGATTCATTAATAACTGACGGAGTTGAAAAGAAGGAACGGGGAACGATCACATCGATTTATAGCTCAATGCGTTTTATCGGAGTTGCAGCTGGTCCCCCAATTATTGCGTTGTTAATGAAGTATTCGAACCATTGGATTTTTATCATCATGAGCGGTCTCAGTATCGTTGCGGCTATTGTGGCATTTTTCGCCATTAAACCTCAGCAGCAGGAATAATTTTAACTGGAGCTTCTTTTCGCTGCTCCAGTTTTTTTGTGAAGAAATAATTTTTTCTACCCAAAAATTCGTTATTATGCTATAATAATTCTTGTTCACAATTGATTTGCGGGTGTGGTTTAATGGTAGAATTTCAGCTTCCCAAGCTGACGGCGGGGGTTCGATTCCCCTCACCCGCTCCAAAGGTTTATGGAGGAGTACCCAAGTGGCTATAAGGGGGCGCACTCGAAATGCGTTAGGGCGGGCAACCGTCGCGTGAGTTCGAATCTCACCTTCTCCGCCATACATACGAATAAATAAAACGCCAGTGTATTTCTGGCGTTTTTTGTTTAGCTATAACGTTGCGTCCCTATGCGGTGTAATCACTAGATTCGGCTTGGTAATCGTGTTGCTTGGCATTCCCTTTATTTGGCTGACGTTCCCATACTTTTTCCGTAGTTCTTCGATTGGCCCAAATTCGATGGCCCGCATCGGACAAGATGCCACACAGGCCGGGTCTTCACCCTTTTTTTGCAAATCGATGCAAAAATCGCACTTATCCGATTTAAAAACCTTTTTATTGTATTGCGGTGCTCCATATGGGCACGCCAACACACATAACTTGGTTCCTTGACAGATTTCTTGATCAATCGTAACCACGCCATTATCCTTATCTTTCGAAATGGCCCCCACCGGACAGCTCGGAACACATTTTGGCTGAGTGCAATGGTTGCAGGAAATGCTGAAGTAAAAGGGTTTGATGTTGTGCACGATCCCTTTTCCCGGTTGTTCAAAGTAAATGCCTTCTTCGTATTCATAAACCCTGCGAAAATTGATGCCCACGTCAAGGTCATTTTTATCCTTGCAGGAAACGGTGCAGGCCTTGCAGCCGCTGCAAAGGCTTTGGTTAATATAAAATCCTAACTGTGCCAACCTACTCACTCCCCTATGCTTTTTTTACTTCAACCAAGTTTGTCAGCTGCGGATTCGCTTTAGCAAGTGGTGTTGGCCGCTGTGACGTTAGAACATTGATGGAACCACGTTGATCAATGCCATTTTTATCGGGTGTATACCAGGCACCCTGAGGTATTCCGACTACGCCAGGGACAATTTTCCGAGTTACTTTGGCATCAATAATTAACAGTCCACGATCATTTACTACCTCTACACGCTCTCCATCTTTAATGCCGCGTGCTTCGGCATCTTTGGGGTTAATCCACATTTCTTGTTTTGCTGCTTCTTCAAGCCAAGGTTGGTTATCATACATGGAATGACATCTCCGCTTGTAATGCCAGCTGATCAGCTGTAATGGGTACTTCTCTTTTAGCGGGTCTTCCGGTCCTTCCCATGATGAGATGTATTTTGCGATAGCTGGAATTTCATCATGCTGGTTCATATCCCATAACGCTTTTGAGAATAACTCAATTTTTCCTGAAGGGGTTTCAAACGGATGATTGTCGAGATCATCAATTTGTTCCTTAAACCCTACGAGCGGCTCGTCATATTTAAAATGATAAACACCCAAGTTACAGAATTCCTCGAAAGTCGGGAAGTTCGGATCCAGTTCTTTTTTGGTTCTTTCAATACTTTCCTTTACAATGTCAAGGGTGGATTTCCCCTCTGTGAATTGTTCCTTGAGTCCTAATTTATCGGCAATTTCCGCAAAAACATCAAACTCGTCGCGGCATTCATATAGTGGATCAATCGTTTTTTGCCCCAAAATGACATAATCTCCAAAACACCATGGGGTTCCAATATCCCAGCGTTCGAAGAAAGAGGTTCCAGGAAGAAGAATATCGGCATACTTTGCACTTGGTGTCATAAAAAGATCACTGACGACGATAAATTCCACTTTACTCTCGTCTTCAAGCAGTTTTTTTGTTTTATTAATATCTGCATGCTGATTTATTAACATATTGCCCGCCATATTAAATATTGCTTTAATACCAGAATTTAAACGTTCTGTTCCCTGCAAGCCATCAGCTGCTGTCATTTCCGAACCCTTTTCAACCGCCATTGTCCAGAGAAAACATGGGATTGATGCTTTAATTGGATTTTGGTATTTAAACGGATAGACAATGTTTGAACGATTCCAATAGCCGGTCCCTGCTGCCCAGCCCCCAAGCTTGCCTACATTACCAGTGAGGCAGGCCAGCTGAGCTCCACCGCGCATAAATTGTTCTCCGTAAGCCTGACGCTGCGGTGCCCACCCTTGAATTAACGCCGCGGGTTTCATTGTCGCATAATTTCTGGCAAGCTCCCGAATTTTATCCGCAGGTACACGGCAAATTTTTTCTGCCCATTCAGGTGATTTTGGGGTCCCATCCTTATCACCAAGCAAATAACTCTTTAGGGACTCATCGGCAGGAACCCCATCAGGCATGTGGTGGCCATCAAAGCCGATACAATATCTGTCTATAAATTCCTGGTCATGAAGATTCTCGGTAATGATGACATAAGCCATTGCGTCCATCATGGCCGTGTCGGTTGTCGGAAGAATTGGAATCCATTCATCTGCAAACGCGATTACAGTGTCACTATACCTTGGGTCAATCACAGTAATTTTGGCCCCATTTTTCTTAGCTTGCATTAAATATTCACGATATGGGGTAGAAAAGATCATTTCAGAGGGGTTCTGACCCCACAGAATAATATATTTGGAGTGCAGCAACGAATCAAAGCTGCTCCCCGAATCATTGGTCCCATATGTATAAGGGGTGGCCACGTTTCCGGCTCCTGAACTATAGTCATTTCGGGAATTTAGATAACCCCCCGTCAGCGCCAATAATTTCCTGGCAGCTCTTGGTCCGCCATGCAATCCCCAGCTTTGTCCCGATCCATAATTGACATAGCGGGATTCAGGGCCGAATTGGTCGCCAATGCGTTTCACTTCCTTAGCAATCGTTTCGACCGCTTCATCCCAAGAAATCCGCTCAAACTTTCCTTCACCGCGTTTCCCGACTCGTTTCATAGGATATTTTAGGCGATCAGGATGGTATAACATTTTTCGGTAGTTTTGGCCTCTGACACAAGCCCTTAACGCTGGTGTCGAAAGATCCCCGCCCTCTTGCGTATCAGTGCTCACCCTGACCACCATTCCATCGCGAACGTGCGCTTTAATCACACATCTGCCGCCGCAGTTAGTAATGCTGCATGTTGAAATAACCTTCAGATTATCCTTTGCATTTGCTATCTTTTCCTCTTCTTTTCGGTCTACGAGCATCTTCGTGCCAATTCCACCCGCGATTACCGGAATGCCTATAGCCCCTGACCATTTTAAAAAGGTACGGCGCTGCATTTTATTTTTCAACAAACTGTTTAAACCGTTTTTTTCAACCATTGGATATGGCCTCCCTTACCTCATACAACGAATTTAAATCCTCGCTCAAAAAATCTTCAAGCAGCATGGCCGCTCCCAAAAATAGCTGACTATTGGTTGCTTCAATCAGTTTTTTACAAAAAAACGGAATCCAAATGGCAAGGTGTTCTTTCAAAAAATCAATTTGAATGGAGATTAATTCTAGACTTTTATGAAGATTTTTTTCGCCCCTGCTCAAATCAGCAAGGTAATACATAAATTCCAGTTCAAGCAGCAGATGGTCGTCTGGCTCATTATTTTCCTTTACATACTGAAGTCCACATTGATGATAGAGGCTGCGAACTTGATAGGTCCATTCTTCAAACAACAAATGATCCTTGCTCCGGTAATAGGACTCCCAAGGAGGAGTAATCAAAGGTCCTGGACCGATAAACAATCGTTGAAATTCTTCCTGTTCCTTTTTTACTTGCTCGGCTGTTAAGCTGTCAAAAAAAGCACGGAGAATATTGCCTCCCTCATGAAACTCTGCTAATTCGTCAAGATTGGCTTTACTGGAAATCTCACGAAGATTTTCAATGTCCGGTTCCAAAAACAATAGTCGTATTAGCTGATAAAAATTCCTTCTTGCCGACCAGAAAAGCTCAATTTGAAAATCCTCGGCCTCAGTCTTGGCTGCCATTTTCACCCCTCCAAATTGTGAAGTTTTTCACATATGAATTTTTTTACCTTCAAATCAATATTACCTTATAATCCCTAATCAGGAAGTAAGTTTGTGCAATAATTCACATTAAATTCATAAACATTCAATGTCTTTATTTAAAGTCATTTTTTTTGTTAATTATGATGGTATGTGTATAATAATAACGATTACAAAATGAAAAGGATGATAGGCTTGTACGTAACCGGACATACTGTTGAGAAACTTGAAGATCCATTTGGATTATTATCAGGAGAGCGTTATGAGTTTTTTTTGGAACTTGATGTAGATGAGGAGGATGAACTTTACTCCGAAAAGGGGATCGGATTAAGAGTGTTATTAGGGATTAAGGCAAACGAATCGAAAATATTGAATTATCATTTCTTTGAAAAAGGCAGCGACACCGTGCTTGATTTTGCGCTTGAGGACGACGAAGAGGAACTGGTACTCCAATATTGCATGGAGCATATTCCAGCCTAGTAAAAAGGTGATGCAAAACCCGCATCACCTTTTTGTTTAAGCCTCTTTCTTGACTTTTACAGCTGCTTTTTTTCTTGGGGCCGCTGTCGGCGCCTTTTTCGGCTTTGTTCGATCGATAGACGCTTGCAGGGCTGCCATTAGATCTGTAACATTGGTAGCCGGCGCTTCTTTCGTTGCAGCCGTGACCGTTTCTTTGCCTTGTCGTTTTGCTTCAATCAACTCTAGCAATGCCGATCTATATTCGTCATGATACTTCTCCGGTTCAAATTTCGTTGTTAATTGGTCAATTAATAATATCGCCGTTTCAAGTTCCTTTTGAGTCACTTTATCTTCAGAAGGAACATTCGGAACATCCCCAGCCTTTCGCACCTCATCGGGAAAATGAATCGTTTCCATTACCAGCGTATTTTCGTACACGCGGATGACGGCAAGCTGTTCTTTCGACCGAATGATGATTTTGGCAATACCAACCTTTTGTGATTCCTCTAGGGCTTTACGCAACAACGAATAGGCTTTGCCTCCACCCTCATTTGGGGACATGTAATAGCTCCTGTCAAAGTAAATCGGATCTATGTCGTCTATTTTTACAAAGTCAATAATTTCTACTGCCTTTTCTTCATTCTCTTTCCGCAGCTTCTCGAGGTCCTCATTATCAAGGACAACAAATTTTCCTTTTGTATATTCGTATGCCCTGACAATCTCTTCTGGTTTTACCTCTTCTTCACAGACGGTACAAATTTTGTCATATTTAATTGGAGCATGACATTTATTATGCAAGGTCCTGAGCTTAACATCCTTATCCTCTGTTGCTGTATGAAGCTTAATCGGGATATTGACAAGCCCGAAGCTAATGCTGCCTTTCCACATTGTATGCATAGCTAGTCTCCATTCTTTTTACGTTTAGTTTTTGTATTGCACTTAAGCTCATTCCTTAAAACAATTGGAAATGGATGATTTTCCGGCATTATTCGTAAAATAAACTAAAAGGGGATCCATTAATGAAGCCAATGCTGCCGACGTTAACTTTTGAAAGTCCAGTTCAAGCCGATTGGTATTATGAGGTGAAATACGATGGGTTTCGGGCCATCCTTGATTGGGATGAGAACGGGATCCAGCTAACGAGCCGAAACGATAAATCTCTGATGCCACAATTTGCGGAAATAAGTGAATTTTTATTAAAATATGAGGAAAAATTCAGGCCTTTTCTGCCACTCCGCCTTGACGGTGAAATGGTTGCTCTTGAAAACCCGTATAAAGCAAATTTTTCTGCCATTCAAGTTCGCGGCCGGTTAAAATCGGCCAAGAAAATTTTTGAACAGGCAAAAAACGCTCCCTGCCGGCTAATGGCATTTGATTTGTTAATGTTAGGCGGAAAACCGCTTCACGACCTTGATTTTATTTCAAGAAAAACGGAACTGTTAAATTTATTCGAGGCAGTGGGCTTTGACCTTGTCGCGGAACCAAACAATGATCAGCTGCTCCAGCCGGTAATCGCTTATGAAAGCTTTAACGACCTATGGGAAAAAGTTGTATTATATGATGGTGAAGGGATTGTCGCAAAGCATAAGAAAAGCCTTTGGGAGGAAGGGAAGCGCTCCCAGCTTTGGCTGAAATACAAGAATTGGAAATATGTCAGCTGTTTTGTAACAGCTTTTGACAAGACCAATGGATATTTTTATATTGGTGTCTATAAAAACAATGACATTCAGGATATCGGCCAAGTTCTGTTTGGCTTCAAACCTGAGGAAAAACAAGCTCTTGGACAGATTATTAAGCAAAATAGGGTCAGCGAGAATAAACAGATGGTCTATGTCCATCCGGCCATTTGCCTTGAAATAAAATATTTGGAGCTATTTGACAACCAATTGCGCGAGCCGCATTTTGATCGATTTCGGCTAGATATGGAGCCTGTCGATTGTACCTATGAGCGCTTTTTGTTCGGCCAGAAAAACTTACCAGGTGACTTGGAAATTACCCATCCTGATAAACCCCTATGGGACAAGCATGGCATCCAAAAAACAGATTATATTCTTTATTTGCGGGAAGTTTCTCCGTATATGCTGCCATTTTTAAAAAATCGCCTGTTAACCGTAATCCGCTTTCCTCACGGAATGTTTGGCGAAGCGTTTTATCAAAAAAACTGTCCGGACTATGCCCCCGACTTTGTCCAGACATACCAGGCCGATGAGATAAACTATATCATTTGCAACAATCTTAAAACACTGGTATGGCTGGGAAATCAGTTGGCAATCGAATTTCATGTCCCATTTCAAACCATTCACAGCAGGGGACCGAGCGAAATCGTTTTTGATTTGGATCCACCTTCTAAAGACGACTTTCATCTGGCAATCAAGGCGGCCCTTTATATTAAAGAGGTGCTCGACCAGCTAAACTTGATTGGGTTCATTAAGACTTCGGGGAATAAGGGCCTGCAAATTTATTTGCCATTGCCTGAGGACGAATTTACCTATGACGACACAAGGCTGTTTACCAGCTTTATCGCCGAGTATTTGATATCAAAGGATCCTGATTCATTTACAATTGAAAGAATGAAGAAAAACCGCGGGAACCGGCTCTATGTTGATTATGTCCAGCACGGGGAAGGAAAAACAATTGTTTCGCCTTATTCCATGCGGGGAAATGAGCATGCGGGTGTCGCCACCCCTCTCTACTGGGAGGAGGTCGGCAAAGGACTTGAACCAAAGGATTTTACGATGCAGCACGCCCTACTGCGCATCAAAAAACAAGGAGACCCGTTCAAAAACTATTTTCAAACGAAGGATATCCAGCCCTTTGCCCCTGTCCTTGAAATACTAAAGAATGGTACAGCAAAAAAAGGATAAGGCATAGTGCCTTATCCTTTAATATTCAGATAACAATTCCTGCGCTTCAGCCTGCAGTTTTTCATAAGAGTCTTGTTCTGACATGTCTTCTTTCGACAAGACCGTAAACGTACTGTCATCCACATTTGCATTAATCACTGCCTCATAAAGATAGGTGGCATTGCCAATCAGGTCGATATGGTATTTCCCATCAAACTGATGAACGACACACTGAACCCTGCCGCCGTCATTATAAACATCGATTGGCTTTTCAAACTGATTAATCTCCTGCAGGCATGTAACCAAGGATGAAGCCGACATCGCTGTACCACAGGCGTTTGTAAAACCGACACCCCGCTCAAACGTCCGTACATAAATGGTGTTTGGCATGATTGTTCTGACAAAGCTGACATTAACCCCATCCGGAAACAGCTCGTTCGGACCATTAACCTTCTCGCTAAGGATCTTTTGAAGATTCCCTTCCAGCTGATCTTTTTCAACAATGGCAATTAAATGAGGATTCGGCACTGCCAGCGCCGTGAATCTTAACTCCTCCGAGAGCTGGACGATTTTTTCATTCATCAAAGAAGGATTGTTTAATTGCAGTGGAAGAGCACTTAATTCAAACGATACAGGCGATATTTCCACTTGATAGGTGTGAACTTGGTCAAAAAGGTCGTTCTGCTTACTGACTTTAAGATCCGCCTTCATTGTTTCAATAACAGTCTCTTCCAAACCTTTAAGCTCACAAATATAGCGGGCCACTAATCTGAGCCCATTCCCGCACATAGATGCCTCCGAACCATCCGCATTAAAGACCCGCATCCTGCCGGCAGCATGATCACTGCCCATTACATAAAGAATCCCATCGGCCCCAAGTCCTGAATCACGATTACACAGCAATTTAGCAAGCCTGCTTCTGTCTTCCTCTGTAAACGTATAATGATTGCTTATTTCATCGATAATGAAAAAATCATTTCCGGAGCCATGTCCTTTTATCAATTTTATGTCCACCAAAATTTCCCCCATTACGGCAATTTAATATAGTTTATCATATCAAACAATCATGCATGAGGGAATTTATCTTTCTATGAAAAATTCCTGAACCAGCAAGCTCATTGTTAACAGCCTGCCCTTTTCCGATAAAGGCTCAGAAAATGACAGAACAGGGGTATTGGGGTCAGGAAACAATGCTAGCCACTGCACTCTCAACCACCCCCGTCTAAGCCTTGCTGCCTGCTGGCGATTTTTGGCTATAACCTTTTCATCCATAAACAAATTGGAACCCTCTATCGAGCAAACAGGCCTTCCATTTTTATCAAACAATTGTTTCTTATTTTTTTCTTTTTTAAAATACCCTAAATAATTATTTTTTTGGTCATATGCTGCTATGTTTTTACCCTTCACTTTAAAGTAACCTGCTTCTTTCCCCTGCTCATTGAACAGGGTATAAGCCCTGCCATGCCAGAATCGGCTTAATACAAACTTATGCTGCCTTTTTATCTTCCCTGCAAACAGCCCATTTTGGAAAAAGAGATGCAGTTCCGGCGATTGCGTTGGTTGAAGGAGTATCAATAGATAACGGGCCTCCGAAAGAGAATCCCCCTTGTTTTCCGGTCTATCAATTATACTTTTTTCAGTGGAAAAGGACTGCCGCATTCGATAAAGGTAGAGGTGAAAGCAAACAAAACTATATACGAAGAATGGCAATGCCAATAACATAATATCCGGCAATCCAAAAAATAATAGATTTCCGACAACAATCAAACCAGCAGGAATCAGTGCTACAATACTGCCATTCAGGCTTATTGCAGCTGTACTCCGATAAAATATGCTTATATTCATCTCGAAAACTCCTCATCGTTTCCTCTTATATCAGTTTATTTACGGTTGGATGAAAAAATGATAGAAGATTTCTATTAAAAAATAAAGAAGACTCCTTTTTCCAGACTCTGCTATTTAAGCGATAAAGACTTCGTTTAACAGAAAAAACCCGGCAAGTTAGTTGCCGGGCTATCATTCAACATTATTTATTTTATTAGCCTGAAAATAAGCGGGAAGCGGTAATGTTGCCCTTCATATGCCTTTACAGCGGCAATTATGTTAAAAATGAAGGCTGCAATCCCCAATACCCACAGAAGCAGAGCACCAATTAAAACCAAAACCAGGATTCCGCTCACAACTGAGTAAATAAAATAGGAGATCATAAAATTAAAATACTCTTTGCCGTGATAATCTATAAATGCAGACTCATCCTTCTTTATTAACCAAATAATCAACGGTCCAATCACCGGAGCAAAGAAATTAAGCACATACAATACAACAGCGAACGTTCTTTCCTCATTTGTAACCATTTAGGTTTCCCCCTTAAAATTACTGCTTTCTTACTATTTACGCATGTTTGCCCGTAAAGTTTCATGTATTATAGAAATTTCTGTAATTTTGCAGTTTTTTTACTTTTCGTCCTTATATTCTACCTGCTAAAATGGTTTAAATACCATTATCATGTTTAGAAAGGTTTTATCATGACAAAATTATTGTTAAAAAATGCTTATATATATCCCATTACCGCAAAACCGATTCCTTGTGGAGATGTATTAATTCAAAATGGGAAGATCGTTCAAATAGGAAGCAATCTTATAACCGAAACAGACGTTAAAATCATTGATTGCTCCGGACTTTACCTGTTTCCTGGTTTTATAGATGTTCATACCCATTTGGGTTTGTATGATGAAGGTACGGGTTGGGCAGGAAACGATGCCAACGAAACGGCCGAAGCGTTGACACCACATATCAGGGCTATTGATGGCGTCTATCCACTGGACCCTGCCTTTAAGGATGCTATCAAAAGCGGAATCACAACCGTCCATATTATGCCCGGAAGCGCAAATGTAATTGGCGGCACCACTTCCATCATTAAAACGACGGGGAAGAATATTAAAAAAATGATTGTCCAAGAAACAGCAGCCTTAAAAATTGCCTTGGGCGAAAACCCAAAAAGGATTCACAGCCATGGGAATAGCGACTCGATTACCAGAATGGGCATTATGGGAATGCTTAGGGAAGCGTTCTATCAAGCCATTCACACCGACAATCCGGAAGACTTAAGAATCAGCCCGCTGATAATGGCATTAAAACGGGAGATTCCAGTCAGAATCCATGCCCATCGCGCAGACGATATTATCACAGCGATGAGGCTGGCGGAAGAATTTAATCTTGATTTGAGGATTGAGCACTGTACCGAAGGCCATTTGATTGCCGATGAACTGGCTGGTATGGGATTGAAGGTCTCGGTCGGACCAACATTGACAAGGAAATCAAAAATTGAATTAAAAAATAAAACATGGAAAACGTATCAGGAGCTTACAGAACATGGTGTTGAGGTATCGATTACCACCGATCACCCCTATACTCCAATCCAATATTTAAATCTTTGCGCATCCCTCGCAGTTAGGGAAGGGCTCTCAGAACAAAAGGCTCTCGAGGGAATTACGATTCTTCCAGCAAGAAATTTAAAAATAGATGAGCAAATCGGCAGTATCGAGCCCGGGAAGGATGCAGATTTGGTCCTCTGGAGCCATCATCCTTTTCATTACTTAGCCAAACCAAAATGGACCATGATTGCCGGTGAATTTGTATTTGCCAACGAGTAGAATTTTGTTGAAAAATGGAAAAAAATTTAAGAGAAAATGAAAAAAAAATCTATTTCTTTTTTTCTTTTTTTCGGTTATTATACTTTAGGTAAAACTGTTTTAAAGCGAAATTCATGGAGGTTTTTCTCACATAATCAGCTAAAAACAAAATCTGGATAGATGGGAAGGCAAATGGTGCGCCACCAGTTTACTGGTTCTAGTGGGTTCGATTCCCACCCCGAAATTTTTTTTCAATTTAAAAAAATTTCGAGGGTGGGCCGTTTCTTTTGTTATGGAATCGGAATGCCCTAATGGAGGGGTTTTCATGCTAAAGAAACGCGATGTTCACGACAGCCACGTTCTGTATGATTTAATGACGCACCCTGATGTCTTCCCTTTTGTGCGTCATAAGGCGGCTTCCTATGAAGAATTTTTGTTCATCACCAAGCAGACCATCGAGGCCGAGGAACAGGGGGAACTCATTTCCCGGACGATTTTGGATGAATGGGGAGCACCAATTGGGACAATCAGTTTATATGATATTGAAGAAAATGCCGGATTTTTAGGAACTTGGCTGGGCAAGCCCTATCATGGAAAAGGGTACAATAATTTGGCGAAGGAAGCCTTTTTTCAGGAGCTTTTCTATGAATTGGGTATTGAAACAGTATATATGCGAATCCGAAAGGTAAATATTCGTTCCATTAAAGCAGCTGAGAAATTGCCATATGTTATCAATGCGAACGAAACTAGAAAATTGCTGTACTCTGAAATAAATGCATCTGGCGATATCTTTAACTTATATGAGATTCCCAAAGACTTATATACATTACATCTGTTACGAAATAGCGCTGAACAAGATACATCACAGCGGCTGGAAGCGTAAATGTAAACTCGCCGATTGGCGAGTCCGGTAGGACGAAGACAGAGGCGTAGTGAATTTATATGACATAGGAAATTATGAAATAGTTAAAATTTCATAATTTCTTATTTGCTAAAAGCAATCGGGTTTATCTCCGATTGCTTTTTTTATTAATTATTAAGGTTATTATTCCGTTATGCTTTGCTCCACAGCTTCGTTTACTTCACTTAGACCCATTTGGAGCAAAAATTCTTGCAGTTCCTCGTTTGTCAAGGTTTCAAAACGGCCATCATGAAAAAACACTTGAGTTTGATTGGGATTGATTCTATTGAGGTTAAAACTCACCATTCTTTGCTCCTTTCTTCGATGATTACTTCTTATTATCTTCAAAAGGAGCATGTTTCATACATGAATATCAAATTGTTCAAAAAATTATAAATACCTTTTGAGAAATTAATTTGTTCCATGCTCACCAGGTAATTTAAAGACCTTACCCAGTACGTCAATCCCTCCAGTAACCGGTAAGACACTTCCGGTGATAAAATCGGATGCCTCGTCGACCAGAAAGGCAATGACTCTGGCAATATCCTCCCCCGTACCTTGCCGTCTGCCCGTCCCTTCTCCACTTATTTCATGAAGGGCTTCCTTGATATTTTTTTCTTTCCACTCGTTAGTAATGTCTCCGGGGCAAACCATATTAGCTGTAATTCCAAATTCTGCTTCCTCCATCGCAATCGTCCTTGTCAAAGAAGCAAGCCCTGTTTTCGCCGCTGCAAACGCTGATCGGTAAACCCATCCTGGGGCAGTTTCGACCCTATCGTAGCCTAAGGTAATGATTCTGCCCCATTTTTGGCTTCGCATACTTGGAAGAATCAGCTTGGACAGATAAAATACGGCATTTAAATTACCGTTAATCAGGTAGTTCCATTCATCGAAGGAATAGTCGGTCATCCGTTTTCGTTCATGGATGTAAGGGCCTGCATTATGGACTAACACATCCACCGTATCAAAAACAGAAAAGATTTCATTTACTAAGTGGATACAATCCTTTTGAACAGATAAATCCCCCTGAACAGCAATATTTGTTGTCCCATATTGTTCGGTTAATTGCCTAGCCAAAGATTTCGCCTCTGACTCGCTGTTTCGATAATTAATAACTAGCTGGAATCCTTTTTCAGCCAAACAGAGAGCCGTTTTTTTTCCTATTCCGGAAGCTCCTCCTGTAACCAAAGCGGTTTTTATTTTCACCAAACCATTACCTCTCTGCTTTATAATTTCACTTCTTACTCTATGTTAAAAAGATTCATTTATATATGCAAATATTTGCATTTGAACATTTGGAAATAGAGTCCCGAACGGAGATTCCTCCATTAAATAATAACGATTGGGCATTCATCTGCATAGAATGGGTGTATGAACAAAACTGAAGGATGTGACAGCATGCAGACTGTAATCAATATTTTTAGCCTGAAAATTAACAGTGTATCGAACAACGGGTCTGTCAACATCGGTGATGCCCTCCATAATGCTCATACAGCCAATTCAAAATCGCAGGGGCAAAATTCATCGTATGGGGATTTTGCACCGCCGACTGCTGCCATGGAAAATGTATTCATTGATCCGGACATTAATGATATGGGAGATATCGCGAATCCATCCAATGTCTATTCCAATCCCATATAAAAAGGACTGAAAGCAATGCCTTTTCAAATAAATATCTTTAACCTTAAGTCAAATGCAATCAATAATAACGGCAATATTGATTTTGGCCCGATTGTCCAAAACAGCCATACCTCCAATACAAAATTAATTGGCACGAATGCCGCATTTGGTGATTTATCCCCATCTACTTCACTGCATTTAAATGGTTATACAGATATCGATGTTTCCGACCAAGACCAGATCGCCAACCCATCAGCGCCAATTTTGAATCAAATTTAAATAATTGCAATGGAAGGATGAAAAATTATGTTTCCCTGGAATATGTTTCCTTTTAATAAAGATATGAAAGATGCCTTGCAAAAAATGAATCCGCAAGAAATCGACAAATATGTTCAAGACATTATCGGAAAAGTGCTGCCAGCAAACATGAACGGCATGATGAATCCTCAAGAGATGTTCAGAAATATGCCAATGTCCGGAGCAGGACAAACGTCAACCGACGGATTAAACTCCTCTGCCTATGAAACACATGACTATGTATTTGTCAGAATCCCAATTAAAAATGAGGACTGGGTAAAGAAGCTAAAGCTTTACCACACGTCGAATCAGCTAATTGTGGCAAATATCCCTAACCCTGAAGACCAGCATACGATTACCCTTCCAGCAATTGTGAAAAAAAAGGGGGCCTCCGCCAATTTTAAAGATGGGATATTGGAGGTGAAGATCCCTAAAAATATAGATATGCAGTATTCACAAATTGATGTATCGGAAATTTTATAAACTAATGATTTTGCTTATTGCTGCAAGTCATGCCAATCCTATCAGGAGGAACTATGGGTATTGATTCTGTTAAACAAGTGATCCCTAAAGAGATGAGTGTCAACATACATTTCGGTGAAGTCAATATTCATCAAATAACCGGCCATTTGAATATCGGCACTACGTATGAGGGCGATATTTCGGAAATAATCGAGGAAAAACTAAAGCAAATGAAATGGAAAATTGCTGAAAAAGCAAATAACTAAGACAGCCTTGAGTGGCTGTCTTAGTTATTTAATGGCCATTGTCTGCCTCATGGTCATCTTTCATATCCATGCCTTCCATAGGTTGGGTTGATTTGGCGTCCTCTGGTTCACTAGGCGTACCTACTACAAATTCTTTCTTGGGCATATTATGCATATCTCTAGCACTAACATGAGAGATGATATAGTATGTTCCTTCGCGGTCAAAATTCTTTTCAAGACGATAGATTCCGTTTTCACTATGTTTTACGTCTATTTTTTCATGTTTTTCATCATGTGCCCGCCAAATTTCAAAGGTTACCTTATCTGCATCGGTCACCTCTTCTTTTCCTTGTGTTACCTTTGCCTCAAATACGATTGCCTGATTTGGTTCGGCTTTTTCCGGATTAACCGTGAGCTTAACCTCCAATAATTCCGGCAATGGTGTATTTTGCTCATTGTTGTCATTGCTGCATGAAGCAGCCAATAGCAACAATAATAGCGATATCATACCTGCTAAATACTTTTTCATTCCGTATCACCCCTAGATTGTTCCATTCTCGTTTCCCTTCACTTGCATTGTACATATTTACCAACATTATTGCAAAAAATAAATTTCACTAAGCCAACTAGGAGGATTCTATGTCTACACCCTACAGATGTCCTAATTGCCGTTCAAACCGAAGCAGGTTTAATATTATTCAACAAGTTGCCCAATCAGTCAAGCTTGACCCAACGTCAGGCTCCATTCTCAAGGAATATACCGAAACTGAATTGGAGCCGTTCCATCTGCCCTATAAAGGACCGGAATACCGCGTTCAATGCGGCACCTGTGGCTTAATTGAGGATGAGCGGACATTTATCAAGTTCGGTGAACAGCGAATGTAACAGGTAAAAACACCTTTATTAACGGGCATTCCGTTTCTAAAGGTGTTTTTCATTTGTCTGCCATTAGAGGTTATTTTCTCTAATAAAATCGATTGAATCCACTTTCCAGGCATCCAGAGGGGAAAAACGAACCAAATGAATATCTCCATTAAAGCGCTGGCCGCCCTTGTTTTTTATCAACCAATCAACTTGGATGGGAACATCCAAGCTTATTTCTTCTGTCAAATCCTCAGGCGGCAATAATTCCATTCTCGTTATCGCCACATTATTAATCTTTTTCATTATGGGTTGCCACTTGACTTGTTGAAGTGAGGCCATGGAAGCGATTGTTGTATCCTGCTGTTTAAATCCTGCAATATATGCCTCAATTACCTCATAAGGATTGGCGTTGCCAAGATAGTCATCCAAATTGCCGGATGCCTTCAAAATCATTAATTTATGTGATAAATCCATTGATTGTGTACGATGGGTGGTACTACCATAATAGTGGATACAAAAATGGCCGGGAAAGTTATTTTTCAGTGCACCTGCACCATGTGGCATCCCATGCATGGAGGCGGCAATCCTCCGGTCCTTATAAATAACGATAATCGCCCGACGTTTCCAGCTCCAATTTCCACCATAAATACTTTTCATTATTTTCGTGTCTTTTGCCGTCAAAGGCTGAACATCAGCATGGCGGCTACCCGCGCGGCGCTGCACTTTAAATTTCTTCCCCGTTTCCAAATCGAGCACAACATATTTTGAATACCGAGGCAGCAGCTGGTCCACTTCTTTCCATTCCATCATTTCTATATTAGAGCTATTTTTTGCTGACACATATATCCCATGCTCCGACAGTGTAAACAAGAACAACAATAGTATCAAGGCTGCTTGTCTCATTGCATCCTCCTCTCACGCATTATGTTACATTTTAAGATTTGCCAGAAGGGGAAATTATCATGCAAATTCGCAAGGAGGATTTTCTGGAAAAAAAGAGGCTGTCTATGAATGACAGCCTCAGATTGTCGAGAAAGGGTATATTTCTCGGCAATTTTTTCCTTTCTAATTTATAAAGTTCTTTTCCTGATTTAGATAAGCGATTTACTCTTATCTTTTCCTTGTAATCCTCCCAAACATGTCGTGTTACTACTTTGACCTTATTTTTTGAACGTGTGCATTCGGATAAAAATAGGCAGCTTTCACATTTTTTCGAATCAGATTTGTATTCTTAGGCTTAAACATTGAATTCACCACTTATTTTTAATAATTATTGGTTTAAATTCTTAACTTATTAATAATACCTGTTGATTTGCGCGGAAGGCACGAAGACTCCTGCGGGAGTATGGGGCATTGGGAGACCCCGCAGGCGCTTGCGCCGAGGAGGCTCCCAGGCACGCCCGCGGAAAGCGAAGTGCCTGGAGCGAAAATCAACAGACATATCGAATAGTTTTTGATTAACATCATTATAACAAATTAACGCGGTTAATTGTTAAAGTGATTATATAAAATAAAGGCTGTCGGAAGTTTCTCGACAGCCTCTTTCACCTTTTTTATTTCATTCTTTCATTTAAAACTTCGATGGCTTTTTGCACTTGAGGATCATTCGCTTTTATTTGTTCTCTTAACAATTCCATCAGTTTTAAACTGGACTCGCCTTTTAAAATGCCATCTGCCGGCAAGTTATTCGCTGTTTGGAAACTGATTACAGCCTCTTTGGTTTTATCGTCGAAAAATCCATCTTCACGGCCTGGGTCAAAACCGAGTGCTTTCAGCATTTTTTGCGCAGTTTTAACTTCCTCGGAAGCTGCGGAAACAGTCAATTCCTTATCAGGGTTGATGATTGGCAGCGATGCGTATTCCGGAAGGGCGACCTCCACATCAGGTTTAATCCCCTTCTTATGAATCCAATTGCCATTTGGCGTCAACCACTTCGCAATTGTAAACTTAATATTTGAGCCATCGGTAAAATTAGAAGCAGTCTGGACGGTTCCCTTGCCAAAGGATTTTTCCCCAACAAGAGGGACACCGGCGGATTCTTTCACTGCAGCAGCAAGAATCTCGGATGCACTGGCGCTGCCTTTATCAATTAAGACCACTAACGGCAGGTCAGGATTCCCTGAATTTTGCGAAGCGATTTCTTTTATCTTTCCGTTTCTGTCTTCCTCTTTGACGATAATTTTCCCTTTTGGAACGAACATACTGGAAATAGAAATAGCTTGATCTAACAAACCACCAGGATTTTGTCTTAGATCCAGTACAAGACCTTTCATGCCCTTGCTTTGCAAATCATTTAGTGTCTGTGTAAGTTCTTTTGATGTGTTTGTGGAAAAACTGGTAATCTGCACCTTGGCGATTTTATCATCGACCATTTCCCCATAAACGGTTTCTATCGGAATTTCATCGCGAATAATTGGTACAATCATCTGCGCGTCAGATCCCGGCCTTGAAATCGTTAGTTCAACCTTGGTTCCTTTTTTGCCGCGGATCAAGGTTACTGCCTCTGTAGAAGTCATGCCCTGAAGGCTTTTTCCATCTACTGAAACAATGATATCATTCGGCTTTAATCCAGCCTTCTCGGCAGGCGAACCCTTAATAGGGGATACAATGACGATATGGCCATCTTTTTGCTGAATTTCGGCACCTATTCCTTCAAAAGACGAAGAGATACTGCTATGAAAACTTTTCGCCTCATCCTTGCTCATATAATCCGAATAGGGATCATCTAATGATTCAACCATGCCATTAATGGCGCCGTTTATTAGTTTCTGTTCGTTTACCTTCTTGAAATAGTCATTTTTTAACGTATCAAATGCTTCATAAAGCTTTTCAAATTCTTTTCTGTCATTATTTACTTTAACCACCTTTTCATCCCCAAACGATAGGGCTACTGTTGTAATGCCTGCTGATAAAAACACAATCAAAAACAACAGCATGATAAAGTGGAACTTTTTAAAACGAATATATCCTGATTTTGGTTCTGAAACTTGCTCCTGTTCTGTTTTTTCTTGATCCAATTTCTCTTCTTCCAAAGCCTTCACCACTTTCATTCAACCATAAAGAAATGCCATTTGTTAATAAAACACTTGCCCTTAGTGTTTAGAATAACATCTTTTTTATAAAATTAACAAAGAAATGTTAATGAATTAAGAAGAATATACGAATTTTTGTCGATATGAATCATTATTTTAGCAAAAAAATTCCATTTCAGCTATAGAAAAACCTCTTCCGTTTGGAAGAGGCATACTGACATTATTCCTTAATGGCAGCTTCCAATGCTACCTCAATCATGTCGTTAAAGGTAGTCTGTCTTTCTTCTGCAGTGGTTTCTTCTCCTGTTAAGATATGGTCACTTACAGTTAAAATAGACAATGCTTTGCGATTAAATTTTGCTGCCAAAGTGTAAAGGGCGGTCGTTTCCATCTCCACTGCAAGTATCTGATACTTAGCCCATTTCTCCAATTCGGCATTATCGTTGTAAAATGAATCGGCCGTGAATACACTTCCTACTTTTAAATTAAGGCCTTTCTCTACACCCGCATCATAGGCATTTTTTAGCAGCTCAAAATTGGCTACTGGAGCGTAGTCAACGTTGCCAAAAGTCAGGCGATTAACGTTCGAATCAGTCGAACTGGTCATAGCGAGGATGACATCGCGAACCTTGACGTCCTTTTGGATTGCGCCGCAAGTGCCAACCCGAATTAAGTTTTTGACGTTATAGCTGCTAATCAATTCATTTACATAAATCGAAATGGATGGAACACCCATACCTGTTCCTTGAACAGAAATCCGTTTACCTTTGTATGTACCGGTAAAGCCAAACATATTACGAACTTCGTTATAGCAGACGGCGCCCTCCAAAAAAGTTTCTGCAATGTATTTTGCCCGAAGCGGATCGCCTGGCAGCAATACCGTTTCCGCGATTTCATTTTCTTTTGCACCGATATGTACACTCATGACTTGATTTCCTCCTATCCTAATTGGTACCGTTTATCATTTTGCACCAAAGCCACTATACCATAAACCATTTTTTATTAAAAACCTTTATGCCGAAAAAGACATGAAATTTTACTAATGTGGGAAACTATAATTAGACTCAGAGGCTTGGCAATGAGTTGGCTTGAATTTTGTATTTCATGGGGGTATCGTTAATGGGTAAAAAACATCGCGCCCGCATACAGGGAAAAAAGAAAAATAATCATATTCCGCCGGAAGCGATTGTGGCTGAACACGAAGCACACGCTAAGGAATTTAGTGCTGCCGGCGGCAGAAAAAGATAAAATACAAAAAACCTAAGGGGCTTTTTCCCTTAGGTTTTATCGGTTACATAAGATTTATTCGGTTAATCGGAAACCATCCGCCTGGTTTTAACTGATAATAGTACTGTCCGCCTCGTCCTTCATCAATTAGAATGATATCCCCTGTTGAAAGGAATCTGCCCTTATAATGTGGTGGGATCCTGTCAGTGACATTAAAGGTGCTAAATGTTTCTTTTAAGCAGTGGTCACGATTTTGGGCATGAATAGTTGTCCGAAACACTTGTTTATGTCCTTTCCGTTCACGCTGTTTTGGTGTTTGAAAAATCGTTACATCAAATTGTATTTCGCTTTTTTTCGTTAACATTCTAATCATGGTATCCCTCCAATTATAAGAATTGTATATTTATTCTAATAATTAAAGATGGACCATGTCGATTCCTTCATAGAATTTTCACTATTTTTGTCGATTTTTAAAATTTTTGCCTAAAAAAACAATAGAGCCCAGATGCCCCATTGTTTCCATGAATGAATTAGGCATAACTTCCAATAACATTTTGAATCTTCTGCTGCAAATAAGGGATATCAGCGTTGGAAACCGATAATCTTACATTCGTTTCATCCGTCCCCAGCGCCTCCGAGAATAGCCCAGCCAAACCGCGTGCCTTACGGTCAACTTGGAACATAATATCAAGTCCGCCATTTCCTGAAGGGAAGACCACTATTTCAAGCTCATCCAACCGGCCGCGGAATGGCCCTGAAGTCGGAACAAATTCAAATTCTTGGACAAATGGAAGACGGCCGCGAAATCTCCGTGGCGCTTCTTCACAATCTGCTTCACGAATTCTAAAACCCAAATTTTCAACAGCATTAAATACAGCCGTCATTAATGGATTCGGAACTATCTTTAAGTAATCTTTATCGCTTGGATCGACCCCGCCTTTAATATCAAGCCCCGTGGTTACCCATACCTTGGAGCGGCCAATTGATAGTGGCGTGTCATAAGGAAGCTGGAATGTAAACGGAATTTCCTTTCGCTCATTTACTCGAACCATAAAAGCCGATGTGATTCGGTATTTCTCAATTGTTGCGGTTACTGTATATTTACGGTCATCAGATTCTCTAATATAGTTTGTGTTTAACGCAAGGTAAATTTCATCTATCTGCTGATCGATTTTTCCACCCTTAATTTCTACTACACCTGTTACAATCTCTCCGGGCATATACGTATCCTTCTCCAACTTTGTGTCCACTGTTGCAGACCCAATTCCGACACTGGCAAATACTTTGTTAAAGAACGACATTTGCTTCTCCCCCTAAAAATTGAATCATTTTTTCAATGTCTGTCTTCACTTGCTGGCTATTATCATAAGCAGGTTCTATTTGCAAAAGCCGTCTAAGGATGTGCTTTGCTCGATTTGAGATGTCCAATTCCTCTTCCCAGCTTTTTTCCTGCATTTTTTCCGGAAAGGAATGATTGGAATAAAGCAAAAACAGCAGAAAATGCCCTAGACCATAAAAATCTGCCTGATAGTTGATTTCTTTACGTATTTCGCTGCCCTTTGCGCCCCACTCTTTATAATGCCGCGGCCGGGCCAGTCCTAGATCAATCAGTCTAATTGTGGAACCTTCCATAAGGACATTGGGAATCCGAATATCACGGTGGATGATATTGCGGGCATGTAAATATTCAATTTGCTCCATTAATTTATAGGCAATCGTAAACGCCTTAACTTCGGTAATTTTCCAGCCCTCAGCAAAAATGAGCTGCTCAAAATTCTTGCCTTGAATATATTCCATGGTAAAAAACGGGATATTTTTATAAATGCCATCCTCATAGTACCTTGGAAACCCAGGATGATCGATTGAAAGGAGCAGGTGTTTTTCAAGCTCAAACCCTTTTATACCGGCTTTTGTTTTTCGTTTATGGAGACGAAGGGCTTTTAAAACCTTCTGCTTATCTGTTTCCATATCCAGCACCAAATAGCTGTGTCCGTAGCCGCCCGCCCCCAGATGTTCCACTACTTTATAGCGCCCCGCAACTAGCTCATCAACAGAAAATGGGCTTTCAAAAAAGGTTGATATCCCAATTATTAATCTTTTAATCATCGTTTTTATAAGCTAACTGCTGAAGAAACTGGAGATAAAGCTTCCGCTTTTATGTTTCTTTTTGTAGTGATGATGCCCCAAATGGCTGTGCTTATGGTGCTTCATCTTTTTCCAGGCATTGCTTGAGGAGCCATATTTATAAGATTTGTGCTTACTTCCGATAATTGCTTTAAGGATTTTTTTAAACATCCAACAATCCACCTCCACCTTCGTACCCATATATACGCAAAAAGGTAAAATAGGTTTCGTTCACAAAAAAGTATTTTCCCATTTTTTAAAAATGCAAAATAAAAAAGCGAGCACCAGCGGCTCGTCTTTTTAGCTTCATCTATTCACGGGGATAAAAGGCCCCCCTATTATTCATCATCAACTTCTTCATCGATAATACTTTTTTCGATTAAATATTCAAACGTAATATCCGCAAGCTCTTCCAATTCTTCCTCACTAGGAACGTATCCCCTTTTTACAAGCTCATGAAAGAAAAATTCAGCAATTTCTTCTGTATCAATAAACACCTCAATTTCTCTCAAGCAATCGCCCCCTTTGTACAGAATGTATGACCACGATAGCTTTTTCATGCTAGTTTCTTTTAAATGCATTAGGCTGAACACTCCACAATATAATATTGGTCATATTTATATAGTGGACAAGCATATGATGTGGTAAAGGAATGGATACGGAGGTCATATTTATGGAAAATTTAAAACTTAAACTGGAAGCTTGGGTTGAAGATGTTAATCAAGAGAATGGAATCACGCTCCAACTCTTCGAAACTATTACCGATAGCTTGTTTTTCCTGATTAAATGGACAGCTATACCGTTTATCATCTATTTATTGTTCATCGTAACCTGAAAACAGCTATACATGACTTTTTCCATCGTCGCTTACGAGATTCTCCAATTTCTTCAAAATGACTCGCATAACCTGGTAATATTCTTGATCATGAAATAATTCATAAAGGATCCGATAATCATTGAAGATATCTAATAGATGATCAATCAGCTCTTTCTTTTCTTTTTTGAGGGAGATTTCCTCGAATTCCGCCTTTCTGCCCTGATGTTGAATATTAGGTTTTTTCCCGGTTTTATCCTGCCTATTCACTAAGTATAGGAGACCAAGCTTTTGAACAAATGTATCCGCACTCTCTGCATCAGCAACCAGTGTCAGTTCTTCTTCGTCCACTTCGAGCCATTCGCCATCGCTTATACGGGACAGCTCGTAAATGACATCTTCCCAGGCATCTTCCTTGTAGCGCCAGATTTCTGTCCGGAACCCGATGACTTTAAATAGGTCGGCCCCATAGCCGCTAACCTGCACCAAATCCCCAATAAAAAACTTGTATTCAATATCGATTTGCTCCTGCTCCATAATTTTACCGTCATACTCGGACATTAACTGCAACGCTGATTCAACAAATAACCCCTGACTCTTATTTACTTCATATACATAATCCCCATCGAGCCATTTTACATCCGTGACACGGCCAACGGTCCCGTAGATGGTGATTACCACCGTGTCACCAATTTTATACTTTGGATTTTTCCGCTTCGCCATTTCCTCCCCTCCTTAAAAGCTTGTCGTGAATAATGATTACAATAGTATATGCGAGAGGTTTTTTAAAAGCGCATGGCATTTTGAAAATGAAAAAATCGCCTCAGAATTTGAGGCGATTCAGGAGTTTTCTATCATTATTTCTCCGCTATCATATACAGCTGCCATGCTTCATCGAAAATAGACATGGATTCCAGATAATGGCCGTTTAATTCAAGATAGGCCGTCAGCTCGTAGTAATCTTTTGATTGTTTTGGAAAGTCATGGTCTAAATAAGCATCATTGGCAAATTGGCTAATTGTATCTTTTGGTGATGGATGACGATATTTCATTAAAAAATGATAAAAGGATTTGCTCATAATAGTGGCGCCTTCCTTACAAAATGTTCTATCAACTACTATAATCTCTTACCATCGCCCCGCGCAAGAATTAAAAGAGGACAGCCTATTCATCAGGCTGTCCCAGTCAGGAAGAAAAATCAAAATAATTTTTCTTCAATAATCTTGGAATCTCCATTAATTCCTCGAAAGGAATCACTTTTCCAAGTCTTTTGCAATCTATCAAAAATAACTGGTCCTCAATTTCCTTAATGATTGGTTCACTTTGATAGGTCATCGAACAGTCCGGACAGGATAATGTCGGTGTGTTAGTAATTTCAATCGCCCCAGTACCATCAGGCAATTCCCAATAAACTGAACTAGTCGTCCTCGTGACATTTAAACTATTGCACCATTCACAAAGCACTTTTGAACGTCACTCCTATTCCTGTTTAGTTTCCACAGTCGTTTTTTGAACTTCGCCTTTTGGAGCATCCTTTTGTTGTAAAGCTTGAAATTTCTTTTCCTTTAGTTCATCCCGTTTGCTTCGCTTATCCTTTAATGTCGCATGAGCCGGGTCTTGGTTGTATTCCTTGCGGCGATTTAACCGCGACAGTCCTTCAGGAACAAGATTAAAATGCTGGTCATTCATGATTCCGGCAATGCCGTTCAGCGACTTTTTCTCATCCATGTCAGGATAAACTTCTTTAAAATAATCCTCTGCCCTGCCTGGAACATAATTTTCCGGTTCAGGATAGGAGGTAATGACGCCTTCAAAATTACGAAGGACAACCTTTTCCGGACTTTGCGAAATGATATAATTCGGCTGCACGGCAATCTTCCCCCCGCCGCCTGGTGCATCAACGACAAAGGTAGGCACAGCATATCCGCTTGTATGGCCGCGTAAGCCTTCAATAATTTCCAACCCTTTCGAAACCGGTGCTCGGAAGTGGCCGATTCCTTCAGACAAATCGCACTGATAGATATAATAAGGTCTTACGCGAATTTTTACGAGATCATGCATCAGCTTTTTCATGATCGGTACACTGTCATTTATGCCTGCAAGGATGACGGATTGGTTGCCGACCGGGACACCGGCGTTGGCCAGCATTTCGCAGGCCTGTTTTGAATCCTCTGTAATTTCAATTGAGGTATTAAAATGGGTATTCAGCCAAACCGGATGGTATTTTTTCAATATATTGCACAGGTTTTCGGTAATTCGCTGCGGAAACACGACTGGTGCTCTGGTACCGATTCGAATAATCTCAACATGGTCAATTTCCCGCAGATTTTTCAAAATGTATTCCAAAATATTATCATTGATAAGCAGCCCATCGCCGCCGGAAATTAACACATCGCGTACCTGGGGTGTCTGTCTGATATAAGAAATAGCGGCATCAAGCTGTTTCTTCGGCACCCCCATGCCTATCTGCCCGGAAAAACGCCTTCTTGTACAATAACGGCAATACATGGAGCATTGATTGGTGACAAGAAAAAGAACACGGTCAGGATATCGATGTGTTAACCCGGGAACAGGAGAATCTTCGTCTTCATATAACGGGTCTTCAAGGTCATATTTCGTTTTGTATATTTCCTTTGAAACCGGCACCGACTGCATTCTAATGGGACAGCGCGGGTCATCAGCGTTCATTAAAGACGCATAATAGGGTGTAATATTTAAGGGGATAGTTTTCGTGGAAATTCTTACGCCTTCCTCTTCATCAGGGGTAAGATTTATCACCTTTTTCAGATCATCCAATGTACGGATGGTATTGGTCAACTGCCACAGCCAATCGTTCCATTGCTCTTCCGTCACATCTTTCCAAAGCTCTATATCCTTCCAATGCCGTTTCGGCTTAAAAACAAATGATTTCATGTTCTGTTCCTCCTATCCTGCTTTGCTAACATAATATGCAAGAACCGTGCCAAGGCTTTAAACTGAAGGTGCCCGTTTCATAACTGCTTTAACAGCAAGACATTGCGGGCGAGGCCCATTCCGAGCTTGAGAATGAAGCAAAAAAAAACGCCGAAAAATCGGCGTTTTATCATGATCGTTTTTTTAGTTTATATTGTAAGGTTTGCCTGGGAATGTCTAAAAGTTTGGCTGCTTGATTGATATTTCCGTCACACTGGTCCATCGCTTTCATGATCAGACTTTTCTCCAGCTCATCAAGATTTCTTCTTAATGACAGGCTCTCAGGCTTCTGATTTCGACGGGCAGGGCTTAACAACTGTTTTAACATGACCGGCAAATCCTCGATACCCAGGAGCTCGCGCTCACAAACGTTCATCATATATTCAACTGTATGCTTTAGTTCACGGACATTCCCCGGCCATTGGTATTCCTGGAAAAATGATTGCAGCTGTTGATCCAGACCTTGAATGTTTTTCTGCAGATTACTGTTAAACTCCCCAATAAAATAATCGGTTAAAAACAAAATATCCTCTTTTCTTTCCCGAAGCGGCAGGAGCGAAAACGTAAATACGTTTAACCGGTAATAGAGGTCGGACCGCAACAGCTGCTGTTGCAGCGCCTTGCCTGGATGGACATTTACTGCGGCAATTACGCGGACATCAACCAAAATATTCTCCGAGCCTCCAACCCTTCTTACAATCCCATCCTCCAATACCCTTAACAGCTTCGCCTGCAGTTCAATTGGCATGGTATGCAGCTCATCCAAAAACAGCGTTCCGCCATCGGAAAGCTCAAATAAACCCTTCCGATCAACCGCCCCGGTATAACTCCCCTTCGCCGTGCCAAACAAAATACTTTCAAGTAGTGATTCAGGAATGGCCGCACAATTTTGCGCAATAAATGGGCCATTGCTGCGGCGGGATTCATCATGGATCCCTTGGACAAAAAGTTCTTTCCCCGTCCCGGACTCTCCGTATACGAGAATCGGAGAATCAGATTTTGCCAGCTTCCTAGCCTCTTCCTTTAGAAATTGAAAGGCGGAATTCACCGTCTTCAGGTCATTAAACGTGTATTTAACCTGCTTTGGCAGCTTTTTCTTCCTGCTTTTATTTCGCCCTTTTTGCAGATCAAGCAATCTCTCCGAAAGCAGCTTCATCCGTGAATAATCCTTGGCAATTTCCACCGCGCCAATCACTTCGTCACCAAGAAGGATGGGAAGGGTGGTATTGATCGTATCAATCCTTGCTCCGTGCAGATTGACATAAACCTGAGTTTGATTATAGATTGGCTTTGCTGTCTTGATCACCCTTAACAGCGTGCTTGAATCCTCGGTTAACGACGGGAAAGCCTCGAATAAATGTTTCCCAAGCACCTCGACAACCTCAACGCCATCATGTCTGGCGGCCACTTCATTATAATAAATCGTTTTCCCCTCCGTATTGACCACATGGATTCCTTCATCAATACTTTTCAGAATTGCCGTTAAAACTTCCTGGGTTAATACGGTTAATTGCCCCATCCTTTCACCTTCCCTTCCTTAAAATGGGGTGCCGAAAAGTTGTCATCTAAAGCCGAAATTTTAGCAGCCTGCCAAATCCTTTACCCACATATTCATATTTTCAAGCTTGTCATAAATATAGACGTTATTCATTAACCTGCCTCGGTAGGAATATCCAAGCTGGTATAAAACGGCATTCATCCCAAACGACAGCGATCTTGCTATCGAATAAGCACAAAAAATCCCTTTCCGTTGCAGCTCTCCCTCAAGTTCCTGTAGGATCAGCTTCATTAACCCATATTTTCGATGCTCGGTCAGTGTTGCACAATCGGTTAATTCGGCATTTTTGTAAAATCCATTTATTTCGGCTGAGGCAGCACTGACGATTTTTTCTTGATAAAAGAAAGCATAATATAGCGTCCCTTCCTTCATCGTCTTTTTAATGTATTCGGAATCCTGCAGTGGTGTCGGATAGATTTGAAACACCTGAGAGTAAAGAGCGGAGAGCTGTTCAGCATGTGTTTCATTCACCTTTTTCAATTGATATTCCTTTGGTGGAGTGGACTTTAGTGACGAAGAATCCAATTGATAAATCGAATGAACAATTCCGTCCTCCATAAGCCAATGATTGTTATGCTTTCGGTCTGATGTGTAGAACTTTGAAAATAAAATGGCATCTGAGCCGTGAAAATAGCGGTCTATCACTGCCTCAGGCTGCAGACCAAACTCAAACAGTTTAAGAGTATCCTCTTTTCGGCCTTTAACAATTAATTTTTCAGCCTTGTGCTTGCGGACAAGGATTTCCGCCTCTTCAAGTGCCTGCTTTAGATTCCCACGATAATCATCTACTCGGATTCTTTTATTAAACGGATCGGTATAGACCGCAAGATAATAACCAAAGTTTTCTAGAATTAAGGTAGTAGCCTGCTGATTCATTTCTTCACCCCTCGTATAACGATTCGAAAAAATGCCTGGCCATGTTTGCAGCCAGACATTCCATGTACATCATACCTGTCATTATTCGCTTTCGTGCGGTCCGTTTCCTTCCAAATAGGATAAAAATCAGTCTATTGGGCTATTTCACACCATTTTAATAGAGTCAGGGCAATGATTTCACTGGCAGCGAACATTTCTTCCAGAATAATATATTCGTTCGCGTCATGGGCCATTTCAGTCGTTCCCGGCCCAAACACTATAACCGGGGTACCGCCTACATTGGAAAGGATACCGCCATCTGTTCCCCATGGACTTGCTTCGATGACCGGCGACCTACCCTTGATTTCTGTGAAACTTTCACGAAGCTGAGTAATTAACAGGTGATCAGTTGCCAAGCTGCCAGGCAGCCACTGGGCTCCGAACCACTCCAGCTTCACAGGATTGGCTTCAAACCATTCATCCTCAAGCTTTAAACCTTCCAGAGACCGTTCCATTTCATGTTGAGCATTTTGAATGGTCTCCTCGGGTGCCACACCCATTCGACCTTCGATGATTGCGGTGTCTGGGACCGATGACGGCCACTGGCCGCTGGAAATTTTCCCAATGTTGATTGGAATTGGAATAGGGGTTTTTTCATAAAGAGGATCGGTAATTTCCGCATTTCTATCTTTCTCTAACTTTTGTAAACTTTGAATCACTGTCATTGATTTTTCAATTGCGCTAACCCCTTCATATCTGGTGCCGCCGTGCGCAGCCTTGCCGGTCACTATGATTCGAAACCACATTGATCCCTGCTGTTTCGGAAAAATTTTCATGTTCGTCGGTTCGGGAATGATAGCGCCATCGGCTTGATATCCCCGAAGGACTGCAGCCAACGTACCGGCACCGCCGCTTTCTTCTTCGATTACGCTTTGAAAAATCACATCACCTTTTAGCTTGATTCCAGAGGCGATAATCGATTCAAGCGCCAATAACAAAGAAACGGTTCCGCCCTTCATATCGGTTGCCCCTCGGCCATACAGCTTTCCAGATTCAATATGCCCGCTAAAAGGATCAAGTTCCCAACTCGTTTCATCGCCGACTGGGACAACATCTATGTGGCCATTTAAGATAATCGATTTACCGCCGCCGGACCCTTTTAGTACAGCCACTAAGTTAGGGTTTCCGGCAAAGTTTTGACGATCACAGCAGAAGGCCGGGTGGCCGGCCAGTTCCTCCCTGTCAAGCTCCCATAAATCCACCGCCAATCCGAGCTGGCGGCATTTTTCAATCAGAATGGCTTGCGCACTACTTTCCTGCCCCCTGGTACTATTTTCTCTGACAAGCAATTGCAGAAGCCTGGCTCCCCTTGCACGATTCTCCTTCAACCAGCTTTTGACGTTTATTTCATGGGTTGTCAATTGCACCACTCCTTCACAAAATTGCAATGATCAATATGGAATCTTCCTTACTTTTTGACTAATGATAAATTCACATTCTGTTTTATTGGCTATATCTGCAACATCATAGGGTGCAAAAATTTCTGTGAGCACGAGTCCTTCATTGGTTACCTGAAAGACGGCCAACTCTGTAATGATAAGATCGACACAAGCTATTGAAGTTAACGGCATGGTACATTCACGTAAAATCTTGGAGTTGCCAGCCTTGTCACAATGATTCATCAACACGATAACCTTTTTGGCCTTTTGGGCAAGTTCCATTGCTCCACCCATGCCTGGCACTTTCTTCCCTGGTACAATCCAGTTTGCCAAATCGCCGCGCTCACTGACCTGAAGCGACCCCAAAATGGTGATATCCACTCGGCCCCTGCGAATCATCGCAAACGAAACGGCACTGTCACAATACGAACCCCCCGTTTTTAAAGTTACAGGAAATCCGCCGGCATTGCAGAGGTTTTCATCCTCGTCTCCTCTAGCAGGACTGGGCCCCATCCCGGTAATCCCATTCTCAGCATGAAACATGACATTTATATCGGCCGGCAAATGATTGGGAACAAGAGATGGGATGCCGATTCCAAGGTTGACTACCATACAAGATTGGATTTCCTCTGCAGCTCTTCGTGCCAGTCGATTCCTGATATCTATTCCCATGCCCATGTCCAATTTACCCCCTTGGAAGGAATCACATAATCGACGAATACACCTGGTGTGATGATTTCTTCCGGATCCAAACTTCCTAGCGAGATAATTTCCTCGACTTCCGCAATTGTGATATCTCCGGCCATCGCGACGAGCGGATTGGTATTACGAGCACTTTTGTCATAAATCAAATTTCCGTACTCATCTGCCTTTTTGGCATAAACGATCGACACTTCTGCTGTTAGGGCGGACTCCACAAGATAATCCCTGCCATTAAGACAAAGGCGCGGTTTGCCCTTTGCGACAATTTCGTTATCCATCCCAATATCCGATAAAATTGCCGGAAGGCCGACACCGCCTGCACGGATTCTTTCAGCCAAAATGCCTTGAGGTGAAAACTCCACCTCAAGTTTCCCTTCATGCATGAACTGGCCGGCAAAGGGGTTGGAGCCAATATGGGAGGCTATGACTTTGGAGGCCCGCCCTTGACTCACCAATTTACCTATGCCAATATGCGGAAACCCTGTATCATTGCCAATCAATGTCAAATTACTGACCCCTTTTTCTAGAATGCCATCGATTAGCGACGGTGGTGTACCGACACCGCCAAAGCCGCCAAACATTAAGGTCATCCCATCTTTGAAATACTCCATTACCTTTTCTAACGTCGTAATTTTTCCAAACTTATTTTCCACTTTGCTATCACCAGCCATCAATCGATTTGTATTTGCTTTGAAAAGGCGGCAAATGTTTCTGCTAGTAAATCAATTAATTCATCCATTTCCTGTTCAGTAATCGTTAACGGTGGCGAAATAATGATGGCATCCCCGTTAACCCCATCAATTCCGGCACCGGCCGGGTAGACAATTAGTCCTTTTTCCTTGGCAAGCTCAATCATCTTTTGGGTAATTAATGCGGTACGAGGAAAAGGAGCTTTAGTTTTTCGGTCGATAACAAATTCAATCCCTAGCAGCAGCCCCTTGCCGCGGACATCACCGACAAATGAGAATTGGTCCATTAATTTTTCAAGCCGTTTTCTTAAATACTCACCTTTTTCTTCTACTTTTCTCATAATCTTGTGTTTTTCGATATATTCGATCACCGCCAAAGAAACCGCACAAGACTGGGGATTCGCACTCAAGGTGTGCCCGCTCATGACCGATTTTGACCCGGCTAGAATCGGCTTCATCACCTTTTCACTAGCCACTGCAGCAGCAATTGGGGCATAACCGGCACCCATGCCTTTACCAAGTGTGACTATGTCAGGGACAACCTCCCAATGCTCACAGGCAAGTATTGTCCCAGTCCTACCGGAACCTGTCATCACCTCATCGGCAATAAAGAGAATACTATGATCATCACAGATTTTTTTAATAATCTTAAAATAATCCTTTGGCGGCGTAATGGCAGCACCTGCAGCACCAACTACCGGTTCGGCAATAAAGGCTGCTATGTTATCTGAACCGATCCGTTTGATTGCCGTTTCCAGCTCTCTTGCACATAAATGGTTGCAGGACGGGGCCTCTAAGCTATATGGACAACGGTAGCAGTAGGGCGGGTTGATTACCGGAAAATCCTCCAAGAGCGGTACAAACCTTGCCCTTCTGCCGGTATGCCCTGACATTGAAAGCGCTCCCAAAGTAATCCCGTGATAGCTTACCCATCTAGACAATACCTTTGTCTTCGTGTAAATCCCCTGTTCCTGCCAGTATTGAATTGCCATTTTCATCGCCGTTTCCGTCGCTTCAGATCCGCTGTTGACGAAAAAGCTCCAATTCAGATCCCCTGGGGCCAGGCTGGCGATTTTTTTAGCCAATTTTTCTGCCGCCTCACTTGTAAACTGAGAACGATAAACGAATGATACTTTTTTGGCCTGTTCAGTCATTGCCTCAATAATCTCTTGCACTCCATGTCCAATATTCGCGGTGACAGCACCGGAAGCGGCATCCAAGTATTTTTTTCCATCGATATCGTACAAAAAGACTCCTTTTCCATAGTCGATAATAGGGTAGGCTTCATTAAGCATCGGTTTGATTAAATACGATTGATTCACCGCATATCCCACTTCCTTTTTAAAAATTGCATCGTCCAATTGTTCCTTATTAAAATTGTATGATTGATGGTTGAGTTTCTTTCATCGTTTTAACCTCAACCAATCTTTTACTTTTTTCATGGTGTGTTATAGAATAGCAGTTAGATTAGATAGAGGACTGAATGGGATGAACTCAAAAGGAAAACTACAAGCTAAATCAAAGGAAATGTCTGCATTCCAATTAATTATTATTTTTTATTTGTCTGCCCTCATTATTTCTACCTTGCTGATCAAACTGCCAATTGCTCTTCAACCGAATGTGAAGCTTAGCTTTATTGATGCTATGTTTACAGCGGCAAGCGCCATCAGCGTAACCGGCCTGAGTGCTATCTCACTTAAGGATACCTTTAATAACTTCGGAATTTTCCTACTTTGCGTCATGCTGCAATTGGGCGGGCTTGGGGTTATGTCGTTAAGTACGTTTCTATGGGTTATGGTAGGGAAAAAAGTCGGCTTAAAGGAACGTCAGCTGATTATGATTGACAATAATCAGTCAAATCTCGCCGGCCTCGTACAAATGGCAAAGCGGATTTTCATCATTATTACTTCAATTGAAATCATTGGCGGCATTATCTTGGGGCTCCATTTTTATAAGTATTACGAGAGCTTTTCAACTGCTTTTAAACATGGATTTTTTGCCTCCATCAGCGCCACAACAAATGCCGGTTTTGACATTACCGGCGAATCACTGGTGCCATTCGAGAACGACTACTTTGTCCAATTTATCGTTATGTCATTGATTATTATCGGAGCAATCGGGTTTCCGGTGATCGTAGAAGTATATGAATTTTTTCTCACCTTGAAAAATAAGAAAAAGTTCCATTTTACCCTGTTTACTAAACTAACCACTTTAACCTTTGTCATTCTGACTGTTCTTGGGGCGTTATTCATTTATTTGTTGGATATCGACCACTTTTTTGCGGATAAGAATTGGCATGAATCATTCTTTTATGCCTTTTTCCATTCAGTCACAACCAAAAGTGCCGGACTAGCGACAACAGATATGAACGAATTTACCATCAGCAATCAACTGTTTATGTCGATGCTCATGTTCATTGGCGGTTCACCGAGCAGTGCAAGTGGTGGAATTCGTACGACCACATTTGCGATTATTATTTTGGCCATCATTTTTTATGCGCAAGGAAAAGGTTCCATCAAAATTTTCAAACGTGAACTGAATCAAGATGATGTGTTAAAATCATTCATCGTTTTGACGTCTGCGCTGATTTTGTGTCTATTCTCGATTGTCATCTTGTCCATTACTGAAAAGGGCACCATCATCGAAATTATTTATGAAGTCTCTTCCGCTTTCGGAACCAACGGACTCTCACTCGGTTTGACTCCGAGATTGTCAACCTTCGGCAAAGTCCTGTTGATCATTTTAATGTTTATTGGCCGGGTCGGAATTGTGACGTGCCTGCTAATGATGCGAGGAAAAGGCAGAAAGGAAACCTTCCATTATCCTAAGGAAAAAGTCATTATCGGATAAGAGCATGAAAAACGGCCGACTCATCACAGAGTCAGCCGTTTTCATTTTTAAACTACCCAGCTTGCACCGATAATGATGAGAAGAATAAACAGGACAACAATCAGCGCAAACCCGCCAAATCCAAATCCGAATCCGCCGCCAAAGCCACCGCCGTACCCGAAACCACCTGCCGGGTAGCCGCCGCCGCAGCAACCATCATAACCGTATCCATATCCACCATACATTTGCAGTCACTCCTCCTTTGTTTCTGTTCATGGTTACTTTATGTAGTAGGTACTTGACCTGTATGTGCATACGCCTATATTATGAAAGACAATGATAAAACTGGCGGTGGAGAAAAAATGAAATCAATCATTAAAAGCTTTATTAACGGGATTTTGACCATTGTTCCCATCATACTGGTCATCTACGTAATTTATAAAACATTTTTATTTCTGGACGGAATTTTGGGTGATTCATTACGGCCTTATTTAAGGGAAGATTACATCCCGGGGATTGGCCTGTTAACCACTTTCATTTTGATTACACTATTAGGCTGGCTGTCTACCAAATACTTGACCGGAAAAATGATTAAATTGATTGACCGGCTACTGGATAAAATCCCTGTGGTCAAAACGATTTATTCTGTCATAAAAGACACGATCCAATCCTTTCTGGGGGAGAAGAAATCTTTTTCGAAGGTTGCTTTGGTGGTGATTCCGGGGACTGAAATGCGCAGCGTCGGCTTTATTACCTCAGAGGCGCTGGAGGAATTTTATAGCCCATTAAAGGACCATGTTGCGGTTTATGTCCCGCAAACCTTTCAGGTGGCAGGATTCACCTTTCTGATTCAGAAAGAGCAAGTGGAAATTATTGATGTAAAGCCTGAAGATGCGATGAAATTCATCCTATCGGGCGGGATGACATCGAGTGGAAAGCAGAAGGAAAAAAGTTAAAGCCGCAATTACGCGGCTTTTTTATTTTTGATCAAACAGTTTTACATATTCCCCGTATCCTTCTTTTTCAAGATCTTCCTTTGGGATGAATCGTAATGCTGCGGAGTTGATACAATATCGCAGTCCTGTCGGCTCGGGGCCATCTTCAAAAACGTGACCCAAATGGGAATCGGCTGATTTGCTTCTCACTTCGGTACGAACCATGAAATGGCTGAAATCGGATTTTTCCAATATCTCAGCGTCTTCAATTGGCTTGGTGAAGCTCGGCCAGCCGCAGCCAGCATCAAATTTATCGAGCGAACTGAACAATGGCTTACCTGAGACTATGTCTACATAGATGCCATCACGGGTCTCATTCCAATATTCATTGCGAAACGGCGGCTCCGTGCCATTATTTTGCGTTACTTCAAATTGCATTGGTGTCAGTTCTTTTTTTAACTGCTCTACATCTCTTTTCATTATTTCTGCTCCCCCCAGTGCTGTTGAATAAACCCGGCACGGCCGGAACCAATACGGTATCGTTCATAGTGGGCCGGATTTTTCTTATAGTAATGCTGATGATACTCTTCTGCCGGATAAAACGTTTTGGCAGGCAGTATTGGCGTCACAACGGGCTTGTTAAACCGGCCGCTAGCTGCCAGCAATTCTCTAGATTCTTCGGCCAATCGTTTTTGTTCGTCATTATGGTAAAAAATAGCGGTTTGATAGGACTGGCCTCGGTCATAAAATTGGCCGCCCTGGTCTGTCGGGTCAATTTGCTGCCAAAATAATTCAAGCAGTTTTTCATAAGGAAAAACTTCCGGGTCAAAGGTAATTTGCACTGCTTCATAATGCCCGGTGGTGTCCGTACAAACTTGCTGATAGGTTGGGTTTTCTACTGTTCCGCCGGTATAGCCGGAGACAACACTGATAATTCCAGGCTGTTCATCGAACGGCTTCACCATACACCAGAAACAGCCGCCGGCAAACGTCGCCAGTTGGTTCGATTTTTTCACATTTCCACCCCGCTTATATTAGAATCTTATTAATATGAGTATACAAAATGGGGCTGCAAAAAGAAAATTTTCGGTTTGAAACCATAGAAAAAGCCGAACCGGATGGTTCAGCTTCAATCGATATCTTACTTTTTCGACCTGACCTGCTTGGTAATACTTTTCCAGCGCCGTTTCTCTTCAGTCTGCGCCCGTTTATCGGCTTTTCGCTCAAGATATGCCAGTTCCTTTTGGAGCTTATGGTAGCTGGTCAGTCGCTCGGGAGAAAGCTGTCCTTCTCTAATTGCCCCTATAACCGCGCATCCCGGTTCATCATGATGCCCACAGTCACGATATTTGCACAATGATGCCAATTCCTCAATTTCTGAAAAAGTTTCTGACAGCCCATCTGGACTTTCCCATAACTGAAGTTCACGCATCCCTGGCGTATCGATTAAAATACTGCCGTTAGAGAGCATAATCATTTCCCGGTGTGTTGTCGTATGGCGGCCCTTATCATCGGATTGGCGAATTTCCTGTACCAATTGCTTTTTTTGCCCCAGCAAACAGTTCGTTAAAGTTGACTTCCCAACCCCTGAGGAACCCAGTAAGGCAACTGTTTTCCCAGGCTGCAGATAAGGTTCCAAACCTTCAAGCCCCTCGCCATGTTCCGCGCTAACTGGCACGATCGGTACGCTGCCAAAAGTTACCGTTTCTACTTCTGCTATTTTTCCCAATATATTGGGACATAAATCAGCCTTGCTTAATACAATCACCGGGTTGGCACCGCTTTCCCATGCCAACAAAAGGTAGCGCTCGATTCGGCGTAAATTTAAATCCTCATTTAAAGAGTTGACCAAAAAGACGGTATCGACATTTGCCGCAACAATTTGTTCTTCCGTCGTATTTCCCGCCATTTTTCTTGAAAACTTGCTTTGCCTAGGCAATACGGCCGTAATGGTACCTTTTCCTTCAGCGATCCTCGGTTTCACCATTACCCAGTCACCTACAGCAGGAAAGTCATCTCTGCCTTGCGCCTGGAAGCTGAATTTTCCGGATATCTCGCCAAGCAGTTCCCCCTGCTCTGTCCAAATCCGGTACATTCGTTTATGCTCCAGTGCCACTCGGCCAATTATTATGCTTTCTTCGGTCTTCAAGGTTTCAAAATCTGTTTTAATCTTAACAGTTAAACCAATTGTTAATAAATTCAATGGTTATTCCTCCCGCAATTATTAAAATAAAAAACCATAGGCAGACACAGCCCATGGTTCCAATTCATTGCCGTAAAGGAATAAAAAATGGATAGAACTCCCCTAAATGGAGCCTCGATGGGCTGTGCAAACAGTATTCAACTCGGAAACAATTAACATCATTTCAATTAACATTGCACGCCACCCACTTTCACCCATATTTGTAATTATTATATGATGCCATCTAAAAAATGTAAACAATAAAATTGTTTGCCTAGTTTACCGGAACCAAAATAGTAAAGCCAATCTGGTCCTTTTTGAGATCGAATTGGTCCACCTTAATTTTCATATCGCTTTTTAGCTTTAACTGCCCCATATGAACATAAATTTGTTTATCATTCGGCATGATGTCGACACCTTTTGGAAGCTTATAGTTATCACCGATAAATTTTAAAACATAGGAGATTGGCAGCGGCAGGCTTCCAATTGACATCGACTTCTGCTTTAACACCAAGTCGCCGTTGTTTAGCGCTTCTGGTTCAAAGGTTAATTTAAGATTAACCTCCTCACTGAAGACCGGTATCTTTCCGTACAATTCGACCTCTTCTCCCAATAAGACCCTGTATTTGATTTGTGCATCACCGGTTTCCTCCTGTAAATAATGATTGATCAAGCGATTTAAATCATACTTATTGGAATTCACATGGAAGGAAACATACTCGCCTGTACGCGGTTTGGTACTTTTGTTTTGTTTATCCTCTCCGGGGGCCAAAATCATTGAAGAAATGATTATGGCTATCAACAAGTTGATTCCAAGCAAAATCAGGAATCCAAGTTTCCATTTATTTTTCATTGACCTCTAATTCTCCTCTGTACTGACCATAAACGACTTTTTGTCTAAATCAGGTAATACTTGCGCATCCATTACTTCATTCAACCGCTGGGCAATGTATTCATAGCCCTTATCATTGGGATGAAAATTATCGGTATATAGGAGATTTTCATCGTGATTTAAAAATAAATCCTCGATTCCGACAAAATAGGCATTGGGATAATTAGCGACTACGCCTTGACCGGCCTTATTCCATTCAGAAACGATTTGATCCATTTCTCTTATATTCGAGAACCATTTTGAAAAGGGATTATAAAGTCCCACCAAAACAATAGAAGCATTTGGATTTTCTTGGACTATGGTTTCAAAAATATCTGTCAGATGGTTTCGATAAACTTCCTTTTCGTTCATGAATACTGGGATTTCCAAATTGGCAAAATTGTCTTTGACAACCTTCATAATATCGTTACCGCCAATCGTAAGAATTACCAAATCCGATTGTTTTAGGAGTGTCTTCATTTCTTGGGTTTGCAGGCGCTTGAGTAACTGGGTTGTGCGGTTTCCCTTCACACCGTAATTATAAAAATCAACTTCCTTGATTCCCTTTTCTTGTTCAAGCATTGTTTTTAAATAAGGTAAATAACCTCCATGACCTGTGCTGTCACCAATACCCTGAGTTAAGGAATCGCCCGTTGATAAAACCGTTAATTTTCGAGGAATAAAATCCGCGGGTACTGGTTCAAAAACGGGAACGGCAGCACTCTTCACTTGATGTAATGCCCAAGAATCCGGTTCACTGCAGGAGACCAAGAAAAATGTCGAGAGAATTAGAAGGGGTATTAACTTTTTCATCCAATATTCACCTGCCTTCTAAACTATTTTTATCCCACATTAACGGGCAGTAAGAATAAGATAAATCGAAGAAATATAGCTGGAGAGTAACTGCCCGTAAATGTCCGATTGGTTCAACTAACAATCAGTGGGGGATGAAAAAAACCCCCACTGATTGAAGTTTCACTTTATTATAACATGCCAGGAGCGATTCAAAAAAATCTATACTAAATCCTATTCCTGCAAAATCGATATGACGTTACATACCTCTATTTATATATGGAAAATTTCACAAAGAACCACACATTGCCAATAAGGCGGTGTGAGCAAAGCTAGGCTAAACTGAATTCAAACCATAAAATATATACCCTTTTTTCGACTTATCTAATCTGATGCGCTCGTGCGACGCTCCGCCCCTTTACCATTCAAAAAAAAATAGACCGTATAAATGGTCTATTGTAGTGCTTTAATATCATGAATGATTTCTTCATATGGGACGTTCTTAAACAAGTCATATGTTTTTTTGATGTTACCATCCTGGTCAACCAAGTAAACATACGTTTGATGAATGACCTGACTCTCGTTTTCCGGCTTTTTAACAATTGTTTTAAAGGTTTTTCTTGCGTACCCTTCAATGAATTCTTGAGAATACCCTGTCAGCAATGACCAGTTCGAAAAATCCGCACCAAAATTCCCCGCATACTCTTTCAAGCGCTCCGGTGTATCAACTGTCGGGTCGACAGTAAACGAAACAAACTCTACATTTTCAAGCTCTTCATCCTTGACCATTTTCTGCAGCTTCGCCATGTTTGCTGTCATTGGCGGACATACATCTGCACAGCTTGTAAAAATAAAGTCAGATATCCAAATCTTCCCCTTTAAATCCTTAAGTGCTACTGATTTATTATCTTGGGTAGTCGCTGAAAAATCATCTACTGGCCAATTCACCGCATTCTTAATCTCTTTCTGGCCACACCCCGCAACTAATAAAGTAAATAATAATAAAATAACTACATAGCCTCGTCTCACAAAATCACCCTTTAACCACATACTTAGCCAACATTCGTGTCTAGTGTAACAAAGATTGGTCAAGGATGAAAGAAAAAGGGCTAAAGAACCGGGATCATTAAAATATTTCATGGACCCGAAATATATGGTATTATGAATGAGTGCTCACTCATTTTGGAGAAAACTTGAAATGATAAGGGATATTACTTGAGAGGTGTATGACATGAATAGATTAGGGCCGATTGTCATTGTCGAAGGGCCAAATAACAGCAAGGTTCCCTTTTCCCGTAGTTTATACATTGATTGTGGAGAAAAGGTGCTAATCGATACTGGTGCAGATGTCAATTCATTACTGGACATTAGTGACGACTACGGTGTTGAACTAATCATAAATACTCATTATCACCCGGACCATACCCGGCATAACCATCTATTTAAGGATACTACGAAGCTCCTCAATCCGATTGAATTCAAAACCACCCGAACTGTTGAGGGAATCGCTAAAGCAAATGGTGTTTATCAAGAATGGGGCCAACAAGGTATGGAAGTGTGGAAAAATTCGTTACCTCGGGAATGGATAGACAGTCTTGATGAGATTTCCGGTTCCTATGAATATGAAACGGAGTATACCTTTGGTGATGTAAAAGTCATGTTTTTACATACACCTGGACACACAGCGGGACTATCTTGCCCGTATTTCCCCGAATTGGGTGTCGTGTTTGCGGGCGATTATGATATGACCTCATTTGGTCCATGGTATAACGGAACAGATGGTAATATTGAGGACTTTATTGCCTCAGGGAAACGGCTGTTAAGCCTTGATGCTGACACTTATATTACAGGCCATCAAAAAGGAACCTTCTCCAAACGAGAGTTTCGTGAAGCAATGGAAACATTCCTTGCGATCATTGATCGGAGGGACCAAACAATTGATAGATATATCCGCCAGGGCCTAAATTTTGAAGAACTGACCAAAATCGGGATTTTTTATCCGAAAACTGCGTTGGTGAACCCAATCATGACAACTTGGGAACGTAGCGGAATTCGGAAGCATTTGCATCGGCTAGGTTATACGATTACCGATACAACCAAAGAACTAGAAAAGGCAAAGTAGGATGGGGCCAGCGGGGGGCTCCATCCTTCACATTTTTATTCAAAGTAATACATTAACGCCAGCGCTCCAGGTCCTGTATGGGTACTGACAGTTGGACCTGTATAATCAATTTCCACGTTCTGAAAACCAGTTAATTCATAAATACTGTCTTTTATTTTTTGTGAGAGTTCTTGTGCCTCGGCATGGGCAATGCCAACACCACGGATTGTCTTGTCTTTCACGTCCTCGGCAAACTGCTTGGCCATAAACTTAACGACCTGGGAATGACTGCGAACTTTTGCAACTGGATTATATTCCGCACCCTCTAAAGAGGCGATTGGCTTAATATTTAGTAATGACCCTATTAATGCTTTTCCCTTTCCAATCCGGCCGCCTTTAACCATATTTTCCAGCGTATCTACCATTATATAAAGCTTTGTATTGTTTCTTACTATGTCAAGACGGTCTAGAATTTCCTCCAAGCTTTTTCCTTGATTTGCCATTTCCGCAGCCTCTTTTACCTGGAAAGCCAATGCTTTTGAAATGAACTTCGAATCAATCACGGTTACTTTCGCTTGGGTCATTTGTGCGGCACTTTCCGCTGACCGAACGGTGCCACTCATCTTGCCAGTCATATGTATGGATAAAACCTCATAGCCTTCCTGGCCGAGTTGATCATATACTTCCAGGAATGCTCCTGCCGATGGCTGTGAGCTTTTCGGCAATTCTTTTGAGCTGCCCATCATTTCAATAAATTCAACTGGTTCTAGATTCACCCGATCCAAATAGGTTTCTCCATTTATGGTAATGGCCAACGGTACGACTGTTATCCCTAATTCCTCAATCATTTCCATTGGCATGTCCATCGTTGAATCGGTTACAATTTTTACTTTGCTCATTTGTTCACATCCTTACATTACTGCTTGTATTATACAAGTTTTAGCCGCCGTTTGAAACAAAATCATTATTTGTAAAAATAAAAAAGCACATGCAACTTGTACTTTGATATGCTCCCCTTAAAGTGGACAGATGAAAAAACAAAAATCTGTCATAACTTTAGGGGGATTTTTTATGTCAAAAAGAAGTAAGTATTCTTCTGAGGAAAAATATCAAATATTAATGAAATACATTGAGGGGGAAGTGAGCCCCAGCCAGTTAACAAAGGAATATAAGATTTCCTCTTTCACACTTAGGAGTTGGAGGGACAAATATGAATTATATGGTATTGAAGGTTTAGAGGAATCACATGGGTGGAAAGAGTATTCAAAAGAATTAAGATTAAGTGCCATTCAAGACTATTTATCGGGAACATATTCAAAGCTGGAAATCTGCAGAAAATACGGGGTAAGCAGGGGAGCCCTTAATGTCTGGATAAAGAACTATAATAATCATAAGGAGACTAGACAAACGCATCGGGGGAAATCTCTTATGATTAATTCCAGAAAATTATCTTTTGAAGAAAAAGTTGAAGCAGTTCATTTCTGTATAAAGAATGGCCATGATTATTCGGCCGTCATGGAAAAATATCAAATTAGCTACCAGCAAATATACTCCTGGACCAAAAAATATGAAGCAGATGGACCAGAGTCCCTCCGGGACCACCGTGGAAGAAAGAAACCTGTAGAGGAAATGACAGAACAAGAAAAATTAAGAATAACGGTTAAGGAATTAGAGGCGAAAAATTACCGATTAGAAGTAGAAAATGCTTTATTAAAAAAGTTAGAGGAAATCGAAAGAAGGCGGTACTAAGCAAGGTTCGGAATGAAGTAGCTTATTGTGCTATACGCGAATTGAATGAAAAAAAGAATTATCCTATTCAGCTTCTTTGTACCATAAGTAAAACCAATCGATCTTCATATTATAAGTGGCTCAATCGGAAGGAAACGGATCAGGAACGTGAAAATCGCGAATTGTTAAAGGAGATCAAAGCTCTATACGAAAAAGTTGATGGCATTTATGGTTATCGCCGTATAACGATGAATCTCAACCGCGCATTGGGTAAACAGTATAATGCCAAAAGAATTCATCGCTTAATGCAATTGGTGGGGTTACAAGCGAAGATACGCAGGAAAAAGAAATGGGATCATCGCCCTTCCGACAATAATGTAGCAGAGAACATTTTGAACCGAGAATTTACAGCAGCACACCCCAATGAAAAATGGGTCACTGATATAACAGAATTAAAATACGGTGATGGTCAAAAAGCATATTTAAGTGCTGTTTTAGACCTGTATGATAACTCAATCGTATCATTCGTAATAGGACATCGAAATGATAATCAGCTAGTCTTTAAGACCATAAAAGACGCTTTACCGAAGAATCCTTTACATGATAATAAACGTTTAATTCATAGCGACCGTGGATTTCAATATACATCCAATGGATTTAAAAGAATAGTCGAAAAGAATCATCTTACCCAAAGTATGTCTAGGGTAGGAAAATGTATTGATAATGGATGTATGGAATCATTCTGGGGGACTTTGAAGGTAGAAAGATATTATCTTCATCATTATCAATCCTTTAAGGAACTTCAAAAGGATATAAAAAACTACATTCAATTTTATAACCAGGACCGTTTACAAGCTAAATTTAATGGCCTTAGCCCGATAGAATATCGAACTAAGGCAATTGCCTGATTTTATTTTTTTATACTGTCTACTTGACAGGGTGCAGTTCACTTCGATTCCGTTAAGCATTTTGTTTTAATTCATCCTATTCAAATAGCAGTTTGTTCATAATCCAGCCAGTATTTTCAATTACTCTATAAAGGAATAACACTTTTCCAGGGCTTTTCTAATTAAAGGCCTGTAAAACGAACTCAGATCATAAAATGATATGGGTTGCCTTTCTCCAATACTGGAATTTTAATAACTTTCACCTTCTGTCCAAGATCACTTAAAATAAGCACAAAAAAACAAGCCGAAGTATGATAAGCCTGTTTTGTTAGTCAAATGACTTAAATACATATGGAAAAACCTTTTTTGGTGGAGTTAAGTTTTTTTAATAATAAAAAATTGCTGATTTATGTTACTTTTTGCGTTTCTAGAGTTTGGTACTTTAACTTTAGCCAAATCATCTCTGTGGGTAGTACAAATCAAAGTTCCATCCGCAAAGCTACTGTAGGATTAGTTATGACAACTTTGGAAGAATTTCTTGTACATGAAGGACAACTCCTAATATTTTAACATTAATTATTACTGACTTACTAATATGTACTAATTTTCTTTAAAAATAAACCTTGATTTTCTAAAATAAAATCAAGGCCATTTTAAACTTGTTTTTCAATTTTACGTTTTTTTTTCATTATAAATTGAAGGATTGACCCCATCAATAGAAGAACTGCACCAACTACTAAAATGTTAAACATATTTGTACCTGTTACTGGAAGTTTTGGGCCGTCGGCGGGGAGAACACCGCCTAATGTTCCTTCTGCATAAAATTTAAATTCAACTTCGCAATTAAGCCCCTGGTATTCATTTCCTAGTTCTTTAGGAACTTCTACTTTAAATATTAATTGTTCAGAATCACCCATTTTAATTAATCTTGGGTCAATCTTATTGAAATCCTTGAGCTTACCATCATAAATAACCTTATTATTATCTAAAATTAAAAATAAAAGCTCATTATAAAAAATATCAGAACCATTTAAGAATCTTTTAGACATAATATAATTAAAATCTTGTTTACCCTTGTTTTGAACTATAATATTTCTTACAACCTTATCCCCCGGCTTCAAATTAGTTAAGTCAATAAATATCTTTTCTGGAGTGGTCGCAATATCTATTACTGAATTAGCGTTGGTCGCTTGTATGTAATTTGGTGTTAGAAAAAGGAAAACTAGAGAGAGGGAGGCTATAATACCACAAAATTTATAAAAAACAAAAATATTTTTTTTCATCTACTGTCTCCTCACTTCCTAAAAAGCCTCCCTCGGCTGTTTTAGTTTTATTTCACTAGGGAAGATGATAATTCTCATCTTCCCAACTCTATCTTTTGTTTCTAATTTTTCTTCTTGACTACAAGGTTTTTCTCGTAAGTTTTTCCATCTTTTTCTACACTAAATTTCACGTTATGGTCTTTATTAGGGTTTACGTCCGTTAATTTCTTAGTATCAGTTAAAGTTGAACCATCACTAAATGTAAAGGTTGCAGTAGCAGTTACATCCCACTCGGTCCAAAAGAAATTAACAGTTCTCTTTGTCCACTGCTGATTAGTTATTTCAGCCTTACTTAGTGTGATTTCCGGAGCTGGAACTGGAGGAGGGGTAGGATCTGTTTGACCCGGACGCGTGTTGACATTGTTAGTGTTGTAGTATGTTCCGCCACCTTCAGTGCTATAGTTACTTAGGTTCTGATAATCATAAGTAATGCCATCATATTGTAAGCCTGTAAATTTAAATAACAAATCTGTTATTTCACCCTGTAATTCATTTTGAGGAGCTCCGGTATCTTTGAATTCAAGTGTATATTTAAGAGATTTGATATGATCCCACTTGCCGTCTTCTTGAGCATTTAAGTAACCAATGTATTGACCGACATCACTTACTGTATTTCCATTTACTTTAGTATCTTGATTTTGTGTTGCTGCTCCAAGTTGTGCTAGTGTTACTTCACCCGATAAACCCCATTTTGCGAGTAAATCTACATCACCAAACTTGAGTTCTTTAACAATGATGGAGTTTTTAGTTTTATTAAGTTCTTCAAGATCAAGTTTCATAAATACATTCATCGGAAGTGTTCCTTGGTTGTTTAACACCATTGCAGGTTCTTGATTGTCATTATTAGCTATTAACTTGTCACCAGGTTTCCAGCCGCTAATGTTAAAATTCTCAAGGTATGGTTCTTTGGGATTAAGAACAATTGTACCGTTAGTAAATTTACTTTTAGCTTGGGTACTATCGCTAAAATACGCAAATGTCCCTCCCATCACTGCCATCGCGCCAACTGCGATAGAAGTCATACTTAGTGCCGCTTTTTTCTTTAAACTCATTTTCTTTTCCTCCTCACCCTTTTTGGGTATGTAATTAATTATGTCAACCTTGAATAGGTTTATAACTTATTCAAGATTAGGACCATTGAATCAAGTCTTTAAAATTATGCCGATTGATTGTTAGCAGCCTTTTGCGATGGATCCCATGAACGGAATATCTTCCATAATACAAAGGAGTTATATATTATTAATAATAGCCCTGGAAAAATAAGGCTTACTGCAATACCCTTTTTAGATTGAAGAAATTCTAGAATATATCCAGCGTAAGGGATTTGGATACCAGAGAATTTGCCTATTACTTTTTCAAGCGGAATAGGCATAGGATCATTAGCCTGATTGTTATCGCCCTTAGTAATAAATTCGGTAAATTCACCTGACCCTTTAATTTCAACTATTCTATGAGTGATAATTCTATTATCTTTATGAAGAGGTGAGTAAAATGTAATTATGTCTCCTACCTTTAGATTAGTCTTATCCTCAACTGGCTTAATTCCAACGACTGAACCAGTTTCTATTTTTGGCTCCATAGATCCGGACAGCACTAACATTAATTGATTTCCCATTATGGATGGTTGACCGCCTGTTATTCTTGAGCTAATCATTATATAAAGGGAAATTAACAACAGCAAAACTAACAATGTAGTAATAAAGCCACTTACAATTTTTAAAACAATTTTCATATTTTTCACCTCAAATTTGGCATTTTTTCCTTTATGGTCTTTCAGTATTTTGACTATTTTCTATTACTTGTTCTTTTATTGGATTCTTTTCCTCTGATTTTTCCACTTGGGTAGAAGGGAATTCTAATGCGCTTTTTGATTGTTCATTGTTGTTGCTTTCTTCAGTGTTTCCAATTCCATCGGCATTTCCCTTTTCTTTGCCTTCCTTTTTCTCACTTCCATTTCCATTATTATGATCATTACAGTTTCCTTCAGGGCAATATTTATCTTGGTGTCCTGGGGTATCACCATCACCACGTCCACCGCTATCTTGTTCAATTTGTTCATTATTACCTATCTCTGAATTATCGTTACATAATTCTCGATGAGTTTTTTTGTATTCGTTATCCTTGCAAAAGCTTTCTGAATTAGTGATTTTCCCCGAGTACTCTGTACTCTGGATGAAATATGAGTATGTATCAGATGTAATCGTGCTAAAACTTAGCAGAATTAAATATGCTAAAAAAACATTAATCATAATTAACAAACTCAGCTTTTTCCTTTTTAACTTTTCCGACCTAAATCTTGACTTTCTACTAGTGTAGAAGTTCATAATCTCACTCCCTCATCCGTTCCTTGTTATGAAGGCATGGTTATTCTAATACCTTTTGTTCTATTTCAAGAACTAACAATTTGAGTATACTTCATAATAACGAACATGAAAAAGTCCAAAAATAGGCGTATTTTCTCAATAAAGAACAAACTCATTCTATTTTCTCCTGATTTCTACCGTTTTCTTAATTTTTTGTATTTTATTAAAAACGACTTGTTCTTTATAATGTATACCATAATTTGTTTCTTTTTATTAGGGAGTTGAAGGTGATGATCGGGAAACGCATTAAACGATTGCGGCAGGAGAAGGGATTTTCAATCTCTGAGCTGGCTAAGAGGGCGGATGTATCCATATCGTATTTAAGCCAAATTGAACGAGAAATACAAAGTAATCCTTCACTCCAATTTCTAATAAAGGTATCGATTCCTTTAGAAACTACTATCGAATACTTACTAGGTAATCCTCCCGCTAATGATAGCCAGGAAATGAAATTGGAGGATGAATGGAAGAGATTAATCCACAATGCAATTGAGGCTGGACTTGAAAAGGAGGATTTTAGGGAATATTTAAATTTCTTGAGATTTCAAGAATGGATGAAAAAACAGGATAAATAAAAAATACCCCCGATTCCTTATGGTGATATGCTCCCTATAAGGTAGACAGATGAAATAATAAAAATCTGTTTACTTTATTAGGGGGCTTTTTCTATGGCAAAAAGAGTTTACTCAGCACAGGAAAAACATGAGTTAATTGTGGCGTTTGAG
>NZ_JAMBOX010000018.1 GCF_023715785.1 Neobacillus niacini
CAAAAATGGATCGAAACCTAGGGGTGGAGTTGGGGCCTTGACAGTTTCGTTCATATCAGGAGGCTCCCAGGCACGCCCGCGGAAAGCGAAGTGCCTGGAGCGCAAATCAACAGACATATCGAATAGTCTATTTATTAATAGTATTATAACAAATTAACGCGGTGGATTGTTAAAGAAAATAAACAAAATAAAGGCTGTCGAAACTTTCTCGACAGCCTGAACAGGCTTTCGCCTGTATTATTTTGGAATTGATGCCAAATTTTTATGTATTTTGATTATAAATCGCCATAAATAAAGTCTTTGACGGGAGCAAATGTTTTTCGGTGATAAGGGGTCACGCCAAAATTCTGAATCGCCTCGATATGCTCTTTTGTTCCATACCCCATATTTTGGTCAAAGCGATATTCAGGGTAGTGCCCGGCAAGCTCCTTCATCCACTCGTCCCTGGCCACCTTGGCCACAATCGAAGCGGCTGCAATTGAGATACTTTTGGCATCGCCTTTGATAATCGATTCCGAAGCAAATGGAAGTTCTAGTTTCATTGCATCAATCAAGACCATATCAGGGTTGTGCCCTAATGAGGCAATCGCCGTTTTCATTGCCTTCTTTGTGGCCTGATAGATATTAAGGTCATCGATTTCCTCGGCATGAATCATCGACACCCCGACTGCGGTTGCCTCAGTTCTAATGATTCCAGCATATTCCTGGCGTTTTTTTTCAGATAGCTGTTTTGAGTCGTTCAGTCCCGGCAGATAGAAATCCTCAGGCAAGATCACCGCCGCTGCAACTACCGGACCGGCAAGCGGCCCCCTGCCTACTTCGTCGACCCCAGCAATAGCCTTGAAGCCCTGTAAACGGCAGTTGCGTTCGTATTGTGTCATCTCGAAAAATTTATCTTTTAGCCGCTTTTCCTGCTGTTGTTTTTTCTTCCATCTTGTCAGAATAGTTTGGACACCTTTGCGGTCATCCTTCTCCAATTGTAGAATAAAAGGGTGTGATTGTTCATCCAATGCTGCCAGCCGTTTTTCAATTTCTGCAATCGCCAATTTTTCCATGTCATTCACCTTGCCATTTTTTTAAAAAGGAAAGCCCCCCAGTTCGGAGGGCGTGTTTTATTCCTTATTGTCCATCTCTGTTTGGTAATCTTCCGGTTTTTCAAATGTCAGCGGGCCAAACTTTTCGGTACGGATTTCCCGGATGACCAGTTCCGCTACCTTATCGTAATCGACCACGCCTCCGCCCATCAGGCAGCCTCTTAGCGTGCCGATATGGTCGAACAGGGCTACGACATCCTCCGGTATTTCAGAAAGCTTGTACCTCTCCTGGAGGCGTTCAGGGTACTCACGTTCCAGAAATCTAAGTGTATAGACAGTCAAATCCTGCAGATTCAATAACGTGTCCTTAATTGCCCCGGTAATCGCAAGCTTCACTCCGACCTCCTGGTCTTCAAACTTGGGCCAGAGGATCCCCGGTGTATCAAGCAGTTCCAATTCTTTGCCCACTTTTATCCACTGTTGGGCTTTTGTCACTCCAGGAGTATTACCTGTTTTGGCAATATTCTTTTTAGCCAGGCGGTTAATCAGCGTTGATTTCCCAGCATTCGGAATCCCGACAATCATAGCTCGGATTGCCCTCGGCTTAACGCCTTTGGCTTTTAGCCGGTCAAACTTTTCTTTCAGGATTTCCTGTGAGGCTTTGACAATGTCCTTCATCCCCTCGCCAGCCTGGGAATTTACCGCCAAGGCTTTGACACCCTGCCCGGCAAAGAAGGCAATCCATTGCTTTGTTACCTCTTTATCCGCCATATCCGCCTTATTTAACAATACAAGCCGCGGCTTGTGTTGAATAATTTCGTCAATCATTGGGTTTCTAGAAGAATAGGGGATTCTTGCATCCACCAATTCAAAAATAATATCAACTAATTTTAATTTTTCCGTGACCTCTCTGCGAGCCTTGGCCATGTGGCCAGGAAACCATTGAATCGTCAAAGCTGCCACCTCCTTTTAAAGCTTAAACACATTTTATTTAGAAGTGACGATGTGAGCATCCTTTATTGGCCAATAAACAATGCTGGTATTGCCAATTACCTTTTCCATTGGAATGGACCCAATATGCCTAGAGTCTTTGCTAAAGCGGCGATTGTCACCCATCACAAATAATTCTCCTTCAGGAACCGTCATTTGACCGACTGGTGTTTCTTCCAATGTGAAATTGTCTGTTAAAGGCCCATCCTGCGCCTGCTTTTTGTATTCCTCTAAATAGGGCTCTTCATATGCTTTACCATTTACATACAAAATATCATCTTTATACTCAATTTTATCACCCGGAAGCCCGATAACGCGCTTAATATAATCTTTTTGCTCGGGTGCGTGAAACACGATAATATCAAACCGTTTTGGTTCGCCAATCTTATAGCTGAACTTATTGACAATCATTCGGTCCTGATCTTTTAAAGTAGGCATCATCGACAATCCGTCGACCACTATCGGCGCAAATAAGAAATAGCGGATGATCGCCGCAAGGGCGACAGCAATTAACAGCGCTTTTGTCCATTCCCAAAATTCATTTTTCTTTTTAGCCATTCCAAGTCCCCACCAATCCTGCAAAAAAATCTTTGATAATGTCTATTTTACATAAATTAAACATATTAAACACGATGGGAGTGTGATTTTTAATCAAACTTAAAAAATAGTTTACAAAAATCAGGCTTACCAACCCGTTTTTACTAATGAATCGTCTGTTATGTATGAAAAAAGAGCTTGCCAAGCAAGCTCTTTTTTTTCATATTAGCGGATTTCTTTAATACGAGCTTTCTTACCACGAAGTTCACGCAAGTAGTAAAGCTTCGCACGGCGAACTTTACCGCGGCGAATTACTTCAAGATTCGCAATTTTTGGTGTGTGTACTGGGAATGTACGCTCAACGCCAACTCCGTAAGAAATTTTACGGACTGTGAATGTTTCGCTGATACCACCACCACGACGCTTAATCACAACACCTTCAAATAACTGAATACGCTCACGAGTACCCTCAACAACCTTAACGTGTACACGTACAGTGTCACCAGGGCGGAACGAAGGAAGGTCAGAACGAAGTTGTTCTTTAGTGATTTCTTCAATTAATTTATGCATCGTTTTCAACTCCTTCCAACAGATGCTCTTGCAAAACGAATATCAAGAAAATTGCAGCGGAACATCGTTATCAGACCCAAAACTGTTATTTCAGTTCAAGTCACAAGAAGTATCATACCACATTTGCCATGCTGCCGCAATACTACTGTGACTCTTTTTTTATTTCCTCCAGCCATTTTTTCTGCTGTGATGTAAGGTCAATTTTATCCAACAGGTCCGGCCTTCTTACAAGCGTCCGTCGTAATGCCTCTTTATTGCGCCATTCCTCGATTAATTTATGGTTCCCTGACATCAGTACGTCCGGCACCTTCATGCCGCGAAAATCCGCCGGCCGTGTATAATGCGGATGTTCTAGTAGTCCTGTACTGAAGGAATCCTTCATATGAGATTCCTGATTCCCCAACACTTCAGGAAGCAGGCGGACCACACTGTCAACGACCACCATGGCGCCAAGTTCGCCGCCGGTCAGGACGTAATCGCCAATCGAAATTTCATCGGTAACAATATGCTCTCTAATCCTTTCGTCATAGCCTTCATAATGGCCGCAAATAAAAATCAGATGGTCTTCCTTGGCTAATTCTTCGGCTTTTCTTTGGTCAAACCGCTCTCCCTGGGGACAAAGAAGAATGACTTTCGGATTTTTATTCCCGGCTTGCTCCCGAAGCGATGCCACCGCATCAAAGATTGGCTGTGGCTTTAACACCATGCCCGCTCCGCCGCCATACGGGTAATCATCAACGGTTGCATGTTTGTTGTCAGCAAAATCGCGAAAATTAACGACGTTGTAGTGCACAGCGGATTTTTCGGCACCCTTGGCCAAGATTGAAGAGCCCAGCACGCCGGCAAACATCTCCGGAAATAGCGTAAGAATATCGATTTGCATCATGACAAGAGCCCTTCCATCGGCTCAATTAACACGACTTTTTCCTTTACATCTACCTTTTTCACAACGTCTTGGATATAAGGGATCAGAATTTCCTTCCCACCCTTTCCCTTCACTACCCACACATCGTTGGCACCCGGGGACAGGATATCGGTAATTTTGCCTAATTCTTCCCCTTTTGTTGTTGCTACTAGGCAGCCGATTATTTCATGGTAATAAAATTCATCTTCCTCAAGTTCAGTCAATTGAGACTGGGGCACCTTCAGTATCCCGTCCCGAAATTTTTCGACCAAATTAATATTTTCGTATCCTTCAAACATAAGCAAGTCAAAATTTTTATGGGTACGGTGGCCTTTCACTGTTAATTCGAGTGGTTCGTCAGCTTTAGGGAGAAACAGGTACAATTTATTCCCGGCTTTATATCTCTGGTCAGGAAAATCTGTCCGTGAGATCACCCGAACTTCTCCTCCTATGCCATGGGTATTGACAATTTTTCCGACATTAAACCATTTTTCCATCGTTTCACCTTCTATCTAATTTCCTCTATTTTGCCATCTTTAATAATGATCGTGGAAGTTTGCGATGGGTTCCAGGCATCTCCCACATTCACTTCAACCAAGGCTTGCATTTCCTTTTCTTTTAATTCACTGCCTATCGGTAGGATATGTAATTGTTCGATTTGAAACTCAAGCAGCTTTATTTTTTCCCGGCGCATTTGAATTTCTTTTTCAAAATGGCTTTTTAGCGCTGCCTGGGAAAAGGTTTTCGACTTTTCCAAGCGTTTTAATTCAAACTGGAGCTGGTCGGATTCCTTTTGATATTGAAGCTTCCGGTCATGGAATTGCGTAAACAGATGCTGCTTGCTATTTTCCGTTAAAATTTGTTTCACCACAACAGTCTGAATCAGCTGCATGTCATTGTCTCCTTTTTAGAGTTTTGCTTTCTGATAGCAAAAAAGGGAGGTTCAAAATCCCCTCCCTTTACTCTAGATGCAAAAAGCTATTCACCAATTTCCAAGAAAATTTTCTTATGTTGTGATGATCCTGCTGCGTAAACAACAGTCCTGATGGCCTTTGCAACACGCCCTTGTTTGCCGATCACCTTGCCAATATCCGTTTTATTCACCGTCAAATGGTAGGTAATTCGTGATTCTTCCTCGAATGATTCCACGAGGACATCCTCAGGAAAATCAACAAGTGGCTTAACAATCGTTTCAATTAGCTGTTTCATCGTAGGTTACACGATTACTTGCCTAATTTTGCATTGTGGAATTTTTCCATAATGCCTTGCTTTGAGAACAGGTTACGTACTGTATCAGATGGCTTAGCGCCGTCTTGTAACCACTTAAGAGCCAATTCTTCGTTGATTTCAACTTTTGCAGGCTCTGCAACTGGGTTGTAAGTTCCAACTGTTTCAATGAAACGTCCATCACGTGGTGAACGAGAATCTGCTACTACAATACGATAGAAAGGAGTTTTCTTAGCTCCCATACGCTTTAAACGAATTTTTACTGCCATTTTAAATAAGCACCTCCGAATAGTTTCACACAAGATAGTATAATACCAATTGTTATATCATTTGTAAAGTGTTTTTTCTTTACAGGCCTGCTTCGCTGAATTTTCATCCCTGCAGGCATGCGACGAGCTGAACAATACTCCCTGAATAGGCTTTAGCGCAGGAGCAGGTAGTACCATTATCCCCAAATATTACCAAGTTTAAAAAGGCTTGAATGGGAATTTAAACCCGCCTTTTTTCTTGGCCTTTTGCTGCATGCCGGTCATTTGCTTCATCATTTTCTTCATGTCCTCAAACTGCTTTAACAGACGGTTTACTTCGGCTACAGTGCGGCCGCTGCCTTTGGCAATCCTACGCTTGCGGCTTGAGTTCATGATTTCCGGCTGAATCTTTTCTTCTTTTGTCATCGATCTGATGATGGCTTCAACATGGGCGATTTGCTTTTCATCAATTTGAATATTGTTCAAGCCCTTAATTTTATTGGCACCCGGCATCATTTTCAATAACTCGTCAAGTGGACCAAGATTGCGGACCTGGCCAAGCTGGTCTAGAAAATCGTCCAGGGTAAACGATGCTGTCCGCATTTTCTTTTCCAATTCTTTTGCCTTTTCCTCGTCAATATTGGCCTGTGCTTTTTCAATTAATGTCAGCACATCTCCCATGCCGAGAATTCTGGAGGCCATTCGTTCCGGGTGAAATGGCTCAAGCGCATCCATTTTTTCGCCCATTCCGATAAATTTGATAGGTGTCTGGGTAACGGACCGAATCGACAGCGCTGCTCCGCCTCGGGTATCGCCGTCAAGTTTTGTCAGGACCACCCCGGTTAACCCAAGCTGTTCATTAAAGCTTTGCGCGACATTGACGGCATCCTGACCGGTCATTGCATCCACGACAAGGAAAATTTCATCAGGCTTGGTCAGTTCCTTGATATCCTTCAGCTCGTTCATCAAGGCTTCATCAACATGAAGACGGCCGGCGGTATCAATCAGGACATAATCATGATGTTCTTCCTTTGCTTTGGCGATTGCCTGCCTGGCAATCTCCACCGGACTAACCTGGTCACCTAGAGAAAATACCGGCATTCCCAGCTGCTTACCGAGTGTTTCTAGCTGCTTGATGGCAGCAGGACGATAAATATCGGCAGCAACGAGCATTGGTTTTCGGTTATACTTCTTCCGGAGCAGATTTGCCAACTTTCCGGAAGTTGTTGTTTTACCGGCACCTTGCAAACCAACCATCATGATGACGGTTGGCGGGCGATTTGAAACGGCAATTTTGCTTTGCTCACCGCCCATTAGCTCCGTTAACTCTTCGTTAACAATTTTGATGATCTGCTGGCCGGGTGTTAAACTTTTTAAAACCTCTTGCCCTACCGAACGTTCACTGACCTTTTTGACAAAGTCTTTGACGACCTTGAAGTTGACGTCCGCTTCGAGCAACGCTAAACGGACTTCACGCATCATTTCTTTTACATCCGCCTCAGAGACTTTTCCTTTGCCGCGGATTTTCTGAATCGTATTCTGCAGTCGGTCGGCCAATCCTTCAAATGCCATTCATGCCGCCTCCTAATCCAAATTTTCAAGTTCGGCAACGAGTTCAAGTATTGCCTGTTTTGAGGGAGTCTCCTCACTCAGTAAATCCTTAAAATCTCGCAAAAGCCGGGAACGCTGTTGAAATTTTTGAAATAATAATAGCTTTTCCTCATATTCCTCGAGCATTGCCTCTGTCCTTTTTATATTATCATAAACCGCCTGGCGGCTGACATCATACTCTTCGGCAATTTCACCAAGGGAGTAGTCATCCAAATAATAGAGAGACATATAGCTTTGCTGCTTTGGGGTCAATAACGAATGATAAAAATCATATAAATAGTTCATTCGCGTTGTCTTTTCTAACATCAATTGGCACCCCTCCTCATTTGTTAAGGAAAAAGCCTTTACATTGTAGTTTACACAGTCCCATACAGGCTGTCAAGAAAATATCTTTACAGCTGGTTTTCCTGGCCCTTTATCCTCCAGCTTGCTGCGATTCCTATCTTACCGCTTTCGCTTCTTTGCTTCAAGCAGCCTTTTCATCCGGGCTTCTTTTTCTTCCTGTGAAACGACTGGAATCCTCTTCTTCTTATCGGATGCAGCCGACATCGGTGGTTGCGGTTGGTCAGGCTTCATTTCCGGAACTGGGTCCTGTTTTATCCATCTTTTATTTTCCTGCCTAGTTATTATGTTGTTTTTTGCGTTTGCAAGCTGACCGATCGAAGGCTTCTCTGTTTCCACCTTTTGCCTTACGGTATTGTTAAATAAGGCTATTAGTGGATAAAACGGTTTAAATCCAAGCCGTCGGATCAGGATTTCGAGAACCAGCAATAGAAACGCGGCGAGCAGCAGCTGTTCGCTGATTGGCATTTTCCGCTTTGGCTGTTCCATTAACGGGCGGAACGCCTCTTTTGGGGAGGCAAGCTGTTTGCCTCCTGTAATGTCCGCCAGTTCTTTTAACAGCCCATTATTTGTCCCCTTTAACAAATATTCATCCGAATACGGTACAGAGAAACCGGTTTGAAACAGACGTTCCTGCCCATCTCCTGACGTTTGTTTTGCCCGTAAAAAGTACATCCCCGGTTCATTTGGAAAGATTACTTCATATTCTCCAGGTGCGGTCGGTTTTACACTAGCATCTATTACAGTACCTGTTTGAGAGACGACCGATACTTCGAGTGGAAGAAATTGGCCATCCGTTCCCTTTAAATTGATGACCGTATTGCCGCTTTCCTTGTTGACCGTGTACCGAAACGGCTCGCTATCATATTGCGGAAGCGATTTGGAAACCATCTGATTGATAAATTGCGGCCATTCTGGCCACTGGGCCCAATCCCCCGACCACTTGCCCGTCATATCCGATGTAAAGGCAAGCGTAGTTCCCAAGCCATATTGCCACTCAGCTAGAATCGGGTCCTCTTTTTCACTAATTAGCGGGACAAGTGCCCGATTTTTTGCGGTTACGGCAATATAGGCATTCATCTTTGGAATTCCATTTTTAAAAAATGCTGTCCATTCCGGGTATGGCTGCACAATCGGATAGAATGGGTTATCTTCAATATACGTTCTTGTCGTCATCACGGTCTCTCTGGAAAGGATGCTTGGAATGACAGAAGCATCGGTAACATCATAAAACCGACCGCTCCCTTGCTGCGCCAAATCCTCCAACAGCCTTCGATCCGCGTCGGTACCGAGGGCAACCGTCGATAAGGTTATATTGTTCTGTTTTCCCTCTTCGATCAGTGCTTCATAATCACCGCCCGCTGCTGACTGCCCGTCGGTCAATAGAATAATGTGCTTCCGCTGCAGCTTTAGATCCTGCAATTCCTGAAAAGCCTTTTCAAGGGCCGGATAAATGTTCGTACCACCTCCTACTGAGACAGATCGAATCTGTTCTATCACTTTCTTCTTATCCTCAAGCGGCGCCGTTTCCACGATTTCCCAAGGCCGGTCGTCAAAGGCAATAAAACCCAAAGTATCTTTTTCCCTTAGCAAATCTACCGACCGGGCCGCCGCTTCCTTGGCCAATGTCAGTTTATTGCCGCTCATGCTTCCAGAACGGTCAATGACAATAACCAGCCCAAGCGAGGGCAGTTCTTTTTTTCCTTTAATATCCATATCAACCGGCAGCAATTTTTCAATCGGGGTCTTAAAATAGCCGCCAAGGCCAAAACTGTCTTCACCGCCGAGCATCAGAAACCCGGTGCCAAATTCTTGAACGGCTTTTTCGATTAAGTTCATTTGTAGTTCGCTTACCCTCGTCCCCGAAACATTATTAAAAATAATCGATTGATATTGGAGCATGCCTGCCAAGGTAGTTGGGAGTTTTTCGGGAATAAGCTCGTCGATGACGTAACCGGCCGATTGGAGAATCTCGGTCAGCGAATCATCCTGCTTTCCCTGGATTACCAGGATCCTTGGTGTTCCCTTGACAGTAGTAACAGCATAAAGGGAGTTATTTTCGATAAAGGCGTCTTGTTTATCTGTAACCAATTCAGCCTTAAAAACGGCCATCCCGGGTTCCCTAATCGGATATGCGAAACTATACTGGTTTTGGCCCTCCTTAACAGCGATTTGTTCTTGAAGGATATCCTGATTGTTTAAGGAAATCCGCAATTGGGCCATTTTTTCAGTATTGCTGATGACGCCGACTGTGATATTTACCTGTTCCCCTACATAAAGCGAAGGAGGCACATCAAGCTTTGTTATGGCCGCATCCTCACGAAATGATTGATTAAATTTGACGTAATCAAGCTCAAACTTCTGATTTTTCAATAGCTTCGCCGCATCTTTACCAGTGCCTTCAGTTTCATTTCCATCCGTCAACAGAACAATCCGCCCGCCCTGTTCGCTACTCAGTAAGGAAGATGCAAAACCGATGCCCTCCTCCAAATTGGTTTCGGCGTTATTTATTTTTCCAGTCAATTCGGCAATGGACCTTTTTTTAATAGAAAAGGACTGGTCAACGACGGCTCCATCCGCGAACGAGACGACGGAATAAGTTTGCTCACCCTTCTTTGCTTCTACGCTCTTATCCAGCCAATCGAGAATTTGCGCTTGCTTGTCTTCGAAACTGGCCGAGCGATCGACGAGAAAAACGATGGGTTCCGCTTTTATCGGCAAAAGGATTTGCGGAACCGCCAAAGCCGCAATCAGCAGAAAAAAAATGACCAACCTTAAGCTGAGAATTGTCACTTTTTCTGTAGTACGAGATTTATATATTTGTTTTGCAAACCGATAAATAAGCAGTGAGGCGGGCACCAATAAAAGTAACAAGAATGGGTATTTAAGCTCTAAACCCACGGCGATACACCTCCCACTCTAACGCAAGTAATACTAATGCAATAGCTGCCAGCCAAAACCAGATCGAATCATTTACAGTTACCACTTGTTTTTTCCCTTCGGTTTTTGTGCTATTGAGCGAGAAGGATGGCGCGCTCTTCAACTTCTTTTCACGGTCGTCTAGCTGTACGGTGAAATAGGAAATTTGCCCGTCTGTTACAGCCTGATAGACCCCTGGCTTAACTGGGGCTGTGAAATTTTCTTTGACCAAATCAAATGATGAAAGACTTTTTCCCGCATCATTGAACACTTCCAAGGCTGTCTGCCCTTCCCCAAGCTGGAGGCGCTTTACCTCTCCGGGCTGAAAATAGCCGAGAAAACCTGTCTGCTTTGCCAACCACTGGTAGCTGTTAAACAAAAAGATTGGAAAACCGGGCTGCAGCGGCCAATCGGAATGTTCAAGCGAAAAATTTAATAGAATCGCAGGCTTCCCATTGATGCTCCCTGTCTGAATTAACGGATGGCTGCCGCTATCCATAATCGTATCCCAATTTCCCTCGATTGGGCTGGCAGCGTATTTTATGTAAGTTTTGCTTGTATCAACATATTGTGTTAAAGGTGAATCATTCGCGACAATTGAGTCCTTCAATTCAATTAAATCTTCAGTTTCTTTCGGCTTGTTAATAAAAATGACCGGCAAATTAGGCAGTTTTTCACGCTTCAGCCCTTCAGCAATCATGATCCCTGTTTTTGGAACCTCTGCCTCTTTAGAACTGTCAAGCTGAGTCACCTTAATTCCTATAGTCTCCAGCCCTTTTATGAAGAAGGGATTCACTTCTCCTACAGCAAAAACATCAGGGCTCAAGTTAAAATAAACTGCGGTTTGTTCATTATCAGCAGCATAATGGTCGTTTGTCTCAATTTTTGCCTGATAAAATTTGCGCTGCGGCAAATCTGGGATATTGATGACTAGTTGTTCACCTGGGGCCGCGGTAACCTGTTGTTGAAAAACCACGGTGCCCTCACTACTAACAGTCAAAGGAAAGGTTTTTGGCTCTTTGCCTTGGTTTTCCAAAACAGCAAGGGCGGATATCCCGTTTTCTTTTTGCGCCACCCCAAATGACAGGATTGCAATATTATCCTGGATGACTTGGCTATTATGAATTTCATATGCGACATCATTAAGGCTTGTCTCCAAGCTTTCCCGCTTGGAAGAGTCTGTAAAGATATGGATAACCGTTTCTTGTTTTGCTACTAATGATTCCGCGAGTCGGACAGCTTTGTCGATATTTTCATGCTCATAAGTCACGGATAGATTGTCGATTGTCCGCCCAATCACGGTGGGATTCATTTCCCGATTCAACAGGATGGCAGGATTGTCCCCCGCCTTAATGATCGTTACCTCTTGAGACTTGAGACGCCCAGCCATTTGCTTCATCTCTCGTTTTGCTTCATCTAGAGCTGAATGATTTTCACTTATAGCAGACATCGTAGCCGAGGTATCGACAATCCAAATAATCTGCTCCCCTTCCACTCCCTTTGAAAACCAAACCGGCTTGGCTAATGACAGCATTAAAAGGGTTAGGGCGATAATCTGCAGCCAAAACAAAAGGTTTTGCTGCAGTTTCTGCAGCCAGGGACTTGCTTTCCATTCGTTCATTGCCTGCTGCCACAAAAGGTTTGATGGGTTCATCACGGCCTGATATTGCTTGCGGAAAAAGTATAAAACGACGACGAAGGCGATAAAAACGACCAGGCTAAAAAAAATCGGATTGGCAAAATTCATTTTTATCACCTCATTAACAAAGCATTTTTTTCGCCTTACATTCATGAAAGAGAAATTTCATCAGGTCGGCGTCATCTGTTGTCAGCACATATTGGAAGCCGAACCGTTGGCATAATGCCTCAAGCTGGCTGTTATGTTCTATTAAACGCTTTTGATATTTTTCGATGATCAATTCATTAACCGTCACATTTACCGCTTCATTTGTTTCACTATCGATCAGCTTAATATCACCGGCATAGTCAGGCTCCAGTTCTTGTCTACTTAATAGCTGGATCAACTTTACCTCCTGTTTTGCCGAAGAAATCAAGCGAAATAATGCTTCAAAGTGAGGTATTGGCTCAAGTCCATCGGTAATCACCAAGGTTAGCTGATTGTTTTTTAATGCACTCTTGGGCAAGTTTTCCGTAAATGCCCCGGAAGACTCTAGCTTTGGCAGCTGTTGAATTTGATATAAGACACTTTTTCCATAAACAGAGCCCTTTCTGGTCACCTTGTTAACTGGATGAGATGACACCGGTATAAACGAGAGGCGGTCTTCAGCATTTAGAGCAATGTAACTGAAGGCGGCAGCCAAGTCTTTTGCCCTGTGCCACTTTGTATCCACTGCCGCCATCGAGTTGGAAGTGTCTAAAAAAATCGCGATGGCCAATTCCTGTTCATCCAGAAATCTCTTAATATAATGCTTCTGGGTCCTGCCATAAATATTCCAATCGATCTGCCGCACATCATCCCCTGGCTGATACAGACGAAAATCGGAGAACTCGAGGGAGGAACCATATTTAGCCGCCGTTCTTCTGCCATTATGGCTGCCACGGCGCCGTGTTTTGGCAGTAAACCTGAGCTGTTCCAGCCTGGAGAGCAATGCTGAACCGACGGGTGTCATCGACTGTCCCCATCCTGACCGGCGGTCTCAACGATTTCCATAATCAACTCATCGGTTAAAACACCACTCGCCTCTCCTTCAAAGTTTAATAAGAGACGATGTCTTAACACAGGAACTGCTGTCTGCTTGATATCCCCGATGGCGACATGGTATCTGCCTGCAAATAATGCCCGTGTTTTCGCCATTTGCAGCAGGCCTTGCAGCCCCCGTGGCCCGCTTCCAAATTCGACATATTGTTTTACCCGTTGCGGGGCTTCCTCTGCAGCAGGGTGGGTCGCAGCAATGATGGATACTGCCGTATTAAGGATATCTTCCGAAACAAGAATTTCTTTGGAAAGCTGTTGAATCAGCAAGACATCGCTTATTCCCAACACTTTTGATAATTTTGGAACAGTTGTGCCTGTTGTTCTTAAGGCGATTTCTCTTAATTCTTCCTTGGACGGATAATCAACGTGAATTTTGCAAGTAAACCGGTCCATTTGCGCTTCCGGGAGCGGGTACGTTCCCTCCATATCGATCGGGTTTTGGGTTGCCAGCACAAAGAATGGTTTGGCTAGCTGTTTTGTGCTCCCCATCACCGTAACCGTTTGTTCAGCCATCGCTTCCAGCAAGGCGCTTTGTGTTTTCGGGGTTGCTCGGTTTATTTCGTCCGCCAAAATAATATTGGCAAATAGCGGACCTTCGTGAAAAGCAAATTCCTGCCTTCCGTCGTTCCCAGGCTGAAGAATCATTGTACCGGTAATATCGGACGGCATTAAATCAGGAGTGAATTGGATTCGCCGAAAAGATAATTCAAGACATTCAGAGATGGAGCGGATCAGCATTGTTTTACCGAGCCCGGGCAATCCCTCAAGCAAGGCATGTCCCCCGGAAAAAATGCTCCAAAGCACTTGGTCGATTACCTCATCCTGACCAACAATAAAACTCTTTAACTCTTGTTTTACGCTATTTAATTGTTCAGCTGCAGTAATAAATTGATTTTCTTTCTCCTTTAGTTGAGACAATTTCGTCACTCCCTATTTGGATCCAGCGATAGAAAATAGTTCTTAACGATTTCCTCCAAATCAGCTGGTAGTTTTACACGATCCTGACTATTTCGATAAGCATCCATATAACCGCTATACACATCTTGATACGGACGAAGCTGACCCGGTAATATCGGTCCGTTCCCCTCGTATTGTTCGGCCGGGCTGCCGCCAGATAGTGTTCCGGTTTCGGTTTCAAGATTGGTTTTTCCTGACTGTTTCTCCGGAATTGTCAGAAGCTGACGCGAACCGGGACCAAGCCCAGCACCACTGCCAGTTCCTGTCCCCGAGCCTTGGCCGCTTCCGGAACCTGAACCTGTCCCGCTCCCGTTGCCATTGCCCGAACCACTTCTTGTTTCCGAACCATTTCCAGGTTGCTGGCCATTGCCGGTTCCTTGCTGGTCTTGACCTAGGCCGGTGGCACCTGTTTGCGGTTGGCCATTTTTACCTGATGGCCCTGAGGGATTTTTACCTGATGCTTGATTTGAAGCATACTGATTTGGCGAAAGTCCTTTTGCAGCCAGTTCACTTTGAAGGCTTTTTTCAGCTGTAGTGATGGCGTTTTGCGCTGCCACTAATTGTTTATGGACGGTTTCGGCGTTAAGACCCTCAGAAATTTTTTTCGCAAGCTCTGCCAGTTCCTGTTCCGACAATTTTTTATCGATTCCGGACATTTTTGCGATTGCCTGTTTTTGACCCTCGGTTAACGAGTTATAGTTCTTGTTTAATTGTTCCAATTCCTGTCTGATTTTTTCAATGTCCTTTTCTTGTAAAGCGGCTGCCATTTTTGCCAAATCATTGTTTTTCAATTCCTGCTTCCAGGCCTCAAGTTTTTCTTGTTTTTCTTGTTCCTTTAACGCTTTTAGCTCCAGTTCTTTTTTCTGCTTTGCCAGTTGCTCAAGGGCTTTTAGCGGGTCAGGATTCTGCGTAATGATTTTCTGGGCTTGTTCAAGCGCTTTTTTCTTTTCACCTGTTTTTTCCTGTGCTGTTTTTTCGGCCAATTCCTTTTTGACCTTTTTCATTACCTTTATTTCCGTTTCCTTTTTCGCCGCCATCTTAAGGTTATCGTTTGGAAGCGAAGCAATTAGCGCAGCAGCAGTGACAAGCAGTACCGCCAAGAATAGCCATTTCGGCAAAAAAAAGGTTTGCTTTCTCGATAGGACCCGATGCTGCTCCCGTTTCATACAAGTTAACGCTTCTTTAAGCTGTAATTTTTCAAGAATGCCATCACTGTCGATAAACGATAGCGCTGTGATTACCCGGTCGTCAGGAATGTATCGATTAAATACCATGGCTGCCTCCCTCCAGCCCGGCCGATTCCGCCAGAAACGGAATCCATAGACAATGAGCAGGAGAAAACAGCCAACCCAAATAACCAGATGGTAGAATGGAATCACCATCATCCGTGCCGTGATTAAGATGATCACAACAAAAGCTGCAGAAGCTGTCAGCCAATATTGGATTTCGACACTAGTTTTCTGGAATAACAGCTGGCGCCGCACCGGTTTCAACAGCTGATAATACATTTTTTGCTCTTCCATCGCCCTCATCCCTACGCTTCCGATTTTACTTTCATATTGGGCCGAAGCTTTCGTATGCTAACAACAATCATGATGATAAATATAATCGAATAGGATACAAGATAGGCTGCCCATAACGGAACATCGATTCCAAATCCAATTTGATTGGATAATTCATTAAAGGCATTAGGCTCCAGAAAACCAAAGAGAATGAACCCCGGATTCAGCATCGCAAAAAAATAGGCGACTGGATTGTTTGCCGGCATCGCGCCCATAGAATTGACCGCCATAGAAATGGTAAATAAAAACGCGGTTCCGCCGATCAGAAACAGTGCAACCCCGTAGGTACTGACCATGGCGATGATGGTTCTTCTGACAATAGTCGAGAAAAAGATACCAATGCTCCCAAAGACTAGAATCGTAAATATATAAAAAATAAGGATCAATAAAACCTGCCCCGGAGATATGCCGCCGAATAAGAAAACAATACTGTAAATCGGCATGCTTGCAATAATCATCAACAATAAGAAAGAGATGGACGAAACCAGCTTTCCCATAATAATGCTGGTGGAGCTTTGGTTCGTCGTCAATAAAATATTCAATGTCTGTTTTTCCCGCTCACCGCTTATCACTCCAGCCGTTAACCCGGGAGTAATAAACAGAATTAAACCCAATTGGATAAAGGCAAGAAGCATAAACATCTCCCTGCTCTGATCCGGCCGAAATAATCCCATCGGCGAATTTTGCGTTTGCAGATAGATAAACCCGACAATCAGGATGGTCAGGGCGAGCAAGTAAAAGGCAAGCCCAAGAAAGCTTTTAAAAGAGCGAAACCTGAGCTTAAATTCCTTATTCATGACTGGATTTAGAAACAGATTTCTCATGAAAGCTCCACCCCTTTCGTTATCTCCATAAACACATCTTCAAGGTTTGTTTCCATTTCCGAAAAGCTGATGATGGCAATATCCTGCATCAGAGCGGCTTTTAGCAGTCCAACCTGCTCTTTGGCATTTCCTTGAAAGAGAAATTCCAGCGTCGCGCCGTCGTCCCGTTTGGTTAATTTGCTGACAAGGTGCTGGTCCTCGAAAAAACGGATGGCCTTGTCCACACCGCCATAAAGCTTTACAATAATCAACTTTTCACCCTTCAACCGCTGCTGGATGTCTGACACTGAACCTTCGGCCACCAACCTTCCTTGGTCGATGATCCCAATCGTATCGCACATTTCCGCCAGTTCGGGCAAAATATGCGAAGAAATCAAAATGGTTTTGCCCATATGCTTTAATTCTTTTAAAATTTCACGCATCTCCACTCTCGCTCTTGGATCAAGCCCGGAAGCAGGTTCATCGAGAATTAAAACTTCCGGGTCATGAATCAGTGATCTTGCAAGACAGAGTCTTTGCTTCATCCCTCTTGAGAGAACATCAACATAGGAATCTTGTTTATGGGACAAATTCACCAATTCCAACAGCTGTGGGATCAACTTCTGCCGCTCATTTTGGCTCAGGCCATAACTGGCGCCGTAGAAATCCAAATATTCCACCGTCTTCAACTGGTCGTAAACGCCAAAGAAATCCGGCATATAGCCAATCTGGCTGCGAACCTGTTTAGGCTCCTTCGAAATATTATAGCCATTAATATAAGCGGTACCCGAGGTTGGAGAAAGCAGGGTTGCCAAAATAGAAAAGGTGGTCGATTTACCTGCGCCATTTTGTCCAACAAACCCAAAGACAGTGCCTTTTTCAATCGTTAAATTCAATGAATCGAGCGCAGTAAATTTCCCATATTTTTTTGTCAGATTTATGATTTCAATCATGAGTTGATTTCCCCCTTTATCGACAGCGCCGGCATCCTTACTCGAGGGTCACCTTGTCCTGTTTTAATCAATTTGATCACGATTTCCCCTTCATTTGAAATATACTGCTCCAATTGCTCTGTTATCGCCGTTTTCATATCCGGTAATGGCAAAAATTCACCCGTTGCCTGGTTTTTTATTGAGTAGGCAACATTACTGCCATACCAGACGATTTCCAATTCACGGAGGATTGGCTTTTGTTCTGTTAACTGCTTGGGAACCTGAAGCACGTACTCATATTCTCCATCATCCATTTCCATTTCATTTTGGACACCGCCCATGTCATTAAAAAGGGTCCCACGGATGATATGGATCTTACGTCGTAGCATATCGTCTTTGACCGTAAAAGAACCCGACAGTTCTGTTTTGATATCCATCGGTTGATAGATTAAGCTTAGGCCATTTTTCGCTTCCTTTTTCGCTGCAATATCCGCTTCAATGACAGATGCTTTTGAAAAGCCATAAAGAATCGGCTGATTGCCTAGTGACGAGGAATTATAAAGGAATTCTATTGCTCCGTATTCCATCCTTTCCTGTTTTAGGCGCTTGACATCATTTGGTGAAGCCGGCATCATATATTGGAACATCTGATTGTAAGGACCTGTGAGATAATCTTGCTGCAAAGTTTCATTTACCGTTACCGTTTCACCGCTTTTTAGCGGACCGAGACTAAGTTTTTTTGTCCCCGACCAAATGAATAGTTCATCAAAGTCGTAAGGAAACTGATTGGCGATCGTTCCTGAAAGCTGTTTATTCTTTAAGCTTAAGTTTAAATCGAATTTTCCGGCATTCTGCTTGCTCGCCCTGCCGAAAAAGCTCCTTGTCGACCAATATTCCACATTTGGAAATGTCACTTTGCTTTCTTTCCTCGCATTTTCCAGGATTGCATAACGCTTCCCATCGCCGGCCGACATCATCGAGGAGCCGGGAACACCGTAAAATGTCCCTTTCGAAAAAGTCAGCTCATAGTCACCGCCGGTATTGGAAAGAAACGTGACCGCCTCGAGACCAGTCAAATAGCCATTTTCCGCCTGATAAATCCCTGTCTGATTGATTTGTGGTTTGGCAATCCGGTCCTTTGCACCCACTGCGAAAATGCCAATTGATGATAGGACCGCAAACCCAATAATGACCCACCAGGCATGCTCGCGTTTATCCAGCCTTTTTAGCGTGAAATACAGAATTGGAGAAATAAGGAGCAGGTAAAGCAATAAAAACAAGCTAATTTGCCCGGCTGAAAATTGAGTGGAAGCAAAATATTGATTGACTTCGGCAAATTCGTTATAGAGCATCTCAAACTGGTTCTGATACATTTTTGGCGATTGGTTATTCATTTGCACGCCAAGCATCGGGCTTTGAGCAAACCAGCGGCCGTAATAGTTCCAAGACGCTAATGGCTCGTCCCCAAGCGAAAAGGCTGTTTGCCAAATTTCACCGGCTCCATAGCCTTTATGTACAATCATTGGCAAATCTCCGCTGGTTGCAGATACATTTGCCTCAGGCTTCACCTCACCGACAAAGACCGGCAATGTGTTAAATTCCAATGTTTCAGGCGCTTTTAAGAACTGGGTATCTGCCACTGCCTCCCGTTCTGGTTTCATTGGCAATTCCCTGTATAATGCTCCATAGCTGCCGATCGCATTGGGAGTAGCGCCGACAATTAATCTGCCGCCATTTTTCACCCAATTCAACAAGGCTTGCTGCTGTGTTTCTTTTAGCTTCGCGACCGCAAACTCATCAATGACTATGTAATCCAGGGTATCAAGGCCAAGTTCGTCATAAGGGAGCATCTCTTCTTCCAGGACAATCGGTTCAAGTTGACTTCCTGACGCTTGTACCTTTAATTCTTTCAAACGGTCGGGATTTTCGCTTAACAATCCCATGGTCCTGCCTGCAGGGTCAATATACTTTGGTGACAGGATTTTTTTTCCAACAAAAGCTGTCTCCTTGCCGTCCTTCCAGCTTCCTTTATACAGAAAAATTGATTGTTTTATTTGTTTGCTATTATAAAATTCCTCGGAATACGCCGGTAATGACAGCGAATATGTTTTTTTGCTTCCTTTAGGCACATCAATAGATAAAACCTTTGCCCCGCTGGAATTATAAGTTACACCAAAGTTGAAAAGAAGATCCCCCGAAAAATCTTCACCGTTGTTTTCAACTGTCACTTGAACAGGAAAGCCGCGTCCGCTTTTGATTTTCCCATCAAAGCCCTCTTTGACGGATATTTTTATGTTGCTGCTTGCCGCTTCGGCATCGTAAACCGCAAAAGCCATGAATGACAGGCAAAATAATACTATGATTGCAATCTGTTTTTTTAGCAAATCAATTCCCCCTTTAATCCTTCCATATTTGTAGACGAAAAAATGGACCTATTACACTACAATTCTTTTAAGAATTTTTCTCTTTAGTGTATTTTTACACTTCTACCAATAAAAAGCAATCAGTTTTACAAAAAAACAGCAGTCCATTGGCTGCTGTTTTCGTTGACATGCTTTATTCGCTTTTTTCTACTTGTTCGGCAAATAGGCCGTACACGTATTTCTCCGCATCAAATTCTTGGAGATCATCCATCTTTTCGCCAAGGCCGACGAATTTAACCGGGATTTTTAGTTCGTTCCGGATCGCAAGGACAATTCCGCCTTTTGCCGTTCCATCCAGCTTGGACAGGACGATTCCGCTGACATTGGTGGCTTCTTTGAAGGTTTTCGCCTGGATTAAGGCATTTTGCCCTGTTGTTGCATCCAGTACAAGCAATACTTCATGTGGCGCACCGGGCACCTCGCGTTCGATGACACGCTTGACTTTTTCCAGTTCCTTCATCAAATTCACTTTGTTTTGCAGTCTTCCCGCCGTGTCACATAGCAAAATATCGGCTTTCCGGGATTTCGCCGCCTGAATCGCATCAAACATGACGGCGGCTGGGTCGGAGCCTTCAGCCTGCTTGATCGTCTCAACTCCGACTCTGTCGCCCCAAACCTCGAGTTGGTCAATGGCCCCGGCACGGAACGTATCACCGGCAGCCAACAAAACGGACTTGCCTTCGGCTTTAAATTTATGGGCCAGCTTTCCGATGGTCGTTGTTTTACCAACCCCATTGACTCCAACAAACAGGATTACCGTCAAGCCATCATGCTGGATGTTCAAAGCTGATGATTGTCCCTCACCGGCATTATAGATTTCAACCAGCTTTTCGGAGATGACACTTTGAACTTCTGCTGGATCCTGAATGTTACGGCGTTTCACTTCCGTTTTCAGTTCATCAATCAGCTCCATTACCGTTTCAAAACCGACATCAGCCTGGATTAAGATTTCTTCCAATTCTTCAAAGAAATCCTCATCGACTTTACGGTATCTGGCAACCAGGTCATTGACCTTGCCAGAAAAGCTGTCACGGGTTTTCGTGAGTCCTTCTTTGAATTTCTCTGTGACAGAGTCTGTCGATTTGGTGATTTTATCTTTTAATTTCTTAAAAAAGCTCATGCTTACACTTCCTTTGACTATGATTCAACAAGTTCCCTTGTATCCTCCAGGCGGACGGATACAAGCTTGGATACCCCCGACTCCTGCATTGTGACACCATAGAGGACATTTGCCTCTTCCATTGTCCCTTTGCGATGGGTAATCACGATAAATTGCGTTTCCGAGCTATAACGCTTGAGATATTGGCTGAAACGGTAGACATTGGCTTCATCAAGCGCCGCCTCGACCTCGTCAAGAATGCAAAATGGCACGGGCCGGACCTTTAAAATGGAAAACAATAGGGCAATCGCCGTTAATGCACGTTCTCCGCCTGATAAGAGCCCAAGATTCTGGAGCTTTTTCCCCGGCGGCTGGGCAACGATTTCGACACCTGTGTTTAATAAGTCCTCCGGATCTGTCAATATCAGGTCCGCTCGCCCGCCGCCGAAAAGCGCACGGAACACTGGCTCAAAGTGTTCCCGGATGCCGTCAAAGGTCCCCTTGAAACGTTTTTTCATTTCTTCATCCATCTCTTCTATGACCTTAAACAGCGTATCCTTGGCTTCCTGGAGGTCGGCCTTTTGTTCATTCAGAAACTCATAGCGCTCGGAAACCCGCTCATATTCCTCAATCGCCCCAAGATTGACATTGCCAAGTTCGTCAATCGCAAGCTTGATTAATTTGACCTTTTTCCGCGCCTCATCAACCGTCACTGTCAGCGGGTATTGTTCCTTGGCCCCCTCATAGGTTAATAAATATTCCTCGCGAAGATGTGCCAATCTGTTTTCCAGCTCCACATCCAGGCGGGTCATTTTTACTTCCTCATCCTTCAACACAACGGTCAGACCCTTATGAAGCCGTTTCAATTCTTTAACCTCGAGTTCTACATCTTCCAATTGCCCTTGAAGCGCAAGCCGTTCCTCCCGCCTTGCAGCAATTAGCTGAAGGGTTGCCTCTTTATCCTGTTGTTTTCTCTTTGCCGCTTCCTCCAACTGATCCTCGCCGGTGGAGCTATTTGTCATTTCTGAGGTTAATAGCTGAAAGTCCTCCTCAAGAATGGCCAACTTCTTCCTGCTTTCCTCAAGATCGTTGATGGTCAGTCCAAGGCGTTCGTTGGCATTTGTCAGCTGTTCATTTTTCGAGGCAAATTCAATCTTTAATTCATTTATTTCCGAGGTGATGGTTTCCTTTGATGTTAAATCTTTGGATTTCTGTTCGGTGAGTGCGTTGATTTGCCTGTCTAAATCGGCGATGGCAGTTTGGCATGCTTCCATTGCTTGCAAATTTTGCCCTTTTCTTTGCGATAGCCGGTTATGCTCAGCGTCGATTTGCTCTTTTTCCAAGTCATAGATCGCCAGGCGTTCATTCAGGTTTTTTTCCTCCAACTCTGCTTCACGAAGTTCACCTTTGATCGACTGTTCACTAAGCCGCAGCTCTTCCCCGGTTCTTCTGATTTCCTCCAGCCTTGACTCGGCAATGCGCACCGCTTCTTTAAGGCTTTTGACACTTTGCTCCAGGCCAGCGGTTTGTTCCTCCATGATAACAAGCTTTGCTTTTAAATCCTCTAGCTCGCCTTTTCTTGATAATAGCGACGAGGATTTTTGCTTAGTTGCTCCCCCTGTCATCGAACCGCCCGGATTGACGACATCACCATCTACCGTAACCAGGCGGACCCGGTACTGCAAAAGCTTTGCCATTTCGTTGGCGCCCTTTAAATCTTTTGTGATGACAACATTCCCGAGAAGGTTGTTCATAATCTCGGTATACTTTGGGTCAAATCCAATCAGGCTGACCGCTGTTCCAATAAATGATGGATGATGTTGAATTAATGTAGCCTGGGCAGAAGAGAGCGGCCGCCCCTTGATCACGCTAAGCGGCAAAAAAGTGGCGCGTCCATATGAATGCTGTTTTAGGTATTGGATGGCGGCTCGGGCATTTTCCTCGGTATCCACCACAATATGCTGCAGGGCGCCGCCAAATGCTGTTTCCAGGGCCGCCTCGTATTGTTTAGGAACAGAGACAAGTTCCGCTACAGCGCCTTCGATGCCGCGAAGCTTGGTGCCGCGCATTTTTAATACCTCTTTTACACCCTGGAAGAAGCCGGAATAATCTTCTTCCATCTCCTCCAGCATTTCTTTTCTTGACTTGGCCTGCTGAATAAGTTGGTAGGCTTGGTATAAGGTTTTTTCCTGCTTTTGATAATTACTTTTTGTACTCTCGAGCTTGTGCTGCTGCTCGCGATAATGGACTACCTGTTGTTCCAGTTGCTTCTGGAGATCATCAAGTGCCGTCTGCACTTTCTGCTTACCCGCTTGGACCGTTTCACGTTCCTTAAGGAATTTTTCATTTTCTTCGTCAAGCCTGGCACTTCTTCGTTCCTGCTGCTGGAGTTGTTCAGCAATATGCTTTAATTCATTTTTTGTGCCAGCCTGATCATTAAGCAAATCAATGTATTCACTTTTCAGATTTTCAATTTTCTCATCCAAATTTTCGGTAAATAATAGCAGTTTGTCCTGTTTTCCCTTTAATTGGGCAAGAAGTGCGCTTACTTGTTTTTCCAGTTCGTCAGCGGTATGCTGCTGCACTTCCCGATTTTTCTCCAGTAAACTAATTTTGTCTGTTAATTCCGCAATTGATTGGATGAGCTGCTCTTTGTTTTGTGCCGCATTTTTCTTCCGTTCTTTTAAAACTTCCTTACGGCCCTCAAGCTTTTCCAACTCTTCACTGGCATGAAGCAGAACATTCTGCAGGTCGGTAATGGATTCGTCCAAGGCGGCAATTTGGTCCCGTGTCTCGATGATTTTAGCTTCCTTCAACTGCAATTCTGATGACAGCCTCAGTTCTTCCTGCTGATGCTCATCAAGCTGTTTCGAAAGTGCTTCCCATTTTTGATGAAGATCTTCGATTTCATAAACTGTCAAGGCTACTTCAAATTTCTCTAGCTCTTGCTTTTTCTCCAAATAGTCCTTGGCCATTGATGCCTGCATCTTTAATGGCTCGACCTGCCCTTCGAGCTCATGAAGAATATCATGGACACGGTTTAAATTGTCCTGCGTTTCTGTAAGCTTTTGTTCCGCCTTTTTCTTACGGTTTTTATATTTTAATACACCGGCTGCCTCTTCGAAAATTGTCCGGCGGTCTTCTGCTTTGCTATTTAAAATTTCTTCTACTTTTCCTTGGCTAATGATTGAAAATGCTTCTCTGCCAAGTCCGGAATCCATGAACAAGTCAATGATATCCTTTAACCGGCAAGGCTGCTTGTTAATTAAAAATTCGCTTTCCCCCGCGCGTGTCACCCGTCTGGTCACACTGACTTCATTGTAATCAAGCGCCAGACCCTGGTCCTGATTATCCAAAGTCAAAGTCACTTCGGCATAGTTCAACGCTTTTCTCGAATCACTGCCGGCAAAAATAATATCCTCCATTTTGCTTCCTCGAAGTGATTTGGCAGATTGCTCGCCTAAAACCCAGCGGATGGCATCGGTAATATTACTTTTGCCGCTTCCGTTTGGCCCGACTACCGCGGTAACACCGGGTACAAAATCTACACCTATGCGATCGGCAAATGATTTAAAGCCAATAATGTCCAACCGTTTCAAAAACATTGTTAATCCTCCCTAAAATGCCCGGGATCTCTCCAGTTCCATTTTGTCATTTTCTATGCTGATTGTTTTTTAATACACCCAAAGCCATTTGGGCAGCATGCTGCTCCGCTTCCTTCTTTGACCTGCCTGTTCCTATTCCCAATTCTTCCCCGTTTAAGGTTACCTTGGAAACAAATTCCTTGTTATGGGCAGGGCCTTTTTCCTGCAGGACGCTATATTCAATCACACCGGTCCCGTCGCGCTGGACCAGTTCCTGCAATTGGCTTTTAAAATCCATCACATGAGAAAAAGCACCGGCATTAATTTTCGGAAAAACAACCTTCTCAAGAAATTTAATGACCATTTCCATTCCTTTATCCAAATATAAGGCGCCGATAAATGCCTCAAACACATCGGCAAGCAGGGCAGGACGTTCTCTTCCGCCCGTCATTTCCTCCCCTTTGCCCAGCAGGATCAAGCGGCCAAATCCAAGCTCATTTGCGAAGGCAACAAGCGATGGTTCGCAAACAATGGCGGCCCGTAGCTTTGTCAGTTCCCCTTCGGTCATGGTGGGGTATTTATTAAAAAGAAAATGGGAAATGGTCAGTTCGAGAACGGCATCCCCCAAAAATTCGAGCCGTTCATTATCTTCAAAAGGTTTTCTGCGATGCTCATTCACATAGGATGAATGAGTAAAAGCCTGCCTCAACAATTTTTCATTGTCAAAAATAAAATCTATTTCTTGCTGAAATTCCTTAAATTGTTTGTCTTTTGCGCGATAGTTTAAATCTTTTTCATTCCCATTCTTGCGCATTACATTCTCCACCTTGTATCTGATTTACACTGTTAAAAGTATAACCTTGTTTATACGTAAAGAAACTTGGCCTCCAAAAGGAGCACCAAGTTCTATTCTACCTTAAAAAAGCCCCGTTTGAAAACGGAGCTTTAAGAATTATTCCAACAAGATTACTTTTGACTTTGTATGTAGTTAACAGCGTCGCCAACTGTACCAATCTTTTCAGCATCTTCGTCGGAAATTTCCATATCAAATTCATCTTCCAATTCCATAACTAGTTCCACTACGTCAAGGGAATCGGCACCTAAATCATCTTTAAAGGAAGCTTCAAGAGTCACTTGAGATTCCTCAACACCCAAACGGTCCACGATGATTTTTGTCACACGTTCTAATACTTCTGCCATTCTCACTTCACCTCCCCTCAAGCTATTATATAGTTAAATTAATTTATAGACAAATCACATTACCATGCCGCCATTAATATGGAGTGTCTGACCAGTAATATAGGATGCATCGTCTGAAGCAAGGAAGGCTGTCATCTTTGCGATATCTTTTGGCTCTCCCAGTCTTGCCAACGGAATCTGCTTCAGCATCTCCGCTTTGACATCTTCCGGCAATTGATCCGTCATATCGGTTGTAATAAAGCCAGGTGCAATCGCGTTTACGGTAATATTCCGTGATGCCAGCTCTTTGGCTGTTGTTTTTGTCAAGCCGATGACACCTGCTTTGGCGGCCACATAGTTGGCCTGTCCGGGATTCCCGCTTATGCCGACTACGGAGGTAATATTAATGATTCTGCCGCTTCGCTGTTTCATCAATTGCCGCGTAACCGCCTTGGTTACAAGGAAGACTCCCTTCAGGTTCGTATTGATGACATCATCCCATTCCTGCTCTTTCATCCTCATCAATAGGTTGTCGCGAGTGATTCCAGCATTATTGACGACAATATCGAGCCGGCCAAAACGGTCTACCGCCGTTTTCACCATATCCGTCACTTCATCAGGATTGGCCACATCGCATTTCACCGTAAAAGCATCTCTTCCCAAGGCCTTGATTTCGTCAACGACTTCATTTGCCTTTGCTTCACTGCCGGCAAAATTTACGGCAACATTGGCACCCTGTCTGGCAAGCTCAAGGGCAATCTCCCTCCCAATTCCTCTTGACGCACCTGTTACCAGCGCCGCTTTCCCTTCCAAATTCATCAGTTTTCCTCCTTCAACGCCTCGATGACACCAAGAGCGGTTTCTTCATCGTAGACAGAATAGGTTTTTACTGTTTTGTCAATTTTCTTTATTAATCCCGATAATACCTTTCCGGGTCCGATTTCAATAAAGGTATCGACACCGAGGGCGATCATTTTTTGGACAGAATCCTCCCATAATACCGGAGAATAAAGTTGTTCAATCAATTTATCCTTAATATCCGGAGCGGAAGTAACCGGTTCGGCGCTCACATTGACTACGACAGGAATATTGGCGTCGTTCATTTTCGCTGCATCCAAAACTTCCCGCAGCTGTCCGGCGGCCGGTTCCATCAACGGGGAATGGAACGGTCCACTTACTTCAAGGGGCAGGACCCGTTTCGCTCCTGCTTCCTTCGCTTTTCCTCCTGCTGTTTCCACGCCCTGTCTTGTACCTGATATAACAATTTGCCCTGGACAATTTAAATTCGCTAATGCCACTACGTGTCCGGATTCTGTAACCTCTTGAGTCACCGCAGCCAATTTATCCCGGTCGAGCCCCAAAACTGCGGCCATTGAGCCCTCACCATTGGGAACGGCATGCTCCATGAATTCTCCCCTTTTCCGGACGGCCATAACCCCATCTTCAAAGCTGAGAACACCAGCAGCTACAAGTGCCGAGTATTCCCCAAGGCTATGCCCTGCGACATAATCAGCAGCAATCCCTGATTTTACAAAATGTGTCAATATAGCGATACTCGTTGTTAATAATGCCGGTTGTGTATTGTAGGTCAGAGTCAGCTCTTCTTTAGGCCCCGCAAAAATCAATTGACTCAACGGAAATTGAAGCGCATCATCAGCCCTTTGAAAATACCCCATTACCTCTGGATACTTATCCGCCAAATCTTTGCCCATTCCAACTGCCTGTGAACCTTGGCCGGGGAACACAAATGCTATTTTTCCCACTGACTTCGCTCCTTTACTGTTCTATTTTTTCGGTCTTTGTCTCTTCCACTGTTTGCTTGACCAGGCTGACGATATCACCAGCCACCATTTCCCTAGTCTGGCGAATCGCACTGAAAATCGCTTGCGCATTTGAGGAACCGTGCGCCTTGATGACAGGTGCTTTAAGACCGAATAATCCGGCACCGCCATATTCTGAATAATCAAGCTTATTCTTCAACTGCATTAAATTTGGTTTTAATACCGCGGCGGCAAGCTTGCTAGTAAAACTGCCCATTAACGCTGTTTTTAACATTTTGAACATCGATAGGGCCGTACCCTCAATGGTTTTTAACACCATATTACCGGTAAATCCATCTGTTACCACCACATCCGCAACACCATCGAGTAAATCGCGGGCCTCAACATTACCGACGAAATTTAAATTAGAATTTTTCAGCAAGTCAAACGCGTGACGAGTCAGTTCATTGCCCTTTTTTTCTTCGGTTCCGATATTTAACAGTCCAACTCGCGGTAAAGTAATATTCCTTACCTTTTCGCAGTAGATTGAACCCATGATCGCGTATTGCAGCAAATGTTCCGGTTTCGCATCGGCATTGGCGCCGACATCAAGCAATAAAAAGCCTTCTCCACCTATGGTCGGTAAGGTTGGTGCCAGCGCCGGACGATCAATTCCCTCGATTCTGCCAACCACAAACAATCCTGCAGCCATTAACGCGCCGGTATTTCCTGCAGACAGGCAGGCATCGGCCGCTCTATCGGCAACCTGTTGGGCGGCAAGCACCATTGAAGCTGTTTTTTTACGGCGGACGGCCCTAACCGGTTCATCCGTTCCGAGAATAACCTCTGTCGTATGTAAAATAGAAATTCGGTCATGTCCTGTTAAGGTTTCTTTTATTTTGGCCTCATCGCCAACAAGTGTGATATGTAAATCAGGATAGGCTTCAACTGCTTTCATTGCACCCAAAACAATTTCCTTTGGCGCGTGGTCGCCGCCCATTGCGTCAATTGCTAGTTTCATGTATGTCTCATCCTTTATTGTTTTTCGAACGGTACATTTCAAATTGTCCGGAAAAAACCTGTTCATTATTCACAAAACTGTTAACTTCGACAAATGTTCGTCCGGCATGGTCATCAATTTTTGTCACCCTTGCTTTGGCGACAACCCGTTCGTTCAATTTAACCGATCGCTTAAACTGAATATTGGCTTTTGCCGTTAATGCCAGCTCATCATTGATGACAGCCACTGCCAGGGAGTTGGCCTGGGCAAATACATGGTGGCCTCGGGCTATTTGATTCCGTTTAAACACGTGTTCCGCTTTCACGTCAAAAATCGATATCGCGCTTTGATCAAGCTCAATATCAATGATTTCACCAATGACCTCTTCAAGCGGGAGGGATCGGACTTCGTCTTCAAACCGTTTTTCCGCTACTGTTTTGATCCGTTCACGCAGCTCGGGAATCGAAAGCTCCAACCGGTCAAGCCGAATTGTTTGAACACTTACTTGGAATTTTTCCGCCAACTCCTCATCAGTGATAAATGGATTATCTTCGATGGTTGAGGTTAATAATCGTTGACGCTCTTTTTTGCTTCGTCTCATTTGTTCACACCGTCCGAGTATTATGACTAGGTACTAAGAGTAGTATAAAATTTAAAAAAGCAGATTGCAAGGATTACTTTTTTATTGCAATCTGCTTTTATGGCTGCTAATCCAACTTTTCGCCCTCCAAAACCCCTGATTGTTCAAGCTGGTTTCGCAAATATTGATAGTCGGGAGAGGTCCAGAAGGTTTCGAATTGGATCAGCTGGGCGGCGTCGCTCCGCGCCGTTTCCAGCGCCCGGTAATCATGGACCATATCGGCCACTTTAAACTCGGGAACTCCGCTTTGCTTTTTGCCAAAAAAGTCGCCCGGTCCGCGAAGCTCCAAATCCTTCTCGCTGAGAACAAAACCATCATTGGTTTCGGTCATGATTCTCATCCGTTCCTGCCCGACTTCCGTTTTAGGGCTGGCAAGCAAAATGCAGTAGGCCTGATCGCTGCCGCGGCCAACGCGCCCGCGAAGCTGGTGGAGCTGGGATAAGCCAAAGCGTTCGGCATCGTAAATGACCATGATTGTTGCGTTTGGCACGTTTACGCCCACCTCGACCACCGTTGTCGAAACCAGCAACTGAACTTCATTGGCACTGTAGGCCTTCATGATGGCGTCTTTTTCATCGGAACCCAACCGTCCATGCATGAGACCCACCTTGAAGCGATTTTGAAAATAATGGCTCAAGGCCGTATGCACATCAATTGCGTTTTGGACATCGAGCTTGTCCGATTCTTCGATAAGAGGGCAGATTACGTACGCTTGGTGTCCCTTCACCAATTCTTTTTCGACAAAGCCCAATACTCGTTCAAGCATTTCCGGTTTTGCCCAATACGTCTCGATCGTTTTTCTGCCTGCAGGCATTTCATCAATTACGGAAACATCCATTTCACCGAAAACAGTTATCGCAAGTGTCCGGGGAATCGGGGTTGCTGTCATAAACAGGACATCGGGATTCTCGCCTTTTTCACGCAGGACCCGGCGCTGCTCCACACCGAAACGGTGCTGCTCATCAGTAATCACGAAGCCAAGCCGGTTAAACGTAACTTCATCCTGTATCAGGGCATGTGTTCCGACTAAAATGTCGATTTTACCGCTGGCCAGCTCTTCAAGGATTTCCCGCCGGCGCTTGCCTTTAACTGAACTTGTCAGCAGCTCGCAGCTAACCTGGAATGGTGCGAGCAATTGCTTTAATGATTGGGCATGCTGCTCGGCAAGTATTTCGGTCGGCACCATCATGGCTCCCTGATACCCGGCCGTCACACTGGCATATAAACCGATTGCCGCTACAGCCGTTTTTCCGGAACCGACATCCCCCTGCAATAATCTGTTCATCCGATAAGGCGATTTAAGATCGGTCAGAATTTCATTGACGACCCGTTTTTGCGCATTGGTCAACGAAAACGGAAGACCGTTAATAAAATCTTTTACTTTATTAACATCATAGTCTTGGCTGATCCCTTGGGATTGTTCCCGTTCAAATTTCCGCAACGCCTGCATTTTTAGTTGAAACAGCAAAAATTCCTCATACACAAACCGGCGGCGGGCTTGTTTCACATCTTCTTGGCTTGAGGGAAAATGCATCGCCCTAACGGCATCCTTCCGGTTAAGCAGGCGGTATTTTTGTAAAAAGTACCCTGGCAGCGTTTCCTCTATTAAACTGCCATATTGCTGGAAAGCAAGACTAATAAATTTACGCATCCCTTTTGTGGTAATTTTCCCCCTTAATGAATAAACTGGTTCGAACTGATTCACTTTGGTATTTGTCCCTAGCTGCACTTCATTTGCCGTAATCGTTTGGCGATGCGCATCCCATTTTCCCGTAACGGTGATGATGTCATTCATGTTTAATTTATTTTTCAAATACGGCTGGTTAAAGAAAACGACTTTGATTAAATAAACGCCGATAAACATCCGGATCGTCAGCTTGGATTTCTTCCTGCCATAATAGGCAAGAGAAGGCTCGCTGTGAACCTTCCCCTCCACGGTTATTTTCTCATCATGCTGGACTTCGGTAAGGTCTCGCAGCCGGTAATCCTCATACCGGTAAGGAAAGTATTCCAATAAATCTCGAATGGTTGCGATGTTCATTTCTGCGAGGCTTTCCGCTGTTTCTTCCCCTATGCCCTTTAATGCCATTACTGATTGGCTTAGAATCTGGTTCACTTCTCTTTCAGCGGCATACCAAAGATTTTTGCCTCAAGCCTGCGTCCTGTTGGAGTAGCCGCCAACCCTCCTCCTGCAGTTTCTCGTAAAGCAGTTGGCATGGTTTGGCCAATTTTGTACATCGCCTCAATGACTTCATCACACGGGATTCGACTGGTGACCCCTGCCAGTGCCATATCGGCTGCAACCATCGCATTGGCTGCTCCCATGGCATTTCGTTTGACGCATGGGACTTCAACAAGTCCGGCAACTGGGTCACAAACAAGTCCGAGCATATTTTTCAGCGTGATGGCCATCGCTTCGGCACACTGTTGTGGTGTACCCCCAGCCATTTCAACAATTGCAGCAGCAGCCATTCCCGCTGCCGAACCGACCTCAGCTTGACAGCCGCCAGCGGCACCGGAAATGGATGCATTATTGGCAACAACGAATCCAAAGGCTCCGGCAGTAAATAAAAAGGAAACCATTTGCTCTCTCGTAGGATTAAGTTTTTTCTTAACAGCAAATAATGTTCCCGGAACTACTCCCGCAGAACCTGCTGTCGGTGTGGCACAAATTGTTCCCATGGCGGCGTTTACTTCGTTAGTCGCCACTGCTTTGCTTACTGCATCAAGTATTGTTTCCCCGGATAGGAAATTTCCTTTTTCAATATATTTTTGCAGCAAAACGGCATCCCCTCCAGTCAAACCTGAATGGGACTTGACCCCTTTTATTCCCCGTTCCACTGCCTCCTCCATTACCTTCAAATTGCGGTCCATAAAGGAGAGAACCTCTTCACGCGAACGCCCCGTTACCCCTACTTCCTGCTCAATCATGATTTCCGAGATTTTCTTGTTTTGGCTGACAGCCAGTTCCACTAATTCCGCTACATTTCTAAACATTGGTTTCACCCCTTTTTCATTTGACCGTTAGTCAACAATTTTTGTTACTTTTAATATATTCGGAAGCTGTTCAAGTTCTTCAAGCAGCTGATCATCCACATTTTCATCGACCTCAATGGTCATGAGCGCCATTTTTCCGACTTCCTTGCGGGAAACCTCCATATGGCCGATGTTAATTTCGTACTTGGCCAAAGTATTGGCGACACTGGCAATCGCGCCGAAGCGGTCATTATGGACCACGAGAAGGGCCGGGTGGTTTCCTGACAGCTTTAAGACAAAACCGTTTAACTCGGTAATTTCAATTTTTCCTCCGCCAATGGATATTCCGACCAATTCAAGTTCACCGTTATGGTCGCCAATTATAACTCTTGCGGTATTCGGATGGTCAGGCACGGCATCCTCTTCTATAAACTGAATTTTCATTCCCCGTTCGTTTGCAATATCGAGGGCATTGATAATTCGGGTATCATCAGTATCAAAATCCAACAGCCCACCAACGATGGCCACGTCGGTTCCATGGCCTTTATAAGTTTTGGCAAACGAGCCATACAGGGATATGTTGGCCCATTTAGGCTCTCTGCCAAACAGGCTTCTGGCCACGCGGCCAATTCTTGCCGCACCCGCAGTATGGGAACTTGAAGGACCAATCATCACCGGTCCGATAATATCGAAAACACTTCTATATTTCACCTTATTCTCCCCCTTACCATCAGTGTATTAGTCAAGGTTCTATTTGAACCGCATTTCGCTTTACAAACCAAAAAGAAGGGTTGCCCCGAATGGAGGGCGCCCTTCTATTTTAGCGGTTGTTTATTCAATTGAAAAGATAAATGAATATAATGGCTGCTGGCCATTATGCACTTCAATTTCGACATCGCTGTATTGCTCTTCCACAAATTGAGTCAATGTCGCTACCTCTGCCTCGGTCACATCTTCACCATAAATAATTGTCAGGATTTCCGAATCCGAATCCATCATTTGTGTTAACAAATCTTGGGCAACCTTTTGTTTGTCTTTATTTTTCACGACAATTTTACCTTCAGATATGCCCATGAAATCATCTTTTTCAATTTCAAGGCCATCGATTTGAGTATCGCGGACTGCAAAGGTAATTTGACCTGTTTTAACATGATTTAACGCTTCGGTCATACCTGCTGCATTCGCTTCCGCATCAGCAGAAGGATTGAATGCCAGCAATGCCGAAAGTCCTTGAGGCACGGTCTTTGACGGGATGACGTAGATTTCTTCATCCGCCACATCGGCTGCCTGCTGGGCTGCCATAATGATATTTTTATTATTAGGCAAAATAAAAATCTTTTTCGCGTTGACATCCTTGACAGCCTTCACAATATCCTCTGTGCTTGGGTTCATTGTCTGACCGCCTTCAATGACTGCATGGGCACCGATGCTCTTAAATAAATCAGCAATGCCTGCTCCCATTGATACGGTAACAATCCCATACTCCTGTTTTTCCTTTGGCGCTTCGGTACGGCCCGAAACAAGCGGTGTTTTCGTTTCACCGACAATATTGGAATGCTGCAGACGCATATTTTCGATCTTCATGTTAATTAAGTTTCCGTAACTCTGGCCATAGGATAATACTTCTCCCGGCTGTTCAGAGTGAATATGTACCTTAACTACATCGTCATCGGCAATCACTAATAAGGAATCGCCGTATTTGTCCAAATCATTCCGGAACTTTGTTTCATCGAATGGATTTTTGGCCAGCTTATCTTCTTCAAACCGCACCATAAATTCTGTACAATATCCAAATACGATGTCTTCCGTGTTGATATGGCTTTGCACACTTTTATGATGCTCAGCGCTCACCAGCTCATCCATTGATGGCAGATCTTCAGGTGAATCAGGAAGTTGTTCGCCTTTTAACTGGGCAAGAAAACCTTCATAGACGCAAACGAGACCCTGCCCGCCGCTGTCAACGACACCGACTTCCTTTAACACAGGTAGCAGGTCTGGAGTCCGCTTTAACGAGGCTTTTGCTTCTTTTAAAACTTCCTCCATAACGACTATGATATCAACTGTCTTTTGTGCAGCCTGAACGCCTTTTTTCGCTGCATCTTTTGCAACCGTTAAAATGGTCCCTTCGACAGGCTTCATTACAGCTTTATACGCAGTTTCAACGCCAGCTTCCAGCGCGCCGGCAAAATCTTGGGCATTTATTTGAGCTTTTGCTTCAATCGCTTTGGAAAAACCACGGAACAACTGGGATAGAATAACGCCTGAATTTCCCCGAGCCCCCATTAAAAGACCTTTGGAAAGAGATGTTCCGACTTTCCCAATATGCTCCTGCACATTATTTTTTACTTCTTTGGCTCCGGAAGTCATGGATAAATTCATATTTGTTCCAGTATCGCCATCCGGCACGGGAAAAACGTTTAGCGCATCGACCATTTTGGCATTCACCGCCAAATTATTAGCACCAGAAATGACCATTTCGGCAAAACGTTTTCCATCCAACGATGTTATTGACACAAAACCTTCCTCCTTAACTATGGGTTCGTCACACGAACTCCTTGAACGTAAATATTAACCGAGTCAACGGCAAGTCCAACAGTCTTATCAAGGGTATATTTCACCTTTGATTGCACGTTGTGAGCAATTTCGGAAATTTTCGTTCCATAGCTGACAATTATGTACATATCGATATGTATTGCCTCATTTTCCTGACGAACAATCACACCGCGGGTAAAGTTTTCCTTGCGGAGTATTTCCGTAATGCCGTCTTTGATTTGATTCTTTGAGGCCATGCCTACAATACCATAGCATTCGATTGCTGCTCCACCGGCAATGGTTGCGATTACTTCGTTGGAAATATCAATTTGTCCGTACTTGGTTTTTAATTCAATGGACATGAATCGTTCCCCCTCATGTATAATTGCTCCTTAACTACAGTCATTTTACTATAGTAACTGCAAGATTGAAAGTCATACCTGCCTGTTATCTATAACAGCATTTTTTTCAAAAGGTTGTCAAGGTTTTTTTCTTGAAACCTTTAAACTAAGCTATTGCATTCGAATAGGTTGTATGATAAATTATTAAGGTATCTTAAGACTAGAAAATTCAGCTTGGCCATTTCCTAATATAAATGTATATTTTATGGATTGCTGGTAAAGCTTTTGTTAGTTAAGGAGGGATAGTCTATGCCACGTAAATGTGTAGTAACTGGAAAGAAAACCACTACTGGTAATGCACGTTCTCACGCAATGAACGCAAACAAGCGCACATGGGGCGCCAACCTACAAAAAGTTCGTATTCTTGTTGATGGAAAGCCAAAGCGTGTTTGGGTTTCTGCAAGAGCGTTAAGATCTGGTAAAGTAGAACGCGTTTAATAATTGATGGGCATCCTTTAGAAGGATGCTCATTTTATTTCCTGCCCTATTTTATTAACTTACCCAAAATCGTAAAAATAAAAGCACCCAATTGGTTTGGGTGCCGCTCTCATATCTATTCGTTTTTCTTAAACACACCAATCATCGCCCGCACAAGTCCGCCTAAAAATCTCGGCAGTTTAATCGTATAAAATTTCATACTTTCCCTCCTCAAAAATCTCGGCATCTCTACTCTTATTCACTAAACCTCTTTCGCCGCCCTTACCATATTATTCAAACGAACGAAATCGGGCACAATTAGTGAGGCCTATTAATCATGACTTCTTATCACTATTAATATGCCTTCTGAAAATGAAAAAGTACCATATTCACTAATAAGTTCATTACTAATACATAGTGTAGAACCGATGGAAATATGACGATTTTCCAACGGAAATTTGAAGCCCCGAAGAGTTAGATCGGAAACATTGAGTGTTAACGGAACAAACGATATGTATTTTTTTTCGAGCATTTTTTCGACTGTATAGGTACCCGGACCTGCTAAATAAGCAATGTTTTTCCGGTCGATTAGACTAATTTTTGTGGAAATTCCTTGACTTAGCGGCTTGGTCAACAGTTGGACATTGGCCAGCAAATGGTCCAGCCTGCCGCCGGTTGCCCCAAACAAGCGAATTTCCTCGGGTTTTTGAGCGACTGCCCAATTTAAGGCCAGCTCGGTGTCGGTTTCATCTTTTTCTGGCTTAAATCGTTTCAAATTGGTGATTTTGCTTTCAATAAAAGCCAGTTCCCGCTCTGAAACAGAATCAAAATCACCAAAGGCCATCATGGGTTGTATGTTGCGTGATAAAAGATGGAAAACCCCGCGGTCAACCCCAACCCATACTTCATTTTCTGTATTGTATTCTGTTAAATCAGGCAAAAGTTCTTCAGGCCCTCCGGCAAGAATATTAATGACCATCTATTATTACTCCTTTATGTATGAAAAAGAGCTGTCTTAAGTGACAGCCCCTCCTTTATTATCCTCTAATTAGCGCTATTGCCTTGGTATAATCTTGTTGGTTGTAAATGGCCGAACCGGCAACAAGCACGGTGGCTCCCGCCTCTATACACAACTTTGCCGTTTCCGGATTTACCCCGCCATCGATTTCAATTTCTAGACTAACGCCTTTTTCCTCCGCCAATTCTTTTACTTCTTTTATTTTTGGCAGGACTTCGGGAATAAATTTTTGACCCCCAAATCCGGGATTGACTGACATGAGGAGAACCATATCAATATCCTTGACAATATGCTGGATGGAATTAACCGGTGTAGCCGGATTTAACACAACACCCGCTTTTACGCCAAAGGATTTTATGTTCTGAATGGTCCGGTGAAGATGCCGGCATGCTTCCACATGAACAGTAATATAATCGGCTCCCGCTTTGGCAAATGCCTCGATATATTGATCAGGGTTTTCAATCATCAGATGCACATCAAGCGGCAGCTTTGTTACAGGACGTATCGCCTCGACAATTAACGGCCCAATCGTAATATTCGGCACAAAGTGACCATCCATTACATCAACATGAATATAATCGGCTCCCCCTGTTTCTACGGCGGTGATTTCCTCTGCCAATTTTGCAAAATCGGCTGAAAGGATGGACGGTGCTATTTTTACCATCTTTAATACCTCGGCTTTCTATCTTTTATTTCCTGGAGAAAATCCAGATAATGTTGATATCGATACCCCGGAATTTCCCCTGCTTCCACCTTGGCCTTTACCCCGCACTTTGGTTCACTTACATGAAGGCAGCCACGAAATTTGCAATTCTCGCTTGCCCTCAGCATTTCAGGAAAACAAGCAGTCAAATCCTCGGCTTCAATATTGGCAAATTCCAATGAACTAAAGCCGGGTGTATCTGCAACAAGACCATTGCCCACTTTTATCAATTCAACATGTCTTGTGGTATGCTTACCTCTGCCCAAATGCATGGAAATATCGTTTGTTTTTAGTTCTAGGTCAGGTCTTAGCACATTCAAGAGCGAGGACTTACCCACCCCGGATTGCCCGGCAAACACGGATATTTTATTTTCAAGATGCGGGGTCAATTGTTCGACTCCGGTTTCCGTTTCCGAGGAGGTAAGAACGACTTCATATCCGGCAGCCCGGTATTGACGGGCGAATACTTCAATCTTCTCGTGCTGCAGTTCATTTGCCAAATCCATTTTGGTAATGCAAATAATTGGCTCTATATCGTTAAATTCAACAAGGACAAGAAATCGGTCCAACAGGACGGTGCTGAAATCCGGCTCAACGGCCGAAAACACCAGAATTGCCTGATCCACGTTCGCGATGGGCGGGCGTACTAATTCATTCTTTCGTTCCTTCACCTCAAGGATGTAGCCCTCTTGGTCATTTTCCGCTTGAAAAACGACCTCATCCCCAACAAGCGGGGAAATTTTATTTTTTCGGAATACTCCTCTTCCCCGGCATTGAATTAATTCTTCCTTATTGAGAACGTAATAAAAACCACTTAATGCCTTGACAATTTTCCCTTCAGGCATAGCAGCCCTCCTTGCCTGACTCATAAGCTATTTGAATTTTTATACCCTTATTGAACATCGTTGTAATTAACAGTTTCTTCGGCAATCTCTTGCGAATCGCGCCACACCTTGTAGCTCGCTGTTTTACCTTCGGCAATGATTAATTTAATTTGGCGTCTTGTCGTTTCTGTGATAAAGAATCGGTCCGCAGGAACAGTCGGATTGTGGTCCATATCATCAATATAGATGATGACCTCCTGTTTTTGTCCCGGCTGGCCAGGAATAGGCGGGACAAATTCAATGGTTACTTCCTTGCTATATTCTTTCGGTGGTTTTTCTTCTTTTCCTTTTGAAACAATCACGGCAACCTTGTTGCCTTTTTGCAACTCTGTTCCCTGTTTTGGTTCTTGCGAGATAATCATGCCTTTGGGAATCGTGTCGTTATATTGTTCCTGAGAAGCATCTAAGGTTAAACCGACTGAGGCGGCATAATCCTGAGCAGCTTTCACGCTATATTGCGTTAGGTCCATGAGGACAATTTTTTCAGGCCCTTTGCTTACCTCTAACTCCAAAATAGTATCCTCGGGAACGACTTTTTTACCTGGTGCCGGATTCTGGCTAATAATTGTCCCAGGTTCACTATCATCGTGTTTTTCAATCTTTTTTATGTCTTTAAAATCCAATTTTTCCAACAGTCTAACGATATCATCAAATTGGCGGTCAACATAATCATCAAGCTCATATTTTTCTTTGCCACTGCTAATATACAGTGTCACTCTTGCATGTTCCTTAACGGTTGTGCCTGCTGGTGGATTTGTCTTGATAACCTGTCCTTGTTTGACTTTTTCATCTGTAAGTTCAATTGTTTTATCGATATTCAGGCCTTTTAGTTTAAGCTTTGAGATCGCATCTTCTTCATTCATGCCGCTTACATCCGGAATCTTAATATCTTTTGCCTGCAGCATCCCCGAGATGAAGAAGGCCGACAATCCGAGCAGGATGAGTGCTAGAAGTACGGAAATCAAAATGATCGGCCACTTTTTCCGCTTCTTGCCCGGTTTTTTCTCCTTATTTGAATGAGCTGCTGAATCACTTTTCTCACTGCTATGAACCAGTGTTTCGTCGAGATTTTTTAACGGTTTGTCATTGGTAATGACAGGGATGGCCTTCGTAGCCTCGTCATCAACCGGGATGACAAACTTCGGTTCATTCATTCTTTCGGGATCAAGCGCCGTTCTTAAGTCTTCCTCCATTTCATCCACACTATTATAGCGATGGAATGGGTCTTTGGCGGTCGCCTTTAAGACGATGTTTTCCACACTTTGTGGGATGTTTGGATTCCATCTCCTGACTGAAGGCGTTTCGGATTGCAAATGCTTTAAGGCAATTGAAACTGCCGATTCTCCCGAAAATGGGAGCCGGCCGGTCAATAATTCAAACATGACAATGCCTAAAGAGTATATGTCTGATTTACGATTGGCCATACCGCCGCGTGCTTGTTCTGGAGATAAGTAATGAACCGAGCCAAGGACTGAATTTGTTTGGGTGATGCTTGTGGCCGTCAAAGCCATGGCAATGCCGAAATCAGTAATTTTGACATTACCGTCATGGTCAATCAAAATGTTCTGCGGTTTTATATCCCGATGAATAATATGGTTGTGGTGTGCATGAGAAATGGCTGAGGTCAATTCTCTCATAATTCCGATCGTTTCTTCGACTCGAAGAGGCGAGTTTTGCTGTATGTATTGTTTCAATGTTGTCCCATCAACATACTCCATCACTATATAATAAAGATCGTCTTCTTCACCGACATCATAGATGTTGACAATGTTTGGATGGGCAAGGCTTGTCGCCGACTGGGCTTCCCTGTGAAATCTCCGAATAAACTCCTCGTCATTGGCGAAGTCGAGCCGGAGCATTTTTACGGCAACATCACGGTCGAGAATCATGTCATGTGCCAAGTAAACATTGGCCATACCGCCGCCGCCGACCATATTTAAAATCTTGTAGCGTCCGCTTAATCTTTTCCCAATCATCATTTAGCAATCACCCTCACTGCACTCGGAAAACTTTACAATCGAAAGCGTAATATTATCTTCTCCACCGTATTCATTTGCGAGTGAGATAAAGGCTGCGGCTTTTTGCTCCAGCTGCTCGTCATTCAAGAGAATTTCCATCATTTCTTGTTCACTTACTTTATTGGAAAGCCCATCTGAACATAGTAGCAGAATATCGCCTTCTTCGAACATAATCGTTTTCAGATCCATTTCGACCATTTTTTCAGTGCCCAGTGACCGGAGCAGGACATTTTTACGAGGATGGTGTTCCGCATCCTCCTTCGATATTTGCCCGGTACGGACCAATTCATTGACGAGCGAGTGATCTTCGGTGATTTGTTTAAAGCCTGACTCATTTAACAAATACCCGCGGCTATCCCCAATGTGCGCCAAGGTGGCAAACGTATCCGTTGTGATTGCGGCAACGATCGTCGTACCCATCCCAAAGCATTCGGAATGGGTAGCGGCATGTTCAAACAAAAGTCCGTTGACAATCGAAATATGTTCCATTAGCCATTTTTCGGCAGCATCCGCAGTTTTAATACCCTTGGACTCCTCCCAAGCGTTTTTCAATTGAGTCACTGTCATGTTACTTGCCACATCGCCGGCGCGATGCCCTCCCATCCCGTCAGCAATAACGGCAAGAAGGCTGCCATCGAGATTTTGAAAGACACCGCCGGCATCTTCATTGTGAACCCGCACTTTCCCTCTGTCTGTTAGAAATACCGCTCTCATACGATTACATCGTCTCCTCTTTCCGCTCCTTTGCCCGGAGCTGACCACATGCAGCATCAATGTCATGACCGTGCTCTCGGCGAATAGTTACATTGATTCCATGGTTTTTTAATGTTTTTTCAAAGGCAAAAATCTTGTCTTTTGGGGTCCGGACGTAATCCCGCTCAGGGACATAGTTTACCGGTATCAAATTGACATGGCATTTCAAACCTCTGATTAGGGCAGCCAATTCCTCCGCATGCTCGACTGTATCATTTACCCCGCCGAACAAACCATACTCAAAGCTGACACGACGACCCGTCTTATCGATATAATACCTTACTGCTTTCATTAAGTCATCAAGTTTATAGGCTTTGTTGATCGGCATAAGCCTAGTGCGAAGCTCGGTATTCGGGGCATGCAGGGAAATCGCAAAATTGATCTGCATATTTTCATCGGCAAATTGATAGATTTTTGGAATAATCCCGCTCGTCGATACCGTGATATGGCGCGCGCCGATATTAAGTCCATTCTCATGGTTAATGATTTTTAAAAACGACAGCATGTTATCGTAGTTATCAAAGGGCTCGCCGATTCCCATGATCACAACAGAACTGACTCGCTCCGCTGATTCATCAAGCGCCTTTTGAACCTTGACTACCTGGGCAACAATTTCCCCTGCTTCCAAATGCCGCTTCAGTCCGCCAAGTGTGGAAGCGCAGAAGGTGCAGCCAATCCGGCAGCCCACCTGGGTTGTGACACACACGGAATTTCCGTAATCATGGCGCATCAGGACTGTCTCAATGGAGTAGCCATCATGAAGTTCAAATAAAAATTTGATGGTTCCATCTGAGGAGGTTTGTTGAATCACCGTGTTTAATGTTGTTATTTGGAAATGATTCGCTAGCTGTTCTCGCAAACCCTTAGATAAATTGCTCATCTCTTCAAATTCGATAGCCCTTTTCTTATAGAGCCAATCAAAGATTTGCTCTGCCCTAAACGGCTTTTCACCGTGATCCTTAAGCCACTCTCGAAGTTCATTCAGCTGCAATGAGTAGATGGATTGTTTTTTTTCCAATGTTGTATTTGTCTCTGTTGTATTTAATTGCTCCAATACTTACACCTTCCTTTTCAGTACCGCAATATAAAAGCCGTCCGACCCAAAGTCCTGCGGGAATATTTGCAAATCAAAGCCGGTAATCAGCGGTTGGACCGCCTCGGGCATCCGAGTTTTGAAGGATAAATCCCCTTCAAATTCCGGGTTGGTTTCTAAAAATGTCTTAACAGTTTGTTCATTTTCCTCTTTGTCTACTGTACAGGTACTATAAACAAGGGTGCCGCCTTTTCTCAGAAGCGAAGCAACAGACGTTAGTAAATCCTGCTGAATACTGCTCAATCGGTCTAAATCCTTTTCAGTCTTCGTATATTTCATATCCGGCTTTCTTCGCATCACCCCGAGGCCTGAACAGGGTGCATCAAGCAATATTCGATGGAATGTTTCATGCTTGAACTTTTCCGGTAAAAGTCTTGAATCGGAAACATTCGTTTTTACATTTGATAACCCTAGCCTGCGGGCATTTTCATTGATTAACCGGACTTTGTGCTGGTGAAGGTCAACTGAAATCACCTCGCCAGTATTTTGCATTTTTTCAGCGATGTGCGTACTTTTGCCTCCAGGGGCAGCGCACGCATCAAGGACAAATTCGTTTTCCTCAGCGCCTAATGCATAGGTGGCAAGCATCGAACTTTCATCCTGGATGGTTAACATCCCATATTTATAGGCCATGCTGGATGCCAGGTTCCCTTTTAATGCCCTGATTGCTTCGGGAATAATCGGGCTTTTTTCAATTTGATAGCCTTCTTCTTCAAGAAGCTGGACACATTCAACCCTCGAAATCTTCGTGAGATTGACTCTGGCTGTTTGCATTGGTGCTGTTAAATTAATCTCACACATTTCCTTCGTTTTATCATAGCCAAATTGGTTAACCCATCTTGTTACCAACCATAGTGGGTGACTGGTTTCTAATGATAATCTCTCAACCGGGTCATTGACTTCACTTAAAGAGGGAAGCCCCTCTCTCTGTATGCTCCGCAACACCCCATTTACCAAACTAGCAATCCCTTTATGCCCGCGTTTTTTGGCAATTTCCACCGCTTCATAGATTGCGGCGCGATCGGGGATTCGATCAAGATAAACCATTTGGTATACCGTAAGTCTTAGTAAATGAAGAATCCAATCGGCCAGCTTTTTATTGTCCTTCACAAACGGCTTTAGAAAAAAATCCAGCGCCATTCTTCTTTGCAATGTTCCGTAGGTCAATTCTGTTAATAAGCCAACATCGACAGGCGACAATTCATTTTTTTCAATTGTACTGTTTAAAAGCAAATTGCTGTAAGATTGATTTTTCTCAATTGATGTTAATAAGTCCAATGCAGTTTCACGTACATTTTTTTTTGCCTTTATTGTCATATCATTCTCCTAGCTTGCTTCCTGCTGTTAATTTGGAGCCTGCGCCCCTTAAGAATTGTTCACCTGTCATTTTTGTCTTCCCGGCTGGCTGAAGCTGCGTTATTTTAATGGCTGTTTCATTGCCTGTGCTGACAATGGGTCCATCAGGGTCAATTTTAATGATAGTGCCAGGTTCCGTATTTGCGGGTCCTTTTACTTTTTCCCCTTGCCAAATTTTTACCGTTTGGCCATCCAATGTGGTAAAGGCAACCGGCCATGGATTTAATCCACGTATGTGATTATAAATTTCTTCCCCGGGCTTGTTCCAATTTATTTTCTCCTGCTCCCGTTTAATATTTGGAGCAAAGGTCGCTTCTGCGTCATTTTGTGGGATCGGCTCCAATTTGCCCGAAAGAAGCGGAGGCAGTGTTTCCGACAACAGTTTGGCTCCAGCAGCGCTAAGCTTATTATGAAGGGTGCCTACATTATCTTCATTAGTGATCGGAACCTCAACACTGGCTAGCATATCGCCTGCATCCAATTTCTCTACCATATACATAATCGTGATTCCTGTTTTTGCCTTTCCTTGCATAATCGCATAGTGAATCGGAGCTCCGCCGCGGAGTTCCGGAAGCAAGGAAGCGTGCACATTAATGCAGCCATGGGCGGGAGCATCCAGCAATTGTTTTGGCAAAATTTGGCCGAATGCCGCGGTTATGATTAAATCCGGCTTTAACGCTATGATTTTTTCCAGTTCTTCCGGCTGGCGGATTTTTTCAGGCTGCAACACTGGAATTCCCTGTTTTACTGCTTCCACTTTAACGGGGGGCGGGGTCAGCACCTTTTTTCTGCCAACCGGGCGGTCAGGCTGGGTCACGACACCGATTACTTCATAGCCATCCTCAATAATTTGCCTTAAGATGGGTACTGAAAAATCAGGCGTGCCCATAAATACAATCTTCGTCATTTTACGCTTCTTCTCCTTTTAACTCGTCTTCCTCTAGATACCTAATAACCTTTGATGTAAATAGGATTCCATCCAGGTGATCTATTTCATGCTGAATCGCTCGAGCAAGAAACCCTTCCGCTTCCAGTTCATACTGTCTGCCTTTGCGATCATATGCCTCGATTTTCACGTAATTTGGTCTTGTTACTTCTCCAAATAATCCCGGAAAGCTTAGGCAGCCTTCCGGACCAGTTTGTTCTCCGGAAGTATTCAGGATTTTCGGGTTAATCATTTCGATTGTACCAGCTTCGTCATCAATATCGACAATTGCGACTCGCGCATCCAGACCGATTTGTGGTGCAGCAAGGCCGACACCATCATGTTCAATCATCGTATCGTACATATCATCAAGCGTTTTTGCAAGTTTTCGGTTAAACACTGTTACCTCTTTACATTTCGTCTCGAGGATGTCAGCGGGGTAGTTTACTATCTTTCTTATTGCCAAAATCTTTCCTCCGTTAATTCAATCTCGTGCATATATATATTAATCATTTTTACCAGATTACATCAGGATAAACGGGTTAACATCAACCGAAACCAACAGGCCGTTTTTTGCTTCTTTCTGATACTGGTCCAGAATCGTCTTTAACGTTCTGGTCAGGTTCGGTTCCCGTTTGTATTTTATCAGACATTGATAGCGGTATCTATTATTTATCCTTGCAATTGGCGATACGGCGGGCCCTAAGATCACCGCCTCATTTGACAGCTGTGAGCGCACATAGTTTGTGATCTTTTCCGTTGCGGATACCACAGTCAGCAGCTGCTCATGGCTAACAGTAATTAGTGATAAATAATAAAATGGAGGGTAATGGTGCATCCTCCGGACCAGCATTTCTCGCTGGTAAAACTGATCGAAATCCTGGTGCCCAGCAAGTTCAATGCTGTAGTGCTCGGGGGTATAGGTTTGAATGATGACCTCCCCCGGCAGTTGATGGCGTCCAGCCCTGCCGCTTACCTGCGTCAATAATTGAAAGGTTTTTTCAGACGAACGAAAGTCCGGAAGATGAAGCATCGTATCAGCCGATAACACTCCAACTAGCGTGATATTGGGGAAATCGAGGCCTTTGGCAATCATTTGCGTTCCTAATAATATATCGGCTTTCCCTTCCTGAAACTCCTTTAACAGCCGCTCATGTGCCCCTTTCCGGCCTGTCGTATCGACATCCATACGTATTACTCTTGCCTCGGGAAGAATTTTCCCCAGCTCGTCTTCCACCTTTTGCGTGCCTGTGCCAAAATAACGGATATATTCACTTGAACACTCGGGACAGACTTTTGGCACGATTGTTTCGTACCCGCAATAATGGCATTTCATCTGTACTCCGGCGCGATGATAGGTGAGGGAAATATCACAGTTTGGGCAATTTACCACATAGCCGCAATCGCGGCACATCACGAACGACGAGTGGCCACGTTTATTTAAAAACAACACGGTCTGCTGCTTTTTGGCAATCCTGTCTTGCAGCAATTCAAACAATTTTCTGGAAAACATCGAGCGGTTTCCCGCTCTTAGTTCCTCCCGCATGTCGATAATTTCTACTGCGGGGAGGGGCTGATTGTTCATCCTCGTAGGCAGCGTCAATAAATGATAAACATTTTTCTGCGCTCTGGCAAAGGACTCCAGCGATGGCGTGGCGCTGCCAAGCACAACCGGGCAGTTATTGGTTTGGGCCCTTCTGATTGCCACATCGCGGGCGTGATAGCGCGGCATATCCTCCTGCTTATAGCTTGTTTCATGTTCTTCATCAATAATAATGATGCCAATATTTTCAAACGGCGCGAAAATAGCTGACCTGGCCCCCACCGCAACCTTGACCTCTTTGCGCTGAATTTTCCGCCATTCGTCATATTTTTCTCCGGCCGATAACCCACTGTGCAGGACTGCCACCAAATCGCCGAATCTGCCCTTAAACCTGTTCACCATTTGCGGTGTTAATGAAATTTCCGGAACCAGTACAATCGCTTCTTTTCCTTTGTCAATGACTTCCTGGATCGATTGCAGATAGATTTCAGTTTTTCCGCTTCCGGTTACCCCGTATAGCAAAAATACTTCGTGTTCATTTTTTTCAATGGCAGTCAGGATTGGTTTGATTGCTGTCGTTTGGGCATTCGTTAATGGCAGAGGAATGGTTCTTTCAAAGGATCGGTGCTCGAAAGGATCCCTGTAGATTTCCATATCAAACTCAGCAACGAGCTGTTTAGACGCGAGTGCCTTCACAACTGCTGATGACACCTTTAATTCGGCGGTTAACTGCTTTAATTCAATGGGCTGATTATGGTCTAAAAAAAATCTTAGAATTTGTTTTTGTTTCTCAGCGTTAGCGGGCAACCCTTCCAGTTCCTTTTTTATTTCTTCGGGGCTAACAACCGGTTTAACGAATTTGACCTGTTTTTTCCTAACCTTGTCTTTTACCAAGTAGATCACTTCAAGCAGTCCTGCCGCCGCCTCCCGCTGCAGCAGCGGCACAATATTATGTTCTAATGCCATCGTCCAGTCTAGCATTTGCCCTGTTTCAAAATAGCCCCTTAGTTGCACAGGCAATTGTTCAGGCTCTACCCCGGCAGCCAGCCGCACCTTTTTTTCATACTTTGCCTTTAGGGCAGCCGGAAGCATTGCCTGGTAAGCGAAGATTTTAAAACAAAGCGTTTTGTCAGTCAGCCAATCACCAAGTTCAAGTAATTCCCGATTTAAAACTGGCTCAATGTCCATTGGCTCAATAATTTCCCTAAGCTGTTTAATTTCGGATTCTACTTTAATGCCGGTCACAAATCCTTGAATGTTTCTTGGTCCAAAAGGAACAATCACTCTCATGCCCGGCTGAATGACATCCTGCCATTTTTCTGGAATCAAATAGTCGTATGACTTATCCGTTTGTTTTGTCGGTACATCCACAACCACACTGGCAATTTTCATTAGTTATTCATATCCTTCAATAGTGCTTCAATTTCCTCGATGATTTTTCCAGCAACTGCCGCTTTTGACATTAATGGTAATACAACACTTGAACCATTCCGTTTAAACATCGTCACAATATTTGTATCCGTGCCAAATCCCGCCCCGTCAGCTTTGACATTGTTGGCGACAATCATATCGGCATTTTTCGCAGATAGCTTCTTCCTGGCGTAATCGTCGACATCGTTCGTTTCAGCCGCAAATCCGATTAACAGTTGATGTTCCTTACGTTTACCGAGCTCAAACAAAATATCCTTTGTTCTTTCTAGCTCAAGGATTGCATCGCCTGTCTGTTTCTTTACTTTATGGTCATGAACCATTTTCGGGCGGTAGTCCGCCACGGCAGCTGTTTTAATGACAACATCCGCTTCGCTAAAATGTTCCAGGACAGCCTGATACATCTCTTCAGCGCTTTCCACTTTGACAAGTTCAACTCCAGCAGGAACCTGAAGACTAACGGGTCCTGAAACCAGGATAACTCGGGCGCCTTGTTTCTTGGCTTCCTCTGCCAACGCATATCCCATTTTTCCACTTGAATGATTTGAAATAAACCGGACTGGGTCAATTTTTTCCCTTGTTGGCCCCGCGGTAAGCAAAACCGTTTTTCCGACTAGCCGTTTTGCTTCCCTTCCTGCGAAATATGCCTGGATTGTCGAAACGATTTTTTCAGGTTCTTCCAATCTGCCTTTGCCGACATAACCACAGGCAAGATATCCTTCGCCCGGCTCGATAAATTGGCAGCCGTATTCTGCTAAAATCGCCAAATTTCTTTTAACAGCAGGGTGGTCATACATATGAACATTCATCGCAGGAGCAATCCACACTGGAGCGGAAGTGGCTAGAAGGGTGGTAGTAATCATATTGTCGGCAATTCCTCCCGCCAATTTTCCGATAATATTGGCTGTTGCCGGGGCAACCAAAACCAGGTCAGCCCAGTCTGCAAGATCGATATGGGCAATGACTTGCGGATTTTTTTCATCAAATGTGTCAGTATACACATCATTTCGTGATAAAGCCTGAAAGGTTAATGGGGTGACAAATTTTGCCGCGGATTCGCTCAGGACCACTTTTACATGTGCCCCCGCCTGAACAAGCTTGCTTGTCAGGGCCGCGGCCTTGTATACGGCGATTCCTCCCGTGACACATAGCAGAATTTTTTTATTGTTAATCATGGTTATCCCCCGCTCTCGATACAGTTTCTCTTCCTTCTATTATGCTGGAATAGCAACATTTTTTCACGTTTTTCCTTCTAATTATCGACAGATTTCTTCATTCAACAGAAGGCGGTGTGATCAGAGCCGCGCTACCCTACATTCATTTGACAAAATGTATATCTCCACTCAGGTTTGTCTGAACTACTAAAAATATGCGGCGCTCCGCCCCTGCACAAAAAAAAGGCTGACAGTAAAGGAATTATCCTTTATTGTCAGACCTTTCTATCAATTAATTATTCGGATGGGCTATCCGCTTTTTTGGCAATTCGGTAGGTCAACTCGCCGCTATAGATTTCTTCAAGTGCCTTTCCAACATGCTTATGGGAAACATATTTCGGCAGTCTTTCATCTTTTATCTGCGACATGACGCGGGCTCGCTTGGCTGCCACAGAAACTAGTGAATATTTTGAGTCAATTTTTTCAAGTAATGAATCAATAGAAGGATATAGCATATTAGTCAACCTCCAACAATTTTTTATAGCGATGTTCTACTCGAACCCGGCGGCAATGCTCCGCTGTTACAATCGATTTTATTCGATCGCAGGCTCGCTCAACCTGATCGTTCTCCACCACGTAATCATATAATTCCATCATTTCAATTTCTTCACGTGCCGTCAACATCCGGTTTTGGATGATATCCTCTGTTTCAGTACCTCGGGTTACAATCCGATTTTTTAGTTCGGAAAGGCTCGGCGGCATAAGGAAGATAAATAAGCCCTCTGGGAATTTTTCGCGAACCTGACGGGCACCCTTTACCTCAATTTCAAGAAAAACATCCTTGCCGCTGTCCAGGGTTTCGCGGACATAATCCACCGGCGTTCCGTAATAGTTGCCGACAAATTCAGCATATTCTAGCAGCTTATCATTCCGGATCAATTCCTCAAATTCTTCCCTTGTCCTAAAAAAGTAATCGACCCCATCCACTTCACCGGCGCGCGGCTTTCTTGTCGTAACAGAAATCGAATATTCAAATGCCGTATCGGGCTGCGAAAAAATCTCTTTACGGACGGTTCCTTTACCGACCCCCGATGGTCCTGACAATACAATCAGCAATCCTTTTTCTTGCATGCTTATTAAATCCTACCCTTCATCAATAGTGTCCTCGCGATCCGTCAAGCGATGGGCAACCGTTTCCGGCTGTACCGCGGACAGGATGACATGGTCTGAGTCCATGACAATCACCGCGCGAGTCCGCCTGCCATATGTAGCATCAATTAGTGACCCTCGATCTCTGGCATCCTGGATAATTCTTTTTATCGGCGCCGACTCAGGACTAACAATTGAAATAATTCGATTAGCCGAAACAATATTGCCAAATCCAATATTAATTAACCTAATAGCCATGATCATCATCCAATCATCAATAATATATTTTGACCGTGCCGAACCTTTTCTAAACGCCTATTCAATATTTTGAACCTGCTCCTTTAACTTCTCTAGCAGACTTTTTATTTCAACGACGTTTTTGGCTATGGTTGCATCATTGGCTTTTGAGCCGATGGTGTTTGTCTCACGGTTCATTTCCTGAACAAGAAAATCAAGCTTTCGGCCGATTGCTTCGTCCTCATTGAGCGTCTGGACAAACTGCCCGATATGGCTCTTTAATCGGGTGATTTCTTCATTAATATCGGCCTTCTCGGAAAAAACAGCAACCTCCGTTACAAGTCTCGTTTCGTCCAACTGTCCATTCGCAAATTCTTGCATTCTCTTTGTCAACCGATCTTTATAGAGTTGAATCACAGCAGGGGCAAACTTTTGCAATTCTGCCAGCAAAAATTCGACTTGGGCAATGATGTCAAGTAAGTCTTTCTTTAACTCTGCCCCCTCAGCCAAACGCATCTTCTTGAGCAAGGTAACAGCTTCTTCCACTGCGGCTAGCACCAGCCCATCAAGCTGTTCATTTTCAGCTTCACTTTCTTCAATATGTACAAGGTCAGTCCGACCCAACAAGTCTACGAGCTTTACCGGGCCTTCAATCCCGTACTTGCTTTGTGCTTGTTTAATAAATTGAAAGTATTCTTCAATTAATTTCCAGTCTACCTGCAATTTGCGGGAAACGACACCTTGTCCCTCCAAACTGATATAAACCTCTATTCTGCCGCGACGGATATGTTGGTTAAGTGATTTCTTTATTTTGTCTTCTATTTTTAACAGCTGCCTCGGCATACGGATATTGAATTCGCTAAAACGGTGATTCACCGTTTTAATTTCCACATTGACAGTGCACGATTCGGATTCGGCCCTTGCCCTGCCGAAGCCTGTCATACTAAAAACCATTTATTGCACATCCATTCTATAATAAATGTTCAGCGCTTTAATATAATGGAAAAAACCCAAAAAGGCAATAGATTGGATTCTATTACCTTTTGGATTATAACACACTTTATTTCGTTTTTCTTAATAAAAATGAGCCGGCCAGCAAAAAAGTTGGAATGGCGGATAACCCGACAATTAACAGCCAATCCTTGGCCGCGATCGGCAGCGTATGGAATACCGGCTGCAGCGGCGGGTAATAGATCACGACAAACATCAGCAGCAAGGAAGATATTACTGCCCAAACCAAGTATGGATTGCCGAATGGATTTCTTGATAACACTGATTTTTCACTGCGGCAGTCAAACACATGAATCAGCTGTGCCATGACCAATGTGGCAAACGCAACCGTTTGAGCATATTCCAGCTGTGACGGGTCGTTATGATAGACAATCATAAAGGCCATCAAGGTTACAAGCCCGATTAAGAACCCCCGGGAAAGCACCTTCCAGCCAAGTCCGCGGGAAAATACCCCCTCATTCGGACTCCTTGGTCCCCGCTTCATTACATTTTCTTCCGGACGATCAAGTCCAAGGGCCATTGCTGGCAGTCCATCCGTCACCAAGTTTACCCAGAGGATTTGGATCGGAACGAGCGGCAGCGGCAGTCCCAGCAGCATCGCAAACAACATCACCAAGATCTCACCAACATTGGATGCCAACAAATAACGGACAAATTTACGAATATTTTCATAGATATTTCTGCCTTCTTTAATTGCAGCTTTAATGGTGGCAAAATTGTCATCCAATAGCACGAGCGCTGAAGCTTCTTTAGCGACATCCGTCCCGGTTATCCCCATCGCTACACCGATATCGGCCGCTTTTATTGCCGGAGCATCATTGACGCCGTCTCCGGTCATTGCGACAATATGGCCGCGATTTTGCAGGGCATTGACAATTTTCAGCTTATGCTCGGGCGATACCCTGGCGAAAACGGACACGTCCTCGACCACTTCTTCTAGGGCCGAAACAGACATTTCCGACAATGCTTTGCCATCTAGAACTTTGCTTTTCTTCGTTAAAATCCCAAGCTGTGCGGCGATGGCTTTAGCGGTAATGATATGATCCCCGGTGATCATAACCGTTTTAATCCCAGCTTCTTTACACTCCTGGACCGCCGCCTTCACTTCCGGTCTTGGCGGATCAATCATCCCCTGGACACCGATAAAGGTCAATTTGCTCTCCGCTTCCTGCTCACTAAAAATAATTGTATTGGCCGAAATCGGCTTAAAGGCAATCGCAATTGTCCTCAGTGCCTGTGAAGCTAGATTGTCGATTGCAGTCTGGACCTTAATTTGTGTTTCCTTATTCAAATATTGGGTCCGGCCATCCCATAGAATCGATTCGCTGATCCCCAGAATAACATCCGGGGCGCCTTTGGTGACAATGAAATGCCGACCCTGTTTATCTTTAACATGGATGCTCATCATTTTTCGTGCTGAATCAAACGGAAATTCCTTGATGATGGTGAATTCCTCCAACAGCTTCGGCCTATTAAATCCGGCCTTCATCGCACTGACTAGCAAAGCCCCTTCTGTCGGGTCACCATCAAGTGTGTATTGGTTCTCTTTCAGGTTCAATTCTGAATGATTGCAAAGCATGCCAAAAATGAGCATTTGCTGCAGGGCTTTTTCTTCCCGAGGCTGAACCTTTTGTTCATTTCGGTAAAAATCGCCTTGAGGCTGGTAACCGACACCATCGACAGTCCACGTTTGCCCGCCACTCCAGAGATGAGTAACTGTCATTTTGTTTTGAGTCATCGTCCCTGTTTTGTCGGAACATATTACCGAGGCACAACCGAGCGTCTCCACAGCAGGAAGCTTGCGGACAATCGCATTTTGCTTGATCATTTTTTGCACGCCAAGCGAAAGCGCCACGGTAACAATCGCCGGCAGTCCTTCAGGTATCGCCGCCACGGCAAGCGAAACCCCAGCCAGGAACATTGTATAAATGTCGTGCCCTTGAATCACACCAACTACTACCACGAGAACCGTTAACAATAGCGCAACGGTTATTAGAATTTTCCCTAATTGGGCAAGGCGCCGCTGCAACGGGGTTTCCTGTGCTTCAGCGCTCTGCAGGAGCCCGGCAATTTGCCCCATTGCCGTCTTCATGCCTGTTGCAATCACGACACCCATTCCGCTTCCCCGGGTAACCATCGTTCCCATAAACGCGGTATTTTCCATATCACCAATGCCTGGATTGGCTTGAGCCAACGGGTCTATATTTTTTGCAACAGGAACGGATTCTCCTGTCAACGCAGATTCCTCTATCTCCAAACTGTTAGACTCGATAATCCGGACATCGGCGCCGATTCGGTCACCGCTCGAAAATTTCAAAATATCTCCGATGATAATTTCTTTGGAGGGAATCTTCACCCATTTTCCTTCCCTAAGCACATGAACCTGCGGCGCTGACAGCTCTTTTAAAGCCTGGAGGGATTTTTCCGCCCGCCGCTCTTGATAGAAACCGAGAATGCCATTTATAATGACAATCGCGATAATCGCAATCGCATCAATATATTCACCCAACAGTCCTGATATTAAAGTTGCAGCAAGCAGCACCAGGACCATGAAATCTTTAAATTGGCTGAAAAATAACAGTAAGGCCGATTGCTTTTCCCCTTCTTCCAGTTCGTTTAATCCATGTTGTTTTAACCTTTGGTTAACTTCAGTTTGTGATAACCCAGCCGAAAAGTCGGTTTCTAAAGCCTTTTCTACTTGTTTTATCTCCATCTCATGGAACTTCATCCGACCATCTCACTTCCCCCTTTAAGAATTCAGACATGCTCTAAGAAAGCTTATTCGGGGTCGTCCAAAAAAATGCTATCGGAATGGATTATTCCGGAGGTATTTGCGACAGAACATTATAAAGTAGGATATAATGAAGTCATATGTATTAGTAAAGGATGTTTTCCATGTCATTTGATGGTTTATTTACAAAAGCGATGGCCAATGAACTTTCCCGGGCCCTTAAAGGTGGCCGGATCAATAAGGTTCATCAGCCCTATAAAAATGAAATTATCCTGACGATCCGGTCAGGCGGGGTCAACCATAAACTCCTGTTGTCGGCCCATCCGAGTTATGCCAGGGCCCAGCTGACAAACGAAGCTTATGAAAACCCAAGCGAACCGCCAATGTTTTGCATGCTGCTTCGAAAGCATATTGAGGGCCATATTGTCGAGGATTTATATCAAGTCGAGACAGAGCGGATGATCATTTTGGAGGTCAAAGGCCGAAATGAAATCGGTGATGTATCGTATAAACAGCTTATTATTGAAATTATGGGGCGGCACAGCAATATCGTGCTTGTCGATAAGACGCGCAATCTCATTCTTGACAGCATCAAGCATGTTTCGTTTGCGGTCAACAGCCATCGGGCGATCTTGCCTGGCCAGTCATATGTTTTCCCGCCGGAGCAGCATAAGCAAAATCCATTTTCAGCGACGGCCGAGGATGTTATGCAAAAAATTGATTTTAACGCCGGACGTATCGACCGCCAACTAGTAGAACAGTTTGCCGGAATCTCCCCGCTGTTCGCCAAGGAAGTGATTTTTCAAAGCGGAATAGCTAACCGAACGACGGTGCCGCCTGTTTTTATCACGTTGATTAATCAGATTTCTTCCGGCGATCTTAAACCAGCAATAATGGCTGCTGCAAATAAAGAAGTATTTTATCTGTACCCGCTTCAGCATGTCAACGCGGAGGTCCGTAGTTTTGCCACATTAAGCGAAATGCTGGACCGTTTCTATTTTGGCAAGGCCGAACGCGACCGCGTCAAGCAGCAGGGGCACGACATCGAACGGCTGATTGCCAATGAAAAAGAAAAAAATGAAAAGAAAATCGAGAAGTTGGAAGCTACGCTTAAGGACGCAGAGCAGGCGGAGAAATTTCAGCGTTACGGCGAATTATTAACCGCCAATTTATATGCCGCCAAGAAAGGCATGAAGGAAATCGAAGTGCTCGATTATTACGATGAAGCAGGCGGGACCATTGTCATTCCCCTTGACCCTAGGAAAACGCCGTCCGATAACGCACAAAAATATTTCTCCAAATACCAGAAGGCGAAAAATTCCGTTTCGATTGTAATGGAGCAAATCGAAAAGGCACGAGAAGAGGCGGCCTATTTTGACAGCCTGCTGCAACAGGTACAAACCGCCTCGCCGAAGGATCTTCAGGAAATCCGCGAAGAGCTGGTTGAAGGCGGATATATTCGCGAGCGCCAAAAACGGCATGGCAAAAAGGTGCAAAACGCGCGGCCGGTCCTGGATCATTTTATCGCCTCAGACGGTACGGAGATAATTGTTGGAAAAAATAATAAGCAAAATGATTATTTAACCAATAAGCTGGCCGCCCGCGATGAAATTTGGCTCCATACGAAGGATATTCCCGGTTCGCACGTGGTCATCCGTAGCAAGGAGCCCGCTGAAGAGACGATCTTGGAAGCGGCGATGCTGGCGGCCTATTTTAGCAAGGCACGCAATTCGAGTTCGGTGCCGGTTGACTTTACAAAAGTGCGCCATGTGAAGAAACCAAACGGGGCCAAGCCGGGATTTGTGATTTATGACAATCAGCAGACGGTGTACGTCACCCCGGATGAGGATACTGTATTAAAATTGAAGAAAAATGGCTGATATAGTGAGGAAAGCCCCGGGTGTGAACTGCACCCCAATTGTTAGACACAATCTAACAATTGGAGGTGCAGTTCATTACGCCGGGGTTTTATTTAAAACGTTTACTCCACTCAGAAGGGTCGGCACTCCAAGCTAGTAAACTTTCCTCGTCCGCTTGGCTAATATACCCTTTTTCGATCGCAGTCTCGACTAACGCCGGAAAATCGGTTAATGAATGGCTCACGATGCTTTCCTCGCCAAAGGCTGTTTTCCCCTTTTCCAGTCCATATGTAAAAATAGAAACGACCCCAAGCACGTCGCAGCCTGCTTCTCTTAAAGCTTGAACCGCGGTAATCACACTGCCGCCAGTGGAAATCAGGTCCTCGACAACGACTACCTTTTGCCCCCGCTCGACTTTTCCTTCAATTTGATTTCCCTTGCCGTGGCCTTTCGCTTTGGATCGGACATAGCACATCGGCAGGTCCATCAGCTCGCTGACCCAGGCCGCATGGGGAATTCCGGCGGTTGCCGTACCTGCAATGGCCTCGACTCCAGCAAAGTTATCATGAATCAATGTCTGTAATCCCTTGGCAATCTGGCGGCGCACTTCCGGATAGGACAGGGTTAACCGATTATCACAATATATTGGCGAGCGAAGGCCTGAAGTCCAGGTAAATGGCTCCTGCGGTCTCAACGCCACGGCATTCATTTCTAATAGTTTTTCAGCAATTAAGTGTTTCATACTCCTACTCCCTTCCATGCTTCCATCCATTGTTGGTAACTTGCAATCGGGTCTACGGCCCTCGTAATCGACCTGCCTACCACAATTGAGCTGGCGCCAGACTTTCTGGCAAACTCTGGTGTAGTGACACGTTTCTGATCCCCAGTTCCATCAACAGGCATTCTGATTCCCGGACAGACTGTTAAAAATGATTCACCGGACTGCTTACGAATCGCTGCAGCTTCCCAGGCCGAGCAGACAACTCCGTCCAAGCCGGCTTCCCTTGTCAGCATTGCATAATGCAGCACCGATTCCTCCAGTGAAACGGGAATTAGCTGCTCTTGCTTCATTTGTTCTTCGGAAGTACTTGTTAATTGTGTGACTGCAATACATAACGGACGGTTGCTTCCTGCAGGTGTACCTGCCTCGAGCCCTTCAAGTGCGGCTGCCATCATCTCTTTACCGCCGGCTGCATGAACATTGACAAGGTCACATTCCAAGCGCGCCAGCCCTTTCATGGCCCCATAAACTGTATTCGGAATATCATGAAGCTTTAAATCCAGGAATATTTGATGCCCTGATTCTTTTAACCTATGAATAATCTCAGGCCCTTCCTGATAAAATAGTTCCATTCCGACCTTCACAAACAGGCTTTTCCCGGAAAACGGCTGTAAAAATTGCTCAACTTCCCTTAGTCCCGGAAAATCAAGCGCGATGATAAGCGAGTTGTCCATGCTGTTTCCAGCTCCTTCCCGTACATTCACTGATATGATCAAACCCTAACTGGGCAATTAAAGCGGGCAATTGTTCAATAATCGTTGGACAGACGAATGGATCCACGAAATTTGCTGTCCCGACGGCGACTGCACTTGCACCGGCATAAAAAAATTCAATGACATCCTCCGCAGATGAAATGCCGCCCATCCCGATGACCGGGAGATCCACGGCCTGGCTGACTTCATAAATCATCCGAAGTGCCACCGGCTTAATCGCTGGGCCCGACAAGCCGCCCGTCCGATTAGCCAAGATCGGCTTTCCTGTCTTTAAATCAAGCCTCATCCCGACAAGTGTATTAATCATTGTGATTCCATCTGCTCCACCAGCCTCAATAGCCTTGGCCATTTCGACGATATTGGTGACATTCGGTGACAGCTTCACGTACACCGGGACCGCGGACACCTCCTTCACTCTCCGAGTCAATACTCTGGCAACCTCGGGAATAGTTCCAAACGCCATCCCGCCTTCCTTGACATTGGGGCAGGAAATGTTTAACTCAAGCGCATGAACATTAGGTGCTTGGGATATTCGTTTGGCGACAGTCACGTAGTCTTCCTCTAAGGATCCGGCGACATTGGCGATAATCGGTACATCATATTGCGCTAGCCATGGGAGCTCCTCGGAGATTACTTTTTCAAGCCCGGGATTTTGCAAGCCGATTGCATTAAGCATCCCCGCTGTTGTTTCCGCGACTCTTGGGGTTGGGTTACCAAATCGCGGTTCCACCGTTGTGGCTTTAATCATGATAGCTCCAAGCATGCTTAAATCATAAAACTGGCTATATTCGCGTCCAAATCCGAAGCAGCCAGAGGCCGGCATAATCGGATTTTTCAATGACAAGCCGGGCAATTCAATATTCAACATGCTCATATCAGCACCTCCCCTGCCCGGAACACAGGCCCATCGCTGCAAACTTTTTTATAAGAAACCCCCGATGGATCGTCCGCTTGCTTACAGACACAGGCAAAACAAGCGCCGATTCCGCAGCCCATCCGTTCCTCCAACGACAGAAACATCTTTTTGCCAGCGTAGCGCTGTTCCAGAGCCCTTAACATTGGTGTCGGTCCGCAGCTATAAATGCAGTCAAAACTTAAATCCCGGCTATCAATTACATCCGTGACAAAGCCTTTTGTGCCGTAAGATCCATCAACAGTTGCCACATATGTTACTCCGGTTTCCCCAAATTCCTGTTCATAAAAGACAGCGGATTCTGTTTGAAACCCCAGGACATGGACAACTTTTACACCTTTCGCCCGCAATTGTTTAGAAAGTTCGTAAAGAGGCGGGACACCGATACCGCCGCCAACAAGGAGGGCGGTATCCCCTATTTCAGCTTCTTCTACCGGAAAACCATTTCCCAGCGGACCTAGGATATCCAGCTCCATTCCCGGCACCATTTCTGCAAGGCAGGAGGTGCCTTTGCCTTCCTTGCGGTAAATCATTGTAAATTGATTCAGGGTCTTATCGAAGGATGATATGCTAATAGGCCGTCTAAGCAGCAGATCCCAACCATTTCCCACCCGGATATGGACAAACTGCCCTGGTGTCTTAATCTCGCTGACGAATTCTGCTTCTACAGTGAGTTCATAAATATCGGAGGCAATTTCTTTTTGGCTGATTATTTTACATACCTCTTTTTTAATCATGCAAAAACAGCCTCCTTTTCCGCCGGTTTCATCGGGTCTGCAGAAAAATTCATCGATTCGATAATATTCAAAATGGCATTGGCGGTGTCCAATGAAGTTAAACACGGGACACCGTTTTCAACTGCTTCGCGGCGGATTCTAAAGCCGTCCCGCTCTGGCTGTTTCCCTTTTGTTAACGTATTGATAATCAACTGGGCCTCGCCCTGATGAATGATATCCAACAATGTCGGTCCTTCGGAGCCGATTTTGCCGACAACCTTTACCTGAAGTCCTGCACTTTCCAGCACCACTGCGGTTCCGCTGGTTGCCATTAACCGATAACCGTTTGCCGCAAACCGTTTGGCCAGTCTTAGGCTTTCCGCCTTATCCTTGTCGGCGACAGTGAACAATACGGTACCAAACTTTTGAATATTCATTCCCGAAGCTATCAAGCCTTTATATAACGCCTTTTCAAGCGTTAAGTCTTTGCCCATCACCTCGCCTGTCGATTTCATTTCCGGTCCAAGACTAATGTCAACACTCCGGAGTTTGGCAAAAGAGAATACCGGAACCTTTACAAATACGCCTGTTTTTTCAGGCACCAATCCGGTTTGATAGCCTTGTTCCGGCAGAGAATGGCCCAAGATAGCTTTCGTTGCGATTTTTGCCATAGGAACATTGGTTATTTTGCTTAAAAATGGGACAGTACGGCTTGACCGCGGATTTACTTCAAGTACGTATACTTCCTTTCCGCAGACGACATATTGAATATTCAGCAGGCCGATGATATTAAGCCCGACCGCCAATTTCTCCGTATAGTTTACAAGCTTTTGTTTTACTTCGGCTTCTAGTGTTTGCGGCGGGTAAACGGCAATCGAGTCGCCTGAATGGACCCCAGCCCGTTCGATATGTTCCATAATTCCCGGTATTAGAACGTTTCTTCCATCGGAAATCGCATCGACTTCAATTTCTTTCCCGGTAAGATACCGGTCTATAAGAACCGGTTGCTCAGGATTAATTTTTACCGCATGTTCCATATATTTAAGCAATTCTTCCTGGTGATAGACAATTTCCATTGCCCGTCCGCCAAGTACGTAGGATGGGCGAATCAATACCGGGTAGCCAATTTCTTCGGCAATAAGCAAAGCCTCTTCAACCGTTAAGGCCGTTTTCCCAAGTGGCTGCGGAATATTTAATTTCTGCAGTGTATGTTCAAATTTGTCGCGGTTTTCGGCACGGTCCAAATCTTCAAGGCTGGTTCCTAGGATTTTTACGCCGTTTGCGGCTAGACCTGCGGCCAGATTTATCGCTGTCTGCCCGCCAAACTGAACGACCACTCCGACTGGCTGCTCGAGGTCGATAATGTGCATAACATCCTCAATGGTCAAAGGTTCGAAATATAGCTTGTCGGAGATACTAAAGTCTGTTGAAACGGTTTCGGGATTATTATTGATAATGATCGCTTCATAGCCTGCCTCTTTGATTGCTGTTACAGAATGGACGGTTGCATAATCAAACTCAATTCCCTGCCCGATTCGAATGGGACCGGAACCAAGGACAATTACGCTGTCACGGCCGGTGACAATCGACTCGTTCTCTTCTTCATAAGTGCCATAATAATACGGCGTTTCCGATTCAAACTCGGCTGCGCAAGTATCCACCATCTTATAAACAGGCACAATTCCCATCTGCTTTCTATATCTGCAAATCTCGTATTCTGTGCTCACCCACAACTCGGCAATTTTCTTGTCGGTAAACCCTTTTTGCTTTGCTTCCTTGAGAAGTTCATATTGAAATGGGTGTTGCCAGAGTCTTGCCTCCAGTTCAATAATTCCTTCCATTTTCTTAAGGAAAAACAGGTCAATCTTGCTCCAGTCGTGAATATCTTCAATCGTAACACCGCGTTTCAGGGCCTCGGCTATATAAAACAACCGTTCATCGCCCGCTTTGCGGATTCGCTTTTCCAACAGTTCATTGTCTATCTCAGCAGCACCAGTCAATTCAAAATGATGAACGCCTGCTTCCAGAGACCGAATCGCTTTTAATAACGATTCTTCAAAATTGCGGCCAATTGCCATCACTTCACCGGTCGCTTTCATTTGAGTGCCAAGCGAACGGTTGCCGGATTCGAACTTATCAAACGGCCATCTTGGTATTTTTGTGACGATGTAATCCAGTGCTGGCTCAAAGCTGGCATAGGTTTTTCCGGTGACCGGGTTCATCATTTCATCAAGCGTGAGTCCAACGGCAATTTTGGCGGCCAGCTTGGCAATTGGATAGCCGGTTGCTTTGGAAGCCAGTGCCGATGAGCGGCTTACTCGTGGGTTGACTTCGATAATATAGTAATGAAAGCTATCAGGGTCTAATGCAAGTTGAACGTTACAGCCGCCTTCGATGCCGAGGGCACGGATAATTTTTAAAGACACATTCCGCAAAAGCTGGTATTCGCGGTCACTCAATGTTTGACTTGGGGCGACAACGATGGAATCACCGGTGTGCACACCGACCGGGTCGATGTTTTCCATGTTGCAGACGACAATCGCATTATCGTTACTGTCGCGCATGACTTCATATTCAATTTCCTTGTAGCCGGCGATACTTTTTTCAAGCAGGCATTGGTGAACAGGGCTGTTTTTCAACCCGCTTGTAATGATTTCCTCAAGCTCTTCCATCGTGTGGCAGATGCCGCCCCCTGTCCCTCCCAGGGTAAACGCAGGGCGGACAATCACCGGAAAGCCAATTTTATCGACGAATGCAGCAGCCTCTCCTAACTCATGGACAATTTCACTTTCAGGAACAGGCTCGTCTAGTTCGTTCATTAATTGGCGGAATAATTCCCGGTCTTCTGCCTGGTTAATAGCTGATAGCTTTGTTCCCAAGATTTCGACACCGCATTCGTCAAGAACGCCTGATTTAGACAGCTCGACAGCAAGGTTCAGGCCTGTCTGTCCGCCTAGCGTGGCAACAAGAGCATCTGGGCGCTCCTTGCGGATAATGCGGCTGACAAATTCTACTGTCAGCGGTTCAATATAGACGGCATCGGCAATTTCGGTATCGGTCATGATCGTTGCCGGGTTCGAGTTAACGAGTATGACGCGGTACCCTTCTTCTTTCAGTGCAAGGCAAGCCTGGGTCCCGGCATAGTCAAATTCTGCCGCCTGGCCGATGACGATCGGGCCCGAACCGATTACTAGGATGGAGTATATATCTGTACGTTTAGGCATGTGTAGGCACCTCCTGTTTTTGTGCTTCGATCATCGCTAAAAATTGGTCAAATAAACGATTGGCATCCTCAGGACCCGGCGAGGCCTCCGGATGGTATTGAACAGTAAAGGCGGGATAGTCTAAATGCCGCAATCCTTCGACGGTCCCATCATTTATGGCAATATGGGTAACTTCAAGTCTCGTATTTTTGATTGATATCGCATCAACGGTATAACCGTGGTTTTGTGACGTTATCGCTATTTTCCCGGTGGCTAAGTCCTTTACCGGATGGTTTGAGCCGCGGTGACCAAATTTCATCCTCATCGTGTCGGCGCCGCAGGCAAGGGCAAATAATTGATGTCCTAGACAGATGCCGAATAATGGAAGCCGGCCGAGAATTTCTTTGATCATCTGAATGCCTTCCGGAACATCCTTCGGGTCTCCCGGGCCATTTGTTAGCATGACGCCGTCCGGGCGAAGTTTCAAGATTTCATCAGCTGTTGTGTGGTAAGGAACTACGATGACGTCGCAGCCGCGATTATTTAGCTCACGCAGAATCCCATGCTTCATCCCAAAATCGACGACAACGATTCTCTTCCCGCGGCCGGGGCTTGGGTATGAATTTTTAGTGGATACACTGCGAACTTGATCGATGGGGAGCCTTGTTTGCCTTAACTTCCGCAGAACCTCGTCACCATCGGTTTCAATACTGCAAATCGCCCCTTTCAATGTTCCGTACTGGCGAATGATTCTCGTTAATTTGCGGGTATCAATTCCAGCAATTCCCGGGATATTTTTCATCTTAAAATATTCATCAACAGTGAATTCACTTCTCCAATTGGACGGATAGTCGCACACCTCTTTTACAATGAATCCTTTTACGGCAGGAGTGATGGATTCAAAATCATCCCGGTTGATCCCGTAGTTTCCAATTAACGGGTATGTAAGCATGACGATTTGGCCGCAATAGGATGGATCAGAAAGAATTTCCTGATAGCCGGTCATCCCGGTATTAAATACCACTTCACCAATACTATCGTTATGGCTTCCGAATCCCTCTCCGATAAAAATCGTTCCGTCTTCCAGTATCAGCTGAGCTTTCATGCTGTCACACATCCTTTTTCCCATACTATTTGCCCGTGAGCGATTGTCAGAACCGGCCACCCCTTGCAGCTCCAGCCGGCAAATGGGGTATTTTTGCCTTTTGATAAAAATTTCTTTGGATCGATTTCTTGTTCCTCATTCAGGTCTAACAAGACGATATCTGCCGGTGCGCCTTCGGCTATGTTTCCATATGGCAAGTTAAAGGCTGCTGCCGGTTTCCTGGTCAAATACTCTATCAACTGTTGTAGCGAGATTATTTCATTTACTACAAAATGGGTATACAGAAGCGGGAACGCTGTTTCCAGGCCGACAATGCCAAACGGAGCCAGTACCATGCCTTCGCTTTTCTCTGAATCGGTGTGAGGGGCATGGTCGGTTGCGATAAAATCAATCGTTCCATCAAGCAACCCAGCGATTAACGCTTCACGGTCCTCTGCACCACGCAGCGGCGGGTTCATTTTGAAATTCGTGTCAAGTCCCGGGATATCATCCTCGGATAATAAAAGGTGATGAGGTGATACTTCAGCCGTGACCTTAATCCCCGCACGTTTTGCATCTCTTACAACCCTGACCGACTCCTTCGTGCTGATGTGGCAGACATGATAATGGCAGCCTGCGGCTTCCGCGAGCAAAACATCGCGGGCGATTTGTACTGATTCACAAACAGAAGGAATCCCGTTTAAACCATGCTGCTTCGAGAACGTCCCCTCGTGGACACAACCTTTATTGATCAAGGTATTATCCTCACAATGAGCGACAATTGCCATATCAAGATTGGCAGCCCGCTTCATCGCCGCAAGCATCATCCCTGCCGACTGGACCCCGACGCCATCATCCGTAAACGCAAATGCGCCCGCTTCCTTTAAAGCTTCGAAATCGGTTAACTCCTGGCCCAACTGTCTGGTCGTAATAGAGGCATAAGGCAAGACCCGGACCTTGGCCGTCGCATGAATTCGCTTTTGCAAGTCGTCCATATTGCTTTTGGTGTCAGGCACCGGACGGGTATTTGGCATGTTGGCAATAGTGGTAAACCCACCTCTGGCCGCTGCCATGGTTCCGGTAGCGATGGTTTCCTTTTTTTCGCCGCCAGGTTCACGCAGGTGGACGTGCAGGTCGATAAAACCTGGTGATACCAATAGTCCTGATGCATCAATTTTACGGTCGGCATCCTTTTCAATGTTTTTATCGATTTTTACGATGATGCCATTTTCTATTAAAATATCAGATTGTTTGATATGTCCCTCACACGCTAAATAGTTGGCGTTCTGAATAAGGATTTTCATTTATTACCCCTCCATTTAAGCTTTCTAATGATCTTTTTAAGACAGCCATTCTGACATAGACACCATTTTCCATTTGCTTGAAGATTCTCGAACGCTGGGATTCTACCAGGCTGTCAGCAATCTCGACATTCCGGTTAACCGGTGCAGGATGCATAATGATGCTGTTATGTTTCATTTGTTTTTCCCTCTCCAAGGTCAAACCGAACTTTTTATGATATTCCGCGGCTGTAAAACTTCCCTTTTTCTGATGCCGCTCATGCTGGACGCGAAGCAACATCACAACATCGGCCTGCGGGATGGCCTGGTCAATTGGAATAAAGCGGGATGAATGGAGGCTGTGGCTGTCAAACCATTCTTCTGGGCCCGAAAAAATGACATCGGCTCCAAGCCTTGTCAGAGCATCGGCATTGGACCGAGCGACACGGCTATGTCTGATATCGCCGATGATCGCTATTTTCAAACCAGAGAAGCGCCCGAATTCTTGTTTGATGGTTAGGAGGTCAAGCAGGGATTGGGTCGGATGATGACCGCAGCCGTCTCCTCCATTAATGAGTGGAATATTAATTCTACCAACTAATTCGTCAAAATAACGATCCTGGCTGTGCCGGATCACTATGGCATTTACGCCGATGGCTTCAAGTGTCTTTACCGTATCGTAAAGCGTTTCACCCTTTTGCACACTTGAGGTTTGCACCTCAAAAGGGATTACACCCAACCCTAATCTTCTCTCGGCCACTTCAAAACTGCATTTTGTTCTGGTGCTATTTTCAAAAAAGAGATTGGCCGCAAACATTTGTCCTTCAGGGTGCCAGGTTGTTCCTTCGGCGAAGCTTTGAGCATCCGCGAGGATTCCATATATCTCTTCCACTTTTAACTCATTTGTCGTTAATAAATGATTTAGCATCCTTTTCCCCACCTTTTCGCTAAAAAAAATACCCTGATCCAACCAGATCAGGGTGCAAAACCGCAAGCAATCGGAAGTTCAGCCTATTTTCATGCCAAACCTCGATTCGCACACCCTTATAAGCCTCTCTGGACTTCATTTAAAAGGTTGTTCTTTTTTTATTAAGCTGTTTGCCGTCCTTTTTTCTCCGCTTCGGTTTCAAACATATTGTCACTGACAATCGGCTTACCAGGCAGGATCAGGTTTAACAAGACACCGATAATCGCTGCCAACGCCATGCCTTGGATTACAATATCCTTAAACGGAAGTTTCACTATCGCTCCGCCGAGCCCGATAATGAGAATGACTGACGCTATGACAAGGTTTCGTTTATTGTCGAAATCAATTTTGCTGTCAACCAGCATCCGCAGTCCCGAAGAAGCGATAATTCCAAACAGCAGGATGGAGACGCCGCCCATTACAGGGGTCGGAATCGAATGAATCAGAGCCGTAATTTTCCCAATAAACCCGAATACAATCGCCAACACCGCTGCACCTGCCAGAACATATACGCTATAGACCCGGGTAATCGCGAGCACCCCAATATTTTCGCCATAGGTTGTCTTTGGCGGTCCGCCGACCAAAGCCGAAATCAGAGTTGCCGTCCCGTCACCTAAGATTGAACGGTGCAAGCCTGGCTCTTTAATGTAGTCGCGCCCGACTACTTTGCTTAAAATCAGCTGGTGCCCGATATGTTCTGACAGCGTCACCACTGCAACCGGCACCATCAGCCAAAAGATATCCCAGCTAAATTCCACCTTATAGCTCACAAACGGGATGATGAATTTTGGCATTTCAAACCATCCGGCTTCCAGGACAGGCTTGAAATCGACAATCCCGACAATCGCTGCATAAATGTATCCGACAACAATGCCCGCAAGAATCGGTATGATGCTAAAGATTTTTTTTGCATAAATCGAGAATACGATCGTTGCAGTGAGGGTAACCAAGGCTGCAGAAAAATGCAGCATACTATATTCCCCGGCTGCGTTATTCATTGCCATACCCACAGCAGTCGGGGCAATCGACAAGCCGATTATGATGATAACTGGTCCGACAACCACTGGCGGCAATAGGTTCATAATCCAACGGTATCCTGCTTTACTGATAATTAGCGCGACAATCCCATATACGAGGCCGGCCATGAAGGTGCCGATCATCGCCGCACCCGGGCCACCAGCAGCTTTGGCAGCAATCACCGGTGCGATGAACGCAAAGGAAGAACCGAGGTAGGCAGGAACTTGAAATTTTGTTATCAATAAGAATGCCAATGTTCCCAAGCCGCTGGATATTAGGGCAATGGACGGGTCAAGACCGACGAGATACGGAACAAGGATGGTTGCCCCGAACATGGCGAATAGGTGCTGCAGGCTTAAGGTCAGCCATTGCGTTGGTTTTGGCATGTCTTTTACGTCAAGGATTGGTTTGTTGCTCATGGTAATCTCCTCTGCTTTTTAATATTTATTTTAGTAAAAGGATAAAAAAAACTCTTTGCCGGCGGGGACAAAGAGGTATGGAAGGCCAAACTACTCTGGGTTTGGCGATTTCCCCTTTGTCAGCCTCACGGGACTGCATTTAAAAAGGGCAGCTATTTACTTTTCATAAATACTAACTTGGTCAATCTGATCCACTTCGGCCAGTTCAACAACAATTTTCTCACTGCTTGATGTTGGAATGTTTTTTCCGACATAATCGGCTCTAATTGGCAGTTCGCGATGGCCACGGTCAACAAGGACCGCCAGTTGGATCGCTGCGGGACGCCCAAGGTCCATTAAGGCATCAAGCCCGGCTCGCACAGTTCTGCCTGTATAAAGGACATCATCGATCAAAATGACCTTTTTTTCATTAATATCAAACGGTATGTCAGAACCCTTAACAAGTGGTTCCTGGTTATCTGTTTTTTTCGTCAAATCATCCCGGTAAAGCGTAATATCAAGTTCCCCGACCGGGATCGGACTACCTTCGATCCCTTCGATTTTGGAAGCAAGACGCTTGGCAACATGAATTCCCCTGGTACGAATTCCGACAAGAACACATTCTTCAATTCCTTTATTCTTTTCGATAATTTGATGCGCAATCCGTGTCAATGCCCTTCCGATTGCCTGCTCATCAAGAATTAATGCTTTTTGGCTCATTATTTTCACCCGCTTTTTTTAAAAAATAAAAACCTCTCGCCGGCGGCGAGAGGTGTACAGTTAAAGATACCAAAAAAAAATATTAACCGACCCTTCTCAGCCTCACGGGACTGAATTAAAGGCATATTTGACTATAGTTATCTTACTTTAGTTAGGTTCAGGTGTCAACCATTATTTCTTAGTTGTTTCAGCAGCTGTTCATAATCAGAAGGCAGCGGGGCTTCAAATTCGAGATATTCGGCGGTTCTCGGATGGGTAAATCCAAGCACGCCCGCATGCAGCACCTGTCCGTTAAAATCGATCGTTTTTTTCGGCCCATATTTTGGGTCTCCGGCAAGCGGATAGCCGATATATTTCATATGAACGCGAATTTGATGGGTACGTCCCGTTTCAAGCTGGCACTCAACAAATGTAAAATCCTTAAACCGCTCCAGCACCCGAAAATGGGTAACGGCCTGCTTGCCGTTATCTACTACGGCCATGCTTTGCCGATCCCTTTGGTCCCTTCCAAGCGGAGCATCGATTGTGCCGACATCATGAGGAATAACCCCATGAATAACGGCTTTATACTTGCGAGTAACTGTTTTTTGGACCAACTGATTAACAAGGCTTTCATGGGCCATATCATTCTTGGCGACCATTAACAGCCCTGAGGTATCTTTATCAATCCGGTGGACAATTCCGGGTCTTAACACTCCGTTAATCCCCGACAAATCCTTGCAATGTGCCATCAGACCATTTACCAGTGTCCCCGTCATATGTCCGGGCGCAGGATGAACAACCATCCCCTTTGGCTTATTGACGACGAGGACATCACGATCTTCGTAATAAATGTCCAAATCCATCTCCTCGGGGACCACATCCAGCTCTTCCGGGTCCGGAATATGGATTTCGATTTCGTCATTGTAGTTGCATTTGTAATTGGTTTTTACATTTTGTCCGTTTACAAGCACATGGCCATTCTTGATCCATTGCTGTACCTGGGTGCGGGACCATTCCTCGTTAAGGCCGGACAAAACTTTGTCAATCCGGTCACCTTTTTGTTGTTCAAGAATGGTGTGAACCATTTTCTCCATATGTTTTCTCCTTTGATTCTCTCTCTTCGAGCAGCATTTGAATCATCAGCAGCGCCACGCCAATGACCAATGCGGAATCGGCGATATTAAATACCGGGAAGTTATAGCTGAAAATATACGTATGTATAAAGTCAACGACTTCTTTGCGAAACACGCGATCAATAAAATTGCCGATTGCACCGCCAAGCATAAAGGACAGGGAAACTCCCAACAACCATTTGCCTTTGGCTGCCTTGTGCAAATAATACACAATTCCAGCAATAACGATAATTGTTATCACGTAAAAGAGCCACATCTGCCCTTGGAGAATGCCCCAAGCTGCCCCCCTGTTCCGGTGGGAAGTAATATACAAAACTTGATCAATGATCGGAATACTTTCGCCGATATACATGTTTTTCACGATTAACCATTTTGTGAATTGATCCAAAAGGATAATGAAAAGTGCGATTAAGTAATAAAACACTAAGAAATACCTCCACTACCGATGCTCATACTTCTTTAGAATTTTAGCATACTTAATCGCATAAGGACAATTAACATTATAAAAATGTTGATGGAATTGGAATTTTACAATACCGATCCAATAAATCTGAATCTTTTTTCGACCTAATTGTGGGCATTAGCTTTATTAATTCTTCCGGGAGCAATTCGCCAGAAATTTCACATTCGCCGAATTTTCCAGCCTGAATTTTTTGAATGGCGTGATCAATATCTTCAAGCTCTTCCTCGAGAATCCTTGTAAGCCAATCTTGTTTTGATTTTGTTTTTAAAGAATGTTCAATTTCAGTTTTTGTTTGACGGAGTTCGATAAACAGCTTTTCCTGCATGGCATTCATAGTGTTACTACCTCCGTTTGTCATTTGTTATATTATGTCCCGCTCCTTTTCGGCGACACGGGACAACATTTGACATCGCCAACAACAATTGACTTTACAGGAAAAAATTAAAACCCTGTACAGAATTGTACAGGGTCTAAAATAAATGTTATGCCAAGTGTGAATAATTTTCTTTAACTACATGCGCACAGCGCGGGCAAAGGGATGGATGCTCCGGATCTTGACCAACTTCTGGCGTAACAACCCAGCAGCGTTCACATGTTTCCCCTTCAGCCTTTGTAACAACGATTGCTGCATTATCAAGCTTAAGGGCGGTTTCTGGAGCCTGATCATAAGTACCGGCTACTTCAAAACCGGAAACGATGAAGAGTTGGTTCAAATTTTCTTCAATTGAATCCAACAGGGCTTTCGTCTTGTCATTCACATACAAGGTAACCTTAGCGGTCAGTGATTTGCCAATTACCTTCGCATTCCGTGATTCCTCTAGTGCTTTTAAGACATCATCACGAAGCTTCATGAATGCCGACCACTTTTCCTCAAGCACCTTGGCACCGCCTAGCTCTTGATATTCTGGAAGGTCTGTTAATTGCACACTCTCTTCCTGGACATTTGGAATGTATTTCCACACTTCATCCGCTGTATGGGAAAGAATTGGCGATACCAATTTTGTCAGCGCAAGCAATGACTCGTACAGAACAGTTTGAATTGCCCGGCGCTCATGGTGGTCTTTTGCTTCAATATATAGTACATCCTTTGCAAAATCAAGGTAGAACGCACTTAGATCTAGCGTACAGAAATTGTTCACCGCATGGTAGATGGCGGCATATTCATAATTTTCATAAGCGTTACGAACGTTTTTGATCAGTTTATTTAATTTTACGAGCATAAATTGATCGACTTCACGCAGGTTTTCATAGGCAACCTTGTTGACTGCTGGATCAAAATCGGCCAAATTCCCCAATAAGAATCGGAAGGTATTGCGAATTTTCCGGTAAACCTCGGCAACCTGTTTAAGAATGGCATCAGAAACCCGGACGTCTGATTGATAATCAACCGAGGCAACCCACAGGCGCAATATGTCGGCTCCCAACTGATTCATAACTTTTGCTGGGACGACTACATTTCCCAAAGATTTACTCATTTTTCTGCCTTCGCCGTCAAGAGCAAACCCATGGCTTAGCACACCTTTATATGGGGCCTTGCCGGTTACTGCAACAGCGGTTGACAATGAGGAATTAAACCAGCCGCGATATTGGTCAGAGCCTTCCAAATAAAGGTCTGCAGGACGGACCAAGTCTTCCCGTTCAACCAAGACGGCTTGGTGAGAGGAACCAGAGTCAAACCAGACATCCATGATATCATTTTCTTTTGTAAATGTTCCGTTCGGGCTTCCCGGATGTGTAAAACCTTCAGGCAGCAAGTCTTTTGCTTCACGCTGGAACCAAATATTAGAGCCATGTTCACGGAATAATTCCGATACATGATTAATCGTTTCATCGGTAATGATTTCTTCACCGTTTTCCGCATAGAATACTGGAATCGGCACACCCCAGACACGCTGACGGGAGATACACCAGTCACCGCGGTCACGGACCATGTTAAACAGGCGGGTTTCTCCCCAAGCAGGCACCCATTTTGTTTCCTTAACAGCATCAAGCAACTGTTCGCGGAAATCTTTAATCGATGCAAACCACTGCGCTGTGGCACGGAAAATGACCGGTTTTTTCGTACGCCAGTCATGCGGATAGGAGTGAGTGATAAACGAAAGCTTGAGAAGTGCTCCCGCTTCTTCCAAGGCCTGGGTGATTGGCTTATTAGCTTCATCGTAAAAAATTCCTTCGAAACCTGGTGCCTCACTGGTCATATAGCCTTTGTCATCAACAGGGTTCAGTACATCCAAGCCATATTTTTGGCCAACATGGAAGTCATCTTCCCCATGTCCTGGCGCTGTATGGACACAGCCGGTACCGGCATCAGTTGTAACATGTTCCCCTAACATGACAAGTGAATCACGGCCATAAAGCGGGTGTAAAGCGACAACGTATTCAAGTTCGGTTCCTTTTACCTTTTTGACAACCGTTGTCTCTTCCCAACCGATTTCCTTTGTCACTGCTTCTAGTAAATCCTCGGCAACTACATATTTTTGACCATTTGCAGAGACAACTACATACGTAAGGTCTCCATGTACGGAAATGCCGAGGTTCGCCGGAATTGTCCATGGTGTTGTTGTCCAGATCACAATTTGTGTATCTTGGTCAAGGACTCCTTTGCCATCCTTTACCTTGAACCCGACATAGATGGACGGGGAACGCTTATCTTTATATTCAATCTCCGCTTCGGCCAGCGCCGATTCACTTGACGGTGACCAATATACTGGCTTCAGGCCTTTATAAATATAGCCTTTTTTCGCCATTTCCCCAAACACTTTAATTTGCTGTGCTTCGTACTCAGGCTTTAAGGTGATGTATGGGTTTTCCCAATCGCCGCGAACACCTAGACGTTTAAATTGGGTGCGCTGATTGTCGATTTGCTCCAACGCATATTCGGTGCAAAGCTTACGGAAATCGGCAACCGACATTTCTTTGCGTTTAACCCCTTTATTGGTTAGCGCCTGTTCGATTGGCAGACCATGGGTATCCCACCCCGGCACATACGGTGCGTGATAGCCGCTCATCGATTTATAGCGAACGATAAAGTCCTTTAAAATTTTATTAAGGGCATGACCCATATGGATATCGCCATTTGCGTACGGCGGGCCATCATGCAAGACAAACATTGGACGCCCTTTTGTCCGTTCCTGAACCTTTTGATAAATATTCATCTCTTCCCATTTCGCCTGGATGTCAGGTTCTCTTTGCGGAAGATTGCCGCGCATTGGAAACTCCGTCTGCGGCATTAACAACGTATCTTTGTACTCCATCTTTCCTAGCCTCCATTACATTTCTATTGAACAGAATGACCATTTTTACAAATAAAAAAACCTCCTCATCCCAAATAGGGACGAGAAGGTTTATTCCCGCGGTACCACCCTGATAAATAGAATCAAGTGAGATTCTATTCTCTTCGTTATTCGTAACGTGAATCGCACGCTTGGTCTATTAATCCAAATGGAGTTTCGACCACAGAACTCAAGGGTGATTTTCCAATTCTTCCGCTCTGTCAGGCTTGCACCGTCCCCGACTCGCTGATAAAGCATTCTGAAAAATTGTACTGTCCCCGTCATCGTCAATGTTCATTCTATTTAGCTGTTAAGAAATTATATTCTATTATGGCGTTATTCGTCAAGCTAATGAATCCTCTTCTTCGTGCATTTTTAATTCTGTTGCATCCACTTCATAATCCAACAGGTGATCCCAGTCATCCGTATTCAACATGTCAAGTTGTGCTTCGATTAGCATCTTAAAACGGGTCCGGAAAATTTTCGATTGTTTCTTTAAATCTTCGATTTCCAAGGCAATTCTTCTTGCTTTAGATAGAGATTCGTTAACAATCCGGTCGGCATTTTTCTCTGCTTCTTTAATGATCAGCTTTGCTTCCTTTTGGGCATTTCTTTTAACGTCTTCACCGGCCTCCTGAGCAATCACGATTGATTTGTTCAAGGTTTCCTCGATACTGGTGAAATGACCCAGCCGTTCTTGCATATCGTGCAGGCGCTCTTCCAATTCTTTTTTCTCGCGAAGCACCAATTCATAATCCTTAATCACCTGATCAAGAAATTCATTAACTTCATCCTCATCGTACCCTCTAAATCCCTTATTAAATTCCTTATTGTGAATATCCAACGGTGTTAACGGCATAATGCCACCTCCATCAAACTGTACTACAAATATATGTATTAGGAAATATTCGACATGGTTTTCGAATTTCCTGCATAAATTTTAATTAGCTAATAAAAAAATATAAAATTTTGTCCAATTTTTTCATTTCAGCTACGCACGCATAAATTCAACTACGCCTCTGTCTTCGTCCTATCGGACTTGCCAATCGGCGAGTTTTCATTTATTTTTGTTTTCCTACCGTAATTCGCCATTTTTCTTTTTTCGTTTTGCCGTCCAGCTGCAGGATCTTTACCCTCCCATAGCCGCGGACCGAAATCATATCTCCAGGTTCACAGATAAAGGCAGGATTTTCAATCACTGTCCAATTAACTTTGACAAGACCTGCCCCAACAAGACTTTGGGATTTTTGCCTTGCCAGATTGCAAACACCAGAAATAACAGTATCCAAACGTAAAGAAGATACTGTTAATTCGGTTTCTTCCCAATGTTCTTCTAACGGAATCGCTTGCCCGATGGCAGCCTCAGCCAATTTTACACCTGCTCGGCCAATCGATTCAACATTATTTTTAATATATTCCCCGATTTCGCTAGCCGCAAAAAATTGCACCTGCCCGTTGTCGTTCATCAGGATATCGCCGAATTTCCCGCGTTTTAGCCCAAGCGACATAAGCGTTCCAAGCACTTGCCGGTGTTCAATTTTGACAAATTTCTTGGGGTAGAAAATTTCAAATAAAGTAATTTGAAAATCCTCGTCGGTTGGAGCCAAATAATCAGGATATAACAGCGCTCTTTTCCTTTCCGAATGGTGGCTCCCGCCAAAGAGGGCGTATTTCACGTCTCCACTTTCGCCTACAATCATTTTTAAAATATGCTGCTCTCTTGGGTCAAGAAAATCAGTCAGTTTAGATGAATACTGGTTTTCTACAATGTCCTTCCATTGCAAAACCCGGTCTATATATTCCCGTTCTTCCGGGCGGAAATGCTGATAAATATTCATTGATGCCAACACAACCTAATCAAAATTTAAGTAAGCCAGAGATAGACACTATGCAAGCCGCTTTGAGCAAAGTTAAGGACAAGGAAGGCCACAATCGGCGAAATGTCGATCATTCCAAGCGGCGGAATAATTCTTCTGAATGGCTCTAAATACGGCTCGCAAATCCGCGACAAAAATTGGCCAATCGATGATCCTCTTGCATTTGGAAACCAGGACATCAATATGTAAATAATTAATGCCCAAGAGTAAATTTGAATCAATCTTTGCAATATCCCGAAAACGATATCCATTTATTTTACCACCTCGTATTTTGATCTTCTTGCTCCGAAAAAAGCTCCGAAATATTTCCCGACACCTCAACGTTATCAGGTGTGCACAAGAAAATATTGACGCCAATTTTTTGAATGTCTCCGCCAAGAGCATAGACTACCCCGCCTAAAAAATCGACGATCTGTCTTCCTTCCTGATGATTAATCCGCTGAAGATTTACAACAACGGCACGGCGGCTTTTCAAATGGTCGGCAATCTCCGTGACTTCGGAACTGGAATGCGGTTCAACCAAGATGACCTTAGAAGCCTTTGAAGAGGTCCCGGCACCTGCAGAAGCCGCCTGTTTTTGGACGCTTTGCAAACTAACAACATTTTGGCTTTTAACTGCCTGTCTTTTTTGTTTGACCGGTTCTTGAGCCTGAGTGTACTCATCGTTATTCTCATCGAAGTCATCATCCAAAAAGAAAAATGTTTTTAATTTTGATTTTAATGTCATCTTCTTCTCCCCTAATCATCTTCGCCAACTAATGCTGTACCAATTCTTACCATCGTTGCTCCCTCTTCGATTGCAATCGCAAAATCATTGGACATGCCCATCGACAACTCGGTGCACGGAGCAAATTCAAATTGTCGGGATTGAACCTGGTCCCGTAGATCTTTCAGCTTGTGGAAGCAATTTCTAAGTATCTCTTCATCGTCAGTAAGCGGAGCCATCGCCATTAGACCTTGGATGCTTATATTTTGATACGGTCGAAGTGATTCAATAAATCCGATTACTTCTACGGGTGCCAGCCCATGCTTTGAGTCTTCCCCGGAGACGTTTACTTGTATCAAACATTTCACTTGACGGCTGGCGCGTTTATTAATTTCTTCTGCCAGTGATTGGCGGTCCAGCGAATGAATATAATCCACTTTATCGATAATGTTTTTTACCTTTCTTGTTTGCAGCGTTCCAATAAAATGCCAGGCAGGCTTGTCCCCAAGCATCTGCCATTTTTCCAACAACCCATCATCACGATTTTCGCCGAGGTTTGTAATGCCTGCCTCCAAGGCCTCTTTAGCCCTTTCGGCACTCACATATTTGGTAACAGCAATAACTGTCACTTCCTCAGGTTTTCGGCCGGACTTCCGGCATGCTGTTTCGATTTGCTGCCTTATTTGCTCTAGCTTTGCTGCCACTTTCATATTGCTTTCAAATCTCCTTCCAGCCAATAAAGCTTAATATTCTTCCAGTGCTACCTTGGTCGCGCCGGTGAGAAAAAAAACTATTATCACAGCTTGTGCATAGCCCTGTGACAAGAATGTTTTCTTCGGGCACTCCAGCTTTTAGAAGAAGCAGCCGATTAGCTTCTCGCAAGTCCAAATAATATTGATTGCCATTAATTAAATTATATGGTTTTCCATCGACATCTTCTAGTATATTTTCCACCAAGTTAATGACACGATTATCCACAATATAACAATTTTTGCAGATCGACGGCCCAATTGCGACGAAAATTTCTTCAGGCCTGATGCCTTCGTGCTCCCAGGTAATGATCATCTCTCGGGCAATTCCCCCTACGGTACCCTTCCAACCGGCGTGAGCCGCCCCAATCATCCCTGACTTTGGTGCGATAAAGAAAAGCGGGACACAATCAGCAAAGCAAAGGGTTAATAGAATCCCCTTTTCATTCGTATAAAAACCGTCTGTCCCCTCAAAGGCCTGGTCATACGAATTGGAACCCGTGCCCCGGTCCGCTATTGATATTTTCCTGATCATAATATCGTGCGTTTGCTGTGCGCCAACCCAAGATTCCAGCGGGAAATTCAGCAGGCGGGCGACAGTTTCCCGATTTATGCATACGTCATTTACATCATCGCCAACATGATAGCCCATATTGAGGGATTGAAAGCTGCCCTGACCAACTCCGCCATGTTTGGAGGTAATTCCCGCAGTCAAACCCGGAAATCGGTTCATCCAGCCATCAATCATAAACAATGATTCATTTTTTAAAACAAAGGGTTCCATTTCTCTACCTCAAATGTTTTTCTATAGTTTACCATGAAAATTCAAAATGGTCATTGTGAGGGGACCGATTTACGGAAACTTAAACTTCTTCCGGAACCCGGTCATCTATTTTATGCCTGACCAATATTACATCCTGGCCAATTTTAATGATGTTTTTCCAGGGAATCACGATTTCATCTTCCTTTCCAAAAAAGCCAAGCACTCTCCCATTCCCCGATATAACCACCGATTCTATTTTTCCAGTCGTTAAATTTATCTCAATATCACCTATATTACCTAACCGTTTACCATCCGAAACGTTTACGACATCCTTTACCTGAAACTCGGAAATCCTCACCATTAATATTCCCCCCGTAATAGTACTATAATTGAATATATGATGAACCTTGTCAGTTTAGTATCGAAAGGCATCGCAGGAACAAGCACAGCTTGTTACTGCGATGCTTATGCTGTCGAAGCAATCCTTGTGGAGCTGGACAAATAAAAATAAGCTGCCCATCTGGACAGCTTAGCTTTGAATATTTTTGTTCATTTGCCTGATGGCCGCTTTTTCAAGTCTTGAAACCTGGGCTTGGGAAATGCCAATTTCATCAGCAACCTCCATTTGGGTTTTCCCTTGGAAGAATCGCTTTCTAAGGATTAGTTTTTCCCGTTCATTCAATCTCCGCATGCCTTCTTTTAAGGCAATTTCCTCAATCCAATGAATATCTTTATTTTTCTCATCGCTTAATTGATCCACCACATAAATCGGATCGCCGCCGTCATTATAAATCGGTTCAAATAAAGATACCGGATCCTGTATCGCGTCCAATGCAAATACAATTTCTTCGTGCGGCACCTCGAGAACCTTGGCAATTTCTTCGGCGGTTGGCTCTCTTGATGTTTCGCTCATCAGACGCTCTCTAACCTGCAGCGCTTTGTAGGCAATATCCCTTAAGGAGCGGGATACGCGAATCGGGTTATTGTCGCGAAGATAACGCCGGATTTCACCAATAATCATCGGTACCGCATAAGTGGAAAACTTAACGTTTTGCCCTAAATCAAAGTTATCAATTGATTTCATAAGTCCAATACAGCCAACCTGAAACAGGTCATCGACGAATTCACCCCGGTTGTTAAACCGTTGAATTACACTCAAGACAAGGCGCAAATTACCATTTACCAGCTTTTCCCTGGCACTAATATCACCGTCTTGCATTTGCTTGAACAGTATTCTCATTTCTTCGTTCTTAAGTACGGGGAGTTTTGATGTGTCTACACCGCAAATTTCAACTTTATTTCGAGTCAAATCTTTTCCCTCCTCGAGAGAGCTGCTGTACAAAAAACAGTATCTCCTTGGAAAGGAAAAATATGCACTTGCGTATGCCACAGCATAGGAACATACATTCTTTTTTATCCAGTAAAACCTCGAACTTGTTGGGTTTTACTGGCTGAAAAAATTTTCCTGTCTTATACCATTTTATTAAATTCCTTCCTTAATCTCTTAATGATTCTTTTTTCCAATCTGGAAATATAGGATTGCGAAATCCCGAGCATATCAGCAACATCTTTTTGGGTTTTTTCTTCTCCGTTTGTCAGGCCAAAACGAAGCTCCATAATTTGCTTTTCACGATCCGTTAGCTGATGAAGCGCCTTGGTGAGAAGCTTGCGGTCGACGTTTGCTTCCAAATCTTTCGTAATAATATCATCATCCGTTCCCAATACATCGGATAACAACAATTCATTGCCATCCCAGTCAATATTCAGCGGTTCATCAAATGAAACTTCCGATCTAATTTTATTGTTCCGTCGTAAGTACATGAGAATCTCATTTTCAATGCATCTTGATGCGTATGTAGCCAGTTTGATTTTCTTTTCCGGATTAAAAGTATTAACTGCTTTGATTAGGCCGATTGTCCCAATACTGATTAAATCTTCAATATTGATCCCGGTATTTTCAAACTTTCTGGCAATGTAGACAACGAGACGAAGATTGCGCTCAATTAAGATTGATCTTGCTGCCTTATCACCGCCGGGAAGCTTTTTCAGCAGTAGTTCTTCCTCGTCTTTGCTTAAGGGAGGAGGAAGGGCTTCGCTGCCACCAATATAATAAACTTCATCTGTTTTTAGTCCCAATTTTATTAATAGCTTATACCAGTAATAGGATAAGCGAAGTTTCCACTTTTTCATTTGTATTCCTCCTTCTAAAAATATGTTTTTCTGAGTATAGTATTATTAACTTACCTTCACGGTGCCGCTGTCTTGCTTTGGTCCTGTAAGCATCTTCGGATGGACTATGCACTGAAAGGCATCATCCGCCGAGAGTTCCTGCATGGTAAATGATACAAGTCCCTTTTCAAATAGATGCAGGCTGCCATTATGCACAATAAGAATGCTGTCAGGCTTAATGGCAGTAATGAGCTGGGAACCTTGGCCTACCACCCTATAAGGTACAATTCTCATCCGATTTTGCCAGGTTTCAGGATATTTATCTGTGCCGATGGAAAGCGGGTCAGGATTCGCGGCTAATTGTTGAATGGGTTCAGAAAAGGATTCGAATTGCTTTTTAACGGAAATGAACATGACAGGTTGTTTTGATAACGGGTCATACAGCTGATTACCGCTGTCGATTAACCCTTTTAGATTTAATGTTTCATTGTCTATTTTTACTGCTACGCTCACAATCTGATCATATTGGATTTTAGTCATTTCCATTGACTCGATATTTTTTCTTGAAAAATGCCAAGCGACTGGAAATCCGATAAGCACAAACAGCCAGCTGATCGGATCACCAAATCCCATTACACTTGACTGAAGGACTTCCATCGTTAATTCCGGATCATACTGAATGAAAAAATGAACCCCCATTAATGACCCGCCAATTAAAAAAGTAGAGACATAAAATGTCATTAATGCTTTTATAAAAAACGAAAATCGTTTATAACCAAAAGCGATTAATATCATTATGACGGAGAATAACAGTTTTGAGATTGGATGACCGGAAATGGCATTTATAGGCGTGAAGGTTAGTAAAATGATCACTGAACCGATTAATCCCCCGGTAAAAATTCTCCACCATCGGACCCTCCTCTTTAGAATAATCGCTGTTAAATAAAGGAGAAGACTATCAAAGAGCAGATTAAGCGCCCAAATCACATCCAAATACACAATCAAGAAAGCATCCTCCTTTATCAAGACTGTTTCTATTATTCTGTTTAGAGAAAAGTATAACGTACTTGCATGGCGGAAGTGTGTCACTTTCTGTAATCAAAAAATCAGAAATTTTCCCTATTTACATAGGATTTTGTCAGAAAAATTTTTCTAAAATAAGAAAGGTACAGCCAGTAATTGGCGTACCTTAGTACCTTGGATTGCCTAGATAGGGTATTTAGAACCCCCTAATAGTTGGTTGCCCCTGCTACTAGGCTTGTAATTTCCGCTACAGGGTGAAATAAAACTAAAGGAGGCAACATACTTAGAAAAATCCCCTTAGCCATTTCATCAGTTGCCATCTCATGGAGCGGTTGATTAAATTTTTCCCAAAAACACGTCATATGAGGCGCGGTCTTATAACGCGCTCGATTGGATTTCTCGCTAAAACATGTCATTAGAGACGGTCTTATAACGCGTTTGATTAGATTTTCCCCTCAAACATGTCATTAGAGACGGTCTTATAACGTGTTTGACTAGATTCTCCCCTCAAACATGTCATAAGAGACGGTCTTATAACGCGTTTGATTAGATTTTCCCCTCAAACATGTCATTAGAGGCGGTCTTATAACGCGTTTGACTAGATTCCTCCCCTCAAACATGTCATAAGAGGCAATCTTATAACGCGTTCGCTCGGATTTTTCGCTAGAACATGTCATAAGAGACGGCCTTATAACGCGTTTGATAGGATTTTTTCCTCAAACATGTCATAAGAGACGGTCTTATAACGCGTTTGATTAGATTTTCCCCTCAAACATGTCATAAGAGACGGTCTTATAACGCGTTTGATTAGATTTTTCCCTCAAACATGTCATTAGAGGCGGTCTTATAACGCGTTTGACTAGATTCCTCCACACAAACATGTCATAAGAGGCAATCTTATAACGCGTTCGCTCGGATTTTTCGCTAGAACATGTCATAAGAGACGGCCTTAGATTTTTTTCTTCTTAGTGTGGGGAATCTTTATTTAAAAACTGTTGATTTGCGCGGAAGGCCCGAAGACTCCTCGAAAATGCTATCGCATTTTCTTCGAGCGTGGGCGGATTCGAGGAAGTATAGACAATGTTACAGACAGAAGAAATAAAAAGACTGCCGAAAGATTCTCGACAGCCTGAGGAAAAATTATCAAGTTTAACGTCTTCTATTACGATTTCTCAAGAAGGTTGGGATATCCAATGTATCTTCTTGGAATGTGTTGTTCGTGCGTACAGGCTCTTGTTGTGGTGCCTGCTGCTGTTGCTGCGGTTCTTCACGCTTGTGTTCTCTCTTGACAACGCCAGCCTGCGGCTTAACTTGTCCGAAAGTCGGGCGTGTTGGTTTTTGCTGGATCACTTCTTCCTTAAAGCCGGTCGCAATTACGGTTACGACAATTTCATCCTTAAGATTTTCATTGATAACTGAACCGAAAATCATATTTACTTCCTGGTCTGAAGCAGAAGCAACGATATCGGCAGCCTCTTGTACCTCGTAAAGGCTTAAGTTTGTGCCACCGGTAATATTCATTAACACACCTTGTGCGCCATCAATGGAAGTTTCAAGTAGCGGTGAACTGATCGCTTTTTTAGCAGCCTCTGTTGCACGGTTTTCGCCAGATGAAACACCAATCCCCATTAAAGCGGAACCTTTATTGGACATAATCGTCTTAACATCGGCAAAGTCAAGGTTGATTAATCCAGGTACCGCGATTAAATCGGAAATACCTGAAACACCCTGACGGAGAACATTGTCCGCTTCGCGGAATGCTTCAAGCATCGGTGTGCTCTTGTCGACTATTTCAAGCAAACGGTCATTCGGAATAACAATTAACGTGTCTACTGCTTCCTTCATGGATGAGATTCCACCGGCAGCCTGTGTTGCGCGTTTCTTCCCTTCAAACGTGAACGGTCGGGTTACAACACCAACTGTCAATGCCCCAAGATCACGGGCGATTTGGGCAATGACTGGCGCAGCACCAGTACCTGTACCGCCGCCCATTCCGGCCGTTACAAACACCATATCAGCTCCGCGTAATGCTTCTTCAATTTGCTCTTTACTCTCTTCGGCGGCTTTTTTGCCCACCTCGGGGTTGGCACCTGCACCTAAACCGCGGGTTAACTTTGACCCAATCTGCATTTTGACCTCTGCCTTTGACAGGTTTAATGCTTGGGCGTCGGTATTGACAGCAATGAATTCTACACCTTGAACACCGTGCTCGATCATTCGGTTTACCGCATTGTTACCGCCACCGCCGACTCCAATTACCTTTATTGTGGCAAGAGAATCTAAATTTGTATCAAACTCTAACATGAAAAATCCTCCTAATTCGTCGATATTCCTTTTCGATTCAAGCTATTCGAAAAAGTATCCAAGGAATTTTTTTACCTTTGATGACATTTTTTCATCTGGATGCTTTTCCACTTTTGTTTTAGGCTGGTGCTGCTTTGGCGCCCTCTTTTCAACTGGCTCGGAAACAGATGCATTTGAGCTGGATGTGCTGCCTGGCAATCTAGCATTCTTGTATGCATATTTAATCAAACCGACCGCAGTTGTATATTGAGGTTCTCTTACTCCAATATAGTCGGGACGGGCGATGCGGACCGGATTTTTAAACATATCCTGCGCCAGCTCGAGCAACCCTTGCATATTGGCAGTTCCACCTGTTAACACGAAACCGCCCGGCAGGTCGGTAACGCCTAATCGTTTTAATTCTTTTGCGATTAACTCAAAAATTTCTTCCATTCTCGCTTCAATGATTTCTGAAACATAAAGCTGATTGAATTGCTGATGCTGGTCACTACCAATGATTGGTACGCTAAAATATTCCTCTTCTGATGCATGGTCGTAAAACGCATGCCCGTACTTTACTTTAATATTTTCGGCATCCTCAGTTGAGGTGTGCAATACCTTGGAAAGATCGTTTGTAACCAAATCCCCGCCAACAGGAATGACACTCGTAGCCTTCAAATATCCTTCTTCAAATACGGAAATTGTCGTTGAACCCCCACCGATATCAATCAGGGCAACGCCAAGATTCTTTTCATCCTTTGATAAAGCATAATCTCCTGCCGCAAGCGGCTGTAGAATGATGTCGGAGAAATTGAGACCCGCTCGCTCCACACAGCGGATAATATTCGCAAGGACCGAATTGGAGCCAGTTACTAGTGTGCCATCCATTTCCAGACGAACACCAATCATCCCGCGCGGGTCATTGATTTCGTCCTTTCCATCAAGAATGAATTGCCTTTGGATTACCCCCATGTTTACTCTTTCAGGAGGGATTGAACCTGCATAAGCAGCCTCAATTACGCGGATTACATCTTCATTGGTAATCTCGCGGTTTTGGCCGGATACGGCAACAATTCCATGACATGGCTGAAGCATGACATTATGCCCTGGAATCCCGACCACAACTTCGTGAATCTCCATTCCAACCATTCTTTCTGCCTGCTCCACTGCCCTTTTAATGGAATGAACCGTGTCATCCATGTCAACAATCGACCCTTTGCGCAAGCCTTCAGATTCTACATTGCCAACACCTATTATATTTAATGAGCCTTTTCCAGAGTCATTGACCATTTCACCAATGATTACTTTTACACTGGATGTACCGATGTCAAGACTTACATATATTTCATTGCTGTTCATTCTCTGGCACCTCCTTTAACATCCCTTTATGTCGAACAACAAATCATTTTGTTCATTAAATAGTAATTTCCCATATTCATATCTTATAAGATTATTCGTCATAACTGAATGATTCCCTTTAAAAATTTTCAACTTTTTTCTAATTTTTCTTTGCTTGTTGACCATTTTGTCAATAATATTCGCCTAATTACAGCAATATTTTGAAATAATCTGACGCCGAACGCGAATACTGCCGCTAAATACAAGTCTACACCAAGATGGACACCTAGGAAAGCTAAACTTGCAGCAAGTATTATATTAAAAAAGAATCCCGAAACGAATACTTTTTCGTCATAAATATTTTGCAAATAGGCCCGAATTCCTCCAAATAATGTGTCGAGGGCTGCCAAGACAGCAATCGACAAATAATTGGAATATTCCTCTGGAATCCGAATTTCCGTCATTAGACCAAGCATGATTCCAATGATTAATCCTATCACTGGAAGCCACATCAGGAACCGCCCCCTTCTGTAACCGGCTCCATATACCGTACACGAATCGGATTAACATAAGCCGGTATCGTAATAGTAGGGCTCGGCGAAGAAATATTCAGTCTTAAACTCTCCGTAAAAAACTCATCCCTTGATTTTGAAACTTTCATCCGGTTATACAATTTTTCAGCTGTGTTTATATCATCCGTAACTACTTTAACCTCGATTGGAAGATCTCTAATCGTGTGGCCGTCTATTTTAGTTTCGTTATTAATATCGCGAATCACCGATGTATTGATCAATCGCTGCCCATCTATCGCAGTATATTTGGCCTCATACATATTCAATTCGTTCCGTAACCTTTGCAGTAGATCAGGAGAAACCGTTTTTGCCCTTGGGCTCCCTAGTTGGATATCTTCCATTACAGGTTCAATGACGAGCGTTATTCCTGGACCAGTAACCTCTGTCAAACCAGCCTCAACCTTTAATTCCTGAAACGTATCTCTTAAAGCTTGTTCCTTGCTTTGCGTACGCTTAGAGTCGTAAGCTGCCAGTTTTTCATCAATCGGCCGGATTTCCATCAACAGCTTCGATTGCAACTCTTTTTCCTTTAGGAGCGCTTCTCGTAGCTGCCATATATCTCGTGTATCCCGTTCAACCGGTTTTTTGACCGTTTGAAATTGAATCGCAATCATAAAACCCACTATTGCGGCAATCAAGGTAAAACTAATCTTCAATTTTGGCTTGTCCACTTTTTTCACCCAACCTTTTCATCATCTTTGTGGACACTACGAGTTTCCCAAAATCGGGTTAAAGACCAATGCACTGTCTTTTTCCAATGAAAACACAATATTATCATTAACCAGCTGGTCTTTAACCCCTCCGGTCAAGTTGATCGAGGATGCGAGGACATCTGGGTCACCGATTGCCGTAATCACGAAGGGAGCGGGGTACGGGGTTCCATCTACGGTAATGACTGGACCATTACAGACAATATAAGAATGGCTTGTTAGCCTTTGACCATTAATTGCCACAGCAGCCGCCCCGGATATGTACAGTTCATTGACAACTTTAAAGACATGATGTTCATGAACAAGATAATTATTTACATTGTCTTCCTTCGGATCATAGGCACCGTCGGAAAGCGTAATCCTTACGCCCTTACCCTTGACCTTTACCTTCCCCAGGAACATCCGGTATTTTTCCGAATCCTCGGCAAGATTAAGAAAGACCTGGGCTTCTTTGGCCAATTCCTTTTCACTCTTTTGAACTTTCTCCTGTTTCTTGTTTAATTCCCGCTGGAGTTTGCGATTGATTTCTTCCTGCGCAATTAATTGGTCTCTGAGTGCAATGGTTTTTTCATATTGTTTGTCTGACAGCTTTGGCTTTTCCTCTTTATATTCCATTTGGGTTAGATGATAGGAGAAGGCCATGATAAATCCCAATACCAGGCAGACAAGGGACAAAATAACATGATTACCCTTCACCTTCAGTATTTTCAACTTTTGTTTCCTCCGCTTCCGTTTCAAAAGCCTTAAAATAGGAACCTACTTCAAGGTCGATAATTCCTTTTTTATCGGGATCCAACTGACTGATGATCGAAGGATAGTGGACCATTTTTTCCGAGAACGTCCTTAAAGTGGCACTAACCTCAAAACCATCATTCATAAATAAAGATATATGATATTTGTCAGCCTTTTTTGGAGTATAATGAATTTCCGAGATGGAGTTTACAATCTCATTTGGAAGGACCTCCAAGCCGTCAACCAATTCATTAAGGGCGTCGCCTTTTTCAAAATTGAAGAGGATGGGAGCGTTAGCGGGAATGCCATCACTTTCCTTATCCATTAAAATGTGGCCATTCTCCATCACCGGATAGAACATATTGTCCTTTTTTAGATAGGCAATTCGTTTATGTTCCTTTACCTGGATTACAACCGAGTTCGGCCATTTCAATTTTACTTCCGCTTTGTTCATTTCGGGCAGCTTTTGTAGTTTGGTAGCGACCATACTCTTTCTGACTTCCCAGATATTTGTTTCAGTAGAAAGACCACTCTGATTGATAATTTCAGCACTGGAGTAAATTTCATTGCCTGTGACCGAAATGTTCTTTACGAGGCTTAGCGGTGATTGCGCATAAACGATTAGAGCAATCATCGTAAAAAATAAGAACATCAACAATATAAGCCGTCTATTTGCTTTTCGACGTCTTTGCTCCTTTAATTTTGGAATTCGGTCCTCTAGGGCCACGACCTTGCTTTTTTCCATTCAACTTTCCCCCAAATTATAGCGGAAGATTTCCGTCCGACTACAATGCCTGTCCCAATTAAAGCGAAAACAACGGCACGAAAAATCATGCCGTCATTCTTTTCTCAAGATTATCTCCACCTGTTAATTATGAGTAATTATAACACAAAATTTGTCATTCGTAAGGGATTTATTGAATGAAGTAACAGGTTTATTTCGGAATAAATTTGCAAAACCATTTTCAAATTAAACAGCAGTCATCCCTATTTCCTGCCGATGATTTCGACTTCCGTTTCCATTTTTACCTGGTATAAACTATAAATCGTATCCTTTACATGCTGGATTAAGGAAAGGACATCCCCAGCGGTTGCGTTACCCGCGTTGACGATGAAATTTCCGTGAAGCTCAGAAATCTTTGCTCCTCCAATACTAAAGCCCTTCAGCCCGGCTACCTCAATTAATTTTCCGGCATAATTCGGTAGCGGATTTCGGAAGATGCTGCCTGCACAAGGATAATTCCACGGCTGCGTATCCTTGCGGTAATCTTTATTTTTTTGCATTTGGGCGACAATGGCTTCTCTGTCACCTTCTTTAAGCTGAAACACCGCTTCCACCACAATTCCTGGGCGCTCTTTTTGCAGGATCGAGGTTCTGTAGGAAAAACTCATTTCTTCATTGGACAGCCATTCCATCGTGCCATCCTCAAATAAAATATGGGCTTTTGTCAAAATTTTGCTAATATCTGACCCGTGTGCCCCGGCATTCATATAGACTGCACCGCCGACAGAACCCGGAATTCCGCTGGCAAATTCCAGACCGGATAGCCCTTTCCTGCTTATTAAGGTTGATAGACTAACGAGGCTATAACCGCCGCCGACAAGGATTTCCGTTCCATTAACTTCAAGATGGTTGATGCCCGAACCTAGTTTAACAACAGCGCCTTCGATTCCTTTATCCGACACTAATAGATTAGAACCCCTGCCGATTGCACGCCAGTTTAACTTATGCTTTTTTATGAACTCCATTGTTGCTATTAAATTTTCAACAGAGCTTGGTTCAATAAAAAGATCTGCCGGTCCGCCAATTTTGATAGTCGTATGATGGGCAAGAAGTTCGTTTCGCTTTACCTTGCCAATATTCATTTTTTCCAGTTCCTGTATTAGAACGTCCATCTGAGATCACCTAACTTTCCAAACATGCGTATAGTTTAGTTTATGCTGAAAATCCAATTGGGCTACCTTCGATTTCCTTTTATAAGGTCAATTATCAAGTTGTATAGTCTGGCAGCAGAGTCAGGGACCCCAATTTTCATTGAATTTGCTTTCATTTCTTTAAGTGTTTCTTTATTTAGCAAAATCCGGTCGACTGCCGTTACAAGTCCATTGCCGGTTAAGTCTTTTTCAAGCATAACCTTGGCTGCGCCTTGCTCGCTTAAAGAGTTTGCGTTTTTTTCCTGATGATTATTTGTCACATATGGACTTGGAATCAAAATGGCCGGAATTCCAAGTGATGTGATTTCCGCGAGTGTGGTTGCCCCTGCCCTTGAGACGACCAAATCCATTCCAGCAAGGACCTCCGGCATATTATGAATAAATGGTTTGATGGCCACATTTTTCGGATTGCCGACAAGCTCCACCTCTTTTTTCACCTCTTCATAGTGGACTTCGCCGGTAATATAAAGAACCTGATAAGGTTTCCCGGCCAATTCGGGAAGCGATTTGATCACCGCTTCATTAATTGGCCTTGCACCACGGCTTCCGCCAAAAATTAATACAGATGGCATAGTGGTACTGAGCCCGACTGACAACCTTCCTTTAATTCCATCCTGGCCCAAAACCTCGGATGCCCTTGGATTACCGGTAAAAACGACTTTCTCGGAAGGAAAAAACTCTCTGGCCTGCTCAAAACAAATAGCTATTTTTTTGACATACCGGCTAAGGAATTTATTCGTCAACCCTGGGACGCTGTTCTGTTCATGGATGATCGTCGGAATCTTGAGTTTTGCCGCTGCGTACACGACAGGCCCACATACGTAACCGCCGGTGCCTACAACAATATCAGGTTTAAACTCTTTTAAAATTTTCCTGCTGTCCCTGACCCCTTTGATAAACCTGAGGACTGTTTTTACATTTTCAAACGATAGTTTCCGTCTAAATCCGGTAATATGGATCGATTTAAACGGAATATTTTCTTTCGGGACTATTTTGCTTTCCAAGCCGTTCAATGTGCCTATGTATATAACTTTTGCATCCTTATGTCGTTTTTGTATCTCTCTTATAAGTGCGAGTGCCGGATAAATATGTCCGCCGGTCCCTCCGCCGCTTACCGCTATCTTCATTTTCTCACCTCTACAATATTGCTAAACACATTCTACTACAAAACCATTCAAAAAAAAGCGAATGAAAAAATAATGTTATCTAAATGTAATCCATTATGCAAGAAATTCCACATCTTTTTGACACAAAAAGACCCTGTCTTAAGTAACAGGGCAGCGTTTAATACCTGGAATAGCGGCTAATATTTAGGAGAACACCAATGGCCATTAGCATTAATGTCAATGAGGAACCCCCGTAACTTAAAAACGGCAAGGTGATGCCGGTTACTGGCATCAAACCAGTGACAACCCCAATATTGATCATTACCTGAATCGCGACCATAGCAATGATTCCGACCGCGAGGAAACTGCCAAATAAATCGGGAGCCCCCAGGGCGATGCGAATTCCCCTCCAAAGCAACAGGGCAAATAATAGGATAATAAATGAACCGCCGATAAATCCCAATTCCTCAGAGAGAATCGCAAAAATAAAATCCGTTTGCGGCTCCGGGAGGTAGAAAAACTTCTGTCTACTCTCGCCGAGACCAAGTCCGAACAACCCACCAGGACCGATTGCATACAGCGATTGAATAATTTGAAACCCGCTCCCCAAAGGGTCTGACCAAGGGTCCAAAAACGAAGTAATCCGTTTGATTCGATACGGCGCTGAGGCAATTAACCCGACAAATCCGGCAATTCCGAGCAGCCCCAGAAACACAAAGTGGCTGATTCGCGCTCCAGCGATAAAAATCATGACCACACAGGTGCCCATCATCACGGTTCCCGTCCCTAAATCCGGCTGCAGCATAATCATGGCAAATGCAACAAACGCAATCCCTAAGGATGGGACTAATCCCTTTTTAAATGAGGTGATCAGCTTTTGATTGTCAGATAGGTACTTGGCCAGGAAAGCAATCATCGCCAGCTTCATAAATTCTGAAGGCTGGATGGAAAAGGCTCCCACGCCAATCCAACTCCGTGACCCGTTGCGGACGTTGCCGATTCCAGGGATTAACACCAAAATCAATAACACAAAACAAACAATTAAGATGGTTTTAGACCAGGTCCGCCATGTCCAATAGTTGATGTTCATGATAAAAAACATCGCCAGGATGCCGACACCGGCAAATAATGTTTGCCGCTTGGCAAAGAAAAACGAGTCTTCAAATTTATATTCAGCCCATATCGCACTTGCGCTATAAACCATGATTAGACCAACAGTCAGCAGTGTAAATGTTACAATCATTAAAATAAAATCAGGAGTGGTTCTTTTTGTCGGCACCAGTATACACCTCGGGCTAAAGATTTAGGGCTGAAGGTGACCGCCGCCTGCACAAAAGCGGGACAAGCCTTCCCCCCTACTTAAGCTTATGCACCGCTTCGATAAAAATGTCTCCCCTGACTTCAAAAGTTTTGTATTGATCCCAGCTTGCGCAGGCAGGAGACAATAAAATAACATCCCCCGGTTCAGAGAAACCAAATGCGACAGGTACGGCCTTGTCAACATTATCGACACGCTGATGTTGTTTTATTCCCGCTTCCATGCCAACACGCTCAAGTTTGGCAGCAGTTTGCCCAAAGGTAATCAATGCTTTAGCATTCTTTAAATATGGAATCAGCTCATCGAACTCATTCCCGCGGTCAAGCCCGCCCGCCAAAAGTATTACTGGAGCCTCAAACGCGGCAAGCGCATTAATCGTTGCCAGCATATTCGTTGCCTTTGAGTCATTATAAAACTTTCTCCCTTTAACATCAGCGACATATTGCAAACGGTGCCTGACACCAGTAAACGTTTTTAATACCTCTTCAATCGCACTGTTATCGACACCTGAAAGTTTTGCCGCTGCCATGGCAGAAAGGATATTTTCAAGATTATGGCGGCCAGGTAAGGCAATTTTCGTGATTTCTATCACTTGTTCACCGTTAAAGAAAATCCAGCCTTCTTTGAGATACGCTCCTTCCGTCAGTTCCCTTGTTGTTGAAAACGGAATGATTTTTGCTTGGGATCCTCGGGCGATATCCATTGTATCCTCTTGGTCCGCATTAACGATTAAGTACTCCCGCTCTGATTGATTCTTCGTTATATTAGCTTTTGCCGCTTTGTATTCATTCCTCGTCCCATGATAGTCCAAATGCGCATCATAGAGGTTTGTAATAATCGCAATTTTTGGTTTGAACGTTTCAATCCCCATCAGCTGGAAGGATGATAATTCAATGACAATCGTATTGTCGGCTGTTGCCTCCTGGGCAACCCCAGAAGCTACCGTACCGATATTCCCAGCAATTAACGGCTGCTTGCCCCCGGCATTTAACATTTCATAAACAAGCGTTGTAGTTGTAGTTTTTCCGTTGGTCCCGGTAATTCCGACAAATGGTGCCTCAGAAATTTGCCCTGCCAGCTCCACCTCGGTTATGACCGGTATTTGGCGCTCGATAGCAGCTTCAATGATCGGGTTGTTATAAGGTATTCCGGGATTTTTAACGATGAGCTCAAAACCTTCATCCAGAAGTTCGACCGGATGTTCGCCGCAAATGACCTTGATTCCTTGTTCCAATAGCCCCTGTGCCTCAGGATTTTCCGAGAACGGCTTTTTGTCATTAACTGTTACAAACGCTCCAAGCCTATGTAAAAGAGAAGCAGCGGTAACGCCGCTTTTGGCCAATCCGAGAACGAGTATTTTTTTATGACGGTAAGAATTAATCTGCTTCAATTACAACCACACCTCTATATAGATTCCAAGAACTGCAAACAGTAAGCCAACGCTCCAAAAAGTTACGACAACCCGCCATTCGGACCAGCCAATAAGTTCATAATGATGATGTAATGGGCTCATTCTAAAAATCCGTTTTCCGGTTGTTTTAAATGAGGCAACCTGAAGAATGACCGATAGGGTTTCAATGACAAACACACCGCCAATAAGAAGCAGCAGCACTTCAAGCTTGGTCATAATTGAAATGGCCGCGATTGCTCCCCCTAGGGCCAACGATCCGGTATCCCCCATAAACACCTTTGCCGGATGAGCATTAAACACAAGAAACCCGAGCACTGCCCCGACAATCGCTACCGAAAAGATGGCTATTTCCATTTGCGATTGATTCCAGGCCAAGACAGCAAATGCCCCAAAGGCTATCGCAGCGGTACCTGACACGAGACCGTCGAGTCCATCAGTCAGATTTACAGCATTGGAAAAGCCTACCAGCCAGAACACAATGAAAATAACAAAAAACCATCCCAGATCAATTGTCTTGTCAGTAAGCGGGATTCCAATCTCGGTAGAAAAATCGTTTTGTTTATAAACCAAATAAAAAATAACGGAAATAATAATTTGTCCAAGCAGTTTTTGTCTGGATGTTAACCCAAGGTTCCGCTTTAGTGCCACTTTGATAAAATCATCCAAAAAGCCAAGCAGACCGAATCCAAGCGTCACCAATAACAGCAAATAAGTTTTTACGGTCGGTTCAGAAAATTTACCGGTCATGACAATCGTGGTAATGACGATTGAAAATAAAATCATAATACCACCCATCGTCGGGGTTCCCGATTTCTTTTGATGGGATTTGGGACCTTCCTCACGAATGCTTTGTCCAAATTTCAATCTTCGTAAGAAGGGAATAAAAACTGGAGAGAGCAATACTGATATTAGAAATGCCATGATGATTGTGAAAAATATAACTTGCTCAAGCATCTATTATCCCCTCCCTTCGCGATTGTGATCTTGCTTTTCACTTAGTTGTTTAAGCATTACAGCAATATCATATGTTTTATGATTTTTATTAAGAAGTTTTTTATTAGAAATTTTAAAGTTTGTCATTTCCATAATACAATCTGTTTCTCCATTTAGTTTTTCATTGTAGTGCTGAATAATTCGGATGACCGCCTCGAGAGGGTCATCTGCAAAAAATACCGGAAAATGATTAGGAGTATACCGAGGCAGTTGTTCGCCTTTAGTCCAAATAGCTGCTACAGCTCCATTGGCTATTGCACGGGACAGCTCTCTAGACTCCTCTCCAAGCGGCACAAATAATCCTCGAGGCTGGATTTCATCTGCCTGGTCGGTTACCGTATAAAATTCCATCTCGACGGTAACCCCCTGCATTTCCGAAAATAAATGTGCTACATCGTTAAAGCTTAACAGCATGATTATCTCTCCTTAATTGCTTCCTTCGCAACCAGCCGGTCATCAAAATCATGAACGACACTGCCAATGATTTGGTATGTTTCATGACCTTTCCCGGCAATTAGGATGACATCATCTGTCGAAGCCTGACGAATCGCATGATGGATGGCTTCCCTGCGGTCCGGGATGATCTGATATGCTTCACCCTTAACCCCTGCTTCCATTTCCGAGAGGATGGCCAAAGGGTCTTCGCTTCTTGGGTTATCGGAAGTGAAAATGGGGTCTGTTCCATATTGACAGGCAATTTGCGCCATTAACGGCCGTTTCGTGCGATCGCGGTCCCCGCCGCAGCCGACAATGACAAAAATTCTTTTTTGGGCAAAATGCTGAATGGTCTTAAGCACATTTTCAAGGCTATCCGGGGTATGGGCATAATCGACAATGACAGTAAAATCCTGACCAGCGCGGACAAGTTCAACTCTGCCTGACACTCCTGGGAGAGTTTCCAGCGACTGAATGATATCGGTTATCTTGATTCCCGAGACGATCGATGCCGCAATCGCCGCCAGGGTGTTATAGACACTGAATTTCCCGATAAATTGAATTTGTACCGGATGCTGTTTCTGCCCAATAACGAGATCAAATTGCGTACCGGATGCAGTCATCCTGATATTTTTTGCCATGATATCGGCTGGCGAATCAATCCCATATGTAACCACGAGTCCGGCCGTTGACCGTTTAAACATTTCTGTCGCAGGGTCATCTGCATTTAATACGGCATACTTGGGATGATTATGGTTGAATGTATTGCCTAGCTGAGCAAACAACAAGCTTTTTGCACGCCGGTACTCATCCATGGTTTTATGGTAATCAAGGTGATCCTGTGTCAGGTTGCTAAACACCGCCACATCAAAATCACAGCCATGCACCCTGCCCAAATCAAGAGCATGGGACGATACCTCCATTACACAGGTATCAACACCTGCATCTGCCATTTGCCTAAACGTCTTCTGCAATGTTAGGCTTTCAGGCGTTGTATTTTTGGTTTCAATGGCCTGGGCCGCAATTTTGGTATACATCGTGCCAATCAGTCCTGTTTGATGGCCGGAATCTGAAAATATTTTTTCAATCATGTGGCTCGTTGTCGTTTTTCCATTTGTTCCGGTAATACCGATTAAATGCAGCTTTCTGGTTGGCTGCCCGTAAAAAGCATCCGCAAGTACCGCCATTGCTCTCGCAGTGTCGTTGACGACAATTACTGGTACATCTAGCGGGAGCATTCGTTCTGCCAATATCGCAACAGCGCCGTTTTGGACAGCGGAATCTGCAAAATCATGGCCGTCCACCGTATAGCCTTTTATACAAATAAATAAGCTCCCTGGCCCAACCTTACGATTATCATTTTCGATCGAGGTTATGTCCGGGTCCGCTCCCTCATATGGGGTTAATAGATGCAAATGTTCAATCAGCTTTTGTAGCTTCATGGTAATCTCAATCCTCTCAGTTGACCATACATCTTTTTGCCGGAATCGCTTGCTGAAACCCTCCGGCAGAAGTCCCACCTTATTTTACATGAAAATAGATTTTTTTGCTATTTTGTTATGGACATTTTTAAGAAAAGCGGAAACGCCTTCGGAACAAGCACAGCTTGTTCCTGCGAAGCTTATTCTCCCAGTAGCTTCCCTTAGTGGTCAGCCTCGACAAGCTTAAGACGTTCCCTGCAGGATGGGCCTGCCCTCCGGAAGGGGACGGCTTAAGACCTCGAGGGGCTAGGCGTTGAAGCTAGACATTTGTAAAAGAAACTCGCCAATTTTGGCGAGTCTCTGTGTTGTTCATTGGGTTAATCTCCGCTCCCGAAATAAAGTCTGATTTTTGAACCTTCCTTCACCTTTGTTCCCGGTGCCGGTGACTGTCTTACAACTACATTCCCTTCCCCGCTCGCATCGATTTTCAAATTGAACATTTGCTCATGAAGTTCCATTTTTGTCATGCCGACAAAGTCAGGCAGTACAATCGGCGGTGTATCCGGCCATTTAATTTTTTTGTCAATTTGTTCTTTTCTTGGTTCTATGCCCATGGCGCTCAAGCCATCCTTCATAATATTGCCCACGATCGGCGCACTTACAGTACCCCCGAAGGCGGTTACACCTTTTGGATTATCGACCGCGACATAAACAACAATCTGCGGGTCATCTGCTGGTGCAAAACCAATGAATGAAACGATGAAGTTATTCTCCAAATAGCGGCCGCCTTCGGCTTTTTGCGCCGTTCCGGTTTTCCCGCCAATTCGATAAGAATCAACAAATGCCCTGCCCCCGGTTCCTTGAGCAACGACACTTTCCAGTGCATGGCGGATTTCTTCTGAGGTTTCCTCGGTAATGACTCTTCGCTTCTCCACCGGGGTATTTCTCATAACGACCTCTTTTGTTACCGGGTCAATTAATTCCTTGGCTATATATGGTTTATATAAAATTCCGCCGTTCACGGCGGCAGATACAGCTGCTACCTGCTGGATCGGCGTTACTGAAACGCCTTGACCAAATGCAGTTGTCGCCTGTTCAACCGGTCCGACCCGATTCATATTAAACAGGATTCCTGTTCCTTCCCCCTGAAGATCGATCCCCGTTTTTTGGCCAAAGCCAAAATCCTTTATATATTTAAAAAGCTTCTCCTTGCCAAGCCGTTCGCCTAATTCCACAAAACCGGGGTTACAGGAGTTTTGGACGACTTCAAGGAAGGTTTGGCTCCCGTGACCACCACGTTTCCAGCATTTCAACCGGGCTCCCGCCACCTGAACTGAACCTGAATCATGAAAATGCTCTTTTTCCAAATCCACTTTTCCTTCGTTCAACGCAGCTGCCAAGGTGATAATTTTAAACGTGGATCCTGGCTCATACGTCATCCACACCGGGAGATTTCGGTTATACACCTCTTGCGGGACATTGCGGAAATTGGCCGGATCAAATGTAGGACGACTCGACATCGCCAATATTTCCCCGTTATTCGGGTTCATCGCGATGGCGATAATCCCGTCCGGATTATATTTTGCTTCGGCAATATCCAGCTCCCGTTCGACGATCGTCTGGATTTTTGTATCAATGGTCAGTTTCAAATCCAAGCCTTTAACAGGGTGCTCGTAATCATCGGCCATATCATTCATTCGTTCGCCCTTGGCATTGGCATAAAATTTGACTGAGCCGCGTTCTCCGTTCAGTTCTTTGTCATAATACTTTTCCAAGCCCATTAATCCTTGGTTGTCCACTCCTGCAAACCCAAGTACATGGGACAGATAGCTGTTAAAGGGATAGTGCCTTTTTGAATCTTCTCCGATATAAATCCCCTCAAGACCGAGTGCCCTTATTTCCTTGGCCTTTTCGTGAGAGATTTTCCTGCCTTCCTTAATACGAACAATCCGCTCTTTTTGGGTAATGTCGCGGTATGCTTTTTCCTTGGGCATATTCAGCACACTCGCCAATTTTTCCGCAGTGGCTGCGGGATCCTTTATTTGTCTTGGTACGACCCAGACTGTCGGCGCACTAATATTGGTGGCTAATGCAACTCCATTCCGGTCGACGATTTCTCCGCGCTCTGGTTCAAATGGTATATTTCGGCTCCATGAGTCCTTGGCTCTCGCGGTCAGCATGTCACCCAGGACAAACTGTACATAGCCAAGCCGAACGTCAATGACCAAGAAAATAAGAATTCCGACGACTAGTGTAACTAATAAGCGTTTACGGACCGTAACATTGGATACGCGCATATTTTGTGACAAGCCTCCTTTATATCATCGTTTATTAATATGCTTGTACCAGTCAGATTAGAACGTTTCCGAATTATGCAAAAAAGAGACCGAGTTCGGTCTCTTTAGTTAGTCCTGCATCACTTCATCTTCATTTTTTTGCCCTTCGGCATTTCCCGCTTGTTCCTGCACGGTTGCTTCAGCGTCCCACTGCTCCTCAGGGGTTTTCATATCAACAATCAGGAAATCCCCTTTATTTAACAGTGCTTTAGGTTTTATATTTTGCTGGACGACATAACCCTTGCCCTTTGCATTCAGTTTTAATTGTGCGATATTGGAAACCTTCATGACATCCCGGAGCGACCAGCCTGTCATGTCCGGTGCGGTCAGTTCTCCGTTCGTTTTCAAGATGACCTTTTCTCCTTCCAACAGATTGGTACCGGCCTTGGGTAACTGCCCCGTCACTTCCGTGCCATTTCCAAGCACAACTGCTTCAATTCCCTTGTTTGTTAAGGTTTTCACAGCTTCAGTGACGTTCAGCCCTGTCAATTTATCCAATTTATTGATGGACGTTTTTTCAACCACTGATGGTTGAATATTTAAATAGTGGAGGCTGTTTTTCATAATCGGATTAAAAATAGCCGAAACTGGGATGGCACCAATGTTGGTATCTGCTCCTTCAAGCTCTGGCTGCTGGACAGCCACATAGACAATCAGCTTGGGGTCATCCGCTGGGGCCATGCCTAAAAATGAATAGAGATAATTGTTAACACCCTTTAAATATCCTCCAGGTCCCGGAATATTGGCAGTACCCGTTTTTCCGGCAACACTGTAGCCTTCAATTTGATAACGGCCGCCGGTTCCTTTTGGTGCGGTCACAACTGTTTCCAGATAATCACGTACAGTTTTCGCGGTTTCGGCGGATATAGGCTGAGACACAACCTCAACTCCCGTCTCCTTTACCGTTTCACCTGTATCATGATTGACAATTTTTTTGACAACATGCGGCCTCACCATTTTTCCATCATTGGCAATAGCGGTAGCGGCCTGGATTTGTTGAATTGGTGTAATCGCAGTCCCTTGTCCATATGCGGTGGTGATTTTTTCAATTGGATAGGTGTAGCGGATTTTTCCGCTTGTTTCGTCAGGCAATTCAATCCCTGTTGGTTTATCGAAACCAAATTTACTCAAATATTCTCTAAATTTCTCAAAGCCCAACTTTTCATTAGCGATTTTTGCAAAGGCAACATTTGAAGACCGCTGAACCCCTTCGAGATAAGTAATTGGCCCCCAACCGTAGCCATTATGGTCATGAATGGCCTGACTTCTCTCCGTTACCCGATAAGAACCTGATTGATACACTTCATCCGGATTAAAGACGCCCTCCTGGACAGCAGCCGCAAGCGTAAATATTTTCATCGTCGAACCCGGTTCAAAGGACGTTTCTATCGCTTCATTATGCCAACTATCCTTGATACCCTGCTTTGAAGTCGGATGAAAACTCGGGCGCTGGCCCATCGCCAAAATATCACCCGTTTTCGGATCGGCGACAATCGCAATGATTTTTTTTGGTTTATACTGAGCGGCAGCCTTGTCCATTGCATCTTCCAAAAAGGTTTGAATTTTTTTATCGATTGTTAAATAGATATCGTCCCCATTACGGGCTGGGGTAACCTTCTCTTTTCCGTCAGGAAGAATATACCCCCATAAGTCACTTTCATAATTGATTTTCCCATTCGTCCCGGTCAATTCCTCATTAAACGCTTTTTCTATCCCCATTTTTCCTTCGGTTTTATAGGTACTGTTCTCCTGTTCAATCCGGTCCGCATATCCCACCACATGGGAGGCGAATATTCCGTTCGGATAAAACCGTTTTGCATCGCGGGTAAAGACAATTCCAGGCAATTTTAAACTCTCGATTTTTTTCTTCGTTTCATGAGTAATATCTCTGCCGGCTTTGCCAAATTCCACCTGAAACCTTCCCTTTTTTGTTAGAATGCTATAAATCTCGGATTCGTCCATTTTAATATACTTAGCAAGTTCCCTGGCCGTTTTTTCCGGATCCTTAACATGCCTCGGTTTTTTCTTGTCAGTGGTCATACTTTTATCAAGGATGGCAACCAGCTTGTAGGCTGCTGTATCCTCCGCAACCACTTCTCCGTTCCGGTCCAAAATATTACCCCTGGCAGCCTGCAGGGTTCCTTCCCGGCTGTATTTTTGCTGTGCCTTTGCCGCAAGCGGCTGCCCGTGGACTTCACCGCTAATTTGGATTGTAAAATACCTGACCAGCAATACAAAAAAGAGCAGGCCGAATATTACAAACAATATCGCTGCTCCTGCATTCATATATGGCTGTTTCTTGTTCATTTCTCCTGCACAACCTTGACGTTATTTTCGTTTAAAACAAGACCCATCTGTTTGGCTTTTTCATAAATTCGCTCATACGTGCTTAGTTCACTGACCTGAACTTTCAGATCGCTATTGACCTTTTTCTGTTCCTTAACCTGCGCTTCAATGGCTTGAATTTCCTGGTTAACTTCATAGATTTTGGCTTGATTTGAGATGAGGTGTACAGCACCAAAACAAATAATTCCAGCGAAAGCAACACCTATGATTTTTTCTCCTGGAGTCAGCCAGGATTTCTTTATCTTTACTTCTCTCCCCTGATGGACTGTTTGTTCAACTCGCTGCTGCTGACCCAAACTCCTGGCAAGATTACTCATTCTTTCCCCTCCGAATAAAATTTATATTTGTTCTATAATTTTTCTGCAATCCTTAGCTTTGCAGAACGTGCACGATTATTTTGTTCTACCTCTCCTTCGGAAGGAAGAATAGGTTTCCGAGTAATAATTTTTATTACCGGCTTGTACTCATCTGGGATCACTGGCAACGCGCGCGGCAGATTTGGTGTTTCCCCCGCTTTTTTGAAGGTTGCCTTACAAATTCGATCCTCTAGCGAATGAAAAGTAATACAGCTGATTCGTCCGCCCGGATTTAACAGGTCAATTGCCTGATGAAGTGATTTTTCAAATACGGACAATTCATCATTAACCGCAATGCGGATCGCCTGAAAAACTCTTTTGGCTGGATGTCCGCCTTTTCGCCTTGCAGGTGCCGGAATGGCCTCCTTAATTAATTCAACTAATTCCGCCGTAGTTTCTATTGGCTGTTTCATTCGGGCCGCCTCAATTTTCCTGGCGATTTGTTTCGAAAATTTCTCCTCGCCATAGTGAAAAAAGATGCGGACCAAGTCTTCATATGACCAATGATTAATCACATCGTATGCCGAAATCTCGGCATCCTGATCCATCCTCATGTCCAATGGTGCATCATGATGGTAGCTAAAGCCTCTTTCGGGAGTATCCAGCTGTGGTGAGGATACGCCGAGGTCATACAAGACGCCATCCACCCTTTCAACCCCGAGGTTTCCAAGTTCTTCCTTTAAATATAGAAAATTGCTTTTAATAATAGTTAAACGGTCCCCATATTGGGCCAATTTCTCCCGGGCGTTGGCGATGGCTGTTTCGTCCTGGTCAAATGCATATAATTTTCCATTTTGTCCAAGCTTTGAAAGAATCGCCGAACTATGTCCGGCCCCTCCCAATGTACAATCGACGTAAACCCCATCCTGCTTAATGTTCAATCCGTCAACAGCTTCCTCTAATAACACAGTTGTATGTTCAAACATGTCGTACCACCTTTTCCAATCGTCGAAAAATTATTATTGCAAAAAATATATTAATATAACTTGTCCATTATATATCAAAGCCAATCATATTTTCCGCAATTTCTGCAAAAGAATCTTCGGACTGTGAGAAATAGTCTTCCCAAATCTGTTTGCTCCAAATTTCAATTCGATTGGAAACACCCAAGATTACACATTCTTTTTCCAGCTTGGCATATTGCAAAAGTGGTGCCGGGATATTAATTCTTCCTTGTTTATCAAGCTCGCTCTCAGTTGCACCGGAAAAGAAGAATCTTGTAAAGGCGCGGGCATCTTTCTTGGTCAGCGGCAAGCCTTTTAATTTTTCTTCAATTAGCTGCCATTCTGATAACGGGTAACCAAATAAACATTGATCCAAACCCCTAGTGATGATAAACATCTCGCCAAGATCATCACGGAATTTGGAGGGCACGATGATTCGGCCTTTACTATCAATGCTATGATGGTATTCACCCATGAACATACCCACTACCCCCACTTTCTATTAAAAATGTACCACAATCCCCCACTTTCCACCACCTATTTTTTAACTATTCGTCTTAAAATCTTTAAAATCCTTTATTCTTATTAAATTTTTGCAAAAAAAAAGAAAAACTTCACTGAATAAGTGAAGTCAGGCTGTCGAGAAAGTTTCGACAGCCTTTATTTTGTTTATTTTCTTTAACAATTCACCGCGTTAATTTGTTATAATACTATTAATAAATAGACTATTCGATATGTCTGTTGATTTGCGCTCCAGGCACTTCGCTTTCCGCGGGCGTGCCTGGGAGCCTCCTCGGCGCAAGCGCCTGT
>NZ_JAMBOX010000019.1 GCF_023715785.1 Neobacillus niacini
CGCTCGACTTGCATGTATTAGGCACGCCGCCAGCGTTCGTCCTGAGCCAGGATCAAACTCTCCAATAAAGTTGAGTTGATTAGCTCATAAAGTTACGTTGGCTTCATTTCGAAAGAAATGAATGTTTTATTGTTGACGTTTTTGTTTGTTTAGTTTTCAAAGAACAATCTTATTGGAGCGGGTGATGGGAATCGAACCCACAACAACAGCTTGGAAGGCTGTGGTTTTACCACTAAACTACACCCGCAAATATAATTTTTTAACTTCATTTAGAATGGTCGGGAAAACAGGATTCGAACCTGCGACCCCTTGGTCCCAAACCAAGTGCTCTACCAAGCTGAGCTATTTCCCGAAACAATAATTTATATGGCGCGCCCGACAGGAGTCGAACCCATAACCTTCTGATCCGTAGTCAGACGCTCTATCCAATTGAGCTACGGGCGCTCATTTAATGCAACTTTCATATTGTATCACAGCTAATTTGCTATGTCAATATAATTTTTGGTGCGGCCGAGAGGACTTGAACCTCCACGGTGTTGCCACCACTAGGCCCTCAACCTAGCGCGTCTGCCATTCCGCCACGACCGCATTGCTAAATCGCTAATTTAGCGACAAAAATAATCATACCATATTTCCTTGTTCTTTTCAACAGGAAATTTTTGGTGCGGGTGAAGGGAGTCGAACCCCCACGCCTTGCGGCGCCAGATCCTAAGTCTGGTGCGTCTGCCAATTCCGCCACACCCGCGAGTTAAATGGCTGGGCTAGCTGGATTCGAACCAACGAATGACGGAGTCAAAGTCCGTTGCCTTACCGCTTGGCTATAGCCCAATAATCATTAAATTAGATAAGAAACAGGAAATGAATTGCTTTTCATTCCCCATTCCTGATGACCCCTACGGGATTCGAACCCGTGTTACCGCCGTGAAAGGGCGGTGTCTTAACCGCTTGACCAAGGGGCCGGATTTTATATAGCTGGCGGAGAAGGAGGGATTTGAACCCTCGCGCCGCTTACGCGACCTACACCCTTAGCAGGGGCGCCTCTTCAGCCACTTGAGTACTTCCCCAATTGGCTCCGCAGGCAGGATTCGAACCTGCGACCGATCGGTTAACAGCCGATAGCTCTACCACTGAGCTACTGCGGAATAATACTAACTTCACAACCTTTAAAACAGGTTGTTGTCCTTTCGACTCTTTAAATTATAATGACGTAGCATGCTAAAGTCAATACGATTTTTAATAGAAATAACTGGATGAAGGAAATCCTTATCCATTATGAAATTCCTTTACCTTCACCAGCTTTCCTTTACAAATCCCGCAAACATACTTGCTTGTATTGATGCTTCTTTTTCTTTGAAAGGAAACATTGCAATTTGAACACTTATATAAAAGAATTTTCTTCACGGTACGTTTTCTCTTCACATCCGGGAGCTGGTTGCAAAATCGTGGCGCCCCTACTTTTTTCAAAAGAAATTTGAACTCCGGGTCTCGATGCTGGTAACCTTTGCCCTCGAGGTGAAGATGATAATGGCACAATTCATGTTTAATGATCCCGATTAATTCGGTTTCGCCCAGCTGGTCGAGATATTTTCTATTGATTTCAATATTATGGGTTCCCAACAAATAGCGGCCTCCGGTTGAACGTAATCTCGGGTTAAATGTCGCCTTATGGCGAAATGGCTTGCCAAAAGATTCTAACGAGATTTTTTCAACGAGCACTTGAAGTTCTGCATCTTTCATTTTTTGGTCTCCCCACTTTCTTTCGAACGTGACAACCTATTATAGCATATATTGTTTATACCCCTTATGAGATTTAACTTTTTGGGAGGTTTTCATAATGCCCACTTGGTTTCAAAACCAAATGAAAAGAGCCTTTTATGAAAAGAACCGCTATCAGATCAAGCTGTTAAACCAATGCTGGTTTTTTTACAGAAAAAAACACTGCCAATAATAAAAGCGCAAGCGCCCTGGTCAGCGGCGTATGGCCTGGAGCTCTCCAACTGAGATAAAGGAAACACGAAGAGCCGGAGGCGATTCGACGTTGACTTATCGTAGGGCGGAGAGTGAAGGACACTAGACGCTAGGGCGCTGGAGCTAGATAATAAGAGCAGTGTTTTGTGCATTAGGAAGGCTTTAGCATCGTCAACGCGACGCGGCCTTTTTTCATATCGACTGAATCTACCCAGACTGTGACGACATCCCCAACGGATACAATGTCGAGCGGGTGTTTGACGAAGCGGTTGCTTAGCTTGGAAATATGCACAAGCCCATCCTGCTTAACGCCAATATCGACGAACGCGCCAAAATCAACCACATTTCGGACTGTACCTTGCAGTTCCATACCCGGCTTGAGGTCCTCCAGCTTTAAAACATCCTTTTTCAATAGCGGTGCAGGAAGTTCATCGCGCGGATCCCGTTCCGGTCTCACGAGTGCATCGACAATATCCTTTAAAGTTAATTCTCCAATTGTGAGCTCTTCTGAAACAACCTTAAGATTTAGCCCGTTTAATGCGGTTTTTAACTCTTCCGACCCTAAATCGGCAGCGGAAAAACCAAGATTCTTCAGCAATTTTTCAACCTCGGAATAGTTTTCCGGGTGAATGCCAGTCCGGTCAAGCGGCTGCTTTCCGTCCAATACACGAAGGAATCCAATCGCCTGTTCAAACGTTTTTGCTCCCAAGCGCGGGACTTTCTTTAATTGCGAACGGCTGGTAAACTTTCCGGCCTCTTCGCGCATTTTTACAATATTGTTAGCTGCGGTTTTATTAAGGCCAGCGACATACTGCAGCAACGAGGAAGAGGCAGTATTTACATTGACTCCCACCTGGTTCACAGCCGTCTCCACGACAAAGTGCAGCGATTCGGACAGCCGTTTTTGTGACACATCATGCTGGTATTGGCCGACACCCACCGATTTCGGATCGATTTTAACTAACTCTGCTAGCGGATCCTGAAGGCGGCGGGCAATCGAAACGGCACTTCGTTCTTCTACATGGAGGTTCGGAAACTCTTCCCGTGCAATGTCTGAGGCTGAGTACACACTCGCCCCTGCTTCATTGACGATTAAATAATAGATTTCTCTGCCGGCTTCTTTTAATATATCAGCGACAAATTGCTCGGTTTCCCTGGATGCTGTCCCATTTCCGATAGCGACCATTTCCACTTTAAACTCGCGAAGTATATTGATAAACTTCTCCTTGGCGTCCTTCATTTTTGAAACAGGAGGATGCGGATAAATAACGTCAATCTTTAAAACCTTCCCGGTTTCATCGACTACTGCAAGCTTACAGCCTGTCCGATAGGCCGGATCAACCCCCAATACCATCTTTCCTTTAAGAGGAGGCTGCAATAACAGATTGCGAAGATTTTCCGAAAAGATATGTATCGCCTGTTCTTCCGCTTTTTCGGTCAGCTCTCCACGGATTTCCCTCTCAATCGAGGGCTGAATCAGCCTTTTATAGCTGTCCTCTATCGCCTCCAAAACATAGGCTGCGGAAGGTGAATGCTGTTTTTTGATCCATTTTCTCGAGAGATAGCTAATGACAGTATCGGGATTCATTTTAATTGCTACCCGCAGGATGTCTTCCTTTTCGCCGCGATTTAATGCGAGGGTCCGGTGCGGAACAATTTTATTGACCGGTTCTTCGTATTCATAGTACATTTCATATACGTTTTTCTCGTCTTTCTCGGCATCCTTGGCAACAGAGACAACTGCCCCCGATTTAAATGTTTCACGGCGGGTCCATTTACGGCCGTCGGCATCATCGGAAACCATTTCGGCGATAATGTCCTTGGCCCCCGCAAGTGCATCCTCAATTGTAAGGACCGCTTTTTCTTCGGAAAGAAATTCTTTTGCTTTTCCATCAATACTTTCGTTTGAAAAAGTTAGCAGCCATTGCGCCAGCGGCTCCAATCCTTTTTCTTTGGCAATCGTCGCTTTGGTCCGGCGTTTTTGCTTATAGGGACGATATAAATCCTCCACCTCTTGGAGTTTATCCGCTTTGACAATACTTTTTTGGAGTTCGTCTGTCAATTTTCCCTGCTCAGCTATAATCCTCAGGACTTCTGTCTTCCGCTGCTCGAGGTTTTGGATATATTGCCAGCGCTCTTGGATGGAACGAATTTGCACCTCATCAAGGGCCCCGGTCATTTCTTTCCGGTAGCGGGCAATGAACGGGACGGTATTCCCTTCGTCTAATAAGCCTATTACACTTTTTACCTGTTTTAAGGATATAGCCAGTTCAGCAGCTACTTTGCCTAATAGCTGCTCGTCTTTTACCAATGTTTCAGTCAATCGAATAACCTCCAATCCATCTTTACATTTTAGCAAATTAAATCGGTCTTTTCATTACTATTGGCATTTATAAGTCTTTGGTATCGCAAACCTTTTACATACTAATCAGCTCAACGGCTCGGTCGTTTAGAGCCCTTCTTATCGACTGTATTCCTTGTAAATCCACCACTTCGGGCGTTTAGAACCCTTCTTATCGACCGTACTCCCTGTAAATCCATCGCTTCGGGCGTTTAGAACCCTTCTTATCGACCGTAGACTCTGTAAATCCATCGCTTCGGGCGTTTAGAAGCCTTCTTATCGACCGTACTCCCTGTAAATTCATCACTTCGGTCGTTTAGAACCCTTCTTATCGACCGTAGACTCTGTAAATCCATCGCTTCGGGCGTTTAGAACCCTTCTTATCGACCGTACTCCCTGTAAATTCATCACTTCGGTCGTTTAGAACCCTTCTTATCGACCGTACTCCCTGTAAATCCACCACTTCGGTCGTTTAGGAGCCTTTTCCCAAAAAGAAAAGCAAGCCGTTAAGCTTGCCTGAGCAGTTGAGTATGAGAACAGCATTATGTATGAAAAAGCGCCCTTTAAATAAAGAGCGCATATTGCTTAAAATTCGATGAGACCAAGGCTGATTTGCAAGGCTTCATCCACTTTCTCCATCATTTCGTCATCGAGATGGGTTATTTTATCGGTTAACCGCTGCTTATCAATTGTGCGAATTTGCTCTAACAGAATGACCGAATCTCGTTCAAATCCGTAGCGCTTCGCATCAATTTCAACATGAGTAGGAAGCTTCGCTTTTTGAATTTGAGCCGTAATCGCTGCAATAATAACTGTGGGACTAAACCGATTCCCGATGTCGTTTTGGATGACAAGTACCGGACGGACACCGCCTTGTTCAGAACCAACAACTGGGGATAGGTCCGCGAAATATACGTCACCACGTTTGACAATCAAGGGATTATCCTCCGCTAACTAGACGTTCGACTGTATGCTCTGCCTCATATTCTGCCTGGAATGCCTCAGATGCAATCAATAGATTAATCTTCGCCATCTCCATGTATCCGCGTCTCATGGACTCGCGAATTTGTCTCTTTTTACGTTCGCGTAAATACATCTTTGTTGCTTGGTAGATAAACTCACTGCGGTTTACGTTTTCGAGCTTAACGAAACCATCTAACTCGGTTAACAGATGTTGCGGTAATTCTACTAAGATTTCCGTAGTTGCGCTGGATTCAGACACAAACATACACCTCCACCATCACTACACACCAATTTTTTTATGCTTTTTTCTTTTTCTACACGTAAAATTTAACCATGGTTACTGTTACCCAAAAATGGGCAGTAAAAAATAAATTATCTATACCATCTTTTATAATAGCACTAAACACAGCCGATGCATAGACTAAATATCATTCCTATTGTATTATAAGCCAATCTTTCGTTCTTTTATGCACAAATCAGCCGCCCTCACATAAATATGTTGAAGTTTTAAAAAAAACGACTACTTTTTTCAAAGAAGATAATTTTTTGACTCGACAATTTTCCCGCCTTTTTTATAAAGTCGGGGTACGCGCTTGGCGATGATGCAGGGTACTTCGTAATTAATCGTCTCCAGTTTGGCGGCAATCTCATTGACGGAAATCTCTTCATTCCCCTCCCTGCCGATCAATGTAACGGTCGTCCCAAGCGGTACCTGCTCTGAGAGACGAATCATGCATTGATCCATACAGATCCTTCCGACAATCGGCGACCGCTTGCCGTTCACGAGCACCTCCTGCCCCTGCAGCCGGCGAATCCAGCCGTCGGCATAACCGATCGGTATCGTGCCAATCCACTCCTCTTCCCCGCTCTCATAGGTTGCCCCGTAACTGACTTTTTCGCCCTTTGGCAATTTTTTCACATGGACAAGCTTTGCTTTTAACGCAAAAGCCTCCTTTAGCGGGAAAGGTATTTCTTTTTCCATCTCCGGAGAAGGGGTTAAACCATACATGGCAATCCCAAGCCGAACCGCATTGAAATAGGCCTTTGGAAATCGAATTGTAGCTGCACTATTGCTGGAATGAATGTATTTTGGTCTGCGTTCCAAATCGCCGATTATTTTTTCAAATCGGGCAAATTGCTGCTCAAAATATGTGTTATCCATTTCATCGGCCGTGGCAAAGTGCGTAAAAATGCCTTCAAATACAAATCGCCCGTCCTCCGAAATCAGCCGCTCCAATTGCTTTAATTCCTCACTGTTTCGTACTCCAATCCGCCCCATTCCGGTATCGACCTTAATATGAATCGTCACCTTGGCGTCCTGCGGCAAATGCTTGGCCGCTTCGTGCAGCCACTCTTCCTGAAATACGGTTAGCGTGATGTTAAAGTCCGATGCCACTTTCACATCCTGCGGGCGCGTTGCCCCTAGCACAAGAATGGGTGCTGTGATTCCGTTATTCCTTAAAGCAATCGCTTCATCCATAAACGCAACCGCCAAATAGACTGCCCCGGCATCAAGCGCCGTCTTTGCCACCTGGATATCTCCATGCCCATATGCATTTGCTTTAACCACAGCAAAAAGTGCCACATCAGCAGGCAGAAGCTGTTTTACGGCGGAAACATTCTCTGAGATACAATCCAAATCGACTTCTACCCATGTATCCCGATAGAAATATTCCTGCTCCTCCATAATTCCACTTCCCAAATGTTTAAATGATTATTTTTTCATTTTAGCAAAAAACAAGGGCAGTCTCCAATTTTTAAAAGCAGCCAAACAAAATACAGGCCACTAATGTGAGCCTGTATTTGCACGAAATTATTTAACCGCTTCACCTTGGACCGATTTAGCCACTTCAATCATTTCTTCACGTGTCAGGTTTTTCGAGGCAATCATATAATCGACCCCATCCTGTGTCCAGCTGATGGAATTGTCTGTTACTGCGCCAATTGTGACGCCAAGGTCAACCAGGTCGCCGTCCACATACGTTGGTGACGTTGCCGCGGCTTTTGCTTTTACTTTCTCCTGAACCAGAGTATATGATTTCTTCTTGCCGTCATAGGTTAGGACTACACGCTTGCCGTCCTCAATCTTCACTTCTTTCTCTCCGATAAGCTTGGTGCCTGCAATTTCATATGTCGGGTATTTAATCGTGAAGGATTGGTCGCCGCCACCTGCCATTGCCGGCATGTTAAGCTCGGCACGGGTCATGTTTTTCTTCATATCGAAGTCGTCTTTGTCAAAATCGGCATTAAATTTTACTTTGGCAAATTCAACTGTCACCAGGGCATTGCGATCCGGATCCATCACTTTTACTACAGCTGGCGATAAATCTTTTCTATTCAATTTAATTTCCTGTATGGGTAGCATACTATTATTTTGATAGCGGGTTTTTGTTTCAAACACATAATGTTGTTTCGTAGTCGAGAATTTGGCTTCCTTGTCAGCGACAATATCATTGATCAGGGACTCGTACAGGTAGGCCTGACTGCTGTTTTGCGGCCAATCGCTTTGGAAGCGGAAGCTCTTTTTCAATGCTGGCGTCAGCACAAACACGCCTTCGTTATTCCTTAATATCATTTGGCTTTGATCTTTCTCCGCATTTTTCAGATTAACGCGATAGAAGTTCGGATCCATATGCCAGATTTCCACGTCGTAAACCTGTGAATCTGACCCCATCTTTAAAGTCATTTTTGCTTTAGCCTTGTAGCTTGTTAAGTCTTTCTGCTTTCCGTCCAGCTCCTTCACTATATCTTCTTGCGATTTAGAGCCGCAGGCGGCGAGCATGAAGATGGCGATCAGCCCCGTGATGAGCAGCAACAACTTTTTCCTCATTCCTTCAACCCCTTCTTGTCTCATTTCATATTATTGAGAAGAGAAAGGCAGGGATCAGGCAGTGATAACCGAAATGACCATAGCTGACCTTGTCTCTCCTAATTCTCTACGAATATATGAGACAACCCGTGGGAATATGCTAATGAAGTAAACAAGCCTAAAAAAATTAATCCTCGAGAATGACTTGGGCAACCGCATAGTCTCTACTGTGTGAAATAGATAGGTGTCCCTTTGCTTCGGGCTTTACAATGTATGGCTTACCGAGGTCATCCGAGGCAATCTCAATATCCAGAAAGGAAAGGTCCTTACCAATACCGGTACCAACCGCTTTGGCAAAGGCCTCTTTCGCCGCGAACCTCCCAGCTAAAAATTCAACCTTTCGCCGCACCGGCAAGTCTTCAAATCGCTGTTTTTCTGCTTCCGTTAAGATTCGGTCGACGAATTTTTTTTGCCTGCTGATCAACTCCTCGATTCGGGAAAGTTCAATTATATCAATGCCAATTCCTTTAATCATTGCAATCTTCCTTCTATTTAAAATTCACTCTGCATATTAGTGTACAAGTATTAAAATAAGTCTATCATGGTTATTGAGGGGAGGTTTGGCCATGTTCACTAGAACCGAAAGCTTCAACGAGTTTCTTCGCTTCTATCCGATTGTTTCGATTATTGTGGCGATCCATATCGTCTTATATCTTTTAACCATTTTACCAGTATTCCCAAACTTCTGGTTCATCGAAAACCTATCCGGAGTGAATCTTTATATTATGGAAGGGGAATTTTGGCGGCTCATTACCCCGACCTTTATGCACAGCGGTTTTTCGCATATGCTGTTTAACAGTTTCTCTCTGGTGTTATTCGGGCCAGCGCTGGAGCGGATGCTTGGCGGAGCCAGATTTTTGCTGGTGTATCTAGTTTCCGGTTTTATTGCCAATGTTGCCACCTTATTGCTGGAGCCACTGACTTACACCCACGTCGGCTCGAGCGGGGCAATCTTTGGGCTTTTTGGCTATTATATCGCCATGATTGTTTTTCATAAAGATAGACTTTCCAAGCAAAACTCGCAAACCATCATCACACTTTGCGTAATCAGCTTAATTATGACATTTATTGAGCCGAATATTAATATCACGGCCCACCTGTTTGGACTGCTCGGCGGTTTTATATTGGGGGCAGTTCCGCAAAAAAACAGGGCTAACCGCTAATCTAGGCTGCCCTGTTTTTGCTTTTCTCTTGAATACCATTGATAAATTTTTTGTACATCACTTATTTCCAGATCAGACACCGTGCCGCCTGCCCCGCCAAATCCAGAGGATACTGACGCCCCGACTGTTCCCAAATCCTGTCTCCTTTGAAAATAGCTTTCCTGCATTTCGAGGCTCTGAATTTTATTTTTCAACATAAAAACGGTCACGCGATCTATGGTTCGATACCTCAAACTCAACTGACGCTGGTGAATACTCCACCCGCCCGCCTTGAATTTGGCGATGGCCCAAAACGATCCAAGTGCCATAAGGATTAATGCCAGCAAGCCCCAGATTTTCAGAAAAATTAAGGCCGCTGTGACAACCGGGATTGTAAAAAACCAGCTCCGAAACAGATATCGCCGCTTGGCCCGCTTTGGCAATGGGGTGAAGTCCGTTGTTAGAGCATATTCCGGCAGGTAAGGTCCGATGATGGACCGAATCTGGTCTACCTTTACGATTGGAAGCAAAGTGACATTAGCTCCTTCCTCGTTCGCCGAGGAGCCGCCGGCGCTTTCAATATAGACCGTACCATAGCCGATCAGCTGCCTGATAATCGGTTCATTGATACGAATGGCCTGAATTCGCTTTAAAGGAACGGTTATTTGCTTTTTTTCCAGCAGCCCTTGGGATATGATGAGGTCCCCTTCTTTTTTCACCACGGCAAAGTTCGCATACTTCAGCATCGTGATGATGAGGCCGATCATCCAGGCGATGGATAAGCCGATAAAGACGAAAAATGCGATGGTTATTAGGTTATGAATCGCCCAGTCCTTGAGACCCCTGAACAGTCTTTTAAACGGGATGAGATCATCAAACTGCGACAGCAAGGCAAAGAGAGCGGAAATCACCACCCCCGTGCCGCCGGAGGTCAATGAGAGAATGACCAATTGCCGGGTGGAGATGTTAAAAATTTGCTCGATTTCCGATTCGGCTTGCGTGTCCCGGGTATCGGCATTTTTCGCTGCCGCGACATAGTCTTGAATGAGACTTGCTTCTCCCTTGGAGATGGCTGATAGGACGGCTTCCGCCTCATCGTCACCGCTGCTCCCGGCTGTTTCAATTTTCACTTTAACAAGCCCAAATAATCGTTGCAAAATACCTTCGGTTAAATCTATGCTTTGAATTCTTTCAAAAGGTATATAACGTTTTTTGCGGACGAATATCCCGTATTCAATCCGAACCTCGTCATTTTCGATTCTATATGTATAGCGGTACCACGACAAGATGCCGGAAACAAAGGTGAAAAGGACGATTACGAGAGCGGCTATCAAGGAAAAAATCATGGATAATCCGCCATCTCTGCCTGCCGAAAAGAGAATGGCAGCCACAGGAATCAACATGTTTTTTATTCCTTTAAGTGTATTGATCACACTGGCAATCGGGTGAAGCCGTTTCGGTTCAAACATCCTCCTCCACCACCCTTGCCAATTTTGATATGTAGTGGCGCAGCTCTTCGGCTTCGGTTTCATCGAGGGCGGGAATGGTATGCATGGTTGCTGCCGTATGAACAATCACAGAAGCCAGTTTGTATTTTCTAAGAATGGGCCCCTGGACTGTGTCGACGTGCTGGACGCGTACCATCGGGACAAGCGTGCGGGTGCGGATAAAGATTCCCTCCTGCAGTTCCAATTCTTCCTCCCTGACCTCATAGCGCCAGCGCTTCCACCTTAGCGACGGAAAGATTAATATATGTAATATGGTAAAAATAACGCCAAGTATGATGAGTATGATGGATATCCATTGCGGCCCTTGGAAAATGTGCAGCAGGACGATCGCTGTAGCAGCGATTGACCACTCGATAACTGCTCTAATGACCCCTGATATCCGCCACACCGTTAACGCTTTTGGCGAAATTCGATTTTGTGGTTCAGTTAGCATACGTATACCCCCTTTGCGGCTTACCACATATAAGTATACATGGAAATGATTAGGGGGACTAGTACGCAAAATGTGGGGTAAACTGCTATCGATAACCCGCTATCAGACACTTTCACTCTAACTCCACCTATTTTGTTTTTTAGAAGACGTCTATTAGACACTTTCACTCTAACAGCACTCATTTTGTCTTTTAGAGGACGTCTATTAGACACTTTTACTCTAACCGCACTCATTTTGTCTTTTAGAAGCTGTCTATTAGACACTTTCACTCTAACAGCACTCATTTTGTCTTTTAGAGGACGTCTATTAGACACTTTCCATCTAACTCCACCTATTTTGTCTTTTAGAGGACGTCTATTAGACACTTTCACTCTAACAGCACTCATTTTGTCTTTTAGAGGACGTCTATTAGACACTTTTACTCTAACCGCACTCATTTTGTCTTTTAGAAGCTGTCTATTAGACACTTTCCACGCTAACCACACTCATTTTGTCTTTTAGACAGCATTCCCTGTCTTAATCTCCACCCTAAAGCAAAAAAAAGCACCGACCACGATGGTCCATGCTTTTTAAATAATCTTATTGATGATTGTAGCTTTTTGACTTCGGCTTGCTGCCGCTAGGTCTGCGGTCGCCGCGCGGTTTTACGGGCGCCTTTTTCCGGCGGTCATCAGATCTGTAGCCGCGGGAATCGTCCCTTCTGCGGCGGTCTCCGCCACGGTCGCCACGGTCAAATGACTTTCTTTCCCGTTTATTTGGAAGCGGCGCTTCTTCCGTCAGCTTCACCGGTGTTGTGTCCGGCTCTTTCGTCAGCATTTTCAAAACTGCTGCAACAACAGTCTCGGCATCATTGGCTTCCAGTAATTCCTCAGCAGCCGCTCTGTAATATTGTAGGTTGTTCGAATCAATGGTTGCTAAAATCTTATCAACCACTGCACGCTGCTGGCCTTCCAATGCCTCATCAAGAGTTGGTGGCTTCATTCTTTCCATTTTGCGCTTCGTGGTTTTTTCCACTACGAACAAATATGGCTTTTCACGCGGTGTAATAAACGTCATTGCCACACCGGTTTTGCCGGCACGGCCAGTACGGCCAATGCGGTGAACATAGCTTTCCGGATCTTGAGGAATGTCAAAGTTATACACGTGGGTAACACCGGAAATATCAAGGCCGCGAGCCGCTACGTCTGTTGCCACAAGCACATCAATCGAACCTTCTTTAAACTTGCGCAGGACAGACAAGCGCTTCGCCTGGCTCAAATCGCCATGGATGCCTTCAGCCGTATAGCCGCGCAGGTTTAATGCCTCTGATAATTCGTCGACACGGCGCTTTGTCCGTCCGAACACAATTGCCAGTTCAGGTGATTGAATATCGAGAAGTCTTGTTAAAATATCAAATTTGTTCTTTTCCTGAACCTCCACATAATACTGCTCAATCAAAGGTACAGTCATTTCTTTTGTTTTCACGCGGACAATCTGAGGATCCTTCATGAATTTTTCCGCAATGCGCTGAATTGGCGCGGGCATTGTCGCCGAGAACAGCAATGTCTGACGCTCTTCAGGAATCCCCGCCAAAATGGATTCAATATCCTCAATAAAGCCCATGTTGAGCATTTCATCTGCTTCATCTAGAATTACAGTCTGGATATTGTCAAGACGCATAGTTCTTCTGTTAATATGGTCGAGAAGCCGTCCCGGTGTACCGACAATAATATGCGGAGCTTTCTTTAATGAACGAATTTGCCGTCCGATGTCCTGGCCGCCGTAAATTGGCAGGACTCGCACTCTCTTGCCGGCACCGATTTTATAAAGCTCCTCGGATACTTGGATCGCCAGCTCCCGTGTTGGGGCAATGATAATCCCCTGAATTGCCTCTAAGCTCGTATCAACCTTTTCAACCAATGGGATTCCAAATGCTGCCGTCTTACCAGTCCCCGTCTGAGCTTGGCCAATCACATCTTTATTTTCTAAGCTCAATGGTATCGTTTCTGACTGGATGGGGGTGGCTTCCTCAAAACCCATGCGCAGGACAGCTTTTAACGTCGCCTGGCTTATACCTAAATCTTCAAACTTGGTCAATGTTTTCAATCTCCTTCATCTATTTAAGAATATTTTTGATATTCAGTGCCAAATCTATTCTCCCGTTACGGTTCAATTCACATTATATATTTTACCAAAAAAAAGACATTCCTCCCAAGGAGTATGCCCTCATTTACCAAAACAAAATCAAACTTTCTTGATTCCGTACACATAAATTCAACTACGTCACTCGAGCTGCCATAAAACGGCCGGCCGATACGAGAGTTTTCATTTAATCTTCATTAGACACATTGTAAATAATCATACCATCTTCATGATGAATATGCAAATGAGACAAGGCATTTAATTGCAGCCTTGTCCCTATTTATTGTTAAAAATAAACTCACAATGGCAGAAACTGTCAGCTTTGCAGTGCTTTGACCACTTCTTCCAACTTCATGCCTCTTGAAGCTTTCACAAGTACAAGCGAATGATTATCGACATGCTGATCCAGTGCTTTAATAAGTTCACTTTTTTCCATAAAAGCAAAAACCCGCTGTTCCCCTAATGTCTTGCGCGCTCCATGGGCAATATGGCTGCCTAGTTCACCATAGGTGAACACGAAATCAATTTTATCAGGATCCAAGCCTTCGCCAATTTGATAATGATACTGTTCCTCCTGCGGCCCCAGCTCAAGCATGTCTCCGAGAACCAAGATTTTTCGGTCATAGCCGCGAAGGTTGGCCACCAGTTCAATGGCCGCCATCATGGAAGTTGGGCTGGCATTATAGGCATCATTGATGATTTTTTCGCCATGCTTGCCTTCGACCAGTTCCATACGCATATTTGTCAACTTGACCCCGCGGAGCCCTTCCTTCATTTTTTCAAAGGGGATGGAAAAATGGCGGGCAATCAGCATCGAAGCCAGGGCATTAAGAATATTATGTGTTCCCAATACAGGCAATTCAAAGGTTTCAGCCGAAGCATTAATTTTAAAACTGTTTCCTTGATCCAGCTGATGGATTTCAGTCGGGTACAGATTATTCGTCTCACTGCGGCCAAAGGTCTGCACCTCGACATTGCCTTTAAAACGGTGAATCCGCTCCATCAACAGCGGTTCATCTCCGTGGAGGACAGCTAGTCCGCCGTCTTTAAGCCCCTGAAGAATTTCAAGCTTCGCTTCGGCAATTCCTTCTCTTGAACCAAGGTCAAGCAGGTGGGATTCGCCAATGTTGGTAATCACAACAGCATCCGGACAGGCAAGCTTGGTCAGGAATTCAATTTCTCCCCTGCCGCTCATCCCCATCTCCAAAACCGCAATTTCCGTATCTTCCCGTAAGCCCAGCACAGTTAATGGCAGGCCAATATGGTTATTAAAATTGCCCTCCGTTTTTTGCACCTTATATTTTAACGCCAACAAGCTAGACGTCATATCCTTGGCTGTCGTTTTGCCGTTGCTGCCGGTAATGCCAACGACTTTTACCGATAGCTCCCTGCGATAGCTGCGAGCCAATTCCTGCAGTGCCACCAGGCAGTCATCGACTAGCAAAATCGGCAGATCCTTCGGCGGGTTCGGGACATCCTTTTGCCATAACGCGGCGGCCGCGCCATTATGAATCGATTGGATGACATAATCATGGCCGTCAACATGCTCCCCCTGAAATGGAACAAACAGGTTCCCTGGTTCTATTTTCCGAGAATCGATCGTAACCCCTGATATGACGATATCAGCAAACGGGGTAATGTCATTTTGTATAGAAACCATCTCGGCAATCTGCTTTAATGATCGTTTTATCATCGGTTAACCCTCCTTCAATATAAAATCGACACGGCATTAGCAAGCCGTGTCATGTCAGTCTTAGAACGTGTATTTAATCTGCTGCTTTTCGGCATGCCTTTCCTTCGCTAGATTAACAAGACGCTCGATTAGTTCCGGATACTCGACACCGGTATGCTTCCACAACAGCGGGAACATGCTGAATGGGGTAAAGCCAGGCATGGTATTTACCTCATTAATCAGGACTTTCCCTTCCTCTGTCAAAAAGAAATCAGCGCGCACCAGTCCGGAACAATCCAACGCTTTAAAGGAGCGTATTGCCATATCTTTAATTTCCTTATACTCCTCCTCTGTTACATCGGCTGGAATGATCAGGGCCGTATCGCCATCTTCATATTTCGCTTTATAGTCGTAAAAATCCTTTTTCGGAACAATTTCACCGGCAACTGAACATTGCGGTTCATCGTTTCCAAGGACGCCAACTTCGATTTCACGAGCCACGACGCCTTCTTCAATAATTACTTTCCGGTCAAACTGGAATGCCTCCACGAATGCCGTCTGTAGTTCCGCTCTGTTTCGGCACTTGCTGATTCCAACACTCGATCCGAGATTGGCCGGTTTGACAAAGCACGGATAACCAATCGCCGCTTCAACCTTGGCACAGGCCGCTTCCTGGTCCTTCTGCCATTCGCTTTTGATAAACGAAACGTAATGAACTTGGGCTAGGTCAGCCTGGGCAAAAACATTTTTCATCATCACTTTATCCATACCTGCTGCAGAGGCCAGAACTCCATTACCGACATACGGAAGGTTTAAAAGCTCCAGTAATCCCTGTACGGTTCCGTCCTCGCCGTTAGGCCCGTGCAAAAGCGGGAAAATGACATCAAGCTGTGCATTTTCCTGCTGCTCTGCCTGGAATAGTGCCGGGGTAAATGAGGCTGTTGACAGCTGGCCCGCTTGGGAAAATTCGAGCTGGCTAATATTTTCTGGTGGAGCGGTTAATTGCGGCCCTTTAATCCACTGGCCATCAACATTTATGTAAATCGGATAAATATCGAATTTTTCAAGATTTAATGCCTTAATAACCGCCAGAGCCGTTTGCATTGATACCTTATGCTCCGCAGATTTTCCGCCATATAACAAACCTAATTTTGTTTTCATACAAGTGCCTCCATTTTTTCATTCAATCTATTTTAACACTTTATTAAATCAGAAAGGAAATACCTCTGGTCATGTTTTAATGTTTTTTTTCTAGTATATGAATCATGGTGCTTGCCTCACAACAATCTCTCGGAAATTTGTCAAGATTTCGCCAAAAAGTGGCTGTTTTTTCCTGTAAGATAATTTTGTAGACACATATTTTGGAGGTGCCAAAAAATGTCGGGGACGTTTTTATCAGTATTATTATTTGGATTTCTGCTTGGAATCAAGCATGCAATTGAACCTGACCATGTTATTGCCGTTTCCACCATTGCCAGCGAATCAAAAAATATCAAACGTTCGACGTTTGCCGGAATCTACTGGGGAATTGGGCATACAGCCACACTATTCATTTTTGGAATGGTTATGATTGTCGCTAAAAATACCATCACAGATATGCTTGCCATGAGCCTGGAATTTTTAGTCGGGGTTATGCTTGTCACCTTGGGCATGTCAAGCCTTCATAAGGTTGTTCCCCATAAGCATAAGCACAGTCACTCTCATGAGACGTCAAATGGCAAAAGCCGGCCGCAGTTGAAGTCGTTTTTTATCGGGTTTATTCACGGTCTTGCCGGAAGTGCCGCAATGGTGCTGTTAACGATGAGCACTGTATCAACCGTCTGGGAGGGTGCCTTGTATATCTTGATTTTTGGCTTTGGCACCGTTGTCGGCATGCTCTCCTTTTCAACAATCATTGGTCTGCCTTTTGTATTGACGTCCGGAAAACAAATTAACCGTAAGTTAAATAATGTGGCAGGAATTATCAGTATTCTGTTCGGCCTTTATTATATGTATAACCTGGGTGTTAACGAGGGATTGTTTTCGCTATGGTTTTCATGATTGAAAAACCTGGGGGTGACCCTCTTGAGTCACCCCGTTTATATTACATTCAGCTTCCATTCTTTTGTCTTTTTGTCATAAATAATTTTGGCATGGCATGGTTTATCGGCCATTTCCTGATATTCCTCGTACATATCATCCATATTGGCAAAGTCCCCAAGAACCCAAGCAGGTATTTCAATCTTTGTCCGTTGCACATCTGCATCCTTTAAAGCTAGACAAAGCCCTTCCTTAAAAAACGGCGTCAATGACAGGAGAATTTCCTTATTCACCGGCGGATAAGTCCGTTTTTTCCGGAGCCCAAGCAAAGACTTTTCAGGCTTCAATTCGCCAAGCTTGGCAGCAATCGTGTCGCTTAATAGCTGAAAGAAATCCTTAAACGTGCGATAATAGGTTTTGTTGAACCAGCCATCATCATGGGCCAAATACACAAAGCGATTGCCCAATTTATTATAGAACGGCATTTTTAAATGGTGTTTATGGTGGCCCAAGTATAGTAATTCCGCCATTTCCTGCCCTGTCAGTTCATTTAGCCCTTCTTCCTCCTGAAAATCAATCCAGCAGAAGTTTCCGTATCCATAAACATCGTCTGCAGCCAATTTGCCAATCCGATCATCCGGACAATATTCGAGCAGGGTATGCATATTAAAATCAGCATCATCAAAACGGTGTTGGAGCAGAAGCAAGTTATTTAATGAACCCGAAAAGACAGCAGCAAATTCAGTGAATTCTATACCATGGGTTAGCACATACTGGTCCGATTGATTTAAATGGATATAGACTAGATCCCGTATGTCCTGATGATGCTTTTTCACTGCCAAACTCCTCCGATCAACAACAATTGAATAAATATTATTATAAGTTTCCTCGTACTGGAAATTCCTTTTATTTCACACCTATTCATTTTAACAAATAATAGGCCAAATAGCTTATTTCAATTGTTTTACAAAAAGTATCCTTTGATTAATATTCCTGTAACTTTTTACGGTCGATTTTCCGGCTGTAATATCGCATACTATTAACAGGTGTATAGAGCCTTTTATAGTAAACCTCGCACGGCACCTCGGGATCAGGCCCGGCCGGAAAGGAGTGACTTCCGTGATAAAAGATATGACGCATGAAGAAATAAGTTTAATGATCATCACTATGCTGACCGAGAATAAAAAATCGGACTTTGAAACAATCATCGATGAGCTTCAGCCGTACGATGTAGCCGCCATTTATAAGGAACTGCCGGAAAAGTACAAGGGGCGGTTTCTGCTGTTTTTAAAAATGGATCTGCTTGTGGACCTGATGGAGGAGCTTGATAAAGAAGAACAGCTGGATTTATTAAATAAGCTGGGGATTGAAAAATCAAGCAAGGTCCTTAATTTAATGGACAATGATGACCTGGCAACATTATTGCATGAACTATCTCCCGAGAAAATCGACTCGCTGCTATCTGAGATGAAAATTGAGGAATCAGAGGCGGTCAAGGATATCATGAAATATCCGCCTGAAACGGCCGGAAGGATCATGAACAACCGGTTCGTTTGGATTCGTAATTATTTTACGGTCAGGGAAGCGGTTGATAAGCTGAAAAGCTTTGCCCAATTTGCCGAGTCGCTCAATTATTTATACGTTATCGATGAGGGGCGCAGGCTTGCCGGGGTCGTTTCTTACCGCGATTTGTTATTGGCGGAACCTGATGAGAAAATTAACAATATCATGTTTGAGCGGGTCATATCCGTCACGGATACAACCGACCAGGAAGAAGTCGCGAAAACTGTTCAGCGCTACGATTTTATCTCCGTGCCCGTTGTCGATGAGAATAATGTCCTGCTTGGAATCATTACAGTCGACGACGTGATCGACGTCGTCATGAAAGAAGCCAATGAAGATATTGAAAAGTTATCCGCAACCGGTAAGTCGATCGATTTTGAAACGAAAACACTTGTCGCGGCAGCAAGACGACTCCCTTGGCTTATCCTGCTTTTATTTATTGGCGTCCTTTCTGGCCGAATTATCTCCAGTTTTGAAGATACCTTGAAGCAGGTTGTCGCGTTAACGTTTTTTATGCCGATGATCGCTGGGATGACAGGGAATACAGGCACCCAGTCGCTTGCCGTTGTCGTCAGAGGGCTCATTTCGCATGATATAGATAAAAAAGTAATTTTTCGGTTGATTATGCGGGAACTGGGTGTCGGCATTTCAATAGGGGTGATTTGTGCGATTTTAATCTCCGTTATCGCTTATATTTGGCAAGGGAGCCTGATTTTAGGCTTTGTCGTCGGCTGTTCGCTGTTTTTTACTTTGATAATTGGAACTTTGGCCGGAACCGTCATCCCGATTGTGCTTTACCGACTGAATATCGACCCTGCGGTGGCGTCAGGACCGCTGATTACTACATTAAATGATATTTTTTCACTGCTCACCTATTTTGGGATTGCCACTGCCTTTTTAACACATTTAATGTAAGTCTTTTTGAAACCTTTTGACCGTGATAAACGTTATGTATTTATGGGTATGTCATATTTTGCCTAGAAAATTTGTTGTGAGGATTTGGTTTCTCTGCTAGTCTTGAATTAACTTTAAGGTAAACTGGGTGTTGATGATGGAAAAATACATAAAAAAATCGGATCGATTTGATTGGTCATTAACTTTACTATTATTTCTCTTTTTCTTGGTCAGTTGCGCGGCCATTTACAGTGCCCAGGCGACCGGGCAGTATGGAGACCGCAACTTCCTGATTATGCAGGTTTTCTGGTATTGCGTCGGAGCGGGGATTATTTTAGGATCCATGTTTTTTGACAGCTATCAATATCGCAAGCTGGCTTGGGTTTTATACGGGTTTGGCATTTTATTATTAGTTTTTCTGGCCGTTGCCCCTGAGAGTATTGCACGTCCGATAAATGGCTCGAAAAACTGGTTTCAGATTAAAGGGTTAGGAACAATACAGCCGTCCGAGTTCGTCAAAATCTTTTTAATTTTGGCGCTAAGCCGGGCTGTTGCCGCCCACAATGAGAAATATCTGGAGAAAACACTAACGACAGATTTATTTTTATTAATAAAACTTGGTGCTATAACGGCGGTACCGCTCGGAATGATCGTGGTCGAGGATTTGGGGACAGCGCTGGTGGTTATGGCCATTTTTACAGGTGTGATACTCGTTTCGGGGATCTCCTGGAAGATTATTTTGCCAATCTATGGTGCAGGAGCCGCATTTGTAGGGCTAATCTTTTATCTTGTAATAATAAAACCGGAAATTATTGAAAAATTCCTCGGTGCTAAAACCTATCAACTGAACCGAATTTATTCCTGGCTTGACCCGGTTAACCATACATCCAGCTCGAGCTATCATTTGATGAAATCGTTAAGCGCGATTGGCTCCGGGCTTATTTCCGGCAAGGGTTTCGGAAACGGTGAAGTCTATGTCCCTGAGGCCCACACCGATTTTATTTTCAGTGTCATCGGTGAGGAATATGGCTTTTTCGGGGGCAGTGTCGTAATCGGCCTGTATTTCTTGTTGATTTACCATTTAATCAAAACCGCTCTAGATACGAATGATCCGTTTAACACATATGTCTGTACGGGTATCATCAGCATGATTACGTTCCATGTGTTCCAAAATGTCGGCATGACGATTCAGGTCCTGCCAATTACCGGAATTCCGCTGCCGTTCATTAGCTACGGGGGAAGCTCGTTAATGGGCAATATGTTTGCAATGGGCCTTGTCTACAGCATTCGCTATCACCATCGCAACTATATGTTTTCGACGGACAATTCAATTGGCACATAGGATTGGGGGCTTGAGCAGTTTTCAGGAACTGACTGGCGAGAGTGACCAATTAGGAAGAGGCGGCGGTTTCGCTGCCTTTTTTACGGGGAATGTCAAAACCCATATTTATTTCATTATCAGACAAACTATTATAAACTATTTAAAGCGACTAATTTATCATAAGTGAAGGTGCATTTATGAAAGAGTTTATTTTTACGATTTTAGATTTCTTATCCGGATTGGGCTATTTCGGGATTGCATTAGGTTTAATGATTGAGATTATTCCTAGTGAAATCGTGCTTGGCTATGGCGGTTATATGATCTCGCAAGGTAAAATTGGCTGGGTTGGGGCAGTCATTGCCGGGACGATCGGCGGGACGCTTGCCCAATTATTTTTATATTGGGCCGGTTATTATGGCGGCAGGCCGTTCCTGGAGAAATACGGAAAATATGTACTAATCAAAAAGAAACATATCGATATTGCTGAACTTTGGTTTCGCAAATATGGCGCCGGGGTTATTTTCTCAGCGAGGTTCATTCCCGTTGTCCGTCACGCGATCTCCATTCCTGCCGGTATCGCTAAAATGTCGGCAATGAAATTTACGCTGTATACGGTTGCAGCAATCATTCCATGGACCATCCTCTTCCTTTACTTAGGGAAAATTCTTGGCAAAAACTGGGCTGATATTAAAGAATTTGCTCAACCATACGTCATGCCGATCATTATCGGTGCGTTAATTGTTGGCGTTATCTATTTCCTATATCAAAAAACAAGAAAAACCACCGATTAATTGTGACCGGTGGTTTTTGCTTTAGTGAAGCTGTTTCATATTTTTATTGGCGGCACTTTTCTTTGATTTTTAGCCAATTTTGTCGGCAATCCAATTAGGAAACAAGCTTCAACCCTATGGCTGCCCCCAGAACCATAAAGATAAATACGAGCCGTTTCCAATCCCTCGATTCATTATAAAGCAGCATGCCCAGTATCGCGCCGCCGGATGCACCGATACCCGTCCAGATGGCGTATGCCGTGCCCATCGGCAGTATTTTCATTGCATAAGCAAGGAATAAGAAGCTTGCGCCAAAACCGGCCGCCAACAATAGATAGGATTGCCAATTGCGGTCTTGATGCACTTTATTAATCATCACCACACCGAACATTTCACATAGTCCTGCCAGCACCAATGAAATCCAGGCCATCAAGAATCTCCCCCTTCCCCAACAGAATCTTTAGTAACCAACTTCAACCCGATTACTCCTGCCAGTAGCACAAGAATCAACAGGATTTTTGCCGTTTCAAATCGTCCCCCAAAAAAGAGAATCTCTGATATTACAGTTCCAGCGGTACCCAATCCAACAAAGACTGCATACACCGTGCCAACAGGGAGTTTGTTCCCCGCCGCAATCAATGCGTAAAAACTCACAATTATGGCCACAACAGTCCCGGCCCATTCCAAAGCACTATCTGCATGCTTTAAACCAATCACCCAAAACACTTCAAAAAAAGCGGCAAAGAATACTTTTATCCATTGTAGATTCATTTCTTTTACTCCTTTCCCTCATACCAATGGAAATTACCCCAAATATACTATATAAGAAATTTTTTAGTGTACCGATAATTGCCAATAAAGGCGGTGTGAGCAGAGCTAGACTAAACAAAATTAAAAATCCAAAAATTTATCATTTGCTTCAACTGCATATAAATTATTGCACTTATGCGGCGCTCCGCCCCTTTACCATACAAAAAGCCTGGGAGATAACTGTATCATCAGTAATCTCCCAGGCTTTTATCCCTCCGTGTACACAGAAAAGCGGAAGCTCCTTGACCAGGCGCCAAGCTGAACAATTTCCAAAGTCCAATCTGTGCGTTTTCTCTCGGACCGGGCCGGCTTACCTAAATAAGCCGCGGAACCCTAGAAAACTTTTCAATATTGATTTTGGTTTTTATTTTAACACAAAAGGCGGCGATTGGGAGTGGAAAATTTTATTAGCCTTGCTTAGTGACCCCGCCCTTTTCTTTTACTAAAAAATAAACATACAACATCATTGTGATGAATACTGAGATGGCCGAGCCTATGTATATGCTGCTGTAGCCAAACATATGCCCAACCTGGCCAAATATCATGGCCCCTATCCCGATCCCTAAATCAAAGAATGAGAAGAAGGTGGCATTGGCCATTCCGCGCCGGTTGATTGGCGATTTTTCGATTGCCCAGGCCTGAAGGGCAGGCTGCACCGTGCCAAAACCTAAACCATAAAGACAGGCAGCGATATAAAGAACCAGGCTGTTCGGCAGCCACACCAGCAGGATCATCGCAAGCAGAATCAGGAATGTTCCCGGAATAAATACGGCCTGATGCCCTTTGCGGTCATACAATTGCCCGGCAAATGCCCTTGTAACCATTAAGGCAACCGCATAATACAAGAAATACCACTGAATGCCCTCAATTTCCTTTTGGGCAGTGTACAGCGGAAGGAATGAGGCGATTCCACCAAATGTAACGGTAATAAAGAATAACAATACCGAAGGCTTCAAGGCTGACTTTTCATAAAAATCGTGCTTTCCTTTCGTTTTTACCTGCTTTGGTTCCGCCTTCTTATAACTAATTCTCAATGACAACAGTAAGGCTGCCAGTCCTAACCCTGCACAAATGAGGAAAAATACGTCAAATGAGAGCTTCCCCGCTAAAATTAACCCAAGCGATGGTCCCAATGCCAGCGCCACATTCCCGGATAAGCCGTAATAGCCCATGCCCTCACCGCGCCTTGTGGCCGGGATTAAATCCGTGGCAATCGTGCCTGATGCGGTCGTGGAAAAACCCCAGCCGACACCTTGAACAACCCTCATCATAAACAGCAGGACGATACTTGGCAAAAATCCGAACGAGCCCACGGAAAGCACGAAAATCGCTAAACCAAGGATATAAACAAAACCTCTGCCCTTCGTTTCAAGTGCATTTCCAGCATAGGGACGGAGCAGCAGTGCCGAAAAGGTAAAAATCCCAATGACAAGTCCGATTAACTGGTCATTGCCGCCCAAATCTTTCACAAATAAAGGAATGGTCGGAAGCGTCATCTGAAACCCAAGAAATATAAAAAAATTAGCTAAACATATGAGTACAAAATCCCTTGTCCAAATTTTTTCTTTCGGTCTTTCCAGCTGTTTTTCCATAAAAAATAAAGTTCCTCTCTCTTTTCTTCTATTTTGTCCATCTTCCCTTCAGAAAAATGAAAAACCGCTTCTGCACCATGGCAGAAACGATCTTTCTAAAACACCTTATTTTGTAACAGCCGTTTGGACCACTCGCTTCATCGCCAGAATTTGCCCCAAATGCAGGGTTTCATGGAAAATCCCGAAGTTTGCGAGCTCACCGAAGGTCTCCTGGCCAAGAAATGGCGTTTTTAGCTTTTCGCTAAAGCTTTCAGCCGGAATTTCTTTGATTCTTTTCAGCTGCTCTGCCAATTGCTGTGATAGTTCCTGTACAGACGGAACGTCTCCTTGCCAATCTGCCGGCTTTGTTCCGTTTCCGAATAATTCTAAGTAGTTTGCAGGTAAATGTGCCGATTTTTTCGGGTAACCAAACATAAACTGCTCTGCCACTGTTAATACATGGCCAACATGCCAGTGCAGTGTATTGTTAAAACCCTCCGGCTTAATATCAACGATCCTTTCGTCAAGTGCCGCCACATTTTTCAAAAGGTTTTTTCTTGTTAACTCAAAATGCTTTAATAATAACTCGCTCATTTTATCCCTGCCTCTCCCGTATTTAATTCTATCTTATACCAGAATCAGCCAATTTTTAAATAAAATGCCTTACATTTCTACCGGAGCTTTAATTCCCAGCAAACGCAAGCCCTCTTTAAGGATTTCCGTTACAGCATATACAAGCGCCAGGCGGGCTGTGCGCTCTTCACTTTCCTCAAGTACTTTTACCTCGGCATAGTATTTATTGAAGGCTTGGGCAAGGTCAACAATATATTTTGCCACTTGGGATGGGTCATAATTGACGCAGGCGCGCTTAATGGCGTTGGAAAACTCCATCATCATGCTGACAACCTTCCATTCCTTTTCCCATGTGGATTGGAATGCAGGAATTTCAGCGCTAGCTTGCCAATTGCCTTTTCGTAAAATCGAGCATGCTCTCGCAAACGTATATTGTACGTAAGGGCCTGTTTCGCCTTCGAAACGGAGCATTTCCTCTAACGAAAACTCGATATCGTTCATCCGGTTATTTTTTAAATCATGGAAAATGACCGCGCCGACACCGACCTGTTTCGCCACTTCATCCTTGTTTTCAAGGCTTGGGTTCTTCTCTTCAATATTATGACGGGCCATCGCAATGGATTCATTTAAAACTTCTTCAAGTAGGACGACCTTCCCTTTACGCGTTGACATTTTCTTACCGTCTTTTAGCATCATGCCAAATGGAATGTGAACCATCTTGTCAGCCCAATCGTAGCCGGCCTTCTTCAGCACGGCAATTAACTGTTTAAAATGCAGGCTTTGTTCGTGGCCAACCACATATAATGATTGAACAAAGTTGTAGTTTTCCTTGCGGTACATCGCGGCCGCCAGATCACGGGTTGCATAAAGTGTCGCCCCGTCTGATTTTTTAATTAGGCATGGCGGCAGTTCTTCCTCTGTCAGCTCCACAACCATTGCCTGGTCGGATTCCACCAAGAGCCCTTTTTCTTCTAACATCTTCACGACAGGCTCCATTTTGTCGTTATAAAAAGCTTCGCCGGCAAAGGAGTCAAATTCCACGTTCATTAATTCATAGATTCTGGCGAATTCCTTCAACGACTCTTCACGGAACCATTGCCACAGGTTTTGTGCTTCCTCATCACCGTCTTCAAGCTTTTTGAACCAGGCGCGGCCCTCATCTTCAAGAGATGGGTTTGTTTCGGCTACTTCATGGAATTTCACATATAGCGCCAATAATTCCTTGATTGGATTTTGTTTTACCTTTTCCTCGTCGCCCCAGTGCTTATAGGCGGAAATCAGCTTGCCAAACTGGGTGCCCCAGTCGCCAAGGTGGTTGATTTTGATTGGCTTATAGCCACATTTCTCCACGATTAAGGCAATGGAATTCCCAATTACGGTCGAACGCAAGTGCCCCATGGAAAACGGCTTGGCAATATTCGGCGATGACATGTCAATCGTGACATTGCCGCCCTCACCAAAATTCATTGAGCCAAAATTGCCTTTTTGTTTGATGACTTCGCTGACTACCTGCTGGGCAGCCTGCTTTTTATTTAAAAAGATATTTAAGTAAGCGCCGACCACTTCTACCTTTTCAAATGTTGGGGACTCGATTTTCCCGCTCAATTCCTGCGCAATCAAATTTGGCGCCTTGCGCTTTAATTTGGCCAGTGAAAAACATGGAAACGCCAGATCCCCGTGCGCAGCGTTTTTCGGTTTTTCAATCAGCATTTCGAGATCACCGACAGCAATCTCGCCTTCCAAAATTGTATGCAGAATTTCTGCAAGTTCCTTTTTAAAATTCATGGTTTAGTCCTCCTTTTTGTATAAAAAACAAAAAACCCCCGCCTCTAATGAAAGAGACGAGAGTTGTTATTCCCGCGGTACCACTCTAATTGTTCTAATGAACCAACTTTTCCCCTCGTAACGGCGGGTTCCCCGGCAGGCCCTACTCATGTTCAGGTCCACATCTCCAAAGTGCGCTTCATTATCTGCTCCGTATCAGGCTTCCACCATCCCTGACTCGCTAACAACTTTACAGGTAACTACTCTCTTTTTCATTGATTTTAAAAATTTGATTATCAGTTATTATACTGGAATCTTCGAGAATAATCCAGTTTTCACTGATGATTTTTTTCTTAATAAGGAAATCCTAACGTATTAAAGGAGGGAAAAGCAATGGCCAGAAGAAATAAAATTCTTGTTCCCGAAGCGCGGCAAGGATTGGACCAGTTGAAGGCAAAGGTTGTCCAGTCGCAAAGTCCTGAAAACGCCAAGTTCGAAGCCGCCGAAGAGGTCGGTGTTCCGTTAAAAAAGGGCTATAACGGCAAGCTGACATCAGAGCAGGCCGGAAAGGTCGGCGGCAGGCTCGGCGGCAGCATGGTCCGCGAGCTAGTGAAAATGGCGCAGGAAAATTTAGCGAAACGGCCATAACGAGGGGAACTAAAAAAGACTTGTGCGACTTGGTCCCACAAGTCTTTCTCTGTTCCCTGCAAAAATCTTTAAAGCCCTCCCCTCATATCAATGTATATACCGCACTTGAATTGGAAAAATATTCACAGGACATGTGAAGGGTGGTATCGAAATGTTTGTTTTCCAGAAGAAGCGAAAACCAAAACATCAAAAAACATTGAGTGCGATGCCATTTAATGAAGAGCTTAGTGATGACCTATCTGAAAATGAAAAAATTGTAACAAAAATCTTTCATAATTGCGGGGATTTTATCGTCCGGCCGATCCAGATTAACGGTAAGCCAAAAATTTTAATGTTTTATTTGGAAGGATTATTGGATACGAAAAACCTGGAAATTGTCATGTTAAAACCATTGCTCTTTCAAGGATTGCCAGAAGGATTGGGAGAAATTACTTCACTCAAACAAATTATCGACCAAAATCTCATTCCCGGTTCATCGTTTAAGACAGTTTCGAAGCTTGAAAAGCTTGTTGAAGGAGTATTAAAAGGCGAGTTAGGCATCATTGTTGACGGTGAAAAAAATGCTTTACTTGCAGATTTTAAAGGGATGGAGCAAAGAAACGTCGCTGAACCGGCAACTGAGGTGACCATTCGCGGTCCACGTGACGGCTTTACCGAGAACATAAGAGTCAACAGCTCGTTAATAAGAAGAAGAATCCGCAGTACCAGATTAAAATTGGAACTTCTTACGATTGGGGAACTTTCACGGACGGATGTTGCAATCGCCTATATCGATGGGATTGCACCTGAATCATTACTAAAAGAAGTTCGATCAAGGCTTAGCAGGATAGAAATAGACGGGATTCTCGACTCTGAGTATTTAGAGGAATTTATCGAGGATGTCCCGTATACTCCCTTTCCGCAAATACAGAATACCGAGCGGCCTGACATTGTCACGGCAAATTTGCTTGAAGGCAAGGTTGCTATCCTTGTAGATAATACGCCATTTGCCCTCATTGTCCCCATGACCTTTTGGAGTGGGCTGCAGGCGGTGGAGGATTACTATGAACGTTTTTGGTACACCTCCTTTATTCGAATCGTCCGTTATGTCTTATTCAATACAACCATGTATTTACCATCTATTTATGTTGCTTTGACCACTTATCATCCAAAGCTTATTCCTACAACGCTCTTGATCAGTGTTGCTGCCGCACGGGAAGGCGTCCCGTTTCCGGCCATCATTGAAGCACTGATTATGGAGTTTGTCTTTGAGGGGCTGCGCGAAGCGGGGATTCGTCTGCCCAAAGCCGTGGGTTCAGCCGTTAGTATTGTCGGGGCACTGGTGATTGGCCAGGCGGCGGTCCAGGCCGGCATCGTTTCCGCACCAATGGTCATTGTTGTCGCCACGACCGGCATTGCTTCATTTGCAATCCCCAGGTATAACCTTGGAACAGCGCTAAGGCTTGTCCGATTTCCAATGTTAATTTTGGCTGGAATATTTGGTCTATATGGTATTTGCATCGGTTTTATTGCGCTAACGATTCATCTAGTGAACCTAAGGTCCTTTGGTGTCCCCTACTTTACACCGGTAGCACCGCAAATCCCTAGTGACCTCAAGGATGTGTTAATCCGTGCACCGAGATGGGCTGATAGGTATGGCCCTATTTTTACCTTTGGCAGGAATAAACAGCGGGTTGACTCTGGGCAAATGCCCAGCCCGGAACGTGGGGGAGCTGACCAATGAAAAAGGTGTTTTCCCTACTCATTTGTTTAGTTATCCTTACCGGCTGCTGGGACCGCAAAGAATTAAATGAACGGTCTATCTGGCTGGCCACAGGCTGGGACGTGGCCGAGGATGGTGGTGTGGAAATTAGCGGCCAAATTGTCATTCCCGCCAATGTACAAACTCAAGGAGGCGGCGGCGGAGCAACCGGGCAAGGGTTTTTTGCCATTTCGGCAAAAGGAAAAGACGTCAGAGATGCCTTGCAAAACATGCAGGCCAAGCTTCCGCGCGAGGCATTCTTCGGCCAGCGCCGCGTGATATTCCTCGGTGAAGAACTTGCTAAGCGTGGAGTTAAAGACAAACTTGACATTAACGGCCGTTCCGCCGACGTCAGTCTTCGCACAGATATATTTGTGATAAAGGGCGGTACTGCCAAGGAGATCATAACGATTGCGAATCCATTGGAGAAATCGCCTGTAATTGCTACATTAAAAGAACATCAAGAAAGCGGCGGCAGAGGCGATACGGCCTACTTAAACTTCCTTACCGCCGCCAACCGTGATGGCATAACCCCATCCATCCCATCTATAGAGATTACCAAGTCATTGGAAGGAAAAGCGGCCGGAAAAGAGAAATCACCAAACCCAAAACTATTGCGCTTGGCAGGTGTCAGTGTATTTGATAAACAGCTAAAGATGAAAGGTTTTTTGAATAACGAAGAAAATAGGAACATCCTGTGGGTTATGGGATTCCTAAAAAAAATGACCATTACCATAAAAGACGGAGGCGGCGATAAAAGCATTGACTTAAGGAGTATCCGCAGTAAAATCAAACCAACATTTGATAAGAATGGAAAACCGAGCTTTACCGTCACCCTGACAGGAGAAGGAGCCCTTACCGAAAACAATTCCGGGCTGGATGTTACGTATGCTGATAATCTTAGACGTTTGGAAAAGGAATTTTCCAAACAAGCACAAGATCATGTGCAGCAAACGATAAATAAAGTTCAAAAGGAATACCGCTTGGACATACTTGGTCTTGGCGAGATCCTCCATCGACATCATCCTAATAGGTGGAAAAAATTAAAAACCAATTGGGATCAAACCTTTCCGGGAACCACTATTACAGTTCAAGCGAAAATCAAAGTAAAACAAATTGGAATGAGTGGGCCATCCTTATTATATAGGGAAAGTGAGATTAAAAAATGAAGCTTTCAGGGCTGCAGATATTTTGGCTGATGTACACGTTTCAAACAGGAAATATCATCTTGCTTACAATCAGTCCGGTCATGAAGGATGCCAAGCAGGATGTCTGGATTGCTTATTTAATTGCCAGCGTTTTAGGGGTGCTAATCGTTTATATTGCGGTTAAAACGGCGCTTCAGAATCCCAGTCAGACCCTGATTGTTTTCAGCAAACGAATTTTGGGGAAATGGCTTGGGACGGTAATTGTGCTTGTTTATCTTGTTCAATGGTATTCGGTCATTGGCAATATTTTAAGAGAATTTGCCGATTTTACGATTACAGTTTTGCTCCCACGCACACCGTCTTGGGTTCTTTTATTAACCATGGTTTTACTCCTCGTCTATATTACCTATATAGGAGGAATCGAAGGAATTGGGCGCTGTTGCGAAGTTTTTGGTCCCATTATCATGTTCTCCGTCGTGATGCTGGTGATTTTTTCGATGAAGGATTTTAATGCCGCAAATTTATTACCAGTTTTTACCGATACTGGCGTGGTGCCGATTTTGAATGGGGCATTAACACCACTCGCCTTCCTTGGTGAGTCTGTCATCATGTTAATGCTGGTTTCCTTCACGGACAAACCAGATAAAGCATTAAAAGGTGCAGTGTGGGGCATTACACTTTCTGCCTTAACCGTAACGATTGTTGCTGTTTGTGTGCTGTTGGTCTTCGGTCCAGATATCTCTGCTAAACTGCGGCATCCCTCTTTTGATGTTACCAGTTATATTTCAATCTTGGGGTTTATCCAAAACCTTGAAATTATTGCGGTATTAGTCTGGATTTTAAGTGTTTTTGTAAAATTGTCACTCTATTTCTTTGCGGCAAATTATGGGACTGCCCAACTGTTCAAAGTTAAAAACTGGCGGACGCTCATCTGGTTTACCGCGCCACTTTTTTTCTGTTTGGCCATGTTTGTCCCAAGCCACTCCTATACGTTTGGTTACATGAAAACGTATTGGGTTTATTATGCATTACCCATTAATATGGCAGGTATTCCCCTGCTGTTGTTACTTGTAGGGAGCATCCGAAAAAAGCTGGCCCTAGCGCCACCCGGACAGTAACGTGTTATGCTGAAAAAACCGGAGGTGTGTTAACCTCCGGTTTTAATCTTCTTCGTTTTCATTGGATTTCCCTGATTTTTTCAGTCTCCCGGAATCCTTTAACGCTTTTTTGATAATTACTTCAATTTGCGCATTCACACTACGGAATTCGTCCTCCGCCCATTTTTCCAAGGCATCATATACCTTGGGATCAATGCGCAGCAGGAATCGTTTTTTTTCAGCCACAAAATCACACCCTAGTAAATCGATCCTGTATTGATTACCGGCTGGCTCCCTTTTTCAGAAACAATTGCCACCATTAAATTATTGACCATCTGTGCTTTCTTTTCTTCATCAAGGTCCACAATTCCTTCTTCCTTCAATTGGTCAATTGCCGATTTAACCATCGTAACCGCACCTTCCACGATGACCTTCCGGGCGGCCAGCACCGCTTTCGCCTGCTGTCTTTGCAGCATCGCATGGGCAATTTCACTGGAATAGGCCAAGTGCATGATTCTTGCTTCGATAATCTCTACGCCTGCCAGTTCCAAACGCTTTTGCAAGTCCTTGGTCAATTCATTCGCCACTTCATCAGAGTGCTGGCGCAGCGAAATTTCGAAATCATTATTGACATTGTCATAAGGGTACTGGCTGGCAATGTGGCGCAGCCCGGTTTCACTTTGTGTATGGACAAACTCTTTGTAATCCTCCACGTCAAACACTGCCTTTGCTGAATCAAACACTTTATACACGACTACCGCGGCAATTTCAATCGGATTTCCTTCCAAATCATTTACTTTTAATTTATCGCTATTAAAGTTGATTACTCTGAGAGATACAGTTTTTCTTAACGTTAGCGGAACCGTCAGCCAAAATCCTTCTTGCTTGATGACACCCAGGTACCGGCCGAACAGAGTAAACACTTTGGCCTGGTTCGGCTGAATAATCGTGAACCCGGACACCAACAGAAATAGCACGATTGCACACAGTATGGCAAAGGCAAATGATAGGAAACTCTCAGTTAAGACAAAATTTCTAAAAAAGATTACTGTTACTGCAGCAATTAACAGGAACAATATAACTCCTAAAAATCCGTTAAGCTTAAACATCTCTTTCTCTCTCATCGTAAACCACTCCCTTTTCGAGATATTAACTCTATATCATTATGATATCACTTTGTTATCAAAAAGGGAATGGGTTAATTCGTTTTCATCAACCAATTTTTAGATGTAAATCTTTTTTGCACAGTGGAAATAAAGTATAATTCTTGTAACTGGATTTCGGAGGTAAGCCGCATGACACTTATGGAATTAAATATCGAAGGTTTCAGGCTAATTAATGACCTTGGCAAGCAATACACGTTTTTAAACCCCACCATTGTAGCGATTGCCGAGTATACGCTGTATGCAATAATTATTTGCATGCTTTTTTACGGATTCTCCAAAAATGGACGGAATCGGGTAATGGTGATTTGTTCTATTTTCACCATTACTTTTGCAGAATTACTTGGAAGATTGGTTGGAATGCTTCACTCTAACCAGCAGCCCTTTGCCGAACTGGCGGCTGTTAATAAGCTGATTGAAAAAGCAGTCAATAATTCTTTTCCAAGCGACCATACGATTTTGGTTTTTTCAATTTGTGTGACCTTTTGGCTGTTTAAGAGAGGACGGAGCTCTTTATTAGTGTTGTTGGCTGTGCTAGTAGGGTTTTCGCGGATTTGGGTCGGGGTTCATTACCCTGGGGATGTTCTTGTCGGCGCAGTGCTCAGTATCATTTCGGCCGTGATTGTGTACCGGGCTGTTCCGAAGCTGGGGTTTATTCGGAAATTATCAGGAGTACAGGATCAAAATCATTCGAGGTTTGAACATTTATAATATTTTACGAAAAATACCTGGGCGAACCGGGTGTTTTTTTTAGAGTATACTATTCAAACGTTTAATTAAGAATGTGTTGTACTAATCAATCGTTTGGTTAAAAAGTCATGTATTGAGAATTCAAGGTTTGCCATCAAATAGGATATACTACTCAAACGTTTGATTAAAAATAGGACTATACTAATCAATCGTTTGGTTAAGGTCTATTGAAACTAATCAATCGTTTGGTTAATATCCATTGAAGGTTATTCAAACGTTTGGTTAGCTCATGAATGAGCGGCTGGAGGTGTTCATTCCGGCCGCCTTTGCTTTATGACCCTGTAGACCGGTAGTGCCTAACACCCAATTGCCAGAAGAGAACGCATGGCAGGATAAACAAGCTGCCAAGCGCAGGAATCAGCATATATAACAAGTCATTGCCATTATTTTTTCCGAGCAGGTACATCAGCGGCAAGTAGTTGACTGTCCCGAATGGAATCACATAAGTAAAAAAACGGGCCACCCATTTTTGATAAATATTCAGCGGATATTGCGCCATCTCCCGGCCGCCGTCGGTAAAAATATTGGCTACCTCCAGGCCCTGTACCGTCCAGAAACACATCGTCGCCTGGAGTATGAAGATGCCGGTAAAAATGAGCACACCGCTGGTAATCATCAATATCAGGGTTAAGATTTTGGCGGGGCTCCATTGGAGGGGCAGGCTCCCCAGTGCCCAGGCCAAAACGACGGCGCTTTGCAGAAGCCGGCCAAATCTCGTGAATTCAAATTTTGAGCCCAGGACTTGAATGAACGTAGAGCGCGGCCTGACGAGAACCCGATCAAACTCACCCCTTACAACCATGCCGGAAAACATGTCAAACCCGCGGGCAAAACATTCACTTATCGCGAATGCCATGTGGATTACCGCAAAGCACAGCGCCACTTCGAAAAAATCCCAGCCCCTGATTTGGCCAAAGCGTTCAAATAAAAAGTACAGCCCAGCAAAGACGGAAAACGGAATGAAAAACTGGCCGGTCATTAGCAGCAAAAAGGACGCCCGATACTGCATCTGCGATTTAAAAAGAATTTTTAAATACTTAAAATAAAGACTCAAGGTGTGTCAGCCCCCTTGGACTACAACTTTTTTTAGGATATTGTTTAGCGCGAGCCTGCCCAACCAAACAAGACATAGGATGTACGCGAGTTGGATCACGATGCCAATGATGGCATCGTTCTGTGGGATGTGTCCGGAATAGACGCGAAATGGAAAATCGGCTGTCCAGCGGAACGGAAGCACGTAAGCAATTTTTTGAAGCCATTCAGGCATTAACGGTACCGGGATGATGAGGCCGGCAAAAAACTCGCCAAGGACGCTGAAGATTAATAATGACCCGGTCGGTGACATCGTCAGAAAAACGGATATATACATGAACATCGAAACCGCCACCAACAGAAATAGGCCAAGAATTAACGAACTAATGAATAAGATGAATGCAGTGAAGCTTGGCGGCAGGGTCATGTCATACGGTTTTGGCAGAAAAAAAGCAACGATTAGGATTGGAAAGCAGCGCAATAGGGCGCTCGAAAGTCGTTGGGCGAGCAGCTTGGCATACCAAAATCCGTATAGTTCGCACGGCCGGCACAGCTCATAGGCGATGTTGCCGCTTGTAATGAGGTCGAACAGTTCGTTATCGCGAAACCAGATGGTCACGAACACAAGAAACGCCTGCTGCAGCCATATGTAAGTAATAATTTCTTTTAATGAGATTGGTGGTGTGGTGACGGCATTCTCATAAAAGGCTTGGAAAACCATGATGATGATGAAACCCCAGAAAAATTGCGTCGCCACCCCGGCGATTGCTGCAGCGCGGTATTGCATGCCCATTAGGAGACGGAGCTTTAGGACCGAATGATACACCCTCATATTTGATACTCCTTATAGAGCTGGATAATGATATCCTCGATTGGCTGCGCCTCAATTGCGACATCCTTTAACTCTACTATATTGGATAGCTGGGTAATCACTTCGGATGTGCTTGTGACATCCGTATCCACAGTGATAATGGCCCGTTCCGGTGTCCATGACAGGGTTTGGGTGCCCGGGATTTGGAGTGGTGTCGAGTTTTTTTGGTAGTCGGCGGTGATTGTCTTTTGTGTCGCGTATTGCTTCTTTAACTCCCCCAGTTGCCCATCGTACAGGAGGCTTCCTTTTCCAATTAGGATCACCCTGTCGGCTAGCGCCTCGATATCGTTCATATCGTGGGTTGTCAGGATAATTGTGACCCCTTTCTCCTTATTTATTGTTTTGATAAACTGGCGGACGGCAATTTTGGACACGGCATCAAGACCAATCGTCGGCTCGTCGAGGAATAAGATTTTGGGACTGTGAAGCAGTGATGCCGCAATCTCACAGCGCATCCGCTGACCTAAACTAAGCTGTCTTACTGGCGAATTGATAATTTCCTGGAGTTCAAGTGTTTCAATGAGGAGATTCTTGGTAGTTTGATAGTCTTGCTGCGGTATTTTGTAAATATCTTTCAGAAGTTCAAAGGAATCGATGACCGGCACATCCCACCACAGCTGCGACCGATGTCCGAAAACGACGCCGATATTTTTCACATACGCGGCCCTGTCCTTCCACGGTGTATAGCCCATAATTGTACAGGTGCCGGTGTCAGGCACCAAAATGCCGCTCATAATTTTGATGGTGGTCGACTTACCAGCACCGTTCGGTCCAATGTAGCCGACAATTTCTCCTTGGGTAATTTCAAATGTGACGTCTTTAAGAGCCTCTATGGTAGTATGTTCCCGATAGAACAGCGCCTTAGCCGCCTGCTTCAGGCCGGTTTGGCGTTTTGCCACCTTGTAAGACTTGTTTATGCCCTGTAGTTGGATCATTTCAGATTCCCCTCCTTTTGTAGAGTCATAGAGGGGTATGATACCATTGTGATTGTGAAATTGTCAATAATTTTTAAATTCACAGAAATTTCATGTGTTGGCGTGGGATGAGTTGGATTTTTTTATAAAATGGACTTGGAGTTTATTTTTTCGAAAGGATGTGGGCAGATGTGAATTTAAAACCGTTGAAGGAGTCAAAGAAATTAAAGATCTACCATTCTTTGAATGTGAGGGATGAATTGAACTCGGATCAAAAGCTCTATTATCAAAATTTAAAAGCTGGTTATGAGGGCGAGTTGTATTTTCAATCTTTAACAGATCAGCTGCAGTGTGAATGCTATGTGATTAACGATTTAAGACTTGAAGTCGGTAACACCACGTTTCAAATTGACTCTTTGATTCTTTTTCAAAATATCTTTAATATGAATGAAGTGAAAAATTTTTACGGCGATTATTACTATGAGGGTGGAAAATTCTATGATTTTAATGGAAAAGAACGAAACGATCCGTTAGTTCAGCTAACACGTTGCGAATCTTCATTAAGGCAACTCCAACTAAAACTCGGCTGCAAATTACCCGTTGAGGCGAATGTTGTCCACGTCAATCCTCAATTCACCTTATACCAAGCCCCCCGGAACAAGCCGATCATTTTACCAACACAAGTACCTAGATATCTGCAAAGATTGGACCATACTCCTTCTAGATTAAATGGCTATCATAAAAAACTCGCTGAAAAATTAATATCCCTGCATGTTGAGGAATCCCCATATACCAACAAGATGCCAGCATATGAATTTGGTTCCTTGCGAAAAGGGCTTACCTGCGGGATCTGCCTCTCACTTTCGGTGTCGGTAGATGGACAGCGTTGTGTATGCGGTGTTTGCGGTCACGAGGAAAAGGTCGAATTGGCGGTATTGCGCGGAGTTGCGGAGATTCTTCTGCTATTTCCGGAGATGAAAATTACGACTAATTTGGTTTATGAGTGGTGCGGGGGGGCGATTTCCAAAAAAACTATATTTAGAATTTTATTAAGGAATTTTGATATGGTCGGGGATCGAAGATGGACAAACTTTGTGCAAAAAAGATGATTATATTTATAGGTTTTTACAAAAAAGGTACTTTAATGCTTTTTTGAACTTTTAGCTCTCTATAGATTAGGGGGCTTTTCTTTTTGTGCTTTCTATTTGACATTCTCAACCGGGCCCACCACTATTTTGTCTTTTAGAACTGCTCTATTAGACACTTTTCCCCCTCGCCAGCCTCTTTTTGTCTTTTAGAACTGCTCTATTAGACACTTTTCCCCTGAACAGCCTCTTTTTGTCTTTTAGAACTGCTCTATTAGACACTTTTCCCCTGAACAGCCTCTTTTTGTCTTTTAGAACTGCTCTATTAGACACTTTTCCCCTCGCCAGCCTCTTTTTGTCTTTTAGAACCGCTCTATTAGACTCTTTTTCCATTTTTCAAAAGAAAAAGCAGCCGTGCCACTAAAAACGGCTGCACTCTTTCCCCTAAAACATCATAGATAAAGCCCCGCTAAGAATATGCCTAGCGCTTTCTGGTAGATTTCATCAAATTGCGTTAGCGGCAGCGGGTTCACGCCACGGCCAAGTTCTACGGTGAAGCCCGGCCTGCGCCAATCCTGGATAAACCAATCCTTGTAGCCCGCCCAGCTTTCAATCGTTTTAACAGGTCGATATCCGCTGACCCTGCTAAACTCATTAACCATTGTCTCCGATACAGGCGGTTCCATATTCTCATAACCCCAGTAAATCTCTTCGCCCTGAGTGTGAAATGCCAGCACCCGGGCGTAATCCCGGCGCCTTGTCAGCTCTGCCATGGCAATCGCCTCCGGCTCCGACAACGGCCTCTCGCCGCCATAATCTCTTGGGCCAGGGACTTTCGGATTGCGCGCCCGTTCATCCTCCCACCTGGCCGGGAATTGGTCATTCAGATCAACCCCCCTAATATTAGCCTTCCAGCCGGAAAAATCGGTGCTGCCTTTATTAAACTCAACCACTCTGCTTCGCCAAGGCTCTGTCGCCGGCGGCCCGTTCAAAACAAGACTGACACCATCCGGGTTGACCATCGGCACTGTTGATAAAGTGGTCTGCTGATATAGGCGGTTCGTCGCCAACCCGCGAAGAGCCGTTTGATTAGTCAGCGACAGCAAATAATCATTTAAAAAGGTCATTAACACCGGGGTAGTAATCCATTCGTTTGCATGAAACGAAGCGTTGTAATGGACCCGTTTCGTTCCATTTCCAATCAGCACTTCTGGAATTTCATTGCCGAGCACCGAGTTTCCAATACCTGAAACGCGAATAAATGGATAAACAGTCTCCAACCGCGAAATATCCCTCATCATCCGGCTGTAATCATAATGCTGTTTGCCTTGCACCAGTCTCCAAGTAATGCGCAACGGCACCCTAATGGCCTGGCCGATATAAAGCTGGTTCGGGTTTATTCCAGGATTGGCCAACAGCAAGACATCAAGCTGCAAGTTCCAACTATGGGCAATCGCCCAAAGGGTATCCCCTTGCCTAATCCGGTAATCCTGGGCCACAAATCCCGGAATCCTTACCCGCTGCCCTGCGGAAAGCTGATTCGGCTGCAGCCCCCGATTCGAATCGATAATAAGCTGAAGATTCATATGAAACAATTGGCTGTAGTACCATAACGTGTCCCCGCGCCTAACGAATATATCCATGCAAGCCTCCTGCAGCTAAAAAATGGTATCAATTAAATGTATGCAGGCATTCCTTTTTTAAAAACAAAAACCACAGCCTCTCGGGACTGTGGAAAAATGATTATTTATGGACAACTAGGTGGGCAAAATGGAAATGGTCAAACGCACGCAAACCATCCTCCCGGCCCGCAAAATACATTTCGTCTATGTTGGCAGGAGCCAGATTTTCATATACTAACATGTTGTAATCCTGAAGTTCTCGGTCGAGTTCAAACGGGTCAAAGCCAGTTATCATCGGTTCACCGGTTTGAGCGGTGATGTACCGCATTTGGGTGAGTTTCTTGGAGGCGAGTTGATCGTTAAAAGCAGTATCATCGAGATAGTCAAAAACAAACGAACTTCCGGATGCAGACATATCCGAAACGGTTGATAGAAGCTGGTAGAAGTCTTTTTTTTCGAGATACATAACCACTCCCAGCAAACTGAAGTAAGCTAACCGTTGTTCATTAAACCCGCTATTTTTCAGTTCGCTCTGAAGGGAATCATGCTTAAAATCTACAGGGACAAATTTAACGTTGGCAGGGATTTCGATGCCCAGTTCCAGTAGGCGGTTCCGCTTAAAAGCTTGGGTTGCCGGGTGATCGACTTCAAAAATCGTAAAATCATCCGGAAGAGTTTCCTGTCTCAAGGCAAATGTATCAAAGCCTGCCCCTAAAACCACGTACTGGCGGACGCCCCGCTCGATGGCGGCCATCAAGCCATCTTCCGCATATCTGGCCCGGCTGACTAATTGCGGAATGTTTCGGGTATTCATCACCCAATCCAATTTTTCATCGAAGCTGTTCAAAGTCGTACTTTTTTCAGGGTCAAAAAAGGCAATCGCATTTGCCCAGTTGGAGGCAATTAGCTGCTTCTCTTCTTCTTTCAAAAGAGCATTTGCCAAAAAATCGTTAAAAACGGGCTGACTGGACCTTGATGCATGATACCCTCTTGAAAAACAGCTTACCAACGCGGTTAAACTTTCTTTCGCTTTTTCCAAAATAAACTCCCCCTTCTTTTTAAAAAAAGAAAAAACTCCCAGCCCAAAACAGAGCCAGGAGTTTATAGTAATCCAAATTATACCGATAGTCAACATTATAATATTTCATTATAACACGAAAAAATTATTTTGTCAATTAAATTATCTCGAATTATTTTTCGCATATTCGACAAATAATTCGGATTCATTATGATAACTCCTCTGCTTTACACTTTTACGGTATTTACATCAAAAATTTTCCCCGGATTCAAGATGTTATTCGGGTCAACCATTGCTTTAATTCCCTGCATAATCGGCAAGGAATCCCCATGCTCTTCGATGAGGAAAGATTTTTTCCCAATACCTACACCATGCTCACCAGTGCAGGTTCCACCTTTTGACAGGGCGTACTGGACAATTTGAGTATGAACCTCTCCTACCCGCCTCATATGATTCTCATCATCTACATCGACAGAAAAGACAGCATGATAGTTTCCATCGCCGATGTGGCCAAAAATCACCGCGTCGATTCCATATTTGTCGACAACTTCCCTAGTATGTTGCAATGCATTGGATAGCTCGGACAACGGAACACATACATCGGTGACCATATGGCCCTTTCCGGGGTTTGCGGCAATAATCGCAAGTGCCGCCTGATGCCGGGCTTCCCATAGCTGCGCCCTTTTAATTGAATCGTTCTCAAATTCGAAGGAGACGCATCCCTCATCGTTGACAATATCTTGGACGATTTCGATCGTGTTGGCTACTTCAGGATCGCTGCCGCTGAATTCCATAAATAGTGTGGGCTCTTCGCGAAAGCGCGTATTTTTGTAAGCATTAACTGCCTGGATTGTCATTTGATCAACAAGTTCAATTTTTCCTATTGGCAGTCCCGCTTTTAGGAGCATCGTCGCCGCTTTGCCGGCTGCCTCAATGGATGGGAAGGTCACCTTCACATCGGTGGTAACCTCAGGAATTCCTTGCAGCTTGAGAATGAGCTCTGTAAATACTCCGAGCGTCCCCTCGGAGCCGACAAACAGGCCGGTTAAGTTGTACCCTGCCGACGACTTATAGGAATGCCCTCCGGTTCGGATGATCGAGCCGTCAGCCAGCACAACCTCTAAGCCAAGAACCTGATCACGCATGACCCCGTATTTGACGCTGTTAGTCCCACTCGCATTCGTGGCGGCCATCCCGCCGATTGTCGCATCCGCTCCCGGGTCGACAGGGAAAAATAGGCCATACCGCTTCAATGCCTGGTTTAACTGATTTCTGGTGACTCCAGGTTGAACGGTAACGAGAAAATCATCTGGTCGGATAGAAATAATCTGGTTCATCAAGGTTAAGTCAAGGCTGATTCCCCCATTTACCGGGATGATTTGCCCTTCAAGGCTTGAACCGGCACCAAACGGAACAATCGGGACCTTGTGCTCATTGGCAAACTTGAGGACCGTGCTAACCTCCTCCTTAGAGGCAGGGAACACCACCACATCCGGATTCCGCGGCGTATGATACGCCATCCCTTTACTATGCTGCTCAATCACCGTCCCATTTACAGAAACCCGCTCAACGTCACCAATAATACTCAGTAACTCATTATATAAATTCAACGCTGGCCACCTCACACATCTACATAAATTGCACTCACAGCTCAGCACAGGGTGTCCACGCGTGGCGTACAAATGTCCACGCATGGTGCCTGACACCATTTGTTACTCTGTCACATTTCCTATGCTCTCAATATTGCAATTCACCCTATCTTCCCACTTATCTGTGCTTGCCGCCCAGCCAACCAATTAATGGCATTGGAGGATAAACAGTTCTGGGTTTTCGAGGAAGGTGTGGATTTGTTCCATGAACGCGCCTGCTGGCGCTCCGTCGATGACGCGATGGTCGAAGGTGATGGACATGCCCATTACATCACCAATGACGATTTGGTCATCTTGGACGATTGGTTTCTTCTTAATACTATGAACACCAAGGATGGCGACCTCCGGGTAGTTAATGATTGGGGTCGCGAACCAGCCGCCCTTTCCGCCCGTACTGGAAATCGTAAAAGTACTGCCTGATAGCTCATGAGGCTTGAGTTTCCGTTCTCTCGCCCGGCCAGAAAGGTCCTGGATCTCCTGCGCAATTTCCATTATAGATTTTTTATCCGCATCCCTGACCACCGGAACAACCAGTCCATCATTCGTTGCCGTTGCCACACCAATATGAATCCTCTTTTTATAAACAACTTCCATCCGCTCGTCGTCCACTGTCGAATTAAAGATGGGATTCCGTTTAAGCGCTATCGCCGCCGCTTTGACGAAGAACGGAAGATAGGTCAACTTGACGCCGGCCTGTTCCGCGTGGGGCTGCAGCTGCTTCTTTAGCTCCACCAGCTTGGTCAACACCACCTCATCCATGGCACTGCACTGAATGGCAGTGGACATGGACAGTTTCATGTTTTCATAGATTTTCTTCCGCAAGCCGCGGATTGGCTCTCTTGCATCTTCATCCGGGTCAAAATCTTCTTCCTTCGCTCCCATCAACTGAACGGAAGCTGTTGAAGCGGTAGCTGGAGGTGAAACTTCAGATACCACAGGCGGCACAGCAACCGCCGCAGCGACCTCCCTTTCCGCCTGCATCTTAAAGTTTCGGACATCCTCTTCCGTCACCTTGCCGCCTTTGCCGCTTGGTGTCACCTCGGTTATGTCAATCCCCAACTCCCTAGCCAATTTTCTAACAGACGGCGCCGCAATCACCCGTTTTTTCGAAGCGATGCCCACAGAGACAGCACTCACTGGTTCCTGCCCTGACGCTGCCGGGTGCTGCAGCCCGGACTCCTCCTTCTTTACAGAAGCCGGAATTGCAGCAACTCCCACCGCAACGGCGTCCTGCTCAACCGTAAACAAAACCTCGCCGACCTTCACAACTGCACCAACCTCAGCCCCAAACGACTGAATCATTCCGCTTACCGGAGATGAAATTTCCACCACCGCTTTATCCGTTTGAACTTCAACAATATTCTCATTCTCCTTTACATGGTCACCGACTGCCTTGAACCATGCCAGGATTTCCGCTTCATGCAGACCCTCTCCGATATCGGGAAGGCGAAATTCATAAGCCATAACTGAATGACACCCCTATTCGAAAAATTAATGCGGGTACTTTGACCAGTTTCTAATTTTTAAAAATTAATGCGTCAATACCTCTTTCAGTCCCTGTGCAATTCGGCTGGCATTCGGCAGCCAGTCATCCTCAACCGACGGCACCGGATAGGGCGTGTCAAAGCTTGCCACTCTTATAATTGGCGCGGACAAGTGGAATAACGCTTTTTCATTGATCAGAGCGGAAACCTCTGCCCCGACTCCGCCGGTTTTGACCGCTTCATGGACAATCACGGCCCGGCCGGTTTTTTGCACAGACTCAATAATTGTCTCTTCATCGAGCGGAGAAATTGTCCGTAGGTCAATGACTTCAATCGATACATCCGCGGCCTGCTCTACCTGCTCGACCACCTTGCTCACCAATGGCACTGCCGGCCCCCATGTAATCACCGTGACATCCTCGCCCGGCTTCAGCACATTGGCCTTGCCAATCTCAATTAGGTAGTCCTCTTCCGGCACTTCCTGCTTGAAAGCACGGTACAGCTTCATCGGCTCGAGGAACAGCACTGGATCATTTTCGCGGATCGCCGCCGCCAGCAGACCCTTGGCATCATAAGGCGAGCTCGGCATAACGACCTTCAAGCCTGGCGAATGCAAAAACAAAGCTTCTAAACTATCAGAATGCAGCTCGGGTGTTTTGACGCCGCCGCCATATGGAGCGCGGACGACCATCGGGGCCCCAAACCTGCCGCCAGACCGAAAGCGAAGTCTCGCCGCCTGTGCGGCCATTTGGTCCATCGCTTCATAAATAAATCCGAAAAATTGAATTTCGGCAACCGGCCGAAGCCCACGGGCCGCCATGCCGACTGCCGCCCCGACTATTGCCGACTCCGCAATCGGTGTATCAACGACTCGATCTTCGCCAAACAGCGCTTGCAGGCCATCGGTTGCCCGGAACACGCCGCCGTTTTTCCCGATATCCTCCCCCAAACAAATCACTTTAGAATCCCGTTCCATTTCCTTTTTCAAGGTAAAATTGATCGCTTCAATCATCGTCACCGCGCTCATTTCAACACCCCCACCACGGAACCCGCCGCTTGCTGCTGTTCGGTCAGCTGGGCGGTCTTTTGCTCATAAACCACCTCGAACACTTCTTCCACACTGCTTTTCGGCGTATTCACAGCCATTTCAAACGCATCACTGACCTTTTGCTCGGCAGCCTCGTATTCCTGCCGTTCCAATGCCTCATTCCAAATGCCCTTTTCAACCATAAATGCCTTCATCCGCTTCAGCGGGTCCTTGGCCAGCCAGTTTTCCACATCATCTTTATGACGATACTTTGTCGGGTCATCCGCTGTCGTATGTGGTCCTTGCCTGTATGTAACAGCCTCCACTACCACCGGGCTGCCATTGCGCGCCCGCTCCAACGCCTGCTTCATTACCACATAAACGGCCAAAATATCGTTTCCGTCTACCTGAATCCCTGCCATCCCATAAGCGAGCGCCTTTTGCGCAATCGTCTGGCTGGCGGTCTGCTTTGAGCGCGGAACACTAATCGCCCACTGGTTGTTTTGCACGAAAAACACAACCGGCAGCTTATATACCCCGGCAAAGTTCAGCGCCTCATGAAAATCGCCTTCGGATGTGCCGCCATCGCCGACATAAGCCACACTTACGCTGTTTTCCCCGTTGTATTTGCCTGCCCATGCCCCGCCAACCGCATGAAGGCACTGGGCGGCAATGATGATTTGAACCGGAAATACATTCGCCCCTTCGGCATCCGTTCCCTTAAGATGACCCATTGTATAAAGGAAAAAGTTTTTCATTGGGAAGCCGTGAACAAAACAGGCCGCCCCTTCACGGTAGCTCGGATAGATCCAATCCTGCCTTTCCAAAGCGAATGCGCTTCCAACCTGGGCCGCTTCCTGGCCGCTCAGTGGGGCATACGTGCCAATTCTTCCTTGACGCTGCAGCTTGAGCGCCCGCTGGTCATACACCCTGGCCAGCACCATCCATTTGTACATGCTGATTAAATCGGCATCGCTGACATCCGGGTCCGGCCCCACAAGCTTTCCATTCTCGTCCAACACTTGGATTCTCTCAATCTTCAATTCACTCGGCTCAATCCACATAGAATTCCCCCCATTTTTGAAAAATTGATTCCACTTCACCTGGCGCTTTGGAACTTCTTGACAATTTGCCCGTACTTGCCAATAGCATATAATTTCCTTCCCAGCTCTGTCAATATAATTGACAGAAGGTTCAGAAATGTATGCATATGGTATTAGTTTTGCACAAAAAAGAACTCTTCGGCTGATAGCATCCGAAGAGTTATGGTTTTACTTAGCTTTTTCAACTGCTTTTATGTATTCCTCATACCACTTTTTCCATTGTTCTTGCCGGGGCCCGAAATCTCTGCCCTCCGCCAATGTCACAATAACATCTAGGCAAACATGCCAGCCTGCGAGGTCCATTGGGGTATGGTCGGTAATGGCATGTATTTTTTCGATTAGAACTAATTGGCATCCGTTCGCTTGCTCGCTTAATTCAAAACGGACACTGTCCTGCCACCAAGAAAATTCCAATACAGATAAGGTTTTGAAATCGGTAATCGCCAGCCGCTCAAAAATATCCTCTCCCATATGAAATGACATGTACCCGCCTTCCCGTAGCTCGCCGGCGCGGAGCTCGTCAAACCAAAGAGCCAGCTTGTCATTGTCTGTCAGCCATACCCACACTTCTTCAGGAGACTGCTGCAGCTGCCGCTCGAAGCGGGCAGTATATCCGTTTGCCGCTTTTTCAATTGTAGCTATCATCCTTTCACCTCCAACTTTCTTTATATCCCTACACTATCATATCCAAACATTTTTTTAAAAATATAGACAGAGGCCGAAGCCCCTGTCCTTTTCCGCGAACAACCACTTAAGGGTGTTTAGTTTAATTGCTTTATAAACTCTCTCATAAAGCCCGGAAGATCAGGCCAGGCGTGACCGGATACAAGATTTCCTTCCACATGGAGATGGTTTTCGATATAGGTCGCTCCAGCCGCTTCTACATCTGGCTTGCAGGCGATATACGCTGTCAATTCGCGTCCTTCCATATACTGGCGAACCGTTGTCAGAATCAGGCTTGCGTGACAAATGGCGCCAACTGGCTTGTTGGCTTCAAAGAAATGGGCCACGATTCTTGGCACGTTTTCATTGAGACGGATGTATTCCGGTGCTCTTCCTCCTGGAATAATCAGGCCGTCGTACTCCTCAGGTTTCACATCCTCAAAGGCTGTTTGGGCTTCAATTAAGTATCCTTTACTTTCCGTATAAGTATCCCAGCCGATGAAATCATGAACGACCGTCTGCAGCTTCTTTTTCGATGGTGCAGCAATTTGCACATCAAACCCTTCCTCGAGGCAGCGGAAATACGGATAAAAAATCTCCAGCGCCTCCACCGCATCACCGGCCAAAATCAGAACCTTTTTTGTCATTTTTAAAACTCCCCTCTTTGAAAAAATAGGGCAATTGCCCTTTATCTATATATTCATCATTTGGTTAGAATTTCCTTTTATGATTGTCGACAAAGTTAACAAAATGTTCAGGAATCGTCAGGTTTTTGAATGGTAAGATTTAATTGGACTTTGAAAAAAGAAAGGATGTGCCGCATGGCTTATAAGCCCCGATTGGAACCCGATATAATAAAGATTTTGAGGTTGTTAAATGCAAGAGGAAATTTGACCGAACAAGAAAAGAGGTATTTTGAAGGCAAGAAAAAGGGCTTTGAAGGGGAAGTGTTTTTCGACCAAGTGGTGACCGAACCACTTGAGTGTGAAGGTCTTGTTATAAACGACTTGCTGTTGAAATTTAATAATACTTATTTTCAGATTGATACAACGATTATTTTTAAAGACACGATTAAGCTTTTTGATGTTAAAAACTTTCAAGGAGAATATTATTACGAAGAGGGCCGGTTCTACGCCATAAATGGAAGCGAACGAGATGACCCGCTCGTTCAGTTGGAGCGATGTGTATCCCATTTCCGCCAATTGCTTTATAGCCTCGGATACAAGGGGACTATTGAGGCCTATGTTGTCCATGTGAACCCCGAATTCACCTTATTCCAAGTACCTCGGACCTATCCAATTATTTTTCCATCACAATTAAACAGCTTACGAAAAAAATTGAACAATAACCAGTTAAAATTGAACGATTGGCATCGGCGGCTGGCCGACAAATTAATTTCTCTTCATATCGTTGAATCACCTTATGATCTTTCACCGGCATATGATTTTGATTCTCTGAGAAAAGGTAACAATTGCGGGCGGTGTCAGTCGTTTTCTATTACGCTTAATGACAGAATTTTGACGTGTAACAATTGCGGGCATCAGGAGACGGTAGAATCAGCGATTTTGCGTGGCATTGGGGAGATTAAACTGCTTTTTCCAGAAATGAAAATTACGGTTAATGTGGTTTATGAGTGGTGTGGTGGGGTTTGGTCAAAATGGGTAATTAGAAATGTTTTGAAGAAGCACTTTAAGGCGACGGGATATGGAAAATGGTGCTTTTACGAGTGAGTTGGCGAGTGATGATACATTTTTTATTTTGCTCGTTCCCTATTGAGGGCGTATAAATAATGTTTTCGTGCGCCAATAGGTTGGCGCATTTTTTTGTGGTGCAGGTTTATCATATTGGCGTAGTGGAACCCGGTTTTCTCGCCTTTCACTACTCCTATAACCTTTATTGGTGTAGTCAGACCTGGTTTTTTCGCTTTCCACTGCTTCTATAACCTTTATTGGTGTAGTCGAACCCGTTTTTCCCGCCTTCCACTGCACCTATAACCTTTATTGGCGTAGTCGAACCCGGTTTTTTCGCCTTCCACTGCACCTATAACCTTTATTGGCGTAGTGGAACCTGGATTTTTCACCTCCCACTGCTCCTATAACCTTTATTGGCGTAGTCGAACCTGGATTTCCCCCGACCACTACTCCTATAACCTTTATTGGCGTAGTCGAACCTGGATTTTCCCCCGACCACTACTCCTATAACCTTTATTGGCGTAGTCGAACCTGGATTTTTCCCCTTCCACTACACCTATCACCTTTATTCTTGTAGTCGTACCCGAATTTTTTCCCTGCTCCAAAATATATTCGCCTCGCCTTTTTACCTCCTACAAGCAGCCATTCGCCAGTACATCCGGCTATATTCTGAAAATATAAATTTACAAATTACATTTTTGACATTTATTACATTGATACAGAAATAAATCCAATATATTCTTTTTATAAAGGGTACTCTATTTTTTAAAAGATAAAGGTGATGCACTTGAAATGGTTAGGGTATAAAGGGGCACGGTATGTTGGATTCTTTTTTTTGCTGCTGCTTGCTTTTACAGCGTCCTTTACACAATATACAAGCGGGCAGGACCTGAATCAAAAGAACATGAAATACGGATCAGATGTTAAACAGGCTTTGGACTTGTATGTGCCGAAAAACAACAGAGATAACCCGGTTATCATTTATGTCCATGGCGGGGGCTGGATGCGGGGGGATAAAGCCGATGTTGGGGATAAACCCGCTTTTTTTACCGATAAAGGTTATGTATTTGTTTCTGTTAATTATCGGCTTTTTCCAAATGCGGCCTACGAAGAAATGGCCACAGATGTCGCGACAGCGGTGAAATGGGTCTTTGACCATGCCGAACAGTATCAAATTGATATAAGGCGAATTAATTTAATGGGGCATTCGGCCGGAGGGCATCTGGTCAGCCTAATTGGCACCAACCAAAACTATTTGGAACAGGCCGGGCTGCCTCCAGGTACGATTCATTCAATCGTAAACTTGGACGGACCAATTGATCTGGCGGAATTTCTTCAACGAAACAGCAAATATAAAACTGTTTTTGGTGAGGATGATCAAGTCTGGACAAAGGCATCTCCTATTACCTATGCGACCGAACAAAATTCACCGCCGATATTGCTTGTTTCACCCAAAAGGCCTTCTATATCTTCATTTATAGAAAGGACCGGTGATAAGGCCACAACTTTTGAAATTCATTCATTATCACATGGGGAGATTAAAAAACTGCTCGGCTCGGGGAATGCTCCGGAAGAAGCCAAAAACATGACAAAGGCCGTGGCCGATTTTTTGCATAATGTTAATTTCTAATAATCAAAAACACGCGGTCGAAAATCGAGCCGCGTGTTTTTGATTAGTTTAGAATCTCTCTGTTTTTGGGCTGCATCTCTTTCTTGTGAAAATAAAGAGACTGCCACCGAGTGTAAATACAGAGATAAATTTGCTCGCCAGAATTAGATAGGAAGTGGTTTGATAGTCTACGGTGATATGCGGGAGTACAATCAGGGCATAAATAACAAGCAGCCCAAAGGCAAGAATCGAATAGGCATTATTAAATGCCCTCTTGATAATTTCCTCACTTTTTTCTTCTCCGAGGTTTGTAAAAATAATAATCGTATAGGCCAAAACTAAAATAATGAAATAAGTCAATCCAGCGATGGCTAACTGGATACTCATTTTTATCTTCCTCCTTTATTTATTTACAGTCTCGCCCCTCTCTTCATATATGACTTGTACCCATCCCCAAGTAATAAGGAGCCTGCCACACAAGGGCATACTAATCCCACAGCGACAGACTCCACCTAAACATGCACAATTATTTCTATCAAAAAATATATCCACCTTTATTATCACATAAAGGTGGATCATTTTGAAGGGTTTCGCTCCCCTAAACCGTTTTCTTCATAAAATAGACATTTCCCCCGCTACAGTATCTCGAGAATATCAAATCCCCGTAACAGCGCCGACCGCCAAGGCAATGACGATGACGAGCGCCGGGTGCCACTTGAGTTTTTCCAGCATCAAATAACTTCCGATCAATAGGACAATTGTGTAGACGGGACCGAGGCCGATGAAAGAGTCCTTGGCAAATTGGTATGTCATGACGCCAAGCAGAACGGCGATGATTGGCCGTACAATGCTGGAGATGTTTTTGACCTGCGGTTTGTCCTTATATTTCAACAATACCGCCATCAAGACGAGCATCAGAATGATGGACGGGGCAACGGAGGCAAACAGCGCAACCAAGCTTCCGATGACACCGCCTTCTGTGTAACCAATATAGGCAGCCAGTTTTGTAGCGATAGGGCCAGGCAAAGAATTGCCTACCGCCAGCACTTCACTGAATTCCTGTCTTGACATCCAGCCATAGTTCCCGACCACTTCATTTTCAATTAATGGGATCGAGGCAGGCCCGCCGCCATATCCTAATATCCCCGGAATAAAGAAGGCCATGAAAATCTGCCAGTAAATCATGAGTCGGACCTCCTATTTCCAAAAGGCAAAAATACGTAAATGATCAAGACTAAAATCAGAATGGCCGGGTGTACTTGGAAGCCTTCCGTTAAAATGAGAGACCCAATAATGATGGCAATTCCTTTTGTCCAGCCAAGTGTTTTTCCCGACTTCTTGGTGAAATCCCAGGTCATGGTAGCCAACATGACCGCCACCACTGGTACGACCGACATCGACATATGCTGAACCCAAGGCACATCTTTGTATTTCTGCAATAATTGCAGCAAGAAAATCATCATCAATGCCGTTGGGGCCACAGTCGCCAGCAGGGCACCAATACAGCCCATAACACCGCAAACCCGATATCCAATATAGCCACCCATTTTTGTCGCAATGGGACCAGGCATAGTATTCGCAATCGCCAGGGTATCCGCGAATTCCTCTTCTGTCATCCACTTATATTTCTTTACTGCTTCTTGATGGACAAGTGGAATGGAGGATGGTCCCCCGCCAAAACCTAACATGCCAACGCGAAAAAACGCTGCGATCACATCCCAATTTCTTCTCCAATACGGGCGTGGATTGGATGAAGAATCAGACGTTTTTTCCTTCGCTAGTGCATTTACCAAGCCGCGATAGCTCCGTCCGTCCGTGATTCCGTGCCACCCTGAAGCACACCTGTTTTATTGTCTCTCCAGATAATTTGACCACGCCCGAAGCTTCCCCCTTCTGGAGTTACATGTACTTCATGACCTTTGCGGGCTAGCGCCTGGACTAAATAGTTAGGAAATTCCGGTTCAACGTGAACCGATTTTCCCTTCATCCACTGCCATCTCGGCATGTCTAATGCCGCCTGTGGATTCAATAAATAATCAATCGTATTTGTAATCACCTGAAAATGTCCTTGTGGCTGCATGTAACCTCCCATTACCCCGAATGGACCAACCGCTTGGCCATCCTTTGTTAAAAATCCCGGTATAATGGTATGATACGTTCTTTTCCCTGGTTTTAGTACATTTGGATGCGACTCATCGAGGGAGAAGTCAGCGCCGCGATTCTGCAAGGCAATTCCCGTGCCAGGAATGACAATCCCAGAACCAAACCCCATATAATTACTTTGAATAAACGACACCATATTTCCTTCCTCGTCCGCAGCCGCCAAATAAACGGTACCGCCTTTAGGAAGTTCATATGGAACAGGGTCAGAGGCTGTATCGGTAATCACTTTGCTGCGCTCTTCGGCAAACTCGTCAGACAGCAATACCTCTGCCAAAATCGGCATATCTTCCGGTTCTGTGATGAACGCTTGACCATCGGTAAACGCCAGTTTCATCGCTTCGATTTGCTGATGGAGCGTTTCCGCGCTCTGCCAGGCAGGAGGAGACAATTTTTCGAAAATATTCAGTGCCATTAAGGCAACCATTCCTTGGCCATTTGGCGGAATTTCCCAAACATCATACCCCCTGTAATTCGTTGAAATCGGCGTTACCCATTTTGGCTCATATTTGCTTAAATCGGATTTAGAAAGGTAGCCATTGTGCTTTTTCATGAAGGCATCGATTTTTTCGGCAAGCTCTCCTTCATAAAATGAACGTGCTTCACTTTCGCCAATTGACTTTAAAGTTGCTGCATGATCCGGAGACTTCCAGACTTCGCCAATCTCAGGCGCTTCCCCCCCCGGTGCGAAGGTTTCAAACCACGCTTCGAACTCTTCTGTCGTGAAGTTCGCCTTAAATTTATTATAGGCGAGCTTCCAATACTTCCCTAAAATCGGGGTGAGCGGGTATCCTTCCTCTGCATAACGGATGGCAGGCTGGAGCGCCTCCAGCAAAGATAATTTGCCAAATCGTTTTGATAATGCGGCCCATGCGGCGGGAACACCAGGTACTGTTACCGGGATGACGCCATGAATAGGCATTTTCTCATGCCCTAATTTTTTTAACGCTTCAACAGAAATGGATTGGGGTGCAGGTCCAGATGAATTCAATCCAAATAATTCATCCTTTACCCAAACTAAAGCAAATGCATCTCCGCCAATTCCATTTGAGGTCGGCTCCACTACAGTCAGGGCAGCCGCAGTTGCAATTGCTGCATCTATGGCATTTCCTCCCTTTTGCAAGATCTCAAGCCCTGCTTGAGCAGCCAATGGCTGTGATGTGGCGACCATGCCTTTTTTGGCAAAAACAGTATGGCGTTTTGACGCAAAAGGGTGATATAAATAATCCATTTGTCTTCCTCCTCGACACTCTCGGATTCCGTTAGAGTTCTTGTGTTAGTCTACGATTTGCTGAAAAGCAAGATTCCCCCTACTTAGTAGGTAGGAGGATGAATTTTATTGATGTATGGACTGTCCGGCGAAATGGCAGGCAGCAAAATGATTCGGTTCGTATTCCTTCCACTCCGGTTTTTCTGCTGAACACCGGTCAGTTGCGATCGGGCATCTTGTATGAAATGGACAGCCGCTTGGGGGATTTGCCGGATTTGGCAGATCTCCCTGCAATCGAACCCTGGTCCGGTTTCGATTGACGGAGGGTCTTGGAATGGCTGATAGCAGCGCCTGGGTGTAAGGATGCAACGGCCGCTCAAATAGGTCCCCTACGGAAGCCAACTCGACCGTATTCCCGAGATACATAACCAAAACCCGATCGCAAAAGTAGCGGACAACCCCTAAATCATGCGAGATAAATAGATAGGAAAGGTTATATTTTTGCTGCAAGGATTTTAGTAGTTTTAAAACTTGCGCCTGCACGGAAACGTCAAGGGCGGAAACGGCTTCATCACAGATGACAAACGAAGGATGAAGGGCGATGGCACGGGCAATGCCAATTCGCTGCCGCTGGCCGCCGCTAAACTCATGAGGGTATTTATAAAAATGCTCCTCTTTTAAGCCTACTTCCTCCAATAGGCTAATGACCGTTTCCCGTTTTTCCTTGGCCGACATATTGGTATGCATTGTGAATACCTCTTCAAGCGCGTGACCAATTCGCTGGCGTGGATTTAATGAGGCAAACGGATCCTGAAAAATCATTTGCATCTGCTTCACAAATTTCAACTTTTCTTTTCTCTTTAAATCCTGAATTTCCGTATCCTGGAAAATCACTTTTCCGGCTGTTAATTCTTCCAATCCCAAAATGGCTCTCCCCAGAGTGGATTTACCGCAGCCGGATTCGCCTACAACCCCTAAACTCTCGCCTTCATAAAGCTGTAAGGAAACATTTTCGACTGCTTTGACGTCGCTTTGTTTCCGCTGGAGGATTCCTCCTTTAATAGGGAAATATTTTTTAATACCTTGAAGTTCCAGGAGCACCTTTGGTTCTGTCTTCTTGCTTGAAGCGATTTGTTCTGTTGAAACGGCCATCAGTGCACCTCCTCCTCAATTAGCCAGCAGCTGACCTTATGTGTGCCAGAGACGTTTGCTGCCTGTGGTTCTTTCGTTCGGCAGCGGTCTGTCGCAAATTTGCATCTGTCATGAAAGCGGCAGCCGGAAATCTGCTCATGTAAGCTTGGCAGCGATCCAGGGATAGGTTCTAGTTCAAAGTCAGGGTCATCAACATTAGGAACTGAATTTAACAGTCCGATCGTATACGGATGTTTCGGATTATTGAAGATTTCCTCCACACTTCCTTCTTCTACCTTCTTGCCCGCATACATGACCATGACACGATCGGCCACCTCAGCGACAACACCCATATCGTGGGTAATTAACATGACACCCATGTTATATTTTTCTTTCAAATCGTTAATCAAATCCAAGATTTGTGCCTGAATGGTAACATCAAGGGCGGTTGTAGGTTCATCGGCAATTAACAGTCCGGGATTACAAGATAAAGCAATGGCAATCATTACCCGCTGGCGCATCCCGCCGCTCAACTCATGAGGATATTGATTCATTCTTTTTTCCGGATAGGGAATTCCGACCTGTTTTAAAAGCTCAATCCCTTGTTTCGTTGCTTCGCTCTTTGACAGGTTATGATGGAGCATTAACGGCTCGCGAATTTGGTAGCCGATTGTCAACACAGGATTTAACGCCGTCATTGGCTCTTGGAAGATCATCGAAATTTTATTGCCGCGGATTTGCCGCATTTTTTCCTGCGGCAAGTTATGAATCGGCGCCCCCTCAAACAGGACTTCACCGCTAGTAATTTTTCCGTTGCTTGGCAATAGACCCATAACCGAGAGAGAAGTGATACTTTTCCCACACCCCGATTCACCGACAATGCAGAGTGTTTCCCCTTTTTTAATAGAAAAGGAGACATCACGCACAGCAGGCAGCTGCCCGTCTGCTGTGCGGAATTCAGTCACAATGTTTTTGACTTCAAGTAATGTCTCTCCCATTTTTCAACCCTACTTTCTTGTAACGCCCGATAAATCCCATTTTCCAGTCGGATAGAGTTCAAGGCCTGTGAATTCATTATTCAATGCTGCAGTGACAACACCATGGTACATAATAACGACTGAATCGTTCTTCAGCATTAATTCGTTGGCTTGATTCAAATAGTCTTCCCGTACTTTTTGATCGGTTGTTGTTCTTGATTGCTCAATCAATTTATCCAATTCAGGATCCTTTAATTGGGTCATGTTGGAAGAACCGACGTTTGCACTATGGAAGTTAGGATATAACAATTCGGAACCATCACCGGTAACATTCGACCAGCTTAAGAACGTAAGGTCAAACTTTCCGGCGCGTGCTGTATCCAGAAACGCTGCCCATTCCATTGATTCAATTTCTACTTTAAAGCCAGCTTCCGTCAGTTGCGCTTGAACCAGTTCAGCCATTAATGGATAGGTGCCGCGGTTTGCTGCCAACAGCTTGATGGTTTTGTCGCCATAGCCGTTTTTCTTCACTAACTCTTTTGCTTTTTCTAAATTATAAGATGTGCCGCCTTTATCGGCAGAATCTTTATGGCCAAATACTTTTGGTCCGATGACGCTGTCGCTTCTTACGCCCAGTCCATTTAATTTTTTCACAATGGCATCTCGGTTAATGGCACTTGCGAGAGCCTTTTTGAATTCAGGATTAGCAAATTCCGGTTTTGAATGATTCACTGTTAAGAAATATTGAGGTGTTCCTTGAATCTTTTCTACTCCTACATTTTTCAACGCTTCAACACGGCTTAATTGCTCTGCCTGAATACTGTCAATAAATTGCACTTCACCTGCCTGGAGCATGGAAATCGCTGTAGATACTTCCGGAACCACTTTAAAAACTAGCTTTTTGATGGCAGGAGCACCGTCACGATAGTCAGGATTTGATTCTAAAACAACTTGATCACCAGGAGTCCAGCTGACAAATTTGAACGGTCCGGTACCAACAGGCTCTTTCATTAAGTCTTGTTTCTTATCTGCTGTTGGGCTTACAATTGCCGCATTGGAGTGTGATAAAGCAGCCAAGAACGGTCCATATGGATATTTTGTTTTGATTTCAACTGTATTTTCATCAACGACATTGATGGTATCAACAGGAGCCATCAAGCTTGCGCGCGGTGCAGCAGTTGCTGGGTCACGAAGTTTATCGAACGTATATTTAACGGCTTCAGCATTAAAATCTGTGCCATCGTGGAACTTAATTCCCTTTTTCAATTTAATAACCCATGTATTTTCATCCGGGTTTTCATAGGATTCTGCCAATAATGGTTCAATCTTGCTATCTGCATTTCTCTTAAACAGTGTTTCATAGACATGTTCGGTTACATTCGATGATGCGGAATCGTTCGTCATGATTGGAGATAAGCCAACCGCATCGGTAAGTGAAGCATAGGTAAACGATTCAATCGCTTCTTTCTTTTCTTTTCCTTTGTTAGTGTCAGTTCCTTCATTGCTTGATTTGGAAGCTGAGCCTCCGCCACAGGCCGCAAGTAGTAGCGCCGTGATAATGGTGAATAACAACAGCAAATTTTTCTTCATAATTATTTCCCCCTCGTTTTTATTTGTCCAGCTCCAGCGCCTAGGCGCTTGTAGCTTTTCTTATTGAATATCCATATTTGGATCGATTGCATCGCGCAATCCATCGCCGACAACGTTAAAAGCAAATACTGTCAGCATAATGGCGATACCAGGTACGACCGTTAAGTGCGGCGAGCTCCACATGAAGGCCTGCCCTTGTGAAATCATCGCACCCCATTCGGGTGTCGGCGGCTGCGCCCCCAAGCCAAGATAACTTAGCGATGCTGTTGAAAGAATCGCGGTTGCCATCCTCATCGTCGCAAATACGATGATTGGCGCAAAGGCATTTGGCAAGATATGCTTGACCATAATTCGAAAATCTGAGGCACCGAGTGATTTCATCGCCATGATGTATTCCTTTTCCTTAATGGAAAGAACGGAGCCTCTGACAATTCTCGCACATGACGGAATCGACCAGATGCTAATCGCGATTGCGACATTGATCAGGCTTGTACCTAAAATGGCAATAATCAGCATTGCTAGAAGGATGCCAGGGAAAGAGAACAGCAAATCTACTATTCTCATAATCACGCCATCTAATTTTTTATAGTAGCCGCCAAGCAAACCTAGGGTCACGCCTCCTAACAGGCCCAGGGTAACCGCGACAATTCCAACTACCAATGAGATGCGGGCCCCAAAAACAATTCTGCTCCATACGTCGCGGCCATAGTTATCGGTACCCAGCCAATGTCCCTCGCTAAACACCGGCAATTCACTTGCATCTAAATTTTGTTTTACCGGATCATAGGAGGTAATTAGCGGTGCAAAAATGGCCATGCCAATTTGCAGGACGATAATAATTAAGCCAATCACCGCCAGTTTGTTTTTCAATAATCGTTTTGCAACGACCTGATACGTTTTTTCTTTACTTGGTGCTTTTTTCACATTGGCCGCCGCCACTGTTGCTGTTTCCGCCATCGTGCCCCCTCCTTTCTTATTGATATTTGATTCTTGGATCAATATAGGTATAGACAATGTCAACAACTAAATTCACTAGTACAAACAAGGTGGCCACCAACAGGACGGATCCTTGCACCATTGGAAAGTCACGTGCCGCGATTGCATCAATCATCAACCGGCCCACCCCGTTAATGGCGAAAACCTTCTCGGTAATGATGGTTCCGCCCAAGAGCCCTCCAAAATTAAGGCCGATCACGGTGATAACCGGAATCATCGCATTTTTTAAGGTGTGAATCCAAATGACATTTCGTTCTTTTACCCCTTTTGCTCTGGCCGTTCTGACAAAATCCGCCCTGACAACCTCCAGCATCGATGACCTTACCATTCGGGCAATCATCGCGGCGGAACTTGTTCCTAACGTAATAGCCGGAAGGATCATTTCTTTCATCCCTTCAACGGTAAACCAGGAATTTGATAATCCCGCTACAGGCAGCCACTGAAGATTGACGGAAAAAACTAAAATCAACAATGCCCCCAGCCAAAAGTTTGGAATTGAAATCCCTGCCAATGCAAACGTAGTGGAGGTTACATCCAGCCAGCTGTTATGTCTAAGAGCTGAAATCAGACCGGCGAATATCCCGATGATTACCGCAACAATCATACTGGCGACTGCCAATTTCAAAGTGTTTGGAAAGCGAACAGCGATTGCTTCAGCAACAGGCTGGCGGGTTTGGTAGGAAAAACCAAAATCCCCCTGGGCAATATTAGCCAAGTAACTTCCGTATTGGACCAAGAAAGGATCATTCAAGCCCAAATTGTCTCGAATTGCTTCCAAATCAGACGCTGTAGCTGTAGGTCCTCCAACCATCGCTGCGGGGTCCCCGGGAGCGAGATACATGGATGAGAAAACCAAAAACGATATTCCAAACAAGAGGAATATTAACTGAAAGAACCTGCGGACAATCATTGAAATCACTATGCACCCTCCTCCTTACGACATTTGTTAATCAATTTTTAATTTTTGATTACTTAATGTTCTGAATAATATAAAAGTGATTATAATCCTTTTCATTTTAAAAATCTACAAAAAACACTCATTTTTTTAAAAATTTTTCAAATTTCAATAACTTTTTGGTTTTATTTACCCAATGAACCTTCCGAAATGTCGACATTTTCCGGAAAAGTGCTTTATTTTTGAATCAAAAATCTAGAACGCTTACATTTCCGTTTTGTAAAACCAATTATTCGCGGGTATCTTTCCTTCATGCACAAAAAAAACTCATCATAACGATGAGTTCCTTGCTGCAGATTATAGTTTCAGCCCTCTTCGGCTTTTAAATCGCCTTAATAAAATATGACTCTCCACTCTTGTAATTCCATCCAATACGTATAACTCCTCATTGATAAATCTTTCTAAGGCCCCGAAGTCATCAACCAGGACGTGGGTATGCAAGGTGGAAGGTCCTGTCATTTGATAGCAGCTCGCCACATTTGGATTTTCTGCCAATGCCTCTGCCACTTTTACAAGGGAACCAGGCTCACAATCAATTTCAAAGAAAGCAGAAACCCCTTTTCCTGCCTTGCTGCTATTAATGACGATGGTAAATTGCTCGATAACGCCATCATCGATTAATTTAGCGACTCTTTCCCTTACGGCAACCCTGGATACCCCCAGTTCCTTTCCGATATCAACGTACGATAGCCTGCCATTGTCGACTAATAATTCCAATATTCTTTTATCGAATTGATCCAATATATATAAACCACCTTTCGATTTCTCCCAATTAATAGTATTATATGGGAAGTTCATATAAAATGTAATAAAATTCGCATTATTGTCGACAAATCGTTTGTAGAATACCGCTTTTTCTTTCGTTGTGAAGATCAACTTACCTACGCTCCCCGTTGCATCTTTTTCAATCAACTATGCTACTATAAGATTGAAACTTAATTTTTGGAGGGACAGAAATGGTGCTGCCTAATTTTGAAGAGAACTTACACAAATACGCAAAGCTGTTAGTGGCGAAAGGAATTAATGTTCAACCCGGGGATTGGGTGAAGATGACAATTAACGTCGATCAGGCGCCATTAGCCCGGCTAATCACAAAAGAGGCTTATGCCCTGGGGGCTGAGAAGGTCATTGTCAAATGGTCCGATGACGAAATCACAAAAGAGCATTACTTAAATCAACCCCTCGAGGTATTGACGAACATTCCTGACTATGAAATTCAGGAATCCGAAGACCATGTATTAAATCATCGCGTCAGCCGTTTGTCGATTCTTTCGAGCGACCCTGGTTTGTTAAATGAAGTCGATTCGGCTAAGGTGGCACAATACCAAAAGGTAGCCGGAAAGGCATTCCACGCACAACGCAAGGCGACTCAGAATGATGATTTGAAATGGACAGTTGCCGCCGCAGCCGGCGCCGGCTGGGCTGCCACGGTATTCCCGAACCTAGCCACTTCCGAAGAACAGGTCGATGCCCTATGGGATCAAATTTTTAAAACCTGCCGTGTTTACGCGGAAGACCCGATTGCTGCTTGGGATCAGCACAAACAAACATTGGATGAGAAGGCGGAAAAATTAAATGAAATCCAATTTGATGCGCTGCATTACATAGCACCCGGCACAGATTTAACCCTCGGCCTGCCGAAGAACCATATTTGGGCCAGCGCCGGCAGCGTCAATCCAAAAGGCGAAGAGTTCCTTGCCAACATGCCGACAGAGGAAGTGTTCACGGCCCCTGATACCCGGCGTATGGATGGGGTAGTCCGGAGCACGAAGCCTTTAAGCTATGCGGGGACATTGATTGAAGGAATTGAAGTGCACTTTAAGGATGGAAAAATTGTCGACATTTCTGCGGAAAAAGGCGATGAGGCCATTAAGAAATTAGTGTTTGATAACGAAGGCGGAACAGGCCTTGGTGAAGTCGCCCTGGTACCAGATCCGTCACCGATTTCACAATCGGGAATTATTTTCTTTAATACCCTGTTTGACGAGAATGCCTCCAACCACCTGGCTATCGGCTCGGCTTACCCGACAACGATTCAAGGCGGGACTAAAATGAGCCAGGAAGAGCTGCAGCAGCACGGGATGAACACCGGAACTGTTCATGTAGACTTTATGATTGGCTCTAACGAGATGAATATCGACGGCATTAAACAAGACGGCACCATCGTTCCAATTTTCCGCAACGGAGATTGGGCAATCTAAAATGCGAAAAAGTCCAAGAGACCGATGTTTCTTGGACTTTTTTTAGGACTCCTTAGCTGCCACAAGAGCGGGGTCTTTCCACGCCAGAGTGATTCCAATCCCTATTACCAAAAATACTGTTGAAAAGTAAAACGGATAATTTAGGTTAATATCGAATAAAATCCCGCCAGCAATCGGACCGATGACGTTACCGATGCTTGAGAACATCGAATTCATCCCGCCGACAAAGCCTTGTTCATCGCCGGCATTCTGGATAAATACGTGGTTACCGCCGGACGCATCAAATCAAAGCCGACAAACACCGTAATGGTGACCAGCAGAATCGTCACATAGGTATGGACTACCGTCGTTAAAAATACCAGGGCAGTCGAAAAAATAAGACAATACCGGATTAAGACAATTTCCCCCAGCCTACGCATGAGCGGGGCAAAGAAGATAATTTGAAATATCGCTCCCAAAATTCCGCCGCCCATGATGATGATGGCAATATCCTTTGGTGTATAGCCGAATTTATGGTCGACAAACAAGGAAAATAACGACTCAAAAGATGATAAGCCAAACTGTGTAAGGAAAATCACCATAAAAGAAATAAAGTACATCGGCGCAAAAATCCTGCGAAACCCTGTTTTTTGTCCCTTCACATGTTCGGTTACACTGCTTCGCTCCGGCTCACGAAGCAAAAACACCGTTAAAATGGCCGCGAATAATCCGAGACCGGCAGCAAAGAAAAACGGCAGGCGCGGGCCGATTTCACCCAAAAAGCCGCCAATTCCCGGCCCGATGATAAAACCGGTCGAAATGGCCGCCGACATATAGCCAAGCGCCTTTGCCCGTTCATCCAATGTTGTCGTGTCAGCAATAAAGGCCGTTACACCCGGCATGATAAAGGCCGCACTGACGCCGCCAAGCATGCGTGAAATGAACAGGATCTCCACCGTTTTACCGATTCCAAATAAATATTCCGAGATACCAAAGATTACGAGCCCAATGACAATAATATTTTTTCGTCCATATCGGTCTGTCCAGCGGCCGGCAATCGGCGACACAATCAATTGGGTTAGCGCAAAGGCGGCAACCATATAGCCGACAACCGACCCGGATATATGCAATTCATTCATAATCGCAGGGGTAACAGGAATAACAAGGCCGATCCCCAAAAAGGCAATGAATAGATTCATCAAGACAATGACTAATGCCATGCGTTTTTTCATAGTTTTTCTCCTTCAAATAACCACGATAACACCATTCTAATATAATTTCATTTGTTTTTCCTCAAACTGCCTTTATGACGTAGTGGGACCTCGTTTTTTCGCCTTCCACTGCTTCCATAACATAAATAGAAAAAAGCCCAAGAGGCAATGCGGTATTTTAAACAACTGCTGTCTCTCGGACTTTTTTATAATCATAATAGTAATATATGTTTCTAAACTGTTTGCAATACCTTTTTCTCCCTGCAGTTCGTAACAATTGATTCAAAGACATAGGCTTTTTCAAAACCTTCTCGGGTCGCGTCACCCAAAGAACCGTAGCCGGCAGCATCCCCTAATACAAACACATTTTCCATACAGCCTTTTAAAAGATTCTCTAATGGGTTATATGCCTCCACACCCATCGCAACAATCACATACTCTGATTCTAGTTCTGATTGTATCCCTGAAGCCAAGTCCTCGACGATCACACTGTTGAGCAGGATTTTTTCCAACTTGTGTTCCGTCACAATGTTCACATTTGCTTGTTGAAGCTTACCTAGAAGTCTTAATCTTGTGTCAGCTCCAATGCGTTTACTTGCTTTAGTCGGAATTTCTACATAGGTGACATCATTGCCGGCTTCAGCAAGGCGACGTGCCGTTCCATGGCAGGTCATCCCACTGCCTACTACAGTAATTTTATTATTGGAAAATACGAGTTCCCGTAATTTTATGTCTTCATAGGTATATACACGGTCTAAATCAATACCCGCCACCTGTGGGAGCCTTGGTCTTCCGCCTGTGGCCAACAAAACGGCATAAGGGTTGAAAGCTATGATATCTTCGACAGCAGCTTCTGTATTCAAACGCACATCAACATTCAAACGTTTCATTTCATGGCTGAGGTAATCAATATGCCAAGTCATTTTCTTTCTATAAACCGGGTCCGTTACAAGGTGTAATTGCCCGCCAAGTTTATTTTCTTTTTCAAAAAGGGTTACGTTATATCCTTTTAATGTTAAGATTCTTGCCGCTTCCATTCCACCTGGGCCGCCACCGACAATTACAACATGGCGGTTTTCATTAGAAGTAAGTGGATGCAGTTCCTTAAACTCCAGCTCTCGGCCTGCTCTGGCATTAATCGTACAGCGAATGTGCAGGTTAGCCGAAACGGAATGGATGCAATGGAGACAGTTAATGCATTTTCTAATTTCGCCTTCGCGTTCTTCGATTGTTTTGTTTACCCAGTCAGGGTCAGCAATTAATCCTCGGCCAATGGCCACAAAGTCCGCCTTACCTTCGGCTAAAATGGTTTCGACAAATTGCGGTTCGCGAATGGACCCGACCGTCATCACCGGAATCGAAACTTCCTTTTTGATTGCCTCTGCCAGGTAGACTCTCCAGCCTTGTTCATAAAGCGGGGATTCAATGACCTTTTCCATAGAGTCATAGGTTCCGCAACTAATATGCAGTCCATCTACTCCCAGGTTTTCCAGGTATGTGCTTATGGCCTTACCTAGCTCTAAATCAATGCCGCCTTCTGTAAAATCATCCACATTGAGGCGAACGGTAACAGGGAAATCCTCCCCGCATTCCTCTTTAATGCCGACAATGATTTCCTCGAGAAATCTCATTCGATTCTCAAAACATCCCCCGTATTCATCCGTCCGTAAATTTGCCTCAGGGCTGAGGAATTGGTTAACTAAATAACCATGGGCTCCGTGGACTTCAACTCCGTCCATTCCGGCCCGCTTGCATCTTACGGCGGACTGGACAAATTTATGGACTAACTCTTTCACTTCCGCTGTCGTCAATTCTCTAGGCTCTTCCCCAACTGCAGCACAGGGAACACTACTTGGAGCAACGATTTGCTTCCCATGGATTAACGACGAATTCGACTGTCTACCCGCATGATGGATTTGGACAAATATCTTCGTCCCATATTTATGTACTGCATTGGCCAGACGGAAAATTCCTGGAATAAAGCGGTCATCGTCCAGTCTTAATTGCCGAACAAACCCTTTTCCGTATTCAGAATCGATGCAGGTAAATTCAACAATAATTAACCCAGTACCGCCCTTCGCCCGTTCTTCATAATAGGCAATCAGGTGATCCGTGACTTCACCTTCGACACCAGCTAGATTCGTTCCCATTGGCGGCATGACGATTCTGTTTTTTAAGGTTAAATCGCCTATTTTACCCTCACTAAATATGTTTTCGTATTGCATTTGTGATCCTCCTTTTAGTTTGTGAGATATTTCACAAATAACCACAAAAAATTATATACCATATTAATTTTAAAGGAAGTTGTGAGGAATTTTACCACCTTCATTTGATAGATTAGTGACAATTGCTTGTAAAATTTGCGAAGAAATATTGGAGGATTTATTTATTGAAATTTTCCTTGCTCTGAAACGGGTTCCATGAAATAAACTGTAACCGTAAGATGCATTCTATAAGTTAAGCTTCTTATAGCAAAAGTTGATTTAGGATCGGCGTAACTGTGCATCCGGGCGTAACGGTAAATTTCAACTTTTGTCTACCAATGGTATATCTATTTACAATCTATAAATCATTTTCAACTACGAAAATAAAAACCGGGGCAAAATCCTATAGGATCCGCCCCTTTGTTATGTCGGTTTCACTAAAAAGCTTATTTGCTTGTTTCCCTTCGAACAACTGGAGCAATTTCCGTTGCTAGCAATTCGATCCCTTTTGCTACATTTTTAAATGGTTGACCGCCTATATCCAACTGTGCAAGGAATCTTTGGTGCCCAAAGAGTTCGTATTGTTTGAGAATTTTTTCGATCACCTGCTGTGGACTCCCCACAAACAATGCCGTATCCGGACTAGTCATATGTTCAAAGTCTGCCCTTGACATTCTTGTGGCCATTCCACGTTGACGGTTCACATATCCCCAGTAGTTGGAGTAATAAGGATAAAACTCGTCTTTTGCCTGCTGAGTTGTTTTAGCTAGATATGCATGGCCCGTTACTCCGACCTTTAACGTTTCTGGTGCATGGCCCGCGTTTATTCCAGTTTGACGATAAAAATCGACTAGCAGCTTAAAACGACTTGGATTTCCACCCAAAATAGCCAATGCCATTCCCACCCCAAATCTGCCGGCACGAACGGCACTCTCGGGCGTACCTCCCACTCCAATCCAAACTGGCAATTTTTCTTGTACCGGTCTCGGTGCAATTTCAGCATCCTTTAAAGAAGGACGGAACTTCCCCGACCACGTGACAGTCTCATTTTGGGTCAACTGTAATAGAAGGTCCATATGTTCTTCAAACAATTCATTATAATCATTGGTACTATAACCGAAAAGGGGAAAGGATTCGATAAATGCGCCCCTGCCGGCCAGTATTTCGGCGCGGCCATCGGAAAGCAAATCCAATGTTGCAAAATCCTCAAATAGACGAACGGGATCAAGCGTGCTTAAAACACTTGTTGTACTTGTTAATCGAATTCGTTTTGTCACTTGTGCAATCGCAGCCAATATGACTGCTGGAGAAGAAGAAGCGTAATCCAGACGATGGTGTTCTCCTACACCAAATACATCTAATCCAGCCTCATCAGCGAGTTTTGCGGCTTGAATGATTTCTTTTACTCTTTCCTTAGCCGTTAACATCCTTCCGGTAAGGGGGTCCGGACCAATGTCGGCAAGTGTGTAAATCCCAATTTCCATACCGGCACTTTCTTTAGAAGCCATTTCGGATACCTCCTATCCTATACAGCTAACTCTATTGCGTTTCCAGAAGGATCAAAGGTGATGAAACGGTTATTTTCCAATACCTTTGCACCAATCTGCTTCAAATTGGTTACTGTTTGGTTACGAACCTCTTCGTTATCAAAAATGAGTGTAAACGATTCAAGACCTACACTATTTTTGGCAGGAGGTGGAGCCCCTACTCCATTCCAAGTGTTGACCCCTACATGATGGTGATATTTTCCGTAGGAGAGGAATAAGGCCTGCTCCCCGAATCGATTGACTACGTCCATTCCCAGTCCTTTTACATAAAATTCTTCTGTTTTCTTTAGTTCTGACACGTGTAAATGAATGTGGCCCATTACCGTTTCAGCAGGCATCCTTCGCCAAGGCCGATCCGGTGTAGCAAACTTAAGCAAAGTTTCAAAATCTAATGGATCTACTGCCATATCCACTTCATCGCCATGCCATTTCCATTCAGAAGGTGCCCGATCACGATATATTTCAATTTCATTCCCATCTGGATCGTGCAGGTACAAGGCTTCACTGACAAGATGATCAGAAGATCCAAAACGAATCCCATTGCCCACCAAATGAACCACGATATTGGCTAAAGCCGATTGGTCTGGCAATAGAATCGCAAAATGATATAACCCAGTAGTTCTTCCCTGTTTTGATATAACATCCTCAGGTTGTTCCAGTGATAAAAAACTTGTTTTCCCATCAGCTGTCAGTTTTACCGTTGAGGTAGTTTGTTCTAAAATATCGAATCCCAGGATATTTTTATAAAATTCAATCGAACGTTGTAAATTTTCCACTTTAACTTTTACATGCCCTACAAAAGTTGTTGGTTTCTTGTGAAATTCCATAGGTAACCCTCCAAGATTATTTTTTTATGATTGAAAAAACTTATGGTCTAATGACATCCTTGATTTCTCAGCAAATACAAAATAAATGGATACTGCTAATAATACAAGTTCAAATTCATATCCTGCCATTTGTCCATTGCCTAGAAAACCAAGTGAAAGTTTTACAGTAAAAATAGCACCTATCATAATTAATGCAAAAACAGTAGTAACAATTCGTGTTCCCAATCCCAAAATTATTGCAAACCCAACTATTAATTCTATTACCGCTACAACATAGGCAATAAAGCCCGGAATCCCTAGACTATCAAAAAAGCCGACTATATTCGCAATACCACCTTGAAATTTGGAAAATCCATGTATAAAGAATGTAAGATCTAATACCACTCTTAATATAACGTTCCCAATTCCGTTTTTATTCATTTGTATTGTCCTCAATCTAGTTACTTTATGTAAGTTAGTATATTTTTATAATTAAGTAGTGTCAAGTAATTTTAATTTGTATTATAGTGAATCGAACTATAGTTTTCCTATATGGAGAGAATAGATTGAATTACGGTGGAAAATTCAACAAAAAGGGTATTTTAAAAAAGAAAAACTGGATTCGGATTGGATCCAGCTAGAGTTCATATTGTAATTACTTTCTGTTGGTTAATGCATTATTCATTGATCATAAGATCAAGCCCAAGCCTTTGTAATCCATATAAATAATCTTGTTTCCAATCACTTTCAGTAAGTTTTGGGAGATGTTCTGAAGGGATGTACTTTGAGCTGCCTATAGTAATTTTGTTTAATATCTCTTTATCCATTTCATCACTACAAAAAATGATGATATAAGGGTTAATGATAGCTACAAAAGTAGCCACTAACCTACTGATTGCATCAATATGATAATCCTCAGAGATAGTTTTCTTATTAAGCCTGCTTCCATTTTCTAACGCCTGTCCAAAATTTCGTTCATTATACTGGGGAACGAATGAAACCTCTCCCGCAAAAAATGTACTTCCTCGTACCACATCTCCATTTATCATAAATCCTGCTCCTGGTCCGTTTTGACCGAAATATAAATATATTAGGGATTGATTATCCTTAGTCCCCTTACTATGCTTAAACCCAAGAACGGCAGCATTCATATCGTTCTCTACTACTACAGGTATAGAAAAATAATTCTCATAATATCCTTTTAAATCAAAATTCTGAAACTGCTCGTATCCCGGCATATAAAAAATTCGACCATTATCAACCGAACCTGGAACCCCGATTGCTATAGAACGGATCTTTGAATCATTTGTAGTAATTATTTTCTCGATTAACTTAGTTAATAAATTTATACCATTATCTATTAATACAGTTGGCGCCTTTCCTTGTTCCATTACTTCTCCCACACAATTAAAAATTGTATAATTGGTCTCTGAACTTTCTAAAAAAATAGCAAGGCCAAGCATATGTTCAGGGTTATACGCATATCTTTTTGCTCTTCTTCCGCCACTAGATTCATCTAAACCAACTGAAATAATTTCTCCATCCTTCTCCATCTGTGCTAGAAACTTACTTATTGTTGGAAAACTAACTTCTAATTTATCGCTTAGCTCCACTTTTGTTGCACTTCCAAGTTCTAAAAGAGATTTACGAATACTAGAAAGGATTACCTTCCTCAATGATTTTGGAGTAGTATTCACAAATGTCACCACCTATTAAAATAGACTTATTAAAGTTCTTAAATAAGTGTCGAATAAAACATATTAAATTCCTTTAATAAGTGATGTTGATAATATATCATATAAAATTACGGAAAACAATTGGGAATACAAATTACGATTGGAGCTAGTATCTCGCTATTATTTATAACAGCAATTTGAATATTATTCTGTTTAACAGTATATATTTTCATAAGAATACTCCATTTTGACAATCAGGTTTATTGCACGATAATTTCTTATTTTGATTTATCAAACTGGCACATTATTAATATCGAGTTCCCACACACCTCCTTTTCTTGCTCAACTTTTGGCCACACCCGTCTTTCAATTTCTTCCCTCTCTGAGGATAATAACTCCAGATACAACATTTCCTTCGATTCGAAAAATACATAGAAACTGCTTTTGCTATGGACACTGCAGATGTTATTTCTTCAATTCATGTATTTTTTAACCCCTTTGCAATAAAGCATTGATGGGCCGTTCTCAACAAATCTTGTCTAATTTTTCGAAATGATAAATTCCTTAAAATGTCATTAAAATGCTAACTCACCTTACTACTATGCCCCCAATTATTTTCGATAACAGCATTTCCTTTTTTGATTGTGAGTAATTTTACGTTTTAAGTTAAAGCATTTCGTTTGCCAATTTATCTCGAATTCAATATAATTATCTTGAACTCAAGATAATATTGAATTCAAAATAAAATATAAGGATGGATGAGTAGTATGACGAAAGTTGGCATTATCGTTGGTAGTCTTCGTAAAAATTCTTTTTCAAAACAAGTTGCTAATAATGTAGCACCTTTATTCCCAGAGGGATATGTAACAGAGTTTGTTGAAATTGGCAACCTACCATTATTTAACCAAGATTTTGAAGGAGACCTAGGAACTCCTGCAGAATATACTGCATTCCGCAATACAATCAAAGAATTAGACGCAGTATTATTTGTAACACCTGAATATAACCGTTCGATCCCTGCTGTATTAAAAAATGCACTTGATGTAGCATCTCGCCCTTATGGAGAAAGTGTTTGGAATGGAAAGCCTGCAGCAATCATTAGCCAATCTCCAGGTGCGCTTGCAGGATTCGGTTCAAACCATCACTTGCGTCAGGTACTTTCATTTTTAAATATGCCCGTTGTTCAACAACCGGAAGCATATATTGGTTCTGTACATGAATTATTAGATGAAAATGGTAAGCTGAATGAAGGAACAGTAGAATTCCTACAAGGTTTCGTTAATGAATTCGTTGAATTAATCAAGAAATATCATTAAGTTATAGAAAGTTGGAGTGCTGTGCAGACACACCTGCCAAAACTCCAAAAAGAAAAGCTGGACCCGTATTGGATCCAGCTTGATTGTTTGCTATTGAATCGGACCGAAAGTGACCCGATTGATCTTGAATCCGCTGCTGCTTCCTTGCCGTTTCTCTTTTGCCTCGGTATCAACTATTTTGCGGTGGGCACCGACTTTTTAGCAGAGAAACCGAGAAAGTAGCAGGAAGACACATGTTAAAGTAGAATAAAGTTTGCAGAAGCGAGGAAGCACGTTCAGCCCTTGCCAAATCTGACTTCAATGGGATTATCCAGATTATTCCTTGAGAATAAAGTTTGCTCAAAGATTTGCCCGTTTTCTGCCGAAAATGAACTCGATAAATAAAAATGATAAGAATAAAGTTTACTTAACCATAGTGGAGAGATCACCATACTAGAGGAGTGGCCAAAGCCCAATTAAGGCACCTAACGGTGCCCCCTGTACCATAACCGATTCTTGCCTCTAATGAGGTGCCTATGCAATTGTATTTTTTATATTTGTTGGAATTGCCGAAATTGGTAGAGTGGGATCTAATTTGGCTATTGTTTAAGAAAAGTAAGCCATTTTGTTTCTGGCATTTAAATGATGTAGGTTTTGGCAGGATAGTTATTAATCTTTATGAATCTTTTTTCAAAGATAAAATGTATAGGTGTTAATTTTTATACAGACTTTGTTACGCTGCGCTTATTGAACAAACGGGCCATTTAATTGAATAAGAATCTCTAGCAAAATTGGATAAACTATATAGGGAGTTGAATAGGGATGCTACGACGAGGGAAGAAAATGATTCTTGGTTAAAACGATCTTGCACAGTCTATAGTAATAATGATTGGCGGTGACTTGGTGGCTGTCATACATCAATTCGGCTCAGGTGACCAAAGCAAGAAGGTAACGGTTGCCTGAGATGAAAATTAATATTTTAGAAAGTGGGTGGCCTATTATGTCACGATGATTTACTATCAATGGGGGCAAAAAGAACCCTCATTGATAGTAGTTGAACTTTACGCTAGCATTCCACCTGATACATTCAACGATGTTCCTGTAATAGCGTTTGCTCCTTCTGAGGCTAAAAATACTGCAGTCGCTCCTACTTCAAACGGTTCAAGCAGACGTTTCATGGGCTGTTTACCTAGAATATGTTTTTCCATTGCTTCTTGTTCAGAAGTACCATCTTCTGCAGCAAGTTTGGCAATTTGATTTTCGATTAATTGTGTTCGAACCGGACCGGGCATAATGGTATTAGCTGTAATACCAGTTTGTGCATTCTCTAATGCAACGGTTTTCGTAAAGCCTTCGACACCAAATTTGGCTGCCACATAAGCTGACTTAAATGGATCCGCAATTTGGCCATGAGTTGAAGAAATATTTATAATCCGACCTTTATTTTTGGCTTTAAAGATAGGTAGTGTATATTTCGTCATTAAGAAAGTTCCTGTTAAAATAACCCTTAGCAATTGATTCCATTTATCTAATGGGAAATCCTCAACAGTTGAAATATATTGTAAACCTGCATTGTTGACAACCACATCCACCGTGCCTTTTTCGGCAACTACTTGTTCAACAAATCTTTTAATATCCTCTTCTAGTGTTAAATCAACTTTGTAGCCTTTTGCATTTCCCAGTTGAGCTGCGGCCTTTTCTGCAGCTTCCACTTTAATATCTGCTATGGCAACCCAGTCTCCATTCTCAACAAATGCTTTTGCAATAGCAAAACCGATACCTTGAGCAGCACCAGTAACGATCACGATACGTTCTTTTTTCTCCATTTTTGAATGACCCTCCTCAATAAACATCCGCTTATTGTTCGTAATAAAAACTACTTAACACGCTTCCAAACAAGTTTCTGATTTGGATTTAAACCATTGTATATACTTAGGATATCTCCTTCAATGGAACCTACACGTGGCTGTTGTTGACCTAGCCAAGTAGGATTCATACTGACTTCCATATGATGCGTTAAGGTGCTTGTTTCTTCATTAACTTCAAATTTTCCTGCGTATGCTAAGTATCCAAATGCTGCTTCAGCCATTTCATCCTTCGTTCCTTCATGTAAATCACCTGATACATAGGCTGGACGTCCATGTCGCATAAGTTGTGCGGACATATAACCTTCTGGATGATACATAATAAATCCTGTAGCATCTTTTCCTAAAGGATAGATGACATTTCCTTCCTCATCTTGTGATTGATACGAAACCAAAGACCATACACCTACTACTTGTTCTCTTAATGTCATATAAATGCATCTCCTTTTTCATAAACCTTATTAACTAATTGTGATTCAGAAAAATACAAATAGGAACTATTTCATACACGCTATTAGCTCCCATATTGAATCATCTTAGTGAACGATCACTGTGCCATCCTCTATAATTTCAATTTTTTGTCCATCTTGTACAGCTTCTAAAAATTCATCACCCAGTTGGTCAATCGCTACAATCTTCTTATCATTCCAAACCTCTGCCAGAATGATTCCTGCTGCAGAAATAGAGTCAATATGATCTGCATAAAGCATAGCCGCAGGACCAATTCCAACATCTGCCGCACATTGGAGAATCATACCTCCTGTTGTTGAACCGATTGTTTTTGGAAGACAGATAATTTTACCACCGACATCTTTTTGATATAAATCTTTATTATTTTGGTCATTACAGATGGAACTTCCAGTTGTTAAACCTCTAAAATAAGTTGCTAATGTATTAAAACCTTGACGGGAAACAACGCTTTCTCCAGTTAGATTTCCACCAAGCACTACTCTTCCTTTAAAAGTCTTCATTCTAGATTCCTCCTTAATAATTTTTACCGTTCACAATAATGTTTAGTACTTCGTCATCCAAGAAGAATCTTGCTGTTGAATATGTTCGCATTTTATTTGAATTTGTAATAATCGGATTTTTAGAGTTTTCAGGGTTGTTCATATACATAACAGGGCATGTGAATGAAAGATTCACGCCATTATTGATTAGCGTTTCATAAGCTTTTTCATCTTCTTTAAACTTAGCAATGACATCAGGTGCAGCACTCAAAATGGTTCTAATGGTCACTTTATCTTTTCCAGCTTTTTTCAATGCACGATCGATATTTTCATTCCAAGTATAGATTTGATTTAAAGAAAGGTGAGGGCATCCAATAAAGCAAAAGGCTGGTTCTGCACTCATGTCATCCCATAAAACGGGGTATGAAGCCATCACTCTATCTAATTCTGCATCATCAATCACATACGTTTGATATCCTTCTACTAATAAATCTCTTCCATGTTCAACGGCTTCGGGTGTGACGTTTTCAACATGATATAAACCAACTGCCCCATTTGAAGCAGTAGCCGCACCCATATCTTTAAGGTAGTCTTTCATGGTGTTATTTAATTCCGTTCCAAGTAGTTGATCAAGACCCGTAATGTATGGGTTGTCTCCAACTACTTTCATGCCAATTGCACTACCAAGCAGCATAGGATTTGGGGTTTTAGTTGTTTTTACTTCAATTAACCAATCCGCACGTCTGCCTTCATCTGTTAAGAATCCAAACTCAGGTGTTTTTCCTAAAATCCCACATAATAATTCAATGAGTCCTGAATTTCGATTTGATTTAGCTCCAATTACAGAGTTAGCAAATACTACGGCTGAAGATTCTGCCCATGATAATACTTGTCCTCTTTGGGGTGTATTCCCAACTTCAGGCATATAGCTTGCACAGGAAAAAGCGTTTTTATCTTTAAGACCTAACTTTTGAAGCTGTTCTTCATATTGCTCTTGATTTTGATATAAATCTAAAGATACTTTCTTTGATTCTTCCGTTGTTTCGATATTGTCAAAATCAATAGGTCTAGGATCGACTGTAAATGGTTCTTTTGTTTTTAAACCAGCTCCAATTAATTCATCCATCATGGCAAATACAGCATCAAATCCGGTCATACCAAAAGACGTAACAACGTGAATAGGACCGTCAATCGGCACAAGACGTTTTGCCCCAAATGCCTCTCCGAAGAGAACAATTGACTTTAAGACCTTTTGCATCACTTCTCCTTGTTTTCCTTCAAGAATATCTTTTTCTTCTTGTGTCAGTTCCATTTTATAATGTTCCACTTTTATTCCACCTTTCTAATATCAGTCGTTTTCATTATCATAAGTTGTACATCTTATATATGAAAAGTAGGAATTTAACTTATGCATTTATTGTAAGATGGATTTATCATTTAATCTAATATATATTTTTATATAAATACATTGTATAAAATAAATGGGTATTAAAAGGATGGTAAAAATGGAACTACTTCAATTGAAATATTTTCAAACGGTAGCCTATATGGAACATATTACAAAAGCTTCTAAAAAACTCAATATTGCACAACCTTCATTAAGCTTGATGATTAAAAGGCTGGAAGATGAAATGGGGACTCCTTTGTTTGACCGAAAAGGGAGAAATATTCAGCTGAATGAGTCAGGGAAAATACTTCTAAAACATGTAAATACCATATTTTCTGAAATTGAAAATGCAAAAATGGAGATACAAAACAGATACAATGAAACACATAAAAAAATCATGATTTCGATTTCAAACCCGCGATTTCTATCGGGAGTATTAATTGAATATATTAATGAAAATCCAAACTCTTATATACAACAATCGCTTGGATCAAAGGAATCGATCAGTATTCAGCTCAAAAAAGGGGAAATTGATTTAGGAATCGCAGGACCACCGATAGAAGATGAGGCCATTGAGAGCTGTATATTGATGGAAGAAGAAATCGTTTTAGTTATTCCAAAAAATCATATCTTGTCCGATAAAATAACGATCGATTTAAAGGAAGTAGCTTCAGAATCATTTATATCGCTAGCTGGATACGAAGAGTATAAAAGCATCATTAATCAGCTTTATCAAACTGCAAGTTTTGAACCAAAGGTCATTTTTGAAGTAGACTTTGATCTTTTAATTGAAATGTTTCAACTCAATAAATGTGTAGGGTTAATTCCGATTACACTATGTAAAAAATATCAACTAAATTATGTGAAACTTTCAGACCCAAACGCAAGATTTGTCGTGGGCTTATCATGGTTAAAAGAGAAAGTTCTTTCATCTTATGCAAAAGATTTTAAGGATTTTATCATAACTTACTATTATAAAAATCATTAATTTGGAAAAATATATTACGTGGTAAGCCGCATTTACTCTGAGGGGTAGTAGTAAACTAAATTCGTTTGATTTATACGATTGGATAGGTGCTGGTATCTGTTTAGTGGATGTTTCAGTAATGATATTCGCACCTCGCCAATAAATGAGGTATCGAAGATACCTTTCATCCATCTGCATCATACCTAGCACCTTAGTATTTATATATATTTATTTTTAAGAGCGAGGACCTTACTTGGAGCATGTTACACGTTGCTGGACGTGGGCTTCCCTTTATTAGATTTGTTCTAATGCCCCTATTCAAAGAAATACAGGAACATCACTTATGCCGTACTTATGCAAGAATTACCTGTCCCGTAAGGGGAACCTTGTTCCTCACGAGAAACCTCAGTACCACCACATTTACACATAAAAAAGCCCCGTGAAAATACCCATACTCTGGATACACCCACGAGACTTTGTGCAAACTTTATTTTGTTTTAACATAGTAAACAGTAACAACAATGGTTTATTATATCCTTAACAAAATTGAAGTTTATTTCTTTAATTCTTGTTCTTAAAAATCCTCTCATGTAACGAGAAATAAAGTTGGCTAAAAAAATACAAAGTAACTATATAGAACACGTATCATAAATCTTCTTTAGATACTTGATTAAATCTATCACCAAGAAGAAGTTCAAATGTTTCTTATTTATGAAATCTATTTGGAATCTAATTACTCTAATTACCTAATCTTAATAAACGATTTTGGTTAAAAAAATATAGAAAATCTATATTAAAATCAATGGCAACTTTACAATAACACTTGTACCTTCTTTATACACTGAATCAATTTTTAATTCTCCATCATGTTTTTTCACAATTTGATAAACGATGGAAAGTCCTAACCCCGTACCTCCTTCTTTTCTTGTTCTTGCTTTATTCACTCGATAAAAGCGTTCTACTACTTTTGGCAAATCTTCTTTAGGGATTCCACTGCCTGAATCCTCTATAATAAAAATCGCAGTATTTTCTTCTTGTGACAAACAAATTCTTACTGATTTACCTTTAGGAGTATAACGAATAGCATTATCAAGCAAATTGCTTACTACTTGTTCAAGTCTATCAATGTCTCCATTAACAATTATATCTTGATCTAGTTCTCTAATAATTGCAATTTCCTTCTGACTTGCCAATAATTCAAATCGTTCTATTACATCCATTATTAATTGTGCAAACGGCAGAGGCTCACACTTCATTGGATAAGAGTCATCTTCTAATTGGGCCAAATCAAGTAAATCATGAACTAGCCGGTGCATTCGCCCAACTTCATTTTGAATAATTGATACATACTTTTCTATATCATTTCTATCAACAACGATTCCATCCAGAATCGCTTCTGTGTATCCTTTAATATAACTAAGTGGCGTTCTTAACTCATGTGATACGTTTTGCAAAAATTCGCGTCGTTTTTTATCAACTTCCTCCAGTGAAGAAGCGAGTATATTAAATGAGTTTGATAAATTACCAATTTCATCTTTCTTTTTTACTAAGATCCTTTTAGAAAAATCTCCTTGAGACATTTTTTGTGATATGGTTTCCATCTCTTTTAAAGGTTTAATAATCTGATTAGTCATTTTATGGCCTATCCATATTATTAAAGTTAAAAGGACAACAAACATAACAATCAAAATAAACCGTATTGATTGAAATGGTTCATAAACGTCTACTAAAGACATATATAAGAATATAGCACCTTCTAATTGATTTTCTTTAAACAGTGGGATTGTTACTGCCAAAATATCTTGATTGAATCTGGGATGTTTACGAACAAATATTACTTTTTCACCTTCTAATAAATGTTGTCTTTCTTCAAAGGTAATCAAATTATTATCTGTGAATTCTTCATAGGGAATTCCAGCACTTAATAACATAGGATCTTCTGTAAAAATAACTCTTGCATCCGATGTTTTATCCGTCCATTCTATTCTCTTCTTAAATTCTTCTTTATTTGTAGAATTTTGATAATATGATTTTAATTCCTCACCTTGCACTACTAATAAACTTTTTTGTTTTTCCACGTAAAACTTTTCGTATAAATAGTATGTTAAACCCGCACCAGTAACGATCATTACTAATGAAACCACAATAATGGTCATCCAAATTTTATGTTTTAATCCATACCTATCAAATAATTTTAGATCTCGAATTTGTACCCCACTCCCCAAACAGTTTGGATATAAGCACCTGCATTACCCAATTTAATCCTAAGGGTTTTTATATGTGTATCCACTGTTCTTAAAGTACCCATGCTTTCTAGTCCCCATAAACGGTCAAGTAAATGTTCTCTTGAAAATACTTGTCCTTGGTTGCTAATCAAGAAATTCAAGAGACTAAACTCTTTCCTTGTTAAATTAACAAGTTTTCCTGCCACTTCAACTTTATATCCTTCTATATCAATTACTAATTCACCTAATTTAATCAAATTTTGCTTTTGATTAAAATCATTTGACCTTCTTAATAAAGCCTCAACACGAGCAACTAATTCCTTTGGGCTAAATGGTTTTACAATGTAATCATCGGCGCCAATTTTTAACCCATTGACCCTATCCAATTCTTCACCTTTAGCAGTTAACATGATTATTGGCACCTTTGATGCTTCACGAATCTTTTTACATACTGTAGATCCATCTAATTTAGGCATCATTATATCTAGGATTAATAAATCAAAAGTTCCCTTATTCCAGAGGTCCAATACTTCAATCCCATCATGTGCAGTATACGTTATATATCCTTCCTTTTCTAAATAAGAACTTAATAAAACTAGCATTTGTTCTTCATCATCAGCGATTAATATTTTATTTTTATTCATTTGCTTCACCTAAGATCATTAAATATGGTCCATTATCTAGACCTATATTTCTTTCTATATTAAATGTTGATTTATCAATAACTGATAGAGAGTTACCATCGATGCTTGAAACATAAATATTTTGTGTATCACCAATAATATCATATGGATTACTTCCAACCTCAATTGAACTCTTAACAGTTCTATCTTCTTTATTAATTCGAAAAACATTATTTGAACCATGACAAATGACATAAATATAAGGACTTGTATTATCCCCGTAGAAATCAACGGGCATTGTCCCTACTTCTACACGGTCAATTTCCTCTCCTCTTTCAGGATCATATACGTAGACATCTTTGTTAAGAGTCCCGTAAGATCCATGACCACCAACCCATACATAACGTCCATCGAAAAATATTCCATTAGGACGTTCTACTATAGAAAATTTATTTAATTCCTTTTTTAAATCAATATCGATAACAGAGATTGTTGAATCTTTTGCATTCAGAACATATAGAATCTCTTTTTTAGGGTTGTATGCCATAGATATAGGAAGGTTTCCCACCGAAACCTCAGCCATTATCTTATTATTATTGAGATTGATAAAACCAATGCTATTATTTATACTATTTGCAAAAATGAGAAGGTTATCTTCAGGGAGGTACAGCAGGTCTTTAACCCCTTTACCAACCTCAAATATTTTTTTAAGTTGCCCATTAATTAAATCAAGACTATACAAATATTCTTCATTCTCTCCAGAAATAACAACCTTGTTTTTATCCAGTTTTTGCATTGCTGTTATTCGATAGTCTAAATCATTTGTCGTAATTTCATTATTTTTCAAATTCACAAAAGAAATCTTTGATTCCTTTATGTGAGATACAATTAATTGTTCTTTTAATGAAGGAGGAACAGATATTCTATCCTTATTACACCCCATTAAGAGTAGGCAAAGAAGTATTAATACTATGATATTTTTTTTCATCGAATCCTCCTTTCTATTTTATTTTATAAGTTTAAAATACGACTGATAAGGATCAGGCGTAAACTTTTTTTATTGAACTTCAATCGAATTTTCTTGGTGAGTATGCAATTCACCTTTCTTAACATGGATTTTAACATAGTATTTACCAGTACTTTCAAAAGCAGTTTCTGCCTTATACTCACCGTCTTTACTTTCAACTGCATCGATAAATTCGTGTTTTTCTCCTTCACCTTTCCAAATTTCAAACCTTACTTCCGCATCAATTAACGGTAAATTTTCTTTTTGTAAATGGACGGTTAATATCGTTTTATCTTTTACTTTAACAGAATCATCTGACATAAAATGGATCATTAAATCATCAATATGAGAATCGTTATGTTCATGATGAGTTGCTTGAGTCTCATCATTGCTATTATCTCCAACTTTAAATTCTCTCTTAGGCATATTATGCATGTCTCTTGCTGTTACATGGGAGATAACATAATAAACACCCTCTTCTGGAAAACTTTTAGATATAGAATAGACTCCATTTCCTTTATGTTCTCCTTCAATCTTTTCATGTTCCTCCTTACCATCTTTCCAAACCTCAAATAACACTTCATCAGCATCATCAACTTTCTCATCACCCTGTGTTACCAATGCACTTATTGTTACTTCTTGATTTGGTTGAGGGTTTTCAGTGTCTAAATTAATTTGGACCTCTAACATTTCAGGTATTTCGTCATTTTGGCTACTTTCACTATTATTTTTTTCATTACTACAGCCGGTAAAAATAATAATGATTGATAATAAAGTTAATATGTAAAATAATTTGCTTTTCATTTTTTCACGTCCTTAGTCTAGTATTTGAATATCATTAATAATTTTTTCATATGGTACTTTGTACCAATGCTTTAAAAGATGTTTTAGCAAATTCTTGGATTTCTTCTTGTGAGTATCTAGAGAGGAAAAATAAGCATAGTAAAGGTTTTGAACTTCATTCATCACTCTCCTATCTCCCAGTCCATTCTCGGGTATGATTATAAGATAAGAATGTGAAATCATTGTGAAATACATCCATACTTCTATAAACATAAGCACATTTTTATTTAAAAAAAACTTGGTTAAGTCCCAAACCAATATGCCAAGACCTAACCAAGTACTAATAAATTCAATTAACTTACCCAATTAATCCACTAACTTCATATTTCTTTCACAATTTTATTTTACTATTTATCACAGTAGTTATTTTAACGTTTAACTTTTCTACATTTATTTTACTCTAAGAAATTGTGTGAAATTGTTACATGTTGAATTAGTTATAAAAATAACAAAAAGAAATAGAAGGAGATCAATATGAACACTAAAAATACGTTCAATCCATTTAGAAGACTTCATTTTTATGCTGCATGGTTTATTACACCCTTATTATTAACGCTGACTATTTCGGGAATCGGTTTTCTATTTTATCCTGAAGTCGAAAACAATATTTATAAAATGGAATTTTTCGGACAAAGTGATATTAAAGAAATGCAAAGCGTAGATGAGGCTATAAAAGAAATAGGTGACAAATTCGAAGGCTATACTGTTAGTAAAATCAGCCTAATGGACGAACCCTATAACAACAGAGTTACAATCATTAATGATAAAGGTGATTCTCGTTATATTTTTCTAGACAGTAACAATCAAATAGTTGCTAGTCAAAATACTAAATACACATACTCTAACTTTATGAGAAATTTTCATAGTTCTCTATTTACTGAGAGTACATTTATACGATATTTAGTCGAATTGACTGCTTGTTGGGCTGTATTTCTTATTGTATCTGGTATATATATGACTTTTAAAAAGAAGTTGCTTGTAAATAAGTCTAAAAAGGGAACTAACACGTTCAAATTTCAAAAAATCCACGCAATATTCGGACTAGCAATTGCAATACCATTAATTGTAATTGTGGTAACTGGCATACCTTGGTCTGTATTTATGGGAAGTCATATTAGTCAATTTGGTGCAGAGCATCCTGAATTGGGTAGAACGGAATTGCGGTATAATCCCCCGCAATCTGATGTTGATGAGATACCATGGGCTACTAGAAGTATAAGTCAGCCTGCTTCAAATCATGATAATCATCACCATAGTAGCAATACTTATACAAATATCCCGGGTCAACAAACCCTAGAAGGAATCATGAAGGAATCTCAAAATGAAAATATTCCGAGACCGTACTCAATCGTCTATCCTTCAGATGAAACAGGGGTATTCACTGTATCAAAAGGAAGTAATACAGGTGTCACTGGATTAGATGTTAGTCCATACGAAGAAACTACTGCTTACTTTGATCAGTATTCTGGTAAATTAATTGCTAAAATAAACTTCGATGATTATGGAATTATAGGTAAATGGTTTACTTGGGGAATTCCCCTTCATGAAGGACACTTATTTGGAATCGCAAATAAAATAATCAATTTAGTTGTTTGTATTGCATTCCTTGTAGCCATTGCATTAGGCTTTGCCTCATGGATGAAAAGAGCAAAATTTGATAATTTAGATTTGCCAAAAAGAGTAAATAAACCTTGGTCTATCGGCCTGATAATTACACTGTTAATACTTGGTATACTAATGCCTTTATTTGGTATATCTATACTAGTAATATTTATTATTGAAAGTATCCTCTACTATTCTAAAAAGAATAACTACGCTTGATAAATTATGTTTTTATTAAAAGTTTAAGTTTACTATCTACATTGATAAGTAAAATAATAGTTTAATACACCAAAAAGGAGACCTTCAAAATAACTGAACGGTCTCCCTTCATTTTAAGTCAGCATCTTTAATACTTGTTTATCAGAGTTAATTATACTCTCTGTTTTACCACTATTTGTGATAGGTTCAACTAACAATGAATTAAATAAGGAACATGAAATCATCGATTTTATCTTTAATATCATATTTTTTATTTAGTTCTATGTAGTCTTTACTGTTATTACGTATGGAGTTATTTTTAAACGTAAGCATTATAATCACTCACAACTTGGGGTTCAAAATTAATGGCATACGACAGAGATAGTATTATAAATATTTTGGCAAACAAGTATTATCAATTCCTTTGTAATCTCCCATTTCACGATCAACTCTATATGAAGGGAATTCACGAAGGTAAGGGTAAATTTCTCGCAAATTTACATATCAATTTAGCCACAAGAAACCTACCTAAAAATTGGAATGACAAGCGATATTCTACTGAATATGTAACACCAGCAGCATTAGAAGTTCTCAAGAATCATAGTGTTAAAGGATTAGAGTACGAGCATCTTATTCCAAAGAAGAAATACATAAAAGATATATGCGAACAAAAAGCAATAGAAGGGAGTCTTACTGAAGAATTCGTTAGGAATATCATAAATCAGTACCTTTGGACAGCAACAGTTACTTCAGAAGAACATAAGAACCTTTCTCGAAGAGTAATGCCTTTAAACTGGAATCAAACCAATATTAAAGCAAGATATGAGAATGCTGGGTTAACCTTACTAGAACATTCTAAAGACTATTTTTCATAAAATCACTCTAGGAATCGATATTCTAAAATTCTATATATAACAGCACACAATAAAAGTGGTACATAAACTCGAAATTGAATTAGGAGGCTACTGATGAATATATTTGATCAAATTTTTAGTAGAACTAAAATTTCACGTTAAAACGAAAAAATGATATTGAATTTGAGATAAACCATCAAACTGAAAATATAACAAATAAAGGTTTTGAAATAATTTCAAGAGGCCAAAAAGGAGATCATAATTTAATTCTATATAGGCACTTTTATGAAGAAACTCCCAAGGAGGACGAAACGATAATCTTTCTTGGAATTAGAGTAATAACTAATAAAGGGATTCTCCATGTTGACGGCAGGCCGATACACCGAAGGCACAAGCCATAAAGGTTTTTCCAGATCCTGTAGGTCCTTTCAGTATTTGGCTTCCCATACAGGGCCAAATTGCTTAATCTTGGTTATTTTGTATCTGTCTTTCTCTTCTAGATCAGGACCCGTTCTGAGGTAAATAAATCCGCAATCGCATCTAAATATCCCAATGGGACTTTTACTATCCGTGCCTCAGTACCACCACATTTACACATAAAAAAGCCCCGTGAAAATACCCATACTTGGATACACCCACGAGACTTTGTGCAAACTTTTTTCTTCTTAAGCAGACTTTTTTCTCATTCTGCAAACTTTATTTTGTTTCAACAACACAAGGACAACCGCCCTTTGTCTTACTCCACAGTCACCGACTTCGCGAGATTACGCGGTTTGTCGACGTCGCAGTCACGATGCAGCGCTGCATAGTAGGCAAGGATCTGTAATGGTATAACAGAGATAAGTGGTGTTAATAATTCGTGTACTTCCGGGATGACGAAGCTGTCTTCGTCCATGTTGAGACCATTCATCGAGATGATGCACGGATTGGCACCGCGGGCAACGACTTCCTTCACATTGCCGCGAATGCTTAAATTGACACTTTCCTGCGTGGCAAGCGCGATGACCGGTGTGCCTTCTTCTATCAAGGCAATCGTACCGTGCTTTAACTCACCGCCGGCAAAGCCTTCCGCTTGAATATAGGAAATCTCCTTCAACTTCAACGCACCTTCAAGGCCGACATAAAAATCAATACCGCGGCCGATGAAAAACGCGTTGCGTGTAACAGAAAAAAATTCTCTGGCAATCACTTCGAGCAGCTCTTTGGAATCACATAAGACATCCATGGCATTGGCAACCAAGCCAAGCTCATGCGTCAGGTCAAAGCCGATATCCAAACCACGGCTGTTTGCCGCTACCTGTGCCAGAATCGCCAACACAGCTAATTGTGCCGTATATGCCTTTGTCGAAGCGACGGCAATTTCCGGACCGGCATGCAGCAATAGCGTATAGTCTGCTTCACGTGATAATGTTGAGCCTGGAACATTGGTGATTGTCAGTGCAGGGTAACCCATTTCCTTCACTTGGACTAAAACCGCGCGGCTATCCGCCGTTTCGCCGCTTTGGGAAATGAACACGAACAATGGTTTTTGTGATAACAACGGCATGTTGTAACCAAATTCACTGGAGATATGAACCTCAACCGGTATGTTTGCTAATTTTTCAATAAACTGCTTTCCGACAAGACCTGCATGGTAAGACGTACCGGCCGCAATGATATAGATGCGGTCAGACGCGTTGATGGCATCGATAATGTCAGGGTCGATTTCCAACTCGCCCTGCTCATTTTGGTATTGCTGCACCAGTTTGCGGATAACAGCAGGCTGTTCATCAATCTCTTTTAACATATAATGCGGGTAAGTGCCCTTTTCAATATCGCTGGCATCAAGCTCCGCTTTATATGGCACGCGGTTGATTACATCACCTTCAAGGTTTTGAATCGTTACGTCATTTTCGGTGACCTCAACAATTTCTTTATCCATTAATTCCACATATTTGTCCGTTACTTGAAGCATCGCCATCGCGTCGCTAGCGACGACATTGAACCCTTCCCCAAGGCCGACAAGCAGCGGGCTTTTATTTTTCGCGACATAAATGGTTTCGCTATCCTCAGCATCTAACAACGCAAGCGCATAAGAGCCATGAAGCAGTTTTAACGTTTTACGGAACGCTTCAAGTACTTCCAGGCCTTCAACGGCAAACTTTTCAACAAGTTGCACGATCACTTCCGTGTCGGTCTCACTCTTGAAGTCGACATCTGTTAAATAATCGCGCTTTAACAGGTCATAGTTTTCGATTACTCCGTTGTGAACAAGCGTAAACCTTCCCGATGCACTTTGATGCGGATGGGAATTACCCCTGCTTGGAATGCCATGAGTCGCCCAGCGAGTATGTCCGATTCCCACTTTTGCAAAAACATTTTCGTCTACGATTCTGCGCAAGTCGGCAATGCGGCCTTTCTCCTTAAAAACATGAATGCCGTCTTCGTTTTTAACGGCAATTCCTGCTGAGTCATAGCCTCTATATTCAAGTTTTTCCAAACCTCTTAATAAAATCTCTTTCGAGTCGTTACTTCCGATATATCCAACAATTCCGCACATTTATTCTTTTCCTCCCTGATTCAGGGGGCAAGAAGGCTTGGAGGCATACTTGCCCCCTTATCTCTGTTTTCTCTGAGGTATCTGTCTATACCTTTTAAAACATTGGTTTTAATATGCGCATTTTCTCCCCTTTGTGCACAGAGTTACCTCTCGTGTTTTAAAAGAGAAATTGACGGTTGTGCGTTTCAACCGGGAGGCATCCGCCGAACATTTCGATAAACCTCCACCTCGTCAACTAACCGAACCCTCCTTCGGTCAGTTCTGGCGCTTTAAATTTTAAAAATTACCCTTTCGCTGCCCTCCTTTCGCTCATTTGCTTTTAAAGACAAGCAAATTAATACTACAAGAATTTGGAGAACCCGTCAACACTATATTTTTCCAAAAAATATAAGGTCGTACATAATAAAATATGCATAAGGGAGCCTTTTTGTTCCCTTATGCATATAATTTTGGGTTCTTACGCTTCTTTTAAGCCCATTTCCTCTTCCACGACTGCCGCAATGCGGTGGACGTAGGCGTCACAAAGCTCTTGGGATGCGGCTTCCGCCATGACACGGACAAGCGGCTCTGTTCCCGAAGGCCGGACAAGAATTCGGCCGTTTCCAGCCATTTCTGCCTCGACCTCTTCAATAACTGCCTTTACCTTTTCATTATCGGTCACATGGTACTTGTCAGTTACCCGAATGTTGACAAGCTTTTGCGGATATTTCTTCATTTCTCCAGCCAGTTCCGATAACGTCTTTTGCGTTGCTTTCATGATATTGACCAATTGCAAACCGGTTAATAAACCATCACCAGTTGTGTTGAAATCTAGGAAAATAATATGGCCGGATTGCTCGCCGCCGAGATTGTAGCCGTTTTTCTTCATTTCTTCTACAACATACCGGTCACCGACCGCTGTTGGCACACTTTGAATTCCCTGACTTTCAATCGCTTTATAAAAACCAAGATTGCTCATCACGGTGGAAACGACGGTATTGTGCTTTAATCGGCCAAACTCCTTCATGTATTTTCCGCAGATATAAAGAATATGGTCGCCATCAACGATATTGCCCTTTTCATCAATCGCGATTAATCGGTCTCCGTCACCATCGAAGGCAAGCCCGACATCGGCACCCTTTTCCTGTACAAAAGCAGCAAGTGCCTCGGGATGGGTCGAACCGACGCCATCATTGATATTGATGCCGTTTGGCGAAGCTCCCATAGTCGATAAATCGGCATCCAAATCGGCAAATAGATGGGAAGCCAATGAAGAGGTTGCCCCGTGGGCACAATCCAATGCGACATGAATGCCGGAGAAATCTTCTTCTACACTATTTTTCAAGTATTGCAGGTATTTTTGACCGCCTTCAAAATAATCCATTACATAGCCAAGCTCGGCTCCTGTCGGGCGTGGCAATTGATCTTCCGGCAGCTCCATCAATTCTTCAATTTCTGCTTCCTGTTCATCAGAAAGCTTAAAACCGTCCGGTCCGAAAAATTTAATCCCGTTATCGGCAACTGGGTTATGAGAAGCAGAAATCATCACGCCTGCCTGTGCCCCCAATGCCTTGGTCAGGTAAGCAACACCTGGAGTGGAGATCACTCCTAGGCGCATAACTTCGGCGCCAATGGATAACAATCCCGCTACCAGGGCACCTTCGAGCATATGTCCCGATACCCGGGTATCGCGGCCAATCAACACTTTTGGACGTGCTGTATCCTTTGTTAGAACATAGCCGCCAAAACGGCCAACTTTAAAGGCTAACTCCGGTGTCAATTCTGTATTTGCAACACCGCGCACACCATCCGTACCGAAATATTTTCCCATTATAATATCGCTCCTTCAACATGTTTTGCTTCAATTTTAGGCATTGTTTGTTATTGTTACTTTTGCCGTTGATTTATCAGGTTTCCAGTTAATATTGGCAGGACCTTCGACGTGAATATTGACTTCATGGCTGCCAGCCTCGAGATTGGATAAATCGACGTATACATTAAAGTCACCCGGCCCCAGGCCATTTACAGCAGTGCTTGGGCCATTTACGACTAAGTTAATTAAGTCATTGGCCGGGTCATTTATATCCGCCTTGTACTCCGCAGCCAACCCTTTTATTTTTACAGGGATTCCCGAAACGGTTTTCTCCCCCTGACTATTCACCTTCACATTCACCTTGACCATCTGTGGCGATACCTTTGTGATGCCATTGGAAATGATGACCGGCAAATCCAGGGTTGTATTTGCGGTTATTTTGCTGACATCCACTTCCACTCTGACGCTCTCCGTATTTTTCAACACATCCTCGTCCCCTGTGATGACGGCTTCTGTTGTTTCCAAATCAATGGATTCAATTGTTACGCCTTCTGGCGGGGTGCCTTTTCTGACTGTGTTGATTGGAACTGTTTTACTGTTCTCTTTTATCGGAATCGTCACTTTAACGGTTGCCGGCTCAACCTCAACGTTTAATTTATTTAATCCCTTATCGAGAACCTGGACAGTCGCTTCTTTCGTCGTCGTTTCCTTCAGTTTATCCCTTTCATCGACGACAGCTTTTACATACGTAATCCGGTCTATTTTGCTCTTCGCCCCAGTAACCTTCACTTTTTTAGGCTCCACTACGGGCTTTCCGGCAGAAAAGCCTTCTCCAATTAAGTCCTGATTAAACTCTGCTTCGACATTAAATTCTTTTGTGATTTTCTCTTCAACCGTTACAGTGGCACTGTCAGGTTTAATGGTTGCCTTTATTTTATCGGATAAATTCCTTATCTCTATTTTTGCTTTTTGCCGGCCAATTTTGGCATCGGCCAAGTTCACATACACCTCGAAGTTTTTCATGGCTTTAGCTGTCTGAACGTGAGTGATGGGTCCCTTTAACGTAATATCTACAGTATCAGGAACACCTGAGACAACGAGGTTTTTCGTATCATAATACACCTTTACCGGGATATTCTTAATCGTTTCCGTCGCATTTCCCCCCGGCACGTATTCATCTGTTGCCTTTTCGCCGGGAAGGGTTATCGACGAATATAACAATACCGCCAGGACCAAGGCCAGGATTTTAATAAACCAGGGATTATCCATCCATTTATCCATTTGTTTTCCCCCTCCAGTTCCAACGAGCTGAAGAAGCTTGTTTCGTTTTGTCTGTATCGATTAATTCACTCACAAGTAACTCCTTCAATCCATCGACCTTTAAATCGCGGTGAAGCTCCCCGTTTTTAGTTAGGGAGATGTTCCCTGTCTCTTCGGATACAATAACAGTGATGCTGTCGGTTACCTCGCTTATTCCAAGTGCGGCCCGGTGCCTTGTTCCCAGTTCCTTTGAGATAAATGGGCTTTCCGACAATGGCAAGTAGCAAGCCGCCGCTGCGACGTTATTTCTTTGTATAATCACGGCACCGTCATGAAGCGGCGTATTCGGAATAAAAATATTGATCAACAATTCGGATGATATATGCGAATTTAGCGGAATGCCCGTTTCGATATAATCGCTCATTCCCGTTTCCCGTTCAATCGAAATCAGGGCGCCAATCCGGCGTTTCGCCATATAATCAGTTGACTTAAGTATAGCCTCGACCGTTTTCTCTTGCCCTTCATCATCCGGGCTCGTACTCCTTGAAAAGAACTTGCCCCGGCCCAATTGCTCAAGCGCCCGTCTAAGTTCAGGCTGGAAAATGATAATGATGGCAAGAAAACCATAGGTGATGACCTGACCCATCATCCAACTTAAGGTGGTCAGATTGAAAAAATCACTGAGCACCCGGACCATTAGGATAACAAGGATCCCTTTTAAGAGCTGAACCGCCTTTGTTCCTCTTATAATATTGATTAACTTGTAAATAACGTACCAAACAAGAAGAATATCAACAGCACTCGATATGTACTTCCAGAATGTCCAATCAGCAAACGGCATGGTTTTTCCTCCGTCCCTAATACTTCAAAAAGCCATGTAGAATATAGCCAATACATTATACCACAAATATACCTTGTACCCATTATATGTTGCCGTACAAAAAAAGCAAACCACTCAGCTAAGAGTGATTTGCCATTTATTTCGTTTCGGTATCAAATACACCGACAACCTCTTTGGCTGTCCTTTTCATATGATACCAAATCCAATCAAACACCTCGTTCACTTCCTCAATTTCGCCAGTTACGCGGCCTGCAGAGGCCAGGTATTGTTCACCATTAATGACTGTAACATCACCCTGAACTTCGCCCTCAATTCTTAATGTCCCGTTGCGGACAAGCACATCGCCTTTGACGACTTCGCCTTCCGGAACAATGACCGTATTATTCTCGACCACCAAATTTTCCTGCTTGGATACCGAAAACTCCCGCTCGTGGTTCCAAGTGGATAGCAGGCTTCCCGCCATCAGAACGACAAAAAGCGAAGCGGCAGACATGATGGGATGATTTTTCAGCCAGCGCGCCATCAAGACCTGTTTCTTTTCCTTTGGCAGCCGGGCCAGAACATTGGCGGTAAAATCATCCGGTGCCTGCATATGGGACATGCTTTTTACAAAGGCAATTGACTTTTTCAGTTCATTAAAAAGGGCTTCGCAATCTTTACAGCCTCGGAGGTGTTCTCTTAGGGCTCGTTCTTTAGCAGGGTCAATTTCATCGTCCAAGTATTCATGCATTAGTTCAATGATCTGTTCTGGACACATCTTTATTCACCTCTTATCATACGTACCTTAATTGTTGTCGTAACGCTTCCCGCCCGCGGTGAATTCTCGTTTTGACCGTGCCGAGCGGCAAGTCAAGAATTTCACTGATTTCATTTAAGGATAAGTCTTCAATATATTTTAATACGATGGCTGATCGGTATTTTTCGGGGAGTTTCAAAATTTCTTTTTGAACCGTTTCCTGCAGCTCGAGGCTTTCCAGTTCCTTCTCCGGAAGCTCTGTGTCCGAAGGGATCTGGGAATACATCGTCAATCCTTCTGTTCCGGCTACTTCCGCGTCCAGATAATAATCCGGTTTCTTTTTCCGAATCCGGTCAATGCAAAGGTTGGTGGCAATTCGAAAAAGCCAGGTCGAAAATTTTAAATCCTGGTTAAATGATTTTATATTAACATATGCGCGCAGAAAGGCCTCTTGTGCAATATCCTCCGCTTCATGGCTGTTGCCAAGCATTCTGTAGCATAGATGATAAACGCTGTTTTTATAGATTTCGACGATTTCCCCGAATGCATCCTGATCGCCTTTAATGACTTGTTTTATCCGTTTTTTTACAATAGCTTCCATTCAGTAACCTCAGCTCCATTGCTGCTACCCGATAATACGAATCGTTAGCGAAAAAAGTTTCGTTTTCCACGAAAAAAATGTTCAATACCTTTAATTTTAACAAATTCTTACTAATAATTGCTAAAAAATTTGGTAAAGATTTCGTTAAGAGTTCAGGCTGCATTCAACTAAATGAAGGGCAGCTGCAAGCAATTGCAGCTGCCCTTCATTCGGCGGTCCGGGCGGACGCGTTTTTATCTTTTATAGAAGCTTTTCTCCAAACAGTGAGCCCATGAGTCCTACGGCAATGGATGCGGTTTTATTTTTTTCATCAAGAATGGGATTGACCTCGACAAATTCAGCGGAGGTAATCAGTTTTGCTTCCTCTAGCATTTCCATGGCCAGATGACTTTCGCGGTAGCTGATACCGCCCATGACCGGTGTACCGACTCCCGGGCACTCGCTTGGATCGAGACCATCCAAATCTAGAGATAAATGGACGCCATCGGTTCTTTCCTCCAAGTAGGCAATGGTTTCTTCCATGACCTTTGCCATACCCATCCGGTCAATTTCATGCATCGTGTAAACCTTGATTCCTCGTTCTTTTATTAAAATTCTTTCACCTTCATCCAGTGAACGGGCACCGATGATGACTACATTTTCCGGTTTAATTTTAGGTGAATACCCACCAATTTTTGTGAGTTTCTCATGTCCCAACCCAATGCTGACAGCAAGCGGCATCCCGTGAATGTTGCCGGATGGGCTTGTCTCAGCCGTGTTGAGGTCGCCGTGGGCATCGTACCAAATGACACCTAGATTCTTATAATGTTTAGCGACACCTGCCAATGTGCCAATTGCAATGCTGTGGTCTCCGCCTAAGACGAGCGGAAACGAGCCAGTTTGAATGGCCTCATCCACCTTCTCAGCAAGCCGTGCATTTTTTTCAGCAACTAAATCTAGATTTCTAAGGTTTGATTCCTCATCTACCACGACTTCCGGCCTCCCAATAGGAATGTCGCCCATATCATGGATGTCCACAAATAAAGGTTTAAGGCGTTCATTGATTCCCGCATACCGCATAGCGCTTGGCCCCATATCTACGCCGCGGCGCATTTGCCCCAAGTCCATCGGCATCCCAATAATAGAAAGCTTCTTTTTCATCATAGTTATCGGTTCCTCCCAAAATTTACTATGTCATTATTTTAACCGCTTTCAAACAAATGACTCAACTGGACAAAATTTTGTATATATATGCGGTTGGAGAGGTGACATCTTGGTTTGGGTTTATGGGGTTGGTGCGAGCTTAATCGAGGTTAGAAAAGGGAAATGGTTTTTATAACCATGGTAAAGGACAAGATCAGGTTAAAAATAACGTAATTGTCTTTTAGATTATGTCTATTAGACATTTCATCTAACATTAGGGGCAAAGTGTCTTTTAGAAGGCTTCTATTAGACAAAATTAGCTTAGTGAGCTCCAAAGTGTCTTTTAGAAAGCCGGCTATTAGACAAAATTAACCTAGTGAGCTGTAAATTGTCTTTGAGAGGCCGGCTATTAGACAAAATTGACCTGTTCAAGGGAAAAAGTGTCTTTTAGAAGTGGCATTGACGACAATTTTACCTAAAAGTCATTTGAAAGTGTTGCCAAGAGGCCCTATTAACGACAGTATTAACAAAAAAACTACTAAAGCTGCCGCCAATATACCTCAAATAAAATAAAAAACCCCAAATCTCCAAAGATTTAGGGTGAACTTTTGATATGTAATAGATGGTGGAGCCTAGCGGGATCGAACCGCTGGCCTCCTGCGTGCAAAGCAGGCGCTCTCCCAGCTGAGCTAAGGCCCCATAAATGGAGCGGAAGACGGGATTCGAACCCGCGACCCCCACCTTGGCAAGGTGATGTTCTACCACTGAACTACTTCCGCAAATTCATAAAAAAACCCCAGGATGCAGTACCCCGGGGTTTTCAATAATTATGAGCCATGAAGGACTCGAACCTTCGACCCTCTGATTAAAAGTCAGATGCTCTACCGACTGAGCTAATGGCTCACTAAATGGCTGGGCTAGCTGGATTCGAACCAACGAATGACGGAGTCAAAGTCCGTTGCCTTACCGCTTGGCTATAGCCCAATAATGGGATACTAGTTAGCATGTCCAATTTTTGAAAAAATATAAGTGGTGGTGGGGGACGGATTCGAACCGCCGAACCCTGAGGGAGCGGATTTACAGTCCGCCGCGTTTAGCCACTTCGCTACCCCACCAGAAATAGTGGTGCCGGCTAAAGGACTTGAACCCTCAACCTACTGATTACAAGTCAGTTGCTCTACCAATTGAGCTAAGCCGGCATAATAGAAATTATATGGTGGAGGATGACGGGATCGAACCGCCGACCCTCTGCTTGTAAGGCAGATGCTCTCCCAGCTGAGCTAATCCTCCGTTAATGGTGACCCCTACGGGATTCGAACCCGTGTTACCGCCGTGAAAGGGCGGTGTCTTAACCGCTTGACCAAGGGGCCTTTTTAATCAAATAAGCTTCCAAGCGGGCTCGAACCGCTGACCTCTTCCTTACCATGGAAGTGCTCTACCTACTGAGCTATGGAAGCATACTAGCTTTTTGGTAAAAACAAAATGGCTCCGCAGGTAGGATTCGAACCTACGACCGATCGGTTAACAGCCGATAGCTCTACCACTGAGCTACTGCGGAATAATAATGGTGCCCGGCAGCGTCCTACTCTCACAGGGGCTTTCGCCCCAACTACCATCGGCGCTGAGAAGCTTAACTTCCGTGTTCGGGATGGGAACGGGTGTGACCTTCTCGCCATTGCCGCCGGACCATATATTAGACACTTTTTTATTATAATGTCTTTTTTATATTTTTCAAGAGGTAATTTAAACTTTTTTCATTCCCTCAAAACTAGATAATGCAGAAGAAGTATAAGTAAACCGAATAATCATTATGACTTGTCTAGCTTTGGCTCCTAACTTCTCGGCCGTTTCGGTCCGTCCCTACAAATCCAAAACCGGGATTTGCAGTGCCAGCCCTCCAACGTCTCTCGAAGTTGAACAGTCGCCTCCGCTTTTCTATTTGGTTAAGTCCTCG
>NZ_JAMBOX010000001.1 GCF_023715785.1 Neobacillus niacini
AATGGAAGGGTTTTGGGGAACATTGAAATGCGAGAAGTATTATCTAAACAAGTACAGTACATTTGAAGAGTTGAAGAAGGACATTGAAGACTACATACAATTTTACAATGAAAAACGACTACAAAAAAGACTAAACGGCCTCAGTCCCTTAGAATACAGGGCTAAAGCCGCCTAGTTCCGTTTTATTATTTCCACTGTCTACTTGACAGGGGGCAGTTCAATGAGCAGGCACGCACCTTTTGTTATTTTTTTGATTTTCTGTTTGCGGATCTGGATGGGTCCATTATTGTTTTTTGGATGACAAGGTTGACGAGTGACATTAATACGGCAAAGAACAGGGCCATGCCGAAGCCAGAGATTTCAAATGCGTCCCCCATTAAATAGTCCGTCAGCTCCAGTGTGATGGCGTTGATGACAAACAGGAACAATCCCATCGTCAACACCGTTACAGGCAAGGTAAACAAAATCAGCAGCGGACGCACTAACACATTTAAGATGGATAATAGAATGCTCGCCTGAAGTGCAGCCCAAAACCCTGTCAGGTAAAAGCTTTCATGAAAATATCCGGCAAGTGCCATAAATAAAACTGCATTAATCAAACATCCAATTAACCATCTCATGTTTCAAAACTCCCATTTTTATGTTCGGCAGACTGTTTTTCCTCGAAAAAGTCTGCTTCTCCGCTATTCAAATGCTTTCTGAACCGTAATCGAGCCTGATTTGGAATCTGCGTATATTTTTAACATTTTATCAGGATGATTGACAGATTGGAAGCGCAGCGATTTTTGAATCATTTCGCTCTTTTCCTCAAGAATCTGCACGCCTACAAGATTGAGGTGGAAGCCGCCCAAGTTGGTCTTCAGCTCTCCATCGACCGGCGTTCCCTCTGGAACATACAATTCAATTGGACCGGTCGTGGTCTTGGCGTGGACCCACTCGCTGCGGTTGCCCTTTAACAGCACACTGATATTTCCGTTGAACGACTGGGTATCGACCTTTTTAAAATCGCCATCAACCTTAATTGCGCCATTGATGGTCTCCGCCTCAAGCTCATCGAACTGGCCATGCTTCAGATTAATTTTCCCGTTGGCCGTTTCGACCTCGGCCTTATTGCCAATCACATGCTCGAGTTTAATTTTTCCATTGCCTGTTTTCACTCGCAGGTCGGCGACATTCAACTTGCCGCCAGTGACAGAACCATTAAAGATGCGCACCCTAACTTTTTCGTACTGCACTTTCGGTACAAACATCACGGCCTCTACCTTCATCCACTTTTGCTGGGTGAAAAAGCGCAGTTTCCCGCCTTCAACAGCAAAGGTTACATCCCGTAAAAAGTTTTGTCGGGCTTGGTCCTGATTTTCGACCCGATACACCTTGGCCTGGCATTCAACACGGACATCCGGCTGGTCCCAGGCAACGACGTTCACTGAGCCATTGGCCAAATCAATATCGATATTGTTCAGCTCCGCATTGCCATGTTGAAAAATGTGGGAAATGTCCACTGATTGCCCGAAATTCAAATCAAGGTCGAGTTCCTTGATTTTTTTCAATGCGGAATCGACAAATTCAAAAATCTTTTCCTTTGTGGACTGATACTTGGCGTAGGCCGCGTCGTCCTTTTTCGCTTCCTCAAACTGAACCGCGGTGGATAGCTCGTTGATAATATCCGCCTGCTTCTGTTCCATATTTTTTTGATCCTTTTGCAGTTCATCAAGCAGCCTTAACGCTTCATCCACTGACAGTTTTCCCTCTTCAACCATGGTTAGTATCCGCTTGCGTTCCTCTTTCATTTTTTCCACCCTCAATAAATTTTATTTGTCCTACTAAAAACCTATTCAGCTATGAGCACCTTTACGCCTTTTATAATGTTCCAAATGACTACAATAATGGAGACAAGAACCATCAGAATGACAGTAATAATGGTAAAAACAGGTACTTCTGCTTCCATGCTGGCAAATTCATAAACTAGTGAAAAAATTAATAGCGGTACCGTAATCAATGGGATTAAATGCGACAGCAGCGCGCTTTTGGCGTGTTTCTTCGTTATTTCATCTCCAGAAGCGATCAGTACAACTAGCGGAAAAATAAACCCCGCGAAAAAAATACTAAAATAGCACAAACTGGAAAGAACTTTTCTCGATTCCATCACTATCACCTCTTCCCATACATACGAAATGAACGCGGCGAAAGTTTCGTTTTTTAAAACAGCTGGAAACCCAAATTATAAATCGGCCCGAAAAGTACTGTCAGGAAAAACCGTGTCGTGCTTACCCCGGTATTACAAAATTGTCTCAATTTTAAGACGGGTTTGAGAGGTGGTTGGTTACACTACTCTGGGGATTACGCTGAAATTGGTCTCGTTTTCGCCGAACCGAGTGCATTATTCGCCAAGTTGAAGCGGATATTCGCCGAACTATCTCCAAGGGACAAAAAAACTGCCAGCCCGCAAACAGGGCCAACAGTTCTTCAACATTATGATTTTATCGTGCTTTTTTCCTCGACCTGCTGCTGCATCCGCAACCGGTCGCGCTCGAGAATCGGCTTTAGGTATTTACCGGTATATGACTCGGAAACTTCAGCGACTTTTTCTGGCGTGCCGGTGGCCACAATCGTGCCGCCTTTATCGCCGCCCTCAGGTCCAAGGTCGATAATGTAATCAGCAGCCTTGATGACATCAAGGTTGTGCTCGATTACTAGGACAGTGTCGCCGTTTTCGACCAACCGTTGCAGCACAACAAGCAATCTGGAAATATCGTCAACATGGAGTCCGGTTGTTGGTTCATCCAAAATGTAGAACGTCTTTCCGTTGGAGCGTTTGTGCAGCTCAGAAGCTAGCTTCACCCGCTGTGCCTCCCCGCCCGACAATGTTGTCGCCGGCTGGCCAAGCTTGACGTACCCTAAACCGACATCATAAATCGTCTGTAGTTTACGGCTAATTTTTGGATGGTTTTCGAAAAACTTAACCGCGTCCTCAACTGTCATATCAAGGACATCGGCTATATTTTTTCCTTTGTACTTTACTTCGAGCGTTTCACGGTTATAGCGTTTGCCGTGACACACTTCACAAGGAACATAGACATCCGGCAAAAAGTGCATTTCAATTTTTATAATCCCGTCACCGCGGCAGGCTTCACACCGGCCACCCTTGACGTTAAAGCTGAAACGTCCCTTTTTGTAACCGCGAACCTTTGCTTCATTCGTCGACGAAAACACGTCGCGGACATCGTCAAACACACCGGTATAAGTGGCCGGATTGGAGCGCGGCGTCCTACCGATTGGCGACTGGTCAATATCAATGACTTTATCCAAATAATCGATACCCTTAATACTCTTATGCTGCCCCGGTTTTGTTTTCGCACGGTTCAGCTTTTGCGCCAACGATTTAAGAAGGATTTCATTAATCAGGGTACTTTTACCGGAACCGGATACACCGGTTACCGCGATGAACATGCCAAGCGGAAGCTTGATATTGACATTTTTTAAATTATTTTCAGCAGCACCCTTAATTTCAACAAAGCGTCCATCCGGCTTGCGTCGCTCCAAAGGCAGCGGAATAAACTTTTTTCCGGACAGGTAGTGACCTGTAAGCGAGTTAGGGTCAGCCATTACCTCTGCAGGTGTCCCTGCAGAAACTACTTCCCCGCCGTGAACTCCTGCACCGGGACCGATATCAATTAAGTAATCCGCCGCCAGCATCGTATCTTCATCGTGCTCGACGACAATCAAGGTGTTGCCGATGTCACGCATATGTTGCAGGGTGTCGATCAAACGATCATTATCGCGCTGGTGAAGACCGATGGATGGTTCGTCCAGAATGTAAAGTACCCCGGTTAACCGTGAGCCAATTTGCGTAGCTAGGCGAATCCGCTGAGCCTCGCCGCCGGAAAGCGTTCCGGCCGTGCGGCTCAAGGTCAAGTAATCTAGTCCCACATTAACAAGGAACCCCAGCCTTTCATTGATTTCTCGTAAAATCAATCTGGCAATCTGCTCTTCTTTTTCCGAAAGCTGTAAACCTAAGAAAAATGCTTGGGCCTCTTCGATGGAAAGGTCTGTCACATGAGCGATATGCTGTCCGTTAATCAGTACTGCCAACGTTTCCTTTTTCAATCGGAAACCTTTACAGGCTGGGCACGCCTGTTGCCCCATGTATTTTTCCATTTGCTCGCGGATGTAATCGGAGCTTGTATCTTTATAGCGACGCTCGACATTGCGAACGACGCCTTCAAATTCGATATAGCCTTCGCGGATTTGGCCCCAATCATTTTCATACTTAAAATAAATTTTTTCACTGCCTGAGCCGTAGAGTATTTTCTCAAGATGATGTTCCGGGATATCCTTAACGGGGATATCCATGTCCACGCCGTAATGATTGCAAACCGCCTCTAGCAGCTGTGGGTAATATTGCGAACTAGTCGGCTCCCACGGTGCAATGGCATGCTGCTTTAGAGTTAAATCCTTATTAGGGATGACAAGGTCGACATCAACCTCGAGTTTCGAACCGAGACCATCACATTCCGGACAGGCACCAAACGGGCTATTGAATGAAAACATCCGCGGCTCAAGTTCACCTATGGAAAAACCGCAGTGAGGACAGGAATGATCTTCGCTGAACAGCAACTCTTCCTCACCAATAACATCGATAATCACTTTTCCTTCGCCCAGACCTAGTGCTGTTTCAAGCGAATCAGCTACCCGAGCCGCAACCCCGTCTTTGACAACAATCCGGTCGACAACTACTTCAATAGTATGTTTTTTATTTTTATCAAGCTCAATATCGTCACCAAGGTCAAGCATTTCTCCATCAACGCGAACACGGACAAAACCTTGTTTTTTAATATCTTCGAATACCTTGATGTGCTGGCCTTTTCGTCCGGAGACGACAGGAGCAAGAATTTGCATTTTGGTCCGCTCTGGATATTCAAGAATTCGGTCGACCATCTGTTCAATGGTCTGTGAAGAGATCTCGATACCATGATTCGGACAGGTAGGATGGCCTATACGCGCAAATAATAATCTCAGGTAATCATAGATTTCAGTCACCGTACCGACGGTTGAGCGCGGGTTCCGGCTCGTAGTTTTTTGGTCAATTGATATCGCCGGGGATAACCCTTCAATCGAATCTACGTCAGGTTTATCCATTTGGCCGAGGAACTGGCGCGCGTAAGCCGACAGCGATTCGACATACCGGCGCTGTCCTTCTGCATAAATCGTATCGAACGCGAGTGAGGACTTTCCTGATCCGGAAAGTCCTGTCACGACAACAAGCTTATCTCGCGGTATAGTAACATCAATATTTTTCAAATTGTGGGCTCTGGCGCCTTTCACAATCAATTTTTCCATCGCCATTTGTTCATTTTCCTTCCACTTTTAAAAAGTTTTTGGACGAAGGACAGCACTGCTTATCCTTCGGCCTTCAATTCTAAAATTAAATCTCGGAGCTCGGCAGCGCGCTCGAAATCAAGTGCTTTGGCGGCGTCCTTCATTTCTTTTTCCATATTGGCAATTAACTTATCTTTTTCCTTCTTGGACATGGCGGCAAACGATGCTGCTGGTTTGTAATCTTCGGCCTCCTCGGCGGCATGGGTGGCACGGATGACATCGCGGATTCCCTTCTGAATCGTTTGAGGGGTAATCCCATGCTTCTCATTATACTCCTCTTGAATCGTACGACGCCGTTTTGTCTCGCTGATCGCCAGCTCCATCGAGTTGGTCATCCGGTCCGCATACATGATGACATGGCCGTTGGCATTCCTTGCTGCCCGGCCGATGGTCTGAATCAGCGAACGTTCCGAACGGAGGAAGCCCTCTTTGTCGGCGTCTAAAATCGTCACGAGAGAAACCTCCGGAATATCAAGGCCTTCTCGCAGCAGGTTAATCCCGACAAGGACGTCATATTTACCAAGACGAAGCTCGCGGATGATTTCAATCCGCTCGAGCGTTTTGACCTCAGAATGCAAGTATTGGACCTTGATGCCGATTTCCTTAAGGTAATCCGTAAGGTCTTCGGACATTTTTTTCGTTAGGGTTGTAACCAGGACGCGTTCATTGCGTTTAACCCGCTCCTGAATCTCGCCAATGAGGTCATCAATCTGGCCTTCAATCGGCCTGACATCAATGGTCGGATCAAGCAATCCTGTCGGCCGGATGATTTGCTGAACCATTTCCGGTGTGTGTTCGAGTTCATAGGGCCCAGGTGTTGCCGAGACAAATACAATATTTCGAATATGCTTCTCAAACTCATCGAACGTCAGAGGACGGTTATCGAGTGCCGACGGTAGACGGAAGCCGTGCTCGACAAGGACTTCCTTCCGCGCCTTGTCGCCGTTAAACATACCGCGAATCTGCGGCAGGGTCACGTGCGACTCATCAATCACAATCAGGAAATCATCCGGGAAATAGTCGAGCAGGGTATACGGTGTCGAGCCTGCCGGCCTTAGGGTCAAATGGCGCGAATAGTTCTCGATACCGGAGCAGAAACCCATTTCGCGCATCATTTCCAGGTCATAGCGGGTGCGCTGCTCCAAGCGCTGGGCTTCGAGCAATTTGTTATTTTCACGGAGAACGGCCAAGCGTTCCTCGAGTTCTTTTTCAATATTTTCAATGGCCACGCGCATCTTCTCTTCGCGGGTTACGAAGTGGGAAGCCGGGAATACGGCCACATGCTCGCGTTCGCCGATAATTTCGCCTGTAAGGGCGTCGACCTCACGGATCCGATCGATTTCATCACCGAAAAACTCCACCCTTAGACAATGCTCATCACGGGAAACAGGAAATATCTCGACAACATCGCCGCGAACACGGAAAGTCCCACGCTTAAAATCAATGTCATTCCGCTCATATTGGATATCAACCAGACGGTGTAAGAGCTGATTGCGCTCAATTTCCATTCCAGTTCTAAGTGAGACCACCATCTCGCTGTATTCTTCCGGCGAACCGAGGCCATAGATGCAGGAAACGCTGGCGATGATAATGACGTCCTTGCGCTCAAACAACGAGGAGGTCGCAGAGTGGCGCAGCTTATCAATTTCATCATTGATACTGGCGTCTTTTTCGATGAAGGTGTCTGTCGACGGAACATAGGCTTCGGGCTGATAGTAGTCGTAGTAGCTGACAAAGTACTCGACAGCGTTATTCGGGAAAAACTCCTTGAACTCGCTGTAGAGCTGGCCGGCGAGTGTCTTGTTATGGGCGATAATCAGGGTTGGTTTGTTTACTTCTTTAATGACATTGGAGATTGTAAACGTCTTCCCCGTACCTGTTGCACCAAGCAGGGTTTGATACCGTTTGTTCTGATGAATGCCATTCACCAGCTGCTTAATCGCCTCAGGCTGATCCCCCTGCGGCGAGTAATTGGAGACTAATTCGAATTGATCCATTATCCTGGTTCCCTCCCGTTCCACAAAATCAATACTACCATTTTACCACAATCCCCCTAATACAAACCAATAATATGCGAACTAATATTCGATTTTCCGTTTATTTTCTTAATTCAACATGAAAAAACCAGCCCCAAAGTGTTTGGGACTGGCCAATTCGCATAGTCATAGTGTTAATGTCGCTAATGGTGTCAGGCACCACTCGTGGACACTGTCCACCCCAGATGGACAATGATTAGTACAACAGGAACTTCTTACGAACGTCCATGAATTTGTCCAATTCAGGCTGCCATTGTTTTTTCATTTCTTCTATAGATTTGCCAGCTTCGATACCGTCACGGATCCAGCCGTTTCCGACGAGCAGGTCGAAGTGGGATACTCCCTTGCTGTCACGCGCACGGAACTTAAAGTCGTTCGGATACATGTCATGGATAGTTTTTACGATGTGCAATCCGGTTTCGAACGGTTTAAAGGCATTGCGATTGGTGACATGGATCTGGATTCCATGGTTTAACTGGTTTACGTTCTTTGAAGTTGTCGGGATGAACGAGGCGGAACGGAACTTTACCCCTGGCAGGTTCAAAGAGTTCAGCTTTGCAGCCAGCTCATCTCCATCTATGAAAGGTGCCCCGATTAGTTCAAACGGTCTTGTAGTCCCGCGGCCTTCAGAGACGTTATCGGCACCTTCAATTAAGGCAGCACCCGTATAAACAAGAGCTGTATCCAACGTAGGCATGTTTGGTGACGGCATGACAAAATGCAATGGGGTGTCATCGTAATACATGCTTCGGTTCCAGCCTTCCATTTTAACAACGGTTAAATCAGCGCCGATGCCAAATTCCTTATTAAATAACTTTGCTAACTCTCCTACTGTCATCCCATGGCGGACGGGAATGGCATATTTGCCCACAAACGAAGAGTACTTACTTTCCAAAATTGGGCCTTCTACCTTTGCACCGCTAACTGGATTCGGGCGGTCGAGAACGATGAACGGAATATTTTGCTCCTTAGCTGCTTCCATAGCTAATGCCATGGTGTAAATGTATGTGTAAAAACGTGCACCAACATCCTGAATATCAAATACCAATACATCGACATTACTTAACATTTCGGGTGAAGGTTTTTGCGTTTTTCCATAAAGGCTGTAAACAGGCAAGCCTGTTTTTTCATCCACATAGGATTCTACATATGCCCCAGCTGGTGCGCTGCCGCGGACGCCATGCTCAGGACCGTATAAAGCCGTAAGCTCAAAATTTTTATTATTATAAAATAAATCTACGATACTATTCAAATCTTGGTCTACACCAGTCGGGTTGGTAATCAAGCCGACACGCTTTCCTTTGAGCAAATTGATTTTGTCTTTTAATAACACTTCCACACCTAAACGGAGCTTTTTATTGTTTTTCTCCTTGTCGTTCTTGGCAATCGCAGCTGTCACTGTTGAAAGCACCAGCAGCAGCGTAATAATCCCTGTAATCCACTTCTTCACACAAATTCCTCCCCGCTTTTTTTGGAAAAATAAAAGCCTTTATCTTTGGGGAATAGCCGCCAATATCGACTATTCCCAATGAAACTTGGAATTCTTAATACCTTAATCCGTGATCAAAACCGTATAAGACGCTGCCGTCATGGTTGTAAATCGTTACTGGAAGTTTTCCAGTCGGACTATTTTTACCGAAAATGGTGTTAGCAGATGCTTCAAAACTTGCCGGTCTGTATCCATACTGTACAAGTGCTGCATCTACAGTCTGATAGGACATCACATCATACGGATTTCTAATTCCCACCGCAATAACTGGCGCATCGAGTTCAGTGATGAGCTGATTTGTCATCAGCATTTGTCCGGCACTTGGCGCTCTACCGCCAACGCTGGAAGTGTATGTTCCAACAATGATGTATTTTGCATCTCTTATTTGATCCAACTGTGCTGCCGTCAGTTTGGTCTGCGTATTAATATAAGTCACATTCTGATGATGCTTTTTCACTTCAGCCAACAAAGAGTCCACATAAAATCCGCTATAACCGACAACCGCAATTTTATCTTCAGCTGCTGCCTTCAACGGAAGAACGCCGTTATTTTTCACTAGCGTAATCGATTTCTCTGCTGCTTCTTTTTCGATTGCTCTATGTTCAGGTGAACCTACAACCTGAAGGGCATTGGCTACCTTTTCATCCAAGCTCACTTCTTTCTCAGCTTTTACAATGCTTCTATTTAATTTCAATGTTAAAATGCGTTCAACTGACTTTTCTACTCTTTCAATTGAAATTTCACCAGTATTAACCTTGTCATAGAGTCCATTAGCCACTGCTTCAATTCCAACAGGCATTAATAGAATATCGGCTCCAGCCTGGACGGCCCGAATAGCTGCATCAACCGGACCAAAGTGTGTCGTAATCGCACCCATATTCATCGCATCGGTAACGATGACACCGTTAAAGCCCATCTCTTCACGCATAAGCTCCGTTAACACCTTGTAAGAAAGCGTAGCCGGAACAGCAATTTCGCTGCCGTCCATTTTCGAAATCGCCTTTGTGTTATCGATTTTCGGGAAGGTAACGTGAGCGGTCATAATTGCATCAATACCTGCATCCATCGCTTTTTGGAATGGATATAGCTCTACTTTCTTGAGACGTACTTTATCATGTGGTACTTCATTTAATCCAATATGCGAGTCAACTGCTGTATCACCATGGCCAGGGAAATGCTTTGCTGTTGCCGCAGTTCCTGTTCCATGAAGCCCTTTAATATAGGCATTACCCAGCTTTGCCACTAATTCCGGGTCTTCACCAAATGAACGAACGCCGATAACCGGGTTGTCAGGATTATTATTGACATCCAAAACCGGACCAAAATTCATATTGATGCCCTGCGCTTTAAGCTCTTCACCAATTGCTTTGCCGACTTTCTCCGCCAGTGCCTCGGAACGTGCTGCCCCTAATGCCATGTTTCCTGCAAAATCAGTACCTGTTTGCAGACGCGTGACAATTCCGCCTTCTTGGTCAATCGAGATTAGCAGACCGTATTTTTCGGCTGCATCTTGATAAGCACTTACGAGTTTAGTTGTTTGGTCAGCATTTACCGTGTTTTCGCGGAACAAAATGACGCCGCCAAGATGATAGTCTTTAACAACCTGGGCAATTTCGTCATTCATGACGGTGACATTTTTGCCCTGCCAGCTTCGGAAGTCCGGCATCAACATTTGCCCTATTTTTTCTTCCATCGTCATGTGCTTGATAGCGTGGCCAATTAGGTCATAGCGTTTCCCTTTTTCTTTTTCGACAAGGATTTGTCCTTGGTTGCCTTTGAATTGAATAGCAATCCGATCGGTGTATTTACCGTCACTTACCGAGATGAATGTTTTTCCGTTATGGCCTGATAGTGTGACCAGCCCTTCTTTAACGGACGCCACATTCTTGTTTGAGGATTTCCAAGTGACATCGGATGCCTTCATGAATGGGCCGTCCTCATAGACATGCAGAGCATTCAGCTGAATTTGGTTATCCTGCACTTCTCGTTTTACCTGCGGAACGTTCAGATCAATGACCAAATCCTTGATTCCTGTGGCTGCTGTTGCCCCTGATACCGGGATCCCGGTTACCAATAACACTAGAGCCAAAGCCGAAACCATCATCATTTTGAAAAATTTACGCATGCTTTCTCCTCCTCGATTTTGAATTTCCTTAGATGTGTATGAATCGCCAATAGAAAGCCACAAACGCTAATAGAAACTAAATACTCGGCAATAGGGTGGATTTTTTCACCACCACTTTGATTTTAGAAAATTAATAATCTCTCAATTCCCAATCATTGCTTTTAAATTGCAGTCTCTTGTTATCAAGAATTGGATTCAGTACATACCAGCCGCGACCGTTGTATAAGGTGTCTGTTTTATAAACAAAACGTAATTTTGATGCTTCTTTCGGGACGGTGAGCTCCTGGTGTTCCCAGCCTTTGCTGATGCCGTTAAACGCGGCGAGTCTTTGCCACGCCCCATCCTTATAGACCTCGACATAGCCGTAATCTGACTGATACTCTGTCATATACCAAGTCGCAAACGTCAGCTTAGCATCTTTATTCAAGGAAATATCACTTTCCATGACCTTGTCCTGCTTGTCGCCATAGCCGGCAAACCATGCTGATGCCCTGCCTGGAATCGACACTGGAATCGAATCGGCGACCTGTCTCGCAAACAATCTTCTCGGTTCGTTTATCGATCCCATATTTCTGCTCGGATGTACTCGATTCGTCAGCAAAATGGCTATCGTTTTGTTGTTCGGGCTGACCACAATCGATGTTCCAGTATACCCGGTATGGCCAAATGAATACGTTCCTTCTGATAACGCATCCATGTACCACGCCTGGCCTAACTCCCAGCCAAGTCCGTGATCATTGCCCGGGAACGCTTCATTTTGGTTTTCCAGTAAAAGTTTTACCGTTTCCGGTTTCATAATAGCCTTGCCGGCATACTTACCATTATTAATAAATACATGTGCCAGCTTTGCCAAATCCTCTGCTGTCGAGAACACACCGGCATGGCCGGCAACCCCGTCCAATGACCAGGCGTTTTTGTCATGAACCTCGCCCCAGACAAGTCCGCGATTAGGAACAGCTTGATATTCTGTCGCCGCAATCCGGTTTTTCAAGGAGGCCGGTGGATTGTACATCGTATCCTTCATTTTCAGCGGATCAGTAATATGTTTCTTTACAAATTCATCCTGGCGCTGCCCTGATAGACGTTCAATCAATGCTCCTATTGTAATCATGTTCAAATCGCTGTACTCATAACCGGTTCCTGGCGCCCTTTTTAGCCCTTGTTTAAAAACTAAACCGATGCGGTCTTCACGGGATGTCCCTTGTGAGTAAAGCGGAATCCAGGACGTAAATCCGGACGTATGCGTCAACAACTGGCGGATGGTGACGTTCTCCTTCCCATTGGCGGCGAATTCCGGAATATACTTGGCAACCGGATCATCGAGCTGGAATAATCCTTGCTCATAGAGCTGCATCACAGCTACTGAGGTGAAAATTTTGCTGATGGAGGCCAAATCGAAAATAGTGCCCTCTTTCATCGGCACCGGTTTTTCCATTTCGGTAAATTGGCCGTCTACATACTGGGCGGCATTTCCATAGGCCGTATGCTTGACGATTTTTCCGCTGCGGGCAACAAAGGCCACCGCTCCTGGGAACAGTTTATCCGAAATATACTTGTTGATGATTGGATCGATTTGCTTTAGAGGTGCCTCGACCATTCCGGCTCCTCTGGCCGAACTTGGGTGCAGGACAGGCGTTACTGGTATGACGTTTGAGTTCCATGTAAAAGCTGGGTGCGGTTTCTGTGATGGGGATTTTTTCTCTGCATTTTCAAGCGAAGGAACAACGGCCGAATCATTACTGGCGGCTGCAGTGGTTGTTCCTAAAAAAACAGTGCAAATGGCGGAAATCATCAGCTTACTTCTTTTCATAAATCCTCCTTTTTCCAAATGGATTTCGACTGTAAGCGTTTGCTGTTTAGCGTAAACACTTAGAATCTTTATTTCAAACATACGAAAAAAGTGGTATAGTCGTCTATACCACCTTAGTCCCATCTTCTGTTTTTTTGACTAGGTATAAAGTTGTTTTTTGTTGAAATCGATCTAAAACACTAGTTCTTGAGGCAGTTTTTTGATCGGAAGAATGGGGTAGAAAATCGGCAATGAAACCGGCCCGACTACGCAGGACCCTGCTCACCTGTTTTTTTCTGAAGATCTGCTAACGCATTAGGAAAATGGTCATTGTTTTGCTTTAGCGCTTTAAGGGCAGTTTCATAATCTACTAGGAATAAAATCATAAGAATAGCCGCCCGTGTATTGCCATTGGCCCGGTCATTCATCGTTTTGGCGGTCACTTCATCCACACCGGTTATGTCTTGAATTATTGAAAGTGACCGGTTTCGGAGTTTTTCATTGGTAGCCTGCACGTTTACCATCAGGTTTTTGTAAACCTTGCCAAGCTTGATCATTGCTGCGGTAGAAATCATATTCAGCACCATCTTTTGGGCAGTGCCGGCTTTTAGGCGGGTTGAACCGGTTACCACTTCCGGTCCGACCGGAACCTCAATCGGGAATTTTACGAGTTCCGACAGTTCGGAACCATTATTGCAAGAAATTCCGACCGTGGGAATTCCCCGTTCGTTTGCCCGATTAATGGCTCCAAGAACATACGGGGTTCTGCCGCTCGAAGCAATTCCAATGAGGACATCTTTTTCGGTTACCAAAGAGTCGACAGCCGCTTTCCCTTCTTCCTGATTGTCCTCTGCATCCTCGATCGCATAGCGAATCGCTTTTTCCCCACCGGCAATGATTCCATTGACCAACTCATGGGGAACGCCAAACGTCGGCGGGCATTCGGATGCATCGAGAATCCCGAGTCGGCCGCTTGTTCCCGCCCCCATATAAAACAATCTCCCGCCTTGCTGGAGTGCGTTTACCGCCACGTCAATCGCATCGCGAATTTGCGGCAGGGCCTGCTCGACAACGAGCGCCACTTTCTGGTCCTCCTGATTCATCAGCCGGATAATTTCAAGTGTAGATAATTGATGCAAATTCTCAGAGTCCTTATTTCTCATTTCTGTCAACAACATGGGATCAAATCCTTCATAATCATTATTTAACCGCACCGGCAGTCAGTCCTTCCATAAATTGCTTCGATGCAATAAAGAACAGAATCATCATTGGAAGTGACGACAAGGTCAGGCCGGCAAACAATGCGCCCCAGTCAGCGGAATATTCGCCGAACAGGCTCAGCATCCCGACCGGAATGGTCTTTTTCAAATCGTCGGTAATAAAAATCAACGGGAAGAAGAAGTCGTTCCACGATTGAATAAAGTTAATGATCATCACAGTGCCAAGCGCCGGGCGCATCAAGGGCAATACTACATTCCACAAGATTCTGAGGTCCGTCGCTCCGTCGATTCGCGCCGCTTCCTCCAATTCAGCCGGCATCGTTCTGAAAAATCCGGTTAAAATCAAGATGGACAGCGGAATGCCTGTCGCTGTATACATCAGAATCAGAGACCACAAAGAGTTCGTTAGCCCAAGATCCTTCATCAGCATGAACAGCGGCACAATCCCGAGTTTAATCGGAATCATCATCCCCATCAGGAAGATGAAAAACAGGACGTTGTTCCACCAAAACGTATAGCGGGCAATGTAAAAAGCCGCGAGTGACGTTGTGATGAGGATAAGCAACACTGAAACCACACTGACGAACACGCTGTTGTAAAAATAGGTCATGAACGGAACCCGATCCAACAGGTTTTGATAGGTTTGAAGACTGAAGCTTTTCGGCAGCGACAGCGGGCTCATCATGATTTCCATATTCGGTTTAAAGGATGATAAAATCATCAGTATAATCGGATATAGACTGATAGAGGCGAATAGAAAGGCAACGATATAATAGATTGGCTTTGTCCAGATAGTTTGTTTCACCTTTATTCACCCCTACATTTCCACTTGTTTTTTCTGCATTGATTTCAAATAAAACGCCGTCACGATCGAGATGAAAATAAATAATACGACGGCCAAAGCTGACCCAAGCCCAATTGCCGTGGAATCCCCGGTCGACCCGCCAAAGGCGAGACGATAGAAATAAACGGCCAGCGTGTCGGTCGATCGGTACGGCTCCCCTTGCGAGCCTTGCATCGCATAAACGAGTTCGAAAGCTTCGAAGGATTGGATAAACGTCAGCACCGTCATAATCGTAATCGACGGCATCATTAGCGGCAGCATAATGGTTCGGATCATCGTGAACCCTTTGGCCCCGTCTAAGCGCCCAGCTTCGATCAATTCTTTCGGAATCGCTTGGAAGCCGGCGAGGAAAATTAACACCGCAAAACCGATTCCAAACCAACAGTTGACGAGAATAATCGCCAGCAGCGCGGTATCGGGATCACCAAGCCAAGCCTTCTTCAAGTTCTCGAGACCCATTTTTCCAAGCAGCACATTAAGCGCTCCGAAGTTAGGGTTCAAAATCAGCTTCCAAAGAAAACCGACTACGATGACCGATAACAGCCGCGGCAGGAAATAGGCCAGTTTGAAAAATTCCGCCCCACGGATTTTTTGATAGATGATAAACGCGAGAAAAAAGGCCAGCCCATTCTGTACGACCATTTGCACGGCAAAATACAGGAAGTTGTGGCCAAAGGCATTCCAGAACATGCCGCTAAATGGCTCGGCCGTAAACAGATTCTTATAGTTTTCCAACCCGATAAATGCGCCTTTTTTGATGCCCTTCCAGTCATAAAAACTGTAGGCAAGCGCCGCCACCAGCGGGTAAACTATGAACATACCATAAATGACAAGGGCGGGAATAGGGAAGAGATGGATGCCCCACCGCTTCCTTTTCTTATGTGTTTTCTGCGTGATTACCTCTGGATTGATTTCTGTTTGCATATTCACCGCCACCTACTTTTAATTTAATGCACTTTTACTGTTGAAACGGTTTAAACCAAGTTTCAGCATTTTCTTGGACTTTTTTCGCGGCGCCTTCAGGAGTTTGCTTACCTAAATACATTCCTTGAAGTTCCGTTTCGAGCGTTGCCTTTGAAGTTGGGTTACCGCCGGCAAAATGAACAACCATCATGTATGGAGTCGAGATTTTTTCAACAGCTTCGCTTAAGCCGGTAACCAATTCATCCTGTGACTTCACGCCAGGCATGGCACTGATCATCTTAAATTCGTTTGTAAACAGCGTTGCAAACTCTTTTGTTGCTAAAAATTCCATGAATTTCTTTGCTTCTTCTTTGTGCTTGGATTTCGCATTAACGGCGAATGATCCATCAACCCATGCGGTAATGGTTGCTTCTTTTCCAATAGCGGATGGCATTGGGAAAAAGCCGATTTCAATATCAGGATTCAGTCCGCGTACGACTTCAATTTCCCAGCTTCCCATTGGGAACATTGCTGCCGTGCCAGTGGCGAAAAGCGTACGAATATCTTCCATTCCCAGTCCTTCATAGTTATCTGGGAAGAATTTCTTCAGTTCATCCATTGCTTTAATTGAGTTTACAAATTCTGGGCTGTTAAAATTGGTCTCGCCTTTGGTAATCTTTTCGACAAACTCATTGCCGCCATAATGGGCCGGCCCAAAAATCCCGTGTGCTGCCGATAATAACCAGCCTTCCTTGCTGCCGAGGGCAATCGGAACAATTTTCTTGTCTTTTAATGTTTGGGCAAGTTTAATGAATTCATCCCAAGTCTTTGGCTCTTTCAGGCCGTTATCCTTAAAGATTTTCTTGTTATAGAACATTTGCGTTGTACTCATATTGAGAGGCACGCCATATTGCTTGCCGTCAGTTCCCTTTGAGGCATTCAGCGCAGCTTCCGGAAATACGTCAAGTCCTGTTACACCATCAAGCGGCTCCAGATAACCTGCATCAGCAAGCGCGATACCAGGTGCGTATGGGCGCAGGTGGATGATGTCCGGACCTTCACCGCTTTGTAAAGCAGTGTTCAGGATTGTGTTGTACTCGGTATTTTTCGAAGGCTTAAATTCCACTTTAATGTCAGGATTTTTCTTATTGAATTCGGCAATAACTTTTTCGTATTTGGCCGTATCCTCTGTGCGCCAGCTTCCGATTGTGAGTGTTACTGCTTCTTTTTTTGTGTCATCATCTTTTGGTGTACCTTCTGTTTTCTCCGTGCCCCCTTTGTCATTTGAACACGCTGTTGCCAAAACGAGAATCAGTGTGAACAAGCCAAACAGCCATAGTTTCCCCAGTTTTTTCATCGAAAAAATTTCCCCCTTAAAAAATGTTTTATTTTTTCCTCGGCAAGCCGAGGGAGTTACTTATTTTACGGAACAGCCATGCTTTGCCGTCTAAAGTTTTCTTGGGAGTCTGATCTATGATGGAAATGAAGTAGTGTATAGAATGGCAGACGGTTAACAGACTATCTATCTGCCGGTTGTCTTTTTCAATATGTTAACGGCTTTGCGGGTTCTTTCAAGTGCTTCAATATTTTTAGATTGATTGGATCGGGTGACACCAAGGAATAGAATATCGATGACATTCAGTTGGGCAATCCGCGAGCTCGTCGCCCCGCTCCGGACATCCCGTTCCAGAGAGGTTGTATGCAGCTTTACATCCGCCAAATCGGAAACATGATTATCCCCGGACTTCGTCAGCGAAATTATTTGGGCGCCACTTTCCTTGGCAACCCTTAACGCCTCGATGACGTCCTTCGTTTGCCCGCTGTAGGAGATGCCGATCGCGACATCCTGTTTCGTCAGGTTGGCAGCAATCGTGATTTGCGTATCGCCGTCAAAGCCTTCCTCACACCAGCGCCCGATTCGCGTCAGCTTTTGCTTTAAGTCCATGCCCACGATGGCAGATGCGCCAATCCCAAATACCGCCACCTTTCTGGCCTGGGATAAAAGGTTGACCGCCTGTTCAACTTCCTCTTCGGACAAAACCATCAGCGTGTTTTGAATTGATTGGATATTGTTCTGCGAGATGGTCTGAATGAAGGATTTTGCCGAATCATCCTTGGGAATATCCTCATAAAGATTATTTTGCGGTTTAGCCAATTCATAAGCGATTTTGAGTTTCAACTCCTGAAACCCCTTACATTTCAGCGACCTCGACATCCGAATAATCGTTGCCTCGCTGACCTTGGCCTTTTCGGCCAGTTTTTGAACAGATAGGTTGACTACCTCTTGCGGGTGACGCAGGATGTATTCTGCAGCCTTCTTTTCTGAGGGTTTGAAGCTGTGCATGCCCTCTTGGATAAAAATAATCTCTTGGTTCATCGTCTTCACCATATGTATGTGTCTTTCCCTCATTATATTAAATAATATTTCAAAATTCAATGAAATTTCGGAAATTTTGTTTCATTTACTAATCTACATAATTTGCTATTTTTCTACAACCATACTTTCATTTTACTAGCAGTATCCTTCGGACCCTATTGGAAAAAAATAATAACTATTCATGAACAAACACTCCCAACCAATGTATGAAAAAATTTTTTCACAGAAAAAGCCTGCCTGGATTTCAGGCAGACTTCGATGTTAGCTTCTTTTAATGGCGCGTTGCTTCATCTTCGACGCCAGCCAGAAGCCAGCCGTTAATGAAAATGCATCCACAACAATAAGCCAGAATGTATTTGTATAGCCTTTATAAACGGAAGCGGCGATGAGTGCCACGGTCAATATCAGTCCGATTACCCGGTTGTAAGTGACCCGAGTAAAAAGCAAAACCAACAGACCTGGCAGCAACAATGCCGACATAAACCTGATCACTTCTACCATAGTGGAGCCCCACCTCGTTCATTACTGATTTTATTCTAGAAATTAACTGTGAAAAAAGCAACAAATAAAGATCAGAAATGATGTTCCACCAATGTTTTTCGTTGGGTAAAGAGACTAACTGCAATAAAGCCGAGAAAGGAAATAAGTATCGGCAACACCACCGTATGCAGCCCAAGCGCATTCGGATAAAAACGGTCAAACAAGATGTAGGAACCCATCCCCAATATCATCGAAGTAATCGCACCGTACTTATTCCCCCTGCTCCAATACAATCCGAAAATCACCGGCCAAATAAAGACCGATTCCAGGCCGCCAAACGCAAACAGGTTCAGCCAGATAATCAAATCAGGCGGACTTAGCGCCAGCAGAATAACGATTATCCCGATAATCGCCGTTACGCTGAAGCTTATTTTTTTAATATGCTGATCAGCAGCATTCGGTTTGATGTAATTTAAATAGATATCCTTGACCAATGCTGAGCTTACTAAAATCAACAGCGCATCGACTGTCGACATGATCGCCGCCATCGGAGCCGCGAGTACAATTCCTGCCACAAACGGCGGCAGTACCTTCAACGACAAAAGCGGCATGACCGTGTCGCCTATTTTTATGCCGGGCAAAACCGGCCTGGCAAACACACCAATCAGGTGCATACCGAGCATAATGATCCCAACGACAATCGTCCCGATAATAATGGCGCTGTGCATCGCCTGCGAATTTTTATAGGACATTGCCCTGACAGCAATTTGCGGCAGACCAACAACCCCGACACCGACTAAAATCCAAAATGAGGAGACATAGGCGGGTGTCAAGGTACGCTCGGCACCAAACGGACTAATTAAGTTCGGGTTTTCCGCGGCTAGGTCGGAAATGATCCTTGGAACCCCGCCGCCCGCTTTGATGGTGGCGATTAGGAGAATCAGCGTCCCCATAAACATCACCACACCCTGAACGGTATCGGTCAAGGCCACCGCCCGAAACCCGCCGACAATCACAAATACCAGAACGGAAAAAGCAAAAATCATCAGTGCCGTTGTATAGGGAAGCCCAGTTAACGATTCGACAAGGCGGGCTCCGCCAATCCATTGCGCCGTCATTGACGAAAACAGAAAGATGATAATGCTTGCCGCCGACAGGATGACGACAGTCTTACTTTGATACCGCTCTTTCAGGAAATCAATCAAGGTAATCGCCTTATATTGCCGGGAAACAATCGCAAACTTTTTCCCCAACACCATCAGAACAAAATAACCTGTCGCCAGCTGAGCCATCGCCAGCAGCACCCAGCCTAACCCCTGAGTATAAGCGACGCCCGGTCCGCCGATAAAAGAGCTTGCACTGCCATAGGTGGCCACCATCGTCATAGCCAGGATAAATCCGCCCATCTGTCGCTCACCGAGAAAATACTCCTCCAAAAATGAGTTGGATTTGAGGACAAATTTATTCGACCAAAAGCCGACAGCAAAGATAATCAATAAGAAAAGCAGCATTGGAGTAATCACCGTCCAGTTCATTCGGCACCACCTTCTTTCTCGTCGAAGGGCACTGCTTTAAACAGAAATTTTAAGGCCAGGATGACGAGAATGATCATAAATATCGTCCCGGCAATACAGCTGTAAAAGAACCAGGCCGGCAGACCCAATATGTATGTGTAATCTTCAACCTTGGCGGAACCGAGGCCATAAGCAAATCCGTACCAAATGATGAAGTTAATGATGACCAGGGCGACGCCGATCAACGCTTCGCGGTGGGCAATTTTAAATCGCTTATCCAGCGGTTTTGCTTGCTTTTTCATAAAATCCTCCTTAGGGATAGAAACTTTGGTATCCCTGTTGTCTAAAGTCTTGTTAGTTTATGTAATAAAGAATATATTACCAAAGTTAACTGCAGGGAAAAGGGGCTAATCAAAAAAAATAACGAAAAAGGTCTATTTTTATAAAATGTTGGAATTACTTGTCAGTCATCATGAAAGGGTTTTGGAGTTTTATAGTACATTTTGACTGTTTTTTCGATAAACCGTTAAAATATTTACAAATTTTCATAATAATTTTACTATTGTAGTATACTCTTATTTCTTCGGGATACTAAATTTCAGCACGCCCACGTATTCAAGTAGAGCGAAGGAGGGAATATGTTAAAAATACATATTTCATAGGTTGCAAGTCTAGTAAAAAATTATTTTGAGGGGGAGTAATATGAAAAAGAGACGGATTCTTTCCACAGCATTGGCATTGTCTTTAGGCCTAGGACTGGTACACGCTGCAGCAGCGACACCAACTGGCAAAGCAAGACATCCGCCGCGGCGCAAGCCTAATGAGCTATGACCCAGGTCTAGTAGTTTGGTATGTTGATGAAACCTACGATAACAACTGGACAGGTGTTCACCCTGGCGATGGTTTCCTTGGTGTGGTCGATGCAGACCAGCATACGGTTTCCTGGAGCGATAAGTCAGTCGGTGCCACTCGTTACCAGCTGCACGATGCTGCGTTTGGTCTTGAAAAAACCAATAAAATGTATTTGGATTACAAGAATCTATTAGGGACAACGATGACTGATAACTTCACTCAGCGCAATCCGTTATTTGATGACGGTGCTAATTACAGCAATCCTAGTCTAGCTGATGCCGGCCGTAACGTGCCAAACTACGGATTAAAATTCCGTGTTGTCGGCCAAAGTGCTGATGGTACTGTTGGTAAAGTGTTAATCTTTAAATAAGAGAGTAATAGGGTGCCCCGATGGACACCCTATTTTCTTTTTAAAAGAAATCCTATTATAAAAATAGATGCTGCCGCTAAGATGATTTTTCCTTGAATACTCCATTCAAGCACCTGCTTAATCGAATAAGCTTCAATTAACAGGGCGGGAATTTTACCAAGTGTGCTAGCGATGGAAAAATTAATGATGCCCATTAGGCTGCCGGCACTCACAAATGTCACCAGTCCGGATGGAATGAATGGAAAAATCCTGAGGGCAATAACCAGCAAAAATGCTTCTGTGCCTTTAGTATACTGTAGTTTTTTTAAATAATTGTTTTTGATTTCGGGTTTGACCTTGTTAATGCCTTTTCGATATAAATAGAAACTGACCACGGCCCCGAAGGCTTCCCCGAGGATGGAAATCACCAATCCCTGTATAACGCCGAAAAAGGTAATATTGGCGGCTGTGAGAAAGACACTCGGGATAACCCCAAGGACGCTGATGACAATATTTATGATAATGCTCAACCACACAGCAAAGCCGCCGCTTGTTTCAAACCATTCTAGCAACTGTGTTTCCATGTCAACCTCGTCCCCCAAGATCCCCGTTGCATTCATTTTATATCTTTAGGGTCAATAAATATAGGGGTCCTTGGAAAAGAACACCTCGTTATTTAGGAATAAGCTAGTGAATCTAAAGTAGGGGTGCCCCGAAGAAGGGGACACCCTTTCATTTAGGTAAAGATTGAGGATGCTTTCATAGTGACCGAGGGCTTCCGATTTTTGCTCGGACGGGTAGTATGAGCGCTCATAGTGACCGTCTGCTCCAGGTTTTTGGTCAGTCGGGCGTTATGAACCTCTTATTCTACCATCATGAGAACATTTTCCTTAGATTTTTCGTTGGAGTTGTCTTCATAGGATTTCACTTATTTTTTACCTCGTTTTGTCCTCAAGAGCCGATCACAAGAAGAACCCGCCATTCGGCGAGTTCCTATTTATGACAACAGTTTCTGAATCAAACTATTGGTCAGGTTTGGCACGATTTCAAGCGAGTAGGTCATTTCCATTCTTTCGAGTTTTTTGTGTGCGTCCAGACCATAAGGACCGATATTAATAACTGGCACATTGATATCGCGGATGTCCTGATATTCCACGTAATGCTTGGTGCCCCAGCCCGGATTATTATTCGAAACGGCTTGGATGCCTTCTTCATCATCACTAAGGGCAACAAAGCTCATGTCCGAAATGTACGGGAAGAAATTCCGCGTCACAATCGGATGCGGGTAGGACGGCTGGACCGTTTCCACTGCTTGACTCAAGGCATTAAGCAGCGTCTGCTCCTTGTCATTCTTGCCAGACAGTTCAATCCGCGGCGAATATAAAGACGAGTAGAATACGATAATCGCCGGATTTTTATCCTTCATCCATTTCCAGGCTTCCTCGACTACACGAGCGGCAAACATCCGTGTATCAAGGTCTTTGTCCTCTAGAAGCGCATTTTTAAATTGGCTTATATGAGAAACAAAGGCATCACCATGCTCCCCAACCAGCATCTTTTCCATTTCTTCATACGTGAACACTCTTGGTGTCCAAGGTTGTTTCACGTACGGCTCGCCGCTTAGGCTCGCGTATTTCTTATAGCGTTCATCAAACGAGTTTAACGCTTTTTCAAAGGCAATCTCTGCTTGCTCCTTCAGCTTTTCCAGCACATCCTTCGGCGACCAGGAATGGATGAAAAAGTTGTAGTAAACATACGCAGATAGGGCTGTTTGAACTGTATAGGACGGTTTCAGGTCTGTCTGCTTCAAGGAAACAGGAGGCACCGTCAGCTCGCCAAATGCTTCGTTGCAAAGCTCGGGATTATAATCGATTTGCTTTGTGAGCTCCGCGGCAATGAAATTGGGATCGAGCCCTTCGAATGCAGATCCGACGTGGGTTTCTGCACCTGTTATAAAAAACGATGGCAATAGCTTCCCGACTGTGCCCAAATAAATATATCGATTGTCATCGCCCTGATAGCGCGGAGAAACGAAATCTGCGTTGATGGCAGCCACGTAGTCAAAGCCATGCTCCTCCCTCCAGTTTTTCAGCACCTTTAATGACGACAAAACCCCATGCGAGCTGTCTTCCTCATCACATTCTGACAAGAAGACAATATTTCCGTCCAGCTCTTCAGGATGCTCCGAATAGTATTTCAATAGATAAAGGTTGCTAGCGACACCGCTCTTCATATCGAGGACACCTCGTCCGAACAGCCAGTCGCCGGATTCGAGGTGCTGTCTAGCCGAAGCAGGCAATTCCTCGCCCCTCAAAGACTCCATCAATTGGTCCGGGTAGCAGGCATGCTCCTTCAGATGGGTAAAATCATCAATTCCAACCGTGTCCATGTGCCCCATCAGAATCACTGTCCGGTTGCTCTCCCCTTTCGTCCCTTTTACAAAGGCCAGCACATTGTAGCGCTCATGCTCATCCTGAAGCGTTTGCTGGAGCAGAAGATGAGATGGGTTTTGCGTAAAATATGGAAATGTGGATAAAAGTGTGTATAAAGAATGGGCAATTGTTTTTTCGCCATTGGTATTTACGATACTTTCAATATTCACAAGTTGATTCGTGAATGCCAATACGTCCTCGCGGCAATTCAGCATGATGAAAGACTCCTTTTTTCATAGATTGTTATTGTAAAAAAATTTATACCATTCAATCAATATTCGTCAAGCTTTTTCCATTACGATAATTCATGCTTGCAGATGAATAAATATTACTATATACTAAAATTGTCGAAAAAACTGAATATTAAATCCTCATCTTTTCAAGCGTTTGAGATGGGGTAGAGGTCGCGATTAATAAGAGTATCCTATTGGAGATTCAGTGAAATCTATGAAAATAGGAAAAAGGATTAATCGCCGAAGCATACGGAATCACTGTTTCCGTATAGCTGGGGCTGCACTCGAAAGGGGCAGAACTGTCACAATTTTTGCGAATTGTGGAGAACTATCTTTATTCAAAGCTTAGATGAGGGTGTCAGGCACCGTCATATCCATAAGACGGTGCCTTTTATTTTTCTAAAGGGGGAAAAACATCATGAAAAAACTATTAATTGCCGGGGTTTCTGCACTCATGTTGATGTTATCGGCATGCGGAACAGACGAAGGAAGCAAAACAGGACAAGCCAAAGGGGAAGACCTTAACCTAATCAAACAAGGAGAGTTCTCCTTTGCCATGAGCGGACAATATCCGCCATTAAACTTCAAAAAGGATGGAAAGTTGACTGGCTTTGACGTGGAAATCGGCACAGAAATTGCTAAACGAATCGGATTAGAGGCAAAACCTGTAACAAACCAATGGGAAACGATCATCCAAGGATTAAAGGCCAAAAAATATGATGCTATTATCGGAAGCATGACGGCGACACCTGAGCGCGACAAGCAGGTTGACTTCACGGAGCCATATTATCTATCAGGCGCCCAGATTTTCGTCGCTGACGGCAACAATGCGATTGTCTCAAAAGAGGATTTAAAAGGAAAAACGGTCGGAGTCATCCAGGCTAGCACTTGGAAGGACATGGCTGAGGAATTATCCAATCAGGTAAAAGGCTACCCATCCGATGTCAACGCGCTTCAGGACTTGGAACTAGGACGTCTCGATGCGGTGATTACCGATAAAATTGTCGGCTTAAACGCTAAAAATGAAAAAGGGTTGAAGATAAAAGAAATTGGCGGCCTGTTAAATGAGGACCGCGTTAGTGTGGCCGTTTCAGAAGGAAACAAGGAGCTTGCCGAAAAGATCAACAAGGCAATTGACGACATGCTTGCAGACGGTACGTACGAAAAGATCAGTAAAAAGTGGTTCAACACGAACATCATGGAGAAGCAATAATTGATTTTTCCAGGAAACAACCAGATAACGTAAGCTCGAATGCACGGGCTTGCGTTATTGTTTAAGGAGGCAAGAGCATCATGGATTTTTTGCAAAATATTATTGGGATTCTGAGTGAGCATGGCCTTGCATTCTTGCAAGCCTCTTGGATGACCATTTCTATCACCATCATATCCCTTCTATTTGCGATGATCATTGGCATCATCTTTGCAGGGTTTAAAATCTCTTCCATCAAATTTCTTAATCGGGTCGCAGACCTTTATATCGGCATTATCCGTGGAACGCCGTTAATCGTGCAAATTATGTTCCTGTATTATGGGATTGCCAATATCTTAACACTGAACAGCTTCACCGCCGGCGCCCTGGCGTTGAGCATCCATACTGGCGCCTACATTGCGGAAATCTTCCGCGGGGCGGTCCAATCGATTGACCGCGGCCAGATGGAAGCGGCGAGATCTTTAGGGATGAGCTATCCGCTGGCGATGCGAAGGATTATTTTTCCACAGGCATTAAAACGGGCAATTCCGCCGCTTGGGAACCAATTCATCATCAGCTTAAAGGATTCTTCCCTCGTTGCCTATATTGCCGTAACAGACTTATATAATACAGCCCTCACCGTCCAAGGTGAGAACTATATGCCGTTTGAGACCTATTTTGTTGTCGGGCTTTATTACTTAATCATCGTGTTAATTTTCACCTGGTTCTTCAACCGATTGGAGAAAAAGCTCGATGTCAGTAAACCGAAGGGAGCGGCGATTGCATGATTAATGTTCGGAATTTGTCAAAATCTTTCGGTGGACTTCAGGTTTTAAAAAATATCGATTTAGATGTGAAAAACAGTGAAGTTGTCGTTCTCATCGGAGCGAGCGGTTCAGGAAAGAGCACACTGCTTCGTTGTTTAAACTTTTTGGAAACCGCTGAAGCTGGTGAAATTACCATCGGGGATGAAAAAATTAATCCGGCCACAACGAATTTGAATAAGATGAGAGAAAAAGTCGGAATGGTATTTCAGCATTTTAACCTGTTCCCTCACATGACGGTGTTGGAAAATATTATCGAGGCTCCCGTCCATGTGAAAAAGATGGGGCGTGATCAAGCCACCACTCTGGCCGTGGAACTGCTAAAAAAGGTCGGGCTGCACGATAAGGCGCATTTCTATCCAGACCAATTATCAGGCGGACAAAAACAACGGGTCGCGATTGCCAGGGCTCTGGCAATGCAGCCGAAAGTAATGCTGTTTGATGAGCCGACTTCGGCCCTTGATCCCGAGCTTGTTGGGGAGGTTCTGCAGGTTATGAAGGATTTGGCCCTTGATGGCATGACGATGGTAATCGTGACCCATGAGATGGGCTTCGCCAGGGAAGTGGCCAGCCGCGTTGTGATGCTTGCCGACGGGCATATTATAGAAGAAGGCAGACCGGAGGAAATCTTTGCGAATCCAAAGCATGAGCGGACGCAGCGGTTTTTAAACCAGATTTTATAACTATAATGAAGAAACAAGGTACTTCGTTTAAGTGCATCGTATCACTTACACATTGCGATATTTGCGGAATTTTTTCAAAAAGCGCCTGCCCCCTACTATTGATTAGGGGCAGGCGCTTCCTTCGTGTTACTTGTTATTTAGACCTTTTTCACAAATTCAGATTTCAGTTTCATCGCTCCGAATCCGTCAATTTTGCAATCAATATCATGATCACCTTCAACTAAGCGGATATTTTTAACTTTTGTACCTATTTTTAAAACGGAAGAACTCCCTTTCACTTTCAAATCCTTGATGACGGTTACAGAGTCTCCATCGGTTAAAACATTTCCATGTGCATCATTAACGACCTTTTGGTCATTATTATTTTCCGGCGAAGATCCTGCAGCCCATTCATAGGCACATTCCGGGCAAACTAGAAGACTTCCATCCTCATATGTATATTCTGAATTACATTTTGGACAATTTGGTAAATTTGACATCCTGCATTCCTCCCGTACCTGGTACCACCCAGCTTTTGTTTGAAACAATGGTGTCCAGGGCGATATTTTCTAGCTGCCATCCCAGCATACCCCATATCTGTTCCTTTTGCTATTAATCCCATTTCCATTCCTCTTCCAATCATCCTATTAAAAGAGAGTCTTTTCGTTAATAACGTGCGCCTCTTTAACACGTAGAATATTTTCTGGAATATTTTTTAAATATTGAACCCAAAAAGCTTAAAAAACCGTCTTCAATAATGGATACTATTCGATTATTTATTTTCCTAATTTTATAATAATATTGAAATATTATCCAAATGCTTTATAGTAAAAAATAAGAGAAAAAATTACTAGACGGGGGTACGCAGTTGCATGAAAAAGAAAAAAGTTTGGATTTGGATTGTGTCATTACTTGTATTACTAGGGATTGGTGGAACGGTCACGTATTTTTTAACAAAGGGTGAAGCAAAAATGGCCGGTGGAGAAACAGAAGCACCACCCCTTACCGTTCAAAAAGCGAGCGAACGCGAACTGGCCCAATCGATCCTTGTAACTGGAAAAATAGTCCCGGAAAGCGAGCAGAAGATCTTTATCGAGCCGGAAAAAGGTGCGATTAAAGAAATGAAGGTGACTGAAAACCAGACAGTCAAAGCTGGGGATCCCCTGCTAGTTTACGATTCTGCAAAAATAGACACCGAGCTTGCTAGAGCAGTTCGAAGCAAGGACCTGCTTACTAGCAGAGCCAAAACGGAACAAAACCAAATTGCCGATGTAACGAAGCGCCATAATGACGCGAAAAAGAAATTGTCAGCACAGAGCACCAACTCAGAGGGTACCGAAGAGGTTCCTGTAAGCCAAGAAACTGTCAATCAGCTCGCGAACGAAAAAATCCAGCTGGAGATGCAATATGAAAGCACCAAATCGGAAATTGCCTCAGCTGAAGATCAAATAAAAGAGCTTAACGCTCAGAAAAATGCCATGACGGTTGTAAGCAAAATGGATGGGATTGTCGTTAAGGTCAATCCAAACGTTGCCAAGACGGAAGCCGGGTCAGCAGAACCAGTCATCCATATTATTTCAAGCCAGCCCTATAAAGTAATCGGGACGATGAGTGAATTTGACGCTGTCAAAATTCAGCATGGACAACCGGTCATTATTCGGCCAAAAGTCTTTAAGGACCGGGAATGGAAGGGTTCAATTGAATCTGTTTCCCAATTTCCTACTGAGGATGGCGGTGGCGGAGGAGAATTCGGCCCTCCTGGCGGCGGCAATGTAACGATGTATCCGTTTAAAGTCGCCATTACCGATGATACCTCCGAGCTGCGCCAAGGCTTCCATGTTTCGTTAGAAATTAAAGTCGGCGGCGGGGAAAAACCGCTCGTAGTTCCACACCCAGCAATGGTTGATGAAGGTGGCATCAAGGTTGTCTATGTTTTAGTAAATAAAAAGATTGAGCGACGGGAAGTAAAAACAGGCGCTATGAACGATGAATTCATTGAAATTACTGAAGGAGTAAAGCAAGGTGAACTGGTCGTGATTACGCCGAATGAACAAATGCATGACGGAATGGAAGTGACCTCCTTTGATGAAGTTGAATAATATCACCAAAGTTTACGGCAAGGGTTCACTTGAAGTTCCTGTATTACATGGAATAGATTTGACGGTTGAAGATGGTGAATTTATTGCGATTATGGGACCCTCGGGATCCGGGAAGTCTACATTAATGAATATTATTGGCTTTTTGGATTACCCAACAGCCGGAACCTATGAATTAAATGGTGAAGTGATCAGCTCCGCGAAAGAAAGCGTGCTGGCCCGATTGCGCAATGAGCATATCGGCTTTGTTTTTCAACAGTTCTTCATGTTTCCAAGGGATAATGCGTTGAAAAATGTCGCCTCCCCGCTGATTTATGCCGGTGTTTCCAAACGGGAACGAACCGAACGGGCCAAGCAGATGCTAACGAAGGTGGGCCTGGAAGATCGGATGAAGCATTTGCCGAGTGAATTATCGGGGGGGCAGAAGCAACGGGTCGCCATTGCCAGGGCACTTGTAAACAATCCCTCGATTTTGTTGGCGGATGAACCCACCGGAGCACTTGATTCGAAAACAAGTGCCCAAATCATGAAGCTGTTTACCCAACTAAACGAAGAAGGCAAAACCGTTATTATTGTTACCCACGAAGAGGAAATTGCCGCTTACGCCGATCGGATTATTACGATAAAAGACGGGATGATTACCGATGACCGGAAAGTGGTGGCTTCATGAATATTTGGGAAAGCTTCAAAATCGCCCTTTCCTCGATTTGGAACCATAAGGTCCGGTCGATTTTAACAATGCTTGGCATCATTATCGGTGTGGCCGCGGTCATCATTATTGTAGCAATTGGGCAGGGGACAAGGACACAAATGACAAATGAATTGTTCGGCACCGATAAGAATGCAATTCAATTTTACTATGAATACACCCCGCCTGAGGGTGAGGAGCCTACGTTTTGGATGGAGCCGGAACTGACGAGCGAAGACGTCCAAACATTGGCTGAGGTGCCCGGCGTCAAAGCGGTCATCGCGACCAATCAAGGCTGGGGTCAGATGGTACGAAATGATGTCCAAGGGGATATGCAGATCACTGGTGTCGGTGGTGAATACTTCTCAGCTAGAAAAATTCACGTCCTTGAAGGGCGGGCTTTGTTCGCTGCCGACAACGATGGCCTAAATCGTGTGGTGATGATTGATACAATCGCCAGAAAAAAATTTTTCAAAGAAACTGAAAATCCCATCGGTGAAATCATTGATTTAAATGGCAATCCTTATAAAGTAGTCGGTGTGTATGAATCGCCGATTCCTGAGCAATTCCGTAATAAGGAAACAGGCGAAATGATGATGCCGCGAGCCGTGATCTCGATGATGTTTGGCAATCGAGAAATCGAACAATTGTCCGTGATTGCCAGCGACCCTGAACGGGTTTCCGAAACGGGAAGACTCGCGGCCGAGACGCTTACGGAAAAGAAAGGGCTTGAAGACGGACGGTATGCGACCAACAGCTTCGAGGATTATGAAAAAGAATTAAACAAGATGATTTCATTACTGACCTTGCTGATTGGGAGTATTGCCGGGATTTCTCTGTTAGTCGGCGGCATTGGCGTCATGAACATCATGTTAGTATCGGTAACGGAACGTACACGGGAAATTGGTCTTCGAAAAGCAATCGGAGCTACACGAAGAAAGATCCTTCTACAATTTCTAATCGAGGCCATCACGTTAACATCGTTAGGCGGTCTGATTGGAATGGGCTTAGCGGCAATCGGAACCATCCTTGTGTCAAAACTATCTCCAATTTCCGCATCCATGAGTCCGTTAATTGTGCTGATTGGCATTAGTTTTTCAGCTCTTATCGGCATCATTTTCGGCCTGCTTCCGGCCAATAAAGCATCAAAACTTAGTCCGATTGATGCATTAAGATATGAATAAGAAAGAACCGAGGATTTTTTTCCTCGGTTCTTTTTTTAATTGCAAGTCCCATGCGGACTCGGGCAGCCGATTGCCTCTTTTTCAACTTGAACGGTGCTATGCTCGATATGAAATTCGTCGTGCAGGATTTTCTGTGATTGGGCGAGAATATCATCGTGCACGCCTTCCTCCGCAATGGTAATATGGCAGCTTAACACCGGATAGCCGGAAGTAATCGTCCAAATGTGTAGATCATGCACTTCCTTTACAAACGGAATCTTGCCGAGCGCAACCTTTACTTGATTCATATCGATTTGCGTCGGCGCCCCCTCCATTAAAATATGGAACGAATCTTTTGTGACACGGTAGCCGCTGATCAAAATCAGCACCGCGACAATGATGCTGGCAATCGGGTCGGCGATGCCCCAACCGAAAAACATGATGAGTAATGCAGCCACGATTGCCCCGACAGAGCCGAGCATATCGCCAAGCACGTGAAGAAAGGCGCTACGGACATTCAGATTTTCGTCCTTGTCGCCCCGCATTAGAATCCAGGCGGCAACAATGTTTACAATCAGGCCGGTCACTGAAATAATCAGCATTCCTGTACTTTGAATCTCTGGAGGTGCGAAAAAGCGTTGGAACGCTTCATAGAAAATGTAAATCGAAATCAGGATAAGCGTTAACCCGTTCAGCGCCGCAGCGATGATTTCAAACCGCTTGTAGCCGTACGTTTTTTCCTGTGAAACCTGTTTTTCCCCAAGCTTGATGGCGAAAAAACTCAAACCTAATGCAGCAGCGTCGCTTAGCATATGGCCCGCATCCGAGAGCAGCGCCAGGCTGTTCGTTAACAATCCACCGATGACTTCTACAACCATGAATGCGGCAATTATGATAAAGGCGCTGAATAAAGCCTTTTTATTATTGCTGCTATGTGAATGGCCATGCGAGTGGCCATGTGAGTGTCCATGTCCATGATGGTGATGATGGTGCCCCATGTTTATCCCCCCATGAGCCTTTTTGTTCCTGGCTCAACTATTTTTCTCTAAATCGAAAAAGTTACGATTATCGCTAGTTTTTTCCTATCTTTATAATTCGATACACACGCCGAATAAGACGGGGGTGTTTTCTTTAAGTGTACGCTTCGTGCCCCGGTGTTTTTGATGCGTGCGACAACCGGTTTTAATATATCTGCGGTCTTTTCGATTATATCTGTGATTATTTCAATATATCTGCGATAATGTGGACTTTATCTGCGATTATTTCAATATATCTGCGATAATTCAAATATATCTGCGAAAGCCTCATTACTCCTTTACCCGTAACAGCCGCAACCCGTTCAATGTAACAATCAAGGTCATCCCCATGTCGGCGAAAATCGCAATCCACAATGTCAGCCAGCCGGGAACGACCAGCAACAACGCCAGGAATTTCACAACAAGTGATAATCCGATATTTTGCTTGATGATCCGTAAGGTTTTCCGGCTTAGTTTGATGGTAAACGGCAGTTTATCGAGGTCATCGTTCATTAGCGCAACATCGGCTGTTTCGAGCGCGGTGTCCGTTCCGGCGCCGCCCATCGCGATTCCGACACTAGCCGTGGCGAGCGCAGGAGCATCATTGATGCCATCTCCGACCATCGCCACCCTGCCAAACTGTGACTTTAGCTTTTTAATAAAATCTAATTTTTCCTGCGGCAGCAGTTCAGCCTCGATGCCGGTGACTCCGACTTGACGGCCGATTGCCTCGGCAGCGGCCCGGTTATCGCCTGTCAGCATAATGGTCTGCTGTATGCCAAGTTTGTGTAGCTGTTGGATCACGCCGCGGCTTGTTTCGCGAATCTCATCGGCAACGGCAATCAGGCCAAGAATTTCAGTTCGGCTCCCGGCAATCATCACCGTTTTGCCTTGATTTTGCAAATCAGTGATGTGGCCCGAGATGTTGCTAGGGATTTCAGTGAAAAGCTTCGTATTGCCAACTTGATATTCAACCCCGTTTACCGATCCTCGGATACCTTTTCCGGTAAATGAAGCAAAGTCTTCAACCTGGTAGTCGGCGTATCGGCCAGCTTTTTTGATAATTGCTGATGCTAGCGGATGCTGGGATTTCGCCTCCAGCGCTGCCACTTTTTCTAGCAACCTCTCGTCATCGCTAAAATTAATGAAATCCGTTACGACGGGCACCCCCTTTGTCAACGTGCCTGTTTTGTCAAATGCAATCGCCTGTAACGCCCCGGCTTCTTCCAAAAAGCTGCCGCCTTTGATTAAGACGCCTTTGCGGGCAGCATTGCCAATCGCGGTCACGATCGAAACCGGGGTGGAGATGACTAACGCGCACGGGCAGCCAACCACAAGTACCGCTAACCCTTGATAAACCCATTGCTGCCAATCGGCCCCAAACAACAGCGGTGGGAAAATGGCGACCAATGCTGCAACCAGCATAATGACTGGTGTATAGTACTTGGCAAACTTGTCAACAAACTGCTGGGACGGGGCCTTCTCCGCCTGCGCCTCTTCGACGAGGTGAATGATTTTTGCAATCGTCGTATCGTCGCTCAGCTTGGTGACTTTTATTTTTAAAAAGCCTTCTTCATTTAAGGTTCCAGCGAACACTTCGTCATCGATAGATTTTTCAACCGGCACAGACTCCCCGGTGATCGCCGCCTGATTGACGGCTGACGCCCCCTCAATGACGACTCCGTCCATAGCAATCCGTTGTCCGGGTTTCACGAGCATAATATCGCCGACTTCGATGTCTTCTGCTTTCAGTAAAATATCCTGGCCATTCCTGATGACCAGCGCCTCCGATGGCGCAAGTTCCATCAACGATCGAATCGAGGCCCGTGCTTTATCCATTGAATAGCCTTCTAGCACCTCGCTGATGGCGAACAGGAGCACAACAACGGCGCCTTCACTCCACTCCCCAATGATCGCTGCACCGATAATCGCGATGGTCATCAGTGTTTTCATATCAAACTCGAGCCGGGTCAGATTTTTCAAGCCTGTTTTAAATAGCGGGTAGCCTCCCAGTAAAATCGCCGCAGCGAACAGGAGATTTTCGTTGATGAGATAGCCGGCAATCACGAAAGCAAGTGACAGCCCAAGCTGGCCGTAGCGTTTCCATATCGGTTCCTTGGCTTGTGCCGGCAGCTTTTCTTTTTCCGGATAAATAGCTAATTTTTCAAACGCGCCTGCTTCATGCAGGTCCTCCAATGTGGCGTTTCCGTAGACTGTCAATTTGGAAGCGCCAAAGTTTACTTGTGCATCGACAACACCATCCAGGTGTTTCACGTTCTTTTCGAACTTGGCGGCACAGCTCGTTCAGGAAAAACCTTGAACACGGTACACTTGTTTTTCGATTGCTTCACCCACGAGTTTTCACCTCTTCCTGGTGCTCGAAGGCAATATGGATTAATTGTTTTACATGGTCATCGTCGAGGGAATAATATACAAGCTTGCCCTCTTTTCGATATTTGGCGAGGCCAAGATTTTTCAGGTGCCTTAGGTGATGGGATGCCGTTGCGGTCGTGGCTCCGACAATATGGGCCACATCGCAAACGCAGAGCTCGTCTTCCAGGGTCAGCGCGTAGGCTATTTTCATCCGTGTTTCGTCGGATAGTGCTTTAAAAAGTTTGGTCACTTCGAGTACATGGTTGTTTTTTTGCAGTTGTTCCTGAACTCTTGCCGTTTTCTCACTATCGACGCAGGCAACTTCGCAAACATCGCGGTCTTTCATACTGCCACCTTCTTCATTCAAATGTTCGTTTGAATATATCATATTCAAATACTGGTTTGAATGTCAATCGTTTTTGGAAGATTTTTATAAACATACTCAAACAGGAATTTGAATGTTTACTGATAAAAAAATCGTCCCTCATGATGAGGAACGATTTTTTAAATTAAGGCAAGCAGGGAGCCGCTCACAGCACCAGCAACCACAACCACCCATGGCGGCAGTTTCCAATAGGCCAGCATGCTGAACAAAATCGCGGCCAAAGCAAAGTCAGCCGGTCGTAAAATTGAACTGGTCCAAATCGGGTTGTAGAACGCTGAAATTAATAGGCCGACAACAGCTGCATTGACTCCAACCAAGGCCCCTTTTATTTTGGGATTACGGCGCAGCGTGTTCCAAAATGGCAGAGTGCCTAATACGAGCAAAAATGCCGGTAAAAATATCGCAGCGGTCGCGATAAGTCCGCCCTGCCATCCGTTGATGACACCACCGATATAGGAGCCAAAGGTGAACAACGGACCGGGAACGGCTTGAGCAGCCCCGTAACCGGCAAGAAATTCTTCCTTCGATAACCATCCGGTTGGGACTACCTCCCTTTCCAGTAACGGTAACACCACATGCCCGCCGCCAAACACGAGCGACCCGGAGCGATAGAAGCTGTCAAACATCGCCAGCCACCCCGATGCCATAACTTCCCTAAGCAATGGAAGTGCAAACAGCAAGCCGAAAAACAAAATCAAACAGGCAGCGGCAAACCGTTTGGAAATCGGAAATTGCAAATCGGGCTCACCCGCTTGATCCGCTTTTGTATTTTTAAAAAGAAACAGTCCGGCTGCTGCCGCCAATAAAATTACCCCAACCTGCGTAAACGCCCCCGGCAACAGCAGCGTTCCCACGACTGCAAACAGGGCAATTGTCTTTGTCGTCACATCCGGCGTTAATTTTTGCGCCATTCCTAAAATCGCATGAGCCACTACGGCAACGGCAACAATTTTTAACCCGTGAATCCAACCCGCGCCACTGACATCAAAACCTTGCATCAGCAACGCGAACAGAATGAGGGCGATGGCGGATGGGGCCGTAAATCCCAAAAATGCAAGGATTCCCCCCAGCAAACCGCCGCGCATCACACCGATGCCAATCCCGACTTGGCTGCTCGCCGGGCCGGGCAAGAATTGGCACAATGCCACCAAGTCGGCGTAGCTTTTCTCGTCAAGCCATTTCCGGCGCCGGACATATTCTTCATGGTAATAGCCTAAATGGGCAATTGGCCCGCCGAACGAAGTCAATCCGAGTTTGGTAGATACGAGCCATATTTCAATTAATGCCTTTCCCCTGTTTTGCACCAATGCATTGTCCTCCGATGATTATACTTATTATCCATTTTTTCATAGACTCGGTGCATGGCGCAAGCCAAAAGCCACATTATTAGTTCGTAATATATTTAACTGCATAAGACGCGAGTTGGACACGGTTTTCAAGCTCCAGCTTTTCCAGTAGATGTTTAATATGATTTTTCACCGTATTTTCGGCAATAAATAATTGTTCGGCAATTTGCTTATTCGTCAACCCGTCCGATACCAACAGCAGGATTTCTTTTTCACGACGCGTCAGTGATTTGATTTCTGGGGTGTTCTGCAGGTCGCGCTCGCGAAATTGGTACAGCAGCTTGCCCGCCAAATCCCTAGTTGCCGCGCTCGAGCCGTCGACGACTGAATGAAGATATTGCAGCCAGTCATCGGGGTCCATGTTTTTCAGCAAATACCCCTGGGCGCCGTACTGGATGGCGGTAAACAAATCGCCGACATTGTCGGAAACGCTCAGGATGATCACTTTAACAAACGGAAATTTCCCTTTGATGAGTTTCGTCGCTTCAAGGCCGTCCATGACCGGCATTTCTATATCAATCAGGAGGATGTCGGGAAGTTCCCGCTCGCAAAGCTGAATCGCTTCCTGGCCGTTTTTGGCCTCACCAACAATTTTAAACAAGGAATTTTCCTCTAGAATCGCCCTTATGGCCAGACGCGCATGGGGGTGGTCATCGGCGATTAACACTCGATACGGTACCATACTTCCCGCTTCCTTTCACGGTAATGATCGTTCCTTCATTATTTTTGGAGGTAATTTCAACGGCAGCGTCGATTTTTTGCGCCCGCTCCCGCAGCATCGCCAGGCCGTAACGAGTGTGGGTGGCTTCATTCTTTGGAAAACCCTTTCCGTCATCCGCGATGGTTAATTTCCAGCCTTCAGAGCCCGTTTGCAATTTCAGCGAGGCGGCCGCAGCCCTTGAATGCTTGCGGATATTGGTAAAGGCCTCCTGGATGATGCCAAACAACTGCACTTCCTCTGACGGACTGAAGTAGCCATCTGGCAGCCCCATCGTGAGCTTCGGTTCTATTCCCGAGACAGTGCTCCAATCGTCGAGCCATTTCTCCACTCTTTTTGAAAAAGATATCAGTTCCTCTGGGCTCATCCGTAAATTATAGATTGCCTGGCGGACATTGGCGTCGATGGAATTTACGAGGGCTGACGCTTCGTTCACTTTCCCCTTTTTCAAATTCACTTTTAATAAAAATAACGTCTGGGCAATATTATCGTGCAGTTCCTTGGCAAGCCGCTCGCGCTCCTCAAACACGGCCCGCATTTCCCGCTCCTGGGCGAGGCGCCGGTTTTTTTCCTCAATTGTTTTAAACATCCAGGTGGCGAATACGTAGAAGATGAATAGAGTTAAGACGATGATCAAATAATTGCCGACGTCCATCGAAAGGTTGTAGAGCCACACACTGTGCCTTAGTAGTTCAAAGCCGCCGATTAGCACGGTCGGCAGCAAAATCGTTATCCATTTCAGCTTGCGGTAGGACATGCCCGAGCCCCCCTTTTTGTCCTTCTATCTCTATTAAAACATAGCTGACGTTCTCATGCTTCTATTTTTCGATAACGATTCAGCAAATCAACCATAAATCGGTCGGGATTTTCTCCGCTATTTTCGATGATTTCGAGTTGTGCCCCGTTTTCCATGAAGATAATCCTGTCGGCAACTTCAGCGGCTACGTCCATCATATGGGTGGAAAATAGTATCGTCGTTCCAGTTTGTTTGATTTTTTTCAATAAGTCGATAAAAACATTAATCCAATATGGGTCAAGCCCGTTTGTCGGTTCATCGAGAATCATCAGAGCCGGCTGTGCCAGCCATGCCTGCCCGAATAATAGCCGCTGCCGCATTCCTTTGGACAGGTGCTTGAGGCGTTCGTTTTGCTTTTTTTCCAGGCCAAGGGTCCCGATGACCTCTTGAACGCGCTTTGCCGGAACATTCCGAAACCGGCCGTAAAATGTTAGAAACTCGGCTACTGTCAGCGTTTCCTGTGCGAAAAATTCATCAGGCATATAGCCGATGGAGGAGATATAGTTTTTTCGGTCGGTGTGCAGGTCGACACCGTTAAGTTTGACGGAGCCGGAGCTTGGTGCCGAGATGCCGGCAACAAGATCGAGCAGCGTGCTTTTTCCGGCGCCATTCCCGCCGCAAAGGGCGATACACTCGCCTGCCCTCGCTATTAAGGAAAATGGCTGCAGCGCGGTTTTCTTTTTAAAGGCTTTTGATACTCCCTGGATTTCAAGTGTCACTGCGCCCGCCTCCTCATTAATAAAAATAATGGAATTACAGATACAGCCCCAAAATAAATCGGGAGGTAAATCAACAGAACAAGCCAGCCCGTTCCCGACTGGAATAATCCAACGATAGAATCATAGGACTGGCCAAAAATTGAACCTCCGTCCCACTGGACAATAAAAAAGATGCGCAGAAATTCTGCAGGATTGACAATCATCGCCACTTTCATCAAAGGCTCAATCAGTGGATAAGGTACGAGCCTCAAAACGGTAATTAACGCGGTCGGCCAAATCATAATCAGGAGAAACCAGACGGCAACCGAGACGGTGAATGCCTGCCACCTCGTGTTGACAATGGTTCCAATCGACATGCCGAGATACAGAAAAACGATGATTAACATTAGAGAAAAAAAGTAAATAAGCAGCAGCCAGTTTAGCTCGAGCGGGATTCCGGCGACGAGGCCAATCGCCATACTAATCCCATAGCCAAGGGTGAACACCACCGTTTGGGCCGTAATCAGCCCGAAAAATTTGCCAAATAAGTAGGCGGGAACGCTTACCGGATACGTGCAAAGCAAATGCCACTGCCCGTTTTCCATTTCATTGGCAATCGAAAAAGAGCCGGTCATCATCATAAATAACGGCAATAAATACAACAGGATATTAACGATGGTTCCCGTTGTGTTGGTAAACCCGGTGACATTCGGGTTATTTTTTTCAAGTAGATATAATAAGGAAAAAACGATGACCCACAGGATGAGAAAGGTATAATAGGAACGCTGCCGCGTCATCGTTTTCCATTCGGAAAGCCATAAATTAACCATGAGAAAATTCCTTTCGAGCGATTAAATAGGGTGAACAGGAGTTCATGCTTACAATCGGAATTGTTATGGGCCGGATTTAATTTGGCTGCTATTAGTGCTTGGCGCCGGAATCGCTCTTGTCCATATCATGATTGCCGCCGGAATCGTCCATATTCATGCGATGTTCTTCGGCTGATCCATTCTTATCCATTTCGCCGGAGTCGCCATGTCCATGCATTTTCCCCTTCATTTCATTGACCATATCCTGATTGCGCTCCCAGGAGTGATGCTGGAGTTTATCATAGCTTAATAGGTCGCCGCTGCCATGTTCCTCAATAAAGCTTTTGGCCGCTTTTTCATCAGAAAAGGCGATGACATTGTAGGCCATCGGTGTTTTGATTGGCTTGTCGTAGACGAATGAGGCCTTTTCAAGCTCAAGCCATTCTTTCGATTTATAGTCTTTGACGTAGGAGTTGGCTACCTCCTTGCCCTCATTTTCTCCCAGCCATTTGTACATGCAGCCGATGTCGTCAAACAGGAGCGCTTTTCCATTTTCGAGGATCAGTTCAGTGGCGAACCCGTCATCCTTCACGGCCATATGGCAAACCTCGCATTTATCGCTCTGTTCGTTGATCGCCACCGGCTTGATTTCCTTTTTGCCGCAGCCGGCGATGAGAATAATAGAGATGATTGTAAAAAGTAATAGATGTTTTTTCATATTTGTTTCCTCCCGTAAAAAATGATTAATAGACTGGTTGAAATCATGACGAGGCTCAAGGCCCCGGTAAGGATTGATGGCTGCGATTCGAGTGGCTCGCGGGTGGATTGCTCCATTTGTGGCGCCACATCGGTCACGACCATCCCCGCAGGGCTTTTCAGCATTTTTTGCAGCAGAATCAGTCCCGGATGCTGGAAAAATAGCTGGTACTCTGGTGTTTCCTTAATAAGTGTTAAAAAGTAGGGATCGGCTTGGTACGGCAGATTGCTTTTTCCATCACCATCGGTATCAAGCTTAAGGGCAGAATCCCAATAGTTGTGGCGGATTTGATTGGTGCCGCCACCCATGCCGCCGATGGCTTGAATATGGTTGACATTTCCGATAAAGGCATTGTCCTCGATTGCATTTTCCGCCGTTTTCATGATTTGCGCGCCTACAAAGTTTGTCGTTATTTTGTTGCTAGTAATCTCGTTCCCCGTGGAATTTTCAATAAACAGTCCCACCCTGTTTTCGGAAATCATATTATCGCGGATTGTCGAGTCATGAACATCGAAGAGAAGCATTCCTTGGGCGTTCACGCTTTCATTATTTCCATAGAATTTGTTATCTTCGATCGTGGACCCGCTCGTTTCCATCACCATCGCTCCGGTCACGTTGCGGGTGGAGGTATTCTTTTTAATCGTGGCATGATCGGAAAACATCACGTGAATTCCATACCGTGACTCCTTAATGTGATTTCCCAGCAGCGTATTATTATGGCTGTTTTCGAGGTAAATTCCGTCTTGGACTCGAACGATTGTGATCGTTTCAAAGGCATTCTGATGGGATTCCCATAGCTCGATACCATTCTCTTTACCTTGGCCGGATATTTCGATATTTTTAAAACTGGAGTTTACGGCACTTTCCAACTTGATGCCGATGCTTGCCGAATTGATGACCAGGTCCTCCAGGTGATGATTCCTTCCGTTGACAGTCACTGCTGCCGGAATTTGCCGGCATCCGATGACACTGACGCCCTTCAGTATGACATTTTTCCCGGTAATAGTAATCGCGGGTTGATCAGAGCACGCTTTGATGAAGGTGCCTTTCTCGCCGATCAGGGTAATCGGTTTCTTTAAAATCAGAGGTTCTTCATAAGTTCCGGCCTTGAGTGTCAATGTCCCTCCCTCGGGTACCGCGTTTATCAAAGCCTGTAGCGAGGTTTCTGCTTCTGCGACAGCCCCCTTTCCTCCAAAAATAGTCAGTATCCCCGCCAATAATAGCAGATTCATAATGGTCTTCATGGAACTGATGTCCTTCCTATAGGCACCAAGGATGCTTAGTGCATGGGAATTTTAATATAACAACCTATAACTTAATCCAATTTGGATACTTTTCCTATGACTCAACCGGGCTATTTTTCCATTGGGATTTGAACAGTTTTGGAAAACGAGGGCAGTGGGAAGTATTGCCGGCGGACACTAAAACGCTCCTTCTAAACTTAATTAGAAAGAGCCAAAAAAGATTGAGTTATTCCGGATTTTTTATCATTTCCGTATTTGCAATAGTGTCAGTATCGCTTATGGTGTCAGGCACCATTATATGACTTCGCACTGTAAGAACCATGTCTGCGATGAAATAAAGCCCAACTGCTGGCCAGGTCCATGACCAAAGTTGTTCCACTATCCCATAGGTCGCACTCACTGCTGGATGCACCCATTTTAGGACGATGAATGACAATATGCCCCAGCTTAGGGAAAAGGGCAGGCAAATGTGGCCGTGAAGCTGCATCGGGGTGCCGGAGTAGTCCCAATATTGGCGGTGAAACAGTTTTTGGAGCATGGCTCCGCTCACATATTCGATGAATGTTGGGATAATGAAACAAAGAAGAAGCACCAACGCCCAATGTGTATCCGGTGTGATCAAGTACACCAGCATGATCGGGGCGAAGCCGTACATCGGTTTAAACGGTCCGTATAAAAAATTGTCTTTGATGAATTTGCCTTTGGTTAAAAAGTTGTAGCTGTTTTCCAACAGCCAGCCCAGAAAGGAATACACAGTAAAATAAAACACAATCACGGCTGCTGCCTGGGTAAAAAGGACATCTGAATTTTGGTATTCAAACCCTTTTAACAAGTTGATAATCATGGCTAATCCACCTTTCATAGGTTAAAAATTCACAACTTAGTTTAGCCGGGTGACGGAAAAGTATACCAAAATAATCCTGTTTTGGTTTTCGCCGAATTGGGCTGGGTTTTCGCCGAAAACAAGCGGTTATTCGCCGAATCTGAGCAGATAATAATCGCCGAGTTCAACTCGTTATTCGCCGAATTCCGCAGAGTATTCGCCAAACTGGGTAACAAGTTACCCTTTCATAAATAAAAATCAACATTGTGTTCATTAATCTACAGGAATTTCGTATAATTTTAACAAAACCAATCGAGGTGAATCATATTGACCGAAAAAATCGCCGATAAACGCGTGGCGCGGACGAAGCGAGTCATTCGCGACGCCCTCACTCAATTAATGGAGGAAAAAGGTTTTGAAGGAATCACAGTCCGGGATTTGACCGAGAAGGCGCAGATCAATCGGGGGACCTTCTATTTGCATTACCGCGATAAATACGATTTGCTCGAGCAAAGTGAAGAGGAGATTCTCAAAGGAATCGCAGCTATTACGGAAAACATTGACCCAGTGGATGCAATGGCCTATACCAGCAATGATGAACCCTTTCCCATCATTCTCAAACTCTTTGAATTTTTTCAAGAGCATGCCGAGTTTTTAAAGGTCATTCTGGGAGCGAATGGCAACGCATCATTCCAGGTAAAACTGAAAAGCTTCATAAAAAAAATCTTCTACAGTAAATTAGTCACCAAGCTTAATAAAGAAGGCATTCAAGTGCCAGTCGAAATCCTGCTGGCCTACCTGAGCTCGGCCCATCTTGGCGTGGTCCAGCATTGGCTTGAAACTGGAATGGAAAAGTCGCCTCGTGAAATCACGCTCATTTTAACAAAAATGACATTATTGGGCCCTGGCTATGTGGCAGGTTTAAAACCGCCTATTGAAAAATGAACATAATCCACTGTTTTGTTTATTGTAATTCACCCGGGAGCGCTCTACTATTAAATTAGAGACACTCAACACGGTGTTCATTTAAGGGGGTTTTTCAATGAATCCAACCATCAAGGTAGAACAGGTGAACAAAAGCTTCAGCAAAAAGGCAGTTCTCGAGGATGTCAGTTTAACGATTGAAAAAGGCCAGCTATACGGGCTAATCGGACCTTCAGGTGCCGGGAAAACGACACTGGTAAAGATGATCGTCGGCATGGAAAAAGCGGATTCCGGAACCATTCAAGTTTTGGATAAAAAAATGCCTAACCTTGCCATACTCCAGGAAATCGGCTATATGGCCCAATCCGATGCACTCTACGCGGAATTGACCGGAGAGGAGAATTTAAAGTTTTTCGCTTCTCTGTATAAATTAAATAAAAAAGACCAGAAAAACCGAATTGCCTACGCGGCGAGCTTGGTCAATCTGACCGATGACTTGAAAAAGCGTGTTTCTGCCTACTCCGGCGGGATGAAGCGGCGCCTGTCACTGGCAATTGCACTGATCCAGGACCCGAAAATTTTGATTTTGGATGAACCGACCGTCGGGATTGACCCCGCGTTAAAAATTTCAATTTGGAATGAACTGATGCGGTTAAAAACCGAGGAGGATAAAACCATTATCGTGACGACTCACGTCATGGATGAGGCCGAGCGCTGCGATTATGTCGCCATGGTTCGTGATGGACGCATCATCACTAGTGGGTCGCCTGCAGCATTAAAGGAACAGTACCAGGTTACCCATTTTGATGAAGTATTTTTAAAGGCGGGGGTGAAGCATCATGAGAATCCGGGCGCTCATTAAACGAATTTGTCAGCAAATGCTGCGCGACAAACGGACACTGGCATTAATGTTTGTCGCTCCGTTGCTGATTCTGACCCTGATGTACTTTTTATTTAATGGGAATAATGTAGACCCGAAATTAGGTGTGGTTGGTATCGATGAAAGCCTTGTGAGGATTTTGAAAAAAGCAGACATTAAGGTGGAAAAATTGGATCAGGCGGAAAGTAGCACGGTGGTTGAACGCGATCTCGACGGACTGCTCCAGCAAGATAATGGAAAAATGGAACTGACACTGCAAAACGATGACCCTACCAAGGCGAAGGGACTGCAAGCGAAGGTTAATCAGGCGGTTGCCTCTTTGGCCCAAGCCAATTTGATTCAAAAAAATCCCGCCTTAGCCGGGATGACGGCGCCACAAATGGACATCGATTACGTTTATGGCGATAAGGACACTGTCTTTTTTGATGTGTTGAGCCCAATTTTGGTTGGATTCTTCGTGTTCTTCTTTGTATTCATTATTTCTGGAATCGGCCTGCTGCGCGAGCGCACGACTGGGACATTGGAGAGGTTGATGTCGACCCCCATTCGAAGGGCAGAAATAATTATCGCCTATTTAACCGGCTACGGAATCTTTGCCGTTATTCAAACCATTATTGTCGTGTTGTATGCGATAAATGTGCTCGATATTGTGTTGGTGGGTTCGATTTTTCATGTGATACTGATCAATCTACTACTGGCATTGGTCGCACTTTCATTGGGAATATTGTTATCATCTTTTGCGGCTTCCGAATTTCAAATGATGCAGTTCATTCCGATTGCCGTCATTCCACAGGTGTTCTTTGCCGGGATCTTCCCTCTTGAAGGGATGGCTGAATGGCTTCAGGCCTTTGCCAAAGTGATGCCGATGTACTACGCAGGCGATGCGCTTAAAGGCGTTATGTATCGAGGAGCAGGATTAAGCGAAATCAGCGGTGACCTCCTTGCCCTCGGAATCTTCGCGGTCATCTTTATCACATTGAATATTTTTGCATTAAAAAAATATAGAACCCTGTAGAAAAACAAAATCCAAAGGACGCAAACTCCTTTGGACTTTCTGTTTCCTGCCATTTAAAAAGACGCTTCCGGCTAGGAGCGTCTTTTGCATTCGGAACAAACGTTCGTTTTGTGTGACAATCAAATTAAAATGGCCTATATTTGCCTTCCATATTATTAGTATAAATGATTCATAATTTTAAGTCTATATCTTTACAAATAATTAGTTTATAGTTTTTATACCGTCCGGGAAAACAGTGGAAGCACGGAACCGTTCTCTGCTTCAAGGAGGATTTAGATGCAATTTCGTTTATGGGATACTAATTTGAAGGTTCGCTTGCTTGGCGAAGGCTTGTTTAATATGTTGTTTTGGATGTACTTTCCGTTTATTACCGTGTATTTCAGTGAGGAATTAGGCAACCGTGCAGCCGGAATACTGATGACCGTCCCGCCGATTTTTAGCCTAATCGGGAGCCTGCTTGGCGGGGCCTTGACCGATCGGTTCGGACGGCGGCCCGTGATGCTGCTGGGCGCCTCACTGCAGGCCTTGATGTTTGTTATGTTTGCAATGTCTCCATCCCCTTGGCTGGATTACATTGCCTTTATTGGGATAGGACTTGGAGGTGCGGTCTATCGTCCGGCCAGCTCCGCGATGGTTGCCGATTTGGTTCCAGCAAAAAGCCGCCGCGAGGTTTTCGCGACCTTTATGACCGCCAATAATATTGGCGCCGTGCTTGGGCCCGCACTTGGAGCGATCTTCTTCTTCCATTACCGGCAAGAGCTCCTTTGGACCTGCGCATTGGTCTTGCTTATCTATTTTATCGCTATTTATTTCATCGTTCATGAAACAATGCCGCCATCTGCAAGGGAAGCGGCATCAGAAGCAAAATCCACAAAAATAACCGCTGTCTTCAAGGAACAGTGGCAAGGCTATGGGATTATTTTTCGAGATAAGGTTTTCCTAATTTATATTTTGGCAGGAATTTGCTCATTGATTCCGATTATGCAGCTGGATATTTTTTTGCCAGTCTACGTATTTAATCATGTCCCTGCACAAACTTTGTTCAAATGGGGGGATGCTGCCTTTACTCTGTCCAGCAAGGAGATTTTCGGCTGGCTGGTAGGGTTTAACGGCCTCTTGTTTGTCCTGTTTATCCTCCCGGTTACGAAATGGTTAGGAAAATGGAAAGAGCGGAATGTGTTCATCCTGTCATCAGTGCTCTCCGGGTTTGGTACATTTTTCGTCGGGCTCACTACCAATGTATGGCTGTTGTTTTTCATCACCATCATTTTCACCCTTGGAGAGATGGTCCGCTCCCCGGTCATGCAGAGCTTTATCAGCCGCTATGCCCCGGAGAACGCCAGAGGCCAATACATGGGCGCCGATAGCCTGCAGTATACCATCGGGAAATTTCTGGCGCCGCTCACCGTATTCCTATCCAGCTGGGTTGCGCCAATGGGCATATTCAGTATCGTTTTACTATTTGCACTGATTAGCATCATCCTATATATACAATTATTTAGAATCTGGGTAGAGCAGCCAGCAGCAACGGATTAAACACCACCGCCATTTGAATGGATCCAAGTACATCGGTAAGTTATCCCATGAACTGGCATCGACCGTGTCCACCACACATGGACATTTGTCCACGCTTGGTGCCTGACACCAATACTGCAGGTACCAAAACCGCCGCAGCACGCTTAGGCTTCACTCCAATGGAGATGAGAAAAAAGTATCTCCTGTGTCATCGAGTTGAGATAAGAGAACAGTCCCCAGCATGTAACCCGGTATTACACCGTTTTCATCGCAGTGCCAGAGATAGACGCTGCCGTTTTCCATTTTACTCACGATGGCGATATTCCCATTATGCGTTTCGAAAATGATAGGTATTCCTACAGCTCCCTCGGCAAAGGTTCCGGTTTTGTGCCATTTACCGTCCTGGTGCTGCTGATAATGAACCAATGAGGTACCTGAACGAATAACCAGCTCCAGTCGGCCAGACTTTCCTTTAACTGGAATTGAAACGGCATAATTGTCAGGATTGTCTTCATACCATGGGTATTTCCTGCTTTTATATGATTCGGTTAGTTTCCTATTATGATACAGGCGGATCATTTCCCTAGCAGGGTCAGCCATGTCCCTTATAATCGGATGGCATAAGTAACCTTTGTTGTTCGACAAATGATAAACCATTTCATCCAAGGTATAGTGTGGGCGATAGCGAATCATCATGGCATCTGAAGGATTCGAATATTTTTTCAACCGGAAACCAAGCTCCTTCGCCATATTAACATAGACAATTTCATCCATTCCCCAGGAGGACGTTTCAATTAAAGCTTGTTTTAGCTGGTCCTTACGTTCTGGCGCCAGTAATGCTTTGACAAGCCGCCGCGATATGACTTGGGCAACATTGAAAGTGCCGTACAATGGTTTGACCTTAAAAATTCTGCTCCAGCGTTTGACCTCCTTTTGAAGTTCTTTGCCAATAGACCACTGACTGTCTGGAATCCTGAAATCCACTCCCATGTAATCCGTATCTTTCATTTCCGCTTTAATATATTCTTCATAGCCTTTTCCGATAAATAAAGCATCAGAGTCAATATTGATAAAATAGTCATACACAATCCCCAACTCTTCCAGCCATTCCATCGTTTCCAGAAAATAAACAGCTGTATGGCCATAATCCAATTTGCGGCTTGAAGGACAGACAGGCACCCCCAGCCCTTCACAAAGCCGCCAATCATAGCCCCCGTTGTATAAGACAATCGTACTGTTTGGACAAAAATGGCGGACATTCTCCACCAGTTCCTTAATCAATTCCTTTTTTTCATGGGCAAGAATGGCAAAACATATTCCGCTCTTTGGCGCCTTCATATATTGATTTTGGCTTCTGCTTAAAACCTTAGCATTCATCCTATTAATCTCAGCGATCGGTTTCTTTCGTTCGGCAATAAGCTTACGCATTTTCTCTTTATTTCCATTCGCCCGCTTATAACGGTCAAGAAGTTTAGAATTCGAATTGCCATATGGATTGGTCCTATAGTTTGAGGCCGGGTGCCAAACGTGATAGATGGCGCCATTCACTTTAGTTGCTGGTCCGCACAGCGTCTCAACCGATAGGGAAAATGCATCATCCTCCCCGCCCCAGCCGAGAAACCGTTCATCAAATCCCCCGACAGCCTCAAAGTGCTCTCTCCGGATGACAATAAGCTTTCCGGCAAAGCCCTTGTACAACCAGTTTGCCTTTGTAAATTTCTTCGCATTGATTCCTATTGGCCAAGAGGGAATAGTCGTAATAAGCTGTTTTGTCTCCTCTTTTTCAATATCATAAATTTCCGTAAATGGAATCACCCAAGGCGAGTGATTCAGCTCCTTTATCGCTTCCACAATAAGCTCCGGACCATACACCACATCGGCGTCGGCAATAACAAATATATCTCTTGTAGCCTTTTTAGCAGCGGTGTTAACTGCCTTGGATTTATTCACCACTGGATCGTCAATTGTACCCACGCAAAGTTCCGCCCCAGGCATGACACGCTCATAATACTGCTTAATCCATTTAAACGCCTCTGCTCTTGAGCCATTATCTGTTTGGAAAGGAATAATGATTGACACATTTTCTAACATAACCTCTCCTCACCTTTCCTGATTTAGTAAAAAAATCGTATGTCGACGTTATAGGATATGTGCTCCGCCATAGCTGGCAACGGCAAGTATCCATGGAGGACAAAAAATTACCAAGGTCCCTAAACCAGTTAAGCTGACAACTTGTGGCCATTCCAAAAAACATTGTCTGCTAGTGAACTTGTCCCTTTCCAATCAAGACCTGCCTGCATTTTATAAAGTACAGCATTTTGCAAAAGGCAAATGCTAAGTTTTTCCGACAAGGAGGGAATCCATGGTGAAACTAGGTATTATGTGCGGCATCCCCCTAAGCGGGAAATCAAAATATGCAAAGGGTTTACAGAGTCAAGGCTGGGTGCGCGTGTCGCTTGATGACCTAAGACTGGCATTACATGGCCAAATTTATAAAGCAGAGGCCGAGGCCAAGGTGTGGGAAACCGCCGAACTGATGGTGCGGACGCTGTTAAAAAGCGGCCACTCTGTTATTGTGGATACCACAAACCGTTCAAGAGAACGCCGCAGGAGATGGAGGCGGGTGGCCAAAGAGTTTGGCCTTACATTGGAAATTTACCAGGTGCATACTGATTATGAAACTTGCAAAGCACGGAACAAGACCTTGAAGAGGCTATCCCAAGATATGTTAAAGAAAATTCACCAGGAGTTTGAGGGACCGACGGCCGATGAAGGGACGATTATCCATGTGACTTTATAAGACAATTGGGAGGTGTGAAAGGCGAGTGAAAAAATATATTTGCTTTGATGTTGGCGGGACAAACGTGAAGCATGGGATTTTACAGGAGGATGGAACAATTATTTCAAAAAGCAGTTATCGAACTCCGACTGACAATCTCGAACAATTTTTAACTAAAATGACAGAAACCATTATGTCATACTTAAAAAATCACCAAGTGTCGGGAATTGCTGTCAGCCTGCCAGGCTTTATCAATCACTATACAGGTTTTTCCGAACAAGCCGGTGCGGTTACAGCTTTAAAAAATCAGAATTTAAAGAGTTTGCTAGAGGCTAGGGTGCCACTGAGGGTGGAAATTGAGAATGACGGAAATTGTGCGGCCATCGCGGAAAAAATCAGCGGCAATGCCAAAGGGTGTGATGATGTTATTTGTGTAACGATCGGTACCGGTATCGGTGGCGGGATTTTTGTCAACGGCAAGCTTTTACGCGGCCAACGCTTCCGGACAGGCGAATTCGGCTTTATGATTACACAGGCGAATGAACATGATTATGGTGATAACTGGCATGCAACAGCCTCCACTGCCGCATTAATCAGCGCCTATAAAAAACTCAAAGGTGGAGAAGACCAAACAAACGGGGAGGCCGTTTTTTTGCATGCAGCCCGAAGCAAATCAGTAAAAAAACTCATCGACAGTTGGACTAGGAATATCAGCTACGGCATTTTCAACCTGGCGGCCACATTAAATCCGGAAAAAATCTTAATCGGCGGTGGGGTTTCCTCCCAAGAGGATTTGCTGCCCGCGATTCAAAGACATTTGGACGAGCTTCCGTGGTGGAAGGACTTAAAGGTTCCCATCGAAAGGTGCAAACATCGAAACGATGCAGGAATGCTTGGGGCGATGTATCACTTCATTCAAAAACAACAGTAACCCAAAAAAAATGGTGCCAAGCTAGTACTGGCGCCGTTTTTTATTCAAATCGACCAATCGAGGAATAACTGCTCTTTTTTTAGGAAAAATACTCTAGAAAAACAACAAGCCCGATAAGTAAATGTTCATAATAAGGAGCCAGCTGCTAGAATTTTTTCAACCACACAGTCCTGGACCTGTAAAGGAGTTGTTTTCGATTTTCAAGAACAAATTGAATTGGGTTATTGTAACAACCTTAAAAGGAATCTCTCAAGTAATGTTAATTGAAAATGCGGTCTCAGGCTTTATGATCTTGGCAGCGATCACGATTGCATCGTATTCGTTGGGAATCGTCGCCTTTTTATCCAGCTTGATTGGAACCTTAATCGGTAAAATAGGTGGTGCAAATGACGAAAGCATTAATCAAGGTTTATTTGGGTATAATTCAGTTCTGGCGGGAATGGCTCTTTCCTTGTTTTTAACAGGAAACAATCGATGGTTGATCGCCTTGGCGGCAGCGGCCATCGTAGCTTTTGTTACCGCTGCCATGATGCATTTTATGCGTCAGTCCAACATCCCTATTCTTACCTTTCCCTATATTCTACTTACCTGGTTTTTACTGTTGACGACTTACCGATTCGTCTCCCTAAACATTAGTCCCGCGCTTAAGCCTCAATCATTATCTAATTGGACGCTCGATATTGAAGGAGAAATAAATTGGGTTGACGGCATCGCGAATGGTATAGGGCAAATTTTCTTCCTTGATTATACTCCCTCGAGCGTTTTATTTTTTATTGCGCTTTTTTGGGCAGGATGGAGAATGGGACTTTATGCGATCGTTGGAAATGTTGCTGCATTATTAACAGCATACGGTCTTGGCGGTGAATATTCCTTAATCTTTGCCGGGTTGTACGGGTATAATGCCATTTTAGCTATTCTCGCAGTATCGGCAGTATTCCAAGAAAACTCTCGATATGGTCTATTAACTGGAATTATTGCTGCGTGTTTAACCGTCCCTATTACAGCAAGCATTGATACGTGGCTTCTCCCATTAGGACTTCCGCCACTTACTATGCCATTTGTGCTTTCTAGTTGGATTTTTTTAGCAGCAAGAAAGATTTTGCCTCAAATTTGAAAAAATGGCTGCCTCAACAAAATTGAGACAGCCATTTGTTTATTCCCCTGCATAATCACTCATCATATTCATAACCTTTGATTCAATTGCATCAACATGTTCCTCTTCCAGCGATTGTTTAGGATGGGGGTTATACCAATGCACCTTATCTCCATGAATCATGCCTTTATATTGATTGCCCTTCACATTTAATGAAAAATGCCGATGTTCTCTGGCAGTGCCTTCAAACACAGGATTTATATCAAAATCTTCAAACATATAGTCCCTCCTTTCAGTTATCAAAAGAAGTTTCTCCAATTAAATAAGCAAATATGCGGATATTATAACCAAAGACTAAATAAACCGTCATTCACACCAAGATTATACATATAATAAAATCCGAAAATGGTACTTAACGCACCCGTTGTTAAAATCAATGCTTTGCTCGTAATCATCCGTTTCATGCTTAAAATAAACGGAATTCCAATAATCGTTGTGAAAATTAACATCCCAGCAACGGTTCCTACTCCAAAAATTAAAATATACAGAGCTCCCTGCCAAACAGACTGAACCGTGCTCATGGTCAGAAGCACCATGGCCCCGCTTCCGGCAATCCCATGGACAAACCCGATGATAAGGGATTTATAATATGTAACCTTCTTGCTGCCAGGTCCATGGGGCAACTTTTCATGGGCATGATGATGAGGTTTATGCTCCTGTTTCTTTCGAATGGATAACATTGCGGCAATCCCTAGATACACCAGCATAATGCCAACAAAAAATTCTAAAGTGAGCGACCACTTCTCCGGAATATCATTTTTCATCAGAATCAGGATAATCCCCACAACAAATAGTGTGGCCGTATGACCGATTCCCCAAAAAACTCCGGCAAGCGACGCCTGCCATAATCTTTTGCTTTGGCTTGCAATTGTGGATACGGCAATCATATGGTCCGGTTCCAGTGCGTGCCTGATTCCCAAAATAAAACCTAAGGTTAAAACTGATAACATCGTTACATCCATGTTTCATCCTCCCCGTAAATCTATATCTATATAAATACCCAGCAACCAGGATCATTGCCGGGTCAACGCCTAATATTTCCTTAGTGAATTTGGTTTTATTTGATACCATTCCTGACTAATCTTGGAGTGAATCTGAGAAAAAACTTTTTCAATATCCTGGGTGGAATTGGAAAATACTCGGACTGTAAATCCAGGCACAGATAGCAGAGACAGTCCAAATCTATAATCAAATGTATTCTGATCAAGTAGGTAATATAACTCATCAAGAAAGGCATTATTTATTTTTTTATCCACTACAATCATGGATCCTAAATGGGTAAAACCTTCCATGAATCCTAATCCTGCAAGGTTTTGATTCGCAGGTTTTAGCTTTAAATGATCATAAACAACCAACTCACCATCCATGTAAATTTCATTTAATACTTGAACTGTCTTATAACTAAACCGTTCGCCTTCCGGTGACCATCCAGGAGTAATGATATCCGAATAAAGCAAGGTAGCACTCCGGTCCATTTGTATGACATTTTTTTGTTTGTAATGGGCATTTTGATAGGCAATCAAAGGGTCAGGAAAATACTCAAGATAACTCCCTGCTTGTAAGTGAATCTCCGTTTCTTGATAGGCGTATTGCTTCGGAGTCTTATAAACCTTTGTTGCACCCTGGGTTGTAAGGGTCAACTGGGCGTTCTCCTCAAGGCATATCTTCATTTGATAACGATCCCCATCTAAATAGCCGCCTCCGGGATTCAATAAATAGTAACAAGCCCTTCCGGAATTATCATGGTAAATAGGGCGCATTACTTTAAATGCGCCCTGAAAATATACGTTTTTTGCAACTGTCTTTCCTTGTCTGTTTTCTGCATTTAAATGTAAAACGCCTGTCCATTCCCCCATATTATGCCAACCCTTTTAATAACGCATTCTCTTTCAGCCAATCAATCACATGATCGAGTCCGGATTCATCTTTTAAGTTAGTGAATGTAAACGGCTTGTCCCCGCGAAACACTTTTGTGTCAGACTCCATGACTTCAAGGCTTGCTCCCACATGCGGCGCCAAGTCGGTTTTATTAATGATAAATAAATCCGATTTGATCATCCCCTGGCCGCCTTTTCGCGGAATTTTTTCCCCTTGGGCCACATCGATTATGTAAATTGAAAAATCAACTAGCTCGGGACTGAAGGTAGCTGCGAGATTATCCCCACCGCTTTCCACAAAAATTAATTCTACATCCGGATGTTTTTCCTTTAGCTCATTGATTGCTGCAAAATTCATCGAAGCATCTTCACGAATGGCGGTATGCGGGCATCCCCCGGTTTCCACACCAATTATCCTTTCGGCAGGAAGGACGCCGTTTTGCATTAAAAATTTTGCATCTTCTTTTGTATAGATATCGTTTGTTACTACCGCCATACTAATTTGATCATGTAAACGCCTTGTCAGTTTTTCCACTAACATCGTTTTTCCGGCTCCTACTGGACCGCCAACACCGATTTTAATTGGTTCCATAGAAAAAACACGTCCTTTCTAATTTGCTGATCACACATAAATTTAACAACGCTTGATGAATCGTACTAATAGATGCGGGAATCGGCAGGGTTTCATTAAGACATAAAAATTCTAATATTTACGCGCTCGTGTCTCATTTGTGATAGCTCAATCCCGGGCGAGACAATGCCAAAGTCCTCCTCGCCCAAGTTGCTGATGGCCTCAACTGCCTCCATCAAATCAGTTTGCACATCGCGTATCAGTTTCTGTCCCGCCGTTTGCCCCAACGGAATACCTCTTACTGCATTTTGAACAATGCTAGATACGACAGAGTAAAGGTAAAATAGAATAGATGTGGAGTTGGGCACTCCAAGATGATGGGCGACCATTGTAAAAACGATAGCAGGATGTCCAAACGATTGTTTTTCCTCTATTCGCTTTCTGTAACCAGAAAGAACCGGTATCCTATATAAGGACTGAACCAGATGTAACATCCGTTCGCCCATTCTCATAGCACCCTCTCTCGTTTCTCGAGGCAGGTTTTGCATGGTCAACAAACGGTCCAGTTTCCATACTTTTTGAAGGTCGTCCTCTTCCAGCGACTGATACACAAGTTGGCATGCCAAGCCATCCGAATAGATGAGCTGCTCATCAATATAAACCCGAAGCCATTCTGAAAAGGTATCGATGTTATGCACCGTATTGTCTTGAATATAGCTTTCAAGGCCATATGAATGGCTAAACGCACCTGTCGGAAAATTTGAATCGCAAAGCTGAAATAGGGCCAGGATTTTTTCATCCATGACTATGACCTATATGACGAAAAGCCTGCTTTACTTTTCGTTTTTCCCGATTATAGGGAATTTCTAGCTCTTGCAACAGTTCCTCCACAAGATAATCATATTGAACCATAATCATATCATCCTCGAATTGAGCCGGAAGGTGCCTGTTTCCTAACTGATGGGCAATTGTCCCCATTTCTTTGATCGTGCGTGGAGTAATGACCAATAAATCATCTGCGAGCACATCAATGACAATCATATTTTTTTCATCCATATACAGGACATCGCCTGCAACAAGGTCACGCGGCTCTTTTAAGCGAATGCCGATTTCCCGGCCGTGGTCAGTGGTGACCCGCTGGATCCGTTTTACTAAATGGTCACTTTCAAGGTAAACTCTTTCAACATGGCGCTTAAAGATTTCTTCTTTTTCCATGTCTTCAATATTTGTTTCAATTTTTTCAATTAGCATACCTATTCACCTCAAAATAGAAAATATCGCTGGGCCATCGGCAGTTTTTTAGCTGGCGAGCTTGTAATAAGCTCCCCATTGACTTTAACCTCATATGTTTGCGGGTCGACCGATAGTTCAGGGGTTTCTGAGTTCAATTTCATGTCTTTTTTCGTTAGTTTTCTGATACCGTGGACGGGCAGGATGATTTTTCCCAATCCCAATTTTTCATGCACTTTCCCTTCAAAGGCAGCCTGTGAAATGAAGGTAATCGAACTTTTGGACAACGCTTTGCCAATTGTCGCATACATCGGTCGATTGACAATCGGCTGCGGCGTTGGAATCGAGGCATTTGCATCTCCCATCATGCCATAGACAACCAATCCACTTTTTAGGACCAATTCCGGTTTTACACCAAAAAACGCCGGATTCCACAACACAAGGTCGGCGATTTTCCCAACCTCAATCGAACCTACGTAGTCGGAAATTCCATGAGTAATCGCCGGATTTATCGTATATTTTGCAATGTACCGCTTGGCCCGATTATTATCAGAAAGCTTGCTGTCCCCTTGTAAGGAGCCTCTTTCTTTCTTCATTTTATCCGCTACCTGCCATGTCCGTGTAATCACCTCACCGATACGGCCCATTGCTTGGGCATCTGAACTGGTCATACTAAAGATGCCCATATCCTGCAGGACATCCTCTGCGGCAATCGTTTCCTTGCGAATCCGTGAATCTGCGAAGGCAATATCCTCTGGTACAGATGGGTTCAAATGGTGGCAGACCATCAACATATCCAAATGCTCATCGACCGTATTCACGGTATATGGCAGCGTTGGATTCGTTGAGGATGGAAGTACATTCATAAAGCTGGCCGATTTGATGAGGTCAGGTGCATGGCCGCCGCCTGCTCCTTCGGTATGATACATGTGAATAACCCGGTCTTTAATTGCTGCCATGGTATTTTCAACAAACCCGGATTCATTTAGGGTATCAGCGTGAAGGGCAACCTGTACGTCATACTTGTCTGCCACCCTTAATGCATGGTCAAGAGCGGAAGGAGTTGCCCCCCAGTCTTCATGAACTTTCAGACCAATGGCGCCAGCCCTAATTTGTTCGGCTAAAGGTTCTTCCGTTGCTGCCTGCCCTTTGCCCGTTAAGCCGACATTTATTGGCAGTCCCTCCACTGCTTCGAGCATTCGGTGGATATTCCATTCCCCGGGAGTAACCGTGGTCGCTCTGGAACCGGCAGTGGCGCCTGTTCCACCGCCAATTAAAGTGGTAAGGCCTGAGGTTAAGGCAACATCGACCTGTGCCGGGTTGATAAAATGAACATGGGTATCAATTCCGCCAGCGGTTACAATCATGCCTTCCCCGGCAATGATTTCCGTCGAAGCACCAATGATAATATCCACCCCATCCATCACCAGTGGATTTCCCGCTTTGCCGATTCCGGAGATTTTCCCGTCACGAATGGCAAGATCCGCCTTGTAGATTCCGGTGTAATCTAAAATCACGGCATTGGTAATCACACAATCAGGAATTCCGTCACCACGGGTTACGAGCGGATGTTGGCCCATTCCATCGCGAATGACTTTCCCCCCGCCAAATACTACTTCCTCACCATAGGTCGTATAGTCTTTTTCAATTTGAATCATCAAGTCCGTATCCGCCAGCCGGATGGAATCTCCTGTAGTCGGACCAAACATCTGGGCATACTGCTTCCTCGGCATTTCAAAACTCATTTGATACGCCCTCCTTCAATAGAGCCGTCGGTCATGTTATTAAAGCCGTAAACTTTGCGTTCTCCAGCGTATGGAACCAATTCCACTTCTTTTTCATCGCCCGGTTCAAAGCGGACTGCAGCACCGGCCGGAATATTTAACCTTTTGCCAAAGGCTTCTTCCCTGGTAAATTGCAAAGACTCATTCACTTCGAAGAAATGATAGTGCGACCCTACTTGAACCGGTCGGTCTCCCGTATTCGTTACCCTCATTTTCAATACGTCTCTTCCTTGATTACATATAATCGGCTCTTCCTTTAAAAATAATTGTCCTGGTTCCCATTCCATTGAGTATCCCTCCAGCAGTTAACGAATTGGATCGTGCACAGTTACTAGTTTTGTTCCATCCGGGAAGGTGGCTTCTACTTGAATATCATCAATGATATCGGCAATCCCTTCCATTACATCTTCACGTGTTAAGATGGTGGCTCCGTATTCCATCAGTTCTGCTACAGTTCTTCCATCTCGGGCACCTTCTAAAACCTCATAGGTTATGAGTGCTACTGCTTCTGGATAATTTAATTTCAATCCTCTCTCTTTTCTTCTTTTTGCCAGGTCGGCCGCCACTACAATCATGAGCTTGTCGATTTCTCGAGGTACCAGTAACATGACCCATCCTCCTTTTGTCGATTTTTGTAAAAATTTCCACCCTACAATATAATTCTCCATATTATCGGAAATTAAACACATTTAAATTTCTTCTTAAAATAAATGAAAACTCGCCGACGGCGAGTCCGTTAGGACGATGACAGAGGCGTAGTTGAATTTATGCGACATTGGAAAATATAAAATTTGATGAAAATTTTATACTTTCCTATTAGCTAAAAAAAAAACGGGAAATTTTCCCGTCATCGTTATAAGTTCAAAACAATGAATAGAACAGCTTTCAGTTCCTTTTATGATGTAACAAAAAAAGCATGTAGACCAATCCGAAATTAGATTAATCTACATGCTTTTTAGTTTTCAATTACATTGCATTAAAGCTTACCGCAATTTTTGCTCCGACTACGGCATTGTTTTTCACTAAAGCGATGTTTGCTTCCAAGCTTTTTCCTTCTGTCAGGTCTTTCACCTTACCAAGCATGAACGGCGTTACATCTTTACCGGCAATATGACGTTCTGCCGCTTCTTTCAATGCCGACTCAATGATGCTATTAATAAATTGCTCATCCATTGCGTGCTCTTCAGGAATCGGGTTAGCAATGACGGCTCCGCCTTTTATGCCAAGATCCCATTTTACTTTCAATGTGGAGGCGATTTCCTCCACATCGTCAGCGCGCAAGTTCAATGCGAATTCGCTTGTCCGCGTAAAGAAAGCTGGAAGGACATCAGTTTGGTAGCCGATAACCGGCACGCCTTTTGTTTCAAGATATTCCATCGTTAAGCCCAAGTCGAGGATGGATTTCGCGCCCGCACAAATGACAGCTACGTTTGTTTGCCCTAGTTCTTCCAGGTCCGCTGAAATATCCATAGTGGTTTCGGCACCGCGGTGAACCCCGCCAATACCGCCGGTCACGAAGATACGAATATCAGCCAACTCGGCGCAAATCATCGTTGCCGCTACCGTTGTGGCACCTAGTTTTTTAGTTGCAAGCAAATAAGCTAAATCACGTCGGGAAGCTTTCGCCACATCCGGGCTTTTTCCGAACATTTCCAACTCTTCATCTGATAGGCCAATCTTGATTTTTCCATCAATAATGGCAATTGTAGCCGGAACCGCGCCATTATCACGGATGATTTGTTCCACTTCACGGGCGGTCTGAACATTTTGCGGATATGGCATTCCGTGAGAGATAATCGTAGACTCCAGGGCCACGATTGGTTTCCCCTGTTCCTTGGCGGTACGTACTTCTTCTGATAAGGTAATATATTGTTTCATAATCCTTCCTCCAGATCTTTAAGTAGTTGTTCTGCGGATAAATCCTGTCGGACAGTATATGGTGATTGCAATGTTTTCGATGCATTGATGTTTCCGGCCCTGGCGATTTCAATTAACGGTTTCCCCTCAAGCCAGGAGTAGATAACCGCGGAGGAGAACGCATCTCCAGCTCCGGTTACATCCAGGATTTCCTTCGTTTCAACTGAAGGAATATGAAATATTCCCTCTTCCTTGTTGCCAATCATCGAGCCCTTTTTTCCATTGGTAATGATTACATTGGCAACCCCATTTGACAGCCATTTTTCTACAGCGTTCTTCCAATCTTCATCATTTCTGATTTCAGTATGGAAGTAGGTTTCCGATTCATCCCGGTTCGTGATCAGCCATGTTACGCCATTTAAATCATCCGGCAGACGGCTCATCTTTGGTGATGAAACTGGGATAATGGCAATTGGGATATCATGATTTTTAGCAAAATGACATAAGAATTGAACGGTTTCCTTTGGACAGTTTAAGTCGACCATAATGCATTTGGCGCGGCTCAACAGCCCTTCGTGTTTCAATAACAGGTCAGGTGTGATGGCATCATAGATGTCCATATCCGCTAACGCAATTACCAAATCGCCCTCGGAGTCTAAAACCGCCGTGTAGGATCCGGTTGATTTTTCAGGGAATTGAATCACGGTTTCCAAGTTCATATAAAGACCTGATGTATCTTCAATGATGGACCAATCCTTATCCGCCCCGCTTGCTGAGATGAGTGATACCTTCAGTCCGAGACGTCCGAGGTTTTCGGCAATATTCCGGGCCACCCCGCCAGCATTGTGTGTCACGTAAATCGGATTGGAGGTACCTAATTGAACTTTGTCTTTGATATGAAATTTCCGGTCTATATTGGCCCCGCCGATACAGATCACTTGTTGGGCCTCATTCAGAATGTAAGCTCGCCCGAGAATATTTCCTTTTTTCATTAAGCCCGATATCATGTTGGCAATGGTAGGCCGGGATAGTCCTAATATTTCCGCCAGCTCCTGTTGAGAAACATATGGATTCTTTCGTATTAAATCAAGAATCAATTGCTCCTTCTCGCTCATCCTTTCAGGCAACTAACTCACCTCATAACCTTATACATTTGTCATCCAAAACTATTTTGGATTAAAGGCCGATAATTCGTCACGGGTTTCCGGAACCTTTACAGCGCCTGATTTAATTTTTTCTGTCCATTCCTGGACTAATGATTCAATTTCAGCTTTGTTTGCTGCTTTCTCGTTAATTGGCGCCAATCCAACACCGTCTTCAGCTAAACCGAATAATGTAACCTTTCCGCCAGGGAAATTGCCATCTTTCGTTAGTGTTGCCAAGTCCTTAACCGCTACATCCACTCGTTTTAGAGCCGATGTCAAAACAACATCCGCACCCATATCCGCTTGGTCACGGTCTACACCAATCGCCCAAAAATCTTTGCCCGGATCTTTAGCTTTACGGTCGTTGGCTTCTTTAAACAGACCGACACCAGTGGCACCTGCGGCATGGAAAATCACGTCCGCGCCTGAAGAATACATTTTGGAAGCGATGGCTTGGCCAACCTCAGCCTTGTCAAAAGCACCTGCAAATTGTACATCGACTTTTACTTCTGGATTTACCGCCTTAACTCCAGCCAAGAAACCAGTTTGGAAACGTTCAATTACAGGAACATCCATTCCGCCAATAAAACCGACGTGGTTCGATTTAGTTGTTTTGGCAGCGGCGATTCCCGCTAGGAATCCTGCCTCATGCTCTTTGAAAAGAATGCTCGCAACGTTTGGCAGGTCTACTTCAGCGTCAACAATGGAGAATTTTGCATCTTTTTGCTGCTTTGCGATTTCCTCCACAGCAGATGGCATTAAAAACCCAATCGCATAAACTAAGTCAAACCCTTCGCGGACAAGTCTATTTAGGTTAGTGGTATAATCGGCATCCGATTTAGATGCAAGGTAGTCATAGCCGCCCTTCCCTTTTTCCAAACCATTTTCTTTACCGAAATTTTGCAGACCCTCCCAAGAAGATTGGTTGAATGATTTATCATCGACACCGCCGACGTCAGTTACCATGGCTACTGAGAAATTGTCCTTTCCGCCTTTGTTTCCAGTTTTATCATTGTTGTCATTACCTTTCCCGCACGCACCCAAAAGTGTTCCTGCAGCCAAAATTAGAGATAATGCCAATCCTGCTTTCCGTTTAATCATTTTTTTGCCTCCTCATGATGTTGGTTTTAAACTTTTGTTTACCTTATAAACTTTCGTTTGTATTATATACCTAACAAACTGGTTGGTCAACCTTTTTTGCAGAGCAAAAACATCTCAATCCAACCTAAAAAGTGAGCTGTTAAGATTATCTTGAACTAATTATTGGCATCTATTCCTTCACTTTTTCTGCTTATAATAAAAACAAGCCCGGCAAAAGTGCCGGGCTTGTTAAAAAATTATCCTGTCTTTTTATCAAACTTTTTCTGGTCCTGAACGAACAGGATGCCTAGCTCATGGTGGTCGCCTTCAAACAACGCCCGTTGGACGAAGCGAATCTCGCCGTTTGTGTCGAGGACATCGAGCTTGCAATGAGCCCGATTTTTTTGCAGTGCCTCATAGAATGTGGTTTCATCCTGCACCTGCTGACCGTTTACTTTGGCGATAATTTCCCCGACCTTAAGTCCCATTTTCTCGGCCGGTGTCTCCGGGATAATCCCAATAATCATCAAACCTTGATTCTTTTTTGAAAAATAAACTGGTTTGTTTTCATCTTTCAGATACGCCATCAGCGAGATGAATTCGCGGCCGATGACAGCCAGCGCCACCGTTAAAATTGAACTGAGCGGATACCAGTAACCGGCAATGGAAAGCAGTAAAATGAACACCCCCAGCCCCATAACCTGGCGGCCGTGATTTTGAATCGCTTCGCGCGGCAACATTCCTTTAATCTGCAGGCTAAAGCCCATGGCAAATGGCACGAGGATCAGCGAATATTCCTTGGCTCCGATCTGAAATACTGGCCACCAATCGAAAGTGGAGGGAATCGCCTCGCCCGGAATCAGCAGGAACATCGGCAGCAGCCATAGCCGTTTTACCTCATGGATGCCAATGCTTTGCCCTCGTTTGCTCTTTGTCAGTTTAGGCGAAGATCCCTTACTGCCATTTTTTAAAATGAAAATACCTTCGGCAATGAGCAGAAGTCCCAACACAATGACAATTGATGGATAGATTTGTGTTTTTAATGCCCCAAACGCATTTTCAAAAAACGGAAACGGCCAGCTGTTTTTGGCGAGCATTACGATAGCAAAAAACGCGGCCCCGACCGTGTAGGCCGGAGACATCCAGCGGACGTTGGCCGTTAACGACCATAACAGTGTAAAAGCCGCAATCAGCAATACTGCTGCAAACGGGATTACAATTCCTGCTCCTACGACTGCGACTGAAAGGACTGCCCCGATTAAAAGCCCCAGCGGAAATAGCTGCCGCAGTTCGAAATAAGCATCCTCTGCCCGGACATGGAAATTTTTCCGCTCACGTTTTACCCTCATGACTCCCAATATTCCAGCCAGGAAAACGAGATAGTATAAAACAGGATGTAAAAATAACTTGCCTGTCCCTTTAAGAAGCTCCACAAGCCATATTTGTACCAACTCCTGTCACCTGCCTCTTGTAAAATTTATCATAGATTAAAAGTCTCTTAACCTTTATTTTACCAAATTACCAGGGCAAAACATATTGCTAGATATTAAAAATTATATTTCAAAGGAGCAGGGATGGGATTTTATGTTAAAAAGGGTCGACTATTTCCGTGGAAATTCTTTTTCATTACCCATAATAAGACAAAAAAGCAGCAAACCTTTTCTAGGTTTACTGCTTACTATATTTTATTTTCCAATTAACCGCAGTGCCATTTGAAGTTGAGCATCGTTTTTCTCTTTTTTCATTTCTTTGATGGCGGCGTCCTCGAGCTTGGCTGCGGTTTTGGCATCAATTTTCCCGGTGACAGGCAGTTTGTTATTTTCCTGGAACGCTTTCACTGCGGTCGTGGTTTCTGAACTGAAGTAGCCATCGGTCCGGCCTGGCGCCAGCCCCAGGCCATCCAAAATTTCCTGCGCATTTTTCACTTGCTCGTTGTTCATGTCTTCCACGAGCGGCTTGTCGATTTGCAACGGGTGTGTGGTGAAGATATCTGGTTGCTTGACTTCTACATCCGGCTTAATGCCCTTTTTGTGTATCCAGTTTCCGTCTGGCGTCAGCCATTTGAACAGTGTCAGCTTAATATTGCTGCCGTCTTCCATTGGCACTGCCTGCTGTACGGTGCCCTTACCGAAGGTCGTTTCTCCGATTAACTTGTAACCAGTCGCTTCCTGCAGTGCCCCTGCCAAAATCTCCGAAGCTGAAGCGCTCCCCTTATTGGTGAGGACAACGACTGGGTATGGCTTTTTCTCAGTTAATGTTGAGAAATATCGCCGCTTTTCACCATTTCGCTGTTGAATTTGCACAAACGGCTTATCCTTAGGCACAAATTCCTTTAAGATTTCCTCAACGCTCGATAGCAGACCGCCCGGATTACCACGGACATCAATAATTAACCCTTTGATTTTGTCATTCTCCAAAGCCTTCAATTCCTTTTTAAAATCAACCGCGGTATTTTCGGAAAAAGACGTCACCTCAAGGTATCCGATTCTTTTGCCGTCATACTGCTTGATATCGGAATGGACGGTTTCGAGCGGAATTTCGTCGCGCTTCACTTCAAACGTCAACGGTTCCTTCAGGCCATTGCGGGCAATTTCAATCTTGACAGTCGTACCCTTTTTGCCGCGAATTTTGGAGGTAGCTTTGTTAAGGTCAAGTCCCTCGACACTCTTTCCATCGACTTTCAAAATTTGGTCGTGCGGCTTGAGACCGGCTTTTTCAGCCGGAGAATTTTTGAACGGGGATACGATGACGATTTTTCCATCCTCCATCCCTACTTCGGCCCCGATCCCTTCAAAGGAGGATTCCAACGTCTGCGTGAATTGTTGGGTTGTTTCCTTGTCCATATAAACCGAATATGGATCCTTTAGGACGGACAGCATGCCTTGAATTGCACCCTCGACCAGCTTTTCCTGGTCAACCTTTTCAACGTAACGACTGAGGATGAGCTCGTAGGCCTGCCCGACTTTTCCAAGGTCATCCGTTTCTGTTTGGCTAGTGGCTGTTTGTGTTTTGGCTGGCTTTATCGCATTCTCAAGCTGGGAGTTTGCTTGGTCTTTTTGGAAAAATTGCATTCCGGCGTAGGTGCCGCCTGCCCCTGTCAGCAGTGACCCCGCCATCAATAGGGCCATCCATTTTCGATTCATTTCGTCGTCCTCCTGTTAACCTGCCTGTTTTAACTATTTTGCAAACAGACAGCGATTTCCTGCCCGAATATTAACTTATATGACGGGAATGGACGAGTTATGAGTCGTTTTCGGGAGAAAGTCGGGGGATGGGGCAAGGAGTGTTGTGGATTTTCATAAGACATATTGTTGCGGTTGTTACTCGGCCCTAGGCTCTAGGGTGCGTTCATAAGACACGTTGACGATGATTTTCCCCGGTCGTGCGCTCTATGGCGGCTTCATAAGACACTTTGAAGCCATTTCTTCTTGTCGGCGAGCCCTATGAAGCTTCCATAAGACACTTTGATGATGATTTACCTCGGTCACGCGCAATATGGCGCACTTTCCATGACGCGTTCTCTCCAATTTTTCTTCCAAACGGGTTGTATATACGGTTCTTTTAATGCGGTCTCTTCGGGGTTCCTTCCAAACGCGTCATATGCGCCCCTCTTATTACTCGGTCTCCTCGGTTTTCCACCAAAACGCGTCATATCCACCCTTCTTATTACGCGGTCTCCTCGGTTTTCCACCGAAACGCGTTATATACTCCCCTTTTATTACACGGTCTCTTCGGTTTTCCACCGAAACGCGTCATATACACCCTTCTTATTACGCGTTCTCTTCGGCTTTCCACCGAAACGCGTCATATACTCCCCTTTTATTACACGGTCTCTTCGGTTTTCCACCGAAACGCGTCATATACACCCTTCTTATTACGCGTTCTCTTCGGCTTTCCACCGAAACGCGTTATATACGCCCTTCTTATTACGCGTTCTCTTCAGGGTTCCTCCCAAACGCGTCATATACTCCCCTCTTATTACACGGTCTCTACGGTTTTCCACCAAAAACGCGTTATATCCACCCTTCTTATTACGCGTTCTCCTCGGTTTTCCACCGAAACGCGTCATATACTCCCCTTTTATTACGCGTTCTCCTCGGTTTTCCACCAAAACGCGTTATATCCACCCTTCTTATTACGCGTTGTCCACAGTTTCCCGCATAAGACACTTTATGAACCAAAGATCCCAATTTACCCCCCCGTGGTCACTGAACCCAAACAAAAAAAGAGAGAAGCTACCTGAGCTCCTCCCCATTAATTTCACTTTTTTAATATGGCACAATCCCCGCTGGATTAATGGCTGAATGGTACGCCCAGCGGCCTTTGTACAGCTCGAAATGCAAGTGCTGGCCTCGTGATGCACCAGTGTTGCCCATCGTGCCAATTTGCTGACCTTTTTTGACATTCGCGCCTACACCCACACCCATGCTGCTCATATGGGCATATACAGTCGTATAAATTTGACCGTTAATATTGTGCAGGATATAGATGACGTTGCCATAGCTGCTTGAATAGTGGGCTGCATAAACCTCTCCATCGGCAGCCGCCCAAATTGGAACACCACCGCCACTTTTCGCTATATCAACTCCGTAGTGCATTTTCCCATTACGCATACCGTACTGAGAAGTCACGACGCCAGGCGCCGGTCTCGTGAAGTTCCCGCTGGAAACAGCAGGTGCGTTGGAACCTCCCGCAGAGCCGCCCGAAGAACTGCTAGCCGCAGGTTTCTGAGCCTGTTTTGCCGCCTGTGCAGCCTGAGCCGCTTGCGCCGCCTGCAGTGACCGCTTAATCGCAGCCTCCTGTGCGGCAAGAATATTCTCCTGTTCTTTCATATCCATGGCAACTTCTTGTTCTTCCGCTTCCTGTTCCTCAAGAGATGCTAGAAGATTATCCTTTTCCGCCCGTTGTGCATTTAACTGCTGATTTGTTCTCTCGATATCGGCAACCATTTTTTCCAAACTCCCAAGGTTTTTCTGGACCTCAGTTTGCTTCGTTTCCAGTTCTCTTTTATCAGCCTCATGCTGCTGTAAAATATCCTGGTCCGCCGCCATAATCGTAGCTACCGCGTTCGCCCGGTCGATGAAATCACTAAAGCTGGTGGCGCCGAACAGCACATCCAAATAGGAAATCACCCCGCCGGTTTCCTGGTAGCTGCGAATCCGATCCTTTAACAGAACATTGCGCTTTTCAATCCGCTCCTTTAAAACTGCAGATTCTTCCTGAAGCTTGGTAATCTCAGCTTTGGTTTCGGCAATTTTAGCGGTCTTCTCCTTAATCTGCGCCGCAGCTTGATTGATGGCTGCCTCGAGACGCTTTATTTCAGACTCTACACTATTTTGCTGGTTTTGCAGATTGCTAATCTTATCGTTTTGTTTCATAAGGTCCGATTTAATCCCGGACCGCTCCTTTTGCACCTTGTTCTGCTGATCCTTCAAGCTGGAAATGGAGGCTGCTTCTGTATGTATTGATGCTCCTCCAAAAATGGTTCCAAGTCCAACCGTCGCAGCGGCTGCTAGCGTGATGACTGTTTTTCTCATGCGAAATTTCTCCCCATTTCCCTATTTAAAAAGTCAGGAAGGAAATGACCATCTTCCTTCCTGACTACATTTCTTAAACCTTCAAAAACTTCCTTACTGACATCAAGCTGCCCCAAACACCGATAACTGCGCCCATTAACAGCAAGATGCCGGAAAGCTGGAACACGAACGGATCAAACGGCAGAATCCTGATAAACGTGCCAGTGAGCCTTGGGCCAATATAATCGTAGGCGCGATAGTAGGCAATCCCAATCAGGACGATTGGCAGAATCGAACCGATGATGCCGAGCCACAGACCTTCCAGTACAAACGGCCAGCGAATAAAGCCATTGGTTGCCCCTACTAATCTCATAATCTTGATTTCTCTGCGTCTGGCAATAATCGTAATTTTAATTGTATTGGAAATCAGGAACACAGCCGTGAAGAGCAAGCCAAAGATTAACACGACGCCGACGTTCCGACTCGCTTTAATAAAACTGAACAGTTTTTCCACCTTGCCCTGACCATATTTTACTTTTGTGACATAGTCTAATTTTTCCGCTTTTTTGGCCACCTTCATGGTATCCTGCGGTTTTTCCGTTTTGACGATAAAGACGTCGTTTAGCGGGTTATCTTGCTCAAACAGTTTAAACGCCTTGCCTTCTTCGCCCATGCTCTTCACCAAATCCTGCAGTTCCTTTTCTTTTGGTGAAAACTTGACGGTTTTTACTTCCGGCATGGCTTCAAGCCTGGATTTCAAGGACCCTTGGTCATCTTCGGTTGCTGCCACATCGATGTGAACGCGGATTTGCACATCCTGTTCAATCGTTTCAGCGACGCGGTTCAAGTTCATCATGATGACGAAAAAGACACCAACCAAAATCAAGGTAACCGTAACGGCACTGACGGATGCAAATGTCATCCAGCCATTTCTGCCGATGCTCTTTAAACTTTCACGGGCATGACGGCCAATTGTTCTAATTTTCATAACCGTATTCCCCCCTGCTCTCATCGCGGACAATTTTTCCGCCTTCAATGGCGATGACCCGATGTCTAATGCTGTTCACAATATCCCTGTTATGGGTGGCCATGATTATCGTTGTGCCACGGTTATTGATTTCTTCAAAAATTTTCATGATGTCCCAAGTCGTTTCCGGGTCAAGGTTCCCCGTCGGCTCATCGGCAATCACGACCTTCGGAGAGTTCACAATGGAGCGTGCAATCGAAACGCGCTGCTGCTCACCGCCCGAAAGCTCGGTAGGAAGCATTCTTGCTTTATGTTTTAGGCCGACGAGGTCAAGAACCTCCATTACACGTTTCTTGATATATTTTGGATTCGCTTCGATAACCTCTAACGCGAACGCCACATTTTCATAGACTGTGAGAGTCTGAAGCAATTTGAAGTCTTGGAATACAACACCAAGATTACGGCGGAATAACGGAACCTTTTTCATCTTAAGCTTGGCCAAATTGACGCCATTCATTGTAATCGTTCCTGATGATGGAACCTCTTCACGGTATATCATTTTTATAAACGTCGATTTTCCGGCACCGCTCGGACCGACCACATAAACGAATTCGCCCTGATTAATCCGGACGTCTATTCCATTGATGGCAGAAACGCCATTCGGGTACTTTTTATATACCTCTTGCATTTCAATCATGTATATCACCCAATTGTTTTTTATTTTAAAGATTAGAGTCACATAATTCGACAATATTTGCAACAAAAACACAATATGAAACAAATCGTGCATAATTCCGCATGGTTTTATTATAACATCATCATTCGTCAAAAAAAGCGGTAAAATTATTACAGTTTCTTTTCAAAGAATACAAAAACTAGTCAATTTCTACATAATAGGCCATTTTTCAAGGGAAGTTAACGGTGGTTTATGTCGATTATTCATAATAAAAAAAACACCCCGCAAAAATCACGGAGCGTTTTCGTCATTCATTACTTTTTAGCTGCAAGCCATTCAGCCACTTGGTCAGCGTCGTCACCTGTTACAACATTTGGTGGCATACCGCCCTGGCCATTGTGAATGATATTTAATATTTCATCTTTAGAGTATTTTGAACCAATTTGGGTTAAGTTCGGACCTACGGCACCCTTCAGATCGCCGCCATGACAGCTGGAGCATTTTTGGTCATAAATCTTTTGGCCGCCGGCATCAGCAGTATCGCCGCCACCCTTGTCATCGCCACCGCCGCCGCAAGCAGCAAGGCCCATTACTAAAGCCGTTCCCATGAACAAAGTCATCAATTTTTTCTTCATTTCAACTTCGTACCCCCTAATGTAAAATATCCCACCGATGTACTATTATACCAATATTACGCCCGTTTGAAACCCTCTCCTAACACTTCCGCAGCATCCATAACCACGACAAATGCTGATGGGTCAAGGGTTTTCACCAATTGTTTCAATTTTGTGAACTCCGTTTGGTCTACCACACACATTAACACTGGCCGTTCATGGTCGGTAAAACCCCCGTATGCTGATAGTTTTGTCACACCACGGTCGATTTTATTCAAAATTCCTTGTCGTACTTCCTCTTGATTATTCGTAATAATCATCGCCATCTTTGACCGGCCAAAGCCAACCTGCACCAAATCAATTGTTTTACTAGTGACGTACAGCCCGATAAGGGCATACAGCGCTTTTCCAATGTCAAACACGAGCGCCGCGGTCAGAACAATTAAACCGTCAATCATCACAACGCATCTGCCAAGCGTGAAACCAGTGTATTTGTTGATGATCTGCGCGGCAAGATCTGTTCCCCCGGTGGATGCCTTTCCGCGAAAAACAATTCCAAGGCCAAGACCAATGCCGATTCCCCCAAACAACGCGCCAAGCAGGGCATCATTTGTCCAAGGTTCCCAATGTTTCGTTAAAAAAACGACAAACGGCAGAAACACTGTTCCAACCAAGGTTTTCAAACCGAATTGCTTTCCTAATAAAATAACGCCGGCTATAAACAAGGGAATATTAAACGCCCACTGGACATAGGCCGGCTCCCAGCCAAGGACCGATTTGGTTATGGTACTAATGCCGCTGACGCCGCCAGAGGCAACCTCGTTGGGCAGCAAAAACACATTAAAGGCAATAGCGATGATGGCCGAGCCAATCAGCACCAATATGTAATCAATCGCGATTCCCGCTTTTGGATTTTTGTCCGTGATCTTGCTCAAAATATTCATGTATGATTCCCCTCTAAAAAGCTTTATTGGAAAAGGGGCGGAGCGTCGCAAAAGCACTCTGGTTTAGATAAGAAGTGCAATATACAATTATTTGGCTTGTATTTTAGTTTAGCCTGGCTTTGCTCACACCGCCTTATTGGCAAGGTTTGGTATACTTATACTATTGTTCATATGATTATGGTTGGATCCCCGTATTGAATTTCAGTAAAGTACCGAAGAGAGTATAGCATGGGCAAATTTTGGTGTAAATGCCATTGGGTTAACGTGGTGAAGGGGTAAATTTTTATTAGCATTTACTAACTCATAAATAAAAATAAGCCTTTGCCGATAATCCGACAAAGGCTTATTAGTATTATGAAATTCTGGAACGTAAATAAGCGTTTATAAACTGATCCAAATCCCCGTCCATGACAGCCTGGACGTTGCCAGTCTCAGCTGAGGTACGGTGATCTTTGACCATGGAGTACGGGTGGAACACATAGGAGCGGATTTGGCTCCCCCAACCGATTTCCTTTTGTTCGCCGCGGATTTCTAAGAGCTCCTTTTCTTTTTCCTCGACTTGCTTTTGATAAAGCTTCGCCCTTAACATGTTCATTGCATGCTCGCGGTTTTGAATTTGCGACCGCTCTGTTTGACAGCTAACGACAATTCCGGTCGGAAGGTGCGTGATCCGGATCGCTGATTCTGTTTTGTTGACGTGCTGACCGCCGGCTCCACTGGAACGGTACGTATCGACACGCAAATCTTCAGAACGGATTTCGATTTCAATATCTTCATTTAACTCCGGCATGACTTCACATGACACGAATGAAGTATGGCGTCGTCCGGAAGAATCAAACGGCGAAATCCGTACGAGACGGTGAACGCCTTTTTCAGCCTTTAAATAACCGTAAGCATTATGTCCCTTAATGGACAGAGTCACGCTTTTGATTCCGGCTTCATCACCAGGCAGGTAATCGAGTGTCTCGACCTTAAAGCCCTTTTTCTCGGCCCAGCGCGTATACATCCTGAGCAGCATCGAGCCCCAGTCCTGCGATTCTGTTCCGCCAGCACCCGGGTGCAACTCGAGGATGGCATTATTTTTATCAAACTCCCCGCTTAAGAGAAGCTGCAATTCAAATTGGTTCAATCGGCTGGTCAACTGCTGGAGCTCTTCCTCAAGCTCAGCCTGCAACTCAGCATCGCTTTCCTCTTTCACAAGCTCGTAGCTTACCTCAAGGTTTTCGTATACCTCATTAAGTTCATAAAACTCGTGAACTTGGTCCTTTAAAGCGTTAGACTCACTAATAACAGCTTGGGCCGCATTCTGGTCATCCCAAAAATTTGGCTGCAGCATCGTATCCTCCAGCTCAGCTATGCGTGCCTCCTTATTTTCAAGGTCAAAGAGACCCCCTAAAGTCCGCTAATGTTTTAGCCGTTTTTTCAAGCTCATTCCGAATTTCTGCTAATTCCATCTTCGTCACCTCTATTTGAGAACTATAGTATAGTTTATTCTAAATTTCCTTGATAGTCCTTGTCCATTATAACGTGAAAACCGGAAAAAATTCAAAAATTGGTTGGTTGGGATGTGGGATTCGGGTGGGAAATTTAGATTTCAGCAAGTTTTGCGGCGTTAATAACAGTTTTTCCGAATATATCGACACATTTTTTGTGGATATCAACACTTGTTGGAAGGTTATCGACATTTTTTCAATGGATCAACACTTTTTTGATAATATCGACAATTTAGAGTTGGCCGAAGGAATTCTACAAAATGCAGGAACAATTCTACGTACTTTAGCCAGAATTCTACATGAATCCGGAACAATTCTACTAAATTTAGGAGGAATTCTACAAAAAAGACCTCTTGAAATTTCTACCCATAACATTACATTTAAACGTGTATTTTCGCGTCTCTTTCCGTCAAAAATGGTACTATTAAATAAAAGCGAGAGATTGCTTAAATTTATTAGATGAACGAATCGACACATAATTTAATGACCAATATGGACTAGGCCAAAGAATGGATGGAACTTAAGGAATAGAGATATAAAGGAGCAAAGTGCTATGGAGAAGATAAACCGGAATGCCCCCTGTCCATGCGGGAGCGGAAAAAAGTATAAAAAATGCTGCGGCGCAAATGAGGCTATTTCGATTACCCAGTTGCTCGAAAGTGAGATTGATGAGCTGCAAAAGCAAATGATTCAGTTTGCGTTTACCTACTTTGGAGAAGAGATTGAAGAGGATTTTGCGTTGTTTGAGGAGAACAGTGAAATCCAACTGGACGACGAGCAGGAGCGCGAATTTTTCGAAATGATCCATGGTATTTGGTTCTCGCTGTTCGAGGAACTGGATGATGGAAAATCGATTATGGAGAAATTCATCGCATCTGAGGCTGGAAAAATTAGACGGCCGAAGTTACGGCAAATTTTACAATCGTGGGCGAATCCACGAGCGATTGCCGGGAAGGTAATCAAGAGCGAACACAACAAGCTTACGTTCGAGGATGGTTTTTCAGGAGAGCAACTGGATGCAATTGTGACAGGCACTCCGGTCGAGCTGGAGGCAAACTCCTTTTTCATGGGGATGATTGTCCCGTTCGAGCAGAATTACGTGTTTTTCCCGGCACCGTTTGATTTGCCTGATCTGGTAGCTGAAAATGCCTTTGCCTTTATTGCAGACAGTGCGATGGCGAACGGTTACGACTCTCTTCAAGAGTATGTGACCGACTTTTTCATGGAGGTCATGAGCGATTTGCCGATGGTGGGTGCGCAGGTTGACATTGAGGATCTGAACTGGCCGGCACCGATTTACAAAGAAGTAGCCGATATTTTTAAAACAAGGCTTGATTCGCTTAATGTATTGCCTCCGTTTGTGGATATGGGCGTCGTGCTTTGGTACTCCTATTGCCAGAAAAAGCAGAAGCGGATTCAAAATCCAAATGCCACTGCTGCCGGTTTGCATTATTTGATTTCGAAAATCGCCCCTGTGGAAAAAATTTACACACAAAAAGATCTTGCCCAAATGTACGGCGTATCCGCCGGGGCCATTTCGTCGAATGCCTCAGATTTGGAAACCACCCTGAGTCAGGAAATCGAGGAGATAATGGGGATGTATTCTGATGAGGTCAGACCGCCAGCTCAGGCAGGGTCCGTGATTGAGTTTCCGACTAAGCCAAGGATTGTCGAACCAGAACAGCCTCGAAAACTAAAGAAGGTTTCTCGCCGTGATGAAGAACGGGCCCAGGAATTGATTTTTGAAGCGTTGCAGGAGGAAGGCAGGAAGCGGTATCAGTTGGCCGAACAAGCATTGGGGCTGAATCCGTACTGTGTCGATGCATACGTGATTCTTGCGGAAGATGTAGATTTCCTTGATGAAGCAGTAATGATGTTTCGAAGAGGAATGGAAGTTGGCGCACAAGCGCTTGGCAAAGAATTTTTCGAGGAGAATAAGGGCTATTTTTGGGGCCTGATTGAAACAAGGCCGTATATGCGGGCGAAACAGCATTATGCAGAGGCGCTTTATCTTTTGGGAGATGCGGACGGCGCAATCGGACAGTATGAGGAAATGCTTGTGTTAAATCCGATGGACAACCAGGGCGTGAGGGATTCCTTATTTGTTGTCTATGTTGATAAGGGCGAACTCCAAAAGGCACGAGAGTTGTTGGAAAAATATGATGAGGATACCACGCAAAACGCGTATAACAAGCTCCTGCTTGAGTTAGTTGAACACGGATATACCATGAAGGCCAAAAAGCTGTTGAAAGAAGCTAAAAAAGCTAATAAGTTTGTACCCGCTTACCTGACAGGTAAAAAGAAACTGCCAGACGAGCTGCCGGATTTCTACGGGTTCGGTGACGATAACGAAGCCATTTGCTATGCTGGTATGCACAAACTTTTGTGGGATAAAGTTGATGGGCTTTCCGAGTGGATGAAAAAATAGAGTTTAGTGTCCCCTTGACTTAGTCACGGGGGCTTTTTTAATATTTTTTTAGGAAGGTATCAAAAAGACGTTGAGGCAGATCCGAGGTTTCCGGAGTGAATATTGTTAAGGAAACACAGAATGCATGTTCAGTTAGCGGTCGAAACGGTAGACATGAATTAATAGATTATTGATACCTCAAAAAAGAAAAAAGGTAGTATCAAAAAAAACGACTCCAATATTATTCAGATATTGAAGTCGTTTTAAATTTCATATGAACTTTTCATCCAAGGCCCAAGTTTATCTGAGCTTTTTAAGGAATCGCCTATCGTTTACTCGGCGCGTGTGCAGCCTCTATAAATTTTCCGCTGGTACTATGACATTCACTACATTTCTTTTCGGTATTCCCGTGCTCCGGAACATTTGTATTCAAGGCCTTGACTGTTTTACCATAAAGCACCGTGTTTTCATTATGGCAGGAAAGACAGAACTTCCGCTGGGCATCAGCATTATTATCCCAATTAAATTTCGGGTCATATTCTTTGCTGAACCAATTATCACCAGGTTCGTCGATTTTGGGTTTTTCCTTTTCATTTAGCTTAACATTCCCAAATTCTGTCCTAAGCATATCAACATTACTTGCCCCATGTGTTTCATGGCACTCCGCACATGGCAGCTGACCATTTAACTTGCTGCCGCTGTCAGTTGTCGCTGCAATATTATGCTTGGATTCACCCTTAAGTGTTCCATCAACATAATATTTTTTAATATCTGTTCCTTTGCTTCCGTTATGACAGTTCAAACATAATGAATAGTCACTCGTAGCGTCATTAGCCACTGTTCCTGCTTTTTTATAATTAAAGAAAGGATCCGTACCAGGTCTTGGATATAGACTGTTAGGATTTTCCTTTGTTCCAGGATTATGTGGATCATGACAGCTAGAACATGTTACATTTGTACCCTTAAAGTGTTTACTATGAACAGCATTATCTTCTATTTTTGGCGAATTCGTTCCATCGTGGCATGTCATGCACATATCATTTTCAGTAAGACCCTTACCGGCATTCATCAGAAATTCATCATTTCCATTATGAGTGCTATGACAGAAGGAGCATGCGTTGGTTACCATAGAAAACGGCCCGTGGATGGCATCGTTATCGGTAGTTTCATTTGCAACCCGGTCAATCTCGAATTCAGTCCCTTCATAATTACTGACAGTGGTGAACTTAAGGTATCTAGGCACAATTCCAATTCCTGAGACTGTCGAAAATGATGGATTCAAATAAACATTATAGGTTGTACCCGGCAAGAAATCCTGTTCTGGTGTGAAGATATAAACATATGACTTAAGATCTGCGTTTATTTCGATTGGGTCTTTATCCAAAGGTTTTGCTTCCCCTTTAAAAGCACCAAAAGTGGTTAACAATGGTTTTGTGTCATCCAATTTTTCTGTACTTCTGATATCGATTAATATCTTAGATCCTAACGGCACTCGAGTCATATCTTCGGCAGGAAGATATGATGCAGGAACATCTTGTGGTTTATAATCATCTCCAGCATCTTTGGGTATAAGATATATTCTTTCTAGATAGGGCCTCTGAGCCGGGACATCACTTTCACTAGTTGTTTGAGTTGTTACGGATGCTGATAAAAATGCGCTTGTTTGATTCGTACTTGCTTCTTTAGTAGAAGTTTCTCCTGAGGTAACTTTCGCTTGCTCCATCTCATTTACATCGATCGTAAAGGATTTTTCCACCTTATTACTGACAGCCTCTTCATCAGTGACAATAAAGGTTAGATTATGTGCTCCAGTATTAAAATCTTTTACAAAAGAGAAGTTGGCGAATTTACCTTGAGGGGTAATCGTCAGCGTTCCTTCATTAGTAATATCAACCAGCTGTCCAGAATTGCGTTGTTGTTCAAAAATATTAACGATAAGTTTGTCAGGAAGTGTTGTTTCATCACTAATTGTTCCGGTAAATTTAACCGTTGAACTTTGAAACATTGCCCCATTGGCAGGAGAATCCAAGACTATTTCAGGAACACCCGATGCTTGAACCACTTGTTTGTCAGAAGAATATAAAAGGATGGAACTAATGAAAACGCTCCAAATAGCAAGGTATGAGATTAACTTTCGTTTATAGTTCTTCCTTTTCATTGTATTCATCCTTTACATTTACTAAATAGGTTATTTCGTAATTTAATTATATCAACTGAATTAACATTTATTTTCATAGTTAAGTTAAATATTTTTGACAATTCCAAAGCCAGATGTAATAATAAACATGGTGCCAATAGTGATATTGTCACCATGTTATTGTGAAATTATATCTGCAGAAGAATAGTGAATCTATTTTTCTGCTTTTTTTATAAATTATTTTATTATTGATTTACCAGAGTAATCTCCGCCAGGAACTTTGAAATTTTGCCAGTCAGTAGTATTAGGATAATTTGTAGTTCCAGGTGTATTGGCAATTTGGTGTGTAGATTGGTGACAAGCCCAACATACAGCCATGTTGGTGAATCTTTTAAGTGCAGAAGATCCACTCTTGCTAACGTCTTTCATATAATTCTTAGCTTGAGTTTCGGTCCAGCCTTTTTCTGCTTGTAAATCGGCAATTGTTTTACCAGCAGTATCCTTTAATAATGTAATATCTGTACCATGAGCAAAGTGACAAGCGGTACAGCTGCGGCCTTGTTTTGTACTGTTTGTAGTGTGCGTATAGTGGACGCCATCAGCTCTTGGTCCATTTTCTCTGTTCTTTAAGTAGTCATCATGGCAGGCAGCACAGAATTCAGAATAGTTTAATTTGTAATCATATACTTGTGTTTGTGTTAAACCATCAGCTGGTTTATTATAAATACCATTTGATTTGTAAATCTTTAAGCCTGAATTTGTAGTGCTGTTATTAATAGCTTGTAATTCAGGTGTTGAATTATCTTCTACCAAGTTAAGCTTAAGTCCTTTTGTGCCAATTGGAACTTGATTCAATTTAGTAATTGTTTCAGTATATCCAACGATTGTTACATTGTAGTTGTTAGCAAATTGTTTGCCAGCTACAGTTTCATTTAATAAACGGTCGTTGGCAGAACCATGTGGATTATGACAGCTTGAGCATTCAAATGTACCGGTTGATTTATTGTTCAATGCCCCTGGAGCAGCATTTTCTGTTAAGTCAGAGCTTACATTGTGCATGGAAGCGCTCATCTCGTGTGAATCAATGACACCAGCTTCACTTGGCAGTTTAACGTTATAGAAACCCATTGTTCCATCATGGCAAGACAAACAGAGTTCCAATTCCCCGCTCTTCATTAACAGCATTTCGTTTTCCCCATTGTGGGTACTATGGCAGTTTGCACAAGAGTTTGTGTTGTTTTGGAAGTTACCATGTGTTTTGTGTGTATTGGTATTTCCAAAGTTATCTACCGTTCCAACATTAGTTGGTAGTGTTACTCCTTCTGCAGAAGCAAGAGCGCCAAACATGCCTACTAGAATAATAGTTAATAGTGCAGCTAGGCTCATTTTTAACTTACTCATCCCAAAAAACCTCCCATTTACTTTCTGTCTCTTTTTCTCTCTTTTTTTATATGGTTTATAAAACTATTAATTCTTCTATTTTGCAAACCACCTCCTTAAATGGTTTTATTCTTCCTTTATGTATATGTATTAACGTCAACCTAACTAATTTTTTATATTTAATCAAAAAACACTATTTGGGAGGATAATAAGTCGTTTTTTGTTCTATTCAAATTCATTTTAAATTTCATTCAATTTTAAGAGTTTTAAAACAAGGTAACAATAGAATCATTGCTACCTTGTTTTTGATTGTTCATTAAAAGCTATAAATTTATTTTATTTTTGCTCTTCCGATAAGACGTCCACTTCCATCAAGGAATTGTGGATCAATTTGTCCTTTGGCAATGCTAGTGCCGTGACAAGCAAAACATACTGCAGTATTTGTGAATTTCTTTAAAGAAGAACCTTTAGCACTGACGTCCTTCATGTATGCTTCAGCCTTTGCCTGATCCCAGCCATATTTACCACCATCAGCAACTGGTTTTGTATAATCAGCCACTGTGTTACCAATTGCATCCATCATAGTTGTTGCATCTGTTCCGTGAGCAAAGTGACAAGCTGCACAGCTTCTACCTTGAGAAGAACTGTTGGTAGTATGAGTGTAAGTGTCATGTGTATGTGTTTCAGTTATAGGTGTTCCAGTACTTGGTTTGCCAGACTTAGGATTGGCAGTTGTCCCTGCATTTCTCTTAGCAAAATAATCATCGTGACATGCGCCGCAGAATTGAGAGTAATAGATTTTATCGTTTACTCCATTGTAAGTAACTGTTCCCTTAGGTCCGTTTGATTTGTAAACTTTAAAACCGCCAGTTCCTGTAAGGGCATTGATTTCTGCATATGCAGGGTCTTCTGTTAATTCTAGCGCAATTGTTTTTGTTCCTATTGGTGCAGCAGTTTCCGTGCCATTCACCAAAGAAGTAGCAAAGGTTTTACCAGCAACTGTTTCATTTAATAACCGATCGTTCGGAGAACCGTGTGGGTTGTGACAGCTAGAGCATTCAAGTACAGCAGTTGATGCATTCTTGAAAGCACCAGGAGCACTTCCAATTTTTAAATTTGAATCCACATTGTGCATGGAAGAGCTTAGATGTGAATCATCAAAAGTTCCTGCACCGCTGGATTTTGTAACATCGTAGAAGCCCATTGTGCCGTCATGGCAAGACATACAAAGGTCATACTCGCCATCTTTCATTAATAAATATTCATTTTCCCCGTTGTGGGTGCTGTGACAGTTTGCACAAGAGTTGGTGTTGTTTTGGAAATTACCATGGGTTTTGTGTGTACTTTTGTTACCAAAGTTATCAACATCGCCAACATGGATTCCAGGTGCTGGGTTTGTGGAAGTTGGTGGTACTCCATCCTCTGCAAATGCCACAGCACTGAACATGCCTAATAAAATAAGCATGAATACAGTTGATAAGCCTAATCTGACCTTGCTCATTTCTAAAAAACCTCCCATAATTCTCTCTTTTTTTAATATCTAAGGCAATGAACTAAGCTGCAATTCTTTTTCCACCACCTCCTTTAAAGAACATGTGTTTAATAGTAAACGGAAATTCTTTGGTTGACAGTATCAGTGACAAACAAGGTGTCACGATCGTCAATAAATAGACCGTTTGGCAGGTATAGCTTGCCATTTTCCGTTCCCATTCCGCCTAAATCAAATAATTCTTTACCATCTTTATCGAAAGCGTTGATATTATGGGCAAGATTATTGACTACATAAACATTACCTTTGGAATCAACAGCTACTCCCCTTGGGTTTAGGAATGTTGGATCACCTTTTCCGTCTTTAGAGCCATTAATAATTCTGATAAATTTGCCGTTTTTATCAAAAATTTGTACTCTATTATTCCCTGAATCTGTAACATAGATATTCTTGTCAAGATCTACTGTCACTGCATTCGGTGCAATAAATTTGCCTTCATCTGCACCTGCTCCACCGATTTCCATTAATTTTTTGCCGTTTAAATCAAATACAAATATCTTGTTTGCTTTAATATCAGTCACATAGAGCTTTTGGTCGGAGATGCGCAATCCGCCAGGTGATTTAAGGACCTTTTCCTCATCATTGAAGTATTTGAGAAATTTGCCTTTATCATTAAAGATAGAAATATTGGCATTATACAAGTCAGCAACATATACATTTCCATCTTTATCTCCAGCAATTCCATATGGGAATTTGAACTGGCCTTCTCCTGTACCTTCTGTCCCAAATTTGAAAACTGAAGTGCCGGATTGGTCAAAAACCTGTACTTGTTTGTTATTGGTGTCACTTACATAAATGAATTCCCCGATTTTAGTTACATCCATTGGCTTGTTAAGGGGTTGGTTAAATTCTCCATATAAGGCATTCGCAAATACGGGTTCCGCACTTGGGTCCACTTTTGCAACAATCGGTTTAATATCAGATTCCAAATTAAAGAAATAGACGACTGCAAAAAAGGCAACGGAAAGTGCGACTATTGTACTCATCAATATATATACGGTTCTCTTTTTCAATGGTGGTCAGCTCCTTCTATTTGCTGTCTTTTCCTTTTGCAGCGACTCTTTCCAGACCTTCGGTTGCTGGTTTATACAGTGGATCATAGGTTAATGCCTCTTTGTAAAATTTTTCTGCTTCTGTCTTTTTGCCTTGATCCTCTGCCACTTTGCCAATTTCCGTAATGATATCTGTGTTTGTCGGCATTATTTTAAGAGCTTCTTTCAGTGATTTATTTGCCTCGTCGTACATTTTCAAATTACGGTAAACCATGCCCTCCAATAGATGGGCCTTGAAATTACGAGGTCCCAATTCAACAGCTTTTTGAGACATTTTTAGAGCATCGTCATATCTTTTTTCATCAATGTATACAAGACCAAGGTTGAAATAGGCACCAAAATATTTGCTATCAAGATCAGTTGCAACTTTTAATTGTTTAATGGCGTTGTTATTATCGCCTTTTAAAAAGTAGGAGTAACCCAAATTTACGTGATGTTCAGGATTATTGGGTTTATCATCCACTAAAGCCTTATAATATTTAATTTGTTCATCAATCCTCGTATGATCGGTATTGGACCAAATATATTTATCGCTAATAAAATAGCCTCCACCCACACTTACGATTAAAGTTGCGAAGAGGATTAGGAAAGCCTGCAATTTAGTAAAATACTTACTTTTTTCCTTTTTAAGCTCTGTTCTTTCGTTTACTACTGGTTTTGGATTGACTGGCAGCTCTTTAGCCTCCATAAATATCCACCTCGAATTTCTTTTGTTTTTTCAGTTCCTCAGAAGACTTGTTGGAATTAAAGAATCCTAAATAGCCCCACTTATTTATCCATGTTAAAAAGCAGGCAATAGGATAATTAGTATCCTATTGCTTGTGACAGGCTTGACAACTTTTTTGAGCATGACAGGTGTAACATAATTCCGTAGGCTTTTGAACTCCTGCTACAGAAATCGGATGTCTTTGCTTCCAATTTTGGTTTTGGCTGTGTTTACTTGGATGACAAGTAGAACAGTTAACTTTATTTCCAGTTGTACTGCTGCTTAATTTCACGTCATGGCAGGCTTTACATGATTCCTGATTTTTGTTTGCTACTGTTCCATGGGAACTGAAGAAATTACTATCATGGCTTGCCGGACGTTTGCTATGGCAGGCCTTACAGAACGTATTTTCCTTTGCATAATCATATTCATTCTTCTGTTTTGCAAGGGCAGTTCCTTCATTCAAGAATGTATCGATAACGGACGCATCACCATAACCTTGCAATTGTTCTGTCGACATATCGTTATGACACTGGATACATTTTTTCAAGTCTTTGGCCGCTTGTTTGCCATGTGTTTTGGTTTTAAAGTCTGCTTGTTTATGAGTCTTCGGAAGCATGCCTGTTTGGTGGCAAGCAGAGCACTCTGTTGTTACTTTACGGGCTTTATGGCAGTCCATGCAGGTTTCCATGTCCGGTCGGGTAAATTTTAAATCTGCCATTGCAGCTTTCCCGGTTTTGCTATCCCATTTCTCGTAATCAGTTTGGAACGTCATCTTTCGGTCCGCGATTTTACCGTGGGCGATTCCACTATGGCATTGTATGCATTCAATTTCCTTGTTTTTATGTTTGTCATGAGGAATGATAATATCTCCAGATGCAGTGACATCCCGTTTGGACACATCATGGCAGGTCTCACAAGCACTGTCTGGTATTTGTTTTGGCATGCGAATAGGGGCCGTGTAGGTTTGAGTCGCTTTTTTATAGACCTGCAGCAGCCCGTTTGCTTTAGCCTTTCTGTAATCCTCTGTACTTGATCCTATATGGCACTTGGCGCATTCAACTTCACTATGTGAGGATGCCTTCCAGGTATAAAACTCCGGCTTCATCTCATGGCAAGAGGAGCAGAAACTCGAACTCGAGGTTTTTTCTACTCCTAATAAGCCAAGCGAGAAGAAGACGACGATAAAAAACAGTGCTACAAATAAATATTTATATAGTTTGTAGCGTTTACGGGGAGGGGGGGCCTGTTTCATTCGTTCATCTTCCAATTTTCTTCCCTCCTATTAATCCCAGCTTGAATTACTATTTAACATCATCTTTAAAACCTGTACGATGGCAATATTGACAATAAACATCTGTAGGTGCTTTTACATTAGCCGTATCAGCTTTTGGTTTTTCACGGTCATGGCAGACGAAACATTCTGCTTTTTGATCTGCCGTTGATGCTTTGGCAGCATGTCCTGTTAACCACTGGTCACTGTCTCCATGACTGGTAGGACGGTCAGAGTGACAAGCACTACAGAACTTATTGATCCGGGATTCATCTTTAACCAACGTCATGTTTGGTGTATATTTTCCAGTTTCCTCTTTGGCGTCTTTCATTTTTAATAGTGTCATAAGGTCTTCCTTAGGAATCTCCCTAAACCACTTGGAATCCTGGTGGCAGTCCATACATGTATCCAATTTTTGAACAGCTGTTGCACCGTGTGCCTGGTTCCAGCCCTCAACTTTGTGATCCTTTGGAACTTTAACTTTCTTATGACAAGTTTCACAAGCCATTGAGAGTTTTACGTCTTGCTGCTGTTTGCCGATTGCTTGTAAAATAATTTTTTGCGTTTTTTCATCATGTGCTGCTGCGGCCTGCTCAGCATTTTCGCCCTCTTTTGCAGGTTCAGTAGAAGTCTTTTTCGCATTTTCATCAAGCTTTTTCTCGACGTGTTCTGGATTTGGCGGAACAAGATAAGAAACGTCTTTCCAAGGTTTCTCGCCGTTGTTTACTTTGTCGTGGCAATCGATACAGGTTCCCATGTTCGGAGCCATATATTTCTTTTCCATGATTTTTTGTGCGTTTTCTTCAGTGTAATGACCACGAACTTCTTCAGTGTTAATGCCGCGGGCCACGATTTTCGCATGGACAACCCCGGCGTGACAACTGATACACGGTACGCCTTCTTCAATATGTCCTTTGTGATTTACCTTCAGGTCGCCAGATGCGGTGACCAGACGGTTTTTCGAGTGACATTGCAAACAGTTTTCATTGGAAATCGCTTCGCTCTCAGTTTGCACGATTTGCTCAGGTACACCGGTTACGTGGTAGTATACTTCCTTAAGCGACTTCATCTTGTGAGTCAGCATGTTGACTGCACCCGGTTTAATGTGGCACTGCACACAAGTAATGTTATTGTGGGCACTGGCTGTAAAAGTTGAATATTCTGGTGCCATTTCGTGACAGCTGGAGCAAAATGTAGGCGAGTTTGTAAATTGAATTACTCCCCATCCGCCGCCGCCAACTACAATCAGCGCAATTAATGAAACAAACATGACTTTCCAGCGGGTAACCGGATCCTTCCAATCTATGTTTCTGACTTTTTGCCAGAGTTTGCGGAATAAGCCAACTTTCTTTTTGTCTTCTCTCGATTCGGGATCGGTCTCTTTTTTCTTTTTCCCCCAAATAGCCACTTTCCTCACCCTTCCCATACTTTATTGGTTCTCTATTTATTTTCCATAGTTACCTCTCTAAAGTTAGTATCTAACATTGCAGGAGTATAATCCAATGTACAATTTGTGAATATTTTTCCAAAGAAGTCTCTTAGTTGTTTTTACCTAAAAACAACATAGAAATGTTGCTATTAAAGGGTTCCATTAACACTATTTTAATAGTGATAAGGTGTACACAGATTTATAATTATGCACAAAAACCATTTACTTATTCACCTAGTGAATGGTTTTCCGAGGAGTTTGCAGTGTGTTCGTGAATTTGACATAAATTGTCACTTCGCTGTCAAATTTGACAAAAAATCGAATATCTTAGTGATGCCTATTGTTAATTTTTCCTGCGGCAGTACATTGTTGTCACTACGCCGCTTAAAATGGTAAGATGAAATATGTATATTTATTGCGATTTTTCAAGAAAAGGTTTTAGGACTCTGGATATAAAGGAGCGTTTATCACATAATGGGGATCTTAGATAAAGTCTTTGATTTGAACAAACGCGAGCTGAAACGGTTGGATAAGCTGGCGAATAAAATTGACGCGATTGCCACCGAAACGGAGCGACTGACGGACGAGCAGTTGCGCGAAAAAACGGCAGAATTCAAAGCCCGCTATCAAAAAGGCGAAACACTTGATGACTTATTAGTAGAAGCGTTTGCTGTCGTTCGTGAGGGTGCCCGCCGCGTGCTTGGCCTGTATCCATACCATGTTCAGTTGATGGGCGGTATTTCTCTTCATGAGGGGAATATTTCCGAGATGAAGACCGGTGAAGGTAAAACTTTGACCGCAACAATGCCGGTTTACTTAAATGCACTGTCCGGAAAAGGCGTGCATGTTGTTACCGTCAACGAATATCTCGCAAGCCGTGACGCTACAGAGATGGGCCAGTTGTATGAGTTCCTTGGGCTTACAGTCGGTTTGAACTTAAACAGCATGGATAAGGACGAAAAACAAGCTGCTTATGCTTGCGATATTACCTATGGTACAAACAATGAATTTGGTTTCGACTATCTACGCGATAACATGGTGCTTTACAAGGAACAAAAAGTACAGCGCCCGCTTTATTATGCCGTCATTGACGAGGTCGACTCCATTCTGATTGACGAAGCGCGGACACCGCTAATTATTTCCGGCTCGGCGCAGAAGTCGACGATTCTGTATATGCAGGCGAATGCGTTTGTCCGGACACTGACGAAGGACGTTGACTATACGTACGATGAAAAAACCAAGGCCGTTATGCTCACCGAAGAAGGTATCAGCAAGGCCGAGAAGGCATTCGGCATAGAAAACCTGTTTGATATGAAACATGTGACGTTAAATCACCATATTAATCAGGCACTGAAGGCAAACGTGACGATGCACTTGGATGTCGATTACGTCGTCCAAGACGGCGAGATTGTCATCGTTGACCAGTTCACCGGCCGTTTGATGAAGGGCCGCCGCTATTCTGAGGGGCTGCACCAGGCGATTGAAGCCAAAGAAGGCGTCGAAATCCAGAACGAAAGCCAGACGATGGCGACCATTACGTTCCAGAACTACTTCCGGATGTATGAAAAACTAGCCGGGATGACCGGTACGGCGAAAACGGAAGAAGAGGAATTCCGCAACATTTATAATATGAACGTTGTCGTGATTCCGACGAACCGCCCGATCATCCGTGATGACCGCGCCGATTTGATTTATTCCACGATGGAAGGCAAATTCCGTGCGGTGGTTGAGGACATCGCCGAGCGTCACGCGAAGGGGCAGCCAGTGCTCGTTGGTACGGTCGCGATTGAAACATCTGAATTGATTTCCCGAATGCTTTTGAAAAAAGGCGTTCGCCATAATGTCTTGAATGCGAAGAACCATGCGCGCGAGGCGGAGATTATCTTGGAAGCAGGTCAGTCCGGTGCAGTCACAATCGCAACGAACATGGCCGGCCGTGGTACCGACATTAAGCTAGGTGAAGGCGTTATCGGACTAGGCGGTCTTGCTGTTATCGGTACCGAGCGCCACGAGAGCCGACGCATTGATAACCAGCTGCGTGGACGTTCCGGTCGTCAAGGGGACCCAGGTGTGACACAGTTCTACCTTTCAATGGAAGATGAACTGATGCGCCGTTTCGGTTCCGACAATATGAAAGCAATGATGCAAAAACTTGGCATGGATGATACCCAGCCGATTCAGTCGAAAATGGTGTCTCGTGCCGTTGAATCTGCTCAGAAACGCGTTGAGGGCAACAACTTTGATGCCCGGAAACAACTGTTACAGTATGACGATGTGCTTCGCCAGCAGCGCGAGATTATTTACAAGCAGCGTGATGAGGTAATGGACTCCGAGAACCTCCGCGATATTGTCCAAAACATGATTTTAAGTTCTGTGCAGCGCCATGTGGGAGCCCTCGCTCCTGCCCATTTGGATGAAGAAGAATGGAACTTGCAGGGCATTGTCGATTATGTCCATGCAAACTTGCTGCCTGAAGGCGATGTGACGCTCGAGGCACTGCGCGGCAAAGATACCGACGAGATTATCGATTTGATTATGTCAAAGGTGAAAGAGCGCTACGAGGAGAAGGAACAAATCCTGTATCCGGAACAAATGCGCGAATTTGAAAAAGTGGTTACACTGCGCGCCGTCGACTCCAAGTGGATCGACCACATTGACGCGATGGACCAGCTTCGCCAAGGTATTCACCTGCGCGCTTACGGACAAATCGATCCGTTGCGCGAATACCAGCATGAAGGTCTGGCAATGTTCGAGGCAATGATTGAGTCAATTGAAGACGAAACCGCGATGTACATCATGAAGGCGGAAATTCGCAACAACCTTGAGCGCCAAGAAGTAGCCAAGGGTCAGGCGGTCAATCCGAAGGAAGACGGAGAGGCAGTGAAGAAGCAACCGAAGGTTAACAAGGTCAACGTGGGCCGCAATGATCCATGTCCGTGCGGAAGCGGGAAGAAGTATAAGAACTGCTGCGGGGCGTTGAAGTAATTTTTTTGGAAATAGTGTTGTTATGAGGGCCGGCGATTTGGTAATCGCCGGCTCTTTTTTGTTGGTTGAGGCTTGTGATTTTTCAAGGAATTGAAGATAAGGTTGAAAAATTGAATATCCTTTGAAAATTTTTAGACGTTGGAAATATTGTAGTATTAAAAAATTTTTATGTGGAAAATAAATGAAATGGCCATCCCGTCTCAATATATGAAAAACCCTCCAACTAACAGAGGGCTTCAATTATAAAGTGTAATTTTTCATAAACTCCAAAACTTCCAGGTCAATCGATCCTGTCTTCTGCTCGCGCATCTCGAAGTTTTCAGTGTGAATGAATGTTGTTAGCGCCTGATGGATTTTTTCAGTGCCAGTGTCTTCGGCTGAGAGGTAGCCAAGTCGTGTCAATTGATGGACAACCTCTGATTTGACCTCCCCTTCTACTGCAGCAATTTTCTCAGGCTTTGATGGTGAAAAGTAGAGCTGCTGGAGTTGGTAGATGCGAATCAGTTCTTTAATCGGGGCGGGATGGTCGTCCACCCGGAGGTCGATGTAACGGTCATTGAAGCCGCCGTACCCACCTTTATCTTTGACGACATAAAGGGCAGCAGATTGTTGACCGCGGCTATCGCCTCCTGCTTCCTGGCCAGCGTCTAATGCAGCAAGCAGCCTTTCGGCGAGCGTGCCCTCGGCTTTTTGAAAAACTTCTGCCATCGCCTGAACGGTCTTTTCATCTACAAGGATGTTCCCCTGGGCGGCGAAATTTGGCCCAGTGATTCCTCCAGCCCAATCATAGCAGGCCGAGCCGGTAAACGTTGCAGCATTGCCTTCTGCGTCAATGAGTCCGACTTGGCGCATTTCTTTGTCAGGGTCGTCTGCCAAAAGCAGTTCCAGCGTTTCGTGGGCTGACTTGCCTTGCCCCATTAATTCGAGTGCCTGTGGGCCGTATGCGGTGTTGGCGTAGGACTGGGTGGCAACTGCGCCCGCACCGGCTTTTGCCCATGGGACAACCGCCCCTACTCCCAGAAATTTTGATTGAACGGCAATGCCCCATACTTTTTCGATGGGATCATATCCGACGATGGAAAATGTCATGATTTATTCTCCTTTTATAAAAATTCTTTTGAGATTTCTTATCTTATTATAATGAAGATTCAGAATTTAGTACACCGAAATAGTTGACTGGTCTTTCATCAATCAAAAGAACGCTGCCCTCAGGCAGCGCTCTCTTATTCAACTATATTATTGGGCTTCAATTAAGCCGTAGCGGCCGTCTTTGCGCTTGTACACAACGTTCGTACGGTTGGTGTCAGCATTTGTAAATACGTAGAAATTGTGGCCCAGCAGGTTCATTTGCAGGATAGCTTCTTCGCTGTCCATTGGCTTCAGATCGAAGCGTTTGGTGCGGACCACTTCCAGATCTTCCTCGTCATGCACTTCTGAATTTGAATTGACTTGGAATGGAACGGTACCTGTTTCACGAAATTTGCGGTTTACCTTTGTTTTGTGCTTGCGGATTTGGCGCTCTAGTTTATCAGTAATCAGGTCAATCCCAGCATACATATCCCCGTTTGTTTCTTCAGCACGTAGAACTAATTGCGGCAGCGGGATGGTTACCTCGACCTTGGATGTTTTATCAGGATTGAATCTTAGATTCACATTAACTTTCGCATCAGGTGCTTCCGTAAAATAACGCTCCAATTTGGAGATCTTTTTTTCTACATACTCTCTGATTGCTGGAGTTACCTCAATGTTTTCACCACGAACGTTATAATTCATTTGTGGACTCCTCCTTTTAATTAAAGCTATATGTTTACATTTCTATTTTACCCTATGATAATCCTGCTAAATCGGTATAAAAATTTTGTCGAATTTTTGACAAAAACATCAGGTAAATAGTGTTAACGTTGGAAACAGGGTTTGACTTTTAGGTGACATTTTTACTAAAATGAATGATTGTTCATCTTTATTGTAATATTAAATGGGACAATTTTCCACTAAAACGCCTTGGGCATATCGTAGATTGATGTGAAAATGAAGGAGGATATGCCCAATGAGCCACGAAGAGAGAAAGCCCCTAGCCTGGCACGAAACATTGGAATTGCACGAATTGGTGGCATTTCAGTCCACGGGATTAATGAAGCTAAAAATGTCGATTAGACAAGTGAAGGACCAGGAGCTTAGAGAGCTTTACAGAATGTGCATTACGGACCTTGAAGGAAATTTGAGGGAGCTGCTCCGGTTTTATCCCTCAGCCCAAGGCTTTCAAACACGTGAGGACGAAGAAGTGCGCGAAGATATTGGCTACTTCGCCGCCGATTTGCTGGTACTTTCCAAAACGATGGTCCGCAATCTTGCGGTAGCGATTACCGAAACGGCGACGCCGGCATTGAGGAAAACCTTCACCAATCAATTGGTTGGCGCCATCCAGGGCCACGAGCGAGTCTACAATTACATGCTCAAACACAGCTACTACCCGTCCTACGATATTGGTGCATTATTGGGGCATGACATGGAACTCGCCCAAAAAGCACTTCGGATGCGGTCCTAAATTTTATTGGTGTCAGGCACCTATCACACCATTACCCAAATGGAAAATGGTGCGGATCCCTAATTAAGGGTTGTCCACGAGTGGAGGACAAATGTCCACGTTTGGTGCCTGACACCAATACTCCTATCTGGCCAGTGTCAATGAGGTAATCCTGTCAGCGCCCGCCTCTTTTAATAGTTTGGCGGCGTGGCGGAGGGTGGAGCCTGTGGTGTAGATGTCGTCGATGAGGAGGATGGATGCTCCTTGGATGTGGGTTACAGCGGTTTCCGGGCACAGTTGAAATACTTGAGGCAGATGGATGCGTTCGGTTCTTGATTTTTTGGATTGCTTTTCGGAGTGGATGCGCGTGAGAATTGATGTAGGTGTAAAGCCCGCTTCCCTCAAAAGTGCCTCTGCTTGATTGAAGCCTCTCTCATATATCCTCTCTTCACTCAATGGAATCGGCACATAAATGTCGGCGTTCATTTTCTGGATTTGCAACCTTACATACTCAGCAAACACCTTTGCTAGTACATAATCGCCACGAAATTTATACCTGGCAATGACCTCCTTAAGAAAGTCATTATAAATGAAAATAGAAATGTTTTTTTCAAGATTCCCTTGCCACTTGGAGTCCTCTTCCCAACGAAAACAGTCGTGGCAAAGATTGCCGTCGCGAAATTTTTCGTCCAGTAACCGAAACGGCCGGCAGCAAATCCGGCATGTCTCCCCTTCGATTCTCACCAGCTTCCCTTCACAGCAGGAGCATAGAAAATGTCCTTTGTCTGCCGAAAAAAGAGCTTGCCAGCCGATATCCGGACTAATTGCTTCATGACAGATGTAACATCGTTCTTGCCGGAATAGCTTCATAAAAATACATTCCTTTCTAATTAGGAATTGAGTCCCCCTTTGGCCCTCCCCTAAACAAATTTAGGATAAAGTAGCCCCGTTTGATGCATCCCCGATTCAACTTAAGGATCAAGCAACCCCCGTTTGCCCCCTTCCCGATTCATCGAAACAATTTGCCGCCTCGCTTTCAGCATCTCGTCAGTTTTTCCGTAATGAAAAAACGTCACGACCCCATCCGGATGATCTTTGCTGCGGCCGGCCCTCCCGGCAATTTGCACAAGCGCGCTTTCGCTAAAAATCAGGTCCTCCGCGCCGACAACAGCCACATCAATATTGGGAAAGGTGACACCTCGCTCAAGGATAGTCGTTGTCAGCAGCATCGGGATTTCTTTGTTCCGCATCCGCTGTACTTTTTCCTTCCGTTCTGGGTCTTCAGCATGAGCCGCCTCCATATTAGGGTGGAGCTTGCGCAGAATCGGCAAGGCTTTTTCCATTAGCGCAATATGGGGGAAAAAGACTAATGCCTGTTTGTTACTCTGAAGCCGTTCTTTAATCCATTGGAGGACATTGGTGGGTAGCCGGCCTTTCCCAAGTATCTTCTGCCAGTTGCCGCACCAGACAAATTCGGGGACGGGCAATGGATGGCGATGGAATCGGGCAGGAATGGTCACACAGGCACGCTTCCCTGTGCGGCATTCCCGCTGCCATTTCGCGTTAGGAGTGGCGGTTAAGTAAATCATCCCCGAATCAGGTCTACGAGCTTGGACAGCGGCATGCTGCAGCGATTCCTCTACCGTATAGGGAAAGGCATCGACCTCGTCCAAGATTAGGGTGTCGAAGGCATGGTAGAAACGGAGCAATTGGTGGGTGGTGGCAATTGTCAGCGGCGCAAATAGATAGCGGTCCTCGCTTCCACCATAGAGACTGGCAATTGGTATCTGTGGGAACGCGTCCATTAACCTGGGCGTGAGTTCAAGAACAACATCCGTTCTTGGCGTGGCGATACAGATCCTTTGGTTCTCGACAAGAGCGGCCTCAATTCCGGCAAACAGTACCTCGGTTTTCCCCGCGCCGCAAATGACTGGAAATGAATACATAAGATTAAAGTTGAAGAGTTTTCGAGGTTAATAATGAGGTATTACGAGGGAATTCTCAAATCCGTATTTCTTTTACATCGGGTGCATTCAAATATCCTCGGTCTTATTTCTCGATGCTTTTTCTTCTTTCTGCAGTTCTCACAATATAAAGTGTGCAGCCGGCCAGAAAAATCATTTACAATTAATTGGTGATCGTCCGGTTCCGGATCTAAAATTTCCACTTCTAACTCATCTTCCTGTTCCCCGGAAAATAAAGCGTATGCCATTATGACAGTCATACCACCCATGACGAAGCTGCTCCAAATCATATGTCATACCTCCCGTTTAATTGATAGTGTATTTCACCGTCTTTTTGAACCAACCAAACACGGTACGAATTCTCTTTGCAGTATTCGTCCAGAAATTCATTCACGATAATAGGATCATACAAGCATCTTCGAATTAAATGCCAGGTTAATTCGGTGTGTTTCATTCCACATGCTGTGGCCAACTTCTTTAAATCACTATCCTCTTTGTTTGTAATAGAAGCATTCACCCGTGCAACCCGTTTGCCGCCTAATCCTTTCCCCTCTATCACTTTTTTAACAACCCCTTTCGAATCACAATTGTAATTACAATGTGGAATCGTGTTACAGTGTTACACAATAGACCGAGCGGGAGGAGGAGTATTACCGTCCAAGTACAATCTTTATCCCCCCTTTGTCGGTCTTTTTAACAATCTGCAGCGCCCTGTTTCTTCGTTCAATATCCAATGATATGAGCTCTTTTACATATCCGGAAAAATTCTGGTTCTCGATGAACTCTAAAATCTTTTGATCCTTGATTTTGTGGAAAGCAACGGAACGCACTTCTTTATTACTCACGGTATTACCCTCCCTTCAACGCTTGATTAATAGAAAATTTATGAATGGTATTACCGTTTTATGATAAAGTTGTACTAAATATTTTTCTGAGGAGAGTTTAGTTTTGGAAAAACCAATAATGTCACACGTTGCATTAGTTTTTAGTGAGTTAGTCGATATAAGAGTAGAAATTAACGAAATAATAAAAATGTTAGAAACGGACACCATCAATAAAGAAGAATTATTAATTAAACTAAAGATTATTAATGAAAAAATTACAGGTGACATTGTATGAACGTAACGATTGAAATCCACTACATCAGCAACGAAACTAAAGTCATGCAAGGTGGAACGTTTCCACTAAGGCGTAGAAACCAACAACAAGTCGCTTGGGAGTTTTGGCAGCAAATCAAACAGAAAATGCCTTTTGGCGCAGAGCTGGAGAAGGTTATTATTGACGGCGAAGATAAAACCGTATTGGTAAAACAACAAGAAGCCCCTCTCGAATGAGAAGGGGCCTTTTATAATTTGTGAAACTTTTATTAATTATTTCCGTATAGGAAGGAAAATAAAAACATTTATGGAATTAGTATTTTGGTTTCATACATAAAAAGGGGGAAATGCAAAAATGAAAGTCAAACAGTTATTTAAGGTATTATCAGTAAGTGTATTATCAGCCATTCTTCTTGCTGCGTGTGGCGGGGAAACTGAAGTATCTACAAAGGAAAAAAATAACGATACGACTAAACAAGAACAAAGCTCTGAAAAGCCACAGGAAAAGAAGACCGAAAGTAAAGTCGGGACTCGCTCCAATCCGGTAAAATTCACTGAAATCGCATCTATTGACACTTTTTCTTTCGATAATGATGCAAAGAAATACAAAACTAAGATTGAGTTATCTGTAGTGGAAGTTACCCGTGGTGCTGATGCCCAACAAAAATTAAAACAGATGAATGAATTCAACGCGGATGCTCCAGACGGCTATGAATGGGTTTTAGTGAAAGGAAAGGTAAAAGTTGTAGAATCTGAGACAGAGGACTATCCTTTTCAAATTGACAATATTATGAACTTCAACTTTGTTAGTCAAAGCGGCGATGTTTATAGCGGTGATATTGTTGGAACTACTGAACCTGCTTTTTCTTTTGAAATGTATAACGGAAACGAAAAAGAAGGTTATATCGCTGGCTTAATAAAAGCCGGTGAAGATGCTCAGATGAAATATAATTCAATGGTTAGTAGTGAAGTGTTTTTTAATTTAAAATAAGAAGCTAAAGCCCCCTACTCGATGAGCAAGGGGCTTTTCCATTTTGTAACCAAATTGTAATATTATTACTACCTAATACTTACATTTCTTTGGTAAAATTATCCCATATTTACTTTAAAGTGGGAGAGAAGTAAAGTGAGTAATGAGGAATTAACGAGGAAAATTGAACTAATAAGGGGGAAAATGATAACAATTGGAATGAAAAAGGGCCTTACGTCACCAGATACCATTAGTCTCAGTAAAATACTCGACCAATTAATAAATTTAAAAATGAGTACATAATAATATAGCTAAGCCCCCTACTCAATGAGCAAGGGGCTTTTAGCTTTTATTTTGGCTCTCCCCAAACATTCGGGCCGCCGAACCTCATTTGAAGTTCCGGAACTAAATCTCTAGCTTGGCCGTAGGAAAGGTTATCTGCAATCACTTTATAATTGATTAAAGCTAATTGTTGTACTCCATTTTGATTACCCTTAATCCAGTGGGCCCCACCGACATTATGCCAGTCATTTTGATTTGCATAAACGTCAAATTCCTCGCCTTTTAAGGCCTTGCGGACAACGGCCGAATTCGGATCTGGCGCCGAATATATGTTAACATTGTCAGCAATTACCCGTACTTTTGCTACCGGACCAGTTGTAGAGTGGTAAAAATAAGGTTCCACTGTAACTGCAGCTTTCGGCTTTGGTGGACTCGCTTTCTCTGGCAATCCTAAAAACTTAGCAACTCCGCGAGCGTGAGCCTCGCCAATAGCTTTAATAAATGCTTCATCCTTTAATCGATTGGCGTCCCCGCTATCAATAAACAGATTTTCTGTAAGGATGCTTGGCATATTGGTTGTCCTAAGGACCGCAAAATTTGCACGCTTCTTCCCACGGTCGGCAATGGAACCATATTGCCTCATTGCCGCTAAAACTTCGGCATGAATCACATTCTGCAATTCTATGGACGAAGCACTAGCACCATTATAAACATAGCTTTCAAACCCAGTGCCGCCTCCAGCGTTAATATGCACCGATACAAAGACATCAGCTGGCCAGGCATTTGCAGGGTCATCCCGTCTGAATAACTCCACGGTTACATCGGAAATCCGCGTGGCCCGCTGTTCAAAACCATAGTAATAAGATTCTAGAAATGTCATCGCATACTGTACTATTTTTAATGTTAATTTTGCTTCTTGGAGTCCATTGGCAACGGCACCTGGGTCTATGCCGCCATGGCCAGGATCCCACATGATTTTTTTAGCCATTACTTATCCTCTCCTTCAATATTATTTATGCAAAATCTCACACGTTCGGGTGTATTCTATCTCAATTTGAGACTTTCTTACTATCAACATGGGCTTGTCCAAGAACATATGCTGCAACCATGGAAACAATTGAAAATACTGATTCTCTGTCCAATCCTAATTCAAAATAATCGTTTGCAATGACAGTGATGACACCGGCCACAGTGACAAGAAACTTCCGGGAACCAAGCTTCTTTTTCATTCTCCAATTCCCCCTTTCTTCTCCATTACATCTATACGTTTATGCAATGACTTGTTTGACTCCTCTACTCTGGTAACGCGCTCACCGAAAACTTGCATCTGCTTTTCACTGGCTTTTTGGTCAATTCTTATATCATCCACCCCGCGACGGATATACCCGAGCTCAGCCTTCAATTCTGCGCTTTCCTGGCCATCAGATTTAATGGCCTTATTCTTGTTGAGTGAATAACCGAGAAAAGCAATTATTACGGATAAAATAGAAATTAAAACTCCAACCTCTACTGTCATTAATGCACCGCCTTTTTTCAAAATAAAAAGAGCCCGGAATGGACTCTTTAATCAATTTTACTAACGACCTCAATATACTCACATACTTTTTTATATAACTCATCATACGACATAACCTTAAACCATGCCGGGTACTCTTGCCTCATTTCATTGAAGTCATCTCTTTCGTCCTCCGAAACAGTACCAATTACACCAATAGCAGGAGGGTGTCTCTTTATATCAATGTTATAGGTAGTGTTCACATGTTCCCTCTGAGAGTGATCAAGAAAATATTCTCTATATGTCTTTAGTTGACTGTGTAACTGAGTAACATCAGAAGTAACGGATGCTCTCACAGTCCCTGTACCCCTCATCAGTTTTTTCAAAGGAAGCTTATAATCAACAATTTCCCACTGATTCTCAACGGAATTATATCCAACTAAATCTGGTTTAAGATCCTGGTTGTATTGACCGTGAATATCTTTTAATACCATTGGAGAAATACCATTTATCAAACCTAGCCCATATTTTAATATTACTGGATTTTCTCCAATAAAATTATCGATCTTTGTTTCTCTATACCTTGAGTTAAAAAAATGATCCTCCATTTTTAGCTTTAGTTCATGTAATTCTTTATTTCTATGTGTAGAATCTTTACTTCCTGGCTGATATTTTTTACCTGTTGTTTGAAAAAAGTCGATGTAATTAAGCGCAATTTTACTAGCGTATTCTTGAAGTCGATTGAACTTTTCCAGAAATATATCTTTTGAGAAAACCAAGACAAAATCTAAATTTATCACTAAATTCTGGGGATAAGGTATAACCATTTTTAAATCTTCTATTATCATTTCCGTTGTACCATATAAATCTATTGGTCTACCACCCGTGATAAAATGAGATCTCATGCTCATGTTACTATTCTCAACTCTAATACCAGCTCCAGGTCTCCAAAGTCGAAGTACATCAAAAGCATCAAATACATTACCTACAATTTCCCAATGTTTATATCGGTATTCATCACTTTTAAAAAATACTATTAAAATATGTTCTCTATCACTTGAGTAAAACCCGTTTACGATAGCACTTTTTCCGGAGAATGCATTTGGTAAATAATTTGCTTTTAATAAATTAAACTCTTTAAAAGCACTATCCGATAATTTAATTTGCTCAATGAATATTTTGGCAAATTGCTCAACTGTTTCTTTGTCAATTTTCACCAAGATAATCCCCCCCCCGTCTGTTATTATTTTTCGACAGAAAATGGGAATATCCTTTTTCACATCAATGGATTGTTATCTAACAAACGACCCCCGTTAGCGTGATAGCTAAAAAGCACCCCCGATGGATGGATGCTTAATCGATACCATATTCACGTTTTCAAAACATCACCATTATCAAATTTCCAAATACGTTTCCAACTATTTTTTTCATCATCTACAAAAGAACCAAATTTCTCTATGCACTCTTTTACAATTAACTCCAAAAGGGAATAATATTTTTTACAAACGTCAAGTATATCTAAATCTGGAAAATCATCAACAATAAGATAACCATTCTTTAATTTAACTTTAAATGATACCTCATTATCTTTATTGGTAGTGGCGTTTTCTCCATCTTCTTTAATTGACATTTCAATATCAACTCTTTTTTTATCAAATTTTTTTAGTTTTTCTTTCAATTCATCTGTTACTGACTCCTCCACAACTTCCAGATTAATTATCTCTGATGCCTCCAAAGGATGTCTTTTTACGGAAGTTATTCTTAAATCATTTATTTTTTTCAAAAATTGGTTTTCTTCTTTATTTAATTCATATGATTGATACCACTCATCCCATTTATCCAACTTATTAAATTCACTATTCATTACCCACAATATTGATCTTGCAGAACCAATAAAGGCATTTAAGTAATAGTTAAATTCCGGATATTTTGAATAAAATTCGGCTAGCTTATCTAAGAAAAATTTTGCTTCATTTAACTTCGATTCTGTATAATTCATGCTTTAAAAATTCCTCCTTTCACCTATTAATTTCGACAAAAAGAGGAAATATCCTTTTACCTGGAACCCATTCGTTTAGATTTGAGGAGTCGCTAAAATCATGTCTTTTTCTTCTTTTGTAATGCGCCCTTTTACTACTTGCGCTTCAAGATACGCTTCATCAATTTTACCCATAACCCACATATTTAATAAAAATCCGTACATATCGCTCATCTCCATTCTCCTATTCCATCAATAATGATAATACTGCCATTTCCAACATTTCTAAACGTTCTTCTGCTGTTGGCGATTGTGGCTTTTGTTCGGGCTTTTGCCCACCTTCTACCCACTTCTCACCATCCCATTTGGGGATATAAAATCCTTGAGCTGGTTCAACCTCAATGGCAATTTCGCTTTCTTTGTCATAAGTAAAATCATCACGTAAAAATAGTTTTGTTTTCTTGTCGATTATACGTTTCATGGTATCACCTCTTTAAGTTGTAGCATACGCACCTGAAAGGTGCATTGATCTGCCAGTTGTGAAAGTTCCAGCTAAAACTACATCGCCATTATCTCTAATTCTAATCGGAAGAATCGCACCACTTGAACCGTCAAAAGCGTGTAGAATGTGCATGCCTAAACCATTTCGATATTCTGTTGGAAGTGTCATAATCGTAGTGCCCGTTGTCCCTGTCCCTACGACTATTACTCCTTGGTACTCGACTTGTCCTATACTGTTTTTTCTATACCTGAATGTACCTGTCCATCCATTTAGTAAAGTTGGTGATATCCAGTCCTCTTGCTTTTTATTTGCTTTAGTCGAGTTTGATTCCCTAAACCGCGACATATGAAACACCCTCTCCACTTACAGAAGCATCAATATAAATCAAATTTGCATTGTTGACGATAAAAGTAAAACTGTCCTTCGCTGCTAGTTCAACTCCAAAAACAGACGATGACACATCCGCCCCTCCAACATAAATAGAGCCTGTATTTCCTTTGCGAGCAATAACAGTAACCTCACGACAAGGAATGTCATCCAGTCGTACTCTTGTGCCTGCTGTGACAACATTTTTTAGTTTACCTTGTAAAACATTACTGCCCGTTAGTTGGGCAGCGACCTTGGGCATTGGTTTATCTGTGGCTGTGTCTAATTCCATGGCGTGTGCATATTGTCTTTGATCTAAAGGCATATCAAAACCTCCTTAAAATAAAAATCAGGCGCTGTATGGTTCGCCTGTGATTTCATAATATTGATCCGGCGAAATCCAGCCTTTTGAAACAGCATTGGCCACGCCTTCTTTTGATAAACGACCTTCATTATACAAGCGATGTAAAGTCTCAAACATACTATATCCCCCTCATGAGGTTATCGAGTACCAGCTGATCAACCGTTTCTTTTAATATTTCTAACTCGGTCTTTATTTTAGGAGAGTTAAGTAATCTATCGATTTCTTCTTGTGTAAGTGTTGACTTCCATTCACCGTTTTCAAATTTTGCCGGCAGAAAAATACCCTCTGGCATTGGCACATCCACACAATCTTCAGGTAATTTTTCATCTGGTTTTAATATTACACAGTCTAGCAAATATCCATCAGCATCAATTTTATAAACTGTTTTCATGACTACACAACCTTATAACTAAAGTTTAACAATATAAAATAACCACTCGGCACTGAGAATCCTCTCTCAAATCTAATATATCCGTCAGGATCAATTGTATATAGAACCCTGTCACTACTTGCGTCAGCATATCCTATAAAAAACATTTGTTTCACTGGTTTATATGGCATAAGTGTTACTGCAATACCAGCATTAGGTGACCCGTTCCTGATCATATAATACCCATGACAAACACCGTCTTTATCCAACCACATATGGCTACCGCCGGCATCCGTCCATCCATTAAACAACCCCGTCATACCTACACCGACTTTTTTTAAGTCAGTAATTTGTTGATCTGTATACGCCTTTGCTTCATCATATTGTTTTTCTAAATTATTCAGATTATCAGCATTTAGAGGAGTACCAGGTTCAACAATTGTTCCTTCGGCCGGAGTAAGTGTTATGGTCCCATCTCCGTTATTTTTTTGTGTGAATGTTAACGGTTTTTGAACCTGTCTATCTTTCCACACTGTTTTTGAATAAGACATTTCAAATACCACCTCGACTTTCGGTATTGCCTCTTAAATACCCGATAAATTCAAATTCCTGCTTAAAAATCCTGGTCTGTTTTTTAGCATCGAAACTGTCTTCCACTAAAATGACGTCAGCGCATTCGAGGATTGGATTTTGCCGCCATACTGTTTTATAAACAGCATTCCAATTGGACTCAGCGATAATCCATGCTGCCACTTCAGCAGCAAGTGATTCCGTATTAATCAATGGATTATCAATTTTAAACGAGGCACCATTTTTACCATTTATGCTACTGTTGATGTAAACGACTTCCCGCGTTCCGCCAGGTTCATAGACATTTACTATAACCTCGTAAGGGGACTTTTCCAGGCTAACTTCCGGTTCTTGAAAAATATTGTCATAGTCAATTATTTTCATATCAAAATCTGTTAAAACGGCAGGATAAGAGGAGGCGCCAGCATAAAACCCTCCCAATGCACTTCTTTGTGAACCAGCATGAGATAAATAGTTGCTACTTTGATCTAACACCTTAAAAGGCTTAATGATAATAACGCCATTACGGTCCTGATAAACCGCGCTCTTACTGGCAACCCCGATATGCTGCAAGGCTGTCCGGCTGTCCAAACGGTCCGAAAATCCGGTAGTAGTAATCAACTTTAAACTATCATCGATGGAATAATTGGTAATACCGGCTTTGGTCAGTACATCCACAGCTAAGTTATACAAGGTAATACTGCCAGCTATCGGTGTGTAGGACACTTGGGATAACATATCGAGATTATCCCGGCCGATTAGTGAAATACTCATGGCTGCCGTTTCATTTTTCCATTCAATTAAAAAATAGGTACCCATAGGCACCCATTCAATTGCAGATCCGTCCTCAAAGTCCAAACCAAATTCCACAACGATTTTCGGCCGGCTGGCGATGATTTCTTGCTGCTTAGATAAATTTAAAATATTGAAATCCCCGGCAGTATTATCAAGTGTTACCTTAAGCTCATTTGAGGGCAGTGTATTATTAATGGTGTTCATTTCTTCAAGCAAATTCAAGCTAATAATCTTGCTGTCATACATTTTGGTATTGCCATACAAGGTAAAATAAATCCTTGCTGTTATCTTACGAATAGGCGCATAAATGTTATCTTTAAATTTTTGACTTACTTCCAACATCTTTACGCACCTACTTTTCTATAAGATTAAACTTAATGTCTTTCCAGCTGGCCACTCCATTATCAAAACGCATCATTGGGGCCTGCCTGTCGCCAGAATAAAAAGTACCTGTCTTCATTCCGTTAATTTTCGGGTCAAAATAAGTAACTGAAAAAAAAACCGGGTCCACAGCGTTTAATACCTGGCTGTATTGTGCACCGGTAAGGTATGACCATCCCAATTCAATTTTCCGTTTTGTAGCTATGCGTTCGATAATCATTTCGCCACGGACATTTCGCTCTGCTTTACTTAGATCCATAATTCCCACATCGTAATCACTAGGGGTAGGTAAATCCACCCCATTAACACTGATTAGCGCCATTTACCCACCGCCTTTTAAATTGGATTTAATTTAACATTATTACCCACACGCTGATTCTCATTTTCCAAAAACGGTTTTACAATTCTTGCGAAGGTTCGGCCATCGATATTTAACAAGATATCTCCGCCAGAGGTGGAAGGTTTGCTAAACTGCATTGCTTGCATTACCGCAGTTCCGACAGCGCCAGCTACAATATCCTGCAGTTTATCCAATGGAGACACTACTTCTTTACCACCAGGGTTATCCCCGATTAGCGCCAGTGTCGGTCCGTTTGTAATGCCGCCCTTTGCTAGAGCTGGGATACGATTAATTAAAGGGAGTCCGCTAAAAGGTTTATTCCCGGCCACACTGAAATTTTTCAGCAATTTGATGGGTTCGTTCAAAGCGTCTATCCAAGTATTAATAATAGCTCGGATGCCGCTAGTGAATCCGCTTTTAAACGCATCTTTGATGGATTCGAACTTATTGACAATCGGGGTGATAACGGAACGAGCAAACCATTCCACCGCACCACTAAATGCCCCTTTGATTCCATCCCAAGCAGCTTTACCTACACTTCCTAGTTTCGTGCTAAACTCAAACCATTTCAAACCTAGATTGAAGATCATTCTATCCCAAAACAGTCCGAAATCGGTAATTATCAGCCTAATATTGTTCCAGGTATTTTTGAAAAAATTCAAAATGCCCGGCAAAACATTTTCTAGTGGCTTTTTTAAATCATCGGCGAATTTTAGGAATGCTTTTCCACCGCTTGTCACGAGTTCCACAATGGATTTTTTAATTCCACCAATAAAGGTTAAATTTGTAAAGTTCCAAATTGCTTTGAACGCTCCGATAAAGATATCTTTCAAACCTTCCCAGGCTTTACTCCAGTTTCCTGTAAACACACCACCAATAAACTTCATCAAACCTTGGAAAAATTGAATGACGCCGTTTATCAGACCTTTGATCGAGTCCCAAATAAAAGTCACTACAAAAGCTATGATTGGCTGAATGTATGTCCAAATATTTTTCATTGCTTGAACAAACATAGCCCCATTTTCTTTCCAAAATGATGCCATACCTTTTACTTTCTGTATAAAAAAGTCGGATACGGCCCCCCAAGCTTTTTTAAACATTTCGATAGCTGGAGCAAAGAACTTCTTCACTTTTTCAGCGAATTCTTTTACTTTTTCGGAGATTTTAGTAATCTTATCCTCTGATTCACCTGGATCAAAGCCACCGCCAAGGCCTGCACCTGCACCAGCGCCCCCTGCACCTGCACCTGCACCTCCAGAATCACCACCCGAAGAAGGCTCATTTAGCGTGTTTACTTCATCAAAACCAGCAACACCTCTGGAAGCAGCCTTGTCGGCTTTTGCTTTCTTTTTAGCTGCTTTTTCAACAGCATTTCCCAAATCGTTTGTTGCACTTGTTTGATTCTGAATTGACGCCGTTTGTGCCTCACCAGCTTTTATATTTGCTTTCGGGAACAGCGCTCTCATAAACCCGGCAAACGTTTGAAATGCCTTTTCAACATATCTCATAAAAGTGGTCAATATCGGTAACGCAATGTTGAGGATTGGGAGGAAAGCTTGTCCAAGCGCCATCCTGGTATCACTGAGGGCAGCTATAAAGTTACCTTTTAACAAAGCTGTATTATTTGCAATCTCCCACCCAAAGTTGGCTTGAGTCTTTTCAACAATATACTGAGCGAGAACCGCTTTTCTCATCCCTGAACTTAATGAATCCCAGGGTGCGCTTTTAGCAATATCTCTATAAGCCTTTGACATGGTGACAGCCGCTACACGTACATCGATTCCTAATTCGTCGGCACCATCAGCCTCTTGGTTCATTGCTGATCGCATACGGTCAGAAATCTCGGTCATTTCCATACCTGTCTTTGAACGAATAATTGCTGCAGCCTTCATTAAATCTGTGGTCTTTGTTAGTAAATCTTGAGAGTCTTTTGCAGTCTCCTTTAAACGTAAAGAAAACTCATTGGCCATCTTTGCTGTCTCTAACTTACTAAACCCCATCGCCGCGCCGACTGTGTTTTGCCACTTCACGAAATCTTTCATACTTGAGCCCAAGGTACCACTAACAGTTCCCATGATAGCCTCAAACTTAATTGCATCCTCGATTCCTTCTTTAAGTGTCAATCCAGTACCGATACCTGCGAGGATTCCGGCCATCCTTCCAGCAAAACTTTTCATTTGCGATTGGGCTTGCTTCATTCCCTTTTGTAGACCGCTTAAGTCTGCACCAATACGCACTAAAAGGTTACGTAATGCCATTTATCTCACCTCCCCGCCTAATGCAGCGTTCAATTGTTTTACTTTGTTGAGCATTTCTTCATTAGTCATTTGTTTTTTGTTAGTAGGCTGATTTATCTTGTCTATAACCTCTTTAAGGTTTTTAATAGACAACTTTTCAACCCGTTGCCAATATGCTCCAAAATATGCAACTGTTAGTTCCTCTTCAAATTGTATTTTTCGTTTTTCATGTTCTATTTTTTGCTTTTCATTAAAATCCTTAATGCATAAGCTGAGTTCGTAAGGTGTCATTTCGTTATAGTCTGATAGACTTATTCCAATGTGGATTGCGGATTTAAGAGACATTTCCCAATCAAATTTTACTTCTTCTTGGTTTTTTTGCTCTTCTCCACAACCCGTTGTAAGTTTTTTTCATCTGCCGTCCCATCATCACCGAACGCCGCATTAAACGCCTGACCCAACTTGCCCATGATTTCTTTGTAAGGAGCCTGATCGAGAAGGTCTTCCATGTCCTCAAGTTTCAAAGTTTCATTGTTCTCCTTGGCATCGGAAAGAAGACCGCACCATATGACTTTTTCTATGTCTTCAAATTCAAAATCCTCAATATTGAATTCCTCAATAGTTTTACCAGTAATAGCTAGTAATTTTTTCATTGCCCTATGCCCAAACCGTAATTCCCGTGGACGGTCAAGATTAATAATGACTACATCGTTTTTATCCGCCATTACATTCCCTCCTTAACAAATAAAAAGACTAGAGAATAATCCCTAGTCTTTAAGCAGTTTTAATCAATGCAATTTCATATAATTTTGGTGCCTTGTTCGGTTCTTGAGCCATAATCGTAAGTTTCTTAGAACCGACCGCAGTAATCGGGATTGGAGCTGATGCTTGGCCGCTAGCGAGCGTTTGTGTGAGGACTCCGTCCACAAATAGATTGATCGTGTGGTTTGCAGCAGTCGCAGTAAGTGTGACAGATGTTGCTGTGACACCGCTAAACGCATACAAGTTGTTGTTAACGTTAAATGCAGGTGTCAACGCGCCGCCGGTACCAGTCAATGATAATGCTGTCAGCCCACCGGAAGGTGTTAATCCTAGAGTCGGTTGGCCAGATACCTTAATCGTTGATTCAAAGCTGACATTGTTCTCTATTTCTGCGCCAGTGTTAACCCCGGTCACGATTCCATTGAACGTCCAGGATGCACCAAATGGAAATAAAATCGTAAATGGAGTCAATGCTCCCGAATTGAATGCGTTATAAAGAGCTACCTGGCCGTTAGTATCACCGGCATTTAAAAAACCGCTTAGTGAAACTTCCCCACCATCTTTTAAACCCTGCGCAAATGTTCGCCAACCATTTACACTATCAAGTGTGGTAGTTTCAATAGTATCAGCGCTTGGTTCTAAACCGCCAATACTGGTTAAATCGGCAACGCTATTGGCCCCGATCATAATTTTTGTACCCATTGCTTGAGGCATGTTATTATCACTCCTTAAAATTTAACTCTTAAATCGAACGCTGATCTATAAAGAGATATTTCCTTCTCATAACGTTCAACAGGTTCCTCAAAAGTGGCATTTTGAATAAATGGACCATTTTCTCCGATTACGCGCCCTTGGAAAGATAAAATTTTCGCCACTACCTCTTTTGTTATAGCTTTCATACCAGCGTAACTATCATGCAAAATATAAATTTCACAAGGTATCTCTCTAGTACTCAGATAACCTTGCAGACTTTTATCCGGAACACCGTCACTGGATACGTAAACAATAAAAGGTGCCTTTTCCCCTTCAGGTGCGTTTAAGGGGAATATTTTATTGGTTAGACCGGTAATTGTTTCGAATTCAGCCCTCAAAGCATCCTCAAAGTTCATCAAAAACACCTCACCTTAATAACTTGTCTATTTCTTTTCCTAATCGTTTAACTATTTTTCTTGTGGATTCAGCTTCATTTTCTGCTAAAGCGTCACGTACAAAGTAAAGACCATATTCGTAACCATTAGCTGTATTAAAACCGAATTCCTGTGATACTGGATAATAACCAGTTGGCTTTTTACCACCATAAATACCAGGGTTTTTAATCGGCTTTTGGAATACCGGATTAAGTGCCCTGTCAAAGACGATTCGATAAACAGATTTAGCCTTACGCCGAGGAGACTTTTCCAAAATTTTTATAATTCCGTTTTTCAATGTGCCTGACAATTCCGGAGCATTTGTCTTTGCGTCTTTTAAAGGATCTTTAATACCATCTCGTGCGGCCTTGGTAGTAACGCTCTTTGGAACCTTTTCAAGCCTTTCTAACTGGCGCATTAATTCAGAAAAACCTTCAATTTCGGGATAATTGCTGGCCATATTAGATCATCTCCTTGCATAGCAGCTGGAGCTCAATGTTTTTTTCCTGAAAGTTAATGACAGAAATAATGCTAAAAAAACGTTCTCCAAACTTTATTCGCATATCAGGTGTAATGCCAGAGAGATAACGCAAATTAACCTTATGAGTAACCTCGCTATTTACTGTTTCAGCCGCGAAAAATTCCTTACCAGACACCGGATATATGCCGGCACGGGATTTTATAACATCCACCCAATCTTTAGACTTTTCGCCGTAACTGTTTTGAGTACCTGATATTTTTTGAAATGTTATGACATGTCGAAATTCTCCCGAATTTATCCTGTATCTAGTCAATAAAATCCCCCCTATAACAAATTGATAGAGTGCATGTCCAAGATGGATTTAATAACGGGATTTATCTTGTCATTTTCAACGGAAAACGAGCGATTATCATACATTTCATTTGCGAGCACCTTGAGAGCAATCGTTAAATCCTCTTTAGTGTCCATTTTCTCGGTTGTTAGGCCGGTATATCCGCTAATATAAGACTTGCATGCCGCCAGAATGGCATCAAAAACTTTATCGTCCTCGTTGTGATAAACATGAGCATAATCCTTCAAATCGTTTATCTTTACTTCACTAATTTTCATCGGATTTCACCTTTTTTGTGGATTTAACTTCTTCCACATAACCTGCCTGAAGCAGATCCTCGCAAATAGCCTTATCCTTGATTTCTTTTACCTCGCCAACACCCATGGTGACCACACCGGCAAAACTAACTAATGCCTTTACTTTCATCCTGTCACCCCCTAAAAAAAGAGAGTGAGATAAACCCACTCTCATTAAGCCTTCATGACTAATTTGGCAATTTTCTGTTCGTTCTCAACCTTAGAGTCGAGTTCCATCCATGCAACAACGCCAATTGCGTGCTGAGTGGCAAATTTTTCTCGAAGTACTTCGATGGACACATCCTCAGATAATTTAACTGCAAGACCACTCATATCGCCATAATAGATTGCGGTTTTACCTGCTCCCATAGCGGACATATTATCTGATGTATAAACGTCTTTACCTAACAACGTATAACCCCAGCGTGCAGTAGCATCCTTATTTAGCAAATAGTTTCCTTGGCCATCTTTTAATTTTCTAATCGCAGTTCGAGTTGTTTTATTCATAATCCAAATGGCTCCGGCTTGATATAGATCTGGGACAGTTTCTTGCAAATCGATTAATTCATCTGCAGTAACCGCCGTTTGACTTGCTGCGGTTACTTTCTGCTTTAAGGTGCTAAGGCCAGCAACCTTATCGACTGTACCAATAAGCAATTCTTTTTCAATCCATTTTGCGATTGAATCGGCCATAGCAGCAATAACAAAGCTTACAATATCAAATTGAGAGTTATTGATTAAAGACTTCGATACCTTGCTTAGTGCACCAGCTAGGAACCCTTTCAGTTCAATGCTTTTAAACTTACCAGAAGTGGACTCCAACTCAACAAATTCAGTGGCGTATGCCATTGTAATGCTTTGAGTGTCCTCATCGTAGTAAGGGATGCTCAAGGTACCGCCTACATTATAACGAGTAGCCAACTGATAAATAGGAGAAATATCGTAAACTTTCTTGATAATTTTATTTGCAATAGTAGATGGAATAACAGCGCCATTATCACCAACAGTTAGATTAACATCCGCCCGATCTTCCACAACACCACGAATATAGTTGGCGAAAGCACGCTCTTCAGCAGCTGCGCGCTCCTCAACCTCGGTCTTTTTAACCGGCTTCTTTTTATCTAGTGAACGCGCCTCTGCCTCAGCTGCAATCGTTTTATCAATTTTTGCGACTTCGCCTTTAATTTCATCGAATCGCTTTGTCTCATCATCTGTAAAAGCACGGGTTTCCTCTTTTACTTTTTTCAGGATGCCGTCCATTTCATCCATTAGATTGTTACGTTGCTCTAATAGAGTAGGCATAGAACGGTATTCAATTACTGGTTTAGCTAGTACTTTGTAAAATGGCATGTTTATTTTCCACCTTTCAATTTAAGATATTCTATTTCTCTTTCAAAAAGAGAATGATCAACTTTTTCTCGCTTTTCATTTTTGGAAGATAAGTCCTCAATCTCTGCTTTAAATTCATCAGAGCGATTTTCAGTGATAACCTCTTCTTCACCGCGAGCCTCGATGGAGGTAGCAATGTAAGCCGGCGTTATATCCAAAATAGACACTTCCAAGAGGTCAATATCCTCTAATGTTCGGTGCTGAATACCGTCAGAACCATCTTCCCAGCATGGTTTATTGTCGATAAACCCAAATGACCAGCCTCTCAACTCACCATTTTTAGCCTTCGAGATGACTTCTACATCGGTTACTGTGGCAATTGCACGCAAACCAATATTGTCCTCGTAAAGCTGAAGGTTTCCTGCTTTGATGGACCCTAATTTACGGTTTTGGTCATGATTAAATCGCAATTCCACATCATCAGCCTTTTGGAGTGCTCTTTCAAAAGTTTTCGGCTTGATTTTTTCCTTAAACCGTCCACGCGGTGATGGCAGCACCCTGCTTTCGCGGTCCACAGCATTAACATAACCGTCAAGCAGCACCTGGTTCCCTCGGATCTCTATTCTCATTGTCATCACCTCCTCCCGGTTTTCCAATGTCAGCCGTTTTATTTGTATTAGGTGTGTAGATTTCCTTCGTTTTCGGATTATAGAGAACATCCTGTAAGCCCAATTTAATGAAATCTAAACCTAGTGGCTCGTAATCTTCTAAATAACGAATCTCATCAATTTGTAAGATTCCATTTTTAGTAGCAATTTCATAAGCCTTAAACCGCTTTTCAATATCGCCTTTAAGCAGTTCTTTCGTGTCAAAGGCAAAATAAAAAGACCCTTTTTCGCTTGGTAGCAATAGGTCTTTGTTTAAGGAGGTCTGTAAAGCTATCAAAATAGGTAGGATACAAACCTTTATCCAATTGTTATAAACTTCATCGCTGGCCGTTCCATCCAAAATAGACTGAGGGACAATAAATATCTTGGAAATTTCGGCCGAATTGGTCCGCTTATTTTCATTTAGCTGCATCTCTACGGAAGTATTGGATGCTTCCTGAAAATCTAGGCCATTGTTCAAAACAACAACGTTTTCCGAATTGTTTCCATATAGTTTTTTCCAAGCTGCCTTTAATTCTTCAATAGCTTCCTTGCTCAACCGCCCCTGGCTTTTAATAAATCCCTTCTTATTGCCACCGGTTTTGACTAAAATCTCCTCGAAAATTAAAGAGTTATAGGCGACTGATAAAATTTTGTTATTTTCGTGGATAATCCCCTTACCGGTAATACCATCTTTACTTTTCCTAGTGAGTTTTAAAAACTCAAAGTCCCGATAGGTATTACCGTGAACAAGAATATCGTAATCCTTAAATATTGGATCCACATTCATATTGATTGCGACGTTCCTATAGTCCACATAATGCAAGCTTTTTATTGCATTTCGTTGCCGATTAATAAAAGCATATCCAGCACCATTTAGTAAAAAGTCCTCTACAAGGGCCTTTTTAAACTGAAAGCCGTCTAAGGTGTCCTCCGTATCATCGTTTAATAATGAAAGACGGTTATCGCTATCGATCTCGGTTACTTTCCCATTTTCAGCCTTATACAATTGAATTGGCAGAGAGGCAACCGTATCGGAGATAATTCCAACACATGCACTTACAGCCGGAATATTTAAAGCCTGCTCTTTGGTAATATCACCGGTTATTAGCCCTGCGCTTAATAGCAGCTCCTCGAGGGAAATGCCCTCACGCTGTTCCTGTCGATATTGCCTAAATTCCCGCCATCTTTGCCACAATCCCACATTCTCACCTCCTTCTATATAACCTGAGCACCAAAATTAGCATCCGGATTGAAGATTACATCTTGTTGCAGCAGATATATGGCATTAATTAAGCTAACAACCATATCAACTTTACCTGTGGATTTTTTCTTATTAACATAAATATTTTTGTTTGCGTCCTCGGTGACCTTGGCGTTTTGAAAATTCTCCTCTAACAGGCCATTTTCTGTATAGTGGAATTCTTTATTAAGTATTTTCTCTTTTAATAATTTTGTCGCTGGGTGGAGAACGCTAGAATGCTGCTTAACTTCTACGGTTTTATATCCATCACGTTCAAGCCGCTGGGCCGTAGACAAACAGTTATAGCGGTCATAAGCAATTCCAACAACAATAACTTTATGCTTTTCTTCTATTGCTAGGATCATTTCCTCGATAAAACCATAATCCACAGTCATGTCACCACAAGCAAAGCAAACTCCCTGCTTAATAAATTCATAGTAATTGATTTTTTCCAGCCGATTTTTCTCAGGAATACGTTCTGTTGGGACAAACGCAAAGGATTCAGCGTAGATCTTCCAGTCCTCTTCCGTGACCATTGAGTAGGAGCAGTTATCATTGGTCATAGCCAAGTCTAACCCTAACCACACCTGCCGGCCGGACCAATCAAAACTATCAATTTTGCATTTCCGGACATCTTCAATATTCACATAAGCTTCGCCGCTGTTGGACGGTAGAAAATGGTTCATGTGCTTACAAAGATATTCTTCACGTTCAGCCGGTTTCTCCAATGCCGCCTTACGGCTATCCCGGATTTCATTGTAGTTTTCTTCAATTCTTAAAGGATTCGCCTGGTATAGCCCGGTGTCGTCCCAAAGATGTTCCGGTTCGGCATAATAAAGCAGCGCAAACATCCGGTCATCTTCAATAATGCCGGCAAACACTTTTTTGATATATGCCAGTTCCTCAAGCATGATGGACTTGTCTTCAGCATATGCCGTGGTCAGCTTAAATCGTAGTGGGTTCTTAACGTTCAGCTGGCCAGATTTCATGGCGTTTATATTGCCGTAGTCCTTAAATGCTCCAACCTCATCGGCGATAAATGCCGATGGACGAATGGTGTTATTCTTGTTTGCCTCTCCAGTTCTGGCCTGATAAAAACTATTGGTCAATTTGCAAATAATCTTACCGCTAAGTGTTTTCGGAACCACAAAGTATTTTCCAATATAGGGACTTGCTTTTAGAATTTGGGTCATGGCCTTTTTTACTTCCCCGGCCAATTCCCGATCCAAACAAATAGAATAAAACTCTGAATAATCATCCTCAGTAAGCATTAGAATGATAAAAATCAGAGCACAAATGAACGTTTTTGCATTTTTCCTCGGAATAAATAGAGTGACATCCCGGTATCGAAACTTATCAGGATCCTCTTTAAATCGCCAACCAAAAATATTAACAAGAAAAAAAGCCTGGAATCCTTCCAAGCCATCCAAAATAGTTTTACCCGTTACCCCTAATCCAGTAGCAAAATTGAGTAAAGACAAGATTCCTTCTATCGTTTCAATTTCAGTCTCATCAAAATAATAGGGAAAATCATCGTCATGCTGCCTTTCCAAATCCTTTAAAAACCATTTACACTGTATGATTACTTCTTTAGTCGTAATTTCTTTGCCAGCTGCAACCCTCTCAGCGTAGCGAACCGCTTTTTCAAAAATCACTTCTTACCACCCGCCAGGACTTTCAGGAGTGGATCATCTTCCTTTGCTTTCACCTGGAAATTGATGTTCCCTAATTTGGCCCGGCTTTGAGGCGATAGGCTTAACTCAGTACAACATCGGAAAAAGTCTTTTGTATATTTTTCTTTAGCTCGCATTAGATCTTTATCTAAAAGCTTTTCGATATCTTTATTAATCAGCTTTTCAATATTCTGTAAGCGATCTATAGCAATGGCGAAAGTCCCCAAAATATAAACATCCAAATTCCCCAAGATTCCACTGACATGCAATTCTTCAACAACATAGTTAAAGATTTTCTTCTGCCTGGCATTCAAATGTTTAGGAGGGGAAATATTATCTGCAGCACCTTTTAGCTTTTCCTCCACTTGCGTTCTTACCGCAATTTCATCTTTTGTTAAGTTTTTGCTCATGGTTTTTACGCTTTTCGATGGCCTTGCCATTTCCTCACCTCCTAGATATTTTCATTTCGGGAATTTTTTTCGAGCAAAAGTGGAGTCGTGGTCTCAGAATTTAAATTGTCAGAAAATTCAAAGGTGGGGGGAGTATTCTGAATTGTTTCTATTAGACAAACAATTTAATTGTCAGAATTTAACCTGTTCGACATACAATTCCTGAGCCTTTGCAATTTCCAATAATTCGACACGGCCTATTTCCCCAGCGTCTGCCATCTTATGATGATTGCTGCATAAGCTGATCAGGTTGTCATCATCCAGTCTCTTGTTCCAGTCTTCCACGATAGGAACAATATGATGGACCTCAATGTTGGTAAAGTTATATTGTTGCTGCGTGTTATGCAGCTTACGGATACACACCTGGCAAAGATGCTTGTCACGTTCTCTTATTTGTTTACTCTTATTTGTCCAAGCACGAGTGCACCTGAACTTGTCAATGTAGGTAGGTTGTTTATTTCTAACAGGCTTGCTAGGACATACATACTTCCTGTCGTGAATACCACCACAGTACTTGCAGCTCTTTAGCATTGGTTACTTACCTATCCAAACATCCGGCATACCCTTACGAACCCTGTGTTCAGAGAGTTTTCTTCCATCAACATTCAAAGTAATTGAATTGTTTACAGAACTTTTATTGATTTGCTCCTCTAATTCTTTCAATGCGGCAGTCGCTTTCTTTGCAGCTCTGGTCACTGCCTTTAATCCCTTCAATGCTTCGGCACAATCCAATTCAAGTTTTACTTTAAGACTGTTACTTAAAGGTTTGACAGACTCTCCTTCACGGATGGTTCCTAATGTTTTGTTTGACTCGCGCTTTTCAGCCATGTCACAACAACTCCTTTTATATTAAATAATGAATCTCCAATCCTTAGTTCTTACTGGTGGTTCGAGTACAGCATTACTCACAGATGCACCGGCACACAGTAACAATGCGATTAGGATAACTCTAATCATTTCCTCCTCACAGCTCCATTCTTCCTGGTATAGATATCCCTGTTCATGCCCATGATCTCGGGCCAGTTTACCTTTTCTTGTTTCTTTTTCTTAGGTGACTTAATATTATTCAGCTGCTGTTTTTGTTCATTGGATAATCGGTCTTCAATTTTCAACAGCATCACCTGCTAATAAATATTAGAGCCATCTTTACTTCGGCAGATGGCGAGCCGTGCCGATCCATACCTTAACCGCTGGCATCACGGCCGACAGGAGGAATCCAAAGCTATGATATGCTGCGTCATACAGTCATTCATAGCCAGGCATGGAGTAAATATAAAAAGACACCATCCGATTTAGATGATGTCCTTTTGATAGAATTTTATGTTATTAGAATACCCCGGATTTTCAATGGTTTCTATCGCTTCAATTTAACTTAAGTTCAGATGATGTGCGAAATTTATCATTTTAATAATTTGAGCATGCTTATTGTAAATATGTCCTGGCGTGTATCCTAACTCGTAAGCCGTTTCTGTTAATGTTTTACCTTCAACATACTTCATATACAAAATTTTATTCTCTAAACCTTTGAATTTACTAATCAATTTCTTAGCATTATAGAGATCATTTATTTTGTGTGCTAATTCATATTCCGTAGCAACAATGATATCTTCTAACTTTGATGCTCTTGAATCTTGAGTTAAAGGAACACCTGACAAATCCCCTTCAACCCATCTTTTCAATTCTTTTTTATAACGTTCAAGTTCAAAATCTAAATACGAAACTTCCTCTTCTAATTTTTGATAATCCCGCAGCCATTCATACAAACATGCTCACCTGCCTTCTAACGTACGAAAATCATAAAATATCATCGACTTTCGACAAAATGCGTAACCATCTGTAACCGCCTTGAACCCTTGATACGACTGATTTCCCGACAACTTTCGACAACCACGGTTACGCATTTACCCCCTATTTTTCTTTTATAAAATAGTATTTTTTTATTTTTTATTATTTATTTTATAAAGAAGTTGATTTCATCTGTAACCCGTAACCGACACACCTTTAAGTCTTGATATTACTGGATTTTTCCCGGTTACGCATTCGGTTACAGGTTACGCATTTGACCTATTTTTTGATGATTTTCATTAAAAATGGTCACGATTTTAGCCATTTTCGTGACCAAAAAACGGTCAAATGCATTTTTTCAGACCTTGATAATAATGACTTTTTGAAAGTAGTTTGACCAAAAAACGGTCACGACTATTTGACCAACTTTGGAAAAGCGCGAAAAAAGTTACTCTTCACTTACAAATAATCTCGTACTTTTCCCATCTACTTTTTGAACCTTGGTGTTGAAACCAAAAAACTGTTTTATCTGTTTACTGAAACTAATATTGCTTACTGGCTGGTATCCATTTTCTGAACAGTAAACTTTATACTGCATATATATATCGCCCACTACCCCACGTTCCAGTTCCACATCCTCATTATTGATGAAGCTGAGAACCGGATTATTTTCTTCCTGGTATTTGGACAACTCATCTTCAACGGCTTTCGATTTTGTAAACTGTTTATTAGTTAGCAATCGTTTAAGTGCGGATAATGCCAAATTCAATACATACTGCATAGATTCATCTGATAATAATTTATCAGTGATAAATGGATCGTAATCTTCATCAGCGACACTGAATTTTGCTCTAAACGGAACGATTTGTAACCGGCGCCCAAGTCCGTCTGTATAATCATTTATTCGCGGCATTTCGTTTGCAGAAAAGATCATTTTTGCATAGTTCGTAAAATCAAAAGGATCCTTTCCTTTTCTTTCGACGTTTAAGGTTTCGCCGGTAGACAACTTTTTAAAAACGGATGATTCTTTGATGTATCCTTTGGAAATATCGTCACCGATATTGACGAGCTTGCCGAACAATTCAGCAGTCTTAAATCGCTGATCAAGTTCTTTCAAATCCAAGGATGCACAATTATCCGTCCCGGCCAACCTCCGGATTATCTTTAGATAGGATGATTTACCATTGGATCCGTCACCAGTGAGGATAAATGTGGCAGCGAATTCATTCCGACGAAATAAGATATAGCCAAGAATTTCTTCCAAAATAGCACGTATTTTTTTGTCGTTAACCGCGATTTTATTTAATGTTTTATCGGTTACTTCGTAATAAGCATTATGGATATACGGAACCGGAATCTTATTTCGAGTGATAATGTCCGGACTGAAATCTTCAAGTTTCCAAGTTTCCAAATTAAAAACTCCATTGCGAACAGGTACATATTTGGTAGGCGAGAAATGTTTGTCTTTGGCTTTCAGCTGCAGGTAAGCAAGAGTTTCTTGGCGTTGCATTCGCTTTAAATTCGGAATGTGTTTTATCATCGCCTCCTCGATGTCAGCCTGTTTATCGGAGTACACACCGTCCTTATAAATATGTAAAATGTTCGCGATTTTACATATATGGTGTTCATTGATAAGAAAATCACCAAACTTCTCATGCTGGAAAGAACCCTTTATGAAAAAGGATTCTTTCATGAATGCATCATCACGAAGGATAATATTTAGTTCCTTGTCCTCAACCGGTTCTTCCAGGATGTATTTGTTGATGATCGCGATTGTTTCTTTGATATCCTTCTTGGCCATGCCCTGAGACTGCATTTTTAAAATATAGGTGAACAGTTTATCGTTCCGGCCGTCTCCCTCGGATAACTTGGTCAAGTTAGGGTTTTTCTTATGATACGGGTAAAGCCAAATTGGCAAAGGTTCATGCTCAGTTGCTTTCCTAACCCACCGGCGAACTTTCCCATCTATCTTTAACGGATCCGCGGTGTTTTTTATCCCTAATTTGTAATCACAAGGGATTCCTATGTTAGAAAACCACTTAATTTTATTGGCAGTTATGTCATATCCTTTGAAATAAAAATGGTACCCGTTATTCGTCTCCAGGACTGAACATTGGATGTCATTGTCTTCAACTATATCGAGCAGCGTTTCAGCTGAGTCAATGTCATCGACATCAACCATAATATAGTCATCTTCCAAAATACCAACATAGGAATCATATTTTCGGACTGTATTATATGATAGAAGTTTGTCAGTGTCTTTAAATTTGGTGGCAGCATGTTTGCCATTGCCTTTGAGATAACCTTTATAAATCTTAATCACCTACTTTCGGGTGTAGCGTAAAAACTGTAACTACTCTATATCTTTATCAGGCACATTTATCACATACTCAATCTCACGAAAATGCTTATCGTGTTTGGTGATTTTAATAAACGGGATTAACTGCTCCGGGTTACATCTTGCAATAAAGTCTTTGATGTATCTATCTCTTTGTTCCGAACTCATACGATTAATGAAGTTAGATTCCCTTCTGGATGTATTCATAACTCCTTTTTTCATTTCATCAATTCCTTTAGTCTAAATTTTGGTCATAAGCGCTAGACAATATTTAGAAAATGGTCGATAATACTAAAGTACTTGCTACTCTCCTTAGCAAGAACCTAGTAATATTTCACAAGAGAGCTGTCCCGTTTGGGCAGCTTTTTTGTTTCTTATGCCCATCATCAATGTGGGTCAATCGACTATTTATTACATGGAAATTTTGTAGTTTGCCGTCATAGTCGAATGCTGTCAAACTCACATGCCGTCGAATGCAAATGCCGTCAATTGCCGTCGTTCCCGATTGCTGTCGTTAAAACCAACTATTTGAATCAGATTCTGCATTAATATCGCGAAAATCCGCTTTAGACAGTTCTAATCTAAGCGCTTTATAGTCCATGTCATAAATGCTGATGCCGTCCTTCGTTTCTGTGATGCCTTTTTCTAGCAATCTTTCAATGATGTGATTTCTTTTAAGTTCTGGAAGGGTTGCCACTGTGTTATATAAAATTCCCATACCATCACACCTCATTTTTGTTTGTTACGCTATTGAATCGAACTGTGCATTAGATTACCTAAAATTTACAATACGTGATATTATTAAAAATAAAAATAATTTATTGCATTGCTTATTGGAGGTAAAGCACAATGTTCTCAATTGAATTACATAATGCTATTTGGCTTTTTTTAGTCATATTTATGTTGCACGACTTTGAAGAAATAATCAGTGTTGAAAATTGGTCTCGGAAAACGTCTTACTTAGTAGAAAATACTAATAAACGTTTAAAGATTTTAATTTGGAACTTTTGGAAAATAAATTCACATTCTTTCGCTAAAAGAGATGTTGTTATATTTCTAGTTGGATCTACATTTGTATTCCTAAAAGTTGAATTTATAGATAATAGTTGGATAGCTAACATATTTTTGTTTTTTTTGTGTTTTGTCCTTTTACATAACCTCGTTCATATCATACAAACACTCATTTTGAGATCTTATACCCCTGGTCTTTATACGGCTATTGGACTTGTTACACCATATACAATCTATCTATTTTACAGATTAGTATAATTGTATTGCTGCACTGTTTTCGTCAAATTTCTTCAACTTCGCTATGTGAAAAGACCACTGTTTCATTTTCACCTTCGGGTATTCTCACCCTTAATGTGATTGTAGAATCAGTTATTGCAACTAAAGAACCTTCACGACCAAAATACAAATTGTCCTCATTGCAAACCAAAAACTCTCTGATTTCCATTTTAGATCTCTCCTTACTTTTAAATTTGGGTCAATTGATTCGAACTTCGCCTTAATTAACTTTCTTTCGCAGGTCAAAAATGAACGATTGTATTTTAGGTTTATTGAATTGATACAGCTTATCTACTGACCAATACGGAGCGATAATTTCAATACCATCTTCCTTAATTGATAGGTTGCCATTAGCGTCATATTTGCGGTCATAGTATTCATCATAATCCGAGCCAAAGTTGTCGGCTTCCTTTGGTACAATACTTAACCATGCTTCATTAGCTACTTCTTCGATATAATCAGCAAATTCTTTAAATCCTTCTTTTGTAAATTCATAATAAAAACGTTCCTCACGTTCCTTTTTACCATTGCCATTTTCAAAGATGATTGCTGATTTTCGATGTTTAACGACTAAACCGTTATCAAATACTTTAGTTTTCATAAAAATCGCCCTTTCACTACGTCGCATTTTTGTCGTTTGTGCACTGAAATTTAATTACTAGTTTGAAGGTCAATGTCTGGAATAATTGCCTCTGGACGAATAATGACTTTGTAGTGGAAAGGGTCCTCTTTCTTTGCGTCCAGCTGTTCAGCAAAGAAACTCACATTGTCACTTAAACCGAGATAATGTTTTTTGTACTTGTCTTTTCCGACTTTACAAGTAACTGTCATTCTTCTGTCACTGTCACCGTTTCCGAGAGAGCAAAGACCTTCAATGACCAACAAGTCTCTGTCTGTAATTCCATTGAAGAAAACAACCTTTCGTTGAACCTCAAAAGAATCAGCTGACTTTGATAAGTTTTGTGAAACGGTATCTGCTTCAGTGCATCCAACTAGAGCAACAACAGCCGTAAATCCTAAAATTAACATTCCAATTTTCTTCTTCATTTTCATCAACCTTTCGATTTTTGTGTCTATTCCGTATAAGCAAACTTGCAGTTAGTACAGTCAAACCCGCTTTCCGGGACAAAATTATCCTCAAACACTTCGTACAACGGGCATGTATTCCAATCCTTTGTGCAGCCATTACATTTAACCGCCATAATCTCCGAGCACCAATCGTAGAACTGCTGGCGAGGCATTACCGCGTTTTGTATTTTGTCTTTGATGTCCCGATTCACCTTTTGTAGTGTGAAATCATCGACCAATTTAAAGTCATATTTCATCAGTTTTTTGTTGATCTGTTCCTGCTCTTTCTTACTGAGGCGATTATATACAGACATAATAAATTTACTTAAATACGTTTCTGCCATTTTCAAACTCTTATGTTCACCCTTAGTCATGTTGTCCCGTTTGGTCCATTCTTCCCGCATTGTCTGTAGTTTCGGACCATCCATACCCTGATTTCGAATTCCGATCGCCATTTGCAAAACAGAGTTCATAACCAAAAACTGATTTTTTTCTATTGAATTCAAATAGTCTCTCATTCTTCATCCTTCCTTTTTCTATTCTCAAAATATTGCTGCTTTAATTGTTCGATTTGTTCAATGGTCGGCTTAGGATTAATCTGTTGCATAAAATCAGCTAGTTTTTTCTTAAAGAGTTGATGATCTTCGTCCACAAATATTGTTGATTGTTTGCGCTCTAATTCCTTAATCTGTGCTTTAGCCCGCATTAACTCTCCAGTAAGCTCAGCAATTCTACGGACCAAATACTTTTGCAAGTCGGCTGTTTCTTCCAGGGCCATGAGCTCCCAGTTATAATCCTTGTTATTAGCCTGGTCAATTGTGGTTCCGTACTTTTTAAAACCCTTTTCATCCTGTGAATCTATGATTTTGGTAAACTCATCTATAACTATTTGACTTGTTAAAGGTCTGTTCATGATTTACTCCTTCCCCAAAAACGCATTTATCCGTTCATTTGCTAAATCCAAATACCACCAGTAATCTAGCTTCCCAGGTATCGACATCCCGGTTACATCGTCATTGATAATAAAGCAGCGTTCCGGTGTGTATGATATTTTTTCTGGTGATCCATCCTTTACCCTTCGAAGTTCTTTATCCTTCGTATCAATGCTGGCAAAGACCCGGAAAACTTTTTCATGCATACGTTTGGATCCGTACACTGCATGATCATATTTATTGGATATCTTCACGATTTTTTGAAACTTAATAAGGTCCTTGCATCCAAAGATGGTTTCCTCAGGATCTATTCCTTTAACGAACCAATTCACTATCGCTTCATTGACGATAGGAAGGTCATAGTCCAAACTGTTAAGCTTTTTGACATAGGAACCCTTGGATTTATATTTGCCATCGGCATCCACCAAAATATAGTTATTAACGTCCTTTTGAATGACTTTGACAAACTCATCAAACTCGAGCTCCATTTTGGTCCGCTGCTCCCACTCATAGCAGATGTCATCGATTAAGTCATAATCATTATAGTGCCGTAATTTAACCAGGATACCGTCTGTATTGGATTGGATAATGTCACAATAAGGCTCAAGCTTTTCAATTAAATCCAGCAGTAATGTCATACCACCAATACAAACATTGTTGGCTTGTAACGGGTCATAAAGTCCGTTATATTTATCCTTCATTGCTCCGTATGTGCCGTTAATGACGATTTTCAGCGGCGCCTGACGTTTATCTTTGGCAGCCTTATATCTTAGCCTGGTATCACGAATTTCCCGAAATTTTTCCGGATTCTTTACGTTACGACTTAAATATCCGTACTCGATCATTAAAGCAGGGTAATAGCTGGCAACATCGATATTAATAAAGTGACCGGTGCCAAAATAATTACTTCGCGCCCCATGTAGACCGCCCCAGGCAAACAAGTGCGGTACCCCGGCAACCTCTATCTCTAAAACCTTGTTATAGTCCCGATTATCCCAATAGAAATCCAACACTTCGGTATATTTATGGATTTTCAATGTGGGTGGAAAAGTAAAATCGAATTCATCGTGTCTTGGTGTCTGTGGCTGTCTCGCTTCCAGAATGACAGCTGACAGCTGCGCTTTCGTCTTGGATATATTCCGTAAAGGCAGGTTGAACATTTTCAATAGCTCAATTTGGGACTCAAACTCTTCAAGATTGGCCATGAAAATATGCATTGTTTCATGGACATCATGCCGGCAATATCTAATAACGTCTTCAATTTCATCATCTGTCAGTTCTCGATCAATCGTGAAATCTACCGAGGATTCACGAATATCATGACCTTGAAAACCTTCCAGCTGCTTCAATGACCTTAATTTATTGGTCATCACATCGTAGTTATAAAGCTGTATCTTCCAGAAATCCTTGTAGAATTTCCATCCTGGCTCCCGTTTATTGATAATCCACTCGTTAATTTTTTGAGGTGTAAAACCACAAATTATAGCTTTCAAAATATATTGGTCATAGTGCCGACTGTTATAGCCAATCCATATATCGGATTTATGTTGATTGTAGTAATCTATTAACGCTTGAGTATTATTCACAAAAACCTTTTCCGATTTTGTGTCAGTATCCGTTATGACCACTAACCAATCATATTTAAATACCTCAAAGTCGTAGAAAAGCATTTTCAATCACCTTTTAAAACTTGTTCGGCCATTCTTATACACGATGCTGCTGTATCAATTAATTCTCGGTAAACACTATCCATATCATTTTCCTGTAAAGCTTCAGCCACTTCACCGGCTTCTTCCATAATAGTGATAAAGCGCATTGGAAGTGGTAATTTGTTTGGATGGAGGCGATCCTGTCTTTCACGCTCAAGGTTAATATCGTTAAAAATTTTGGCCCTTTGTTCATTCATATTTGATTCTCCTTAAAACAAAAGGGAAGGTCAGAACCTCCCCTTTATTCAATTATTCAACTTCAAAGACTTCCTCGATTTCTAACGTGGTGTATCCCTTTTTATCAGTGCCCTTTACAATCAGGTACTCAAATTGCCCGTCAATGTCCTCGTGGATGTCGAGAACTAGGTCAGCATAATCTTTAAATCCGGTAAATTTAACATCTTCCTTTTTGCAATCCCAAAGGGACCGGAGCATTTCATTATTGCGGTGTACCTGAAATCCAAAAGCACTATCATTTTGCGGCTGCATTACACCGTTGTAGAAAATACGTTTATTTTCATATTCGCCGGCCACGACTTTAAATTGAATTTTTAGCATTGGGTCACCTTTTTTAGAAGTACCCAGTTCCATCTTTTCTACTTCCACTTCATATGAACCATCGGGTAGTTCCTCGAAATTGCCACCGCCATTTTTTTCAACTTCTTCAACATCGGATTGCAAAGCCTCTAAATCTACCTGCTTATCAAACTTGCTCCAATCAAACTTATTTTCTGCCATTATTCTTCATCCTCCTCATCTTGATTTACAGAAACGGTGCCATCCTGGTTAACGGAATATTCGATTTGGCCCTTAGGTGGTTCTTCAGCTGGTGCAGGCTTCTTAATTGGTTTAGATTCCATAAATTCTTTTGGTGTGTCATAGCTGAATGCCAGGTCAACCAAGAAATATGTGCCTAATTTATTGTGCTTTTCGCTAATTTTGAAGGATGTTAGATAAACATCATCCTTCGCTTCTTCAACGATTGATTCTGCCTCTTCACGAGTGTCAGCGTAATGCTGCTCTTTTACATTTAGCTCTTTAATTGCCATTATTCCTCACCTCTGTTTCTACGTGTCCTACGAGTACGGGCCGGCTGTTCTTCGGTAGCAGTATCTTCCCCAGGAGGCGTATCTTCTCCCTCTACAGCCTTACGTTCCCGGCGTTTACGCTCACGCGGTTTTTCTTCTTCAGCAGGTGCTTCTTCGGATTTCCGTGATTTGCGTTCCCGCTTTGGTTTTTCTTCCTCTACCGGCTGTTTTTCATCAACCACTTCTTCAGATTCCTGATTATCTTCTCGGCGGCGTCTGGATCGTTCAGGCTTAGATGGGGAATCCGATTTCTCAGTTCCTCCACCATCTGGAGCAGATTGGGGTTCTTCAGTTTTTACCCGACCGGTACGCTTGTCCTTTTTCTTGGTTGATTTCCCTTCCTGGGCAGCTTTTAACTCTTCGATAAATGCTTCCATTTCTAATGGAATAGTTTCAACTTGGAAATCGAAACGACCACCACCAAAAACGTTTTGCTTCTTGGCCAGCTGCAGGAATCTTTCATCCTCGGAATTTACGAAAGCACGTAATGTTAAATCCACGGTACCCGTAAGGAAATTGGCAACCTTATCATTGATGTTCGGCTTGAATGTGGTCCGCTTAGAACCGCCTTTGAGAGTGATTTCTTCAACTTTTTCTTTGCTGATATAAATGATTTGGTAACCCAATGCTTTTAAACGCTTCATAGCGTTATTAAACTCGGTAGTAACCTTGGACCATCCTTTACCATAGGAACCATCTGATTCATGCTCCCATCCGTTTTTCTCGAAAACGTAAACCCGGCAGTGTTCATAAATGTCCTCTACAAGGTCCAGAGCAACAGCTTCAAAATCATTTTCTTCTGTTTCTAAATCGGAAATCGTTTCAAGGAAAACATCCCAGGCCAATTTACGGGTTGTCACGCGGCCAGACTTGGTGACAACATCCTTAATCGGTTGTACTGGTGCTGTGGTATTATCGGTATTACCATCCGTGTTAAGGAATAACACATTGTCCACATGATCCACAAACGTACTCTTTCCAACATATGAATCTGCATAAATCCAAAAGTCCGGATTGGTGTCAATCTTGCGCTCGCGGCGCTCATTTTTCGGTAGTGCCATTACAATCTCTCCTTTTTCGTTATAAATAGCTTCCAAGTAATTTGGTGCAAAACGCGGGTTGCAGCTGAAGCACTTCCCGCTCGTGTTTTTCGGAAAATCCTTTGCTCTTTCGATATCGGTAATTTTATTTTTGAAATAGACTGTTTCCATTTCGTCGAAAGTGATAGGCACTAATTTAACCTCTGAATCGGCTACTGCCTGTACAATCCTTTTCCGAAAATGGAATAGATCCTCGTTGTTCTCTTGTTTTAAAGTGGTCTTTGGAACAAACAAGTATGCTAATCTTTTTACATCAAATCCATCTTGCTCCAGGTAATCTTTGTAGATATGCAGCTGGCCGGATTCGAGATAATTCTTAACGTTGTTGGAATACTTGAAATCCATTACCATACAGGACCCGTCTGGTGCTTTCAGGATTAAATCGACAAATCCAAGATAATTTGGAAAATCTAGTTTGTACTCATGGATAAACTCAAATTCTCCAAAGTTTTTATTCAAGAAATCTTTAACCTTAGGAATCAAGATTTCGAGCTTCATTGCTTCTTCAATTATCCGATCAGTGCAGACCGGGAAGGAATTGTAATACTCCTTTAAAGCTGTTTCCACATCAGTTTCAATTCCAGTATGGAGAGCATGTCCAATAATTAAAGGGTTATCAGCATCATACTTAGGTAATTCTGTCAGCTGATCAATGTATCTCAGCTTAAAATGATACGGACAGTCATTGAATAGTGACACTCGGCTGTAGCTGTACTGGGTCACTTAAACCACCTTTCTTTCCAGGCTTCAAAATCCTTAGGCCTTAAAATATAAGCCTCACCACCCGAATCCTTTATTTTCTGGATGTTATGTAGTTGAAGCTTGGTAGGTTGTCCAACATCCGTTTTTAATTCAATTCCATGAAAAGTTCCATCGATGCATGCCAGTATGTCCGGTATGCCCTGTTTGGTGTACTGACTGCCGGCCCAATATTTAAGGTGCCAAGCATTTTTTTGTTTCAGAAAATCCATGACTTTCTTTTGAAAGGCTGATTCACGCATTTACTTCACCTTAAACATCACGTAGGCTTTTTTATTGGTCACTTTCGGATAATCTTCCAGTAGTTCCCCGTACAATGCCGGCTCTTTTTCTTGAAGCTTTTTCAAATCAATCGATTTAGAAGAACTGGCAGCAACCCTGGTGATTTTCAAAAACTCATTATCAATAGATTTAATTTCGTGCTGATCCATTGCCGCTTCTAATTCAGCTTTCAGGTTCTTTTGCTGTTCGGTTAATTGTTTAATTTGCTTTTCAGCCGCCGCAATACCGGCCATTACCGCTAAATACTTATTTTCAAACTGAACTACTTCATTAGACATTTATTTTTCCTCCTCAATTAAGTTCCAATGGATAGAATCAACATTCTCCAAAAACACAACTTTGTTATCAACAATGAAATATGCATTTTTCTTGTCTAAGAGTGGTATAGATTCGAAAACTTCAACTAACGCTTTGATTGTTTCAACTTTTGATGAGATTACAGACTCCCCATTACTAAAAGTGAAACGTATAAAATTTTTGGTTTGTGGTACTGCCGGCGGTTTCACTGGGCACCATCCTTTTTATCTCTGGCTTCAGCCAATCGTTCAGCTGCGGCTCGTTTTTGTTCATCGGACATCATACGCTCGGCCCTCATACCCACCTGTTTCTCGGTGAGGACACCTTTAACACAAATCGGCTTGCCATCTTCCTCTTCTATGGTGAATAATTCTGTGATTTTACTAAGTTTTCGAATGTGTTTTGGAACATTGGAGTAAACGTTCCATGTCCCTTTTACAGGGTCGAAAACCAAACAGGTTTCTTGCTCTTCTCGGGAATATGCCATTAATGTTTATCCTCCAACGGTTCAATAGTTTCTTCCAGCAATCCCGGATTTTCAAACTTATTCCCAACAATTTCAACCAAATGTCCATAAGAGGGATTCCAGTAATCATCAAGGAACATGTCCCCCGCCATAAATCCACCACAATCGAAACGCACTTCATAGAGTTCATCTTGGGCAACCTTTATAATGTCAGATTCAAAGATCTCTTTTCCGTTCTTATCCTTCATACCGGTGTATTGCATCAGGTTAAAACAAAGTGTACCTGGAATAGTACCTTCTACATCCGGAAACTCTTTATCAAAGGCAAAATCAAAACCATCATTACCGTCATAACTAAGGGCGAGGTTTTCTGGTAGAACCATCTTGTTCTCTCTTTCAAACCAAGCCCGAAACTTAGACTCTCGACTCACGACATCTCCTCCTTCTCAAATAAGGCATCCGTATAATCTTTCCGTTCTTTCAGTACTTCAAGCATCCGCCATTCAATGGATCCATCCGTCAGCAGATAATAATAGAAACATGCTCTATCCTGCCCAATCCGGTGGGTCCGCTTTTTTGATTGCTCGAACAGTTCACTCTTATCGGTCAGGGAGAAATACACAATCTTATTGGATTTCTGTAAGTTAAGCCCCATGGCACCGGCTTGATACTGTATCAAAGTCACTGAATTATCATGCTGCTCGTATGCAGTAAGGTCCTTTAAATCACCGTTAATTGTCGATACAGGCTTATCAATCATGTCTACCAATGCTGCATACTCTTTTTTGAAGTTGTAGAAAATAATGATGCGGTCATTGGTGCTGTCGATTAGATCCTTCACATACTGAAGCTTGTTGTCGTTGTAAACCCCCGCCAGCTGACGCAAGTACAACTTCTTACTGGTGGCCGTATCCCCAATTAACTCTTCGCCGTTCAAGGTTACAATGCTATGCTGTTTAAATTCCTTGTACTGCTTGGTAGTCGGAATCTTAACCGTCACATCATTGACTGCCGGTAAATTGAAAACTTCCTCGGTCTTCATAAACACCGCGCCATATTGCTTTAATTTGGCTTTCAAGCGGTCCACATTTTTGTAACCAGTGATCTTATATTGCTGATTCCGGTCATCCCATTCCTGGACAACAAACTGCTTCATAAATAATTTCTTACTTATCCCCCACCCAAGAAGATGCAGCTGGGACCACAACTCTTCATACTTACCACCAGTAGGAGTACCCGAAAGCAATATCACGTTATCTGCGCTCAATTTCATAATGAATTTAGTGCGATTTGACGATTCATTTTTAATCATTGAAGATTCATCCAACATGAGTGTGAAGTGTTTTAATTTCAATAATTCAGGGCGTCTCCAAACCTTGTCGTAGTTGATGATTAAAACCGACTCAGGTGGGATTTTTTCTATAGGCTGTTGGTCGAAAATGATTACCTGGTATTCTGGATAGAATGTTTGGAAGTGTTCCATCCAATCTTGTATTTTTGACTTTTGACAGATTACCAGATTATAAAGTTCATTGAGCTCCCACATTTTCTCGCTACCTACGAAAGTTTTCCCAAGTCCCATATCAAGGTAATAAGCGACACGATTTTTGTCGTACGTTTCATCTAGTGCTCTTTCCTGATGTTGGAATAATTTAATGATTATCACCTCGATTCGTGCTATAGTGAGAGTGAAATAAGTTTTACTTTAGATCCGTGTTGCAGCACGGGTCTTAATTTTTTCTATCCGACCTTCTCGGCCATTTTTCAGGCTCGACTTTCCTCTGCTCTTTGATGTAGTTGTTTAACGTAGATAAAGTAATTTTTAGAGCATCCGCAATATAACTTAACGGTATACCTTGCATAAACAATTTATGGAGGTATTCTGTGTCCACTCCGTCTATGATTCTGTTGCTTTGTTTTTGTCTAGTTTCTAAGCTCTTTTCTTTCGCTTTTGAATATTGCATTTCAGAAACATTAACAAGGCCTGTACCACTTGGCTTATCGGTCGGAACAATCGGATTCTTTTTGACATATTCTGACCGTTGTCCCTCCGTCATCTTCCAGGTGTGGACTCTTCCGGCCGGCAGAATTATAGTCATTTCTCCTGAACCAACATCACGGATATCTTCATCTCCGCAATTTGGGCAGCATATTTCTGACTGATCTTCAAATGCCTGTTCCACCGCGAATGAAAGAACGCAATCCTGGCATTCGTAAACGTGATATAACTGCTTCATTTTTTTACTTCCTCCTTGCAGCATATAGTGCCATTAATTTTTGCTGAATCGTCATGGCCAACCATTTCTTTGGTTTAATTTTCACGGATATCACCTCCTTTAAATGACCATAATTAACAATTGATTCCTTTGATTTGGATGTTTAATAGATCAAGAGTTAGACGAATTCCGTCCATGTGTCCCGAGTGATATTCGGTTGCAGGATACTTTTTCTTGAATACTCCCTGATCCTGAAAATGTTTTAAAAGTTTCTCCTCTGGCCCCGGCTCTACCTCGTAACCTACATACAGTGCCCGGCAGACAGTATCGATATCCAAATCATTTAAAACGGAACGCTCACCCTCCCATAAATCTTGGGAATGCCATTGAACAACATTTGATGGGACCCCACCGCTAATTTCAAGAGCACTTTCCAACGCCTGAGCTTCTTCTTTCGACAACATGACTTTTTCCATTCTTTTTCTCCTCCATTTTTAGATTAAATGTTTGCTAGTTTTCACATTTTTGATAGTGCTTTACAGGAATCTAGTAAACTCGACAACATTTTTCGCGGTGATTGCCGAAAAAAGTGAGGTTTCTCAACCTCGGTTATTGCTGTTATTAAGCTGATCCGTGTAAGCTACCTCACACTCGATGCTGCAGAAATATTTAAAGGCATATGTCTCTTTACCGCACTGGAGACACTTGTTCATTAGAAAAACCTCAACGTAATAGCTTCCATTGCTAACTTTTTGTTATTTTCATCCAGATAATGCATGTCGGAAAGGTTTACCTTATTCCTTTCGTTGAAAAGGTGTAGTGCCAGGTTAAGCATGAATTTCTCGGATCCCGACCATGGACCAGCTTCTTTTTTAAGCGCTGCTATTTTGATAGAACCACCTTCAAGGTTAAAATATTTGGTAGTAAAAACACTTTGTAGCTTATAGTGATTTCGAAATAGATGAATAACACCTTTCCAGTACCGATCCGTAGCAAGATGGCTTGGTATAGTTGCCACTTCTAACCCTCCTTTAATGTGAGAACCGTTACGAAATGTTCTCCCCTCTTTTCAACCCTCCGGTCATACTTTTTAGTAATTGCTGATTTCTCTTTTCGAATACCCCAGGCACCAGCTGCATTGATTAATTCGGATAACCCGTGAGGAACCGGAACTGAATGACCGTCTACTGACATTCCTGTAATTGTTATGTTCATGTATCACCCAACCTTATTTGTGGAAAGATAACCTGTTGAGTTACCTTCTCATTTTCCGAGAAATTTAATTCAAAAAAAATGACGGATCAACATCCAACCCTTTGCAGATTTTTCCCAAGTCCTCAGCTGATATTTTAGTCTCACTGTTGATAAGGCGATAAAACCTCTTTTCTTCAATCTGGACTTTATCTGCAACGAAGTTAAACTTAAGACCATTTTTTTCAATATAATTTCTGATTTTTTCATTGATGCTCAAAGTCTTTTACCTCCTTTCTCACTTTCTGAGAACCTTGTGTGTTAAATATATATCTCATTTTCTGAGAAGTCAAGAATAATTTCAATTTTTATGAGAAAATTTTCTTATTTTTTGAGTAACGATGCTAAGATGTTCTCATAGGGAGGGAATATCATTGTCAACATTAGGGGAACGTTTAAGAATTGCTCGCGAGAAAAAAGGTTATACCCAAACAGAGGTATATCGTCGGACAAACATAAATAATAAAACATTAAGCCGTTACGAAAACGATGGTAGTGAACCTGATTTGGAAACATTACAACTTTTATCTCAATTATACGAGTCTGATTATGAATGGTTAAGCACTGGTAAAACATCTTCCTTCACAAATAAAGATGAAATTGACATTGCCAAAAGAATGGAGCAAATCCGTAAGGATCTAACCAGTGAAGATGGTCTTCTTTTTAATGGGGAACCGATGAGCGAGGAAGCTGTAGAATCATTTCTGGAAGCAATGGAAGTTGCCGTCCGCCAGACACAAAGGATTAACAAAAAGTACATTCCTAAAAAATACAGAAAAGACGATAACATCTAGTAGGGATGCGGGGTCGATTACGTTGAGCTGGATTAAAGACAGAGTAGCTAACCTAACAAGGAAATATAAAACGAATGATCCGTTTGAACTCGCATCAATGATGAACATCCAAGTGATTCCACATAATTTCCACGAAGAGATTAATGGGTTTTACAAATATGATCGAAGAAATAAATACATTTTTATCAACTCTAATCTAAGCGATGAAAACCAACTTTTTGTATGTGGCCATGAATTAGGACATGCTGTATTGCACCCTAGAGCAAACACTCCGTTTTTAAGAAAGAATACATTCGTTTCAGTTGATAGATTAGAAGTTGAAGCGAATAGATTTGCTATTGAACTATTAATTAACAAAGATTATCTAACTGAAAGTATTTCAATCTATGAATTAACGAGACTATGTGGGATACCAAATGAACTAGCTTATTTAATCAAAGCTAATTTTTTTGGTAAATAAACCAAACATACATTCTTAAATGAGGAGAATTTACAATGAGAGCTGCATTATACATCCGTGTTAGTACGCAAGAGCAGGTCGAGAATTATAGTATTGAATCACAACGAGAACGTTTAGAAGCTTATTGTAAATCCAAAGATTGGATTGTTTATGATACTTTTATTGATCCTGGCTACAGTGGATCTAACACTGACCGTCCAGCTTTGCAGCGATTACTAAGTGATTTAAAAAACATCGATGTTGTTGTCGTCTATAAGCTGGACCGTCTATCTAGGTCACAAAGGGATACCCTTGATTTAATTGAGGAACATTTCCTAAAAAACAATGTGGAATTTGTATCCATCACAGAGACACTAGATACATCCACACCGTTCGGAAAAGCCATGATAGGTATTTTATCCGTCTTTGCCCAACTTGAACGTGAGACCATCGCTGAGCGCATGAGGATGGGCCTAATTAAACGGGCAGAGGAAGGATATTGGTCTGCCGGGGGAAATTATGATCCCGCCGGGTATGGGCTTCGTGACGGTGAATTATATATCAAGGGGGACGAAGCTGCACATATTAGAGCAGCATTTGATTTGTATGAGCAATATCATTCTATAACAAAGGTTCAGACAGGTTTAAAGGAATTAGGATTCCCGGTATGGCGGTTTAGAAGGTACAATGATATTCTTCGTAATCGTTTATATATTGGTGAAGTGAGTTTTGCAGGAACCTGGTACAAAGGCCGACACAAGTCCATCATAAGTAAAGAACAGTTTACCAGGGTACAAGTGCTTTTATCCAGGCACAAAGGCAATAACGCTCATAAAGCTAAACAAAGTTTATTGTCAGGTCTCATAACCTGTGGGGATTGTGGGGAAAATTATATAACTTACCAAGCAAGAGACAAAGTTAAAAAGGATAAGTATTACCGGTATTACCTGTGCCGGGCCCGCCGTTTTCCATCTGAATATGATGAAAAATGTATGAACAAAACTTGGAATTATTCAAAACTGGAGGCATTGGTTATTGACGAAATTAACAGCCTGATAATTGACAAAAAAACAGATAATAAAAAAACGAGTAAAATCGACTATGATAAATTAATGAAAAAAGTCGATGAAAAAATGGAGCGCACTCTAGCTCTGTATGTAGAAGGAAAAGTGCCAGTTGCGTTATTAAACAAACAGGTAAATACACTTGAACAAGAAAAAATCCAATTACAGATTCGGAAAGATAACCAGAACAAACAACTAAATAATTTTACTGAACAGGAATTAAACCAATACTCCATTGACCTCTTATCAGCAGACTTTCCAACTAGACAAGCCATTGTTCAAAAGTTAATAAAGCAAATCGAGATCCACGACGAAAACGTAGAAATCGCGTGGAATTTTTAACACAAAAAATTATGTATTCATTTCCGGCCACGCAGACGGCCCATACTAGAAGCTCCTGTTTGTTTAAGATGGCTTCCACCACTTTGTCCGACGCTGCTTGCTGCCCTTTTGAAAGCGTACCCTGCCAGTCCATGATTTTTAGTGGCAGCATGGTGTCAGGCACTGGGCCATTCCATCCGAAGAGCGGCGTGCATTCGCTTATACGCCCCATCATGAGGCAATGGCGGCAATAGAGACAGGTCTCACCACACCGTGCACAAGGGTAGACTGCGAACCATTGTGGGTCCTTGTTCCCGCAGCGGGTGCAGATTGGCTTTTTCCCGTTGTAGTCAATGCCTTTGCGGAATGTAATATACCCATTTTCATAATGATCCTGAAGATTGTCGTGTTGGAATGGAATGTCGTCCAGGAGGAATTGTTTGCCGGTAAGGAGCTTTTGAAGGTCATGATTATATGGATAGTTCGAATCTGGCGGCGGTTGGGGGATTGCTGGAATTTGTGAGATTTTGAGCGAATCCTCCGTGAAGAATTTTTGCATGATGAGCTTGTTATTTTTTATTATAAAACGCATGGGGCACCTCCCTACCCGACTTTAGGGAAGTTCTCTCAGATAGCACAGGGAATTCTATTGAATGAGGAAAATATAAACGGCCCCTTTTGCTGCCTGAGGAGGGCAGGTTTAATTGAAAAAGAAGTTTTTGAGCAGTATCAATAGTTGGAATGTGTAGGAAGCTCCGGCATTCGGTATTGGTAATGGATGGCTTTATTAACAGAAAGTAATCTCTGACTCCTGCAATAAAAGCATCGTTTGAAATGAAATCACAAACAGGACAATGCCACTTTCTTCTTTTAAGGTAAGTCATTGGGATGTGAAGACATTTAGGGCAGCAAACTCCGGTTCGAATGTCGTTGCTCGAAAGGGAGTATTCTTTTAAAATATCAATTTTCATGGGACTGTGGTTGCTAAAAAGGAATTTTGCAAGATCAATGATAGTATTGTCGTTTACTCGTGGCTGGGTATACGTTTTTTCCAAACCTTCTATTTTGCTAAACAAATCCCTGCCTTTGCAGACTTTTTCTAAGGTTCTGTAGTCATTGGTATTAGTTTTTAAAATGGTTTTAGTACTGCTGAAAAAAACAAGGTGATCAATCGGGAGAAAATTCAACCCGTTTGCGGCAAGAATTCCGCCTAGAAGTTTGCACAGCCGCTTCGCTTGAACGCGGGGATCCTCAAAAACATCCTCTGTTCCATCATTGTTGTATCGAATTAACTGGTTAAATACATTATCAAACAGTACTGTTCCTTTAATATTTTTAGCTTCAATTATGAGAATGTAATTTCGAGTGATAAGCAGAGTGTCAATTTGAAAGTGGATGCCGTTGTGTACTAGCTGGAGGTCGTGAAATATGTAGTATTTATCGTGTGGAAGTTGGTTTACGAAATGGCTTAAAATCAGTTCACCTTTGTAACCGGCTTTTATCTTCGCAATGTCTTTTTCAATATCCGGTAATTTGTAATGGCCCGGAATAATACGAATTTTTAAAGCTTCGGTCAGTATTAGCCATAGCGGAACTGGAAGGTCCTTCATTAACAAGTATCATCACTCCCTAAATTTCGGTTAGGTATATTTTATTATTTCTTGATAAAATTGTCGAATTTTAACACAAATTTAACTGGCCCGGTGGGGGAGAAATGGATATTCGCCGAATTGGTGGAGTTATTCGCCGATTTGAGTCCATTATTCGCCGAACTCTATAAGTTATTCGCCGAACTTCATGAGTTATTCGCCGAACCATGTTTTTAGATTACCTTTTATAAACACTTCCCCCTAATCATGGGGCTTAATCGGCTATTCGCCGAATTAGTGGAGTTATTCGCCGAACTGAGTCCATTATTCGCCATACTCTATGGGTTATTCGCCGAACTCCAGTAGTTATTCACCAAACCAAATTCCAGAAGATTACTCTCCCAAAAAACGCACCCCCTGTTACATACAAAAAGCCAGGCACAGCAGCCTGGCTAAAAGGTAAACTCTTAAAAACTATTTCCTCATCCACCCCATGCCCATGGCACCTTCCCCAAGGTGGGTGCCGATAACAGCTCCAAAGTAGCCGATAGAGAAGTCAACGTTCGGGTACTGGGCCGCAAGCTCGGCCTTCCACTCCTTGGCTTCTTCCTCGCGATTGGCGTGGATAATGACAGCCTGGTAGCGACCGCCTCCCATAGCATCCTCGCCGAGAAGCTCCTCAATTCGCTTCATTGCTTTTTTCCGGGTGCGAATTTTTTCAAACGGGACAATGACCTTGTCCTGAAAGTGCAGGATGGGTTTCACTTGCAGCAAGCTACCGATTAGCGCAGCAGCACCTGACAGCCGTCCGCCACGCTGCAGGTGGGCCAAATCGTCGACCATAAAATAAGCCCTTGCCGAGTGCTTCAACTCTTCCAACCGAGCGATAATCTTCTCGGGCTCCACATCGTGAGACGCCCATTCCGCCGCCTCAAGGGCATAAAAGCCCTGAACCATGCAGCTGACTTCCGTGTCAAACGGATATACCTTGATGCCTTCTACCATTGTTCCGGCCGTGATGGCACCTTGATACGTCCCGCTGATGCCGCTCGATAAATGAATGCTGATGACGGCATCGTAATCTTCAGCCAACTTCTCAAATAATTCGACAAACTGGCCGATTGGCGGCTGGGACGTGGTCGGCAGCTCCTTTGTCTTTACCTCTTCATAAAATTGCTGCCACGTGATATCGACTTCTTCCTGATACGGTTGGTCGCCGAAAATCACATTTAACGGGACCATATGGATGTTCCATTTGTCCCGTATTTCTTTCGGTATGTACGCGGTACTATCCGTGACAATTGCCGTTTTCATATATAATTACCATCCTTATTTTTTACGAAAATATGTCTGTAGAATATTGTATATGAAACAGACATAAAATGCATTCTTTTCCACAGAAATCGAGCAAATAAAAAGGACACGCTATGTCCGCGTGCCCCTCTCAACCATATTTAGCGTACTTCCACCCAGCCATTTTTAATTGCAACAACTACGGCTTGGGTGCGGTCGTTGACGTTCATTTTTTGCAAAATGTTAGATACGTGGTTTTTAACTGTTTTTTCACTGATATATAACGATTCGCCAATGCCGCGATTGCTTTTCCCATCTGCCAGCATTTGCAATACCTCGCACTCGCGGCGTGTCAGCAAATGCAATGGACGGCGGATTTCTACGGTTTGGCCATAGGAACCCCCACGCGAAACACCTGCGGCAAGCTTACGGTATTCATTGACCAAATTATGGGTCACCTTAGGATGCAGATAAGAGCCGCCATCAGCCACAACACGCACCGCTTCAATCAATGCATCGGCATCCATTTCCTTTAGCAGATAGCCGCATGCCCCGGTTTGCAGGGCATGGGTCACATAATTTTCATCGTCATGAATGGATAGTATAATAACCTTTGTGTCCGGATATTTTCCAATCAGCTCTCGAGTTGCCTCGACGCCGTTCATTTGCGGCATATTGATGTCCATGATGACAACATCGGGACGGTGTTCCTCGACCAGCGTCAATGCCTCACTGCCATCATCGCCCTCGGCCACAACCTGGAACGATTTCTCAAACTCTAATATTCTCTTAACACCTTCTCTAAAAAGCTGGTGATCATCAATAATAATAATTTTGGTTGTCATGTGTAACTCCCCCTAATCTGTTCAAATTTCCCATTGGAGTAAGTGTTACGGATCGATAATATTTTTAAAATGAATGGTACTCGGTGCCTGACACCAATTACTGACTAGGCACAGTGTTAACCGTGCCATCGGTGCCTGACACCGCCATCAAGAAACTTTTTTTAAAAAAATTTGTTAAGAACTTAGCGGAACCTGGATGTGGACTGAGGTGCCCTTGCCGATTTTGGAGTCGAAGGTAATTTTCCCCTCCAGCAATTCGGCACGTTCGCGCATGCCAATCATCCCGAAGGAGCCTTCCTTCTTCTTGCTGGTATCAAAACCGATGCCATTGTCCTTGATCAGCACGTTGACCGTGGTGTTGGTGATTTCGAGTTTAACCTTGATTTGGCAGGCATTGGCATGTTTCAACGAGTTTTGTACGGATTCCTGAATCAGGCGGAACAGAGCTACTTCATACTTGGCCGGCAGCCGGCGCTCCTGTCCAATATTTTCAAATTCAATGCTAGAGTTGTTATGATATTCTTCGATGGTGCGCAAATACTTTCTGAGAGTAGGAACGAGCCCCAAATCATCGAGAGCCATCGGACGCAGGTCGTAAATAATTCTGCGTACTTCATATAGGGCGGATCGCACCATTTTTTTAAAGCTTTGAATTTCGGCAAGTGCCTCATCGCCTCCCCGCTCCCGATATACACGTTCCACCAAATCGGAGCGGACAATCACATTGGCCAGCATTTGCGCCGGTCCATCGTGAATATCCCGGGAAAGCCGTTTGCGCTCTTCTTCCTGGGCTTCTATCACCTTCAGGCCGAGGTCCTGCTTGGCTTTTGCCGTTTCAAACGCTTCGCCAAATTGTTTCAGGTCACTTTGCAAATAATTCATCACGACACTAATTTGCGAAATCAGCTGCTCAGCCCGTTCAATCGTTTGATGTATGCTGTTCAGCCGGCGCTCAAGCTCATCGCGTTTTTCCAGCAGCTGCTTTTTGTACTGGAGATTGATCGATAGGTCCATTTGCAGCTGATGCGCTTTTTCGTATGCCTCACGCACCTCTTCTTCGGAATACTTTTTAAAATTCATGCTTACTTCCGAGAGTTTGTGCCTTGCTGCTTTGACCAGTTCCTCCAGCTGGGTACCTTCCTCGTTAAGCTTCACCATCACTTGCTTAATCGAAGCCAGTTCATTAGTAATGTTGTCATAGTCCTGACGACATTGTTCGCTGATTCGGAAGATATCACTTTTGCTGACCGTGACCGTATCAAGCATTTCCTCGCGGATTTCATCGATCGATTTAATGTTCATTTGCATCATTTTCATAACGGACTCCTCCGGGTCATTCATTTTCCCTTTAGGTCTTTAACATACTTTACCACTGTTTCAATTTATTGGCTAAGGTTAAGACTCATTTTTGCAGGCCATTACCTCATTTTCGTAAAAAAGTAGTATACTTATTATACTAAACTACTCCCTTAAACCTATGAATGTGGTTTTATTAACTATATTTATTATATCATTCGAACTTTACACCTATATTATAGGTATATTACATTAATTTTTTTTAAAAAAGAAAGGAGATCACATGCTGCCCCGATATCTAACGGTAAAACAAACCGGTGAACATGAAATTGTTATTCAAAAATCACGATTTATTGCCCATATAGCTAGAGCAGAAACAGAACAAGCGGCCCAGGAATTCATTCAGGCGATAAAAAAGCAACACTGGAACGCCACCCACAACTGCTCGGCCTACCTTATTGGCGAGCACGACCAAATCCAAAAGGCCAACGATGACGGCGAACCGAGTGGAACCGCAGGCGTCCCGATCTTAGAGGTGTTAAAAAAGCGAAACCTCAAGGACACAGTCGTCGTTGTCACCCGCTATTTCGGCGGGATCAAGCTTGGCGCAGGTGGCCTGATCCGCGCTTACGGAAAATCGACATCAGAAGGTCTCGAGGCAGTCGGTATCGTCGAAAGGCGACTAGTACAAATTATGCATGTAAAAATCGATTATACCTGGCTTGGGAAAATCGAAAAGGAACTGCGCGCCTCCGAGTATACAATCAAAGAAATTCACTACTTGGATGTCGTCGAAATAGAAGCCTACGTTGATGAAAATCGCATTCAGGCCTTCATCGACTGGATGATTGAATGTACCAACGGCCAGGCCAGTTTCCAACATGGCGATACGGTTTACCTTGAGGAAGACTTTGTAAGATCCCCATAGGTTTCTTTATGTGAATTATAGATGGACTGAATAAAGAACACAATTGGGAAAAAAATGAGATTTAACATAAAAACGAAGAATGTAGAAAATACCAAATAAGGGCTCTCAAATTAGAGGCCCTTTTAAGTCTTACTTTTTTGCTTTTTTCATTAATTCTAAGTAATCACTTTGCAAAATAGTTGTATTGTAAAATTTTGAATTTTTCCCGAGTTCTACATCAAGATGCTTAACCCCTGCTTCTTCCGCTAAAGTATTTCGATTGGAGAATAAATTTGTGCCCAATCCTAGCCGGTCCCCCTCTATTTCGACGCCAATGCTGGCTAAGATTGTCGGAAACATATCTAATTGCGTGAACAATCTGTTTTTAGGATTTATCGGCTCGATTGCCGAATTAATAAAGGCATTATAAATAGTTCTCTCATAGCCATCATAAATATGGGACTTGAAAAATTCGGGGTCCTGCATACTATGATGATCCCCCGTGATAATTATTGTCGTGTCCTCATAAAAATGCTGATTTTTCAGCCAAGATACAAATTCAAAAACTTGCTTAGAGGTATGGGCAAAGACATTTTCGTACTGACTTTCGAATAAGGTCTCCGTCCCTGTCTCTACATAGCCATCCGGGAAATGTGTGTTGGCTGTTAAAAAGGTAAAGTTAAATGGCTTATCCAAACTTGCCAAATGGGTTATTTCCTCCTTAGCCCAATCAAATAAACGAGAATCTTCAAATCCCCACCAAACTTTTTCACTTTCACTCATTTTTCCCTCATCAATCGCAGTGTAATAATCAAACACTTTATGGTTCCCATGTTTGATATAATAATTATTGCGTCCGCCAAAGCTAGCATCTGAACCAAACATTACCTCTTGGTTATAGCCTTCCTTCTCCAAGATATCCCCTAAGGTATAAGCACCGGCTAAAAAGTTATCAGAATTCGTATACTCATTTCCATGCCCGGGAATTTTTAATGGAATACCGGATGTTGTAGAAATAAGTCCAGCAACTGTCCAGCCTGTACCATGGGTAGGGAGGGCACCTCCAATTTTATCGGAATTAGAGAAATTAATATTTTCATTCGCTATACTTTCTAGCTCCGGGATTACAGTGTAATCCCATCCCCCTCCGCTATTCTTATCAATAAAAGTGCTTTCTGCGGATTCTATATATAAGATGATTAAATTCCTTTTATCTTTAGGAAATGAAATCGAAACGTCTTTTCCATCTACATAATGGTCATCTATTATTGATGAATAACTTGTTAAACGCTGGAAATAATCATGCACACCCAACAAATAGTAAGCAACCATCAAAGATAAAATCAACATTATCGATGAATAGGCCAACTTAGGTTTAATCGGTAGTAATGTAACACTGAAGTTTTTATCTTTATATTTCACAACGATAACATTTTTTCTTTTAAAGGGTTTAATCGGGATTAATAATAAAATAAAGAAAATTAAAAATGGCATTAAGCTTTTTATAATGGCATTAATGACTACATCAATCGAAGTTCCTTTAACTCCATTAAAGAGATAAAAAATCATTTCATCCATATTTTGGGTTGGAAAATTAACTTTAATATATATCGTTGCTGAAACTAATAAGGAAGTTAAAAACAAAAAGAAAACTGCCACTGCACTATTAATTACTTTATTTTTCTTCATCTTTTATGGACACCACTTTAAGATTAATGCTAAGGTTTAATTCAAAAAATCGATATACAAATGCAACTATAATGGCTACACCTGTTGCAAGAACACTATATTTCAGAGTAAAAGCAGGTGTAAAGATAAAGAGCAACGTTTTTTTAAAGTAAATTAAAACAGCGTAACAAATACTGTTCGTAATCATCATACATAATGCAAGAAAACCTAGCCCATTAAAAAAATGCGTATTTTCCGGCACCACTTTTGAATAAAGTAATAAAGCTATAACTGAAGGCATAATTAATGCCATTACCTCGTTAAAAGTCATAATTTATCCTCCAATTAAAAATATTTACCCCTTTTAAATAACTCTATATTTTTGTTAATTAAATATTAAGAATGTAAATCTTATTTTAAGACAAATTTATATTTTTTCAAAGGTAAACTATGGAAACGGATATTTTTTCAAAAAAAAGAGAGAACATTATTCTCCCTTCGCTATGCCTGTTCTTAATATTTGTAAAATGTTGAGAATTGGTCGGTAATTTCTCCCGACCAGCCCAATCTTTTCGGCTGTGATTTCAATTAGTAAAATGAGAATCGCGATTAAAATGAGTGCTCCGCCGATGCGTGCTTGGGAAAAAATCAAGGCAACCATACCAAAAAAAGCAGACATTGCATATATCAGAAGAACCGTTTGCCGATGGGAATAACCCATTCTCATCATACAATGGTGCAAATGCTGCTTATCAGGGGCGCCCAATGGTTTTTTATGAATAATCCGTCTCAAAATCGCAAAGAAAGTATCAGAAATCGGAACGGCCAAAATAATAACGGGAATGATAAGCGAAATGAAGGTAACATTTTTAAAGCCAAGGAGAGATAAAACTGAGATGATATAGCCTAAAAAAAGAGCTCCTGTATCCCCCATAAAAATTTTTGCAGGATGGAAATTATAAATTAGAAAGCCCAAAGTGCTGGCAATGACAATTAGTCCAACAGTTGCCACATAAATGTTCCCCTGAAGAAATGCAATACCTGAGATGGTGATCAATGCTATGGAAGACACCCCCGCTGCCAACCCGTCAAGGCCGTCAATTAAATTGATGGCGTTCGTGATTCCTACAATCCACAGAATCGTAAAAGGAATACTTAAGAGGCCAAATTGAAGTTGAGCTCCAAATGGGAGGTTGATAAACACAACCTGCAGATCTCCCCAAAAAACGACCGTACAAGCTGACGCTATTTGACCAATAAGCTTATAGCGTGCAGGCAATTCAAGAAGGTCATCCAAAAGACCAGTGATGATGATAATTAGACAGCCAGCAAGTATCGCCAATGAAAACTCGTTTACTGGACGCAGGATGATTAAGCCTATTAAAAAACTAATAAAAATAGCCAAACCGCCCAGTCTAGGCATTACAGACTGGTGTACCTTCCGATGGTTAGGCCTATCTGTAGCACCAATCAAAAAAGCAAATTTTTTTATAAGTGGCGTAATGATAATCGAAAAGGCAAAACATACTATCAAGGTAAGAAAAAACATAGAAATCCTCCTTGTTTTAAGTTTGCCCAGTTACAAGGAATAGAAAACACTATATATGTTGTAAAAAAACTGAAGTCTTTAAATGTTTTTTGAATTACTTTTAAAAATATCACCAAAATAAAAAAGAGGGTACAAAACCCCCTTTTTAAAATGTTTACTTATTACGCATACTTGCCGGTCTAAATCCTTGAATCAGTTTTAGTAGCGGCTTGTAATCTTCTCGTACAAGACCAATTTTCTCAACGAAAAGCTCTATAATAATTAATATTGTTATGAGAATGATTACTGACCCACGAATTGTTGCTTGTGAAAATATAAATCCAGCTAGTCCAAAAATGGCACTCATTGCATAAATCATTAAAACTGTCTGTCGATGAGTGTATCCAGATCTTAGCAAACAATGATGTAAATGGGATTTATCAGGAGCAGATAAAGGCTGCTTATTCACAAGTCTGCGGATAATTGCAAAGAAAGTATCAGAAATTGGAACTCCAAGGATAATTACTGGAATAACCAGTGACATAACCGTAACACTTTTTAGGCCTAACAAGGAAAGAACACTTATTAAGAATCCTAAAAACAAAGCCCCTGTATCACCCATAAAAATCTTAGCCGGATGGAAATTATAAATAAGGAACCCTAGGGTAGAAAATGCAGCAATTAATGCTATAACTGTTACATATGGGTTACCAGTCATATAAGCTATTCCTGCAATAGAGAATAAAGCAATTGAAGAAACACCGCCTGCTAAACCATCTAATCCATCAATTAAATTGATCGCGTTGGTAATGCCAACAATCCAAATCATGGTAAACGGTATACTAAAGATTCCAAAATCCAACTGTCCTCCGCCAAATGGCAGGTTAATGAACTCTACTTTAATATCACCGATAACGATAATAACTAGAGAGGCAAGTATTTGTCCCAGCAGTTTTACTTTCGCTGAAATTTCCTTCACATCATCAATTGCTCCGGTAAGGATAATGATAAAACTGCCGAGTATCAGGGCTACGTGTACATTTCCAATTGGGTTTATCAGCAGCGTATTAAAATTATCGATTGGCTGAATAATCAATAATCCCAATATAAAACTAATATAAATAGCCAATCCACCTAAGCGGGGCATAATTTTTTGGTGAACTTTCCTTTGATTTGGTTTATCAGTAGCGCCAATTTTAAAGGCTAATTTCTTTACTAACGGTGTAAGGAAGATCGAAGCACAAAAACACAAAAATAAAGTTAAATATAACATATAGACCCTCCGAGTTTTTACATGGTCATTTTTATTAACACCTTGAAATTTTTATTTTTTCAATGAATAAAAATGCCAAATTTCGATAAAATACTCCTAATGGATTATAGCACAGTCTTTGTATCAATGAAACTATTAATTTTGCCATCGTCTGGAATTTGCAAGAAAAGATGGTTCTTATGTACAAGCATCCAGTCTAATGGTAAATGACTTAACCTATTATTTAGACGAAACATTGTGAAGAAAGTTACCTACTTTTTATAAATTTTAAAAAAAGAAAAAGGACACATTAATGTTACCACAATGCGTCCTTTTTTTTCATTCTCAAACTTCTTTTAAATATGCAGTTAAGGCATCTTGCCAATTTGGCAGAGGCGTAAATCCTTGCGCTTCAATTTTCTTCTTGCTTAAAACCGAATACTTCGGCCTTGCGGCTGGCCTTGGGAATTGCTCAGTTGTCAGCGGATTGACCTTCACATTCAGGCCAGCCTGTTTGAAAATTTCTACTGCAAATTCATACCATGAGCAGACGCCGCTGTTTGTGGCATGATAAATCCCGTACTTTTCTGTTTCCATAAGTTCCACCATGAATTTAGCCAAATCGACAGTATAGGTTGGCGAGCCCACCTGATCATGAACCACACCAACTTCACCGCGTTCTTTGCCAAGGCGAAGCATGGTTTTCACAAAATTGTGGCCATAGGCACCAAAAACCCACGCTGTCCGGACAATAAAGAATTGCTCCAACAGTTCCTGGACAAATTCTTCTCCAGCTAACTTCGTTCTTCCATATGCCCCTAACGGCTTTGTCGGGTCGTCAACCTCATATGGTTCAGTGCCTGTACCGTCAAACACATAATCTGTACTGATATACAGCATTTTAGCGCCTATTTGCTTGGCTGCAAGGGCCAAATTCTTAGTCCCGAGTCCGTTGACCCGGTAGGCTGTTTCTTCATCCGCTTCCGCAGCATCCACATTGGTATAAGCAGCGCAATGAAGAATGACGTCCGGCTTCACTTCAGCGATAAACGCTTGTACATCCCCTTCAATCGTTATATCTAAGTCATCGCGGTCAGTACCAATGGCTTGATGGTTTTTTCGCTCCAATTCCAGGAGTACATCCTGCCCTAGTTGGCCTGCAGCACCTGTAACTATAACTTTCATTATTCTACACCTAGTCTCTCGCCATATTGGGATTTGAAATAGTCCTGGTATTCACCAGAAATGATGTTTTCCCACCATTCACGGTTATTTAAATACCAATTAATTGTTTGTTCAATGCCGGTATCAAAATTATACTTTGGCGACCAGCCCAGCTCTGTGCGCAGCTTTGTTGCATCAATTGCGTAGCGGCGGTCGTGTCCCGGACGATCTTTTACAAATTTAATCAGCGATTCAGGCTTGCCAAGATGCTTAAGAATCGTTTTGACAATGTCAATATTGGTCCGTTCGTTATTGCCGCCGACATTATAAACCTCGCCATCACGGCCCTTATGTAGGACAAGGTCAATGGCCTGGCAGTGATCTTCCACGTGCAGCCAGTCACGGACATTCAGTCCATCGCCATACACCGGAAGCTCCTTGTCATTCAAGGCATTGATAATCATTAACGGAATCAGTTTCTCCGGGAAATGGAATGGTCCATAGTTATTGGAGCAACGGGTAATATTAACCGGAAGCCCGAATGTTTCATGGTAAGCACGAACCAACAAATCAGCTCCTGCTTTACTTGCACTGTAAGGGCTGTTTGCTGCCAATGGCGTTTCTTCTGTAAAATAGCCTGTTTCACCCAAAGTTCCGTATACTTCGTCCGTTGAAACCTGAAGGTATTTTTTAACTCCAAAGGATTTCGCCGCATCCAACAACGCTAAAGTTCCTTGAATATTCGTTTGCACAAAAATCCCTGGGTCGGTTATGCTGCGGTCAACGTGAGATTCCGCTGCAAAGTTCAATACATAATCAAACTTCTCTTCCTGGAAAAGACCCTGAATAAAATCACGGTTAGCGATATCGCCGCGGACAAACTTGTAGTTTGGTTTATTTTCAATATCCTTTAAATTCTCAAGGTTGCCTGCGTACGTTAATAAATCCAAATTGACAATCGTATATTCCGGGTATTTATTTACCATATAGCGGACAAAGTTGCTGCCAATAAAGCCAGCCCCGCCTGTTACTAATAACTTCATATTCCTGCCTCCTATTTTTCAAACACAAAGTTAAGATGGGATGCATCCTTTAATCTTGGATGCTTTGTATCTTTTTCCGAAAGGATTGGATTGTTGGTTGGCCAATCAATTCCCAAATCCGGGTCATTCCACAGAATTCCGCCGTCATGCTCAGGTGAATAATATTCATCAACCTTATAAGCAACAGTGGTGTCAGGCACCAATGTGCAAAAACCGTGCGCGAATCCCTTTGGGACGAGCAACTGGCGTTTATTTTCGGTACTAAGGATGACGCCTACCCACTGACCGTAGGTAGGAGACCCTTCGCGGATGTCGACTGCAACATCATAAATCGCACCCGTAATACAGCGGACTACTTTTGTTTGAGCCTTCGGATTCAGCTGGAAATGCAAACCTCTCAAGGTACCGGTTGGTGCTGACAATGACTGGTTGTCCTGAACAAAATCATAATGCAACCCCAGTTTTTCAAACATTTCTTTATTATAGCTTTCCATAAAATAACCGCGGTGGTCACCGAAAACTTTCGGTTCCAAAATCTTTACACCAGGTAATTTTGTATCAATGATATTCATGAATCCGACCTCACTTATAAATTACTTGTCTGATTCGCAATCTTAATCAGATATTGCCCATATTGATTTTTCTTCAGCGGCTCTGCCAATTCAATAAGTTTCTCTTTTGTAATATAGCCCATCTTGTATGCAATCTCTTCAAGACAAGCAATTTTTAATGATTGACGCTTCTCTACTGTTTCAATAAATTGTGATGCTTCTAACAAGGAAGCATGTGTACCGGTATCTAGCCAAGCGTAGCCGCGGCCTAGCAGCTCTACACTCAACTCGCCCATTTCAAGATAGGCTTTATTAACGTCGGTGATTTCCAATTCACCACGTGCGGAAGGCTGAATGCTTTTTGCAATGTTAACCACCCGATTATCGTAAAAATACAATCCGGTTACTGCATAATTTGATTTTGGAACTTCCGGCTTTTCTTCAATAGAAACAGCTTTTCCGTTCTCATCAAACTCCACTACGCCGAAGCGTTCAGGATCATTGACATAATACCCGAACACAGTTGCTCCTGTTTCACGGGCTGCAGCATTTCTTAGTAAATTTGTTAAGCCATGTCCATAAAATATGTTGTCACCAAGAACTAAGGCAACATTATCATCGCCGATAAATTCGTCTCCCAAAATGAACGCCTGTGCTAATCCCCCTGGATGTGGTTGAATCTTGTATGTAAAGTTCATACCCAAATCTGAGCCATCTCCGAGAATTTGTTCAAATCGCGGTGTATCCTCCGGTGTCGAGATAATTAAAATGTCCTTAATCCCAGCCAGCATTAATACGGATAATGGGTAATAAATCATCGGTTTATCGTAGACAGGCAAAAGCTGTTTGGACACTACCCTTGTTAACGGATAAAGTCGCGTGCCGCTGCCGCCCGCAAGAATGATACCTTTCATAAAAGCCAACTCCTCTTTTTAAGATAAACGGATAAAACCGTCAAAATATTCCTACCCCATTATAAGGAAGGATGCCTATAAAAGCCAAAGCCGTACAAAAATGTAACAAAAAAGTTATAATATTAACGTTTATAGCCCATTATTGCAGAAATCGTCCGCAGTCTTCCTCTAATTTGCACTGATAACGGGCGTTTTTTCATCCCAGTAACATTGCCGCCATGTCGGACGTATTTCATTAACGGTTTTTTGATGAAAACAATTTTCTTCTTTTTCAACAAACTGACAAGGGCTATCCATTGGTCATGCATTTCAATAGTGGATGGAAATGGTAAGATGTCAGACACTAGTTCCCGTTTAAAGGCCATAAAGGCCCCGGTATAGGCGTTTTTTAAAATATTCCCAAAAATTCCTTGGTTTATGTTGTTATGATTATAATCATTCCATGAAGGATTTAGGATGTTTAAATCGCCATCAACAACATATGCATCGTGGACCACAAGATCAGCCTGCTGATGTTCAAAAGCAGCCAGAACAGTTTTCACTTTAACCTCTTCCCAGATATCATCCTGGTCACACAGAAAAAGGATATCCCCTCTCGCCAAGGATATCGCCTTTTCAAAACTCTTAATTGCACCCAGGTTTTTTTCATTCACATAGACCTTTATCCGATTCCCATAAGTATCCTTCACAACCTGTACAGTCTGATCCTTTGACCTATCATCCACCATAATAATTTCATCATCCTGTTTAAGCTGCTTTATGATGGAATCGAGTTGCCTTTTTATGAACTTTTCACCATTATATGTTGCGATACAAACAGATATATTCATGGAATAGCTCCTTTAAATTGAAAACAGCTTACGAAGCGTGTACATGGCAATATGTTTATTTTTCACGATTAAAGCCTGCTTTAAGAATCTTTTCATTAGCTGTTTTTTGTAGGCTGGAAACAAATCCTTTTTATAATTTTTATAAAACTTTACTTCGGAATTAATAATGCTTTTATAACGGTTTAATGAAACCTTGCTGTAATCCATCACGGATAAATCATGCTCAAGCGTTGTATCCATAAGGAAAACTTTCTTTCCCTTTGCATAGATTTCATAAAATAGCCAATGGTCTAGATAATCTAGAGGGAATTCCTCATTAAAACCGCCAATCTCGTTTAAAAATTCGATCCTTAGAAGCGTCCCAGAATTAATAGCCATAACCGGTTGCTCTTGAACCCCCGGTTTTGGCCTTTCCATCTGAAGTGGACGTAATGAATGACTGAAGACGGGTGAAATCATTGTATTTGCACTATGAATTTCAGGCACTACCGCCACAATGTCCTTTGGTAATTCAGGCAAATCTAAAGCTTGCTCGATAAAATTTCCAGTTAAATTTGTATCATGGTCCAAAAGAAGAAGCCACCCGCTTCCATTTTCTTTCGCTTGTGACCAAGCAAAGTTATAGGCTGCTGCTATTCCTAGATTTCTGGAGTCATGTTGATAGATTACTTCAATTCCTTTGAAGTCGGCTAAATCAATAACTTGTTTTTCGGGGCTATTATCATAAATAACAATAGAAATATTTTTAAAACTAGCACTGTCTTCGTTCATAGCATTTAACAGGGAACGAATTGTAGTAGATTGATCTATTAAGGTTTTATACACCACTATTACTAAGGTTATCTTCATCACTAACAGCCTTTGGAATGAATTTTTTTTCACTAAACAGCGTGAACAACAAAGGATAAACTAACTGAAAGCTTAATCCTGTAAAGGAAAACATATTGCTAAAGGTGGTAAAAACAAATATGGAATTCATAATCGCAATTCCAATAATCATATAATCACTATTCAGCTTTTTCAAAAGCAAGATATAAAATAAGGCGAATACGAAAGCGAATATCGTATAAAATGTGATTCCCACCCAGCCCAGCAAAACAAAAGGCTGCGCAAAGGCTGTCGATACGTTTAACTCTGGAGTTATTTGATAGCCAGCGGGAATAACCATATTATATAAAGGTACTACCCTTTTACTAATAAAATCCGGCAAAGTCTGGGTTATAGTGAAAACAAAAGTATCGTAAAAGTTCACATCTTCCTCAAAGGTAAAATTGTTAATGGTCTCCTGAAGATTGGCAAGCGGGGATGCCAAATAGATATAGCCCCAGAAAAACTCCTTCGGGATGACAGAGTCTTTAAATTCATTAGTTGCCCCGCCTATTTGCAAGAAAAGGCTATTATCAAACAGGGACGTATTCGTTTGATAAGAATTGTTAACCCTCATATTTCCCAAAACACCAAACAGATATAGACCGATGACCATCAAAACCGTCAATCCGGCAATTTTGTTAAACGTAATTTTAGATTGATATTTAATCAAATAAATGAATACACAGCTCATTAAGATAATGAGCAGCATCCCTCTATTTAATATTAAGATTGACGGGACTAAAGTAAGGATAAATAGAACTAAAGATATTTTTCTCCGCTCCGACTCGGAGAGGACAATTTGAAATAAATAAAGCGAAAAAAACGAATTAAACGTAACTAATAAAACATGAAAAGTAGGTATTCCAAACTCAGTATAACTAAGCTGAGTATTTGTGAACATGGCTAATAAAGGGAAATTTCTATGATATAAAAATTCCAATAAATACCCTGTTAATACTCCGTAAGTTACAAGTTCCAAGTTTTTCTTGTACTTAATATTATTAAAGGAAATGATTTTCTGTTTAACGAAAATTCTTCCCAGAAAAAAGGCCACTGCCATTGAACTTCCTAAAAATAGGATTAACGGTAACCCTAAATCCGGAAACAGGTTTGACCATCTAAATAGGTAAGCGATCAATACAGCAAGGAAGGATAGTATATAAATAAAATAAGGATTAATCAAACCTCAGTGTGCCCCCTTTCCAACCTTTGAATTTAGTACTGCCGAGAATATGGCATGCTTCTAAGCTTTATTTGATGGTTTTAAAAAATAGAATAAAACAAGTGAAAGAAAAACGCCGAGAATTAATCCGATAATAGTTCCCATTACGGTATTAGCATTGGTTCGTGGAACATTGGTAAATTCATTCTCTTGTCCTTTTTGCGCTTTTACTACTATGTTTACTTTTTCAACGTCTAAAAAACTTCCAATTTCCCGTTTAAAAACGTCCGCAACTCCATTTGCGATTCTTGTTGCTTTATCGGGATTATTATCGCTAACAGTTATTTTTATGAGATGGGAGCCGTTTTCATTGGATACCCTTACTTTACCAGCCAAGGTCTTAACATTGTCTTTTAGTTTCAACTCTTTCTTTACAGGACCAAGTATAGCATTAGTATTAATAAGGGTTTGGGCAGTATTCAAGAAACGAACCGTCTCATCTGTCTGATTAATAATCGTATTCGTTTCATTCATTAACGGTTTAATCAACACCAGTGAAGAAGCTTCATATGTTGGAGGCTGGGCTTCACTAGTCAGCATCCTTCCAGAAACACCCCCTATTAATCCAAGAAGTATAATCAACCAAAGATATTTTTTTAAAACTTTAAGTAAATCAGCGATATAAGTTGTCCCTTCCATTATGTACCTCCAAGTGAAATAGTATCATTCATAACTTAAGCCATCGCAATATTCTCTTTCTCTAAAAAAACCTCCATCCCCATTTATTAAAATACTTGAACATGGATTCGATGAAAATTTTAAAAAGCTTCGAGTTTTTATGTGCACCTCGTTCATAATAATGGACGACATCGGAAAAAGGCGTATAGACAATTCGTTTATTCCGCTTTCTTAGTTCCAAACATAAGTCATAATCCTCAAAATACATAAAATAGCGGTCATCAAAACCATTGACTTCTTTAAAGTCTTCCCCCCGCACCAGCATAAAGCAGCCTGAACCAATCCTGATATCGACATATCTGTCATTTGGTATATCTCTTAGTTCATATGATGCGAGTCTTTTGGAAAACATTTTTTTGACAAATCCAAATGGAACAAAACGTAAAAAATAATCAAATACAGAAACCCTATTGCGCATTAAATGCTGTTGAGTTCCATCCGAGTTTAAAACCTTTGGTACTAGCATGGAGATGCTTGGATCGCTTTCCATATCCTCCAGCATTTTTATCAGGTCCGCTTTTACCAAAATAATATCCGGATTGAAAATCAGGAAAAACTCTTCGGAGCATTTTAACAGATTATAATTATGTCCAAACCCAAAACCATTGTTTTCATGGTAAAAGGTGATTTCTACAAAATCCGCATATTCCTTTAACCGTTCACGATATTCAGGAGTCGAATGATTGTCAAAAATCAGGAAACGAAATTGGCTGTCCCGGCCAAATTCTTTTTTTAGGTTGTTTAGCACCTCAAATATATGCTTGCTATTATAGGTCACAATACTAATTGCAACTTTTGCTTCAGCCATTGATCCACACTCTTTCATTTAACTAGTGATAGGAATTTCTCCTTAAGTGTAACAACTTTTTTCCGTTTTACGTCTTCTCTTTGTATGTATTTTTTGCAAAATATATCGAATCATTCATTACCTTGATAAGGAGCTGACAATATAAATGAGGAGTCATTCCCATACCAAAAATAAATTATAACATCATATTGTCAGATTTTGTACTTTTATGGTGGATTTTTTTGATTTCCAGTTGAACAATGAAACATCGGATATTATAATTGGGGTTATGGTCATGTATTAAAATAATCCTTATAGAAGGGAATTTATATATGCAAAATACTAGATTAGGAAATAAAAAGAAGAAAAAGAAAATATGGCTTCGTCTCTCTTTGGTCATTGTCTTTTTCTTACTTATCGGCGGCGGCCTTTATTTTTATAATGTCTATACAAATGTAGCAAGTGCAGTCAACAAAATGAATAAACCGATTCACAGAGAGGTCTCCAAAAAAAGGGAAGCGAAGGTTGAATTTGAGCAAAAAGACCCAATTTCCATCTTAATGGTTGGTGTCGATGAACGGGAAGGTGACGGCGGGCGCACCGACTCCATGTTAGTGTTAACGGTAAACCCTGAAAACAAAACTACTAAGATACTAAGTATCGCTCGTGATACCCGGACAAAACTAATCTACCCAGACAAACCAACAAAGACTAAGATTGACAAAATCAATCACGCCTATGCTTTTGGTGGGATCGAAATGAGTATCGAAACGGTTGAACATTTTCTGAATATACCAATTGACTACTATGTTCAGGTAAACATGGAAGGGTTTAAAGATATTGTCGATGCAGTTGGCGGTATTGATGTAGATAACCAAATTGCTTTTGAATTGGACGGAGTATATCTGAAAAAGGGCCCACAGCATTTAAACGGTGAAAAAGCATTACAGTACGCCCGTATGAGAAAAGCTGACCCAAAAGGTGATGCTGGCCGTCAGGAAAGACAACGCGAGGTTATTTCGAAAATCATCGAACAAGGAAAATCAATTAAGACGTTAACTAATTACGATAATATTCTTGGTGCTCTTGAAAATAACATTAAAACAAATCTCACCTTGGAAGATATTATTGGAATTCAAAAAGACTATAAGCCTGCAGCAGATACAATTGAAAGAATTGAAATCCCCGGCGACGGCATGTTGACCAATACTGGCTGGTTTTTCTTTGTCAGCGACGAAACAAGACAACAGCTTTCAGACCAATTACGGGAACAATTGGGTTTGCCATCTCAACCTGTTGAAAAGTATAATTTAGGTGCCCAAAATAAGAATGATAGCAGTAATAATAAAAATACAACCAAAAAAGTAGAAACTGATCAGTTTATCGAAAGTGATCAAAAATAATTTATTCATTGCCTTTACCAGTTTAAAATTTGGTAAAGGCATTCTTTATGAAGGAGACCATTTCTCAAATGATATATTTTAAAAAACGTTTTTTTTAGTATAATAACATATTATCGCAGCAAAAGTTTAAATTGTATTTTGAGAACAGAGAGGGGACATAAATGATTTCACTTAAAAGAATCTGGGCCTTCCCACTTTTATATTTTTTTGTTTATTTATACCACCTGGTCGTCACAAAGTATCAAGGGGATGACATTATTTTTTCAAAGGTTTCTAATGATATGACGATCACCCAATGGTTGTACACCCGATATATGGAATGGTCTTCAAGGATTTTTTCGGATGCCATGGTTTATTTTATATTAGGCGAAAGAGTATGGTTATGGCGAATCATTAACCCTTTGCTATTGATTTTTTTGGCTATAGCCATAGTCCGAATTTGGAAAAGGAATTTCTCCTTTCTGGAAGTATTAGTCGCTTTGATGTTGATTGGATTCTTTGCGCAAAATGTATTAAGCTCCGGTATATTCTGGATTACAGGCTCCATAAATTACTTGTGGCCGATTGCCTTTGGGATGCTGGCGATGATTCCATATGCCGATAAAGTTTTTAGGGATGAATCTGAATCGTTGAATAATAATTTCCTATTCAGTTTGTTTCTTATCATTGGATTTTTAGCTTCAATCGGAAATGAACAAGTCTCTCTTTGTATTTCCTGCTTTGCGATTTTAAGCCATTTTGCATTATATTGGCGGCATCAAAAACAGAATAAGAAATTAATTATTATGACGATTTGTATGGTTATAGGGACTAGCTTAATGCTTCTTGCTCCAGGAAACAAGGAGAGATGGATTCAAGAGGTGGCATACTGGTTTCCGGAATTTGAAGATTTATCACTTAAAGACCATCTTTATTTAGGTACCGTCTGGGCATTTGAAAAAGTGTTTTACGATATGAAATATCTCGTGATGTTGCTTTCTGTCATTACACTGATTCCCTATTTCCAATCCAAACAGTTTAGGAATAATCGGATACTTAAAGTTTTTGCGATTTTCTTTATGCTTATAGTATTGGTCAACATTTCTGAAATTGGCAAGGAACTGCTATATAACTTTAAGGCTATTAAAAGCTTTGACTTTAGCGCCAATTTATTAGCGATTTTTACTGGGAATGCCTCGTTTGTGTCAGCCGTTTTTCCCTATGCATTTTGGACAGCATTCAGCTTGATGCTGGGCTATCTGACGATAAAAAATTCCCAATACAAATTATTTATCCTTATTAGCTTGCTTGCCTTTACTGCCACGCTTATGGTCATGTTCTTTTCTCCTACGATTTATGGGTCTGGAAATCGCGTTTTAACTGTCGGTTCCACCATTTTGGTTCTGTTAATAACAGGAAAAATTTTAGAAAATAATTTAATCCAAAGCTGGTTTTATGTATTCCTTTTAGCATGCTTTCCAATCATTAACCTTTCGCAAATGTTATATAAATGGCTCCAAAACGGATTTAATCCATTCCTGTAAAAAAAAACTGACCCGAGTGGTGTGTTTCACTCCTTGAGTCAGTTTTTTTCCGCCTTAATTCTCGGTTTTAAAAACAAAAAGTTTACTAGCAAAAAAGTTCATTACAATCACGACCACGTTAGCGGCCACCTTAGCAAATACATCATCCACCTTAAGCCATTCCACCAGCAAAATCATCATGCCGATATCGATAAAATAAGATAACAGACGGAAAAATACAAAAGAAACAAACTCCTTTGCAAGAATTGCAACCCCCATTCTTCTGCTATTAAAAACATACAGTTTGTTTGTAATAAAAGCAAAAAGGACGGATAGCACCCATGCAATGGTGGTAGCCCATTTATAATCTATTCCCATGAATTTCACTAGAATGAAGTAACTGACAATATTAACAAGAGTCGTTAATACCCCAAAAACGAGATAACTGATAACTTCTTTTTTATTCTTCATACTGACACCGTTAATGGATTCCTTTTCGTTGGAATTGGTCTATCTTTTCACCAATACTTTTCTTGCTTTCTCCTTGCTTTGAGCCGGATTCAGAGAGTGTTCTTTAATGATATAATTCGGCCTCGCTTTTACTTCGATAAAAATTCTTCCGATGTACTCCCCAATTATCCCAAGAAAGATGAGCTGGATTCCCCCAAAAAACAACATAATTGAGACGATCGATGCATATCCGCTTACAGGGTTGCCAAATAACAACTTTGAAAAAATGACATAAAACATATAAACAAAGGCAGATGTCGCAGTGAACAAACCAAAATAAGTAGCCCAGCGCAATGGGGAAATGGTAAAGGACACTATTCCATCAATGGCGTAATGAACCAGCTTCCAAAAACTCCAGCTCGTACTCCCAACTGCTCGTTCGACATTTTCAAATTCAATACACTTTGACTTATAACCAACCCACATGAATAACCCTTTAGCAAAACGATTCCGTTCGTTTAACCGAAGAAAGCTATCCACGGCTTTTCTATCCATTAAACGATAATCCCTAGCGCCATCTACAATGTGGACATCGCTCATCACATTAATTAGCTTATAGAATTGTTTCGCAAACCAACTTCTTAAAGGAGGCTCTCCACTCCGGGTAGACCTTCTTGTGTAAACAACATCATAGCCGCCGATTTCCCAGTCCTCTACCATTTGAGGCAATAATTCGGGAGGATCTTGCAGGTCCACATCCATCAATACAACTGCATCGCCGCGTGCAGCCTCAATCCCTGCCAGCATTGCTGCCTCTTTACCGAAATTCCTGCTGAAGCTAATATACCTTACATTATATTCTCTATTGCTCAGCTCCCTCATTTTCTCTTCTGTTAAATCCTTGCTGCCATCATTTACATAAATAAATTCATAGTCAATGTATCCAATACCCTCAAGCACAGGTTTAACCGTAGCGTAAAATAATTCAACTGATTTTTCTTCATTGTAGCAAGGGACAACAATGGAAATTAATTTCAAATTATACACCTTCTTTTTTAAAAATCTTTGTCCAGACTAAATAGCAAACCAGCATTCCTGCAGAAAAAATCAATGATAAATAAAACACAGTTGGTGAATAGGTCAATTCCAGCTCGTGGCTGCCTTTAGAAAGCGGGACACCTAAAAACTCACCAAGTTTTACACTATCGACTTGCTTCCCATCAACTTTTATTTTCCAATTGTCATCATATGGAATCGATAAAAATAATACTTTATTATCTTTTACTTCAATATTTCCGGTAATCTTCGTATTGGTAAAATCAGCAATCTGAAAAGTGCTTTGGTTTATTTCTTCAATACGTTTTCCCAATAAAGTATAATTTAATGTATAAAATTCAGGTTGAGTTACGGATTGAGTATCGTCGGAAAACTCAAACCTGACTGTTATTTCCTGCTTTTCAAATGTACCAAGGTCGACGAAATTTAAAAAATCCATTTTTGCCGATTCCAATTTCTTTCCTTCTAAAGATACAGAGTATAATTGCCCAAAGTTTTTATAGTCTTCATCATTTAACTGTAAATAAATTTGCATTAAATCTTTTATATTTAGCTTATATTCGATAAAAGCCTGATTCTTTGGGTTTATCTTAGTAAAAATCTTTGTTTTCGGATCGAAACTCAGATTATTCGCATCAACCAGTTCAGCAGAATATTTTGAGTAATAGGAAGAATGCCCATTATAACTGCCTATTAAGGAATTTTGTTTTTCCATCCAATTTAGTTGATTGCCCAATGATGTGAATTGTTCCTCGTTTACCATAAATCCTAAAGGCAAACTATAATTATTTCGATAGGCTTTAACTTTCCCCTCCTCAAATACCTTTGTATAGATTCGTTCATCTTTTGGATTAAGACTTATTTTATAGCGGAATCCAAACATTACATCAGAGACAAAGATTCCACTTCTCATATTAACCGCTCTGGTATGGGCGGTATAGCCTAGTGAACTTAAAAAATCATTTAGTCTTCCATTCCCGGTTGAGGAATATATGTTCATGCCATTATAACGATATCTTAAAGATTCATTTTCCGTTGAAATCAACTCTGAATTAACTCTATAAAGTTCCTTATCCGTTTCCGCAATATGATTGATTACATGTTCATATGCGGGATTGTGCGCCTCATCCCACTGATCTGGAGCTGATGCGACAGTGTAATTGCGAAAAATCAAAAATGAATTACTTAATAAATCGACAGCGATAACACAAAGCAATAAAATATTGACCAAACTATTATATTTGAATTGGACATTTGTCATTTTGATAACCAAGATAATAAAAACGGCTGTCAAAATGAAGATATTAACATACATTTCGGTTACTGTAAAAAAGTTAGGATCTAAAATTTTATTTAAAAAACAGATAAAGAGTACATTAAAACCATATATTTTCACTAAATGAGGCAGCATTTTTCTGTCTATTGCAATGAACGATTTTACTGATAAGACTATCACATAAAATGAAATCAAAAATGCAAAACGATAGAAAGCGCCATTAGGAATTTCAAAAAGGTGCCAGATAAAATTCAATAAATTGCTTGCTATGCTTATGAGCAAAAAGCTTAGCAGCACTAAATGAGCCATTCTTTCCTTTAATGAATACTTACTATTTAAAAAATAAAGTGGAACTAAAAGAATGACAATAAGTCCGGCATACAAGCTTAAATTTTGGACTTCAGTTGTTCCAATAAAAAACTTTTGATAGATATCAATCGGGTTGAAACTAAAGCCTCCGAGATTGTGATCAGTACCGCCATAATTGTTATTTTTTATTTGAAGATAGGTTGGCAATAAAATAAACATCGAGAAGCAAACAGCCAAAAAAACGCTCGAAAAGAACAAAGTGAATTTCTTTACGATTTCTCCTTTTGAAAAAGTCCCTAAATAAATGTGTAGGACAAAATATAGAAATATAAAAATTCCTGTGGCATATGAGATATAGAAATTCGAAATGAAAAGGATCGTTAATGTAAATAAAAATAATTTATACCGATTGTTCCTTAAAATTTGATGAACTGAGAAAATTAACAGCGGCAATAAGTAGATACTATCCAGCCACATCGGAAGAAAATAATAGGTAATAGCAAAAGACACCAATGAATAACAAAGAGAAAAACTGAAATTTACCGTTCCTCCCAATCCATAAACTCTTTTCAACATAAAACTTATGGTTAGTGAAGCCAAACCTAATTTAAGCAAATAAATGAAAATAACACCCTGGGGTATAAAATCCCGTGGAAAAAAAACAATCAAAATAGATAATGGACTTGACAGGTAATAACAAAAGGTTGGCCAAAAATTAGTCCCCATCCCATAATTCCAAGCATAGATGATACTCCCCTGCCCATGGAATACATCGTAAAGGTGCGTGTAAAACAAGTTGATCTGATATGGAAGGTCTATGTACCATATCGTATTAGGGCCAAATGGGATAATCTTCAATAAAAAAAATGCAATAAGTACTATTGCAATTGGTGAAAAAAACAACAACAGTGGATAAATCCTTTTCATCTGACAAAGTTCTCCTTTATGAGCCATAAAATATTTTATTTAAATGTAATTTTGAGCATCCTTTCCGTCAATGTCGAAAAATGTAGCAATACATGACCTATTTTATTATAAAAAGTCTTTCCTAAATAGTCAAAAGACGATTAATGCCCCATCCGTTAAGAATGGGGCATTATGTTTATTTATTGATAAAATTATAAAACTCTTGGGCAAAGTAACCAATCTTGGATGCCCATGCTTCATCAGATGCATACTGATGCCAACTATTATCGAACCGCATGTTATCAATTGTTGGTTGATAAAAAGGCAAGACTGTATCGGTATCCCCATCACGGATAACATAATTCTTTCGAATCCATGAAGCTCCCGCAATGATTCCGCCCTCAGGAGTGGTATAATCATATGCTCCTTCTGCAGGCTTTGAATCAATGGCACCAATACCATAAAAATTATATTTGGACTGCACAATTGTTGAAGTGCCCCAGCCAGTTTCAAGACCAGAATGGGCCAATAAATAGACAGCATTTAGGCCGCTTTGCTCTTGGGCGATTAAATAGGCATATCCCATACCTGTCATAACTGACTTTTTGCCCTGCGTCTTATAATCTATAAATCTATTGATTTGATCGGCTGTTACATTCGCCTTCGTATTAAGAGGAGTAAAAATCGTTACTTGGTTCGTAACTGTACCTACTTTATCAAATTCATATTTAATTAAGTTATACCCCTTATTTCCTTCAGCAGTCGTAATAGCTCCCCAAATCCAACCTCTTTGACCTGCTTCCGTCTCAATATAATACCAATCCGAATAAGCGGACCCAGGGGTTGTAACACGTTCCAAGACGCGGACTTTAGCTTTAGCAGCAACAAAACCTATATTAGCGCTCGAATTAGAGGCCTGACTCCTTAGCGTTCTGCCGTCCTTAACTAACCAGAAATCATCCATTAGATTATTTTCTAAGTAGTCTTTATGGACCCAGCCTTCTCTGCCATCCGGCGTGACAATTTTTGCCGCATAGCGGTTTTCCTCTAATAAATACACGAGGTCACCGTAACCTAACTCAAAATATCTGACATAGCTGCTGTTATAGAAGGTTAGATGCTTTGTATAATCGGCTAATTCATCAAAACTTCGATAAACCGGCAGGTTAAATGAAGATACTAACTTAGCATTATTAGCAGTTAGATTCAGGATATCCACTTTTAATTCGGCAGCACCAGTATTTTCATAATACTCAACTTCGATTTCATGGTAGCCGGCACCAAGTGTTACCCTTGTTTCCTTATCATTGAGACCATCGACCCATGCATCGATTTTTACCTGCCCATCAACTTTTACCCTAATCCCGTCATCAGAACGAGTTTTGATTTGGTATACGCCTGTATTGAAGTATGCCTTTTTTACAAATCTCGCTGTAAAACCATCTGCCGGAATTAATCGGTGTGGCTGATTATTGCCCCAATAATAATTAATATTTTGAATTGGGGTTTGCGCCCCATTCCCGCCTAATATCAACGGATTCCCAGAAAAGGTTTTATTAGGATATAAATATCCAATCCATTGATCGGTATTCATGGCTTCATTTAATGGCTGAAGGAAAACTTCCAGCGCACTATTATGGTAACTATCATAATATTGAACCTCTATCCAGTGAATATTCTTTTCATCTGGATTCGAAACGTTCCTGTCCTGAATTGATATTTTGATTGCATCTTCCTGATAATCACCAAGTGTCCATCGATCAAAAACAAGATTTCCGTCAACAAATACCTTTATGCCATCATCCGCTTTGGCACGCAATAAATAATCCCCTGCAGGAAGTCTTTTGGCAGTACGATATTTGGCGGAAAAATTATCCGAAGGGACAATTCCAGGTATAGGGCTTCCCTCACCATTTGATTCAGACAGTGCTTTATATTGCCCTACAGGAGAAATGACTTTTGCACCTGCTGGCGTCCCGGTTAACGTTGTATTTGGGTAATAGTAAGCAACCCATGAATCCAAAGGTAAGATATTTGAATTAATAAATGCTTCCCCTGTATTTTCATAATACCTGGTGATGACTTCGTGATTTCCGGATGGCAGATTCAGAAGAAGAGCCTGATCTAAAGCACCCGAAGAGTCTGACCATCTATCAATTACCGTATTTCCATCGACCTCTACCTTTACGCCATCATCGGCCAAGGTTTGGATGAAATAGTCCCCGCTATTTAGATATTGTGATTGATCAAAATATGCTTCAAATTTATCGGTTAAAAATCCAACAGGGCCTGCTGCACCCCAGTTGTAATTAATCTGATTGGCAGAAGAATAAAAGGCCTGAACAGAGCTAATCTTTTGATAATCAAAGGATAAGAAAGCATCCCCTGTATTTTCCATATATTCTATTACCAGGGTATGTTGGCCGCTAGACAAATACTTAGCCACTTTTTTCATTTCTTTTACATCTTTATTTTGCCAATTATCAAGTATTAATTCATTGTCCACGAACACCTTAACACCATCATCCGATTTAACCTTAAATAAATATGTGCCCGCTTCGAGCTGAACTTTTTTGGTGAATTTCCCTGAGAATCGGTCTGATGGTATAGACTTATCGGGAGAACCGCTTCCCCAATTAAAATCAATTTTTGAGATATTGGCAGCAGAATTAGCTCCACCAATAACGATTGGGTTTCCTGAAAGGGTCATATTTGAATAAAATTCTCCAACCCAGGTATTGTCGATCACCTTTTCAAATGGTTCGAGGAAGAATTCCAAATTGCTTATATGGCCACCTTCATAGTATTCTACCTGAATCCAGTGGACATTTTCTTGACCAGGTTTGGTATCTGTCCTGTCCGCGATTTGAATCTTCGTCGCATCTTCCTGGAAGGTTCCCGGACCCCATCTGTCCAAAACCAATTTTCCATCTACGTAGACACGAACGCCATCATCCGCTTTGGCACGCAAGATGTATTCGCCTGCTGGGATGTGTTTGGCGGTCACATAACGAGCAGAAAATTGGTCGGGCTGAAATCCAGGAACCGGGCCACCTAGTCCATTATCCTCTGATAGCTTTTTCAATTCCCCAACCGGTTCGAGGACCTTTGCAGCCGTTGGCACCCCCGATAAGGTAGTATTTGGATAGTAGTAAGCAAGCCAAGAGTCAAACGGAACCACATCAGAATAGACGGCTGCACCGCCTGTGTCCTCATAGTAATGCGTCTTTACTGTATGCTTGCCTTCTTTCACACCCAGCCAAAGGGCTCGATCAATATCCCCTGAAGAATTACTCCAGCGATTAATGAGCCATTGACCATCCACTTCCACTTTTACGCCGTCATCCGCCAGTGTTTGAACGAAATAGTCCCCGCTGGAATACGTTCCAGATTGATCAAAAACAGCTGTGAAGCGATCAGACGGCAATCCGCTTCCCGGGCTTCCATTGCCCCAGTTATAATGAACGGCCTTCCCTGCTATGGTCGGAATGCTGATAAAGGGTTGATAATTAAAGGATAAACTTGCCAAGCCCGTGTTCTCGTAATACTCAACCGTGATGGTATGAGAACCCTTTTCCAATGTAGCCTTCCCAGTCCTTAGGTCTCCTCCTGCTTCTCTCCAGGAATCTATCACAACCTTATTATCCACCAAAACCCGAACACCATCGTCCGCCCTTGTTTCAAAATGGTACATTCCTGCTTCAAGCTCCACCTTTTTTGTGAACCTTGCCGAAAAGCGGTCCACTGGGAGTGAAGGATGAGGCGAAGATGATTTCCAATCAAAAGAAATATTGGAAAGTTTATTGGCAGAAAGGTTTCCTCCTACAATTACCGGGTTCCCTGAAAGTGTCATATTCGGATAGTATTCTGCAACCCAGGTATTGTCGAATGCCTTTTGGAATGGCTCAAGGAAGAATTCCAGTTTGCTAATATGACCACCTTCATAGTATTCTACCTGAATCCAGTGGACATCCTCTTCTCCCGGTTTAGCATCTTTCCTGTCCTCTACCTGAATCTTAGTTGCATCCTCTTGGAAGGCCGCTGGACTCCATCTGTCCAAAACCAGCTTCCCATCTACATAGACTCGAACACCATCATCCGCTCTTGCACGCAGGATATACTCACCTGCCGGGATGTGCTTGGCAGTAACGTAGCGGGCTGAGAATTCATCGGCTTTAAATCCTGGGACCGGACCATTTAGGCCATTATCCTGATACAGCTTTTTCAGCTCACCAACCGGTTCAAGGACCTTCGCTGCTGTTGGAACTCCCGACAAAGAGGTATTTGGATAGTAGTAAGCCAGCCATGAATCAAACGGGACCACATCGGAAAAGATAGCCGCTCCGCCAGTTTCCTCATAGTAATGAGTTTTGACAGTGTGCTCCCCATCTTTGACACCTAACCAAAGGGCCCGGTCAATATCCCCGGAGGAATTGCTCCAGCGATTGATTAACCATTTTCCATCGACTTCTACTTTTACACCGTCATCCGCTAGTGTTTGTATGAAGTAGTCTCCGCTGGAATAGGTTCCTGACTGGTCAAATAGAGCCAAAAACCGATCCGCCGGCAACCCGCTTCCAGGACTTCCATTGCCCCAGTTATAGTGAACAGTTTTTCCGACTTTAGTTGGGATGGTGGTAAACCGATGATAGTCAAAGGATAGACTAGCCAAGCCAGTGTTCTCGTAGTACTCAACTGTAATCGTATGAGTTCCCTTTTCCAGCTGCGCCTTCCCAGTCCTTAAATCTCCGCCTGCTTCCCTCCAGGAATCAATCACAACCTTGTTGTCTACCAAAACGCGAACGCCATCATCTGCCCTTGCTTCAAACTGATAGAGTCCTTCTTCAAGGTCCACTCTTTTTGTCAATCTGGCAGAAAAGCGGTCCGCGGGCAGTGAAGTGTGCGGCGAGGAAGACTTCCAATCAAATGAAATATTCGGCAATTTGTTTAGAGAATTATTTCCTCCGACGACTACCGGATTCCCTGAAAGAGTCATGTTTGGATAAAATTCCGCCACCCACGTATTGTCGATTGCCTTTTGGAATGGCTCAAGGAAGAATTCCAGTTTGCTAATATGGCCGCCTTCATAGTATTCTACCTGAATCCAGTGGACATCCTCTTCTCCCGGTTTAGCATCTTTCCTGTCCGCTATTTGAATCTTCGTTGCATCCTCTTGGAAGGCCGCCGGACTCCATCTGTCCAAAACCAACTTCCCATCAACATAGACTCGAACACCATCATCCGCTTTGGCACGCAAAATATACTCACCTGCCGGGATGTGCTTGGCCGTAACGTAGCGGGCGGAGAATTGATCGACTTGAAATCCCGGGACGGGACCACTTAGTCCATTATCCTCATAAAGCTTTTTCAGCTCACCAACCGGCTCAAGGACCTTCGCTGCAGTTGGCAATCCCGACAGAGACGTATTCGGATAATAATAAGCCAGCCATGAATCAAATGGTACCACATCGGAAAAAACAGCCGCTTCGCCAGCTTCCTCATAGTAATGGGTTTTGACTGTATGCGCTCCATCTTTTACACCTAACCAAAGAGCCCGGTCAATATTCCCGGCTGAATTACTCCAACGGTCAATCGGCCATTGACCATCCACTTCCACCTTCACACCATCATCAGCCAGTGTTTGAATGAAGTAGTCCCCCCCGGCATAATTGCCAGACTGGTCAAATATGGCCGTAAAACGGTCTGCCGGTATCCCTTTGCCCGGACTGCCGGTTCCCCAATTGTAATGAACAATTTTACTGGCAGGCGGTTTAAAGACTGCTTCTTCCGCTTTTGAATTAGTCGGCATTCCGATGGTAAGATTAAAAGTCAATACCCCAGCACCGAGACATTTTATTAAGTTATGATTCAACTTTTAAACCAACCCCCCTTTTGGATCACTAGCTTAATAGATACAAACAATTGTATCTTAATGCATAATACCATATTTTATGATAGTTTTTGACCCTAATTTATCTTTTCTTTCAAAATGTGACAAAAAACTTATTCTATTAGAAGGATAAAATCTTTCTAAATTAGATATAAAACTATATCCCTGAAAAAATATATCACAATAGTTTCAGTAGCAAAATGTAAATATTTTTCCATGTAGATAAATAAAAAAGCCCCCTTTTATAAAAAGGAGACTTCGCAATTTTTAAATTAATTTTACAAAATGTGACCAGGTTTTCCTAAAAAACGCAAGATACTCTTTAAAGGTTAGATTATACTTCCTTTTAAGCTTTTTCAAGATTGGGGTTAAGGCACGGTCGATATAAATAACAAATAAGAGGAATACATTTAACTGATAAATCTTTGATAAGAAATACATCTCGCTCTTTAACATTTCGGTATCCACAAACAGGTTGTCTTTACCCGTTGTTAGTCCATGGTGATGAACGATTTTTGCTTCGGGTAAATAATAAGCTTTATACCCCGCTTTATACATCTTATGACTAAGGATATCTTCTTCGTAGTATAAAAATGTATGTTCATCAAACCATCCAATTTTCTCGAGCATTTCCCCTCTTGCCATAAAGCAACAGCCAGAAAACTTGTAAACAGGGATAGGGTCATCTTTAATGGAATCCCCAGTTAAATAATAGTCAAGATGATACTGCCTTTTCCGTTTTGCTGAGGCAAAATTGCTTAGTTTTGTATTATACAAAAAATAGTCGCTTGTTGATATTGGTTTTAAAGACGGTAAATTTTGCAATTCCCCTTCGGGTGATAAAATGTAAGGAGCTGCTACCGCAACATCTGGATTTTTTTCTAAAAAGGAACACATACGGTCGACACTTTCCTCTAAAAAAATGACATCATTGTTGGCGATCGTAATGAATTCATGTCCATCTTTGATCGCTTGTCTGATCCCCATGTTATTTCCCCTGGCATATCCCAAATTTTCCGATTGGATGACAATTACATTTTTCCGATCTTTGAATTGTTGTTTAAGATTTTGATAGGAATCATTTAAAGATCCATTATCCACTATATAAATGGTATAATCGTGTTTACAGGTTTCAAAAATGGACTCTACACATCGAATGGTCAATTCCCATGTATTGTAATTCAAAATAATAAAAGCATTCATCTTTTCAACTCCAAAGCAAAGTAAGGTTATTCCTACTATTATAATGCCTTCTTGATTTTATCCCAATAAATTCGATAAAACCTTACCAGGATTTTCGGCGAAATGACCGCAGCAGCCAACAGAATTTTTTTCTTACGATTATAGCTTTCTTTAGATAATAATGCTCTCAATTTTTTGCGGTCAACGTCAATTAAATATTGATAACGATTCTTTTCACTTTGAAAATACTTCTCGATATTGATGTACAACATCAAGCCAGTTAAAAACCATTCAGCATACACTTCATTCGCTATTTCAGGATAGTTTTGAAGATAGAATAAATACATATCCTTTCTCACTTCATATTCGTCCAAACGCTTTTTGGAAAAGGTTTTTCGCATGGTGCTTTTTTCGTTATAACGATAATGATATAATGCCTGTCCGGTATAGAAAATTCTTTTTGCCTCGTTCATGATTCGGTAGGCAAAATCCATATCTTCGAGAATATATCCTTCTTTAAACCAGATACCATTTAATAGTTGCCGTTTATATATTTTATTACACGGACTAAAGGAAAGTCTTTCATTTAAATAAAGCTCATGCATAGCTGCACTGCGATCAAATAACTGGTCGGATGTATTCATGCTGTAAAGGTGACTGTCAGCTTTCCTGTCATACTGGATAAAATTGCACGCCGCTATGTCTGAATCTGTCTCGATTGCTTTTGTGTACAGGACATTGTACATATCATGATCGATCCAATCATCGCTGTCAACAAATCCAAGGTAGTCTCCTTTGGCAGCTTCAATCCCTTTATTTCTCGCAGACGACTGACCACCGTTTTCCTTGTGTATGACGATAATTCGGTTATCCTTCTTCGCATATTCATCACAAACATGCCCACTGTGGTCAGTCGAACCGTCATTCACTAGAATAAGTTCAAAATCGCTAAACTTTTGGCCCAAAATACTTTTTATACAATCATCAATAAAATTTTCTACGTTAAAAACCGGCACGATAATACTAATTTTAGGGTTCATAATTTTTTCTCCATTTAAATCACTTTACACAGAATAATCTTGTTCGAAAGAGCCATAATAAGATTATTTTTCCCATAACATTGTATATTAATTCTGTTATGAATGCACACGTTTCCTATATTCTTTTTTGATTATACGATAAAAGCCTTACCCCAAAATGGAGTAAGGCTGTTTTCATTCAGGCAGCACCTTATTAATTGCCTCTAGCATATTTTTTGCTGTTATATCTGCTGCCAAGCTATGGCTGTCTTGAAGCAATACTGTTTTGCAGCCAGCAGCTTTACCGGCTTTAATATCATTCTCGGCATCGCCTATCATATAAGATTGGCTTAAGTCGATATTGTATTTTTCTGCCGCTTCGAAAAATAGGCCTGGCTTCGGCTTCCGGCACTGACAGACGATTTTATATTCGACTCGCTCCCCCTCAAATCCTTTATCAGGATGATGCGGGCAATAGAAAAGATCGTCAACATACGCTCCTTGTTCACCAAGAAGAGTTTCCATTTTATTATGGATTTCCTGCAGTTCTTCCAGCGACACTTCACCGCGGGCAATAACTGGCTGATTGGTGATCACAATTGCTAGGTACCCGCTATCATTAATGACCTTGATTGCCTCAGCGGCTCCGCCTATCAATTCAAAATCATCGATATTAGTAAGAAAGCCCTTATAAACGTTAATCGTGCCATCGCGATCCAAGAAAATCGCCCGCTGTTTATTAGCAAGGTTCTTTGCCTGAACCTTGCCTGACTCTATATCGTTTGTAACTGCGTAATATCGGTCTGGAGTGCCCATATCTTTTACATATTCAGGTGAGTCATAGGCAAATAAGTTTCCCGTTTTTATCAGAGGCTTTAAGACCTCCCGATCAAGGTCCACCTTTTTTAAATTGGTAAATAACTCAAGTACATGGGGAGACAGCATATGAAGCCCGGCATTTACTCGATTTTTATACCAAAGCCGTTCATCTTCCTTATGCAGCCAGTTCGTGATTTTTGCATTCTGGTCGGCAAAAATAACTCCACTGTCATATGGATGGCTATTGGGATGGGTAAATAACGTGGCATCTCCGCCTTTTTCCTTATGGTACTTAAAAAACCGTTTAATATCGATATCGAAGATAATATCGCCATTTATTAAAAGGAAATCCTCTGTTAATTGATCCTTTAAAAGGTACAAAGCACCCGCTGTGCCCAAAGGCTCATTTTCTTCTACATATGTTATTGTAATGCCAAATCCGGAGCCGTCGCCAAAATAATCCTTGATCACATGTCCCAAATGCCCAATCACGAGAATGATTTCCAAATAGCCTTGGCGCTTAAGGGATTCGATTTGATACTGCAGTATGGGCTTATCCAAAATGGGAATCATTGGCTTCGGAACTTCCGAATTGATCGATGCAATTCTTGTTCCTTTACCGCCTGCCATAATAACGATTTTCATATTTTTATTCCTCATATTCATGTATTGGCATTACTCGCCAAAGAATTCACTTTCCAAAGCCAAACAGATCGTATGGTAAACAGGCAAATGTAGCTCCTGAATTTTATAGGTTTCTTTTTCTGGAACATTGATTAACACATCGGAAAGAGCCTTCAGCTTGCCACCTGTATCTCCAGTTAAGGAAATGACCTTAACACCCTTGGCTTTTGCTACTTCACAAGCATAAATGACATTGCTGGAATTCCCTGAGGTACTAATAGCTAACAGGACATCTCCTGGCTGCCCATACCCATAAACCTGTTGGGCAAAAGCCAAATCCGGAGCCATATCATTTGAATAGGCAGTAATTAAGGATGTTTCACTGACTAAAGAAATCGCAGGCAAGGCTCCTTGAAGATTTTTGCAAATATAGTCTGAATGTTGGCTTACCTGCTTAATTTTTTCCTGTTCTTCATCGCTTAATTTACGCGGAAGCACAAAGGCTTTCATTAATTCCCCAACAATATGAATGGCATCAGCCGCACTGCCGCCATTCCCGCAAGTTAGAAGTTTATTGCCGTTTTTATAGCTTTCAATCAACAGTTGAATACTTTCTGAAACAGCTTCCGAACAGCTTTCAAGAACGGGATAACGTTCCACTAAATTTGTAACAAACATTCTCGTCGATTCTTTCATCGGTCTTTCCTCCGCTCTTCTTTAGGATTTACTTCTATTGGATTTTCCAGCCCAGAGTTCCATCTTTGAAAAATTGTGTCGTGACTATTTTTCCTTCAAAGCGTTCCAAAGCTCTAATGACATCGAGCCTTTTAGCAGGATTGACATAGAACATAAAGAAGCCGCCGCCGCCTGCACCGGAAAGCTTTCCGGCGATTCCGCCTGCATCGATGACCGCATCGTAAATTTCCTCCAGCATCGGGTTGCTGATAACATCCGCTGTAGTCTTCTTGGCAGCCCAACCCTGATTCAGTGCTTCGCCAAATTTTTTAAAATCGCCGACTAATACCGCTTCTTTCATTTGATAGGCGACATTCTTCAACTCAAGTAATGCCCGCAGCTTTTTATCATCATCCTGGACAGCTTTAATTTGCTGATTAATAATGTTGGCCGATTCTCTCGATTTTCCGGTATAGAAAAGAACCAATGAATCCTCGAGCTCATTACGGATCCAGTTTTTGATACGAAGCGGATTGACGATAACCTTATCATTGGCCTCAAACTCGATAAAATTAAATCCACCGAACGTAGCGGCATATTGGTCCTGTTTTCCCCCAGCCAGACCCAAGTCTTTACGCTCAATTTCCCAAGCCAAATGGGCAATATCATATTCACCCAGTGGCAGGTTCAACCATTCGACATAAGCTTTTAATATAGCTACTACCATCGTTGATGAACCGCCCAAACCGCTGCCGACAGATGCTTCATTATACGTTGTCATCTTAAACGCCGATGGAAGCTCCCCATACATCTTCCTGATTCTGCGATACACACCAAGATGCAGCTTTAACGGACTGTCAATTTCTCCAGGTGCCAACTCCTGATCATGATTGATTGATTCCGTTACCTGCATATCTTTCGCTTCAAAGGTAATGGTATCGCCATCTGTCGTTTCAATCGTACAATAAGCAAACATGTTAATCGTTACATTTAATACTACTCCGCCGTATTCATCGCAAAATGGCGATAAATCGGTGCCTCCCCCTGCAAGTCCGAGACGAAGTGGTGCTCTTGAACGGATAATCATATCAAATTTCTCCTATTCTTTAGATTTTTTTCTAAAAAGATTATGTTTAATGGGCTTTGGAAAAGCGTTTAAATATACCAACCAATAATGGGTTTTTAAATAATAAGCAAATGAGTCCATAGGTTACCGCGCCGGCCGCTACTGAAATAAGTACCTGCAAGAACGTTCCCTGAACAAATTGGATGACTCCCCATACGACTCCGGCCATACAAAGGCCAGCGATGAGATATTGATAGACATAACCGAATAATTTCTTCCCCTTAAAATATTCGCGTAAAAAGTATATTTGCAGACTCATGGCCAGAATCTCGGCAACCAACGTTGCAATGGACGCACCGATGACACCATATTTGGGAATGAAGAAAAGATTCAACACGAAATTGGTTATCGCGCTTGCAGTAACCGAGATTACCAATAACCGCTCGCGATTACTCGGCACAAGAATCTGCATTCCTGTCAAATTACTAATACTTGTCAATAAAATAATCGGAGCCAGAATCTGCATCGGAATTAGCGCCGGCAAGTAGGCTTCGCCGCTGAATATGAGGATAATCGGCCGACTTAACAAGGATAACCCGATCACTGCCGGAATCGAGAGAAGCAGAACAAAGTTAAGCGACTTTTTGATTAATTCATCAAACTCTGATTCCCTGTTCTCGTTAAGGTAAAAGGCCAGCCTCGGCAGCAATACGGCTCCAAGCGAGGTGATTAGCATGCCGACAATCTTGATGATTTTTACAGCAGCCGTATACAAACCAACAGCAACATCGCCTTTGATAAATCCCAGCATGACGCTGTCCAGATTGGTATAAATATTGACTGACAGATTTAACGAAAATATAACCAGGATTGGTTTCATATGCTTTTTAAGATCCAGTTTGCTCTTTTCAAACCAATTGATATATTTTCGTGAATTAATAAAGTTTAATATATATGATCCGCTGGAAGCAATGATCGTTATCATGGCATAGTTTACATAATCACCAGAATCTTTTACAAATGTGAACAGTAATATTAATGAAAGAATTTGAAAGGCAATGCTTCTAATCGTAATATAGGTGTACTCCTCAAGAGCACTATACAGCCATTCGACGCCAATTGCAGCAGCAACGATCTGGATGCTGCAAATCAACAATAACATGCGATAGCCACTAAAATGAGGAATCAGCCATAATGCCAGGAATAATAATAAATAGGCTAATATTGAAAAAAATAAATTAATGGTAAACAGTTCTTTTACTAACTTCGTAAGTTGGGATCGATCATTCCGAAGCTTTGCCGCTTCTCTGATCCCATATGTATTGATACCCAATGAGGCAAATAATAAAAAATAGCTGACTACCGATATCGCAAAATTGACCTTTCCAATCCCCGACGGCAGTAACACCCTTGAAGCATACGGGAAAGTAATCAGCGGAAAAATAATCAGCATCAATACTCTTATAAAATTCAGGATAAAATTTACCTTTAAGGATTTCTCTTTTGCCATTGTCGCACCGTGCTTAATCATTAAATTTTATTCCCTGTCAGGACCAGCCTTCAGGAAACAAGTTCATTGGGCTGCCAGATTTCTTACTCGTTCGAGGAACTCTGCCGCAGACTTCTCCATGTTAAATTGCTCTTTAATGAAGCCTTTCATATTTACAGTCAGTTGGTCGATGTCAATTTCGCCATTAATGATTTTATTAATCGCTCTTGCGTACTCCTGTGGTTCGGTACAATGTAAATAATGTAAACCATCTTGGGCAGGGATTCCCTCGATGCCAATTTCATTGGTTAATGTCGGAACACCCGCGGACAAGGTTTCGAGTATTTTCACCTTGATTCCCGCTCCCAACACAAGTGGTGCAGCCGCACAGAGACAGCTGGAAAAATAGGTTGACACGTCATCGACAAAACCCGCAATTTCCACTCGTTCACTTGCATATTTTACTAGGCTTGGATGAGGGTTGCCGCCAATGACGACAAAACGGGCTTCTTTATCAGCGATTTGGTCCAGCACATTTTCGATAAACCAAATAGCGCTTAAATAGTTCTCCGGCCTGCTCATAGCCCCGAAAAAGATGATGTCTTTTGTGGCAGCTTTTCGTTGAACGGCTGTCATATCCATATAATATGGCACGATGACATGCAACTTCTCCCCGTCGAACCCATGCTGCTCCAGCAATTGCCTATCCTTCACATTGTGGGTAACGACAAGATCACAAATATTATGTAAGACATCCAGTTCGCGTTTCTTCATCTTATTGTATTTATACTTTAGCAGTTGTTTCTTTAATGGATGTTTTTCATACTGATATTTTCTTTCATATCCCAAAAACGTAACGTCATGCTCACTGGCAACCATTTTGGCATCGGGATAAATCTTTCTTATTTTAGGAGCCAGCACGACCATTTGGGTCCACTCCAGTAAAATAATATCTGGATAATAGCCGTCTTCTTTCATTTGTTTCATAACGGAAATGACCCGAAACGCTTCGTAATTGGAAACAATATCAGCATACCGATTAAAAGGATTATGTTTAGATTCAAGATCGATTAGCCTGCGAAACAGCTTTTCTTTCACTGAAGGGTTCTTATAGATGAGTGTATGCTCAATTTGATAGGCATCCAGATCGATTTTCCCTTCATCCATTTTATTATAAAAAGAAATCAGTCTTACCTTAAATTCGTCAGATTTATGAAAGTATTTCAAATAATAATTATGTGTTTTTCCACCTGCATGTCCGACCTTATCATAAGGCGCATATGGCGAAACAACTAACATATTTTTCTTCATTCTCAACCTCCAGTGGCCGAATATTCGATTGGCATAATCAACTGATATTATATGCTTTCTTTGATTTATAAGCAACAATCGACATATTTCTTTCACCTTTTTACCAAACAAAAAGGCTGAGCTATGTGATTGGAATCGAATAGCTTAGCCCTTCATATTGTCTTATCGATTTATTTCAAGCTGTTTTGCGATAAATTCCAATAAATCTTCCCTTAATTCTTCCTTTTGAAGGGCGAATTTGATTGTCGTCTCGATAAACCCGAGCTTTTCCCCCACATCATAGCGTTCCCCTTCAAATTCGTAGGCAAAAACACGCTGAATTTGGTTTAGTTTCTGGATGGCATCGGTTAGTTGGATCTCTCCGCCCGCCCCAATTTCTTGCTTTTCTAAAAACATAAATATTTCTGGTGTGAAAATATAACGGCCGATAATAGCTAAATTCGATGGAGCTGTTCCTGATTTTGGCTTTTCGACAAAATTCCGAACTTGATAAGAACGGCCATGCTGTTCAATTGGATCGATGATGCCATAGCGGTTCGTCTCCTCTTCCGGAACCTGCTGAACACCTATGACGGAGGAATGGGTCCGATCGAATTCATTTATTAATTGTTTCAAACATGGTGTCTCCGCTTGAACAATATCATCACCGAGCAAGACGGCAAACGGTTCATTCCCAATAAAATTCCGGGCACACCAAACGGCATGACCGAGCCCTTTTGGTTCTTTTTGTCTTATGTAGTGGATATCAGCCATTCTTGATGGCTCCTGAACCTTTTCCAAAAGGTCAAATTTTTCCTTGTTAAGCAAGGTTTGTTCTAGTTCATAGGCATAATCAAAATGGTCTTCGATCGACCTTTTACCCTTACCGGTCACAATGATAATATCTTCAATTCCCGCTTCGATCGCTTCTTCCACTATATATTGAATCGTCGGTTTATCCACGATGGGCAGCATTTCCTTCGGCATTGCTTTGGTTGCAGGCAAGAAGCGGGTCCCAAGGCCAGCTGCAGGAATGATGGCTTTTTTTACTTTTTTCATGATTATTCATCCTTTCTTCCTATAATCAACTTAGCAAAAGGTGCTTTTCAGCTAATAGATTCTAATACTAACGGAGAATAGAATTACGTTTTTACTAAAATTATTCCATAACAAATTGGAATAAACAAGCATAAACAAAAATGATAAAAATTTTATGGGTCTTTGTTTCGACGAAAAACGGCAACTTTCTTCTAACTTTGTAAAGAAATTGTAAAAATTTGAGAGTAAGATATTTATTTTTTAATAGAACAATAGTATTATATATGGGATTAATAGATTTGTAACGAAAGGATGGAGAAATGAAATTATACCCAAAAATTGCCGCCATATTACTTGCAGGAATAGTTACGCTATTTTTCGTTAACATTCCAGTGTTTGCTACTAATTTGGCGCCAATAGGAGTTATGGATACACCAGGGAACGGGTCTACTGTGAAAGGACAGGTAGAGGTCAATGGTTGGCTTCTTGATGGAAGCGGTGTTGCTAAAGTAGAGATATTAGTGAATGGCAATGTGGCAGGTCAGGCAGCTTATGGTGCCCCAAGACCGGATGTCCAAAATGCCTATCCACAGTACAGCAACGGAAACGCCGGTTATCATTTTACCCTTGACACATCCAAATTTAACGATGGGACTCATACTGTTTCAGTCAAATCAACCTCAATAACCGGGCAGGTCACTACATTGCCTGGAAAGCAAGTTACATTTGCCAATGTCAAAGGCTATCTGGATAGCCCGAATCCCGGCGCAACCCTTACAGGTACTCACAACTTATCGGGTTGGTTATTAGATTCTGGCGGAGTGGCGAAAATTGAAGTATTGGTGGATGGCAACGTTGCAGGTCAGGCAGCATATGGTGCCCCAAGACCAGATGTCCAAAGGGCTTATCCGCAGTATAACAATGGGAACGCCGGCTTTCATTATGCACTTGACACCACCAAATTTAAGGATGGGACTCATACTATTGCCATTAGAGAAACATCCATGGGCGGCCGTGTTACTACATTGCCAGGAATCACGATCACGACATCAAATGTCAAAGGGATTCTCGACAATCCAGCTCCCGGCTCAACCCTCAATGGAACTCATCAACTATCAGGCTGGTTTTTAGATGCAAGTGGAGTGGCCAAGATTGAAGTGCTTGTGGATGGCAATGTGGACGGCCAGGCAGAATATGGCGGCTCCCGTCCGGATGTACAAAAGGCTTACCCTCAATATAACAATGGTAACTCCGGTTTTTATTATTCCCTTGACACTACTAAATACGGAGATGGCAGCCATACCATTGCTATTAGGGAAACAGGTGCGAATGGCATTGTAACAACATTGCGTGCAGTTACAGTATCATTCTCTAATATAAAGGGATATGTGGATCAGCCGTCATCCGGGGCCAACCTTAATGGAAAAAGCAATAAAGTTTCCGGCTGGTTCTTGGACGCAAGTGGTGTATCAAAGATTGAGGTGCTGGTGGATGGAGTTGTCGCTGGGGAAGCCGTTTATGGAGATGAACGGTCTGACGTAAAAAGTGCCCATCCGCAATTTAATAATGGAAATTCCGGCTTTCATTATCTTTTGGATACCACAAAGTTTAGCAATGGACCCCATTCCATTACGGTCAGAGAAACCGGAATGAATGGTCGAATGACTTCTTTACAAGATATAAAGGTTACCATTTCGAATGAAGTGAGAGGCTATTTGGATAGTCCTGTATCAAACTCCCGTGCAAAAGGGGTAACGAACGTAACAGGCTGGTTCTTGGATCCAAGCGGCGTTTCGAAAATTGAAGTATTGGTAGACGGACAGGTCGTAGGTGAAGCCGTTTATGGGGATGAACGGTCCGATGTAAAAAGAGCGTTTCCTGAATACGACAATGGAAATGCCGGCTTCCATTATTCTCTCGACACCACCCAATTTGCTGATGGCAAACATACGGTTACGATCAGGGCAACGGGTATGAATGGTCAAATAATCACCTTGCCAGAAAGTTCTGTTACGATTGAAAATTTTAAAGGTTATTTGGATAGTCCTGCTCCGAGTACAATCCTGAGAGAAAACATTAATGTTTCCGGCTGGCTACTGGATTTAGCTGGAGTGGAAAGCATTGAAATATTAGTGGACGGTGTAGTGGTAGGCCAAGCGGATTACGGGAAGGCAAGACCCGATGTTCTGAAAAAATATCCAGAATACAACAATGGAAACTCAGGTTTTCAGTATACACTTGACACCACCCAATTTCCGCAGGGTCGGCACATGCTGACAATTAGAGAAACAGCCAAAAATGGCCGTGTCATGACCTTGTCCGATATGACTGTCATCTTTAATCAAGCTAAAACTGTATTCTTAGACCCCGGACATGGCGGATCCGATCCTGGTGCCACATTCGGCAGCTACCACGAAGCGGACTTAAACCTGGCTGTTGCGAAAAAGGTTCAAGCACTATTGGTCAATCGAGGCTACACCGTTTATATGTCTCGCAATAATGATACGACGGTTGCATTACTAGATCGACCGAAAATGGCAAATGATTTAAAAGCAGATATTTTTGTCAGCATCCATACGAACTCAGGCCCAAGCTCGGCTTCGGGAATTGAGTCATACTTCTATAAGTATAATCCAGATTATCCTTCAACCATTAATGGAGATATGCATAATAATCCTGAAAGAATTGCTAATAGCATGAGATTGACAAGCTTAATTCAGGATAATATGGTCCAGTACACCGGTGCGGGGAATCGTGGAACGGATGGGGCTTCATTTGCAGTAATTCGTGAAAGTGCCATGCCTGCTACATTGCTAGAGATGGGTTTTATCAGCAATTCCACTGAACGGCAAAAATTATTTACCGATTCCTATCAAAATTCGTTGGCTAAGGCCATTGCTGATGGAATTGATGAGTACTTTAGAATCTATTAAATTATCTATTTTGTTATTTAAAGAAAAATGGATTTCAATAAAAACAGCCTTATTCCTCAAGGAGTAAGGCTGTTTTATTTTCACCTAAGCTTGCACTCTACGTCTCTTCATAAAGAATGTTACCCCAGCCGCTACAATCAGCAAGCCAAAGAACAAGTAGTTATAGGCATCTGTTCCTGTGTTTGGCAGCAGTTTGCCGGAAATAGTCTTTGGCGCTCCTTTGGCAGCATTGGTATCAGCAAATACGCCGTAAGTACTGAAGTGAGTGGCAGCAGCTGTAACCGTTCCTGCTGCAGCATCGTATTTGCTGTCGGCAAGGACTTCCCACTTCTTGGTTGTTTCATTATAATAGAATACTTTGACCTTGGACGGGTCGGTGCCTGCAACGTCTCTGGACGCGACTTTAAAGGTTAAGTTCACCTTTTCACCGCCAAAGTCATGGAGTGTTGTTGTACCGGCTTGAATGGCGAAGTCATAGACCGGGCCAATCGAGCCTTCCGCTGTCTTCTTCGTCATCGTAATCGTCACATTTTGACCATTTGCTTGCTGGGCGATTAATTTTAATAAAGCAGCTGGAAGTTCTGTTTGGACATCGCCTTTGTTCACTTGCAGCACGTTATTGTTTTGCGTTAACTGGTTTAATACATCTGCAGTAAGGGTAACCTTTAGTTCTACTTGGCGTTCCGCATCTTTAGGTGTTACCGCAAGGACAGCGCCTTTTTTCAATCCGGCAATATCCTTGGTTTCCACTTTCACGGACATTGATAGCTTGTTGACGTCGACAGTTGTATCCGGTTCTAAAACCTTTGTTCCCGGTAAAGACACATCCAGCTTAAATGATCCCCAAACACTGCCGTTTGCATCATTAAAGGTTTCCAGGAACTTAATGTCGGAAGACTGGGATGCAAAGGTTTTGGCCGCCTCATCCGGTGAAGACTGGAACTTAACTGCTACATTATTGTTAATTGGCGCGATTCTCCAGTTCATATCGGCAGACGGATTAATGGTTCCCTTTGATGAGATATAATCCATTAGGATTTGACGGTTTTCGTCAGGCGAATCCACAACAATTTTAGCGATACCGCCGACAAGGCCAGGGAAGTTTCCGCCGCCGCTTGCACGATAGTTATTTGTGACCACAACAAACTTTTGATTTAAATCAACTGGCTTGCCATCCGGCATCGTGAAATTGATAATCCGGCTTGCGTTGGCATTGATTAACTTACCGTTCAAATCATATTTTGCCGGCTTTGTGACATCGATCTCGTATTTGACCCCATCAATGACGTCGTAGTTAAACGTTTGGAAATTATAATCGATGAGCTCCTGCACATCTGTTTTATTCGGATCGATTTGGTTAAATTGTGCTGCTGACATTTCCAGCCAATCCTTAACTTGGGCACCGGTTAACTCGACTGCTTTCAAGGTATTTGGATAGAGATAGAGGTCATTGGCACTCTTGATTGATAAATCGCCAGCGGCAATATTGGTATAGTCGCTTGGTCCCTGACGTCCTGCTTTAAATGGTGCGCCTGCTGAAAGAACCGGTACGCCTTTATAGGCAGGAAGCTTTTCGGCAATCCATTTTTCCACATACTCTTTCTGGGCATTGTTTACAATTTGAATTGTAGGATCGTCTTGAACACGGGCAAAAAAGCTGTATAAAGGTGCAGATGTTACGCCAATTTTTCCACGCACGTAAGTAAGTGTTCCTTCATGGGCATCTTTTACCGCATTTACGATATCTTGATTCGTAGATACAACGGGTACCTTTACCTTATCTACTGTTTTAAAAATTGGACGGTTGGCAGATTCAGATTGGGTGACCTTCCATTTTCCATCGATTTTTTCTAAGGTAAGGTCCATAACACCCAAGTTATTTCCCCAGTACCCAGCCTCAAGTGCCGGGACATTATTGATGTGACCCTTGGCATTATCAATTCCGTTTTTCCCATTAAAGGAAACGTCACCAGGGAAGGTTAAATGGGCATGTCCGAACATGATGGCATCAATACCGGACACTTTACTTAAAGAATAAACTGCATTCTCAGCATCTTTTTGGCCATCAACGGCAATATCGCAGCCAGAGTGAGCGATGGCAACAATAACATCGGCACCTTCAGCCCGCATTTTCGGAATAAACTTATTAGCGGAATCGACAATATCCTCTACCGTTACTTTTCCGGTTAGGTTATCCTTGTCCCACTGCATAATTTGCGGCGGGGCAAAACCGATGACACCGACTTTAATAATCTGATCATTCCCGTTTTCATCTTTTACAGTCTTATTAATAATTTCATAGGGTTTAAAGTAGTTCTTCCCTGTATTTGCATCATAAATATTAGCGTTAACGACCTTGTAAGGGGCTTCTTGCAGAGCATTATTTAAGAAATCCAATCCATAGTTAAATTCGTGGTTTCCGACAATCCCCGCATCATAGTCTAATAGACTCATAGCCTTAAAAACTGGATGAATCTCGTCTGCACCCAACTTTTTGATCTTCGCTACATAGTCCGCAAGCGGATTTCCTTGGAGCAAGTCCCCTGCATCAAACAACATCGAGTTCTTTGCTTCCGTTCTAGCTGCATGAATAAGTTCCGCTGTTCTGGCAAGACCGTATTCAATCGTTGGCTTGTCTTGATAGTAATCATAATCCATTACGTTTGCATGCAAATCAGTCGTTTCCATCAAACGCAATTTTACTGCTGCTGAATCTGTTTCTCCCTCCGCACTGGCAATTGAACCAAATGGAGACAAGAAGGTACTGCACATCAGCGCTGTTACGGCAAGCTTGCTGACTAGGCCTGCTTTTTTCTTCATGTAGGATCACACCGTTCCTTTTATATTTTTTACAGACAAAATGTCATTGATTCATAACATATAATGTTGGTAACGCTTCCATATATTAGAGTGAAATGACGTTTTTTGACTGCTTTTCCATTATATAGTCAAAAATTCACGAATGAAAGAATTACTTTTAAAAAATTCCTATTTTATGAATCTTTTTTCATAAAAACAGCCTTACCCCCGAAGAGAGTAAGGCTGAACCTATTAAGCTTCTAATTTGCGTCTTCTAATAAAGATAGTAACGCCTGCTCCGATAATCAGGATTCCAAGTAATAAATAGTTATATGCATTCGTTGCTGTATTTGGAAGCGCATTGCCGCCTTTGGATGCATTCGGATTAGAACCTTTCGCATCAGTAGCCGGAGTTTGCTTTGTATCTGCTGCTTCCAGTACACCAAAGGTACTGAAGTGATCGGTAGTGGCGGTAATTTTGCCATCTTTATATTCGCCGCCGACCAATTCCCAAGCCTTCGTTTCTGGATTCCAATAGAATACTTTGACTTTATTTGGATCCTTCACTAATTTAGGGTCAACAGCGAAGGTCATGGTGACTTTTTCGTTAAACTTGTGATATCCAGTACCATTGGATTTGATTGAGAAATCATAGGCAACTAAAGCATCCTGTCGATTGTCTTTCTGCACTTTAATTTCTGTTTCACCATCAGGCAAAATAGATGCCGGAATTTTAAGATCTACCACTTCATTGGAAATCACTAAAGTTGCATTTGCTTCTTTAAGTTTCGCAATCGTTTCTGAAGACAATGATACAAAGATTGTATTGTTCTTCGCTGGAACTTTAACGATAACCGTAGCTCCATCTTTTAATTCTTTCAAATCATTTGGAGTGACTTCATACTTATTGCCATTCCCTGCCTCAGGAGTAACCACTACAACTTGAGGCTCTTCTTCACCTGGTGTAGGTTCTTCTTCACCCGGTAGTGTGTTAACATCCACGATTCTACCTTCAATCTTAGTTGGGATACCTTCACTACCGATATCTAGTAAATGATCACGGAAGTTTTCCCAATCGGAAAGACCTAAATCTGTTACACGGCCTTCTTCATAGGCTTTTGCGAATACACCATAGCCGTCTCCACCCTTAGCTGTAAAGGCGTTCGTTGCTACCGTGTACTTCACGTCGTCTTTAACTTCTACATACTTGCCATTTTCATTTAAATACGATACGGATACAATACGTTGTCCTGCTGGTTTCGTAGGATCAAATACTACTTTACCACCGGATACATGTAAGAAGCCGCCGTTTTCCGCTGGGTATTGACCAAGGGAGATTTCAAATGCCTCCTTCAACTCTGCACCAGTTACATCCATGGTAGCCAGCGTATTATTAAATGGAAGCACTGAAATTACTTCGCCAACAGTGATTGGTCCAGCATCGATTGCCGCACGGATACCACCGCCGTTTTGCAACGCCATAATGACATTTTTTCCAGTGAAGGATTTTGCTTTTTCAAGCATTCCGTCCGTAATCAAATTACCTAGGATTGTTTCGTTTTTACGTACACTTGGTTTTGAATTATCGCCATTTGTACGTGGGTTATCCAACGCAACTGGAGCATCTACTCCGATTTCCTCATTGGAAACTTTATCAACTTGTTCTTTAAATGGTTTTAAAACTTCAACAGCTTCCTGATCCTCGGCAATCTTGCTGTCGATAGGAATCAGTTTGCCGTCATGCTTAGTGATAACCCCATTTTTATTGAACACCACATTAAGCTCACCCAAGTTACTGTTCGAATTACCGGTTTGAACGATGACAGTAGGAGTTGCATCATTAGCTACAACAACAGGTTTTGACAGTGTGGTATGGCTATGTCCGCCAACAATGATGTCGATGCCTTCTACTTTCTCTGCAAGGACCAAGTCATTATCAACAGCTGCATTATCGTCATAACCAATATGAGTCAATGCGATGATTTTGTTAACACCTTTTGCTTCAAGAGCTTGTACGGCCTTTTGGGCTTCTGTTAAGTAGTTTTCAAATGCAATGGAACCTGGGCTTGAAATATCAGCTGTTTCTTCCGTTGTTAAACCGAAGATACCAACTTTTTCACCATTAAAAATCTTGACGATTCCATTGTAAATTGCACCATTTGCATAGGCAGACTCAATAGAATCATGGTAGATTCCCTCAAATTTAGAGTCTTTGGAGAAATCTACGTTTGCACTAACGAATGGGAAGTTAGCACCCTTGATAAAATCAACCAATTTCTGATGGCCATCTGCTGAAGAACCTAGATCGAATTCGTGGTTGCCGAGTGTCATTGCATCAATACCCATCAACTTCAACATAGCCAAATCTGCTGCACCCAGGAATTCATTGAAATACAAGGTTCCAGTGAATTGGTCACCAGCGTGAAGAAGAAGTGAGTTAGCATTTGCTGCCCTAATCTCTTTCACTTTTGTGATTGTCCGAGGCATGTCTTTCAAGTTAGAATGAACATCATTTGTATGCATAACAGTTAAGGTAAATACATCCACAATTCTTCCTTCAGTAGAAGTTGGAATGCCTTTGCTGCCAATGCTCACTAAATGATCTCGTAAGTTTTCCCAATCGGAAAGACCTAGGTCTGTTACACGACCTTCAGCATATGCTTTCGCAAATACGTCATAGCCGTCGCCGCCCTTTGCAGTAAAGGCGTTGGTTGCAACAGTGTAAGTCATATCGTCTTTCAATTCAACATATTGACCGTTTGCATCCAAGTACTTTACAGATACTACGCGTTTACCAGCTGGTTTCGTAGGATCAAATTCTACCTTACCACCAGCGATATGCAAGAAGCCGCCGTTTTCTGCTGGATATTGACCAACGGAAATTTCAAATGCCTTTTTCAGTTCAGCACCTGTTACATCCATAGTTGCCAGAGTGTTATTAAATGGAAGTACTGTGATAACTTCACCGACAGTAATTGGTCCCGCATCAATGGCTGCACGAATACCTCCGCCATTTTGCAATGCCATAATGACATTCTTACCAGTGAATGATTTTGCTTTTGCAAGCATGGCATCTGTAATCAGGTTACCAAGAATTGTTTCGCTTTTACGTACGCTTGGTTTCGTATTATCACCGTTTGTACGTGGGTTTTCTAATGCAACTGCAGTTGATACGCCGATTTCTTTTTTAGAAACAGTGTCAACTTGTGCTTTGAATGGTGCCAAAATCGCTTTTGCTTCGGTATCCTCGGCTTGGGAGCCGATTGGAATTAATTGGCCATTATGGGATGTTACCACACCATTTTTGTCAAACTCTACGTCCAATACGCCCAAACTATTATTCGAGTTACCAGTTTGGACGATGACGGTAGGAGTTGCATCCTTTGCCACTACAACTGGTTGTTTCAATTCTGTATGGCTGTGTCCACCTACAATAACGTCAATGCCTTCTACTTTTTCGGCAAGGAGTAAGTCGTTATCGATTGCTGCATTGTCATCATAGCCAATATGAGTTAAGGCAACAATTTTGTTAACACCTTTTGCTTCAAGAGCTTTAACTGCCTTTTCTGCCTCTGTCAGGTAGTTTTCAAACGCAATGGAGCCTGGGCTTGAAATATCTTTTGTTTCTTCTGTCGTTAACCCGAAGATTCCGACTTTCTCCCCATTTACTTCTTTAATGATTCCATTGTAGATTTGTCCATTCTTGTAGTTAGAAGTAAAGGAATCATTTAAAAGGCCATCGAATTTAGCATCTTTCGAGAAATCAACGTTTGCGCTAACAAATGGGAAGCTAGCTCCCTTAATAAAGTTAACCAATGCTTGATGGCCTTCTGTAGAAGAACCAAGGTCAAATTCATGGTTACCGAATGTCATCGCGTCAAATTTCATTAGGTTCATCAAGGCTAAGTCTGCTTGACCATGGAACTCATTGAAATACAAAGTTCCAGTAAATGCATCCCCTGCATGAAGCAACAGTGAACTAGGTTTTTCTTCTCTCACTTTTTTCACAGCTGTTACAGTCTTTGGCATGTTATCCAAGGCAGCATGGGTATCATTCATATGCATGATGGAGAGAGAGAAAGGTTCTTTTGCCGGTTTTGTCAGGTCAATTTGCGCAATTACCGGATCATGATCGCTTACACGTCCGTGCATTGGTGTAAATGGCGAGTTCAAGTGAACAATATCAATTTCGGAACGACCTGCCAAGTTGTTGCTGACAAGCATGTGATCAAGCACCTGAGAGTTTCCTTGATATGTGTAGGTAAATCTTTCTGGTGCCGGAACTTTTTCAATTAGGTTTGTTAATTCATTGCCTTTTAATGCTACTAACGGATTCGAAAATTCGAAGTCGTTCAAGTCACCCATGACCACGATGTTTGCATCCGCATTTTTGCTCTTTACATCTTTAATAAAGCTGTTGACTACTCCGGCAATCTTCATTCGCTGAACTTCACTGCCAAGAGTTGGCGGCTGAGTTTTACCGAAAATCGGAAGGTCTCCGCCCTTAGAGTTGAAGTGGTTGTTAATGACAATGACATCTTCGCCGTTAAAAGTAAACTCTGCAGCTAATGGCTTACGGCTTGATGAGAAAGCTGAATTTGTCGGATCAATTCTACCAGGGTTCAAGGTTAATGAACCATTCCGATAACCTACCGCTTCGGTTGAACCGCCTTTTGGTGCTCCTGATTTCAAGGAAACACGGTCAGGATTGTAAATATAGCCTACACGGATGTTACCGTTAGGAGCGCCACCATCCTGGTTGTTGACAGGCTCGATATCAGTCCATTTGTAGGTAGGGCCGCCTGCTGTTTTAATTGCATCGATTAAAGCCTGATAGTTTTGGTCAGCAGCTGTGCCACCTGCTGTTTCGCCGTTATTATCCTGAACTTCAACTAAGCCGACAATATCAGGCTTTTTCAGGTTGTTCACGATTGATTCAGCAATTTTGGCTGTTTTCGCTGCATCGGCCTTTGTATAGTTTTCCATATTGTAGGTAGCAACAGTCAATTTGTCGCTATCCTTGACAATATCGGTTACTTCCCGCTGATAGGCACTTTCGACCAATTTCGGAAGAGCATTTTTATCAGTCAGAAGTTTGTAGTTTTGGAACGTATAGGTGATGACACCTGTAACCGTTCCATCGTAGCGGTCCCCAGTTTTCACCTTGATTGTTTCATCTTTTGTTGTAAACAAGAGCGGAAGGCGTTCCGGGTTCATGTTGTCTTTCGTGATGGAGATTCCGCCTGGAGTTGTATATGGCTTGCCGTCCACTTTACCGGCGATAACCGGAACTTCGCCATAACGTTGCGGCGCGACTGCAGTAGGATTTTCAATCGCCACACGCATGCCTTCGATACTTTCCCAGAAATCAATTCCGTCTTCTTCTGGATCAAATTTGGCAAACTTATCGTTATCCACCACTTGAGTTGGTGGGTGGATATCTTTGCCGATGACAAGCGCTTTTGGCAACTCGTTGCCGCTTGAATGAACAGTAACGTTTCCGCCGGTTACATTTGCGTCAATTTCAGTCGTAGCAAGGTCTGTTTGCAGCATGTCACTGTAGCCTTCAAGCACCCATTCCTTTACCAGACCGGATACTGAGACAAGGTCGCCCACTTTCACACCGTGAGTCTTTTTGTAAACAAGGATACCTTCGGACGTATTCGGATTATTATCAGGATTTGGATCTTGAATATAGAAGTTGCTGGCATCCTTAACGAATGTAACAACTCCGACAACGCCTGTAACATCTTTCCCTTTGTATGGCGACTCGTGGCTTTCACCCTGAATGGCACTGATTTTGATGCCATCAGTCGGTGGTTCTGTCGGGTCTATTGGAGGGTCAACCGGTGGGTCAACAGGGCCACCTTCTCCATCCACAAAACTGATTGCACTAGGAGATTTTAACCCTGGTACTGAAAAATAGGCAGTTAGTGTTCCACTTACAAAAACGATTTTTCCTAGATTGGTTGGATTCGACTTAAGACCAAATTCCGCCCTAAAGTCACTAGTTATTTGAACAGGGAGAATCTTGGTTGGATCAGTTTCGTTTTGATTGTCTGCAATACCAAAATTAAAATCATCTGGATAATTAGAAGTAATATAATTTGTCCCTGATTTTGCATAACCAACTATATACCCCTTCACAGTAGCCGATCCCGAGTTGTTGGCAATCGCCTGCGCTACTGTTATGTAGTTCTCAGCCGCACTTGCATGATGGAGGTACGGTAACACGTAGCTTGCTAATAAAGTAAAAATAGTTGCTAAAATAAAGAGCTGTTTTTTAACGATCCTCAAACTCTACGCCTCCTAATTTCGAATGTTTATACCTTTGCTTGTGGGTAGTAAACAAACTAAATAGGCATCACCTCTATGGAGATTATTTTTTTCTAGGACCTTGGATGCGTTTCCAATGCATTTTAGACAGCCTGTTTTTCTATAAGGCAGCCTAGAAAAAGTAAAGTAAATCACTTACTATTTTAGTATATACTTCCCTTTCAATCTACAAGATTTAACAAAATTTACGAACAATTCATCCTTTTTTTACATCGGTAGTCTTTAATTACCCAAACTCATCATTTCTTGGGAAATAAATGGTTTTTTTGTCATCTTTTGTAGTAGAATAAAAGTAGTTCTATTTTCTATCGGAGGTGATGAGGATGCTGACTACAGCCCAGCAAAAAGTCAAGCAGGAACTTGAAGAGCTAAAGGCTAACGGCTGCTATCACCGTCATGATGAAGAAATTATTGTTGTTCCTCCTAAAACTAATTTTTCGGTGATTTTTACGGTAGTTGGGGTTGGTTTATTATTCTTAATCCTTGCAATAATCGTGATTATATATAGGGCGCCAAATCAAAAGGAATTGAATGAATACATAATAAAAGAGCAGGAGTATAACCAAGAAAGCATGAAACTTATGGTTGGGGCTTACGATGGAGCTGACCAAATAGATATAGGCAGGCTTAAACTCGCTAATGCTAATCACGCGGACCTGGTGCTGAATGTAAAAAAAATGCCGGTACCTACTGGATTAAAAGCGCATAAACAGGATTTTCTTAGGGTAATGGAGCAGCGTGCGGCGATTCTTACCATGATCACCGAGAGTAAAGCTGTAAATTATATTCAGCTAAATAAGTTACTGCTGGAGCTGGACATCAAACAGGAAATGGCGAAGGAGAGTTTGTTGAGGGAGTTTGACCGGGAAAAAGTGAAGTATAAGCTAAATGAGGATGGATCCGTTCAATATTGGATTAATCGGGAGTCCCACCAGTTTGGCTGGTAGGCTTGTTTTGCATTTGTAGGCATTTTATTTGGTCTACGTGACTGTGGCCATTCTATTAAAAGTTTGACAGGGCTTATAGGACGGGGCTATGTTACCGGGAGTACTCTTTTTCCAACCTGACGGGCTCATAGAAACCCTCTATGCTACCGCAAACACTCCTTTTCCAGCCTGACGGGCTCATAGAAACTCTTTATGCTACCGCGAACGCACTTTTTCCTCCTTGACGGGCTCATAAGAATAGGAGCGGCCTATGCCGCTCCCTTCTATTATTCCCCGATTTGCACAGCCCCCTCAACCTTCTCCACCTGAACCACCCTACGTTTTTGCTGAATTTTTTCTAAAAGAAATAGAATGCTATAAACAATTAGGATGCCAAAGGCAAACAGTTCGACGGCGTTATCGATATAATACCAGGACAATGTGGCCATGATGTCGTACAACGAGTGGACAAGGACGGTCAGCCACAGGTTGCGCGTCCATAACAGAATCAGCCCAAACAGAAGGCCCATGTTGGCAAAGGTGACAATGGCGCCGATTCGTACCGGCCATGATTGCTCGCTGTCCAATGTATGGTCAACCCCAAAGAGAATCGATGTGAAGAACAAGGCGGCCATCACAAAGATGTCCCTTCGGCCGCTCTCCCACCGCCCGCGGAATAGCCTTTTGCAGACGACGAGGAACAGGACGATATAGGCGAGGCGCCACACTTCCTCAAGCCCGGCCATCGCATCGAGGTAGATATCCGAGCCAATCGTATCAACCCTGTCAATAAAGGACCAAACCGCCGATTCTTCAGGATCCGGAGCCTTCGCCGTTTCATCCTCATACGTCTGCATCTCGGTGTAGTCTTCGACATACTCCCCATAATCATCACTAAAATCGTTGTATATCACGCTTGAATAAATGTTAATACTCGCACTTCCAAAAAAGAAAATCAGGAAAGCGCCTGTGAACTGTAGCGTCAGCTGCCGCTTTGTCTTTGGACGTACCACACTGCTCCAAAGCCGGCGGTGCAGCTTGATTCCGACAAAAATCGAGGCGACCATGACAGCATCATAGAGGGTGCTTGCCAGGGAACTGAAGCGGGTTAAGTAGAGCAGTATTTCGGCTCCAATGGTTACGACCAAAAGCGCTGCCAGCAGCTTTTTCGATATAGAACTTGTTAAATTATTCGTCATTAAACGTCATTCCCCGCTTTAGTAGTATGGTCGACGGATTTCGCGTTACCGGCTAAAAGTCACAGTCAGTATCCCAAACCCGTTTAACACAATCAGGAATAATAAACAGGCAATCGCCCACTTCCAGATTCTTTTCACAAGGCTATCCCCATTTCATTAACAGACTCAATTTTAATAGTAATAATTTAACATATTCACAGGTAAATAGCATCCAAATATTGTTTCCAACTTTGCATCAAAAACTACCCCCACCACATCGTTTAAAATAGTATTTTCTCGGCGAAACTGACATATGTTAGTACAAGCAGTCGATGTGAATTTATTTTGTATAAAAGGGGCTCGGAAAATGAGGCGTTTGTTGTCTATTATTCTTGTTGTTGCGGTGATATTTATCTTGGCAGCGACCAATCCTGAACGGTCGGAGTACATCGAGTGGATTAATCATAAAACGATGGATCAATCGTCCAACTTTTTTGAAAAGGGATTCCTTTCCGTTGCGGGGAAGACCATTTTTGATGCAGGTACAAGCCGTAAAGATTATTTTTTATTTTCCGTTTACAAAACCGACTTTTCAGAAGTGGGGTTGGGAAAAATAACGTCGATCGGGATCTTTAATCAATTTATTGCACTGCCCTCTTCAAAGGAATAACGAAGGCCAGTCCGATAAGACTGGCCTTCGAATTTTATTCTACTTTTTCCACCTGAAATACCGGTACCTCAATAGGTTCACCATAGGAATCGGTAATCGTCTGATAACTGTTAAAAACGCCAATCACAGTGTAACGATTGTAGTTCGTGATATTCGTCAGTTGGCCTTTTAACAATAGATATTGAGATTCATATTTTCTGGTGGTGAAATTATAGGTTTCCGATAGTTTTATTAATGGGCCATCAGCAGTTTGCGTAGCACTATAGGTCGTAAATCGAACCTTTTGACCATAATAATTTTTGATATCCTTTGCAGAAATATCAATATAATCCACCTTGATTTTTGAAAACTGGAATCCGCCGCTGTAGCCCCGTTCATAATAGGCGAACTCCCCTGCTCCTTGTCCAACAGGGTTCTCGAGCAAAATAGATTCCTTGGACTCAATTGTCAACGAATCCGCTTCTACATCCAAAATTTTAGAAACAGAATTGTTTACTACTTCATACGCCATATATCGGTGCTTTCGGGACGATGACTTTGCGTCAATGAATAGAACCGGAACATCAGTCAAACTAAGGGAACCTTGGAAATCAAGCTTGTTAACCGTTAAAGTCTCCCCAAAGTTGCCGCCCGTCGTGACAGACATCTCTTCTTCACCGTTCAACTTGCCGAAATAAATGAGGCCTTCCTTGGAAATGGCCGCGACCGCGCTGTCTGCCCCCCACTTATTTCGTGCATTGACGAAATGAGGGAATTCCTTATCCGGATACAGACGCTTCAGCACGCGAATCGGCTCAAATTTATCCCAGGCCAAGTTGGCGCTCTTAATTAACTGTTCTGTATCTTCAAGCGGTCTTAAAGCTTCATAGAGAGAAATAGCTTCTTCATATTTATTTCCCACGGTAAGCTTGTCTGCTTGGTTCAGTAACTCATTCTTCCTCTTTTCAATCCAAGGGAAAACTTGGGAATCAGCCATCTCCGAAGACAGATCTTTCACTGTTTTGGCTTTTTCAGCAAATAGAGCGTATTCCTTCTTGTCAAAATCCTCCGTCATCACCTTTATTAAATGGGTTTCGAGCGCAGTCTTTAGCCATAAGGAATCAATGGAAAACTGCTTTAACATGCTGAATTGCCGATTTCCCTCATCAACAAGTTGGAAGACCCCGTCGTTCTCGGTGATCATCGCTTTGATTATTCCAGAATAATATTTTTGGAATTCACTTTTAATCAGCTCTGTCTTTTTAGAATCTCCCCCGTAGTACTCAGACGGAATCAAATTCAAATCTTTATGAATCTGTTCCTCCTTCTCATCATTGCGAAGGCTGGAGGTCAGTTTGGCAAGCTCGGCTTTTTTAATTGCTGAAAAATAGGTGTTCAAATCCTTATCAAGCTTTGTCAAAGTGAGCATTTCTTCGTACATGTCTTTTTGAACAGCGGTGCCGCCCACCCATTTTTCTAGATGCTCCTGCCAGCTGTTATATGTATCGGCCAATCGGGGCAAATCCTTCTCGTTATAATAATCACCCGCTTTTTTATCCAACTCTTCCATCGTTTCGCGAATCGGCGACAGGACCCCGAGGATCTGATTAATTTCCTTGTTATGGTCGGAAATGACAACATTCAGCTTGGCGGCGCGGAACTTCTTTTCAGCAGCCACTAAATCTCCGGAACGGTACAATTTCATTGCTTCCTCATAAGTAGCGATTTTCTCGTGGGCCAACATAATTTTTCCGCCTACAAGCACAAGTAAAAACATAAGCACCAATAGGAAAAAATTGCGCGACATATTAACTTTGCGATAAACGGTCAGTTTAAACATATGCAGTAGTCCTTTCTACGAAACAAACCGCTTAAAATCGGGATCGTAATTGTATTTTGCGGCTACCAGCCCTCTGGTTTTCAGGCCGAGGCTGCCCCAATTTTCCTCCGGATTGGAATGAATAATGCTGCAGAGCCTAAGCAGCCGCTCCTTTGGAAAATATTCAAGAAATTCCTCAATAAAATCGGCAAATTCAATAATGTAGAGCTTCATCCTTAACGCCGTGCCGGCAACAGAAATCAGTGTTTCCATTCCAAAATCCGTGACAATCGAAGCGCGATGCTGAATGAAGTAAGCGATCGACTTTTTCGTCATCAGCGTACGGTTTAGTTTGATTGCTTCGAGCGCATATTCTACAAAATCCCGATCGTAGCTTGTCGGAACAAGGGTTTCGAGCTCTAGCTCCATGTCGCTCCGGAGAATAATGTGATTCAGAAGCTTAACACTGCGATTTTTCACCTTGTCATTTTCAATAAAATCTGAGATTTCGCGAAGCTTTTCATAGGCAGAAGCAAGTCGGCCTTCTTCTGCATCGTCTTTTGCCAGATTACTGTCAAAACCGATTCCGTCTTTAATTCTTTTAAAATCGCTGCGAAGCAGTTTTCTGAGTTGAATAAAATATTCACTTTTCATAAAGATAGAGGTGATAAGACAATAGCTGAGGCAAAAGACTAACCCCGCAATAAGGGAATAGTACATCGATTTCATAGTCGGGGCGAACACAATTCCCAGGCTGACGAAGATTAAAATCCAGATGGCTTCGGTAAACAATTTATTTTTAAAAATGGTTTTTACCAGACTTTCCACGCCAATCCATTCTGTGCCGCAGGTTGGACAGCTCTCATCCGCAAGGACGGAATAGCGGTTGCATTTTTTGCACATTTTGAGCTTTTGGAAATGATATTGGGTCCGCTTTTTCTTTGTCAGCTGGACTGCTTGTTTAGCCAATGGAATCACCTTCATTTAGTTTGATTGCCAGTTCTTCATCTATCCCTTGAAAGTCGTCGCCAAGCCTTTTATTTTTCATTAATTTATAGAGTTTCCAAATTAAAATCAGTCCCAGTAAGCAGGTAAATACTGTGATATACATCTTGCTTCCCCTTTTTGCATGATTTGATTTTAGTAATTTTCGCCTATGAAACAACATGTTTTTCCATAAAATCCATTAAATTAAATTATAATAGGAAAATTTTGATATTAAAAGAAATATATTTAGGAATATACTAGGAGCAGTGGTAAAATATTAGTAAGTATATTGAAAATATTGTCATCATTTCAAGAAATTTGCCGGTGGGGGTTCGACACGAATGTTTAAAAAATGGATAAGCAGTTTAATAGTATTCCTTTTCCTTTCTTCGACTTTTTTCTCAGTCGCTACATATGCCAAAAGTCCCTCAAACACCACTTCCCGAATTGAAGGGATGCTGGTCGTAGACGTCAGCAACTCGATGAAGAGCAGCGACCCTAACAATATCAGCTATGAAGCGATGAAAATGTTCATTGATATGGCGTCACTAAAGGGCGACAAAATTGGCGCGATTGCCTATTCTGACCATGTCATGCGGGAAAAAGCACTTGTCAAAATTAATTCGGAACAGGATAAAAAAGCTTTAAAGGAATTCATCGATACACTAAATACATATATGTATACCGATATCTCAGCCGGGGTTAAAGAAGCGGTTACAGTGCTCGACAGCAGTCATGAACAAGGCTACTTTCCATTGATTGTCCTCCTCGCTGACGGGAACAATGAACTAGACCCAAATAAATCCAGAACGCCAGAGCAGGCCGAAGAGGATTTAAACAAGGCCGTTGCAGCTGCCAAGGAAAAAGGCTACCCGATCTATACAATCGGCCTAAACGCGAATGGCAAATTAAACAAGGACGCCCTGACAAACGTTGCCTCCAGCACCAACGGAAAATTTTTCGAGGCAACCTCGCCGGACCAGCTTCCTGACATCCTCAGTGAAATATTTGCGAACCATCTTAAATTAAAAATTGTGCCAGTAAACGAATTAATCGGAAACGGGGATTTTCAGGATGTCAAAATCAACGTGCCCAACGAAAATGTCCTGGAAGCCAATATTTCCTTGATTTCCAGCCAGCCTGTGGAGGTAAAGCTGGTCGATCCGTCCGGCAAGGAAGTGGCGATCCCTTCCGACCAGGTCCTGCTTTCAACATCAAGGACCTATACATTGGTAAAGCTTCTCAAACCCGTTCAGGGTGATTGGACGCTCAAGGTAAAAGGGGTTCCCCAGGATAAAATTGATATCAATCTCGTCTTCAACTATGATTTGCAGCTTAAACTGGCACCGCTTGCCAAGCAAAGCTACAAAGCTGGGGAAACGGTCAAGATTGATGCGTTCTTTGAAGATAACGGTACCGCAATTGCAGATAAAACCATCTATAATTCTATGAAAGCGACCTTGTTTATCAAGGATCTTGATACAGGAAAAACGGAGGAAGCCCCCCTTACGGCGGGCGATAAAGGGTTCTCTGGAGAGTTCAAGCTTGGAAAAGCGTCCGGCTATGAAGTGAAGGTAAAAGCGGAGGATAGCAGCTTCTTCCGTGAGACAGATCCGCAAAAAATCACGGTTCAAAAGGCAGCTGCTGCGCCTGCGGTCAAACAAAAGCAGGCCGATGAAAAACCATTTCCTTGGCTCTATGTAGTGGGCGGAGTCATTGGCGCCCTAATCCTGGGGGCACTTATTTACTTGCTGTTAAAATACTTGGCTCAGCAAAACAAAGGCTTCAGCGGTCAATTCGTCGTTGAAGTAAGGGATGAAGATACCGGTGAGCGGAGTAACCCGCAGTACAAGAAGCTAAAAGGCTTTAAAGGAAAGTTCCAGCTGCATCAGCTGCTATCGCTATCGCCTGAATTTGCCGAAACGGGGCAAATCATTTTTAAACCGGGTGCAGGTGACTCGCTCATTATCATCAATCATTCCAATTGCACGATCGAAAAGGGCGGCCGGGCCATTGATGCCAAAAAGGGTCAGCCAATCAAACGCAATGACCGCCTGCGCATCGTGTTAAAACAGGTGAATAAATCGGTTTATCTGGAATATATCAGCTAAGTAGGGAATCGGTGCTTCGTCACCATAAAAAGGAATCCTAACCATGTTTTTTTTCGTCTTAAATATATAGTCATTTTTCAGCCAGGGAGGAAAAGATTGCATGAAAGCAAGTGTGAAAGAGCATATTGAACAGCTGGATGTCGCAAGAGGCGGAGGGATTATCTCCGAAAAAATCCGCGTTGACACAATTGATAACCCGATGCTTGTCATTGGGCTTGGCGGCACAGGCATTGACGCCCTGCTGCGTTTGAAGTACCAGGTTAACCGCCGGTTCAAACTGCCTGAAGATCCACTATCCAAAAAGAAAAAGGAAAAACCAAATAATATTGAGTTTTTGGCGTTTGAAACGAACGAGCATGACCGCAATAAGAATTACAACGGGATTCGTCTCGATCCAAATAAAGAATTCGTCCTGTTATCGAATCCCGAGATTGGCAGCGTGCTGTCAAACCGCAGCACGATGGAGCCTTACATAAAGGAATGGCTGTCACCGGAATTGTCAATTACCGACGGTATCAGCGGCGCCTCTGGGATACGCCAGGCAGGCCGGCTATTGATGTTTACTAAAATTAATCAAGTTGTCAAAACAATTGAAAATAAAATTAATGCCGTCCTTGAGGGGTCAGGCAAGAAATTGTACGTCTTCCTCCTCACCGGGCTGTCCGGCGGAACAGGAAGCGGCTGTTTCCTTGATATTGCCTATATCGTCAGAGGAATCATGGATAAAAAATTCGGTTCCAAAGGTGCCGACAGAGTCAATATTCTTGGCTACCTGTTCACACCTGACGTGAACCTGTCCAAGAAGGGCATCAGCTACCACACGGCCGAATATATCGAGAAAAACGGCTATGCGGCCTTAAAAGAATTGGATTACTGGATGAACTGTGATGAACGAAAGGAACGCTTCATTCAGAAATATGGGACGATGCTGTCGGTAAACTCACAGCTGCCGCCATTCAATCTCTGCCATTTAATCTCTGGGACCAACCTCGAGGGAAAATGGCTTGAAAATGCTTATGATTACTGCATGAACGTCACGGCAGAGAATATTACCAACTTTATGGCAAGCGAGGATAAAGGCTCTGGCGATGAGTTTGCCATCCATGACTATATCAGCAATATCCAAGCCAATATTGCCAGTATGCATAAGCCGTATCCTGCCAACTATCAATACAATATTATCGGGGCGTCCATGGCGGAAATCCCGCTTGAGGAAATGACGACCTACCTCGGTTACAAGCTGTTTGAAAAAATGGATAATATGTTTGAGACACGGCCTTCGCAAACCGATGTTGACCAATTTGCCCAACGGCTGCGGATTGATCCCGAATCCCTGCACCAGCGCTATAATGAACGGGTGCCCCAGCCTCTATCAGGCTACGAAAATAGCGAGCGATTCTCGTATAATAACGTGATAAAAACATCGGTCACCAATATTGACGAAGAATTAAACCGAGAATATCTGCTAAGAGCGAAGGAACAATATCGCCGCTGTACGAACCAGCTGCCAGGCCAGATGATCGAAGAGTTCCGCCGGCAAATGGAAAAAATGTTCCTGCAAGGGGATAAGGGGCCGATCTACTCGTCCCGCTTAATCTATTTTAAGGACCAGGCCTGCTTATTGGCGAATATAAAAACCTATATTCATAACTTAGAAGCCCATCTTGAACAGCTGCCGGCGGCCATCCAATCCGAGCAGGATTTTGCGTACAATAAGCTCGAGGATGCCAGAAGCGCGTTTATTTCAAAGGATAAGAAAAAGAATGCCTACATTGGGGCAAAGCTTGACGAATTCGATAAACGGGTTGAAAAAGAACGCATTGAAGAAATGATCCAGTTTTATGAGGATTTGTACCAGCAGCTTAATAACTTGAACAGCAAAATTTATGTGGTGTACAAGGAAATCCTTGACGCACTGCGGACTATTTTTAAACAGAATGCCAATATCCTGGTTAATGGGACCGAGGTACGCGAGCAAAATAACGTCACCTATTATTGGCAATTGGTGAATGTTCCGGATGTCGCTAAAGAAATCCAGAGCATGTTTGATTCCAAAGATGGAGAATTGCTCATCCAGGATTGGGCGCAAATGCTGCTTGAAAAATCAGCAAATTGGATCAACGAGGACGATGTCGATATCGTCGGCAGCGTTTCTGAATTCCTGAGCGACCAGTTCGGCGGCTTGATTACGAAATCAATGGAGGACTTCCTGCGGCTTAAGTTTGGTGAAGATATGCCAATCGACCGGATTATCGATGAAAAGATTGCAGGCCGCCTTGATCATGATGCCCTGCCGGTATTCCACCTTGCTGACAGTCACGGCTCCCTCCACTTCCCAGAGTGGGGCTTTGTCTCCGTCCCGGTTAAGGCGCCAAATATTCTTGCCGGACTCAAAAGCTACCAAAGGCACTCCATCAGCGGGTCCAAGTTTACGATTAAAGAAAGTGAGCTGAAAAACCGGATTTTCTGGTTAAATACCAAAAACGGAATTCCATTGTATTCCTACTCACCGCTTTCACTTTATGAAGCATCGTACGAAAAGACGATTTTGGAAAAAGAGGGCGTGGGCCGGCACCTTGTGCAAAATGCAAACGAAAACTGGGCCTTCCTTCCGTCTCCGATTCCGGAAAAATCATGGGGAGATACGTACCGAAACGAACGTCTGCATAATTACAATTCCGGGATTCGCGCTTTGTTTGACCAGGCGATGGAATTCAAAGTCATTAGTGAGAAGGATTCCGATCAAGGCACGAGTGCCCGCTATCAATGCCATTTTACAAAGGAATTTAATATGGACGAATTATTCGCCCAATACGAGGTTGATCCAAAGAACATCGACAAAGCGAGCCCTGGAAGCTTGAAGCAGCTATACCGTCTGCTGAAAGACATGTTGAATGGCGGCATGGAAGTAGATGGCGCAAGCGATATTTTCGGCAGCACCAACCTGGAAGTCGCCAAGGAAAACTTCATCCGCTCTCCTAAGCTGATTGAGAAAGTAAAGCTTGAGGTTAAAAAATACAGCCTGATCAAAGAAAAGATGGAAGATATTCAACAATACATGGCCTCCCAGGATGAACGCGAGGCTGCCTTGAATCAATATATTCAGGCGATTTATACGAAAACGATTAAGAAGCGCGGCGCTCTTTATGTATATGATAAAGAGATTGAGGAAGACGCTTGGGAGCCGTTTATAAACTTGATGAAGACGACCAAGTTTGTCGAATTTGAACTGTTTAATGCGTTCAAAGGCTTAAATCAAAAGAAGAAGGATCAGCTGGAGAAGAAATCAGAGCAGCGCAGCAACGAGATGATTAACCAGGAAAATGCGACGGAGCTAATCGCCGCATTGGAAGAAATGGCTGCCACCTATGCCAAGGAAAAGGAAGCTCTCGACTATGACTGGCAGGATCTCGCCAATGGTGAAGAACTCTACGAATTCTATAAGGATATGATGATCAAAGTCAACGAGATGCTGAGACAATTGAAATCTTAATAAGAATAAACTGGCCACATGCAGAATCTGCTTGTGGCCGCCTCTTATCACATGACTATTTTTTAAACAGGGTTTTTCTACAGGGAGGAAAACAGCCTTGAAGGAACTTTTACAGAAATACGCCATTACATTTTCGAATGAGCTGGAAAAAATGACACTGGAGGAAAATGAACAGCGAAGTGTCAACCATCCGGTCGTCTTCCTGTTCTTGGGTGACCAGGTCAAAGATGCCATGACATCGATTATGCAAATTAATGAAGAAAAGTGGCATAACAGCTCAGGTGTGTTATATTTCCATGCCTATCAAACTGACACCATCACCCACGAAAACGTGTTATCCATTCAAGTGCCGGGAAAAGGGTTTGAACGCCAAACGATTCGCAAAAACATGTACGAAGCGTTTACAAATGACGATGATAAACTGATTGAACTTAACAAAGCCTTCCGCAAACTATCGGTGAAAATTGCAGAATACGGCAAGGTTTATTCCTCGTTGATCAAGATCAATCTCTGTGTCGTAACCGCGATTAGCGACCCGGCCAATATCCTGATTCAGGAAATAACCCTGCTATTAAAAAGCATTCTTCAGGAGTCCTTTAAAAACGTCGAGGTCGATTTATACGGTTTGCTGAAGGAACGGCAAGACGAAAATAATTTCGCCTTCTCTACCTCACTTGGGATGAGCTTTTTAAAGGAATTGGATTATTTCCAAAGCAGCCACTATTCGTTTGAAAAGGATATGCAGTTGACGGAAGATCACTTACGCCTGCCGGTGATTCATGCCCCTTCTCCGCTCTTTGATATGGTCTACCTATTGAGCGATAAAAATGAAGCAGGGTTAATTTCTAGTGAAGCCTCACAACTAAACTACGAAATTATTAGCAACTTAAACCTATTAAAAAACCGGAAAATGATTACCGACTACCATGAAAAGATGGACAGCTACAACCATCAGGATTTTAAAAACGGGATTAGGGGGAATTCTGTTGACCCGGTGTACGCCTCAGCAGGGTTTGCCAAGGTCACCCGGCCCAATAAAGCAATTGCCCTGCATGCCGCGAGTTACTTTTTCCAGGAGTATTTACGTAGCTTAACGGAAGCAAGCGATGAAAAGCCTGACACCGTTCTCACCTTATTGGAACTGTCGGAATCCCATTTTCAAAAACAATACCAGAACCTCCTTCCATCGAGCGATAAGCTTGATGATATGAATGGGTTAATGGGTGTCACTCATTCCTATCAGGCGATTAAAAAAATGTCGGTTCGCGATGCCGAGTCCCATTTATATGAAGGCGTTACCCAGAGATTCTTTGCCGTTAACTTTGAAGAGCCTGTCCGCGAGCATCTGCAGAAATTAAATTTGAAGCAGCATATTGAGCGCTGCCTCGATGAAAACATTATTAACAATGAAAAATACGGCCTGCACTGCGCCTATTTATGGACTTCAGAAGCTTCAGGCCAGGGAATCAGTGTAATGAATGAAATCGGCCGAATGCTGCGTGAAACGAAAAGTGAACGCTTGGAGGTCGAAGCTCGGCTCGAGCAATACTATCAACAATTGGTCGATCACTGTGACTTCAAAAAGAGCTTGCTGCCTTTTTCGGATAAGAAAAATTTGGCCAGCTTTATACAGTACTTTTTTGAAGCGGTTTATGGTGCAAAGCATCAGCTGTTGAGGCTGGAAATCAAGCAGGCCATCCTCTTGCAATACCTAGAGGTGCTGCAGCAAACACATCTCTCCCTCCGCAGTAAAATCGAGCTTATCAATCAAGTAGAATCACAGCTGAAACAAGCGGCAGCCGAGAGTCTATATGATACAGACGATTATTTGGATAAAAATATCGCCGAGTACTATGCCGGGATTATTAAGACAATAACCGGAAAGCTGAGAGACCAACGCGGTGCTGCTATCCTTTCCAATGAGCGGTTTTTTGGCAACCTGCTCAGCATTTTGGAAGGCGGTGCCAACGCGCTGTTAGAAAAATTGCTTTCTATTTGTAACCGCGAAGTCTTAACCCAACCTGAATTTCACCGCAGCTTTGAGGATGAACTGCTGGAAAGGGCCAATGTCGCCTCCGATTATGCTAATCAAGAGATCCTGACAAAGGACGATTTATTTAAGCAATTGTACCAGCGTCTATACGAAAACTCGGCCATCCAAATCGAGGTGTTCCACTATTCACAGGAACACCGTTATGAGGAAAAATACTTCTTCGGCGATTTTTACAGCAAGTTTATGAATTTTGCCTTGGAAAAGGAACAAGAAACACGCCATTTCAAGGTTGGATGTGCCCATGAGAAGGATTCCAGCGGGGTTGAAAAATTAACACTGATGGGCGGATTTAAACTAAAAGACCTCATGTATTACCAACATGGTGAACGGTACTACAAGACCTACTCCGAGAATGGTTATGAGTTCCATGCGGAAGCCATGGAAACCCACACTACACAGTAAGGAGACCAAAAAATCATGCCTGTCCGTAAATTTAGTTTGCTTTTCTTTATTTTTAGCATCATCGCCGGCGTTATCGGGGCCCTGCTCGGTGAATGGTTACTAGAGTCCTATTATGGGATTTGGCCCAACCTGCTGTTGATTGGTGTCTATTTTGGCCAGTTGGCCTTTCTCGCGGGACTCTTCTGCCTGCTGGCGGAAATCATCTCGCCGGTCATTAACGGCCAAAGCTGGCGGCGGGAATATACCGGGCTGTCATGGAAGGTGCTAATCCCTTCTACACTGGTCATGCTGTTTGCCGCAGGTCTCTTGTTTCAATTCTTATATTCTGTTAATTTTTCAAATATCAAACCACCGGATGATCTTGTCGTCGTGTTGGATATTTCGGGCAGTATGAATGAAACGGATCCTAAGCATGAAAGCTTAAAGGCAGCCGGCGAGCTGATTTCCACGATGAAACCAACCAACCGGGCCGCGATTATTTCCTTTAATGACCAAGCCTTTGTGACAAAGCCGATGTTTAACGTAAATGACAAAACGGAGAAAGCGGATGGTATTGCCGCGGTCAATAGTCTTGACTATAACGGGGACACCGATATCGGCAATGCCTTGGATACCGCGATGCAGGAGATTGATGCCAATCAGGCAGGCCGCAAACCGATGGTGATCCTGTTTTCAGACGGGTATAGCGAGCTTGACCTAAACGCAGTGCTAGAGCCCTATCAAAGCAAGGATATTGCCATCCATACCATCGGGATGAGCCAGATTGACAGGAGCGGCGCCCAGCTGCTTAAATTGATTGCGTCTAATACCGGCGGTTCTTTTTATGATGTCAAAAACGCTTCACAGTTAAAAAATATCTATGAAAAAATATATCTGGAAAATCAAGACCGTTTGCTTGTGGCGGAACGGCACGGTGTGTTCAAAACAACCCTCTGGCTTTCCATCCTCCGGGTTGTGCTTGTTACCTTCATCGGCGGACTGTTTGGCTTAGCCCTTGGAATCGTGTTTGACAACCGTTTCCTGGCAAAAAGCTATTCGATTACCGGCTTGATTATGGGATTGGTGGCCGGACTCGTGCTTGAGCTTGGCTTGCAGGATTCCGCTGCCCTATCCGGGTTCTATTACCGGCTTGCTGCCGATATTCTGTTAACCGCAGCAACAGGCCTTGGTACTTTGTTCATTCCGATTCGTGAAAAATTTTCAGGCGGGGTCCCGTATCCTTCCGGCAGAACCAATGTTTCGCTTGGCGGTTCGTCCAAAAGACGAGATCCGCTCAATAAAGGATTTTAACGGGGCCTCTCGCCCTTTATAACCAACTAGAATTCAAGATTGTGGGTGAAAGCTGGTGAACTGGGAATCGATACCATCTGATAGCTATGAAATAAAAGATATAAAAAAAACAGTAAGAGATTCAGAGCTTCATTTATCATGGTTTTGGCCAAATGAAATCGATTTTGTTTATCTTTACAAAACGTTGGCTGAAAAGCAAAAGCCCGTAAGCGAACTGCAGAAGGCCGATTTGCGGCTATACACACGGGAGGAATATAAGGCCAACCAAGGATATATAGGCAGAGTCGATGCGATTGGCCAATATGCCTACCGCATCTTCCCCTGCCAAAAACGTGATGGGAAACTGATCGTTTTTGCCCAGGAAAACGACCACAATCTCATGTATGTAACAGGGGCCAAGGCCAAGATTTATTTTTCGATTGATTATAAAAATAGATGGTTCAGTTCAAAGAAAATGGTGAAAATGTCGATTATGACAGAGATTCCGCTTGAAAAGGATCTGTTGGTTTATGTGAAAAAGCGCGGCAGCACTCCGACTTCGATTGAAGATGGAACCCAATTCCCGTTTATCCGCGATTTTGCATCAGGAGAAAATGAGCAGCCCGAAATAGAGATTGATAAAGATGAATACATTCGAATCTTTTTTAGCAATGGCAAACAATCAGCCCAGAGCTTTGAGCTGATTCCAAAATAAGGAGAGACCTTGAGATGTTCGGACTACTAAAGAAAATGTTTGGAGCAAAACCAGCAGAAACAATCAAACTGCCATACTATGATATTGTTTGTCCTTACTGTTTTTCAAAATTCCACCATGAGGACGTCGTATTCCGCGCGTCCCATCACCGTGATGATGATGAGGCCTTAGCACTTCAGGAGGATGAAGTGTTAAATAAATACCGAGCCAAATTTGGGCTTGCCCCGATTGATGAACTCGAGGCGGTCATCAACCCGGCGACCATTCCGCAGGAAAACAAGATTTACACGAACAATGTACTGATGGGCGTATCGGACAAATATTCCGAGGTGACCAAGAACCGGCTTTGCCCGAGCTGCCATAACGAGCTGCCGATCACGGCCGGCAAATATCCGAGTAACATCATTTCGGTTGTCGGCGCCACTTCTGTCGGAAAATCGGTTTATATTACATCGTTGATTCATACGCTGCAGCGTGTAACGGCGAGTAATTTTAACGCTGCCTGCATTCCGCTGAATAATTCGATCAGCAGACGATTCAGGGATGAATATGAAGTACCTTTATTTGAAAACGGGAATCTGTTTGAATCTACTGCAAAGGAAAAGCGTCAGGAGCCGTTTATTTTCCAATTTGTGTTTAAGGATGAGGACAGAGCTCCGTTAACCCTTGTATTCTTTGATGTCGCCGGCGAAGGTATGACGAGCAAAGAATACCTGCAGCTGCATGCATCGCACATTAAAAACTCGGCCGGCATTCTGTTCCTTGTTGACCCGATGCAGATTCGCGCCATTCGTGAAAAATTGCTGCACCAAATGGGCGAAAATCCAGGGAAAATCGTGGGCTTGGCCGATGAGCCGCGGGAGGTTGTCGTGTCTTTGTTCGAGGATTTCATCGCCCATCAGGAAAACAGCAAAACCGATATCCCAACGGCCATCGTTTTAACAAAGAGCGATTTACTATCAGCGCTAAGCTCCGAGGATGGCGAATATATCCGATCCAACAGCAATGTGTTCCGCAATGTGACACACCGGGGCTTCCTTAACCTTGATGAATTTGACAATATCAATGGGGAAATTCGAAGATTCCTTGCAAAGGTAGACACCCCGTTCGTCGATGCTGTTGATGTATATTTTAGAGATACTTCCTATTTTGCCGTGTCCGCGCTTGGAAGCAACCCTGTCGGCCAGCAGGTGAATGGAATCATCAGTCCTGTCCGTGTCGACGAACCATTTGTTTGGCTGCTCTATAAGCTGGGATTTATTGAAGGGAGACATGAGCAATGAGCGGGAACATTCAACAGCAGCTCTATACCCGAGAGCGGGGCGGGATTTTCAGCACCTCCGACGGCTATGATACGATTGCCATTTCCGATGGGCTTGATAAATCGTTTGTAAAAAAGTACCTTCACCCCTTTTGCTTGTATTCCGCACCAAAGTCGTTAATGGCAAGCAAACAAAAAGATGCCTCCCTTTATCCGGAGGCGGTCACCCTGTTCCAGCCGGAAACGGGTGACCTTGTCATTGGACAAGCTGTGTATGTACCAGCAGATTTCACCGGGGAGCGCAGTACATATTTTATGCATAACTATGTCATTCCCGCGAGTATGAAAGAGGAATGGCTAAAGAACTCGACTAACCTTTTTCAAATAACTGAATTTGCCACTTCCTATGACGTGGAACTTGGAAAGGTTATTCCTGAAAAAGATGCGATTGGCCATGGTCAGCGCGACATTCTTGCTCTGAAAGACGTGCTGCTTGGCAGATCAGGGATTTCCGAAGCCCAGTTCAAACAGCTCCTTTTCGCGGTATTGACTTCGATTGCGGGCAAGAAAAAGGTATTTATATCCTTACCTACGCCGCTTGAGGACTATTCGAAGGATGCGCTTCAGCTTTTAGAATTGATCTATGTTTATTTGCCCTATGCCCACAGGCGCAGATTAGGGGCAATGACGTTCACGAGCGAGCCGGAAACGAAGAATTACATCCATGTGATGTTCTTTGAGCCCGGGACATTAAACTATGCCGACCGCTCCATCGAGAAGCAATTCATTTTCGATTTTGCTGCCGGCCGAATCTCCGGGGTGGAAATCGAGGGCCAAAAACATGAGTATTTGGATTTGGCAATGGAGGCATTTGCCCATTCCGAACGGATTAATCATTTCATGACCTTTGCCGAAGGGGCTTTATCCGGACTGCCTGACGAGCAAAAGCTTGAGCTGTCAAGCTATTATCAATTAACCGACCTGTATTTAACCCTGGTTGACAGTGACGCATCCATTTATCAGCGAAATAAAATTGGCTTTTTGTACAGCCTTGAGAAGTTCCTGCGCGTAAATCATGAGAACAAGCCCGATTTGGTTGCGTTATTTTTAAAACTCATTTCAGAGGAAAAATCAGCAACGGACCCAGCCATTGTCCTGGATTATGTCCACTCGGTATTGGAGATTAACAAAATCGTCCGGCATGAGGAACCGTTGTCCTTTGTACTGCGGACGCTTTCTGCACATCAGACGACTCCGTTATTCCAAAAGCTGTGGAAATTGCTGGAGCAGGACAAGCCTTCTCATCGGGCAATTGTATTATTCATTAAGGAACGTCACGAATATGAATCACTGCTTGGACAATATCTCGAGGAGCGTTTCCAGCCATTAGTCCGGGTTGAAGAAATCCTCAATGAAATAAAAGCGCTGCTGGCAGCGCTATATCTGCTTGATATTGAGAAATTCAAGTCCGTGGCAATTGAAAAATTGGAAGCATCGATTAAGCTTAACCGAAATCCGTTTAAGGCTGTTGAAGCAGTTAAAGAATTTTCTCTTAACGTTCAGGAACCGGAATTGGCCAGTTTTAAGCAAACGATGTTAGTCAAGGCGATGATCGTTTTGCTTAACAACATCCGTCCCGATGCGCTTTCTACTCAAGATATTATGGCGTTCGGGAGGATTTTTACGAATATATCCTTCAAGGATATGAAGGAAGGACCAGCAAAGGATCGTTTTCGAATCACCGAGGTTCTGTACCAATTGTTGAGTAATCCGTCCCAGGCTGAATTTGTCAATCTTAAAGCTTTAAAACGAGGTGAACGGGAACAGGTAAGGGAAATTGTCCAAAGGCTGCTGCGGACCAAAATCACGACTGAACAATTACCCCTGCTAACCATGGCCTACCAGTCAGAGTTCGATGATGTTGATTATGGCGGGCTTTTCAGGCATCTTGTTCAATACGGTGATGACAAAGCAATGCTTAGCTTTATTAGAACGAACTCAAGACCATCCGGGATGAACCAGCAATTATTCCAGCGTACTTTAGTAAACTATCTGGTTAATAATGAAAAATCGATTTGGAAAAAGAAAGAATATCGAAATGAACTGAAGCAAATTAAAAGTTTAAGAAGTATTATAAAAAAAGTAGAATGGGAAACTGCCAATCCTGTTGTGAAATTTTTAAAGCAGCATGGTATCAAACTGGGCATCGCATTCGTGATTCTTGGCGGTGTGGGCAGTGCCACCTGGTTCGGCCTCGACTATTTATTAAATAAGGATGAGAAGCCTAAGGTTGCGAAAACTGGTGGTAAGGCGACGGAGAAGAAAAAGCAGGAAAAACCAGCCCCAACGGAACCGGCTGTTTTCGGACTGAATTCCGAAATCTTTAAAAAATGGACTCCCGGGGTGGACGGTGACCAAACCATTGAATTAAGGTATCCAGATCAGCAGTACAAGTTCACGTTTGGCCCGAAACAACCAAGGGGCGCATTAATAGATGATAAGGGGAACCCACACAAACTTTCATTAAATGTTCAATCAGAGACTAGTCCTTTTGAGCAGAATGACGCTTTAAAGAAAGGATTTTCCATTTATGCTGCACCGTATGATTTTAATGAGGACAAAACGGATGAGTTGGTCATCACAGCAACTGGCGGGACAGAAGGATCCTATATTTGGGTTTATCGGTTCCAGGCCCTTGTTAAAGAAGGCAACCATCCGCTTGAATTACTCTCCTTCAAACAGAGCTCAGCTGATGTGAAGCTCCAAGGGAATTCGCTAATCATACAAAACGGTGAAAAACCCGAAACGCATTTATATCCTTTCCCGGCGAAAGAAACCAATAATTAGTAAGCATTTCTGAAAAGCATTCCTATTTTGGAATGCTTTTTATGTAGCAATAAAGCGCGGCTTTAATTGGCTACCTTACCTGGATTTACTGGTTGATTTCGGTAGCCAATAAACCTTATTGGCTACCCTATTTAAAAAGATTATAAATTTCACCAAATTCTAATCACTAATAATAAAATTCATTAGAAATTATTGGCAAAAGGAAGTTGCCCTTTTAAACCTGCCTTTTGAGTCTCCCGCAAAAATTGTCGATAAATTATCCCATAGTTTTTGACAACTATTTCGGGAAATCCACCGTATGGATGATAAAATGTATTATATATAGAACAAATAAAAATAATTTAATGAACAAGAATAAAAATGATGTGCTAGTGGGGGTGTAAATAGATGCGAAAAAGGTTGGTTACTAGTTTCACAGTTTTTATGGTTGTTTTTTGCATGATCAGTTCCTTTCAGGTTCGTGCTGAAGGAGATGCGGATGTGACTTCGAGGATTGAAGGGGTCCTAGTGGTCGATGCCAGCCGCTCCATGCTGTCGAGTGATCCGAATAAGCTCAGTAGCGAAGCGATGAAGATGTTCGTGGACATGTCTTCCGTCAAAGGGGACAAGATTGGCGTCATCGCCTATGGGAATAATGTGGAAAGCAAGATGGAAATGGTGAAAATTCAATCGGAAGGTAATAAACAAAGCATTAAGAATTTTATTGGTTCGCTGTCGGCGAAATATCCGTACACCGATATCTCGACTGGGGTAACGGAAGCGATCAGCTTTTTGGATAAGGGTCATGTGTCAGGGTACGAGCCGCTTATTGTTGTGCTTGCCGATGGCAACAACGACCTTGATAAAACCAAACCGAAAACAAACGAGCAGGCCGACGACCAGCTGGCCCAGTCAGTCGTGGCTGCCAAGGCAAAGGGCTACCCGATTTATGTCATTGGTCTAAATGCCGATGGCAAGCTGAATAAAGAGTTGCTGCAAAAGATTGCGACCGGGACAAATGGCAAATTCTTTGAAACGAATAACGCCAATGATCTGCCGGGAATCTTGAGTGAAATCTTTGCCGCCCACTTAAAGCTGAAAATGGTGCCTGTACAGGATGTAGTCGCCAAACCGGAGTTCCAGGATGTTCCGTTTACGGTACCAAATGAAAATGTACTCGAAGCCAATATTTCGCTCATTTCAGAGAAGCCGGTGGAAGTTAAGCTTGTGGACCCTTCCGGCCAGGAGCAGGCCATCCCGTCCGATTCGATTTCGTTAACCAAGTCCAAAAACTACTCGATGCTTAAGCTGATTAACCCAGTCCAAGGTGACTGGATTTTAAAAGTGAAAGGTTTTCCTGAGGATAAAATTGATATTAAGATGGTATTCAATAATGACTTGCAGCTAAATATGGCCCCAATTCCGAATACGATGAAAGCTGGCCAAACAGTTAAGGTTGAAGCGTTTTTCGTGGAAGGCAGCAAGAAAGTGGTGAACAAGGACCTTTATCAATCCTTGAAGTCTGTATTGCTCGTTAAGAATCTAACCTCAGGAAATACCGGGGAAATCCCGCTAACTGCTGGCGATAAAGGATTTTCAGGGGAGTTTAAGGCGGGGGATTCAGGAGAATTCGAGCTGGTGATCAAGGCAGAGGGTGACAGCTTCTTCCGAGAGACTACGCCGCAAAAATTTTCGATCCCTGCAGGAGCGACTAGGAGCAAGGCGGAGCCAGTAGCTGCGGATGTGAAGCCCACTAGGGAGACTGACCCATACCCATGGATTTATATTGTGGCAGGTGTGGCGGCCGTGTTGCTGTTGGGAGTTTCGACATTCTCGTTTGCCTCGAAAAAACAGCGGGCCAAACGTGGATTCCACGGGAAAATCGTTGTGGAAATCACAGACGAAGACAACGGAGTCAGCACCGGCCCGAAGGTGCAAAGATTCAAATCGTTAAAAAATGAATTCCATTTACGCCAGTTGTTTTCACTGAACCCAGAATTCTCAGAAACAGATCAAATTACCTTCGTCCCACTGACTGACAACACCCTTCTGCTGCTCAACAAATCGAAATGCACCATAGATATCGGAAGCGAACTCATCGATGCCGAAACAGGCCACCGCCTGCGCCGCAACGACAAACTTCGAATTAAACTGCCGGAGGGAAACAAAGCTATCTACATTGAAAATATAAGTTATGGTGCCTGAAACAATCTCTAACATATTATTAGAAAAAACTCCTAACCGAATTTTTTCGGTGAGGAGTTTTTTCGGTGAGGAGTTTTTTATTTGCTTTGATTTGTTGATATATGGGAACAGCTTTTTAAAATAGGCATATTTTCTAGATACTCGTCCGAACTCATTTACAGCCTGCTTCATAGGATACAGAAGGTTAAGGATAAGGAGGGAAAGATTTGAGCAGAGAATATAGCGGATTTATCCCTGACGATCACGATCTCGATGATGTCGAAAACGTCGGTGAAAATAGATGCTCGGAGTGCGGGCACGATAAATGCAAATGCCATAAAAAAGACACGTGCTCTGAATGCGGCAAGAAAGAATGCAAATGCCATAAAAAAGACAGGTGCTCTGAATGCGGCAAGAAAGAATGCAAATGCCATAAAAAAGATAGGTGCTCTAAATGCGGCAAAAAAGAGTGCAAATGTCATAAAAAAGACGGGTGCTCCGAATGCGGCAAAAAAGAGTGCAAATGTCATAAAAAAGACGGGTGCTCCGAATGTGGCAAGAAAGAGTGCAAATGTCATAAAAAAGACGTGTGCTCTGAATGCGGCAAAAAAGAGTGCAAATGCAATCAAAAAGTTAATGTTAAAGTAAATGTTAACTCAGCTACCGGGGCTACTGGGCCTCAAGGGCCTACCGGGCCTCAGGGACCTAAAGGTAACACCGGCGCGACTGGCCCTGCCGGACCTCGTGGAGCGACTGGGCCAGGAGGCAGCACGATCTATTTAGCGACAGACCAGCAGGTTGGCAATAACGATTTTGTCGGGCTCGGGACTTCCCAAGGAGGAGCACCTGGTTTTGCAAGAAGTAATGTCGTTATAGCACAAAATGCAACCATCACTGGTTTAGTCTTCAGCATTCGCAATTTTAATTTGCGGGCTGGAGAAACAGTAACAGCTACAATATATACAAGTGATGCATGTGCAGCTAACCCTCAGGCAACCAATATTTCAGCAACCGCGGGCCCAGGCTGTTGCGGCATCGGGACTGGCAGCGTTCCAGTTACCCAATGTCAATTAGTGTCTGTCAGAATCACCACCAGTTCTGGTAGAACCCTTCCAAATGGCGTCGCCGCAACCATCATTCTAAGCATTCCTTAAGTTCGCGAAATGAAGCGTGCTAAAAATAGTCGTGCCCCGGCACGGCTATTTTGTTTTCAAAAAACATGCTCCAGTATGTCTTGCTTTTTTTTAAAAAAACTACTGCCAATCCGGACTTTCTCCCTTTACCGCATTACAATATTCAGACTATTATGATAAAATGACATTACTACATTTTTCGATGGGGCGATAACATTGCTATCGTTTATTTTGGTTGTATTAGTATTATTTCTTATCCCTGGCCCGGCGGTTCTGTTAACCTTGACGCAAACAGCCAAAGGCGGCCGGATGGCGGGGATCATTACCGGTATCGGCATAGCTGTTGGCGACCTGATTCATACTGTGGCCGCAGTACTTGGACTGTCCGCAATCCTGATGACCTCTGCGCTCGCCTTTGAAATCGTGAAATATCTGGGAGCGGCCTACCTCATTTTTCTTGGGATTAAATCATTTTTACAAAAAGCAAAAAAGCTGAGTGAACCCGCAGTAAAAACCAAAACGGCTGCCACATCGTTTCGCCAGGCCCTGCTAATTGAACTGCTTAACCCGAAAACTGCGCTGTTTTTCCTGGCTTTCCTCCCGCAATTTGTCCGCAATGACGGAACGCCGGTTGTGCTGCAATTGCTGATCCTCGGGCTTACTTTTGTATTAATGAGCATTATGTACACAACCACACTTGCCTTGCTCACCAGTTCGATCGGGGAACGGCTTTTTTCCAAGCAAAACAACAAATTCTCACGCTGGCAGGGAAAAGTCGTTGGAACCGTTTATATCGGACTTGGCTTACAGCTTGTCCTGCAAAACCAGAAATGACCCCCCATTCGCATTGCAGCTTTATAGATAGCTAAATAATTAGAAGGGTGAGCGAACGTAACTCCCCCTTCTTTTTTTAAAAACTGGCTACACCGAAACATTGAAATCCCAAGCTCTCCAGCTCGGCTTTATCCAACATATTTCTGCCATCAAAAATAATTGGTCGCTTCATAAATGACTTTAGTACCGCCCAATCGAGACGCAGGTACTCGGGCCAGTTGGTAGCAATAACCACTGCATCCGCCCCTTTAACAGTTTCCTCCACTGTTTCGCATTGCTGAAATTTCATTGTTCCACCACTCTTGAAATGCACCACTGGGTCGTGGGCTTTAACTTCCACTTGTTCAGATGCCAGATGCTCAATCAAAACTAAACTTGGTGACTCCCGGGTATCATCCGTATTCGCTTTAAACGCCAATCCAAGTACGGCAATTGTTTTGTTTACTAGCGGCTCTCCCATGGTCTGTTTCATTTTTTCAATAAAATATAATGGCTGTTCATTATTCACTTCCACTACTTTTTCTAAAACGGATAAGGGGCGGTGATTGTCCAGCGCTGTTTTCAGCAAAGCATTGACGTCTTTCGGGAAGCATGAGCCGCCGTAGCCCAGTCCGGCATGCAGAAACTGCGTGCCAATGCGGTGGTCGAGACCGATCCCCTTCGAGATATCCATTACATTTATCCCGAGTACATCACAGAGCCTTGCTATTTCATTGATAAAGGAAATTTTCATCGCGAGGAAGGAATTGGCGGCATACTTAATCATTTCCGAGGCTTTTGGGTGAGTTTCGATAATTGGACAGGAGAAGTTCTGATATAATTCCTTCATAATAGTTCCGGCTTTTGCGCTGGTCGTGCCAATGATAATGCGGTCGGGATGAAGCGCATCGCGAACAGCAGACCCTTCGCGTAGGAACTCAGGGTTGGACACGACATCAAACGGAATTGGGTTCGTTTGGTTTGCTTCAATCCACTCCGCAACAAGCTCTGCCGTTCCGACCGGTACCGTACTTTTCGTGACGATAACTTTATATTGATTCATATAGCGGCCGATGGCTTCGGCAACATTTTTTACATAGGTAAGATCGGCACTTCCGTCTTCCCCCATCGGGGTTCCGACGCAGATGAAAATCACATCATTTTCTTTGACCGCGGATTCGGTGTTTTTTGTAAAAGTAATTTGACTGCTCTGGACATGCTTAGTTAGCAGTTCTTCAAGGCCGGGTTCATAAAAATGCAGACTGCCGGCTTGCAGTGCTTGAATTTTTCGATTATCAAGGTCAAGGCCGGTGACCTGATGTCCCATTTCGCAAAAAATTAGCCCGGTGGTTGTCCCGACATACCCTGTTCCGACTATTAAAATATTCAATTGTCATTCTTTCCCCCTTTTACGCTTAGCAGGGAATAGGACCGGCTGTCCGGGCCTTGTCCTCCCCTTTTTAGTTATTATATTCAAAACTAAAAGGGATGGAAGGTTATCCGACCAGAACGTGCGGGAAATGGGCTGCCAAAATCGAAACCCCCATACAAAACAAAAAAAGGACCAAAACAGGTCCATTTTCGTCCTCGTGTGGAGGACAAATGTCCACGAGTGGTGCCTGACACCATTACTAACATCACCATAGGTCTAAAGCCAGCCTTTTTGTTGGGCGATGGCGGCTGCTTCGGTGCGGTTTTTGGCGCCGAGTTTGTGGATGATTTCGGAGATGTAGTTGCGGACGGTGCCGGATGACAGGTACAGTTCGGCAGTGATTTCTTTTGTTGTTTTTCCTAAGGCGGCGAGTCTTAGAATCTCTTGTTCTTTTAGGGTTAACGGGTTTTCCTCACGGATGACGTCAATCGCCAGCTCCGGGCTGAATACGCGTTTCCCTGCCATTACCTTACGAATTGCCCCAGCCAAGTCGTCAATTTCCCCGTCTTTAAGCAAGTACCCATGGACGCCGATTTTTACCGCACGTTCGAAATAACCAGGGCGGGCAAAGGTGGTAAGAATAATCACCTTGCTGGCCGCTGACCGCTTCACAAGCTCTTCTGCTACCTCTAGACCGTTCAACAGCGGCATTTCAATATCCATTAAACAAACATCAGGCGAAAGCTCGAGGATGGATGCCAGTGCTTCCTCCCCGTTCATCGCCTGGCCAATCACCTTCATGTCAGGCTCCAAGTCCAGCAGTGAACCGAGCGCACCCAACAACATCCGCTGGTCCTCCGCTATAAATAAAGTAATCATACCGCTGCTCCTTCCTTCTTAATAATCGGCACGTCAATTTCTAAAACGGCTCCATTTTGGTTGTGCAGCAGCAACGTCCCATCAATCAGCGCCAGCCTTTCTTCTATTCCCTTCAAACCGTTGCCAAATTTCGTATTCTTGGATGGTATCCCCATCCCGTCATCACGGATGACAGCCTTCAGCTTTTCCGCTGATAGCTGAATAGAAATCGAACAGTGCGACGCTCGGCTGTGCTTCACTACATTCGTCGCTGCTTCCTTCATGCACATACTGATCATGTTTTGGGTAAATGGCGGGATCCTTGAAAAATCAATATCCCCATCATATTGATACGTGATGCCGGCAGCCCGTAAAATCTGCTGGATTTCGAGCAGTTCCTCGGGAATCGTAATTGCACGCATATCGGTCACAAGCTCGCGCACCTGCTTTAACGCGGCCCTTGAGGTGACCTCCATTTCCTTTGCCTCTTTCCTTGCCCGTTCTGTATCAACAGCAATTAAACGCTGGACCAGTTGGCTCTTTAACGTCAGCAGCGACAGGGTGTGTCCGAGGGTATCATGAAGGTCGCGGGCAATCCGAACCCGCTCCTCACGCTTCACCAGCTCTTCAATTCGCTGATTCGCCCGGTCAAGCTCCTGCTCTAGTTCCATCCGCCGGCTTAAGCTGCGGATGCCAAACGGCGAAATAAGCATGATGATAAGAAACGGAACAAAATACAGCAGCTCTGATGGCGTAAAAAACTGCTCTGTCCGAACCACATGGATAATGAATGGAAACATCGTCACGAAGGCCAGGCAGAACAGCCCACGCCGAAACACCTTTTTATCTCGAGACCAGCCAATGAAATTCGCTGTAAAGAAGCCCAAAAAAACGTGATTTAAATTGTAGAACATCGTAAAGATAAACAAGATGCCTAGTTGGACCGCCAGCCAGTATGAAAATCCTCTTTTTTCTATTAAAAAATATAGCTGCCGGTACGATACTAAAAAAAGCAGCACCATCCCATAGCCAAACAGCTGCTTCATCCCTGCTTCCTTCGTCAAATGATAGATCGGGAACCCAAAATAGACGAGAAACACGTAGGGGAAAAGGCCGTATTTTCTTGGGAAAATGCTGAATGATTGTTTCATCGTGAATCACACCACTTCTTGTTTTCTTCTAATATAGTTTGATAGTAGCATGAACAAGACCAAATAGGCGATAAGTAACATCATATTTTTCCAATCCGGTAGACCGCCGCGGACAATTTCCCATGCCCCGCTGCCAAAGTTATAGGACGGAAGCCATTTGGCGATCGCCTGCATCATCTTTGGCATCACCTCAAGCGGCATCCATAAACCGCCGGAAACCGCGAGCACCATATACAGCACATTACTAACGCCCGCCGCAGTTTCCACCTTCTTCATTAACCCAATCAGGGTGCCAAGGGCGAGGAAGGGAAGCGAACCCAGCAAGATCCATAAACCGCTCATTATCCATTCAAGAACTGTCAGGGAAACATCGTTAATCAAGGCACCTGCAATAAAAATAATCACAATCGAAAATACATGAATCACGCTTTGGCCGACCATTTGCGCTGCAAAATAAACGGTGTTTGACAGCGGAGTCGTCCGGAGGAACGTTGACCACCCCTGGGAGCGCTCCTGAACCAATCGAATACCAAGCGTCATCATCGATGACCCCATCACACTAAATACCGTCATGGACATTAAATAATGGGCCTGCCACTCTGACTTATTCGGAATATTGGAATTTACTAAATTAGTAAACACATAATAAAAGATAATCGGCATAACCAGTGACCAAAAAACAAAATAACGGTTTCTCAATATCCTGATAATTTCTACTTTGCATTGAATTTGAAAAGTTTTCATTTAGATGGCCTCCTTAGATTCACCAGTCAGTTGCTCAAACGCTTCTTCCAGCTTGCCCCGTTCAATTTGAATATCTCTTGCGCCAATTCTCTCTTGAAAAAGCAGTTCCAGAATCCGGTCTGTATTGTCCGTATGGATGTAGACGCGGTTATTTTTTCGAAAAATATCGGTGATTTCGCTATGTTGATATAATTTTTCCAATGACTTTTCAGGATCGACCACAAAAGAAACGGACTGCTTGGTAATACTGGCTTTGATTTGCGCAGGCGTTCCGTCAGCGGCAATCGCGCCGTCTTTAAACAATAAAATCCTGTCTGCCGCATCATCAGCTTCCTGTAAATAATGAGTAGAAAAGATAATCGTTTTTCCTTGATCGGCCAGTGTCCTAACAGTTTGCCAAAAGCGTTTCCTCGAGGTAATATCCATGCCGACTGTCGGTTCATCAAAAATGATTAGTTCCGGGTTTCCCGCAAGTGCCAGCGCAAAGCTGAGCCGGCGCTTTTGTCCGCCAGACAATTTTTCCGCGCGTGTTTTTAAATCTTGTGGTGTCAAACCGGTCAGCGCGATGAGCTCCTGAATCGACAAAGGCTGCGGGTAGTAGCTTCTGATCAGCTCAAGGATCTCGTTAACCTTCAAGCCCTGCATCACACTGACCTCCTGCAGCATAGTCCCGATTTTTTCCCTAACCTGTTTTTCGTGAGGAAGCAGGTTAAATAAACGCACCTCCCCGGATGTTGGCTTTAGCAGCCCTAAAATCATCGAGATCGTCGTGGTTTTCCCTGCACCGTTCGGCCCAAGAATCGCCACCACTTCCCCTTTTGATATGGAAAAACTTACATCGTCCACAGCCTTTTTATGTTGAAATGACTTTGTCACATTATTGACGGTCACTATTTCATTCATCTTTCCAGCACCTCCTGATTTCTTACTTTCATTGTAAGCCGGAACGACTTGGCTTTTTAGTAAGCATTGTCATCAATATCAGGTGACATTTGTCATTTCTTCCGGCGGTGTAAACCTAAGGTGGATCGGTTTGGCGAAATAAAGTCAGGAATCGGCAAAATACCTCCCCAGTTCCGCGAAACTAGTCCAGGAATGGGCGAAAATACCGCTTAGTTTCATCCCAATTTGTACGTCATAGATCATGTTGATGAAAGAAGGAGGTTGTATCCACAACCCGATATGGCTATCCAGAGTTTATTAACAAGTTATTAACAGTATCCACAAGGTTATCAACAAATTATTAGGAGTTGTTAACAACTTTTGTTGAAAAGATTAATAACAGAATTTTTAATTACCAACAAACAGCAGGACGTTGTTCACAGTTCACATGGTGTTATCAACATCTTATCCACATACCCACTATAAAAGGCCTGAATAAATTTCAGGCCTCATTGCTGATCCGTTTTTTCCACGATTTCCTTTAACTCGCCGGCATCGCCTTTGGCATTGATGATTTCAAAGATTTGATTCAAGCCTTCACTGATTTTCTCGTCCTCATTTTTCAGGGATTTGCCTTGATTTTTTTTCAAAAAAACCCTCCTTTTTACCTTTAGAATGGCCATTTTGCTGATGAATAATTAGTATTTCCACTATAAAAATATTACTTTGCTCACTAATTCACAAAAGTTTATTAAAGTCACTAAGGACGGACATGATAAGCAGTAAGTCACATTAATATATAGCTAACAAAAGGCGCCAGGTTTTGTACCCCGGCGCCTTTTGTGTTCTGAGCCCGGCTATAGTCTCGTACCGAGCTCAATTACTTTACTAGTATGGTAGATGGCTTTGACCTTCAACTTCTTTCGTAAATCCTCGCACAAGCAGTCCTGCTGAAGCAGCTCATGATGGCGCTGCTGCAACAAATGATAATAATATTTTCCCTTTAACAACATTTTCAACACATGAAACCCTCCTCCATTTTGATTGACATAAATCGCAGGAGTATTCGTGTTCGGTAGCTGGCTGGCATCGTCCTGGACTTTAGCCCCTTTAGCTTTGCGTCACCACTTTTCAATGGTTTTGCCGTTTCGTACGATTTATGTGTTATAGCAAATATAACCAAATCAGCAGGCTTGTTAAAGAGTCTCCAGACCTAAATTTTCTGAAAACTGCCGGTTGTCTAGCTTTACTGCTGTTGCCATGGCTCAATTTATTTTTTCGGCTGTTTTAAAGTCCTCCCTTCCTGTCCATGCTGTTAGCAGATGGACTTTTTTTGAGAAGGAAGTATGTTATGAAAAAAGTATATTCCGCAATCTTGAGCTTTATTGTTATTTTTTCATTGTCGGGCTGCACGGGCTCGAGCCCGCATTATTTAGATATTAATCACCGAAAACAGGCTAACCTGCCCCCCGCTCCGGCAAAACCTGAGTATGCTAGCAATAATAATGGCAAGGTCAAGGTGGTCACCGCCCCGGATACAGTTCCGGTTCTCGTCAACAAACAAAATAAACTACCTGACGATTATCAGCCGGTTGATCTGGTCGATGCGGAAATTCCATTTATTTTTAAAGAGGACTCACCGAAGCGGAAAATGCGGGTTGAGGCCGCCGCGGCGATAGAGAAATTATTCGCGGCCGCTAAACAGGAAGGCGTAGAACTGCTGGGCGTTTCGGCCTATCGCTCGTCTGCGACGCAGGAGGCATTGTTTAATTACTATGTGGACCGGGATGGCTACGAAGCTGCCGCCACCTATAGCGCCCTGCCACGGACAAGCGAGCACGAAACCGGCCTGGCCATCGATGTCACCGGCGGCAATGGAAAATGCGCCGCCGAAGATTGTTTTGGCGGCACACCAGAGGCGAAGTGGCTTGAGAAAAACGCCGCCAGATACGGGTTTATCATCCGCTATCCAAAAGGCAAAGAAGCCATCACCGGCTACCAATACGAACCGTGGCACCTCCGCTACGTTGGAAAACCCATGGCCAAACAAATCATGAACCGCGGAATCACCCTTGAGGAGTACTATAATGTCATGCCGGTAAATAACTAGAACATGACAACTTGTGAGTACATAGCACTATTTCCATCGTGCAAAGTTAGCGAATGGTGCCTGACACCGATCGCAATGTAGCCAACATGAAAAATTTGTAAAGCCCACCGCTTTTTGGCGGAGGGCTTTGATTTATTTGCCGCGAATTTCGAGCAGTTTGAGTTTGAGGTCGTTTTCCATGGCGGCGAGTTCTTGTTCGGCGATGCGGCGCTTATGACGGCCTTCCTCTTGAATGCGCAAGGTTTCCTCGAGTGTAGAGATGAGGTTTTCCTGCGTTTTCTTCAGTGTTTCAATATCGACAATGCCGCGCTCGTTTTCTTTGGCGGTTTCAATTGTATTCGTTTTTAGCATTTCGGCATTTTTCAAGAGCAGTTCATTGGTCGTTTTTGATACCTGCTTCTGTGCCTCGACCGCATGTCGCTGGCGAATCAGCGTCAACGCAATCGCCACTTGGTTTTTCCATAACGGAATCGCCGTTACGATCGAAGATTGGATTTTTTCCACAAGGGCCTGGTTTGTGTTTTGAATCAGGCGAATCTGCGGCGCACTCTGAATCGTGATCTCCCGACTTAGCTTCAGATCATGGAGGCGCTTATCCAAGCGGTCGGCAAATTGAATCATGTCGTTGACTTCCTGGAACTTCATTTGATCATTGGTTGACTGCGCTTCCTGCTTCAAGCGTGGAATTATTTTTTCATGCATTTCCTCAAGCTTGATTTCCCCTGCTGCAATATAAACATTCAGTGCATGGAAATATTCCTTGTTCGTTTCGTAAAGCTGCTCAAGCAGTTTGATGTCAGACAAGAGCACGTTTTTACTCCGCTCGAGCTTCACGCTGATGCGGTCGATTTGCGCCCCGGTTTTCTGGTATTTGGACAAGACCTCCTGAAGCGAGCTCGAGATTTTACCAAACATCCGTCCAAGAAAGGAGGGCTTGCTTTCCTTCAACTCGTCCGGATTCACTTCATTCAAACGCTTCATGAGGTCAGCGATAATATCGCCAATTTCGCCGACATCCTTCTTCTGGACATGCTCAAGCATTTGATGCGAAAAGGATAGAAGTTTTCCTTGGGCTTGGGTACCGTATTGAATCATCGCCTGATGGTTGGTCGGGTCAATTTGTTCCGCTAGCTGCAGCGCCTTGGCACGGTGTTCCTCGGGAATGACATCAATTAATTTTACCGGTCGTGCCTCACTTGTCTGTGGGACCGGGCTTTTGGCCAGCTGCCGTTCGGGCTTGTCGCCGAACGGGTCAGCAAGAATATCATCTAAAAAGTTACCGCCTGTTTTGTTCAAGTTGAGATTGTTTTCGCTCATTTCTTTAACCACCTGTTCTCTTCGGGTAATTTAAGTTCCTTTTGTTTATTGATTGTATGTTTTGCGACATCAATTTCAAAATTGAGGTGATCGACATCATTGGAAACGACCTGGTACAGATCTTCTTCTAATACCCTGGTAAGCTCATTCAGGGTTTGCCTTGTTTCAATTAACGACTGATTGATTTCCAGGCTTTTTTTCGGCTGGGATATGAGAAAATTGTATTTTTCGGTCAGCTCGACGACTGAATCCAAATGAGAAAAATAAAACGGCTCAGCCTGGTAAAAGCGTTTTGGTTCCTTGGCCGCCATCTTTTGAATCTTTTTCGTAATCCTTAAAATATCAATTCGCTGCTTAACCGAGTTAAGGTCACGAATCGTAAACAGCGATTTATTCAAGCGGCGGATTTTCTTATTGGCATCCGCAAGGTTTTTTTGAATGTATCGATATTCTTTTCGTGTCAGCCCGTGCTTTTTCAAAAAGCTGGATGACATGAACAACCCTAAGACGACATGGGTGAAAAAGCCGCCGGCAAGTGCTAGTGCAATGGACGGGAGGAAGTTCACATCAAAAAAGAAGAAGCTGATAAAGCCCGTGAAAACGGTAACCGGAATGGCCACAAACGAACGGACAATCAACGAAAGGACAGGGTTCATCATAATCGACTCCTAACTAAAAATCCTTGATATTCATACGAATAACTCGGAAGAATGTTTCATTTTAATGGAAGTCACCACCAGAAAGTTATTTCCATTTATTACTTCCACAATACACCAAAAAACTCCTGCATGCTATAGACCACGAGCGGAAAGAAATCTACGACCTGAGACCTATTTGTACAGTGTGGCGGGTCAAGCAGGCAATGCAAAAGGGTGAGAATCATGGTTGTTCTCACCCTTTTGCGTGGCTTTTTAATTTTCGTAGAGTTCGATTGGCAGACCGTCGGGGTCAGCGAAAAAAGTGAACTTCTTGTTGGTATATGGATCATTACGGATCGGCTCAACCTTGATTTTGTGTAAAGTAAGGTGTGCAACCACTTCCTCGATGTCGGCCACGGCAAACGCAAGATGCCGTAACCCCGCCGCTTCGGGATAGCTTGGCCGCTGAGGCGGATTCGGGAAAGAAAACAGCTCGATCTGATAGTGATCATTGACTTCTAAATCAAGCTTGAAAGAATCCCGCTCCTTCCGGTAAACTTCCCTGAGAGGATTCAATCCCAGGATTCTCACATAAAAATCCTTCGATTTTTGATAATCTGAACAGATGATAGCGATATGGTGGATGCTCTTTAACCTCATAAAAATACGTCCCTTCCCTTTAAAGATTCGGAAATTTTCCGGACCCTGTTGTAATAGGTAATCCTAATAATACCAGATAATCTTTTAGGGAAAAAACCTTGTCATCTAATAACTTTAATGGTTGTGGGAATTCTTGATGGAGATATTCATAAAAGAAGTTGTTAACGGTAAAAACGATGCTTAAAGAAATGGGGTTTCTTTTTAAAATTTGAATGGTTTCATAATAGTCGTACAGGGGAACTCCAGCGATTGCCCCCATTTCCGGAACGATTCATAGGAGCATACTGGGAGCTTGGACTCCTTTGTCCACCGGCAACGTTCCGTTTTCGTGATGCCCAAAAATTCTTCCAACGCTAATGGATGCAGCGCAAGAACCTCGGGATATTTCCTGATTATGTTTAATTGCAGGTGCTCATTTCCTCGATTTTTTCAATAAAAAGGGCGACTAACTCAGGCTTCTTCAACTTTGAAAGCGAATCCCGGCTTGAAACTAGTTCCGCTGCCAGTTGATCTTTGTTAAGCCTTCTGACAAGCATTTCGTCTAAAAACAATTCAAACACCTCCTTTTTTCAGAACGTTTGTTCTGTTTATTTCATCATACTCCTTTTGTTTTGAAAAAGACAAGCGATAACATTTTCTCGTACAAATTCCTTTTATCCAACCCCCGAATATATTGCCATTGTCAGTTTTTTAAAAAAGAATCTAAGAGGTGAAGCATGCTTTGAAGAAAAGGGCCCTGTTTACGATACCGCTCAGTTTGCTGCTGATTGCGGCGATTGTTGCCTCGTTTTTCCTCATTAATATCAAACCGGCCACAGGCGATGTGAAGCAAGCCCAACGGCTGAACGAATACACAAAACCCGCGGTGGTACGGATTATTGATTACGCTGTTGTACAGTGGCAGTTTCTCGACTACAACCCCGATGTTCAGGCTGTTTTTGAGCGGCTTAACTATCAAACTTTAATTGGCGGCTCCGGCTCAGGTGCCGTTATTAGCGCGGACGGATATGTCGTCACCAACGCCCATGTGGTGGAGTTCGGAAAAATGGAGGACCAGGCAGTTGCCGATGCCGCTTTTGAGCAGCTGGTAGCCATAATGGCGGATTACTTCCAGGTAGATTTCAACGAGGCCTTCGATTATTTGGTTGCCTGGACCCAGTACACAGGAATACAGAAGGCGACCAAGGTGATTTTGCCCGGCGGCGATGTGCTTGATGGAGAAATAAAAAGCTACGGGGCGCCGATTAATGAAGGGAAAGATGTGGCAGTTGTAAAAATTGAGGGGAAAAATCTGCCGACGATCCCGCTTGGAAAATCCGATGACATCGAAAGCCAGCAGGACATCTGGGTCAGCGGCTACCCTGCAGCAGCGGATTCCGACCTGTTGTCTCCAGATTCATCGCTTGTTTCGACGATGAACGCGGGACAGATTTCCGCTACTGATAAAAAGACGGAGCAGGGAAGCCCGGTTATTCAGATTAACGCCGCGGCAACCCACGGCAACAGCGGCGGTCCGGTGATTAATGAGGACGGTGAAATTATTGGGCTGTTGACGTTTAGGGGCGACACGGTCAACGGTCAGGAGGTTCAGGGCTTCAACTTTGCCGTGCCAGTCAACACGGTGACAGAGTTTGTTAATCAGGCCGGTGTTAGGGACACAAAGAGCGATACGGACCGGCTCTATAAGGAAGGGCTCGATTTATATTGGGGCGGCTATTATAAGCATGCTTTGGAAAAATTTGAGGCGGTACAGCGGATTTATCCGAACCATTCCGAGATCAAGGAGTATATTAGCAATTCCGAGAAAAAGATGGGCGACAGTAAGACATTGTGGGCTGACTACGCGATGATGTTCTACATCGGTGATGGCGTTGCCGGGCTGCTTGTGCTGATTTTGTTGGTGTTTACTTTTGTTGGCGGGCGGTCAAAGGGGCAGGCTGGGACCGCGGTGTTATCTGGTGCCGGGGTTCCGATAGCTGGAGTGGGCACTGGAGTTGAAGTTGGTGCAGGGGCTGCCGGGACCGGAAATGGAGCCGTGGTTGGGCCTCAGACGATGCAGGTACCTCCAGTGACGCAGACCGGAACACAGCAGCAGGAGCAAGTACCGCAGCAAGGACAGATGCCGCAGTCGGGGCATGCACCGCCAGCAGCTGCAGGACCCGAAACGAACATTGCCGACCTAAACAAAGACGGCAAAGTCGACATCCAAGACATCCTTCTCGCTCTAGAAGAACACCAAAAAAGGCAAAAGAAAAAGGAGGAATAAAGGAAAACTATCCAATTGGCGAGTCCGATAGGCTAAAGGATGAGGCATAGTTGAATTTTGCTTTACGGAAAAGCTGGCTCATAAGCTGTCAAACAAACCGACCGCTTATGAGCCGGCTTTCTTATTGAAGTTGTCAATCGAGCACAGGCGCAGAAGCTCGAAACTTGGAATTATAAGTTATCGACAATGAAAACATTGAATGTCCTCCCCAGATGGACAAAACGGGCATTTTGTCCACGGCTGGTGCCTGACACCATTATTGACACCATTATCAAAACGATTTTCTGTTAATATCCGCTGTTGATGTGGTACCATATTGACAGCGTTTATATTGTCCTATGTTCAAATTCTTTCCTAGAGGAAACTTTTCTGGGTTTGTGCATATAAAAGGATAACTGAATAATTTTTAGAATGTTATTGGTGAGTCAATGAGTCATTGATAAAAGACAGCCAATTTATTGGGAGGGGGGACGAAGGTGACTGAAAATCTGTTATTGGCATTTGGCTTGACCTTGTTTGCGGGTCTGGCTACGGGAATCGGAAGCCTTTTGGCGTTTTTCACATCTCATACAAATACAAAATTCCTGTCGATAACCCTGGGTTTCTCCGCCGGTGTCATGATTTATGTGTCGATGGTCGAAATCTTTGTGAAAGCCAAGGTCGCACTCGTAGATGCCCTAGGAACGGTTCCGGGGAACTGGCTGACAGTAGGAGGCTTCTTCGGCGGAATGCTGTTGATAGCGGCTATTGATAAATTTATTCCAAAACAGTCCAATCCGCATGAACTAAGAACGGTGGAGGATATGTCCTCTAAAGGAAATGGCGGCTCCAATGGAAACGGGAACAGCGGGTCGCTTGCACTCGCGGATAAAAAGCCTGATTTATTAAAAATGGGGACTTTTACCGCGCTGGCAATTGGGATTCATAACTTTCCAGAAGGTATCGCCACCTTCACCTCAGCGCTACAGGACCCAAAACTCGGGATTGCCATTGCCGTCGCTATTGCCATTCACAACATTCCTGAGGGAATTGCGGTATCGGTGCCTGTCTATTTTGCCACAGGCGATAAGAAAAAGGCGTTCCGGCTCTCGTTTCTATCAGGCCTGTCAGAACCAGTCGGAGCATTAGCCGCCTACCTATTCTTGATGCCGTTTTTGAACGAAGTAATGTTCGGCGTCATCTTTGCCTCCGTTGCCGGAATCATGGTGTTTATCTCGCTTGACGAACTGCTGCCGGCCGCAAAAAGGTACGACGAAGCGCATTTATCAATTTACGGCTTAATCGGCGGCATGGCCGTGATGGCTATTAGCCTGCTGTTGTTTATTTAAACAATTAAAAAATCCCCTTCATTATCGTTTCATAGGTTGATAGAACTTGGCGATTTTAAAATATCATATTAGGCAGTGATGTAAATGATTTGGGTATACTGGATGTTTTCCTATTTGCTGGGGAATATCCTGTTTGGCTTCATTATCACGAAGTTTATTTTTCAACAGGATATTAGAACTGGCGGGAGCGGCAATGTCGGGGCAAGGAACGCCGGGCGGCTTTACGGTAAAAAGGCTTTTGTCCTTACCTTTCTGGGCGATGCGTTAAAAGGAGGAGCCGTTGTGCTAGCCGGACGTTATCTTGGGCTTTCGGAGCCTGTACAGTTGGTCGGCCTGGCACTTGCGATTATCGGACATATAAAGCCAGTTGTCCTTGGATTTAAGGGCGGTAAAGGAATTTCCACCTTTATAGGAGGGATACTCGCCTTCCAGCCCCTCGTGGCACCATTCGTAGTGCTTGCATTTTGGCTGCTCTACCCGTTCACCAAAAGCTTCACCCTTGCCGGCTTGGGGTCGTTCCTTGCGATTCCTGTTGTCCTGTATGTTTGGGGGGAAGGCTGGGCCAGCTGCCTCATCGTGTTGGGCATACTCGGATTACTGTTTCTGGCACACTCGGAAAATATTAAAGAAAGGATGAAAAAAAGTAGGTTTCTATAAAATGCGGACCTACCTTTTTTTGAACTTAGCAGGAGTAGGGCCTTGTTTCCAACCGTCAGGGAGTGTCCGCCCCACGTGGACAAATTACGTAACTTGTCCACGGCTGGTGCCTGACACCATTACTAACCATTTTCAATCACACGAAAACAGATTCTCTTGATAGCTCTGGCCGATTCAGCTTAATCGCTTCCTCGATGCTTCGGTCAGTTATGTGCGGGCTCCCCTCCAAGTCGGAAATGGTGCGGGCGAGGCGAATGATTTTGATTTGGGTCCGGTTGCTCATGCCCTCTTTCATTAAAAGTTCCTGGAGGGTCCTCTGCTGGCTGCAGCTTAACGGGCTTGTTTTCATCAGCATATCATAAGGAACTCGGCCGTTGGGGATTTCCGCCCCGTAGCGGGCGTACTGCCTGGCACGAGCATGTTCCACCCTCGAGCGCACCGCCTGGGACGATTCCCCCTCCTGTGCTGTCCCCTCCTCCACCGCAAAATCCACCGGACCCAAACTCAGCTTGAGATCAAACCGATCCCGCAACGGACCGGATAGTTTATTTTGATAAAAATGAATCTGCCTCGGCGAACAGGTGCAATAATGACGGTTAGAGCCGGCATATCCGCATGGACAAGGATTCATTGCCGCCAGCAAAATGAACGATGCCGGGTAGGTTATCGTAGCATGGGTTCTGCTGATGGTGATGGATCCATTTTCCAAAGGTTGTCGAAGCATGTCCAGTGTCTTTTTTGAGAACTCCCCCATTTCATCGAGAAATAACACGCCATGATGAGCGAGCGAGATTTCTCCCGGCTTCGGGTACTGGCCGCCACCGATAATCGAGACGCCAGAGGCTGAGTGATGAGGATTGCGAAACGGCGGAACCCCGGCCTGCGGGTGTTCCACCCGGCTTAGCTGGTATAGGCTCAGTACCTCAAGCTGAGCCTCTTTCGATAAAGCCGGCAAAATGGATGGAAAGCTCCAAGCGAGCAAGCTCTTCCCACACCCAGGCGGTCCGGTCATCAGCACGTGATGCCCCCCGGCAGCGGCAATTTCAAGCGCCGCCCTTGGAAGTGGAATGGCCGATGATTTGTTGAAAATCGATGGTATCCGCACTGGTCTCGCGTTCCTCGGTTTTTTTTTCAAAAAAGGCCCTTGATCCTGAGACATGAGATCGCCCGGATAAATGGCCAATGACATCCTGCAGGGATTCGACATAGATGATATCCATCTCGGTAAAATCAAGCTGAGGCAGCTGAGCATCAAACGGTATATAGAGACTTCGCACCCCAAGTGTCTTTGCTGCGAGGACAGCCGGCAGCAGACCCTCGACCGGCTGAACCGCTCCATCCAGTGACAGGGCGCCAACGAATGCAGTATCAGCAGGAATAACGGCTTCCAGCTCATGAAGGCAGCCCAGCACGCCAATGGCCATCGGCAGGTCAAACATCGAACCCATTTTCTTTTGGTCGGCCGGGGAAAGATTAATGGTGATTTTTTGCCCATGAGGGGTGTAGCCTAACGACCGGAGCGCTGCAATAATCCGCTCCTTCGACTCCTTGACCGCGGCATCAGGCAGGCCGACAATTTTAATCGAATCATTGCCGGCATGTGAACTCACCTCAACATTCACCCGATAGCCAGCCATTCCCTTTAAGCCTATGCTTGTTACCTTTGCCCACATGATGACCTCTCCCCTTCAATGAAATAAATCTTGCCGTCTTCCCAATAAAATTTGTCCGTGTAGCGGGATCTCATATAATGCCGGTAGGTCTCGGTTGGGGGCTCCGGAAAGTAGGATAAAATTGGCCGGGGATCGACGAGAGGGTTCGGGCCTGAATTTGGACGCGAGTCAACTTTATTCTCAGCGAAAGCGTAGGCGCGGTAGCTGCTCCACGGATAATCCTCAGGGGTGTCCACCATCCCGGCCGCAACCGGGTTCAAATGAATGTATTTGCTGACATCAATTTCGTATTCGGGAGAATTCAACAGTTCCGCGCCATATCGCTTTTCGAAAACATGCCCGGAGAAATCGTACTTTCTGTTAAAATACTTGGCATACTTGGTGTTGAGATGCTTCATGATGGTGCTGAGCGGGGTCTCCAGCGTTTGCAGCTGAAGATGCGTGTGATTCGACATTAAACAATAGGAATGGAGAAAAAACGGGTAGCGGCTCTGCGTTTCCTGAAGCAAGATAAGATACATCCCAAAATCCTCATCCTCAAAAAACAACTGACTCCGGCGAATCCCCCGGCTCGTCACATGAAACTTTGCCCCCTCAAACCATAATCGAACACTGCGAACCAAATCGACCACTCCTTCACTAATTTAATAGGATTATAAGTTGGGGTTATTACCATTGATACCGTGGCATACCACATATTGGTGTCAGGCACCAATCGTGGACATTTGTCCTTCTGAGGTGGACAGTTGGTTGTGAGTTAAGTCTGTGAGGTAAAGTGTGGGATTGCGATAGATTGCGATTGTGGAGGTTCTTTGGCTGACTTCTTTATTATACTAAGAAAATAGAGCCAGGTCGCTTTGGAAGCGGGAGTTAACAAAATGTTCAAATTGTCGATAAAGGACGACTGAGGGTCACTGTAACCCTTTCGTAATGAATAAATAGGCCAAAAGGGTCATATTTATTTTACAATACAGCGCAGATTAAATCTCACCGAGGGAGGAAGGTCTCTGAAAGTGGTTAGGTTGTTACAACGTTTGCTAGGTGTTGTCCTGCTGGTATTCGGCATTTATCTAATTTTTGGAGCGGACCAATTCTATGGGGTTCTGCTCATCATACTGGCATTCTTAATTTTCCCCAACGTCAATAAAGGAAAACAACGGTCCTACAGCCATGATTATGACGGCCGGGATTACCACCATGATTCTGCTTTTGATTCGGGCGGCTCGGATGGCGGCGGGGATTCAGGTGGCGGCGGCGGGGACTAGACCGGATTTTTCAAACGAAAAACCCCCGAATCCCTGCCATCGGGGGTTAATGCCCTTCAACCACTTTTTGAAAAAACAGCTCCTCTGACCTCCGGCACCGGAGAAAATCGCCACTGGCATCTGACCTTCATTTATTTTTCATAAAATAATACAAAAACCAAACCGCATGATTCTGCTCATCGGCCGCCGATCTTCGGAATAAGTCCTTAACAAACGGGTCCGTCGCCTGATCGGCAATCTCCAGATAAAAATCCACCGTTTTCTGCTCATCCACCAGGGCAAACTCCAATCCCTTGGCATACTTGTTCGGACATTCTTCGGCAATCTTTGCCTGCGGCGGTCTCCCGGTCAAGCCCTGATACAGCTGGACAAAGTTCTGGTAATGCTTGACCTCATCCTGTCGAATTTCTAGGATTTGTTCCCGCTCCGCTTTATTCCCTGCCAAATTGGCCAATTTCGCATAACAATCAATTGCACTATATTCACCATTAATCGCTTTTTCAAGGTCACTAATGAACTTATTAGATTGCCGGGCCATCGCATCCAGATAATTGGTAAAGGGGTACATCTTGAGCCTCCTCCTCGATTTTTTTCTCATTGTATATCTTATGGAACGGATCCTCTTTGGGTTCTTGTCGAAATATTTCCCGTTATCCTATCCGTACAGTTACATTTTTTACACGTTGTGTGCGTTATAGTGGACGTGAATCTATTAAAAAGGAGGCCTTTTTTTGAAAAAGAAACGCATTTTATCGGTCCTTTCCACCACAGCTTTGGCGGCAAGTCTATTCACTGTTCCGGCGCCGGGACTTGCCGCGTCAAAATCTCCGCCCACACCGCAAGCGTCCGCGTCCTATCAAATTGAATCTACCAAACTATTTAACCCTCAAGGGCATGAAATTAAGATTGTCAGGGATTCTTATGGGGTGCCGCACATTTATTCCGAAACCGACGCTGCCCTATTCTTTGGAGTCGGCTATGCCACTGCTGAGGACAGGCTTTGGCAGGCGGAGCTGTCAAGGATTGTCGCAAACGGGAGGATGGCGGAATTTTTCGGGGGAACACCAGCAAATCTTGGACAAGACCAGGTGATTCGCCGTGACGGCTACACCGACGAAGAAGCGCTGGCCCAATTCGCCAAGCTGCCGGACTATGTAAAACGCGGGCTGCAGGGCTATATTGACGGGATCAACCATTACATAGTAACGACACCGGCGGCAGCGCTGCCTCCCGAATTCCGTGGCATTAAACCAGCCAAATGGACAATTGTTGATTCATTAAAAGTCCAGCAGTTGATGGTGCGCCGATTTGGAGAGAGCGGCGGCGGTGAAATGAGCACTTCGATCGCTTGACCAAGCTGCAGCAGAAGTTTGGTCCCGAAAAAGGCCTTCAGGCTTTCAACACGATCTTTTTGAAAAATGACCCGGATGCTCCGGTTTCACTTCACTCTAAACCGGATAAATCCGTAAAGAAAGCGGCAAAGCTGGTTCCTGCCAAATTCCCGAACAGCGAAAAGGTCGCTGAGCAGCTTGAAAAGGAACAACAGATGAAGCTGGATATCGAAAAAGCTTATGGCTTCCCGCATAAGGGTGGTAGCAATGCCTGGGTGGTCAGTCCGTCGCGCAGTGCAACAGGCGGAACGCTTCTCCTCGGAGGTCCGCAAATGGGCTTTTCTGCACCGCAAATTGCCCATGAAATCGGCATTCATGGCGCTGGCTACAATTCCGTCGGGATGGCATTCGTCGGTGCCAGCCCGATTCCACTCATCGGCCGTGGCAATGATTTTGCCTGGACAACCACAACCGGAATGGGCGACCAGATCGATACGTTTGTTTTAAAAATAAACCCTGCTAATCCAAATCAATACTGGTATAAAGGTAAATGGACCGATTTTGAAGTCCGTACCGAAACGCTAAAGGTGGCCGGTGGCAACGCGATTCCACTCCCGATTTATCGCAGCGTCTACGGACCGGTTGTATATAAGGACGCTGGTGTAGCCTATACCCAGAAACGGGCCCACTGGGGCCAGGAAATTGAAGCGATGGTTGGATTTTATGATTTCAACCGTGCCAGCAATGTAAAACAGTTCGAGGCAGCGACGAAAAAGATTCCAACGTCGCACAACTCATGTGCTACAGGCCGATGATGGAGAGTTGGGGAGCATGTATAACTTCCTTGGTGAACTGGATTTACAGCAAATGGTTCGGGACGGCCTGCAATATGCTGTGGAGCATCCTGCTAAGGAACATGCATGCAAGCCGTTGGATCAATGGCTGACTACAACTTCAAAAATAAAATTCGACCAGCTCGGCGCCCGTGGAGTTGAGCCGATCCTCAACATGAACCGCGGGACCTACAACCAAATTGTCGAGTTTTCCAAGGTCCAAACCAAGAGTGTCAACATCCTTCCGCCAGGCCAAAGCGGCGATCCGCGTTCACCGCACTTTGATGACCAAAGATTGCTTTATGCTAACTGGGAGTACAAACCGATGATTCTCGACCTAACCAAGCCTAATAAAAAGTAAAAAAAGCCCCCTTCGAACATTTATGTTTAAAGGGGGCATTTTTTAAAGAGATGGTTCGTAGACGGTTTCTGGAATCTTTTCATAGTCTGCTCGGTTCAAATTCTTTACAGAGCCATCAGCAACACCGTTCAAAATGCCGTAAAGTCCAGTTTCCACTGCTTTACGAGCTGGCCTTTCTTCTTTTGCCCTAGGCTGTGGCTTTGGCCTCTTACTTCAAAGAGGATAAGCTGTTTATGATATTTACGAAGATTTAGTCATTAGTGGAAGTTGGGAAATATCTGAGGTTATATGAAGAAAAACAAAAAAGAAAACGATCGTTATTAGCTCTATTAGCGACAGATGTCTTTCGAAAAGTTTGGTGTCCGCCCCACGTGGACAAAAAAGCCAATTTGTCCACATATGGTGCCTGACACCAATAACACTATTGACACCATTACTACACTTTACACATTATTCCTCTTTGTAACGTGCATATTGGAGGATTCCGTCTGCGACGTCCCTGATTAATTTAGTCAGGTAGTCTCTGTCGGATAGTTTTTTGTCTTCGGCTGGGTTGGTCATGTAGCCCATTTCGACGAGGGTGCTGGGGGCTTGGGACCAGTTGAAGCCGGATAGGTCGTTGCGAAATTTGACCCCGTTTACTTTCACGGCCGGATTCTTGGCGGCTGCCTCGATGATCATTTGTGAGGCCTTCAGGCTATCCTGATAGATTTCTTTGGTATATGGACTGTTTGCCGCCGGCGTTAACACTGAAAATCCGCTGACGGTCGGGTCCTCTGCCCCATCCGCATGAATTCGAACGAACAAATCGGCCTTATTTTGGTTGGCGATTTCCGCTCGCTCGCGGTTGCTTATATTGACATTATGGGTCGTCCTTGTAAAAATCACCTGTACCCCATTTTTCTCGAGCATTTCCCCCAAAATGAGTGAGGCCTCCATTGTCAAGACGTATTCTGGCTTTCCAGTGGCAACCCCTGTTGTGCCGCCCGAAACCTTGATTTTCGTTTCCGTGGCATTCGGGCCTACCGGCTCCTTCTCCAGGTTAGCCCTCAACTGGTGTCCTGGGTCTATGACCACCACAAAGCCGTTATTATCATTCGTTTTTTTGGTTTCATCGGAAGCTCCCGGTTCAGGAACAGCAGAATCACTAGTCGCTGGAGAATCCTCTATCTTAGCAGCAGCCTCTTCCACACCAGCTTGTTGAGAAGTGTCTTCCGATGGGCCTTTTTCCGCCACATCATCGGCCTTCTTATTGGGTTTTGCTGTCTTCGCCACGTCAACCTGAGTTGCAGCATTTCCGGTATTGCTATCTTTTTCCCCGACTTTACTAGCATTAATAAATATATAAAACGGAAACAGCGCCAGCAGTATGATGATCACGATTGCTATCTTTCCTTTATGCAGCCTCACCTTACCAACCCCAGTAATTAAATTCTCGGTAATACATATATTCGACAGAATTCCCGTTTATCCTACCCATTTCGCAAAATAATTAGCATAAACGATTTTAACTGACACATATCTGTCATAGTAGTTAATACCTATCCTGCTTTGTACCCCTTGCCCATCATTTCATGGACATTGTGAATCGTCACGTAGGCCTGCTCGTCGATTTCGTGAATCAAATTCTTCAGCTGGACGATTTCCTGTTTATTGATCACGATGTAGAGGAGTTCCTTCTTCTGGCCGGTATAGCCTCCGTGGCCGTCCAACACGGTGAGGCCGCGCGACATTTTTTCCGTAATCATCGCTAGCACCCGGTCAGGCGAATTCGAAATAATTAATACCGCGACCCGTTCATCCAGCCCCTCGACGATGAAATCGATCGCCTTCGCCCCGACAAAGACCACCAGCAAGGTGTACATCGTTTTTTCCAAGCCAATGATAAAAATCGATCCCGCGACAACAATGATGTCGAGAAGCAGCATCGCCTTGCCAATGCTCCAGCCAACATACTGGTTGGCGAGCTTAGCAAGGATTGTCGTTCCGCCCGAAGAGCCCCCGGCCCGGAATATCAAACCTAATCCCACACCGACCAACAACCCGGCAAACAGCGATGCTAGCAGCAAATCGTCGGTCAACTTTTTCCCGATGCCCTCTGTTAAAAATAAAAACCCGGAACTGGATGCAATGGAAATGAGGGTATAGATAAATGCTCTTTTTTCAAAAAATTTGTAGCCAACCACAATAAGCAGTGCGTTAATGACGAAATTCACGACCCCCGGGGACCATTGGAACAAATAATAGGTGATGATGGTGATCCCTAAGATGCCGCCTTCGGAGAGTTGATTTGGTATTGTAAAATAATTTACACCCAATGCAAAAATGAGCGCACCGATCAAAATATATAACAAGTCTTTTACTGTTTTATTCATAGTTGACTTCCTTTTTTATTTATTATTCTATAACAATACTTAAAATTGTCTACACCTCCCACTCGCTATAGCGGCGGGTCTTTGAGAATCATCGACCTTAAGCTGGAAAAAGTTCGAGGCAAATGGTCGGGGGCAGATTCGCAGTCTTCGATTCGGGGAATCTATGAAGATGTGAAAGATTCCGCTGGAAAAACAGTGACGAAAAGGACAAGAGCCAGTTGCATCTATCGTTAAGGCTGTTACACCAGACCACTAAGCAACAATCAAATACGTGAATACCCCAATTGGCAAAACTACCGATGACATGCACAGCTATTTTGCTCTGGTCCACCGGGTTTAAGTACACGTTCACCTTTGATGATGCTACGAAAACCGGCAAAGTCGTCAAAATCTTCCTTCTGGACGGTAGTAAAATTAATCCGAACAAAGAGTATTCTGTCGTCGTGAACAATTATATGTACGGAAATGCCAAATATGGCATTGGTGCACTTTCAACAGGGCTCGAAATTGGTCCTGAGGATTTACAGGCAACTGTGGACTTTGTAAAGTCACTTCCAAAACCTTTCGAATACACTGTGCCTTTGGAGACGAGTCGAACACTGGCGTTACAGTTCCCTGGAACATCGCCAGCGCCCAATTGCCATCGGCATATCTCCGTTCCTATACAAAAGAGTGCAAAACGATACACACTCAGGTCATTAATAGTTGCCCCAATTGAGGATGTCCGTCTGTGGAGGACATTTGTCCACGATTGGTGCCTGACACCAATACTCATCTTTCCAAGGTATAAACCTGTTATTCCGGGTTTAGAATGTGGGTGAGGTGGTGTTGGAATGCGTTGGTTGTTGGTTTTGGTTTGGGCGGGGGCGATTTTTGTTCTGACGTGTAATGCCAGTTTCCGCGGCCTCGTTGAGTCGGGGATGGTTCGGTTTGAGTGGGACCCGCAGCCGATGTTTGGCCAGTTGCTTGATCCATTGCCTGAACGGATGAGCTCAGACTTCCTGATGCAAAAGCTCGGGCATATTACCGCATTTTTTATTCTGACTGCCTTACTGCAAACAAAGCTACAGTCAAACAAGGTGATCCTGTTAGTGGCGATCTCCTATGCGATTCTCACTGAGTTACTTCAATTATATTTTGCTCGTGACGGAAGACTATTCGACGTAGGTTTTGACACGGTAGGGGCTTTGTTAGCACTAGCTGCAGAAAGTCTTTTTACGAAGCTGGGAGCACGACAATCTATTCAGAAATAACCCACTTAAAAGATGAAGCCAACCAATTAATGGCTGGCTTTTTTTAATTGACTGGGTTCTTTATTGATTAACCAAGTTTGCTAATTGAGCGGATAATTGTTGTAATTCCTGTTTTCCCAATAAGTTATTTACAAATTCTTTCGGGATTTGATCAAATCCGAAGGCCAGACCGGCCAATCCCCCTGCGATTGCGGCAACGGTATCGGTATCATATCCCTCATTTGCAGCGCCAATAACAACAGCCTCGAGCGTCTCACTGGTCAGCATCCAGTACAACACCCAGCGCATTGTATTTACGACAAATCCGTCCGGAGGGCACGCAGGCTTCTCATTAGTTAACGCCGTTTCATAAATCGTTTCCCGAATCTCGTCTTTAATCGCTTTCTTTAAATCTTTACCTTGGAGAACATGATAAGCAATCCGATAATAAATGACACAGGCTTCGTCGGCCAGTGAATCGTAATGGGTCATTTGAGACTGCTGTCTTGTGATTTCTTCTTTCTTTTGGAGGTCCCGAAAGGCAAGGGAAGGGCAACCGGCAGGCACCGCATTAACGAACCATTACCGGCTGATTCCCCCCCTAGATACTGGTCATGGGCTTTTCGGGCAGCCGCAAACCAATCGCCGTCATAAATCGCAAACACCGCACGGATAATGTTGCCGATATCCTTTGGGTGGGTGCCATACCATTTTAAAAATTCCTCACCGATGGCCAGCACCGGGTCTTGCGGATTGTGGAGGATGCCCTTTGCCACACACAGCCAGCGTCATCGCCGTATCGTCGGTCGTTTCTCCTTTTTCAAGATGCCAGACTCCTCCGCCGATGATTTCCTTCAGGGTCCCGTATTTTCTGGTGATTTCCGCTTTTGTTAGAAATTCCGTCGTCCCCCCCAAGGCATCGCCAATTGCCAGACGAAATAAGGCCCCTTTTATTTTATTTAACATTGCTCCAAACTCTAATCTTTTATTTGATTTGGCACATTTACATTTAAATTTCCCAATTTTGATTCTTCATTGTTAAATTCGGGATAATCGGCGATTTTCCCTGCCATTTGGCACGCAAGCCTACTGATTATAGTCCCACATAATTTTCCACTCATCTTTTTCTTCGACAACAAAAACCTCCTGCATGAGGTCAAAGTTCCCGTATTTGCCTTTATACGTTTGCGTGACGGGGACTTTGTAGACATTTTTCATCGCAGGGCCATCCTTGGAGATTCTCCACTTGTCCAGTTTTTCTGCCTCGCCCAATGTATAAGTGAAGGTTTCGACCCCGAAATGATTCATGAATACGTGAGCGCGGTCCTGTATGTAGTCGCCTTTTGTGAATTTCTTCCTCATGGAGGAATGAAATAAATCCCATGAGTTGGAGAAATCCCCCTCCTGTTCATAACGATAAAACTCATTCACCACATCCACCGCCTCCCCTTCAGAAGAAACAAAGACACAGCGAACCAGCATGGCCACAGCAGCAAACACCAAAGTCCCTAAAATAATCCCCTTTAATAGAATAGACCTTCTTTTACGCATAACAATTCCCCTTTACCGATAATCACTTATTACAAACAATATGAAACCTCATGTCCAAATAGTCTCCATTTCCACTTGCGGTTCTAAATGCGTGCCGGGATGGTGTCCGCCCCACGTGGACAAAACCGAAAAATTGTTCACGCGCAGTGCCTGACACCCATGGAACGGTATACATCGTAGAAAATGGGAAAAATAAATTTAGATATTGAAATTCGAACAGAAAACGAATATTATTATAAAGTCTTTTATATATTGTTCGTGTTTTGGAGGAGCTATTATGTTTAAGTTGAAGGAAAACCAAACGAATGCGAGAACGGAGGTTATGGCGGGGATTACGACGTTTTTTACGATGGTGTATATTGTCGTGGTTAACCCGGTGATTCTTGCCGATGCCGGCGTCCCGTTTGAGCAAGTCTTTACTGCAACAATCTTGGCCACAGTGATTGGTACGCTATGGATGGCACTGTTCGCCAATTATCCGATCGCCATCGCGCCAGGAATGGGGCTTAACGCCTTTTTTGCCTATTCCGTCGTAGGCGGAGGGCAAAATATCAGCTATCACACGGCGTTTGCCGCTGTGTTCGTCGCCGGTTTGATCTTTGTGATCTTGTCGCTCACTCCCCTAAGGGAAAAATTAATTGATGCCATCCCTGATAACCTGAAGCATGGGATTACTGCAGGAATCGGCTTATTCGTTGCCTTTATCGGCCTGCGACTGACAAAGGTGATTGTCGCCGACCCTGTCAATCTGGTCAAACTTGGCGATCTCCATGCGCCATCTGCTATTCTTACCATCGTCGGGTTGGCCATCACCCTGATTTTAATGCTGCTGCGAGTCAACGGAGCGATATTTTTCGGAATGATTATTACGGGGCTGATCGCCTTTTTTACCGGTCAGCTATCTTTCGATAAAGGCTTCCTGTCGTTGCCATCCCTCCCTGAGGGGCTTATTATCGCCAATCCTATTACAGCCCTTGGCGATGTCGTTCAGTACAGCCTGTATGCCGTGGTATTTTCGTTTATCCTGGTAACGATTTTCGACACAACGGGAACGATGATTGGCGTAGCCAACCAAGCCAATCTCATGAAAAACGGCAAGCTGCCGCGCGCGCGTCATGCACTGCTGTCGGATTCCATTGCAACCGCAATCGGAGCGATGTTCGGGACAAGCCCGACAACGGCTTACATTGAATCTACGTCCGGGGTTGCGGCAGGAGGCCGGACAGGATTGACTACCTTAACCGTTGCCGGTCTATTTATTCTTTCCGCTTTCTTTGGGCCGCTTGTCAGCGCTGTTTCCGGCATTTCAGCCATCACCGCACCAGCGCTGATTATTGTCGGCAGCTTGATGATGGGCAGCATCTCCAACATCCGGTGGCATGATCTCGACGAAGCATTTCCAGCGTTTTTGACGATCTTAGCGATGCCGCTGACCTCCAGCATCTCAACCGGAATAGCCCTAGGGTTCATCAGCTACCCTCTACTCAAGCTGGTCAGGAGAAAATGGAGTGAGGTCCACCCACTGGTATATGTTTTTGCGGTGTTGTTCTTTATTCAATTGGCATTTTTACAGCACTAAAAAACAGAAAAAGTCCAATTCGCGACCGTAGTCGAATTGGACTTTTTCTTTAATATTTCTGATTTTGATGCCAGTTCCAGGCGTCGGAGATGATTTTCTCTAGGTTTCTTTCTGCCTTCCAGCCAATCTCCGAGTAGATTTTCGCTGAGGAGGCGACCAGTCTTGCCGGGTCGCCGGCACGGCGGTCGGCCAATTCGACGTTGGCCTTCAGCCCGGTCACCTTCTCACAAGTTTCGATGACTTTCTTCACGGAATAGCCAAGGCCGTTACCTAAGTTGTACATCTCGGCAGACTTTTTCCCAGAAAGGAGCGCCTCAAGGGCAAGGATGTGTGCGGATGCCAGATCGGTAACATGGATATAATCACGAATACAGGTACCGTCCTCCGTATCGTAATCGGAACCGAAAACAGCGACCTTCTCTCGTTGCCCTAATAACTGCTGCAGCACAATCGGAATTAAATGCGTTTCCGGGTCATGGCTTTCCCCAATCGCGGCCGATTCATGAGCCCCAGCGGCATTAAAGTAACGCAGGATTATATAGTTTAAGCCATAAGCCTTTGAAAAATCAGCCAGCATCCGCTCCACCATCAACTTCGAATGGCCATAAGGATTGATTGGCGCTGTTGGCGTCGTTTCATCAATGATATTTACAGTCGGAATCCCATATGTAGCAGCCGTAGATGAAAAGATAAAGTTTTTTACATCGAATTTCATCATAACTTTTAATAGAGTTAAAGTCGATGCCACATTATTTTCGTAATATTTCAATGGATCGACCACTGACTCGCCCACCAGGCTATTCGCGGCAAAATGCATCACCGCTTTAATCGGATAGCTTTTAAAAATCATTTCCAAATCGTCTTCGCTGCCCAGGTCTCCTTTTACAAAAATCGCCCGGCGATCAATGGCCTCAGCATGGCCGGTTGACAGATTATCCAGGATCACAACTTCTTCCTTTTCAACTAATTCCTTCACAAGGTGGCTGCCGATGTAACCAGCCCCGCCAATCACCAGAATCATATTGCATTTCTCCTTAAACCAGATTCATTTCCCTTCCATATTATATCATTTTCAATTCGCCGCTTCCCAAATTGGGAATTTGACAATATCCTCCAATCATATAATTACCATACGTCAGGAACAAATTTCCCCCAGCACCCTGTCCATTTTCCTGCTATAAAGGTAAATAAAAAGTAGGAGGTACTGTTAGGTATTAATTCCTGTTTTTACAGTGGCAATACATGCCATGGTGCCTGACACCCTTGCCACTCTTGGCATTGTCAGTATCTAACAAAGGGGGCCTGACACCGCGAAGCCCAATCGGCCCGAACCTGTTACCGATTTTAGCCATACGATAATATGTATATTAGAAATGGAGGAGATGAAATGAAGATTTATTTGGATCCAGGCCATGGCGGCACTGACCCTGGTGCCCAAGGTAATGGTCTGAATGAGAAAGACGTTACGTTGAATATTGCGCTAAAGCTGCGTGATATATTGATTAATGAGTACCAAAATGTCGATGTCAGGATGAGCCGTACCGGCGACACCACCAAAAGCCTGGGCCAGCGGACAAGCGATGCCAATGCCTGGGGCGCCGACTTCTATCTGTCCATCCACATCAATTCGGCCAGCAGCGCGGCCCAGGGCTATGAGGATTATATTTATAACGGACTTTCTGATTCATCGTCTGCGGCGAGGTACCAAGCGGTCATTCATGAGGAGGTAATCAAAGTGAATGAACTAGCAGACCGTGGCAGGAAAAAGGCTAACTTTCATGTGCTCCGTGAGTCTAAAATGCCGGCGATGCTGTCGGAAAATGGTTTTATCAGCAATGCCCATGATTCGGCATTGATGAAACAGGATGCATGGCTTCAAAAGGTGGCTAGAGGACATGCGAATGGATTGGCGCGTGCCTTTAACCTGCAACGAAAAGCTAACCCATCAACTGCGCCAGCTCCAGCACCAGCGCCGACTCCTGCACCGGCTCCAGCAAATACGGTTTCCGGTACCCTATACAAAGTGATGGTAGGCTCATTCCACTCCAGGGAAAATGCAGACGAGCGTGTCGCACGGCTTCGTTCATTAGGGCATGATGCTTTTGTAGTGACAACCACCATTTCCGGTTCAACATGGTACCGTGTCCAGGTGGGGGCTTTTACAGACAGGGAAAACGCCGAACAGCGCCTCAAGATCATGGAAATTGCCGGCTTTACTGATGCGTTTATTATTGTTGATAATAGCAGCAGTGGTGGTGGAGGCGGAAGTACCGCTAGCAGTGGAAGCAGTGGTGGAGGCGAAAGTTCTGCACCGATAGCAGGGACCGGCACAAACAACGGCTCGGGCGGAAGTTCTCCAGATGTCGGCACTGGCACTAGCACCGGCACTGGCGGCGGGAATGGCCCAACGACAGGGTCAACGGTAGGAGCGAATGGTGATGCCGTTACTAACCGCGGCGAAGGTTCAGGAAGCATCCCCAAACCGCAGAACACACCTGTTAATTCTATTTTCGGTCCAACCCTACTGTCACCGGAATTTATGGACCGTTTTGTTAGAACCGTTAACCCAGATGCTCCAAAACTCGCTAACTATTATTTAACCTTTGGTGAATACTACGGAATCAAGGGTGATATTGCCTTTGCCCAGGCCATCCATGAAACAAACTTTTTCCGTTTTACCGCAGTTGTCAAACCGGGACAGGACAACTTTGCCGGCATCGGTGCCACCGGGCCTGATAATCCTGGAGCAAGCTTCCAAACACCAGAAGAAGGCGTTCTTGCCCACATGCAGCATTTATACGCCTATGCCACAACAAGCCCGCTGCCAAACCAATACCCGGTCGTCGACCCTCGGTTCCATCTTGTCCCACGAGGCTCAGCGCCAACTTGGACCGGACTAAACGGAAAATGGGCAGTCCCCGGCACAACCTATGGCCAATCCATTCTAGACCTCTACAAAAGAATGGTCCAATTCTCGATCCAAACACTCGAGACAATCCGCGGGGAAGTGACCGGATAACCAGTTCGGTACGGTAAATACGGTAAATTTCCCCTTCCGCCCACAATTCCCATTAATAGGGAAATGGTGTCAGGCACCACAAAAAGACAAATCCCCCAATTTGTCCACCCTACACGGACAAATGCCAAATTTTTATGCCTGGCACCGAAATTTTTCATTGGGTGGTGTCACGCCCGGACGGGGGGCGGGCTTGGTACATATTTTGCGTTTGTAGGTGATGTCGGGGCTAAGGGAAAGACGTAGATGTATATAACAGCAAAGCCGCCACTCACAATGAATGGCGGCTTTCGTTATTTATCCAATGTAAAACCCTATTTTTCCGAGCTGCTCAGCGTTTTCCATTCGTTTGAAAGCCTCGCCAAACTCCTCTAATGAATACATCCGGTCTACTACCGGCCTGATTTGATGCTTCTCCACAAATTCCAGCATCTCGCAGTATTCCTCACCGCTGCCCATTGTCGAGCCAAACAGGCGGTATTGGCCATAGAAAAAGTCACGCAGGTTGAATTCGACCACATCGCCCGCCGAGGCGCCGAACGTCACCATCGTGCCGCCCGGGCGCAGCTGCTTCAGCGACTTGTTAAACGTTGCTGCCCCGACACACTCAATCACAAGGTCCATCTTCTCGCCGCCAAGCGCCTGCTCCCAGTCTTCATTGCTGTCAAACGCCCGGTCAGCCCCTAGTTGAAGCGCCTTTTGACACTTTTCCGCAGAACGGGAGGTCACATACACAGTCGCACCGGCCGCTTTGGCGAACTGCAATAGCAACGTCGCAACACCGCTGCCGATGCCCGGGATCAGCACCTTCAACCCTTCGCGTACCTGCCCCTGCGTAAACAAGGCCCGATAGGCGGTCAGTGCTGCCAACGACAACACCCCGGCCTCTTCCCACGTCAAATACGCAGGCTTCGGTGCCACATTTTCCGCGGGTACGACGACATGCTGTGCAAACGTCCCGTGGAACGGCAAACCTAAGATTTCAAACCCTTGTGGCGGCGCATCCGATTTTTCCCTCCAGCCAAGGCTCGGATTCACCAGCACCTCATCGCCAATCCCAACACCCGTAACGCCTGCTCCAACGGCATCGACGACACCGGCTCCATCGGAACCTATCACAAGTGGCGGGTCGGTCGGCTTATGCCGAACAAGCACGAACAAATCCCGATGGTTGAGCCCTGCTGTTTTCAGTTTAACCCGTACCTCACCTGCTCCTGGCTGGAACTCCTCAATTTCCCGGACGGCCACCCCCTGGAGGCCGGCTTGTCCTTCATGAACTACTGCTTTCATAATAAAAGTCACCCCTGTTTTCCCGTAAAAATTTTTCAAAAACTATGTAATAATTCCATAATACTCTGAAAAATAGGTTTTTTAAACCTTAATCTGACTCCCAAGATCCTTCAATTAATCGCTCTCGATTTCACCAATACTAAATTCCCATCCATTTTCTGTATCCATTTTCCCAGTTTTCTGCTATTCTATTCAATGAAAGTCTGTATTTTATTGGAGGACAAAAAAATGAGAAGCAACAAAAAGAACCGCAAGTGGCTGAAGGTCACGGGGATTATTCTATTATTATTAATTATTGCCGGTGGAGCTTATGCTTTTTCTGTCTATAAATCTTTTAAAACTGCTGTTGATACGATGCATCAGCCGATTGAACGGAAGCAATCTGAAAAACGCGAAGAACCTGTTGCTTTCCACGAAAAGGATCCTTTTTCTGTTTTATTGCTGGGGGTCGATGAACGTGAAGGCGACAAAGGGCGTTCCGACTCGTTGATTGTTCTGACGGTAAACCCGAATAACAATTCCGTCAAAATGCTAAGCATTCCGCGTGATACCCGGACTGAAATCATCGGCAAAGGGAAAGACGACAAAATCAACCATGCCTATGCGTTCGGCGGCGTTCCAATGGCCATGGATACGGTTGAAAACTTCCTTGATATCCCAATCGATTATTACGTCCAGATTAATATGGAAGGCTTTAAAGATATCGTCGATGCTGTTGGCGGGGTAACTGTTCAAAATGACCTTGATTTTACCGACGGCGGGGTCCATTTTGCCAAAGGTGAAATTACCCTTAACGGCGAACAGGCGTTAATTTTTTCAAGAATGAGATATAACGACCCTAGAGGTGATTTTGGCCGGCAGTTAAGACAGCGGCAGATCATTCAAGCAGTAATCAATGAAGGGGCAAGCGTTTCAAGCTTGGCCAAATTCTCAGATATCTTCAATGCTTTGGGTAAAAACGTCAAGACCAACCTCACCTTCGGGCAAATGATGGACATTCAAAAGAACTACAAATCGGCCGCAGGAAACATTCAACAAATGGAAATCAAAGAAACCGGCACAAAGATCAACGGTATTTATTATGGTTTGGTCGCCAAGGAAGAACAGCAAAGAATTCAAAACGAATTAAAAGCGCAATTAGAGCTTCAATAAGCAAAGAGAGAGCGGATTGGTCAACCCACTCCGCTTTTTTTTCGTTCCATGGGTGACATTGATGCGATGCGGTAGTAAAATCAACAATATGAAAAAATTCGAACATTATAAGGGGTGCGTAGCAATGAAGTTAACAAGTGAGGAACTTGAGATTTTAAAAATTATTGAAGAGAACCACCGCCTGCCAATTGAGACGATTGCGATGATGGCCATGACCAGCGAAGAGGAAGTACAACGCACGATTAAGAAATTGGAAGACGTAAAAATCATCATGAGCTATCCAACGTTAATCGATTGGAGCAAGGTCGAAGGCCAGGAAGGCGTGGTCGCGATGATTGATGTCAAGGTAACGCCCAAGCGTGGCGTCGGCTTTGATGAAGTGGCAGGAAGGATTGCCCGCTTCCCTGAGGTTTCCTCCCTCTATCTGATGTCTGGCGCCTACGACCTTTCCATCACCGTTGAAGGCAAAACGATGCAGCAAATTGCCAGCTTCGTCTCGGAAAAATTATCGCCGATCGAAAACGTCGTATCGACGACGACTCATTTCATGCTGAAAAAATACAAGCATGACGGCGTGATTTTTGACGACGGCGACGAAAAAGACCGGAGAATGGTGGTTACACTATGAAACACGATTACGCCAGTTATATTTCCGACACCGCAAAAGATCTGAAGCCGTCGGGGATTCGCAGGTTTTTCGACCTTGCCGCTCAAATGGAGGGCGTGATTTCCCTTGGGGTCGGTGAACCGGATTTTATCACCCCTTGGGGCACTCGTGAGGCCGCCATCCTGTCGTTGGAGCAAGGCTATACGTCCTACACCGCCAACCCAGGGCTTTTCGAACTGCGGCAGGAAATTACGAACTACCTAGATTCACGGTTCGGCGTTCAGTATGATCCGAAAAATCAAATCATTGTCACCATTGGTGCGAGTCAGGCGATCGACCTCGCCTTCCGCGCGATTTTAAACCAAGGCGACGAGGTGTTGATTGTTGAACCGGCGTTTGTGTCGTACGGGCCATTGGTCGCGATTGCCGGGGGAACCCCTGTGCCCGTGTCCACCATTGCCGAGAACGGTTTTAAGGTAACACCGGAGCAACTCGAGTCTGCGATTACTAACCGCACAAAAGCGATTCTCTTGTGTTCGCCGAATAATCCAACCGGGACAACATTGAACAAAGCGGAGCTTTCGGCGATTGCAAAAATCGTTGAAAAACACGACCTCATCGTCGTGTCGGATGAAATATACGCGGAGCTGCTCTACGAGGATGAGCCCTACACAAGCTTCTCCTCTGTTGAAGGCATGTATAAGCGGACCATCTTGATCAACGGTTTTTCGAAAGGCTTTGCGATGACCGGCTGGCGCCTTGGCTTTCTTGCTGCGCCAAAGGAATTGGTCGAAGTGATGCTGAAAATCTTTCAATATACGACCATGTGCGCGCCGCACATGCTGCAGCATGGCGCTCTGGAAGCCATGCGCAACGGCTACCATGAAGTTGAAGCGATGCGGGCGAGCTACCGCCGCCGCCGCAACTATGTCGTCCAGACGCTGAACCAAATCGGCCTGGATTGTCACACGCCGGGCGGGGCCTTCTACGTGTTCCCGTCGATCAAATCGACCGGGCTCACTTCAGAACAATTCGCTGAGGAACTGCTGATGCAGGAAAAAGTCGCCGTCGTTCCAGGAAGTGTATTCGGGGAAAGCGGTGAGGGCTACGTCCGCTGCAGCTACGCAACCTCGATGCAGCAGCTACAGGAGGCGCTGAAGCGGATGCAGCGGTTTATTGAGTCGAGGTGTCCCGTTATCCGTACAACTCCATAAATTATCCTTTTTGGTCGCCACCTCCCTTGTGGAGGCTTTTTTTATTCCTCTAGCACCTGTCCTTTATTCACTTCCACCGTTCCTCATTTTCGACATTACTTACCATTCTGAGTTCTACCACAAACTATATTGTAAGAATAGTAGAAAAGTAGTATAATTTCAAAGCACTTGAAATTATTTGTCGAAGGGTGGAGAACATTTGTGTCGAAATTTAGAAAGCGCTTCCTTATCCCCGTGCTGAGTGCCTTGCTTACGGCTTCAACGCTTGGGGGATTATTCCCTGCTAATGCAAAGGCGGAAGGTGAAGCTGCTGTGGGAAAAACAGCATCCCTACGAATATTGGAAACGACCGATTTGCATTCCAATATTATGCCGTACGATTACTATCAAGGGGTAGGTAATCAAAAATTCGGTTTAGCTAAAACGGCTACACTGATCCAACAGGCCAGAAAAGAAGCAACCAACTCGATGCTGTTTGATGCAGGGGATTCCATTCAAGGAAATCCGTTGGCAACATACGCAGCCAAAAACCTCAAGGGCAACGAAGTGCATCCATTGTTTAAAGCGATGAACACACTCGATTATGATGCCGCGATTGTCGGAAACCACGAATTTAACTACGGTCTTGACTATTTGGACCGCGTGTTAAAAGGTGCGGAATTTGATGTCATCAACGCGAACGTATACCGCGCCGATAATGGCAAGAACTATTTTACACCTTATAAAATTATTGATAAAACCATCAAGGATGATGCCGGTCAAGAATCTGTCCTTAAAGTCGGCGTCATCGGCTTTGTCCCACCGCAAATTTTGAACTGGGATAAGTTTTATCTTGATGGCAAAGTGACGGTCGCAGGCATTACAGAAACGGCTAGAAAATTCATTCCTGAAATGAGAAAAGAAGGCGCCGACATTATTGTCGCCATCGCTCACTCAGGCTGCGATATTAAAGAAGAAGATTCTGCCGAAGCCGAAAATGCGGTTTTCCAATTAACAAAGGTTCCCGGCATTGATGTCATGCTGTTCGGACATGCCCACAAAGTATTCCCTAGCAGCAGCTTCAAAGACATGGAGGGAATTGACCATGTGAATGGTTATATAAATGGTGTACCTGCTCTAGAGGCAGGCAAATGGGGCGACAACTTGGGCGTACTTGATTTAAAACTCGTCCAAGATGAAAATGGCAAATGGACCGCTGACAAGCCTGCCTCCAAATCAACAGTTAGACCTGTTGCTGTCGATACTGCGCTGGATCAAACCATTGTTGACGGTGTAAAGGACTACCACGAAGCGACTATCCGTTATGTGAATGAAAAGATTGGCGAAACAACCAAGCCGATGTACAGCTTTTTCTCAAGAGTAACGGATGATGCTAGTTTACAGCTTGTCAATCAAGTCCAAATCGATTATGCAACAAAATGGCTGACTGCCAATAAACCAGAATTGAAGGATATCCCTGTAATTTCGGCCATGGCTCCGTTCAAAAACAATACCAATGTGGCTGTTGGGGACCTTTCAATCAAGAGCGCAACCGATTTGTATAATTTTGACAATACGATTAAAGCTGTAAAAATGACTGGGGCCCAAGTGAGAGAATGGCTGGAATTTTCAGCATCCTCATTTAACACTATTGACCCTGCGAAAGAGGATAGCCAGGAGTTACTTGATACCAAATTCCCAGGTTACTTATTCGATGTCATTGATGGAGTCAAATACCAAGTCGATGTTACCCAGCCGAGAAGATACGACTGGAGCAAGGGTGCATTAGAGAATGCTTCTGCGAACAGAATCATTAATTTCACAAATATGGATGGCACTCCGATTAAAGATGACCAGTTATTTATTGTCGTGACTAATAACTACCGCGCCGGCGGCGGTGGTAAGTTCCCGGGCTTAGTAGATGGCAAGGCGGAACTCGTTCTTGACTCTACTGATGAAATCCGTGATATTTTAATGGATTATATTCGAGCAAAGGGTGTCATTTCTCCAGCAGCTGACCAGAACTGGTCGATTGCGCCGCTGAACGAAAAAGTGACCGTTACCTTTACTGCTCCTAACGGCGGGAAACAGTATCTTAACGAAGTGAATAATATTAAGGCTCTTAATCAAGAAGCAGATGGCTATGAAACTTATCAACTAGTATTTGCAAGTGCGGACCAACCGCAAAACCCGGGTACTCCAGGTGACCAAACACCTTCCGAAGATTCGGGAACACCTACTAAGGATGCCGGCACTGTATCAGGTTCAAACGGCAGCCAAAATACCGGAAGCGTGCCTGCACAAAGCAATAAACTTCCAAACACTTCAACAAATATGTTTAATCTTCTTCTATTTGGACTGCTGTTGGTGGCAGCCGGCGGGGGAATGTTATTCCTAAAAAGACGAAGAGCATAAGTAAAAACCATTATTAATCGAATGAGATATTTTGAGCCCCTAGTCCAAGGATAAGGGGCTCTCTTCGTAACCCAGCAATTTGTTTAAAAACGACCGGGTTTGTTCTGGGGTTTCAAAATGGGCGCCATACTGATACAATCCATCAGATATCACTTCCGTCCAGATGATCAGACCGGGAATATGGATTTTTTCTCCCAAGAACTCTGAATCAAATGAAAAAATAATTTCCTGATTGAGCTCTAAATGCAAGTTAGATAAAAACCTTAATCCGCCCGACCCAAGATTTTCAATGATGACCTCAATATTTTCCAAGTCTGCATCTACATTTAGCAGCGTCAGCTCTGATTCTATTGGAGATGGAATCTTTATTCGAAACGAATTGGCGTGATCGTGACTGGTTATTTCCTTTTTTGGAGTACTTACATACTCTTGATCATGTTCTCCCGCCCTACTCGGGGCATGCACTACAAGTTCAAACACCTTTAAAGCCATTCTAGTTAATCCCCTTAATCTTTTTTTGAAGAATACAAATAGAAATGTAATCTAAGTAAGTATTTAATATTAGTAACGGTCATTTTTGGTCAGTTGAATAGTCCTTTAGTCATAGATTTTAACAAAAAAAAGTGCCCAAACCTAGTTTTTTGGACACTCTCATTCGTTTTCAAGATATTCTTTTTCAAAGGCTTGCTTTAACCGTTTGATGATTTTCATATGAAGCTGGGATATTCGCGATTTGTGCAGTCCGAGAATTTGTCCGACCTCACTCATACTTAAATTCTCGTAATATATGAGCGAGAGAATGATCCTTTCCTTCTCCGGCAATTCGTCGATGAGCGACGTTAGAAGCTCGCTGCGCTCTTTTTCTACTATTAATATTGACTGTTCGACAACAGCATCATCAGAAAGCAAGTTAATCTTTAATGGGTTTTCATCCCCGTTATCCACCGGCTCGTCTAACGAGGTTTGTTTTTCAAAGGAAGCCTTCATGAGGATGTCTTTGCATTCCTTTTCACTGATTTGTAAATAATCACTCACTTCCTTAAGTGAAGGCTGCCTGAAAAACTTTTGCTCTAAATATTCGAACGCCTTCATGACTTCCTTTTCTTTTTTCCTTAACGTTCGTGAGAGTGGATCGTTGCGGCGAAGCCCATCATATATTTCACCGCGAATCCGCTGGGTCGCATAGGTTTCAAACTTTACATTTTCACGCTTATCGTATTTTCGGAAGGCGTCCAATAAACCCATCATCCCAAACGAAAGCAGTTCATCCTCCTCGACATGGAGAGGAAGGCTTCTCTTTGTATGCTTAACGATTTTGTGAACTAATGGAAGATAACGGTCAAATAACTCTTCTTCAAACTGCAGATTCAACTTTCCTTTACCTCCCCTAGATTCTGACGAATTGAGACATCTTTTGGATAAACCCTTTGATACCGCCTGCTGCAACTGGGCGCTGACCGCTATTCCCATTTAAATAAATCCCCGTCAAATCCTTCATCCATTTGGCGGCATGGGACTTCGGATAGTTTAAGTAAAACGGCTTCTGATCCAGGACAGATTGAAACACGAGCCCATCATTCGGTAAAAATCCAAGAATATCAATCTCTTTATCTAAAAATCGTTTGGTCACCGTCCGCATTCGGCCGGCTATCGCCATTCCTTCCTTGGAATTGGCGACACGGTTGACCACTAACCGTACATCCAAGCATGAATTCTGGAGATGCAATATTTTTATCACCGAGTAAGCATCGGTAATCGCCGTCGGTTCCGGTGTGGTGACAAGGATAATTTCATCCGCGGCCAAGTGGCAGCGCTGCGATTCCTTTGATAATCCGGCACCGGTATCGAACAAAACGATATCGGCGTATCCCTGAAGTTTTTCCAGTTCCTCAAACAAGTAATTGGTTTCGGCATCGCTTAAATCCAAAATTTCCTCAAATCCGTTCCCGCCAGAAATCAACTCCAGGCCATTTGGCCCCGTCTCTAGCACGTCCCAAATGCACTTCCTCGACTTCACCATATCGATCAGATGATATTTCGGCGTCATCCCCAGCAAAACTTCTTGGTTCGCCATACCAATATCAAAGTCAATCAGGACAACCTTCTTTCCTGACTCACTTAGGCTGAGGGCAAAGTTTAACGCAAAATTTGATTTGCCGACACCGCCCTTGCCGCTTGTGATGGAAACGACCTTTGTGGATTTGTCCTTTTTTTGTGTTGATATGGTCGTGCTATCTCTTCCCATGCTCGAATCCGAAACAGCTGTTGTTGCTTTTCCCTCGTTGCCACTATTAAAATGCTGATACAATTCTCTCAGCCTTTGTGCTTGATCCTGCATCCTCATCGACTCCCATTATCTTTTTCGCCATATACTCAGGCTCTGCCAGCATGATGTCTTCCGGAACACCTTGTCCTAAAGATAGAAACGATAACGGATAGGGGTAGTGATACACTAAATTTAATGCGGCGCCATAACAGGTGCTTTCATCCCACTTTGTCAGGATCACTTTATCAATTTGAACCGATTTCATCTTTTCAATAATTTGCTTCATGTCCTTCCACCTCGAGGTCATACTGAGCACCAGGTGATTTTCCTGCTGAACAGGCTGGGATAACAGCTTATTCATGTCCTCGACATATACCTCTTCAAGATAATTACGACCTGCCGAGTCCATAAAAATCAGCTGGCAGTTGTGCAGACGGCTTATGGCCAGCGCCACCTGATCCGGGCTTTCGACCACCTCAATCGGGATATTTAAAATGTTGGCATACGTCTTTAGCTGCTCCACTGCAGCAATCCGGAAAGTATCGGCCGTTAAAAAGCCGACCTTCTTGCGCTGATAGAGCACCTGCCGGGAAGCAAGCTTGGCAATCGTTGTTGTTTTTCCGACTCCAGTAGGGCCCAGCAGGGTGATCATATTCACATTTGGATCGAGCCCATCGGCAGCGATGCCATCCTGAAATAGCTTCGTGATTGTCAGGAGAACGATATCTCGAACCTCTTGTTCGGTAAAATCCTCCACCGCAGGCATTTGCGTGAGCACTTTTTTCTCAATAAACCGGATGACTTCCAGGTCAACCTCTTGGTCCTTTAACCGTTCCAGCCATTTCGCGAGCTTTCCCTGAGCTGGACCATCGCTGCTGTCTTTTGAAAAATTCTCCAACAGCTTCTCCATATTGGAAAGACGCTTTAGCACTTCCGTTTCCGTTGGTTCTTCATTTTCCGCGGCCTTTTTCTCCGACACCTCAGAAGCGGCAATCACTTCTAATTGCTTCCGCTGGAAAAAGCCGAAAAATCCGCCTATTTTAATCTCTTTTGTATTCAAGATCACTGCGTTTTCCCCTAGCTCTAGGCGAATCTGCTGGACGGCCTGCGGCAGTGAATCGACGATATATCGTTTAATCTTCATTTAGGCAACCACCTCAACCTGTTGAAATTGAACAACGCCAATATTTTGCACCTCGACATCGGATTCGAGCTCGTTGAACGAAATCACTGGAATATCGGCATTGATGCGCTCGACTATTTGCTTAAGATACATCCGAATAGTGGGTGACGTCATGATCACCGGCTGAATTCCCGCGCGTACCACCTGTTGAATCGTGTCATTTAAGGAAGAAACGAGCTGCTGAATCGTTTGCGGATCGAGTGATAAATAAATGCCTTGCTCGGTTTCCTGGATACTTTCGGTAATCACCTTTTCCACACTGGCACTTACTGTAATCACTTGAATCATTTTATTAACTGCCAATTGGCCGGTAATTTGCCGGGATAAGCCCTGCCTGGCATATTCGGTCAAATAATCCGGATTTTTGGTGAAAACGGCCCAATCGGCCAGTGTTTCTAAGATGGTCGGCAGGTTTCGGATGGATATTTTTTCCTTCAACAGTTTTTGAAATACTTTTTGAATTTGTCCGATTGATAACAGCTGCGGCACCAATTCCTCCACTAAAGAAGGGTAATGCTCCTTTGCCTTATCGATGAGCTGTTTTGTTTCTTCCCTGCCTAAAATCTCATGCGCATAGCGTTTAATCGTCTCCGCGAGATGGGTCGTAATCACCGAAGAGGCGTCGACAACAGTAAAGCCGAACATTTCAGCCTTCTGCCTCATTTCCTCACTAATCCATAGCGCCGGCAGTCCAAATGTTGGCTCGGTTGTTTCGATTCCAGTGATGCCGTGGTCCTCATCTTCTGGCGCCAGCATTAAGTAATGGTTGAGAAAAATCTCCCCGCTGGCAATCTCGTTTCCTTTTAATTTGATGACATACTGATTGGATTCGAGATTGACATTATCGCGGATCCGGATAATTGGAATGACCAGACCGAGTTCCAAGGCAATCTGTTTGCGGATGGCAATCACCCGGTCTAAAATATCTCCGCCTTGGGATACGTCCGCTAACGGAATCAGCCCTAGGCCAAATTCGAACTCTAGCGAATCGACATGAAGCAAATTAAGGACATTTTCCGGACTATTCTCCTCTTCCATCGGCACCTCGGCGATCTCATCTAATTCTTCGGCCTCTTTCTCCTTCGCCTTTTGCATTTTATAGGCCGCAAGTACAAGCAAGCCGGCAATACTCCATGTTAAAAAGATGCCAATTGGGGTAACCAAGCCGAATAACGCGATACAGCCGGCCACAACATAAATCAGCTTCGGATAATTGAATAGCTGACGGGTTAAGTCATCGCTAAGGTTGCCGTCGGAGGCAGCGCGCGTGACAATAATCCCGGTGGCCGTTGAAATTAACAGTGCCGGAATTTGGCTGACAAGCCCATCACCGACGGAAAGCAAGGTGAACGTACTCGCTGCTTGGGCAAAATCCATCCCCATCATCGTCATCCCAATGATAAATCCACCAATAACGTTAATAAACAGGATGATGATCCCGGCAATTGCGTCCCCTTTGACGAATTTGCTGGCCCCGTCCATGGCCCCGTAGAAATCAGCCTCATGGCCGACTTTTTCACGCCGTGCCCGGGCATCTTTTTCACTTATAAGGCCGGCGTTCAAATCGGCATCAATGCTCATCTGCTTCCCCGGCATCGCATCCAGAGTGAAACGTGCTGCCACTTCAGCGACACGTTCCGATCCTTTCGTAATGACCAAAAATTGAATAATAATCAAAATTAAAAAGATGATAAAGCCAATGACGGGATTCCCGCCGATGACAAATTCTCCAAACGTTGCAACCACCGTTCCAGCATCCCCATGCGAAAGAATCGAACGCGTTGTGGATACATTCAACGCCAGCCGAAACAGCGTCGTTAATAAGAGCAGCGAAGGAAAAATAGAGAAATCTAAAGGTTCCTTCGTATTCATTCCCACTAATAGAATGGTGATTGACAGCGAGATATTTATAATCAACAGAATATCTAATAAAATCGTAGGCAAGGGGATAACCATCATGACAACAATCAATAAGACGCCGAGCAATACGGAAATATCTTTAAATTTCATCTGTTCACCTTCTTTCTCGGGGTCAGACCCCCGTTGTGTTCATTACGGTAAGCCAGCGGGTCCTTCCCCTAGAACCTGCCCTTCAACCGATACACATAAGCAAGAATTTCGGCGACCGCTTTAAATAAGTCCTCTGGGATTTCCTGGCCGATTTCCACGGATGAATAGAGAGCGCGGGCCAACGGTTTGTTTTCTGAAATGATGACGCCGTTTTCTTTGGCCATTTCTTTAATCTTCTGCGCCATAAAGTCAACACCCTTAGCGATGACAACCGGCGCCTTCCCGGCATTTGCATCATAGGAGATGGCGATGGCGTAGTGGGTTGGGTTCGTGATGACAACATCAGCTGTTGGCACGTCCTGAATCATCCGGTTCATCGACATTTGCCGCTGCAGCTCACGAATTTTTCCTTTCACAAGCGGGTCCCCTTCGCTCTTTTTGTGCTCATCCTTGATATCCTGAATCGACATTCTCAACTTCTTTTCATGGTCATATTTTTGAAAAATAAAATCGGCAATTCCAATGACCACATATACAATCGAAGTTACGATCCCAAGTTTCACGATTAAGTTAAACAGGTATCCGACCACCTGTGCCACATTCATTTGGGGGAAATGCAGGATGGTCATGATTTCCTTTTTTAAAAGAAAATAGGAAACCAGCGCCATCACTGTAATTTTGATGATATTTTTCAACAGCTCCACAACAGAGCGCATCGAAAAAATCCGCTTAGCCCCTTCGATTGGGTTCAATTTTTTCAGGTCAAATTTAAAGTTTTCGGCTGTAAACAAGAAACCGATTTGAATATAATTCGAAAATAATGCTGCTATATATGACACCAATAAGATCGGCACTACCATTTTTAACGATAGCAGGCTTAAGTCAGTAAAAAGCTGCTGGATATTTTCAGGTGATAAACTGACCGTTAAATAGGAAGAAAAAAGGTCATGAAACAACAGCAGCAGATTGACTCCAACCGTTTTTCCATAAACAAGGAGAAATAGAAAAAACGCCAGCAACATAAGTGAAGAAGAAAATTCAATACTTTTGGCTACCTGACCTTTGTTCCTGGCTTCCTTCCGTTTCTGGGGGGTGGCTTTTTCCGTTTTTTCTCCGCTCATCAAGACGCCCCCATAATCCGAATCATTTGGTTGAGTGATTCGCTCATTTGTGAAATCAAGGTATTTAGTAATAAGAAGAAACTCGGAAGTGCCAACAGCAAAACAATAAAATGGACACCGATTTTCACGGAAAATCCGACTACCATCAAATTGATTTGCGGTGACGTTTTCCCGATGATGCCCAGCACTAAATCAACCAAAAATAACGTAAAAACGATCGGTGCCGCCATTAAGAAGGCAATCACAAAGGAGTTCTTAAATGTTTCCAGCATGAGTGTGGAGATTCTCCCGTCCAGCAAGGCCGGAACTAGCGAGTCGACTGGAATCCATTGATAGCTGTAAAGAACTCCCTGAAGCAGCAAATGATGCCCATCCACCGCTAGAAGAAACAAGGTCGCCAATACATTTTTAAATCGCCCTGTTAAATTTACATTTGCACCCGATTGTGGGTCGTAAACCGCACCCATCGCAAAACCTGCCTGGAGATCAATGAACGTTCCCGCCAATTGAACGGCATAAAATAGAACAGAAGCGATGAATCCCAAGCCTAAGCCGATCATCCCTTCCTTGATTAGCAACACAATAAAGTTGCCTGAGAATGCCGGAACCGGGGCCGGGGCAATGGCTACTGCTACGAGAACGGCAAGAAAAAAGGACAGGCCGATTTTAAACGGTGCAGGAATCGTCCTCATCATGAAGACTGGAACAGTGATAAAAAAACTGCTGATACGCACTAAGATAAGTAAAAAGGCCGGAATTTGATTTAGCCATTCCATTTTGCTCCCCTACCCGGCATATTGCGACAGATTGGCTAAGATGTTTTGGGTAAAGTTTAATAGATGCCGCAGCATCCATGGCCCAAATAACAATAATCCGGCAAACACCGCTATGATTTTCGGGACAAACACAAGCGTTTGCTCCTGAATTTGGGTAACGGCTTGAAAAATACTGATAACCAGGCCGACAATCAACGCGATGCCCAAGATAGGTGCTGCCACCAGTATCGTGACAAACACGCTCTGCTTCGCTACTTCATATACCATTTCCGGTGTCATGATGTTGAAAACCTTCTTTCTCTATTGGGGTCAGACCCCCAGTGCGTTTATACGTAAACCGATGGGGACTGACCCCCTAAAAGCTGACCAGCAACGACTTGACGATTAAATGCCAGCCGTCTACTAAAATGAATAATAGAATTTTAAATGGGAGAGAGATAATCACCGGCGGGAGCATCATCATCCCCATCGCCATCAAAATACTAGATACAATCATATCGATGATGAGAAACGGCAAAAAGATCATAAACCCCATTTGAAAGGCCGTTTTTAGTTCGCTAATCGCGAATGCTGGCACAAGAACGGTAATCGGGATATCTTGAATCGTTTTCGGTTTTTCGCTTTTTGTATAATCCAAAAATAAATTTAGGTCCTTTTCTCTTGTCTGCTTTGCCATAAATTCCTTAAGCGGCTTGCTGGCAGTGTCAAAGGCCTGCTCCTGCGAGATTTTGCCATCGATAAACGGTTGGAATGCGTTTTGGTTGATGTCCGAATAAACCGGTCCCATGATAAACATCGTCAGAAACAACGCCAGACCAATAATGACTTGATTGGGCGGCATTTGCTGGGTGCCTAACGATGTCCGGACAAACGACAACACGATGACAATTCTCGTAAACGAGGTCATCAGCAGCAAAATGGCTGGCGCCACCGAAAGAACGGTTAATAATAGAATGATTTTAACTGACGAGGCTACTGCCTGCGGCTCAGAGGATGTATTCAAACCGGGTATCGGTGAGTTGAGCGCAGCAAAGCCGACATCATGAAACATGAAAAACATGAAAGGTATAAGAATTGCGATTTTTTTTACCAACTGAATCTCCGCCATTGTTAGTCTTTTAGTTTGTTGATCGGAATACTCGATTGTTTCACTTGATTCATTTGGGTGATGAAGGTCTGTTCCCAGTCCTCGGTCTGCGATTTTTTTTTGAAAAAAGAAGGCAGGCTAAGCTTTTGTTTACTGTCCGTTTCCTCCACAAGCGACTGCAAGATCAGGTCTTGTTCCTGTCCAGGTTCAACCGTCCGCAGCAGGCGGACCTCATTGCCGATTCCTAAAATATATAAGGTTTTCCCGATCATCAGCATTTGCAACGAGCGATTCGAGCCCAGCGGATATCCTCCCATTGAATGAAACGGGCCTTGTGACGGGATATACTTCGATCTTGCTTTTAAAAATTTCAAACAGAGCAGCAAAAGAATGATAATCGCCGCAAATGAAAAAATGAATTTTAGAAAAGACGGGACAAGTGATGGCTGTGTCACAGTTGTCGGAGAAGTCCCCTGAACGGCGTCCGGATTTGTTTTGTCGTTGGAATATGCATCATATACCGTATGGCCTTCCTTTCCAAACGCCACTTTCTCGTTGGAGAGCGATGAGAAGGACAGCACGATGACAAAGGCCAGGATGACTTTCTTTACTACTGGTTGCAAGTGACTCACCTCTAATTTAATCGTGCATTCTTTCTTCGCGTTCCTGCTTGGAAACGATATCGGTGATCCGAATCGCAAACTTTTCATCGACGACGACCACCTCGGCCTCGGCAATCCCGGAACCGTTGATGACGACATCGACGTGTTCGCCGGCAAGCTTGTCGACTGGAATAATGACACCTGGTTTCATTTTCAAAATCTCCTTCACCCGCAGCTGGGTCTTACCTAGCTCGACAATTAATTGAAGGTTTACATCTTCAATCGAATGAAGTTCATTTCCGCTGGTTGTTGATTTCGTTTCTTCAAATAGAGGGGCAAATTGGACCGCTTTAATTTGTTTTATTTGCTTTTCACTCATAAACATGGACTCCCTCTCTGCTTTCTTGTAAACTAGTTTTTATGATGAAAATACCGAATGACCGCCATCTCATCCAACACGCTTTGCTCTTCGCGCTTAAGATTCTCGGCGTAGGCATCATAGGATTTGTCCCGCCACGTCGACCACATTTTTTCCTCTTGATTTTTTGCCAGCAGCAATTGATTCTTCAAAGCAAGCTCTCGCGTCAAATTTTCGACCTTTGTTCGCTCCCTCTCGATTTGCTTGTTAAGAAAAAGCAGATATTGTTCGCGTTCCTGAATTTCCGTGACCGTCAACGACGTTCGCATAGAAGTCTGGTAATCTCGCAAATAACTCTCTTTTCTTTTCACAAGCTCCAGCAGCTGTTGTTCGGCGAGTTCCTTCGTTTTCCTCGCCACATTCATCTCATTTAAAGCCGATTCCTTTTCTTTTTCCTTCATCGTTAAAATTTTTTCAAATCGAAATTGGAAACTCATTCAGCCATCACTCCAAATTGTTGAATCATTGTCATTATTGCTTCATCTAAATTGGACGTTTCATTGACCCCTTGCTTTAAAAAGCGGTCTATCCAAATTTTGTACTTAATGGACAAATCAATTTCGGCATTCGTTCCTTGTTTATAGGCACCGATTTTTATTAAATCCTCTGCCTCCTGGTAAACAGCCATATACTGTTTTATTTTTTCTGCGGCGTGAAGATGCTCTGGAGTCCCGATATCCTTCATCACCCGGCTTACGCTGTTTAGCACGTTGATGGACGGGAAATGCCCGAGCTGTGCCAGCTTGCGGTCGAGCACGATATGTCCGTCCAGGATGCCTCGTGCAGTATCGGCGATCGGCTCGTTCATATCATCGCCGTCGACCAAAACGGTATAAAAAGCGGTAATTTCCCCCTTTGGTCCGGTTCCGGCCCGTTCCAACAGCTTCGGGAGCATCGCGAACACAGATGGCGTATAGCCTTTCGTTGTCGGCGGCTCGCCAATCGCCAGGCCAATCTCACGCTGTGCCATCGCATAGCGGGTAACCGAATCAAGCATCAGGTTCACGCTTAAGCCTTGGTCGCGGAAAAATTCCGCAATGGTCGTCGCAATGATGGCCCCCTTAATCCGAACTAATGCCGGCTGATCGCTCGTAGCCACAATAACGACTGACCGTTCCAAGCCTTCTTTGCCTAAGTCACGCTCGATAAAGTCCAGCACCTCGCGGCCGCGTTCGCCGATGAGACCGATGACATTGACATCGGCGCTGGTGTTTCTGGCAATCATGCCTAGCAGCGTGCTTTTTCCAACACCGCTCCCAGCGAAAATGCCAACCCGCTGTCCTTTTCCGATAGTGAGCAGCCCATCCAGCGCTCGCACCCCGACACTCAAAGGGGTACGGATTCTCGGCCGCTTCAATGGGTTGGGCGGGTTGTTGTTGGTGTCCACTTCGATTAACCCTGACGGCAAGGGACTGTCATCCATCGGTTTACCTAAGCCATCGAGTACCTTGCCCAATAATTCCATGCCTACCTTGACTGTCAGCGGCTTTCCGGTTGACACCACCTCACAGCCCGGACCAATCGAAACTAGCTCACCTAACGGCATCAATAACACCCGGTTCCCCTTAAAGCCGACCACCTCTGCCTCTAACGGCTGTTCCGAGGAGGAGGGATAGATAAGGCAAACATCGCCAAGCTTTACGTCAGGTCCCTGTGATTCGATGGTTAGGCCAATAACCTGCGTGACCTTCCCGTTAAACTTAATCGGATTGATCGTCTGCAGCGTTTGCAAGTATCGCTCAATTTTTAATAACTTGTTCATCCAAAATCATCCCACTCGCATTTGACTATTCGCTTTCAACAGCTTGTTCATAGGCATCATCCCGTAATGTTTTCAATAAGGCCTGCTTGATTTCTTTCAGCTGGACATCGATTCTGGCGTCGATGCTGCCGTAGGAGGTTCGAATCACGCAGCCTCCTTCCTCAATCGAATGCTCCGGTAAGATTTTCACCTCGACCTGGCCTTCGACCGATTCCAGCAATTGCTGGCGCTGATTTTGCACGAACTCGTAATCCTCCGGGCTGACACAAATCGAAATCATGCTCCGTTCATTGGAGTACAGTAAGCTTTGCTTAATGAGGTGAATGAGGGTTTCCGGATTCGCTGCCAATTCCTTTTGAATCACCTTTGCCGCCATGTTTACCGCCAATTCAATGACAAACGGTTCGGATTCTTTAATAATGCTCTTCTTCTCTTCATACGCTTTATCCAATACTTCCTGCGCCAGCCCGATTCGGCCGGCATAGTCTAGTTGGGATTGCTGCAGCCCTTCGGCATACCCCTCATTGAAGCCCCGGCGTTTGATTTCCTCAAGCTCCTGCATGACCTTTTCCTGTTCAGAAAGCTTCCATGCTGCCAGCTCCTGTTCGGTTTTTACTTTTTCTGCGGCAGCTAATTCTTGTGCCTCACGGATGATTTCAGCTGCCCGCTCTTCTGCATCTTGTAAGAGTTCCTCTGCAAAAGGGCCGGAGTTTAATGATTCGATTTCTTTTTTTACAGCCAAGTACTTTGTTTCGACAACCGGCGATATCGACGTTGCTTTAAAAAGATTAGATGACAACTTCTTCTACCCCTCGCCGTTCAATAATGATCGAGCCTTCCTCTTCAAGCCTGCGGATGATTCCGACAATCCGGCCTTGTGCTTCTTCTACTTCCTTAATGCGGACAGGACGATCGAATTGACTTTGCTCCTCAAGCATTTCGACGCGGCGTTTCGAGATATTTTTAAATATGGCATCCTTTAGGTCATCGCTGGCCATTTTCAACGCTAGGTACAAGTCCTCCCCATCAACATCGCGCAAAATCCGCTGAATCGAATGGTTATCAAGAAAGGCAATGTCCTCAAACACAAACATTTTTCCTTTGATTTCTTCAGCAAGACTGGAATTCCGCTGCGATAAAGCCTCTAAAATATGCTTTTCGGTGCTGCGGTCGACACCGGTAAGGATATTAACAATATTGTCAATGCCGTTGTTCACGGAGTAATCCTGAGACGTTGTCGTCGACAGCTTTTCCTGAAGCACTTCCTCAACCTGCCGTACCACCTCAGGGGAAACGGTATCCATCAAGGCAATTTTGGTGGCAATTTCCGCTTGTTTTTCCGGTGAAAAAGCTGCAAGGATGGCTGAAGCCTTTTTCGGTTCCAAATAAGAAAGGACAAGAGCGATTGTTTGGGAATTTTCATATTGCAGCAGGTTTAAAATTTGTACGGGCTCAGCCCGTTGCGCAAAGGAAAATGGTTTCTTTTGATTCCGTTCCGAAGATCTGTTCAGCATCTCCTTGGCCTTCTCCTCGCCAAAGGAAAGAGCGAGCACATCCTTGGCAAAATGTTCACCGCCGGTGGAAACCACCTGCCGTTCCGAGGCAAGATTGAAAAATTCATTCAACACATCTTCCTTGACCTTAGTGTCAATCCATTGGAGATGGGCAATCTCCTTTGTAATTAATTCCACTTCATCCTCATTCAATTGTTTCAAAATCGCAGACGACTCCTCTTTTCCTAAAGCAACCAATAGAATGGCGACTTTTTGAATTCCCGTTAACTTTCGCATGTTATCCCTCCTTTTCTTCCTTTAACCAGTACCGCAAGAGGTCCACAAATTCCTCGGTATTTTTTCCGGCCAGCTCGGATAATTCCTTTTTGACTGATTCTTTTTTATTTAAAGCGGACTCGAATTCGTCAAGCTTTTTCACTTCTAAAAATTCCGATGCCAGTTCAAGCTCGTTTCTCTTTTTCCGTCTTATTAATGCCGCGGTAACAAGACCCCCTAACAGCAACGCCAAGGCCGCTGCGCCAATCCATATATAATTGAGATAAGAATCCATTGTTGGCTCGTCCGCTTGAGCAGGCGCCAAATCCTTCTTACCGGCAAACTCGCGAGGAAACACAGTGATTCGGTTATTAAGGTCGGCTTCTGTTAAGTTGTTATTGTCTTTGATAGCCGTTCGAACCACATTCGCGAGGATGTTCCGGATATTTTCCTCAGTTTCCGGTGTTAAGGACGCCGGATTTTTTGGATTCGGCGGCTCGACGCCGATGTTGATCGTCAAATCCTCGATGGAATACGGGCTTTCGACCATTTCCTTTGTAATCCGGTTCACCTCATAATTGACACGGTTTACTTTTTCCTCATAATCATTCTTACCGGTGCTGCCGCTAGCGGCGTAAGCCGGAACATCTCCTTCCCCGGTTTCACCAACACCCCCTGGGACGGCACCCTCGCCGCTGTAGCTTTTTGTTACCTCTTCGACACTAACGGCAATCCCTTTATCCTCATTCAACGGTTCGACCAAGTTTTGCTGGGTCTTCACTTTATCGAAGTTCAGCTTCACAAATGTTTGAACCAGCACCTTATCTTGTCCAAGCATGGTGCCAAGCAATTGCTGGATGCTTCGCTGAATATCCGCTTCGATCTTCTGCTTGATATCCCGCTGGGTTTCATAGCTTTCCACGCCTTCAAGGGCAGCATCCTCGGAGTTGGTCAAACCTAGGAGCTGGCCATTTTGGTCAGTAATCACGATGTTTTCTTCCGGCAAGTCGGGGATACTCTTTGACGCCAAATGGTAGAGTGCCTTAATTTGCTTTTTTTCCAATTCATAGCCTGGTTCGAGGTCGACGATAATGGAGGCGCTCGCCTTTCCTTCTTCCGCCGGCCTGATAAATACACTTTCCTTTGGAAGAGTAATCATCACCTCGGCATGTTCCACTCCGCTTATTTTCGTCATTAAATTGGCTAATTGCCCTTGAATGACTTCCCGCTCAATGGCGTCTAGTTCACGGTCAGTGACCCCGAACTTCAAATCCTTCGTCTGCTCGGAAAAACTGATCGGGCCGCCTTTCGGATAACCCGCCGCAGCCAGATTGACCACCAAGTCGGTTGCTTCCTCTTTTGGCACGAGGATTTGCGTGCCATTGTTTGTGATTTCGTAATCGGTAACGCCTTGCTTCTCCAAAACTCCCTTAATTTCGCCGATTTCCTTTTGGCTTAAAGGATTGGCATAAAGTGGCACCAGGTTGGGTTTGGCCATAAAGAAAATCGTTAAACTTAGGATGGCGGCCAACAGGATAAACGTCCCAATATACAAAGTTTTATTTTTTTTACTCGCATTCTTCCAAAACTGCGAGAATTTTTCCTTGAAATCGGTGATTTTTTGATTCATTAACCTATACCTGCATTCTCATGATTTCCTGATAGGCTTCAACGACTTTGTCCCTTACCTGAGTAGTCATCTGCAGCGCGATTTGTGCTTTTTGCGCAGCAATCGTGACATCATGAATATTTTTAATTTCCCCTGTAGCCACTTTTTCCGTCATGTTCTCCGACTGGACAATCGTTTCATTAGCTTTCTGGAGTGCCTCACTCAATGTCGTAGAAAAAGAGGTCGAAGCAGTCTGTGTCGGTTGATTTTTTCCTATAAATGCAGTTGGATTCGAAAACAGCTGATCAATTCTCATTGGTTAATCTCCTTATTTACCAATCTCTAAAGCCTTCAATGCCATATTTTTTCCTACATTAAAGGCCGTGATGTTTGCTTCATAGGCGCGCGTTGCACTCATCATGTCGACCATTTCCTTTGTGATATCGACATTGGGCATCAGCACATAGCCGTCTTCACCGGCATCCGGGTGGGTCGGGTCATAGACTGGACGGAACGGAGTCTTGTCATCTACGATTCTTGAAACCTTAACACCACCCGCATTCATTTCATCATTTAAAAATTGACTGAACGGGGATCCCCCAGTCCCGTTTGCCTGCACCTCGACCATCTTTCTGCGATAAGGTGTCCATACCCCATCCACCAACTGCCCTCTCGTTGTCGTGGCATTGGCGATGTTAGAGGAAATGGTATCCATTTTCAAACGCTGCGTCGTTAAGGCAGAGGCACTATTGTTTAACGATTGAAACATTGACATGACGACTCACCTACCTGGTTCTAATGGCTGTTTTAAGTAAATTTAATTGTTCTGATACTTGGGTTGATAAGGTTTGATACCAGATGGAGTTTTTGGTTAATTCCGGCATTTCGCTATCAACATCCACTCCATTGCCGCTGTTTTGCATTATGTACGGCTGGGTGGTCATCATAGGCTGACTATGTACAGATGTACCGATTGGAATATGTTTTTGGTTCGTTCTTGTTCCGGCAAATCCAGAACCCGAAAGCTCCTGTTTTAAAATTTCTTCAAAGATGACTTGTTGAGGTTTGTAGTTAGGAGTGTTTACATTCGCGAGATTGTTAGAAATCGCATTGTTTCGTAAGGCACTAGCATCTAAAGCACCCTTTAGGATATTAATGTTTTGCAACATCATGTGTTCCCCCTTTTCGTCATTGGAATATTTTTCTACTCATTTGACCGACAAAAAAAAGACCACTCCGAAGAATAGTCTAATGGGGTAGATTATGACTTCTTCGGTAACTGGCTGGCATGATCAATAATTGATCGAAGCCCCTATAGCTTTGCGTCGCTGGATTTCCCCAGGTTTGCCTTTATCGGATTGTGTTTGTCGCTTTGGAATGCATAAAAAATGTCGAAATTTGCCTATGAAATTAATATTACAATGATTTAACTTTTATTACAATGGAAAATAACCAAAAAGAACTACTTCACAAAAAATTTACACATTTGATTTTGAAAAATAATCAAAAAGACCTACTTAACAAATAAATTGTTAGGTAGGTCTTACTATTTTCATAGCTTCCTTCCATGTTTCCTGCAATTCTGTCAACATATTCTGCACCTCTCGCAACAGCTGCTCATCCTTTTTGGTGTTTGCCTCTATCAATCTTTGTTTCATGTAATCATAGAGGAGAATTAATGACTTGGATACTTCGATATCCATGTCGAGTGTCACCATCAATTCACTGACAATCTTCTGCGCCCGGATAATCCGGTCATTGGTTCTTTCCCAATCCTTTTTCTCCATTGCCATTCTTGCCTGAAGGATAAATTTAATGGCCCCGGTATACAGTAATAGCGGCAGCTCTTCCTTTTTGGCAAATAACACCTGATTGTTTTCGTAGGATTGATAGGGGTTGTTTACTGCCATCATCTTTTCACCCTTTTATTTTCTTTTGTCATAAAACACTCCACTTGGAGCAACCGCCGGCTCCCCGTACTGCTGTTTGATGTTTTTCTCTTTTTTGACCGCCTGAATCGCTGAAAGTGCAATTTGCTTCTCTTTGGTTAATTTCTCCATGAGCTTTTGATCTAAAGGCTTGATTTGCCGGAGCATTTCTTGGATGTCGCCGTTCACCAGAATGCTCCCATGGCACTGGTCAAGTTCATTTATTGTTTCAATGCATTGTTGGCGTTCTGCCAGCAGCTGTGTAATCTGTTCAGCTGTTACCTCCGCCAATAGTCTTAATGTCAGCTGATGGTACTTAGTCAACAGTGCCTGCTTTTGTTGATGCAAGATTACATTCCACCGCCCATTTGCTGCATTAACCAGCTGCTTTGGGTATTCGCTTTTTGGATCGCCTGCTCCATTGCCGTGAACTGCTTCCAATAATAACTTTCTTTCGTTTGCAGCCGCTTCTCCCAGGAATCGATTTGCTGATCGAGCCGATTGAGGGCCTTTGATAAATAGGAATCACTTGAAAAACCAGCGGCCTTGGTGATATCCTTCATCGTCTCGTTCAACTGGTCATACATTCGCCATGCAACTCCGCTATTTTGAAACTCTTCTGTGTTGTTCACGGTATTATTGGCAGCTGGGCCGGTATCGTGCTTTTTCGAAAAAAGTCGAGCAACATCCTCAATATTGTTTTCAAGAGCAGCTTTTAATTTTTTTTCATCAATGACCAACTTGCCATTGTCGCGGTAATTGGTGCTTGGCGCAATGCCGATTTCCGCTAACGTATCAAACTGGCTGTTCATCACGGCAGCGTCTTTATCGCTAACCTTGGCATATAAGGTTTGCCGCATTTTATCAAGGGCGGAAGCGATGATCCGGTCACTGGCCAATATCCCGCTCTTGGCCTTCTCCTCCCACATTTCGATTTCCTTCTCCTTCATGTCCTTCTTCTGCTCATCTAACAAGGGGGCAAAACCCTTTTCGCGTTTTTCAGTCGTTTTGTCGCGAAGCGCTTTAATCGTTTCGTTATATTTATCGACAAAACCTTTGATACTGTCAAAAATCGACTCGACATCGGCTCGTTTCGAAATAGTTACCGTGCTCCCTGCTGGAATTTCGGTCTTTAGGTTAAAGGTCACCCCATCGTACGTAAACTTGTTGCTGGTAATGGTAAGAGGCGTTCCGTTAATGATAACCTCTCCAGGTGTGGCGTTGACGCCTGAGTTCCCGATGGCGCCTGATAAGTTTCCGGCTGCAAAATCATTTTGCGACCCGCTGATGGTGCCGGCTGCGATATTGAATGGGTTTGCCCCATTAGACAGATTAGCGATGCTGATTCCCGTTGCGGCGTCCTTCGATGTAAAAATAATCGCGTTGTCGCCGCTTGAATAGCTGGCTGTGACTCCTGTTTTTGCGGACAGGGCATTGATTTTCGTCAGTGAGCTTTGAATCGTGTCCGTGCCGTTCAGTTCAATTGTTTCGTTATTTAGGGTAAAACTGAAGCCCTTCCCGGTACCCAATTCTGTTTTATCATTCGCCACTCCCGCTGCGGCAAATTTAACGGAGGAAGGAGTTCCCGGCTGATACAGTTTGGCAGCGGAAATCACGTACTCACTTCTGCTCGGCTGACCGGATAAGGAAACCTCCAGCTTATTCGCATCCGATGAAGTAAGCTTGCTCTGCTGAAAGGTAGATTGTAATCTGAGCGCCTCCATCGAGGAGCGCAAATCAAGAAATTTTGTGTTTACATCGCGATAGGCATCCATTTTCCACTGAGTTACCGTCTTATTTTGGATGACTTTATTTAACGGGATTCTTTCCGCGTTCATTAATTTGGCCACGAGCGATTCGGTATCCATTCCAGATGCCAATCCGGAAAACCGCAGATCGTTACTAATCATAAAGCGAAGCCTCCGATCGTTTATCTATATTGGTTAACGGCATTTTCGACAGTAGTGTTTAGTTTTTTGGAATAAAAAAAGGCCTGATATCGGCCTTTTTTCGGTTAATTAATCGTTTTATTTAAAATTTCGGTCACGCGGATACCGAAATAATCGTCGATGACGACGACTTCGCCTTTGGCGACAATTTTGCCGTTAATCAGGACATCGACCGGCTCGCCCGATACGCGGTCCAGCTCGATAATCGAACCCTGCGAAAGCTCCAGCACTTCGTTAATTTTCTTTTTCGTCCGGCCGAGCTCCACCACAAGCTCTAATGAAATATCCATGAGCATATTCAAATTGACCGATTCTTCTTCACTCTTTTCGGGTTCATCGGGCAAATCCTGAAAAACAAATGGCTTCGTCTTCGATTGATTTTCTCCTAATAAAGCTTCAAGCTCTTCTCGTGAAATTTTCCCATCGTTACTCATGTTTTTTTCCCTCTTTTTCTACAACAGTTTCAATTTCCGCTGCCAGCCGCGTCTTTTTAACCCCCGGCTTGACCAAGAATTTCACTTCTTTTCCGACCATCGCCTTTAACGGTTCATCATAAAGCTGGTTGAGTTGGATGACATCGCCGACATTTAACGATAAAAATTCCTCAATGGAAATCTTCGAGCGCCCCAATTCCACGCTTAACGGGATCTCCAGCCCTTCAATTTTAGACTTTAACAACTTTGATTCCTGCTTGTTCTTGGCATGACTGCGGGGTGAAAACAATTGATAGGATGATAGCTTCGGCAAAAACGGCTCAAGAATAATGTACGGGATACAAATGTGCATTTGCTCCGTCATATCACCGATTTTTATCGTAAACGCGATGACAATCACGGTTTCATTGGGAATCGCAACCTGCAAAAACTGCGGATTGGTTTCAATGTCAATCACCTTCATGTCGACATTCATGAGATCTTTCCACGATTTCTTTAAATTTTCCACAAACCCTTCGAAGAGCTTATGAAGAATATTTTGTTCAATTTGTGTTAACGAGGCTTTTTCCTCAGTAGAAACTGCGAGCTCCCGGCCTCCTAAAAGACGATTGATAATCGCAAAAGCCATTTTCGACTTTAATTCCATGATCATCCGGCCCTTTTCGGAGGTTTCAAACACGTTTAAAATCGTGTACGCCGGCAATTGCTTGATGAATTCCTCATAAAGCATTTGATTGACCGATACCACTTCCACCTGGACAATGGTTCGTAATTGCGTGGAAATCGCGGACGCAAGCTGGTAAGCGAAATTATCGTGAATTCTCGTTAATACCCGCACCTGTTCCATTGATAAGCGTAGCGCCTTTTTAAAATCATAGACTTTCACATCATGGTTGTTCTGAACAATTCTTTCTTTCATCGTGTAGATTCCACCGCCGTAAAGAGCTGCAACGGGAAAACTAAGCTATTTTCCCTCACACTCTATCGTTTTAAATTCACTAGTTCTTCTAAAATTGAATCGGATACGGTAATCACTTTGGCATTCGCCTGAAAACCGCGCTGTGCAGTAATCATTTCGGTTATCTCTTCGGAAAGATCAACATTCGACATTTCCAGCTGGCCTGAAACAATCTGACCAGCATGATTAAATTCTCTCTTGTCAATCAAGTCCTCAATGCGTGGTGCGGTAAAATCATTATTCATTTGCGCATTGCCTGTTAATTCATACAAGGAACCGCCCACTTTTTTCAAACCGCCCGGATTAGAGACAACCACCGTGCCTAGAGTTGTAATCTCATCGGAAGTGCCTGCAGGAGTGACCCCTTTGATAACCCCATTATAATCAATTGTGTAAGAAACATAAACATCCGTATCGATTTGGATTGGATTTCCTTCGAAGTTGAGCACTTTATAGCCTTGCGGATTGACGAGGTTGCCTGCTCCGTCAAGAGTGAAGTTTCCTGCTCTCGTCATGTATTTCGCATTGCTGTCGTTTTGAACAACGAAAAATCCATCTCCATCAATATATAAATCGGATGAAAGGTTGGTCGTCATTGGGCTGCCAGGCGTGTGCATCGTATCAATGGCCGCTGTTTTCACACCGAGCCCAATTTGCACCGGATTGGTTCCACCTGAACCGCCGGCAACCGGCGAAGAACTGCCCCGGACCGTTTGGCTTAACACGTCCTGAAACATGATTCGGCTTTTCTTATAGCCGACTGTATTCACGTTGGCAATATTGTTACCAATCACATCTAATTTATTTTGGAACGCCTTCATCCCTGATACACTTGAATTTAATGAACGCAGCATTTGTCATACCTCCGAGTAAAATTTTTATGGTAGTTGTTTTGTTTTTTGCAGGAACGATATTTTGCGTTTATCCATTTTGCGATGACGTGTCTTTCGCGGAAACGATCGTTTCTACAGGAATCTCTTGGTCATTTATTTGGTAGAAAAATTGAGTCCCCTTCTTGATCACCCCGATCACCTGGCCACCCTCTGTCAGGCCGGTATCGGAATTCAGCCAGGATACTTCCTTGTTGATCATATGGGAATACTGGCTGATGTCGGCGGTTTGCGAATGGGCGAATTGATTAAAGGCTTGATTCAGATTGGACATTTGTTCAAGCATGCTGAATTGCGCTAACTGGACAATAAATTCTCGGTCCTCCATCGGCTGGGTTGGATCCTGATTTTTCAATTGGGTGGTAAGGAGCTTAAGAAACACATCCTTGCCTAACGGGTCGCTCGTTGGCTTCGTTTGTTTGCTTGTCATGCCGGCAGCTGTCTGCATGCGGGTTTGAGTATCGATAGTTGGCACGTTGCTAATCTCCTTTTATGCAAGAATGTTGATGCTGGTCTCGGACCCTTTATGAAGGTACGTATCAATTGTGGTATGGCTTTGATAAAATTCATCACGATTGGGCTTCTTGTTGGCAAAACGCCGCTGATGCTGCTCCTGTCCTGACTTTCCTTCCGGCTGGGAAAAACCGCTTTGCGGCATTTGCCCGCTGCTTTCACTTTGAGCAATCTCGATTTTATCGATTTGAAACCCTTGCTGCTGCAGGGCGGTTTTTAATACTGACACTTGCGATTCCAGCATCTCTTTCCCGTGAGCCGTTTCAGCTGTAATTTGAGCGAAGACCTGCCCCTTTTCAATTGTGATTTTTACGTCAATTTCGCCGAGGTGTTCCGGGGTCAGAGAGAATTTCGCTTCCATCAACTCGGTGGACTTTGTATGATGTTTCAACAGCCCGATGACCTCTGTAACAAACTGTTCCCTTGTAATTTTCGATGATTGGGAAGTGGAAGTTTGCTCCGGTTCCTGTCCGGGCGTATGTAATGATTGAAAAATGACCTCTTTTCCGTGGAACTGCCGTTGAAAATCAAATTCGTTCTCGAATTTCGGGATAGGCTGTTGCGCGCTTGTCGACTCGGTTCCCGGTTTTAGAAGATTCGTAACAGCTGTTTGGTTAGTGCCGGATTTTTCAACGGTTTGCTGTTGATTCGGGTTTTCTTGTACCTGCGCCATTTTTTCGATTGACTTGAAAACATCCGCTGCTGGTTTCTGGATGTTCGGTTCTTTATTTTGCACGAATGGTACTTGATCCTTAGCTGTCACTGCTTTGGTTTGAAGCTCTGTTAGGTTATCAGGCTGGGTGAAGATGAGGCCCAGCAGATCCTCCCGCATTTCTTGGCTCTCTTCTTGAGCAGGTTCGGTTTCCGCCGTTTCAACAGCCAATATGGGTGAAAAAAGGTCTTGGGCAGTATTAGATCCCGTCCCATTTTTCAACTGATTCAACAGCTCGATAAACGCAGCGGCATTTGGTTGATCCGTTTTTTGATCGCTGCTTTTGTCCGATATGATTTGTTGGGTTGTGCTCATGGATGCGGCTGGAATCACAAATGATGCTCCCTTCTAGCAAAAGGTTCTATTTTTCAAAATAAAAATAGTCTAGTAACTAATCAAATTTTCATTTTAGCCGATATAAAGTAATATATGAATAGATTTCAATTTACAGGAGTATGAATGATGACGTATAATCCGATTTCCACAGATTGGTTTAAAAATATGGCCTTATTTTCAATTTCAAGGAGCCTTGTCGGCAAGGATACCACTCCGGTTCCAAACGGTGATATGTTTACCTTTATGCTGCAGGCCCTATTAAACGGGCAGTCTGCGAATGCTAGCGAAGCTTCTCCGACCGGGAATATCGTTTCTGGTAATGCCTCGATGGTTAACATGATAAAAGATTATACCCATCTAGTTGGCAGCAATGTTACTGCGGCATTGGATTTCACCGATAGTTCGGGTGCTAAGCTAGATTCCGTGCTTAAAGGCAAGTTAGCCGGCATGGGTGCCAGTTTCATGGAAGCCGGCAGACAATATAACATCAATCCCAATCTGCTCGCCTCCATTGCGATGCACGAAACCGGGAACGGCTCATCCAGAGCAGCCAGCGAGAAAAATAATATCGCCGGGATGATGGGCAAAAATGGCCTGCGAAGCTATGATTCTGTTGCCGACAGTATCTTCGATATGGCGCGGAACTTAAGAAAAAATTACTTGGATAAAGGTTTCGACACCATTGCCAAAATTGGCGGGAAATACGCCCCAGTCGGCGCCGCCAACGACCCAACCGGGTTAAATAACAATTGGGTCAAAGGCGTAAACAACTTTTACTATTCGTTAATTTCATAACCTATGAAGAGGCTGCCCCTTTGAAGAACATCATCTTGGGCAACCTCTTTATTTTTTTGCTTGTGAAACAGGTCTTATCTGAAGTTGAGGACAGTTTTCTTCATTTTTTGGAGCATTTTGTCCCCAAGCAAGCTTATTGAGAACACTTCTTCCGATTTTTTGGATGGTTGTGTCTTCAAGACCCCTTTTTGAGGACACTTACTCTCGTTTTTATTGGGCTTTTTATCCTCAAGAGCCTTTTTTGAGGGCACTTCCACCCGATTTTTAAATGATTCTGCTTTCAAGTGCCCTATTTGAGGACACCTCCACTCGTTTTTATGGGGCTTTTTGTCCTCAAGAGCCTTTTTTGAGGGCACTTCCACCCGATTTTTGAATGGATTTGTCCTCAAGGGGCATATTGAGGCTTCTTTATGTTTTTTGGAAGGTTCTTTCCCCAAATTAGTTTTTTTTATTACTTTTACGGTCGTGCTTCCGACAACAAGGTAACCGTCAACGATGGCGCGAAACTCTAGATATTCTTCCTCCTCATCCCAAACAAAATCTTCACGGTTGAATTTGAATTGGCCTTTTTTCGCTTGGTTCTCTAAGCCTTTACTATCGTTATTGGCAGGGACACCGTTTATTTCTGCTGTCGATAAATCCACTTTTGCAAAGCTATATGGTTTCGGCAGCGTGACCTGAACAGTAAACACGCCTTTGTTGCCATTGATTACTTTCGGTAAAACTTCAATCGTGGCCTTAATATAAGCGGAAACGGTTTTAGTCACAGTCGTTTTTAAGCCGGCATGATCGACGGCTGTAATTTTAATCGTATTAACCCCCGGTTTATCAAGAGTGACTTTACCAGTGGTGTTCACAATGCCATTGACTTCCACAATTGTCTCTTTGATGCCGGATAGATTGTCGGTAGCTTGGTAATTTAAATCTAGAACGGCTCCAAGGGCATAATCCTTTGCAAAATCAGCTTTTATCGTCGGCGCGGTTTGATCGATTTTCACTGTTGCAGTTTTGGTCTCTTCCACATTACCTGCCGCATCAACACTGTAGAAGGAAACCGTATGGGTGCCTTCTTTTTCAACAACAAAGCTTGTGCCTTCGACAAACTCAGAGCCATTGATAGAGTAGTAGGTTGCTTTGACGCCGCTTAAATCATCAGTTGCGGTTAGCTCTACATTCACTTTTTCGGTATACCATTTGTCCTCAACATTGCTTACGGTTGTTGGTGCAGCTTTATCTGTTTTCACTTCAATTGTATGTTTTTCTTCAATATTTCCAGCATTGTCGACGCTATAAAAAGCAACTTGATTTACACCTTCTTTATCGAGTACAAAGCTAGTGCCTTCCGCAAACTCAGAGCCATTGATAGAGTAATATGTTGCTTTCACTCCGCTTAGATCATCGGTTGCGGTTAGCTCAACATTTACTGCATCTGTATACCATTTATCCTCAACATTGCTAACAGTTACAGGGGCGTTTTTATCTACTTTCACTTCGACAGTTTGTTTTCCCTCAATATTTCCGGCATTGTCGATACTGTAGAAGGTAATCGTATTGACTCCTCCTTTATCAAGCACAATGCTGGTTCCTTCCTGGAAGTCAGCGCCATTTACGGAATAGTACGTGCTATGGACACCAGAAAGATCGTCAACTGCCGTCAGTTCAACTGCGACATCCTGGTTGTACCAGTCGCCGGTTGTGTTGGCAGTGGTTGTCGGTGCTTCCTTGTCGATTTTGACTTCGACCGTTCTCACTTCTTCGACGTTGCCAACATTGTCAACACTATAGAACGAAACGCTGTACACGCCTTCTTCTTCAAGAGCAAAGCTTGTACCTTCTGCAAATTCTGAACCATTTACAGCATAATAGGTTGCCTTCACTCCGGACAGGTTATCCGTTGCGGTTAATTCAACATTCACATCTTTGTTATACCAATAAACACTCGTATTAATAACTGTTTCGGGAGCTTGTTTATCGACCTTTACGTCAACTGATTTGACTTTTTCGACATTTCCGGCGTTATCCACGCTGTAGAAGGAGACCGTGTGTACACCTTGTTTATCAAGAGTGACGCTTGTCCCTTCAACAAAATCGGTTCCGTTAATGGAATAATAGGTGCTCTTGACGCCGCTTAAGTCGTCAGTGGCAGTAAGAGTGACTACCACATCCTCTTTTGACCACTCCAGATTTGTCTCTGCAGCCGTAACAGGCGGTGTAACATCGGAAGCTTTTTCGATATCAACCGTAACGGTTGCATAGTCGATCGATTCGGTTCCGTCATGAGTGACTGGGACGATCAAGTACTCGTGGGTGCCTTCTTCTTCAGGAGTCGGTACTGTATAGGTTGGATCTTTTGTTGTTCCGACAAGGACACGCTCGCCATCCACTTCTTTATAAACGTTATAGGAAGCTGCTTCTTCTACCGGTTCCCATGAGAGATTTATCTTATCGCCTTTTACTTCGGGTTTACTTGCTTCTGGTGCTGGTAATACTGGCACGACCTCCGCCACAACAACATTTGAGTAGGATGATTTTCCGAAACGGTCGGATTTTGCGACCACTGTATATTCGTGTTTGCCTTGTTCTAAATCTTTAGCCATATAACCCGTTTTAGTAGTAGTGCTAATTAGGGTCGGTTGGCCATCTATTAATTTATAAATCTCATATTCATTTGCATATGGTACGGAAGACCAGCTAATAATTGCACTATTTGCGGTATCCATATTCAGGATAGTCCTAGGAGCCTGTATTTCAGGAAAATCAACCGTTACATCATATTCCTTTGGTGCAGATTCACCAAAACGGTCACTAACTGAAACAATTTCAAACGTATAATCCCCTTCAGGAAGATTGCTTAAATAGTAAGAACGACTAGTTGTCGTAGCAATGAGGTCCTTTTGATCACCATTAATTTGATAAACCTTATAATTTGTTGCATATTTTATGGATGACCATGACAGAAATAAATCATTTCCATTATAGAAATAGGAATTGATTTGATCTGGCGGAAGTATTTCCGGATAATCGATTAGCACATTGATTTTACTGCCTTCCTTCGATTCTCCAAATCTGGAGCTATAGGAAGTAACTTCAAAAACATTTTCTCCCTCAGGAAGGTTCGAAATATATTGTCTTATATTTACCGTAGTGGCAAGAAATTCCCTTTCACCATTAACAATTCGATAAATATTATAGGATTCGGCATATGGAGCCTCTTTCCAGCTTAGCGTTGTATTATTAACGTCATAAATATAAGACGTTAAGCCTTCAGGCCCGGACATAATCGGGTACACAACGTTTACAACAAAGGAGCTTGCTCTTGATTCACCATACTTATCGTTGTAAGAGGTTAACGCGTATTCATGCTGCCCCTCTGAAACATTGGTAATTGTTTTGCTCAACGTGGTCGAAGTAGCAAGTAATTCCCTTTGCCCATTTTTCACTTCGTAAATTTTATAGCCATTTGCAAACTCAACAGCATTCCATTTTAACGATACATCATTACCGTTATAAATAGTTGATGTCATTCCATTAGGCGGCTGCATTTCAGGATATTTAATCGTAACTTCGATCGTAGTTGATAACTGCGACTCTCCAGCACTATTAGCGGCTGTAATTGCATAGGTATGAGTCCCTGCTGAAACACTTGGAAAATAGCGATTTAGATTCGAAGTTTGACTTAATTGAACTTTTGCTTCACCTTGAATCTCATAGACTCGATAAACAGATGCTCCACTAACAGCGTCCCATCTTAAAATGACATTATCAAGCCCATCGAGAGTAAAGCGCACATTTGTCGGTGCATTCGGGATACTGGCGGCTAATGCTGATGTAATCGGTGAAAATAACTGCAATAGTAAAACAGCCAGGACCAACCAAGAAAGTTTCTTCTTTAATTTTTGCATACCCTATTCTCCTTATCTTTCATAGATAGCCTAAAAAGAAGTCCCTTCTTTTAAGAGACTTCTTTTCAATTTTAAAAAACTAGTTCTTAACCACGAAGAAGCTGTAACACACCTTGAGGCTGCTGATTAGCCTGAGCCAGCATTGATTGAGCTGCTTGAGAAAGAATGTTATTTTTCGTAAATTGCATCATTTCATTTGCCATATCAACATCTCTTAAACGAGATTCGGCAGCCGTTAAGTTTTCAGATGAAGTTCCAAGGCTGTTGATGGTATGCTCTAATCGGTTCTGAATAGCACCTAGCTTAGAACGTTCAGACGAAACAGTGCTGATCGCTTTATCTAAAACATTTAAAGCTTTTTCAGCGCCAACTTCACTCATTAACGAGATATTTACACCATCTTTCTTAAGTCCAAGAGCCACTGAATCCATTGCGTTAATACCGATTTCTAATGTCTGTCCGGAGTTGGCACCTACATGGATGGAAACGGTGTTGTTGGCAGAACCTACTGTTATCGTAGAGACATCGCCTGTAGCAATAGTGTCGTTAAAGGATAATTGCAGGTTAGAAACTTGAACCACAGAGTTGGAACGAACTGCAATTCTGCCATCGCCTTTGCCCGCTGCACCGTCGCCGTTAATATCTACTTTCGCAATAAAGTCATCCTTGTTCCCGGCAACCTGGATTTGTTGAAGTCCGTCATTCGTTCCGCCATTCATTTCTTGATTGAATGAAGTACGGACAATTCCTTCTGATGATGAAGCTGTGATCGTAATGGTACTAATATCATTGGCAGCGCCGGATTGTCCAGTAATCACCAACGAGTTAGCTGATGATGCTGCTAAGTCAAGACCTAAAGCATCTGCGTCTGCTGTAGCAGCACCGCCAGCTGTATCCACTGAAACAGATGCTGCACCTAGTGTATTTTTAACCGATGCCATAAAGTCATCTAGAGTACTTTCAGCTGTTACCACATAAACTGAATTCTTCACCTCGCCGCCAACAACTGCGGATAGAGAAATTTCATCTCCTACTTGGAGACCATAGTTGCTAGTGCCATCGCCTAGGTTAGTTAGTTTAGTTCCCCCAGTAACCTGTGCAGGCGTTGTACCATTATGATCCATTAATGTGCCAGTCTGCCAAATGGATGCAGTCGCTGCAGCTAAAGGACCAGTAGTTGTTACCGTTGTAGTTCCTGCTGCTGCTGTGGAAGAAGCAACGACATTTGCAACTGCTCCTCCTGTTGATTGAGCAAATTTAGCAGTTTTTGAGATATCACCGTTTAGAATCTTGAAGCTGTTGAATTCTGTATCGTTGGCAACACGGTCGATTTCATCGATGAGTTGGTTAACTTCTGTCTGGATATTTTGTTTGTCTTGTGTTGTCGAAGTTCCGTTGGCAGCTTGGTTAGCAAGCTCACGAACACGCTGAAGAATGCTGTGTGTTTCGTTCATTGCGCCTTCTGCTGTTTGGATTAAGGAAATACCGTCTTGAGCGTTACGAGATGCCTGATCCAAACCGCGGATCTGCGCTCTCATTTTTTCAGAGATTGCCAATCCAGTAGCATCGTCAGCCGCACGGTTGATACGTAAACCTGATGATAATTTTTCCAAGTTCTTAGATGCTGCGTTTGAGTTTGCACTTAATTGGTGGTAAGCGTTTAGTGCGGAAATGTTATGATTAATTCTCATATCTTTCTTTCCTCCTATTTTTTCAAAAGTTTTGTTATTACCTTGCTACTAATAAGTAACGACATTATTTGCGGAGTGGAGAGTGGCTAGAGAAGGTTTTTTCGATATTTTTTCTCAAAATAAATAGGCTACTTACATTTCCTGCCGACACATAAAAAAAAGCACCCCGCATTCCACGAGGCACCCCTATAACCAAACTATATTAACGTAAAAAATCCACCAAAGTAGGCTGGATCGCCTTTGCACCTGACGACAGCGCTGCATTCAAAATCGTTTGCTGAGTAGTGAAGTCAGTGATAACTTTTGCCAAATCGGCATCTTCCGCTTTCGAAAGGATTTTTTGGGTTGTCAGTTCCGTCTCATCCAGGCGATTGACCATCATTTCCAGACGGTTGACATTGGTCCCCACGACAGAACGGTGGGCCAAAAGGTTGTTGAGCTGCTTATCCAATGTGCCCAAGAGCTGTTCGGGATTGTTACCCACTTCCAGTTCACCGGCAATTTTTTCAACCGTTTCGATTAAACTCAGGCCATCAGCTGTAAAATCAAAAATTTCCGTCCCGTTCACATTGACGTTCATGTAGATGCCTTGGCCGACGTTCCATGACAACGGATTGGGATTGCTATTCACAAACTTCCCATCCTGAAACGGGGCCGTGTCGGTATCCGTTCCAGAAAACAAAAAACGGTCGCCGATTTTAGCGTTGGCAATATCGCTGATTTCGCCAATCAGCTGTCGCAATCCTACTGCAATTGTCTGCCCCGATTCCTGATTATTCACGCCATTGCTGCCTTGAACCGTCAGCTCGCGCGCTTTTTGCATCACCTGCGTCAAGTCGTCCAAGGCTTTATCCGTTGCTTCGAGCCAATTCAGCCCATCCTCGGCATTCCGCTTGAACTGCTCGGTTTCCACCAGCGCCGAGCGGTAGGACATAATTTGAATCGACTTCACCGGGTCATCCGACGGCTTATTAATTGCCTTGCCGGATACGATCTGTTCCTGATACTGACTTAACGAACGATAATTTTGCTGGATATTCCGAATCATTTGCACACCCAGCATTTTTTGTGTAATCCGCATGACTTACTCACCCCCGCTCAAAAATTAAATACCAACTCGCCCAGTTCCATTAATTAATTTATCAAGAATTTCATCCATCACGGAAATGTAGCGGGAAGCGGCATTGTACGACTGCTGGAACCGAACCATATTGATCATTTCCTCATCAATCGAAACCCCGGAGACGGATTGACGCCGATTTTCTGCATGCTGCACCAGCAAATCCGCGTTATTCTCCTTTTGCATCGCCTCTTGCGTTTTAATCCCGATTTCACCGACTATCGTCCGGTAAAAATTATTCAGCGTGCCTGATTGATTGGAAAAAGACAGGCCTTTAAATTTCAAATCATTCAGCATATTGGCGTTTTGTGCATCCCCAGTGTTTGCCGCTTGTGCTGCTGCAATTTTATTTAGCGAAGCCACAATCAACGGATTAACGGTAATATCACCAGCCGTTGTAGGAGAACCGCTGCCAGCCTTGGTCACAAAAAACGGAATTTGCTCAAGAGGGGCAGTCGGGTCATTTTTTCGATTTTGGATATCATCCAAGTTCATCGCGTTGACGCCCGCATGGATGCTGTTGACCTCTTGGCTGAACATCGTTACCATTTCATTGATTTTTGCCATAAAGGAAGGAAGGTCTTGCGTTAACGACTCCACCATTCCCGCGATTTCTCCGGACTTCAGCGTAATGCTTTGCCCGTTCAACTTCGGCTGGTTACTGGCGCTGTCAAACGTTAGCGAGAAGCTTTGGTCCCCATTGACCAAATACTCCTGGCCGATGTATAAATCGACCATGCCATTGGCCATAGGCTTCACTTGAATGTCAGCCATTTTTGAAATCCGGTCCACCAGCAAATCCCGTTTGTCCATTAAATCGTTGGGCTGCTGCCCGGAAGCGATCATTTTTGCGATTTGCGTGTTTAACTCACTAACCTGTTTGGTCAGATTATTCATTTCGGTCATTTTTGTAGTGATATTATTTTTTATATCAAGGCTTACATTGTCAATAGAATCTGAGATTTGATTAAACTGATCCGCCAGCGCCTGACTGTTGGAAAGCACCACCGCCCGGGCCGCCAGACTGTCAGGCTCCTTCGACAAATCCTCCCACGACTGCCAAAAGCGGTCGAACGCCGCCTGCAAACCATTATCGGTAGGCTCGTTTAACGTCTGCTCAATTTTTGCAAGCGTATCCTGCTTGACACTCCAATATCCGAGCTGCTCATTTTGCGTACGAAACTGGCCATCTAAAAAAGAGTCCCGGATGCGGGTAATTTCCTTTGTGTCAACACCGGTTCCCAGCTGATACGGGCCTTTTCCGGCATTCATCCCCGGGTAGGTAAGCGGGTTGGATGCTTCGGTGATGGCTTTTTGCCTTGTGTATCCTTCGGTATTGGCATTCGCGATATTGTGGCCGGTGACACTTAGTGCTGTGGACGATGCAAAAATGGCCCGTTTTCCTAGTTCAATCCCGTGAAATGTTGACGTCATCTGGCATCCTCCCTGTTACACCTTTGCGTCGAAAAAGCTTCTTGACGCGTTTGACGGCGTGTACTGTTTCGCCGAATAGGTCAGCGGTTGTTCTTGTTTTTGTGTGAATAGCCCGAGCATGCTGTTGATGTACTGCAAGGACGACTCAATGAGCTGCCGGTTTAAATGGTTCTGCTGCTCTAAGGCTGCTAATTTTTCTTTGAGTTCGGTTTGATAGTTTAGCAGTTCGCCACGTTCTTCGGCTGCTTCCGCTATTAACTCACTCAATGTCTTTGATTGGTAAGCGATGGTTTCCTGCTGGCGTCGTTCTTCAAGCTGGCTGATCTCTTTGATTAACGCAGATTCTTTTGGAAAAATCGCAAGAAGCTGCTCGGAGTCTCCCTTGATAAGTGCTGCTTGTTTTTCCTTTCCGACTACGAGCAGTTTCTCATAAACGGTCATCATTTCTTGTAAAATCGTTTTTAACGGCTCGGACGATGTCATTTTTCCGACCCTCTGTCCCAGGATTCCAGCAACTTTTCGGCGATTTTGCCGCTGTCTGCTTTGTAGGTGCCGTTTTCGATTTGCTGCTTCAGTTCCTGGATTCGTTTTTCGCGTTCTGCACTGATTTTTTCCTGTGCCGCCGGAGAAAACTCGATTTTGTCCACTTGGACCTTTTTGCTCACGTCCGCCTGCGGCGCTTTGTTGACATGATTTTGATAGGATTGATACGCCTGAATCCGGTTGAAATCATTAATTTTCATATCGACCAGCTCCTTTCTTTTTTCAAAAATATCTATTCTGCAAGTTGAAAATTGTTATCCGCAAGTTGGATGCGCTTATTCGCAAGTTAGGCTCCGTTATTCGCAAGTTGGATGGTGCTATCTGCAAGTTGGAGGCTGCTATCCACAAGTTAGACGTCGGTATCCGCAAGTTGGGCGCTGTCAACCGCAAGTTGAACCCTGCCATCTGCGAAGGTGGATGCCGGTATCTAACCAGTAATCTATATAATCTAATAACGGCCCAATCACCAAAAGTGTTTAGCCCCCTTTTCATATTTCGTGCTTGGTGGTAAATTTTTTATATTGGAGAAAAAAGATAAGGGGAAGAGTATGACGTATTTAGTCCTTGCCATATGTATGGCGGCAATATTCATTATCTTGGTATTAGTAAAAAACATTTCGCCAAAGAAAACAAAAACCCTGCCGAAAAAGCCGAATCGACGGACAGCATTCCGGCTGAGTCTCTTGGATCAGGTTTGCTGGTTCCACGATTCTGCATCTGAACAGCCGGTTTACAAAGGGGCCATCCGGGACATCAGCATTACCGGGATGAAACTTCACTCAAACCTGGAATTACCGGATATCAACGAAATAACAGTAGAATTTGAAATGGGCGAGTTCTTTGTGTTAACCGGACAAATCAAACGGCGAAAGCTTTTGGAAAACGATTTGTTTGAATACGGAATCCATTTCAACCCGCTGGACCCGAAAACGGAGCAAACACTTTTTAAGGTGCTCTGGGACAAAAGCAAAGAAAAGATCGTTGTATAAGAGAAAAGAGCCATGACGGCTCTTTTTTTGTTTGGACTTAAGCGCACCCCGCCCTTAACTCCTAATAATCCCGTTGGCAATCCCCATCATCTGGTCGGCGAAGGAGACGGATCTGGAATTGAACTGGAAGCCGCGCTGTGTCGTGATCATATCCGTGATTTCTTTGCTCAAGTTGACATTGGAGCCTTCAAGATAGCCCTGATGAATCGTTGACGTCGTATTGACTAAAACCTCATCAGCATTCCCGGTAAACCGATAGACATTACCACCCTCACCAATCAACTTTTGCGGATTGACAAAATCGACAATCGCAATTTGCTGGTTCGTAGACGAAACCATGCCATTCCCACTCACAGCAAATTCGACCCCATTCGGAATCTCCACGGGACTGCCGGTTTGGTCCAACAAAAAGCGGCCATCCGCATTCGCCAGTCGATAGGTGCCGTCACCGGTTGGACTTTGTTGAAAGGCGCCGTTCCTTGTGTAGAAAACCTCGGTACCATCGCCATTACCGACCCGAAAAAAACCAGTCCCGGTAATCATGATATCAAAGGGGTTGTCGGTTGCTTTGGCCGCCCCCTGGTCAAGCGCCAGCTGTGAGCTGCTGACATGCGTGCCAAAACCGAGGCGGATCCCATTTGGTGTCACCCGGCCGAACTCATGTTGGACAGCTTTTTGATTTTCGATGGAAACCGCCAGATTTTCTTCGAAGGATGACTCTCTTCGTTTGAACCCAACTGTTTCTGCATTGGCCATATTATTTGAAATGGTATCCAATTTTTTTTGATAGGCGTTTAAGCCGCTTGTGGCAATATAAAGCGATGTATTCATGGTTCAAACTCCTTTTTACACTCGTCCAATTGAATTTAACAGCTCCAGTGAACGATCATAGGCCTGCAGCACCTTCTGATTCGCTTCATAAAGCCGGACATTTTCCATCATGCTGGTCATCGTCATCGTCGGGTCAACGTTTGATTTTTCTATCATCTTCTGATGCAGCGTGGCACCAGCTGGCAATTCGGCCAACAATGCCGGAGTGTCCCCTTCCAGCCTGAAGGTTCCGTTCCCTTCCTTGATCAAATCATTAGGATTTTCAATTAACACCAGACCAATTTGGCCGAGGATCTGGCGTTTCGCCGGATCATCCGGAAACAGGATGATTTCCCCTTTTTCACTAATCGACACATCTCCGCCAGTGCCAATCTCAATCAGATTTCCAGCCTTGTTTAAAACGCCGAACCCCTCCGTCGTCCGCAGCTGTCCCGCTTCATCGACCGTAAACCGACCGTTTCGGGTATAGCGAGTTTCCCCAGCAGCATTCGTTACCGTAAAAAACAAACTTGGTTTTTGGCTATTTTGCAGTGGAATCGCCCTGTCATTAATCGCGACATCAAGTGGGTTGTCCGTACTCACTAAATCCCCCTGCAGAAAGCTCGAGATATTTTCCTGCACATAAACACCCTGCTGCATCGAGCCAATCCAGGAATAGCCCGGCGGATTCGGGCTGTTTTTTGAATCATTGATGCGCTCTAGCAGCATTTCAGGAAAGGCCCGTAACGTGGAGTCCACTTTCTTATAGCCGGGCGTTTCAATATTCGCCAAGTTATTCGTTAACGCCTCCTGCCGTCTTTGCAGCGCAATCATGCCGGAAGCGGCGGTATCAATCCCTCTAAGCATTGTCATTCTCCTTTTCTCGTAAAAAATTTACTGGATTAATAGTTTCGTCGTGTAAACATTAATAATTTTCCCCTGGGAGAATCGTTGATTAAGACGGTCCTTCAATTTCTGCTCAATGCTTGCAATGTCCTTGAAATCTTCTTTGTTCGATTGCGAAAGGAGTTTGATAATATCGCTCTCAATGATTGGGACCACTTTTTCCGACTGCTTCTTCGTTTTCTTGGAATCTAGCTCAATCGAAAACCGCACCTGAATCAAGTTGTCGGAATTAAGATTGGTGCTGATCGGCTCGGTTTGAATCGTTTGCTCGGCCAGCCGGTCGAGCGTCATTTCCTTGGTGGTACCGGGGTTCTTTTTGAGATATTGATAGCCAAATAGGCCACCGGCAGAGAGCACGGCAAGAATAGCGCAAATCATTACAAATCTTTTCACATGTGTTCACCCTTTACTCCGTGTCGAATGTCACAGATACAAGTCGATTAATAGACCTTTGATTTCCCCTATTTTATCTAATAATCGAATATTTGCATCCTCTTTTTCCAAAATTCCCTGTGAAAGCTCCAACAACTGCCGATCAATTTCTTTAATAATTTTTAGCCTTCTCCCCCTATTCATTGGCGTAAAAGATGCCGTTACTTCTAAGGAGAGGCCAAATTTCACCACTTCCTGCAAAAAAACTTTAATCAATTTTTTATAGCGCTGCAAATCGGCTAGGGTTCGCGAGCGCACTAATCGTTCTCCCTGCTTTTGGATGCCGTCCATGAGGGTGGTTAGATGCTCTTTTGCAAATTGGGTTTTTGTATCTTTCAAAATCTGTTGAAAAGAGGCTGAATCGACTTGTTTTGTTTCTTTTGGAAAAAACATTTTTTCGTTACTGACACCAAAGCCTTGACTGACTTTCAAAGGGAACACCTGCCAAACTCAGTTATTGTCGATAATTGTAAACATTATAAATTTTTACTAGAAAAAAGAAAAGGGGAAAAATCATGACGACATTAATCGGACTTGTACTAGCTATTGTTTTTATCGGTGTTGGCATGGTGCTAAAAGGCGTTTCGTTTGAGGCCCTTGCGAACCCTGCTGCCTTTTTAATTATTTTTGGCGGAACGATCGCTGCCTTGTTCGTCGCGTTCCCGCTGAGTGAACTAAAAAAATTCCCAATCCTATTGAAAATCGCTTTTTCCGAACCAAAGCTGCCGACAAAGGAAGCGGTCATCGAGATGATGGTCGAATGGTCGATGGTTGCCAGACGAGAAGGAGTATTGGCTTTAGAGGATATCTCTGAATCGGTCGATGACCCATTTTTAAAAAATGGATTGGAAATGATTATCGACGGCAGTGACCGCCGCCAAATGGAGGAAATCCTGTTTGACGAACTAGAAGCTACGGCAGAAAGGCACAAGGCCGGCAGTCTTATCTTCAGTCAAATGGGGATGTACGCTCCGACACTGGGTGTTCTGGGCGCAGTGGTCGGATTAATCGCGGCCTTGGGAAATTTGCAGGACATGGATAAGCTCGGGCACTCGATTGCCGCTGCGTTCATTGCTACGCTGCTCGGGATTTTCACCGGCTATGTCCTATGGCACCCGATTTCCAACAAACTGAAACGCATTTCAAAAAAAGAACAGGACCTAAAAATCATGATGATTGACGGCTTGATGGCGATTCAAGAAGGTCTGACCCCGAAATTAATCGAAAGAAAAATGACCGTATACCTGCCTGCAAAAGCACGGGGCAAGAAAGAGGAAGGATTTCGTGAACAGGCGGAAACGGCATGACGATGAAGGAGACCAGTGGAGGCACTCGATTACAGGAGGTATGACCGGTGAAGAAGCGGAGGCTGCAAGACCATGAGGAACATATCGACGAAAGCTGGCTAATTCCATACTCGGACCTTTTGACCTTGCTGCTTGCCTTGTTTATTGTGCTGTTTGCTTCTGGCAGCATTAACACAGAAAAGCTTCAGCAAATTATGATTTCGATGAATATGGCGATTAATGGGAAAGACAGCAGCATGATTTTGGAGGACACCGCTGGGGCAAATGCCATAAAACCAATCGATAAAAGCGGCAACGGCCAAAGTAAGCTTGAGGAAAATCAAAAGCTGCAAAGCCTGATGGCTGATATCCAAACCTATATCGAAGCGCGGGGTTTGGAGAATGTCATCACCATCCAGGACGAGCCTAAGGGAATCAAGCTATCGTTAAAAGACGTCATCTTGTTTGAGTCGGGCAGTGATGAATTAAAAGGGAATTCGTTGACAATTCTCAGTGATTTGCTTGATTTAATAAAAGGTGTGCAAAATCCGATCAGCATTGAGGGTCACACCGATAACGTCCCGTATACCGGATATAGGTTTCAGTCAAACTGGGAACTATCGGCGGCGCGCGCGTTATCCGTGCTTTATTTTTTTGAGGGAAATGGCATTCCGTCCGGTAAACTGCAATTTGCCGGATTCGGCGAACAAAAGCCCATCTTCCCAAACGATTCGGACGAACACCGCCAAGTTAACCGAAGAGTTGACATCATTATTCTAAAAACTGAACAGTAATACACGGACTAGGTTGTTTAAGTGAAGGGAGTGGATAGTCAGAATGAATTCATTTATGTGCAAAATTAAAAACGAGTGGCACTACTTTCGGATGCGGTATCACGAACAGCTTCTTGAAAGCTGCTTAGATCAACATTTAAAAGGGAAAATCACTAAAAAGATTTCTTACCATAAAACACGGTGCTATGCTGGTGCTGCCCACAAACTTGCCGAGGATTGAGACCTACTAGGAAGGAGTCTCCAATGGCTTTTGAAAGGGTGAGAAATTTGTCGAGAAATGACGATTTTTATTTTAAAAACAAGCTCTGAATAGTATAATGTTTTTCGTCCTATAAAAACATCATGATCAAGATAAGATTAATAAATAACATAAATCACCAAAGGGGAATGGAAAGATGGCAAAGGGATTATGGCTGACACCAGAAGAGGTCCTTCAGCGCAAGAAAAGAAAGAAGACGATAATCAATGGGGCAATCCTCTTGGGCACCGTCCTGCTCAGCACTGTTGTGACAATTCTGGCAAACAGTTTTTAATATATTGAGAAATTTTGAGCCCCTAGTCCAAGGATTAGGGGCTCTCTTCGTAACTCTTGGCGGCTGACACCCGCGGTCTTGAAACGCAAAAACCCTTCCCTGTATGAGATGAGTTTTTCAATTCGATTCAATTAATAATCTTGATATTCCCCTTCTGGATTCGTTTTCGGATGAAATTGGCAATCAATAGTTTGAAAAATTTCCTAGTCGGTGGGAACAGGATCAAAAAGCCGGCGATATCGGTAATGAATCCTGGGGCGAGCAGCAACGTACCGCCGACCAAGATACAGATTCCGTCTAGTAAAGCCTGTCCAGGAATTTGGCCCATCGTGATCTGCTCCTGGACCCGGCGAATCGTTTGCAAGCCTTCCCTTTTCGCTAAATATGTCCCAAGAACCCCTGTCAAAATAATCAGCGATAAAGTCGGCCAAAAGCCGATGGTTTTCCCAGACAACAGCAGTACCCCGATTTCCGCCGCAGGCACAACAACAATCAATATGAAAAGTAAGCGCATGAACGCCACTCCTTCTTAGCAAGGATAATTCCATTATAAAGTTCTATTGAAAATATTGCATCTTACTTCCTCAGCCTGTCTCATCCCCCGACCTGAATAAGACCCGCCTTTTCTTCATATAGTTAGAAGAGGAGGGGGGAGTTATTCATGTTTGAATTTTTTTCGAAAAAGAAACGAAAAGAAGATAACACCAATTCCCTTCTGCTAAAAAAATTGGACCGTGTGATTCAGCTTTTGGAACAGCAGCAGACCAGGGCTGCCCCCGAAAAAAACATCAACCTTGAACATGTGCAAATCGACCATTTGGAAAACATCATTTTCCGGCTAGACAACATCGAAATCGACGAACTAAGCGGCAAATTATTGATTGGCACCAACATAAGCGGCTCGGAGGATTTTGCCGCATCGATTATTCAAAAAGTTGACAAGCAAGCTTGGAAACAGGAGGCAATGGCCGATGCCACCCCTGATGGAAATATGTCCAAAGAGCACACAGCAAAACGCAAAGCAGAAAAATCTACGACTAAGCACAAGGCCAATAAACCGTCTGCTGAACACATGGCCGAAGAGGCTCAGGCCGTGACCGGTTTGACCAAAACCAAGAATGGCTTTCGGTTTCGCAACGATCCCTGAAATGGCCTTTGCGTTTTATCAACCTTTATAAATCCTCATCCCATGGTGTCATTCGCCCAAAAACTGAATATGATAATCCTAAAGGGGGTCGCCTTCAATGCAACTTACTTTAGGCACAATCACGATTACGAAAACCGGCCAGTCGGCAGGCGTTTTTTTAGGAAAAACGAACACCCTTAAACAATTTCACAGCGTAACTGTCCGTGACGAAGTAGTCGGCAGCCTGACCGGAGATGAAAACGCCGTCACGAATAGCAGTTGGGTCAAAACGAAAACCAGGAAGGATGAAAGCCTGTGACCTCCCCGATTTTGTCCCCCACTTTTCATATCGGCAGCATTAAAATTGGCAGTATTGAGGCGGCATCGTGCTTCAGCATCGGCAACAACTTTATTGAAGATTTTAAGAGCAGCAAGAAGCATAACCAAGGCCTCGGCAATATTCATGGCAACTCCAACAATTTCGCCCATTCCAATGCCGCCCTCACAAGTTCCGAGGCAGAAAAACCTCCCGAAAAGCAGAAAGCCCTTTGATGAAGGGTTTTTCTTTTTGAAAAGGGCTGGAAACGTCCTCTACCGCAAGGTCTTTTCGCCGAATTTGTGCATATTTCGCCGTATCCATGGCGTATTTCTCCGATTTTCCACTCTATTTCGCCAAACCTTATTTTCAAAAAAAACGTCCAATTGGACAGGTTATAATCTCCACTAGAGCGGGGCAATCTAGTCCAAGGAGGTATGCCTATGAGTATGATCGAGGTTTTTGCCCGGGCCGTTGGTGCGTTCATCGTGTTGTTGCTGTTGACACGGATTATGGGTAGGAAGCAGGTATCAGAGTTGACCTTTTTCAATTATGTCACCGGGATATCGATTGGAGCGATTGCCGGTACGATGACCGTTGACCCCAGCTTGAAATTTTCCACCGGACTGGTTAGCCTTTTAACATGGTGCGGACTCACGGTGTTGGTTGGATTTATTGGTCTTAAATCCAAAACGCTTCGAAAAATCACCCAAGGGGAGCCGGTCATTGTCATCAAACAAGGAAAAGTGCTCGAGCATACATTAAAAAAACTACGCCTCGATATGGATGAGTTGCAGGCTTTGCTGCGCACAAAAGATGTCTTCTCCATTGAAGAGGTCGATTATGGGATTATGGAAACAAGCGGTGAATTGACCGTTCTCCTGAAGGAGTCTAAACAGCCATTAACACGGCAGGATGCCATCGCAGAACCCAAACAGCCGCAATTCCCGATTCCGTTTCAGATCATTTCAAACGGGGAAATCATCGAAGAGAATTTACAGCAATATAACCTGAGCAAGGACTGGGTACACCAACAGCTGGCCCAATCCGGGACAACGCTCTCCAATGTTTTTTATGCGGAGCTGCAGCAGGATGGAAGTTTGTATATAGATAAACGGGAAGATCAGTTGCTTCATTGATAAAAAACGGGAAACCGTCCCGGTTATCGCGAACAGCTTCCCTTTGCAAGTTATTCCACCATCTTGGCAAATTCATCGATTGTTGTTGAGTTTTTCACATAGATCCGCGGGAGATAATAGCGTTCATCCTTCATTCCTTTTGGAGTAAAATGCTCTGGTGTCGTAGTGATCCCAAAAGAGTAATATTTTTTGGTCTCCTCTACCACTTTTTTACTGAAGCTTCCATAGGGATAACTCAGGGCAATGACGGGTTTTCCCGTGATTCGTTCAATTTTCTCCTTTGCATCCTTTAGTTCATGAGAAAAGTTGGTGACCTTTGTCAAATCGGGGTGCGTGGCGGTATGGGACTGAATCGAAAAATAGCCGGATTGGGCCAGCCTTTTTAAATCCTCTGCCGACAACCGGTTTGAGCGGCCGATAAAGTCCGAAATGACAAAAATCGTGGCGGCAGGCGAGAAACGCTCGGTTCTCAAGCTTTGAAAAACCCGAAAGGCATTAAGATTATTTTTGTACCCATCATCAAACGTAATAAAAATTGGCTTCTTTACCTTGTCCATTTCCTGCCATCGTTCGAACGTCAGCAGCGTAAAGCCATGGTCACGTAAATATTTCATCTGCATTTCAAAATTTTCTGGTGTTACATATAACTCTTTCGAACCCGTTCCTTTGTATTCCGCAATCGAATGATAAACCAAAATAGGTACCCCTTGCTGTGCGGATACCGGTGATGCCAATCCTAAATAAACAAGACTTAACAGCATAAATATATATTTTTTCATGTCCCCTACCTCACCTCATCGGATATTTCCCTTATGATTCCCCAAACAAGAAAAAATTTGAGGTGACTACAGTTTTTTCATGCCTAACGGTCCTTTGTCCTATTGAGACAATCCCCAAAAAAGAAAAGCGAACCTCCGTGATGAACCGGGGTTCGCCTTCTATTAAAAAAATTTACTAGAAGGCAAACTTTTCCCAGCCTTTTCTGGTATATATTAGTGAAAGGCAAGGAGGGGAGTTTTCGGTGGATTTAAAACGGGTACGAAAGTTGAAAAGTGGCGATAAGAAGGAATTTAAAGCTTTTTACGATGAGTATGTCCATAAGGCACTTGGAGTAGCTGTTAACATAACGAGAAACAAGGAAATGGCCAAGGAGGCCGTGCAAGAGACGTTTATCCGCGTGTATAGATATATCGGGCAATTCGATGAAACGAAACGATTTGACCCATGGTTTTTTCAAATTGTCATCAATGAATGCAATCGGCTGTTGGCCAAGGAGGCGAATGTCACCCGCCTCAATCGCTCAATTGGCGAGGCCGAGGAATTTGCCTCAGCTGAAAAACAACACCGGGAGTTAAAGGAAGCGATTGCCGGTCTCCATGAAATGTACCGGGTACCGATTATATTGAAATATTTGCAGGGCTTTACGGAAAAAGAAATTGCAGAAACGCTGAAGGCCAATCAAAACACCATCAAAACCAGGCTAAAAAAAGGCAAAGAACTGCTACGGAGTGCACTGGACGAAAATGTGAGGGGGAATCTGCATGGCTAGATCATTGGACGAGCAAATCAAACAGGCGTTGGAAAGTGAGACCGTATTTTCAGCAAAGGATACAATGGAAATGTGGAACGCGATTGAGGGCGAGCTTTTTGAAAAAGAAACGAACAGAACCGGAATAAAGCCGGCAAAACAAAAGCGAGGCAAAAAACGAATCGTCCTGTTTATGGCCGTAGCAGCATCATTGCTCATTGCCTTTGGCACACAAACGTCAACAGGCAGCGCGATGATTGACAAGGTGAAATCGATATTTGCGCCGGAGAAGGATGTCACGACAAAAATTGAAGGTTCCGATGAAGAAACAAAATTAAACCTTCACGAAGGAAAGAAAGCCAAGTATGTTTTATACGTTGATGAGGCGCGCTACAAATTCTTGACCGGAGAAGCATCAGATAAAGTCGTGTTAAAAGAAGCGCTGCCTGAAAAATATCCATCGGTGGAAATGGAGATCAAACAGGTGGAAAATAAGGAGCCAGGAGCGGCTATTGAAGAGGTAAAGGCAACACTCGCGAAAGAATACGGCGGAATCCTGCGCACCGAGGAAGTGTCCTACCCAATGAAAGCAACATTGGTTACAGCAAAAGGGAAAGGGACCGAGTGGAACACCCCGCTCGCCAAAGTCTACGTCATGAGCAACGGTGGCAGCGGCAGCTTTGTCATCACCCAAACCCTGTTCCTCGAAGCGGAAGAGGGCCACGGCGCACGATTTGACGAAATGCTGAAAGAGTTCTATATCGTGGAGTGACCACGGGAACGGCAAGGCCACTGAACAACGCTGTTGATTATTATCATCAACAGCGTTTTTTCATGTTTCGAGTCTGCTTCTACCCTTTTCCGTGTTATAATAGTAGCTTAATAATGTCCATTTTGATGTTTAGTTATTAAGAAAGGAAGAACCAAAACGATGAATCAGCACCAACGACCAATTCCTATCGGGCTTCCGTTGACCATTTCAATCATCGCCATCTCGTTTTCGGCTATTTTTGTCAAATGGTCGGATGCGCCGGCATCTATATTAAGTATGTATCGCATGTTGTTCGCCAGTCTTCTGTTAACGCCGGTGGTCTGGCGCTATCGCCATGAATTCCGGCGGATCAGCCCAAAAAATGGAGCGCTGTTATTTTTATCGGGCGTTTTCCTCGCCCTCCATTTTGTCCTGTGGTTTAGCTCGTTGAAGTACACAACGGTCGCCAGTTCCACCATCATCCTGGCGTTGCAGCCGCTGGTTTCATTAATTGGCGGGTTTTTCCTGTTTAAGGAACGGACAACCACATCCGCTTTGGCCACGATGGGCATCGCTATTGTTGGCGCCGTGATGATTGGCTGGGGTGACCTTGGCCATAGCGCCGCGGCCATCAAAGGAGACATCCTATCATTTTTGAGCGTCATTGCTGTTGTGGGCTACCTGTTTATCGGCCAAACCATCATCAAACAATTTACCCATTGGATTTACAGCTTTTGCGTGTTTTTCAGCGCATCCATTGTGCTGGTGGTCTATAATTTGGTAATACAAGCCCCGATGACCGGGTACCCTGCGAAGGAGTGGGGCATTTTTCTGTTGCTTGCCATCGTTCCAACCGTTAGCCACGTAATCAATAACTGGCTGTTAAACTACGTGAATGCGACCACGATTTCGATGAGTATTTTAGGAGAGCCCGTCGGTTCCACGATTCTCGCCTACTTCCTTCTTGGCGAGGGGCTGTCCGGCTGGCAGATTTCCGGTGGCTTGCTTGTGCTTTTGGGGGTATTCTTCTTTATCAGCAAAAAACAACGCCCTGCACCAGTGGAACTGGAACCTGACGCAGCCATCTTAGAACCGCAGGATTCGAATCTGCAAAAGGTTCAGTAGGTTTTTTAAAATTAGTTACGAGGCTAGTTCTAATTCTTAAAGCTCAAATAAAAAGCACAGCTCAACTGGCTGTGCTTTTTTGTGTGCCGTCGGCTACGCTTCATACCCATTCGGGTTATTTTTTTGCCATTTCCAGGAATCGCGGCACATGTCTTCGATGCCCCGCTCAGCCGCCCAGCCCAGTTCATTTTTTGCCTTGGCCGGGTCTGCATAGCAAACCGCAATATCCCCTGGACGACGATCAACGATCTTATAAGGAATGTCCACTCCAGAGGCTTTTTCAAACGCAGCAACAATCTCCAAAACGCTATAGCCTGTCCCTGTTCCCAGATTGTAGGCTTCCACACCGGTGACATCCATGACTTTTTCTAACGCTTTTAGATGTCCGTTGGCCAGGTCGACCACGTGGATATAATCCCGTACTCCCGTGCCATCGACAGTCGGGTAATCATTGCCGAAAACCTGCAACTGTTTCAGCTTTCCGACCGCGACCTGGGTAATAAATGGCATTAAATTGTTCGGGATCCCGTTCGGGTCTTCGCCAATCGTACCGCTCTCATGGGCCCCAATCGGGTTGAAATAACGCAACAAGGCAATGCTCCAGCTATTATCTGAAACATATAGATCTCGTAAAATCTCTTCAATCATTAACTTCGTGCGGCCATATGGATTGGTGGCACTCAGCGAGAAATCCTCGGAAATCGGCACCCGTTCCGGCATGCCATAAACGGTTGCGGAAGAACTGAACACCAGCTTTTTCACACCGTACTTCGCCATCACCTCGCATAGAATCAACGTTCCGGTGATGTTATTGTGATAATAATGAAGCGGAATCGAGACCGATTCGCCGACCGCCTTTAATCCGGCAAAATGGATAACAGCCTCAATACTGTTGGCCGCAAAAACTTCCTCCACGCCATTCCGGTCAAGCAAGTCCACCTGATAAAATTTAAAATCCTTACCGGATATCGCTTTAACCCGATTTAAAGATTCTATTTTACTATTGGATAAGTTATCTAAAACAATGATTTCATGTCCAGCACTGAGCAGTTCCACACACGTATGGCTGCCGATATAACCGGCCCCGCCGGTAACCAAAATCGCCACTAACGGATCTCTCCTTTTTATACACTCTCTTTTAATGATAGTAACATAAAATACTTGACAAGAGAATGAAGCAGATGCACTTGTTTAGCCCAATCAAAGATCTTTTAAAAATGTACCTTGTTGAAAAAATAAAAGCGAACCACCCTTGATATTTTACTAGGGTTACGGTTCGCTTCATTATATTAGTTATATATTAAAACCATATTCTTTTATTATAGTCATAATCATAGGATTCCACAGTCTCTTCATCTACTGTTAGCGGGGTAAGTTCTTCACTAGGCTCTTCCGGCTTGGCATTTTGAAGTAGTCCAATTACTAGTTCCATTGTTGAATCCCCTTTCCTATTATCTACTATTATTATACTGCAAACGTTTTCAATTGTCTTGTAATTTTTCCACTTTCCAGTTTTTTTCTCAAAAGACTAAAGAACTAAGTCAATTCCCCTATTAAAGTAGTAAATATGTATATTGTTTGATATTTATCGTGAAGATAGGTTAATAGTTGTTGAGCTGCATCCTCTTTCATACAGCCAGTGCCCCCCGCTATCATTAAGATTGAAGAAATCGTTATCAAGGCCTTTTTTAGCTTCATTTCCACATCATCCTTTTTTCAGCTTATGTATCTTCAAGACGAACTGAACGGTGATGCCGTTCCCGACCCAAATGCATCAATGAGTGAACCTTGTTAAAACATATCTCCCGGTGATTTTTTAAGGCAAGACGATTGTAATCGCCTTGCCCCTATCAAAAAGTGTTACGATCAAAACCGTTCTCTACCTAAATCACCTAAATGGGTGTTAGCTTGCCTGTTTTTCGACATCTGCCAGCTTCTTCTGCCTGCGGTAGAGGACGAGTGCTGTAATAGCAATCGCCAGGCCGCCAATACCGCCGATTGATCCGGCGAACAGAGGCGTATTGTTATACCAGCGAACAATCGGGTTTGTCGATACAAGAATATCGTTGACTTCTTTCGTCAGTTCGTTTCCTGCCGCATCGACCGCGACCATCTTCACATGTTGCTTGAAGTTTGAGCTCTGGATATCAAATCTGAAGTTCTCCCCGTTCTGTTCATGCTTCACTTTTTCCCCGTTCAAATAGAAGGTTGCACCCTCAAGAACAAGATTGTCTTTGACAGAGACCGTGGCTGTTTTCGTCTCCAGCGGATACTGTTCGCCGCTTTCGATATCAATCGGAACAATCACCGGAGCCGTCTTGTCGATTCCAAAGGAGATTTCGGCCTGCTTCTTCTCATCGATATTTTCATTGACATTTCCTGCTGCATCCTCTGAGTATAGAGCTATCGTGTATTTGCCATCGCCGGCAAACAAAGCTTTTTTAATGACGTACTTGTACTGGCTCCACTGGCCGCTGCCCCCTGTTTCAGTCACTGTATAGTCTTTTCCTTCCACTAAATCGGAAGGAGTGCCGTTCTTGGTCATTTTGACATGAATACTATCCTGTTTTAGGCTGTCCACGTTCGTTTCAGTCAGGATGACATCCATTTCTTTCTGGACATACTTGCCGTTGATAGTTTTCAAGGAATCATCAAAAGCATAGACGGAGCCAAAACGGTTGACGGAAAAATGAATGGTCTGGGTTGATTCGTTTCCGGCAAAATCCGTAAGCGTTGCTGTCAACGTGTAGAGATCGTCGACTTCTTTTTTCTTCTCAAAATTGTTAAACGTAAATACCTGGCCGTTCGGTCCATCGGTATAATCACCGTCAAGCGCAACAGCCCCGCGATTGGCGCCTGTCAGCTTGATGGATACGGCATTCTTATTAAAGTTCGTATCGGAGAACGAAACGATCGGAATCACATCGCCATTATTGGCCGTTTGATCCCCAACCCCTGTAATCGAAAGCTGCGGTGCTGTTTGGTCGATTACGAACTCTTCTGCCTTATAGTCGGCCGCCTGGTTTCCGGCCATATCAACAAAATCAATGTCAAAGCTGTACTTGCCATCGGCACTATATTGGATGACAGCCGTATGGACATCGCCGCTTCTTGACCAGCCACTGGCGTTCGGGAAGCCTGCCGGATTGCCATTATCGGATGCGCTGCCGGTAATCTTCACCCGGCTCGGATCAAAGTTATGCTCGGTAATCGAGATGGTCGCGGTTCTGCTTGCCTTGTAATAGTTGCCGTTGGCTGCGGCATTATTGTTGTAAGAAACCTTGATGACAGGAATGGTTTTATCGATAGTAAAACGATCCTGAGGAACAGCAGGTGCTGCGTTGCCGGCGTTGTCCTTGTACTTGATATCAAAGGTATAATCCCCGTCGGCTGTGAATTTGATGGTGGCCGTATGTGTCGTCTTATCAGGGTCCTGTGCATTAACTGCCGTAGACCAGCCCACTAACGACGGAATCGTGCCATCGGTATTGGTAATGTGGTATTCCACATCTTTCGCGGTAAAGTTCCGCTCGGTCACGACAATGGTTGCGGTCCGGTCAGCCTTGTAGTAATCAGGATTCGCCGGATCCGCGGTATTGTTATCATAGGTCACCTTAATCGTCGGCGCCGTTTTGTCGATGCTGAATTTTAGTTCCTGTTCCGTTGTGTTTCCAGCCCGGTCGGTGATCTTTGCTTTTACTTTAATGTCATTGCTATTGTGGCTGACGGTAATGGTTTTGCTCATTTCTGTCACAAGGTTGTGGTCCAGCTTATCCTTGCTCCAGCCAGCGTCATGGCTGCCCGGTAAGAAATTCCCGTCACCCGCGATTTCAAGCTTTCCATATTGATTATTGGCTCGGTCATATGGCGCTTCTACCCACCATTCAACCTGCTTGAGACCTGAATACGTATCCGTCACAGTCAGCTTCACATTGACATTATGGCTGTAAAGCTCGAGGTTGTTGTTGTCCTTATATTTTGTTTCCGCTTTTTCGAATGTGATATGGGTTTCTTTTGCGTGCTGCGCTTCATCTTCAATAACCGTACCGGTCGGTGTGACAAACTCACTAGAGTTATTGACATTGTCCGTTGCTTTTGCAAAAATTTGCCCTTTAAAAGAAGCCGGAACGGTAAAGCTGAATGCCTCTGTTGTCGGAATCCCGGCAATCCCATCCACAGCCGAGCTTTCGATTTCTGCCAATGTACCATCTGCAGTAACAGCATAAGTTTTGCCCTTCTCGTAATCTTGCAGATAGATGGTCAGCGATTTGAGTCCACTTGTGGCATCAAAGTCGTTCTGCTCATCGAAGTCCTTGGCTTTGACGGTAACCGTGATTGGCTTTTTAAAGAAAAAGCCGTACTCGGTCAGTTCAACAGAGTTGGTGAGCGATTCGGTTGGGTTGACATTCTGCTTATCGACAGCAAAATCGAACTGAAAGTCATTCTTATCCGGGCTTTTTGTATCTTTAAAAATAGTTTTCGAGGTTGCGAAACCATTTAAGGCGTTATCAACCGTCTCTACATGAATCGTGTAGGTCCCTTCCTGATCAATGGCAATTCCCTCATCATTCGTATGAATCGGTTTGATATTATCTGTGACCATGGTTGCCTTTGTTTTGTTTTCGTAAAAATAATACGGGTCATCACCGTCGTTAATGACAGTACCGTTCACGTCAATTTTGACAGCATTAACGCCTGAATCGGTATCCTTCGCTTGAACATCAAACGTGACGTCGCCGCTATAGTATTCTGCGCCGGTCTCAGGGTCCTTATAGTACGTTTCGCCAGTAAACGGAGTTATCTTAATCTCCGCTTCCGGATTGGTTTTTTCAATCATCACAATCCCGCTGTCGCCAGATTGGATATTCGAATTTAAGCTAGTGACCAGGTAAGGCTCTTGATTTTTGTTGCCAACATTGTCGGTCACTTCTACCTGGAAGGTTCCCTTGAAACTGTCTACATCAAGTTCAAATTTCTTTTCTGCACTTGAACCGGTTTTCGTTAAGCTGTCTTTCATGGCAGGAACAGCGATCGGCTCAGCCGTTCCCTCTTTTACCGCCTGCAAGACAACATCCTTGATCCCGGAGGCATCGTCCTTCACTTTGACAGTGATGTCGATTTTCTTATTAAAGAAGGTTCCAAAAGTTAAGAAATTGAGTGTTCTGGCGATACTGCCATCGTTAACGACATCAAACTCGACATTTTCCAATTCTGGCGCCGTTTCGTCAATTACGATTTTCTCTCTTTGTGTGGCGGCGCTATTTTTATTGCCGGCATTATCCTCGACATCTACTGAGAACGTGTACTCTCTTCCCTTATTTTTCAGCGTGCTGGTGTCAATTGGTTCGAGAACCACTGTTGTTTTCCTTTCGGTTGCATCAGAAAAATTCTCCGATTTTAATTCTTCGTTGTTCAGTTTAACCATTACTTTCCGAACACCAGATTGCTGATCTTCCGCTTTGACATTCAGCTTCACATCGGAACGATAATATTCCGTATCGCCATTGATATATGGCTCTTCTTTTGCATCGGAAGCTACTGTTATTTCCACATTTGGCTTGACTCGGTCAATCACGAATTTAGCATTGCCTTCTGGCTCGACATTATCATCTGTGACCTCATATTCTTCTTTATTGTTGACGTTATCGGTCACTTCCACGGAGAACGTGCCATCGAAACTATCATCGTTAAGCAGGAAGGTTCCAGTTGCAGTTTTTTGATTTTTGTCATCAAATTTAATTTCATTCAGTTTATTAACAGTTTTGCTTGAATCCCCCTGATGGGCAATTAGCGAGATATCTTTTATGCCTGACGCTTCATCCTTGGCCTGAACTGTCACCTTAATCCCCTCATTAGCGAAAAATCCTAATGAAATAATATTAATGATCTTAGATACAAGGTCATCGTTTACCTTTTCTACCTTTACCGGTCTGCCTTCCGCAAGGGTTGGGGCGGTTTTATCGATATTGATGGTGACATCTCTCACAGAAGATGGATTTCCGGCTTTATCGACCGCTCTTATCTTGTAAATGCCAGATTCATCGGCCGAAATCGGGTAATTTTTTTCTGTCGTATTAAAAGGAACATCCACAGTCGTTGTTTCTGCATCCTTACTGTAATAAACTTTTTCAATTTCAGAGGAATATGTTGCAATCAGTTTCTTATTTTCAAAGTAATCCTGCTCTGTGTTGGTAATCGTAACAGGAATCTTCACTGCCCCGCTGTACCAATCGATCCCATTGACGGTGGTATGATTGGGACCCTCCAATACAGGTTTGTTCACAGCCGGGTTTTGGGTATCGAACAAGATTAAGATATCTTCAGGCAAGCTAATTTTTCGCTCACTCTTCTTTTTATTGCCCATTTTCACTTTCATTTCCTTGATCGAGGTATTACTCGTGATCGTATACACGGAGCTTGACTTTGGTTGAGACTTGTCGGAAGTAGTGAGTAATAGATTTGTATAATCCGGCTTTGGAGAAACCGTTACCTTCGCTCCGTTGGAAAACACGTAAATTTCCTTTTTGGGATCTTTATATACGTGTGTTCCGGTTGATGCGGCAATCGTTACATATTGATCCCATGGGCCTTTCAATACCTCAAGCTGTTTAAAGCTAACCTCAATCGTGGTATCCCCGGTAATACCGGTGACAGTGTAGGTGAAACTGTCGTCGTTGTCAACAAAGCCATCGTTGATGACGGTTTTAGCCCCATCCTTGGTAACTGTTAACGAATCGACCGTATAGTCGAAATCAGGAACCATCGTAACGGTAACATCGCTGCCTTCCTCAACCTTCATGGATTCTCCCTCATTGATTTTGCCATCAAGAGTCACTTCACCATTGTCGCTGGCAAGATTGGTCACAGTGTAGCTGTTTTTTTCGAATTCCACCTCCACTGTGACATCTTCCTTTACTTCAGGAGCAGTGAATTCGAAGTCTTTTGTTGCATTCGTGTATTGGGCTGGAATTTCAATCGGCACTGTGCCAAAAGTGATGCTTTGGACATGGTACGTTGGTTCTGGCATTACCTTGAACTCCGGTGTAGACCCTTCCTTCACTTGTTCCACCGTACCGCCGCTCGAAATAATTTTGTCGCGATCCAGCACTTTACCTTGTTTGCTGTCATATTGAAAAGTCAGCGTGAAGGTGTTAGCCGCATTGTCCGGCTCGGGATCCTCAGGTGCCGGTTCAACTGGTTCTTCCTCACCATCACCTAGGGCAGGATCCGTTTCTCCTGGCGGCTCCTCATCAGATTGATCCTGTGGAGGCTGCTCCACTGCAGGTTCCTCTGTCACAAGTTCCTCTGTAGGTTCACCTTCCGCAAATGCATTCGTAAACACACCAAAAGGTATGTTGTAGGTCACCAACAAAACCGCAAGGACAATCGCCAACATGCGGGCAACCCTTGATTTCCTCTTTCTATACATGCTTCTCTCACCCCGAAGAAATAAATTTATAAATGTCTTCTTCCCCTTTGGCTAAATGACTTCGTTTGTATGGACAATCTCGATATCCTTTTCTACCTTAAACACAAAAGCCGGCTCGGCCTCATTTTCCAACAAAGCAGTGGCAGCTAATATGGTTGTTCCATATGACAGGATTTCTGTCTCTTCGGAAAGAAGAACAGTTGCTTCAGGAGCATGACCTTCGGAAAGCAGCGCGGTTGATTGAGAAGCTTCATGATTGCCCAGCAGTACGGTTGAATCGTTGCCCCCTTTTGGCAAAAGCTCCGTAGACAGGGCTTCGGCAGCGATCAACTGAGTTTCCTCTACTTTAGAGTTTGTCTTCCTGAACTTTCCTGTCAACCCTCCGGTTCTGTCCATTTTCGCTAATCCCGCCGTACGTCCCAGCCGCTTTGACTCCCTGTCGAGACGAAAGGCTTTCGGCTGGAGCCGCTTGTTGTCCGCACCTTTGTTATGTTCGCGAATCTCCTTGATTTTTCGCGCTGCTGTTTTTCCGCTTAGATCCCCAATAATGGCAAGAATGTTCATCTTAAAAAACATAATGATCGCCACTACAAACAGAACTCCTGCAAGGGAGTATCCGATGATGGAGATTTTTAGCCAAGTCGCTGCATCCATTCGAATTCCCCCTTCCTATGAATTTCTAAACGCGGTTTCAATCGCTTTTTCGGTTGGCTCAATGCGGTTGATCACATCATTTTTGATCAGCTCCGTCTTTTCGGAGGTAACCGCAACATTATTCGTGCTTTTCTTGACGGAATCGACAACAGCGCGAATATCATTTTCCTTTATGCCATCGAGCTTCAGCTTCCGGGCATACATCTCTACCGAAAACATCGTTAATTTGTAGAGTTCTAGTTTGACAATCTCACTTTCATCCGGATTCTCTTCAATCATTTTTACAAGACTTTTGATATTTTCCCAGTACGGCTTGTATTTGCCCTGATCAGACGCTTCCTCAATCTGAAGGGTAATGTCCTGATTAAATTTGCCGATGTCTCGGTAAATCGTAGCCATTTTATAAAAATTGCTGGTCTTATCTCCGTACTTAACGGCATCGTCAAACCATTGGACCGAGCTTTTCATTCTCGTAATCTGGTTGTCGCTGTTTTCTGTTTTCCCATAATCGTAATAGTACCAATAGGCTTTACCTACCTCGAAGGCAAGATCGGCATACCCGGGAATTTCACGTATTTCAACGAGATGGGCATTTATTTTCTTCTTGAACTGTTCTTCTTCTTCGACCGTAAAGGCGGCATCATTTTTAAACGCGTCAATCAGTCCGACATAGGCCGTTTTTTCAATCGGCTTGATGTCAATCGCCTTTAAATAGTAGTTAATTTTATGACTGTCGGCTGAAGCCTTTTCAGCCATCTGAATATGGCGATAGTAATCGTCATTGTCGGTTTGGATTTTCATGGCCTGACCGGTAATGCCCACGGCCAAGCTTAACAGGGCGGCCCCGGCGACCAGGCTGAATTGACGGAGTTTCTTCTTTTGTTTGTTGCGATAAAGGTCATCCATTTCTTCATAATGATTCAGCGCATAGAGCAGCTCAGCACAGGATTGGTAGCGGTCGTCTGGATTTAGTTGGGTGCATTTTTGAATGATTTTTTCCAAGCCGCCGGATAATTGCGGATTCCAATGGCGGATCGGATACAACTCATAGGGAGGTTCACTTGGGTTTTGGCCGGTGACGAGATGATAAAGCGTGACCCCGAGACAGTAGACGTCCGTCCTTGGGTCCGTTTGCCCCTTTCCGCCGAACTGCTCCGGCGCGGCATAGCCTTTTGTTCCCAAATTGACCGTATCAGCCAGATTTTCCTCTTTATATTCTCTGGCAATTCCGAAGTCTATTAATTTTAAATTGCCGTCAGGCTTCAGCATGACGTTAGCCGGCTTCATATCCCGGTAGATGATAGGGGGGGTATTCGTATGTAAGTAGTCGAGCACTTCGCAAAGCTGCATCGCCCATTCAATCACTAAATCCTGAGGCTGGGCGCCTTCCTGGTCCAAAATCTTGCTCAGGGGCTCCCCTTCGATATAGTCCATGATGACAAAAATAACATGCCCATCATCGATAATATCGACAATCCGCGGCAAGGCCTGATGGTCAAGCATCTTGATCATGTTCGCTTCAGCAATCGCGCTCTGAATGACGACCTCATTATGTTTATCTCTGGCTTTTTTTTCAATCTCTTTGACGGCCCATTGTTTGTTCAGACGTTTGTCCATCGCCAGATATACCTTTGACATTCCGCCCTTGCCAATGAGCTTCAGTATTTCATATTTCCCGTCTATAACAGACCCTATTGCTGCCAAAAGAAATCCCCATCCTTACGAAATTTTAACAAGCAATACAGAGATGTTGTCAGTTTCCTGCCTTTGCTTATTAAGCGCCACCAATTCCTTGGCTTTTTGCTCCATCATCGTTTCATTGGTTAATGCCCGAGGCGCGAAAAGGGAGTGAATCTCGTTTTCGCTAATCATATTGCGAAAACCATCGGAACAAAGCATAAACACCTCTTCCGGTTCGGGTGTTCCGCTTATGAAATCGGGTTCCAGCACTTTTGATGCGCCGATGCATTGCAACAGAACATTCCGTCTCGGGTCCCGTCTTGCCTGCTCGGGCGTTAACGTACCGCGCCTTATTTCCCTGCCGACCACCGTCTGGTCCTCTGTCATGACCTCGAGTTTATGATTGGAGATTCGATAGGCCCTTGTGTCGCCGACATGACCAATGAGCATAAACTTGGTGTCAATCAACAGCATGGCGGTTAAGGTTGTGCCAAGCTGAATGTTTACTCTCTGCCCGTACTCGGCAATTCGTTGATTTTGCTCATGAATGATACGCTCCCAATCAAGCTGAAGCTCGTGAAAACTTCCACTCACTAGCCTTGAAGGAAGCTCGTTGTCAAACCAATTGGAAAAAGCATGGATGACACTGGCACTGGCAACCTCTCCTTTGGCAAGCCCACCCATGCCATCACATATGACGGCTAGCACAACCTTTCCAAGCGAGGTTTGGGCCACTTTCAGACATAAACTATCCTGATTTGTTGCTTTTTTATTTCCGATATCTGTATGTACTGCAGTTAACACTTCCATATTTTACCTTCCTATAGTTATATAGAATGAAATGCTTTAAACCGAGAAAAGACCCCAGTTTACTATGCATAAAGACCTGGGTGGTCCGTGTTAGTCTCAAAACGGTTACATAGGCCATGAATTCATCTTTATGTATCGTAAATTTCCATGATGGATTGTCATATTAGATGTCGGTTGGATGAATTTTCTCCATCCGTCAAATGATTGGTTGGTATCTGCTAAAGTACTGCTGGATGAATTTTTCCACCAAACCGATTTTACCATTAAATTGCTAGTTTTTGTTCGTGAAATAGACAAAATAGTCTGAAAGTCCCTTTAGCTCGAAGTTTTAGGGATTGGCAAATGAATAATGTTGACTGTTCTTGGGGAAGCTTGCAACGGGATAGACTATACAACACGGTGCACGGTTTTCTCGGTGTGTGTGCGTTTGCTCTTGAAGACAAAAACGTGAGGAAAATAAGGAAGAGTGTCTTCTATGAGCCCTATTGAGGACAAATCTGTTAGATAAATAAGGAAAAGTGTCTTCAATAAGCCCTATTGAGGACAAAATCAGAGGAAAAATAAGTAAATGTGTCTTCAATAAAGCATTCTTATTGCATGTGCGATGCACACTCCAAAAAAAAGAAGCAGGGGAACAGCTCCCTGCTTCACGTCCAACGGAAAAATTTCGTGCCAATCAATGTCGAGACCACCAGTATGCCTCCCAAAACGGCGATATCCATTACAGCCCCGGCGGTGAACAGCGTTCCGTTCCAGCCATCGCGCAATATATTTACGACATAGGTTAACGGAACCGCTACGGCCATTTTTTGCAAAATGTCAGGCAGTGATTCTAACGGAAGAGTCGCTCCCGAAAGAAAAAACATCGGATACATCGCAACCATCGCTATGCCCAATGCGGTTTGCATCCGCTTCGCAAGGCTTGAAACAATAAAGCCAATCGAAAAAAACGTCACCGAGCAAAACGTCAACGCCAGGAAAAATTCAAACGGATTTGGCGTTAAGTCTGCTCCGAAATAAAACTTGGCAATCAGCAGGATTTCAATTGCCCCTACATAAATCGCCAGGAAGCCTTTGGCAATTGTGGCTGTAAAAATGGCATTTTGTTGCAAGGGAGTGCCCATTAAACGCTTGTAGACCCCTTTTTCCCGATCAATCACAACCTGCAGGCCCATCGAGAAAAACGCGGTGGTAAAAATAATGATCGAAATCATCCCTGGAATATACGCTTGAAAATAATCCAGGCCGCCCTCGTAGGTATTGGATTTAAACATCAAGCCAAACACGACAAAACTGACAGCCGGCACAATAAACGTAAACAGCATGGCCAATGTTTCACGAAAAAATAACTTCAATTCCATTTTCGTATGCGTCAATAAGGTATTCATCTACACTCCCCCTTACGCTTCGACCGCAACCTGTAAATAAACATCCTCCATCGTCCCCTCTTCGCTTAACAAAGAAGAGATTAACGACTTCGGACGATCACAGGCCACTAGCTTTCCTTTTTTAATAATCGCAATCCGGTCACAATGCTTTTGCGCCTCATCCATATAATGAGTCGACAACAGAATCGTCTTCCCCTCCTGACGATAACGGTTGATACATGCCCACAACTCGAGCCGTGCTTGCGGGTCCAAACCGGTTGTCGGTTCATCGAGAAAAATGATATCCGGGTCATTGACGAGGGCCAGCGCAAGCGACGTCCGCTGCTGCCAACCGCCGGAAAGGTTTTTCACATACTTATTCAAATAAGGCCTTATCCCCAATGTATCGATAATCTCCTGCAAGTCCCGCTTTTTATCATAGTAGGAACTGAACAATTCCAACGCTTCCTTCACCTTAATCCGGTCATATAATGCGGTTTGCTGGAGTTGAATCCCAATCCGCTTTTTGATTTCCTGCGCATGTTCCTTTATATCCATCCCTAGAACTTTTACCGTCCCGGAATCAGGTCTACGAAGCCCCATCATGATTTCTAGAGTAGTAGATTTACCAGCGCCATTTGCACCGATGATTCCCATGACTTCTCCCTTTTTCACAGTCAGGGAAATTCCATTCACTGCTTTCGTATCTCCATAGCTTTTATGTATGTCTTGTAACTCAATTACCGTTCCTTCCATCTTTATCCCCCTTATCCCCCATGCTCATACGTTTCCAGTTTATCATAAAATAGTAAAATATTACTATCAATAATGTTTATTGTGTGTAAATTAAGCATGAAATTTGAGGCAAGTATTTTGACTTTTTTTAGATAATAAAAAGGACCGTCCCTTGCCAATCCTTTTTGGGGTTTGGAAGTTTTATTTAATTTTTGAAATTAATAAAGTTTCGCAGCACTTCTTGAACTTTTTCCGGCTGCCGCAAAGACAGAGTTCATTCCTTCCCGGCAATGGAGCACCTGCCGATTTTGCTTTATTAATTCTGCTTCTCTTGATCGCAGCAGCGAGTTTAAGCATTCTGCCATGTGCATAGCGGTACACCTGTTTATAACTTTCACAAAAAAATTCGACACCCGTATGGTTATTTTCACCTATGCGGTTTCTTGGGCATCCTCCATGACATAAATGAAGTAATTCGCAGGACTGACATTGTTCCGGAAGAGATGGCTTTTTCGATAAAAACTGCTCCATTCGTTCATGGTAAAGAATACTTTCTAGAGAATCGTGTCTTATATTTCCCAATTTATATTTTTCATCAATAAAAAAGTCACACGGATAGGCATCACCGTTTTGTTCAAAGACAATTGTTCTGGACAGGTCTTTTGATGGATACAGGCTTCTGCTTGTTTATGAAGATAGACAGCAAGCATATTATCAAAGAAGCGAACAGAAATTTCTGGATTTCCATTGTTATGCCAAATGTCAAACACTTCACACAGAAAGTCACCATATTGTTGGGGCGTAATCAAATATTTCCCTGACTGGATTGGATTCTGTGATTGAAAATCCATACAAGGAATAAATTGAATAAAGCCGAAGCCCTGACTTTTGTAGAAACCCATTAATTCTTTTGCTTAAAAATATTGTTTTCGTGTAAGACAGTTAATATATTAAACTCTATATTTGCCTCTTTTAAAAATTGGATGCCTCTCATAATGGACTTGAAACTGCCTTTCCGTGACCCGGTTATCCTTCTGGCATCGTTTATTTCCTCTGGACCATCCAAACTTACCCCAACCAGAAAATTATATTTTTTAAAGAATTCGCCCATTCCTGATCAATTAAGGTGCCGTTTGTTTGAATGGCGTTACCAATAATCGTATGATTAGGTGCGTATTTTGCTTGGAAATGAACCACTTTCTTAAAAAAGTCAATTCCCGCTAACAATGGCTCCCCGCCTTGCCAGGCAAACGGCACCACTCCTTTTTTTACGGCCATAACTCACGGATAAATTTTTTTAAGACATCGTCTTCTATTCGTTCTATTTGATCTGGCCTTCCATTACATCTGCTATAATAGCAATAGTCACATGCGAGATTACAGGCCTCCGATACTGTTTTCCACATAACACTTGAAATCTTTTCACCCGCTGCGAATTCTCCCACTGCCATCTTTGTCCACTCCCTCAGGATGATATATTCAATGCTAGAAGATTCTTAAGAAAACGTATATGACTTGAATCACTGGAATTGATAAAAGCAAAAAAAGGAATAAGGTCGTGTTAAACCCTATCCCCTTTTTCAATTATTGCCCGACGCCTTCTTTCACCACTGTATTCACCAGAGACGTAATGACGTCCTCTTCATCTGAGCCCGATGCAACAATTTTTATCTCGGCTCCTTTTGGAATTCCAAGGGACATTACGCCCATAATGGATTTTAAGTTTACTGACTTCCCATTGAACTCAAGGTTTACATCCGAATCAAATTTCGTGGCTTCCTTAACAAGGATGGTGGCTGGACGAGCATGAATCCCTGCTGGATCAATGACCTTCATTATTTTTTCTGCCATCATTTAACCTCCTCTTCCATTACACCCTTTGCCCATAATAAGCATTGGGGCCATGTTTGCGATAATAATGCTTATCCAATAGATAATTTGGGATTGGCTTTCTTTCTTTCATTAATAGCTCGGAGAATAAAGCCATTTCCGCGACTTCCTCTAGTATAATGCTATTCATAACGGCTGCATCCACATCTTTCCCCCATGTAAATGGGCCGTGTCCATTCACGATCGCCCCTGGAACAGCTATTGGTGAAATACCTCTTGAAGTAAAGGTTTCAACAATCACGCGTCCAGTTTCCACTTCATAATCTTTTAGAACCTCTTCTTCTGTCAGTTCCCTCGTGCATGGAATATTCCCATAGAAAGCATCCGCATGAGTCGTGCCGTAAGGAGGGATATCCCTTCCGGATTGTGCCCACTCGACCGCATATTTAGAGTGGGTATGGACGACTGCGCCTATTTCCGGAAACGCCTTATACAGGACAAGATGTGTCGGTAGGTCGGAAGAAGGGGATAAATTCCCTTCTAATACCCTTCCATCCAAGTCCGTAACAACCATTTGATCGAAAGACATTGTCGAATAGGAAACCCCGCTGGGTTTAATGACGATAATACCTTCATCACGGTCTATCATACTTACATTTCCCCAAGTTAATTTCACTAACCCCGCCTTTGGCAAGGCAAGATTTGCTTCAAGTATCTTCTTCTTATATTGCTTGCAAAAACTTGTTTCCATAATCAAATCCAGCCTCCTTTAGGATTGGGATCAAGAAATCCAAAGCCTTTCTTATTTCGCCTTCGTAATCATTGGATTTTTCAGACCACATTTCAATCAAAAATGGGCCATTATACTCAATTTCTTTTAATGTATGAAAACAACCAATAAAATCGACACATCCCTGACCAAAAGGAACATCTTTAAATTTGCCAAGATTTTTATATGAAACGGGAACAGTATCCTTTAGATGAATGGCAGCAATTTCATTTTTGCCAATCCGTAACTCCTCGGCAGCGTCATTTCCCCATGCCGATAAGTTGCCCAAATCAGGATAGACATACAGCCACGGTGAGTCTACTTTATTCGCTATTTTAATATACTTTGAAATAGAATTGATAAAGGTGTCATCCATAATTTCAATGGCAAGGATGATCTGCTTTTCTGCGGCCCATTGGCAGCTTACGATTAAATTTTCAATAAAAAGTTGTCGGGTCTGTTGGCTTTTAGCCTCATAGTAAACATCATATCCAGCTAATTGAATAACACGGACTCCCAAATCATGTGCTAAATCAATGGCCTTTTGCATAATGGTTAGCCCATGAGAACGGAGGTTAGGGTCATGCGAACCCAAAGGAAAACGACGATGCCCGCTAAGACAGATAGATGGCACGGAAATGCCAGTTTCCAATTTTGCGAGTAAAAATTCTTTCTTTTGTTGTGATGTCCAGTCAAGGCGGTCTAATCTCTCATCCGATTCGTCAATAGACATTTCAACAAAGTCAAATCCCAAGCGTTTCGCAATTCGTAACCTCTCCAGCCAGGAGATATCTTTTGGTAAAGCTTTTTCATAGATCCCGATAGGGTTCATAACCTTCTTACCCCCAAATCCGTTCAATCTCAGCTTTAAATTCTCGAGCTGCCTGCTTTGGATCGGCGGCGTCCCTAATGCTTCTTCCTGCAATGAAAGTATAAACATCAATGCCTTCAAATAGTTTTAATGTCTCGACTTCCAATCCGCCTGTCACGGAAACTTTAAATCCCATCTCCACTAATTGTTTGATTTTATCTAAATCAGATTCACTCCAGGTTAAGCCGGATAACAGAGCATCACGGCTTTGATGGTAAACAACCTGTGTAAGACCTGCTTCCTTCCACTGACGTGCATGGTCAAATGTCCAATCGCCATAAAGTTCAACCTGCAAATCCTTTACCTCTTTTAGTGCAGCTTTCATGGTCGGAATGGTTGCAGAACAAATAACCGTCATCCAATCGGCACCGGCATCTGCACAATTTTTGCCGACAGTGGCTCCTGCATCTGCACATTTTGTATCCGCTAGAATGATTTTATCAGGATAAATCGCTCGCAAGCACCGGACAGCTTCCATTCCCTCCGCAAGGCACAAAATGGTTCCAGCTTCTACAATATCAACCTCATCACCAACTTTTAATATAGAGGAAATGGCATCACTTAATGTTGTATTATCCAATGCAATTTGTAAGTTAGGTAGAGACATAATGAAAATCTCCTTTTATAGGATATTTATTTCAGATTATTCTGAATATTTCTTGTGGCAACAGCCCACCTTTCATAAAGTAGACTGTTGCATGTATTAACGTAGGATATTGACTTCTTTGAACCAGTTCTCTAATTCCAGTTTTAATTCGCGATCATCCATAACATTTTGCAATGCTATGATAGGCACCCTGTTTATTGGTTTAATATCATTGGATAAATTTGCAGGGGTCACGATTAAATCAACGTCATGCTTTCCCATATCATTTAAACTGCAATGATAAACCTGATAGTTAAACAACCTCAAGTCATTTAATATTTTTTCAATTTTATATTTTAGGATAATACAAGAGCCAATACCATTTCTTGAAACGACTAGTATATTTTGCATTAACATACTTCCTTATAGCTGCAATTTGGTTTATAAAAAGGACGGAAATGGTACATCATTTTCTCTTGAGAATGCATCATCAAATCCTCTTGGATAATGATACTCTAGGTCATCCTTGTTGTCAGGGAATACAAACTTCCCGCCAACCTGCCAAACATATGGTTTAAACGAGTATTTTAACCGGTCTTTTTTGCTTTCCCATAATAATTGGAGCTCTTTCGGATCGGCTTGGAAATTAGACCAAATATCATAATGGACAGGAATGACAACCTTTGCATTTAAGGATTCTGCCATTCTTAGCATATCTACAGAGGTAACCTTATCGGTAATCCCTCTTGGGTTTTCACCATAAGCGCCCAAGCAAACATCAACTTGATGCTCATTTCCATGCTTTGCAAACATATTGGAGTAATGGGAATCACCAGCATGGTATAAGCTTCCGCCAGGTGTTTTAAATAAGTAGTTAACAGCCACTAAATCCATATCTTGGGGCATTTTCCCTTTCAATACTACATCATCGTCCGCTGTAATCAATGCCGTTCTGTCAAAAGCCTCTAGAACAACGACTTCTACATCCTTGATTTTAACCACGTCACCTGGTTTTACGACTACACATCTATCGGCAGGCACTCCCCAGTTCTTCCAAATTTCCACAACGGCTTGGGGACCAATAAATGGAACAGACTCATCACAATTTTGCAGAACCGCTGCAGCTGTATTGATATCAAGATGATCGGAATGAAAGTGAGTGACAATTAATGCATCCAAATTCTTAATGGCAAAAGGGTCGATGACAAATGGGGCTGTTCGTAAATTAGGCTGTAATTTTTGAACGCCGCTCATTCGCTGCATCTGATGGCCTTCTTTCATCCATTTGTTCTTACCGGTCCGCTTTCCTGTTCCACACCATAGATCAACGAGAATATTGGCCTTTCCTTCAGTCTTTAGCCAAATCCCTGTACAGCCAAGCCACCAGGCCGCAAAGGTGCCTTTTTCAACGATTGTTTCTTCAATTTCTTCATTCAACCATGTACCCCACTCAGGGAATGTGTTTAAAATCCATGATTCGCGGGTAATATCGTTTACATTCGCCATCTATCTCTGCCTCTCTAGTATTGTATTTATTTATGTGAAAAATTTACTTTAGACTCTTTCTCAAGCCCGATTCTTTCATATTGCTCAGGTGGTGCCTCATTCTCGTCCATTAAAGTTAGAAGCTTTTCAACCATCATTTCCTCAATTTCTTTGTTTTGAATCGGCTGTACCTGATGCGGATCCGCTTCTAAATTAAACAACATCGTTCCCCAATCATTCACCTTGTATTTGTCTTTTGCCGGAATTTTCAACACCTTAAGACCCTTCGTAAAAGAAAAGCCGTCTACAAATTCAGCCTTTGATAGTTCTGATACCGAGAAAAGGTTATGCATGTGCATGGGCATTAATGTGTAATTGTACAAATCGTTAATCTTTTCAGGCAATGCCGCTCGCATATAAACATATTTCCCATCCGATACATTGACATGCCCGCTAAAAACGCCATACAAGCATGCTTCCCGCACTGGAGTATCATCCACAATGGTTTGTTTCAAAGGCTTTCCTTCCATATCTTTAGGGATGTCTACCTGAAAGAACTCCAGTAAAGTTGGTGCCCAATCAATCAACTGGACAAGGGATTGTCTTTTTTCATCACTGGCTTTTGCGCGAGGATCATAAACGAAAAGCGGTGTATTGGCAACCTCATTGAAATATGGAACTTGGTTTTTCCCCCAGTACTGATGCTCACCTAACATAAATCCATGGTCAGTGCCGACAATTAACATCGTGTCTTCCCACATGTTATAACGGTCCATCAAATCCAGCACTTTACCTAAATTATAATCACACATCGTAACCAACGCCTGATATTGCCGGCGCACATGATTAAGTTCCTCTTCTGTTTCCCCATCTAGCTTTCCGCGTGGCCAATCATAATGCCTTCCTTCATAGTGATGGTCATAAATATCCATATAGTGGTCCATCACTTGAAATGGCTCATGCGGATCAAAGGTTTCGATTTGAAGGAGCCAGTTGTCTTCTTTCCAGTTGGTATTAATGAATTCACAACCCAGGTCAAATACTTTTGTCTGAGGCTGATCCTTCTCCCTTTGAATATACTGTCGATTCACCCAATCATAGCGCCAGAGGCTGGAAGTAGCGGTTCCTTGCTGATTGCTTGGAACACGGACTACTTCCGGTATATGCGGTTCACTAACCTGGGCTTTCCAATGATCGCCCTCTTGTCCTCTGACAATCTCCCAAGAGGAATATCGATTATGGTAGGTTGAGCCGCCATCTTCCCAATAATGCAAATGATCGCTAATAAGATGAGTATAAACACCAGACTTTTTTAACAATTCCGGCATGGAATCATCAAACGGCTCAAGAGGTCCCCATTCCCTGTGCAGAAAATTCTTTCTACCTGTGTGAAGTTCTCTTCTGGCTGGAATACAAGGCATACTTGAAACATAGCTATTTTCAAAGGTTACGCCCCGTTCAGCCAATCGTTTGAAGTTCGGTGCGTATGTTTCTTCATTTCCATATGGCGGAAGATAATGCTTATTCAAACTATCAAACAGTACTACGATTGCTTTCATTCAGAATTACCCCTTTACAGCATATTGGTAGTGTTCTGTTACAATCGACTGGATTTTGTTTCCAATGCCCTCTCCATCCATCATATTTTCAATCTCAATGACATGCTTGCCTCTGAAACTATCTAAATCCACAATATCCATTAGCTTTTTATTAACTGCGACAATATCAGCCCAGTTTACATATCCGCCTACCTCACCGGCAGCAGCATGTTCTAAATTCGCTGAAATATTCCGCGCTTTTAATGCTTTAGATGTGACTGCTTCCAACATGGCACTGCTTCCTACTCCATAACCACAAACAAATAGAATGTTAATTGAATCTTTCATTTTAATGCCTCCTATTTATTTCATTAGGCCGCGTAAGGACCCATACCTAACAATTTAGCAATTAACTTTAATACTTCTGTTGCTGCTGGCCATACAGTTGAAAAGTCAAACATACCTGACCAGCCGACACCATCTGGGATACCCATAAGCGTTATGGCCCACACACTTCCAAAACTCTGAATCAATCCAAGTAAGATACCACAGACCATCGTCGATTTATAACCGCCAAAGCGGTTTGCAATCACCCCAATTGGGCCGCCGGCGAAGAACAAAGGAACAAATCCAGGAATGACCATAATCGGGCTCTTGAATACCAAGAGTAATCCCATTGCCATTAAAGTTCCAAAAGTCGTAAAGATAAACCCAAGTGTTGCCGCATTAGCGGAGAATGGGAGCAAGGCCGCAACATCAATCGCAGGCACCGCATTTGGAATCAGCTTTTCTTGTATTCCTTTAAACGATGCACTAATTTCCCCAACCATCATCCGGACACCTTGCAGCAAAATCACCATGTACATGGAGAACTGCAAACCTAATGTGATAATATAAATCAGCCAGTTTTGGCCGCCTGACATCTCTTCGATCTTTGGGATACCAATGGTCAACAGGAATCCACCCGTGAAAATTGTCATGATAATCGAAATGGCAGTAACGTTATGGTTAAAGATAGATAACCAGCCTGGAAGTTTAAGATTTTCTGCATCTTCCTTTTCCGGGTCGCCAAACCAATGAGCAAATTTAGAGAAAAACCAAACCCCAACGTTTTCATTGTGGCCAATCGTGAAGCCGGCATTATTCGTTGCCTTGGCGACCGCATTAATTGGTAATGTCGTAGAGAACGCCCAATAAATACCTAACAAAATCCCTGATAATATAATGGCCGGAACCCATCCAATACCAAGCCAGTAAGAAACGAGCCATAATAATGCTTGCGAATGAGCAACTCCAGCGTTACCAGTCAAAAAGATACCTTTTGCCTTCGTATATTTTCCAAAAAACACAAGTATCAAGTTAACGAAGAAAGCGATAACAAAAACATAACCAACAAATCCAAAATTATTCCCCAACGCTTCTTGAGTCGTTGCTTTCATCGCATAAGAGTCCATTAAGTACCCTTTTATGCCGTATTCCTTACTCACAGCATCAACTATTGGCTTAAATGTTTGTGAGAATTGATTGCCGCCGAATAATACCAGCAGCAAACCTACTGCCGCACTCACAGCCCCCGTAATCACTTTAACAGGTGGTTTTTTACTTAAAGCGTAACCAACCCCGACTAATAAACCAATGATAATGGCGGGTTGAGTTAAAAACTCTTTAATGATGTTAAAAATAGTTTCTAGCATGAATCCACTCCCCAATCAATAATTATCCAATTAACTGCAATAACTCGTTTTGATCTTTAACACGATAAATCTTTTCAAATACTTCTTCTTGAGAGAACAAAGTGGCGATTTGCGGTAACGCATTCCCAAGATGGTTTTCATTACTTGTCGCTGCCAAGCACACTAGAATATCTACCTCTTGGTCTCCGGGAAACATGACAGGAGATGATAATGTAACAAAGCTAAATGAATCTTTCAGGACATACTCACCCGGTCTGGCATGGGGCATGGCCATTTTGGGGCAAAGGATATAATAAGCCCCCATTTCTTCTGTCGACATAATAATCTCGTCATAATATATCTCTGTGACTGCCTTTGATTTGATCAACGGTTCCACAGCCAGCCGAATCGCTTCCTTCCATGTAGCGGCTTTGGCATTTAGCACTATCGATTGATTTTCAATTAACGATTCTTTTAAGTCCACTCTTTTACCCCTTTCCCTAAAAAACGATTTAGACTGCGAAACTTTCGAAAAAACTACCTAACAAAGAAAACGTTTTCTTATTTGCCTTTATTGTAACACTGTATAAATTTTTAAAAAGTACGGAATATTCCCACTTGAGGTGTACAATGGTTGACTTTTTATTTTCAAAATTTTTGCTAAAATAGTAGATACCATTGAAAAAAAGATATTCTATCAATCAAAGGAGTGATACCCAATGAAGAAAAGCTGCTGTCTTCCAGCAAATCAGAACCTCAATCAACACCGTACAAAGGCTTCGGTACTACAGGCCAAAGCATCGGAACCGCGGAAATTAAACCGGATGATATTGTTGCCAGGTGGGACCTATGATATGGGATCTGCATTCGATGATGGCTTCCCAGAGGATTTTGAAACTCCTATAAAAACAGTCACCGTCAGTCCGTTTTATATCGATGCGTATGCGGTCTCAAACGCGGAATTTAGGGAATTTGCAACGGATACAGGTTATGTGACCGATGCTGAAACATTTGGCTGGTCTTATGTTTTTCACCTCTTCCTGCCAAACAGCGTGAAAGCCGCTTGTCAATCGCCTAGGCAAACTCCATGGTGGTTTGCTGTACCTGGGGCATATTGGGCCCATCCGGAGGGGCCGCAGTCGAGTATTGACGGCAGAGAAAATCACCCGGTTGTTCATATTTCCTGGAATGATGCCAATGCGTACTGCCAATGGGCCGGCAAACGACTACCGACAGAAACGGAGTGGGAATATGCCGCGCGTGGAGGACTTGTTCGGAAACGATACCCTTGGGGAAATGAACTGCTCAAAGATGGCATCCATCAATGTAACATTTGGCAGGGGAGATTTCCGTTTGAGAACACGGAAGATGACGGATTTATCGGGACTGCGCCCGTAGATAGTTTCGCCCCTAACAACTTCGGACTTTACAATACTAGCGGAAATGTGTGGGAATGGTGCCAAAACAATTTCCATGATAAGTTTGCCAACCCGGTGGCATCCTCTCATTTCATGTTACATGCACAAACCTATAAAGCGATTAGAGGCGGCTCTTATCTCTGTCATGACTCTTATTGCAATCGGTACCGGGTCGCTGCTAGAAGTGCCAACACCATTGAAAGCTCTTCAGGAAATATGGGATTTCGCTGCGCGGCAAGCATTAACTGACCCAAAATCAAAAAAATAGTGTGCTCATTCCAAGGAGTGAAGCACACTATTTTATACCAATCTAGCAATAGCTTATTTTACACGAGTCATAATTTCATGAAACGCCTCTGTGATGTCTTTCCCTTCCAGTAACTCCTCAAGAAATCCGCCATTTAACAGCTGATCCAATTCAAATAATAGCGGGACATGGGTCATTTTTTCCTCAGTAGCCAATAAAATGATGAATCGGACGTCCAAGAATGGTTCCTTCTCCATCAGAAAAGTATTTTCCGTATAAAGCATGCTGATTCCAGGTTCATAGGATCCATTTCGATAATCCGTATGCAACAATAAAACGGACGGATAAATAAACAACAGTCTATTTTTATCCGCTATTTCCCGCTTAATTTGTTGAATATATCGTTCATTGATATGCCGTTTCTTTAATAATGGAACACTTAAAATATCAACTGCCGCCTCAATGGAATGGATATGATTGACATAGAAGATATGCTCTTCATCAAAAACATCTGTCAGACTGACAGCCCTGCTCCTAGAAACCTCCACCCACTCTCCTAAAAACATCCCTTCGATTTGGGCAATTTTTTTATCGAGTGGCATGTTATTCTGCGATAATATATCGATTAATTGCTGCCTGCGGTTCAATTGCAATGCCGATCCCTTGCTAATATTAAGAATGCGCTCCTTATCTTCATTCGACAAAATTGGCTTGACATAAATTGTTTCGCCGGTGGCATGAACATAACTTTGATCGGTAGTCAAACAATAGTTAACCGGTTTAGAAAAGGCTAATGCGTCCTTGCATGTCAAGACTGCCTCAATGGCAGCATCAGGCAATAACTGTTTGATCTGTGTCTCCAACAGCGACGTGTATACGCTTGCATAATCAGATACAATCAGAATCTTAAAAGGTGTTTTTTTAGATTGCTCTCTCAGTATACCTTCCTCAAAGTAGAGCGCTAGACTGGCGATTTCATCATCCGTTAATCTGTGGATAAACCGATTCAGTTTTGGATTTTGGGATTTAAAAAGGCCGATTACTTTTTTAGTTAATAAATAGACCTTTTTATATTTTGTCATCACATCTTTTAAAGATAGGTTCGTATGGAAAAATTCAAATTCATGCCGATAGAACAACACTTTCAGATGTGTTTGGACATTTTCGAAGAGCCGGTCTTTATCTTTAAAGTAAATGCCTGATATCGTCTGGAACGATGCGATCAAATCAGTTGTGATGTTGGCAATTTCCTCAAAGGATTTGCTTTTATAGTGGGTATCCGAATTCTTCTGCGCACACAAGAGAAGCATCCCATAAAAGACCGCCTCTTCATCGTCAATTGGCTGCTTGACAATTGTTTTGTATATTTCTAGTAACGTGCATGCAGCCTTATACTCTTTTCTCATTTTCACCACTTTCTTCTGGCGATTGGTCCAATGGATCCTATGGCCACGAAGTGACCGGATCAAATAGATGATTGAGGTTTTCGCAAGCAGCTTGACATCCTGTTCAGCAATTGTTTTGTTGAGAATCTTTTCCGTCTTTCTGATGCATTCCGAAAGCACCCTCGTGGCATCAGAAAAGCTATCAATTGCCCAGCTTGAAAAATCATACGACATTTGGTCGAGGCAAAACATAAACGCCTGCGTGTTCTGCTTGTACCCCATTTCTTGAATGATCTTGAAAATAATCCTCCTGCGCACAAACTCGTCAAGATCGACATAATATCCTTGCTTCTTGTTACTCTTTAATTCCAGCCCCTTTTCATACTGGGAGACCTTTTTCTTTATATATTGAATATCTGTTAATATCGTCGTTCGCGAAACCTGCATTAGATCGATAAAATCCTGTATATACCAGGACTTACCACTTGCCATGATTAACATTAAGATAACTTGTCTTCTCTCATCCGTTGTGAGAAAATAATCCCCACTAACTGAATTTTCCAGCCACTCGTCGACTTTTTCCATTTGTTCCAGCGTTAAAGAGAGACCTTCACTTTTCGAACGGTTAACCGGTTCCAACCCTTCGCTAGCAAACATGTCATCTACTTTTTCCAAGTAATAGTAGATCATTCGCCTAGACAAATTAACAGATTCCGCCATCTTAGATATATTTGTTATGGTCTTGGAGGTATTCAGCACCTTTAAAAACAAGCAAAACTGTCTGTCTAATTGAATCATAGGACTACCTCACTTTTCTCTTCGATGAAATTGGCTCAATTGCTTTTCCGAATAAATTCAACAAAATAATGCAATCCCGTCTTTTTGAACCGATGATTTTTCTGTACCATCCATAAATCTCTTGATAAGTAAAAGTTGGCAATTTTTATTTCCTGTAGGGTGCCATATGTTAATTCTCGGGAGACTGCCAGTCTAGGTAAAATACTTAAACCCAGTCCAGCCTCTACAGCACTTTTTATCGATTGCATACTGCCCAATTCCATTGTGCTCTCAATATGCTCAAGGATTCCGTATTCCTTTAACGCATTTTCGACAATAAGTCTTGTACCGGAATCGGACTCCCGCCAAATCATCTTTTCTTCAGATAACTCCTCAATATTGATTGTTCCCCTCTTACCTAACCGATGATTGTTCGGTGTCACCAAAATAAGTTCATCCTCGGCAAATTTTTCGATAATGAATTCCGTATTTTCAACGCCACTTTCAACAAGTGCGATATCAATCTCGTTGTTTTCCAGCTTTGCTATCATCGCCGGGGTATTGCCAATTAGAATATTAAATTTAATTTTAGGAAAGCTTCGTGTAAAACCGCTAAGGATAGCGGGTAACATATACTCGCCAATCGTTAAACTAGCACCAACATTCAGAATACTTTCCTCGCAGCCTGTTACTTCCTGAACCGCCTCGACTGACCTTTTCAGGTATTCGACGATTTCCTGTGCATATGGATACAAAATTTCCCCGGCTTTTGTCAGTTTTAATTTGCCATCCGTGCGTTCAAATAACAATGCGCCATACATTTCCTCCAACTGACGGATTTGTCTGGTCACTGCCGGTTGCGAAACATAGCTTAAACGAGCTGCCTTACTAATACTGCCTTCATCCACCACTAGACAAAACATTTTCAGACTGTCTAAATTCATTTCGTAGAATTCACCTTCAATGTAAAATACATTTTTAATAGTCTAACAGGAATCCGATACACTATGCTTCTTATTATAAAACCTGTAAATCTTCCCTGGGCTATTCCTTTTCGTTATGGCCCATAAAATGTTTTGAATTTACGAGCCCAGGTTCATTTGTTAGCTTAGTAGTATAGTAATTTCATAAGGAAAGGAATGACTTCCATGGAAATTCCCACGGGTCTCCTGCTCTTGTTTATCGGCATATTGGCTTCAGGATATGGAACGATTGTGGGGGCAGGAGGAGGTTTTTTATTTGTCCCTGCCCTCCTGCTTATTTTTAAAATGGACCCACAGGTCGCAGCCGGGTCGGGTTTGGCTATCGTATTGATCAACTCCCTTTCCGGAGTTCTTGGTTATTCCAAGCAACGGAAAATTGATTACCGCAGTGGTATAACGCTGGGAATGGGTGCACTCCCGGGTTCGATTATTGGTGTGTGGCTGTTGAACATGTATTCCTCGGTTTTTTTCTACTTTGTTTTTGCAAGTTTGCTAGTCGCCTTAGGAATATTTTTGTTGACGAAAAACCTTCCTGCTCCTTTATCGAAAAAGCAAGCTTTGCGCGTACAAAGCGATGAGGGCATCGATTTGATTGAAGCGGATTGGTCTTCCCAGGCAGCAGCTACAATCGAAGCTCCCCGTCTGCAGGTAAAATGGCTGGTTCCACTCGGTTTCCTATTAGGGATATTATCCAGTTACCTTGGTATAGGCGGCGGATGGCTGCTAGTCCCTATTTTAATTTACGCCTTTAAGGTACCGCCACATCATGCGACAGCCACATCGATCTTTACCTTGTGTTTGTACACAGCTGTCGGCGTGTTTACGCAAATTTTTTATGGCAATATCGATTGGATTACCGTATTCTGGGGAGGATTTGGTGTCATAATCGGCTCCCAACTGGGAGTGGCGCTCTCTAAAAAAATACCGGGTAAACTAATCATTCAAATGCTTTCATTCCTATTAGTAATCATTGGAATCCGAATGTTTTTCACATAATAAACGCCATTTAAAAAAAGAACCGGGGTCGCTTCTGCCCCGGTTTTGCCGCGTTAACCACTGTTCGCACAAGACGAACCCTGTGTATCTTGCTTCCTATTTCTGTGCTTGAGCGATTGTGGCCTCCGGTGTGGTGACTTTGTCATAAAAATCAACGAATCTGTCTCGGTCCGCGCTGTCACGGTAGGCCATGGCTACACGGGGGTGCTCATTTAGAACGCCGGAAATCATGTAAGGAATGATGTAGCCCCACTCCCATCTTTGGCGCATTTCGAGCATGTGCTTTTCAATGACGCCAAGCACGGGCTTTAGCTCATATCTCGAATTTTTAACGTAGCTAAGCAAAAGCTCCGTATGGCAGTTGCCAGCCGCCCGGCCCATACCATATACAGATGAGTCAAGGAATGTAACCCCATTTCTCATCGCACTGATTGTATTGGCAAACGCTAGCTGCATGTTGTTATGCGTATGGATGCCCAACTGTTTATTGGGAATCATGGAGGCAAATTTCTTTACTTGGTACTCAATATCCATCGGGTCCAGACTCCCAAAAGAGTCCACAATGTACACGACATCCACCGGGCTGTTCTTCACCATTTCAAATGCTTCGATGAGCTGATGTTCCGGCACACTGGACAGAGCCATGATGTTAAGGGTGGTTTCATAGCCTAAGTCATGGAACATTTGGACAAGTTCCAGCCCCTTATCAACCTCGCGGATATAGCATGCCACTCTGATCATATCCAAAACACTTTGTTCGCGGGGCAGGATATCGTTTGGATCAACACGTCCAATATCGACAAGTGCCGACAACTTCGTAAATTTTTTCACGGGGATGATTTCCTTCAGAAAATTATCGTCAAGAAATCTCCATGGATTAGGCTCTGTGGCATTTAGAAGCTTCGAAGAATTTTTGTAACCAATCTCCATATATTCAACACCGGCTTCACTTAAGCCATTATACAGGTCCTGAACAAACTCCACACTGAAATCCCAATTGTTCACCAAACCTCCATCACGAATCGTACAGTCTAGAATTTTGCTACGTTGTCCCAATATTATCATTCTCCCTTTTTATCCTGAATTTATCCTCTATTAAGAAAATTCACTTATTGAGGTTATACCACTTATGTCGGATGGTGTCAATTTAAGAACAGGTTATATTTTTTGCGAGATTTGTAGATTTATTTGCGGTTTTCGCACTTTTATTTGCGCACTTCGCTATTTTATTTGCGAGATTTACTTTTTAATTGTGCCCTTCCCCCATCGGCAGCCTTAGATTGACGGTGGTGCCTTGATTTTCTATGCTTTCGAACGTGATGGTTCCGTTGTGCTGGCGGATGATGCGGAAGCAGATCATCAGCCCTAAGCCGGTTCCTTTTTCCTTGTTGCTATAAAAAGGTTCGCCTAGTCGCTTGATGCGTTCCTCGCTGATGCCGATGCCGTTGTCGCTAACCTGAATCAGCAGCTGGTCACCAGCCCCATCGGCTTGAGCGGTAATTTTGATGAGTCCCTTTTCCCGTGAATCCAATGCTTCCATACTGTTTTTACATAAATTCAGCAACACCTGCTTGATTTGATTGACGTCGCACATAATCGACGGGAGATTAGGTGCCACTTCCAGTACTATTTCTACATTCTTTAGATTGGCTTCCGATTGGATCAACGTCTTCACCTCTGTCAACAAGGTAAGAACGCTTACCTGTCTAGGTTGGATTTCCTGTGGTTTCGCCAGTGAAAGGAATTCCTTGATGATCTCTTCTACCCGGTTAAACTCCGAAAGCACAACATCAAAGTACTCTTTACGGATGATTCCTTGCTGAAAAAGCTGGATAAACCCTTTAATAGAAGTCATCGGATTTCTTATTTCATGGGCAACACCTGCAGCGAGCTCGCCGACCAATGACAATTTCTCCGATTGCCATAACCGCTCTTCCGCCTGCCTTGCCTTGGTAATGTCTTTTCCGACTACCATGACATGCGCCACTTTTCCATCATCACCAATGACCGGCGTCGCGGCGCAGTCAAACAGCCGCCAATCCCCATTGGCATGAAGCAGACGTAACTCTGCTTTAGAATTGGATTTTGTATGAATCGCCTCTTCAAACCGCTTCGACATCATCGGAACATCCTCCGGATGGACAAACTCCACTGTACGATTCCCTTCAAAAATCTGGGGTGAATAACCAAGTACTGATTGATGGGACGGAGAGGCATATAAACATTTTCCTTGAATATCATACAAATTAATCAGGTCAGTCATATTCTCGGTGATCAATTTGTATTTATTTTCACTGTCGACCAGGGCCCGCTCCATTTTTTTCCGCTCCGTGATATCAACACACGAAGCAATGACCTCCACCACTTCCCCGCCCCGTTTGATGGGACTTAACGCAGCAAGGTAGGTGAATCCATTTACCTCTCCTTCATAAGAAACATGTTCCTCCCCATTCCAGGCCCTTTGGTAGAAGACTTCCTTCTCCTTCGCGTAATCTTCAGGAAAAATATCCGTTAAGCATTTTCCTACCACCAGACTTGGATTAAGGCCAATCCGATAGAGCAATTCTCCGTCACATAAGGTATGAATGAATTGACCATTGATTTTTTTAAACTTAAACGTCATCCCTTGTTGAAAACGGATGGTCTCATTTAATTCCTCTCTTGCGGCGCGCACCAGTTCCTCCGCCCACATTCGTTCATTGACATCCTGGGGTAAGCCGAACATACCGACCACCTGCTGGATATGGACGGCACGCCGCTCCAATTCGGCGGCCGGAACAGGCTGGGTAAAGAAATAACCTTGGCCCTCATCACAAAGATATTGCTGCAGAAAGACGAGCTGCCCCTTTGTCTCGATCCCTTCGCCCACTACGCTCAAATTCAAATTATGCGCCATGGAAATAATCGTTTTGACAATCGTCTCATCGCTGGCATTTTGCTGCAGACTTTGAACGAAGGACTGATCAATTTTCAAGGTATCGACCGGGAATTTTTGCAGATAGTACAACGAACTGAAGCCTGTCCCAAAATCATCTATACTAATCCGCACACCGAGCTTTTTCAACTTATGTAACGTTTGAATCGTCCGTTCGATACTAGCGGTCATGCTTTCGGTAATTTCCAGTTCCAAAAATTGCGGGTCCAACCCGGTTTCCTTCAGAATACGGGCCACGGTTTCATCCAGATGGGATTGGGTAAATTGCCTCGGGGACAGATTGACAGAGACGGTTGTGTTGAAGCCCTGTTGCCGCCACGTCTTTCCTTGGCTGCAGGCCGCTCGCAGCACCCATTCCCCAATTGGAATAATTAACCCCGTCTCTTCGGCAATCGGAATAAACGTCTCCGGTAACACCAGCCCCAACTCTGGATGATTCCAGCGGATTAACGCCTCCACTCCAGTTATGTTTCCTGTTTTTAAATTCACTTTCGGCTGATAGTACAGGGCAAGTTCCTCGTGCTGGAGTGCCCGATGAAGGTCCATTTCGATTTTCAAAGGATTAATGATCGAATCCTGTTCATCTTGCGAATAAAATTTAAAATTATTTTTCCCATCGTTTTTGGCATGGTACATAGCAAAATCCGCTTTTTTAATCAAGGTTTCCTCTGTATTCCCATCTTCCGGGAACAGACTGATGCCGATACTGGGGGAGGTAAAAATATCATAGTCTTCGATTTGGAACGGCTCACTAAGAACCTCCAATATTTTTCTGGAAACGAGAGAAGCCACCTCCCGATTGGCGTCTTTTACGATGATGATAAACTCATCCCCACCCTGCCGAAAAACAATGTCCTTGTCATACAAACAGGCCGTCATCCGTTCAGCGACTTCAATTAATAGCTTGTCTCCCGTCGAATGGCCGAGCGTATCATTGATGACCTTAAAACGGTCCAAATCCAAAAACAGTATCGCGACATGCTGCTTGTTCTTGGCCGCCAGCTCCAATTCTGCAGGAAGGGTCGTATTTAATTTGTTTCGGTTTGGCAGACCGGTTAAATAATCATGGTAGGCCATATGCTCATTTGCTTCTTCGATTTCCACCTGCTTGGTGATGTCCTGTGCGATGCCGAATACACCATTGATTTCCCCGTTAACCATGATGGGAACAATTGTCACACTCAAGTGAAGAATCGAACCATTTCGATGCCTCATCGATGTCCGAAAGTTTTGTGGTGCACCTTGCTTGCACAGCTCAAACCGCTCCATCGTTTCCGGAAGTTTTTCAGGGACAATTAACTGTTTAAAACTAATCGGCGTTAATAATTCATCTTTCTGATAACCGGTAAATTGCTCACTTACAGAATTGCAGCTGATAAACCGGCCCTCCAAATCGATGGAGTAGACACTGTTTGCACTGTATTCAAAAAGCGACTTGTAACGTTGATCATTCAATTCCAATTGCTCCAGCAACTGTTTCTTCTCCATATCGAGCATGGCCCCCGCCCCTTTATCAATTAAAACGATTCCCATTATTATACTTTTCCATATAATCTGACATTATTATACTACCATTCTTTGTAATAAAGTAGGGGGCGTTTTTCTGTCTCTAAATGGGCAATAAAAAGGAGGCAGGAGAATGATCCTGCCCCACAATGGTTAGTCTAATGCGTCGATTTCCACCAAATCCCAGGATGTGACAATCGCCAATGGCTTTTCATTAAGCTTCCCTGTATGAGTGATGATGACTGCCTCAAGCTTTTGGTTGTTCAAATGATATTTTTCAAAAATCTCCTCAACTTCAAAAATATCAATCTCTTTACTGACAAACTCGACGAGGGAATGCCTCTTTTCCGAATAAAGCTCTTCCACCTTTACGTCCTCAATCTGGATGGTATTGCCGACGAGATGGCGGGCAAACCAGTGAATGATTTCCTCTGCCGTCAACAGCCACTTAAAGCCTGTCTCATCATATATGGGAAAAATCGAGATAGACCGCTTTTGAATGACCGTCAAGATGTCTGTTATTTTTGTACTCTCATCGTAATAAAGTACCGGCTTGGAAGCAATCGAATAGGCCGATTTCGGCTTCAGCAGCTGGTCGGCAATGTGCTCAATTTTTTCCACGACAGCCTGATGCGGTTCGGCAATATAAAAGCCTAACTCCACCTTGTCATGAACAATCGAATTTCTTAGGCGCGCATACATTTTTAAATCATGGTAGTATTTGCGCAGTATGGAATAATGGCGAAACCCGCTGCTCAGCAAGGTCGTGAATTTATCCGATGGCTCATCCTTTATATTTCGCTGCAGCCAGTTATGAATCTGGTTAAACGCTACCTCAAAACGTTCAGATAATTGTAAATCCTGTTGTAGTTTCATGCTCCTGTACCTCCGTGAGGCTTTTCTACCATTTTACTAGAATATTGCGCATTGAGACAATCTGTACTTTATTTAATAAGGAGACAACCCGGTTTGTCCTCAAGATGTCTAATTCCAGGACACTTCTCTAAAAAAATGAAACAGAGAATGGTCCCTGCTTCAAAGTAACCCCACCATTTTCAACCCATGATAAATGCCATTTTCTCCAACCGATTTTGTCACGAATCTTGAAACCCTCTTCACCTCGGGATGGGCATTGCCCATAGCAATACTGTTTTGTACGAAAGACAGCATGTCAATATCGTTTAATCCGTCGCCGAAGGCATATACGAGGTCTATTGAATAGCCTAAATGGTTCATGACAACTTCACAACCTTTTGCCTTTGAGCCGCCTGCCGGATCCACATCAACCGCTAACGGATGCCAGTGAGTAAACCGAAAATCCGTAAACCTAGCTGCATAGGAAGCCGTTTCATGTTCACGAAGAAACAACATCGATTGGATGATATCCCTTCCTTGATAGTAATGAGCATCATGGATGATAGGAACAGCTAATTTATCGGGCTGCATACATTCAATTAGATCATGATGATGCGGGTCGCTGACCCCAATCCCAAAAGGATCAACATGCACAATCGGATGGCCGTTCTCCTCAGCAGCAGCAGTAAGCCTCTTTAATGCCTCTTGATTTAATGGATTTTTATGAATGATTTGGTCCCCAAAAACGGCAAGCTGGCCATTAAAACAGACATACGAATGAATATCCAGTTCGTTCCTTATATCGTCAAACATGAACGGTGCACGTCCTGTGGCAATGACCACATCATGCCCAAGCTCTTTTAATTGGGCAATCCCTTCTTTTGTGGACGTGGGAATGATTCCATCACTATCAACCAAAGTGCCATCAATATCAAAAAAAATCAACTTTCTCTCCGCCACGCCAAAACTCCTTTCGGCTCTAAAGTATCAGTATATCAATTATACATGATTAGGAGTGAGTTTTTTGGGGGAGAATCAGGTTTATTGTGAAAAAAGATGATGCAGTTCATAGATACAAAATAATGAACGAGGAATACTAAGGAGTAATCTATTATAACCGGGATGTGTCTTGTATGGATTTTTACTATGGACAGCCAACACTGACGGCGCTTCAATGGGCCCTTCGGGCTGTCGTATCCTTTTTCTTTTTGGTGATTGTAGCCAGACTGTTGGGCCAGCGGGCAATCTCCCAACTAAGAGTCCTTGATTTTGTCATTGCCTTAGTTATCGGAAATCTCATTGCCCATCCCCTATCTGACGAAGAACTCGGGCTTAAAGGCTCGGTCATCACGACTATTGTTTTGGTGATTTTATACCTTTCAGGAGTTTTTCTCATCCTGAAATGGCCTTGGTTCCGAAACATGGTTAACCCCAAACCAATCACCATTATTAAAAACGGGAAGATCTTTTATAAGCAATTAATGAAGGCCAAAATTTCCATTGACCTTTTGATGGATGAATTACGGAAAGAAAAGGTGGAGGATATCACAAAGGTAGCCTTGGCCATATGGGAAGCCGATGGCAAAATATCCGTGTTTTTGGATCCCAACTATCTACCCCCTACTTCACAATCGTTACAAATCAAAACCAATGGTTTCGAGATGCCAAGGACGATTATCAAGGAGGGAAAAATTATCGCCAAGGAGTTAGAAGAAATCGGCAAGACAGAAAGCTGGCTGGCGTCCAAGTTAGCAAGTCTCTATCAGACTGAGGTGAAGAATGTCCTGCTCGCAACAATTGACACGAAGGAACAATTAAACGTGTTTTTATATCAATAAAGTGTAGCGGCCTAAGCAAACACTGTGTTGCTCAGGCCCATTCCTTTCGCTAGAAAAAAGCGTCCTGCTTGCCGCAGAAACGCCCCAGTTCTTTAAACCACATTTACCCTTTAGGAACCAATGCCTCTAATATCTCAAGTTCCCTTTCCCTTGAAATACCTGCATTTAAACTGCTTTCATTCCTTGTCTGCATCCAACCATAAACTTCTCGAATTGTCTCTTCCAATGGCCGAAAGGAAAGGCCCGCGTCCACTGCTTTTTCGATATTGATAGAAAAAGAGCCTCTCCACGGTTCCGTTTCCCCTTCTAATGGGTAGTGCTCGGGAATCCACAGAGGCATGTCTGTCCACGGCTGCACTTTATGATCCTTTAGAAATGCTTCATCCACCCAAACCCATTCGCACTTGCTATTCGCTTCATTCATACAGGTATTTAACAGCTTTTCCATTGTTATTTTTTCATCAGGGCCCGTCACATTAAACGTCCCAGCTTTTCGTCTCTCGGCCATATCAAATACCCATGCCGCAATATCCTTTACATCAATCAACTGAACAGGACGGTTCGGCCGCCCGGGCACCAATACTTTTCCGCCCTGGGCCACCCGCTGAACCCAGTACGGCAGCCGGTCCGCGTAGTCGAACGCCCCAACAAGCTGTCCTGCCCGTACCTGCAGAACACATCCCGGCCACTGCTTCTCCGCTTCCGCTTCACAAAGGACCTTCAACGCACCGTAATGCTCATAAGGAGAAACAGCCCCTTCTTCAACGGCCTTCAATTGATCCGCCTCAATCGTTTGCAGGTGATAGTCTTCGCTAATTTGTTCTGGAATCCAATCCTTATAAACGGAGATACTTGAAATATACGTATAGTGCTGGATGTTGGCCCCGAGTACTGCCGCCATTTTTTCAAGCTGCGAGGGAACAAATCCGCAAGTGTCCATGACGGCATCCCACTGACGATTTTTCAGAAGGGAGAGATCCCCATTTCTGTCCCCAATCAGTTGTTCCACTTCAGGAAATGTCGCTTGATTGGTCCCGCGATTAAATAAGGTCAGTTCATGCCCTCTTTTTAATCCTTCTTCCACCAACGCCCTGCCTAAAAAACGAGTCCCGCCTAAAATCAGAACCTTCATCCTGCTCCCCCATTTCGCCTTTTACTTAATATAACGATTTTTTTCCGTGAAAAGATACGGGGTATGAAAAAGTAAAGAGCGCTACAAACAAATTGCAACGCTGTATTCCGCCCTATTTTCTTATTTTCAATACCCGACAAATATTTTCTGCCGCAAAGGCCAAATTGGCTTCCCCATTGTCGAGTGCTTCTTCTAAAGAGGTAACTCCCTTTAAGATGCCGATAATTGCATGAAACCCGTTGTCATATAAAGATTCTACTCCGTCGCCGATCCTGCCGGCAAACGCGATGACTGGGACATTATGTTTTTTGGCAACAGTGGCTACTCCGTATGGCGTTTTGCCAAATAAGGTTTGGCCATCGATACTGCCTTAACCTGTAAAAATGAAATCGGCTCCCTCGACTTGTCCTTCTAGCCCGGTGTACTCGATGACGAGGTCGATTCCTCTTTTTAGCCCGGCATTTAAAAACGCCATCAGCCCGGCACCAAGTCCTCCGGCTGCTCCTGCGCCAGCCGCTCCGGCAATATCCTTGCCCAATTGCTCCTTTATGATTTCCGCGTAATGCGTCAAGTTTTGATCTAACAAGGTCACCATCTCAGGCGTTGCGCCTTTTTGTGGTCCAAAAATCGCTGAAGCCCCGTTAACGCCGATTAACGGATTGCTGACATCACATGAGACATCAATTTGGACGGATGCAATTCGTTCGTCCAGCCCGCTCACATCAATCGTTTGCAAACGATTCAGCGCCCCGCCGCCAAACGGCAATTCCTCACCAGTTGCATCCTTAAAGGAAACACCGAGAGCTTGGAGCATTCCGGCCCCGCCATCATTTGTGGCACTGCCGCCAATTCCGATTAAAATCCGGCTTACTCCTTGATCCAGCGCATGTTTGATGAGCTCACCTGTTCCATAAGTTGTCGTCAATAATGGATTGCGGTCCTCCGGTTTGAGCAATTCCAAGCCGCTGGCACTGGCCATTTCGATGACCGCCGTTTGCCCCTCACCCAAAAGGCCATATTCAGCCATCACCTTTTCACCCAATGGACCCACAACCTCAACCTGAATCATTTCTCCATTTGATATACTGACCAGAGACTCTACCGTACCTTCCCCGCCATCGGCCATGGGAACGATCACACATTCCGCATCAGGAAAAACCTTCTTTATTCCTTTTTCCATTGCAAGGGCAGCTTTCTTCGCCGACATACTTTCTTTAAAAGAATCCGGTGCCAGTACAAACCTTATAGTTATCTGTCCTTTACAGTTAATCTATCAAAATCAAAATATATAGGATAATATATTTATAACATATACCCTTACGTTGTTGCGTAAAATGCTTCATATGAGCTTTTAGGGAGTAAGTTTTACGAGGTGAATATGAAAATGAGAGATTTTCACTGCTGTGCGACATGCCAGCATTTTAGGGCGGAGAAAAAAGAGGATGGAATGAAGTACTACTGCAGCCGCTTGGGGTATGAAACAAAACCAAACTACCAATTTAATTGCTGGAATCCAAAAGAAAATATTATTAAGTTAATGAATAAGACCCAAAAGGACAAATTTAAATAACAGTTCGCCGCCGGCCGTGACAGGTTGCATTTTGCAATGCTAAAATACAGGTGAGAATTGGTTATAAGGGATGGTCCTTCTGATGGAGTTAATGACAAAAAACGCTGTTGGTGAAAATGTTATGGAGCAGCAATTTACTCAATATAACGAAAACCTTTTGTACGAGCGAATGAAGCTCGTTTCCTATATGCTCACCTTCACTTACCCCTGTTTTTTCATAGTGGACTTTTTCCTTTTGGCCAAACTGAACAACCCGATTTACAAAACTACCCTTTCTGCAATCCATATCATCGGGCTGGTAATCTCCCTTATCTTTCTGCTGCTTTACCGCCGCAGAAAAGATACCGCCAAAATGCCGATTATTCTCATCTATTTATTTCTGTACTTATTGATAGGCGCCGTCTCTTCGATTAACAGCCAGCTTAATAATGGTAATATCTATGCTTATATTATTATTTTATTAGCCGCTGCAGTGATCTTCCCGGTTCAGGCAAGACATCAAACAGGCCTTATTACAGGAATTCATCTTTTTTTCATTTCAGGTTTGTTTTTTCTTGAAAAAGATCACTTTACGTTCATAATCAAGCTGGTGAATTCAACAGGTGCCGCTGTCATTTCATTGACAATTGCGCTCGCCTTCTATACATTTCGTAAACATAATTTTATCAGCGATTGGAAACTAAAGGAGAATGAAGAGAGTTTTCGCAAATTATTTCACATGAATCCCAATCCATTAATCCTATTCAGCCTTAAAACCGGCAAGATTTTGCTCCTCAATCAGCATGCAATTGAATACTTTTATTTGGAAAATAATGATAGTACAGGGCTAGATGGATGGTTCATGCTGACAGCCCCTGAGGAAAAACAAGCCATATTAAATAAGCTTAAGGAACATCAGAGCGTAAAAAATTATTTGCTTAAACATCAGGTTACTGAGCATAAAACGAGTTGGTATATGATTAATATTGAACTGGTGAATTACTTGGGGGAGAGCTGTGTCCTTATCGGAAGCACGGACATTACGATTTTAAAGGAAGCGGAAGAAGAGCTATATCATCATGCCTCGTTTGATCCCCTTACCGGTGTCCTTAACAGAAGGAGGGGAATGGAAATCCTTGCACAACAACTTATCGACAGAACCTCAGAATTCATCGTCTGTTATATCGATATTAACGATTTAAAGCTGGTAAATGACAATTACGGACATGCTGCTGGGGATGACCTGATCATGACTTGCTGCGAAACGATTAAACGGCATGTTAGTGAAAGAGACGTCCTTTTCCGCCTTGGAGGGGATGAATTTGTTATTGTTTTTCATGAAAAAGAGTTGGCAGACGTAAACGGGGTCTGGAACAGCATTAAAAGTGATTTTAAGGAAATGGTTATGGCCAACCAAAAGCCATACCCGATTTCAGCCAGTCACGGTTTCTATCATTATAAACCAGGAACCGTCATCAGCCCTGAGGAAATCCTGCAACTGGCAGACCAAGAAATGTATAAGGAAAAATTCGAAAAAAAAGTAGATTCAAATTCATATAGTTACGTCAAATAGCCCCCATCGTCAAGGAGGGGGGCTATTCAACGTTTATTCACAATGATCATTTTTGTCTTATCTCTAATGATGTCAATGATTTCTCTTGTCTCATCCAGGTGTTTGACGGTCCCCTGCTTCAATCTACATAGGAAGATACAATCCCTGCTTCACCTATCTGTATCCGGCTTCTCCAGCATTTTGAAAAAACTGCGGGAGAAACTCTTTATGGGCTTCCAGCATGTCATCCAATACGTTTTTGGCAATTTCATCACTTGGTACGAGTGGATTAATGCAAAGCGCCAGAAGCGCTTTTTCGTATGATCCTGTAACTGCAGCCTCTGCTGCAACCCGTTCAAATGACTTGATTTGCTGGACAAGGCCATTTACTTCTACCGGAAGTTCGCCAACAGCAATCGGTACCGGACCATCCTTTGTGACGAAACAGTTCACTTCAACCGCTGATTCAGCCGGAATCCCTGTAATTGCACCATCGTTTCGGACATTTAATGTTTGAATATCACCTTTATCATTATAAATCGATGAAATGAGATTACAGGCCGCATCGCTATAATAGGCACCGCCGCGCTTTTCCAATTGCGGCGGTTTGATGTTTAGGTCAGGGTTTTTATATAGCTCAAATAGTTCCGCCTCAAGCCTTTTTACCACTTCAGCCCTTGTTTTTCCGGTTTTAAACGATTCTAGTTCTTCTTCTAAAATCTCTTTTGTTTTATAGTAATAGCGGTGGTATGGACAAAGCACAACCCCTAATGATTTTTGAAACTCCGGAAGCCATGGAAGCGGGGCAATATTCCGCATCGTAATTTGCTTTTCCGGGTCGGCTAGAATTTCAATTACTTCTTTCGTCTTGTTGTCACCGTCAATATAGATATTTAGTCCATAGACAAGATGGTTCAATCCGGCAAAATCGATCTGAACCCGTTCCGTTTCTACACCCAGCAGCCTGGCAATGGTCATTCGGACATTGACTGGAAGATTACAAACCCCGACAACCTTTTGATGCTTGCCATAGCGCAGCAAGGCCTCGGTAACCATTCCAGCGGGATTGGTAAAGTTAATCAGCCAGGCATCCGGACAAAGCTCTTGCATTTCTTCCGCAATCTCCAAAAGAACCGGAATGGTCCGCAGCCCTTTAAAAAGCCCGCCGGCACCATTGGTTTCTTGGCCAATAATCCCGTGTTGCAGCGGGATTCGTTCATCCTTAATCCGGGCATCCAATTGACCTACACGCATCTGTGTCGTAACAAAATCCGCTCCCTTTAATGCCTGGCGACGATCAAGGGTTAAATGAATGTCCATTGGAACACCAGCTTCTTCTACCATTCTTTTGGCGAGATTTCCGACAATCTCCAATTTCTCATTTCCTTCTTCAATATCCACTAACCAGAGCTCCCGAACAGGCAGTTCATCATACCTCTTAATAAAACCTTCGACTAATTCGGGTGTATAGCTTGAACCACCGCCAATGGTGGTAATTTTAACTGCCTTTTTCATCATGCTTCCTCTCTTTCGAAAAACGTTCAAGAATAAACCTGTCCTGATCTGAAATTTTTCACGAAACTTTTCCAGCCATTAATTGTTTTTTGTTTGTGTATAGTCCATGACAGAGTTTCTCGAGTTGACAATCTTTTGAATACTATCATCGAAGTATTTCGAGACGTAGGCGTAAAAGATGATATCGATTGTTAAAAACTGAGCAAACAATGAACTTGTTGCTGCACTGCGAAATTGCGCTTCCGGTGCATGAACATGGTGTAAAGATACGTCAACACTTTTCGATAGTGAATTGCTGCCAAACCGGGAAAGTCCAATCGTTAGGCAGCCGAATTCTTTTGCAATCCCGGCCATTCGCAATACTTCCGGTGTCTCTCCGCTATTTGAGATGCAAAAGAATATCGAGTTCGGCGGTGAATTGGACAGCATGGCGGCATAAATATGGGCATCCTGATGCACAATGACCGTTTTCCCGAGCCGTGACCATTTTTGCATAATATCATCAGCAGCCAGTGAGGATGCCCCCACACCATATACATACATGACTGTTGCATTCTTGATAGATTCGATTGTTTTTTCGATGATTCCCCCATCTAATTCCTTCGCTGTTTCTTTAATAACCTGCACAGAGTTCGAAACAATTTTTTCCTTTATGGTATGGATGGTCTCATTTGGCTCGATATCATAAAAGCCGCTTATAAAGGAATGGGAAGTTTGCGATGATAATAACACTTTTAGTTCCGAGAAGCCCGACACCTCGATCGAGCGGCAAAGCCGAATCACAGCGGCGCTTGAGGCTTTGGCATTTGCTGCTACCTCATGTACCGACATGCGGACAATATCTCTGGAATTTTCAAGGATATACTGAGCAATTTTTCTTTCTGAGTTTGGCAGCCTCTCCAGAACACTTTCAATTCTGGCTAAAATATTAACAGTCATCAGCATCTCCTCTCATTCTTCACTTCATTATTTTCTTTGCTAAATAGTAGCAGCCCAATGTAGAGGACACTTCATCAAGGATCAATTGAGCTTCCGGCAATGTTTCCATTATTGTATTCAGAAAGGCTTTCTGCACGAATGGAATTTTTGTTAACACGCTGCCTTTGACCGCTATCTTTATCAACTCAGGGAAGGGAAGCTTATGATAAGCAGCCAAGGTGAGGTGTGCTAAATGAATTCCGGCTTCATGAAGAATACTTTGGGAAACCGCATCACCAAAGTGGGCCTGTTCCACAATCAACGGTACGATCGCCGCGATTTCGCCCTTGGAAGATTGATAGACAAACTTCTTAATATCCATTCGCTGATTAAGCCCAAGCTTTGCTAAAATTTCCTTCGTCAAGGAGCTGCAAGGGCGCTGCTGGTCTTCCTCGATTGCGATTTTTTTCAATGCCTCCAGAGCAATCCAAAAACCGCTGCCCTCGTCACCCAGAAGATGCCCCCAGCCTCCGGCCATTTCTACCTGGTCGGCAAATTTGGCGATACTGACTGACCCCGTACCTGAAATGGTTAAAATGCCATCTTCACCTTTAAGCAATGCAGCATGGGCAATGAGGCCATCGTTGACGATGGTAAACGGCAGGCCAAAGCTGCGCTGCAGGGCGTTTTGAAGCGGATGAGTGTTCGACAGACCGCCATAGCCGGCAAGTCCCAAATAAAGATAAGCGCAATCCTCCCGCTTTAATGGCTGCAAACATTGCCCAATCGCATCCACGATATGGGCAATCGCCTGATCTTGATTGACAAGGAGATTGCCAAATCCCGCCATCCCTTGACTCATTACGTGTCCATCCAAATCATAGGCGGCAGCTTCCGTCTTCGTCCCCCCGCCATCCACACCAATAAGGTATTTCAAGATGGATTCCCCCTTCAAAAAATCGCTACCTTACACTAAATTGAAATTTCCCCCAAGGCTGTAAATAATCGAGCAGAAAAATTTCTTCCTCGGCAATCCGGCCAACGACATTTGTCTTTCCCGAGTTCTCCATATCTTTTAGGGCAATTTGCAATTCGCCCTTATATTGGCCGTAAAGCTCATTTTCTATTAGAATATCACCTCGGCGGATCGCTGGTGTATAGGTCGGCTTAAATTCTTCCTGTTTATATTTTACACGCGATTGTGTCGATCTGATAAGGTAATCGGATACATCTCCTCGATAAAAATGAAATTCGTCTAAAACGATTGTTCTCTCAAGTTCGGTAATCGTATCGAAGAGCGCAGCTTTAAACGTAAGCATCTGCGGGTTTATTTCACTTAAGGCCTTGATTTCGGCCTCAGATGCATAGGCATTGGCAATCACGACATCATCGATTAGTCCTGTGGCAAATAAATGTTTTGCTTGCGTTGCAATCGGCAGGTCCCGATGCATTTCGAGCGTGCACAATCCCTCGGTGACAGGCCACGGTCCAAAAGTGGCAGCATGGGAATTAACAAACGCAGACGTTCGTACATTGTGGCGTTTAAATAGTTCCGAGCAAGTGACAAAATGAGCATAGCTTAACCCGGCATAACGGTGCGGGTAGTAATTATGCGAGCCAATCAAGTTTTCCACATTGGGCTGATAGGTCATGATGTTATCCAAATATCTTGTCGCATTGCTCATATTGATTTCAATTTTTAATCCATAGGGGTTATGGGTCATGATTGATTCTTCATTTCCCGTAAACCCCATATCCAAACGGATGCCGTAGGCACCCAATTCGGCAAAGAACGATAAATCATTGTAAGAAATGCCTAAAGCTCCGAAGACACGCGGCGCAATATCGACCATGACCTCCATACCTAATTCATTGGCAAAGGCGATGGTTTCCTTGAACTTCCTCATTATTTCTTCTTGATCGCCATTGATTGATAATAAGCAGGTAAATACCTTTTTAAAACCGTACTTATGGGCTAGGGCAATATAGGCTTTATCCTGTTCGACTGTTGTATGCTCCGGGTAGATTGAAATACCTAATTTCCTCATAATAAAGAAGACCTCCGTTTTACTTCTGTTCAGGCGCTAATTTTTTGATAATCCGAATCATATGCTCAATTAGCTTTTGTTCGCTGATCGCTGTCATTAAGTGGTCTTGGGCATGAATCATCAGCAGTGATTTTTCTGTTGGGTTCCCATTTAATTCATTTTGAATTAATTTTGTTTGCGTTTTATGCGCCTGATTTAATTCCGCTTCTGCCTGCTTAATGAGATCTTCTGCCTTGTCAAAATCAAATTCTTCTGCTGCTGTAAGGGCTTCATATGCCAACCCTCTTGCATTTCCGCCATGTGAAATAATTTCAAATATCTCCATTTCATTAGATTGAATCTCTGTTGTCATTTGTAAACTCTCCTATCCTTTAATATGGTACGGGGGTAATATTTCCTAGAATAACAGCCCGTTCGGCACCTGTCGCACTGGGAACATTGCTTGGTTTTCGATTGATTGTCTCATTTGCCAAAATCGCAAAAGCAATGGCTTCCTTCGCTTCAGACGAATAGCCGAAATCCTCCTGCGTGTAAACTGGGCAAACATCCTTTAATTCTGCCTGCAGCATCTCAATCAGCTTGCCATTATAGCTTCCGCCGCCTCCGACAATGACTTCGTCTATTTCTGTTTTTGGAAAAATAAACGTCTTGTAATTTTCGGCAATTGATTTTGCTGTAAACATTGTTAAGGTCGCCACGAAATCTTCCATTGGGATATTCGGAAATTCCTGGATCAATTGGTGAACGAATGACACACCAAATAGTTCCCTTCCCGTTGATTTTGGCGGCGGTTCAAGCACAAACGGGATACTCATGCATCTGTCCAGCAGCTCCCGATGGACGTGACCACGTTTGGCAATTTCTCCGCCACGATCATAGGGCAGGTCAAAATACTTTTGACAAATCGTATCGATCATCATATTTCCAGGTCCTGTATCAAAGGCGGCGATTTCATCTATACTGGCCTGTTTCGGGATGACCGTCACATTGCCGATTCCGCCAATATTTTGGAGCAGTCTGGACTTTTCCTCACTTCGATAAAGGATGAATTCCGTGAACGGCACTAGCGGGGCCCCTTGTCCACCTGCCGCCATATCCATAGTCCGGAAGTTTGAAACCACCGTAGTCCTTGTTTGATAAGCGATCACTGCTGGCTCCCCAATTTGAAGGGTCGAAGGAACGAATTTTTCCGAATTGCTTGGCTGATGATAAATCGTTTGGCCATGGGACCCGATCGTATCCAGCTTCTCTAAAGGAAACCCGGCCTTTTCACAAACGGCCTTCACCGCTTCTGCAAAAATCTCGCCCAAGCGAAAATTCAACGAACAAATTTGTTGACTATTCGATGTTTCAATCATGAGGGCCTGATGAATTTCCTCTTTTAGCTCATTGGAAAATGGGATGGAAATGAATTCGACTAGTTTAACCTTGGATGCCAAACCACTTTTATCAATACTTACCAATGCCGCATCCACGCCATCTAACGACGTTCCCGACATCAATCCAACAACATATGGCATCTCCCTCACCTCTAACTCTATAAAAATACAATCAAATAACAAATTACCAGACAAACAGCCAATAGTGCCGAAAATAGCATCGCCATTTGTTTCTTGGTTTTAAATTTACCTTCAATCAGCACGATCGCTCCCGTTAATCCGCCGCTAATTCCAAGTGAATTGATTAAATATAAGGCTAATTGTTTGTTAACACCAAAGAATCCAAGGATCGGATTAAAGATAAGATTAAAAACAAGAATAAACCCGAAAAAGAGAAAGGCGCTCTTGTAGCTAAAAAAGTGCAATTTAGGTGTTGGAACTGGAGAAGTATTCATGTTCATCCCTCTTTCTTTCTTTTTTAATAGAGAAAGGAGCCAGGAGCAAATTGTCCTGAACTCCTCTTTACACTTATGCTGCTGATGATGACTGCTCTTCCAATTCTTGTGCTACTAATTTACTATCATACATTTTAAAGAATGGCAGATAGATTAACACGGATAATGAAATATTTACAAGGACAAGAACAATGGCTCTCCAATCGCCTCCGGTTGACAGGTAAGCTCCGATCGGGGCTGGCAATGTCCATGGCACCATAACATAAGTTGGTGTCACCAAACCGACTGATGTGGCAATGTAGGCAACCGTAGTCGTGACTAAAGGTGTAATAACAAACGGGATAATTAATACTGGGTTCAGTACGATTGGCAGCCCGAAAATAACCGGTTCGTTAATGTTAAAAATACTTGGAACAATCGTTGTTCTACCCAATGCTTTGCTGTATTTTGATTTTGCTGTCAGCAGCATCGCAATAACCAAGCCAAGTGTCGCGCCGGAGCCGCCGATCCAGATAAACCATTGGAAGAAGGTTTCCGGAGCGATATGCGGAATCGCCTGTCCTGCTGCCACAGCTGCAGAGTTATTCGCCAAATATACTTCCCACACAGGGCGGGCCACTGCACCAACGACAGAAACACCATGAATACCAAAGGACCAGAAGAAAGTAATTAAGAATACAGGTATAATGACGCCGAAATATGAATCGCCTGCTTTAACAAGTGGTGCAACCGCTTTATCCACAATCGAGTGCAAATCAACCTTAAACACTACAGTTATAAAAGTCATAACAGTTAAAACCAACACGACAGGAATTAACGCTTCAAATGACCGCGCTACCGATGTAGGAACGGAATCCGGCAACTTGATCATGATTTTTTTCCGATTACATAGACGCAATACCTCTACCGAGAAAATCGAAACAAGCATGGCAACGAATAATCCATGTCCGCCCAGGTTGGTCATCGGCAACACAAAACCGACACCTTCCATCGATTTAATGCCAATCGTAAATAGGAAAGAGGCTGTCGATAATAATCCACCAGATAATGGATCAATCTTGTAGCTTGCCGAAAGGCTGTAACCGATTCCAAAAGTGATATATAAGGTCATAATAAACATCGTTAAACGATATGGAATTAATATTTCAGCTATATGCTTCTTTGCCCAGAGCGCTATGGCGGTATCTGCACCAACTGGCGGGAAAGCAATAATTAGAAAGATACTACCGAAGATAATAAACGGCAACGCGGCTACGACACCATCACGGATCGAACGCAAATGTTTTTGCTCAGATAATTTGGCCATTGGCGTAGAAAGATATTTCTCTAAAAATGCCACAAACTTGTCCATGTTGACTTCTCCCTTATTGTTTTTTGTCTCTAGTTAGATCGTTTATTTTTTAAGTTCTTTGACAGCTTTTAATAATGCCGGTCCACCAAGGGGGCTATAGGCTTGAGGTGGAATTAACTGACATGGGACACCCGCTGCATCCGCAGACGCCTTGAATCCGTCAAAACGATGCCTTACTTGCGGCGCCACCATTGCTACATCCCAGCCGTTTTGTACTTCTGCGTCAAATTCTTGAGTTCCAACGGCTAGAACCTCCATCGCGATCCCGTTTTTCTCCGCTTCTTTTTTCAGGGCATTGACTGCAATCGCACTTGACATCCCACCTGAGCAAACAAATAATACTTTCATTTTTCAACCTCTCCTTTTCCTTTTTGTTTGTATTTATTTAAATTGCATTTCTAACAAAACCAGATGCTTCCTCTAATCGTTTCATCGCTTGGTCATAGGATTCATTTGTTAAAATCATGACAATGGCCACTTTCGCTTGACCGTTTGCTTTATTCAAGTAAGCCTCCGCCAGTTCATATTGGCAGCCTGTTGCCTCCATGATAATTCGCTTTGAACGTTCGATAAGCTTTTCATTCGTTGGCTGGAGGTCAACCATCAAATTGCCATACACCTTGCCGATTCCGACCATCGAAGCAGTCGAAAGCATATTGCAGATAAGCTTTTGGGCTGTACCAGCCTTTAATCTCGTTGAACCAGTCAATACCTCTGGCCCAGTGACAACCTCAATCGCAATATCGGCGATTTTGCCTACTGCTGAATTCTTATTGCAGCTAACAGCAATTGTTCCGGCACCGATATGCTTAGCATATTCCAACCCGGATAAAACATACGGCGTCCGGCCGCTGGCAGCAAGGCCCACCAAGATATCTTTGTTGGTAAACTGAATTTCCTGCAAATCACGTTTTCCTAGTTCCCGGTCATCCTCAGCACCTTCGACCGCTTTAATAAAAGCTTGGTCACCGCCGGCAATGAGTCCGATTACTTCTTCAGGAGGGGTATTAAAGGTTGGCGGACATTCGACAGCATCTAGCAATCCAATTCTGCCGCTTGTTCCCGCTCCCATATAGATTAATCTTCCTCCATTTTTGAAAGCAGCAACAATCGTTTCTACAGCCTTTGCAATACTTGGCAGCTCCTGCTTCACCGCGTGAGCAACCTTCATGTCTTCCTTGTTCATCACCTCCAACAAGCTAAGCGCATCCATTTGATCCAGACGCATAGTTTCTTCATTTCGGCATTCTGTTGTTAAATGCTCTAACATTTCTATCATCCTTTTATTTCTCAGTTGTTGTCGATATGTGTTACCGCTTTCTTGAAATCAGTATAACACTGATGAAATTATATTTCAACATATTTATTATTCTATGAAATAAAGTTTCACAAAAAAGCCATTCCTCGCCTCTTATACAGGATGATTAGAATCCCTATCACTTTGAAATTATTGGCCTTGTCATAGGGTTAATTTTTGTTAAATTAGTAATAATTTTTGTTTGTTTACGGGCGCCAAGATCATCGAATAACGTCAAATAGCCCCCCGTCACCTTGACGTGGGGGATATTCGACGTTTGTTTGATGATTATTACTTTTTTCTTGGTTTAATATTATCTCTAATTATTTCAATGATTTCTCTTGTTTCATCCAAATGTTTGACGGTTTCTTCGTATATCTGTGAGGCGACGCACATAAATAAGATGTCAATGACATGAAGCTGGGCGATTCGTGAGGAGGTCGCACCGCTTCTGAAGGTGGGTTCTCTTGTTACGGATGTATAGAGCCTGATATCGGCTTGGTCCGAAACCAATGACGAACCATATTTCGTCAGGCTAATTGTTTGGGCGTCTTTTTTATTGGCAAGCTCAAGTATTTTGGCCACCTCATATGTTTTTCCTGAGAAAGAAATGCCGACCACCACATCCGTTGGTTTGGCATTCGCGACCATGGTAGCGGCAATGTGGAAATCTTGAAACGCCGTTGCCTTCTTAGCAATCCGCAAAAACTTCTGCTGGGCATCCTGCGCAATGATACTGGAAGCGCCCACACCAAAAAAATGAATCATTTCGGCGTTTTGACACGCTATTTTAGCCCGCTCGAGTGCTTCATGGTCCAATAATTCCGCCGTTTCATGTATCGTTTGAATACTATTATTGGTCATCTTTTCAATAATGGATGCGGCCGACTCGTTTGGCTCAATATCGCGGAAGCCAGGCGCCTTACTTTTTTGCAAATCCCCGGCGATGCGAAGCTTCAGGTCCTGAAACCCTTTTAAGCCGAGTGACTTGCAAAGACGGATGACAGCGGCACTGCTGGTTGAACTCCGCTTTCCCAGTTCGCTGGCTGTTAAAGAAATGGCCTCATGCGGGTTTTCCATAATATATTTGGCAATCTTTTTTTCGGATGGAGGAAGGTCACGATGCATTTCTGACAGCATCACAAGCCCTCCGTTCATGTTTGACATGGGCATCAACTCTCTTATTTCGTGTTGTGTTTTTGTTTAGATTGGCTTTTTCATCACATGGACACTGCGGGTAATCTCAAAACCTGTTCTTTTATAAAGGTATCCGACCGAGCTTTTTTGGCCTGTCCACAGGAACCAGGTGCCATGCAGCCCTTCGGAGCGCATATTCTTCAAGCATTCATGCAATAAAATTTATCTCTAAACCTTTTCCTTGTTTATCAGGATCTACACCAAATGGGCCGAATCGGTCGGGAATAGGTGAATTTTCTTGGTCATGTCTATTTTCCCCTTGGTTCATTGAAAATACGAACGAATGATGTTGTGCAATCTCGGCCGCAGCCGGAGTATGTGATCCTTCCTGCCAAAGTGAACCCGATTTGTCAGCAAGATGACATGCAGGCGGGTCTCCGGGTCAAACCAGATGCTCGTTCCAGTAAAGCCTGTATGGCCGTAAGAAGTCTCAGAGAAAAGATCGCCGCAGCTTGAAAAATTTGAACCTTTTAAGATCCAGCCCAAGCCCCTCAATTCCTGGCTGGACGGTGAATAATTCCTTCTGGCGATTTTTAAAGAAGACTCTGATAAAATGCGGTTGCCTCTATAAACACCCTCATTTTCAATCATCGAGGCGTAATTCGCCAAGTCATGAATCGTCGAGAATAAGCCGGCATGGCCGCTGATTCCGCCCATGCTTTCGGTATTCTCATCATGAACAATTCCATGCTTATAGTCATTTAGTTTGGCACTATATTCCGTTGCGGCATAGCGTTCCCGTTCAAACTGGGGGCGAAACCCCGTTTCCTTCATATCCAGCTTGTCAAACAATTCTCTTTTGACATACACTTCAAACTGTTCTTGTGTAACCGCTTCAATTAATTTGTACAGTGTAATGAATCCAAGATCGCTGTAAATGACTTTCTCCCCGATTGCTGCCACAGGCTGCTCCTGGTAAATCCGCTCCAAAATCTGTAGTGTTGTTAAATTCTCGCGAAAGTATTCATAATGGGCGGCAAGTCCTGACGTATGGGTCAATAAATGCTTAATGGTAATTTCCGATTTCCCGTTCTGCGCGAATTCCGGCAGGAAATGGGCAACCTTGTCGTTAAAGTGCCACACCCCAGCTTCCATGAGCTTTAGGACAATCGGCAATGTTGCAACGACCTTTGTTAAGGAAGCCATGTCAAACACTGTATCCAGCTTCATCTGCTCCTTTGCCGGGTTAACGGCCCGAAAGCCGACCGCCTCTTGCAGCAGCGTTTCCCCTTGATGCGAAACATGGATGACCGCTCCGGGAATGTGGTTTTGGTCAATTTCACTTTGAAGAAACTCCAGAACTTGATGTCTCATCAGCATCACTTCCCTGCTTTGCACTAGCGTAAACGTTTCCAGATGCATCGGCAATAACGCCTTTTGTCTTCGTTCCGCCTCCATCAATCCCAAGTACATACATAGTATTCACAACCCCTAAGAAATTTCATTGTTTTTATACCTTTATTATACACCTGTGAAATAATATTTCATTATTTTTCATTATCAATTAAAACATTATGTTGACTAGTCTATTTTATATTTCCTATAATTTAATTGATTCATAGAAGTCAATCGGGTGGGGTCGTCAGTCTGGCCTCCCCTGTTTTTTAATAGCTTTATAAATACGCAATTAGGAGGAAAAAAGCATGCTTGCCAACGAAGTGAAAGAAAAACTACTCGAAATTGTGACAGCCGAAAATTTTGCCGATTCCAAAACAGAACGCCTCGTCTACTCATACGATGCCACGCCAAACTATCAATCCCTGCCGGATGCCGTTGTCAGCCCGAGAAATACAAAAGAGATTTCCGAGATTGTCAAGATTTGCAACGAGTACAAAATACCGATTGTCCCGCGCGGCTCGGGGACCAATCTTTGCGCGGGAACCACCCCGACTAGCGGCGGAATTGTCCTCCTTTTTAAACATATGAACAACATCCTCGAGCTGGATGAGGAAAATTTGACGATCACCGTTCAACCCGGTGTCATTACGCTGGATCTCATCAATGCTGTCGAGGAAAAGGGACTCTTCTATCCTCCTGACCCAAGCTCCATGAAAATTTCCACAATTGGCGGCAACATCAACGAGAACTCCGGGGGCTTGCGCGGGCTCAAATATGGGGTTACCCGTGATTATGTGATTGCCCTTGAAGTCGTCCTGCCAAATGGCGACATCATCCGTACCGGCGGAAAGCTCGCCAAGGATGTCGCCGGATACGATTTGACCAGGCTGATGGTAGGATCGGAAGGGACGCTCGGGATTATCACGGAAGCGACACTGAAGCTGATTCCAATGCCGGAAGCGCGAAAAACAATGCTTGTTCATTATCAAAACCTAGATGCCGCCGCCAAATCGGTGTCGAAAATTATTGCCAATAAAATCATTCCAGCCACCCTGGAATTCCTCGATCAGCCTACGTTGAAGGTGGTCGAGGATTTTGCCCGCATCGGCCTGCCGACAGATGTCGAGGCCGTTCTCCTCATTGAGCAGGACGGCCCTGTCGAGGTAGCTCAACGGGATATTGATAAAATCGCAGAAATTTGCCGCCAGGAACAAGCGGTTTCTGTAAACATCGCGACATCCGAAGCAGAAGCGGATGCGTTACGAACAGCACGGCGCGCGGCCCTTTCAGCAGTCGCCCGGTTAAAGCCGACAACGATTCTAGAGGATGCAACCGTTCCGCGTTCTGAAATTGCCAAAATGGTGATGGCGATTAATGAAATCACCAAGAAATACCAACTGACGATTTGCACCTTCGGACACGCCGGCGATGGCAATCTCCACCCTACCTGCGCCACGGATGCCCGGAATCACGAGGAAATGGAACGAGTCGAACAGGCTTTTGCCGAGATTTTTGAAAAAGCCATCGAATTAGGTGGCACGATAACCGGGGAACACGGGGTCGGCGAGATGAAAGCCCCATACCTGGAATGGAAGCTGAAAAAAGAAGGAATCGCGGCCATGAAGGCGATTAAAACGGCGCTTGATCCCAATAACATCATGAATCCAGGCAAAGTGTTTGCCAAAGAAACAAGAAAACGAGTGGTGGTAGCAAGATGACAACGGTAGAAGAACAAACAAAGATTCAGGAACAATTTAAACGGCGAATGGATGAGGATGAATTATTAAACTGCATGCGCTGCGGCTTCTGCCTGCCATCATGCCCGACCTATATTGAATCAGGCTTCAAGGAGTCCCATTCGCCCCGCGGCAGAATTGCCCTCATGAAGGCCGTCGTGGATGGGGTGATCGAACCCGATGAGGACTTTGAGCGGTCGCTTGAGCTGTGCCTCGGCTGCAGAGCGTGTGAACCGGTTTGCCCATCCGGCGTCCGTTATGGGCATTTACTCGAAGAAGCGCGGGACATTATCAATCAAAATAAGAAACATTCTTTGCCGGCTAGGATCGTCCGAAAAACCGTGTTTCACGGGTTATTCCCGCACCAGAACCGGATGCGTGGCGCAGTTGGCCTGCTCGGATTTTACCAGCGTTCCGGTCTGCAAGCCGCGGCAAGAAAGGTTGGCTTTTTAGGCCTATTGCCGGACACGCTTGTTACTATGGAAAAAGTCCTGCCAAAAGTGCCGACCATGAAGGAAATGAAACATCGCCCGAACCATTTGCCGGCGATTGGCCAGCAGGTACATCGGGTCGCGTTTTTCAGCGGCTGTTTAATGGACACGATGTTTTTGAAGACAAATGATGCGACCACGAAGCTTCTGCAGCTAGCAGGCTGCGAAATTGTCGTGCCGCCAAGCCAAACCTGCTGCGGCGCCCTGCATGGTCACAGCGGCGAGAAGGCGTCTGCCAAGGAACTCGCCAAACGAAATATTGCGGCGTTCGAGGACCTGCAAGCCGACTTTATCATTACCAATGCCGGGGGCTGCGGTGCATTTTTAATCGAGTATGATCACTTGCTCAAGGACGACCCCGAATGGAGCGAACGGGCCAAGGCCTTCACGGATAAAATAAAGGATATTTCCGAAATATTAGTCGCGGTCGGGTTTCATGAAAAGGTGAAATTGGCATTACCGCAACAGGTCATTGCCTATCAGGATTCCTGCCACCTGCGGAATGTCATGAAAACCGCGGCCGCTCCAAGAATCCTGCTTCAATCGATTCAAGATGCGGTATACAAAGAAATGAAGGACGCCGACCGCTGCTGCGGCTCTGCGGGCATCTATAACATCATTGAATCGGAATCGTCGATGGTCATGCTTGATTATAAAATGACTCAGGCCAAGGCTACCCAGGCCACCACTATCGTCACCACAAATCCGGGCTGCCTGCTGCAAATGCAACTCGGAATCGAAAAAGAAGGATTGAGCTCAAAAATGAGAGGGGTCCATATTGTGGACTTATTAATAGAAGCAGTGAAACATGGAGAGCGTCTTTAAGGGGGGATCCTACAGCTCTCTTAAATATGAAAAAAGTGGTTAGACATAACCTGATACTTTACTATATACTCATCCAATTTTTTACTGAGGGCCACTGTTTTTTTGCTGGTTAGCCCTTCCTGCAAGCCGACATGGATCATTTCTTTTTTTAGTCTATTAATAATGGTTAATAGTTCCAGATGATTTTCATTATGGATTTGTAGCATGGGTGGAATTTGCTCCTTTAGTAGTATACTTTTACTAATTTAACAAAGTTTAGGAGATAAAGTCAGTGATTTTTACCACAATCTACTTTTAAATTTTAGTAAAATAAATTCTAACCAAAGGGCAGAGAAGCCGCGTCCTCTGCCCTTTAAATATCTCCCCGATTATCTCATGTTTCCACACTTCACACTGCATAAAAACTTTAGCCGAATGCGGTCTGACCCCATTGTGACACCACTGTGACTTTAATCATATGAAATGAAAATTTTCAGATATATCATGATTCTATGAAACGATCAAACAAGAAGTGGTTTTATCGATTTTCCAACCAAAAAGCTAGAGATTTTAACAGAGATTGAGCATCTGAGGAAGGGAATGATTCTCTTGGGCATGAATAAAGGACGATCTGCGAAAGAGACGATCCTGGAAAGCCAAAAGTTGGACCAAGCCTTAAACGAATTGGCCCGTGAAGGGAAAACAGCTAGCATAGACTTTAATAAAATGAATTCAACTATATATAAAGAAGCGTTATTATTAGTGACCAATCTCAATGGAGAGATTATTTACCTAAATGAAAAATGCAGTGTTTCTCTTGGATACGAGATCCATGAATTGGTTGGTCGGCATACACGGATATTTAAAACTGGACTCCATTCCAAAGATTTTTATCGAGACCTGTGGGAGACCCTTCTCTCGGGGGAAAATTGGCAGGGGGAAATTACCGCAAAAAAGAAAGACGGTTCGACCATTTGGAATTTTATGGTCATTTCACCTTTACTGAATGAACATAACAAACCATATCAATTCTTAACCATTCGTTTTGATATAACCGATAAGAAAAATTTGGAAAGGAACATTCTCCTAAAGGAGCGGCAATTACATTCCTTATTAGAAACTTTGACCCAAACCGATGTAGGCACGATTGACCAGGATGGGGGAATTTTATATTTAAGTTCGGCACTCGAAGACATCTTGGATTATAAAATCTCCGAGGGGCTGGGACTCAGCCTGTACGACTATATTGAACCTGCTTCACTGCCTGAATTTAAACAGTCGATTGAAGAACTGAAAAAAACACCAGGGAAAACAACTTCTATTGAAGTAAGGCTGCAAACGAAAAATGGTTCTGTCCTTTCATGTGAATTCACAGCAAAGAACTACTTACAAGACCCAGTCCTTCAGGCGATTGTGTTTAATTATCGGGACATAACAAGACAAAAACAGTTTGAGCAAGAACTTCAAAAAATGGCTTATTGCGATTTATTAACAGGGGTATGGAACGATCGGCATTTTGAGGAGACCTTAAACACGGAGTTGAACTTTGCCACGAACTTGGCCATTATCGTGGCAGATCTCGATGACTTAAAACATATCAATAGTACGTTTGGACGCACAGTCGGGGACCAATTGCTGAAGGATGCCGCCATTAGAATCAGCGACGCATTAAAAAATGGTAGCCTTCATCGACTAAATGGAGACCGATTTATTTTTGCCATGAAGGACCTTGCAGATGAAAACGAACTGGCCAACTCCTTGCATACCCTAGTTTCTGCCGTAAACAATCAACCATTCACCATAAATGGAACCGAAATTGATCTTAGCGTCAGTATCGGAGCGAGCGTGTTTCCTGATTCGGGGGAGAGCAAAGAGGATTTAATAAAAAACGCGGAAATGGCCATGTACCATGCCAAGAAAAATGGGAAAAACCAATATCAAATTTATTCTCCTGCAATGAACGCTAACCAATATAGGGATTATATTTTACGAAATGATTCGAAAAAAGCGTTAGCAAGAAATGAATTCCTTGTCCACTTGCAGCCGCGTATGGATGTGAAGACCGAAAAGATGGTATCGGCCGAAGCGTTAATCCGCTGGAACCATCCAAAATGGGGATTGATCCCGCCGGTTGAATTTATTCCAATAGCGGAGGAATCCGGATTTATTATCCAAATTGGTGAATGGATGCTTCGAAAAATTTGTGATGATTTAAAAAAATGGGAACAAGAAAAATTACCGATAAAAAAGATATCGATCAATTTCTCCACCTTGCTGCTGCACCAGCCAAATTTTGTTGCAACGGTTTGTGACATCTTGAATGAAACAGGAGTTGACCCCTATTATCTTGAATTTGAAATTACCGAGTCGGTATTGATTGAAAAGGAAGACCAGGTATTAAACACATTAACGGAGATTAGAAATTTAGGCATATCTATTGCGCTGGATGATTTTGGTACAGGCTATTCTTCCCTCAATTACTTAAGGAAGATCCCGGCCGATACCATCAAAATAGATAAAAGCTTAATTGACCACATTAACCATGACAGGGTGAATTTTGAAATTATTTCTTCCCTGATTTCCCTCTGCCATAAGCTAAACAAAGCAGTTGTAGCTGAGGGAGTGGAAACCAAAGAGCAATTGCACTTGTTACAAGAATTGCAATGTGATGAAATCCAAGGCTATTTTTACAGCCGTCCCGTTGCTGAAAAAGAATACATCGAATTTTTAAAGCAGGATAATGGAGCCACCGCCCCAGTAAGATATTTACGGATTATAAAAGGGAACCAACAGGATGTCCCGCCAAGCTAAAGGGGGGGGTCTGCCCCCCACTTACCCTTCTCTAATAAATGACAAATATCCCATCAGAACCGTCCCCATGGTCCACACCAACAAAACTTGACACTACAAAATTAAACCAAACAAAACTCAACAAAACTTAACGATTTGTGACAATTGTCCTAAAACCATTGCAATCATATAGGTATATTTTTTATATTGGATATAATGGTAAATCCAAGAAAATTCTACCCATTTTTTACAAAGGACGTGATGTTAACTTATGCTAGTGAACCTTAAGAAAACTAGATTAATAAGCCTACTTTTCTTTTTCCTCATCGTAGGCCTCTTAACCGGCCAAATCGCTTCTGCTGAAGGGGATGGCACTGGCGGCGGAAAGAGTGAACCGTTGTCCCTGGTTTCCTCCTCCATTCAAAATGGTGCCACTGGGGTACCGCTAAAACCGGAAATCAAGCTGACCTTCAGCAAAAACATTGTCAACATGACCGTGAGCGACAATAACAGGAAATGCTTCTCGTTGCTTAGCGAGACCGGGGCCGCCACTCCAATCAAAGTCATCTTTGTCGACGATCAAATTAATCCTGAAGGCAGGGACGATGCAGTCATTGTTCCAAATGACAACCTCTCACCAGGGACTACCTATACGCTGGTGATTAGTTCAGCCCTTAAATCAAAAAGTGGGGCTACAACCGGCAAAGAAACGAAAATAACCTTTACAACAGAAGGTTCAAAACCAGCAGCGGCCAACACCACTCCGGCATCACCAGCTCAAACGCCAGCCACACCTGCACCGGACAGCAGCAAAGCAACCCCGGGTACAACCAGCACAACCGGTTCAGTACCGGCCAACAATACTGCGAAAACGGCAAGTCCTGATGGGCAACAACAACAAGAACAACAGCAATCGACCGAGACCCAAGCTGCCACAGACACCGCTGCCGTCGAAACCCAGCCAGTTTCCGCAGACATGGAAGAAAAAGAACCGGCTAATGAGGAAAAGGCAGAAAAACATGAGCCCTATACAGCAGCGAAATCCTCTGCCTCCACAGCCGAAAAGCAACAAAGCGATGGAACAAACTCTCTATGGCTGATGACGGGGATTGTCCTGCTGATCGTGATTTCCGCCGGAACCATTTACTTTTATAGAAAAAAGAAACTAGCAAAATAGGAAACATCTCTCTTTGATGGAAGCAGGTGGACTCAATCAAAAAGTCAATAATCTTCATTAGTTTACTGCTGGCGCCGCTCGCAGCCATTTTCATCTCCCTGCTGTTGGGTCGCTATCCATTGGCACCGACAACCGTGATGGCTGTCATCTTGAATCACCTCGGCATAACCAGCTTTGGCACGCCGGATACGGCTGCATCCATCGTCATGAACATCCGGCTGCCCCGTTCCATTTTGGGAGCCCTCGTTGGCGCAAGTCTTGCCGTCAGCGGCGCGGCGTTTCAAGGTGTGTTTAGAAATCCGCTGGTCAGCTCAAGCATCCTCGGCGTCAGTCCCGGGGCCGGCTTTGGCGCGGCACTAGCCATCCTGATTTTCACTAATAATAGTCTGATGATTTACGTGTTCGCCTTCGGATTCGGTATCTTGACCGTCCTATTAAGCTATTTGATTGGCAGAAGCTACAACACCACGCCGGCCATCATGCTAGTCCTCGGCGGGACGATTGTCTCCTCCGTTTTTTCGTCGCTCATCTCGCTGGTGAAATATTTGGCCGACCCTACCGACCAATTACCGAAAATCACGTTCTGGTTGATGGGCAGCCTGGCGTCTGCCAGTTACCGCGATATTATGATTGCCGGCGTGCCGATGATGCTTGGAATCGGCGGACTTATTGCAATACGCTGGCGCATCAATATTTTATCGATGGGCGATAAAGAAGCCCGGGCCCTAGGCGTGAACCTTGGACTGCTGAAAGGGATTCTGATTACCTGTGCCACTCTGGCAACAGCCGGGGCCGTTTGTGTCAGCGGCACTATTGGCTGGGTTGGATTAATCATCCCCCACATTGCCAGGATGCTTATCGGCAATGACAACCGGCTACTTATCCCGGTCAGCCTGTCGCTGGGGGCCTGTTACTTGATGCTTGTCGACAATGTATCAAGAATCCTTACCGGTTCGGAAATCCCGTTGGGAATCCTGACCGCCATTATCGGTGCTCCATTTTTTGTCTATTTATTAAAAAGAAAAGCTGGGGGCTGGGCGTAGTGCGGTACTCAAAAATAGTGCCCAGCTAATGGAAGGAAGGTGGAGGGCCGAACCATGTCACTCCTAAAAATTGAAAACGCAAGCTTTCAATATGGAAAGAGCACAATTTTTCAAAATATCAGCTTTGAACTGGGGAGCGGCAGCATTTTTTGCCTGTTTGGTCCCAATGGCTGCGGCAAATCCACGTTAATCGAATGTATTTTGGGTTACTTAAAGCTGTCGGGCGGCAGCATTCTATTAAACAACCAATCCATCAGTTCCTATCGGCCGGCGGAATTAGCCAAATCGATCAGCTATGTTCCGCAAAGCCATGCCAAGAACTTTCCCTATACGGTAAAGGATATTGTGTTAATGGGCAGGGCGGCCTATACCGGGACGTTTTCAGCACCGTCCGCAGAAGACATCGCTATCGCCGAGTCTGCGCTTGAGTCAATGGGATTAACGGCCATCAAGGACAAGCCGTATACCCAATTAAGCGGCGGCCAGACCCAGTTGGTTATGCTGGCCCGGGCATTGACCCAAGAAACCCCGATTATTCTGATGGATGAACCGACCGCCCATTTGGATTTCCGCCATGAACTGATTATTTTGGAGACCATCGTGAAGCTAATTAAGGAAAATAATATATCTGTCGTGATGGCGACTCATTTTCCAAACCATGCCTTTTATTTCGAGAACAGCGGCATCCACACACAGGTGGCGCTGATGAACAATCAGGCATTGGAAGCGATTGGCTCTCCAGTCGAAGTTTTAACTGAAGCTAACATGCTAAAGACGTTTAAAATTCACGCCAAATTAATGACTGCCCAAACCGCTGGCGAAAAACTGGTCAGAGGGCTCATCCCAATCGAAGTATCTTCCTAGGAGGTGATTTTAAAAGTATGAAATGGAAAAAGTATCTTTTCCCTGTTGTTCTTTTATGTTTGGCCATTTTATTAACCGCTTGTTCGGGTGCTGGCACCGCAGCGACCACCGAGCAGAAAGATGGCAACCAGACGATAACGGTCATTGATTATCTTGGCCGGGAGGTGACAATCCCCAAACAGGTAAATCGGATTGCAACGCTTTATGCTTACACGGGGCATGTGGTCACAATGTTGGGTGAAGGCGAGAAAATAGTGGCGGTCAATAGCGGCTTGCAGCGAGACAATTTATTGGTTGAAATGAACCCAGCTATCGAAAAAGCAGCCGTCCCTACCCGCAATGGGAAGCTTAATATCGAGGAACTGGCCGCCAGCAATCCGGACCTAATCTTCATTCAAAAGTCAACCGCAAGGGATCAGGGTGAAACAAGAAAGCTGGACGAGTTGAAGATTCCTTACCTCGCGGTCGACTTCAACAGCATTAAGGAGCAGCAACAATCAATTGAAATGATTGGGAAAGCGATTGGCCAAGCGAAAAAGGCTAAGCAATACAATGAATTTTATAACAAAGTGATTGCCGAGGTGTCGGAAAAAGTGAAGGACATCCCTGAAAAAGACAGGGTCAGAGTCTACCACTCCGTCAACGAAGCCACGAGAACGGATATTGCAGACTCGTTGTCGGCCGAATGGATCAAAACGACGGGAGCTATAAACGTTTCCACGGGCGAAAACCTAAAGCTGATTGAGAACAAATCCTTTGCCAGTTTGGAGCAAATTCTGCTTTGGGAACCGGATGTCATCATCGTGAACGAAGCCGGGGTTGATGACTATATCCTAAACAGCCCCCAATGGCAGACCTTAAAGTCTGTAAAAAATAAACAAGTGTACTTATTGCCAAATGGCGTTTCCCGCTGGGGACATCCGGGCGCATTGGAAACGCCGCTGGCAATTCTCTGGACAGCAAAAACGCTGTATCCGGATAGATTTAAAGAGATAAATTTGGAGGAGGTCACCACAAAATTTTATCAGGATTTTTTTAACTTTAAACTAACACCTGAGATAACCGAAAAAATTTTATCAGGAAAAGGCATGCGTATTCCTAAAGGGAATGAGTGAGAATGGAGGAGATATGATGAAAATCCTATTATGTATTGATGATACCGACAATATTGACAGCAAGGGCACTGGTTCAATTGCGCAGGAGATTGCCAGTTTAATAGAAGCGAATGGCTGGGGAACCTGCGGGAGGGTAACCCGCCACCAGCTGCTGGTCCATCCGGATGTCCCGTATACCTCTCATAACAGTTCGATGTGCTTTACCGCCGACATCAATTGCGACTCGCTTGAATCTGTTAAAGCGGCAGCAATCCAACTGCTAGAAAGGGAGAGTGCGGAAGGGTCTGACCCAGGTCTTTGCATCCTTGTCCCTGAACAGTTGCCGCAAATTCAGCAGCACGAGCTCGTTCAATTTGGCCTTAAGGCGAAACGCGAAGTGATGACCAAGCAGGAAGCCTATGGGTTGGCAGAATCTTTATCGGTCCATCTGTCCGAACACGGCGGCACCGGACAAGGAGTCATTGGCGCTTTGGCAGGAGTGGGCTTGCGGTTAAGCGGCAATGACGGCCGCTTCAAGGGGAACCATAAACTTCGTTCCGACAACAGGACCGTGCTTGTCAAAGAAATCCTCGACGATACAACAATTGAGCTTGTCCGAACAGAGGATGGGTTCGCACTTGATTTGGCCGAAGAAATTGTCCTTGGCGAAAAGTTAAAAAGTGTGTTCCTCAACCATCAATCCGTATTGTTAGTGGAGCCGGCAGAAATCGATGGCGTGCAAAAATGGCAGCCTTGTTCGGGCGGTACGCTAAAAAAATATTAGCAGGAGGGGCATATGACTTATATCAAGGTACATAACGGAGGGAAAATCTTCGTCGGGGATGCAGCGATTGCAGAAGTCTATGCGGCCGCAGTCTCCCTGGCATCAAACTGCACGGCTTTTCAAATGGACGTGGAAGACGAGATTGTCTATGAGGATGAGACGACCTGCTACAACTGCCGTTACCGCCGCTGGCATCCGGAAGGGTTTACGTGTTATAAGCAATTTCCAAATTTGCTTTTAGAGGAGAAATCAGAATGAGATATTTTAAAAATTTTATGGCTACCATGTTGGCACTTCTATTCCTGTTTGGTACCTATTCGTTGACATTTGCAGCTGGAGACGGCAGCGGATCTGGCTCTGGTTCCGGGTCCGGGTCTGGTGGTTCCGACGGCGGTTCCGATCCTATTACCTTTGTTGGGGCTTATTTAACTTCCATTACAAATAATGCTTCGACAACAGGAAAAGACATTAATGAATATAATAATGTGGATCCGAAGGCAATCATCAAACTGGTCTTTAATAAGAATGTGGTAAGCAATTATGAAACAAACAAGAAAGCCATCACCCTTACTGATTCACAAGGAAATAGCGTCGACATCGACGTTAGCATAATCCCTGAGGACCACAATGCCGATGAAAAACGTCACATTTTTATTAGTCCAAAACAGCCTTTAACCCTTGGTGGAACCTACTCGATTACGATGAAGGCTTCACTGACGGCCAATAATGGTTCGACTCTAGGAGAAAAGAAGACAGTATCATTTAAAGTTAAAACTGAAACTATACCACCAGAGTTGACAATTAGTTCACCAGCTCAGTCAACTGTAACAAATCGGGACAAAGTTACGGTTTCCGGCACTACCGAACCAGGCAGCACCGTAAAAATTAATGGTTTAGATGCTGCTGTTGATGAGACTGGAATGTTTACCAAGGATGTGGCGCTGACTCCTGGATTAAATAAGCTCGTTGTGACCGCTACGGATGCTTCCGATAATATCACTAGTAAGGTACTTGAAATTACCTATGACCATAAAGCAGAGTTGACGATTACTTCGCCAAAAAACAACATGGTAACCAGCACTGATAAACTGACTGTAACAGGCAGCAGCGAGCAGAATGCAGTTGTAACAGTAAACGGTACAGTCGTAAAACTCGATGCCAATAATGCGTTCAGTCATGAATTGGTGCTGGCGAAAGGATTAAATACGATTACGGTTACCGCGACCGATGCAATTGGCAACACGTCTACATCCGAATTTCAAGTTACCTATGATCCAAGTGCAGGAAATACGCCGGTGAATACTGGCGGCGGTTCGACGCCAACAACGGCTGATACAAAGGCTGCTGTAACTGCACCAGTCAAGGCAGCAAATACCGGCAACGAACTTCCAGCCACCGCATCGAATATGTTTAATCTCATGGCAGCTGGCACGCTTCTGGTCCTACTCGGTGTTGGGCTGATTCTCTATCCTAGATTGCGTCAGCTAAAGGGTAGATAATTAAATATCTTAAGCAATCAACAAAAGCGCTAGATTGGTTTAGCGCTTTTGTTTTTCTTATGAGACATCCCTTTTTTCAACAAATTGTTTCCCCTCTCCAAACTAATCAAACGATTGATTAAACAGGTTCGGAGCCGTGCCACTAGTGGCTTTTCAATTCCGATACTATAAAAAAGCTTGTCGGTCAAACAAACGTTTAATTGGAACCGCCCAAAACGTTGATAAACGGGCATTTATGCCTGATTCATTCTGAGAATTTTGATGAAAACTGCTACATTTTGGCGGGCTGTTTTTTGTACGGGCTGAAGATTTTAAATGGGAGTCTGACCTCTTGTTCATTATATTGTATACTAATACTTAGTAAATTTTTAAAAAATAGGTTAGGAGATACAAAGATATGTGGTTTGTTTTTGCCGTTACCGCGGCATTTTGCTTTGGGTTAAGGGGCATCCTTTATCAGTGGACATCACAAAGACCGATTGACCGCAATTTGTTGCTGTTGGGGGTTTATTTATCGGGAACCATTATTACGCTGGCCAGCAATCTGTTTGTCCAACAGCCGTGGTCAACAGCGGCATGGCTTGGAGGCATGATGGGGTTATTTTCGTTTATCGCCAACGCCTCGATGTATAAGGGGTATGCTGTCGGCAAGGCCTCCATCGTCGCTTTGTTCACAGGGCTGCCTCCGCTTGTGGTGATGATCGTGGCCTACATACTCTGGCAGGAAGCTCTGTCGACATGGCAATTCGCGGCGTTTTTCATTGTTTTAATCGGCATCCTTTTAATTAAATATTCTCAAAATCTGAAGTTCAGCCAGCTGCAAGGGATTCAGTGGGGAATCATCACCATGCTGTTTTTCGGCTTTACGGACGTGTCCGTTAAACAGGCAACGCTGGCCGGAGCATCTACATTGCCTGTGTTAACCGTCATGTTTGCCACAGGCAGCTTATTATTCGGTATCTCATGGTCCGTGAATAAATACCGGGAAAAAGCAATCTCACCTATCGACAAGGAGTCGCTCACTCCATCAGGGAGCTGGACCATGAAAAAAACGTTATGCTGGGGCATGATAGTTGGAACCACAAATGCCGCGGGAATGATGCTCATTGTTCCTGCCTTTCGCGAGGGGATCACCGGAATTGTCTCCGCTATCGTCGCCATGAACGTGGCCTTTGTCATTTTATACGCCCGGTTCTATTTGAAAGAAGCCTGGACCCATCGTGAAGTGACCGGACTCGCATTAGCCTTCGTAGGGATATTGATTCTCCGGATCGCTTCCTAACTCGATTGGAGGCAAAAACGAAGCAGGGAAACTGCTTCCTGCTTCTCGCCTATCCTATTTTCTCAAGAACTTTAGTTCTGCTAGCCATCGGCATGTCCTGGCTAGTTTTTTTTATTAAAAAAATGGTAATCTAACAAAACTCTTGCATTATCCCTATTATTCTAATAAAATAATTTTTATGAATCACTTTACTCTGATAAACAAATAAAGCACTAAAGCCAACTGAGGGGGAACCAATCATGAAAAAGGCCTTTACAATACTATTCATTGTTGCACTTGCTGTGATGGCTGCGGCTTGCGGTACTCAGCCGGATTTACCTGATACATCGAAAAACACCAAGGGTGCAAAGGCATCCGGAAGCGATACACTGGCACAAATAAAAGAAAAAGGCGAAATCACCATTGGGATGGATGATACACTCCCGCCGATGGAATATCGCAATGATAAAAATGAGCTGATCGGTTTTGATATCGATTTTGCCAATGCACTTGCAAAGGAACTGGGAGTGAAAGTGAAGTTCGTTCCATCGGCATGGGACGGAATTATCCCCGGCTTGGATGCGAAACGGTTTGACATCATTCTCTCTTCCATGAACGTAACGGATGAGCGAAAGAAAAAGGTTGATTTTGTGGAATACTTTGGCGTCGGACAGATTTTAGCCGTAAAAGCTGGTAATCCTTTAAACATCCAATCCATTGAGGACGTAAAAGGCAAGGTGGTCGGTGTCCAATTGGGTTCAACCGGTGAAACAGCGGTCAATTCCATCGACGGGATTAAAGAAGTGAAAAAATATGATTTGACGACCGATGTCTTCAATGACATGGGACTAGGGCGTGTAGATGCTGCGGTGATCGGCGAAGTCGTGGGCCGTTATTATATGACGACCAAACCCGGGGTATTTGAAGTGACAGGAGAAGCCTTCAATGTCCAACCGATGGGAATTGCCGTTCGCAAAGGCGATACCGAGCTCAAGGACGCATTGGAAAAAGCAGTCCAAACCGTTGAAGACAATGGAACCTTAAGTAAAATCAGTGAAAAATGGTTTGGATCTGATATTACAAAACAATAATACAAATTGGATAAATCGGCCGTCCGATTTATCCGTTTTATTTTCACAAGGAGCGATATCAGCATGAACGAGTTTTTATCCTTTAGCGCCACCTACCTGCCGTACCTGCTGCAAGGTGCGTTAGTGACAATAGAAATTGCCGTCATCGGCGTAATTTTTGGAAGCATCATCGGACTACTTGTCGGACTTGGACGGGTGTCATCGAACCCGCTGCTGTCCCAAATAAGCCGCTTTTATATTTGGGTGATCCGCGGCACTCCCCTGTTGCTGCAATTATTTGTGATCCACTTCGCGATTCCATCCGTATTCAGTGCCCTGACGATGCCGCCGTTTGTTTCCGCCTGCATTGCCTTATCACTGAATGCTGCCGCTTATATCGCGGAAATTGCCAGAGGCGCGATTCAGTCAATTGACAAAGGACAAATGGAAGCGGCGAGATCACTTGGATTAAGTGCGGGCCAAGCGATGAGACGCATCATCATTCCGCAAGCCTTCCGCCGGATGCTCCCACCTTTAGGAAACGAATTTATTGCACTCATTAAAGAGTCCTCTCTTGTATCAACGATTGCCTTATATGATTTGCTTCGGACCGGCCAGCAAATCATCAGCAGCACATACCGATACATGGAAGTCTTCCTATTGGTCGGATTAATCTACTTATTCTTGACGACCATCATGTCCTATATTGTTGGAAAAATTGAGAAAAAGGTAGGTGCATACGAATGATTTCATGTAAAAACATCATAAAGAAGTTTGATAAGCTGGAAGTTTTAAAAGGCATCGATTTAGACGTGGCGCCCGGCGAGGTTGTTGTCATTATTGGACCTAGCGGCTCGGGGAAAAGTACATTCTTGCGCTGCATCAATCGTTTGGAAGCCGCCGATTCCGGTACCATTACGATTAATGGTCAAGCAGTAGAGTACAAGGAATCTTCATTAAATAAACTACGCCAGGACATTGGCATGGTGTTTCAGCAATTTAACTTATTTCCTCACATGACCGTGATGGAGAATATTATCGAAGCCCCTGTTTTACTAAAAAAAATGACCAAAGATGGGGCAAAGAAAAAAGGGTTGGAGCTTCTTAACAAAGTCGGACTGGAAGAAAAGGAAAATGAGTATCCGAACCGCTTGTCCGGGGGACAAAAGCAACGGGTGGCGATTGCCAGGGCGTTGGCGATGGAGCCAAAAATCATGCTTTTTGATGAACCGACTTCTGCCCTTGACCCTGAATTGGTCGGGGAAGTACTGACTGTGATGAAGAAGCTAGCGAAGGAAGGCATGACCATGGTCGTCGTCACCCATGAAATGGGCTTTGCTAGGGAAGTGGCCGACCGTGTCATCTTTATGGATGGAGGTACGATTATTGAACAGGGACCTCCGGAAGTTATCTTTGAAACACCGCAGCATGACAGGACCAAAGAATTTTTAGGACATTTAAAATAGGAGACGAACCATAATGAAAGAACTATCTGCATTCCTCGATGAAAAAATAGACTCCCTGTTTCCGAAACTAGTAGAAATCCGCAGAGAGCTTCATATGTATCCTGAGCTCAGCAACGCGGAGTTTCAAACGACGGAACGCATCAACGGATGGTTAAAGGAATTTGGTATCGCGCCAATTCCCTCAGGTTTAAAAACAGGAACAGCTGCCGAGGTGACCGGAAAAGAACAGGGCCCGACGATTGCTTTACGCTCGGATATTGATGCACTGCCAATCCAAGAGGCATCTGACCTTCCCTTCCGCTCAAAAATCGATGGTGTCAGTCATATGTGCGGCCATGATGTCCACACTACGATTGCCTTAGGTGCAGGAATCGTCCTGCAAAGCTTGCGCGACATCCTGCCGGGAAATGTCCGGATTTTGTTCCAGCCGGCAGAAGAAACCGAGGGCGGAGCCGTTTCGGTCATTGAGCAAGGATTATTGGAGGGCGTCAAATCGATTATCGGCCTGCATAACTCGCCAGATCTTCCGACGGGAACCATTGGGATCAAAGAAGGCTTCTTCATGGCCAGTTGTGATGATTTTACGATTACAATCAAAGGTAAAGGCGGACATGCTGCGTTGCCGGAAAACACCATCGACCCGATTGTGATTGGCAGTGCTGTTGTCAGCCAGCTTCAAACGATCGTCAGTCGCACCGTTCCAGCGAAAGAATCGGCCGTGGTCAGCATCGGTGCCTTTCAAGCAGGAGCCACCAATAATGTCATCCCCGATCAGGCGATTCTGAAAGGAACGGTTAGAACCTCGAATGAAGAGGTACGACAAAAGATTTATCGAACGTTTAAAAATGTCGTGACCAATACGGTAACCGCACACGGTGGCGAGGTAGAAATCGACTATCAATTTCTGATTCCGGCTGTCGTGAATGATCCGAAGATTACCGAAGTGGTTCGCTCCGCAGCTGTTTCCATTGTCGGCGAGGAACAGACGCTTCTTGCGGAATCAACGATGGGCGGCGAGGATTTTTCCTATTATCAAAAAGAAGTCCCCGGATGCTATGTATGGCTGGGCTCAAGAAATGAAGAAAAAGGCATCATCCATGGCTTGCACCACCCTGAATTTATGGTCGACGAAGAAGCGATCAAAATCGGCGTAAAATGGATGGTTCTATCTGCTTTTCGATTATTGCAGTAACCGAAACTTTTTATTTGCGGGTTTTCGCTGTTTATTTGTGCTTTTGCTATTATTATTTGCGCCAATCACTAGTTTATTTGCGATTTTTACCCTTTTATTTGCGCTTCCAGTTTGCACGTCATAAAAGGAAAAGGAAAAGGCCAGGAGAACCATGTCTCCTGGCCTTTGCTTTATGCTCTGATCTTGATAGTTTAATAGCCTTATGGCTGAATGGGATCAACCTGCACTCCGTTTTTCAAATCGTAATACGCCTTCATAATACCCTGCCCGATTTTTTTGTTGACCGGATGGGAATCGGTCCGGGTAAACGGCACCACGATGGAAAAGGCGATCTCGGGATCATTGAAAGGTGCATAGCCGACCAGTGTTAAATTGTAGGTCGGGATATCCGTGATGATCCGTTTCTTGACGGCATCATAATAGAAGGATTCCGCAGTCCCCGTTTTTCCTGCAAGGTTGTAGGAACGATACGGCTCTACCGAAAAGTAAGCAGACGCGGTACCGCCATCCTGGTACACCCTTCTAAATCCTTCCTGCACCCGCTTAATTTGGGCGGGCTCCATATCGAGTTGGTTCAGCACCACCGGTTCCACCGATTTATACACAGGACCGAGCTCATCGTCCGTGCTGTGTTCGCGAATTTCTCTTACGATGGTCGGCTTGACTCTTTTTCCATCATTGGCGATGGTGGAAATATATTGGGCCAGTTGTATTGGCGTATAGGTATCAAACTGCCCGATTGCAAAGTCGAGCGCTTTACCTTGAACGGAAGTATCCCCAAGTAGGCCGGACGCTTCATTCGGTAAGTCGATTCCGGTCTTGACACCGAGCCCAAACTGGTTGAAATAATACCGGAACGTTTTAAAAACCTCCGTGCTTTGCGGCAGCTTCATATTGGGACGATAGTCTGTCCCCATCATTTTTATTGCCGTTTTAAACATATACACGTTCGAAGACATTTTTAGGGCGGTCAAATCATCAATCAAGCTCATGTTCGTATACGAACTTTTCGTCGGTGTACTTTGAATATGAAGGGGTTCATCAAGCAGCGAAGTGCCCGGTTTGATGGCGCCTGTTTTGTAACCGGTTAAAACTGTTGCGCCTTTAACCGACGATCCGACGGCATAGGCAGAGGTAATCGTTCCCAGCGCATAATCCGTGACCGTCCACCCCCCATCCTTCTGCTCAAGCTTTTTCCCGGCCAGCGAGAGAACTTCCCCTGTCTTCGGGTTCATCATCACCACAAAAGCCCGGTCGAGGAAAGGCCCGCCGCCATTATTTTTGGCCTCCAACAGTTCATTGGCCAAAACCTCTTCCACCCGTTTTTGTAATTCCATGTCAACCGTCAGCACTAAGTCCTTCCCTGGCTTTCCTTCACTAATGACCCGATTTGATACGACATTTCCGGCCGTGTTTGTCTTGTATTGCACTTTTTCCTTTTGCCCTTTTAGCACATCTTCATAAAATAACTCAATCTGGCTTTTTCCGACCCGGTCATTACGGCTGTACCCTCTAGGAAGATAGTAATCTAGCTTATCCGCGGGCAGTCCTTCCTTTGAAGACGTGATATTCCCCAAAACAGAACGGAAGATGTCGCCATTCGGATATTCCCGGTTCCAGTCCGTCACGACATCCACGCCGGGCAACAGGTCGAGATTCTCGCTAACGACAGCCAGTTCCTCCATTGTCACATTTTCATTTTTTACGATTTGCGGTGTGAGGGTATAGCCGCCCGCCATTTCGCGATAAATCGCGGCAACCTCAAGCTCAGCTTCATCGATTTCAGCCAAATCGGTTTGCGGATCAATTCTTTTGATCTGCAGTTGGTATAGCTCTTTATTGGTCAGTTTTTTATCGGCTAATTCCTTGGCCGTGAGTTTTTTCTTTGCTTTTTCCGGCCGCGTCAGGATCCAATAATCCTTTAAATCCCGCTCGGTTAAACGATCGGTTTCTTTATGTATGAGTTTGGCCAGTTCCTTAGCAACCTCGAGAACTTTTTGATTGGATATATTGACATCTCTTGTATAAATAATAGTATTGACCGCCAGATTGCTGACGATGGGCCGTCCGTATCGGTCATAAATCTCCCCGCGTGGAACAGGATTATTGACAGTAATGTTTTCCGTCATGGAAATCTGTTTTTGATAGTCTTCACCATAGACAATTTGAACAATACCCATTCTAAAAATAAGCGTAGAAAAAAGCAAAAAAACGATCACAAACAGAATATTGACCCGCAACAACGTGCGTTTTTTCTCTTTTTTGCTGGTCATCCAACCGCCCCCCATTTGCTGCACAAAGAAGTTTACAAAATTTCCCCTTAATAACATATAGACGTTTGAGGGGGGGAATTGGTTTCAATTTTTTTCCATGTTGATTGACTTTTTTTGGGGTGATTCCGCTTTAAAGAACCAGCGATGAAAGATTCGAACTAGCTCAAGGGTTAAATAGACCGAAATCAAGGAAACATACCATTTCCAATGAACGTATGTAATAAGGTCGGTGTATTTTTCAAAAATAACCTCTGAAATAATGCTGACGGTAATGATGCTCGTTGTATAAAGGCACCGTTTCCAACGGCTGCGTCCAACTGGGTAATACAAAACATAAAATGCACTGAGGACAGGATAGACTAAAAATTCAAAGGTGAAGCTCGTTTTATTAACCGAAGCAAATTCCCGGACGGGGTATTGGATTAAATTCAACTCCGCCACAAGCAAACCAAGGGACCAGGTGACAAACTGCTGAAACATAGCAATGATACTCGCCTCATGCAGGCGCTTTTTGGGCAGCAAAATCAAAGAGAAGATGGTGATAGACCAGATGGCATAAAGAAAGGTCATTTCCATTGCTGTGGGCCCTCCGATACATGATGGGCTTGGCTGCTCATGGACCTCATAAACCAGACCATGTATTGCCTTAATAGCCAAAATTCAAAGATAAAATTAAAAAAGGTCCTAATCAGCTGCTCGGTAATTTCGCCGTTCATAATTCCTGTAAACTTGTCCAAAAGGTACATATATAAAAGGATGATTCCGACAAATAATAGGTAGTGAAGAATCACTTTTCGTTTTCCGGCTTTTTCAGGATAGAAGCGGTGAAAAACAACGGCCAGAGTCGGATAAAATGCAAATTCCGAGGTAAAGCTAATTTTCGTTGCATGTTCGAAAAGGCGGACTTCTGTTGATAGGAGACCGAAGGCCGTAAGAGTAATACTAAACATCCATGTTAATGCCTGAAAAAACAAAAACACCGCCACAAACTCCCGGATTCTTGCTTTGGGAATCGCTAAGAACAGCGTAATAATCGAAATAACCCAAATCATCACGATGATAAAATAATCAAAGCTCATAATCTTGCCTCCTATTGAACGAAGCAGGTGACGGTTTTCACTTCTTTAAAAATAACTACAATTCGACATTGTTCGACTCACTAATCAAATTGTTTCCCATGCCAAAGGGAATTAAACATCAAGGGCCACGATTCCCTCATTCTGCATCAAAATCGGTCGCATTTTTCGGTTGGGGGATCAGGTTAAGCACTTGCTTCAATAAATAGACGGAAGAATTCCGCTTATTTAGTAATTTTTATTAAAAAAAGCTTAAATAGACGGAGATATTCCGGCTATTGAATCAAAAAATTTAAAAATAGGGTTTTTTTCTCGCATAAGCGGAAAAACTCCGCTTATTCTCCCCGAATTGACCCTCCCTTCTCCATTTAACCGGAAAAACTCCGCTTATTTTTTGCTGGTGGTTACACGATTTAAAGACATTCCTAATAAAAAAACCCGCCAATAATTACTTAACGGGTTTACTTAGAGGTGCAAACATAGTAAAACACATAGGAAAACGCACTTGAATTCACAATGTAATTCACAGGGCGTTTTTTACTGATTTATCAACATTTTAGCGAGTTTCTGTCCTCTATTTCGCCCTTATTCACATAGTAATTCACAGGGTATGAAATAATTATTGTAGGGTGTGTGAATTCTTTGATGAATATGGTGAGGATGCGAAAACACCTAAAAGAAAATGGTTAAGCTGACGAACTTCTGAATGTACGGGTTTTTACCTGCAATACATAGAAATGTGTATATCACCAAATTGTGAGGTTAGCTGTGGGTGAGTAAGAATAACTAATATAAAAATCCATGATACATTACAGGCGTATGAATGCTAACAGGCTTACAGGAAGCACCTAAGTTCATTCTATAATAGATATAATTCAACATTGTAAGCTGATAACGTGGAGGGCTTACTCCCTGTGAACCGTTGGCAAGGAAAGCAGTAATGATATTAGTTACTGTATAACTTGCCTTAATATCGGTGAAAGTGGTGGCACAGTACCAATGAAATGTCTAATCCACATGGAGGGATAGCCACTAGACATGAAGAATCATTCAACCATGTAATGCAGATTTTTATCGATTAATAAGGTTCTTGTGAGACTAAAAGAGGTTTAATTCCGAAAGGAGTTGCCGACTTATTGAAACGGAAAAAGCTGAGGCACAATGAGTATTATAACTTGCAGGAGTGCTTTGACGCTCTGTACGCTCAAAGTGTCAGTGGTAAAAAGTTTTATGGATTAATAGAATTGATGAGTTCTGATGAAAACATTCGTCTTGCCTATCGCAATATCAAAAGAAATACAGGTAGTAAAACGGCAGGAACTGATAATCTTACGATTAAAGATATTTGTCATTTACTGGTGAAAGATGGAATAAACACGGTTCAATTCATGTTTAAGAACTACAAACCTCAAATGGTAAGGCGAGTGTTTATTGAAAAAGGGAACGGAAAACTTAGACCCTTAGGGATTCCAACCATCTGGGATAGAATCTTCCAACAGTGCATTCTACAAGTATTGGAGCCCAAATGTCGTTCTCAATGAACTTGATTGGTGGATAAGTAATCAATGGGAAACATTCGAAAGCAACTTTAAATATAAGACCAGTGGAATCAGGTACCAAGGACTTAAAAAATCTGGGTTAAAAGAATGCTTTATCGTCCGTTATGCGGACGATTTTAAAGTTCTGTGCAGAACTCGTTCTCAAGCAATCAGAATGAACTATGCCATAAAAGACTTTTTGAAAACAAGATTACATCTTGAAACCAGCGATGAAAAATCAAAGGTAATTAACCTCAAGAAAAACTCTTTCGAGTTTCTCGGCTTTACTTTTAAAGTAGTAAGAAAGGGAAAAACTAGGTTTGGTTATGTAGTCCATTCACATATGTCTAGAAAAGCAAAGACTAATACCTCTAATAAAATTAAAGAAGCAATTAAAGTAATCCAGAAGAACCCTTGTGTAGAAACGGTCTGGCATTTCAACACAGTTGTAATGGGAATCCAAAACTACTATTCCGCAGCCACCCAAATTACAACAGATCTTAATGAGTTAAACTTCTATCTAAGAAAAACACTATATAATCGTTTAAAGATTTTTAGAACAGATGCGAATTTTCATGAGATGACAAAAACTCTACAAAAAAGGTACAAAGGTTACAAATCGAAACTATACAAAATACAAAGTATGGTATTTGTGCCCATATATGCCCAGAAGCATAAAACAAACTTATGCTTTTCGCAGGAAACATGTAATTATACTGCCGAAGGTAGGGATAAAATCCACAAAAGTTTAAAGGCAGTTAGCAAAAGGGTTTTATTTTCAATCATGAAAAACTATATTCCAAATCGGTCAATCGAATACAATGACAATCGAATAAGTAAGTTTATTGCTCAATATGGGAAATGTGCGGTAACAGGAGTGGAGCTTGGCGTCAGTGATTGGCACTGCCATCACAAGAATCCCTATCACCTATCAAAAGATGATACATTCTCAAATCTAGTGATACTCCATGAATCAGTTCATCGCCTAATCCACCTTAAGGATAGTGAAAAGATAAAGAAATTAATCAAAGCCTTAAAACTTACCAAAAAAGCAAAAAGAAAAGATAAACGAATTTCGATTACAATGTAAAAATGAAGCCATATGATTTCGGAAGAAAGCCATCAATCTAAACAATACATAGAATTGAATGAATTGGATTAGTTGGAACGCCGTATGCGGTGAAAGTTGCACGTACGGTGTGAACAGGGGGAAAAGGTGGCGATAACCTCAAAGCCTTACCTATCTGTATAAAGAATAAATTTTTAGCTTGTTCCACAATCGGGCCATTATCTTGGGTAACTGAGTTAATAGTGTTTGGATATTGACGGTACGTTAAAATAAATATATAAAAGATTTATGTTAGGGGGGCTTTTCTTGCAAGCATGTACAAAAAAGGAAGTTTATTCTTGGATTAAATCGATTGCATTTGCTGTAGTTATTGTGTTTATATGCCGTGAATTTATCTTTGCACCAGTGGTTGTTAAGGGTGAATCCATGGAACCTACATTTGAAAGTAATAATAGGATTGTAGTAAGTAAAACAAGCTCAATAGAAAGATTTGATATGATTGTTTTCAAAGCACCAGATAAAGATGAACAATATATTAAAAGAGTAATCGGCCTACCCGGGGATAGTGTAGAAATGAAGGATGATGTACTTTACATTAACGGAGAGCCATATGAGGAACCTTATGTGAAAAGAAATAATAATATCGAATTAAGTAAGGTTACTGGTGATTTTACACTAAAGGAACTTACCGGAAGTAAAAAGGTTCCAAATAGTTATTTCTTTGTTATGGGTGATAATCGATTGAAAAGCAAAGATAGTAGAGATTTTGGTTTTATTTCGACTGATTCGGTTATTGGAGAAGTAAAGTTTCGATTTTATCCGTTGCAAAAAATCGGTATGCCCAAATAACATAATACTGCTGAAAACAATTATTCTATTAACGGGCGCATTTGTGTAGCAAAAAATGCGCCCCTGTTACATATGAGCGCTGGATTTTGAGTAAGGATTTTTGATTGGAAATAGGAGTGATTACATTGAACGAATTTATAATTATAGGGGGCTTGGTAGTAATAATCTTTACACTTATTGCTACTTTTTCTGGCAAACTAAATTCCCTTGAAGCTCGAATTAAAAGTCTAAAATGCACATTGGATCAGGTTGCTGATCAAGTGAATGTGCCTGAACACCCCATAAATGAAAAACTACGTGAGCTAGTCAAAGGGGGGAAAGGGGTTCAGGCTGTTAAGGAAGCAAGGCAATCTTTGGGACTTTCATTACTTGAAGCGAAACAATACGTTGATAAATTATAGTTTCAGTTATGCCGTTATCGGGCGCTATCCTTGGACATGGATAAGCGCTCATTTTCCATTTAAGGGCCATTTAGTAGAATAACATTATATAAAAATTAGGGGGATATCAACATGGAATTTGATTCTATTTGGATAGCTTTAGGAATTGCTGTTGCAGGATATTTTATAGGTAATGGACTGAAAAACTTTAAGAATCCGGATGCTAAAGGCCTTAGTGAAATCTTTGACGAAGATGATGAACATGAATTGATAAAGGAAAATGATGTACATCACTTTATGGGGATATCGAAAGAAGATGTAAAGTTTTTAACTCAGGAACATCCAGACATACCACATATTATTATAAAAGATAAGATATATTACCCTAAAGCGAAATTGCGTAAATGGTTAACAAATTTAGGAGAGTAAACAAGTATTCCATAAACGGGCGCTTACCTTGAATAAGAAAAGGCCCTTTTTGCGTTTAAAGGGCCATTTAATTGAATAAGAATTCCAAACAAATCTGGATGCTTATGGTAAAATCATTAAAAATGGTTGTTTAATTTACTGGGGGTTTTTAAGTGAATGATAAGCAAGAAACTCCTGAACAAAAAAGAGAGAGAGTAAGACAAGAGGAATTGAAAAGAAATCCAACGGGTAGTATGAATGATGCTTTTAATAGAGCAAGCAGTGGTGGTCTTGCAGATTTAGTAGGAAGTTTGGGCTGGAAAGGGACAGGGATACTTATCCTAGTAATCATAATAGGGTTTATTGCTGCATCATTCTTTTTTAAGTAAAGGGCGCTTTTCCGAAATAAGGAAAGCGTCTCTATTCATGAAAAGGTCCATATAATTCACTTTATTTTATTTATCGAAGGTCATCAATAATTAAGATTCATTAGTTTCTCTTAAATAAATCAGATGAAAGCTCCATAAACTACTTTTACTTATATTAGTTAGGAGTATAGATTAAATGAAAAAATTATGGGTAATAATTCCTTTTTTATTGATCCAATTATTTCTCTGTCAATCTCCTATCTTTGCCATCACTAGAAGTCGTGAATTTTACGAAAAAACAGGAAATGTCATTTGGGAAGTAGACACACAGGAGAAAATAGTTGCCATTACTTTCGATGATGGCCCTCATCCAATATTTACTCCTCAAATACTTGACATCTTAGATAAATATGATGCGAAAGCTACTTTTTTTGTAGTGGGTAGTAAAGTCGAAAGTACCTTAGTGTTTTAAAAAGGATGCATGAAGAGGGACACGAAATTGCTAATCACACGTATCATCATATTTATAAAAGGAATATTACTGTTTCTAAATTAACTTCTGAATTAGAACAAACAGATCAAATTATCGAGCGTATCATAGGGAATAAACCTACTCTCTATCGTCCTGTAGGAGGTCTTTACAATGATTTAATCATTAATACAGCTGTAAAAAATGACAAGCTAGTGATTATGTGGTCATGGCATCAAGATCCAGAAGATTGGAAAAGACCTTCAGCCAGCAGTATTTCAAACAAAATAACAAAAGGAGTAGAACCAGGAAATATCATTCTACTCCATGATTGGATTGGTAGCCAACAAACTCCATCGTCTCAAACAGTAATAGCGTTAGATAACATTATGGAATTTCTGTACAAGAATGGTTATAAATGTGTGACAGTATCTGAGTTACTATTTCTTCAACAGAAAATAGTACCGGACATATGAGCTTCTTAGGAGAAATCATTTACAAAAAATGAACAAATTACAGGATTGAATACCTAAGATTTAACCTCACGGTGATTCTGTATGGTCTGGTAGGTGTCTCCCTGATAAAAAGTCCTTAAAAAGCCAGTCACGATCTTCATTTATAGGGCGCTTTCGTATTATAAGGTCAACTAGTAGTTATACTGGTTGGCCTATTTTATATGGGTTATGCTTTAGGTAGTCGGGGTAGGACGATCGGGCGCGTGGGACCCTGATCCCGTGCAGAATAATGTCCACCTCCTACTTGTAAAAACATGTTTGAGGCTGGTTGGTGCAATTGACCCCGAATAACAAGCGAAGCTATGAAACTACAAGATACTTAGGAGCTGCCGGCAAATACAGTAAAAGGAGATGTGATAAAGTATGGATCCAGTCATTGGTCTGGATGTCGCAAAAGGAGAAAGTCAAGTCCAAGCTTTCTTGGCAAGGAAGCAACCTTTTGGAAAAACCTTTAAGTTTAAGCATGATACCAATGGTTTACGTGATTTTTATGTATTTTACAAGGAGGTCAAATTAAACGCTGAAGCAAATCCTGTGGTGATTTTTGAGTCTACTGGACACTATCATGAACCTGTACTTCAGTATCTTGAGGAGAGGAGGATAACTTACTATTTAGTAAATCCAGTGATTTCTTATGAAGCTAAAAAGAGTAGTCTTCGAAAGGTTAAGACAGACCCAGCAGATGCTCGACATTTATACGAACTCTACTACAAAGAAGATTTAGAAACATTTCACCGAAAAAATGTTCAAACCATGAACTTACGTAATTTATCTAGACAATATGATTCACTAACACGTAATTACGTACAGTTAAAGCTGCAGTTTCAAACGATTCTTGATCAAGTTTTTCCTGAATATAAGGGCGTATTTGGGGATTTGTATTCACGGGTATCTTTAAAAACCTTGCTTTTATATCCTACTTCAGAAGTAGTTTTGAAGGCAACAACAGATGAAATGGCGAAGATGATGCATAGCCTAGGAGGAAAACGTTCCTATGAATGGTTTTTGGACAAGGCGAATAAGCTTCAGGAATCAGCAGAACGAAACCCTTTTAAGAAATTTATTGACCTTAAAGATGTACATCCAAATGCTTCTTCAACAAAGAGAGTTTCTTTCAATCCTAGAACAAGAGATTAATGAATTAGCTATGCAATTTGAAGAGTATGAGATTCTCCGTTCTATACCGGGAGTTGGCTGTAAGATTGCGGCTACGATTATCTCCGAAATAGGGGAAATTAAGCAGTTTAGTCATCCTAAAAAGTTAGTGGCGTACGCAGGTATTGACCCTAGAATCTATCAATCAGGTAAGTTTACAGCTACCATAAACCGTATCACGAAAAGAGGCTCTACTAAGCTAAGACAAGCTTTATATACAGCCGTTCAGTGTGGATTAATTAATAATCGAAACACCAAACTTAGAGAGTTTTATGACAAAAAAAGAAGTGAGGGAAAACCTCACAAAGTAGCAATAATAGCCTGCGCCAACAAGCTATTACACTGGATTTATGCCATTCTTAAACACAAAGAGAGTTTCGAACCATAAAATCACCATTAATTAACATAACTTACAAAGACTTCAAAATCACTCTATTGAAGTTTGTTTGTCATGCCTAAATTTATTATAACATGATTAATTTTAATACTCTAAATGAAAAGTGTTGACTTATATTAGCTGGTATTCTTGAAGAGGAATTGTGCCTTTTTTAGTAATAGGGCCACTTAACCGAATAAATGTTTTGGATAATAAGAGTGGCTGCATAGGCTTGCAGCCACTCTTTGATTGTTAACACCCTTTCACCCGGTCCTCGAAAGCTAGATAATCCGCTATTGCCTGCCGCTGAACCGGTTGTAAGAACCGTGGTAGGGGACGCCGCAGTTCGGTAGCAACCGCGTCCTTCAGTTGCTGATACAGGTCGGCAAACAACTCCGGTTCCGGCATGGGGCCACCTGGAGCATTGTTAGTCACTTCATCTGTTCCATACTTTGCATAGTCATACAGTTCATACTCCTGCCCATCCGTGGTGATCTGAATCGTGCCGGGCGTCCAGCGGCTGTATACACCTAGCTTGGCATATTTAGTGCGATACCCTATTACGTGGGTCGGAATTGGGCGCCGCGGCAATGGCTCTGGTAGCTGTACTTGGCTGATTAGTGTATCGCAATACGGAATGCCAAGTTTCGGTCCTTCTTCGGGAATGTCCTCATCGCTGGTGTGAAGGATATAATTTCTTCCCTTTGCACAGCGACTCCCAAGCATCGAGGCTAGGTCGGCACGCCCTGACCATTGGGCGTACTGGGGTTGGTCACGCCACTTGTTGTTGCCAGAAGCAAAGGTAAGCAACAGCGGTAGAATGTCAACATGGGAAGTAAGCCCGTCCCGGGTTGTGCCAGCTTGATCCGGTGGCATAAACATTCCGGTAGGATCCTTTACATAGAGGGGGATATGGGTGCTACTCTCATACACCGCAAACGCCTTGCCACGTAGACCGTTTGCGCCTCCATACTCGCCGTGATCCGATGTGAAAACCACGATGGTATTGTCAGCGTACTTACTTTTCTTTAATGCCCTCAGCACTCGCTTAATCTGCCTATCGACATACTGCGTGGCGAGATAGTAGAGATCGAGCAACTGAAACCACAGCTCTTCAAAGTCGTGCCCATGATATGGCATCTCACCAAAGACCTTGTCGCAAATAAGGGCCCATGCTGCCTGCGCCGTCGGTTTATTTTGCAGGAAAAGTGCTTCTGGCCACCTCTCGAAATTAGCCGGCAGTGCCTCGTGAAACTCTTTAATAGGTGGTGGGCATTTCTCTCCTGGTACATCCTTTGTCCACTCTGGAAACCACTGGACGTCATGCGGGTTGACCAAACTAACTGTTGTACACCATGGATTTGCATGGTCATAACCTTTTAGCCAATGGATAAACAGGTCAGCAATTTCCGGATCCTTTTCCAAACCTTCGCCTGGGCCACCGTTAGGGGAAGGACACGGAAGGGCATCCCTTTGGAACCCATATCGATCTAGGGGGCAGGTATTGGACAGATGCCATTTGCCCCACCAGAATGTGCGGTAGCCATAATCGCACTGCAGAACGGAACCCCAGGTAGGGAAATCCGGGTTAAGGTCTGGTGTAGGGGGCATATCTGATACAAACCCATCGGTATTGGTCAGAAACATGCCGTTCTGGTGAGTATAAAGCCCAGTTAATAGTGCCGAGCGCGAGGGGGAACAGGCGGTTGCCGCAGCGTAGTGCGCATCGAAACTGACTGATTCAAGGCGTAGCTTTGCCAAGTTCGGTGCCGCCCGATCCAGAAGTTCCTGATTGAAGCTGCCCTGGGGAAATCGAAGTTGGTCAACCAAAATGACAAGAATATTTGGCCGTGCCCGACGTTCGTTTTCTTCGGAGCAATTATGATGGTTGCCGTGGCGGTTCATGATCCTCCCCCCTATCAGGAAAAGTACTATAGTTGCAATTGAAATTACACGAAAACATATACATAGAATCGCTTGGTTCATACATCCATTTCTGTCTCAAAAAAAACCTTCTTTCTTTGTAATAAATTAGGACTATCCTTTTCCCCACCCTTCGGGTTCGTGGCAGACCATATCCAAGGCAATATCGATTTTATTTACTTCCTTGCTGGTCATAATTTGTCCTTCTTATTTTCGGATTTGAATTTAATATATGTTTAAAGGAAAGTTGTCGCTTGTACATTTGTCCGCTTGTGAAAATTATTTATCGGTTATCCAAAAGGTCATGACATTTCCACAAACAGGCGCTTTTCTTGAATAAGAAGGCGTCTTTTTATATACCCCTACACGTGAGTGATTATATTTTGTTAAGAAAAAAATTGTGAGTTTTTTCACTTAACTAAAGGGGGCATTAGTTAAATAAGATAATAAAAAAGGCTTGGAGTTGAAAACAACTCTAAGCCTTTTTGCCTGTGAAATATACTGTGATTTGTGTTGTGAAATTCTGTGGGATTAGGACTGTGATTTAACGTTTTGCACCTCACAAGTAAACCCGTCAATAATTACTATGGCGGGAGTTTTCTCCATATTTTTAAGAAAAGCACCTCAAAAAGGTCCCAGACTTTATTATCAGCTAAGACACCAACCTTTTTAATTCTTCAAGATCAATTTCCTCACTATAATCGACGCCTTCGACTTCAAACCCATTAAGCTGGAGGAATTCCTTTTGGAAGACATCCAAAGCGGTTAATTCGCGGATATTTTCCTCATTGATCCTACTTATGAGCGCGGTCACTTCCCGTTGAACAGCCTCGCGCATTTCCCAGTAGTCAGGGCGCAGTCTCCCTTGCCCATCTAATTCCCTGCCAGTACCGTACAACATCTCGGACCTTCGAATCGGCCCTGCGCTCTGACATAATCTATTTGTTGTTTAATCATCTCCCGGCAGCCGTATGGGTGGGCGGCGCGAGAGACGTTTCCTTTTAATTTTGCTTCAATAATCATTATGAATCCTCCTAGTCATGTTTCGGCGGGTTGACCTTTGCTTTTCCTTCTGTGACAATGACCCCGTCTTGGTTATAGCAGATGGTGTTTAAAACAAGTATGACGAACTTTCCTTTATCGATCATATCCGCCACTTCCACCTCCGCCGTGATCGTATCCCCGATTCGCACCGGTTTGACAAAGGTAAGCTCCTGCTGCAGGTAAATCGTGCCCGGCCCAGGCAGCTTCATCCCTAACACAGCCGATATAAAGCCGCCGCTTAACATGCCATGGGCAATCCTTGTTTCAAAAGGCGTGCCTTTCGCAAATTCCTCGTTGGTATGTGCCGGATTTAAGTCGCCGGTTATGCCGGCAAAAAGATACACGTCTGTTTCGGTTACGGTTTTTGACATTGATGCTTTGTCACCGATTGCAATGATCATTATAACATCCTCCTCTTCATCTTGCTCAACATTTCACAAGTGTATTTTTTAAATAAGAGAAGTCCAAGAAGCCGCACCATCTAGCGGCGCTTTTCATTTGACCTCTCTTATCGACAAATTTAGGTATGTTCCGGCGGTGACAGGCACCGCCAAAAACATCCCTACCAAATCCCAAGCTCTTTCGCTTCTGCCCGTAACGATTCTCTAAAATCAGGGTGGGCAATGCCAATCAGCAGTTCGACGCGTTCGCGAATCGAGGTTCCTTTTAGATGCGCGACACCGTATTCCGTCACGACATAATCGACGTCGTTGCGGGATAGCGATACGGTTGCCCCGTGGGCGAGTCTCGGCACGATTTTCGAAATCGTTTTACGTTCGCTGGTACCCGGCACCCTTACATTCGCGGTCGAATACAGCGCGATAAACGATTTTCCGTCCTTCGATAATTGCGCGCCAATCGCAGTATCCGCCTGGCCACCAGTGCCGCTAAATTGGCGGTGGCCTAGCGATTCGGAGCAGCACTGGCCGGTTAAATCGATTTCCAACGTCGTGTTAATCGAAACCATTTTGTGGTTCTGGCCGATGACATACGGGTCGTTAACATAGCTTCCATTTAAAATCATCACGCCAGGATTATCATTAATAAAATCATACAGCTTTTGCGTACCAAGGGCGAAAGTGGCGACCATCTTGCCCGGCCAAAGCGTCTTGCATTTTCCGGTAATAACGCCGGCTTCAAACAGGTCGACCATGCCGTCGGTAAACATCTCGGTATGAATGCCGAGGTCTTTTTTATTAAAAAGCTCCGCGGAAACAGCGTTCGGAATCCCACCTATTCCCAGCTGGATCGTTGAGCCGTCATCAATTAATTCGGCGATTTGCTTCCCGATGACCCGGTCCTTTTCGGTCGGTTCCGGCGACGGGAAGAGCGGCACGTCATAGTCGGCTTCGATGATGTAATCAATTTCGGAAATATGAACAATCGTATCGCCAAACGTTCTTGGCATATTTGGGTTTACTTCCAGGATGACAATGTCGGCAGCCTGGACCATTTCCTTCTCATAGGTAGCGCTTAAAGACAAGGACAGATAGCCATGTTCGTCCATAAGCGAGGCCGTCCCGGCAAAAATATTCGGATGGCGGTGCCCATTTCGCTTATTGCCCGCAAAATGAAGATGATTCGGGATAAACGAAACTGTCCCTTGCCCATGCATTTTCCGCATCGCCGGTGTATAAAACCAGCCCTCATTGACAAAATGGTCTTTATACGTCGGATCAGAGAAATACGGATATTCGAGAATCGGCAAACAGGTCGAAACCCGAATATCCGTCGCCCGCTCAGAAACCGTATGGAGCTTGGATAATAGACTTCTTGGCTCCGCCGCAGCCAACGCCGAAACGATATGATCGCCCGTCTTGATCAACGTCAACGCTTCATCGACTGAAATCTGCTTAGCATCATAAATGTCCTGATATTTATTTTCTCTAGTTAACGTTAACATCGTCTATCGGCCCCCATTTGATGACATTCGCGGCCCAGGCGTAGCCAATCCCCGCGGAAATCATGGAAATCACCGTTCCGTCCTGCACCTTGCCTTGCTCTAGCGCCAAATGCAAGGAGAGGATTTGGTCCACCTGGCCCAAATGTCCATAATCGCTTAAATAAATCGACTGGTCCTCGGTCAGCCCCAGCAAATCCAACAGATATTTATGCATCGAGTATTTAAAATGAAGCACGGCAAGGTACCCCAGTTCTTCTTTGCCAACCCCGGATTTTTCAAACGCGCGGTCGATGCAGTGAATCCAGTTTGGCATAGACACATCATTTAAGCGGTCCTTCATATGCTTTTCGTCAAATAATCGTAGTGACTTATAGGCTTCGTGAAGGTTTTCTGCTGTAATCGGCTTTTCGGTGCCGCCGAATTCCACCCCGGCATCGCGTGCCATCGTTCCGTCCGTCACGATATGAGAGCCCAACAATATATTCCGTCCCAAGTTCCTTTTTAAAATAATTGCCCCGGCGCCGGCGGAAAGATTGTACATCATTGACATCGCCCGGTCGGTGTAATCGACAAAATCCCCATTCCGATAACCGCCGACAATCATTACCGTATCCAATTCTTCATCGGCGATCATCATATCCTTGGCAATCTTCATTGCGGAAACTGCGGTACAGCATCGCTGCTGCATATCAATGCCCCACGCATTGACAGCGCCGATTTTTTCCTGAATATAGATGGCCGTGGTGGTGAGCGGATACTCCTTCCACTCCTCGCCAATCGAGATGACCAGGTCAATTTCCTTTGGGTCAATGCCTGTATTCTCAATCGCGGCAAGTCCCGCCTTGACCCCCATTTCCTGTGTCCCGTCACCTTCGCCCGGGACCCGCTTTTCCTTGATTCCCAGTTTGTTCATAATCGCCTCTTCCGTCCAGACACCCTTTGTGGCTTCTGAAATCTCTTTCGCCGTCATTCTTGGGGACGGTAGATAAATGCCTGTGCCTAAAATGCCAACATGAACAGTCATGCCATTTCCCTCCTTAAACTGTCAAAAAATTGATAATCAAACGGTTCGTCACATCCGGTTTTTCCATCAAAAATAAATGGCCTGTTCCCTCAATGATAATTTCTTTCGAATTTGGGATTTTTTCATGCAGCAGCCTGGCATTCCCACAAGGAACAACCCGGTCGCCGCGCCCGGCAAGAATCAGGGTTTTCGCCCAGATAGTATGCACCCTCGTTTCGCTATTGAACGACGCCCCTGCATATAATTGGCGCTGATACGCATGCTTCGGCTGGGGATTCTTCAGCTGCTGTTCAATAATGAAATCAATAATATCCTGATTTTCAGGCAAGGTTTCCAGATTTAACGCCGTGGAAACGGCATATTTTGCTTTTTCAATCGAGCCGTCTTTACTGCCGCCCTGCATCATGATATCAAGCGTCTCCTGCGGAATCGGGATGCTGTTAGGCCCGCCAAACGACGTACTGCAAAGGATGAGCTGATCGACCATCTCCGGAAATCGAATCGCAAATTCTTGGGAAATAAAGCCACCCATGGAAACGCCTAAAATATGCGCCTTCTCGATATGCAGCGCCCGCAATACCTCGGCTGTATCCTCGGCAAACAATTGGATCGAATACTCCATCTCCGGCTTGTCCGTGTACCCGACACCGCGGTTGTCAAAGACGACAACGGTAAAATGCTTGGCGAGCTCCTCCACCTGCCGATGCCACATCCAGCTCGCGTAGCCCAGGCCTTCAAGCAACACAAGCGTCGGCCCGCTTCCATGAATCTCGTAATAAAACTCTATTCCATTTGCCGCTATTTTAGGCATAAGCGCATGTCTCCTTCGACCGATTCCCTTAGGCAAGTTTACGGGAGATCAGTGTTGTTTACTGTCGAAAAATCGGACAGTGTCCTAATATCCTACATTTTGGTCCTCTATTTGAATAAGGCCCTCTAAAGGCCTGGAAAATCAGCCTTTAGAAGCCCTTATACAATTCAGAATCATTTAAATTCTGTATAATCCGTTTTTAATTCAAAAATAAAGGCGCCTTTGTCGTTCTTTGTTACTTTGCTTAATGCCATTTTCGTTACGCCTTCACGTTTGCCTTTGACATAGCTGATTTCAGGGGCCAAGCCATCAGTAAACGTCAACCCATTCATCGCTTTAATATAACCTTCCCAAGATAGGTTGTCGCCGGCTTCCTTTAAGCCTGCCACAAATGTTTCAGCCGCTACCCAGCCAGCCATTGTATAAGCGTTGATGACCTTTTGGTTCGGGAAGTATTTAGCCATCGCATCCATTAATGGTTTTAGCTTTTCAGGTTTTGCATCGACCCAGCCCATAACATGGAGGTTCTCAATCACGTTTGGAGCCCCTGGTGCCGCTAAAGCCAAGAAGGAAGCATCTGCATTGGAATAAGTGGTAATCATCGGAACATTGAAGTTTACTTTTTCAAATTCTTTTAAAATGCCTGTTGTCGCACCAGCCAAGCTGTAAACGATCACAACATCCGGGTTCAAGCTTTTTGCTTTTTGCACGGGTACTGTAAAGTCTGTGTCTGCAGCACCAACGGCCAATTTGCCTTCTTCCTTAAGCAAGCCTGATTTACCAAGCTCTTTTAAGCCTTCTGCAAAACCTTCAACGCCATCGCGGCCAACGTCGTCATTTTGATAGATGACCACGACGTTTTTCGCCTTAAATTCTTCAACAGCATATTTCGCCATTAATTTTCCTTCATAGTAATAGTTCGGCTGAACGGGGAAGAAGTTTTCGCCGGATTTGGTTAGCTGCTTCGCACCAGAGCCAAAGTAAACGGCTGGAATTCCTTCATCCTTGACGATGCTTTCTGTCGCCATGACGCCTGGTGTTCCTAATTGGCCGACAACCGCAAACACTTTGTCATCATAAACGAGCGATTCCATTGCTTGAACGGCTTTGTCCGGCTTAAATTCATCATCTTTTTTCACCAGTTCAATTTTACGGCCATTAACGCCGCCATCGTCATTGACTTTATTTAAATATGCTTCCATGCCTTCAAAGTACGGAGTGCCGATAAACGCTAATGCGCCAGATTGCACGCCGATGGTTCCAATTTTGACCGAATCTTTTGTAACCCCTTGGGCCAATTCCACTTTTTCTTTTTCCTTCGCCTTGCCGCTAGTGCTCTTTTCACCTGAACAGGCTGTCATAGAAAAGAGAAGGACGAAAATAAATGCTAGTGATAAACCTTTTTTCGAATAATTCCTCATGACTTTGACTCTCCCTCTACATGTATATTTTTTATAGTGCATCTAAGCGTTTCGCTTAGGGAATGCCGATTGGTTATACTGCATCGAATCTGCTTGCTTAAGAAATGCCGTTTGGGTTAGTGGCCGCCTAAATAGGCTTGCTTAATTTTTGAATCATTTTTGATCTCGGCTGCCGGCCCATGATGAATCACTTTTCCGGTCTCCAAAATATAGGCATAATGACTGATCGACAGGGCCTGGTTGGCATTTTGCTCCACGAGGAAAACGGTCGTTCCCTGCCCATTAATCTCTTTGATGATGGAAAAAATATCTTTCACAATAAGAGGAGCTAACCCCAACGATGGCTCATCCAGCAGCAGCAGCTTCGGTTTGGCCATTAAGGCACGGCCAATCGCCAGCATTTGCTGCTCTCCGCCCGACAACGTCCCGGCATCCTGCTTTTCCCGTTCTTTTAATCTCGGAAAATAGTGAAATACTTTTTCCAACGATTGATTGGCCTCTCTGCTCTGGGTGTAGGCGCCTATTTGCAAATTTTCCTTTACGGTCAGTTCAGGGAATACCTGCCGGCCCTCCGGTGATTGGATGATCCCCTGCTTGACCACCTTATCCGGTGATTGCCCGGTCAAGTCCTTGCCGTTAAACGCGACATTTCCCTTTTGCGGCTTGAGCAAGCCGGAAATCACTTTTAAAATGGAAGTCTTTCCCGCCCCATTCGCCCCGAGCAGGGTAACAATATTTCCTTCTTTAATTTCCAACGACACATTCTTGAGCGCATGAATGTATCCGTAATAGGCATCCACTTTTTCAAGCTTAAGCATGGACCTCATCCTCCTTACCTAAATACGCTTCTTGTACGGCAGGATGATTTTGAATCTCGTTCGGTGTGCCCTCGGCAATTTTCTTTCCAAAATTGATGACACAGATTTTTTCACAAACCTCCATCACCAGGTTCATATCGTGCTCGACGAGTAAAATCGTGACTTCAAACTTGTCACGTATCTTTTTAATCAAATCCGTCAAGGTTTGCGTTTCACTATGGTTCATCCCGGCCGCCGGCTCATCAAGAATAATCATTTTCGGGTCGGACATTAACGCTCGGCCTAATTCAATCAGCTTCATGACGCCGTATGGCTGAGCCGCCCCCGGTAAATGCTCAATCCCGCGAATCCCAAGGAAATCCATGATCTCCAGGGCCTTATCACGAATCCGCTTTTCTTCCCTTTTAACGGACGGAAGCCGCAGTCCTTGTGCAAAAAAGCCGCCCTTGGTCATGCTGTGCTGCCCGATAATCAGGTTTTCAAGAACGGTTAGGTTTTTAAATAACTCTACGTTTTGGAAGGTACGTACCAACCCGATATCCACCATTTGATGAACCTTGTAATTTAATAGATTTACATTTCCTTGAAAAGTAAGCTTACCTTGGTCTGCCGTATAGAAACGGCTGATACAGTTGAACACGGTTGTTTTCCCGGCACCGTTCGGTCCAATCAGGCCATAGATGCTTCCTTTTTCCACCGATAAGCTTAGGTCATCAATCGCCTTTAGACCACCAAAGCTGATCGATAGATTCTCGACTTGTAGTATTGGCTCCATGGTTATCCCTCCATTTCCTTCGGTATCGGCTGCTTCTGCCGTTTAAGCAGTGATGCTTTTATCTGGGTGCTGATTCTGGCAAGACCGTACGGGAAAAATAGGATGACTAACACAAGCGCAACACCGGTAAAAATGCTGGCAACATTTTTAATATTCTGAAGCCACTCAATATCCTTAACAAATTCCGGGATAAACACGATAAACGCCGCCCCTAGAACACTTCCTGGGATTGAAGCAAGGCCGCCGATTACCACCATTGCCAATAGATTTAACGAAACATCAATGCCCCATTGGTTCGGCTCGGTAAACCGGATCAAGTGAACATATAACGAACCGCCAATCCCCGCATAAAATGTGCTCAACGCAAACGCGATTAATTTGTATTTGAACAAGCTGACGCCCATCGCCTGGGCCGCATGCTCGCTGTCACGCATCGCGATTAACGCCCGGCCAGTTTTTGAAGATAGTAGATTATGAGCAAATAAGATTAACAGGACGCAGACAATGACCACTAACACAAAGAAATGTTCCCGCTCCCGTAACGCAAAGCCGAAGATCTCCGGCGTAACCGCTCGTGCCCCGGAAAATCCATTCGTGAAGCCAATCCATTCTTTAAAGGTCTGCTGCAGGGCGACGCCAAAGCCCAAGGTAGCAATCGCCAAATAGTGACCTTCCAACCTGAGCGCGACTAGCCCCAGGATGAGGCCGACGACCATCGGGATGACACCAGCTAACAGTAAACTGGCTAAAAACGGTAATTCAAAGTTGGAGGTGAAATAGGCCGATATGTAAGCCCCCAGCCCCATGAACGCGGCATGGCCAAGTGAAATTTGTCCGGCATAGCCTAGCAAAATATTAAATCCGATGGCAACGATCGCATAAATCACAATCAGATTTAACATCGTCAACGTCGACCGGTCCATATCGGTTACGAGCGGAATCATCGCCACGATCAGTCCAGTCAGGATATAGAGAAATGGTTTGTTCTGTAGTATTCCCTTCACGCGTTACACCTTCTTTCGGTGGACTTTGCCGAACAGTCCTGTCGGTTTGACAATTAAGATGATAATCAATAAGGCATAAACAATGACGGTTTTCCATTGCAAGGAAATGTAATAGCCTACCAGGTTATCAAATACCCCGATGACAAAGCCGCCGACAACCGGTCCGACAAACGAACCGAAGCCTCCCAGTACCGCGGCGATAAACGATTTCAAATGGACCTCCGCCATCATCGTCGTCGAGACGTTCGTTGTTGGGGCAATGAGCACGCCGGCAATCGCCCCAAGAACGGTAGCGATAATCCATGACAAGGAATACACCTTGGAAACCGGAACTCCCATCAATTTCGCCGTTGTTTCATTTTGCGCCGTTGCCCGAATCGCAATGCCCATCAACGTGTTTTTAATCATATAGAATAGGATTGCCATGATCACCAGTGTGATCGAAATGATAAAGATTGCATTCGGCTGTATGATGACCTCGCCAATGGTCATGTTGTCCATCGTTAACGCCTTGCGGAACGGATGCATATCAATGCCAAAAATCGCCGAAGCCAAGCCGTTAAAAATCATGATGAGGCCAAGGGTGATAATCATTTTGCTGACGAGCGTCGCTTTTGAGGCCGGCCTGATAAAGATCCGTTCTACTAAAAACCCTAAAACGACAGCAAACACAATCGCCCCCAAAAACGCGACCGGATAGGACATCGTTTGTTGAAATAGCGTAAAGGCGATAAAGCTGCTGAACATGGCCATTTCGCCCTGTGCAAAGTTAATGACATCGGAGGTCCGGTAAATCAGAACCAACCCTAATGCGGCTAAGGCATATAAACTTCCTGTCTCCAACCCGGCGATGACATTTTGAAAAAATTCAACCATTAGGAATCCTCCTTTTTCTCGTAGTATGTAATATTGAATTTTTTTTGATTTGGTAATCCTTCGCTTATTTATGATGCAAGTTGCGTGCCAACTTTTATAAACGCTTTCATTTTTTTAAAAAACAGGGGCGAAATTTGTTGATTATTGTTTAAGAACCCTGTTGTATAAAGGGCTGGGCAATTGTGAATGCTTTGTTAACGAATAAAAAAAAGACTTTGATGTGGTCAAAGTCTTTTTCATTTATTCGTATTGGTTGAAAACGTTTTCCATTTAAAGTGTCCGATTTTCCGACAGTGTTTGTTTTTACGACAAAGAGTCCTCCAAGTGGTACTTTTCAATCTTGTCATAAAGACTGGATCGGCTAATCTGCAGCGTTTCCGCCACTTTCACCTTATTATAGTTAAACTCCTCCAGGCAATTCTTGATGACTTCCTTTTCCGTTTCCTCCAAAATGCTCTTCAGTGTCTGGCCTTTCGCCAATTTTTGCGATCTTTTTGAATTCGTGATGTTGTATGGCAAATGGACAGTCCGAATCGTATCGGTATCGGTTAAATTGATGGCCCGCTCCAGCACATTCTCGAGTTCCCGAACATTACCTGGCCAGCTATAGCGGAGGATGTGGTCCATCGCATTTTTCGAAATGTGGCACACATAGACACCGAGCTGTGAGGACAGCTTATCCAGCAATTTCATCGCAATTGCCGCCGCATCGTCCTCCCGCTCGCGGAGCGGCGGAATTTCAATCGACATGACATTCAGCCGGTAAAATAAATCCTCACGGAATTGGCCCTCGGCCACCATTTTTTCAAGATTTTTGTTCGTGGCGGCAATCACCCGGACATCAACCGGAATGGTTCTCGTCCCACCGACCCGCTCGATTTCTTTTTCCTGAAGGACACGGAGCAGCTTCGCCTGCATCGCCAGCGGCATGTCACCGATTTCGTCGAGAAAAATCGTTCCATTATTCGCCAGTTCAAATTTTCCCAGCTTCCCGCCTTTTTTCGCGCCAGTAAAAGCCCCTTCCATATAGCCAAACAATTCCGATTCGAGGAGCTCAGCGGGAATCGCCGCACAGTTTACCTTAATAAAGCTTTCATGACTTCGGTTGCTCGAATGATGAATCGCATGGGCAAACAATTCCTTGCCAGTCCCGCTTTCTCCGAGAAGGAGCACATTGGACTTTGTCTGCGAAGCCCTTCTTCCCATATAAATCGCGCGCACCATCTTCTCGCTCGTACCGAGGATGTTTTCCCAGCTGTACTTCGCACCCTGAATTTGAACAAGCTGTTCCTTGGCATAGGACAGCGCACTTTCGAGCAGCTTATTTTTTTCAATAATATCCTTAAATTCCTTAATTTCTTGAAAAAGCAGCATGCCAAAACCATAAACAACCTCATGGTTTTGATCGAGGACCGGAATTCGGTGAACAATCGCCGTCTTGCCGTTCTTAAACTTATGCTTCCAGGCAATTTCTGACTTCTTCGTTTTGAACACATACGGAAAGCGCGAAAATTCATCCACTTCGAGGACGGGCTTGCCAATAACCTCATCTTTCGGAAACCCCAAATAGTCGGCAAAAATTTGGTTAATCATTCGAATTCTTGTATCTTTATCAATTAAAATAATCGGAACGCCAATCGGATCAAAAATCTTTTCGACAGTATTAAGAAATTGGTCCGAACCCAATATTTCTAAGTCTACAGTCGTGACAACATTGGAAACTTCTAAACTCATAAAGCGATGACCTCCCTAACCAGGACTACCTCCTTCTATTGTATAGAAATTCAGGGTGTTTAGGTAGGGATAATTTGTGACTAAAAAAAGGAGGGCCGCAATGATGGTGCGCCCCTCAGGTTGTCGGGAAAGGGTAATTTACTTTTTCTGAGCTATTGAGGACACTTCCTGCGTTTTTTCAATGGTTTTTTGTCCTCTATCGACGCTATTGAGGACACTTTCCTCTGATTCTTTGCTCGAATTGTCCTCAAGGGTTCTTCGACAGCAAAAAGGGTCACAGCCCACGCTGCGCCCCTCCTAATTTTATCTCTCAACAATCAGCGAAATCCCTTGTCCCCCGCCAATGCAAAGGGTGGCAAGGCCCGTTTTTGCGTCCCGTTTCTTCATTTCATATAGTAAAGTAACCAAAATTCTTGCGCCAGAAGCCCCAACCGGATGACCCAATGCAATTGCCCCGCCGTTAACATTGACCTTGGATGGGTCGAGTTCCAAGCCCTTCATGACGGCCAGCGATTGCGCGGCAAACGCTTCATTGGCTTCAATCAAATCAAGGTCTTCAACCGTCAGATTTGCCTTATCTAATGCCTTTTTCGTTGCCGGCACCGGCCCGAATCCCATAATCTTCGGATCAAGTGCAGCTGATGCATAGGATTTTACCGTTGCCAGTGGCTCAATCCCGAGTTCCAGCGCTTTCTCTTTGGCCATGAGGACAACCATCGCGGCACCATCGTTTAGTCCAGAGGCATTCCCGGCTGTGACCGTGCCATCCTTTTTAAAGGCTGGACGCAATTTCGCCAGCTTTTCCGCTGTTGTTCCCGGCCTAGGGTATTCGTCGGCAGCCACGACCACTGGCTCGCCTTTTCGCTGCGGGATGCTGACCGGTACAATTTCATCGTTGAATCGTCCCTCCTGTTGGGCAGCTACCGCACGGCGCTGGCTCTCAGCCGCAAAGGCATCCTGTTCTTCTCGAGTAATGCCCCATTTTTCAGCGATATTTTCAGCGGTTATTCCCATATGAATATCGTGAAATTTATCAGTCAGCGCATCGTAGATTAACGAATCTACTACTTCCTGATGGCCCATTTTCATTCCCCAACGAGCATTTTGAAGTAAATATGGCGCTTGGCTCATGCTTTCAATTCCACCAGCCAGAATCACATCGGCATCACCAACCGCGATAAACTGCGCTCCCATCGTAACCGTTCTGAGGCCAGAACCGCATAGCTTATTAATCGTCATCGCCGGTGTTTCTTCCGGCAGCCCTGAATAAATCGCTACCTGACGGGCGACATTTTGCCCTAATCCCGCTGATAAAATATTTCCAACCAGTACTTCATCAATGATGTCAGCTGAAATGCCAGCCCGTTTAATCGCTTCCTTCGCCGCTGTCACGCCCAGATCCACCGCTGACACATCCTTGAAAGCGCCTCCGAAACTGCCGACAGGCGTTCTCGCTGCTCCTACAATAACTACCTCTCTCATAAAAATCCCTCCATTAAGTAAAAACTCAATTTACTATATTGCAATAATCGTACCAAGTTGGAATATCGCGACTGGCCCGGTTCCACGCCCTGCAAAACTGTCCGAATTTCAGACACTGTCTGATTTTGTCGACAAAACACGACAGCAATATGACCTAAAATCCTGTAGCCTTTGGTAAAATCAAATTGGCATGATTCTTGCGAGATAAATAAATGACTATTCATTTTGGAGGGATATTTATGAGATTAGCAGAAAAGGTAGCCATTATCACTGGAGCAGGAAGAGGAATTGGCGAAGCAACGGCTCTTAAGTTTGCCAAGGAAGGGGCAAAAGTTGTCGTTGCGGATGTGAACAAGGAGGATATTGACCAAACGGTTCAAGCCATTACCGAAGCTGGCGGGGAAGCAATTGGAATGGTTGTCGATGTAACCAATGTGGAGCAGGTAGAAAACATGGTTACTGAAACTGTCCAGCACTTTGGAAGCGTTGACATTGTCGTGAATAATGCAGGAATCACAGCTGATGCCCAATTGATTAAAATGGAAGAAGCCCAATGGGATCGCGTAATCGATGTTAACTTAAAAGGCGTCTTCAATGTGGCGCAAGCGGCTGCCAAGCTCATGAAGGAGCAAAAAAGCGGCGTCATTTTAAATGCCTCCTCCGTCGTCGGCTTGTACGGAAACTTTGGCCAAACGAACTATGCAGCCACCAAGTGGGGTGTCATCGGGATGACAAAGACGTGGGCAAAAGAGCTTGGCCGTTTCGGTATCCGTGTTAATGCCGTGGCACCAGGATTTATCATGACACCGATGGTTCAAAAAATGCCTGAAAAGGTACTCGATATGATGAAAGGGAAATCTCCGCTTGGCATGTTGGGTGAGCCGGAAGATATCGCCAACGCCTATACCTTCTTGGCTTCAGATGAAGCGCGTTATGTCACCGGAACTGTGCTAAGTGTCGATGGCGGAGTGGTACTGTAATAGATTTTCTGGGGGCTGAATTGATTTTTTCGATTCAGCTCTTTGCCTATTTTTTCAGGAGGTGTGAGAGATGCCACTTTTGAATATTAACGGTAACAATCTTTATTATGAAACCTACGGTAATCCAGATGCTCAGAACACGATTATGTTTCTTAACGGCGTGATGACGACCACGACCAGTTGGGCGTTGTATTACCCCTTTTTCGAAAAACTTGGCTATCGGATTGTCCTTCATGATTTCAAAGGCCAAATGAAATCGGATAAGCCAGAAGGGCCTTATACCTTTAAAGAGCATGCTGATGATGCCAAAAAGCTGTTAGAAGAATTGGGTGTGGAAAAGGTACACCTTATTGGCACGTCATACGGCGGCGAAGTGGCCATGAGATTTGTGATTGACTATCCAGAGGCGGTTGCGAGCTTGGTACTCATCGATGCAGCTAGTGAAGTCGACGAGATCAGCAAACTATTTGTCGAAGGCTGGAAGCACTTGGCCCAGCAGCAGCAAGGCGAAGCCTTTTTCTGGGGCGCCGTGCCTTCCTTATATGGCAATGCGTTTGTTGCGAAAAATATGGACTTTCTGGCGGAGAGAGCGAAACTAATGAATGATATTGAGGCCAGCTATTTTGCCGGCCAAGTGAATCTGTATGAAACGTATGTGAATGATTTGAATTTGACCGGAGATCTAGGGCGGATCACTTGTCCGACGCTTGTCGTCCTCGGTGAAAATGACCTGCTCACACCGCGGAAGTTTGCGGACATGTTGGTTAAGAACATCCCAAACACCGAATACATGATTATTCCGGAATGCGGCCATGTCACAATTTTTGAACAGCCGGAAGCATTGAAAACTGCGATGATTGGGTTTATTTTAAAGCATAGTTAGGCAGACCGCCTCTCCAATAAGCTCCTATTGGCGTAGTTGGAGGGGCTTTTTTACGCCGTTACTGCTCCTATAACCTCTATAAGCGTAGTCGAACACGCCTTTTTACGCCGTTACTGCTCCTATAACCTCTATAAGCGTAGTCGAAGACGCTTTTTTACACCGTTACTGCTCCTATAACCTTTATAAGCGTAGTCGAAGACGCTTTTTTACGCCGTTACTGCTCCTATAACCTTTATAAGCTTAGTCGAAGACGCTTTTTTACGCCGTTACTGCTCCTATAACCTCTATAAGCGTAGTCGAAGACGCTTTTTTACGCCGTTACTGCTCCTATAACCTTTATAAGCGTAGACGAACACGTTTTTTACGCCGCTACTGCTCCTATATCCCTTGATAGAACATGGTTGGTAACTACCGATTTTAAATAACTTTTTGGATAGGAGACTTTTTTTATTTCTGTGTTGGAACAGGAGTTTCAGTTTCTAAAACCAACTTGCTTACTCTTTTTCTTCCAGAAATAATAAAAAATAATGAATATGATGAAAATGAACGAAATTAAATAAATACTATATTTTGATACATAAGCTTCAACTTGTTTCCAATCTTTCCCTAGTTTCCTGCCTAAAGTAATGAAAGTAAAAGTCCATATGAATGCCCCAGTATAGGCAAAAACTAAGAATTTTCTAAAAGGGTATTTATTTATGGCTGCGATGTAAGCCGTAAGGTGGCGGACTCCAGGAATGAAATAGCCAATTAATAAAATTGTCGGTCCGATTTTTTGGAACAAATTCTTTGTCAAATTAATTTTCTTCTCAGTGATATGAAATTTGGGACCAAATTTTTTTAACAAAGGTAATCCAAACCTATAGCCGATATAGTAGCTAAGGGAGATTCCTCCTGCGGCACCCGTAAATGCACTTAACAAAGACATTATATATTTTAATTTATCTTGGTAGACATTGTAGCCAACATATGTTAAAAGAACCTCATCAGGTATCGGAAGACCAATAATACCACCAATTAACACGACAATGATTCCCAAATATCCAAAATGCTCGATTAGGAAATCTATATGCTTCATCATTAATTCCCACCTAAGTAATAAATTAAAGTTTTTTAACTTTAATGGGGCTTACCATTAAAACAGCTAGGGTTAAGGTAATCCATGCATTACTATATGAAAAGAATCCCATTGCAGCGAGTGGCAATCCAGCCGCTGGAATAGGCAATCCTCTAAAATAGCCAATGGTTGGTTTTACATTAAACTTAGCCAATCTTAACGCACCCATTATGGGGAAAAGGATAAATGCCAAAGAAGTTGAAATAGACGGTGTCGCGATTGTATGGAATAGAAGCGCTGGAGCAACACCAAAACTAACAATATCCGCTAAGGAATCCAATTGGACACCCAATTCACTGTTAACTTTTAATCCTCTAGCAATTCTTCCGTCAAGAAGATCAAAAATAGCTGAAAGGAAAATTAATATGGAGGCTACATGTAAAAAGCCGCTCATATTACAGGTAATGGAAAGAACACCGCACAATAAATTTCCCATTGTAAATAAATTGGGGACCGCTTTTGCTACTTGACTAAACAAATTAATTCCTCCTGACATTAACGATTCCACCCATTTAATTAGCATATTTCTATATATTCTTTCGAAAATTTTCAAACGACAACTTTCTGAAATCTGAATGTTTTATTAGGGGAGAATACAGTTTTAATTTATATCATTAACTTGCCCAATTTGATTGAGGGACCATTCTTGAATTCATTGCAAAAACGATGTCCCCAAGGTCCTACTTTGGCCATGAAACGGCGGGGGTCTCCCGTAGTTGGAGGGGCTTTTTGCGGCCAAGGATAAAGCCAGGAGACTGTAGTGTCCCCTGGCTTTCATTCATTATTTCCCTGTATCGGGTGGCTTGTTAATGTTGTAAAAGCGTTGGCCACTTTTCTCGCAAAGGAGAGAGGGGGTTCAACCGATTGAATATGAATATACATCAGATTGGGCTGGGTAAATATCCAGTGATTATGCAAGGCACTCACTATTAATCCTTGACCCACAACAGATTTCGAAAAATTTGGGATTTCCTGTTCAAGTAATGTGATCTCCCCAAGGTTTAGTGCATGGCCGTTTGCATCCAATGACTCAAAGGAAATTCCTACTGGTAAAACGGAATGACTGGGCCGGCCTTGGATATGAACAGGAAAACTTCGCTTTAAGCTTACCGAACAGCCATTTTTTGTCATTTTAGCTTTTCCATTTAATATTTGGGCAAATTGGTCTCCAAGCTGCTTGATGTCATACATATCATTAGCCCCTTCCACATTCTTTTTAGATTATATTCATGTGGGTTGCGGGGGCATTCCTATGATTACTTCATATAGTCTTCAACTAGTTCAAAACATCTTTCCTCTGTAAGGTTGTTCTGAACCGCTACATATTCTAATTGTTCCATCGTACCGCCTTCAAATTTTAGAGAGGCCGCTTTTGCAGTACGATCTCGATAATCGATCCATTCCCGTTGTTCTTTTCTTAGTTGTTCCATCTCTTCCGAAGGAAGTTGCTCCTTTAGGACGCCATAAATCTCATTTAACAATCCATCCCAAACGTCGTACAGATCTCCTTCTACCTTTTTTAAAGCGAATGTTGTGTTGTCTATCGGATTATTACGCATCTCGTCCATTTCTTTTTTCGTAGCATTTAATTTCTTGAGATAATCTTCCTTTAGACTCGCTGTAGTCTTCGTTGATACGTTTTCCTCTTTTTTTGGTGCATCTACTTTTTCGTTTGTTTTAATATTTTCTGCTTCGGTAGTATCATTACTGTTTTCTGTATTAGTAGGAGTATTTGGCGATTCTGCTTTTTGAGTTGACTGGCTGCCCATCGCAGCACTTGAATCGTCTGATGATTTACCACAAGCCGCCAAAATCATGAATACCACCAATACCATTCCCATTAAAACATTTCGATTATGATTCATTTCAAGCCTACTTTCTCTATCATTCTAAACCTTTACGTTATGTACATTCTTTCACAATAATCAGTATATTTCAATCATTTTAACCTTTGTGTGATTCCCCGAAAAACCTTGGTTTAGGGCCACACGAACAGCCCTGTTGTCTTTTTTGAAATTTTTTCAAAATAATGATGGTTGTCCAATCTTCTTTTGTCTTAAGAAATATATATATATCGAGGGGTTGTCCAACAAGTTGACCAAAGGATGGTGAGGAATATGTACGGATATGGCGGCAGCAGCTTTGTATTAATTGTAGTGTTGTTCATTCTATTAATTATCGTACTAGCTAGCTTCGCTTATTAACCATTGTGAAGCTTGAAATCTGGACAAGAAGGGTGGTGTTAAATATGGAAGAGCGCAGAAGAAGCCATGTTAGTAATTTTGCTTTAATCGTAGTATTGTTCATTCTCCTGGTCATTGTTGGAGCGTCTTTTATGAGCGGCTACTAAATGAGGGGCATTACTGAGTGAAAAAGGATGGATTTGGTGAATCTGTCCTTTTTCCTGATAAATTTTTTAGGGAAAGGAGGTTGTGTGCATGTTTCCCTTTCCTGACGGATTTAGAAGAAGACCGTTCTTTCCCATTGAAATTGAAATTGAAATAGAGCGAAGAAGACGCATTGAGTTCGAAAGAAGAAGACGCTTTGAGTTCGAAAGAAGAAGACGCGGTTTCCTCTGATACGGTCAACTTCATTTTATACGCCAGCCTAAATCTCCAAGCAACCACTAGACCTCTCTTTTGGAACGTTTGCATTTACTGCAGACGTTTCTTTCCGTGTGTGGCGGTAAAATTCTTGCAGAAAAAAAGCCAGGGAACGCGTCCCCTGGCCTCTAATTTATGCAGTTGTTCCTGATGCGCCTTTGTCAGTGTTTACTTTTGCAGTCTTGCGGATGAATGGAATCACCCAGCGGTCCAACCCGTAACGGCCGGCGTTATAACCTGCAGCTAGGATAATGAAGCCTAAGAAAATGTCTGTTGGGTTATGAGATACGGTACCAGCCAAGAAGAATGAGAAGTTCATCACTAAACCGAAGAACATGGCGGCTGTCGTTAAGCAGCCTAATAGTAAGCCTAAACCAATTAGCGTTTCACCCCAAGGAACGATGACGTTAAAAATATCTACATTTGGAAGTGCGAAGCCTTTAAGGAATTCTACATACCAGCCGTAAACGACGGCGCCATCAGGACCTTTTACAGGATTAGCGGTTACTCCCTTTAAGAAACCAGAAGCATCGAACCCGCCAGTGATTTTATGAAAACCGGCTGTGAACCAAGAATACCCAAGATATAAACGAATCACTAGTAATAGTGCAGCTGAAATCTTATTTTCTCTTAAAAATTTGTTAAACATTTTTGTTTCCCCCTTATTTTTGTTGCTTCGTATTAATGTTTGCTCCTTACATTTACAATATATAGCATTCTCTCTGTTAATAACATAGTCATAGTGTTAAGTTCACAAAGTGTTAATAATGGTTTGACAAATATTTGAACGAGTGAGTAAACGGCGTTTGATTAGTAAAAAAAGGGGGGGCTCTAGCGCCCCTTTTTTCATCTACAACATCACCCATCTATTCCTTAGGACAGAAAAATGGCAGGAGAACACTGTCCCCTGCCTTTACATTTCCCTCTGCCTCACGCTGCTCGTTCAACAGCTGGGACTAATGTTTTACCTTTTATTTTCATTTTAAAGTAACCTACTGTCACCAGCATGAACCCAGCCATATAGGCTAACAAGATGACATTGTTGTGCCACATATAAGCAAAGTTACCACTTGAAATGACCGCCTTAAACGATTGAACGGAATAAGTCATAGGTAATAAAGCATTAATGGGCTGCAGGGCATTTGGAATTAATTCGAGCGGGAAGGTTCCTGCACTCGTGGTTAATTGTAAAATCAATATAACAATCGCAATGAAACGGCCAGGGTCTCCCATCGTTGTAACCAGCATTTGAATGAGTGCCATAAATACATAGCTGGTAATGAGGGAAGTCACGAAGAACAAGGGAATGCTGGCGACTTCAATTTTTAAGACAGCCAGTATAATAAAGTCTACTAAAATAGCCTGTGCCAACCCAACCAGCGCCAGTACACCAAATTTCCCCAAAAACCATTGAAGTGCATTTTTCGGCCTAACTGCCGGCTCTTTAAGAGCAAATACAATCGACATCAGCAAGGCCCCTACAAATAACCCGAGGGAGATGAAATAGGGAGCAAATCCTGTACCATAATTTGGCACTTTATTGATCTCCTGCTTGTCGACCGCAACGGGTTCACCCATCATATCATACGTGTCATCATCGGCCTGAACAGAGCCTGCTTCCTTGGCTCCTTCCGCTAATTTAGCGGCTAATTCAGTGGAGCCATCCTTCAACTTGACTGTCCCATCTGCTAATGTTTTGGAGCCATCTGCAAGTTGTCCAGCCCCAGCTTGAATTTGTTCTGCCCCATTCTCTATCTGACCCATACCGGCCGATAAATCATGAGTCCCTTTGTTCAAATCTTGGGAGCCTGTGTATAGTTGATTGATCCCCTGTTGCAAGCCAAGCTGACCTTTATTAATTACCCCAAGCCCTGCAATGAGTTGATTAAATGCCGGGGAAGTTTGTGCTTTTAACTGATCCTCAAGGCCGGTGGTTGCGCCCAGTAATTGCTGATTGAGCTGCGTTTTAAATTCGCTGAAGCCTTGATTTAGGCCAGAGTCTATTTCTTGCTTTAGCTGCGGCTTTAAGTTGGAAGTAAGCTGCTGCTGTAACTGTTGCTGCAATTCAGCTTTTGTTGGAGCCTGTTGTTTCGCATCAGCGACAATTTGCTGCACAGTCTCAGCCGGAATTCCTTTTTCAATTAAAGCTGCGGCTAACTCCTGCATTTGCGAAGCTTGCTGATTGATTAATTGATTCGCCAATTCCTCCGATAAGCCTTGGGCAATGCCATCTGTTAATCCAGCTGTGAGTCCCGATTCCAGCTTTTCCTCAAATTGATCGATACCTTTATTTAATTGATTAGCATTTCCGGCTAGTTGCCCAGTGATTCCAGCAGCAATCTTCTCAGGCAGCTCTGTTTTCATTTGCTCCATGCCTGCTTGTGCAGATTTTGTCCCTTCAATTAGTGCCGGAAGCTTTGCATGAATTTCACCGAGACCCGCTTGTACTTGCTCGGTACCTGTCGCTAAGGTCTTTGACCCTTGCGTAGCGGTTTGAATTCCTTCGTGAAATTCAATTGATTTCGATGCTAAGACTTCAAGATTTTCTTTTAAAACCTTTGCCCCATCAGCAAGCTGGACTGCACCATCCTTCAATTGACCAGCACCATCACTTGCCTGATTCAAACCATCCGCCAGTTCCGCTACTTGATCGAACATGGTTTCAGCATAGGTAGCAGTTATTTTTTTTGAGATTTCCGCTTTTATTTCTTTCATCGCTGTTTCCCCGATTTGACTTGACAGAAAGTTTGCTCCTTCATTTGGAACATATTTAATTTCCAGCTTTTCTGGCTTGTCATCCAACAAGGTGGTCGCATTCGCCGAGAAGTTTTCGGGAATCTCGACCAAAATATAGTAATCCTGCTCCTCTAATCCCTTATATCCCGCTTCCTTCGAAACGGTACTAAACTTAAATGAATCACTATCTTTAAGATTATTTACCAGCTCTTTCCCAAGCTGCAGCTGTTGTCCTGCAAATTCTGCACCTTGATCCTGATTCACGATGGCTACAGGCAAATCGGACATATGGTCATATGGATCTAAAAATGCCCATAAAAACATGCCTGCATATAACACCGGAACAAACGCCACGGCTAAAATTGGAATAAGAATTTTTCGGTTCGATAGGATCAATTTACATTCTGCTAAAAAAGACGAACCTTTCATTACTATAAAGCCTCCTAAATATAATTGACCAATTTGTTCAAATGGTCATTTTTGCGAAAATAGTAAGGGTGCTCCCATTCGAAATAAGAGAACCCTTTGTGGGACTTCCATTATTTTGATAAGCCATTAAAAAGGTAAAGTTCAAAAAGCTTTGAAATCTCTTCTTTATCTAGGGGCTTATGGCTTCGTTCCCAATCAAATATCAATGCCACATAAAGCTTTAACATGATAAAGGCAGTTATTTCAGGATCACAAGGTTCAATTTCCCCACGATCGATTGCTTCTTGGATAATCCCTTTCATATAATGAATAATGACTGTTTCCACTCGTTGAACGACTTCAACAGCGGCTTGGGTGCCAATTTCTCGTTCTTCTTGAAAAAGCTTAATCGTTAATTGGTGCGATTTCCGAAATTCAAGGAGATCGAATAACACCTGATTGGCATTTTCACGAAACGAATTCTGTTTGTTAAATGCTCTTTCTGCTACTTCCTTCATGTCGTGCAGCATGGTTTTGATAATATCATCGAATAATTCTTCCTTATTCTTAAAAAAGGTATAGATCGTCCCTTTGCCCACATTTGCTAATTTGGCAACCTGGTCCATTGTCGTCGCTTTGTACCCGAATAAAGAAAAGGACTTTGTCGCAGCATCGACAATTAATTGTCTTCTGTCAATTGTCACCTCTTACACCTCACTTTCCGTCAGTTTGACCAATTGAGGAATTTAGTCATTTTTCACAAAAGAAAATATAACATATTAATTAACTTTTTACAAGAAGCTAAAAAGAGATTTCTTCTCATGTTAGGGGCAATGGTTCTCTGGCTAGGAAGTACCGCAATACTTCTTTCAGATAAAAAAGAGACTACAGTACAGGCATCAGAAGAAAAAGTGAAAGGCAAAACTGATGCAAAGGAAAAAGCAAAACAAGAGGCGGAAGCTCAGGCAAAGGCACAGCAGCAACAAGCCACATCGACTACCTCAGGACAGACATCGTTTGCAAACTGCACTGAACTGAATAAAATATATCCAAATGGAGTTGCATCAGACCATCCCGCTTATAAATCGAAAATGGACCGGGATAAGGATGGCTATGCTTGTGAAAGAAACTAATAGGCTCAAGGGCAAAAAAAAAAGAGATTGGGGCTCCAATCTCTTTTTTTATTTTTGCAATAATAGCAGGGAACGTATTAAATCCTGCTTACATAGCATATGTATTAGGACATGCTGCGTGTACTTTTGAAACGGTTATTTAATCTCATTTTCCAATCGGTTGTAAAGGAGGGAACGAATAAAGTTGGATTGGTTCAGTTCTTTCTTCATATTAAATTTGATCGGAATAAGTACAAATATAGATAATATCGGCGTTGGAATGGCCTATGGGCTTAAAAAGATGAAAATACCTATTTGGTTTAACCTGATCATTAATGCCATTGGATTCTTTACTACAATCATTGGGGTATTTTTAGGCTATGTCATTTCACAATTTATCTCTCAAAAGGAAACTGGGCTGGTATCTTTTTGTATATTGTTCTGCATTGGAGTATTCACCATTTATAATGGTTGGTTTGTTTCTAAAAAAAGAGAGATTAAAATACAAAAGCTTAATATTCGACAGGCTATTTTACTAGGATTTACACTTTCCATCACAAACATTGCTAGCGGAGCTGGGGCAACGGTTGCATACAATTCGGTTATTTGGTCAGTAATCTTTAGTATTACTGTCTGGGGTTATATAGCGATATGGTTTGGAAATTCTGTTGGAAATAGAGTATTCTCAAGTATCTTGGGTCATTACTCTCCACTGATTGCTGGGTTTATTTTAATTATTATCGGATTTAAGCAATTATTTTAACCTTTGTTGAAACGCCCACCTTTAGACTGCCATTACCACTCTTCTTCGATTAGAAGGCCATTCATTTAAAGTCTTTAATAATTTAACGACCATTTATTGAAAGGATAAAGCTTAGTGTATGGTACCTCTTATTTTTTCATCGATCGTTTTTTTTGCAGCAACAAACATGGATGACATTTTCCTCTTAATGACCTGGTTCTCACAAGCAAAGACAACAGAACAGAAACGCTTTATTGTGGCTGGACAGTACCTGGGTTTCATTCTTATTCTAATCATAAGTTTCATTGGAGCATTAGGGACCTTACTCATTCCTAAAGCATGGATCGGTCTACTTGGATTCATTCCAATCTATTTTGGAATACAATCATTGATATCTTTGAGCCAAAAGAGGAAAGAGCATTCTATTCGATTTATTTGGTTAATAAAAACTGCGACAGTCACATTTGCTAATGGGGTTGATAATATCGGTGTCTACATTCCTTTCTTCTCAGCCAATAGTTTGTGGAAAATTATCATGATTGTGTTTATCTTTTTAGTACTTGTAGCAGTCCTTTGTTTTGCAGCCAATACCCTTGTACATCAACCGTTAATAGCTCAGACTTTAGAACGCAATGGTCACATTATTGTTCCCCTTGTCTTAATAGGTCTAGGTATTTTTATTTTGGTTAAACACGATACGTTTAGTTACGTTTTTAACCTCTAATTAACCAGCCCCCAAATGTTGGGGGCTGGTCCTGTTTTCTTATTCAATATGTTCTTTGCGACGCCATAACAGGGCAAGTCCGAGCACGATGATCGTTGCAGCGGATAGCAACCAATTAAACATATTAGTGGCGGTATTTGGCAGCGGAGCAGGCGCATCCTTTTGAACTTTTGTCAATGAGGCTTTTGCCTGCAATAGTGATTTGAACGCAGCGTCCACTTCCGCTTGTGTTGCCTTGGAATCGGCCAGAACAGATTTCGCCTTCTTTAACGCTTCTTGATAGGCCTTCCAGCTTTCCGATGTATAGTCTTTCTCTTTTAATCCGCCCGATTGATCGGTTTCTTCCACTAACTTTGATTTGTCCACGGTTAACGCCTTACGGGCATTCTCTAATGCCTCTTTAGCCGCATCCACCTCTTCTTGAGTGGCTTTTGGGTTGTTGACCACCTCTTCGGCTTCCTTGAGTGCTTTTTCATAGGCATCCCAGCTCGGCTTGGAGTAGTCTGAAGGCTCTAGGTCCTCTGACAGACCGATTTCGATTTTTAAATCCTTCGTATAGACGAGCGCCTCATACGCTTCTTTCAGTTTAGCCAAAGCATCGTTCACCTCAGCTTGGGTGGCTTCAGGATCGTCAATTACTTCTTTAGCCTTGTTGTACGCTTTTTTAAATACGGACCAGGATTCTTTCGTGTACTCGCCTTCCCCTAAATCCTTGTTCGTGATGTCTTCCCTTAGGTCGACCAAGGCCTGCTTGTCAACGACGGTAAACTGATGGTACTTGACAACATCCGGGCGGCCGGCCTTTGATGCAGACACTTCGACTGTGTACTCGCCTGGTGCCAGTTTTTCCTCGACGTTATAAGTCCAGGTGCCATCCGCTTGGATGGTAATCTCAGCCTTATCGACAATCACCTGATCACCGTCAGGGCCCGTAATCGTAATGACGCCGTGCTCGGCACCAGCATCGACGGTCCCTTCAATAATTGGGGTCGTATCATTGGTGATGCCATTTGGCTTGTCGATTTGCAAGGCATGGCCGAATGGGTCCTTCGCCTCGAAGCTGAAGTCTTCGACGGCCGTACCATTTTCCTCATCGCCGATAAGGTTGGCGCTTCCTGCTGTTTTGCTATACGTCACTCTGACCTCTGCGTCACTGGACAGCTTTGTCCCTGCCGCCATCGTCAGTTTCACTTTGTTCATCTTGCCATCCGCATCCGGAGATACCAATTCGGCCGCGATGACACTAACTTCCTGGCCGTCTACTGTCACGGTAAAGCCTTCCGTTACGTCTTGTGTGCCATCGGCAAACATCACATTTTTATCAAACGATACCGTGATTTCAGCATGGCCATGGTCGAAAGTGGCATTCACTGGTTTCGGCTCGATTTTTTCAAGGGCATCCCGTTTATCCAAAATCATTGCCAACGCTTGGTCGACTTCTGCTTGGGAGGCAGTCGGGTTTTGCAACACGGCCTCAGCCTCTTCAAGTGCGTCAGCAAATTCATCCCATCCGGAGCGATGGTTGCTTTCTTTTAGTAATTTCGCACTAGTGGCGGCATCTTCCAAGGCGGTCTTATCGACGACCGTGAAAGCAGCCGATTTTGTGACACTTCTGCCTGAATCGGCATCCGTTGCCGTCACCACCGCGGTGTAGCTGCCTGGATCGAGTGCTTGAAGGCCTGTCCAGTCATCAAAAATCCAGGTGCCGCCGCTCAGCGTCGCTGTTGCATCGCTGACGAACTTCTTGTTACCAGAATTAACGATGGTGATTGTCACACGGTCCGCATCCGGGTGGACTTGGCCGGTAAATAACGGGGTGCGGTCGTCGGTGTTGCCTTTCGTTGCAAGGATTTGCAACCCCTTGCCAAATTCGTCTTTTGCCGTAATCACAAAATGCTCGGCGGCTGTGCCATTCTCCTCATCGCCAAAAAGGTTTGGTGTGCTGTCCGGTGTATATTCCACCGTGACAGTTTTCGAGTCACTGTCGAGCGGTTCAGCCACGGTTAACGTTACTTTGTCGCCATTAACAATCGCGCCGTCCACCTCATAATTTGTTTTTTCCACTGTAACGGCAAAGCCTTCAGCCGGATTCGCATCGTTCAGCTTTACATTTTTATTAAAATCAACTGTAATTTGTGTTTTGCCATGCTCATAGGTGGCCGGATTCGTTGCCACCGGCGGATGTTTTTCAAGAGCAGCGCGCTTTTGTACTAGCTCTGCTAACACCTCATCCACTTCCTGCTGTGAGGCCCTCGGGTCCGCTAAAACATCACGAGCCACTTCAAGCACTTGTTCGAATTCATTCCAGCCAGCACGATAGTCGTCCTTGATAAAACCAGCCACTTCATTCGCTTCCTGTTGAAGCAATGTTTTGTTCACCACTGTGAATGCAGCTGATTTCGTGACATTTTTTCCTGTGGCAGCAGATTTCGCGTTGACCTCGTACGTATAGGCACCATAAACAAGCTCATTGCCTGCTGGCACGTTATAAGACCAGCTTCCATCGCCACTTAAAAAGGCCTGTCCATTTGTAACAACCTTGGAGCCTTTGCTGTCGTGGATTGTCAGGGTCACTTCGGTTGCCGATGAATGAACCGTACCCGTAAAGGACGGGGTTTTGTCATCGGTATTGCCTTTTGTCGTTTGGATTTGCAGCGCCTTCCCGAAATCGTCGACCGCATGAATCCTAAATGGCTTGTCAGCAGAGCCGTTTTCCTCGTCGCCAAACAGGTTAGTGTGGCCGTCTGTCTTGTATTCCACGATCACCTCATTGGCATCACTGTCGAGCGGCTTGTCGACGGTTAAGATGACTTTATCTCCTGCAGCCGTTGCTCTAATGATGTTGTAATCTGTTCCATCGACGGTGACGACAAAGCCTTCCGCCGGATTAACTGACGTCAGCTTGACATTTTTATTAAAATCAATCGTGATTTGGCTCTTCCCGTGTTCAAATAACGCGGGATTGGTTTCCACCGGAGACCATTTTTCAAGTGCCGCCTTCGCTTGCTGAAGGATTGCTAAGGTTTGATCAAGCAATGCCTGGTCGGGATGGGATCCATCGGCTGGATCGGCAACATCCTCGAGTACTGCTTTGGCCGCCTGCAAGGCTTCCGCAAATTCAATGTCTCCGTCTGAACTGTCATCAGCCCAGCCTGACTGATAATCAGCCTCATTCAAATTTTTAACTTGATTGTAATAATCTTCTAATGGGGTTTTATCGACAAATGAGAACGTTGATGCTTTCTCATTTGAAACAGCTCCGCCTTTAGCGGCTGTCGCTTTAATCGTGTATCCGCCTTTGATTAAATCATTGGCAAGTTTAAACGACCATTGGCCGTTTTCATCTGCGGATATAGTTTTGGAGACCGGCTGGTAACCCGCTGGGCCCGTCACCGTTACAGAAACAGTCGTACCAGCAATAGATGTGCCGGCAATTGTTCTCTGGGTTGCGTCGTATAAAACAGCCCCATTTGCCGGTGTGACAACGGTTAACGCCGCCTCCAGCTCGCTCGCGACTTCAGTCTTTGTCCTCATCTTGATGGTTAAATCACTGTCTGCAATCGCGCTCTGCTGACCTTTACCATTTACAAGTGTGATTTTCACTGGACGATTGCCGCTGTATTCTGAGTTTTCATAATGCACAAGCTGGGCAATCGCATCAACAACATTAGCAATCACATGACTGCTAATGATCCGGGCATTATCAATCCGTAATGTAGCCCCGAGGATTCCGCCATCGGTTTCATCGAACGATCCGGATACAAACCGGAATTGATAGGTACCGTCACTCGGGATGGTTCCCATCACATTGGTCCATGGTTGATCCTTACCCCGGCCGTACAGAATTTCGGTATGTTTCCCATCTTGATCAACAATAAATCCGTATACCTCATAATCATCGTAATTACTCGTATCATTCGGAACCGTAAACGCTCTCCAGTCAAAGCTTAATTTATCACCGGCTTTGGCTTGGAACGGTGTGCTCCAGGCATCGACGCGGAAGACACTGCCATATTTCACACTGTTTTGATCGATCCGGCCAGTTTTAAACCCTAATTCTAAACTCGATTGGCCTGTGTAGGTTTTTCCGTTGTCCTTCGCCAATCCCTTCACAAGCGTTCCCGGGCTGTTCAATAGTGTCTCTTGGCCTTCCACCGTTCCAGGGCCATCCCTATTGATGTTGGCATAATTGACATCTGTAATATATGTATAGGCATTTCCGGGACCGGTTGCTGTATACTTGCCGTTTCCATTACTCTGAAAACTGCTATAGGCTCGTACTCTCTGTGGCGTTGATTGGGTTTTGGCGGCCAATGGGCCCAGCCAAACTTGGTTCACGGGCTTCCCAATCGGACCTGTACTGGTCGTATGAATGGTCCAATCTTGAACTTCCCCATTCAAAAGCGGTTTTTCAAAATTGCCGTTAGCCAGTGGGGCAGATAGATCAATTTTCAGCGCCTTGCCCTGTCCGTTTTCCACACTGTTTAAAGAAGCAATCGGAACACCCTCGAGGAGGATTTGGTCTCCTCTCACTTCAAGGATTGACCCATCCGTTAATGTGACCTTTTTGCCATCCGGTATAAATAATCGTTCCGAAGAAACATAGGGACTAGTAATCTCAAACTTTAACGTTCCTTCTGCAAATGTTTCTCCCGATTGCGGAATTAGTTTAAACTCAGGTGCCACTTGCACTTGCTCGCCAATCAACGGATCATAATCGATATCGTTCAACATCTCGGCAAATGCCGTTTGGGTACCCACCCCTGATAAAATAGTCCCACTTAAAAGAAGCAAGGCTAACAGGGCCGCGATCTTAGATTGAAGCTTCCTCATTTGTTCACTCCCTTATTTGTCATCATTTTGACAACTACAGAATCTTACCGGAAATATAGGAAAACCAACCAGTTATTCCATAAAAATCGCCATTATAGAAAAATTGAATACTACCAATCTACCCCCTAAAATCCCTTATAATTCCTCAATTTTCAACAATTTACAATTAAAAATATAACATAAGTGTCACAAGACTGCATCAACTATTTTTCAATTAAATGGAAGATTAATAGGATAAATTACCCTGAAACGTTGTAAGAACTAGCGTGACATTTATCCTTGCAAATGAGGAAACTTTCAATTATACGAGCGAAAATAAAGACAACCCGAGAAATAAAAAGTAAAAGCGTAAAAACCTTTTCGGTTCATACGCTTTTTGTTTTGGTCGCATACAGCACAATGGACTCGATAGCTTACATGGTTTAACACAAAAAAGCCAGGGGAACGTGTCCCCTGGCCTTTCCTTTATGCCGCTGTTCTGGATGGTGTCTTGTCATTGCCTAGTTTAGTAGTTTTGCGGATGAATGGAATCACCCAGCGGTCTAAGCCGTAGCGACCAGCGTTGTAGCCTGCTGCCAAGATAATGAAGCCTAAGAAGATGTCTGTTGGGTTATGAGATACGGTACCGGCCAAGAAGAATGAGAAGTTCATCACTAGCCCGAAGAACATCGCCGCTGTAGTTAAGCATCCTAATAGTAAACCTAAACCGATTAATGTTTCGCCCCAAGGAACGATGATGTTAAAGATATCTACATTGGGAAGTGCGAAGCCTTTAAGGAATTCTACATACCAGCCATAAACGACGGCGCCATCAGGACCTTTTACAGGATTAGCGGTTACTCCCTTTAAGAAACCGGAAGCGTCAAACCCGCCTGTGATTTTATGAAAACCGGCTGTGAACCAAGAATAACCGAGATATAAACGAATCACTAGTAATAGTGCAGCTGAAATCTTATTTTCTCTTAAAAATTTGTTAAACATTTTAGTTTCCCCCTTTTAATTTCTTGCTCCGTATGAATGTTTGCTCCTTACACTTACAATATATAGCATTCTCCCTGTTATTAACATATCCACAGTGTTATGTTCACAAAGTGTTAATAATGCTTTGACAAATATTTGAACTAGTGAGCAAACAGCTGATCTGTTGTTCAAAAACGGGGGATTCCTTCATTTTCGGTCCATTCTCCTTTATATTTTTGATAAAGAGATCAGATTGGAAAATAATTGATCAGTCGCCATTTGGTTAAACTAATTCAAAGAAACTAGGAGGCCAGCACATGAGCAAAGAGGAATTTTTAAAAAGGGCAGTAAAAAATATGGATAGAGACGTGGAATACCAATATTTCAAAGCTGGTGATTCCAAGAGAGTGAAAATTTCTGATGGGGATAAAGAATCTGGTTCTGATACTGAAGGAAGGTTTAATTAGTAGTTGGCAAAAAACAAGGGGTACCTCACCACCCCTTGTTCATCAATAGCAAATTACCTGCTCCACTTAAGTATGCATAACCCGCCGAATAACCTTCGTTTCCAGTTCGGAAACATGATGGTCCTCTCGTTCCCTTGGTCGTTCAATCTCGACGGGAAGGTCCATGGCGATTTTACCCTTTTCTAGCAAGAGAATGCGGTCGGCCAGGGAGATGGCTTCGGCTACGTCATGGGTGACAAGAAACGCAGTGAAACGGTGTTCGTTCCACAACTTTAAGATAAGCTGGTGCATTTCCAAACGGGTAAAGGCATCCAATGCGCCCAGCGGCTCGTCAAGCAATAACAGCTTTGGCCGGCTGATTAACGCGCGCGCCAGTGATACCCGTTGCTTTTGTCCACCCGATAAGACGTGCGGCCACTCATTTTCACGGCCCTTCAGCCCCACCTGCTCCAGCATCTTCAGGGCTTGGTTTCGCTTTTCTTCCTTCGATAATGACGCCTGATCATTCAGGCCAATTTCCACATTTTCGACCACCGTCATCCATGGCAGCAGCCGCGACTCCTGGAACATGACCCGTACCTCCGGATTGATCCCCTTTATCCTCTGCTCATTTAACTGAATTTCCCCCGTTGTAGGTTCATCCAGCCCTGCCAACAGCCGCAAGAACGTACTTTTCCCACAGCCACTTCGGCCGACGATGGAAATAAATTCGCCTTGCTGCACGGTCAAGTCGAGCTTCTCGAGCACCGACACACTGCCAAATGATTTCGAAATCTGCGTGACCTGAAGACCTGCTCCCTGTTCCATGTGTTTCACCTCAAACCTATTTCTGTTTTGCATAACTTGGATGCCATTTCAACGTCTTTTCCTCAATAACCTTCGCCAGCACATCGGCAAGCTTCCCGAGCAGCGCGTAAATAATAATACTTAAGATGATGACATCCGTCTTCATGAACTCCCGGGCATTCATCGCCATGTACCCAATCCCAGAATCGGACGCAATGGTTTCGGCCACAATTAACGTTAACCACATCAATCCGAGTGCATAGCGCAGGCCCACGAAAATCGATGGCAGTGCCCCTGGCAGGATAATTTTTCGAAAAAGCTCCCAGGAACGAAGTCCATACACTCGGCCCATTTCGATTAACCCGCGGTCAACAGTCCGAATCCCGTGATAGGTGTTCACATAGATCGGGAACAGAACCCCGAGCGACACAAGAAAGATCTTGGCCGTTTCGCCAATTCCAAGCCAAATGATAATCAGCGGAATCAACGCCAAATGCGGGACATTCCGAATCATTTGTATCGTCGAGTCAAAAAACTTGCCGGCAAACGGAAATAACCCGTTTATCAATCCTAAAATAAACCCAATCCCGCCGCCGATGAGCAGCCCGACCAGCGCCCGGTACGTACTAATGCCGAGATGGTGAAGCAGGATGCCGGACTGCAGTTCCTCTATGAATGTTTGAACGATGACGGTCGGTGCCGGAAATAATCGCGACGGGATCCATTCACTGCTTGAAGCGATTTGCCACAAGATCAGCAGCAGCAGTGGCAACACCCACGGTACGATTCCTTCCATTGTCTTATTTTTCTTCATTGCTCTCCCCTATTTCACACTTTCCGGTAGCCATTCAGGATTTTTCGTAATCGAGTCGGAAACGGAAATTTCTTTTTCAATTAAGCCTTCTTGCAAAAAGATATCAGCAATATCCTGCTGTTCTGCGGCTACTTCATCGGTGATTTCTTGAACACCAAAGGTACGGCGGTCAATCGTCGTTTCTAACGCCTTCACCGGAATGCCTAGAGCATCAGCAAGCATTTTTGCTACTTCTTTCTTATTCTCGTTTGCCCATTGATCAGATTTATTTAACTCTTCCAAGATGGTTTTCAACACATCACTATGATTCTTTGAAAAATCTTTTGTTGCGAAAAGATAGGTCCGATTGTTTGTATACCCATCTCCGTTAATCAAGATTTTTGGATTGACGTCGTCCTGCAGTACCGCCAGGAACGGATCCCAAAAACCTAAAGCATCGACACGTTTTGATTCGAACGCGGCACGACCTTCAGAGGCATCCTTAACCCAGGCGAACTCTACGTCCTTTGTGGATAGTCCCTCTTTTTGCAGTGCTTTCATGAGTAAGTAATGGGAATTCCACCCTTTACCAATCGCAATCTTTTTCCCTTTTAAGTCCTTCACCGATTTGATAGTAGTATCGCCTTGAACAATAATGGCCAGACCTTCCGGGTTTGGATGCTCGGAAGCAACGTATACAAGCGGCATACCAGATGCTTGGGCAAAAACGGCGTTCGCATCGGCGGCATGGCCGAAGTCAATATTATTGGTGTTGAGCGCCTCCAGCAAAGCGCCACCTGTCGGCATTTCCACCCATTCTACTTTTATATTTTTCTTTTCCAAAGCTTTGTCCAGATTGCCGCGGGATTTTAGGATATGTAAGACATTCCCTTTTTGAAATCCAATTTTGACGGTTTCTGTTGATTTAGCCTCTCCACCTGTTGCTTTTGAAGAAGTTTCTGTTTTTTCGCCACAGGCTGCCAGCACAAAAACCACGAGAATGGCGATGAGCCAATTGATTCCTTTCTTCATGTTGTTTCCCCCTCCGTTTTAATTGTTGAAAAATTTACAACATTACCAAATTATAAATATTACAATTTAGTAAGTCAAATAGATTTACTCGGATTTAGACAGTAAAGTAATAAAGTTGACAGAAAAAGTAGGAATTATTAAACTTGATAAAGTTAGAAAATTTAATTTTTATAGAAAATGAGGATGGGACATGACAAATCAAGTGGAGAATGCTCAATTAAGCTATGGCAAGAAGGATGCACCGGTAAAGGTAGAAGTGTTCTTAAATTTAGCTTGCCCGTATTGCGCCTCGTTTTTTGCGATGGCGGAAGAGGTCCTGCCGGAGTACCTGGAAAACGGCCAAGTCCAGTATATCGTCAAACATTATGACAAGCCTCGGGAAATGCTGCTCATTGGGGCCTTAATCAACACGCATCTCAATTATGAAAATCCGGATCGAGTAAGGGAAATCATGAAGGAATTATTTGCAGAGCAAAGTACGTGGGACAAGTGGACAAACCACGAAATCAAGCACATGCTCGAAGAAAAATATGGGCTAAAAGAAGAACCGGAAAACATCGACACCAGCCTAAACGTCATCGCTGAAGCGATTCGCCGCGGCGTAAAAATGGTGCCAACCGTCTTCATCAACCACAAGGAATACCAATACCCAACTGAAATCACCGCCGCTGAACTCAAAGCTGAAATCGAAGCGGCATTGAAGCAGGCTTAAGCGGACGTGTGAACCACCGGGACGGTTCTCCTTAAATTTGTGCAACAGAATCGTCCCCATGGTTTAACACGAAAAAGCCAGGGGAACGTGTCCCCTGGCCTAGATTAATTTAGGCTTCAAGAGGTTTGATGGCTGTTTTGTTTTTCTTAGGGTATTCATACCTTTTCATTGTTAACCCTGTAATTCCATAGAATAACGAAATCAATGGTGTCAGGAAGGCTAGGAAGCAGAATGGAAAGTATACACCTGTTGCCACACCTAGCGCACCTGCAGTATAAATACCACTACCAGTCCAAGGAATTAATGCTGTTCCCTGCGTTCCTGTATCTTCGAGTATCCTGGAAAGATTTTCAGGCTTCATATTTAATCGTTCAAAAATAGGTTTCATTAACGTACCGCTCATAACAATGGAAAAATAAACAGCCCCACCAATCGCAAGCGTGGCGTAGCTAACAAGCACCGTCACAAATACAAGCATTCCCGTATGTTTAATTTTATGAGCAAAGGAAGCAATGAGAGCTTCTAACACACCTGACTCTGCTAACATACCCCCCAAGCCAAGCGCAAATAGGAATAAGGCAATCAGGCCAAGCATGCTGGTCAATCCGCCGCGCTGCAGTAAACTGTCCACCAACTCAATCCCTGATTCAACCGCATAACCACTATAGAGAATGTTAAGGGTTTCCTTAAAGCTAAACCCTTGATAAACCGTGGCAATCACTCCGCCAACTATTGCAGCAATAAAGATGGAAGGAATGGCCGGTTTTTTCAAAATCAACAATCCGATAAGAACGATAATCGGAATCAACGGGATAATCCCCAAGTGGAAGGTTTGATCCAGATAGGTCGTTAATTGATTAACGCTCGCGGTATCAACAGTCGATGCATTATACTTTAAACCAATCACAGTGAAAATGACTGCCGTAATTAAATAAGCGGGTACTGTCGTCCAAAGCATGTGCTTGATATGTGTGAATAAATCCGTTCCCGTCACAGCTGGAGCTAAATTGGTAGAATCTGAAAGTGGTGAAATTTTGTCTCCGAAATAGGCCCCACTAACAATTGCACCTGCCGTTAACCCAACAGGCACCCCTAAAGTGGACCCAACCCCCATCATGGCAATTCCAGCCGTACCTATTGTTCCCCACGATGTACCTGTCGCCACTGAAACAAGTGAACAGAAAAGCAGCGTCGTGACTAAAAAGAATTGAGGTGTTACCGCATGAATTCCATAATAAATCAAGGTTGGCACTGTACCAGAAGCAATCCATGCACCGATTAAAATACCGACGGTTAATAAAATCAGCCCAGGCTGTAACGCCTTACTCATCGATCTCAACATCGATTTTTCAACTTGTTTGTAGGTAAAACCTAACCTCATCATAAACGGAATGAGCACAAGTATACTGATAAACATCAGGATTTGAATCGGTGCATCAAAAATTAAAATCCCAAGTGAAATAACAAGAATTGCTGCCATTAACATGGCAAGGGCAAACAGAAAAGACGGTTTTCTTCTAATATCGGGTTCCAACAAACCACTCCTTGCGTATAGTTTTGATGTTCATGAAATTTTATTGTGATGAGTATCCATTAAAGCTCGTGTAAAACGAAAGGGGGTAAAAAAGGACAACTCGGAGACTCCCTAAAAACACGACCAAGTGGTCGGATGCCACTTCCGTTTACCACGTTTTTAAAGGATACTATACATACTACAACAGATAAAATATTCTGTAAATTCCCGTATATGCTCATAAACCAGGAAAATCCATACTGACCATATTTGAGAATGACTCACCTGACAAATTCATAAAAATGCTCCCTTATCCTCCAAAATGAAGCAGGGGACGGTTCTCCTGGCATTTGTTCCACCAAAAGCGTCCCCATGTTTCACTCACCTAAAACGAAAAAGCCAGGGGAATGTTCCCCTGGCCTTTCCTTTATGCAGATGATTTGGTTTTATATATTTACACCTGTCATTATATTAGCCGGAATAGCCATTTATTTTTACAAAAAATCTGGGGCGACTTCTCCCGATGAACGAACAGCTGATAAGTTAGAGGAATATCCACCAGAAAATCCTTTCGGACCCTATTTTGGACCTTAAAATGATTCAAATACAACTTTTCAAAGACAATATGAAGGACTGTAATGAAACGGGTAGCGTTCAATAAGCTAGTTAATTTGGATATTAAAAGTGGCTCAGGTGAACTGAGCCCTAGATTTTCGAGAAAGGGTCTTTTTCTCGGCAATTTTTTATTTTATCGGTATTTGAATTGCCGATTTTATTTTAAAATTGCCCCTTCTAATCGCCTTGTCATTTTCCCCAGACACGTCATAAGAGGCGCTCTTATAACGCGTTCGCTTTGATTTTTTCCATAAACACGTCATAAGAGGCGCTCTTATAACGTGTTCGCTTTGATTTTTCTCCATAAACACGTCATAAGAGGCGTTCTTATAACGTGTTCGCTTTGATTTTTTCCCCAGACACGTCATAAGAAGCGTTCTTATAACGCGTTTCCTTTGAATTCTTTCACAAACAAGTCATAAGAGGCGTCCTTATAACGCGTTTGCTTTGATTTTTTCCACAAACAAGTCATAAGAGGTGTCCTTATAACGCGTTTCCTTTGATTTTTTCCTTAGACACGTCATAAGAAGCGCTCTTATAACGCGTTTGCTTTGATTTTTTCCCCAGACACGTCATAAGAAGCGTTCTTATAACGCGTTTCCTTTGAATTCTTTCACAAACAAGTCATAAGAGGCGTCCTTATAACGCGTTTGCTTTGATTTTTTCCTCAGACACGTCATAAGAAGCGTTCTTATAACGTGTTCGCTTTGATTTTTTCCCCAGACACGTCATAAGAAGCGTTCTTATAACGCGTTTCCTTTGATTTTTTCCTCAGACACGTCATAAGAGACGTCCTTATAACGCGTTCGCTTTGATTTTTTCCACAAACAAGTTATAAAATACGCCCTCATAACGCGTTCCTTTTGATTTTTTCCTCAGACATGTCATAAGAGGCTAATAAGGCTGTCGAGAAGTTTCTCGACAGCCTGTGGCTCAGGTGAACTGAGCCCTTTTATTTTTAATTGCAAAAACAGATACAAAAGGCGATACAGATTTGACTACATTTTCGGGTTTTTGTGATAGGAAACGGAACCCGTTAACCACTTATGCCCCCTTTTCATGCAGGAAAATCGAATCATTTTTGTAGGAGAAAAGTTTCGTTTCTTGCAAACTACTAAAAAATACGTCAAAAAGTGTATATTCACCTCGAATCCTGTCAATGAAAATGTCGATAAGAGGAAAGGGGGTGAGACAATGCACTTCCGTTATTTTCTTATACCAGCTCTTATGATGGGCGCCGCCCTATTTTTGCCAGGTAATGCCCTAGCCGAGAAGAGCGATCAAAATGGACGGTTACATTCCAATAAGGTCATCGTACAACCTTCCGAAGCAAAAAAGAACCCAGCTGCACGAGCTAACGTTCCTGTAAATGTTGAAAGGCCTAAACCAATAGAAAAAACGGTATCGTTGCCTGAACAAGCGAAGGCAGTTAAACAGGTTCCTCCCCATGCCGCTTCTAAAAAGGCCGTTGCCCCTCAAGCTGTCAATGAAACAGTAAAAGCTTTGCCAGCGCAGGCCAATGGGAACGGATATGGTTTGTCAAACATAAAACAAGCCGAAAATCCTCAAGGCCCGGAGAAAAAGGACGATGTCCAGAAAAAAAACAGCGAGATGGAACCAGAACAACTAAATGATATGGCTGAACCCCCTGTTCAAGAGGAAAAGGATGAAGTCGAAGCGACAAAACTTGAGCCTCAGATGGAAGAAGACATATCAAATAATAAGAACGCGGAGAGTATCGAACCGCCTCCGTTGCCCGTTCCCACGGAAGAGGACAAGGCTCCTTCCAGCGAGGAACAACCACTGCCGCCTGTCGATCAGGCCCCGATCCCGAACCCGACACAACGTTCACCCAATGCCGGCGGCTCAGCAAACGACCGGGTTATCACGGGAATTGGTACAACTAGTTTGGTAGATAAGTGGTTTGAATGGAATAAGTACTTTGAAATGAAGCTTGTCCAACCATTCCTTTCTCGTTATGCATTACTGAATACTCAATGGGTGAACGCCCCGCCTTCACCGCCGCCGCAAGCAGCTCCTTTTTTAAAGACCGTTAACCGAAGCTAGATGCCACGGAATACGAAAATTAAAGGAGCGAATTGGATCATGAAACATTATTTAAACACTAATAAAATTATGAAATCTTTTGTATTGGCAGGAGCAGTATCGTTTGGCGTTTTTGCCGGTGCACATTTTACCGAGGCAGCTGGGCCTGATAAGGGACACAACGTTCATGTAAAAGTAGAGCATACAGTGAAGGCTAACGGGAATGGAAAGCAGCATCCTGGACTAGCAGCCAAATCTCAAGCGAGTGTAAATGCCAGTGAAACCGCAAAAATGCATGCTAATCCAAACTCAGCCGTACTCGGCAAGATTGGAAAATTAGGAGGAGCGGAAACAGAGGAAACGCCGGCACAAGAGGCTCCTGTTGAAGAACCTGTTGCTGAAGAGCCAGTCATTGAGGAAGCTCCTGTGCAAGAGCCTGTTGCTGAAGAGCCGGTCATCGAGGAAGCTCCGGTACAAGAACCTGCAGTGGAGGAGAACGTTGACGTCAATACGGAAGTTACTGTAGAAGAGCAAGGTACGGAAGTTGAAATTGAAGATGAAGACGCTCAGAGTGAGGATTCGCAAGCGACAGAAGCTGATGCTGAAGCCACTACAGAGGATGCCGAAGATGCCGGAGAAAATTCTGATTCAAAGAATGTCGTTGATGAGCATAAAGGAATCGTAAACTCGAAAAATGAAGATGATGCAGATTCAGACGAAGACGAAGATGAGACAGACAAAGATCCTGAACCGAAGGTAAATCCTTCAGTTGCAAACAAAATCAACTCACAAGCTTTCGAACATGCAAGTGATACGGGCAAAGCTCATGCGAATGCAAATGCAGCTGTCCATGCTTCTGGAGAAGTTTCTGATGAAGTTGTCTCTGAAGAGGAAGTTGAAGTAGCTACTGAAGTGACTGTGGAAGATCCTACTGAGGTTGTGGCGGAAGAATCTACTGATGCTACAGTAGAAGACGACGAAGCAGTTGAAGCTGAAACTGTGGTAGTTGAATAATTTGTATCTTTGGGGAGTGTGCCACTGGCTAACCCCTTAAATAGATGCAATGCCCGACTAGCTCACTTCTGCTAGTCGGGCATTTTAATGGGTAAAGCCTCGTATTCCCATATGCTAGAAGCAGATACTACACTCTCTCTTTGCCTTGTTTTTTTGAGAAAATCACCCTTTTATTTGTGATCTTCCCATTTTATTTGCGCCTCCAATTTCCCGCCTGTCCGTACTAAATACTGACACATCACCAAAACTAAAAAGCCAGGAGAACTCTGTCCCCTGGCCTTTGCTTTTGCTTTATGCAGCTGATCCTGTTGTACCTTTGTCAGTGTTTACTTTTGCAGTCTTGCGGATAAATGGAATCACCCAGCGGTCCAATCCGTAACGGCCGGCGTTGTAACCTGCAGCTAGGATAATGAAACCTAAGAGAATGTCTGTTGGGTTATGAGATACGGTTCCAGCTAGGAAGAACGAGAAATTCATTACTAGGCCGAAGAACATGGCCGCTGTAGTTAAGCAACCTAATAGTAAACCTAAACCGATTAATGTTTCGCCCCAAGGAACGATGACGTTAAAGATATCTACATTTGGAAGTGCGAAGCCTTTAAGGAATTCCACATACCAGCCATAAACGACGGCGCCATCAGGACCTTTTACAGGGTTAGCGGTTACTCCTTTTAAGAAGCCGGAAGCGTCAAACCCGCCTGTGATTTTATGAAAACCGGCTGTGAACCAAGAATACCCAAGATATAAACGAATGACTAATAGAATGGCAGCTGAAATCTTATTTTCTCTTAAAAATTTGTTAAACATTTTTGTTTCCCCCTTATTTTTGTTGCTTCGTATTAATGTTGCTCCTTACATTTACAATATATAGCATTCTCTCTGTTATTAACATGGTCATAGTGTTAAGTTCACAAAGTGTTAATAATGGTTTGACAAATATTTGAACAGGTAACCAAATGGCAGTTTTCCAAATACTAAATGCTGATTAAAATACAAAGCCCGACCAGCTCCATCCGCTAGTCGGGCATTTTTTTCGTACTAAACTTCCTAATTAAAAGAACGTCATCTTGGTCACTGTTCAGCAGGCGGCGTAATCAGCACCTGCCCATTTTCAACCAGAACCTTGGCGCCGAGAACGGCGTTAACATCAAGCCAGTTCCGTTCCATCCAGTTGCTGTTGTGGATGCTGAGGACATAGCCGTTTGCAGGGATGGCGGAATTGTTGCCGCCTCGTTTTACGACAATGCCCTCGACAACCGTTACTTCATAGCCGTATTCATTGGTTCGGGTGGTTGCTCCGCGGTCAGGAGTAAACAGGATCAGTTGATCGGCCCCGCGAGTTTTGTTGGTGCCGTCCAGTTTCCTTGATTTCACATGCTGACCCCAGATTCCTTGGACTAGGAACGGCCTCAGCGCGGTTTCGCCTATTTTTTGCGGGATGGCGTCAATACTTTGCAGCATCGTCTTCAATTGCTCTCTGTACTGCGCGGCCGCCGCCGTATCAGCTAACTTTTCAGCTACAGAGGCTTTCACTGCCAGCTGGCCGGCCGCTCCGTATAGTTCAATTTTTTCCAAATAAGGCTTTGTTTCGGTTAAAAACTTCCGATTATCGAGCTGTTCGCGAAGTTGCTCCGGAGCTTTCTGCAACTTCTCAAATTCCTTCAAAAGCTTGCTCGCCGCATCTTCCGTATCATCTGTCCCGTACGCCTTCCAGAACGCCTCAATCAAAGGTGTTAGTGTCAAAGAATCTTTCCCCGAAAGCGTGGATGAAACGGAATTCTCTGCAAAAGTACGCAATGCGCCTGCGGCCTCTCCTCCAAACGACTGAATACTGCGCTCCCAAGAATCCAATGGATGATAGTCAGCCGGATTCCAGGAGTAATCGGCGATCGTAAATAATGGAATTTTTGACGCCTCGGCTTCATTCATCGGATTCGCTGTCAAGCCGACCATTCCGTGCGCCGTCAAATCCGGAGCCCGATTTTCGAGTGGACCGAGGAAGAGTCGACTCCGTTCAAAATCATTGACTGGATAGTTATCCCATAACAACAAATCATGTTGAAAAATATCCCGAACCTGCTGGGTTCCTTCTGCGGTAACATGCGCGGAAACCACATCGGGACCAGTCCACATCACGACTGTGTCCTTATCGAGCAGCTCGGCAAAGCGCTCGCGGTAGGAGTTCGTTTGATTGCCGGCATAATCGGTCGGTACGGTAATCAAACGCTCAGCCCCTTCATGGGTTTCGATAAATTCCTCAGTAAAACGATTAAGCAGATGCGCGTGAGCTGCGGCAATCGGGTCCGCATCGACGCCAAATTTGCTTCGATCCTGTTCGCAGTATAGCGTCTTATTGATGTCATCAAGGAAAATCGCATAGGAGGTGACGCCCAACTCCCACATTTTTCCCATCTTTCCCTTCAACAGTTCAAAATCCTGCTCGCCAGAATAGCAGATCGATTGACCCGGAGACAGCGAGAAAGTAAATTTCACATGGTTTTCCTTGGCCCTGTCAATCAGTTCCTTGATTCTGGCCACTTCTTGCTCCGGGTATGGCTCGCGCCAATGTTCCCGATGGTAGGGGTCATCCTTCGGTGCATAGATATATGTATTCAGCTTATTGTCCCCATAGAAATCCAACTGATTTAATCTGTCCTCATGTGTCCAAGGCGGCCCGTAAAAGCCCTCGATCGATCCGCGAATCGGCATTTCCGGCCAGTCCCGGATTTGCACCTCGGGCACCCAATCTCTACCTTTCCTGTCCTGGATGATTTGTTTCAACGTTTTCGCTGCATAATACGTTCCTGTCTTGTCTTTTCCGGCTAGAACAATTTGCTTCTTCCCTTTTTGAGACGATGCAAGCACGTACCCATCATCCTTCAACGCTTGCGGCCCTTCAATCCCAAGCCGCTTTAATACAGATGCAGAATCCGGATTTTCCGTAGGTCCGCCAATCCAAATTGTGACAGGGGTATTCACCTTCTCACCTGGATTGAACCACTCAATCCGCTTCACCTCCGCCGCTTCGAGTGCTAGAACTACTTCGTTAATCGCTTGCTCATCGGTGTCCTTACCGGCCACGATCCCTACTACTGGCGTCAGCGGAAACCCGTCGCTATTCACCTTTAGCTCCTGCGGAACCGGGTTAATCGCCAGCTTCCGTGGATTTTCTGCCTTAGCCGCTGAAACCTGGCTTATTCCGGTTGGCAGCGCCAGTGGCAGGCACAGCAAAACCGTAAAGCAAATCAACAGTACCCTTTTCAAAAAAAACATCCCCATTAAATCCTCCTTTGTTTGCTAGTTGTTGATAAATCTATATAGAAATATTTCTATCAACCAATTTTCACAGATACCACCGTGTATGCGGCGGTTCCAGAACCCTAGGATTTGCTAGTTCGTAGATGTTTTTTATACATAGAAAAGGCATGGCGATAGATAAAGAGGTTTTTTAAAAGAGTCCTCTTCATTTATCACCATGCCTGATCGGGTCAGTAACATGTGATGCCTATGTAAGCTGTTACAGTCATTATAGCATTGGTCCTTTTAAAACATAACGTGCCGAAAGCAGTGTTTCCCAGTACATGGAAACGGTCCTTTCGGCTCACGAGTAATATAAGCAGCAGTATGAGATACGCCCACACTGTGGGGGATTGCTTCGATGGTTTTCGCTAAAATGTTGCGCTAAGCCAACCTAATCGGACGTTTGAATAAACAGGGGTAAATGCTCGCTACTAAAGGATTCATCCTTACGGTATTTGAAAAATCCTTGGCAGTCAGACAAACGATTAAGTGAATTGGCTATAAACGTTGGCAATTCAACATTTCTGCCTTTTTACGAGCGGAAAATTTGATGAATGTTAGCATATTACGGCTCCCCCTTTTTGGCCGTTCAAACCCAAACCCTTCGATCTATCAAATTCCGACACCATCCATTCCAGGCTCCCCCAATTAAACGTTTAATTAATACTTGAATAAAGGTTGATTTAATTGGTTTTCTAACTGTTTACTGCAGAATTTCTTGTCGTTTAATCAAACGATTAGTTAGTTTTATACCCGAACCTTACTATCTTTGGACTTTATTTATTTACTGCTGCGGAAAATGTCAATTTCCTCTTTTTCAGTTGCGGAACCCTTATAGGTAAAGAAGGCCTTTAGACCTCCGAACACATAGGAAGTAGAAAACCTTCCCCTGCTTCCTTAGCTTTCTGGAATTCCTGGCGGGATGTAGCTCGGCGGAATGTTTAGCCAGCCACGGTTTTTCATCAAGCGTTTAAGTTGGGCCATGTATTCCATCAGATGGACTTGTATTTCGAAAAATAGGAGTCCCACATCGGTACGAACGGACTGGCTTGCTGCTTGGGCACAAAAGCTGATAGAAGTAACGATTTTCACCGAAATCAAATTGACCAGTTCCTTCTCTGTTAATCGAACTCCCTCCGGAATCGAATCAGGATTCGAATTAGGCTTAGGAGAGCTGACCGAAGGCATCGACACCCCTTCTTTTTTTAGAAATTCTTCAATCTTCTTTGTATCCTGTTTACTTGAATGATAGGCAGCTGTTATTGCATGTTTTAAATCCTTGTCACCTGTTGAATTCAAACACACTTGATATAGCATGTGGGCCTCGTGAAACGCTGTATATGCCGTCCACAGGGCCATAACTTCTCCAACATGCAGGTGTGGTTTCGGATCTTCATCCACAAAGTCCTTGAAGATTGCAGTTATGGTTTCAAGTACATTCCCCATAAGATCCCTCTTTTCGAGTAATTTGGTATTATTTTTACCAAAAAGGGGAGAAATATTTAAGCATTCCTCGCGTTAGGCGCCCCTGCTGCCATGACTGCAATAAATGATACGAACCTTTTCGCCTACTGAGTCCCCCTTCATCACCTGTCCCCAGTGAGTTCATTGTCCCGAAAACACTGTTGACGCTAATCAAACACCCTACATAGAAATGGCTACTAAGCACAGAATAAAAATTATATTAAAAAACAAGGGAGTTGAACAATCATGATTGTTAAATTTCTTAGGGAAAGCATAACAGCTGCTGGCTTGTTATTATTAATACGTTTGTATTTGGGATATAGTTGGCTTACGAGCGGATGGGGGAAACTTTCTGGTGGGTTTGATGCAAGTGGTTTTTTAAAAGGGGCCGTAGCAAATCCAGTAAAAGGCACAACCCCACAGATATTTTAATGGGAATCGTAATTATGGTTGCAGGCTATAATGCCGGCAGATTCGGATTGGATTACTTTATCAATCGACGTCTGCTAAACAGAGAAGGCAGAAAATTATCAACTGATAAAGTATAAACCTTAAAAAGAGGGTGCTGAGGGCATCCTCTTCTCTCATTGGACCTGTGTATGTATTTTTATTTGCGCGTTTTCGCTGATTATTTGCGCGAATGCCACTTTTATTTGCAATTTTCTCCAGTTTATTTGCGGATTTTCCCTTTTTATTTGCACCTCTTTCTGGCAATCACATCACAAAAACTAAAAAGCCAGGAGAACTCTGTCCCCTGGCCTCTAATTTATGCGGTTGTTCTGGATGTATCTTTGTCAGTGTTTAATTTAGCAGTCTTGCGGATGAACGGAATCACCCAGCGGTCTAAACCGTAACGGCCGGCGTTGTAGCCTGCAGCTAGGATAATGAAGCCTAAGAAGATGTCTGTTGGGTTATGAGATACGGTACCTGCTAGGAAGAAAGAGAAGTTCATTACTAGACCGAAGAACATGGCCGCTGTTGTTAAGCAACCTAACAGTAGACCTAAACCGATAAGTGTTTCACCCCAAGGAACGATGACGTTAAAAATATCTACATTTGGAAGCGCGAAGCCTTTTAGGAATTCTACATACCAGCCATAAACCACGGCGCCGTCAGGACCTTTGACAGGATTAGCGGTTACTCCCTTTAAGAATCCGGAAGCGTCAAACCCGCCAGTTAATTTACCAATACCTGCCGTGAACCAAGAATAACCGAGATATAAACGAATCACTAGTAATAGTGCAGCTGAAATCTTATTTTCTCTTAAAAATTTGTTAAACATGTTTGTTTCCCCCTTATATTTTCTTGCTCCGTATGAATGATTGCTCCTTACATTTACAATATATAGCATTCTCCCTGTTATTAATATGGTCATAGTGTTATGTTCACAAAGTGTTAATAATGGTTTGACAAATATTTGAACAGCCTGCCAAATGCACTAATATTTAGTGTGATCGCTTCCGTTTTCCGTATTTTATTGGTGAATGCAAAAAAGCCCGACTAGCTTCTTTTCTGCTAGCCGGGCTATTGAACTTCCTACCGAATGATTGGCAGCATGATATAGGAAGGATAGGCAGCCCCATGATAAACGGTTTGGTGGGCAACCTTATACTCGCTGCTTGTGATCATGGTTTCACCTGTGTTTAGGTTTGTGTCGTAGCGCGGGAAGTTGCTGGATGAAATTTCAACACGGATGCAATGGCCTGGGAGGAATACATTGCTAGTCGGCCATAATTCAATCTCATATGGTACAATTTCATCCTTAATCGATTCTCCTTGGTTCTTCCCGTTTCGGTATTGTGCCCGGACAATTCCGTCCGTCAAATTATAGGCTGTTCCATCCGGGTGAACATCGACTAATTTCGCCGTAAAGTCGGTATCGACTGCATCCGTCTTTGCCCACAGCTTTACTTTGACAGGGCCCGTCACTTCAAGAGCGTCTTTCAACGGCTCAGATGTATAAACCAATACGTCTTCCCTTTCCTCCAGTTGACGCTGGTCCTTGGGGCCCATGGTTTGTACACCGGCATACAAGGTCCCTCCTCCATTGGTCGGAACTGGATTCGATGGATCGTAAACAAAGGTATCCGCCGGTTCTTCCTTCATCTGCCGCTCGACACTTAACGTGCCGTCACCAAATCGGGTATTAGCTTGACCGCCACTATGTAGATAATAAGGAACATACGTGGTTCTCGCCAACGGCCATTCCCACTCGTCCCGCCACTCATTGACCCCCATCACAAACAACCGAATCGGCGCAGCGTCCGCCGTCACCGTGTCTTCCCCCTTCAACCAATGATCAAACCAGCGAATATGTAAGCCAGTTAAATCGTCTTTCCCGTCAATCCAGTCTCCGGAGGATTGAAGACCAAAATTCCGTTCGCCAATCACCGAGCTAAACACACCATGGCCCCACGGACCGATGATTAATCTTTGCAGTCCTTGGCCATTTTTTTGAAGTTCCGTAAAATTTTTTAATGTAGACGGCAAAAGATTATCATACCAGCCGGCAATGTGATAGGCAGGAACGTTAATCTGCTGGTACTTGTTCAGAATGCTCATCCGCTCGCCCATTTCCTCCGTCACCTTGCCTTCCAGCAAGTCAAAGAAATAGCCGGCGGCTCCGAGCTTCTTCAAGGGCGGCCACTCCTGAATCGGCTTGTACTTATACCACTCCTCGATTCCGTTATAGAAATCGGCCATTTTTTCCATCATCGCCGCATATTCGGCCGAATCGCCATATTTTCGTTTCAACTCCTCTGGGGCAACCGACTCCAGCGCCCATGTTTCTGAGGAAGCAACGAGAAACTTCCCGCCGCCATCCAGCGAATTATTCCGCCAATCATTTAATGTCATCGCCGGGACAATCGCCTTCAAGTGCGGCGGCTGCTCCGTGGCGGCCAGCAATTGCGTGTACCCATAGTAGGACAGGCCAAACATTCCAACCTTTCCATTGGAGTAAGGCTGCGCCGCGGCCCATTCCACCGTATCGTAACCATCCTCGGCTTCATTTAAAAATGGATAAAATTTGCCTTCGGAATGAAATCGGCCCCTGACATCCTGAATAATCACGACATAGCCATTCCGGACCAGCCGATTGGTATCAAGATAACGATGCGAATAGAACGGGAGATCCTTATTATAGGGAAGCCGAGTCAGCAGCACCGGGAACTTCCCCTCCTGATTGGGACGATAAATATCACCATACAGCGTCACCCCGTCCCGCATCACACAAGGCACATTTTTCTCTACTATGATTTGATCGATTGCCAATTCAAAAACCCCTTCCGTATTTCTTTTAAACTGTTATCACTCCATGTTGAATTTCACAGTGTTTGAAAAATAAACGGAAGAATTCCGTTTAAATTGGAAACTACTAATTAATGCCCTAAAAATAAAGGGATTTTTCCGTTTATCTTATAAAAATGTTTGGATTTTGTCTTATTTAGAACAGTTAACCGGATATCTCCGTCTATTTCCGATTATTAGGCATGCTCTAGATACATTAACCGGATATCTCCGTTTATTTCCGATTATTAAGCATGCTCTAGATACATTAACCGGAATATATCCGGTTATTTCTGCTTCTTAAGCTTGCTTTATATACGTTAGCCGGAATTTCTCCGCCTATGAATTCTCCTACCTACACGAAAATCAACAAAAGTCCATCCGCAGAACTACACGGGATGGACTTCTCACCTGGCCTAAGCGGCCTGTTCTTGGATATTGTTCTTCAGACTGCCTTTTCGCTTTTTAATCGGTGACAGCTTTCTTTCCAGCCAGCCCATGACCAAATCGGCCAAAACTGCCATCAACGCGGTGGGGATGGCGCCTGCCAGAATAATCGCTGTTCCGTCCGTCACATTGGTGCCGCGCAGGATAATGTCGCCCAAACCTCCTGCACCAATAAAGGTCCCGATGGTGGCAATCCCGATGGTGATGACCAATGCGGTTCGAAGTCCGGCCATAATCACGGACATTGCCAGCGGCAGCTCGACCATCCACAGCACCTGGAACTTCGTCATCCCCATCGCTTTACCCGATTCTAGTAACGCATGGTCGACATTGCATATTCCTGTATAGGTGTTTTTAATGATCGGCAACAAGGAATAGAGGAATAAGGAAAAGACAACCGTATTTGTGCCAAGTCCCATCACCAGCATCAGCACAGCCAGCATCGCCAGTGCCGGAATTGTTTGGATAATATTCGCAAGCGAAATGACCCACGTGCTCAGCCGATTGTATCGGGCAATGACAATACCAGTCGGGATGGCGACAATCGCAGCAAATAGGACGCCATAGGCCGACATCAGGAAATGCCGGTAAAACTCATGCCAGACGTAGGCCCCATTTTGCGAATAGTAATAAATAAGATCCTGAATCGTCTCCATCCTCCTCACCCCTCCCCTTCAAAATAATCGTGTTCTTCTAAAAATTCCTTCGCAACAATCGCCGGTTCCTTCATTTTTCCGTCTGCCTCGTAATTCAGTTCCTGCATTTTTTCAGTACTGATTTGGCCAGACAGCTTTTCAAGGATGCTTTTCAATTCTGGATGTGCCTTTAAGGCATCGTTGCGGGCGACAGGTGACGTATCATAAGGAGGGAAGAACAGCTTGTCGTCCTCCAACACCTTCAAATCAAATGCCTTGATGCGTCCATCAGTGGTATAGGCAAGAACGACATCCATTTTTCCGTTGGCTGCCGCTTGATACACCAAGCCAATCTGCATTGGGAAAGTTTTGCCGAATTCAAAGCCGTACTCGTCAACAAAGCCCTGATAGCCGTCCCCTTTCCGCTTTAACCAGGCATTGTCGACACCTAATTTCAAATCGGAAACCAATGGTTCCAAATCCGAAACGTTTTTTAGGTTTTCTTTTTCCGCCAATGCTCTCGTCACTGTAAACGCGTAGGAATTCGCAAATCCGTATGAAGGAAACCATGTTTGGTCAAAGCGTCTTTGAAATTCACGTTGGACAGTCGCCAACGCCTCCTCAGGGTCTTTGACCGGCTCCATCGCTAGTGCCCCCGCAAGGTCTGTTCCAGTGTAACGTGTTGCCGAAATATCGATATCCCCATTCATCATGGCCTGATGCTGAACAATCGAGGATCCTAAATTATTTACCATTTCCACTTTTGCATCGGTGTAATGTTCAATCATCAAACGAACGATGTTCCCCATAATCTGGGACTCCGAAGACCCCAGTGTGCCCACCTTAATGGTGTTAGCAGCACCTCCGCTCAAACCAGGCAGGGAACAGCCGCTCAGGGCAACAAACATCGCCAGCATGATGACCATCACCAAATGTGTTTTCTTTTTATACATACATGCGCCCCCTCCCTAAGCTGCTTCTCTCATCTTTTTCATTCCTGCAGGGGTTACCCAACCTTCGACTTTGCCCAATAAAAGGTCGGTCAATAACGCTAAGATTGTGACCGGAACCGCACCAGCAATAATGAATTCGGGCTGATAAAGGTTCAAGCCGCTGAAAATATAATCTCCGAGACCCCCTCCGCCAATAAACGAAGCTAAGGTGGCCCAGCCAATTAAATACACAGTGGATAAGCGGATTCCTGCCATGATGACCGGAATCGCAAGCGGCACTTCCACTAACCGAATCCGTTCCCATCCAGTCATTCCCATCCCGCGGCCTGCCTCGAGCAGGCTCTTCTGCACGCCACTTACTCCCGTATAAGTGTTTCTCAGGATAGGTAGGACCGAATAGAAAAAGAGGGCAATAATAGCCGGGGTTTTCCCAACCCCTAAAAGGGGAATAAAGAATGCAAGTATGGCGAAACTTGGAACAGTTTGTATTACCCCTAATACCCCCATCACAAATCCTGCCCCTTTCGGAAACCGCGTCAGCGCCACTCCGAGAGGCACAGCAATGAGAATGCCCAACAATGCGGCAATAACCGAAATATATAAGTGCTCCCATGTCTTATACAGCATTTCACTGCCATTTGTGCCAAAGAATTGGAGAATTGTATCCATTTGTCTCCCCTCCTACCCTATTTTTGACAAGTCATCTACGCCCCAAATCGAATCATAGACAATATCTACTAAACTAGCTCTTGTAACAATCCCGACAAGACGATGTTTGTCATCGACAACTGGGACGTATTTCATGCCCATTTTTAAGATTTTACGGATAGTATCACGGACAAGCGCCCGTTTACTAACGGTAAAAATTTCTGTGTCCACGACCTCTCTAACGAAGCTTGCCTTTTTCCGATTTTGGTCAATCATTTGGACATCAATATACCCTTGCAGCACCTTCAACTCATCGACGACAAGCAAGGAATCGACACGATGCTGCTTCATTAATTGAATCGCTTCGGAAAGCGTCCGTTCCCCAGTAATGGTGATTGGACTTGGATTCATAATTTGGCCGACGGTTTGGATATTCGGCCTTGCCTGGACGAGACGGTCTTTGCCGATAAACTCCTCGACAAATTCATTGGCAGGATTGCGCAAAATTTCATCAGGTGTGTCACATTGAACAATTTGCCCGTCCTTCATAATCACGATTCGATCGGCCAATTTCAGGGCTTCATCCATATCGTGCGTAACAAATACAATCGTTTTATCCAGCTTTCGTTGCAGTTTTTTAAATTCTTCCTGCAGGGATTCGCGGGTAATCGGGTCTAATGCGCCAAACGGCTCATCCATCAAAATCAGGGGCTGATCTGCTGCCAAGGCGCGCAGGACGCCAATCCGCTGCTGCTGGCCGCCGCTCAATTCATGCGGATACTTTTCTAAATAATCGGGTGTCATGTCGACAAGCGTCAGTAATTCCCGGGCCCGGGTACGGCGTTGTTCTTCGGGGACTTTTAATAATCGTAAAACCAAGGAGATATTTTCTTGAATGGTCATATGCGGGAACAAGCCAATTTGCTGAATGACATAGCCGATTTCCCGTCGCAGCTGGACCGGGTCGCTATCCATAATGTTAACACCATTAATAAAAATCTTTCCTTCGGTTGGTTCAATCAACCGGTTAATCATCTTCATCGTCGTCGTTTTTCCGCATCCGCTCGGTCCGATAAAACAGATGAATTCCCCTTTGCTAATTTCCAAGTTGAGATCATGAACCGCCCGTTTCCCTCCTTTATACACCTTTGAAACATGGTCAAATTTAAGCAAATAAAGCACCTCCAATAATATGAAATATGAAAATTATATAAATTCAGTATAGCGTAAAATTTGTAAAATAAAAAGTTTATAAATTGTATTAATTGCTGAAAATGCATAAATTATATGAAATATATAAGGTTTTTTGTCACTTTTTCTTAAAAATTCTCCCATTTCCTCGTTGTTTCTGAATGATATTCCTTTTCAGCTTTTACGAAAAGTGTGATATAGTGGCAAGGTAGATGGGTAATTGGAAGGGTGAGTTCTTTTGGTTGAACAGCCATTAGAGAAGATTAAACGGATCGAAGAGCAGTTCGTGGAGAAAATAGCCGATAACATGCAAACTTACGGGGTTACAGCTACTGTCGGGAGAGTACTCGGTATCATATATATGAATCGAAAACCAATGACATTGGATAATTTATCTGAGGAGACCGGGATGAGCAAAACCCGGATGAGCCAGGTCGTCCGCGAGATGGTCGATTTCAATATTGCCGAGAAGGTTTTTGAAAAAGGAGTCCGCAAAGATTTATATAGTGTAGAGCAGGATTATTATCAAACCTTCATTTCGTTGTTTACCTCCAATTGGCGAAAGGCAATCCAGAAAAACAAAATATTTGAGAAAAAGATGGCCGCTGAACTGCAAGCTTTGCTTGAAACCGAGGCATTAGATAAAGATTTGGAACAAAAGATTCATATACTATTGAAGGAAACGAAGGAATGGCACGATTATTATCAATGGTTGGCCGAGCTGGTTGAATTCTTTGATAGCGGAGAAATCTTTAATCATGTCCCAAAGCGATAGGGTCGGATAAAGCACTAAGTCACAGCGCTTTTCACATTTTTAATTGCGATTCCAGTTTGACGCTTTCAGGTGACAGGCGCTGGAGGCAAAAAAAAGCCAGGAGAACCGATGTCCTCCTGGCTTTTGCTTTATGCAGCTGATCTTGTTGTGTCTTTGTGATTGTTTAATTTAGCTGTCTTGCGGATGAACGGAATCACCCAGCGGTCCAATCCGTAACGACCGGCGTTGTAGCCTGCAGCTAGGATAATGAAACCTAAGAAGATATCTGTTGGGTTATGAGATACGGTACCGGCTAAGAAGAAAGAGAAGTTCATTACTAAGCCGAAGAACATGGCAGCTGTCGTTAAGCAACCTAATAGTAAACCTAAACCGATTAGTGTTTCGCCCCAAGGGACAAGGACGTTAAAGATATCTACATTTGGAAGTGCAAATCCTTTTAAGAATTCTACGTACCAGCCGTAAACCACAGCGCCATCAGGACCTTTTACAGGATTAGCGGTTACTCCTTTTAAGAATCCAGAAGCGTCGAACCCGCCAGTGATTTTATGAAAACCTGCTGTAAACCAAGAGTATCCAAGATATAAACGAATGACTAATAGAATGGCAGCTGAAATCTTATTTTCTCTTAAAAATTTGTTAAACATTTTTGTTTCCCCCTTATATTTTCTTGCTCCGTATGAATGTTTGCTCCTTACATTTACAATATATAGCATTACCCCTGTTATTAACATAGCCATAGTGTTATGTTCACAAAGTGTTAAAAATGGTTTGACAAATATTTGAACAACTCGCCAAATGCACTAATATACAGTGTAATCTCGTTTGTTTTCCTCATTTAATATGGTGATTAAAAAAAGCCCGGCTAGCTTTAATCCGCTAGCCGGGCCTTTGTTGCGTTCCCTTAAAGAAACCTTCCAGTGCCGCTCTTTGCTAATCTCTGAGAAACTCTTCCTAACAAAGTGATCCCAATGATGAAAGGAGTTGTCCAAGAGTTAATGATACTAATCATAGTTAAGCTCCAGAAGCCCCAGTAGTATACGGTGTATAGCGAACGTACAAGTCCCAATATTAGGATGACGCTTGACGTGGCGAAACACAGTTTAGGCAATCGGTCTAAGAGGGACTTCCGTTTTTCTACGAAGTCTTTTCTGCGGCGAATCCAGTCAATCCAATGCTCCAGCAGCCATACAATCGACCAGCTTAATAACGGCACTTTCATAATGTATCCGTACGCAGTCTGGGTGGCAGGATCTTGCAAGATATTGCTGCCTACCATTAAATTTAGTACTACAGCTAATCCGATTGCCACAAAGAACAGTACAGCCATCCATGTAAGAACGACCGACACATTAGCCAGATTCATTTATTATACTATAAGGTTTGGTCTCTCAGTTTTTCCGTTTACCCAGTCCTTCTAAAAATTTGTCTCTATCAGCCCCCCTTCTAGGATAAAAAATGTAAATTCATATAGAAATTGTCCCAAAATCACAAAAACGACCTCAAAAGTGGATTTTCAAGGCCAAAACTGACGGTTTGCCGCCGTAATGCTGTTCAAAAGCGAAAAAGCGTCATTCGCTGGAATTGGCGATTCCCGATATGGTAGAGGTACCCGGGAATACATGGAAAAGCGCGCTTTCCTGAAGGGATCTACCTTTGGAAAGTTTTGAACAATTAGCGGAACAGTACAAGCCGATGATTCACAAAATCATCAACTCGCTGCATATTTTTAGAAACCAGGATGAATTCTATCAAACCGGCCTCATCGCCCTCTGGGAGGCTAACAATCGGTTCGACCCGAGCAAGGGGAATTTTACAAATTACGCCTATACTTTTATTAAAGGCAGGCTGTTGTTGCAGCTGGATAAAGACATAAAGCAGTATCGCCGGAGTATTTGCCCAAGTGAGGAGTTTTGGGAGAATACAAGTGAATACTATACAGACCAACCATTAGAAGCAGAGATGCTGCAAACCTATTGTGAAGCATTGACGCCAAACCAACGAAAATGGGTATTTTATACGGTGATCGATGATCTGTCAATCAAGGAAATGGCTGAAAGGGAAAATGTCTCGGTGTCGGCGGTGAAGTTGTGGCGTTCGGGGGCGAGAAAGAGGATGAAGGAATTAGAGATGGATGAATAAACCGGGACCTTCCTAGGTTAAAAGCAATCTCTATTTATTCCGTAATGTGTCGTAACAGGATCTCGCGGCGGGATTGGCAAAGTCCCAACCTTTTTAGAAGGCTGGGACTTGAATACCTTAACAGGATTCGATCATTTGATGAACCGCCTTTAAGCTTGGAAGGCAGGTTGGTTTTCTTGTGTTCTACAAAATTTTACGGACACGTCCTTGTCAGAGGGTAGTCCAGTAGATCGTATTGTCGCCATCTATCCCCTTCCAAGCCATATGTGTAAAACCTCCTGTATCGAACACCGTAGGTCCCTGCGACGTGCCAACATTGTTCACCCTGATTTGGCCGGTAAATTCATTCCCGTCATAAAGGCTGAAGTAAATTCCCTGGTCGCCCGGAATCCCTTTCCATGCGAGGAGAATGCGATTGCCTCGTACGGTAGCAGAAGGGCCGCTGCTGCTGCCAATGTTTCTCCAAACCCCGCCGCTTGTCTCGTTGTCGATGTAAGCAACAACCCTCTGCGGCTGCCAGATCGCCCCCGGGCCGTTGTCCAGCCAAGAGTAATAGACATTGCGATCGCCCTCGACGCCTTTCCAGAACATGTAAAGCCGGTTTCGGAACGCCACTAGTGCGGGAGAGGCTGATGTACCAACACCTCGAATTTGTTGCTGCGGAGTCCAACCTTCTCCCGTAAAGGTTGACCAGTAAATACCTTGATCGTTGCGAACACCCTTCCAAGCCATTCGGATGCCGCCAAAATTGGCCAGTGCCGGCCTGTTGCTGGATCCGACACCGGCAATCCTTTTCTGGGGAGTCCAGCCGCCAATTCTTTTGGTCGCATAATAGAGTCCCTGGTCGTCCCGGACCCCCTTCCATGCCATGAAAAGCCCGGACGAGTTCGAATCTAGCTTTATAGTTTCGAGGGCCGGGCTGTCCGAGGAGCCAATCCCGTCGATTTTTTTTTGGGGAGTCCAGATATTGTTGACCAACTCAGACTCGTAGATGCCCTGATCGTCGCGTGATCCCTTCCATAACATGTGCAAGGAAATGGAAGAAGAGGTGAAGTTCCAGCTGGCAGTCGTACCGAGCGCCGGTCGATCGCTGGTGGCACGGTCCCCGAGCTGAATCTGCGGACGCCAACCGTAAAGATTACGTAGGGCGTTTGCGCTTTCCGGATCAATTGCCGAGATACTCAAATCGTACGGATACATCACCGACGCACGGCTGTTCGAATGGGATAATCCAAGTATATGACCAATTTCATGCAGCGCAACTGAGAGTAGCTTCTCTCTCGTCCAGTGCTCGGCGCTGTCAAAATGGAGCCGGCCTTCAGGAGGGTAGGCCCCGGTAGCGAGCACTCCGCCCTGCGAGCCGAACCTGCTGTAGAGCTCGGTGCCGCCGAAGCGGATCTGGATGTTACCGCCGTTCGGAACAGGGGTAAATACGAAAAATGAATTTACTGCCTGCCATTGGGCAAAGGCAGCGTTGATAGTAGCGGTCACATCGGCGGCGGATAGGTTGCAGCCGGTTGGGTTGATGGAGTAGGAAAGCCTCCCGCTTTGCCAACGGCCGCCAGGTGACCCATACGTCTTAATTTGAATACTGCTCATCGATTCGCTCGGTACGTCGCAGCGAGGCCTGCTGATGGTATCGTTGATGTATTGAATATGGCTGGATTCGAGGTCCCGGACCTTCCAACTCGCCAGACGGTCATGATTGACAATCCCGTCCTTCGGCAAAACATCCGTCAGTGCCTCTATGACCGCAGGAGGCAGTTCATCGTCATGGTTCAAATCCCGTACATCGTCGGTGTTGATTAGACCGTGCTTGACTAATTGACCCTGCAGTTCTCGAAAATTTATCGGCATCTTAGATCCTCCATTCTATTGTGTTAATCCAAGGCTTCTCAATATCTCACGACCAAAAAGAGCAATTCTAACAAGCCGAAACGTTTTTTTGCGATAGATATCCGTGAATTCGGACGTATTTTTGTTTTTTCACTTTAGTCACTGTGGCTCAGTCTTAATTATATTTAACATAACTTCCTGTTAGTACTTTTAGCATGGCTTGTGTTTCATTAATTTTGGGTGAGAATTTTGTCAGAAAAGCAGTGGAAATCAATTGGGAGCTAAAGGAGGAGGCTTTGGAAAAAGGTGAAGGAAGGCAAAGGAATCGCAAATACTGGGGCAAACTGAACATAGAGATGCCCTACTTTTTAGGACTGAAAAGGGATGCCTTCTATACCAAGGCATCCTTTTTGTTTAATCAATACTTAACCAGCTAGCATTTCTCCTTTCATATTTGATTCTTCACTTTCCACGTTTGCCTTATCGGATTTAATAACGAACATACTAATAAAAATCGCAATCGTGAAGAAAGCCATAATGACATATAATACCATGTCATAGGATTGTCTTTTTTCTAGAATAAAAGCACTTAACTGATTGCTGGTAAGTCCCACCAATGCCCAGGCAGATAAGGCCAATCCATGTATAGTAGAAACACTTTCTAAACCAAAGCGGTCAGATAACAATGGCGGTAGAGATGAAAAGCCGCCACCGTAACCTTAATAACAAAGCTTTTCATGCAAAGATTGAACAACTTCCCAGAAAACCATTTAGAATTTCATACATTTAACCTACATATGAATGTTTAATGGGGTCATTTTACATAACAAAAAAGTTGGGGGAATGGTATGAAAGTATTCAATAAAGTCATTGTGGTAACAGGTGCTGGCGGAGGGATTGGGAGAGAGCTCATTCGCCAGCTTTTAGAAAGAGGAGCAAAAGTCGCAGCCATTATCCACAAATCCGGGCTAGAGGAAATGGAGTCATTCGCGACCGTCTATAGCGACAGGATTTCGACAAACAGGGCTAATATTGCGAACAGAGATGATGTGGAAAAGCTGCCAGACGAAGTGATCGCCGCTCACGGATGCATAGATGGAATGATAGGGGCTTTTGTTTACGATTGCAAACTTCGTTGCTGTCGTTTCGACTGGGGAACCGGGAGGATCGGATTCTATTATTCTTAGCTATTTAAGCGGCAGTTTTTGTTTGAAATGATTCCTTTAACAAATGATTCCATCGACTAATAGAATATGTAAAAGTTTAATCGAATTGACTCTCTATTTAGCTGCTGTTATCGAAAATTATTAAATAGAGAGAAACGCTGAAATATCCATATCCCAGCGTTCTTAATATTTAGGCTATTTTATAAAAGATTGTTGCTTTTCCATGTGAAAAATTCCAAGTAAGCTTTCTATGCGACCCAACTTTTATAAAAATCATCGTCCCAGGCGCATAGAAACAAACAACAAATTTTACGAAAACAGCCAATATTTATTATAAAACAGGTATTCTACCACGTTTTTAACTTGGTGATACGGCACTGTCTTTTCTGTAAAGACTTACACCAAGATAAACAAGTGCTAAACCAAGTAATAGAGAATTAAGGGGGACTCCTGCAACCGGTACAAACTCAAAAAATGGTGATACTGCAAAAACTAAGCCACCAAGAAAAGGAAGTTTCTTTGACTTCATTATATTAATTCCAATTAAGATTACACCTATAGCATATACAAGAAATGAAAGGACCATACCTTCGATTAAAGGTGATTCCGGAGGAGCTGATAACACATTCGGGGCTATTTTATTGATGTAGGGGTTAACAAATAAACCAAGATACTTCATTCCAAGTGAAAGTATTGTACCTGTTATTCCAATAATAAAACTAAAAGTAAGAAACTTTCCGCTCGAATTTAAATGATATAAATAAAAACCGATTAACGCAAAAAGCAATAATATTGCCCCGAAATAATCAAGGTAAATAGGAATATAATAAGGAGCCGAGCTATAATCTCTTTTGAAAAAACCAAACGTAAAAAGAACCCAAGCCACAAAAAGAAAAAGACCGGAAAGTAATGTTAACACACTGTACAGTTTAAAACTTTTTAAACTGGCCATCTGTTTTCCCCCTTTTGATCATACTTGAGTTAATATATGTTCAAAAAAATTTGGTTGTTACTCAAGATGCTACAAATATTGAATTAAAAAATTCGCTCTAAAAGACAAATCCTTCTATGGTTACAAATTGGCCTTCATCCACGACATTTTCCTACAACTTTTCAAAAAACATCCTTTATCTATTATTGGCAAAAAAAGAGCCATGCTGCTTAGCACGACTCTCATCGTTTACCGCATTAATCTTTAGCTGAGTGGGGATTTGACCCCTATATTACGTGTGCGATACGATTACTTCACATTCTCCGTCTATTTCAAATGTCCCAAAGCCAACAGGGATAATTAGGTTAGTGCCTTTATTCAAGTCATACTGCTCTCCCTGATGCAGGAGCTGGCCATTACCCCTGATGACACTTAGAAGCAAATACTTGTCATCAAATGAGAAAGGCTCCTGCCCTTTAATCTCCCATTTATAAACGGTAAAAAACTCCGAATCGACAAAGGTGGTAACCACGGCATTTTTGCGTTCTTCCACTCTTGGCTCGCTCACAGAATCATGATGCGGCACCGTTGTGACATCAATCGCTTTCTCCAGGTGCAGCTCACGCAGATTCCCTTGCGCATCACGGCGGTCATAATCGTAGACACGATAAGTGGTATCCGAGCTTTGCTGGGTTTCTAAAACGAGTGTCCCTTCACACAAGGCATGAATCGTTCCACTCGGGACAAAGAAAAAGTCTCCGGGCTTAATTTTCACCCGGCGAAGCAGCTCGTTCCAGTTTCCCGCCTCGATTTGCGCTACCAGCTCCTCCCTCGATCCTGCGTTATGGCCGAAAATCATATCCGCATCTTCTTTGCAATCGATGATATACCAGCACTCCGTCTTGCCTAGCTCCCCATTTTCATGGACCTTTGCATAAGCATCATCAGGATGCACCTGAACGGACAAATCCATATTCGCATCTAGAATCTTCGTCAATAACGGAAAGACTGGCTGATCTGGGCGGCCAAACAGTTCCGGATGCTCTCTCCAAAGCTGGTCCAACGTCATCCCGGCATACGAGCCGTTTTCAATCACAGACGGGCCGTTCGGATGGGCTGAAATGGCCCAGCATTCCCCTGTATGTTCATTCGGTATCTCGTATCCAAACTCATCATGTAATGCTGTCCCGCCCCAAATTCGCTCTTTAAAGACAGGTTTTAAAAACAATGGCTTCAAAACAACAACCTCCTACATTTCCAATTAACTTCAACTAGCACCTCGTGCCATTATTTGCTTTTCAAGGACCGTTGCGCCAAGATCAACGCCCCGGTGATTCCGGCTTCATCACCCAATCCCGGCCGAACTATATAGCTTGAAAGCTCCGGTAATGATACGTACCCCTGCAACAGTTCTGGCAAATATTTGTAGATGGAGGTGAATACTTGCTCTTGGTGACTTACTCCACCGCCAAGGATAATTTTTTTCGGAGAAAGAATCAGAATGTATTGCATGATGGCTTGTGCCAGGTAGTAGCCTTCCAAATCCCAGACTTCCGCCCGCGCCGCCAATTCAACGCCTTTGACTCCCCAGCGTTCCTCAATCGCCGGCCCTGCCGCAAGACCCTCCAAGCAATCATGGTGATAAGGGCACCTGCCCTGATAAGGATCATCCGGATGGCGCCGCACCAGGGTATGGCCCATTTCAGGATGCGAAAGCCCTTGAAGCAATTGTCCCTGGACAAATGCTCCGGCACCGATGCCAGTCCCGACCGTTATGTATAAACAGCTGTCCAGTCCTTTTGCGGCACCGAGGCTAGCTTCCCCTAATGCCGCGGCATTGACATCTGTATTAAATCCGACTGGAACAGCAAACGCATCCTTCATCGCTTGGACAAACGGATAATCCTTCCACCCGATTTTCGGAGTAGATGTAATAAAGCCGTATGTAGGACTTTCCTGATTGATATCAATCGGTCCGAATGAACCAATCCCAATCGCATCTACTGAAAAGTTTCGAAAAAACTCGATGACCTTCCCCATTGTTTCCTCCGGAACAGTGGTAGGAATCTGAGTCCGCTCTACAATATTTCCGTTTTCATCGCCAACAGCACAGACAAACTTTGTCCCGCCTGCTTCAATTGCCGCTAACATATCGATTACCTCCAACTATCTAGATTGTGTCAAAAATCAAATCCTTTTAGAAGCACACCATTCCAACAGCCTGCATTTCCTACTTTTCTTTAAAAAACCCGGTCCATCCACAATATAAATTAGAGTTCCCCATCCTTACTATACCAAACATGCAATCAAATGGAATATTAGTTCCTTTATCCATTCAATTTTCCCGATTTTCTTGCTCAAGATCCACTTTTATTTGCGATTTCGCACCCTATTTGCTTACTGATTTGCACCTTTATTACCTATCTCACCCAGCCCTTATCTCCAGCGCTCTGCATAGCACGATGCTTGGCCGCACTCATATTAGGAGGAAGCCGAACCAACTTCCTCCGCCCTCACAATCACAAACCCTGCGATTTCCATCGTTTCATATAACTTGAGAACAACGTCACGATCATACTGCTTATAGTCTTCCTCTCGAATGGCACTGACTCTGTCCAATTCCTCGTAAGGTACGATGCAGCCGTGTAGCTTTTTCTCCAAATCGACGACATCATCCTTAGTTACGTGCTCCAGCGTGTCCCAACCTCTTATATAATGAAAGGTATTCCAGCGCTGATGTTCGACTGTGGCAATGGCTTCTTTTTTACTTGAGGCGATCTCTTCGAATTCAGGAGAAGTCAATATCTGCCTATTTCCCACCTGATCCTTTTTCACAGCCTGCAGCCCCAAGAGCATCAATTTGACAAATGCATGATTGAATTGATTGCGGTTTGATTCTTTCTTGAAGGTTGAGAGATCCTCCCATGTTTCAGGAGTTTTACCCGACTCTTCTTCTTTGACCTTTTGATAGCCCTTATGAACCTCTTTGGCAAATTCCTCCTGACTGTCGTTAATCACATTGTCATAATCAAGGACAGATTGAACCTCCCCAAACAAATGCAACTTACAGAACTTCGATTGATTTTCTTGAAGCCACTCACTGATTTGTCCTTCTTCACTCATTTTTAAATAAATCGGGATATGCGGAATCTTCCTTGTTAATTCAATTCCTTCCTTCAAATCCTGGAAGTCATCCTTCAAACATATAAAAATATGAGTGAACTCGCTCGAAGATTGCTGAAGATATTCATAGATGGAATTAACTTCGATATCGAGCTGCTGAAACTGGATGTCAACGAACTTTTGGCTTTTTGGATAACTATCAAACCAAAGCTTTTGGACTTTTGGTGCCTCTTTATCCAGTACCGTTATTTTTAGTAGCTCGGTATTCATAAAATGGGAACGTTCAACAGCTTGAACGGCCATATGCCTCCCAGTTTGTCCAAATCCAACAAAAAGCAAATGCAGCGGCTGACCCGTTTTCTTTCTCAGCCTATCCTCATACCCGTCATATAAAGGGTAATCATCGAGAATTTTTTCCGCCGCCAAACGGTATAAATTAAATGGCTTTATGGTCACTTTTTTATGAATCGCTAAATCCTCTTCCATTCCCTCAAACAGTTCATAAAATTGATTATGAACGAGATGCAAGATGACCTGCTTGGCCCGTAAGCGAGACCAGTCTTTCCCTACAAACTCATCTAAAGCAAGAATCTCATTTAAATTCTTGGAATCATCCTCATGGAAAATAATAAACACACTTGCTTGAAGAAGCTTACTCTTTTTGTATAAAAGCGGGTTCCCTTGGTTTCCAATAAACACGATGACCCCCAAACTTTGTAAATACCTTTTTTGAGATTCAGAGATATCTTCTGTTAAAAGCATCACCTGTTTATTTTGCTTTCTTAAGTTTTCGATCAGTGCTTTGCTATGCCTGTTATATCCTGAAATGACGATATGCCCTCCAAAAGTCCCGTACCACAGAAGCTTCATGGATTGATTAAAGTAGGTATAAACAAGCGAAAACACGGTGGAAATCGTACAAGCAGCAGCTGTAAACCGTGCCAATTCTATAGCGAATGGATATTGAATAAACTGACCTGCAGTCACTGGAAAAACAGGATCGACATCTAATAGAAACAAGCGGAAAGTCGAGTATATGGCATTCACTAATGAATAATCACCATCCGCTAAATATCTAAATCCGTAAAACCCTGCCGAAATAGCAATTAGACCAAAAAGCACTTGAAGTCTATTTTTTGGTATCACGCTTAAAAGTAAACCATATGTAAGAAAAATAATAGTTAATATAATAGAAAGAACACGATCTGGGGTACTTAGCTGGACATGGCAAATCCATGTGGCAGCCACCATTAAAACAGCAAAAATATAATAATAAATGATTGATTTCATAATGAGCCCCCTACTTAATGGTGTATCCCAGAGATAAGATTGCTTTTAAGGTTTCCATCATGGTGTTACGGTCGTAATCCTTATCCTCTTCCGTAAGTTCCTCATACGGAACGAGATTCGGATGGGTTTTTTTCTGATCGTCTCGATACTCACCATGAGTCCATCCTTGCTGAATTCGTTGAGCCGCCCACACCTCGTGGACATTTTTCGCCAAGATTTCCCTTAATTCGAGGATTTCCTTTGGTAAGTCAATCATTGAAGTATCAATTGGTTTTGGGTTATAAGTCATACTTTTATCCTTCCCGATACTATTTTTCACTCATATCTTACCACAGAACGACTCCATAACTGTATTTACAAAGAAAATTATTAATAGTATTCTTATAGTAAAATAGGGAAATAGACCTGTTTATTTTAAGAAAAGGTGAGAGAAATTGGGAGAAATCTTTATTAGCTATTCGACAAAAGATTCCAGAGTCGCTGAACAGCTGTATACTTCGTTAAAGGATCAAGGCTTCACCTGTTGGTTTGCCCCAAACGATGTTCCTCCTGGTGGTGACTATGCCTCAAGAATTACTCAAGCCATCAATCAATTTCGTTATATCCTTGTGATTGTTTCCCAAAATTCCTGCACATCTGAGCATGTTCAGAGCGAGGTCGCCTTAGCGGCACAAAACAAGAAGGTCATTATACCCTTCCGAATAGATGATTATCTATCTGATTGGATGAGATACTATATCTCTCGCGTAAGCTGGATTGAAGCAGATCCTACAAACATGGATACTTCGATTGAGACGTTAATTCAAAAGATTAAAGGAATGGATAATCTATCTGAAAGTCCTGTACACTCCCACTACGGGAAATCCAAACAAGAGGTGAAGAGCTTAAAGGGCTCCTCTACTCAAATTTATCAAATTCAAAAACAGGAGATCGATAGAGTTCAGCACCTTTTTTTGCCTGATCCAACCTTTGAGATGGGGAAGGCACTACTTGGAGAGCAAAGACTCCTCATCTTACATAGTCATCAGCACACCGGCAAATATACAACAGCTTTATCCATATTAAATGAGCTCGGGGTCCAAGCCTTAGCGCAAATTTTCCCTGCCATTACGGAAACCGAGCTTTTAAAGGTTACATACGAAGAAAATACGGGTTATCTCATTGATAACATTACCCCTGACACGTTAAAGTCATTAAACTCTTTTTCTTTGAAAAAGTTGAGCGAACACCTACAGAGTTTGGGCTCCTATCTGGTCATTACCACGAGTGAGCAACCAGAGCATCAGGAGTATTCGATTCAGCATCGGAAACCACTGAATACCTATCAACTGCTCGAGAACCATTTTACTTTTTATAATAAAACGAAAAAAACAACTGAGGACTTTGAAAACCTCATGAAGGAAAGCCAGATCATCGATTCGATAGGGAATGATTTTCTGCCAAGAGATGCCGAAACATTGGCGCATAAACTGATTGAAGTCCTTACGGGGCAACAGACCATCGAGCAGTTCCTGCACTCCCTAAAACAAAATGTTGAACAAAGAATACGTCATTGGTTTGAAAAAGAACGAACGATTGAGCAATATGCCTTGATTACGGCTCTAGCCGTTTTTAACGAATACCCCTATTCCCAGCTAGAAGTAATCGTAGATGAATTAAAAAAATGTTTGCGTGTAGAACTTCAATCCAATAAGGAAGAGGAGCAAGCCCAAGTTTTAGACCTTTCCCTTTCTCTTTCCCACCAGCTTGAGGCGGTTGGTGCAGAGAGGTATGATGGATTCTCTAATTCGAATATTGGAAAAGTAAAAGATACGTACATCCGCTTTAAAACGAAAGAGGATGCAAATGCGGTTTTGCGATATGTTTGGCACTACTATCCTAGATTAAGAACAGCGCTGTTGGTTTGGTTTGAGCTCCTCCTAGAGAACAGCAACAAGCAAATCAATATGCGAATCACGAAGGCATTGGCGTCCCTATTCCAGGATGACACTCTTTTCATCATGAATCATATCCTTCAAGATTGGGCGAAGCACAAAGAGCCTTATTATCGCGTATTAGCGATTAACCTTTTAAACGAGCTAGCTGAGTATAAGGAAAACCTTGTGGTAGTCGATAAGCTCCTTCATCATTGGGCTTCGTTGAGCAATAACGATCGACTTCAATGGACTGCCGCGGCGGCGTATGGAACTAATCTAGGAGTCTATCTATTCCCAGATTCTTTTACCAATCTGGCTGCCATTTATCATATGAATGGTAACCGCTTGGGGGATGTCGTATTAGACAGCATTAGCAGCCTATTTTTATATGGTCAGCACGACCCTTTCTATTATCAGGCCGTCCCTTATTTATTCGATATTTGGCTAAAAGAAGCTCCGCCTGAAAAAAACGAAAAGCATCAATTTTATGACTTGTTTTTTGCCATTTTAACCTACATTGATGTGGATTCTTTAAAGGTTCTCCTTTCTGAAAAAGAAATTGGCGTGGACATTCTCCCCAGCATGCTGAAAGAAGGACTGAGCCACTGGAAAACGAGAGAATTTGCATCCCTGATCATAAAACATATTTTTCAAGAGGCTCATAAGGATTCTTCTTTACAGGAGCCGCTTCGACTATTTACATTTTCCTTGTTGGTCAAAGGGGGTTCCGCTCTAAAGGAAACCATTCTAACCATATTAAAAGAAATTCTACAAGAGCCGTACCGAGAGGCAGCAGTTCCGATTGTCACTGAAATCATCAAACTAGAAAGGAAGAAATTGAAATGACATTTGTTCTTGGGACCCAAGAGATTAAGAGCCGTTTATTTGCCGAAAAACAACCGATGGCCACCTCAGATATGGCCTTTGTTTACACGAATGCGAATGGAGACATGATTCCGGTTAAATCGGGACAGAGGTTAAGCCGAATGGAGGTTAAGTCTGAAAAGCTCACAAAAATGTACAGGGTAGAATTAACACCGAAGATGTTTGAATTTCAAAAAGAATTCGCTTCTGCTGAAGTCGTGGAAACTTTTATCATCAATGCTACTGTCCAGGTAAAAGTCGATGACCCAGTCCTCATCATTCGAAATGGAGACCACAACTACAAACAGCTTATCGACAAGCAGCTTTATTTTGAAGTGGCAGATCTTGCGAAAAAATATGATATCAACCAATACCAGGGATTGAAATTTGATATTGAGGGACTCCGTAATGATGCTCGATTTACTCATTCGATGGAAAGCATTGGGCTTAAGCTTTTAGATGTCAAAGCCACAGTCGAATTAAGCGCCAAATCGAAAGCACATCTTGAAAAATTAAAGCAGTTAGAAAAAGATACGGCCTATAAACACGCTGAAATTGAAAGCAACAAAGGGACAAAAATTAAAGAATCCCAATCAAAGAATCAGGTTCAAAATGTGGAAATGGATAATCTACAGCAGCTATTAGAAATGTACGGTCCAGATGGTGCACGTATTGCTTATGCATCAAGCGATCAAGAGCGTATGGTGATCATCCAAGAAATACAGGAGAAACGAGATAGAGAACAACGTGCAAGACAAGAAACGATTAATGGCTATTTAAAGGATGGATTAACTCCAGAAGAGATCGAGAAAATCTTGAAGTTGACCTCCCAAAGCAGCGCTCCTGTGAACCCATTGTTAACATCGGCACCACAAAGCCAACCAGTCGCGCATTTACAACAACCGCAGGAGCAAAAAGAAGAAGACCCGCTATTAGCCGAGTTAAATAAAGTACTGGAAAAAGGAGAATAAAAAATCATGCCGGAGTGGATGACGAACCTATTTGATTCCATGATGAATCTGGTTTATAAATTGTACATAGTGCTCATGGGCTTATCTGCTCCTATCAGAATGGCCGTCTTAATTCTAATCGCCTTTATTGTTTTCCCCTATGCGATCAAGTTGCTAGTTTGGCTTGTGCACTTTTTAATAAAAAATGTCATTAAGTTTTTGGAAGCAGCCTCAAACAAAATGGGCAGTATGACGATCAACAGGAGAAAACAAGGGAAAAACCCCGTCCCAGGTATTGGACTGATTGATGCACTTTTTACAGGATTGGTTTCCCTTGGGACGAAGCTAAGAAATAGCATTCAAAAGATTCCTGCCGTGAAGCCGAAAACAAAGAAAAACTATAAGTGGGTCGCTGCATTATGTGTCATTGGATTACCTCTTTGGGGACTCATGGACCCAACTGGAAAAGTTGGTACAGCGTGGGCAAACTTTGAAGGAAAACTGGTGATTGAGCATCTTCAGCCACTGGGGTACGACCCTGGAACATATAAAAGCTTAGAACTTGCTTCCTCGAAGATGAAAAATTCACTTGGCGAAAACAATGAGTCTACTGCTTCTGCCAACACAAATTACTATATAACACCGAACGAAAAATCTAAGAATGGTGTTTATGTAAGAGAAGGCCCGAGTATCAATGCAAGTGATGTACATGTCCTTCCATACGGTGAATACGCACAATACCTGGGTGAACAGCAAACCGACGGAGAAGGCCGTACGTGGTACAAAGTGCAAATTAACGAAACGTTAGCTGGATGGATCAGTTCTAGAGTAGTGGATATTTATGAGAATAAGCAATAGTTGTCGTTGATGACAGTATAAGGTAAGATGTTCCAATCACAATATCGTTTAGAATATAAAATGGAGCTCAACATATCTAATGATAGTTGGCTCCATTTTCTTTTTAAATTATAGATTTACGATTTCAACTATAATAGAGAGAATCGAGGAAAAAGGGGATTTATCCTGAAATATGATGAGCCAACGACCAATACAAGCGTTGCCTCTAATGCATTGGCACTTCAATATGGAATCTCCGTCATGCTGTTTGAAATGCGCGGAATGGCAGACCATTCGTATGAGCCGTATGTCCATGGCCAGAAGTCGAACGGACACCTCATTAAGCAAACCTTTACGGCCATGGATGCTACTGCCAATGCCATCGCAAACGGGTCTATTTTAACAGCGGACCCAGCGGTTTACGATAACCTTCCGGAGCAACACTACAGCTATTAAAAAATTTTAAATTATATATGGAGCAATTCTCAGCTTTTTTGAAAAAACAAAGGAAGCTACCAATTAATAAATCCCAAACGAACAGGCTGCTCCCTGTTAAGGAACGCAGCCTGCTATTCGATAATATCTATTTCAAAAAATTACTATTCCCTGTCTACTTATAATCATTTACTGGCCCTTTATCCATGATCACTTCTACCATATTTGAAGGCCCCATCTTAAGTTTGGGCCTGCGCTCTGAGTTGCGCTTACTATAAAGCTCTAATGGACTTATGATCACTCCATCTGGTGTATTATGAAGGATTCCGGGCACACAGGTGTAAATGGTATCATTATTATTTGCATTCTTGGAGGATATCGTAACGGAGGTTCCTCTATGATTATCGATACTCATCGACACCTTGTATCTATAGAATGAGCCGGTTCCATTTGACTGAGCAGAATAAACGACAGGGACCACTGCAAGAATATCATTATTTAACCTCAATTTAATGACTTCTGTTTTCATTGGTCCATCGTTTCGCCCAACATCCCCCATATGTTCCACTGCCCCATTGCCAAACTGTCTGAGGGGAGGAGTTCCCTGCGCCCCAAACATTGCTACATCTACCTGCCTGCCGTCCTTTGTATAGACCAAAGCATAGATATCGTAATCTGTCCCTGTCTTCCAAGATACGGCAGCGGTAATTTCTGGTGTTTTTTCAATTAAAACTGGCTTTTGACCCTTGTCGAGACTTATATTCCCTTTTACTTTTTCAAGGCTGAACGTCGACACGACCGTTTGGCTGCTATTATTTTCAGGTACTGTAACGGTTTTAATAGGTTCTTTTGGTACTTGTTCAACCATCGTTTTGGGTTCAGGAGGACTTATTTGCTCCTCAGACTCAACCTCAACACCATAATTTCTACATAAGCCTTCAAGGCCAGAATCAAATCCACGCCATATGGATTTTGCCTTGGTTTGGGCATTCCTTACATATAATTCTAATACGACGATTCCATTCTCCTTTGCGAAACTATATGGGGATAATTGGATACTGTTGTTATCCGTAAAGATTTCTGCATTTAAATTCTTTACATTTGAAAAACCCGTGCCATTATCCTCCGTAAGCGTAATCGCTATTTTAGTAATACCTTGAGGAACTTTACTCATGTCAAACTCAAGTTTATGTACTTTTGTATCCCCCACGTTCACTGGCGGTAAAAGGGTTGCTACTCCAGAAGAGCTCGTTGGTTGATTATAAAAGATAATTCCGCTATCTCCTTGTACCTTATCCGCATCAGTTAAAAGGAAAGCTGTTAGGGAAATATCGGTCGTATGAGAAATTTCATAGCTGACAGTCACATGACCTTTTGGAGAACTTAAAACCGTGTTTGCTCCCATCTGAAGCATTTGACTCATCTAAACCATTCCTTCCATATCTATGTACTGATTTTATATTGCCTTATCATAACTTTTACTTACAAAAAATTAAAAACTACACTTATTTATGGTACCGTTCACCGTAACGATTTAAGTGTAGCAAATAAATTTTTAGCAGCATAGTGATTACAATCTTTATGAAAGTCTATATAGCTAAAGGTCTCGGTCGATAATAATTTCTTTAAACTACCGACGTGCTGGTTTGAATGGGCTCGGTCGATTAGAACCTTTTTAAACGACCGGCGCGCTCGTTTTTCAATGGGCTCGGTCGATTAGAACCTCTTTAAACGACCGGCGCGCTCGTTTTTTAATGGGCTCGGTCGATTAGAACCTCTTTAAACGACCGGCGCGCTCGTTTTTCAATGGGCTCGGTCGATTAGAACTTCTTTAAACGACCGGCGCGCTCGTTTTTCATTGGGCTCGGTCGATTAGAACCTCTTTAAACGACCGGCGCGCTCGTTTTTCAATGGGCTCGGTCGATTAGAGCCTCTTTAAACGACCGGCGCGCTCGTTTTTGAATGCTATCGGTCGATTTAGACCTTTTATATGTGCCTAAAAACAAAAAAGGTTACGAAAACAGCTAAAAGAGCTAATCAACACTTGTCGATTAGCTCTTGCTATTTATGGTAAGGTTCACCGTAACCGCTGAGCCTACCGGCTCACCTCAATCCCGTCGGCCACCCGCAGCTCGGCTCCGTCTATACCATCCACGACGTTTTCGACCATGCTGAGGTCCTTCCCGGCATCGATCCTGATGCCGTTGGACGTCTGTCGAATGATATTGGACTCAATCCTGATGCCTGAGGGGATTCCTTTGCCCCGTCCGTCAGCACCGCGGTCCTTACTGAGCCGGATCGCCCAGAACCCGTCAGTCCCTCCAGTGACGCGGTTACCGCGTAGCTCCGTGCCTGGGCCATTTCGGACCTCAATGCCGACCTTGGAATCTTCCCCGGCGGTGATCCTGTTGTCCTCGATGAGGGTGTCAGGAGTTCCCAGGATAACAAGGATGCCCTGGCGGTTTCCAATTAGGTTATTGGAGTGCACCCAGTTTCCAGGTCCTGAGGCATCGTGCTTGTTCTTGGACCCACCGGAATTGCCCAGCGCGATACCCGCCTGCTGCCCGCCGATGACCGTGTTGTCCCGGATCTCATTCAGGTATTCACCCTCTCCGTGCAGGTCGATGGCGTCTAGGTGGCTGCCGACGATGGTGTTATCTGCCACGAGATTGTTGTGTGTGCGGAACTGCAGCAAAATGGCGTGCCGCAAATGCCTGCCATCAAAGGTATTGCCGATGACGACGTTGTGCCGGGAATCATTGGCGGCATCCGGGTCGTGCTGATCCACTGAGCCCTCGATCGCAATGCCGTAGCCCTGGCCGCCGGGGCCGACCGCAGTTGCCTCACTGATGTAGTTTCCAGAGAGGGTCACTTCACGGCTGGCCTTGACGGAGATGCCGTGGCGCTCGAACTTGCGGATGCCCAGATTCTTCACCAGGACCCGGGAGCTGGCCTTCCCTTCTCGGGCTCCGATGTAGATCCCATACATCGGGCCGCCTCCCGCGTTGCCGTTATCGGGGTCATCGCCGAGTGGACCGCCATGACGGGAGGTAATGGTGAAGTCAGCAACGATGACGTCGCGGACACCGGAACCGCGGATTACACGGCTGTCATCCTCGCCATCGAGAGAGGTCAGCAGTACGGTGCGCTCTTGGCCCTCGCCGCGTAGGTCTACGCCACTGCGCAACACGATGTTTGCCGACTTGTCGGCTGGATCAGTGGAGCGCAGGTCATATGTGCCGGCCGGCAGCAAGACCTCGTCACCCGGTTTAGCCGCGTCCAAGGCCGCTCGGATGGCTGGTGCGTCATCGTCTGAATCCGGATTCGGATCTGCCCCGAAGTCGGTGACGTCCAGGGTCCTGCCCGTACCCGGATCCGGTGTCGACACCTTGATTGGCTCGCCAGACCGGTCTACCAAGCCGGGGACCTGCCAGTCGCCGTGCTCGGACGGGGCTGGTTCCACTTTCACGGCACCATCTCTCCCGACCGGCCCTTGGAATCCCTCGTTCGTGCATGCGGTCAAGAAGACCACCAGGACAAGGGTTAACCACCACCAATTCGCCGGACCTCGCCGGCTGTTCTGAACCGATTCCTTCATCTGACCTCTCACGTCCTTCCTTAACTCTTTTTGTCCCATTGTTACCTATAGAAGTGTCGAGAAAAGGGATGAGCCCGCGGGCCTCGGCTTAATCCGCCGAGCACGCGGGCTCACACCTTAGGAATGCCTGACGCGACCTCTACTGGGCTCGTCGACATCATCACATGGCCCAGTGGCCAACCATTAGAAGTTGGTTCCATTGATTCCACGGTTTCCATTGATTCCGGTGGTTCCATAGGTTCACTTGGCTCCATCGGTTCTGTTGGTTCCATAGGTGCACTTGGCTCCATTGGTTCCGTTGGTTCCATAGGTGCACTTGGTTCCATTGATTTCCTTGGCTCCGTTGGTTCCATTGTTTTCCGTGGTTTCCATAGTTCTTATGTTTCTCCTGTTTTCCATGGTTACCGTTGTTTTCTTTGTTTCCATTGTTTTTGTTATTTCCGGTGTTTCCGTTGTTTTCGTTATTTCCGGTGTTTCCGTTCCCTTTGTCCTTGCTGTCATCCTTGCTGAGCTTGAAGTTCAACGGAACGTCTTTTTCTAACGGAGTATCTGCAGAGGAACCACCGACATGCACGCGGTACTTTCCGTCAGCAGTTGCCCACTCACCGTCAGCCCAGTTCGCTAGGTTGTCCGGGTCTTCCGGAACGAAATAGGAGAACGGGTGGTTCGCGTCAGCTTGGTTAATCCGTACAGTCACCTGCTTGCTCTCACCTGGCTCAAGATAAAATTTCTCGAAGTTAACAAGACGCTTGGTCGGCTGTCCCGCCTCATCCGGCAGGGTCAGGTAGACCTGTGCCGCTTCTTTGCCGGCAACGTCACCAGTGTTTGTTACAGAGAATGACACGTCAATACCGGACAACGAGCCGTTATTGCCTTTGCCTTCACCACGGACCTTCTTCACCTTAAGATCGTCATACTGGAAGGTCGTGTACGACAGGCCGTACCCGAATGGGAAGAGCGGCTTCACGTCGTTAGCCTCGTACCAGCGGTAGCCCATCTCAAGACCCTCGGTGTACTTGGCGATTAACTGGTCGGAACCGTTCCCGTACGGGCCAGGGCCACCTGGCTTGCCGGTGTCTTGACGAGTTCCGGGGTACTGTTCCTCAGTCGCAAATGCGGCCTCACGCTCGGTGGCACCAAACGTCATAGGCAGCTTGCCGGAAGGATTGACCTTACCGTAGAGCAGATTAGCGACGGCATTACCATCCTCCATACCTGGGAACCATGCCTGGAGAACTGCAGGAACCTTATCCAGCCACGGCATGAGAACCGTACCGGAAGTCTTCAGAACCACAGTGGTTTTCTCTGCGTTATCCTTCAGGACTGCGTCGATCAGCGGCTCTTGCTCCACCCAGTTCTCTTTGTCCGGGTTCTTGTTAAGATCGATAGCCGGGAAGCCCAGGGTATCGCGGTCCGCGGTTTCATGCGGGTTGTCGCCGACCATCAGCAGTACAACGTCTGACTCAGCGGCCAGCTTGGCTGCAGCCTCCGGGTCACGTCCATCATTATAGGTAACTTTGGTATCGTATCCGAGCTCCTTGATGACATTCTCTAAGCCCTCTTTTGGTGTTACTGTGTAAGGGGCTTCGACGTTCTCGTTGTTATCCCGAACGGAACGCGGAGACATCTTGGCCTCACCTGCGAACCACTCAACGCCAATCAGCGCGATTGACTTCGGCTCGCCATTCAGTGGCAGGAAGCCATTATCGTTTTTCAACAGCACGGCCCCTTCCTCGGCCATTTTCCGTGCACTGGCGCCGTTGGCCATCGGATCGACGATTTCCGGCATAAACTTGTCATATGGTTCATCCATGTGGCCATACTCAATCATCTTGATATACCGCGGACGAAGCAGATTGTCGATGTCATCCTCAGTAACCTGGCCAGAGTCAAGAGCCTCCTGGATTTTCTCTTGAGTGTAATACTGCGGTGCCCAGTCAAGCTCGACGTTCGTGCCCGCCTTGATGGCCTTGACCGTGTCGTGAATGGCGCGACGGTCACTCATGACGTAACCATCAAAGCCCCACTTATCCCTTAGTGCATCTTGCAGCAGTTCAGAGCTATCACAAGCAAAGGTGCCGTTGACATCCGGGAACGAGCACATAACAGAGGCAGGGTCAGCATTCTTGACGGTCATCTCGAACGGCAGCATGTAAAGCTCGTTCATTGCCTTTGAAGGAACCTGGACACCCATCGTCCATCGCTCAGTTTCCTGCTCATTGCCAGCCAGGTGCTTAAGCTGGGCCTGTACACCCTGTTCCTGGATACCTTTGACTTGCTCAGTTGCCAGAGTACCCGTCAAGTATGGGTCCTCGCTGAAGTACTCATAGTTTCGTCCATTGTATGGGTGACGAACAAGGTTCATGCCCGGTCCGAGCAGCACGTGATGCGCGAAGGCCCGTGTCTCCTCGCCGAGAATTCGCCCGGCTTCATAGTTCAGCCCGCGGTCGAAAGTTGCGGCCATGGCTAGTGTTGATGGAAGGCCAGTCGCGATCGGGTCATTGCCACACGATCCGCCCTTTACGCCCGTACCGCCGTTGGTCATGCGGATTGTAGGAATACCCAGTTCCTCAATCCCACGGATTTGTCGGCCGGTGTCCTGCCACTCACATCCCGGCAGCGTACCCTGAGGCGCGAATTCGCCGTTCATATATTTGCTAGTGCCGCCCCTCTTGATGACGACCGTATCACCTTTGTCGTTCTCATTGAAGCGAGAGATGGCAATTTGCTGGATCTTCTGTTCCATCGTCATCGCATCGAGAAGCAGCTCGGTGCGCTCCTCAGCAGAGAGCTTGGTGTTCATCCAAGGTCTGGTCTCTTCCGCATTAGTAGGAATGACTAATGAAGACATGGAGATCAGTGCTGTCATAAAAATTAAAGTAATTCGTTTTATCATTTTATATCTCCCTTACTTTCTATTTGTCTATTAGTAGTTAAATCATTCGGTTTATCATCTTAATCTCTCCCCCTATTGCCGAACTTGTATACTAGTATAACGAAAAACTATTACGCTACAATGAATGGCTAATTACAAAACAGCAACAAAAACTACGAGATTAGTAATGCTCCTAAAGTCCTGCGGCATGTTCAAACCCTGTAGCAGCAATGGTTTGCCAACTTAACAACCAATATGAATGAAAATGAGCATGATTCTAAATATACTGAAGTAGGATTAAAAACTTCTATTATATAAACTTTATTACTATAATATTTAGAAATCCACTCGAAGGTGGCATATTAGGGGCTTATATTATAAAAAACTACCTATTTGCGGAAGGGTTCAGAGTGACGCATTAAAATGAGGTTCTCTTGGTTTTCGTGATGGCTTTCATCTCACTTACTGTTAAAATAGGAGTTTTTCCTCCATTGAGTTACCAAGCAAAAGTAAAATAAGCGGAGTTTTTTCGGTTATATGCAGAATGGAGCTCGTTTCGGGGTAAATAAGGGGAGTTTTTCCGATTATGCAAAGCAAAATCCCCCCTTTTTACGTTTTTTGAGTCAATAGGCGGAATCTCTCCGTCTATTTTAGCTATTTTATGTTTTATTTACTAATTAATCGGATATTCTCCGACTATTTATCTGATCGGGTGTTTAACCTGATCCCCCATGGGTGTAGCTAATTATGGGTACGAAAAACATAATATTTTCATTATTACAGCGCACAAAAATAGTCCACACCTTGTAGATGTGGACTGCAATGTATGATTTATTTGAACTCGTCACTCTTATTTTGAATTTATTACTTATAAAGACATTCCTGCATCAACGACTAGTTCTGTGCCAGTAACTCGACCTGCTTCGTCCGATGCCAGATAAAGTGCACCATTTGCCAGATCTTCTGGCTCCACAACTTCACCTAATGGAATCGTTTCAATATACTTTTTCGCTAGTTCTGGATCATCAAAAATGGCCTTTACCATTGGTGTTCTGGTTGTTCCAGGGATTAATGTATTGACACGAATTTTATCTTTAGCAAGGATTCCGGAGAAGGTAAAGGACATTGTCCGGACAGCGCCTTTAGAACCCGCATATCCTGGATAATCGGTTGGTGTCAATATACTGTTAGAAGCTACGTTAATGATACTTCCACCTTTGTTTTCCCTCAAAAGCGGTACAGCGTGCTTAACCATATAAAAAGTTCCATATGCATTTACTTTAAAAATTTTATCAAATTCCTCAGAGTTGAACTGTTCAGCTGGATCACTTGGTCCTGCATAACCAGCATTATTAACTAAGATATCTAGTTTTCCAAATTTCTCTACTGCAAAATCATTGATATTTTTGGCATTCTCTTCTTTTGAGATATCACCAACGATATACTCAGCTGTGCCTCCAGCTTGTTCGATTTCTTCCTTTACTTGTGTTATACCCTTTTCACTAACATCAGCAAGAACCACTTTTGCTCCTTCTTTCGCAAAGCGCTTTGCTATTGCCGCTCCAATTCCAGAACCGCTTCCAGTTACAATTGCTACTTTGTCATCTAATCTAGCCATTCACAGTCTCCTCCTTGTTGTTTAAAATTAGGCAAAGCGTTATGGTTCTCTGCCTAGTTCTATTATATCTCGAATTCAAAATAAAAGGGTGGAAATGGCCTTGACACCAAAGAAACCATTTTTACTAGAACTAAATGCAATAAAAACAGAATAGCCTTACATGACTACTCATCGAAAACCTAGTTACTTAAATAATAGTACAGCCGCTGAGCATAAACTCAGCGGCTTTATTAATGAGATGTCTTATTTATTTTTTGGCATTTTTGTTACAGATGGCATACCAGAGATATAACCAATACCACCTGTTTTATTAATCCCAATTTGTTCATCAACTGCTTTAAGCAGTTCTTCTTTGTTCACAGCTGTAATGGACTTACCATCTACTTCATCTCCAGGATGTTGGAAATTACTGAAGATGTAGGAGAATCCATTGCGGTCATCAGCAGCAAATAATCCAGTTGCTTCCGCTCCTGCTGGAACAGACAAAATACGATCTAATTTTTTCGTATCAACATTATAAGCCCAAACGAAGTTATTGGTGTGGTTACCACTATCTTCACCAATAAAGAGAGTCCTCATTGCTTCAGAGTAACTTAAGTTATCTGGATTAGCTACTTTATCTACATTTGCAGTGTTTCCATATGCATCAGCTGCAGGAAGGTCTTCCCCTACTACCAATCCAGACATGGATGGTGCTACATACGAGCTCTTAATAGCCTTTCCATTGCTATCTTTTTGGCCGCCCCGCAAGTCCAATTGATAGGTTACTCCAGCTTTAATTTTTGGCAATTGAATATGGTCTGCCGGATCTTTACCAGTTGTGTCTTTTTCCATAGCCTTACTTTGATCAGAAATGGCAAGATATACCTTTTTGTCCTTTTCGTTTAGTGCTAAACCTTCCATTTTGTTGAATTCTGTAGTCGCACCAAGCATGGCAGCATAACGGCGGGTTTCAAGGAAGGCTGCTGCTTTTTCTTTGCCAGGCTTAAGTTTCAGGTACTCCACTTTTCCTTCATTTGCGTATGTTTTAATCGCTGTAAAACCTGCTTTAGGAGCATCTGAAGTTTCAAAAATATCATTGAATGTAATCCCGCTGTCAATCATTTTTTTCACTTCTTTATCCGTTGCATGTCCCAAATTAATCCATTGTAAATCTCCTGAACCACCATTTTCAGTACCTGTTTGTATGAATCTAGCTGCATATAGTGTACCAGATGATAAATCTTTTTCCTTATCAGCTACATACATAAACATTCCTGTATTGCCGCCGTCATCACCGTAAAAAACAGTTTTGTTATCAGGCATTACTTTAGCTAACTCATGAGAGAAACGTCCTGTACTGTAATGTTTAACAACCGATGTTTTCCCATTTTTGCCTACTGTAATTTCAGGAGTGTAGCCATAGAAATAAGGATTAGCCTTTGCTTTATCTCCAAAATAGAATCCAGCGAATGTTTCAACTTGACTTCTTACTTTCGAAGTTGAGTCTAAGAACAGACGTGCATCTGGTTCGTACTCTTCAGAACCTAAGTGTGTATTCCATGGAGATAATGATCCATTACATGGAATCCAAAGCCCATTTACATCCGAAAAATCAATTTTTTCTACCTTTACAGGGTTAAGTTCACCTGTTTTTTTGTCCTGTTCCAACTCAGTTAAAGACATAGATGCTGGAACTAACCCGTATGCTGATTTACCAGCAGCATCAATCGTTTGATATTCATAGTGTGTAACCATATAAAGTTTGCCGTTAATCGGCATTAATAAGCTGTTTGAATCCGGAGCATCAGAGACAAAGTATTCTCCGTTTGTGCCGCTAGGATCCTTAATTGGATTTCCATTTACATCAATGGGTGTACCTGCAGGAACTTTTTCACTTTTAACGGTTGCTACCTTATCCTCTGATTTAAATAGATAGTTGTAAGACAGCGGAAATGTTTTGACTTTCCCATTGATATATTTCACATCAACGGTTGCATTTGTATATGTTTTGACCATGTCATCAATAGTTGCAGGTGCTTCCATTCCATTGAATCTAACAGATTCTATTTTACTATTTTTCGGAGAAGCCGCAAATGCCGGTGTTACGGCTGGAATGGAAATAGCTAATGCTAGTGCTACAGTTGCCCCTTTTTTCACAAAGTTCTTATTCATCATCTAATAAATCCTCCTAATAGATTTATAGTGTACTGTTTAATTAAACCAGAACATTGTAAACGGAATATTAACCTTTTGTATGTTTTTTATTATAACAAACGACAAATTTTTACATTTATATAAAAATAAGGAGATACCGTTCAATCTAAATTGAATGGTATCTCCTTATTTTTTTGAGCCACCGCTCATATTGATTATTCTTCTTCTCGTAACAGAAGGGCTTCCTTCGCCATAACCGCAAGTTCAATGGTTTCAAGGGTTTTGCAATAATGAGTTAAAATCTCTTCATTCATACTGACTTCTTTATGAATATAATCCAGAACACGCCAATCTTCAAACCAATCTCCGCTCTCGGCATCTTCATGATGGATATTCGGCCAGGCGTATTTTAAGGGTGGGCTGTACAGCCGCTCGGCCCCCTTTCGCAACACACAATTCTTGACCCGTCGTTTATAAAGGGATCGGGGAAAAGATTCATTTATATCATTAAACAAATCAGGCCAATAATCTTTCCGTGAGCCAGTGTGAGGGCAGTTATGCGCCCATTCCAAGACCCCCGCGAGAATCTCTTCACGAAGAAAAAGCAGAGAATACAAATTTTTTCCGAATAAAATTCTTTCGTCAAGCGAAATGAATTGTCGTGAAGTGGCTCCGACAAGTGATGTTCTCTTCATTTTTCCCCCTGCATAGTAGGGAAAAAGAAGGTTATTCATTCGCAAAAAATCATACATTTTAAAGCTGACCGTACCGGTTACGGTTTTTTTGAAGTGATTATTTTGAATCAATCTTTTTTCCAAATAGCTTTGTTCATTGATCACCGTCGCAATCGCCAACGTATAGCGATCCCCACTGTGCCAAAAATAACGCCACATCGTTTCCATGAAGGTGGAAGCGTGAAGAAAAGGTAAGAGATGGAACATGTCTCGCCTAGCCTTCACACTCAGGTCATAAACCAAAAATTGAGGATACACATCTTGAAAAATCAACCAACTGCCACGTTCCAAAAAGGAAAAAATAGCTTTCTGATCTCTTTCAGGCAGAAGTTTTGTCAGCAAATCCCCTTTTAAATCCGTCATATTCCAGCCGACGTTTCGCGATACCATATGTCCAAGAAGAGCCCAGTGGATTTCAGGATACTGAAGGTAAAACTGAAAATAAGCTTGCGTCCGTGTTACATTGTTTTGGTTAAGTTGTCTCGTCCGTTCTCTTATAAGGTGAATACATTGTTTGTCATATTCTGATAAAGATGGCTGAAGGCTGGAAAATTTCTTTTTCATCTTTTTTTTCAATTCTTTTTTTACATTTGAGAAAGAGTCCAGCAAAACGGCATCATCCTTTTCAAAGTTCCTTTTAACTGTTTCGATTCTCCCCATCAAAGATGCATATTCATATTGCTCATGGAATATGAATACAAAGATGAATATTTGGGAGAGGATGGGTCATATGAGGCAACGGGTATATAAGGAAATGAACAGTATCGCCAATCAGCTTGTCCAGGACCAGTCAGAGGACGGTGCCTGGCGTTATCCTTTCGAGACCGGGATTGCCACAGACTGCAGTATGATTATCTTATTACGGACATTGGAGATAAATGATGAGGAGTTCATACAAGAATTGGTGAAACGCATCGCCGGTAAACAGCAGGAAGATGGATCTTGGAAGCTGTTCCATGATGAGGAAAAAGGGAATCTGACAGCCACTGTGGAAGCTTATTATGCCCTCCTTTATTCTGGCTACCGGAATCGAAAAGACAAGGATATCCTGGCAGCAAGAAGTTTTATCATGGCCAACGGAGGGGCCTCGGAGGTCCATATGTTTTTGAAGCTCATGTTGGCCATAACAGGACAATGTGAGTGGCCGCACTTCCCCATTAATATTGAAGTGATGCTTTTACCAGACTCCTTTCCAATCAATCTTTTTGACCTCTCCGTGTACGGGAGAGCCAACATTATCCCCTTTTTAATTCTTGCCAATTTGAATTTCCGTCGGAGAACGCAAAGATCGCCCGACCTTTCCGATTTATTTCAAAAAAGAGAAGTTCGTTTTTTTTCAGACGACCAAGCAGAAGAGGCCCGCTCGGTGGTCAAATTGATGAAACAGGGGGTTCAGGCGCTGAAATACCATGGAAACCTTCGGGAATTGACATTATATCGCGCCGAAAAATATATGTTGGACCGAATCGAACCGGATGGCACCTTTTTAAATTATTTCAGCTCGACTTCTCTCATGATTTACGCCTTATTGGCAAGGGGGTATACGAATACACATCCGGTGATTACTCGTGCCGTACAAGGGTTAAAAGCGATGACCTCCCGGATTGACGGAGAACTTCACTGCCAGTACACGACGGCTTCGGTCTGGAATACGACTTTAATCAGTTATGCGCTGCAAGAATCAGGCGTTCCCTATTCTTCCAACACAATTCAAAAAGCAAATCATTACATTCTCTCCCGTCAGCATCTCAAATACGGGGATTGGGTCATTCATGAACCGAACCTGTTGCCGGGGGGCTGGGGGTTTGCGGACTTGAACACAATCCACCCAGATATCGACGACACCACAGCTGCACTGAGGGCGATACGCACTTTGGCCCTAGAGCAAGCGGATACCCGGCAAGCATGGGATCGTGGAATAAACTGGCTCATTTCCATGCAAAACAAGGATGGCGGTTGGGCGGCATTCGAAAAGAATGTCGACAAAAAAATATTGAACTTGTTACCGATTGAGGGGGGAAAAGATTTATTGATTGATCCGTCGACGGCTGATTTAACAGGAAGGACGTTAGAGTTCTTCGGAAACTATACCCATTTGGATGATCACCATCCCATGGTGAAACGCGGAATTCGTTGGCTGTTGCGGCATCAAAATTCAGATGGTTCCTGGGTAGGGCGGTGGGGCGTGTATATTTATGGCACATGGGCGGCTGTAACGGGAATGATAGCGGTCGGGGTTTCTCCGAATCATCCAGCGATTCAAAAGGCTCTCACTTGGTTGCGGAACATTCAAAATCCCGATGGTGGGTGGGGAGAATCGTGTAAAAGTGATATTAAAAATTGTTATGTGCCGTTGGGCGAAAGTACCCGCACTCATACCGCTTGGGCACTGGACACACTCATCTGTGCCGCAACGGGTGTTACACCTGAAATTGAAAACGGTGCAGCTTTTTTAGTGGATACCAAAGAAAAAGAATGGACGAAGACCTACCCAAAAGGACGGGGAATGGCAGGTTCCTTTTATCTCAATTATCATTGTTATGAGTATGTTTTTCCACTGATCTCCTTAGCTCATTATCAAAAATTAGCTGGTGGGCAGCTCCTAGCAGGGGTGCCACACAAGGATTTTAACGAAGGATTTGTGTAGACAAAAAATCTCTTGAGTGACCTTTGGCATACTTTTAGATCCTGTCCCATAATATAAACAAACGACTGCAGACGGCAGGTCTTGGAGAAAAAAATCCTACCGACTAAAGGAGGCAGACAAAAGATGCTAGAGGCGCTCCACCATTTTTTCGATCTTAAAACATTAATTTGGTTGTTTCCCATCATTTTTATTTTCCATGACTTAGAAGAGATCATAACCATTGAATCTTCCATGAAGGCATACAAAAACAATCCGAAAAGTAACTTCGTCAAACTAACATTAAGAATGAGGAAAAAACTAGGTTCAACGGCTGCCCAGCTTGCTGTTTCCGCTGCATGGATTTTACTGATCATCTCATTCACTACAGTGATGACCGCCCATTATTCATCTAACGGTGGGAGCTTTCTTTTATTTACAGCCATTCTTCATTTATTTGTTTTGCAGGCATTGATGCATATTGTTCAAACCATCATGTTCAGAGGCTACACGCCTGGCATCCTAACGTCACTGTTCCTCCTGATCCCTTACTGCCTTCTTACATATTATTCTTTAGCTGAGAATGGACAATTGGACTGGCATTTGACCTTTACGAGTCTCCCGGTTAGTCTCATCATGATCCTGATTTTTCTAGTGGGTAATCTCTTAGGCCGTTATTTTATTAAATAACTGGCCCGGACTTTTTTATGTAAAAAGTGATTGCTTAGTCATAAAAGTTCACTTGGTTTCTTCCTCTTTTTTTAGACTTATACAAGGCCTGATCGGCTAATAAAAACAATTTCTCTTGTTCCATATGGATGGAGTTGCCACTAGAATTTGCAGTTGCAACACCAATGCTAACGGTAACAAAACTACTCACATTGGATTTTGAATGGGGAATTTTTAATTCTTGAACATTCTTACAAAGCCTTTCCGCTAAAGATATCGCTTCCTCTTTATTTGTATTTGGCAAGATGGCACAAAACTCTTCTCCCCCTATTCTGCAGACAATATCATTTTTTCTAACGCCTCTTGCCAATGTATCTGCCACTCTAATCAGGCATTCATCTCCCTTTTTATGTCCATATGAATCGTTATATTGTTTAAAATAGTCAATATCTATAACTAATAAAGAAAAGGAAATATTCTCTTTACTAAATTGTTGATACGCCTTTTTAAATTGGCGGTTAAAATACCGGCGATTAAAAATTCCCGTTAATGAGTCGGTATAAACTGTCTTCTTTAATAATTTCTTTTCTTCCTCTAACTCTATTAGTTTCTGTCTATTTTTGGTAACATCTCTGGATACACATATTATTTCATCCGATACTTTATCCGGAGATAAAACCTGTTTATATTTTGATTCGATCCAAATATAATTTCCATTTTTACACCGAAAACGGTATGTAATCGTTTTAATTTCGTCCGTTTTATCCATATTTTCATGAATAGATTTCATTTTTTGGATGTCCTCTTCATGGATGAAATCCCACGGTGATTTTTCCACCATCTCATTAGCAGAATAGCCCAATAAAGATAAATAATTTGGCGAAACGTAAGTGTATTTTCCATCGAGGGTATGCAATGAAATTAAATCGGTCGAGTTTTCAGCAATATGACGATAGAGCTGCTCATTTCTTTCCAACTGAATCTCAGTTAGTTTTCTATCTGTAATATTTACGTGTGAAACAACTGCTCCATTGTCCTGATTTAGTTTAATGGAAGTCACTCTTAATAAAAACCAGCGAAATTGATTGGTAGAATGACAGGGGTATTCATAGTTAAAATGATCCAATCCACCTGTTAGCACTTGCAAAATACCGGCTCGAACCTCTTGAGAGCAAACAATAAGATAATTATTACCAATACCGGTCCTTTGCAAATCCCCGCCATTTTCAATTGAAAAATTTACCCAGGCTTTATTGATCGCTATAATATTTCCTTCTTTATCCAAAACTGCTATATGATCAAGTAGTGCGTCTAAAACCGCCTGGGAGAAATATTCCATCATATCGATATCCTTTCCGTAAGTGTTCTGGTTCGTACAAGAAGAGCTACCTTTGTACTTAATGGTACCATTGTAACAGATTTACGTTTAAAAAGGATATTGACGAAACAGGGAAAATTGCGGATCTTTTCAAGGGTTTCCAACTAAATATCATAATTCGACTCGTGTCCTTCTTCCATTTCACCCCATAAAACCCTATCCTCTACTCACAGCGTTGCGAGCACTAATAGCAGCAAAACTAATAGTAGCAATACAGAATAAAACAATAACAATAAAAGCCTGCCAAATGGCACTTTCCCCCCAGCCATTTATCATGACTGCACGCATGCCTTCAAAGACATAAGTCGTTGGATTGATGAACGCAGCTACTTTCAGCCATTCTGCCTCAATTAGATCATAGGGGACAAAGGTCGTGCTCAGGAATAAAAGCGGGAAGAAGATAAACGTTCCTGCCTGTGCAGCTTGAGCATTTTTGGTTCGAAGCGCAAACCCAACAGAATAGCCCGCAAAAGCCAGGCCCCACCCCACTGCAAGGAGAAGGACAACGACAACTCCTCCGAAGCCAGTTACGACTTTTAGCCCCATCATAAATCCAATCAGCATGATGAGCATCGTTTGAACAAGCAGTTGAAGCATCCCTGCAATTATTGGACCCAAAACAATGGCAAGACGCGATGCTGGTGTCAACAAAAGTCTGGAAAAATAGCCGTTTTCCAAATCGGTGATAAGAGACTGTCCTGCACCGCCTGCACCCCCAATCGCCCCGGAAACAATCGATACAGGCAAAATAAACGCTAAATAACTAGCACCACCAAATGCCGGAAGTTTTGATATCCCACTTAGTCCAGCTTGATAGACAAATAAGAAGAAGAGACTAATCACCATATTTGGGATGAAGGCAAAAGGGTTACGAATCGTATTCAACAAACTCCTTTTGGTAAAAAGCCACGTGTGCTTCACAAATATTTTCATACATGGGACTCCTCTCTCTTTAACTTTTCAGCTTGGATGGTATGACCCGTCAAGTTTAAAAAGACATCATCTAATGAAGGGGGCGATACGTTCAAGGTAATCGGCGTGATGAACTCTTGATCTAACTGACGGATGATTTCTGGTAATTTTGCTGGTCCTTTCTCCACAAACAGGCGAAGTTCCGAACCTGATTGTTTCACCTCACCTTCGAAACGGGCGAGCAACGCTGACGCACGCCTTGCTTCCTCTTCTGTTGAGAAAACTAAATCAATGACATCTGCACCAATAGATGCTTTTAAGTTCTCTTGTGTTCCGGATGCAACAATTTTCCCCTCGTTGATAATCGAGATCCGATCTGCCAATTCATCCGCTTCCTCAAGATATTGGGTTGTCAAAAAAATAGTCGTACCTTGCTCTTTATTTAGTGATCGGATTTCTTCCCAGATGAGTTTTCGATTATAGGGGTCAAGCCCTGTTGTAGGTTCATCTAAAAATAAGACCTTTGGGCGTTGAACAAGGGTTAATGCTAAGTCTAGACGTCTACGCATCCCACCTGAATACTTTCCACATTTTCTATGGGCATCTTCCGTTAAACCGACAAGCTCCAATAATTCGTCCGCTCTTTTCCTCGCCACACTCGACTGAAACCCAAATAATTTCCCCTGAATCTCCAAAAGCTCACGTCCCGTCAACTGAGGGTCAATTCCCGTTTCTTGCAGAGCCACTCCAATCACGCGCCGTATTTGTTCCGGCTCATTCATGACATCGAAACCGGCAATTTCGGCTCTGCCCGATGTTGGTTTTAATAAAGTGGTGATCATCTGGATCGTGGTTGATTTACCGGCGCCATTTGGACCAAGGAAAGCAAAAAACTCACCCTCTTCTACACTGAATGAAACCCCTCTTACGGCTTGCACATTTCCTTTAAATGTTTTAACCAAATTCTCCACATGAATCATTGATTTCATTCTAAGCGCTCCTCGTTTAACAAGTTTCAAGCCTGAAAATAATAAAGCAAACCTCTAACCAATTTATATAGGTCAGTTAGGTAATTTAGCATTAAAAATATAACTTTTTTTAAATAGATGGTAAAAAAACAGTAGCTGTAACATGACAGCTACCGAAACTCCTAATCGATCTCATCCCATTTTTTAAACGTTTATTTTGAAACCTTCGATAAAAGACTAATACTATAGATAGCTGCAAGGCCAACAAGGATATATACAATTCTTGCAAAGAGACTGTCCATCCCGCCAAACAAGCCTCCGACCAAATCCCATTTAAACAGTCCGACTAATAACCAATTTAAGCCACCAACAATAACTAATACTAAAGCAATAAGATTTAAAGTTTTCATCTCCATTACCCTCATTATAGTTTTTGTATAACTTACTGTTAATATTATACAAATACTATACATAAAGTGCAATTGTTTTTTAAAATTAAAAACATTTAGATTAGAACTTATTTATAAAGGCAATATACTACGTAACCTTGGACTTACGGCATCCTCACACTGGTCCCCCTTGAATCATGTGTAGGTTTTGTATAAAATATGTATAACTATAGTGAGGTGATGGATGATGTACAGTATAAAAAAAGTGTCTGAATTACTCGACATCCCCTCTGTAACAATAAGAGCCTGGGAAAATAGATATCATGTAGTCAATCCGATGCGAACGGAAGGTGGACACCGCTTATACAGTAAAAAAGATATTGAAACCTTAAAATGGTTAAAAGAACAAACGACAAAGAATCATATGAAAATTAGTGAGGCTGTCCAACTTTTAAATCAGTCAACATACAAGCCTATTGAAACCACACCCATTAGCCGTTCTCATGAGAATCTAAAAGCCAAATTGTATCAAGCGCTCATTGAAATGGATACCCAAGAGGCTAACGATATCATTGAAGTGGCTTTTTCAATGTTCGAATACGAATATGTCTTCAATCACATTTTGGCAGAATTACTGTATCGAATTGGTGATGACTGGGAAAATGGCAAAATTACTGTTGCTCAAGAACACTTTGCTTCTCAATTCGTCATGAACCGGTTTGCTCAGTTTTTAAGAATTCTACCCGTAAACAGGTCGCTGCCCAAAATCTTAGCTTTTTGTCCGGAGGGAGAAGATCATCACATTGGACTGATGCTATTTAGCCTGTTTCTGCGAAAAAAAGGACATGAAGTGATTTATTTAGGCCCGAATACACCTTTCGATGGTTTATTGGATGTAATGGAAAACAAGCAACTTTCTATCATTGCCATTTCTCTTACCAACCCCGCTCATATCGAGAGGGTTGAAAGATGGATTCAAGCTTGTTTAAAAACAAATACCCATTTAAGGTTTGTAATCGGTGGTAAAGGTGTTCTTAGAAGTCAGCAAAGAGATACACAATCCGTTTCTTATTTTACTGATTCAGATTGGGAATCATTGTATGAATCAAAATTCGCATTAGAATAAAAAAGCAGGACTGTTTATCAGCCCTGTCATTTACTAATTTACAATAATGCATCCGCATTTTTTATACCTTTTAAAAGCTTATCCGTTAATTGAAGCATGAACCGAATCCCTTTTTGACCATATCCAAATTGGTTTAAGGTTCCGATGAGATAAGCATCCGTCGCAGGATGGTAAAACAGAAACGCACCGGTAGAGCCAGCATTCCCCCAAGAGTTAAACTTGGCTGGCATTAACACAGGAACCGTTTTTATGTTCATCACTCCATACCCATAATCGATTCCTAAAAAGAATTTACCGCAGTCTTTTTTTCATTTTTTCAAGCGTTTCTTTCGACTCAGCGGCTTTCGGATTGTCAAGAAAGTTTTCTTTGAGTCTTATATCGACCGAGATCAAGAAAAATCCAGGAGTTCGGTCGTTTAGAACAGCTCTTATCGACCGAGACCAAAGAAAATCCAAGAGTTCGGTCGTTTAGAGCGGCTCTTATCGACCGAGACCAAAGAAAATCCAAGAGTTCGGTCGTTTAGAGCGGCTCTTATCGACCGAGACCAAGGAAAATCCAGGAGTTCGGTCGTTTAGAACAGCTCTTATCGACCGAGACCAAAGAAAATCCAAGAGTTCGGTCGTTTAGAACGGCTCTTATCGACCGAGACCAAGGAAAATCCAGGAGTTCGGTCGTTTAGAACGGCTCTTATCGACCGAGATCAAGAAAAATCCAAGAGTTCGGTCGTTTAGAACGGCTCTTATCGACCGAGACCAAGGAAAATCCAAGAGTTCGGTCGTTTAGAACGGCTCTTATCGACCGAGATCAAGAAAAATCCAAGAGTTCGGTCGTTTAGAACGGCTCTTATCGACCGAGATCAAGAAAAATCCAAGAGTTCGGTCGTTTAGAACGGCTCTTATCGACCGAGATCAAGAAAAATTCAAGAGTTCGGTCGTTTACAAGCACTCATTTCAACCGATACAAAGGACTTTCAAAATTTATAATAGTTACTAAACTAGTATAATAATTTAAAGGAAGTAGAAGATGATAATTCTGGTTCAGAAAGCTGTTTTTTAGTAAAAGATATTACTAAGCATGGCTTTATCATTCAGTTAGACTTTGAATTCTTCCTTTTTATAGTCATATCCATTATGAAGTCAATTCCAGTATGCCCAAAGTGCGATTGCCGCGAGTGGAACGAGCCATGTGGCGGTTAGAGAGCGTTTTTTGGCTTTGGCGATGATGATTTCCTTTTCAGTTATGGCCCCAAGATTCCTTGTGAAAGGATGGCTGATGAAGGTCTTCCAAATTCCTTCTTGTATTTTATAGCCTGCAAACAGAATGAACAGGAACACAATAAATTTTACTTTTGACGGAATAATTGTCATTCCGTTGAATGAAATAAAAAGGAAGTACAGATACAGCTTCAACTGCCTGCCTTTGCGAATATGCCATTTCCAGTACATTTCCGTCATCACTTTTTCAGGAGACCGCTCAGAAAAGATAGCCCTCGAATTCTTATTTAGAAACGGGTATTTGCGCACCCTCTGAATGCCTTCAATTTCACCGGACTGCCTCATAAATATGGCTGCCCATTTCCACTTCTCATTCCGTTCCCGTTCCGCTTCAGCGTGGAAAAATCTTACTGGACAGTTTTCCTCTTTTAGCAAAAAAACTAACATTGCCAAAATAAACACGGTGGTGCAAATAAAAATAATATACGGGCCAAATATAGAATAAAACCCTGTACTATAAACAATAAATGCCATAATGGCAAAAGCCCTGTACCACCATCTCAGCCCCCGCAGCAAAAACCACCTAGATGCCAACTTTATAAAGAGGCTCCAAATGAATACATAAAAATAAATGATGGTGACGAAAGGAGCAGAGAGTTGGTAGCCTACTTTAAAAATGGGCAATATGTAAAGAATTAGCAAGGCTGTCTCCAGACTAGTCTTTAAAACCGTATACCATTTTCCAGCTTGAATAAGAGTTTGATAGTATTTGAGATTCTGAATAACAAATAATTCATCAGCACGCTCAATATACGTTCTTACGGGAGAAAATTGAAAGGCAAAAAACAAAATCATTCCAAGCAAACTAACATTGGTAAAAGATGTCCAGGCCGGAGGGGCTTGCCAAAGCTGAAAATCAATCACGCCAAGCGCAATGATGGCCGGAACCACAATATACAAAAAAACCGTCCAATCTATCACCAGGCCAAACGCGCTCAGCTGAAATTTGACCTCTCGCTTATTTCTTCTTATATATTCAACCCAAGCCATGGTGAAGATCCTCATCAATTAGATAATCAAAACAATCCAGCAAACTTCCGCCTGGCAGCCGGCACTTTGTTTGAAGGTCGACAAGCGTGCCTTGCGTAAACATTGTTCCTTTCGATAGCAGAATGAACTTGTCGCAAAGCTTTTCAGCCGTATCCAAAACATGCGTACACATTAATATGCCAGTCCCTTTTGACCGTTCGACATCCATCATCTGTAATAATAGTTTGGTAGCACGCGGATCAAGCCCAATGAAAGGCTCATCAATTATTAACAGTTCAGGAGAAGGAAGCAAAGCCAGAATAAGCATGATTTTTTGCTGCGTTCCTTTCGATAAGCTTTGCGGCAGCTGATGAATAAACTTCTCAACACGAAAAGTTTTCACCAATTCCATCGCTCTCTCCTTCCAGTTCGGAATTTCCCGCATGACACCGCTATATTCAATCTGTTCCCAGACTGTCAACTCATCATAAAACACCGGCCGTTCCGGTACATATCCATACGCGTTATCCTTTGAACGGAGGGTGATTTCCCCTTCCATCCAAGAAAGCTGTCCAAGAATAGCCTTAATCGTTGTGCTTTTGCCAGCGCCATTTTCCCCGATCAATCCAACAAGCTCGCCCGCTTCGACCGTAAAGGAGACATTCTCAATGACACTTTCATCTGCGCTATACCCTGCCTTTTGCAGTTTAACTATTAACCGATCCATGGTGTCCATCCCTCACCTTATTACCTTTTCTATACGAATAATAATAGCACTTAAATAATTCCTTGGTAAAAGGGGTAACTCACCCCGTTTGGACCCGACGATTAGACTTCATAGCTGGTAAAGAAAGTTCCAGTGTAATACAGTTTGTTTAAAGCGTTAGATTTTTAATATATCAACAAGCAAATAACCTTCAGCAACAAAAGTCCGCTTTTTGACTTTTATAGCCGAAGGTATTTGACCCCGAGGGGCTAGGCGCTAGAGTTGGATTCAGAAAACTATTATAGTTATCCATCATAAATCAATTTTATAAATTCCTTAACACTAAAAAAATGCCTGTCACTCCCCAATAATATCGTTAATTTCGACAAAGTTCGGGTGATGACAGGCCCTTTTTTTAGACGGTCTCCTTTACTGATTACCTAAGGTTATTGATTTTTTTTCGTGTCTCCATTCCCTGATTCTGCCTCTCCGACATTCCCATTGTCATTATTGTCACTCTTCTCTTTGTTATCTACTGTAACAGAAGTGGAAGTTGGTTCACTCGTTCCCGTATGATTGGAAGCCACTACCGTAATGACATACTTTTGCCCTGGCTGTGGATTGCTTATCGATGCATCCGTACCTGGTGTTGTGATCAATGTTTGGGTGTTGCCATTTACCGTATACATAACGGTATAGGTTACATTTTGTGCATTGTCCTTATTGTGTTTCCAATCGATGTTAATTTGGTTCGATTTTTTATCATATTTAGCCTTCAAATCTTTTGGACTTTTTAGCACTTCAACATTTCCTTCAACCGTTCCTTCAACCGTTAAGGAAGCAGAAGCGGCATCACTCTTGCCACCTTCTGTCACAGCTACCACATTAAATACATATGGCTTCCCTTTTTCCGGACTTGGCAGCACCGCTTGCCTGTCACTCGTTGGTGGAAGGTTCGTTGTGTTTCCATCCACGGTATAAGAAACCTCAAAGGTGGCTGCGGAGTCAGTTTCAGAACTGTAATTCCAAGTTAAAACAATTCTGTCTGAAGCTTCATCGTAGACTGCCTTCACATCTGTCGGTTTATCAGCCTTTGGCGGCTTCGGTTTTTCCCCGCCTTTGACGTAGTATTCGTTGCCGGATTTTAGAACACTTTTTGGTTGTTTAAATGTCTCCTTGCTTGCATCTACCCGCGACAGGATGGCTTTAAATACTAATTTAGAAAAACTCGCACTCTGACTTCCTAAAAAGTCATCTTTTGACTTTGTTTCGGTGTAGCCGGTCCACACCGCACCGGTGTATTGCGGCGTATATCCGACAAACCAGGCATCCCTGGTCGCATTACCCGGCAGACCATATTTGGCGATTGCCGACTTGTCGAAGCTAGTCGTTCCTGTTTTGCCCGCTAAATCAAGACCTGGAATATTGGCCATCTTCCCTGTGCCGGAATCCACGACCGTCCGCAGCATATCGGTGATAAGGAAGGCTGTATAATCCTCCATCACTTTCTTTTTATCTGAAGCCAATTTCTGTTCTGTTCCATCCGCAAAAATAACTTTTGAAACCGTATAGGGTTCAATATAAAAACCGCCATTCCCAAATGCGGCATACGCACCGGCCATATTCAGCGGGGATGCTGCATCAATGGCACCGATGGCATTCGATTCAATTTCCTTTTGCTTATCTGAAATCGGGAAACCAATACTATTGGCAAAATCGGTCGCATAATCTGCTCCTACTTCTTGATACGTTTTTAACGCCGGAATATTCCGCGACCATGCCAAGTGATCCCTTATCGTTCTACTTCCAGCATAAGAACGGTTGGCATTGCGAATCGGTGTCCCATTCGAGTATTGGTATGGTTCATCCGTTAAAACGTGCCCGGTCGACCATTGGAATTTTTCAATGGCTGGGCCGTAATCCAAAATCGGTTTAATCGTCGAGCCAGGATGGCGTTTAATCTTTGTGGCATAGTTATAGCCCCCGGCTTGATAATTTCGACCGCCCCCGATGGCTTTGATCGCACCTGTTTGCGTATCCAAAATGACAACGGCTGACTGTAATCTTTCATTATCTGGAAATTGGATAATCTCATTTTTAGATAGGACATCTTCGGTTATTTGCTGGATTTCCGGGTCAATGGTTGTATAAATTTTCAATCCGTCTTCAAAAATATTTGCACCTGTTTTGGTTTGAACTTCCTGAATCACCGTATCTACAAAAGCCTGGTATTTGTTGGTTTGCCTTTGTTGAATATGCAACGTATCGGCAATCGGTGTGCTTTGTGCCTTCTTCATATCCGCTTCAGAAATGTAGTCGTGTCGATTCATATAGTTAAGAACCATATTTCTTCGTTTTTCTGCATTGGCTAGGTTACTTTCAACAGTAGGAATATAGTTATTTGGGCTTTGCGGAATCCCCGCCAGCAGGGCCGCTTGTTCGAGCGTTAATTGATTTAACTCATCAGGACCCAAGCCGAAGAATCTTTCTGCCGCTTTTGCCACCCCATAAACGTCACTGCCATATAGATTTTTATTAAAATACATTTCAAGGATTTGATCTTTAGAAAATTTTCTTTCTAATTGAACGGCCAAATACCATTCCTGCACCTTTCGAGTAATCGTTTTTTCAGTTGTTAAAAATGAATTTTTCACAATTTGCTGGGTGATTGTGCTTCCGCCTTGAGAAGTACCAGAAGTGAGATTTGTCCCAACGGCAACAAGTGTCCGTTTCACATCAATCCCGTGATGCTTGTAAAAACGGGCGTCTTCCGTTGCTAAAACCGCATTTTTTAGGACATCCGGTATCTGCTTTATTGAAATATCATCCCGCTTTTCGGTACCGATCTCGGCTATTACAGTTTTCTCATCTGCCGCATATACTTCAGATGATAATGGATCTTTCAATAGTGTTTCGTCAAACTTTGGTGCATCTTTGATGATCCATAGAAAAGCACCAGCGCCCACTAGGAGCATAACCAACCCCAGGGTTAGACAAATATAGAAAACTTTTTTCCATGCGATTTTTCCACGTTTCTTGCTCTTAGGCTGTTTTGAAGCTCTTTGCTGCTGCCCTTGGATTTTTTTCCGCTCTATGCGAGAACGATAATCTTCTGACATGTTTCGTATACCTACCTTTTTTATGGCTTCTATAAAACTTCTGTTTTTTCTATTATCCCATGATTAATTAATTGAAAAAATGATCCATTAAAAAATCTGCCTTGTTCACCCATTATACGAACTATTATTACCCAACAGCACGACTTTTTTCAACTTTTGCGATATTGTTTAATAAACTTGGTACAACTTTCTTTTATAGTACGGCACATAAAGTCTAGGTAGAATGATTATTGGAATAATGTACAAAAAGCGGCAAGCCCCTAAGGTGAAGGGCTTGCCGCTGTCTCTAAAACTGCTGTTTTTTGTACTATAGTATTCTAGGTATGGACAATTTCGAGTTTTACTCATAACGTACTCTAGAAATGCCCACGGCCATAAATACCGCGGCAAATCCGAGCAATATTCCAATGGACCCAAGTACATCAAGTAAAGTTCCTCCATGAGTCATAACCGTTTTAAATCCTTCCATCGCCCAGTACTGAGGCACAAACAGAGCCATCTTTTGCATGAAATCGGGCACTAGCTCTATTGGCCAATAGACACCACCAAGCATACATGTTGGGGAGATAATGATGATTCCCATTAGCATTTGCTGCTCTGCTGTTTTCACGAATCCCGCTACCATCAATCCAAGTCCAATGGCACATAACAACAGCGCAGATACTAAGCAGAACTGAGCCAACAAATTCCCCCATACAGTTCCGAATATAAAGTGCGAAGCTGTCATTAATATGGCCATCTGCAGCCATCCGATGATAAGAAAGGAGAGCATATAGCCACCCATGATGTTAAAGCGTGATGAAGGAGTAGAGAGCAAACGGTACCATACACCGATTTTTCTGGCTTCCAAGATTTTACCTGTTACAATCGTTAATGTAATCATGAGAAACAAGATGACAAATCCTACTAATCTCTCGGATTGATTGTTAGAACGATCGAGTGAACTTCCTTTTGAAATGTTCTTAGCGTCGACCGTTATTAAATTTGTCCCTAATGCAGCAGACATGCTTTGATAGCTCGCCGTCAAATCTGCCCCCGTACTATTGGGATTCACCAAGTAAGCAGCTTTTATTTTAATGGATTCCTGTGCCATGGCATTATCAATCATTTGCCGAATAGAACCGGCTATACTTAAATCTGGTCCATGCCGGAAGGCTACTTCTGGTTTCTTACCATTGAAAAGCTGCCCAGCAAATCCTGATGGAATCGTAATCATTCCGGAGATGCTTTTATTACTTAATTGTTTCTCTGCCTCGCTTCGTTCCATTAACTTGATGTCTAACCATTCTTCCTGCCCCATCTTCTTCACGAGTTCCTGAGAGATTGCCGTTTTATCTTGATCGACCAAGGCAATTTTGAACGAAGTGGCAGCATTGTTTCCACCTACTCCAGCAAATAAAAAAGTGAAGATGAGCGGCATCATGAACATGAGTATATAAGATGAAGGTTTCTGATATACACGTGCGATTTCAAATGTACTAATTGACCATATACGTCCCATTCTATTCTCCTCCTACTGATAACGTAAACGCAAAGTTCCAATGAGCAGTGTTACCGTTCCGATCGCTAGTAATACAACACTGGGCAGCAGCAATGCTTGCCAGGTAGTACCGCTCATACTATCGATAAAGCCATTTAATGCCCAAGTATTTGGTGTGATATGTGCGATCTTCTGCATGAAATCCGGGAATACGGTGATCGGCACCATAGAACCACCTAGCGCTGCGAGAATTTGTACACCAAGTCCCGAGATCGTCTCGACTGCTTGCTCATTTGCGATCATAGCCGCGATCATCATTGACAAACCAGATACAGCAATGGCATACGTCAAGCCTATGACAATGCTTTGCAACACATTTTCTCCCCAGTTTACTCCAAATGCAGCATTCGTAGCCCCCATAAAGATCAGCAGTTGAAGAATGGAGAAGGCAAGTGTCCCTACATATTTCCCTAGTAAAATACTCGTTTTGCTTGTCGGTGTGTTCATTAACCGTGCCAATGTCTCTGTAGAGCGTTCATTAATGATCATTTTTGCTCCAACGGTTGCATTATAAAGCAGGAACATAGCTAACATCGCGGCAGCATAGTACTGCATGCTGGAAACTGCCTTTTTTCCAATCGGCTGGTCTACGACAAAGGAATCTTCACTTCCTGCTGCCTCACCTAATTGACCGATTACTTCTGCTGCAAGTGATTCAAAATTGACAGAGACGGCTGCTGCTGTTTGCTTTGGATTGGCCAACTGCGTTGTGACCTCTTTAGAAGCCTTAGCTACAGCTCCCACACGATTTGCATAGGACGTAACAATCGAGCGTACAAATTGCGAAATCAATGGTTTTCCTTGATCTTGCAGTACTTCTAGCTGCGTCGATTCTGCTGCCCCTATTTTTTGGCTAAAATCTTGAGGGATGATCAATCCCACATCATTTTTTCCTTCGATAACTTGTAATTCTACTTTTTCTTTACTGGTAAACGAATGGATCGTTATATTTGACGCTAACCGTTCGTTCTGCAGCACGTCTTCAATAAGGCGAGTGCCTATTTCTCCTGCATCGGCATTGTATACCGCAATCGTCATCTTTGGCATGGAATTAGTGTCATCAGTCAACACTCCGTTCAGCGCCGTACCTAAGATCGCTGTAAGCAGGATAGGCAGAAATAAGAAGAGCGCCATTCCTTTACGATCCTTCAAGCGAATTTTTATATCTTTCCACGCAATAATCCATACTTTCATTACTGACTCCTCCTTAGTCTCTTAACGTGCGTCCGGTTAATTGCAGGAAAACAGATTCCAGATTCGGTTCCTGAACATCAACGGATAATACTTGTAATCCCGATTGTACGACGAGGGCGACCGCATCACCCAAAGCTTGTCGTGCATCCGAGGTATAGATCGTGATCAGTTCGCCGTCTGCTTTCACGCTTTGCACATTTTGAATGGTCCCTAGTGTATCAATTAATTCTGGACTACTTACATTTACTTTAATTTGAATGGAAGTCGCTCCCACTAATCGATTGCAAAGCTCAGCTTTTGTACCAGATGCAATGACCAGGCCCTGGTCAACGATGGCAATTCGCTCGCACAAGTACTCGACTTCCTCCATGTAGTGGCTCGTATAAATGACCGTCATACCTTCTTGGTTCAGCTTCTTAACAGTTTCTAGAATATGATTTCTTGATTGTGGATCGATTCCAACGGTAGGTTCATCCATAATCAGTAACTCTGGTTTATGCATGAGAGCCGCTCCGATATTAATACGACGTTTCATACCCCCCGAGTAATTTTCAATTTTCTCTTTTGCTCGGTCCTGTAAGCCTACGATTTCCAATACTTCTTCCGTACGCTTCTTTGCTTCCACTCTGCTCAGGCCATACATCCGACCCCAGAAGTACAAATTCTCTCTTGCAGAGATCGTCGGATACAAAGCAATATCTTGTGGAACAACTCCTATCTTACGTTTGACTTCCATCGGATTTTTGTTAATGGACACTCCGCCTACGGTTACATCTCCGCTGCTGCTCTCAATCAGTCCGCAAATCATCGAGATGGTCGTTGATTTTCCTGCACCGTTTGGACCCAGCAATCCAAAAGATTCACCTTTGTTAACTGAAAATGTAACACCCCGAACAACTTCACGATTTCCAAAGCTTTTCTTTAAATTATCTACTTTTAACAATGTCAGCACCTCTTTTTTCTTGTTCTGTTACGTTCAGTTTACCTGATTCGATTACTGCTTCCATCTATCGGAAGGGAGATTTTGACCATGCAAAAAAGCGACCCTTTAGGATCGCTTCGGATGTGACTATGCTAAAAGTCATGTATCAAAAGTAGTGATGCCATGTCGGACGGCAAATATGGCCGCTTGTGTCCGGTCGCGTAACCCAAGCTTCGTGATGAGATTAGATACGTGGTTCTTTACCGTTCCTTCCGATATAAATAGGAGTTCTCCAATTTCACGATTGCTTAGCCCATACCCAAGCTGCTTTAAAACCTCCATTTCGCGCTCTGTCAGCCCCTCTGGGATCTGAAGGGGTAAAGAAATTAGACTAGCGCTAGATGAAGCAGCTTCTCCCTGTCCTTCGGTTCTTCGTTTCAGTTCGGCAAAAACTTGTGCGGTTAAGTCGGGAGGCAATACGACACCACCTGCTTGTACGGTCATAATCGCTTGCACGATCATTTCAGCGGGCATATCTTTTAGCAGATATCCACTTGCTCCTTCGTTTAACGCATCGAAGATCAAGTCACTATCATTAAATGTAGTCAAGATAAGCACCTTGGTTTCTGGCAGATGTTCACGAATGAGACGGGTCCCCTCCACACCATCAACTCCAGGCATACGAATATCCATCAATACGAGATCCGGCTTTTCGCGTTTTGCCGCTTCCAAAGCCTCGGCGCCGTTCGATGCTGTACCGACTACCTCTATCTCCTTCGTAAGACTCAGGATGGTTTTCAAGCCATCTCGCATCAATTGTTGGTCATCTGTAATAATAATTCGAATCATGCCTCTGCTCCTCCATACGTCCAAGTTTTCGTTTGTATCGGAATGGTGATCTGCACACGAAACCCCTGGCCCTCTACACTTTCAAATTGGATGGATCCGCTATGTTCCTGCAGCCGTTCCCGCATATTGATGAGACCAAATCCCGGTACCACTTCCGCCGCACCATAGCCATTATCTACGATCATAATATCAATTTGATCATCATTTGTATGCAATGTCACCTCAGCTTCTGATGCATTGCCATGACGTTTGGCATTGGTCAACGATTCTTGAATAAGGCGAAAAATCATTGGTTGCAACGAAGTTGAAATCCGCGTGAGATCACCTTGTACCCGTAGAGACGTTACCATACCAGTCATGTCTGAAAAGTCTTTCATTAACTTTCTTAGCTTATCTGTAAGCGTGAGATGGATTCCTCCTTCGTCACGAAGTGCGCGAACAGACAATCGTACTTCCTGTAACGCCGATCTGGCTAACTCTTCACAGCGGTTTAATGTATCTTCCGCCTGTTTGAGATCGTGTTGTTGCAGCATGCGTGCTGCTTGGAGCTGGACAATCAGGGCGGTCATTGTATGTCCAACGGTATCATGGATGTCACGAGCAATTTTGTTCCGCTCACTCGCAGCAGTCAGGTCCTCCACTTGCTTTGCATAAATCCTAAGCTGATCATGTGTATCTTGAAGCTCGGAATGAGAATGAACCAAACTTTCATATTGCTCCGCTATTTTTGCTCTAGCTTTAAATAAATAGCCTACCATAATCCCTACAAAACTAGAATTCAACACAAAGCCAAGATTAATTAACATATCCATAAACCGGAAATGCCCTGTGTGCAAATAGTTGAGAGTCCAGAGATAAGTCCAGACGATTGCAAACAATAAGCTGGCGATTAGAATGATTCTTCGGTTATTTGTAAAGATTAGCAGCGTAATGCCAATAATCCCAAAATTAATTTGATAGAGTGTCAGAGTTGGAAAGATAATTCCAAAAGCGATGGTTACGATAAAATCAATACTTGTCCACAGGAGGTGATACTTCGTCGTTCGCTTATTAAAATGAAGAAAGTGTGTAAGTGTATAAACAAGCATTGCAGCTATTACGAAAACGATTTTCCAGTACGCAATAGCTTCATTGGTGAATATATAGCTTCCCCCTATGAGAAGAAACATAATTAACCGTAATTCTCGCATGAAATAAAAGGTAATCGGAACATCTTTCCGCTGCTCTTCCCTGAATTCCCACAATCTCATAATCCCATCTCCTCAACTAATAGCCTGCTGCTTCGACACTTGAAAATAAGCGTACCGCTTGTTTGAAGTCAACCCCGTCCGCTGATACTCTATCAATTGTTTCTTAATTCGATAATCGCTTGGCATTCCCCTTTTTTATGCTTTCGTTTTTTTTGTATTCCTGATGAATTTTTTTCAAAAAATGGTATATTTTAATAGGTGCGTATCATTAAAAAGGAGTGTTTTTATGATAAAGAAAGCTGCAAAAATAGTAGCAGTTATGATCATTACAATTCTGATCATTGCAAGTATCGTAATAGCCATAAAAGTAGATTTTTCAAATCCAGCGGACTTAGAAAAATTTGTCCATAACAAAATGAATAAAACAAATGTACCTGGCGTTTCAATTGCTATTATAAAAGATAATAAAATTGATAGATATATCAGTTATGGCAATGCGAATATTGCCAAAGGATTAAAAGTCAATCAAGATACGGTGTTTCAAATTGCCTCACTTTCAAAAGTAGTCACAGCCACCGCCATTATGCAATTGCATGAAAAAGAGAAATTAAATCTCGATGATGATATAAACAAGTATCTTCCATTTTCAGTTGTCAATCCAAATTTTCCAAATGAACCGATTACAATAAAAATGCTGCTCGACCATACTTCTGGAATACAAGACAATTGGGATGTACTCGACAGTCTATACACGATCGATAGCGGAGGCGGAGACTCCAAAATTTCAATTGGTGAATTTTTCAAAGGATATTTAGGAGTAGGAGGAAAGTGGTATTCCACTGAAAAAAATTTTACAGAAAATAAACCTGGAACAACTTTCGTTTATAGTAATGTGGGATACGGCCTTTTGGGCTATATTATAGAACAAATTAGCGAACTCCCATTCAATCAATATACAAAAAACAACATTTTTGAACCACTGGGAATGTCAGAGTCAGAATGGTTGCACAAGGATATGACAACAGAAAACTTCGCATCGCCTTATGATAACCAAAAAGAGCTGCCTAGATATTCTTTCCCAACCTATCCTGATGGTTCATTAAAAACAAACGTAGTAGATTTCTGCAAATTCTTAGTAAGCATGTCGAATGATAGCAACACAATATTAAAACCAGAGACCATTAAGGAAATGTTAACTCCCCAATCAAATGATGGAAAACAAGCCTTAGGTTGGAGTTATTCATCTTTAGATGACATTTTCATGAAAAAGTTAAATAACGGAAAGATCGTTGGCCACACAGGTTCAGACCCTGGTGAATTTTCAATGGCACTCTATAATCCGGAAAAAAAGAACGGCTTGGTCATATTTATGAACCAACAAATGGGATTAAAATTACAAACGATAAATATTTATTTTATGATTAAGAGAATGGTAAACGAAGCTGATTTATAAAATAGCAAAGAGCCGATTCAAGAAATAATCTTGAATCGGTTTATTTTTTATATCTTACTGAACAAACCCATCCATTAAACTCTTATGTATCCAAATAGCGGCCGCTGAACCTTCACCCATAGCGATTGTCACTTGTTCCGAATGAGCAACCACATCACCCGCTGCCCATACATTGGGTATATTCGTCATTTTGGTTCGCGGGTTGACAACAATATGGTGATTTTCAAGAAGTTCTACCCCTAATTGCTTCGCAAGGTTCGATTTCACTTCATTGCCCCCGAACGCAATAAAGCCGCATTCGCCCATAATTCTTTTTCCGTTTTGCAGGATAAATCCTTGTGGATAAGAATTTTCTGCTATGACCTTTTGGATGGTTTCTTCAACATATTGAATCCGATGAACCTTGAGTTCGTTTAATAGGTGTTCTGATACCTCGATCTGTTCATGATTGATATAGGTAAGATCTTGTGTCCAATAAGAGAGGGTTAGGGCCATCCTGGCTCCCACATTTCCCGCGCCAATCACAATCGTACTTTTATTCATCACTTCATAGCCATCGCAATCTGGACAAACATACACGTTTATACCCAGACAGTGCAGAAGCTCAGGAAATGCAGGGATCCTGTCCATTATACCGGTTGCCAATAACAATCGCTTTGCTGCATATTGCAAACCGGTTTTTACCGTGAGCTGAAATCCCTTTCCAACCTTTTCAACACTGTCAACCACTTCGGATTTAAACTCTACTCCCAGTTTTTCTGCTTGTCTTTTTCCAAGCTGACGCAGTTCATGACCACTAATACCATTGGGCCAACCCAATATATTATTGTAACTCTTACATAATGTTGATCGGCCATAATTTGAATCAATAACAAGAACTTTATGTTTATACCTGCCCAATTGAATCGCTGCTTGAAGACCAGCAATACCGCCACCTACAATAATACAATCATAACTCACAGGTGCATCCCCTTTCTTTGACCCTTTACATAGAAAGGATTTTCAACCTTAATTTCCCCTTATTATCTTAAAGTAAAAGTGCATTGCCATCGTTTTTGGATAAATTCCTTTTTAAACCTAATCTGGGTGACCCATAGGATAAAATGCCCAACCTATATTAGGCCGAAAGGTTATAGGTACAAAATTCCAGTTATTATACAATAAAATGGATGTGCTTTTGGTATCCAACTGGGATTTGAATGAGTAAGGGGGAATCAAACAAAAAATGCGGGTTCAAAAAGTGATGACAGGGTTGGTCATGTTGATGATGGTCTTTTTCCTGGCGGCCTGTGGTTCAAACGAGAATAAAACCTCGGCCGATGCAAAAAGTGGAGAAACGGCGAAAAGCAAGAAAGCCGACAAAGGGAAAAGCAACAGTGACAAGGACGAAAATAATGGGGACATAGCCTCGACTGTTGAGGAAATTGCCAAGGAGAAGGCAGGTAAATTTGCTGGCAATGCCTATAATAAAGCGGTGGTAAACCGGGCATTAGATGAAAAAAGCTTTCAGGATAAGGACAGCTTCCAGGTCTACAATACGCTGATTGGACTCCTCGGCGAAGGGCCGGAATACAAGGAGCTGATCCAGTTTGCAGAGGACTTCAATCCCAATGTGGAAACGGCCTTGACGAAAACGCCTGAGGAGAAAAACTTGGAAAAGAGCGGTGGTGGAACAGCAACCGGTGCTCCGAATATCTCGATTTTGCTCGATGCAAGCGGAAGCATGGCCGCGAAAATTGGCGGCAATACGAAGATGGACTTGGCCAAAGACGCGATTAATCAGTTTCTTGGTTCCATGCCCGAAGGCTCCAATGTTTCATTGCGGGTATACGGGCACAAAGGAAGTAATAGTGACGCAGATAAGCAAGTCTCCTGCGAAAGCACCGAATTAGTCTACGAACTACAACCTTATAACCAAACGGGTTTCAAGGATTCGCTCGGTCAATTCCAGCCAACCGGCTGGACACCAATAGCGAAAGCTATTTCTGAATCGAAGAATGATTTTGGCGAAGCGGGCAAACAAGGGCAAAACATTATTTATGTGGTCAGTGACGGAATTGAAACCTGTGAGGGCGACCCAGTGCAAGCAGCGAAGGAGCTTCACGATTCCAATATCAAAGCAGTGGTCAATATCATTGGCTTTGATGTCGATCAAAATGGCCAAAAACAATTAAAGGCGGTGGCCGATGCAGGCGGCGGTAAGTTCGAAACGGTCCATACGGCGGATGATTTCAAGCGCGTTTGGGAGCGGGAGAGAACCCGGCTTTACAATGAATGGAGTGCCTGGAGCGCGAAAAACTATAATGAAGTATCCGCGGAAGTATCAAAGAAAATCAATACTCTTTATCAGAAGAAGTCCAATTTTTCCAATTTAGTTTATGACGAAAAATCACGCATGACCAATGCCATCTACTATTTGAGGCAAAAGGAACAAATCTCCCCTGAAGTCAGGGAAGAACTCGAAAGCCTGGCCCAGCAACGAAAACGAATTCTAGAAGACTATGTGAAAGACAAGTACAAGGGTCTCATCGACCAAATGGAAGCTGAAGGCAGACGAATCAAGAAAGAAATCGAAGAAAAAGGCAAGGAAATGAAGGATAAATACAATAATAATTAAGAAGCAGGAAAGGGGTTCTTTGTTTTCTTTACAAACAGAGAACCCTCCCCTCCTTCCCTTTTTATCCGTACCATGGGAAACCATGATTATAAAAAATGTTATTTTTCACGACATGATCTAATAATCTCAAGGTATTGGGTATCACCTAACCCATAATGCTGGAATTCCACTATTAATTTAGTTACAAGCTCTTCTTCTGATACATCTTGGCACTTTTTAATATAAAGAATGAGATCACTATCTTTGTTAAGATAATTCAAATATAATTCAATTCCCCTTTTTAAAGTGTCTGGAAAGATAGACCTTGGAAGCTTTTTTTGAATCAACACTTGTTTATAAATCAGATAATATCCCTCAGCCTTCAAGGTAAAACTGTCCTTACGTTCAAACTGATCACCGACTATATGTAGTTCAATATCCCCCTTATAATCTGTCAGGTCCAACCAGGCAAGAATGGTAAGAATATTGATTTGACAAAACATATCAGCATCAAACCACATTGAAATGTGGGTGAAATTTTTACGAAAGAGAGGCGTTAATGGTTTTAGAGTGATTTCAGTATATTGTTCAGGTGTCACGTGATGAACCTTAGCACGTATTTGGGTGAATTCATCTGAAAATAGATCATGACAAGTGTCTCCATAACACATAGCCTCGTTAAAAGGAATCATCAATTCCCCTTTAAGAAAATCTGTTGTTTTAAAATAATGATACATGGATTGTCCATTTAATAGATGTAACGTCCCTTTTTGATTCATAACTATAACTCCTCATAATTTTTTCCAGCCCTGCTACGAGTATCCGGCTTTACTAACGACTTCCATTCTTTTTTCCAACTTTAATAGATATTTCTTTAAAAATAGCCGGCCAGCTATCTACATTCCCCTGCGATTTACCGGTTCGTAAAATGACGATATTATTTTCCGGGGACATGTATAGGTACTGTCCATACTTTCCCATCGCAAAAAAGTCTAGACCCCCCTTATTATTCAGTGTACTATACCACATGTATTTATATCCTATATTACTATTTTCTAAGAATGAGCCTTTATATTCATCATTATTTAACGGAAAATCACTACGTGTAGAAAGCTTTATCCATTCTTGATTTAGTATATGCTGCCCATTCCACGTGCCTTCATGAAGTAACATGCTGCCTATCTTAACAAAGTCAATCGCTTTGAAATTAATACCGCTCTCCATTTTTTCAAAACCTGTGATTTTACTATCTAGACTCCATGAAGCATTATGTTCAGCTCCGATTTTATCCCAAACTTTCTGTTCAAAATATTCCGCTACATGTTTCCCCGAACTCCGCTCCAGTATGATGCCAAGTAATAAGGGATGATAATTGTTATAATGAAATTTATCGTGGTATTTTGTCGTCAGCTGATGATGACTCAACGCTAAATGACGTAAATCAGGCATATAATACGTTTTGGCATCGTCACCAAACCAGATATTTCCTTCCTCATAGCTGATAGTTGAACGCATCAAAAGCAAATCTTCAATTGTGATTTTTTCCATATTCGTTCCTTTGAACTCGACTATATAATCAGCAATGGACTGTTTTTCACTTTTAATATAACCATCTTCAATCGCCATTCCAATTAACAAAGAATCGATTGACTTGGCCATTGAAAAAGAGGTATTAACAGTGTGCTTGTCATATCCGTTGTCATATTCTTCAAGCACTACCTTGTCGTTGTGGACAATAATAAATGAGGTGGTATTGGTTTCCTTTAGAAAGGTATTCAATGGCTTCTTTCTGCTTTTTCCACTAAAGGTATAGTCTATGGGCATGGTTTTTAAGGATCCATCCAAGTCATATTTGTAAGTATAGGGCTGAGAGCTTTTTTGAATCATCCGCTCAGGAAATACTTTGTAATCCATTACATCCGAATTTCCATTTACTATGGTCCTAAAAACATATTGTGGGGAAAATTTCATGGAGGAAACGAATACAAGTAGAATGGAACAGATCAAGGAAATGATTAAGAAAGAAAGGAATAGCTTGATCGTTTTTTTCTTCATATGACCTCCTAATTCACAATCCGAAGAATTTAGCAATAATAGACAAAGAAGAGCCAGGGGGAACTGTCCCCTGGTCACTTGTCGTAGCGATAGAATGTGCCCGTGGTTGTGCACAATAACTCGCCTTCTTCATTCCGGACGTCCGCTTCCATGAATGAAATTTTATATCCTTCCTTCTTATAACGAGCCGTGGCAATCAATTTTCCGGACTTCGTTGCTTTAAAAAAAGAAGTCTTCAATTCCAGCGATACATACGGCGCTTCCTTCAGCCGAAAGTTTAAATGACCCATCGCTGTGTCAGCGAGAAAGGTAAAAATGCCGCCGTGCACGATTCCAGACGGGTTATACATAATTTCAGTTACCGGACACGTAATGGTACATGTCCTTGCCTCATCATCATAATCAAACTCAAACTGAAGCTGCTTGAACATGAATATACTTTCTGGTTTGATGGCGTATGTATCGTATGCCTGTTCCATCTGTGCCATAAATTCTTGCTTGTTCACCGATCATCCCCCCATTATTAAAAATCCCGTGTGTATATCATATCATATTTTTCGGAATCTTTAGAATACATTATCGAGTATGGTAAACAAGAGAATCTGTGACGCATTTTGTATCGACAATCCGGTTTTAGGTCTAAATAAATGCTGAGGGGTCGCTCGAAAAAGCCTTAAGCTATTTGGTTGTATCGCAACAGCCAAAAAGCCAGGCGAATGCCTGGCTCAGGTAATTTCCCTTGCTAAATTCAAGTAATCAGTTCGAAAAATGTGCCAAATCCAGCCGAACTCCCTTTGAAAACACCTATTTTTAATGGGATTCCATATCGACTGGCAAACTCAAAACAACGAGTAGACCCGCACCCCCGGTCACTTCCCAAACCCATTAACATCGATAAATGGAGTGGCGCCTCCGGTGACGTTCGGGAGACGGCCATCCCATTTTTCTAGGGCCTTCTCTTGGACTTCGATTTGTTTCAGTTGGATTAATTCCGGGGTGACTTCTTGTTTCTTCAGCCGCAGTGCTTCGGCCTCGGCTCCTGCTTGTGCCACTTTCTGCTCCGCTTCAATTTTGATTCTCTCGAGATCCCGTTGGGCGCGCAAGGCATTTTGCTCTGCCGTTTGTTTCGCTTCGATTGCCTTATTAAATTCTTCACTAAACGCAAATTCCTTAATATTGATATCCTCCAGCAACATGAAGTATTTCGTTAATTTATCCGCCAGCATATCTTTCACTTTCGCGGATACCTCAGGACGCTTCGAGATTAATTCCTCTGCCGTGTACTGTGCGGTAACCGCCTTAAGGGCTTCGGCGATGGCGGGGTCCACAATACGGGAGCGGTAATCCATACCAATTTCCTGATAGAGCTTATTGACCGCTTCCGGATCGACCGAATAGTTGACCGCTACCTTTGTCGTCACTATTTGAAGATCCTTCGAGGCTGCCGACTGCGAGCTTTCCTCCTTTTGGACCCGAACCTCAATCTGCTGAACGGATTGGATAAACGGGATCCTAAAATGAAGACCCTCCGATAAAATGGTCGGTTTAACCTCTCCCAATTGCACCAGCACGCCCCTATTCCCAGCTTCGACAGTAGTGACCGAAGAAAACCCCACAACGACAACAATCAGCGCAATGAGTCCAACAATAATCGATTTTGAATATTTCACATAAATAGCCCCCTTTATATATTTCTATTATTACACAAATATGAAATCAGGAAGTACTTTATACATTTATACATGAGGGGGACTTGCCCTTATTAAATGCAATCGCAAATAAAATCGGGTTTTTCGCAAATAGAATGTTTATTTTCGCAAATAAACGAGCGAAAAGCGCAAATAAAAATGGGAGGGATTTCGTTCGTACAAAGAATCGCAAATAAAATCGGGTTTTTCGCAGTTAGAATGGTCGTTTTCGCAAATAAACTCCCCACATTTCCACAAATAAACGAACAAAATCCACAAATAAAAATGGAGCGGAATTTCCACCCCATAAAAAGATTTCTATTTTTCAACCAATACCGTAAAAAATCACTATAAACGCCCACCTCAGCTGGCTATCGGTCCACGGAAGAAGTACTGTTCCGAATGGCAAACCCAAGCAGAATCCACGTGATGCTCCAGATTCCGAGAAGGATGGGCGATGGATTTCCGTTCGGGATAATAAAGAAGATTATTTGGAATGGAATCATTGCTACGTAGTACACCCCAACAAACAGCGGCGCCACCCGATGCCATCCCGTTAGCCTTTTTGCAACAAACACGGCAATTCCCAGCATCAGCATACCGACGCCGACCAGTAAGGCACCTACGGGATAAAAGAACTCCACCTCATACCCTACAATGTATTTTGACAAAGTAGCTGCCAGATAAGAACAAATCCCTAGGAGGGTGATTGCCGTTCCGATGAGTCCGACCCGCCTCATCCGGCCGCTCCCGCTAGCACGGAGCATGAGTAGGCCCAACGGCCCGCACGCCATGCCCAGCAACATCGGTAAAGGGATTAGTAATCCAGTGACGATTTCAGGTACCGACGCCTGCAGCTCTTCAACGCTAACAAGCACCACCCATAGCAGCCCACCGATGAGGCACGCTAGGCCAGCGAAGCGAATGCGCCCCGCCGATACTTCCGGTCTTGCTTGGTTGGGTGGCTCCACATTACTTTCCATAAAATTCACTCCTTCGTTTTGATAACAGGATACGCATCCGTTATTTATTCGGTGAATCGAAGGAACTATTCCTTTTTTACTATCTATATGCCGCTTTCGATACGGAAAGAATGAAGAAGTATTTCAGGAAACTTGAAATAGTTTTTTAAAAAATGGAAAAAATAAATCCGTCATGATGCAAATAGCCTTGGAAGGCGGTCCTTTACACGATGGGTAAAATAAAAGGTAAACTCTGGACAAACCAATATGTCATTATTATTTTATTGTCTTTAGTCATGTTCGCTTCTTTTTATATGATTACAGCTGGTTTCCCTATTTTCGTATCAACCATTAGTAAAAATCCTGCGATAGCAGGAACAATGACCACGACCTTAATGGTCGCATCTTTAGTTACGCGCTTCTTTGCGAGTGTTATTATCCAAAAGGTCAATATGAAATGGCTTCTGATTATTTCTCTCCTTTACTTTTTGGGTACAATCGGTCTTACTTTTGTAAACGACTCCATCGGATTTTTAATCTTCATTCGAGCCCTACAAGGTATTGGATTTAGCATGCTTACGATTTTAGTCTTTACGATTTCAAGTCAAATTGTTCCTAAGTCTCGGTTAGGTGAGGGCATTGTTTTTTTCGCCATGTCTACAAGCGTTGGGACGACAATGGGGCCGCTCATTGCCATTTCATATCTTGCCCATTTCTCCTTTCGGTCGATGATGCTGTTAACGCTCGGGCTTATGACCTTTTCATTGGTCTGCAGTTTTTTCACAAAAAATCCGGTTAAAAAAGAACAGGAAAGTCCACAGGGGGCAAAGAAAGAACCCTTCTATAAGTACATGTACGATAAGCGTGTTCTTCTTCCATGTATCTTAGTATCGTTGAATTATATAGCCATTGCAGGAACCGTCAATTTTGTGGGGGCGTTTGGGAAAGAGATTGGTGTGGGCGGAAGGATTTCACAGTTTTTTATCGCACAAGGGATTGCCATGGTCATCGTTCGGGCTTTTTCTGGTAAAATTTTTGATCGATTTGGCCACAGAGTCCTTATTATCCCAGGTGCTATTTCAGGGACTGCAGGTTTGGTTCTTTTAGGTTTTTCTACTAGTATGGTGAGGGTTTGGGTTTCAGGGGCATTATTCGGAATTGCGTATGCCATCATCCATCCAATCATACAGGCTTGGGCATTAACGCTTGTCCCACCTGAGAAAAAAGCAACGGCCAATTCAATGCTTCTTATTTTTATCGATTTTGGGTTGGCCATTGGTTCAGTAGGTCTCGGGTTCTTAGCAAAAAGTGTTGGGTACGGCATGACGTTTAGTTATTCTGCAGCCTTTATGGTGATTATTTTGTTAGTGTATTTGATGGGAAGCAAGAAAACAGGGACATTCAAGGAAAAATCATCCTAGTTTGTTACATAGCATTATGATTATTTATGAATAAACACTTGGGTACCAATTTGAACTCTTGATGATAAGTCCAGAACATCATGATTAAACATTCTAATACATCCATGGGAGACATTCTTACCGATAGAGGATGGGTTATTGGTTCCGTGAATGCCATAATGAGGTTTTGACAAACCCATCCAAAGCACACCAAATGGTCCGCCGGGATTTCTTTGTTTATTGATGATCGTAAATGTCCCTGTTGGGGTTGCTGTCAACATTTTTCCCACTGCTATTGGGTATGTTTTTATAAGCTTATTACGATCAAACAGTTTTAATTGATGTTTTGATAGGGATACGTCTATCCATCTTGCCATGAAGTTCACCCCCATTTTTTTGAATATTGATTGCACAGTTAATTAGTTTGCCACCGGACCGGTGCCATGAATGGTACAGCAAACATTAGTGGTGTGGAGTCAGTGTGAAAAAAGTGAGTATAGTGCGGATGATGGTGTGGCGGTGGTGGATCATATTGACTTGCAAACGCTTGAGGTGGACAATATTGGCACGGACAGCCGACCCATCCCCCATACGGAATACCAAAAAGCATATGATACATTAGACCTCCTCCTTAACCATTTGCCCTGAATCATCATTAGTCTATGCAAATTCGGCATCTGCGGCTTAGTCGAGTGCCTATTGGGGAACTAAAAGACTTTATTTTTAGTAGTCCAAGATGTAAGTCCGCAATTGATGAGAAATAATCTGTTAAGTTAAATATTAGTGTAAGAAGTAGGGAAAATGTCTAATAGAGAGTTTCTAAAAGACAAAATGGATGTTGAAGTAGAAAATGTGTCTAATAGAAAGCTTCTAATAGACAAAACGGAGGCAAAAAGTAGGAATCTGTCTAATAGGAGGCTTCTAATAGACAAAATGGAGGCTAAAAGTAGGAATCTGTCTAATAGGAGGCTTCTAATAGACAAAACGGAGGCTAAAATTAGGAATCTGTCTAATAGGAGGTTTCTAATAGACAAAATGGAGGCAAAAAGTAGGAATCTGTCTAATAGGAGGCTTCTAATAGACAAAATGAATGCTAAAAGTAGGAATCTGTCTAATAGGAGGCTTCTAATAGACAAAACGGAGGTTAAAATTAGGAAACTGTCTAATAGGAGGCTTCTAATAGACAAAACTTTTGGACCAATCAATCTTTATATAGCAAGTATTTTTTTACCTTTATTCATTATACATTTGTGGAAATTGGCATTAAGCACCCATGAATTTTATGTAATTGGACTAACCTTTATTGTATTAGTCATATTGTTGTTTCATCCAGATGCAGGGCAAGTAACCGCATTTGCATGCGCCACTGCCATTATTTTTTGGAAAAAGATAAATAATAGGATGATAAAATTATTTACGCTAACACTTATAACTACTATGGTGATCGTATCTTGGATTTTTCTCGATAATTTAGCACCAGTGCCTTATGTAGAGAAGATTCTCTTTTTAGCTGCAGACATGGGAATAGTCTGGTTCGTCTTAGGAGTTTTGTCTCTCCTATTGTTAGTAGTTCCATTCTTTTTTATCGGCAAAGTATCGATCGTATCTCTATCATTAGGTGTTTATTTTCTACTAACCATGATTGTAACTTTCTTTGGGAATTTTCCAATGCCCATCATGGGATATGGAGTATCACCAATTATCGGTTACTTAATTGCTATCACTTGGCTTAAAAACATAAAAACCACGATTTTTAATAAAAGAATCGTGGTTTTTTAACATAATCATTTCATCGTATATTCCCTAAACTTTTTGTTTTTCCTGAAATTTAATTAAACATTTTTTACATATGCAATCTACTCGTATGCTTTCAACAGGAACTAATTCAAAGATTTCTTTAGGAAATTCCTCCTTATCGCACCAGCAATTGCCGTGTTCTCCAGCTCCAGACATGCATCCATTAGCTTCCCCGCATATAGGGCAATATTTATTTGCCAATTAAAAATCCCCTCCAATTACGGCACAATAATCGTCTTTTGCTATATTCTATTTCTTCTTTATTCTACCTTAGATTTTACTTTCTTAGATAAAAGACTTAACAAACTAGTATAAAAATGAATATAAAATCAGCATCCAAAATCTCGAGGAAATAGCGTTTTACAATAGATGTTGTTCATCACTATTTTTAAGTAAATGTGGTTTCTATTAAGAAAGATCAAAAAATATCTTTATACCAATGAAAAACACCTACTAAAATTTCGCTAGTAGGTGCGTTGTTTTTTATGTCTGGTTAACTTAACGGCTAAGGGTCTGACTCCGAATACGAATGAAAGATAACCTACTATCCCTTTGTTGGTTTACTACTTTTTTCAAATTTATTGTTGTACCATGTAAGCAACTTCCCAATAATGCCCATCCATGTCCTGATAACTCCTATAGTACATAAAACCATGGTCGATTGGTTCACTTGCTGCGGTGCCGCCTAATGCAATGGCTTTATCAACGATTTCATCCACTTGTTCCCTGCTGTCAGCGGACAAAGCAAGGAGAACCCCTGGCGTTTTCATTGGATCTGGTAAATCTCGTTTCGTGAACGTCTTAAAGTAGGATTCAACCAGTAACATGGCATATATATTTTCACCAATAATCATGCAGGCTGCCTTTTCGTCCGTGTATTCAGGATTGAAGTCATACCCGATTCCCTTATAAAACTCCATTGATCTCTGCAGGTCCTTTACCGGCAAATTCACAAATATATGCTTAGATTGAAGAGCCATTTACTACACCCTCCTTTTCTCCTTTACCACCTAGCTGTATCATTTGACCAGTTTTACGCCTCATCCTTTTTCACTCCTTCAGAAAAACTAATTGATATATTCGCGAGTCTAACGCTATTATTTTTTACCACTCTTAAAAATTATTCTTCGACAGCACAAAATCTCCTCCCTATTTTCGCCAAAATTTTCCAAGATATACTTCAAATAAAAAAGGACAAAGGGTTGGTTCTTCTCCCTTTGTCCTTGTTGCTTAGTATTTCCCCAAATTATCTTCTTCCCACTCGCTGAATACGGAGCATGGCACCTCCGAGAATCACAATGAGCAGACCAGCAAGCAGCCAATTGTACATACTTGTGGAGGTCTCAGGCAAATCTCCCCCTGTCGCCGGCTTCTTGGCAGGATTTACCACTAGATCATCAGGCTGGAAGAGGGCAAAGGTGCTGAAATGGTTCGTCTTGGCGATTACTTGGCCGCCTTTGAATGTCCCACCGACCAATTCCCATTCCTTCTTTGCTTCATTAAAGTAGTGTACCTTTAAAAGCTCCGGATGGGCATAGCCATTGACAGAAAAGCTAAGCTCAATCTCATGGTTAAACTGATGGATCATGGTGTCTCCCTGCTTAATTGTGAGTTCATAAATCTCCCCTACCGCCAACCGGGAAAAAGGAATGTTTGCAGAATTCTTATCCACCCTCGCTATGCTGATGGTAACGTCTTCCATATCAGCAAAATTGGCTGCCGGGATGCGCATCTGGACATCCTTGCCTAAAATTTGAATGCTGGCGTGTCTCTTGATTAAAGTTGCAATCTGTCCCGCAGTCAGTTTGACCACTTGATTTCGGGCCCGGTTCTCTTTTAGTTCGAATAGAAGCGTACCATTTTCATCCAGCAGGTCCACTTCCTCATCAGGAACCGTTACAATCGTGTCTGTAGCCTCAGGTATTACCTTAATCACCGGTTTTAGGCGAATCACTGTAATATTATACGTTGTGGTTTGCCCAGTTTCCGAAGTCACTTCAATGGTCTGAAGGTTTCTCCCCGTTTCAAGCTGCACCGGTTCAGTTTCCTGGCCACTCATGATTGGTTTCCCGTTCATTTTTACCGTTGCCTTCGGATACGCCGCTGTTGGAGTGAAGGTCATTTCCTCCACATTGTTCACAACATAAATGGTATACTGAGTTTTTCCCGGTGTGAAAGCAGGAGCCAGGCTTCCAACACTGCTTGTTAATCCGCTAAGAGTGGCGTCACTTGAGAGAATACGGACAGTGGCCCTCATAACAGCTGTATGCTTACCGTCACTTACCCCAATCGAAAGCACATGAAGTGCCTTCTCCTTTGCGCTTAACCTGGAAGAATTCGCTACAGAAATTTCCCCAGTCGTTTCATTTACAGCGAAAATGCCATCATCATTCCCGGACACAACGGAATACGTAAGCCCATCTCCGTCATCATCATGAGCTTCAGCCATCCCCACTACTGTGCCGGCTGCGGCTGTTTCCTCAATGGTAAAAGAGGTGTCCTCCACCACCGGTTGATTGTCATTGACATTATTCAGGTGGATCGCCACCGCTGATTCCACCGTATGGATGCCGTCACTTGTTTGAACGGTCAGGGCAAAGCTTTTTACTTTTTCGTAGTCCAATTTCTCAGCATCGGCGACCCGGATTGTACCCGTTTCACTGTTTATACGGAAGGCTCCGGACTCATTGCCAGCTGTAATCGCGTAATGAAGCTGGTCCCCATCGGCATCATCGCCCGTTACAGTACCGACCGCTGTGTCATTCACGGCATTTTCATCAATGTCGAATTTCGCAGCCTCGACCACCGGCGGATTGTCATTCAGATTATTGACTCCAATCGTCACCGTCGTTGCGGCCGAATGGGTGCCATCACTTACCTGAACGGTCAGTTTAAAGCTTTGTACTTTTTCATAATCCAGTTTTGTCGAATCCGCTACCGTTACTTCACCAGTATCTTCACCAATCGCAAACGCACCGGCTTCGTTTCCTGCAGCCATTTTGTAATGCAAGGAATCGCCGTCTGCATCATGGCCCGTCACTGTACCGACAATCGTTCCGTTTGCCTTATTTTCATCAATGGTAAAAAGAGCGTCCTCACTAACCGGGGCATTGTCATTAACATTAGTCAGGTTGATTACCACCGCTGCATTCGCCGTATGGAGGCCGTCACTTACTTCAATAGTCAAAGTAAAGCTTTGTACTTTTTCATAGTCCAATTTTGTCGAATCCGCCACCGTCACTTCACCAGTGTCCTCATCGATGGCAAATGCACCGGCTTCATTTCCGGCTGTGATACTATAATGCAATGAATCTCCGTCTGCATCGTGGCCGGTAACTGTACCGACAATCGTTCCGTTTGCCTTATTTTCCTCAATGGTAAAATGAACGTCCTCGCCAACCGGTTTATTGTCATTCAAATTATTGATCCCAATCGCCACCGTCGTTGCGGCTGTATGGGTGCCGTCGCTTACCTCAACGGTTAAAGTAAAGCTTTGAACTTTTTCATAGTCCAGTTTTCCGGAGTCCGCCACCGTCACCTCACCAGTGTCTTTATCAATTGTAAACGCGCCCAAATCGTTCCCAGCGGCGATACTGTAATGCAATTTATCGCCGTCTGCATCATGGCCCGTTACTGTACCGACGACAGTTCCGTTTGCGCTATTTTCATCAATGGTAAAATGAGCGTCCTCGCCAACCGGCGCATTGTCATTGACATTATTCAGATTGATCACCACCGCAGCATTCGCTGCATGGAGACCGTCACTTGTCTGAACGGTCAGTGCAAAGCGTTGAACTTTTTCAAAATCTAATTTCCCGGCATCCGCGACACTGATTGTTCCCGTTTCACTATTTATGCGGAAGGCCCCGGACTCATTGCCAGCTGTAATCGCGTAATGAAGTTGGTCACCATCGGCATCATGACCCGTTACGGTGCCGACCGTCGTGCCAGATGTGGCATTTTCATTGATGACAAATACCGCATCATCGACAACCGGCTGATTGTCATTCAGATTATTGACTTCAATCGTCACCGTAGTTGCAGCCGTATGGTCACCGTCACTTACCTCAACGGTTAAGGTAAAGCTTTGAACTTTTTCATAGTCCAGTTTGGTGGAATCCGCGACAGTCACTTCACCAGTGACTTCATCAATCGCAAACGCACCTGCTTCATTCCCGGCTGTCAGCTTATAGGAAAAGACACTTCCTTCATCCGCATCCGTTGCCGTAACGAACCCAACCGATGTACCCGCTGCCGAATTTTCGTCGATGTTTTTCGTAAAGCCTTGCGGTACAGGCTGATGATCATTCACATTATTTACATTGATTGTAATGGTAGCAATATCGGATTCCATACTTCGGAACAAAGCCTTAATTAAATCGTAAGCTTGCGGAGCCTCTGTATCCAAGGCTTGCACCCTTAATTGATAGACGGTTTTCCTTTCATAATCCAGTTGATGACTATCGGCTACCGTGATTTCCCCAGTTGAAGCATTGATGGCGAACGCACCATCTTCATTGCCGGAGAGGATTTGGTAACGAAGAATATCTCCATCAGCATCACTTGCTATAACCTTCCCAACCACTGTCCAATTAGGCGCATTCTCATCGACGTTGAATACGGCGTCTTCAGCAACCGGCTTATTGTCATTTAGATTATTTAAACCAATCGTCGCCGTAGTTTCAGCTGTATGAACACCATCGCTTACTTGGATGGTTAAGCTAAAGGTCTTGATGGTTTCGTAATCAAGCTTGACGGAATTCGCGACTGTCACTTCACCGCTACTTGGGTCCATCGCAAACGCCCCATCCTCATTCCCCGCTGTAATCCTGTAGGAAAAATGGGTATTGGCATCATGATCCGTTGCCGTTACTTTGCCGACAATCGTTCCATTGGCCAGATTTTCATCAATTGTTTTTGTAAATCCGTGGGCAACAGGGCGGTTATCATTCAAGTCATTGACCCCGATGGTAACCGTCGCCGTTGTTTGATCGACACCATCACTGACTTCAACAGTTAAGGAATAGTTTTGTGTAGTTTCAAAATCTAATAAACTTCCATTTGCGACCGTGATTTCGCCGCTTGCCGCATTTATTTTAAAAATGTTCTCGGCATTTCCGGAGAGAATCCGATAGGTCAGCGCTTGGCCATCGGGATCACTCCCACCGACATTTCCGACAACTGTCCCATTGGCGGCATTTTCATCAACTGAAAACTGGAGATCCGCTGCTACTGGCGGGGTATTCCGATTGACCTTCACGGTATAAGTTACCGTGCTCCCGTCCTGAGCTGTCACAATAATCGGAATGCTATTCTTCCCAACTGTTAGACTAATTGGCGGCGATTCCTGTCCGCTTTTCACTACATTTCCACCCACTGTTACCGTGGCATTGGCATCTGCAGTTGTTGGGGTAAACCGGATTTGGCTGGTGCTATTCGGAACATCGAGCGAATAGTCCTTTATCAATGTTTGAAAAATCGGATTCAAGACCCCTGGATTGGCTGTTAAATTGGCCAAATTCGCATTATTAGAAGGAGCCGCTTTCTGAACCGTGACCGTATAGGTCTTTACGGTTCCATCCTGAGCCGTCACCTTAACCGGAATCAGATTAGGTCCTGTCTGTAAGGTAACATCGAGTCCGACTCCACTCGGCACGGATTGATCGTTCACCGTGATCGTAGCAGTCGAATCCGCAACCGTTGGGGTTACAGTGATTTTTTGAACATCATAGCCTACAGATACGGAATAGTCCGTTGTATCTGCTGAAAATCCTGGCACCAATGCTCCGGGACTAACAGCCAAACTGCTTAAATTCGCATTACTGGAAAGCGGCGGTGCAAAGTTTAAGCCGAAGTCGTTGCTTGTCCCATATAAATACGTCAAGTTCCTTAAATTATTGTCCTCCATCACAATCATGATATTGCCAGATGGATCCATTTCAGTGATTAGTTCCGAAGGAGAACTGCTCATTAACTGGGAAGAAACTTCCTTAGTTCCCTTTTTCCACGTTCCAGCATCTTTCACCATCGCGAAAAACGTCGCTGGGCCTCCTGTATCTTTGTAGAAGATGACATAAGGCTTGTTATTGATGACACTAGTTTTGAATGGGTAACTAATCCCGTCGTTAGTAATGACTTCTTTGGTCCAAGTACCTGACTTGTTGGTGAGTAAATAATTTGTATAGGCATCATCAGAATAGGAGAGATATATTTTTCCAGAGGAGTCGACAACAAAAGGTGCGGCATAATAGTTTTTCTTATCTGTTTTTGAATCAATAATCTTCTCATGCGCAACAGGAAAGTTTTGATCACTTACTTTCTTGTGCGTATAATAGACATTTCCATAGTAATCATTTTGATTATCTTCTTTGACGTACGTGATGTGAATCGTATTAGTCTGATCAATCTGAATTTGCGGTTCGTGCACTTCATCAATCGAACTGGTTCCACTGACAAGTTTATTGATTACCCATGATCCGGATTGATTAGTCGCATAGTGAACTTCATACTTTCTTGGTTCATTTGCGTCATTGTACACGTAAACGATATGGGCTTTCCCATTTGCATCAAAAGCAATCTTCGGATCGTACATGTTTTTCCATCCATAAGGATCTTGAGCGCTCTCAACCTTCTCAAACGACCAGCTGCCATTTTTATAAATACCATACTTTACGCCTCTATCACTGGTCGTACCTGAACCCCTGTAAAATAGAAAAGCTGCATAAATGGTATTGTTACCGTCAATGGCAACATCCGAAACTCCCGCGTTAAACCCACTATCTCCTGATGCAGCTGCGGTTATAGCGGTTAGTTCCTTCCATTGGTTATTCTCCCATTTCTTAATCGTAATCTCATTCATGCCTTTAACATGAGATAAATAGAGATCACCGCTTGGACTAGTAAATAGATTACTATTCGCCCAGGTATTGCTGGTATATTGGTGTACGAGTCCTTCTACCAATGTACCGCTGGCCGCATAACTACGCTGCGTAGCACTAATTGGTCCAGCAATGACAAGCTGTAAAAAAAGGACAAATGCAACCAATCCTTTGAAACTTACAATCTTCAAAAACCTATTCCCCCTTCCAAACCACAAAATTAGTGAAAAAAAGCGACTTTGCCAAAATGGTGAAAACTTCATATGACAAATATCACTCTTTTTCTACCTAATTATTTACTAAATTGGTGTTTTTGACAACTTTTTACATAATTTTTTTGAATTACTGGGTAAATTGGAATTTCAATGTCTTAAAAAGAAATCTAAAGAGAATGTCCTACCCTTCCCTTCACTCACATATTTATGAAAGAGTCCTTTCATGGTAAAAAACTAATATTAAGGGAGTTGATGGCATGAGCCCATTTAATCCTGAAAAATTATTTGTGACGTACAGCACTGGAGTGACCGCCACAGAACCAGTGATTCCACGACGTTACACTCTCACTCACTCTGATTCCACTGGAGATCTTTTTTTAACAATTGGAACGCATTATGCCTGGGGAAAAATAAATCCAATGCGAGACGAAGTACTAGGCGAATGGAAGCAAGATGGGAGTTCGTTATATTATTCTGTTTATCTATATATCGATCAAGGTGAATATAACGTAACAGCAGCAGCCAAACGTAATGAAATATTTAGACGCGAATTGCCACTGGCGTTAACCGCTATTCGATACGGTGACCGGGTTTTATTCGACACCTACCCCGCTCTAAATCAAGCCTTGATCATCATTCACTTTCAATCATCCTATCCTCAGTTTGCTAGACAAGAAGGTTGGGGGACTTTCTCAAATTATATATACCGAGCATGATTTAAGATTGTATATCATCACCTAACAGAAAGATTACTGAGAAGGGTCTGCCTCCAACACCTAAAAATGGGGCCTTGATGCTTGGCCCCTATTTTTTAAAGAATCTAATTATAGAGTGCTAATAATTTTTCTATTACTCTTTCGGAAACAGGCTTGCTCAATAAGAAACCTTGAACTTGATTACATCCATACAGAGACAAGATAGTGAGCTGTTCTTCTGATTCTACTCCTTCTGCAATCACATTCATGTTTAATTCGTGTGCTAAATTAATAATATATCTTGCTATAGATCCGTGGTTTTCCAATAATTCCCTTGTGAAGCGCTGATCAATTTTAACCGTATCAATTTGAAACTTTTGAAGGTATAAAAGGGAAGAATAGCCCGTGCCAAAGTCATCTAAAGAAATTTTTATTCCCTCTTTTTTCAATCTCAAGACCCCTGATGCAAAATGTTCCTCATTTTGGATCAGGGAACTTTCCGTAATCTCTATTTCTAATAAATTAGGATCAACATTGAATTCTTTGATTATTTGCAAAAGTGTGTCATCCCAGTGGCTTTTCAGAAAAAACTTTGGTGAGATATTGATGGAGACGGGGACGAGTTTTACATTATTTTTTTCCCATTGTTTGATCTGATTACAGACCGCACGAAACGTCCATTCTGTAAGTTTAAGAATTAAATTACTTTCCTCTGCCACTGGAATAAATTCACCTGGCAATGTCAATCCATGCTGGTATTGCTTCCACCGAACAAGGGCTTCCAAACCCACTATTTTTCTATTCCGGGTGTTAAATTTCGGTTGATAATACATCAGAAGTTCATTTTTATTGAACGCTTTTCTTAAATCTTTTTCTAGGTTATATTGTTTCAAGAACTTTCGATTCATAGCAGTAGTATAAACTTTATAGTTATTCTTTCCAGTTGATTTCGCCCGATATAGAGCACTATCAGCCTTCCTTATAAGGTCTTGATTTTCTTTTTCACCTTGAAAATAAGTAATGCCAATGCTGGTGCTAATGAATAGCTCATACTGATTAATATGAAAAGATTCCTCAAAGGAATTAATGATTCTATTTGCAATCGAAATCACCTTTTTAGAATTTTCTTTTGCATATTCAATGACCAGTAAGAATTCGTCTCCTCCAATTCTCGCAATAATGTCGTTCTGGTCAATTATGCTTTTTATTCTTTTGGAAACTTCAATTAATAACTGATCACCGATTAGATGTCCAAATGTATCATTAATTCGTTTAAATCCATCTAAATCCAGGCACATCACGGCAAATGTTTTATCATGGTGGGATTGAGAGTATTCTTTTACAACATCCTTTAATACCTTATCGACCAGTCGCCTATTCGGGAGATCTGTCAAATAATCATAAAAGGCTAAATGATTCATCTTTTCCTCATATTTTTTTTGCTCTGAAATATCTTTCATGATTCCATTTAGACGAATTAAACGGCCGCTTATATCCAAGTCTGGAATGGTTTCATCTCGTACCCATCTTATATCACCATTTTTATGTTTAATCCGGTAATCGGCCTTTATTTTTTTACCTTCGATTAATTTCTTTTGTTTACTTGTATATAAATCCAGGTCCTCTTGGAGGATTAAATCTTCCCACCTTATTTCTCTTGTCTCAAATTGCTCCGCATTGTAACCACAGATTGATTTAATGCATTTAGAACAAATAATTTTATTGTTTATTAGATTTTTAGACCAAATACTGACATTTAAAGAACTGGCATAATCTATCGCTTGTTGTAAAAGCGGCTCCTGATAAGAACCATCTGCCACATAGCCAATTAAGCGAATAACCAGGCCATTCTCATCAAGGATGACATTAGCGTAAAGGTCTATCATATATTCTATATTGTTGTTTTTAATAATCCTCCATTGGTCATGAAAGCCACATTTTTCATCTATCGATTTATGCACTTGATGAATAAATCGACCACGATCATCGGGATGGATTAGGTTATAAACCAATTCTAATGTAGGCACTTGATCTCTATCTAACCCAAAGATTTCATAGGCATTATCGGACCAAAATGCCTCATCTTCTATTACATCATAATCCCAAATACCAATATTGAAGATATCGATGTTAAGGCTGCTATCTGTTAGAATTTGATTTTGACCAAGCTGTTCAATTCCCATTTTGAATCTCCTGTCCCATTGTATTTCCTTTTATTCATTTTTACATAGTCTCGTTTTTAAAGGTCTACCCTTTTCAAAATAGAGGTTACTTTTTCATGAAACGAATAAGTCCTTGTGAATATTTTAATTTATTTACATGTCGAGAAATGTTGCAAACTGCAACATTTTGTAGAAATTCCCGCCTTATTTCCACTAGAGAGGAAGTGTAAATGCTGTTATTTCTAGTTCTTATTGCCTATTAATAACAAACAATTCAAAACAAATGTGGCATTTAGCAACATTTATACACGTGTATTGTTTGTTATACTAGATGAACTGAAATTCCATTAGTATCCAAAAAATCCAAACATGTAGCATAGTAAGCCTTTACTTCTTATGCTTATATTAAATGTATACAATCTTAAAAATGTTATTTTTAAATAATAATAATAATCTGGTGTGATCAATTCTAATGGTGGGAGAAAGCATGAAGAGAGAATGGTTAATCAAACTTAGGAAATCAAAACAGATGACACAAAAGCACATTTCCTCTGCTGCTTTTATAGACAGGGCTTACTATGCACAAATTGAAAGTGGAAGACGCAACCCAAGTATTAATGTGGCAAAAAGTATTGCCCGTGTATTAGGGTTTGATCCAATGGAATTTTTCTCAGAAGACTTCAATCCATCACTTAAAGATTATCATTCACCTAAAGTAACCATTCTAAATCCACCTACTACTGAGGCTTTTAATAATAGGACAGGTCTAATCCTCTACCTTTTTAATAACTTGGATGTTTATTATCAACATGCAAATACATTTTTACTTTCAGGAGTTAAAAATGGCAGGCATTGTTTTCTTTTTGATCTTAAAGAAAACTTGAGGATTTACGAACAAAATTTCAATAAAACCTCTGATAAAAACAAGGATGAGCACGTAACATTTATTAGCCTGGAGGAATTTAGTGAAGAAGATGCGATTAATAGGCTAAATTCATTATTAACAAAGGATGAAAAAGAAATTAATGTATGGGTAAAAGGAAATCCAAATTATTATGGTTCCTTATTAAAAAACTATTTGACCAATCATTCTTTGTTTGTCGTCTCATACAATAGCACGATGATCACAGCAAGCGCCCATATCGAATTGATGAGAAAATATCCGTATCTAATGACCGATAGGGAGATGTTAGATTCACGCTTATATAAAACAGCCACAATCTTACCTTCACTTTACATTCAAGAGAACTTATAATGATATTCCTTTAAAATTTTCAATGAAAGGAATGATAAATTTTGAAGAAAATTCTTCCACTTACAAAATATATTAATGTTCCTGACACCGCGCATATATTATATCTATATAACAAAAAAAGAGATATATCTTAAAAACTTAATGGCTTTTATAAAAGCAGGCATTTACCATAATCATCACATTATTATAATTGAAAATGCTTTTGTATATGTTGAAGCAGGTAAATTGATTCGCCAATTATTCTCAAAAGAAGAACAGAAACAAATTGAGTAAATCATTGAAATCCCATAGACAAAAGAATCGTCCCCATGGCCTACCCATGAATCCTCAAAACAGGCATTTTCGCCCTTTAAAAGGCATTCGTTAGTAGTTATAATTTTCCGTAAATAATAGTTTCGCATGTTACTGATTCGATCAGGCAGGGCGGTACGTGTGAAAAGGACAGGTCTTTTCATTGTGTTTCCCTGCCTTTCTACTGTACCACTATTTCCCACACTAGGCTTGGACAAGCTTTTTGCTTTTTAATATTCTCCATCAAGACATTCACCCAGCGAATTTACCCAGAAAGGAGACGGGGCGGGGGTATAGTTGAAAGTGATTAATGGTTAAAAATACTTATCTTAACGGCAACTAAAAATGGAAGAGATATTTTTATGATTAAATGGAAAAGCAAATGGGGCTTGGTACTTGCTTTAGCAGGGACCATCACAGTATCATCCGCTTTTGCGGCGCCTGGTTTCAAAGAGGCCGAAGAAACCAATCCGAATCCGGTTATAGCACCCATTAAAACAGATGAACCTACCTCTTATCGAACCAATCAGCTAGAAGAGCGATGTACTATTACTGGCATAGCGGTGATCTCAAGCAGGCGGAAGAAGAAATTTTTAAAGGCATTACTCTGAAAGGCAAATATGATGTGATCGAAGCAGCTTATAATGAGGCCGTCAAACTGGACCCTCATAATTCCGGCCTCAAATTCTCGCTGGCATCCACGCAAATTATTCAAAAGAAAATCCCGGAAGCATTGCAGACCTACCAGCAGATCCTGAATTTGAACCCTGACAACTATAATGCAAACCTGCTATACGGGGTTTATTCCAAAGTAAATGGGGATGAGAAAGCGTATAAAGCGGCCATCGCCAATTTAAAACGGCTCGACGCCCAATGCAAAAAACAGCGACCGGTCGTTCACGAATGTGGTTTACTTGGATTACGCATCAATCGAAGAAGCCCACAATGTAACCAAAGATGAAACGCTGGTCATTTATCGCGACCTAATGAGAGCTTCCGGTATTTGGCAATATCCGGAGAAGCAAGCAGCAATCATAACAACGTGGTACAGTACTGTTTATCCAATGGAATCGATATGCCACAAAGTGCATATTTTATAGCATTATTTCGAGGCCAAAGTAACATGGTAATGCTAGTGCGGACATCAATTATATGGATGAAGGCGAATCCGTGGTCGATGTGGCACTAGCTGAGGGGCATAAAGATATAGCTTCATATTTAAATAGACCTGGCGGTTGTAAACACAAAGGGCAATAGGGGCCTCTCTCGAAAATGCATCAAAACTATATTTTTGCTCCGAAACATTCAAAAAGCCAAGCGAATGCCTGGCTCAAGTTATTTCTCTTGCCGCATTCGGGAAATCTGCCTGAAATAGTGTGCCATATCCATCCAAGCTCCCTTTGAAATATCTAGCTATTTCAAATACCCAGTGTCCGGCCATCAATCGTTACGACAGGGTCTTTTATGACGCAATCAATATGGACACCAGCTTCGTTTGTTCCACCGAAGGGTTTGTTACTGCCAAATGCGATATGGACAGTGCCAAAGACCTTTTCATCTTCAAGGACATTGCCAGTCAGACGGGCTTTTTTATTGGTGCCAATCCCAAATTCAGCGATTATCCGGCCATTTCCTTCACCCAATAAATCCAACAGCCGTTTGCCGTCATCACCAGAAGCATCTTTTAATCGTCCATTTATAAGCGTTAACGTAACAGGTTCTTTCAAGACACCAATTCCCGCAATCGACCCATCCACGACAATGGTCCCATTAGCGGAGTCTTCAAGTGGCGCAATATAGCTTTCTCCAGAAGGAAGGTTACCGGATTCACCTTTTTTGCGAAAAATTCCGGTACTCGGAATCCCGTTTCTTCCTTTTATGGAAAAGCTTAATGTTGCATTCCCTTTTTCAATGGTAACCTGTTCCCCTGCATCAAGAATTTTACAATAATAATCGGTCAACTGCTCGACCTCTAAATAGTCGGCTGTAATCGCACCTTCTTGCAGCATATCCAGCGTCACTCCCGGCATCGTAGCCACACGTGCACCATGGGCAGAGGCTTCCTTTCTTGCACTAGTATGAGTGAGAGAATGACAGGTAATACAAAGGACTACCTCCGCTGTCTTCATGGCCTCAGCCACTGTCCGAGGCGGCTCCTCACCAGATTTGCTGCGTGTCTTCATTTTCATTAGCTGTGTTTCATTTCCTGACGCAAGCCCAGCTTGATAAAAAATCTCGGCAATTTCTGCCGATTCCGCATCTGTTACAATTAAAATCTGCTCGTTTTCCTTCAGATTCAAATTCTGGTTCAAAATTGATTGTGCAACCTTTATCAATGCATTCATGCTAGTTCCTCCATGTCCTTACACTCTTAAATTCAGTTGATATCTCCGAATAATCTCACCAATTTCATCCCGTGTCACTCTTAAAAGCGGGAGGTACTCCTGGATTTTTTCATCGGTCATTCGATAAATCGGGCCGGATACGGTGACAGATCCAACAATGTCACCGCCATCAAATAATGGAACCGCGATGGCAATGACATCTGCTGTATACTCACCCTGGCTTTTGCCCCAGCCTTCTTCCCTGATTTTGCGGAGCTCAGCTCTAAGCTCATCCGGGTCCGTCATGGTTGTATTGGTGTATTTCACTAATCCGTTTCGAATAATCGATTCCGTCATCTCATCAGGCAAATAGGCGAGAATGGTCCGATAGGATGCGCCAACATATAAAGGTGCCCTGCTTCCAGCAGAGACGGAGAACTTTACTTTATTTTCAGGTTCGACGACTTCAAGCGTGACAGCTTCATCGCGGTCCAATACCGTCAGAAAAATCGATTCCCCTGTTTCGTCCCTTAACCGTTCAAGGATCGGGCGGATTAAACTATTCACATTTAAGCTCTCATACATAATCATGCCAAGTTCCCAAGTCGCATATCCCAAGGAATACTTTTTGGTTGTTTTGTCCTTTGAAATAAATCTATTTTTTTCTAAGGTTTCTAGAATCCTATAAATATTGGTATGGTTCATACCAAGTTCATTTGCCAGTTCTCTTCCACCCCAAACCGGCTTTTCTCTAGTAAACATCATTAGCACTTTGAGTGCCAAATCTAACGTTTTTAACATGAGGAATAAAGTCCCCTTTCCACAGGCAATGGTGAGCGTTTTCAAAGTAAGTCGTAACTAGCTTTATTACATATTTAATCACAATAAAATGCAAGTGTTTTATCACAATAAGAAACAGTTATTCCTCTAAACTGTAAAGGGAAAAAGGGCTTAGAGGAATAACTGCTATCAAAATCCTGGGCAGCGTGTAGTAAGGCGCCGCCGGTATCTGAATTATTGTTCAAACAGAAAATCAATGACCGCTGCGGCGTAAACCTTGGCACAGCGAACGATATCCTCAACGCGAACCCTTTCGTTATAGCCATGGATGGTCGGTAAATAGGCTGGTCCGTATTGAAGGACCGGGATGTTGTAATCTCTGAAGTGGCGCGCATCGCTGCTCGCCCACTGCATCACGCCGTATGCCTCTTCGCCGGTCACATAGGAAATGTTGTCGACGATGGCCTTACACACCGGATCGCTCGCAGGTGTATAGTTGGCATGGCTGCGGAACCCGAATGGGCGGATTTCATAGCGGATGCCCAGTTCATCGAGGTTCTTCTTTAAGTAGGCTGTTACCTCATCACGGGTCACCCCGAATGGCAGGCGGCAATCAACCTGAACCTTACAGCTTTCAGGAATAACGTTGGATTTTGTTCCGCCTTGGATGGTGCCAATATTGACTGTGATTTTTTCTAAAACCGGCTGGAACCTCTCGCGCTCTTTTTCAACCTCACGCATATACTTTTTGGAAACATCGATTAAGCCTTGAACCTCTTCAGGAATCGTAATTTCGAGATCCCATAGGGTTCTGATTTTTTCAATGGCTGCAATGGCATCGGTGATGGCATTGTTTCCAGCCAACGGTGACAAACTACCATGGCCGGGCTCACCGAATACCTCAAGCTCGAACCAGTACGAACCTTTCTGTCCGATGGTCGGATTTAGCCAGGAGGAAGGCTCGGCAATCAATGCGCCATCCCCTTTAATCAGGCCGTTTTCCAGTAGCCAAGGGACCCCGAACTCACCGCCGGTTTCTTCATCGGGAACGATGGCCAGTGTCAGCTTGCCAGGAAGCTCGACATGAAGGCGTTTTAATAAGGCGTAAGCAAAAATAATTCCGCCAAGGCCAGCTTTCATGTCGCTCGCGCCGCGGCCGAGCAGCCAGCCGTCTTTCACTTCACCGGAAAATGGATCAAAATCCCACTTTGACAGATCACCTGCCGGCACAACATCGGTATGGCCGCAATAGATAAGATGCTTGCCCTCGTCCTGGCCAATGCTGGAGATAAGGTTAAACATTTTATCAGTCGATTCATGCCAATCGGTTTTCAAGTCAAATTGTGCCAGATAATCGGCAATAAATTGTGAGATTTCTGTTGAGTCTCCCGGAGGGTTTTCACTTGGAATCTTTATTAAGTTGCTGCACAGTTCAATCAATTCATCCTGTCTGGCTTCGACTTCATCGATTAATTGTTGTTTTAATGCAGTTAAATCAGTCATCCTGCCGTCACCTGATTTCCTTTTGTTTGTAAATGCGTCATTTTCCCATATAACTGCTCTAAGCGGCTGAATTCTTCCGCATCATAGAAAGCACACTTATTTTCGCCGTAAAGTTTAGCCACTTCGATCACAAAGCGGACAACCTGCTCTACATCTGTTGGATGAGTTGCACCAGTTCCGCAGCCAGCTACTGCCGTTTCCGTCGTGATGGCTACACCGACTACCGGGCTCTTGGTTGCAACCGCAGGCTGGAGAATGCTATTAACATGGTATACACCGTTACCATACGGAGTAATATCCTGTGTCGTAATGGGCAGGGTAACTGGCAGAATGCCTGCTGATTGGGTGTAAACATGCAGTAAATCAGTGCTGATTTTTAAAATATAGCCTTCCTTGACAGTTGGTGTGATCGCGAAGCCTTTATGATTGGTGATCATATTGCCTTTGGTGGTATCGATCGATAGAATGGCGTCCATTTCCTCAGTCACTTCATGCTGGTTCATCGCGAGGATGTCGACCGGTGAATCCATGAATGGAACAGGATCATGCGGCAAGGTTGGCGCAGTCGGACAAATGTGAGTCGTTAGGATGACATCGCCTTTCAGGCGGTCGCCTTTGCCGGCCATATCCAATAGTTTCGCTGCCGCGGCAACACAGGACAGTGCTCCATCGCCGTCAGATACAAAGCCTTTTACCTCCGGACGGGCACCGATGCCGCCGAGACGGCCGATAATGCCTAAAGTAGGGGCATCTCCCCCCGTGGATTTTCCATCTTCACCTGGGACGACGATTTTGATGAAGTCAGTCGAGCCTTTTTTTCCTTCAACCGTTTCAACGGTAATTTCACCATAGGTCGAGATGGCCTCAAGGTGTTTTTTAACATCCTCTCCTGTTACATGAACACTATCTAACACTTCCAATAATTCCATTACATGCTTTAACGACATAGTATAAAACCCTCCGATTTATAGTAAGTGTGAGTGTGGGCATCGACACATCTCGGTTGATGCCGACAAAACTCAGGTGGTGCCTGTCACTGTTCGGTTTTTAATAGAGGTGACAGGCTACCGTCTGTTTACTTTCGTGTTGTTTTAGATGCGGTACTTTTGTTTTGCAGCTTTCGGTTGCATGCGGACAGCGCAGGTGGAAATGACAGCCGGATGGCGGGTTCACCGGACTGGGCACATCGCCTTTTAATAGAATCCGTTCCTTCTTTTCATATGGACTTTCCTTTGGCACCGCCGACAGCAGTGCTTTCGTATACGGGTGGAGCGGGTTTTGGTAGATTTCTTCGTACGTGCCCATTTCCACGATTCTCCCCAAATACATGACGGCAATTCGGTCACACATATAGCGGACCACATTTAAATCGTGCGAGATAAATATATACGTAAGCTTGAACTGTTTCTGCAAATCTTTTAATAGATTAATAACCTGTGCCTGCACCGAAACATCCAGGGCAGAGACTGGTTCATCGCAAATAATCACATCGGGGTTTAACGCGAGCGCGCGGGCGATATTGATCCGCTGGCGCTGCCCGCCGGAAAATTCGTGCGGATAACGGTCAGCATGGTAGCTGCTTAGTCCGACGACATCGAGCAATTCATAGACGCGCTCCAGACGCGACTGCTTCGTACCGACGTTATGAATTTCCAGTGGCTCTGCAATCAGCTGTTTTATCGTTTTTCTCGGGTCCAGTGACGCATAAGGATTTTGAAACACCATTTGAATGGATTTTCTTGTTGCGCGGATGTCCTTTGTCCCCATGACCGCCAAATCCTGGCCATTAAACAAAACCTTGCCTTCAGTAGGGCGGATCAATTGGTTAATCAGCCGCGCCATCGTTGACTTGCCGCAACCGGATTCACCGACAATCCCGAGCGTTTCGCCACGGAACACCTCAAAGTTGACACCGTCGACAGCTTTGACGCTTTGGGTTGATTTTTTAAACGGAAGCGCGGACTGGATCGGAAAATGCTTTTTCAAGTTTTCTACTTTAATAATCGTTTCAGCCATGATAAGCCTTCTCCTTTCTCTCCAGCCGAGTCGCTTTTGTTTGGAAATGGCAGGAGGCAAAATGGCCTTCCTCAACTTCAATCAGCTCCGGCTTCTGCGACCGGCAGAGATCCTGTGCATAGGAGCAGCGTTCGGCAAAGTGGCAGCCCTTGATCTCCTGGCGCAAATCCGGCGGCGTCCCCGGAATGGCCGACAGCTTCTCCTCGTTGCCGATTTCACTCGTAATCTGGGAATCTAATAATCCCCACGTATAGGGATGAAGCGGATTATCAAAAATCGCTTTGACACTGCCCGATTCCACGGTGTTTCCGGCATACATGACAATCACCTGGTCGCACATTTCCCAAACGACCCCTAAGTCATGGGTAATCATAATAATCGACGTGTTAATGGTATCCTGAAGATTCCTCATTAAATCCAAAATTTGGGCCTGAACCGTCACATCAAGTGCCGTTGTCGGTTCGTCGGCAATTAACAGCTTTGGATTACAGGCAAGGGCGATCGCAATCATCACCCGTTGACGCATGCCCCCTGAAAATTCATGAGGATACATATCGATGCGCTTTTCCGCCTCCGGGATGCCAACGAGCTTTAACATGTCAATCGCGGCCTGCTTGGCTTCTTTTTTTGAAACCTTACGATGCGTGCGAATCGATTCCATGATTTGGTTTCCAACCGTAAACACGGGATTCAAGCTTGTCATCGGATCCTGGAAGATCATCGAAATCTCATTGCCTCGGACCGCGCGCATTTGTTTTTCCGATAGCGCCAAGAGGTCTTTCCCGTCAAACTGAATTTTCCCGCCGGCAATTTTTCCGGGAGGGTTTGGAATCAGCCGTAGCAGCGCGGTGGCCGTCACACTTTTACCGGAACCAGACTCCCCGACAATGCCGAGCGTTTCTTTCTTCTTCAAGGTAAAACTAACGCCATTCACAGCTTTCACAACAGAAGATGAAGAGCGAAAATGCACTTCCAAATCATCAACTTTTAATAATACATCTGACATTGGCATTCACCTCCTAGCTTCTACACTTTCATTTTTGGATCGAGGGCGTCTCGCAGCCCGTCGCCGAATAAATTGATGCCAAGGACTGTAAGCAAAATTGCAAACCCGGAGAAGGTTGCCATATGAGGGCTCAAGACTAAAAAGTCTTTTCCGTCCTTTAAAATACTGCCCCATGATGCAGTCGGAGGCTGGACGCCCAGTCCCAAGAAGCTGAGCGCAGCTTCCGAAATAATCGCACCGGCCACGCTCATCGTTCCATACACAATTAACGGAGCCGTACAGTTTGGCAAGACATGTTGAAAAATAATTCGCCCGTTTGTGGCGCCAAGCGATTTTGTTACTTCAATAAATTCCTCTTCCTTCACACTAAGAACCTGGCCGCGGACAATTCTCGCAAACCCCGGAATATTGGCAACCCCGATCGCGATGATCACGTTTAACAAGCCTTGGCCTAACACGGTCATTAATGTAATGGCTAAGAGGATAAACGGAAAAGCGAATAATCCATCCATCGTCCTCATGATGATGGAATCAAGACGTCCGCCAAAATAACCGGAAACCAGTCCAAGCAGCGTGCCGAAAAAGGCGCCGAATACCACGGCAGAAACCCCGACGATCAAGGAAATCCGCGCCCCATAAACAAGGCGGCTAAACAAATCCCTGCCATAGTTATCGGTTCCCAATAGATGACCTTCAGAGCCGGGTACCGCAAGGGAATTGGCCACATCCATTTCGTTCGGCGGATGCGTAGCAATCCACGGGGCAAAAATGGCGATAACGACCATGATGAATGTAATGGACAGTCCGATTGCGGCAAGGCGGTTGCGAATCAGCTTTTTAAATAAACCTGCCTCTTTTTTCACCTTGTTATTTTGCGGATTGGCAGGAGTGATGGAAGTTTCAACTGCAGCCATTATTTTGTCCCTCCCTTGCTGGTGAAGTTAACGCGCGGATTTACAACCTTATACATAATGTCTACAAATAAATTAACGAGCACGAAAATCACGGCGATAAACAGAACCGTTCCTTGAACGACAACAAAATCTCGCTTATCAATGGCATCGACAATTAAACGGCCCATCCCCGGCCAGCTAAAAATCGTTTCTGTCAATACGGCACCGCCAAGCAAACTGGAAATTTGCATACCGAGCACCGTTAAAAGCGGCGTAAGCGCATTTTTGAACGCATGCTTGCAAATAACCCAAAACTCACCCAACCCTTTGGAACGGGCAGTTTTAATATAATCCTGCGAGATGACCTCAAGCATGCTCGAACGGGTAATCCTCGCAAACGTCGCCATTGGAATGGTTGCCAGCGTAATGCTCGGCAGCACCAGATGCTTCAAATACGTGATCAGCCCCTCATCCATCGAGCCCATACCGGTTGCCGGGAACCAGCCCAAGTTTACACTAAAGTAAAGAACGAGCATGACCCCTAGCCAGAAAATCGGCATGGAGACACCTATTAAAGACACGAGCATAACAGAATAATCTAATAGAGAATTTTGTTTGGATGCAGATATAATCCCCGCAGGAACACCAACCATAAACGCAATAATGAGAGCACTGATTGCTAGAATAAGCGTATTCGGGAACCGATCCATAATTAATTGGATAATTGGTTCATTATACGTAAGCGATACGCCAAAGTCCCCGCGCAGCAAATCTCCAATATAGTTTAGAAACTGTACATATAACGGAGCATTTAATCCAAGGCTTTCTCGCAAAGCTTCTACTTCCTCGACACTGGCCTGAGGCCCAAGCATAACCGCTGCCGGATCCCCGGGAATTAATCGGGTAATAATGAAAACAATCACTGCAACAACCGCAATCGTCGGCAGAAGATCAATCAGCCTTCTAATAATATACTTCCCCATAAGCTGCCTCCCTTTTTAAAAATAATTGTTTGCTAGATGTAGAGTTATAAGTGGAAAAATGAAGTTTCACCATTCGAAACAACTGAACCGCCATTTGAACCACTGTTTCAGTATCTGAATTGAGAATTAGTTTACCATTGGCAGAAAAGGTTGTAAATAAGGAAAAATCAAAACTTAACATATTTTTAAAAAAGTTAAAAAACTTATTTACTGATTATTTACAATATGATAAAGTATTTTTCAAAGTTCAATATTTGAAATGCCGTTTCACAATCTGAATCAATTGGGGGAGAAATCATGAAAGGTAAACGTATTAGCCGTTGGATGTTTTTAGTAGTCGCCTCTCTTGTATTGGCACTTACCGCCTGTTCATCAGGATCGAATTCAGGGACTCCATCTAAGTCTTCTGGAGAAAAATCTGCAGACGCAGGCAAGCCTCAGGATGGAGGAGAATTAAAGGTCGGTCTTTCGGCCAACCCAAAAACGATGGACCCGATTAAATATACCGGAGTCTATGAATCTCAGGTGATGCGCTCAGTTGCCGATACATTGGTCGCGTATAATAAGGAACTAAGCGAATTTATCCCTGCCCTTGCGACAGAATGGAAAGTATCTGATGATATGAAGGTTTATACCTTTACATTGCGTGACGATGCATACTTCCAGCCTGGCGAATATCAAGATGGACGCAAAATGACGGCGGAGGATGTAAAGTACAGCCTTGAACGTTCAGCGAAAGAATCCGCGATGAACCGCCTGCGCGGTGTTGAAAGCGTAGAAGTTACCGGAGAAAACGAGGTTGCGATTCATTTGGCAGAGCCAAATGCTGCGTTAATGCCAATGTTAACCGATGCCGGTAACGTAATTGTTCCAAAAGAAGAAGTAGAAGGCTGGGGTGACCAATTCGGCAGCCATTTAGTCGGAACAGGTCCATTCCAAATCGCAAGCTGGGATAAAGATTCCCAAGTCAAGCTTGTTCGCCATGAAAAATATTGGGGTGAAAAGCCGCATCTTGATGGAGTCGTTTTCAAAATTATCCCTGATCCAAACATGATGGTAAACTCTTTACGCTCCGGTGATATTCATATCGGTATGGACGTGAAAGGACAAAACCGTGAACTTGTGAAGCAGGATAGCAAGCTGGAACTTCTTTCAAAACCAGCGCTTTCGTTAACTTACTTAGATCTGAACAACAAAAAAGGGCCGACAGCGGATCCAAAGGTTCGTGAAGCCATTTATAAAGCAACGGATGTCGAGGAAATTGTAAAAGGCGTTAACAAATGGGGCGGAGCCCAAAAGTCGTTTATGCCGCTTCCGCCAGACTCTTGGGGATATAGCAAAGATCTGGAAAAACTCACACCGACTTTCGATCCAAAAGCGGCGAAAGAACTTCTTGCCGAAGCCGGTTTCCCAGATGGCTTTAAAACTGAACTTTATCTGGCTGAAGCCCGTGTACCATACGGAACCATTTTCCAAAACCAAATGAAAAAGAACCTAAACATTGATGTTGAACTAAAAGTAGTAGAATGGGGAACCTATAGCGATACAGTAGCGAAGGGAAATGCACCGATGTCAATCGGCGGCTGGACATGGTATCCAGATCCATATTTCTTCTTATTCCAGCTGTACCACACAAAGCAAATTGGCGCACTTGGAAACGGTAAGGGCTACTCTAACCCAGAAGTGGACAGCCTGTTAGACAGAGCTGTTTCTGAAACGGTCGATCAAGGTGAACGTGCGAAGCTGTACCAGCAGGCACTGGAAATCATCTTGAAAGATGTACCGCGCATTGAGTTAGACACCGTGGATGCAACTGCAGGTATCAGCCAAAACGTCCAAGGATTCGATGTGTCACCAGACTTTTCCTTGCAAATCGTGAATCCAAATGGCACGAATGTTTGGTTGAAGAAATAAAACTGACTTTAGACGGGCGAGTCATCTAGAATATCACTTGCAGATTGCGGCTATCTGAGACAGTGATGTTTGAATTAGCCGCCAGCCGGATGGGGCCCAATCCAGAAAAGTAGAGATGCTGCATCTCTACTTTTCTTCTATTCTATTGGAAAGAAGGGAATGCAAATGGCGGTTACCGCTATTAAAAATGCAAATGTATATCAGGAGGCAACCGGTGAGTTTGCTGTGCAAACGATTTTAATAGAAGAAGGCCGGATTTTGAACGTCCTCTCCACCCATGACGATGTTCCGGAAACCGATTGGATCGATGCGGCAGGACTTTATGTAACGCCAGGGTTCATTGACACCTGCTCGCAAATCGGCTTAAAGGAAACCGGGATTCGCTGGGAAGGAAATGACGGCTATGAGCCCGGAGAGGAAGACGGGTTCACATTTCAGGTCGCAGATGGGATTTATCCGTTCGATCAAGCGTTTAACGATGCGATTGCCTTCGGTGTCACCACGGTCCATATTGTTTCGGGGCCAGAAGCTGTGGTCGGCGCCCAAACGGCTGTTATTCATACTTCCGGAAAAACGGTAGATGAAATGATCATCGTACCGAAACTCGGGTTTAGTTTTTCCATGGGGGATGTTCCGAAGAATGCCTATTGGGAGCAGACGAAGACCCCCCTCACCCGAATGGGAATTGCGTTACGGATCCGTGAGGCACTGAAAAAAATCCAAAGTACGGAAGGCCTCGAGGACAATCCGGTCTTTATTCGCGCGCACCGGGCCGATGACATTGCCACAGCGTTTCGCATTGCCCGAGAATTCAAGCTTCCGATTGTGCTCGTGCATGGAACGGAGTATCCGTTTGTCGGGGGCCTTCCGGCGGACCAGGGTCTTACAGTTGCCGCCGGGCCATGCTTTCAGCCGATAGAGCGCGGCGAGCTGAGGCATCTTGATCCGGAACTGTATGGGGCGCTGTTTCATGCGGAGATACCGTTCACCTTTGCCACCGACCATCCCGTTGCCTCGGTGACGCATTTGCAAAAGGAAGGCGCACTGGCATTGAAGGCAGGCGTTCCCGAGCGGGTCATTCTGAACGGGCTGACCAAGGATGCGGCCAAGCTATTAAAAATTGACCACCTAACCGGACGGCTGGAACCAGGGCTGTTTGCCGATCTTGTCGTATGGAATAAGCATCCTTTGGACTTAACGGCGCGGGCTGTTCGGACGTTTATTAAAGGCAAAGAAGTATACAGATGGGAGTGAGTCAAAAGATGGTAACGGTTTTTCGCGGAGCGACGATTTTAACAATGGATGAAAAAAATACGGTATTTCGGAACGCCGACCTTTGGGTGCAGGACGGGAAGATTGTGAGAGTGGGCGTTAGCTCGGAGATTCCTGCGGATGCCGAGGTGATTGATGCAGAGGGGCAAGTCATTACCCCCGGGTTGATTGATATCCATACGCATGTCGGGATTTGGGCCGAAATTGATGAACGCATCAATGATGCCTGCGAATACTCGAGCCCGTTCACCCCGTTGATGTCTGCGCTTGACGGCATCAACAACCGCCACTTTTCGTTTCAGCAGGCCCGCAAAGGCGGCGTGACAACGGTTCAGACCGGGACTGGTAGCGCCAATCCGATTGGCGGGATATGGACGATTTTAAAAACAGCCGGCAGCTCACTGGAAGAGATGATTGTCGTGGAGAAAAGCGGCTTGAAGGGCGCGCTTGGGGAAAATCCGAAGAATGTCTTCGGCCAGTCCTATAAGAAAACGCCGCAAACAAGGATGGCAGTAGCCCAGCTGATTCGCAAGGGATTTCAACAGGCGCTCGAACTGACTGACGCCGAGCGTGCGGCGGCTCTAGAAAGCGGAACAGAGCTTGCCCCCTTTATCGAGGTGCTCGAAGGAACCATGCCGCTCCACCTCCACTGCCACCGCGCGGATGATATCGCCACTGCGATTCGGATTGGCAAGGAATTTGGCGTCAAGCTTAGCCTGGAACATTGTACGGAAGGCCACATGATGCTAGAGGCGATCAAGGAAAGCGGCGCCAGTGTCACCTTGGGGCCATATATGCTGCCGGCAACGAAATATGAGACGCGGAACTTAACGCCCGAAGCGCCAAAGCTGTTCCATGAAGCTGGCATCCCGTTTGCGATCATGACCGACCACCCGTTTATCCCAATCCATTATTTGATTTTATGTGCAACCGAGGCGGTTCGTTATGGGTTAGATGAAGTGACGGCATTGCGGAGCATTACAAGTCAAGCGGCGAAGCTTGTCGGGATTGACGACCGGGTCGGGTCGCTCGAGTCGGATAAAGATGCGGACTTTGTCATCTGGTCGCATCATCCATTTGAAAGTCGTGCGAATGTGCTGGCTACTTATATTAATGGAAACAAAGTGTATGATAAGGAGCTGGAACCGACATGGCGCCGGCAATAGGGGTCATAACCATTGGCCAAACGCCTAGAGTGGATATGATTCCCGCCATCAGCGGCTTTTTCCCACAAGGAACCACCATCATTGAAAAAGGGGTTCTTGACGGTAAATCGGCTGAGGAAATCATGGACCTTGCCCCTGAACACGGGGAGACAACCTTGGTGTCCCGGCTGCGGGACGGAGGAAGTGCGGTTATGGCAAAGGAAAAAATCCTTCCAGTGATCCAAGGGCTCATTGATGAGTTGAATCAGGAAGATGTTTCTTTGATTATTCTTGCCTGCACGGGAAAGTTCCCGCTTTTTAAAAGCAAGATACCGATTGTCTATCCGGATCACCTGCTAAACCATGTGGTAAAGGGCTTATTTCATGATGGACTAGTAGGAGTGGTCGTTCCTCTCCCTGAACAAGCAGAATCAATCATGTATAAATGGAAGAGCGCCGATTTTCTTGCCATACCGATGGCTAGCTCGCCTTATTCTTTTCAAGAGGATGCATTTATAAAGGCAATCCAACAGCTTGACCAGTTTCCAATCAAAGCGATTATTCTCGATTGCATGGGATATACGGAAAAGATGAAACAAATGGCCAGGCTGTATACATCTAAACCAGTTGTCTTATCTCGAAATATGATATACAAGACAGCTGGGGAAATTTTTTAATGAAGCAGGGGGGTGTCCCCTGCTTTTCCTAGTATATGTACGGAACTTCTTGCGTAAAAAGAATCGCAAATAGTCATGTAGGAATATACATCATTACCATTATTTTTGGCCCTTTATCATACGGAGAATTCCAATGACAATCTTCGGTGTTTTACGTCAAATTGTTGATCGCGGGCAACCTAACCAAACGTTGGCTTAACTAGCTTTGAAGCATTGTCACTGGTAGTTTTTTTTATCCACTATCATAAAAATGCTTGTCGACTAGACAAACGTTTAAGTACATTCATTGGAAACGTTAAAAAATAAAAGTTTCCTGCCTCATTCTCGCAAAAACTTTGTTGAAGCCTGCCTGAAAAAAGGCAACTCATTTCCGGCATGTTCTACACAACCTGCCCAATCCGATTATTCTCTACATAATCCGCCTTTGCCAATCCTAGTTAAACGTTTGGATAAGGGCCACATCAATCTTAATTTATCTGATTTTTATACTCTATTCCGCCCAAAAATTTGTCATTTAATCAAACGTTTGGCCAGTTTCAGAGTAAACTCTGCTCGTGACTGTATTTATATCTTTTACAACAGAAGAAGAATGTCGAAACCTTGTATTCAGCAAATATACTCAATAGCCGCGTTGGCATCCGTCAATAATGAACTCAATACTGCCAAAAAAGAGCCATGCCTCATAGCACGACTCTAACACTTCACATCAATAATTTGGGGTCCAACCCTAAAATCATTGAGTTCTTCTTACTCGTTTAAAATACATGAATGCACCTGCTAGAATGAAAAGACTACCCACTAGAAGCCAGTTATATAGATTCGTAGCCGTATCTGGCAGCGGCCCTTTCGCGTCGTCCTGCTGTGAACCTCCTGCATTTTCTTTTTGCGGTGAGGCCGCCGCTTCTTTTGCTTTCACTTGAACGATGCGTGTGACTTCTGCTTTATTGCCGGCACTGTCCGTTACACGATACACAAGGTGATAGTCGCCAGGCTTATTGGCATCTACTTGACCAGTCACCGTCACTTTATCGGTCAAATCACCATCGACATTATCCTTGGCGGTCACGCCTGGGTCGGTAAACGTGCTTCCTTGCTGGATGGATAGTGGGTTATCGCCCAATAACGTGATCACAGGACCAGTTTGATCGACTACCTTAACGGTCCGTGTAGCTTCCGCTTGATTACCTGCTTTGTCCGATACACGATAGACAAGCTGATAGTCACCTGGTTTGTTAACATCGACTTGACCTGCCACCGTCACTTTATCGGTCAAATCCCCATCAACATTGTCATTGGCGGTCACGCCCGGGTCGGTAAATGTACCTCCTAGTGGAATCGTTAACGGGTTGTCTCCCTTCATGGTAATGGCCGGCGCAACAACATCCTTCACAACCTGGGAGGTGGATAAAGCGAGTACGCTGTCTACTGGGCCGCCATCACTTCGAATAATTCCCTTAACCGTAAATTCATAGGTTTGCCCGACAGCCAAACCTTTCACATCATAGGTCGTTTCGTTTTTGGTTACCTCCGCAATTGGCTGATCATCCTGGAAAATACGATAGCCCATTACATCACCAAATACCGCTGGCCAGCTTAGCCCAACAATTCCATCCCCGGTTTGTGCTGCCGTTAGTTTTGGCAAATTGACGTTTACTGTACCAAATGGAGTGGTGCCTGTCTTTAAATCCAAAGCAAAGCTGCCCTTATTCCAAACATCAGGATTGATGAACGCAAGAACAGCCGCGACCCCATCCTTGGGTGAATCGGTATTTGCCGCTAGCCCATTCGGATTATCGCTATCTAGTAATGTATTGATGGCTGTAGTACTCGTCTGATGAGTTTCATATATATTTGCAAATTTTTCAAAGAAGCTATGGTCTACTTGGTAGTTTCCAAAAATCGTAGAAGTTGAATCGGAATGATTCCATCCTGGTTGATCGGCGTTAGGATCTGGCATTTCCGCAAGAGGACCAAAAGGGATACCCCAGAAAACATGATCAAAATCGTAAAAGATGACATTATTTTTCGGGCTTGCTTCACTGACAAACACATGAGTGTATCCATCCACATTTTTCTGTTGTTGATCCATAACGTTAATAGATACCACTACTTGATTTGGATTCATAGGATTAATCAATAGATTCCCGACAGATGCACCGGCCGGTATTTTGGTCGGACGGCCAACCTCGGTATCCATATCAAAATAGTGCTCGAAAGGTCTATCTGTTCCTACACGGTATCTAGGCACCCAGAAAAGCGACTGGCCATTCTGCGATGACTCGATAAATCCGCCTACCGTAACAGACTCATCAACCTCCGTACGGATATTGTCTTCATTACTTACGTCTGTTCGTGAGGTCGTCCCATCCTCATTTTGCAAATAAAACTTTTCTTCGCTCGTAAGCTCTCCCCTAAAAACCGCGGTACACCCCGATAGAACTCCTAACAGAACCAAAACACTAATCATACTAATAAACTTTCTTCTCTGTTTTCCCTTCACACGCATACCCCTTTACTAATTAATACAAGATAAATTTCGTATATGTTACCATTTTTTACAAACAATACTATAATTTTACACAACTATTAGACTATTGTATATAAAATCTGACAAATTCCGTGAACTGCTTGGTTTTATTTGCGTGTTTTCGGCGTTTATTTGCGCAATTGCACTTTTATTTGCGTTAACCGCGATTCGTTACAGCGATCGGTTTTTATTCGACACTTACCTTCATCATTATTCACTTCCGATCCGCCTATCCTCAGTTAGCTAAACAAGAAAATTGGGGGACTTTCCAATACTATTTATACCGAACATGAATTAACAGAAAGATTATTGAGCTGGGGGCTGAACCCAATATCAGAAAAAGGGGCCATGATGCATGGCCCCCTATCTTAAAAAATGACTATTCTAAAATGCCCTCGATTTTTTGAATAACCTCATCTGAGAGTTGAACGTCGACTGCTTTCACGTTTTCCTCCACTTGACTTGGTTTACTTGCACCAATTAATGTACTTGAAACATTCGGCTGTCTTAAAATCCATGCCAAAGCAAGAGTAGGCAATGTGATTTCCAACTCACCGGCCAACTTCTCCAGTTGGTCCACTTTTCCAAAAATCGTCTCATTCAGCATTCTTTTCATAGAACTATTAATGGATTCGTTTGATGCCCGACTATCTTCAGGAATGCTATTACCCTTGTATTTCCCTGTCAACACACCTTGAGCCAGCGGAGAAAAGACCACCTGTCCTACGCCGTATTTTTCGCTCACAGGGATGACTTCTTTTTCAATATAACGGTGGAACATGTTATATTGCGGTTGGTTCACCACAATCCGGTCTAGCAAAAATTGATCTGCCACACGAATGGCTTCTTCAATTTGGGCCGCGCTCCATTCACTAACACCCGCATAGAGGATTTTCCCTTGACGAATCAAATCATCAATGGCCCTTAAAGTTTCTGTAACTGGGGTTTCTTTATCATAGCGATGGCAGTAAAAAATATCGACATAATCTAAGTTCATTCTCTTTAAGCTGGCATTTACTTGTTCGATTACATGCTTTCTGGATAAGCCACGGTCATTAGGCCCATCTCCCATTGGCCAAAATGCTTTTGTTGTAATCACATACGACTCACGTGGATACTCCTTTAAGGCTTGAGCCATCACGCGCTCACCTTGACCACGCTCATATACATTGGCAGAATCAAAAAAGTTGATTCCTAATTCGTACGCTTTATGTATCGTCTTTTCAGCCACACCATCTTCCACTGATTTCCCATACGTTAACCAACTGCCTAAACTAATTTCACTTACTTTTAAGCCGGTTTTTCCTAATCTTCTGTATTTCATTTTCATCATTCCTCCCATCCCTGTAAGGGTTTTCTTACTCAAAAAAAGTATATGTTTTCTAAAATGAAATATCAATTATTGATATTTTAGAACGATCCTCTGACACCATCGCCTTGTTTCTCTCTTAGTAATGAAAACAATTTTCTCCTCACGACATCTATATGCTTTTTCAATCGTTGACTTGCGATTGGAAGCACTTCTAGAGGTGTAAGATGCGCATATTCCACCGATATGAGATGGTCCAAAAGTTGAACTTCTTCTACAGACCAATTTTCTTGAGCTGACTTAATTTGTTTAAATTCCTCTTTATATTGCTTTGGCGCTTTATTATACCAATAGGATTGGCAAGCAGTGGCTGAGATTCCAATTTTCTTAGAGACTTCATCCAGTGTTTCCATTAACCCCCGTCCTTCTCGCGTCCCCTCCAGTATTGATGAAATAAGGATTCTTGCCTTGTCTTCCGTCCAATGATAAGTATGTGGATCATTAGGTTTCTTCGTTTTCTTTATTTCACTTTTTTTAACCAACTGTTCCTTATTTTGCATTTTGAGCTTCTCCCGTCTAGAAGCTTCTTCCTTTATTTTGGCGACATCATGCCTGCATTTGTAGGACCACTTCATATACCATCGGTTTTTGCACTGTTTTCCGTCCATGCCAATTTCCTTGATTCCATCGCGAAAGATTTCATCAAATTTCTTCCCTTGCATTAACCCGTCAAGCACATGCTTTACCAAAATTTGATCCATCGTATCAGTCCAACCATTATGCTTGGAAGATTCTTTTTCTGAGACCTCTTTTTTCTTTTTATAGGAAGCCACAGCCTTTTGTTGAGACTGTAAATAGTTTTCTAAATCCTGCTTGCGGACCATCCAACTATTATTTCTTTTTTGTGCTTTTAACTCCCCAGTCCGGATCAAATGTTTGATTGTCCGAATGGTCGGAGCGATGCCCCTTCCGTTTTTGGAATGATTTTTAATAAATTCACTTACTTCTTGCAAAGTAAGCTCTTCGGCGGTTGATTTCTGTTTACTCTTTGCAGGTGTCACTTTTGGAGGTGGAGCAACAGCAGGTTTTGTCTCCAGTTCTGCCTCTTCCTGAACCTCTGTTGCCTCAAGGTAATCCAATAGATTTTGTTTCGATACGACCCAAATATCCCTGATCCGCTGCGCCTTGAGAACCCCCTGGTTGATGAGAATCTCAAGAAGTTCTACAGAAATCTCACCATCCTTAATATCCTGAATAATCTTAACGGCATCCTCTAATTCAAATAGAGTACCTTCATCAAACTCATCAAGCAGACCTTTATTGCCTGCAGCACCTGATTCGGTCCCTCTTTGCTGCTTAGCAACTAATTGAGCAAGATCTCTTCGGAGTTTTACACTGCCCCTTAAGTGATAAATATAGGAGGATAGCAGTTTTTGTTCCATGGATGGTTCCTCGAAATGCGACCCATACCGGTGATACTGCAGCCAGTGATAAAACAGTTCGGTGGCTTCAAAAATATACAATTTGTTTAATGGACCATATGGCAGGTGGACATAAGTTTTCCATTCCTCCGCCGCTAGTATTCTATAAATGATTTGATAGGGATTGCCCTCACCTAGCTTTATGGCCATTTTTAGTTCAGGGGCAACTAGCAATGCCTTTGAATGGTCATAAGCGGGCTGCTTCTCTCCCTTTCCGTTGAGCCAATTCCGGCCGCACCAGGCAAGATAACCAGGCACCGAATCCTCCTGTTTTTTGAGAAATCGTTCATACTCCACTCTCTCCTGTGTACGCTCACGAGGAATGGGTACAATCGGATAATCCTCCACCCTCACACGAAGTAATCCTTCATTTAAGAGGATAACGAGGAGCTCCCAAGAATCGTCCTTATGCTCAGGCGTATCAGAACCCGGACCATAAAATAACGTCTCCAGATACTCCTCCGACCAATGAAAGCACCCTTCATTGATGACTTTGGAATAAAATTGTTCCTTTTGCTCCACCTCATACTCTTTCGTCAGTCGGTATTCTTCCGTTTGCCTAAATTCATATTCAAATTTAATCCGGGAAGCAGCATCCCCGCTCTTCACCACACAAAACGCATTGCCCTTCTGTAAATTTTGATAGATGAACGTTCCGCCCAATTGCTTAACCTTTTCACGAAATCCTTTATACTCTTTATCCGTCATATCATCTATTAAATGATAGGTACTATTTAAAGACCCTTTCAAAAAAAACACCCCTAACACATTCAGACCGTTAAATAAAAGATTATTAGTCAAATATTACTGTTCCATAAATATTTTAACTTATTATTACCTATTATTTAATAGATTGAGTTCCAATCCTATGAACTAGGCAGCAGCGGAATTGTCTTTGATATGAAGTGTCTGGGTTATCAAATGGCGGTCATGTCGCGTTTAGAACAAAAAGTGACAAAAACGTCTTTGGTGTTTGAAATAAGTGGAGTACTCTTTTTTTTAGTCAGATTGGGAGCCTATTAAAGAGTGCACCGGATTATATTTAATAATATGCAGGGGGCATTCCCCCGACTCTTGTCTAAAATGATAAAGGATAATGAGACTAGCACCCTCTTAAAGTATCCAGATGCCCTCCTGCTTTTATTAACTCCAAAAAGCATGCAGTATCTGTATCACCCACTTTTAACAAGTAAGTAACCTTTTCGCTAATACTTTATGAATAGGAAATTATACCCTTCATCTCTTTTTGAGGCACGAAAAGTAAATCTCGATCCCTCCCTCTATGGAGATGGCCCGAAATGGTATAATAGTACAAAATAACCACTAAACAGTGAGGTATGATAAATGAAGAAGTTGCGAATTCCTAATTGGGTCGTTTTTACTATCGTTGGTTCCATCATTTCCGTTGCCATTAGTTATGAAATCTACCATTTTAAAAGCACGACAAGTTTAGTAGAGTTTACCATCACGGTAGTGGGCCTCGTTGTTTCCTTTACAGCCTTCATTATTGCTATGAAAACCTATTTGTCCATTGATAGCGTCAATGTGCTAACTCAAATGGAAGGGAATGTGCTAGAAAACGAAAATTATGTCACCCCGTTTACCTATTTATTAAGGCAGTATGATATGGAAGATTCAAAAAGTGCCAGTGAAAAAGTGTACGAGCAATTAACAGAGCGGTTTGGAAGAAATTCAAAAACAGCGATTGAATTTGCTGCCAATTTACAATACTTTATCGATATCATCGTTTTCCTACCCTACCTATTTAACCAACGGGATGAAAATCGCAATGAAAATATTCAAAAAATGACCAAGCTGTTGGACTTAATTGATAAAAAAAGGGATGCACTTCTATCGATTAGTACAGGGAATTTACTTTTAATCGAGGAAACCGTCAAACTAATTAAGTCGATTGTTGACTATCAAAAACTGGAGCTGGCTGATACTTTCAACATCCTGGATGTACGGGGAACTTTGTTAAAAAACTCTGTTACGCAAACGGTCTATTTTAATTATTTGGGGTTATTTTACTACCAAAGAGCTAATTCCATTCTTCGGAAAAAGTTTGGGTTGGAGCAGACCGACTTCTTTTCCATAGACGGAATTAATCAGGTAAAGCAAAAGCTTGATTTATTATCAAGCGAAGAAAAGGAATTATTTACGATGTATCTAAAGGAAGCCAAGGATTCTTTCAAAAAAGCAATGGAGCATAAGCATACTGACATGATGTGGGAAGGCTTTATCAAGTATAATGATGCCCGATCCACTTATTTATTGAAGCTTATATTAAAGAATGAAGAGATTGATTGGCTGTCGAATATGAATGAGGGCCTAATAGCCCGGAATCGATTGACGATCCTCGCCAAGGATATCCTGGCAAAAAAGGATTCGACCTATTTGCTAGAGGCGTTCACGTTCGAAAAATGTTTGGCCGGATTGGTTAAAATGAATCTCTTGATTGCAGAGGGCAAAGACATCACTGATAACTTTAATCAAATTAAGTACGAGGCCCCTTATTATAAAGGGATCCTGGAAGACCCTCTATTAAAAGAACCATACTCAGGCATATTTAACAAAGTCAATTCTTATCAAGAGGCAATCATCAACCATGTGACCTCAATTACTAGAGAAACAGCCTAGTCTAAAGGCATTGACATTTTGCAAAAAAAAGCACAGCTAGCAAGTTTGAGCTAGCTGTGCTTTTCTGTGACAGACGGACTTTTGGTTTATCTCTCATGCCAGCGGAACCCTCCCCATAGTCTGTACCCTTCCCCCTTTGGTCCCGCCACCAAAATAGGCCCTCCTACCCTTTAAAATGCTTACATAAATCCCTATAATATTCTGTAAATAATGCTTTGCGCATGTTACTGATTCGATCAGGCAGGGCGGCACGTGTGAGAAGGAAAGCCTTTTCATAATGTTCCCCCTGTCTTTTTGTTGTTGTCCCAGTTTTCACGAATCCCCACACTCCGCTTGAACAAGCTTTATGCTTTTTCAAAATACCTCACCTAGAACCTTCACCCACGGAAAATGACTGAAAGGAGGCGTAAATAACAATCCTATCTTATCGACTTCTATTGCAATGAAAAATTAAAGAAAGAGGTGGTATCCATGGCAAAAAAATTGTCTAAGGCTGTCCTGTCCGTATGTCTAGCAGCAGGATTGGCCGCTCCCTTCGATTTTCAAAAAGCTAGTGCAGAGGAAACTGGAGTAAACTACAATCCTACCGTTTCCCCGATTCCGAAATACATGAAAACAACTGCACACGGCTTCCCTTTAAATCCAAAGGCAGCCTTGGTAACTGAGAAGGACACCGACCCTTCGGCCATCGCTGAGGTCAAGGAAACGTTAAGAAAATCCGGCGTCACCAAGATTGTCGAGAGCGACATCACGAACCCATCACTGCAGGCACCGATCATTATTTGGCTGGGCGAATTTTCCAATGAGGCAGAAATCAAAACCATCACCGAGAAAACCGGCATCAAAGACCTCACCCTAAACAATAAAGAAGGCTATCTCATCACCTCCAAGCAAGGAACCGAAGCCAAAAAGCACATTGTGATTTCCGGAAAAGATGATGCAGGCACGTATTACGGCACTCAGACCTTTCGGCAACTGATTATGGAAAGGCCTGGCACCGATTGGATTCCGGAGGTTGAAATCAAAGACTGGCCAACGATGCCGATTAGGGGCGCAATCGAAGGCTTTTACGGCGAGCCTTGGTCACACGAGGACCGCCTCAGCCAATTGGAGTTTTACGGGGAACATAAAATGAACAGCTATATTTATGCCCCGAAGGATGACCCGTACCACCGGGACAAATGGCGCGAGCCTTATCCGCAGGGAAAAATAGCTGAGATTGCTGAGTTGGTGAAAACGGCCCATGATCATCACGTCACCTTTACGTTCGCCATATCACCGGGGAATACGATTACTTACTCCAGCGATAAGGACCTGCAGGCGTTAATCGACAAGGCCCAAGCGATGTGGGATGTCGGAGTTCGCTCCTTCGCCCTGTACCTTGATGATATCGACCCTAGTCTCCGCTCACCGGAAGACCGGGCAAAGTTTGGCAGCGATGCCAACCCGCCTGCCGCCGCCCAGGCTTACCTATTGAACCGGTTTAATGATGAATTTATTAAAAAGCATGAAGGGGCCGAGCGGTTAATTACCGTGCCGACCGATTACTACCAAGCGGGCACCACCCCTTACCGGACACGATTCTCCGCCCTTGTCCAACCCGACATTGTCGTGCAATGGACAGGGATTGGCGTTGTCGCACCAACGATCACAACTGAAGATGCCGACCGGATTCACGGCATTTTCAAGCATGACCTGTTAATCTGGGACAATTACCCCGTTAACGACTTTGACCGTAACCGCTTGTTCCTTGCGCCATTAACAGGAAGGGATGCCGGCCTGACACCGGAGCATGGTGTCATCGGGTTAACCGCCAATCCGATGAACGAGGCAGAGGCATCGAAGATTCCGTTATTTACAGTTGCAGACTATACCTGGAACCCAGAAGCATATAATCCAAATGATTCTATGGTTCGAGGGTTGAAGGAATTCGCGGGTGCAGAGGCTTTTGAACCATTAAAGTCGTTTGTCGACGCGTCCTATTCCACAAGTCTCAATGGCAACAAAGAACCGTATTCGGAAAAATTAACCCCGTTGATCAAGGAGTTTTGGACAGCAGCTGACAGCAATACTGGACTGGAAGTGGCCTCCGCTACCCTTTTACATGAATTTCAGCAGCTGAAAAACACCCCGGCTGAGCTTCAAAAGTCTATCAACAATCAGAACTTCTTGAAGGAAGTGGACGGCTATCTAAAGAAGATGGAACGGTACGGGGCAGCAGGAGAGACGGCAGTTAATATGGTTTTGGCAGAAAAGAAAGGAGATGAAGCAGCAGCATCTGCGCTGAGAGCAAGCCTGAAAGCGAACTTGAATGAGCTGAATCAGCTCCCGCAAAAATTAAGCCTTGGTGTTCTCGGTGCCTTCTTCGACCGGGCGCTCAACGGCATGAATTTAGCGGAAGGAAAAACTGCTACCGCTTCTTCTTCTGAGGTAGACTGGCTCACACCAGACTTGGCGGTCGACGGAAATAACAATACCCGATGGGCTTCGCTTTACACGGACAATCAATGGCTGAGCGTCGACCTTGGGCAGAATTATACGATTAATAAAGTGGTGTTAAACTGGGAAGCGGCCTATGGAAAGCAGTATAAAATTCAAGTTTCACAGGACGGCAGCCAATGGACCGATGTCTATACCGAGCTAAATAGCAATGGCGGTACCGACGAAATCGACTTCCCAGCTACACAAGCCCGTCACGTCCGCATGCAAGGAATCAAACGCGCCACCAGCTGGGGCTACTCTCTGTACGAAATGAAAGTATTTAACGTGCATCAGTAAAAGGGAACTAGGGACGGTTCTTTTGCTTCCGCGAGAACCGTCCCCTGCTTCACCTATCACACGCTTAATAAAATTCAAAGAGATTCCGGAAGGTATAAGGATCACTGCTTTTTGCATCAAAACTTGGAATAAAGTTTTTGAAACCATTAGGTCACCACTCCTATCGGCATTGAAATCATCTATTAATGATTAAAAAAGAGCCATGCTGCTTAGCAAGACTCTCATACTTTATCTATTTTAACTTTAGCTGAGTGGGGGTCTGACCCCCGAATTGAGATTTCTCTTTTTTCTATTTCTTTACGAATAGGTTCTGGGATAATTGTGCTTTTCTTTGCGGTCTTGTCCATCATTACCAATGCTCCGCGTCCTGTGGCAACTAATCTATGCTCGCGGGAAGATTGGATGTAATATTCCAAATCCATGGACTTCTGACTAAGCTTGGCTACTCGTACCCCGACTACCAGAGTATTTGGAAAAAATGCTTCTCCATGAAAATGACACACTAGGTCCGCCGTTACGGCTCCTATATTTTCTTGATAGAAGCCTAGACACTCTAAGAATTCTGCCCTTGCCTGTTCAAAATACACAAAATAACTCGTATTATTAACATGACCCGACAGGTCCGTTTCACTGATTCGCACCTTTATTTCTGTTTTAAACTTAAAGAGCTTCAGCCATTCATCCAAACTGGGCTCAATATACGAGGCTCTAGCCATATTCCCCCTCCTACTCAAAGAAGCGTGAATTTCTACTATTAAATCGGAATTGGTGATTCCTTTAAATGCCTGGCAAACCAGTGCGCAGCTGCCCCGCTGGCTTCCGAAAACGTCTCTCCGTTATAGACATCAAAATGGCCGCCTCGAAGCTTTACGATTGCTTTTGGTTTTTTCGCTCTTGTTTCGAAGGCTTCAATGGCCATATCCGGCGGGGTTATTTTATCATCCATGGCCACAATCATCAGCAATGGCGTTGGGGAAATCAAGTCAATTAAGCCGGCGGGATTATACTCCAGATATTTTTCCATAGACTGCAAGGTAATTTTGTTCTCCCAATTTGGAGCTGCCGCTTCTTTCGTGCCCATAAACCATTTGTAGCATTCAGGATGCGGTTGTGCTGCTGGCGTTCCATCATTTGAGACAACTTGAATGTATTGTTGTACACCAGTTTGATAACGGGATTCGCGGTCTTGAATTAAGTTCCCAATAAGTCCCTTCATTTTTTCCGGGCCATTTTTCCGCTCGGCACTGCGCCAGCCGTTAATGGTCGGTACTTGGGAAACAACCGCTTTCACTCTCTTATCAATGGCGGCAATATGCAGGACGTGTCCTCCACTGTAGGATGTTCCCCAAATGCCGATTTTCTCTTTATCGATTTCCTTCACCGCAGATACCCAGCTAATGGCATTTCGATAATCCTCAATTTGCTGATGAGGGTCCAAATGCTGCCGATGATCCCCTTCACTCTCGCCAAAATTACGATAATCAAACACAAAAACTGCCAATCCTGCTTCACAAAACACTTCCGCATAACGGTCCAAATAGGCCTCTTTTACTAAACTAAAGCCATGCGCCATAATAACCGCTGGTACTGGATGCGAGGCGGATGCATGGCTGGGAAGATAAAGCCAGCCCTTGCACAAAAAACCTTCGCTAGCGAAAGCAATATTTTTCCTTTCCTTCATATCAAATCCTCCTATGTGGTGATTTCAAAGGACAAAGAGGTGGCATCATTCCGCATAGACATTTACATGCCTTGTTTATTCTATCGATGTCAAAACCGTCCCTCTGGTCCTTCCCTGCCTATTTCCAACGGTTGCCGACATCAATGGCAAAGTCCTCATAGGGGCGGATGGGGAGCATTTCTTCAATTTCTATATACTCGGACAGTGGCAGTCCAGCCATGAAGGTTCGATCCAATTCGTCATGAGAGGAGGCATCATAAATGAGAACAACCTTTCTTTGTCCAGATATCTTATAAGCCCCGACGATTTTCTTTCGCTCAATCGCTTTCAAACAAAGTTTTGCTTCTGCCTCCCATTTTTCCCATAACTCATCCATGGAAAGATCTTTTTGAATCACTGTAGCCTTGATTAGAAATAACAAATAAAACGCCCCCTTTAAACTACTCTTTCAATAATCAGTGCCGTGCCAACTCCGGCGGCTCCGCTTATGGCGACAAGTCCACGCCTCTGATTGCGTCTTTCCAATTCGTCCAGCAACGTACAAATGAGCATGCCTCCTGTTGCCCCAAGTGCATGTCCCATAGCAATTACTCCTCCGTTTGGGTTCAGCTGATCCCTCTCAAGGCCAAAATCACGTTGGAATTTGATTACCGTCGCCGCAAAGGCTTCATTAAACTCAAACAAATCAATATCCTCGATTGTTAACCCGGCTTTTTTCAGAACCGCTTCTGCTGCCTTTTGTCCTCCGCCTAATAAGAAGGGGTGATCCGCCACGTTTGTAGAAGCTACGATTCTGGCTCGCGGTGTCAGCCCCAGCCTTTTTCCTTTTTCCTTCGAACCGATGAGAATCAGGGAGGCTCCGTCCGCTAAGGTAGGAGAATTCCCGGCATGATGGAGATGGGAGATTTCCTCGACATGCTGGAATTCCAGTTTGATTTGGCTCTTCATGCCTCTTACATGTTTTTCGGAAAAAGAGGGCTTTAAAGCAGCTAATTTCTCCATGGTGGTATCTGGACGAATGAGCTCATCCTTGTCTAATAATTCTTTAGAATCGTGATCATAAACAGGGATTAATGAACGATCGAAAAAACCCTGCTGATAGGCATGTTCTGCCCGTTCATGCGATTCGAACGCATATTGGTCTAGGTCCTCGCGTGTAAATCCCGACAAAGATGCCATAAGATCAGCCGCTAGCCCCATATGGATAAAATTTGTTTTTGTCGCAACCTCGGGGTCAGAAAACCACGAAGCTTCATCAGAAAACATCGGCACTCTTGAGGAAGACTCCACACCTCCGGCAATAACCAGCTCATCCATTCCTGCCTTCACCTTGGCAGCAGCAATCAAAACCGCATCCAACCCAGATGCACAATATCGATTGACCGTCATCCCGGGAATGGTATTCGGCAGTCCAGCAAACAAAGCTGCCACCTTGGCAATATTGCCCCCTTGTTCGCGAATTTGGGTCACACATCCCAAAACAATATCGTTCACTTCCTTCAAACTCAACTCATTCCTGGCCTCCAGCGCATGGAACAGCTGCGACACATAGTGGACAGGGGCCATTTCGCGCAATGATCCATTATTCTTCGTTGCTCCGCGGGGTGTCCGAATCGCATCATAAATATATGCCTCCATCTTTTCCTCTCCCTCCTTTTTCACAAACCGTCATTCAGGAACGAGTTCGCCCTTCACCAGCTCACGGAGCTGATTCTTCATGATTTTCCCGACTGGATTTCTCGGCAGCTCCTTTAAGACTAGTAATCGTTCCGGTAATTTATAGGAAGCAATTTGCTTCTCCCGTAAAAAGGTCACGAGCTCCTCCAGTTTGATGTCGGCAGATTCCTTCGCCACGATACAAACACATACATTCTCTCCCATAATCGGATCCGGATAGGAAACAACCGCTACATCTGCGACTAGTGGATGGCCTTGGAGCAATCCTTCCAGCTCCTCAGGCGAAATCTTCAGCCCGCCGCGGTTAATCACATCCTTTACCCTGCCAACCACTCGATAATATTGATTTTGATCCCCGGTAATTTCAAAGAGATCTCCCGTACAAAAGAACCCGTCTTGATCGAATGCGACATGATTGAGTTCTTCTCCTTTCCAGTATCCGGAAAAGACACTGGCTCCTCTAATTCGCAACTCACCAGGATGATGAGATTCTGTAATTTCCTCTCCTGTCTCCGTATCCATGAGCTTGCTTTCTATTCTTTCGGAAATTCGATTGTCCCAACTGATCCCTTTCACGCCAAATCTCGGAAAATATTTCGCACGTCGATCCGGCTCGGGAATATCCGTTGGACTGCTTAAAAAGGCTGCCCCTTCGTTGGAGCCGAAGTAATTGATAATATCCACCCCATGCTTTTCCTTCCAGCCGGATATCATCCATGCGGTCAAAGGTGCAGAGCCGGTCCCTACGACTCGTAAGGAAGAGATGTTCTTGCCGTTTAGGAAGGCTTCATTTTTTAGCATCATATTTAACAGCGCCGGTGGGATTAGGGTGTAGGTAATGTTCTCGTGCTCCACCTGCTGTAAAAACGATGGTAAATCGAATGGGTGATGCAGCACGAGTTTTCCACCTGATAACAACCATGGAATCAGCATGCCGCCGATTCCGGCCATATTCACCATCGGAAAGGTTAACAAAATGTGGTCCTCGCCGGTCAACTGGGCAGCATCCACCGTCGCATAAGCGCTGATAAACCATTCATTATGACTTCTTGGTACACCCTTTGGTTTTCCCTCTGTTCCAGATGTCCAGCAAATCGTAAATATATCATCCGCCGTGACCGCAATTGTTTCACGGTAAGCTTTCAATCTCGTAAACTCTGATTTACTTTCGTCCCGCAGCGGAACCGTGCCACTAGAAACCTGATCCCCATATACAAACACATGTTGAACCGACGGGATTTGTTCTTTAATCTTGACATGCATGGAGGCATATTCGCGGTTATTTATTTTATCCATCGTTATAACCGCTTTTGCTCCTAACAATTCCAGCTGCCGGGAGCATTCGTATTCGCGGAATTGAATTGGAAAAGGACTTGAGATTGCCCCTACTCGCAAAACGGCCAAATATGTGATGACCAGTTCTACAATATTCGGCAATTGAATCGCCACAATATCATCCTTGCCAATGCCATTTTCAAGAAGGATTTCTGCTACCGTGTTCACTCTTTGCTCCAACTCTTTATAGGTCAGGCGCAGCGTCGAACCGCCGCATAGTGCCGGACGGTTAATCGGATCGACAACCGCAGTTTTGTCCGGACATTGTTCCACAAGCTGAAGAAAATAATCCTCGATGGTCGCAGTTCCCCACCAGCCTTTTTCCACATATTCCTTTATTCGCGCCTCTGATGATGGAATCATAAATTTACCATCCTCCTATTTTTCATTTTGTTCCTGGGGGCTTATCCCAGGTTACGCAAAAAGCTTGTTACCGTTGATCCAGGTGGCATGGAATCCCATTGGAATTTTCTGCGGGATTTCAAGTCTGGCAATTGGGCCCAGTTCAAACTGCGCCGCATCCATGATAATGAGTTCCGATTTATCCTCTCGCTCATCATAAACATACGTTACAAAATAACCATCATCCTCGTTTTTGGCATTAGGTTTTGGTGCATAGGCTCCCTCATTGCCATAACGCCCTTCTCCAAACATATATTTAAGTGATTTCCCCGTCCACGTATCATATTTGACAACCCCGTTAAACTTCATTGTTTCACTGGAATCGATATGAACATTGTAAGAAAAGCGCGATTTCTGCCCAATATAATCAAGATTGATCACCGGAAACTCCGTGTTCATATCACATAACTCGCCCTCTTTCACTTGCCCTGTTTTCAAATTAAAACGCCAGTAATGGAGCTGTGCATCGAGACGTAGAAAGGCTAGCATTCTCTCAATTGGCCCCCCCTCCTTTGAACTAGGAGGCATAGGCTCTTTGACCCGGCATCCCGTTAATACAATCTCCTCTCCCTCTTCCCATGCATTAATCACATGGTAAATATAGCAAGGACTTGCTTCAAACCAGCGAATCGTATCAGCTCCGCCATAGCGTGGGATAATCCCGAAGCGGCTTGGCAGATCTCGGAAAAATTTAACACTGTATCTTCCTAATTTTGCTGATTCAGGGTCGTTAAATAACGGCAGATCCATCAAAATGGAATAATTTTTCGTAATGGCCATATCATGCGGCAGCCGAGGTCCCGGAAGCTCAATCGGGGCAAAATGCGTCAACTCACCTGCCGCAGAAGCCACGCCATACATCATGTACGGGTACACATTTCCATAGTCAAAAAAGATGAATTCCCCCGTTGCTTCATCCACTTTCGAATGGGCGGAAATATTGCACGTCAGTTTCCCGCCAAAATCTTCTACTCCAATAGTCTCCAACGTCCTGGCATCGACTTTATAAGGCTGGCCTGACCGATACCAAAGAGTCAGCAAATTATTGTTGTGAAAGACCACATCCGTATTGGAGGTATTTTTTTCTTTTTCGAAAAATGGGTTTTGTTTTTTATTTTCCATTAACCCTGCCCAGATTGCTTTTCCTTCGATGGCTTCATGCTGGAAAGCCTTGGTCTGGATATAACGGTTGCGATAGCTGACTTTTCCATTTTCAAAATACACCGCATGAAGCATCCCATCACCATCAAACCAATGATAACGGCCCTTCGGCTCATGCTTGGGATTAGGGCCATTTCGCACGTAAGCCCCATAAATATCCACTGGTACCTTTCCCTCTATGACTTTCAGCTCATCCACATAAATTTCATCTTTAATGGGGCTATACAGGCTATCGGTATTATATGGATTTCGATACGTTGTCTCGATCATAGTTTCAATTCCTCCCTTTCTCCGCTTTCCGCTTGCAGCCATTCATTTGGTTGAAGAATATCTGAATAGGCCTTCCTGTATTCCTGTTTGAGCTCTTCAATGATTTCTCCTGCCGGTTGTATATTTCCAATCGTACCCACGCCATGCCCGGCTGACCAGATATCTCTCCAAGCTTTTGTATCTCCATGCGGATTGTCAAAGTTAATTTCTTTTTTAGCAGATAAATTGTTTACATCAATTCCAGCTCTTTCAATACTTGGCCGGAGCATATTCGCATATACACCGGTGAAGGCATTGGTCTGGATTAAGTCCTCATGCGTGGCGTCAACGAGCATCTCCTTATATTCTGGGTTCGCCATGCTCTCGCTGGCAGCAATAAACTTAGTCCCCATGTACACGAGATCGGCTCCTAATGCCTGGGCCGCCACTATGCTTTTTCCTGTAGAAATGCCTCCTGCCAGCACAATCAGTCCATCCCAAAATTCCCGAACGGCATCGACAAATGCAAAGCCAGTCACAGATCCGGTATGGCCTCCTGCCCCAGCACTTACCAAAACCAACCCATCAACCCCCGCTTGGGCTGCTTTTTTGGCGTATTTGACGGAATTTACATCCGCAAACACAAGCCCCCCGTAGGAATGAACGGTTTCAATCACTGGGATTGGGCTCCCTAATGCAGTGATGACGATTGGCGGTTTAAATTTTTTAAGTAACGCAAGCTCTTCCTGCAGGCGCTTATAACTTCGATGGGCAACGATATTGGCTGCCCAAGGGGCCACCTTTTTATTTGGATTCCTTTCTTTGTACGCCTTTAATTCCGTTGTCAGACGGTTCATCCATTCCTCCAGAATTTCGATAGTACGAGCGTTCGGTGCAGGGAAAGAACCAATCACACCATTTTTACAACAACTTAAGACAAGCTCCGGTCCTGATACAAGAAACATCGGGGCGGCAATAACCGGCAATGCCGTGGTTTCAGTTAACCACTTGGGCAACCTTTGACTCATATACAACGACTCCTTTTCTCAAGATTAGCCATTTTCTGAAATGGTTCTTGCAAGTTATTAATGCAAGTACCGTGCCAATAGTAATAATTCGCCGAATAATTAAATTATTTTGAATTTATAAAGGGAATTCACAGACAATTGATGAATATTATAATCAATCGATGAATTTATTCATCAATTTCGATGTAAGGAGGGTTTCAGTATGCTCAATTTATACAAGCAGGTGTTTGATTCTACCTTTGACGGCTTATGTATCATCGATGCCAACGGATATGGCATCGCCATCAATAAGGCTGCTTGCAGAATTTGTTCCTTTTCAGAGTCGGAATTTGTAGGGGGAAATGTAAAAGAGGCAGTAAAAAATGGCATTATCAGCACGTCTATTTCTCAAACCGTGCTGAAGGCCAAAAAGCCGATTACACAAGTAGTTAATATAAGAGGAACGGATGTGTTAATTACTGGAAGCCCGATTAAAAATGAAAAAAATCATATTACGCATGTGGTGTTAAATATTCGCGATATTGGAGAATTAAACAACCTTAAGATCGACCAATTACTCTCCATCGCACTGAAAAGAAAGCATCATTTTAGCGATAGCATGAAGGTTCATGAAGAGTTCCAGATTGATGAAGAGGTCATTGCTAAGAGCCCTTCCTTCCGCCGTATTCTTTCCATCTGCGCTAAAATCGCACGTGTCGATACAACTGTACTCATTTATGGTGAATCGGGGACCGGCAAAGAGGTGGTGTTAAATTCCATTCACAGGCTCAGCAACCGCTCCAACAAGCCGCTAATCAAGGTGAATTGCGCGGCCATTCCCCACAATCTGCTGGAATCTGAGCTTTTTGGCTACGAAAAGGGAGCCTTTACAGGGGCGGACAGCCGTGGGAAACCTGGGTTATTTGAACAGGCAGACGGTGGAACCATCTTTCTTGATGAAATTGGCGATATGCCACTCGATTTGCAGGTCAAGCTCCTGAGGGTGCTGCAAGATTTTGAGATTACCAGAATCGGCGGAAGAAAAAGCATTAAAATCAATGTCAGAGTGGTATCGGCCACCAATAAAAACCTAGAACGGCTTGTGGCAGATGGCCAATTCAGACAAGATTTATTTTATCGCTTAAATATCGTACCAATCCATATTCCGCCATTGCGGGAAAGAATCGAAGATATTGCACCCCTGGCCTACCATTTCCTGCAAAAGACCAATAAAAAATATGGATTAACCAAGAGATTTGCCGATGGGACGCTCCATTTATTTGAAGAACACAAATGGCCGGGCAATATTCGCGAGATGGAAAATTTAATTGAGCGGTTAGTCGTGACCATCGATCACGAAGAAATTCAATGGGCCGATCTTCCATTCGTTCACCCGTCTGAAGGCACTCCGCTTCAACGGCCCTTGAAAAAAATTCTGCAAGAATTGGAGAAAAAAATCATCATGGAAAAATTAGAAGAATTCAAAACAACCCGTAAGACAGCTGAAGTCCTAGGCATTAGCCAATCCGCACTGGTCAAGAAGCTGAAACGGTTATAACTTAGTGGCCACCTTGTGTTCAAGAATATCTACGCACGGGAGACGGGAGACGGACCGCTTCATAAATTTTTGGCATAAAAATTGCATCTCTTATTTGCAGGAACTATTTTTTTATAAGGGGGCAGTAAAGCATGAACACGTCGAAGGTTTATGTACTAGGCGGATATCAAACCGATTTTTCAAAAAATTGGGCGCGAGAAGGAAAGGACATCTTTGATCTATTAAAGTCCAGTGTCGAGGGGGCACTGCAGACGACAAACATTGATCCAAGTGAAGTGGACGTTTGCCATATAGGGAATTTTATCGGTGAGCTTGGGAGTAACCAAGGGCAGCTGGGCGGATTATTTGCGTCCATTCACCCCGCTTTCTCCGGTGTTCCGGCAAGCCGGCACGAGGCAGCTTGTGCATCAGGCAGTATTGCCATCCTGGCAGCAGCAGCCGAAATTGAAGCTGGCCGTTATAATTTAGCGTGTGTAACAGGAGTAGAATTGCTGCGAAATGTATCGGGTGAACAGGCAGCCAATAACTTAGGGGTCGCCTGTTGGACAGGGCGGGAGGCACAGGACGCCACCTATCCTTGGCCTTATTTATTTGACCAGTTAATCAATGTGTATGACGAGCGTTACGGCATTCGTTACGAACACCTGGCTGAAATTGCAAAAATAAATTATGCCAATGCAAAGCGAAACCCAAATGCCCAAACACGAAACTGGCAATTCAATGAATATAGTTTTCTTGAAAATGATGAACATAACCATGTGATTGAAGGCCGTGTCCGCCGCCAAGATTGCGGCCAGGTCACCGATGGCGGGGCCACCATCTTTCTCGCTTCCGAGAATTATGCAAAGATGTATGCCGAGCGCCATCAGCTGGCATTAGAAAACATCCCGGTCATTAAAGGCTGGGGCCATAAAACAGCACCCATGCTGCTCGAAGATAAGATAAGGGAAAGTGCCCAGAATCGATATGTGTTTCCACATGTCCGTAAGGCCATCGAGGACATGTTTGCCAGAGCAGGGCTGAGCGGCGTCAATGACATCGACGCAATTGAAACACATGACTGCTTTTCTATTACCGAATATATGGCCATCGACCATTTCGGTATAACCGAACCCGGTGAAAACTGGAAAGCGATCGAATCAGGGGACATTGCCTTGGGCGGACGAATCCCCATCAATCCAAGCGGGGGCTTAATCGGATTAGGGCACCCAGTCGGTGCAACAGGAATACGTATGGTGCTTGATGCCTACAAACAGGTCACCGGCATAGCGGAAAACTACCAAGTAAAAGATGCAACAAATGTTGCCACCTTAAACATCGGCGGGAGCTCAACAACCACAGTTTGTTTTGTGATCGGCAGATAAAAGCGGGATTTCACGTTCCCTATTCCGCCTAAAATTTTGTCATCCAACCAAACGTATGTCTAGTTTATGCCCGAACATTACTCCCATCTGGATTTATACAAGATCTGGCAGAGGAATGTCAAAATAATCCATCATTGAGTAACCAGTAATACTTAAAACAAGCGGAAGTTTTCCGGTTAAACTGCTGAATAGAGCTCGGTTCAGGGTATATAAGCGGATTTTTTCCGATTAAGCAAAGCAAAATTACCTTTTTTCACGTTTTTCGAGTCAATAGTCGGAATCTTTCCGTCTATTTAGGCTATTTTCTGTGCCAATCCCTAATTAAGAGAAATTTCTCCGCTTATTTATCAAACTCGCTTTAGCGCCTCATGAACTTGTACAATTTACAGGTGCTTTAATGAAAAAAAGAAAATTTTAAAAAGGCTTAAAGATATCTCTAAGCCTTTTTGACTGTGAATTTATGTGATTAGCTATTTGATTCGGTCTGTGATTGCCGTTTTGTACCTCACAAGTAAACCCGTTAGAAACATGGGCACGGTTCCCGTTCTTCTCCCCCAGGTTACTCCCAAAAATCCTTAATCGCCTGTATAATGATTTCTTGGTCATTTCGTAACATCCCATATAACTCATTCATTTTCTGAAGGATTTCTTCAGTATTCTTCCAATCTTTCACAGGAAGTTGTTTCCTAATAATCTGTCCTACATCCGTATCATTAGGATTGAACTCGGTATTTTCCCTAAAAAATTCAACAAACTTTTTCCGTTGCTCTAAATGTACATCTTTAAAGCGGCCAACTTCAAACTTAAGGGAGATCGAATTATTTTGCCGGTCAAAGATTAGCGGGCACGGGTAATCAGAATACCAATTTTCTAAGGTTAGACCGTTAAAGTTTTGTATAAGTTGATATTCTTTTGGATAGCAGAAAGCTCCTTTGGCAACATCGTGCCGGTCTTCCCGGTAAGTTAATTCAGGGTGCTGATCAATAAATTGATAAAATGTCCTTTTAAAATAATCCACATCTCCATGCTGTTTGATATATTTGGAAATATCCTTATATTTTCGAATTAAGTCATAGAGCTGTTTGTTTTCCAAATACTGTAAATTCATTTCTCCTTCCTTGCATGTAACAATATAATTAACTTCCCTGCTATACTCTCGATATAGCTCTTCACACACCTCTTTATGGTCCGACTCCTTTACCGTCAACTCTCTTAAATTGCAGAGATAGTCATTGATAAAACTATATACTTTATCACTCATCTGTTCCTTTTTTAGTGGAAGAAGATTGCTCAATAACTGATATAAAGATAGATACCTATACTCAAAATAATAGTTTTCAGATGGCTGCTCATCTTTTAAAGTTAGATAAATGGGCAGGATGTCATACCCTGGATATTTTTGAACAATCGTATCGTAATATATTTTTAGCTGATTTACCCCTTCTGTTGAGTATATTTTATTTTCAATGAAAACCACCATTTTATGAAGGTGTGAAACCATCACTAAGTCAATATATTTCTTATTGCTCCCCTGATATGATTCAATAGTATATTCTCTTTCTACTTCTAAATCATGAAAACTATTGAGGAAAATACTTGTTTCAGTGACGTTGAACAAGCCTCTCCGTTGTATATTTTTATCCAGATTTAAAACTTCTAACACCATTTTTTTAAAAAGAAAATCCCCCAAATGATGGTTTTCTTCAGGACTCAGCAGCCAGCCAAGCACATTGGAATGCCGAATCTCATAATGTTTGACTCCCAAGACCTTAAAAGGGTTAAACTCATTAACCGAAGCCATAAGCTTTTCTAATCGGTAATTATTAATCACAAACCCCGTAATCATTCTTAAATCATCAATTACCAAATTTATTACCCCACTCTCTACTAATCTCAAATTTATTCCAAGATCACTTTTTAATATCGTTAAGCACTGCAAGAATTTACCTAACAGCTTCTGGTAGACAGTGCGCCAGGCTTCTCTGGTTTTCCGTTGCTTCGCAGCGACTAATTCATCCTCTACTATTTCAACTAAAGACTTTTGCTTCCTGAACCCGCCAGTTACCCATTCCCCGCTCCAGCCACAGTCACATGGAAATGTCTTTTTTATTAACATGGGCTACTCTCTCCCTGTCTCTCCCGGCCCATTAAGCGATAACTCATAAAGTCCGTTTGCAAAGTCCTCAATCAGCTCCAGCTGGACAATTTTTTCTCTCCAGCCTGTTGGAATCGAGGAGATCCCATAATGGGCTCCTGCCAATTGACCGTAAATCGCTCCAGTCGTATCAGAGTCCTCCCCCAAATTAACGACTTTTAGTAGGCCCTCTTTAAAATCATCCGTCAGATAAAAGGCCCAGAGTGCAGCCTCCAATGAACGTACGACATAACCGCTGCCAGTAATGACAGGTGGCTGTCGGTGCTTGAAGGACCCTTCTGCCACTTCTTTAATGTTGGGACTTAATGGCCTTCCGGTTTTATTTTCAATCAATTCTCCAAATGTGCGAGATAAAAGTTCGTCTTTTTCCATTCCATTTGCCGCGCTAGCAATCAACGCACCAAAGTAAAGGCAAGCATCTACCGCTTCCTCTGCTTGATGAGTGGTTTTTGAACTTTCCCCCGAATAATAGATGGCTTGCTCCATATTGTCTGACCAAAGCAAAGGAACAGGCGCTAACCGCATGATCGACCCATTGCCCGCACTATAAGGATCCTCTGAACCGCTGTAGGGCTCCCCTGTCTTCAAAAATCTGGATAATGCATCCCTCGTTGCATTCCCAATATCAAAGCATCGACCAATACTGCTCAGATAACCATCCTCATACCAGCGAACATACCGCTGCATTTGGTCCTCCGGATGAAACCCCTTGCCTGCAATTAAGCTATCGGCAAGGCATAATGCCATCGAAGTGTCATCCGTCCATTCACCCGGTTTTAAACGAAAGGGGCCGCCGCCATTCATATCAGTTACAGGCGCAAAGGTGCCGGGCGGGCTGAATTCCACAGCAGCGCCAACACAATCTCCTACAGCCAACCCGACAAGACTTCCTAAAAATCGGTCTCTTTTATTCATCTTGATCCCTCCATTAATTGTCCAGAAATTCTAACTCATCGTCCTTTTCGTCGACTTTAAATTCGTTTTCTACATGCCTGCAAATCCCAGAAATATTTCCTTTCAGCACTAAATCAAAACGCTCCTCACTACTTACATCAGCGTTCAGGTAAACCAACCTTGAACCTTCCTTTTTGCTTTCCAGCAATTGATTAAATGGGGTCACCTGTAAGGACGTGCCGGCAACAATGATGAGGTCGGCCTTGCGGATAGCGGAATTCGCTCTGTCCATACTCTTTACGGGGTCGCCAAAAAAGACAACATCCGGTCTGAGAATCCCGCCACACTCACATCGCGGAGCCTCCCCTTCTCTTAATACACGGACAAGGGGGTAGGATTTCCCGCATGAAGGACAATAGCACTCGCGGATATTCCCATGAAATTCGACCACATCGCTACTCCCCGCTTTTTGATGCAAGCCATCCACATTTTGGGTAACGATGGTTACTTCCTTATCCAACTGCTCCAACCACCTGAAAAATCGGTGCCCCTGATTGGGCTCAATTCCCTCAATCGCCGCTAACAGGCTTTCGTGATTTTTAAAAGGCATGATTGGATTTAAGGTTTCTACTAATAGTTCATACATTCTTGCCCAGAACCGGACCGGATTGGCTTGAAATGCCATTTCATTGAGATCTTCTAATATGGAAGGGTCCTTTTTCCACATTCCGACAGCGGCCGTGCGGTAATCCGGTATTCCGCTCATCGTACTAATACCGGCACCAGTCAGGACTGTGATTACTTTCGCCTGTTCAATAAATTGTTCGAATTGGCTAACCGAAGATTCGTCTATTTCACTATCTATCCGAATCTCTGATACAACATCTCTCGCCAGGCTTCTAACGGCATATGTTAATCCTTTTTTCAATTCGATCTTGGCTTGTTCCGACAATGGGGCAAAAGGGGTTCCGTCTGGATGGTAGGCTGGGATTTTCCAAAATTGACTGTCTAATGAGGGCAATTCATTGATGGTGTCCAGCAAGCGGGTTGAAACGCTACCGGATTGACTTTTTGAGGCTATGGCATTCGTCGCTCCATTTTGAAAAATAAGGTTCCAGGCTTCATGGTAGGATACTCCTTTGATTCCTTGTGTACGTGCATCTTTAATATAGTATCCGATTCCGCCCAATAGATTTCGGTAGCCTGGTGCGTCGATGACTCCTAAAATCTCATAGGAATTTTCCGAACTAGAGGCTACCCCAGCCACCCGCTGCCAGCCAGGTGTTGCTTGTTTTTCTTCCATGTATTCACATAAGATAAACTCGCCATATCGATTTTGATGCTTCATATCGATAATCTTGTATTTTCCTTCAAATCGCGAAACGATATCTCCTTCTCTTTTGTAAAAATCTTCCTTCACCCATAATACTTTTCTTGGCATTTCATCACGCTCCTTTAGAAAAATCTTCCCCCTCAAAAAGGGGGATTAGCTTGCTTCTTCTATGTACCAGCCCAATGCTGACTTTTGAAAGTCTGTTAGCGTATGACTTAAATTATTGTCCTTCAAATAACGGTCTGTACATGACCTTAATTCATACTGAATGTCTTCAAATCTCCGACCTGATGTTTGAATTCCGACCGATTGAGCCTTTTGGATCAGCGCAGGAAAGTACGCGATGGTGGTGAACAAATCATTAAATAACATCAGCTCGAATCGGCTGGAATATAACCTTGGTCTAGGACTAAAACGATTTGGAGATTTGTGCACATAATACTGTAAGCTGTTCCGTTTAATTTGCCTTAATGTATTATCAGTCCGCTCTTTATGCACAAGAGAAAACAAATTCCTTAACCGTTTCTGACCTCCCACTGTTCTCACTATACTTGTCAGATTATCCTCAATCCCAGGCAACGGAATCGCCATTGGTGCGGCAAATGCATCTGGACCCTCACCAAATAAATAGTCGTGGACAAAACCAATGTTGCAATTTTCATCCTCGAGCGGCAGTTCCGCTATTTTTTGTTTTATAGAGTCCATCGTTGCTACTGCTTTATTTTCCAATTCTATTAATTTAGGTTCCTTTTGTAATTTTTGCGTATAAACCTGATAGGCTTTTTCAATCACTTCATAGTTATACATAATCATCCTCCATCTAAAGTCATGTTGTAGGTAATTTTTACTAAATATATTTATATATTACCATAAACTAGCAACCTATTTAGCGAAGTCTTTCCTCATTTTTCCACATCCTCAACGAAATCCCCCCTTGAAAACTTTATATAAAAATTATACTTACACCCAACGACCAAATAGGTCGTTCCAATTTTTTAAGATGAACTTAGTAAAAATAAGGAGGAATGTTTCATGAGTTGTTGGGGGAAAAATCAACGAGTATGCGCAAGCTGCAGATATTGGTGTGGAAGCCGAGAAATCGACTTCAGCGCCAGTCATTTTCAGGCGTTAGACTCAAAAGGTCTGTGCCAAGGACCTTCTGGCAGTTTTCGTGGAGTAGAAATGGGGGAAGGCTCCTCCTGCCCGGCTTGGGAGCCATTCCGTGATGATTCAACCACTCGCTATTAAGCAAGTGGTTGACGCTTCGCGTATAGTTCATACATCTTCGCTATCTTCTCGCTCACTCTTTGGCGCAATTCCTGAGGCGCCAGCACTTCCACATGCTCCGCCTGCTGCAGGATCCAAAACATGATTCCGTCATAGCCATTGACTTCAACCTCGACGTCCACCCAGCCTTCTCGTGACGGAGATGGCTGATGAACGAGCGGAAAGGCCCGATACAAATATTCCAGGATTCCCTCTGCCACCCTAAGTTTTACAGTTTGAGGGGGCCCAGAAAACATCTGGAAAGATCGGTTAACTTGCCCCCCCACCTCTATATGCGGTTCCTCCAGCCGGAACCGCTGCGGGGTCACTTCCAAATCCTTGATTCGGTCAAACCTCCAGGAAACAGGATCACTGTACGGAGCATCCTTTTTCTTTGCCAGCAAATAAAAGAGGCCATTATGAAACGACAAACTGTAAGGAATGACTTCCCGGTGTTGTGATGTACCATGTTTTTCATAATGGAACGACAAGATCCGCTTGCGTAGAATCGCGTCATATACTGTTCTTATATAAGTCAGGCTTTCGTCCGTTGCAATGGGTTTATAATGAAAATGATAGCTGTGAAGAAACCGGCGGACCTGTCTCTGTTCCTCTTTAGATAGGAATGGAAGAAGCTTTTCTTCTATTGATTTGACTTCTTCTTTATTCAACCCCCTGGCAGCATATAAAATCAGCATAACGGCCAAAATCTCTGCTTTCGTTAATGCTTCCCCCTCCAACGAGGAAAGTCGGTACACTTGATCAGCAGCGTCATAATCAACGGTTTGATCACTACTCGCAAAAAAGGTTCGCAGCTTTCTTATATCCCTGCCGATTTGTTCGTCTCCGATACGAAATTCCCTTGCTGCTTTTGATTTTACAATGTCTTCCCCCTGTAGAAGCCGTTTGTATAAAGAAAGCATCCGATGCTGGGGGTGGATTTTTCGATTTCTGGCCTCGATAATCTTTTCGGTAAAACCAGGCTCAACATAGGTGGTTTCATAGGTGGTCCATTTATAGCTTTCTAATAGTTTGACAGCACCCTCCCATTCCATTTCTTCGTCTGATTTTTCCAAGAGCGAGCCATCAATGCGGTCATAAAGCTCAACCCAAAACACATCAGGGTCTGGGACACCTTTTAACACAAGTCTTTCATTTTCATTTTGTAATCTAATAACAGAAACAGCCTTCATCACGTCACCTCATTTATTTTAATCGGAGGAAAAATATACTGATTTCCCTGTTAATAACAGGGAAATCAGATTTTATAATTTTAGAATCTGATTTTTCAATTTCGAATGAAAATCTTGCTTTAAAACGGTTTCTGTATATTTCTGATTAATCTCCAAAACAATAAATTTTGGATGATCAACACATATAACGGTTGAAGATAAATAACCATATTTTTTAGGATCTAAATAACTTCTTTCAACTAAAAATTTCAAACCAACTACAATTTCAAATTTACTTTCATTCTTCTTTTCTTTTAAACAATTAAACATATTTTTCCTCCTCATATATTTAATTTTTTACATAACAACACAAATAAGCCCGCCGGACACAGATTTCCTGTGTTCGACGGGCTTAATAACCAAAATGAAATTATAGTTAAATATTACACCGTTTTCCTAATTTTGTAAAGACCTTTTTCTCGAACCACCTTTTCGGTTGTCCTTATCTTTTATACTACATTTATTAAATAAGTTAGGGGTTGAGCAAATGGAGTATAAGATATTCTGGAAAGCAATCCAAAAAGGGCACATCGCGCTTGCGCAACAGCTTTTTCCTTATCTTACTTTTAGCCAGGCAGAAAAGGGGACCATTTTCCAAGCTGCCCTTAAGGACAGCAACTATTTTTATATATTCTTAATCGACCAACTCACGGAGGAAGAGTTAACTCCATATTTGCACAAAGCCCTTCTGGCATCCCATGAAGAGGCCGTAGCGCTCCTTTTACAAAAAGGAGCTGACCCCAAAATGCCAACTCAATACGGAGAAGTCCCATTAAGCCTGGCCATCAAACCACAAGGAACCAGCATAAAAATACTGAATGATTTGATTGATTATGGCGCTGACATTTTTCAGGAAAACAGACACAAGGGAACCCCTTTGTTAAAAGCAGCGAGTTTGGGCTTAATTGAAGTTGTGGACTTTATCGTTCAAAAAGGGGGTGAACTTAATGAAGATGTATTATCCAGGGGAGCAAGCAACAATCATGTCAACGTGGTACAGTACTGCTTGGCGGGCGGGATTAAGGTGCCGCAAAAAGCCTATTATATGTCATTATTTTATGGTCATGGTGATATGGTCAAGTACCTGACAAAGGTCGATCGGCAGCGCTTTACAGCTAATTGCCTCTATAACCCACTTGTGATTGCAGCTAGTAACGGCAGAAGAGAAATACTTGAGCTTTTTCTAAAGAAAAAACTTCCCGAAGAACGGAATGAGCGAGTAACCCTATGTTCAACAGCATTAATGGCTGCGGTTGAAGCTGGACACGGACACCTTGTCCAAATGCTACTGGACGCCGGGGCGGACATCAATTATATGGATGAGGGAGAATCAATGGTCGATGTGGCACAAGGCGCAGGGCATAAAAATATAGCTTCTTATTTAATTAGACGTGGCGGATGCAACCATAAAGAGGTATTTCATAAAAATGTACATCAATTTATTCAATAATAATAGGAGAAGAAAGCTATTATAACTATAAATCAGACTAAAATGGAGTATCCGGGTTACTCAACCTTCGGATCCCCCCATTACTATATTTTTTTCAAAAACAGTGATTTCTCGATGTATTTCAACAATTGGTTGCTTATAGGTAACCTAATTAAACGATTGGATAACAAGATACCAAGTCCCGCCACCGTTGGCTTTTTTATTTCACTATCACCAAAATACGTGTCGGCCAGACAAACGTTTAAGTATAATGATTTGAAACGTTGAAATCTAAACGTTTCGTAATCATTTCCGGGGAAAAGTTTGATGAATATCGCCGGATATTGGCGGCTAATTTTGTTTGGTACCAATTCAACCTCTGAACTCCGACCATTTCCTCCAATATCTGCATCATTTCCCCCAATCAAACGTTTTAAGTGAATCCTCCAGAATCGTTGTGAATACAACATTTCCGGGCTAACATTCTTGTGAAAATCTTGATTAAAACTCCCACATGCAGGAGAGCTGGGAAATTTCAGGGAGGTGCCGCTCATTTATTTTTCTTTTGAACGAGTCATTAGCGCTAAACGAATGAACCCATTATGCCGTTATTAATGGTATATAAGCTTAATGAAGATAAGCTTCTTTAAGATCTCCCTTTAAAATATAGATATGGATGCCCTCGAGGATTGTTTTCAGACAGACTTGGGGGCTATTTTTTTATTTAATATTTTTGAAAAAGGAACTCCTTGCGGTGACGGACAAAGGAATCAACCAAACCTTTTGCTGAAAGATTAAAGAAGAGATACAATTCCTATAAAAGGGGGTCCATATATGAAGGCGATAACGGTAAAACAACCCGGCGGTGCAGAACAATTACAAGTTGGGGAACATGAAAAACCAATCCCAAAGGACGGGGAATTATTAATTAAAGTAAAGGCAGCAGCTGTTAATCGGACAGATATCGTTACGAGGAAAAGCAGCTCGAGTTATTTGACCAATCCGATTTTAGGTGTCGAAGTGGCTGGAATTGTTGAAAAAGCGGGCGCAGGTGCTAAAACAGCAGTGGGCACGCGTGTTATGGGACTTGTGAATGGCGGAGGTTATGCGGAATACGTCTCGATGCCGGATGACAGAGCGATGGTGATTCCAGAAAACCTTTCATTTGAAGAAGCCGCTGCGATTCCTGAAGTATTTTTGACTGCTTATCAAACGTTATTTTGGATTGGCCAATTACGTGCGGGAGAAACCGTGTTGATTCATGCTGGCGGCAGTGGTGTCGGAACAGCAGCGATTCAGCTTGCCAAACAAATCGGACAAGCGAATGTCATTACAACAGCCGGATCCAAAGAGAAATTAGAGTTTTGCCGGTCATTAGGTGCAGATGTTTGTATAAACTATAAAGAACAAAATTTTGACGAGGAAGTATTAATGGCTACCAAAAATCAAGGGGTCGATTTGATTCTTGATTTCATTGGTGCATCCTACTGGAACAAAAATCTTGCCAGTATAAAAGTAGATGGACGATGGGTGTTAATCGGGATTTTAGGTGGGGCAGCAATAGAAAAATTCAATTTAATGGATGTCATGTCAAAACGGATCCAGCTGACTGGAACGCTGCTCACTCCAAGAAGCGATGAATACAAGACAGCACTCACAACTGATTTTTCCTCTAAAGCCATGGAGCTTTTTCGCACGAACAAGCTTCGTCCCATTGTTGATCATGTATTTCTTCTTGATGATGTCCAACAAGCACATGAACATATGGAGAGCAATAAAAATATCGGAAAGATTATTTTAAAGGTAGATTAACAGCTAATCATTTGCTTAATGGGGGCGGTTTGAATCTTCGCTGACACGAAGTTTGCAAACTGGTTTCGTCTTCTCCATATTGATTTGCAGGTATGAGAATTCATAGGCGGAGAATTTCCGGCTAATGTATATAGGGGGAGCTTAAGAAGCGGATTTAAGCGGAGATATTCCGGTTAATGGCTCAAAATATGGCAAAATCCGTGGATTTAAAGCAATTAATCGGAAAAACTCCCCTTATTTTTAAGGAAATATGGGTATTTCCCAATTTAGCCGGAATTTTTCCGTTTATTTTTCATACACGGTGAAATCAACATATAAGCACCAGCTTCATTGCCATAGTCCCTCCGGCACTGACTGCCTCAGATAATGGAATCCCCATATTAAAAGCAATTGGGACAAAGAGATAACCCAATAGTGGCTGGAAAGAAATGCTGAACAATAACTGGTATAAGGGGGATGAATTTAGTGATGAATACCGTAAAAGCGAAATTGAAAATCGCACTTGAGGATTGGGAAATGATGAAGAAAGCTTCTGAGGATGACAGTGAAGAATGTGCAGAACGGTTCGAGAGGCACTTTTATGAATTCATTGATGAATTAAAGATCTGGTATCTGCATTTGGAACAACCGCCAACCACTATAGAAGAGGCCGAAGATCTAATCGAAGTAAGAGAAATCATGGAACTCCTCCCTTCCCCGCTTGAGCTCAACTTTTTAACAGAACTAGAACTCATTATCGAGGGTGAGGAGCGAGTCCAGTATGATTAATCGCAGCTCAGGATATTCCGGGTAACTATTCTCCTAAAATTTGTCAATTAACCAAACGCATCTCTAGTTTTCCATAAAATGTAGACAATTCATTATATGAAAATAGTAAAATAACGTAGTTATGCAGCATAAAGACAGTCGCAAACGACGAGCAAAAGGTGTGAACGTATGAGGTTAATGATGTATTGTAAGACAATCTATTCGGATCGCCCGCTCCCTTTGCCACCGGGCTTTTCCATTCGGACATTTCGACCAGGCGATGAAACGACCTGGGCAAAAATTGAAACACTAGCTGGGGAGTTTGCAACCGTAACGGAAGCTTTACAACGCTTCCACAGTGAGTTTCACGGATATGAATCCGACCTTCAGCAACGTTGTTTTTTTCTTCAAAATCCTGAGGGAGAGGCGATAGGGACCATTATGGCCTGGTACGGGGAGTATCAGGGCCGCAAAATCGGACGAATTCACTGGGTGGGAATTGTCCCGGATTATCAAGGGAAAAAGCTAGCAAAACCGTTATTAACCTATGCCTTAGCTGAGATGAGCAAGTACCATCAAGAAGGTTATCTAACCACACAAAAAGATAATGAGAGAGCCATTCGTCTATATGAGGCATACGGATTTTATCCCATTGAAACCGCCTGAGCAAGGTGGATTCAATGGGTTTTACCTTATAATGGATCTACAACCCGAACATTTCCTACAAGAACTGCCGCCTCTTACCCTAACCAAACGTATGTCTAGTATCTGCCCGAAACCCTACTCACCCCTGGATTCACATAAAAAAGCGCAAGGACCTTTATTCAGACCCTTACGCTCTTTGGTGATTACGTATGCGACACGATTAATTCACAATCCCCGTCTAGGTTAAACTCCCCAAAGCCGACAGGGATAATCAGGTGCGTACCTTTCGTCAAGTCATACTGTTTTCCCACATGAAGCAGCCTGCCATTCCCCCCAATGACACTTAATAGCAAATACTGGTCAGCAAATGAAAAAGTCGCCTGACCCTTGATCTCCCACTTATAAACCGTAAAGAACTGCGACTCCACAAAGGTGGTAACCACTGCATTTTCCCGTTCCTCCACCCCTGGCTCGCTCACAGAATCCTGATGCGGAACCGTTGTAACATCAATCGCCTTCTCCAAGTGCAACTCACGCAAGTTCCCTCCAGCATCGCGGCGGTCATAATCGTAGACACGGTAGGTGGTGTCCGAGCTTTGCTGGGTTTCCAATACGAGCGTGCCTTCACACAACGCATGAATCGTCCCACTTGGGACAAAGAAGAAGTCGCCCGGTTTGATTTTCACCCGGCGCAGTAAGTCGTTCCAGTTCCCCGCCTCGATTTGTGCTACTAGCTCTTCCCTCGAATCCGCATTATGCCCAAAAATCAGATCAGCATCTTCTTTACAATCGATAATATACCAGCACTCGGTTTTGCCCAATTCCCCATTTTCATGTACCTGGGCATAAGCATCATCGGGATGGACCTGAACCGACAAATCCATATTCGCGTCCAAAATCTTCGTCAATAACGGAAATACCGCTTCTTTGGGATGCCCAAACAATTCCGGATGCTCCTGCCACAGCTGGTCTAGCGTCATCCCGGTATACTCGCCGTTTTCAATCTCAGAAGGACCATTTGGATGGGCAGATATTGCCCAGCACTCACCGGTATGCTCATTTGGTATCTGATATCCAAATTCCCTTTCTAAGGCCGTTCCTCCCCAGATTCTCTCTTTAAAAACTGGTTTTAAAAATAATGGTTGCAAAATGAATACCTCCAACGGATTTTTAACATTTCCCTTAACTATTCCTGTCTTAGAATAAGATTATTTTCCGCTAAATCCTTGAACCAACCCCAAAACTCTTCCTAGCTGCTCCGCGGTTCTTCGCAAATTCTCCCTGGCCACCTTCGGGTTCATCGCTACATCCAAATCCACCGGGCCGCCGACCACAGTAAAATATGCCGCGATTCCCGACTCATACAAGGCAGGATTCCCTTCGGATACATCGCCCGCCAAGGCAATCACAGGAATCCCGTGTTTCTTTGCCATTTGGGCAATCCCTGCCGGAGCCTTCCCCATCGAAGTTTGTCCGTCAAGCTTGCCCTCACCCGTGATGACGAGATGGACACCGTTAAGCTTCTCCTCTAAACGGGCCAGCCCTAGGATCAACTCAACGCCCGACTCTAACTCTGCCTGCAAGAACCCGGCAAATGCTGCTCCCAATCCGCCAGCTGCACCAGCACCCGAAATCCCCTGCAAATCGATGCCGAACTGCTCCAGCACGACATCCGCAAACCGCCGAAGGCCTTGATCCAATTCTTCCACCACTTCAGGAGTTGCTCCTTTTTGCGGTCCATAAATATAAGCTGCCCCGTTTGTACCATATAACGGATTATGGACGTCACAGGCCACCCGTAACCTTGTTGCCCTCACCTTTTCTGGAACGGAACCAGCGTTAACCTTGTTAATATTCTTAAGCTCAGCCCCGCCAAATCCAACAGCAAGACCTTCCTGATTGAAAAATTGGAACCCTAACGCCTGAAGCATTCCAACACCTGCATCGTTGGTCGCACTTCCGCCAAGTCCAATAATGACTTCCTTGCATCCGTTGTCAATCGCATCCAAAATCAACTCGCCAACGCCATATGATGTAGTATAAAGAGGATTCCGCTGCTCCACACTTACTAACGGGAGGCCGCATGCTTCGGCAACCTCAACCACAGCCGCCGTTCCGCCGCCTAAAATTCCGTATCTCCCCTTAACCGCCTTACCAAGCGGACCGGTAATCACTTTTTCTACAAACCTGCCGCCCGTAGCATAGACTAACGCCTCGACGGTTCCCTCACCGCCATCCGCAACGGGTACCGTCTCAACAACAAAATCCATGCCGGTGCGGCCAAAACCTTCGGCTATGGATTGATTCGCTTCCATTGACGAAAGGCTTCCCTTCAACGAATCCATTGCCACTAATACTTTCAACACATGAATCCCTCCTGATTTCCTTGATGAAAATCGTCAACTCTCTGCTATAATAAAAGGACTGAATATTCCGGGGTGAATACAATGCGATTTGAAGATCGCTTACAAAAATTTGAATATAAGTTAAATGACACAGATGACCAAATTATCGAATATATCCTGCAAAACAAGCAGGATTTCGTCCGCCAATCCATTCAAAGTCTGGCGGCCCATTTATATACAGTCCCGAATACCATCACCAGACTATCCAAAAAGCTAGGTTACGATGGTTTTTCCCATCTTAAAAATAGTATTAAAGAAGAACTAGAATCGGCTATTATCGCAGAAGAGGACAGTTCCTACCATTATATCCAACGCACATTTGAACTGATTGACAAGAACCGGATCGAAACCGCCGCTAAAATGATTCACGAAGCCAAGCGCACACTGTTATTTGGCGTCGGAGACATGGCGATATTCTGCGACCTGTTGGTTCGCAACTTACGTGTCGTTGGAAAAAAAGCTGAATTCTCCATCCATCGCCATGAAGTCATTCATATAGTAAATGAAATGAATCATCATGATGTTTTGGTGTTAATGAGCCTGTCAGGGGAAACACCACAAATTCTTGAGATCGCCAATATTGCCAGCCAAAGGGGGATTCCGATTATATCGCTGACGCACTTTAATCGGAATTCATTACAAGAAACAGCCTCAGTCAATCTTTACTGCTTTGCCCCTAAAAAAGAAAAAAACGGCTACAACATCACCGACAGAACACCCGTGATGATTGTTCTGCAACTATTATCTCAATATTATTGGGATCATTTTTAAAATTGTGTAAAAATACACATGTATCCGCTTAATTGAATTCTATCTGTGTAAAAATAAGAAGAATCGCTCTTCTTATTTTTTTTTTGATAGGATAAAGACATCAAATGAAAACACTTTCAGCAATGATAGAGGAGGGAAACACGATGCAATTACAAGCACTTACCTCACCAAGCCTGATTAGTACTGGAAAGACCTTTCAATCAAAGAAAGAGGCGATTCAGTACCTAGTGAAACAGCTCGGTGAAGCGGGCAAACTGCATTCCGAACAAGATTTTTACCAAGCGGTTTTAGATAGAGAAAAACTGTCTCCGACAGGCTTTGAAGGCGGACTGGCGATACCGCACGGAAAGTCAGTAACCGTTAAGGAGGCGGCCTTCGCCATTGCCACCCTGCAAAAACCGTTAACTGATTGGGAGAGTATCGACCCCAACAATCAAGTTCAACTCATTATTTTATTGGCAATTCCAGAGACAGAAGCGGGGTCAACCCATCTTGCTTTACTTTCGGAATTCGTCAAGAGATTGTCAAACGACGCCTATAAAAACAGGCTGCTGAACGCAAAAACGAATTCAGAGTTATTCCAGCAGCTGGACAATACGGAAGCCCCGACTGAAACCAAAACAGTGAAAAAATCAAACAAAACCGTATTAGCGATCACCGCTTGTCCAGCCGGAATTGCTCATACCTATATGGCCGCTGAAGCATTAGTCAAAGCCGGAAATGAACTTGGCGTGGATGTCTTTGTGGAAAAGCAAGGCGCTAACGGGATTGAGGACCGTCATACCACTGCTCTTTTGAACAAAGCAGATGTTGTTATTTTCGCCAATGATGTGGCCATCAAGGACGAGGATCGATTCGCTCACTTGCCCAAAGTGAAAACATCGGTGGCGGCGCCGCTCAGAAACGCTGCAGGCCTCCTTCAACAAGCATTGGAAAAGGCGGAAACGACGCCAAAGAAAAAATACAACCCGTCGCAAGTGGCTGACTCTTCCTCTAATGAGGGCGGAGAGAAATCATTTAAAACGGAAATTAAGGACTCCATCTTAACAGGTATTTCTTATATTATCCCGGTTATTGTGGCCGGCGGAATGACATTGGCTGCGGCCGTGTTAATCTCCCAAGCCTTTGACCTGCAAGAGGTTTATGCACAAGAAGGCTCATGGTTATGGCTATTAAGGCAACTTGGCGGCGGGCTCCTTGGACAATTGATGGTGCCAATCTTAGCCGCCTATATGGCCTACTCCATCGCAGATAAGCCGGCGCTTGGACCAGGTTTCGCTGCCGGTGTCGCCGCCAACCTAATTGGTTCCGGATTCCTCGGCGGGATGCTGGGCGGTTTCTTAGCCGGTTTCTTCTTAAAGTTTTTAAAGAAAAAAATCCAGCCAAAAGGCACATTTGCTGGGTTCATCAGCTTCTGGCTGTACCCGGTTGTCGGAACACTTGTCGTTGGCTCCATCATGTTATTTGTCATTGGAAAGCCCCTTGCTTGGATCAACCAAGGGTTAATCGATTGGCTCGGCAGTCTGTCCGGTGCAAATGCACTTATCCTAGGAGCGATTCTTGGCGCCATGGTATCCTTTGACCTCGGCGGTCCGGTAAACAAGGCGGCCTATACCTTCTGTATCGGTGCAATGGCCAGCGGAAACTTCATTCCTTACGCAGCATTTGCTTCCGTAAAAATGGTTTCAGCCTTTGGAGTAACAGGCGCAACCATCATCGGGAAAAAGTACTTTACAAAACAAGAACAGGAAATCGGGAAACAGACATGGCTGCTTGGTTTGGCCGGAATCACGGAGGGAGCCATCCCATTCATGATTAACGACCCGCTGCGGGTAATCCCGTCCTTAATTGCCGGTTCTGCTGTAACAGGTGCCATTGTTGCCTACTTTAACATTGGTCTGAACGTTCCAGGCGCAGGGATTTTCTCGCTCGCCCTTCTACAAGGCCAGCAAATGCTGCTTGCCGCCACTATTTGGTTAGGTGCCGCATTGCTTGGGGCTGCCATTTCGATGCTGCTATTAATTGTCACTCGAAAAAACAAGCTTAAAAAAGAACAGAATCAGATTGCCGCGACACAAGAAGCGGCTTAAGAAATAGATAACAAAAAATAATATGGTACCTAGCGAACAACTCCTAGGTACCATAAATATTTGGAGGACATCATGAAAAAAGTTCATATTGTACCCCATATGCATTGGGATCGAGAGTGGTATTTTTCAACAGAAGAATCTCGAATTTTACTGGTAAACAACATGGAAGAAATCATGGACATGCTCGAAAATAATCCAGATTATCCATACTATGTTTTAGATGGACAAACTGCCATCCTAGAAGACTATTTTGCCGTGAAACCGGAGAATAAAGAACGTGTAAAAAAACTAGTTCAAGAGGGGAAATTGATTATCGGCCCTTGGTATACGCAAACGGACGAGATGGTCGTCGGCGGCGAATCGATTGTTCGGAATCTGTTATATGGATTAAAGGACACAGAAGAATTCGGCCAGCCGATGATGATTGGCTACCTTCCTGATTCTTTCGGACAGTCATCGCAAATGCCGCAAATTTTAAATGGCTTTGATATTAAGTACTCGATTTTTTGGCGCGGCACCTCTGAGCGCCATGGCACAGACAAAACCGAATTCTATTGGCAAAGTGATGATGGCTCAAAGGTACTGGTGCAGCTGTTTCCACTAGGCTATGCGATTGGAAAATACTTACCGGAGGACGAGGAGAAACTGCAGGAGCGTATCGATAAGTACTTTACGGTTCTCGACCGCGGCGCGACAACAGACAACATCATTCTTCCGAACGGGCACGACCAAATGCCGATCCAAAAGAATATCTTTACGATTATCGAAAAATTGCAGCGTTTGTATCCAGACCGTGAATTTTTCCTAAGTAAATACGAAAATGTTTTTAATGAACTGGAACAAAATCAAACCTTGCCCACCATCCAAGGGGAATTTTTAGACGGTAAATACATGCGCGTCCATAGAAGCATCTATTCAACCAGAATGGATATTAAGGCAGCCAATACACGGATTGAAAATAAACTGACCAATATCCTTGAGCCGTTAGCTTCGATTGCCTATTCATTAGGATTTGAATACCACCATGGCTTGATCGAGTTAATTTGGAAGGAAATCATGAAAAACCATGCCCATGACAGCATCGGCTGCTGCTGTTCCGATAAGGTTCATCGTGAGATTATGAACCGCTTCTTCCTGGCGGAGGAAAAGACGGATCAACTGATTGAATTCTACAAGCGCAAAATCACCGATTCCATTCAAACGGAACGGAAGGAAGATCGCCTAACAGCGTTTAATCTGCTTCCATATGAACGCAAAGAGGTGATTACGACAACAGTCGTGACCAAGCTTGATTCATTCACATTAGAAGATCCTGACGGAACAATCATCCCATTTGAAGTATTAAAAAAAGAAGTACTGGACCCAGGCTTAATTGACCGCCAAATCGTTCACTACGGAAACTATGATCCATTTTATCAATATACGATTCAATTAAAAGATTCGATTCCGGCGATGGGGTATAAAACGTATTTTGTAGTCGGAAGCGGCGATGAAACTCAAATGGCCCAAACCCTTGTAGAAAATGAAACGGTGGAAACCGACCATTATGTGGTCTCCGTGAATCCAAATGGCACCTTAAAAATTTGGGACAAGCAGCTTGAGAAGGAATTTAACGATGTTCTTCGTTTGGAAAACGGAGGCGATGATGGTGATGAATATGACTTCTCTCCACTGGCGGATGAACAGTTAATCTATAGTGACAAGGCAGAAGCTGAGGTGAAAATCTCCCAAAATGCTTACGAGGCACTTATTGATATCCAATTGCAGCTTGATGTACCTGGGGATTTAAATAAGCGAAAAAACGGTAAAGTCGATCGATTTGTCGACGTCCATTGGAAGGTTAGAATCCCTAATCATCAGCCGTTGATCAAGGTCGAGGCTGAGATTCAAAACATGGCGAACGACCATCGTCTTCGCGTCTTGATTCCTACTGGCATTGCCTCAGCCTTCTCTGTATCGGACAATCAATTCGGATATATTAAACGGGATGTTTACGATGCGGCCATGGATGTGTGGGCTGACGAAGATTGGGATGAGCGCCCGGATTCGATTTATCCAATGCTATCCTTTGTCGGCTTATCAGATGAGAAACATGGAATCAGTGTGGTTACGAATAGCACAAGGGAATATGAAATTATTGGAGAACACTACGATACGATCGCCATTACACTATTCCGCAGTGTTGGGGTGTTGGGTAAAGAAGAAATGCTAAGAAGACCTGGGCGTCCGTCCGGTATTAAACTGCCGACACCTGATTCACAAATGATTGGAAAACTGCAGTTAGCCTTTGCTATCACAACACATAAAGGCTCAACCACAACAGCTAACGTAGCAAGGACGGCTAAGGAATATACAACACCGATCCAGACCTATAATAAAATTCCGTATAACGCCATGAAGCTGAACCCAAGCGGGCTGCAGACACCGACAAGCTTTAGTTTCCTTCAAGAAACGAGCCCTAACGCTGTCCTAAGTACGCTGAAAAAGGCAGAAAAAGAACCGAAGTTTGTTTTACGTTTCTATAATCCAACGGCAACGGAACAACAAAGCTCGTTCACAGTTAACCGTTCCGTTGGCGAAGTCTCGGAAGCAAATTTGAATGAGAAAGCAATTGTTCCATTAAAGCTGGAAAAAAATCAATTCACTGTCTCCTTAAAGCAAAATCAAGTAAAATCAGTATTATTCTAATCCGATATAAACAAAGGCAAGGGAAGCTTCCCTTGCCTTTTGTCACTTATTAATACATACAGTACGTTGCGGATGATGACGAAGCCCTCAAACTATCACCGTTCGGTCAATCCGTCATAAACTTATAACGCAAGATCGCCGCAAGGCCGGCCCCATGCTTGAAATCCCCTTTAACCACCAGGTCCTTCAATTCTTGCATCGAAATCGTATGTAATTCGATTTGTTCACTGCTTTCCAGCTTCTGCTCGGTAGGAGTTAAGCCGGCTGCCGCAAACAAATGGATTTCTTCCGTGGTTGAGCCCGGTGATGGAAAAAAGCTTCCCAACTCAAGCCAGTGCTCTGCGACGTAGCCCGTCTCTTCCTCCAATTCGTTTTTCGCCGCTTCGATAGGTGAAGATCCCGACTCGATCATTCCGGCAGGCAGTTCCCATTGCCAATTTTTCAAGGCATGCCGGTACTGTCTGATACAAACGACCTCATAATTTTTCGTAATCGGAAGAATACAGACTCCCTTTGAAAAATCCAAATAGGAAAAGGTCTTTTCCTCCCCATTTGGAAGAACCACCTGATCAACGGTAACTTCAAAACGATCTACCATTTGCTTATTCGAACGTGTAATTTTCCACATTTTTACATACACCTCATCCTGATCACTCACTCCTCCTAGGATAATCCTTTTTGGAGATAGAATCAAAATGTAAGGCCTATTTGCCTGTTCGAATAGATATTCTCTTTGGCTCTGTTATAACCGAATGTTGATTCCTCTGTGTTTAAAAAAATAAACGGATAAATTCCGTTTATATTGGGAAATACCCATATTTCCCTAAATATAAAGGAAGTTTTTCCGCTTATATCTTCTAAATCACTGGATTTTGTCTTATTTAGAGTAGTTAAGCGGAAATTCTCCGTTTATTTCCACTTCTTAAGCCTCTCCAATATACATTAGACGGAAATTCTCCGTCTAAAAAGCATGGCGAATTCCCTTAAGGATTACCATGCTTTCTCGTAAGTTATTTAACCTATTTTTCCACTTTTCGCACTTCAAAAGAAAACCCGTTTACTTTCATACAGTACTCAATCTATAACTGACCCATGGGTTTCTCTCGCCAACAGCAGGCTGCCCATAATCCCTGCATTGTCGCCAAATCCCGGGCTAACAATGTAGTCGTTCAACTCTGGCGTTTCCACATAATTGTTAAGCAACGCCGCGAACGCCGCCCGAATCAACGGAAATAATTGCGTTTGTTTCATGACACCGCCGCCCAGTATAATTTTTTCCGGACGTAAAATCAGTGTGTAGTTTACAAGGGCTTGGGCAATATAGGATGCCTCCATTTCCCACACTTTTTCATTGCTTGCCAATTCACGGCCGTTTATTCCATATCTTCCCTCAAGCGCTGGTCCAGCCGCAAGCCCTTCAAAACAGTCCTTATGATACGGGCAATGGCCTTCATACTGGTCCTCCGGGTGTTTTCGGACGAGTAAATGGCCCATTTCCGGATGAGAAAATCCTTCTAAAATCTCCCCGTTCACAACAGCGCCGCCACCGATTCCTGTACCGATCGTCAAATATAGGCAGCTGCTTGACCCAACAGCACTGCCCTGTTTGAATTCGCCATAAGCAGCTGCGTTTACATCCGTGGTAAATGCAACTGGGACATGATACCGGCTCTTAATAGCACCAACAAAGTTGAAGTAGTCCCATCCGGGTTTTGGGGTACTAGTAATATAGCCGTAAGTTTTGGATTGCTTATTAATATCAATCGGACCGAACGAACCGATTCCAATCGAGGATAATTCGTAGGAATCAAAAAACTCAAACACCCCCTCCAATGTTGCCGCTGGGCTAGTCGTTGGAATGCTGACTCTACTGATGATCTCTAATTGCTCGTTGCTGACGGCACAAACAAATTTTGTGCCCCCCGCTTCAATGGCTCCGAAGTACATCGTTTTTCCTCCTGATTCATAATAACGATGCGACCCTTTCAGTAAGGGCCGCATTCACTCATAAATTAACCACGAAACGTCTCATACCGTACTTCTTCAAGCACCGTTCCGCTGCCTGCAATCGAAATATCCGTTCCTTTATTTTGGTCATAGGCGGTGAAGCTGACAACTTTCTCACCTGAATTGACAAACAGTTCAACAGAATGAAGATCGAGATAAAACTCTAACGTTTTCTCGCTTCCGGACGCTCCAAAGCAGTCTTCCACCACAATCGGTTCTCTGCTCCCATAATCCGATAAGATAACCAGTTTATTATTCGCACTATCGACCTCAACCCGTGTAGAATTCGCTTCATTTTTATTCAATTCGATGGTAAACTTCTGGGCATCGTCCGCCAACGCAACCTTTAAATAGCCCGCCTCTTTTCCAACAATCTCCAGTTGCTCCTCGACCACCACATTTTCATAGAGTGCCGATAGAGCGAAATTCGATCCGCGGTCAATAAATGGCCGCTGGTGCAAATCACCATTCTTAATGGTTAACTGCCGAGGAATCGACATCATGCCATTAAAGCCGTATTCTCTTGGCGGTGTTGTCTGGTGCCAGCGGTGCATCCAGGAAATTAATAAGCGTTCGCCGTTTTGCCCCTCTGTCGATTGCGGAGCATAAAACGTCTGTCCATGGTCAAGGAGTCCCTTTTTCTCCGGCTTGAACACTCCCTTTTCAAAATCCATTTCCCCGATTACATAGGAGGTCTTGTTTTGGATTTGCTCGCTGAACTCAGGGTCACATGGCATTTCGGAGAATAATAGGACATATTTGCCATCCATTTCAAAAAGGTCAGGACATTCTAGTAAAGTATTATCCTCAAATTTGGTCTGAAAAATGGAAGAATGAAACTCCCAATCTAACAGATCCTTCGATTTAAACATAATAATTTCGCCGCGCCGCTCCACATTTCTTACTGACAATACACAGTAATACGTGCCAGCTACCTCCAACACCTTCGGATCGCGGAAATCACAAATCAAATACCCTTCCGGCAATTGCTTTTCCCCAATAGCCGGGTTTAATGGATATTTTTCAAAATGGACACCATCGCTAGAGTAGGCAACACACTGGCGTTCGGAAATTTCCGCTTCATCGCGGTCAAAGCCGATATTCGGATCAATGTGGCCAGTGTAAATCAGATATAGCTTTCCGTCTTTTTCAATCGCACTGCCGGAAAAACAACCATGCGTATCGTAAGCCTTATCATTGGCCAGTGCGACAGGGAGGTATTCCCAGTTCACAAAATCCTTCGTTTTCGCATGGCCCCAATGCATGGAATCCCAGACAACGTCATACGGATTATATTGATAAAATAAGTGATAGTATCCTTGATAAAAGATAAAGCCATTCGGATCATTCATCCAACCAATTTCCGGCGAAAAATGGTAGTAAGGCCGGCTTGTGACTTTCGCTTTATTTTGCTGTATATACTCGTTTGCTTTTTGTAGTCTGTTCATTGCGCACCTCTCTTATTTAATACCGCTACTCATCGACCCTTCGACGATATATTTCTGGAAGAAAATATACAGGATAACAATCGGAATCGTTACAATGGTCAATGCTGCCATCATATGGCTTGTAAAGATGTTATACGTATCACTGAAAACAGCATTCAATGCCACTTGGATTGGCATCAAGTCTGAATTCGACAAGGCCATGACCGGCCATAGGAAGTCGTTCCATGAAGCCAGGAAAGTCAAAATGCCAACCGTGACGTACATATTCAAGCTGGAAGGGATGACAATTCGGAAGAAACAGCCAAGTTCGCTAAGCCCATCGATTTTTCCGGATTCAATCAATTCACCAGGGAAGGACAGGAAATGCTGCCGGAATAAGAAAATATTCATGACATTCACGATAAATGGGAGCAAATAGCCTGGAACGGTATTGATTAAGCCCATTTCGTTTACGACAAGGAATAATGGCAGGATGGTTGCTTCAATTGGAACAATCATCAACGCGATAATAAAAATGAGAATGCCGTCCTTAAACGGGAACTTAAACCTGGCCAAGGCATAACCTGCCAAAGAGTTAATTGTCAACCCGAAGACAACCGTGACGGAGGCATAGATCAAACTATTTCCGACGTTTTTAAAAATATTATATAAACCTAGTAATTCCGTATAGGATTTCAAGGACAAGTCCGAAAACCTTGGAATAATGGCAAAAATGCCGCCAATATCTCTATAAATGACCTCGTCAATTTTAAATGAGGATAGAATCATCCAAAGGAGCGGAATCATGAATTGTAAAGCGACGGCGACAGCCAATACATAAAAGAGTGATTTCTTGACTAGTTTCATGCTGCCTTCTCCTCTCCAAACAGCCTTTTAATCCCAATAGAAACAATGATCAAAAAGACGGTAAACACTAACGTGATCGCGCTGGCATATCCAACATTCCGGTGGCGGAATCCGTACTCATAAATATATTGCAGGATGGTCATTGTAGAATAATCCGGACCCCCGCCCGTCATCACCATTGGTTGAACAATTAGTTTAAACGCTTGAATGGTCGTTGTAATCACCAAAAACATCGTAATTGGCTTTAATGAAGGAATCGTAATATACAGGAATTTCTGCAGCCCATTCGCCCCATCAATCTCAGCGGCTTCATAGATTTGGTTGTCTATGTTCTTTAGCCCCGCCAAAAAGATCATCATCTGGTATCCACACCCGGACCATGCAGAGATCACCACGATCGTGTACATGGCTTGAGAAGAGCTCGTGAGGAATGGTTGCTTCGAAATGCCGATATTCGCCAACATTTCATTAATTAAGCCCGATGTCGGATTCAACATAACGGTCCAAAGAATAGAGATGACAACTAACGATAAAACAGCCGGAGAAAAATACGCTGTCCGAAATAGGCCGACACCCTTAAATTTCTTATTGACGATCAAGGCTAGGCCAAGCGCCATCGCAAGCTGCAGCGGCACGACCAAGACAACGAATTTGATCGTGTTGAGGAAGCTTTGCCTTAATACGTCATCCGTCAGCATCCGCTTGAAGTTTTCCATACCAGTAAATTGTTTAGCGTCCGGCTTTAATAAATAATAATCAGTAAATCCATAGGTAAACGCTAGAATAATCGGAAGCACAATGAATAAAGTGGCAAGTACCAGTGCTGGGATTAGGAATCCATAGGCAGCGGCGACCTCACCTTTTTTATAGTGATTACTTTGCCGATAATGCTCCGTAGTATTTCTCACTTGCACGAACCGGCTTAATTTTAATTTTTTCATGGTTTCACATCCCCTCTATTAAATCAAAACTCGCCGATTGGCAAGCCTGATAGGACGAAGACAGTGGCGCAGTTGAATGATGTGTGAAAAAGAGGTGAGGTCATCCCCACCTCTTTATTTAAAAAACTACTTCCGATATTTCTCTAGTTCTTTATCGATTTTCTTTGCGGCATCGTCCACGTACTTCTTGATTGTCGCAGAATCCGTTGTTTTATTTTGTGCAATTTTCAATAGAACATCTTTTGCAAATGTTTCAGAAAGATATGGGTATCCCGGAGATACAGGACGAGCCTTATTGGTGTTTTCAACCTGGTACTTTAATACGGACCATGCTTCATTGTGATAAAGGTTGTCCGTATTTGTATCGATTTCGGAAATAGAGTTGATTCTTGTTGGAATCGATCCGTTTTTGTGATAGTACTCTTTTGCAGCTTCATCGTTTGTCAGCCATTCCATGACTTCAACCACTTGCTTGATGCGTTTTTCATCTTTCTCCTGACCATTGCGGACGAATGCCCAGCTTCCGGATGGAGTATAGAGGCCATCATAGTTCTCGCTCATTTTTGGATAACGAACGGTTCTGAACTTTAGGTCAGGATAGTTGTTGATCAATTCATTGACATACCAGAATCCACTCACAGATAGAGCTGTTTTTCCAGAATGGAATGCTTTTTCAGACTCTGAAGCAGTAGCAAGGGCAGGCTCTTTAAATAATTGAGCATATTTTGTTAAAGCTTCTACAGATTTGCTGCTGTTAAAAACTCCATCAACGGTTAAACCGTCTTCATCCACGATATTGGCGCCATTCCCCCAAAGGATTGGTGTGTAAAAATAGGTTCCAGTTTCATAGACACCATTTGAAACATCCGTTAATAACGTGCTGACTGCGGTTTCATACTTGGCAAATGCTGGGTCGTTTGATTTCTTAGCAAACTCGTCAATTTTTCGGGCAAGTGTCACAAACTGGTCCCAAGTCCAATCTTGATCCTTGCTAGGAATCAACGCCTTAATATCATCAGGCAATGCATTGATCATATCTTCGTTATACATGATGGCAACACCAGAATCAGAGTAGCCCATTCCGTATAATTTGCCATCCACTGTACCCTGGTCAATGATCGCTTGTGTAAAGCCTTTCTCAAAACCATCACTTAAATAAGGATCTACTCCACCAATAACGCCAGAATCTGCATAAGCCGCAATATCCGGACCGTCAAGGGTGAAAATATCAGGCATGTCGTTTGCTGTAATCGCAGCATTCAGTTTATCAATGTAACCTGAGCCAGCTCCGGCACGGGTAATATTTTGGATTTCTACTTTTGGTCCATCAGGATGCTCTTTGTTATACTCCTTAACACGGTCCGCAAACATTTTTCCCTCTGGGTGATCAGCTGCCGCTTGTGTCCAAATCGTTAGTTTACCAGCTTTGTCACCATCTCCACCTTTAGAACTACATGCCGCTAGGGAAAGGGCTAGGACTAAAGCAGCCATTAACAAGAATATCTTTTTCATACTTTCTTCGAACCTCCCTGAATTGAATATTCCTTGAATACGTATTCACGTCTTACACTTAAAATGGTAACTCCTAAGATTTCATCTGTCAATATTTTTTTAAAACGTTTACAAACCTTTCTTTTAAGGGTAAAATGTTAGTAGATTGAATGGATGGTTTGATTGAATCATGTGAATATCTCACGAATACGTATTCCGCATCTCCAAAATATGTGAATATATAAAGAATACGTATTCAGTGGTGAAAGGATTTTTATATATGAAAATAACGATGAAAGAAATCGCCAAGCTGGCAAATGTTTCTCAATCGACTGTATCGAGGGTCATTAATGGAAACAAAGGCGTCAACGAAGAGGCGGCCCAGCGGGTTTTGGAAGTCATTGAAAAAGTTGGATTTATCCCGAATAAAGCAGCGCAAACACTAAAAAGGAGCAAGTCGCACATTATTGGTGTACTGCTTACAGAGACGTACAACCCCTATTTCGTTGAATTAATTGATAAGTTAGAGTCGGAGTCCCGGAAGCGGGGGTACAATATCCTGTTGCATGTATCTAACCGCAATCCCATCGTCGAGTGGGAAAGTGTTCAAAATTTTATCGCCCGTCAAGTGGACGGGATGATCATTATTCCATCTGGGGAATACAACATCGAACGGATTAGCAAGCTTCCGATACCTTCTATCGTAATGACGCAAAATTGGAAGCCGATTGACAGTATTGGCCTTGACCACATACTGGCAGGAAAAATGGTGGCAGAAAAATTTGTCTTATCCGGACATAAAACTTTTGGGTTCGTTGGAACGGCCCCGGATGAAAAATTTCTTGGTTTCAGCAGCGGATTGCAGGAAAACGGCGTGGAATTTGCAGATAAAAATTATATCGTTTTACAGGAAACTTCTACGAACAACTTTTTAATACGACGTGATATTGATGCGTATTTGGAGCAAGCTGGGGGAACGGTTGATTTTACTTGCTGCTTTGCAGCGAACGATATCATGGCCCTTGAGTTCATGAGGGCCATTGAAGATAGAGGGATGAAGGTTCCAGAGGATATTTCAATTATCGGTTTTGACGATACGTATCTCGCTAAAATTATGGGGATTTCCAGTGTTCATCAGCCGATTGAAGAAATGGTCAATACGACGCTTGAGCTTCTTTTAGACCGCGTCGAAAATGAAGTTACTTCTGAACCGGTGCAAATCAAGCTGAACCCGACTCTTGTTGAACGCAGTAGTTCGAATCTAAAGAAATGAAGCTGGGACGGGCGGTTTTGTGCCTCATATTTCCTTACTGGAATGATGCATAAAAATCGCCCCCTTTTTGCGTACCACGGGATTTTTCCCTTGTCTCGGCCACTATGAGCCTTTCATAATGACCGGGTCGCGATAATATTCTACAATCTGTTGCCCATGTGCAATCTAATTGGACGTTTGTTTAAACAGGTTCAAATGCCTGCTGCTAAAGACTTTTTCTCCTCCATTTCCCCCAAATGGCTTGTCAGTCAGACAAACGTTTGGTTAACATGTGCCACAACCATACTCACGACTGAATATATATTTATTTTGGCAGCAGAAGATTGTCGAAATCTGATATTCAGCAAATAAACCAAAATGAGCCATGCAAAGGTTCCCATATATACGGCAGTCGCTGCCCCTTATGGAAGTAATAAGATTTTACCCGTACTTTTTCGGCTTTCTAGATAGCGGTGAGCTTCTTGTCCATCTTTTAACCCAAAAGTGGTCGGCTCCGATACTTTTACTTTTCCTTCCTCTATCCATTTAAACAGCTCTTTTGATCGGGTCACTCTTTCTCCCTTAGAAGTGAGAACATTCCAAAGGTCTCCCCCCGTTAGAGTTTTTGAGGTATCCATCAACATTCGGGGATCAACCGGTGCCGGATCTCCACCTGCCATCCCATAGAATACAACGGTACCACCGATGCGCGTAACAGCAAAACTGTCCATGAGTGTAGAGCCGATTGATTCATAAACAACGTCTACCCCTTTGCCGTTCGTTGCTTCCAGAACTTTCTGTTTCCAGTCATCTTTGTACTGGAAAACCAAATCCGCTCCCACTTTTTTTGCCGCTTCCCCTTTTTCCTTGGAAGAGGTTAAGCCTATTACCTTACCACCAAGAAGCTTTACCATTTGAACAAGAAGCTGCCCGACGCCTCCGGCTGCTGCGTGTACTAAGACAACATCATTCTTTTTTACAGCATAGCTATCCCTTGTAAGATAATGCGCAGTTAGCCCTTGAAGGAGTATAGAGGCAGCCTCATTAAATGAAACGGATTCTGGCAAAGGGATCAATTTTTCATATGGAACAGCTACCAGCTCTGCATTGGCAAATGGAACATCAGCAAATGCAACACGGTCTCCTGTGCTTATGCCTTGCACGTCTGCTCCTACTTTTTCTACCATTCCGGCACCTTCATACCCTAAAATATAGGGAGGCTCCCCGGAAAGATGATAATTTCCTTTCCTTCTATAAATATCTGCAAAATTTAGGCCAATTGCTTTCATTCTTACAAGAATTTCATCCGGACCGATGACAGGATCCATGACTTCGCCATATTCCAGGACTTCCGGACCTCCAAATGTGTTAAAAACAAGTGCTTTCATATAGATACCTCATCTCTAGGGTTGATTAATAACTGCAATACTAAGGTGGGACAATACAATCAAAACTATGTGGATATCACTATCCCGTTTCGAAGGTTTTATTTCTGCATTGTATACCTGTTCCATTTTAAAATCACTTTCTTTTGCTTCTGATGGGATTGTAGGTCACCCGTTGTTTTTTAACCCGGCAGCAAAGAGGGGTCCATTAACTGTTATGGTTGAAAGAATTTGAGCCATTTCTTGAGGAGATTCTTTCATGCCACTATCCAACCATTGTTGAATGACTCCGATATGGGCAGATGCAACGTAAGAAGCTAAATATCTACCTGGTACAAGGAAATTTTCCTCCTTTAAAAGTGCATCTGGGTTATTTCCAAACATTGTTTTCCACATAAACTCTTTCAGCCTTGTTTGAAAGGATAAATCCCCTTTTGGACCTAACACGGCTTTCATAAATCCACTATTTTCATTGAGATACTCAAATATTAAGACTGCAAGAGAAAATGGAGCTAACGTCGGTGAGTTCGTTTCGAGTGCGGCCACTACACTTGGAAAATTCTGTTTTGCAATACTGGACATTTCAAGCATGATTTCTTCTTCGCATTTTGTCATTAAATCAAATTTGTCTTGATAGTGCGCATAAAATGTACCTCTATTTATTTTTGCTCTAGTGGTTATGTCTTTAACCATAATGGCCTCGAACCCTTTTTCATCGATTAGTTCTACTAGTGCATCTCGAATAGATTCTTTTGTCCGAATGACCCGTAAATCCGTATTACTTTCCCGCAAGTTACTTCCCCCTCGATTTTATCCAACACATTTGTAAAAGGTGTTCCTTATCCAACACATCCGCCATTTTTGATTATTGAACAGAACTAGTCTCCCCTTTAAAAGGGAGTACAACAAGGGTTGGATCATCAAAAATATTATGCAGCATTGATCATTCCAAAAAACTTTAGTGCGAAGCAAGCATCATTACGAACGCCAGCTCCTTCTGCACCAGAAGTACAAATATTGATCAATCAGGGAATGAATACGGCCGCTTCAACGATGGCAGGACAGGTCTTGAATGGAGTAGTGGACAATATGAACAACACTGTCCGCAAACAACTGCTTGATGGTTTTGAAAAACAGGGAGCAACTTTAACGGCAAAACAGGCTGCAAGCCTTGCAGTTCCAATCGAAAAGAAAATCACAAATGTCAATGAAATTGGCACCAATAGTGCTAACGGAAATTCTCCTATATCCTTGTTTCAGCCATTATGGATGGCAAGCTTGGCTAGTGCAGCGATGCTCTTTATAGCGGTTAGCAAATTGCCGATCAGCAGTCGAAAGGAAAGCCTAAACTCAAAGGCAGGGCAAATTTTGATGACTGCTATTGTATCACTAGTTATTGGATTCGGTTTTACCTGGATAGCCGAGGGCATGGTTGGCCTGAATATTCCCGATTTCCTTGATACAGCCTTATTTTTAACCATTACGTCATGTAGCTTCATCCTAATGATTTTAGCTGTACTTTCGTTAGTGGGGATTAAGGGTATCGCGATCTTTGCGTTAATGCTATTCTTTGGGGGACCTTTACTGGCAATGGCACCTGAAATGATGTCTCCATTTTATCGAGATTGGATTTACTCTTGGCTGCCAATGCGGTTTATGATAGAAGGTCTGCGGAAATTATTCTTCTTTGGTGAGGGATTAACCTGGAACACTCCTGTTTCTATCCTTGTTTGGATTGGATTGGCAAGCATTTTAGTCATACTGGGTACTGCTCTAAAAAGCAAGAATTTTAAGGAAGCAGTATCTGATTCTCGAAATATGTAATAAGCAATTCGATTTTGCAAATAAAAGCGGAAAATCTGCAAATAACCGCTCCATTTTCGCAAATAAAACCCATAAATGTGCAAATAAAGGCATAATTTTCACCAGTATCCCTTTAAAAAGGACCCTTCCCCATTAAAAAGAGCGCAAAACATCATCTGTTTTACGCTCTTTTTATTTTATTTTGAGAAAAATCCTTAAATAAAAGCACGTAACCGCATGAAATAGGCGAGATTACCTTCAGATAATCTCGCCCGATTCTTCAATATCATTTTTCTTCACTTAAAATAGATTCAGTTTGCTAACTGAGTTAAGCCATGAAATAAAATCTGAGAGTACAAAAAGCCGACAGGTGCCAGTTTTACATTGGCGATTTCAGCTTTTTTAAGCGTTGATTGCTTCCCATTCTTCTTTGCTAGGACCGTATACGCCAGGAACCTTCAAGCCAGCTTGTCTTATAAGGACAGTTAATTGTCCACGATGATGAGCCTGATGTTGAATTAGCAGACGGAAAACAGCCTGAACTGGCATGTCCATTCCAAATAAATTCACCATCTTGTTCATTTCTTCATCCGAAACCTGTTCAGGAAATGCTTGTGTTAACCGCTGACTTACTGTTTTGTAGGTCTCGCTGATTTCAGCAGCCGATTTTGGTGTTTCTTTTTGAAGATCAGGTACCTCGAATTTTAATCCTACCTGTGAAGGAAAGTAAAAAACTGCACCAGTAATGTGCCAAGCCAAGCTTCCAATGCTGTATAATCCTGGAGAAACTTCTTGATTCAACGATTCATCTGTCAGCACATCCAGCACTTTTTGGGTAACATCCGCTTCTCGTTTCCATTCGTTTAAGAAATCATTTACTGATGTAAACATTCCATTCCCTCCTTGATTTAGCAAATCAACCATTTTTTTAAACAAGTTTTTCATATCCATTGTATCATGCTCAGCTCACTATTTGCTTCTCTCAAAAGGCTTTTTGCATTCATTATTGGCTACATTCGGTCAAAATCGCGAATACTAAAAGGAGTCCTTAATAGGATGTTTAATTTTTGCAAAATTGCATATGATCAATTACTTTATTGTACTACATATTCAACCAAATAAAGAAAGCTGAAGATGCTAGAGGAACAACTAATTTTTAATTTGCGAATGATTAGGAGATCAATCGTTATGTCATGGAAATTATTCTTTACATATGAATTCATAAAAGATATTCGATTTTCAGTAGGCATCTTTTTGCTGTTCTTACTTTGTCGGAAGATATTTGCCAAGTATTTCATTGCTCTGATATTAAAATGGAGTCGAAAAGAAAATCATCCTTTTATCTCTCACATGTTTTTATCATTCGAAAAACCCATTCAGTGGTTGTTTCTTGTATTAGGAATTTATTTATCCGCTTGGCAACTCCCTTATTTTGATCATACACATCTGTTATTTGTGAAATTAGTAAAATCCGCTATTATCCTTCTTGTCGGTTGGGGGTTGTTTAACTTATCATCTTCCTCTTCGCTTATTCTTGCAAAACTTAACGAAAGATTCGACTTTGAAATTGATCAAATACTGATCCCTTTTTTGTCTAAATTATTGCGAGTTATTATTGTGATTGTCATCTTGAGTGGGATTGCAGCAGAATTTAATTATAATGTTGTTGGTTTAGTAGGAGGTTTAGGATTAGGCGGGCTTGCATTTGCCCTGGCTGCTAAGGATGCAATCAGTAATTTATTTGGAGGCGTCATCATCATTACAGAAAAACCTTTTACCATTGGAGATTGGATTTTAACATCTAGCGTAGAAGGTACAGTGGAGACGATTACGTTTAGAAGTACAAGGATCCGAACATTTGCCCAAGCACTCGTAACAGTACCAAATGCAAAATTAGCAAATGAAACAATAACAAACTGGAGTAAAATGGGGAAAAGGCGGATTGTGTTCAATTTAAGTGTAACGTATGAAACACCCAAAGAAAAGTTAGAAGCTGTTATTAAAAAGATGGAGCAGATGCTGCAAACTCACTCTGGCATCCACCAAGACACAGTCGTAATTAAGTTTGATAAATATGGAGCAAATGGGTTAGACATTTACATTTATTTTTTTACAAAAACAACCGTCTGGATCGATTTCTTACAAGTAAAAGAAGAAATCAACTATAAAATAATGGATATCCTTGATCATGAAGGGGTTTCCCTCGCAATACCTAATAGAAAGTTATATATAGATTCAAAATCTGAAGAGAATGATAAAGTTAGATGGGAGTTTTTAAAGTGAAGTACCTAAATTTTACCACTATGATTCATATTTTATCGCGTTTTAACAAGATGAAGAGAGTGTCCTAAAAGTATAACTTTTAGGAGCACTTCCTTTTTGTTATTTTTCGAACCATTTGTAGTTCAATTAACGAATGTGATAGTCCTAGAAGGATTATTGCTAATTTTTGTTGAAGTTATTAAGCTAACGGACAGGTTAACTCTAGAGGCATTTAATAATTTTTGATTTGTTATGGAGTTGAGAAAATGGAAGTATTAATTTACACATTTATTTTGTTTGTTATCCCGTTTATTTACCAAAACAAAATTACAGTATATTTTTATATGAAAAGTAATTCTTTATTGGCGGCAGTATTTCTCACTAGTTTAGTTAACTTAATTCTTTACTCTGGCGGCATTATAGGATGGACGTATTATAGTTTTAACGCCGATATAGGATGGGATATTGAAAGTTTAATATTGAGTGGGGTAGTATTTACAATCCTTGTTTTTATAACAAATTTATTTATAATGATTATTTATTTAAATGGAAAAAAAGCACTTAATTAACCGTTAAGGCAAAAAAAGGAGGTATAAAAGGTGGACTTATTACTATGGATAACTATTGGTTTCATAATAATCGGATTTGTTGTTCTCATTTCTATGAAAAAAGGTATGGAAAGTAAGCTCGCTTTTATAACAGCAAATATGGAAGACGAGGAAAGTTCAAAAAAAGCTAAATCCATAATTTGGTGGATAGCGAGTGCCACAGCTTGGGGAATAGTGAGTATGTTTCTTATTGTTTGGTGGTTTCATAATCACTTTGGATAACTGTTGGTTTCAAATGTACTTAAAACAAACGGGGTGCGTTACTTTAAGATCCGGCTGCCATTCCGGTGGCCATTTTTTATTGAAATAAAGGGCCTTTAACGAATAATACGTGTTAAGATTAAAACAAAATATAAATCAAGGGGTGTTATGTATGTCTAAAGATGTTATTGCCATAGTAGCCATAGTTTCTTTTGTAATATGGATTGCGGTTTCCCGAGAAGCTGTAAAACCTTCAAAAGAGATAAATTGGCGAAAAATGATAACCTTACTGTTTGCGGGAACTTTATCAGCATTAGTTATAACCATTACGCTTTTTCAAAACCTGCCGTTTTAGTTCCGTTAACGGGTGCTTATGATACTGCCGTTTATTGCATTTCTTAATTGCCAAATATACCCCAAACAAAAAAACAAAGGAAGCAGAGAACCTGCTTCCTATTTGTATGGATCCGTATTTAATAAGGTAGCTGCATCGACGATTTCAAATCCCCTAAGTTTTAATTCTTTAATAATGGTCGGGACAGCCTTGGCTGTTTCCGTTTTATCATCGTCACTGTGCATCAGGATGATGTCCCCGTTCCGGACGTTGTCCAGGACGTTTTTTTGAATATCGGCTTTCTCTTTCTGTGACCAATCCAGGGTATCGATGGACCAAATGATAATGACGGAATCTTGCTCTTTTGCTGCGCTGATTACCTTTTCATCCATATCCCCATAAGGCGGCCTGAGCAGTGCCGGCGATTGGCCGATCACCGCATGGATTGCTTGTGATGCTTTCAGTAAATCTTCCCGCAGCTCTGCCTCCGTTTCCTTTGTTAGCTCGCGGTGATAAAAACTATGGCTTCCAATGATATTTCCGTTATTGTAAACCGTTTTGACAACATCGGGATTTTGCTGGACCTTTTGACCAATAAAGAAAAAATTCCCCTCACATTTTCTTCTTTCAAAGCTTCAATGATTTTGGGCGTATTGATCCGGTCGGGACCATCGTCAAATGTAAGAGCGACCCTCTTTCAATCAGGACCATTCACATATACATCATGGGAAAATTTCTTCGGAAAATGGAGGATTTCCTTTCGCCATTGCCTCATTTTTTCCCACGCTGAGGCTGAAAGATTTTTGGAGTTTCCCTTGATAGAAAGGAGATAAGGCCCAGCTGTATTAGTTTGTTTAGTCGGGCTGTATACGGCAATATGATCCACTTTCCCTGATTGATTGGATAGGATCCATTTTAATTGAAAATCCTCATTCAGTTTATACATGATAATTTTTTCGTTTCCATTGGTGGTAACCCTTGTTGGGTCTCCCATATATTTTTCTCCTATATATTTAATGCCAATGGAAAAACTATTATAAAAGATTCGTTGATTACTCATCGATTGCCCAGATTGATCAGTATTTCAGTGAACATACCCATTTTTAAAAAAATCATTTCCCTCCCTGTAACAATCCGGAACCGTCAGACGTTTTTATTATGGCACAACAACCAGCCGGACGGAAAGGAAGGTGCCAACACATACCCGGAAAAGAGAATCAACAAAAAGATGGTGTCCTAAAGTCCGTGGAAGAGATATGCGAGGCAACATGGAAATCGGTCTACAAATTCATCTACTATAAAGTCCAAAACCGCGAGGAAGCAGAGGATATCACACAGGAAACCTATGTGAAGGCCATGGCCAATATCCCGGGGGAAGCATACAGCCCGAAAAATATCGAGCTTTTTTTGAAAACGGTCGCTTTCCTGCATTTGTTGCCCAGGTATTTGTCAGCCTGAAGCTTTCTCCTGAAGGGATCACCGGGGATTACCCAATTAAGACGGAGGAGCTGAAAGTAGTACAAAACAACGGGAAAGATGCACTCATTGAGGTAAGCAGTCCGCTTTCGCCGATTAAACGGGTTTACCTACAACGTCTTGTTAGACAAGACTCCATGGGAATCTGGACGGTTGTCAGCTATGACCCGGCAGATAAATAAAAAGAAAAGACAATGGTCAAACGTCCATTGTCTTCTTTCAAAGGAAGCAGAGTCTGTTCTCTGCTTCCTCCCCTGCTTCCTAAAGAACGGTACCTTGGATTAAAATTTAAAATTGTCGGGGTCGGCTCCCGTACGTTCGTTTTTGTTTAGTAAGTTGATTCGTTGCATGTCATCGTCAGTTAATATGAAGTCGAAGATGTCGGCGTTTTCGATGATACGGTGTTCTTTGATTGATTTCGGGATGGTGACGACGTTGTTTTGCAGGTCCCAGCGCAGAATGACTTGTGCGGGTGATTTTTGATGTTTGCTGGCGATGCTGACGATGGTCGGGTCATCCATAAGCTGTCCTTTTTTGAGCGGAGACCATGCCTCGAGCTGAATTTCCTGCTTCTCACAATACTCGCGGAGTTCCACTTGTGTCAGATGTGGATGATATTCCACTTGGTTGACGACAGGCTTAACCACACAATCCTGCAGTAAATCTTCTAAATGGTGAATTTGGAAATTACTCACGCCAATAGCACGAATTTTCCCTTCTTTATAAAGCTTCTCTAATGCCCGCCACGTGTCCTTGTATTTCCCCTTTACCGGCCAATGAATCAGATAAAGGTCAAGGTAGTCAAGGTCAAGTTTTTTTAGACTAGATTCGAAGGCTTGCAGTGTGGATTCAAAGCCTTGATCGGAATTCCATACCTTCGAGGTAATAAACAATTCTTCTCGTGGGACACCCGATCCCTTAATCGCCTGGCCTACACCAACTTCATTATCATAGAATGCTGCCGTGTCAATGCTGCGGTAGCCGTGTTTGATCGCGGCTTTGACAGCATCAATGACAACCTGGCCATCTTCCACTTTAAAGACACCCAATCCTACCCAAGGCATTTTTACACCGTTATTTAATGTAGTTGTATCCTGCAAACTATTCATCCTTTTTCTTCCTCCTCTTAGTAAAAATAATAGCTTTCACTCTTCTGGAAATTACGGGCACAAGCAAAACCACTAACCCCTACGTTTCCGAAGAAGTTACTTTTCAAATAAACAGCGCAGTTCCGGAACGACGTTTTCAGGCACACCGCGGGTGACGCCTGCCACCAAGTTTTCCGCCGCCTTCATCGCCATGTCAAATCTCGTCCTGTCTGTAGCGGAACCAATATGCGGAAGGACCACGACATTGTCCATAGTTAACAGCGGATTGTCCTTTTCAATCGGTTCTACCTCAAATACATCCAATCCGGCCCCGCGGATTTTGCCTTCCTGCAATGCGGCAATCAGTGCCGTTTCATCGACAACCTGGCCCCGTGAGCAATTAATGAAAATCGCAGAAGATTTCATCTTGTTAAACTGCTCTGCACCCATATAATGATAGGTTTCTGAAGTCAGCGGCAGCATCATAACCACAATATCGGCACTCTCCAATAATGAATCCAACTCTCGATACTCGATGCCATACTGTTCCTCAAGCGCAGGTTTTCTTGTATGGCTGTGGTAAAGAACATTCATCTCAAATCCTAGCGCTGCTCTTCTGGAAATTTTTTCACCAATGCGCCCCATTCCAATAATCCCGATCGTGGCGTGATGGACATCCTGGCCATAGAAATAGGTTTCCGGTTTGGTCTTGTCCCAGTTCCCTGCCTTCACGAGATTATTAAATTCCGAAATTCTTCTGGACGAGTCAAGGATTAACCCGAAAGCCAAATCGGCCACTGCCTCATCAAGGACATAGGGCGTATGTGTTCCCACTATACGGTGCTCCTTCATGACTTCCAAGTCAAAGGTATCATAGCCGACCGCAATATTACTGACGACTTTTAACCGGGGCGCTTTTTCTAAAAATTTCTTCGTAATGACTCCTTTTGGGGTCAACAGGCCATCGACATCTGCCACTTCCTCAAGCAGCACCTCGTTCGGTATCTGTTCCGTCTTCTCCCACATCCGATAGTCACAATATTGGGCAATATACTCTTCCACTTCTTTTGGAATCGGCTTCGCGATAAAAACTTTTGGCTTCATACACTCATCACTTCCTTTACTTATTTCAGGGCTGTTCCATATCAATAGAGGCGCTTATTTCAGCGCCTCTTACCGTCTATAAGATGTCTTCCTGATTAGGCCAGACGACTTTGGCATTTCTACATTCCAATCCGATCTATCCGCGCCGTACACCGGACGCCTATACAAAACTACCATTCTGCGATACTTCCATCCTGATGGCGCCAGACGGGATTTTTCCAGTTATGGCCGAGTTCAGCCTGTTTGCGGACAAATTCTTCATTAATTTCAACACCCAAGCCCGGACCCTGGGGAATAGCGACATAGCCATCCTTATATTCAAATACTGCCGGATCCTTAAGATAATCCAGCAGGTCGCTGCCTTGGTTGTAGTGAATCCCCAAGCTCTGCTCCTGGATAAAAGCATTGTGGGAGGTGGCATCGACGTGCAGACACGCCGCCAGCGCAATCGGCCCTAACGGACAATGCGGAGCAAGGGCCACATCATAGGCCTCTGCCATCGAAGCGATTTTCTTGCACTCGGTAATTCCTCCTGCATGGGACAGGTCCGGCTGAATAATGTCGACATAGCCATCAGCAAGCACAGATTTAAAGTCCCAGCGTGAGAACATCCGCTCTCCCGTCGCAATCGGAATTGAAGTGTTGCGCGCCACCTCACGCAATGCCTCATTATTTTCTGCCAACACCGGCTCCTCAATGAACATCGGACGATACGGTTCCAATTCTTTAGCCAAAATTTTCGCCATCGGTTTATGTACCCGACCGTGGAAGTCTATCCCGATCCCGACATAGTTTCCGACCGCTTCCCGGATGGCTGCGACCCGTTCCAGAACCTGGTCGATTTTTTCATAAGAATCAATATACTGCAGCTCTTCGGTGCCATTCATTTTAATCGCGGTAAAACCAGCATCAACGACCGCTTTGGCAGCTTGTCCAACATCGGATGGACGATCACCGCCGATCCAGGAATAGACCCGGATTGAGTCACGGCAGGCGCCGCCCATTAATTGATAGACAGGGGCATTATAATACTTCCCTTTAATATCCCAAAGTGCCTGATCGATACCGGATATGGCACTCATCAGGATCGGACCGCCCCGGTAAAACCCGGAACGATACAGCATGTTCCAATGATCTTCAATTCGTAACGGATCTTTACCCATCAGGTACTCCATCAGTTCTTCCACACAGGCCTTTACCGTGGAGGCGCGGCCTTCAATGACCGGCTCCCCCCAGCCAACGATGCCCTCATCCGTTTCAATTTTTAAAAATAACCACCTTGGCGGAACCTGAAACAGTTCATAACTGCGGATTTTCATCGTCCAACCTCCTCCTTCATTCTGCTGATCAGACAACCAGTCTGTTATGATTGAACCTTATGACTCTCCGAACCTTTTCCCCGTTTCATCAGCTTGTTAAATAATGGTGCAAATAACGTAATAATCGCGATAATGAGGAGAATTGCCGAAATCGGTCGGGTGAAAAAGATACTGATACTGCCTTCAGACATCACCAAAGAACGGCGTAAATTGCTCTCCATCATCGGCCCCAAAATTAAGCCAAGAATAAGCGGAGAAGCCGGAAAATCATAGCGCTGCATGAAGTAACCGATCACGCCCGCTGCAAACATAACCAAAACATCGAAGTAGCTATTCCCTAATGAATACGCCCCAACCGTACAAAGAATCAAAATAATCGGAGTCAGCACGGCTTTCGGTACATAAAGAATTTTGGTGAACAACTTGATTCCTGGCAATCCGATGATCAAAATTAATAGGTTCGCCAGTAGCATCCCGATAAATAATGTGTACACAATCGGGCCGTTCGCTTCAAATAGCATTGGGCCGGGCTGCAAGCCCTGTACCATTAATGCTCCTAATAGCACCGCCGTAACCGCGTCACCGGGAATTCCCAATGTCAGCAGCGGAATCATGGCGCCGCCGGTTACACTGTTATTGGCTGATTCCGGGGCGGCTACACCTTTTAGCTCCCCTTTACCGAATCCTTCTTTATTTTTCGAAAAACGCTTGGCTTCATTATAGGCAACAAAGGCCGAGATATCGGCACCGGCACCGGGAATCATCCCGATAAATGTACCAATTCCGGAGGAACGAAGAATCGTCCCGATTAATGTCTTAAATTCGCTCCATTTTAGCTTTACTTTTTCCACCGTAAACGACAGCTTACGAGTGGAGAAGATGTCTTCCATTGACTTAAAGGCTTCAGAAGCTGCAAAAAGTCCAATCATGACAGGAATAAAGTTGATGCCTCCGGTCAGCTCCATCTTGTCAAACGTAAAGCGGGGAATTCCGACCATCGGGTCCAAGCCTATGGTGGCAATTAACAATCCAATAAAGCCGGTAATAATCCCTTTTACAACCGATTTTCCAGCCAAACTCGAAATAATCGATAATCCGAATAACGCAAGCGCAAAGGATTCCGGGGCACTGAATTTCAGCGCAAAATTCGCCAATTGCGGTGCAACCAGGATTAATACGATAACACTAATCATACCGCCAATCGCCGAAGACAACGTTGAAACCGTCAACGCTTTATGGGCCAATCCCTTTTTCGCTAAGGCATAGCCGTCAATCGCCGTTGCCGCTGATGCCGGTGTTCCCGGGGTATTGAGCAAAATCGCCGTCAACGAACCGCCATACACGGAACCAAAGTAAACCCCGACCAATAATAAAATCCCAGTGACCGGTTCCATCCCAAAGGTAACCGGCAAAATGACCGCTACCCCCATCGTTGACGTTAAGCCAGGAAGTGACCCGATGGCAATTCCAAGGACCGTTCCTACTACGAGAACTAGTAACACTTGCCATTGAAGGATATTTGATAAACCATCCAGTAATAAATTCATGTCTGTCACCTCCAGTTATGAAAATAGGGAACCTGCCGGGATCGCTACTTTTAATAGTTTTTCAAAGCAAACGTAAATGAATAACACGGTCCCAACCGGAACAGAAATAAGCAAAATATAATTGCGAACCTTGGAAAATAGTAATAATCCGACCACAAGCAGTGCAGTGGAAATATAGAAACCAATCACGGGAATAAGAATCAGGAAAACCAAAACAAACACCATCGAGATTACGGCATACCCCAATGTTTTCTCGTTCTCCTCTTCTTCCCGCTTTTTTGCCATTAACCCTTGAACAACAACAATTCCGCCTAAAATAAACAAGATGGCTGCATAAATCCGCGGCATCACAGCAGGGCCGATTTCTTCCAGTTTCACTTTTGGAAATTGATAGGTTTGCGCATAGAAGAAACCTGATACAAGCATGATGAGTAAACCGCTTATAATATTTGGCAATTTCACTTTTCTTCACATCCTTACAAGAGAAGTCCCGCTGTACGGACTTATATCAAAATAAAGATTGGGAATGGTCCCAATCTTTATTTTGTTGAAAAATAATGTTACTTACTTAATCCAATATCTGAAAGAATTTCTCCAAATTGCTTATAATTGTCATCCATAAACTTCTTAAACTCTTTGGAGTCTTTCAATTCAATTCCCAAGCCGCTGCTGGCCATAAACTTGGTGAACTTTTCATCTTTGGCTGCTTTCATGAATGCATCTTCAAGCTTGGCCACGATGTCATCAGGCGTATCCTTCGGAACCGTTAATCCTCTCCAGGTACCGACTGGGTCAACATCCAAACCGGCTTCTTTAAATGTCGGTACATCCGGAATGATATCGGAACGTGAATCGGACATAACCGCTAATGTTTTCACTTTACCGGCGTCAAGCTGCGCTTTTACTTCAGCAGGGCTGACGGTTACAGCATCAACGTGGCCGCCGACTAATGCAGTAACGGCTTGAGCGGCCCCTTCAAATGGCACATGATTGAACTTTACATCCGCTTTCTTGGAAATACTTTCAGCCGCAATATGCCAAATGGATCCGGTACCGGAGTTTCCGACCTTCACTTTTCCTGGATGTTCTTTCGCATAGGCAATAAATTCTTCCAGGGTGTCATATGGTGCATCTTTCGGAACAGTTAACGCTGCCGGGTCGAGGTTGATTAACCCAATCGGTTTAAATTGATCATGACCAAGCGGGGATAGTCCCAAATGCTTATACATCGTTAATTCCACGAATACCATTGTAACAGTGTATCCATCTGGCTTTGCGTTGGCCCCTTCCGTCATCCCGACAGAGCCGCTGCCTCCTGGCTTATTGACAACACCGACAGATTGACCCAAATATTTCTCAATATCTGCTGTCAATGCGCGGGCTGTAGCATCGGTACCGCCTCCTGCAGAACTAGGAGCAATTAACGTAATTGGTTTAGTGGGATAATCGGATTTTTTGCCGGCGGCTTTTTTCTCAGTACCATTCGATGTGTCGTTACTGCAGCCAGCCATGGCAAATACTAACATGGCAATCAAGAAAATGCCTACATGCTTCATTGATTTCTTCATTCTAATTTCCCTACCCTCTTTAGTTTTTATAAAAGTGTGCGCTTTCATTTAGGGGCGCACAATTGTTGCTGCTTTGAAACAATGGCGATTGCTCCTAAAACCAGGGAATTTTCCACCTGTGAGTCGGTTGCTTCCAAAATGGTCCAGCCGCGATTGGAATAGTTTACTAGATGGGCAAATGCGCTTCTTAACGGATTCGAGCCCCCGACAATGACCCAGTTCCACTCATTATCTTCGTTTATGGAATGAAACAGCGCCTGCAAATCATTATAAATCACTGCACCTACTAAGTAATTCGCCCTTTGATTGGGTGTTAGGTCCGTAAATAAATGAAGTAAGCGGACATGGTAAAAGCTTCTTGTCAATCCTTGCCTTCTGGCTGCTTCAAACCCGCGCTCGAGCATGTCATAATCCACTTGCTCAATCAGATTTTCTCCCAGCGAATCCGAGAGAATCGTCTGCTTCTGCAGGGCATGAAGCGTTTCGCCTCCTAAAGTCGATACGCAAAAGGCGAGCGACTGATCATCCTCTACTGCCACAAACTTGGTATGGGAACCAGGGAGGACCATAATGCCCTTGCCAGTCACATCAAATTGCTGCAGAAGACCGAAGGATTCCACTTCCTCTCCGCGCATAACATCAAAATCATTTATCCCTTGCAGGGCGTCATTACCGCTATGGGTGACCGTGTTTTTCATCCCCGGAATAAAGATGCATGGGATACGAAAGAATTCCTCAAGCTTCATTACTTCAGAGCTTTGTGCGAAATCCTCGGCACCCGCCGGGCTTCCAATATGCGGGACTTCATGAACCCCGAGGTTCGAGGTAATCATCCCTGATGCTGCGATATACGTAATCTCATCTGGCAGCAGCCGGTTTCTCGTTAATACTCTCTCAATCCCCGCTTGTAACTCGCGAACGAGGTTTTGGTTGGTTCCAGAAATGGCAGTGTCCTTCACACCAACACGGACCTTTTCGGAATCCATTACTTTTTTAGTCTTACTATCTATTAATCTGATTCTGGAATTCGTGGTTCCCGAATCAATAAGGATAGCCTTCACATTCAACACCGCTTTTCTACTGAAGAATTCCTTTTGGTGATTGAACACTTTGAACGATTTCGACAAAGCTTGCCGCCCGTCTTTCTATTTCTGCAAAATCACCTTGCTGTACTAGTTTTTCATTCACAAGCGTACTGCCAATTCCTAATGAGCTTGCTCCTGCTTTTAAATATTCGGCCCCATTATCCAGCGAAATGCCGCCAACGGCCATTGTTTGGATAAAAGGCAATGGTCCCTTTAGGTCAGCAAGATATTTTGGACCGACTGCCCGGATGGGAAAAATCTTGACCATCTTGGCACCATACTCATAGGCCGTTAACGCTTCGGTTGGCGTAAACACGCCCGGAATGACCGGAACACCGTAGCGATTGGCTGTTTCAATTGTACCTTTTTTTAAGGTTGGCGAAAGCAGAAAGCCCGCACCAGAATGAATTGCCATTCTGGCCGTTTCGGCATCGAGTACGGTACCTGCACCGACAAGCATCTCCGGAAACTGCTCCCTAATCATTTCGATGCCCTTAAGTGCCCCTGGTGTATTCATGGTGACTTCTACGGCACGGATGCCTCCAAGATAGAGGCTTCGAACAATTTTTTCAAGACCTGCTGTAGAGTCGCTGCGGATAATGGCGACTAGTTTGGTACTGCTGATTACTTCTAATGGTGAAACCACCCTTCCATCCCCTCCTCTTGATCGAATCTAGGGCAACCCGCCCGGCTGCAGGCAGCTCCGCTAAAGCTTCACTCGGGTTTAAACCCTTGCACCGGCGAGTGCCGATTCCAAAACCGTTCGTGCCACACGTTCATTCTCATGAACGGACTGTTGTTCCGTTCCGCGGACCTCGACAGCGATCCTCAGACTGTCAGCGGTCAGCCCCAGTTCCTCCGCTTTTTGCAAAAGGCTGCGGATTCCGCTGACATCCAGGAACCCAGGCTTGCCGATTGGGATATGGTGATCGCCGTATAAGGTATCGGTTGGATCGAGGACAGCATTGGAAAAATGAATTTGGCCAATAAATTCACGGGCCAGGTGCAGCGCTTGAGTAATATCTTCTCCGTTTAACGCCGCATGGGCCGTATCAAATCCCAATCCAATATTGGAATAGGATTCTCTTACTCTAGTAAATAATGCGACGGCCTCATTTGTCGGTCCGAGGAAACGTTTTTTATGCGCATCCCGGTCAAGCGGCTCAACCAAAACCTTCATATTATATTGTGCCGCTTCCTCACAAATTTCACAGAGACTGAGATAAAAGCTTTCCATCGCTGCCTTCCGTAAGTCAGCACCCGGGTCAGGCCCGCTGATAAATGCAATATTGGCGGCACCGCATTCTGCGGCAAGATACATGCTATCTTTCAACTGCCTGACTGACGCCAGTCTGTTAGTCGGATCAATCGCCGAGACATCCAGATTTTTCTCGTTAATAAGCGATGTCAGCCACTGGGTAACAGTCAAATCTTGCTGTTCCGCCATGTCACGGATTTGCTTTCGTTCCTCTTGGTCAAATCCATAGCCAATTTCAACCGCCCGGTAAAAGCCCTCGGAAGCCACTCTATCCAGCAGCCGGGCCGTAAATCCCTTTTCAAGACAATACGGATGATATATCTCCGATATCAGCAGTGACGGGATAAACAAACCGTTTCCCATTATAATCGGACTCCTTTGGCAATTGGCTCCAGCTCTTTTCGCACATAGTCACCGATGTTCATGATGGCGTTATCCGGATTGGCCGAGGACTCTTTCGTTTCTTCCTCTACCATGATCCATCCGTTGTAACCGTAGTCTGTCAGTGATGCAACGATGGCTGGAAAATCAATTTCACCCTGCCCCATGGTCTTCCACTCCGGCTTGAACGAGGCATCTTTAAAATGGACATGCTTGATAATCGGCAAATACCGTTTTACGATTTCCACCGGATCCATCCCGCCAAAAGCAATATGTCCGGCATCAGGTGTATAGCCTATGTATCTAGTATCCAGCTCTTCGAACAGCAGGGTGTAGTCCTCTTCAACCCGGAAATAAGAGGTTGGCGGTGAGCTTGGATGAAACGAACAAACAATTCCCTGATCATACGCCCGATTGGCAAGAGAATTGGCACACTGAATGATTTCTCTTTGTCTCGTTAGCAGGTTGACCCGATTCGGGCCGACCCTTGGAGCGACATTCAACAGGGCATTCGGAAAATGCAGTAAATAGCTTAAATAATAGTCGGCCAGTTCCCGTTCCTGCTCGGACTCCTCACTGCCCAGCCAGCTGAATGGCAGTGTCAACGCAGCCAATTCGAGTCCGTGTTCATCCAGTTTTTCTTTCAACTGTTCCGGTGCGCTTTTGAACTTGCCTAGCAAGGATACCTGGACATCAATCCCCTTAAAGCCGGAATTTTTTACCACAGAAATAATATGGTCCAAATAATCGGTTTCTTTGTCATAATCCAATTCCCAGGTTGAGCCGTGGCAGCCAAATCGAATCGACATGAATCTCTCTCCCCCTTTGTCATTTTTATAATAGTTGGAAGTTTCTATCTTAAAAGCGCTTTCTTTTCATATAAAAAAATAATATGCTTCTTCCAACCTAGCAAAGTTCGTCTTTCACACAGCTACTTAGTTTGTCCATAGGATGAACTAAGTATGCTTCTGTCAGAATAATAACACAACGAAACTTTGTTTGTCCATAGGATAAACAAAGTTTGCTAAAATCTTTTTTTCGCCTTATAATGTGAGCAAGTATACAAGAAAACAGCGCACTAGAATAGGGTAAGAAGGTGAAAAAATGGCGGTAACGGGTGATCAATTCCTCGTAAAAGAAATAAATAAAACCGTAGTTTTAGAGGCTATTAGACGGCACGCTCCTATTTCAAGAGCCGATGTGTGCAAAATCACCGGCCTCAATAAAGGAACGGTTTCCAACCTTGTCAATGAATTGCTAGATAGTCACTTCGTATATGAAACAGGTCCAGGTGAATCAAGCGGCGGCCGGAAACCTGTCATCCTGATGTTTAATAACTGGGCCGGATTTGCCATTGGCGTCAACCTGAAGGTCGACCTCATTTCCGCAGTGCTAACGGACCTGCAAGGAAATATTATCGAGCGCAATGAAACGCCGCTTCTGACAAACTCTCAAAGTGATATTTATCAGAAGTTAAAACAATCCATCGAAGGCCTTATGGCAAAAACAAGTGAAAGCCCTTATGGAGTAGTCGGGATTGGCATTGGATTTCCAGGTACCATCGATGATGAAGGAAATGTACTTATTGCACCAACGCTAAAGTGGAAAAATGTCCCGCTGCAAACGATGCTGGAACGCGACTTTTCGATTCCGATTATCATCTACAATGAAGCGCGGGTCGGAGCACAGGGAGAGACGGAATTCGGCTTAGGCAAAAACTCGGCGAATATGCTTTATATTAGTATCGATAATGGAATCGGAACCGGGATTATGATTGACAAAGAACTGTATAAAGGGCATCTCGGATTTTCCGGTGAAGCGGGACACACAACCTTCGATATTAACGGGGAGCCTTGTGAATGTGGCAATGTCGGGTGCTGGCAACATTACGCCTCCGTCAGGCCCCTGTTAAAGCAGGCTTTACTGCTCGAAGATATGAAAGAGCAGCTGCTGCGGGCCGGAAAATCACAGCCAGATATGGAGCTGCTCGTCCAGCTGGCAGAAGAGGGACATATGGGAGTCCGCCAGCTTTTTTCAACGATTGGCACCAATATTGGCATCGGCATCAGCAATCTAGTCCGGATTCTCAATCCGGAGCTAGTCATTATCGGAGGATTGATGGCAGTAGCTGAACGATGGCTGATCGATTCGATTACCGAGACGGTAAAGCAGCGGGCTAGTCTTTATTATGAACATGAACTCGAGATCCGCTTTTCTCAGCTTGGGAGCGATGCTACGGTATTAGGGGCAGCCTCCCTTGCTATTTCGCAGTTATTTAAAAAGACACGTGTTACCGTGAATTAATCGGTTTATATTTTGGGGAGAAGATCGGGTTTTCTCGGAGACTCCTCTGTATCCGAGCTCGCCCGGCGGTGCGGCGCCGTACACTCATCCCCTCTTTGGAATGGAGGCGGATCACAATGAAATACGTAATGGGAATCGATTTGGGAACTGGCAGTGTGAAGGCCATCCTGGTTAATCAAACTGGCAGAATTATGGGAGAAAGCTCATGCGCTTATCCCATAATTCAAAAAAAATCAGGCTATAATGAACAAGATCCCGAACTATGGGTCACTCAGACAATCGCAGCAATGAAAGAACTGATACAGAAATGCAATGTTCACGGGACAGATGTGGAAGGGATTAGTTTTTCCGGTCAAATGCACGGGCTTGTTCTGCTTGATCAACACCGCCGGGCCCTTCGCAATGCGATTTTATGGAATGATACCCGAACGACTGAGCAGTGCCACCAAATCCAGCAAGCGCTGGGCGGCCGGCTCTTGGGCATTACAAGAAATTCGGCGCTGGAGGGCTTTACCTTGCCAAAATTATTATGGGTGAAGCAGCATGAACCGGAAATTTTTCAGCAGTCAGACGTTTTTCTCCTGCCTAAGGATTATGTCCGCTACCGCTTGACCGGTCAGCTGGCCATCGATTATTCAGATGGTGCCGGGACGCTGTTAATGGATGTGGCCAACAAGACATGGAGCAAGGAACTATTGCAAACCTTTGACATCCCGGAACATCTTTGTCCTCCTTTGATGGAATCAACCGGATTGGCGGGCGGACTCCTTCCCGAAATGGCCAATAAATGCGGGCTTTCACCGGAGGTCAAAGTCTTTGCCGGAGGGGCCGATAATGCCTGCGGCGCTGTGGGGGCAGGCATTCTGTCACCAGAAGGAACATTGTGCAGCATCGGCACATCGGGCGTGATTCTTTCCTATGAGGAAAACAGAAATGTCGATTATAAAGGGCAGCTGCACTTTTTTAATCACAGCCAGCCTGACGCTTTTTATGCCATGGGTGTGACCCTTGCCGCGGGGCATAGTCTTACTTGGTATAAAAACACCTTTGCCAAAGAGCAAACCTTTGAACAATTACTGGCGCCGATTGAGGAAATCCCTGCCGGGGCGGGCGGTTTGTTATTTACTCCCTACATAACCGGAGAACGGACTCCACATGCTGATTCCACCATCCGCGGAAGCTTTATTGGCATGGACAGCGCTCATACACAGGCCCATTTCACCCGTGCAGTAATTGAAGGGATTACCTTTTCGCTGCGAGAATCACTGGAGCTGCTCCGCAATACCGGCAAATCGATTCATACCATTGTCTCGATTGGCGGCGGCGCCAAGAATGACACCTGGCTGCAAATCCAGGCCGATCTCTTTGGAGCCGAAATTGTACAGCTTGAAAGTGAACAAGGTCCAGCACTCGGCGCGGCTATGATTGCCGCAGTGGGCTGCAACTGGTTCTCCTCACTGGAAGAATGCGCCCGCACATTTATTCATAAGGGAACACCCTACCAGCCAAACAGCCGACAAACGAACATATATAACGACCTCTTTGAGCAATACCAAAGTATCTACCGCCAGACACACGAACTCAATCAGAACCTGGCAAAGTTTAGATGAGCGAATTACCATAATGCACAAGGCCCAACTAGCTTCCATTCGCTAGTTGGGCCTTTTTACGTGGCAAGCGCGATCCGTGGTGTTGACAGTTTTCCCCTGTCGCGTACTCCAAACAGTATTTCCCTCTTTACAACCGACCAGTCAGTTACCCCAAACCTACAAGCAAAGGAAGCAGAGAACCTCCCCTGTTTTCCCAGACAGATTTCGATGTTTTTCCTTAAAGTGTTTCCTTCAACCAAATCAATCAATCGTCTGATTAAACAGGTGTGATGCCTTGCAGCTTATGGTTTGTTGTTTTTCATGTCATAAAAAAATTGTCAACTAGACAAACGTTTGGATTAATCCATCCAAATCGTTGGCAAATCAAGGCCTTCACCCATTCGTCGGCATAAAAAATTTGCTGAATTCGCAAATAAAGGCAGCGCTAATAAAAAAGGAGAAGTGCGCGAACACTTCTCGCAGCAGCCGCTTCCACTCAGGCTGACGGCTGTCCAGGTTTAATTCCCACCTACCCAAAACATCGATAATGACGGGAAGTAGGTAATAATTAAGAGGTCAACGACCATGACGACGATGAAGGGGATAACCGATCGGACCAGTTTTTCATAGGAAACATCGGCGATTCCTTTTACGACGAAGAGGTCTAATCCTACCGGCGGTGTGATCAGTCCGATGGATAAATTGACGACCATGATGAGCCCAAAGAAGACCGGATCGATGCCTGCTGCTAGTGCAATGGGCAGCAAGAGTGGTGTCAATATGGTGATCGCAGCAGATGCATTTAGGAAGCAGCCCGCGATAAAGAAGATCACTGTGAACATCAGCAGGATGAAATAACGATTATCAGATAAGCCCGTTACTAGGTTAACAAGCAGCTTTGGAATCTGTTCGGCAGTCAGCAGCCAGCCAAATAGGTTGGCAGCGGCAATAATAAAGACTACCATCCCCGTCATTTTTCCTGCTTTAATAAACGCCTCAGGGATATCCTTCCAATCCATATCCTTATAAACAAATTTATTGATAATGAACGCATAGGCGGCAGCGACTGCACCTGCCTCCGTCGGAGTAAAAATACCGCCCCTTATTCCAAAGATGATGATTAATGGAAGAATTAGGGCCAATATGCCTTCAAAGAAGGTCTTTTTAAAAGAGGAGAATTCAAACTTCGTATTCTCCTGAGAATAGTTGTTCTTTTTTGTAAGCCAATAGTTTAGCATCATAATCGACAAACCAATTAAGATCCCTGGGACAATCCCAGCCGTAAACAAATCACCAATCGAAACGCCTGCGGTTACCCCGTAAACAATCATGGGAATGGATGGCGGAATGACGACGGCGATGGTTCCTGCACTCGCTACCGTAGCAGCAGCAAATCCTTTATCATACCCTTTTTTCTCCATCATCGGGATCATCATCTTACCAACAGCAGCCGTATCGGCGGCACCTGATCCAGAAATTCCCGCAAAGAACATACTGGTCAGCGTCGACACCTGCGCTAAACCGGCACGCAGCCAGCCAACCGATGCAAAAGCAAATCCTGCAATCCTTTGTCCCATACTGCCAGACATCATAAATTCGCCTGTCAGCATGAAGAAGGGAATGGCTAGAAGTGGAAAAGAATCTACAGAGGTTATTAATCTTTGAGGAACGACTTCTAATGGAACATAATAGATGCTAGTTAAAAAGCCGGAAATGGATGCTAATATTAAAGAAATCGCTATGGGAACACCCAGAAACATTAATAAAAACAATATAACCAGGACAACAATCGCTACTGTCATTCATCTTCCTCCTTCTTTAAAATAGTGGGGGATTCTCTTTTGCCAATTCTACCTGAACCATCTCATCCTTTTTCTCTACTCCAGATACCAAATGAAGTATGGCAACAAAAGAATGAAGAAGACAGATAAGCGAACAGACGAGAACGGATCCATAAATCAGAGTCATATTCAGTCCCATCGAAGGGGATATTTGCTGACTGGTAAACTTCAAGATTCCCCAGCCATAAATAATCAAAAATAAAAATACAGCGGAGTTGATCAATTCAATGAGGACTTGCAGCTTACCTTTTAATTTTTCGGGCAAATAATGAAGTAATATTTCCACCTGGGCATGTTCCTTGCTCTTATAGACAATTCCGATTCCTAAAAAGACAATCCAGACAAACATGTAACGAATCAGTTCTTCTGCCCAGCTTAAATTAAATACGGAAAAGTCAACCATTGGAAGCAGCTTTTGCACGATGGAACTTTGTAACACGAACCGGGAAAATACTTGATAAACAGCAGCCACGAAAGCAATAACGAAAAAGACAATTAACAGAAATTTACTGGCTTTATTCACTTTATGACTCAGTTCTGCCATAAACCCTTTCATTGAATGCACCTCCACATGCCTATTTTAAGCTTTCTATTTTTTCCAGCAGGTCTTTTCCAATGGAGCCTTCAAACTCTTTGTATACAGGTTTCACCGCTTCTCTAAAGGAATCTAAGTCGGGGGTTTCCTCTATTTGCATATCAGTATTTCGCAGGTCTTCAAGCAGCGTTTTTTCATCCTCTAAGGCTGCCTTTCTTTCATATTGAATCGCTTCTTTGGAAGCTTTTGTGATCACCTTTTGCAAATCCTTTGGCAGTGTGTCGTAGGTTGTTTTACTCATAATAAAAACAGCTGCGTCATAATTGTGGGCGGTTAACGTCAAATACTTTTGAACTTCATTAAATTTATTCAAGTAAATCTGCGCAAGCGGGTTTTCCTGGCCATCCACCACATGCTGCTCGAGCGCTGTATAAAGTTCCCCAAACGGTACAGGGACAGGAGTTGATTTCAGTGATTTAACAAACGAAATATAAGGTGGAGATTCCTGGACCCTAATTTTCATGCTTGCTGCATCTTTAGCTGTTTTAATCGGCCTTACATTATTGGTCATATGTCTCCAGCCGTTTTCCATAAAACCTAAATTCATTAGCCCCCGATTGGCCAAATCGGCACCGAGCTCCTCACCTATTTCTCCATCGAGAACCCTAAATGCATGCTCACGGCTTTCAAATAAATAGGGTAAATTCAATACATTAAATTTCGGAGCAAAATTAGTCACAGGAGCAACAGAACCAATGTGAAAATGAATCGAGCCAATTTGGGCTCCCTCAATCTGGTCCCTCCCGTTGCCTAACTGACTGCTAGGGAAAATATCAATTCTAATCCTCCCTTTTGATTCCTTCTCCACAAACTCTTTAAATTTTAACGCTCCCTTATGATAAGGATGAGTTTCAGTCTGCAAATGTCCGAGCCTTAAAACATACTCTGCATCAGATCCTTTACTTGTTGCCTTACTGGAGGTGCTGGAACAGCCGGTAATCATGAATAAACAAGTGAACACGATAAGAGTGAAGACAGAAGTTCGTTTCATTATCTAACCTCCCTATCATTTTGTAAGCCTTTTCATCTTTCTTAAAAATTAACTGTTAATAGTATGTACTCCTCCCCCCCTATTATGGTTCAGTCACCCAACCACTAGTTTAATTATATTTCAATTTTCACAAAAATCAAATATTTTTTCTATAAAAAAAATATTAATTGCTTGATAACAGTTAAAATGGTTTAATAAAAGTAATATGGTTGGGTCACTGAACCAATAAATCTTATAATAGTGATAAAGCCCATTTACATTCAATTTACACAATGTTTAAATAAGGTTGAGAACTAGTATAAATGTACTATATTTATAAAAATATAAGGTGCGCTTCAATTTTTCGAGAGGGGAAGTAATTAAGTGGAAATTAGCAGAAAAGGGATTTCTGAACAGGTAGCAGACAGTATTAAGAAAAAAATCCAGGCCGGAGTTTACCAAGTTGGGGAAAGAATCCCAGGAGAAAGAGAGATGGGGATCGAACTTTCCGTAAGCAGGAATACGGTGAGAGAGGCCTACAAAATTCTCGAAGCCTATGGATACTTACAAGTGAAGCACGGTACCGGCGTTTTTGTTGCATCACCCGAACATCAAATTCAAAAGGTGACAGAAGCACTTTTTGTCTCCACTGAACACATAAAGGACTTTTTCTCTGTCCGCAAAATTCTCGAAGAATGGACAGTAAAGTGGGCAATAGAAAACTCAAACGAAGACCAATTTACCGAGTTAGAACAAATTGTGAATGAAGCAAATGAAATGGTCAAAGAAAAGATCGATTATAAAAAGCTGGGAGAGCTGGACCATAAATTTCATATCACCATCGCAAAAAACTCAAATAATGTGGTCTTAAACGGGATTATGAATTATTTAATTGACTTATTGTCTGAGTCACGAAATAAATCCATTCAAATCCCCGGCCGGGCCTTACAATCTGTTCAAGAACATACGCAAATTTTACAAGCAATCAAACAAAAAAATTCAGAGTTAGCGCAGCAATGTATGAAGAACCATCTAGAAAGCGTAGAGCGTTCCATTACCGAAAATGCAAATGCTTTAACTGAATCATAACCAAGATGGCTGTTCTTCACGAGAGTGAGAACAGCCTTCTTATAATTTGATATTAGATCTTTTCTAAAGAAAGCGGCAGCGGAAACGGAACATTATACTCTTCCCCCAGCCTAATGAGTTCCTCTTCGATACTAGACGATAAGTCAATTCCTGCTGACCGGCGCTGCTCCCTGTCTCTTTTTCTTCTTTCTCCTGGATATCTGATTTCAGTCGTTCCTGGTGCTTTCGGAACCTCCTTCATCTCTGTTAACAAATGTTCCAGCGACTCAAAAAACGTGGATAGATGCATAAACTTTTCGATATCCAGCAATAAGAAGAAATGACCGACATTGGCGCCGCCCGACTCCGCTTCATCATAAATATTTTTCACATAAGGACCAAAAGCGGCTCCGGTAAGAATCCCCGTCAATATTTCCACAGCTAAAGCCAGAGCCGCCCCCTTCGCTCCACCTAATGGCAGGACAGAACCCCTTAAGGCTGCTTTTGCATCATTGGTTGGAAACCCAGCTTCGTCAATAGCCCAGCCATCAGGAATAGGATTTCCCTGCTTGGCGGCTAAAATAATTTTTCCCCTGGCGACAATGCTGGTCGATAAATCAATGATTACCGGCTGTTCATTCCCAGTCGGAAAACCAAACGCTATCGGGTTTGTACCAAAAAAAGCATGTTTGCCTCCCCACGGAGCGATTCCTGGGGGGGAATTGGTGAATCCGATACAGGCAAGGTTTTGCTCACAGGCAAGCTGGCAAAAATAAGCGGCTGTACCAAAATGATTGCTATTTTTAATCGCAATCGCAGTCATTCCGCTTTGTTTAGCCATTTCTGTTCCTTTTAAGATGGCCTGGTAACTCACCACATGGCCAAGACCATTATCTCCATCAACAAGTAAAACGGAGGGGGTAGTCTCGGTCAGTTTGATAGCAGGATTCACATTAATCCGCTGATCGTTGAACCGTTTGACGTAGATGGGAAGCCGGCTGATGCCATGGCTGTCAACACCTTCAAGGTTTGCCTTCACTAATGAATCAACCACGACAATGGCATGCTCTCGGTTCATTCCCACGCTTACCAGCAGGTCTTCACAAAAAATCCTTAGATTACTTTCTCCGTAGGTTCCCATTCGTAAACTCCTCAACGTTAATTTCTACTAACCTTGTCTATTGATTTCCGATTCAATCAACAGCTGCCAAAAAGGCAATGCCGTTAACATAGACTATAAAAATCATCTCAAAAAGGGAACTCCCTACGCATAGCTATGTGTAGGGAGAAGAGAGTTACGCACTGCGATATAGCTTTGTCATAACAAATTCACGATGGCCCAATGCCTCGGCACTAGTAAGACGGCCATTGACGGTACGGCAAATCATTTCCATTAATTGATCGCCTGCTTCATGCAGCGAGATACTGCGTGATAGCAAACCTTGCACATCGACATCGATATGCTCACTCATGGTGGCAGCCGTGATAGGGTTAGCCGTAATTTTTACAACCGGCTCGATTGGGTTGCCAATAATATTCCCTTGGCCAGTAGGGAATAGGTGAAGGACAGCTCCCCCTGCTGCCATTAAGGTGATACATTCTGCAGCGGCAGAAGAAGTATCCATGAAATAGAGTCCCGGTCCATTTTCTGGTTTTTCCGCAGGATCTAGGACACCAATTACTTCCTTCGTTCCGGTTTTGGCGATGTTCCCCAAAGCTTTTTCTTCAATGGTCGATAAACCGCCTGCGATATTTCCCTGCGTTGGCTGCGACCCTAATAAATCGACACCTTTAGACTCAATTTCACCCACATAATCATCATAGATGGCCATGAATTTCTCGCGTAGCTCAGGCGTCGCCATCCGCTCGCTGATTAAGTGTTCACCGCCTGTTAATTCAGAGGTTTCCCCAAAGAATACGGTCGCACCAGCCTCAACTAGGCGGTCAACAGCCTGAGAGACTGTTGGGCAAGAGCCCATGCCAGTCGTCGTGTCGGATTCACCACATTTAATGCTTACCGTTAAATCTTTTAATTCAATTGGCACCTTTTGAAGTTCAGTCGCCCATTGAACATATTCCTTCGCCTTCCAGGAAGCTGCACGGATCGTTTCAAAATCACCATTTCCTTCGATAGAGAAATAGGATACTGGTTTACCAGTTTCAGCAATACCATCGGCAATTTTCTTCGCCCAATTTTGTTCAATTCCGATGACAATAACAGCCGCTACGTTTGGATTAGATCCTGTACCAATCATCGTCCTGAAATGTAAATCCAAGTCTGGTCCATACTGCAGCCTGCCGTATGCATGCGGAAGCGCTAAAGTACCTTGAACTTGCCTTGCAACAGCTTCACAAGCTGCATTCGAAATATCATCTACCGGTAAAATAATTACGTGATTCCGAATTCCAACCTTACCATTTTCCCTGCGATATCCAAAAAGCTGTTGACTCATTTTCTACCACCTCGCCGTTTTAATATTGTGAGTATGAACGTAATCGCCAATTTCCCACTTCTCTGTTGTTAAACCAATTTGAACACCATATTTTAAAACTGGTTCTCCTGCTTCCAAATTAACTAAAGAGATCTTGTGACCTAAAGGAATATCCCCTTTCGCCACTACCGCTATATCGGAATTATCATCCATATAAATCCCGATTACTTTTTCTCCTTTTTGAATAGGGCTTGTAGCAACGCCTACATGATCGCCGCGATGATGAATTAAAAACTTATGAGTGCTAACATTTCCGGCTGTCTCTTGCTGATTTTCCGTGAGAGTACTAGCTTGACTATTGATACTCATTTGAAAGCCTCCTTTGTGGTTGAGTGACCCAACCAATTTCTATATCCTTATTAAACCATCTCCACGCTTGATAGTCAATCATAATATTTTAATTTTCAAAATATTTTGTTCAGACAACACATAAGGAGCGCTCTCCTTTGGCGATTTTCACTACTTCCTTTGCAACTAATAACGAGGTTCTGATTTGAGATTCATCGGTGAGTCCTGCGATATGAGGTGTGATGGTAGCATTCTCGCAGGATAAGAGTTGATTAGATGGTGAAATCGGTTCTACTTCAAGGACATCCAAAGTAGCCCCGGCGATGATATGGCTGTTCAAAGCTGCCGCCAGTGCAGTTTCATTAATAATGCCCCCTCTAGAGGTATTGATAATATACGCCGTCGGCTTCATCTTCTTCAATTCGATTTCCGAGATTAAATGATGTGTCTGAGGTGTCAACGGAACATGCAGGGAAATAAAATCGGACTCGGTTAATACATCCTCTAAAGACTCCCTTAGATGGATCCCTGTTTCTGAAACAATGTGGTCATACTCGGTGATAAAGGGATCATAGCCAATAACCTTCATACCAAATGCAAGTGCCCGCTTTGCTACACGATGGGAGATTTCACCTAATCCAACTAATCCAAGTGTTTTGTTGGAAATCTCCCCGCCGGTAAACTTTTTACGGTTCCAATCTCCTGCCCTTATATCAGCATCCGCCAGATGCAGCGGCCGGTTCGCACTTAACATGGCCGTCATCACATATTCCGCTACAGATGTGGCATTTGCATTCCGCCCATAAACCACTTGAATCCCTCTTTTTTTTGCCGCTGCGATATCAATGTTATCCATCCCGACACCCAAACGGCCGACTACCTTCAAGTGGGTTCCGGCAGTTAATAATTCATGGTCTACCTTTGTTTGATTCCTGACAATAATCGCATCATAATCTTTAATCAGCTGGAGCAGTTTCACGCGATTATTCCAAAGGCTCTCATCATAATTCACTTCAAACCCGTGGCGAAGCAGTTCCTCAATTCCTTCATTCCAAATTAATTCGGTGATCAAGACCTTCATAAAAAAACTTCACTCCCCTTTTATGGCTCAGTGACCCAACCAATTTAACTATATTAAATCACCCTCAGAAAGTTTGGTCAATAGATTCTTTCCTTAATAGTAAGGCTCTGTTATTATTCATTGTTGATTTTCGTGTAGGTATGAGAATTCATAGGCGGAAAATTTCCCGCTAATGTATAAAGAGGCATCTTAATAAGCCGATATAAGCGGAGAAATTCCCTTTATTGGCTGTAAATTATACAAAATCCAAGGATTTGCATCATATAAGCGGAAAAACTTCCTTTATTTTTAAGGAAATAAGGGTATTTCCCAATTTAAATGGAATTTATCCGTTTATTTCTCAAACACAGTCAAACCAACATTCACTTATAACAGTGCCTATAGTAAAGGAGCATTCTTTCATTTCTATTGGGAAGCGCAAGATTTTAAGCACAGGGGCCTGACCCCCGCCCTCAACCTAGGTAGTGCCGCAATGTCTCAATAAATTGTTGTAAGGCTTTCGTTTGAAACGGGGAAGACATTAAGATGGAAAAGTTACGTTTGAACGGCAAACCTTCAACGTCGACAAATTCTAGAAAGCCATACATGAGCTCTTTTTTAATGGCCCATTGGGAAAGCAGACTGATTCCCAGACCGGCTTCAACCGATTCCTTAATGACCTGTGTGCTTCCGAATTCCATGATTTTCTTGGGTGTAAAGCCTAACTTTTGAAATAGATGTTCAGCGGCTTCCCTTGTTCCTGAGCCCTTTTCTCGTAATATCCATATTTCCTCCCCCAACTCTGATATGTCTCTTTTGCCTTTCTCTTTTAACAAAGGGTGAAGCGGTGAAGCGACAATGACCATTTTGTCTTCAGCTACGATCTCTACATTCGGTATTTTTTCGTTAATGTGCCCTTCTACGATGCCGATGTCTAATTGATGGGTTTGGACAAGATCGATGATTTCTTTTGTATTGTAAATCTGAATCGTCGGTGTAATGAGCGGGTATTTTTCCTGCAGCCCCGCAATAATGTGCGGCAGGATATATTCCCCAAACGTGTAGCTCGCCCCTATCGCAATCGGGCCGCTCGCTTTGTTGGTGAGGTCATCAATTAAATATTGCATCTTGGAATAGAGAGCGAGAATCTCTTTTGCATGATGAAATACAATCTCCCCAGCTTTATTGAGTCGGACAAATTTATTATTTCTTTCCAAAAGCCTGGCACCAATAGATTCCTCCAGGACTTTGATGTATTGGCTGACGGCTGGCTGAGTCATGTGAAGTTCTTCTGCAGCCTTTGAAAAATTCCCCTTTTCCACTACTTTGACAAACACCTCTAAATAGTGATCCATACGAACCCCCGCCTTATGTATATAATTTTACTTATTATATCTATTATATATTATTATTTTCCTTATCTATAAAACGAGAGTAGTATGAAGGTACAAAATAAGTTGCGGGGTGATTGAAATGAGTAGTCAATCAGCGAGAGCATTAGCTCCACACGAAATAGCTGGCCAACCGCAAAAAATGCCAGAGCCGAAATCCAAAGCCGGATTATGGATTGGCGGCATCGTGTTTACCATAATCATTGCGGCTGCAGGATTTATCCTTTCGGCAATACCTGGTTTTAACCGAGTCGGACCCATGGCCTGTGCGATTATCCTAGCCATCATGTACCGGCAATTTTTTGGATATCCTGAAAAAATACGAGCAGGAATCCAATTTTCAGCGAGGTATTTCTTACGGTTTGCGATTGTCTTATATGGACTAAAATTAAATGTTGATGTGATTTTGAGCCAAGGATTGGGGCTCGTGGTCCGTGATGCTGGCGTGATCGTTTTTGCGATTTTCGCCACGGTCTGGCTAGGAAAACGATTGAAGGCGGATTCAAATTTATCGCTGCTTCTGGGAGTTGGAACGGGGGTATGCGGGGCAGCAGCGATTGCAGCAGTAGCCCCCATCATCAAAGCCAAAGAGGAAGATACAGCGATGGGAGTCGGAATAATCGCCCTAGTTGGCACGATTTTTTCGATTATCTATACGATTATCCGTCCACTCCTTCCGTTGTCTCCTGTTGATTATGGGATTTGGAGTGGCAGCAGCCTTCATGAAATTGCCCATGTAGCTTTAGCGGGTGCGCCTGCAGGTACGGATGGGCTGGCAATGGCATTGCTGGCCAAGCTAGGACGCGTGCTGCTTCTTGTTCCATTATGCTTTATTCTAATGTATTGGATGAAACGAAAAAGTGCAGATGCAGCAGGAGAAACCAAAGTTGATTTTCCTTGGTTTTTGGTTGGATTCATTCTAATGAGCTTGTTCGGAAGCTATGCTGTAGGTACATGGGTCCCTGTATCAGGAGAGGTTTTAGACGGTATTTCTACCGCAACCACCTTTATCCTTACATCAGCCATGGTCGGACTTGGCCTAAACGTAAGCCTTCATGATCTCCGTACAAAAGCCCTTAGACCGCTAATGGCCATGCTTATCACCTCTATCTTTCTATCAATTATCACGTTTTTTATTCTATAAGACTTGGGGGGAGGATCACCCCCTTAATTTTTTATTTGCGAAAATACGTTTTTTATTTGCGATTTTCACCCGTTTATTTGCGCAAAACCGTCTTTTATTTGCGATTCTTTTTATAAAGGAAGGCCTTCCCTTTTCAACAATCTGTTTCCTATGCTCAACCTAATTGGACATTTAATTAATAAGGTTCAACTGCCCGTCATTACTGCCCTCTTACTTCCACACCCATAAAATCCAGTCAGACAAACGTTTAAGTAGAAATGCCTAAAACATTGAGGTATCAATATTTTTCCACTCATTCTTATAAAAATTTTGCTGATTAATTTACTACTCTAAATCGCCTTTTTTAACCAATCAATATCCAGCTGTTGGCTTCCCTTATCACCGACTCGATAGATTGTAATGATATTTCCTTCGTGAGAAACATACATTCTTCCATCTTTGTCAAATCCAATTTCATGTATGGTTTTCTTGCTAATACCTTGAATTTTATCTCGATAATTCACTTTGTTTGGTGTGTGTTGGAGTAATCCTATTTGGTATTCAAGACTATGCAGCCTTTCATTTGACAGAATGGCTAATTCCTTATAAATTTTGTCATTTAGTTTAATATTGGGATAGAGTCGTTGAAAACGATCCTGAATAGTTTTATACCGTTTATTTGTTGTTTCATTTAACTTTTCTTTAGTTTTAGAAAGCTCTTCTTTTAAATTTCGGTGTTCTTTCAATTCGTTCTGTAATTTAGTAGTTTTAAGGTCTTCCTCTTCTAGAACACGGGTCCACTCCTCTGTCGAAACACTTAATTTTAATTTTTCTTCTAGTTCGTTAAGCTGCTTTTCAAAAATTTGATTTTTTCTTTCTAATTCCTTTACCTTATTCCCTTCTTTGTTGACCTGCTCTTTATACTGCTGATACTTAAGGCCCTTTTCCTTCCAGGATTCTAATTCTTTTAAAATACTGTCTTTATTGATATTTTTTTGCTCTTTTTTAGCCTTTTCAGCAGCTAGTTTACTGATTCGTTTAAGTTCAGTCTCAGATATTTTTTGATCCTTACTTCGAGCTTCAAGTATCGTTTTGGAAGCGTATCCTAGTCCATATGTTGCTGCATACACTAATGGCATTGAAGTGAGGGCACCCATAAATGGTAAAATTGTTTTATATAGTCCCAGGACCACCTGTTGGGCTAAAACTCCCCAGCCTACTACTCCGACAATATATATTACCATTTCCTTCGCTTTATTTTCACCAAGTGGATTGCCCATTGCTCTACTAAGAAAAATAACCATAATCACTTGGATAGGAGTAAGTACAAATAAATCCGCAAATGGGATAGGCTGAATGGCAACTAAAGCACAAACTAACGCTGTTGCATGTATAATGATATTGCATTTTTTATCGACTGGAATGGATGGATCTTCTGTTATTCCGCTTAATGTGATATTTAACATATTTTTCAAGCTCTTTATAGTGTAGGCCATTTCTGTTTTCCTTTCTTTCTATATAAACATGGTAAAAGGATTTTCCTGTTCTCGAAGTAATCTATTACCATCTTTTATATTGATCGGATTTCCATTTTATTACCAATACCTTATAGACTTTGCTCATACTATATATATCGACTGGATAAAAAGAAGTGTTTAGGAGATTGGTTGTTATATTTTGTTGGAAAAGTGGACCATTTTTTTAAAAAGCAATTGCAAAACTACTCCGTAAGTTATTGTTGCACCTTACTACTTTGATCCTTCGTAAATCTTTCCTTGCCTGCATCTTGTGAGAATTATGCTGAAAGCTACTGCGTCATGTGCCATGACCTGAATCTCTCTTGAGAATTAAGCTGCACAGCTAATACAGCAATTCGGCAAAAAAGGAGCCGTTCGCTTGTTTCAACGAACGGCCCTCTTGCTGTCATAAGGGTGTGAATCAGTGATAATCTTTGATCCTTTTCAACATTTTGTTTCCGCTACTCAAACTAACCAAACGCTTGAGTAAACAAGTACAGCTCCCCGGCATGAATGGCTTCTGACTTCCACTATCACGAAAATCCTTGCCGGTCAGACAAACGTTTAAGTGGAACCGCCCAAAACGCTGATAAATCAATGTTTATCCATCCATTCATGCGATAAATTTGTTGAATGCTGCCAGCGGTTAAGGCAGTTCCTTACTGGCAACGTAATGGCAAAGTTAGATGGGAGTTTTTAAAGTGAAGTACCTACATTCTACACTAGGATTCATATCTTTATCGTTAGTCATCATATTTCTCCAATAAGTACATATTTATTGCTGCTTTCTTAAAGCTAATTGTTTATACTTGACCAAATACCTATAGATCTGATTGACATTTAATAAGATCGGTTCTCGGTAAACGGGTGATGTTTAGGGGATATGGATGAAAAAAATAAAAAGGGATGAGGAGGATACAATTTTGATTAGTGATTTAGATTTGAAGCACCTGCGACGTTGTGTTGAATTAGCAAAAACTGCACTGGAGAAAGGTGACGAGCCATTTGGTTCCGTTCTTGTCTCAGCCAACGGAGAGGTGCTTGCAGAAGACCATAACCACGTTGCGGGTGGGGACCATACTCAACACCCAGAATTTGCTTTGGCGCGATGGGCAGCTAGTAACATGACACCCGAAGAAAGAAGCAAGGCGACAGTATATACCTCTGGCGAACATTGCCCTATGTGCGCTGCGGCCCACGGTTGGGTTGGTTTAGGCCGGATCGTTTATGCAAGTTCGTCTGAACAGTTGGTACAATGGTTGAAGGAAATGGGGGTTACTCCATCGCGGGTTCGAAATCTTCCTATTCATGATGTAATTCGTGATACCACAATAGATGGTCCTGTTCCTGAACTAGCGGAGCAAGTTCGTCACCTCCATCGTCAGTTTTATGCAAGGGGATGATGAATATATAGCGACCTGGCGTTATCGCTATTACAGGCAACAGGAGAATGTCGAAATCTCCTACTAACTTGCCAAGCGTCACTTAACCATTTGCCCATTCCATTAAAAATTCTTCCTCGCCAGTTAGATCATCTAATAATTCTTCTTTTATGACAAAGCCATTTTTTAAATAAAAATCAACGGCTTTGTTATTTTTTTTGTACACTTTTAATAATTGTATAGTTTCCCTTTTACTTTTTATAAAATTTAACAATTTCTTTCGTATCCTTCACCTTGGTACTTACCATCAATAAATAATGCGGCGATATTCACGTTATCACCCTTCAAAATATAGCACGTATCATTCATATTCTAACCGTTCAAAACATTCATGATCCAGTAATGTTTTTGCATCCTGTAATCTCATTACTGCCAACTCCTGAAATTCTCCTCTATTTATACTAAAAAAGACGCTGGTAAATTTAGGTCTTTATTATTATAATTTTTACTATATTGCTTAAAAAATAGGTTCTAAGACCTATTTAGTGTGTAAAAAGATTAGTGGTGTAGGAGGTTAGCAGCAACATAGTAGAAACTATTATATTTATGTCAACTTGCATTTTGGTACCATCAAGACTATGAATTCTTTGGAGGCAACCCTATGAAAGACATTTCGATTAATACTCTTGCTTTACAGCGTTTTATATCAATTATCTTAATTATAGCTTTGGCGGTGGGACTGCTCCACCTCAATCCCAAAAGCGTAAAAGCAGAAAGCTCTGCTGAAATTGTGACATTTAATCCGATCGTAGAAGACCAGGGTGCTTATAATGGACAACCCATCTCAGATATCGCGCCGAATAGTAGTTACGTGGCAATTAAGAGCGTTGATGATCAAAATGGCCAGTGGCAGTGGTTTAATGGTACTCAGTGGTTGAACATTACCGACAGACTTTCTCTTGGATCTCCCCTTGTTTTGCCAGCTAATACGTTAATCCGGTTTTCCGCAACTCCAAATTGGAATGGCTTAACAACAATTAATTATGTTCATTATATTGAAGGTTCAACAAATCCGAATGATTTAAACAATTATGAGGAGACAGTCAGAACTGCTCAACTTACAGTAACACCTGTGGATGATGCTCCATATTTAACGGAGGCAGGAGGAAACAATTATCTAAGTTTCAGTAAAAACGGTGCCTATGCAACATACCCTAGCATGGATATCTACTCACAGTCCTTTACCTTTGAAAGTTGGGTTAAAATCCCATATCGAATGAATGCCTGGGAAAGGATCTTTGATACATCTTTCGGAATGGATAATTTTAACCTCCATTTGGCATTTGAAGGCGGCACCGGGAAAATGGTGTTGGAGGCACTCCCGCAACGAGGCTATCGCCTCAATACTTACCAGGCGAGAACAGCAGAAGCCTTTCCTATTAATACTTGGGTACATGTCGCTGTAGTTTACAACCATAATCAAAAACAAGCCAATATTTATTGGAATGGTGTGCTAAAAGGACAGGGGTACATGGACCTTTCAAATATGAGTAATGCCGGTCTACAAAACGGAGGTATTCAAAGGCCAATTAACTACTTGAGTAAGAGTACTTGGGACCAGGATGGCTATTTTAAGGGCGGTATGAAACAAGTGAGATTTTGGAATAAAGCCAAGCTTCAATCTGAAATCATAAACCACATGAATAAAGAATTGGTACAAACAGAACCAAATCTCCTCGTTCAATATCAGTTTAATGAAGGGACGGGTGAAACTGCGAGTAGTACCGGAGGAATAACCATCCCTTCCCGTTTGATCTCTACAACCTGGATGACAGATGATGGGTTCATATATGGGGTGACTGGGAAGGCAGATTCGACATTAGTAAAAGAGTTTAACGTTTTTGATGTTGATGCCGGCGATGTAGATAGATTGAGCGTAAGTGCTGTTTCCTCAAATCAAACCGTGTTGGCAAACAATGCTATTCGATTAGCAGGAACTAGTTCAAATAGAATGATTATTATGAGGCCTATAGAAGAAGGTTCTTCCACCATCACGGTAACATTAAACGACGGCGTAAACACTTATCAAAGCAGCTTTTTATTGACTGTAACTTCATTGCCTCCCGGTGAACAACTGGAGGAACCAACCATCCCTGATCAGCCCGGAGAAGAACCAGTTGAGGAACCTACCACTCCTGATCAGCCAGGTGGAGAACCAGTTGAGGAACCTACCGCTCCTGATCAGCCAGGCGGAGAACCAGCTAAGGAACCTACCACTCCTGACCAGTCTGGAATTCAGAAACCAGCTGTACCAAACGGGAACTCAACCCCTGGTGAACAGACTGCCGGCAATGATGTACAGAAAAAATTGTCCAAAACAGCCAATACAAATAAGGAAAATAATAGTGCCACAACCTTACCGGACACTGCTACATCCCAATACAATATAGTAACCGCAGGATTGCTTATTGTTGGTATTGGGCTCCTAATGATATTTTTGACTAGACAAAAGAGGAAATTTGAATAAGAGCGAGTTAAAAACACTCAGGACTAGTTTCCTGAGTGTTTTTACATATCCCGCCAATTTCAAAACCTTCCATTTGCATCGAAAATGAAGACCCAAGGGCTGTTCACCTAGTGCCTCGAGAACAAAACTGAAAGCCATTAGAATGAACCCCATTCTAATGGCTCTTTATCCTGCACTTATTGGCTCAATCATCCGCAAATGGTGGCTCAAAACTGCTCTCAGATGGCACAAACTATCCGCAATACTCACCCCTATTTCAACTTACAATGTTCGATGCTTTACGATACATTGTTGCGCGCGGGCAACCTAACCAAACGTTTGGTTAACCGGGTTCGAATCCTTACCATTTTTGCTTTTTATTTTCCATATCACAAAAATGCGTTCGACCAGACAAACGTTTAAGTAAAGTGGTTTGAAATGTGGAGAAATACACGTTTCATGCCTTTTTCATGCAAGAACTTTGGTGAATCCTGCTGGATGGAGGCGGCTCAATTGAAGCAGTCTTCATACGAACACAATAATTCGTCAGGTTCCGACTTCATCCGCTACTGCTTGACCCAATCAAACGTTTGGATAAAAGCAGCTAGAATCTTGAATTAGCCGCTTTCTACAGCTTTTCGGGGCAAAAATCTTGTCATGCATCCAAACGTTTGGTTAGTATGCGGTACAATCCAACCGAAACACTTTCCTGCCGTCATAAACAACTCAGATATCGATATTCAAGTAGTAACAAATAATAGTTTAGAAGTACTTCTTGATCTACAATATCAGCATGATTTAAACAATGGAATGGAATTTGCGAAGCAGAAGGTTGATCTCATAAAACGTCAATTTGAAGATCAAAACATTCAGCAGGCACTAGCTTTTTATAAAGGGTCTCCAACTGGCTATGTAAATGTCATGATCTCTAGTGAAACAGCAGAAATTGATAGCCTAATGGTTGACGAGGGAGAAAATACCCCTAGAGAAATGTACAGAAAACAAAACTATCAGTATCATGGATTTAAATATGAAGCACTAAAAGTGTACCAGGATTAGAAAAAATTTGGGGAGTGACATGGGAAACCAACAACTTTTAATAGGTGCCACTGTCACGCCCCGAAATGGCATTACTTACCCAAATAGGAAGTTGGCAACAGACCGGCCGACGGATTTTAGGCCTTCCCAGGTTTTAGTTGCGACGGTTTTAGCTGTACTACTTACTTTCTTTGCTGTTTTATAGACACTATCTCCGAATTTGGATCCCGCCATATAGCCGACTGTTCCTCCGACTACACTCCCTACAAATGGTCCGACGACGGGAATCCATGAAAGGACAGCAGCACCAATAGCCGCACCTTCCGCTGCCCATCCTAAGCCGTATGTCATCGAGGTGGTGGTTCTGCCCATTCGATCCAATCCTTGATTGACGGTCAGTTCCCCGGAAGCAATTTTACCTAGAATTTTGACATTTTCGATTCCAACACAGGCGATATTAGCAATTATGCCGGCTGGAGTCCCCTGAGGAATCACAGTAAGAATCCCTTTTTCCGAGGCTGTTTTTAGGGCACCCGCGGCGGCGGCTTTAATGCCTGCGTCCGTTCCGGTCTTCAGAGCAAGTTCAATGGACTCGTCCACATTAATGGTTTCACCAACAGCCGCTTTCCTTGCCAAATCAAACCCTGTTGTAATAACGGCAGCCTGGATACCTGCTGCTCCTGCATTTTTTGCCAGATTAAAAGATAAATCCTTTATTTGATAATGATTCCAATCATATTTTGGCAGAATGCCCTTTTCCTGAAGCGTTAGCTGCAGCTCTTTGATTTTCCCTTTTTCCAAAGGTTGGCTGAAGGCTTTTACCTTATCCGTTCCCCCAATCGAATGGACCACGGTCTTCCCAGGGAAAGCTTTGCTGACCTCGTCCAGCTGTTCCGCCGGCACAAGAATTCTTTGATTGTTGTAGTTCCCGTTCTTGACCATTCTAATCGTATCTTGAGCAGTTGCCCCGTATTTTGCTTGATACTGATGGACAATATTCTTGTTTTTATCAAGGATGACAATATCGAAGGAATTTTTCCCGTACCCTGCGCCCAGCTCCGGCCCTAACACCTTTGCGATAAATTCACTGCCACTCAACTTCGCATTCATATTAAAGGAATTGACATGATGCTGCTCCGCCATAAACCCGTCTAAGTTCATATTTTGACTGACAGCGCCATCCATGTTGGTAACAGCCTGGAGCATTTGGGCATTGGCCTGTTGAATGGATGCATCAATGGTATTCAAATAGTTTCCCATATCATTGACACTCACACCGATAGATGCTTCTTGAACCTTTTTAAAAAACCAACTTTCCTTTGTCCCGCCGTTTTCAATTGTCTCATTGAGGGACTCTAGATTAGAATCAAATGTTTCCACGCCGCGGATCGTTTCTTCACTCAGAGAGAAAGCCTCTTGATCGCTCAACTCAGGCAGTTCCCTCTTATATGCAGTTCGCAGCCATTCCTCTTCACTAACATTTTCGTCTTTTTGTTGGTAGGAGTGAATAAATCGGCTTAAAACTTGTTGAAACTCGGCAGTGTTTTTTTCATCTAAACCATCCAGCATAATATTTTCCATTAGTCTATTGCCTCGCTTATTTTAAGGATGCGTTCTTAAATTTACGGCGTTCATATTCCTTAGACATCTTATCAATTGAATCTTTCATGATCTCAGATAATGAATTGGTGTTTTTGATTGCATTTAATATGTCATTGGTCGTTAACCGCTGCTTCTCTTCTGCAAAAACCGCTTCAATACTATCCCGGACTACCCCTTCAATATCCGCTCCACTGAAGCCCTGTGTTTTCAACACTAACTCATTAAGATTGATGCTGGATAAATCATGCTTGCGGCGTTTTCCGATATGGATTTCAAAAATCTTTTTACGCTCCGCATCATTAGGCAGCCCAACGTAGAAAATTTCATCAAATCTTCCTTTTCTCATCAATTCAGGCGGAAGTTTCAAAATATCGTTTGCAGTGGCAACCACGAAGGTCGGGCTCGTCTTTTCCTGCATCCATGTTAAAAAATTTCCGAACAAACGGGTCGTGACCTCGGCACCGCCGCCCCCACCAATTCCGGCAAAAGCCTTTTCGATCTCGTCGATCCAGAGAACGCACGGAGAAACTGCTTCGGCCAATGATATGGCCTTTCTCATGTTTGCCTCTGATTCTCCTACGTACTTTCCCAGCAATCTGCCCATATCCAATCTTAGCAATGGAACATTAAAGAGCTTTGCAGCCGCTTTCGCATTGAGGGACTTACCGCAGCCTGGAACACCGGCAATTAGTACGCCCTTAGGCATATCTACCCCGAACTCGATTGCCCGATTGAGATCGTTAAAAATAGCTGCCTTCCGCTTCAGCCACTTCTTCAAATTCTCTAAGCCGCCAATATCCTCAAGGCTTTCCTTTAAGTCGATCATTTCCAAAATTCCGGACTTCTTGATAACCTGCTGTTTCTGGTCATGGATAAACTTTAAATCTTCTTTCTCAAAGCCACCGTCATGGGCGTATGCTAGAGCGAGAATATTTTTGATCTCATATTCTGTCAGCCCTTTAAATGCCATTACCATTTCATTTAATAGAGTTCTGGAAATCGACGGCATTTCATAATCATTGAAAAACTCCGAAATGACTCCTTCTAATTCATCATGATCAAGGTAGCCAATTTCTAGCACAGTGGTGTATTTTTCTATTTCACTTGGAATGGTTAAAACAGGGGAAACGATGAATATAGTGGTTTCCACACGGCCTGACAGAACCATATGCCCGATGTCTTTTAACATACTGACAATTCGTGGTTGGTCAAAAAAATGATGGGCATCCTTCAATACTAAAATTTTCTGTGAGAGCGAGTCTCCCTCTTTTTCTGTACTTAATGTCTCTTCTATTGTTCGGGTTCCTTCAAAAAGGCGTTTTTTTATAAGAGGATCCTTTCGAGTCACATCCCATTCTGTTTGTCCGTTGGAGGCATCCCACTCAACGACACCTCTCCCAACCTTTTTGGCAACATCAAATATGATCCGGTCAGCCTTTGTTTCTTCAAACGTATGAAGATAAATAATGGGAAAACTGGCATCTATGTAATGGCATAATTTTTCAATCATATGCATGTTCCACTCACTTTTGATTATTTCTTTTGACAATACTTTCAACAACTGCATTAGCAAAACTCTTCGCAAATTCGTCCCATTCCGGCTTTATTTTTTCCATGAGCCTATACAGGCTAAAATCTAAAATAACATCATGAAATTCTATATTTTTAGCAGAATAGTAATCTAGATTATGAATTAATTTTACACGCGGTTGATTAATACCAATATATTTCGTCTTTTCTACTCCATTTTTAATCAAGAAGCTATGTCCCAGTAGATAAACTGTCTGATTCCCTTTGGCCGTTAGTTGATTTAACTCTTCCTGAGTCGTAATAACCCTGTCAAGGTCTTTCAAAATCTGTTCCGAATCGGTAAATTGTTTAATTAACGCGATTTTTTCCCGATCCCAGAGATACTTTTTAAAATTAAAATCCTGGTTATAATCGACCCCAAACAGTTCTGAAAGGATCTTCGGAATATCCTCGTTGTCATCCTTTCCTGTCAATGCCGGTAATGCGTTCAGTTCTTCTGTGTAACCTCTCTGCTCTAACCACGTTTTTAGCCGGCCATCAAAGAAGTAGTCCAGTACACTTTCCAGGTGGAAATTCTCGCGTAAATCTTCTATAGTCCTTATTTGTTCGCTCTTTATGACAAGGGGGAATTTAATTTGCCGTTTCACCTAAACCACCTCTCTTATTCAAAAATAAGCACATTGCTTTTATATAAAACAGCCATCTTATCATTATCAAAGTCAATCCCAAAGGATGGCCGCCCGTCACGATAACCCGGAGGTATTTTAATGGTATGAATTAAATCAAGATTAGGTAGATCCCAAACCTTTATCGTTCCATCCTCGGATAAGGTATAAAGATTATCATTAAAGGCCTTTATTACCTTGATTTCACTATTGTGGGCTTGCACCTTTTTCTTGACCTTACCCGTTCCTAACTCAAGAATCACAATTTCGCCCGTTTCGATCAATTGATTCCCAAAAAACGCATACCCATCCTTGGCTGGAGCTCCGAAAATGGAGTTTTCATGGATCACGAAAAGCCCCAGACTGCCCTCCAGCTTAAATGCCTTTTTTCCATTAATATAAAATTGATCAAAGACGGAACTGTAAAATTGGTCGTGATGAATAAAATAGGTAACCTTATGCTCAGTTCGATACTCCTTATAGCTATGGGCATCGCTTACCCTGAACGTATTGCTATCATACTTGTAAAAATCAAAATAAGTAACGCTCCCCGACACATAGGTATCATACAGAACCCATTGATAAAAACAATCCCCAATCCGTTCTAAAATAGTCGTATTCGTGGTTACCTGCCTGTTGACAAAATCCTTTTTGATTACCCTTTCACTGAATGTTTCAAGGTTGATCTCATATAAGTCATCCGCTTTTTTACCCGAATATTCAAAGTGATAGTTCAATCGATTTCCAAATTTGCAGGAGATTATCGCCCCACTATACTGCCTTTTAATCTCTTGAACGGACTTTCCGGTTTGATGATTGATGAGCAGCATTCGGTCCCGCTCCGAAAGAACCACCACATCCTTATACAGATAGATCTTATTTAACGGATGAAAATACCCTTCTGCAATTCCGTTTAATTGATAACCGCCATTTGCATTGCTTTTAATTCCGTGAACAAAGTTGGTGAAGTGGCTTCTCTTCACGATTTTTTCTTCATTAATCGTGTTATCCTTCACGCCTTGCTGATCCATTAGAAGAAGGACCTTCTCCTTTGAAGTGAGGTTGATATTTTTAAAGGCGATATTCTTCTTCCTTGCCTCAAATTTCCCATTCGCTCTCAAACTTACAGCAGGTTGGTTAATTCCTATGTACTTAACATTTTCGATGTCATCGCTAACTTCAAACTGGTCACCAAAAAGGTAGACTACCTTTTCGCCGGATTGAAGGATTTGTTGCAGCTCCTCTTGTGAAAAGGCAATCAAATCAAGGTTATTGGGAAGATGATCATATCCTTTTAATTGTTCGCGTTTATTTTTTTGAAAAAAGTACTCTTGAACCAAGGTCCGCATGTGATCAGTGAACTCAACTTTAAAGACATCCGTAAGCTTCCGGGGCAATTGAAGAAACTCACAATCTTTTATATCACGTAAAAGCCCCACTTCTTCATGGTAAGATCTTTGGTCAAGCCAAGTACTTAATCTTCCATCGAAATAATAGTCCAGTATACTTTCAATATCAAAATGTTTCCTTAATTCCTCTATACTCCTTACCTTCTCCCCATCTTTCATGAGAAGCGGGTACTTAATACTCCTCTTTAGCATGTTGACCATCCTTTAGCCGCAAGTAATACTTTCTTCCTAAATATACCACATAAAGCAGCGGCATTTTTGTTGCAACTTCAAGAATTTTCCTTCACCCTTCTAACAAAAGTGCGGGAATCCGTAATTTTTCGGAAAAAATAGTTTTTTTATAGATTAGTATTGACGATTTTGTTTTTATGAAGGATAATACTCACGAGTAATATAATTACAATCTTAGGGTGGCGACCATGGCAGCAAGAGGAAGAAAAAAGGGTGCAGATGGGGAGAAAAGCAGGAATCTCCTTTTACATATAGCGGCAGAAGAGTTTTCTAAAAATGGATATCATGAAACAAAAATTAGTACCATTGTTCGAAGAGCAAATGTGACACAACCTACCTTTTATCTGTATTTTCAAAGCAAAGAGGCGATTTTTCAAGAATTGGTCGATATCTTTCGCGAACAATTAGTCGCGTATGTTCAACAGAGTAGACTGGAAACAGGATTGGAAAAAGGGTCTATTGAGAAGGAAATCAAGCAAAGGCTTACGAATTTGTTTTCATTCTTTAAGGAGCAATCCGAATTAACACGAATAGGATTCTATATGGCGAAAGAATCGAGTGAAATTAAGAGTCTAATTGCTTATCAAATCGAACAAAATTTACGAAAAGAACAACAGGATGGTTATTTTAGGACCGATGTGGATATGCAAACGGTGGCAGATAGTTTAGTTGGCATCATGGAACGCCTTACCGAAACCAAATTATTAAAAAACCTAATTGAACCTGAAGACCTCGCAAACGAAATAGTACGTCTATTATTATTTGGAATGATAGCCAATTAAAGTATTTTAATCTATTGAGGGGTATGAGAAGCGATGGAGATGAAGGGTGTGGAGATAAGGAAGCTTGATGACGAATGGGTATATCTAGTATTACAGGCGAAAAAAATGGGATTGCAACCAGATGAAGTGAGAGCCTTTCTAAGGAGTGCCTCCAAAATGCAACAAACAACTACCGTACCTGGTAAACTAAAAAATAAATCTGAAATTGTGTAAGGGTTGAGTCGACTCTGGAAACAATAAGGCACTTCTCACGTTTTTCTGGCCGGATTTGAAACTTTTCTGGTCACTTTTCTTGTTTTTTTGGCCTGGTTGGATTTTACCGGCGCTTTTCAAACTTTTTACTGTCGCTTTCAACTGGTTTGCGCGGTTCTACCTCATTTTCTTTTATAAAGGGATTTTTTTGTTTATTATAATAGACATATAATAAAAAAGAGAAGTGCTGGAACACTTCTCTCTGCAACTGCTACCGTCAGGGTGGTGGTTGTTAATGGGCAATTTTTCTTTACTTAATCGGAAAATCTCCGGTTATTCTGTCGGAATCAATGGCAGTGGAACCGTCCCCATGGTCACTCTTAAGGCCAATATTCGCTTCAAATTTGATGCTTCCTGGCATCTGCAATGCCAAAATTGGAACCATTCTAAAGCGATTCACGAGGAATGCCACGAAAATGGCAATTCACGCTCCACACGGCAATTTAAAAACTTCCAAAGCGAGCCCTCTCCCACCCCATGCTTGAATTAATTTTATACAAAAATAATGAGCTATGAAATGAGTACTAATATTGAACTTTACTGCTTAAAATATTGGCTGATTGTGGTTTAATTTATTACGAACTTCTCTGGCAAGATACTCTAGTGTGTAAAGTGCAGGTACTTGTGTGGTAATGTCAGCACCCTCCATTTTTTCAGTTGTCATATAATAAGGAATATTAACATGAGATAGTTTTGCAAGTGTGCATTTAGAACTATTTGTTATGGAAATAATGGAGCTTTCGCTTAAATTAAAGTGGCTAATATATTGAATGACTTCCTGTGTTTCTCCAGAAACGGAAAGGGCTACGATACAGAGCTTCTTGGCTATATTTTTATTAAAAAAGCTAACGGGCTGATTGGTGGGATCTTCAATTCGAAAAGCCATACTGAAAAGCGAAGAAAAATATAATGCACCATATTCAGCGAGGATATTAGAAGAACCTACCCCAATAAATAACACGAGCTCTTTTTGGGATAATAGATTGGCGGCTTGCTGAATCTTACCTTGATATGACGCTCCCATACTTCTTTCTACGAAATTAATGATGGCTGTCTCATCAATAGTCATGGCATTTCCTTTTTTGACGCTTTCCAAATACATACGCAATTTTGCTTTAAACTCTGAAAACCCATTACAGCCAATTTTCCTGCAAAATCGCATCACACTAGCTGTGCTAGTATGGGTTTCAGCAGCCAGGTCACGAATTCTCATATAAATAACTTTTTCAATGTTTGCAGAAATATACTGATAAATATCTAAATCTATGCCGTGTAATTCTGGATTACGCTCTAAAAATAGCATCCTTTCCCCTCCTATCATTACCTTTACCCGTAGTATAGCATTCCTGTGGTAATGTAACAACACGTAACATTTATGTTACATTTACCGATTCCCTCTTAAAAGTAACCGTTATCATAAATTCTATTATAATCTCCCCCGTCGCTATTTATAATGATAGAGAATTGAATTTGAAAGGAAGGTACCGATATGCAACGGGGAATTAAAATTGCAACCATAGGCGGGGGATCCAGTTACACACCGGAGTTAATTGAAGGCTTCATTAAACGTTTTGATGAGCTTCCCGTACGAGAAATCTGGTTAGTAGACATTGAAGAAGGAAAAGAAAAGCTGCATATTGTTGGAAACCTCGCAAAACGAATGGTTAAAAAGGCAAATTTGCCGATTGAGATTCATTTAACGTTAAATCGAGAAGAAGCACTTAAGAACGCTGACTTTGTTACAACTCAATTTAGAGTCGGACAATTGGAGGCGCGTGAGAAAGATGAAAAAATACCTTTGAAATATCAAACCATTGGCCAGGAAACAAACGGGCCGGGTGGACTTTTCAAAGGGTTGCGCACTATTCCGGTTATTCTTGATATCTGTAAGGATATGGAACGACTTTGCCCGGATGCGTGGTTAATCAACTTTACGAATCCATCTGGCATGGTTACGGAAGCAGTCCTGCGCTATAGCAAGATCAAAAAAGTGGTAGGTTTATGTAACGGACCATACGGGATTCAACGGGGGATTGCGGACATATTAGGCGTTGATATGAAGGAAATCTATGTTGAGTTTACCGGGCTTAATCATATGATTTTTGCAAAGACAATCTATCTTCACGGAAAAGACGTTACCGAGGAAGTGCTGGAAAAAATGACAGCCCCGGGAACAGACACTGTTTCTTTGAAAAACATTCAAGATTTGGGTTGGGAGCCTGAATTCCTCCGTACTTTAAACATGGTACCAATTGGCTATCTACGTTATTACTATCAAACTTCCAAAATGTTAGCTGAGCAATTACTAGCAGCAGAAAAAGAAGGAACACGTGCGCAAGTGGTCCAAAAAGTGGAAAGAGAATTATTTGAACTTTACAAAAATGATAATTTAGACATAAAACCAAAGCAACTAGAGCAACGGGGTGGTGCTTTTTACAGTGAAGCCGCCTGTAATTTAATTAGTTCCATTTATAATGATAAACGTGATATTCAAACAGTAAACACAAAAAATAATGGTGCGATTTTAGATATTGATCGTGATTCAGCAGTGGAAGTAAACTGTGTAATCACTAAACACGGCCCTATTCCTCTTGTAACCGGGGAACTTCCGTTGGAGATTAAGGGGCTCGTACAGCAGATTAAGACTTTTGAACAGATGGCAGCAAAAGCAGCTGTGACGGGCGACTACAATACTGCACTTGTAGCCATGACAATCAATCCATTGGTATCTAGTGATACGGAAGCCAAGCAGATGCTGGACGAACTACTGGAAGCCCATAAAGCTTATTTGCCGCAATTTTTCAAAACGGAGGGGGTGAATGTTTGATGAATCAAATTCATTTTAACGTTTCAAGTAATTATGAAGAAATGAGCTTGGCGGCAGCCAAGCTTATCATTGAAAAATTCAAGAAAAAACCGGAGGGACTGTACTGCTTTGCGGCAGGAGATACTCCAACCCGCACGCTCCAATTAGTAGTGGCTGCCCACTTACGCGGTGAAATTGATTTAACCAGGGCCTATTACATCCAGTTGGATGAATGGATTGGTTTGGATTCCCATAACGAAGGCAGTTGTATTGCCTTTTTAAATCGGGAGTTTTTTCAACCGGCAAATATTCCGGAGGATCACATTCATGTATTTAATGCGCTTTCTGATGACCTGGCACTGGAGTGTATAAAAGCAAATCAATTTATTCAAAAGCATGGAAATATTTCATTAAGCCTCCTTGGTGTCGGTGTGAATGGCCATCTGGGATTCAATGAACCGGGAGTAGATTTTGAAAAAGAAGCGCATGTCATTGATTTACAAGCCATCACCCAAGAGGTTGGGAAAAAGTATTTCAAAGAAGATACCAACAGGAGCCAAGGCATCACACTTGGGATCAAACAATTATTAGCTTCGGAAATGCTGATCATCGAAGCAAATGGGAAGCGTAAGAAAGATGCCATTTCTAAAGTCTTGAATGGAAAAATAAATCCTTGTTGGCCGGTCACTGCCATTTGGAAACATGAAAACGCTTATCTAATGGTGGATGAGTCAGCCATCAACTGATTTCTTCCTCTTAAACGAGGGCATCACAATATCTGCTGAAAATGGGTCCTGCAATTTAGTAAGTAAGTCAATTTGATAGGGTGGAGAGTTCTAAATTTAAAATGCTAGGAAACTTTATATAATTTAGGAGGATTTTATTATGGAAAGATTTATGAATTTTATCCAAGAAAAATTAGTACCACCTCTAGTTAAGCTGGGAAATCAAAGACATCTTATGGCAGTGCGTAATGGATTAGCAATTACTATTCCCTTTATCATAATAGGGAGCCTATTTCTAATTATTGGTAATTTACCTTTTGAATGGTGGGGGAAATTTATCGGAGATTTTGGACCCAAGCTGAATGCCCCTGTTAATGTTACATTCGGTGCGTTATCACTAATTGCCTCTGCTGGTATAGGCTATAGTTTAGCCAAGGAATATAAATTGGATCCAATAAGCGGTGGAATAATAGCTCTTATAGGGTTCTTACTAACTCAGGTGAATGAAAAGTATGAATTAATGATTGATAACTTTGGATCTACAGGATTATTTACAGCCATTATCGTTTCACTCATAGCTATTGAAATTTTAAAACTTTTTGTTAAGAAAAACATTGTTATAAAATTACCAGACGGAGTTCCACCGGCCATTGCGAATTCTTTTGTAGCATTACTTCCAGGTGGAGCAGTTTTATTAGTTGTTTGGTTAATCAGAGTGGTGATAGGGTTTGATATTACTGAATTTTTAGCTTTAGTATTTAGCCCATTGGTATTTGCACTGAATACTTTACCTGGTATGTTAATTTTAGTTCTATTCATATGTTTATTATGGTCAGTAGGCGTACATGGAGATGCTGTACTTGGAAGTATAGCAGGACCGATATTTCTTCAATATTTAACAGCAAACACAGAAGCATATATGAATAATCAACCAATACCTTATATTACAGCAGAAGGTTTTAACACGATGTTTGTTTGTATGGGTGGTACTGGGGTTACGATGGCATTGGTGTTATTATGTCTTAGATCGAAAAGTAAAGTGTATAAATCCTTTGGAAAGTTGGCCTTTCCATCTTCCGTATTTGAAATAAGTGAGCCAGTTGTGTTTGGTTTTCCAATCGTATTTAATCCATTAATGTTTATACCATTTATCGTGACTCCATTGGTATTAACGACGATCACCTATTTCTTAATGTATTTTGATATTATAGGAAGACCAGTTGCCATGGTTCCGTGGACGATGCCCCCTATTATTGGGCCGTTTTTATTAACTGGAGGAGACTGGAAGGCAGCTGTATGGTCAGTATTGGCATTAATTATAGCTGTAGTCATCTATTATCCGTTCTTTAAAGCAGCTGAAAAACAACAGCTAAAACTTGAAAAAAATGAAGAACTATCTGCAGGAAAATCAGAAGTATCAATGTAAAAAATAATTTATGGTTAAATCACCACAGGAAGAAAAAGATTTATCTGTGCTGAAGTAAGGAATGATGACAATGAAAAAAGCATGGTGGAAGGAATCGGTTGTTTATCAAGTATATTGGCGCAGTTTTTACGATACAGATGGTGATGGTTACGGGGATTTGGAGGGTGTGATCCAAAAATTGGATTACATCCAAAACCTTGGTGTCGATGTCATATGGCTAAATCCCTGCTATGAGTCACCTGACGTCGATAACGGGTACGATATTTCCGATTATCGCTCGGTTATGTCAAAAGCGGGAACGTTAGCAACCTTCGAGCGGCTTCTCCAGGAAGTACATAGCCACGGGATGAAATTGATCATGGACTTGGTAGTGAATCATACATCAAGCCAGCATCCATGGTTCAAAGAGGCGCGTTCCTCCAAAGATCATCCAAAACGAGACTATTATATTTGGAGCAAGACGCCGAACAATTGGCGTTCCTATTTTACACCATCCGTTTGGGAATATGATGAAACCACTGAAGAATATTATTTTCACTCGTTTGCGGTCGAACAGCCCGATTTAAACTGGCAAAATCCTAAAGTACGCCAGGAAGTCTACTCACTCATGAAGTTTTGGCTGGACAAGGGAATTGACGGTTTCCGAATGGATGTCATCAACCTTCTAGCCAAACAGGAAGGCTTCCCCGATTCGAATCATCCCGAGGATATCTCCTATTTGGGCAATAACCCCGGGATTCATGAATACCTTCGGGAAATGCACGAGGAAGTATTGCAGCACTATGATATTTTTACCGTTGGGGAAATACCGTTTGTCACGCCAGAGGACGGCCTGTTATATGTAGGTGAAGACCGCCGCGAGCTGCACACCCTATTCCACTTTGAAGTCTGCGATAATATGTCTCATTGGGATATGCAGCGGTTTAAAGACATTCAGCGTCGATGGTATAACGGTTTGTGGGGCAAAGGCTGGAATTCCCAATTTCTCAATAATCATGACCATACCCGCCTCGTCACCCGGTTTGGCAACGACTCAGAGTATCGCGTGGAATCAGCCAAATGTTTTGCCGTTCTACTGCATATGCTGCCGGGGATGCCGTATATCTTTCAAGGTGAGGAAATCGGCATGACGGGTGTCCGCTTCGATTCAATTGAAGACTACCATGACATTGCCATGAAAAATAAGTATAAAGAAGAAGTAGACAAAGGCAGGAAACCGGAAGAAGTGTTTGAGAGCCTGCTTCATCTGGCCCGTGACAATTCCCGCACCCCCATGCAATGGAATGATTCACCCAATGCCGGATTTACAACTGGAACTCCATGGATCAAAGTAAATCCAAATTACAAAGAGATCAACGTGGCCAAAGCTCTAAAGGACCCAAACTCGGTTTATTATTTTTATAGGAAATTGATTCAACTGCGAAAAGAACATCAGGTTATGGTGTATGGAGACTTTCAGGAACTTTTCGAAGACCATCAACAAATCTACTCCTTCATCCGTGAATACGAGAATGAAAGATGGCTGGTCCTATTAAATATTTCTGACCTTCTTGTAGAAATTGAACTTCCGGAAAGCCTCGCCTTAGTAGAAAAAGAGATCATTCTGGAAAACTACAAAGTACAGGAAGTTTCCACTGATGAACTGAAATTAAAACCATATGAAGCAAGAATTTATCGGATTGGAAGCAGAGGATGATTCTCTGCTTCTTTTTTTGGTCATGCAAAAGAATGATCTTCGAAGTAACTCCACTTCTGTGGTAGCATAACAGTTCCAATATACCTCATAACCAGCCCAAAATTCGCTTCAAATTTGATTTTTCGTCGTTCGACCAATGTCTCCAAACCCGTTATGTTAGAGTTGCCGGAAGCGTAAAAACACTGGCCGGCCCTCAACAATAGTGATGAAGGGCGGAACAAAATCATGGGTATGAAATCAGGCTGCATTGAACAATTCAAAGAGTTCTCACAGTTTTCCAGTCTTAAAGAATTTAATAACCATATGGAAATGTGGATGGTGCAGCATAAGGCTGACTTTTCTAAGGGGGAACTGATTGGGCTAAAACGGCTCGTGCGATTTGCTGCCAAAGCTTCCTGGCATCTGCAATGCCAAATTTGGCACCATTCTTAAAGCGATTCACGAGGAATCCCACGACAATGGCCTTTCACGCTCCACCTTTAAACGGATGATTCAAAAGGCAATCATTCTTGGGCTGATCACCGTCCATGAGACGGAAAGAAAAAATGGCTCGCAAACTAGTAACCTGTATGTATTTAATCCTTTTCCTTATAATGAACCACCCAAACCAGAAATTTTGGACCAGCCAAAAGAAACCAGTAATCTTTTAAAAACTGAAAAAGATCAAAAGATAAATAAACGTAACGAAGAACCGTTCGAATTGGACCATACATATGTTAGCAATCGAGTTCCGCAGGAGGTTTGTGCATCGAAGCAGGGGTATGTGGACGCGGGGAAGGTCAGGAATTTATTAAACACATCCCCGCGCTCTAAAGGCAGGTCAGAGTGGAAACTAATTCCCTTCCCTCTCCTCTTCTACCATTTTAAATACAAATGTTTTCATTATTGAGCAGTCCCCACTTGTCATGGAAGATCTACAGCACAGCGGAAGCCAATATTTCCTGCCGAGCTGTCCGGAGTATTTTGGGTGCGGGCAGCTACGCGATATCGGTTACAGTAGGAATGGTGGCAAAGGTAGGAGCCGCCTTTCATGACTTTAGCTGTTCCTTCGCTTAATTCTGCCGGGTTCCCGGTTGGTTCGTGTAAATGTTGTGCTGAAAACCAGTCGGAACACCATTCCCACACATTTCCTACAACATTGTACAAGCCATAGCCATTGGGCTGGAAGGAATGAACAGGGGCAGTCGCTAAGTATCCGTCTTCCAGGGTGTTTTCAACAGGAAAATTGCCCTGCCAAATATTGCATTGGTGCTCCCCAGCCAGAAGCAGTTCATCACCCCAAGGATAGATTTTCCCCTCTAACCCCCCCCGGGCGGCATATTCCCATTCCGCTTCAGTAGGCAGCCGTTTGCCGGACCACCGGCAATACGCTAATGCATCATTCCAGGAAACATGGACAACTGGGTGATCCATGCGGTCGGCAATAGAGGAGTCCGGCCCTTCAGGATGCTTCCAGCTGGCTCCTTCCACCACCAGCCACCATGGTGTCCCCATGACACTTTGCGTCACTGACTTTTTCACCGTATCGGACACCAGCATATGGAACACAAACGACCACCCGTATCTCTCCGCTTCCGTCACATAATTCGTCTCAGCAACAAATTCATTAAATTGCTGATTCGTTGCAGCATAGCGGTCAATTGCAAAAGGCTCGACGATAACCTTTCTTGCGGGGCCTTCTCCATCTGCATTAAAGCCCACCGCATCATCAGTCCCCATGATAAATTCCCCGCCAGGCAAGGTGACTAAATTCTCTATATGTTTCATTTTAGTATGGTTTATTGGCAAAGTCAGAAGCGTCTTTTTCTCCTTGCCTGCCAAGTGATCTCTATTGATACTGCAGCATGATGTTTTTCTCATGATCTCATCTCCAATCGCTGTTTTTCCTTGGATTAGACTAAATATCCCTGTAAAACCTTTTTGCCTATCTCAACAATCGCGGCCGTATTTCTTTCAAAAAAGTCATAATTGGCATCACAATAATAAAGTTCAAATTCGTTGCTTTTCTTATTTTGGACTTTGTACCGCTTGCAACCGCCTCGGCATAACGCAAGATGTTTACAAGATTTGCACTTGTCGCTTAAGGGCACCGATTCAGAGCGGAATACAGATGCCACCCTCCCATGATACATCTCATCATAGCCCGACTCGGTGATATTCCCTAACTTATATGCATCTAAGGCATAGAAATCACACGGGAAAACATCTCCATTTGCTTCAATCACAAAATAAGTTGTGCAAGAACCTGTCATTGAGCAACTTTCTGGTGCAAATCCCTGGCTCATCCGAACGTAATTATCAAATAACCGGTCGCTAATATAATGACCTTGATCAAAGTTTTCTTTATATAAGTCAAACAACGTATTTAACGTATTCCTATATTGCTCAATACTTAAGGCATATGAATCGACAGCATTGGTCTCGTCCATTTGATTAAGGCACGGAATGAATTGAATATAGTGAAAACCTTCATTCATAAAAAACTCATAGACTTCATGAATATGTTCCGCAACGTACTTGGATAACACACATAATATATTAAACGGTACACCATATAATTGTAAGAGACGAATAGTTTCCATTATCCGCTGATGTGTCGGCCTTTGATGATTGGTTTTTCTCTGTTCATCATGAATATGGCTCGGTCCGTCAACAGACACACCTACTAAAAAATCATTTTCTTTGAAAAACTTGACCCATTCTTCGTCCAAACCGTACCCGTTCGTCTGAATAGAATAACTGACGGCAGCATTTTTCGTATTATAGACATGAACGTTCTCCACAAAATGATGGTAGAACTCCAATCCAGCAAGGGTAGGCTCACCGCCTTGAAAGGCGAAGGAGATGAGTCTGGCTCCGCTCTCGAACGCTTTTTCAATTAAGGCCGTTTGAACATCTTCCTTCATGATGCCATAACTTGAAATCATCCGATGATTCGCAACATTGTGGTAAAAACAATAATTGCAATCCAAATTACAACTTGATGAAGCTGGTTTGATTAATATGCTCAATGTCTGCATGCTGCCTCACACTCCTTTACTCTAATACAAAAGCGGCATTTTTCGTTCATACTTATTCATTTTAACCGTAAATCTTAACGTTGTAAGGTGAGGCCTGGTAATAGCACTACCGACGACAACGGCATGTGCCCCTAAATAGAGACTTTGAATCGCCTCCTCGGGGGTATTAATTTTCCCTTCCATCAGTACATAGCCGCGGCCCTCGCTGACCCGGATGATTTCCGCAAGCGTTTCGAAATCAGGGCTGTCGATCGATTTCGGGTTGTCATTAAATCGATAAAGAGTAGGAGCGACAAAATCTGCCCCAAGCTTTAATGCATGGAGCGCTTCCTTGGCATTGCGGATATCTGCCAAAATCACGATATTAGGGAATTCTTTTTTAATGAGAGGAATAATGTCAAACGCTATTCTTCCTTCTGCTGTCAAACGGTCCGTTGCATCCACTGCCACGATATCAGCACCAGCCTCAATGACCGCTCTAACGGCGTCCATAGTAGGAGTAATAAACACTTTGCTTTTCTCGCTATGAATCTTCCATAACCCAATAATCGGCAAATCGGTCATTTTCCTGACGGCTTTGATATCTTCCGGGGTATTTAGCCGCAAGCCTGCTGCCCCGCCCCAAATTGCCGAACTGGCCATTGCTTCAACAATGCCTGGAAGGTAAATGGGGTCATCCTTCTTTGCCTGGCATGAGACGATTAATCCATCTTTTAACTGATTTATAATCTGCAGTTTTACATCCATGTCAATTCCCACCTTTTTAAAAAATCCATGTTGGAAGAAAGACACCCTTTCTGCGGAAAGGATGTCTCCTACAATTTAGAACAGCTTAATAATGTCTTTTTCCGTCCTTGATACACGTTGTCCGGCCTTTAATAACTGACACTGTTTCCCGTTTGTAAACACGACAATTACATCAGTGGCAGGAACTTTATCTTTTATTCTTTCAAAATCAGCCGTGATTACCAGATCTCCCTGTTTTACTACTTGGCCTTCTTGCACATTTAGGGTGAAGCCTTCTCCATTAAGTGATACAGTTTCAATTCCTACATGGATTAAAATTTCTATTCCATCGTCGGTTTTAATTCCCACAGCATGCTTGGTTGGAAAAACAAATTCCACTTTTCCGTTAACAGGTGAATAAATGTTGGATTCCAGAGGTTCAATGGCAAACCCATCCCCCATTGCTTTAGAGGCAAACGCCTCATCCGGAACATCCGCTAACTGTTTTAATTTCCCTTCTACCGGGCTGACAAAAGCAGTTTTCTTTTTAAATAGCTTTAACAACTGTATTCCCTCGCTTTTACATAGTCATTCGGGTTCTTGGAGCTTGGATTAATACATTCTTGCTTATTCACCTTCCAGCCCTCTTTGACTTCAATATTTCCGTGCAGCAAAGGATCATTGGTTTTCTTTTGATACTCCACTAGTTTTTGCCGCATCTCTTTCAGCACATCGGCATAGCGCGGCTCATCTGCCACATTATTTCGCTCACCCGGATCGTATACCAAATCATAAAATGCTTCTTTATATTTCACGACCTGATCCAAGCCATTTTCCAAATAGTAGCTTTTGGTTGGAGAGTTATCGATATTAGACATGTTAACCTTTAAATACTCTTCATCATAATAACGAATATATTTATACTGACTTGTCCTGATGCATCGCGTTGGTTCATAGGATGTGTGGAAATTCACTTCGGCAAAGACTTCCTCCCTAACTTCCACTTTTGGGTCCACAAATAGTTCTGCAAATGATACACCCTGCAGATTTTCTGGCTTTTTTATGTTTAGTAAATCACAAATCGTTGGAAATAAATCTACCTGTGAAACTAGGCTTTCTACCACTTCACCTTTTGTATTGCTTTCAGGAACACGCATAATGAAGGAAACACCAATTCCCGCGTCCGTTAAATTACATTTGCTGAACGGGAAGGCAATACCGTGGTCCGTTGTAAAAATGATAATCGAGTCCTCATACAATCCTTCATGTTTCAACGTATCAATCACAATTTTAAAAGAATCATCGAACCAGGAACTCGATTTTAAATAGCCTGCATAGTCTTCCCTGGTGACTTCATTATCAGGGATAGGATACGGTGGCATGACATACTTCGAATCGATCCCGTTCTTTTCTCCGGTCGGAAACTTTCGGTGGGTGGCAAACAACCCATAGGATAAGAAGAATGGCTGCTCTTTGTCTGCTCTAGTTAACCAATCACTGACACGCTGCGCATTCAAGTAATCCCACTTCACCAGCTCTTCCTCAGGATAATTGGCATTGTCAGCCGAAATATTTTCATCATAGCCAATTGTTTTGGCCCCTTCTTCCGGATTCAAATAACTGCCCACTTCATGCTGAATCCCGCATAGAACGCTATGATATCCTTGTTTTTTCAAAAATTGTACTAGGTGCTGTGAATAGTCCTGCAAGCCAAATCCACGTTGCGCCAATCCAAGCATGCCATTGCTATGCGGATACATCCCGGTCAATAAGCCTGCTCTGCTCGGAGAACAAGTAGGCCCAACACAGTAGGCTTGTCGAAACAGCGTTGCATCCTCGGCAAACTTTTTCAAGTTTGGTGTTGGAACGTCATACCCATATGGACTTAGCATTCTGCCGCTATCATGGGTATGAATATAAATAATGTTTTTTTTCAATCTGATCACCTACATCCTGTTTTTTCTTAGGTTGTACTCATATACAAATAAACCGAGGAGAGAAATACCAGTACCCTACTATACTAGTATTTCTCTCCGTTCACCTATGAAATAGATTCCAAATATTCATCAATTTCTGCCCGAACGAGATTTACCTTTGGTCCAAAAATAACCTGAACGGATTTTCCGCGAACAATGGTATTGTACGCACCTGCTGATTTTAAGGCTGCGGCATCAATCGCATCCGGTTTGACGACACTAACGCGAAGACGTGTGGCACAGTTATCAATATCCGTAATGTTGTTCATTCCGCCTAAAGCTGCAATAATGACTGCAGATTGTCCGGAATTTGTTTGGAATGAACTATTCAGCTTGCCTTCTTCCTCTGTATCAGATGTGTTATCCCGTCCAGGTGTTTTCGCATTTAATTTCAGAATCGCTGTTTTAAAAATAAAGTAATAAACAATCGCGATCGGAATACCCAGTGCAAGAATCCAAAGATAGCCCGTCTTATCGTTGCCCTGGAAGACACCGAATAATAGGAACTCAATGACACCTGCTGAGAATGTCGAACCAATTGTGACATGTGTCAGGGCCGCAACCACAAACACAGAGGCAAACAGAAGCGCTTCAAGTACGAATAAGATTGGTGAAGCAAATAGTAAAGCGAACGAAATCGGTTCTGTAACACCTGTGATAAAGGCAGTTAAACCGATGGATAATAAGAAACCAGCCGTTGCTTTACGTTTCGGTCCAGCAGGGATCGCTTTGTACATGGCAAACGCAACAGCCGGCATACCAAACATCATATGGAAGTAACGGCCGCTATTAAATAACGCAAGATTGTCGAAGAACTTCGTTGTATTTGGATCAGATAATTGCGCCAAGAAGATGTTTTGGAATCCTTCAACGATTTTGCCCCCTACTTCAAGCGTACCGCCTGCAGAAGTGGTCCAAAACGGAAGGTAAAACACATGGTGCAATCCCAATAAATAAAGAGTTCGCAGTAAAAGTCCATATAAGAATGAACCTACAACACCCAAGCCTGTAGCAAATTCACCAAACGCGGCAATTCCATGACCAATGAAAGGCCATACTAAGAACATCACTGCACCGATAACAAGGAACACAAAGGTATTAACAATTGGCACCAAACGAGAACCGCCAAAGAAAGCAAGGAATTCCGGCAAACTCGTTTTGTAAAAACGGTCATGAACGAATGCTGTTCCAATCCCGGCTAAGATCCCGCCAAACACGCCCATTTGCAGGGTCATAATTCCAAATTGAAGGCCTTGGCCGTATGCCCGAGGATCAGCACCCTCAGGAGGTAGACCCTCTGTCACTTTTAATAAAGCATTAATGGTAATAATTAATACGAAATACCCGACAACAGCTGCCAAGCCAGCTGTCCCTTTTTCTCCCTTAACCAGACCGACGGCAATCCCAACTGCGAAAATCAGCGGCAATGCTGAAAATACACCAGAGCCAGCAGCATTCATAATCTGCAATATCGCCTGAAGGACCGTATTATTCAAGATTGGATAAGCCTGAACAACAGCAGCCCCTGATAATGCAGAAGAAATACCGAGTAATAACCCGGCAACTGGCAAGATGGCGATTGGCAGTAAGATGGCCTTCCCCAACCTTTGACCAAAGTCTAGTAATCTTTGTTTTACAGACATGCAAAAACCCCCCAAATGGTATTCACTTTGCAAATAGTAGAATTATTCAGACTCCTTATAAGAAAAAAATATCATTCCAATTGCGAGCCTTTCTATCCACCAAACAAAATGTATTCGCTTTCTCGTTGCTATTATAAGCCCATGTTTTAAATTATTCAATACATTTGTTAATACATTTTAAAATAAATGTAAATATATTTAAAACAAAAGCAGTAAACCTCACGGATTTACTGCTCATTTCATTTTTATCGCTTGATATTGATATTTAGGGGAATTTAATACTAAAACGGAATGGTCCGCAATCTCACCCGTTTCCAGATGGGTGGTGTTTAATACCTTTAAAATTGGCTGTTCTGGGTCACAGTGAAAATGCTTGACGATAACTTCTGATGGAAAAATCGGCACGACCGCTTGCTGGACAAAGCTGATCGAGGCCTTCTTTGTTTCTTCGATATACTGATAGCGGGAGTGAAGCAATTTTTCATAGGATAAATCAGGATACTCGGCTACACTCATATAAGTGGTCTCATGCATCATTGGTTCCCCGTCCGCCTTTCGCAAACGCTCAATATTATAGACAGGTGTGTCCACTGGGACATGTAATTTGCTGCTAATATAGTCGGAAGCAGGAATAATTTTAAACTCAAGAATTTCTGAAGTAACGGTTTTCCCTATTGCCTCCATTTCATTTGTAAAGCTCTTCACATTGGTGGTTCGACCAATAAGGGTAGGTTCTGCCACAAACGTTCCGCTCCCCGGATTTCGCACCAAGTAACCCTTGGCCACGAGGTTGTTCGTCGCCTGTCTGACGGTGACACGGCTGACGTTATACTCTTTGGACAGCTCCTGTTCGGTTGGAATTAATTGTCCTTTCGAGTAAAAACCGCTGTTAATTTTGTCTAACAGCTCATTTTCGATAATTTTATATTTCGCTAATCGCTTTGAGTTGTTCATGCTATGCTCCTTTATTCATTACGGATAAACTGGATAAAATGACTTAAGCCTGTTTTTTGAAAGCGATGATTTTTCCGTACCATCCACAGGTCCCTTTTTAAATGAAAATCGACTATTTTGATTTCGCATAATGTGCCGTATTTTAATTCTTTTAAGACGGTTAACTTGGGAAGAAGACTGATCCCCAACTCGGCTTCTACAGCATTTTTTATCGATTGGTAACTGCCTAGTTCCATTTTACTCTCCATCTTATCAAGGATTCCATACCTTTCGAGGGCTTCTTCCACAATCCACCGTGTACCGGATTCGACTTCCCGCCAGATTATTTTTTCCTCAGGCAGTTCCGTGATATCAATGCTTTTTTGTTTACTCCAGCGATGCTGAGATGACACCACTAGAATGATCTCATCCTCCGCAAACTTTTCATTTTCCAAGCTGTCGTTTTTGACAGCCCCCTCCACTAACGCAATGTCAACCTCATAATTTTCCAGCTTCGTGAGAATCGAGGGGGTGTTCCCAATTGATAAGCTGAATTTCATCTGAGGAAAGTTTTTTTGGAAGCTCCCTAGTAACCCCGGTAATAAATATTCACCGATTGTTAAGCTTGCCCCAACATTCAGAATGGCTTCCTGCTGTCCCGTAAGCTCTTGAACAGCTTCAAAAGACCGCTTCGTATATTCAATAATTACCTTCGCATACGGGTAAAGCAATTTCCCCGCCTCCGTAGGCAGTAGCTTTCCATCTACCCGATCGAATAACAGTGCTCCGTAATTTTCTTCTAACTGATGAATTTGCCTAGTGACAGCAGGCTGGGAGACAAAGCTGGCTCTTGCCGCCTTACTAATACTTCCTTCATCCACCACCGCGCAAAACATTTTTAAACTATCAATATTCAACACTTGTCCCCCTCTCACTTCATATTGTGTATATAGATTGGCATATAAACATCTAAATGTTAATACATTTTGAATTATGAATATAACATTTACTTATAGCCCATAAAACAATTCGATTATACAAGAACGTTTTTATTTGTTAAGTTAAATATATCGTGTAAGGGGGGATTTGTCATGGAAATCTCAATGGGATTGCTGATTTTAGCGGTGGGAATAATTGCCGGCGGCTACGGCACAATCGTTGGAGCCGGCGGAGGATTTATTTTTGTACCGGCACTTCTCATCGTTTTTCATATGGACCCCGTCATCGCAGCGGGATGTGGCATTGTCATTGTATTAATCAATTCATTATCAGGTGTGACCGGGTACGCGAAAAGGAACATGATTCACTACCGGACAGGAATTATCCTGAGTTTAGGGGCCTTTCCGGGTTCATTAATTGGCGTCAGGCTGCTGCAATTGTATTCATCTAGTTACTTTTATGTTATTTTTGCTACGGTTTTAGTAGCTTTGGGAATCTTCTTATTCGCCAAGAATTCTCAGTTTCTTTTTTGGAAGAAAAAAAGTGAGAGTGAGGGTCCATCCACAACTGTGGATGCTTCAAGGCTGACGGTAGGCCGTCTGCTTCCACTCGGATTTTTCATGGGAATCTTATCTAGCTATCTCGGGATTGGCGGAGGATGGCTGCTCGTTCCTATTTTAATTTACCTCTATAAAGTCCCGACCCATAATGCAACGGCGACATCAATCTTTTCCCTGGCCCTCTATTCTACTGTAGGGGTTGTATCACAAATATATTATAGCAGTATCGATTGGACAACCGTCCTCTGGGGAGGCATTGGCGTCATTATCGGTTCCCAGGTGGGTGTTGCTCTATCCCAGCGCATACCTGGAAAAATGATAATTCAGATGTTATCCATCCTGTTAATGGTCATTGGAATCAGAATGTATTTTAACTAAATGGAAGCAGGGACGGTCCTCTGCTCCCATCTGATTATGCAAAAAATAACTTTACTTTATTACAATTAATGCAATATAACAATCTATCATCCTCTCTACTATTTATGTTGGGCAAGAGCTGTCATTGCTCGCTCCGCACACACATGAAAATACTACTTATACGGTGAAATCTGGAGACTCCTTATATTCGATCTGGATCGGAAACAGATGGTACCCCGTTTCCAACCCCTCCCTCTATTCCAAGATTCCCTCGATTTTTTGAATAATCTTATCTGATAGTTGTTCTAAGTCATTCCTCATCCACATCCGCAGGTCATCCGCTCAAGAAGTGGTACCAAACGGAAGAATAATAAATATTTTTAATAACCCTCTGTCTACTGGATTCCTAATAAAAGAACTAAGGCACAGCTAGATTAATTCCACAAACTGTGCCCTTTTACCGCAAAACTTCCGATTGTTCCCTACTTACTCTATAACTCTTGTTATTCAATGAGGTCCCTATACCGCTGTGGTTCCCTGTCAGTGAAAAACATATAGTCGCTTCTGCTTTTCAGTAAAGATTGATTCGTTAGTTCTACAATGATCAAATCCTCTTCATTTGAAGAAGATTCTGCTAGAATTTCCCCTTGGGCATTGACAATCTTGCTTTAGCCAAACCTTCCCAATTGTAACGCTACTTGATAGTTCCAGAACATCATGATTGAACATTCTAATACATCCATGGGAGACATTCTTACCGATAGAAGATGGCTTTTGCTTGGGGATTAGGAAATTCCGCCTGACGCTGCCCCTTATGGAATCAACAAGATTTTACCGGTACTTTTTCGGCTTTCTAAATAGCGGTGAGCTTTTTGTCCATCTCGTAACGCAAAAGTGGTCGGCTCCGATACTTTTACTTTTCCTTCTTCTATCCATCTAAACAGCTCTTTTGATCGTGTGACTCGTTCTTCCTTAGAAGTGAGAACATTCCAAAGGTCTCCCCCCGTTAGGGTTTTTGAGGTATCCATCAACATACGGGGATCAACTGGTGCCGGATCTCCACCTGCCATTCCATAAAATACAACGGTACCACCGATGCGCGTAACAGCAAAACTGTCCATGAGTGTAGAGCCTATGGATTCATAAACAACATCTACTCCTTTGCCGTTCGTTTCTTCGAGAACTTTCTGCTTCCACTCATCCTTGTACTGGAAAACCAAATCCGCTCCCACTTTTTTGGCAGCTTCACCTTTTTCCTTAGAAGAGGTTAAGCCTATCACCTTACCTCCAAGAAGCTTGACCATTTGAACAAGAAGCTGTCCGACACCTCCGGCTGCTGCGTGTACTAAGACAACATCATTATTTTTCACAGCATAGCTATCCCTTGTAAGATAATGGGCCGTTAGCCCTTGAAGGAGTATAGATGCAGCCTCCTTAAATGAAATAGATTCTGGCAGAGGTATCAATTTTTCATATGGAACAGCTACTAGCTCTGCATTGGCAAAGGGAACATCAGCAAAGGCAACACGATTTCCTGCGCTTATGCCTTGCACATCTGCTCCTACTTTTTCTACAATTCCGGCACCTTCATAACCTAAAATATAGGGAGGCTCCCCAGCAAGATGATAATTTCCTTTCCTTCTATAAATGTCTGCAAAATTTAGGCCAATGGCTTTCATTCTGACAAGAATTTCATCCGGACCAATGACAGGATCCATTACTTCGCCATATTCCAGGACTTCCGGACCTCCAAATGTATGAAAAACAAGTGCTTTCATATAGATTCCTCATCTCTAGGGTTCATTAATAAATGCAATACAATGCAATACGAACATGGGGACAATACAATCTTCGAAAAAATGGAGACAGCGGTAAAAATAAAGGTCGAATCAATCACCTCTAGGTGTGATAGCGACCTGTAAAACGTAGCTGCCCATCATCAGAAACAGACAAAAAAATAAGTGACAGTCGATGTTTACCGGATTCTTATTTCGTGATGGTTTTCGACATAATCCCAATCTGTGCCAATGCCTCATTTACCGGCATATCCATGGAAGAAGAATCCGTGTAAAATGCATCCAGGGCTTTGATGTAAAAATCTTCATTTTCGTTGATGGTATATCCGCCTTGGGCCAAGCTGTATAAGGCATTGGATACAGCGTGGAATTTTTGGTTTTCCGTTAGCTTCACCCAATCGCTGCCACTCATCCCTTTAATGGACGTTTCCGTATCATTTTTACCATTGTTTGATGAGACTTCAGGATTTTCAGCAAGGTAAGCCGTTCTAAGAGCCCCTTTCACTTCCCCTGAGGTGGTAATAAGCGTCTGTTTCACCGTTGGCTCTGCTCCAGCCTCTTTTTCAGCAAGTGTCAGCCCTCTATCGGTTCCGGACAGAACCTGATGTTTATCCAACGTGTCGATTAAATCCAATATCTTCTTTTCCGGCCTTTGACCTACTTCGCGATCGATCGCGACATTCGCTGACACCATAGTGAATGACCTTTTGAAAATCATGTATGTCGGGAATTCAGTATCCCCACAAAAAACATTAATCGAGCCGAAAAAGTCATACAAATCACCATAATTTTTTGTCAATTCCTCATAAAAATCCACTAAATAGAGGTATTGTTCGCTTATTTTTTTCTCGAAAAATTGATCATTTAATGTAATCGTGAGCGTATCGGTTCCGGAATCATCATCTTTTGAATGATTAAATTCTACGATAAATTCATTAGACTGAAGAAACTTGTCCCGTTCTTCAACAGTTGGCTTCTTATTCGTTGTTTCCTGCTCAAGTTTACTACTATCTTTTTTGGCCACGGAAGAACAGGCTGTTAATAGCAATATCATGGAGATAAATCCCAAAAGATATTTTCTCATCTTTCCACCTACTATTGTCTAGTTATTTTCTCTATTATAAAACAATTGAATACGGACTAAGTAGCGATTAACAAACTAATAAACAATTTTGCCTTTTAAAAAAAGAGGGGGAAAGGAAAAATTTGTCGAATTTGATATCAGAAGAAAGGAAACGAAAGGGGAGTTCAAAATGTTGTACGACAAGGATAGATTTATAGGCAGCCTTTTTGGGTTAGCTGTGGGAGATTGTGTCGGTGCGTCGGTAGAATTCTGCCCGCCGGGAACCTTTGAACCGGTTCATAATATGATTGGGGGCGGGCCATTCCGTTTAGCTCCCGGTGAATGGACAGACGATACATCAATGGCATTATGCTTGGCACAAAGCATGATTGAACATAACGGGTTTAATGCCGATGACCAAATGCAGCGTTATCTAAGCTGGTATGAAAAGGGACATTTAAGCAGCACCGGCGAATGCTTCGATATTGGTAATACTGTCCGCGAATCTCTTCATCGCTATCGGGAAAACCGGAAACCTTACAGTGGGGCTAAAAATCCATACAGTGCCGGAAATGGCTCGATTATGAGGCTCGCGCCAGTTCCTCTATTCTGGGCGTGTGATATCGAACAAGCCATTTATTTTTCCGGCGAAAGCTCAAAAACAACCCATCAAGCCGAAGAAGCGGTTGATGCATGCCATTTTCTTGGAGCACTAATAGCCGGGGCAGCAAACGGCGTTTCAAAAGAACACCTACTATCAAAAGAATTTGTTCAGTTTGTTGAAAATAAAATAGATAGACCGCTTTCCCCCAAAATAAAACAAGTGGCTGAAGGCTCTTATAAGCACCGGCAACCGCCACAAATCAAAGGTACCGGGTACGTGGTGGATTCATTGGAAGCCGCTCTATGGGGATTTTATCTGACAGATACTTTTAAAGAAGGTCTATTGCTGGTGGTCACCTTGGGAATGACTCTGATACAACTGGTGCGGTCTATGGCCAATTGGCAGGGGCATATTATGGCCTATCCGCGATCCCGCAGGAATGGGTGAAAAAATTAGGCCAATTGGAGTTTATTCAAAAAACGGCAAACGATATTTTTTCACTGCATTTTACCTCTCCCTACCGATTTAAAGGTACCACATCTGATTACAATGTATTTTTTAATGAACAAGACCAAACGTATAATGAGGTACAACCCTATACCCAAATAGAAGCTTTTCTTAAAGACCATTGGCAGAAAGGGTTTGTTCATGCTACCGATAAATGGAAAGTATTTTTCCCCCATAAAAATGAAACCATTCTTCTCCCTGCTGGAACCAAAATCCGCATTACATGGCATTATTTTGACTACGAAGAGGAGAATTTCCCTCAACCGCTTGGTGGGACTGCGGGGTATGAGAATTACAAACGAAAAATAAAAAGAAATGAAGCTTGGAAAAAAGCGGGGTTAAGTGGGATTAATGATCCTGGGAACGGTTCGACGGATCTACTGGCACCTTAAGAATTAACCAATGAAGATTATAAAAGCAATAAGGGAACTGGAAAATCCCTGGATTGTGCCTGTTATCCATTGTTTCTGGTAAAATAGGAGTATTAATTAATATAGGGTGAATAGGAATGCAACAACTAACATTCGAAAATATCAATACGCTTGGAATAATAGTCCATGAAAACACTCAATATAAACACTATCATTATCCTGAGATGTTAACCAGGTATGATAGTAATTTCATTGAATTTAAAACATTGCCGACTGTAACTGAATTCAAAGAGGCTGAAAATTACCTAAGGGATTACCATCTGAAAAGGGGCCAAAAACACGTAAAATTTTCTTTTCCAAATAATATAAAGCCAACAGGAGAACTACTTGCTTACCTAACGGATATGAGGTATGAAATAGGTTTTCTCGAATTATATGCGATCGAACCGAAACACTTTCCTGCCGTCATAGACAACCCAGATATCGATATTCAAGTAGTAACAAATAAAAGTTTAGAAGTACTTCTTGATCTACAATATCAGCATGATTTAAACAATGGAATTGAATTTGCGAAGCAGAAGGTTGATCTTATAAAACGTCAATTTGAAGATCAAAATATTCAGCAGGTACTAGCTTTTTATAAGGGGTCTCCAGCTGGCTATGTAAATGTCATCATCTCAAGTGAAACAGCAGAAATTGATAGCCTAATGGTTGACGAGTTGTATCGAAAAAAAGGAATAGCGAGCAGGTTACAAAAATTTGTAATGGAATCATTCCCTGAGAAGATGGTCATCTTAGTTGCCGATGGAGAAGATACCCCTAGAGAAATGTACAGAAAACAAAACTATCAGTATCATGGATTTAAATATGAAGCAACTAAAATATGTCAGGATTAGTTTTTTCAATACATGACACCCTATCGATATCGTAAAACTAAAGGGAATCCACGGTATGCTCTGGATTCTCTTTAGTTTTTATTCGATGCCTTTCAACAAATTGTTGCTTGAGGGCAACCTAACCAAACGATTATGTAACAAGCAGCAAAGCCTAGCCGCCATTGGATTCTTGGTTTCCATATCATAAAAATACTTGTCGACTAGCCAAACGTTTAAATGAATTCGTTTGAAACGTTGAGAACTCACCTTTTCTTGCCCAATTCATGCAAGAACTTTGCTGAAACCTGCCGGATCTATTTGGCACCTTTGAGAATGTAAAATACAATCTCTGAAATCCGACTAGTTCCTACAACATCTGCTATCACTTCCCCCAATTAAACGTTTGGCAAAAATTCCAATAAGCCTAATCTAATCAAATTAGTTTCCCTAATCTGCTAAAAAATTTGTCAGTTAACCAAATGTTTAATTAGTTATCAGAGAATCGCAGCGGCTATCTCAATTGCCCTTGTCGAGATATTCCTCATTGAAGGATTTTTCAAATAACTGTCGAATTTATTATACGTACATTCAGTTGTTAAGAAGGTGGATTTTCCGAGTAAGCGCAGGATAATTCGCATGTTGTAAATTCTAGTTAAGCAAAGAAAAGCGAATTCAGCACACATACTCTCTATCTCGTGCATACCATTTGGGAGAAATAACCCCTACAAGGAGGTAAACATATGTGGAAAAAATTGTTGTATGGCGCATCGAAACGATTTGCGAATGACGCCTCACGTATAGTCGCAAATGAAATGAAGAAAAAAGCCCAGCAAGACAGACGCCTTACAAGCTTCGACGACCATTCGTCTGAACCGGAAAGAGCGATTTTCCTAAATCGTTTGCGGCACATCCTGCTGAACGACCAAGAAATGCTGACCGTTCTCATTGATATCATCAATGGGCTCAAAACCTGTGTAGAGCCGCCATTCAACGACGAAGGCCTTTTTGAATATAGTCAATTAATCCTGGATATCAATGAGTTGGCTTTTGAGAAAAACCAAGAGGCACACGAGATTCATGAGATGGGCATTCAGCTGAGCGAAAACACCGATGACTACACGGTAGAATATAAGAGCCTGGACGTCAGCTTGATAAATGCCGAAATCGTCGATCTGGCCGATGAAATTTACAACCTCCTCACAGCAGAAGAAACGACGTACGACATCGGGCTCATCGAGGACCTCGACGGTTTTATTGAAAAAGCACAAAGCTATATTGAAAAATCAACTGAGATATACGAGGAATTAACCAAGATGAACATTGTTACCATCTGGGATGCCACCAGAACAAGAACCATCGATTACAATGACTGATAAACAATTAAAGCCGTATAACAAGTGAAATGCTTGGGAGAATTCCCAGGCGTTTTTCTGTGAAAATAAATATTCTTATTGGTATTAAGGAAATAGATGGTAAGCTCCCTGTCATAGAGTGGTTCAAAAGATGGCATAGATGGTAAATTTCGATGGTCGTAAACAGGCATGAGTGGTCTTCGGACGATGACAGTTACGGAAATTCACTATGCGGGTTGCTTCCGGGCAACCTAGCCAAACGATTGTTTAACTGGGCTCGAAGTTTTGCCGTTATTGGCTTTTTATTTTCCCATATCACGAAAATGCATGTCGACCAGACAGACGTTTAAGTAAAGTGGTTTGAAATGTGGAGAAATAAACGTTTCATGCCTTTTTCATGCAAGAACTTTGGTGAATCCTGATGGATGAGGGTGCTCAATTGGAGCAGTCTCCGTGCGAACACAATTATTCGTCAGGTCCCGTCTTCATCCGCTACTGAGTATGAAATCACGAAAGGTATGACAGCTATACATTTAGTTGAATCAAACAAAAAAATCAAAACTATATAACACCATTCTAGGCAGTGTTAGCAAAATGGGAAAAGAATTCAAAACTCTTTTCCCATTAATTTTTTCATTATTTTTTGGATATTCTCTTATTTCGATTATTCAACTTACGTTGAAAATACCCACTCTGTTTCTTCCATTCTCTTTTGCCTGATATAATGCCTTGTCAGCCTTTTCAATGAATTCCTCCGTTTCCTCTCCAGAATATGTAGCAATACCAATACTGATTGTAAAGCGAATTTGTTTATCATTATAAATAAAATGTGATTGCTCCACAACCTCACGGATTCGTTCAGCTAATATTTTACCATGCCCTACATCAGTGTTCGGTAAAATGACGGCAAATTCTTCACCGCCAAAGCGGACATACCCATCTGATTTTCTTACATTATGTCTAATGATATCCGATATATGTTTTAATGCCTCATCACCACATTGATGACCAAATTGGTCATTAATTCTTTTAAAATGGTCTATATCCAGCATAATGAGAACTAAAGAGCTTCTTTCGCTTATTGGAACTGCTTTTTCCATATATAAGTCAAAATATCTCCGATTATACAATCCAGTTAAAGAATCAATGATAGTAAGTTTTTGAACATACTTTAACAGCTTATTATTTTTTAGTATAAAATAACCAATTGTGAAGAGGATAGCTCCATTAACAATAGAACCAGCAATGAGGAGTATCAACTCAATTTTATCATGTGTTGGAACGTCCTCACTAAATTCCGCAGCATACTTCAACAAGCTGTAAAAGAATGCTGAACCGATGATAATCTTCCATTTTGGATACATTACCATAATTAAAATGTTAGGTATTAAAAATAGGGACCACAAAAAGGTAGATAGCCTTTCGATTCCTTCTCTAAAACCACTTTCTAATGCAATGGGTAAAATCGTAAACAATATGATCAATACCCAGTAAACAAGCTTTGGCTTCAAATTACTATTTTCTCCTTTCGGTAGCCCAGCCATCTTAGAATGTACCTTAGATCTGAGACTTTGCATCCTTATTTTTCAATAAGTTTGCCTTTATTATAAGAAAAGCACTCCACTTTGTATTTGTTTCTCTTTTTCATTCGGGGATAAAAACTCTATTACACATTAAATAAATTATTAGACCAATAGGGATTTATTAATAGGAGCATTGGTTTTAATATTATTTTTTCCACTTCTCTTTACTTCATAAAGGGCAGAATCCGCGCTTTTTAACAATTCATGTCTGTTTGTTCCATCCTTGGGGTAAAAGGCAATTCCCATGCTTGAGGTTATTCTCAGAGTATTTCCCTCAATCTTCCAAGGTTCTTGAAGAGATGTAATAATTCGCCTTGCAACTCTTTCCACTTCCAGCTCCTCGTGAAATTCCGGGAGGAGAATGGTAAATTCATCTCCACCTAGTCGAGCAATTGTGTCACTTTCACGAAGCTGATTCATCACTCTATTTGAAAATTGTTTAAGGAGTTCATCTCCTGCATCGTGTCCATACGTATCATTGACTTGTTTAAAATTATCTATATCCATAAATATAACCGCTAACTTTCGCTCGTATCGCTTGGCTTCTTTTAGTGATTGATCTAACCTCTCTTTGAAGAGCCTTCGATTCGGCAGACCTGTTAAAGTATCATGATACGCCATATAGGTTAACCTTTCCCTATACATTTTCCTTTCAGTCATGTCCCTTCCTAACGCAAGAAAATGGAGAATATCCCCTTTTTCATTAAGAATTTGAATCACTTTTGACTCCATCCATACCCAATGACCATCCCAGTGTTTATGACGAAACTCTATTATCTTCTCCTTCTTCGTCTGAGCTAAGCTCGTAAAAAGACTTTCTACCTTGGGAATATCATCAGAATGAATCATATCCAGTATATGAAGCCCTTCATAAAATACAGGTAAAAAACCTAATACCAATTCATGAGAGGGAGAAGCATATTTAACCACTCCATCTGGTTTGAACATTGCAATAAGGTCCGTAGCATTGTCTGCTATTAACCTAAACCATTCTTCACTTTCCTTTAATGCAACTTCTAATTGCTTATACCTGCTAATATCTCTTGCAACACCAGAAAAAGCCACAATTTCTCCATCCACATTTCGAACAGGAGAAAAGGTTAAACTTACCGTTAAAATAGTCCCATCCTTGCGAAGTGCATCTACTTCAATCCCAGATAAGTTTTCACCTAACTTTACCTTTTCCTTAATCAAGTTTGCATATTTTAACCGATTTTCCGGTATAATGGGCGATGGCTTTCCAACCAATTCTTCTCGTTTCCATCCATACAGTTTTTCAAAGGCAGGATTAACATCAATGATGTTTCCGTTCAGATCAAGTAAATGAACCGCATCGGCAATAGAATTAAAAAGCGCATTAAACCTCCCCTCCAGTTGTTTTAGAGAAAATGTATTCTTTGTTAATTCTGTTAAAACCTTGGCGACACAAAAAATGCCTATAATTTCATTTTTAACGATTAGTGGGATACACTTTAATTGCAGGTCAAGAATCTCTCCGCTTCTATGAACGGCTTTAATCGTTGTTTTAAATTGATTTCCTTGTGCTATTTGCTTGGCATGATAATCGAATTTTTCTACCTGATCCGGAACTATTATGTCATGAAAAGGAATCCCTTGAATCTCTCCCTTGGCGTATCCAAAAATATTGGTTACGACTGGATTAACCTCCTCAATTATTCCATATATAGAAACTACAAATATGGCATCTGGATTATGCTCAATGATAGAATGGTAGATTTCAAAGGATGCTCCACTTAGCTTACTTACCATAAATTCCCCTCCTCGGCACCCCTTCCGATATAGCTGTTATCTTATTCCCCTTTGTCATATTTGGAAAAACGACATCAACCGTGGTTCCTTGATCGATAGTGCTATGAATGTCAATCCAACCTCCATGATCTTGAACAATTTTATGACTAATCATTAATCCGAATCCAGTTCCCTTTTCTTTTGTATTATAAAAGGGTTCCCCTATCTTTCTCATTCGCTTATTTGGTATACCCTTTCCTTGATCCATAAACCTAATTTTAACTTTGTTTGAATCCTCATAAAGAGTTTTAATTTTTATAATTCCGCCATTTGGCAAGGCTTCCACCACATTTTGAAGAATTTGAACAAAAACTTGTTTTATTTGGCTTCTATCACATCGAACAGATGGCAATTCCATCTCGAACTCTTGGGTAATTTCAATATTATTTATTATGGTTTGTGATTTAAATATTGAAAGCACTTGTTTTAAAAGAATGTTTATATCTGTCTCCATTATTTGATGTGCTTGTGGTTTTGCAAAACTTATAAATTCATCTACGATTTCTTCTAATTTTTTTATTTCAGACAATATGGTGGTAGTATAAAAGTCTGATTCTTTCTCTCGTTGAATAAGCTGGACAAAACCCTTAATTGTTGTAAGTGGATTCCTTATTTCGTGTGCTACGCTTGACGCTAACTGCCCAATGACTGAAAGCTTTTCAGACCTTTGTATAAATTCCTCAACATTCTTACGTTCTGAAATATCTCTTCCCACTGCAATAAAACACTCTACCTCATCATTTTCTCCATAAACAGGTGTCACTTTTGCCTCAATAGGAAGCCATTTACCTTGTGAATGCAGGTGCCGAAATTGAACCTGGCTTGGTTTCCTAAATTTACTCATAATAGTAAACTGATTTTGAACGGAAGGAATGTCCTCTGGATGAAGGAAATCAAAAGCATGATGACCTTCATATTCATTTGGAGGGATTTCAAATACTTTTTCATGCGAAGGAGAAGCATAAAGGATTAACCCATTATTATCCATTTTAACAATAACATCTTGAATATTATCTGCTATAAGTTGATAGTTCGATTCACTGACTCTTAATGACTCTTCAACTTGCTTTTGATTCGTAATATCAACACCAGAGCCAATAACTTCAACAACTTGCCCCCCCTTACGGACTGGACTTAAAATTGTGATATAATAAATTCCATTTAATTCCTCTTCATAGGTGACGTTCTCCTCACCTTCCCAAGCCCTTTGATAATAGTTCATTTTTTCCATGGCAGCTTCAATTGGAAGGAAATCTGTCAGTTCTTTACCAATAATGTGTTCAGGTGTAAAACCCATTTTATTCAGTAAATCCCCGTCACTTAGAGTGTGGATGAATTTCTTATTTTCCTTTTTAAACTTAAAAATGATTCCTTGATGTCTACTTAATGTTTCACGTAATTCTCGTTGATTTTTTTTAACTATTTCCTCCATCCATTTCTGATTGCCGACATCTTGGGGAATCCCTTCCCGAACAACAATCTGTTCAATCTTATAAAAATTTCTTTCCAATTCTTCTGGCGGTAACGGCTTGCTAAAAAGATAGCCTTGACCTTGGTTACATAGATTTTGTTGAAGAAAAATCAATTGTTCTTTCTTCTCAACACCTTCAGCAATAACATCCATATTTAATTGGTGAGCCATTTCAATGATCATCTTCACAATAGTTGCATCATTCGAATCTAAAGTTGAGTTCTTCACAAATGATTGATCAATTTTAATCTTATCTATTGGAAGGTCGTGCAAATATTGAAGTGAATTAAATCCCGTTCCGAAGTCATCTAAACTGATTTTTACACCAATATTTTTTAATTCCCGAATAATTTTTGGGGCATGGTAGGCATCTAACATAATCCCCTCCGTAATTTCAAAAATAAGATATTCAGGAGCAAGCCTTGTTTCTTTCAAAATCTGGCTTACTCTTTTTACAAAATTAGGTTGATACAATTGGCGTGCAGAAAGATTGACCGACATCAATATCGGGTTGTAGCCAACCTTTTGCCAAGCCTTATTTTGTAAACAAGCGGTTCGTAAAATCCAGTCTCCCAAGGGTAAAATCAATCCTGTTTCCTCAACGAAAGGGATAAATTCCATTGGTAGAATCAATCCTTTCTCTGGATTTATCCAACGTATTAATGCTTCAACCCCGATTATTTTTCCTGTTACTAGGTCGAGTTTGGGCTGGAAATACAAACAAAATTCGTTCCGTGAAAATGCCGCCCCAATATCCATTTCCGAATGTCTAAATGGTCTTGCTGTTTCCAAGTTTACTTCACCACCTTGATTACTTCCTTTTATCTACTTGCATATCGATTTTGTTGAGTACATTTCAATAAAGTTTCTTGATCTTTGTAATTTTTTTACATGGGTATATATTACCAGACAATTCCCTTAATAGGAATGAATTTTGTCAATTTTTTTGATTTTTTGTCATAATTTGTAGAATTTCAATATAAATTCCAATTAAATATTTATAGAAAAAAATGAAATGATCATAAATGCTTACACATTAAAACGATAATTTCTTTGATAAAAAGATGCACAGATACTTCACATTTTAATAGAGACTATACAAAATGGCATCCTGCATTTGTGTTGAATATTCAAAAAAATTAGTGGATGTTAGCATGGTGGATTTAGTACAAAAAGAAGAGATGACTTCAATAAAATATGAGGTACTAGGTATTGTCTAGCACGATGGCACAGGTTTATGTTCAGGTTTCTCATCAAAAAATGGGGATGGGGCAATAACGATGATCGTTATGGATAGCGTGATATTTGTTAGGATCTCAACAAAAAAGGAACCCCACTCAAGGATTCCTTCAAATAACGATATTCTGTTAAACTAGCATGTTTTTTCGTTGAAATAGGCGTCGATTTGTTGATCGCCTTTTTTAGCTGCTTGCATGAGGCTCATGATTAGGAGCATAGCAAATGAACCGACAAATAAACCTGATATAAATAATAGCATAGGTACCCTCCAATGATAGAATCATAATTCGTCGGAAGGTGGTCATATTCGGCATCTGGCTGGCGTAGTTTGAAAAACCTTAGCCCCTATAGTTTTGCGCCACCATCTTTCAATGGATTTGCCCTTTCGTACGAACTATGTAGTTATTAACATGTTACCATAATTATCTAGCGAAAGATAGTTATATTAACTCTTTATCAATAATAAAAACAGGACTTTTAACCTTTTTATCACTTGGGAAAATTTTCGGTGAGAGACACTGGGACGTTTCTCACTTTACTTTTTGTGACGATCAAGCTACCCCACAACCTTCCTTATTTCCCTTTATTTTAGAATAAAAAAAGCGAATCGCTGCATATCCAATATACAGGCGCTTCGCTTTTTAAAATATAACTTGGGTCTTACAAATATGTTAGGACGCCGCTTCAGCCTTAAGCGGATTACTCTTCAATTTCGTATAGATCACAAACCGCTGCGGTGCATGCCCAATAAAGTTAAAGGGATAGCAGGTTGTAAGCGTTAGAGTCTCATAATCTGTCGGGACTGCCACGGTTTCGTCATCGGCTTCTACGATTTTGGTCTCGGTTGCTTCATAGATAAAATCACCATATGGAGTGGAGAAGGTGATTTCATCCCCCAGCTTTAAATCTTTTAACTTACGAAAAACGGTGTCCCGATGGCCGCTTAGAAGGACATGTCCCCCTTGCCCGGGCAGAGAGCTTCCGGCCATATGACCGATGCCTTGTTTAAGTTCGTTATCATGGGTGCCCTGAACAACTGGGTACGATAAATCTAAAGAGTTGATGGATAACCTGCCAAGCCTTTCGCCTGGTGAAGGCATGGTCGGCCATGCTTCTGTTTCGAACACCTTTTTCACTTGGGTAGGTTTATACGGTTTTACTACCGTCTTTGCCAAGAGAGTGGTCTCCTTGGTCATTTCCCAACCAAAAACACTAATTACGGCTATTCCTGCTATAATCAATAGGGTTGGTACGCCAAGGAGGATCCACTTTAGTATTTTGGGCTTTCTTTTCTTCCTTCTTTTCTTTTTGCGTACGGTTTCCATTAGATTAAGCTTGATTCTCCATTTTGCGGATGGTTCGCATAGCTGGAATAAAAGCTAGACCCCCAAGGGCGATAAGCAGTCCACCAAGCGCAATGCCTTCAGGTAGATCTGAAGCCGTATTTGGCAGCGTAGAATTTGGCATTGGAACAAAGCCTTTTGCCTTTTCGAGGCCTTTCTTTGCCTCAATTGCAGCTTTTAATGCAGCTAACTTACTATTTAGAACTGCAGGATCCAGATCATCTTTTTTTGGATCAATTGTCGCCAAAACGTTTCCCTTAAGATCTAGAAGTTGGATTTTTAGATTTTTAGCATTCTCTAAAGTTAAATTTTTCAGGTCAAAAGCGTTACCGTTTTTATCAACAAAAGCTACCTGCAGGTGTGCCTTTTGTGCACTGTCCAGGAATAGGCGGCCTAGAGTAGCCCTGTTTGCGTCAGATAACTGTTCAGGTTTAGAGACCGTTTTTAAAAGCGCAGCAGCCTCCTCCGCATTTTTCACAATATCATTGTATTCCTTTTGGCTAAGTTTAATGGATTGCAAATAGGCATATAGGTAATCAACCTCGTTCACACCTAGCGCTTTTAATGAGTTTACTAGATTTTGTGCATACTCTGATGAGCTAGCCGCTTTTGCTTCATTTACCGCCACTGGACTGAATACGGAAAGAGAAATCCCTAAAGCAGCAACCGCGGCACTTTTTTTCAAAAAATTATTCATTATTATGTATCATTCCCTTTCATTATTGCAATATTATTAAAAATATAGCATATTTCGGCAAATTATTCCATAGTTTTAGGAACAACCTCTTAGATAACTTTTCTTCCTCACTCGCAATAAAAGGTTAATCCATATCGCTTGAAGCAGGCTGCACATAATGCCCGCATTGTCACCTATTCCATTGTTTGTGGTAAAATAGGTACTTGCTTTTTATAAAGGGTCTCCAGCTGGCTATGTAAATGTCATGACTATTTTGGCAGCAGAAGAATGTCGAAACCCCATATTCAGCAAATGAACAAAAAAAGAGCCATGCCTAAGCACAACTCTCACATCACAGTCTTATTTTTGTTTGGAGGGCCAGAACCCTCTGGTACATCGTCTGTAAAATCGTACACCTCAAGCTTCATCTGAAAACCCTCATACGTCATAAGCATCCTTCCGACTTCTTCCCAGGAAAATGGCTTACCATCAATAATAACAAGTGGTAAACCCTCAGCAGTTTCATCATATTCGATAAGGCCTGTAAATTGGTCATTCATTATTGTATGGTATGGCTGACCATTCGGGAAAACACCTGATTTAACTTGTTGCTTTCCGATCCCTATTTGTGCTTTATCTATTAATTTGTTCAGTAATGCTTGCTGATCACAGTCTAATTCACCATGCACAGCAAATTTGTAGCCAAATTCAATCGTTTCTGATGCTTCCAAGAATATCCCCATAGGGTCGGGTCGTCTTTCCACTAGAAAAGTCCGACTAATTCCCTGATAATCCTTTATTGAAAAAGTTTCTAACAGGGGCTGCAATGTCACATCAAGATCCTCTGCCATTAGCTCATTATAACAATCGTTGCATAAATGCATACTATCGGATTCCATATGTAATCTTATTTTCGCTTCAGATAATTCACATCTCTCACACAAATCCATGTTATCACCTACTTGTTTTTTTCTATATTACCATCCAACAGTTACAGGTGTCATTTCAAATCGGAAACATCATATTTCCTTTATCATTAACCTAAACTGCCTTAAAGGTTTTTTGGATATCATTATATTTTGGTACTCCTAACTTCTATCATGGTGTGGCCACTCCCCGCAACAAAGCCTGAGTGATACTGGTACAATACTTCTCCCGCCTCTGTCCCTCAGTTCCTTCATAAAAGTTTAATAAAATATCCACATTTACAAAAATTGGTATTTTAGAGTTTGGATATTTAAATAAATGGTAGCTGCTCCAAGGATAGAACTCTGGTTTCCTGACCATCTTAGCCTCAACCGGGTTTAGATGGATATATCGGCTGACCTCCAGCATTCCTTCCTTATCGTCAATGATTTGGTCAAAATAGCGTTTTTCATATACGTGGCCGGTCAGGCGGTATTTTGTATTATAGTAATTGGCGTATCGCTTATTGATGAGCGCCATCAACTTTGAAAAGGGAATTTCTTGTGAGCGAATTTGCAGGTGATAGTGGTTGGTCATTAAACAATAGGAAGCCAGTTCAAAGGGAATCTTCTCATGGAGTTGCTGGAGGATATGGAAAAAGGCTTCAAAATCAGAGGCATTACGGAATAATGGGTCTCGGCGATTACCTCTGCAGACAATGTGATAAAAGCAATGTGGAACCCAGATTCTTTTCTCCCGTGACATTACGTTTCCCTCGCCATCACATTTTGTTTGTGCAAACCCCAACGTCTAAGGGTCATCGCTTCCCATATAGCTGTATCGGTAATCATTGTCTCACCAGCAAGGTCTGATATCGTTCGAGCCAAACGAATGATTTTGATTTGGACCCGATTGCTCCAGTTTTGTTTTGCCGCCACGTTAGTTAGCATTGTTTGCTGATTACTTGATAATGGACTCAATTCCATTAAGAGTTCAAACGGGACTTTTGCATTCGTCAATTCCATTTTATAACGGTCATATTGAATGGCACGTGCATGTTCAACTCGTTTCCTAATTTCAATAGAGGATTCCTGGCGTTTTCCCGTCTGATTTAAATTAACTGACTGTAAAGATAATAGAATATCAATCCGATCATAGACCGGTCCAGACAGTCGATTTCGATAGCTTTGTATTTGTTTCTGAGTACAGGTGCAGTAATGGCTATTGGAACCAAGATACCCACATGGACAGGGATTCATGGCGCCGATTAACAGAAATGAGGATGGATAGGTAACGGTGGAATGGGCCCTGCTTATGGTAACCTGCCCGGTCTCAAGAGGCTGGCGCAGCATATCTAACGTCTTTTTTGTAAACTCCGCAATCTCATCTAAAAACAATATCCCGTGATGGGCAAGCGATATTTCACCCGGTCTTGGGGTTGATCCTCCCCCAATAATGGCAACGGATGATGCAGAATGGTGCGGGTGCCTGAATGGGGTCATCTGGCTTGAGATCCGTTTCTCCCCCGCAAGCTGATAAAGACTGAGGACCTCCAACTGAGCTTGATTGGTTAAAGCCGGCAGGATGGATGGAAACGTCTCTGCAAGCAAGCTTTTGCCGCATCCGGGTGGACCGCTCATCAATATATTATGTTCACCGGCAGCGGCTATTTCCAATGCCCGTTTTGCATGCTCATGGCCAATGACATGACAAAAATCCTTCTGTGGCGGTTCACGAAATAGTGGTTTTGCAATCTGAGGAGTTGCTCTTGGGAGGAGTGAAAGGCTTTCTTGGCCCTCCAGGTGGTTGACTACTTCTTCGATATGCTGAACGACAATGCATTCCAGATCCCCCAGCATATGGACCGGTATAGCGGGATCGTATGGAAAGTATACCCTCTTTAGCCCTAGAGCCTTTGCTGATATTAGCGCTGGCAGCATCCCTTCTGCTTTTACAATAGTTCCATCCAGCGATAGGGCACCGATAAAGGCCGTTTCTACCGATATTACACCTTTGATGACATTTAGCTCCTTTAAAGATGCAATCGCTATAGCCAAATCAAACAACGGCCCATTTTTCTTCTGCTCAGCAGGAGAGAGATTAACCACCACCTTCTGGTCGGTGACATCCATATCAAAATGGCTCAGAGCGGCGATCACCCGTTCCCTGGATTCCTTTACAGAGGCATCTGGTAAGCCAACAATGACCATTGACTCCGTCCCAGGCGTAATCCTCACCTCCACCTGAACATGGTAGCCCTCCAGCCCTTTTAAGCCAATACTTGAAACTTTGACAGTCATTAAAAAAGACCTCCCTCAAAAATATGAAATAAAAACAATTGGATAAAACTGCAGCTTGGAATAATCAAAATGAGGATGAATAAATCAATTTGTGGAATTGAAAATTATGGAACAACAATGGATGTAAAGTGGCGTAAAAGAAGGTTAGCCTCAATCTATATTTCTACATAAATCTTGAAAACCCTTCAAATTTTGATAAAATAACAAAACCTGCTAACCCCGTGCTAGCGGTAACAGGTACGGAAAGTTTATACTTTTGAACGATGCAAAAGCACCAGCATCAACGTCTTTTAAAATGGAATCATTTTGTGTATAATGGGTATATATAAAAAGGAGAAGTGCAGTAACACTTCTCCCAGCAACTGCTACCGTCAGGGTGGTGGTTGTCTATGTTTTAGTTTTTACGGGAACCACCCTTTTTGCTTGCGACGGCGTAGGGTGGTTTTCTTGTTTTCTAATACGTGTTTCCGAAAGAAATAAGCGCTTGTTTCACGCATAAATCCTTTTAGAATTTCTCGCAAGATTTCAAGAACATTTTCCAGATTGATATCACCTCCTTTCCTTAACAAAAGGAAAAGAAGATTAACAACCGGCCACCCTCACAATACTCAACTCCAACTCTATTCTACCATTTCTACATACATAAAAATTCTATCAATCTTCGACAAAAACCGGGGCGTGACAGGCACCGAAGTTAAACAGCGGCCCATTTTTCTTCTGCTAAGCGGGAGAAAGGATAACCACTACCTTTTGGTCCGTGATATCAATATCCAAATGACTTAGCGCAGCAATCACCCGTGTACCAACACTAATTTTCTCCACCCCAAACTTATGTTGGTACAGTGGAATTCGCAGTTTTCCAAGAAACTTTAAAACGCCACCCTTCATTCAACGTTTCAGCATCTTCTTACAAAAATCCTCCCTTAACCCATCACGTCAGACATTTCTGTGGAACAAGATTCTTCGTGACGTGAAAGGCACCGAAATTTATACCTCTCTATACCTCGTGTACTCCAAAAGTTGTCTAATTTAAATTACTATGATATATACATCGCTTGTAAGTTAAAATTATTTAGAGAAGCAATGCCATTTAGAATTTTTTTCTTTCACTTGGAGGTAATATTTTTTAGGGATATGGGAAAGCAGGTTTTATGCTCTTTGTCTTAAAAATCCAAAGAGTTAAAAAACTACAAAAAATCGACTTTTAAAGTCATGATAACATCTGGGAGTAGTAGTACTCCCTCTAATTTGTTATCAATTATTTTCTTTTTTAGGAGTGGAGACCGACATGGAAATGAAAACCGAAGATCAAATAGACCAATTAGATACTGAGGATGAAATTGAAATTGATTATGAATATGACGATAATGATGATATTAATATTACTTTAAGGCTAAAAGAAATAAATTTACATAATTTCCGTTGCTTTGAACACTTGAATTTTAAACTAGATGAATCCTTCACTACTCTAATCGGATCTAATAGTGCGGGTAAAAGCACTGTTTTGCAAGCAATAATAAAAGTGCTATCTACTAATCCAAGGGAAAGAATTATTGAAAAAAGTGATTTTTTTAATCCTGATAATGCTGAAATAAAAAATGAAATGATATGTAAAATTGAACTATTATTTGAAATTCTAGAGGAAAAGTCCCTAATTAATGAATATTTGGATGAATATATCCCAAAGTTTTCCTACCAAGATAAAGATGGCAATGTTTTTATTAAAGTACAGTTGCATGCAATGTATTACTTGGGAAGTGTAATTTCAACTGTAAAATACTTGGATGAGCAAGGGAATGTCATTTATGTCGATATTAAAGGGAATCTTATAGAATTAAGTGAATTTCAAGAGTTTAATGTTGATAGAGATGGAACTAATCTTAGAAAAATGGTTGAATTTTTTTATGTTCCAGCACTAAGAAATTCTATTAAAGAATTTCAACCTGATAGTAATACTCTTTTAAAAAAGATTTTCAAATTTTCTAATAAGGTCCCTGAAGAAGAAAATCATATTAAAACTATCACTACTAAACTTAACAAAGAGATATTAAATACCAAATTTGGAGGAGGAATCCAAGCGGAGATAGATGAAAAATGGGGCAAATTAAACCCAGATCCAATAATTCGTATGGCTAATTTAAAATTCACCGGTAACGATTATGACTCAATCTTAAAACAAGTTGATATAAGTTTCTCAAAAAATAAAGATAATAATGGGATTTTTATATCACAAATAGGAGATGGTCTTCAATCACTTTTTTACATAGCATTAGTTCAAGTACTGTTGGATTTAAATCGAAAGGATAAAAAAAATAGTGGGCTCACAATTTTAGCATTAGAGGAGCCTGAAAATCATATTGCCCCTAATATTGTAGGAAACTTGGTAAAAGGATTAAGGAAGTTATGTACAGAGGCTAATTTACAAGTATTAGTATCTACACATTCTCCATCGTTGCTTAAACGTATCTCACCTGAGTCTATTCGGTTGTTTCGCAGAAGAAAAAATACAGTACATATGATTTCATCTTGGTTAGGCGAGGTAGAAGACTATAAATTTTTAAAAGGCGCTGTCCAAAGGTATCCTGAACTTTACTATTCAAATCTTGTAATTCTTGTGGAAGGGGAAAGTGAGGAAGTGATTTTACCAACAATTTTAGAAGAATTTGGTTTGGAAATAGATGCAGTTGGTATTGCTGTCGTTCCTTTAGGAGGAGCACATGTAAATCATATGTGGAGACTACTAAATGACTTAAATATCCCTTTTTTATCACTACTTGATTTGGATCGAGAAAGAACAGGTGGTGGTTGGAAAAAGATTTACGATATTATAGAAAAAATTAGTACCTACAATTCAAGAATAAAAGATGAAAGAGATATAACTTATTATTTCAGCAATGATAATAGATCAGTTACTAGAAAAAAGCCTGAGAATATGGATGAGTGGTTAGTAGAGGAAATTAATCTAATGGAGAAATGGGTTCAATTTCTTGAATCATATGATGTTTTCTTTTCATCTCCACTTGACTTAGATTTTATGATGTTGAATGCATTTAAGAATGAATATAAAGAAACTGCTGAAAACAGCCCACGTTCAAATGAAACTCAATCTTCAAAAGTTACTTTGGGGTTAAAAGACGATGAAGAGGTTAAATCATATAATCATATTGAGCTACTTTTGTTCCCTTGGTATGTATATCTTTTCCTTAGAAATGTTGGGAAGCCAAGGAGACATAGGCTCGCTTTGGAAAAGATTAAAGAAAGGATGAATTGGAAAAATGAAATACCTGGTCCTCTAAAAAGGTTAATAAAGGAAGTTGAGAATAAAATGAAATCTTTTTAAAGTTATTTTTATGCGTGTTTTATAATTCTAAATTTTATATTCAATCGATAGAATTTCAAGAACAGTTTCCAGGGACATCACCTCCTTCCCTACTAAAAGGAAAAGGAAAACCAACAACCTGGCCACCCTCACATATTCTGTTAATTTTTATTTATGGAAAACTGTTGATTGTAGTTTATCGTTTACAACATTGTGGGGGACGTCTTTACCCTTTTCTCCAGAATTTATATGTAAGGACATTATACCCAGAAAATTCCAGACAGGTAATGACGTCAACTGCTTTGTCATTTCGGATTGTTGATAATACAAATAAATGACATAACCGGTCCCTATTTATGGGAAACCCATCTATTTATTTGTCGAAATATTTTTAAAAAATCCATTTACACAATTATCAATTTCTCCCCACCTACTATGTTAGAATATTTTATAAAGATTTATTGTTTAATAAGTGAGGGCGGCGGTATTCATGGAACAGGGTGATCAAACCTTTTTAGACCGTATTTTAGATAAGAGAGCAACTTTTGGTGAGACAATGATAATGTCTATAATTATTGGTTTTCCTATTTATTATTTTTGGGGAGACGTTACTACTCTAGAAGAGGAAGGACGTTTTGCATTAATCATTGTTGGTTTTCCTATTTTAATTATGATTAGAAAATTATATTGGTCATTCCGTATGAAAGGGTTTTTAGTGAGAAATATCTATTACTTAAAGGGAAACAATAAAGAAGCATTTTTAAGGTATTATCATAACCATACATGGAGAAATGTGTATTATTATTTTGGCTTTATTAAAAATGAATTAGAAAAATATGATTCACTAGGGAGGAAAAAGTTTGAAGACCCGGGTTGGTGGTGTCACCGTTGTGGGGAATTTAACAGTATCCAAGTGACAAGATGTAATAAATGCACTCAACGTAAAAATAAACCTGTTGCATATTGAGTTTTATACAAGTGTGATCAAAAGACCAGAATACAAAGGTCTTTTTCTTTTGGCAAAATGAAAAATTGCCTTTGACAAACCCAATCCACTAAAAAAGGCGACATATCAAATGCCGCCTCTAACATTGCCGTTCAATATCATTTAATGCCTCGATAAAATCTTCTCTGATCCAACTAAAGGTTTTTGTCTGTTTAAATGCACTGATACAATCCTTTAGCTGGGTCTTTTCTTGGGATGAGGCAGTTATTGTTTCCATTCTAAGATAGTTGGGAACTCTCTTGAGCAAAATCGTTAGATTTTCATGCGCCTCACTAGTTAATACAGGAAACGTTACTTCTAAGGCAATTTCCATTGATGTCTTAAAGGTAAATGGGTTTGGAATCCTTAGGCTAGTATTCATTGCAACATCCTCCTCTACAATATGCTAATTTAAGCATAAGGAGGAACGCGTAAAAAATGTGTTGCTTTCTTGGGTAAAATAATAATAAATTTTGTCTTTTAATGGTATCTACTTTACTTGCTGATATATTTACTCCTGGCCAAATACATTTTGAGTGTGTACTGTGCTGCATCTGTAAGCTTTTCTGCCGCTAAAAATTCCTTCATTTCCTCCTTCTTTAGTGGAACTGCTTTTAATTCATCAGTCTCCAATTCTCCGTCCTTAGCGACACTGTATAATAGGTTTAATTATTCCATGTTTCTATCCATCCTAATAAAGGATTTTAACCCTATTTCAAACCTAGTAGTTTCCAAGAATAAATCCATAAACCGTTCATCGTTAATATATTTATGGTGCTCTTCTTTAATTCCCAGTTCCTCCCTTAGACCACGGTGGAGGCATTTGATCAGGCTGACGTCTCTTCCCTTCTTATCCGTTATTGTGAGTCCTTCATTCATGGTGACATGCCAGAGACCCTCAGAGTTGCTTGTACATAAATATTTGAATCGCTTAGCAAAAACAATTTCATTACCAGTCGGAGTATCAATTATAATAAAATTATTAATACCAAATGAGGTCAGGAATGGCGTATAGACGTGAAGCTCTTCCATTTTTTCAATTTTACTTATTTGATGTCCAGCATCCTTTAACTCTTTATAAATGGACCGGAAAACTAGATGAGTAAAGTAATCCGTTTCAAAAAGGTCTAATCTAATACAAGCATCTTCATCATGGTCAGCATTTCTTTTTCTTTGAATCCGATAAACGCCATAACTCTTTCCATTAAAGATCGTATGCTTATTCTTCATTTTGGTTATGATTTGCTCAGCAACCATTATGCTATGCTTTGTTATTAGCTCTGGGAGATCTGTGTTTATGGCATTCTAAATATGTAGGGGATGGCAGTTAATTTGTGCTGGCCCCCCGGGGGGCCAGACAAATTAAAAAAACCACTTTCCAACATTCTTAAATACTACTACACTTCCTGTTTGGGGCAAAGTCATGCAGGAGGTACTTAAGGAGATGTTGGCAGTGGCCGAAATCAATTAATCAGACAACAGGTTAACAATAAAGGCTGCGGTTATTCGGATGTAGCAAAAAGAACAGGTAGAGATCCTAGAACAGTTAAGAAATATGCGGATATGGAGGATTTCAACGAACAGCCAAAAAAGAAACAGACGAGAGTATCACCGGTTTTAGGACCAGTGAAGCCAGTAATAGATGAAATTAAATAAGGAGTTGTGGGGAAAGGCAGAGAAGGACCACTTGAGGAAGCATTATCAAAAGGATTGGTCCATATCGGAACTATTCGAGGAAGATAAGGCAGCCTTCTTACTATTATCGGCAAAGAATATGAGTGTGTAAGATATGAAACCCTGAAAGCAAATAAATATGGCTATGTGAAGGTGGACCTCAATCTGTACTCCACCTCCCCAAGATATGCACTAAACAGAGTTCTTGTAAAAATCTCATATTACACTGTGGAGATTTTAGATGATGAACATCGGCTAGTTGTGAAACATTCACGGCTTTATGGACAGTACCGTGAGTCAATGAAATGGCAGCCATATTTAAATTTAATGGACAAACGCCCTACGGCACTTAAATATACTAGTTTCTATGACCAGCTTCCGGAGGAATGGAAAAACTATTTCAATTCCTGTACAGTGGCAGAAAAATCGGAAGCACTGAAACTATTATCGTTGATTTTGAAGGAGCATGATTTCAGTCTAATAACAAAAGCGCTTGTTATTGCATCTGAACACGGGCATCCCTCCGGGGATGCCATTAAACAAGTATTCTATCAGCTTATCAATGGCCGTGGAATCCGAAGTGAAATTAAACCGAAAATAACGCTTCCTGCACTGCCTTAAGCAACAAGAGGACTCGACCGTTATGATCACCTCCATAAAGGGGGTGATTCATAATGCACGAGAAAATTCAGGCCTACACCAAACGATTAAAGCTTAGCTGGATTAAAGAGCATTTCCGTGAGGTTGAGGCTACGACTCATGAGGAGTTTTTATTAAAGCTATTTGAGGCAGAAATCCAGCAGCGTGAAGAACGCCGTACCAACCTCCTGTTAACCCAAGCAACACTTCCGAAGGTGCGGGGAAAAACTTATGACTGGAGTGAGGTTCAAATTCCGGCAGGAATGACTAGAGACATTCTCCTAAACGGAGAATTCATTGAACGGCAGGAGAACGCCATCTTTTACGGAGGAGTGGGTGCTGGCAAAACGTACTTGGCAACATTGATTGGCTTAAATGCCATACAAAAGTTTGGCAAGTCAGTAAAGTTCTATACAGTTGCCGGGCTAGTGAATCGGTTGCTTGAAGCAAATGAAAAAGGAACACTTTCTAAATTGTTTAAGCAAGTTGAAAAGCTGGACTGTCTGATCCTCGACGAACTTAGCTACATACCGCTGCATAAACAAGGTGGAGAATTACTGTTCCAGGTTATTCGATGTGTTATGAGGCAAAAAGCATCATCATCACAACCAATCTCCAGTTCGGTCAATGGAACCACGTCTTTGGCGATCCCATTTTGACGGAAGCAGTCATTGACCGACTGATTCACCATTCTCATCTTGTTGTTTTCAATGGAGATAGTCATCGTTATAAAGAATCTATACTAAAATCTTAAAAAGAATGTTGGCAAAGTGGATACATATCTAATTGCCGTTTAATGCATTTTTTTCTTGCCAAATACAGACCGACATTCTAATTATCGATGAGTGGCTCCTTATGGATCTTTCAAAGGATGAAGCAAATATCGTGCTAGAAATTACTGAAGCACGGCACAAAACTGCCTCAACTATTTACTGTTCTCAAATTGATCCAAGTGGGTGGCACACAAAGTTAGGAAACGGTACCATCGCAGAAGCCATATTAGACCGCATTATCCATGACTCCTATCAATTCTTACTGGACGGTGAGATTTCTATGCGAGAACGACATGGATTAGGATTCGAGGTTTAAGGAATGGCAATACTGACTCCGAAAGATTTGAGAAAGATGGAAGAAAACTATTACTGGGCTGGTTATAAAGACTGGAGCCCTTTCCCCATGAAATTAAAGGTAAAGCTACTAAAAGTATACGGAGAAGAGCCGTATCCTTACACATGGACTAAACAGGATATTCACGAAGGGTCAAGAAAAATCATTATTCAATACTTTAAAGCTTAATATTGGTTTTAATCAAATACAAAACTCCTCCACATTACTACAATGATGGAGGAGTTCTTTATTGGTAAATAGCTTGGCGAAGTCTGGTAAAAAAGATGGCATAAGTGGTAAATTCCTTTGGCCGTAATCAAAAACTGATCCAAAAATATAGAAAGGTAGATTTATTAATCTTGGATGAATGGCTGTTAACCGAACTTTCTGAAGAGAACATTCTTCATATCTTTGAAATTATTGAAGCAAGATTAAAGAAAGCCTCAACGATTTTCTGTTCCCAATTTTCACCCGAAGGATGGCACTCAAAGTTGGGACAGGCCCAGATGGCAGATGCTATTCTTGACCGTATAGTCCACGATTCTTATAAAATACTAATGGATGGAGAAGTCTAGATGAGAGATCGACATGGACTGGTGGCATTAAGATGATTCCAATAGAGGTAGAACATCGAATAGCTTCCTATTTCTTCCGCCGGTACTTACCAGAAGAAGTCCTTATTGAACTCGAAAGAGTTCTTCTTCCGTTATGCCTGATGGTTGAAGAAGAAATAGAAATTGATAAAGATGAGTTGGTAAGAATAGCACTAGACATTATAGAACACTATTTAGAGGGAAAACATTTCAAGTAAAAAGAATGAGGACCATCAGAAAATTTCACGTCTCTGATGGCCCTCCCCCTGCAGTTACTGGCTCAATTGTCCGCAATTGGTGGCTCAAAACTATCATACCTGGCTCATTCTCTCCGCAATACTCACCTGGATTCTTTAACGGATGATTCCGGCAAACCAACAATGACCATCGACTCCGCTCCGGGTGTAATCTGCACCTCCACCTTAACATGGTAGACTTCCAGTCCTTTAAGCCAATACTTGAGACTTTAACAGTCATATAAAAGACCTCCTAAAAACATATGAAATTAAAAAACTATGGATAAAACTGTAACTAGAAATGCTGAAAATGAGGAAAAAAAGACATAAACTTGTGGAAATAAAAATCTGTGAAATAGACAATGGATGTAAAGTGGCATAGACGAAGGTAAATCCTTTAATAATAATACAAATTTCTACATAAATCTCGCAAATCCTTCATGGTTTGATAAAATACTAGATACATAATTTTACTTTAGTGCAACAAACCGACCTAACAGTTAGATAATTAGCATTTTGGGGAATCAATTGGCCAAGGTGACATCCCTTTTCATTGGTCTATACCATCAGCTAATTTTGGACAATTACCAACGTCAATTCTGAACCCTATTTCCATTATTGCTGGCAATGCATCGCTGAAATATGGTGTTTTTGCCATTCCATTATGACCAGAAGTTGATGGTATTGCCTGTCCAGTATTTGACGGGTATTCGGGCGATGACAATCACGGGAATTAACAATTTTAAATAATGAATACTTTTATGTATAATAGACATATAATAAAAAAGAGAAGTGCTGGTACACTTCTCTCTGCAACTACTACCGTCAGGTGGTGGTTGTCGATGTTTTATTTTTGCGGGAACCCTTCTGCTTACGACGGCTTAGGGTGGTATTCTTGTTTTCCGGAAGGTTTTCCAAAAGAAAAATGCGGCGGTTTCCCGCACAATTCCCTTCAGGATTTCTCGTAGCATTTCAAGAAATGTTTCCATGATTATCACCCCCTTCCCGAAACGGAAAAGAAGAGCAACAAACAACCACCCCAACAATGTTCAGTTGCAATTCTATCCTATCATTATATCCCCATCTAATAAACTAACAATCTTCGACAAAATCCGAGGCGTGACAGGCATCGAAATCTTGTGTAAAAAGGATTGAGGTATTCGCAACTAAAGGGTAAATCCTATCATTATTCTAAATTTAGCCACTTACAGTGGGACTGCTCGTTTTTCCACCAATCTTCGACATAACTTGGGGCGTGACAATGGAATTTTGCTTACATATTAACATAGAAAGACTACCGTTAAATATTGATTGTATCCTCTGAGCCTGTTGTCATTCCATACTTTTCCTTCTGCGACTAATGACAGTCTGAAATAACTCCTTAACGTACAAGTAATTCTTATTTCTAGTTACTATTGAAGCAAAAACATAAACTATTACACCAGTAAAAATTTGAATGATAAGTAAATACTTATCCGAAACCGTAAGTTGTGATACAACATAGACACTACAACCCATTAAAATATTTAAAGCAATTGTAGGTAAAGTATCGTATAATAATCTTTTTAAATTATATTGAAATAACTTACTGCCTACATATATACTTACCGTAACATTGAATAAACCTAATCCTACACCACTGATAGCGATTGCCATTACACCATAGTTCATAACCATAAACAACACAATAAGCGCTACAATTGTTTTAATAACTTGCATGTTTAGAATAGCTCCTGCATGTCCTAGTGATTTTAAAGTTTCCCTTATTGGAACTTCAATGATCCATGCAATATATGCTATACATGCTAATTGCAAATAAGGGACAGATGGTAGCCATTTTTCTGTCAAAATAACACTAACAAGTTGATTTGCTGTCATAATTAATCCTACCAGGACTGGCAAAACACTATATGTGAATACACTCAACCACCTTCGACATAAAGCAAGTGCTTTATCTTTATTATCTTGGGCATTGGAAAGAACTGGGAACATTACAGCCGTCAAAGATGACGAAATATTTGTGACTATATTCGTGGGGAAGAGAAAGCCTTTATCATAATAGGCCAAAGCTTCAGATGAATATTTTTTCCCAATTAGTAGATTTCGAAGTTGATCACGTATGGCCTCAATAAAAGTCATTAGCATTATTTTCCACGCAAAAGAATATAAATTTCTAGCTCGTTCCAAGGAAAATTTTTTACGCGGTCTCCATTTAGCTTTGCTCCAAAGGACAACGGTTTCCAAAAATTGCAAGCTCAAAGCCTGCCCAATTAGTGCCCAAGCCCCTCCACCTAAAACTGCTATAGTAATTCCGACTATCCCTGAAGCTATTTTTCCTGATAATGTTGAGTAAAAGTAAAATCGGAACATCATGTTTTTTGAGATATATGCCGTTTGAATTGAATTAACTGCAGAAATTAGCAATTTCAAACTTAGAACACGAAGCATCAGAGTTAGCTGGGGATATCCAAGGAATTGCGAAATCATCGGTGCAGTCACAAAAAGAATTAAATACAAAATACCCGATACACCAATATTAAGCCAAAAAATTGTTGAAAAGTCTAATTCATCAGCATCTTTCTTCTGAATTAATGCGCTTGAAAGACCTCCACTTACAAAAATTGTGCTAAGTGTAACAAATACTGTAATCATAGCAGCCAAACCGAAGTCAGATGGAGCAAGGATACGTGCTAGTAATATTTGTATCAGAAAAGTTATTATTAACGAAGAACTACGTTCAAACATCTTCCAACCAATGTTAATCAATACACTTTTCTTTCCGTATTGATTACTAGAAGAACTCTCTTTATTATCTTTACGTTTTGACACTAACCTTTAGTCCTTTCTCAAATTATGCTTTTTTAGTATAGGATTTATTTTCAATACCTTTACTCACTTTTATACCATACCTAACAACGTCAAAAGCTTGTTGGGTCCTTTGTCTCCTTAAGAGCAGAGTTTTATAAAAAATATACCCAACAAGTCCTACCACTGCAATTTTAACCAATGTGACCGTTATACTACTTAGAGTACCTCTAAAAGATGAAGCAACCGTAGCAATAGTAAAAATATAAGCAGTGAGCCAATACTCGTTCTTTATTGATTTTTTATACATCGTTCCAACTAATATACCTACAACAAAAAATAATACTATTACTCCCAAGTAACCCCCGATTACATATCCCTCACCGAGAAGAGTAAATGCCCGAGATGACTTACCGTAGTAAAAAGTATCGTTAAACCATACACCAATGTTAAAGGTACTGAATCCAATAGTAAATGGACTCAGTAAATCAGTCAGAATAAGAAAATAGTTATTAAAGGATTTCGTCCATGGGTTATTAAGAAGCACCTGCATATTTTCCCCAGCCGCAGCAAAATCGCTATTCAAAAAGTTATATATAATACCGTGATCATTATATCCTACACGTACCGATCCATTAACAAAAAAGTACTTTAAATATGAGAGCATAACCACCGCTACCATACTGATACCAATAACAATCGGTAGTGTTTTTCGCTTTATCCGCTGAGTTGCAAACATAGCACACACAACAACTAATAAAAAGCGAAATATACCGTCTCTTTCAGCAGTAAATAGCGAAAAAAACAAAACAGCAATTCCGCACAATAGTATAATAGGACCATATTTAAACCTTTTACCGCAAATCACCAGGTATAAACAACAAAACAAAGTAATATACCGCACCGTATAAGTAGCCACTCGGAAAGAAAAGTAGCTATTGCTAATAAATTCACTTTTACTTTGTATTCCCAATCGAGATACAATAGTTACAGATATAACAAGAATAACAAAAAGTATAAATAAGACATTCCGAAGTAATCTTCGGTCAACATTTAGGTTAGATGTTTTAGGGCACGATGATTTTTCCGAATCAATTTCTTTACTTTCATTTTTCTTAGGCCCTATTGTAAGCAATACAGTCGTAAGGGCAATGATAGATAAAAGTGTATTCTCATAGCTATAACCAGTATTTGTTTGAAACCCTTGAACCAGTATGATTGTATAAGCAGATGAATATAACGCAAAAAAAGAAGAGAACCAAAAGTATGGATGGAGTAAGTCAAACTTACTTATAAAAATTGCGACTAATACCAGTATCCAAAGGGCTATAACGTGAAATACAGGATTGGATGTTGTCAAGGTAGTGATTACCGCAAAAAGGCTAGTAATAAGTATTGTAATAATGTGTAAAACATCTTTTTTGTTGATCATTATCTCATCAACCCCCTTTCAAACCAAACTATAGACTAGTTTTCATTTTTCCCTTATACTTGCCCATCTGAAATAAACCCTACCAATTCATGGTAAGAAAATTATAATACTGACAGGCTGAGGTGGGTTCAAAACTTATTCTTAGCCATCATACCAAAAATAGTACTTCTTTCGACAAGTAGCCCCATACTATATGCATTTCCTGAAGATCATCTCGTCGCTAGTTCCATACCTTTGTGTGGTTACTAAAGTATCGTTTTCTATATCTTATTTTGTACATCCTCTTTTTGCAGTCCTTTTTCTACGATAAGCAAAGATGAAATTTTCCCTTTTTGAAAAATAATTTTAAAAATATGCAATTATATATTCATAATTTTTACTAGAAAAATTCCCTATGTGATCAACTAGTATGGTATCCTTGTCTACTCTACAATTTTTCCAAACCCAATAGCTATTTTATTATTGTATAAGAACTGTTAAGTATAGTATCTATGAAATTTTTTACAATTCTAACCTAATTGTACATTATATATTTATGTCCAAAGTATCTATAGTATGAAGGACCAGTATCATAACTTATCCTCTCAATCTATTTCCCTTTAACAATAAAATAAATTTTAGCCAAGTTACCCAAAAGAAAAGCAAGAATAACATTTATTTTTAATCCTTGTGCAACTTCACTATAATCTAGGTTATTTTTCCTTCCTAGGTAGGTGTATTTACCTATAACTTCCATTTTTCTCTTTAAAGGAATTTCTGTTTGAAGTAATTCTTTAGATCTTAAAGTATAACCCTTAAAATTTTCTAGTATTTTTTTGTCCCCCATATTTGTTAAACCGTCTTCTAAATACTCAGCGATATAGATTATTTCATTAAAATATCTCATTTTATATCCATCTTTAGCCATTCTGATGTATGGAACACCCGGAGCGATATGCCATTCACCCTCGAATGTAGGGTATTTATATTTTCTAAATATATTAGTGTAAAAAATATTAGCCCTATCTCCAGTTATACCACTACTAAACTGTTCAGTTACCTTCATATCCTTAAAATTACCTTTAAATGTAGTACCGATAGATGCATTTACATCATATCCGGATAGACCACTTAAACCTGAATATTCACTTTTATTATTTATGCTTTTTTCCCATAATATTATTTTCTCTAGCGCATTTTCAGTTATATAATCATCGGAATCAACTAGAAAAAATAGTTCTCCATCTGCAATGTCCAGCCCTTTATTTATTGCTCTATGTTTTCCACCGCGTTGCTGTTTTATATACTTTATCGTAAAAGAATTTATTTCATCCGATTTGTAATTATTTATTAGTTCCTCTGTATTATCAGTTGAACCATCGTCCACTATTACCCACTCAAAATCTCTAAAGGTCTGCTTTTGTAATGATTGATATAGTCTAGTTAAAGTGTGCTCCCTATTATATGTTGCAGTAAAAACTGTAATTTTACATTTGCTCATTCTTGCACTCTCCTTTTTTTGACATTTTATACAAAAGAGTTGCAAATTCTGGAAATCAATATCGAAGTTGCCTTAAAATTGTTTCTTATTAAACAATCCATTAAACCAGCATAATAGATTTTCAATTTAGAATTCCAGTAGGGTTGAATATACTCTTTTCTATTGAATGCCTCGTTAACCCTTGTCATATTTAAAACAGAGTGAATACGATTAGATCTTTCTGCATAGGTTTTGTTATTTTTATTAGACATTTCTAATGTAATAAACAGAATAACATTTCTTCGTAACAATGAGTCTTTTGCAATATTTGCTCTATCTCTATTGACTACATTTAATGAAATAAAGTCTTCTACCTTTTCATCTATAAACAATGCTATTTCAGGAAGATCACTTCTATATGAGGCTGTTACACTATTAACTCTTTTATTTACATTTAAAGTTGATTCTTTAAGAACAGAAAATTTAGAAGCATTTGATAAAAATTCTAAATTAAACACAACATCTTCTGCAGTATATCCAACTGGAAACTTAACATTGTTGTTTTTAATTATATCTGTCTTATATAATACTGAAGAAACTCTCCATGCCCTACCCTTAGCAATAATTATATCAATAACAAAATCTTCGATAGATTGTATTTCTTCATAATGTGGAAAAAGTAATTCTTCTCTCGTTTTCCCATTTAAAAAGACTTTATTAAATCTATCTGGCATAACTATATCTGATTTCTCTTTAATCGCTTTAGTAACTAAATTATTAATAGCATCACTATTTAACCAATCATCTGAATCAATAAAACAAGTATATTTACCTTTTGCTATTTCTAATCCATAATTTCTCGCTGAACTTGCACCACCATTCTTTTTATGAATAACTTTGACTCTTTTATCGATTTCTGAATACTCTTCTGCTATTTCTCCAGCTTTATCAGGTGAACCATCATTCACTATTATAATATCCAAGTTTTTATATGATTGATTAACTATTGAATCTATGCATTTCCGAATATAATGTTCAGTATTATAAACTGGAACTACCACTGATACAAGCGGGCTTTCACTTATCATAACTCCACCTACTATAAATTTTGTTTATACCATCCAATTGCAGCTTCAATTCCTTTTTCAAAATTCCATTCCGGATTATACCCCAGCATTTCTTTTGCCTTACTAATATCGGCATTACTATGCTTAATATCACCTTTACGATCAGGTCCAAAAATCGGCTGAATATCTTTTCCTAATGCATTTAATAAATACATATAAATATCAATTAAAAACTCTCTTCCACCATAGGCAATATTATAGGCCTGTCCAGCTGCCTCACGGGGAGCGAAACAAGCTTTCAAGTTTGCTTCAATTACATTTTCAATATAAGTAAAGTCTCTGCTCTGCTTACCATCACCATTGATCGTTGGCGACTCGTCATTTAGCAATTGTTTTATAAATTTTGGAATAACAGCTGCATACACGCCATTGGGGTCTTGTCTTCTACCAAATACATTAAAATAACGTAAACCATAGGTATCAAGACCGTATAACTTTGTATATAATTTTCCATATTCTTCATCTACCTTTTTAGTTAAGGCATAGGGTGACAATATATTCCCCTCTCTTCCCTCTTTTTTGGGGAGAATTGGCTCATCTCCATAAACAGATGAACTTGAAGCATATACAAATTTTTTCACACCATTTTGTCTAGCCGCTTCCATCATATTTAGAGTACCTTTTATATTAATCTCCTCATAAAACAAGGGCATCTCTATGCTTCTCGGCACACTTCCCCAAGCCGCTTGATTTAAAACATAATCGATTCCATCACAAGCTTTCATACAAGTATCAAAATCACGAATGTCTCCTTCAATAAATTCATAGTTAGAATTGTCTAAGAATTCTTCTACATTTTCCTTTTTACCAGTAGAGAAGTTATCAAGCCCTCTAACTTTATAACCTAACTTAAGTATAGCTTCTACTAAATTTGAACCAATAAAGCCTGCCGAACCCGTAACTAAAAATTTACTTCCCTCTGGAAATTTTAAATTTTCATACCCCAATTTTATAGCCTCCAATAAACAAATCCAGTATCTTCCGCTTCTTTCCTATTAAACATTCCTTTAAGGTCAATTAGTACACATTCTTTTCTTTCAATATCTATATTAAATTCCGATGTTGCAGCCACTTCACTCATAACTTCTGAATTTACATAACCTCTTGTTCCAAACAAGGCTTTTACATCTTCCAATTGGATAGATTTAAATTCATCGTGTGGAACTGCAAAGATCACTGCATCCACCTCTTTTATTTCTTCTACTTCACATAGATTAATTCTATATTCATGCCATAAATCTTCTTTGTCTGCTTGAGGATCTACAACTTTGACATCTATTCCATATTCTTCTAATTCCTTAATTACATCAACTACTTTTGTATTTCGAACATCAGGACAATTTTCTTTAAACGTAACACCAAAGATCGCTATTTTCGCACCATTTATTTGCTTATTAGCTTTAATCATTTTCTTTACTGTACTTTCAGCAACATATTTACCCATATCATCATTAATTTTTCTTCCTGATAGAATGATTTGAGAATGATAACCCATTTGCTCTGCCTTGTACGTTAGGTAGTAGGGATCAACCCCTATACAGTGACCTCCGACTAGTCCTGGAGAGAAATTAAGAAAGTTCCACTTTGTGCCTGCTGCCTCAAGAACTGCTTTAGTATCAATTCCCATTTTATTAAATATGATAGAAAGCTCATTCATAAAGGCAATGTTGATATCACGTTGTGAATTCTCTATAACCTTGGCAGCTTCTGCTACTTTAATACTTGCTGCCTTATGCACACCAGCTTCAACAACTAATTCATATACTTTTGCAACAATATTTAATGTCTCTTCATCTTGACCTGCTACAACTTTTATAATTGTTTCTAGTCTGTGAACTTTATCGCCTGGATTAATTCTTTCTGGTGAATAACCAACCTTAAAATCCACACCACATTTTAGTCCAGATTCTTTTTCTAAAATTGGAACACAAATATCTTCCGTTACACCTGGATAAACAGTGGATTCAAAGACAACTATCGAGCCTTTTGTCAAATTTCTTCCCAATGTACGGCTTGCAGATTCTACTGGCTTCAAATCAGGTGTATGATCAGCATTCACAGGAGTAGGTACTGCAACAATATGAAATTTTGCTTCTCTAAGTCTAGCTTCATCAGAAGTAAATTCAACTGTTGTATTTCTGATTGCTTCATTACCGACTTCTTTTGTTGGATCTATACCATTTTTATAAAGTTCGATTTTTCCTTTATTAACATCAAAGCCAATAACATCTACTTTTTTAGCAAAGGCAACAGCTATGGGCATTCCAACATAACCTAAACCCACTAGGGAGATTTTCTCAACTCGTTTTACAATATTTTCATATAACTTCATAGTAATTTACCTCACTTTAATTAATTTTCATATAATCTAGCATTTTTTGATTAACTTTCCGAACTTCGAATTTCTCTAAACAGTAATCATAACTTGCTTGTCCCATTTCCTTAATCTTATCTTGGTTATTTATAAACCACTCCATTTTTTCAGCTAATTCATCACTGTTTTTAACTGGGATCAAAAATCCATTCTTAGCATCAATAACAGTTTCTCTACAACCAGGTGCATCCGTAGTTATGATTGGTCTTCCCATAGCCATTGCCTCTAAAACTGTTCTTGGAGTTCCTTCTCTATAAGAAGGAAGTACGTATACTGAACACATCTTATAATAATTTGTAACATCATTTGTTTCACCGAAATGTTCAATAGTTCCATCTTCAATATATGTTTTTAGGTCTTCCATCGACATAGAATCTTGCATCTTCTCAACAGCTCCAAGTAACATAAACCTTACATGTTTATATCTTGATTTAATTTTCCTTGCAGCCTCTAGGTATTCTCTTATTCCTTTACTATACATCACCCTTGACAGCATAAAAAAGGTTAGCTGTTTCGGAAATTCAACAGGCATAAATTTTTCCATATTAACTCCGGAACCATTAACTAGCTGGCATTTTTCCATGTTTAGCAGTCCAAGTTCAGTAAATTCATGCATATCATCTTTATTTTGAAATATAACTGTATCAGCACAACTAAAACCTAATCGATATAGTATGCTTGCAAAAAACTTAATTACCTTTGCTTTTTTTGTAGTAGCAGTAAATACATAACCAACTCCAGTTACCATTGAATTAATATTTTTTATACCAGCCAACTTAGCAGCAATACTACCATAAATTACAGGTTTTATAGTGTATCCTAAAGTCACATCTGGCTTTTGTCTTTTAAAGAGTTTTATCAATTTAATTAGGTATTTAACATCTGCAATAACATTAAGTCCTGTCTTATTTAAAGGAATTTGTTCAAAGTGTGCACCTAGTTCTACAATTTTATCTATACCATCTAAATTAGGACCTGTAACTATAACCTCGTACCCTTTGGAGATTAAATCTTTAATAAGATCTCCCCTAAAGTTATATACCGTTCTATTTTTGGGTGAAATTAATATAAACTTCAAAACATGGCACCTCTTATAAGGAGAATTAATATCACTTCATTTTTACTTATTCCTTGAATTTACTCGATAATCACCTAAGTTTTTAGTAATTGTTTCAAACAACCTATTACTTGTTTTATCGGAAACAAAGGAATTATGAGGTGTAACTATTACTTTGTCACATTTCCAAAACTGACTGTCCGCTAATAACGGCTCTTTCTCAAATACATCCAGTGCAACTCCAAGAAATTTATCTTCTTCCAAAGCCTGTACTAACGCTATTTCATCTATAACTCCACCCCTAGAAACGTTAATTAGTATACTATTATCTTTCATTTTTGAAATCTTATTAGCATCCAATAAATTTCTTGTTTCACTTGTAAGTGGTAGAGTCAAGATAACGATGTCACTCTTTTTTAAAACATCATCTATATGTTTAATAAGATAATATTCATCAATGAACGAGGATTCGATTTGCCGTCTGCCAACCCCTAGCACATTAACACCAAATACTTTAAGTCTTTTGGCAATTTCAGTTCCAACACTTCCAAACCCTATAATGACAGCTGTCTTGCCTGTAAGTTCTAATAAATCTCTCTGCTTTTCCCAATTATGAGCCTCCTGTAACCTGTAAAATTCCCTACTCTTTTTATAAATTTCAAGAATCTTTAAAACTACCCATTCTGCCATAGGGATGCTATACACTCCCTTGGCATTAAACAACTTAATGCCGTGCTCCTCTATGTAACCAAGAGGTACCCTATCTATTCCTGCACTAGTAAGTTGAATAAATTTCAAACTTTCAAATTGCTCTATATCATTGTAAAGAAATAGGCCATTACAAACTACCGCATCAACATCTTTTACATCTATTTGCAGAGGAATTCTTTCATCACTAACAAATAAGATTTCATATCCAAGATGCTTCAATGCATTTAATTGCTGTTCACTATATTTAAATGCCCCTGTTAGTAATAATTTCATAATAAATCTTCCTTTTTTAATCCCATCATTTTGATGAAGTATAGACTATTTCTGTTACTTTTCCTTTAACAAATTCCTGATTAGCCTTGAAAAAGGCTAAATCCTTAGTTAGTAGACCTTTTTCATATTCCCTTATATCATTCAATCCGTAATCAAATACAGCTTCAATCTGGTCAAGATTCATTTCCTTACTAGTATTACAAAAGCTTCTAGAAAGAATCGCCATACTGGATCCCAGTCTATAATGTTCAGCAATAATATTTTCCGCTGGCAGGGAACCTTGCCCAATCCTTGCTATCCCGCCGAAACCATACGGAATTCCTTGAGCCTGAATTTTATTACAAAGCATTTCAACTGTTCCATCAACTAGGAGTTCAAACATAAACTTCATGTTGTAACTAAGGTGAAGGTCATTTAATCCAATATGAATGTAGTCAATCCCAGATACAGTTAGTATAGAGTCCATATTTTCTACAGCTTCCGAAGTTTCACACAATAGGCAAACCTTAGCTCTTCCATCTATATATCTTACAAAAGTTTCGACTTCATCCTTCGTTTTAAAAAATGGGAGCATAACGATATCTGCCCCATCTGCAATTACCATATTTATTTCATTTTTTGATTCTTCATAAATAGGATTAACTCGAACTAGTAATTTAGATTTTGTTAAGACATTCTTAATTCTTTTAACATCATGTATACTATGTCTGGAAATAACAGTATCCAAATGTCCTTGTCTTTCATCTTTTCCATTAATTTCCAAGTCAACAAAAATCCAGTTTACACCGCTTTTTTCAGCTATCATTGCAACCTCTGCTTGATTTGTAATGTACATTAGCTTTAAAGGCATTATTTTTTCCTTCTTTCTTCTATTGTTGAAGTTGAAATGGTTTCCTGAACTTTCATCGAAGTACTTCCAGCAGTTTCGCGAACATTGACATTATCCTTCATTGCGATGACCTTAAGAATTGTTCTTAAAAAAATTTTTATATCAAAAGTAAAAGAGAGGTTTTCAACATATTCGACATCATACTCAATCCTTCTATCCCAAGGCACGTCTTTTCTACCATTTATTTGTGCCCATCCCGTTACACCAGGTCTAACCTTAAATCTCTTTTTCTGAAATTCAGTATACTCAGCAAGCGGCCAAGGATGATATGTTAATGTCGGTCGAGGCCCGATAATCGACATGTCCCCTTTAATAATGTTGAAAAATTGAGGAAATTCATCAATACTCGTTTTTCTTATGAATTTCCCTATTCTAGTGACTCTACTATCGCCCTTTGTTTCGTAAACTCCACCCTTTTCAGCACCTACACACATTGATCGGAATTTATATATTTTAAATACTTCACCATAAAGACCTAGACGGTCCTGCTTGAAAATAATCGGTCCTTTAGACTCCAATTTAATAGCAATTGCGACTATTATTAAAAGTGGAGATATGATTATTAAACCTATGAGAGACAAAATAATATCTAGTATCCTTTTAATTTTCCTATAAACCATACGGAACATATTTCTCCTTTTTTACTTTTTGGGGAATATACTCTAAATAAAAGTAATTACCAATCAAAAAAACTATCAGAACAACATCCTGTGTTCCTATAAATATAATGAACACAGGATGTTTTATGTCCTTTTTTCACAAAAACTAATTTGCTACAGGCACAAATCTTGAACTGTCAAATTTATTATTTGCCACCGCAATCAAAGTATCATGCATCTCTATCTCACTCATATTTAGTAATTTATTAATTAACTGACTAAGTACCTCTGCATTAATCACGCTCGCCTTCCCAATATGAATCTTAGGAAAAATCTGCTCCGGATGCACCTCATTCTCATTCAGCAGTTCTTCATACATCTTCTCCCCAGGCCGAAGCCCCGAAAACTGAATCCCAATCTCCTCAACTGTATAACCAGACAACTTAATAAGATTGACCGCAAGGTCAACAATCTTCACCGGCTCTCCCATATCCAAAACAAAGATTTCCCCGCCTTTCGCTAGGGAACCAGCCTGTATAACAAGCCTTGATGCTTCCGGTATAGTCATAAAATATCGTGTCATCTCTTCGTGTGTAACCGTCACCGGCCCTCCAGCCTTTATCTGCTTTTTAAATAACGGTATAACACTTCCGCGGCTGCCAAGCACATTCCCAAATCGGACAGCAACGAATTTCGTATTACTGTGCTGCGCCAAGCTCTGAATAATCAATTCAGCAAATCGTTTCGTAGCCCCCATAACATTCGGGGGATTAACCGCCTTATCAGAAGAGATCATTACAAAAGTATTAACACCGAAGGTGTCCGCTGCCTCCGCCACATTCTTAGTCCCAAAAATGTTATTTTTCACAGCTTCCCTAGGGTTATATTCCATAAGAGGTACATGCTTATGAGCCGCCGCATGATAAACAACAAACGGTTTATGCTCTTCCATTACCTCAAACATTCTTGTTCGATCCTGAATATCCCCAATCACGGGCACAATCTCAATCTGATCCTGATACAGTTTCCGTAACTCCATATCAATTAGATAAATGCTATTCTCACCATGCCCTAACAGAACGATTTTTCGAGGTCCAAACTTGCAAATTTGCCGACAAATCTCCGATCCAATTGAACCGCCAGCTCCGGTCACGAGTACTGTTTTTGCAGACACATACTCTGAAATACTCGCCATATCCAACTCTACCGGTTCTCTTCCCAATAAATCCTCAACCTGCACATCGCGGAATTCATTGACAGAGACCTTTCCTGTCATTAAGTCCTCTAACATCGGCATGATTTGTGTCTTTGCCTTTGTCTTTGAGCATTCGTCAAAGATTCGATTGATTTCTTTTTTACTTAGTGAGGGAATCGCAATGATGATGTTTTCAATCTTGTATTTCTCAACTGTTTTAACAATATCGCTGGAATTCCCGACAACGGGAATTCCCAACACATCCAACCTATACTTTCTTGGATCGTCATCAATAAACGCCACCGGTTTTAAATCAATATCATGATTATGCAGCAGCTGCCGAGCGACCATCGTCCCGCCCGATCCGGCACCAATAATTAATGTATTTTTAATATTTTTCTGCCTGTTCATGATGTTGTCGCGGAACATTCGCCATGAAAAACGCGAACCTCCAATAAACAGCACATGAAGCATCCACGTAATCATCAATGCTCTTACATAAATGTTGCCATAAAAGGTCTCCTGCATCAGAGCTGCAATCCCGATTGTAAACGTCACTGCTTTAACAATCGCAATTAGCTCGCCCACACTCGCATATTGCCACGCTTTGTTATATAGCTTATAAATGAATGCAAACACATGATGGCAAGTAAAAATTGTTACCGCAGTAACCAAAATCATTGGATTCTTCACAATGTCTATGGTCGGATTAAGTGTCCAATAGCTTATGTAGATTGCCGACAACACAATAATCGAATCCAACAAGGCAAGCGTGGTCAACCTCTTCCCGTACGTCACCCGTTTTTTCCCCCTTTTTTTCTCTATTTCGTTTAACTAAATAAAATGGTCAAAAAAATAAATACCTAATGGAAATACAAGCATGCAAACGCTTATCCTTTCATTAGATATTTATTGTTTTTTATATTTTTTTAAAATCGGGCATCTAACCCGTCCTCACGTCATGCTCTTGACGACTGGCGTCTAAGGTCTTGTCCTACTATAGACCCACAGCATGACCGAGTGCCCCCATGGATAACGGACAGGGAAGCCTCGCCGTCAGGTATTAAGCCTGATTAAGATGTTCAATTTTTGTAATCTCAACGCAGCTTAATTTTTTCATGGATAGCCCCTACAGGGCGGTCATTCTATTACGGTTAGAAAATGCCTAAAAACTTCTTCTTTTTTACGCGTTCCGGAATCTCTTTATACACATGCTGCCCGGCAATCACCAGCTCCGCATTTTCCTTCAGCATATACACCAGTTCATTTCCGTATTTCTCTTGAATGAGACTGTAAGCCTCTTTCATCTTGAATGTCCGATTGCCGGTATTATGCGCATCAGAGGCAATGATATGAGTTAAACTTGCTTCTATTAATTGCAACGAGAAGCTTTTAATCTTTTTGCCAAAATCACCACAAACGCTGGCCGCCGTCACTTGCGTCAATGCGCCTTTTTTCACCAGTTGATACAACACTTCCGGCTGTTCAACAATTTGCTGATTCCGCTCCGGATGGACAATAATCGGAGTCAGGCCGTTTAGCTGCATATCGAAGAACAACTGATCCGTGTATCTCGGGACATGGCTCGAGGAGAACTCGACCAATACATACTGGGAATGGTTCACAGGCAGTATTTCTTCAAATTCGTATCCTTCCAGCAATTCACCATGGATACGGACTTCTTGTCCTGGCAGCACTTTTAAATCTATTTTTTCCGCTTGAAAAACTTGGTTTAATTCGTCTACTTTCCCAATAATCGAATGCTTCGGGTTTTCATATTGATTATTGAGATGATGCGGCGTTGCAACAATTGTCGTAATTCCCTGTTGGACAGCCTTCCGCGCCATTTCGATACTTTCCGCTAAATCTCTTGCCCCATCATCCACCTGGGGCAAAAGATGACAATGTAAATCCACCATACCCCTCACCCTTTTCCAGTAAATTGTTAATTTTCTAGTTCTTTAACCATCTTACCAAAGTCGAAAGTATCAGGAAAGGGGTGAGATTTGTCGAAATTTATTACTTTGTACCATAAGACCCATAGTAATAATAGTAATCGCTCTTATGAACTTCCTTATGATTTAACACGACACCCAACAGTTTGCTTTGGGCATTTCCAAGCAATTCCTTCGCCTTTTTAGCCTGGTCAATTTCTGTTTTTTCACTGTAAACAACCATTATGGAACCGTCCACTTTATTGGCCAATATTTGCGGGTCAGCTACCGCTAATAATGGCGGTGTATCAAAAATGATATAGTCAAATTCTTGCTTCGCTTCCTCAATAAACTGCTCCATCGATTTAGAGCTCAACAGCTCAGCAGGGTTAGGAGGGATCGGTCCACTCGTTAAGATATATAAATCCTGCTCTTCTGTTTCCTGAATTGTTTTATCCAGCGATCTTTGCTTTGTTAAGACGGTCGTAAATCCGAATAAATTATCTACCGCAAACGTATGATGTACCGTCGGCTTACGAAGGTCGGCATCGACCAATAAAACCTTTTTGCCTAGCTGGGCAAATGTCACGGCAAGGTTCGAGGCGGTTGTTGACTTACCTTCTCCAGGGCCGGAAGAGGTAATCATAATCGCTTTAATTTCTTCATCTATAGAAGAGTACTGGATATTGGTCCGAATCGTCCTGTACTGCTCGGCAATCGGCGATTTCGGTGCAATCGCCGTAATCAGTTTGCGGCCCGGGTCTCTACTGATTTGCTTTTTCTTTTTTCTAAGAGCCAATGGTCTCACCTCTTACTCTTGAGTTTCTTGCTGCTCGTCTTGCCTTCAGTTCCTCGAGCTTCTGGTCATCAATCTGGGCAATAATTCCCAGAATTGGTAACTCTAATTCCTTCTCAACATCTTGTTCGTTCTTAATCGTATTATCAAAGTATTCAAGTAAGAATGCGATCCCGACACCAGCCATTAAACCGACCACAATCGCAATTGCCACGTTCATTAACGGTCTTGGTTTGATTGGCGAAGGGTTCTCGGCTACTTCTGCCTTCGCCAGGATGCTGACGTTATCGACATTCATGATATTGGTGATTTCTTTTTGAAACACTTCAGCCGTCTTGTTCGCAATCAACGCGGCAGTATCAGGGCTCGGGTCCTGTACAGAGATGTTTACCACCTGGGAATCCTTTTCGCTGCCGACATTAATTTTTTCATTTAATTGCCTAGCATTCACGCCTAAATCAAGGTCATCTGCAACCTTATCCAAAATGGCCGGACTTTTAATAATGACATTGTAGGTATTAATCAATTGAAGGTTGGTCTGTACTTCACTCGGGCTGTAAAATGCCTGGTCATTCTTTGCTTGGTTGACAAGTATCTGAGTTGAAGCCTGATAAATAGGGGTTAAGAAAAAGTAACTGACAACGCCACTGACAAGGCCGGCAATGGCAGTAATGGAAATGATTAATAACAATCGCTTTTTCAGCGTCTCAAACAACTCTTTCAAACTAATAGTCTCTTCCATTTTGTCCTCCTGGAGATATATAGATACAATTGAATATTATAACATATCTTGTCGTATTAATTGAGTCTTTTGTCGAAACATCACTCTTCTAATTAAACTACTTTTTGTAAGATTTTTGAAGGGTATTTGTAATTTTGGTAGGAATTTCTTTTTTAATTTTTGACAGTCTTAGTCATAACTTTGTAATTTTTTGTAGAATCAAGGGCGATTTGGAAGATATTTCTGCTATAATAGGATTGCACTAGATTTGGGGGGATCACACATGCAAAAAGTCCTGACCTTTTTATTATGTATCGCATTTATTGCCGTACTCTATGTAGGCCAATCCCATTGGAATGACAAAATAACGGGCACATCTGCCCAAAATAAACAGACCGGCACCTTAAAGCAGGGGGAATCTGCTAAAGAAGAGCAGGCCCTGATGGATGAACAGCTCCTGTCGTTAACGAAGAACTGGCCCGCCGAAGCCGCTAAGAACTTTAAGAAGAAGTTAGCCGCTGGGGACAGCTTTAAAATCCTGTTTGTCGGCTCGCCAGCTATCGGTACCGAAACGGAAGGCGTGTTCCCACTTGTCAAACAGGGTCTGCTTAATGCCTATGGCGCGGACCATCTCGAAGTGGGGCTGAAGACGTATAATGCCACTTCCAATTATCTGATTAAGGAAAATAAAGCGGCAGAAATTGCTGCGGAACAGGCTGATCTTGTTGTCATCGAGCCGTTTATGTTGAAGAATAATGGCTTGGTTTCGCCTGCGAATACCTTTAACGATTTAACCAAGATCATCGAGGACGTGCGTGCTGCGAAGTCTGAAACGGTGTTTATCATTCAGCCGTCTTATCCTATATTCAAGGCGAACATCTATCCACAGCAGACCGCCCAGCTGAAGGCCTTTGCTGAGGAGAATCAGTTACCCTATCTGGATCACTGGACTGCCTGGCCTAATGCAAATACTGAAGCTATTAAAGAATACATAACACCCGACCATAAAGCGGTAACCGAAAAAGGCGCCGGGGTGTGGAGTCGATTCCTTATTGAATATTTTGTTCACAAAGGCGAATCCTAGTGATGGATTCGTTTTTTTGTGCAAGGGAAGTCTCGCCTATTGGTGAGTTCGTTGGGACCACAGACGTAGTTGAATTTATGCGGCAACTATAAAAAGCTGCCGGAATCCACTCCTGCAGCTTATCTTCTTCCTATCTATATTAACAGCCCGCTACTAAATGTTTCAGTTCTGCTTTTAAATCGGCCATCAGTTGATCAATGGTCAGTTTGTCTTCGGTCAATCCTTTTTCATAAGCCTTTTTTACAATCTCGCTAAATTCCACACTTGTTCTGGTTATGTTATTTCCCTTCGACTCCACTTCCCACTAACAACCTCCCATACATATTTTTAACAATAGTAATAGAAAACCAGTGAAATGTAAATAGATTTCCAGTCGAATTTTGGCACAATTATGTGAAATTTGTAGAATCTGACTACTTAGGACTATGGTCACTGACAAATTCTTTGCCCTTTAGCCTATATTTTTATTTTTCCTTCAAAATTTACCAATTCGTACCCCTTTATATTAGCAATCTATGGTAAAATGAATAGAAAAATAGCTAAATAGGGGGGAACAATCTTGGATAATAAAACCATAGTGCGCGTGTTATCGACCACCGCATTCCTATCGCTTGCCTATGCAGGCGCTGCGCACGCCAGTACATATACGGTCCAAAAAGGCGATACTTTGTCAAAAATCGCCCTGACTCACAAGACGACCGTCAGCCAATTAAAAAGCTTGAACGGCCTAACTTCTGACTTAATCTATCCTAATCAGACCCTTAAAGTTTCCGCCGAACCGGCTGCAGCACCAAAGCCGCAGCAGCCAGCTGCCCAAACGCCACAGCCTGCAGCCGCCTACACCGTTGTTAAAGGCGATGCCCTGATTAAAATCGCCAACCGCTATGGCGTCACGGTCGCCGAATTAAAACAGTGGAACAATATTTCTGGCACGATCATTTACATCGGCCAAACGTTGAAGGTTTCTGCACCTGGACAAGCAGCGCCTGCTCCGGCACCAAGCCCGGCACCAGCGCCTACACCTGCTCCAGCGCCGGCTCCCACACCGGCACCAGCTCCGAATCCATCAACGGCGCCGCCAAGCTGGCAGTCGAGTATTGAGTACACAATCGTAAGCGGCGACAGCTTGAGCAAAATTGCCTCTAAATTCGGCACGACCGTCGGGGAATTAAGGACGCTTAATAACTTATCATCAGACCTAATTTATGCAGGACGCAAGCTGTTGGTACCTGGTCCATCCGGGTCCGCCGCTCCTGCCCCGGCTCCTGGTGTTGCACCGGCACCAGCAACCGACTTTGGTAGCAAAACCATTGAAGTGGCGAAAAGCTTAATGGGCATCCCATACGTCTGGGGCGGCAGCACCCTGTCCGGCTTTGACTGCAGTGGCTTCATCTACTATGTCGCCAACCAGTCCGGCAAGAAAATCGGCCGCTATTCCGCTGCCGGCTACTACGACCGCAGCTATTATGTCGACCAGCCGCAAATCGGCGACCTCGTGTTCTTTGCCAACACCTATCAAAAAGGCATCTCGCACGTGGGATTCTACATCGGCAACAACCAATTCATCCACGCCAACTCAACGAATGGCGTAATGATCTCAAGCCTGTCGAGCACCTACTACAAACAGCACTTTGAAGCGTTCAAGCGGTTATATTAATAGGACGACGGGAATCGATCTCTAGTTACACAAAGACGCTTTATTGCATAATGAAGACCAGCCTGTAATGAGGGCTGGTCTTTTATTTCCTTGTTTCTATTTTTTCGTTAAGGCGGTTGGGGTTCAACAACGCGGCGGGGTCAAGTGCACCAGCCAAGGTTCATTTTTTTAAAAGCGCCTTCATTCTTGAATCGATTTTGGTCGTTTATTTTTTCGATATAGGTTTTTTTCAAGCCAATGCCCGATGGCCGCGAACACCAGGCCGAACAAGAGACCGTTGAAGACCGGATAATCCATGAGCGGGACGGTGTCGGCAATCCAGCTGTCATGCCAGAAGAGGCCGAAATCCATTCCGATGACGAGCCCAAGAAAGAACCCGGACAGATAGGTTCTGGTCGCGCCCTCATTTCCCTGCTGCTTCTTGTTGAAGTCGATCGCGAAGTTTAACGCCTGCCACATGGCAAAGGCATAAAAGGATGGGTAGAACAATCCCCAGCCAAGATCGCCTATCTCATGGGCTTCAGCCAATTTGCCTCTAAAGGAGTATAATAGGACCTGATTCAACTCCGACTTCACGTTGATTACTATTTCTAATACGATTAATGCAAATCCTGTGACAAAATCCCGGTTGTACAGCTGCCCGAAGCCCGGCAGCATAAGCGACCACAGCATGGCGGCACAAGGGGATCGATATTTGCGACTCTGCCTCATTGGGTCCTCTCCCTCACACACGGTATATCTCTATAATTATTTCAACCCCTGTCAGGAAAAATCCTTTTTTATTCACAAATTTTGGTAATTTTTACGTAGAGGGTGGTCTAAAACTTAGGTAGTAGTACCTAAGGGGTAATTGTAGAATCTCTTAAGGTGCAAATAAAACTGCCATTTCCGCAAATAAAAGTTTGTAAATCGCAAATAATCTTCCGTTTTGCGCAAATAAAACGTGAACTGCCGCAAATAAAAGTTTGCAGCGGAGTTCCCACTCTATGTGGCTTACCTGGAAATCGCAAGATTTCCTTATTTCTATTTTTTCGTTGCGTTGTCTTTGTTTCAAAGACGAGGCTGGTTCGTCCGTTCACAACCCTGCTCTATGCCGGGAATGGTATATAACAAATGCTCAAGGTCAAGTACACTGGCCAAGGTTCATTTTTCAATCATTATTCTTCGTTACGAATTTATGTTACCAATCACAAATTAAAGGGGCTTTTCCGCAAATAGAAGACTGTAAATCGCAAATAATCTTTCGGTATACGCAAATAGAACGTGAACTGCGGCAAATGAGATTCAGGGCCATTCTAAAAAGGGGAATGATCTCTCTACTTTTTGCAGTGAATTGCCTCTGGTTCTGTTACGTTACTCCCTTTTAAGGATCCTTTTACGTTTTAGACACAAAACATTAACAAATTCCGGCAAGCTTCAACAGGGTTTTCGCCGGCGGCTGCGAATTTATTTTTTGAAAACGAAAGGAGGAATTTGTTTGTTAATGAAAGCAAGGGCCTTACCGCTCATCATCCTGATTCTGGCGGCGCTGCTGCGGCGGCTTCCGAAAAGTCACCCGCGCTACTCGCTGATTGAGGAGGAACACTGCCGCAGGATTGCCGGCCATCACGGCGAGGAGTCACTCGATTACTATTTGCGCTCGCTCCCCCACCAGAACTATTTCATACTCCACGACCTCAACCTCCCGGACGGCGAGTTTATCTGCCAAATTGATACAATGATTATCACTCCCGGTTGTATCTATTTAATCGGCGTGAAGCACATGGCTGGCGAGCTGGAATTCGACACGACGCTTGAGCAGTTCTTGCAAACGAAGGATGGGCAAACAAAGGGCTACCGCTGCCCCGTCGCCCAGGAACAGCGGCATAAGGCGTATGTGCAGGAGCTGCTTGCGGCCAACCATTTCCCTAACGTCCCGATTGATTTTCTCATTACACTCACGAATCCTTACTGCACCTTTAAGGTCACCGGCCAAAACGCCCACAAGGTCCGGCCCCACGTCGCAAATCGGATATTTTCCTCAAACGATTCCAACAGTTTGAACAGAACGATCAGACTCTCTGCCTCACACAAAAGGACATGCGCAAACTATCCCGACTGCTGATTAAAATGAATAGGCCTCCCGTTACATTCGTGCTCGAGAAGTATGGTGTCGTGCGGGGTGATTTACGGAGCGGCGTCCAGTGCCCGGTGCCGGAGTGTGGGCAATTGCCGATGGTGCGGAACGGGGCCGGGCCATGGGTTTGTATTCGTTGCGGGACTGTTTCAAAGGATGCACATATTCAGGCGATTGATGATCATTTCCTTTTATTCGGGCCGACGATTACCAACCGTGAGCTGCGGGCGTTTCTGCATTTGGGCGATTCGGTTGACGTGGCGGGTCGGATGCTGCGCTCGCTGAATTTGGTGTGCAGCGGCTCGCGGCGGATGCGGGTGTATGCACCGGACCAGTTTCCATGGAATCCGGTTGTGCGGAAGAAGACGGGGATGAAACGGAGCGTCGTGCTGACGGCTTCTAAGTCGGAGAATGAGCGAAGGCGGTAGCTCGAGATGTGGAACTGGGGCTAGTGCTGGTACGCAAATAAAATAGCCGATATCGCAAATAACGTGCTGATTTGCGCAAATAAAACGGTCAAAACCGCAAATAAAATCGGGTGTCGCTCAGCTATCGTTGGGAGGCGCAAATAAAAACGGGAAATTCGCAAATAAACTCTCGATTTGTGCAAATAAAACGTAAAATGCCGCAATTAAAGTTGGGTGCGATCCTAAGCAAGGGGTAATTTTCCTCTAGATTTGTAGAGAAAAGTTACCCCTTTTTAAGAACATCTCAGTAAGAGTTCTCCAGTAGTTTTATAAATTCCTCCGCCGGCAGCGGCTTGCTGAACAGGTAGCCTTGGGCGCAGTTGCATTGGTATTTGCGCAGGATGTCGAGCTGGTCGGTGGTTTCGACCCCTTCGGCGATGACGTTCAGACCGAGGTTGTGGGCCATGAGCAGAATCGCGGTGGCGATGTTTTGATCGCAATTGCTGTTGGCGATATCTCGGACAAAGGATTGGTCGATTTTCAGGCTGTCGATCGGGAAGGTCTTCAAATAGCTGAGCGAGCTGTAACCGGTGCCGAAATCGTCAATTGAAATATTGACGCCGAGGTCCTTTAGTTCCCGCAGAATTTTTGATGCAGTTTCGACATCCATTGTCATGCTTTCGGTGATCTCAATCGTCAGGTGTGCGGGGTTAATCCCCGTCTCGTTTAGGGCATCAGCAATCACGAAGGCCAAGTTCTTCTTGTAAAATTGGCGAATCGAGATGTTGACAGCCACCGACAAGTTGAGACCCTCCTGCTCCCATGCCTTCAGTTGCCTGCAGGCGGTGTTCAGGATCCACTCGCCAATCGGCACAATCATCCCCGTTTCTTCGGCGATGGGGATGAAGCGGTCAGGTCCGACATGGCCGAGCGTCGAATTTTTCCAGCGCAGCAGCGACTCGGCGCCGACGATGGTATTGGTGGAAAGGTTGATGATCGGCTGGTAATGGAGCTCAAATTCTCCCTTCTCCAGCGCTTTTCGCAGCTCCATTTCGATTTCGTGACGGTCGTATAGCTCTTTGTCCAGGACGGCGTCATAAAACTGATAGTTGTTGCGCCCTTTGTGCTTCGCCTTGTACATGGCGACGTCAGCCTTCCTAAGCAGGTCAACCATGGTTTCGCCGTCCATTGGATACAGGCTGATGCCGAGGCTCGTGGTGACAAACACCTCATTCCCGTCGACGATTAACGGTTCCTCCAGCACATTGATGATCCGCTGGGCGATGCTTGCGGCCTCCTGTTTGCTGACATCTATCAGCAGCAGGGCAAACTCGTCGCCTCCTTGCCTTGAAGCCGTGTCCTCCTCGCGGATGGCGGACAGAAGCCTTCTAGCGACATGTTCCAGCACCAGGTCGCCCATGTTGTGGCCGAGCGTGTCGTTAATGATTTTAAACCGGTCGAGGTCAAGGTACATGAAGGCAATGGCTTGCTGCGGCTTGTCTGTATGCTGTTTGATTGCCTCCGTGGCTTTTTCGTCAAAAAGTCGCCGTTTCGGCAGGCCGGTCAGTTCGTCATAAAACGCCATAAAGTTGATCGTTTCTTCTGCTTGGTAATGGTGAACGGCCAGGCTTGTCAGGTGGACCGCTTTTTCGATGAGCTGGATATCGGCCTCGGTCGGTTCGCACGGCTGGTTGTAATAGATTGAAAAAACAGCAATCGGCTCCTCCTGGCTGTTGAATACAGGTGTCGACCAGCTGGCTCGGAGCCCGCATTTGACCGCGATGTCCCGGTGCTTTTTCCATAAGGGGTCATTGGCGATGTCGCTGACGATGATTGGCCGTTTATGATACGCGGCGGCGGCGGCCGCTCCCGATTCCGGACCGATGGGCAAGTGGTTGATTTGCTTGGTATAGGCGGCCGGAATCGACGGTGAAGACGCATGGACGAGGCTTGTGCCGTCTTGTTCTGTTAGGTAGATCGAGCATATGCCATCATCGGAAACGAATTCAACCAGACGGATGATTTCGGCGAGCACATCGGGGAGCGCGGCCCCTTTGGCGATCATTTCAAGGACGTGGTTTTGTCCGTTTAGCATTGTTTCAAGGGTGTTCCTCTCGGTGACGTCACGGACCATGCCGACGACGCCTTCGATTTTGCCCTCGACCCAGATTGGCACGGCAGTGATAAATAAATCCAATGCTTTTCCATCTTTTTTATGAATGCTGATGTTAAACCGCTCGCTGTCGCCTTCCAGAACGCGCTTGAAGTATTGCGTGGCCGCTTCCGCTTCGTTCAGGTTCATTAGCTCGTAAAAGGACATCTGCAGGAGTTCTTGTTTGTCGTATCCGACTAGTTCGGCGGCTGCATCGTTGACGAGGATAAATTTTCCGTTCAGGTCCAGCGCGTAGCAGGCGTCATGGTTGTAATCGAACAGTGATTGATAGATATCCGATTTTGGGCCAATAATCGAGTTCGAGTTCATCATACCGAATCCCCTCATGGTGAATTATTATTTATTCTACTAAATTTTGATAAGGTTATCAGTATTATGAGGGATTTGGCGAGTGGGAAATTTTAGCGGGTTGATTTTTTGGTTTTGCGTCGGAGGATGGGGTTCGTGGCAGTGATTGGGTTCGGGGAACCCCGGGGGCTGGTCTGTGCGCCTGACGGGGTTCAACTACGAAGATCAGGTGTCGGAGCCTAAGGCTGCGTTCATTTTTCAAAAAGCTCTTGGGTTTGTCACTCCTCTAAAGGCCGATTTTTGGGTATAATAAAGGAATATGGATTTTGGGAGGCAAGGGGCGGAGCGGCTAGTTATGGGGCAGGTATACTTTTTTATGGCTTGAATTAGGCTTGCTTAGCTCTGCTCACACCGCCTTTATTGGCAAGGTCTGATTGTTTGTATGATTTTTTTTAATATATAGGGTGCTGATACGCAGGATTATTTTTGAGTAGAGGAGGCGCGGACGATGGAGTCGTTTCCTGGGAGTGAGAAGGTTCAGGAGCTGGCGGATGAGCTGCAGGATTTGTTGATTGCGCATTCGTCGGAGGATGCGCGGATGGTCCAGAGCGGGATGATGTTGTTTCGGCAGGGGCTGGTGACGCAGCTGCGCTATGAGGGCGGCGAGTTTTGCGCGACGGTGCAGGATGTGACGCCGGCGAAGGTGCGGCTCGATCCGGAGTTTCTCGGTTTGAGCGAGTGTTCGTGCCCGGGCGAGGGGCTGTGCCGGCATCAGTTGGCGGTGTTTTTTGCCGTGTATTCGAAGGTCGGCAGTGTGAGCGATTGGCTGGCGGAGTGGCGTGAGCCGGCGCGGGAGACGCGTTCGGCGGCGGTGATGGGGCTGCAGGTGGCGAAGGACCTGATGAAGGCCGGGCGGCTGCCGAAACCGGATTATGATAAGTGGCTTGGGTTGTTCGAGTCAAGTTTTGATACGCTGATAGGCGGCAAGAAGTATACAAACCCGTATGTGATTTCGGAGCTGTTTGGGATTTACCAGCGGCGGGTGATGGCGAGTGCCCCGATGGAGCAGGAGTGGCGCCAGCTGTATGGGCTTGTGGCGGCGGTTGTGTCGTTTCGGAAGCTCGCGGTGCTGACGGATGAGCTCGGGTTTGCCGAGGAGGCCGTGCGCCGGGCGTATGGGCATTGTTTTCATAATTTGTTGGATGATGCCGACGATTTGGCTGGAAAAATGAGTGCCCAGGCGCTTCCGTTTGCGTTTGATGCGTTTATTGAGCGGTTGAAGGATGAGGTGTTTGCGGCGCTGACGTGCAGTGGCGGGTTTGTGCAGGAGCGGGTGTATTTGCACCGGGTGATGTGGACGGAGGTTTTTCGGAAGAAAGAGTGGCGGCAGGAGGAAGCTTTGCGGATTGGAGCGCGGTTGAAGGATTTGGACGACGAGGAGAATCCGCTGGCGCTTGAGGTGACGATGATTCATTTGTACTTCCTGCTCGACAATGATGAGCTGGCGCTAAAGCTGGCCGGGCGGATGGATGATTCGGCTTTGGTGCCGTTTATGGTGTACTGGATTGATTTTTTCACAGTGGCGAAGGCATGGCGTCGTGTCGGGCCGGTGATTGACATGTTCTTGGGCAAGTTGAAGGGATATTTGGAACGGCTCACGTCGTATCATAGCCGTTCGGCGTTTGTGAGGACGGCGCTGCGGGCGATTTCTGGGTATTGCACGGAGAACGGGCGGTCCGATGTGTTTGAGCGGGCGCTGTTGAGTGGTTTGCCCTATAGTTATGCTGATTATGAGTATTTGTTGTTTGAGCGCGGCGATTATGCGCGGTGGGCTGAGCTGCAGGCGTTTGTCGGGATGGAGTATGCCGACTTGCCAAAGGAACGGGTGAAGTTGGTCGAGAAGGAACGGCCCGATTTGCTGCTGGGGATGCTGCACCAGGTCGCGCAGAAGGAAATCGATGCGAAGAATCGGGGTAGCTACCGGTTGGCCGTCCGACACTTGAAGAAGCTGCGGACGTTGTACAAGAAGCTGAAGCGGGTCGACGATTGGGAGTATTTTTTGGATGGGCTGATGGAGCGGACTAAAAGGCTTAGGGCATTTCATGAGGAGTGTCAGAGGAGTAAGTTGATATAGAGATGGTGTTAATGGTGTAGATGGTGGTATTGGTGTCAGGCACCGCCCGTGGACAGTTTGGCGATTTTGTCCACGTGGGGCGGACAGTTGGGGTTTGTGGGCTGCGGTTGGGTTTGGTGCGGGCGGTGCCTGAGGTGGTGCGCAAATAAACTGATGTAAAGAGTAATAATAGTTTGTTTTTCTGTATATTAAACCGGAATATGTGCAAAAAAAGTGAAGTGGATCAGGTATTGGTCTTTTATAAAAAGGCCATTGGCTACCGAAAAGGCTTTGGATTTGAGGCTTCGGTCGCCAATAAAGGACCATTGTTATTGGCGACCTTAAATCATTCTGGCACATCCTTACGGATAAATTCTTTAAAGATACCATCTTTAGAGGTACATAGTGATTCCTCGCGTTTATTTTTCGAGGGATTGAAGAAAAAAGGAGCACGTTCGATGCTTAGAACCAAGTTTTTGAAATTAAATACAACTAAATTAGCGGATGGCCGCTTTCTTCTTTCTGCTGAGGATGAGCATGGGCGGACGATGGCTCCGTTTCGGTGGAAGAACCTTGTGTTCAGCAGCCATGAGGAGAGCTTCTTCGGGACGGTGCTGGACGAGGCCGCGGTGGACGATGTCGAGGGTGTGGTCGTGAATGGCTGGCAGCTCGTGTCGCTTTTTGCCAAGGAGTCGTTCAACCGCTTCCTTGAATGGGACTGGAATGAGGAGTCTGAGATTTGCCTTGCTGCCGGCAACTCGCTTTATGAGGGAATTGTCGAAAAAGATTGGCATCCGGACTTTTCGGTTTGGGGACCAGAAGGCGAGTTCCGCTGGAAGCTGCCCGAGCGGGTCAAGGATGAGTTTGGCCCCGAGTTTTGGGAACAGGATGTCGAGGATGCAGGGGTTGAACATGAATCCCCCGCCCCAACTGCCCGCGAGTACATTTCCGATTTGTTCAACGAGGCAATGGATTCTTTTTTAACAAGAAATTCGGCGATGAAGGAGCTGTTCGGGCCGAAGCTTGACCTGTTGAAAAAGCAAAACATTTCGGGAGTTGAACTGGCGCGGTATTTTGATGAGGAAAGCTGGCTTGAGTGGGTCGGAATCAAGGAGAGCGATGCGCCATTTACGATTGGACTGCGGCTGGATGAGCCAGAGGACGGCGAGGGCGACTGGAGTCTGGATGTGTTTTTGCGCGGAAAGAAAGATACCGACCAAGTGATGGATGTCGAGGATGTGAAGCGGATCCCTGCGAAGTGGCGGCCGTTTTTGGATAAAGTGGACCGGGAGCAGGCCCGCTGGGTGCGGCTGATTCCGTGGCTTGGCGACGACGCAGGCGATGTGGATGCTGAGGGCATTGCCCCGTTGAAAACCGAGCTGACTGAGGAAGAAGCGTGGATGTTTTTGACCGAGGCAAGCGAGACGCTGCTGGCGCTTGATGTTGAAATCCTCCTCCCTTCATGGTGGCAGGCGATGAAAAATGCCAACTTGAAGGTAAAGGCGGCGGTCAAGGGGACCGGAAGCCACCGGCCGTCGTTTGTCGGCTTGCAGCAGATGTTGGATTTTAACTGGCGTTTTTCAATGAATGGCGTCGATTTGGACGAGGATGAGTTCAACCGGCTTGTCGAGGAAAAGCGGCGGCTTGTCTATATTCGCGGGCGCTGGGTGAAGCTCGATCCGCAGTTTATTCGACAAATTCAGGATTTGATGAAACGGGCCGAAAAGGAAGGCTTGCACGTCCGTGATTTGCTTGAGCAGGAGCTGGTGGCGGCCGGCGAGGGTGAAGAGGATGCGGAGAATCCGAAGGCGTTCGCGAAGATTCAGATTGAGCTGAACCGGCAGTGGAAGCAGATGATGAAGCAGTTGTCGGAGACGAACGAGGTGCCGATTGTCGAGGTGCCGGAGGGGCTGAACGGCGAATTGCGGCCTTACCAGCAGCTTGGGATGAGCTGGCTTTGGTTCCTAAGACAGTATGGATTTGGCGCTGTGTTGGCCGATGATATGGGCTTGGGGAAAACCGTGCAGCTTATTTCGTATCTGTTAAAGGTGAAAGATGAAGTTGGGGATCAACTGGCGGTTGTGCCTGGCGGCGATGTTGGTGGCGGTGGAAGTAGCAGAAGTGTGGCTGAAGTTGAGACTGTTGACATTGTGGAAAGTCAGCAAATCGTGCCTGACACCGACAGCACTGTTTCCAACATGGAAAGCGGCGAATTGGTGCCTGACACCGACAGCACTGTTTCCAAGGTGGAAAGCGGCGAATTGGCGCCTGACACCGAGACAACGGGCACCACGACTCAGGCCATCACTCCTCGTAAGAAGGGCGCACCTCCAACCGGCCCATCGAAGGTACCAACAAAAGCGGCGTTGATTATATGCCCTACTTCTGTTCTGGGCAACTGGCAGAAGGAGTTGGAGAGGTTTGCGCCGGAGATGAAGGTGTATCTTCATTACGGGTCGAACCGCCTGAAGGAGGATGCTTTTTCCGAGAAGGTGCAAGACGCGGATGTGGTGCTGACCTCCTATGGGTTAAGCCATCAGGACTCTGAGGAATTGGAGTCGCTGCTGTGGAGCACGATTGCGATTGATGAGGCGCAGAACATCAAGAATGCCCAAACGAAGCAATCGAAGGCAGTGCGCAGGCTCCGTGGCCGCCATCATATCGCGTTGACAGGGACCCCGATGGAAAATCGGCTATCCGAGTTGTGGTCGATTTTTGATTTTACCAATCACGGCTATCTCGGCAGCTTGGGGCAGTTCCAGAAGCGGTTCATCATCCCGATTGAAAAGGATGATAAGAAGGATAAGATTCAGCAGCTTCAATCGTTGATTCGCCCCTTCCTTCTGCGGCGGACGAAAAAAGATGAAGAAGTTGCGCTTAATTTGCCTGATAAACTCGAACAGAAAGAGTATTGCCCGTTGACAGCTGAGCAGGCATCACTGTATGAGCAGCTGATTCATGATACGTTTGAGCAAATTGAAAAACTGACTGGCTTTGAGCGCAAGGGATTAGTGCTGCAAATGCTTAGCCGTTTGAAGCAGCTGTGCAACCACCCTGCTTTGTATTTGAAGGAAAAATCAGCGGGACGGCAGCTGTTGGACCGGTCAAATAAATTGGAGAAGCTTATTGAGCTGGTTGATGCGGTTTTGGACCAGGGTGAAAGCTGCCTGATTTTTACGCAATATATTGAAATGGGCGAGATGATTCGGAGTACGGTGAAGAAGAAGTTTGGCGTGGATGTGCCGTTTTTGAACGGGAGTGTTTCGAAGACGCAGCGTGACGCGATGATTGAGCGGTTCCAAAATGGGGAGTTTCCGGTATTTTTACTGTCGCTGAAGGCGGGTGGAACCGGGTTGAACCTGACCGCGGCCAATCATGTCATCCACTACGACCGTTGGTGGAATCCGGCTGTCGAGAACCAAGCGACGGACCGGGCCTACCGGATTGGGCAGTCACGTTTCGTGCATGTTCACAAGCTCATCTGTACCGGCACGCTTGAGGAAAAAATCGACGCGATGCTCGAGAAAAAACAATTCCTCAACGACCAGATCATCCAGAGCGAAAACTGGATCACCGAGCTTTCGGACGATGAATTAAAGGATTTAGTGTATTTGGGGTAAGGGATTTGGACAGTGGCTTTTTAAGAGGCTACTGTCTTTATTTTTGATTTTTAATTTATATAGGCTCCGTCACTATGAGCCTTCCCCTAGTTACCGGCATGCGAGTTTTTTCTTGGGATCGGGCACTATGAGCCTTTCATAATCACCGGCACGCGGATTTCCTCCTTGGCCCGGGCACTAAAGGCCTTTCATTATGACAGGTTTACCACGATTTTCTCGGTACTGGCGCTATTTCAAACCCTTAAATTATTACTCTTGCTAAAAACAACAATGGTTACGAAAACAACCTTTTGAAATGTTTTTATCATTATAAAAGGACCCAGCCTGCGCCGGGTCCTTTAAATTTTTCTATCGATATTAGTCTAAGACTACAATTTTAACTGTTTTTCTGCCCCATTGAATCGCTTGGGCGTAAGTTGGCATGAGCACGTCGATTTTGTGGCCTTTGATGGCGCCGCCTGTGTCACCGGCGATGGCCACGCCGTAGCCTTCCACCCAGACTTTTTTACCAAGCGGGATGACTCTTGGGTCGACCGCGATTAGCTTCATGTTCGGATTGGCCGCGATATTGTAGCCCAACTTTGTGATGGAGCCGGACTCTTCCGGACTGTAAGCGGTTGCGGAAACGTACAGTTCTTGTCCAGAAATGGCCGCTCCTCCCCCATCATTCGCTGTTGATGCAACCTGTGGCCTTGCCTGTGCTGCCATCGCTGCCTGGATATTGGCGATTTGAGAAGCTACAGCCGACTTTTCCTTTTCGGCAAGTGCGACCTGTTGTGAAATTTGATTATATTTTTCCTGTGCTGCAGCTAGTGTCTGCTGCTGTTGCTGCATGTTGTTGTCAAGCTCGGCCTGCTGGCTGGCTAAGGTTTGTTGATGTTCTTCTAACACCTGCTCCTGCCGATCAATCACTTGCTTGTCCTTTTCAATCTGCTGCAGGTCTGTCTTTTGTGCTGTTAAAATATCTTTATCCGCATCCATCAGCGCTGATGCCGCAGTGGCACGCTTCAGGAATTCGGCAATGCTGTCGGATTCAAAGAAAATGCTGATCATTAAGTTGACATTGTCATTTTGCTGGAGTGCCACGGCCCGCTTTTTCATGATGTCATTACGGCCGAGGATTTTATCCTCCAGGACGACAATTTCTTCTCTTTTTTGTTGGATGAGCTTGTTGACCTCATCAATTTCTGCTTGCGTTTTGGCCATTTCCTCTTTGTTTTTTGAAATGGAATTATATAATGAATCGAGTTCTGCCTGGATTTTCTTTATTTCTTGATTGACAGCTTGCTGTTGGTCCCGTTGCTCTTCTAGCAATCTCTGTTTCTCTTGAAGCTGCCTATTTGCATTATGTAGGGCTTCATTATTGGTTTGTGCATATGTAACGGCTGTGCCGGTTCCACATAACACAATTGTAAGTACCACGAGAACTATGCGCTTAAACGTATGCTGCATACACTTCTCCCTCCTTATATGTCAGTTATAACAGAAAAACGTGCCTGTTATGTTACAAAAAGATTAAAATAACATCACAAATAGACCGAAAACTGCAAAAAACAGCCAGAAAATGGCTAAAATGTGGCATTTTAGGGTTTAATTTGGTAATATATAGGAGGTTAATAGGGATAGTCGCATTGGTACAGTGTAAACGTCACTAATGGTGTCAGGCACCACCGGTGGACATTTGTCCGTGTGGAGTGGACAAATCCTTTTGCAGTTATATAACAAGGTTGTAATAAAACAACAAGCCGAAAGGTTCCGGTTTTCAACCGGAACCTTTCGGCTTGTTGCAGGGTAAGTTAAGATGGAATTTTGTAATTGGTTGTGAACCGCTTTATAGCTTTATAGCTTTATAGCTTAACTCTAATTTTACCATAAATCTTCCGTTCATCGCTTTCCCTAAGTTGTTTTGCCGCTGACAGGGTGCGCACTTTGATTCTTTTTGGAAGGCAGGTTTGGTGCAAGGGATATCCCAACAGGAATGAAACCCATGGTCCCTCCTGTACAACAAAGTGGCCCAGGGCATCATAAATTTCCGCTTCGGGTACTTCACATTCGGATTCAACTTTTAATGAATACTGGTTAAAGGTAATGTGGAAATTCCTATTACAAAAATAAATCGGTTCTTTTTCAATGTCCCTGAGGGGGATATATTGATAAGAAGAATTTGTTAACGAGGCTGACTGATGTGATAGTTTGATAGCATCTGAAAAATTGGGTTTCCTACTAACCGTCCATTCTTTGCTGCTTGTTACGTCTCCAATAAACACCAGGAAAACATCATCCATTCAACACCTCCAAATTATGACATATAGATACATTTCTCCTAATTATTCGACTAAATTCTCCAATCTCCTTTCCTATAAAAATGACGTTTTCGTGTCTTTTCACTCGGACAGTTTTTAAAATAAAATCCATATTAAATTAAAAAAATCGGTCGAGGCTTTTTTTCGCTGGTCCATCCCTACTCCCCGTTTCGCGTAATCCGGGGAGATTTTTTGGGTATTTTTCACTACTGGCTGACATAGGAATACAAAGAAGGATGTCCAAATTTTAGAGGGGGAATTTTTCAAATGAAGCATGTTGAAACCCAAAACTCAGAACAATTGCAACATTATTAAGGTGAATAAGAAAAGACGATCACATTGTGTACCGTCCTAGGGATGCCTCTCCGCACGCGGCAGGCCTGTTTCTTGTTTAAAAAAAGATAGTAGATTCCTGTCGAACGATAAGGAAACCGGAGCATCTGGAAGGATATGGCTGGATTTTTGAGGCTCCGAGAGGACAGTTTTCTAGAATCGCACTCAGACCGCGAGAGCCCAGATTATCCCTTGTACACCATTTTGAGAAAATTCTGTGAAAAAACTATACTTAGGTGTGTCCAAAAAATTGAGAAAATAGGGGGATTATGCTTGTGAAATATTTCGTGAAGGGATTGTTGGTATTTACCTTGTTGCTGGCCTTGGCCGCGTGTGGGAGTAAAGATGCATCAACTGACGGAATGAAGTTGGTCGACGAAGGAAAGTTTACCTTTGCTGCTTCAGGTGAATTTAAACCATTTAGTTACGTGAACAAAGATGGCACCATGATCGGATTTGATATTGAGGTAGGCGAAGCTGTTGCCAAAGAGCTGGGGCTAGATCCGGTGCAGAAGAAGTTTAAATTTGGCGGGATTGTTGAAGGTGTAAAGTCGGGGCGCTTTGATGCAGCCGTTGCCAGCCACACCATCACAGAGGAACGCTTGCAGGCTGTCAATTTTTCCACTCCATACTACTACTCAGGACCTCAAATTTTCGTACGACCTGACAGTTCGATCGAAACCCTCGATGACCTTAAAGGCAAGGAAATTGCCGTATCGAAAGGTTCTACCTATGCAGATACTGCTGCGAAAGTAACAGAAAATATCATTCTGCTCGACAGCGATGTCGTCGCGCTTGAAGCGCTCAGCAAGGGGAAACACGACGCCGTCATTACCGATTTTGTCACCGGAAAGGAAGCGATCGGGGCCGGAATGAAGATTGTCGGCAAAGAGTTGCTCGGCCGCAGTGAACAAGCCATCGCGGTCTCCAAGGAAAACGAAAAGCTGCTTGAGGACATTAACAAGGCGCTCGAAACACTCCGCGACAACGGTACCTTGAAAAAAATCAGCGAGAAGTACTTCGGGGAAGACATTACGGTTGACCCTGAGAGCTAAAAGAAGCACGCCATAACACCCTAGAAAGGAGAGCATTATGGAATGGTTAACTAAATTTTTCGAATCTTACCCTGTATTTCTAAAAGGGATGCTGCTGACGTTTGAGTTGACGGCAGTGGGCATTTTCTTCGGTATTTTTGTCGGATTGTTGTTTGCCTTTTTAAAAATTTCCAAGGTGAGGGTGCTCGAATGGATTGCTGATGCTTACATCTTTCTCGTTCGCGGCACGCCGCTCATCGTCCAGATATTCGTATTCTACTATGGCTTGACGTCGCTAAATATGTCGGCGTTTCTTGCGGCGTCTCTCGGATTGGCCTTCCACAATGGCGCTTATATTGCCGAGATTTTCCGCGGGACGATTCAGTCGATTGACCCGGGGCAAATGGAGGCCGGGCGCTCACTCGGGATGAGCGTTAAGCTCACCTATCGGCGTATCATTTTGCCGCAGGCCATGCGCCGCGCAATGCCGCCGCTCGGCAATCAATTTATTATCGCCCTGAAGGATTCGTCGCTCGCCGCGTTCATCGGGATGTACGAGCTGTTCAACGTCGCAACCACCTTTGGCTCTAACACCTTCGACTATATGACCTACCTACTGATTGTCGCGGTCTACTACCTCATCCTCGTGTTCCTGTTCTCGGTGCTGACAAGAAAGGTCGAGAACCGACTGGCCGTCAGTGAATAAGGCCGGTCAAGACACAGGGCATAAGCGACTAAGAAAGGAGAGGCTGACACTATGATAAAGGTAGAAAAATTGAATAAATCGTTCGGCGATTTGCACGTACTGTTTGACATCGATTTGACCGTGAACGAGCGGGAAGTGGTTTGCCTAATTGGCGCGAGCGGTTCCGGAAAAAGCACGCTGCTTCGCTGCCTCAATTTCCTGGAGGTCAAGGATAGCGGCACGATTACGATTGACGGCGAGCAGATTGAGCCCGACACCCATGACTTAAATCAGGTCCGCACCCGGGTGGGGATGGTGTTCCAGCACTTTCACCTGTTCCCGCACATGACCGTGATGGAAAATATTATCGAAGCGCCCATTCATGTGAAAAAAATTCCGCGCGAGCAAGCTTTACGTGAGGCAAAAGAGCTGCTCGCGAAGGTCGGCTTGAGCGACAAGGAAAACGTCTACCCCGCCAAGCTTTCCGGCGGGCAAAAGCAGCGGGTCGCCATCGCCCGCGCCCTCGCGATGAAGCCCGAGGTCATGCTGTTTGACGAACCAACCTCCGCCCTCGACCCCGAGCTCGTCGGCGAAGTCTTGGCCACCATGAAAAAATTGGCCTTGGAGGGCATGACGATGGTCGTGGTTACTCATGAAATGGGCTTCGCCCGCGAAGTCGCCGACTCGGTCATTTACATGCACGATGGCCGCATCGTCGAGGTCGGTCCTCCGGAAAAATTGTTCGGCAACCCTTCCGAGCAGCGAACGAAGGAATTTTTGGATTCGATCCTGTAGGCTTCTAAATAGTAAGAAAAAACGATTAACTAAAAAACACTAAAAGTGACCAATAAATAGGCAAGTCCCACCAGAAGTTCAATGGGAGTATGTTTTTCCAAAAAAAGTAATTAAATCTACTGAAATTACCTGGGGCCAGGCACACATGTCTGGCTTTTTGGGGTCGATCTTGTGCATTGACTAATAAAAGTGGAAAACTGACCAATATATCGGGGAAAGTGACCAATAAAATCCTCGAACTGACCAATAAATCTAGGATTCCGACCCAAAAAAAAGTTCAACGAGGATGGCATTTCCCAAAAAGAGGTAATTGATAAGGGTGTGGGTATTTACAATCGACTGAAATTACCTGGGGCCAGGCACACATGTCTGGCTTTTTGGGGTCGATCATGTGCATTGACCAATAAAAGTTAAAAACTGACCAATATATCGGGGAAAGTGACCAATAAAATCCTCGAACTGACCAATAAATCTAGGATTCCGACCAAAAAAAGTTCAACGAGGATGACATTTCTCAAAAAGAGGTAATCGATAAGGGTGTGGGGCATCTAAAATCGTCTGAAATTACCTGGGGCCAGGCACACATGTCTGGCTTTTTGGGGTCGATCTTGTGCATTGACCAATAAAAGTTAAAAACTGACCAATATATCGGGGAAAGTGACCAATAAACTTGGCAAATTGACCAATAAAAATATAAATCCGACCAATAAACCCACAAATCTGGCCAGTAAACTCCAAAAGAAGTAAAAACACGGGGCACTAGATCGGCAATCTCGAATTTTTTCAAAGAAAACAATGACCTAGCCAGGCATCCGCCTGGCTTTTTTTTGCTATAAACTTAAGGCCTATTCTCCCATCTTCACAGACAGTGCTGTATTATAATGGTAAGAGAAAGGCGGGAGACGTAGATGAAAATTTTGCTTGTCGAAGATGATAAAACGATTGCCTCCGGGCTGGAATATTCGCTGCAGCAGGACCAATTTTCCCCGATTGTGTGCCATGACGCGGCCTCTGCGAAACAGGTCATCGCCGAACAATTGCCAAACATCGCATTATGCTTGTTTGATTTGGCCCTGCCGGACGGAAGTGGCTACGAATTATGCAAGCTGGTGAAGCAACGGAGCGATGTGCCGGTGATTTTTTTAACAGCAGTCGATGACGAGGTCAATGTGGTCATGGGACTTGATATGGGAGCCGATGATTATATCACCAAGCCATTTCGGATTCGCGAGCTCATATCAAGGATCAAAACGGTGCTGCGCCGCTATCAAAAACAGCCGCCGGCCAAGAACATCATCGATATCCAGAACGTCCAAATCAATACGCTTGAAGGAAAGGTGTATAAAAATGGCGAAGAGGTCCTGCTGACCGCACTGGAATACCGGCTCTTCCTCATTTTTGCCACTCATCTTGGGCAAGTTCTCACCCGAAGTCAATTGCTTGAGCGGATTTGGGACGTGGCCGGTGATTTCGTCAACGATAATACCTTGACGGTTTACATAAAACGACTGCGAGAAAAATTGGAGGACCAACCGGGGCAGCCGCAAATCATCAAAACCGTGCGCGGGTTGGGCTATAAGGTCGGTGATTAGCATGCTCCGTCACCGTGAAATCCGGCTTCTCTTATTGGCGCTCGGCCTCATCACCCTCATTGGCGTCCTGGCAGCGGCGTTTTTTTCGCTGGCGGTCATGCTGCTCTTCGCCATCATCAGCGGCTTATTGATTGGCTGCATGTTGCTGTTCACGGGCTGGCGCTATCGCGAACTGGCTAAGCTGTCTGAGTATCTGCAACGCATCAGCGGCGGCGACTATACACTGGATGTACGTGATAACCGGGAAGGCGAGCTCAGTATTTTAAAAAATAATATTTATAAGGTGACAACGCGATTATCAGAGCAGGGGTCCCTTTTACAAGAAGACAAAGTCCAGCTGACCAATGCCATTTCCGACATCTCGCATCAGCTAAAGACGCCGCTAACCTCGATGATGATGATGGCCGATTTATTGGAGGATGACGGGCTCCCGGCCGCAAAACGAGCGGAGTTTACCCACAATATCCAAGTTCAGCTCGAACGGATGGAATGGCTTGTGTCTTCGTTATTAAAACTGTCGAAAATCGACGCCGGAACCATCCAGTTCAAGCGGGACAAGCTCTCCGTCAAGGCGCTGGTCGAAAAAGCGCTTGAGCCCGTGCTCATCCCGATGGATATTAAAGAGCAAACCGTTTCCCTGACCGGCGATGATACCGTCACTTTTATCGGTGACTTGAATTGGACTGCCGAGGCGATCATTAATATTTTAAAAAATTGCGTCGAGCACACGCCTGCTGGCGGTTCGCTAACGATTTCCTTTTCCGAAAACGCCCTGTTCACGGAAATCACCATCGCAGATAACGGGAAAGGCATCGCCAAAGAAGACCTGCCCCATCTGTTTAAACGTTTTTACAAGGGGAAGACGGCCAGCGAGGAAAGCGTCGGCATCGGCCTCGCCATGGCCCACCGCATCATCGCCAGCCAAAACGGCACAATTGAGGTGAAAAGCACGCCCGGAGCCGGAACGCAATTTTTAATCAAGTTTTATAAACAAGTAATCTAAAGGTCACTGCACGTGGATGGGGTGTGCTTACTTGCGGATAACGCTCTCCAACTTGCGGATAGCGCTCCCCAACTTGCGGATAACGCTCTCCAACTTGCGGATGACGCTCCCCAACTTGCGGACAGCACTCCCAACTTGCGGATAGCTCTCCCCAACTTGCGGATAGCGTTCCAACTTGCGGATAACTCTCCCCAATTTGCGGATAGCACTCCCAACTTGCGGATGACGCTCCCCAACTTGCGGACAGCACTCCCAACTTGCGGACAGCACTCCTCAACTTGCGGACAGCACTCCCAACTTGCGGATAACTCTCCCCAACTTGCGGATGACGCTCCCCAACTTGCGGATAGCACTCCTTACCGGTGTATAGACCCGTCCAAAGGTCGGTTACCCATAGTCGCCACCCACGTTAAGTGACTAAATTGTCATTTTACAGTCACTGGAAAGTCATTTTAGTCGGATAGACTTAGAATCATCAAGGAACAATGGAGGTTTTACCACAATGGATATAGTAAAAGTTGAACATCTGACTAAAATGTACGGCAAGGGCGAGACGGCGGTGAAGGCGCTGGATGATGTTTCTTTTTCCGTGAAAAAAGGAGAGTTTGTCGCGATTATCGGACCGTCCGGCTCGGGAAAGTCGACCCTGCTCCATCTGCTTGGCGGTGTCGACCGACCAACGAGCGGCAAGGTTACGATTGACGGAACTGACATTTACAGCCTGAACGAGACGCAGCTCGCGATTTTCAGGCGCCGTCAAATCGGCCTCATCTACCAATTTTACAATCTGATTCCCGTCCTGACTGTGGAAGAAAATATCACGCTGCCACTATTGCTCGATGAACACAAAGTCGACAAAAAGCAATTCCAGGACATCGTCCGGATTCTCAACCTGGACAATCGCCTGCACCATCTCCCGAACCAGCTCTCTGGCGGGCAGCAGCAGCGGGTTTCGATCGGCCGGGCGCTCATCAGCAATCCGGCGATCATGCTGGCCGACGAACCGACGGGAAATCTCGACAGCAAGAATAGCAGCGAAATCATCGATTTATTAAAAATGTTTAATAAAACGTTTAAGCAAACGCTGCTGGTGATCACCCACGATGAACGGATTGCCCTTCAGGCCGACCGGGTTATCTCCATTGAAGATGGCAGAATTGCCAAGGATGAGGTGATTCGGCCGTGAATATTGTCCATAAATTAACACTGCGCCACTTAAAGCAAAACAAACGGCGGACATTGGTCACCATTATCGGCGTGATTATTTCTGTTGCCATGGTGACAGCAGTAGCCACCCTCTTCGTTTCCTTTATGAAACTGATGCAGCAGCAGACGATTGCCGATAGAGGCGAGTGGCATGTCCTCTACCATAATGTCAATAAAGAGCAGCTGGACACGATCCAGCACGACCCCGACACAAAGACGGTGGTGCTGTCCCGTGACCGTGGCTATGCCCTACTCCCTGGCGGAAAAAATGAAAGCAAGCCCTATTTGTTTATTAAGGAATATAATCCGCAAGGCTTCAACCATTTTCCGGTCGAACTAACGAAGGGGCGGTTGCCAAAGGCTGCCAATGAAGTCGTCCTGTCCGAGCATATCGCCACAAACGGAAAGGTCGAATACAAGATTGGCGACACGCTGGCGCTCGAAGTCGGAGATCGTTTTTTAAAAAATGAGGCTGTGCAGTTCTTTCAAACGGAGTCACTGCAAACAGAAGACGACCAAGTGACGGAAACGTTAAAAAATCTCACACCGGCCACTTATAAAGTTGTCGGCTTTATCAAACGGCCAAACTGGGAGCCGACCTGGTCGCCGGGCTACACCGTGATCAGTTATCTGGATGAAAGCTCGATCGGGGACACTCAGCCCGTGAATGCCTCGGTCATCCTGAAGAAGGTTGAAAAGTCGCTGTACGACCATGCGGAGGAGCTGGCGCAAAAAAATAACATCGCGCCGCCGCAATTCAATAGTGAGTTGTTGCGCTATTACGGGGTCACCAACAACGACAGCCTCCAGCGCACGCTAACCTGGTTATCAGCGATTATCATGGCGGTGATTATTATTGGTTCTGTGTCCTTAATTTACAATGCGTTTGCCATTTCGGTCTCGGAACGGGCGCGCCATTTGGGGATGCTGGCCAGTGTCGGGGCGACGAAGCAGCAGAAGCGCAACTCGGTGTTTTTTGAAGGGGCGGTCATCGGGGCCATCAGCATCCCGATCGGCATCCTCGCCGGCCTTGCCGGAATCGGGATTACCTTTTATTTTATTAACTCGATGCTTCACGAGGCATTGGGAACAACCGAGAAATTGACTCTGACCGTGACGCCGCTCTCGCTTCTGTCTAGCTGCGCGATTTCATTGGTGACAATTTTTATCTCGACCTACATCCCGGCCCGAAGAGCCTCCCGAGTTTCGGCGATTGACGCCATCCGGCAAACACAGGATATCAAGCTGACCCAAAAAGCCGTGAAAACGTCCAAAATCACCCGCCGGCTGTTTGGCATTGAAGCGGAAATTGGCTTAAAAAATTTGAAACGCAGCAAGCGCCGCTATCAGGCAACCTTGTTTTCTCTTATCATCAGTATTGTGTTGTTTTTAAGCGTATCGTTTTTTACTGCCAATTTGAAAAAGTCGTTGGATTTGTCACAGGACGGCACGAATTTTGATATTCAAGTGATCGTTGGCAGGGACGGTGAAATCGATGAGCCATTGATTCAGAGGATTTCCTCGCTTGATTATGTTACTGAGTTTAGCGTGGTACAACAATTAAGCCTGAACACTTGGATCAACAAAGCCGAGATTGCTGACGAGTTCCGCAAGCCGGCTTACAAGGAAAGCTTCAAGGACGGGAAATTTCCCTATTTTATTCAGCTGCATGCCTTGGATCAGGCCAGCTTAAAGGATTTTTCGAAAAAAGCCGGCGCCGATTATGACGAGCTCTCTAATCCGTCCAAACTTGCCGGCATTGTGATTGAAACCATTCAATATCAGGATCCAAACTCGGGGAAATATGTTGAAACGAAAGCAATTCACGCAAAAGCTGGCCAAAGTATCGACCTACTTTATATGGATTCGGAGACACAAGAAGAGGCCATGTTGGACAAAGTGACCATCGCCGCTTTAACCGACCAATTTCCAATCGGAATTTCTCCTGCAGGACTCGGCGGACTGGATATCATCGTATCGGAGCAGACAATGAACCGACTGGCAGGTAACGAAAAGCTGGCAGATGGGCCTCAGACCTTTGTATATCTAAAAAGCACTGACCCGATGAAGACCCAGCAGGAAATCGAGGATTTAAAGGATACCAAACTGGCGATTTACAATGCTTATCAAAGCAGGCAGCGCGGTGAACAGATGATTATGCTGATGTCTGTGTTCACCTACGGGTTTATCGCGTTAATAACCGCCATCTCGATTGCGAATATTTTTAATACGATTTCGACATCGATATCGCTGCGGAAACGCGAATTCGCGATGCTGAAATCAGTCGGCATGACGCCGAAGAGCTTTAATAAAATGATCAACTACGAAAGCATTTTTTACGGAATCAAATCGTTACTTTATGGCCTGCCGATCAGCATTGCCATTATGTACTTGATTTACCGGGCGATGATGTACACGTTCAGCTACGGCTTCTCCCTTCCGTGGCTGAGCATCATCTTTGCGGTCGCCGCCGTGTTCGTCATCGTCGGCTCCGCCATGCTCTACTCCGGCGCCAAAGTCAAAAAACAAAACATTATCGACGCCTTAAAACAGGAAAGTATCTAAATAAGGTGAGAGTAGTAGAAATGGTGTCAGGCACCATGTGAATTTTTCACATGAGGTCTAGCCAATGAGAGTCCCATCGCGCAACCACGCACAAAGAAGCCGCTGACACTTAGGTTCAGCGGCTTCTATTAAAAAAACAGGGGGGTTTTAGTAAAATTCTTCCCGTTCTAAAGATTTTTATACCAAAAAGAGGTAACTTTCTTTTTGAAATTACTCTTATGGAGAGTTTGTACACAAATTTGGCTGGATTATTGCTTCTTAGTGTCTAGACCCTATCCCTTTTTGAAGTTTATTTGCGGCTTTTGCTGTTTTATTTGCGCAATTTCAGCATTTGATTTGCGCATCTCCGCATTTTATTTGCACTTTCTCCCCATATATTTGCGCAAACTCATAAACATGCCCCTCCTCCTTTTCCCCCCACAAAAAAAATCCCGGCTACTCCAGACCGGGATTCGACAAGCGAGGCTTAGAAGGGGAACGTTGGATTATCTTTTTCTCAACGGAGGCGGTTTCGGGGCACTAAAAGCTGGTTCACCTCTGGAGCTTATGATGCAGGTTCCGCCCCACTCCTTCCCTAATGAGGCAGAACCTTACATTTCTTTTTATGAAAATACCCTGACCCGGCCGTGTTCCCTGCACTCCATGTGCTGCTCGCGCAGAACTGATTCGAGCTGGGCGACTCGTTTTTGAAGATTTTCAACATTGTTATTGGCTTTTCCGACCATTTTAATCAAGCTTTCCAGCAGCTGCTCGAGGTTGCCCATGTCTTTTTCATCAAAATGCATATTCAACCTCTCCCCTTTTTTCAGCAGGCGGCGTAGGGGAATCCATCGGAGCTGCATTCTGGGCAGCCGCTCCGCCTGCGCTTCCCGTAAATGGCGCACCTTGGTTGCCTTGGTGCATGGCCGCAGACTGGGGTCCGATTTGCGAACCAGTCTGGCCACCCGCCATTCCACCTGCTTGAGACACAGCCTGTCCCCCCTGCGGTACCGCCATTCCACCTGTATGCGTGGCTTCCGCCTGGGCGGCGATAGCGGCTGCTTGTGCGGCCGCGGCCTGGGCTGCCGTCTGAGGCTCGGTAGCATGATGGGCCGACTCCGGCACCCTGCCGCTCAGGAAGCGTACCGATTCGGCGACAACCTCCGTGACATACACCTTTTTCCCATCCCTGCCCTCATAATTCCGTGTTTGCAGCCGGCCGGTAATGCCGATGACCGCTCCTTTTCGACAATAGTGATGGGTGTTTTCTGCCGCTTTCCGCCATAATGTGCATTGCACAAAGTCCGTGTCGATTTCCCCATTATGATTGCGAAAATTCCGATTCACCGCCAACGTAATATGAGCAACCGCCGTACCATCCGATGTGCTTTTTAGCTCCGGATCCCTAGTCAACCTGCCTACAAGCGTAACCTGATTTATCAAAACGTCATCTCCCTTACCATTGATGCCTCCATCATAATCTCAGGCCGGAACCGATGTAAAATCGACAAAAGCCGTCTTTCCAAGCTGATTTTTCGCGAAAAAAGGTTTTTCTAGGGGGTTTTTGTCAAATACTGTTGACGTTTCACACCGAAAAAGTGCGTTTCCCCATTTCGACCATTTTTTTTCGACATTTAGCAGGCTGACTCCTAAAGCACTCGCTCCGGCCATTTGCTTCTCTCCCCCATATGTTATAATAAGGAAAAAGAACAGGAGGCCTGCGATGAAAACGTTTAAGTTAATCTCATTGGATATTGTGGAAAATGACAATTCCGTGGAGGTTCCGCTAGAGGACGGCCTGATTCTCAACAAGGAGGATGAACATTCCACCTGGCTGATTGAGGCCTACACCGACCTTTCCAAGTACGATTATTTTAAAAAAATCTATCAGGCTGGCCAGGAGATTATTGTCGAAGCCGTAATCACCAAGAAGGACAACACTCCGGCATACTTCCAGACAAGAATTTGCTCGCTGCAGAAATTCGAGCACCACATCAGCGTCTTGTTTCAAGGCGTGTTGCGCCGCAACAAAAGCGACTATTGCGAGCTGCTTCTCGACAATCTCATCCAGAAAGGCCTGCAAGGCGAGGCCCTGCTGAACGAATTCAAGGACAAAATGAAAAGCAAGCCAAAGCTCAAGGTGAACAATTCGTAACAGATACAACGGCTGGTTTTTCCAGCCAAAAATATTGCTTTTTCGACAAATCCTCGACATACTAAACATAACGATATTGGGGGAAGGCGGAGAAGCATGGAGTTTGCAAGCAGTTTCGTTATAAATATACTTGTCGTGGTTTTCTTGGTGATTGACGCGCCGAAACACGGGAAACGGGCCTGGCTTTGGGGCGTGTTGGGATTTTTCCTCGGGACCATCGCACTCGGGATCTATTTGATTCAAACCGACCGCAAAGTGCTCGGCTGGGTTATATTAATCGTTTCGGTCATTGGCTATATTTTGCTGATCATTTTCATCTTGATTGCCATCGCATTCCTTTTTAGCTTATGATGAAAATTTGAAAGGGACAGGCGCGCGGCCTGTCCCTTTTTGCTTATTCGTCTTTGCGGTCGCGGTCGTTTCTGTCAATATCATCCTCGATGAACTCTTCCCGCTTCGTGTTGCTGTCTTTTGCCGGGTCTTTATCGGTATCCGTATTAATATCCTCTCTCGGACTGTAATGGTCACCATTTAAATCCATGTCATTGTTATTGTCATTCAAGTTGTTGTTGCGGTTATTACGATTTAAATTTCGGTTATTGTTATTGTCGTTCAAATCAAAGTCGCGGTCGCGGTTCAAGTTGTTGTTCAGGTTGTTATCCCCAGGGTTATTGACATTTGGCGCCGGCGGATTTTGATCATTGTTATCATTGTTACAGCCAACTAACAGCATAGTTGAAAGCAAAGACCCGGTAAGCAGCGTAAACAGCTTCTTCTTCAAGCAAAAAAACTCCCTTCACTATTCAATTTGGCCTAACACCCTTAGCATTTCCGATCACCAAAAAAATATGTCCATGAAGTTTTTTGAAAAAAAGCAGCCGGTACCAGCCGGCGGAAATGAAAACGCCCACGCGAAATAAAAAGGTCGGTACATGATGGAGCAAAATAAAATAAGCCGGCACCCAAAGGGCACCGGCGTGTTGAACCTATTCCTTCTTTTCTCCCAACGCAAAGGTGATTTCCGCTTCGCAGGCGATTTCTCCGTCAACAGTCGCAACCGCTTTGCCCTTGCCGATTGGCCCGCGCAGGCGCGTCATTTCGACCTCGAGGCGGAGCTGGTCGCCAGGCTTGACCTGCTTTTTAAAGCGGCAATTATCGATTCCCGCAAAAAATGCCAGCCGGCCCCGGTTTTCCTCTTTTTTCAACATGGCGACAGCTCCGACCTGCGCTAGCGCCTCGACAATCAGCACGCCTGGCATGACCGGGTAATCAGGAAAATGCCCGTTGAAAAATTCCTCGTTGGCGGAAACATTCTTAATCCCAACCGCGCGTTTGCCCTCTTCCACTTCTAAAATCCGGTCCACCAGCAAAAACGGATAGCGGTGCGGAATAATTTCTTTGATTTCGTTTATATCAAGCATAAGTATTAGTACCTCCTACTAGTAATTACTCACTATTTTACTATTAAAGGCATGCAAAAGGGAAGGGCTGTACGTTACCCTTCCCCCAATTTTTATAAAAATACCTGATTTCTTCTCACTCAATTCGCGGAGTGTCCTTCTATTTCTTCTGCACCAAATCGCGAATATGCGTCCAGGTTGATTCCTTCAGCACATCCGACGGCTTCCCGTCCCCGATGACTCCGTAGCCAATCGCGGCCCCGGCCACCAGGCTCACAACCGTAAAGACCGCCAACAACAACAGCCTGAGCCAAATTGGAATAAGTCTGATGCGAATCCGCTCATTTTGGCGCGGCGCTGCCTTGGTCTTTTCTTTCTCATTGACGGCACTGTTTTCTCCTCTAACCTGCTCCAGCGCATCGCCCTTGGCCTTTTTATATTGCTCTCGCGTTTGAATCTGCTGTTGATTCAGATTATTAACAGACATGTTCATTTCCCCTTTAACCGCATCCGCACAAAGCCTAGCGGAACTAGAGTTACACATATTATAACCATTTTTTATTTTAGTCTCGAAAAATTTTCATTTCCATTTATTCTATTATACAAAAAATATTCCAAACAACATCAATTTTTTACAGGAAATCGACACTCAGTGGAAGAATATTGCTAAAATTAGGGGGATTTGGTTGTGGACCAAATAAAAAAGTCTAATGCCAAAGGCGTGCGCGGCCAGTTACATTAGACTTTTTTTATTGGTATGATGTCATACATTCCGACAATTTTTCGAAAAATTAGCCACGAACCGAATTAGATAAATTACCCTAACTTCCGCCCAGGGATCCGGTCAATGTTGTCCAGCATGATGCCTGTACCGATTGCCACGCAATCCATTGGATTTTCCGCTACAAGTACCGGTACCTTCAATTCTTCCGCCAGCAGCATGTCTATGCCGTGCAGCAAGGCCCCGCCGCCGGTCAAGATGACGCCGCGGTCGATGATGTCGGCAGAAAGCTCTGGTGGTGTACGCTCAAGCACACTTTTTGCAGCCTGAACAATGACCGAAACCGATTCACGCAATGCCCCCTCGATTTCTTCGGACCGAACCGTAATCGTGCGCGGCAGCCCGCTGACCATGTCACGGCCACGAATTTCCATTTCTTCCGAACGTGATCCCGGAAATACGGTGCCGATATTAATTTTGATATTTTCCGATGTACGCTCACCGATCAATAGCTTGTACTCGCGCTTGATGTAGTTGAGAATTTCCATGTCGAACTTGTCGCCGGCCATCTTAATCGAAGAGGAAGTAACGATATCGCCCATTGATAGCACGGCCACATCGGTCGTTCCGCCGCCGATGTCGACAACCATGTTCCCGCTTGGCATGAAAATGTCCATGCCGGCGCCGATTGCCGCCACCTTTGGTTCTTCTTCCAGATACACCTTTTTACCGCCGCTTTTTTCAGCCGCTTCGCGAATCGCTTTTTGCTCGACGCTAGTAATGTTCGTCGGGCAGCAAATCAGGATGCGCGGCTTCGATAAAAAGCCCTTTACGTTCAACTTGTTGATAAAATGTTTCAGCATTGCCTCGGTCACATCAAAGTCGGCGATGACGCCGTCCTTTAATGGGCGAATCGCCACAATGTTCCCCGGTGTCCGTCCAACCATACGGCGCGCTTCTTCGCCGACCGCTAGCACTTTGTTTGTATTCTTATCAATCGCCACGACAGAAGGCTCATTCAACACAATTCCGCGGCCCTTCACGTGAATTAGCACGTTGGCCGTTCCTAAGTCAATCCCAATATCCCTTGCAAACATTCCTAATCCTTTCCTCCTATAAGACGGATTCCACATTCTTTTCCTAATTGTTTATTCTATCACATTCATTAAAATATCCATAACAATTTAACAGGAAACGATGTAAAAATTTGAAGAATCCTGTCGTACAATCTTTTCGGAGGGATTCTCTGCCATGAGTGCGGTTTCCTAGCTGATTTTCTGCCATTTCTTAAAAAGGTTGGGTCTGACACGGATGGGTCATTTTCCAGACGCTTTTTTTTAAAGTCGGGTTTGCCACGGGTGGATCATTTTCCTTCCGTTTTTCTAGTAAGGTTGGGTCCACACTGGTGGGTCATTTTTCCTGCATTTTTTCCAAAAAGCAGGTCTTCGACAGGTGGATCATTTTCCTGCGTTTTTTCCAAAAAGTAGGTATGCGACGGGTGGGGCATTTTCCTGCGTTTTTTCCAAAAAGCAGGTGTGCGACGGGTGGGGCATTTTCCTGTGTTTTTTCCAAAAAGCAGGTGTGCGACGGGTGGGGCATTTTCCGCCGCTCCCCTAAAAAGTTGTACAAAAAAAGGCTATGGTGCCTGACACCATTCGCCCGTTTCTGGCTATTTTTGGACAGCCTCTCCTTCTTTTTCTTCCTTCTGGTACTTCATTTTCGTTGCCTCGCCGCCCCGTAAATGGCGAATGGATTTATGATAATCTAAAATTTCTTTGACTTCATTTGCAAGCTCCGGATTAATTTCAGGAAGTCTTTCTGTTAAATCCTTATGGACTGTAGATTTGGATACGCCAAACTCCTTCGCAATGACGCGAACCGTTTTCCTCGTCTCCACGATATACTTTCCAATCTTGATAGTCCTCTCTTTGATGTAATCGTGCACACTCTCGCCCTCCCTAAATTGGATGTGAGAAGTGTGAAATGAGACTCGCTTATCACTTCGACCAATTCTGCTGTCCGCGTGAGTTATGCCCGGGCTTCGCGATTCTGGAAGCCGTCTCTGTTTTTTGCGTTCGGATGTACCATGGATATGCCAAACGCCAGCGATTCACACGGCAGAAAGTTAACTACTTTCTGAATATACAATGAATAAATCATGTCCCCGACTAAGTTCCCGTTAACCTCAAACGACTCCTCACCTCAAACACTCTCTTTGTAAAGGTTTGTAACCATTCTATTAGCTTGGATACGGGTTTATGCACAAAATAGCCAAACAGGACAAGGTATTTGTTTATTTTCAGATAAGTCAGAAAACACACGACTATTCGACAACTAGTAAAAAATGCCCAAACCCTTGCCACGCCTTAGATTCGCAAGGAAATGACGGAGATGGGCGGTTTATTTCCCAAGAAATTTGTCGGAGGAAAGTTTTGTGCCGTGGCGATGGTGGTGTCGGTGTCAGGCACCATTTGCGGTATATTGATGGTGGTTAGGTATGTATTGGTGCCTGACACCGTTTGCTATGTATTGACCGTGGTTAGGTGCCTATTGGTGCCTGACACCATTCGCCTCTTTTTATGAATTTTTATTGAATGGAAGCATCCTATTCGTTACCATTCCAATGATAAATTAATTGCACAACGCCAGAAGAAAACGTTTTTGTTTGAGCCAATTTTACATTCAACCTCTGTTTTATATCATTAAACAACGGTTTTCCTTCCCCCAAGATGACAGGGTGAACAGATAATCTAAATTCATCAACAAGTCCTAAATTAATAAAAGTAGTAATAAGGCTTGCTCCGCCATAAAGCCAGATGTCTTTACCAGGTTTATTCTTTAGGATCATTACTTCTTCAAAAATATTATCATTAATGAATGTTGCTTTATGATTCATTCCTGTTTGTGTTCTTGAAAAAACATATTTATCTTTACTATGAACTAATCGCCAAAGTTCTTTTTCAGTAGCATCATTAGTCTTCGGACTAAATTGTCCCCATAAATCGTAGCTTTTTCTTCCATACAGAATCGTATCAATTTGGTTTAAGAAATCGGTAAACATCATATCAGAGTCCATAATGCACCAATCAACTTCTCCATTTTTTCCTTCAATAAAACCATCTAAAGTAACGGCTAAATCTAAAATTATTCTTCTCTGTCTATCCTTATTTGACATAACTCTTTTACCCACCCTCTGTTATTCAAATCTGTCTACATAGTTTACTTTCCTTATTACTTGAATAAGAATTTGAGCATGGTACACTTCAACGAAACCTTCAAATTTTTGTGCAACCTAATTATAATAAGGGTATTCACTTGTGCGGAATTTTTCCACCCATAGATTTAGAAACCGGCCATGAAAGGACCCAACCATGACTCCATTTACCGAAACCGTTATTGAAATTATCAAAAGCATCCCGGCCGGCAAAGTCGCTACCTACGGCCAGATAGCCGGCCTTGCCGGTAGCCCGCGGGCTGCACGACAAGTCGTGCGCATCCTTCACTCAATGAGCAAGAAACACCGCCTGCCCTGGCACCGGATCATCAACGCCAAGGGGCAAATTGCCCTCCAAGACGATGAATCCTATAATGAACAGCGACTGTCGCTCGAAGCAGAAGGCATTGAAGTTGGCCTAAACGGCATTATTGATTTGAAAAAATATCAGTGGCAGCCTGCAGTCAAAAGAAAAAGCCAGGAGGACCATTTTTAATGGTATCCTGGCTTACTCATAGCCGAGTTAGAAAAACGTCTTTTTTACCGCTACCGTAATTTCCCTAGCTCTACAGGAAAAATAAACGTCCCTTTTTTTCCGTTGCCACAATTCTCCTCGCTCCACGGGCAATATAAACCACGAGATCCATAATGACCGCCTCCAAAGTAGTCCTTATTTAAGCTTCATAAAAATATCCTTCACCATCGTGACCGGCACCTTCGATCCGCCCCGATCCTGGACGCCTTCGACCATCATGGCAACCAGCAGGTTGGGAGACCCATCGGCATTCCAGGCCACAAACCAGCCGTTTTCGGTCCCGGTCTCGCCCTGCTTCTGCTTGATTTCCGCCGTCCCGGTCTTCCCGGCCAGCGCCATATTCGCCATCTCCGCTACATGCGCTGTGCCGCCCGGATCGCTAACCACCTTGCGTAAATACCCTGCAATCAGCCCGGCATTCTCCGCAGAAACCACCGCCTTCTTCAGCACCTGCCCCGATTCCTCTTCCGCCAGCAAAATCGGCTTCATCATATCGCCGCTGCCATTGACGAACGGCGTATAGGCCGACAGCAAATGCACGATGCTCATCTCCACCTGCCCCTGGCCATATCCGGAATCAGCCAGCGCGATATCCCGGCCCAAATCGCCAATCTTGGACGTTTCTAGCGGATAGGCGTACTCAGGTTTCTCTTCAAACCCAAACTGCTTGAGACCCGCCGCAAACTTCTCTTTCCCCGTCTTCAGCGCTGCCTGGGCAAAATAAATGTTGTCGGAGCTCACGAACGCTTTTTCAAGATTGATCGGGCTTCCCTCGTGGACCCGCGTCACAAAATACCCGCCCCACGAGGCGTCCTTCTGCCATTTCGGCCCCTGAATCTCCACGGCCTCCTCCGGCTTGATTGCGCCGTTTCCAAGTGCCACAGCGGCCGTCACAGGCTTGAGCACCGACCCAGGCGCATAGGTCATCTTAAAGCGCGTCAGGAGTGGCTGCCGAGCGTCCTCCTGCACCGACTTCCGCTCGTCCGCAGAATAACCGAGCATCGCCTGGTTCGGGTCAAACGACGGGCTGCTAACCAGGGCCAGCGTCTCCCCTGTTGTCGGGTTTAGCGCCGCAGCCGTTCCCACTTCGCCGGCCGTCGCAACGACTCCTCCCGAGGCCCTCGAGCCGCCGCTCATCTCATCAAAGATCACGCTCTGCAAGTCGGCATCAATCGTTAGCTTCACGTCCTTGCCATCAGACACGGGTTTTTCGGCAATCACTTTCTCGCCGCCGACCTTCTTTTTAATAAAAATCTTTACGCCGCTTTCGCCCTTCAACTGTTGGTCAAGCACCTGCTCCAAGCCGCGCTTTCCAATCACATCCTTGCTTGTGTATCCCTTGTCTTTCAATTTCTCGAGCTCATCGGCGGTAATGGGCCCTACATAGCCAATCAAGTGGGCCGCAGACTCCCGATAAGGATAAATCCTTGCGTCCACTTTGCGCGTCTTCACCGACTCCAGCGCCACCAACTGGGCGATTCGCTCTTGGTCGTCCATCGACACTTTCTTCAGCGGTACAAACATCCCCGGCTTTACCCAGCCTGCTGACAAGGCCTTTTCAATTGACTCACGCGGCATCTTCAACAGTGCCGACAGCTGTTCCATCACTGGCGCCGCCAGCGTGGCACCAGCGTCCGGGGCCGACACGCCGACCTCGTACACTTGGCCGTTTACCGCGACCCCCGAGCCGTTGCGATCAAGGATTTCGCCCCGTTTTGCCGGCACCGTGCTTAAACTGATTGTGTCGCCTTCCTGCATGCCGGGGAAAATGAACCCGGGATTCCAGTCGACATACCAGTTTGCCTTATCATCCTTGTCTTGTTTTTTCAAAGTGGCATCCTGGGTGAAGGTAATCGGTCCCGCGATGCTGCTCATTTTGGCGGTGTAAGTATACTTGGCTTGCTCCTGATCAGCCTGTTTATCTTCTTTCGGTTTTTTGAAGTCAATCTTGAGGTCAGTAATTTGCAGATCATCGTAGATTTTCTCATAGCGGCTGGTGAATTCTTCTTGGGAGATGTCCTTCTTCGCATCATTCGAAAGGTAACCATACATCTTATCAAACTTACCGTCATTCCACAGCGAAATGTACTCGGCAAAACGCTCCTGCGGCGTCGGCTCCTTACTGCACCCCGCAGCCGTTAGCCCCGCCCCCAACACAACCAAAAACAACAACCACACCTTCAATCCTCTACTCAAACAAACTCCCCTCCTTTTATTTCATTCTACCACCTATTGGTATTTTGTGTCATTTGGTGTCAATTTGGTGTCAGGCACCATCCGTGGACAATTCCCCCATTTTGTCCACCCCACGTGGACAAAATTCATCAGGTTTCCAACCTTAGATTTTTATGATTTCTTTCATGGTTTATTCATAGTTTGTTCATACTTTGGGGGTAATATAGAGATATGAAAAGGACAATCTCTTTCATCTTTTTCATTAACCCCCCTTTATAATATTGCTTGTTGTCCGGCCTTTTGTGCCGGATATTTTTTTGCCTAAATGAGGATGTCGTCGATTTCTCCATCACGTCAAAACCTTGGTGCGACCACGCGGCACACCACCTGGCGCACCTGTAGCACACCCTGTCCCTCAAAAAAAGCACAAAAAAAAGAGGAAAGCATTCCCCTTCCCCTTTGGTACATAATCGATATTAAGAATTTTTCTTTTCGGTTTTGTTGGTTGACTGGTCGTCGCCGTCAGTGGACTTGCCGCCATCTTCGGATTTCTTATCATTTGAAGGCATGTCGTCTGACTTCTCATCTTCTGCAGGTAGCCCTTCATCGGCAGGCTGTTCGGAATCGTCTTCATACAACTCTTCCTGCTTCTTCAATTGCTGCTTTTCGATTTTTGCTTCTTGCAACGCACTTAACGATTTGTCAAAATACTTGTTAGGATTCACCGCGACGCCATCTTTGCGAATTTCAAAATGGACGTGAGTTCCAGCTTTTTCATTCAACATGCTTTTTCCAGCCTTGGCAAGCACATCGCCTTGCTTCACTTTGTCGCCGACTTCAACTTTAATGTCTTTCACCGACGAATATTGTGTTACAATATTTTTGTCGTGCTCAATTTCGATCACATTTCCTAGAACGGAATCTTCTTCGACGCGAGTGACAGTACCGCTCAATGATGCGGTAACATCAAAGCTTTCGCCGTTTTTCATCGTGACGTCGATACCCGTGCTTGGCGAGTACGTATTGTTGTAGAATACTAATGCTGCTTCCTGATCCTCGGCTTTAGCGTCGAAATCATAGAACTTTGTCTTGATGACAGCATTTGCGCTGTCTGCCACCGGCATTTTGAAGTTTTCCAGTGCGGAGTTAACCTCAACGGCTGGTGTTTGGTTCTTTTTGCCAGCAATATCAGTAGACTTGTAGTCATATTTGTCTGAGTCGCCTGCGCTGGATTGATACCAAAGAACTCCTGTTAAAATGATTGCTGCACTTGCAATATAGATGGCTGGAAATACCCAACGCTTTTTGAAAAAGCGTTTTACGCTGGAACCTTGAGAAGATCGTTTGTTTTCTTCCTCTCTCATTTTCATCACCTCAGCAATCATTCTGAACAGATAACTAGAATTATATACACAAGCTTGAAAAATTTTTTTGAAAAACTTATTTTTCGATATGCTTGTGGATTTTATGCATGAATTTTTGAAAAACATTTGAAAATTTTGCATGAATTTTTGAAAAATCTTTCGGAGGTACCCATCATGAAATGGATATTACGAGCGTTGCCGCTCCTTTATATGGCCGCCATCTGGATCCAGTCCAGCCTGCCATCCAATCATTTCGTCGAGCTGCCCGACTCCCAGCTCGACCGTACTATTAAAGAGTCCCTGCATTTAATAGAATTCGCGATTTTATATGTATTGCTGGTGCTCGCGTTGTTAACCCGGCGAGGCGCTTTCACGCCAGGTTGGAACTTCGCCTGCGCCGTGTTCGCCGCCTTTTACGGCATCAGCGACGAAATCCACCAGTCGTTCTACCCCTACCGCTCGGCGTCGGTGTTCGACCTCGTGAAGGATTTCACCGGAATTCTCGTCTGCTATTACTTCATCAGCGGGGCACTGTTCCGGGGGAGATTCAGCGGGCTTATGAGGATGCTGGGACGCGTGCGGTCAATTGGTCAATAACCACCGTGGACTTGAAGTGAATCCCTTAAGTTGGACTTAACAATCCAGATTAGGGGGTTTTATTTGTGTAAAGCCGGCTGGTGATATACACGGCCTTTCTGTTTCCCAGTAAAGGGCAGATTAAGTGACAGGAGGATCTTTTTCGCAACCGTTATTGAACTAATTTGCAGGAACTCACGTAATTCCCTGTTGGTAATTGTCGGCTTTATTAATAAAAAATAGGTCTGGACAGCAGGTATATGGGCGGTCTTGGACTTAAACTGACATCTCGAACAGCACCAGGTACCGTTTCAATAGAACATCGATAAAAAATCACAGTTGGGACATTTAACGCCCGGAAGAATTTCGTGTGGTGACAGGTTGAATTGTTTCAGTAGGTCGGGATTTTCCGGAGTATGCTTCGTGAGGATTAGTCTTCGTAGTTTTTTTAATTGTTTCGAATCTAGCTTTTCTACCATATTTACATTTGCTATCTGCTCTATCTTGTCTACCACCCCTTCGCTGTTACAGCTGACCTGTAGGACCTGCTCATTTCCCGGTTCGACCGTAATCCTTGTTTTTTCATTACTATTCACAAACAAATAATGGACCGGCAAATCCTCAATTTGATGCTTGCGCAGCCACATTTTAAGCTTTCTTGCCTGAAGCCTGGCCTGCAGCACTGGATTCTTGATTCTTTCCACCACCTCATTCTTTTTCCAAAAGACCTGATTTAGTTCCTTTTTAAAAATAATCTCGCCGCTCATGTTTTTTACTTCCAGGGCTATCGCGAATGAGGAGCAGAGGATAAGGTAATCAATTTGGAAGTAGTAATTCCCTAATTTAAGCCGGATATTATGAAAAATATGAAACTTTTGCTGCGACAGCATACTCAAATGGAACTCCAACGCCTTTTCCCCGCGAAATCCAGCCAGCCGCCGCCTATACTCCGCCGCTATATCAGGGATTGTCGGGTGATTCGGGCACAGCCTCCCCTCTAATAAAGCCTCTAACTTCAAGATTCTTAATGGAATTGAACATGGTTTATCTTCCAAGTGGCACCATCCTTTCGTTTTTAGTTCAATTCCATTATTACGTATCATATCCCTGCAAAAATCGACAATATTCTTGTCCGATTTATGAACATATTTCATTTTGATCCTGTGCGAATGGCCACTTTCCCAGGTTTTTTGGTCAAACCACCAGATACATCCCAACAAACTCACCAAAAAGCCAGGCATGTGTGCCTGGCCTAGGTAATTTCAATCGATTTTAGATGCCCCACACCCTTATCAATTACCTCTTTTTTGGAAAATGCCATCCTCGTTGAACTTTTATTGGTCGGAATCCTAGATTTATTGGTCAGTTTGAGGATTTTATTGGTCACTTTCCCCGATATATTGGTCAGTTTTCAACTTTTATTGGTCAATGCACTAGATCTTACACCAAAAAGCCAGGCATGTGTGCCTGGCCTAGGTAATTTCAATCGATTTTAGATGCCCCACACCCTTATCAATTACCTCTTTTTGAAAAATACCATCCTCATTGAACTTTTATTGGTCGGAATTTCAGATTTATTGGTCAGTTTTAGGATTTTATTGGTCACTTTCCCCGATATATTGGTCAGTTTTCAACTTTTATTGGTCAATGCACTAGATCTTACACCAAAAAGCCAGGCATGTGTGCCTGGCCTAGGTAATTTCAATCGATTTTAGATGCCCCACACCCTTATCAATTACCTTTTTTTGAAAAATGCCATCCTCGTTGAACTTTTATTGGTCGGAATTCCAGATTTATTGGTCAGTTTGAGGATTTTATTGGTCACTTTCCCCGATATATTGGTCAGTTTTCAACTTTTATTGGTCACCACACCACACTACACCAGATCCGACCCCACCCCAACCAAAAAGCCAGGCACCCGCGCCTGGCTGAAGTAACCTATTTAAAATTTTCCAACTACAACCCTATTTCTTCGCCGTAATGGTCGCTAGCATGCTATCCGCTGAGGTAATCTCGATCCCTTTGTAGTAGTGCATCACGATGTCCTGGTAGTTCTTGCCCTCCTCAGCCATGCCATTGGCGCCGTACTGGCTCATCCCCACGCCATGGCCAAAGCCGCGGGTGGTAATCACAATATTGCCCCCCTTGCGCTCCCACGAAAAGTCGGACGACCGCAAATCCAGCTTCTCGCGGATCTCTTTGCCGGTCAGAACCTTGCCGCCGAAATCGACCTTGGCGACACGCTTCCCTTCCGTCCTGGCGACAATTTTTCCAATCGCCCCGCTTGAGCCGACCTTCACACCGAGCGCCGCCTCAAAATTCTTCACCGAAATCACCTTTTGGCTGTTGAACTTGGGCGAGTTCTTATCCCACGGGCTTGACACACTGCGCAAATACGGGATGTTGCCGGACCAATACTCCTCGGAATTCTCGGTAAAGCCATTACTCGTTGAAAAAAACATCGCGTCTATTGGCTTTCCGTCATATGTTAGAATCTGTCCGCTTGTGGCTCGAACGGCTTCGATAATCTTTTTCTTTTTCCAATCATAATCAGCCCCCCACTTTTTGCGCTGCTCGTCGTCGCTTAAGTACACCTGATGGTTTTGGGTATCCGTCACCTGTGCCCCCTGTTCCAGAGCACTTTTCGGCACACCCATCGTATTCTTGTTTAGCATCCGGCTAACGATATATGTTCTCGCTGTCAGCGCCTGCGCCTTCAATGCCTCCTGGTTGAACTCGGCCGGCATCTCGGCCGCCACCACACCAACAAGATAGTCTTCCAACCCGACATTTTCAATCACGGATTTAGCCGCGCGAAATACAGCCACCTCCACGGCGGCATCCGCTGTCGGAGCGGCATTCTCCCCCGCTGCCTTGGTCTTCTTTAGTTCTTCGCCTAACCTTCCGGCTGCCTTCTCGCCGGAAAACGGCAAAACCATAACAGCCGGGATAATCAACGTCAAGGCAATGAGAAACGATACTAGTACGATGAGTGGTTTGATCTTAATCATGAATGTGCCTCCAGAATGTAAATTCACAGCCCACCTAATCTCGGGATGCGTACAATAAAACATATGGAAGCGGACAAGCATTTATTACAGTTTTTTTAAATTGGGCGTCAGGCACCATCCGTGGACAAATCCCCATTTTGTCCATCTGGGGCGGACACATCAGCGGCGCCCATCCAAGCATAAAAAAAGCCAAAATAAAAACAGGACCCGCGTTCCAGGCCCCGTTGCTTTGGTTTTGTTGACATTTGTTTAGTTGTTGCCAAGTTCGTGAGTCCTGTTGCCCCGTTCACAAACGGGTCATCATCCCCATTCCACAAACGGGCGGAACATGTCCCCCAGTTCGCAGGCGGGCCATAGTCATCCCTGACCGGCCACCAATGACAGCGCGGAAACCGAATAACCAAACCATCCGGCTCCCGACCCTGCCCTCACTTAGGCATTCATATCAGATACATATTTTCCCAGTTCGATGAAGTTTTCTTCGTCTGCTTCCGCCACGCGTTCGATATCAGCGCCCAAAGCCGCCAGCTTATGATGGAAATCCACATAACCGCGGTCCAGATGCTTCAATTCGGTCACACGTGTCACGCCTTCTGCCACAAGCCCCGTCAAAATCAACGCTGCCGCTGCGCGAAGGTCGGTCGCAGCCACTTCCGCTCCCTGTAAATCCGAAGGACCCTGCAGAATCACCGAACGGCCTTCAATCTTGATATCGGCATTCATGCGGCGGAACTCCTCCACATGCATGAAGCGATTCTCAAACACCGTTTCCGTAATCATCGAGGTACCCTCAGCACAAAGCAATAAGGCCATCATTTGCGATTGCATATCGGTCGGAAAACCAGGATGCGGCATCGTCTTAATATCTACCGCCTTCAATTTATCAGGACCGATGACACGCAAGCCATCCTCTTCCTCGATAATCGTTACACCCATTTCCTCCATCTTTGCAATCAACGAAGACAAGTGCTCAGGCACAGCGCCCCGCACTAACACATTTCCGCCCGTAATCGCCGCGGCCGTCATAAACGTACCCGCCTCAATCCGGTCCGGAATAATCGCATGGTCCGCGCCAAACAGGACATCGACACCCTCGATTCGAATCGTACCAGTGCCGGCACCCTTTACGCGCGCGCCCATTTTATTTAGGAAATTGGCCAAATCCACAATTTCCGGTTCTTTTGCCACGTTTTCAATAATCGTCGTACCCTGAGCCAGAGTCGCAGCCATCATAATATTTTCGGTTGCCCCGACACTCGGGAAATCCAAATAAATCTTCGCCCCACGCAAGCGGCCATTAACCTCCGCTTCGATGAAACCATTGCCCACCTTTACCGTCGCACCCATGGCCTCAAAGCCCTTCAGATGCTGGTCGATTGGGCGGGAACCGATTGCGCAGCCGCCAGGCAAAGCCACCCGGGCACGGCCATTACGCGCCAATAACGATCCCATCACAAGCACAGACGCCCGCATTTTTCGAACATACTCGAACGGCGCCTCCTCTTTCAACACTCTGGATGCATCAACAACAACAGTATTATTGTCAAAACGAACTTCCGCGTTTAAATTGCGTAGAACTTCATTAATTGTATATACATCGGAGAGCGTAGGTACATCACGTATTACACTTTTTCCATCACTTGCTAATAATGTTGCAGCGATAACAGGCAGGACGGCGTTTTTTGCACCTTCCACTTTAACCGTTCCATACAGCCTTTTTCCGCCGCGGACGATAATCTTTTCCAAGAGTATTCCCCTCCGCGTCCATTTTCTCTATATTAATATTCAATCGTAATGATAGGGGTTCCTACCACAATGGTAGTCTGAGCGCCCAATCCTTCGGAGCGTAAGCCAATTTGCAAATTCATGTTATTTTTCTTTGTATCTAAGCTGCCTGAAAACATCGGCGACGCGGCCGACACAGACATGAAATTCTCCTCTTTTAACGCTTCGAGCTCTCTCGCATTAAAATTAGACAGAATCTGGTCCAATTTTAATCCTAAAGCCGTATCAATCTTATCACTGAAAATACCCTTCATACAAGAAAAAACTGTTGGTTTTCCTCGAAATATGTCATTTAGCCTATCCTGAAAATCAGACGTCGCGAAAAACCGCTCCGAGGACTCGTTCCACTGCTTACCCCTGACACTATATACTATATACGCAGCCGGAGGTTGATTTGTGCGGGTTGCCAAGAATTGGAGCTCTTCCATGTGGTGTGTAGATGTTGGAGATACTGCCGTCATTTCCCATTTCTCACTGGTTTCGTTTACTTTCCACTCCCAGTCTGGAAATTTCTGCCGAAGCTCGTCTGCGTATTCCTTCACGTCCGTCTCACCTTTAAAACCTGGCACCTGCTCACGTGCATAAAACGACCATTCCTCGAGCAAAATATTTTCGGCGTGCAAAATCTCGCCGATCTTCCCCAAGTCACTTTTTTCTTTTTTGAAAAATACCTGGCGGACGCCGTCCCCGCTGGCGCTTTCGGACAAAGTTCCACTAACGCCAATCGCGGTCAGCACGCGATCAAGCTGCCCTGAACCAAATGCCGCCAGCACACGGTCAGCTTTCAAGCCGCCGTACAAAACAAAAAACAAACTGATTACCGTAATCAAACATATAGACAACTTACCAATTGGTTTCATCTCTCTCATCTCTCCCTTACTACCATTGTCTCCAATGGGGGGAAGAGCATACTTGGGAATTCTCGTCACTTTTTGACAAAGTCCAAGCAAATTGGTTGAGTTTACATCCGAAACCCTTTGAATCAGCCATGATTGGTTATACGTCTGACAAGTACTATTTGAAAAATTTTATGGCCGCCGACCACTGCCTATCATAAATCCAGCAGTGTTAGGGCCTCTTGTTATCAGATTCACAAATAAGTGCGTTTGGTTTTTGCCTGCACATAAAATTGATTGTACTCAATATCTTCTCATTTGGGAACACGTATGAAGACCTAAAATTTTTCCAAATTCCGCCCTACTGCAACAAAAGTGGCAGCTGCCGGGACCAATGCAGGTAATCAAGGAAAAAATTACTAACCGTTGAGCCAATGAAAATAGCCAATAATATGTATAATAGTCGCGCTTGAAATACATGGTTGGCTTTCAGCACTTTTTCAAGCCGGATCGACTGCAATGCCCACCAAGAAAGCGCAATAAACATCAAATGCGATAAAATGCTGATTAACGCCATTTGTCCAAAATCCTCCATGTTCAGCCCTCCTTTAATACACAAAGACTATTCTAACACGGAGTCAAGAAAAGTTCATTAATTTTCCCAATTTTTGGGATGATTTTAGAAAATTTAAATAGATAACAAAAGATTAGCTGCCTAAACACCGTTCACTAACCACTTTTTAAACGTTGTTTAGGCAGTTAATAGGTTACCCCTCCATCCAGGCCCGGTGTAAATTGAGCGGCACATATACTTTATCCCCATGGATCTCCTTATGGATAATCGGATCCTCGAAAAAATCTTCCAAGCTGCAGCCATGTCCCGCCTTGCGTCTGGCCCTCGTGCGTCCTCCCATCAACCTCTCCAAGCTTACAGTTGAATATTTCATTTGCGATTCTCCTCTCTCCTGATTTTTTTCACAGCGGGGGGTCAATCCCCCGCCGTCTTCTCCTTTAGCCACCTACTATTTTGCCGCGACAACGATCACTTTGCCTAGGTACATATCCCTTTCATAGCGCTCGGCTTCATCGGCCGAGAGCCCAAGTGACTCCAGCTTCGAGCGCAGCTCATCGCCCCGGGTCCGGAATACGTTGGCGATTGAATCCAGCACCCCTTGTTCAGGAACGCCGATTCCGTTGATATCCAAGCCGTCGGTCAAGTCTTCCGAGCGATCCTTGTCGTGTGCCAGTAAATAGATTTCATCCTTTGTATATCCCTGCATGATACATTCCTCGATTACCTTTTTTGCTTGTACACCATTTTCTACTACTTTCACTGTGTTCATCTTTATTCCTCCTATCGTGGTTTACAGGTTATATAACCGCTCTTTTAAAAAACAAAACCTATTCTCGGAATTTTTTTAAAACGGGTTAAAACCAAATTCATCGTGGGTATATAGAGATTGGAGGTGTTCATATGAAGAAATTGATATGCAAATATTGCGGAAACAAGGAATTTTACGTATTAACTGTTCATGAAACGCTATGCAAATGTGGCATGCACCTAACAAAACCCAGTGATTATCGCCTGGAGGACGACCACAAATGGAAGGAACTTTATCAATTAGAGCACAAACGCGAAGCGAGCCTCATTTCAAGAATCAGCCTGCTAAAACGGGCGATTGACAAATGTCTGGATGAGCGGGACCAAGCCGGGTTTCAAAAACTAACCGCCGAGCTGCGGACTTGCCAAAATTCGCTGCGTCAGCCGCGTACCCGCCTGAAAGAGCGCTTAAATGGAAAAAGTTTAACCTAATAGAAGGATTTATTTTTTTGAAAATTACATGTTTCATTTTTGAAAAGGCGGGTATTCAACATTGTACATCGACTGAAAGGAGAGATTGATGATGGGATTTATTTGGTCATTAATTATTGGGGGAATCATCGGCTGGTTAGCAGGACTCATTCTGGGCCGTGACGTGCCGGGAGGAATTATCGGAAATATTATCGCAGGATTTATCGGTGCGTGGCTCGGATCACTGCTGCTTGGCGGCTGGGGCCCAGTCATCGGAGGCTTCTACTTTATCCCCGCCCTCATCGGTGCCATCGCCCTTGTTTTCATCCTCAGCCTGATTCTCAAAGGCACCAAACACACAGCCTAATCTATAAGAAGAGACTGCTGTATAACCGGCAGTCTCTTCTTATTTTGTGTTTTCTTGTTATTGGCGGGACTTTGAGAGGTAATTAAAAAGGCGGTGGGGGCCTCTAAAATCGACTGAAATTACTTGAGCCAGGCACACATGCCTGGCTTTTTGGTGCAGGATTTTGGCTTTGACCAATAAAAGTTGAAAACTGACCAATATATCAGGGAAAGTGACCAATAAAATCCTCGTACTGACCAATAAATCCCGGATTCCGACCAAAAAAGTTCAACGGGGATGGTTTTTCACTTTGATTTTGTTCTCACCCGTTTTGGGTTGCCAATCCCCCCATGGCCCTATCTTCACGCCCCCAATCATTTCAAACCGCCAAATTAGGCATCTTCCGGTAAATGCGTTCGTGCGGGTTAAATTCCTCGTAGTCGACGCCTTTTGGCAAAAATAGAATTGATTCTTTGCTTCCGAGGCCGAGGAAGCCGCCCGCCGCCAGGCTGTCGTAGAATAGGCGGTGGACCTGCTGCTGAAGGCTGTTGGCGAAATAAATCATGACGTTGCGGCAGAGGATCACGTGGAACTCGTTAAACGAGCCGTCGGTGACCAGATTGTGCTGGGCGAAAATCAGGTTGTCGTCCAGCAACGGCTTAAAATACGCACATTGATGATCGGTCGTGTAGTACTCGGAAAAGGCCTTCGTTCCGCCTGCCTTCAAGTAATTTTTTGTATACTGTTGCATTTTCTTGAGCGGGAAGGCGCCTTTTTGCGCGGCAGAAAGGGCCTTTTCGTTCATATCGGTAGCGTAAATTTTTGTCTTTTCGGCCAGCCCCTCCTCGCGGATGAGAATGGCCATTGAATAGACCTCTTCGCCGGTCGCGCAGCCCGCATGCCAGATGCGAATCTCGGGAAGCTCGCGCAGCAGCGGCACCACCTCAGTGCGAAACGCGGCAAAGAAACTCGGGTCCCGGTACATCTCCGTCATTCGAATCGACAGGTCATTCAACAATCGCTCCAACGTCCCGGGCACGTGCAGTACTTTTTCCAATAACGCGGTGATCGTCGGGACCCGCTCGCCCTTTATTCGATTCAAAATCCTCCGGGTCAGCGAGGCCCGGACATAACCGCGAAAGTCGTAGCCATACATTTGATATAGGGCCTCAAGCAGCAAATTGATCTCGATTTCCTGAACCTCGGTCAGCGCGAACGACTCCGTTTCATTGGAAAAATCAGCCGCCGAAACCGCTTCGTCCCGAGACTGAGACTCTGCTATTGGCTCCACAGCAAGATTTGTATTTTTTTCAAAAGTCGCCTCCGGTTGTCGCTCCTCGACTTCAGGTGACTTCTTCCTCAACGGTTGGCTTGTTAAACTGTTCACTCTGACTTCACCTGCTCTGTCAGCCAAACCCGCATCAACGAGAATAGCTGGTCAATATTCAACGGCTTGGTGATGTAATCGGAGGCGCCCGCCTCCATGCATTTGTCGCGCTCGCCCTTCATGGCCTTGGCGGTCAGCGCAATGATAGGCAGATCCAAGAGTCCAAGCTCGCCGCGAATGATCGTCATTGCCTCATAGCCGCCCATGACTGGCATCATGATGTCCATAAAAATCAGGTCAAAATCGGCTTGGTCCCGCAACATTTCGATTGCCCCGCGCCCGTTCTTCGCGACCTTGACCGTGACACCCTTGCGCTCAAGCGCCGTTACCAGCGCAAACACGTTGCGGCTGTCATCCTCGACAAGCAGCACTTTCTTACCGTTAAATAACTCATCATCGGAACTGCATTCTGCCTCAGACTGCTCGTCAGCAGTCGAATCTTCCTCGAGCCAGGCCACCGGCTCAGCCTCGTCCTCCACCACACGTCCGGCAGCGACTTCTTCAAATGCTGAAAAAATTTCCTGCTCGACTTCGAGTCGGCTCGGGATATACAACGTAAACGTGCTGCCCTTGCCGACCTCGCTCTCGACTTCGAGGGCACCGCCGAGCAAACGGGTGAATTCACGGCAAATCGAGAGGCCGAGCCCGGTACCGCCATATTGCCGGTTGGTCGTTCCATCCACCTGCCGGAATGCATCAAAAATAATTTGCTGTTTATCCTCCGGGATGCCAATGCCGGTATCTGTTACCGAAATCGCTAATACCGGAGACCCGGCTGGCAATTGTGGCAGGTTCTGGGCCACGTTATCCTCATGCTGACCGAGTTTTCCAGTTGCATCCGCTGGACCCTGACTGAGTTTTTCAGTTGCACTCGCCGGACCCTGGTCGATTTCTCCAAACTTCTCGAACACGCCACCCGGACCCTGGCCGATTTTCTCAGCCTCGGCCAGGGCAATCCGTACCGTTACCGACCCCTGTTCGGTAAACTTGAACGCATTAGACAGCAAATTTTTCAAAATTTGCTGGAGGCGCTGGCCGTCTGTGGAAATCACCGGCGGCACATCCGGTTCGGTCACGACCTCAAACGTCACATTCTTCTTCGCTGCGACTGGGTCGAACAAGCTTTTCAGCGTTTGCGGCAGCTCAGTGACATTCACTTCGTCTGTTAAAATTTCAATTTTTCCAGCCTCGATTTTCGATAAATCGAGGATGTCGTCAATCAGCCGCAGCAAATCGGCGCCGGATGTGTTAATGACGCGGGCGTATTCGCCGACCTCGTCCTCGTCCATATCCGCACCGTTTTCCATCAGCATTTGCGACAAAATCAAAATACTGTTCAACGGCGTCCGCAGCTCATGCGACATATTCGCCAGAAAATCGGACTTGTACTGCGAGCTCGCTTGAAGCTTGCGCGAATATTCCTCGAGCTCGTCCTTCGCTTTTTTCAGCTCGTACGCCCGCTGTTCAGCAAACTGCCTCTGCTCCTCCAAATAGTCATTGGTAATTTTCAGCTGCTCCTGCTGCATTTGCAATTCCTCGGATTGCGCCTGAAGCTCTTCGGACTGCGCCTGGAGTTCCTCCGTCATGACCTGCGACTCGCCCAGCAGCCGCTCGACCTCCATCCGACCGAGCACGCTGGTAATCGACGAGCCGAACTTGTCCTGCAGCAGGTCGAGCAAGGTCAGGTGCTGCGAGAGGAATGGCTGCATCGCCGCGAACTCGACGACTGCCTCCACCCGGCCCTCATATAAAATCGGCGCCACCAATAAATTCCGCGGGGACGACGCGCCCAAGCCGCTCGTCACTTTCATGTGCTCCTCCGGCAATTGGTCGATAAGAAAAATCCGCTGATCAAGTGCAGCTTGGCCGACCAAGCCTTCCCCGAACCGAAAACTCGTCTTCACGGCTACCTCATCATCCTCCGTTGCATAACCGGCAACTTTGGCGAAGTCGACCTCGCTCCCCTGCGTCCGGCGCAGATAGACGACCCCGTAACAGGCGTTAAGCAGCGGCGCGAGCCGGGTAATGAACTTGTGCGCCAGCTCGTTGATGTCGGTTATCCCCTGATACATCATGGAAATGTCGGTCATGCTTTTTTGCACCCATTGCTGCTTTTCGAGACTGCCAAGCAGGCTGTTCATCGCCTCGGCGAGCTCGTGCGTTTCATCATTCGTCTTCACGCTAATCCGCGTCGTCAAGTCTACCTTTGAATCGGTAATATTCTGAATCGTCCTCACGACCTGTTTAATCGTTTTGACAATCGAATTTGACAGGACCAACGCCGTTGCAATCGTGATCACAGTGACCAAGATGATAATTGCGTATAGGGTAATTTTTAAATTGGTATTATTTTGCCTGAGCTCACTGGTGCGCTCCTCAGTGAGTTTCTTTTCTTTTTCCAAAAAAGAAGTCAGTTGGGTGCGGAGCTGGTCGGTTACCTTTTTGCCGGTCTGCTGCCCGAAATGCTTGGCCAACTCCGCTTCCTTGCCCTCCCGCTTTTGATTGATTGAGTATTCGCCTGTATTCGTGACCCAGTTTTGAATCAGCGGCTTAATTTCCTCGAGATTGCGCTGCTGGCTGCTGTTATTTTTCAACAAAGAATGGAGTTTGTTGTAGTTGTCGAGCCAGTTGCGGTTGCCTTGATGGTACGGCTCGAGGTACTCCTCCTGCCCGGTCAGCACATAGCCGCGCATCCCGGTTTCCATGTCGAGGACATTTTTTTGAATTTGATTGGCGAGGTTATGAACCTCGAGATCGTGCTGCGAAATGAATTCAACCTCGTTCTGCAGCGCCGTCATCCTATTGATGACAATAAGCAGGGACAGGACGAGGCAAACTAGGATCGTCAAATAGCCAGTAATGATTTTGGCATGAATGCTGTAGTTGAAGCCCTTCATCACGGCCACCCCCTTCTGTTTTTTCCTATTTCTATCATATCGTTTCTATTAAATTCGCCCAATGGGGCATGTGTCCTGGGCCTATTTTCCCTTTTAAAAATTTCCTAGTTTTAAATGGGCGGCCGGCGGGTATGCACAAAGTATCACCATATAATGGAGGTTTTCAAAAATGGCTAGAACAAGAACAAAGAATCAAGCTACTATACTTTCAGAGACGATGAACAAGCAGGTGGCGAATTTTTCGGTCCTGTATATGAAACTGCATCATTACCACTGGTATATAAAAGGAGAGAACTTTTTCACCTTGCACGTGAAGTTTGAAGAATTGTATACCGAGGCGGCCCTCCATGTCGATACGATCGCTGAGCGGCTGTTGGCCTTGGGTGGGACGCCGATTTCCACACTGCAAGGCGCTTTGGAGATGGCTACGATTTCGGAAGCAACCGGCGACGAGTCGACACAGGATATGGTTCAGACACTGGCCGATGACCTGACTGCCATTTGCAAAGAGCTTACCGAAGGAATCACCTCGGCCGAGGAAAATGACGATCAGCCGACCGCCGATCTCTTCACGTCGATTCGGGCCTCACTGGAAAAACACCGCTGGATGCTGAAAGCGTATCTCGCGGAATAACTGCAAACAACACGACTGGGTGCTGGCTCTTCGCCGGCACCCGTTTTTTATAGAAATTTGTCCTATTGTGGAGGACAACCTTTTTTAAGACTCCTTTTCGTGTGGGTATAAGAATTCATAGGCGGAGATTTTCCGTCTAATGTATAGCGTCGAGACTTAAGAAGCAGAAATAAGCGGAGAAATTCCGCTTAACTGCTCTACATAAGGCAAAATCCAACCATTTTTATAAGATAAACGGAATTTTTCCGTTTAATCCTCAACACGTTATAATAGAGCCTTTTTTTTAAAAAAATCACCTCGTCGAAATCATCACCAAGCACATGTCGTCCTTCTGGGCCTGGAGGGGTTCGGCGCTTGGCAGGAGCGCCTCTAACAGGGCCTCAGGATCCTCCGTCGCCCGCAGGCCATCGACCAACTTCAGCCTCGCATCCTGGTATTCTTCCTCCAACCACTCCGACAGCCCGTCGGTAAACAGCAGAATCCGGGCGTCCTCCTTATAGGGAATCACCCCTTTTGTTACCTCTATTTTTTCGAAAAAGCCAAGTGCGCAGCAGCCCTGATCCAGCAGCTGCAATTGCCCATCGACCAGCGCGAGACCTGCCGGGTGGCCGGCATTGACATACTCAATCGTCCGGTTCTCGGTGTCCAAAACAAAGTAAATCGCGGTAAAATAGTAGTTTATTAGACTTTCCGGCATATGAAGCTGGTTCATGCGCCGGTTCAGCTCCTGCATCACGGCTTCCGGATCGCCCAGGCCTGTAATGGTATCCTTCAACGCCGAATAGATGTACATACACACGAGTGACGACGAAATTCCGTGGCCCATCATATCAAGCAAAATAACCCCGTAGCGGTTGGGGCTAATCTGGTACCAGATGTACAAGTCACCAGCAAGCTCGAATGATGGCTTGTACACCGCGGAAATCCGGACGTCGTCGTTCGCCAGCGGTTTGCTAAGCACGCTGCGCTGGACCTGCTTGGCCAAGTCCAGCTCAAATTGAATTCGTTTATCGCGCTCCTTGCGTAAATTTTTCTCGTGTTTCAGGCGGAGCACCGAGCGCATCCGGGCCAGCAGCTCCACTTTATTAATTGGTTTCATCACATAATCCAGTGCGCCGGCGTCCATCGCTTCGGCCATTTTATAGGAATCCCCCATTGCTGTGACAAAAATAATCGGCAGGTCGTGGAACCGCTCGGTGGCGAGAATCGTCCGGCACGCCTCAATTCCATCAATTTCCGGCATCATCAGGTCCATCAAAATCAAGTCGACTGGCACCTCAAGCGGCTTGTCCGCATCTAGCTGCAAATAGTCATACAGCTCCCGGGCCGACGTCAGCGACACCAGTTTATCGTAACCGCCTTTTTGCAGGATTTTTTCAATTATCATCAAATTCGTCAAATTATCATCGACTATTACAATATTCATAGCTGCCCCCAATCTTCTTGAGTTGGTGAGATAAATTGTTTACCGCGTTACCGCAATGGTGGCCTGTCCCCCATCTATTCACCACAATACCGTATCAAGGGGCTAACCCCCATCCAGTCACCGCAATAACGCATCAAGGGTCTGCCCCCCGCTCGCCAGTTCCTTCCGCAGTTTGGCCAGCGCTTTTTTCTGCAGCCGCGACACATGCATTTGCGAAATTCCCAGATACTCACCGGTCTCCCGCTGGCTTTTATTCGCAATAAACGTACAATGAATGATTGCCTTTTCCCGCTCCGACAGCACATCTAGAGCGCTTTCGAGCAACAGCTTCTGATCGACTTTTTCAAACCCCTCATCTGGGGTGCCGACGACATCGAGCACCGTGACCGTGCTCCCCTCGGAACCCTGTTCAAACGACTGGTCAACGGAGGCGGCCTGATAACTCTTCCCCATCTCCATCGCTTCTAACACTTCTTCTTCGGAAATCTCCATATAGTCGGCGATTTCGTGGATTTTCGGCGATCGTTGATACTGATTCGTCAGCTCGTCCACCACTGTTTTCAGCTTCGGCCATACATCCTTGATCCGCCGCGGCACGTGAACGCTCCAGGTTTTGTCCCGTAAAAATCGCTTGATCTCGCCAATCACCGTCGGAATCAAGAACGACTCAAACGGCCGGCCGACACTGACGTCAAACCTGCGGATCGCCGACAACAACCCAATCATCCCCACCTGTACGATATCTTCGTGAAAATCTTTCCCTTTGGAATACTTTCGGGCAATGCTTCCGATTAGGGCCGAGTATTGCTCCACGAGCGCATTTTGGGCCTCCGGACTTTCGGTCTCCTGAAACTCCTGAATCAGCGCCTCAATTTCTTCCTTACTTCTTCTCCTGGTTTGAGATGGTTGTGTCATGAATTTCACGCTCCCCACTCAAGTACTTCGCCATGAAGACCGTTACTCCGGAATGGTTCAACACTCGGACTTCATCCATCAGCGTTTCTATTAAATATAGGCCTAACCCTCCCTCTGAAAGCTGTTCCACTGTACTACATTCCGTATAAGGGCCAAGTTCCTGTTTCTTTTGCATAAAATTAAAGCTCTTGCCGCTGTCGGCTACCGCCATTTCCAGCTTGTCCTCGTAAATTCCAAAGCCGACAATCACCTCGCCGCCCTCATCCATGGCATAAGCGTGCTGAACGGCGTTGGTGATCGCCTCGCTTAAGGCAATCTTCATATCCTCTATTTCCTCGTATGTAAAGCCCATCCGGCTGGCAATCCCCGACAGGGTTAAGCGCATCACACCAACATACTCCGGCTTGGCCGGAATCTTCATTTCAATATAATCCATCACGTCACCCATTCCCCTATCCTTTCATTTGCATCACATGGCTTAATCCGGTGATTTCAAACAGCCGCTTGAGCCTGTCCGACAGGTTCGTCAGTCTCAACTCTCCGCCATTATTCTTCATTTGTTTAAACAACCCAACGAACACCCCAAGACCGGTACTATCCAAATACGTCACGTCCTTCAGATCGACGATAATCGTTTTGCTATTTCCGTCAGCCAGAGCCGCTAACTCCTCCCGCAGCTGCGGCGCCGTAAACGCATCAATCTCCCCGGCCACTTTTACGACAACCCCCTGGTCACTTTGCTTTTTGTCTATTGTTATATTCATCCATCCTCACCTCAAAATGATTTATTTGTTATATACCCACCTTGTTTATATCCAAAACCTATTTTTAAAAAAAATAATTTCTAGTATTATACCAAAATATGCTAATTAGACGAATAACCCAGATGACCTAGTACAATAGTAGGAGTTTGAACTCGCCCTACTTAAAAAATGATCCCTTCTTTTTCCCCTTTAACAGATCGCCGGTCCAGCCTTTCATTTTTAAATAGGCATACAGCAATGCCGTCGAGACCCCGATCAGCACAAGCGACATCCCATACCCGAACGGCCACTGCAGCTCCGGCATATGCTTGAAATTCATCCCCCACAAGGCACCGAACGCCATCACCGGGGTGAAAACCGTCGTCATCACCGTCAAGGTCTTCATGATTTCGTTGCCGCGATGCGACGAGATCACTTCCTCAAGGTTAATCATCGAATCGAGCGTTTGCTCATATTCGCGCAGCAAAAACAGCGCCCGCTCCATCCGCTTGCTGGTCGCTTCATACACCGTACTGCTGGAGTGCAGATTGATTTCATCGATGACCATCCGCAGCTCGTTCAGCGGAATCAGCAGCCCCTTCGCCACCATTAATTCATGCCGCCGCTTATAAACAAGCTCGAGAATCCCCGTCTCATTCCGATTGCGCACGCACCAAACCAGCTTTTTGAGCTCGGCCTCAAACTGATCAATCTCCACCAGCAGGTCATTCACCAACTCCCCCAGGAAAAATAAAAACCCATCAACCGCGGTTTCCATCCGGTCCAGCTGCCGCTGGAACAAATCCGGGTCCGGCGCCTCCCAGTCCAAATCCACCGTCACCAGCTCTTCCCTTGTCAATTGAAAATGGAAGATTTGATAATCCTTTTCCTTAGAAAAATCTTGTCTATAAACGAGCGAACCCCTGACCGCCTTTTCCCCATTGTCCAAGCAGCTCACCCGCACACGGTTGGTGTCATTGATGGGCATCTTCGTCTCCTCAGGCTGAGCCTGCACCCATTTCCACTTGTCCTTGCCGAACAAAGTCTCCATCCAAATCCCCCCTTTTAGTCTCAGTATTTCATTCCCAAAACGGGTCTTAACAAAACATTTGATAATTTTTATTAAAACAGGCCTATGCGAAACATGGGTTAGATTTTTCAAAAAAGCACCCTTCGCAAAACATAGGTTTCATTTTTCAAAGAATGGGTATTTATTGAGAAAAGGAGGTAATGACAATGGCAAAAGCGTTAAAAATGGGAACATTGTTAGCTGTGGGTGCTGGTGCGTCGGCCGCCTTGTGGTTATCGAATAAACCGAATCGGGTCAAAGTGGAGTCTCTGCTGCGGGACTGGAAACGGAAAATCATGCCGAATGTATTTGAACAATCGGAGCAGCTGCCGATTGAAAAAGGCGGCAACCCCCACCCGCGCGATATCGAAGACAATAAAATGGTCGACGAAGGCGCCATGTACTCCGTGCAATTTTATAATGAAAAAATTCAGTAACCTGACCACGGGGACAGTTCTCCTGGCTCCAGCCATGTCATCGCGAATGACCATGGGCGGGGCCACAAGGGCTGTCCCCTGCTCTATGTGAGGTGACCTAGATGATATTTTTCCTGCTGATCTACTTTATGATCATTTTTACAGTGATTGAGATTTTTGTAGTTTTGTTTCGCCTGACAAGGCTAAAGGTTGAGGTGTCACGGTTTCAAGTGATTTCGATGATGACGGGCACGGGCTTCACCACGGACGAGTCGGAGCTGATTTCCGGGCATCCGATTCGCCGCAAGCTGGCCACCTTCCTCATCCTGTTCGGCGTCTTTTCGATGGCCGTCATCATCTCCTCCATCAGTGAATTCCTGTCAAACGGGCTCCGGCTAATGGAAATTGGCACCGTGGCGGCGGCCGTCCTCCTTGTATTAGCTATTCTGAAGCTGAGCGGTGTTCAAAGGTTATTATTCTATTTTTTTAATCGTAAAATGGAACAGACGATTGAGCTTGCCGATTATCCTATCCGGGAGATTTTTTTAAAAAACAACGGAGACACGATGATTGGGCTTCGGGTATATGAAGATTCCCAACTTGCCAACCGGACAATCCGGAAGGTCGTCCCTAACATTGATGAGGCGGACCTCACCGTCCTATTCATCAAGCGCGGCAACCTCACGATTCGAAAGAACATCTACTATACCACCCTCCATGAAGGCGACCAACTCCTGCTGTATGGAAACAAAAAAGTGATGCTCGAAACGTTCCAGCACGACATTGACGTCATGAAGAAACATTCCTGACCTAGGCATATAAAAAGACTGGCAGTAAGCTAAACTGCCAGTCTTTTTTTAAGCTCCCGTTTCGCTTCATATCTTTTGAATCTCCAAATATAAAATGTGGTAGCCGCTTGCTTCATGAATTTTGAACATACAGCCCTCCGCTTCGACAACGGCACCGGCACCGATTTGCGCGGCATTGTATTGCGTGAGGAACCACCCTCCAATCGTGTCGACATCCTCAGCGGTCAGAGTGATGTCGAGCAGCTGATTGACTGCCGCAATTGGCACTTTGGCATCGACTATATAGTGATTTTCCGCAATCTCGCGGATTTCGGCGACTTCATCGGCATCAAACTCATCACGGACTTCGCCGACGATTTCCTCGATGATGTCCTCGACCGTCACCAGCCCCGAGGTGCCGCCATATTCATCCAGCAAAATTGCCATGTGTATCCGCTCCATCTGCATTCTGACCAGCAAATCATGGATCGGAATCGTTTCAATCACCCGAATCACCGGCTGGATGTACGATTTGATTTTCCAATTTTCATATAGGCCCTTATTCATCAATCTCGCTGTTAAAAACCTTTTTACGTTCATTACACCGATAATATGGTCCTTATCGCCTTCTACGACTGGATAGCGGGTATACCCCTCTGTCTTCAGCTTTTGCAGGACCTCGTGCACCGGGTCGTCGACCGAGATGCAGCTCATTTCCAGCCGCGGCACCATGATTTCCTTGGCGGTGCGCTCATCAAATTCAAAAATATTGTTAACATACTGATACTCGCTCTCATTAATTTCCCCTTGCTCAAGACTTGCCGCCAGCAGCAACCGCAGCTCTTCCTCGGAATGAGCCAGCTCCTGCTCCGAGGCCGGTTTTAAGCCGAAAACGCCGGCAAGCGCCCGCGCCGAGCCGTTGAGCGCCCAAATAAACGGATGCATGATTTTGTTAAACCAAATAATCGGCTTGGCGAACAGCAGCGTGATCGCCTCCGCTTTCTGGATCGCGACTGTCTTCGGCGCCAATTCACCGACAACGACATGCAAAAACGTGACAGAAACGAAGGCAAGGACAAAGGAAAGTAGCCCGGTCAGCGATTCGTTTAGATGTAACGCTGCGAATAACGGGTGCAGCAATTTTTCCACAGTCGGTTCGCCGAGCCAGCCGAGCCCGAGCGCTGTCACCGTGATGCCCAGCTGGCAAGCCGACAGGTATTCATCGAGGTGCGTGACCACTTGCTTCGCCGCAAGCGCGCCCTTCCGATTCGCCAGGATTAATTCATCAATCCGCGACGGCCGCACCTTCACAATCGCAAACTCCACTGCAACAAAAAAACCAGTGAACAGAATCAGCAGGACAATCAACAACAAATTCACCATCATCCGGCATCCCTCCTCTCTTTTTTAGGCATTCATTGTTTACTTTCGTGTAAGTATGAGAATTAATAAGCGGAGAATTTCCGGCTAATGTATATAGTTGAGGCTCAAGAGGCAGAAATAAGCGGAGATATTCCGGTTATCTGCTCTAAATTAGACAAAATTCAATGATTTAGGTGAAATAAGCGGAAAAACTCCCCTTATTTTTAGGGAAATATCGGTATTTCCCGAAATAAGCGGAATTCCTCCGTTTATTTTTCAAACACAGTGAAAGCAATGATAGAGCTTTTTAAAAAATAACAATCCGAAATCGGCTGCCGATTCAGATTGTTATTTTTTTCATAATTGAGCCCTTTTCCAAAGTTACGGTCTCATATTCTGATCAAGCTTGTCATCCAGCTTGCGTAAATATTTCGCCGCGAAGTCCTTGCCGCCGAGGCCGAATGACAGTCCGAACGCAAGCGCCAGTCCGCCCAACAAGAGAATGAACGCAGCGTTGACGATGGAGTGAGCCACGCCCAACTGGTCGAGTGTCATAAAGATGGTTACGGCGAAAATGGCATACTTGGCTGTGAGCGCAAGTGTCCGGGCATAGCTCTTCTTGACGACATTTTTGACAATCCGTTCGGCCAGATTTCCGGCGTACAAACCGATGCCCAAGATGACCAGTGCAGCGAACACCATCGGCAGGTAGGCAAGCACAGCTGACGCCAGCGTTACCAAGAAGTCTAATCCTACAATTTGCAAGGCTTCCACGGTAAACAACAGGACAATGACGATTTTTACGAGGAGCCCAACAAGTTGGGACAGACTGTACTTCGGCTGCTGTGGTGTTAAGGAGCCGATTCCCATTTGGTAAAATAGGTTGTCAAAGCGCAGGCGCCACAGCATTTGCGCGACGAAGGTTTCGACCCATTTTCCGAGCCAGATCCCCGCCAAAATCAAGAGCACGGCCACCACAATGTTCGGAATCAGCGTCACTACTTTGTGCAGCATTGCAATGGCCGGCGCGGACACGCCTTCCAAATCCAATTTTTCCAAGGCAGTGATGATGGTAGGAATCAAGATTAAGATAAACGCGATATTTCCCACAATACCAGCGAGATCAAGCTTGCCTGTGACCCCTAACCGTTCCCCCAATTTGTCTGTGCCCATACTGTTTAAAAAATTCGTCAGGATATCACGGACCAATTTCGCAATCAGCCACCCGATAAATAAAATGATGGCCGCGGCAAATAGTTTCGGGATAAAGGATAGGAAGCTTGTCAGAATGCCTTCAACCGGTTCCGAAACACCGTCGATTTGTAACGCGCCCAAGACTCCAGGCAAGAACAGAAGCAAGACAAAGTAGAACAACGCGTTGGCGATGTTGGCCACTTTTTCGCGGCCATCCATTTCGGTCTTGGCCATGTTCCATTTTATTAATCGTGCTGGCAAATGGATGGCGGCTGCGCCTTTCTCAAACCCTTTGCGCACGAGGGCGGCAACGACCCAGGCAAACAGTAGAATCAGTGCCGCTTTTAATACGTTTGGAATCGCGCCGGTGATCGCCGACAGCATGTTCACGAGTGGTGAGGCGATAAAGCTCAGGTTCAGCATATTAAAGAAGATAATCAACACAAACACCAGTAATAGATAGTAAACCAGTTTTCCGATGATTTTTTCTGAGGGGTACCTTTTGGTGCCGAAGTTTGAAAAAAGCCGGTCGTCAAAACTTGTTTTTCTTAGGGCGGCTTCGACAACCTTGCCCAGCTTTTTGGCGACTAGCCAGCCGACTAATAAAATAAGAAGTGCAAAAATCAGGTTCGGCAGCCGATCAGTGTATATGTACCATCCTGCCGTCATATCATGCAGATTCATTTAAACCTCTCCTTTTCTCTGTATTGTTGGTTTGGGTTTGTCACGCTCTGATAGGTATATAACCCCGTTTAGAAAAATTGAAACTTGTTTTTCTCTCTTCTACTGCTCAATTTCGCGTATTGGCGTAGTCTGATGCTTTTTTTCGTACCTCTACTGCTCCTATAACCTTTATTGGTGTAGTTGATCCCCGTTTTTACCTTCTACTGCTCCTATAACGCAGGGGTAAACGCGTCATAAGAAAGGGCTATTTGACTCGTTGGTGGATTGCCCGCGTTCAAGTGCGTCATAAAAGAAGGGCATATAACGCGTTGGTGGAAAAAACCCGGGCAAACGCGTCATAAGAAAGGGTTATATAACGCGTTTCAGGAGAATTTCCGGCTAAACGCGTTATAAAAGAAGGTCATATAACGCGTTGGTGGAAAAAACCCGGGCAAACGCGTCATAAGAGAGGGTTATATAACGCGTTTCAGGCGAATTTCCGGCTAAACGCGTTATAAAAGAAGGTCATATAACGCGTTGGTGGAAAAAACCCGGGCAAACGCGTCATAAGAGAGGGTTATATAACGCGTTTTGGAAAAAACAAACTTATAAGCCTATTAATAGGAAAGTCCCCTCTAGTTATTGCTGAAATTATCATTTTCAGATACCAATATTAGCCAAAATCCTTCAAAAAAATGTTTCATCCATTTTTCCACTGGGAATATAAAGAGAGCACGGCAAACGAATCGGGAGCCTATCTGCTTTTGATTCTCATAAAATTTTTGGGAGGGAAATCAAATGGATTTGAATCGCAAGAATTTAGTCGTTGCCGGTATGGCTGCGTTATTGACCTTTGGCGGTTTGGCCGGCTGCGGTGATGGCGTCGACCAGGACAACGGCATTAGCGATGGCAAGCAAAAGGACCAAATTGACCAAGATACAAAAAAAGAGGCCAAGGGTACCATGAAAGAAGCTAAGGAAAATATTAAAGAAGCAATGAAAGATGTCGAAAAGGAACTTAATGAAAAAAGCAAGGATCAGAAGTAAATTTTTTCAACAGGAATAACGGAAAGAAACAAATATAAGGAGGCTGTAATCATGAATAAAGATAAAGTAAAAGGCAGTGTTGATCAGGTAAAAGGTGAGCTTAAGGAGCAATGGGGCCGGTTAACCGATGACCAGTCTCAGGTCGCTGAAGGGAAGATGGACAAGGCAAAAGGGAAATTAAAAGAAGGATACGGTGAGGTCAAGGACAAGCTAACAGATTAAATGGCCAAGATCGTTTATAGGAATCTACTACTATAGAGGAGGAACGAAAATGGACACGCATGAAAAGAATGTTGTCGGAGTTTATGATACGGAACAGGAAGCGATTGCCGCAATTGATGAGCTGTTAAAAAGAGGCTACAGCCAAAATGAAATCTCGGTAATCGGGAAGCACGTAAATCATGTTACGGAGGAAACTGGAGCCGCCGTTGAAGAGTCGGCGGCCACTGGAGCGATTGCCGGCGGTGCAATTGGCGGTGTTACCGGGTTGTTGGCCGGCGCCGGAGCGTTAGCGATCCCGGGAATTGGCCCGTTAATCGCTGCCGGACCGATTGCGACCAGTTTTGTGGGTGCGGTTACCGGTGCAGGCCTGGGTGGATTGACCGGCGCGCTCGTCGGAATGGGCATTCCCGATGAGGAAGCGGAGTACTATGAAAACTCAATTAAGGAAGGGAAAATCCTTGTACTTGTGGAGAATGGGTCGGACGATCACCTAAATGACCGAAACTATTTACATGATCATATGGAGGACAGCACCGCTACACTAGTGGCAGGTCACCCCAAAGAAGTGCGGGAGCATAAGGAGGATGAGTTCATTTCCGAGAAAAGGCCATTTTCGGGTGCAGGCTATAAATCTCGTGTAATGGGGTCAACGATTGACGAGAATATAGACATGGAGAGCGGGGCTGCTTTGGACGAGGTTGCAGCTATCAGGGAGAGCGGTTCAACCTTGGACAATAGGGCGACTCATAGGGAGAGCGGTTCAACCTTGACCAGAGCCACAGCTGCTTCAAACAATAGCTGCGGCTCCTCCCTGAAAGGCGGCTCAACCCCGATTGAGAAGGCCAATAACAGCTCGATGGCCCGAGACTATGAAGAAGTCGAAAGACTGGGGAATGAAATGGAAGAAGCAAAAACAGAACCGGAGCTCCGCACAGAACACCTCAAGCCCGACCCAATGCAATCAGAAAAGTTGATCGATGAGCACACAAACACCTCAAAATCGCGATAAATACAGCAAAACTTTGAAATTAAGCAAAAAAGAAGAGGCCCCGTCGCCTCTTCTTTTTCAAATTCATCACTAGGTTTTGACGACAAGCACCGCCGCCACTCACCCATAGACTTGAAAATTGTTTCTGCCTTTTTCCTTTGCTTTGTACAAGGCTACGTCAGCTTGTTTCAACAAGCTTTTCACTTCTTGGTTATAATCGGTAAAGAATGAGATCCCGATACTGGCTGATATCTTCCTTTCAAGGTTTTGTGTTTTCCACGTAGTTTGCAAGGACAGTAAGATCCTTTCAGCAATGTGAATCGCCTCTTGTTTGTCATTCAATTCATTCATCAAGATGACAAATTCATCCCCGCCTAATCTTGCCAATAGGTCGTTCTTGCGGATGCATCCCTTCACGCGGTGGGCAAATTCTCTGAGGAGCTCATCTCCAATATCATGCCCCATGGTATCGTTCACTTCTTTAAATTTATCGATATCAAGAAAGAACACAGCGAGCATTTGATGAGTGGCTTTTGCCCGTTTCATTTCAACTTCTATTCTTTGATAAAGAGCCGTCCTATTGGGCAAACCAGTTAAGGGATCCTGCAGGGCCAGTTTTTTCAATTCTGTTTCATACTGTTTTCTCTCGGAGATGTCCTTATATACCGCTACCGTCCCGTCCCAGCCGCCGTTCAAATCGTAAATAGGAGAATAGGAGGCTAGCACATCGACGATTTTGCCGTCCTTCGTGATGCGTTGCGTTTCATAAGATGGAATGACCTTTCCTTTTTTCACTTCCGCAACAATCCTGCTTAAATCTTCTTGGCTGCCTTCCGGTATGATGCTGATGGAATCATCAAGGAGAATTTCTTTTTCCGTCCAGCCTAACAGTTTTTCAAATGATTTATTTACTTTCGTAAAACGTTCATTCTCGTCAAAAATATACATGACGTCCGCCACACTATTCCATACTAATTCGAACCGGTCATTGGCCCTTTTTAATTCATCTTCTTTTTGTTTTCGCTCCGTAATATCGCGGACCACCGCTAACAAATAGGAACAATTTCCCGCCTTATCAAAGATTGGCGTGATTTGGGATTCCCAATAAACATGCTGATTAGCAGAAGATTTATAGTGTTTAAAACCAGGGGGTGCTTCCACACTATCTTCATAGGTAATCGGTTCGCCTTTTGCCATGGCTTCCTGATACTCTCCTTCGATTACCTTAAATACCTTTTCAGGAAGCACTTCCTGCAAAGGCTTTCCAAAGGACTCCACTGTTAACCCAGAAAATTCCATAGCCGATTCATTAGCCAGTTCGTAGCTAAGCGATTGATCCTCCCCCACCTTAGTCAGGTAAACCAGGTCAGACATGTCATTAAATAATTTGAAAAATAAATGATTCCCATTCAACTCTCTATTCTTTAAAAAATCCAACATTCTGATTCACCTTCCAATTTGTCCATCCTTCTTTAACTTAGGATTATACTATATTCATGGATAGGAACCCAGAAAATTCCTCTGCATCCACCGGTTTACTGAATAGGTATCCTTGCATTAAACTGCATTGGTGCTCCATTAAGAAGGCAAATTGTTCTTCTGTTTCAACCTTTTCATTTTGTCCGCAGAACCAAGCCCACAAAAAAAGAAGAGGTCCCCCAACCTCTTCTTTCCCTTTAAAAACCCCTTTATTGACCGTTTATACTTAAAGTGTCCACCCCACGCGGACAAATTCCCCAATTTGTCCACGAGTGGTGCCTGACACCAATAACACCAATGACACCAATAACACCCTTTACACCATTCCTAGCTAAAGAAGTCCATGAGTACGTCCAGGTTGTTGTGCATGAAGTCTAATGCCAGGTTTGGCATGACTCCGAATAGGATGCTTCCAACGACTGCAATGATCAACACAACTAGTATGCCGAATGGGATGTTGAATTTGCTTTCGTCGGCGGCTGGACGGAAGAACATTTGCACCATGATGCCGAAGTAGTAGAAGTACGACACGACGGTGGTCGCGATCATGATCGATGCCAGCACGTAATGTGGCTGCTGTACCACGAAGGTTCCGATAAAGATGTTCAGCTTGCCGATAAATCCTGCTGTGCCCGGGAAGCCGGCCAGTGATACCAATAGGATACCCATTGCCACAGCCAGTACTGGCGCACGGCGGTACAGCCCGGCAAAATCACCAATTTTTTCCGAACCGGTCTTCTCTGTTACCACCTGGATGACCGCGAACGCACCGAGGTTCATCAACAGGTAAGCGAGCAGGTAGAACCACATCGTATAGAAAATATTCGGTGTCATTGTCGTCAGCGCGACTAGCAAGTAGCCGGCGTGGGCGATGGACGAGTAGGCAAACAGTCGTTTGATGTTTGTCTGCTTCAACGCCACGACGTTACCGATGATCATTGTCGCTCCCGCCAAGACAGCGATGTAGTTTTGCATATCGTACATAATCGGCATTGAACCAGGGCCGTCTGTTGCCGCTGAGTAAAACACCGTCAGCATAATCCGCAGCACAATCACGAATCCGGCCGTTTTTGAGACAACGCTCAAGAATGCGGTAACCGGAGTCGGCGCGCCTTGGTAGACGTCAGGCGCCCACATGTGGAACGGAGCGGCTGCCAGTTTGAACGCCAAGCCAACCAATACCATCAAGAACGACAACCCGAGCAGGTATGCCTGCTGGCCGTCCATCAACTGCGACAGTTGTCCGGCAATGTTCATTAGGTTGGTCGAACCGGTCAAGCCGTACACATAGCTCAGCCCGAACAGGATAATCGCAGAGGAAATACTGCCGTTGATGACGTATTTCATTGCGGACTCGTTGGACTGCAAATTGTTTTTGCGGATGCCCGCCAAAATATAAGAAGAAATCGATAATAATTCAAGACCGATGTACAGTGTGATCAAGTCTCCGCTCGAAGTCATGATCATTCCGCCGAGCAAGGCAGTCAGGAACAGGTAATAGAACTCACCTTTATAAAGCTCCAGCCCTTCCTTCGCCTCATAGCTGACAGCGAGGAACAGCACCAGACCAGCACCGCCGAGCAACAGCATCTTAAAGGCGATCGCAAAGCTATCCAAACGGAACGTGTCGGCGAGAATCGACTCGACCGGACCGCCGGCAAGTGGCACCAAGGACACCATTGCCGCGAAGACGGCGGCAATGCCAATCCAGCCAAGGACTTTTCGGTCCAACGTTTTTGGCATAAATAAATCAAAGATTGTCAACAGAGCAATCACGCCAAGGATGATGAACTCCGGGACCATGACGCTCCAGTTGTATGATAATAATGTATCAAGACTCATCCTTCATCACCCTCCTAACCCAAGCATGAGCGTCTCAAGTGTGGCTTGAAGCGGCGAGCTAAGGACACTTGGGTAAACACCAATTAACACGATTAACAGCATTAATACGACAACCGGGACAAATTCAACGCCCCGCAAATCAGCCACCCCGACAAATTCGCGGTGCGCCTTGCCGTAGGTCATGCCAAGCACGGCCCGCAGCAGGTAGGCGGCGGTCATGATAATCCCGATCGTTCCGACAGCGGCAATCCACGGAAGCTCGCGGAACAAACCGAGGAAGGCCATGAATTCGCTGACGAATCCGGACATGCCCGGCAGCCCAAGCGACGCCATCGCGGCAGCGAGCAGGAACCCAGCAGTAATCGGCATCCCCTTGGCCAGTCCGCCAAGATTATCGATCAGCGATGTATCGGTACGCTCGTACAAGACGCCGACAAGGAAGAACAATAAGGCTGAAATCAATCCGTGAGAAATCACTTGAAAAATGGCGCCCTGGATTCCGGCTTCGTTCATCGCCGCAAGTCCGATTAGCACGATGCCCATGTGGGAAATCGAAGAATACGCCAGCACCATTTTAAAATCGGTTTGAATGAATGCCAGGAACGCTCCGTACAACAGGTTTATCACGCCAAGGATGGCAATCGCCACGGCCAGCGTTTCAAACTGTTCTGGAAAAATCCCCATTCCGAAGCGGATCAACCCGTAGGCACCGATTTTTAATAGAATCCCAGAGTGAATCATAACCACGGCAGGAGGTGCCTGCACGTGTACGCGCAGCATCCAGCTGTGCAATGGGAAAATCGGCAGTTTGACGCCGAAGGCAACCAATAACGAAATCAACAAGCCAAGCTTCAATGCTCCGGATAAAGGAGCCGTTTCGTCGGTCATGATATGGGCCAAGAGGTCGATGTTGGTCGTGCCAGTTTTGGCAAATAGAATCATAATGACGATTAACAATACCGCAGAGCCCAATCCGTTGTAGATTAAGAAGCTGTAAGCGGCTTTTTCTTTTTCAAAATAACCCCATTTCCCGATCAGGAAGAAGGTTGGAATCAGCGTAATCTCAAAGAATAGGAAGAACAGAATCAAGTTTTCTGCGGTAAACACACCGAGCATGCCAATTTCAAGCAGCAAGAACAGCATGAAAAACCCTTTCCATTCTTTCTTTACGGATCTGGCCGCAATCGCCGCCAGCGTCGCGACTACTGCGGTCAGAACGACTAGCAGCAGTTGAAATCCGCTTAAGCCAAGCTCGTAATAAACCGAGTAAATCGGCTCATTGACGTTCATGCCGCGGAACTGAATCCACTCGGTCGACACGGCGAAATCGGACAATTTTTTGCCATCAAGGAAATGCAAGTAGGCGGCAAGCCCAAGTGCCAATGGCGGCAGCGTGGCCAGAAATCCGATTAGCTTGATCAATTTTTCCTGTGTTTTTGGCAGCAGCGCCAGAACGGCAATTCCTGCCAAAGGGGAGAATACGAGTGTTGTCAGTACCCATGATAGATTCATCGTAAATACCCCCCTGTTAATGCAAAGATGACTGCGAGCACCGCAAGTGAGACAAACGCCACCGTGCCGTAGGTTTGCGCCCGGCCGGTCTGCATTTTTGAGCCCATTGCCCCAAGGCCTTGGACGATCCCGGAGACGCCTTTGACGATACCTTCGACAATGAAGGTGTCAATGAAGCGCAGGAAGTAACTGAAGCCTTTTGTAAAAGCAATCACGGTCAATTGATAGAATTCGTCGATGTAATATTTGTTGTATAAAACAGTGTACAGCATGCCGCCTTGTCCGCTGAGCCAGTCGCGGGCAATCGAGCGCTTGCCATAAATGAGCCAAGCCAAGTAGATTCCCGCTAAGGAAACGACGGTGGCTGCGATCATAATCCAGATTGGGCCTTCGATATGGCCATGGCCGAGGGCTTCGTTGCCGTCAACCAACCAGTCGCCTAGGAAGGACCCGAACCACGGCGTGTTCACGTAACCGGCGATGACAGCGAGTACGCCGAGTACAACCATCGGCATGGTCATCACGGATGGTGATTCGTGCACATTTTTCTGTTGTCCGCGAGATTCTCCGGTAAACACCATGAAGAACAGGCGGAACATATAGAATGCGGTCATGAACGCCGCGATTAACGCGAACAGGAACAGCACTGGATGGCCGCCTTCCCATGCCGCGACTAAAATCTCGTCTTTCGAGAAGAAACCGGATAATCCCGGAACCCCGGAGATGGCCAGTGTTCCGATCAAGAACAAAGGTCCGGTCAGCTTTAATTTTTTCCACAGGCCGCCCATTTCCTCGATATTCTGCGTATGTACCGCATGGATGACCGAACCGGCTGCCAGGAACAGAAGCGCCTTGAAAAACGCGTGTGTCATCAAGTGGAACACCCCGGCGACATAGCCGGCGGAACCGAGCGCGAGCATCATGTAGCCAAGCTGGGACACCGTCGAATACGCGAGGACGCGTTTAATGTCCGTTTGCACCAATCCGATGCTGGCCGCGAAAATTGCGGTGACCGCCCCGACTGTAGCCACTGTCAGCAGGGCCGTAGGGCTTGCCGTGAACAGCGGGAATAGTGCCGCTACCAAGTACACCCCGGCAGCAACCATCGTTGCGGCGTGGATGAGAGCCGAAACCGGTGTCGGACCTTCCATCGCGTCCGGAAGCCAGGTGTGGAGCGGGAACTGACCTGATTTACCAACAGCCCCGATGAAGATGAGGATGGCGGTCAATGTCAGCATTGTGTTCGATACAGCGCCCGCCTCAACGGCTTGGAAAATTTCGCTGTATTCAAAACTTTTTGTTTGCCAGAACAGCAAAATCATTCCGATGAGGAGACCAACGTCGCCAATCCGGGTCATGATAAAGGCCTTTTTTGCAGCGGCCTTCGCTTCTTCTTTGTAAAAATAAAAACCGATTAACAGGAACGAACCGACGCCGACCAGTTCCCAGAAGATATAGGTTTGCAGCAGGTTTGGCGAAATGACCAAGCCGAGCATCGCAAACGTAAAGAGTCCTAAATAAGCATAGAATACTGGCATCCGCTCGTCGCCGTGCATATACCCTTTTGAGTATGTATGTACGAGGAAACTGACAAGCGATACGATAAACAGCATTAATGCATTCAATTGATTCACTTCAAAACCCGCTGTTAGATGCAGATCTCCTATCGTGAGCCAGTCAAACTTCTTGAGGAAGGTTGGCTCCGAAAAGCGCTCGAACAGGACGAGAATCGAGAAGACCAGCGACGCCAGCGTGAAGAGAATCCCCACATACGCACTCGCCTCCTTCAGCCGCTTACCGATCAGAAGAAGGATCAAAAACGATAATAGCGGGAAAAGCGGTATAAGCCATGCATTTTCCATCATTATCAAATCCCCTTAATTTTGAGTGGAGAACTTCCCACCCCAAATTTGTAGAAATTACTTTATGTTAGTTTTTCATCGAATCCATTTCATCAATGTTGACGGTTCTCTTGTTGCGGTAAAGTGCCATCAGGATTGCAAGGCCAACAGCTGCTTCTGCAGCGGCTACGGCCATTGCGAAGAGGGCGAAGACCTGTCCGTCGATGTTTGGATTCAGCCCGTATTTGCTGAAAGTGACGAGATTGATATTAGCGGCGTTCAGCATTAATTCAATAGAAATTAACACGATAACCGTATTTTTCTTCGTTAACGCACCGTACAGGCCGATGCAGAATAAAATGAGTGCCAATGCCAAGAAGGCTGAAGCGGGGACTGAACTCATTCCTTGTCCGCCTCCTTATCTTCCCGTTTTGCCAAAATAATCGCGCCGACCAAGGCAGCCAACAGCAATACGGATACTAATTCAAATGGAATAATAAATCGTGAGTATAGCGCCTTGCCGATTTCCAGCGTATTGTTGACATGCAAGTCGCTAGGCGTCTGATCGATTGGGAAATTGTAAATGCCGATATACACCGCAAAGGCAAACCCGACCACCCCAAGGAACAGAAGGACATTTCTCAGCCTGCCGCCTTTTGATTCACTGCTTTCATCATCGTACGGCTTCGTCAACATGATGGCGAACAGCATGATGATGGTGATGGCTCCGGAATAAATCAGCACCTGGACCGCAGCGATGAATTCCGCCGACAGCAGGACGTAGATTCCGGCGATACTGACAAATGTAAAAATTAAGGCCACGACCATGTGAACGACTTTGTTCAGGTTGAGTAAAAGCACGCCGCCGATGATCGCCACAAGCGCCAAGGCCATAAATGCGAAAAATTCACCTGTTAAGGTCATGCTTTATTCACCTGCCGTACGTTTTCGTCGTTTTCATCCAAATACTCAAGGTTTTTAAATAACATGTCACGGCTATACTCAGCAAGCTCAAAGTTGTTTGTCATAACGATGGCCTCTGTCGGGCACACCTCCGTGCACAGGTCACAAAGAATGCAGATTTCAAAGTTAATATCGTACGTATCGATAATTTTCCCTTTTTTCGTCGGGTCCGGATGCTTCTTGCCAGTCAGCTGAATGCAATCCGTCGGACAAATATTCGCACACTGGTTACACACGATACATTTTTCCGGATAGAACTTCTGAATCCCGCGAAACCGATCCGGCAGCGGCAGCGGCTCATTCGGATAATCATACGTAACCTTCTCGCGCGTTAACTGCTTCAGGGTATACTTCAAGCCTTTCGCTAATCCAAGCACGTCTTTCACCCCTTTTAAAAATTTTCAAGCTTCTATTGATGCACGTCAGGGTGTCCACCCCACGTGGACAGTGTCCACGGCTGGTGCCTGACACCAATTTACTTAAAAGAACAACGATTTAATGACTGCCGTCAAGAAAATATTTCCTAACGCTACCGGCAGCAACACTTTCCAAGCGAATTCCATCAGTTTGTCGGCGCGCATCCGCGGGAATGTGGCACGGAACCACAGGAAGAGAAACAGGATGGCGCTAAATTTCAAGCCGAACCAGACGGACCCCGGAATGAAGTCGAGGAATCCTATCGGCGAGAGCCAGCCCCCGAAGAACAGCACGACGATTAATGATGTCATCGCAAACAAGTACACATACTCGGCGAGCATGAAGAACGCCCAGCGGAATCCGGTGTATTCGGTATGGTAACCGGCAACAAGCTCCGACTCCGATTCTGGCAGGTCAAACGGAATCCGGCTTAACTCTGCCGTCGCCGCAATCAGGAACACAATAAACCCAATCGGCTGCAGCAAAATGAACCAGCCGTGCTCCTGCGCATGGACAATCTCATTCAAGTTCAAGCTGCCTGACAATAACACGACACCAAGTACCGACATGACCAGCGGAATTTCATACGAAATCATCTGTGCCGTCGCCCGTGCACCCCCTAACAGCGAGTACTTGTTATTAGAGGCCCAGCCGCCCAGCAGCATGCCAAACACGGTCATCCCGGAAACGGCCACATAATACAGCAGCCCGACGCCGATGTCGGCAAACTGCAAATGATCCGTAAATGGAATCGCCGCCACAACCATGAAGGATGGTGCGAAAGCAATGACCGGTGCCAAAATGAACATCGGACGGTCAGCCAATTTCGGAATAATATCTTCTTTTAATAAAAGCTTTAAGACGTCCGCCACCGTCTGCAGCAACCCGAAGCGGCCGCCAAGCTGGTTCGGGCCGTGCCGGAGCTGGATATACCCCAACACCTTCCGCTCCGCCAAAATCCCGAAGGTGACGAACCCCAAAATGACCAATAACAGGACAAGTCCTAAAACAAAGAAAATCAAAAAGTTAAATAATCCGGGACTCGACTGCAGCATATCTTGTATCATCAGCCGTCCACCTCTCCAAGAACAATATCAATCGCTCCCAAAATCGCAATCATGTTCGCGATGTTTTCTCCCTTCAACAACTTCGGAAGAATTTGCAGATTGTAGAACGATGGTCTTCTAAACTTCATGCGGTACGGTTCTTTTTTCCCGTCACTGTAAATGTAGCAGCCAATTTCGCCGCGCGGTGACTCAATTCGGACATACGCTTCCCCTTTTGGCGCCTTGATAATTTTTGGCACCTTAGCGAGAATCTCGCCTTCGGCCGGGAATTGTTCGACGGCCTGCTCGAGGATCTTCAGCGACTCCTCGATTTCTGCCATTCGGCACTGGTAGCGCGCCCAAGCGTCGCCGCCCTCCCGTGTCGGCACCTCGAACTGAAATCGGTCGTAAATCGAATACGGCTCATCCTTGCGCAGGTCCCATTTCACGCCGGTACAGCGCAGGTTTACCCCGCTCAACGAGTAATGAATCGCATCTTCCTTCGTATATTTTCCGATGCCTTTTACCCGGTTCAAGAAAATTTCGTTCCCGGTCACAAGGCTGTGGTAGCCCGCAAGCTGCTCGCGCATGTACGGAATAAAGTCTTTTACTTTTTCAATCCAGCCTTCCGGGGCATCCCACTTGACGCCGCCAACGCGCATATAGTTAAACGTCAGGCGGGCGCCAGAAAGCTCGTTCAGCATATTGATAATCATTTCACGTTCACGGAACGCATAAATGAACGGACTCGTCGCCCCAAGGTCGAGCAGGTAGGTGCCCCACCATACGAGATGGCTCGCCACCCGTCCGAGTTCCATCGCAATTACCCGCAAGTATTCGGCCCGGTCCGGCACCTGAATGCCCATCATTGTTTCGACGGCGTGGCAGATGACATAGTTGTTGGTCATCGCCGACAGGTAGTCCATCCGGTCGGTGTATGGAATGATTTGCGTGTATTGCAGGTTTTCCGCCAATTTTTCCGTTCCCCGGTGCAAATAGCCGATGACAGGCTGGGCGTCGGTAATGATTTCCCCGTCCAGTTTGACCACGAGCCGGAACACGCCGTGGGTACTCGGATGCTGAGGACCGACGTTGAGCATCATTTCTTCTGTTTTGATCATTGGCTATACCTCCACATCATAAGGCTCATAGTCTTTTCTTAGTGGATGGCCAACCCAATCTTCGCCAAGCATAATCCGATGCAAGTTCGGATGTCCGGTAAATTTAATGCCAAGTAAATCGTATGCTTCACATTCAGGCCAGTCTGCGCCTGCCCAGATTGGCTGCAAGGATTCGATTTTCGGGTCATCACGGTCAATCTTCACTTTGACAGCGACCGATTGACGGTTTCGGTATGAGTATAAGTGAACATAAACTTCCATATGTGTTTCAAAGTCAGTCCCATGAAGCTCTGACAGGTAGTCAAATCCCAACAGCTCATTATATTTCAAAAATTGAGCCAGCTTGTAGTACTGCTCGCGCTTGACCACTAGAGTTGGAACATCCTTTGAGAGTTTATTAATATAAGATTCTTCGAGAACATCAGGTCCCATATTCTCTCCGATTACCTTGAGATACTTATCCAAGTAAGGCTGGTTCGGTGATGGTTGGGCCGCTGCTGTTTCAGCTGCACCTGAGGCTCCGGCTGCGCCGCCTTTTGCTGCTGCGGCGGCTTTGGCCTTCGCTGCTGCTGCCGCTTTCGCCTTGGCTTTCGCTGCGGCGATGGCTTTGGCTTTTTCATCGTCGCCGGCAGGCTCTTCTGCTCCGCCTTCACGGGCTGCCTTCGCTTTGGCCGCTGCCGCTGCTTTCGCCTTGGCTGCTGCTGCCGCCTTTGCTTTTGCCGCCGCTGCCGCTTTCGCCTTGGCGTCCTCTCCCGCTGGTTCGGCTTCGTCCGCTGCACTTGCGTCCGCATCCGCGCCGCCCGCAAGCTCCATCGCTTTGCGTTTTGCCGCTGCCGCCGCTTTCGCTTTCGCTACGGCTGCTGCTTTCTTTTTCGCAAGGTCATCGGCGTCATCAGAGGCCGCACCGCTGGCCTCGGCCACTGGTGTTTCAGCTTCCTCTGCGATTCCTTCGCGTTTCTTTTTCGCTAATGCTGCCGCTTTCGCTTTTGCCGCAGCCGCTGCCTTCTTCTTAGCAAGGTCGTCTGAGTCCGCGCCTGCTTCCGCTGCCGGCGCTGTCTCTGCCGCTGGCTCCTCCACTTTTGGCGCCTCTACCGTTACCGGCTCCTCATCCACGATTCCTTCGCGCTTTTTCTTAGCTAAAGCTGCAGCCTTTGCTTTCGCCGCTGCCGCCGCTTTTTTCTTAGCAAGATCATCGGCATCCCCACCAGCTGCCGGAGCTTCCGGTGCCTTCGGTGGTTCAGGCTTTACCTCAGCCTTTGGCGCTTCAGCAGGCTTGTCGCCCGACCCTTGAGCCGCTGCCCGTGCCGCCCGCTTCGCTGCCGCCTCGGCCTTTGCCTTGGCCACGGCCTCCCGTTTCAATTGTTCGAGATCTTTTTCCCCGCTCATTTATCAGGTCACCTTCTTCCCAGTCTTCGCCTCGTAGCGAATCTTTTCCTTTAACTTATTAATGCCATAAATTAAAGCAGCCGGATTCGGAGGACAGCCTGGAATATATACATCAACCGGAACAATCTGGTCGACACCCTTAACCACGGAATACGATTTGATATACGGACCGCCGGCCGTCGCGCACGAACCCATCGCGATTACCCATTTCGGCTCCGGCATTTGGTCATACAACCGGCGCAAAATTGGCGCCATTTTTTTCGTTACCGTACCGGACACAATCATGCAGTCGGACTGACGCGGCGATGGACGGAAGAACGAGCCAAACCGGTCAAGGTCATAGTGCGCCGCACCGACACCCATCATTTCAATCGCACAACAAGCCAGACCAAATGTCACCGGGTACAGCGAACTGCTTCGTGCCCAGGCCTTCACTTGCTCCAGCGAAGTCATAAATACATTCTGCTGCAACTCTTTCAATTCCAAATCGGTAATGCCATCCAGTTTTAAATCCATCGTAGCACCTTCTTTTTCCAAGCATACACTAGGCCGATTAACAGCATAATCACGAAAATTAACATTTCGATCAATGCAAATACGCCCAGCTTGTCATAGGCCACCGCCCATGGATATAAAAATACTGTTTCTACGTCAAAAATAACAAACATCAGGGCAAAAATATAATAGCGGACATTGAACTGCACACGTGAATCGTGAAAAGGTTCAACACCGCTCTCATATGTGGTCATCTTCGCGACGCTAGGCTTAGACGGACGCAGAAGCTTCCCCAAATATAATGCCACCACTGGCAGCAAAACCCCAAGACACAGAAACACAAACACTATCAGATAATTATTCTGATATACATTTAAAAGTTCCATGTCTATCCCCTCCAATGTTGTAAATTTTCATACTAATGAATATTGTAACCGAATTCATTATAGCATTGTTACAAACTTGTGTCGACAAGCCAAACCCAGTAAAATTTGAATTCTATTCGCCGCAAAATTTGCGATTTTTCTGCCCTTGTGAGCTCGCTCACAAAAGGGTGGAAAATGAGCGAATTTTGCAAGCCGACGCGGTAGCGGAGGCGCAATGTGCGTTAGCACATGGTGATAGAATTCAAACTTTCAGCAGTATCCAATTGTCAACCCACATCCCCCGCCCTGAGCCTTTGCGCCAGCAAAAGCGAATGGTCCCATTATGTACATGCCACAAAATCCGATACCTTACCACTATAATAAAAGCCGTCAATCCCGTCAGTGAGAATTGTCATTATTTGTCCATAAATTTACATTTCCTTTTTGAAAAAACAAAACCAAAACGTCGGAAAAAAGCCGCTGTACACCAATTCAACCAGAAACCGCGTTCGTCACACCCACCCCTTCCCCCTACAATCATATTCAGCAGGGCTCAATTCATTCAAAATAACGCAAAACTAGTCCAAAACTCACACAACTTGGCCGCGCGGCCGACCTCGAGCACCGCTTTCCAATTTTGGGGTTAGAGTTATGGATTATTCTGGTCATTTTACGAATTTTATTGGTCAGAATGCAACATTTATTGGTCACTTCAGCAAATTTATTGGTCGCTTTCACAAGTTTTCTGGTCAGATTCTCGATTATTCTGGTCATCCAGTCCAGCAGCATAAAAAACCCCTCCAGCCGATATAAGCCAAAGGGGTTGTTTTTATAAAATAGGCATTCTTACAAAGGCAGCCTATTTTTGTGTCCAGCAAATAGCTGAATAACTTTTTCTAAATCGGATACGACCGCATAGGCCATCTCCTTCATTTCATCCGTCGGTTCGATTAAATCAGGCACAAGCACACACCGGATGCCCGCAGCATGGGCCGCTTTCAGCCCATTAAGTGAATCCTCGAGAACAAATGCTGACTCTTGTGATTCGCCAGCCCGTCTTAATGCCTCCAAAAAGATATCCGGGTGCGGTTTCCCTCTTTCCACTTCCGTTCCACTCAGATAAAAGTCAAACCGGCGCTCCAAACCCGTCCGCTTTAAATATCCAGCAATCGTATCCCGATGGCTTGAGGAAGCGATCCCTTTTTTGATTCCTTGTTCCTCCAGCCAGCGTAACAACTGCTCCGCTCCCGGCTTTAACGCCACGCCCTCGGTTTCCAAAAGTTCCTGGAACCGCGGCCGGTATTCCTTGATGACAGTTTCAACATGCAACTCTCCGGCATAGAGTTTATCCAAAACTGCATGTGCCCGCGCCCCGTGCAGACCTATCATTTGTCGGTAATAGGATATAGGAAAATCAAATCCCTTGGTTTCAATGACCTCCTTCATCGCACGGTAGGATGGCCATTCCGTATCAAATAATAGGCCGTCCATATCAAATATTACTAAATTGGTTTTTCCCATATTTTTCTCCTCCTCTTAAACTGCCTCTTATCTAAAAAAGAAAGAGCGCTCTATAAAAACGCTCTTTCTGCACGATCCGGTTTTGGCAATTTGGCCTGGTTGACTCTAAAAGCTTTGGCGATTTCCACCTTGCTTGCCTCAAACGTCTTGTTGCAAATTTCATCTGGCTGACCTCATACGCTTTTTGCAAATTTCGTGTTGCTGGCCTTATACCCTTTTCCGACCACTTCCTGGACATGGTGGACGGTAACATAAGCATGTTCATCCAGTTCACTGATTAAATGTTTCATGCGGGCCACTTCCTGCTTATTCATGACAACATAAAGGACTTCTTTGCCCTGTCCGCTATAACCGCCGCGCCCTTCCAAGACGGTAATCCCCCGCGACATTTCCTGCGTGATTACCTTCAGCACCGATTCAGGCTTATTGGAAATGATGAGAACAGCGACTTTCTCCTCAAGTCCTTCACACAGAAAATCAATCGCCTTGGCGCCAAGATAAACAGCAATTAACGTATACATTGTTTTTCCGAGCCCAATGACAAATACAGAGCCAGTCACGACAATCAAGTCAATGACCAGAATCCCTTTTCCCATGCTCCAGCCTAAATATCGATTGGCGATCCTTGCCAAAATCGTTGTCCCTCCGGAAGTCCCCCCGGAGCGGAAGATCAGTCCCAGACCGCCCCCGACCAATAACCCGGCAAAAATGGCGGCCAGCAGGCTGTCGTCGGTCAGCCTCCTGCCTGTTTCCTCGGTTATATACAAAAAAACTGACGACGCTGCAATGGATAGAAACGTATAAATAATAGCCCTTTTTTCCAAAAATTTAATGCCCACCAATACCAGGGTGGTATTAAGGGCAAAATTGACAATTCCCGGGGACCAGTCAAACAAATAGTGGGCAATGACGGTCAGCCCGATAATTCCCCCCTCGGACAACCGGTTCGGGATGGTAAAATAGTTGACGCCAATCGAATAAATCAGTGCGCCAAGTAAAATAAACAGGCAATCTCGGACTGTGTTCCTCATCGGATCTACTTCCTTACACGCAGCTCTTCTCTACTTAATGTAAAACTTATAGCTGTCGCCGATAATAAATAGTCTTGCTATGTGCACAGGCTGTTCGTTTTGATCATATGTGGTTGACTCTTGGAAAAACATCGGTTCACCGCTGGCAATGTTCAACAGCTCGACCTCTTCTTCACTGGCCCTGAAAAGCTCAAGAGTGGTCTCCCCGTTACGAACGGGTCTCAAATTCATTTTTTCCTCTAGTAGTTGGTAAACAGAGCCATCCAAATCTTCATTTAATAACATATGAAATTTCTTATACGAAAAATAGCTGTTTTCAATCATGATGGGGGAATCATCGGCGTATCTCACCCGTTGGATAAATAATAGGGCATCGCCGTCATTAAGCTCGAGCAGCTCTTGCTCCCTTGGTGTCGGCTGAATGATTTCCCGTTTCGTCACTTTGCTTCTGGCTGTCATCCCGTTTGCTTCACAAGCCTCGGTAAAACTTAGAAAATGAACAATCTTGCGCTCGATTTTCCGCTTATTGACAAATGTCCCCTTGCCCTGTTTTTTAACGAGTAGACCTTCCTCTACAAGCTCAAGAATTGCCTTTCTGACCGTAATTCTGCTGACGCTGTACTCCTCGCTCAATTCCGATTCAGTGGGGATCTGATCCCCTGATTTTAATTGGCCATCTGTAATCGAAGCCCGTATTGCTTCCTTTAATTGGATATATAATGGTATTTGAGAGTCCTGTTTTAACAAAATCTTCATCTGCCTTTTTCTAAAAATAAGAAAATAGCGGCATAATACCGCAATTTTCCACCTTAATTCCAAGTATAGATAAATCTATTTCCACTATCAATCTTCGAGAACTTCAGCTAGCGTCGAAAGTGTTTTTTCCACCGCCGCATCGGGATCCTGGACATATTGATAGGAGGTATACTCCAAAGTCAGTGCCCCCTTATAGCCAATTTGGCTTAACTGATCCACGTAGGTTTGCAACGGCAGTACGCCGTCGCCCCAGACAAGATGGCCCTCAGGCTTGCCGTCAATGAAATGGACATGAACCAAATCATCCTTTAATAAGGTGTGATAATCAAGAAAATCCTCATTAGCCAATGCCATCGGAATCGTGTCAATCATACCTTTTAGATGAGGGCTGCCCACTTCATCCAAAATTGCTTTTAATGATTTCGCATCGGTCACTAAATTGGTTTCCACTCTGGTAAGCGGTTCAAAGGCAAGGGTTAACTGCAACTCCTCTGCAACCTTTGCTAACTTCTCCATGGAATCTCTCATCCGTTTCCAGGCTTCACCGCGGTCTTCATTTTCATATCCCCACCCCGGGGTGACGAGAAGCAGCGGCGCCTCCAACTCCTTGGCTGCTTCCGCCGATTTGATAAAGTATTGCAGGCTGAATTCGCGGATCCGCTCCTCTTTCGCTGCCAGATTGATGGGATAAACACATTGTTCCGGAGTAAAACAGACCACCGATAATTCCCGTCTATCAATCTCTTTTTTTACCCTTCGAATCTCTTGCAGGCCCATGTCCTCGACATAAAAATGCGGCGACGCTCCCCACACTTCTATATTTTTAAATTCATAGCGAACCATTGAATCCAAAAAGTATTCGAAAGGATAATGCTTATAGTGGAAATTCATTCCCGTGATTTGATCCCGCCTTAATTTTGCCATCTCCGTCCGTCCCCTCACCCATTATTTTAAAAATGATGCAGTTTGGAATATTTAAACATAATATAACATTATAGTATGTTATAGTCAATTTGCGATTCTCCTTTGTCCTAATAATAAAAATAATCTTCAAAAAAGATTGACAATTATTACAACATAACCTAATATGATGTTATATAATGTATTATTATAACCCTAAGGGTCTAAGGAGGAATAATCAATGGTAAGCTCACAGGTTGTTGTCGATCAACAGGTTCAAAAGGTATTGGATGCTTTGAAAGGACGTACCATTACTCATGTTTATTTTGTGGCATGCGGCGGCTCTTCCGCTATTATGTATCCAAACAAATACATAATGGACCGTGAAGCCAAAAATCTTTCTTCAGATGTCTATAGCTCTAACGAGTTCATTCACCGTAACCCTAGAAAACTGGGTGAAAATTCGCTGGTGATTCTGTGCTCGATGTCAGGTACTACACCCGAAACTGTCCAAGCGGCCACTTTTGCCCGTGAAAAAGGCGCGTTAACGGTCGGTTTTACAAACAATGAAACATCAAAGCTTGCTCAGGAAAGCGAGTTTGTCGTGAAATACGAATGGGCCGAAAAATCCGTTGCTCCCAACACCAACCTTGGTCTGCTCTATCAATTGACTACAGGCGTATTAAGCGTACTAGAAGGCAACGATAAATTCGAGAAAATGGTGGCCAGCCTGCACAATCTCCAGGCCATTTTTGAAAAATCTGCCGAGCAATACAAGGAAAAGGCTTATCAATTTGGCCAGCAATACAAGGATGAAAAAGTCATCTATACAATGGCCAGCGGTGCCAATTATGGAATCGCTTACTCCTACGCCATCTGTATTCTGATGGAAATGCAGTGGATTCACTCAAATGCCGTTCACTCCGGCGAGTACTTCCATGGGCCTTTTGAAATTATTGACAAAGACGTGCCATTTATTATTCTCCTCGGTTTGGACGAAACTCGCCCGCTCGACGAAAGAGCTTTGGCATTCTCAGAGCGCTACGGAGAGAAACTGGTTGTATTGGATGCCAAAGATCTTGATATGACTGGCATTGACGAAGAATTAAAAGGGTATATTGCACCGCTTGTCTTAAATCATGTCCTGCGCCGCTATGCAGAGCAGTTGGCAGAGGCCCGCAACCACCCGCTATCACAAAGAAGATACATGTGGAAAGTCGAGTATTAATAATAGAAGGAAAGCTCCCGGCCTGTCCGGGGGCTTTTTTTTAAATGGACTGCAAAAAACAGGCACCGCTCATTGCCGGTGCCTGCCATCGTTTAATAGTTTAACGCCAGTTTTCTTTCCCGCTTCTTTCCATGACCGAAAGCACCAAAGCGCCCGCATGTTTCTGCCGCTGCTGCCGCCCCTTTCCTCATCGCCTCGAGTACATCTCCATGGGCCACATGCTCCTTTAAAAAGATGGCAATAAAGGTATCGCCGGCGCCCAGGGTGTCCACGACTTCAGCCTCGACAATGCCATAGCTGTATGTCTGCTGGGAATCTGAGAATAACGACCCCTCTGACCCTCTGGTCACTAGGACATACGGCGTTCCCGCTTGATGAACCTTGGCGATCAGCTTGTCGCATTCCGCTGTCGTCAAATCACCGCCGGAAAAAATCGCATATTTAATATTTGGGCAGACAAGCTGTAAATAGTCATCGTCATACTTGGTTGAAAAATCAAAGGAAATATCGATGTACTTTTGCAGCATTGGCAGTTCTGTTTCCAGTGAACTATAGACGCTCGTATGCAATAAAGAAAAGCCATGGATATATTCCAATTCCTCTTCGGTAAAGTTTAATTTCAAGTGTTTTTGGATTCCGCCTTTGTTGGAGCCGACAAACTTCCGGTCCCCCTGTTCATCCAAGGCGACCACCGCCTCGCCGGATGGACCGACAGCACGCCGTACCCTGGATACGTCAAGCTGTTCAAGCTTTAAAGAGTCAACGATATGATCCCCTTCCGCATCATTACCGACAATCCCAATATACGAAACTTCGTCGATGCCATAACGCTTCCAAAATACCGCGACATTCACGGCATTCCCGCCTGGAAACATCTCCTGGCGATCATCATAATAATCTACCACATTATCTCCTACAGCTATTAATCTCATTCCTGTATCCTCCCAAGGTTGATGTATCAAAATATGGCAGACCTCCCACCGAAGCAGGAGGCCATAACAGCCTTTTAGTAGGCGACCGTACGATAATATCTTCTAATCTCTAACGAATGGTTCCGTTTGTCTTCTAAATGGACGCTGATTCTTTGCAGCAAAGTCGAGATCACAATCGGCGATAAATATTGGCGGAACTCTTCGCTGATTCCTGGTAATTCTATATCCTTTGTATCGATTATCGTCAATTTCTTTGTATATCTCTCCGCAAAGCGCTCCACCCTTTCCATCAGCGGGCGGGCCTCATCTTCTCCTTTTAGCAGAAGCATGCTCGTATCTTCCTCTACCAGCTCCAATGTGCCATGGAAAAATTCAGCGGCATGGATCGATTTTGTTTTGATCCATTGCATTTCCTCCAACACGCACATGGCATAGGAGTATGCGCGTCCCCATGTATTTCCGGCGCCGACCACCATATGGTACGGCTCATCTTTATAGGTGACGGCGAAATTTTCGGCCTGCGCTTCAAAGTGTTCCTTCGCGGCCAGCAGCTGTTCCGGCAGCTCCTCCAGCTGTGATGCAAAGGTCACATAGTCAGGGAAATCACCATGCTTATGCATGAGACCAAAAATAAGGAAATAAAGGATTAATTGATTGGAATCGCCGGCAAAATCATTTTCGGCAAAATTGACAATTGGGAAGTCAACCGTATCTGCCAGTGGCTTATTGGCTTCACCCGTCAATCCAATTGTAGTTGCGCCTCTTTCCTTGCAATACTTCGCTGCAGCAACCGTTTCCTGGGTGGTGCCAGATAACGAGGAAAGAATCACCAAAGAATCCTCTGTAAATTGCTTATGGTTTTGAAGTACGAATTCAGCAGCAATTTCGGCATAAGCCGGAATGGTTGAGGTCGAATTGATCATAAATTCGAATGGGTAGAAGGTTGCGATTGCCCCGCCGGAGCCAATCAGAAAAATATTTTTAAAGCCCTTTTGGGATACCTGATCGACAATCTCTTCAATTTGGCCTCTTAATGCTGTTGCATTGCCGGTTACCTGGAGATACTTTTGTTTACTAAAGTTTAACATAGTGTTCCACTCCCTTTATTAGCGAATATTCGACATTTTTCTTAGTATGACGTTTTAAGACGTTATATAGGTGCGCAAGACAGAGGGAATTCCCTCTGCTTAACTTCCATTATCCTTTTACGCTTCCCTCGGCCAACCCGCGGATAAAATGTTTCTGCATTAACAAGAAGACGACGATCAGCGGCAAAGCGGAAATGACCAATCCGGCCATCAATACGCCCCAGTTGGTATTAAGCGCATCTTTAAAGACCAATAAACCGGATGTAATCGGCTTGACGTCTTCTGTTTGAATAAAGAGAATCGAGAATAGGAATTCATTCCACGAATAATAGGCAGTTAAGATCACACCGGTAAACAGGATCGGCTTACTCATCGGCAAATACACTCTCGAAAATACCTGCAAACTAGATGCACCGTCCAGATAGGCCGATTCTTCCAATTCCCTTGGAATCGATAGGAAGAAGGATCGGATTAACAGGACCGTTAAAGGAAGCCGATATGCCGTAAATGTCAATATCAGCGCCCAGTAAGTATCGAAGATTCCCATCTTTTGAATTAATTCATAGAGCGGAATCAAACCGCTTTGCGGCGAGAACATCAGCCCTGCCGATACGAATAACAACAGCCACTTTCCGCCCTTTAATCCCGTTCTCGTCAATCCATAGGCGCACAAGGCACTGACCAAAACTGTCAAAATACAAGTGCCGGCTGTGATAATTAAACTATTAAGGAAATAATCTGAGACTCCTTGCTCCCAAGCGGTTGCGTAATTGGAAAACAGCCATTCCTTCGGCAGTCCCCAGCTATCGTTAAAAATGGCTTGGGTCTCTTTAAAGGAGTTGACAATCATCCAAAACAAAGGATAGGCAATGGCCACAAAGTAAAGGAGCAGAAAGATAAAGATGATTCCAGCTGTCAGCGATAGGCCAGGTTTTCTTTTTACAGTGTGATAGCGTACCTTCGAAACCGCTGCGGACTTCGCTTCGGAAGCTTCCGGTGATTCAATCAGCTTCATTTTTACTCCTCCCCTGTTTTTAAGAACTTGTTCTGGACAAAATAAAAGATCAGCGTAATACCAAGAATGACATTGGCAATCGATGACGCATAGCCTGGTTCATTATCAATAAACGCCTTTTGATAGAGATATGTACTGAACACCTGTGAAGAGTTGCTTGGCCCCCCTTGTGTTAATACATATACTTCACTAAACACTAGAAACGAGCCTGTCACCGTATAGATTAACAGAACAAATGTCATCTCTTTCACTTGCGGAACAGTAATGCTGAAGAAGGCGCGGATCTTTCCTGCCCCATCGATAGTCGCTGCTTCGTACAAGTCGCTGGGAATTTTTTGGACTGCAAGCACATACAACATGACGCAATAGCCGATACTTTGCCATTGCGATACGGCAATAACGGAGTAAATCGATGTATTCGGGTCCCCCAGCCAGCCTCTGGTCCACTCTTCCAGACCGATCGTTTTTAAAAAAGAATTTAATAATCCAACTTCCGGATTATAAATGAAGCTAAAGAGAATCCCAATGACGGTCATCGAAATCAGAACCGGGAGAAAATAGGTTGTTCGAAAGGCAGTGGAAAATTTCCTAAAAATCTTATCCTCCAGTATTGCTGCAATGACCAATCCCAATCCAACCTGAAGGATGACGGAAATGATGGCGTAAAGGAGGTTATTCTTAAGCACCGTATAAAAGACGGGGTCTTTAAAGAGACGAACATAATGATCTACGGAAACAAAACTTCGATCTAAGGTAAATGGATTCCATTCATAAAAGCCATTTACTATATTTCGAACTAACGGATAGTACACAAACAGGGCCATCAAGATGATTGCTGGTGCAATATATAAAATTGGGACTATTCTTGTTCTCTGCATCAATACCCCTCCCATCGTTCCCTATGAAAAATCAGTCGGTTTAAGCGGGCTTGAGCCCCTTAAACCGACATTTTCATAGACTTACTTTTTCACTTGTTTGGCAGCATCCTGAACGGCCTTCATGACTTCCTCCGGCGTCATCGTACCGCCAAGCAATGCTTGGACACCGTCGCCATATGGCTTGAAGATTCTTGTATCTAATGCGCTGTCTGTCCAGATGGCCATGTTTCCTGAATCAATGATCATGTCCATTGCTTTTACTTCCGCTTCAGTTGCAGAATTGGAGTTTACAGCCCCTTTAACCACGCTGGCAAGTCCAGTTTCCTTAATCAATCTTTCGCCATTTGCTTTATTCATCATGAACTTTAGGAATTTAACTGCTTCATCCGGGTGTTTCGACTTGCTGTGAACCATGAAGCCTTCCGGAGCGCCAATTAACCCTTCCTGATCGCCTTTGGCGCCTTCAATTGTTGGCACTTTAAAGGAATCCCACTTAAAGCTTGCATCTTTCAAGAAAGTCAGTTCCAGCGTTTCCATGAAAATAACCGCCGCCTTACCGCCAAGGAACAGGTTTCGCGTTTCATCATGGGCGCTTGCATTTGGATTTTCATTCATGTATGGCCGTAATTCATTCAATTTCTCCAGGGCTTGTACATATCCAGGGTCGGTAAACGCAGCCTGATTATAACTGTGGTCTTTATCAAGCACAGCTTTTGGCACCATTCGTTGGTTCAAGGCGGTTACATAGTGCGCGGCCGCCCATGGGGCCTTGTTTCCGAGAAGCAGTGGAGTCGTACCGCTCTTTTTGATGGTATCCAGTACGGTAATAAATTCGGACCATGTCGTTGGTGCCTTTAAACCTAACTTATCAAATACTTCTTTGTTGTAGACGAATACCTTACTATCGGTAAATAGCGGTACACCGTATACTTTGTCATTTTGTTTGAAGAATTCTACCTGTGATTCAATCAATTGGCTTGACCACTCTGTGTCATCCTCATAGTACTTGGTCAAGTCGAGCGCGACACCATCGCGAATGAACTTTTGCCCATACTCACCAGCCCAGCTAAAGAAAACATCCGGCGGGTTTTTGCTGCCAAGAATCACGTTTGCTTTTTGCTTATAATCGTCATTTAGCGCTGTAACCTCTTCGATCTTAATGTTTTTATTTTCTTTTTCATACTCTTCAATTACACTTTTAAAATAAGACTTGTAAGGTTCATTTGGCCAGCGGTAGAAGAAAGTAATGGTCGTCTTTCCATCTTTGCTTGCCTCGCTGCTGGAATCCTTGGACGTACATCCGATTAACAGAGACATGACAAATACGATTGCAATTGCTATATTCACCCAACGTTTCATACAAAAACCCCCTATACATTTATAAATTCAAATCAAACCCGATTAACCGCTTTCATTTCTGCCGAGTTTTCTTAAGATTACCCCTGAGATGCCCTCCCCCTTCCGAATCATTTCGTTGTTGTTTGACCAGTTGTATTATAATATATTATTACATGTTATAATGAATGCGGTCAATATCGAAATATCGAAAACTTTCAAACAATTTGTGTATTTATCTTGAACTTTTATAAAAAGTAAAAAAACCCCTCCAGCCGACTCCAAAAAGCCAGCCAAAGGGGTTTTCATATAAACTCGGTCGCCCGAGCAAAAAATCAAAAATTATTTACTTTCCGCTATCGTCAAACGATTGATGGCACGGCGGAGCGCTAGCTCGGCACGCTTGAAATCGATATGCTCCAGTTTCGCATCCTTCATTCGCTGCTCGGCACGTTCCTTCGCTCTAGAGGCGCGTTCCACGTCGATCGCAGATGCCATTTCAGCAGCCTGTGCCAACACGGTCACCTGTTCGGGGCGAACCTCGAGAAATCCGCCGCTGACGGCGATAAACTCGGTTTTGCCATCCTTTTTCAGGCGGACAGAGCCAATTTCGAGCGGAGCGACCATCGGCACGTGACCAGGCAAAATCCCTAGCTCACCGGTAAGAGCTTTCGTACTAACCATTTCCACATCTGATTCATACACCGGGCCATCGGGAGATACAACACTGACTTTCATCGTCTTCATTTTTTACCCTCCCTGACAGGATTAAACCTCTACGCCCATGCGTTTTGCGGCTTCAACCACATCTTCAATACGGCCGACAAGACGGAACGCATCTTCTGGAAGATGGTCATATTTACCTTCGAGGATTTCCTTGAATCCGCGAACAGTTTCCTTAACAGGAACGTATGAACCCGGCTGACCAGTGAACTGTTCAGCAACGTGGAAGTTTTGTGATAAGAAGAACTGGATCCGGCGGGCACGGTGCACGACTAACTTGTCCTCGTCACCAAGTTCATCCATACCGAGGATTGCGATGATATCTTGCAATTCACGGTAACGCTGTAATGTTTGCTGCACTTTACGAGCTACCTCGTAGTGCTCTTCGCCAACAACCTCAGGTGTTAAGGCACGAGAAGTTGAAGCAAGCGGGTCCACCGCAGGGTAGATACCCATTTCAGAAAGCTTACGCTCAAGGTTTGTTGTTGCATCCAAGTGCGCGAAAGTTGTTGCCGGAGCCGGGTCAGTATAGTCATCGGCTGGTACGTAAATCGCTTGGATGGATGTAACAGAACCTTTATTAGTTGAAGTAATACGTTCCTGCAATTTACCCATTTCAGTTGCAAGTGTCGGCTGGTAACCTACCGCAGATGGCATACGGCCAAGCAACGCGGAAACCTCGGAACCTGCTTGCGTGAAACGGAAGATGTTATCGATGAAGAACAACACGTCTTGTCCTTGCTCATCACGGAAATATTCAGCCATAGTCAAACCAGTCAGGGCTACACGCATACGTGCTCCTGGCGGCTCGTTCATCTGACCGAATACCATCGCTGTTTTGCTAATAACGCCTGAATCTGTCATTTCATGATACAGGTCGTTTCCTTCACGAGTACGCTCACCAACGCCGGCGAATACGGAAATACCGCCGTGCTCCTGGGCGATGTTGTTGATTAACTCCTGAATTAATACGGTTTTACCTACACCGGCACCACCGAACAGGCCGATCTTACCACCCTTGATGTACGGAGCAAGCAAGTCTACTACTTTAATACCTGTTTCAAGAATTTCTACCTGTGTAGAAAGGTTTTCAAATGTTGGCGCTTCGCGGTGAATCGAATCACGGCGCTCGCTTGCCGGAATTTCTTCCTTAAGGTCGATTACATCACCTAACACGTTAAATACACGGCCTAATGTAGGGTTACCAACCGGAACCGAAATCGGACGACCAGTATCCTCTACCTCCAACCCGCGAACTAATCCGTCAGTAGATGACATCGCGATCGTACGTACCGTGTCATCACCTAGGTGAAGAGCTACTTCAAGGGTTAAATCGATATCAACCTCTGAAGCATTTTGCGCTTTTTTGACAATTCTTAATGCATTATAGATCTCAGGAAGATGGCCGTTTTCGAACTTAACGTCAACAACCGGACCCATAATCTGAAGAACATGTCCTTTGCTCATCGTTTTCCCTCCTAACTTACTCTGTTAAAACCAAACCTGTATAGTAAAAACGAACATTTCTTTTTCAAAAATGCACTCTACTCAAGCGCTGCAGCACCGCCGACGATTTCGGTGATTTCCTGTGTGATGGCGGCTTGGCGCGCACGGTTGTAGCTCAGCGTGTAACTGCGAATCAGTTCGCTGGCGTTATCGGTCGCGTTGCGCATCGCGGTCATCCGGGCAGCATGCTCACTGGCTTTGCTGTCAAGCAGGGCACCGTAAATCAAGCTCTCTGCGTATTGCGGCAGGAGAACTTTGAGAATTTCTTCGGCATTCGGCTCAAATTCATAGGAAGTGAGCTTGTGAGAAGTTGTCAGATCCGTTAACGGAAGCAGCTTCTTCTCGGTAACTTCCTGTGAAATCGCGCTGATATAGTGACTGTAATAGATATATAGTTCATCGAATGTGCTGTCCTCGAACATGCCAACGGTTGCGCTAGTCAGGTCTTTAATGTCCTGGAAGCTTGGCTGGTCGGATACTCCGACGATTTCCAGCGCTACGTTATAGCCGCGCTTGACAAAAAAGTCACGCGCAACCCGGCCGATGGCGATGATGGCGAACTCATCATTCGATTTATGACGACTTTGGATTGTTTGATGGACTTTACGGATGACGTTACTGTTGAACGCGCCGGCCAGTCCACGGTCGGATGTCATGACGATATAGCCGGTCTTTTTTACCGGACGATGCTGCAGCATTGGATGAACTACGCCGCCTGCGCCGATTGCGATCGATGCTGTAACCTCCTGGATTTTTTCCATATAAGGCACGAACGATTTCGCATTCAGGACGCCGCGGTTCCACTTCGCCGCCGAGGTCATCTCCATCGCTTTGGTAATCTGGCTCGTCTTTTTCGTCGAGTTAATCCGATTTTTAATATCGCGTAATGATGCCATTGGTTCTCACCACCCTCATTTAAAGAAATGTTGGGCTCGGGGAAGCGGCGCGTTTGCGCAATCGCCCACCCAAAGCCATTCTAAAAATTAGACTCTATTATTCAGAAGCGGCAAACGTCTTTTTGAAGGCGTTGATTGCTTCAGCCATATCTTCGTCGGCCGGAAGGTCCTTCGTATTCGTGATATGGTCTAACAGGTCTTTGCGGTTGGTGTCTAACCAGCTATGGAATTCCGATTCAAAACGACGGATATCCTGTAATGGAATATCATCAAGGAATCCACGTGTTAACGCATAAAGGATCGCAACCTGCTTTTCAACTGAAAGCGGCTTATTTAAATCCTGCTTTAGAACCTCAACGGTACGGGCACCACGAGCAAGCTTTGCCTGAGTCGCTTTATCCAGGTCAGAACCGAACTGGGCAAATGCCTCAAGCTCACGGTAAGAAGCAAGGTCAAGACGGAGTGTACCGGCAACCTTCTTCATCGCCTTGATTTGTGCCGAGCCACCTACACGGGATACGGAAAGACCTGCGTTGATCGCTGGACGTACACCGGAGAAGAATAGGTCTGACTGCAAGAAAATCTGTCCATCGGTGATGGAGATAACGTTTGTTGGGATATAAGCAGAAACGTCCCCTGCTTGTGTTTCAATAAATGGCAATGCCGTAATTGAACCGCCACCAAGTGAATCATTTAATTTTGCAGCGCGCTCAAGTAAGCGTGAGTGCAAGTAGAATACATCCCCTGGATAGGCTTCACGGCCTGGAGGACGGCGAAGTAACAAGGAAAGCTCACGGTACGCGGATGCTTGTTTTGTTAAGTCATCATATACGATTAATACGTGCTTGCCGTTGAACATGAACTCTTCACCCATCGCAACCCCTGCATATGGAGCTAAGAACAGCATCGGTGCTGGCTGTGATGCAGATGCAGACACAACGATGGAGTATTCCAACGCACCGTTTTTACGAAGAGTTTCAACCGCGTTACGTACAGTTGATTCCTTTTGTCCAATTGCTACATAGATACAGATCATGTCTTGACCTTTTTGGTTGATGATTGTATCGATGGCTACGGAAGTTTTACCAGTTTGACGGTCACCGATGATCAACTCACGCTGGCCGCGTCCGATTGGCACAAGGGCGTCAATCGCTTTAATACCAGTTTGCAGCGGCTCATGAACGGATTTACGAGCCATAACGCCTGTTGCTACTTGCTCAACAGGGCGGGTTTTTTTGGCATTGATTGGACCCATGCCGTCAATTGGTTGTCCCAGTGAGTTTACAACACGTCCAATTAGTTCCTCACCAACCGGAACCTCCATGATGCGTCCTGTACGACGAACCTCGTCACCTTCTTTAATTTCAGTGAAAGGTCCAAGAATGATGATACCGACGTTATTTTCTTCAAGGTTCTGTGCCATACCCATAACGCCGTTTGCGAATTCAACAAGTTCTCCTGCCATGACATTGTCAAGGCCGTGAACACGTGCGATACCGTCACCGACAGAGATAACTGTACCGACATCGGTCACGTGAATTTCTGCCTGATAGTTTTCAATCTGCTTTTTTATCAGGGCGCTGATTTCTTCAGCTTTGATGCTCATGAGTTTCACCCCTAATCTTTCGGATCTATGAGTATTTTTTCAACATTCGACTTTGAGAATTGTCCAGCTCCAGCGACCAGCGTCTAGTGTCCTTCGCTCTTCTCCCTACGATAAGTCAACATCGAATCGCTCCGCTCTTCGTGTTTCCTTTATCTCAGTCAAAGCGCTCCAGGCCATACGCCGCTAAACGGTCGCTTCCGCTTTTCTGTTTAGCCTAACAATTTTCTTTCAAGACGGTCTAACTTGCCGCGCAATGACCCGTCATATATACGATTTCCGATGCGAAGCTTTAAGCCTCCGAGCAAATCGGAATCCACGTAGTTTTCAATCTTCAGTGAGCTCTTGCCAATTTTTGCAGCAAAAACAGCGGATAAAGCCTGACGTTCCGCGTCAGAAAGCGGACGAGTGCTTGTCACTTCAGCCTCAGCAATACCCAGTTCCTGATTGGCCAGCTCAATGTATTCGTTTGCCACATTGACAATTTCGCCTTCACGGTGGCGGTCAATCAAAATCAACATCGTATTTAACACATACTGATTAACTGCTGCAAATGCCTGCGTCACAATCTCTTTTTTCTTATCAATCGTAAGCTTGGAAGATTTCAAGACAGCATTTAGCTCCGGCGTGTATTGGAGGACTTCCTTGACAACGCGAAGTTCCGCCTCTAACTCAGTCAGAAGCCGCTGTTCTTTGGCGATTTGTAAAAGAGCAAGCGCATAGCGTTTTGCTACCATTGAGCTGCTCATCGGATATCTCCCGCCTCTTGAATGTATTCGTTAATGAGTTTATCTTGGTCGGCTGCATTCAATTCTTTCTCAATCACTTTAGAGGCAATTAAGACAGACAGATGCGCCACTTGTTCGCGAATTGCAGCAACTGCTTTTTCCTTCTGCTGCTCGATTTCAAGCTTCGCGCCCTCTTTCAAGCGCTCTGCTTCTGCACGGGCGGCGGCAATGATTTCTTCACGCTGCACATCGCCTTGCTTTCTCGCATTTTCCATCATAGATTGCGCTTCGTTGCGCGCTTCTTTTAAAAGATTGCGTTGTTCTTCCAATAGTTTTGCTGCTTCTTTGCGGCTATTTTCCGCTGCTGTGATTTCGCCAGCCACATGCTCTTCACGCTGTTTCATGATGCCCATCAACGGACCCCATGCAAACTTCTTGAGCAAGAGCATTAACACGATAAACATCGCAAGCTGGAACACGATATCACCAGTATTGATTCCACTGTGTTCAGCAGCAGCACCTAAAACTAGACTGCTTGTAGTTAACACCTCGGGTTCACTCCCTTCAAGAGTCATTCCTCTATATCAGATCAGTTATTTTCAATTTAAAATATTACCAACATCACTACCATACATAACAGAATGGCGAAGGTTCACACGAATGATCTTCGCCATTTTTTGACCAACGTAAGCGTTGATTATTGACCTTGAACCATGAACGCGATAACAACCGCGATGATCGGAATCGCCTCAACTAACGCTACCCCGATGAACATTGTTGTTTGAAGCATACCGCGAGCTTCTGGCTGACGAGCGATACCTTCTACTGTTTTAGATACGATAAGACCGTTACCAATACCAGCACCTAGTGCTGCTAAACCGATTGCAATTGCTGCTGCTAAAAGACCCATTTGAATATTTCCTCCTTTAAATGTATGAATAAATAAATTTGATTGGGTTTATATTAATGGTCGCTGCTCACTTTATGAGACAAGTACACCATCGTTAACATTGTGAAAATGAATGCTTGGATTGCGCCTACAAACACGGAGAAGCCTTGCCATGCAAGCGTTGGTAAGATAGCGGCAAGATGTCCGCCCACACCAGTCGCAAGTCCTCCTGCTAGTAAAGTCAATAATATTTCACCCGCGTAAATGTTACCGTAAAGACGGAGACCGAGAGTCAGAGTATTCGCAAACTCCTCGATAATCTTAATTGGGAACATAAACCAGAACGGTTTGAAGAATTCCTTCCCGTATGCGGCTGTTCCTTTCAGCTTTACGCCGTAATAGTGAGACAGGCCCACGATTAATGTTGCCAGTGTCAGCGTTACCGCTGGATCGGCTGTTGGTGATTTCCACCATAGTACGCCGTCGACCACGACAGAGAATGGAAGTCCCAGCATATTCGCCACAAAGATATACATGATGATGGTGATTCCAAGTACATGGAACCGGCCGCCATCCTTCCAATCCATTGTACTGTTGATGATATTTTTCACAAAATCCATGATCCATTCCATGAAGTTTTGCATGCCTGTCGGCTTCATCGCCAGTCGTCTTGTTGACAGAACGGCAAGTAAAAAGACAATTGCAGATGCAACCGTAATCATCAGCACGTTTGCCAGGTTAAATTGGAGACCCAGAAATGTAACTATCGGATTTTCATGATGCAACAGTATTCACCTCGCTTCCCCCGCTATTTATGTATTTTTTACTGAGTGTATAAAAAAATCTATCATAATGACAATATAGGATGTCATTAATCCTATAACCACACTGATGAGGTGAAACTGTTCGGGATACCTCATCGCCACGACAACAGCGAGTGCTCCTGTTGCCAGCCTTGAAAAAGATCCGAGTGAGCGGACTTTTTCCCCTTTCAGTACCTTTTCCCCGAATTGGTCCGTTTTTCTGACCATCAACCACAAATTAAAGAGGCTCAAACTCGTCCCAAAAATCAACCCCAAAAAGATTGATTTGTAAGCGGTGAACCCCCAGCCAAGTACATAAATAGATAATAAATAAAACATCCATCTTCGTTGTCTCGAGAACATCGCTTGTAATTCGGGCATGGCTGCTTAATCTCCTGAAAAGAAATGACGGACTGACACCAACATCGAGTATATGCCTGCGGCAAGCCCAATGAACAATCCGATTATTAAGAAAATTGGTTCTGTGCCCCAGTGCTTATCCAGCCACTTGCCAGCAAAAACACCGATTAAGGTGCACCCGGCCAGACTGGCGAGAATCGTGGACATAAGAGCCATCGCCGTAAATGGATTGCGGTCTTTTTTCATAAGAAAATCATCCTCACGATCAGAGAATGAAGTGCTATGTAAAGTGGTAATTGGGAATTAGGTTTGCCGGCTTTGCGGCAGGTAAAAATGGCAGAATTCCGATGAAAACCCTATCATTTACACCCTTTGTTAGCATACAATAGGCACCCTGCAATGTCAATGAATTTAGTGAATTAATCCACAAACAATTTCCCGCTATTTTTACCCATTCACTGTGACTTACATCACTTTTATTTTATTGGAAAAAATGGCTGGAATTTGACTATTTTGTGTCTATTTTGTGAACTTTTTAGTTTTTTGGTGTCAGGCACCAATGTGGATAATTCTAACAGTGTGGATTTGTGGATAGGTTTAATTTCAGTTTTATTTCCCAAACAGAGGCCCTGGTGTCAAGGGCCTCCGATGAAGATCATGGTTTCGATGAAGTCTTCCTTGCCGGCCTTTTTGGCGAAGACTTTGGCCAGGAAGGTTCCTTTGTACGGCACGTCTGCCTCGGCGAATTCCTTTTGGATTAACCCCTTTTTAACATTGGTGCTTGTGTCGAGGAAGCCAAGGAAACGGTAATCGTTCGGGTCGAACAGCGCGATGCCAAACTCCTCCGCTCCGCCCGGGACATACACCTCATAGCGATATGTTCCCGGCTGATCCCCTTCGCCAAAGTCAAAGCCCATAATCCTTGGATACCCCGGCTCCTCCAACACATATAAAAACGGGACATGAATGATTGCGGACCCCGCCTGCAATTTTAGAAAGCCATCATGGATTTTTTCCTTAAAAACCAGCGGGTCAACGGCAAGCTCCACTTTCACATCCCGAGTTTCCCCCGGTCCAAGCGTAAAGGACAGCGGCATCCGCCATTCCAACCCAGCAACATGCTGAGGAACCTCAAAGGAATACCGCTGTGGCTTGCCCCCCACATTTTCAACATGCAGCACCGCCGTGTGGATATTGCTGCTGTCGGTAAATTTTCCAAATCGGATGCTACCCGGTGTAACGAGCGATTGTGTCTTGATTGCTTCATCGACTTGAATCCGGCCAGCCCCTTGCTCATAGGTGCGGTAATATGGAGCAGAGGTTGGAGCCGGGTCCTTTTTACCCAGGTCAATCTTTATCTTGGGGCGGGTTCCGCCATTGGTCCCGGTTTCCCCCTTCACCAACGGTTTTGCCGTATTCATCAGCGCTGCCTTGATTTGCTCGGGCGACCAGTCGGGGTGAGCCTGCTTAATCAACGCACAGGCACCGGCGACATGCGGTGCGGCCATGCTCGTCCCCTGCAGCGACAAATACCCGCCCGGAACCGTTGAATTGATCGCCACTCCCGGAGCGACAAGGTCGGGCTTAATTTCCCATGTATCGGTCACCGGCCCGCGCGAGCTAAAGTCCGCCATCCTGTCCCGCTCCTCCTTGACCGTAGCCCTTGCCCCCAGCTCCTTCGCTTGAAGTTCTTTTCGTAAAATTTCCCCCTCACGCTTGGTGATGGCCCCAATCGGAATGTCGGTGGACGAATCTAGATTGCCGATAAAGCTGCCGCTCATGTTGTTGGCCACGATTACGGCCCGTGCCCCCGCCTCCCTAGCATTTTCAGCTTTTTCCTGAAAGGTTATTTGACCCCGTTTCATCAGGACCATTTTCCCCTGAACGTTCTTTAACTCCGTCCTTTTGCCGAACCCGCCGTCAACCAACTGAAGCGAGCGGTCAATGTTCCAGTCCGCCGAGCCTTCCATCGGCTGGACCACAACCGGTTCACGGATTCCTTCTATTAATAAATGCGGAATGCCCATTGTCGGGGTCGAGGCGCCGACGGATATCGCCTTAGTCGATGTCCCCGGGGAACCGACGGTCCAGACATTCGGACCGGAATTACCCGACGCCGCCACTGCGACAATCCCTTTGTCGACCGCATTGTCCAGCGCCTGGCTGATCGGCAGGTCCGGACCGTTGATGCTGTTCCCGAGCGACAGGTTCATAATGTCGACCTTATCTTTAATGGCCTGTTCAATCGCCGCCAACACCTGCTCGGTTGTTCCGCCGCCACCCGGCCCAAGCGCGCGGTATGCTAGGATTTTTGCCTCTGGCGCGACGCCCATGATTTTTCCATTGCCGGCAATAATTCCGGCGACATGGGTGCCATGAATCGTCGCGTGCCCGGTCGTAAGTGTCTCCATCGGGTCGTTGTCATTGTCAACCAAGTCGTGCCCGCCCGCATAGCTTCGGCGCAGGTCCGGGTGGGTATAATCAACACCAGTATCAATCACCGCCACCGTCACACCCTTGCCAGTCAGCCGTTCATTCTTTTTTGAAAAAATACCGCGCGCACCATGACCGCCAATGATTTTGACACTTTCTTCTGTTCCCACCCGGTACTCGGACACTGGCGAAACATGGGTTACCGTGGCTTGTTTTGCGAGCTGGTCGATTGCCTCTGGGCTGCCTTCAACGGAAAAACCGTTAAGTGCTTCTTGAAAAATTCGTCTCAGTTTGATGTGTTTATAGGGTTGGAGCAGCTGTTTGATTTCCTGGTCGGACTGAGGTTGATCCAGCATCACAATTGCCACGGTTTTTTCCGTTGTTTTCGGGATCGGCGGATGATTCAGGCCGCGTGTATGTGTGTTTGTGAGGGTTATTGAGGTTTGCAAAGCTAAAATAAATGCAAGAAGCAGTTTCATGATGGAAATTTCCCCTTTTTAGATATCCTTTTCATTGGGTGGGGAAAGTATGCGGTGAGATTACTGAATTTTACCGGCGATTTTGCTGGGTATACCGGCACTTTTACTGATTTTACGACGTTTTTTTGAGTTTATTAGCACTTTTTCAAGGGTTACCGGCACTTTTCAAATTTTCACTGGCAAACTCCTTCGGCTCTCTACGGAAAACTGCCAGGCGCCTAGCCTGATGGGTATCTTATAAGACCCAATTTCCGTCGTGCCCCAACTTTATTGGTCAATTTTTAAGATTTATTGGTCATATTTGATATTTTATTGGTCAGTTTTTCAATTTTATTGGTCAATTTCCATACTTTATTGGTCAAGTCACAATCACGGAAGCTTCCTGCCTCGAATTAGCCATCCCGATTTCCCCACACAAAAAGCCAGGCGCTTTTCAGCCTGGCTCAGGTAACTTTCCTTTAAATTACTTCGTTCCGAACAACCGATCTCCAGCGTCGCCCAGTCCTGGCACGATGTAGCCGTGGTCGTTCAGTTTTTCGTCCAATGCGGCGATGTAAATGTCGACGTCCGGGTGCGCCGATTTCACTACCTCGACACCTTCCGGGGCGGCAATCAAACACATAAATTTGATATTTTTAGCGCCGCGCTTTTTCAAGCTGTTAATCGCTTCAACCGCGGAACCGCCTGTTGCCAGCATCGGGTCAACAACGATGAAGTCACGCTCTTCGACGTCGCTTGGCAGCTTCACATAGTATTCGACCGGCTTCAGCGTCTCCGGATCACGGTATAAGCCGATATGGCCAACTTTCGCTGCCGGAATCAATTTCAAGATTCCGTCCACCATGCCGATTCCAGCGCGTAAAATCGGAACGAGGCCAATCTTTTTCCCAGATAAAATTTTGGACTTCGTCGGGCACACCGGGGTTTCAATGTCCGTTTCTTCAAGCGGCATATCCCTTGTGATTTCGAACGCCATCAGCGTTGCTACCTCGTCGACAAGCTCGCGAAACTCTTTCGTGCCGGTATGTTTATCACGTATGTAAGTAAGTTTGTGCTGAATGAGTGGATGGTCAAAAACGTACACCTTGGCCACAATCATCGCCCCTTTTATAAAATTGATATTTGTGCAGTCGTCTCATTTTACAGAAAAAACACATTGCGGGCAACTCAGAGCCCTAAGTTCGATTTTTCAAAAAAAATCAACTGGCCTTGTTCCCCTCATATCCAAAAAAATCGGCCCTACTATTAGTAAGGCCGATTCCTGCTGTTAATATTCTGGATAAAGCGTAAATCTGCTTGTTAACGCTTCAACACGTCCCCGTGCCTCGTCAAGCTTGGCTTCATCTTCATGATTTTTCAACGTAAACGCGATGATCGAAGCAATTTCGTCCATGTCTTCCAGACCAAAGCCGCGGCTTGTGACAGCTGCCGTCCCGATGCGGATGCCGCTGGTAACGAACGGGCTGTTTTGGTCAAACGGAATCGTATTTTTGTTAACGGTAATCCCGATTTCGTCGAGCACTTTTTCAGCGACTTTTCCTGTCAAACCAAGCGTCGTCACATCCACAAGCAGCAAGTGGTTGTCCGTACCGCCGGAAACAAGCTTCAGGCCTTCCCCCTGCAGGCTCTCCGCCAAGCGTTGGGCATTGGCGATAATTTTGCCTGCGTACTCTTTAAAGCTGTCCTGCAGTGCTTCGCCAAAGGCTACAGCCTTCGCGGCAATCACGTGCATGAGCGGGCCGCCCTGAATGCCAGGGAAGATCGATTTGTCGATTTTCTTGCCCCATTCTTCTTTGCAAAGAATCATCCCGCCGCGCGGACCGCGAAGGGTTTTATGGGTTGTGGTCGTAACAAAGTCGGCATATGGCACCGGATTTTGGTGCAGGCCTGCTGCCACTAGACCAGCGATGTGCGCCATGTCGACCATTAAATAAGCGCCAACCTCATCCGCGATTTCACGGAACTTGGCAAAATCGATTTCACGTGGGTAGGCAGAAGCCCCGGCGACGATCAGCTTCGGCTTGTGCTCAAGTGCTTTCGCGCGAACATCCTCATAATCAATGCGGTGTGTTTCCGCATCAACACCATATTCAACAAAGTTATATTGAATACCACTGAAGTTGACCGGGCTGCCGTGTGTCAAGTGGCCGCCGTGGGACAGGTTCATGCCGAGCACGGTGTCTCCCTGCTCAAGGATGGTGAAGTAAACGGCCATGTTCGCCTGAGCGCCAGAATGCGGCTGAACATTGACGTATTCCGCTCCAAAAATTTGCTTAGCGCGCTGGCGGGCCAAATCCTCGACGATGTCGACATACTCGCAGCCGCCATAATAACGGCGCCCCGGATAGCCTTCTGCATATTTATTGGTTAAAACAGATCCTTGCGCCTCCATAACCGCTTCGCTGACAAAGTTTTCTGAGGCAATCAATTCAATTTTTGAACGCTGACGGCCCAATTCCTGCTGAATCGCTTGAAAAACCTGCTCGTCCGCTTTAGACAAATGCTTCATGCTCCAATCCCCCCATTATGTATAAATCAAAATGTGTGAAAATTCCTTCTTTATTGTATCAGGGTTTTCCGTTTTCGTACACACGGAAGTTTTCTAAATTATCACAATTAATGTTCGTATTTTCTTTTTTAAAAAAGAACTCCCCGATTAGCTGCAGCTCGTATTTTCCTTGTTCCGTTCGTACACCGCCCGTGTGCCGCCGATGAGCTTTGGACGCGTTTTCGCCAACGTTACATAGGCGTGTCCGACCGTTTTCTGCTTGACGCGGACAGGGACGGCTACATGTTTCAGGTGCATGCCGATCAACGTGTGACCGATATCGATCCCGGCCTCGGCCTTGATAAATTCGACCACAACTGCATCGTCCAATTTTTCAAACGCATAGGTGGCCATCGCCCCGCCGGCATTGCGGACCGGGACAACCGACACCTCGTCATAGCCTCTCTGCAAAGCAACGGAACGCTCCAGTACAAGCGCCCGATTCAGGTGCTCGCAGCATTGAAACGCAAGGTGAATCCCGGTGGCGGCCTGAAGTTTCCGCAGCTGGCGAAAGATCATTTCCGCCACTTCCAACGTGCCGGCCGTCCCGATGCGCTCACCGATGACCTCGCTTGTGCTGCAGCCGACCACCAACAGCTGGCCCGCTACGAGCGTTGCCTGTTCTTTAAACTCTGTCAACAGTTGTTCCAGTTCGGTTTCCCATTGTTGAATCATCGATCTTGCCCCCTTGTCAAAGGTGCCCCCTAGAGGTGCTTGTTCTCATACTCGGTAATTTTTCCAACGCGGTTGGCGTGGCGGCCGCCTTCGTATTCGCCGGTCAGCCAAATTTGGGCAATCTCCCGTGCCAGGCCGGGACCGATCACGCGCTCGCCCATCGCAAGCATGTTGCTGTCATTATGAGCCCGGGTTGCTTTCGCGCTAAACGTATCGTGCACAAGGGCGCAGCGAATGCCTTTCACCTTGTTGGCGGCAATGCTCATGCCAATGCCGGTGCCGCATATCAGGATCCCGCGGTCAAATTCACCGCTCGCCACTTTTTCCGCAACTGGCAGCGCATAGTCCGGATAATCGACCGATGTCTCACAATCACAGCCAAAATCCACATATTCAATCTTCAACTCATCCATCAGGCTGGCGATTTCCTTGCGGATGTTTATTCCGCCATGATCAGATGCCAATGCTACTTTCATTAAAACTACCCCCTGTCAATTATTCATACCCTTAATTTTGACATAGCACCGCAAAAATAGAAAGGGACAAGTGCAAATAATGGAAACTCTCAAACCTAAGCGATTGATGAGGCGCAGCGCAAATAAAAAGCCCCCTTTTTTACTAAGGAGGCCTGTTATTGCTTCAATTTTTCAATCACTTTGTCGATCAGTTTTTCAAGTTGCTTATAGGTATATTCGTAGGTAGCCAGACTGCCGCCATACGGGTCGCTGACATCGGGGTCCCCGGGCTCGTCAACGTATTCCTTCAGGGTGAAAGTTTTTTCAATCGCCCGCGGGTGCTGCTGCCCGATCGCGTATTTATGCGAGGCTGTCATTGTTAAAATCAAGTCGGCCCAGTCCACTTCGTCTCTTGACAATAGGGTCGAGCGATGGTTGTGAGCGATGTTGTTGTCATCAAGCACCTGTTTTGCGTTGGGCGATGCCTCGCTGCCGGATGCCGCATAAATCCCTGCGGACCTCACCTCAATTCCTTCAAGCCCTTTATGCTTCAAAATCGCCTCGGCCATCGGACTGCGGCACGTATTTCCCGTGCAAACAAATAGAATTCGCTGCTGCAAAATGACACCCCCTTTTTCCCTATTATAAAACAATTTGTCCTAAATCCAAACCCCCCTGTTACCAGAAGATCATAATCAACTTAACCCCAAACCCGAGCAGGATCGCCCCGCCCAGCGCCTCGCTATAAGAACCAATCCAGCCGCGCACCTTTCGGCCGAGGAGGAGCCCGGCCCATGTTTGCACGGTGGCCATAATACCAAAGCACAAAAGCACCAGCACCGTCTTGGCGCCGTAAATCCCAAGGGTGAGCCCTACCGAAAAGCTATCTAGGCTGACGCTGAGGGCAAACAGAAGCAAGCCAAAACCGACCGGGGTAATGACTTTTTCATCATCCTTTTTCAGACTCGCCCAAATCATCTGCAAGCCCAGCACGACGAGCAACAGTCCGCCAATAAACGTGGCCAGGGCGCCAAATTTTTCCGACAAAAACCTTCCTGCCGTTATTCCAGCGAGCGGCATCATCACGTGAAACAGCCCGATTGTGATTCCAATTTCAAAAATCTTGCGCAGCCGCAGCTTGTACATTCCCATGCCAAGCCCCACCGAGAACGCATCCATTCCCAGTGCTGCCGCCATCAAGATGAGTGTTACGATTTCACCAACCATCCCTGCCATTTTTGCCTTCACCCCTTGGACTAACTAATTAAGCATATGCACGTCCAAAGTGATTTAGAAGCTGAATGGGGAAATGGGTGTGGGTGCTCGTCGCAAAGTTCCTTCCTTGATAAATTATTTTGACCAATGACCCTTTTAAGCCTTCAATGAGGAAACACAGGGCCTTTCTTTTTATCGCTACCCTCTTCTTTGACCCTTCAACGGGTAAAATAAACCCTTCTTTTTTACCGTTGACCCCTTCTATGACCCCTCAACGGGTAAAATAAACCCTTCTTTTTTACCGTTGACCCCTTTCCCGCCACCAAATAGGTAAAATAAAACGCTTTTACCGATTAGCTCCCTCCTTCAGTCCAATAGGTAAAATCCCCACCACAACAAAAAAACACCAAGCCCCTCATAAAAAAAGGAACCTGGTGCCATTCCGCACTTATTCAACCATTATTTTATTCCCCGCCGCTTTTTGCAGCCGGTTCATGATCGCATGCCCGACGCCATCCACCGGGAACATTTCGCTAAAAATGACATCGACACCATGCGCATTAAACTTGCGCAACACATCATAGAGCGCGGCCGCCACCGTCTCCAGCTCCGCCCGCTTCCCGCAGGCCAAAACAAGGTCTGCGTCATAAAACTCCGCCGACTCCTCGGTGGCCAGCACCCCGACCCGCAAGCCTTCAACACGCTTTTCCGCCACTAGCCCTTGCAAAAACTCCCTGCTGCCTGACACCAAATACAACGGTGCGTTCGGCGCATAGTGGGTGTACTTCATCCCCGGCGATTTCGGCCGCGATCCTTCACCTGCCAGCGCCGGGTCGACCCGAACCTCGCCCACCACCGCTTCCAACTGCTCCCTGGTCACTCCGCCCGGGCGCAAAATCACAGGAACACCCTCTGTGCAATCGACCACCGTCGACTCCACGCCAACCCCGGTCGGCCCGCCATCAACCACACCGGCAATTTTCCCAGCCAAATCATCGAGCACGTGTCCAGCAGTCGTCGGGCTCGGCTTCCCCGAACTGTTCGCGCTAGGTGCGGCAATCGGCAGGCCTGACACCCGCAAGAGCGCCAAGGCTATCGGGTGATCCGGCATCCGGACCGCCACCGTCTCTAGGCCAGCCGTCGCTTTTTCCGACAGCACTCCATCCTTCTTTTTAAAAATAATCGTCAGCGGCCCCGGCCAAAACGCATCCATCAAATCCGAAGCCGTCTCGGGGACTTCCGCCACAAACCCGTCCAACTGACCGCGATCGGCAATATGAATAATTAACGGATTATCCCCAGGCCGGCCCTTGGCGGCAAAAATTTTTGCCACTGCCTCGTCGTTTTCGGCATTGCCGGCCAGTCCGTAAACGGTTTCCGTCGGCATCGCCACCACTTCGTTTTCCTGCAAAAAATCGGCGGCATCCACAACTTGTGGATTACTCTCCAATTTATCCACATACTTATCCACTTTCCACACTTTTGTATCCATGATTTTTCCACCTTCAGAATCTGTAAATCTTTTATCGAAATTTGACGAATTTACGCTGATTTTTTGACTAAGTACGTTTGCAAGTATAAAAGAAGGTGGGCATAAATACAAGTGTTATCCACAATTTGTGCATAACTAAGCCGAAAAAGTGGATAACTTTGGAGTTATATCCACATTATCAGAGGTTGAAGCGCAAAAATAGCGAGTTATCCACATTTAGAACTTGTCGAATGTGCTCAGATTGGTAAAACACCACCGGCAATTCACCGCGCCCAATCTTCTTAAAACCCATCAATTCAAAAAACGGCAAGGCCGCACTTTTATTAGTTGCCAAAAACAAGCCAGTCAATCCCTTTTCTTTGGCGAGCGCCACCATCCGATCGAACAAAATCAAAATTTCCTTCTCCGCTTGTCCCGCCGACACGACCAATGAGCGCAGCAGCCCAAACTCCCCGTATACATCCATGCCGAGCGTACCTTTTAAATCACCTGCCTCATCCTCCAGCAGCAAAAACGACCCCATACTCTCCTCGGTTAGTCCATCCGTCCCAAGCTTTGCCCTTGTCAGAAACTCACGCAGTCCTTCAAGATCTTCTTTTCCAGCCTTGCGAATCAACGCCTGCATCCACTACACCTCATTTTTTCGATTCTACTCTATTACTATGAAAAAATAGAGGAAGTAGAACAAAATCTAGTAAATTTCCAATTCCGAGATACGCGAACCTGCCGTTTTTCCTACGTATGATGACGCTGCAATGAAAAATCCGAGCCAGACGGCCTATTCTTGACTTCTATTTTTTTCTGCTTTGTTGTTTTCCTCTTAAGAGAAGAGCCTGCCATGTTAGGGTCCATCCCTGTTTCCAGTTCTTTTTTTATCATATTGATGATGAGGATAATAAAAAAGTATGAGAACAACGGAGCTAACACAATCCACGGAGCCCGTGTAAATTCCCCAAAATTTTGTCCAATTAATCCAGCCCATTCCTTCGTATAGGAATTCGGGATTTCTAATCCACGGACTTCTTCCGTAGAAAAACCGCCTATATAGATTCGAAATGCCCCAAGGAACATCATGAGCCCCAGTGAATTGATAAAATGCTGCAGCCCGATTATTAAACCATACGATTTTAAAAAGGGCTTAAGCTGTGTTTTCAATACATGAAAATGGCCTGCACCCATTAAATACGAGCTTTGAATAAAGGTTTCTCCTTTTAATTTTTCAATAATGTCCGTTGTCACCGTGATAATTGCCGGTATGCCAACGATGACTAAAATCATCATTTGGTACAGCAGGAACTGATAAATGAAGTCTTGTTTGCTGATCGACTGAGCAATGAGCGGCAAGGTCAAGACGATTGATGGCACCAGTTGAAAGACAAGCAGAAAATCTTTTACAGCCGGAAGAATCCGGCGAGCCCATAAGGAAAGGATGATTCCGATCATTCCACCAAAGAATACTCGTAACAACGTGATTCCAAAGGCCATAATGAGGGTATATTTCGCTCCCGAAATCATCATTAACAGGATGTCCTGCCCATTCCGATCGATACCAAATGGATGTTCAAAGGAAGGCGGAAGGGGCGGGACGCCAATTAGCTTTCCATTTCCATCATAAATAAACGTCATTTTGCCAAAATCCTTTGGCCCATACATCGGATACAAAAAACTCAGAATCAACAGCCCAGCCAAAAGGAGGATCCCCACGATGGTCCGTTTGTATTTAAGTAGGTTCATAACGTAGTTTTTTCCTTTCGATTCAATAAGAAGGTCCCCACCTTACCAAGTCCAGTCGCGAGCAAAATCGGGACTGCAAACATAAGCAGCGCAATGAGATAACCCGCATCGGAAAATTGGAACATCCCCAGCATAAAGCCTTTTAGCGAAAACAGATATTCCATCACATAAATATTTGTGAGCAAGAACCATACGACAATCCGAAAATGAATAAGACAGTATGGGGCAATGTTGCGATAGATATGCTTCAAGTAAATGATCTTATAGTTCAGTCCCTTCGACCGTGCAAACAAGACATACTCCTGCTGTTCTTCGTTTAAAAATTCCTTCACGACCAACTGAATGTAAAAAATCGCCGGTAGAAACGAGGCAATGAAAATCGGCGCAAATTTGGGTGACGCGTTAAAAAACCCATATAAACTGAACAGCTTGATATGGTACGTCTTGTAAATATAAATGACCAAGTATTGCAGTAGGAAAATAATCAGCAATTCCGGGGCTGTCGCCGTAAAATTGACAATGCCTGTGAGTGGTTTTCGGATTTTCTGCGGCAGCAGCATGATGACGACAGCTCCGACAATGCCGGCAATCACAACCACCAAAATCGAAACTGATAGGATATTCATTGTATATAAATAACTTTCTAGCCCATCACCAGCAAGATATTGCTTTAGCTCCCTAATTCCAACCATGTCAATGAATGACTTGACTGCGTACCTGTACGCCTCACCAAAGCCGGCAAAATCGAGTTCCGCTTTGCCCCTTTCACTATCGAAACCCAATAAGAAAGGCAGTTTCACCACAAATAAAAATCCCGCTATGATCAGAATGAGCCGCACCGGCAGATACAAGATATTTTTCAGCAAATTCAACATTCCTCTCTATAAAAAGACCTATATTAAATTCTCCAAAAAAAGCCAATTTCCTTTTTATTAAAATAAAAAAAGACACATGGTGTTTTTCACAGCCCATGTGTCTTTCATCCCATTTAATTCATCATTTTCTCCCACATCTCTACTACAAAAAACTTCACTTTAACCGGTTGTTCGTCTTCGGAAACATACACGGAATCCTTCTTCGCTTCCTTTTTTGCCGGATTCTCTTTTTTATTCACAGCCTCTGATTTTGAATCAGCCTCATCCGCTACCGTTGCTTCCTCATCAAACAATGCTTTCTGTTTCTTTAAATCGTGTTCGGTTTTGGCGGCCGGCTTAACTGGTGATTTTGCTTGGGCCTTTTTCTGACTTTGCTTCCGCATTGTCTCTTGCTCAACCGGTTTCTTTGCGACTTGTTGCTTCTCCGTCTTTTCAGCAGCTTTCGACTGTGGCTGCTTCTCGGTCTCTTCCGTTGCTTTCTGCTGTGGCTGGTTGTCTGAGTTTGCTTCTGGCTGTACCTTCTTCTCTGGGGTTTCCGTGGCTACTGGCTGTGGCTGCTTTTTTGAGGTTTCCTCCTCTGGTTTAGTCTCCGTCTTCGCAACTTCAGCGGTACTTTTTTTAGAGCCTTTCTTCTCGTCGAACCCCTCGCTTACGGCAACCCCATTTGAAAAATCAAGGAAGCATAACGGCGGGTACAGCACGCACCACCAGTTCGCCCCTTCGCCCTTGCCAAGGGTGATCAAAATCGCCTGGTATTTTCCGGCCGGATAGAGATACTGGCCGTATAGCTTCGTTGGAAACTGCACCTCGCCGAACTCGACCTTCACTGACTGGTCCGACCCTTGCTCGGCCACCACTTTTTCCGCGATCCCCTGAATCTCAGGCAGCTTGGCATTCAGCACCTCGCGCGCCTTCTCCATTGAGGTCAAGTCCTGCACCCAAAGGGTAATCTGCGCGTTAACCGCGTCACGCACCTTGCGCTTAATGGCCTGATCTTTTTCAAAATCGCTATTGGCGAGAATCCGAAGCCGAATCGCTTCCCCCGGAATCACAATCGACTCCTTCTCGGCCGCCTCCGTTTTTGGCATATATAAATTTAATATCGTGGCTAACGATAAAACAAGCAAATAACTCCAAACTACCAATTTCCCTCTCATCTCTGGCACTCCCTTCCCTTTGCTTTAACATTGTGGACAAAATGCCAGAATCTTAAACTAGTAATTTTTATTTTCAAAAAATAGATTTGGTATAATGAGGAAGGAAATACTTGCGCAAGTGGAGGGAAAGTAACATGAAAGCCGGATTGACACCTAAATATGTCTCGATTTTTGCCTTATTATTTCTGTTAGCGGGTTTATTCTATCAACCGACACATGAAACCACAGCGTTACTGACAACGCTTCTGACCACCGGGTGGCTGGCAATTGTCCTGCATGAACTCGGTCATGTGCTGTTCGGAAAGCTGAGCCGCTTCAACTTTGGCTTCTTCATCGTCGGACCCTTACGGATTGAAAACACGGTAAGCGGTGTAAAGTGGAAGGAAAACTTGAGTTGGCCATTTTTCGGGGGAGTCGCGATGATGCTACCGCCGCAGCAAATAAAGCCGGAAGTCTTGAAAAAGAATTGGGCTTTGTTTACGGCTGGCGGACCGACTTTATCATTGGTGACAGCAGGGGCAAGTTTTCTAAGCCATCGATGGACATCACTTGACTTTTTCATGCTGGCAGCGATTATGAATGCCAGCTTATTCCTCGCCACCATCATTCCAAGTAAAATCGGATTGAAATCCGATGGGCTTGTCCTGTTGACGTTGCTAAGCAAGAGCGAAAAGTCACAGCAATTATTGGAAGATTTGTTGGTCTCAAAAGAGTTGCTCAGCCAAAAGCCGCCAAGCGAATGGAACCAGGAGTATATTCGACGGGCCAAAGAAAAAGATGCCTCCATTGAAAATCTTCAGTATGCGTTGCTCCTCTACTACTTTGAGATTGCGAGAAATGGGTTTCCGTCCGCAGTGAACGCGATGGCTCGGTATCAGGCGATTCCGATCAACAAAAAGAATCAATTCAGTCTTGGATTCCTAATTCATATGCAGCAGCTGACCTGCTTCTTTGAGAGTGAGGGCGGCACTTCCGTTGAAAAAATCGTCGGGCTGCAGCAGAGCCTGTCAAAGTTGGAACCTGTATCATTTTACAGAGGCAAAGTGATAATCGCCCACCTACAGAATGACGCAGCAGCCGCGGCCCTGTATTTACAAAAGGTCTATCAAATCATTGATGAAAATGAAGCCCTTTACGGATTTTTCAAGGCGGAAAAGACTTTAACAAGGCTAGTTGAGGAAAAAATCCATGCAAAAGCCCAGAGCCTGGTATGAACCCACTGCTCTGGGCTTTTTTGTTTATTTGTTTATTCCTAAATCTCAAACCCGATCTCCACAAACACCATCCGGTCCTTGCCGTTAATATCATTGACAACCTCCACCTTGACGTCCGTGAAAGTTTTTCGAAAAAGCTCCGCTACCGCTTCGCCCTGACCGGCCCCAATCTCGAAACATACGAGCGCGCTCGGCGCGAGCACCTTTGGAAGCTCCACCATAAACCGCCGGTAAAAATCAAGGCCATCCGCCCCGGCAAACAACGCCCGATGCGGCTCATGCTCCGTCACTACCTCCGACATCGACTCCATGTCGCCAACCGGAATATACGGCGGATTGGACACCACCACATCCAACCTCTCGCCGCGCTCAATGAACGGCCGTAGTAAATCCCCTTGGAGGAACTCAACATCTGCCCCCAGACGTCGAGCATTGTCCTTTGCGATCGCAAGTGATGGCCCTGCAATATCGGTTGCCAACACAGACATAGTGCAGATGTCACTTTTGGTGTCACTTTTGGTGTCAGGCACCACCCGTGGACAAATGTCCATTTTGTCCGTCTCAGGTGGACACCACTCAAGTTTAAGTGTGATTGCTATTGCTCCGCTGCCGGTTCCAATATCAGCTAGCCTTATTTCTCCCTGCTTGGGATCACGCATGTCAAACAGCCGCTTCATCCGCTGTAATGTCCCGTAGACCAATTCTTCGGTTTCCGGCCGGGGGATGAGAACCTCTGGCGTGACGACGAAGCTGCGCCCGTAAAATTCCTCTGTTCCGATGATATATTGAACGGGAATTCCAGCTGCGTGGTCATGGACCGCTTTTTCAAAGGGCTCCCACACCCCCGGCTGGAGATCATCGCGCACGTTGGCAAACAGCTGCGCCCGCGACATCCCGGTGAAATGGCGGAGCAGCAATTCGCCCGCGTTCTCATCCCGTCCCTTTGCAACTAAAAAAGAAGAAGCCCATTTAAGAGCTTCAAACACCTTCTTACTCATTTGACGCATTTTCCAATCTTCTCGCCTGATCATCGAGCACCAAGGCTTCGATAATTTCATCCAGCTTGCCCTCGATGATTTGGTCAAGCTTTTGGATCGTCAATCCGATGCGGTGGTCGGTCACCCGGTTTTGCGGATAGTTGTACGTTCGAATCCGCTCGGAACGGTCACCGGTACCAACCGCCGATTTCCGCACCTGGTCGTACTCGGCCTGGGCTTCCTGCTGGAACTTGTCATATACCCGCGCACGGAGGATCTTCATCGCCTTGTCCTTGTTTTTATGCTGGGAACGTTCGTCCTGAGATGTCGCCACAATCCCGGTCGGAATATGCGTCAAACGCACCGCTGACATCGTCGTGTTAACGCTCTGTCCGCCGGCGCCGCTCGATGCAAACGTATCAAAGCGGATGTCTTTATCATTAATTTCAATATCGAATTCCTCCACTTCCGGCAGCGTCGCCACTGTCGCTGTTGACGTATGAATCCGGCCGCCAGACTCGGTTTCCGGCACCCGCTGCACCCGGTGCGCGCCATTTTCATATTTCAGCTTCGAAAAAGCCCCTTGTCCATTGATCATAAAAATAATCTCTTTATAGCCGCCAAGACCAGTCTCATTGGCATCGATGACTTCCGTCTTCCAGCCCTGCGATTCCGCATAGCGGCTGTACATCCGGTAAAGCGTGCCAGCAAACAAGGCCGCTTCATCGCCGCCCGCTGCACCGCGGATCTCCATGATTACGTTCTTATCATCATTCGGGTCCTTCGGAATGAGCAAGATTTTTAGTTTGCCTTCTAGTTCTTCAATCTGCTCCTCCAGCTCATGGACCTCTTCTTTGACCATTTCGCGCATTTCCGCATCGAGCTTCTCCTCGAGCATGGCTTTGGCATCCTGCAGCTGGGCCTTCACTTCCTTATATTGGCGGTACGCTTGCACTGTTTCCTGCATATCCGCCTGCTCCTTTGAATAATCGCGGAGCTTTTTTGAATCATTTATAACTTCCGGGTCGCTCAACAGCTCGTTCAGCCGCTCATAGCGATCCTCCACCGATTGTAGACGATCAAACACTGTATTCACCTCAAATTTATTTGAAAACTTCTATATTAACATAAGTCATTTTTAAAAAAATTAATTTTGGCTGATGGCGGCAGCCATTTTTGTCCATAACATTCTAATTATAGTATAGGTGAAAACTGCAGTCAAAACCAAATTCAACCGTAGGAACTTTTTGGGGATTGGGATAAGAGGGAAATATCGGCCAAGGGCGAGGGATAATTTTCGGAATTGTTTAGGGTGACCAGAATATTTTAGAAAGTGACCAATAAAATCATTAATTCGACCAATTTATATTGGAAACCGACCAGAAAACCCACAAAAGTGACCAAAAAATCACGGAAACAGTCCAGCAAACTATAACAGCATCCGGCCAGATGATTGAACATGCCGGAAAATACCTAAAAAGTACCGGTAAACGCAACATCTCTTCAATAAACTTCAATAAAAGTACCCCGACAGGCACTTAAAACCCCGCAAAAAAACATGCCCTGGTCACCAGAGCATGCTATCTACGGTCTTCTTGTACCCGAACCTCAATATTATAGCGCGGTAGCGCCCTAACCAGCTTTTTGTGCAGTTTGGCTTCTGCCTTAATTTTGTCCTGATCCTTCAGCATCCCTTTTTTATAAACCGAAACCCACATGCGGTCACCGTTAATTGTGACGGAATCGGTTACAAATTCATCGGTATCGGCGATCACCTGCTTGGCCTTGTTAATATCGTTGCCCTGGTTGTTGGCGCCCGCCTCACCCCCGCTTCCCGTCCCTTCGAGGTCAAGGAAGTTCGGATTCTGGTTGGTAATATCGTCTTCCACATAATGCTGGCGGTTCTTGCCTCGATTCGTCATGTAATCCGGCGTCCGGTTCTCATCGCGATTAGACATAAAATTCGGTCCGGAGCGGTCCGTGCGCAAATCATAAGCCTCATCTTTCTCATCCGCATCATCCGCCTTATGCCCATTCTGACAGCCAGGCATCAACCCTAACATCATCAGCGTAGTAACCGTGAGAAACATCCACTTCTTCACAAAAAAACACCTCCCACTACCACTATCATGCCCTCGTTAGACACAAAACCGCACAAGAGAAATGTTTCCAAACATTTGAACCACCTTAACACCGTGGCAAACCAGCTATTGGTGTCAGGCACCATTCCTCACCTACTCACAGTGACAAATCAGCAAAAGGTGTGCAGGCATCGTTACTCATATACCGACCGTCAATAAACAACAAAAGGTGTCAGGCACCATGTGAAATATTCACAAAGTGCAGCTGACACCCTTCTAAAACAACACTATTTATACGTTTTCTTCGACCGCTTGAACTGCCTGGACCGACACACGGTTGACAGGGGTTTTTGGGACTTCGTGGTGGTGGCGGCAGCGCGGTTCGTAGGATTCGGCGGCTCCGACCAAAATGACGGGGTCATGGTAGGAGGCCGGGTGGCCGTCAATCAACCGCTGGGTTCTGCTCGACGGGGAGCCGCATACGGTACAAACCGCTTGCAGCTTGGTCACGGTTTCGGCAATCGCCATCAAATTCGGCATTTGTCCGAATGGCTCGCCGCGGAAATCCTGGTCAAGCCCGGCGACAATGACGCGGTGGCCACTGTTGGCCAGCTGCTGCACGACACGCACGATGCCCTCGTCAAAAAACTGTACTTCATCTATCGCAATAATATCAATGTCGGCTTCGACATGATGCAAAATCTCAATGGAATGGGAAATGGGCCGCGCATGAAACGAAGAGCCATTATGGGATACGACAGATTGGTCGCTGTAGCGATTATCAATTTTCGGTTTAAATACCGCGATTTTTTGTTTGGCAAATTGGGCGCGTCGGACACGACGAATCAATTCCTCCGATTTTCCGGAAAACATACTGCCGCAGATAACCTCAACCCATCCGGTTTGCTTCATTAAATACATAAAACGGCGTCTCCTTCCTCTTACGAACCATGTACTTTCTATATTATGTACATCACGATTTTTTTAAATAAAAAACAGGCAAGTAGTAAAATCTGCTTGCCTGTCTTGAGCGCAAAATTATTGTTGCTTAAGGCCGTATTTTTTGTTGAATCGGTCAACACGTCCGCCTGCTTCAGCAAACTTTTGACGACCAGTATAGAACGGGTGGCACTCAGAGCAAGTTTCAACGCGAATTTCTTTTTTCACTGATCCGCTTTCGAAAGTGTTGCCACATGCGCAAGACACCGTTACTGTTTTATAATTTGGATGAATTCCTGCTTTCATTCTTGTCATCTCCTTCCGCCCTGAATCATTCGAAACAGAGTTATATAAAGTGCCTGTCTAAAAACAAACACCCAATTACTAAAAACACACTGAAGCTATTATAACAGGCGTCCCTGCCATTTGCAAGATGGGACTTTCAGGAACAGCCTGTCTTTTTTTGGGAAAATAAATCCTGTTTACGCCGTAAAAGCTACGAACGGCGCATTTTCAATTCTTCGCCGATCTGATCGAAGAAGTCCTGATTCGATTTTGTCTGGCGCAATTTTTTCAGGAAGCGCTCGGCAAAATCAGGCGAATCGGACATCGACTTGCGGATTGCCCATAGCTTGTCCAGATGATCCTTCGGAATCAACAGCTCTTCCTTACGCGTTCCGGAACGGCGGATATCAAGCGCAGGGAAAATCCGGCGCTCAGCAAGCTGACGATCAAGGTGCAGTTCCATGTTACCGGTGCCTTTGAATTCCTCATAAATGACGTCATCCATCCGCGAGCCGGTGTCGACTAGCGCTGTCGCAAGGATCGTCAAGCTGCCGCCTTCCTCGATATTACGGGCAGCCCCGAAGAACCGCTTCGGACGGTGGAATGCCGCCGGGTCAATACCACCCGAGAGAGTCCGGCCGCTTGGCGGAATCACTAGGTTATAGGCACGCGCCAAACGAGTAATACTATCCATAAGAATCACGACATCCCGCTTATGCTCCACAAGGCGCATCGCCCGGTCCAGCACAAGCTCAGCAACCTTGATATGGTTTTCCGGAACCTCGTCAAACGTGGAGCTGACGACATCGCCAGCAACGGAACGCTCGATGTCGGTTACCTCTTCCGGACGTTCGTCAATCAGCAGCACAATTAATTCGACATCAGGATGGTTGGTGGTAATGCTATTAGCAATCTCCTTCAGCAGCATCGTTTTACCAGCTTTCGGCGGCGCGACAATCAGGCCACGCTGGCCAAAACCGACTGGGGCGACGAGGTCCATAATCCGAGTCGACAACGCCTTTTGACTTGTCTCCAACCGCATCATCCGATTCGGGTATAGCGGGGTCAATGCCGGGAAGTATACGCGTTCCTTTGCCGATTCTGGGTCTTCCCCGTTGACCGCTTCCACGTGCAGCAAACCAAAATAGCGTTCATTTTCCTTTGGCGGACGAACTTTACCTGATACCTTGTCTCCATTTCGCAGATCGAAACGGCGGATTTGCGATGCGGAAATGTAAATATCCTCCGAGCTTGGGGAATAGTTAATTGGCCGCAAGAATCCGAAGCCTTCGGATTGGATGATTTCGAGGACGCCTTCCATGAAGAAATAGCCCTGCTGTTCGGCGCGGGATTTTAAAATCGCAAAAATTAATTCTTTTTTCGTTAATTTGCTGTAGTAGGTCACTTTATATTCGCGCGCAAGCTCGTAAAGCTCCTTCAGCTTCATGTTTTCTAAAATTGAAATTGTTAAGTCCATGTGTACACCACTCTTTTTAATTTTTCCGTCATATCTGTTCGTTTTCACGGCGAGAAATGATTGTTAATATAGTAGATTCGAGGAAATGAAATGGAAGTGAAAAGAAATGAATAGAATAGCAGAAAAAAACAACTAAAACAATTCCTATTTTACCCTCTTTTCAAAAAATTAATCAACCAAATTTTTTATGAACATTTAATTGGAAATTCATTCTGGAAGGAATTGATTGGGAGTTGTTATTTTTTATGTGAGGCATCCTACCAGAGGATGCCCCATGTAAGATCCTTATAGTACCAGGTTTGGCTTCTTTTTCAAACTGTGGCGGCCTTCGATGAAGCGAACAGTTCCAGATTTTGCGCGCATGACAACGGAGTGAGTTGAAGCATACGAACCTTTGAACTGGACGCCGCGTAACAATTCGCCGTCGGTGACGCCTGTTGCGGTAAAGATAGCATCGTCACCCTTGACGAGGTCTTCCATGCGCAGGACACGGCTGACATCCAGTCCCATCTTTTTGCAGCGCTCAAGCTCGGCATCATTTTGCGGCAGAAGTTTTCCGATCAGTTCACCACCCAGGCACTTCAGGGCAACGGCTGAAATAACACCCTCAGGTGCCCCGCCTGAGCCAAACAGAATATCCACACCGGTGTTGTCGAAAGCGGTGTTGATAGCACCGGCCACGTCGCCATCGTTAATCAGCTTAATCCGGGCTCCGGCTTCGCGAATCTGGGCAACGATATGCTCATGGCGCGGACGGTTTAAAACTGTCGCCACGACATCCTCAATGTCCTTGTTTTTCGCCTTTGCGACAGCCCGCAGGTTATCAATCACTGGAGCGTTTATATCAATCAGACCGACGGCTTCAGGCCCAACGGCGATTTTTTCCATATACATATCCGGAGCATGAAGCAGGTTTCCATGGTCGGCTACCGCCAAAACGGCCAGGGCATTCCAGCCCCCAGAGGCTAAAATATTGGTTCCTTCAAGCGGATCCACGGCCACATCGACGCGCGGGCCATAACCCGTTCCAAGCTTTTCACCAATATACAGCATCGGCGCCTCGTCCATTTCTCCCTCGCCAATCACGACAGTGCCTTTCATTGGCACGGTGTCAAATACATCGCGCATCGCAGAAGTTGCGGCACCGTCGGCTTCATCCTTTTTCCCGCGGCCCATCCAGCGCGCGGAAGCCAAGGCTGCTCCTTCGGTAACGCGAACCAGCTCCATCGTTAAACTTCTTTCCATGCTTTCATTCCCCCATTTTTTCTACTTAACTTTTGCTTCACTATGTCACCAATAATAATATAACAGAATTAGGGGATTAGTATAGCATATATATTGTTACGTATTTTTCATTTGTTCGACTTCTTCTTTCGTCAACGCTTCACGCCAAACCGTAGCGCCCAGGCCGTTCAATTTCTCAACAAGATTGCTGTAACCGCGGTCAATATGTTCAAGGCCGGTTACCTCGGTAATCCCTTCAGCCATCAGCCCGGCAATCACAAGTGCCGCGCCGGCCCTTAGGTCGCTGGCCTTCACTTTGGCGCCCTGAAGCTGTACAGGCCCGTTGATGATCGCGGAACGCCCTTCCACCTTAATGTTGGCATTCATGCGGCGAAGCTCATCAATATGCTTAAACCGGGCACCATATATCGTATCGGTAACCACACTCGATCCAGTCGCCCTCGTTAACAGCGACGTAAACGGCTGCTGCAGGTCGGTTGGAAATCCCGGATACACAAGCGTTTTGATATCGACTGTTTTCAGTTTGTCCGTACCGCTGACAAACACTTGGTCATCGCCAGTTTCCACGGTGACGCCCATTTCACGCAGCTTGGCAATCAACGATTCCAAGTGCTGCGGAATGACGTTATCAATCAGTACGCCTTCACCCATGGCAGCCCCGAGAATCAAATATGTTCCCGCTTCAATCCGGTCAGGGATAATCGTGTGGCGGCAGCCATGCAGGCTATCGACACCATCGATCCGGATGACATCGGTTCCGGCACCCTTGATTTTGGCCCCCATATTCGTTAACAGCGTGGCCACATCAATAATTTCCGGTTCCTTGGCGGCATTTTCGATAATCGTCCGGCCTTTGGCGCGAACAGCAGCCAGCATGATATTAATCGTTGCGCCGACACTGACGACGTCAAGGTAAATCCGCGCGCCGCGAAGCTCGTCCGCTCGCAGGTAAATCGCGCCTTGCTCGTTGGTAATTTGCGCACCAAGTGCCTCAAAGCCTTTGATGTGCTGGTCAATTGGCCGCGGGCCCAAGTGGCAGCCACCGGGCAGGCCGATGACCGCTTTTTTGAAGCGGCCAAGCATCGCGCCCATTAAATAATAGGAAGCGCGCAGCTTTTTGACCTTGCCGTTTGGCAGCGGCATTGAAATCATGGTGGACGGGTCGACGGTCATTTCATCGTCAGTAATCGTGACTTTGCCGCCGATTTCCTCCAGCAAGTCCTTCAAAATTTCCACATCTGAGATATTTGGCAATCCTTCAATCGTTACAGGTGATTCAGCTAAAATAGTGGCGGGAATCAGCGCCACTGCGCTATTTTTCGCGCCGCTGATTCGAACGGTTCCCTTTAACGGATAGCCGCCGGCAATTTTAAGTTTTTCCATTTTCGACTCCCTTCTACGCCCTATGAAAACAGGATCGGTTTAATCGATAGGTCGTTGGCGAATTTTTTAAAAAAAATCCGCCCGGCACACGGCAAGTTTTATTATTATAACCAGAATATCGTAATAGGAATATTTTTCCAAAAGATATAGCCAAATTCCGACAGTTTGTCCTATTTTCTAGTTTACACGAAATTATTATTTTCATGTATCCAAATTATAAAAATTTACCTCAAAAATGGAAAAACTTACCTTGCCCTACGCTTCTTTCCGGGAATTCCAGTCCTTTAGGAAGGCCTCGATGCCTTTATCGGTTAATGGATGATTGCACAAGCCCATTAACACCTTGTACGGAATCGTGGCAATGTGGGCGCCGCGTAATGCCGCTTCGGTCACATGGAGCGGATGGCGGATGGACGCCGCAATGATTTCGGTTTCAATGCTATGGACGTCAAAGATTTCTGCAATGGTGGAAATCAGGTCAAGTCCATTTTGGCCAATATCATCAAGACGGCCAAGGAATGGAGATACATAAGTTGCTCCTGCTCTCGCCGCAAGCAATGCTTGGTTGGCGTTGAAAATCAACGTTACGTTTGTTTTAATGCCTTCTTTTGAAAAAGCATGAACGGCCTTCAGGCCATCCGGTGTCATCGGCACTTTTACGGTAATATTTGGGGCAATCGCAGCCAATTCGCGGCCTTCTTTGATCATGCCTTCCGCATCAAGGGCAATGACTTCGGCGCTGACTGATCCTGGGACAAGTGCCGTGATCTCGCGCAAGCGGTCATGGAAAGAGACGCCTTTTTCTTTGGCAACAAGTGTTGGATTGGTCGTAACACCGGCCAATAAACCTAACTCATGCGCTTCGCGGATTTCATCAAGATTCGCTGTATCAATAAAAAACTTCATTGTTCTGCCTCCTGATTCGACTCAATTTTCATTCTATTTTTAACACACTGAAACCGCCCCAATGGTAGGGCGGTTCAATTTTATCACAATTACAAGAAAATACCAAAAGTCCGACACCATTCGTGGTTTTTCACCTTATCAACGGTGCAAAGTCAGCTATTGGTGCCTGACACCAAGCCAAAGCCTGTTTTTACGCTTTGCCTGAAGAACCGAATTCGCGCATTTTGCCAGTAACGGTTTCTTTGATGGCGTCGCGAGCTGGGCCGAGGTATTTGCGTGGATCGTATTCGTTTGGTTTTTCAGCCAATACTTGACGAACGACTTTCGCAGAAGCGATTTGGTTCTCGGTATTAACGTTAATTTTTGCGGTTCCTAAAGAAATTGATCTTTGGATGTCCTTAGTCGGGATACCAGTACCGCCGTGAAGGACTAAAGGAACGCCAGTAAGGTTTCCGATTTCTTCCATTTCCTTGAAGCCAAGGTTTGGTTCACCTTTGTATGGGCCATGAACGGAACCTAATGCAGGAGCAAGTGTATCAATGCCGGTACGTTTGACCAGTTCCACACATTCTTGCGGGTCTGCATAGATTACGCCGTCAGCCACTACATCGTCTTCCTGGCCGCCGACTGTTCCTAATTCCGCCTCGACAGAAACGCCTTTTGAATGAGCATATTCTACCACTTTGGAAGTAATCTCAATATTTTCTTCAAACGGATGGTGTGAAGCGTCAATCATGACGGACGTGAAACCGGCGTCAATCGCTTCTTTACACTTTTCAAAGCTGGAGCCGTGGTCGAGGTGAATCGCCACAGGAACGGTAATATTTAAATCTTCCATTAAGCCCTCAACCATTTTTACAATGGTCTTGAAGCCCGACATGTAACGGCCTGCGCCCTCGGAAACACCAAGAATAACCGGTGATTTTTCCGCTTGTGCAGCCTGAAGAATCGCTTGGGTGAATTCCAGGTTATTGATGTTAAACTGCCCAACAGCGTAGCCTTCCGCTTTCGCTTTTTTCAGCATTTCTGTCATGGAAACTAAAGGCATGAATATTCCTCCTTAAATTTCGGTCAATATCTTTTGGATTTAGGTGCATCATATTCATGATTTCCCATCAATTTACTGAATATGTATCATTTCCAAAAAGATACCGGCCAGTTAAATTTCAATATGTATCATATCAAAATGACGCATGAATTGCCATTAATCCGGCGGAGTTTTGAAAAGTGTCATAATGAAAGCGACACCATTTCCTATGTAAGCGCCGCTATTTTTATGTTTGAAAAAAAGCAGCCCCGATGAGGTTGCTTTTTTTCATAATCCATTCATCTTCAAGAGAGTAAGCTAGTGATCTCCCATTATTAGTTTGTTTTCTGCGGAATGTGTTTGCGGACCGCAGCGCGAATATCGTCAATATCGAACGGCTTGGCAAAATGCGTAATCGCCCCAAGGTCCTTGGCCTCCTGAATCATATCCAGCTCGCCATAAGCCGTCATGATAATCACACGAATATCCGGGTCGATGACCTTCATCCGTTTTAAAATCTCAATTCCATCCATTCCAGGTATTTTCATGTCCAAGAGAACAAGGTCCGGAGCGTGATTTTTCACGATCTCCAGTGCCTGGACGCCATTGGCCGCCTGGAATGTCTTATAGCCCTCTTTTTGAAAAACCTCATTTAGCAAGATTCGAATTCCAAACTGGTCATCCACGATTAATATTTTCTCTTTCTCTTTCATAAATCCACCTCTTCCCTAGGTAATAGACACAAAATATGTATAAAATATGTATAGTTCAATTATAGATTCTACTACCACTAGTAAAACTCCTGCATTTCCCTCGTGTATTTTTTTGGAAATGGCAAGAAGTTTGGCATTTGTTTAAAAAATACTATAATAAGAGCAGCAAACTCGTTGTACAGGGGCCGCACTTGGCTCGAAAGGAGAATTTTCATGTTAAAAATGTTTACGACCCAGCTAACCGGGGTCTTTAAAAAAATTGCCGACCAAGAGGAATTTTCCTTTGAAGACGGTGCCCGCCTGCTCGCCCAGGCTCCCGCCGGCGATGGCTCAATCTACTTATTCGGCACCAACGAAATGAAAGCTGTTGAATTCGAAGCCCTGCACGGGGCCGAACCCTTAAAAAGCGCAAAGATCTTAACAGAAGAGGCACTATCTGAGCTAAGCATAGCGGACCGGGTGCTGCTCCTTTCACGGACGGCCGCTGATGAAGAGGTAGTTAACCTAGCGGCCCGTCTTCAAGAACGAGGAATCCCCTTTGTCGCCGTATCCACGGTGATGAATGAGAGTGCCGGTGGCTTGAACGAGCTGGCTGACGTCCATATCGATTTGCGCCTGACAAAAGGCCTGCTGCCGGATGAGCTGGGAAATCGCTTCGGCTACCCAACGTCGATGGCGGCGTTGTACGCCTACTACGGCTTGAAATTTAACATCGATGAGATATTGGCGGAATATGAATTGTAAGTGGAAACGGCCTTTTTAGCGGGCCGTTTTTTTTTCGCCAATAGAACCTTGATATCCGCCAATAGAGGGCAAAAAAACCAGTCCCACGCATGGAACTGGTCCTAAAAAAACTATTTCTGAACCGATGCCCGTACAAACTCGCGGAATAGCGGTTGCGGACGGGTTGGACGTGAGACGAATTCCGGGTGGAACTGGGAGGCGACGAACCAAGGGTGGTCCTTAAGCTCGATAATCTCGACCAAACGGCCGTCAGGGCTTGTCCCTGAGAACACAAAGCCAGCCTCTTCCATTTCTTGACGGAAGTGATTGTTAAACTCATAACGGTGGCGGTGGCGCTCATAAATCACTTTTTCTTCATAAGCGGCAAAAGCCTTCGTGCCTTCGACCACTCGGCAAGGATAAAGGCCAAGTCTTAGTGTGCCGCCAAGGTCCTCGACATCCTTCTGCTCGGGAAGCAAGTCGATGAACGGATGCTTTGTATCCGGTACAAACTCGGAGGAGTGGGCATCAGCGTAGCCCAATACGTTGCGGGCATACTCAATCGTTGCCAGCTGCATGCCAAGGCAAATGCCAAGGAATGGCTTTTTCGTTTCACGAGCGTAGCGGGTCGCTTCAATTTTCCCTTCAATGCCGCGGTCGCCGAAGCCTCCAGGCACTAGAACTCCATCCACATCATCAAGCAGCTCGGCGACATTTTCTCGAGTCACGCAATCGGAATTGATCCATTTCACTTCAACATCGGCATCAAACGCATAGCCCGCATGCTTCAGCGCCTCAACAACGGAAATATAGGCATCCTGCAGCTCCACATATTTTCCGACCAGCCCAATGCGCACTTTGCCGGAAAGGTTCGTTACCTTTTCAACCAAGGCATTCCACTCGGTCATATCCGGGTCATTTGTCGCCAATTTCAAGTGATCGCAGACGATTTGGTCCATATGCTGCTCCTGAAGCGCAAGTGGAATCGAATAAAGCGTCTCGGCATCACGGCATTCAATGACCGCTTTTTCATCAATATCACAGAACAGGGCAATTTTATCCTTCATATCCTGAGACATCGGCATTTCTGTGCGGACGACGATGATGTTCGGCTGAATCCCGAGGCTGCGCAGTTCTTTGACGCTGTGCTGGGTCGGCTTTGTTTTCATTTCACCGGCCGCTTTAATGTAAGGCACCAGCGTACAATGAATGTACATCACGTTATCGCGTCCAACATCATTTCTAATCTGGCGGATGGCTTCTAAAAATGGCAGCGATTCGATATCGCCGACTGTCCCGCCGATTTCCGTGATGACCACATCGGCATTCGTTTCATTGCCGGCGCGGAAGACGCGGTCTTTAATTTCGTTGGTAATGTGGGGGATGACCTGAACCGTCGCACCCAGGTAATCACCGCGGCGCTCTTTGCGAAGAACGGATGAGTAGATTTTTCCGGTAGTCACGTTGCTGTACTTATTCAGATTAATATCAATAAAACGTTCATAATGGCCCAAGTCCAAATCTGTTTCAGCGCCGTCATCAGTTACGAACACCTCGCCATGCTGGTAAGGGCTCATCGTTCCTGGATCCACGTTAATGTATGGATCGAATTTTTGGATTGTGACGCTCAAGCCGCGATTTTTCAATAATCGTCCCAAGGAAGCGGCGGTAATGCCCTTTCCAAGTGATGAAACGACACCGCCGGTTACGAAAATATACTTTGTCATTGAATACTCCTCCTCAACTATAGATTGTGCATTAATTGGATTGTTAAAGGACTTTTTAAAAAAATTTCACCCAAAATACGAAAAAACTCCATCAAACAGAGTTTTTTTACAAACAAAAAGCGCTCCGCTTACGCAATGTAAGGGAGCGCATATTGGTTAACTACATTCGTTCCTTTTTTAAGGAGCCCAAAAAAGATAATACAAGGGGCGGATAAAAAAGTCAAGCACGCAACTTGATTGACGGCCAGCTTCTTAGGCGGCCAAGGTTAGCGGACGTACCCAATTACAGGTCTTCGTCCTCGTCTTCTTCCAGTTCAAGCTCTTCCTCGACTTCGAGTTCTTCGTCAAGCTCTTCCTCCTCGTCGAGTTCGAATTCCTCATCATCTTCCAACACTTCTTCGTCCTCAAACTCATCGACTTCATCGATTTCATCAAAGACTTCCTCTTCATCATCTAGCAGATCGTCTTCATCGTCGAAATCATCGATGTCATCGAATTCCTCTTCTTCAATCTCATCAAAGTCTTCGATTTCATCCTCGTCGACAACCTTCTTAAGCTTCTTCTTCTTCGGCTTGACCGCGGTCACAACTTCCTCTTCCTGGGTATCAACCGGATACCAAACGCGAAGTCCCCAACGGTTTTCACCCAAAGAAAGGAAACGTCCGTCGACATTTAAATCGGTATAAAATTGAGCCAGACGAGCGCGCATTTCTTTTTCAGAAAGACCGGCAGCAGCCGTAATTTCGCTGACCAATTCACTGAAGGAAATCGGCTGCTTGCTATTTTTCATGTATTCGTAAGCCATTTCGATGAGGGATAACTGTTGTAACTCCTCTTTTGAGTATTGTGCTAAACTCAATTTTGGCACTTCCTTTCTCTATTTAACACTCTATTCTGAGTGATGAACGGGCAATGTATGGATTTGTCCCCAAATTTAAACATATTCTTCATTATAAACAAATTCTTCCGGTTTATGCTAGTTCCAACTGCCGTTTTGCTTGATTTTTTACTTAGGCGGCTTTTCTTCCTGTTCCTTGCTGAGTTTAACCTCCTTAATGGCGATCATCAAGAAGAAAATGGCTAGCAGCAGAAAGGAAACGGCCCCCAATTGCCGCTCGTAAAGATAATATAATGGCCAGGCTGTAATGAGTAAAATAATGATAATCCGACTTGCCTTCACACGTTGACACCTGCCCAACCGTCATCTTGGTAAATACTATCCTGATTATAAAGGATATAGCTTAATATTGGAAAATATTTTTTAATACAAAAGGACCGGGCATTAAAGCCCGGTATCCTTTAAAAATTCCAGCACTAATTAGGTACTATCGCCGTTCTGTTACATATTTCTGCGGTACTGACCGCCGACTTCGTATAAGGCCCTGGTGATCTGCCCGAGGCTGGCGACTTTGACGGTTTCCATCAATTCGGCAAAAATGTTGCCTCCGCTGACGGCCGTTTCCTTCAAACGCTTCAAAGCAGCCGCGGATTCATTCTTGTACGCTTCCTGGAATTCGCGCAAATTGTGAATCTGCAGTTCCTTTTCCTCCGTTGTGGCTCGCGCCAATTCCATGTTGTCGATCTCCTCTAGGGACGGTGGATTCGGATTCAAATACGTGTTAACGCCGATGATTGGAAGCTCGCCCGTATGCTTTTTCATTTCATAATACATCGACTCATCCTGAATTTTGCCGCGCTGATACTGGGTTTCCATCGCACCTAGCACGCCGCCGCGGTCGTTGAGACGGTCAAATTCCTGGAGGACCGCTTCCTCCACAAGGTCGGTCAGCTCCTCGACGATAAACGAACCCTGAAGCGGATTTTCATTTTTCGTCAAGCCATGCTCTTTTGTAATAATCATCTGAATGGCCATCGCCCGGCGCACCGACTCTTCTGTCGGGGTCGTGATCGCCTCGTCATAGGCGTTCGTATGCAGGGAGTTACAGTTATCATGCAGGGCCATCAACGCCTGAAGCGTCGTGCGGATGTCGTTAAAATCAATCTCCTGAGCATGCAGCGAACGTCCGGAGGTCTGGACATGGTACTTCAGCTTTTGGCTGCGTTCGTTGGCACCGTACTTATCGCGCATCACCGTTGCCCAAATCCGGCGGGCAACGCGGCCAATCACGGTATATTCCGGATCGAGTCCGTTCGAGAAGAAGAACGACAGGTTTGGCGCAAAGTCATCAATATGCATGCCGCGGCTCAAGTAATACTCGACATAGGTAAATCCGTTCGACAGCGTAAACGCCAGCTGTGAAATCGGGTTCGCGCCCGCTTCAGCGATATGATAGCCGGAAATCGACACCGAGTAATAATTGCGCACTTGATGGTCAATGAAATATTGCTGAATATCACCCATCATCCTAAGGGCAAATTCTGTTGAAAAAATGCACGTGTTTTGGCCTTGGTCTTCTTTTAAAATATCAGCCTGCACTGTACCGCGGACGGTTTTTAATGTATAGGCTCTGACTTCTGTGAATTCTTCGACTGTCAGGGTACGGCCGAGTTCTTCCTCTTTCCGTTTCACCTGCTGGTCAATCGCCGTGTTCATGAACATCGCCAGAATGATCGGCGCCGGCCCATTGATGGTCATTGAAACCGAAGTCGACGGATGGCAGAGGTCGAAGCCGTCATACAGCTTTTTCATGTCGTCAAGGGTACAAACGCTGACGCCGCTCTCGCCGACTTTTCCATAAATATCCGGCCGGTAATCTGGGTCCTCGCCGTACAAAGTAACCGAGTCAAATGCAGTGCTGAGGCGCTTCGCCGGATCATCCTTCGACAGGTAATGGAAGCGGCGGTTCGTCCGTTCTGGCGTCCCTTCGCCGGCAAACTGCCGTTTCGGGTCCTCGCCTTCGCGCTTGAACGGGAATACCCCGGCTGTGTACGGGAACGAGCCCGGCACGTTTTCGCGGTACACCCATCTTAGGATTTCGCCGTAGTCCTTGTATTTCGGCAGAACCACTTTTGGAATCTTCAAGCCGGATAGGCTGGTTGTTTTTAAAATCGTGATGATTTCCTTGTCGCGGATTCTGGTAATGAATTGGTCGCCTGAGTACGCTTCTCTTGTTTTTTCCCAGTTGTCGAGAATGCGCTTGGACTCCGGCGTCAGCTTCTCCTCCGTTTCTTGCTTGACCGCTTGGAGAGCTTTGACCACTTCTGGCTGGTCCTTGACCGCATCGATTGCTCCTTCGAGCTGGAACAGTTTCCGGGCGATGTTCGCCTGCTCTTCGGCCTTTTTATGATAATTGCGCACCGTTTCGGTGATTTCCCTTAAGTAATAGCGGCGGTCAGTCGGGATAATGACGTTTTGTTTTTCGACTTTGGCCTCTTTGCTGTAGGAAGTTACCCAATCAGTCCCTGCTTTTTCGTTGATTTTTTCGACAAGCGCAGCAAACAACGCGTTTGTGCCAGGGTCATGGAACTGGCTGGCAATCGTGCCATAGACCGGCATCTCGGACGGATCTTTTTCAAACAGCATATGGCTGCGCTGGTACTGTTTCTGCACCTGGCGCTGGGCATCCTCCGAGCCCTTACGTTCAAATTTGTTGATGACAATCAGGTCGGCAAAATCGATCATATCGATTTTTTCAAGCTGAGACGGCGCCCCGAACTCGCTCGTCATGACATAAAGGGAGACATCGCAAATATCGGTAATTCCAGCGTCACCCTGGCCGATTCCAGAGGTTTCGACAATGACAAGTTCAAAGCCGGCGGCTTTCGTAACCGCGACTGCGTCTTTAATGGCTAGCGACAGTTCAGATTTCGACGCCCGTGTGGCGAGGCTGCGCATATACACATTCGGTGAAAAAATGGCATTCATGCGGATGCGGTCACCCAAAAGCGCGCCACCGGTTTTTTGTTTCGTCGGGTCGACCGACAGGATGGCGACTTTCTTGTTCGGGAATTCGTTGATAAAGCGGCGAATCAGTTCGTCCGTGAGGGAGCTTTTTCCCGCCCCGCCCGTTCCGGTAATCCCGATGACTGGAATTTGCTGTTCGAGTGTTTTGACTTTTTCCAGGACTTGCTCAGCTGTTGCGGCTGCTTCGTTTGTCAGGTCAACATGATTTTCCGCCACTGTGATCAGCTTGGCAACCGCATTCGTGTCGCCCGCCGGCAATTTTTCAATGTGGTCAGCGATGGTTTCGGTGGCAACTGTTGAAAAATCGCACTCCTCAATCATCTGGTCAATCATGCCCTGCAGGCCCAAGATGCGGCCGTCTTCCGGTGAGAAAATCCGAGCGATACCGTACTCGTGAAGCTCATTGATTTCGCGTGGGATAATGACACCGCCGCCACCGCCGTAGATCCGGATATGCGGTGCGCCTTTTTCTTTTAGCAAGTCATGCATGTATTTAAAGTATTCCACGTGTCCGCCCTGGTAAGAGGAAATCGCGATCCCCTGAACGTCCTCTTGAATCGCGGCGTTGACGACCTCCTCAACCGAGCGGTTGTGCCCGAGGTGAATGACCTCGGCTCCGCTCGCTTGAAGGATGCGCCGCATGATATTAATCGAAGCATCGTGACCGTCAAACAAACTCGACGCCGTCACAAAGCGAATATGATGCTTCGGCTTGTATTTTCCCGTTGTGCTCATCCATATGGCCCCCTTTGTTTTTTAAAAACCGTGAAGATCCCCATTTTTTAAAAGCGACTATTTCGCCCCTTTGATTCCAAGTCCCTTAAAAATAAATTCCGTTTGCAACTCGATGTATTCGTCCAGCGTGAACAGCTTGCGGAGCGCCCAGCGGCGGAAGCCCCACATTTGGCCCTGGACAAAAATATCGTGAGCGATGATTTTGACCTGTTTTTCCGACAGCGCAAGCTCGCCGTTTTCGATGCATTTATTGAGCAGGTTCTCAAACATCGCTACCATTTCCATTTCCTTTTTCAACACATATGGAAGCGCGTCTTTGGACAATGACTTGACCTCCTGGTACATGACCAGCACTTCCGCCTGCATTTCGTCCATGACATGAAAAAAGTTAGCGATGCCGAGCTTCAAGCTTTCCAGTGTCCCCTCTTTACCATGCAGGTCCTCCTCCAGCCGCTCCTTAACATGATCATATATGCTGTCGCAGACCAGATATAAGACGTCTTCCTTCGTGCGAATGTATTCATATAACGTCCCGATGCTGAACCCGGCCGCTCTCGCAATCTCCCGGGTTGTCGTCCGGTGAAACCCCTTTTCTTTAAAAAGTGCAACCGCCCCTTTGATCATTTGGTCACGCCGCTTTTGCACCAGGCGTTCGTCCTTGACCGAGGCCTGAACCTCCCGCTTTGTCATCCCCTTATCAACCGCCTTACTTGGTTAACATTCTTGAAATAACGAGGCGCTGGATTTCCTGTGTGCCCTCGTAGATTTGTGTGATTTTGGCGTCGCGCATAAACCGCTCAATCGGGTAATCCTTTGTATAGCCGTAGCCGCCAAACACCTGGACCGCTTCCGTAGTCACCTTCATCGCCGTGTCCCCAGCAAACAGTTTCGACATCGCCGACTCTTTTCCGTACGGCAGGCCGTTTGACTCAAGCCACGCAGCTTGGTAGGTTAATAGTCTCGAAGCTTCGATACTGGTGGCCATGTCGGCAAGCTTAAAGCTGATGCCCTGGTTCGCGGCAATCGGTTTGCCAAATTGGTGGCGTTCCTTCGCATAGTCGACAGCAAGGTCAAGCGCTCCTTGTGCAATCCCGACTGCCTGGGCAGCAATTCCGTTTCGGCCGCCATCAAGTGTCATCATCGCAATTTTGAAGCCTTCACCCTCTTCACCAAGGCGGTTTTCAACCGGAACCTTGCAATCTTCAAAAATAATTTCGGTTGTAGGTGACGAACGAATGCCGAGTTTCTTTTCTTTTTTGCCGACAGAGAAGCCCGGGAAGTCTTTTTCCACGATGAATGCCGTTGTGCCGCGCTGCTTGCTGGACGGGTCGGTTAAGGCAAATACGACATAAATGTCGGCCTCGCCGCCGTTGGTGATGAAAATTTTTGAACCGTTCAGGACATAGTGGTCGCCTTCAAGACGGGCTGTTGTCCTCATTCCGCCCGCATCCGAACCGCTGCCTGGTTCAGTTAAGCCATAAGCCCCCATTTTCGAGCCTTCCGCCATCGGACGAAGGTACTTTTGCTTCTGCTCTTCGTTACCGAACTTGTAAACCGGCCAGCCGGCGAGTGACGTATGGGCAGACAGGGTAACCCCGATGGATGAGTCGATGCGGGAAAGCTCCTCAACGGCGATGCAATAGGCAAGATAGTCGCTGCCGATGCCGCCGTACTCCTCTGGCCACGGAATTCCGGTCAGCCCCAGTTCCGCCATTTTGTCAAAAATCTCCCGGTCGAATCGCTCTTCCTCATCGCGCTCCGCTGCAGTCGGGGCAATCTCGTTTAATGCAAAGTCTCTGACCATTTTGCGGATCATTTCATGTTCTTCGGATAGTTTAAAGTACATTTTCGGTGTCCTCCTATTGGAAAATTTGTTGCATTCATCATTCTCACGACAATTTTTAGTAAGTTCACTACAAAACTGGAACGTTTCACGACAAAATTTAGCTCGGTCACTACAAATTTCAAGCATCTCACGACATTTTTTGGTAAATAAAAGGAAATCCAGATGTTAAAGGTGCTTGCTGATCACAATCCGCTGAATCTCGCTCGTGCCCTCATAAATTTCCGTCACCTTGGCATCACGAAAATAGCGCTCAACCGGGTAATCCTCGGTGTAGCCGTAGCCGCCGAACACCTGAATGGCTTCAGTGGCAACCTCCACCGCCGTCCGGGTTGCAAACAGCTTCGCCATCGATGCCTCCATGCCGCATTTCTCCCCGCGCTGGCGCAGGTCGGCGGCGCGATAGACTAATAGTTTCGCAGCTTCGACGCTCGTGGCCATGTCTGCCAGTTTAAATCCGATCCCCTGCTGGGCGGCAATCGGCTTGCCGAACTGGTAACGCTGGTTGGCATATTCGGTTGCCGCCGACAGCGCGGCCTCGGCAATCCCGAGAGCCTGGGCGGCAATCCCGATGCGGCCGACATCAAGGTTGGCCATGGCAATCTTGAAGCCTTCGCCCTCAGCCCCAAGCAGGTTCTCCGCCGGAACGCGCATATCCTCAAACGTAAGCTGCACTGTTCTCGAGCCGTGCAGTCCCATCTTCTTCTCGTCCTTGCCAACCACGAGACCTGGGGTATTTTTTTCAACAATAAACGCTGATACCCCTTTGCTGCCCAGCTCTGGGTTCGTTTTGGCAAACACGATGTAAACGTCCGCCTCGCCGCCGTTGGTGATGAACACCTTTGAGCCGTTGATGACATAATGTTTGCCGTCGCGAACCGCCCGCGATTTCAAACTGGCGGCATCGGACCCGGCGCTCGGCTCAGTGAGGCAAAACGCCCCAAGGTATTCGCCGGAGGCCAGCTTCGGCACATATTTCTGCTTTTGCTCCTCTGTGCCAAAATAAAGAATCGGATTCGTGCCGACTGAGGTATGCACCGACAAAATCACGCCAATCGTCGCGCTGACCCTAGACAGCTCGTTGATCGCGATGATGTAGGAGGTGAAATCCATCTCGGCGCCGCCATATTCCTCCGGCACCGGAATGCCCATCAGCCCGAGCTCCCCCATTTTTCGGAGAATTTCGCGCGGGAACTCGCCGCTTTCCATTTTTTCAATAAATGGGGCAATTTCGCTAGCGGCAAAATCACGCACCATTTTCCGCATCATTTCTTGCTCTTCTGTGAAGTGTAGATTCATGGTGAACTCCCCTTTTGGAGATTGTATAGCGGCCGTACTCATTTCAAAAACCCCTTCCGGATTCAGACTGCGACCTTTACTTGTTCAACCCTGCAAAATCCTATTCGTAAACGTAGAACCCTCTGCCGGTTTTCTTCCCGAGCCAGCCAGCTTTTACATATTTACGCAGCAGTGGGCATGGGCGGTACTTGTCATCGCCAAACCCTTCATGCAACGTTTCCATGATGTAAAGGCAAGTATCCAAGCCAATAAAATCAGCCAGCGTCAGCGGCCCCATTGGATGGTTCATGCCAAGTTTCATGACTTCGTCAATCGCTTCCTTCGTCGCCACACCTTCATACAACGTATAGATAGCTTCATTGATCATTGGCATTAGCACGCGGTTGGAAACGAAGCCTGGGAAATCGTTGACCTCGACTGGTACCTTGCTTAACGTTTTGGTCATATCCTCAATCACTTGGTAAACCTCGTCAGCCGTCGCCAATCCACGAATGATTTCCACCAGCTTCATCACCGGCACCGGATTCATGAAGTGCATGCCGATCACCTTTTCCGGACGCTTTGTGGCCGCAGCAATTTCCGTGATTGGCAGCGATGATGTGTTGCTCGCTAGTATCGCGTGTGGTGGGGCAATTTCGTCAAGCTGGCCAAATATTTTCGTTTTGATTTCCATATTTTCAACCGCCGCTTCGATGACGAGGTCAACCCCGGCTGCGTCTTGCAAATCGGTTGAAGGGGTCAAACGTCCTAACACTTCCTGCTTCTGTTCCTCCGTCATCCGTCCTTTATCGACGTTGCGCGCAAGGTTTTTGTTAATCACCCCAAGGCCGCGCTCAACATATTCCGGTTTTAAATCATTTAACACCACGGTATACCCCGCCTGGGCGCACACCTGAGCTATCCCCGAGCCCATTTGCCCCGCACCGATTACCATTACCTTCTCAACCTTCATGATTTCCCCTCCGTTTTAAAGCATTTATTTTTAAAAAATTACTCATCCGACAATTGGGCTGTCCTATACGACAGTTACACCGCTTTATACGACAGTTGGACGCCGTCATACGACAGTAACCCCCTCCTATGCAACAGTTGGACGCCGCTATGCGACAGTAACCCCCTCCTATGCAACAGTTGGACGCCGCTATGCGACAGTAACCCCCTCCCATGCGACAGTTAACCCGCCCCATAAGACAGCAAACCCTACTTACCCCTTCGGTACCTCAATCATGATCGCGTCGCCCTGGCCGCCGCCTGAGCAAATCGCTGCCACCCCGATGCCGCCGCCGCGGCGCTTCAATTCGTGCATCAAGGTGATGATAATCCGCGCTCCGCTGGCGCCAATCGGGTGGCCGAGGGCGACCGCACCGCCGTTGACATTTACTTTTTCCGGATCCAAACCGGCGATCTGCCCGCTTGCCAAGGCTACAGCGGCAAACGCCTCGTTGATTTCAAACAAGTCAATCTCGGCTAAACTCCGTCCAGTTTTTCGCAAAATTTCATTTATCACAAGTCCCGGTGTCCGTGGGAAGTCCTTGGCTTCCACGGCAATCGCAGCCTGACCGATAATAACGGCTTCCACCCGGCGGCCTTCGCGCTCAGCCCGTTCTTCGCTCATTAAAACTAGCGCGCCGGCGCCATCGTTGACCCCAGGTGCATTGCCCGCAGTAATCGTTCCGCCGCCACCAAACGCCGGGCCGAGTTTCGCCAATTTTTCCAAAGAAGTGTCTTTACGAGGAGCTTCATCATGCCGGACAACAACCGGCTCACCCTTGCGCTGCGGCACCTCAACCGCAACAATCTCCTCGGCAAACTTGCCGCTTTCCATTGCCTCAATGGCACGCTTATGGCTTCTCAACGACCACTCATCCTGTGCTTCACGGCTAAGCCCCATTTCCTCGGCCGTTGAATTTCCATACGTACCCATGTGCACGCCGGTAAAGCTGCAGCTCAAGCCGTCATGGATCATCAAATCCTGAACCGAAGCATCGCCCATCCGCAGCCCCCATCTTGCTTTTGGCAGAATATAAGGCGCGTTCGACATGGACTCCATTCCGCCGGCCACAATCAATTCTTCATCGCCCGCCCGGATGATCTGGTCCGCCAGCGTCACACTGCGCAGGCCGGAAGCACATACCTTGTTGATGGTTTCCGTTTTGACCTCCCACGGCAAGCCGGCATGACGCGCCGCCTGTCGTGACGGGATCTGCCCCTGTCCGCCTTGCAAAACCGACCCAAAAATGACTTCCTGCACGTCCTCCGGCTTTACACCCGCGCGTCCCAGCGCCTCTTTAATTGCGATGCCACCCAGCTGTGAGGCAGTGAAGCTGCTTAGCCCGCCGCCAAACTTGCCAAATGGCGTGCGGACCCCGCTTAAAATAACCGTTCTCCCCATCCGTAACATTCCTTTCCCCTTGGTTTTATCCCCATGATAATTCCCAATTTTCAGTCACAAAAACCCACATTGACTGAACGCTCGCTCAACACAACAACAAAAACTTCCGCAGAGGCCCGAGTCACAACCCTGCGAATTCCAGCAAGCAAATGTAAGCGTTTTATCCATCTATTCTATTTTACATAAAAAATAGCAGAAGTTGAATTATTTTACACAAATATTTTTAAAATTGTGCATTTCATCAACCTCTGCTATCACATTTAAAAATTAAGAAGCTACCGCCGCCGGCTCGCCGCAGACTGCCTTTTCAAGAAGCTCGGCCACATCGTAAGTGGCGACCTTGTCTTCAACCTCTTTCGCTTTCGTGCCGTCAGACAGCATTGTCAGGCAGTACGGGCAGCCGGAGCTGATCACCGATGGATTGACGGACAGTGCCTGCTCGGTCCGAGCTACGTTAATGCGGTGTCCGGTTTCTTCCTCCATCCACATCAAACCGCCGCCGGCGCCACAGCACATGCCCTTTTCGCGGTTGCGCTCCATTTCCAGCAGCTTGACGCCAGGGATGGCCTTCAAGATTTCACGCGGCGGATCGTACACGTCGTTGTAACGTCCTAAATAACAGGAATCATGGAACGTGATCGTCTCATTCACGGCATGCTTCGGCTTCAAACGGCCGTCGCGGACAAGCTCGAACAGCACTTCGGTATGGTGGTATACTTCAGCCTCCAAGCCGAAATCAGGGTATTCATTTTTAAAAATATTGTAGGCGTGCGGGTCAATTGTGACGATTTTCTTCGCGCCTGCTTTTTCAATTTCCGCGACGTTATTCGCGGCAAGCTCCTGGAACAGGAACTCGTTGCCGAGACGGCGCACGGTATCGCCGGAGTTCTTTTCTTTGTTGCCAAGGATGGCGAACTTTACGCCAGCTTCGTTCAACAATTTCGCAAATGATAAGGCAATCTTCTGACTGCGGTTGTCATAAGAGCCCATCGAGCCAACCCAGAAGAGGTATTCGAACTCTTCGCCAGCCTTGTTCATTTCTTTTACCGTTTTCACTTCCACATCCTCGCGGGCTTCGCGCCATGTTTCGCGCTCTTTACGGTTCAAGCCCCACGGGTTGCCCTGACGTTCAATGTTGGTGATGGCGCGCTGGGCGTCAGCATCCATTTTTCCTTCTGTTAAAACTAAATAACGGCGCAGGTCGATGATTTTATCAACATGCTCGTTCATGACTGGACATTGGTCTTCACAGTTCCGGCACGTTGTACAAGCCCAGATTTCCTCTTCGGTAATCACATCGCCAATTAGGCTTGGGTTGTAAGCGACTGCTGCAGCAGACTCTTGCGCACCTTGACCAGCTGCCGCAAGCGCAAGTTGATTTCCTTGGGTATTCGCAAACGCGAAGGTCGGCACCCATGGCTGCTTTTGCGTCACCGCAGCCCCATAGTTGGTGAGATGATCGCGCATTTTTAAGATTAAATCCATCGGCGACAGGATTTTGCCGGTGCCGGTGGCCGGACACATGTTGGTACAGCGGCCGCATTCGACGCAGGCATAAAAGTCAATCATTTGCAGCTGGGTGAAGTCTTCAATTTTTCCAACCCCGAAGGTTTCTTGCGATTCGTCTTCGAAATCAATTTTCTTCAGCTTGCCCGGTTTTTCCAACCGGTTAAAGTAGACATTCACCGGTCCGGCAATTAAGTGCATATGTTTTCCTTGCGGTATGTAAACCAGGAAGGATAACAGGAAAATTAAGTGAATCCACCAAGCGATGTAGAAAATGACGATGGAGGCCGTTTCGCCAATTCCAGCGAGCGCCATCGCAATCAGTGAGGCTACCGGTTCGGTCCAAGTCGGATCTTCGCCGTGCCAGATGATGCCCATTCCGTTTCCTATTAGGACGGATAGCATCAAGCCGCCGATAAAGATGAGCACAAGGCCTGATTTAAAGCCGCGCTTTAGCCGGACCAATTTTTCAATATAGCGGCGGTAGAAAGCCCAAACAACCGCTACCAAAATTACCAGTGTGACAATCTCCTGGAAAAAAGTAAACCCGGAATACAACGGGCCAAGCGGCAAGTGGGAACCTGGCGCAATCCCTTTCCAAATAAAATCAATCGCCCCGAATTGGACGAGGATGAAGCCGTAGAAGAACATGACGTGAATCGCGCCGCTCTTCTTATCCTTTAACAGCTTCTTTTGGCCAAAGACGTTGACCCAAATTTTTTCCAAACGTGCCTTGACGTTGTTATCAAACTCGACTTTTTTTCCAAGCTTGATATACTGGATCCGCGTTTTGACTACATACACAAACAGGCTGACTGCGTAAGCGGTTACAGCCAAAAATGCAATGAGGTTAAGCCATAGTAGTCCATTCATGTAAAACGCCCCTTTCTTTGATTTCTCCCCTGTCGTTGTTTTAAGTAGTAGAAAATATAAAATTTTCTGAACATCTTACCTCTATTATATTATGAATGAGCATTCAGTCAATTAATTTTTACAAACTTATAGAAATCATTGTCGTTGGTAAAACTAAAAACCACTGATTGGAGGAAGGTTTTCTGGATGAAATTGTTGACTGGATTGGGCGGGCTTTTATTATTTACGATTATATGGCTTGTTTTAGATTTTAGATTGGGCCGAAAGAAGCATCTTTCCTCTGTTGTTAAGACGGAATCACCTATCCATCATGGCGATTTTGATATTTTTACGCATGGAAAGGAGCTGTTTGCTGATTATTTCAACGAGCTGCGGGCTGCGAAACACCGTATCTATGTGTTGTTTTATATCGTAAAAGATGATGAGTTCGGTCAGGAATTTCTATCTATTTTAATGGACAAAGCACGTGAAGGGATCGAGGTCAGGCTGCTGCTTGACCGGCTTGGCAGCTGGAAGATGAAGAATTCGCGGGTCAAAATGCTGCGGGAAGCCGGGGTAGCGGTTGGGCTCAGCGATCCGATTCGCTTTCCATTTCTGTTTTATACGTCACAGGTACGGAATCACCGAAAAATCTCGATTATTGACGGTAAAATTGCCTATCTAGGCGGGTTCAATATCGGCAAAGAGTATGTCGATGGCGACCCAAAGCTTAGCCCATGGCGGGATTATCATCTAAAAATAACAGGCGAGAGTGTAAATTATTTGCAGAGTGAGTTTCTGCTTGATTGGAAGCGAAACAATAAGCGAGGGTTAGAGGCCAATTTATTTCTTAAAAAAGCCAATGTACCAAACCGGGAGTTTCCACTGAAAGGAGCAGCCAATGTCGAATTGGGAGCCGAGTTGAATGCGGGAACCGAGTCGGTCGAATTTGGCGGAGAGCTTATTACAGGAACCGAGTCAGTCGAATTTGGCGGAGAATTAAATACGGGGATCGAAACAGCCCCATCTTCTGCCTCCCCGGGCTTACCAAAGCTTTCACATGAAGCGGTCCGTCATCAATTCATTCCTACAGAGGCTCATCAGCTTGAAGGCTTGTTTCTTAATCTGATTCAACTGGCGGAAAACACGATTACGATTGGCACACCTTATTTTATTCCCAGCACCAGAATCTTGGAGGAATTGCTTAAAGCCGTACAGCGGGGGATCTGTGTGACTGTGATTGTACCGACTGTAGCCGACCATCCGCTCGTCAAGGAAGCTTCCTTCCGTTATCTGCGCCCGTTGATTCGCGAAGGCGGATTGGTTTATCAATACCAAAAGGGATTTTATCATGCCAAAACCATCGTGATTGACGACAAGCTCTGTGACATTGGCACCGCCAACTTTGATAAACGGAGCCTTTACCTGAACAAAGAAATCAACTGCTATGTCTATGACCCAGAATTCATCGCCAGCCTGAAGGAGATCCTGACCAAGGACATTCACGACTCCAAACCGCTGACACTGGCGGCCCTGGATGCGCCCAGCTTGAACAGATCCGTCAAAGAGGCTGTAGCCCGAACTATTTCCTATTTTTTATAAAAAAATTTAAAGGTTGGTGTCAGGCACCAAAGAAAGACAAAACCTCCAATTTGTCCATCTGGCGCGGACAAATTGGAAATTATTGTAACAAACATCCCCCTCTTGTTGAGAATGAAAAAGGTCCCCGAAAGCTGAATTCGGAGACCTTTTTTATTCTTCAATCAGGTTGAGGACAGGGACATCCTGCTCGTGTTCGGGGTCTTTCCGTGAATAAATCCGCGCCATTTTGGTTGTTTCATCGACATGCTGAATGATGACCGGTGTCCCCTCATATGTCACGTTAATCATGTCCGCGGAATCAAGAATTTCCTTCGCTCTTCCCACATTCATTCGTACCATTCACTCCTCATAGGAAATTACTTTAATAATATTTGCATTTCTTGGGACTTTATACACATATTAGAGGTGCTGCTCAACTTTTCTGGCCTTCCTCGGCCATTTTCTGATCAGTTTCAGTCCTATTCTGAAGGTTTCCCCATGAAACCGATCATTTGGGTTCCGCCAAAAAACTAATTTCCAAATGATAGCTCCCGGCATGCTCGCCCTGCATGGCAAAATCGTACTCTATCTCCACACGGCCGCCGCCTTTCTCAACGCGAAAATCCAGCTTGCGTGCCAATGTTGTGGTTTCGAACACCCCAAACGGCACCTCATAGCTGCCATAAAGCTTTTGGCCCAGCCGAAACGGAAGCCGCATCTTCACAGCGCCGCCCCGTAATATCAGCGCCTCTTCCCCAGCCATTTTCACAATCGTCCGGACGGTGCCTTCCTCATTCACTTCCTCATATTTCAGGAACGAGGCATTATCTTTTTCAAAATATCGTCCAAACACCACCAACTCGAAGCTCTCCTGCTCATCAATGGTCGTCTTCACATTTACTTTTACCGGAATCTCCATAAGTAACGGCCTCCTATCGCATTTCCCCATTATACTCATGAAAAATGCCGAAATCAAAAGATGCCTGCCCATGAAGGACAGACACCTATTTTTAAAATTTATTTCACCCAGCCCAGCATCATTTCGCGGATCAGCTTGCTTGCTGTATTCGCTGTTTGTTCGGACGGGTCGTAAATGGGTGCCACTTCGACCAGGTCACAGCCCACGACGTTGACCTCGGAGCGGGCAATCGCGTGGATGGATGCAAGAAGCTCCTTCGAGGTGATTCCGCCGGCATCCACCGTACCAGTCCCCGGTGCATGTGCAGGGTCAAGCACATCGATGTCAATCGTGACATAAACCGGACGGCCGGCAAGCTTAGGAAGTACTTCCTTCAACGGTTCCAGCACTTCAAACTTCGAAATATGCATGCCATTCTCTTTCGCCCATTGGAATTCTTCCCTCATTCCGGAACGGATGCCGAAGGAGTATACATTGGATGGCCCAATGTGCTCGGCAATTTTACGGATCGGCGTCGAGTGCGATAACGGTTCACCCTCATAATTTTCACGCAGGTCGGTATGAGCATCCATATGAATGATCGCCAAATCAGGATACTTTTTAAAAACCGCCTTCATGACCGGCCAGGAAACGAGGTGCTCCCCGCCCATGCCAAACGGAAATTTGCCGGCAGCCAGCACCTGGTCAATAAAATCTTCGATAATATCAAGGCTCTTCTGGGCATTCCCGAACGGAAGCGGAATGTCACCGGCATCAAAATATTTTACCTCGTCCAGCTCGCGGTCGAGATACGGGCTGTATTCCTCAAGCCCAATGGACACCTCGCGAATCCGTGCCGGGCCAAATCGCGACCCTGGACGGTAACTGACTGTCCAATCCATCGGCATCCCATAAAGGACAACCCTGCTCTCTTCAAAATTCGGGTGGCTCTTAATAAACACATTTCCCGAATAGGCCTCATCAAAACGCATATAAAAACCTCACTTTCTATGTATCGCCGGTCACCTCGAATCTTTACGTGACCAAAACAGCCTTTTTTGCTCCAATTGGGCCCATAGCCAAGATTAAATCATCTATTTCAACAAATCCCCAACAAACTTCGGCAGTACAAACGCCGCTTTATGCAATTCCTTCGTATAATAGCGTGTTTCAATGTCGTGGAAACGGTCATCTCCCACCGCAAGCGGGTCGTACTTTTTCGAGCCGATGGTGAATGCCCACAGGCCACTTGGGTAAGTCGGAATATTTGCCACGTACAAACGCGTAATCGGAAAAATCTCGCGAACATCGCGCTGGACGCTGCGAATCAGGTCGGCCTTGAACCAAGGGTTGTCCGACTGGGCGACGAAAATGCCGTCCTCCTTGAGCGCCTTGGAAATCCCCGCGTAGAAGCCTTTTGTAAATAGATTCACCGCAGGGCCAACCGGCTCAGTCGAATCCACCATGATCACATCATACTCATTTTCGCTTTGAGCAATGTGCATAAACCCGTCGTCAACGCGGACATCGACACGCGGGTCATCAAGCCAGCCGGCAATCTCCGGCAAAAACTTCTTCGAATACTCGATCACTTTTCCATCTATATCAACGAGCGTCGCCTTTTTCACGCTTGGGTGTTTCAGTACTTCGCGGATGACGCCGCCGTCGCCGCCGCCAACCACGAGCACGTTCTCCGGATTTGGATGGGTAAATAACGGGACATGCGCGACCATTTCGTGGTAAACGAATTCATCCTTCACCGACGTCATCACCATGCCGTCCAAAAGCAGCATATTGCCCCACTCGGCCGTTTCTACCATCTCCAGCATTTGAAAATCTGTTTGTTCTGTATGTAAGGTTTTATTCACTTTCATCGTGATGCCAAAGTTTTCAGTTTGTTTTTCGGTAAACCACAGTCCGCCCATGTCACATCTTCCTTTCCATTTTTCTTACAGTATATAAACGAAAAAGACCTCAAACTTATACTACCCCAACTATTGAAAACCAAACGCACGAAAAAGTCTAGCAAAAGTTTAAATAAAGTTTTCATTTTTATCCAGTACATGTTTAAAACCCCATTATTTTTTCAATACTATTACTATCGATTTTTTTAGCGGGGGTGTTCAATGTGGAAATCATGACGGACCAGGGGTTCCGTAAAACAATTAAATACCTAAGGGCGCTTGTGATTGTCAGTTTGATAGGAATATCCTGCATGCTGATTTTCCTCATTGGCATCCTTGCCTATGCAAAAATTCTCGGCCCGCCGCCGCTCGCCGTACCGCAATCGACGCTGATTTTCGCCGACGATGGCACGTTGATCGGCGAGACTAATAACGGCCAGAAGCGTTACTGGGCCAAGCTTAGCGATATTTCACCGGACCTCGTCAATGCGACCATCTCGATTGAGGATCGGAATTTTTACGAGCATCACGGGTTCGATTATAAACGGATAGCCGGGGCCGTCATCGCCGACGTTAAGGCCCTCGCCAAGGTGCAGGGCGCGAGCACGATTACCCAGCAGTATGCCCGGAACCTGTTTCTCGAACACGACAAAACGTGGAAGCGGAAGTTGACCGAGGCATTTTACGCGATCCGCCTCGAAATGAATTACTCGAAGAAACAGATTCTCGAAGGCTATTTAAACACGATTTATTACGGGCACAGCGCTTATGGGGTCGAAGCGGCCAGCCAATTCTTTTTTGGAAAAAAAGCTTCGCAGCTGACGCTGGCCGAAGCCAGCATGCTCGCTGGAATTCCGAAGGGACCCGGATTGTACTCACCGCTCAGCTCGCTGGAAAACGCCAAAGCCCGGCAAACCATTATTTTACAAACAATGGCCAAAAACGGCTACATTTCGAAAAATAAAGCGGAAGCCGCAGCACAAGAGCCGCTCAAAATTGTAGGTGAGCACACCACACCGAGGGTAAAGGTGGCACCGTATTTTCAGGATGCAGTCCGCAACGCCTTAAAAAATCAGCTGAAGCTCGGTGACCGGACCATCGCCTTAGGCGGGTTGAAGGTGTACACGACGCTAAATCTGAAGCAGCAGGAAGCGGCCGAGAAGCAAATCCAAACCTATGTCGACAGCGAATCGGATATTCAGGTCGGGTTGGTGGCGATGGATCCGAAAACCGGCTTCGTCAAAGCGATGGTCGGCGGCCGCGATTATGAAAAGAGCCCTTTCAACCGTGCCGTCCAGGCCATCAGGCAGCCGGGTTCGACGATCAAGCCGCTGTTATACTATGCGGCCCTGGAGAACGGGTTCACGCCATCATCGACGATGCGAAGCGAGATGACCACCTTCAAGTTCGACAATGGCCACGGCGATTATACGCCGCATAATTTTAACAACAAGTATGCCGATGGTGAAATTACGCTCGCCCAGGCGCTTGCAGTATCCGATAATATTTTTGCGGTGAAAACGCACTTGTTTTTAGGGGAAGAGATATTGATTGAAACAGCCCGCAAATTTGGTCTGTCCACGAAAATGGCCGAGGTGCCATCGCTCGCCCTCGGAACTTCAGGGGTGCGGGTGATCGAAATGGCCAATGCCTACAGCCTGTTCGCCAACGGCGGCAAGAAGGTGCATCCAATATTGGTGACAAAAGTCGAGGACTATAACGGCAATGTGATTTTTGAAGCAAACAGCGAACCCGAAAACGTGCTCGACACGGCCAAAGCGTTCGTGATGACGCAGATGCTGACGGGGATTTTCGACCAGAAGCTAAACGGCTATGCCCGGGTGACCGGCAGCACGATTGCCAAGGAATTAACCCGGCCATACGCAGGAAAATCGGGGTCGACCGAAACAGACAGCTGGATGATCGGCTTTTCGCCGCAGCTAGTGACTGCCGTTTGGGCGGGCTACGATGTCGGCAAGCCAATTGAACTGCCGGCGGAAAAATCGTATGCGAAAACCATCTGGGCCAATTTTATGGAGGAGGCGCTCGATGGCAAGCCGGTTAAGGCGTTCAAGCCGCCGAAAGAGGGGGTTGTCGGCGTCTATGTCGACCCGGCCAACGGTAAGCTCGCCACCAAGGATTGCCCGGTCCGCCGCCTGACGTATTTTGAGGAGGGGACCGAGCCAACCGACTACTGCACCGACCATATCGGCAGTACTGCAGACGATGGCCCGGTGAAGGATGGCGGCACCAAGAAAATCCCGTGGTACAAGAAGATTTTCCCTTGGGGGAATTAATTTTAGTATAATAACGGAAAAAGCTCCGGATTGCCTCCGGAGCTTTTTCCTGTCCTAGTCTTACAGTGTATTCACACTGCCTATTATGTTACCACTTTTTAAAAAAACTACAAGTGATTTAAGTCTCTTTATTTTTTCAAAAAAATTTCCATACCGATGCGTTAACTAACCATCAATACGGCGATGAAAGGCCTTCACTAATGGAAGTTTCACTTTATTGGACCAGCAATCCCTGTTTCAATTCATCGGAAGAATTGTTCCACAATGCCTCGTTATGGTTGCGCAGGAACTGTGCCAGCACCTGCTTCGATTTGTCATCCATATGGTCAACAATAATATGGCGCTTGAGCGATTTGTCCATCCGGTTGACATGCTCTGGCAGCGATTTGTAGCCACGGCGGATCGAGCGGTCGACGGTCATGTAACAAGCTGTCACCCCGGCGTAATACGGCCCTTCCTCACGGCGGTCAATCGTGACCCAAATCAGCCAATACGGCTTGCCGTTTGGCACTTCGTCCTGGTTCGGCAAAAATTTAATACCCTTTTCTATAGCGCTGCGGGCGTGCATCGCGCCGACATCGATTTCCGCCTCGCCGGCTTCGATATCAATAAAGACTGGCGAGACATTATCAAGGCTAAGCGCACCTTTGCCGAAGCCCTTATGGCCGTCAGTCGGGTCGCTTTTGATGATATTAAACCCCATTTTTTTCTTTTTCTCATCCATTGATCCTGTAAACCTCCTTTAATAAAACCAGCCATAGAAGAAGTCGCTTAAGCTATGTGCTACCCATGGGACCACCGTGCCAAATATCGGCTGAATCGTGTACTGGTCAAGCGGTGTTATCACTAAAATTAAAAAGATTAAAATCCCGTACTGTTCATATTGTGTCATTTTGGCCCGGATATGATTGGGAGCCAGATCCTCGACGATGCGATAGCCGTCAAGCGGCGGCAACGGCAGCAAATTGAACACAAACAAAACAATGTTCAACTGAATAAAGATTTCAAGGAATTGGTAAAAACCAGCCGACAGCTCGAACCCGAAGCTTCGTAAGCCGTAGGCAGCAATAAACCCAATGGCGGCGAGCACGAGATTGCTCAAGGGGCCTGCAACGGAAACGAGCACCCCGGCAAGCCGCGGCTTTTTAAAGAAAAAGCGGTTAACCGGTACAGGGCGGGCCCAGCCGAAGCCGGCGATGAAAATCAAGATGGTGCCGACCGGGTCGAGATGCTTGAGCGGGTTTAATGTCAGCCGCCCCTGTTTTGCCGCGGTATGATCACCAAATTTATAAGCCACATAGGCGTGGGCAAATTCGTGAAACGTAAACGCAAACACGAGCGTGATCGCAACGTAGGGAATCCACTCAATTGGGTATGCGAGAAATCGTTCCAAATGCGTTTCTCCTCTCATTGAAAAGGTTTTTTCTGTCTATATTTCCTTTTAGTATACATGAAACGGTTTCGAAAAAGAAAATCTTATGTGCCGCTTCCAGACCTGTTGCAGATTTTTGAAGTTTATGGAACACTAAAATCAGTGTTAATAAAAAGGAGGAAGCTTTAATGCCATACGTAACCGTAAAAATGCTGCCAGGCCGCACCGACGACCAAAAGAAAGCCCTAGTCGAAAAAGTAACCGACGCCGTCAGCGAAACAACCGGCGCCCCAAAAGAAAACGTCGTCGTATTTATCGAAGAAATGTCCCCCAACCACTACGGAGTTGCTGGAGTCAGACATAGCGATAAGTGAAATAATGGAAAAAGGTGTCAGGCACCATCCGTGGACATTTGTCCTCCTGGGGTGGACATCGAAATCTGACCAGTTTTAACGAAAAAAGTGTGAATCCGCGGCAGCTGCTTCGGGTTCACACTTTTTCTTTTATATCTTTAGGTCATTTTTTGTGTTTTCTATTTGCAGTTTTTCCAGCTCGAGCTTCATTTTTTCGGTTTCGATTAAAAAGTTGTCGTGCTTTAGCCTTTCAAGCTCCAGCTGATCCTTGACCATTTTCGCACGCAATTTTGTCTTTTGTATCGATAACCCACCAATTATCGCAACAATCGGAATACAAACCGCTACCAACCCTATCAACTCGCCCATACTTACTACCTCCAGACCCTATCATATACAAATCATAACAAATTTGCACGAAAATGGATATTAAAAACCAATAAAAAAACGCCCAAACTCCTAACGCGGGGTTCGAGCGCTCTAAGTGCGAAGTTACGCCTGCTGCACAACTTTTCCTTTCAAAGCTTCAATATAGCGGTAAGCCTCATCAATCTCCTCTTCGGTGTAGCGCTGGCTGCTTTTTAACGTAAACACCTTGTTCGCAACCTCATCCTTTGGAAGATTATCAAAATATAAAACCGTCGATACGAGCTCAAGGAATCTAGCATTCTGCTCATTCATATCCACCAGGCAATCGTCTAAACACGGCATGTCCACTTCATTGAGGCTCAAGAACTCCTTGCCGGCATCAGTCAGCGTGTAACGATATTGATAGTACCCGCCCTTTTTCTCCTTCACCTCATTAAGGAAGCCCATGTTGCACAGCTCCTCCACCCGGGTCGTCAATTCCTCGGAATACGGCCCGTAAAAGTGAAACTGGAAACGGTCATGAAACGGAAAATCTATTTTCTTTGCGATGTATATCATCTTCTGCAACTTTTTTCGTCCGACAATTTCACCGGAAACCAGAATTGCCTGCATCAGCTTGGCATGATCTTTCAGCAATGTTCGTCAACTCCTACTCCATGTAAACAATCTCTAATCTAAAAGCGCGCGAATTTGTTGTTTTATGTCTGCTGCATTCGAGTCATCCGCCAGGAAGTCAGCGGGGTAATACAGCTTATGGTCGGTTCTTCTTTTTCCGGAAATTGCATCAACAATTTCCGACTCGCGGGACAGCTCGCGCAATTCCCCGTTTTTCATCAGCAAATGAATCGGGAGCCGCTCCTCTTCCTCACCCGGACGGTAAAAGTCGTACGGCAAGTCCGAAGAGGAATCAACGACCAAGTAATATTCCGGGTCGATGCCCGCCTGTAAAAATAACGTGGTTAACTGAGCCAGCTTTTTGTATTCTTTAGCCGGATCGAATTCGGCATATTTGAACAGATTCCGATTGACAAAGCGGTGGCACAGGTCACTGATGATTGGGTCCGTTTCGTCCTGCCAAATTTGAAAATAATACATAATTACCGCTTCATCCAATTTTAAGTAGTCTTCCAATTTCACCTGCTCGCAAAATAACGAGATAAAGTGAGTCGGCTCATATTTAAAAGAATAGTTGTTCTTGTATAAGTCCTTGGCGCGGTGGAGGATTTTTGTCAAAATCACCTCGGCGCTGCGGGAAACAGGATGGAAATACACCTGCCAGTACATCTGGTAGCGGCTCATGATATAATCCTCGACCGCATGCATGCCGCTCTTTTTGATAACCACCTGATCTTCGCGGGGCCGCATCACGCGCAAAATCCGCTCCATATCAAATTGGCCGTAGCTGACCCCAGTGAAATAGGCGTCACGCTGGAGATAATCCATCCGGTCGGCATCAATCTGGCTCGATATCAAGCTGACAACCAGCTTTTTCTCCGAGGTTTTCGCAATGACTTCGGCGACTTTTGCAGGAAAGTCGGGGCTGACCTGAGTCAGGACCTTGTTGACTTCCGTATCGCCGAGAATAATGGCACGGGTGAAATCCTCATGGTCAAAATCAAAAACCCTTTCAAAGGCATGGGAAAACGGACCGTGTCCGAGGTCATGGAGCAGGGCGGCGCAAAGTGTGAGCAGGCGGTCATCGTCATTCCATTCCGGGCGGCCTTCGAACACATCGTCGATGATACGGCGGACAATCTCGTATACCCCTAACGAGTGGTTAAACCGGCTGTGTTCAGCGCCATGGAACGTCAGAAACGTCGTCCCAAGCTGCTTGATCCGGCGCAAGCGCTGAAACTCCTTCGTCCCAACCAAATCCCAAATCACCTTGTCCTGAACGTGGACATAGCGATGAACCGGATCCTTAAATACCTTTTCCTCACTCAACTTCTCCACCGAGTACACCATGCATTTCCCTCTTCCTCAATTACTTAATTCTATTATACCCGCCCCATAAGGGTAAATCATCCAAATTTCAGCAATTTTCCTCAGCAATTTTCGACAGTGGTGTTTAGCACCATTGCCATGTTGGAGATACTCCAATTGGTGTCAGGCACCACTCGTGGACACTGTCCACCTGGGACGGACACCAGCCCCCAAAAGAAAAATCACCTAAGTCCCATAACACTAGGTGATTATTTTAATTTCTTATTAATTTTCTCCATTAATTCCTCTTCTGTCAGGGCCGCGAGCGGGCGGTTGTTGACGAAGGCGAAGGTCTTTTTCCGGCCGGGGCCGCAGTAGGACTGGCAGCCGATTTTGATTTCGGCATCCGGATCAATTTCTTTCAAGCGAGGGATCAATGTCTTTAGATTCACGGCCTGGCAATCATCGCAAACGCGAAATTCATTGGACATTTTTGCTTACAACCCTTTCTTCAAACAATCTATAAATAAAAAAACAGCACGTACAAGCACTTAACTCCTAACGTATTTTACAGCTTCTTTTTAAGCAATGCAAGTTGGTTATTTTAGCAATCTTATGCAAACCATGTTAAGGAAGCGTATCCACCCGTGCATGAAACGCAGTCCGCACCCCGCAGGTTTATAGTTACCTATCATGAAAAAAATCTATTATCCTTTCAACCATTTGGTATAAACCCTAGAAAACTTGTCCATCATAAGACTAGAACTTTTACACTTGGCAGGATTATGCCTGACCATCATTCAAAAAATCATAACATATTAAGGAGTTGAATCATATGAAAGTTCGTCAAGATGCATGGACAGACGAGAACGATCTGCTGCTGGCCGAGACCGTGCTCCGGCATGTCAGGGAAGGCTCCACGCAGCTGAACGCATTTGAAGAGGTGGGGGATAAGCTCAACCGAACTTCGGCCGCCTGCGGATTCAGATGGAATGCCGTTGTCCGCCATCGCTATGAAAAAGCATTGCAGCTCGCTAAAAAGCAGCGGAAACAAAGACAAAGGATTTTGGGTAAGGATCAAGGCGGCAAGAAAAAGCTGCTTTACAACCCACCGGTTTCAGGTACAGAAGATTTAGAGGTAGTGGCGGTTCAAGCCGAAATGGTGCTTGACACCCCAGAACCCATGCAGGACATGACCGTGGAAATGGCAGAGGAAACCGTCGTTGTGCCAGCAGCACCGGTATACCAGCGGCAAGCTGTCGCGGCACCATCAGGGCTCACAATGGATACGGTAATCCGTTTCTTGGAAAACTTTAAACATTCCAATCTGCAAAATGATGCATTAAAAAGTGAGAATGAAAGATTGAAACGAGAAATCGCTGAGTTAAAGCAGCAAAATGAAGAAATGACGAAGAAAATCGCTACCCTTGAGGAAAATAAAGAAACCATGCAGGAAGATTACGAGACATTAATGAAGATTATGAATCGGGCCCGCAAGCTTGTCCTGTTTGAGGAAGAAGAGCGCCCGGCGACCAAATTCAAAATGGACCGTAACGGAAACCTCGAAAAGGTTGCAGAATAACAGCGTAAGCGAATACATCCCGGATGACAATCTTTTTTTAAAAAGATAGGGAGAAGAGAATAAAAGCGCAGCATCTCATTTTAAAAGCGGAAGCGCCTTAATCAAGGGCTGGAGCTAGCAAATAAAAGAGGCCGTAAACCCAACTAGGGTTTACGGCTTTTTATTTGACCCTACATCCCCGCAATCCGTTCATTCCGCTCCACAATCCGCTGATAATAGCCCGGCAGCAGCCCAAGCTCATATTCATTCAACTGCCCGGCATACAATAAATCGCTGTTTTGCTTCAGCTGCTGTAACAACCGGAGCATACAATCACCGACCGTCAATTGGAGTCCAAGCAGCTCCGAAAGCGAGGCCATTACCTCCGGGGCTATTTCAGGGTACGCAAATTTCGTCAGTTCGCCCTGTTTAGCCAGCCGGTAAAACTCGCCAACCAACGCGGCACGTTCCGAACCGCTGCCGGTGACACAAAGGTATATCTGGACAGCAACCCCGCGGCGCAAACGTCGCTGCGAAATACCGGCGAACTTTTTCCCGCCAATGCTGAGGTCAAAGCTTCCAGGGCAGTAGGACCCGACAATCTCCCGGGCCTCAATCTCGACCGAAAAATCGGCAAACATCTGTTGAATCAGCTGCCACATCGCCTCATAGCCGCGATTGATATCAATGCCTTTTTCTGCCTCGGGGAGAATTAACGAGATATTCAGGACACCGTCATCAAGAACGACCGCAAGGCCGCCGGAATTTCGGACAATGACCTGATACCCTTTATTTTTTAAAAATTGCATCCCGTCCTGCAAGAATGGCAGTTTCGTATCTTGAATCCCGAGAACAATCGTATTTTGGTGAACCCATGTCCGCGCTGTTGCCGGTGCTTGTCCCGCCCCGACCGAAGCACACAGCGTATCATCCATCGCAAATGACTGCAGCGCATGAAAATGCGGAGAAGCGGCGGACTGGTCGATGATTCGCCATTGGGATTGGCGCAGTAAACCTTCCATCATTCAAAACTCCTTACACAAGGATCATAATCTTTATTATAGCAAAAAGAGCTAGTCCCTTCTTGGAACCAGCCCCCTTATAGAAAAATTACAATCCCTGCGCCGCCGTAATCAACGCCAGCTTGTACACATCTTCTTCATTACAGCCACGGGACAGGTCGTTAACCGGCGCGTTCAAGCCCTGCAAAATCGGGCCAACCGCTTCAAACCCGCCCAAACGCTGGGCAATTTTGTAGCCGATGTTTCCAGCCTCAAGACTAGGGAAGATAAACACATTCGCATCCCCTTGTAACACAGATCCCGGCGCCTTGCTCTTGGCCACAGACGGAACAAACGCAGCATCAAACTGGAATTCGCCGTCCAACACCAACGATGGCTCGCGGCGTTTTGCCTCTTCCACAGCAGCGACAACCCGCTCTGTTTCCTCAGATTTTGCCGAACCCTTTGTTGAAAACGAAAGCATTGCCACGCGCGGCTCGATATCAAACATTTCTGCCGTTTTCGCGCTTTCGATCGCGATCTCCGCCAAATCCATACTGTCCGGTGCAATATTAATGGCGCAATCAGCAAACACGTATTTTTCATCATCGCGAACCATGATAAATACGCCGGACGTTTTCTTGACGCCCTGCTTAGTCTTAATGATTTGCAGCGCCGGACGTACCGTGTCGGCAGTCGAATGGGTCGCCCCGCTGACAAGCCCGGTTGCTTTTTTATTGTAAACAAGCATCGTGCCAAAATAGTTTTCATCCTTTAAAATCTCACGAGCCTGCTCTTCGCTTGCCTTGCCTTTACGGCGCTCGACAAACGCGGCAACTAGCTCGTCCATTCCCTCGTAGCTAGCAGGGTCATAGATTTCCACTCCATCAAGTGAGACGCCAAACTCGCCCGCTTTCGCTTTGACCTCATCGGTATTTCCCACCAATACAGGTGTCAACAGGTTTTCGGCAGCCAATCGGCCCGCAGCACGTAAAATTCGCTCATCCAGGGCCTCAGGTAACACAATCTTTAAACCGCGCCCGGAAATTTTTTGCTTTAATCCTTCGAATAAATCACTCACGACTAATCCTCCCTTATACAATTCCAATACTAGCTTACTTTACCCCAATCAGATTTTAAAGAAACATCCATCACAGATAACGCTTTCACTCCAAAGTTTCAGTTTTCAAAAAATTCAACTCACCCTTTTACTATTTGCCCTTTTTTCAAAATTTATCCATTCCGTTGCTAAAATGCGTTAAATTGGGCAAGTCTTGGTCAAACTATGTTATAGTGTATATGATTGTTCATAACGATGATTATGTAGGAGTGATTATAATGAGTGAAGCAGCACAAACGCTTGACGGCTGGTATTGCCTTCATGATTTCCGTACGGTTGACTGGACCACTTGGAAGATGCTTCCTGAAGATGAACGCCAGACGGTCATTGACGAGTTTTTAAGTCTCGTCGAAAAATGGAATGCGACCCAGGAACGCAAAGAAGGCAGCCATGCTTTATATACAATCGTCGGCCAAAAGGCTGATTTCATGATGATGATTCTGCGCCCAACCATGGAAGAATTGAATGAAATTGAAACAGAGTTCAACAAATCCAAATTGGCCGAGTTCACCGTTCCTGCTTTTTCATATGTATCCGTAGTGGAGCTCAGCAACTATTTGCCATCCGACGGCGGCGACCCCTACCAGAATCCGTATGTACAGGGCCGACTTTATCCGATCCTTCCTAAAACCAAGCATGTTTGTTTCTACCCAATGGATAAGCGCCGGCAGGGCAATGACAACTGGTATATGCTTCCGATGGAGGAGCGCCGCGAACTTATGAAGAGTCACGGCATGATTGGCCGCCAATATGCCGGCAAGGTGAAGCAAATCATTTCCGGTTCCGTTGGTTTTGACGATTACGAGTGGGGCGTTACCTTGTTTGCCGATGATGTCCTGCAATTTAAAAAGCTCGTTTATGAAATGCGTTTTGACGAGGTCAGTGCCCGCTACGGCGAGTTCGGTGCCTTCTTCGTCGGCAATATTTTGGAGGAAGAGCGCGTATCGACGTTCCTTCGTGTATAAATAGTTTTTATAAGCTCTCGGCCCAAAAGCTGAGGGCTTTTTTCTATTTTCCCCTCCTAAAAGTCATATATCGGGACTTTCTTTCATACTATTAAAACAGCGAGACGCAGGAACCAATTTGGGTTTAACCGAGTATGTTATAGAATGTTGGGCCATTGATTTATTTATTTTTAGGAGGGAAAAAGATGAGCCAATACTACAATCCTCAAGGATTTCAGCCTTATACCGGGGCGGTGGGTCAGCAGGGAGCCCAGCCGATTGCAGGCGGTCAAGGATTCCAACCGAGCCCGCAATTTCCGCCGCCGGGCACAGGAATGGGAGCGTTCCCAACTACGCCAACGTTCTCGGGTGGCGCGACTGGGTTTCCGGGTGCAGGAGCAGGAGTTCCAGGGATGCTGCCGATTGAGCAGTCCTACATCGAAAACATTTTGCGGTTAAACAAAGGCAAGCTTGTATCCGTATTTGCCACCTTCGAAGGCAACAACCAGTGGAATGCCAAGGAATTTAGAGGCGTCATCGAGGCGGCCGGCCGCGACCACGTCATCTTAAGCGACCCTCAGTCAGGTGTACGCTACCTCATCCCAATGGTAGCCGTCGACTACATCACCTTCTCCGAGGAAATCGAGTACGACTATCCATTTGGCGCCGGGCCAACGTTAGGGACTTATCCGCCGCGATAAAAAGCAAAAAAGCATTGAGACGAGAGCTCAATGCTTTTTTGTTTAAAATTCTTTCATAGCCCCAAGGATCATTAATACCCATGCAGCCAAGAAGCAAACCCCGCCAATCGGGGTGATGGCACCAAGTGGTCCGATTTTCGTCAGACTCAATACATACAAGCTGCCGCTGAATAAAATGATGCCTGCAAGCATCAGCCAGCCGGACCAGGTAAATAGTGAACTGGTTGCCGCCTTTCCGAGCAGCAGCGCAACCACCATTAGGCCGGTGGCATGAAACATTTGATACTGGACCCCGGTTTTCCAAATATCCAAATAATGCGCATCGAGTTTGTCCTTTAATCCATGAGCGCCAAACGCCCCAAGCGCGACCGCCAAAAACGCGTTGATGGCGCCAATCATAATAAACGTCTTCATCTTGATTTCTCCCCCTTTTTAAAAATCAAACAGTGAATCCCCATTCGCGTCGTCATCCATCTCCAATTTCTTCGGTTGCGGCATGACGGTTGGTTGTGGTTGGAACACTACAGGTTGTTGTTGAGCCACGATGGGCTGTTGAAAGGCCGCCGGTTGCGGAACAATCGGTTTTGGCTGCACTGGGAGTGGCTGCCTGCTATGTCCCCCGCTCACCGCCTGCTTTTCATCCAAAATTAATTCGCATAATATTTTAATAGAGTAGATCCGTTCCCGCAAGCCTTCCTCTGTTTGGCTCGCCCGGGCTTGTTGCAATTCATTTCCCATTTTCGTTAAAAGTTTTTCCATCGATATATTCACGAGTGACACCTCTGGTTTTGAGTCTGTAATCTATTCTACATGAGTATGGTCGATTTTTCGAAAAAATAGACTTCGGTGCTCATTCGACATCATTCAACTTGTTTCACGTGAAACGCCCCTAAAAATGTCAAAACCCGCACCTTCTCGGGGTACGGGTTGGTTAGCCTAATATTCGTTGATAGATTGATTTTGCATGCGTCAAGTCTTTGGTGCCATGGATTAGCGCGCGGCCGTCCTGGAAAATAACCATCCGTTCACCGCCGAGTTCTACCGATAAGAGGTACGGATTCCCCTTGACAGCATAGCCTAGCGAGCTGAGCTGGCCCGCCAATTGTTCCAGCGAAATTTCTCCTGTTTGCGACGGGCGAATTTGTACGGTATCCCGGCCGCACAACACGGTCGTTTTCGTCATATTTTCCCGGTCAAGATACGGATAAGTCCGCTCCTCGCCGCAGGACAAGCAACCGGCATGCTTTGCCTTCGACATTTTCATGCTGGTATATTGGTTGCGCCACAGGTCAAAGCTGACAAACGCCGTGCGAACGGCATCCCAGTCCTCAACGAGCATCTTCAACGCTTCCGCTGTCTGATGGGCAATGACCATTTGCACGGTTGGCGAGATAATTCCGCCCGTATCGCAGGTCATTCCCTGAAGCGGGATTGTCCGCAGCAGGCAATTCAAGCATGGCGTTTTTCCAGGAATGATGGAAAAACTCATCCCGAAACTGCCGACGCAGGCCCCATAAATCCACGGGACATTGTATTTCTGGGCCGCATCGTTCATCGCCATCCGCGTTTCGAAATTATCGGTCGCATCCAACATGACATCAACGTCAACGATCAGTTCCTCCAGCAATTCAGGCGTGGCGTCGCCAATGATAGCGCGGATTTCGACATCACGATTGATTGCTTTGAGGCGCTTTTCTGCTGCTGCCGCTTTTGGCAGCTTTTCCGCGACATCCTCCTCGGTATAAAGCTGCTGGCGTTGCAGATTGCTCGCTTCGACATAATCACGGTCGATTATGGTAATCTTCCCGACCCCGGCGCGAGTAAGAATTTCAGCATTGCCGGACCCCAAGGCACCGGCGCCGATGATCAAAACATGCTTATTTCGGATTTTTTCTTGGCCTTCCTTGCCGATTCCGGGAAAAAGGACCTGTCTTGAGTAGCGTTCGCTCATAGAATCAGCCCCCGCTGACCGGTGGAATAAACGCGATTTCGTCGCCATCCTGAATCACTTCATCATTGGAAGCGAACTCTTCGTTAATCGCCGTCATGACCGTGTCCATTCGCGGCAATTTATATTTCGAGGTCAATTCTGCCTTCAGTTCAGCGACCGTTTTTCCGCTGGCATCTAACCGGAGAACCTCTTCACCGACAGCGTCACGTAAATGAGCAAAAAATAGAACCTTATTCATTTAAGTCACCCTCCTCAGGCTTTCCACTCGGATAGGCCTTCGTTTCCAACTGATTGCCGACCCATTCTTCGCCGTCTTCCCAGTGCTCTTTTTTCCAGATCGGGACGATTTCTTTAATCCGCTCAATCGCATAACGGTTCGCTTCATAAGAATCAGCGCGGTGCGGTGTCGACACGGCAATCACCACAGCAATATCGGTGATATCTAACCGCCCGACACGATGCGTAATGGCTGCCTTCGAACCGGCCCACCGTTCCTCAATCTCACGGCCGATCTGCTCGAGCTTTTTCACAGCCATCGCTTCATAAGCTTCATAGATTAAAAATAATGTCTTTTTGCCGTACGTCAATTCACGGACAGTGCCGATAAACGTGGTAATCGCACCGGCCTCGCGCTGGACGACTTTATCAATCACCGCTTGGATATTAATTGGTTCCTTGGAAATTTCATAGAACTTCAATTATTTCACCTCTTCAGCCAAGTTTTTCAACACGGCATTTTCGACCACTTGATAGCCGCCGATGTTTTCTACCTGCTCCTTAAAGGCAGGGGAATGAATAATCTCGCGCAGCAGTATACCCTGCTCGCTTTCGTAAAAACTTCTTGTCATCACCAGATCATATTCTTCATCGGCCAGCGGGACAAACTCGAGCCCCATCGCTTTTGCCGCTGGATAAATCCCCAGTCCGGCCGCATTCCTATCACCGTTTACTTCCGCTGCAACCGCCAAATGCGAGAACATCTCACGGTCATAGCCAACGACATCTTCCGCACCTAAGCCTGATTCCTCAAGCAGCATATCAAATAAAATTCGCGTGCCAGCGCCCTTTTGCCGATTCACGAAATTGGCCTTTTTCTCGACTACATCACGAACATTAGAAATCCCAAGCGGATTGCCAGCCGGCAGAATCCAGCCCTGTTTGCGTTTTAAAAATGGATATAAGACAACGTCCTGTCCGGCCAGCAGCCTGCGAACGTATGAAATATTGTATTGTTTCGTTTCAGGGTCAAGCAAGTGAATCCCCGCTACATGGGCCTCCCCTTTTCGGACCGCCATGATTCCGGCCATACTGCCGACGTGAGCGGAAACAATCTTCATATCGGTCCGTATCCGCTTCAATGCAGATGACAGCAAGTCAATCGTTAAATCATGACTGCCCGTAAACATAATGGCATTCTTTATTTCTTCGAGAGGACGCAGCAATTCAACCTCTGCCATCTCTCCTTGCTCATAGCCAATCACTTCCGGCGGCACGACCAATAGCCCATCTGCCCGGACATAGGACATCGTTACACCCGCAGCGCGTGTCAACGGGTTGGCCACAAACTCTCCGTTCACATAGCCGATATTCATCCGGACAAAGTCCTCGGCGCCCATTGACGAAACAATCCGACGGCCGAGCTTGACTGTCACCTTCTGCCGAACCGGCTCCGGAATGCCCAAATACTTGCAAACCAGCGGACGGGCGAACCATTCCAAAGCCAAATAAGCTGACACAGGATAGCCCGGAACACCGACAACAATCTTCCCATTCACTTTTCCCAAAATGACCGGCTTGCCGGGTCGAGCGGCGACCCCATGGGTAAATACGGTGCCGATTTCGTTAATAATGTGGACGGTGTAGTCTTTGCGGCCTGCTGATGACCCGGCGTTAATCACGATAAAATCGGATGTTTCCGATGCTTCTAGCAGCACTTGCTTTATATTCTCGGGCTCATCCTTGACAATCCGGTGAAGCCGCGGCTCTCCGCCCCACTCCCTAATAAAATTGGTAAAAACCGTCCCGTTAAATTCAACAATTTTTCCAGGATCCATTTCAGAACCGGGCTCGACAAGCTCATTTCCCGTTGGAATGACAGTGACAACCGGCTTCTTGACGACCAGAACCTTCAATAATCGAGAAGTCAGCAGAATCCCTAAATCGGCTGGGCGCAGCTTATGCCCCTGCGGAAACAGCATTTCCTCCTGGACAATGTCCTCGCCAATCGGGCGGATATGCTGCCAAGGTGTTGCAGGCTCGATAATTTCAATCGTATCATCGTCTAGCACCTGTACGTTTTCAATCATAATGACCGCATTAAATGGCGATGGAATCGCATTGCCAGTGTCGACATAAACAAACTGATTGCCGCGCTTTAAATGAAGCGGATTCTGCTCATGGGCGGAATAGGTGGTTTCAGCGATAACCGCGACCCCATCCATCGCCGAAGCGTGGTAATGCGGTGTTGAAATCGGTGCAAAAATTGGCTCTGCTGTGACCCGTCCTAACGCATCGACCGCCGGAATCCATTCTGTTTCAGGGGTCAGATCGAATGCAGCAAGAATTTCGTCTCTGGCCTCAGTCCGTGGTTTATCTTCCAGGTAAATTTTCCGTTTGTACATGACTGTGCCTCCTCTTACCGTGACGGAATCACAGGAACGTATTCACCCTGTGACACGCCTTCTTTTTCTGAACTAATCTCGACGATGCCATCGCTTTTGACCAGCGTCGTAATCAAGCCCGATTTGCCGATAATCGGCTCGGCCCACCACTCGCCGTCTTTTTCCTCAAGCCTAACACGAATATAATCGGACCGCCCCATCGACGATGGAATGTTTTTCGTAATCCGAGCGAACACCCGCTCCGGCCTCCGTTCCAATTTTTCGCCGGAAAGCTTTCGTAAAATCCGCTCGCCAAATAATTTAAAAATAATCATCGCCGAGGCTGGATGCCCTGGCAGGCCAATCACCGGTTTACCATCCGCTACTGCCAAAATTGTCGGTTTTCCCGGCTTGATGGAGATGCCGTGAACAAATACGCCAGGCTCGCCTAATGACTGAATCACTTCGGTGGTATAATCCTTGGCCCCTACGGAGCTGCCGCCGGACATAATTAAACAGTCAACCTGTTCATACAGTTCACGGGCACGCTGGCTAAATTCCTCATAATCATCCTTGACGATTCCGCCGTAAATGACCTCGACGTTCCAGTCGCTGGCCAATCCGGCAATCGTCAGTCCGTTGATGTCGCGAATTTGGCCCACCCGAAGGGATTCCGTGCTATAAGGAACAATTTCATCCCCGGACGACAAGTAACCGGCTTTGAGTTTTCGATAGACAGTGACATGGGTGATTCCTAAGGAGGCGAGTGCTCCCAACTCCTGGGCGCGCAGCTTCGTCCCCTTTTCGAGAAGAACCTCCCCTTTACGGATATCTTCGCCCGCACGAATCACATTTTCTCCAGGCGCTATCTGCTTATATGTATTCAAAAGACCGTCAACATCCTCGACATGCTCAATCATGATGACGCTGTCACTGCCGGCCGGAAGCATGCCGCCGGTCGGGACGTATACCGCCTGCCCTAAACGGACCGCAACGTCAGGGACCTCGCCCATCTTGACTTCACCGGCCACGTTGAGGAAGCCAGGCATCGACTCGGATGAACCATACGTATCTTTCGCGCGGACTGCATAGCCGTCGACAGTAGACCGGTCAAAGCCCGGGACATTTTCCTTCGCGGTCACCGGTTCGGCGAGAATATAATGGAGGGCTTCCGCAAGCTCCTTCACCTCGGTTCGTTCCAGCGCCGCAACCTGTTCATCTATTAAAGCAAATGTCTCTTCGACTGTTTTTACTTTGAAAAATTGCATGGTTTCCAAGTCCCCCTTACGTTCAGCTTTTTGCCCAGTTCTTCGCGTCCTCGTACTCGTTCGGATGATTCATGTTGAAAAAGACCCGGTCCAAATCCAACTGGTTAAAGCTTCCAAGCTCTGTTTCTGTTAAATATAACACATTTAAGCGGTCGAGCAGGTGTTTCATGCGCAAATTACCTGCTTTAATGCATTTCGCCGCCTCTTCGGCCGCTGATCTTTTAAAAACAGCAAATAGCGGATGCTGTTTGCCGCCTATAACCGGAATGACGGCATCGTATTCCCCGCATTTTTCTGCCATTGCCGCCGCTAGCTCGCCGGAAACAAACGGCATGTCGCAGGCAACGAGAACGTTTACCTCATGGGAGCTTGCCTCCAATCCAGCATGCAGTCCTGCAAGTGGCCCCATTCCCGGATAATGGTCTGAGGCCATTTTTACCCCTAGGAATTGATAGGCAGCCGGGTCATTTGTGACGAGAATCGTTTCGGCAAAATGCTCCGCAAGGATGTCTCGAATTCTTTCAATATTAGTTTTTTCATTTATTTTTAAAAGCGCTTTATTGGTGCCCATCCGGCTGGATTTGCCTCCGGATAATAGAATGGCTGCAGCGTTCATCAACAGCACCTCTTTTTCATATTTTAAAAAGCGATTCCTCTCCAGAACCAAATTGGATACCGGAGCGGAATCGCTGCTTAATTTGGCTGTTTCTTTTCTCCGACTGCCTTGTAGCCGTTTTCCTGAGCGACAAAATCGAGGTGAATCGAATTTAAGTCAAGCAGGGCCGCGCTCGGTTTTTCAATGTATTGTCTTGTATCAATAATTTTAATATAGCCGTTACAGTCTTCGCAAACCTGGATTTGCGAAGTGGCGTCTCCTTCAATCGTAAGAAACTTGATTTTTTCATAATCTTCAGTACCGCAATGCGAGCATTCCAGGCGCTTTGCTCTCCAATGCGCGAGACAGCGCGGACAGTGAAGGACCTTTTTGCCCTCATCCTCGAGGGCAGCCAGCCTGACCGGTTCGCCGCAGACAGGGCAACCAGCGCCAGGAACCCCGCGGTCAAGCTCAGGCTGGATCATTTCTGCGGTTTTCTGCAGATAAGGTCTTAGTGCAGTCTCCGCAAGGAATTGCGGAATCCATGGCTCAAGTCCATGCTCTTCGGCAAAGCTTTCAAAGTAAACATGATTGAAGGAAAAAGCTTCCTCAATCCAGCGAATCGCAGTTTCTTCGTTCAGCAAGCCCTCAATGCCTGAAAGCTTTGCCTCTAGCTCTGGATTGTGGTTGATTAATAATGTGTTTATATCCTCTATCCACTGTTGGAATAGTGAAATTTCAAAGTCAATAGCCGTTAATGCGGCCGCCGGCACCCCTGCAGCCATTGCCGCTTTGTCTAGGTTCGGCTTGATTGTTTCCGGATTAATCATCCCTTTCCACTGTGCCTGAAGCCGGATGAGTTCTTTTTGCAGATTTTGATATTCCTTCGAAACAACGGACTTAATCATGTCGCTTCACCTCGTTTTCTTTTTTTGAAGCCTTTATTAAAGCGGCCATCGGCCGTTCGCCGCTTGCCAATTATCTTCTAGTTTATCATTTGTTAGATAGTGAAAATCTATAATTTTTTGAAAATAGTCTTTTTTTAAAGGGAAAGGCTGTCCGGTAACAGACAGCCATTCCCGTTTATTAAAATTTCAATTGTCTAGTTGCGTTCGCTATTATGCGCCTTTTTTATGCTTTGGATCATCAAGGTTAGGAAAGTTCCCCTTCTTGACTTCTTCATCATACCAGTCGGCATAGTGGCCTTTTGCCCACCAAGCAGGAACCTTGCCGGTTACAACGCCAGACCAGCCTGGACGTGAATGCTTGTGGATGACACTAAGATAAATGTGTCCGACAATAACAGCGATTCCTAATGCGAATCCGATGTTATGAAGAACATAGCCCCATTGAACTAATGCTCTTGGGAAGTACTCAGGAAACCACATTGTAAATCCGGAAAAAATGACCAATATAGCACAGAACATCTGAAGGATTGAGTTAATCTTCTCTCCAGCGTTAAAGAAGGTCTGTCTCACATGATCAAACTTTAAGCCAAACAATTCTTTCACAAAGTTTCCAAAGAACGCTATATCTCGTTTCTTCCATGTGATCAATTCTTTCATCCACAACATGAACCACTTCGGGCTGAAAATCAGCAAAATAAACGTCGGCGTGATGAAAGCTACGGCAAAGATTCTGTGGAGCAACCGTGCATTGGCTGGGCCGCCAAGAACCGGATACAGCCAGTCAAAGAATTCGGTGTACATTGGCAGCGCCGTGATGTAAAGAGCAAAGAATGAAAGACCATTTATAGCGTGGGCCCAAACAAATGCTTTTGGAAAACGTCTGATCTGTTGGTTTGCCTTCGGGTGCTTCTGAACATTACTCATGGCTCTCACCACCATTCTCTTGCTCTGTTTTTTTGCTGAAAAACTTATTCGTTACAAATGCACCGACAAGGGCCATTGTTGTTGCACCAAGCATCAACTTGCCGACTGGCTGGGCATAATCCTTCCATACTACTGCAGAGGTCGGCACTTTTGGATTTTCAGGCAAGCCGTATACAGACGGTTTCTCTGCTAACACGTATACAGTATGCGTTCCGCCAACGCCTTGTGGGTTGTACACTTGGGCGTTAGGGTAACGGTCCTTGATTTCCTGAACGCGTTTCTCCGCTTTTTGAATCATGGCATCTTTATCGCCAAACTCCATGGCACCTGTGTGGCAGGTTGTTACGCAGGCAGGCTGTAACCCTTCTTCCAAACGGTCGGTACACATGGTGCATTTGTGTGCTTTACGGTATTCTTTACCGTTTTTATCTTTGTACTCTTTCAAAGAAATGACTTCGAACGGACAGTTTTGGACGCAATAGCCGCAGCCTACGCACTTGTCGTGGTCAATAACTACAGTTCCAAATTCCGTGTAGCTGATTGCATTCTCCGGGCAAACCTTTTCGCAGGCTGCATCTGTACAATGGAAGCAGGATGAATGGCGGAACAAGTAATCCAGGCCGCCCTTGGAATTCTCGTGCTCGACAAACTGGAGCACGTTCCAAGTATCCGCTGTAGTCTTTGCATGTGACTGAGAACTGCCTAAGAATTCCGTTTGTTCAGCAGGAAGGTCGTTCCAATTTTTACAGGCTACCATACACGCACGGCATCCGTCACATTTTGTTACGTCGACAAATTTTACATATTCTTTCTTAGCCATTAGTCAGCCCTCCTTATATCGCAGAGGAATGCTTTGTATTCTGGAATCTGTGTGTTGGCATCTCCGATATGCGGCGTCAGGCGGTTTGCTGTATCCCCTGTAGCATATCCTTTGAAGCCGAAATGCCATGGCATCCCAACTTGGTGCACTACCTTACCTCTTACTTTGAAAGGCTTATAACGCTTCGTTACCATCGCGTAAGCAGTGATTTCTCCTCGTGCTGTAGAGACTTTAATTTTGTCTTTATTCTTAATGCCTTTTTCCTTAGCCAGCTCTTCGCTAATTTCTACATACATAAAAGCGGAAAGCTCTGACAGCCATTCTTGGTTACGGGTCATCGTGCCGGATTGCCAATGCTCTGATACACGGTAAGTTGTCGCGATAATCGGGTAATCCGCTTTAAAGCCTTTTTTGTTGAAGTCGCCTTCATGAATCACGACAGCCGGGTTTAATTCTACAGATGAGAACGCATTTGGCACTGGGCTTTCAAATGGTTCATAGTGTTCAGGGAACGGACCTTCATTCATGGTAGGTGCGTAAAGCAGTCCTACACCATCTTTGTTCATCATGATTGCGCCTGTTCCGCCTGGTGCTGATGGTGCTATTGTCGCATTAAAGTCCGGTACGTCGGTTCCGACCCATTTATTCTGAATCGCATCCCAATGGATAACTGCTTTTTCTTTGCTGTATGGTACACCATTGGCATCAGCAGATGCACGGTTGTATAGAATCCGGCGGTTCATCGGCCAAGCAAATGACCAGTTCAAGAAGTTGCCGCCGCCTGTATCTTTGTTGTCACGGTTCTTGGAACGGTTCTTGCCTTCTTCCGGATAGAAACCGCTGTAAATCCAGTTGCCGCTTGATGTGGTTCCATCGTCTTTTAAGGCACCGAATCCAGGAAGCAATTTGCCTGTAGTCAGGTCATAACCGTTAATTTCCTTACAAACCAGATCGATATCCGGCTCATGGCCATCGCCATAGTTCCAATCAAGTGCCAAGAACGGTGCAGCAGCCGCACTTGTGTCTCCGGCATACATCTTTTTGAGTCTCAGCGCCAGGTCATGAACCATGTCAAGGTCTGGGCGTGAATCTCCTTTTGGTTCAATCGCTCTCCAGCGGTATTGCATCCAGCGTCCGCTGTTCGATACACTGCCCTCTTTTTCATATGAAGAACATGCTGGAAGGAAGAACACTTCTGTGTTGATCTTAGATGGGTCGCTGCCCGCTTCTTTTTTCCAGAATGCTGCTGTTTCGGTTTCCCAAAGGTCTACAGCTACCAGCCATTTCAGGTTGCCAAGGGCTTCTTTTTCTCTGCCGGCGTTAGGTCCGCCAACAACTGGGTTTGTTCCCCATAGGAAGGCTCCCTCAAGCTCCTTGTTGAACATCGCTTTGAATAAGAAAATGTGCGAGTAGTTCTTTGCACCTGGTTTTGGCAGGAACTGATAGCCAAACTCGTTTTCTGCAGTTGCATTTTGCCCATACCAGGATTTCAATAAGCTGACCACGAATTTTGGTCTGTTGCTCCAATAACCTGATGGAGGTGTTTCTTTTTTCAAATATCCTTCAAGTGTCGCATGCTCAGGTACAGATTGCTTAGGAATCGCTAGGTAACCAGTTAAGTTATCCCAAAGTAATCCGAAGTCAGTAGATCCTTGTACGTTGGACTCACCGCGCATGGCGTTGATTCCTCCGCCAGGGAGACCAATGTTGCCAAGCAGCATTTGGATGATTGCGAAAGCACGTACGTTTTGTGAACCAACCGTATGCTGGGTAGTGCCCATTGCGTACAAAATAGTGCCGGACTTGCCGACTTTTCCTGTTGCGCAGAATGCTTCATACACTTTTAGCAAATCTTCTTTTGGTGTACCTGTTACAGATGAAACTGTATCTACATCATAGCGTGAATAATGCTTCTTCATTAATTGGAACACGGAACGCGGATGCTCCAATGTTGGGTCTTTAACCGGCTGTCCATCCGGACCGACTGCAAGCGCCCATTTTGTTTTATCATAGCTGCGTTTTGCTTCGTCATAGCCAGAGAACAGGCCGTCATTGAAATCATAGCCATCGGCAACAATAAAGGATGCATTTGTATAGTTCACGACATAATCTTTGTGAATGAGATTATTGTCCAAAGCGTATTTAATCATCCCGCCCATAAAGGCAATATCTGTACCGGAACGAAGCGGCGCGTAAATATCAGAGACTGCTGAAGTGCGAGTATAACGCGGGTCAACACTGACGATCTTTCCGCCTTTTTCCTTTGCTTTTGTCAGCCATCTAAAGCTGATTGGGTGATTCTCAGCAGGGTTTGCGCCCATGATGAGAGCACAATCTGTCCACTGAAGGTCATTCCAGTGGTTGGTCATTGCGCCACGACCAAATGTAGGTGCCAGACCGGCAACCGTAGAGCTGTGTCATATTCGTGCCTGGTGTTCCAGGTAAACAACGCCAAGCCCTCTCATTAATTTAGAAACCAAATATGTTTCTTCGTTATCGAGTGCCGCACCGCCAAGGCTGGCAATCTTTTCTGTTCTATTTACAGTGATACCGTTATCTGTTACGACAAATGACTTATCACGAGTTTCCTTAGTTCGTTTGGCAATGGTGTCCATCATCCATTCCCAGTCTTTTTCTTCCCACTTATCGCTGCCTGGGGCACGATAAAGCGGCTTCGTAATACGCTTCTCAGAAGTATAAACTTGTCTGATTGTTGTTCCTTTGCTGCAAAGCTTGCCTTCGTTGATTGGGTTATCCGGGTCCCCTTCCGTATAAACCACAGTGTTGTCTTTTGTATGGACTAAAATTCCACAGCCCACACCGCAAAAGCAGCAAACGGTTGGTGTTACTTTTGATGAGGCAATTTTGAATTCTTTTGATTTCGCATAGGCCTTTTTCTCATTGAAGCCCAGTTCAACAACAGCCAAAGTGGCAGCGGTTGCACCAGACAGCTTTAAAAATTGCCGGCGATTCAGGTTCAATTCAACCATTTTCAATCTCCTTCCCTTTTACATAAATAGAGCATCCCATTTTTTTCTTTTTATCTGCCAACTTCTGCCGGTTGATTCCCCCCTTCAAGGATTGCCTCCAAAGCCGGTTCGACAGTTAAGTCGTTTTCAATTCTTCCTGCCGAGGTATAAATAGTCGCCATTTTCCCTCTTAAATAGCCGACTACATCAATATTCAAGTACCTGGCTAGTTGGACAGCTTGTTTGGTGGCAGCCGTCCGTGAGCCGATGACTGGAAAGCCAAATTTGGCAGCCTTAGAGAGCATTTCATATGAAACCCTTCCGGTCGTAAGCAGCACCAACCGGCCGGGATGTAACCGCTTTCTGATAGCATGGCCAATAATTTTGTCGACCGCATTATGCCGGCCAATGTCCTCACGAATCGTGATATTGCCTGCTTCGTCAACAATACATGCCCCATGCATTCCGCCCGTTTCTAGATAAAAACGGGAATTTTGGGCAAATTCAGCACGCTTTTTTAATAGATAGCTTAGCTGATAGGTTTTATTCGAAGATACCTTATCGAATTGTTTGACATCGGTCATTGAAAAGAATGTTACGCCTCTGCCGCATCCAGCTGTATAATGCTTTTTCTTCGAAAAGATTTGCTCTTCGTCAAAGTCTGAGCGGAGCGAAACATGGATGCTGCCCTGTTCTTCGTTGATCACGATGGAGTCAATATCGGCTGCATCCTGAATAAATCCTTCAGAAAACAAATATCCGTATGTCCAATCCTCGAGGTCGAATTTTGTCAACTGAAAGACTGCTATTTCGTATCCATTGATGATTAAGGAAATCGGATATTCATCGGGACAACCCTTATGAATCATTGTTTGTTCCCTCCTCTAAAGGAATAATCTTGTTTCTATACTTTACATTGTAAAAATGGCAGGTATCCGATACAGCGACATTCATCACACTGTCGAAATTTGTCCCTTATCTCAGTAGGACTATTGGAGGATATCTACCATTTTAAAGCTAAATTAAGTCTTGAAATGGCGCGTTTTTGACAACTTTCTTTCATTCCTGTCACAGAATTTCAACAATTTTGTGAACGCACAACTTTTGTAACGTGGTAGTAGTATTTACCCAGCCTTTTGCGGGTGATTTCACTCATCGAACCAGGCATGACACTTACCTCGCCTATTCCCATCGTACCCCCCTAACCATCAAATGAATGTGACAAAAATCACGTTCACACCCTTCCAAACCCATCAAACACAGAATTGTCATTTTCCTGTCAAAAAAACGTTTACAAACATGAAATTGGTGGTAGTGGTGTTTTTGGTGTCAGGCACCAGCCGTGGACATTTTTGCAATTTTGTCCACCTGGGGCGGACAAAACCACTCCACTCTCAATCCGTTCCTTTCCGAATGAAATTGTTATGCCTGTGATTATGTTATTTTTTTGTTGTTGCATTATAATAAGAAGGTGGATTTGAGGCATATAAGGAGGCTTATATAATGACGATTAAGAAGGTAATGACGATTGCTGGTTCCGATACAAGCGGCGGCGCCGGGATTCAGGCTGATTTAAAGACATTTCAGGAGCTTGGCGTTTATGGCATGAACGCCCTGACTACGATTGTGACAATGGACCCAAAAAACAATTGGTCGCACAGCGTGTTCCCAATTGATGTATCGATACTTGAAAAGCAGCTGGAAACCATCCTATCTGTTGGCATCGACGCGATGAAAACAGGCATGCTTGGCACCGTGGAAATTATTGAGTTAACCGCGAAAACGATCGATGAGAACAAACTCGAGCGTGTAGTGATTGATCCTGTTATGGTGTGCAAGGGCGAGGATGAGGTGCTCAATCCGGAAACGGCCGATGCGATGCGTGAGCTACTGTTACCTCGTGCATTAGTTGTTACTCCGAACTTGTTTGAAGCCGGACAGCTTGCCGGAATGAAGACTCCGAAAACTGTTGAAGAAATGAAACAGGCTGCTGTCAAAATCGTTGATTTAGGTGCCAAAAATGTTGTCATTAAGGGCGGCAGCAAGCTTCAGGCAGAGGAAAATTCCGTTGACCTTCTTTATGATGGGAAAGAGTTTAGGATTTATGAAACACCGAAGTTTAATACAACCTATACGCACGGCGCAGGCTGTACCCATTCGTCTGCGATTACAGCCGGTCTGGCCAAAGGCCAATCCGTCTATGAGGCAGTTGAAGTCGCCAAAGAATTCGTTGCTGCCGCCATCTCTGAGGGCTTCCGCTTGAACGAATTTGTCGGCCCAACCTGGCATGGCGCTTACCGCAGCGGCAAGTCTGTCACCGAGTATTGTGAAGATTGCGAAGCATAACTTTTAAGATAGAGTCGATCCTTTTGATCGGCTCTTTCCTTTGGTATGGGGTTATGCGCAAATAAAACCTCTATTTTCGTAAATAAAATAGGGATATTGACAAATAAAATCGCTAAATCCGCAAATAGAATCAGAAAAAGCGCAAATTATAGCGGCCACTCTTTTTCAGGCACGATTTTAGCATTTTTTTACTTATTTTAGTATGATAAGTACATTATTAATAAAATTAAAGCGAATCCTAAATTGCTTTTAACTTTATTGGAAGGGAAGGGAGTCAGGTTTGGAGTCTGTTGATATTAAAAAGGTTCAAGAAATCATCAACCATTTTGCTGGAAAAGATGTCTACATCTATCTCGAAACGACGAATGGCGCCTACGCATCTCATCATAATCAACAATTCTTTTCGGCAGGAGCCTACATCCGCAACGCTCTCGTCCGCTACGAATTGGGGAAAATCACTGGCAATGGTCCCTTTCGCGTCGGTCTAAAAATCGATCTTGGCTGGGTGTACGCCGAGGGAATTACCCATTATGAATTCGATGAGTTCGGCCGATTGCTAATGGCCGGCCATGACTATAACGGAAAGCTTGCGGTTGCGCTGGAAATCAGCGAGACACCATTTGAATAGAAAGGAGTGCATATTATATGGAAAAAGAACGTCATGTTCTCGTGGTCTTTCCGCACCCCGATGACGAAGCCTTTGGTGTATCCGGAACGATTGCCACCCATGTGAAAAACGGTACACCGGTCACCTACGCTTGTTTGACTCTCGGAGAAATGGGGCGTAATATGGGAAATCCCCCATTTACCAATCGGGAAAATCTCCCGAAAATCCGCAAACAAGAATTGAAGGAAGCCGCAAGAGTGCTCGGCATCCAAGACCTTCGCATGCTCGGATTCCGCGATAAAACCGTTGAATTTGAAGATGATGAAATGCTATCAAACGTCATTTCCGGACTAATTGAGGAGTTAAATCCATCTCTCGTCATCACGTTTTATCCCGGATATTCCGTTCATCCCGACCATGAGGCCACCGGCGCGGCCGTCGTCCGTGCCGTCGGAAAAATGCCAAAGGCCGTACGGCCAAAGCTGCACTGCGTCGCCTTTTCCAACGACTGCGTCGAAAAGCTTGGCGAGGCGGATATCATCAACAACATCAGCCCTGTTGCCGAAACAAAGCTTGCCGCAATTAAGGCCCATCGGTCACAAACGGAGACAATGTTCAAAGACATGGAGGAAAAACTTAAAAATCAGGACCCGCAAATCATGGTCTGGGTCAATAATGAACGGTTTTGGACATACAAATTTTCCGACTAATAGAAACATGCCATTTGGCGAGTCTAGTAAAACAAAAAGGGGGCAGAACCCGCGTGCTTTGAATACTTTCCAAGCATGTGGATTCTGTCCCCTTCCTTATTAATAATCCCGCTGCATTAACGTGCAAAACTTGCACGTGTCGAGAATGATAATTTTTCTTGACCTGATTTCAATCAGTTCTTCCTTTTTTAATCTCGAAAAAACCCGGATGACACTTTCCCGTGTTGTCCCGACAATCGTAGCAAATTCCTGAACCGTCAACGGAATTTCAATGCCCCATCTTTTGCCTTCATGATTAAATTTTCTGCCAACCCGCTCAAGTGTGCGAACCGTTTTGGCATATTCGTCCAACAGGGCGGTATCCCGCAATTGCGAGGTCATATCGCGCAGCGCAGCGCTCATATAGCTGATCATTTGTATCGCCAGCTCGGGGTGATGGGAGATTTCTTTTTCCAGCTCCAGCTTATCCAAAAAGAACAGCGTTCCGGCTTCAAGCATGGTGGCAGTCGCCGGATAATATTCCTCCTTTTGCGTAAACAAACAAGCCTCGGCAAAGACGGTCTTCTCACCGGATTCCGCAACAGGTTACGGCTTTGACGAGCATTCCAAGAAAATGATGGATGATTATACGTGGGGCGACCTGCACCACCCGGCATTCTCCGAGACAAATGGTGATTATGACGGTAAATGGATGTTCGCTACTGACGTCGGCAACAGCCGTGCCGCTGTTATGGATTTAAAAACGTTTACTGTCAAAGACATTATTAAGGTTCCAAACACAAGCGGCCCACACTGTGCGGCATTTGTAACGGAAAATACCGAGTACATGTTCCTGCCGACACGCTTTGCTGTACCAATTGGACAAAAGTACGAAGATCTTGATGATTACAGCACGAAATACCGCGGCGTCATGTCTGCCGTAACATTTGATGAGAAAAATGTGAAGCTGAACATTGACTATCAGGTTGCCCTGCCGCCATGGTCCTATGACCTGTCCGACGCCGGCAAGAAAGGGTCTGCCGACTGGGCTGTTATGACGACCTATAATACAGAAGAAGCAACAACCAATCTTGAAATCAACGCGTCACAAGCTGACCGTGACTATATTGTCCTGTTCAACTGGAAAGAGCTTGCGCAAATGGTCAAGGACGGAAACTATGAAGATGTCGATGGCCAAAAAATGATTCTCCCTGAAAAACAAAAGGGCGGCATTTACCTGGTGCCTGTAGCCAAATCGCCGCACGGTGTTGACGTTACTCCAGACGGAAAGAATTCGGCAAAGATAAGTTTTGGGCTACAGAGAGGAAGCAATATGAGATGATCGTCCTATCGAAAAAGGTCCAAAGCGACCTCGTTACCAAGGTCAAAAAAGAAAATCCTAGCTACGGCGAGCAGGAAGTTCTTTTCCAAGCGCAAAAACAATACGAAGATCTGCTTGTTTCGCAGGTGAACTCACTCGAGATTGAAATCTTGTAAATTCTAGGATCGCAAATAAAAGTGAGATTTGCGCAAATAAAACGGCTTTTCCCGCAAATAAAACTGGGTTTTCCACAAATAAAATAGCATTTTCCGCAAATAAACCAGCAATCACATGTCGATTGCTGGTTTATTTTAGATTCCGCACCAGCACCCGGTACAGTTTATCGTCCCCCTCGTCGGGATTTCCGCGGCCGTCGGTGTTGTTACTAACGAAGTACAAATACTCGCCGTCGATATACACATCACGGATGCGGCCGAGTCCGGTGATGACCTTCTTTGTCCGGCCCTTCTCAAGATCAAATTCGCGGACAGCATTGCCGCGCAGTGCCGCGACATACAGCTTGCTGTCCTTAGCAGCGGCCATCCCCGACGGCGCCCACGTTTCCTCGCCTGATTGAAACAGCGGTGTTGCCATTCCAGCACGCTTTTTCCAACCCTCAATCTTCGGCCAGCCATAATTGGCCCCCGGCTTGATCAAATTAATCTCATCATGCGCCGATTGCCCGTGCTCGCTGGCATACAGCGTCGAGCCAATCCAGGCCAGCCCCTGGGGATTCCGGTGGCCGTAGCTGTATACATAAGAATTGGGACCAAAGGGATTATCAGCAGGAATACTTCCGTCCAAATTCATCCGCAAGATTTTACCGTTAAACGAATCTCGTTTTTGGGCGGATTTCGGCACGGTGGCGTCGCCTGTCGTTATATACAGCTTGCCGTCAGGGCCGATTTTCAGCCGCCCGCCATGGTGGTACGCTGCACTCGGGATTTTATCCAGAAGGATTTCAGCTTCCCGCCACACTGAACCGTCCGTTTCCAACACGACAACGCGGTTAAATTGGTCGTCCCCTTCCAAATAGGTGTAATATGCGTATGCTTGTTGCGATTCTACAAAATCAGGGGCCGGCACAAACCCCAATAGCCCGGCCTCTGCGGTCTCTGCCAACGGCTTTTTCAACTCCACCGGCTGCCGCTCCACTTGACCATCTGCAATCACTGCGATACTTCCTGTCCGTTCACTGATGTAAAATGCCCCGTTGACCTTATTAATTGACCAAGGCACAGATAAACGATCCGCCACTACTTCCACATCATGCTGCAGGACAATCGCCTCATCCTCAGGCGGTTCCGTCTCTTTTTTTTCAAAAATAGCACAGCCTGACGCAAGCAGCACCATCAGCAACATCGAACACAACCGCAACATCCGCTTAACCCTTACCCCCTTCACAGACTATAATACTTCCAAAATCGCCTGCGCCACGCCGCTGTTTTCATTGGTGTCGGTGATCACATCACACATCGATTTGATGACCGGGCTGGCATTGCCCATCGCCACGGCCCGGCCGACTTTTTCAAACATGGACACATCGTTGAAATTATCGCCAATCGCCATCGTCTCATCCAGACCAATCCCGTTAGCATGGACAAACGCCTCAAGAGCAATTCCCTTTTGGGCATCCTTATGGGTGATTTCAATATTTTCATGGCCTGATTTTGTTACGGTCAATTCCGCAAATCCCGAAAGCGATTCCTGTGCAACAGCCAGATGTTCCTCATCAAACGAGAACGCGAGGAATTTGTAGACTTTGTATTGTTCACTGTCGAACAGCACACCATAGTCGTCCACCGGGTGAATCAGGTTATCGCGCAGTCTCGCCCCCGCAGCATATTCAACAAATTCACGGTCCGCTTCCGGATTGGCTGTCAAAACAATGTCGACCATAATGGAAACAGCCTTGGCGGCATCGATTGTGAACGCGCCTTTATCGGTGTAAACTTCAAAATAGACATCCGTTTCAGCCAGCCTGGCGGCAATATCCCTGGCGGCATCTTTTTCAATCGGCGTAGCCGAAATCATTTCTCCATCTCGCCCGCGAACCTCGGCCCCGTTGACACAAATCAGAGGACAAGTCAGCCCGGCTTCATCAAGCACATAGGTTGCCTCTTGGTAAGCCCGGCCGGTGGCCACGACCACTTCAATCCCGGCAGCCTGCGCCTTCAGGATTGCCTGCTTATTTTCCTCACTGATGGTTTGCATCGCGTTCAATAATGTTCCATCCATGTCTGTTGCAATACATTTAATCATAATGGTCTCCTTTAGTTTCATTCATTAGTGCCATTCTAACAGAAATAATCGTATTACGTCAGATACTTGCTTCCCTCCCTGACGCTCAACGGTGCCAGCCGCTCCCCTGAGATAAACGCCTTGACCGAGGCCGGATTGGATTTTGAATATTCCCGTAACGCCCAGCCAATCGCTTTTTGGATAAAAAATTCCTTGCTGCCTGCATTTTCCCGTATGTATCGATAAAGCAGCTCCTCATCCGTTTGCTGCTTGTATTTTAATTGAAAAAGAATCGCGGCCCGCCGCAGCCACATATTGTCACTGACGGCCCAGCGGTCAATCGTTTCTGTGATCACTTCAGGATATCGGGCAGCTATTTTACCGACCGGTTTGGGTGCAATCGCATCAACACTATCCCACCATGATTTCGTCAGTATTAGTTTTTCCATAAAAGGCAAGTCCGTTTTTTGCAGCTTCTTTAGCGATTTTTCAAGGTATACAAGCGCTGTATATTGATATTCCCGCTCCTCCTTTTGCCAAAGCTCCCAAACAAAATCCTGCTGAAACGGCTCCTTCAAGATCCCCGTCTCTTTAAAAAATTGCTTTTCCAGTTGTGATCGCAGCGGCTTTTTTATCCCGAGAAACGGAAAATGGTCTTTCATATATTTCCGCATTGGACCGGCATTTGCTTCATTTCTATTTTTTTCAAACAGGTTTGTTAAACTTTTCATCGTATCTGACAATGGACTCACTCCCTCTCCTGTTACCTTTTATTGTAAAAAATATCCCGCGCATAAACAATCCCCGTGGCGCCAAACTATTTGTGATAAGGAGGGATTACCAGATGACGAAAAAATACAATAAAGGCAGCCGCAACCAAAACTCGCCGAGAGCAGGGCACGCAGAAGCTGAATTTGCTGCAGAATTTGTCAGCGGCGATAACAGCAAAGGAAACAAACGCAATAAGGACCAGCAAAGCAAGACGAATCCTCATAAATAAAAACACGCTGATTGGCGAGCCCGTTACGTCAAAAAATGCCGGGGGACCTCTCCACCCGGCACTCTTTTTTTAACTATTTGCTTCAGCCAACACCTTAATTTCCTCAGCAATTTTCTCATGAATTTTATCGACGACCGAGAAATCCATCGCTGCAATATAAATTTCCTCAAGCTCGTCATGCAGTTCTTTTGCCTTGGCGAGCCAGCCGGTCGCTTCCTTCATTTTTTGGCGATACTTGGCGGAAATTTTGCTGATGATGTCCGCAAAAATATCATCCGTTCCCGGCTCAATTAAAATTTCATACATATCAATGATTTCATCGCCGTCCCGGCTCGGGAAATATTCATGCGGCGCCGTGCTGTCAAAGATAGCAATCCCGAGCTCCCGGAAAATCAACATATCCAGGCTGTTCGGGTCAAAGCCGCAATGGTAGATTTCTGTGTCGATGCCACGTTCCTCGGCGGCTGCGGCCAATTTTTTCAGCATTGTCGATTTGCCAGAACCGGGGCGACCTTTAATAAAATAGCGTTTTGGGATTTCTTCGGTTAGATTTGGGACAAAATCGACGGCACCCGTTGGTGTTGCCGCCCCGAGGAACCGGTGGCGAATATCCGGCTTCTTATTCAACTTCATCTTTCCAAAAAACGAATCAATCAATTTGTTCGTCAACTGGTCTGCTTTTTTGAAATCCATGCTGTTTATATAAATTTTTTCCCAATCATCATGTACTTCCAGCGCTTCCTTAAAAGTGGCGTAAGCCTTGGCAAAGGCATCGCTGATTCGGGCGGTCAGCTTTTGAATGGTGTTTTTGTGGGCGGCGAGGGTTTTTGCATCCCACGCTTCACCGAGATTAATATATTCCTCAACGGCCCCGGGCGCCTTCGGTTCAATCACATGCGGCGCGGTGCCGTCAACAATCCCCACCTTCAGGGCGGGAATCAGCACCCCATCAATCGAATTGTTGTCAGACGAGCAATGGAGAAATTCAATATTATAGCCCTTTTCCAGCCACTCGTTGCCAATCTTCCTCATGAGCGAGGACTTTCCGGTTCCAGGTCCGCCTTTTAAAATAAACAAGCGGTCAAGCCCCTGCAGATTAGAATCGTACAAACTGTGGAAGCCCTTGGCGGTATTGCCGCCGGCGAAATAGTTTTTCACTTTTCCTGCCATTCATCAACACTCCCTTTATAAACAACCTTGCCGTTCACGGGGCAAAGCTTCATGAGCCACTGCAAAGATTATGGTCACCATATCTTATGCATCGGGTGTTTATAGGTGAATGCCCAAGGAAAAATCTTATTTGATTGGGGTTATCGGCAGTGCTTATTTAATCACGTCAACGAATACCGCCCCGGTTACCTCTTGCAAGTGGGCTGGTTTTAGCACAATTTGCATGCCGATTTTACCAGCGCTTACGACCATAGAATCAAGCGCGTGGCAGCTTTCGTCGAGAAAGGTCTTGTATTGCTTTTTCATGCCGATCGGCGAGCAGCCGCCACGAACGTAGCCGGTCCATTTTTGGATATCTTTCATCGGCAGCATCTCCATGTTTTTTTCTCCGGCCGCTTTGGCCGCTTTTTTCAAATTTAACTCCTCGAGGACGGGAACGACGAACACATACAGAGTTTTGCTGGCACCCTGAGTAACGAGTGTTTTGTAGACTTCCTTCGGGTCTTTGCCGACTTTTCCCGCAACCGACACCCCGTCGATTTTTCCATCCTTATTTTCATAGGTCAGAACCTCATATTGGACCTTTTGTGTGTCAAGAATCCGCATTGCATTCGTTTTGGCATGGGCCATGGGTATCATCCTTCTGATTTTTGTATCTATTTTATCAAAAAGAGGGCCGTTTTTTAATGGCTGTGTGATTTACTAGTCCGTTTTGAGGTTTTATTGGTCGGTTTTATCATTTTATTGGTCGGTTTCCGGATTTTATTGGTCAATTTCCGAATTTATTGGTCAACTTTTACATTTTTCTGGTCAAATGAAAATTTACCGGCGGGTTTTGTCTAGTTTACTGGCACTTTTTGCTACTTTACCGGTCGATTCCACCCTTTTACCGACATCCCCATAAAAAAGAGCCCGCACTACACGTACGAGCCCTCTTTCCTAATCCTATTTCGCCAACACGCTCCCAAAAAAAGCGCGTAACAATTACCTTTTTTAAAAACCAAACATCACCTTGTGAAGCGCATTATAGGCATTCACGTAACCGGCCCCGACTTCCCATGATTCGCAGCCTGGCATGCCGGTGGCGGTATTCTGAAGCACCTGCTTGATCTGGCCAGGTGTCAGCAATGGATTAGCCTCCAGCATGAGGGCGACAATCCCCGCGACGTGCGGCGTGGCCATCGAGGTACCGCTCATCGTAGTATAAAATGGCAGATACTGCGGTTCAACTGAACTAATATCTGTCGTCAGGCCCAGCAACGCCACCGGCCCCAACACACGGGTAGAGATGGTATCGACCCCCGGAGCCGTGATGGCGGGCTCATCCTTCCATATCCAAGTTCGGCCGTCCATTTAGCTTTTCCAACAAAGTCAAATGCGCCTTTGTAGGCGGTCCGTCACCTTCAAAGGTAACAACTACCTGTACAGGCTGGATTGCTGTTTTTAATACTTTCACTAGGTCCAAATCCAGGACAGCAACAGGAACCACCTCTGCCTTGGCCTTTGATAGATTCGGCAGTACCAGCGATAATAATAGAGCAAAAATAAGGAATCCCGATAACCACTTTTTCATCTCCAAAACCCCCTTCAGAATCGGTATACCTATCATTGTCCGAAAATTCAAAAGGGAACACCATTCACCAAAGGTAGTAAATCTCGCAAAACTGGTACTAACTTTCCATCCTACTGAGGTTTTACCCTCCAGAACCAGTCAACCAACCACAAATAAAACCAGGTACAAAAGCACCTGGTTTATCCCTGCAAAAGAGCTTTGTCCACCCCACGTGGACAAAACGGCGGAATTGTCTTTTTGTGGTGCCTGACACCACCCTAGCTCAACGGTACCAACTGGTTCTGTACCGCGTAGATGACGACCTGGGATCGACTTTTGACGCCCAACTTTTTGAAGATGTTGCTGACATGGATTTTGACGGTTTTGTCGCTGATGAACAGGGTTTTGGCGATTTCTTTGTTGTTCATGCCCTGGACCAGGCAAAGCAGGACTTCTTTTTCCCGCTCGGTCAGCATGGAATCGGCCGGCTTCTCTTCTTCCACCTCTTCCACCTTAGGCTGCATGAAGCCCAGAAATTTTTTGGTCATCGACGGGTGAATCACCGACTGGCCATTGGCCACGGAGCGAATCGCATCGACGACATGCTGGGACGGGGCATCCTTCAGCAAATACCCATCGGCCCCTTCGCGAATCGCCGACATAAAATACTCGTCGTGATCAAACATCGTCAAAATTAATATTTTAATAGACGGGTAAAGCTTCTTAATCACGCTAGTGGCTTCAATCCCATTTTTCTCGGGGATATTAATATCCATCAAAATCACATCTGGCATTGCTTCCTTGACCTTGGCAATCGCGTCATTGCCGTTGACCGCTTCGGCGATCACTTCAATATCCGATTCCATATCCAAAATATTTTTCAATCCGTCCCGTAATACAGCGTGATCATCGACTAGCATAAGCTTGATCATGTAGCTCTCTCCCTTCAATTCCCATTCTTGGAACTGTTAACGTAATCTCCGTTCCGGACCCCTCACGGCTGTCGACCTGAAGCATGGCCTGAATCTTTTCTGCCGCTTCATTCATATGAAGAATCCCAAAATGCGGATGCTCCCGCGCTTTTATCATCGCCTGAAACAGCGAAAAGCCGCGGCCATCATCCTTCACCTTTAACAAGACATTCTCTTTCTGAAAGCTTAACAAAATGTCGATTCTTGATGCCTCTGCGTGTTTAATCGCGTTTTGCACGCTTTCCTGGCAAATATCAAAAATAATTTTTTCCACCATTGAGCTCAGGTTGAACTCGGGCCCCCGCGTCTCCAAGCAAATCTCGAGCCGGTGTTCCCGCCGGAGCATGTTAATCTTTACCGTAATCGCCGCCAGCAGTCCGACGCGCTCAGTCGGATACGGCCTTAATGCATAAATGGATTCCCGGACCTCTTTCAGGCTTTTTCTCAGCTTCTCGGTACTCTCGACCATCAAGCGGAACGAATCATCGGGAGCCTTGGTAAATTTCCGCTGCGCCGTTTCCAAATTCATAATCGCACCGGCTAGCGACTGGGCAACCCCGTCATGGATATCACGGGCAATCCGGTTTCGCTCCTCCAAAATCAGCCGTTTCTCCTGCTCGGCAAACAGCCAGCGCGTCTTAATCAGCACCGCCAGCTGATTTCCCAACGTCGCCGCGGAGCGATGGTCCTCTTCGCTGAAGCTTCTCGTCCGGACCCGGCCAAATACAAACATGCCGACCAGCTCGCTTTCAATGATGAGCGGCGCATATAACAAAGACCCGACCTCTTCTGTAAAAAATTGGCCTGCAGGGCCCGCATCTTTTTTGGCATAGTCATAGACAGTGACCCTGGTGATGGAGTCAAACGCGGAAGCAATATCGTATGATAACTGCGGTTTTGTGGCTACCGGGCCGTCGGCAAAGCTCAGCTCCCAGCCGGTCTTTTTCTTTTTCCAGAGAATCCAGGCATCAACATCTATAAATTCCTGGAGATTATCGGCCAAAAAGGTGAGCCAGTCGGTGGCCGCAATCTTTTTATTCAATTCGGAAGAAATGCTGAACAGTGCCTTTTGTTTTGCCTTTTCCCGTTTTAAATTTGCTATAATCGAGCTTAACAGCGCAAAGCATACCAATGGCGAGAAAAAGAAAAAAAACGTAACCACGTCAATTTGCCCGCGGTTTTGACTGCCCAATACATAAAAAAGCACAAGATAGACAGCAGAAATCGAAAAACTGTTGATCTCCTGGACTGTCTTTCGCTTCCAGACGTTAAAGGGATAAACCTGCGGACGAATCCACAGCACCAGGTCAATAATTAGGTTATTCAATGCATAAAACGGGATAATCACCATACTGACGTGAATGAGTCCCTGCAAGACTTTGGACACATCAGCGATCGGCAGCAATGGATAGAACGTCTGGTTAAACAAATGAGCCAAATAAAAGCTGACAATGTGCATGCCAGGGTTAAACAGAATAATCCTCAATGGGCGGCGTTCAATAATGTTGACCGCTGCGACAATGATTCCGTAAAAAACGAGCGTATTGGCAAGTCCGTCGATGACATAGATAGCGTAGACAAGGGAAAACGAAATGGTTACCGTTCCATTCCAAACGGGCAAGGGAAAATACTCAACAATAAATAAGAATAAAACCAGCAGCGCAAAAATCATTGCATCATGGGGGATTGATAATTGCGTCAGTCCGAATTGAAGGAAAATCCACCCGCCAATTAATGTTATCAGCAACAAAAACTGTCGTGACAACTGCTCTCGTTTTTTCAAAAACCCAGAATCACGCATGGCGACGACCCCTTCTATTTTGTTACGGATTACAAAATTTTCAGTTAACTAAAGTTTAATTGATTTAACCGATGAAAACAATCGGGAGATATCTGATCTAACATGCCACTGGCTAATTTTATCAAAATAAAAACCCAGACCGGTCTAATGAATCACACTGACCGAACTGGATTCTCCAAACCGGGGACGGTTTGGTATAAAATATTATGTCATAATCCGTGCCGTTAATTCTATTTGGCAAAAGCATTATTCTTGCCATACTACCTTAGTACTAACATAAAGATTGCCACAAAATCACCCAAAATCTGTCACTCTATTGTCACTCTATCAAACCATAATTATAGTAAACTTAAGTTAACAGAAGATTAACAAATAACATATTAACTTTAACAACAGGGTTTATGTGAAATTCATCACAAAGTAAAATCCTTTCGATATAGACTAATTTTTTGACAAGAGGTGGTCCAAATGAAATACGATTTAGTCCTGCTCCATGCTCCCAGCGTATACGATTTCCGAAAAAACTCCCTGCTTGCCGGCCCGATTAGCGATGTTGTGCCATCATCACCGGTATTCGAGATGTATCCGATCGGCCTGACCAGCATTGCCGACTATTTAGAACAATACGGGCTGCGGGTGAAAATTATCAACATTGCCAACCGGATGTTGATGAGCGATAACTTTGATGTCGAGAAAAAACTGCGAAAAATCAAAACCCGGGCGTTCGGAATTGACCTGCACTGGCTGCCACATGCCCACGGAAGCATCGAGCTTGCCAAAATCGTCAAGACCCTGCATCCGGAGACACCGATTATGTTTGGAGGGTTATCTTCCACCTATTATCATAAGGAACTTATTCAATATCCATTTATCGACTTTGTCATGCGCGGCGATTCTACAGAAAAGCTCACGCTCCTGTTGATGAATAAGCTGGAAACGGGCAATACCCATTACGCCGACATTCCAAACCTGACCTGGAAAAAGGGCAGCGAAATCGGCTATAACCCGATTACCTACGTGCCGAAAGATTTAGATGATATTGATGTTCCTGGCTACCGTTATACGGTCCGTTCCGTGTTCAAGTACCGCAACTTCCTTGATCCGCTGCCATACAACGGCTGGCTGCAATACCCGAACACGGCGCTGTTGACCGCACGCGGCTGTACGCAAAACTGCCTGATTTGCGGCGGGTCGCGTGAGGCTTATGACCAAAACTGCAACCGCAATTCTCTGGCCCTAAGGTCTCCGAAAAAGCTCGTTGAGGACATTCAATTCATTTCCCGGTTCAGCCGGGCGCCGATTTTCATCTTGCATGACCTGCGCCAGGGCGGACGGGAATATGTCGATGAATTTTTCAGCAGACTTAAGCAACTGAATTTGAAAAATGAAATGGTGTTTGAACTGTTCCAGTATGCTGATGAAGACTATTTTAGAAAAATCGAAGACTGTGTTCCGAATTATAGCATCGAGATTACCCTGGAAACGCATGATGAAAAAATCAGGCGCTACAACGGCAAGTTTAACTGCACCAACGCCAAAGTCATCGACACCTTGAACTTTGCCCTCAAGCATAGCTGCAAGAAAATTGACCTGTTTTTCATGGTCGGCATTCCGGATCAGACATATACAAGCTGCATCGAGAATATTGATTTCTGTGAAACGATTCATCTGGCCTGCAACAAAGACCCAAGGATTTTCTACTTTGTCGCACCGCTTGCCCCGTTCCTGGACCCGGCAAGCCCTGCATTTGAGCATCCTGAAATCCATGGCTATAAAAAGTTCTGCTATACGCTCGAGGACCACCGGAAGGCGATTACCCAGCCTTCATGGAAGCATATGCTCAGCTTTGAGACCAAGCACTTGACCCGAGATGATATCGTCAATGCCACCTACGAGTCAGCCTATAAATTAAATGATTTTAAGTTAAAATACGGCCTCATCGACCAGAAAGGCTATGAGGAGATTAAAGCCAAGATTGAAAAATCGCAGGCCTATATTGAAAAAATCGACCACATTCTGGCGCTGCCGGAGGCGGAGCAGGCTGTACCGCTGGCCAACCTGCAAAAGGAAATTGAAGAGCTGAATAAATACAGCATCTGCGGCAAGAACGAGCTGAAATGGGAGGTCCAGAAGAACTATGCCAACTTCTTCTCCCTCGCCATGGTCGGGTTGGAGCAGCTATATGTCGAGTACAAAAATAAGGTGAAACATGCCTTGAGTCCAAAACTGCGCTATCAGTTTAAGCTTGAACCGGAGCGGCAAAAAATAAAGATGTAAAAGAGAAAGAGGCTGTCCTATGCAGCCTCTTTTTTAATGCCCACCCAGGTAAGCTTTTCTAATCTGATCGCTTTGCCCAAGCTCTGCGGAAGTGCCTGCAGCGACTATTTTCCCTGTCTCAATGACATAGGCACGGTTGGCAATCGACAACGCCATATTGGCATTCTGCTCGACCAGCAGGATTGTCGTGCCGGTCTGGTTGTTGATTTCTTCAATGATTCGGAAGATTGTTTTGACGAGCAGCGGAGCCAGACCCATCGACGGCTCATCCAACAGCAGCAATCTCGGGCGGGCCATCAATGCGCGGCCCATGGCAAGCATTTGCTGTTCCCCGCCGGAAAGCGTCCCCGACAGCTGCTTGCGGCGTTCCTGCAGCCTTGGAAACAGCCCATACACTTTTTCAAAGTCCTCACGGATGCCCTGTTTATCCTTGCGCAAATAGGCACCCAGTTCCAAATTCTCTTCGACCGACATATTGGCAAATACGCGGCGGCCTTCGGGAACATGAGAGATGCCCCGTTTGACGATCAACTGCGGCACCTTTGCCGCTATATGCTCACTTTCAAATAATATTTCACCCGTTTTAGGTCTTAACAGCCCTGAAATCGTTTTAAGCAGCGTGCTCTTCCCGGCCCCGTTGGCTCCTATCAAGGTGACAATCTCGCCCGGATTGATGTCGAGGGAAACTCCCTTCAATGCATGAATATTTCCGTAATAGACATTGATATCATTGATTTTAAGCATTTCAAGAGACCTCCTCGCCAAGATACGCTTCGATGACTTTCGGGTTATTTCTGATTTCTTCTGGGGTGCCCTGGGCAATCAATTGACCGTGGTCAAGTACGTAGATTCGTTCGCAAACACCCATGACGAGATTCATATCATGCTCGATTAATAGAATCGTTAACGAGAATTTTTCCCGGATCAGGGCAATCAGATTCATCAACTCATCCGTCTCCTGCGGGTTCATCCCAGCCGCCGGTTCATCTAGCAGCAATAATCTTGGGTTTGCCGCCAGTGCCCGGGCGATTTCGAGGCGGCGCTGCTGGCCGTACGGCAGATTTTTTGCCTGCTCATGCAGCACATTGTCGAGCTTGAAGATTTTTAAAAACTCAATCGCCTTTTCCTCCATTTCCTTTTCTCCCGAGAAGTGGGAAGGAAGGCGGAGAATCGAGCTAAAAATAGAATGCTTGGCCAGTGAATGATAGGCTACCTTTACATTATCCAAAACCGATAAATCACTGAACAGTCGAATATTTTGGAACGTCCGGCTGATGCCCTTTTTGGTAATTCTATAAGGGGGAAGCCCATTTAATTTATCGCCGTCCAGCGAAATGCTTCCTTCCGTCGGAACATAAACTCCGGTTAACAGGTTGAAAAAGGTGGTTTTGCCGGCGCCGTTCGGCCCGATTAATCCGACCAGTTCGCCTTCCAAGAGTTCCAGATTGACTTCGGAAACAGCCTTTAATCCGCCAAATCGGATGCCAGCATTGTCAACTTTAAGCAACGGTGTGTTTGTCGACATCTTGGTTCCCTCCTTTAGCGGCCTTTCCTATTTTTAAGAATGCGGTAATTTCCTTTGTTCCCATCAATCCCTGCGGACGGAACAGCATCATCGTCACGAGCACAAGACTGTAAATGACCATCCGAACCTCCGGATAATTCGACAAGAAGGTGGAGATGATCGTTAATAGAATGGCAGCGATAATGGAACCGGACATACTGCCCAGACCGCCAAGCACAACGAGAATCAAAATATCAAATGACTTCAAAAACCCGAAGTTGGTCGGTTGGATGATATAGAAATTATGGGCGTGCAAAGCTCCGCCTACCCCGGCAAAAAACGCGCCGATTATAAACGCCATTACTTTGTAATAGGTGGTATTGATTCCCATGGCGTCTGCCGCAATTTCATTTTCCCGAATCGAAATACAGGCCCGGCCATGCGTTGAATTGGTGAAGTTGGCAATGACAATGATCGTGATCAGCACGCAGGCAAACAACCATGGCCAGGTAATCAAGTGGGAGACAGTCATCCCGCTCGCGCCGTTAACATAATCCACATTTAAGAAGACAATCCGCATAATCTCCCCAAAACCTAATGTGGCAATGGCAAGATAGTCACCCCTAAGCCTTAAGGTAGGAATCCCGATGACCACACCGGCAATCGCTGCGGCAACACCGGCTGCCAGAATCGCCGCGGCAAACGGCATACCCAATTTCATCGTGACAATCGCCGACATATACGCCCCGACCGCTAGGAAGCCAGCATGTCCAATCGAAAACTGCCCGGTTATCCCGATAATCAAGTGCAGGCTGACAGCCAAAATAATATTAATTCCAATGGAAAACAATGTATTGGTATAGAAGGAGTTCAAGACTGCCCCGTTAATTAAAAACTGGACAACAACGGCAAACACAATGGCCAATACGATGGACGTCCAAAAAAACTTTGCTTGTTTCGCATGTTTCATCGCTGCCACCTCCTACACCTTTTCCCTGATATTTTTGCCAAATAGTCCTGCCGGGCGGAAAATTAAAATTAAAATCAATACAACAAAGGCAACACCGTCGCGCCATAACGAGAAGCCAGCTGCGCTGACAAGTGCCTCAATGACGCCCAATACCAATCCGCCGACCATCGCTCCCGGGATAATTCCAATACCGCCCAATACCGCCGCAACGAATGCTTTAAGACCTGGAATAATCCCCATTAACGGGTCAATTTTTGTATAATACATACCAAAAATAACCCCTGCTGCTCCGGCAAGTGCCGACCCGATTGCAAATGTGGCTGAAATCGTGTTATTGACGTTAATGCCCATCAATCTGGCTGCATCCATATCATGCGACACTGCACGCATTGCTTTGCCGATCTTCGTTTTGTGAACGATAAACTGCAGCAGGATCATCAGTGCGATGGATACCCCAAGGATCAACAGCGATTGGCCGCTGATTTTAACGCCAAACAACTCAATGCTCTTCAGTTGAACAATATTGTTCGGATACGCTTCAGGCTGGGCGCCGCGGATATAAATCGTGCCATACTCGATAAATAACGATACGCCAATCGCCGTTATAAGGGCAGCAATCCTTGTAGCGTTTCTTAGTGGCTTGTAGGCGATCCGTTCAATTAATACCCCGAAAACGGCACAGGCTGTCATTGCCAATAGCAAGCTCGGGAAAAGCCCCAAATCAAGAATCGTAATAGAATAAAAACCGATAAATGCGCCGACCATGAATACGTCCCCATGGGCGAAGTTAATGAGTTTGACAATGCCGTATACCATTGTGTAACCAAGGGCAATCAGCGCATAAATACTGCCCAGGGACACGCCGTTTACTAGCTGCTGTATGATTTGCTCCATGTGCGAAACACTCCTTAAAACGACTTTAAAAACGAAAAGGGAGAACCCGCGCTCTCCCTATTCAAATTAATTATTCAAATTGTCTAGCTGCAGCGCCTAGGGGCTCGGGGTCATAAGCCAATCCGTCAAGAAGGTCAAAGAGCGACCTTCTCGCCGGCTCGTCTTATGCCTGTCGCCCCTGTTCACTAAGGAAAACTCCTTAGATTAATCCTCGCAGGAACAAGCTGTGCTTGTTCCGAAGGCGCTTCCGCTTTTCTCTTTATGGATTAACCTTTGTATTAAATTTCTGCTCGCCGTTCTTGTACTCAAGGATAACCGCAGATTTGATTGGGTTGTGGTCCTTATCAAGCTTCATTTTACCGGTAATTAGCTCAAGACCGTCTGTTTCAGCAAGCGCCTTTTGGATTTTCTTGGAATCGCCGCCGCCAGCACGCTTAATCGCATCTGCAAGGAAATACGCCGTATCATAACCTAAAGCGTTGAACGCGTCAGGTGACTTGCCATCGTATTTTTTCTTGAATGCTTCAACAAATTTTTGAACATTCTTATCAGAATCCCCTGAAGAATAATGGTTAGTGATGAACGTATTGTTCAAAGCGTCCTTGCCAGCAAGGTCAACCAGCGTCGGAGAATCCCAGCCGTCAGCGCCCATCATTGGGACATTTAGGCCCAATGCGCGAGCCTGCTTCACAATTAGACCCACTTCTTCATAATATCCTGGAATAAAGACGAAATCTGGGTTTTTCCCTTTAATATTTGTTAATTGGGCGTTAAAGTCAGTGTCCTTTGCTACATACGCTTCTTCAGAAATAACCTTTCCGCCTTCTTTAGCAAATTGCTTTTTGAAGGAATCGGCCAAGCCCTTTGAATAGTCACTGGAGCTGTCAATGAAGATGGCAGCCGTTTTAACCTTCAATTCCTTCGCGGCAAAGTTCGCTGCTACTGTGCCTTGGAATGGGTCAATAAAGCAGGTACGGAAGACGAAATCATTCAATTTACCGTCCTTCACGGTTACGTCAGCAGCCGTACCAGTTGGCGTAATCAATGGAACCCCATTGCTTTGGGCAATTTCAATTTGTGCTTTTGTGTTACCGCTAGTTGCAGCACCAATAATCGCAACAACCTTGTCTTGGCTGATCAATTTAGTCGCACCGTTAATCGCTTCCGGAGCTTCCGACTTGTTATCGAACGAAACCAGCTTTAACTTCTTGCCGTCAACACCTTCTTTGTTGATTTCCTCGAGAGCCAAATCGATGCCCTGTTTGATCGAAGAACCGTAGGATGCCACACCGCCTGACAATTCAAGGTTTGAGCCGATTAGAATCTCGCCGCCCTTTTCCCCGTCCCCGCCAGTCTCTGATGATCCGCATGCAGCTAACACAGTTGCCGCTACTATGAACGACGCAAAAATTCCAGCCAATTTTTTCTTTCTCATTGCCTTACCCCCCCATTTTTTGAAAAAAATTTCCCAAACATTTGTCTAACTGTTCCCAAAAGGGATAATATTCTGAAAACATTGTACATAATAATTTTGAGTTCGTCTAGTATTTAACTGCGTTATTTTAAAATAATTTAGAAAATAACAAATATCACTCTTTCCGCATACTTTAGTATGCTATACCATTAACGTGAATAAGAATTTACTTTTGTTTTTCAATATAAACTACCCGGCAATTATTTTGTCTAAATATGAATGATTCCCCGCAGCACAAAAAAAGGAACCCCCAAAGCAGGGATCCCTTACCCAAAAATATTATGCCAATTCTTGTCGTTTCGTTTCTTTTCCCAAAATAAATACAGTGAACGCACCGATTAGCACCGCAATGCAGAAAATGGTAAAGATGGTGGAAACGTCCGTTTTCTGGGCCACAAGATAACCGACCAAAAGCGGCCCCAGCACACCACCAACCCGTCCGACAGCAGCGGCCATTCCGGAGCCGGTGCCGCGGATGAGGGTTGGGTACTGCTCGGGCGTATACGCATAAAGCCCGCCCCAGGCACCGAGATTGAAGAACGATAACAGGATGCCCGAGGTCATGAGCAGCGCAGTCGACTCTGCGGTGCCAAAGAAGTAGGCACTGACGGCCGTCCCGATGAGGTAGACCACCAGGACAAACTTGCGGCCAAATTTTTCAATAAACCAGGCGGCCGTAAAGTAGCCTGGCAGCTGCGCCAATGTCATAATCAGCACATATTCAAAGCTTTTAATCAGACTAAAGCCTTTCATGACCATCACGCTCGGCAGCCATAAGAACATCCCATAATAGGAAAAGACGACGCAAAACCAGACAATCCAAAGCGTCGCTGTCTGGCGGCCATACTCTTTGGACCATAGACTGGCAAGGTTCTTAACTACAGAGACCTTTTCTTTGTCTTTGATTGCCGAAAATTTCGGAGAATCCGGCAGCCCGACCCGTAAATACAAAGCATAAAGAGCAGGTGCTGCGCTAATCAACAAGGCGATTTCCCAGCCGTACCTAGGGATGATGAAGTACGAAATGACCGCGGCAATCAACCAGCCACCCGCCCAAAAGCTTTCCAGTAAAACCACCGTCCTACCGCGCTTTTCAGCCGGAACGATTTCTGAGACAAGTGTGGAGGCGACCGGAAGCTCGCCGCCGAGACCCATCCCGACCAAAAACCTTAAGATTAAAAATACGGTCAAGCCGGTGGCAAGGGCAGACGCCCCGCTGCCCAGAGAAAATAATAATAAAGTAATGATAAATACATGCTTGCGGCCAATTTTATCAGCCAGTAACCCGAAAACAAACGCACCGACGGCCATACCGATGGAATTGATGCTGCCAATCCAGCCCATCTGTCCCGGAGTTAAATTCCATTCCTTCTGCAGCGCTGCAATGATGAACGACAGCATGCCGACATCCATCGCATCGAACATCCAGCCCATTCCGGCAATCCCCAGCAGCTTACGTTGCGAAAGCGGCTTACGGCCGGCACCGGTGCCAAAATGGTCCCCGGCTGCAACTCCCTTTGCGTTGTCCATAAAGACACCCCTTTTAAAAAACATATTCACATTATTCCCTATTTTAATGAAAAAATAGTGCCAACTAGTATTCTAACAGGTGTCTTTACACATGTCACTAAAAAAAAGAATGCGGCCTACGCGCCAGCATTCTTAAATTGACTGGAAAACATCTCATAGTACCTGGCTTTCTTCGCCATTAACTCTTTATGGCTCCCTGTTTCGATAATTTCACCATGGTCGATGACCATAATGCAATCAGCATCACGGATTGTATTCAGGCGATGGGCAATGATAAAACTCGTCCGGTCCTTCATCAAGGAAAGCAGCGCCTTTTGAATATGAAGCTCCGTTCTTGTATCAATGCTGCTTGTCGCTTCATCCAAAATCAGCAATGAAGGCTTTGCCAGCATCACCCGGGCAATGGCCAGCAGCTGGCGTTCTCCCTGGCTTAGGTTTCCGCCGTTTTCAGCTAGGACCGTCTCATATTGCTTCGGCAGCCGTTTAATAAACAAATCGGCACCGGCCATCACCGCCGCGGCCTTGACTTCTTCATCTGTCGCATCCGGCTTTCCGTACTTGATGTTTTCTTTGATTGTTCCGGAAAACAAATACGTATCTTGGAGGACAAAGCCGAAGCAGCGGCGCAGACTGTCCCGTGTATAATTGCGGATATCGCGGCCGTCCAAGAGGATTCTTCCACCGGTGACATCATAGAACCTTGTCAGCAGATTGACGATTGTCGTTTTCCCGGCACCGGTCGGGCCTACTAACGCAATGCTCGTGCCAATCGCTGCCTCAAAGCTGACATTTTTTAAAATTGGCACATCGTCGCGGTAGCCAAAGCTGACATTGTCAAACACGACATGGCCTCTTGGATTTACAAGCTGTACCGCATGGGAAACATCCACCGGCTCCTCTTGTTCGTCAATAATGTCAAACACCCGCTCGGCGCCCGCGACACCCGACTGGAGAATGTTGAATATATTGGCGAGATCATTCAACGGCCGGACAAATTGCCGTGAGTAGGTGATAAAGCTGGCGATCGCCCCGACGGTGATATGGCCTTTTACAGCAAGCAATCCGCCGACGATGGCTACTACCGTAAAGCCAAGGTTATTGATGACATTCATGATTGGCATCAAGAATCCAGACCAAATTTGCGCCTTAAGGCCGACCTCACGCAGCTTTGTATTGACCTCTTCAAATTCCTCGATTACTTTGTCCTCATGGTTAAAGGCTTTAACAACCTCAATACCAGATATCGTCTCTTCAATATGTCCATTTAATTTGCCTAATTGCATTTGCTGATTTTTAAACAGGACACTCGTCCGCTTGGCAATGGTCCGGGTCAGTAAAAACACGAGCGGCACGGTTATCATGCTGGCCAGCGTTAAGATCGGACTTAAGATGATCATCATCACCAGGGACCCGGCAATGACAATCACACCCGACATTAACTGCGTTGTCGACTGCGAAATGGAATTGCTGACGTTGTCCACATCATTCGACAAACGGCTCATTAGTTCTCCATGTGTCCGCGAATCAAAAAACGAGACAGGCAGCTTCTGCAGTTTTTTGAACAATGAATCTCTCAAGCCTTTCACAATTCGTTGTGCAACACCAGCCATCAGCCAGCCCTGCAAAAAGTTGAGGACAGCATCGGCTAGATAGGCTGCCCCCAGAATGATAATCATGATCTCTAGGAAGTTAAAATCGACTTTGCCAGGCTTAAGGCTCATCGCATCAACCGCTTTACCGATTAAATACGGGTTCATTAACACAATCACAGAATCTATTAAAATAAACAAAAAGATGAGCGTCAGCATCTTTCGCTCACGGCCGAAATACTCCCACAGCCGCTTTAAGGTTGCTTTAAAATTCCTCGGCTTAACGACCGGACCGCGGTGGTGGGCACCGCCTGGGCGCAACGGGGGCGGACCGGGAGGGGTGGTGGTTCGTTGCTCATTTGCTTTTGTCATTTAAAGCGCCTCCTGTCCCATTTGCGACCGATAGATTTCCTGATAAACCAGGCAGTCGGTAATCAATTCCCCATGGGTGCCAATCCCGGCGATTTCGCCCCGGTCGAGGACGACAATTTTATCGGCATCGATGATCGATGAAATCCGCTGGGCAATGATGATGGTGGTAAGTCCGTTCGCATATTTCTTTAATGCCGCCTTCATTTTTGCCTCAGTAGCGACATCGACAGCGCTCGTACTGTCATCGAGGATCAAGATCTCCGGCTGTTTCACCAAGGCTCGGGCAATCGACAGCCGCTGCTTTTGGCCCCCGGAGAAATTGACCCCGCCCTGGCCAATCCTCGTTTGATAGCCTTCAGGGGACGACTCGATAAAATCGGCGCAGGCCATCGCCGCAGCCGTTTCGATTTCCTCCTGGGTGGCATCTTCTTTGCCCCAGCGAATATTCTCAGCAACCGTGCCTGTAAACAGCACATTGCGCTGCGGTACAAAGGCAATTTTGTCACGGAGTCGTTTTGGATTCACATGCTTTACATCTTCACCGTCGACCTTCATTGTTCCGCCAGTGACATCATAAAAGCGAGGGATGAGCCCGACAAGGGTGGTTTTCCCGGAGCCGGTTGAACCGATGATGCCGACGGTTTCGCCGGGCAAAATCGATAGATGAATATCCTTTAAGACCGGCTCGCCCCCAGCCGCATCATAGGAAAAAGAAACATGTTCAAAGTCAATGCGGCCTTTTTCTTCTGGTTGGCTTTTCACGTCATCTTTCCACGCAAGTTGGTTTTCTTCGGCAAACACCTCGCCAATCCGGCCCGCCGAGGCTTTGGCCCTGACAAACATCGTAAACACCATGGAAATCATCATCAACGAAAACAGTATTTGCGTCATGTAGTTGATAAAGGCAATCACGTGGCCGACTTGAATCGTGCCGTTATTGACCCCAAGGCCGCCGAGCCATAGCACAACCACAATCCCGAGATTCACCGTCAGCATAATCGCCGGACTAAATACCGCCATCAGCCGATTGGCTGCAACCGACTCCTCTTTAAAGTGCTCGTTTTCGGTTGAAAATTTGGCCACTTCAACATCGAAGCGGTTGAACGCCTTAACAACCCGCACTCCTGACAGATACTCGCGCATGACCCCGTTCACCCGGTCCAACGCCTGTTGCACCTTGGTGAATCTCGGAAATCCAAGCTTCAAATTAAATATGATTAGGACGGCAACAATCGGAACGACGACCGCAAGGACAACCGCGAGGTGAAGATTGAGGCGCGTCGCCATGATCAGCCCGCCAATCGCCAGCAGCGGCGCCTTGACGAAAATCCGCATCAGCCCGTTCACAAAAATTTGCACCTGGGTGACATCGTTGGTCATTCTTGTAACTAACGACGCGCGGTCAAACTTATCAAGATTGCGAAACGCTAAGGATTGGATTTTTTTAAACAAATCAGACCTGAGCTCGGTGCCGAAGTTTTGCGACACGATACTGGCCATGATGCTCCGGGTCGATGCTGCCCCCGCGCCGATGGCGGTAATCAGCAGCATCACCCCGCCCATTTTCAGCACATAATCCATATCGCGGTTGGCCACCCCTTTATCGATGATGATTGCTATCACCGTTGGCTGGAGCAGGTCGCAAATGGCCTCGATGGTCAGAAAAAGAACTGCTATGCTAAACGACTTCCAATATGTTTTTATGTATTTTGCTAAAAAGCCCATAAGGATGCCCCCACTTCGAACTGCCTGACAAATTGGATACAACTATTATAATTTCGTTTTCCTGAATTGAATACTTTTTTACTTCGAAAAACGAAAAATCGGTCCGCTCAGGCTTGAACGGACCGACCATCATTATTCTGCTTCACGAAATTCATGGACCCAGACGCGCATTTGTGGCAGCCACGGCATGCCCGGGTGAATTGATAGAATGGATTGCTTATAGTCTTCGACGGTTTCGAAGCCCTCGCGGCGGGCATCATCGTCAGTCAGCTCTCCAAGGCTTTGCGAATACACTTTTTCGACCACAAAACGTCGGTCATCGAGCGTCATCACCTCGCCTGGGTCTGCATAGCGGCCATTGCGGCGTGTTGCCGTTTTTTCACCGGCCAGTACTTTTTTCACATCGTCTTCCAATGTGACCAACCGTTCAATCGAGCATGTTTTCGGCGGCAATGTATTAGATTCATTTTGAGTCGTCATTTATTTCTCCTCCTTACCTAGTTTATTTTTCCATATTACCACTGTTGATATGATTAAATCCAATCCTGAAACCTTCTTTAAACAACCTGCCCGCCGGCATCACGATATTTCAAAATCCCTTCGGCTGCACGGTAAGCTAATGCTCCAACTGTCCCTGTCGGATTATAGCCTGCATTTTGCGGAAAGGCCGAGGCCCCGACAACAAATAGGTTGTCCATCTCCCACATTTGCAGGTAGCTATTCACGGCAGATGTCGATGGATCACTTCCCATAATAACCCCGCCTGTATTGTGAGTCGATTGATAGGAGGCCACATCATAAGGCCCTAATTCCTGCATGTAATCAACTTGATCAGCACCCATTTCTTTTAGGATGTCCGCACATTTACTAGCCAGGAATTTCGCCATATTCCGGTCCTGATCTTCAAAATCATAGGTAATCCGGACCAATGGGTCACCATACTCATCCTTGTAGACCGGGTCTAAGTCCAAAAAGTGATGACGGAAGGCCATCGATGACCCTTCACCGCCGACGGTCAAGACGCTGTTGGCATATTTTAAGGACGTCTTTTTAAATTCTGGCCCCCATGAGGGCGTTCCTTTTGGCACTGTATTATTTTGAATCGGCCTTTGTCCTGTCTGTCCTAAGATAATCATCCCGCCATGGATAAAATCAAGGTCTGTATGGTCAAAATTATCGCCATTATAATCATCTAAAATCATCCCAAGGGCACCTGCACCAGCAAAATTATTAAACTTTTTCTTATCAAAAAAGCCTACGGCATTCCCTTTACGGACCTGGTAAGCATAATTTTTACCAACCGACCCCTTGCCGGTATTCGGGTCATAAGGGGTGCCGATATTTGATAGCAACAACAGCTTGACATTGCTGAACACAAATCCGGTAAGGACCACAATATCCGCCGGCTGTTCAATTTCTTCTCCTGTTGTCTCATCAATATAAATGACGCCAGAGGTCTTATCCCCTGTTTTTAAAATTCTCCTGACATTAGAATGGGTTCGAATCTCAAAGTTACCCGTCTTGAGGGCAACAGGAATCACCGTCACCACAGGATCGCCCTTTGCCCCGTATTCACAGCCAAATCGTTCACAATAACCACAGTATTGGCATGCCGCTCTAGAAATACCGTCAGGATTCGTATAGGATTCCGATAAATTCGCTGCCGGCTGTACATAAGGGTGAAGCTTTAGCTTTTTAGCCGCATCCGTGAACAACTCCATCGCTTTGGTTTTCTTTAATGCCGGGGTGGGGTATTTGCTTGACCGTTTTCCCGCCAAAGGGTTTTCCTCACCGGAAATCCCCGCCATTTTTTCAAACGTATCATAATAAGGCTCAAGCTCATCGTAGGTGATTCCCCAATCTTGGATGGTCATGTCAGCCGGGATTTTATTTGGCCCATATTTTTCAATCGTTTGACTGCGGATTTGAAAGTCATAGGGAAGGAATCGAAAGGTTTGGCCATTCCAGTGAACACCGGAACCGCCCAAGCCATCACCAATGAGAAAGGACCCATATTGTCTCATTGGCAGGGCACGGATTTTTTCATTGCTGCGGAATGTAATGGTTTCCTTTGACAAGTCCTGCATCATCTCATATCTCAGGGCATAGCGCAATTCATCGTGAACCATAAAGTAGTCTTCTGTTTTCCGCTCTTTCCCTTTTTCCAAGCCAACCACTTTCAGTCCCTTTTTAGTTAATTCGGAGGCGATAATTCCTCCTGCCCAACCGACTCCAATAATCACAACGTCTACTTTCGGCAATTTTCTTGCCATGGCCTCCACCTGCTTTCTAATGATTAAACTCCAATTTCTGCTTTGAGACTTTTTAATGATTCATATGTGATTTTAAGCTTTGCGGCTTTACTTCCTGAAAGTCCTTATCAATAATGGTTGTGTACGCCATTTGGCTGCCTGGGTACTTTCTCATCTTCCATCCATCCATATTTCTATTTCCTCCATAGAGTGGATCGCTATATGCGCCTTCGAGCGTGGCGCTTCTGAGCATTTGGAAAAACCCGCTTGGGGAAATGGTCGTTAACTGTATTTTATCTCCCTCAAAATCCTTTAATATCGCATCCTGTTCTTCCCCTTTTAGGTCAGTGAAGTTTTTCTTATAAACAGCCATACTGTGATTCTGAATTTCTCTTAAGCCAATATCGAAAATATTCCTGCGCTTTAAGCGCCCTTGATAGCCTTGAACCTTCTCGCCCACGAAAAAGGGCGCCTGCATATATTCCCTGGCATTAAAGCCCCAATCCCCAGCTAACTGATGGTCAATATAATAAGCGACGCCAAGACCCTTGGCCCCTGGCCCGAGGTCATCCTCCGGGAAAATTCGCTCCGTGATGGCTTCCGTAATCCTAAATTGTTCAGGCGTAAAATACATCAGCGCTTCGTTAAAATTTCCCGCCTCTGCGTGTGTATCCTTTTTACCGTTGTTAGAATCTTTGTCTTGTCTAGTAAGAAGACTGCCCAAGATTCCCCCAACCGCAAGACCCCCAACAGTGAAACCTGTATTTCGGATAAATTTCCTTCTTGAAATAGATTCTGGTGATTCTTTATGCTCTTCGGACATGCTGCACTACCTCCAAAATTATTTCGACAATTTTTTCCATCTTATTATGTTCCCAAAATAAACCATTCATACAAAAAATAAAAACGGGAAAGATAGGACAAAAAAAGGAGGAAAAATTTTTATGTTCAATAAGACGTGGAAGATCTGCGGTGTACCCCTTTTGGGCTTCATACTTCTGTTATCGGCCTGTTCAAGTCAGCAACATCTGGAAGGATCGGCAGAGGACCTTGACTACCATAATCAGTCCATCAATAAAAAGGGCAATGGTGATCATCATGGGAATAAGCACAGTGTAAATGTTATTCCCAGTATCGACCGTGCAAAGAAAGAAACAACCAATGGACAGAATCAGACGACAAGCGGCGTCGGAACCAATGTCTATAGTTTGATTGGCAGCTCGAGTCTCCATGACGGAGGCATTTCCTCTCATTTGGAATCAAGGCTTTCTGGAGAAGGGATACCGGGTATAAAGGTGTTTGTGATGGATGACACGATTATTCTCGCAAGAGCACAACAAGAGGTAACCTCGACCCGTTACGATGAATTACAAAACAAGGTATTAAAAAACACCTCTGGCCAATCTGGCAAAGGTGATTTAGACGGGGTAGATGCTAACAAACTGAATTCGGATGATAATTTGGAGCGCGCAAAAGAGGTAATGAGCAAAGCCTTTAACGGACAGGTTCAAATTTTGACGATTACAAATCCGAAGGCCTTGCCGCTAATCGAGGGGATCAAAACGAACATTAAGTCTCCCACACCTTCATACAGTCAGCTATCAAGCGATATTATTACGCTTGTTAAAATGGCAAACGAGAAATAAAAGCGGAGGCGCCTCGATCAGCCCCGACAAGCTTAAGACGTAACCCGCAGGATGGGCCTGCCCTCCGGAGGGGGACGGCTTAAGACCTCGAGGGGCTAGGCGCCGTAGCTGGATAATAAATAAGGACCGGGCTCAGTGCCTCGGTCCTTTTTTTAAACATTTAAGTCTCGTTTTTTATAAAAAACATAGGTCACCGCCGTCAGGGCTGCAAACAAAATAATGGTTAATACGACAAAGCCGCTGTCAAACCCGCCGCCATACATCATATTTTTCGCTTCAAAGTATTTGAACGGCGTTACATATTTCAGGAATTTGATGCTTTCATTCAAATCGATGGCAACCGATAACACAAACGTCAGCAGCAAGATCCCTGCCGCAAGTGAGCCCGCCGTTTTCGGCCGCTTTTTCAATGCAGAAATGGCACTGCCGATGACCATAAACAAAAGCTGCAAGAAAAGCATGCCGATCATCGTGATGGCAATGTCCCCATTCACTGCTTCTCCTTCGGCGTATTTGCCAACGACCTCTATTGACGAAATCCAGGTCACCAGGTTAAAGATGACAATATTCGTAACTGCCGCCAGCAGCTTGGCGGTAATGATTTTTGTCCGCGATACCGGCTTGACGAATAAGAACTCCGAGGTCTTGTCACGTTCTTCCTTAGCAAGAATCGTAGCCCCGAGCATCGCCGCATGGATGGTCCCCATCAATAATAAATAGATATACAGCAATCCGTAAAAGCCGCTAGCTTTGTTTAAGTCAAACGTCCCAATCCCCATAATGACCTGCAGGGATTTGGGCATATCGGTAAACAGGTCATTTAGCGATTCGCCTGATGAGGATAACCCGGTATACTTGGCCATCCCCGACACCACCATCAGGAAGACACCAATACACCAGAAGATGAGCGATTTCCTGTGCGACCTCAGTTCTTTTACATAAATATTCATGATTTGGCCCCCCTAAACGGCGTGAATATCCTTTTTGGTGTAGAGGATATAGCTGGCTGCCACTGCCAAAATAATGATCACTGCGCCGGCAATCAAAAACGGCGATTCATAGCTTGCATGCTTTAAGATATAGTCATTGTCAAAATACTTGAATGGCGATAAATACCGCTTCACATCATCCTCCGTCGTCGCCGCCAACGCTCCGATAAAGTAAAACGCAAACACCGTCCCGAGAGACACCGTCAGTACGGATTTAATCTTTGGAACGATTACGGAAACGATCATTCCGACTGCAAGGAACATTAGTTGCACGAAAAACATCGTCAGTGACAGCAGGATAAATTCTTTCATACTGAAGTCATCGGTTGTAACCTGGGTGGCGATGCCGACCGCTGCTGCCAGGTAAATTACATTTGTAATTACCAGTGACGCGAAGGCCGCCGCCAGCTTGCCGGTCATCACCTGTGTCCGGGTGACCGGCTTGGTTAACAGGAAGTCGGCTGTTTTTTCCCGTACCTCCTTGCTAATGATCGACGTCCCGAGATTCATTGCCTGAATTGCCCCGCACAAAACGATAAACGTCAAGGCATAACTATAGAATCCGAGAATCGTAAATAAAGTGTCCAAGTTGACCCCAAGCGCTTTTCTTAAAGCCAGCGGATAACCCTCGAGCAGCTTTTTGAATTCGTCTGCATCCTTGGCGAAGGACGGAAACATTGACATGAACAGGGCAAAGATCGCAATCAGCGAAACCGTCCAGATGATGGTTGACTTTCGGTTGGCCTTTAGTTCATGAATGAATATATTCATAGCTTCCTAGGCTCCTTTTCATAATAATGCATAAAGATCTCTTCCAGATCCGGTTCCTCAATCCATAGGTTGGTGATGTCAATCGCGGCGATTTTCTTCATGATTGTATTGATATCACCTTTGAACAGGAAGCTCGTGGTGTTGTCTTTTACAGCCACGTTGTTGACTCCGCTTAAGTTGAAATATTCCTTGTTGAGCGGCACTTTTGTTTCTACCTTGAACTTTTTATAATTGTTTTCTTTTAACGTACTAATCTTTTCAACTGTTACAATTTTGCCCTCTTTAATGATGGCTACCCTATTACACAGTCGCTGCACCTCGCTGAGTATGTGCGATGAAAACAGTATGGTCGCACCTTTTTTGTTCTCCTCTTCAAGCAGCTCAAAGAATTTTTGCTGCATTAGCGGATCAAGACCGCTCGTCGGTTCGTCTAGGATAATCAGCTTTGGCTCGTGCAACAGTCCCTGGACAATCCCGACCTTCTTTTTATTTCCCAAGGAAAGGTCATCAATTTTTTTATTGAGATCGAGGTCCATAATCTCCGCCAATTCCTTCATGCGCTTGCTGCAGTCCTTTTTGTAAAAACTCGCCGAATACTTCAGGAGGTCCTTGACCTTCATATTGTCGTAGTAGAACACCTCAGATGGCAGATAGCCGATTTCCCTTTTTATTTCCGGGGCAAATTGGATGCAGTCCTTGCCAAAAATCGTCGCACTGCCGCTCGTCGGGTAAATCAGCGACAGCAACGTGCGGATGGTCGTCGATTTCCCGGCGCCGTTTGGCCCGATGAACCCAAAAATCTCGCCTTCTTCGACGTTAAAGCTGATATCGGAAATCCCTCTGGACTTGCCGTAGGTTTTCGTCAGGTTTTTAATTTCAATGACGTTCATTTATGGTGCCCCCTTATTTGTAAAAGCACGTTTTTAGGATCTCAAAATATTCTTCAACCTCGTTATAGATTTTTTTATAATCCATTTCATGCCCCGGGATGAGCTTCGCTTTTGTCAGCTCCTCATCGCTCATTTTTTCAAACGTCCAGGTAATGATCTTTAGGATTTTTTGAAGATCGACGTCATCCCTGAATTTGGAATAATCAACGCCCTCATATATCTTGTTGACGTTAAGGTCGGTCATCTCCCGCAGCTTCTTTTCCATCTCCGGTTTTATCTCCGCGGCATCATCCATAAACGCCTCCTGGATAAACTTAAAAATATCCGGGTACCTTTCTGATAACTCCATTTTGATGATAACCGACTGCCGCATTCTATTGAAAAAGTCAACCTCGTCAAAGGGGAACTTTTGATAAAACTCCTCGGCAATCGTTTCGTAGCAATAGTCCACCAAAAACAAGAACAGCTGCTTTTTATTTTTAAAATAATGAAACAGCAGCCCCTTAGAAATCTCCGCTTCCTTCACGATTTCATTTGTCGAAGCTTTATCATATCCCTTCTGGGCAAATTCCTTTATCGCTGCATTAATGATTCTGTCTTGTTTCTCCGGTTCCACATTAAAAAATTTGGTATACAAATAGTGGCACCTCCTTCTCTTGACCACTACGGTCAATAACAGTATATTCCAATTGACCATGGTGGTCAACTAATATATTTGTCAAAAATATGAAATCTTTTGTTGAAGATAGTATGGGGTTGCGGGGTGTGATACGATGCGAGTGGTAGGCAAATTTTTATGGAGGTGGATGGTTATTAATATTAAAGAGAGAGATCCTTCCTTGAAGTTGGATGGATTGATTTACGCGCAAAGCCGGTTGTCTCCTGGCCACCCGATGCTGCCTGTATTGGCAGGAAAGCAGGCTGCTGTTGAGGCTGGTATTGGAGGGGAGGAAAGGGTTGCTGAAGTATTTCGGAAGAATTCCTTTCCATTTCCGCATCACGTTTTTCACGATTTATCACCCACGGCTGACGGAAAATTTCAAACTGACAACGTTGTGTTAACTCCCTGGTTTGGCAATGTGTTAGAGGTCAAAAATATTGGCGGCATCCTTGAGTTTAAAGAAAATCCACCGCAACTAATTCGAACGCGAGAGGACGGGCGTAAGGACGGCTTTGAAAGCCCGATTGTCCAATTAGAAAAAAATTGCAATTTATTGCATGAATGGTTTCAGCGGCGCAACATCCAACTGCCGATTTTCGGAGCGGTAGTGTTGGCTTACCCTAAGCAAATTGTTGCAGTACCCCCTGCAAAAACAAGGCTCTTATTCCCCAACTTGATTCCACCCTACCTTCGAGGTATTCCACAACCAGCGCAAAAGTTGGACATAGACACCTTCAATAGGCTTTCCACTGAATTGCTTCACAGCCATCACTCATTTTTTCCAGATCCCATTTCAGAGGGCTATGGCATTCCGATTAGCGATTTTCGCCCTGGGGTGAGGTGTGCGCCGTGCGGACGGATCGGCATGGTGAAGGAGACCCGGACCTGGCGCTGCCCTTGGTGTGGGTCTGTGGATCATTTGGCGCACGTAGGGACACTGTTTGAGTGGTTCTTACTATGTAAAAGGACGATTACCAATCGGGAATGTCGGTGGTTTTTGGGGGTGGATGACATTTACCTGGCTAATCGAATTCTGCAAAGTATGAATTTACCTAGTAAAGGGGCGTTTCGTTATCGAACCTATTTAATGGATATCTGCCATTTTAAGGAGAATAATCTCATTCATAAGTAGACTGGGATTTCTTTTGCAAGTTGGCTGACGCTTCGCAAGTTGATTCGCCTTATCCGCAGTTGGAGCGACTTATATACAAGTTGGAGACCCTTATACGCAAGTTGGCTAACGCTTCGCAAGTTGATTCGCCTTATCCGCAAGTTGGAGCGACTCATATACAAGTTGGAAACCCTTATACGCAAGTTGGAGCAGCTTATACGCAAGTTGGCTAACGCTTCGCAAGTTGATTCGCCTTATCCGCAAGTTGGAGCGACTCATATACAAGTTGGAAACCCTTATACGCAAGTTGGAGCAGCTTATACGCAAGTTGGCTGACGCTTCGCAAATAGATTCGCCTTATCCGCAAGTTGGAGCGACTCATATACAAGTTGGAGACCCTTATACGCAAGTTGAAGCAGCTTATACGCAAGTTGGCTGACACTTCGCAAATAAATTTGCCTTATCCGCAAGTTGGAGCGACTCATATACAAGTTGGAGACCCTTATACGCAAGTTGAGTAGCTCATTTCCTTAAAATGTGTACCCGTCCCCCGAAAGTGATATTATATGGATGTACATAATTCAAAAAAAAGGGAGTGCAGCGATTTTGAGAGAAGAATTGATTCAACGATTTACTTCCTATGTAAAGGTGGATACGCAATCCAACGAAGCCAGCGAGACATGCCCGTCAACGGAAGGGCAGTGGACGCTGCTCCGCATGCTGGAAGCGGAACTTAAGGAAATCGGGATGCAAGAGGTTACACTTGATGAGAATGGGTATCTGATGGCGACCCTGCCTTCCAACACCGACAAAGATGTGCCGACGATCGGCTTCCTTGCCCACGTCGATACAGCGACTGATTTTACTGGGAAAGACGTGAAGCCGCAGCTAGTCGAAAACTACGACGGCGGCGACATTACCTTAAACGAATCCCTAAAGGTCATCATGACAACAAAGGATTTTCCAAATCTCGCCGACTACAAAGGCCACACGCTGATCACAACCGACGGCACGACGCTGCTTGGCGCCGACAACAAGGCTGGCGTTACCGAAATCATGACGGCGATGGCTTACCTGATCAAGCATCCGGAAATTAAGCACGGCAAGGTCCGCGTTGCGTTCACACCGGATGAGGAAATCGGCCGCGGCCCGCATAAGTTTGACGTTGAAGCCTTCAATGCAAAATACGCATACACGGTTGACGGCGGTCCATTAGGGGAGCTTGAATATGAAAGCTTCAACGCCGCTGCAGCCAAAATCACCATAAAAGGGAATAATATTCATCCTGGCTCTGCGAAGGACAAAATGGTCAACTCGATGAAAATTGCGATGGAGCTTAACAGCAAGCTGCCAGCACAAGAGGCGCCCGAGCACACCGAAGGCTACGAAGGCTTCTACCACCTCATTTCCTTCACAGGCGAAGTCGAGCAAACCAAACTTTATTACATTATCCGCGACCATGACAGAGAGATTTTTAACAACAGAAAAGCAACAATGGAAAAAATCGTCGCACAGTTAAACGAAAAATATGGCGAAGGTACACTTCAACTTGAACTGAACGACCAATATTACAACATGAAGGAAAAAATCGTACCGGTGTTTGAAATTGTGGAAATCGCCAAGGAGGCAATGGAAAGCCTCGATATTAAACCATTGATTAAACCGATCCGCGGCGGCACTGATGGCTCCCAATTATCCTACATGGGACTGCCGACGCCGAATATCTTTACAGGCGGCGAAAATTTCCACGGTAAATTTGAGTTTATTTCCGTTGATAACATGATCCAAGCGACTAATACGATCGTTGAAATTACCAAGCTTTTTGAACAAAGAGCTTAATTTTAAAAAAGCTAACCCTACAAAGGTTAGCTTTTTTCAATAATCGACATATTTCCCGGGGCATATTCGACAAACTCTTCAAACAAGGAACTGAGCACATTCCCGCAGGCTCAACACAGTCTCATTCAATTGTCTCTCCAACTGCGCCTTCGACCATTTGCCATTATCAGCGCTCAAATCCTTCACAATCAGCAAGATCATCCAAATTGAGAATACACAAGAAAACAGGTGATACTCTCTTATAAACGCCCCAGCATCCAACTCCAATTCAACCTGTTCAAGATAGTACCGTAATGCTCGCTCACGAAACTCAGCTCCAATCTTTTTGGGAAAAATCGGATGCGACATATCGAGCAAGTGGTACAGGTCCCAGAAGGGGGTATTGGTGTGGGCGTGCTCCCAGTCCAAAATCACAATCCGGCCAGCGGCCAATGCATAATTCCCCACATGCAGGTCACCATGTGAGAGGACAAGCGTCTTTGAAAATATGAAACTATCAAGGAATTCGTAAACACGCTCAATCGATTGTTCCTCCAACATCAAATCCGGAAGCAATGCCATAAACTTTCCCTTATCCCTGCGAATGTCTGAAATCAACTGGTCCAGCTTCGGCTTCAGTCCGGATACCGGAACATCAGGAAACGACTCGAGGGGGAGGGAATGCCACCATGCCATCCACTTAACTACACCGAGCACACTTTCTTCAGTAAACTCATGTAATAGCGGGCCAAGGTCTTCGAGAATCATCCAGCTAAACTCAGGATGATCGTGTTTCGAATAAGAAATGATTTTTGGAAAAATCGCCGGGAACACATGAAGGACATGTTCATTGATCCAGGCTTCCTTGCCCAACTGGTCGTTGTTCGTCAACGGTTTAAAAATATAGCTTTCCGTCTCTGATAAATAAAACCGTTCAACAAATTTGCCGTTCATCCCTTGATAGAGCGGTTCTTTTTTTAAAATTAACTGGTCATTTAAAGTTCCATCCACGAGAACGATTTCCTCAGGCAACCCCATAGTCCCACAACCTTTAAGTAGGTTTTTACTACGACTATAATTCAAACCTAAAATACTAAGCAAGTTATCCGCCCAAAATCGATCTTCGACAATATTCCTACCGTCCGCCGCCTCACCATCCTCAAAAAAAGTGTCTATTTAATTGTATGGCGTAATAGGATATTAATTCTGATAGCGGTCAAGGATGCTGAAAAATTCACTTAGGAACTCGTAAAAAAGCAATTCCGTCGGCAGCAGTTCACGTTCGGTTGGGATGATGACGCCGACCGTGCGGGTGACGTTAGGCTCCACCAACGGAATTTTGACGGTTGCCCGCGGCAGGCTGTCAATCAGGGTGATTTCAGGGATGAGCGTCACGCCAAGGCCCGCAGAAACCAACCCTTTTATGGCATCAATGTCTTTGCCCTCGAAGGCAACACTTGGCTCAAATCCGAGCTGAGCGCAGGCATTGACGATGATTTCCCGCAAAATATAGCCATTGGGGAACAAGATAAATGGATCCTCCCGTAGATCGCTTATTTTTATTAATTTCTTATCCGCCAGCGGATGATTTAGCGGCAGCAACGCGACGATGTTTTCGGTAAATAACGTCTTTCCGGTAATCTTTTTTGTCTTTTTCGGGACTGGACCGATAATGGCCATATTAAAATCGCCCTTAATGACACCATCAATTAAATAGGTATAGGAACCTTGGTTCAATTGAAACTTTACTTCAGGATAGCGCTCCCGGAAGGCGGAGATGGCCGTCGGCAGTGTATAGCCGGCGAGGCTGGAGGGAAACCCGATATGAACCGTTCCTTTTTCGGGGTCAAGATATTCCTCGACCTTGCGCTTGGCATTATCAATCAGCTTTACTGCCTGTTCCATTTGCTGCAAAAACATTTCGCCAATCGGGGTCAGCTTGACACTGCGGCCCTCACGAATAAACAGGTTGACCCCAAGTTCTTCCTCGAGGTTAAAAATCTGCCGGCTCACCGCCGATTGCGCCACATGCATGGCGTCGGCCGCCTCTGTCACATGCTCGCGTTTGGCCACTTCAATAAAATATTTAATCTGCCTTAACTCCATTTTCCCCGGCCTCCTTTTGCCTTCATCTCATTTTGGCATTAATTATATCTATTATTCATATTGCTTAGATTATTTTTCAATTATAGAATAAGTAAATGACAATAAAAAGAATTTTCAGTTAACAAATGGATAATTTTATATTATTTTTCAATAAATAAGGGGTGATTTCATGCAAACCATTGAGCATGTTAAACAGTCAGGATCTAAGGCAGCAAGGGACTACGTCAACGAGGTATTTGCCACCGTGCAAACCCGTAACCCACATGAATATGAATTTCATCAGGCCGTTAAGGAAATATTCGATTCCCTCGTGCCCGTTTTTGCAAAATACCCGAAATATATGCAACAGGGCATTCTTGAAAGAATCGTTGAACCGGAACGGGTTATCAGCTTCCGCGTTCCTTGGGTAGATGATAACGGCAAAGTTCAGGTAAACCGCGGTTTCCGTGTCCAGTATAATAGCGCTATCGGTCCTTACAAAGGTGGTTTGCGCTTTCATCCTTCCGTAAACGCCAGCATTATTAAGTTTTTGGGCTTTGAGCAAATTTTTAAAAACTCATTAACAGGCCAGCCAATCGGCGGCGGCAAGGGCGGCTCCGACTTCGATCCGAAAGGAAAATCAGACGGCGAAATCATGCGTTTCTGCCAAAGCTTTATGGCAGAGCTTTACCGCCATATCGGGCCCGATGTCGACGTTCCAGCAGGGGATATCGGCGTTGGCGCCAGAGAAATCGGGTATATGTTCGGTATGTATAAAAAGCTCCGCGGCGGCTACGAGGCCGGCGTATTCACCGGCAAAGGGATCGGTTACGGCGGCAGCTTAACGCGGACTGAGGCAACTGGCTATGGCACCGTGTATTTTGTTGAGGAAATGCTGAAAGACAAGGGCCTAAGCTTTGACGGCAGCACAGTGGTTGTTTCCGGTTCGGGCAACGTTTCCATTTATGCGATTGAAAAAGCGACTCAACTTGGGGCTAAGGTTGTTGCATGCAGCGACTCTTGCGGCTATATTTACGACGAGAACGGAATTAACCTCGAAACCGTTAAGCAAATTAAAGAGGTAGATCGCCAGCGGATCAGCGAGTACGTCAACTACCATCCTGAAGCCCAATATTTTGAGGGCTGCACAGGCATTTGGTCGATTCCATGCGATATCGCCCTTCCTTGTGCGACGCAGAATGAAATTGACGAATGCTCAGCTAAAATTTTGGTGAACAATGGCGTGAAAGCTGTCGGTGAGGGCGCCAACATGCCATCGACACTTGAAGCTGTTGATTTGTTCTTAAATAGTGATGTATTGTTTGGCCCTGGCAAGGCGGCCAATGCCGGCGGTGTAGCCGTTTCTGCCCTGGAAATGGCCCAAAACAGCCAGCGCCTGTCCTGGACGTTTGAAGAAGTCGATGCCAAACTGCATCAAATTATGATTAACATCTACCAAAACGCTGTGAATGCCTCCGAAGAGTACGGGTTCCCTGGCAACCTGGTTGTCGGTGCCAACATCGCCGGCTTTACCAAAGTCGCCGATGCGATGATCGTGCAGGGTATCATATAAAATTAATTCCCCCGAACTTATATCGGGGGTTTTTTCATGCACGCATGATTTCCGGGCTGATTGGTTACATTAACCATTGTCAATCAATAAGGAGGTTAAGCGCATGGATAAAAATCTTCAAGGCGACACCCATGAATATGTCGAAAACTTGCATGAGCGTCAGGAAAAGGACCGCAAAAATCGACAAAGACAAGGGAAAAATACACCTAGTGAGCATATGCCTAATAAGGAACATTAAAAAAGTTGAGAACGAAGCCAAGATCTTAGGCGATCATGGCTTTTTTATTATTTTGCGCCATTCGTTCTATATATTAACCTCCTTCTTCCGCGATGCTCAATCAAAAGGGCTGATTTTCGATCAATAGAAAATCAAGGATTTCCTTAACCGGCAGTTGCAAGTGAAAGTGCTCAAACTAAACGATGAAGCAGAACGAATTTCCTACCCGAAATAATGCAAAAGGCACCCAAAAAGGTGCCTTCCCACTGCTCTACTTATTCATACTCGCCAAAAACCCGCCCAGCAGGTCGTCAAGGTCTGGTTCCTCTTCCAATCCAGCCTTCTCAAGAGGGGACTCTTGTTGAACCTTAGCTCGATCCCAATCAAACGTTTCAAGGTCATCTTCACTTTCGACCCCAGCAGCAATCTCATCTTCAAAGTCACGGGCTTGCTCGTCCGGGATTACCTCAAACGCCACTTCCTCCTGCAAATACAGCGCCTCATCGATATCCACCGAATTGCTGTTCAACGAGGCCAGCAGTGCGGTCGACCTTACGGGGTCGGAAATCAGCTGATAAAGAATGCTTCCGAGCAACGCTTCCGAATGCTCGTGCTTCAGCCAGTCGCGCTGTGCCTTGGTTAAGCTCTTTGGAAGGGGGACCGTAATTGTTTCCTTCTCGCGGGCTGCAGAACGCCCGACCCCATCCAAAACGAACTGTGCGATTTGGCTCGAAAAATTCCGCCGCTCCGTTTCCTTCAATTTTTGGAGGTGCTTCAGGATATGGTCCGATGTATCCGAGGGGACCCGGAACGAAATGGCCTGCCCCCTCTTAATCTCGTTACCCGACGCTTTTTTCATAAAATCACCCTAGATCAACTTTTTACAGGGGCTTTATCAGCCTTTTGCTTCTCGGCCTTGCGGACAAAATCGGTAATCAGCTTATAATAGGCGTTGGCCATCATCCAAATGCTTTCCTTTTCATCCTCGAAGAAATCGATATTGAAACCATCCAAACCATTATTTAATGCTTTCAGATAGTCTTTTAAAATAATGGAGCCGCCGCCGACAAAATAGCAGATTTCCGTCTGCGAGTTCTTTGCCCACACATTACGCAGCAGGCGATATTGCTTTTTAGCCAGGTCCAGCAGGATTCGGTCGGTGATATCGTGGACGCTCGTCCGGCTGCCTTTCACCATGATATGGTTACGGTCATTTTTCTTCGTGATGATTTCAACGACATCACGTCGGCTGTCCAGTTCCACGCCGTGCTTTTTGCGGATTTCCTCACGAATGGCCTCCAGAGATTCCGAAACCCCGAGGTTAAAGCCCTGCGCTTTATCATCATCGACATTCCTGTTCTTGATGACGGCGATATCGGTTGAGAGCCCGCCGATATCCTGAATTAAAATCCGCTTATCGATTAAATCCTTGTTGATAATTTTTAAATTATTGTCCATCACAAGGTTAATATAGGCCGCAAAGCCTTCCGGATACACCTTCACCTCATTGAATTTAATATTGACCTTGATGCCCTGGTATCGCGGTGTCACCAAAAATTCCACCTGATGCACGGAACCTAGCAGCTTTGAGCGGTAACCCGCATCCTTGCCTTCCTTCACCTCGCGCAGCGGCAGGCCTGTTCCTAATGTATAGTTGGCATCAATAATGTTTTTCGAACGTGGAAACTCTGCCTTTACGGCATCGAGTGCCAATGTCGTAAACAGCATGATTAATGTTTGGTCTTCCTCCGACTTGCTGCTGCCGGGATCGAGTTCTGTGGCATTATTGCTCTTGGTCGCCAAATTCCCGACTCGATAAATGATATTGTTTTCCTTCAGCGCAGGGGAGTGGACTTTAATATGTATCCCGTCCAACGGGTCCTTGGAGTCTAACTCTTCAATGCCGATTACGGGCCGGTCTTCTGTGTCTCTTGCAATTATGTTAGGGATATTCAATTCATGCTCTATTTCCCCGAAAATGGCCTTAATGGAGTCGTTGCCTACATCCACAGCTGCAATTCTAGATTTGGTCATATAGATCATTCCTCTCCACTTAATAGATTTGTTTCTATTAAGGTTATAGAAGATTACTAGATTCTTCAATGACACCAGAGCAAAAGAAACATAAACGTAAAAATGTAAACATGACGTAAACATGGAGAAAAGTGTAAACATATTTGTATACAAAACAAACAAAATCGTAAACATAGCGCCACCAAAGGATGTAAACAGATTTGTAAACATGTAAACAAATACGTAAACATCAAGTAGACAAAAAGTAAACAAGTATACATAAACGTAAACGCGCAACCGATGTTACAAATATTTCATTACGGCAAAAAAGAAGGCCCCAAAAGGAAACCTTCTATTGTATCCATAAAATCCGGCAGTGCCAGTCGCCGACGTAAATAAACTCGATTGCCTCGGGTCCATACTGGGGAAGCCATTTTCATATTTAAATCAACATTCTACAAAATTACTGCCAGATCCGCACCAACATACATGTAATACCAGTTATTATTGTATTTCAACAGGGAGGTTTCTACTGGTTTGGTTAAATGAAAGTTATACTTAATTCCGGACATATCCAATAAACCGGTCTTCGGTTGATCCGGATTTTCAAAGTAATCCTGACTGCTGATCAATGAGGCGGTTTGTAATCCACCAGTTGAATCGGTAAAATACCATTTTCCTTTATAGTTAACCCAGCCGGTTACCATTGAGCCAGTTTCATCCAGATAGCGCCAAGTCGAATTGTCCTGAACCCAGCCGGTTTGCATCGCTCCTGCGGCATCAAAATAGTACTTTTTTCCGCCTTCGTCCAGCCAGCCGGTTTGCATGACACCTTTAGTGTCAAAATAATATCTCGTTCCATTATCCCAGAGCCAGCCCGTCTTCATGACTCCATTCTGATCAATATAATGCTTTTGCCCGGCATCCTCCAGCCAGCCCGTCTTCAACGCACCGGCAGCGTCAAAGTAGAATTTTTGCCCGTTTTCTTCATGCCAGCCAATTTTGGCTTTCCCTTCGTTATCGAGAAAATAACGTTGTCCGCCGTCATCAAGCCAGCCGGTTTGCATGGCACCATTGCCGTCGAAATAATATTTGCCGGCTTGAAGCTCTAGCCATCCCGTACGGATAACACCGTTTTTGTCAAAGAAGTATTTTTTCCCGCCTTCATTCAGCCAACCGGTCTTCATGACACCGGAGCGTTCAAAGAAATATTTTTTGTCATTGATGGTTTGCCAGCCGGTTCTCATCACGCCATTGTCGTAATAAAATTTTTTGCCGCTGACATTTACCCATCCGTTTTGGATTGGGACAATCGCGCTTCCCGCGTCCGCACTTGCCGGAGCGGTAACGACATACCCATTTGCTGCTGCAATCGCATCGAATCCGGCATCTGAATGTGTAATCACAACCTCCGTATATAGCTTGATTTGATCAAATAACCAGCGCACCTCGGCATTATGCATTCTTACACAGCCCGCACTTACATATCTTCCGATGGACCCTTCATTGGCATTACCGTGAATCGCATAAGTTGTTCCATACGTGCCTCTAGCCTCAAGACCCATCCAGCGGTTGCCTAAAGGGTTGCGTGGGTCTCCACCGGGGATGTTATCTTTATAATAAGGGCGATTGACAATCTTATTCACAATCTTAAACTTCCCTTCCGGAGTTAACGACCGTGACCTCCCCGTTCCTACCTTAAATGTTTTGACCAAAGTGCCGCCGTTATAATAGGCTAGTGTATTTGTCTTTTTATTAATTATGATGAACTGGGAACCGTCGCTGGCTTCTACCGGGCCAGCAAAGGTGAAAAAAGTGAAAAGCAGTAAAAAAGCTAATAGGAATTTCTTCATCTCTCTATCTCCCCAATATGTTTCTTTTCTTTAAAATAACATGTTATGCAGGAAATATTTGTCTTATGGTAGTGAAAATTTTGTAGAATTTTGATATTTTAACAGAAACATTTAGGTGATTTTTCATATGTTGATCTAAAGAAAACATACCGTTGACCTATAATTTTGGTATCTATTTCCGAATCAAAAACTATTCCGAACACCCTAAAGATTGATACAATTATAAAAAAGCTATTGGTGTCAGGCACCAAAAGGAGTATTTCCATGTTGGAATTGTTGATTACAATGGTGGAGCGGTTGGGGATTTTGGTGACGATTGCGTTTATTTTGACACGGATTCCGTTTTTTCGGGGGATGGTTTATCAGGAGGAGTTGAACCGCAGGCAGCGGTTGACGGCGATTGTGTTTTTTGGATTTTTCGGTATTATCGGCACATATTCCGGATTGACGCTTAGTACGGACAGTCTTCAATTTAACCGCTGGACCTCGGGATTGAATAGCGATGAGGCAATCGCCAATTCAAGGGTTATCGGTGTCGTGCTGGCTGGGCTGTTCGGGGGCTGGAGGGTTGGTCTTGGTGCCGGATTGATTGCAGGGATCCACCGGTTTACATTAGGGGGATTCACGGCCATCTCCTGCGGCTCCGCCACAATTTTGGCCGGAATCCTTGCTGGCATGTTTCACCGCAAGAACAAGCACGTAAGTTTAAAATCCGCTTTTCTAATTGGATCCCTCGCTGAAACGATTCAGATGGCGATTATTCTATTAATCTCCCGGCCATTTGAAAAGGCATGGGCCTTGGTGGAAATCATCGGTCTGCCGATGATTATCGCAAACGGGCTTGGCTGTACTCTGTTTCTTCTTATAATTAAGAGTGTCATAAATGAGGAAGAAAAGGCCGGTGCGCTTCAGGCGCAAAAAACGTTGAGGATTGCCGACAAAACGCTTGTCTACTTACGAAATGGGCTGACCGCAGAAACAGCACAGGCTGTCTGCCGCATTCTCCATAATGAAATCAATACTAGCGCGGTGGCAATGACCAATGAAACAGAAATATTGGCTCACGTAGGGGTTGGCGATGACCATCATCATGCAAATGTCCCAATCCAGACTCAAATTACCCTTGAGACAATCAAACGGGGGCAAATACTCGTAGCCAATCAACAATCGATTCATTGCCGGGTGGACAATTGTCCCCTAGATGCGGTTATCGTGGCTCCGTTGAAACAGCGGGGACAAACCATTGGCACATTAAAATTTTATTTTCGTTCGGAAAAGGAAATCAATCCGGTCATCATGGAACTGATTTCCGGCCTTAGCCTATTATTAAGTAACCAATTGGAGATTGCCGACGCTGACAGGGCCTATCAGCTGGCAAGAGAAGCCGAAATTAAGGCACTTCAGGCGCAAATCAGCCCCCATTTTCTGTTTAATTCACTTAACACCATCCTTTCGCTGGTTCGCATCGACCCGGCCAAGGCGCGGAGGCTGCTGGTGTCGTTATCACATTTTTTACGGCAGAATCTTTCGGCTACAACACAAAACATGACGTTGCTCGAACAGGAATTAAGACATGTAAAAGCCTACCTGGCAATTGAAGAAACCAGATTCATCAATAAACTGACGGTTATTTATGACATTGAAGAGGATGCCCTGACCCGGTGCATTCCACCGTTGACCTTGCAGCCTATCGTGGAAAATGCGATTAAGCATGGGTTTAAAGACAAAGACAGCAACTGTCTCGTAAAAATCACGATTCAAAAGCGGCACGATTCCGTTTACGTTGAAGTAGAAGACAACGGACAGGGGATGACGGAAGATCGGGCTAATCAAATTTGTAAATCCCCAATCGATTCCAAAGCCGGAAATGGTGTGGCGCTATACAATGTCAACCGACGGCTATCGATTATGTTCGGAGAAGCGGCAGCCCTAAATATTAAAAGTGAACAAAACAAGGGTACGGTAATCTCGTTTTCAGTTCCATTTGTGGAGGTGGAGAATTTTGGAGCAATCCATCAGAACGTTAATTGTGGATGATGAATTATATAGCCGTGATGAACTGAAGCATTTGCTGGAAGCCTTCCCGGAGATCGAAATTGTCGGTGAAGCGGAATCAGGGGAATCCGCGATTTTGAAGGCGCTTCAGCTCCAGCCTGACGTGGTGTTTCTTGATGTGGAAATGCCGAAGCTGAACGGTATGAATGCCGCAAAGGCGTTTATGGAATTAAAAAAGCCTCCATTGGTTGTATTTGCAACCGCTTATCCGCAATTTGCCGTGGAGGCCTTTCGTTATGAAACGGTTGATTATTTGCTAAAACCCTATGATGAGGAGTTATTGCGGGAAACCATCAACCGCATCATAAAAATTATCGAAACTGCTAAGGAATTGGATACCGGCAAACCCGCAGGGAAGCTAGCGATTGAAGCGGATGGCGAAATTTTTTACATTGAGCCAAAAGAAATTCAATACATTTATCGGGATGAGAAATGGACCAAGGTGATCACCAAGACCGGCGAATTTGAAACAAAAACGCCATTAAAGGATTTGGAAACCAGGCTATTAAACTATGGATTTTTTCGAATCCACAAAGGTTTTCTCGTCAATCTTGAATATGTAACGAAACTGACTCCATGGTTTAATGGTGCCTATCAGCTGCAAATTGAAGGCAGGAAGGAAATGTTATCAGTAAGCAGAAACTACGTGAAGGCTTTAAGAACACGATTGGAGATATAGATAATTTCTAATTTTCTGCATTTGATTCCTTATTTAAAACATGTTAACCCTATTTTTCTACCTTTTAAGCGCAAAACCCCATGAACCTGTTTCTTCTTTTTTATAATAATAATATGTAACCGCATTCATTTTCTTGAAAAAGGAGGAACTAGTTTGTATACGTTTTTAGGTGGAATTGCACTTTTAATTATTGGTTATTTTACGTATGGCAAATTCGTTGAAAAAGTTTTTGGGGTAAAGGAAGAACGGGCAACACCTGCCTATGTCAATAGCGATGGTGTTGACTACGTACCAATGAACACAGCGAAAAACTCAATGATCCAATTGTTAAATATCGCTGGAACTGGCCCTGTCTTCGGTCCAATCATGGGTGCGCTTTACGGACCGGTTGCATTTATCTGGATTGTTGTTGGCTGTATTTTCGCTGGTGCTGTTCACGATTATTTAACTGGGATGATTTCGATTCGTAACCGCGGTGCCCACTTGCCAGAGCTTGCCAGCAAATTCTTGGGAAAAATTATGCGACATGTCGTGAATGCCTTTGCTGTTTTGCTGCTGCTTTTAGTAGGTACGGTATTTGTTTCTACACCAGCTAGCTTATTACATGTTTTAATGGATGGAAAAATTGCCCTTGGAATCATCATTGCTGCAATTTTCGTGTATTATATTTTGGCAACGCTTCTGCCGGTTGATAAAATTATTGGCCGCTTTTACCCATATTTCGGAGCATTGCTTGTGATCAGTGCAGTTGGAATCGGGGTCGGCTTAATCGTTAAGGGATCGCCCATTCCTGAATTATCATTAACTAATTTCCATCCTGCTAATGCACCAATTTTCCCGTTATTGTTCTTTACAATCACTTGTGGTGCACTATCTGGATTCCATGCAACGCAAACACCTATTATTTCTCGTACAACGCAAAAGGAAAATCAAGGCCGGAAAATTTTCTACGGCATGATGATTGCCGAAGGTGTTATCGCGATGATTTGGGCTGCTGCCGGAATGAGCTTATTCGACGGTTATACTGGGCTGCAAGAAGTGCTTGCTGCAGGCGGACCTGGCGCTGTTGTCAGCGAAGTTTCTACCACAATGTTAGGCGCCATTGGCGGAACACTTGCCGTTCTTGGAGTTGTTGTCCTGCCGATTACTTCCGGGGATACTGCCTTCCGCAGTGCCCGGATGATTATTGCTGAATACTTAAACATTGCGCAAAAGAAATTATCAAGCCGTTTATGGATCGCTGTCCCGTTATTCGCGATTTCCGTTGTGTTAACGCAAATCGACTTTAACCTTCTATGGCGTTACTTTAGCTGGGCCAACCAAGCTACAGCTGTGATTGCCTTATTTGTCGGCGCGATGTATTTGTACATTGCCAGAAAAAATTACTGGATTTCACTTGTTCCAGGATCATTCATGCTAGTGATGGTGATTACCTATATTCTGAATGCCCAGATTGGCTTCGGATTATCCATGACCGTTTCCTGGTATGGAGGCTTCATAGGAGCTGCCATCCTGATTGCACTATTCTTTAATGCTGCGAAGAAAGCACGGGCAAACGGGCTTCCGCTCGAAGAAGATATCTCCGGCTGGAATAAGGTGGCCTAAATGAGCTGCTGCAGTCCGAACTACCGGGAGACTGTTAACGAGCACGAGGAAAAAATCAATCAAAACGAGAAAGACCGCCTGCCGCTTTTAGCAAAAATAATGATCGTTGTTATAACAGCAGGAGCGGTCGGCGCTGCTTTCCTTCTCTAACTCAATTTTGTGCACGCGAGATGCGTGCACTTTTTTTTGTGAAGCAGGATCCGTCCCCTGCCAAACACTGGCACACAGGAAATATTTTCTATACAATTTAACTGAGAATTATAAAGAAATGTGGTGAAATCTGATGTTTAAGCTGTTGCTGATCGAGGATGACGCAACTTTATTTAATGAGATACGAGACAGGCTTGCCGGCTGGTCGTATGATGTATACGGGATAACCGACTTTGGCAAAGTCTTGCAGGAATTTACTGCCGTCAAACCGGACCTGGTGATTATTGATATCCAGCTCCCGAAATTTGACGGGTTCCATTGGTGCCGGATGATTCGCTCTCATTCGAATGTACCAATTTTATTTCTATCCTCTCGTGACCACCCAACCGATATGGTGATGGCGATGCAGCTTGGTGCCGATGATTTTATACAAAAGCCATTCCACTTCGACGTGCTGATTGTCAAAATCCAGGCCATTCTCCGCCGCGTGCACAATTATAATACGGAGCAAATCGAGCTAAAAACCTGGTGCGGGGCAACGATTGATTACCCAAAAAACACTGTTTCCAACGACAACGGAACCATTGAGCTAACGAAAAATGAAATGTTTATCCTTAGGGAATTGACCCAGCGAAAAAATAAAATCGTAAGCCGCGAAGACCTAATCAAAAGCCTGTGGGAGGATGAGCGGTTTGTCAGTGACAATACCCTGACCGTCAACGTTAATCGCCTGCGGAAGAAGCTTGATGGGATTGGGCTCGGCCAATATATTGAAACAAAGGTCGGCCAAGGCTATATCGCCGTGGAAGAAGCGGGAACATTATGATTAAAAATTATCTCATCGAAAGGCGAAGCTGGATCCTGCTAATTTTAGTCTTGGAAGCCTTGGTTTTGTTTGTCTCGTTTCTTGATGCAGCGGTTCCCTTCGCATCCCTTCTCTATATTGTTTTCTTATCGCTGCTGATTTTTGCCGTTTTTTTCATCATTCGCTATCAAAAGGAAACCAAATTCTATAAAAGTATGGTAGAGTGGGAAAACAATTATGATCTGTCGGGGCTTGCCGAGGCAGAAACCCCTTTTGAAAAAATCATAGCCGACAGTGTCTCGGGTCAAACAGAGCGCTTGAGGCTAGAAGCCTCACAAAACCTGTTGACCTTGGAACAGGAAAAGGATGAACTGCTGGCCTGGATCCATGAGGTAAAAACACCATTAACCGCCATGTCCTTAATGATTGATCGCCTTAATGACGAAAAGGCCAAGGCCAGCCTGACATATGAATGGCTGCGAGTCCACCACCTGCTTGACCAACAGCTCCATCAACGGCGCATACCGTTTATGGAGAATGATTTATATATCGAAAAAACTAACTTAAAGCCGTTAATTTTTAAAGAAATAAAAACGCTGCAATCATGGTGCATGCAAAAGGGGATTGGCTTTGAGGTCGACCTTGAGGTGACACAGGTGCTGACGGATGCCAAATGGCTGGGGTTTATTATTAGGCAACTGATGACAAATGCCGTCAAATATAGCCATGAGGCCGACATCAACATCAAATCATACCTTAAGGAGGAGCAGGCTATTCTCGAGATTCAGGACTTTGGCCGTGGAATTTCCCCGCAGGACCTGCCGCGAATCTTTGACAAGGGCTTTACCTCCACGACAGTTCACCAAGAAAGCGCCGCCACCGGCATGGGATTATTTTTGGCAAAAAAAGCAGCCCAACCGTTATTGATTAACATCGAAGTCCAGTCAAAGCTTGGAGAGGGGACAACGTTCACCTTAACCTTCCCGAGACGGAATGATTTTCTACATATAACACTGTCCAGCTCCAGCGCCTAGGCGCTTCCGTTTTTCTTGGCATGTGACAAAAACGTCACATGCTTTTATGATTTGTTCGCTCAATCGAAGGATTTGAACGGCCGGCTTTTTTATAATAAAGCTATCGAATCAAGGAGTGTGTGAAAGATGAATATTTTAGAAGCCGCAAAAATTAATAAAAGCTACGGCAATAAGTTCAATAAACAGGAAGTGCTGAAAGGGCTTGATATCAGCATCGAAAAAGGCGAATTCGTCAGCATCATGGGTGCATCGGGTTCCGGTAAAACTACCTTGCTCAACGTGCTTTCCTCGATTGATACCGTCAGTCATGGAACGATTAAAATCGATGGAAAAGAAATCACCAGGATGAGGGAAAAGCAGCTGGCGGAATTCCGCAAGCATCATTTGGGGTTTATTTTTCAAGAATATAATTTATTGGATACCTTGACCGTCAAAGAAAATATTTTACTGCCGTTATCGATTAACAACGTTTCAAAGAAGGCAGCAGAGCAAAAGTTTACCGAGGTTGCCGCCGAACTGGGTATTTTGGAGATCAAGGACAAATATCCGAATGAAATCTCCGGTGGCCAGAAACAGCGGACCTCGGCAGCACGGGCATTTATCCATGAACCGAGCATTATTTTCGCCGATGAGCCAACCGGGGCACTCGATTCCAAGTCGGCGTCCGACTTGCTGAACAAACTGAGCCAATTAAATAAAAAGCTCAACGCCACGATTGTAATGGTAACGCACGATCCAGTGGCCGCAAGCTTCAGCAGCAGAGTCATTTTCATTAAAGACGGGCAAATCTACACCCAGTTAAATAAGGGTGACCAATCACGGCAGGCGTTCTTCCAGGATGTCATGAAAACGCAAGGTGTATTGGGCGGGGTGAACCAGTATGAGCATTAATCAACTCATCCTTCGCAATCTGAAAAAGAATCTTAAAAATTACTTTCTCTATGTATTTGCGTTAATCTTCAGTGTTGCCCTGTATTTCGCCTTTGTGACACTGCAATTCGACCCGGCGATGGACGAGGCAAAAGGTTCGATCAAAGGGGCGGCAGCACTTAAGGCCGGAACGGTCATGCTGGTGGCGATCGTTTCCATTTTCCTGCTCTATGCCAACAATATTTTTATCAAGCGGCGCGGCAAGGAAATTGGTTTATTCCAGTTAATCGGCATGACAAAGTCCAAGATTTTCAGAATCTTGACGATTGAAAACTTTATTCTTTATTTTGGTTCTCTCATAATCGGGATCTTTATCGGGTTTTCCGCCTCAAAACTGTTGGTGATGATTTTATTTAAAGTCACTAAGGTTGATGCTGTTGCGACGCTGCATTTTTCTGAGCAGGCGCTGACCCAAACGCTGATTGTGTTTGGTGTCATCTACTTGCTGATTATGCTGATGAACTATGTATTTATTAAAAGGCAAAGTATTTTAGCCCTGTTCAGGGTCATCTCCTCCACGGAGGGGAAGGTAAAGAAACTGTCAGCCTTCGAGATCATTATCGGAATCGTTGGACTGATTTTAATCGTAACCGGATACTATATTTCTTCGAAGCTATTTAGCGGCGATTTTACAACGATGATTGAGCTGTTTCTGGCAATGGCGGGGATTCTGGCGTCTGTGATTATTGGAACCTATCTGTTTTATAAAGGTTCAGTCAGCTTTATTTTTCATTTGATTCGGAAAAAGAAGGACGGTTACCTGAATATTAACCAGGTCCTCTCTCTTTCGTCGATTATGTTCAGGATGAAATCAAATGCTTTATTATTAACAGTCATTACCACAGTGTCTGCACTGGCAATCGGATTATTGTCGTTAGCCTATATTTCTTACTATTCTGCTGAAAAAACAGCGCTTAATTATGTGGCGGCGGATTTCGCGTTTACCAATCCCGAAGAGGCTGAGCAATTCACCGACAAATTAACAAAAAATGGAATTGAGTATCGTGAAAAAAGAATGGATGTCGTCCAGATTGAAGCGAATCTGAAACATATCATGGATGCAAATATGGATGGGTTGATGATGGACCCAACCAAAATGCAGCTTGCAGTTGTAAGCGACCAGGTCATTAAAAATATTGATGTTGAGCCAGGCGAAACGGTTTTTACCGGCTATAACGATTTACTGCAAAAGTTTATGACGTTGAAGGATTCCGGAGACATAGAATTAAAAGGACAAACTGAAGTGATTCCGTTAACGTATTTAGGGCTGAATAAGGATTTTGTCGTATCCTGGTATTTCACCGGCGGCGGCTCGCCAACCGCCATTGTCGACCAGACGGTTTTCGAGCGATTACGAAATAATCTCAATCCCGAAATTCAGCGGGAATCCTCCCAATATATCGGAATTAATTTAAAAAATGAAGCCCAGCTGGAGAAAGCTAATACACTATTTACAGGAATGACGTTCAAAAATGAGCGTGCCAATGACTCCCGTCTGGAAATCAGCAACGTGCAGAAGCAAACTATGGGCATTGCCCTGTTTATCGTCGGATTCCTCGGACTCACGTTCCTGATTACCTCCGGCTGCATCCTTTATTTCAAGCAAATGGGGGAAGGCGAAGAGGAAAAGCCAAACTACACGATTTTACGAAAACTTGGCTTCACTCAGGGAGATTTATTAAAAGGCATTCGTGGAAAACAATTATTCAGTTTTGGCATTCCGTTAGTCGTCGGCTTATCCCACAGCTATTTTGCTGTCCAATCCGGCTGGTTCCTGTTCGGAGCCGAGGTCTGGACCCCGATGATCATCGTCATGCTGCTATATACAGCCCTGTACTCCAGCTTCGGATTCCTATCTGTCGTTTATTATAAAAAAGTAATTAAAGAAGCGTTATAGATGAACGGGTAGTGCGTGCACTACCCGTTTCCTTTGTCCCTCTTTATCTCCTGATTTTCGGTTTACCGAATAGTACGAATCATAGTTGCCGCCATTTGCTGTAGTCCCCTTATTGAAAATAAATAATTGTCCAATACTATTACAGATTCCATTCATCATGCTTGTTTTCCAACAACAGCAGTATGACTAGTTTTCCGTTGCTGATTGCGCAGCTTAAAATAGCCAAGGGTCGATACTACAATGGCCCCCAACGTATCGACAATCATATCCTCCATCGTGTCTGCAACCGCGTCCCGCCCAATTAACACCGTCCCTTCGGCAGTGATAAATTTTTGCATATTGGTGCCAAGCAGACCGTCTGCAGCAAATTCATAAATCTCCCAGACAGCCCCGCAGGCGAGGGCGAAACAAAACGCAAATAATGCCACAAAAAACGGGCTTAATTGGATTTTTATTTTTTCCGTATCATTAAAATATTGGACAATAACAAAGCCCAGTGCCCCTAACATTCCCGCGCTAAAGCAATGGAGAATCAGGTCCCAATAGGGGATTCGAAAATAAAAATTGCGGACCTCCCCAAGGTAGATGGCACAAAATAAAAAGATAAAATAAATAATTTCCATGATGTCGGGGATATCGATGCGGAACCGTTGCTCCACCTTTGACGGCAGGAAAATAATAATACTGCCGAACACACATTGTAAAATCATCAGCACATAATCGCTTTTTACCCGTTCATATTCATTTTCGGAAGGCTCTGATGGGGCATTGAAAAACATATAAATGGCATAAACAATTGAAATAATCAATAAAGCAAAGACAATTCTAAAAATCCATGTCTTTCTTTTAGGGTACTTTTTCTCTACCAAAGTTTCTCCCCCTTTTATTCTATGGGCGGTAACTGTAACTATTATTATATCTTTTACGTCTATGAATTGGAAAAAGATTCACAAACATCCCAAAATCTAAAAGCTTCATTATTTTAATAAAATTTGTAGAAAAATGAATGACATCTGTTTGTCATGATATTGTAAATTCCAGTTAAATATTCGTGATAATTTAAGAATAATAAGGTAAACTAAATCAAGAGTTTCATATAAAGATTAGATTAATCGGTGGACAATGCTACCGAGGATAGCAGGCAGTCGGGGGTAAGGATTTATGAGCAGTACAAAGAAAAAACCAGTTGAAGAAATAGGAAAATCACGGGTGAAGTCAAAGCAAAAGTACAAAGGCTGGAAGATGGCCGTAATCGGCAGTATGACAGTTCTTGCACTCATCGTTGCCGGAATCAGTTATTATCAGGCAACCCGATTCAACTCGAAGGTTACGATAAATGAAATAAAAGTGGGTGGGCTGACTGCTGATCAAACCGTTAAAAAGTTAAAAACAGCCTCATTAAAAAACAGGGTCTTTGTCGGGGAGCAGCAAATCCTGGATGAAGAAGATACAAAATTGGGCTTTACCGAAAAGGATTTGCCTGAAGTGAAGAAATTGCTGAAAAACCAGTGGACATTTTTCCCTTCTTTCAAGAAAAAAGATTATCAGCTGATTCCAGATGAGGCAAGTCAGTATCGCACTCAGACAATGAAAAAGCTTGTCGAAGAAAAGCTTCTGTCCATGAATGAAACATTGAAAGCACCAGTCGATGCTTTTGTTAAGCTCGAACAGGGCAAAATATCCATCTCCAAAAGCAAAGATGGGGAACAATTTGATGTCGCCAGCCTTTTGAAGGATTACGACAAGCAGTATTATAAAAGCGATATTCGTTTAGAGCCTGTATACCTACAGCCTGTCAGAGAAGACAGCGAAATCGTAAAGAACGAAGAGAAAAAGCTCAAAGAACTTCTTGGCCAATCGATTGAATACAAGGTACAGGATCAAGTCCATTCTTTAAAAGCCAGTGAGCTAATTAAAAGTGCCACCGTATCAAAGGATTTACAGATTGCCATAGACCCTAGTGATATTAAAAGAAAAATTACGGAAATTAATGATACCCAATGTACATTAAATAAAAATTTCACCTTTAAGACCCATTCTGGCAAAGTCATAACTGTCAAAGGTCAGGGCTATGGCTGGGCTTTGGACGTAAAAAAAGAAACGGCAATGATTCAGAAGGCTTTTGAAACGGGAGAGACATCGGTTTCTGCTGCAAACATCATCGGTAAAGGCTGGAAAGGTGAAGGCTATGGGTATGAAACAACTGCGAACAATGGAATCGGCAACACATATGCGGAAGTTTCGATTGACGAACAGCGGATTTGGATTTATAAAAATGGACAATTGGCCGTCACAACGAATGTCGTAACTGGCAAACATAGTACTGGAAAGGATACGTCACCGGGCGTGTGGTATATCCTTTATAAACGCCAACAATACACGCTTACCGGTGATACAGCGGGCACAGCTTATGCGATCAAGGTCAATTACTGGTTACCGTTCACCAACAGCGGCCAAGGCTTCCACGATGCCAGCTGGCGGACAAACTGGGCAAGCAATGCCTATCTCAATGCCGGATCAAATGGCTGCGTCAATGTACAGCCTAATGTTATGAAAGCTGTGTATGACAACCTCAGCACGTACGACCCGGTCATTGTTTACTAACGAAGAACAATAGGGATGATGGTAGCGGCACAAAAGTCGCCACTATCATCCCTGTTTTTTTGTTTCACGTGGAACCGAAAAGACCTTTCTCTTTCATGAAGCTTAAAAAATTCGCTCAGGGATGACTCTGAGCGATTCATTTTCTTCAACAAACGATTATGCCCTTTTTCTTTTACTCATGTATAAGGTAGCAGCACCAATAATCAACAGAATCGAACCAATTAGGAGAATATTGTAGGATTGTCCTGCTGTATGAGGCAATTGTTCCCCATTTGGCGATTGTTTGCCGTTGTCGATAGCATTCTTTGCCGCTGCCGCTTCCTTGATACCCCCATTATTGGCATCTGTCGGTCTTGCTTCTGGTTGTTCAGCTTCTGGTTTATTCGGAATGTCCTCTTTATTAACTAGTGAAACGGTGGCGCTTGGACCAAATCCACTCCATCTATAGGTTTTCATTTCTTCAAGGCCATTTGGAATAACATCGGAAAGTCTTTCCCTGATTGTATATTTAGTTCCTTGCCCGACTGCTTCCACTTTAAAGGTATAGTCTTTGCCTTTTTCCAATCCAGTCACAGTAAAGGTTGTATCCTTAGTTGTCATGGAATCATTTATTGGTGTAAATTTAGTGCCATCCGGCATAATCGGCTGTCCATTTACATAAATCCGGTAACCAATTACGTCTTGGTTGACTGCAGTCGCTTTAGTCCAGGAAAGAATTACACTTGTTCCATCCTTTTCAACCTTAGCTGTTAAATCACCTTTAAATGATGGTGCCCCAATAGGATAGGGGACTTGCGTCTGAATTTCTACAGAGCTGCCATAAGGTGTTTTATTGCCTGCAATGTCTACGGCTTCAACGGTAACTTGATACTTTGTACCAGGCTCAAGCTGCGTTAACGTATATTTGTTTGATGTGGCAAACCCATTTAATTTTCCGTTTGCATACACATTATATCCTGCAATGCCTGTCTCATCACTCGCCGCATCCCAGGTGACAGACCCCCAGGTAAATCCCGGATAGACAACTTCAACGCTCTTGCCACTGAAAGTATCACTGGCTGGAATCGTGGTTGTAGCTTGTTTAATTTGTGGATTCTGCGGAAGAACCGGTGCCGTCGTATCAGCTTCACCCAAAGTTGTTACTTTCATTTCCGGCCCATTGGAAGTTCGGTTGCCTGTTGCATCCGTGGCTTCAACTTTAAAGGTATATTCGGTTGCTGGCGTTAATCCGGTTACAGTAAAAGTTGTTTGTCCTGTTGTCGTATAGGCAGACCCGACCTTTTCTCCATTTTTATAGACTGTGTATCCCGTTACAGCCTTATTATCCAAGGCTGGATCCCATGTTAATGTTACACTTTTTCCATCAGCGGAGGATTGTGCCTGGACGCTGGAACCGACAGGCCAAATTGGTTTCTGGGCTGCATCCTCAGATATAACGCTAGAAGTTGTCGTTCCTTCAAACTGAATACCAGTAGAATTTGTGATTCTCCAAGGATTTCCGTTGTTATCTTTAACATTCGTAAAGACAACATGGTTAAATTTGAAATCTTTTGCGTAATCCAGGTTTGCTGAAAATACATTATCGAATTTAACATTCGTAAAAGTAATATTTTCGTGGTAGACTTCCCCTACATCACTATTGCCTTTTACCATTATTGCTTGCTTCTTGCTGCCGCCTTGATTACGAACAGTGACATTTTTTATTTCCATATCCTTAAATTGAGAAATTTCTTTTGCCGGTTCATAGGAAATGGCCGCATTTGGATCACTATAATCTGACGTAAATACAAATGGGGCATCGCCATCAATACCTTCTAAGGCATTGTCCCTAAAAAGGACATTTTTTGCTCCGCCGCCCATTGGTGTGTTTGTTTTAGCCCGTAAGCCAACGTCCGTTTTATACATGATGTTATCCTCAACAACAAAATCCTGGAACCAACTTCCCGTATGGCTTCCTGTTACAACACCACCATGGCCTTCTCGTATATAGTTGTCAAAAATCCACGCTTTTCCTGTTGGCTCCTCGCCAGCGGCAGCCTGTCCCATACCTGCTGCAAAGTTAATCGCATCATCACCAGTATCAACGAAGTTGTTGAATACCATTATATTTTGTGAGTCGCCAAATTCAAATCCGTCAGCATTATTTCCATCGTAAGTAGTAGCGACCGTACCATTTACAACAATGTTTTTACTATGAAGATTGACAATGCCGTGGAAGGCAGGATTAAGTTGCGTGATCCCTTCATAGTACATACCGTCGACACCGCGCACCGTAATCAAATTGGAACGAGTGGAATAAGCGGACTTGGCATTCATGCCTTTCTGCTGGGAGGCATAGGATTGGATTGCTGCCAAAATTCCATATGTTTTATCAGAAGCAAGGTTTAATGGGCTCATCTGCCCATTTTCAACTTTTACTCCACCTGTTACTAAAGAGTTGCTGCCTGCTAATAAACGTGGAAGTTGGTTTCCTAATTCGTCAATTGTCTTGTTTGCAGGGTCTTCTTTCCATCCGCTACCATCAATAATCCCTTTTCCAACAATCCTGATATTCTTAAGACTGCCATAATCATATGTATGGGCATTGATTAATGAATAGGAACGCTCATCGGTCGAATAATCATATACCCAAAAATTTTGGCTATAATCATTAGCATCTAATGACGCCTGCAAATGACCGTCCACTTGCAATGTTATATCCGATTTAAGCCAAATTTCTCCTGAAATAAATTTGCCTTCAGGGATTAACACTTTGGAGCCAGCTGTAGCCGCATCGATAGCTGCTTGAATTGCTTCCGTATCTTTTACATGATCATCAGCTTTTGCTCCAAAATCGACAATGTTAAACACCTCTGGCTCCATTGTCGTTTTTGCCGTTATTTTATTGGAAGGTTGAGATTCTATCCCGGCCGCGGTTACCGAGGTTACGTAAAATTCATAGGATGTATCCGGTTTCAAATTCTTGACCTTGAAATTGTGGATTAAAATTTTTGTATGGAAATTATCTTTATCAATATTTTTATAAAAATTATCAATATAGGCTTTTGCAGGACCGCTGTTATCCTTTAGTGCACTGCCAATTTTTTTGCCATCCATATAAATATTGAAATCTGCAATATTACTATACTCTTTAGGCTTTTCCCAAACTAATGTCATGCTGTTTTCATCATAAGCTAATCTCGGAACCTGCAGATTTACAGGAGCTGCAACCGATCCGGAGGATGCTGCATTCGCAAACGATACCGCTCCGAAATTGCCAGTTGCCATAAAGAAGACAAGAACTAGTGCTACAACCTTGATCCATTTCTTCAACTCTTATCCCACCTTAAGTTTTTTTAGGTCCTGCGGTCAAACCATTTTTTTATTTTGCCACATCACCTCCTTTATGATTGTTAACGTTTTCATTTCTAGAATCACTTTGCAAAATGCCGAAAGAATTGGCTGTGGGGCTTTCCAGATAATCAGGTTATTAACAGCTGGAAAGCCCTCTCTTTTAAAATTTATCCTTTTTAATATTAAACCAGTTTATGAGTATACCAAGTCTTCCCTTTAAATCTCCACGAGAAAATCAGCCCGCGGACACCCCATTCAATCGCCATCGCCGTCCAAATGCCGATGATTCCAAATCCAAGGGTAATTCCCAAAATATAACCGAGAACAACCCTCACAAGCCACATTGACAGGAGCGAGGCTACCGAGGTAAAGGTTGAATCTCCTGCAGCGCGCAACGCGGATGGCATAATGAAACTATGCGGCCACAAAATCGGCTGAGCAAATGCTGAAATTAGCACAAGTATGAACACGGTCCCGGCAATTTCATCAGGCGGGCTGAATATTTTTATCAATAATGGATACAACGGAACAATCATTGCACCAGAAACGATAAACAGGAGCGAGGAGAGCCCCGCCATTGATTTGGTGAATTTTCTGGCATCAGCGATATTTCTGTGCCCGATGCATTGGCCCACAATGGTGATCGCTGCGATGGTCAAGGCATTAGGCCCAATCTGAAATAATAGAAGGAAAGAATTGCCGATGGCATAGGACGTCAATGCGAACGTCCCCAATTGAACAATAAATGTCTGAGTTAACAGTTTCCCGCCGCTGAAAAACATCTGTTCCGCGGCAAACGGAAGGCCAATATACATGATTTTTTTTATAATCGAAAAATCAATTTGCAAAGCCTTCTTAAATTGAAAGTGGATTGTTTCATTGTACTTTATGATATAAATCAAAGAAGCCGCCATACCAACGATTCTGGAAAGAAGAATCGAAATCACCAGGCCCAGAACACCCATTTTTAAAATCAGGATGAACAATACATTTAAAGCTGTGTTCGTCAGATTCAAAATGATCGATAATTTTAAAGTAGGTTTCGTATCGCCAATTCCGCGCAGTGCGCCGCATACCGCTTGAAAGATTCCCATGAACGGGTAGGACAGGCAACTGCCAATTAGATAGAGTTTCGCATTATGGAAGACGTCCTCATCCGCTTTGCCAAACAGAATCTGTAAGGCTTGGGTGTGAAAAATAATGACAAGTGCGCCAATCAGAACTGAAAACAGCAATACCGCAGAAATAGCCTGTATTGCTGTTTTGCTCGCCATCTTCATGTTCCCGGCTCCCGTATATTGGGCCACGATCACGGTTCCGCCAGTGGCTACAGCGATAAACACATTAACGAGGAAAATATTTAATGAATCTATCATACTAACGGCACTGACTGCAGCGACACCGGCTGAACTCACCATCGCCGTGTTTAAAAAGCTCATCAGAACAAGAAAAGCCTGGTCAACGATGATGGGAATCATAATGGCAATGATTTCTTTGAAATGAATTGTTTCCCCGGATAAATATTTATCAAGCAGCGGAGCCGTCTTCCTCGTCAGTTTCATTTTAAAATTTTCCACTGAACACACTTCTTTATCATTTTTATATTCGACTATGACAGCTTACCTGCAAGTTACTAATAATCTCACAAATTGCGAAACCAGAACTATTTTGAAACAACCGCATTTTTGAAAACAACCAATGGGTCACTCGTGCGGGCATGCTTGGCCCGACAGCCAGTAATCTCAATATCCTCTCCATTTTCGACGATGAATGCAGGGCCTTCATGATTAGAAATCGTTACTTGATTAAACACGATATCCCTGACATTACTACAGAAAAATCCTCGCTGTTTCATCGGTTCAAGCTCTGCCATCATCGCTGGCAGTCCCGGTTCGGCATCATCAGCCATATGAACGGATACCCGGTCAAACGTAATATCCTCGACATACCTTTCAGCCAATCCGTATAAAAATCCGGCAGCCGCACTCACTTCACGAGCCGTAATATTGGAAAAATGAATTCGGCGGAATGCAGGTGTTTCCTCTGTAATCGGGTAAGGATTTTTATCCCAAACATATTTGTCATTTCCACGTGGTCCCCAATAATAATAGAGGTTGGCAATAAACGGGCAAATAACGCCCTTCATCACAATATTGGTTACCCGGACATCCTCAATAATCCCGCCGCGGCCGCGTCTTGACTTAAAGCGGATGCCCCGGTCGGTTCCCTCAAATACGCAATTGCTGACTGTAACATTGCGGATATCCCCGCTCATCTCACTGCCAAACACAACACCGCCATGGCCGTGGATCATTGTACAATTCGTAATCGTTATATTCTCACACGGAACCCGTTCCGCAGTATCCTCTGTACCTGCTTTGATGGCAATGCAATCATCGCCAACATCGATATGGCAGTTGGAAATTCGGATGTTTTGGCAGGATTCCGGGTCAATGCCATCCGTATTTGGAGAATCGGCTGGATTCATTATGCTGATACTATCAATTGTGACATCTTCACAGCAAATCGGATTGACCGTCCAGCTAGGCGAATTGACCATTTTCACACCAGAAATAAGAACATGTTTGCAACCGTCAAAGCTAACCAGCTTTGGTCTTGGATAGTCATTTTTCTCCCGCCAATACAAGTCCCACCAAAATTGACCGTTTCCGTCCAATGTACCGCGCCCGGTTACCGAAACATTTTCTGCATTTTCCGCATAGACACAGGAGGCATAAACCTGTCGTTTCACACCTTCCCAGCGTGATTCGACAACAGGATATTCCGTCACCTCGTTACTGAACATTAGGGTGGCACCTGCGTCCAAGTAGAGATTGATATTACTTTTTAAAATAATCGCCCCTGTAAGAAAAGTGCCTGAGGGTACATAAACAGTACCGCCGCCTTGCGCTGAGCAGGTATCAATCGCATTTGATATGGCTGAAGTATTCAAGGTTTTTCCGTCATTCATGGCTCCAAAATCCCTAATATTATAGAGGCTGGAGGCTGCAGTCAGTTCCATGGTTTTCCTCCCGGTTTATGAATTTCCTTCCTATTCGCGATCCAATGACGGGCAGCAGCATTGCTGCCCGTCAGCCTATAAGCCTATAGGGTGACTCCGGTTTTAAAAATCGCAATCTCCCTAAAGTCATTTTTCTCGTTATTGACAAGTTCACCGCTTGCAACTTGGATGATATAATCAATAAACTCTCGTAAAACGAACTCCGACTCCTTCTCAAGCAATACTCCTGCATTAAAGTCAATCCAATGCGGTTTTGTCTCATAAAGCGGCGTATTGGTTGAAATCTTCATGGTTGGCACGAAAGACCCGAATGGCGTTCCGCGGCCTGTTGTAAACAGCACCAATTGACAGCCTGCCGCTGCCAAAGCTGAAGCGGCGATCAAATCGTTACCAGGAGCACTTAGCAGGTTAAGCCCTTTTTCCTGCAGGCGGTCACCGTATTTAAGAACATCGGTTACCGTGGAGGTGCCTGCTTTTTGCGTACAGCCAAGCGATTTATCTTCTAATGTAGTAATCCCGCCGGCTTTGTTCCCTGGCGATGGATTTTCATAAACAGGCTGTTTGTTTTCAATGAAGTATTCCTTGAAGTCATTAATTAAATGAACCGTTTTTTCAAAGACTTCATTATTGGCTGCTCGTTCCATAAGAATGGTTTCAGCACCAAACATTTCCGGCACTTCCGTTAAAACAGTTGTTCCGCCTTGAGCGACAAGGAAATCAGAGAATCTGCCCAGAAGCGGGTTGGCAGTAATTCCTGAGAAGCCGTCAGAACCGCCACATTTTAAACCAACTTTTAATTGTGATAATGGCACTGTTTCACGCTTATCATGTTTTGCCGCTTCATAGATTTCTTTTAAAAGCTCGACGCCTGCTTCAATTTCATTGGTCACTTCTTGAGAAACAAGGAACTTTACGCGCTCTTCGTCATATTCACCCAAGCTTTCCTTGAACTCATAAAGATTGTTATTCTCGCAGCCAAGCCCCATTACCAGGACACCGCCGGCATTTGGATGAAGGACAGCGTCACGCAAAATTTTGCGTGTATTCTCATGGTCATCCCCTAATTGGGAGCAGCCAAGATTATGCTTCAGCACAAGAACGCTTTCAAACGGAGTGATATCGCCAACTTCCTTTTCAAACAGCTTGAGCATGCGCTCTGCCATGCCATTGACACAGCCCACTGTCGGCACAATCCAAAGCTCATTGCGGATGCCGACCTCACCGTTTTTCCGGCGATAGCCCTCGAAGGTTAAGTTTTCCAGTTTATATGGGTTGGAATTGAGCTTTTGGTTAAATTGGTACTCTTTGATTCCATCCAAGTTTGTTTTTGTATTGTGGGTATGAACGTGTTCCCCTGCGGATATTTCTGCAATGGCATGGCCGATTGGATAGCCATATTTGATGACGTATTCATTGACAGCAATTGGCCTAAGCGCTATCTTGTGGCCTTTGGCTACATCCTGCTTTAGTTCAATCGATTTCTCTTTTACCGTAATGACATGGCCAGCCGGTAAATCCTTGAGTGAAACAACGACATTGTCAGTATCATTAATTTGTGTAAAGTCCAACATGGTCCTTCTCTCCCCTAATTCGCAGTTTTTTGTCCTAAAACAGCTTTCACCGCTTGGTTCATACCCTTTGTCAAAATTTCAAAAAGATCGTTCGTAACAGCTGCCGTTAATCCCGATATTTCGTTTAAATCGGTCTCCCAATTTTTCTCGTATCCCAATACGTTCTTGACAATGGATTCAACACTGTCAAACGTTCCATCGTACTTGCCCCATTGCTCAGCAAATAATTCAAGAATATCCTGGTCATCGGCAAGTTTAATATCCTCATCGCCGCGCTTGCCTTTATAGAAGGCAATTAATGCTGCCAGCGAGAACACAAGCTTTCTTGGTAATTCTTGTTTGCGGTTGATGTACTCAAGCAGGGATGGCAAGTCTCTTGTTTTAAATTTGGACATCGAGTTTAAGGAAATGCTCATTAAAAAGTGTTGAATAAACGGATTTCTAAATCTTTCTACTACTGCATCGGCAAAGGAGTTTAATTCATCCAGCGGCAGGTCCAGCGTTGGAATAATTTCCTCGTAAACCAATCCCTTGATAAACTCTCCCACCACTTCATGGTCAACAGCTTGGGCCACAGTATCCAAACCATATAAGTAAGATACAGGCGTCATCGCGGTATGGGCACCGTTTAGGATCCGAACCTTTCTTGTCCTGTAAGGAGTCATATCATCTACAAATAAGGTGTTTAGCCCTGCTTTATGGGCCGGAAACTCTTCGCGAATCCATTGTGGACCTTCGATTACCCATAAATGAAACTGCTCGCCGACAACGACAAGATCATCTTTATAGCCAAGTTCAGCAGTGATTTCATCCATGTTATCCCGCGGGAAGCCAGGGACAATCCGGTCAACCAGGCTGCAGCAGAACGTGTTTGCTTCTTCAAGCCATTGAACAAACTCTTCACCAAGATTCCACAATTCGGCGTATTGAAGGACAATTTGCTTTAGCTTTTCACCATTGCGGTCGATCAGCTCACACGGAACGATAATAAAGCCTTTTTCTCTATCCCCGTTAAAAACTTGATACCGTTGATAGAGGAATGCTGCCAATTTTCCAGGGTAGCTGCTTTGCGGACGGTCCTCCAGACGGTCGTTTTCATCGAAGGCAATACCGGCTTCTGTTGTATTGGAAAAAATAAACCTTAGTTCTGGATTGGCGGCCAGCTCCAAATACTGGTCGTACTGAGTAAAAAGATTTAAGCCCCGGCTAATGCTGGTAATAGCGGAATGCTTGCGGACGGCTTTTCCGTCTTTCATTCCTTGCAGGAAGAGCGTGTAAAGTCCATCCTGCTCATTTAGCTTTTCAACCATGCCTTGGCCGAGCGGCTGGACAACAACAACACTGCCATTAAAATCCGCTTCCTTGTTTAATACATCAATTTGCCAATCCACAAATGCCCGCAGGAAATTTCCTTCCCCAAATTGCAACACTTTTTCCGGAAAGCGCGGGGCATCTTTGACTAAATTTCTCGTTAATTTTTTCATATCTAATCCCTCCAAAATAAATGCACACGTTAACAAAATGATGTGTGCCAGTCAATTGACCAGCAGTTTTTTTACAATAATGGTTTAACCGACTTTCGGATCACCAGTTCCGTTTCCACAAAGATTTTTTCGCCGTTCATTTCACTAGGGTTGTCTGAGCTCATCATCTGCAAAATTTTGTTGGCGCCCAAGGTACTGATTTTTTCGATTGGTCTTTTGACAGTAGTAAGTGATGGATTCGTGTAACGGGCAAATTCAATGTCGTCAAAGCCGACAATTGAAATATCGTTCGGTACATTGACGCCGCGTGCGAACGCCGCATTGATCGCGCCAATGGCCATGTCGTCATTGGAGCAAAAAACGGCTGTCGGCGGCTGATCAAGTGAAAGCAGTCGTTCTATCGCTCGATAACCGCTTTCCATATCATAATTACCTTGAATGATGTATTCAGTCTTAATCGGTATATTATAATCAATCAGTGCTTTTAAATATCCTTCTCTCCGCTCCATCGACGATTTAAATCCACTAATCCCTTCCACTAGCCCAATCGTGCGATGACCATTTTGCAGCAAATGCTTGACGGCCTGCGTCGATCCTTCCCGGTCATTGGAGAGAATATTGATGATCGACGGGTCGCCTATATCGCGGTTTAATACGACACAAGGAATCTGTTTTTCTTTCAGGTAGGCAATAAAGTCATTATCCTCTTCACTTTGACTCATTAAAATAATGCCATCGAACCGTTTGTTGTGAATCGTTGAATAATACCGAATGTCATCAATTCCTCTGACAAACAAGTTATAGTCCTGGTTAATAATTTGATTAACCCCTTTGACGGTTTCAACAAAAAAGCTTGATGATGTACCGTGGGTAATACTTGTCAGAAACAGCCCAATTGTATAAGACCGTTGGGTCACCAGGCTTTTGGCATTATAGTTCGGTGTATAGTTAAGCTGAGAGGCTATCTCAATGATTTTCTTTTTTGTCCCCGGTTTAATCAGCGGGCTGTCATTCAATGCCCGTGACACGGTTGTATGGGAAACATTTGCGATTTTGGCAATGTCTTTAATCGTAACCATGTTTTCACCCTTTATCTAGTAACTTTCCAATTATTTTACCATAATAGGAAAAATCAAACTTCATAGCCCCTCAGCCGCTCTCTGCTCGTTAATGGACAGCCAGTCCCTTTTCTTGAAACTGAAAGTACTTTTTTGCATTGTGATAGGAAATGCCCTGAACCACTTTACCCAAGAAGTCAAGATCATTCGGCACTTCTCCGTTTTCCACCCATTCGCCAATTAACGAGCAAACGAGTCTTCTGAAGTATTCATGTCTTGTATAAGACAGGAAACTCCGCGAATCTGTCAGCATTCCGATAAAGCGGGTGAACAATCCAAGGTTGGAGAGGGCTTGCATTTGCTCGAGCATGCCGGATTTATTATCGTTAAACCACCATGCCGTACCGAACTGGATTTTCCCCGGAATGCCGTTGCCCTGGAACGAACCGATCACCGCTGCGATCACAGTATTGTCACTCGGGTTTAATGAATAAATAATGGTTCTTGGCAGGCCGCTTTCCTCTTCAATACCATCCAGTAACCTGACAAGCGGTTTGGCAATTTGATCATCATTAATCGAGTCATAGCCTGTGTCCGGACCAAGCTGTTTAAACCTTCTGGTGTTGTTATTGCGCAGTGCATTTATATGCAGCTGCATCGCCCATCCCAATTCGGAATATAAGCCGCCAAGGAATTTCAGTGTATAGGTTTTGTACTTTTTCTCGTCTTCAAGGGATACCTTATTCCCCTTTAGGGCTTCAGCAAAAATAGCCGCAGCGTCTTCTTTCGTTGTTTCGGCAAACATCATCGTATCGATGGCATGGTCAGACACTCTGCCGCCCACCGAATGGAAGAAACGGACCCGTGCTTCAAGCGCTTGCAAAAACTGCTCATAAGTCGCGATTTCCATGCCTGATACCTCTTGCAGCTTCTGTACCCATTCGAGGTAGCCGTCACGATTGATTTCCAGGCCCTTATCCGGACGGAAACTCGGCAATACTTGAACATCAAAGTCTCCATCCTGCTTTAATTTCAAGTGGTATTCCAGACTGTCGACTGGATCATCGGTTGTGCAAACGACTTCCACGTTGGATTTCTTAATCAAATCTCTTGCCCCAAAGCCTTCACTGTTCAAGAGTGCATTGACTTTTTCCCAGATTTGCGGTGCGCTTTCCTCGTTCAGAATTTCATCCATTCCGAAGAAACGCTGCAATTCCAAATGTGTCCAGTTATATAAGGGGTTTCCGATTGTCATTGGCACCGTTCTTGCCCACGCCAGGAACTTATCATAGTCATCGGCATTGCCAGTTATATATTCTTCATCAATGCCATTAGCCCGCATCGCCCGCCATTTATAATGGTCGCCATATAACCAGATTTCGGTGATATTTTTGAAGGTTTTGTTTTCATAGATCTCTTTTGGACTTAAGTGGCAATGATAGTCGATAATCGGCATATCCTTTGCGTAATCGTGGTAAAGACGGATGGCCGTTTCATTGTTCAAAAGGAAATTCTCATCCATGAATTTCTTCATTATTAAAGCACCAGCTTTCGATATTTTAGGGATATATTTCATAAAATGTTCACGTTAACAATTTAGATTAAAAAAATATGTTAACGTGCCTCTTCAAACCTTTTCTGCAGGTACGCAATACTGTCATTAATATGTGGTTCCCTCGTACTTTCTAATAAAATAGTAATGTACGGCTTTTGCTGCTTGATATATTTAAAGACGGCGTGATAGTTTAACAACCCGGTGCCGACAGGGACCATTTTGATCCAATGATCGTCAATGATAAAATCTTTGGCATGAACGATGGCGATTCGATTTCCGAACAGCTCAAACGCCTCTTCGAAAACCTGTTCTTGATGCAGATAATTTTCAGGCGATAAAAAATTCGCTGGGTCAAAAATCACTTGAAGGTTATTGGACGGAATATCATCGAGCAGCCGCCTCATCCGCTGGGGTGTATGAATCGGATGGTTAATTCCGCCTTCAATTCCGACCATTACCCCAAATTTCTCCGCCTCGTTGACAAGTTCACGGACACTCTCGACCACTTCCTGATACGCCTGCTCTGTAAAATTCTCCTCAGTATAATCAATCTCTGGATAGACATTTCCGGTTTCCGTCCCGACAATGCTGCAGCCAAAATCACGGGCATAACGAATATGTTCTTTAAACCGATCCAGCACTTTCCGTCTTTCCGAAAGATCGGGATGAATCATATTAATATAGCAGCCCAATACGGCAATGTGCAGGTTCTCTTTGCGGAAGGCGTCCCCGATATGGCGGGCAAGCCCTGGAGTTAAGCTTCCCGCTCCGGTATGAAGGTCGGGAAATGACTTAGCCAATGCCAGCTGCACGCTCGTGAGACCAAAGCCTGCGATTTCCTTCGTTAATTTTTCCAATGGCAGATGAGGAATATCATGGGCCCTAATTCCAATATTCGCTTTCATACGATTCCTCCATCAAATATATGTTTGTTAAAAATAAGCCGTACCAAATCCGGATGCAGTACGGCTTATCCTTTCCACTGCTTATCTGGCCAGCCAGCCTCCGTCAACGGCAAGGATGTGTCCATTCATATAGTCGGATGCCCTGCTTGCCAGAAACACAGCTACTCCCATTAAATCTGTCGGGGTTGCCCAACGGCCTGCCGGGATGCGTGCCGTAATTTCCCGCTTCCGTTCTTGATCTTCTCGTATCGGCGCGGTGTTGGCCGTTTCCACATATCCCGGAGCAATCGCATTAATCTGAACACCGTACTGAGCCAGTTCATTGGCAAACGCTCTGGTCAATCCCGCTACCGCATGCTTGCTCGCCGTGTATGGCGGAACGAATTTCCCGCCCTGGAAAGACAGCATTGAGGCAATGTTGATGATTTTTCCGCTCTTTTGCTCCACCATGACCTTAGCCACTTCCTGACTAAGGAAATAGACGGAATTTAGATTTAAATCCATCACCGCATCCCAATCTTCCTGCTTATATTCAAGCAGCGGTGCGCGACGGATGGTCCCGGCATTGTTAACAAGAATATCAATCCGGCCATAAGCCTGTTTGCAGGCAGCCACCAAGTCGCCAATCACCTCACGCTTGGATAAATCAGCTTGGAAAAACTCGGCACGGCGGCCTTCCTTTTCAATCAGCCCGCGGGTTTCATCCCAGTCACGGCCATGAGTGACGATAAATAGGTCGGCACCTGCTTTGGCGAGCGCCACAGCTAACCCTTGGCCGATTCCTTTATTGCCTCCTGTGACAATGGCCACTTTGTCGGTTAATGCGAAGAAATCCAATGAAAAGTTGTCCAACTGTGTTGTCATCTGCTTTAGCCTCCAAATATCTATTTATCAATTTAGAATTAACGCAATTCTTCCATTTTGACATGGTCCATGTCATCGTACGTAATGTTTTCGCCGCACATGCCCCAAATGAAGGTATAGTTGCTAGTAGCAGTTCCTGTATGAATCGACCAGCTAGGGGAAATGGCAGCCTGCTCGTTTTTCATGACCAGATGTCTTGTTTCATTCGGCTGTCCCATGAAGTGGAACACGCGCGTTTCTGGTTCCATATCAAAATACAAGTACACTTCCATGCGGCGCTCATGTGTATGGCAAGGCATTGTGTTCCAGACACTTCCTGGCGCAAGCATGGTTAAGCCCATTTGCAGTTGGCAGCTTTCGCACACATTTGGATGAACATATTGGTAAATTTTCCTGACATTTAATGTTCCTGGCTCCCCGGCCTCCAGCGGTTTGATATTATTGATGTCAATTTTCACCGTTGGATAGGTGTGATGGGCCGGAGTGGAATTGATATAGAACTTGGCTGGGTTGGCAGCATCGTTGGAACGGAACAGCACCTCTTTTGTGCCTCTGCCGACATATAGCCCGTCACGGCGCTGCATGTCATATTCGACACCATCAAGAATAACGGAACCATCGCCGCCAATATTAATAATTCCTAACTCACGACGCTCAAGAAAATAAGAAACTCCCAATTGCTTATCCAGCTTGATTGTTAATTCTTCCTCGGCAGGTGTAACGCCGCCAAAGATCATCCTGTCGACATGTGTATAGGTTAAATGCACCTTTCCAGGTTCGAAAAGTGTTTCTACAAGGAAATGCTTCCTTAATTCATCTGTTGTATAACGTTTCATTTCATCGGGATGGTTTGCATAACGTGTTTCCATAATGGACATCCTCCTTGACTAATTGTTTACTAATCTAGTTATCTAATAATTTTTCCAGGCGTATTATTGGCAAACGAAAGAATTTCATTTGCTGTGAAAATATTGCAGTCGCCATAGACCGTATGCTTTAACACCGAGGCAGCGGTTGCAAAGCTGATCAGCTCATCGGGGGCCATGCCTGTCAAGATTCCATGCAGGAGACCTGCAGCAAAGGCATCCCCGCCACCGACACGGTCAACAATATTGTCAACCTGATAAACCTTCGATTGATACAGGATACCGTCTTTATAGAAATTCCCCTGCAGTGTATTTGTCGAGGCAGAAACAACACCACGGAAAGTAGAACTGATATATTGGATATTTGGATAAAGATCGGTTAATTTTTGGTAATAATAGGCCAGTTTTTCGTCAGGGCTCAAAGCTTCAGGCGCCCTCTCGATTCCCAATAGATAAATCGCATCCAGCTCACCACAGGAACAGATATCGACATATGGCAGGAATAAATGGATTGCCGCCGCCGCTTCCTGCTGGCTCCACAGCTTGGCCCGATAGTTAAAGTCAAAGCTTATGGCCACTCCATGTTCTTTCGCTTTTTGCAGGGAGTACAAGACGACTTCACGCATATTTGGCGATAGGGCTGCCGTGATACCGGTTACATGAAAGAGTGCGGCATCTTTAAAAATTTGGTCCCAGTCGAGTTCTGCCGACTCAAGCAGTGAAACACTAGAGTATTTACGGTCATAGGTGACTTGAGCACTTCTTGGACCCACTCCTGTTTCTACATAGTAGGTACCAAGGCGGTCACCGCCTCTTACTAAATAATCGGTATGAACCCCATAGGATTTCAAATGATTTTCTGCCGCCATCCCTAGCACGTTATTAGGAACTTTGCTGACAAAATGAACTTCATGGCCAAACAGCGCCAATGACATGGCGACATTTGCTTCTGCGCCACCATAGTGCATATTGATTTGACCTGCCCGGCTTAGCCGCTCGCCAATATTGGTTGATAGCCTAAGCAGGACTTCTCCGAAAGTTACTACTTTTTTCATCATCTTATTTCCCTCTGGCTGCTTGGACTTTATTTATATATTGTTGTGCTATCTCAGTAATCTTGTTGTAATCGCCTGTTTTCGCCGGCTCCACCAGATTTCCGCCAACCCCGACAGCAACGCAGCCATTTTTAATCCATTTCTCCACATTCTCAAGGTTGACACCGCCAGTAGGCATAATATTAACCTGTGGCAGCGGCGCCTTAACCGCCTTTACAAAATCAGGACCGAAAGCACTTCCAGGGAAAAGTTTTATGATGTCTACTCCTGCAGTTAATGCCTGTTTCATTTCGGTAATGGTCATGCAGCCGGGCATATAAGGAATTTGATATAGATTGCATAGTTTGGCAGTTTCCTCATCAAAGCTCGGACTGACAATATATTGGGCACCGGCCAATATCGCAAATCTTGCAGTCGCTGCATCAAGAACCGTTCCTGCACCGATGACGACATCGTTATTACCGTAATAGGAGGATAGTTCTTTGATGACTAGATCGGCATCTTTCACAGTAAACGTCACTTCAATCCCAGTGATGCCGCCTTTTACGCAGGCGTCCGAGATTTTTATTGCTTCTTCCTTGGTGTCCGCTCTAACAACGGCAACCACGCCACAATCAAGGAGTTTTGAAAGGGTTATCAATTTCTTCAATTGGATCACCAACCAGAATGAATTTCTTATATTGAAATAATTTATTATTGTATTTACAATTCAATTATATATAATGGAATATACGAATATCCACCAATCCTAAAAAGCCCTTAAAAATTTAACTATTAATCTTAAAAAAATTATCCTTTCCGGTATTCTGCAGGGGTGTAACCCGTATATTTTTTAAAGCAGATGCTGAAATACTGCGGGTTGCTATAGCCGACCTGCTCACTGACTTCACTCGTTTTCAATTTGCCTTCCCGCAATAAATCCATTGCTTTCTTCATCCGCAGTTCCAGTAAATAGTCACCAAAATTAAACCCTTTCTCCAGCTTAAACAGGTTGCTGAGGTAAGGTGTACTAACATGAATGACATCAGCCAATTTTTGCAAGGTTAGGCCTTGATCATAATAATGTTCTTTCATATATTTAATCGCTTGGTCAACATGACTGAAATGATTTTTTTCTTTTCGCTTTTTCATCGTCTGTGACCATTGTTGAATGATTCTATTGAGAATTTCTATCATTTCCGTAAGCGTTTGCATTTTCATGATGTCGTGATACATCTCGGAAGAGTTAAAGCTCCCTGTTTGTTCTTCGTTCCACTTTTCCGATTCAAAAAAGAGCATGGCCCCAAGTTTTAAAGCAAGGACCTGCAAATCAGGCAAGGAAACGGTTCTGCTTTCAAGAATGGCAGCATGCAATTGTTCAAGGGCATTTTTCACCTTCTCCGGCATACCCAATTTGATTTGGTTTTCGATTTTTATTTCCAAATCGGCTAGGTTATTTCCATGCTGTTCGGTTTCTGAAACTGTATCCTCGAAGGAAATCACTCGTCCAGTTCCCATGATATGCCGCAAATCCATGGCAAGACAGGATTCAAGGAATGCATTTCGAATTTCAAACAAATTAGCATAGGTTCTCCCATAGGAAATAGTGACAGATTGCCCGACCTTTTGATGTACAAACTCCAATAACTCCTGGGCAAGCCGTCCCTTGGCTGGGTCATCATTGCGGTCTAGTGATAAAAGGATGGCCAGCCGGTCAGGACTAGCTTCCATTGCAGCTGAATCCATGCCGCCTATTAACGATTCGATGATTGGCATGACCTGTTCTTTACAATCTAAACCATCCTCCTCTTTGACGTACTGAACGAGTATCGCTGAATAGTATGGTCCTGTCAGTTGAACGCCCAAATCGGCAAGCTCTGTCTCGATATCAATCTGCTGCTCTCTATCTCTATTTAGCTTTTGAAAAAAGGCTTGCTGAAGCAGGGGAATAGATTCGCTGATTTGCTTTTCTTTCCTTACTGATTTCTGCCATTCCTCAGCCGCTTCTTTTACCTTTTCAAGCAGTTGCTCTCCGTTTACCGGCTTTAATAGATAGTCAAATGCTTTTAATTTAATGGCTTCCTGGGCGTATTTAAAATCTTCATACCCAGTCAGGAAAATGATTTTTGTGTCCGGACTTCCCTCTTTTACATATTTGGCCATTTCCAGACCGCTCATAAACGGCATATTGATATCTGAAACCACTACATGCGGCTGTTCCTTTTTAATTAAATCAAGAGCAACCGCCCCATCCGCAGCTTCTCCTGCCACGATAAATCCATTCTCTTCCCACGGTATTGCCTGGCAAAGCCCACGGCGTATAATGCGATCATCCTCTACAATGATTATTTTATGCATCTTTCACACTCTCCCCTTTTGTTTTGGGAATCTTAATACCGACAGTTGTTCCAAAGCCGGGTTCACTTGATATAGTCAAGCCATACTCTTGTCCAAAGTGGATCTTGATTCGTTCATTGACACTTTTAATACCAATCCCGATAGAAGCCTTTTTATCTCGGTAAGCTGAGTCCATTTCTCTCATGATTTCCTGCAGCTTCTCTTTTTCAATTCCATTGCCATCATCAGCCACTTCCAAATAAATAAGATCGTCCGCTTGATCGCCCCTGATGGTGATTTTACCCTTGCCTCGCTTTTGCTTGACACCATGGTAAATGGCATTTTCAATCAGCGGCTGTAAAGAGAGTTTAATAATATTATTGGAAAGAATGTCTTCTTCGACATCTATTTCATAAACAAAGTCATCGCCATAGCGCATTTCCTGGATGTACAGGTAATGCTCAATATGTTCCAGTTCTTCCCTGATCGAGATGATTTCCTGTCCCTTGCTGATACTGATTCTGAAGAAGCTCGACAGTGCACTGATCATTTGGCTGGCATCTTTATTCAGCCCCATATCACACAGCCCTTTAATGGAATAAAGCGTATTGTATAAAAAATGGGGATTGATTTGGGCATGCATAATGGCAAATTCCAATTGCCGTTTTGCCTCTTGTTCCATTTGAACCTGTTCCATCAGCGTGTTAATCCGGGCAATTAATTCCTTAAAACCGTTATGGAGGATTTTCATTTCTTCAGGACCGGATAATTCATAATTCATGTCAAGATCCTTCTGATTAAATCCCGCCATTTGGTAGGCCATCTTTTTAAAGGGATTCGTAATAAACTTACTCATGATATTGGTTAGCACGACAGTACAAACAGCCAGAAGCAAGATCAATAATATGTTAAAATGCTTGATATAATTAACTTTGGTTAGAATTTCACTTTCAGGAACAACCGCCGCCAATTTCCATTTATTCGTCTTTATCGTGTCGTAAATGACAATCATATTTTCACCCGAAAGACTTTTGTAGGTGAATTCGCCTTTTTCCCTGTCTAACTGCTGCAGGGAATGCAATGTTTCTTGGTCAAGTCTGTACTCCTTCTTAACCGTCTTCGATTCGTAGCTTCCATCTGGACTGACTAAAGTCAGGTACCCATTTTTCCCGATTAATGATTTATTTACAACTTCTTCAAAAAAATCAGTTCGTAGGTTAAATAACACGATCCCTCTCGACTTTTCACTTTTCATTAACCTAAAGACAGAGATTACCTTATCATTTTGATTTAGACTTTCATCATTGTGGAGATTTTCCCAGTAATATCCCTCTGTATTTCCCTCATACCTGTTGAAATAATCATCATAGTTGATAGTAGGATAGGAAATATAGGGGGTCCGATAAAAAGAATGACCTTTTTGTTCATAGTCAATGATGACTGAATCCAGAATAGTGTTATATCGCGTATAGATCATTTGTACATTTCGGTCAACCTCAATTCGTGTTTCCGGTTTTATTTCGGAATCATCAAGAGCCAGCATATATTTCACCTTTGGGTCGTTTGCCAGCGAAACGAACTGCTGAAACACATCCAATAACATGTAATCCAAATAATTCTTTGTTTGAAAAATGGTATCATTGACATTTTTATATGCATTTTCTTCAATCTGCGATGTCGCCAAAGCCGATGAAATCCATCCAGAAATGAATATAAAAATAATAATGATTGGAAGGAAAAGCGAGTTAATTGTTGATTTAAAAGAATAAAAGAAATACCGACGAAACAGGTTTTTTAGCTTAACAGCCATCATTACCAGACTCCCTATTAGCAGATAAAGAAAACGTTTCCACACCTAAACAATAAACAATATTTATTGCTTGGTAAACAGGTATATTTTATCTAAAATTCTAGGAAGATGAAGTGACTTTTCTCGTACCGAGGAAAATATTATGCCAGAATAATATATCTCCGACTTTCACATAAGTATAAACCTTTTCCTATGCCGACATTCGCAGCATAGAAAAAGGTTTTTATGCTCTAGTCACATGACTGCAGACGATTAAAGCAGTGGTTTACACTTTATTAATCAGGTCATAATACGCCATGCTTCCTAAAAGAAACGCGCCCATTCCATGCAAATCATTTTTGGATGTAGGTCGAGAAACATAATAATCATATACCCCGGCAGAAGTGCCGATGCAGATGCCCTTAAGGTCCGCAGTTTCTTCGTATTCCTCAACCATGTGCTCCAACAGCCCCTTATAAGCCTTTTCCACTACTGCACGGTAGGTTTCATCGACATAGCCATGTTGAATCGCTTTGGAAATAAAATAAATAAACAATGCCGAGCAGGAAGATTCAAGCCAATTATCAGCAAGCTCTCCTTTATCAACAATTTGATACCATAAACCCGTCTGATCGTCCTGGAACTTTACGATAGCCGGAATAAAGTTTTGCAGCGCTTGAATTAATTCCTCTTGGCCGCGTTTCCGCTCTCCTAGGATTTCTAGTAAATCGATAAGTGCAGTGCCATACCAGCCTACAGAACGGCCCCAAAATTCAGGTGAGCACCCTGTTTCAGGACTTGCCCATGGCTGTACCCTTTTTTCGTCCCACGCATGGTAAAGCAGGCCGGTTTTTTCGTCTGTCATATGTTTTCTCATCAGCTTTTCCTGTAGAAGAACCATCTGAATCAATTCCTCTTCATGAAATTGCTGGCTGTAAAGAAGCATGAACGGCCCGCCCATAAACAAGCCGTCAAGCCACATTTGGTATGGGTATTTTTCCTTGTGCCAGAAACCATTCTCGGAAGTTCTATTGATGGTATCTAAAGCACTTCTTAGGCGTTTTGCCGCAATCATATATCTCGGGTCTTTTGTTTTTTCATAAAGCGGGAACAAAAGAATCCCTGTCATCGTAGAATCGAGTTGGTCACGCTCAAAGCGTACATTTCCATATTCATCAATTAAGTGGTCGTAATAGGCTTTAATATAATTGAAATATTCTTCCTTGCCTGTGGCCTGATATACCCGATACATGCCAAAAAGAAAAACTCCTTGATGGTAATGGAATTCGCCCACAGGCGGAAGCTCTTCTGGACGGAACGTTCTCATAAGCGCTTGGCAAGCTTTTTCCGCCATCCGTAATGGAGTTTCTGTTGTCATCTGTTTTGTTTGCATCTTTGATTCTCCTATCTCCTTTATTCATCCACTCTAATAGAGAAACTGGGTGTTAAAGTATCAACACCCAGTAAGACAGCTTTTTTATTTTTTGAAAGTGGCATCATATTTTGCTTTAGAGTCCTCGATTGCTTTTGCCCATTGATCAAGGAATTCCTTAGCAGTCATCTTTCCACTCATTACCGATTGAACGCCTGGGTCTACAATTGTGTCAAGGATGGTACGGTAGTCTGGTAAATAGAATGGCGGCATATAAATCTTTGTTTTGGAATTATTGTACACTTCAAAGGCAACCTTAATATGCTGCGCATCTTGTACCCATTGATCATCTAATACATCTTTGTTGGTCGGAATTTGACCAGTTTGTTGGTTCCAGTAGCTTTGCGCATCTTCAGAGTTGACAAATTCGATAAATTTCCAAGCTGCATCAGGGTTTTTACTAGCTTTAAACATGGCTAGGTTAACTGCGTTTCCACCTTCGGCAACATATTGGCCATCTTTCGTTGTTGGAAGCGGGATCATCTTGAATGAACCTGCTGGCAATGCTTTGCTGTGCTCACCAAAAGAACCTGGATTGTGGTGTACCATTCCAACTACACCAGTATCAAAAGCGGCAATCATTTCTTTATAGCCATTTGTAATATCGCTCTTAGGAGTAGATTTGTCATAGAAGGAGTAATATTTTTCGACAAACTCTACATGTTTTGGATCATTGATGTTCGACTTGCCGTTTTTATCAAAGTAATCCAAGCCGCTGTATGCAAACATTGCTCTTTGGATCGTGAATGATGCTCCTGCACCGCCGCGGATGGTAAAGCCATAACGGTTTTGTGCCGGATCTTTCATTTTTTCGATTACAGTAAAGAACTCGTCCCAAGTTTTTGGCTCTTTAACGCCTGCTTGCTCAAACCAGTCTGTGCGAATCCATAAGGCATCCAAATTTTGTGCGTAAGGAATGCCATAAAGCTTTTTGTCTCTGGTAATTTCCTTGTTAACATCAACTGCTGCTTTGTTAAGTTTCTTGCTGATATCGGACTTGTCATAATACGAATCAAGAGGCTTTAGTGCACCGCGAATTGAGAATTCCGGAAGCCAGGTTGTTTGAACAGAGCCAATATCAGGCGTATCCTCGGCCGCAATGGCTGCATCATATTTCGATTTTGCGGAACTGTTCGGAATACCAACATACTCTACAGTAATGTTAGGATACTTAGCTTCAAATCGCTTAATGACTTCCTCCCAAACAGGGGTACGGGCAGGACCAGCGTTTTCATCCCAGAATGTAATCGTAACTGGTTCTTCGGGTTTTGCTGCTGTTTTTTTGTTATTTTCCACTTTTTTCTCATCGCCGCCACCGCCACAGGCAGTCAGGAACATGCTTGATGCCACGGTTAAAGCCAGAGCAGAAGTTGCCAATTTTCTCTTTAACATACGAAACTTTCCTCCTTGATATTTTTATATCAACCTTTCACAGCTCCACCCATACCATTTACAAGGTGCTTCTGTGCATAGGCAAATAACAGAATTGCTGGAATTAAAGCGATTACACTTCCCGCCGCCAAGGCCCCGTAGTTTACGTTAAACTCACCCATCATGGAGGCTAATCCAACAGGGAGCGTAAACTTGTTTTGCTGGTTGGTCAGCATCAATGCGATTAAGAATTCATTCCATGTATAAATGAAGGTAAATACTCCTGTTGCTACAATACCCGGCAGCAACAAAGGAAAGACTACATACCTTAATGATTGCAGTTTCGTACAGCCATCCATCATCGCTGCTTCTTCCAACTCTTTTGGAACGCCTGAAATAAACCCGCTCATCAAAATCGTGGTAAATGGAATTTCAACTGCTGAATACGTAATAATCAACGATAACGGATTACTGATCAATCCAAGATTTTTAAAAATGATGAACAGCGGGATAATCATCATAGCCCTTGGTATAAACTGGGTACACAAAAGCATAAGCATGAATCCACGTTTTCCTTTAAACTGGTATCTAGCCAATGCATAGCCCGACAGTGTCGAGCAGATTAGAACAACGATTACAGTGGCAACCCCTACGATTAAGCTATTTTTAAAGAAGGTGGCAAATCCGATATTGGTCCAAGCATTGACAAAGTTATCAATTGTCGGGTTAGCAGGAAGATACTGCAAAGGGCGCTTGATAATATCTCCCTCCGGCTTAAACGCTGTATTAATCGTCCAGTATAACGGAAAGATGGTGAAACATAGCATCATCGATAATGGAAGATATAAAGTTATCAATTTATCAGCTTTTTTATTATTGAATATCATCCCAAACGTCACTCCTTTTCATAACGGGATAGCTTCAGATAAACGATCGCGAATAGTAACAGAATCGCAAAGGTAATGACTGTTAATGCTGAACCATATCCGAAGTTGCTTCCATGGACAGCCAAGTCGGCGATGTACATGGTCAGTGTGGTTGTGGAATGAGCCGGACCTCCGCCCGTTAGGTTAAACAATAGATCGACGTTGTTAAATTCCCAAACTACCCTTAATAATGTTGTTAATACAATCGTGTTTTTTAATTGTGGCAGGATGACATAAATAAATGTCTTCCATCTGCTTGCACCATCAACCTTGGCCGCTTCATATAAATCAACCGGAATACTTTGTAAAGAAGCTAACAGGGTAATCGCAAAAAATGGAATCCCTCTCCATAATTCAGCGAGAATGACTGATGTAAACGCTGTTGTAGTACTTGCCAAGAAAGCCTGGGGTTCATTAATCAAACCCAATTTCATTAACAAGTCGTTAAGCACACCCATATGTTCGTTAAAAATTAATGACCACATCGAGGAGGCAAGTACGCCGGAGATTGCCCATGGGATAAAGGCAACCGCGCGAGCCATTCCTCTAAGCTTAAATGTTTGATTTAACAATAAAGCTAAAATCATACCAAAGATCAATTGAAGTCCTACTTCTGTTACAACCCATTTCAAGCTGTTTAGCAAACTCGGCAGAAACATTTTATCTTGTGTAAAGATCGTAACAAAGTTATCCAAACCGGCAAAACCATTATAAAACGGCGCTGCCACATCATAATGTTGGAGGCTGTAATAAAAAACGGTTCCTATCGGGTAAAAGAGAAATCCTACTATTAAGATAAAAGAGGGTAATATAAAAAGATAAGGAGTCATATTTCCCTTTGTTATTTTCTGTTTTTTCACCGTCTTTTTGCTTTTAATCGTTGTTTCTGTAACTCCACTTGAAATATCCATCTTGTATCCTCCTTTCTTGATTTCATTCTAAATGAAAACGGTTTCTTCAATAAATTAAAGATTTTAATATGTTTTATAAAAATTTTAAGATATAATTGGAGAATTTTTGTCGTTCTTGTCGAATTTTCATAAATTATCTAAACTTCTGGTCCGAAAAATCTGAGTGCTTTAACAGGTTCTGTACCATTGTTGGTAATGATACAGCTTCCTACCTGGGCAGGTATAAACAACTGATCGCCTCGCTTAACTTCCTGGCGGCTATCGCCAGTACTGATAATCGCACTGCCGGACAGAAGATAAAGCCCCGAAAACACCCCGTTCCCGTAAAGTTCCATTTGTTGCTGAACCTCCACTTGCGTCATCCGAAAATAAGGAGTCCTCATGTAGCCGATTAGTTCCGATTCTCGATTTCCGCCCCAATCTGTTAACAAACGGGGGGGTGTCTGCCATTTTTTTAGCGTTTCTTCCCAAGAAAAGGATTCATATTTAAAAACATCAAACATTTTCTCGAATCCAATCCCTTGATGGATTAAGTAATCTTCAATATGTAACCCTGAAGGCGATGTCCGTTCCATTCGAATGGTGTAGTCCGTCGGCTCCTGAATCTCAACCAAAAGGCAGCCCGGTCCAATGGCGTGGGGTACACCCGCCTCAATTAAGAACGTATCTCCGGGGGAAATATAGTATTTATGCAGGCAGGCGAGCATACCTTCGATATCCTGTTCATAAAACAACGCTTCCCACTGCTGTTTGGTTACACCGGATTTAAAGCCGACATACACATGCGGGGGTTCGCCATTCATGTTCCTCCCGCCAACAAAATGCCAGCATTCTGTTTTTCCGTATTTCGAGCCAAAGAATTGCTGTGCTTTTTCCTTATCAGGATGAACCTGTACAATCAACCGTTCAGCCGAGTCAATCAGTTTGACGAGAACCCCCGTCTGGTCTCCAAATCGTTCGACATGTTTTTTCCCAAGGAATTCGCTCGGATTCTCTTGGATGATCTCTTTCAATGTAATATCCGCATTGGGGATATCCAGCTTGCTCAAACCGTCATCTTCACGGCCAATCGTCCTGCTCGAAACGACAGAAATCATCCATTCCTCGGGGAAATGGCTATCTAGCGGATTTTCGGCGCCATGGAGTTCATCAATGAGTTTCCCTCCCAAGTAGGTTCGCCAAGACTTGGCAGGCGTTAACTTTATCGGTCTTGACGCATCAATTTTTGTTTGACTGCCATTCAAAGAACTCTACCTCCTACATTAATCCTTCTTCCTTCTTGATATTAATTGAAAACGATTTCAGATATAATTGAAGATTTTTGGGACTTTGTTTAAAATTTTTAGATAATTTATAGGTTCATCTTTAATAAATAAAAAGAAAAAAGCCCGGACCCTGTAATAATTAGGTCTGAGCATTTTAATTAGAAAAAGAATAATGTAAATGCTTTCTATAAAAAGCAGATAATGATTCTTATCGATCTTACATTCCATAATACCCGCACACTACACACCCAACTGCTTTGGCCGCTACTATCAAGGCATCTTCATCAATATCAAATTTCGGATGATGATTGAAGTATGGTTGTTCAACGCCTTTTGGCGTACAGCCAATATAAAAATAACAGCCCGGTATTTTTTCTAAATAGTAGGCAAAGTCATCAGAAGGCGACATCATCGGGTACTCGGTCACTTTTTTAATATCGGGGTCATCTGCGCCTTCAAGACTTTTTCTTACTAATTCCGTCATTTCCGGGTCATTATAAAGCGGCGGATAATCAGGGGTAAAGGTTAACTCGCACTGAACCCCAAACTCTGCTTCCATCCCGCCAGCAATCCGGCGCAGTTCCTTCCCAATAATCTCCTTTGTTTCATCCGACATATAGCGGATATCCCCTTCAAGCTCAACATGATCCCTAATCACATTAAAGGTTCCCTTTCCATCAAAAGAGCCAATCGTAATGACGCCCATATCAAATGGATTCAACCGGCGGCTAATAATCGTCTGGACAGCCGTGACAAAATAAGCGCCGGCCACAATGGCATCGTTTGCCTTATGGGGAGAGGAGCCGTGACCGCCGACCCCCTGAATCCTTAGCTTTAAATAAGACCTGCCAGCCATGGAATAACCGCTGTGATAGCCTACGAAACCGGCCGGATCCGTCGGCAGCAAATGAATACCAAATATATTTTCAACATCATCAAGCGTTCCGGATTCGACAATACTTTTTGCTCCGCCCGGCGGTACTTCTTCAGCATGCTGATGAATAATTTTGATGGTGCCCGGAATTTCGTCTTTTAATTGAATAAGACAATCGGCCAGAACGAGCAAATAAGCCGTATGTCCATCATGTGCGCATGCATGCATGACACCTTCATTCTTTGATTTGAACGGTAATTCTGTTTCTTCAAAAATGGGGAGAGCATCGAAATCGGCGCGAAGGGCAATTGTTTTCCCTGGTTTTCCTCCCTTAATGGTGACGACAATCCCATAACCGTTCCCCACATTGGATTGAACTTCCACACCCTTGCCTTTATAAAAATCTAAAATATATTGGGCTGTTTTTTCTTCTTTAAAGGAAAGCTCTGGATTTTCATGTAGATGACGGCGAATTTGAATTATCTCATCTTTACGTTCTGCCAACATTTCCATTAACTGTTGCTTCATGTTTTATTCCTCCTTGGATTTTTCTAATCCATCGAAATTGTCTGTCATTGCTGTAGGTTCAAGTACCTTCCTATTCCGTGATAGGTGTTGGCGTTGGTGATGATCTTTTTGTTCCTTTGCTTCCGGCACTCCCCGGGACCATCATCATGATTGAAAGTAATGAAAGGATACCAAAAACTACATTTGTGATGATTCCTCCAGCTGCAGCTGCATTAATATTTCCTGTCGCTTCAATCGCCCCATAAACAGCGGCAGAAATGGCCACACCAAATGAACCACCGAGGGAGCTTGCCATTTTATACAGTCCCGATGCTTCCCCGACTTTGTTTGAAGGCGCATTTGATACTGCTGTATCCGTTGAAGGTGTCGCATAAATGCCAAGCCCAAGCCCGAATAAGGCAAACCCAATAAATACGCCAACGGTATAAGCTAAGCCTGGCAAAAAGGTCAAGCCCATGATTCCGACTCCAACCGTTGTAATGATTGTCCCCCAAATCATCGGAGCTTTTGCCCCTACTTTTTGCAGGATCTTCTCACCGACACGAATCATCGCCAATACAGCAACTAAATAACCAATTGACAACATTCCCGACTGAAAAGAGGTAAATCCTCTGCCTACCTGAACATACGTATTCGCAACGACGAGCGTTCCGGCAATGGCATTTAATAAGAAGTTGGAAATGGTTGCCCCTGTGTATGGCATATTTTTAAAAAGGGAGAAATCAATCAGGGCATGTTCCTTTTTCCTTTCCACCTTTATGAAAACCAGTAAGCCAATTAGCGTAAGTGCAGCAAGACCTAAAGATAACGGGCTTGTCCAGCCAAAATCTTTTCCGCGTGTGATGACAAGGTTTAAAGCTAGCATAGATATGGCGAAAATAGCCAGCCCTGTAAAATCAAACTTGAAAGCACCTGATTGCTCCGCTTTGCTTTCCGGTGTATCTTTGATTAGCCACATGGCCAAAAGGGCAAAAATAATCGAAAAAATAAAGATCCATTTCCAACCCATGTAAGTGGCAATGGCCCCCCCTGCGAAAGAACAGACACCTGAACCGCCCCACGAGCCAATGGACCAATAACTTAAGGCCCGTTGCCGCTCAGCGCCTTCAAAATACTCCTTCATTAACGCAATCGTTGCTGGCATAATACACGCGCCTGAAAGACCTTGAATGACACGACCGATGATTAATAAAACAGACCCGGTTGCAAGAACTAAACAAAGAGAACCAATGATACTTAAAATTAAACCAAGATAGGTAATCTTCTTACGCCCAATCTTATCGGCGAATCCACCGGCAGCCACAATAAACATCCCTGAAAATAAAGCGGTTAAACTAATCCCAACATTTAATGTGCCCAATGAAATGCCCAAATCCTTTTGAACGGCCGGGACAATGTTCACCATCGCCTGCGCGAACAGCCAAAATGTAAGAACGCCAAACACAATCCCTGTAATTAATTTATTTGTACCTTTATAGCCTGCTTCCATATTCTAGCCCCCAAATAAGTTTCGTTTAATAAAAAGCTTGTTTTTATTATTCCTCTCGCTATATATTTTTTATTTACAAGTTTTGTCACTCCCCGATTAAAATTAAAATTAATGGATTAAAACTCAGGTGGTGACCCCAGGCACGTTACCTATACGGAAAGCTTGAGTAATTCAGCTTTTGCTTCGACTTTCCCTTCTATGACTGGGACAACATCAACATATTGATTGGTATTAGTGACCACTACAGGCGTTTTTACATCAAAGCCGGCGGCTTTAATTTTTTCAATATTAAATTCAATGAGAGAGTCTCCCGCCTTCACTTGATCCCATTGTTTCACATGAGTGGTGAAACATTGACCGTTTAATTTAATCGTATCAACCCCAATATAAATTAAAATTTCCGCTCCATTCACAGATGTAATGCCAATGGCATGTCCGGTCGGAAATAGAGTGGTAACCGTTCCGTCAACGGGAGATATCACTTCACCGTTTGTCGGTTCAATCGCAATTCCTTTACCTACCGTTTCAGTAGAAAACAATGGATCACAAATTTCGCTTAAGGGAACAGTTTCACCTCTTAAAGGACTGAAAATGGTTTCTCCCTTTACAATGGCCAGGCCAAACTCCTTCACTGTTTTGGCCGAAACTACGTCATTTTTTCCTTCATATCCAAAGACGAGTGTCAAAACCATTCCGATCACTAACGCGGTTAAAGTGCCTATTAAATATTGACCGATTGGTGTGAATACTGGAATAGATAAAAAACTTGGAAGAGCAAATGCCGTCCCTTCTATGCCAAACGCCCCATTAATCGCTCCGCCAATGGCTCCGGCTAATGCCACATACACCATTGTCCGTTTGAAACGTACCAGGATTCCATATGTGATGATTTCTGTCGTACCTGCCAAGGCACCGGGGACAAGCCCGGACCCGGCCAGAGTTTTCAAATCTTTATCCCTCGTTTTAAAGAAAACCCCCAATCCCATCCCAATTTGGGCAAACGGGGCAGCAGCTACCATCGGGCTTATTGGATCACCGCCAGTTGCCAGGTTGGCAATCATGATGGGAACAACCGCCCAGTGGAGACCCAATATTGTCAGGAATGACCATGCCGCTCCCAGAACCGCTCCTGTTAAAATACCGCTTTTTGCACTTAAAAATTTGATGATGACGGCTAAGCCCCCGCCAACGTATGTACCGAATGGACCAAAGATCAGTACAGTCAAAGGAACAATAATAGCTAATGAAATAAGGGGATTCACGAACATTTGCAATTCTTTATAAATAACTTTTTTCAGATATTTATCCAATAGTGAATAAATCGTAACGGCAATCAAAATAGGAAAGACGGTCGAAGAATAATTTGCCAATATAACCGGAATCCCTAAAAATTCTACGTTTTGCGCTTTTGATGTCACTAAATCCGTATAATGCGGCTCTAAAAGCGCAGCACCGATTGCACCGCCAACATAGCCGTTGGCCCCCAGTTTTATTGCTAAAGTGATCCCGAGGAAAACTGGAAAGAAGTAGAAAATAGCATGTCCAGCTGCAGCTAAAATCGCATAGGTGGCACTTTTAGGAGATAACCATCCTACTGTCGTCAAAATCGATAATAAAGCTGAAATCAATCCTGACCCGGCAAGTACCCCTAAAATAGGCGCAAAACTTCCACTGATTACCCCCAAAATTTTATTCATGACCGTTTCTTTTTGTTCTATTGAAGCATCGCTTGTATTAATCGTATTCACTTTTTTGTTCTCCTTGGTTGAAATTTTTTAAAATGCAGAAACTTGCTTTTATGATTTCCATTTTCTTGTTCCGATATTTGATAACTTAAAAAATCAATGAAAAAAGCCCTATCCGATTTTTAGATAGGGCCAAGTTATATATTAGGATTCAAATCCTTTATTTTTTGTATCCTAGGTTTGGAATGTCATTCCAGCGCTGGCTTAGATAGCGCACGACCATTTTTGGTTCTCTTGCACGGGTAAATACACCTTTTTTGTTGCCTTGAACGCGCATGATGCCAAATTTGGTTTGGAAATCGGCGAAGTTCCATAATTGTTCGCCTACAAAGTTAGGAATCTCATCGAATACCTTGCTGTTCATGCGGTAGTAATCTTCTTGGTATTCTTCACTGAACGGCTCGCCAAGTGCACTATGGAATCCGGCAACCGTATCGGCACCATATTCGGTGTACATAATTGGTTTATCCGGGTATTTTTCCTGCCATTCTAACAGCTCTTGGCGTGTCTTTTCTTCAGCCGTCTTCAAGTCGCCATGTTGTACATACCAGCCATAGTAACGATTTAAGGCAATCACATCAACCAGGTCTGTACATTTGTCAGCCTTTGGCGTTGCCATCATGATGCCGACATACGTACATGGACGCTTTTGTGGATCTAATTCGCGAGCCAGATTAAATAACGGTTCAAAATACTCGTGGGCACCTTTTGAATAAGTGGCTGCCTCGTTGGCAATCGACCACATCACCACACAAGCATGATTTTTATCGCGGTCAATCAGCTCGCGAATCACCTGTTGATGAGCCTCGGCTGTCTTCAACTTTTCCCAAGTATCGTCTTCAAACTCTCCGCCTTTTTCCAAAATCGATACGTCAAAAGTGAAGGATAACATCAATCCAACTGCCGGTGTTTCGTCAATCACGACAATTCCTTCACGGTCGCAAAGGCGCATCATTTCTTCGGAATATGGATAATGCGACGTCCGGAATGAGTTGGCACCCATTGCTTTCATCAAGTTAATATCATGCACATTGTAGACTTCGTCAAGTCCACGGCCGCGGACATGCGTATCTTCATGCTTCCCAAAGCCTTTGAAATAGAAAGGTTCGCCATTGATTAAGAACTTGCCGCCCTTTACTTCTATCTTACGGACGCCAAACGGTTCTTCATACACATCTTCCACTTCGCCATTCGTGATTCCTTCGACCTTTGCTGTATAAAGATAAGCATTAAGCGGCTGCCATAAATGAACGTTCTCAAGCGTAACATTTACATCTGTTCCCCTAGTTTGAGCGACTGTATTGCCTTGTTCATCAAGAATGGTTACCCGCACTTCTTCAAAATGTCCGCCAGTTTTAACGGAAACTTGGACATCTGCTTGCTGATTGGCCAAATCGACATTTGGTACAATCACAATATCGTCAATATAATTCTTTGGTGTTGAATAAATTTTGACAGGGCGATGCAATCCCGCATAGTTAAAGAAGTCAAAGTTCTCATCAACTTTACGGATGACTTTACCGTTTTCATCATTCGTTTCGCTATAATTTCCAACTGGCAATGTCGTATAATCCAAAAGATTGCTCACACGAACCGTTAAACGGTTTGCCCCAGGAACTAAGAATTCATTGATTTCCGCTTCAAATGGCATAAATCCGCCCTTATGATGAACAACAAACTCGCCGTTCACATACACCCATGCTTCGTGAGTCGCAGAACCAAAGCGCAATACCAATCTTTCATCACGCAAGGCTTTGGCAATGGTAAATTCTCTTTCATACCATACATAGCCGCAGTGCTGGCGAATTTCTTGCGATACCGCTTGATCATTAAACGATGCCGGAACTGCCATCGACTCACCCGTTGGCAGGGGTTGGTTCACATCTATTTCTTTCACTTCATCATCAATCATAAATTTCCAAACACCATTTAGGTCCAATACAACACGGCTATCCGTTGCAATAGGATATAACATTTGCTTTCTCCTCCAGTCATGTACAGAAAATACTAAGGTCTACCCATAGGCTTTGAGGAAATCATTTTGCCTATTCGCTATTATGTAAAGGCTTTAATTTTATTATAGGGAATCCGCTCTGGTAATAATCGTAATATTTTTACTAGATTCGTAATTATTTGCTATTTTTTATTTTTCTATGTACATTAAAACGAGAGGAGTGATATGTTGGAAGGAAATTTTAACTATCAAGATTTTGTGAAAATCTGCAAAATGGTCCATTCGATTACAAAAATTGATATACGCCTGCATAATCAGGATGGAGATACCCTATTCCAACGGATTAACCATTATATCCCGGCAATTTTACATCAGCCAGACAAAAAGGCTGCAAAAATTAATGAAATTCATCGTAGCCTCCAACCAAATCATTATTATCACTATATAAACACATTCGGTCTTGAGTATTTGGCGATTGGCATTTGGCGGGGCCCATCTTTTTATGGCAGCATTCTTGCCGGTCCTTTGATTTCGCATCTATCGGTTATTGATCTGATAAAAGACATTATTTCAAAAAACAATCTCCCGATCGGCGAACGCAAGCAATTGGAACAATTCTATCAATCCGTGCCGACTTTAAGTGAAACAGAGTCTAACAATATCGGGGAAATGCTGGTTAATCTTTGTGGTCATGATTTCATATATTCGGAAGCCATTTCCTCTGGTACACCGCTTCCACCACTCAAACCGGATCTGCAAAACACAACTATCGAAGGAAGTAAGCATTTAATCGAATATAGATACGAGCACCAGAATAAATTGATGGATGCCATTACTAAAGGGGACAAGGCTGAGGTTCATCACTTAATCCATTCGATGACAGATTTTGTGGCGTTTTCCGACAGAGTGCCTGGAAGTCCGATTCGGTCCTCCAAGAATATTTCCTTTGTTTTCAATACCATGTGCCGGGTCGCAGCTGAAAAAAGCGGCGTACACCCTGTGTACCTCGATAATATTTCCGAACGGTTCGCCATTTTGATTGAGCGTGCGACCACGCTTTCCCAGTTAAAGAAGCTATTTGCGGTCATGGCCAATGAATATTGCGATCTTGTCGACACTTTTGCCACGGGCCATTACAGCCCAATGGTGAAAAACGCCGTTGATTATATTTTGCTCCATTTAGGCGGTCCATTGACCCTACAGTTGATTGCGGACAAAATTCACGTCAATCCTTCACACCTGTCTCGGAAATTTAAAAGCGATACAGGGATCACCGTGACCGAATTCATTAATCGCAAACGGGTGGAGGAGGCGAAATTATACTTACAACGAAGCAATAGTTCCATCACAGACGTTGCCTTTATGGTCGGATTTAATGACTTAAATTATTTTACTAAAGTATTCAAAAAAATCACCTCAGTGACTCCATCTCATTACGTCAAAAGAAAATCCATTAACCTAAAAAACAACTCCTGACTGGATGGAGTTGTTTTTCATCATAATATACCTTATCACACGTACAGGAATGAAGAGCCCCCTTCTCTATTTTTCAAGTTGCTTCTGCAAACCTAATGATTCAATAAAATTTACAAAGACCTTCACGACATTCCATTCCATAGATTCCTTGTGGTAATACATCCACGTTCTGCGTAATATTGGATTTCCATTTTTGTCAGTCAAATCGTATTTCTTTAATTCCTTTATATCCTTAAGCATTCTGCTGGACATAATCCCATAGCCCAGTCCATTAATAACCATTTCCTTACAAGTATCAACCTGATCCACTTCTATACTGATTAGCGGCGGCTGTGTATAGTTTTCGGCCCACCAATTGTCAATTAATGAATTTAATAAGTAATCGCCGCTATAGTCAATTCTGGGGAGATTAGGCAAATCCGATATATCAATTGCCTCCTTCGACGTAACAGATACTGTTTCTTCAAATAATAAATGTTTCTGCAGTCCCCTATCACTATAGTCGCCTCGAATAAAACCGATATGAACATCCTTATTGTGTATAAAATGAGATACATCTTTACTCCAGCCGGTAATCACTTTAAATTCCACATGAGGATATTGGTCTTTAAATAATTTTAAAATATAGGGAAGTTCATGATTCGCGAAAAAGTTAGATACACCTAATTTCAATGTTCCCGCAACTTTATTACCGGACATCTGACTCATATTCCGAACATGCTCTTTTATATCGTTAAATTGAGCAAGGATATCGTCGGCACAATGAACAAGATATTCTCCTTGCGGGGTAAAATGGACCCCTCTGCTTTCACGGGTTACAATTTTGACACCCAATTCCTCCTGCATGTTCTTTAAACGGTTCGTTAGTGCCGGCTGGGTAATAAACAAAAGTCGGGCTGCTTTCGATATGTTCTTCTGACTATAGAGGACCTTCAGTATTTCCCAATCACGGTAATCCACAATTAAATTAACCCCCAAAATATCCCATATAAAAGTTTTTTATATCATATTATATTTTTTTTGCATTTTATTTATTTCCATTATTGCATTATGATTGGTCTGTAGCAATTGATAATTACTTCCTTAAACCTTCGATTGAGACTTATCAAGGCAAGGTTTTACAGGAAAAATTAATAGAAGTCTCTGTCTGCAGGACAGAATTAACCAAAAAAGGAAGATGAATTTTTATGTGGGTCATAACTCGTTATTTAGATTCAACTATTTCTATGTTTGAATTTAACACCGAACAAGAAGCAAGAGAGTCTCTCAAAGACATGAAGGGCTATAAAATTCTTTCAGAAGTTGTATACTTCAATGATCCTTGTTTTCAGCAAGAATTAAATTAGAACGGTTACTAAAAGCCAATGTTTTTTTGAACATTGGCTTTTTCTGTTTTAAAGGGTTTCTTCCATATAATCAATTAATTTCAAAACATCTGTTTTTGTTCCGACAGGCCCATGGCCAGGAACAGCCTTTTCAAATTCAAGTTCTATGACTTTTCTTAAAATATCTTCCCACCCCTCGGGGTTAGACTCCTCAAAAAACGTTGGCGGGCTGCCGACAAAAAGCAAATCCCCCATAAATAATACCCTCTCTTCCGGAATATAAAGCATGGCATCACAATAGGAATGCCCCCCTCCCAAGGTAAACAGTTTGGCGCTCCTTTTCGTGCCGTAAAAGGATAGTTCCTCTTTAAATGTTACCTGTGGCAAGGTTAACTGGAGCGTTGGCAAGGAACGTTCTACTTCCGTTAAGAAGCTGATTTTCTGTTCAATCTCCAAATTTCTATTCCTACTAAACTCTTCTTTTAATGAGACAATATAATCAGCAAGCTCCTTTATCCCCTGTTTTTGCTTCTCTATTCGGTCCGGATGAATATCCCGCATTTTTTCATAGGTTATTTGACTGGAGATCATCGTGCTCCCCTTAAAAACCTGGTTACCCCGGATATGATCGCCGTGAAAATGGCTATTCACGACCCATGTGATAGGCGAAGCCGTTACCGTTTCCACTGCCCTTTTCAAGTCTTCTGCGGCCTGGGGTGTATTAAATGTATCAAATACAATCGTTTGATTGCCCAAATCAACAAAGCCCGCATTCGCGACTGCACCGCCGCCCTCATTAGCAATTGCCGCATAAACTCCCTGACTTACTTTTTCTAATTTAAAATGCTTGCTGGAAAATTCACCGTTCATCGGAATCTCTCCTCCTTTTACTGAAAACCCACTTGGTTTGTTATATATTCCCATTATATAATAGCCATAGTAACCAGAATACTTATTGAGCAAAGAGTAAATCAGTTGGAGGAAGAACCATGTCTTTTTCCTTGTATGTTTCGAATCTGTCGTCCGAACAGGTAGCTTTTAGTTATTCTGCCGCCCATGAAACCATGATGGCCCTTCATGTGTTTCATGATTGTACACACCATCCTCTCCATATCCCATGGGTCATTAGCGCCAGAAAGAAAATCAATTACACCTTGAAACAAGAAATAGAAGCCTTTAGCTTTTTATATCAAAGGCCTTTGGTGACATTCTGGACCATGCAGGGTCATTCTGCATTTCAATCATTTGAACAGGGTATAACAGAACTCAGTTCCAGCCCTGTCGATTTTTTCTGCCATACCATTGTTGCAACGATTTTACGTCGAAAAGGAATACCCACCGAACTAATGAATGACGGGCAGTTGCAACAGGATTTTATTGGCGTGGCCCGTCATCGTTATCCGGAATCCGAGGAAGTGATTCTTGCCTTGGTGGAAAATCCAGAGCCCATTCGGCAACGATTTATCAATATGCTGGAGGATTTCTGGCGTATTTGTGTAAAAAGTGACTGGAATAAGATTGAAGAGCTTTTTTTAAAAGATATTGCCATACGTGGCAGAAAGCTGATCAATGAGGGGATATTACAGCTGCTGGACAGCCTTTCGCAGGAAATTGACATTGATCCGCTGAAGAACAAGGCGGTCATCAGAAGAATGTCAAAACAGGATATTTATTTTGATCAGGAGGGTCAATTGCTGTTAACGCCTTCCTATTTCGCATGGCCCCATCTATTTGTTAATCTGTATCCTATTATCGGAATTAATTACTCCATTATGGAAAACCGGCATGCTGCAGCAAGACCCATGCCGCCGGAAGATTTATTAAAGTTTCTCAGCGCATTGGGGGATTTTAGCCGGCTCCAGATCGTCAAATATTTAGCGCAAAAGCCACGATCAACCAGGGAATTGGCGGGGTTAATGGGTATGACAGAGGGTGCCATATCAAAACACATAAAACTGCTTAAGGATGCTGGTCTAGTAGCTTCCAAACGTGAAAGCTACTATGTATTTTATCATTTGCTCGATAAACCATTTCGTGAGTTTCCTGAAGGATTGTTTGAATATATAGGGAACGATCATTTCAGCAATAATGATAAATAGACTCAGGCTCATAATAAGAGCCTTCTTTTATAAAACCGCCACTATTTATGGTAAGGTTTACATTGATCTATTTAAATGAGGTTTATCCGTTCAAATAAAAGAACCTTATAGAGTAACAACTACTTATAAGGTTCTTTGCATACAATCATCTTCTAATGGGCATTTAGGCAACCTTACTGCTCTCCTTAAGTTGCTGTCCTTTTTGTTTTGTTTCAGGTAAAAATGAAGTAAATAACACATACAAGGAAGATGCGGCTAGGAAGAAGATCATCGCTGGAACATAACCCGCTGAACCTAATATTGCACTCCAAGTGATAGTAATGATTGTTTGTGAAGCGTAGGCAATCGCCCAAAATAAACCAAAGATAACTGTGAGTTTTTGTGGCGACATACCTCCAAGCTCATGAGGCAGATTCATAAAAATTGGATACTGAATGAACATCGCAAACCCAGAAATAAAAGCAAAGCTGTAAGAAGCTACTGGTGAAGTATTTCCTAAGGCAATCGTCAATCCAAACGAGGCAATCATGATTGCTCCTGACGTTAACAAAATAGGCTTTCTCGGAGTTCCCTTATTTCCCATTTTCGCCCCAACAAATGTACCGATAATCCCTGCCCCTGAAACGAGAAGATTAATTAGTGATCCACTTAATTGCGTATATTGCTCAAAAACAGGCTTCAAGCTAACTAGCGAAAGGATATACAGGGTTAAAAATCCACTAAAGGCAAGTGCATATTTCCAAATAAAAGGATCTTTGAAAGCCTCTTTATAGCTGTAGTTTACCACTATTCCTTCATTTGAAGATTGCGTTTCGAAGTTTTCAGCTAATAATAACCATGCAATAAATGTAACAGCTGTTAAAGCTGCAAAGACTGTGAGCGTTAGCTGCCAATCCTGTGTTAGTTGGTGGGCAAAGAAAGTAAATAAGATTGAAACGATAAAAGCTCCAACATTATATGATACAGTGTTCATAGAATTGATTCTTAGCTTTTCTTTACCATTTGTAATATACCGGCTTACAACAGGGTTCATGTATACAATTACCATTGAACCGCCAAGCCCCATCGCCATACGTGCTGCCGTATAAGCCCAGTAATTTGGAAGATAGATAGCTACAAGCGACATCATTAGTAATCCAATCGCAAGGCTTGCCGCTTTTCTAGGTCCTATTCTCATTAAGATTACTGCCGCCAAAATATTGGCAAAAACACGTGCTGTCGTAATCGAGTAGTTTACAACTTGTGAAATGACCGGATCCACTGGCCCTCCGAAAAATGTCATTGTGATTTGAGGTGTCAAAGAAGAGCCAGCCACCCAATTCATGGCAAAAGTAACATAGGCAAACCAGAGAACAATAATCATAAAATAACCATTTCGTTTGTTAACCTGATTCATGGTTTCACCTTCTCCTATAGGTTGAGGGAGGAAATCCTCCCATTATTAATCAATTATTTGAATTACTCCCGAATATAACATCTAAGAGCCAGCAATATTTTTAAGCAAGTTGCATTGCCCAAACTTCCGTCTTTTCTTGCTCTTTGAAATTAAGCCCCATCGGTTGATCCATGAAGATCCGTTCCTCCATCACCTTTAAATCCGCTGCAATTAGAGGGATGAACTCCATCTGATCAAGAATATCCCTGCCGAGGTCTATTCCCGGAGCAATTTCTGTTAGAGTTAGACCTTCAGGAAGAAGTTCAAAAACAGCTCGCTCCGTAATATAGATAACCTTTTTAAGGTTCTGGCGCGCTACATTACCACTGAATGTAATTTGCTCTACCGCATTAATGAACTTCTTCGCCTTACCTTCTTGGATAATTTCAAGCTTGCCTTCGGCTGCCTTTACCTTTAATCCTCCGGCAGTGAAAGTACCACAGAATGCGAGCTCTCCTGCATTTTGTGTGATATTAATAAATCCTCCACAGCCTGCAATTTTCGGCCCAAATTTGGAAACATTGATATTTCCTTCCTTATCGCATTGGGCTAACCCGAGGAATGCTGCATCAATACCGCCACCATCATAAAAGTCAAACATGTAAGGCTGGTCAATTATCGCCTCTGGGACAGCTGAGCATCCAAAATCGAGTCCCCCTGCTGGTGTTCCACCAACAGCCCCCGGTTCAACAGTAGGAGTAAACCCTTGTTCTTGCCCTTCTTCTCTCAGAACTGCTGCAATTACCTCCGGAACACCAATCCCATAATTTAGAACTTTCTTATTAGAATTCAAGAGCATAGCTGCACGGCGTGCGATTACTTTTCGCTCATTTAAGGGGTATACCTTTGTTTCCTTATTTTCAATTACATCGCTTCGGACGAACTTATCATTGTACTGGGTTCCAAATGTCTGCATATGATTTTCGATATTATTCACGACAACCACATAATCGACTAGGATACCAGGGATTTTAACTTGCTTAGGATCAATTGACCCATTTTTCACTATTTTTTCTACCTGAACAATGACGATCCCGCCGTTATTTTTTGCATTCATCGCTATAGACATAACCTCAAGGGTCAAAGGCTCTTTTCCAAACGATATATTTCCGTTTTCATCAGCCTCTGTTCCTTTTACAATAGCAATATCGATTTTTTGAGTTCTGTAAGCTAAATATTCACGACCATCAAAGCTGAGCTTTTCTACCAGATCTTCTTTTGTTACTTTATTAAGCTTGCCCCCTTCAATATCAGGGTCAACAAATGTTCCAAGGCCAACATGGGTAATGGTCCTAGGTTTACCTGCGGCACTATCACGGAACATTTGAGAAATGACGCCTTGTGGCAGGTTGTATGCTTCAACCTTATTAGAGGCGACAAGCGGTTGCAATTTAGGTGCCAACCCCCAATGACCGCCTATAATTCTCTTCAGTAGTCCTTCATGAGCATAGTGATTAAGCCCTTTTTCCCCACCGTCACCAATGCCAGCTGCATAAACTAAGGTAAGGTTCTCTGGTTTTCCGGTAGACATAAAACGGTTTTCTACTTCAAGATGGATTTCCTCTGCAACACCTGTCCCGATAAAACCGCCAATTCCTAAAATTGCCCCATCAAAAATTAATTCGGATGCTTCTTTTGAACTAATAAGCTTTGATTTTGCCATGATTGTCAATCTCCCTTCATTTAGTTATGTTTTTTATCATTAAGGTCGTAATTGGCTTAATGCCTCTAAATCAATTTCTTCCTCATAATTCACACCATCAAATAAAAACCCATTTAACTGCATGAATTCCTTGGTAAACACGTCTACTGCCGTAAGCTCTCTAAAGTTATCGGGTGTTACCTGATCAATAATCGCTTTTACTTCCGCTTGAACATCCTCCCGTAATTCCCAGGAATCTGGACGAAGATATCCGTTTTCGTCATACTCTCGTTTATCGCCATAGAGCATCTCTTTGAAGAAGCGGTGTTTATGCATAATTGGGGTCTCATGCAGACCTTTTTCGATCATGACCTTATATAAAGCACTTGCATATACCGGTAAAATAGGAATAACTGCACTCGCTTTCGTTGTCACTGCCTTACTTACACAGATGACGGATTCCCCGTTCACCTTTTCTTTTAGCATTTGATTCATCCTATCGGAGGTTTGGGCCGCATGTGCCTTTGCTTGTCCAAGCGTTCCTCCACTATAGAATGGTCTAGTGATTTCAGGGCCTAGATAAGAATATAAAACGGTTTTGAAACCTTCTGCTAATACTCCCGCTTCCATTAGAGCCTGAATCCACAGTTCCCAGTCTTCTCCTCCCATTACTTTCACCGTATCAGCAATTTCCTTTTCTGTTGCCGGCTCTACCACTTGCTCAAAGATCTCCTGTTTCTCAAGATTAATACTAAAATCCCTTACTTCTTCCCCAATCGATTTAATGCAAGAAGTATAAACAGTACCTGTCTGTGGATCTATCCGTTTAGGAGACGCAAGGCTATAGACAAGGATATCGATTTTCCCGCCAAACTCCTCTTTAATGTACTGAACCACTTGTTCCTTCATTTCAGTTGAAAAAGCATCACCTATAAAGTTTTTTGCTAACAAACCTGCCTTTTCTGCTTCTTTCTTAAAAAAGATATTATTCCACCAACCGGCTGTCCCTGTCTGTTCTGGTGATGTAATTCCTCTCTCGAAGGAAACACCAATCGTGTCTGCATTTGAACCAAAGGCAAGAGAAATCCGTGAAGCTAGTCCATAGCTGGAAGATGCCCCAAGAATCACAGCCTTCTTTGGTCCGTTATAATGGCCATTTGCTTTTACAAATCCAATTTGTTCTTCCACCGATGCCTCACATCCAATTGGATGGGCTGCACGCGCTATATTTCCTTTTAACACCGGTTTAATTGCTATTTTTGGGAGTGCTGCCACTATTGTCATAACTTGAATACCTCCATCTTTTTAATAAGTTTTCAATTCCTTGTTCGGTTATTTCGGCGGGATCACCTTTGCCATACCTTCCATTACGATCTCTTCATGCTGGTTATAGCAGATTGTTTTGATTTCGCAGATAACGATTTTTCCCTTATCAATGATGTTCACTACTTCAGCCTTAGCCGTAATGGTATCGCCAATTAAAACAGGTTTTCTGAAGGATAACTCTTGACCGAGATAAATCGTTCCCGGCCCAGGCAGCTTCATGCCCAGCACTGCTGAAATCAGGCCTGCGCCAAGCATTCCATGGGCAATTCTAGTCTTAAATGGAGTATTCTTCGCATATTCTTCATTTACATGAGCAGGGTTCAAATCCCCGGTAATCCCAGCAAACAAATAGACGTCACTTTCCGAAATGGTTTTAGTCATAAAGGCCACATCGCCAATCGCTAATTCAGCAGCCCTTTTTCCAACTAACCCTTGTTCTAATGTCATTTAAATCGCCTCTTCATTGTGTATTTATATATTGCTCACCATTTCACATATTCTCTAGAAAAACGAGCAAGTCCATGGCTCAATGTAACGCTTTAGGTAAGATAGGGCCCTTTCAATCAGAGTCTACGGCTATTCCAAACACAGTCCACAGCTACAAGGAAATAGATTGAAAGAAGGCTTATACCAGCTATTATCGGCTTCTATCTTGAGGGAGATAAACCGGCTCCTGGTTATGATTTTGTCTCACATTACAACGTTTAAGTCCACGGCTTGCTATTCGTTTAAGGAGTAAAATTCTTCTAGACAGAGCTAAATAGCTTTTACTATAATGGCTGTTCCCATTCCCCCACCAATACATAGTGAAGCTAGACCAAAAACAGCACTTTGTTTTTTCATTTCATGAAGGAGGGTAGTCGTGATTCTTGCACCAGATGCACCAAGCGGATGTCCAAGTGCAATAGCCCCGCCATTCACATTTGTACGCTCCTCGAACCATTTACGGTCCACCTTAAACTCTTGTTCTAGTTCATGAATCACACCTAGAGATTGTCCAGCAAAAGCTTCATTTAATTCAATTAAGTCAATATCTGTGAAGGAAATATCAACTTTTGACATTGCTTTTTTTATAGCTGGAACAGGTCCTAGTCCCATTAAGGAGGGGTCTACCCCTCCTTGTCCAACTGCGATAATTTCACACATTGGAACAAGTCCATATTTTTCAACTGCTGCTTCAGAGGCAACCATAAGTACCGCCGCCCCATCATTTATCCCCGAAGCATTCCCGGCAGTTACGGTTCCATCCTTCTTGAAGGCCGGCTTTAATTTGGCTAATTTTTCAAGAGATGTCGTGCGGTTTGGATGTTCATCAGTATCAACAATGATTGTTTCCTTCCTTGTTTTCACTTCAATTGGCACAATTTCTGCTGTAAAGCGTCCACTATCCACTGCCTTAATCGCCTTTTGTTGTGATTCTAAGGAAAACTTATCTTGCATCTCGCGACTGATAGCGAACTGATCTACAATGTTTTCTGTGGTAATTCCCATATGGTATTGATGAAACGCATCGGTTAACGCATCACTAATGATTGTATCAGTCAGTTTCATCTCTCCTAATTTATTTCCATTTCTGCCTTGAAGGCCATTCATTATAAAAGGCGCTTGAGACATCATTTCGATCCCGCCGGTCAACATTACATGAGCTGAACCAGCTTTAATACTTTCGTAAGCGCTCATAATTGTTTTCATGCCACTTCCGCAAATCATATTGATAGAATAAGCTGGCACTTCAACCGGCAGCCCAGCATATATTGCTGCTTGTCGTGCCACACCTTGGCCATGCCCTGCCGTTAAAACATGGCCCATTACTACTTCATCAATAGATGAAGGGTCCATTTTTGTTTCTTCCATCACGGCTTTCATAACCTGTCCAAGCAGCTCACCTGCTGGTACACTTGAAAGTCCCCCTAGCATTCTGCCAATCGGACTACGTTTGGCGGAGACGATAAATACCTTATTCATTATTCCGCTCCTTTCTGTAAATCTATTTAATCGTTACTATTGTTATAGTCTAAGACCACCATTTACTGATAACACATGACCATTTACATAGCTTGATTCATCACTGGCAAGAAATAAAATCGCATTGGCAATTTCCTGCGGGTCACCTAAACGACCAAGCGGGGTTTTCTGCCTAATCGGATCCAATACTTTGTCCGGAACCGTTGCCATCATTTCGGTCATTACATACCCTGGAGCTACCGCATTGGTCCTAACCGCTGCACCTTTTCTTGTAAATTCCTTGGCCCATGTGTACGTCATACCAATCACACCAGCTTTTGTAGCTGCATAATTCGTTTGGCCAATATTTCCGTATTCACCTACAACGGAAGCAATATTAACAATGGATCCCTTACCATTTTCCATCATCAGCGGCGCCACCGCTTGAGTAAGATTAAATACACCTTTTAAATTGACATTAATAACGGCATCCCACATGCTCTCATCCATTTTTTGCAGAAGAGCATCTCTTGTAATACCTGCATTATTAATTAGTACGTCTACTCTGCCAAACTCTGTTTGAACCTGTTCAACAAATGTAGCAACCTGTTCCCTATTTATTACATTTAGTTCGATATGTTTAATGTTTTCTGCTGAATATTCCCCAGGGATCATATCAAGTGCAAATACCATCTTTGCGCCTTCTCTAGCAAATGTTTCACATACTGTACGGCCAATGCCTCTAGCGCCGCCGGTAACGATAGCAATTTTTCCATCCATGCGATTCATACTGTGTTGCCTCCTTATTTGATTTAGGATTTATCAGTAAGCTGCTTACATGTTTAGAATATAGCTGAAATATTTATAAATAAAATACATACAAATTATAAGAGGTATAACTTTTAGTTATATATTTCACAAACTAAAAACACCTCTTTTCAAACTCATTGATACCACTAGATTAAACACTAATTCAAGTTTGCTAGTGGAAATGATTTTAAGAAGGTGTTTTTCATAAGGTCACAGGATTGTCAATTTTTAGGGCAATATTAGACATTTTTTTCTAACTAGAAATATTTTGTTTTACATATTCAATAAACCGTCTAAGCGCATAAGAGGTATAACGGCCTTTTTTTAAAATAATTGCAATGTCCCATCTTACCGAGGGATGATTAATGGGTATCTGGAGAATCATCCCACTATTAAATTTGTCCAAAATCGGACGAGGCAGAATGGAAATTCCTTGATTCATAGCCACGAGTTCGGCAATAAAGTCCCACTGGCTGCTTTTGATTGTGATATTTGGCTCAAATCCTGATTGTCTACAGGACGCAATAATATGGTGATGCAGCTTAAACGTTTCATTCAGCAATACAAAGCTTTCATCTTTTAGATCTTCATAATCAATGACTTCTTTACTTGCAAGGGGATGGCTCCTGTGAACAATTAACTTATTTTCATCGGAAAAAATTGGGATAAAATCAAATTTAGTCTCATCAACAGGAAGTATTATCACGCCTGCATCAATTGAACCATCCTCGACCCGGTCCGATATATTCATTGCACCTTCTTCCAGAATCGATAGAATTACCCCCGGATAAAGCTGACGAAATCCAGCAATCAATTTTGGAAAATACGAGGTTCCAATTACTGGAGGGATGCCAACCTTTATATGTCCTTTCTTCAACTGTTCCGTGTCACGGATAGATTCACTCAATGACTCAAACTCAAACAACAGTTTTTGGGCACGCTCATATAACTGTTCACCTGCGTCTGTCAAATGAAGAAATTTTTCTGAGCGATCAAATAATTGAACGCCTAGTTCATCTTCTAGATTTTTAACCATCTTACTTAAAGCTGGTTGAGAGATATGCAAATTTCTTGCGGCAATTGTAAAACTCTTTTCCTTTGCGACTTCAGTAAAATACGTCAATTGGCGGATCTCCATCTTTTACTTTCCTTTCTACTTTCCAACATTCGACATAGTTTCTATAATCCTTTTCCGCTACCGTTACTAAAAAGATGCCAAGCACTTTTCATGATTTTTATTTTAAAATATCCTCAATGGAATTTGTCACACGAATGGCCCTTAGTTTATAGTTAGGGAGATAAGTAATCCCTCCTTGGCCGCCAAGGTAGAAAGTTATATCCGTTTGTTTTTCAGCAAATTGATCCAATCTCTGCAACAATTGAGGGTCTGTTTCAAACGGTATGGTGGTTGTAGCTGACAACAAAACCACATCTGGCTTTAATTTTTCTTCCAATGATTCAATCGCTCCTGGGGCAGGAGAAGCTCCAATTAACTGGGTTTTCCAGCCCTTCATCATGAATTGCAATAGGACCAGATGCATTGCTACTTCATGATGTTCATATGGTAAGCATGCCCCGACAACGAATGGGGCATTTTCTCGATATTGATAATTTCGTCGGATTTGAACCAATAGGTCCCTTACAACCAGACTCGAAACCGATTCCTGGTATTCATCCCACTCATGATTCTCCCACTTTACGTTCTTCCCATTTTCTAATCACTTGTTTTGATAATCCAGTTATATCTGCAACTTGTTGTATCGTAAATAATCCATTCTTATCCGATTCCATCATCTATCTCATCTCCTCAATCCTCTGTCCAATCTCTGCAGATACATTCAGTATAATAATCATCATGATTTTGTACAACATTACCCTGCAAACATTGTACATAGATTAATATTGTATGATTACTTTACGATTTGAAGCGGAAAAAACAGCAGTCATTGGTCAGCTCAACGCCATTGCGAGCAACGAGGACAACAAACAAAATATTTCTCTCTTTGGTCTTAACAAAGACGAATTTCTAATGCCTACTGTGTAGCCAGTCCCGATACGATTTTTTTGGATGTACTAGATACGGTTGGACATATTAACATTATACTTTTTGAAAACTGGGGGGATCTAAGTGAATTTACAATCCGGTACCTATTATTGGCCGACTACTTTTCCTGATGCGCCAACATACCCGTTATTGGCAGAAGACCTATCTTGTGATGTATTAATCATTGGGGGCGGAAGTTCCGGGGCACAGTGTGCCTATTATCTTGCTGATGCTGATTTAGATGTCATTGTCATTGAAAAAACAACTATTGGCAGCGGCAGTACTAGTACCAATACAGCTCTCATTCAATACTCCGGTGAAAAAATGTTTACAGATCTGATCAATACCTTTGGAGAAAATTACATAAAAAGGCATTTACAACTACTACAGGAAGCCATTAATGAAATGGAAACAGCCTCAAAGAACGTCACAATTGATTGTGAATTTATCAGAAGAGATACCCTATATTCTGCTAGCTGTGCAGAAGACGTTGAAAGTCTTAAAAAGGAATATGAATTTTTAAAGCAGCATCACTGTGAACTTGCTTTTTTAACAAAGGAAGATATTGAAGCCAAATATCCTTTTAGCAGGGATGCCGCTATTTATTCATATAATGATGCTGAAATCAACCCTTTTCGATTCACCCATGCACTATTGGATTACGCCGCAAAAAAAGGAATCCGTGTATATGAAAATACGGAAATGAACGGTCACTTCTATGATAAACAAAAAGGAATGATGACCGTTTCTACAAAAAATGGGTGTTCTATCCAAGCACGCTATATTATTTTTGCAGCAGGTTATGAAGGAATGGAAATCAAAAAAGAGAAAAAGGCTTCCTTTGTAAGTACCTATACGGTAACAACCAATCCAGTCAAAGACCTCTCCAAATGGTATAACAGGACTCTCATCTGGGAAACAGCCCGTCCCTATTTATTTATGCGGACAACGAGAGATAACCGGATTATCATAGGCGGACTCGATGATAACACGACATATCCTGAAGATCGCGATAGTAAATTGATTCACAAAAAGAATAAACTAATTGAAGAATTTAATAACATGTTTCCCACCATTAAAGTACAACCAGAATACTACCTAGCTGCCTTTTATGGGGGCACAGTAGATGGCATTCCGATTATTGGTAAATATGAAGAATATCCTAATAGCTATTTTCTATTTGCCTTTGGTGACAACGGGACGGTATACAGCCAATTACTCTCGAAGCTTATTGTAAAGGAGATTGTAGAAGGGAACTGTCCAGATTTAGCTCTATACTTGCAGGAACGCCCTTTGCTAAACAAGAGATGAAACATGCAAGGGCAATAATTGGACCTGGAGAAATTTGGCTCTTTTGAAAAAATTTATCCGTCATATCTAAATAAGAGGTTGTGATTCATCCTTATCATAAAGTATAGTTAAGTATCTAAAAAACAATCCTCTGATTAAGGATGGTCAACATGCGTATTAATAAATATATAAGCGAATCTGGAAAAGCATCTCGACGAGGTGCGGATAAATTAATTACCGATGGTAGAGTTACGATAAATGGGAAACGAGCAACAATCGGCAGCCAAGTGGAACCTGGGGATGATGTTCGTGTTGATGGAAATCCAATCCGAGTAGCAAGGAATAATGTCTATATTGCCTTAAATAAACCTGTAGGCATTACTAGTACGACAGAAAAAGGTGTAAAAGGCAATATTGTTGATTTGGTCAACCATCCATTAAGAATATTTAATATTGGGCGCCTGGATAAAGATTCAGAGGGCTTAATACTTCTTACGAACGATGGCGACATTGTTAACGAAATTCTCCGTTCCGAAGGTAAACACGAGAAGGAATACATTGTCTCCGTAGACAAGCCCATTACTCCTGAATTCTTGAAGAAGATGTCTGAGGGTGTCAAAATATTAGGGACAAAAACACTTCCTTGTAAAGTAACACAATTATCAAAATTTGATTTCCAGATTATTTTAACCCAGGGACTTAATCGCCAAATTCGCCGCATGTGCGCTGAATTAGGATACGAGGTTTACAGACTGCAACGAGTCCGAATCATGAATATTCATTTAGGCAGCCTTCCTCCTGGACAATGGAGAGATTTATCCAAGAAAGAGCGAACTCAATTATTTAGAGAATTGAACTATGAGCCAAAAGAATGGTAAAAACTTATCCTTAATCAAGTAACCAACGAAATTAAAATAAACGGAGAATTTCCGGTTAGATGCTGAATAGCGCTCTTTTCGGGGTAAATAAGGGGAAGTTTACCGATTAAGACAAGCAAAGTCCCCCATTTTTACGTTTTTTCAGTCAATAGGCGGAATCTCTCCGCCTATTTAGGCTATTTTTTATTCTTTTTACTAAATAAGCGAAAGTTTTCCGTCTATTTATCAGACAGGATGCTTAACCTAATCCCCCAACCAATATGAGCGGACCAGTTCAGAAAGTACATGGAAACATTATGCTGGTCCAAACCAACCGAAGCGATTGCCCTTGCTCCTAAAGCTATTCAAATTAATGAGGAGCAGCAGGCAAAATTGAATTAGGAAGAATCTATGCAGCATTAGCCATCGCGCATGTTCTCCATGATAAAAATCTGCTGGCAGCCAAAGAATATATCCATTCAGCAAAGAACATACAAGGCGAAACTGGGTATGCATCTGGAGTCCTCTTTGCCCACGTTGCAATTAATAAAGGCAATAGGTAAGGCCATATTTACCAGTACCCATTGCCTTTATAATGTAATTTTATTTAAAAAATACTTTATCTATATTGTACTTTGACTTCAGTTCATTAATAATATACGTTTCATAAATTTCTCTATGTACAGGGTCTTCAATCACACAAACATCAATTTTAGCGACTTCATCTCTATGCATTTTTATTGGAGAAACAGTATCTTCAAAATGCTTCTTAATCCTTTGCCGTAATTTCCTCGCCTTACCAACAAATAATAGCTCTTGGTTATGGTTATAGAACATAAAAATGCCGCCCTTATCTCTAGGAATAAGATGAAATTCTGTAAATCCATAAATATTACTTGATTCAGCGTTCTTCTGTTTGGTAATTGTAACACTTGGTTTTGGAATGGTTATGTTTATCACTATCGTTCACTTCTCCTTCGTATTAATTTAGCTTTGATTCCAATGATGGACATGCTACTGCAAGTACAATTTTCCCCATTACAAAACGGGGCGGCATCTATAGGTAAAATATAAAAGTGATCCAAAGCCGAGGGTCTCCCATAACATTAGCGTCCATTATGTCGCCTTTGTGCAATAAAGCAGAATTATGTCCCCCATTCCACCTTGGATATTATTCGGGAGTTTCATAAATCCTGGCGGGTTTGAATACAATTTTATAGAACTACGGACCCAGTATCAAAGGCTTAAAGAATATTTAAATTAATTATAATAATGGGGGGAAAACCAATGTCAACTGCAAGTCTGTATCGTTTTTCAGGCATTATATTATTGTTAAGTGTTGGACTAAACCTTATTGCATCAATTTGGCCATTTCTCGTTGACACCAGCCTCAATGCCCCAATGAGCGAACTTCAAAGCCCACAGTGGGCGACCTTTTACAGTTTGTGCTTCATTATATTCATGCTGCTTCTAATCGGGCTCCCTGCGATGTATTTGCGTCTATCGGGAGAACGTGGGGGCAAAATGGGGCTAATTGGTTTGTTTCTTTATATAGTTGGTATCTTTTTAAAAATGGCAACGATTGCGTTCTTCGTTTCAGTTATTCCTCTACTGGCGAAACAGGCACCGGAGGTTATTGCCCCAATCTATGATTCGAACTTTGCAATTTTTCCGCTCGGTGGAATGCTGCTTTGCCTCATCGGGTTCATTCTTCTAGGAAGCGCGGTTATTCGGGCAAAAGTATATCCAAGATTTGTTGGCGTGCTGATTATCGTATCGGCTCTTCTCGATGTTGCTCAGGTCGCCTTCCAAGACGGAAGGTCCTTTGCCATTGTCAACTTGTTGTTCGCCATTTCAATTTCACTAGCACTCGGCTCAGTCGGCAAAAGTTTGGCGACCGGGCAGAAATCAGCCGGTTAAAGAACCATAACTCCCTGACAAGCATTCACGTACTTAAAATTTCGTTCCACTGATAAAACAGTGTCTGTCACTCCCCGAATAATGTCGAGGGTATCGCTACAAAGGGGGTGGTGACAGGCATTTATTTTATAAAAAAAACAGCTTCTATTTATGGTAAGGTTCACCGCACCTGCTTAAGCAGCAGTTTTTCTGGTAAAAATAAGATCTCATCAATGCCTGTAAATTCGAAAAAAGGTGGGTGATGACAGGCACTGCTTTCTTGGACGTTCGTTCCGTTTAAAGTAGATGCTTGTTTAGCGCCTTATGTTTTATTGAAAAGAGATTTGGTTTCTTCCACTATCTTTCGCCTCATAAAGAAGTTTATCAGCTTTTTCTACTAATTGGTCTGAAGTTTCACCAGTATGTTTACAACATCCAAAACTCATTGTTACAGAAAATGCTTCTCCATTACAGTAAAATATGTGGTTGGCAACTGATTGTTTGATTTCAACTAAAAGCTTGCTCACCTCGTTTTGTTCGTTATGATAAAAAATAATGACAAACTCTTCTCCTCCGTACCTAAAAACCTCCCCTTGTTTTCCAGTGATAATAGAAGTAATAATTAACGCAATTTGACGTAATACTTTATCTCCCATTACATGTCCATATTTATCATTAATTGATTTAAACTTATCGATATCCGAAATTGCAAGGTAAAAACCTACACCTCTGTGTAGATCTTTTTGTAAATATTCCTGAAATGAACGATGATTTAATAAGTTGGTAAGATAATCACGATTTGCAGCTTCGGCTAACAAATTTTTTTCTGAATGATGTTTTCTTTCTCTTGAAACAATAATTCCTCCTAAACCACCAACCAGCAACAAAAACAAAACTTGACAGAGATAATTGATTAAACTATTTAAAGAATAGGCATCTTGGGCTTGCATGAAAAAAGTGATAGAGTATTCCATAATAAATAGAATGGAAGCCATGATTCCACCTGTATATCCCCAATAAACAACAATATGTAAAATAATTAAATAGGCTATTGGAAATAGCGGGCTATCCATTCCTCCAGTTAAGGGAATTAGGGCAGAAAAAGCAACAAAGTCAAAAGCTGGTCCGCCTTTAGTCCATATTGTGTACTTCTTTGACCCTCGAGGTGACTTATGTAAGTAATAATCTGAAATACCCATATAGAGCTTCCAAAAACAACTAAAACTAAAAAAAGGCTAAGTCTTAAATGTACTGGATTTTTAAGATATTGCACGGAGAAGACAATAATTGACACGACCGTAAACAACCAGCGCAAAGAAGAAAAAATTATTTCAAGTGCGTGGTCTGAATGATAAGCATCCTTAAATAATAATTTCATGTTGAACACATCCTATATATCTGTCTAACAGATTAGGTAACTCGCCCTTCTTTTTTTAATATTTGTTCAAATGCGCACACCACCTCTTTATCATAATGGGAGCCAGCTAGTCTCTTAAGTTCATCTATGGCAATCTGTTCTTTAAACGCTTTTCTATAAGCCCGATCTTCTGTCATTGCATCAAATGTATCACTTACAGCTATAATTCTTGCTTCTAAAAGGATATCATCTCCACTTAATCCATACGGGTAGCCTTTCCCATTCATCCTTTCATGATGTTGTTCAATAATAGGGGCAAGTTCCTTATAAAATGAATTCTTCAACATTTCTGCTCCGTCTGCAGGGTGTTTCTTAATTATTTCAAATTCTTCATCTGTTAAACGTCCAGGTTTATTTAAAATCCCAATTGGGACATTAATTTTACCTATGTCATGAAGCACTGCTGCCACTGTTAAATTCTCTAATTGTTCTTTACTTAGTTTTAATTTTTTTGCTATTTTCACGGAATATTTTGCCACTCGATCACTATGCTTATGGGTATATCTATCTTTTATTTCTACTTGTTTCATAATTTCCATAAGCGAGGATATGTCTCTACTTATATGAACAAAGGTTTGTTCCGTAAACACGCATAGTAAGGTTACGGGCAAAAGGGCGGTAAAGTGAATTGGATTTTTAATACCCCTTGCAGAAAAATAATCCCCAGGCTCTAATGTAAACTTTTTATGATCAAGTTCACAAACGACTTGTCCAGATAATAGATAATAAAATTCCAGAGCATTAGCGTTCTCGCTTGGATAAATATAGAACATTCTACCTTCTTCTATTACTTGGTGGATAACTTCAACTCCATCTCCCCGAGTTAGCAGACTAAATACTCCATTATTTTCGAAATCTACTTTTTCGACAAAAGACCCTTTTTTTCCAATCATAAAGCCTTCCATGCTATCCCGCCTTAATACTAATAAAACGAGCTCAATAAGAACTCGTTTCTATTTACTAAATATTTTTCGGAAATGTGGAATAAGTTCAGCATCCGACTATTCTAATAGGATCAATCCACACCCACTTATCAGCAAAACGAACTAGCTGCCAGCTGCATTCAGCTTGAACGCCCTTTTTAGCAGCCTTTTTAATCGTTTCATTCGACATTATAAGTGTTTCTTCAAAGACACCGGTAATAACTTTATCTAATTCCTTTGTAAATCGTTTTGTTTTTTCTTCAGATTTAGCTGATTTTTCATCCAAATTCTGATTAAGCTTATTGATTTTTTCTTCTAACTTTTGAACGTCTTTACCATCCCCAGACAATAGCTGTCCTGTAATCTTATCAATTTCCTGATTGATCTCAGTTATTTTGCTATTAATTTTTGCTTGTTGTTCGTCTAACTTGGCATTAATTTCTGCTAGCTTCTTATGTAATTCATTTTGTTTTTTTATATCGTTTTTAGCAACTTCTAAATCAGATAATGCCTTTTCTTTTTCACCCTTTAACTTTACGATTTTATCTCCTTCTTCGATTTTGCGAATGTCAAGAAGATAGTCCGCTTGCAATCGATCAGCTTTACCTACCGCTTCTTCTATCTTTTTATCAATTTCCTTGTTTGTCTTTTCAATTAGTTCAATTCCTTTTTGATAATCATCTTCAGCAGCAAAAGCTGGAGATGCAATTCCTAAAAATACTGCAGCTGAAAATAAAATCGCCAATACCTTTTTCATACTGTTGCTTCACACCCCATTTTTCTATTTAGACGACAAAAAGACCCGATGGATGAAATAGGGCCTTTCTTCTTTTCGCAACTGGCCTGGCATAGTAAATACCTACTTTAGCCCCTATAGTTTTGCGTTTGTATTCTTTTAGATAGGTTGCCCTCTGGGTCTATTTTATTATCTACCCTTATTATACAGGGTATAAATACCCAATTCCATGACTGATTTTGTCATATTTTGTATTTTTTTAAATTATATTGGTGTATTTGTAAAATATTGCAAAAATAGTTAGGTGTTTTGAGAATACGCAAGCAATAGTATTATCCTAAAATAGGTAAAAAACTACCTCTATCCTCTAGAAGGGAATCAATTGACTTTAACATTAGGGTCAGTCCCCCGCTATGATATCACTTTAAAGCAGCGGGGGAATGACTCCAAAATTACAACTATATCAATGCAGTATACTGAATATTAATGTAAAAAACTGCCTCTATTTATGATATGGTTCATTCCTGTTAATCCGAAACGCTCGATAAATTTGCTCAACCAATATCAACCGCATCAGCTGGTGGGGAAAGGTCATCCGGGAAAATGATAATTTCTCATCCGATCTTGCCAATACCTCATCGCTTAGACCCAATGAACCGCCAATCACAAAGGCAATCTTGCTTTTGCCGTAGGTGGCCAGCTTATCTAGTGATTCTGCCAACTCTTCCGACGATTGCATCTTTCCTTGGATCGCCAAGACAATCACATATGTATCCTGGCTGATTTTTGCTAATATCCGCTCGCCCTCTTTTTGCTTCACCTGAATCATTTCTAGTTCACTTAATTGCTCCGGCGCCTTTTCATCCGCGACTTCAATAACCTCGACCTTAGCATAGGCCGACAAACGCTTCAAATATTCCTCGATTCCTTGCTTCAAATACTTTTCTTTTAATTTGCCAACCGTCACAATCGAGATATTCACAATCCACAGCCCTTTTCAACTTGATTATAAACAGCATACGAACAAGATATCCACAGAAGTTATCCACATATTCACATTTTTTGTCCACATTTTGTATGGAATCATTTGTTCGCCACAACATATACAGCCTGTTTTTCGCAAAATCCACAGGTTGTTGATAACTTATCCACAGAAATTTTATCTAAAACGGGAAAAGTTTCATATTCAATCACAATTGACTCTAATGCGATATCCACATGTTCTTCACAGCTATAAATCATTTTTTCTTCACCTTTCCAAAGAAAATCTTCTTATCCACCATTTTTTACTTAAACCTCATACATCATACCAAAATCAAACAGGGAAGTGAATCACTCACTTCCCTGTTTCAACTTATTGTGTTTTTTCTCCGGCCAACGTTAATCTTGTTTCCTTTAAATCGCCGCCACGATAATACTTTATCGTCATTTGCTCGCCAATTTTCTTTTCCTGATATAAATGCTTCCGTAAATCAATTACGTCATTGATCTTTTTTCCATCCATTTCAACAATGACATCCAATTCTTTTAACCCGGCCACCGCTGCTGGTGAGCCTGGAACGACCTGGCGTATCGCTACTCCATGGGTCACATCACGTGGCAGCTTTAAAGCTTCAGCCTGGTAATAAGCAGGAATTTCTTCAACGGATTTTAAATCAATACCCATATATGGCCGCTTGACCGAACCAAACTGCTCAAGGTCGTTAATTACCGGCTTCGCTGAATTAATTGGAATCGACAACCCAATTCCCTCAACGGCTGACTGGGCAATTTTCATTGAGTTGATCCCAATGACCTGCCCGGCCATATTAATAAGCGCCCCACCGCTGTTTCCAGGGTTAATGGCGGCATCCGTCTGCAATACTTCCGATTGCCAATCGACGACCCCGTCCTGGTTGATATCTGTCGGGATTGCCCGATTCAACCCCGAAATGATCCCTTGGGTGACAGAACCGGAGAAGGTCGGGCCAAGCGGGTTACCGATGGCAATGACTGGCTCACCCATTTTTAATGAATCTGAATCGCCAAACTCTGCAACCTTTTTAATTTGTGCTGCATCAATCTCCAGTACGGCCAAATCGGTCCAAATATCGCTTCCAAGTAGGGTTGCGGGAATCTTCGTCCCATCCGACAGGCTGACCTCCAATCTGGAAGCCCCTTCGACAACGTGATGGTTTGTCACCACATAGGCTTTATTGCCGGCCTTCTTGTAAATGACGCCTGAGCCGGTTCCTGCCGGATCTTCCCTGTTGTTTCCTTCATCGAACCAAAAGCTCGACGATTGGAGATTATTGATTCCGACAACTGCCTCTGCCGTTTTATCAATGGCCTTGGTCGTGTCGGTATTCACGTCATAAGAAATTTGCCGAACGACCTTTTGATTATTATTTCCATTGTTGGTGGCAGTTGGGGCAGTCTGGCCCGGTTCCACTGTATAAGGAAGAACACCTCGTTCAGACAAGGCAGGAATCGAAATAATTACGAGCAGGGCACCCAGTACCGCGCCCACTAAACTAGCAATCAAAATTCCGCCTCTGTTTCCTTTCTGCTCCCGATATCGATTTGGAGAATGATCATCATAATACCCCATGTTACACCATTCCTCTCTTTCGAAACAATTGCTAAACTATATTTTGGCTTATAATAACAATTATACTCTTTCAGAGAAAATTTACTTAAAAATTGCATATATTTACATAAAACTTACGACTTTGTTCATAAATTTTTAATAAAAAAAGCGAGGCCCCTGAAAGACGGCCCCACTTAATAAAAGAACTGCTACACTGCTGTTAAAATCGTCGGTATTTTCGGGTCGGTGTCATACAATTCAAACTGTTCGCCTACAATGATGCCACGGCTTTGCAACGTTTGGGTCACCGACATCCTGGCCAAGTCCTTCATGTTATTATCAAGGCTTAAATGGGCAAGATAGACTCGCTTCGTTTGGTCTCCAATACAATCGCTCATCGCCAAGGCGGCATCCTCATTGGAGACATGGCCAACATCACTCAAGATCCGGCGCTTGATATTCCATGGGTAACGCCCCATTCGAAGCATCTGGACATCATGGTTGGATTCGAATATATAAACATCGGCATTGGAGATAATCCCCTTCATCCGGTCACTCACATAGCCTGTGTCAGTAATTTGCACAAGCTTCTTCCCGCCATGATGAAAGACATAGAACATCGGCTCCGCAGCGTCATGGGAAACACCGAACGATTCAATCTCAACTGAACCGAAGCTCTTTACCGATTCCATATCAAACACAAACTTCTGTTCAGTTGGAATCACCCCGACTGAACTTTCCATCGCCTGCCACGTTTTTTCGTTGGCGTAGACGGGCAATTTATATTTACGGGCGAGAACCCCGATTCCTTTAATATGGTCACTGTGCTCATGCGTGACAAAAATGGCGGACAGCTTGCTAATATCGCGGTCAATATGCTCAAACAGCTGCTCCATTTGCTTGCCGCTGTGTCCGGCATCCACCAGGAAGGAGTGTTCATCGGACTCTACATATAGAGCGTTCCCGGTACTGCCGCTAGACAGAATGCTATAACGTAAAGACATACTATTGTTCACTCCACATTTGTTTTTTCATCGCTATTAAATTGAATAATCTGCCCCTCAAAGGCGTTGACATACAGGCTGTCCTTATCATTCACGACAATGCGCCAGGTTGGGGCGAGTACCTGGGAGGCCGCCAGCTGAATCCTCGTTGAATAACCCAGCTCAACATTGGTAATCTTGGATTTCGGCTTCAATTCACCCTTTTGGTGCAGGGTTTCGATTGCCTTCAAGGGCGTCAGGATTTCTTCTTTTGCGGCTAACCTTTCGATTTCCTCGAGATAGGTTTGCTGATAGGCTACAATCTGGTTATCGGAATTAACCGTAAAAACGATCATGCCATTAATATTTTTATATAATCGGAAGTTCTCAAATTGTTGAAAATAGGTTATCGTATTTTTCTTGTCATCTTTTTCCCCAAATTGATATTGATCTCCGTTTAGGATATTTTCCTTTATAAAAGAAGCAAGCTCGGATGGCTCAAATTTATTGCCTAACTGAAATGGCTTTTCCAACTCTGCTATGAGCGTGGTTCCAGGGTCTTTCAAAACAGGAATCTGCCCTTTAAGCTTCATTAGATCACTTTTAGTAAAAGATTTTGGCTGGGCGCTCAAATACTGTGCCTTAATTTGCGTTTTGGGGAGTTCAACCTCAATCTTGATTTCTTGCCCCTTAAGCTTATCTTCAAATGAAGTCTCTGTCACCACTTCAAAATTATTAGCATCCCGGATTTTCATAAATTGAAATAACAAATACACATCCAAAATCAAAAAAGTAATGATAAAAATTGTTTTAATTTTACTCCAATCCACGATTAAATCCCCCCAGTTCTTCCATCGTAATCTCGCCCCACGTTCCGTGATAGCGATAGAACCAGGCTGGTTCTAGGAGGATTAGCCGATTTTCTTCCTTATCCCTTTCCATCCGATAGCCCAACACCAATTCTTCCAAAAGCTCCGGTTTAAAATTCTGCTTGCTCTGTAAAAACTCAAGGGCTGTATGCCCGGAAGGTCGGGTGACCCGCTGCATTTCCGTTGTTAACGGAAGCTCAAGCGCTATGTTCGGCCGGATATATTGATTAATTTCATTGCGGCCCCAGGTCTGATAAATTTCCGAAAGTCCCCTGTCATTAAACACAGGGTATCCTTCAGTTGTATATAACCGAAAAGTGACAGAGGCTTGGTATTCATTTTTGTAAACATATCGATAGGTGTCTGTCCACCCGCCATGCTCGTTAACAAAATCAATACTGCGCTTGACCAGATCATAGGAGGTTTCCACATAATCGTCCTCCGCTGTCGGATTAACATAGGAGAGGATATTTGTATCATTATTGACCGTCATTTTGCTCGTATCACTGCTATACTCTTCATTCTGCCTTACGGAATTTCTCTGGACAAAGCTTGGGTCCCTAAACAGGGCTTCTTTAAATTCATCGGAATTAAGGGTGACTGGCAAATATTTGTAGACAAACATTTCTGTTTCGCCGTCTGGCAAGAATAGCGTCCTATTTTCACCTGCATCAAAGACAAAATATCGCGGCAGCTTTGCAGCATTTTTGAAAAAATCCCTGTTAAAGGTGTTTAAATTGGCGGGGGAGATGTTGCTGATGTACACCTGCCCAGTTGCTGTTGAGACAAAATAAACAATTCCATTTTCACTGCCGGTGTTTTCAACATTGATGATGATACGGTTAAAGTTGAACGTCGGTACCTTCTTGCCTTCAATATTTAGGACACTTCGGTATAATTCGATTGGAACCTCACCGGGAAAGATAATTTCTGCATTCCCGGCCCCATGAGTTAACTCCTTTAAATTGCCAACCTTTTCGGTGTAATTCTTCACATCAAAAAACGACCAGCCGCTTAATTCTTTAATGAGTTTATCAAGTTCGGCCGCATTGTTCGTCCCAAAATGGTCCCCTTTATAATGGTATAAAATCCGGTCGGGCCGAATAATTTTTGGAATTTCCTGTTTCTCGCTTAAACTAACTTCGGAAATGGTATTGTCGCCATTTTCCATTGTTTCCAAATTCGGCTGGTAGGTCCATAGATTCCAGGTGAAAAAAATACTGACTAAAACGAGAATCACTAGTATGATTGACTTGATACTTTCATATTTCATGACCAATCATCCTCTTCCGTATACTCGAACGGCAATGAAAACGAAATCGTCGTGCCCTTGCCTTCCTGACTTGTCGCCCAAATGCTGCCGCCATGAGCACTGATTATTTCTTTGGCAATGGCAAGACCCAATCCTGTTCCGCCCATTTTGCGCGTCCTTGCTTTATCAACGCGATAAAACCGGTCAAATATTTTTCCAATACTCTCTTTTGGAATGCCTACTCCTTGGTCTGAGATGCTTACCACAATGGTATCCTGTCTTTCCTTAATCGAAAATGTAACCCGGCCGCCTTCCGGAGAATATTTCAGGGCATTCGAAATAATGTTGTATAACACCTGTGTCATTTTATCTTCATCGGCTTCGACAAAAATGGCGTGATCCGGTAGTTTTCTTTTTAACGTAACATTCTGTTCCTTCGCCACTTCAAACCGGTCAATAATCCGGTTAAAGAAGTCAACAAAGTTCACCCATTCCATCTTCATTCGATAATCGGTGCTGTCCATCTTCGACAGCGTCAGCAGGTCATTGACAAGGCGGATCATCCGCTCGGTCTCGTTCCTGGTCACTTCCAAAAAGTTCGGCGCGATTTCCTCATCCTGCCACGCCCCGTCCGCCAAGGCCTCCAGATAACTCCGCATCGTTGTAAGCGGCGTTCTCAATTCATGAGATACATTGGCGACAAACTCCCGCCTCTCCGCATCAATTTTCTCCTGCTCGGTAATATCATGGAGCACACAAATCAACCCGTTCACAAAGCCTGTTTCTTTTTGAATCACGGAAAAATTGGCCCGAAGGATAAATCGTTCCGATGTGGTACTATAATCAAGGATTAACGAATCCTTTTCCTCTAGCAGATCTTCAAATGTATTCGTATCGTCCAAATCCAATAACGACACGATTGGCTGGGATAGAACTGTTTCACGTGAAACATTCAACATCTCGGCTGCAGGCTCATTGATTAAAATGACCCGTCCTCTTCGGTCGGTTGCTATGACCCCATCGGTCATATAAGACAGGACAGAGGATAGCTTGCGGCGTTCCCCTTCGGTCATCGCTTGGGCTTCTTGTAGCTTCTTCGTTAGATGGTTAAACGTCATCGCCAGTGTCCCGATTTCATCGTGCCCGTACACTTTAACCTTACGTGAGAAATTCCCCTTTGCCATCGCCTGTGCCTGCTTTTTCATATCCGTTATCGGCCTGGTAATGGTCTGTGCCAATAAGATTCCCAATATAGCCGTTACCGCCATGGCAATCCCTGTACCAGTCGCAAAAATCTTATTAATGGTTTTCATTTGTGCAAACACATTTTCAATTTTTGCCACAAGATAAATTGCACCAATTACTTTCTTCCCCGACTTAATGGGGGTGGAGAGGACCCAGATTCGATGCCCGGTTGGCCGGTCCAATAGCACAGCGCTCTGATCTTCCTCCAACACCATTGATTGCTTAACCCTTAGTTCTGTCGTTCGCTGGCCAACGACCCCCTGATTGCCGGGGTGGGAAGTGCCCAAAATTTTCAGCGACCGGCTTTCTATTACCCTTACTTCGGAAATGTCACCGGCATTATCAAAATCCCTAAGAATTTTCTTGATATCCTCCTCGAGTGAAGGATCTTCCGGCGTCCGCTGCTTTCCCATCTCCTCGCGAACATTATAGGCAAGCAAATTTACACGTTCTTTTATTGATGTCTGAAAATTTGTCCGCAGTGTTTCCTCCAGCTGCCTGACAAAATAAACACCAATAATCTGCATCGCCACTAAGATCAGCAGGACATAGATAAGGACGAATTTAACGTGTATTGAGCGAAAGAAACCAACTTTTTTCACAAGTCATTACTCCTGTTCAGGATTGCGCAAATAATAACCGACCCCACGGCGCGTCACAATCCAGGCCGGGTGGCTCGGACTGTCTTCGATTTTTTCCCGCAGGCGTCTGACCGTTACGTCAACGGTTCGGACATCGCCGTAATAATCGTATCCCCATACCGTTTGCAATAGATGCTCCCTGGTCATTACCTGACCGATATGCTGAGCCAGGTAATAGAGCAATTCAAATTCCCGGTGGGTCAGTTCAATCGTCTCACCGCGTTTAGAAACGACATAAGCATCCGGATGAATCACAAGTGAACCCACCTCAATTTCATTCGTTTCATTTCCCGCCTCCGGCTGCGAAAGTACATGCTGATGCCGGCGCAGGTTAGCTTTGACACGGGCGATTAATTCCCTCGTGCTAAACGGCTTCGTTACATAATCATCAGCACCAAGCTCAAGGCCAAGCACTTTATCAATCTCAGAGTCCTTTGCCGTCAGCATAATAATCGGCATTTCATATTTTTTACGCACCTCGCGGCAAACTTCCATGCCGTCTCTTTGCGGCAGCATGATATCCAATAAGATTAAATCAGGCTGAATTTGTTCCACTAATTGAAGTGCTTCATTCCCATCATAGGCGCAATAGACATCATAACCTTCTTTTTTGAGGTTAAACTGAAGAATATCAGCAATCGGTTTTTCATCATCGACAACAAGAATTTTCTTTTCCATACCATTGCTCCTTTTTCATAAATTTATCTATTCTATCCAGGCTATTTAAAGTCATACCTACTCTATTTTACTTTACCACTGTTTTCGCTGGAATTCACCTATTACTAGTATTTACATTTAGAGGAAAAGAAAAAAACGCTGCTCTAGGAGCCTGACAAATAGAAAAGTCTCTAGTGAAAACTAGAGACTTTTAATGGTTTAAATAATCCACTGGATTGACATGGCTGCCATTTTTAAATACTTCGAAATGAAGGTGTACGCCGGTAACATTCCCGGTTGCTCCCATTATTCCGATTGCCTGCCCTTTTGAAACTGTCTGGCCTGCTGTTACATTTAGCGATGACATGTGGGCATATAAGGTACGCAGCCCATTTTGGTGGTCGACAATCACTTTATTTCCATAGCCGCCGCTATCCCAGCCTGCTGAAACAACCACGCCGTTATCGGCCGCTTTAATCGTTTTGTCACTTGGTCTAGCGATATCGATTCCTTTATGCATTCTACCCCAGCGCGGGCCCATGTGACTGGAAATATATCCGCCTACTGCCGGCCATGCCAGGCTTCCATCACCTCGGGACGGAATAGCTTTCGTTCCTTTGATTACAATGTTATTTACTGGCTGTTGCAGGATTTGTTCACTTGTTTGATCCTTCTTAACGATTACGCCGTTTTGTTCAGAAATCAGATAAGTGACCGAGCGGGAACCATTTTGCCCCTGCTGCTTTTCAATTGTCTGGCCCTTTGGAATCGAAGCATCCTCGGTAACCTCTTTGCTATAAGGAATAGCTTCGACCTGATTGGCTTCTTTTTCAACAATGACCTCAACAAACGGCTGGATTGCCGTAATATTGAGCTCCTGTCCAATTTGCAGCAGGCTGTCTGCTGTCAATCCAGGATTTAATCCGATAATATCAGCCAGGTTCATGCCATTTCGATGGGCAATGGTCTCCAGCACATCTCCTGCTTGAACAACATATTTCTTTTCTTCAATACTGCCATTTCGTAAAAATGTGACCGCTTGTTCCGGTGACATTAATTTTTCTATTTCAACATTTTGCTCTTCGATTGAAACATTTTTGGATAAACGAACGTCTAATAGACGAGTCTCATTTTCTTTTAATGGCGGCAATTCAGGTACTGCTTGTCGGGCTTCAAGTGCCTGTAGTTGATCTTCTGGCACATATTGAAGCTTCAACTGACGAATGACTTGCTCAGCATCAGCCTTGGTTTCTAAAAAGGCAACTGGCTTCCCGTCAATGAAGATGGCTGCTGCTTCCGCGTGAATTTGAAAGGTATTTTTGAAATTTTGAATGGTTTCGTTGTTATTGCCTGTGGAGCGAAAAACCTGTTCAGGTATGTATTGAACTTGTGAGCCAAGTTTAAGATTCCTATGTTTAAGCAATTCTTTCATTGTACCTATTTTTTCGGCCACGACTTTATCGACAACTTCCTTGTCGTTCACATTACCGATATATGTTCCATTCACATATACGTGATAAATGGTGGTAAGTTTTGATGAGTCAGCTAGTGCAACAGGCCCGCTGCTAAACGCGATCACGGATGCAGCAACAGCTGCGGCAACTGTCGTTTTTAACATTAACAACCGTTTTGTATTGGAATTTCTATTTAAGAAAAACATTTTTCCTCCTAAACCACGGTAAACCCCTTCAATCTAGCAGCAAAGAGTTATCCAGAATTTTAGACCTCCTTTAATTTAACATAGTTTTATATAAAAAGATTAATAGTCTTTATAATGTAACAAAAATGTATAATTGCTGACATTTTCCTACTTTTATTTGAAATATGCTAGGCAGTTTTTCCTGTTTTCTTGTAAGTGTATGGGTATAAATCTCTATTAAATCAAGGTTTTTGCTAGTTCTGGGGTCTGAAGGGCAAGTGTTACAAATTTGGACAACCCAAAGGGAGATTTTGTAAGAAAAAGGTAGTTTTTTTACGAGTCTATTACAGGTTTATTGCAAAAAAAGAAGCTTGCGGATGCGCAAACTTCTTTGGGATGGCTCAGGACGGAATCGAACCGCCGACACATGGATTTTCAGTCCATTGCTCTACCGACTGAGCTACTGAGCCAACTTGTTATGTACAAGTGGCGGTCTGGACGGGACTCGAACCCGCGACCTCCTGCGTGACAGGCAGGCATTCTAACCAACTGAACTACCAGACCAATAATATATAAGGCAGTCGGCAAGGTGACCGTCCTTGCCAGCCTTTTGCCGACCAACCTAATGCCGATGACCCCTACGGGATTCGAACCCGTGTTACCGCCGTGAAAGGGCGGTGTCTTAACCGCTTGACCAAGGGGCCATTCTTAGAGAATGGTGAGCCATGAAGGACTCGAACCTTCGACCCTCTGATTAAAAGTCAGATGCTCTACCGACTGAGCTAATGGCTCGTATAAAGATGATTTCCTAAAGCTATTCTGCCGTCAGATGTCCCCGCCTCAGAATGCTTATTCAAGCAGCGGCTCGGCGTGTACAACTCGCAGCCTATTCATGGAAGCATTGCTCGTTGCTCTACCGACTGAGCTAATGGCTCGTACTAAAAATGCTCGTTTGTGACGACGCTTTTTATAATATCATGGCAGAGTTTAATAGGCAACCCTTTTTTAAAAGTTTTTATAAGGCGAAATTTTGATGTTACCCAAACCGTGTAAGATTATGATAACATTTAAATCTATTTTTTCTTCGTTCCTTCCTCAAGACTATTCATTGAGGACTTTGACCCTATTTTCCACCTGTTTTGTCATTCTTAATTTAAACGACCCTCTTTCCTAAGAAAGAGAGCCGCAAATTTTAATATAAAAAATTAGATCTGTCTCCATGGGCTGCGGACGACATTTGTTTGGTTACGGTCCGGTCCGACAGAAAACGTAGATAGTGGAATGCCTGTCAGCTGTGTTACACGCTCAACATAGTGACGCGCATTCACTGGGAGTTCATCCAATGATTTTACTCCAGTGATATCCTCTGTCCAGCCTGGCAGTTCCTCATAAATCGGCTCGCATTGAGATAATATCTTTAGGTTAGCCGGGTACTCGGTAATCACTTCGTCCTTGTAGCGATAAGCCGTACAAATTTTTAGCGTTTCGATCCCTGTTAACACATCGATGGAATTAAGCGATAGATCGGTTAACCCACTGACACGGCGCGCATGGCGAACAACCACACTGTCAAACCAGCCTATCCGGCGCGGACGTCCTGTCGTTGTGCCATACTCCCGTCCGACTTCCCGAATTTGATGCCCAATTTCATCATGTAACTCAGTAGGGAAGGGGCCGTCACCAACACGGGAAGTATAGGCTTTGCAGACTCCCACAACATGCGTGATTTTAGAAGGGCCCACTCCTGAACCGATTGTTACACCGCCGGCAACCGGATTGGAGGAAGTGACAAACGGGTACGTACCCTGGTCAATATCAAGCATGACCCCTTGTGCACCTTCAAACAACACACGCTTCCCCTCATCAAGGGCATCGTTTAACACAACAGAAGTATCACAAACGTATTTTTCAATTTGCTGGCCATATTCATAATATTCATCTAGAATATCTTCTAGCTTAAAGCCCTCAGTTTCGTAAATGCGCTCAAATAAGCGATTCTTTTCTTCAAGATTATGAGCTAATTTTTCTTCAAAAATTTCTCGGTCCAGCAGGTCGGCAATCCGGATTCCGACACGTGCAGCTTTATCCATATAGGCAGGCCCGATTCCCTTTTTTGTCGTTCCGATTTTATTGGCACCCTTCCGCAATTCTTCGACTTCATCCAACTTTAAGTGGTAAGGAAGAATAACATGGGCACGATTACTTATTCGAAGATTTTCCGTTGAGATGCCCTTTTCATGCAAATACGCCAATTCAGCAACCAACGCTTTTGGATCTACCACCATACCATTGCCGATAACACTGATTTTTTCTTTATTAAAAATCCCTGATGGAATCAGATGCAGCTTATAGGTTTCGCCGTTAAATTTAATTGTGTGACCGGCATTGTTTCCACCTTGATAACGGGCAATAACCTCTGCATTTTCTGACAGAAAATCAGTTATTTTTCCCTTACCTTCGTCTCCCCATTGCGTACCAACGACAACTACTGATGACATGAAAGGCACCTCCGAAATTTTCATATATAAATTCAATTAATAACCCTTCATAGTTTATCAATTTTACGACCAATAAGTCAACAAAACACGAACGTTTTATATAAAAATAGTAAAATATGTTCGGATTAATAGTAAACTATAAAAAAGGAGTCAGCCAATCTTTGGCCAACTCCTTTATGCACCTGGAGCATCAAAGCGTGTTTCCAGGTTAACGAACTTATTATATTCTTTAACAAACGCCAGCGATACTGTGCCGGTAGGGCCGTTACGCTGCTTGGCAATGATGATTTCAATGATATTTTTATTCTCGGATTCTTTGTCATAGTAATCATCACGATATAAGAAGGCAACAATATCGGCGTCCTGCTCGATACTTCCTGATTCACGAATATCGGACATCATCGGACGCTTATCTTGACGCTGCTCGACACCACGAGAAAGCTGGGACAAGGCAATAACAGGAACTTTCAATTCACGGGCTAGCTGCTTCAAAGAACGGGAAATTTCTGATACTTCCTGCTGACGATTTTCGCCAGACCTGCCACTTCCCAAAATAAGCTGCAAGTAGTCGATCATAATCATCCCCAAGCCATGTTCCTGCTTCAATTTGCGGCATTTGGAGCGGATATCATTTACCCGGACACCCGGCGTATCATCAATATAGATCCCCGCATTCGCCAGGCTCCCCATTGCCATCGTTAGTTTTCCCCAGTCTTCATCGGTTAATGACCCAGTACGAAGCCGTTGGGCATCGATATTTCCTTCAGCACAGAGCATACGCATGACGAGCTGCTCAGCACCCATCTCGAGACTAAAGATCGCGACATTTTCACCCGCCTTAGTCGCAACATTCTGGGCAATATTTAAGGCAAATGCCGTTTTACCAACAGAAGGACGGGCACCAACAATAATTAAATCATTGCGCTGAAAACCTGCAGTCATTCGGTCAAGTTCAGCAAACCCGGTCGGAATTCCGGTAATATCACCGACACGGTTATTCATCAATTCAATATTGTCATACGTACGGACAAGAACATCTTTAATATGATGGAATGCCCCGGCATTTTTACGCTGGGCCACTTCCATGATACTTTTTTCCGCTTCACCTAAGAGAGTTTCAACCTCATCCTCACGTGTATATCCATCAGTGGCAATATTCGTCGCTGTTCGGATTAATCTTCTGAGTAATGACTTTTCCTCTACGATTTTAGCATAATATTCAATATTGGCAGCTGTCGGAACAGACCCTGCCAGATCATTTAAATAACTGATTCCGCCCGTATCTTCCAATAGCTTTGAAGCCGCAAGTTCTTCGGTAACGGTAATCAAGTCTACCGCTTTGCCCTCGTCGCTCAGCTTCAGCATCACATTAAAGATTTTTTGGTGGGCGGCACGATAGAAATCCTCAGGAATTAATATTTCAGAGGCCGCTGTCAGGGAGGACGGCTCTAGAAAGATCGCACCTAAAACCGCTTGTTCCGCTTCAATATTTTGCGGTGGCATGCGGTCTGCAAACAGTTCACTCATTCTATTAAAAACCTCCTTACCCATTAAAGAGCATAAAAACAAACGTTCAAAGAAAAAAGTGACCAGCCAAAACCGATCACATCCCTTTCTTGCTTATTTCTATTCTATCACGTTTATACTTACTATTAAAACTGGCAATTATTTGACTTCCTTGACATGTACTGTTAAAGTTGCCATTACTTCATGATGAAGCTTGACAGGAACCTTGGTATGACCGAGTGTGCGGATGGCATCGCCTAATTCCATTTTTCGTTTATCAATTTTTATTCCGTGTTTCTTCTGCAGCTCTTCGGCGACTTGCTTAGTCGTGATCGAGCCGAACAGCCGGCCGCCTTCACCTGCTTTCGCCGTCAACTCAACTGTAATTTTCTCCAATTGTTCCTTCAGCTTTTTCGCTTCAGCAAGTTCCTCGGCTGCAGCTTTTTCCTGCTTTTTCTTTTGGGCATCCAATGAGCTCATATTGGCGTTTGTCGCTTCGACGGCCAAACCTTGTTTAATTAAAAAATTATGTGCATAGCCGTCGGCCACATTTTTGATTTCGCCTTTTTTCCCTTTGCCTTTAACATCTTTTAGAAAAATTACCTTCATTCCTTTTTGCTCCCTTCAAAATAATCATCTATTGCCTGTTTCAACTGCAGTTTCGCTTCATCGATGGTAATTCCTGACAGCTGGGTTGCAGCATTTGTAAGATGGCCTCCGCCTTGAAGGCTTTCCATGATTACCTGTACATTGACATTCCCTAATGAACGGGCGCTAATCCCAATCATGCCTTCAGCCCGTCTGGAGATGACAAACGACGCAAGCACGCCATTCATCGTTAGCAGCGTATCGGCTGCCTGTGCAATCAGCACTTGGTCATTCATTTCATCTTCTGTGCCGGCTGCAATGGCAATGCCTTCCCGGTAAAATTGTACCGATTCAATCAGCTTTGAACGCCTAATATATGTATCCACATCTTCCTTCAGGAACTTTTGCACCAAAATGGTATCTGCACCATGGGCGCGAAGGTAAGAGGCAGCATCAAAGGTTCGTGAACCTGTTCTAAGCGTAAAGCTCTTTGTATCGACAATAATGCCAGCCAACAGCGCAGTAGCCTCAACTACTTCAATTTTACCCCGTTTTGGCTGATATTCAAGAAATTCAGTTACCAATTCCGAAGTGGAGGAGGCATATGGCTCCATATAAACCAGCAGCGGATTAGCAATAAAGTCTTCTCCGCGGCGATGGTGGTCAATAACAATTTTATGATCAATTTTATTTAAAAGCCGTTCCTCCATGACCAGTGACGGTTTATGCGTATCAACAATGACAAGCAAGGTTTTGTCGGTGGAAATTTCCAATGCTTCCTCCGGACCGATAAAGCGGGAGAATAATTTCTCCTGGCTTCGGATTTCGTCCATCAGCCGTTTTACGCCGCTGTCCATTTCCTGCATGTTAACGACAATATAGGCATCCTTTTGATTCATTTCGGCCACTTTATAAATTCCGATGCCCGAACCAATTGAATCCATATCAGGATTTTTATGTCCCATGATAATGACTTTATCACTTGCCACAATTAGGTCCCGTATGGCATGAGAAATAACCCTGGCCCTTACCCTTGTGCGTTTTTCAATCGGATTGGTCTTTCCGCCGTAAAATCTCACCTTGCCATTCGGCTGTTTAATGGCCACCTGATCGCCGCCGCGGCCCAGTGCCAAATCCAAGCTTGATTGGGCATAGAATCCCAGTTCAGGCAATGACGAGACTCCCGTTCCTATGCCAATACTCAACGTAAACGAAACATTTTGTTTGGCGGTCATTTCCCTGACTTCATCCAAAATGGCAAATTTCCCTTTTTCAAGACTGTGAAGTATTCCTTCGTTAAAAACGGCAATAAAGCGTTCCGATGATATCCGCTTTATGAAGATGCCATTTTCATTTGCCCATTTATTCAATATCGAAGTCACCATATTATTGACGCTTCCACGCATTTGATCATCCATGCCCTGCGTTAAGTCATCATAATTGTCCAAGAAGATAATCGCAATAGCAGTCCGTTCTTCCTGGTACATTTTCTCAATCTCAGCTTGTTCAGTAACATCAAAAAAGTACAGCAGGCGTTCTTCAGGTTTATGAATCACACGAAATTTCCGGTCGTGAAGCGTGATAATTTCCGTTTCTACCTCTTGCTTGATTAACGGCAGCAGATGATCGGCAACATCATAAAGCGAACTGCCTACCAGCGTCTCTTTATCGAAATACGATGAAAGAAACGGATTGGTCCATTCGATTGTAAATTCGTCATTGATTAGCATAATCCCAATCGGCATTCCCAGGAGAGCTTCCTCGCCTACTTTTTTAACCCGGTAAGAAAGTGTCGAGATATATTCTTCCATTTCCTTGCGTTGCCTGTTTTCGATTAGAAACATGTAATAGAGCGGAAAAACCATTAACAATAGGCCTGCCAAACTTAATATCCAATTATATAATGACAGGCAAATGAGCAATACAACTGTTACGCCTATTAACCCATAAAAGGGATAACGGATGGACCGTTTTTCTAAAAATGCAGGCATTGTTTCAGCTCCCAAAACCAAGTAATCATGACTGTTTTTTTATCAGATATCTTCTTAAATCAAAACCTAAATCAATTATACCTAATATCCCTACAATATAAAGTAAAATTGGAATAATGAACGAAACAACAGCCAAAGTAATCGATAATGCTTTCGACATTCCTTTTACATCAAAATAATAAAATAAAAACGTATATCCCTGGAACACCATCAGCATTTGCAAGACATATGTAAGATTGAGCAAAGCGGCATACCAGTATGTGCCTTCCTGCGGGTTTAACAGCATGCTGGCCAACAATGTGAACATCAGGATCCAAAGCAAACTTTTTGGCAGACGAATGTCCTTAAAGGGCTTCCATTTTTTCATTTCAATCCCAAATCGTTTGATAATTGGGTAATTCACAAGTTGAATCATAAACACAATGATGAAGGATGAGGCTACCAATAAGGTTGGCAGTAATGTTCTGAACAAATCCAACCCTTTCTTGAATTGCTCGATGGTACGTTCCGCTTCTTTCTCCTGGCCAAAGCTTTTCAACATATCGGCAGACATATTTAGCGATTGCTTCATCGTATTAACCATTTCAGTGATGAAGTCGATTTTAAAGAAAATAACACTAACCCCATACATAATAATCAGGTTTATTAAAAATACAAATGAGCCCGCAAGCAGGACATTGAATCTGTCCTTTTGCTTCCGAATTAGGATTCCCATTACAACACCCGTTGTTCCGAACCCAATTGCTGCCGGGACAGACAGAATGGATCCTGTAATTAACGAAAGCCCGATGGCAGCCGCTAAAAATACCAAGGTCCATTTCCATTCATATTTAGCGGCAAAAAGGATAAAAGGCAATGGTAAAAATAAATTTAAAAATCCTAATAACGGGATATAAAACGTTATTAACATAATAATAGTAAAGACTGCCAAAAGCATGGCGCCTTCTGTCAGTTTCCGGACATTTTTCACATCTTCACCTCAAATCATTCGATGCACTACATTTAATTTTAGCCAGAAAACCTCTAGTATTCAAATAAAAAAAGAAAAGGCAGCGGAGATGCGACACCCCGACTGCCTCTTAGTTTTATTCTCCTGCTACGAATGGTAGCAATGCCATTTGACGAGCACGTTTGATTGCAACTGTCAATTTGCGTTGATATTTAGCACTTGTGCCAGTTACACGGCGTGGTAAAATCTTTCCACGCTCAGAGATGAATTTCTTCAGTAAATCAACATCTTTATAATCGATGTGAGTGATTCCGTTTGATGTGAAATAGCACACTTTACGACGTTTAGCACGTCCGCCTTTACGTCCACCTGCCATGAAAATTCCCTCCTTTATTTATTGTATCCGTTCGAAGTTGGTTAGCATCAGAATGGAAGATCATCGTCGGAAATGTCGATTTGACCGCTTCCGGCAAATGGATCATCATTCACTTTTGTATAACCCTGGTTGGAGTTTTGTCGTTGATTCTGATTGCCGCCATATGGATTTCCTTGCGGTTCCATTGGAGGAGCCCCATAGTCGTTGCTTCTGCCACCGCCACCGGCATTGGATGCATTTCTTGGTTCTAAGAATTGAACAGAATCAGCAACAATTTCAGTGAAATACTGACGTTTTCCGTCCTGTTCATATGTGCGAACTTGGATTCTGCCATCTACACCTGCCAAACTCCCCTTTTTTAGGAAATTCGCCACATTTTCAGCGGCCTTTCTCCACACAACAATGTTAAGAAAGTCTGCTTCACGTTCACCTTGCGGATTAGAAAATGTACGATTGACTGCAAGGGTAAAAGTGGCCACTGCAATTCCGTTTGGCGTATACTTCAAGTCAGGGTCTTTTGTTAAACGGCCGACAAGCACAACACGATTTATCATCAGAATCAACTCCTTTTCCCCAATAAAATGTTTCACGTGAAACATTTTTATCCAGAAATTTATCTTAGTTTTCTTCTTTAATTACGATATGGCGAATGATATCTTCGTTGATCTTCGCAAGACGAGCAAATTCTTGAACTGCTGCAGACGAAGATGTCGTTTTTACGATTTGATAGTATCCGTCACGGAAATCATTGATTTCGTAAGCAAGGCGGCGTTTGCCCCAATCCTTCGTATCAACGGCTTCAGCGCCATTTTCAGTAAGGATGTTGTTAAAACGCTCTACAAGAGCCTTTTTCGCTTCATCTTCAATGTTTGGACGGATGATGTACATGATTTCGTACTTGTTCATCACTGTCACCTCCTTTTGGTCTAAACGGCCCTTATGTGGGCAAGGAGCAATTATTCATTACTCACAAGTTAAAATTATAGCACAGGTAATGATGAAATGCAACGACCTTCACAACAAAGTCGTTTTATTAGCCAAAAAGAAGCTGACATATTCGGTCAGCTCCAAAATGATTATACGTTAAAACGGAAATGCATGACATCGCCGTCTTTTACTTCATAGTCTTTACCTTCTAGGCGGACTTTTCCCGCTTCTTTGGCGGCATTATGGCTCCCCGCAGCCAGCAGGTCATCAAAGGAAACCGTTTCTGCCCGAATAAAGCCGCGTTCAAAATCAGAGTGAATAATCCCGGCACATTGCGGTGCTTTCATGCCCTTTTTAAACGTCCAAGCTCGAACTTCCTGGACACCTGCAGTAAAGTAGGTCGCCAAACCGAGCAGGCTGTAGGCAGTCCGGATTAATTGATCAAGGCCGGATTCTTCAATTCCAAGTTCTTCAAGGAACATCGCCTTTTCTTCTCCTTCAAGCTCAGCAATTTCCTCTTCAATTTTCGCGCAGACAATGATCACTTCCGCATTTTCATTTGCTGCATAATCACGTACCTTTTGCACATATTCATTTTCCGATGGGTTAGCGACATCGTCTTCGCCGACGTTGGCCACATAAAGTACCGGCTTAATGGTTAACAAATGCAGGTTTCTTGCGATTTTCATCTGCTCATCGGTAAACTCGATCGAACGAGCCGGTTTTTCCGCCTCAAAAGCTTCACGTAGCATCGATAGGACTTCAAATTCCGCAACGGATTCTTTATCCTTTTGTTTGGCTAATTTTTCAACCCGGGTAATTCGTTTTTCGACCGACTCCATATCGGCAAGGATTAATTCAAGATTAATGGTTTCAATATCAGAAATCGGGTCGACTTTACCAGCCACATGGGTGATGTTATCATCAGCAAAGCAGCGCACTACTTGGCAGATGGCATCTACTTCACGGATATGAGAAAGGAATTTATTCCCTAAACCTTCACCCTTACTTGCCCCTTTAACGATTCCCGCAATATCGGTAAATTCAAATGTTGTTGGAACTGTCTTTTTCGGCTGTACCAATTCGGTCAGCTTTTGCAGACGATGATCCGGCACTTCAACGATTCCGACGTTTGGATCAATCGTACAGAAAGGGTAGTTGGCTGATTCCGCTCCTGCTTGGGTAATTGCATTAAACAATGTAGACTTGCCGACGTTTGGCAGCCCTACAATACCAGCTGTTAAAGCCATTTACTTCACTCCTCAAGAAATTGATATCTATTTAAACTTACGTGTCAGTTACATACACAAGCCTTTCACAATTATAGGCATTTCCTGTTGAAAAAACAAGAAAGAATGATGTTTCCTGCCTACAGAATAAAAAAGAAGCCAATTTAAATAAATACCAGAAAAATATTCCATAATAGCAACAATTTTCTACAAAATTCTCTACTTTTCTAGTAATTATGGTAAAATTTAATATAAATCTATTATTTTCTCCTCACTTTTTGGGGAATTTTACATATTAATAGGAAATTGTGTTTATTGGGGGAGGAGAAATGGAAACAATTCAATTGCCAAGCCGATTGAGAAAGTATAAAGAGTTGCGAACATCTTCCAGCGTTATGAAAAAGGCCATATTGCCTACCATTTGTTTTGCTGCCCTCTCGACGGTTGCTTTTAAAGATGATGTTTTTGCAGAAACCAATACAGCTCAAGTAAGTACAACAATCAAATATGTCAATACAGCAAATGGGTCTCTAAATTTGAGAAATGGCGCTTCCACTCAATCAACTGTCATTTCATCTCTTACAAAAGGAACTGCAGTAACTGTATATTCCGAAAATAATGGCTGGGCTAAGGTAAATGCGAACGGAAAGACTGGATATGTTAGTACTAGCTATTTATCTGCCGGCCCCCCTGTCACTTCAGCTGCGAAGCCACCCTCTGAAGTGACCACTAAATATGTGGATGTAAACAAGGGGACACTTAACCTAAGAAATGCAGCCTCTACAAGTTCAGCAGTCATAGCTGCTTTAACGAAAGGAACAACTGTTACAGTGTATTGGGAAGCGAATGGCTGGGCTAAGGTAAATGCCAATGGAAAAGATGGGTTTGTCAGTTCACAATATTTAGCGGCTCAAAAACAAGGCACTTCATCTTTACCTGAAACGCCAGCATCACCAGCGCCTGCCCCGCAAGCTGCTGCACCAATCACTAAATATGTAAAGTTAATAAGCGGCTCTCTAAATATGAGGAATGGCGCTTCTACCAGTTCTTCTGTGATTGTTAAACTGGCAAAAGGAACCGAAGTGAAGGTTTTATCGGAATCTGCCGGGTGGGCAAAGATAGAGGTTTATGGACAAACCGGTTATGTCAGCTCAACCTATTTATCCAAAGAAAACCCAAATACAGTTATCAAACCAACCGAGACACCAACTCCGACAACTACTAAATATGTGAATGTAAGTCCCGGCTCAAATTTGAATGTCAGAAAAAGCCCTTCTGTTACATCTGGCATTCTTACAAAGCTTCAAGCCGGTACCGAAGTGACATTTTATTGGGAAGAGAATGGCTGGGCGAAAATTAAAGTAAATGGGCAGGATGGATACGTTAGTACCGAATATCTCTCCCCCGCTAAAGGAAACTCTAGTTCGATGCCAAAGGAAGAGCCAAAAACAGTTACAAAGTATGTAAATGTAAGTCTCGACTCCCCATTAAACATGCGCACAAGCCCTTCAACGGATGCATCGATTCTTACCAAGCTAGCACGCGGCGTTGAAATCACTGTTGTTTCAGAATCGGAGGGCTGGGCCAAAATTGAAGCTTACGGACAAAATGGATACGTGGATGCCCGTTACCTATCTGAAACAAAACCTGCTGCGGGTTCAGAACCAACACGGTCGGAAAATAATGGGGAAGATTCCACTCCAGACAGTGGCTCAGAGCAAGTTAATGATTTATCGAACAAAAAATTTGTAAATGTAATTTACGGATCAAGCTTAAACATGCGCTCGGAACCTTCCACAAAGTCAGGCATCATCACAAAGCTGGCAAGAGGGACAATTGTTGTTGTGGAGTCAGAATTAAACGGCTGGTCAAAGGTGACCGCAAACGGTAAAACAGGCTATATCAGTTCACAATATTTATCAAATACTGCACCATTTAATCCAAACATGGCTGGCAATAACGTCGAAATGGTTTATGAAAACTATGATATCAGCTTAGATGATATGGTAAAAATCGAAATGAAAGTCAGTCAGCAAACAGATAAAAAATATGACACTTACATTCGAGCGGATGCCATAACCCTAAACAGTCCTACAATCGGTACTGTTACCGGCTCAGTCTGGAATTTAAGAGGCGGCGCCGGTACAGAGCATTGGGTAGTCGGACAAGTCAAGGGGAATGAAAATCTTCAAATCCTTGATAAAATAACAGGTTCGGACGGATATGAATGGTATAAAGTTGCCTATAACAAAACATGGGTAAATGCAAATCACGAAGATGTTGCCTATTATATTAATCCCAATAATTTTTTAAGCAACACGGTTGATTCCCTGCAATTCCTTAAACTATCGGTCTCTGCCAACCTAAATCCAGATGAAATCAATCAAAGAATCCTTTCTGGAAAAGGTATTTTACAAGGAATGGCTTCCTCTTTTGTTACGGCAGGAAGCATGTATGGAATTAATGAGATTTATTTAATTTCCCATGCCCTGCTGGAAACAAGCAATGGTAGATCCCCGCTTGCCACCGGTGTAGAGGTGAATGGAAAAAAAGTCTATAATATGTTTGGGATTGGAGCATATGACAATTCCGCGCTTGAAAGCGGGGCCCAATTTGCCTATAATGCAGGATGGTTTACACCAGAGGAGGCCATTATTGGTGGAGCTCAATTTATTGCCAATGGGTACATTAATGCGGGGCAAGATACTCTTTATAAAATGAGATGGAATCCCGCTTCCGCTTCAACAAAAGGCTATGCTTCCCACCAGTATGCGACAGACATTGGCTGGGCAGCTAAGCAAGTCTATCAAATCAATAATTTATATAGTTTGCTAGATTCATATAAACTATACCTTGAAATTCCGCAATATAAGTAGTTTAAAAGAGGGCCTTTCCGTTAACGGAAAGGCCTTCTTTTTAATCTTTTAAAGCTTTTCTAGATTGACAAGGCAATCATATAAAGTGCTCCCGAGTCCGTTATCAGATTCATTGCTAGAAGTCAGATTATTGACCGGACCGCCAAACCTCTTCCAGATTCCTTCATCAATATTAATCGTGTTGGGGTGGGCAGCAGGCAGAACGGAGACAAAGCCTTTTACTTCTCCGCGATTGTTCCAGACACGAACATAATCCCCATTTTCTAATCCTAATTGATCAGCTATGTTTTGGGCAACCTCAACTTTAAGTTTCACACTGCCAGTTAACAGATGATAGTTTTGCGAGTGATTGGAACGCATTGGATGAATGGTTAACAAACTATATGGGTATCGGGCAGCAAGGGAAGGATTGGCCCACTTGGATTCTTCAGGGACTGCCAATTTAAGCAAGCCTGAATCCCCTTTTTGCTGCCCGAGAATTGAAGTAAATTCAAACTTTCCGGTAGTAGTCGCAAACCTTCGGTCCTGCCACGGAATTTTGGCAACCGGCAACTCCAAGTTTTGTTGCCTTTTTAACCCTTCTAGTGTCAAGCCGTGCTCACGCAATGGCTCCAACGTCATTTTCAGCCACTCGTCCCTGGAATAATCAAAATCCTGACCAAATCCCAGCCGGTGTGCGAGCTCAGTCCAAATCCATAAATCGGATTTTGCCTCTCCAGGAGCATCCACCAGCTTTGGTCCATAATTGATAAAGTGATGATACATAGAGGAATAATAAAAATCCTCTTCCTCAAACGAGGTTGCTGCCGGCAGTACATAATCCGCCTCTTTTGCCGTATCAGTCATAAACTGGTCAATTACAACAAGAGTTTCAACTGATGAAAATGCCTTTTGGACAATATTCGAATCAGGCACTTGGGTTAACGGATTGCCGCAGGTTACAATAATCATTTTAATTTCCGGATTTTTTGCCTCCAAAATTCCCTCTGCCTGTTTCATGATAGAAAACCGCCGATGGTTCTTCCGTCGTTTGGACAATGTCAATTCGTCAAAAGAGAAGCTTTGCCCGACCTGCAGATTGGCATAATTGGCCCCGCCGCCAGGAATTCCAATATTTCCGCTTACGGCAACTAACGCGTCAATCAACCGGATCGTATTCCCACCATTATGGTAGCGCTGCAGCCCCAAACCTATATAGGTTGAAGTAGGTTTATCAGCATAAACATAGGCTAGTTTAGTAATTACATTCAAAGGAACTTCCGTCATTTCACTAATCCGGTCTAACGATATTCCTTCAAGAAGTCCCATCAAATCATCAAATCCGTATGTTGATTGTTCAATAAATCCTGTATCCTCCAGACCCAACCGGAGCATTTCCTTCATCACTCCAGCAGCAAGGAGACCATCCATTCCTGGTTTAATGGTAATATGCTGATCGGCAATTTTGGCCGTAGCATTAAACAGCGGGTCAATGACAATCAGCTTGGCGCCAAGTTTTTTCGCCTCAACCAGCTTCTCATAAAAGTGCATGTTTGTCCGGGCGACATTTCTGCCCCAAATGATGATATTTTTACTATTGTAGATATCGTTTGGTTCATGGCTCCAGGCATTGCCAAAATCCCATTTTTGCGCTTCTATTCCCGCCCCCCAGCAAAGTGAGCCGTAAAGTTCCGTCACACCGCCATAGCAATTAAAAAACCGCTGATCCACGTTTTTTAAAATGCCGTTATTGGCATAATCATGACTGTGAAGCACAGCCGTAGTACCGTATTTTTCCCTGATTACTGATAGTTTCTCAGCAATCTCACTTAGTGCTTGTTCCCAAGTAATTTGTTCAAAGTGTCCATTTATTTTTTTCAACGGGTACAAGAGCCGCTGTGATGAATTCGTCCTAGTTTCCAGCATTCGCCCGCGCCCGCAAATTTTACCCTTTGTAATGGGATGGTCCGGGTCGCCCTCAACTTTTACTACTCTGCCATTATCAATGGTTACGTTAAACCCGCAGCTATCCCAGCAATTTAATGGACAGGCCGCTTTTACCACAGTCGTCATCTCTCCACCCCCAGATATCTCTAATTATCCTATAGAATAATATAGTTCACAAAAAAAAAGAAGCATGAAGATTATTCCTCCTGATGCTTCAAAAGAATCTTTTTCATTTTTCGGGAAAACTCTTTTCTTGGGATCATGACGCTGTGGCCGCAACCCTCGCATTTAATCCTGATATCCATGCCCATACGGATAACTTTCCAGCGATTTGTGCCGCACGGATGCTGTTTTTTCATCTCGACCACGTCGTTTAATCCAAACTCTTTTTCTTCCATTACTATCCCCCCTAAACGCCTTTTCCTGGTTCTTTTGAAAACATAACAAGCCGTGGATACGGAATTTCAATTCCGTGCTTATCCAATTGTTGTTTAACATCGCTGCGAATTTTACGGGCCAAGCCAAAATGTTTCATTGGGGCCGTTTCAGCTACAATCCGTAGTACCACTTCATGCGGCCCAAAATTTTGAATACCCAGTAAATCTGGTCGTTTAACCAATTCTTCATACCGCCCGGGCATTGTATCCAGCAATTCTTCAATTACCCTTTGTGCTTCATCGATATTTTCTTCATAAGCAATGCTGATATCGACAACTGCCACACTATTGTTAATCGAGAAATTTGTCACCTCGACAATGCTCCCATTTGGAATGACATGGACCTCGCCTGTCCAATTTTTTATTTTTGTCGTTCGTAAGCCAATGGCTTCAACATCACCCTCAAACTGACCGAGTCGCACATGGTCTCCTACGGAAAATTGGTCTTCAAAAATAATAAAGAAGCCGGTAATTACATCCTTTACCAAACTTTGCGCTCCAAAACCTACCGCCAGTCCGACAATTCCCGCTCCTGCAAGCAGTGCCTTCACATCAATATTAAAAACCGAAAGGATTGTCATAAAGGCGATAAAGTAGACTACATACGAAAGGATATTGTCAAGAAGCTTGGATAGCGTTTCTTCCCTCCTGGCATTTGTTCTGAGTGGAGAGAGATTTCTAATCTTAAATATGTTATGAATCGCAGCTTTGCCGATTCGAATCAATATATTTGCAATAACTAGGATAATAATAATTTTTAAAATGCCTTCGCCAATATTTAACCATGTATCTTCATTTTGGAATTTATCTACTAATTTCTGAATACCTTTTTGAGTAAGAGTCTTATTATCAAGAACCATTTATGCACCATCCTTTGTCTTGCCTACCACATTTATTTTATCAATTTTTCATTGGAGAGAATAGCATTGTGAATTTTTCTTTTTCTCCCTTACAGCATGTATAGACTTCCTGAATTTTCCGTATACTGTTAAGGCAAATCACCGAGTTAAGGGAGTGGACTTAATGAATCTGAAGGCAAAGCTGTTTAATCGGATTGCCAAAACAAATATTATGCATGACGAGTTTCAAGCTACTGAAACATTGGCTGAAGAATTGCTTGCTAATATCCCGGCGGTAACAACTCGTCCGATTGTATTTGTCTGCATAGGCACCGATCGTTCTACTGGAGATTCATTAGGGCCGCTTGTCGGAACTCTATTGGAGGAAAAGGATCCTTCGCCCTTTTATGTTTATGGAACCTTGGACCAGCCGATACATGCTGTCAATCTTGAAGAGAGACTGAAAGAAATCAACGCTAAGCACAGGAATCCATATTTGATCGGCATTGATGCCTGCCTTGGCCGGATCAAAAATGTAGGCGTTATTCAACTGGGACACGGGCCTGTCAAACCCGGAGCCGGAGTAAATAAAGAGTTGCCAGCCGTAGGCGAAATTCATATAACCGGTATTGTCAATGTCAGTGGCTTTATGGAATTTTTCGTTTTACAGAACACCCGATTGAATCTGGTGATGAAGATGGCAAAAACCATTGCGAATGGAATCTACCAGGCAAGCTTGCAATATCCCAGACAAAGCTGGTCTGAACTGGAATGGATGGAAGAGGAAAAAACGAATTGAAAAGAGCATCGCTTGTCACAGCGGTGCTCTTAAATTAGTTCATTGCATAAAGTATGGCCACAACAACTCCGACCACCACGATGCCAGGGAGGAGGTTGCCCACCTTGATTTTTGTCAGGCCGATCATATTTAGCCCAATGGCAAAAATCATGATTCCGCCTGTTGCAGTCATTTCAACAATAAACTGATCCATCAATGCCTTGGGCACAAATAAATCAATTTGGGTAGCAAATAAGGCAATAAGACCTTGATAAAGCACGACCGGGATGGCTGAAAAAATTACCCCTATCCCGAGGGTGGTTGTCAGAATTAACGAGGTAAATCCGTCAAGCAGCGATTTTGTGTACAGAACATCATGATCGCCGCGAATTCCGCTATCGAGCGCACCAATAATGGCCATTGCACCGATGACAAAAATTAATGTAGCGGTGACAAAGCCCTCAGAAATACTGCCCTTCCCATTCGAGCCAAGCTTGCTTTCCAGCCAATTTCCTAATTCATTTAACTTATCTTCCAACCTAAGCATTTCACCTAAGACGGCACCAGCAACTAGACTGATAATAACAATAAGAAAATTCTCACTTTTGAAGCCCATTTGCAGCCCTAATACCATGACTGCCAGTCCAATGGCCTTCATGACTGTATCCTTCATGGTCTCAGGGATCCGATTTAACAGCTTCCCCAGCAAAGTGCCAATCACAATCAATAATCCATTTACAAGTGTTCCCAATAAAAACATAGCTGTTCCCCTTTTTTCGCTTTACGAAATGATAATAGTATTAAACTATCATTTTTTTTTGCCATTGAAAAGAAAAAAAAACCATCAAACCGATGGTTAAAGTTCTTCATTTTGACCCAATAATTCCAGAATCCGCTCCAGATCCTCTTCGGTGAAGAATTCTATTTCAATTTTGCCTTTATGTTTGTTCTTTTTAATGTGAACAGCCGTTCCAAACCGTTCACGCAGTGAATGTTCGCGTTCGATGAGGAAAACATCCTTTTTCTGGTCCGGCTTTTTTGTTTCACGTGGAACATTTTCATTTAATTGCTGAATCCACTTTTCTAATTGGCGGACGTTTAAGGACTCCTGGATCACTTTTTCCACTATCGCGGCAAGCTTGTTCTTTTGGCGTAAGCCTAATAATGCACGGCCATGCCCCATCGTAATCTTCCCATCAGATATCAACTCTTGAATTTTCGGCGGGAGGGAGAGGAGGCGGATATGGTTTGCCACATGCGGTCTACTTTTTCCTAACCGCTTGGCGACTTCTTCCTGCGTCAGCTTTAGCTTGTCCATCAAAGTTTGATAGGCAATCGCCTCTTCAATCGGATTTAAGTCTTCTCGCTGCAGGTTTTCAAGCACCGCCAATTCCATCATCTGCTGCTCCGTTAACTCACGGACAACAGCAGGAACAGTTTCCAGCTTTGCTTCCTTGGCTGCGCGGAATCGCCGTTCCCCGACAACAATTTCATACCCCTTAATACTTTTTCTGACGATGATGGGCTGGAGGATTCCGTGCTCCAATATCGAAGCCTTTAAATCCTCAATCGCCTCTTTCTGGAAGTGTTTGCGGGGCTGATACGGATTTGGGCGCAGTTCATTGACCTTGATTTCTTGAACCGTCTCTTCCTTGCCGGCCTCCATACTAAAAAATGCATTTAGGCCTTTCCCCAAGCCTTTAGCCATTTGCGACCACTTCCTTTGCCAATTCTAAATATACTTCTGCACCACGGGATTTCGAATCATAGGTAATGATTGGTTCCCCATGGCTTGGAGCTTCACTTAGACGAACATTTCTTGGAATGATGGTTTTATAGACTTTATCCTGAAAGTACTTCTTTACTTCCTCAATAACCTGAATGCCCAGATTGGTTCTGGCATCAAGCATCGTTAATAGCACGCCTTCAATTTTTAAATCTGAGTTTAAATGCTTTTGTACAAGCCTGACCGTATTTAGCAGTTGGCTTAAGCCTTCCAGTGCATAATACTCGCACTGAACTGGAATTAAGACCGCATCGGAAGCGGTTAGCGCATTGATAGTCAAAAGCCCCAAAGAAGGAGGGCAATCGATAATAACATAATCAAATTGATCCTTCACTTCTTCAAGTGCACGTTTTAGGCGAACCTCTCTTGAGATGGTCGGAACGAGTTCAATTTCCGCACCAGCCAATTGAATCGTTGCCGGGATGGCATATAAATTTTCGACCGGTGACGGCTTAATAACATCCTTCGCTTCGACATCATCGACTAAAACATCATATATGCACTGTTCTACTTCTGCCTTTTCAATTCCAATCCCGCTTGTTGCATTTCCCTGCGGGTCAATGTCGACTAACAAGACACGCTTTCCTATATGTGCTAAGCAGGCGCCCAGGTTGACAGAGGTAGTGGTTTTCCCGACTCCGCCTTTTTGGTTCGCGATTGCAAGGATTTTACCCACGATGCCACCTACCCTTTTATTCTTTAAAAATTTCATTCTGTGAATCTACTGATTTACCGGAAATCCTTATGGGGTTATTATCCGCCAAAAGGGAGGTAAAGTAAAATTTCATTCCTCTATTTTATCATGAAATAGGACATATGTTATTTTTTTTCAAAAAATATTCCAACACTTAGGTTTATACCATATTTTTCCTATTTATTGATTTTACGATAAAAAAATAAGAACCAAACATATTTTGTCTGGTTCTGTCCTATTTGCCTATTATTTTTTTTTAGGAATCCGAATGGTGAATTGGTAGTATTCCTCAAATTCTTCCTCTTCGGAGTCAAGCTTGATGCCGCTATCGGAAACCATGGAGAGCGATTGCCTAATTGTATTGACGGCAATTCGCATATCTTTGCTGAAGGCCTTTCGCTTTGGTTTTGGCTTGGCATTTTTTTGTTCAAGAATCTTCGTGACTCGATCTTCGGTTTGCTTGACATTCAAATTTTTTTCAATCACCTCTGCCAGCAATTCCACCTGTTTTTCGGGATTTTTTAGCGGAATTAGCGCGCGGGCATGGCGCTCGGTAATCACTTTATTTAACAGCGCCTCCTGAACAGGCTGCGGCAATTTTAGCAGGCGTAGTTTGTTGGCTACAGTCGATTGCCCCTTGCCAAGACGCTGAGCTAATGCTTCTTGAGTTAAGTTGTGAAGCTCAAGCAATTTTCCATAGGCCATTGCTTCTTCAATCGGGGACAATTCTTCACGCTGTAGGTTCTCAATTAGCGCAACAGAGGCTGTTTGGGTGTCGTTCATATTTTTGACAATGGCCGGCACTTCTGTCCAGCCAAGTTTTTTCATTGCCCGCCAGCGCCGTTCCCCGGCGATGATTTCGTATTTATCAGCAGCAAACTCTCTTACGACAATCGGCTGGATAATCCCGTGTATGTGAATCGTTCTTGATAATTCTTCAATTTTATCTTCATCAAAAACGGTCCGTGGTTGAAACCGATTAGGAATAATTTGATTGATCGGTATTTTTTTTATCTCTTCGTTTCGTTCTATATTCAGGTCTTCATCAAGCTCAATCGTTTGTTCGCCCTTGTCCCCAAAACCAAAGAAGCGTGTAAACGAATTCTTCATCCCCCACACCACCTTCATGAAATCCCTATTATTAATTCTCTACGCAACTTTAATCCTCCTGCCTAGAATAACATTTTTGCAGTAAAAATGTTAGCCCTGCGGTACAGGATTGCTGCTGGCGTGAGCCCAAAAAGAAAAGCTACTCAATCGGTGCTTTCCCTGGTGTGCCGGGCTTGCGCGGGTATTTCTTCGGTGTTTGTTTTTCCTTTTTGATTACAATAATGGTCCGTTCAAATTCTTCAATCGGCAGCGTAAACGTAAATTGATTTTCCAGTTTGCCTCCAAGTGTGGTAATTGCCTTTTGCCCTGCCTTTAGTTCTTCTTCTGCATGTATTGCCTTAAGGGCAATAAAATGCCCCCCTACCTTCACAAGCGGCAGGCATAGTTCACTTAGAACCGACATTCTTGCCACCGCTCTAGCGGTAACCACATCAAATTGCTCCCGGTAGTTCGGATTAACCCCAAAAGTTTCTGCACGGTCATGGACAAATTGCACATTTTCCAAATTTAATGTGTTGGCTAGATGCGTTAGAAATGAAATACGTTTATTTAGTGAATCGACGATTGTCAATTGGATATGCGGGAAAGCAATTTTTAACGGTATGCTGGGAAAGCCGGCACCTGCCCCGACATCACAAAGATGAAAGGGCTTTGTAAAATCATAATAAAATGCAGCGGCAATCGAATCGTAAAAATGCTTTAAATACACATCACTTTTTTCGGTAATGGCCGTTAAATTGATTTTTTCGTTCCATTCAACCAGCGTCTCGTAGTATTTCTCATATTGATCCAACTGGGTACTGGTTAAAGCAATTCCTTTTTCCTGAAGGCTTTTTGTAAATTGTTCAATATTCATATGAAGTTCCTCACTAATTTTTGTCTAGCTGCAGGCCTAGGGGCTTCCGCTTTTCTAATTAGAAACCCTAGCAATTTTACCTTGCTCCAAATAAACAAGCAAAATGGATATGTCAGCAGGATTTACCCCGGAAATTCTTGATGCCTGGGCTAGGGTAAGCGGCCTGACTTTCTTCAGCTTTTGCTTTGCTTCTGTTGCCAGTCCTGAGATGGCATCGTAATCTATATTTTCTGGGATCTTTTTGTCTTCCATTTTTCTTAATCGCTCCACCTGCTGCAGCGACTTATCAATATAACCCTCATATTTAATTTGAATTTCTACTTGTTCCTTCACATCGTCAGTTAACGGTACAGCTGATTTCGTCAGAGTTTCCAATAGTTCATAGGACATTTCCGGCCGTTTTAACAAATCGGAAGCGCGGATGCCGTCCTTTAATTCGCTGCCGCCGATGCTTCTGATCAGTGCCTGCACGTCTGCCGATGGTTTTAGAATAATTGACCGCAGACGGTCGATTTCGGCTTCAATTGCTGCCTTTTTTGCTAAGAACGACTGGTAGCGTTCTTCTTTGATTAAACCAATTCGGTTGCCTAGCTCCGTTAACCGCAAATCGCAATTATCATGTCTTAACAGCAGACGGTATTCCGCTCTTGATGTTAATAGACGATATGGTTCATTAACCCCTTTGGTTATCAGGTCATCAATTAATACCCCAATGTAGGCATCGGAACGGCTTAACACGACTTCCTCACGGCCAAGCGCATTCATCCCGGCATTGATACCGGCCATCAACCCCTGACCCGCAGCTTCCTCATAACCGGATGTGCCATTAATTTGCCCGGCTGTATATAAATTTTTAACAACCTTTGTTTCTAATGTTGGCCATAACTGAGTCGGCACAATGGCATCATATTCGATGGCATAACCAGCCCGCATCATTTGCGCGTTTTCGAGGCCAGGCACGGTTTTGATGATTTGCTGCTGTACATCTTCAGGCAAGCTGGTCGACAGGCCTTGGACATAGACTTCCCTTGTATTTCTTCCTTCTGGCTCGAGGAAAATTTGATGGCGCGGTTTATCGTTAAAACGAACAACCTTATCCTCAATCGACGGGCAATAGCGCGGCCCGGTACCTTTGATCATGCCAGAGAACATCGGTGAGCGATGCAGGTTTTGGTCAATTAAGCTATGGGTTTTATCGTTCGTATAGGTCAGCCAGCATGGCAGCTGGTCCGTAATAAATTCAGTTGTTTCATAGGAAAATGCCCGCGGTTCTTCATCACCAGGTTGAATTTCTGTTTTGCTGTAATCAATCGTGTTACTGTTCACGCGAGGCGGTGTCCCGGTTTTAAAGCGGACAAGTTCAAACCCAAGCTGTTCCAAATGCTCCGACAGTTTGATTGATGGCTGTTGATTATTCGGACCGCTGGAATATTTCAATTCCCCAATGATAATTTCACCGCGCAGGAATGTACCGGTAGTTATAACGACTGTTTTCGCACGATAGACCGCACCTGTTTTGGTAATTACTCCTTTGCAGATGCCATCCTCGACAATCAATTCCTCAACCATGCCTTGAATTAAGGTAAGGTTTGGTTCTTCCTCAAGAGTCTTTTTCATTTCATGCTGGTAGGCAAATTTATCAGCCTGCGCCCTTAGCGCACGGACAGCAGGGCCTTTACCGGTATTCAGCATCCTGATTTGGATAAGTGTCTTATCAATATTTTTTGCCATTTCACCGCCGAGAGCATCTATTTCCCGGACAACAATCCCTTTTGCCGGACCGCCGACGGAAGGATTGCAGGGCATAAAGGCAACCATATCCAAATTGATGGTAATCATTAATGTTTTCGCGCCCAGCCTTGCCGCCGCGAGGCCAGCCTCACAGCCAGCATGGCCAGCGCCGACGACGATGACGTCGTAACTTCCTGCTTCGTACTGCATATTTTTCCTCCTTTTCCGCGTTAAGCGGAAACATCTATCTTTCACAGCGTACGGTCAGCCGCACGCCACCCACAGATTATTTACCAAGGCAGAACTGCGAAAATAATTGGTCAATCAGGCTTTCGTGAACACTGTCGCCGATAATTTCGCCAAGCAGTTCCCACGTTCTCGTCAAGTCGATTTGGACCATATCAATCGGAGTTCCGAGCTCTACTGCACCTATCGCTTCCTCAATTGCTTGTAAGCTTTGATTTAACAAGGCAATATGGCGGCTGTTCGAAACGTAGGTTACATCCTTTGCTTCAATCGATCCGGCAAAGAATAATGATGCAATCGCTTCTTCAAGCTCATCGACACCGCTGTCCTCGAGCAGCGACGTCGTCACCAATTTATAATCCTTTGCCAATTCTTTGACCCGATTCAAATCTATTTGCTGCGGCAGGTCAGTTTTATTGACAATGACGATGACATCCATTCCTTTTACCGCTTCGAACAGGTTTTCATCCTCTTTTGTCAGCTGGTCCGAATAATTCAACACAAGGAGGATCAAATCGGCCTCTTTCAATACCTGACGTGAGCGTTCAACCCCAATCCGCTCTACGATATCCTCGGTTTCCCGGATTCCCGCTGTATCCAATAGCCGAAGCGGAACGCCGCGGACATTGACATACTCTTCAATCACATCGCGAGTTGTCCCGGGAATATCAGTAACAATTGCCTTATTCTCATGGACAAGGCTGTTTAATAATGATGACTTGCCGACATTCGGCCTTCCGATAATAACAGTTGAAAGTCCTTCCCGCAATATTTTGCCCTGCTCCGATGTTTGCAGCAGCTTATTTATTTCTTCTCTGACATAATGCGCTTTCGGCAGCAGCATCGTATGGGTCATTTCCTCGACATCATCATATTCGGGATAATCGATATTCACTTCAATATGGGCGAGTATTTCAAGAATTTCCTGCCTCAATCTTTTAATCAGCTTGGACAAGCGGCCTTCCATTTGGCCTAGCGCCACATTCATCGCTCGGTCCGTTTTCGCCCGGATTAAATCCATGACCGCCTCAGCCTGGGATAAATCAATCCGGCCATTTAAAAATGCCCGCTTCGTAAATTCCCCTGGTTCCGCCAGTCTTGCTCCGTTGTTCAGAACGAGCTGGAGCACACGATTGACTGAAACAATTCCGCCGTGGCAATTTATTTCAATTACATCCTCTTTTGTAAACGTCTTTGGCCCCTTCATGATTGAGACCATAACCTCTTCAACCACTTGGCCGTCTTTCGGATTTTGCAAATGACCATAGTGAATCGTATGGGTCGCCATTTCCGAAAGTTTTTTTCCATTTATGCTTTTAAACAGTTTATCAGCAATCGTGATCGCTTCATCCCCGCTAAGGCGGACAATCGCAATCGCTCCCTCCCCCATCGGAGTGGAAATTGCCGCAATTGTATCAAACTCCACTTTGTACACCTCACAACTAAAAAAGTCAGCCTTTTAACAAACTGACCTGAATTATCCACAAATGATAATTATCTTGTATTATTTTAACTTATCCACATGTGAATAACAATAAAACACTTTTGATGACTAAAAAGTTATTCACATTGTTTTTTTTATTAAAATCTTTCTTTTAACGCAAAAAAAACACCCCTATCCTAAGGACGGGGTGTTTTACTGCTTATTTTCTAACTGGTGAGATTACCACATGGCGATGGGGTTCGGTTCCATCGGAAAGGGTTTTTACCCTCTTGTTTTCGGCCAAAGCGGTATGAATCACCTTGCGCTCATATGAAGGCATCGGCTCAAGCGCCACATCTTTACCAGTCTTGATTGCCTTTTGGGCGAGGCGCTGGGCCAGTTGAATCAGGGTGTCGCTCCGACGGTTACGATAATCCTCCGCATCGAGGATCACAGTCAAGTATTGCTCGGAATGGCGATTGATCACAAGCTGAGTCAAATACTGAAGCGAATTCAAAGTTTGGCCGCGCTTACCGATTAATAAGGCGATTTTCTCACCGGACAACACAAATTGAACCTGCTTGCCATCACGCTTTGCCTCGATTTCAACCTCGGCGCCCATTTGTGCACTTACTTGGTTCAAGAATTTCTTTGCCTCTTCAATCGGGTCAATAATGACAGTTACCTTCACTACTGCCGGGCGTGAGCCAAAAATGCCAAAAATCCCTTTTTTACCTTCATCGATAATGTCTACATCTGTGCGGTCTTTGGTCGTCTTTAATTGAGCTAAAGCTGATTCTACTGCTTCTTCGACAGTTTGTCCTGTAGCAGTTACCTGTTTCACTTTTTTGCTCCTCCCGCTTTACCGGTGGCTGTTGCCTTAAGATCCGGTCCTTTAATGAAATAAGTTTGAACAATCATGAAAATATTACCTACAACCCAGTACAATGAAAGGGCTGCTGGGAAGCTGATCGCAAACACAACAATCATAATCGGCATCATCCAGAGCATCATTGCCATTTGCGGGTTATGCTCCTGGCCGGCCATCATGATTTTTTGCTGAATAAACGTAGTTATTCCGGCAACAATCGGCAAAATGTAGTAAGGATCCTTTTCCCCCAAATCAAACCACAGGAAGTTATCCTGGGCAATTTCCCTTGTTCGCATAATCGCATGATAAAACCCGATCAAAATCGGCATTTGGACCAGCAATGGGAAACATCCGGCCATTGGGTTAACCCCGTGCTTTTGGAACAGGGCCATGGTTTCCTGCTGCAGCTTTTGCTGGGTCTTTTGGTCTTTAGAGCTGTATTTTTCGCGTAAAGCTTTCATTTCAGGCTGCAATGCCTGCATGGCTTTTGAGCTTTTTGTCTGTTTGATCATTAATGGCAGTATCACCAAGCGGATTAAGATGGTGACCACAATAATCGACAGTCCAAAGTTACCGCCAAGCAGGTGTGCCATTTCCTTAATCAGCCATGATAACGGATAAACAATATATTCATTCCAGAATCCTGTGCTTTCCTCGGTAATCGGTTTATTTACTTCACTGCATCCTGTCAGCAGCAAGAACACGAAAAGCATGCCGAATACCAGTAATATTCGTTTTTTCAACCAGTTTTTCCTCCTTGCAACAAAGTATCCTCTATGTAAATTTCACATTTAAGCGATTTCATAGGATATTTTAACATTTTTAAATGATGCTTGTCTTTATCACTCTTAAGAAATTTGAATAAATTATCACAATTATCGCCTAAAGATTTTTCTTTAAAACCTTGCCGACCTTCAGTACATGGGCCAAACTGTTTTTCACTTCAAAAAAGTCCATATCCGCGGCAGGTTTCCTGGCGATGATGACATAGTCGTTGCCAAGGGCAAGTTGTTCCTTTAACTCAAAAATGGCTTGTCTTATGTACCGTTTTATTTGGTTGCGCGTTACCGCATTGCCGAGTTTTTTGCTAACCGACAGCCCGATTCGGAAGTCCGCTTGTCCTTCTTTTTCAAGACAATAGACAACGAATTGCCGATTGGCAAACGAACGCCCTTTTTGAAAAACGGTTTGAAAGTCCTGATTCTTTTTAATTCGGAGCTCTTTTTTCATCTTAGCCGAGCTTTCCTCCTTAAATTTGAGGCAAGAGAACTCTCCCCTGCCTCACCTAATTGAAAAAAAGACCACTGAGACGTTTCAGTGGTCTATGCTGATAATACTTTTCTTCCTTTGCGACGACGACGAGCAAGAACCTTACGTCCGTTTGGTGAGCTCATACGGCTACGGAAACCGTGAACCTTGCTGTGCTTGCGCTTATTTGGTTGATATGTTCTTTTCATATATGACACCTCCCTGGAAGGATCGCCTTCAAATTCAAGTCAAATGACAGTCTTACTTATTATAAAGATGTCTACTTTATATTGTCAACCACTGTCTATTACCAAATTCACCCGTGACTAAAATGGTGATTCCAAACTCATAGCTAAAAATAGCAGCAAAAAGTTTTCCAGCGCCCTAAAAAAATATTGTGGATAAAAAATCGACAAATTTCTCGCTATCCACACAAGATATTGACAGGATTTTCACAAATTATCAACCTGTGGACAATTATTGTGCACAGGTTACAGCAGATGTGGATAAACTTTGAAAAACCATTGCACACCTAGCTATTATTTGATATTATATTTGTGTTTTCACCCTGAATAACTTTATCCCCAATTAGTTTTATCCACAGATTGTGGATAACATGTGGACAGGTTATTCAACGGTTCTGTAAAAACTTGTCCACAAGAGGTGGATATTGTCGAAACTCCACTTTATTTCCTTATTATACGTTTTCCACAATCACCGTTTCGTATATTTATAAATTAATAGGTTGTTCTCCATGGATTAAACATTATTCCACTAAAATATTAGTCGAATTTGATACCTGGACAGGAAACAATATTCCAAAGGAGTTAGACTCTTTTTGCACAGAAACATACATTTCAAAAATTATAAAGGGAGGGAAACCAGTTGGAAAATATTGCGGATCTTTGGCATGCAGCGCTTGCGAACATCGAGAAGAAAATCAGCAAACCCAGCTTTGATACCTGGCTTAAAGCCACCAAAGCGCATTCGCTTCAAGGCAATCTGCTTGTCGTAACGGCTCCAAATGAGTTTGCCCGCGATTGGCTCGAGGAGCGCTACTCTCAGCTGATTTCAGGAATTCTTTATGATATTACGGGGGAAGAACTGTCGGTAAAGTTTATCATTCCGCAAAATCAAAAAGAGGAAGAGCTTGAGATTCCGACGCCCCGTAAAAAGGCCAAAAAGGATGAAGAGCAAACAGATTTTCCTTCAAATATTTTAAACCCTAAATACACCTTTGATACCTTTGTCATCGGATCTGGCAACCGTTTCGCCCATGCTGCGTCGCTTGCTGTTGCCGAAGCGCCAGCCAAAGCCTATAACCCCCTATTTATCTACGGGGGTGTCGGTCTCGGAAAAACCCACTTGATGCATGCGATTGGCCATTATGTCCTGGACCATAACCCGTCCGCGAAAGTGGTTTATTTATCATCAGAAAAATTCACCAACGAATTTATTAACTCGATACGGGACAATCGCGCAGAGAGTTTCCGCAATAAATATCGAAATGTCGATGTCCTGCTTATTGATGATATTCAATTTTTGGCCGGAAAAGAATCAACCCAGGAAGAGTTTTTCCATACTTTTAACGCCTTGCACGAGGAGAGCAAACAAATTGTCATCTCAAGTGATCGGCCGCCCCGTGAAATTCCGACCCTGGAGGACCGTCTCCGCTCTAGGTTCGAGTGGGGCTTGATTACCGACATCACACCTCCTGACTTGGAAACAAGGATTGCTATTTTGCGCAAAAAGGCAAAAGCGGAAGGTCTGGATATTCCAAATGAAGTTATGCTTTATATCGCCAATCAGATTGATTCCAACATCCGAGAGCTCGAGGGTGCCTTGATCCGCGTTGTTGCCTATTCGTCTTTAATTAATAAAGACATAAATGCCGACCTTGCCGCCGAAGCGCTGAAGGATATTATTCCAAGCTCAAAGCCGAAGGTCATTACGATTTTGGAGATCCAAAAGGTAGTCGGCGAGCATTATAATATCAAGCTTGAGGACTTTAAGGCCAAAAAGCGGACTAAATCAATTGCCTTTCCAAGACAGATTGCCATGTATTTGTCGCGTGAATTAACCGATTATTCTTTGCCGAAAATAGGAGAAGAATTTGGCGGCCGCGACCATACCACCGTCATCCATGCTCATGAAAAGATTTCAAAGCTTCTTCAGACAGATTCGCAGTTGCAAAAACAAATGAAAGAATTGAATGAGCAGCTTAAAATATAAGACAGTGAATGATGTGAATAACTTCTTAGAGTCTATACACAGTCTGTCCACATGTGGATAGGCTGTCTTTCCGTTGAAAATTGGAGTTATCCACATGTTAACAAGCCCTACTAGTACTTCTACTAATTTTTTTATAAAAAATAATATATATATGCTATCGCTTTTAAAAATATGCCTAAACGGAGGATTTTAAAAAATGAAATTTATTATCCAGCGTGACCGCCTAGTCCAAAGTGTTCAAGATGTTATGAAAGCAGTCACCTCGAGGACAACAATTCCTATTTTGACGGGGATTAAAATTACGACTACCAATGAGGGAGTAACCTTAACCGGAAGTGATTCGGATGTCTCGATTGAATCATTTATTCCGAAAGAAGAAGCTGGCGATGAAATTGTTGAAATTAAACAAACTGGCGCGATTGTCCTACAAGCAAAGTTTTTCAGTGAAATTGTAAAAAAGCTACCTACCGACACTGTTGAAATTGAAGTGCATAGCTCGCTTCAAACCGTTATACGTTCCGGCAAATCTGAGTTTAATTTAATTGGCCTTGATGCGGAGGAGTACCCTCACCTGCCGCAAATCGAAGAAAATAATAAATTCCATATTGCCACTGACCTGTTAAAGGCGATGATCCGCCAAACTCATTTTGCTGTATCCACTTCGGAAACACGGCCAATCTTGACAGGTGTAAACTGGCGAATTGAGAATGGTGAGCTGACCTGTATTGCAACAGATAGCCACAGGCTGGCGTTAAGAAAAGCCAAAATCGAAACAGAAAATACTGAAAGCTATAATGTTGTCATTCCTGGTAAAAGCCTAAACGAATTAAGCAAGATTATTGATGATTCCAATGAATTAATCGATATCGTCATTACCGAGAATCAAATTTTATTTAAAGCGAAGCATTTATTGTTTTTCTCACGATTATTAGAAGGCAATTATCCTGATACGTCGAGATTGATTCCTTCAGAAAGCAAAACCGATATAACGGTAAATACGAAAGAATTCCTGCAAGCAATTGATCGTGCTTCCCTTCTCGCCCGCGAAGGAAGAAACAATGTGGTCAAGTTTTCAACAATTGGGGGCGGTGTGATTGAAATTTCCTCCAATACACCGGAAATCGGAAAAGTTGTGGAGGAAATTCAAGCTGAAGCTATTGAAGGTGAAGAGTTAAAAATATCCTTTAGCGCAAAATATATGATGGATGCCCTAAAAGCGCTCGAAGGGACCGATATCAGAGTCAGCTTCACTGGTGCGATGCGCCCATTCGTGATTCGCCCAATGCATGATGAATCGATTTTGCAGCTCATTTTGCCGGTCAGAACCTATTAAACGACCTATTGCAACCATATGCCGCCATGCCGTTGGCGGCTTTTTTTAGGGTTTCCTTTGTTTTTGATGGAGTTTTTTAGTAAAATAAAGTATTGGGACCATTTTAGAAGGTGAGGGTGAAAACGTGCCTGAAAAAGTAAAACTGGATACGGAATTTATCACTTTAGGCCAATTTTTAAAGCTTGCCGATGTGATTCAAACCGGCGGCATGGCCAAATGGTTTTTGAGTGAACATGATGTGTTTATTAATGGCGAGCAAGATCAAAGACGAGGAAGAAAGCTTCGATCTGGAGATGAAATTAGAATCCCGGGCTTTGGGGAGTTCGTCATAACGGAGTAAGGATGACTTTACATGTATATTCAACAATTAGCCTTAAAAAATTATCGGAATTACGAGGAAATGTTTATTGAGTTCGAAAATAAAGTAAATGTCATCTTAGGTGAAAACGCCCAAGGCAAAACAAATGTCATGGAATCCATTTACGTTTTAGCAATGGCTAAATCCCACCGAACCTCAAACGATAAAGATTTAATTCGCTGGGACCAGGATTATGCTAAAATAGAGGGAAGGGTTCAAAAATACCACAGCTCTGTCCCTATGCAATTAGTGATTTCAAAAAAAGGGAAAAAAGCAAAGCTTAACCATATTGAACAGCAAAAACTCAGCCAGTATGTCGGAAATATGAATGTGGTTATGTTTGCGCCTGAGGACCTAAACCTGGTGAAAGGAAGCCCCCAGGTTCGCAGACGGTTTATTGATATGGAAATTGGCCAAATCTCTCCAATTTATTTGCATGATATGAGCCAATATCAAAAAATACTTCAGCAGCGCAATCATTATTTAAAAATGCTGCAAATCAAAAAACAGACTGACCAAACCATGCTTGAAATATTGACGGAACAGTTTATTGGAATGGCTGTAAAAATAGTTGCCAAACGATTTGAGTTCCTCCATTTACTCGAAAACTGGGCGAAACCGATTCATCATGGAATTTCCCGCGGGCTGGAGGCACTTGAAATTCACTATAAACCCTCCGTGGAGGTATTAGAAGAACAAGACTTGTCGAAAATGATAACAAGTTTTGAAGAGAAGTTTGCAAAAGTGAGGTTAAGGGAAATCGAACGGGGCACTACCCTGTTTGGCCCGCATCGCGATGATTTGCTGTTTTTAGTTAATGGCCGCGATGTGCAAACATTTGGCTCACAGGGACAGCAGCGGACAACGGCGCTGTCGGTCAAACTGGCGGAAATTGAATTAATTCACGCTGAAATTGGCGAGTATCCAATTTTACTGTTAGACGATGTTTTGTCGGAACTGGATGATTATAGGCAGTCACATTTATTGAATACGATTCAAGGCAAGGTGCAAACCTTTGTTACTACTACTAGTGTGGACGGAATTGATCACCAGACATTGAAGGAAGCTTCAACGTATGAAGTGAACTCCGGGGTCATAAAGAAAGTTCATTGAGGTGCTCTATGTATATCCATATCGGGGAAGACCACAGCATTAGGGTCAATGATATTATCGCCATTTTAGATAAAGCAAGTGTCAAAAATTCGGAGCTGCTGACAGAATTTTTGGAGCATCATCAAGACAAGTTGATGAATCTTTCCAAAAATCCCTTTAAATCGGTTGTAGTGACGTTTGACAAGGTGTACCTTTCCCCGATTGCGTCCGGTACTTTAAGAAAGCGTTCCAATCAAGTTACGATACAGGAAATTTAACAAATAGATTAGCTCCTTTAGTAAAAATGAAAATAGTTTTATTGGCAGAAAGTGCAGGTGAATCAAGTGACAATGGATCAAAAAGCAATGCAGGAGCAAACATATGATGCGCATCAAATTCAAGTTTTAGAAGGACTTGAGGCTGTACGAAAAAGACCAGGCATGTACATCGGTTCAACAAGCGGCAGAGGCCTTCACCATCTTGTTTGGGAAATTGTTGATAACAGCATAGACGAGGCGCTCGCAGGCTTCTGTAACGAAATCAATGTCACGATTGAAGAAGATAACAGCATTACCGTCAAGGATAATGGCCGCGGCATTCCTGTTGACATTCAAGAGAAAATGGGACGGCCGGCAGTGGAAGTCATTATGACCGTTCTTCATGCAGGCGGTAAATTTGGCGGTGGAGGCTATAAGGTTTCCGGCGGACTGCACGGTGTAGGTGCCTCAGTTGTTAATGCCCTTTCGACTGAACTCGAAGTCTACGTCCATCGCGACGGCAAAATTCACGAGATTAAATTTGAACGCGGCAACGTTGTTTCTGAACTAAAGGTAATCGGAACAACAGACAAAACCGGAACAATAACCCATTTTAAGCCAGATGGGGAAATTTTTACCGAAACACTAGAATATGAGTATGACATACTCGCCACCCGTCTTCGCGAACTTGCCTTTTTGAATCGTGGCATAAAAATTACGATTGAAGACAAGCGAGTGGAAAATAAACAAAATGAATATTATTACGAGGGCGGAATTAAGTCATATGTTGAGCATTTAAACCGTACAAAAGAGGTCATCCACGAAGAGCCAATCTATATGGAGGGTGAACGTGATGGCATCAGTGTCGAGGTTGCCCTGCAATACAATGATGGTTATACGGAGAGCATTTATTCCTTCGCCAATAATATCCATACTTATGAGGGCGGAACGCATGAAGCCGGCTTCAAAACGGCCCTTACCAGGGTTATAAACGACTATGCCCGCAAAAACGGACTGATTAAAGAGAATGAGACAAATCTCTCCGGGGAGGATGTGCGGGAAGGGTTGACGGCGATTGTGTCGATTAAGCACCCGGACCCGCAGTTTGAGGGCCAAACAAAAACCAAACTCGGAAATTCTGAAGTCAGAACGATTACGGATACAGTTTTTTCTAGCACTTTTGAAAAATTCCTATTGGAGAATCCAAGTGTTGGCCGGAAAATTGTCGACAAAGGACTTATGGCGGCACGGGCTCGACTTGCGGCTAAGAAGGCCCGGGAATTAACGCGCCGTAAAAGTGCATTGGAAGTCTCCAGTTTGCCAGGTAAATTAGCTGACTGTTCTTCAAGAGACCCAGGAGAAAGTGAATTGTATATCGTTGAGGGTGACTCCGCAGGCGGTTCCGCAAAACAGGGGCGTGACCGTCATTTTCAGGCGATTCTACCGCTCAGAGGTAAAATTCTAAATGTTGAGAAGGCCCGTCTCGATCGGATTCTGTCAAACAATGAGGTTAGAGCGATGATTACCGCGATAGGGACTGGGATTGGCGAAGATTTTGATATTTCTAAAGCCCGCTATCATAAAATCGTGATCATGACTGATGCAGATGTTGACGGTGCCCATATCCGGACACTCCTATTAACCTTCTTTTATCGGTTTATGAGAAAAATTATTGAAGCAGGATACATTTATATTGCCCAGCCTCCGCTTTATAAGGTGCAGCAGGGTAAAAGAGTCGAATATGCCTACAATGACAAAGAACTTGACCGGATTTTTGCTGAGCTGCCTAGTCAGCCAAGGCCGAATATCCAGCGCTATAAAGGTTTGGGAGAGATGAATCCCGAGCAATTATGGGAAACAACGATGGATCCTAGTGTCAGAACCATGCTTCAAGTCAGCCTTGAAGATGCGATTGAAGCGGATGAAACCTTCGATATGTTAATGGGGGAAAAGGTTGAACCACGCCGTAACTTCATTGAGGAAAATGCACAATATGTAAAGAATCTAGATATATAACAAACAAAGGGAAAAAGGGTAGAGGTGTGCGCTATCCTCCTTTTTTCTTTTAGGTGATCCCTAATAGGAGGTACCAAGTATGAGTGAAACGCCAAATTCGCAAATTAAAGAGATTAACATTAGCCAGGAAATGAGATCATCCTTTCTTGACTATGCGATGAGTGTTATTGTATCACGTGCCCTTCCGGATGTACGTGACGGATTAAAGCCAGTCCATCGCCGTATTCTTTATGCTATGCATGATCTTGGAATTCATGCGGACAAACCATATAAAAAGTCTGCACGTATCGTTGGTGATGTAATTGGTAAATATCATCCACATGGTGATTCTGCCGTTTATGAAACAATGGTGCGAATGGCTCAAGACTTTAACTATCGCTACATGCTAGTTGATGGCCATGGAAACTTTGGTTCTGTTGACGGCGACTCTGCGGCGGCGATGCGTTATACAGAATCAAGAATGTCAAAAATCTCAATGGAATTATTAAGGGACCTTAATAAAGACACCATTGATTATCAAGATAACTATGACGGTGAAGAAAAGGAGCCGGTCGTATTGCCGGCAAGATTCCCTAACCTTCTGGTCAACGGTACAACGGGCATTGCAGTCGGGATGGCTACAAACATTCCTCCTCACCAGCTTGGTGAGGTCATCGATGGTGTCTTGGCGGTCAGTCATGACCCAGGCATCACCAACCAAGAGTTAATGGAAATCATTCCGGGTCCGGACTTCCCTACAGGCGGGATTATTCTTGGCCGCAGCGGCATCCGCAAAGCTTACGAAACAGGCAGAGGCTCGATTACATTGCGGGCCAAGGTGGAGATTGAACAAAAATCAAACGGCAAAGAAACGATTATTGTCAATGAAATTCCATATCAAGTCAACAAAGCAAAATTGATTGAAAAAATTGCTGAGCTTGCCCGCGATAAAAAACTTGAAGGCATTACAGACCTGCGGGACGAATCAGACCGCAGAGGGATGCGGATTGTTATTGAACTTCGCAAGGACGCAAATGCCAATGTACTGTTAAATAACTTATATAAGTTAACGGCGATGCAAACAAGCTATGGCATTAACATGCTTGCATTAGTGAATGGCCATCCGAAGGTATTAACGTTAAAGCAATGTTTAGTCCATTATTTGGATCACCAAAAAGTTGTTATCCGCCGGAGAACAGAATTTGAACTGCGTAAAGCAGAAGCACGCGCTCATATTTTGGAAGGTTTGCGTGTGGCACTTGACCATATTGATGCGATTATTGCGTTGATTCGCGGTTCGCAAACGACAGATATTGCCCGTCAAGGGTTAATGACCCAATTCAACCTTTCTGAAAAACAAGCACAGGCGATTCTCGATATGCGCCTGCAGCGTTTAACAGGACTGGAAAGAGAGAAAATTGAAGAAGAATACCAAAACCTGGTCAAGCTGATTGCTGAATTAAAGGCGATTTTGGCAGACGAGGAAAAGGTTCTTGAGATTATTCGTGAAGAACTGCTTGAAATTAAAGAGCGTTTTAATGATAAACGTCGTACTGATATTGCTGTTGGCGGTATTGAATTTTTCGAGGATGAGGATTTAATTCCACGTGAAAGCATCGTCATCACCCTGACACATAATGGTTATATCAAGCGGCTTCCAGTATCGACCTACCGTGCCCAAAAACGGGGCGGCCGCGGCATCCAAGGAATGGGGACCAATGAAGATGATTTTGTCGAGCATTTAATTACCACCTCGACGCACGATACCATTTTATTCTTTTCGAATAAAGGGAAGGTTTATCGTACCAAAGGCTATGAAATTCCGGAATATAGCCGCACTGCAAAAGGAATTCCAATCATTAACCTTCTCAGTGTAGAAAAAGGAGAATGGATTAATGCCATTATCCCGGTAGAAGAATTTGTTGATGATTGGTACTTATTCTTTACAACAAAAGAAGGAATATCCAAACGTTCCCCATTGTCATCATTTGCGCATATTCGTAATAACGGATTAATAGCCTTAAGCCTGCGCGATGGCGATGAATTGATTTCGGCTCGTTTAACCGACGGAAGTAAGGAAATTATTATCGGCACAAAAAATGGGATGTTAATTCGCTTCCCGGAAACAGATGTCCGGTCAATGGGCCGAACTGCAACAGGTGTGAAAGGGATTACCCTCGACAGTGGCGATGAGGTTATCGGCATGGAAGTGCTGGAAGAGGATAACGATATTCTGATTGTAACGAAAAATGGCTATGGCAAACGCACTCCTGCTGCCGAATACCGAATTCAAGGCCGGGGCGGAAAAGGTATTAAAACCTGCCACGTCACAGAGAAAAATGGGCATCTTGTGTCGGTTAGAACGGTCACCGGTGAAGAAGATTTAATGTTAATTACCACCGGAGGTGTGCTCATCCGTATAGATGTAGCCGGCATCTCCCAATTAGGCCGAAACACTCAGGGCGTCAAATTAATCAGCATCAAGGAAAATGATGAATTTGTCGCTACTGTAGCCAAGGTCGAAAAGGAAGAAGTAGATGAAGAAGATCATCTCGAAGGTGAAGAAGTCGAACTAGGCGAAGCACCAGATTCAAACGAAGAAGCTAAACCAGTTGAAACACCAGATTCAAACGAAGAAGCTGGATCGGATGAAACACCAGATTCAAACGAAGAAGCTGGATCGGATGAAACACCAGATTCAAACGAAGAATAATTACTGGGAAGGGGCACTCGTATGTAGTGTTCCTTCTTTTATATAGCTTTTTATTATCGTCATAGTAAAAAATATAATAAAAAGTGTTGACTTCCCTTTATTGTGATGGTATATTAATAAAGTCGCCTCGGGCGATAACAAATTCGATCTTTGAAAACTAAACAAACAAAAACGTCAACAATAAAACATTCATTTCTTTCGAAATGAAGCCAACGTAACTTTTATGAGCTAATCAACTCAACTTTATTGGAGAGTTTGATCCTGGCTCAGGACGAACGCTGGCGGCGTGCCTAATACATGCAAGTCGAGCGAATCACTGGGAGCTTGCTCCCGGTGGTTAGCGGCGGACGGGTGAGTAACACGTGGGCAACCTGCCTGTAAGACTGGGATAACACCGGGAAACCGGTGCTAATACCGGATCATTCTTATCGACACATGTCGGTAAGCTGAAAGTCGGTTTCGGCTGACACTTACAGATGGGCCCGCGGCGCATTAGCTAGTTGGTGAGGTAACGGCTCACCAAGGCGACGATGCGTAGCCGACCTGAGAGGGTGATCGGCCACACTG
>NZ_JAMBOX010000020.1 GCF_023715785.1 Neobacillus niacini
CGAAACCGACTTTCAGCTTACCGACATGTGTCGATAAGAATGATCCGGTATTAGCACCGGTTTCCCGGTGTTATCCCAGTCTTACAGGCAGGTTGCCCACGTGTTACTCACCCGTCCGCCGCTAACCGCCGGGAGCAAGCTCCCAGTGATTCGCTCGACTTGCATGTATTAGGCACGCCGCCAGCGTTCGTCCTGAGCCAGGATCAAACTCTCCATTAAAGTTGAGTTGATTAGCTCATAAAAGTTACGTTGGCTTCATTTCGAAAGAAATGAATGTTTTATTGTTGACGTTTTTGTTTGTTTAGTTTTCAAAGAACAATTTGTTGTGTTGCTTGTCAGAAGCAACTCTATTAATATATCACATCGTCCGTTCGTCGTCAACAACTTTTTTGTGATATTTTTTATCATCATTGTGTTGTTAACTCGTCAGTAACGACTGCTTTAATATATTATCACCATGACATTTATTCGTCAACACCTTTATCGATTTATTTTTTAAATAAAATAACCGGCCCAATCACTGGGGCGGTTACCTCATTTATTTTGTAATTTTAACAATGCCTTCTTGACTTTGTTCAACTAGGCCCTGCTTTTCAATCACAACTTTTTCACCTTGCGCTAAGTTTGTGAAGACAATCGGGGTAATGGTTGATTTTCCATGTTCTTTAATATATGAAATATCAAATTTCAATAACGGCTGGCCTTTTGTGACAGTGGCGTTTTCAGCTACCAATGGTTCAAAGCCCTGACCTTTCAGATCTACTGTATCCAAACCCACATGGATCAATAGTTCACGGCCGCCGTCAGAAAGAATTCCGATTGCATGCTTTGTCGGGAACAGGTTGACGATTTTTCCATCAACAGGGGAAACAACGGTTTCTCCTTCCGGAACAATCGCAAAGCCGTCGCCCATCATTTTTTCCGCAAATACCGAATCTGGCACTTCGGAGATTGGTTTGATTTCGCCCTTAATCGGAACAACAATGCTATCGTAATCATGATAATCATTTTGCATGGCTTCTTGATTCACTTCTTTAAGTTGCTGTTCAACACCTTTTTCAGGTGCCTTTTCTACTATTTGAGGCGTGCTACTCATAATATCCTGCATTTGGCCCTTTATTGTTTCAGAACGGGGCCCAAAGATGGCTTGTATATTATTACCTACTTCGAGTATACCAGCAGCTCCAAGTCGTCTCAATTCATCTTTATTAACCTCTTTTATATCATTCACCGAAGCGCGAAGGCGTGTGATACAGGCATCCAGATGGACAATGTTTTTCTGGCCGCCCATTGCCTCAAGAATATTATATGGAAGATCTCCAGCTTGTTGAGCTGCTCCTGACTCTAAAGTTGGGGTTTCTTCGTCTTCTCTACCCGGTGTCTTAAGGTTTAACTTTGTTATTAACAAACGGAAAACGAAGTAATAAACAATGGCAAAAACAACACCTAAGACGATGGCAATCCACCATTTTTCCTTTCCTGGAAGTATACCAAACAAGAAGAAGTCAATGGCACCGCCAGAAAATGTATACCCCAAGTGAACTTTAAATAAAGCCATTAATACAAATGCAAATCCATCCAGTACGGCGTGAATAAAGAATAATAGCGGTGATACAAACAAGAATGAAAATTCAATGGGTTCTGTTATTCCTGTTAAGAATGATGTTAAGGCAGCTGACCCAAGGAGGCCGGCCACTAGTTTTTTCTTTTCAGGCTTGGCTGTATGGTACATTGCCAACGCAGCAGCTGGTAAACCAAACATCATGATAGGAAATTCACCCTGCATAAAGTAGCCTGCGGTTAATTTTACATCATCTTTTAATTGTGCAAAGAAAATCGTCATATCACCATGAACAATATTGCCCGCTTGAGTTTTATAGGAGCCAAACTCATACCAGAATGGGGCATAAAAAATATGATGCAATCCAAACGGAATAAGCAAGCGTTTTACAAATCCAAAAAAGAACACAGCAACATAGGTTCCACTTCCGTGCAGCCAATTAGAAGCACTGTTCATACCATGCTGAATTGGCGGCCAAATCACTAATAACAATAAACCAACAATCAACGAAAAAACGGCAGTTACAATGGGGACAAACCGTTTACCCGCAAAGAATCCAAGGAAAGAAGGCATTTCAATATCGTGATATCGATTGTAGGCAAAAGCCGCAATGAGTCCGACAATAATACCCCCAAATACACCCGTTTGCAACGTCGGGATTCCTAACACAGACGCATAAGACGGATCATTAGCGACCATCTTTGCTGTAACACCCGCCCACGTGCTCATTACCTGGTTTAATACCAAGTAGCCTACTATAGCCGCAAGTACGGCAGCTCCATCTCCGGCTATACCTAAAGCAACACCGGCCGCAAAGATAAGCGGTAAGTTACCGAAAATAATCGCCCCGGCATCCTCCATTACAGCTGCAATCAGTTGAATCCACTCCGCATTGACAAACGGCAAATAATCAAGCGTTGTAGGTTGCTGCAATGCATTTCCGATACCCAGCAATAAGCCTGCCGCCGGAAGAAGTGCAACTGGAAGCATTAATGCTTTTCCAATCTTTTGAAGAACGCCAAATGCGTTTTTAAACATAAAAGTAATCCTCCTAATACTATTTCTTCAGCTCATAAGCGTTTGTATCCAAAAAATAAAAAAGCATGAGCAAAAAAAAATCAATTGAACGAAGATATGGGTATAAATTTCCCGCAAATCTTCATTTCAATCAATTTTCGCTCATGCCTGACCGAATCAGTAACACGCAATATGATGGCTATTTAAATTTTTTCTGCAGACGTTGCAAGTGCATCGTGAGATAGACTGCCTCCGCATCAAAAACTTTCATTCTCAGTGTTTGCTGCATTACTTTAATGAGCTTCCATGCCAGACTATAACACACCGGATATTCTTGTTTTAACAGGGCAGCGATTTTTTCCGGCTCCTCCACCCGCTCTCCCCTTTTTACTCTTTCAATGGTAAAGCGGAGGTGGCGGACTAGCCTCATATAATCAATACCATCCCGGTCAATTTCTATCTCAAACCTCTCTTCGACTATGCCCACCAGTTTGCTGATCAGCTGGGAATGCTGGTTAACTTCGGAAAGCTCCTTATTGGTAAGGGCGCTATGAATATGGAGCGCAATAAAGCCAATCTCTCCAACAGGCAATGCAATCTCTGTTTTTTCTTTAATGAACTCAACGACCCCCTTCGCCACCTCATATTCACGGCGATAGAGCGCTTTCGTTTCGACCAAAAAGGGGTTGCTCATTTCCATGCCCTGCGAAGCCCGAGTCAAGGCAAACATCAAGTGGTCTGTCAGGGCAACATGAATATGTTCATTTAATAGCGAATTGGTTCGCTGCTTGATAAGGTCAATAGCCGAGATAATCACTTCATGGAAATTTTGATCAAGAAACGGAAGCAGCTTAATATAGTTTTCCTGTTCTTTTTCATTTTTCAACACAAACAATTTTTCTACATTATCGGTATCGATGAAATCGCCCCGCTTGCGGTTAAACCCGATACCTTTGCCGATCAGCACGACTTCATTGTAAGCGGGGTGCTCCGCAATCAGTACATTGTTATTCAAAGCTTTTTCTATCCGCAGTCCTGCCATGCCGTTTCCCCGTTTCGCTCAAACTATCATTAGTATACATAGTAAAAGAGTCCTAACGGGAAGTCAACGACAATGTTCGACATACACTCGACAACCATAAGTGCTATTCGAATTTGATGCCTCTCAATCCCAAGAAAAAGAACACTAGCGAAAATCCGATTAGAGCACCGGCATCCTTCCAAATCGTTACCATACGAAGACTGCCGCTGACAATTTCCTTAAAGCCGCCCATCGCCCAGCTTTGCGGAACGCCGAGGGCAATCGTCTGCATGAAGTCCGGCATGATCTCAATTGGCCAATACAATCCTCCGAGCATACACGTGCTCACAATTAACACCGCGCTGATGGCTGATGCTTGTTGCTTCGTTTTGACAAGACCGGCAATCATTAACCCGAAGCCCACAACCATTAAAATGACCAGTGAGGCAAACGGGATTAAATACGCTAAATTGCCCCAGCCAATGTCAAACATCAGGCTCATCGCCATCATTAACACCCCAAGCTGAATCCAGCCCACCAGAAAATAGGACAGGATATAACCGAGAATGACTTGGATCCTTGTGGCAGGGGAAATCATCAGGCGCCCCCATGTGCCGCCGATTCGTTCGTCAAGAATCGTTGAGGCCGCTCCGGAAAGGCCGAACATCATAAACATAATCGCAAAACCGACAAACATTAAATTAATATCTGCCTTATCGTTTTGCTCTTTTTGGATCATTTGTTTTTCGATCTCGATCCCTTTATTGACGGTAACTGCTTCAAGCAGTTTCGGAAAAGCGGCAGGCTCTGACAAGGCGGCTGTGTGGTATGAGCGAAGGATCAACCCCGCTGCCCCTTGGATATACGGGTTTAGCGCATAATACTGTTCCGTTTTCCTCTGAATCACGACATCGAATAACGGCTTCTGTTCGGTGATTCTTTGCCCGAGGTCATCCGGAATGACGATCGCAGCAATGGCATCTTGTTCGAAAACATTGTTCTTTGCCTGCTGCAGCGTGGCTTTTTTCCAATTATATTGATTATTTTTTTTCAAAAGCTTATAAACTTCGGTGCTAAATTCTCCTTGGCCGACAACAACATTGACCAACGGTTTTGTTTCTTGCGATTTTACCGTCATGCCTCCAAAAATATAGCTAAACAGCGCCGGCATGACAAACATCAGCACAATTGCACCCGGCGACTTGAAAAATTTTTTCAAATGAAGGGTTAGAATCGTCCACGTCTTACGCATATTTCCCCCTCCTTTCGATCGAAAGGCGAATTAATCCAATCGCAAAAAAGAGTACTCCGAGGCCTACTGCACCGCCGACTGCCGGCAGGATATTCACCAAAGACGCACCAGTCATCAGCTTCAAATAAGTTTGCAGTGCAAGACCATTTGGAAGCAGCTTTGTCATTGCAACAACCCAATCCGGAAAAATATAGAGCGGCGCCATGCTTCCTCCCAAGGCGGCTAATATTTGCGAGCCAAACATCCCCGCAACTGAGAAGGCTTTTTCGGTTTTGACAAAAGCACCCGCCAATACCCCAAGTCCGCAGGCATTGATGACAAATGCAGCCGTCATAATGGCAATTCCGAAAGCCGATGCCCCCCAATCGACACCGAAAATATACTTTGTGCCGACGATAATAATGGCGGCCTGGAGCAAACAAATAATCACGAGGCCGATCATTTTACCAATCAAATAATTGGTATAGGTTAATTGGGACAACAGCAGTCGTTTATAGACCTCTTGTTCCTTTTCGAGAATCATGTTGGAAACACCCTGAACAACCGTCATTAACAAAAACATTACACCCATCGCCGCAGCATAATATTGAAAGGAACTGACGATTTTGGTTTTTGCATTGACGGTCGTTTCTTTGATGAGATGCTGTGATGCAGATTGTTCTTGAGGATGATCTGTAGTAGTTGGGGCTGCTTGTGCCGGTTGGGTTGAAGGGGTATCCGCCCCAGCGCTGTCAGCCTGAACCGGCTGTGCTGCCTGTCTTGCCATTACCTCAATCGGAATGGAATCGGCAAATTGCTCAATGACTTTTTCAACGATATCGTCCTTAATTCCTGGGTCCGGTCCTGTCAGCAGCTTCACCTTCGTTTCATTTCCTGCCAGCAATGTGGATGAGAAATCAGACTCAATGATCAAGCCAACCGCAAGTGACCGATTTTCAATCTTTTTATGTAGGTCCTCTTCATTAAATTGTTTGATTTTAATACCTTTTGATAATTGCTTTTGAAAAACCTCTTCGATTAACGCCGTGCTAAGCGGCCCATCGTCCAAATTCACGACCCCAAGAGTAAATTTCTTGATGGGGGCGGCATCCTCTTCAGCAAACATATTGCCAAATGCAGCACCCAGGATGGAAATCAGCAACAGCGGCATCGCAACAAGCGTGAGCAATGCTTTTTTATCACGGACGAGCATCAGCAAATCTTTCCACGCCAACCACCAAAACGCCATGACCTTTCACCCCTAATCTCTTAAACTGCGGCCGGTTAAATGAAGAAAGATGCTTTCAAGATTCGGCTCAACAATATCGACTGAACTAACCCTAGCCCCTGTTTTTGTGACCCGTTGAATGATTTCGCTCAGCACCGATTGCGGTTCCTTATGGAAGGCCGTTAACAAATAGTCCTGTAGCTGAAGATCTTTTTCCAAAAATAAGCCTTCCAACGCGGCTGTGATTTTCCCGGTATCTGTGGCATTGCTGTCAAGCGTCAGATTAATTCTCGAGCGGTCGCCAATCGTTTCCCGGAGTTCCTTTAATGTGCCGCTGGCAATCAACTCGCCGTGGTCAATGATCCCAATCCGTTCGCAAAGGTATTCGACTTCCTCCATATAATGGCTCGTGTAAATAATCGTCATGCCTTCGCTGTTTAACCGCTTGACTGTCTCCAAAATGTGATTCCGCGATTGCGGGTCGATGCCGACAGTCGGTTCATCCATGATCAGCATATCCGGCCGGTGCAAAATGGCCGCCCCGATGTTGACCCGGCGCTTCATCCCGCCGGAAAAGGTTTCAACCTTATCTTTGGATCGGTCCGTTAAGCCAATAATTTCAAGCACTTCGTCAATACTTTTCTCAAGCGCCTTTCCGCTAAGGTTGTACATCCTGCCCCAAAATTTCAGATTCTCCCTTGCCGACATTTCCTGATAAAGCGCAATTTCCTGCGGGACAACGCCAATCCACTTTTGTGCCTGCTTCGCATTTTTAATGACATCAATGTCTTTTACCTGGATTGTACCGGCTGTCGGCGGATACAATCCCGTAATCATATTGATGGTTGTTGATTTACCCGCCCCATTGGGTCCCAGCAGGCCAAATGACTCACCTTTTTCCACTGAAAAAGAAACTCCCTTTACCGCTTCAAACTGACCAAAGCTTTTTCGTAAATCCTGAACGGTCAGCATGTTCACGTTCATCACTTCCCCATTCTTTGTCACTATCACCTCTATCATACAGCAGTAAATTGGAAAAAAATATATTTTTATAGGAAAAAAGAAGGAAAAAAAGAGCCGCGAACACATGGTCCGAAGCCCTTTTTTCATCTTTAATGTTGTAAGAATATAAAATAAAGTGCAAAGATGACAAAGAAAAAGTACATGATTGGATGAATTTCCTTCGCTCTGCCCTTTACCAGCATCGTAATCGGATAGAAGATAAAGCCTAGGCCAATCCCGGTTGCAATGCTGTACGATAACGGCATTGCAATCACTGTCAAGAACGCCGGAACAGCGATTTCGAAACGAGTCCAATCAATTTTTCCTAAAGATGATACCATCAAAACCCCGACAATGATTAACGCTGGTGCTGTTACCGGGGCCGTTACTACAGATAGTAACGGAAAGAAGAAGATTGATAGAATAAATAAACCGGCTGTTACCAGGGACGCAAACCCTGTCCTTGCTCCGGCAGCAACCCCGGCAGTTGACTCGACATAAGAAGTAACAGTCGATGTACCAAGAATCGCGCCTGTTGTTGATGCAATGGAGTCGGAAATCAATGCCCTGCCGGCACGCTCCAGTTTGTTGTTCTTCATCAAGCCGGCTTGGCTCGCTACCCCGACAAGCGTTCCCGCATTGTCAAAGAAGTCCACGAATAAGAACGTCAAGACAATTCCAATCATCGCGGTAGAGTAAAATGAACTATCGCCAAAAGATGAAAAGGCTGCCCCAAATGTCGGGGAGATGCTTGGCACTTCGCCGACGATTTGCTTCGGTATATCAATCAACCCAAAAATCATCCCGACAATAACCGTAATGACCATACCATAGAATACCGCACCGTTGATGCCTCTTGTCATCATGATGACGGTTATAAGAATCCCAAAAATGGCAAGCAATGTATCAGGTGCCGATAAATCGCCCAACCCTACAAGCGTTGCATCGTTATTCACAATAATTTTCGCATTTTGCAGTCCGACAAAGGTAATGAACAAACCGATACCTGCACCGACAGCATGTTTTAATTCAATTGGAATAGCGTTGATAATTTTTTCGCGCAGTCCAGTCAATGTAAGAATCAAGAAAAATACACCAGAAATAAATACAGCTCCAAGGGCATGCTGCCAAGGAATCCCGCTGCCCAATACGACAGTGTAAGCAAAGAAGGCATTCAAGCCCATCCCTGGTGCCAATGCGAGCGGATATTTACCGACAAGCCCCATGATGATCGAGCCCAGTGCCGACGCCAATGCAGTCGCCACAAACACGGCACCATAGTCCATTCGCAACGCATCAGGCAGATCTTCAATCGAGGCCAGCGATAGCGTAAGCGGATTGACCACTAAAATATAGGCCATAGCCAAGAAAGTGGTCAGCCCGCCGATGAATTCGCGGCGATAATTCGTTCCATATTTTTCAAACTCAAAATATTTCTGCATGTCTCTTCCCCCAATTTTTTCTTTTTAAAAATAAAAAAACGTTCCGGGTATGTCTACCGGAACGTTGACTAGGCATGTGTAAACAGAGGAAAAGAACAGATGCTGCACTCTATTAAACACTGCTCGTAGTCAAGCCATTTACGGTGGCTCGGTAGAAACTTTTGGGCCATATCCCCAATATTATACGACGCAATTCGACAATATTATTTTCACATTTATCATAACAGCGGTTTACCATTTCGTCAATAAAAAATACGAACGATGATGAAAAAAAATTTACCATCGTTCGTATTTAACCTCATTTGTCTAGCTTCAGCGCCTAGGGGCTCGGGGTCATAAGCCAATCCGTCAAGAAGGCTAAAAAACAGCCTTCTGGCCGGCTCGTCTTATGCCTGTCGCCCCTGGTCAAGGCGCTTCCGCTTTTCTTATTATTCCCACTCAATTGTAGCAGGCGGCTTGCTGGTAATGTCATAGACGACCCTGTTCACATGGGCAACTTCATTGACAATTCTGGTCGAGATGACCTCCAGTACCTCCCATGGAATCCGGGCCCAGTCAGACGTCATGCCATCAATCGATGTCACGGCACGGATACCAATTGTATAATCATAGGTACGGGTATCGCCCATTACCCCCACACTGCGGATGTCCGGCAGCACGGTAAAATATTGCCAGATTTCGCGGTCAAGGCCGGCCTTTTTAATTTCCTCGCGTAGAATCCAATCCGATTCGCGGACGATTTCAAGCTTATCTCCCGAGATTTCTCCAAGAACACGGATGCCTAGACCTGGTCCCGGGAATGGCTGGCGCCAAACAATCTCATCCGGAATGCCAAGCTCGGTTCCGAGCGCGCGGACTTCGTCTTTAAATAGTGTATTCAACGGTTCAATTAATTTGAACTGCATGTCCTCTGGCAGGCCGCCGACATTGTGGTGCGATTTAATCGTTTGGGCCGTTGCCGTTCCACTTTCGATGATATCTGTGTAAAGAGTACCCTGGGCTAAAAACTCAATTCCTTCCAGCTTGGCTGCTTCATCATCAAACACATAGATAAATTCATTACCGATAATCTTACGCTTTTTCTCAGGATCAGAAACACCTTCCAGTTTGGATAAGAAACGATCTTTGGCATCGACCTTGATCACGTTCATATGGAAGCCTTCTGAGAATGTTTTCATGACACTTTCCGCTTCATTTTTCCTGAGTAAACCGTGGTCAACGAAAATACAGGTTAATTGGTCACCGATTGCCTTATGAATCAAGACGGCAACAACGGAAGAATCAACACCGCCGCTTAAGGCACAAAGAACCTTTTTATCGCCAACTGTTTCGCGGATTTTCGCCATTTCCATCTCAATAAAGTTTTCCATTGACCAATCGCCACTGCAATCACACACGTTGAAAACAAAATTTTTCAACAGGTCATTGCCATAAACTGAGTGGCGTACCTCCGGATGGAACTGAACGGCATAAAGTTTCCTTTCCTTGTCGCTCATTGATGTAATCGGGCACGATGGGCTTGTCGCGTCAATCGTAAATCCTTGAGGTGCCTCTACCACCAAGTCGCCATGGCTCATCCAGACAATCTGCTCCTCCGGAAGGCCGGCAAACAGTTGAGATTGATTTTCCACCTTCATTGTCGCTTTTCCGTACTCACGATGCTTGGCTTTTTCAACCTTGCCGTCAAAATGAACGGTCATCAACTGCATTCCGTAGCAAATTCCTAGAATCGGCAGGCCCATTTCAAAAATTTCTTCGTCACAGCGGAATGAATTTTCATCATAAACACTGTTTGGACCTCCAGAGAAAATAATACCCTTCGGATTCATTTTCCGGATTTCTTCTGCGGTAATCGTATGCGGATGCAGTTCACTATACACGCCAAATTCGCGGATCCGCCTGGTAATCAACTGATTATATTGGCTGCCAAAGTCCAACACGACGATCATATCTTGCATTCCTGTCAAGTCAAGCCACCTCAATCTAATTAAAGTTAGTTTAGTTTTGCCATTTTTACTAAGAAATAAAAAAAACTAGAATCCTCCCCCCAAAGTCTCTTAGGAAGGCAGAATTCTAGTTCTCTCGCATTTGCTCTATGACCGATTCTGCCTTCATAGTCAGGCCATTTACGGCAGCCCGGTAGAGACTCTCGAACCCTATTATCGAGGATATATGAAGGTACACATTAAATTACAACATATTGTAACAATAGGATGTTTTTTTGGTCAAGCAATTGTCTTTTTAATTAAATTTTCCCACAACTCCCGGTTATCATCCCAGCTTCCCTTAGGGAGAGTTTGATGGTACAAGTACTGCTCATAACTGTTCGTCAGCCTCGTCATCTCCCGGGTTGAGAAAAAGCTGTCGATATAACGGGCATAGCTGCTTAAGGTTTGATTTTCCCGGCGCTTTAATCCGTAGCGGTCAAGCTGTTTCAGTAAAATCAAATAGGCAGTCCCGATCGTATCGTCTTGCTTCTTAAAACGGTAGCGGAACATGAAAATGTACGGAACCCACTTACCACGGATACGGTAAAGCACCCATACAACAGCTGCAATGACCAAGAACCAGACTACAAGTGAAAGCCAATTGTTATTGAAAAATTTTTCTATCGCACTCCAAATCGCCGTGAAGTCATATGATGAATCTTTTGCTTTGGCCGGCGCTTCATCAATCTCTTCCTTCTGCGGCTTTGGAGCCGGTGCAGGAGCAGGGGTTTGGGTTCTGGACGTCGTTTCCCCAGACGTATAATCAATGCTTAATCCATTTGAATACCCTTTGGTTGGTTCAAATGGAACCCAGCCTTGCCCCGGGATAAATGCCTCCACCCATGAATGAGCATTATTATTGGTAATCTGATAAATTTCCTTCGATTCATCGCCTTGGGTGTATTCCGTGAACTCTCCGCCGGTAAAGCCCTTTACCCAGCGTGTCGGAATGCCGATTGTCCGAAGCATGACCGCCATCGAGGTGGAAAAGTTATCGCAATAACCAACTTTTGTATCAAACAGGAATTGGTCAACGTAGTCGTCCTCTTCCCCTGGAAGGGCAACATTTTTTTGGTCATACGTGTACTCGATATTCCCGAAATAACTCTCCACTGCCTTTGCTTTATCAAACCAATTGGTTTTGCCCGCAGTTATTTCTTCCGTTAATTGCTTAATTCTTGCGGGAAGATTTTCCGGAATCTTTGTATATCTTTCGTAGAATTCCTGGTTCATGACAGTCGGGTCAAACCCAGTGGGTTTTCTTAAATCGATTGCCTTATACCTCGGGACCTTAAAGTCAACGCTATAACCATTGGTTTTGAGATTTTTAATTTTTTCTGTCGTTGTATCGATCCGAATCGGGTATCTTTCAGGAACATTCACTTCAATAAATCTTTGGATCCCTGCCGGATATACAATTAATGATGATTCCTTGACCGAAGTGATTCTTGCGGTTTCATCCCTTGTTTCCACACTACTTGGGATTGAAAATACCGGAACAAGATCGGCCTTCGTAAAATCAATCGGGGTCGATCCCGAGGCGACCCAGCCCTTGCCCGTATATATATCCTTCGTTTCAACCTTCCAGTAGTGCTTGCCGTTCGATTCAATCGTAAACACAGTTGTATTATCCCCGATAAATGGGCCGCCAAGTCTCTCATCATTAGACCCGTAGCCGATTCGACTGATTCCGCCAGGGCCGTCGCTGCCGTCTTGTCCCTTGGCCGCCGTCAAATACGGAACCGGATCGGGCCAAATCGGCGCCGCCTTCGGAGCGGCCATACCAAGCAGCACACTGAAAGCAATCATGCCGACCAGCGGCACCATCCATTTTTTCATCGAGAAGGATTGGCTGCCATGCTCTCTCATGCTGATTCGGAAATAGGTCAGCATCCCCATCACAGCAAATCCTGCGCCAACCGTACGGACAATCGCGACAGTTGCGTTATATTCGGTGAAGGTATCCAACACGGTGATATAAACTAATGTCATAAAAAAGAAAATGAAGATCCGCTGCTGACGCAACAGCCAATAATGCAGCAGGTACACCATTAACCACAGCAGGACGAAAAATAAGATGGTGCGAAATTCATCGGTTAAATCATTCCAATTTCTTGCAAATATCAACCCTAGGTTTTCCGTCATATCGGATAAGAAGGCATTCAGCCAGTCAGGCTGGAAAAATCCACCCTCATAATAGAGCCGATTAACAGAAAACAGGATAAAAAATGCATTAATCAGCAATTGCCAGATCCACTTCAGTCGGAGGTACGATCCGGCGAAGGCAACGATTAAAAAAATGATGAACGTTTCAATATTGTCGGTATCGGTCAATTGCTCAACCGGCCGCAGCCATTCCCACAACAACAAAAAGCCAAATACGTATAAAAGAAAGGTGGGAAAATCCCGTTTTATCATCGCAGGCTCACCTCCGAGAACACGGCTGCAAAATCGCCTTCATGCACCATGACAACCCGGACACCGCGGGCGTTTGCAATCGCAATGAGCGAACGCTCATCATCAGTTGGCAATTCTTTTTGGCCTTTCATTAAAAACAACGTAATACTACCTTTACGCTGCCCGAGAAAGCTTGCTTTTTCAATGAGCGGTTTATTCAGCTGTGCTGTTATAAGCATAAACGAGATGGATTGTTGAATGAATGCCCCGTCGGTCTCCAACACTTTTTCCAGCGGAATAAAGCTCTTTGCTTCAATTTTCGCCAAATGGTAAAACAGCTGCTGTAAATGCTGCTCGCCGCCTCTGATTGGAAACGAGACCCGTTCTTTGCTAATGGTCAGGAGTCCAGTTTGGGCCCCTTTCTTTAAAACCGCCCTTAATAGTGAAGCGGTGAAGGATACGACAGCTTCAAAGCGCTTATCCGGTACACAGTCCATCACCACGAACACGTCATGTGATTGCCGCTGTTCAAATTCCTTCGTCATAATCTCGTTTCTCTTGGCAGACGCCTTCCAGTTAATCCAGGAAAACCGGTCGCCAGGCTGATAATCCCGAACACCGACGGCCATAGTCGTATCGCGCTGGACCCGTTCCCGTGATGCCGTTAATCCTTGGTCATACTGGTTTTCAAACGGCCGATAGAGCAGCTCGGTAAACGCCGGATAGACGATAATTTTCCCTTCAACAGGATGGGTCTTTTCCTTTTCAAACAATCCAAGCGGATCGCCAATTTTTAAAGTAATGGCTTGGAAAAAATGTTCGCCCCGAGGCAGTTTATTAATCGTATATTCATAGGAAAGTTGTTTGCTAAAGCCCGGAAACAGGATTGCCTTGGAAGAACTGAGTTTCTCGGCATATTCCAATGCTTCGGTCAACTCATCCTTAATGATCAAGTAAAATAACGGAAACCCCATTGAACGCTTAATATTGACCGTGACCTTCAACGGTTCGCCGGCATTGTAATCCGTTTTGCTTAAGGTCCTGGACACTTCCAGCTCATTCAAGGAATAGAGCGATAGCGCCACAGAGTAGATGGCAAACGGCAAGAAACTGTAAAACAAAAACCAGCTGACGAATCCCCCTTGAAACATTGCATAGGAAAAGGCTAGGAGGATTAACAGGAACAGCAGGATAAACCTCCATGCTTTTTGGGTGAATTTCCAAAGCGTCTTCATTCTACTTCACAAGCCTTCGAATCGGAACAGGGACTCTGGCCACCACACGGTTCACGACTTCTTCAGCAGAGATGCCCTCGAATTTTGCTTCCGATTTTAAAATGATTCGGTGCGACAGGACGTACGGAGCCAAGTATTGAACATCGTCCGGCAGCACATAATCGCGGTTGTTCACATACGCATACGCTTGTGCCGCTTTCATCAGGGCGATGGAACCGCGCGGGCTGGCGCCCAGGTAGACACTTCCGTGGCCCCGGGTACCGTTGACGATGTCGACGATATAGCGCTTAATGGTATCATCAACGAACACTTCCTTTACTTCCTGCTGCAGTCCAATCAGGCCATCGAGATCAATGACCGGCTGCAGGTCCTCAATTGGCGGAGTCTTTTGCGCCCGGTTGAGGACCTCGATTTCTTCCTGTATGTCCGGGTAGCCCATTTTCATTTTTAAAAGGAAACGGTCGAGCTGGGCTTCCGGCAGCGGATATGTACCCTCGTATTCAATCGGGTTTTGCGTGGCCATGACGAAAAACGGCTTGCTTAGTTTATGGGTCACGCCGTCAATAGTGACGCTCGCTTCCTCCATTCCTTCAAGGAGCGCAGATTGTGTTTTGGGCGAAGTCCGGTTGATTTCATCAGCAAGGATGATGTTGCCCATCAGCGGACCAGGGCGAAATTGGAATTCCATTTCTTTCGGGTTGTAAATTGATACACCAGTTACGTCGGACGGGAGCAGGTCCGGTGTGAACTGGATGCGGCGGAACTTGGCATTCACCGATTTTGCAAGAGCGCGGACCATCATGGTTTTGCCGACGCCTGGCACGTCCTCAAGCAGCACGTGGCCGCCTGCAAGCAGGGCGACGAGACTGAGCTCAGCAACGTTCCGCTTTCCAATCATCACTTTCTCAATGTTGGCGAGTATTTGATCTATAACAGGGTTCATATGTTCGTGTGCCAAGGTAATTCCTCCTCATTGGGGTCGATGGTGCGAATTTATAACATTCTATCTATGTATTCGATTTTTTCCTGAAAAACTCCTGTAAAAAGACATAGAAAGTTCAAATATTAGACGGGGGAAATAGGGGGAGGGTTTCATAGGGCTGGGCGGCTGGGCGATGAAGGACAAAATCATGTTTCCGCACGCACGAAATATCCTTCTTGAGCTTAGCGCCCCCTTCTATTAGACATATTTTTGTTTTTTCAGCTAATCTTGTCTAATAGATGTGTTCTATTAGACACTTTCACGCCTTATCCAACTCATTTTGTCTTTTAGAGGCGCTTTATTAGACAATTTCATGCTTTATCCTGGCCATTTTGTCTTTTAGACGCCTCCTATTAGACACTTTCACTCTCTAGAAAGAAATTTTGTCTATTATAAAAATTTTGGCTGCCACTTGGGCAGCCATATTTTTTATTTTTCTTTAGAAACGGCATTATAGCTTTCCAATTTTTTAAATCGTTTTTTCTTTTTTAGGTACTTTTCATTAAGCACCATCACTTTCCCATTCTCAGCAGGAGTGAATTTCCGATAAACGGTTTTATATTTTTCAAAAGCCAAGTGCCCTAAAAGATATATAGGCAGGATAATGACCGCAAGGATTATTAATGTGGGCATCAACTTGAATTCATTCCCAGCGATATAATTTGTCATGATCGCATGCGCCGTAATCGACACCATGATGGTGATAATCACATTACATATATGGAAAGCGACCGCATCCCCGGTTTCCCGAAACAATCGCTCTAGTTCATACTTAAAAAAAAGCGTAACAAACACTGAAATTACAATGACAATAAGGGAAACAAAATATGTAAAAACCATGTACAAGTTTTCAGCCCCCCACTAACATATATAACACCATTATAGCTAATGATTGGAAAGAAGGTAATATTTACCTAAAAAAAGTCTACAGCAGCAGCACAAAAAATGCTTCTGCTATAGACCGATAATTTTTCACATGAAAGTCCAAGTGAAATTACGATTAGATACTTGCAACTTCAACCTTACTACTATCCTCTTCGTCCTCCGCCTCAGCTTTCACATAGTCGATCATCACTATGGTTTCATCATCCTCATGGTTAATCGTACAGTTACGATAATCCTCTTTAATATCGGCCACTCTAACAGTATGGCCGATTTCAAAATCCGTGATGTCAATTTCAATTTCATTCGGAATATCATCCGCTTTTGCTCTTATATCCAATTCATGAAGATATTGTTTCGCAATTCCTCCGACTTTCTCGCCTTTAGATGTTCCCTTTAGAATGACACTAACTTTTGTATCGAGTTCCGTATGCTGATCGACCTGAAGAAAATCTACATGAAGAATCTCCTTTTTTACAGGGTCATTTTGGTAATCTCTTAAAATAACATTCTTTGATTTACCATCAAGATTTAGGGAGATAATGCCGTATCTGCCAACACCCTTCATCACATTCAGTAAATCTGAGTTTTTTATAGAGATGGATTTAGTATCAATATCGCTTCCATAAACAATTCCAGGGATTTTCCCATCGTTCCTTAATTTTTTCAAAGAAGATTTTTTGAAATTGTTTCTTTCTTGAGCTACTAGCGTATTCATTTTAACTCCACCTTCCAGATTATTTAAATTTCAGACACTTTTTGTAAAAATGTCTAAAAATTTTATACAATTTAAGTATATCTAATCTTAGATATTATTTCAAACTTGCCTGATCGGATAACTGAGTCAAGCAGCTGACATAAGTATACATCAATCTGCAATATTTTGCTGTTTTTTTAAAAAATGACAATAAATATCGCGAAAAATTGCATTTTATTGCAATGTTGATTAAACTATAACACAAGGAGGTGTTTTATGCTAATCGAAGAAAGACTTGAAAAAGAAATGAAAATCATTGAAGAAAATAAGACTGTGACAATAGAAAGTCTCGCTGAATTTCTAAGCGTTTCAAAAGATACGATCCGAAGAGACTTAATAAAACTAGAAAAAAAGAATGTTATAAGAAGAATACATGGGGGAGCCGTGTTAGCTAGTAAAGAGGCTCTTATTTTTAATTACTCAGAAAGAGCAAATCAGGGAAACTCTATTAAGGAAAAAATTGCAGAGAAGACTGCTAAATTAGTCAAAGATCATTCATCCGTTATTTTTGATTCGTCTACTACTGTGGAAGCTGTTATTCCTAAATTAAACGGGAAGAATTTGAAAGGGATTACCAATTCTCTTACTCATGCTATTCTTCTTGCTAAGAATGAAAGGACAAGTGTTTCAGTGTTTCCTGGCAAACTTAATAATGAACAGTTGTTTTTATATGGGGCCGAGACGGTGGATAAAATTAGACAATATCATGTTGACTATACATTATTAGGGGTATTTGCCATTTCTGAAAATGGCTTGTTTATTCATACAGAGGAGGAAGGGTTGGTTAAACGGGCAATGGTCCAAAGAGGGAACAAGATCATTGCATTAGCCGATCATACAAAAATTGGTACAACGGGTTATTTCAAAGTATGTTCCCTCGATGAAATTGATATATTGGTTACTGATAAGATGCCGGAGCTAAAGTTTGTGGAGTTACTAGCACAAAATAATGTAGATCTTGTAATTACTGACGAATGATTAGGAGAATACGTTTATGAAAATGAAGAAACAAGTAAAATGGATGCAAATAGAACAGCCTGAAATTTATGACAATGTTCCCCCAGTTTATTTAACTGATGAGACGATCAACAAAAGAAAAGAAAAACTTCTTCAATTAATGAAAAAAGAAGAGTATGATGCATTAGTTATTTACGCTGATAAAGAACATGGAAGTAATTTTGAATACTTGACGGGTTTTATTCCAAGATTTGAAGAAGCTGTTTTCGTAATAAAAAGCAATGGAGATTGTTCCTATATTTTGGGGAATGAAAATCTAAAAATGGCAAAGCATGCTCGTACAACGGGTACTGTTTATCACTGTCCACTTTTTTCTTTGAATAATCAACCAATGAACAATGATCATCCATTAGAAATGATATTGGATCAAATTAATTTTTCAACAAGTAAAAAGATTGGTCTTGTTGGATGGAAGATGTTTACTTCAAAAGTACAAGATAACGATACTTTATTTGATATTCCTCATTTTATTGTTGAGGCAGTCAGAAAGGCAAAGCATGAGTATGCAAAGATTGTCAATGCAGCTTACTTATTTATAAGAGGAGACATTGGGATTAGGACAACAAATAATGCTAATGAAATTGCTCATTATGAATATGGGGCAAACCTGGCTTCATCTTGTATGCTAAAAGCTTTGAATGCGGTTGATATAGATGTTAAAGAATCCTTTTTAGGGAGTATTCTGAATGGTGACGGGCAAACAAATAATGTTGTTACCATCGCCGCTACTGGCAAGCGTTTTGAATTTGCAAACCTTTATCCTACTAACAAACAGACCAAAGTAGGAGATCCGATATCATTAACAACAGGCTATAAGGGAGGTCTGACCAGCAGAACTGGGTTTATTGTTGAAAATAAAGAACAACTCCCTTCTTCTCAAAAAGATTATTTAGATAAAGTCGCCATTCCTTATTATCAAACCTTTGTATATTGGTTAGAGAACATTAAAATCGGAATGTCGGGTGGAAACTTTTACGATTTAATAGAAGTGATATTCCCAAAAGAAAAATACAATTGGCAGTTAAACCCAGGACATCTTGTTTCCGATGAAGAGTGGATGTCTTCACCGATTTACCCAGATTCTACTGAAGAACTTAAAAGTGGAATGATTCTCCAAATTGATATTATCCCTTCCATTGAAGGCTATGCAGGTGTTAGTGCAGAAGATACCATTGCTCTGGCAAATGAAGAATTAAGAAATAAGCTTAAAAACGAATACCCGCAAGTATGGAATAGAATTCAAAAACGAAGAAATTACATTCAAGAACAGTTAAACATCCATCTATCAGAAGAAGTACTTCCTCTATCAAACACCGTTGGTTATTATAGACCTTATTTACTAACGAAAGATCAGGCATTGACCTGTAAATAAAAAATGAAAAAAGGTCTTCATCCATTCAGGATGAAAGACCTTTTTTACTTTACTTCAGATTTTTAACTCCAGTTTCTAATATTTCTATTTGCAGCAGTGTCTGTTCGTCTGTAATGGTTTTATCTTTACCATTTATGATGGCTTCGTATAAATCATCATATACTCTTCCATAATCCCCATTTACGGATTTCACTTTTTCCTCGTGGATGGTACCTTCTTCATCAATATATGTCAGTACACCATAATGGTTTATTGTATCGATTCCAAAATCTTTGTTATCCGGCATGTAAAATAACTTTAAATGCTCTTCCTGACGGTCTTTGGTTTCTTTTACAAAGCATCCTTTTTTGCCATATACGACGAAGCTTGGTCTTTCCTTCAATCTAAAATAACTGGATTTGACCGATACTTTTAGCGTACCGTAATATAAATCCAGATCAAAATAATCATTCATTCTTCCTTGGCCTAATAATTGCCTCACATCATAATGGATATGATCAGGCTTTCCAAAAAGGCTGATCACCTGATCCAGTGTATGGGTGCCATGGCCATATAAAAAGGACGAAGCAGGATCAAAAGAGTGAGCAGACTCTGGTACTTCTGGACGATAATAGTCATAATGCATTTCGATTTCCAGCAAGTCCCCTAGTTTCCCTTCTTCCATGACCTTTTGAACGGTTAAAAAATCACTGTCAAAACGACGGTTTTGATACGCCTGTACAATTAATCCTTTTTCTCTTGCCATAGCAAATATTTCTTTAGCCTGTTCTGAGGTCTCCATAAAAGGCTTTTCAACCAAACAGTGTTTATTATGTTCCAAGACTAATTTTGCGTATTCATAATGACTGTCATGTCTTGTGCACACGACAATGAGTTGAATGTCCTTGTCAGTTAATAGTTCATCTAAATCAGAAGTATAGTTTACTCCTGGAATCCGTTCCCAACTTTCATGCTTGGGATTTCTTTGAAAAATGGTTTTTACCTTTATATTGTCTCTTTGTAGGACAAATGGCAGATGATATCTGTTCGTGCTTTTTCCATTTCCAATATAACCGATCGTAAGCATAGCAACCCCCTAAAAGATATGGATATATGTAAAGCACCTCCTTAAATTGATAGGATTATCATACAAGGAGGTGCTTCTTTATTATATTACATTAATTTTAATAAGTGGAAGACAACACCAACCGCGAACAATCCTAGAATCAAAATGATTGGGGAAACTTTCTTCTTAAGCAGCCACATGCTAAGAAGTGTTAACAGCAATCCAGCAAAACCAGGAATTAAGCTGTCCAAGTTGGCTTGTAAAGTTGTTACTTTAACAGGTTCTAATGAAAGACCTGCAGCTTGCTGTTGCAACGCAGATTTAATCCCTTCCGCTCCGGCAGGTAAGTTACTCCAGTCAATATAAGCACCTTTGGAAAGTTTAACTTCGGATACAACTGGCGTAAATTGTACTGATACCCAACGGTTAACTAATGCACCAAGGATGAACATACCCAAGATGGATGCACCTTTCGTGATATCTTGAAGTATTCCGCCAGATAAGTCTTCCGTAATTTTAGAACCAGCTTTGTAACCAAATTCTTGCGTATACCACGTGAATCCCATACGAATGAGATTCCATAAAACGAAGAAAATAATCGGCCCAAGGATGTTACCGGTCAAGGCAAGAGAAGCACCTAACGCACCAAGGATTGGTCTAACCGTGAACCAGAAAACTGGATCCCCGATCCCTGCCAAAGGCCCCATCATACCGACTTTAACCCCTTGAATGGCTGTGTCGTCAACCGGCGCACCATTTGCACGTTCTTCTTCAAGCGCTAACGTTACACCAATAATAGGTGAAGCTACATATGGGTGAGTATTAAAGAACTCTAAGTGACGTTTTAGTGCAGCAGCACGATCTTCTTTCGTATTATATAATCGTTTGATTGCGGGAATCATCGTATATGCCCAGCCGCCGTTTTGCATACGTTCATAGTTCCAAGAACCTTGAATGAAAGTGGAACGCCACCAAACAGAAATACGATCTTTTTTTGATAATCTTAATTCATTTGCCATTTTTTGCGCCCTCCTTCTTAGTAATTATCAATTATATCGCCGATAGGATCACCGGTGTTTCCGTTTCCGCCATTACCTGAACCGCCTTGTTTAGAAAGCGCTAAATAGATAAGGGCAAGAGCCACACCGATAGCACCTAGACCGATAAGTGTGATTTGTGAAACAGTCGCTAACACGAAACCAATTGCGAAGAATGGCCATACTTCTTTTGTAGCCATCATGTTAATAACCATTGCATAACCAACGGCTACGACCATTCCCCCACCGATTGCCAACCCGCTTGTTAACCAAGTTGGCATTGATGTGAGTAAGTCTTTAACCGGACCTGCACCAATAGCGATAATTAATGCAGCTGGAATGGCAATACGTAACCCCTGCATGCAGATGGCAACGATTTGCCAAAATTCAACTTTTTTGATGTTTCCTTCTAGAGCTGCAGCATCCATAATGTGTACGATTGCTGTTGCAAGTGTACGAACGAGGATGGTTAATAAAAGGCCAGCAACTGCAAGCGGAACAGCAATCGCAATGGCAGAAGCCACACCCTCTTTACCTTGTCCACCTAAAACTAAAATAATGGCAGATGCAACTGAGGCTAACGCAGCATCCGGTGCTACGGCCGCTCCGATGTTTGCCCAACCTAAAGCGATCAATTGAAGAGTACCACCTAAGATAAGACATGGTACTAAGTTTCCTGAAACTAAGCCAATTAACGTACAAGCAACGAGTGGCTGGTGGAATTGGAATTCATCCAAAATACCTTCCATCCCAGCTAAAAATGCTATGACAAAGATTAATATTATTTGAATCACATTCAAATCCATGATTAATCCTCCATTCTCTTTGATAATTAGGATTATTTTTGTTTTTGTTTGTTTAACTCTTCTTGAGCCCTCTTGATAATTTCGTTCATGTCGCCTTTTGAATCGCTCGGAACTTTACGGACATCGAAGTTCAAACCAAGTTCTTTTAACTTTTTAAACGTATCAATATCCGCTTGGTTAAAGGCCAACACTTTATTCGGTTGAACTTTACCAGGTGAGTGTGCCATCGAACCAACGTTGATTGTCTTCAATGGAACGCCGCCTTCAACCGCTCTAAGCGCATCTTGCGGGTTTTCGAACAGAAGTAACGCGCGCTGGCCGCCAAAGTGCTGATCATCTTTTGCAAGTTCGATCATTTTGTTGACAGGAACAACGTGAGCCTTAACACCTGGAGGAGCAGCTTGTTGGATCAATTTCTTACGAAGTTCATCCTTAGCTACTGCATCAGATACAACGATAATCCGTGTAGGCTGTGTCGTTTTGGTCCAAGTAGTTGCTACCTGTCCATGAAGTAAACGAGAATCGATACGCGCTAACACATATTCAAATTTACCTGGAGCACCTGCATTTACTGGTTTTGCAGTTGCAGCTGCAGCAGATGGTGCTGCTGGTTCTAATTCCTCAGGGTTTACTTTTACCCCTTCTTTAGCTGTGCCTAAAATATGCGCGGCAATTTCATGCGCTGTGTTCATTGAGAAGCGTGATGCAAATGCTTCAATCACCATTGGCAAGTTCATACCAGCAACGATTGCCCATTTGTCTTTGTGTCCTTCAAACAAGCTGTTGGCTTGGTTGAAAGGAGTTCCACCCCAAAGATCGACTAAGAATAATACCTCGTCTTGGTTGTCGAAAGAGGCGATTGCTTCTTGCATTTTTGCCTTTACATCATCAGGTCCTTCGCTTGGCATCAATGTAACAGCTTTGACATTTTCTTGTTTTCCAAAGATCATCTCTCCAGATTGCAAGATACCAGTGGCAAATTCACCGTGACTAGCAATAATAATTCCTACCATCTCTTTCCCTCCTATTAGGATTTTTACAGCTAATTAAACTAGTAAAAGTAAGGAATGTTTTTTTTAGCTGTATTTTTCTGCTCATTTTAAGCGATTACAGTATCGGCAAAACACAAAAAAGGCATGAGTAAAAAGTCGATTAAATGAAGATATGGGTATAGAATGCCCCTTAACCTTCATTTCAATCAATACTTTTCACTCATGCCTGATCGAATCAGTAACACGTAAAAAATAATAACGATAGCTATTTAATTTATTTTGCAAACGCTGTAATTAGAGTGTTAAATAAACAACTTTTGCACCAATGTTAGATGCATCACTTTAATGAGCTTCTTTTTAATTATAGCATAGCGAATATTTCTCTTCAAGAGGGAATCATTTTTTTGAAAATTTGCTCTTCAAGCCGCGTTTGACAACATCAAAAAAACTCAATGACTGGACCATATGGTTAGGATCAACATATTCACGAATGACGCGCAACACTTTTTTGGGATCTTTAGAAGAAAATGTATACGTCCCATTTCGCTTCGTTCGGATAGCATAACGGGGGATCCATTTCCCTTTGAACATGACAGAAGCAATCACGTAATCCACTTCTTCCCAAGGGATTTGATAAAACTTACGGACATCACGACTATTAAAGAATTCAAATCCTTTGTCTCCGATCATGATTTTACCATATTCTGCAAGTCCCATGTGGGAGGTTGCATCAATAACTAAATCGACCTTTGTATTGATTGATTGGACCATTTGATTGACTCCATTTCTTTCTTTTAATAATAATTTTTATTATACGCATTTTTTCACTTTAAGCAAAAATACTTAGGACTGGTTCCAGTTCCTCGAATATGGAGGTAAATACAAGCAAGGAAAATAAAATAATCTTATATTTTACATTACAATAAATTGCGTTGTCAACATATTATTTGCAATACTCTTTCGAGAAATGTTACAATGATATTACAATACTTTTTTAAGCGTATTTCAAATTCTTATGTAATCTTTTTGCAGATAGAATTTGGGTGCGTTTTTTTTATATCTCTTCTTCAACCGAAGGAACTGAAGAAGAAAAAGTCGTAATGGAACTAGTTGCATAAATATCGAAAGTCACCAATTTTAGGTTATCAACCAGATAGGAGGAAGAGGCACAACAAAGTTTTATTTAGTATTAAAGGGAGGACAAAAATAATGAATCTAATCAATAAAGAAGTAACGCATAAGCGTTTTGGCACGGGAAGTATTGTGAACCATAATGATTCTATCATAGAAATAGATTTCGCAACGGAGAAAAAAAAGTTTGTTTTTCCCGATGCTTTTGGAAAGTTCCTAAAACTGCATGATCATAATGCTGCCAATTCACTTAAAAAGATGTTACAAAAAATAGAATTAGAACAAGAGAAGGCGGAACAGAAAAGGGAAGAAGAAAAAGAACGTCAACGCAAAGAACAACAACTTCGCTTGGAACATGAACAACTTATGAAGAATCATAAACTTCATCCCAAGTCACAAATGGTTTTTTGGTGTGATGTCGAAGAACAGAGTAAAGTTTTTACAGAGTGGAAAGTTTTTACTGGGGTAATAAAAAGCGGCAATAACAAAGGAAAGCCAAACAAACCTACCCGCTTATACCCAAATAGCGTTTGCCTTTTAACAGCAAGAGATTCCAGTACGGCTGAAAAAGACAGACGTATCTTGGGTGTTTATATGGTGAATGAGGATTTTATCGGTCAGTTTTGTGAAGATGGTTATATTCCTGCTCATTCAGAATATAGACTACAGCTTACAGAACAGGAATCGGATAAGATGCCCTTTTGGAAATATTATGTAAACGAAAAATCCCCTCACAAAATGACTTGGAATACAGGTAAATACCGTTATTTCGATAATGAATGGATGGCTCAAATCTTACTTGATATTGTTTCTTTAAAAAGTGACACACAGGAACGGGAACTAGCACAAACCTTCTTTGAAAATTTTTGTAGAATGAATCGGATCAGGGAAGACGAGTTACCAGAGCCTAATGGTGCATTATTGCGTATATAGATACTACTGCAAAATTAATATGTACAGTTTAAAAAAGGTCACGAGTACAGCTCGTGACCTTTATCACCTTGACATATAAGGTTCAATAATGTTTATTACATCATGCCGCCCGTAAGCTTTGAGAGTGTAATATCGTTAACGACATGTGCAAGAAACGCGGTAAATCAACGTTTTGGATATTACTTACTGTAACATCTTTAACGGTGATTTACCGTTTATTATGGGATGGCGTTAGCAAAATGTTAGCAATTTAAAACAGAAATCATCACCAATGTTCACACACTCAACATGGCTTGAATGGTGATCATGGCTTGAGTAGTAATGGCAGAAGTATTGATGTAGTGGCGTTTACCTAATACAGCTTTCTGCTTAGAGTTTAGCAATTAACAAATCGTTCTATTAATTTTATTGTTTTTTAAATGTTAAGCCACATTAAAGAATAATAAAATGTCGCAAACATTACACTTAAATTAACTATAATAACATTTTGCCATATCCCTTTAGTAACTCAATAACATTTTCTTTTTTAAGCTTCAGTCTAAATGAACTAAAAAAATCATGGAAATGAGCCTTTAATTCAGTTGTTGGTCTTTCTATATGACTTTCAACAAATTTCATTATGTTATTATGAACTTATTTACTAGCAATCAACAAGGTGATACTTTTCCTTTATAAATTCAGCAACTTTGTACAGCTCGGGATGTAATGTTGCTTTAGAAATTCCAAAAACCATAAGCTGATCGATAATTGATTTCTTACTATCTTTATCAATAATAATTTTATAAGATTGGCTATTACCTTCATTTATAGTAGAAAATTGATCTCCGATTTCTCTATCTTTTAAACCGAAAATTAAAAAAGCCCCACTTTGCCTAATAATTCGTGCATTAGTTTTACGAGGGAGAAAAAAGTAATTTGTCAGTATGTCTTTTGGATTAATAATATTCTCAAAAGCAGGTTTTTCTTTCTTAATTTCATGCAAAAGCCTTTTAATTATCTTCTTATCATTAAACTTTATAATTGTTTCTTCTAATGGACTTTCCCGCATTTCTAATTGTGCATTTGTAGCTAGATCCGCTATTTCTTCTTTCTCCTCATAATTAAATCTTGGGAGAGAAGATAAAATAGATATTGCATCACTATCATACTGTTTAATACTTGACTTATCTGTTTTAATTACAAAAACAACACCATCTTCTTTATAATTTCTTTCACATGCAAAATACAATGCAACCAAAGCATTAGTTGTTACATCAAGCAATCGTGTAGGGACACCATAATGTTGCATCTTTGATAAAATCTCATTATGGAAATTACAACCTTCAAATTCATGCGCACATTCTGTTAAGATCTGTGTATATATATTATGTTCCTCCTGCCGTAAACCGCCTCTAAAAATTGAAGGAGTTAAATTATAAGAAATTTTACTTTGTCCCCTATAGAAGATAGTTCCTCCCAGCTTTTCATTTAGCCTTGGGAGCTGATTAAGATATGTTTCAATACTTGTAACCTTTTCAGCTTCAAGATTCATATATAATCTCTCCTTCCATTCCAATAATTTTTTAATCTTAATTCATAGTTACTAAACTCCTATGTATCTCTTCAACTTGGTTATGTAAGATTACTAAATGAACTGTGAATTGCAATCTTCCCCTCAATTGATAAGATAAGATGGTTTTACTCATTCATTCTACTCCTTAGATATTTCCATTTGCTTATTTCCAGGTTAACCCCAATATTTTCGGACCAATTACTAGCTAATTCTTCTATTTTCTCAGTTGTTGGATTTCTTTCTCTTTATAACAGCAAAGCCATACACATGCCACCTAATAAACAGTACTATTTTAAGCACATAGTTGCCCAAACTAGATTAAATAAAATAAATTAAAACTCAAATGGATCATTATTTATTTCATACGTATTCAAAGACAGCGGGTATTCTATTTCTGCAAGTACAGTTTTCCCTATTATCCTTGCTGCAAAATAGCTAATAATTGCATCTTCTACTGAAAATAGACGGGCCCTCTCATCACTCATGTTCACTTCGTGTTTAGCTTTGTTAAATAAAACGATAAAATTAAATAATGAATTAATGAGCACTTTATCAAAAATATTTTTTTCTTTTGTTTCGTGTGCTAATTTTCCTAAAGTAGATTTGGAGAATCTTAATTTACCCATTAATTTTGTACTGACAACAAAGAGTCTCATAACAGCTTCTAAATGCATACCACTATATTGTATAACATGCCTAGCATGCAATCTAACATCTAAGACATCAATCTCAGACCTTGCATACTGCAATGGGCGAAAGAGTTCCCTCTCCAAACCTCCTGGAAAAGGGTTTTTCTTTGGATCAGCGGGCATACAGTAGCCACCAATTCCACCTATTTTTTGGTCCATTAACCATAAAACTTGGGTTTCATATTTTTCTTTCTTTGTTTCTATTTCATCTAGGAAAGCTTTAATATATCCCTTTTGTTCATCACTCAAAAGCTTTTCATAAATAAAGTTGGTCTCTGGAAGTGCCCCATTCATATATAACTCTCTCCAATGTAATAAAGTTACAATTCAATTGACTTGCCTTAAATGAAATACCTCTCCATCAAATTTATAATACTTTTCTTGCTTCTATAGCTTTAAACAACAATGGTCCTTTATGAGATTTCTGCTGATCTTCAATCCTAAATTCAGCAATTTTAACACAATTAAATCTTTTGGTTTTTCATTACTGCTATACCACGCTATCATTAAAAGCCCTTATTCATTATTCGACAATTTACTTGTTTTTCCTTCCTATTCATGATAATCAAGATACAAATTATTACATTTCAGACCAAAATGGTTAACAGAGCTTAGCACCTTCCCTAAATATTCGAAAAAAACCTTATCCTTTATTAGAATAAGACTTTTACATTTATATATTTCAATTAGAACTTCCTCTATCTGACTTGAATGGTGCTCGCAGACATATTGTTGTATCAGTGTTTACCTTATAAAGCAGTGTATTTATTTAATACTTACCTTTTGCAGAGTATCTTTTTTCTATTGAATAGTATATTTGTACTGTGCAACTAATAAAAATTTCTTTTTCTTGTTCTTCTTCAAAAATAAGCGCCCGATTGCTGAATATTGTTATTGCACAAACAAAGGGGCCGCAAAAAATCAGAGTAATGACTTTTTGTGGCCCCTTGAAAATCCACTATTTATGTATGACCAACATCAAATCGTCTTAGAATTTCAAGAGTAGAAATCTGTACGAGATGTAATCGAAAGATAGAATCTTCTTCATCGGATAATCCCGGATGAAATCCGTGAGGGTGAAGCCTTATCGTAGTAATAGTCAATAAGAAAAGACGACCACTTTAAAAGCAATCATCTCCAGATGGTTGATCTATTACCTGTATGTTTGTACTGTGTAGCCTATGACTTTGTTTTGTTATTATTCTTTTTCAAAATCCCCCAATTGTTATTTGTCATTAATATGTGGCTTTTCTATCATTCATTTACTACCTATTTTCTGTTTTTCTTTCTAGATTCTCTTTTTTGCTTTTCACTATTCCGCTTACTATTTTGTTTTTTCTTTTTCTTCTTTGATGGGGCTTTTTCTTCGTATATATGTTCAACCGCAGGTTTAAGATCTTGATTCAAGTAGTAAACCTTTCTAGTTTGGTAAACTAATTCTGAAAGGTTCATTAATGACTGGAATATATCCCAACAACTTCGTGTAAAGTCTTTTAATGAAATCACTGGATGGTCTTCATTATCCTCAGTACCTTTTGGGAAATATGTAATTTGTTGACTTTGTATATCCATTTTATAAGTGTTGTGTCCAATAGCATTTCTTAGTTTATTATTTAAGTAAGGGTACACTATATTATCGTACTCCTCATTTCCATCTACAAACTCTAATTTCGCACCCTTATTTTTCTTTTTGTAGTCGTCTAATGTAACGACATCTTTCCTTTTTTCTTTCATAAGTTGAAAATTACCACGATATTTAAGATTATTATAAGCTACTATAAGCTCTAACATTTCCGTGATAACCTCATAAACATCCACATAGAATTGCTTTAATTCCTCAAAGGATACTGTTGTAATACCTTTTTCATATAATTCTGTTTGGGAACCATTTTTATAAAACTCGATTCCGAAAACGGGAATCATAAATCTAAATTTTTCAATAAATTGCTTAATGCATTCGAATATTTTTTCCTCGTTTCTATGTATTGAAGTAGAGAAATATTCTATTAAAGTTAAGAATTCTTTATCTTTATTTTTTTTAAGATCGGAAACTTCTTCTCCAATAAATTTGATTTGCTTTTCAAAGAAATTTTCACTTAATATACTTGATAATAATCTTATGTTTGTTTGTCGAATCGCAATTAAATATTGCAATTCATTATTTAATGGAAATTGCTTATTACTAATTTGTTTTTTTAAATCTTTCCTAAGGTATTGGTAATTCCCATTAAACCATAACTCATTAACCCTCCTATACTTTGGCCAGTCATTTTTTATTATAGATAGGAACCTTAACGTTCTTTCCTTGAATTCACCCATTCCCTCATCCATCATCCATATGCCACTTGTAAAGAATGGTGGAAAAAGAGTATTTTTAAATTTATATGGCTGGAGTTTCTCTGTTAGTAATTCGCCTGATACTTCTATATGAAAATCAGAGTCACCTTTATCTGGTACTTTTTTTACATTATCAAATTCAGTATGTGCATTCACATTCAATTGGTCTTGATACATGGTTCCCGTAATCAAAATGCCACATTTCCCACAGTTAAAGCGGATTGGATGCATATCTAACCATCCAACTTGAATTCGTATAAGAGTTTTTGCACCACACACTTCGCACTGAAGATTTCCTCTCATCGTAACCACTAATATCACTTCCTTCTACAATTATATACTTTCTACAAATTAATACATTTTCCTCCCAAATCATTCATTTGTGTAAGTGTTACGTTATTATCCTGTTTCCTTTGTTTTAAAAAAAGTAATTTATTGCGTAGTAATGGTCTACTACGATATATAAGAGTAATTCATAAATTAAACTATTTTGAAATACTACAAAAAAGCAGAGACCCTTATAAGATCTCTGCAGCATTACTATTTAACTCTATCTTTGCGACCGCGCAATGGCTTGAGTGGTGGTCCCAGACATTTAAGATGTAGTTGTGTTTACCTTAAAAAATGCCAAAAGTTAAATTCTTACATACACTATTGTGGAAGGCGGGAAATCCCCCTTATCATTATAAATAAAAAGCAGAATATCTTTTAAGTTTCTGACAATAATTCACTTACCAAAGAGAATATTTGGTTTATTTTTAATATTCACTTATTAAGTTTCAGTTGAACCGATTCACCCGTCCGTATAATTATAAAAGGCGAATCAATCTCTTCAGGAGCACTTATTGCTTCCCATGAAGCATAATCTATCTTGTTATTCTCAATAAAACAAATTTCCTCTTGAAAGCTTTCCAGTCTATTTTTGATTTCTTTTATTTGAGTTAACCTACTTTTTATAACTGGAACTTGTTCACTGTCTAAAAGAAGAAAATCCGGATTTAAAATATTGCGTTCTTCCATAAATTTGTCTACGAAAAATTTAATAAAGTTTATCGCCCCATCCAATTCAAAGTTTGATGCGATGAAGTCTTTAAGATATAGTCTAGTTCTAATTTCGCCAACTACCGAAATTATATAAAGAGAAAAATACTCATATGCCATTTCGCTAAATGCCAAGATTTTTTTACTTTTAATGATTTTTTCAACGAACAACCCAAAATATGCTTTCGTTTCAGAGAATAATTTAGATGCATCTAAAAAGTCCATTTTACCCTCACTGCTTTGAGACCTCTTAGTTGCCCTCTCTGCAATTTCAATCGCATTTTTCAATTTTGCTTTAACAGTGTGTTCCTGCCTATCCCTTATATCTCCAACAATATCAATGATAGAGTCTAATTTTACATCCATCTTTTCTAATTTATTTTCAATTTGATTTACCCTATATGCCAGATATTCAAAGCCAGCCATAGAAACTGTAAGATTTAATACACTTGATACAGCAGCAATTGAACTCGTAATATTCAACAAATTCAACTGTTCTTGCACTTTTGGAAGGAATTGATTTATTTTTTCTAAATCAACACGTCCTGTTTCTTTTAAATGGGCAACAAAATAGCCCCTTCTATGTCTGATAGAACCACCGTAACGCTTGTATTCTCCGCTTTTCAAACCAACAAGTATGTCTTCAGGTATACCAAATAAGACTTCTATGTCCTTTTCCATTACAAATCATCACCATCCTTAAAATCCTGCAATTTAATTTTTTGTCTTAAAAATGCAATATGTATTACCGATGGTGTTGTTTTCTTATATGCGGGACCAGCGAATAATATTAGCAAACCTCCTAAAACTGCTATTTCTCCCATTAAGGGATATGCTGCTGCTTTAATTTCTCTTCTAAGTAACTGCATGGCAATTTTATTAGCGATTGCGGCAAAAAGCTTGACTACTCCTTCAAGAGCAGCAGGGTTTCCCAATATATATTTTAAAATAGCATGATCATCAAGTTCCTGAACACCTTGTTGCTTAAGATATTCTTGAAATTCCCTTTTCTCCTCCTCTTTTGTGTTTTTCATAAAATCCCGCAAAAACTTTACCATTATTTTCGCTTCAATATTTTGTTCATTTTCATTATCTGTATATTCGACTTTTAACTTTCTGGCAACATCCTGAACAATTTCTAAGTACTCAACACCATCAAGTTTTCTAAATAAGTATGCTAAATTATGGCTACCATTATATCTAATTTTCCTTATTAGGTCGTCAACACCAACAGATGGGCAGTTCTCTCCATAATTATATTCCATTAAAGTATATAGATCTTCGTCGGTAGCTTTATTTAGTAAAACCCGTAATCTTTCTGTAGACTCTCTACTCATTGCCACATCCCCTAATAACTTTTGTATAAGTAATAAGTAAGGATTTACTAAAATCATTAACAAAAACAAAAGTGAAATTATCCATCTTATTACGATTTGATTTACTTAATGATTCACCTAACAAATTTCCTGTATTTGTTTTTGTATTTAGGAGAGGGACGGTTATATTGCTTTTTATCGAAAGCAGAAGAACCAACCAAATATCTATTTAAATAAAGACTTCATTATTATCAATAATCAAATAAATTAACTCCCAATGTTCCGAAACCTTCTCGTCTAAAAAGTAGCCCTCTATTAAATCTCATCTTTCTTGATAGGATAATTCTGATTTCATTCAATTCATTGGGACTTCTTCCTAATTTTTACGATGGCTTTCAACATTGTAAGTAGCCAATCATACAAAACTCCAAAAGTTTACAATTATGGAATTTTACCTAATATGATTGTTCCTTTAAAAATATTATCTTGAGTAATGAAGTTAATCCTATGGTTAGCAGTTTTATTGCACGTTGGGCAATGTACATCCCAGTTATCCTCAACTTGTAAATTAAAATTATTGGTTGGGTATTTAAAAAGAGGTCTTGGATATCTGTAGCTTCTACCTTGTATTATGATATTTCTCAAACCTCTGTCGTTAAACGAACATGAACTACAAAAATTAGCAACCCACACTTCATTACATTCTTCACATATATATGTTGTTTTCCATCTTAATTTATTTCCAAAAGGCTCTTTTTCTTCCTTTGTTCCATCTAATTTTTTTCCACATTTCGGACAACAAAATTCAAAATTGCTACATTCATGCAACATTCTCTTTAAGAAAATTTCTAAATTTGTATTATTATTAGGGGTAAAATAGAAATGTGCTATTTGATGTTGTACTCGATTTGAATTTACAGATTGATGCTTCACATTCCAGTTTAAAGAACTAACATCTGTATGCACTAAAGTACCGGATTTTAACAATACTCTTTTATCATTTATAAATAACTCATTTAAATATCTAGTTCCCGAATGTTCTAAGTCATTTAATATTTTGGGCTCACCTTTTTTCATCTTGCTATAGCATTTATACTTGGCATCTAACGTATGCATGTACCATTTTCTATTTGAAGAATCAAAAATACCAATAACAAAATCCGGTCTATAACCATTTTCACCAAATGTATAGTCATAATAAAGCCCAATATCAAACGGTCTGTTTTCTAATTTAAACTGTTTCTTATATCCGCTTATCGATTTTTGTTCTAAATACTTTTCTTGAACATCCTGAATAAATTCGTAGGGATTAACACCCCATTGACTAAATTGCTCAATAATTTTTAGTAAGACCCAAATCTCATAAAGTGTTGGTGACTTTAAGATTGATTGAATAAAGAGCCGAAACGATTCTGTTAAAACAGGAGATAAATTCTCATATTCTATAAAAAGCAAAAATACTTCACTATAAAAAGGATGCATACGAAACAAATGTGTTTCTTCAATTAATTGTGGTTCACATTGTAGGATTGGATGTTCTAGTAGCCCATCAATTTCTCTACTCATTTTTCCCCAATTGTCAATTCTTTTCGCCAACTTCGCAGAGTCAGCTTTAATAATTTCAATAAGATTCCGAAAATTTATAGCTAATGGAGACATCTCTCTTTTTTCAACATCTTCTAGTTGATCCAGTTCATCTTGCAACGACATCAAATATTTTTGTTCTGCAGCCAACTCCATATGAATTCTCTGTTGAAACTCCTCTACCATAAACCTGATCATCCGATGCTCTTTAATCTCCGTTGTTTTTTCATTAATGGTAGTTGTGACTTTTCCGTTTTGTTTAATTTCATTTTCAATAATTACTGAAGGTGTCCACTTTTTCACTTGATACAAACTTACTTTCTTTTCTCTTTGAATCAATTCTTGTTCTGGCATTTTCGTAATTTCATAAAAACAATCTAAAAATTGATCAAATAGATTTTTAAATTGTTGTTGAGGATAAAAAGGCAATTGAATCCTTTTTAAAATATTTTCCTCTTGATAATCGATTTTTGTTAGATCGTAGGAAAATAGTTCAAAGAGCCTTCGAACTTCTTGCTGCATTTGTTGGTATTCTTCGATAGACATTGTTCCGGGAGTAATATTAACAGATGCTTTTGCAAACTCGTCACTAAATTGATCATAAGCGACTACTTCAAAGTTTCCGCCAGCGTTAATTCCAAAAATACTGTCAGTTGTCTGCTTGAAACTATCTTCAATCCATTGTTTTTGATTGTGATACCAAATTCCAGATTCGTGATCTAAGGTTAATTGTGCAACTTCATTTTCAAATTGTTTTACAATAACACGGCTTGCATTATCAATTGATACACCAATCTGAGCCATTCTTTTCTTAATTTTGTTATATTCACATGTGAAGTATTCTTTACCATTAAACTGCAGTTCTTCATGAACTACTAATCTATTTTTTTCCTTAATTACATGAAAAAGTTTCAACTTAACCATCACCTACCAAAACTTTACTATATGCTTAGTATTTAACATATCTTTGAGTTTTTCATGTGCAAGTGAGTAAGATGTAAATATTTGTATTAAGTTATCGGTGATTTTATCTAACTCGGTTTTTTTTATTTCAATTCTAGGGAGAATTTTCCCTAAAATGATATAGTCAATTAACTCATTTTTTTCTTGTTCATTTTTAGCAAAAGTTAAAAACTGACGAATATGCTTATAACCACGACTATTTAAAGATGCGTTAGGATATTCATCAAATAGCAGAGATACTTCTTGAATTTTCTCAACAGCATCATTTACTTTTATTTCATCCAATATAGGTAATTTAAACGTTTCATAATCCATTTCAATCTTTCCATCAATAAACTGAAGGTTGCTTTTTATTTCTTCTTTTTCTTGGGATTTTAAGTGATCAATTTCAATAATAAAGCTTCTATCAATCACTTTAGGACTGATTGGTTTAACTGTATGATCCATATTTAATGTACCAATAAAGCGGACATTATCTGGTATTTTAAATATAGGCGGATACAGTTTAATCAATTCCTCAGCATTTTTTTGTTGTTCAATACTTGCATTTTCGTTAATTAAGGTATGTTTTGCAATTTCCAAATATCTTTTCGGATATAGACGGATAGTAGGTGTTTTTTCTTCTCTTGCGCTTAATATTTCCGAGAAGTAATATTCAATGTGGGCTAAGTTCATTTCATCCAAACAAATTAGAAACAGCTTCGATTTATTTTTCTCCAAAGCAGCCTCTGCCATTGCCTCCATAAACGGCGTAGGAACGAAGGCTTTATCAGTTGGATGAAAATAACCAAGCAAATCTTGAGCGTCGGTCCAACTAGATTGCACAGGAATCATACGAACTTCTACATTTTTAACAGCCCTTCCAAAAGCTTGAACAATACTTGATTTTCCTGTTCCAGACGGTCCCGCAATTAATGTTAATATATTTGACTGTAAAGCATAGACAAAACTTTTAATAATTCCCGTTTTATATATTAAATGCTGCTCATCATTATGATAAAACAATGATTGTAAATTAAAGATAAATTGCTCTGGTTGGTATTCTACCTTTTCATATCCATCTTCATCAAGCTGATACCCTTCTTCAAGTTCGATTAATTCATCTATTCTTTTCAAAATTTTATGCCATATCTTACGGTTCTGTTCTAGATTTATTTCTTCCTTCGATATATCTTCTCCCGCTTTTGCGATATCATTTCTTTTTTCGTTTAGTTTTTTAAGGTCATCAGACAAAAGATTTCTTACATTTTCACTTGTTTGTAATAATTTTTTTAATAAAAATGATTTAATTTCTTCATCTTCATTATTCTTTATTTCAAATACCTTATAGGCCTCTTCGATATAATCGCTGTCTACATATTCTGATAGTGCTTGTTGTAATGTTTGAGGAATAACCTCTGCTCCATCAAAATCAACAAATAATAAAGAGGAAATAAAATGCTCATTTCGACTTGCTGTGAAATTAGCTGCTACTATATCCCCCACGTTTATTCGGTTTTGATTACTTAACGTTTCAACCGGACGTGACAACTCCCACTCATTGTCTAAAAACGGATGAGGTAATATATCATACCCACTCATTTTCAATAGAATAGGCACTCCTACGATCTGTCTAGCATCTAAGCTAATTACCTTCAATAATAATCTTCCATTAAGGAATTTTTTAAACTCCCCTACAAATTTTCTAACCAATTTACTATTTAAAGATTTATTTTGATAGGCTTCTAACAATTCATTTCTTAAATCATTAACATCATAGTTTAACCAGTAAAAATATTTATCAAGATTATTTGGATCCTCAATTTCGCTATTTTTTTGAGTAACTTCTATATAGTTATCTGAACTTTTTTCAGGGAAAATATCCAGATATTTTTTATTAAAAACAAGCATGCCTTGAGAAATTAGACCATCTTTCACTTTTTTAATAGGCTCAATTTGCTCACTTTCAACTGCTGCTTTTAATTCTTCAAGGATACTTGCCAACCCTTTAGCCTCATTAATATCTATTGCTGAAAAATATGCTTTGAAGTTTTGCTTTCTGCGCTTCTTAGTCCCCTCTTTAATAAAGGATATAAGTTTTTCAATGGCATCAACTTTAACATTATATATTTCTTCATTTAGTAAAAAATCTTGAATACCCTTAAAAGAGCCAAAGTAACTTAATAACTCTTCATCATCATTTAAATGAACAATTGTTTCTACCATAAAACTTCCCCCAACAAGTTATCACTAATTCTTTTGCAAGTACTTTTTATCAGGAAACAAGAAATGGAAAAATTAGTACTATAAACCTATTTTATCATGTTAGGATAATGTTTTCAGTTTTAAAGTTGGTAATAAATATGAAAATACTGGAATTTTTTGAAAGTGAATAGTTATTCGAATGAATGATGTTATTCCCTTGATAAGTTTATGTGTTCCTGCATTTTTGCTAATTTAATTTATAAGTTAAAAGTATATAATAGAAGTTGGAACATACATTTTTTGTAAACCTGTATACATATAGTAAGAAAGGACTGATTCTGTGAGCTCCTTTGATTTAGATAAAGACCGCTCTATAAGACTTTTTAACTACTTAAAAGAACTTTCTTTGTTAAGAACACCCTTAGTTCAAGATTTAAACCAGTACACCAACGTTTTTTGGATTAATAAAATACCTGATGAACCCGAATGTGTTTCTCCTCTTCATGAAGAAGTCAAAGGAGATTTGTGGCTTCAAGTTAAAAAACCGGATTTTCCATCTGTACCTGAACTTTCTTTTGAAATAGAGAAATGGCTAGAAGAATCAACAAGCCTTGAAGATATTACACAAACTCCAAAATTAAAAGACAAGATTATATACACACTACATAGTGGAAGTAACGAAGCCATCGAAGGTACCGATGAAGATCAAATTTCAAAGTACTTATATCTAAAAGAGCAGCCAAAGATCATTAAAGAATTTGACTCATATCTGACTAATTTATGGATTCCTTGGAGAGATGAATATATTAGGTCTGTAGAAATACAAAAAATATACTCCCAACTCTTTACTATTTATCGTAAACAAAAGACTTCCGGAGAACAATTCGAGCTTAACGTTTCTCTTGGACTATTTAATTGGAGAACTCCAAATGGGCAATTAGTACATCGGCATTTATTAACTATTCCATGTTCATTTACCTTTGACTCAGACATTGGTGTATTATCTGTTGTTGCTTCTCCAGATAGTATGAATTTTGAGTTAGAGCAAGATATGCTTGAATTAACAGATCGATTGGATGCTAATACATTGAAACCGGTTGAAGATGCCTTAGAGAACTTAAAAGAAAATTTATGGAATAAGGAAGCACAGGACTCTATATTAAGATCTTATGTACAATCGTTGTCTGCCAATGGTAATTACTTTCCTGAAGAATTTAATGAAATTAGAAACGTTCAAGAGAAACCAAACGTTTATTATAGCCCTGCTTTAATTTTGCGAAAAAGAAGTGAAAAAGGATTTCAACAGGCTTGCTCTTCAATTACAAGTGATATAGAGAGTGATAGCATCTCTCCTCCACAAGGAATATTAAGGATCTTTAACCAGACTGATGACTTACAGTCAAAAGATAATCACGGGGAACAAAAAATTAAATTGGAAGATTTGCAAACTTATTTTCCTCTAGAGGCAAATGATGAGCAGATAAAAATAATTGAAAGCCTTCAAACGAGAAACGGTGTTATTGTTCAAGGTCCCCCTGGAACTGGAAAGACTCATACTATTGCAAACTTGACTTCTCATTTACTAGCAACTGGTAAAAGGGTTCTCATTACGAGTCAAACACCACAAGCTCTTAAAGTTTTGAAAGATAAAATACCAGAAGAGTTACAAGCTCTATGTGTAAGTTTATTAGGTGGAGATTCAACTTCTTTTAAAGATTTAGAAAGTGTAGTTTATAGTATCTCTAATAATAGAGATTCATGGGATCCTGATTCAACAAAAGCTAACATTAACTTATTATCGGACAAACTCAGAACATTAAAAGAAAAAGCAGCTGAATTAAATCTAAATTTAAGGGCAATCAGAGAAAATGAAACATTTGTACATCAGCTTACTGGTCAATACTCAGGAACTGCGTTAAAAATTGCTGAAAAACTAAATAAAAACCGAAACAAGTATAAATGGCTTAATGATAGGATCTCGCTGGATGTAGAAGCTCCTTTATCAAAAAATGAAACCTTAATTTTATTACAACTATTAAGCGAATTAAATGAAGACGTTATAGAACAAATACAACATCCATTCCCATCCGTTGATGTTCTTTTAAGCATCGAAGAATTTAAAGGACTTACTCAAAAAGAAAATGAATTATTAAAAGAAATTGAAGGGCTTAAAGGGGAGGAATCTCCCCAATTACAAAAATATAAAGATTTGTCCGAATCTGACAGACACTTTTTTGAGCAATTTATTCATGAGCTTTTTACCTTAGTGTCAGACATTGAAAACAAAGATATATCATGGTTAAATCGTGCCCTTAAGGATTTAGTATCTAAAAAGTTTAGTACCTGGGAAGAATTTTACTCCCAGTTTGAAAATACGATAAACTCAATTAAAGATCTAGCCAATAAACATAATTTAACCGAAATAAGTGGGTTACCTAATTTACCACTAACACAGTTACATGCTGAAGTGGTGGAATTAAGAAAACACTTTGAAAGTGGAAAGGGATTAGGGTTCCCATTACTGCGACCAAAACCAGTAAAAACCGGTTGGTATATTGTTCATGATGTACGAGTTGGTGGACAGAAATGTGATAAATTAGAATCCATAAAGTTATTAGAAGAAGCTTTATCTAGTGATATAGCAATCAATAAAATTGAAAAGCTAATTTCTAGTCATCTTGATATTTCATTGGAGACCCGTTCTTCTCGTAGTTTAAAGGTTGCCGAAATGTCTAATCTCTTTGCATATTTTAACGTGTTATTTGAGATTAGATCGCTCATTAAAGAATCGGAACAAAGGTTCCAAAATATGTCACTTTTAAGTGAAGACGATTTTTCTTCGAGTCAGTTATTTAAGATTGTTAATCAATTAAAGCTAATAAATTATCAGAATGAGATTATTTATGTTAGAAATAGGTTTTCATCATTAATTCAGAATATTAATTCCTTTGTAGAAGGGATTTCCTCTCATCCAATTGTCTCTGAATTGATTGCAGCCATCAATAATCGTAATAATAAAGAATATAGTGTGTTGGTCGAAAAGATAAAAGAGTTAGACTTATTAACCAGTAAAAACAACCACTGTGATGAATTAATGCAAAGAATTAAAACAACAATGCCACAGCTATATTATCAGTTATTAGATAACTTTGATTACGATCTGTGGTCTAAAAAGTTCGAGGAGTTTGAAGCAGCATTTTCATGGGCAAAAGCTAATACTTGGTATCTTGAATTTTCAAATAAAAATGCCAAAGAACTCTCCAGTGAACTAAGGAGAGTAAATGACACAACTAAAGAAATCATTTCTAAATTATGTTCTGAAAAAGCATGGTATTCTACCCTTTCATCTATGACTGAGAGCCAAAGACAGCATCTACTAGCCTGGAAAACAGCAATGCGAAAAGTCGGAAAAGGAACAGGTACAAATGCACCCATTTACCTTAGAGATGCAAAGTTTCACATGTCTCATTGTCGTGATGCTATTCCTGTATGGATTATGCCGTTATACAGCATATTTGAAACCTTTGAGATGAAACCGAACTTATTTGATATTGTAATTATCGATGAAGCAAGCCAGTCCGGCCCTGAAGCAATTATCCTTCAGTATCTTGCTAAAAAGCTAATCGTTGTCGGAGATGACAAACAAATCAGTCCTGAATATGTAGGAATAAAAAAAGAAGATGTCAATTTCTTAAGAAAGCAATTTTTATATGATTTTAGATTAGGTGATTTACTTGATATTGAAAGTTCTTTTTTCGATTTAACAAATGTTTTATTCGGTGGACGAATAACGCTACGAGAACATTTTAGATGTATGCCTGAAATAATTCAGTTCTCTAATATGATAAGTTATTCTCATACACCTTTAATACCGTTAAGGCAATATCCACCTAACAGAATGGAACCAATCATTAGTAAACACATACCTACCGGTTATCGAGAAGGATCAGGTCAAAAAGTGCTGAATAAACCTGAAGCCGAAGCAATTGTAAAAGAGATTAGAACTTGTATACAAAATCCAAAATATAAAAACAAATCCATTGGTATAATAAGCTTACAAAATAAAGGTCAAGCTCAATTAATTGAACATTTGCTTATTCAAGAAATTGGTACTGAAGAAATCGAAAAGAGAAATATTATTTGTGGTGATGCATATGACTTTCAAGGGGATGAACGTGATATTATCTTTTTAAGTTTAGTAGCTGCACCTGGTGAAACAGGAATGAGAGCTATTAATACTGAGAAAGATAAACGAAGATTTAATGTTGCTGTTAGTAGAGCAAAAGATCAGATATGGTTATTCCATACTCCAACCACGAATGACTTTAGAAATAAAGAGTGTTTAAGGTATCAACTGATAACCTACTGTCAAAATCCACTTAAAGAAATATTGGAACCTAATCGCGAGCTTTGTGAAAATGACTTTGAACGTGCAGTTTTTGATCAAATATCTTCAAAAGGTTATAAAGTCATTCCACAGCATAAGGTAGCAGGATATCGTATAGATCTAGTGGTGGAAGGTGAAAAAGGGCGTATTGCTGTTGAATGTGATGGAGATCAATGGCACGGTCCTGATAGATATGACTATGATATGAACCGCCAAAGAATACTTGAACGATGCGGTTGGAAGTTCTGGAGGGTTCGAGGAAGTGAATACTATTACGATCCTGAAAAAGCCCTTAATTCGCTCTGGGATACACTTGAATATTACAATATAAAACCCGCATTTAGTAAAAATATTAGTGAACCTGCTAGTGGCACTTTAATTACAAATCAAGGTGTCTCTATTTCTAATAGCATTATTACCGCTAAGGAAGAGCAGGCGGAGAAAACTGCAGAAAATATTATAAATGAAATCAAAATACCACACATTTATAATAGTACCGTTAATAAAAAGCAATCTTCCGAGAAAGATGTTGATTTGCCAGGTAAACAATTTGGATTATTTTCCGATGAATTAAACGGCCTCAATCAACAGTTATCTATATTTGATGATGGTGATGACCCATTAAAACGTGATACTGATATTTCAACGGACGACTTATTAAGAGAGCAGCAATTTAATTTAAAGGATTTTTTAGTAAATAAGGGGTATGAAGTGATCGATAAAAGAGACAATGGCGGTTCACTCTGGTTAGTGGGGGGCAAAGAACTAGCTCCAGTAATTAAAGAATTAAAGAAGAAAAAAATATACTTTTCATTTACTGAAAATGGTAGTCGCTCAACAAAAAAGAGACCTGCGTGGTTTACAAAATAATGGATAAAATCCAAATAATAATGCGGCTGAGCGATTGTTATAAACATGCCCAGCCGTTCTTAAATATATACTACCTATACTACCGAAACATAAAATAGAAAGCTTATTGCAGGAATACTATAATCCTTATTTACCCAAATCGGTTAATTTATCTAAGGCGTTTTTTAGATTTTTTACTTCTTCATTAGAAAGGGTTATTCCCTTCCCCATTTTTTCATATTCTGGTGACCAATCACGTATGTCATATTTCGGTTCTCTTCCATTCCAACTGATTAGATTTAATTCTTTCGTCCATCCTTTTGCAGATTCTGACAAGACCGCAACTTTTTCAATAATTTCAAACTTTATATCCGCCATAACTATTTTCACCCTCGATTAAATTGAATGGAAGTCCTTAATTCCAAATCGTGTTGCGCTAAAATTATTTCAATCAACTATAAGCCCTTAACTGCTATTAGAAATTATCTATGTGAAGCAATTATAATCCGCTTATAATATCAAGCATGGTTTGGTAACTATCCACCTCGTGATACTTTACGTTACTCGTAGAAATTTCATTGAAAAGCTTCTTTGCACATGCTATTTTAGCCTTCTCAATTGGCCGTATGTCCATGCTTTCCATAGACCCTTTTGTTTCTGCAATAAAGAAGATATGTTTAACTGTACCCTCATTAAACGCAATTGCCCAGTCCGGCGAGTAATTACCCACCGGTGTAGGAATTGAAAATCCTCTAGGTAACTTAGCATATACACAAACCTCGTTTGCTCTTTCCATATCTTCTGCAAATCGTCTTTCTACACTCCTTGCAGCTAACCCATCCGTAACCACATAGTCTTGAACGTGTTTGCTTGCATGGAATGCTTTTTTAATTTCTATTGCACCTTTTCCAGCCGTAAAGATATCTTTGTCATATTGCTTCGCAATTTGGTCATATGTGATATGCTCAACTATTACGGTTGCCTTTTGTTCCTTAATCAATCGAATTGCTTTTGTAATGAATTCTTCCGGGTTAAGTTTAAACATGCCAAATATATAACTTTCGATTCCGGATAAAATTGCCACAATTGTTCTTCTTGTCAGTGTTGTGCCTTCTGCAATTTTCCCAACCAGGTCATATTTAATTTTACTCGTTGCAGCATACTTTAACGTTTCAGTTCTGGTATTTTCCTCCACGAAACTATCTTTGCGAGTGATGGAGTGTTCATCAAGATCTATAATTTGGTTCCCGCTTGTGACAGTATATTTGAGCTGTGTAACACGTAACTTTTCATTAAGATGTTGAATTGACTTTTTAATAAGCTCTTCGCTATCAAATTCAACCGTATATGCATATTGACGGTTTATATAATTCCATAAAGCTTGAAACTCTTTCTTATAGAAATTATCGTTTAAAGGATTATCTGTAATTTTTGTCTGATTAGCATCATCAATCATTTCATCAAGCACACTCTCATCGAATACACTCTGAATAAGGGTGTGCACACCTTCAACCATTGATTGCAACTCTACTGGAAGAGGTGCTAAACAATGATTTTCTAAATCCAAACGATAAGACTCCGTTACATTATCATGATCATCAATATAGTCATTTTTAATAAGATATCGATAAATAGACTTAGCTTTTGTTACATCTAATACTACTGGTTGTCCTTCAACTATTATCGTTTTACCAGTAAAGTATTCCTGTGTAGCTTTGGTTGGGCGATCATATAATGCTTCCTTAATGCCAACTTGAAGATCAGAAACAAAGTCCTTATATCCTTCACTTGCAATTACAGTTAACATGTTTATATCGTGTACTGAACTTCCACATCGTTCAACATCCATTCTTTCCCCATGTTGATTTACACTTAGGCGCAATCCTCTTCCAACTTCCTGTCGCTTTTGTGTTGGACTTATTCCGCCGTGCTTTAATGTACAGATTTGGAAAACATTAGGGTTATCCCAGCCTTCACGCAATGCAGAGTGAGAAAATATAAAACGAACAGGTTCTTTAAAGGAAAGAAGCCTTTCTTTATTTTTAAGTATTAAATCATATGCTGAAATATCATCACTTTCATCAGTACCTCTGCTTGTAGTACTATCTACCTTGCGCCCATTTTTATCAATACTAAAATACCCTGTATGCGTCTTACTTGGTTCAATACTTTGTAAGTATTTCACATAAGGTGTGTCTTCTAGAGTTACATAATCATTTAGAATGTTTATATACTCTTGTTCAAACATTTCGCCATATTCAGAGTTAATTTCATCTCCATCATCATTATATTTACGGTATTTTGCAACTTCATCAATAAAGAATAACGAAAGAGTCTTTATACCTAGTTCAAACAATTGCTTTTCCTTTTCAAAATGGGAGATTATAGTCTCACGAATTTGAATTCTTCGCATATCAGACTCTGATACATCCCCTACAACTTCACCACGGGATAAAACTTCACCGTTTGTAAATGTTACAGTACCCTTAATAGGATCAATATCACTTATATGAAACCCTCTGTATTGCTCCATATTATTTGAAATTGAATATAGGTTATCATCTACACTCAAGATTCGAGTTTCACGATTTATAGATTTTTGATATCTTATTTCGAAATCAATCCTTGCCATAGGGGGCTTCTTAGGGGAGATAATAATATTTTCAAGATACAAATACTTATCTGTCCCTCTTAAATTTTTTACTTCAAAACCTTTCACTTCTATTTTTTTTACTAGCCTCTTATTATAAGCATCTACTGCATCTAATACATACACTAGGTTATGCTGATGTGCATGAGTAGCCGAATAGTTCAAGCAAAATAATGGCTTAAAATTGGCAAGTGCCTTTTGTGTCTTTTCTCCACCCATCTTTTGGGGCTCGTCTAAGATAAGGATTGGTCGGTTGGCTTGTATTACGTCAATAGGTCTACGACTTCCGAACTCGTCTAATTTCTCATAAATTCGGCGTGCTTCTTTACTTCTTCCGCCTTCTTTCATTGTGGTATTAAATGCCTGAATATTAATAATCATGACATTAATACCTGCATTAGAACTGAAGTTATCAAGCTCGGTTAGGTTTTTACTATTATAAACAAAGAAACGCGCTTTTTTTCCATAGTGCTCCATAAAATGATCTTGTGTTATTTCTAATGTTTTCTTTACACCTTCCCTAATAGCAACTGATGGAACAACTATGATAAATTTACTCCAACCATATTTCTTGTGAAGCTCAAAAATAGTCTTAATATAAACATATGTCTTACCGGTGCCCGTCTCCATTTCTACATCAAGACTACATTTACCAAGATGCTTTACAAGATTCTCTGAAAGCTTAATATTATTTCGTGACTGCATATTACGAATATTTAATAGTAAGTTCTCATCATTAATAGCTAAATCAGCATTTTTAAAACCAGCAGCAATATCATTATCATTTTGCTCAATAGCTAGATCCATTGATAATTGTTGGTTTTTTGGGTTAATGCCGACATCCCGTCTGTACCTAATACGGTCAATATAAGGTTGTCCAGAAAAAATATCTACCACACTTTTTACAGCATCTGTTTGATATTGTTGTACTTTAAATTTAATTTTCACAATAACCCCTCCTCTATAAGACCTTTCTTATAGTGGTCGGGCTATAGGTTTCAAAGATCTGCTCGAAGTTTGTAGCTACACTATCATTAGCCATACTACTGTCACGGAAAGCAGCATAGTATGGTTGTTTTTTTGCAATCTCAGATATAACCTCACTTGTAATATCTGTATCAAAACAAGCCAATAAGTATCCATTTGCAACATCAAAAACTTTTTTATCTTTAATAGATGTTTCCTCAATTTGGCTCGAAAGAAGAACACCAAGATCTAACATTACTTGGAAAAGTAAATCCTCTGGAGTTCGATCCGGTTTAATATTTTCTTCAAGCGTGAAAAGGTCTCCCTGTCTAAATTCAGAAGGTGTATAATAAACATCTTGCATGTTAGTAGAATCCAGTTTCAATACCCTAAACCCTAAATCTAAGTCTTGTACTCTATCTTCGCTACCTTCTTTAATATTTTTTCCAGCTCTCATTATACGTTCCTTTGCAAGTTCTGTGATGTAATGTTTTTTATCCAGGCTATCTAAAACAGAAATTGCATTTTCAATAATTAATTTTTTATTTGCAGGTGTCTTCTCTAACATTTTGTCGAGGTCTTCCTGTATTTGAACAGCAATAAAATGTCTGTTACCATTATCTTCAAGATTACATTCCATAACAGCTTGAGCAATTGTTCCTGAACCACTAAAAAAGTCCAAGATATATTCTCCCGATTGCAGGCCAAATCCAATCAAGAATTTAATTAAAGAAACAGGTTTTGGATTCGAAAAAACGTCTTTTTTAAAAAGATTGTATACATCATCACTACCCTCGCTAGTTGTACCTTTATCATCAATTACTGTTTCAGTTGTAAAGATACTACGTGGTTTTTTTCCTTTGGGTAACCTTTGTTTAAACTGAACTGACCAGCTCTTATCAGTCTTAACGAACCGAATATCACCAATTTCAAGATCACTGAGAAATCTTTTTTCAGATCGTAACCAACTTATCTGATTACCATCATCATCATACTGTAAAACAGTTCCATCAGGACAAGTAATAGGGTAATACTGCTTTCCTGACTTTCGCTTAAATGTATCCCAATAGAATTTACTTATCTCATCCTCATCTTTATACCTCTTTAAATATTCTTCTGAATACATCTCGTAAAAATCTTTTAAGGAATTCTTGTTTCTCGCATAAACAACAATATATTCATGTTCCACAGCAATGTAATTAGAGTCATTCCCTCCACCTTTTTTACTTTGCCAAACAAGCTCAGCTACAAAGTTATGGTGTCCAAATATCTCATTACAAACCTTTCTTAGATTTTCTATCTCACTATCATCTATACTAATAAAAATTACACCATCATCAGTAAGTAAATCCTTTCCTAATTTCAATCGAGGATAAATCATGTTTAGCCAATCTGTATGAAACCTGCCATTACTTTCGGTATTTTGAACAAGGCGATTACCATACTCATCGAATTGCCCGCTACTACCGAGATAGTCTGACTTGTTTTGTGAAAAATCGTCCTGGTATATATAATCATTACCAGTGTTGTACGGAGGGTCGATGTAGATCATTTTCACTTTTCCTAGGTAAGTTTCCTGCAATAATTTTAGTACATCTAAATTATCACCCTCTATATATAGGTTTTCAGTATTATCAAAATCAACACTTTCTTCACGATAAGGTCTTAAAGTTTTAGCAATGGGCGCATTTGCTAATAAAACAGACATTTTCTTATCAGGCCATGTGAATTGATATCGTTCATCTGAACCTTCTACTAATACGTCGGATAATTCTTGTTTCAACATATCAAAATCAATTGCATACTCAATTATAGGGGAACCATCTTCTCGATATTCTTTAATAACTTCAGTCAATGTGTTTGGGAATAGTTCAGCTATTTTTTTTATGTTCACATCAACTTTATTTATTGAATGCATTTTAAGTTTTTCCATCTTCAATCTCCTTTTTCCTCAACTAACTTCCTTTTTAATTCTTGCATTTTAGAGTAGAGTTCAAATCGCTTTTTTGGCTGTCTTTCATTACGCGAGGCTTTCTCTAACTTCTCTACTTCTTTCTGTAATTTTAAAATTTTCTCTTGTCGCTCTAATCTTTCAGATATTTTGATATTATCCTGAGGAATTTTTATATCCTCTTTAATGGCGATTTGTTCAACAATTCCATTCCAAACTGAGTCTAGATTAAGACCATTTACATCTAGTGAAATATCTTGTTCCGGAATCCATTCCGTTTTATATATTTTCTTATAATAAATTGATAACTGAACCTGCTCCTGATATTTTAATACAAAAATAAGCTTATGAGCATTCTGTCTTGCTATATTCTCAACTATTCGATAATCAAACTCCTTCTTCTTGAGTTCGAGTGAAAGCACTAAGATTTCAACTACCTCTTCACCTTTTTCAAGGTTTAACGTATCAGGAGCTAATTTATACTCTAACATGATTCGTTTTATATCAGAAACGAATTTCTCCCGCATGTCGTTTTTTAGTGTAAGGTGTTTGTAAAAAGCTTCCTTCGGCATAATACGCCCAACCTCGGCTTTTTTTGGGAATGTTAACATTTTAACACCACCATAAAACAAATAAGCTCAAAATCATCAAGACCAGAAATTGTATCAGTTAAGAAAGTAGTTTGGCCCGTTCCAAAAAAACTGTCTAAATCGCTTTCTTCCTTAACACTTATTATGGATCCAATTGCTGCATGTAATAAATACGATATACTTTTCATATTCTTGCCATCATTAGTTTCTTTGTTAAATACATGGCAAGCTTTCATATCAGGTTCCTTTTTGTCGCGAGTTAAATATCTCATTAGATCCAAAATTGCTTTTGGTTCAAGATGATTGGTAACAACCTCACCATCTTCCGAGATATACACTATATAGAATGGATGAAGACGATTATGACTTTCTCCGTCCCCTATCTTATTTGTGTTTTTTAATACAAAGATAACTCCTGGCGTTTCACCTGTGACAACCGCATGAATTCCAAGTGGAGTTCTGTCTAGGTTCGGATTTTCTTTAATAAACGCAAGTAAATCCATACGAAACTCATTTAAGCCAAGATCCATAATTGAGATACCGGTTGTCATCTCTTCAAGATCAACTACTTCATTTTGAAGTTTTTCTAGTTGTTTTCTTCTATAAATTAAGTCTCCATTTTCATCCTGATTGATATAATCGTCATCACCTGTTGATGTCATAACAGAGATACGCATCCTAGATTCTACTCGACTTTTTAAATTAATATAGTCATCTAGTGTTATATCTGGCCAAAAGTTGACTAACTGTATTACGGAGTTTCTACTTCCGATACGATCTATACGCCCAAAACGTTGGATAATTCGAACAGGGTTCCAATGTATGTCATAATTTATACAATAATCACAATCCTGTAAATTCTGGCCTTCTGAAATACAATCTGTCGCGATTAAAATGTCTATATCATTTTGATCATTTGGCATTACTAGCGCTTTGTCTTTTGAAACAGGTGAAAAACAAGTTAGAATAGTATTCATATCATTAGGAAACTTAGTAATAGTAGTTTTACCCTCAATGGAGCCTGTAATTAATGCACTATTTAGGCCGAATTTTTTCTTTGCATAACCACTTACATTTTCAAATAAATATTCGGCTGTATCAGAAAACGCCGTAAAAACAATAACCTTTTTGTTACCCTTATTTATAGGATTACTAATCTTACGACCAATAACGTCTAAAAGTTCATTCAGCTTACAATCATATTCTGGAGTAATATCCTCAACCATTAGAATCAATAACTCTAGAATTTCTTTATCAGCAATAAGATCCTGTTGCCAGGATAAATAATCCATATCGTTTATATCAATTCTATATTTCTTCCCGACTGTAAATAAATCTATATTCTGGTCATCTAGATCGAACTCATCGTAGTCGCTATAATCTCTGACATTAATATCCATGTTAGAACGAAATTCCTTTATTACATTCAATGTCTCTGTTATTTGATTATATATACGCTTTACTGTTAATTTAAAGGAATGCACCGAACTTTCCATCCGCTTTAACAAATTGATACTCATTAAACGTCGAATTCCTTCTTCACGTCCACTTTGAGATAGGCGGTTGCTATCTTCCGAATCCAAATCAATATAATTACTTAATCTACTTGGCAGAATATAATTTGTTGGCGTATATAAAGAAAGGTTTAACTGAGAAAGTTGGTCATATATCTGTTCATAGTTAATGGCATTATTTAAAGTAGTTAACTTCGGACGTTTAGAAATAGGTTCATTGCGGTTTGGGAAACTACCGATTTCTGAAGTATCATAGTAACGTTGAATGTGTTTCCTTGATCTGGCAATTGTGACACTATCAAGCACTTCAAAAAAATCAAAATCTAACTGTTTCAGCAATGAGTTTGTTGTCCGTGTTTCAGGTGGTTGTTTACTCCATGAGTTATATATCTTCTGCGCTTGTCTAAAAATTGTATCAATATCTGTTTTAGTATCAAGCTTTTCATTGATTAAGTCCGAATGACCTTCATATGCAAGGGCCAATTGATTACGCAAGTCAAAAAATCGGTTGTTTACAGGAGTTGCCGATAACATTAAAACTTTTGTTTTCACACCTGGTTTAATCACTTTATTAAGTAACCTTAAATATCGGTTTTCTTTTTCTCCATATTCCCCAGATGTAGCACCACCATTACGAAAATTATGAGATTCATCAATTACTACTAAATCATAATTTCCCCAGTTTATGCGATCCAGAGGCAGTCCAATCACGGATTCACCTTTTTCTCGTGACAAGTCTGTGTGAAAAAGAACATCATATCTCAAACGGTCTTTAGAAAGAGGATTGTTAATTAGATTTCCTCTGTATGTAATCCAGTTATCTTTTAGCTTCTTTGGACAAAGTACAAGGACGTTTTTATTACGATTTTCATAATATTTTATGACTGCTAAAGAGGTGAAAGTTTTACCAAGACCAACGCTATCCGCTAGGATACACCCATTATATTGTTCTAATTTATTTATAATTGCTAGTGCAGCATCCTTCTGAAAATTGTATAGTTTTTTCCATACAATACTCTCTTTAAACCCAGTAGCTTCGTTTGGTAATACATCCTCTGTTATGTCTTCTAAAAACTCATTAAAAATGTTATATAGAGTCATAAAATATATTAACTCAGGCGAATTTTCTTGGTAGACAGTAGAAATGATCTCTATTACTTGTTCAGTGACATCTTGAAGACGGCCTTTGTCATGCCAAACGTCATTAAACAGTCGAATGTATTCGTTACTAAAAGGAGCACTAAATTTATTTATCATATTATAAACATTGTTCCCTCGTTCACAACCTATATCTACTGTTGTAAATCCATTTAAAGGCATATAGGTAATTTGCTTTTCATCAGATTGGACATTAAGAAACCCACCCATACTATCCTGTGTAGAATTGCTTTTAAAGGTAACCTTTTTTTGAATCCATTCTGCGCATTCACGAGCAATAGACTTTTGCGTTAATTCATTTCTTAATTTAACTTCAAACTCGGTACCATATATACTTGTTTCTCTCTTTAATCTTGGTATGTAAAACTCCCGGCGCTCTTTTGGGAATTTTTCAGTAACAAAAGTAGGAGAAGTAAAGATAAATTCCAAAGAATCTATATCTTTTAATTGTGTTTTTAATTCTTGATAAGCATATATAGAAAAATAAGCTGCTGCGATAGAAATACGACTCCCAGGAGTAATCTCTTTGACAAGATCATCTTTAACAATTTTTGTAGTGTTGTTAAAAATCTCCATAATCAAGTCCTCCTTTATCCGGATAAATAGTTACCACCATTATAACAAATATCAAGTGAACTTTATCCAGTTTATAGGAAATCTATTAGCATATATAACGACAAAAAATTATAGATGAATGTTCTATTATTTGTATAAACCTACGGTAATTTGTCTACAATGCTTAATAAATAAACGGTCACATGAATAGCGAGGTATACCACGCTATCTGTACAACCGTACTCTTAACTTGAAAAAGCCTTGATATCAAGGCCTTCCCAAGATTGCACTTTTTACTTTTTTGTTTGACTTAAATTTTCTACGGTAATTTGAACACTTACATAGCTAAATCTGCGGTAGTGTGACTAATCCATTTTTCGAGGTCAACAAAAGGAGTTAGCTTGTACTGAATAGCTGCATTATTAGTAGAGAGGTTCAATTCAACTTTTTCAATAAAGAATAGAGATAGGCTTCGCAATTCTAGTTCGCTTAAGGAGTTATTTTTAAGATCAAAAAATCTGGAAAAGAGTGTTTCCAACTCATTGACATCAAGTATTTGCTCTATTTGGTCCAATAACTTTCCTAATTCCGTCTCTTTTTCAGACAAAAAATTTTGTGTTATAGCAATAGAATTAGCAAATTCTCTCTCAGCCAAGTCAGTACTATATAGAACATAGCGTTCTTGTTCTTTTACGTGTTGAAGAGTCTTATTAACGTTATCTTGTTTTTGTTTCAATATCTTTTTCCAACTCTTCAATGTACTTATTACTTCTCTTTTCATTACTGCACTGTTCTTGGAAATATGTTCAAAAAATTTTTCGAGCACAATTTCATGTACCTTTTTAACTTCAACATATTTTTTGCAATACACACATCGGTAAACTAGCTTTTCCCTTTTACTTTTGCCTGGTGTAAAATTCTTTGAAATTAGTGGTACTTCACAATTCTTACATACCAATAAATCTTTAAGTGTAAATGGTGTATCCATGTTTCTGCCAAATTGATTCTTAAAGCTCTTCATCTGTTTTACGATACCTGCTAGGTGCTGAGGAATAATTGGCTCATGAAAGTTTTCAAATAAATCAAACTGACCTAGTTCTTTTCGAGCACTATTAGTATGACTTTTGCGGACGTTCCATGTTAAATGTCCTTGATAAAAGAGATTTTGTAAAATTTTATCAATCATGGAGGCAACCCATGCTTTACCCTTTGGTGAAAGAATATCACATTCATTTAAATAAGTAGCAATGAACTTATTACTATACCCCCAGCTGGACAAGTAGTAAATGAGGTAAACAATGTCAGCTTTTTGATCACTGTTATCAATACTTATCTCGCCATCTTTATCTTTCACGTATCCATATGGAAGAGCAGCTCCAGGCCGAATAGGTTTTTGACCATCTGAAGGGTCTAGGCAATTTTGTTGATAGCGAACGGTTCTATCTTTTTTATATTCAGACTCATTTCTATAAATTAATAATTTGGCTTGAATATGGGGGTTACTAGGGTCCCATTCATCAGGTTCTGTAGTACTAAAAAACTTTATTGTTGCTTTTGTCTCTTTTAATGGATAATATACTTCCTTAACAAAATCATTCACTTGACGACTAACACGACTTTCCTCACAAAAGAAGATTGCTCCTAAAAAGTTCTCTGATGAAGCACTTGCATAAAGGACTCTCATCCAAGGTCTGTTTAATGCCGTTTTATGTGTGGCTGAAACCGCTTTATCCATACACCAAAGGATAATCTGGTAACCTTCTAGTTGCGCCTTATTTTCTATTTGTCTTTTTTGAATAGCTATTGAGTTATTATCATCTTGCTTTTTATCAGAATATCGGATATAACCAATTGCCGGCTTAATATTTGGTTCAAGAACTAATCCTTTAATCGGTGGCATACAAAGATCATACTCTAATGGGCCAATGATATCTTTTATGATATCTTTAAACTCTTGTTGAAGTACGAGTAGCCTATCTAGATTACTCACCTTTGGTTTGTTCCTTACATTAGACAAAATACTCTCCTCCTAGAAATTCTGCAAAGAATATTTCTATCTCTACAGAGTCATAAAAAATAGTTACACTCTTAACCATGAAGTTAATAAACGAATGTAGCTTTTCCTTATTCAATTCTTCCACTACTCCAGACTTAACAACATTTATCAACTCATTAACAAGTGTTTGTGTATTGGATAAGTCAACAATTTGAGTGTTTAAACTATCAACTTCACTAATAAAGTTATTAATTTTTTCAATTCCTATCTGTTTATCTTTTGAATTACTATGAGGATAATTCAGAACAAAATTTACGCGCAATTTCTTTAGTTCGTTACTTAGTTCTTTCTTCTTTTTGCTCATTGCATTTATTGCTTTATTAATCGATCTTCTGCAAACATACTTTAGATTTTCCACGGATATTGAATTTATTGCTTTTTTAATGGCAAGTTCTAAATATTGGTTAATCTCCTGGGTTGTTACACTAATATTGTTGTGCTCTGAGCACTTGTAATAAGCTGATTCACCCACCATAGTATTTTTGTGTATCATCCTCCTATTGCATACACCGCAAATTGGAGTAATATAGGATTGTTCTCTCGATACAATTATGCTGTCAATAAAACTTTGTTCATATTGGTCTAGTACAATTTGAACCCTACGAAACAAATCCAATTCTATAATTGGTTCAACATGGTCCAATTGATAGAAATATGTTCCTTTTTGATAATAACCACAATAAAAAGGTGAACGAAAAACTTTCCATGTATCTTCTACATTCTTTCTATTGAATTCCTTTTTATAGCTAAGAATTTGAGTTAGGAATTCATTGAAGTTTTCATTTTCAATCTTGCAAATAGTCTCAAACGCATTACTTATGTTGTATTGGTACTTTTCGTCTGCAGAATATCTTTTGTCTTCATTTTTTATATACCCAAATTTTTGTGGTGGGTTCATATTGTGAACATCTTGAAGTCTTGCTTTAATATTTGCTCCTTCACTTTGAATCTGTATTCCATATATTCCTTCTATCAATTTATCCCTACTGAAAGGAGGAGTTTCACTACAGGTAAAGAAAACATCGATATTTGCAGCATAAAATATATCAGCGATTTCATTATACTCATAGAAATTTCTTGCTAATCTGCAACGGGTAAAGACTAGAACACAATTGATTTGGCCCGACTTAATGGCATTTAACATTCGAATAAGCTCCGGTCTATTTTCCATAACTACTTTGTTGGCAGAAAGAGCATGTTCATTAAAGACCTCAACTTCGTTCCACGGAATACCGTTAGCTTCTGCCCACTTCCTCGCTGCATCTTTTTGAAGTGCTAGGCTTTGTGAGCTTCCACTAACCCTGTAATACACAGCATATCTTTTTTTCACACTAACGTTTCCGCTTTCTATTTGGTAACAATGATTGCTGGGAATAATGTTACCAATTTTCTTAACTTCACTAGACCTCATGATTTATTCACTTACTCCCTCCGACACGATTTTACTTATTCGACTTTGGTTTGTCCGCAGTAGTTCAGCCTTTACAGCTGGATGCATAGGTAGTTGCTCTAAGACAATCCTTTCAAGGATTCTATACATCCATAAATCCGTCTCTCTACTGTTTTCTTCCGAAAAAGTAATCTTAACAACCTTTCCTGTTTCACTCATTGAACCATTCACCTCCCGTCAATGTATTAAGATGATTGACGGGAAAGGGAAATTTCATACCATACTATTATGACTTTACAGAATTACTAGTTTTCAAATCTAATTGAAGTTGGTACTTAGTTCTTTTTGCACCTTTGCTCAATCGTTCAAAAATTACCTTTTCAGCTTTACTTCCAGGAAGACCTAATTTCATAAAAGTCAAATGCACTTACTTCACCTCAAATTTGTTATTTATTTGATCTATATAAATCTGTATTACTCTTTTGGGAATCCCAAGTCTTTCAGAGTTAGCTAGTAAAGCATTAAAATACTTTTTCCTTTTATCATTCAAATACATCCCCTCCCTCTATAACCGTTGGTGCTGTGTCAAAAGGTATCTTTTGACGATATTTTAACTAACTGATGTTATCAGCAACCTGTTGGGTAAGCAGAAAATGAAAAAATTCTTGTTCACGTCTGTTGTGACGTGATAAATGATGCCTGCTCATCACAGAATAGCTGCTTTGCTTCTCTTTAGATTCTTGAATAATTGTGTCATGTTCTAATTCCACGAATAGATTAGGCCGATCCATAAAAACTCCTCCTTGTTGAAATAAAAAAAACCACAAACATGAAAAACGGACGCACGTAGCCCTAGAGGTAACTACCTAAAATGGTAGCGTTCATCTAGAGTACGGTGCTTCCGTACTCGTCAACTTCCAGGGGATTATTACCAAATTCTGAGTTGTGAAAAATAAATGAAGTATTTACTGTAAGTGCCTCATAATATAGTTCATTTTCTTCACTTTTATCGAGAGCTTGAGTTTTCTCTTTTGACTCCTTTGTAGAAGAACTTTTATGTAGGTGCCTTTTGGTATAAATACAAAATTTTAGGTAAAATAGTCGGTGCTTCCGGACCATGCACTTATGTTCTTTTCCTCAGTTCCAGAAAAATACTTATTCAAAAATCCTTCTACACTGCTTATCCCGTCAAATTCCGAGATGGTCTCTTCTTCTTTCTCGACTGATTGTTTCTCTTCCTTACCCGCACCATCCTGTTCATAAATGTCATGTGGAGAAGCACCATGAACATCATTTTTGGAAACAGTGAAGTCAACTTCTGAAAAATGCTCATCTATGCTTTTTTGTTGATCTGCTTCTTCAAAGGTAAAATCAAATAAAGATAGTTGAAGTGACTGTTGATTTTGCATCATAAAATCCCCCTTAAACATTTTTTAAAAACTAAAACCGCAAATCATTTTTCTCGGTAGCAACAAAAAAAGCACTGTCCTTATATCTGCAGAGGATACACGTATGGTGTACTTCTGCAGATATAGAGACAGTGCTTCTGCTCTAGATCTATTTAAAATAGACTATTCAATTATATTGCTAAGAGTTTTTCATGGATTGCTTATATTTACAATCTATCATTACTATAATAGATTTTGCAAACATATCTAAAACTTTTTTAAAAAGAATATACTTTTGTTAGAAGCTGGTTACTTAAACTAAGAGTTTTACTGCAGTTAAATACCTTTTCGCTTGCATCCATTGCTTTTAGAAAGAAAGTCATAAAATTTAGTTCTTGACAGTCCATTATATTCCACTTTATGATGTGGAACATAATTAAATTTTTTAATCAAAATAATAAATCGGTGGGTAGCTCCACAGATTGGACCAGGAAGGACCTGCCAATCCAAGTATAAGATTATTTCTTTGTGATCTTATTATCTTAGGATGCAGTCTGCCTTTCTTTCCAAGTCTGTGGGGTTTTTCTATTTGATTTAACAGGAGGTAATGAAGTTGAAAAAAACAGAAAAACACATCCATTGGGAATCCCTCCCAGATGCTTTGACAGCACAACAAATATGCGAAATCCTGGAGATATCCAGAAGAAGGGTTTATGAGTTTTTTAAAATCCATGTTGAACATGGGGGTATTCCTACATTTCAAATCGGAGCATCAATAAGGGTAGACAAAAAGGACTTTAAACAATGGAATGATAGGAGAAAAGGCAACAATTCTAGGTAAATACCATATTCAACTATCTGCTACAGAATGTAACAAATTCTTATTAAGGCGTAGTATAGAAATAAAGAGTATTTATCTTTTGTATTATTTTCTGAAATCATCGCCTGACATGAAGCCGCGACGGGGATATTTTTAGTGGGGCAAGTAAGCCTCGAGTATTTACACCAGCTTATTATCCCAATCAATCCATGTACAATACCATAACTATTAAGCTAAATAATAACTAGAAATAGAAGTTTATTGGTGGTACATATCGTTGGCTTAAATCATTAGGAAGATAAATATGAGAAAAAGTAAAAAAATAAAAAAATTTTTTTTGTACCTATGTTCGCCTATCAATTAAAAATGAATTATCATGGGATCAAGAAAGAATAAAATCAACTGGGTTAAACCCCACAGATTGGAATGAGGAAGCACCCATCCAATCCAAGAAATAAGATGGTTAATTTTCTATTACACCACCTTGTTGTCTTGGGAGGAGTGTGCCTCTTATTTCACATCTGTGGGGTTTTCCTATTGACCTAACAGGAGGTAATTTTTATGAAGGAAACAAAAAAATACAGAACTTGGGAATCACTACCGGATACTTTGACAGCACAACAGATTTCCGATTTTCTTGGAATATCAAGAAAAACTGTTTACGAGTTATTAAAAGTGCATGTTGAGCAGGGTGGAATTCCCAACTATGAAATTGGTAATTCAAAAAGAGTGGAAAAAGCTGATTTTAAGCAGTGGATTAAGCAATTGAAAGAGCAGAAAAAGCATAATAGCTGATGGAAACAAATGTATTGGGAACAGGCTCTAGTATAAATTTTAATGGAGCCTCTTCCTACATTTTCACATTTATTAATTATACTTGGAAGTGAGGTAATAAATCAGTATGAAAGGTCATTATAAAAGAAGAAATTGCAAGTGCAACCCTAAAAAGAAATGCACTTGTGGTGGTAAAACCTGGACATTTTGGGTGGACATTGGACCTGATCCCAAAACTGGGGGAAGAAGACAGGAAACTAGAGGCGGATTTAAAACAAGGAAAGACGCAGAAGAGGCTGTGGCGGCGATAATAACTGATGTGAAGCAAGGTATTTTTATTAAGGAATCTGATATTTTGTTTAAGGATTTTGCTGAGCAATGGCTGCCTATGTATATTGAACGAACCTGTCCTAAACCTGGAACAATTCGCCTTCGAAAATATGGCATAAATAAATTACTCCCCTACCTCGCTCACATTAAGCTTAAGAATATTTCAGAGGAATTGTTCCAGGAAGCATTAGATGATTTAAAAGCTAATAATTTGGCCAAAAGTACACTGGAGGGCATCTTAGCAACAGGTAAAATGATTTTTGATATGGCCGTCCATAAGAAATTGATAAGAGAAGATCCAACGAAGAAGGGCTATATAAAAAAGGATCCTAAAATAATCAAAGAAACAGATGGGGATGATCTGAAAAATCTGGATGAGGATCTTCCAAATTACTTTGAAAAAGAAGAGCTCAAAAGCTTTTTGGATGCAGCAAAGAAATATGGACTGTTTATGGATGTTCTCATCTTTACTCTATTAGCCTACACTGGTATGCGGGTAGGTGAATTAGTTGTACTAAAGTGGAATGATATTGATTTCACTAAGCGAACTGTACGCATTAATAAAACATACTATAACGAATATAACAATATCGCTAAATATGAATTAGTGCCACCTAAGACTGAGAAATCTAAACGAAAAATTGTGGTAGCAAACCTTGTTATTGAAATGCTAAAGAAACATAAAGAAGAACAAGAAAACATCATTGCTAGGTTAGGGGATTCTTACAATAATAAGGGATTTATTTTTACAAATGTTAAAAGCCATCAAGGCCTCCCTATCTTAACAAAGTTAGTGGAAAATAGAATGGCTCGATTATTAAAAAAAATACAACTTAATCAAAATCTTACTCCTCACAGTTTACGCCATACACACACTTCACTTCTCGCTGAAGCCAAAGTGGACCTTGAAGACATTAAAGATCGGTTAGGTCATTTTGATGATGATATAACTAGAAAAATCTATCTTCATGTAACAGATCCTGTGAAAAGAGAAGCATCTGATAAATTTGATAACCTAATGGAAAGTGCTTAGTGGTTACTTATAGTGAAAGCAAAATTCTATCTTTGCTTTCACTTACCTTTTCTATTGAACAGTATCCTTGTACTGTGCAGCATTGAGTATTTTACTTATTAGTCTTCTTACTACACATATTACCCTTACTCTAAGTGCATTCTATTTTTTACATAACATAGTTAATGAGAAAAAATGTGGTTGTTACTTTAATTATTTTCATTGTCGTCAAAAAGACCGATAATATAATCAAGATTTTCACTACTTATTACGGTAATCTCCCTTAACACATTAATTATCTCAGTCCCAAAGCTTCCTGTTTCACTTATAATTTCTGAAGCTATCTCATTTGCCTCTCTTTCCCAAGGGTTTTCAGTATAATCAATTTGCTTATATTGTTCGAATGTAAGTCCATTCTTGAATTGTTTTATGTGTACTAATTCATGAATAATCGCAAACCTGATTAATATTTTTGCAGCTTCCATAAAAGCTGGTTGTTTATTATAAATCTTTGAATAATATCGATTGATTTTATCCGTAATACTAGCCGAAAAAAATATTATTTTCTCCACACCTGTACCTTCAGAATTTGGCACACTACTTGCTAAAGTATGTTCATCAGGATAACCATTACAAACTTTAAATGTACCAACTTCCGTGGAGTATGTTACATCGTCTATCCCCAATCTTTCTTTAATTGAGGAATGGTAAACATTAAGTTCTTCAAGTAATATGTTTGATACTTCTTCTACCTCTATCTTACTGGGAATCATCGCCATAATTGAATGCTCCTTTTTTCCTTAAAGTGTGTTTTTTTATTTTGACTTCCTAATTAAAGTATAGTTTATTAATCATTTTATTCAATTTTCCCATACAAAAAAGACCAGGAGTATTTGATCTCTTCTGGTCCTTTCTTAGTTCACTAATTACCAGCCAAACAAAGTTAAACTATCGTCCAGTAATTCTAGCTGAGTGGGGGTCTGACCCCGGTTCCTTAAGTAAAGTCAGTAAAAACGTTGGAAAATTAACGATACAATCTCTTTTCACGCAAAACTTTATACCTCTGCTGAATGAGGAATTGCCCCTTCCGTTGCGATAACCTGATACAATTGCTGAACCATTTGTTCAAGGTTTGTGCTTTCATTGATGTAGTATAGGGGTGTTGAGTTTTTGCTCATTTTGCTCATTACCTTCCAATAGAAGCTATGCGAGAAGAAGGAAGTATTCAAAAATACAGCCTCGGAAAAATCCAAATAAGATAAATCTCTGTTTAATTCCTCTACTCCTACAATCCTATAATCCGGAAACAACCCTTTCACCTTCTTCTTCCAGTTCGGGTGCCCACCAATAATCACTATCTTTTTCTTTGCAAGCGCAGTTATTTTATCTTCCAGCGAAAAGGTATCCTCACCTTGATTTTCTAACGAAGATAAATATTGTTTAAGAGAAGCCATTTCTTTTTCCGTTTCTCTACTCTTTTCAGCCTGCGATTCCAGCGATAATGCTTTTCTTCTCCACATTTCTTTTTCTTCTTTCATGTGTTGAAGTTCAGCCTCTAGTAAGCCCTTATTCCGGTTCCATTCTTGCTCGCTTTTTCTCGAATCCGCTTCTGCTTGGGCAAGTTTTTGTTTTGAGTCTTCCATCAGCTGCTGATATTGGTACTCCCACTCTTCGACATGCAAGGAGAAATATTTGTTTTGCGTCTTTCTGTAATCCTCCGATAAGGCCATGATGACAAGAAGCGAAGAGATCATCATATCCACTTCCTCTTCCCGGACAACTCCATCCACGACAAAGGTGTGAACATACGTAACAAGTCTCTTGAACTCGGAGGATTTAAGTACATATCTCTCAATTAAATCATCATATTGAATTCCCAAAGAACCTAGATAAGTTAATAATAAAATTAACGCCCTTGTTTGCCCTTCCCTCGTCACTTGATATGAAGCATCCCGTGAAAACTCATCTATATCGGGCACATTATTAAATGTGTCCGGGACTGTCACCATATTTCCTTCTTCTTTTCTAATTTTCATAATCCACTTTTTTAACGGCATATGAAGATTTCTGCCGACACCCCACTTCAGTTCTTCACTTTGTACGCGGGGCATTACTTCTTCGGGTAGCCGATATTGATGACCTATGTCCAGTGCTTCCCATTGAAATAATTGATAACAATATTCCATGTAATCTATAAGTTGATTTAAAATGTAAATTTGGTGTTGTGACGGTAATAACCCAATTTTTTTCATGTCAATCCCAAAAGGAAGCCCTTTTATGATGCATACGTACCATCCGATTACACCTTGTATATTTTGCTCATTGTCTTCTTCCTTAAAATGGTTCTTTTTAGAAAACTCCAGCATAAAGTCCATATATTCAATTCCGTCTGGGTTCCGTTTTAAATAATCCCATGTGTATTTGAACCCTTTTTGAATCAGGGAAAGAACCACTTTATAATCATGATGCTGCTCTGCCCAGGACAGAATGCCGGCAGTCTTTAACACTAATTCTTTCGTTTCGGTTGTAAAATACGAAAAATCGTTCTCTGTGGTTGAGAATGGGCCCGTCCTATAGGCCTGGTAATACCCCACTCTATTTTCCTCATACCATTTTTCAATATAATCCCTTATATGAGGGCGAGTGACCAAACTATGCAAGACAGTCCATCTCATATTACGGGCGCATTTGGGTATCGCATAAAAATCAGAAAAATCATGGAAGTCTTTTCCGGACAAACGGTTCCTCGATGAATGCTTCATATAAATTCTATCTCCTCGATCAACTAGTATCTTAATGTAATTATATACTTAATCTACTTCTTCTCCCCTACTATTCACAGCCTATTTTCAAAAAATAGAATCTTTTTATGCCCGAATATAAAGATCCGATGTATTATAATAGAACTACAATTCTAGAGGTTTTGGAAAATAGTTAAACAACAAAGGAACGGTGATAGGCTATGTTTGAAGAAACGTATCAGTTTGAACCCATCTACAAGATTAAGCTCACCAAAGTCGAAGATGAAATTGGCTACTTGGATAGTGATATGGAAGAGACTTGTAGAGCGGTGAGCATTTACTTTGATATCCATCGCTCGATAGATGGGCTCGATTACTTAGATTTCGATGCAGTGGAAAACGTTGACGATCCCTATCCCAAAATCGGTTCCGTTTGTGTCGACCTCCTAGACGATGATTGGTACAATCAGCACGCGAAAGTAAGAACGTACCAAAGGGGAAATAGTCCATCCTTCGTGGCCGTCAATACGTTTGATCCTCAATATCAGGGAATTGCCAAAAGACCGAAGGAAGAAGAGGGCTATTTATATAAAAAAAATGCAGCAGGGGAAACACTGATTCTTGTGGATGGTCGAATTGCGGATATCAACTACCTATGGTTACAACGGCCCTTTCATACAAAGGAAGAAGTACACAAAATAATGGACCACTTAACTTCCTATCTCATGCGGATTTTTAAAGTGGACTTTTTTATGCTGACCCTGCCGGATGGATTGAGTGAGGACGATCGTGAATGGTGGGAGACCCTTCCACCGTTTAACGAAGAAGGAGAGGAAGCCGTGATCCAGTGGAACCTCCCATCAGTGAATGTCGATTGGTTTTTAGATATAGGATTCCTGGAGTCCGCCAATAAAGCCTTAGTAGGAAAAGCCACTACGGTGAGAGAACGCCTATCTAATCCAAATACTGAAATCATTTAATTCCGAATATAAGCAATAGAGTCAGAGGGTGATTCCCCCTCTGACTCTATTGCTATATTAAAACTTATTTTGCCAATCGAATAATAAAGATAATAAACCGGCAGCAATGCTACTTACCATTAATAACAAATCAAGCAGTCTAAAAATGCTGAATTCCCCTGTAAAAAATAGATAGTTAATCATCATTGAACCGATTAAGAATAAGAACCCAAACACCTTGCTCATCACATAATCATTTTTCCGTTCTCTTTTAATTTCTTCCTCTGTCATTTCATACGTAAAAAAGAAATGAAAAATCTTGTTTTTAATTTTATCTTTCAATCCCATCTTCTCCTCATTAATGCAGCTTCTCAATAAGATGAATATAAAAATAGGTCCTTTGAAGGGTTCTCCAACACACTTCAAAAATCCCCCCAGTACGGGCCCCCCAAAAAACGAAAAAGAATATGTTAATTACATGCGGAAAATCTAATTAGAAAAACCACACACTGCATCCGATATGATTCTACAAAATGTTGCCGGTTCCCAAACTAATTTGACGGTTGTTTAAGCATGTTCAGAGCTATGCCACTAGTGGTTCATTATTTCCCCAATCTCGAAAATCCTTGTCAGTCATACAAACGTTTAAGTGAATCTGCCTGAAATGTTGTCAACTCAACGTTTCTGCCTAAATTCCCACGAGAATTTTGATAAAAATTGACTGATCCTATCACCACATTCCTGGCACGTCCAGTACAACTTCTACCATCAGCCAAATTCCTACAGCATTTACTACTGCCTCAACCAATTAAACGTTTAGATAAAACCCCCAATAGAGCAGGGGCCTGACCCCCATAGCCTTAATACTTTAATGCGTTAAACTTTAGCTGAATGGGGGTCTGACCCCCAATTCTCCGATTCTCGAGGAGTCCCCCACTTCAAATTTTCGTTAAAAAATTAAGTGGTGGGTAGTTCAATAATAATAGCGCTTTGATACAATTAAGAAAAGCGAAGAAGGGGCCGCCAATAATTATAGTGGGAGGTAATGGATGAAAATACTTATAGCAGAAAGAGATGAACTCGAACGAAAGGGAATACGGTGGTTATTATTATCAAACCAGGTTTTAATTACCCAGTTAAAAGAAACGGATAATGAAGAAGAGTGTTTTGACCTCCTTATCGATTGGAAACCAGATGTTGTAATTGTTGAACTTGAGATGTTTTCCCATACTCGAAAAAAGTTAACTTATTTACTGCGGGAACTGGAGATAAAGACAATTGTTCATACAAATCATAAAACCTTTGAAGCAGCTGATCAATCATTAAAGATGAAAGCAGAGGCTTTGTTCATAAAACCTTATGAAACAAGTGAGTGGTTACGTACGGTAAAAAAAGCAGTGATCCATTCACAAAAAAAACCAAGCGAAAACAGGGAAACTTTTATCCATCACGGGTGGGCATATGACCTCTTATTTGGGAGGGTTTTCAATACTTCACTTATTTTAGATCAAGTTCAAACATGGGGGTATCAACAGATACCGACACTTGTTGTCGCACTTAGTCTTGATAAATCGAATAAAGGACAAGTCGACCTAACTAAGCTAGTCCATTTTATAAACAAGGAGTTTCAAACCTACCACCCCTTTGTACTAATCGTTGAAGATCATCTTGTCCTATTGTTTAGTGTAGAATTTTTGCCTTCCAATCAAGAACCCATTCATTCGTTGAGACGGACATTAGTATACTTTTGCCAAAAGATGAAAAATGAAAATGATTTATCATTTTCTGCAAGTATTGGAAAATGGTACAACAATCCGAATATGGTGCATCAATCGTACTGGGAAGCAAAACGTGCCCTGTTACGCCGCTTTTACTTTGGAGGGAACCACGTATTTCCTCCCATTGAAAACTTGGTCTTAACCGATATCGATCCATTTCTTTCGCCTGAGGAAAGCGATGAATTTATGAAGCATTTACGAAACATTAATCGTGAGATGCTGAAGAAGTGGCTTAATGATCAGGTAAATAATTTGCCGATAACGGAAAAAAGTTTCCCTGATTCGGAAAACGTCCGCATTCGATTAACGAATATATTGTCTCATATACGTCGCTTCATGCTGGAAAAAATATATTTACTTAAAGAAGAACCTCTTTATAAACAATTATTTAATGATATTTTATCCGGCGAAGTGTTATTTGATATTGTCCACACCATGCTGTTATTTTGTTACCGATTATGCGATGAGGTCGAAAAAGAAGAATCTACTTATAATTCTATTCTTATAAAAAAAGCTATTCAGTATATAAATGAACATTACGCCACCCCGATTACTCTTGAGGAAATCTCAGTTCATGTAAATCGAAATAGTCAGTATTTTAGTTCGATGTTTAAAAAACAGCTGGGGTGTACATTTACGGAATATTTACAAATGAAACGAATTAAAGAAGCACAATTGCTTCTAAAAGAATCTACGATTACGATTTCAGAAACAGCTGAACGAGTTGGTTACACAGACCCGAGCTATTTTAGCAGGATCTTTAAAAACATTACAGGATACTCTCCAAGGCAATGGGTATCTAATAATTATCCAACTATCTAAAATTCATCCATATAATGTGGATGAATTTTATTTTCCCTGTCAAACTATTTTATATCCTCACAAAATTCTAAATATTATCCATAGAAACAGACACTACAAAAAGATAGGATTAATCTAACGAATGAAGAAGGCGCTTTCATATGTGTTCATAATTAATAAGAGGAGGTGAGCCAGTAGTAGGTCAGTTGCAATAACAAGTTTCCACACTCAATTTGGCAAATATAAATATTAAACATCAAGGAGGAATTTATCATGCGTTATTCACCAAAGAAAGGTCAGCATCACGGCTTACCATATGATCCTTTTAAAAGTAGTGCTATACCTCGCCCTATCGGATGGCTTTCAACCCAATCTAAAGATGGAATAGATAACCTTGCGCCATACAGCCAATATCAAAATCTTACCTGGGATCCACCAATGGTGATGTTTGCGGCAAATCAATCAGTATTAGGCGGGCGAAAGGATACGGTTCGAAACGCGGAGGAAACAGGTTGGTTTGTTTGGAATATGGCTACTTGGGATTTACGCGAAGCAGTTAATATTTCCTCAAAGGCCTGTCCGGCAGATGTTGATGAATTTGTGGCTGCGGGTGTTTCGAAGAAAAGCTGCATTGAGGCTCCTGGGTTCCGTGTTGCCGAGTCACCGGTTCAATTTGAATGTGAGTATGTTCAGACAATTAGAATTCCAACTGGTAATGAAGTTTCCACAGTGGATATTGTAATCGGACGAGTAGCTCATGTGCATATCAATGATGACATCATTCTACCAAGTGGGAAACTAGATATCTTGAAAATTAAACCAATTGCCCGCCTTGGGTATTATGATTATACTGTTGTCAACGAAATATTTGAAATGAAAGCACCAGCTGCTACAAAAGAAGAGTTGGCTGGCCTTGAAGGAAAAAATGTTTAATGACATATAGCGGACGATTAAATCTAAAAACAAAAGACACTTGAGGCTATGTTCGCTTATTAAATCGGACATACCTTTTGGTCTTTTACCTCTAGATCTGCTGGTTAGATTTCTTTTATTGGAAGTAATTTTTCAAATATTCCAAAGAGTGTTTTATAAATAAAGGAGGTTCCATATGCAAAATCCTCAAACAACAAATCTAGAAGAAGGCCCTAAGCCTCAGGAACAAACAGTGACCAATATTTCCGGTATTTTAAAATTCGTCGGTTTTAGTTTAATTGGTATCTTTGTTTTTTTCGCTCCCATTACAGTTAATGGAACTTCATCTATCCCTCTTGATCATATCGTTACTTGGATGAATACAACCTTTCCATCCCTAACACCGATTTATGCTTTACTTGTTATTTTAGGGGGAGCGCTGTATCCATTTATAACAAAAACGTGGAATCAAAGTGCTTTTAATATCGTTTTCACATTGTTAAAGATTATGGGGCTAGCAGTCGGGGTAATGATCTATTTAAAACAAGGCCCGGATTGGTTAATGAATGAACATGTTGGACCGTTTCTATTTGATTTACTAGTAGTACCCGTAGGTATAATGGTTCCACTAGGCGGGGTCTTTTTATCTTTACTGCTAGGCTATGGTCTTTTTGAGTTTGTTGGTGTATTTTGCAAACGGATTATGAAGCCAATCTGGAAGACTCCAGGCCGTTCGGCCGTAAGTGCTATGGCATCATTTGTTGCAAGTTTCGCTGTTGGTTTATTAATTACGAATCGGGAATTTAAAGAAGGTAAGTACACAATCAAACAGGCGGTGGTTATCGCAACTGGATTTTCCACTGTAACCGTTTCCTTTATGATTATCGTTGCTAAAACGTTAGATCTAATGAGTATGTGGAATTTGTATTTTTGGGTGACGGCATTTGTAACGTTTTTCGTAACGGCTATTACAGTAAGGATATGGCCAATTAGTAAACTGCCTGATGAATACTATAATGGAATGGAAGGAGCAACGGAAGAGGTAATCACGAGCAACTATTTACAGAATGCTTGGCAACAAGCAATGGAAGTTTCTAATAATGCACCACACTTCGTAAAAAATATCTGGGTGAATTTACGTGATGGTATGATTATGACAATGACTATTTTACCCTCTATTTTATCGGTTGGCTTAATTGGTATTCTACTAGCAGAATATACACCTATTTTTGATTTTATCGGTTATATTTTCTATCCATTTACTTCATTATTACAGTTGCCAGATGCGTTCCTAACAGCTAAAGCGGCTGCAATTGGAGTTACTGAAATGTTCCTTCCAGCATTACTAGTAGTTGAGGCAGCGCTTGTTACAAAATTTGTTATTGCTGTCGTTTGTATATCAACAATCATATTCTTCTCAGCGAGTATTCCTTGTATTTTGGCCACAGAGATTCCAATTAGTATTCCGAAGCTTCTTGTTATTTGGGTACAGCGTACAATTCTAAGCTTAATTATTACAACACCACTAGCCTATCTATTCCTATGAGCGTTCACTGTATTGCCTTAAAAGTCACAGTGATTCCCTAGATATTTTTGGGATTTGCTGAATATCAAAGAAAGGGCTAGTCTGCTTGTGACTGGCCCTCAACAAATACAACAAAATGTCCTTCATCCACCATTTTTTGATAGGAACTCTTACAATTTATTCAAAAAAACTGCCCCTATCTATGATACGGTTCACTCCAGTTAATTCCAAACAACCTTTCTCCACAATCTATGTCCCGATTATTGAAGATAGTTCTTATTGTTTTTTATCTTAATCATCTAAAGCATGTAAGGTGGTAATCACCATAACCACGGGGCATGACAGGCAACGGAAAAAAATTTTCCATCCTCCTGTAACTGCTAAACTAAATCAACAGTTTCTGCTAAATTGAATTGAACACTTTTTCACCATATATCACTTCAGTGAGCTATTATTTACTTTTTAACATAGTTTGGCTGGAGGAAATGAAAGGTGGAAAGAATCGCCAAGAAATTAGAGATTTCTAGGAATACAGTTTATAAGTATCTAGAGATGACCTTTGATGAGGCATCTAACTCGGCTAACTCACTGAGTAACAGAAAAAAGAAACTGGATCCCTATCGGGATCAGATCTTGAGTTGGTTAAAAGAACACCCAGATTTTTCTTCTGCCCAGATTGAGGACAAGGACCACAGGGACGGTTCCGCCGGCTCATCTATGATTTCCAGCGATATGGGTGAATACTTACTATATAGATCATAATTCACGGCTTGCCCTTTACCTTTGAGTTTTATATCACTACTCACCTTTACCCATCCTTTCATCCATTTGCCTATCCATGCAAACCTCTGCTAATCAGTACTTTCTCGCTTCCGCTCTACATCATCTTTTTATTCTTTCAATTGTCCTAATGTTATTTTCAACTCTTCTAGGATGAGTTCGTCCAATACTAATATCCCTTTAAAATTACTTTTCTTCTATTCCTTCTTTTATACTTTCAATTATTTCAACGCTAACTTCTAGCATTTCGGCAATTTCACTAGCTTTCCACTCTGGTTTGTTCTTTAGGATATTTCTTACCACATGTTCGAAACCTTGTTTATAGCCTATTTTTTGTATTTCATCTAGATTTTCAACTATAATTGGTTCTGTTGCTTTAAACTTAAAAACAGCTTCACTAAGTTTCTTTCTATTGCTCATTCTTATCAACCCTTCTTATTACTTCTGTGAATTTTCATCAACTATTATTATAATCTTTTGGAGTTCTGTTACTTCTTTGAGAAACCTGTAATTTATTTACAATTTCTTCGATAGAATGCCCTTCTAGAAAGTTTGCAGCGATTAATGCAACAGTGTTTCTGATTTTAATTAGATTTTGTTCTAAGCCTGGAATCCTTAATACCCTCCAATATAAATAAGGGATCTTTGTCTCATTTAATAACGGAAGTAATAGGATCTTCGCTTGTTATAAATTATTAAAAATGTAATTTAGTTATCTTTTGAAAGCATAATGTTCCATTCCGCTTCACCTAACATATAGAGTTTAAACTTCCTCCATAATTAGAGCTAACCATTTGATTGATGTTAACCTAATCCCTTTGATAGCTCTACAATTTTTTTTATATCTTCATATTCTGCTTTATCAAGTATATCTATCTCATTATTAGAAGCTAATAAAATTTGGTCTCTACATTTAGTAATTCTTTGAATCATTGGATGTATATTTAAACTAGTCAGATTAACAAAGTCATACAAATCTTCTATACATGTTGGTAACTTATATCCCTTATTACTACTGGCAATTAATAACCCATTATCTCGTAACTTAGATACAATATTAGATCTAAAGTAATGGATGTTGATCTTTTGATTTCTAATTGCATTGAGGTTATCAAGTATTTCATGTGTAGATATATATTCATTTGGGTTTTGGTACGTTTTAAATAACAAAAACTTCAAATAATCAATTCTGTCCTTTTCATCAATATCCTCAATATTGCCAGTCTTATCTATATATTGATAAGCCAAGTTGACAGCCTGTTTTAAAATCACATCATCATATGGCGTTTTATTTTCATTTTTTGTTGGATCAACCAAAAAATTTCTATAATCCTTTGGCCAATATTCTAACCTAATAATGTGTTTTTCTAAGATCTTATAAAACGTCTGATATACACCTGTAAGTTGGTTTATATCATATCCCTTAGCGATTGTCCCCGCCAGTAGATCAGCTAATTGAATAAGAATATTAGACTTACTATTATTAAATCCAAAACTAGAGAAGTTAAATAAATCGGGGATACTCTTCCGTATCACATACCCTTTAAACTCTTTCATGAACTCTTTATTTCCATACTCATCTGCTATAAGCTCCAGTTGGTCAAAAGTCCTATATAAATCATCATATAATAGTCTATTTAAAAATTTAAAAAAAGACTTTTTATAACGAATTCCTGCGTTCTCTCTTATTTTCCTTTTATCTATAATATAAGCAAAAATATTGAAAGGCAGACCTTTTATTTCATTTAGAATCAAACTTCTTCTCTTATGGTTGTTTCTAATTTTACTGGACTTCATTTCACCAGCCTGAAAAAACTTCTGCCTAATACATTCTACTTTTTCCTCTAAAATCTCTTTATTAGAACCTTTAACAAGAATAGCAACAATTATAAAATGGGTAGAAACGTCATTTTTATCAAAATCAAAGCCATAGTTTCCATATTCATCTACAAATGCATATTGAACATCGTTCACCAGCTATTCACTCCAACTTATTGTATTAATTATTAAGATTAAGTTCTACAAATTGTTATCATTCCCCTCCTGGTTTTGGAAATTAATTGCAAAAAATAGCCTTTTAGGTATATACCTCATTACTAATATTTTTCACCTTTTTGTTTAGTAGACTTTGAATGGAATTATTCTTTTTTATATTGGATATAATGGAAATTTAGTAACAAATCCATCAAGAAAGTGAGGTTTACAAATAAAATGAAAGGTCATTTTTACAGACGGGGCTGTACCTGCAAAAAGAGGAAAAAATGCATATGTGGTTCGAAATGGGCTTTCACCATTGATATCGGACTAGATCCAATCACTGGTAAAAGAAAACAGAAGGTTAAAAGTGGTTTTAGTACTAAACAGGAGGCCGAAGAGTATGCAGCAAGTCTAATTCATGAAGTAAACCAAGGAATATACTTAGAGGAAACAGATAAAACCTTCAGCGATTTTGCAATAGAGTGGCTTCCCATCTATAGTGATTCTAAAGATGTAAAGCCTGGAACAATTCGTGTACGTCTCCATGAAATTGGAAAATTATTGCCCTACTTTGCAAAATTAAAATTAAAAGACATTACAAGAAAGATGTACCAAGATGCTCTAAACGATCTACAGGACCAAGGTTACTCTGATAGTACTAGGGAGGGAATCAACCGAACGGGAAGAATGATTTTCCGAAAGGCACTAGAACTAGAGCTAATTAAGAAGGACCTGACTGAATTCGCTTATGTGAAAAAGGATAAGAAAACGATTGAACAGCTGGAAGAAGAGGAAGTTCCTAAGTATCTTGAAAAAGAAGAGCTTGCCTTATTTTTAGAAACAGCCAAAGCCAATGGCCTTGAACATGATTACTTAGTTTTTTTGATTTTAGCCTATACGGGAATTAGGGTGGGGGAATTAGTTGCTCTCAAGTGGAAGGATATAGATTTTAAAAACCATACCATCAGCATTACCAAAACGTATTACAATCCAAATAATAATGCCTTGGAATATCAACTAGTCACACCGAAGACGAGAAAATCACGAAGAAAAATTATTGCGGATGAAGAGGTGATTAACGTTTTGAAGGAACATAAAAAGGTTCAAGATGAAGTCATCAAGCGGTTAGGGGATGCTTACCATAACAAAGACTTTATCTTTGCCAAAATGGAACGGCAATTTGGTTATCCTATTGTGATTAAAAACGTACGAGATCGAATGAAAAGGCTTCTTGCTATCGCAGGTTTAAATGAGGATTTAACACCGCATAGTCTAAGACACACTCATACGTCGCTTCTTGCGGAAGCCCGTGTTTCACTTGAACAAATTATGGACCGTCTTGGTCATACCGATGACCAAATCACAAAAAATGTGTATCTCCATGTAACCCAAGAAATGAAAAAAGAAGCCTCTCAAAAGTTCGCTGAACTCATGAGAAGCCTCCGTTAATATCCTCAATGTTAGCAAAATGTTAGCAAACCACTCTCATCTTACTTACAAACCCAGTTATATCAAGGGTTGAAGCGGCTTATTACATCATGCCGCCCATTCCACCCATGCCGCCCATGTCAGGCATTGCAGGTGCAGCTGGTTCTGGCTTGTCAGCAACAACTGCTTCAGTTGTTAAGAACATAGCCGCAACAGAAGCTGCGTTTTGAAGAGCAGAACGAGTAACTTTAGTTGGGTCAACGATACCAGCATCAACCATGTTTACCCATTGGCCAGTAGCAGCGTTGAAGCCAACGCCAACTTCTTCATGCTTTAAGCGCTCAACGATCACAGAGCCTTCAAGGCCAGCGTTTGTAGCGATTGTACGAACTGGCTCTTCCATCGCGCGAAGCACGATGTTGACACCTGTTTGCTCGTCGCCTTCAGCTTGAACCTCAGCAACTTTGCTGTATACGTTAAGAAGGGCAACACCACCACCGGATACGATTCCTTCCTCAACAGCCGCACGAGTAGCGTTCAATGCGTCTTCAATACGAAGTTTGCGCTCTTTTAATTCCGTTTCAGTTGCAGCACCTACTTTGATGACTGCTACGCCGCCAGCTAATTTAGCCAAGCGCTCTTGTAATTTTTCACGATCAAATTCAGAAGTAGTTTCTTCTAATTGAACGCGGATTTGGTTTACGCGAGCTTGGATATCTTCAGTTGCGCCAGCACCTTCAACGATTGTTGTATTTTCTTTTGTTACAACGATCTTGGCAGCGCGGCCTAAAGAAGCGATTGTTGCCGATTTAAGGTCACGGCCAAGCTCTTCAGTGATCACTTCACCGCCAGTTAATGCAGCGATATCTTCTAGCATAGCCTTACGGCGGTCACCGAAGCCAGGAGCTTTAACAGCTACTGCGTTGAATGTACCGCGAAGCTTGTTCACTACTAAAGTAGCAAGCGCTTCACCTTCTACATCTTCAGCAATCAGCAATAATGGCTTTCCTTGTTGAACAACTTGCTCAAGAACCGGAAGGATTTCCTGGATGCTTGAGATTTTCTTATCAGTGATTAACACAAATGGATTTTCTAAAACAGCTTCCATTTTGTCAGTGTTGGTTACCATGTATGGAGATGCGTAACCGCGGTCAAATTGCATACCTTCCACTACGTCTAGCTCAGTAGTGAAGCCTTTTGACTCTTCAATTGTGATAACGCCGTCATTACCAACGCGCTCCATTGCTTCAGCGATTAATTGGCCAACTTCTTTGTCATCGGAAGAAATCGCAGCAACTTGAGCAATTGATTCTTTGCCTTCGATTGGTTTAGAAATAGCCTTCAGTTCTGCTACAGCAGCAGTAACCGCTTTTTCGATTCCTTTGCGGATCACCATTGGGTTAGCGCCTGCAGTTACGTTCTTTAAGCCTTCGCGAATCATCGCTTGAGCAAGAACCGTTGCAGTTGTGGTACCGTCACCGGCTACATCGTTTGTTTTGCTTGCTACTTCAGCAACAAGCTTTGCACCCATGTTTTCGAATGCATCTTCAAGCTCGATTTCTTTTGCGATCGTTACACCGTCATTCGTGATAAGCGGTGAACCAAATTTCTTCTCAAGAACCACGTTGCGTCCTTTAGGTCCAAGAGTAACTTTAACTGCATCAGCAAGGGTATCAACACCGCGAAGCATCGCGCGGCGAGCGTCTTCACTAAATTTAATCTCTTTAGCCATTGTTAAAAAACCTCCTCGTAAAATTAGAACTTTTATTCTATGAACTTAGACAACATTCAGTTTTCAACGTCCCAGACAGACGCTATTCTTTTTTCTAGTTATTCGCCAACGATAGCAAGGATGTCGTTTTCACGTAAAATTAAGTATTCAGTACCTTGGTATTTCACTTCAGTACCAGAGTATTTTGAGAAGATAATGCGATCGCCTACAGAAACTTCTACAGCTACGCGCTCACCATTGTCAAGCACGCGGCCAGTACCTACGGCTACAACTTTTCCTTCCTGAGGCTTTTCCTTTGCTGTATCCGGCAACACGATACCGCTTGCAGTTTTCTCTTCTGATTCAACTAGTTCGATGATGATGCGATCACCTAATGGTCTTAACACTATAAACAACCTCCTCAAATATATGTGGTTATGTTTATTATTAGCACTCACTCTCGATGAGTGCTAACACAATTATTATAATAATGAATCTAAAAATCTTTTGCAAGTATCATGCATAAAAATTATTAAAAAAAGTTACCGCTTTTTTCCACCTTATAAAGTATGTGATAGTTTTTGTTTTCTATTCATCATTTTTGTCCAAAGTCCCTCAAAATTGAAACTTGTAGGATTTTAACGGTACAATGAAGGATATGAAATCTCTGTCCTTTTTAAAAAGAACATAAAGGAGACAAACTATTTGAAAAGAGAATTTTGGATTATCTTAATTGTCTACATCGCCATGCAGCTTTCCGGCATTGCTGGAATTCCGGTGTTGATGTTTGTGTTTGGATTCCTAGGAAAAGACGTGGGATTGGCTGTACCAATTTGGCTGATTTTTAGCTTTACGGTTGCACTCATCATTATTCTGTTTATTTTAAGAAAGGAAATGGGTGCCGCCGGATTAAACGAACGGGGAAACTCCGCCGGCTTTTTGATCAAGTGGAGCATCCTCGGATTCTTTATGGCGTTGTTCGCCCAATATCTCGCAGCCATCATTGAGAGTATGCTCGGCATTAAAATGGGCTCTGAGAATACGGAGCAGATTCTTTCCATTATCGAAACGTTCCCACTGGCGATTCTGGTTACCAGTATTGTCGGACCGATTTTGGAAGAAATCGTATTTCGAAAAATCATTTTTGGCGCGCTATACAAACGGTTTAATTTCTTTATTTCAGCATTGATCAGTTCATTCATCTTCGCGCTCGTGCATATGGATCCTGCACATATTCTCATCTATTCGGGAATGGGCTTTACGTTTGCGTTCCTTTATGTAAAAACTAAGCGTATTATCGTCCCGATTTTTGCCCATGTGGCTATGAATACGATGGTCGTTTTGGTCCAGTCCGTTTACAAGGATGATATCGAGCGGCTGATGCGTGAGGCTGAAGCGATTCAAAACTTTATCGGAGGATTCTTCTTATGAAACGTTCACCCTTGATTTCCGGTTTGATTTATTTTTTATTAGGCGCCCTGTTCACCTGGTTTGCCATTGACGATGTTCAAAATAATGGCTGGGGCTTCTTCAGTTACCTGCTCGTCATCTTGGCCACGTTTGACTTCGGCTCGGGGCTAAAAATGCTTGTGTTTCATTTTAAATATAAAGATCAGTTGAAAAAATAAAAGGAAAATCCCTATTCATATGGAGATAGGGATTTTCCTTTTTATTTTTGAGGCGATTGGCGACACTTCCGTTTGTATTTCCACCAAAACTGTTGCCAAGAGACCTTATTGACGACACTTTCCTCTGGATTTCCGCCAAATCTGTCGCCAAGAGGCCTTGTTGACGACACTTTCCTCAGAGTTTCCACCCATTCTGTCGTCAATAAAACCTTACCCAATTTCTTTTAGCGCCACTTCCTGATAAGCCTTTAAAATTTCATCACAAAACGTATCCCATTCGGCTGCGGCTTCAAGTGAAGCATCGCTGACCTCTCCCAACACAGGTCTCTGCAGGAGGTCCTCCAACAGCGCAGTGAATCGCTGCACAGTAGCGGTCTCTGCCCCCTCAAGCACATCCGCCACAAATTCCCCAGGCGGGTACCACTCGGCCACCCGGCCCAAATCGCGGTAGATTTGTGTGAGCAGCAGATTACGCGGGCCTTCCCATTGCTCGTTCACAACGACATCGCGGAAAATCCGCGGCAATGAAGAAAATTCCTCCATCACCCCGTGACCGGCAAATACGGAAATGGCATCACGTAATACCTCAGCCCCTTCATTAGTGGCGCAAATTTTTTGCAGCAGGACAAGCTCACGCAACATAAACAGCTTTTTCCTGATTTCGAGCGGCTGATCCGCCTTTATTCCCGGATTAAGCGGCTTCTCCAATTGCAGAAACATATCATAAATCTTAAAAGCGCCAGCCGTTGTCCGCCGTGCCGCATGTTCAATCTTCTTCAACTTGCTGGCCGAAAGCGGGTAATCCTTCACCTTTTTTCCAAACACCGACCGGAAGTCGGCGTACAGATTGGCCTCACGGGAAGCACGGAGCATAAATCCGGCACAGGCAATGCCGATTTCCAGCCGCGATAACGTCAACACGATTCCAACTGCAACAGCGATTCCCCTATCCTTAGGACCAATTGGATAGGCAATCGCCCCTTTATATTGAATTTCTGCGGTAGGCAGCTCAGAAGTCCCCATCTTCCATTTAATCCGGTTAATTTCATATCCGTTTCGTTTTTCTTTCTCCTTATCGCCAGGCAGCCAAGCTGGGACCACAAACGTAGATACTTTGTCAGTTCCCGAAATTTTTGCCGTAACAACCGAATAATCGGCATGTGCCGCCGAGCAGAAGAATTTGTTTCCGTATAATCGATAATACTTGCCATCTGGAATGGCTTCCAAAACATTGGCCGGCAAATCCGAACCGCCCTGAATCTCACTCATAAACTGGGCGCCAATCGCAAACTCACCGTTCACGCCCTCCTTTGTATGCATTAAAACATCATAAAGCTCCGGATAGGCTTCGTCTGGAAACTGGTCCAATAGCGCCACCAAGCCATGTGTACAGGTCAAGGGGCAGGTAACTCCGGCTTCACCCAATTGATGGATCAGCATTCTTTTCACAAAGCTCTCCCAAGCGGGCATTTTGCTGGAGAATAGACCTTCTCCAAAAATCTCCGATTCAAGCTGGTGAACCTCCTGGGGCCGGACGATCCTGTCCATCCGATGATTGAAGGCATCATAATGGAGCATATAAGGCCGGACCTCAGGCCGGGCAATCCGCTCCGCCAGCCTATTCCATTTGGACGATACCACAGGAGAGAAATCTTGCATCTTTTTGCTAATTTCCCCAAACTGGTCTCCGATAAAATGTTGTGCAGCTTTTTGCAAGAACGGCTCATCGCGATACCAGTCGAGACTGTCCCGCTTTTGGAGAAACTCATCAAAGCTGTACGTATTTTTCCCTCTGAGTTCAGTATCCTGAGAAGCTATGTTCATTATTGTCACACCTTCCAAAGATTCTTAATTTTCAGTAATATTTTAAAGGTAAATATTGTAAGCGTCAAATATATCCTAAAAATGTAAAAAGGCCTGATCGTGTCAGACCTATTACACTTATCTATTTGCCCTTCGAAAGCGATATTGTTTCCATTGGTAGTGAATAAAACAGCCGATGCAAAAACCAAGAATCGCTATAAATGCTGCTGCCGCTACCATAATCGTAAACACATAGCCGATTCCATTCCAGTCGAATAAAAAGCCGGTAAAGCCGATCGCAAGACAGGTAACGGCAACTTTTTGATTAAACTGCTGCTGCTCCCAGTCTTCAGGAATATAGGCTTTAGGGTCTTTTTTAAAAAATAATTTTGCTATTTGCATGACCGGGTTAAATCCAAAAACAAGACCGGAAAGGCCAGCCAACAATGGCACTAATAATATCCATTCTTGATTTGTTACCCATGTTAGAATCACACTTAATACAATCGTCCATTGGTTCGCCTTAACAAGCGGCCGCGGGATAGAACGCACAAAATTCTCCAATGTCAACTTAATTCCAACCTTTCATATTGGATTTGTTAACTATTTTATCTCCCACTCTCCTTTTTGTATAGTTATAATAACAAAAAGGGCGTTTCACTTAATTTGTGAAACGCCCCTAAACCGATTATTCTTCTATCTCATCATCATTTGGATAATGCTTTAAGAAATAGACCAGCGATTGCAGTTCAACCGCCAAGTCAATATGATGGACACGAATGCCGGGCGGTACATTTAACCTTGCCGGCGTGAAATTTAATATCCCTTTTACATTGGCTTTGACAATTTGGTCCGTAATCATTTGGGCAACGGGAGCGGGAACCGTAAGGATGACCACCGGTATATTATCCGCCAGCAAACGCTCCTCCAAATCATCCAACGCATATATCGGGACATCGCCGATGGAAGTGCCAATTTTCCCCGGATCGACATCAAACGCGCATTCAATTTTCGTATTATTATTTTTCATAAAATTATAATGCAAAAAGGCAGTCCCCAGATTACCGACCCCGATTAGCGCCACCTTTGTCAATTCATCCTGATCCAGCGTCTTGCTGAAAAAGCTTAACAAGTAGTTGACATTATACCCGTAGCCTTTTTTTCCGAGGGCCCCAAAATAGGAAAAATCACGGCGGATTGTCGCCGAATCAACCTTTACTGCTTCACTTAATTCCGCTGAGGAAACCCGCTGCTTCCCAGAAGAGTGGAGATTTTTCAAAAATCGGTAATATAAAGGCAGTCTTTTTGCCGTGGCCTGCGGTATTTTCGTTGTTTCATTTGCCATACTTCTACACCCCGCTAAATTTCTCGTTTAAAGTCGCCGTTTTTGCCGCCTGTTTTTTCAATTAAATAAGTTGGGCCAATTACCATTCCCTTATCCACGGCCTTGCACATATCGTACACGGTTAAGGCGCAAACCGAGGCAGCTGTCAGCGCTTCCATTTCAACACCTGTGCTGCCCTTTGTTTTAACCGATGCTTCTATATGTAATATATACTGCTGCTGAACCTCTTCCCAAGAGAAGCGGACATTTACCCCTGTCAACGGTATCGGATGGCACATCGGTATAATGTCCCAAGTTTTTTTGGCCGCCATTACCGCCGCCACTTGGGCCACCGCCAATACATCGCCTTTTTTCATTTCATGATTCGTTATTTTTTGATAAATTTCGTTGCTCACTGTTATGCTGGAACGGGCGATCGCCGTGCGTGCCGTTTCCGGCTTGTCGCTGACGTCGACCATCTTAGCTCTGCCTTCTTCATTAAAATGCGTAAAATCAGCCATCATTACATGCCCCCCATCAAATGATACAATATTTTTTCACCAATGTCTGTGAAACTTTGAACTTTTATATGCAAAAAATAAGCTAAACGCGCTTTATTGCCGACCATCAAGGAATACGGTACACTATTCATAGGTAATAGAGGTGACAAAAAATGATTTTATTGCAGGTTAACCAACTTGAAAAATATTATGGTGCTGACCTTATTTTATCCAATATAAAGCTAGAATTACAAACCCGGGACCGTGTTGCCCTTGTCGGACGGAACGGTGCGGGTAAATCTACACTCTTGAAAATAATTGCGGGCGAACTTACGCATGACGGCGGCGAAATCATCAAACCAAAGGATGTCACAATCGGTTACTTAGCACAGAATACCGGCCTTGAATCCAATTTGTCCATTTGGGGGGAAATGCTGACCGTCTTTACGGGCCTTCAAGATATGGAAAAATCACTGCGCAGGCTTGAAGCGCAAATGGCTGACTCCACTATCTTTGAAGATTCGGTAAAGTACGACCGGGTATTAAAAGAATATGACGAATTGCAAGTGAAATTTAAAGAACAGGGTGGCTATCAATATGAAGCTGATATTCGCTCCGTACTGCATGGTTTGAGTTTCCAGGATCATAATGCGATGATTTCCAGCTTAAGCGGCGGACAAAAAACGCGTTTGGCACTGGGCAAACTCCTATTAACAAAGCCGGATATTTTAATTTTGGACGAGCCGACCAACCATCTCGATATTGAGACATTATCCTGGCTAGAACAATACTTGCAGGGCTATGACGGCGCCATATTAATTGTCTCGCACGATCGCTATTTTTTAGATAAGGTAGTTACAGAGGTTTATGAACTATCGCGCAAGCAAATACAACGTTTTCCCGGCAACTACAGTTCTTATCTTGAGCTAAAAGCCGCCAATTATGAACGTGACATGAAGCTATATGAAAAACAGCAGGGAGAAATTGCGGCGCTTAAAGATTTTATTCAAAGGAATATAGCAAGGGCCACGACGACAAAGCGGGCTCAAAGCCGGCGGAAGAAGCTCGAAAAAATGGAGCTCGTCGACAGGCCGCTCGGCGATGAAAAATCTGCTAGCTTCTCGTTTGATATTGAGCGCCAAAGCGGCAACGATGTGTTGACCGTTGATTCACTGGCGGTCGGTTATGATGGCGAAAAGGTGTCTGAAGGGATCTCCTTCCGTGTCTTTAAAGGCGACAGCATTGCGCTTGTCGGCCCAAATGGTATCGGCAAGTCAACGCTGTTAAAGACCATCATTAAACGATTGCCGTCCCTGGCAGGTTCAATTGCTTACGGAACCAATCTCTCCATCGGCTACTACGATCAGGAACAGGCAAATTTGACCTCGAATAAACGGGTACTGAACGAGCTATGGGACGAGTATCCGCTTAAACCGGAAAAGGAGATCCGGACAGTGTTGGGGAATTTCCTATTTTCCGGCGATGATGTTTTAAAAACAGTGTCTTCCTTGAGTGGTGGTGAAAAAGCGCGCCTGGCTCTCGCCAAACTAATGCTGGAAAAGGCAAATGTTTTAATCTTGGACGAGCCGACCAACCACCTTGACCTTGATAGCAAGGAAATTTTAGAGAATGCATTGATTGATTATCCGGGGACCCTTTTGTTCGTCTCCCATGACAGGTATTTTATTAACAGGATTGCCACCAGGGTATTAGAGTTGAGTCCGCAGGGCAGTACCGAATATCTTGGGGACTATGACTATTATGTTGAGAAAAAGCTCGAGCAGGAAGAATTAGCCGCGCTCGCCTTGGCCGACGCCCAAAAGAAGACGGCTGCACTTGAACCTGTGGATAAATCCAGTTATCAACTGGATAAAGAGACGAAAAAGCTTGAACGCCAGCGAAAACGTAAATTGGAAGAGATTGAACTGCGGATTACCGAGCTTGAGGAGCAGATTGAAAGCTTCGAACAACAATTATGTGACCCGGAAGTGTTCCAGGACCACGAAAAGGTACTGGAAATCAATCTGAAGAACGAAAAAGCGAAGGCCGAACTCGATGAATTGTTGGAAGAATGGGCGGAATTAGCCGAATAATAAATAACGCCGAGCCTTTTGGCTCGGTTTTTTGTTTAGATGTCGTGATTTTGTATTTTATCTGCAAATTATGGATGGATATCTACAAAATTTAAAGGATATCTACAATTGCCATATTTTCGACACATTCTTGTTTTTAATCAGGTCAAAATACCTACGTTTTCCACAAAGTTATTCACAATTAAAATACCATTATTTCAGGAGTTCTCTTCACTTTTCTACATTATCCACAGAAAAAGCCGGACTTATCCACACTATCAACATCAAAACGCGTTTTATCCACATTCTTACGATTTTTTAAAAAAAGTATCCACAAAACTTTTCAATCAAACGTCCGATTAAGAATATGCTTTACTAATCAATCGTTTAGTTAGTTTTGCACTTTTTTATGAATCCCAGCTGATCAAGGCTTTGGGTCCCTTTAATCAAACGTTTGGTTAGTATTAGGCTATACTATACAAACGTTTATTTAGCCCGCCGGACTTTTTAATTAATCGTTTGATTCGTTTTTTCCACTAAAAAACCCTCTCCTTAAGGAAAGGGTCTAATTATAAATTTCAATATCCAGGCCCGGATTTGCATTTAAAGCCAAATCGGCCCGGATGCCTTTTTCAAACATGACACTCCCGGCAGCGGCAATCATCGCCGCGTTATCCGTGCACAATTTTAACGGCGGAATGACCAGCTCGACGTCCCTGCCTGTAAAAGCAGCCTCAAGGGCATTTCTGAGCCCTTTATTGGCAGCAACCCCTCCGGCTACCAACACTTGCTTTACACCGTATTCAGCCACGGCATTGAGCGTCTTCGTTACCAGCACGTCAATGACACTGGCTTGGAAGCTCGCCGCCAAATTCTCCGGAGCAATCGTTTCGCCGCGTTGCTCGGCATTGTGGACTGTATTGATCACGGCTGATTTCAAGCCGCTGAAGCTGAAATCATAAGAGCCTTCCTCAAGCCAAGCCCGTGGCAAATCAATCGTCGGACTGCCTTCGTGAGCCAAGCGGTCAATATGCGGTCCTCCCGGATACGGCATGTTTAGTGTCCTCGCTACCTTATCATATGCTTCACCGGCCGCATCATCCCGGGTTTCACCAATTACCTCAAAGCTGCCGTGCTCTTTCATATAAACCAGTTCGGTGTGGCCGCCTGAAACGACCAGCGCCAACAAAGGAAACTGTAATTCGGTCACTAGCCGGTTCGCATAAATATGCCCCGCAATATGGTGTACAGGGACAAGCGGCTTGTTATGGGCAAAAGCCAGCGCTTTGGCGGCATTTACCCCGATTAACAGTGCACCGACCAAGCCGGGACCTTCTGTTACCGAAATCGCATCCACTTCAGCCATTGTAATCCCAGCTTGATCTAACGCCTCTTCCATGACAATCGTGATTTGCTCAACATGGTGGCGCGAAGCTATTTCCGGAACTACGCCGCCAAAGCGCTTATGACTTTCAATCTGGGAGGCAACCACATTCGCCGCAATTTCACGGCCATTTTTTATGATCGCAACAGCTGTTTCATCGCAGCTTGTTTCAATTCCTAAAATCCATTGATCCTTTTTCATAAATTCACCCACATTACTAATGCATCTTCCTGGTTATCCGAGTAATAGTTTTTGCGAATCCCGCCATTTTGAAATCCAAGTTTGCGGTATAGAGACTGGGCCACATGATTTGTCACTCTGACCTCAAGAGTCATGCTCCTTGCTCCCCTCTCCCTCGCGATAGACATCAGCTTGCGCAGCATCGCTTCTCCTAGCTTCTTGCCTCTGTATTCAGGCAGAACCGCAATATTTGTCACGTGAGCCTCATCAATGACAATCCAAACCCCGCAATACCCTATTACCTGATTATCCGTTTCAAGAACAAGATAAACTGCGAATTTATTGTTATATAATTCATTGTAAAAAGCTTCCCGACTCCATGGGACCGTAAATGAGGCATGCTCTACCTGCATTATTTGATCCAAATCCTCTTCCCGCATATACCGAAAAACAAACGAATCTTCCATTTCTCTCTACCCTTATCCATTTAAAGTTTTCCCCTTGGCCTCCAGCCATTTTGCCTCCGCCTCAGCCAGGCGAATGTAATTCGGAACAAATGTATGGATATCCTCGCCCGGCGTATCCCTGCCTAATAGGGCCAGTTCAGCCGGACGGGGATTTTGTTCCGTGACCGTTGCAAACATCGCTTTGGCCTTCAGTACCTCTTCAATCTTTGCGCGATGAATCGGCAAATCATTCCCGACAAATAAAATTGGTTCCTTGGATGAAGTTAGTTTCTCAACCCAATCCGCCAACATGACCAATTGATCCTGCTCTACGGCTACCAGGCTGCCATCCTTGTAATGATACAAGCCTGTATAGACTTGTCCCCGGCGCGCATCAAATATTGGGGAAATATATCCGGAAAAATATCGCCCTGGCCCAGCAGCTAAAATCTCTAAACTGGAAATCCCGACAAGCGGGATATTCAGCGTCCACGCCAAGGTTTTGGCAATGGTCACACCAATCCTTACACCGGTATAGGACCCCGGCCCTTTTGCCACGACAATTTTAGTCAAATCTGCAGGTGTCTTGCCGCAATCCTTCATTAAGGTTTGGATGGCCGGCATGATGCGGATGGAGTGGTTCTTTTTCAAGTTTGTTATATACTCGCCAAGTACCTGGTCCTCTTCTAAAAGCGCTACCCCCAACGTGTAATTGGAAGTATCGATTGATAATATCGTCATTGAAAAAGCTCCTTACATAATTCCTCATAACGTTTGCCCTTCGGCACGAGAACCAGTTTTCGCCGGTCCTCTTGTTCATGGTATAAGTAAATCGTCAACAGTTCGGCAGGCAGCTGTTCGTTAATCAGATGGGCCCATTCCACTACTGTTACACCATCGCCTTCAAAGTATTCATCAAAGCCGAGATCCTCCATGGCATCGGCAACACGATACACATCCATATGGTATAAGGGCAGCCGGCCCTGATATTCCTTTATAATCGTAAATGTCGGGCTATTGACCGTACGCTTTATGTCCAAACCCTTAGCCAATCCCTTAGTAAAAGTGGTTTTACCCGCACCCAAATCACCCTCTAGGGCGATCACATCCCCGGGCTGCAATTGCCCACCCAATTTTTCAGCAAATTGCGCTGTCTCTTCCGAATTGTACGTTACTAATTCAAATTTATCCATGCCATCACCTTTTAGCAAATCTATATCCTCATTGTACCTTAATTATTTGCAAAAAAAACCTTAGGAGCTCTCCTAAGGCTATTTATTTCCTATGTATTTAAAAATGAACATAAAAAAAGCCGAAACCATGTTTCGAACTTCATTTATATGCTATAAAAGTGGCGGTCTGGACGGGACTCGAACCCGCGACCTCCTGCGTGACAGGCAGGCATTCTAACCAACTGAACTACCAGACCGGATTGCGGGGGCAGGATTTGAACCTGCGACCTTCGGGTTATGAGCCCGACGAGCTACCAGACTGCTCCACCCCGCGACAATAAGAAGTATAAAGTTTACGTCATGCTAAAAGCTAACGTAGGACTGTATCAATCTCAGTAAGCTTATTCAAGCTGCAGTTCGATTGATACAACTCGCAGAATATTCAACGATGCATTGCTCGTTGCTCCACCCCGCGACAATAAGAATATAGTGTTTTAAAAACACAGCCTGGCAACGTCCTACTCTCACAGGGGCTTTCGCCCCAACTACCATCGGCGCTGAGAAGCTTAACTTCCGTGTTCGGGATGGGAACGGGTGTGACCTTCTCGCCATTGTTACCAGACTATTTAT
>NZ_JAMBOX010000021.1 GCF_023715785.1 Neobacillus niacini
ATATCCGGATTATCGCAGATATATAGTGAAACACCGCAGATATAATTTTCTTAGGGCCAAATTGGTGAACAGAATGCCGAAAATTCACCATAAAACTACGCCAATGGGATCCATTTGAGCAGTAAATCCCGAAATTTCCCCCTCCGACTGCGCCAATAGCCCTTATAGGAGCAGTAACTCCCGAAAATCCGCCCTTCGACTGCGCCAATAGCCCTTATAGGAGCAGTAAATCCCGAAATTTCCCCCTCCGACTGCGCCAATAGCCCTTATAGGAGCAGTAAATCCCGAAATTTCCCCCTTCGACTGCGCCAATAGACCTTATAGGAGCAGTAACTCCCGAAAATCCGCCTTCCGACTGCGCCAATCCAGCCTAAAGGAGCAGTCACACCCCAAAATTCACGTTTCCAACACGCCAATCCCCCCAAAATAGTAGTTTTTTCCCAACGACCTCACGTTTCGCAACCGCGATATTTGGAGAAAATCATAAAGTAGCGAATCGTTGCATCTCACCAAAAATTTGAGTATAATGAATGTCAAATATAGTCAAAGTCAGATGATGACAGGGGGTGGGTAGATGAGTAACATCTCCGATATTATCGAGAAATACTTGAAACAGGTTTTGGAAATGAGTGAACAGGATATAGTTGAAATTAAACGCAGCGAAGTTGCCGATAAATTTCAATGTGTTCCTTCACAGATCAATTATGTAATCAACACCCGCTTTACAATCGAAAGAGGATATCTCGTTGAAAGCAAACGGGGCGGAGGCGGCTATATCCGGATCATGAAGGTGGAATCGCATGATTCGGCCGATTTAATTGACCATTTATTGTCGCTTATTCAAGGCAGGGTTGCCCAGGCAAGTGCCGAGGATGTTATCACCCGTCTTGTTCAGGAAGAGATTATTACAAAGCGGGAAGCCAAAATCATGCTATCAGTCATTGATCGTTCCGTGCTCTATATTGACCTCCCATACCGGGACGAATTGCGGGCAAGAATGCTAAGAGCCATGTTAACAACTTTGAAATATAAATAGTATCGAGGTTCTATGAAAAACCAAGAAAATAGTATCGAGGACACTTATTAAATCAAATGCCTATAGAGGTGAGAAGTATGATTTGCCAAGAATGCAATCAAAGGCCTGCGGCACTTCATTTTACAAAAATAGTCAATGGCGAAAAAACGGAAGTGCACCTGTGTGAAAAATGTGCCCAGGAAAAAGGCGAAATGTTTATGTTTAACGGAGAAGCGGGCTTATCCTTTAATAACCTATTAGCCGGCTTATTAAATATTGACCCCTCTTTTAAACAGCCGAGTCAAAGCCCGTTTCACCAGGAAGAAATCCTGCAGTGTCAGCACTGTTCGATGACCTTTCCGCAATTTTTAAAAGTGGGCCGGTTTGGCTGTGCCCGTTGCTATGAAACCTTCCAGGACCAGCTAAAGCCGGTAATAAGGCGGCTGCACGGCGGCAACTGGGCGCATAATGGAAAAATACCGAAACGGATTGGCGGCAGTATTCATCTGCGCAAGCAGATTGAAGAACTGAAACATAACCTGAGAGAATCAATCAGCCGTGAAGAGTTTGAACAGGCGGCAAGCATCCGTGATGAAATTCGCCAGCTGGAAAAAAGGTTATCCGCAAGCCACGAGGGAGGGGAGTAACATGTCGCTCGAACGTTTCTTAAATCAGGCGGTCAGCTCCTGGATGAGTAAGGATGGACCAGATTCCGACATTGTCCTAAGCTCGCGGATTCGCCTGGCACGCAACCTGGAAGCTTATAAATTCCCGACAGTTTTTTCCCATGAGGAAGCAAAACGGATCATCTCAGATATGGAAAATCTGCTGAGACAAGAAACAATGCCGAAATTCGGCCCAATGGAATTATTGAAAATCGATGAAATGCAGCCGCTGCAAAAACGGGTTTTAGTCGAGAAGCATCTGATTAGCCCAAATCTGGCAGAGGAGTCGCCATATGGGGCGGTTTTATTATCGGAAAATGAAGAAGTTAGTATAATGGTTAATGAAGAAGACCATATTCGCATCCAATGCTTATTCCCGGGCTTGCAATTGGCTGAAGCGTTGGAAGCTGCCAATGAAATGGATGATTGGCTTGAACAGCATCTTCAATATGCCTTTGATGAAAAACTGGGTTATCTGACAAGCTGTCCCACTAATGTTGGAACCGGCCTCCGGGCATCGGTGATGATGCATTTGCCAGGGTTAATACTAACGCACCAAATGGGCCGGATTATTCCTGCGATCAATCAATTGGGGTTTGTCGTCAGGGGAATTTATGGAGAAGGAAGTGAAGCGCTGGGGAATATTTTTCAAATATCGAACCAGATCACTCTCGGAAAAGCGGAAGAGGATATTTGCCGTGATTTGATGGGGGTTGTCAGCCAGATCATTTCTCAAGAAAGGTCCGCGCGTGAAGCATTACGAAAAACTTCCAACATACAATTAGAAGACAGAGTGTTCCGGTCCTTAGGGGTATTGACCAACAGCCGGATTATTGAATCGAAGGAAGCAGCCAGATGCTTATCAGACGTTCGTCTTGGAATTGATATGGGCTACATCGAAAATATATCTAAAACGATTTTGAATGAATTAATGATTTTAACCCAGCCGGGTTTTCTCCAACAGTATGCTGGCGGTCCGTTAAGACCTCATGAAAGAGATATAAGAAGAGCCGCATTAATTCGAGAACGATTCCAAATGGAATTTAAAAAATTTGGTGAGGAGTGATAGTATGATGTTCGGCCGTTTTACAGAAAGAGCACAAAAGGTATTGGCTTTGGCACAGGAAGAGGCAATTCGCCTTGGGCATAACAATATTGGAACCGAGCATATTTTGCTTGGATTGGTTCGCGAAGGCGAAGGAATTGCCGCAAAGGCCCTTTATGGTCTTGGGCTTGGATCTGAAAAAATCCAAAAGGAAGTAGAAAATTTAATTGGCAAAGGGCAAGAGGCCTCACAAATCATTCACTACACTCCACGAGCTAAAAAGGTCATTGAGCTTTCCATGGATGAAGCACGCAAACTCGGCCATTCCTATGTGGGAACTGAGCACATCCTTCTTGGGTTGATTCGTGAAGGCGAAGGTGTCGCTGCCCGCGTTCTGAATAATCTCGGGGTTAGCTTGAACAAAGCGCGGCAGCAGGTGCTACAATTATTGGGCTCAAACGAATCCGGCGGACATCAGGGCGGAGGGGCCGTTAGTGCCAATACGCCGACGCTTGATAGCCTGGCCCGCGATTTGACAGCGATTGCCCGCGAAGGCAGCCTTGATCCGGTGATTGGCCGCAGCAAGGAAATTCAGCGGGTTATTGAGGTGCTTAGCCGCCGTACTAAAAACAATCCGGTCTTAATCGGCGAGCCTGGGGTAGGGAAAACAGCGATTGCCGAGGGCTTGGCTCAGCAAATTGTCAATAACGAAGTGCCGGAAATCCTCCGCGACAAGCGCGTAATGACGCTTGATATGGGCACTGTTGTCGCCGGAACCAAATACCGCGGGGAATTTGAAGACCGCTTGAAAAAGGTCATGGACGAAATTCGACAGGCCGGAAATATTATTCTGTTTATTGATGAGCTGCATACGTTAATTGGCGCCGGCGGAGCGGAAGGAGCAATTGACGCATCCAATATCCTGAAACCGTCGCTTGCCCGCGGCGAACTGCAATGTATTGGGGCAACAACACTCGATGAATACCGTAAATATATTGAAAAAGATGCAGCGCTCGAGCGCCGCTTCCAGCCGATCCGTGTTGACGAACCAACGGCAGAAGAATCGATTCAAATTTTGGAAGGATTGCGTGACCGCTACGAAGCGCATCATCGTGTATCGATTACCGATGAAGCGATTGAGGCGGCAGTCAAGCTATCAGACCGTTATATATCCGACCGCTTCCTGCCGGATAAAGCGATTGATTTAATTGATGAAGCCGGGTCAAAGGTAAGGCTGCGTTCTTATACAACTCCGCCAAATTTAAAAGAGCTTGAAGTAAAGCTTGAGGAGGTCCGCAAAGAAAAGGATGCCGCTGTCCAGAGCCAGGAATTTGAAAAGGCGGCATCGCTAAGGGATTCCGAGCAGCGCCTGCGCGAACAGCTTGAGGAAACGAAGAAGAGCTGGAAGGAAAAGCAGGGCAAAGAAAATAATGAGGTCACCGTGGAAGACATCGCCAGCGTTGTTTCAAGCTGGACGGGAATCCCGGTCTCCAAGCTTGCCGAAACCGAAACGGCAAAACTGCTTAACCTTGAGGAAATTTTACATTCACGGGTAATCGGCCAGGAAGAAGCAGTCAAAGCCGTAGCCAAAGCGGTGCGCCGGGCAAGAGCCGGCTTGAAGGATCCAAAACGTCCGATTGGTTCATTTGTGTTCCTTGGCCCTACAGGTGTCGGGAAAACCGAACTTGCCCGTGCTTTAGCTGAAGCGATGTTTGGCGATGAGGATGCAATGATTCGCATTGACATGTCCGAATATATGGAGAAGCATTCGACTTCACGTCTTGTCGGATCGCCTCCTGGCTACGTCGGCTATGAGGAAGGCGGACAATTAACCGAAAAGGTACGCAGAAAGCCATATTCCGTCATCTTGCTCGATGAAATCGAAAAAGCGCATCCGGATGTGTTCAATATTTTACTCCAGGTACTTGAGGATGGACGTTTGACTGATTCCAAGGGCAGAACCGTTGATTTCCGCAATACCGTTCTGATTATGACATCCAACGTTGGTGCCGAAGCGTTACGACGCAATAAATATGTCGGCTTTAATATTCAGGATTCAACCCAGGATTATAAAGACATGAAGGGCAAGGTAATGGAAGAACTGAAACGGGCCTTCCGTCCGGAGTTCCTAAACCGGATTGATGAAATCATTGTCTTCCACGCCCTCGAGAAAAAGCATCTTGATGAAATTGTTACCTTACTGTCCGACCAGCTTATCAAGCGGTTGAGGGAGCAACATATCGATGTAGACCTTACGCCGGCGGCTAAAGCAAAAATTTCCGAGGAAGGCTATGACCCTGAATACGGGGCAAGACCGCTGCGCCGTGCGATCCAAAAGCATATTGAGGACCGGTTATCTGAAGAACTGCTTAAAGGAACATTGCTGACAGGACAGAAGGCAACCATCGATGTCGATAATGGCGAGTTTGTCGTCAGAACAGCCGAGAAAACGAGCTTGACCAAATAGATATTTTTTTGGAAAAACTTTGAAACAATTGCAGGAGGTACACGTAAATATTGATATATCGTGTACCTCTTTTTATATTGCTATCACCCGAGAGAGGAAGAACTGCCATGGTTAAACGGAAAACAAAATTCATGTGCCAGGAATGCGGCTATGAATCCCCTAAATGGATGGGAAAATGCCCAGGCTGCGGCCAGTGGAACAAGATGGTGGAAGAGGTAGAGGTAACGGGCGGCAATCGGCGCGGGGCCTTCGCTCATTCGCAAGGGGGTTCGGCGATTCTGTCTAAGCCGACGCCCATCACCTCGATTGAAATGGTAACCGAACCAAGAATTCATACCGATTTAAATGAATTGAACCGGGTGTTGGGCGGCGGGGTCGTAAAGGGCTCATTGGTGCTAATTGGGGGTGACCCGGGGATTGGAAAATCCACGTTGCTGCTGCAGGTGTCATCGCAGCTGGCCGTAAAAGGGCATCAGGTTCTATACATATCCGGTGAAGAGTCGCTTCGACAGACAAAGCTCCGGGCAGAACGGCTAAACATCACCTCAGAAAATCTGTTCGTCTATGCAGAAACCAACCTCGAAGAAATCAATCGAACGATTGAAAGCACCAATCCAAGCTTTGTCATTATAGACTCCATCCAAACCGTTTATCATCCTGAGGTGACATCCGCACCGGGAAGTGTATCCCAAGTCCGCGAATGTACGTCTGAATTAATGAGAATCGGAAAAACAAAAGGCATCGCCATTTTTATTGTCGGGCACGTCACAAAAGAGGGATCGATTGCCGGCCCGAGACTGCTTGAGCATATGGTCGACACGGTTCTTTATTTTGAGGGGGAGCGGCACCACACCTATCGAATTTTGCGCGCCGTGAAAAATCGATTCGGTTCGACCAATGAAATGGGCATTTTTGAAATGAAGGAATTTGGACTGGAAGAAGTCGATAACCCTTCTGAGATTTTTCTGGAAGAACGGTCACGCGGTGCGGCAGGCTCTACGGTTGTTGCTTCAATGGAAGGCACCCGTCCAGTATTAGTCGAAATTCAGGCGCTGATCTCGCCGACCAGCTTTGGGAATCCGAGAAGGATGGCCACAGGGATTGACCACAACCGCGTGCCGTTGTTAATGGCCGTTTTGGAAAAACGGGTCGGGATGCTCCTCGCCAATCAGGATGCTTACTTAAAAGTGGCCGGCGGGGTGAAATTGGATGAACCGGCGATAGACTTGGCGGTTGCAGTCAGCATTGCGTCGAGCTTCCGCGACAAACCGACGAGGCCCACGGACTGTATAATCGGTGAAGTCGGACTCACAGGTGAGGTACGAAGGGTTTCAAGAATTGAGCAGCGTGTTCAGGAAGCTGCCAAGCTGGGATTTGAGCGGGTGATTCTGCCAGCCAATAATTTGGGAGGCTGGAGCTCGCCAACTGGAGTCCAATTAATTGGTGTTTCCTCGGTCAGCGAGGCATTACAGGCAGCATTGGGGTGAAGCATATGGATTATAAAAGGGTAGAGGGGCAATCCGTCAGCGACGTTTTGCAGCTTGTCGCGCCGGGGACACCTCTACGTGAGGGTTTGGATAATGTTCTAAGGGCCAATACTGGCGGTTTGATTGTTATTGGCTATAACGATAGGATGAAAAGTATTGTCGACGGCGGCTTTGAGATTAATTGCCCGTTTTCGCCGAGTTTTTTATATGAATTGGCGAAAATGGACGGTGCGATTATCTTGAACGAGACTGCCAATAAAATTTTGATTGCCAATGCGTCGCTTGCCCCAGACTCGGAAATCCCATCCTCGGAAACAGGCATGCGCCACCGCACGGCCGAGCGGGTGGCCAAGCAGACAAAGATGCTTGTCTTTGCCATCTCTCAGCGGAGGAATGTCATCACCTTGTACCAAGGCAATTTTCGCTATGCCCTGAAGGATATCGCGATGATTTTGACGAAAGCGAACCAGGCGATTCAAACATTGGAAAAATACAAGGTGGTTCTCGAGCAAAGCATTACCAATTTAAGCATTCTCGAATTTGAAGAGTCGGTGACGTATAATGATTTCCTCCTTGTGCTGCACCGGTTTGAAATGGTATTGAAAATCAAAAATGAACTTCTGGGGTTCCTCTACGAACTTGGGACAGAAGGCCGGCTGATCCGCCTGCAAATGAATGAAATTTTGATTGAGCTTGAGGAAGAAATCATGCTGATGATCAAGGACTATGCCTTCAACCGCGAAATCAAACCAGCAGAGGTATTGAGGCGGATGCAGGCATTAACCCAAAATGGCAGCTTTGATGACGCGGGCCTTTTGAAATTAATGGGCTATCTCGGCTATGTTCATCTTGAAGAAAATAAACAACCACGCGGCTACCGAATCTTGAATAAAATACCGCGGCTTCCTGGTGTTATAATCGAAAACCTAATAAATGCCTTTGCCAATCTGCCTCCTATTATCGCGGCAACAGTGGAAGAACTGGACGAGGTCGAGGGGATCGGCGAGGTCCGGGCGAAGAAAATCAAAGAGGGCTTTAAACTGATAAAAGAGCGGCTGTACACGGATCGTCATCTATAAAAAAGATTGAAAGAATCCAAATGCTATGTTAAAATTAACAATTTTAATAAATTGACACCGATATTTTTCAATGCTACCCTATTGGAAGTAACATAACAACCATGTTTCAAGATGGTTACATTTTGGAAAAATAATCAGAAAATCAACGTTTGTATTTCACGAATATGTTTATAATTAATAGAGGAGGTGAAGTAATGTTAAAACGAATTGTGCAGGCATGCTTCCTCATTTTGGGTGGTTCGCTTGGGATTTGGTTATTGCCTCAGCTATTCGCCGTCCTTCATGTGGATGATATACAGGCACTCAATAACTCTTATGTCGCTGCTATTTTAGGTGCTATTATTTTTTATCTTATTACCTTTTGGGCAGTAGATTATGTGTTTAATTTTATTAAATGGGTCGAAGATTCTCTTGTGAAAGTTCCTGTTGGGGATGTATTGTTTGGAAGCGTTGGCTTAATTTTCGGTTTATTGGTGGCTTTTTTAATCGGCTTTGCGCTGAACGCGTGGCAAGTGCCAATTGTAACCGAGGTAGCGCCAATTCTATTAACCCTATTATTCGGTTATCTTGGCTTCCAGGTCGGCTTCAAAAAGCGTGATGAACTAATTGGACTGTTCGGTAAAGGCAGCAAGAAAAAGTCCGCTGAAGAGGAAGCAGAGAAGCCGGAAGATAAAAGCATGAAAATATTGGATACCAGTGTCATTATTGACGGACGGGTTGCGGATATATGCCAAACCGGATTTTTGGAAGGAACGATTGTAATTCCGCAGTTTGTCCTTGAGGAACTGCAGCATATCGCCGATTCTTCCGATGTGCTAAAGCGAAATCGCGGCCGCCGGGGCTTGGATATCCTGAACCGGATTCAAAAGGAGCTGGCTATTAAGGTGGAAATTTACGAGGGTGATTTTGAAGAAATTGCCGAAGTTGATTCCAAGCTTGTCAAGCTGGCGAAACTGACGAACGGTGTCCTGGTTACGAATGATTTTAACTTAAATAAGGTTTGTGAATTGCAGAATGTTTCTGTTCTAAATATCAATGATTTGGCCAATGCAGTGAAGCCTGTTGTCTTGCCTGGTGAGGAATTGACAGTGCAGGTCATCAAGGATGGAAAAGAGTATCACCAGGGCGTTGCCTATTTGGATGACGGTACGATGATTGTCGTCGAAGAAGGCCGAGAGTATATCGGAAAACGCATTGATGTGCTCGTAACCAGCGTTCTTCAGACCTCTGCAGGCAGAATGATTTTTGCCAAGCCTAAATTGTTAGAGAAGGCATTATAGTTAGAGAGATATAGATAGAGTGGGGTTTTACTATGACTTACCAGGTCATTCTCCCGGCCGCTGGCCAGGGAAAACGAATGGGAGCAGGGAGAAATAAGCTTTTTCTTGAACTTAATGGAGTGCCAGTGCTGATCCATACCTTAAAGGTTTTTGAAGATGATGAGGCGTGCCAGGGGATGATTCTAGCGGTACATCCCCAGGATGAGTCCGAATTTAAAGCCTTGCTAAAGGAATATAAAATCAGTAAGGTTATTGGTTTTGCAGCAGGCGGCAAGGAACGGCAGCACAGCATTTTTAATGCGTTAAAAACAATCGGGTCTGACGGGATTATTCTTGTTCATGATGCGGCAAGGCCGTTTATCAAAAAAGCACAGATTCACAGACTTTTTGAAACAGCGATGGAAACCGGGGCGGCAATCGTCGGGGTGCCTGCAAAGGATACGATGAAAAAGGTTGATGCTGGTACAGTAGTGGAAACTGTCGAACGTTCAAGCTTGTGGGCGGTACAAACCCCGCAAGCTTTTCGTATTTCCCTGTTGCGTTACGCTTATGAACAGGCGGAAAGGGATCATTATCTCGGGACGGATGATGCCAGTCTAGTCGAAAGGCTCGGCCATCCCGTGGCTATTGTCGAAGGCGACTATGATAATATCAAATTGACCACCCCGGAAGATTTATTTTTCGCAGAAGCGATTTTAAAAAAAAGACAAAACTAGAAAAAGCGGCAGCGCCCTGACCTCGAGCTGTAACAATCATCGCTTTAACAAGCCATGATTGTTACAAGATACCCGAAGAAGCTTATTCGGGATGAAAACTAGCTAGGCGCTGCAGCTAGACAAAGGAGTTTTCGTGATGTTTCGTATTGGACAGGGCTTTGATGTCCATCAATTGACGGAAGGACGTCCGCTGATCATTGGCGGGATTACGATTCCCTATGAAAAGGGTTTGCTTGGCCATTCCGATGCAGATGTATTATTACATACCATTTCCGATGCCTGCCTTGGGGCAATCGGCGAAGGGGATATCGGCAAACATTTCCCCGATACTGACCCGAATTATAAGGATGCCGATTCAGCCAAGCTGATGGAGCAGGTCTGGCAGTTGGTAAAAACAAAAGGCTACGAGCTGGTAAATGCCGATTGCACTATCATTGCGCAAAAACCAAAAATGGCGCCGTATATTGAGCAAATGCGGGCCCGGATTGCCGAATTGCTCGAAGCGGATGTGGAACAAATCAATGTCAAAGCAACAACCACTGAAAAACTGGGCTTTACCGGCCGCGGGGAAGGCATTGCTTCCCAAGTGGTAGTATTGCTAAAAAAACTTTAATGCTTAAAATCAGCATGGTAAAATAATTCAGTATGAGAAAATGAATTGAAAGTGGTGACATTATCGTCATGTCAAACGAAGTACGTGTAAGGTATGCCCCAAGTCCGACCGGGCATTTACATATTGGAAACGCCAGAACTGCGCTGTTCAATTACCTGTTTGCGCGCAATCAAGGCGGTAAATTTATTATCCGCATTGAAGATACCGACAAAAAGCGTAATATTGAGGGCGGCGAACAAAGCCAATTAAAATATTTGAAATGGCTCGGCATCGACTGGGATGAAAGTGTCGATGTCGGCGGCCCATACGGCCCATACCGCCAATCCGAACGAAATGAAATCTATGAGGGCTATTACAAGCAATTGCTGGAGTCCGGGCATGTTTACAAGTGCTATTGTACCGAGGAAGAACTTGAGGCAGAGAGAGACGCGCAAACCGAAAGAGGCGAAACTCCGCATTATTCCGGGAGATGCCGCCATCTGACTGCGGAAGAGCGTGCCCGCCTGGAAGCAGAAGGCCGCCAGCCAAGCTTGCGCATCGCTGTCCCAGAAGGAAAAACGTATACCTTTGATGATATGGTAAAAGGTGAAGTTTCCTTTGAGTCAGAGGGAATGGGGGATTGGGTCATTGCAAAAAAAGACGGTACTCCGACCTATAACTTTGCTGTGGCCGTTGACGACCATCTAATGGAAATCTCCCATGTCCTTCGCGGTGATGACCATATCTCTAATACACCGAAGCAGCTAATGGTTTATGAGGCATTGGGCTGGGAGCCGCCGATTTTTGGCCATATGACCTTGATTGTGAATGAAAGCCGGAAAAAATTGAGTAAGCGGGATGAATCGATTATCCAGTTTATCGAGCAATACGAAGAATTGGGATACCTGCCTGAAGCATTATTTAACTTTATTACCTTGCTTGGCTGGTCACCAGCAGGGGAAGAAGAGCTTTACAGCAAGGATGAATTTATCGAGATTTTTGATGCTAGCCGCCTGTCCAAGTCACCGGCCTTATTTGATAAGCAAAAGCTTACTTGGATGAACAACCAATACATGAAAAAGGTAGAGGTTGACCGGGTTGTCGAGCTTGCAATGCCGCATTTAGTTAAGGCAGGCCGCCTAAGCGAGAATCCGTCTGAAGCAGAACGGCAATGGGTTTATAGCCTGGTCGCGTTGCTTCAGGAAAAAATGAGCTTTGGTGCCGAGATTGTCGAGCTTTCGGATATGTTCTTTAAAGAAGATGCAGACTATGAAGCGGATGCCAAGGAAGTGCTTGCGGGTGAAACCGTTCTACAGGTGCTAAAAGCATTTTCCGAGGAACTAGACAAACTGGAGGCCTTTGAAGCAGACGGAATCAAAGCAGCGATGAAGGCAGTGCAAAAATCTACCGGGCAAAAGGGCAAAAATTTATTTATGCCGATCCGTGCTGCGGTAACAGGTCAAACCCACGGCCCTGACCTGCCGCAAGCGATTGAACTGCTTGGCCGAGAGAAAGTTCAAAAAAGAATTAGCAAATTATTAGTTAACAACTAAGGGAAAATGGTATATATTAATTATAACTATTTTATAAGGCTAAAGTGTCGATGAGGAAAAGTAGAAAAATGATGCTTGAAAGAGAGAACCATCACCGGCTGAAAGTGGTTCAGGCCGCTCATTTTTTGAAGTGCCCCTCTGAGTCCCATTTCGAAAGATTCCAGTAGATTTGGGCGGAACCATCCGTTAACAGGGAAGAGTGAGGCTTATTAAAGTCCTTTGCATTTTTGTTTTGCAAGCGGCTTAGGCCTAATCAGAGTGGAACCACGCATCCAAGCGTCTCTGTCGATCCGACAGGGGCGTTTTTTATTTGGGGGAAATTAGAAATAATAAAGGGGGATTGGAGATGTTCAAACGGTTAAAGGAAGACGTGGAAGTGGTATTTGAGCAGGACCCGGCGGCCAGGACATATCTGGAGGTCATTTTGACCTATTCCGGTTTGCATGCCATCTGGGCGCACCGGCTGGCACATGCGCTATATAAACGCAAGTTTTTCTTCCTGGCAAGGGTGATTTCACAGGCAAGCCGCTTTTTCACCGGAATTGAAATTCATCCGGGGGCAAAAATAGGCAGGAGATTTTTTATCGACCACGGGATGGGCGTTGTCATCGGAGAAACGTGCGAAATTGGCGATAATGTTACCGTGTTCCAAGGAGTGACCTTAGGTGGAACTGGCAAAGAGAAAGGCAAGCGGCACCCGACAATCAAGGACAATGTACTGATTTCCACCGGTGCCAAGGTACTTGGGTCGATTACCATTGGCGAGAATTCAAAAATCGGCGGCGGCTCGGTTGTCCTTAAGGAAGTGCCGCCAAACTCCACGGTGGTAGGAATTCCGGGAAGGGTTGTCATTCAGGACGGCAAACGGATCACTCGCGACTTAAATCATGGCGACATGCCGGACCCGGTGGCAGACCGCATCAAAGAAATACAAACAGAGCTCGACCAGATGCGAGCAGAACTGGCAAACTTAAAAGAGGAAAGGGTATGAGTCAATGGCCATTCAACTTTATAATACTTTAACACGCAAAAAGGAAACTTTCGTACCGCTCGAAGAAGGAAAAGTAAAAATGTATGTTTGCGGTCCGACTGTCTATAATTATATTCATATCGGAAATGCCAGGCCGGCAATTGTGTTTGACACCGTCCGCCGCTACCTCGAATATCGGGGTTATGACGTAAACTACGTATCGAACTTTACTGATGTAGATGATAAATTGATCCGGGCTGCCAATGAACTGCATTCGGATGTGCCGACCATTGCCAACCGATTTATCGAGGCATATTTTGAAGATGTTTCGGCGCTTGGCTGCAAAAAGGCGGATGTTCACCCGCGCGTAATGGAAAACATGGACATCATTATCGATTTTATCAGCCAACTGGTTGAAAAGGGCTATGCCTATGAATCGGAAGGGGATGTCTATTTCCGAACCCGCCGTTTTGAAGAGTATGGCAAGCTTTCCCACCAATCGATTGATGATCTGCAAGTCGGCGCCAGAATCGAAGTCGGTGAGAAAAAAGAAGATGATCTTGATTTTGCCCTATGGAAAGCGGCAAAAGAAGGGGAAATATTCTGGGATAGCCCATGGGGTCCGGGACGTCCGGGCTGGCACATCGAATGCTCGGCAATGGCGAAAAAATATCTTGGGGAAACCATTGATATTCATGCCGGCGGCCAGGATCTGACCTTCCCGCACCATGAAAATGAAATTGCCCAATCCGAGGCTTTAAGTGGAAAAACATTTGCTCGCTATTGGATGCACAATGGCTATATTAATATCGATAACGAAAAAATGTCGAAGTCGCTCGGCAACTTTGTGTTGGTTCATGACATTATTAAGGAGATCAATCCGCAGGTATTAAGGTTCTTTATGCTGTCGGTGCATTACCGCAATCCGATCAACTACAGCCAGGAGCTATTGGAAAGCACAACAGCGGCATTGGAGCGTCTAAAGACCTCTTACCAGAATTTAAAACACCGCCGAGAAGCGAGTGCGAACCTGACGCAAAATAATCAGGAATGGCTTGAAAAAATCAAGGCTCACCGCGATGAGTTCATCGAGGCAATGGACGATGATTTTAACACGGCAAAGGCAATTTCTGTGCTGTTTGAATTATCGAAGCTGGCCAACTATTACCTGATCGAAAAAAATACGGCAGTCGAAGTCATCGATGCCTTCACAGCCCATTTTGAGGAATTATTCGCCGTGCTCGGCCTGACCCTCGAACAGCAGGAAGAACTGCTCGATGAAGAAATTGATGCCTTGATTGAACAGCGGATTCAGGCACGCAAGAATCGCAACTTCCAATTGGCCGATCAAATCCGTGACCAATTAAAGGATATGAATATCATTTTGGAGGATACTCCACAGGGTACAAGGTGGAAAAGAGGCTAATACCATGCTAGATTATGAAAACACAGTTGATGCTCAACAATTAAACAGCCTGGCGCTTGCCTACATGGGTGATGCGGTATTTGAAACGTATGTCCGGCGTCACCTGCTTTACAGCGGGCAAGTCCGGCCGCACCAGCTGCACCGGGAAGGAACCAAATATGTGTCGGCAAAAGCCCAGTGCCAAATCCTGTTTTGGATGATGGATAACGGGCTGTTAACGGAAACGGAAACGAGTGTGGTTATGCGCGGCCGCAATGCCAAATCCGGGACCGTCCCGAAAAACACCGATGTGCAGACATACCGGTACAGCACGGCGTTTGAGGCATTGATGGGATATTTATTTTTAACGGGAGAGAATGAGCGCCTCGAAGAGCTCATTTCACAGGCGTTAAACTATGTAGATGAACAGAAAGGTGGCCGTTAGAATGAACCAGGAATACATTGTGGGCAAAAATCCGGTCATTGAGGCTTTAAAATCGGGGCGGGACATCAATAAGATCCTGATTGCCGAAGGGTCGCAGCATGGGCAGATGCAGCAAATTACCCGGCTGGCAAAAGAAACGAATGTGCTGGTCCAGTTTGTCCCGAAGAAAAAAATAGACCAAATCACCGAGGAAAATCACCAGGGCGTTCTGGCCTATGTCGCCGCTTATCAGTACGCGGAACTGGATGATCTCTTTGCAGCCGCCGAAAGGAAAAACGAACCTCCTTTCTTTTTATTATTGGATGAAATTGAAGACCCCCATAATCTTGGCTCCATCATGAGGACGGCGGATGCGGTTGGGGCGCACGGCATCATCATTCCGAAACGCCGGGCAGTAGGTTTGACGGCGACCGTTGCCAAAGCTTCTACTGGGGCGATAGAATATATCCCGGTTGTCCGGGTTACCAATATGGCAAGGACAATCGATGAATTGAAGGAGCGGGGTGTCTGGATTGCTGGCACTGATGCAAAAGGCAAGGATGATTACCGCAGGCTGGATGGAACTTTGCCGCTAGGGCTTGTCATTGGCAGTGAAGGAAAAGGGATGGGACGGCTGATTCGTGATAAATGCGACTTTTTGATCCATTTGCCGATGGCCGGCAAAGTAACGTCATTAAACGCTTCTGTGGCAGCTGCGCTATTAATGTATGAGGTATACCGGAAACGGCATAGCTTAGAGGGATAGTGTATGGATATCCTGCTTGTGGACGGATATAACATTATAGGGGCATGGCCGGAGCTTAAAGCATTAAAAGACCGGGACCTGCCGGCAGCGCGTGACCGTTTGGTCGAAAAAATGGCCGAGTACCAAGCCATTTCCGGCTTCCGTGTGATCGTGGTGTTCGATGCCCATTTTGTAAAAGGGACAGAAAAAAAGTATAAAAATCATCAGGTAGAGGTTATTTTTACAAAGGAAAATGAATCGGCGGACGAACGGATTGAAAAAATGGCTATCAGCCTTAGCAACCGGAAAACGCAAATCCATGTGGCCACCTCCGACTTTACCGAACAATGGCAGATTTTTGGACAAGGGGCGCTCCGGAAATCTGCTCGTGAACTGGAAATTGAAATGTCTTCAATAGAAAAGAATATCGAGAGGAAAGTAAAAAAAATCCAAGATAAAAAGCCCGTTTCCAAAATACCGATTAGCGACGAAATGGCAGAAATTTTTGAAAAGTGGCGCAGAGGGCAGAAGTAAGCCTGTACTTCAAAAATTTTCTAATGTATAATAGTGGTATCTATGCTTGTTCGGTGGAGGGGATCTAATTTGAGTACGGACTTCAGGACAAAAACGCATGAACAATTCTCCGCCATGGAGGATGAAGAAATTGTTGATTTGGTTCATCAGGGTGACGGTGAAGCATTGGATTTTTTAATTCATAAGTATCGAAATTTTGTGCGTGCCAAAGCTAGATCCTATTTTCTGATTGGAGCGGATAAAGAAGATATTGTTCAAGAGGGCATGATTGGCTTATATAAGGCGATCCGCGACTTTCGCGAGGACAAGCTCACCTCCTTTAAAGCATTTGCCGAACTGTGCATAACCCGCCAAATTATTACAGCGATAAAGACGGCGACACGGCAGAAGCATATACCGCTAAATTCCTACGTATCATTGGACAAGCCAATTTTTGATGAGGAGTCAGACCGGACGCTGATGGATGTTTTGTCCGGAGCAAAGGTGCTGGACCCGGAGGAATTAATCATCAATCAGGAAGAATTTGACCATATCGAGGTTAAAATGACTGAACTGTTAAGCGATTTGGAACGGAAGGTATTGGCGCTTTATTTGGATGGCCAGTCGTACCAGGAGATTTCTGAGGAACTCAACCGCCACGTCAAATCGATTGATAATGCCCTTCAGCGTGTAAAGCGAAAATTGGAGCGGTACTTGGAAATTCGGGAATTTTCGTTGTAAAATGTATCCGCTTTATAGACGATGGCGGTTATATGAATGTCATTCCAAATATTATTGACATTAATTAGACATCATGTTACATTTTTAAGGATATATTAGGTGAAAAATATGGGTAAAAAAGTTGTACTTGCCTGTGAAACCTGCGGCTCAAGGAATTATTCGACAGCCGGCAGCGACACGAAACAGGAAAGGTTGGAAATAAAAAAATACTGCAAAACTTGCGGGTCTCATACCATTCATAAAGAGACAAAATGATAAAAGACCGCGCAATCCTTGGGGGTTACTTAAATGTCTCGCATAAAGAATTTCTTTAGTGATATAGCTCGTGAAATGAGAAAGGTAAGCTGGCCAAAGCGCAGCGAACTGACTCGTTCGACTATTACGGTTGTCAGCACTGTTGCGTTCTTTGCGATTTTCTTCGCGGTCCTGGATTTGGGTATTTCAGAATTGATTCGCTTAATTCTTGAATAATAGCCATTGGTTCATGGTATAATGGAAATTAACAAAGGAAATTTCAGCTAAAAACCCGTCAGTTGCGGGTTTTTTAATTTGCCAAAAAAATGCACTCAATTATAGGGAGGGACGGACGCAAGTCCTCATAAATGGAAAAGAATTGGTATGTTGTTCATACTTACTCCGGCTACGAAAATAAAGTAAAAACCAACCTCGAAAAACGGGTTGAATCGATGGGCATGCAAGATAAGATCTTCCGTGTCGTTGTCCCTGAGGAAGAAGAAACAGAATTGAAAAATGGCAAGAAAAAAGTGGTAAAACGCAAGGTGTTCCCTGGCTATGTATTAGTGGAGCTGATCATGACGGATGATTCATGGTATGTCGTCCGGAATACCCCAGGTGTGACCGGGTTTGTCGGTTCTGCAGGATCAGGCTCGAAGCCAACTCCGCTGCTTCCGGATGAGGTAGCGTTTATTCTTAAACGCATGGGCGTTGAAGAGAAGCGTGTCGATATCAATTATGAAATTGGCGAAACGGTCCGCGTAAAGGAAGGTCCATTTGCTAACTTCACCGGCAATGTTGAAGAAATGGACAAGGATAAACAAAAACTTAAAGTTCTCGTTAATATGTTCGGTCGCGATACCCCGGTTGAGCTTGAATTTTCGCAGATTGAGAAAATATAATCGGGTTTATTGTAAAAAAACTTGAAATCAGTTTTAAAAAATGTTACTATTTTTTAGGTCAGTATGTCTCGAGCTAGATGCTCGGACAAGACTTTGTCAAGTTCTTTGTTTTCATATAAAGACTTCAAGATGAGTGGGAGGGGGCTCCCTATATAAGGAAACCCTGTTAACCACATCACGGACTTTAAGGAGGTGTGTCTCGTGGCTAAAAAAGTAATTAAAGTTGTTAAATTGCAAATTCCTGCAGGTAAAGCAAACCCTGCGCCGCCAGTTGGTCCTGCTTTAGGTCAAGCCGGTGTTAACATCATGGGATTCTGTAAAGAATTTAACGCTCGTACAGCAGATCAAGCTGGATTGATTATTCCTGTTGAAATTACGGTGTTTGAAGACCGTTCATTTACATTTATTACGAAAACTCCTCCTGCTGCCGTTCTTTTGAAAGTAGCAGCTGGAATTCAGTCTGGTTCAGGCCAGCCTAACCGTAATAAAGTAGCAACAGTAAAGCGTGATAAAGTACGCGAGATTGCGGAACAAAAAATGCCTGACCTTAACGCAGCTAGCGTTGAAGCAGCAATGCGCATGGTTGAAGGTACTGCACGCAGCATGGGTATCGTTATCGAAGACTAATCTATGCAAACTGTTATGTTGTAATGAGGGGGTTGCGCAGTTTTTCACTCGCAACCTTTTTCGTGGGAGATTAATTCGCTAAAACCACAAATCAAGGAGGAAAAAACAATGGCTAAAAAAGGTAAGAAGTATTTAGAAGCTGCGAAGCTTGTAGATCGTACACATGCTTACCCAATTGCAGAAGCAATTGAACTTGCAAAGAAAACAAACTATGCAAAATTTGATGCGACTCTTGAAGTTGCTTTTCGCTTAGGCGTAGACCCTAAGAAAGCTGACCAGCAAATCCGTGGTGCAGTAGTGCTTCCAAACGGAACTGGTAAAACTCAACGCGTATTAGTATTCGCGAAGGGTGAAAAAGTGAAAGAAGCAGAAGCTGCTGGCGCAGATTATGTGGGCGATGCAGAATACATCAACAAAATTCAACAAGGTTGGTTTGAATTTGATGTAATCGTAGCAACTCCTGACATGATGGGTGAAGTTGGTAAGCTTGGCCGCGTATTGGGACCTAAAGGCTTAATGCCAAACCCTAAAACAGGTACTGTTACTTTCGACGTAACAAGAGCAATCAACGAAATCAAAGCAGGTAAAGTTGAATACCGTGTTGACAAGTCTGGTAACATTCATGTTCCAATTGGTAAAGCTTCTTTCGAAAACGAAAAGCTTGTTGAAAACTTTACAACTGTTTTTGAAACTATGCTAAAAGTGAAGCCATCTGCAGCAAAAGGAACTTACATGAAGAACGTTACTGTTTCTTCAACTATGGGACCTGGCGTGAAAGTGGATCCTTCATCTGTAGCTGCTAAGTAAGATTAGGAATAATTGGTAATTGACAAACAAAGTCAGATTATATATAATCAATTTTGTTGTTTTAATAAATATAACATTTGTACCGTAGACAGCAGGGGCTTATCGCTTAATATCCTGCCGAGGTTAGCCGAAGATTTAGCTTTTTCCTAAGCTATTTATGAGCCTCCATGTCTATGAAAGATTTGGAGGCTCTTTTACTGCCTGGTATAAATGTACACATTCTACAGGAGGTGTAAAAATGAGCAGTGCAATCGAAGCAAAAAAAGTGGTTGTTGAAGAGATTGCTGATAAATTAAAAGCAAGTGTATCAACAATTGTTGTAGATTATCGCGGTCTTTCAGTTGCGCAGTTAACTGAACTCCGTAAACAACTTCGTGAAGCTGGCGTTGAATTCAAGGTTTACAAAAACTCTATGACTCGCCGTGCGGCTGAAGTTGCTGGACTTTCAGGGTTAAACGATGCATTAACAGGCCCGAACGCAATCGCGTTCAGTACTGAAGATGTTGTCGCTCCTGCTAAAATCCTTAACGATTTCGCGAAAAAGAATGAAGCTCTTGAACTTAAAGCGGGTGTGATTGAAGGTACAATCGCAACTGTTGAAGAAGTTCAAGCTCTTGCTGAACTTCCATCTCGCGAAGGCTTGCTGTCTATGCTACTCAGCGTACTACAAGCTCCAATCCGCAACCTTGCCCTTGCTGCAAAAGCTGTGGCAGACCAAAAAGAAGAACAAGGCGCGTAAGTTAGTACTTATCGCTTAACTAATACGGAATGAAAACTAAGGAGGAAAATTAAAATGACTAAAGAACAAATCATTGAAGCAGTTAAATCTATGACTGTTTTAGAACTTAACGATCTTGTAAAAGCAATCGAAGAAGAATTCGGCGTAACTGCTGCTGCTCCTGTAGCAATGGTTGGCGGCGCTGGTGCTGCTGCTGTTGAAGAGCAAACTGAATTTGATGTAATCCTAGCTTCTGCTGGCGATCAAAAAATCAAAGTTATCAAAGTTGTACGTGAAATCACTGGTCTTGGTCTTAAAGAAGCAAAAGACCTTGTTGACAACACTCCAAAAGCTATTAAAGAAGGCGTTTCTAAAGAAGATGCTGAAGCAATCAAAGCTAAGCTTGATGAAGTTGGAGCAAACGTTGAAGTTAAGTAATTTTAATTCCATGAAAAAGCTCGCTGCATAAGCGGGCTTTTTTTGGCTAAGTTATTAAAGGTTGTTATAATCCTCTTTTTTCTTCTATATAAAGCTCCCCAGGAGGTGAAGTCAAAAAATGACCGAACACTACTATTCTCGAACCCAAAATGTTGAAAGTGACCCAAAGTCTTGGGATTATAAATTAAGAGGCCATTCGTTTCGCTTTAAAACTGATAATGGCGTTTTTTCAAAACGGGAAGTGGATTATGGCTCGCGTCTTTTGATTGAGACATTTGTCATGCCTGAAGCGGAAGGGAAGGTTCTTGATGTCGGCTGCGGCTACGGTCCGATAGGGTTGTCGATTGGCAAGGAACATCCTAATCGTACGATACATATGGTGGATGTGAACCAACGGGCCATTGAGTTGGCAAAGGAAAATGCTGCCCTTAACCAGATTGATAATGTAAAAATCTATGAAAGTGACAGGCTGCTGAATGTAACGGAAACAGATTTTGTCGCCATCCTGACAAATCCGCCGATCCGTGCCGGCAAAAAAACGGTTCATGATATTTTTGAACAAAGTCACCAACATCTGCTTAGCGGTGGAGAGCTCTGGGTAGTCATTCAAAAAAAGCAAGGTGCACCATCGGCCTTGGAGAAATTAACGCAATTATTTTCTGATGTAGAAACAGTTGACAAATCCAAAGGTTATTTTATTATTAGAGCCACAAAATAGTTGACTACGAATTGTCCCTGTGATAGCATTATAAAATGCCATCATAATATTTACCGAATTATTCCTTTAAATACATAAAATCGAGTATAAAAACGGAATAACAAGGAAATGATGACAAAATAATAGTCAAAATGTGAAAATGTGGTTTTTGGGAAAAAACCCTTTTTCTTTTTGTCTTTTAGCAAGGCAACAAATTCTTCTAAAAGACGTAAATAGATTTTTAAATAACGCTTGATTTGAGGGGTGAATCAGTTGACAGGTCAACTAGTTCAGTATGGACGACACCGTAAGCGGAGAAGTTATGCACGAATCAGTGAAGTTTTAGAATTGCCAAATCTTATTGAAATCCAAACCTCTTCATATCAGTGGTTTCTTGATGAGGGATTGCGTGAGATGTTCCAGGATATCTCGCCAATTGAGGACTTCACCGGCAATCTATCACTAGAATTTATTGATTACAGTCTTGGCGATCCAAAGTATTCGGTTGAAGAATCGAAAGAGCGGGACGTTACTTATTCTGCTCCATTGCGTGTGAAGGTACGTCTTGTAAACAAAGAAACAGGCGAAGTGAAGGATCAAGATGTATTCATGGGCGATTTTCCGTTAATGACGGAAACAGGCACCTTTGTCATCAACGGTGCAGAACGCGTTATCGTTTCACAGCTAGTGCGTTCCCCAAGCGTTTACTTCAACGGTAAAGTGGATAAAAACGGAAAGAGAGGCTTTACGGCTACTGTCATTCCGAACCGCGGCGCTTGGCTTGAATATGAAACAGATGCCAAAGATGTGGTATATGTCAGAATTGATCGCACAAGGAAATTGCCTGTAACGGTTCTTTTGCGTGCACTTGGATTTGGCTCAGACCAAGAAATCATCGAGTTGATTGGTGATAATGAGTATCTTCGCAATACGCTTGAAAAGGACAACACGGAAGGTATCGATAAAGCGTTGCTTGAAATTTATGAACGACTCCGTCCTGGTGAACCTCCAACCGTTGAAAATGCGAAGAATCTATTGATTTCACGGTTCTTTGATCCTAAGCGCTATGACCTTGCTAATGTAGGTCGTTATAAAATAAATAAAAAGCTTCATATTAAAAATCGCCTATTCAATCAGCGTCTGGCCGAAACACTAGCAGACCCGGAAACAGGTGAAATTATCGCTGAAAAAGGAACGCTTCTTGACCGAAGAAACCTTGATAGGATTTTGCCTGCACTTGAGAAAAATATTAATTTCCGCAGCTATAACCCAGTTGGCGGCGTTGTGGATGATGAAATTGTTCTTCAAGGAATTAAAATCTATGCACCTGGCGATGAAAATGAAAAAGTGATTAATGTATTGGGCAATGCTTATGTGGCTGAACCAATTAAAAATATCACACCAGCTGACATTATTGCGTCGATCAGCTATTTCTTCGATTTGCTTCATGGTGTTGGCGATACAGACGATATCGACCATTTGGGCAACAGACGTCTTCGTTCTGTAGGCGAATTGCTGCAAAACCAATTCCGTATTGGTTTATCACGGATGGAGCGCGTTGTTCGTGAAAGAATGTCGATTCAGGACACAGCAACGATTACGCCGCAGCAATTGATCAATATTCGTCCTGTTATTGCGTCAATTAAGGAATTCTTTGGAAGCTCCCAGCTTTCGCAGTTTATGGACCAAACTAACCCGCTGGCAGAATTAACGCATAAGCGCCGTTTATCGGCATTAGGACCAGGGGGTCTGACTCGTGAACGCGCCGGAATGGAAGTTCGTGACGTTCACTATTCTCACTATGGGCGGATGTGTCCAATTGAAACACCGGAAGGTCCGAATATCGGTTTGATCAACTCGTTATCATCTTATGCGAAGGTAAACCGTTTTGGCTTTATCGAAACACCTTATCGCCGAGTCGATCCTGATACCGGTAAGGTAACATCAAGAATTGATTACCTGACTGCTGACGAAGAGGATAATTATGTAACCGCACAGGCGAACTCACGTCTAGGAGATGACGGTTCCTTCTTGGATGAGGAAGTCATTGCCCGTTTCCGTGGTGAAAACACCGTTGTAAAGCGGGATCGTGTCGACTACATGGATGTATCTCCGAAGCAGGTAGTTTCAGCAGCAACAGCATGTATTCCGTTCCTTGAAAACGATGACTCGAACCGTGCCTTGATGGGTGCGAACATGCAGCGGCAGGCTGTACCATTGATGCAGCCGGAAGCGCCGATTGTCGGTACAGGTATGGAATATGTATCGGGTAAAGACTCTGGTGCCGCTGTTATCTGTAAGCATGAAGGAATTGTTGAGCGCGTTGAAGCCCGTCAAGTATGGGTCCGCCGTATTAAAGAAGTCGATGGCCAAGAGGTCAAAGGCGATCTTGACAAGTACCGGATGTTAAAGTTTGTCCGTTCGAACCAAGGAACATGCTATAATCAGCGTCCAATCGTTTCTGTGGGCGACCGCGTTGTCAAGGGTGAAATCCTTGCTGACGGCCCTTCCATGGAAAAAGGTGAATTGGCATTAGGCCGTAATGTTCTCGTTGCCTTTATGACATGGGATGGTTATAACTATGAAGATGCGATTATTATGAGTGAACGTCTTGTGAAAGACGATGTATATACTTCGATTCATATTGAGGAATATGAATCAGAATCACGTGATACAAAGCTTGGGCCTGAAGAGATTACCCGCGATATTCCAAACGTCGGCGAAGATGCACTCCGCAACTTGGATGAGCGCGGAATTATCCGTATTGGTGCCGAAGTGAAAGACGGCGACTTGCTAGTTGGTAAGGTGACACCAAAAGGGGTAACAGAACTTACCGCTGAAGAGCGTTTGCTTCATGCCATTTTCGGTGAAAAAGCCCGCGAGGTCCGTGATACGTCGCTTCGTGTTCCGCACGGCGGCGGCGGTATTGTCCTCGATGTGAAAGTATTTAACCGCGAGGATGGCGATGAACTGCCTCCAGGCGTGAATCAACTTGTTCGTGTCTATATTGTACAAAAACGGAAAATCTCCGCAGGGGATAAAATGGCGGGACGCCACGGTAACAAAGGGGTTATCTCGAGAATTTTACCGGAAGAGGATATGCCATTCCTTCCTGACGGAACACCGGTTGATATCATGTTAAACCCACTCGGGGTACCATCGCGGATGAACATCGGACAGGTGCTTGAACTTCATCTTGGTATGGCCGCTAGAGCACTCGGCATTCATGTCGCTTCACCGGTATTTGACGGTGCTACGGAAGAAGATGTTTGGTCAACGATTGAAGAAGCTGGTATGGCACGTGATGCCAAAACGGTTCTTTATGATGGCCGTACTGGCGAGGCGTTCGATAACCGTGTCTCTGTTGGTGTTATGTATATGATTAAACTGGCACACATGGTTGATGATAAATTGCATGCCCGTTCAACAGGACCATACTCCCTTGTTACGCAGCAGCCGCTTGGTGGTAAAGCACAATTCGGCGGACAGCGTTTTGGAGAGATGGAGGTATGGGCACTTGAGGCATATGGTGCTGCATACACGCTTCAGGAAATTCTTACAGTTAAATCCGACGATGTGGTTGGCCGTGTGAAAACCTACGAAGCCATTGTCAAAGGCGAAAATGTGCCGGAACCAGGCGTTCCTGAATCATTTAAAGTATTAATCAAAGAACTTCAAAGCTTAGGTATGGATGTTAAAATCCTATCCGGCGATGAAGAAGAAATTGAAATGCGTGATATGGAAGATGAGGACGACTTACAACAGGTCGACACCTTAAACATTGTTCCTGATGCACCAAGCTTTGAATCTGAAAAAGTCGGTTCAAAAGAGTAAATCAAGTAAAAGCGCACTTAAAGAGAATAGCTTTTCCAAGAACAAGCTATGGCTGTTCTTAAGTGCGCTTTTTATTTTTTAGCTGTATTGAAGGGTAAAACCTGGACATAAAAAGGGAGGTAGGCCCCCTATGCTTGACGTCAATAATTTTGAGTATATGAAAATTGGTCTTGCATCGCCTGATAAGATCCGTTCGTGGTCATTTGGTGAAGTGAAAAAACCTGAAACAATCAACTATCGTACGTTAAAGCCGGAAAAAGACGGTTTATTCTGTGAAAGAATTTTCGGTCCGACAAAGGACTGGGAGTGTCACTGCGGCAAGTACAAACGTGTCCGTTATAAAGGTGTTGTCTGTGACCGCTGCGGTGTTGAGGTAACCCGCGCAAAAGTTCGCCGTGAACGTATGGGTCATATTGAACTGGCAGCTCCTGTATCCCATATTTGGTACTTTAAAGGAATACCAAGCCGGATGGGGCTTGTTTTGGATATGTCACCTCGCGCTTTGGAGGAAGTCATTTATTTTGCTTCCTATGTGGTAACCGAATCCGGTGATACCGCACTTGAAAAGAAACAATTGCTATCTGAAAAGGAATACCGAGCCTATCGTGAAAAGTACGGCAATAAGTTCCAGGCGTCGATGGGTGCCGAAGCGATCAAAAAGCTTCTTTCCGATATTAATTTGGACAAAGAAGTAGATGCGTTAAAAGAAGAGCTTAAAACAGCACAAGGCCAGCGTCGTACGCGGGCGATTAAGCGCCTTGAGGTCCTGGAAGCGTTCCGTAACTCTGGCAACGAGCCATCCTGGATGGTTCTTGATGTTCTACCGGTCATTCCGCCGGAACTGCGTCCGATGGTCCAATTGGATGGGGGCAGATTTGCCACATCTGACCTTAATGACCTTTATCGCCGGGTGATCAACCGAAACAACCGTTTAAAGCGTTTATTGGATTTGGGTGCGCCAAGCATCATCGTGCAAAACGAAAAGCGGATGCTGCAGGAAGCTGTCGATGCGCTAATCGACAACGGCCGCCGCGGTCGTCCGGTTACAGGACCAGGTAACCGTCCGTTAAAGTCGCTTTCTCATATGTTAAAAGGAAAACAGGGACGTTTCCGTCAGAACTTGCTTGGAAAACGGGTTGACTATTCCGGCCGTTCCGTTATCGTCGTCGGCCCTAACCTGAAAATGTACCAGTGCGGACTTCCAAAGGAAATGGCGCTGGAACTATTCAAGCCATTCGTTATGAAGGAGCTTGTCGAAAAAGGACTTGCTCACAACATTAAATCGGCAAAACGCAAAATCGAACGGGTATCACCTGATGTTTGGGATGTCCTTGAAGATGTCATTAAAGAACATCCGGTTCTGTTAAACCGTGCCCCTACGCTTCACAGACTGGGAATTCAGGCCTTTGAACCGACATTGGTTGAAGGGCGCGCGATTCGCTTGCACCCGCTCGTTTGTACGGCTTACAACGCCGACTTCGACGGTGACCAGATGGCCGTTCACGTTCCGCTTTCAGCTGAAGCGCAGGCAGAAGCCCGTCTATTAATGCTTGCGGCACAAAACATCTTGAACCCTAAAGATGGTAAGCCGGTTGTTACACCGTCTCAGGACATGGTATTGGGTAACTATTACTTAACCCTAGAGCGGGAAGGCGCCGTCGGCGAAGGTATGATTTTTAAAGATACAAATGAAGCCTTGCTGGCATATCAAAACGGCTATGTACACCTTCATACCCGGGTTGCCGTCCATGCAGGTTCGTTAAATAATGAAACGTTTACGGAAGAGCAAAATAACAAACTGCTAATTACAACTGTAGGTAAGCTTGTATTTAACGAAATTCTTCCGAAATCATTCCCTTATATCAACGAGCCTACAAGGGATAATTTAGAGGTTAAAACACCTGAGAAATATTTCGTTGAAAAAGGCGAAGATATCTTGGCGAAGATTCAATCAATGCCACTGATTGATCCGTTTAAAAAGAAAATCCTTGGAAACATCATTGCGGAAGTATTCAAGCGGTTCAAAATCACTGAAACGTCAAAAATGCTTGACCGCATGAAAGACCTTGGTTTTAAATACTCCACAAAAGCTGGTATAACTGTAGGTGTTGCCGACATCGTCGTTCTTGGCGAGAAGGAGCAGATCCTTCATGATGCCCAAGCTAAAGTGGATAATGTTACAAAGCAGTTCAGACGTGGTTTGATTACGGAAGATGAGCGCTATGACCGTGTTATCTCCATCTGGAGCCAGGCGAAAGATGTCATTCAGGGCAAGTTGATGAAGTCCTTGAATAAAACGAACCCTATCTTCATGATGAGTGATTCCGGTGCCCGTGGTAACGCCTCGAACTTTACCCAGCTTGCTGGTATGCGTGGTTTGATGGCCAACCCGGCAGGACGTATCATCGAATTGCCAATTAAATCAAGTTTCCGTGAAGGATTAACCGTATTAGAGTACTTTATCTCGACGCACGGTGCCCGTAAAGGACTTGCTGATACAGCACTTAAGACAGCTGACTCTGGTTACTTGACACGCCGTCTTGTTGACGTTGCCCAGGATGTCATTGTCCGTGAAGACGATTGCGGTACTGACCGCGGCTTTACGATAGGTGCCATTAAGGATGGCACAGAAATCATTGAGACGCTTGAAGAGCGTTTAATTGGCCGGTATGCGCGTAATCCAATTAAGCATCCAGAAACGAACGAAGTCATCGTGAAGGAAAATGAATTGATTACCGAAGACCTTGCCGAACTAATCACGAATTTGGGTATTGAAGAAGTGAAAATCCGTTCAGCATTTACATGTAATACCCGTCATGGGGTATGTAAGAAGTGTTACGGACGCAACTTGGCTACTGGCCAAGAGGTGGAAGTGGGCGAAGCGGTTGGTATTATCGCAGCGCAGTCCATCGGTGAGCCTGGTACACAGTTGACCATGCGTACATTCCATACGGGCGGTGTTGCTGGTAACGATATCACTCAAGGTCTGCCGCGTATCCAGGAAATCTTTGAGGCGCGTAATCCTAAAGGCCAGGCCGTTATTTCCGAAATTGATGGTGTGGTTGTAGGCATTAACGAAGGCCGTGACCGCCAGCATGAAATCGTCGTTCAAGGCGAAGTGGAATCACGAACCTATAATGCACCATATACAGCCCGCTTAAAGGTAGCTGTAGGCGACCATATTGAGCGTGGAGATGAGTTAACAGAAGGATCAATTGATCCGAAAGAGCTTCTTAAAGTGAAAGATGTTATTTCTGTTCAAGAATACTTGCTCCGTGAGGTTCAAAGAGTTTACCGGATGCAAGGGGTTGAAATTGGTGACAAACACGTAGAGGTAATGGTCCGTCAAATGCTCCGCAAGATTCGTGTTAGCGATGCTGGCGATACAGACGTGCTTCCAGGAACGCTTCTTGATATTCACCAATTTACCGATGCTAACGAACAGGCATTGTTAAATGGCAAACTGCCAGCAACAGGCCGTCCGGTGCTGCTCGGTATTACCAAAGCGTCTCTTGAAACAGATTCGTTCTTATCGGCAGCATCCTTCCAAGAAACAACAAGAGTTCTTACCGATGCGGCCATCAAAGGCAAGCGCGATGAACTGCTTGGCTTGAAAGAGAATGTAATCATCGGTAAGCTTGTACCAGCGGGAACAGGAATGCAGCGTTACCGCAAAGCAGAGCCTGTACTTCGCGATACAACATCCGAAGAACCGATTACGGTTGAATAACAATATTAACGGTACTTGCCTGATGGCAGGTACCGTATTTTAAGAAAAATATTAAAAGTATGGTTGACATATAATTGGCAAGATGTTAATATATCAAAGGTGCTCCTATACACCTGATACTTTGGAGGATATCAAAATGTCTTATGAAAAAGTATTACAGGCGAGCAAGGTCATTATAGGAACAAAACAAACAGTTAAGGCACTAAGAGAAGGCATAGTACAAGAGCTGATCATTGCGGCAGATGCGGAAGCGAAAGTAACGAGTCCCGCAGTGAATGAAGCAGAAAGGCTAGGCGTTCCGGTCCAATATGTCGATTCGATGAAAAAACTCGGAAAGGCATGCAGGATTGAAGTAGGTGCTGCAGCTGTAGCTATTATCCGTTAAAAACTGTTTTTGTAGATCGAGCAGTCTGCAAAAACTTTGTTTTTGCAAAAAAATGAACCACCTGGATGTGTGGGCTTACAAATAGTGAAGGGAGGAAAAACAAATGCCTACTATTAACCAATTAGTGCGCAAGCCGCGTCAATCAACGGCAGAGAAGTCAAATTCTCCAGCACTTAATAAAGGTTACAACAGCTTTAAAAAATCACAAACTAACGTATCATCACCACAAAAACGCGGGGTATGTACTCGTGTTGGTACAATGACTCCGAAGAAACCGAACTCAGCGTTACGTAAATATGCTCGTGTACGCTTGACAAACGGTATTGAGGTGACTGCATACATTCCTGGTATCGGCCACAACCTGCAAGAGCACAGCGTTGTTCTTATCCGTGGCGGACGTGTAAAAGACTTACCAGGGGTACGTTATCATATCGTACGTGGAGCACTTGATACAGCTGGCGTTAACAATCGTATGCAAGGCCGTTCTAAATACGGTACTAAGCGTCCGAAAGCAGCAAAAAAATAATCTCATTAAAATAGAAAGCTTCTTTGAAAGGAGGAAAAAGCATGCCACGTAAAGGTCCTGTAGCAAAGAGAGACGTGTTACCAGATCCACTTTACAATTCAAAATTAGTTACTCGTCTTATCAACAAGATGATGATCGACGGTAAAAGAGGTAAATCTCAAGAAATTCTTTACTCTGCATTCAATACAATCCGTGAGCGTTCTGGTAAAGATCCAATGGAAGTATTTGAAGCAGCGATGAAAAATATCATGCCAGTTCTAGAAGTTAGAGCACGCCGTGTCGGCGGTGCCAACTACCAAGTTCCAGTTGAGGTGCGTCCTGACCGCCGTACAACTCTTGGTCTTCGCTGGTTAGTTAACTATTCACGCCTTCGCGGTGAAAAAACGATGGAAGAGCGTTTAGCTAACGAAATCATGGATGCTGCCAACAACACTGGTGCATCTGTCAAGAAGCGTGAAGATACACATAAAATGGCAGAAGCAAACAAAGCGTTTGCTCACTATCGTTGGTAATTTTACCTTCAAAAATAAAAACACACTCATACTAGGAAGGAGAAAGACCCAATGCCAAGAGAGTTCTCCTTAGAAAAGACTCGTAATATCGGTATCATGGCTCACATTGATGCTGGTAAAACCACGACTACTGAGCGTATCCTTTATTACACCGGTAAGATTCACAAAATCGGTGAAACTCACGAAGGTGCGTCTCAGATGGACTGGATGGAGCAGGAACAAGAGCGCGGAATCACTATTACTTCCGCCGCTACAACTGCCCAGTGGAAAAACCACCGCGTAAACATCATCGACACTCCGGGACACGTGGACTTCACAGTGGAAGTTGAACGTTCCCTCCGTGTACTTGATGGTGCGGTTGCAGTACTTGATGCACAATCAGGTGTTGAGCCTCAAACTGAAACAGTTTGGCGCCAAGCAACAACTTACGGTGTACCACGTGTGGTATTCGTAAACAAGATGGACAAAATCGGCGCGGATTTCTTATATTCTGTTAAGACAATCCATGACCGCCTTCAGGCAAACGCTCATCCAATTCAACTGCCAATCGGTGCAGAAGATCAGTTCAGAGGCATTATCGACCTTGTAGAAATGACTGCAAGAATGTACGGTAACGACCTGGGAACAGATGTACAAGAAGTGGAAATCCCAGAGGAGTATAGAGCTCTAGCTGAGGAATGGCGTGAGAAATTAGTTGAAGCAGTTGCTGAACTTGATGAAGAATTGATGGAAAAGTACCTTGGCGGTGAAGAAATCACCATCGAAGAGCTGAAAGCCGGCATTCGTAAAGGTACTGTCAACGTTGAATTCTATCCGGTAGTTTGTGGGTCTGCATTTAAAAACAAAGGTGTTCAGCCAATGTTGGATGCGGTAATTGATTACCTTCCATCTCCACTAGATGTACCATCAATTAAAGGTCATGCTGTTGATGATGAAGATCAGATCGTTGAGCGTCACTCAAGCGATGAAGAGCCATTCTCAGCACTTGCATTCAAAGTAATGACTGACCCTTATGTTGGTAAATTAACGTTCTTCCGCGTTTACTCCGGTACATTAGATTCTGGTTCTTATGTCCAGAACTCTACTAAAGGAAAGCGTGAGCGTATCGGACGGATCCTGCAAATGCACGCCAACCACCGTCAGGAAATCACAACAGTTTACTCCGGTGACATTGCTGCAGCTGTTGGGTTAAAAGATACAACTACTGGTGACACTCTATGTGATGACAAAAACCCTGTTATCCTTGAGTCCATGCAATTCCCAGAGCCAGTTATTGAACTTTCGGTTGAACCGAAGTCAAAAGCTGACCAGGATAAAATGACAACTGCGCTGCAAAAGCTTCAAGAAGAAGACCCAACATTCCGTGCACATACGAACCAGGAAACTGGACAAGTTATCATTGCCGGTATGGGTGAGCTGCACCTTGATATCATCGTTGACCGTATGCGTCGCGAATTCAAGGTTGAAGCGAACGTAGGTGCACCACAAGTTGCTTATCGTGAAACATTTACTTCTTCTGCGCAAGTAGAAGGTAAATTTGCGCGTCAGTCCGGTGGTCGCGGACAATACGGACATGTTTGGATCGAATTCTCACCAAACGAAGCTGGTAAAGGGTTCGAATTCGAAAACGGTATTGTCGGTGGGGTAGTACCTCGTGAATATGTCCCAGCTGTTGAAGCAGGTTTAAAGGATGCCCTTGAAAGAGGCGTACTTGCCGGCTATCCGTTGGTTGATATCAAAGCAAGACTTTTCGATGGTTCATACCATGATGTTGACTCCTCGGAAATGGCGTTTAAGATCGCTGCTTCTCTAGCGCTTAAGAATGCTGCATCCAAGTGTTCACCAGTCATCCTTGAACCAATCATGAGAGTCGAAGTTGTTATCCCTGAAGAATATTTAGGAGATATCATGGGACAAATCACTGCACGCCGCGGTCGCGTTGAAGGTATGGACGCTCGTGGTAATGCCCAAGTGGTTCGTGCGATGGTTCCACTTTCAGAAATGTTTGGTTATGCGACATCACTTCGTTCAAGCACTCAAGGCCGTGGAGTATTCTCCATGCACTTTGACCATTACGAAGAAGTGCCAAAATCAATCTCTGAAGAAATTATCAAAAAAAATAAAGGCGAATAATTGATTTTCGCCTTTATATAAAGTATAACTACTTATGTAATATTTGGAACTGTTATCTAGGCGGAAGCCTGACTAGCAGTTCCACTTAAAATATACTTAACTTTTATTTATTAAAGGAGGATTTTCCTAATGGGTAAAGCTAAATTCGACCGTTCCAAGCCACACGTTAACGTTGGTACAATTGGTCACGTTGACCACGGTAAAACTACATTAACAGCTGCAATCACTACTGTTCTCGCTAAAATTGGCGGTGCAGAAGCTCGCGGTTATGATCAAATCGACAACGCTCCAGAAGAAAAAGAGCGTGGAATCACAATCTCAACTTCTCACGTTGAGTACGAAACAGCAAACCGTCACTACGCACACGTTGACTGCCCAGGACACGCTGACTACGTTAAGAACATGATTACTGGTGCTGCTCAAATGGACGGCGGTATCCTTGTTGTATCTGCTGCTGACGGCCCAATGCCACAAACACGTGAGCACATCCTTCTTTCTCGTCAGGTAGGCGTACCTTACCTTGTTGTATTCATGAACAAGTGTGATATGGTTGACGACGAAGAATTATTAGAACTAGTTGAAATGGAAGTTCGCGACCTTCTATCTGAATATGACTTCCCAGGAGATGACATTCCTGTAATCAAAGGTTCTGCTCTTAAAGCTCTTGAAGGAGAACCAGAGTGGGAAGAAAAAATCGTTGAACTTATGGAAGCTGTTGACAGCTATATTCCAAACCCAACACGTGACACTGACAAGCCATTCATGATGCCGGTTGAGGACGTATTCTCAATCACTGGCCGTGGTACAGTTGCTACAGGCCGTGTAGAGCGTGGCCAAGTTAAAGTTGGTGACGTAGTTGAAATCGTAGGTTTCACTGAAGAGCCAAAATCTACTACTGTAACAGGAGTAGAAATGTTCCGTAAGCTTCTTGATTTTGCTGAAGCTGGGGACAACATTGGTGCTCTTCTTCGTGGTGTAGCTCGTGAAGAAATCGAGCGTGGACAAGTTTTGGCTAAGCCAAAGTCCATCACTCCACACACAAAGTTTAAAGCACAAGTTTACGTATTATCAAAAGAAGAAGGTGGACGTCATACTCCATTCTTCTCAAACTACCGTCCACAATTCTATTTCCGTACTTCTGATATCACTGGAATCATTACACTTCCAGAAGGTACTGAAATGGTAATGCCTGGCGACCACATCGAAATGACTGTTGAGCTAATCGCTCCAGTTGCGATCGAAGAAGGAACTAAGTTCTCAATTCGTGAAGGTGGCCGTACAGTAGGATCAGGTTCAATCACAACTATCGCTGAGTAATTAACAGATAAAGAGCAGCCGGGTGACGATCCGGCTGCTCTTTTATGTATATTTTAAAAAATGCATGTTTCTTCTATATATATAGATTTCAAGCTGTAATCCCTTTCAATTAGGAGATTTCTGGAGATTTTAATAAGCTGTTGAAATCAACAATCTGAGTCTATATAATAGTAAAGGTGTTCAGGTCAAAGACAGTAAAAAAAATCGTGATAAATGTTGCGTTTGACATTGGATTTATGTATAATAGACAATGTTGGTCTTTGACTGCGATGATGTGGGAGGTTGCTGACACACCCGGCCGCTTTGCCATGGCGAGTGTGTGGGAAATTTCCACAGAGTATGTCTATTTTCAAAAATAGGCGAATAAAGGAGGGAAAATAATGGCAAAACAAAAAATTCGTATCCGCTTAAAAGCATATGATCACAGAATCCTTGATCAATCTGCAGAAAAAATCGTTGAAACAGCAAAACGTTCAGGTGCAGCAGTGTCCGGTCCGATTCCGCTTCCAACTGAAAAGTCTGTTTACACCATTCTTCGTGCGGTTCATAAGTACAAAGATTCTCGTGAACAATTTGAAATGCGGACACATAAGCGTCTAATCGACATCGTTAACCCAACTCCGCAAACAGTGGATGCGTTAATGAGATTGGATTTACCATCTGGTGTTGATATCGAAATTAAGCTTTAATCACAATAAACACACAAAAATTTAGGAGGTGTGACTTACATGACCAAAGGAATCTTAGGAAGAAAGATTGGTATGACTCAAGTATTTGCAGAGAACGGCAACTTAATTCCGGTAACTGTTGTTGAGGTAGCTCCAAACGTTGTTCTTCAAAAGAAATCTGTTGACACAGACGGTTATGAATCTGTTCAATTAGGCTTCGAAGACAAACGTGATAAACTATCAAACAAACCTGAAAAAGGCCACGTAGCAAAAGCAAATACTGCTCCTAAGCGCTTCATTCGCGAATTCCGCGGAAACGACTTAGCAAGCTTTGAAGTTGGTCAAGAAGTCAAAGTTGATATTTTCGCTGCTGGCGATTTAGTAGATGTTACAGGAATCTCAAAGGGTAAAGGTTTTCAAGGCTCAATCAAACGCCATGGACAATCACGCGGCCCAATGGCTCACGGTTCTCGTTATCATCGTCGCCCTGGTTCAATGGGACCTGTTGCTCCAAACCGCGTTTTCAAAGGTAAATTATTACCTGGTCGCATGGGCGGAGAGCAAGTAACTGTACAAAACCTTGAAATCGTAAAAGTTGATGCTGAGCGCAACTTACTTTTGATTAAAGGTAACGTTCCAGGAGCTAAAAAAGCATTACTAAAAATTAAAGGTGCGGTAAAAGCATAGTCACTTTCTGAGAAAGGAGGAACAAAGGAATGCCTAAAGTAGCATTATTAAACCAAGGCGGTTCACAAGTTGGTGAAATCGAACTTAATGAATCAGTATTTGGTATTGAGCCTAACCAACACGTATTATTCGAAGCAATTGTTATGCAAAGAGCTTCTCTACGTCAAGGAACTCATAAAGTAAAAACTCGTTCTGAGGTAGCAGGCGGTGGCCGTAAACCATGGCGTCAAAAAGGAACAGGACGTGCTCGTCAAGGTTCCATTCGTTCACCACAATGGCGCGGAGGCGGTACTGTATTTGGTCCAACACCACGCAGCTACAGCTATAAAATGCCTAAAAAAGTTCGTCGTTTAGCGATCAAATCAGCTTTATCATCTAAAGTGTTAGAAGAAAACATCTTAGTATTGGAAAGCTTAGCATTTGAAGCGCCAAAAACAAAAGACTTCAAAGCTGTTTTAAATGGTCTTTCTGTTGAGAAAAAAGCGTTAATCGTTACTGCTGACCTTGATGAAAACGTAGCATTATCTGCTCGTAACATTCCTGGTGTAACAGTTGTAACTGCTGATGGAATCAACGTTTTAGACGTTGTAAACCATGATAAATTGATCATGACTAAAGCAGCGGTTGAAAAAGTAGAGGAGGTGCTTGCATAATGGATGCACGCGATATCATTAAGCGCCCCGTTATCACTGAACGTTCTACTGACCTAATTGCTGAAAAGAAATATACGTTCGAAGTTGATGTAAAAGCCAACAAAACACAAGTCAAAGATGCTGTACAAGAAATCTTTGGTGTTCAAGTTGAAAGAGTAAACATCATGAACTATAAAGGCAAATTCAAGCGTATGGGCAAATTCGGCGGCTATACAAACAAACGTCGTAAAGCAATTGTAAAATTAACAGCTGACAGCAAAGAAATCGAATTCTTTGAAAGCTAAAATTCACTAAGAAGAGGAGGGAAATAAAATGGCGATTAAAAAGTACAAACCTACCTCTAACGGTCGTCGCGGCATGACAGTTTCTGATTTCGCTGAAATTACAACGAGCACTCCAGAAAAATCCTTATTAGCTCCGTTAAAGAGCAAAGGCGGCCGTAACAACCAAGGTAAGTTAACTGTTCGTCATCAAGGTGGCGGCCATAAGCGTCAATATCGTTTAATCGACTTTAAACGTAACAAAGATGGCATTCCAGGACGCGTTGCCACAATCGAGTACGATCCAAATCGTTCTGCAAATATCGCATTAATTAATTATGCGGATGGAGAAAAGCGTTATATCTTAGCTCCTAAAAACTTGGAAGTTGGTATGGAAATTATGTCAGGTCCTGAAGCTGACATTAAAGTAGGTAATGCTCTTCCACTAGCTAACATTCCGGTTGGTACTGTTGTACACAACATCGAATTAAAACCAGGAAAAGGCGGACAATTAGTTCGTTCAGCAGGTACTTCTGCACAAGTTCTTGGTAAAGAAGGAAAATACGTACTTGTACGTTTAACTTCCGGCGAAGTTCGTATGATTCTATCTGAGTGCCGTGCATCTATCGGTCAGGTAGGTAACGAACAGCACGAACTAATCAACATCGGTAAAGCAGGTCGTTCCCGCTGGTTAGGCAAACGCCCAACTGTACGTGGATCTGTTATGAACCCTAACGATCACCCACACGGTGGTGGTGAAGGACGTTCACCAATCGGACGTAAGTCTCCAATGACTCCTTGGGGCAAACCGACTCTTGGTTACAAGACTCGTAAGAAGAAAAACAAATCCGACAAACTTATTATTCGTCGTCGTAAAAAATAACGTGTTTGACCTACGGTTCAAGGATAGAACCGTAGAACAATCACGAAGGGAGGTTCATTCATGGGTCGCAGCTTAAAAAAAGGACCATTCGTTGATGATCATTTAATGGTTAAGGTTGAAAAGTTAAATGAAACTGATAAGAAACAAGTTATCAAAACTTGGTCTCGTCGTTCTACGATTTTCCCACAATTTATCGGTCATACGATCGCAGTTTATGATGGCCGTAAACATGTGCCTGTGTATGTTACCGAAGACATGGTAGGACACAAGCTTGGAGAATTCGCTCCAACGCGCGCTTACAAAGGTCACGGTAACGATGATAAGAAAACAAGACGTTAAGAGAGGAGGGCATCCTAATGCAAGCTAAAGCTGTTGCAAGAACAGTCCGTATTGCTCCTCGTAAAGTACGTTTAGTCGTTGATTTAATTCGAGGTAAGCAAGTTGGTGAAGCGGTGGCGATTTTAAATCTGACTCCGAAGGCTGCTTCTCCAGTCGTTGAAAAAGTATTGAAATCCGCTATGGCAAACGCGGAACACAATTATGAAATGGACGTAAATAACCTAGTTGTTGAGCAGGCATTCGTAGACGAAGGACCAACTTTAAAACGTTTCCGTCCTCGCGCACAAGGCCGTGCAAGCCAAATCAACAAACGCACTAGCCATATTACAATCGTTCTATCAGAAAAGAAGGAGGGATAATCAGTGGGTCAAAAGGTAAATCCAGTCGGTTTGCGTATCGGGATCATCCGTGATTGGGAATCTAAATGGTATGCAGGCAAAGACTTTGCTGATCTTTTACACGAAGACATTAAAGTTCGTGAATATATCACGAAACGTTTAAAAGATGCTTCCGTTTCTAAAGTTGAAATCGAACGTGCTGCAAACCGTGTTAACGTAACTGTTCATACTGCAAAGCCTGGTATGGTAATCGGTAAAGGCGGCACTGAAGTTGAAGCACTTCGTAAAGCGTTAAATCAATTAACTGGCAAGCGTGTACACATCAATATTCTTGAAATTAAGAGAGCTGATGTTGATGCGAAGCTTGTTGCAGAAAATATTGCTCGTCAATTAGAAAACCGTGTATCTTTCCGCCGTGCTCAAAAGCAAGCGATCCAACGTGCAATGCGTGCAGGTGCGAAAGGTATCAAAACAATGGTATCTGGTCGTTTAGGTGGTGCCGATATCGCTCGTTCTGAACACTACAGCGAGGGAACTGTTCCACTTCATACTCTTCGCGCTGATATCGATTATGCTACAGCAGAAGCAGACACTACTTATGGAAAACTTGGTGTTAAAGTATGGATCTATCGTGGAGAGGTCCTTCCTACTAAGAAGAAATCCGAGGAAGGAGGCAAATAATATGTTATTGCCAAAACGCGTAAAATTTCGCCGTCAACACCGTGGAAAAATGCGTGGTAACGCTAAAGGCGGCACTGAAGTAACATTTGGTGAATTCGGTTTGCAAGCAGTGGAAGCTTCATGGATTACAAACCGTCAAATTGAAGCTGCACGTCGTGCAATGACTCGTTATATGAAACGTGGCGGTAAAGTTTGGATTAAAATTTTCCCTCACAAACCATACACTGCAAAGCCTCTTGAAGTGCGGATGGGTTCCGGTAAAGGTTCACCTGAAGGCTGGGTAGCGGTTGTAAAACCTGGCAAAGTCATGTTTGAACTTGCTGGCGTATCTGAAGAAATCGCACGCGAAGCTCTTCGTCTTGCAGCTCACAAACTTCCAGTAAAATGCAAGTTTGTAAAACGTGAAGAAATTGGTGGTGAATCAAATGAAAGCTAATGAAATTCGTGACCTTACCACTGCTGAAATTGAACAAAAAGTGAAATCTTTAAAGGAAGAGCTTTTCAATCTTCGCTTTCAATTGGCGACGGGACAACTTGAAAATACAGCTCGTATCCGTGAAGTACGCAAGTCGATCGCTCGCATGAAAACTGTGATTCATGAGAGAGAAATCAGCGTTAACAAGTAGAAACTAGGAGAGGGGGTTCACGAAGAATGAGTGAACGTAACCAACGCAAGGTTTACACTGGACGCGTTGTTTCTGACAAAATGGACAAAACTGTTACCGTTCTTGTTGAAACATACAAAAAGCATCCACTTTACGGTAAACGCGTTAAGTACTCTAAAAAGTACAAAGCTCATGATGAGCAAAATCAGGCAAAAGTCGGCGATATCGTACGTATCATGGAAACTCGCCCGCTTTCAGCTACAAAGCGCTTCCGTTTAGTTGAAGTAGTAGAAAAAGCAGTTATTATTTAATTGTTCGGATATTCTTTGATTCCGAAGGGAGGTTACACACATGATTCAACAAGAATCACGTTTAAAAGTTGCTGACAACTCTGGTGCTCGTGAAGTACTGACGATTAAAGTTCTTGGTGGTTCCGGCCGCAAAACAGCTAACATCGGCGATATCATTGTCTGCACCGTAAAACAAGCAACACCAGGTGGCGTTGTTAAAAAAGGTGACGTAGTTAAAGCAGTAGTAGTGCGTACAAAGAGCGGTGTCCGCCGTCCTGACGGTTCATACATCCGTTTCGATGAAAACGCATGTGTAATTGTCAAAGAAGATAAGAGCCCTCGTGGCACTCGTATCTTTGGACCAGTTGCCCGCGAACTTCGCGACAACAACTTTATGAAAATCGTATCTTTAGCTCCAGAAGTTCTATAATAATAATCCAAATGCCTTTAAGGAGGTGCTTACGGATGCATGTAAAAAAAGGTGATAAGGTCAGAGTCATGACTGGTAAGGATAAAGGCAAAACAGGCGTAATCCTGGCTGCTTATCCTAAAGAGAACCGTGTACTTGTTGAAGGTGTGAACATTGTTAAAAAACATTCAAAACCTTCTCAAGCTAACCCACAGGGCGGAATCATCAGCTTCGAGGCTCCTATTCATGTGTCAAATGTAATGCCTATCGATCCTAAGACTGGTAACCCAACACGTGTTGGACACAAAGTGGTTGATGGCAAAAAAGTACGCGTAGCAAAATCCGGTGAAGTTTTAGATAAATAGTTTAAATTAAGAAGGGAGGTACAATAGATGAACCGCCTAAAAGAAAAGTATCTTAAGGAAATTACTCCAGCTCTTATGAGCAAGTTCAATTATAAATCAGTAATGGAAGTACCAAAGATTGAAAAGATCGTTGTTAACATGGGTGTAGGTGACGCTGTTCAAAACGCCAAAGCTCTTGATAATGCAGTCGATGAATTGGCTACGATCACTGGTCAAAAGCCGCTTGTAACTCGCGCGAAGAAATCTATTGCAGGTTTCCGTCTTCGTGAGGGCATGCCTATCGGCGCAAAGGTAACCCTTCGTGGTGAGCGCATGTATCAATTCCTGGACAAATTAGTTTCTGTTTCTTTACCACGTGTACGTGACTTCCGCGGTATTTCCAAAAAAGCATTCGATGGCCGTGGAAACTACACATTAGGGATTAAAGAACAATTAATTTTCCCTGAAATTGATTACGATAAAGTAAGCAAAGTTCGTGGAATGGATATTGTTATCGTAACAACGGCAAAAACTGATGAAGAGTCCCGTGAACTTTTAACTCTAATCGGAATGCCATTCCAAAAGTAATCGCTAAATAAGGAGGCGAAAACGTGGCTAAAAAGTCAATGATTGCGAAACAAAAACGCACGCCTAAATTCAAAGTACAAGAGTACACACGCTGCGAACGTTGCGGCCGTCCACACTCTGTATATCGCAAATTTAAGCTTTGCCGTATTTGTTTCCGTGAATTAGCATATAAAGGACAAATTCCTGGTGTTAAAAAAGCTAGCTGGTAAAACTAGAGCTTGTGGAAGGAGGTAAAAATTAATGGTCATGACAGATCCAATTGCAGATATGCTCACTCGCATTCGTAATGCGAACATGGTACGTCACGAAAAATTAGAAGTGCCTGCTTCTAATATTAAAAAAGAAATCGCTGAAATCCTGAAGCGTGAAGGTTTCGTCCGTGACGTTGAATATATCGAAGATAACAAACAAGGTATCATCCGTATCTTCCTAAAATACGGTGCAAATAACGAACGTGTTATTACAGGTCTTAAGCGCATCAGCAAGCCTGGTCTTCGCGTTTATGCTAAATCAACTGAAGTACCTCGCGTACTTAACGGTCTTGGAATCGCACTTGTTTCAACTTCACAAGGTGTGGTCACTGATAAAGAAGCTCGTGCCAAGCAAATCGGCGGAGAAGTTTTAGCTTACGTTTGGTAATCGATTTTTTGAATGAATGGAGGTGCACTAAATGTCTCGTATAGGAAAAAAGCCTATTGAAATTCCAGCAGGAGTAACAATTACAAATAACAACAACACTGTTACTGTAAAAGGACCAAAAGGCGAACTTACTCGTTCTTTTAATCCTGAAATTGCAATCAACATCGAAGAGAACACTGTAACGATCACTCGTCCATCTGACGTGAAAGAGCACCGCGCATTGCACGGTACAACACGTGCGGTACTTGCGAATATGATTGAAGGTGTTGCTCAAGGATTCGAAAAGAGATTAGAGTTAATCGGGGTTGGATACCGTGCTCAAAAGCAAGGTAGCAAACTTGTATTAAACGTTGGATACTCTCACCCAGTAGAATTTGAACCTGAAACCGGACTTGAAATTGAAGTGCCTGCTAACACAAAAATTACTGTTAGAGGTATTGACAAAGAACGCGTTGGTGAATTAGCTGCCAACATCCGCCAAGTTCGTCCTCCGGAGCCGTATAAAGGCAAAGGGATTCGTTACGAAGGCGAATTTGTTCGTCGTAAAGAAGGTAAAACAGGTAAGTAATGCCGCATAAGTAAACGAAAGGAGTGACGTAAATGATTACGAAGCAAGACAAAAACGCTACTCGCAAGAAAAGACATGGTCGTGTTCGTGCGAAGCTTAGCGGTACCTCTGCTCGTCCACGTCTAAACGTGTTTCGTTCTAACCAGCATATTTATGCTCAGGTAATCGATGACGTATTAGGAGTTACTATAGCAAGTGCTTCTACATTAGATAAAGAACTAAACCTTGAGTCAACCAGCAATGTTGAAGCTGCTCAAAAGGTTGGCGAATTAGTCGCTAAACGTGCGGTAGAAAAAGGTATCACTAATGTTGTTTTTGACCGTGGAGGTTACTTATACCATGGCCGTATTCAAGCATTAGCGGATGCAGCCCGCGAAAACGGCTTACAATTTTAATAGACAAAGGAGGGACATAAAATAATGCGTCGCATTGATCCAAACAAACTTGAACTAGAAGAACGCGTAGTTACGGTTAACCGTGTTGCGAAGGTAGTTAAAGGCGGACGTCGTTTCCGTTTCTCTGCTCTTGTTGTAGTCGGAGATAAAAACGGTCATGTTGGCTTTGGAACCGGTAAAGCACAAGAAGTACCTGATGCAATCCGCAAAGCTGTCGAAGATGCAAAGAAAAACTTGGTCGAAGTACCGATGGTTGGAACAACCGTTCCTCACGAGGTAATTGGCCGCTTTGGCGCTGGCGAAATTCTGTTAAAGCCTGCTTCTGAAGGTACTGGAGTTATCGCTGGTGGTCCAGTTCGTGCCGTACTTGAATTGGCTGGCGTTCAGGATATCCTTTCTAAATCCTTGGGAACAAACACTCCAATTAACATGGTACGCGCCACTGTAGAAGGTCTAAAACAATTAAAACGTGCTGAAGACGTAGCGAAATTACGTGGGAAATCAGTAGAAGAACTGTTAGGATAAGGAGGGAAATCAAATGGCGAATAAACTTTTAGTTACCCTCAGCCGTAGCGTGATCGGTCGTCCAGAGGACCAACGCGAAACAGTTAAAGCGCTAGGTTTACGAAAAATGAATCAAACAGTTGAGCATCAAGACAACGCTGCTATTCGCGGTATGATTAATAAAGTTGCTCACCTTGTAACAGTAAAAGAACAATAATCGATTGTTTTCTTTCATAAGGAGGTGCCAATATGAAACTTCATGAGTTAAAACCTGCTGAAGGGTCTCGTCATGAGCGCAAGCGCTTAGGCCGCGGTATCGGATCCGGCCAAGGTAAAACTGCGGGTAAAGGTCATAAAGGTCAAAAAGCCCGTTCAGGCGGCGGTGTACGCGTAGGTTTTGAAGGTGGTCAAACGCCTTTATTCCGTCGTTTGCCAAAGCGTGGATTTACAAACATTAACCGCAAGGAATATGCAGTTGTAAATCTTGATGCTTTAAACCGCTTTGAGGAAGGTACAGAAGTTACTCCAGAACTTCTTATCGAAACAGGCGTAGTAAGTAACGAAAAAGCAGGAATCAAAATTCTTGCTAAAGGGAACGTAGAGAAAAAGCTGACTGTTAAAGCTCACAAATTCTCCTCTGCTGCTAAGGAAGCGATCGAAGCTGCTGGTGGAACCACTGAGGTGATCTAATGTTCCAGACAATCTCCAATTTTATGCGCGTGGGTGATATACGTCGAAAGATCATATTCACCCTTTTAATGTTAGTAGTTTTTCGGATCGGTACCTTTATACCGGTTCCAAGTGTAAATGCAGAGGCTCTTGCGGCGCAAGATAAGCTGAGTGTGTTTGGAGTCCTAAATACATTCGGCGGTGGAGCGTTAAAGCAATTCTCCATCTTTGCCATGGGGATCATGCCTTACATCACGGCTTCTATTATCATTCAGTTGCTGCAAATGGACGTTGTCCCGAAATTCACTGAATGGTCGAAGCAAGGGGAATCAGGCCGTCGCAAGCTGGCTCAGTTTACCCGATATTTTACGATTGTGCTAGGCTTTATCCAAGCATTGGGTATGTCTTATGGATTTAACAACATGTCTAATGGACAGTTAATTTTAAATCCAGGAATCGGCACTTATTTGTTAATTGCGGTGGTGTTAACAGGAGGTACTGCGTTTTTGATGTGGTTAGGTGAGCAGATTACAGCTAAAGGTGTGGGAAATGGTATTTCCATCATCATCTTTGCTGGTATCGTTGCCGGCATTCCAACTGTAATGAATCAAATGTTTGTTCAACAGTTTGAAAATGCAGGCGATAAGCTATTCCTAAACATCGTTACAGTCATCTTAATTGCACTAGCGATTCTCGCAATTATTGTTGGGGTTATCTTCATCCAGCAAGCAACACGTAAGATTCCAATTCAATATGCAAAGCGAATGGCAGTCGGTCGTAACCCTGTCGGCGGACAGTCGACACACATGCCGTTAAAGGTTAACGCAGCCGGCGTTATCCCTGTTATCTTTGCTGTTTCATTTATAGTTACACCAAGAACGGTCGCTTCATTCTTCCCAACGAATGATGTTACGGCTTGGATTATGAGAGTATTTGACTATTCTCATCCAATTGGGATGATTCTTTATGCAGCATTGATAATCGCGTTCACATATTTTTATGCCTTTATTCAAGTTAACCCTGAACAAGCAGCGGAAAACTTACAAAAGCAAAGCGGCTATATTCCGGGAATTCGTCCTGGTAAGAGCACGCAAGAATATTTAACACGCGTCTTATATCGTTTAACATTTGTCGGTGCTATTTTCCTTTCTGTGATTGCTGTACTTCCAGTTTTATTTATTAAAATTGCGAACCTGCCGCAATCGGCGCAAATTGGCGGAACAAGCTTGCTCATTGTTGTCGGTGTTGCGCTAGAAACGTATAAGCAGCTTGAAGCCCAATTAGTTAAACGTCATTATAAAGGATTTATAAAATAATAGGTTTAGCGGGACCCTCATCGGGCCCCAAAACCTACACATAGCACGAGGGGGAATACGTGTGAACTTAGTATTAATGGGGCTACCGGGAGCCGGCAAGGGCACCCAGGCTGAAAAAATTGTCGAGCAATACGGCATCCCTCATATTTCTACTGGAGATATGTTCCGTGCAGCGATGAAGGAAGGTACTGAACTGGGTTTGAAGGCAAAGTCCTTCATGGATAAAGGCGAGCTTGTACCCGATGAGGTTACAATCGGAATTGTCCGTGAACGTCTTGGCAAAGATGATTGCCAAAAAGGCTTCTTGCTGGATGGCTTTCCAAGAACCGTACCTCAAGCGGAAGCGTTAGAAAATCTATTAGTTGAGTTAAACAAGAAAATTGACTATGTGATTAATATAAACGTGGACAAAAGTATCTTAATGGAGCGTTTGACAGGACGCCGGATCTGCAAAGATTGCGGTTCAACTTATCATCTCGTGTTTAATCCGCCGGCAAAAGAAGGCGTATGCGACCGTTGCGGCGGGGAGTTATATCAGCGTGCGGATGATAATGCCGAAACGGTGCAAAATCGTTTGGACGTCAACATCAAACAACAAGAGCCATTATTGACTTTTTATGAAACAAAGGGTTATTTGCGCACGATCGATGGTCAGCAGGATATTCACAAGGTGTTTACTGATATTCAAGAACTGCTTGGGGGTTTAAGCTGAATGATCATCTCTGCGAAGCCCTTAGGACTTACCGGGCAAGCGACTCTCGAATATCTCCAATAAGATTGAAAAGTATGTAAGCACAATGGTTTTTCTAGCATACACAAGTATGCAGTACACGGTTTGGGGCAAGACTTACATGAGATAAAGTACTTTTTCTGCTGCCGATTGGTTTAGTAAACATTACTAGAGGACAGCGGTTGGTCTTTATGTTAGAATTGTAAGGTTGACACTGTGTAATTACAAAAGCCGCTTTACATTACTGGTTTTGACGAACGCAATTTTTAAAAAGAGAAGGGAGACGAGACCCGTGGCCAAAGATGATGTTATTGAAATTGAAGGTAAAGTCATTGAAACTTTGCCGAATGCGATGTTTAAGGTAGAATTGGAAAATGGTCATACGGTGCTGGCTCATGTTTCCGGTAAAATCCGCATGCATTTCATCCGGATTCTTCCTGGAGACAAAGTAACTGTAGAGCTTTCTCCATATGACTTGACACGCGGAAGAATTACCTACCGCTTTAAATAACTGAAGCACTCCGTATTACCAAGGAGGTTAGGATCATGAAAGTAAGACCATCTGTTAAACCGATCTGCGAAAAGTGCAAAGTCATCCGTAGACGCGGTAAAGTTATGGTTATCTGTGAAAACCCTAAACATAAACAAAAACAAGGCTAATAATAAGGGAGGTGCACATTTTAAATGGCACGTATTGCTGGTGTAGATATTCCACGTGAAAAGCGTGTAGTTATCTCTTTAACTTACATTTTTGGTATTGGTAAAAAGACTGCACAAAAAGTATTGGCAGAAGCTGGCGTTTCTGAAGATACTCGTGTACGCGACTTGACTGAAGACGAATTAAACAAAATCCGTGATATCATCGACAGATTAAAGGTTGAAGGTGACCTTCGTCGTGAGGTTTCCCTAAACATTAAACGTTTGATGGAAATCGGCTGCTACCGCGGTTTACGTCATCGTCGTGGTTTACCTGTTCGTGGACAAAATACGAAAAACAACGCTCGTACCCGCAAAGGTCCTCGTAAGACAGTTGCGAACAAGAAGAAGTAATCGGCAAAGGAGGTTCATATAAATGGCTCGTAAAACTAATACACGTAAACGTCGTGTTAAAAAGAATATTGAAGCAGGTATCGCTCATATCCGTTCCACTTTTAACAATACGATTGTAACGATCACTGATGTTCATGGAAACGCGGTTTCTTGGTCTAGTGCCGGTGCGCTTGGATTCAAAGGTTCTCGTAAATCTACTCCATTCGCGGCTCAAATGGCTGCCGAAACTGCTGCAAAGACATCAATGGAACATGGCATGAAAACTTTGGAAGTAACTGTTAAAGGACCTGGTGCAGGTCGTGAAGCTGCTATCCGTGCGCTTCAAGCTGCTGGTCTTGAAGTTACTGCTATCAAAGACGTTACTCCTGTTCCACATAACGGGTGCCGTCCGCCAAAACGTCGTCGCGTTTAATTTTTCTGTATAAAATTTGTATCAGATGTCCATAATGGGATATGATATGAATTTATTGCCTTTTACAGAAGATTTATTCCAGTTGTTGTGCACAAAACGGGAACGTAAACATGGGGGAATTTCGATTAGCCAAACACTAATCGAGGTTTCGACGTTTTGAAGGAGGGTTATTTGATGATCGAAATAGAAAAACCAAAAATCGAAACGATTGAGATCAACGATGATGCCAAATACGGGAAGTTCGTCGTAGAGCCACTAGAGCGTGGATATGGTACCACTTTGGGTAACTCCTTACGTCGTATCCTTTTATCTTCACTCCCAGGTGCCGCTGTTACTTCGATTCAAATTGATGGGGTACTACATGAGTTCTCAACAATTGAAGGCGTCGTAGAGGATGTAACATCCATCATTTTAAACATTAAAAAATTAGCTTTAAAAATCTACTCTGATGAAGAGAAAACACTTGAAATTGATGTTCAAGGCGAAGGGCCCATCAAAGCTGGGAATATCACGCATGACAGTGATGTCGAGATTTTAAACCCAGACCTTCACATTGCAACATTGGCGGCAAATGGACATCTTCACATGCGGTTGACGGCTCGTCGCGGACGCGGCTACACTCCGGCTGACCAAAATAAACGTGAAGATCAGCCAATTGGTGTGATTCCGATTGATTCCATTTACACTCCGGTTTTACGTGTATCTTATCAAGTAGAAAATACTCGTGTTGGTCAGATGACAAACTATGACAAGCTAACGCTTGATGTTTGGACAGATGGAAGCACTGGGCCAAAAGAAGCAATCGCTCTTGGTTCAAAAATTTTAACTGAGCATCTGAATATTTTCGTTGGGTTGACCGATGAAGCACAGAATGCTGAGATCATGATTGAAAAAGAAGAGGATCAAAAAGAAAAAGTTCTAGAAATGACAATTGAAGAACTGGATCTTTCTGTTCGTTCTTATAACTGCTTAAAGCGTGCCGGTATCAATACTGTTCAGGAATTGGCTAACAAAACTGAAGAAGATATGATGAAAGTGCGCAATTTGGGCCGTAAATCACTTGAAGAAGTGAAGGCTAAACTAGAAGAGCTTGGATTGGGCTTACGTAAGGACGACTAGCCCTTACAATTGACACCATTCCGTTGAATGACTTCAAAAAGGAGGGAACCCTTCATGGCATACAGAAAGTTAGGACGTACAAGTGCACAGCGTAAAGCTATGCTTCGCGATTTAACAACAGATTTAATCATCAACGAGCGCATCGAAACAACAGAAACTCGTGCGAAAGAACTTCGCTCTACTGTTGAGAAGATGATCACTCTTGGAAAGCGCGGTGACTTACACGCTCGCCGTCAAGCAGCTTCTTTCGTTCGTAATGAAGTAGCTAATGCTGAAACTGGCCAAGATGCACTTCAAAAACTTTTCGCTGATATCGCTCCACGCTATGCAGAGCGTCAAGGCGGATATACTCGTATTATGAAGCTTGGACCACGCCGCGGCGATGGTGCACCAATGGTAATCATCGAGTTAGTTTAATATTTTTCACAGACAATAAGGGTACTGGACAGGTTTAGAACAAACTAGTTCTCTGCCCTTTTTGTTTATATACATTCGAATAGATACGAACCAAGCCAAAACGAGTGTTACGATGAGCGTAACTCCTTTCTTAGGAGCCTATTTTTGAAAGTGAACATAGCTTTCCCGGAAAGAAAATGGTTAATTCCTTTTCTTATTACGACTCGTCTAGCTCATGCACCTCCTCCCATTCCGCTTGCGGCAGTCGAAATCGTTCCTGCCCGGGGATGAGGTGCAGGCTTTTTTTGTATATAGCGGTTTTATATTATAGAGTATAGAAGAGAAGAGTTGAGGCGAGGGGGAAGCAGGATGAAGAAGTCGGTTGTGTCGCTTAAAGACGTTTCGTTTCAATATGACAGTGAGGAGCAGTATGCGCTCAAATCTGTTACGTTTGATGTTTACGAAGGAGAATGGCTGGCGATTGTCGGGCATAATGGCTCCGGGAAATCAACGACGGCCAAGCTGTTAAATGGCTTGCAGTTTCCAAGTGAAGGAGAAATCTCCGTTTGCGGGCTCCAGTTAAATGAAGAAACAGTTTGGGACGTGCGCAAAAGGCTCGGTATGGTGTTTCAAAATCCCGATAATCAATTTGTCGGAACCACCGTGCAGGATGATGTGGCTTTTGGTTTAGAAAATATGGGGATTCCGCGCGAAGAAATGGTTGAACGGGTCCAGGATGCCTTGAAAAAGGTGAAGATGGATCAATTTCTATATCAAGAGCCCCACCATCTGTCTGGAGGACAAAAGCAGCGGGTTGCGATTGCCGGCGTATTGGCGCTGCGGCCATCCATTATTATCCTCGATGAAGCAACATCGATGCTTGACCCCCGTGGCAGAGAGGAAGTTTTAGAAACAGTCCGAACCCTGAAAAATGAAAAATCATTAACCGTCATCTCGATTACCCATGATTTGGACGAGGCTGCCAAGGCGGACCGAATCATCGTGATGAACAGAGGAGAGGTTTACCGGGAAGGAACACCAGAGGAGATCTTTTCAATGGATGAAGAGCTTGTGAAGCTGGGGCTCGATATCCCGTTCTCGGTCAAAATGAGCAAAGCGTTCCGGCAGCAAGGATTTCAATTATCTAAGCATTTTTTAACCGAAGAAGAGTTGGTGACAGAGCTATGGACATCTCACTCTCGAATGTAGAATACCGTTACCAGGCGGGTACGCCATTTGAACGGCTGGCGATTCAGGACGTCACGATTGATATTCCATCCGGTACTTACCTGGCTTTGATTGGTCATACCGGTTCGGGTAAATCGACTGTGCTGCAGCATTTGAACGCTCTCCTGCAGCCGACACTAGGAAGTGTCAAAATTGGCGACCGCGAAGTAAAGGCGAATGAGAAAAATAAAAACCTTCGGGCCATCCGGCAGCGGGTGGGTATTGTATTTCAATTCCCGGAGCATCAGTTATTTGAGGAAACAGTCGAAAAGGATATCATTTTCGGACCGATGAACTTTGGTGTTTCCGAGAATGCCGCAAAAGAGCGGGCCCGGGTTGCGTTAAAGCAAGTTGGCTTGGGTGAAGAAATCTTGGAGAAATCGCCGTTTGACCTGTCAGGCGGGCAAATGCGCCGTATCGCCATAGCCGGTGTTTTGGCGATGAACCCGGATGTGATCGTGTTGGATGAACCGACTGCCGGACTGGACCCGCGCGGCCGGAAAGAAATCATGGACATGTTCTATAATCTTCATAAGGAAAGAAATCTTTCGACCATCCTCGTTACCCATAGTATGGAGGATGCCGCAAGATATGCTGATCAAATCGTGATAATGCAACAGGGGCGTGTTGCCAAACGAGGTACACCGGAAGAGATCTTCTCGGCACCGGAGGATTTGGTGCAAATGGGTCTCGATGTTCCAGAGGTTGTTCGATTCCAATTAAAGCTGGAGGAAAAGACCGGCCTTAACTTGGGTAAAATCTATTTATCAATTGATGAACTAACAGCAGCGGTAACAAAGCGGCTAGGCGGAGGTGTCCGCACATGATGGAAAAAATGATTTTCGGCCGTTATGTACCGGCAGAATCGGTGATGCACCGGATGGACCCACGCGCCAAGCTGATTATTATTTTCTTATTTGTTTGTATTATTTTTCTGGCCAATAATTGGTTTACCTATGCACTTATCGGTATTTATACTTTTATCATGCTTGGAATGTCTCGGGTGCCTTTCAAGTTTTTATTTGGCGGCCTAAAGCCGATATTGTGGCTTGTGCTGTTTACGTTTTTATTGCAGTTGTTCTTTACTAAAGAGGGAGCACTCGTATGGTCATGGGGACCGGTGAAGATCTATGAGGAAGGCATCCGGATGGGGCTGTTTATTTCTTTGCGATTCTTCTTCCTGATCCTTATGACCTCACTGCTGACGCTCACAACCACTCCGATTGAGATAACTGATGGATTGGAAACGTTGCTGAATCCTTTAAAAAAGGTGAAGTTCCCGGTTCATGAAATGGCGCTGATGATGTCGATTTCCTTGCGGTTTATTCCAACGTTGATGCAGGAAACGGATAAGATCATGAAGGCGCAAATTGCTCGTGGCGTGGAATTTGCGAGTGGACCAGTTAAAGAACGAATCAAGGCGGTCATCCCGTTGCTGATTCCTTTGTTTGTAAGTTCGTTTAAGCGTGCTGAAGAGCTTGCGGTGGCGATGGAAGCAAGAGGATACCGCGGCGGCGAAGGCAGAACAAAATATCGCCAGTTAAGCTGGAGAATGGTTGATACGCTGCAGCTTGTGGCTCTGGCACTGTTAACGGTGCTGCTGATTTTATTACGTGCATAATGGAGATTGTTGGCGATGCAAAGATACAAAGGCATTATCGCCTATGATGGTAGCGGCTTTTCTGGTTATCAGGTTCAGCCAAACGGAAGGACCGTCCAAGCAGAGCTAGAGGCCGTGTTGGAAAAAATTCATAAAGGTACGCCGGTTAAGGTCGTTGGTTCTGGCCGGACGGATGCCGGTGTCCATGCCCGAGGTCAGGTGATTCATTTTGATTCACCACTGGCGATCCCCGCAGAGAGGTGGCCGGTGGCGCTCAATTCATTGTTGTCGCAGGATATTTCGGTGCTTTCGGTTGAAAAAGTGGACCACTCCTTTCATGCGCGGTTTAACGCGGTTGGGAAGGAATATCGGTATCAGCTTTTGTTATCGGGGGTACGTGATCCGTTTTTGCGTAACTATGCGTATCGTTTTCCGTTTCCATTAAATCTGGGGGCGATGCGGGAGGCTAGTGGCCACCTGCTGGGAACTTATGATTTCACCAGCTTTTGTGCCGCTAAGACTGAGGTAGTTGATAAGGTGCGGACCATTAAGGAAATCGAGTTTCTGCAGGATGGCGACTTGCTGACAATCCGTTTTGTCGGCAACGGCTTCCTATACAACATGGTACGGATTCTAGTCGGGACCTTGCTTGAGGTAGGCACCGGTGATCGTGCCCCTGAGGAGATGCAGGGAATCCTCGAGGCAAAGGACCGACGCGTTGCCGGAAAAACCGCCCCGGCCCATGGGCTGTATCTTTGGGAAGTATTTTACTAAATGGTAACCTTATGATTTGGTTTTGAGAGGGATATCAGGGCTATTGAAACTCTCGATTATTGGCAATAATTAGGGCAACGCAGATATATTTAGTTAACCGCAGATATATCCCCGATTATCGCAGATATATTCGATTTATCGCAGATATATGGAGAATCATCGCAGATATATCATGATTCTGCGCGGATATATTAGAAATCGGTTATTTTGACAATCTATATTTAATAAAAAGAACCTTGAAATTACCAATTTTTAATTTAACCAGGAATATTGATTGTAAATTTGTAGAATTCTATTTAAATTTTGTAGAATTTTTTCCTGATCTTGTAGAACCATCACCTAATTTATAGAAATACTGGTGCCATTCATACGATTCAGAACAATTTTATATAAACAACCCATCCTGGTGTAACATTTTCTTGACAATTGCACCTCAACTATTTATTATATTATATGTGTGTGTTTTTAATCCCACGATAAAGCCCCGGAAAGTCTTCATCGTGATTGAAAATATATGATTTTCGAACTTGAAGCGCACGTTATGCTGAAACATCGGTTCCCGGAACAGAATCGATTGCTTGAAAGCTTTGATAGTGCGAGAAAACAATAATCTGAATGGAATTAATTAGGAGGGAACCTCATGCGTACAACGTTTATGGCAAATGCCAACAATATCGAGCGTAAGTGGTACGTAGTTGATGCAGAAGGCAAAACTCTTGGACGTCTTGCTTCTGAAGTTGCATCAATCCTACGTGGTAAAAACAAACCAACATTTACACCACATGTTGACACTGGTGATCACGTAATCATCGTCAATGCTTCTAAAGTTACTTTAACTGGTAACAAATTAAACGACAAAATCTACTACCGTCACACTATGCACCCAGGCGGTTTAAAACAAAGAACGGCTCTTGAAATGCGTACTAACTATGCTGAGAAAATGATCGAGCTTGCTGTTAAAGGCATGCTTCCAAAGAATTCTCTTGGCCGTCAAATCTTCAAAAAATTACACGTATACGCTGGCGCAGAACATCCGCACCAAGCACAACAACCTGAAGTTTACGAACTTCGCGGTTAATTAAAGGGAGGGAATTAACTTGGCACAAGTTCAATATATTGGTACTGGTCGTCGTAAGAGCTCTGTCGCACGTGTGCGCTTAGTTCCAGGTACAGGTAAAATCACTATTAACGATCGTGACATTAATGAGTATATCCCATTCGAAGCTTTACGTGTTGTTGTAAGACAACCATTAGTAGCTACTGAAACAGTTGGCAGCTATGATGTTCTTGTAAACGTAAGCGGCGGTGGCTACACTGGTCAAGCAGGCGCAATCCGTCACGGTGTTGCCCGCGCATTACTTCAAGTGGACCCTGAATATCGTCCAACATTAAAGCGCGCAGGTCTGTTAACTCGTGACCCACGTATGAAAGAACGTAAGAAATACGGTCTTAAAGGCGCTCGTCGTGCACCTCAGTTCTCAAAACGTTAATTATCAACGTTTCAAAGGCTCTCAAGCATTATGCTTGGGGGTCTTTTTTATGTTCAAAATTACCTTTCAACCTTTTGCCCGCGAATGTACAAATTAAATCTGTAGAGTGACCCACGATACGGAATACAATCATAGCAATGATGGTAACCTAGCACTATTCAATTGAATTCGTTTCAAAATTGTAAAGAATAATGATTGCATACTAGTATACAACAAAGAAATATTTGTGTAAGATTGTAATAAAGGGCTTTCATTTTCGAGACTATATAGTAATGCTGAGTATTTTTTAAGAAGATGAAATCCTTTTATAGATGAATTACCTTACTAAGGAGGATACATATGTCAAAAAAGGTAGATTTAAAAGCAAAACCATATAACCTTACCGATGAGGACATTAAATGGGTTCAGGATACAATTGAATCCATGTCAACCGAAGAGAAGATTGGCCAATTGTTCGTTAATATGGGCTCAAGCCGTACAGAAGAATACTTAACAGATATGGTAAACAACTATCATATTGGTGCTGTTCGCTATAATCCGGGAAAAGCCGAAGAAGTATATGACCAAAACAAAATCCTTCAAGAAAACAGCAAAATTCCATTGCTGATCGCTGCCAATACCGAAGCGGGCGGAAACGGTGCTTGTACGGATGGTACTGAGGTTGGAGTAGAAGTAAAAATTGGTGCAACAAAGGACGCAAAATGGGCGTATGAAATGGGACGTGTTTCCGGTGTGGAAGCATCGGCCATTGGCTGTAACTGGAGCTTTGCCCCAATTGTTGACATTAACTACAATTGGCGCAACCCAATCATTTCTAGTCGTTCATTTGGCTCTGACCCAGATTTGGTTCTTGAAATGAGTCTCGCATACATGAAAGGAATCCAAGAAAGCGGGATTGCTCCGGCTGCAAAACACTGGCCTGGGGATGGTGTTGATGAGCGCGACCAGCATCTATCCTTCAGCGTAAACAGCCTATCAACCGAAGAATGGGACAAGACATTCGGCAAAGTATATCAAGGCTTAATTGATGCAGGACTGCCATCGATCATGGCAGGTCATATTCATTTGCCTTCCTATCAACGTCACTTTAACCCAGGCGTTAAAGACGAAGAGCTATTGCCAGCAACACTTTCTAAAGAAATCACAACCGATTTATTACGCGGAAAATTAGGTTTTAATGGAGTAGTTGTAACAGATGCCAGCCACATGCTGGGGCTGACAGGTGCCATGAAGAGAAGCGAACTCCTGCCAACATCCATTGCTGCGGGATGTGATCTATTCTTATTCTTCAATGATCCCGATGAGGACTTCGGTTATATGATGGAAGGCTATAAAAAAGGAATCATTTCGGATGACCGCCTGGAAGAAGCGCTGGAGCGTATCTTAGGCCTAAAAGCGATGCTGGGTCTTCATAAAAAGGAAAAAACAGAAATCCTGCCGCCAAAAGAAGCAGCTCTGGCAAAAATTGGCCTTCCGGAAAACAAAGCATTGTTCAAAGAAGTGGCTGATCACGCGATTACTTTAGTAAAGGACAAACAAGACATCTGGCCGGTCACCCCTGAAAAATTCAAACGTGTGTTATTGGTTGATGTTAAAGGTGTACAAGGCGGATTCGGCGCATTGATTGGCAGTAAAGAAAAAGCTGTTGATATGATGAAAGAACTGTTGGAAGCCAAAGGGTTCGAAGTAACCGTTTGGGAATCGACGGAAGAGAGAATCATGAAACTTCCAGAGGAAGAAAGATTCGCAGCGATTGCCAATGTATATGCACAAAAGCGGCCAATTACGGATTTGACCGATCATTATGATCTAATCATTAATATTGCTAATGTGAATCCGGGAACCGTACAAAGAATCGTTTGGCCCGCAAGTAAAGGGACGCCGGATATTCCATTCTACATCCATGAAGTGCCGACTATTTTTGTATCCGTTCAATACCCGTACCATCTTGCAGACGTACCGCAGGTAAAAACGTACATCAATACGTATGACAGCAAGAAGCAAACGCTAGAGCTGCTTGTCGACAAATTAATGGGACATTCCGAGTTTAAAGGCGATAGCCCTGTCGATGCATTCTGTGGCTTTATTGACACTCGTATCTAATCAATTAGCCCTCAGCCTATGTGGTTGGGGGTTACTTTTTTAAAAAACAAACAATTATAAAAAGATTTTATTAAAAAATCAAGTGGAAAATACACTTGGAAGTTATTTTAGAAAAAAAAACGTCGAATTTGTTAACGGTTACAATTTCCTGTTGCAAACTCGTTTTTTGCATGCTAGTATACTAGTATATCGAAGAAAAGGGGGGAACAAATCTTATATCCATCTTGTTATAGAGAGCCTGGTCGATCTGAATTTGAAATGATTACTTTTATTTATTTTCTTGTTGGGAATTTTAACAAAGAGAGATCGAACAAGCAGGGTAGGATTTGGGTATAAGTACAGATTGAGATGCCCTATTTTCTTTGTTTAGTAAATTTATTCAGCAAAATGAAATCGCTTTAACACATCATGATTCTAACTTTTGGGGTGAAAAAAATGGAAAACAAACGTCCGTTTGGTACGAGAGACAAGTTTGGTTATTTGTTTGGTGATTTTGGTAACGATTTCTTCTTTATGCTTGTATTAGCATTCTTAATGGTATTTTATACAGATGTTCTGCATTTGGATCCTAAAGCTGTTGGCCTGCTGTTTGTGGTTGCACGTTTATGGGATGCGTTTGCTGATATGGCATGGGGCCGTTTTATTGATACTAGGAAGACTGGGAAAAACGGGAAATTCAGACCGTGGATTTTGAGAATGTCCTTTCCACTTGTCATAACTGGTGTTTTAATGTTTGCCTATATTCCAGGAATGTCACATGGGTTTTATTTAGCTTATGCTTACGTAACCTATATTGTTTGGGGAACATTATATAGTACGGTTAACATCCCTTACGGATCAATGGCGTCTGTTATGTCAGCTGATCCTGTAGAGCGTACTGCCTTATCTTCTTGGAGAACAGTCGGGTCACAGTTGGCAGGATTAGTCATTAATGTTGTCGGACCTATCATTCTGTTTGTAGACAACAAAGCAGTTCCAAGTCGCTTTTTCATGGCAGCACTTATTTTTGGACTATTAGCCATTGCATGTTACATTGCTTGTTATAGAATGACTACTGAGCGCATTATTGTGAATGAAAAAGCTAAGTCTAAAGTTAAAAAAGGCGCAACACTCAAAGGTCTTGTCAAAAACAAACCATTAATTTTCTTCCTTGCCGCTTCGCTAATTTTCATGGTAAACCTGATGTTGATTGGTGCGGTGAACGTTTACTTGTTTAAAGATTACTTTGGAACCGCTAAAGCTTTAAGTTTTGTCGGTCTAATACAATCTGCAGCTGTATTTGTAATGGCACCATTCATTCATAAATTAGTGAAAAAATTTGGTAAAAAAGAATTGGTATCTGTAAGTATTTTAGTGGCAGGTCTTGTGTATGTAGCTTTATATCTGCTGCCGAACTTAAGTGCAACGCAATTCACTGCTCTCCTAGCTATTGCAATGCTTGGTTATGGTACATTTAACCTTGTGATCTGGGCATTCGTTACTGATATTATTGATTATCACGAATATTTAACTGGGTTGCGTGAGGATGGCACGATTTATGCGATCTATTCGATGGCACGTAAAATTGGACAAGCTGTTGCCGGTGGAGTCGGTGCTGCAGCCATTGCAGCTGTTGGGTACAACTCTCAACTCGAAGTACAAACAGCTGAAACGCTTCGTGGAATCCATATGGTTGGTACGCTCATCCCTGCAATCGTATTTTTGAGTGTATTTGTAATCATTACATTCCTATATCCTTTAAACAAAAAACGTACAGAACAACTTGCTGCTGATTTATCTGAAAAGAGACAAGCTGCTGTGTCTGGAAAAACAGCATAATTCATAAAGAAGATAGTTAATCGCGTGTTAACTATCTTCTTCTTTTCGCATTATATTGTGTGAATGCTGTCACAAATGGTATTATGGGAATAGATTTGTTCAAATGAAGGGGTAACCAATAGGGAGTGTACCAAAGTATGGTGACAATATCGCCAAAGCTGCCTGGTGAAAACAATAAAGAATTTGCTTATAGAATCATCAAAGATTCGATTATGTCATTGGAATTAGAACCAGGACAGGCCATAAGTGAAATAGAATTGGCGGCCGCATTACAGATATCACGTACGCCAATCCGAGAAGTTTTAGGCAAATTGCGGGAGGAGCACTTAGTAGAGGTAATACCTCAAGTAGGGACCTATATTTCAAAAATTAAGCCGCAATTGATTAAAGAAGCCTCTTTTATGCGTTATACGTTAGAAAAAGAAATCTTAAAGCTCTCGTGCGAACAATTCCCAAAGGCCAATTTATTCGATTTGAAAAAGAATCTGGCGCTCCAGGAGGATTTAATCGGCTGTAAAGGTAAAGAGAGAGAGTTTCATAAATTAGATAAAGAGTTTCACAGGATTATTTTTGAAGGCAAAAAAAATGAAAATATCTGGACCGCCATTATGAGGATCAGTACACATTATAACCGGATCAGACTGCTATCGGAAATGCAGCATAATTTCGATGAACCGATTGCTCAGCATGCTAAAATTATTGAAATCCTTGAAACGAAAGATTGTGATGCAGTAGAAGAAATAGTGAGACAACATATCGTTGAACCAATGAAGCATTGGGACGATTTATTTAAAGAAGGCAGCCCTTATATAAAATATTTTGAAATGGTTGACCAAAATCCAGTATTCCTATAGTACATAGGGATACTTTTTTTATGAAAAAAAATTATATAACTTTTTTGTGAATAAAGCATTTTATCATTGAAAAATTCACTCAGAGTGTGCTAGTATACAAGTATACAAGTTATGCGAGGATGGAAAAGACGCTTGGAGTGTATATTCTAGCAGTTTTATTACATCCTATTATTGTTTGTATAAATGTACACGGTTTCAGCTGGCAAAAACTTTTTGGGTAAATCCAGCCATTGAACCGATGTAAAGGTTCGTAATTTATTATGGGCAAGGTGATCGTAAATGTTGCAAAAATATGAAGTGCTTAACGAAATGCATAAAGGTTATTTAGTAGCCGTTATTCGCGGGAAAAATAAAGAAGATGCTGTTGAAATTTCCAAGCAGGCCTTTCAAGGCGGCATTCGCTCACTTGAAGTGACATTCTCAACGCCAGGAGCGGAAGATGCCATTGCTGAACTCGTTAGAACTGGCGACAGTCAAATGATTGTCGGAGCAGGGACAGTGTTAGATGCTGAAACAGCTAGAATTGCCATCATGAAGGGTGCGCGTTATATCGTTAGCCCGCATTTTGATGGGGCGATCGCAACGATGTGCAATCGCTATGCCACCCCTTATTTACCTGGCTGTGGTTCTGTAACGGAAATTATGAACGCTCTCTCATATGGCGTAGATGTAGTAAAGCTATTCCCTGGGAGTTTGTTAGGACCTGGGTACATTAAGGATGTAAAAGGACCAATTCCACATGTTGAACTAATGCCATCGGGCGGCGTCAGCCTTGATAATCTTGACAAATGGGTGAAAAACGGTGCTTTTGCTGTAGGAATTGGCAGTGCGTTAACCAAGGGTGTTGCGGGTGGCGACTATAGTTCGGTTCAAACAGTAGCCCGTTCCTTTATGGATAAACTGGCCTCGATTAAGGCGGAATAAACATGAAAAAAGTGGTAACCCTTGGAGAAATCATGCTTCGCTTGTCAGCGCCTAACTATCAAAAGATTGTCCAAGCGCAGTCTTTTGATGCTGTTTATGGCGGCGGGGAAGCAAATGTAGCTGTCTCATTGGCAAAGTTTGGTCTAAAAAGTTCCTTTGTGACAAAAGTGCCGCAAAACGCGTTGGGCACCAGTGCTGAGCAGCAATTAAACAGGTTTGGTGTCAGCACCGAGCATGTCCTTCACGGCGGCGACCGGCTTGGGATTTATTTTTTCGAAAAAGGCTTTTCCATCAGGCCTTCCAAAGTATACTACGATCGGAAAAATTCTGCGTTTGCGCTGTCGAAAGTCGAGGAATATGATTTTGATGTTATTTTTGCAGATGCGGATTGGTTTCATATTAGCGGGATCACACCCGCTTTAAGTGAAGAGTTATTTCAGCTTTCAAAGAAAGCGCTGAAAACGGCAAAAGCAAAAGGGTTAACAACGAGCTGTGATCTTAACTACCGTAGCGCCTTATGGTCGTTCGAAGAGGCCCGCGTAAAGATGACAGAGCTGATTCCGTACGTTGATGTCTGCATCGGAATTGAACCGTTGGCTCTTCTCGGTGATGATGGGCACGATATAAAGGACCGCTTGCCGAAAAATCCGTCTCCTGAAGATTATGTACCTGTGATGGAGCAGCTTCGTGACCGGTTTGGAATCCGCTATGTGGCGATGACCAAAAGAGAACATGTGTCTGTTAATTGCAACAGATTGCAGGCGTATTTATATGACGGAAGCCAACTGTACCAGTCAACAGAGGCGGTTGTTGATATCATTGACCGGGTTGGAACAGGCGACGCCTTCTCTGCAGGAATGATTTACTCATTAATCAATGACTTTAAGCCTCAGGATGCAGTAGAATTTGCCACTGGTTGTTTTGCCCTGAAACATACAATCGAAGGGGATGCCAATTTAATCCCAATCTCCGATGTTGAAAAATATATGAGCAGGTCGTTTTCAATTAATCGATAACTACATAAATGAGGAAGGGGTGTTATATTTGGGAGCATTTATTCATGATAATTTTATGCTGAAAAATAAAACGGCAGTCGAGTTGTATCACAAGTATGCCAAGGATATGCCTATTTATGATTATCATTGCCACCTCTCGCCAAAGGATATTGCCGAAAACCGCAAGTTTAACACAATAACCGAACTATGGCTGGAGGGCGACCACTATAAATGGCGGGGCATGCGGGCAAACGGCATCGATGAGCGCTTTATCACCGGCGATGCCAGTGACAAGGAGAAGTTTGAAGCATGGGCTAAAACGGTACCAAATACCTTAGGTAATCCATTGTACCATTGGACGCATCTAGAATTGAAAAAATACTTCGGGATTGAAGAACTGCTGAATGAAGACACTTGGGAACGGATTTGGGAGCAGTGTAATGCTTTATTGCAGCAGGATGATTATTCTGTTCAAGGCTTAATCAAACGATCCAATGTCAAAGTCATCTGTACAACAGATGATCCGACCGATGATTTGCATTACCATGAACAAATTAAAGGATTGAATTTGAAGGACTTTCCCGTAAAGGTTCTTCCTACTTACCGCCCGGACAAAGGTGTCGAAATCAATAAAGATACGTTCACTGGGTTTGTCGGGAAACTGGAAGAAGTAATCGGTAAAAAGATTTCTTCGTTTGAAGATTATTTATCCGCCCTTGAAGAAAGAGTTGAATACTTTCATGAAAAAGGCGGGCGGATCTCAGACCATGGCTTATCTGAAATCCCGTTCGCTTCATTTGAGGATAAAGAATTGGACGCGATTTTTCAAGCTGGACGAAATGGCCAGACTGTCAGCACAGAAGATGAGAATAAATTCAAGACGGCTGTACTCATCCATCTTGCAAAATGCTACAAAGAGCTTGATTGGGCGATGCAAATCCATTTCGGCGCGATTCGCAATAACAATACTAAAATGTTTAGCAAGCTTGGCCCGGATGCAGGATATGATTCCATCAGTGATCAAGGGGAAGTAGCTGTACCGCTAAATGCACTGCTTGCTGCATTTGATGAAGTCGATGGATTGCCAAAAACCATCCTTTATAACCTGAATCCGATTCATAATGAGTTGGTTGGCAGCACATTGGCCAACTTCCAAACGGAAGCGGGCGTACAGGGCAAGATTCAGCTGGGTTCGGGTTGGTGGTTCAATGATACAAAACAAGGCATGATCCGCCAAATGAATGCCCTGGCAGACCAAGGTTTGCTCATGCATTTTGTCGGCATGCTGACTGATTCACGCAGCTTCATCTCCTATAGCCGCCATGAATACTTCCGCCGAATTCTATGTAATTTGGTCGGGGAATGGGTTGAGGACGGCGAGGTTCCAAATGACGAAGCACTGCTGAAAAAGCTGATTGAGAATATTTGCTACAACAATGCAAAAAAATATTTTAGCATAGAAGTTTAAATAAGGAGGCGCTTTAAATATGAAAATGAGTTTTCGTTGGTACGGAAAAACAGATTCCATTCCATTGGAATACATTCGTCAAATTCCGGCGATGGAGGGGATTGTAACTGCCATTTATGATATCCCGGTTGGGGAAGCGTGGCCAATGGATAAAATTGAAGAGTTAAAAAGCACGGTAGAAGCGGCTGGACTGTACATCTCAGTAATTGAAAGTGTTCCGGTCCATGAGGACATCAAAATCGGTTTGCCGACTCGCGATAAGTATATTGAGAATTATAAAGAAACGATCCGTAATCTTGGTAAAGCCGGTATCCCGGTTGTCTGCTACAACTTTATGCCAATCTTTGACTGGACCCGTACAGATTTGGAATACCGCCTCCCAGACGGTTCAACCGCTCTTATTTTTGAAGAAGAGGTTGCCAAGAAAATGGATCCTCTAACTGGCGAACTTTCCCTTCCAGGATGGGATTCCAGCTATAAAAAAGAAGATTTACAAGTATTATTTGATCATTACAAAAATGTAGACCATGAAAAACTATGGGAAAACCTCGAATATTTCATTAAAGAAATTATTCCTGTTGCAGAAGAAGCAGGGGTAAAAATGGCCATACACCCGGATGATCCGCCATTTGATATCTTTGGCTTGCCGCGCATCATTACAAACAAAGAGAATCTTGAAAGATTTGTTAACCTGTACGACAGCCCATATAACGGCTTAACCATGTGCAGCGGATCTCTTGGTTCACATCCGGACAATGATTTCCCTGAAATGCTGCGTTATTTCGGCAAAAAAGGCCGCGTAAACTTCGTTCATGCTCGTAACGTTAAACTTACTGGCGGAATGTCGTTCGAAGAGTCAGCACATCCATCTAAATACGGTTCTGTTGATATGTATGAAGTCATTCGTGCGATGAAGGACTTTGAATATGATGGTCCAATCCGTCCTGACCACGGAAGAATGGTTTGGGGCGAAACTGGGAAGCCAGGTTATGGATTATATGACCGTGCTTTAGGAGCTACCTATTTGTACGGCTTATGGGAAGCAGAAAACAAAAATCGTAATCGCAAATAAGCGAATCTGATAAGGGGGACCACAATATGACAGTACCATTTAAAGTAGATTTAACAGGAAAAGTAGCCGTTGTAACTGGAGGCGGCGGAGTTTTAGGTTCTTATTTTGCCAAAGCATTGGCAGAATGCGGTGCAAAAGTTGCCATTCTTGATTTAAACCAAGAACCTGCCGACAAAGTGGCAAACGAAATTAAAGAAGCAGGCGGAACAGCGATTGGTGTCGCTGCAAACGTATTGGATCGGGAAGCACTTGAAAAAGCAAGAGAAATCGTCGAAAAAGAACTTGGAACTTGCGATATCCTTCTTAACGGTGCAGGCGGAAACAACCCGCGCGGAACGACTGATGATGAATTTTTTAACTTAGAAGAAGTGAAAAAGAATCCAGAAATGAAAACATTCTTTGATCTAGATCCTAAAGGTGTTGGATTTGTATTCGACTTAAACTTCTTAGGAACATTACTTCCTTCTCAGGTATTTGCAAAAGCGATGACTGAGAAAAAAGGAAGCTGCATTATCAACGTATCATCTATGAATGCCTATACACCATTAACAAAAATTCCTGCATACAGCGGTGCGAAGGCAGCTATCAGTAACTTCACACAATGGTGTGCCACTTACTTTGCAAAAGCAGGCATTCGTGTCAATGCGATCGCACCAGGATTCTTAGTTACTGCACAAAATCAAAAGTTATTATTTAATGAAGACGGTACACCAACTGCAAGAACAGGAAAAATCCTAAACAGCACTCCAATGGAAAGATTTGGTGAGCCGGAAGAACTTATCGGCGGTCTATTATTCTTAGCCAGCGAAGAGGCAGCAAGCTTTGTTACAGGCGTTGTTCTTCCAATCGATGGCGGATTCTCTTCTTACACAGGAGTATAATAATACGTTTGCGAACAGAATGAAGGTTGTTAGTCCGGTTGTTGGATTGGCAACCTTTCATTTATGTTCTTTTTAAAAATTGCAGTCATATGAAAGAGGTGTTTAGTAGATGAAAGATAAAATCACAGATTTTCAGAAATCCAAGGACTTTTTAGTATGTGTAGACTCAGACGGCTGTGCAATGGATACGATGGACGTAAAACATAAAGTGGCGTTTGGTCCTGAGGCTGTCAAGGTTTGGGGTCTAGACGAAATTAAGGATCATTTTCTTGAAGTGTGGAATGATATCAATCTTTATACCAAAACAAGGGGAATCAACCGTTTCAAAGGGGTTGTGACTACCTTTGCCGCACTTGAGGCGGAAGGTATTGAGATGCCGGATATCTCTTCTTTTAAAAAATGGACGGAAACGACAAATGAGCTTTCAAATCCATCTCTTGAAAGAGCAATCGCTGAAACAGACGATGCAGGGTTGAAGAAAGCGCTCCAATGGAGTCATGCCGTCAACCGCACCATTGAAGAAAAACTGGCTGGCAACGACAAGCCGGTAGAAGGCGCTAAAGAGGGACTAAAGGCAGCCAAGGAAGTTGCCGATGTTGCGATTGTTTCTTCAGCAAATGGAGCGGCCGTATTAGATGAATGGACAAGACATGAGCTTTCCGTGCATGTTGACGTCATGCTGGGACAGGAAGCAGGTACAAAAGCGTATTGCATCGAACAGATGAAAAAAATTGGCTTTGATGAGACGCATGTATTAATGGTTGGTGATGCCCCAGGAGATCTAGATGCTGCACAAAAGAATGGAGTTTTATATTATCCAATCTTGGTCGGAAAAGAAAAATTCTCTTGGGATCGTTTCAGAAATGAAGCTTTAGGCAAATTCATTGATGGAAGCTTTGCAGGCGAATATCAGCAAAAATTGATCGATGAATTTAATGATAACTTGAAGTAATTTTAAGGAGGACTGACGATGAAACGCAAAATTGCGGCAACAAATGTTCCAATGCCAAAAGTAGATCTAAAAGCAAAACCCTATAATTTATCTGATGAAGATATTAAATGGGTAAAAGATACGATTGCGGGAATGTCAGTTGAAGAAAAAATCGGTCAATTATTCATTAACCTGTTTTTCTTTGGCGGAGACCAATTCAGCGGAAACAAATTAACAAACACGGAAATCCTAAAAAAATACCATATTGGCGGCGCCCGTTATCAAGGTGGCACTGCCGAACAGGTACAGGATTTAATTAATGAATTACAATCCAACACGAAAGTTCCGTTATTGGTTGCGGCAAACTGTGACTCTGGCGGAAACGGCGCGATGAATGACGGGACATATGTAGCCAAAGCGGCTATGTGTGAAGCTTCGGGGGACGAGCAAGTTTCTTTTGATGCCGGTTATGTAAGCGGCCGCGAAGAGCATGCAATCGGAGTGAACTGGAACTTTGACCCTTGTGTCGATATCCTTAAAAACTGGAGAAACACGATCGTTAATACGCGTGCATATGGCACAAATGCCGAAACAGTAATCAAGCATACAAATGCCTATATCAGAGGATTAACCGAAAGTAATATCGGTGTTTGCATTAAACACTGGCCTGGCGATGGTACAGAAGAGCGTGATCAGCACTTGGTAATGGGCGTGAACGAACTGAGTGTTGATGAGTGGGAAGAATCCTTCGGTCAAGTATACCGCAACCACATTGAAAATGGCGTTCATTCAATTATGGCTGGTCATATTGCCTTGCCGGAGTACCAAAAACAATTGGTTCCTGGCTTAGAAGATCGTGATGTATTACCGGCAACTTTAGCTCCTGAATTAATCAATGGTTTATTAAAGGATAAATTAGGCTTCAATGGCTTAGTTCTTACAGATGCTACTCATATGCTGGGAATGACTGCAGCGATGCGCCGTGAAGACTATGTTCCACAAGCCATTGCGGCCGGCTGCGATATGTTCTTATTCTTTAATAACATTGATGAAGATTTCAATTTCATGCTAAATGGCTATAAAAATGGCGTGATTACGGAAGAGCGCCTTCAGGATGCCCTTGAAAGAATCCTCGGCCTTAAAGCGGCAATCGGCTTGCACAAAGCACAAAAAGAAGGCAATTTGCTTCGTACAAGAGAGGACTTAAAAGTAGTCGGAAGCGAAGACCATATTGAACGTGCCAAGAGGGCGGCTGATAAAGGCATCACATTAGTGAAAAATACATTGGGTCAACTTCCGATTCGGCCGGAAACTCATAAGCGCATCCGTCTATACTACCTAGAAGGGGAAAAGGGCGGCATTTACGAAGCAGGTTCAAAAACACTCGATAACATTGTCGCCGAATTGGAAAGCCGCGGATTCGAAGTAACAGTGAACGATGGCACTACACGTATTAAAGGCCCTACGTTAAAATATCGTGAAGAAGTAGATGCGGCATTGGTCTTTGCTAATGTTATTGGCTATGGTGCACAAAACAATTACCGAATCCAGTGGAAAACAGCGATGAGTAACGAAGTGCCTTGGTATGTATACGAGGTGCCAACAGTATTCGTATCATTAAACTTCACAACGCATTTAACGGATGTCCCAATGGTGAGGGCTTACATCAACGCTTATAACGATGATGAAATCACCATCAAGGCTGTTGTTGATAAAATTATGGGGGAATCCGAGTTCCTAGGGACACCAAACGAAAATGTCTGGTGCGATAAGTGGGACACGAGACTATAAGTTTATATTTAAAATTGAATTAAGGACTCTCAACCGAATGGCTGAGGTCCTTTTTGTTGATAGGAAAAAAGGAACTAGTTTTTAAAAATATAATGTTCAAAAGCAAAAGCTACGCCATGTTCATCATTTGTTAACGTCACAATATCGGCATGTTTTTTGACTTCTTCTTCAGCATTTTCCATGGCGATTGATAACCCTGCAGCCTTAAGCATCGGAATGTCATTTCTTTCATCACCGATGGCAACCGTATCTTCAAGCGGAATGCCAAAGTGGCGCGCCATTGCTTTTAAACCATTCCCTTTGTGGCCATTCATATGTGTGACCTCCAGATTAAAAGGGGAAGAGGAAGCAATGGTAATTTCCTCAATGGCTTCCATATTAGTCTGCAATCGTCTTTTTTGCTCTGGATCAAGCCCCAAAATAAGAAACTTTAGCACAGTAGAATCTTCGGTAATGACTTCCTCAAATTGATTAAAAATCGGCTGTCCATATACATGCGGAGGAGTAGTGAACATTTTATAATCTTTATGAGTGTAGTATTCTTTTGGAACAAGGCCCGATGATAAAACTTTCTCAAATCGCTCCAGCCAATGCATGTGGGCAATGGTACTTTTATCCGTACAGATTTTATAAGGCATGTATTCCTTTTCCAATTCTAAGGCGATTTTTTGGCTTTGAGTTAGGGTCAAAGAAGTTAACTCTATCAATTTTCCATCCACATACACAGCCGTGCCATTATTGGCGCCAACAGGGCAGCTCAAGCCGTATTTGTCCAGCTCGGCATTTACCGATTCCGGCCCACGGCCAGATAACGCCATCACAATATGCCCTCGCTGCTGCGCCTTTTTGATAGCCCAGATGTTTTCTTCACTGATCTCTTTTTTTGAATTTAAAGTAGTACCGTCCAAATCAAGTGCAATTAGTTTTTTCATAGGATGCCTCTCCCTTTACCTGAACTCTCTATAGCTCCTCAAGAATTAGTTCTTTTTCTACTGTATTTTCTCCTGCATAGGTCCATACCCCACGTAATGTTTTTTCCATAGGTCTGAGTATACAGGTACCCCCAACAAACTGCGAAGCTGCATTTAGCTGGTTGAAAGCCGCTTTTAGGACGCCTTGGTCATTAAACATACCAATGAGCTCGCCATATACGATATTTCTGCCATTATAGGTTGCTTTAACTATATTTTTATTTTGCTTAAAGTAAAAGGTAGTTTCGGATGTACTACCGCCTTTGTCTTGATTGGTCGTACTAATAAAAATCTTATTATGGAAATTAACCATGCCCACCACTCCAAAATTATAGGATTGACAGAGTAATGAATCAAACAACAGAGCAGTGTATGTACACCGCTCGTTCTATCGAAGTCATTTATTTATGACCAACGATTGGGTGCGGCACATATGGCTCTTCCAGGAATGCCATTTCTTCAGGTGTTAACTTGATCGATAACGCACCAACAGCATTTTCAAGATGAGAAATTTTCTGCGCCCCGATGATCGGTGATGTGACTGGTTCTTTATTCAGCAGCCAGGCAAGTGCGATATGAACACGGGGCACGCCATACTTTTCTGCCAGTGCCGCAACCCGCTCCACGACCACACGATCGGCATCAGCTGTCGCATCATATTTTGATTTCTGAACGATATCGGTTTCGGAACGATGCGTTGTTTCTGACCAATCACGGGTCAATCTTCCTGAGGCAAGCGGGCTATATGGAGTCACCGCAATTTTTTCCTCCTTGCATAGCGGCAGCATCTCCCGCTCTTCTTCCCGGTAGATGAGGTTGTAATGATTTTGCATAGAAACAAATTTGGTCCAGCCATGTTTCTCCGCGACATGCAATGCCTTTTGGAACTGCCAAGCGTACATGGCGGAAGCCCCGATATATCTTGCTTTCCCTGCCTTCACGATTTCATGCATCGCTTCCATTGTTTCTTCAATAGGGGTATTGTAATCCCAGCGATGGATGATATAAAGGTCGACATAATCGGTTCCGAGTCTATTAAGACTCTGGTCTATTTGGCTCATGATGTGCTTCCTTGACAGGCCGCCGCCATTTGGCCCAACATGCATCTGGCCATGCACCTTAGTGGCAATCACGATTTCATCACGATTTGCATAATCCTTTAGCGCCCGTCCAAGGTATTCCTCGCTTGTTCCGAGTGAATATACATTAGCTGTATCAAAAAAATTGATGCCAAGCTCAAGGGCTTTTTTTATGATTGGACGGCTGTTTTCCTCATCAAGCACCCATTCATGAACCCAGCGTTTCGCATCGCCAAAGCCCATACAGCCAAGGCAAAGTCTTGAAACATCCATACCTGTATTACCCAGTTTTACATATTCCATTTGTTTAGTCCTCACTTTCTAATTATAAAAAGTAGATAGTATTTGATCTTAGCGAAGAAGCTGAGTCTGTATCTTTATTATCCATCAAATCAAAACAAACCGTTATCCCATTAATGCCAAATGATTGCCTAATCCTCTCATAGCCACTTACACAATCGATGATTATGAATTATAATGACACTATTATCAGAAAAAGGGACTGGTGAACTTATGGCTGAACAAATCTTTATGCAGCATGATGAACTGGCCAAACACATTGAACGTTTTTCAGAAGGGGACGGTGTTCACGAGACATCCATTCCTTCTTTATTTTTGATTCGTCATTCTGAAGTTTCCGAACCGATTCATGGCGTTTACAAGCCTTGCTTTTGCATTGTCGTTCAAGGATTGAAGGAAGTGCTGCTTGGGCAGGAGCGCTTTCGGTACGGTCCTGGTGATTATTTTGTGGCTTCTGTTGACTTGCCGGTTATTGGACAAGTTATTAAAGCTTCTTCTGACGCACGATATTTGGCTCTCAAACTTGAATTTACCCCGGGTCAAATCTTGGAGGTAATCAATGATTCTAAAATTGAAGTTGGACGGAAGGATTATGCGAAGCGGGGGATGTTTGTCACCCAAATAGAATCGTCTTTGTTAGATGCGGTAACAAGGCTAATAAAGCTGTTGGACAATCCGAATGATATTCCGGTGCTCGCTCCCCTATTCACGAAGGAAATTCTTTATCGGATTCTGCAGGGAAAGCACGGGGATACACTGAAACAAATTGCAATAGAAGGAAGCAGTACCAATCAAATCAGGGGCGTGATTGAAAAAATCACAGCTAACTATGATAAATCTTTTCGGATTGAAGAACTGGCGGAAGCGGCAAACATGAGTGTTTCTTCGCTGCACCGCTACTTTAAAGAAGTAACCGCGATGAGCCCGATTCAGTTTCAAAAACAGCTGAGATTGCAGGAAGCCCGGCGACTGTTATTACATGAGTCAACTGATGCCGCGGATGTCGCATTCCGGGTAGGCTATGAAAGCCCGTCGCAGTTCAGCCGTGAATATTCCCGGATGTTCGGGTTTCCACCGCGTGAGGATATCAAGCGGTTAAGAGCGAAGTTTGATAATAGAAAAAATGCCTAATCTCCATCATTCAACGGCTAAAAAGACCCCTACTCGTTAAAGTAAAGGGTCTTTTTTGTATTTTTTTAGTATTACTATTTTCTTGTTGGAACAGTATAATCAAGGATGGGAGTTGAGAGCATGAATAAAAAAGACATTGCCAATATTCGCAAGGAATTTAAATTAGATAATTATAAGATGAACATTCGTGAGATCTTCAATGTTTATGTTCAAAAAGAATCCGGTGAAATTTATCACCAGGTGTGCCAGCCGTTTCAAATGCTGGAACAGGAGACACAAGAATTGTTTCTCGCTAATTTTAAAAAAGTGTTAACGGGCAACCTCGATGCCAAGTTGTTTGAACTGAAATTCAAACGGGATGTCGATTACAGCACACAATCAATCCTTTTCGAGGGATTGCAGTCTGATTCTTCAGATTGGCAGGATAACATGATTGAAATAGTCAGTAAAATGTTTGCCAACACTGCCTATGAATTTGATACAGTCGTGACATTTATTCGGGCTGAATACCGAAAAGCGACAAAGAAGCGAGATCTGGAATCTGAAGAAGGCGGGGATGATGAGGTTTATTCCAGCGAAATCATCCTGTGCAGTCTCAATAAAACCGACCAGCCGAAAAAAGCACTCATGTTTGATTATATTGAAAAAGAGTTCAAGTCTTATCATGTCGTCGATCCGATTATTAATATGGACTCGCCGCTGTCAGGCTTTTTGTTCCCAACTTTTAATGACAATACTGCTGATGTCAACCATATTCTCTATTGTGCCGGCAAGGCGAATCAGCCGGATTTTCGATTTATTGAAGAGGTGCTAAATTGCGAAGACATCATGACGGCCCAGGATGATAAAGATAGCTTCGATTTGATTTTAAAAGAGGTCATCGGAGACGAAGTGGATTCTAGAGTCATCTCCAATGTGTATGAGGAAATCGACAAGGTGTTGCAGGAGAATGAAGAAAAGGAAGAAAGCGAAATCCCGACGTTGGATTATCGCGATGTTGAGCGGATCCTGACGGTAAGCGGCGTGGAAAATGTCGATGCGGCCAAAGTGGAGCATGCATTCAAAAGTGTCATCGCAGACGAAAAACATGAATTTAAAGCAAGCAATTTAGTTCCGAAAACCATTAAAATCAGCACGAAGGTGGCCGATGTCACCATCAACCCAACGGACCTAAAATATGTAAAATATATTACATACGAAGGAAAACGGTGCCTGTTGTTAGAAGTCGATGAAGAGGTCGTCGTGGAAGGATTTAAATTGGAGTCAGGGACACTTTAGTGCCTTTAAAAAAAATGAAATTGGTCCCTGCAAATGCCAGGGACCAACTTTTTACATATTATTTGTTTAGCACAAAATATTTTTCTCCAAGAAGCTCCTTTTCTTCATAAGTGCCAGAAGTTAGTTCTTTCTGGATAAAGGCACTGATTTCTGATTGTTCAAGATTATACATCTCTTCAATTTCCTTAGAAAATAGAAGCTTTTCTTTTTCAAGCAGGTTGGAAATGGAAGGCAGCACTCTTGGTTGGGGCTCTTCTCCATTTAAAATTTGGGATAACCCGGAAACATAATAACTAAACGGGCGGCCGCCAACGATCTTTACGCCTTTCTTTTCTTCATTAACCATGATAATCGATGGAAATCCTCTGACGCCTAGGCTTCTGGCAAGACCAAAATCTTCATTTAACAATTGCTGTCCGGCCAGCTGTTCTGCTTCATTGACAATGGTTTCTCCATCAAGGCCAAGCTTGTTAACGATATCCATCAACTCGGATTTGTCGGCAATATTCCGGTTGAAGGCAAACAGCTCTTCTCGAGCACGCCGCAAGTATTCATTGGCCAATGCATCATTATGATGTTTTTGGATCACTTTATATACCCGTGAAGGCGGGTAAGAGGATTGAACAGGATTGTCGATCATCAGTGACCCATCAATTGGCATCCTTGAGTATTCGCCCACTTCTCTCCAGTGGCCGGCCACGTCCGCCGGTCCATTAATTCCGTTTGCGGGATCCACCGGTCCGTCTCCCCATTTTTCAAGCAATCCTCCCATTACGGTATGGAAGTTAAAATAGTGGCCATACTGCACGATAAAACGGCGAAGGACGGGCTCGAGTGCCCAGCAATGTGAGCAAATCGGATCTGTCACATAATAAACATCAATTGTTTTCTTTGGTTGATTCAAGTCAAAAAACTCCATATCGTCTTCTCCAGCTACACCACAAACTCCTGTTTCTAAGTCACAAATCATATTATTTTTATCAGCCAATTTAATAGTCTCCTTTCAAAAATTGTTTAGCGAGGCATTGCGTTTGCTTTATATTTGTATCCTATAACATAATGAAGCTAAGTCATACCAATAGATCATCTGTTTTGTTGTTTATACAACACATCGGAAAAAATGTTGGAAAAACTAGGAGGGAAGATACTAATGACTCAGTCAAAGACAGACCCCCGAATTCTGCGTACTCGCAAATTAATTATGGATTCTTTCATTGAGCTCTCAGGGAAAAAAGAATTCAAAGATATTACCATTAAGGATATAACTACAGAAGCAATGATTAATCGAGCAACTTTCTATTATCATTTTGAAGATATTTATGACTTATTGGAGAAGGTATTATCGGAAGTCCTGTTAATCAATTTGAATGGTGATTCTTACGAAAAGGGAGAACTGAATGAAGGAACCTTTGTGAGTATTTTCAGTGCGATAACCAATTTTCAAACGTCATTATCTAATCGCTGCCATCGAGGATATGAAGACACCATTGCCCGTATTATTAGGGAACAGCTCGAGATTATTTTTTATAAAATGCTTTTGAAGCAGCGACCATCTGAAAATAAGCAAGCCCTGAATACAGCTGCGGTCATGCTGAGTTGGGGACTATATGGGGCTTCTGTCGAATGGAGAAGAAACAGTCGCACAATCTCCCCTGAGGAATTTATCAAACCGGTCATTCCTTATATAACGCATGGAATGAAAACAGGATTGCCGTAGGCAACCCTGTTTTTTAAACTCGGTTTACTAGAATGATTAGACTGTTTTCACAAAGTCAATAAAGACTTCTACTTTGCTATCCAAGAAACTGAGTGTTCCTTCATCCACCAACCGGTCTTGTTCATCAATCTTCTGATTGACGAAATTAATCAGGATCTCATTTCCCCCTGGTGGAAGAATTTTGGCCTGCAAGCCAGGCGCTGCTAGAATTTCACGCAGGTGCATTTGGGCCCGGACAGTTCCGAGCATTCCTGGTGTTGCGCCAAGAGCCATTACCGGTTTCCCGATGAATACCTTGTCCACCCGGGAAGCCCAATCCAACGCGTTCTTTAACACACCAGGAATGGACCAATTATACTCCGGTGTAATAATGATAACCCCGTCGGCATTGGCAATTTCCTGTTTAAATTCCTTTACCGCTTGTGGCGGGTCATTTTCTTCATCCTGATCAAAATAAGGCAGGTTACGGATATCAAGCATTTTCATATTGAATTTCCCCTGATACCGTTCTTCCATTGTTTTTGCCAGCTTCAAATTAAAAGACTCTTTTCTGAGACTGCCTACGATTGTCACAATGTTCATGATTTATCACCTCCGAAACATATTCTACCATTTTAGTTTGAAAAACAATCGTTCGATGCTCATATGAAAGCGAAAAGATAGAGTATATCAATAATAAGCCAATACCTTGGATGATTTAGGCATTAACGCATCGATTCTGCAATTTCCTGCATTTTTTTCGACACCAGCGGGTAAAAATGAGTTTTTGCACTGGTGGTGGTATTGCCGCCGAAGAAATTGGTGCCAGGGCATGACTTCACATTATAGCTTGGTGCATTGTCCAATACTCTTTCTCCTGTCTTCAAATCCCACCAATGATGATAGGTAATCGTATCGATTGAGGGTGTGAGACCGAATTTTATGTTAAGGGCGGCTGTGACGTAGACAATCGATTCTTTTTGTTCGGCCGTCATCACATCATGTCCGCTATCGAAATTCCCTATATTCTCTATCATAATTGAGCCCGAGTTGGCCTTTGCTCCAATCGACCCCTCTGGCTCAACATTAAGTGGCCGGCACACAGCCACTTTTCCATCCGGAAAAATCGTCAGGTTTTGGGCAATATTTTTCCAGCCCATTTTTGAAACATGAAAATTCTCCATGCCCTGTAACATTTGCAGGTGATTATGGCCGTGAAACTGTTTATAGGAAGGCAGCCAGGTGTGGTGCTGTTGAATTTTGTTTATTTTTCTGGTGAAGGTTTGACTAAATAACCAATTTTTAAATTCCTCCCGCGTCATCAGTAAATATGGCCCTTGGGTGTTATTTTGGGTATTGGCAGCGGCGGATGCAGGGGCTAAAGTTATGAACAGCAAAATGGAAAAAAGCAAAATAAGGTTCTTCATTTATAAAAATCCTTTCGTAAAAAAATGCCTTTATCATTAGTGTGGTATATGGTTGGAAAAGTATTCAATCAAGGCAGAAAGCGACCTTTATTTAATGGATAAAAAAATTGGCAAAGGAAAACGGCATTGTCTTTTGCATGTCTTAGGAACGGCAGTTAAAGAATAGTTCTAAGAGGTGAAAAGAAGTGACAGTGATTACGACCTTTAAAGAAAAACGACGTGAAAAGCAGATTAAATACGAGCGCTCCGTTTTAAAGGAGCTTTCGATAAATACATTAAAAGAAAGAGTACGGCAATACTTTGGCTCGACAAGGATCACCTCCAGTTTAATCATGAATTCCGGAGTGGAGGAGGCGTGTTACGATGTAGCCCTTGAGGCCTATTTGCTGGGAGCCAAATTCAGCAAATTCGGCTATTATGGCGAGGATATGGAAGCCGTAAGGGCACGCTGTTTTCGCGAAGAAAAGCATTTGGTTGATACACTTTTCAACTTTCTGCTTTACTGGGGGAGCGGCGACGAAGGCGTCATGAGTGAATCGCTTTACTATTTATGTGAGCAATATGTCCATGTCTGGTGGCGGGAAGGTTTCGAAAAAGGACAGCGCCGCCACAAGCTCCGATTGCACTAAAACTAAGTTCTAAACTCCTGTCTTGTCCCATATAAATTATTGAACAAGGGACGAGCGGGAAGGAATGATTTGGTTGACAATCAAGAGGATAAAAATCATCGCGTTTGCGGCGGGACTTTTGGCATTGTTTTTCATACTTCAGATTGACTTTACCGATGAGAAGGAGACTTGGAATCTTCCGTTATCCGGTAAAATAATTCTGCTTGATGCCGGTCACGGCGGCCCCGATGGCGGAGCCGGAACCGGTGAAACGCTTGAAAAGGACATCGCCTTGGATATTACTCTAAAAGTTAGGGACTACCTGCAGCAGCAAGGGGCCCTTGTCGTAATGACCAGAACCACCGATACCGATTTGGCGGACCCAGGAACAAGAGGTTACAGCAGAAGAAAAGTAGAAGATTTGAAAAAACGCTTAAAAATGATCAATGGAACGGATAATGATTTCTTTGTCAGTATCCATTTAAATGCAATCCCGTCACCAAGATGGAGCGGCGCTCAGACCTTTTACGCACCCCATCATAAGGAAAATGCCCGGGCGGCCAAGTTTATTCAGGAGGAGCTGCGCCGAAACCTGGAGAATACAACACGAAAAGCAAAACCCATCAATTCCGTCTATATTCTGAAACATGCAAAAAGGCCAGGCGTGCTGGTCGAGGTAGGCTTTCTTTCTAACCCCGCAGAAAAAGCTAAATTAAAGAAGGAAGATTATCAAGAAAAAGTGGCGGCTTCGATTTATGAAGGGGTCATCCGTTATTTTACAAATGAAAAGGAATTAAAGGAAACAGATTAGGGAAGAGGCGCTCAAGCCCACTTCCCTTTTCTGCTTATCAACACGAATAATGTGTGATAGAAATAACAGTTTCCATGTCTGATTATGATATACTGAGAGATGGAAACGAATTCATTTAGCGAGGTGTGTTTATACATGTTAACAGAGGCAAGAGTACGTGAGGTTTTAGGCAGCCTTAACGATCCATTTTTACATAAAAGTTTGGCTGAATTAGATGCCATTGAGGAAATAAAAATCAAAGAGGAAAAGAATCATGTCAGCGTTAAGGTGGCAATTGCCAGAACCGGGACAAGCGAGCAATTGCAGCTGCAAACGCAAATCGTCAATTTATTGAAAGAAGCAGGTGCGGCATCTGTGGGTATTCGTTTCGGCCAGCTTCCGGATGAAGTATTGGCGGCACATCGCCATGCCGAGCCGGAACAAGAGAAAAATCTGCTTACTTCCAATACCACTACATTTATCGCCATTGCCAGCGGTAAAGGCGGCGTCGGCAAATCCACCGTATCTGTGAACCTTGCCGTTGCGCTTGCCCGCCTTGGCAAGAAAGTCGGTCTGATTGATGCCGATATTTACGGTTTCAGTGTTCCCGATATGATGGGAATCACCAAGCGTCCTGTTGTCCGTGGCGAAAAAATTATCCCTGTTGAGCGTTTTGGTGTTCAGGTTATCTCAATGGGCTTCTTTGTCGAAGATAACTCCCCCATCATTTGGCGCGGCCCAATGCTTGGAAAAATGCTGAACAGTTTCTTTAGTGAAGTGGAGTGGGACGATATTGATTACCTGCTTTTAGACTTACCTCCGGGAACAGGGGACGTTGCGCTTGATGTTCATAGCATGCTGCCTTCCTGTAAGGAAATTATTGTGACAACACCGCACCCGACTGCTGCGTTCGTTGCGGCACGCGCCGGGGCAATGGCACTAAAGACTGATCACGAGGTACTTGGCGTTATTGAAAACATGGCGTATTTTGAAAGCAAGAAGACAGGTGAGAAGGAATACGTATTCGGCCGCGGCGGCGGTGATAAATTAGCCGAAGAACTGAATACGGAAGTGCTTGGCCGACTTCCGCTCGATCAGCCTGACTGGAACGATGATGACTTTGCGCCATCGATTTACCAAGAAGACCATAAGCTTGGAAAAATTTATCTTGAGATTGCGGATAAAGTCGTAAGCCGATTGAAATAATCAAAAAACCTCTTCCGGGTTCGGGAGAGGTTTTTTCACCATCAGTTTTTCTAATGAAAGAGGGTTTAGCCGCCGCCTCCCCCGCCTTTTTCTTCTTTACCGCCTGCTTTGGAGTTAGCCTCCTCAGCCGCTTTTAAAAGCAGTTCCTGCATCTTTGCCTTAAACAGCGGGCTGTCTACGGTTTCGGTTATGACATTCTGAAGATGCTCGCGGTATTCCTTGCTCTTCAAGGCATCGGCCATCTCTTTTTGAATTTCCGGCTCTTTAAATACTTCAATCATCATGCCTCTATATTCAGGGTCGTTCATCAAATCCTTTAACAACTTTTCATTTTCGGACCTCATGTTTTTTGCTACACCCTGGGCAAACTTTGCATCGCTGAACGTCTTTTTCCAAAACTCCGTCGCTTTATCCGAAGTTAAGGTTTGTTCAATTGTATTAGCGACAACAGTTTGGTCCATCACCAATTTTTCTTTCATCCGATCATCGGACATAATTTCCTGAATTGCCTTCTTGCCATCGTCAGTCTTAAGGATATCGACCACCATTTTTTTTGTTTGGTCGTAATCAATTTGCCCTCCGCCACCGCCGCCAGTGTCACCGGATGCGCAGCTAGACAATAGCATCATGGCTGGTAAGAGGAGCATTATGCTAATTGCTCTCATTATTTGAAGCTCCTTTCACAGAAGAATCCTTAATTTTATAATGAAGAAAATCAGACAAGATTATTCGTGAGGACAACTCATTTTATGGATTTTTAAAAAATGGCTTGGTACAATCAGGAGGGTATTCATTTTTTATTATGGAGGAATAATGTGTGACAAGCCGTAATTTGGTAAGAATGTTTATGACCACATTAGTCGTTGGCGGCCTCACGACCGTGTTTGTGGGATTTATTGTACGATGGAATGAATTTGAGACCTACTTTACTGAATTTCAAATACTAGATATTGCCTCCACAGCTATTTGGCTGTTGTTTATGGGCTTCCTGTTCAGCCTGATCAGTCAGATGGGCTTCTTTGCATACTTAACCGTACATCGCTTTGGGCTGGGAATCTTTAAATCGGCATCCCTTTGGAATGGGGTGCAGATTGTTCTGATTCTATTTGGCTTATTTGATTTGGTTTATTTGCGCTACAATAACTTTGCCAAACAGGGGGAATCTTGGCTGAACTACCTTTGGCCGGCGCTCTTCCTTTTGGTTATAGGGCTTATCGTCGCCTGGTTCAAGCAAAAACAAACCAACCGCGAGGCCTTTATTCCGGCGCTTTTCTTTATGATTGTCGCAACGTTGATTGAATGGGTGCCTGCCTTAAAGGTAAATGAGCGAAGTTGGTTTTACCTGATGCTGCTGGGCCTATTGGCATGCAATGCCTATCAGTTGCTAGCCCTTCACCAATATAATCTGAAATCGCAGCTGGAAAGACAGCAGCGCGGAAAAGCCGCTGGTACGAAAGTTAGCAAGAAAATGTAAATGTCTATAAAAAACAACCGCCATTGATATCGGGCGGTTGTTTTATTATGGTTATTTAATTTCCTTTGAAGAAACTTCGCCATTCGCAATCATTTCGGAAACAGTAACAATCTTTAACCCTTTTTGTCGGATATTTTGCAGGATCAACGGGACTGCATTCGCAGTTTGCTTGGCGGAATCGGATGCGTGAAGCAGGATAATCTCGCCATTTCCGGCGTCTTTTGTATTCTCGAAAATTTTTTCGACACCGGGATTTTGCCAATCCTTTGAGTCCATGCTCCAATGGACGACGGTATAGCCAAGGCGCTTGGCAATTTTTAACGTCCGTTTATCGAAATGCCCTGTCGGCGCACGAACCAACTTAATGTCCTTCACGTTTAGCTTTTTAAAAGCCTCCTGCGCTTTTAAAATATCCCTAGCTACCTTGGTATCCTCAAGCTCACTATAGTCTTCGTAGTTATAGCCAAGAATCCCTATTTCATATCCTTCCTTCTGAATTCGGCTGACAATATCGGGATGTCGTTCAGCCCATGAGCCCGACAAGAAGAAGGTTGCCGACTTGACGTTTTCCTTTTTTAACACATCCAATATCGGCTCCGCCTTTTCATCTCCCCAGCCAATATTGAACGTCAACGCCAAATCCTTTTCGCCCCGATAAACGGCCCTTGGTTCATCTTTTGCCGAGAAAACAGGAATCTGGCTCAGGTTCTCAATATACATGAACCAAGCTGTAAAAAAGGCTGCAATTAATACTAAAGTAACGTTTTTTAACGCCTTCCCGTTAACTACATAAAAGAAATTCATCGTTCCCCCACCTCGTCCAAAACCATCCTTGTCTCAAACATATGCTTGTTCAAATAAAAATATGAAGGAAGAATTTTTATTATAAAAAACAAAAAAATGGAAAACACTACTATAACATACACTTTGCCTGGAGGTTAGTTATGTTTGGACTTTTAATCAACGACAAAGAGGTAAAAGAGATAGAATACTTAATAAAGAGAGAAATGGATGAAATCCTGTTTGATCTAAAGGATGAACGCATTGACCATATCGTCAAACGCGCCATGGAAGAAAGGTATAAGATTTTATTTTCCTTGTTTAGAAGAGTGGCATCGCACCATGAATGCCTAAAGTACATGTGGAAGGACAAGAAAGGCCGAAAAAAACATATGTAATCTTTTTGAAAATAACCGTTGACTTTAATTTGTAATCTTGTTATAGTAATAAACGTCGCTGCTGAAGCAAAAACAATTGAAAAAAGTTGTTGACATTAGCTCCGGTAGATGATATATTAATATAGTCGCTTTTGAGGGCGGACGAAATTGTTCTTTGAAAACTAAACAAACAAAAACGTCAACAATAAACATTCATTTCTATTGAAATGAAGCCAACGTAACTTTTATGAGCTAATCAACTCAACTTTATTGGAGAGTTTGATCCTGGCTCAGGACGAACGCTGGCGGCGTGCCTAATACATGCAAGTCGAGCGAATCACTGGGAGCTTG
>NZ_JAMBOX010000022.1 GCF_023715785.1 Neobacillus niacini
CAGAAAAGCCTAATGAAAAATGGCTGACAGATGTGACCGAAATGAAGTACGGGGCCTCACAGAAGGCTTATTTGAGTGCGATTTTAGATTTGTACGACGGATCAATTGTAAGCTATGTTTTGGGCACATCCAACAACAATCCACTGGTATTTAAAACCCTGGATTTAGCATTGGAAGCGAACCCAGAAGCCACACCACTTCTCCACAGTGACCGAGGATTTCAATACACTTCCCCTGCATTCAAGAGGAAAATTGAGAAAGGAGAAATGATCCAAAGTATGTCAAGGGTGGGAAGGTGCATCGATAATGGGCCAATGGAGGCATTTTGGGGAACGTTGAAATGTGAGAAATATTATCTAAACAAGTACAGTACCTTTGAAGAGTTGAAAAAAGACATAGAGGAATACATATATTTTTATAATCATCAACGATTCCAAAAAAGACTAAACGGCCTTAGCCCTGTAGAATACAGGGCTAAAGCCGCCTAGTGTGCTTTATTTATTTCCACTGTCTACTTGACAGGGGGCAGTTCATTCAGTATGGTAGACTCTTTTGTAAAATTTAAGCCTTTTATATATTCTAGCAGAATCATGAAAATGAGTTCTACAGAATTTGGTAAAACTGAGAAAGAGATTCTAACCAACGCAGTAAAAAACAAATCGCATACTTTTATGGAAAGTACGGCAAAAGTTTTAAAAAATATGCAAGGATGATTATTAACATGGAGATGTACCATCCATGACATAGTTTTTACCACTGAATGACAAAAAGTGTACCTGAGAATGACAAACTGTTTCCACTTTGAATTGAAACTTTTTTGTTGCTATCGCTATTAATAGGTTATAATATAATTAGTAATTTCATAAATTAAAAAAGACCGAACATGCAGTAACATGTCCGGTCCAGCAATAGACGGTACCCTCAAAGGGGATCGGCTATGGGACGAAATAATCCGCCAAGAGCCGGTTAACTCAAGGGCGGATTATTTTTTATGGTTATGAAATGACAGAATCGCAATAACTAGACTAGCAAAAGATATCGCGAGCATCAATGCTTGAAAAACTGTCATTCAGCATCACCCCCTTTCTGTTTGGGAGTGTGCCGACCACCCTTGAGAAATCCTATTCTATTGCCATTATATTATACCATTTACCTCATTCCAAGAACATACGTTCCGAAAATATGCATATAATTTTTTTCGCAAATTACGTCTAATCTCTTTTAAAAAAATCAAACGATTGCCGCAACAACTTAATCAATAATCTTTTTGCTTAATCCGGGGATCCATTAATATAGCATAAAGATAGGATGGGGCTCTAAGATGTTGAATGACTGTTGTCTTTTGCAAAGGTACGTATTCTAAAGCCTTTTCAAACTGACTTTTTGCCACAATCTGATTGGTTGTCGTTAGCTTGATTGAATTTCCACTTACATCGTATGAAAATGGCTTGCCCGTTTTTTGAGTAAAAGTTTCTCCTTCATTAAGCAAAATTCTTTCCCATAATTTATTTATCATTCTTCCTCACCTTTGATTTGAAAGTAGCGTTTAGTACATCCTTCAACTTCGTAATTTATAATCCGACAAGGGCTTTGTCATCATTGTCAAATCCCAATTTTGGCCACCGTCTTTATTAGGTGGTCTTTTTTATAGTTTTTTATGCTTATTGTGGCTGATTCTTCCCCTGAAAAAAAGTCCAAAAATAAGTTTGTTGATTACATAATCATTTTCTTTGGCTTCCAAATGTCTGTAAAGCCATTTTCGAATGAGTAATGGTAAAGATCTTTAAGTTTATTACTTGTATAAACCTGCATATCTTCTCTTCTTCTTAACTCTGGTAAAGTAATTAACAGTTCATTCCGCTCAATGACCGTATCCAAGAATATTTTGCTGGCTAATTTATCGCTTTTTGATAAATTGCAAACGATACATGCAATCACTAGATTCCAAAGTTGGTCAGATTGAACAAAACTCCAGGGAATAAAGTGATCGACATGAGCCGTATCCTTTTTGATTGCTTTTCCGCAATAAAAACATTTTCCATTATAAAAAGAAGAAAGCACTTGGTAAAACTGATCAAGGGATGATCTTTTAGATACATTTTCTACTTTTAACAGCAGATGAGTGGTGTCTCCTTGTTCATTAAATTTTTCTAAAAATAAGGCAAGGTGATAGTTGGTTAAATAATTTAATACCTTTTGATACCGCTGCATAAAAGAGTAAAAGGTGCTATTCAATCTTATCTGTTCATTTCGATTATCAAAATCGTAAATAGTGCAGCTGGTATCACCATATAGGGCACCCATGACATTGATCTTACACTTACGCTTCACCTTAGTAATAATTTCTACCTGTAATTCATACGAAAGCTTATCAAACACAAGGGTATTTGGGATTTGATACTTTGATTGAACATCAAGCAGAATGTTTTGAACCTCAGCTTTTTTATCTGTCATATTAATCTGGTTTAAGTTATGGTGAATAACCAGATTCCAATATATTTTTGCAAAACTTGCAAAAAGACTGGAGTAACTTAACTCCAACTTATCATTTACATTGTATAAGTTTTCTAAAAGCGATTTAATTAACACAAATTTATAGGTGGTGGAATTCTTCGATTTGGATGAAAAAATATAATTAAAATGTCCCCATATTTCTTTATCTGTTAAATAAGCTGCTCTCATTTCACCAACTTGTAATTTATGGCTCATTACTTATCACCTGCAACATTAATTCAATACTCTTATTTATTTTCAACCTCGATTAAAAATATCCTCTCTTTAAAGCCCCCTCGCTTTTCAAACTTTATTTGACGGACTTTTTCAACCTCATCAATAGACGCGCCATGTGATTTTGCCAAAGCATGGATGATTTCCAACAAGTCAGCAAGCTCTTCAACAGCATCTTTATCATTTTCTGCATTCATGTATTCATTGAGTTCTTCAAAGCTCTTTCTTTTCAGTTCACTTATGTATTCTTCCTTATCTAGAATTCTAGTTGAACATTCCATACCCTTACCTGCAATTATCTCTGGAATACGGTCACGGACTAGTTTATTATAGGTAGGCATAGGGTAACCTCCAATCGAAGATTTCTCAAACTTAGAAAACGTATATTTGTTATATAAAACACTTACTGCCCGTTCCAATTGGAATCTATTAGCTGTCTATAAGGATACTATTTTTCATTAAACGAGGATTTGAGATCATCTATCCCCTGAATCCAAAATCCTCTTAACTTTAAAGAACTTGCAAGTTCGTCAATCACCACAATCCCAATTTCATTGTAAATAACTAAACTATACCTTTCCAATATTAATAATACTTAAACTACTCAAATATACTCTATTTAATTAATAGCAAATAAGTTGACAAAAAAACACACAGAAAAAAATCCTGTGCTAATTTACTATGTGCCATCCGCTTGTGTTATGGTATTTATGGATTAATTCATACCAAATCTTTTCAAATAAAAAATCGCTGTTTTTTGAGCAATTTCATCGTATAATTGCACTCTTTTATTTGCTTCTTCAACAACATCCTTTAATCCCCATTGTTCACCGTAATGAGCTATAAAATCTTCAATGGTTAATAAATTTGGATAACTTCTCAAAGCGTCAAATAAATAGCTTAAAGCGTCTCTACTGTTTACTAAACTTCTACAAACACTTGGTAATTCATTATTATGAACCCTAGTCATATTTCTAAAGCGATTAGGAGGATATCCCTCTCTTTGGTTATTTTTTATTACTTCCTCAACGGCTTCTCTTAAGTTATTAACTTTTGGTAATTTTTCCACCTTTACTCTCTCCTATTGCTTTAATTTCTAAAACTCCCATATTAAGGGTTCCCCCTCACCAGATTGTCCCTTACTTTCTTCAATAATTTCAATCACTTCTACTGAACACTCGAATAATAATTTAAGAAGAGCTAGCCCTTTAACTTGGTTTTCGTTAACTTTATCATGTGTATCCTGCCTTTTACATTCAGCGAAAAGAATTTCTGAGCAATCCGGTTTGTAAACCATCAAGTCAGGTTCTTCAATTCTAATATTGGGATAAAATGCAGGGTAAAAGTTCCTTCCTTTCTCAAACCTCTCATCGCCAAAATATTTGCGAAATATTGCCTCTGCCTTTGGATATTTCCCAAGTCTGTTCCCGCCAAATAAATTATAATTATGATGAATCCACTCGTAACCCAATGATTCGAAATACCTTCCAGCTATATATTCTCCAAACCCTCTCGAATGAGGCAAACCCTTACAATAAGAATCTATGCAGTCTTCTCTATTTCCTTCAACCCATTGATTAAGTTCATTTTTATTAAAAGTTAAAATTCGTGTTGGAATAATTACCTTCATTTAGTTGCTGACTCCTTTTTTCTTTATCGTTTAACAATAAGAAATGAAACGAAAATTTTATAATCAATGTGATATGTCACTCATTAATAGTTAAATGAACTTTTTTCTTTAATTCTGTTTTTAAGGTTTTTACATAAAACTCCAGATAGGTTTTAATTGGGTGCTGTACTAGTTAATCTTTTTGATTAAAGGTAACCCCATTATCTTTCTTATACTGTAATAGTGCTTTAATGGAAACAATAAGATATTCATCCGCTTGGTTCTCATTAATCCATTTTAAAATCACTTTACGCCAATATTGTTTGACTCCATTAATATATATTTCACCTGTGATTGGGTGAGAAAGAAGCATTTCTTTTACCTTTTGTTTTCTCTCTTTCTCTATCCTAGCGTCAATACTCTCGAAAGCAGATTCAGATGGCTTTTGACCATAATTAGAGTTACTGTAAAGATATTGTTTTGAATAGCGCTGTTCCCACCGATTCGGGTCAATCCCTATAGGACGTAGCGGCTAATCTAGCTCCTTCTCGCATTTCCTTTTCAATTTCTTCGTCTTCAATTTCTCTTGCTTTTTGTCTAAGTTTTAACCATTCTTCATGTTCCGCTTGTAAACGAGCCTGTTTCTTTTCTTCCTCTTCTCTTAATCTCGCTTGTTCCTCTTCCTTTTGGCGCTGCTCTAGCTCAAAATGTTGTTTCTTTACAATTAATATCTTTAGGAGATCATTTCGTTTATCTTCCTCATTCACATTAGAATAGGCAATTGATTATGTGTAGTATCCAATGTTAATGCTTTCTCTAACGGTATATTAGAAGAACTCAGCCTATAAAATGTCAAATTACGGTTATTATGAGATGTTTCTATAAAGCGATAAATCAATTCGATTAAAAATATCGACATAACACTCCTGTCCCTATTGATTCAAACCTGCGCAATCATTATATGTTGATTTATTTACTTGCATTATACCATTACAAATAATATTAAATAGAGCCAAAAAAAGCACCATTCGTTTCATGAATTTTTCGAAAGGAATAAGGAGTACATTGTCGAAATCCCGTTAATAAGGAGGTGAATTTATGACAACAAAACTAATAACCGCTCTTAGAGCCCAAACTGAGATTGGAAGGCTATAAAAATACGTAACTTTTGTAGAGGATTATCAAGCAGATACCTTGGAAAAATGGATTATCAAGGAGTTCGCATAAACGAACAGTATTACAAAAGTTGTAAAGATAGCAAACGCAAAAGGAATAACTCTTGACCAATCTTATGCAAAATCAGTTTTAAAAGGAAAAGCAAGTGACGACCTTCATAGAATGTTGAGGTGTGGCTACTTTGCGCGAATGAAACCTAAAAGTGACACTTTAATGATTTTGTCCGTTCTAAGAAATGAGACTTTCTTTGCTTTTTTTAATTGGCTTTGAAAATATAACCCTTCAAGGTATAAGAGTTTATTTCCACTTATTTTTAATACTTTGAAAAGTATTGATTGAATATATTTAATTTTCATTTATAATTATTTATGGATAATTTTGGATAAAAAATTTGAAACGGGTGATTTTAGATGTCTAATGAGAATTTCTTTCATGAACTACAAACCCATAGTGAAGCAAAACTAAAAATATTAGACAGCTACGTTGTACCTTGGATGAGGAAAATAACAATGGGGCCATTCGGTAAAAAAGCATTAGTAATTGATGGTTTTGCCGGAACCGGAAAATATAGTAATTCAGATGGGTCCTCTATTAGACTAATTAAACATGCCATTGAATTTTGTCATCAAGCTGACAGAAATGATTGGAAAAGACCTCAATTACTTATACTTCTAATAGAAGGAAATGAGGAAAACTATCTGCACCTACTGGAAAATATTCATGAAATTACATCATTAGACTTAAAAGGACAAGAAAATTACCTTCCTATACCAGATTATCCTTCAATACAGATAGCGTGTAGATATGGAAAATTTGAGGAGATATTAAAAGAAAGATTAGATAGAATAGAAAAAGGCTACACGTTGATACCAAGCTTTTGTTTTATTGATCCATTCGGATTTAAAGACACTCCATTTGATTTAATAAGGGCATATTTATCTAACCAAAAATCTGAAATTTTCTTAAACTTCATTTATGAAGAAACAAATAGATTTCTGACAGTGAAAAATGAGAAAGTTAAAGTACACATGCAAAGGCACTTTGGGGTCGATGAAATTGATTCTATTCAAGAGTTGGTGAAAGGAAAGCCTGCTCTTGAAAGAAAGCAGCTTATTGTAGACTTATACTCAAGACAATTGCTTGAAAATACTGATATTAAACATGTTCTATCTTTTGAAATTAAAAAAGATGGTCGTACAAAATTAATTCTTTTCTATGGCACAAAGAGCATAGAAGGTCTTAGGGTAATGAAAAATGCTATGTGGAAAGTCGATGATACAGGATTATATATGTTCGATGATAGAAAAGAGCCTGATCAAATTGAATTCCAATTTACAAAACAATTAAACGATGAAGTGCTAATGGATAACTTATGTCATATATTATCAAATTCCCTTTCTGGAAGAATTCTTAGTATAGAAGAAGTTGAAGTATTCGTATTAACTCAAACCATTTATCCACTTGAGAATTTCTGTAAAAAGGCTCTTAAGATAATTGAAAATAAAAATGGTTTTCACCAAGTAAAAAACTTGAGAAAAAAAAGAATTAAAGGTACTTTCCCTTCTGGGACAGTAATGCATTTCAAATAGAACATTTGTTCCCGCATTACTTCTATTGCATTATTTATCTGTTATAATATAGAAAAGGAGGGATAAATATGGTAGGAAGTTCTTCTATAGAATGGACCGAAGCGACATGGAACCCTGTAACAGGCTGTAACAAGGTTTCAGATGGTTGCAAACATTGTTATGCTGAAAGAATGGCTAAACGTCTTCATGCCATGGGTAATCGTAGATACAAAAATGGCTTTAATGTTACTCTTCATCATGACCTAATCGACGCTCCAAAAAAATGGATTAAGCCAAGAAAAATTTTTGTAAATTCGATGTCGGATTTGTTTCATGAACAAGTACCTTCAGAATTTATCGGACAAGTTTTCAAAACCATGAATGAAACTCCACAACACTCCTATCAAGTTCTAACTAAGCGTCCCGAAAGAATTTTAGAACTTTCTTGTGAGTTAAATTTCACCCCGAACATTTGGGTTGGAACCAGTGTTGAAAATGATAAAGCGAAGGGTAGAATTGATCAATTAAAAATGGTCCCTGCACATATAAGGTTCCTTTCCTGTGAGCCATTACTAGGTCCTTTAAATGAACTTAATTTAAAGGGAATCCATTGGGTAATTGTTGGTGGTGAATCGGGTCCTGGAGCAAGGTCAATGGAAGCTGATTGGGTAAGAACAATTAGAGATCAATGTAGTGAACAAAACGTTGCCTTTTTCTTTAAACAATGGGGTGGAGTTCAAAAACACCGATACGGAAGAGAATTAGACGATAAAACTTATGATGAATATCCAGTAAATACCCTTGCTAATTAGTTAAATTAGTTAAGGGTTTTTTTAATCAATTTATTTATTCTTTTCTCTTTAATTTGCTGATTAAAAAACCAGCTACTTTTTACATAGCTGAATGGCAACAACAATTCTGAAAACAAAAAAAGAGCCAACTATTCTTAGAATAATTGACAATTTTATTAATGATAATTGTGAGGAAATTCTGTGAAACAATTCTTTAGAGCGGTGACCAGACACGAGAGTAAGTTAGTATTCCTCCCCATCCTCAGCAACATATGACCATGAATAATATTTAGTGCTTTTTTCTGCGACTTCGCTTGCATTATTAAACCGTTCCTTAAGATATGCAGCAAGTGAAGGGTCTGTACAATACACAAAACACCCTTTTTGCCCTCGTGTCATTAATGTCCTATATGTATTCCGAATAATCTCATCGGCCAGATTAGCGGCTCTAATTGGATCTTCTTTTAGCATTTTTTTAATTCCTTTAAGGGAATTATCTGTCTTGGCACGTTTGGAGTGGTCAGTAATTACTCTACCATTCTGGTATCGTAGATCATCGCCAATAATAACCCCTACATAATCAAATTCCAATCCCTGGCAAGTATGGATACATCCACATTCATTAATCGAGTTTTCATCAATCGCCCAGGTATCCGAATTACCTAAGTTCCAACTCATCTTAAAATCAAATTTGGGTAATACAATGTCATAATAATTAGGATTACTCTTACCTTGCGTATCCCAGTTCCAGCAATATCCTGCGACTAAACGAGATTTATTGTTAATTTTGTTTAGTTGTGTAATTGTTTCTCGAAGATCATTTGGATTATCATAGACCCTAAAATCATATTGTCCTCCAATATCATTTACGTTCGCTGTTTCACGTATTTGAAGGACATCATCAATCCAAGCTAAATAGCCATCAGAACCATTACATCGAAACTGTGACTCTAATTCCATGATGCTCATATTGCCCCCAAATTCCCCCGCATATTTTTGTATATTAGCAATACTTCCCGCATCTTTTAAGGTTACCCGCTGACGTTCATCAATAAAAAAGATGGAGAATTTTGAGGCATTAATAATCTCTTTTGTTTGATTTTCACCCAAGTGTGAAAACATACCGGACTTCTCATTTAGGCGATGGGCTTCATCCACGATCAGGGCATCGAATTCATCCTTTGGAGCATCAACATAACTCCCAGATCCTTTAAACAGATTATCGATATGACCCTTTCTAAAATCCTGTTTTAGCTTCGTTGCATAAATATTCCTTGGTGCAGCATTCTTCGTGACATATTGACACACCATACTTTGACTTGTTAATTCAACCAATAAATTTATCGCCAAAACGGATTTGCCGGTGCCAGGACCACCTTTTACAACTAATACCTGCTTGGTATTTGTCCGTATCGCTTCTCTCGCAAGATACACGGCTTGTTCAAAGATCACTTTTTGATCATCAATCATAATAAACTCTTGATTGCCTTTAAGCATAGCACTTAAAGAATCCTGCAATGATTTTGAAGGTCTAATCCGCCCTTTTTCAATCTTATATAAATTTTCCTTATTGTCACCATATTGAATATACTTCTTGATAAAATTGCGTAGTTGAGTCGCCTGTCCTTTTACAAAAACAGGGGCTTGCTTTATGTAGTATTGATAAACCGGATCTGTAAGTGTATCCTTCTTACCTTGGTCGACATAGTTATGTAAATATGCACAAGGATATAGGTTTATTTCATCATTCTGTGCATTTTCATTATAATCCTTAATTAATGCGGCATAGGACCATGCTTGATATGAAGGATGTGTTGTTTCAACTAATCCGCGGTTTATTACGGTCTTTACAATAGCTTCCTTGCCTCTAATCACTTCCACTGATTGCCATTGTTTTAGTTCAACAATCACAACAGAATTCTTGTTTCCTTGCCTCCCTGAAATTAAAAAGTCCACCCGTTTAGATGTATATGGTATCTTAAATTCGATAGCAACACCTGCATCCTTTGGGATCTCGTTATCCATTAATACACGATGCATATATTGCATTGAATTATTCCATGCACGAACTTCTCTCTCGTTTATTCTTCCTATCTTCGAGTTATAGTTCTTTGAAATATTATTTACTAGTTCATCATGAAGGACATCTTCTAGAAATTCTGCTTTAGTTGCTTCATAAACAATCATAAGAATATCATTCCCTAATTATTTTCTTAACATTATTATTTAGCTTTTTTTAGTAATTAGCAAGAATATTTCCGAAATTATGTCTATGAGATGCTCTTATACTACTATTTTGAGAAACCATACAATTGTGCTAGTCCTCGGGAGTTATTCCTTTGCCAGCAGTAGTAGACTTGGGCTAAATCGTGCCGGCATAAACTTTGGATTTTCCAATGATTTTCCTACATAAATTGTTTCAGGCTCTTATGTTCCATGGTTTATTTGCTCTGACTCAACATCAATGGACAGCACCCTCAGCTTACATGGGAATGGCTCACCTTTTATAAAGTTTTTTACGGATCGATCGCCTAGGGGAGTATCCTCCTGATTCTCATCAGCCACACCCAGGCTTCTTATCACTGGATTCCCATTTAAATTGAAAACCAGTGCCAACAAGGTTTTCCTAATTTATAATAAAAAATCTTCCATTTCGGAAGACTTTTTTGTTTATCCGTATAAATGTATTATCCTTTTTAAACCAAAATCAGCTTTTTTCGTATCTTTTTTAGTAAATCGATCTTTCAGATTTCTTGATTCCTCCAACATGCTAACTTTCTAAATCTTGAATTAGAAGATGAAGAATGCCTTCTTGGTAACCAAATTTTTCATTTTGCAGCACTGCTGTAGCAAGCTCCCCTAAGATGGAGTTTTGCAATGATAGAAGTTTCCCTTGTCGGTCTTCCATCCCTACAATAGGTGTGGATATCTGATAGTCGTCTACTGTCATCCTCCACACATGCCCGTGTTCTCCGTATCGTTCTTTAAATCTTAAGGCCATACCAATGCCTTCCGGGTCAAAATCTCCACTGTAGTAAAGGTGGTGGCCGGATTCTGCAAGTAGGTCCATTAATTTCAACCCTGCCAATTTAAATTGCCCATGGGTGCAAATTAACGGCGCTTTGGGCACTGCATCCACAAGAGCCGAAAAGACACCCGAATTTTCCACAACAAAAACTTCCTTTTCCCCAGTGTAAGTTCTAACCTCATTCATCTTCAACAGTTCTCGAAGCGGAATATTTAAAACCGAACCAAATTTAGCCGCAGCCTGCCATACCGGATGCAAATTCCCATCCGAATACGCAACAAGATTGGCGGTCGTGACAAAATTGGCGATGTCATCCCTCAGCAGCTGATAGGAAAGCAACAGATCATTTATCGCTTCTGTTTGTGAAGGAGGAGACCCTTCACCACCACTCATGACATGTAATAAATGAATCCAGAGTTTCCCCCTTACCGTAACTAAATCCAATGAATGCGGATTCCCGCTCACACGCTGGCTGAATACCGGATACCGTTCCACTTTGTCAGGCAAAGACGTATAGGCATCGCATAAAAGCCGAACATCCTCCTCAAATCCCGGTTCGAGGATCAACCGCCAAATCCATAGTGTGTCAGGTGTTTTCTTTTCCAAATACCGAAACCAGATCGAAATGGCTTGATAATTCATCTTCAAAAGTTCCAGGATGTTTTTTTGCGAGGAAGCCAGTTCTTCCTTCTCTTCACGCTTGGACCGGATCGGTTCCCCGTAATAACCTTCGAGCAATTCAAACAATGATAAATCGGAAAAACGTGTTTTCGAAAGGCGTAATTCAAACTCAGTAAGGGATACAGTCCCTTTTCTGGCAAGATGATGGGGCGAGACTCCCATGAACAGGGCAATTTCCTCGAGCTCACCATGTGAAAAATTAGACAGTTTAACATTTCCCGCTATTCGGCCAAGTGATTCATATTTTGCACGGAAAAGCCGAAAAAGGGCTCTGAATCCCTCTTTCGACTGTAAGTAATTAATTGCTTCATTTAAATGTTCACTCAAACTGTCACGCCCCCTTCCGGTACTTCGACATTAAGAGCCTGTCCATCCCATTTGTAGCGAATCACGGTTACGTAATTGGCATTCTTCGGTCTTACCAGCTCACAGACCGACAAGGACTTTACAGTTTCATAGTCCCCCCAGAGCACCTGGGAGTTCATAATATAATTAAAATCCAGCTGTTCCACAATCTCGAACATTTCTTTTATATTATTCTCATCGACACCTGCAAAGGCTTCATCAAGTGAAATAATAAATGGCGCATGAGGTGCCGCTTCCTTATATCTAGAATAGCACGCGGTAAACAGCGGAATATACATAGCCATCGCCTTTTCCCCACCACTGAATTTGAAGAAATTATGGTTTGTCAATTCACGCCTTGGTTCATTCGGCCTTTCAAAATAAAGGACGAAAGAAAACCATTTCCGGTAATCCAATACCATTTTTAAAACCTGAAGCAAGGTTTGGCCTTCACCTTTTTCTTCCAACCAAGTTTTTGCTGCTTTGATTTTGGAACGGAAATGATTAGTGATTCGTTCAAGGTCATGGTCACTCAACAGCTTGGCGTCCCTTTTTAGCAAATCGATTAATTCCTTCGTATCGAGTTCCTGTTCGGCATCCGCGGTCCTCGGCCGCCATTTAATTGAAAACTTTAATCCCGATGATGTGTCACGGCTCTCCATCAATTCCTTCATCTGTTCGGTCCACTGTTCAGCCCTTCTAATTCTGCCGCGAAGCTTTTGGCCGACTGAGTTTAAGAGAATCTCCTCGTAAAGCTTTTTATCCATTTCGTCGAGCCTGTTCTCTTGTAGAGACCATTCTCGCACGACACTCTCATACAAATCGGCCGGGGGAATTTTCACGCCGCGCTGATCAAACTCAACGATATTCCGGGTGTTTTTTACCTTCCATTGTTCCAATACCGGTTTCCATTCTTCCTTGGTAACTTCACCCATCCACTGAGGGATGTCCGGCACGGAAGAATACATCCTCATCTTGTGCTCAATCAAATCAAACTGAAGGGTATGGAACTGTGTGGTCAAATGCCCCTCAAGCGTCGCTCTCTCTTTCTGTGATTTGTCTTTTAAAAATTCCTTCACAAACCTGTAGTCGAATGCATCCTGCTGCCCGCCATAGGCTCCGCGATTCCATTCCTTTCTAAGCGCCTCGTCCCACGCTCCCTCGATTTGACTCCAGAAGCTAAGCGATTCCTTTTGCTCGACTAATTTTTCGGCACGGTTGCGGCTTTTCTCCTTAAAGCCGGGCAATATTTCATTTACTTTCTTCAAGGAGACTTTCACACTATCAAGCTCTTGGGTCACCTTTTGGACTTCGCGCCGGATTTCCTCAGCCCCAACCAACTTAATCTGGTCCTCAATATGATCAATATTTTTTTCAATCTTTTCTTGCTGTTCCATTTTCACGTTCAATTCCCCGCTGTACTCCTCAATCTCGCCCCAGAGATCCTGAAGCAGATCCTTTTGGGTCGCAAAATCTGCAATGGTGCGGATGAATTTATCATGCTTTCGATGAAGTTCATTAAGTTCATTCTCATACTTACGGCCTTGCGTCATTGCATTCGAGTAAGCCTCCACCGTTTGTGGAAGTGAGATACCCTCGGTTAGATGAAATAAAGCCGCTTTAATCTGCTGCAGATTGCGGTCCAATTCCTTGATTTTCTCGGTAATAGCCGCGATCCTTTCAAGGAAAAATTTGACCTTATCCCCCGCTTTGTTCATTTCATTAAAAGAAAATCTTACGTCCGTACTCATCGGGAATGCCGACCATGCTTGCCTCGAATAGCTCAGTTGTTCCCCCAATCGGTGATCGTCCATTTGCAGGTTCGAGAGTTCAACCCTTAACTCGTCCATCTTCTCTACCAGCTTCTGGAGTAACTCCTCCCGGTACCGTTTCCTCGCCTCTCTCCCAATAAATCGGACCTCCTCAAGCGGAATCGCATGGCCCCGGAGACTCCCAAGCTGGTATGAGCCGTCTTCCTTAAGATATACAGGCGCCTCCCCATCCATTTCAATACTTTGCAGGATATCCTGCACGAGTTTGAGCGGGATTTTTGTCTGGGCAGCATCCGGACGCAAATAATCTGCCAAAGTGTAGGAAAGAAGCTTTGGGTCAGGAGCTAAAATACGGTCATGTTTGAGTTCTGTTTCCCCATTGACAATCAATGCATCCAGCATACCCGTTTCCGAAAGAGCACTTTCAATCCGCTTTTGCACGTCTGGTGATACATCTGGTAGGAACTCGACAACTTCATACAAAGGGGCATAGGGAATTGATTGCTCATCGAGAAGCTTCCTTGCCTCAATCGTAGCGGAATCCCGCTCAGGCTCGGGCTCCTTCTGGTCTTTCTTCGACTCCCATTCCTCTTTGAGTTTGTTCAGTTCTTCCTTGACAGTTTCTTCTTGGGATTTAATGTTTGATTGTTTAACCCTGATCCCATCCTCATACCGATGGACATACACTGCAAACAGGTCCTTTACCTGTTCGTACTCCACCTCGGAGAACAAATCATCGATGAGTCTCGCCATTTCCTGTAGTGTATTCGGCTGGATTTCGTAATGAGAATAGGTTTCCGACCACACATGGATGTCATGGATTAGTTTCAGCTTGTCCTCTTCCATCGTGTCCCGCCACTTCTGTTCCTCGTCCTGAGCCAAATCCCGCTCTTTTTCTGAATTACCAAGCTCTAAATTCTTCTCCTGAATCTTCTCTATTACTGCATCTCTTTTATGGATTTCTTTCAAGGCCGAATCAAGATTCATTAAATGTTGATGAATTTCCTTTTTCCAAAGGCCGAAAGAAAAATCACTCTCGAGATTCCGAAAGAAGTCTCCCACATTCTGATCGTGCTGGCTAAAGGCACTTTCTTCTGCTTCAAACGACAATTCCTCTGCAGACTCCCTCAGCGTACTCTTCTGTTCAGTAATCGATTGATCCAGTTCATCAATCCTATGTCTTGTTTCACGCTCTTTTTTCAAGAGACCGTCAATGCGCTTTTGACGGCTGTCGATTTCAGCTTGCAGTCCAGAAAGAGCAGCCTTCTTCTCGTTCAATTCCTTTTCCAATCCAAAAACTTTGTGACTTGAAAGCCTGTCCTTCTTTTCGGCAAGGGTGTCCTCACTGATGGCCAATTCACGCTGCTGTCCAGTCAAAAGTTCTATTTCCTCTGACAGATTACGGATTTCGTCCTCCAGGCTTAAAACCTCCTGTTCATCCTTTGTCCTTCGTTCCTTTGCCTGCATCCATTCGGCGAATATATCAGCGAGTATCCGAAAATTATATTGTTCATAGGCATCCTTCAGTTTTGCAAGTGCCTTGACTTCCCGCTCCAGCTGCTCCATTTGCTGCTTTGTCTGATCCATTTGTTCAATCGAATCCGACAAGTAGCGGAGGTCTTCATCAGTAAGCGGCGGCAAGGCCTCCTCAAGGATTTCATAAATAACAGTCGGCTTAAAGTCTTTCGAAAGTTTCGGGCTACGCAGCTGAATAAGAAGCTTAATCAAGTCATCATAGGCTTCAAGCGTTTCAAATCCAAATATATGCTTATTTACAAGGGCCATATACTCTTTATTCGAGCTTACCACTTCACCCCCGGCCCCGATTACCGTTTCAAGTTCTGTCTGGGAAAGTGGGAATTTTTCTTTTTTTCCGTCTCGGTTAACCCATTTAAAAAGCTGTAAATCATTGCCGATTCTCCGGTTATCGGTAATCGTGAATCCCCATGACTTCAATGCCTGATTCCGCTTTGCCTGCATACCTATCCCTGTTGTCAAATACTGTTGGGTACCTTCTTTTTTATATTCGATATACAAATAACCTGTTCGTTCATCACGGTTGGAAATTTCTTTTTCTCCTAAAAGATAATCGGCCATTCTCCTCGATTTCGACCCAAAAGGATCAAGCCGGTCAGGTGATTTTTTCCCGTCTAATAGTACTGGCAGGATACTTTGCATCGTTACAGACTTTCCCGAACCATTCGTTCCACGGAGAAGCAGCTTTCCGTCTTCGAAATCAAACACTTCGTCATCGTAATACCAAAAATTCAACAAACCCGCTCGGTTCAATTTCCATTTTTCCGTCATTTGATTCGCCCCTCCCTGCTTACTTCATAATCTGCCGGGTAAAATGCAGTAAGCCTTGCTGCTCCCGGAAGAATGGTCAGCATTCTTGTTTGTTCATCCCATTCTGCCATACTCCACTCTTCCCATACCTTGATAATTTGGCTAGCCGTTTCCTCGGGCGTTTCATCCCGATGCTTTTTGCTCCATCCGTGTCCGTACCTTTCCTTTGTTTTCCTAACCAGTATGTCAAAGGAAGCACGTGGGATTCGGAATGTACCGAACTCTGATATGTCGAGTGCTTCTCTATTTTCCCGAATCACAGACATCGTATGAAGCGCAGCATCCGTGATGCCTCTTGTATCAGGGAACAGGGTGTACCGCTTCTTCGGATCAGGAAGTGTTAGCATCGCAGCATTTTTAAACACCTCAAGCCGGAACGGGGTATGCTGTTCAAAGTCATCCCTGAGTCGGTTCCGGTAATTCCTAATATAGGCAAAATCCTGATCTTCTTCATTTTTTCGGTACACAAATGGGGACATCATCAATTTCCGATACACCCGTTTTCGCCTTTGATCGTCCGGCTGCCTGTTCCATTCTTGTATAAGGAGCTCGTCCATGGAGTCAAATTGGTACAAATCATCCGGGTACGACCTCATGAAATATCGGGAGTAGATGGTCACTTCGTATAGGACTTCTTCTTCGTCATTAACCTGGAACTGCTCCAAGTTTCCATCAATGGTCTTAATCAGGCGCAGATCCAGTACCTCTTTTAAAGCCCTGACAAGTGAACGCCTGTGCTGGTAATTTTTCCAATCAAGCGGAATCTCACCAGGGTACATCTCCTGGATTCTTTCAGCCAGATCAGAAAGCAAAAATTGCTCATCAATGCCTTTTTGTTCCGCAAAGGCCAGAGCACAGCAAAAGATTGCATAATCCAACGGGCTCTCGAACGATTGAATCCCCATCCAGCTTTGCGGCTCCACTGGTATTTTCTCAAGCTTGGCAAAATGCTGATGGATAATCAGTTCCATCCCGAACTTTTCCTGCAAATATCGTTTTAACAACTGTTCCCTGTTCCGAATCAGAAGATAGGCCTCAGGTTCCTCTTCGCGCAAAATCCAAAACTGTTCAAACAGTCTCCCAAGCGCTTCAACGGCTTTCTCATCAAACTCCAGTTCCCGTTCGCTCATGCTCCTCCCCCTTTCCTAAATAGCGGAATGTCACGGCAGGCATCGACAATTCTCCGTCCTCAGCCTTCAAAGTAATTCTTCGTTCAGGATCAAGCAGCACTTGAACCTGATCACCATACTCGGTCCTAATCGTTTGGTCAGCGCGGGCCATCGCTTTGCCAATCCAGGATAAAAATACTTTCCGAACAAACGAATTAACCATCGGCAAGTCTTCTAATACAATGTCCCTTCCAGTCCGGTAGCGATTAATCAATTCCTGTTCCCTCAGCCGTTGTTCCAGGTGTTCCTGTCTTGTCTGATTTTTCAATTGGGTATGATCCTCAAGGGCAGATGCCTTTGTCTTTTCCCGGTATTCACGGATTTTCGGGACCCGCTCATGACTCATCGGATCCTCATCCCAAACATCGATGTAAATGTCATCTGTCGGAATGTGGTCCGAATATATATGCTTTGTATGGCTCACACCGAACACAACCGATGACAGTTTATGGGCTTCTTCAGGGGATGGTAGCTTTAGGAACCAATTGGCGAGATGAAGATAATCCGTCTTCCTGCTCCGATGGAGCTGGCTTCTTTCTCCAAGCCGTTGGACAAGCCGGGTGATCCTTCTAATCGCATCATTCGTTTGCTGCTGCACATTTTCGTACTGGCTCTCCCCATTCTTATCACCAAGGAACCACGCCTTCACATTAAACCATGTTTCTTCAAGCTCAATAATAAGGTCCACATCTTGATTTAATTTTTCAAACCGGAACACTTTCTCCTGATGTTCGGCCACTTTTTTAAAAAACAACCTCATTTCATCACGACTCAATGAAATCATGATGTCCTGAATGCCTGAAGCCGTCCGCTGAAGGGCGATAATAAACTCGCGCAAATAAAGTGTGAATTGGTCCTTATATAATAAGAAAGCTTCTGACTTCATTTGTTCGGACGCATCTTCACTCCTTAAATACGCGAAGTAATCTGACGTGTTTTGAGTAATTTTCTTAAAATATGTCAGCAGGTCATCCCAATACTGGGCACACTCTTCCGGTGATTCATCTGCTGAACCCTTCATTTTCTCCAGCGTCTGATAAAGGCGCTCAAACTGTGTTTTTTCGAGGGATCCTCCAAACGTCTCGCTATCCTGCTCAAACTGGATCAGCATTCGTTCAAATTCCACGGTATAAGGGGTGATTTGGTAGCGGAAACGGCGCTTCTTGAACTCCTCCACCGTTTTTACTTTCCCGCTCTCCTGCTGGGCGCGAAGATTCCCCCACTTCACCAATGAGGTTAAATCATTATGTAGTTCGTCCAACTCATAATCCGAAAAAAATGGATACTCTTTTAAATAGGCGTACACTTCCTCAGGAAACAGGAACTCCCGCAACCGTTCATGCTGTTGATAAAAAAAACGAAGAATTGCGCGGTATTTATCGCTTTTTTCTGTCGACAAATACGTCGCTTCAACCACGCGCTTAAAGGGCATTTCCACTAGTCACACACTCCCATGTTGTATTCCTTATTTCCATTCTAGAACCAATGCTCTACCAATTGCCAGTAAAAATTTTGGAAGAATAGTAAATTTGACATAGCAATCAAGGACTTTCTGAATTCATTCGCGTTCAACTTAATTCCGGAGGTAACTGACAGGGTTTCACAAAGGTCACTCTTGCATTCACCAAGAGCATTAATTTTTGGGAATGAATCATATTATCATAGGGCAAGAAAAGACCCCCGACATTTTCGGCCGGAGGTTCACTTCTGATAACTTGAATTTATAGGTTTGCATTACAATTAGGTTAAATCAACTTATTCTCTTAAATTAAACCTTTTCTCTTTAACTCTTCAATCATTTTTAATTCTTCAGCGGTTGGAATTGGAGACTGTACTTCTTGAACTGGAAAGTCAGATTGATTTAACCCCCAATCATTTAGTAAGATTAACAACTCGTCAGAAATCCGAATATCTCTTTCTCGAATTTCATTTAGCCCCCAATCATTATGCTGGTTAGTAAGTTCGAGTTATTAGGTGGTGAATTTATGACAACAAAACTCATTACTATTCCAATGACACAAGCAGAAATAAGAAGGCTGCAGGAGTACATAACTTTGGTAGAGGAATATCAAGCAGATACCTTGGAAAAATGGATTATCAAGGAGTATGCTTACACTAATAGCATTACAGAAGTTGTTAAGTGGGCTGTGCCAAAGGAATGGCCCTTGACCAAACTTATGCAAAATCCGTTTTAAAAGGTAAAGCAAATGATGAACTTCATAAAATGTTGAGGTCTGGCTATTCGTACGACTGAGACCTAAAAAAGAGAGGCTTTTCTGAATTTATATGATTTGGTAACAAAGAGATTGTTCTTTGCTTTTATATAACCTAAAAAGACCACTTTCTAATGTGGTCTTAATTTTTTTCTATTCTATTGAAGCTACCCTAAAGGTAATTCCAAGGCCTTACCTTATCAACGAAAATAGTCTATCTGATATATAATTCCAATCAGCATTCAAATCAAGCGTTCTGATATAAATCATTTTGCCACCGATAGGGAACTTTGCATCAATCTCTTTGTTAATTGTCGGATATAAAAGCATTCCATTGGTTTCACCAGTAAAATCACTATTTGTAATGTATGCATGAATTTGATACAGATGGCCAGTCCGTATCCTTTCAACTTCTGTCCAATTACTCGAAACCAGTGTCTTGGCATAGTATTTTGTATCAATTATTAATTGTGTTTTTTCAATTTTATTTTCAACTACAATATCCGTCCTCATTTCAGGAAGTAAATATAAATTTTGCTCGTCCACATCCTCACCCAAATTCCACTTTATTTTTGGTGAGTGAACCAGATAAACCTCCTTATCCAAATGAGTACGATAAAAATTCATCACAAACTTTTCGTAAAGCGTAGACATTTGACGATCTCTAATAAAATCAGCAAATTCCATTTCTTTTCCTGCCTCATTAGAAATCAAACCTTTATATAATTATCTACTTTCACATTTCACTCACCTCCTTGATTTTCTAGCCACGCCACTATCTTTTCGAACGAGGCCTTATCATTGGCCAAATAATAGTAGCCATTTCTAGTGGTACCTTTAAACTCTTTCCAGACTGGGTTCATTCTATTAAAATCTACCTTTCCTAACGACCGCATCCGGTTGACGGTTTCACGCTTTCGTTCTTCTAAACTCGTTTTTTCCAAGCCTTTATTGGCATAGTAAGCGAGACTGATGAGCAATGGTTGACTGGCGATTATCGACTCATTGAAATCCCCTATTTTCTCAGGTGGATATAACCTGAATAGTTCTGAAAACCATGTGTTTACCAGTTTGATATAATCCTCGGAAGACAAATAGGTTTCATACCGGTCATTCACGTTTCGATATACCATTCTCCCAGAAATCGCAATCGCAACAATTTGACGCAGCTGAGAAAGGGAAAGAAGCTTTTTATTGGTCGGCCTTACCACGGCTCGTTTCTCGATTTCCACTCCGGCTGTTTTTAGCTGCCGGTTTGTTTTCAGAATGGTATTGGTGATGATGTTTAGCTCTTTCCGAGAATCGAAGGCAATCCGTTTCGAAAGTGCTACCTTTTTACCCTTAGTGTTCAGGTCGATATAGAGCTGGTCCGCTTCATCCTTGGTCAAGCCTTCAAAGATTTGCAGTGTCACCTCGGTGTTTTGGATAAAATGAAGCAGCTTGTAGCCTTTTTTCATTTCCTCCTCGTCCTCGCTTTTGGCGGCGCGAAACCCCAGTTCTTCCAATTGGCAAAACGCCTTCAGCCTTTGGTTGCCGTCAATCATTGTGAGCTCAGAAGGCTTGTTATTTTCCAAAACTGCTGTCGTTGCCACAAGTGGAGGAATATAAATCTGCTCCGTTAAAACGTTTTCAAGAATGTATTTTTTAAGCGCTCGCACATGCAGTTTGTTCACCTCACGCAATTTCAGTTGTCCCTTTTTCATGAGTGAGGAAAGCTCTTGAATACTGTAGGTTGTGACCGATTGTCGTTTGGAAAATACGTAATTTACAATCACGTTTACCCTATCCTTTCTTATTTAATATCGCTAAGAATTTCACGGCGGTCCGTTGAATCGCTGTTGAAGATGAATGGTGCGATATTTTTCTGGTCACAGGATCATAGAGATGGGAAAATATCGGGTCATCATGTTTCCATGAACAATGTTTTTTTAACAGACTAAGCTGCTTAATGGCTTCTAGATGGGAGATCGATTGATTCTTTGTTAGGTTATATACAACGAGGGCTAACGCCACTTGAATCCCGGAAAGGCCCGTGACAAACTTTGTGCGGTTTCCCATCTGCTTCGGGAATATCGCATGCCAGGAGTCAAAAAAGGCGTACGAAATCGTCATGACTTCCTCTTCGTTGTAGTGGTCCAAATTGGCATTGCCTTTTTTGACACTGATGTTTCCTTCAAATAAGGCAAGCAGGCATTTTCTCATGATGGTAAGCGAGGTGATGGCCGTGTTTTGGTTGGTCAGCCTGGATAGTTCGTGTTCAATTTCAAGGTGACGCTGCAGCTTTTTGGCTACGTTTCTCGTTAATTCCGTATAGATATCACGGTGATCGTATTGCATGATCATGCCGGTATGGGCTTCTTTCCGCTCGTTATTAATGTCTGTGAACAATTGCTTCTCTTCCTGCTGTGAGAGGTCTAAATAGACCTGCATGGTCACCGGATAATCTCTTAATTTATCAATATACCCTTGCAGTTTCTGTGCCTCTTGGTCATTGCCGGTTTCTTCAGCTGTTTCCTTTTGTGATTTTAAATGACTCAGTGCCGACGCCATCGCGGATGAGCGGTGCTGCCCGTCCAGTATGTACAGCTTGCTGCCCGGCTCCAGGGCCCAGCCGTGATCGGATTGTTTAACCGCTCCCCTTGCTGAGAATATAAATGGGGAAAAATAAAAATCCTTGTCCTTTAATGAAGCTAGGATAAACTGCCTGATTTCAGCGCGCCGGCCAGGATCCAATTTCCGCTGCACTTCTTCATCCACCTCAAACAATGCTTCCAACGTGGCAAAACGGATTTGTGTGGCCAGTATCTTTTTTCCAAATTGGTTATGGCCTTTTCCCTCAATAATCGTTTTAAAGTCATATTTCGACAATATTCATCACCCTCCCGAACTTATTATATGGATTTCTATATGTATAAGTAAATCGATTTTTCTGAATACTCTTCACTAAAACTCCGCCCATCCGCTTGTTCGCATTCCTATTTTCAGCAGAACCTTGACGGATTCCTAAAATTATTGTAATATTAATGACTTTTTAATAGGTTTCTATGTTTATGCGGACTATAGACCACAAATCACACGTTTTTAAGGATAAAGATGCAGGGAAATCCTATTTCAACATTATTTTTAAATTATTAACGGTTTCGACACTTTTTGGTCAACATTTGTCCATTTATAATCCAAAGCCTTGAAATGTCGGTGTATTCCCTTTTTGAAATATAAAAAACTTGGTTAAAAAGCTTAACCAAGTTCCTGAAAAATTCCACTTTAAAAGTCCTTTTGGCATTACCAAACTACATGCTGTAGATGTCCTTCCCCGAGATCCTATTCAAACCCATCAAACCCCCAGTTTGTCACCAACCCACTCCGACTCCATATGTTTATTTGGCTCCGTCTTGCCAAATTCTCATCGTCTTTGTATAGCTTCAGATATTTATAGGGAGGATTCATGATATATCCCACACGTGCAAGACCTTCTTGTAACAGCATCTCCTGAACCGATTTCCCGTCGACATAGACATAGGCCAGCAACCGCCCGTAAGCATCTCTCGTATTTCCCTGCTCCACTTCCAATGTGAGTAAGCCGCTCTGGACCAGCTCGTTATTCCGTTCAAACGCTTGCTTGGCATAGGGCTGGACACACGTGCCCGGCTTTTTCGATTCCGGTGTGCCGACTAACAAATAGCGCACAGTTTCGATTTTTCCCATTACGATTACTTTGATGGTATCGCCATCGATCGTTTCCACGAAGCTGACGGGGACTTGGCCTTCTGGCATAAAAACCACTTCTGAATGACTGTCCCTTTTCTTCTGCTGTTGGTTGACACCCGAATCAGTCTGTTCCGCATCTGGAAGATTTACCATGAACAGGGCAGCTGCGGTCAGGAGGGCCGTGCCGGCTAATTGTTTTCGCATCACCTTTCCATCTTGATCACGAGATTCCTTGCTCTTCCTTACAAAAGGAATTATAAAGACTGCGTATTTTCGGATTCGCAATCGATGCTGAAACATATGGAATCAGCGAGCGATCCTCTACTTCGCTTAACTGGGAAACCATAACCCGCTTTCCGCCATTTAGAAGCACGAATTTCCCCCAGTCCTTTATGGCGACCTCTCTTGTTTCGCGATTGTATCGAATCAACTCGTACTCCAAGCTGAAACGGTCCAGTAATGCTTGGGCTCTCTCAATCGAAACACCCAGTTCAAGAGCAGCTAGTATTTTTGAAATACGATAGATTCCGATACTAGTAGTTTGACTATTTGTTAGCATGTAAAGATAGAAAGTCCTCTCTTCTACACTCATCTTTTTAAAAATTGGATGATCCCAAATTTCCACATTGATTCCTCTACCATTTCCCATCTTTCACACTTCCCTTTTCATTATTTTTTAATAAACTTCCGGCAGCCTCTGAGGCTCCTGCTTGTGCCTAGAGATTAACGAACGCCCCATATTGCTTGTTAAAGCCAAGCTCAATCGTCCCGGTTGGTCCATTGCGGTGTTTTGCAAGGATGATTTCCATCTTGTTTTTCTTCGACGAATCGCTATTATAATAATCGTCGCGGTACAGAAACGCGATCAGGTCCGCATCCTGTTCAATTTGCCCGCTTTCGCGGAGATCTGAAAGGATTGGGTGTTTGTCATGTCTGGTTTCGACACCACGACTTAGCTGCGAAAGGGCGATAACGGTGACGTTCAGTTCCCTCGCCATTGTCTTGAGTGCCCGGCTGATTTCACTGATTTCTGCCTGGCGGTTACTGTATGTTTTTCGATCACCCTCGAGGAGCTGCAAATAGTCAATCACCACGAGCATCCGCCTACTCTCTCCATATTCCCTGCGCGCTTTGCGGACCTTCGACCTGATATACGCAACATCCATTCCAGCCCGGTCAAAGATATGGAGCTGCAGGTGTGATAGCTGGCCGATTCCATTGGCAAATTGTTCCCAATCCTCGTCACCAAACGACTTTTGGGGATTCCGCATTTTGAGGCTGTCGATTTGCCCAGTACTCCCGGTCATTCGCTTGACAAGCTGTTTCTTCGACATTTCCAATGAAAAAATCAGGCTCACGTCCTCTTCCGCCGCTTGAAGTGCCAAACTTAGCGCGAATGCCGTCTTCCCCATACTTGGCCGCGCCCCGATAATCACCAAATCGGAGGCTAGAAACCCTCCTGTCAGCCTGTCCAAATCATGAAAGCCGGAGGGGATTCCCACAAAATCGCCCTGATCCTGCTCGCACTCAACAAATAACTCGACCAATGATGAGGTGATCTCACCCGTGTCATCGTCAGTCTGATCTTCTTTAATCGTCATAAGCTCATGGATTCCGTCACTTAAGGTTTTCGCAATATCCTCACTGGTTGCCTGGTCGATTATTTTTTGTCCGGTTGCAATCGTTTTTCGTTTTTTATCGTACTCCTTGACTATTTTTTCATAGGAGTGAAAATGGGCTATACTTGGCACACTGCCTGCTAATTGGGAGATGTAGCTCATCCCGCCAGCGTTCTGGATTTGCTCTACCCCTATTTCATGAAGTAACGTAACCAAATCAACAGGCATTCCGTTTTCAACCAGGCTCCGAATGCCGGCATAGAGAAGTCTTAGATGCGGAATGTATAGCTGTTCCGGGAGAACATTACACTCTTTTACTAATTCACCGTCGAGGAAAAAGGACCCGACAAATGCTTCCTCCGCTTCCTGATTATAAGGTTCAAATGGTCCCATCCTGCTGCTCCCTTTCTATGCCTAATACTTTTCTTATATTGGCCAGTTCCTTTTGCACTACTTCGCTAGTTGCCGGCACATAATGACGGGTGGTGATGACCCTTGTTTCATCGGGGTCCGGTACAACCCCTGGTACACTGGGCTTTATGTAAAGCTCGGATACCTTAGGTGGAAATGGCGATTGCCGTACGTGTTTTAACAGATTCTCCTCCATGTCAACAAACGTAAGGTCCTTCACCGCATCATACCAAAGGTTCACTTTCTCTTGATCGAAACTAAACTGGTCATAGAACACCGAAATCATTTTCAATAATGCGAACGTTTCACGCTTATTCATCTAAATCAAAATCCTCCTCGGTTAGCTCTTTTTTCCATGACTTTTGGTTGCGGTAGGCCTCGAATTTCGAACCAAATAACGTTTCCGGCCGGAGGTATTTGCACATGACCGGGTCCTCCAGCCATTCCGCCGTTTTTAAATCGATCACCGCTTTGAAATCTTCCAGTGTAAACCCTTCTCTTGTCCTTGCCCGAATCAGTTCCTTTGTTTTCGGACTGCTTGGTTTGTAGGCTGCATTTGTCTTTTTATTCAGGTAGTGAATAACTTCGGCAACCGGTGTTTTCTCAGGTGCTGGTGCTGGTGCTGCTTGCTGTGGCATCGACTCGTCTTCGTTGTCATCCAACCACTCGTATAAGTCGACCTGAGTGTGGTTTGGTGGTTCTGTTCCTGTTGCGGTGGTCTCATGATCGGCTTGTTGTAGTTCCTCTGATGGGGTCATTGGCTTATCTTCTGTCAGTTCCTCCAACTGTTGGTAATCGATGGTATACCACTTGGTCTTATCCATCTTCGACCGATTCCAGTTCCCGGATAGCAGCAATCCTTGTTTCTCCAGCGAGTGAATCGTCCGTTTAATGGTACTTTCAGACCAGAATGGAAGCTGTTCCTGCCAATCCTTATACGTGTTGTAAATCCACTTCCGCCCTTGAATGACATGCCTGCTCGCATGGACCCAATAATGAATTTGCTGCAGAATCACAGCTTCGTGCAAGCCGATTTTTACTGCCAGTGATGGGATGATCATCACCGGGTTTTCGTTGATTAATAATTTACTCACCCTAATACCCTCCTCTTTTTCAATCGCCGATGGACTGGTTCGTGCTGGTTGAAGGGCTGACCCTTCCATCGGCTCATCGGCTTCACCTTCTATTTATCGATTTGGGCACAAAAAGGACAGGGGGGTTAAAATTTTTTTAGATGTGGGCCGGTTTCGTTACTCGGTGGGGTTTTATTGCTGAAAATGATCGTTTATTTGCGGAAAAGCTGCTTTTATTTGCGAAAATGACAGTTTTATTTGCGCAGTTGCGGTTTTTATTTGCGGTTTCGTATTTGAGGGGTAACTTTATATTTTTTTCTGTTGTATTCTTTGAAGTAATCTATGTGTTACTCTCTGGTATTGCTTGGTTCGGGATTGTTTCATCCATGAAGCAGACTGGATAGGTATACGGCTCATCTTGAAACGCACATGGCTCAACTTGCATTCTACATTCGTTCCATTTGGGTCGTGAGCAGTTCAAGATGGTGTAGGGAATCTTCCACTCTACACTCGCCCATAAAAAAAGTGCCAGGCACATTCCAATTTCTGGTGTGTCTGGCACTTAGTTAAATCTTTTAAGTTTAATTTTCAACTCTTTTTTCAAGGTTGAATATTCTTTTGTCCATTTTTGTTAGTCTATTGTTAATATAATCCACTTCGTTATCAAGATTCTTTTTCTGTAATTTTAGAAGACTAAGTACGTCATCTTTTTGTGAAGCCTCGATTCTTTTAACCGTATCAAATACCTGGTCAAGTTTATCTTCCATGTTATGTTGTCTTTCATCAATCTGTCCTAGTTGATTCTCCATGTTATGCTGTCTTTCATCAATCCGTCCTAGTTGATCCTCCATGTTATGTTGTCTTTCATCAATCCGTCCTAGTTGATCCTCCATGTTATGCTGTCTATTATCAATCTGTTCTAATTTATCTTCCATTCCTGCAAATCGTTCTTCCATGTTATGCTGTCTATCATCCATACGTTCTAGTTTTTCTTCCATTCTTTCCTGTCTATCATTCATTTTTTCTAACAAATCTAATATTTTGTTTTCCATTTTGTTCACCATCCATGAATTCATTATAATGTTTTTTACCATGCCTTGCTATTGTTTTAAGTCGTTTATCCTTTCTATCACTTGCCAAAATACTGGAATGATAAGGAAAATACTAACAATAGCACGTTAGATTCGCATGACATCAAGATATCCTTTCCTTTTATATTCCTCATATGAAATGAGATATATTTCTGGTACCTCACCGAACAAAACGGTGAATTTTCCGTCAAAATAAGAAACCAAATAGCTTTTATTCAAATCAACCTCATTATTATTTTTTAATTTTTCTTTATACTCATTTATTAACTCTTCAGTAATAGGGGTATCGATACTAAATAAATCCTTGGAACCATCTTTCATTGCAATTCTGAACATTCCGTAACCATTTGATTCTTCTACCCTTAATTTTATCTTGTTTTCCACTTCATCAAAGTATTGTTCACGAATATAAGTGTATCCGCAACAATAACAGTAGATGTACCTCTCCCCAATCTTATAATAATCCTCATCAATTGCTAAACCGCCACACTGAGGGCAAGCACGATTAACCATCATGGAAGCCATAATGAAATCCTCCCAAATTTATTATTTTTATCAATACCTGAAAAAAGAATTAGAGCTATCATAGGAAAAGTTATACTTAAGAATCGAGAGTATTAATAGTGAGTCTTTTGTTGAGGAAAACATACTTAAGTGGATTATGGTCAGTACTATTTTATTGAAAATAGAGATGTTTTTTGAAAAACACCTCCCGATAGGGATTTTAACCGCCGGAGAGAAGGACTCTAGAGAAAATGCATGACACGAATAAAAATCAGAAGTGAATAAAAGTGCAAACAATGTAGAATTATGGAGGTAATTGCAGATAATTGGAAAACCTATAAATAGTATAGCAATGAAGAAGCATCATTGAAATATTTTTTTAAAAATTTCAATATATTATGAGAGTATGATCCGATTAAGACGAAAACTGCCAATGCCAATACGGCAGTGTTAGTGCCTACGCGTTCTTACTATTCTGCTTATCTACTTTTCCCTGAGGACCCGAGCTGAAGATAGACGGAGAAATTTGCTTAATTGGTAATTTTCATTAAAAAAAGGCTTATATAGACGGAGAGATTCCGCCTATTGACTCGAAAAATATAAAATTGAAGGATTTTGCTTTGCATAACCGGAAAACCTCCCTTTATTTTCCCAATAACGAGCTCTATTCTGCATTTAACCGGAAACTCTCCGCTTTATTTTACTATTGTTGGTTACTTTATTAAGACCAAGACATCTTAATTAAAAAGAACAAAAATAATAAATCTATATTTTTCCAAAGTTAGACAATCTTTATTCATTTCGCCTTACGAAATGTCAATAAATCACTAACGATAATTATGGAAATATTCTGATATCAACTGCTATCCTATTATATAGAAACTAGTGTTTCTAAAACTTATTAAAGAAAGGAGTGTTACAGCCGTCTGTTTTACATCCAATATATTTAGGAGGGACAGTTACGCATGAAATTTATTAAAAAACCGTTCATTCTTTTATCAGCTTTAACCTTAACCCTGTCTTTGTACTCTTCAGCTATGGCCGATCAACCTGCACCTCAGGAGAAGTCAACTGCGTCCAATGTTAGCAATCCTGTTGTTACCGGGCCGATCCCGTCAAGTCCATTGGGAGATCCTTCCCACAATTACCCGCAGTTGGCGACAAGTATTGATTTAGACAAGTATGGGTACATAGAGGAGGAATTCTTTTTTGAAGGAAAAGCGGCACGCTATAGTACCGCCCAAGCGTATGAGATCGCCAATCCTATCTCCACTGATCATCCTTACAAATCACGTATGTTGGTTCGGCGTCCGGCATCACCGGAAAAGTTTAATGGGAAAGTCATTGTGGAATGGTTAAATGTTACGAGCGGATACAATCTAGATGCGATGTGGATGTCATCCTATGACCATTTCCTCAGGGAAGGATATGCCTATGTCGGAGTATCGGCACAGCGTGTTGGTGTTCACCAAGGGGATAAAGCAGGTGAACCAACAAGCGGCTTACGGGCATGGAGTCCGGTTCGGTATGCATCACTCGATGTCACCGATGGCGGCAAGGTTGTCGATGACGGGTTGGCTTTTGATATCTATTCGCAAGCAGCCCAAGCGGTCCTCCATCCAGTTGGAGTGAATCCGTTAGGCAATCTTAAGCCGGAGATGATGATTGCAGCAGGCGCCTCGCAATCCGAGAGTTATCTTGTGCGTTACTATAATAAGATCCATCCTCTGACCAATATCTTTGACGGTTACATGATGTACCTTGGAACTGGCAATAAACTGCGAACTGATCTTGATACGAAGGTCATTAAGGTCAATACAGAAAATGATTTGATTACGCTTGGGGAAGTGGCAGCACGGCAAGATGATTCCAATGTGCTTCGCACTTATGAAGTGGCAGGTGCGTCTCACGTAGGTGGCGGCTCGGACTACCGTACCAATATCCTGATTCGTGATCACCTCCCTGTAGCGGACATATCTGTTTGCCAAAAACCTGCATTAAGCCGTGTCCCGACTGGCTATGTTGTCAATGCCGCTTATGAGCACCTTGTTCGCTGGATTGAAGATGGCATTGCGCCGCCAAAGGGTGAACGAATCAAAGTCCAATCCACTTCCCCTGTTGTCATTGCTCGTGACAGTAACGGAAATGCCCTTGGTGGCATTCGTTTGCCACAGCATGCCGTACCAACTGCGACAAATACGGGTATGAATAGTGGAGGAGGTTTCTGCTACCTGTTTGGATCGCATGAACCGTTTAGTGCGGAAAAATTAAAGAGCCTTTATCGTAACCACGGCTCGTATGTATCGGCAGTTACCCAAGCTGCTAATGATGTCATTAAACAAGGGTTCCTGCTGAAAGAAGATGCAAAGAAAATCCGGGAGGAAGCCGCGCAATCAAAGGTTGGTAAATAGACTGCGTGTAATGTATTTGTTATGATCCGCACCGCTTTTGCGGTGCTATTTTTTATAAAGCTATGCTAAAGGTAATGGTAATTTTTATAATAAAAAGAGCACTCAATAGTTATTGAGTCCTCTTTTTAGATATATCGGTTAAAAATAGCCTATTGGGAAATTAAGTATTTTTCTTTAAATATTGGACTCAATTCGCTCCAAACATCAAATTTATTTCCATTTATATCATAGAAAACAAAGTTTCTTCCTGGGTGTCCTCTGTTTTCAATTTCTCCAACTCTAATTTGTTTTTCAATAAAATCTTTATGTATCGCTTCTAAAGCACTTAACCCGTTGACTTCAAATGTTAACGAAAAACGTTCTTCGCCGTGAATATCATAAAAATTGGAGCTTTGATTTTCATTAGACTTTATAAGAAATATGCTTTGATTAGCAAGGTTAAGGATTGCTTTATCTTCATCTTTATAACTCAATTCAGCCCCCAATTTGTTTACATACCATTCTGAAGAAAGTTCTACATTTGAAACTGGAATATAAGTTGTACCCACTCTTACTAATTTTTCACTCAATCATTTCTCCTCCTTATAAGTCCTCTATTCGGAAAATTCTGATAAACCAAGTTTATCATAAGTAACACACAGTCAGAACAGGCAACTTTCAACAATCATCTTGTTAACTGTATGTCGTCATTTCGAAGGCTGATTTGGTCTAAGAATTGTAACCAACTCAAATAATGGTCGAGGTATTTTGTTGTCACACCATTAAATCGATTTATCCAGCCTTCAAACGACTTAGTCATAAATACTCGCTAAGCATCTGTACAAAGAACATTGGTAGGAGATCGTTTAGAACCAATAGCTTTATCCAATCGGGCTTTTACAATCCGTCCCTGACCGACCACTTTTGAGCATGTCTTTGGTTATCCAAATAATTATAAATCAAAGACAGTTTCGCCTCTTTCCTATGCCATTTTGTCTTTTAGAGACTTGTTCAAAGACATTTCCTCCTCTTCTCCGGGGGATTTTGTCTTTGATTATCCAGATAATTACAAATAAAAGACAGTTTTGCCGCTTTCCTATGCCGTTTTGTCTTTTAGAGACTTGTTCAAAGACATTTTCCCCTCTTCTCAGGGGGATTTTGTCTTTGATTATCCAGATAATTACAAACAGAAGACGGTTTCCGCTCTTTCCTAGGTCGTTTTGTCTTCAAGAGGCTTGGTCAAAGACATGTTCCCCTTTTTTTTGGGGGATACTAATGGGAAAGTTTGGAGGTGTGAGCATGGTTTTATTGGCCTTCTTTAGCAGAGAAAAACGGCGAGAGAAAAGAATTCAAAGAGGAAAATGCCCTGATTGCTCAGGAAAAGGATTTTTTTCATCAGGTTTCGAATCTTTGCATGTCCAAGACTGCAACACTTGTTTGGGTACAGGAAAACCCGTAAAGGAATGACGACTTGCCTCTTTTCCTGTTAGAACAGAAAAAATTCACCTCACGCCACAGTCCTTGAAAACTGTGGTAATTTTTGTATTCTTAATTAACACGGGTTGGGTGAAAATTGTATAATAGGTTGATACATACAATATTCCGTTAGGAGGAATCTGCTGTGAAAATGGAACATGTGGGGATTGTGGTGAAAGATATGGACGAGTCTTTAGCGTTCTATCAAAACATCCTTGGTTTGGAATTAAGAAACAGAGAGCGGTTAAATGATTCTGTGGAGCTCGCGTTTTTATTTTTTCCAGAGCAGCCAAGTGTAGAGGTTGAACTCGTCTATGGCGGCCATGGTGAAGGCGAAGGAATCGTCAATCACTTGGCGTTTACAGTTGAAAACATAGAAGCTGAACTCGCTCGGTTAAAAGAGGCAGGCGTCAAATTGGTAGATGAAGAACCTCGAAGCCTTTTAAACGGTACTGTTAAAATCGCCTTTTTCCAAGGTCCGAATGGCGAGAAGCTGGAATTGGTTGAAGGGTAAGTTTATTGGGCAAAAAAATATTCTATAAGTAGCAGTATCTTTATTAAATGTAAAAAGAGCCAAAAATACGCGAGTAATGCATGAAAACTCACATATTTTGGGCTCTTCATTTTATTCCTTGTTGTGTTAAAGGGAAGTTTAAGTGCAAATATTCACAAGGTGTAAAGCTTTATTGACTTATAAATTTCCCATTTCGGTAATCAGCATATGCCTGTGCTATCTCTTCTTCTGTATTCATTACGAATGGTCCTCTTGCAACGACAGGCTCTTTTAATGGAACCCCAGCAAATAATACTAAGCGTAATTGATCGGTTGCTGTTACTTGGATCAAACTTGGTTCTGAACCTGCAGCACCTAACCATAATGCTTGTCCTTTTTTTGCTTGGACATTATTTCCTCCGAAAGAACCACTACCTTCCAAAACATATATAAACCCATTATAGTTGCCTGGTAAGTCTTGAATAACTGATGCACCATTTTCGATATTCATTTCTACAAATGTTACTGGTACATAGTTTAAAGTGTTTGACACTACAGAACCCGATGAACCAGAATATACTCGAATGTGTGCTCCTTCTTCGTGACGAATAGGGGCATCTTCTATATGAATGTTTTGGTAACGTGGCTCTACCATTTTATACTTCTGAGGAAGGTTAACCCAAAGCTGCAGGAGGTGTACACTTTCCCCTTCCCCTGGAGATTCATTATGAACAACGCCACGTCCTGCGGTCATAAATTGAAAATCACCACTTTGGAGTTTTCCACCTTCCCCCGTTACACTATCATAATGATTAATAGTGCCGTCTATTACATATGTGATTGTCTCCATACCACGATGTGGGTGAATATCAAATGCCCCTTTTTCAAATTTATCTTCCATTAGCAATAAAAACGGGTCATAATCTTTCCAATTTCCTGGTTCTAGGACTGCTCCAGCACGATGAACTGCACTTATTTTTCTTTCCTGAACTGTCCAAACCTTCTGTATATCACGAGAATGTAATTTGTTCATACCATTTCCCCCTGTGCTCTGTGTTCTGTCTCAATTGACATCAAAACTACTTTACGAATTGCCATATCCATTTGTTAAAAATCATATTTTTCTTCTCTTTTCTTGCGAATTTCTGTATATGTTTCTGTTAACAAAACGGTATCCTCCACTAACCTGTCTATTCGGAATAGTACATCATCATTTACAATTTCTTTACGATGAAAGTCTTTTTCCTCAATAAATACATAGGTTTGAACAATTTGTGCTTTCATATAGGCCAAGATCGGTTTTAATTGTTGTTCTGCTATTAAGTAATGCTTAGGAGTTCCAGCGGTTACAAGCATGCTGACAACTTTATCGCGAAATGCGTTTACAGGAAGTAAATCAAATATATTTTTTAATGTAGCCGGGATTGATGCCTGAAAAACAGGTGTACCAATGATAATGGCCTCTGCTTCCATTATTGTCTGTGTTATATATTTTGTATCGCCTTCATATTCCTTATAGTTACGACCATCACTGAACTGCACCTCATACTCAGCTAAATCAATTAATGTCACTTCAGCATCAGGATATTTTTTAGTAAGTGCCTCGACTGTATAGTTCATAGCCGTTCTTGTTTTTGAGCCGACTTTTGAGCCGGATAATCCTACAACTTTCATTGTCTCTTCCTCCTATTTTTTTGCTGTGTATTTCTTAATTGTTGGTAAAATTTCAGTTCCGATGAGTTCAATATTTTTCATTAATTTATCAAAAGGCACACCGCCAAAATCCATTTGTGCAATATAACGTTGATGACCAAATAGTTCATACTGATAAAGTATTTTTTCAATAATTTGCTGCGGACTACCGATATTCATTACATCTCGTGGGTCGACTCCCTGGGCAAATTGACGCTTTGGATAGCTTTGGCCGTTTATTAGTTGTAACCCCTGATTAACGTGGGGATATGACTCTTTCTGAGCCTGCTGTGTTGTTTCAGCTACGTAAAAGAAACCAGCAGTTGCAATTGGAAGCTCAGTTGGTTCAAATCCGCTCTGTTTTGCTGCTTCACGATAGGCATCTATAGAAATTTTGAAGGTAGATGCTTGACCACCTAAAGTAGCAAGAAACATTGGTACACCTGCCAATCCTGCCTTAATTGCACTAGCAGGTGGTCCACCCACTGCACGCCAAATCGGCAGGGAGCCGTTAAGCGGACGTGGGATGACCTTTGCATTTTTCAATGGAGCACGAAATTTTCCGCTCCAATTGACTACTTCCTCTTTGTTAATTTTCAATAATAACTCAAACTTTTCTTCGAATAACTCTTCATAATCTCGAAGGCTATAGCCCAATAATTCAAAGAGGCCTACCCTTGAAGCACGTCCGGCAATAATCTCGGTACGTCCATTCGATATCAAATCAATGGTCGCAAAATCCTCATATACACGCACTGGATCCGATGTACTGATAATCGTTGAAGAACTTGCAATTTTAATTTTTTCTGTCGCCTGAGCAATTGCTGCCAATACAACCGAATGTGCCTGAGTTGTAAAATATTCCTGATGACTTTCACCTACACTAAAAAAATCAATACCTGCTTGCTCGGCAAGCTTAGCTAATTCAATGATTTCCCGAATTCTTTGTTGAGCTGAAATACGCTCTCCTGCATGAGGATTGGGTATATGGTCTCCTAGTGTATAAATTCCAAATTCTAGACCCTTAGTTAGGTCGATTCGATATTTTTCCATATTAGTCAACCACCTTTTTATATAAAGTTGTTTTCTTTTTCTATTTACAATGTTATTATTGCTCATAATCACTAAATCAGGAAGTACGCACTTAAAAGTGGTATAGTATACAAAAGGATACTAAAGGAGAATAAAGAATGGAAAAAGAGCCAGAATTATGCCGGGTGGATGATGCTTTAGGTATTTTAGTTGGGAAATGGAAACCCATTATTTTGTTGTATTTATTGAAGAACGGTACTCAAAGATTCAGTGAATTAAAACGTAGTATGCCTGGAATTACCCAAAAGATGTTAACTAACCAATTACGCGAATTAGAAGATGAGGATATTATTCAGCGTGTTGTATATCCCCAAGTTCCTCCCAAAGTGGAATATTCTATTACTGACTACGGAAGGAGCTTGGAACCAATTTTAGAAGCCATGCACGAATGGGGAACAAAGCATACTTTGCATAAAATGAAGAAATTGAAACAAAAGAAAGTATAACAAAAAGCTACCAATATGAATATGGTAGCTTTAATTCTTCCCTCCTTCATTTTTATAAAGGCAACATGGTACGTGCCGAGCTATACATGGCTCAATTGGCCATTAATAAATCCATATGAAAGTAGGAAGAGCCAAAAATACGCAAGTAGAGTATAAAAACTTGCATACTTTTGGCTCTTTTTTATTCCATGTTGTTTTAAGCAGCCGTCATTCAACTATAAATTCTTCCTCAACAAAAATGCCATATTTCCTTTTTTGGTGAATCTTTGAATCACTTTTGACTAAAAATTATTAATTAAAAAAACAATAACTATTGAATGAATTATTAAAGGTATGTACCGCCTGCCCGTACTCTAACCTTTTCCTTTCAAACGGCAGAAGAACGTGATAGATAAGTTTGTCATGCAAAGTGAGGAATTTAACTCTTGCTATCGAATGTATAAGGAGTGAAAGAATGATGAATAAACCGGAAGTAGGAATTAAACCTTCAAAAAAATTTGCCAACGGAACCATACATGAGAACGGCTCTGGAAAATTTCAAATCCTTGATCGATTTCTAGAAAATAATGTCATCATGCTAAAATATCAATGGCTCGATTCAGGAGAAATTGAGGTGAACAAAGAAGTTAATATTAATGCAAGTATTTGGAAGTTCCAAAAAAGTCGCGGGTTGATTGATTCTCCAGAATATACATCTCATATAGATGCAGTTACACCTGCGGATAATCACGACTTACTTGAACAGCTACTAAATTTAGAAAGCGATGCTTCTAAGCAAAGACAAGATATTAAAGAACAGATAGACTTATTAAATGAAAAAGTTTTGCAACAATCAACCGCCATTAACCACTTAGTCGAACTTGTTACTCGCAACCAACAAATTCTTGCTGAATTTGTTAAAGAAAGAGAGTTAGTGAACAAGTTAATTGATAAAATTTAATTTGAAATTAATAATTCTCATCGATTCAAGGTCATGAATGTGGCAAGCAATACTAACTACAATTATGATCAAAGAAATGAATTATTCTTTCAAGAGCTCCAAGTGCATAGATTGAACTCGTCTATGGTGACATGTTGAAGGCGAAGGAATTGTCAACCACTTGGCGTTTACTTTTGAAAACATTGAAGCTGCACTCATTAAACTAAAGCCCCGTTAGCTTAAGTATCTTGTTTCACATACTCCCATGAAAGCCGTCCTCTTTATAGAGAAACGGCTCTTTAGAAATTATTTATTTTTCAAACGATTTAATTTCTCAGAAACATTAAATCTTCTCATTTCATCCTCTCCGAAAGAATATGGGGAGTTTTTGTCTGCTATCTTTTTTGCAACGCTTTAATAGCTAAATGTTCTTCATCTTTTTTTACATAAATATCATATTGTGTATTATCCTTAAATCGGGTATTTCGGCTATCAATGCCTCTGTATGGAGTTTCAATTTTTAACTTTATTCCTTCTGTTTTTAATATGGCAATTATCTTAAAGTATTCTACATTACCGTATGCAGTGTAAATTAATTTCCAATTCCTGTTTAATAAAGTTTGAATTAATGAAATAAAAATGAATACTAAAGCGAGAATACCAACTACTATATACATTCCGTTATTCCCCCTCGAACTTCCAATAATATCATTATATTTCTGTGAATATTATGTAATTCCTTCTTGAACTAAACTGCCCCCTTTTGTTCAAGAAGAGATATTATTTAGGACTATTGCGGATTTGTTCGAGTAACCTTTTTGCAGGATTGTATGTTTTATTTCATATTAGTAATCTATTTAGAAGTTAATTAAATGTATGACTTGTAACCGATTGGGGGACGTGAACTTGGCACTTTCATAGTTTGGTGTCACGCCGTTACATATGCGGTTGCAGCAGCCTTTTATACCGCGAACGAACCGGATTTCTAGTTTAATAAAAAATTCTCAGGGTAAAGAAATACTATGACCATGACCTAAGGAGATGTAGCAATGAGCATTAAAGCGCTAGTTTTAAATTGCAGTTTGAAAGACAGCACGCAGCAATCCAATACTCGTGCGCTGATTAACGAGATTGTAAAATTTTTTGATGAAAACAGAGCGGAGACAGAAGTGCTCAGGATGGCTGATTATAATATCGGCTTTGGAATTACCCATGAGGCAGTGAATGATAAGGATCAATGGCCAGAGATTTTTGAAAAAGTGAAGCAGGCGGATATCCTTTTGCTTGGCTCGCCGATTTGGCTTGGCGAACAGAGCAGCCTGGCCACTTTGGTTGTAGAAAGATTGTATGGTGGAAGCAGCCTTACAAACGAAAAAGGCCAGTACATTTACTATAACAAAGTGGGCGGAGTGGTTGTTACCGGGAATGAAGACGGTGCGAAAAACGTCTCAAGCTACCTAATTTACGCATTGTCGCATATTGGGTTTACGATTCCTCCCAATGTAGATACCTATTGGGTGGGGGAAGCGGGCCCTGGTCCATCCTTTATTGAGGCAAACGGGAGAGAGAACGATTTTACGATGCAACACGCAAAAAAAACTGCTTACAATTTACTGCATTTTGCCCGGTTGCTGAAAGAGTATCCGATTCCGGCAGAAGGAAATGTGAATGAAAGTCAATAGTAATGTGGCTTGAAAATTTGAATTTAAAACTCAAATAACATGCTAAACTAGCAGTCCGATTCAAATAGAATTGGATTGCTTCATTTTTTTAAAAAAATCCTACCCTATTATTAGTTTCATAAAGTTAATATAAAAGTTACTTTTTAAAATTTTCCATATATATTCTAAATTTATCATCAAACGTACTTAAACTAAACTGCCCCTTTACTTCAATAAGAAAGCCGCCGAAAATGGCAGCAAAATCTTCCGCAAACGCACCCAGTTAGTTCAATAACAAAAAAGTGATTGCAGTCACAATCCCTTTTCTAAAAACACCTTATACCCCCGAAATAACTTTTATATTATAAATACTCATTACTCACCGTGCTCTATAATAATATAGGTATCTTAATTATTTTTTTCTTGAAATCAATCATCGGAGTTGTTTCAGATGAGGTTTTTTTTAGTTCGATTACCCCAACATCAGTAATGCTAAAACGAGCTACATATTCATCATTATTATTAATAATTACAAATTCATCTTTGTTTTTAAATAAAGCAAAATTGAATTGCATTATGAGTTTCCAATTGTGGACTAAATTGTATTTTTCTAAAGGGATGATTTGTTCTTCCACCATCTTTTCTTCATTTGGCTTTTGTTTTTGTTTATTATCATTCCCCATCAATGACTTCTCCACCTCTCTTTTCTACTCATTAAGATAAACTATGAATGGTTTTGTCTCCGAGTGTGGATGTTTGTCCCAAAAATAAAAAAAGGGTCTATTAATAGCCCTGGAAAAGTGTTTGCATGTATTGCAGACACTTTTTTATTACTAATCATTGTGATGCCCCCTTAATGTTCCACTATCCAGCCCCCTTTGAACAAGAACTAATTTAGATTTAAAGTAAATTATATCAGGTCTCCTTCATCTAAAACAAACCTTTCTTACACTAACCTCCCGTTCGTATTTTTAATATTTATGCCGGCGTGCAGCTGCAATGATGGGCAACCAAAGTAATTCACTTAGGAACCAAGAAGAATTAAACCTAGCTTTCAATCAAAAAATGGATATGATTAAACAAAACCCGGATTTTGTATTCCCACAGTGGAAGCATTCGCTAATTCCTTTAATACTTTGGATGCATCATCATAATAATGAGATAAATTAACCAATTTGCTACCAGCAACATCGGTCAATTCTACTGAAGAACATTTTTATTCCACATTTTCTCTCTTTTCGGTAAAGGTTCCTTTCGGATAAAGATCAAACCTTAGCAGTTGAAGGACGTTTCACTGTGGGGGAACAAAATTTGATTGTAAATAGGCATGATTCAGCAAATACCAAAAAGCAAAAAGGGGAAAAAGATATTTCCATCTTTCCCCTTTTTATTAACAGTCTCATTCCACAGGTTATAAGAACCGGATGGGGCATCCTATATGTCCATCTCCCACCCCTTTTGTTCTTCTTGCTTCATCTGTTTTTCCGTTTGCTGAGGATAGGCGACTCGGAATTTATGTTGGTCAGCTGGGATGATTTCTACCAGTTTTGCAATTAAATCTTCCGGGTCAAACTGGTTCCTTAACCCTTCTTCCGCCTTTTTTATATCCTCTTTTCTCGTGAAGTTTTTCTTTTCATCGTACCATTTCCATAGCTCTTCTGCCGCGCGATCATTGAAGCCTGTTTTGAAGGCACCTGGGTTAATAGTGGCAACTTTCACTCCAAAACCTTGAAGCTCCGCCTTTAATGCATGAGCAATAGCTTCAATTGCATGCTTTGTTGCCGCATATGCACCGTTATAAGGAGATGCTACAATTCCAGAAATGGAACTCATAAAGACGATTTTTCCGCTTCCCTTTTCAACCATCTTCCTTGCGGCGATTTGTGCGGTTGCCAAAGTTGCGAAAACATTTACCTCAAAAAGTGCCCGAAATCGGTCCATCGGCACTTCCCCGAGCGGCCCTCGTTCATTAATGGCAGCATTTGCAACAAATACGTCAAAATCATACTTCTCAATCTGTTCCAAATCCAAAGGGTCTGTAATATCCACTTTAATAACTTCTATATCCAATCCCAGGTCATTTGCTTCCCACATAAGGTCTGTTTTTTGAGAAGTCAGCTCTGTTGTCGCAATCACCCGATGCCCTTTTTGGCAAGACCAATGGCAGCACCTCTGCCAAGCCCGGTGCCTGCACCAGTAATGAAAATTGTTTTGCCCATGTTAAATTCCTCCATTCGAGATAGCATGCCAATTTAATTTTTCCCAATAGCAGTAAGGCCATACCACATACAAAACATGGGCAACTCTACCGATTCTTTTAGGATCAATGACGTTTTCGACTGCCTTGTTTTGATGCGAAAAATTGTTCACAATAGATCCAATTTAACAGGGGTTGTATTTTTACATTCTTATTTCAATGTATCTTTTTGAATTGTTAAAAGCACATCAGAAAACTTCTTTTGTTCATCAAGTTGTGGCCAGTGAGCAGATTTATTAAACAAAAAAAACTGTTTTTTAGGTGAATCTAATATTTTATAGTATTGTTCTACTAATGGAAAGGCTGTATCATAATCATACTTTCCTTCACAAAAATAGATTGGTATTTTAAGTTTAGGAACTTCTTCAAAGGCATTAAAATTCTCTAATTGAGGAAGTATCATCGTCGAAGACCATTTATTTCCTTATGATAGTTTGATTAAGTCAACTAATCTATATTCTGGAGAAAACAGAACTGATAAGAGATGCTCCTTAGCAGTTTGGATTTTTCGAGAGAGTTAGGACATTAATTAAAACAATTGATAATGAACGAATATAATTTTTTTTCATTTACTAACCTCCTACTAATTTAGTATTTATATTTAACTGTTTAATCATCGACTTAGTAGTGTCAATAAGTCATAACTTTATAAATTGGATTATGACCTTTTGCTAATTTATCCATGACTCCTCTGTATTAATAAAGATGACTTTGTACGATGACGATAAATGTTTTAGCTTCGAGTTTTTAAAATCTATGTAAAATCGGACAAAAAAAGCTAACCCCTATACTAATACGGATTAGCCTTTTTCCCTTTTATTTTCTGCTGATAATAAACATTCCTCAATCGCCTTTGTTATTCTTTTCCGCTAAACTCAAAAATATTTATTCCCTCTGATGCCTCTGGTTCTTCAAAAAATTTAGTAACTTGAATAAACACCGCTTCCGTGTCAAAAGCTGCTCTTTCTGGTTGTTCGTTACGCCTTTGTGCAATTTGACGTAAGCATTGCTCGTTATTTAGATTAAGGAAAGTTAGTTGATGGCTTGCATTGATTTCTGATGCCATATCCAAAAACCACTTTCTAAGTTTTTGAGTGTTAGCTGGAAAATCCATTACTACATCTGTACCGACACTTAATATGTTTTGAACATGCTTTTTCACCAACGGCTTGAGCTGCGCTGAGAATTTTAGATAGTCTTCAAATGATGCAATCTGATTGGGATAAAGAGATGAAAGCCATTCATCCTCAGACAACAGTACCGCACGTTTATCTATCGCCAATTGTTTTGATTTAGTTGATTTTCCAGCTCCCATTTTCCCGCAGAAAAAGTATAGAGTCCCTAATTTTTTCATATTTTTTTACCCCCGCAATTATTTATGATTTATATCCAGTTTTTATTCTACCGATTTCATTTATTTTCCTTTTTTAACTAACCTGCCCTTTCGTATTATAAGGTCAGCCAGAAAATATTTCTGGTTGACCATTTTTTATATGGTCTTATTATAGCAGTAGCCAGGGTAGAACGTATCTGCCCGTGGGGCTTGACCCCGTCAGCTAAACCGTTCGCCCCCTACTTGTAGAAACATGATTGAGGCTGGTTGGGACTTAGATCTCGTATAACAAGCGAAGCTGTGACACTGCATGGAGGATTAGGGGTTACTGGCAATTCACAATTAGGAGGAGATTTATAATGAATCCAGTCGTAGGTCTGGATATATCTAAAGGCGAAAGTCAGGTTCAAGCATTTTTGGATAAAGGAAAACCATATCGAAAGAGCTTTAAAGTAGATCATACTCTTAAGGGGCTAAATTCACTTGTAACGTTTCTTGAGGATGTTAAAAATGAGTCAGGGAAGAAACCTTCGGTCATATTAGAGGCTACTGGGCATTATCAAACTTCAGTTGTTCAATACTTGGAAAAACGGGGATATTTATTAATTATCATTAATCCTTTGATTTCATATAAGGCAAGAGGTTCAAGTTTAAGAAAAGTAAAAACTGATGCCATTGATGCCTATCTCCTCTGTGAGTTGTTTTATAAAGAGGAATTTGAACCTTATAAAAAACGTGGTGTTCAGTTATTGAACCTTCGTAATCTCACAAGACAACATGAAAATATAACTGGCGTGATGATACAAACTAAACTTCAATTTCAGGCAGTGCTTGAGCAAGTTTTCCCTGAGTATATTGGAGTCTTTGGAGATTTATACTCTGTGGTGTCGCTCTTAACTCTTTCAGAGTTTCCCTCTTCAGAAGACATTTTGAAGGCTAGTGAAGAAACAATTTCAGAAAAAATATATGAAGTATGTAAAAGTCGGTCGATCAGGTGGGCAAAAGAAAAAGCAATTGAACTTAAAGCTGCGGCGTGCCGTAACCCTTTTGAAAAGACAGTTTATCAGAGTCATATTTTAAGCCTAGGTATGTTTATAAAGATGATTCTTCAGTATAAAGAGCATCTATCAAAGTTAGAGTCGGAGATAGATGCCCTCGCTAAGGAAATTGAAGAATATAATATCATCAAATCTATCCCTGGTATCGGAGAAAAGATCGCTGCAACGATAATTTCTGAAATTGGGGAAATAGATCGATTTAATGACCCAAAAAAGCTTGTAGCATTCGCTGGAGTCGATCCAAGTGTTTTTGAATCTGGTAAATTTTCTGCAACTAAAAATCGAATCACTAAAAGAGGATCGAGTAGACTTAGACATGCCTTGTATATGGCAGTTCGTTGTGCCATTCGTGATTGTCGTAAAAAGAAAACAACTGATGAAATCATCCCGCGAAACAAAAGAATGCGAGAGTTTTACGACAAGAAACGGGAAGAAGGAAAGCCATTTAAAGTAGCTGTTATAGCATGTGTAAATAAGCTTTTACATTGGATATTTGCCCTTTTAAAGAACAAAACTACTTTCCAAGATATAGCTTAGAACCTAAATCCAACTAAATAACACAAAACCTTCCAAAATTAGACTAACGGAGGGTTATTTGGTATACACATTTTTAGTATAACATGAGATATTTTAAGTTTTTAATGAAAAATATTGACAAACTATTAGCTGGTTTAGCACAACAAGCAAAAAGATCGCCGCAGCGGTCTCTTTCTTGAACTCTTGCACCCCGTTTGTTTAAGTACCTATCTTCACAAAGTTTTTTAAAAACTAAAAAATCAGCTATTCTCCAATTAAGTTATAACGCCAATTATTGCACCGTATAAATCTTCCTGGAGGATATTCAAATTCGCATTCAGAAATAAACTGAAAGTCAAGTTTCCGACAAATTGCATTAGAAGCAGGATTATCAATCGATGGGAATGCGTGGATGTATTTATATTTGTCTTCACTAGATGCTTCTTCAATTGCTAACTTTACCGCTTTTGTAGCTATTCCTTTCCCTTAAAAAGAGGGTAAAACGCTCCATCCAGTTTCATATACACTCTCATTATTCCAAGTAGTTTGCCAATACCCCACAGAACCTACTGGTTCTAATTCTGGTAACAATTTAATGCTAAACATACGTCCTCTATTTCCCAGCTCAAGATATCGTTCATGTCGATTCAAAATCTGCTCTTTACTCTCTGAACCTCCAAGATGCTGCATCATTTCTGGAGCGTTTATAAGAAAAAGTAAATCAAGGTCATTATCCTCCCAAGGCTTTATCTGAATGATATTGTTACTTGCCTCCAAGTTTTCCTCATCCCCTCACCACTTATTATTTACTCTTTCTTGACGAAAGCTAAAAATCCTCTTTTTAATCATATTGTTGTTTAACTAACCTGCCCCTTTACTTCAATAAGAAAGCCGCCGAAAATGGCAGCCATATCTTCCGCAAACGCCCCCGTTAGCCACCCATGAATCGAAAATCATTGCTTCACCACAGTGAATGAAAGTGGGATTTTTGTGGTCATACTGATATTGCGACATGAGGCTTAATTTTAGGCTCAGCTTTTTTTAAAAATTATAATTGCTGGGTCTACTTTAGTATTGTCTCTTTTAGATTTTAACTGTTTTGTACTTTCATGGTAGTTAAAGAAGGTCTATTAATTTCCATCTTTTTTATATGCTTATTTCAATCTATTATAAAACTAAAATAATGACCTAATAGATAGGAAAATACATATTACAGAAACAGCATAGAAGAGGAAAGCCGTTTTTAAATTCCTCCTAAATTTAATAGCGTAAGCACAAAAGAAGATAGCCGCAGCTAATTTGGAACAACTTCGTAAATAAGGATGATTTGAAAAAAATGAATTGCTTAAAATAATTGAAGCAAGGAAAGTTATAGAAATTAGTATTTTGAACCACAAAGGTTCATTCAGGAACATTTTAATCATAAATTTTATCCGTTGCATGAGGGTACAACTCCCTTCAATCTTACGATAAAAGAACCTAAACAAGGGAAACGGATTCCAAAATTTCTAACTGAGAGAGAAATTGAACATTTGAGGGAAGCCTGTTTTATCCACACCAACTACGCCACAGCTATGCCACACACCTATTAAACAACGGAGCTCCAATTGATGTTATTCAAAGTTTGCTTGGGCACGAAAAGAGCGAGACCACTAGGATTTATGCTCAGTTAAGCGGAAGTCTTAGAAGAGAATTTTATAGAAAATATTTTTAGAGATGGTTAGTAAAAGGCAACGGATATTCCGCTGCCTTTTCACTATTGCCCCCTATAGTTTAAGTACATTGTTTCACAAAGTTTTTAAATAGTTTAATTAAAATCATCTTGAGATAAGTCTGTATTGACTCCCATTGCGGCTCTAGAACCTTCCGCTGCTGCTATAATCACTTGTGAAGGAGCAATAACTGACGTATCTCCAGCGGCATATAGCCCTTCAATATTAGTTCTGCCAAATTGATCAGTTATAATTCCACCGAGCTCGTGTGTTTTACATCCTAAAGATTGACCGAAAGTGGTGGCTTGAATCCATTCAGGTGTCACAAATCCTCCATTCCTCTTTACCTCTTCACCATCCTCAAAAATTACAGCTTCTAAACTCCCATTTCCGCCAATAAGAGATTTAATTTTTTGCTCATATACTTTAATTCCTTTTCTTTGTAACATATTCTTTTGCTCTACGGTTAATATCTTCTTTCCATTGGTACAAACAATTAAGTCTTTGCTCCAATTGTAAACTGTTTTAGCCATATGGAAAGCAAAGTGGCTTTCTGAAATAATCATTAGCGGAAGGTCTTTCAACTCCCAGCCATCACAATAAGGACAGCTGAAAAGACTTTTTCCATAGAAATCCATAATGTTTTCTATTGCCGGATGAATTTCCTTAAGTCCTGTAGCAAAAATCACCTTCTTCCCTTTAATACATTCTCCTTTTTCGGTCACGACTTCGAAATGCATTCCCGTTTTTTTTACATCAATAATTTTTTCATTTCTTATCATGATAGAAGGATACTTGGCTATGTCCTGATGAGCAATTTCTCTAAATTCTCTTGGTTTAATTCCGTCTCTTGTAATAAATCCATGCGACTCTTGGGTAACTGCGTTTCTTGGAGAGTTATTGTCGAATAAAATCACATTTCTTCTTGCCCTGCCTAATACTAGTGCAGCGTTTAAACCCGCTGGACCTCCACCTACAATTACACAATCTAACATAATAATATACACTCCTTTTAATTAAATATATTAAAGATCTTTATTATCTATAATAGGAGGATAAAAAAAGAAATCATTTAATTATTCAGATGTCTTAGCTAAATCAGCCAGGGTTTGCCTCCTTAATTCTTCTTCCATTTTTTCTTCGGACTTCAACATTACTTTTTGGATCTGACATTGAGGTCCATGGTCTAATCCGCACTCAAACAATGATGACTTTCCCTCAATAGCAAAAATAATATCAAGAAAAGAAATGGATTCCCAGCCTCTTGTCAATGAATATCCACCATTTGCTCCTGACACAGAAGATACCATTCCTTCTTTTACAAGCTTGGTTAGGATTTTAGATAAGTAAGTTGGTGAAACATTCAGCTTTTCTGCTAGTGTCTGTACCCCTATTGGTTTGCTTGATTTTGACAAGGCTAAATTTAACATTGTATGAAGAGCATAATTAGTTGCTTTTGAGTACTTCAATGTATTCAACCCTTCCTATCTATTAAAGACTATAAGACTCTCTAATATCTATTATAATTGTGTAAAAACGATTGTCAAGATACATGCTTTATTCAACTAAACTGTACCGTTACTTCAATAAGGTTCAGCCAAAAGAAGCGTTAATCCTCCTGGGATCAACGCCCCGCGTTAGTTATACATAAAAACTTACACATTAATTGCATATTATATAAATGATGTAAAAAATAAGTCATTATTTCTTACCTTTTCGTTCTAAAAGTATAGGTGCTATATTTAGTAAGATAGAAACAATTGTCAAAAACCATAATGCTCTTTCCATACCAGGTACTACATCCTCTAAAGCTGCCCAATCTTTCACTTCTACCCACACCGATACAAGACTGTATTCTGCACAAAGTGTTAATGCTGTAAATGATAGTCCTACCGCCATAGCAAGCTTATAATCCTTTCCTACTTTATACATATAAAGATTTATAAAAGTTGCTACTATTGCAAAAACCCCAAATATCATAAATAACATTACTAACCTCCATATATTTTTATTTTTGTCGTGTCATAATACTAATGTGCATCATCTCAATTTTTTGCATTACTTTTTTATTAGATATTAATACGTCTAATCATATTTTACAGTAAATGCTCTTCCTTTTGTGATTTCTTATTGAACAAACCTGCCCGTTAGTCGAATAAGAAAAAAGGATAGCCGTAGCAATCCACTCTTGTACTCTTGCACCCGTTCGCTTAAGTACTTTCTTCCCAATACGTTCGTAGTGCAACTCCTTATTTCACCATATTGGTCAATTTCTTGTTTGCTTTTGGCGTTATTATTATTTTTAGAATTCAGCCAAGCTCTTGAACATATATTAATAAGAGGTGAATGAAATGGATAAACATCTACAGCAAACATTTGATTTCCGTTATTTGAAAATTGGTCAAATGGTCAATGGTGGAGTTTTGCAAATTGGCTGTGGAGCTGTTAAAAGTCCCCGCGTCGCTCCTGTTGGCTATACTACAGTAGGAACTTCATTAGTTGGTATTGCGGCTCCTTTAGAATTTGCTGTACCATTACAAGCAGCAGTAGGCAGAAATAATAAGATTTTACCTTTACCATCTTTAAGTAAGTAATCTACTAATGTATGACTTCCAGTATGAAGTCATTTTTAATTGTTAAGCTTTCTTTAAAGGGAACAAAATGAGTCAAATACGCATTATTCGTTTTTCTACTTCAACTAAACTGACACGTTAGCTCAACAAGAAAAAGATCCAACTGGTTTGCAGCTGGATCTTAAACTCTTGCCCTCCGTTAGCTTAAGTGAAATCCCTCACATTCTCCATAAGTTTTAATTACTAAAAATAACTTAAAGAGTTCAAGTTTAGACATTCCTAAAAAGATATAAACCAAATCCAAGGGTTTCTCTTCCATATTTTAAGTACATTTTTCTCCAACTTCTGATTCGTTCTAACATTTCAGGACAATCAGGATCTTTGGAGTTGTCATAACAATAATCCTCGATAGATTTGGAATATAACCATTCATATGAATCCCAATCATCTTCAGTGGAAACTGATGCCCATAAAGGTAATAGACCGTATTCCTGAGCTTTAAATATGTTCTCTGAGTGAGATAAAATATCGTGTTCATCTCCACCAAAAAACTCCATATATTCTTCATCGGGTTTTTTTCTCCAATAAAGCTCTCCTAAAATAATATATCCCCCTTTTTCAACTATATTTGTTAAAGCCTTTATAGTTTTAAAATAATCTCCTAAAGCGTGGGAAGAACCTATACAAATTCCCACATTAAACTGCTCCTTAAGTGACTTTATAGCTAAATTTGCATCTTGTGTAATGATTTCGATGTTATTTAAAGAACCCCTATTTTTTGCATTTACTCTTAATTGTTCTGTAAAATCTTCATATTGTTCGATTGCGGTACATTTAGAACCGTACTTTTCAACTATCCGGAGAAGAATTTCACCTTTTCCAGCACCTATGTCAATTACCTTATCATTAGCTGTTAATGAAAGTAATTCAACAACTTTATCAAGTTTAGCTGGATTAACTGGATTATAAAACGAATGATTTTTATGTGCTATTGCTGAAAACTTGTTTCTATCCAAATCAGAACCCCCAAAGATTATTACCTACCATTATATATTAAAAACTATATAGCAAAAACGTAAAAACTTCGTGTTCAACTAAACTGAACCGTTTGTTCAATAAGAAAAGAGCTGCCTCCGCAATTCCTTATTGAGCTCTCGTACCCATTAGTTTAAAAATACTATTGATTTGCTTTCTTGCTACTTACAACAAAAATAGCTCCTAAATTAAATCCAATTCCTATTAGATGCATAATATAGTTACCTGTCTTGCCAAAGTTATCTACAGTTAATCCTATTAAAAAACTCCCAAACAAAATAAGTAAAATAGCAAAAAATAACCTCAATTTTTTTCAATCCTCCCAACCGATTACAAAATCAATTCGGCATTCTTCTTGAATAAACCTGCCATTACTTCAATAAGAAAAATGTGTCTCCACCTTTTGTAGAAACCCACTCGTTAGTTTTATCCTGTTTCTTTTTTACTTAAAATGATATAAATAAGAGAGAAATTAAAGGAGGGAAAAGAATGGATTTATGGACAAGTGTTCTTCAAAAGATTGGCCAAAAATTATCCAAACCAAGTTTCGAAACCTGGTTTGCTGATACCAAACTGAAGTCACTGACGGCATCCTTACAATCAACACCAAAAATGACTTTGCGGCTGACTGGCTAGAACATCGCTATCTAACGTTAATCACTGAAACCGTAAAAGAAATAACTGGACAGGTCTACGAGATTGAATATATTTTTCCCGATCACGGACAGAAAAGGGTTCAACGTGATCAAGAAGGCACAAACCATCGCCATTTGGAAGAATTAGTAACTCACCTTGAGGGACAAATCAAAGAATTAAAGAATATGGTCAAGAAACAAGAAGACCGAATTAAAATTCTTGAGAATATGATTTTGGGTCAACAAAACCATTACACTGACCAAAAGTAGAATAAATTGCAACGAACAAATTATAGATGAGCATTTTATGACCATATAACGGCGTGTAACTAGGAACAGTTTTGACACGCTATTTTCTGTTTTATAAAGGTTTTTTGACTTGTAAAATCCAAAAATGTATTTTTTAACAAAAGCCCACATTACTTTAAGTGTACACTTTCACAATCTTTATGACTTTAATACAAGGCTCTTAAATGGTGAAAAAGAAGAATAAAAATCAGGAAAATCCTTTTTAAGGTTTCTCAACACTTGTTTAATTGACGTTTAACAGATGCTCTATATAAACAATCCCCATAAAAATTAGCCAGACCGATAATGGAATTGCCAAACTCTTGATAGCTTGAATAACTTATAATCTATATTATCCTTTTGCAGAACTCTATCAGTAATAAAAAACAATATGGAAGCACCTAAACTATAAAATAGCATTACAAGACCAAAAACAATGTGTAAAATGCCAGACATAATAATTTCAGATTTACCATTTTCTATTTTTATTGAAACAAATTGACCAATTTTATCACTAATAATAGAGGTTAAAACTCCGTAAATTAAAATAGCTGGAAAGCTGTACATCAAATAAACAGGCGTTGATAACACAACGGCAAATAAGTAATTGGGTACTGAAGTGATAGCTTCACCAAAAGGATTTGGTACTATTAGTCCCAACAAAATTGAAAATAAAGAATCAGAGACAGATGCCGAGATAATTTTTCTTGATATAATTTTGTCCACCTCCATAAATATTTCGATAAATTAAGGATCATTGCATTTTTCTTAAACATTACCGCTCGCAAGTAAAATATTGTTCTGAACAGTATCTGTACTATATGCGTTTTCCTTATCCTATTACTATACTGAATGAAATATTAAGTTTATCCCAAACCCAAGACTGAAAAATTCTATCTATTTCTATTTTTAGTGCTTCATCATCCAAATCCTCATCAATACCTAATTCTTTAAATGTAAATGTTTCTGTCGCCTCTGTACCTTCATATTTTGTACTATTAAATGAAAAAGTAACTATCTTATCCATTGGTTCATCCTCCTATTTAAATCTGTAAAATCGCCTTTATTTACAGTTTACCGTATTACTCCTTATTGCTAACCTGCCTTTTAGTTCAATAAAAAATGGCCACCGTAATGGTAGCCAGATTTTAAAGGAACGCACCAGTTAGTTTAACAAGTCTCTAGTTATTTTTTCTAAGAGCAAAAAATAAGGTTATTTTGTTTTCTGCTAATCACCTGTTTGCCAAATTTGATAACTCAGTGATTGCATATTCTAATTCATCCTTTGTGTTGTAAAAATGAGGTGCCATCCTTATTACATCTTTTCTCGCGGAAACAATAATATTTTTTTCTCTTAATATCCCCTCGACTTCTGGAGCATTACCTATATAAAAAGAGGTCAAACCTGAGCTACATTCAGTTGACAGTGGACCGGTAATTTGTAGTCCTTTCTGTATTCCAAATCCCCTGGTAAATTCAGCTAATTTTTTCAAATATGATTGAATATTATGTATTCCAACCTTAAGCAACAAATTTAAAGCCTCGTATGCAGCATAAATGCTAATAAAAGAAGGCGTACCCGTTTCGAAACGGCGAGCACCAGGTGCAAAAACAGAATTAAATATATCAAATTTTGTTACATTTTCTTGTCCAAACCATCCAGTAACCCTTGGTTCTAGCTTCTCAGCAAGTTCCTTCTTTATATACAGAAGAACAACTTGCTAAATGTACATAATTAGATAAAACAGGGAATAACGAACGATAAGAACTGTAAGGATTATCCATCTTTCATACCCCTTTTTTTCAAAAATTATATCGTATCTTCATAATTTTATGGTAATTCTAACGAGTATAACATAAAAATCCTATTTCCAATTTGTTTAAATTTGCTTATTGCAAACCGTTTGTTCAATAAGAAAAGGAGGTGCCGCAGCTACCTCCTTTGTTAAACTCAAGCCCCATTAGTTTAAGTACATTACTTCACAAACTTGTTTTTATTAAAATGACACCATCACTTAATTGATGATTCATACCTGTTCATTGAAAAACAAAATAGACTTTCCCGTTATGCTGGAAAAGCCCATTTAGACAAAAGCACCTAGAAATTACGCTTTAACAATCTTTGAAATACCTAGCTTGCTAACAAAAGCGGAACTAAACTTAACCACATGAAGGTATTAGCAAAACTATTTCATTCAATTGTTGTAGAACCTTCGCCAATTCTAAAATCCATTAAGTATACAGGAAAGGTATCCATCCCTTTTGGAATAATAATGTTCTGATATGAATTGACTGTACTATACAGTTCAATGGCAAAAATAAGTAATAACCACAAAGAGTTGATAAAATCCAGCCTTTTCTTGTCATCTTATTCCTCCTTTTTTTCTTAAGGAGGAATATTCTTCATTTAACAAAAGATTCCTTCTTCTACAAAGTCAATTAGAAAGCCCAATTCCCTTTACGGAAGATTGGCTCACGTGTACCATCAGGTAATTCACCATCAATATCCATATCCGCACAACCAATCATGAAATCAACATGAGTTATACTCGAATTAAGTTCTACTTCCTCACGTTGCTCCTTCGTCATTTTCTCTCCAGCTTCAATACAATTAGGGAAACCGAATCCTAATGCTAAATGGTTTGCAGCATTTTCATCAAATAATGTATTTAGGAAAAGTACGTTTGTGTTAGAAATAGGTGAGTCATGTGGAACCAGGGCTATTTCACCAAGATAATGGGAGCCTTCATCTGTTTCTACTAGGTTCTTTAATACTTCTTCTCCCTTCTTAGCTGTAATTTCAACAATTCGACCATTCTCAAAAGTTAATTTGAACTCATCAATTAAATTACCTGCATAGCTAAGTGGTTTTTTACTCGAAACGAAACCATTAACACCTGAACGTAATGGCGAAGTGAAAACTTCCTCAGTTGGCATATTCGCAACAAATTGAACACCATGTCGATTTTTGGTTCCACCACTTCTCCATAGATGTAGGGGATGAAGCTCAATCGTTAGATCTGTGCCTTCAGCTATGTAATGTAACTTCTTATATTTCTTTTCATTCAAATAAGTAACCTTTTGGAGCAAGTTTCCAATATGATCTTTCCATGCCTTTACAGGTTCAACTTCCCCTATACGTACTGAACTGAAGATTGCATCCCAAAGTTTGTCCAAGCTATTCGTTTCGCCTGTAAAAACCTTATCTGCCCAGGCTTGACTTGGAGCTGCGCAGATGACCCAACTAACATCATCATGCTGCTCTCGCCATTTTACCATGGCTTCTCCGCTTACTTTTTGGTAATTCGCAATACGATTTGGATCAGCTTTGGACAATAAATCCGGATCGTCGGAAACGATAAATAAAAATGCCGTATCCTTATCAATCAACATCTCGCGTTGAGTTCGCTCCCATTCAGGAAACTCTGTGAAAACATCATCTGATGCTCTCAAATAGCGTGAGAGTGTGATTTCAGGATCAGTATAGTCCACATACACATTTTTTGCACCTGCATTGTAAGCCTCGTGAGCGACAGCTCTAGCAAATGGAATCGCATCCACACTAGCTCTTACATAAAGGATTTGGTTCGGTTGAACGTTTAATCCCACTTTTACAACCAATTCTGCATAGCTATTCAATTTTTCCTCAAACGTTTTCAAAAATATCCCTCCATTCATTGTTATTTTATCATGAGTTCTTTGGAAAATTGTATTTTTCACTCTTAAACTAACCTGCCCGTTCAAAAGCAAGAGGTGTATTTGTCTTAAGATACCAGATTGTTTGGAATACTTCTCTTCATTTTCGCCAATAAAGATAATGGAGGCGATAAAAGTGATAGTATTTGAAGTTATATTAGCTTTGATTTTAGCTGGTGCTTTCTTGCATTTTCAATTGACCAAACGCAAAAATAACTACCAAGCATCTTTGTTAGCTCAACATATTAATACTAGTGAAGAAATGAAATGAACACTCGCAATGGGGTTGTATATGCGGTTTAAAACAGAAAACGTTGACAATGCACCTACCTATTCATCAACTTACATTAAACAGGATCCATTAATGTTCGAACATTTTGTTGCAGATGTTTTTGAAAAAGCAAAAGGTGGCTCCACTTGGGTCTCTCCTTCTTCTGGAGACTTCGGAGTGGACTTTGAACACCGAACTGAAGAAGGGTTATATTTGGGACAAGTTAAGTGTTATCAAAATGATGTTGCATTTGACCCAATTGCCCTTATTCACTCAAATATGGTAAAAATGAGAGCTAAGGGCGGTTATGTAATTACGACTAGCTCGTTTACAACTGCTGCAAGGCAATATGCTGAAGGATTAGACATTGAATTAATTGATGGAGTAAAACTTGTTGAACTATGGTTAAGTGGAATGGTAAATGTTGAACAGGAAATTAAAAGATTACTACCTGAATATATTTAATAATCGTTATCTGGTACCCTTACAGAGCAATTCTAAGAATTAGCTCTGTTTTTTTGTATTGATTTGGGGAAACTTTGACTTTGGTAATTTCTTATAAAAAATAAAAACTCCCAAAGTATTAGCTAGTTTACTTTTTTTGGAAATACCTGATCGTCATATTAAACTATAGCCCCCCGTTTGTTTAAGTGAAAATGTTCACAATTAGGAAACAATTTTATATCAAAATAGAGCCTTGTTTATTCATTGTTTACTTATCTAATTTTCGAATGTCCTAAGTATCACCACCTGCATCAGAGATAACCTATCTTATGGAGGTGCTAAACATGGGTCGAAAATTTGAAAAAAACCTTATTAAATTGCTTTATTTCTTTGGTATTAGTTCCTTTATTTACTTAATTAAAAAGCCACTTGCAAAGGACTGGCTCCTTGTTTTCTTTATAAAAAGTTATTATGCATCATTGGTCGATAACCTGGTTGTAAATAAAGGTTATGTTAAATATCCCATCCGATTTCCAAAACAAGTTAAAACAAGTGTGGTGTTTGACTACATCCTTTTCCCAATTTCTTGTGTCTTTTATAATCAACTGACAAAGGATTCTCGCATCCTTCAGTGCCTTTTAAAAGTTCTGTATTTCAGTGTACCGATGACTATTACTGAGCTATGGCTAGAAAAAAATACACAGCTTGTTAAATATAAAAAGGGGTGGAATTGGAAAACCACTTTTTATTCGCTTTCTTTTTCCTTTTTATTGGTCAGATTTTCAATGTATGTTATAAGACGTCTCTTCAATAATAAATACGATTTTTCTGAAGATGGAGGTTCATAATCAACAAAAGAGTAAAAAGGATAAGGCATTTATTCTTCCTTTCGTATTATAAGTTCAACCAGATATTTCTGGTTGAACATTTTTTTAGCTACAAGAAAAACAAAACCGCCGCAGCAATCATCCTCAGCCATCACAATAGATGAATTTCCCCCACTTTATGAATATTCCAACCATTTAAAGAATTTACCAATTATAAAAAAACTTAAAGAATGTTTCTCCTCCTATTTTGGAACAATACATTTGATTGTATTAACGAATAAGGAGGTTAGTTAGAAATGGATAATCAAAAATTAGCCGATCATGAATCATTGGATTTACATGAAGTTATTAATTTCAAAACCCTTTGCTTAGCGAAATCAAAACTAATGCAAGGACTGGTATTTGATCATGATTTGAGAACATTAATGCAAAAAGATGTTGAACAATCCATGCAAGCACTTGGAGAATTGCAGGCAATTTATCAACGTGCACCTTTTGAAGCGCCTGTTCCTCAAAACCGGCCAACACCAATAATCAATTGAAAGGAAGGCAAATTCATTGAACCATGACTATTTAGACCCTATAAACTCGCTACACGTACCAGAGTTAGCAGATACCACATTTGCGATGGATTTACTTCTTCGTGCCAAAGAAGGTGTGCGCAATATTGCAGTTGCATTAACGGAGTCCGCGTCACCTGATGTTAGAACCCTCTTACGAAACCAGTTAATGCAAGGGATTGCCATGCACCAAGAAATTACAGAATTAATGATTAGTAAAAAATGGTTCCATCCATACGAATTAAGTGAACAATATCAATTAGACCAACTCTCTGCCAACAATACTTTGATGATTGGCAAAATGAATCTATTTCCTGTTGAGACCAATAGAAAAGGTATGTTTGACCGGACACCTGATGAACACTAACACTGGAGGCTGTATCCAATGAAGGCGGTAACGTATCAAGGTATTAAAAATGTTGTAGTCAAAGAAGTTCCAGATCCAAAGATTGAAAAACCAGATGACATGATTATTAAAGTAACGAGTACAGCTATATGTGGTTCTGATTTACATTTAATTCATGGCATGATTCCTAACCTGCAAGAAAACTATGTTATTGGCCATGAACCAATGGGAATCGTCGAAGAAGTTGGTCCAGGTGTGACTAAACTAAAAAAGGGAGATCGAGTCATTATCCCCTTTAATATAGCATGTGGTGAATGCCATTACTGTAAAAACCATTTGGAAAGCCAATGTGATAATTCAAATGATAATGGTGATATGGGTGCCTATTTCGGATATTCTGGTACGACAGGTGGCTATCCAGGTGGGCAAGCTGAATATTTAAGAGTGCCATTTGCCAACTTTACTCATTTCAAAATTCCAGAGACTTGCGAAGAACCAGATGAAAAGTTAGCAGTTATTGCCGATGCGATGACTACTGGTTTTTGGAGTGTTGACAATGCAGGTGTAAAGGATGGAGATACAGTTATTGTTCTTGGCTGTGGTCCGGTTGGTCTTTTTGCTCAAAAATTCTGTTGGTTAAAAGGGGCAAAGCGAGTCATTGCCGTTGATTATGTCAATTATCGCCTGCAGCACGCCAAGCGCACCAACAAAGTAGAAATTGTTAACTTTGAGGACCATGAGAATGTAGGAAGTTACCTGAAGGAAATCACCAAAGGCGGCGCTGATGTTGTCATTGATGCAGTTGGTATGGACGGTAAAATGACTGATATGGAGTTCCTTGCAAGCGGAATGAAGCTTCAAGGCGGAGCATTAAGTGCGGTTATCATGGCTTCACAAGCAGTGCGTAAAGGCGGGACAATTCAAGTTACTGGTGTTTACGGCGGCAGATATAATGGTTTCCCTCTTGGAGATATTATGCAGCGAAATATCAATATCCGCTCCGGTCAAGCACCTGTGATTCATTATATGCCATATATGTTTGAATTAGTTTCGACCGGAAAAATTGATCCAGGAGATGTCGTAAGTCATGTGCTTCCACTTAGTGAAGCAAAGCGTGGCTATGAGATTTTTGACACAAAAATGGATGATTGTATAAAAGTCGTGTTGAAACCTTGAGGAAGGAGGTATAAAAAATGAACTATGCCTTACATGAAGTTCTTGAGGTCCATGAGATAGCTGCATTTAAGACCACTTGTTTAACTAAATCCAAAACGATGAAAGCGTTAGTTACAGATCAGCTATTAAAAGATATTATGCAGCAAGACATTGATGTATCTACGAGACAATTACAAGAATATGCTTCTATCCTTTCCAACGCTAAGCAGTAAATTAGGAGATGAATGAACATGAATCCAATCATTGAAACTTTAACGGGCATGGACGGACTATCGGATCAAGTCGTTGCAATGGATCTACTCATTTCAGCTAAAAGTGGAATTAGAAATTATGCCATGGCGGTTACGGAGGCAGGAACACCGGAAATTAAAGAAATGCTCACTCGCCATTTGGTGGAAGCCCTTGATATGCATGAACAAATATCCGAATATATGGTAGAAAAAGGATGGTACCATGCTTGGGATACAAACGAACAGATCAGTTTGGATTTAAATAATATCAATACAGCATTGAACTTACCGACATTATAAAAATTTCCAGGAACAGTTTAACACTCACCAAATAAACTGTTCCTATTAAACCATTTTGAGTTTATTTGGCAGAAGTAAATAAAGTTAATCCTTCTTGCTTACTCGTGTTTGTTTTGCACTATTTAATGAAAACAATTTATTGACTATTTTATGAAAAGGTCGGAGCAGGAAATTCATCAATTTTGATACGAAGTAAACTATAAGGTTTCTGTCGTAAGTCTTTTCCATAATGAAATCTAGGCTGTCGATGTAATTGGTTCACAATGACATACAAATATTGATCCGGACCAATTGAAAAAGTATCCGGCCACAAAATTCTCGGATCATGTGCGATAGTTTCCATTATGCCATTTGGCAATATCTTACGGATACTGTTGTTTTCATAATCTCCAGCATAAACAGTTCCTTTTGCATCGGTGATCATTCCATCAGACGCACCTTTTTCTCCCCAATACTCCACATGATAAGGTAAATCCATGTCCGGTATCAATCTGTCTCTTAGGGCTTCCGTTGAGATCGAGAACAAATGACGACTGGTTAGTGGAGCAAAAAATAATATCTTTCCATCGGGAGAAATCGCAAGACTATCAGACGCCAATCTAAATGGAGAAGTTGAACCGTCTTTGTTTCGATTCATTAAAATTTGACCTTCTACTTTCGGTAAAAAATAGGGATCGGGTGAAGTTGAATTTGCCCCATTTAACCGTCTAAACGCGTTTCCATTTGATAAATCTACGACGATAATAGCTCCTGGTCCTCTTGAAGAAGAATCCGTTATATAGGCATAACCTGCTTTTCCTACACGAAAATCAAAACGGACATCATTCAGATAAGTTGTAGGCAGGACAACATCTTCTGTAAAGGTATATACTTTTCTTATTGTATTGGTTTCTAAATCAACAGCGACTAATTTTGCCCCCCCTTTAATAGGTTCAGAAAAATTGGGTGCCGCTGTATCTAATATCCAAAGCGTTCCCCTTCCATCAGCAACTACACTTTGGACACTGATGAAAGTCATTGTGATATTCTCGGGGTTAACCAAATTGGTTTGTAAATTAGGATAAGGCTGCAATTTATCCTCAACAATTTCTCCCACCGTAAATTTAACATCGTCTCCCCATTTCGGAAAGCAAATGAAAATACGACCGGTTTCTGAAACAGTAACACCTGTAGGCATAGCCCCATAAAATGCATAAACTAGTTCTAAATTACCGAAATATTTTTCACTAGGTAACATAGGTTTCATAATATCCTCCTCAAGCATTCATACGGGATATCACCTATATATGATATATATTTTTTCTAGTGCATGTTTCTTAATAAGTTTTTCTATACGAAAAGATGACGTTAAGCTGTTATAAAAAATAATTGCTAAAATTTTCATTTTTAAACTTTATGAAGAAGTGTACTTAAGCTAAACTCCGTTAGCCCATTAATAAAAGAGGGCTGCCGCAGCAACCCGATTGTTCAACATAAGCCCCCTTTAGTGCATTTTTTCACAAACTACCTTAAAAGTGGAGAAATGATGTACTTCAAACTCTTCCTTTAACCACTTTACGCTGGTTTAAACGAGAAAAGGACCCTTTTATATTCGGATCCTTCATTCTGCAAATAATAAAGTTAGAGACAACATCAGCCCTAAATACATTGCAACAATAAAACTTATCTATTTCTTCCTCCTGAATAGCATAAACAAGCTAATACCCAACAATAATACAATCACAATAGGGATAATAATTTTTGTAAGATTGGAGTCGGATTGTTCGTTGTTTAATACTTCCTGATTTGCTTTATCCTTTTTAACTTCCTTTTCCTCAGTTGCTGCTGAGTCTGTATCTTTGGTTTTGTTGGACTCTTCAGTTGTAGGCTCTTTTTTAGTTGGTTCTTCAACAGCCTGTTCAACCTGTACAGAGAATGGAATATCACCAGTTATTATATGGCTATCTTCCCCAATTATTTTCCATTGGATGACATAAGAACCATTTTCCAGTGGAGCTTCTAATGTTCCAATCATCTGCGTACCTTGTGGATCAATACTTTTAAATGGAACATCCTGGCCATCCTTCACAAGTGTCATCGTACTAAGTGACTCAATTTTTCCACCAAAGTTCAGCACTATTTCATTCAATTTTTCCGTTACTACTTGTCCAGATTCAGGATTGGAGGATTCTAAATGTGTATGGGCACTTGCTATAGTTGGCAACACCACTATTATAATTGCTAAAATGATAAATAATCGTTTCATTCCCTATCCCTTCCTTTATAAATTTTTCAAATCTGAAAAATTAGCATACCATAATTATTGAAAAAATAAAATCAATCCCATTTTCACCGAGCGAGAGTACCGTGTTCTGTTGCTATGATCATCGATTTGTCACTATTTCCGTTGAATATTCGAACCTTATTCAACTATCCTGCCCCTTTACTTCAATAAGAAAGCCGCCGAAAATGGCAGCCAAATCTTACGCAAACGCACCCTATAGTTTAAGTACAATCGTTCACAAACTTGATTACATTACCCTAATTGTGTTTCGTTACCCATGGGATAATCTGGAGTTTCGACCATCTTTTCTTCCACTTGTTGGCTTTATTTTCGAAAATCTCCTTAGTAACTAGCAATTTATTTGGCCTTACTACCATCGAAAATAAATCATCTAAATTGTAAGGTGCATAAATCTTAAATAAACCATCTTTCTCTACTCTTATACCCACGGCGGTTGCAGTGGTTGGCCAGCTATCGATTGCTGCTTCAAGAGAGGAGTAAGGTTTTATCGGAAATCCAAATTTGCTTTCATACCAAAGGTGTACCCTTGCTTGATTTTTAACATCAAAATCAAAGTGATAATCCAAAAGTTTACTTTTCAATTTTTGTTTAAGCTCCTTTTCACTATCTGAACTCAAATCATACTCGTCGAAATAAACTATATCGATATCAGAAATGCCATAGTCAAGCGGATAACCAAAGATATCATTCCAAATAGTATTTGTTATACAGCCTGCACCAACATAGTATTCAAATGTCAATAAGAAAAGGATGTGCCGCAGCTACCTCCTTTGTTAAACCCAAGCACCTGTTTAGTTTAAGTTCAATGTTTCACAAAATCTAAAATTTTTGTTGTTCAACCAAAATGCCCCATTACTTCAATAAGAAAAAGCATTACCGTTGTTCCAGCAATGCATCCGTTATTTGAATAAGAATAGTGGAATTTATCCCTTTAGAAAGCCTTATTTTATAGGTTCTTCTTTATCATAATCCCTTTCACCAGTATCCTCATTTATTGCGTGAGCAAACTCAATTCCATCTGCTGTTCTCATATAAGAATAGGTGTAATTTCTTTCTTCGTCGAAAATGATTTCTATGCTTTTTACTCGAAGGCCTTTCATAACTTTTCTTTTAACATATTTAGGTGTAGAGTATTCTTCAGGCGTAAATCCTTTATTATTTAAATATTCTACAACTTCATTTTTAAAATCTTCTACTTTTTTATATTCTGAATACCAAAAAATACTGATAAATACCAATAAAAAAACAAAGATAATTAAAATATATTTTTTCATAAGTACATAGTACACCTCTTTATTTAAATTTTTCTAAATTAGGTTACCAAAAATAAACTGCGAAGCTAGTAAACTATATATAAAACAAAGTTACGAGTACAATTTCTCCCATTCACTCAAATACATTTTTTCTGGTTGGTCAATTTCTTTTGGTAATCTTGTAATAAACTCCAAATGGTTCCCATCTGGGTCGTCAAAGTAAATCATTGCGTGTGCTTGATTGGGTACAACAACGGGCTCCTCTGTTCCTTTATGAAATTCATCCCTTACTTCAATCCCTCGTTCCTTTAACCAAACTTTTGCTTTCTTAATATCATCTAATTCAACATAAAACGCAATATGTCTCAATGAAACGTGATAAGGAATTTTTGATTCTAGACCTTCCCATAAACCTACCCAACTTTTTCCTTCTTCAATCCAAAAAAAAGCTACTTTCTCATATCTCTTATATAATTTTAAACCTAATTTTTCATAAAACTCGATTGAACGTTCTAAATCACTAACCGGTAAGTGTGCTTCATAGAGTCCTTTTATCACTGACCTTGCCCCCAATGTTTAAATATTACTCGATTTATTTTAAATTTTATAAAATTCTTATTCAACATTCCTGCTTCGTTAGTGAATAAGGTAATAGTTTCTGAACCTTCCTACTTCGAATCGTAACAATGATTTAAATTATTTAACATAAAAACCATAATTTTCTGTCCATGTTTGCTTTCGATGTTCTTTCACAAAAAAACGAAAATAGACTATAATGGACTAACTATCATATTCAAAAAGGGGAAATTCCTATGACTGAGAATAAACAATCCGAAGCACAAAAAAAGAAAATCAGCCTACAAGAGGCAATGAAGCAGCAACTTGAAAACAAAAAGAACCAGACTTACTCTGATAAAGGAAAAGCGAATGCCGATCTGTCAACAAAAAAAATGAAAAGCCAGCAAACGAAAAAGCCAAGCAATACCCGCAGAAAAATGGGTGTATAATGAACGGACAAAATCGGAAAGACATATTACCAGGCGTAGCTGTTGATATTGTTTTAAAAAAGGATCAAAAAACGGGAAAGCTTACCAGGGGCATCGTGAAAGATATTCTCACCAAATCAAGCACCCATCCCCACGGTATCAAAGTCAGACTTACAAATGGACAGATTGGACGCATACAGGAAATTCACTTTAAATAAAAGTTGAGAAAAGCATTCAAGGATCAGTTCTCTGAATGCTTTTTTAATTATTATTTTTGAGAGGAACCTCATTTTTCACATTATGTGACTACAATTCTCATTTCTATCACCATAAAAATCACAACAGATATCCCTAATTCATCATTTATATTAGAAATTTATTTCTCCAATCTTAAACATTATTCTTCAAGTATCCTGCCCTTTCAATAAAAAATGACTACCGAAATGGCAGCCTGATCTTTAATTCTGCATCCGTTGAACAAGAACTTATTTAGATTTAAAGTAAATTATCTCAGGATCACCTTCATCTAAATTTTCAACATATCCACTTTTGATGAATCCATTTGCTTTAAAAACTTCTTGCATTCTTATATTTGATGTATTGGTTGAGGAAAAAATTTTCTTTGTTGGGGAAATGCTTATTAATTACTCAATAAGTGATGTAGCGTATCCTTTTCGTCTTTCAGTTGGTTTAATAATTATCAGTGAAATGAAGCTACAGTCAAAGAAATGAGTATCAAATATTAAAAAACCAACGATAAGATCCTTATCATTAGCAATGATACATCTCTCTTCTTCAATGGATTTCTTAATAAATTCACATCTGCTAATGTTACCGATTACTTCTTCATCAATTTTTACTATATCATCTAAATCAATTAATTGAGCCATTTTTAGGGAGTTCAATACAGTAGCCTCCTTAATTTTTTTAGATTCCTAAATTCGCTACTAAGTCCTTCTTACACTGCCTGTTACTTCAATAAGAAAAAAGACATCAATAACATCGGCATCTATAGCATTCGCCCCGTTAGCAAAAGAAGAGTAATTAAGCATACTCATTATTCATTAATTTCGTAAACCAATTTATCAAATAATTTTCCATCAGTATAAAGCAATATTGCCCATTCTCCAGGCTCTGGAACTTTTACATTAGAAGGCAAATGTGAATCCGCTCCATTTACTGCCCCCATTGCACCTCTTGTCCAGTACCAATTATTCGTATCACTATCAAACAATATTGGATGAACAGTTCTTGTTTCTTTATTGAAGCCAACAATGGTTAATTCAACTTTATTAACTCCCCAAAGATGCCACATCCATTTTTCGGTGTTTGAACTTTTCATTGCTTCACCAATAACCCCTGACTTATTTTTATTTCCGTAAATTCCTCTATCACCAAATTCAACACCCTTTCTGTCCCAATTAATTGTTTCAAAATCATTTACCTTAACAAAATCAGGAATACCTTTGGGTAAAACTATCTTACTTTCAACTGTTTCAGTTGTTGAGCAACCTACAACCCAAAAAGACATACACAAGAAAATAAATACCATAGACCTTATTTTCAAAAAATCATCCCCCTAAAACAAGACATATATTACTTAAATTGTTAATTATACCGAATTTACACTGTGTTTCTTAAACTAAACTCCCATTAGTGCAACAAGAAAAAGAATCGCCGCATCAATCCTTTCTTAAACTCAAGCCCCCGTTCGCTTAAGTACATTACTTCACAATCTCTTTTATTAATTAATTTAAGAAGGGCAATGCCTTTTTTAATCATTGCCCCAGGTAGTTGAAGAAATTTTACTGTTAATACGGATTTTTAAGTACCTTTTGCATAAATAGTTCTGGATTAACATTCTGTTCAAAGCCATATTGGCTATATAATGAATGTGCATCATTAGTAGCTAACATAAATCTACGAACTCCCTTTAGGTCAGAATGGCTTGTAATAATATCAATTAACCATTTTGATAGCCCTAATTTCCGATAATCTGGTAATATAAACACATCACAAAGATAAGCGAACGTCGCTAAATCAGTAATTACCCTTGCAAAACCAACTTGTACAAAAGCATCTGTACCTACTTCACCTTTATAAACTCCAAAACATAACGGAGAATTTTCAATTGCCTTTTTTGCTGTTTGCTTGGGTATTCCCTTTGACCAGTATGCTTCTTGACTCAAGAAGTTATGTATTAATGATAAATCTAAATAATCTTTATTCGTAGAAATTGAAAATCCATTATTAATCCACATATCTAATTTAAGCCCCCAATTTTTAAATTGTTCTGTAATTAATAAAACTCCTGTTCTAAATTATGTTTAACTAAACTGCTTCTTTCAAAAAGAATAGATCATTCTTTAATGGATTTGATGATCATCGTAGTCGGAAATTTCCTTGCCTTGTATAGAGAATAATAACGATCAGAGATCTCTTCACCAACTGTTTCAAATCCAGTTGAAACATCGCTTTCTATGACAGACTCAACTGTAAAACCTGCTCTTATTAGCTCATTTATGTAAGTTGCCATCTTTCGTTTAGGAATTATAACTGGTGCATCTTCTCCCTTAATGAATGACCGCTTCCACAACCAATATCAAGAACTTTTTTATTTATTATTTCATCAAAGAGTCCTAGCTCGTCTTCGGTTTGTGCAAAAGGACCATAACTAGGTAATGCATCCTTCCCATTAAAATGATGTGCAACTTTATCCCAGCTTTTTTTGTTTTGTTTAAGAATTTCAGTGGACAATCAACTTCCCCCATTTATAAATTTCATATATTAACGCCTCATTTATTAGCTAAATTTGTAACTGACAACCACATTTTAACATAAAACCCCAAATTATTATTCGTATATTCCAAAAAGACTGACAAGTAAAAGCCGCCCTTTGACGACTTTCCTATAATAGTTCTGATTAACAAACCCGTTTGTTTAATAAGGAACTCAACAAAAAAGGCCGCTAATCTTTCTTGATCAACGCACCCTTTAGTTTAAAAATAGAAAATATAAAGAATTAAGTAAAATAAGCATCAACTTTATATATACCGTTATTTTCTAGATGGGAAATGTCATTGAGCCTTGAAATAGTCTTCTCATTCCAATGATTAGTTCGCAGATGGGTTATACTGCAAGGTTGAATATCGAATGATATATTAAACATATCAGTTGAAAAACCTAGCCAACTATGAATAAGAGATATGATTGAATTACCGTGACTCACCAAAATAGTTAAGTCGTTTCTGTCATTTTTTATTTTATCTAGAAATTCTGAAAGCCGTTTTTGCATCATATTCCAGCTTTCTGCTTCAGGGTATGGAACCCAATCAAGTATAGGGTCAGTTATAGGATTTTTAATTTTTTTAGCCTCTTCTTTTGATAAGTTTGCTGCCATTCCATTATTCAATTCTCTTAATTCACTAACAACAACAGGCTTTTTCCCTAAAATATCACCAATATATTCTGCCGTTTCTTTAGCCCTGGATAAGTCACTGGTATAGAAATTAAAGGGGGTATCTTTTATTAATTGAGATAATCTTTCCCCCGTGCATTTCGCTTGTTGTTTACCAATCTCTGTTAATTTTGTATCTGTCCATCCACCTACTAATCCTTCCAATAAATGCTCAGCTTCACCGTGTCTAATTAGAATTAAATGCTTCATGACCTTCCCCTTTTTGATAATAAATTCAACATGCTTGTATTCGACAATCTTAGTTATTTTACCTATTAATATCTAAATTTCATTTGAACTAACCTGCTAGTTTGTTCAACAAGACTCTTACTCAATTCCCCATTTTCTCTCTTTTCGGTGAAGGTTCCTTTCGGATAAAGATCAAACCTTATCAGTTGAAGGTCGTTTCACTGTGGGGGCACAAAATTTGATCGTAAATAGGCATGCTTCAGCAAATACCAAAAAGCAAAAAAGGGAAAAAGAGATTTCTATCTTTTCCCTTTTTATTAACAGTCTCATTCCACAGGTTAAAAGAACCGGATGGGGCGTCCTATATGTCCATCTCCCACCACTTTTGTTCTTCCTGCCTCATCTGTTTCTCCATTTGCTGAGGATAAGCGGTTCGGAATTTATGATGGTCAGCTGGGATGATTTCTACCATTTTTGCAATTATATCTTCCGGGTCAAACTGGTTCTTTAACCCCTCTTCCGCTTTTTTTATATCCTCTTTTCTCGTGAAATTTTTCTCTTCATCGTACCATTTCCATAGCTCTTCTGCCGCTCGATCATTAAATCCTGTCTTGAAGGCACCAGGGTTAATGGTGGCAACTTTTACTCCAAATCCTTGAAGTTCTAACTTTAGTGTATGGGCAATGGCTTCTATTGCGTGCTTTGTAGCGACATATGGACCGCCATATGGAGATGCCAAAATTCCTGAAATTGAACTCATAAAGATGATTTTTCCGCTTGCCTTTTTAACCATCTTCCGTGCAGCTATCTGTGCTGTTTCTAAGGTTGCGAAAACATTTACCTCAAAAAGTGCCCGAAATCGGTCCATCGGTACTTCCCCGAGCGGCCCTCGTTCATTAATGGCAGCATTTGCAACAAATACGTCAAAATCATACTTCTCAATCTGTTCCAGATCCAAAGGGTTTGTAATATCAACTTTAATCACTTCTATATCCAATTCCAGGTCATTTGCTTCCCACATAAGGTCTGTTTTTTGAGAAGTCAGCTCAGTTGTCGCAATCACCCGATGCCCTTTTTTGGCAAGACCAATTGCAGCACCTCTGCCAAGCCCGGTGCCTGCGCCAGTAATGAAAATTGTTTTGCCCATGTTAAATTCCTCCATTCGAAATAGCATGCCAATTTAATTTTTCCCAATAGCAGTAAGGGCATACCACATACAAAACATGGGCAACTTTACCGATTCGTTTAGGATCAATGACGTTTTCGACTGCCTTGTTAGTGGGAACAACAAAAAAGCAGAGCACCCATATTTTATTTAACGCCCCCGTTACTTTAAGTGAAAACTTTCACTATTTCTTTAACATCGTAGCTATACCGAAAATCGCATTAATGACTTAAACTAACTTAATTAATGAGTTGGTTTTGATATATTTACTTAAAATAACTTCTTTATTAACTTAAAGTAACGTATAATATAATTGAGGAGGTTACTAATGAATCAAGAAGAGCGATTAATACGAATCCTTAATCATTTAGAATCTCATAAAACAATGAACATTAAACAGATGTGTGAATCGTTTAATATATCACGCGATACGGCAAGACGAGACATCGTTAAACTTTCACAAAATAAATCAGTGGTTAGAACCTATGGTGGAGTTTCTTTAGCATCTTTTCATAAGAAAATTGATAATTATGAAGAGCGATCACAGACGGAATTTGAAATGAAAAAATTAATTGGAAAGAAAGCAGCAAATATGATAGCTGACGATGATTTGATTTATTTAGATGTTTCCACCACAGTTCATTTTATTGCTCAATCGATACAGTCAAAACCTGTGACCATTGTGACGAATTCAATTGATACTGCTTATATGTTAGCCCAAACTGAGAATACAACGATTCAACTCTTAGGTGGAACATTAAATAAGTCATCCAGACATCTCGCTGGATATTCAACTATTGAAAAACTTAAAGATTATCACTTCAATAAGGTATTTATTGGAGCAGCAGGTATTACTGAGAACGGTTTATACTATGCATTTGAAGAAGATATTCATTTTAAACGCGAATTAATAAAGCATACTGACCAAGTTATTCTATTAGCTGACCATAGCAAAAATAATCATCGTCAGAATTATAGAGCTTTAACATTCGACTCCATTGATACATTTATTACAGATGAAGCTCCACCTAGTGATTTATTAAATATTATGGAAAAATGTGGTGTCGAGGTATTAATTGCAAGTAAGGACTAAAACGGGTCAGAGTATTTTTCATAATAAATTAAGAGGAGAGAGATTATGTATAATACGATTATTTATGACGTTGATGGAACGCTGATCGATACAGAAAAAGCAGTTTTAGGTTCACTCCAAAGTATGCTTAAAATAGATTACGGCAAAGTCGTCCCCCAACAAGATTTGTATTTTGTTCTTGGAATTCCTGGGTCTAAATCATTACCCCAACTTGGCATTAGTGATATAGACAGGGCAAATGAACGCTGGAATTACTTTATGAAGGATTTTTTTCATTCAATAGAAGTTTTTAGTGGCATTAAGGATGTATTAGATACCTTAAAGAACAGAAATATCATTCAAGGTATTGTGACATCGAAAACCTATGAAGAATTATTAAATGACTTTGTGCCATTTGGACTTTCAAGTTATTTAACACATACCGTGTGTGCTGATGATACAAAAAAACATAAGCCGCATCCAGAACCCCTCATAAAGTTCCTGGAGATTTCAGGTGCAGACCCAAAGAAATCTATTTATATTGGGGATACTATTTACGATTACGAATGTGCAAAGGATGCTGGAATAGACTTTGGCTTAGCTTTATGGGGCTGTAAAAATTACCAGAATATTCACACTAAATATAAATTTAAAAGACCACAGGATATAATTAGTTTACTCGATTAGGTTTTTTTCGGCAGTGGGGATATGAAACCTAAGTTTCTGACATGGATGAAACAATTTCAATCTATTACAAACATATTAATTAAGAAGGCTGCTGAGATTTCAGTAGCCTTCTCTTTATCTTGATAAACCATTTGCCCTTATTAAACTAACCTCCCCTTTCATTGAATAAAAAATGGCCACCGTAATGGCAGGCAGATATTAAAGGGACGCCTCAGATTGACTCGTAAAAAAAAAGCAGTGACAGACTAGGACTCGAAAGACCTAGACTGCCGCTGCTTTTATTGTGCTAACGTAATCCGTTAGCGTAATCTACTTTAGGAGACAAGGTCATCTAACCGTCTGGTAAACGAGGCCTATGGCTCCAGAATCAAATGTCTTGTTTTCGATAAGTTTAAGATTGATCCTCTCCTTGAGACCTTGAAATAACGGCAACCCGCTGCCGATCAGGACAGGAGAAACCGTTATTTTATACTCATCTATTAAATCAAACTGCATAAGGTAGTGTGCGAACCTAGGACTACCGAGGATGACCATATCCTTGCCTGGCTGCTGTTTGAGGTTCTTGATCTCTTCCTCGACATATTCATTCACCAGTCTGGAATTGTTCCATTCGACTTTCTCCAGCGTCGTGGAAAAAACGATTTTGGCTGTCTTTTCGATCCACTCGGCATGATTCCGTTCATGCTGCGAAGCTGATGGGTTCGAAGGCACAGATGGCCAGTAACTGTACATCATCTGATAAGTCCCGCGTCCCCAAATGACAGTGTCGGCAGTACTCAGAATTTCTTTCGCGTGTTTCTCCAAATCAGCATCGTAAGAAACCCAGCCAATGTCCATTTCACCGTTCGGCCCTTCTACAAAACCGTCAAGCGATGCGTGCAGAAATAGAACGAGTTTTCTCATTTTCAGTTCTCCTTTGTCCATGAGGGATATAAAACGTACTATATTCTTTATTCGTTCCCGATTAATAACATTTTTAATTTTACATTAAATAGTTTGTTAAAGAAATCAATAAAATTTTTAACAATAATTGTCACTAGATAACTGGAAATCGACCTACAAATTACCTTGCCATCAAATGTCACTTTTCTTAAACTCTTGCACCCGTTACTTTAAGTGTACACTTTCACAATCTTTATGAATTTAATACAAGGCTCTTTTAGAAATTATTGTTGAAAAAGAAGAATAAAAATCAGGAAAATCCTTTATTAAGGTTTCTCAACACTTGTTTAATTGACGTTTAACAGATGCTCTATATAAACAATCCCCATAAAAATTAGCCAGACTGATAATGGAATTGCCAAACTCTTGATAGCTTGTATTAACTTATAATTTTTATTGTTCTTTTGCAGAACTCTATCAGTAATAAAAAACAATATGGAAGCACCTAAACTATAAAATAGCAATACAAGACCAAAAACAACGTGTAAAATGCCAGACATAATTATTTCAGATTTACCATTTTCTATTTTTATTGAAACAAATTGACCAATTTTATCACTAATAATAGAGGTTAATACTCCGTAAATTAAAATAGCTGGAAAGCTGTACATCAAATAAACAGGCGTTGCTAATACAACGGCAAATAAGTAATTTGGTACTGAAGTGATAGCTTCACCAAAAGGATTAGGTACTATTAGTCCCAACAAAATTGCAAATAAAGAACCAGAGACAGATGCCGAGATAATTTTTCTTGATATAATTTTGTCCACCTCCATAAATATTTCGATAAAATAAGGAACATTGCATTTTTCTTAAACATTACTGCTCGTAAGTAAAATATTGTTACTAAACAGTATCTGTACTATATGCGTTTCACTTATCCTATTACTATACTGAATGAAATATTAAGTTTATCCCAAACCCAAGACTGAAAAATTCTATCTATTTCTATTTTTAGTGCTTCATCATCCAAATCCTTATCAATACCTAATTCTTTAAATGTAAATGTTTCTGTCGCCTCTGTACCTTCATATTTTGTACTATTGAATGAAAAAGTAACTGTCTTATTCATTGGTTCATCCTCCTATTTAAATCTGCATAAATTTTCCTTTATTTACAGTTTACCGTATTCCTCCTTTTTGCACTAACCTGCCCGTTTTGGCCCCCGGGGGCCAGCACAAATTAAATGCCATACCATACATAACTAGAATGCCATAAACACGCTCGGGTTCACAAAAATAGTATGCCAAAGTGTAAGTGAGTGGATGGGCTTCTTATAAAAAATTTTAATGATTCCACCATTAAACAGCAAAGGTCCTTAGAAAGGACCTTTTAAAACACATTAATAGTAGCAAGCACAACCAACAATTATTAACAGGATAAATAATACTACAATTAAAACAAACGGGTTACCGAAACCACAACCGCCATAGCCAAAACCGCAGCCGCCATAACCAAAGCCGCAGCCGCCCCCTCCGTATCCATATCCAAACATAAGTTTTCCCCTTTCTTATTAGTAATTATTTTCTTTTATTTAATACCAGCCACCACAAAAGGAAGCACCAATTATGACGAGTAAGATAAACAAAACAACGATTAAGGCAAATCCCCCGCCATATGCACCATCTGCCATAAACATACCCCCTCTCGGATTGTTATTATAACCTATGCAAATTACGAGTAATTGTATGGGCATAATATAAAAACTCCTGGAATTTATCTTCCAGGAGTATCCAAGAGTTCCATATCACCGTAGCTCTTCAGGAGGTTAATGTGATGTATTTCGGTACTATGGCTATCGGCATACAATACAGTATGACTTATAGCTTATGCTGTTTCGCCCTTTTATAAAATAATAAAAAAAGAAATCCTAAAGATTCCGTCACAATTAAACACAATCACATTATTAATTCTTTTCCCGTTTTAAACACTGTAAACCCTGTTCGTTTATTCGAGGATTTTCCTACTCTGATGTTATATCAGAAGGAAAAGCTGAAGTCATTTGCTGGAGCTGGGGCTTGTTAAAGTTCATTCAGCTGAAGTAATTAAAAAAATTATGAAGAATTGTTTCAAGAAAAAAAAGTTAACTCAATTTTGCTGAAGTTTGCAACTAAATGAGTACTTTGTCCGATCACTTTTATTGTTAGAAAATACTATATTATTACCATACCACCAGCTGCATCATCCGCATGATTTTACCTCTGAACGTCTGCATATTTTGCAGGCGTTTTATTGTGTGTTTCTTGGCTAAACGTTAATTGTATTCTTGTTATGGATGTTTGCCCAAACCAATCTTGTCCAAATTAATATAATTATATTGTAAAAATATTTTAGCGACATGCTAAAGGAGGTGATTGATTATGTCGGAACATCATCATCATCGTCATCATCATGGTTTTGCCTTAATTGTTGTATTGTTTATCCTGCTTATCATTGTTGGAGCAGCTTTTGTAGGCAGCTACTACTAGTAATAGCAGTGGACAGGTTAATTCATTTAACCTGTCCTTTAGTTCAATAAACCCGTAAAATGAACATGGTGTATAGCCTAGTTCACAAGAGATTAGGCTATTTTTAATAAATAAAAAGCCCCCCAAAAGCGGTGCAAATTTATATATATTTTACCTAACATTTTTATCCAATTCACGTTTTTTTGATAGAAAACGGAACCCGTTAGCCCTTTACATCCATTTTTCAATAAAATTCATATCAAATATTAATAGTAGCAAGATGCTCCTATGATGACTAAAAGGATGAATAACACAACGATTAAAACAAATGTCCTGCCGTAACCGTAACCTCCGTAGCCGTAGCCTCCACATCCCCAAAAGCACATAGTAAAAGCCTCCTTTCATAAGGAATTAACCTTGAATTAATACCAATAACCGACGAAAGCAGCTCCTACGATGATAAGCAGGATAAACAGCACTACAATTAAAGCAAAACCATGGCCGTGTGCACCATCTGACATTTAAACATCCTCCTTTCAATCCTTTTAGTTACAAGTTATGTAAATTAAAATTAGTTTGAATGGGATACCTGTCCATTAATTATAAATTTGGGTGCAATTCCAGCGTTTTTTGGGAACTGCGAAGACCATAAAAGTAACACGTATAAGGATTCCTGTTTATGATATATACCATGAAGAAAAACCTAACATTAAAAAAACTCTAAAAATGTTAAAAGGATTCAAATCATATTGCTTGTCATTTGCATTGTGAAGATATTCACTTAAACTAAACTGCAACGTTAGCTCAATAAAAAAGGATCGCCGCATCAACCCCGCTGTTCAACTAAAGCTGGTTTAGTTTAAGTGTAATTCTTCACATTCACAATGATCGATCTGGTAATCTTTTTTTTCGTAAAACAGTTATAAATCCATTCATAATATCGTGGCTAACAACAAAACCTTTCCGTTTATAAAATTCTAATGCGTCATTACCATTTGAAACAAAAATAAAATAATCCTCTATATCATCAAATTGGTTCAACCATTTCATTGAAATATCAAAGAGTACTGAACCAATCCCATATCGTCTATATTCTTCTTTTATATAAAACTGAGATAAACACCCTACATTGTTTCTATTCACTGAGGAAAGGTCAAAAAAAGTTGCGAAATCATTTGAGTAGACTTCTTTAGGAGAGATATTTGAATAAACATAACCAACTATTTTGTCACCATCTCTTACAACCACGATTTGATTATCTATTGCACTTTTTATAGAAGGAAGCATCCTTGTCTCAAAATTCATATCATCAAACAATTCAGGTGTAATTTTAGCCTTTGATTTTTGAAAAACCATAAGTTCATTACACAACTCTTTACAAGAGTAAGCTTTTTCAATTGGTATACTTTCATATTTTATATTCATTCTTTAATTTCACACCTTTTGATATCATACTAATAATTATAATCATTCCTTGGTTATCTAACAATTCTGCTCCTTTAGTACAACAAGAAAAGCTACCAAATGACAACTCTGTTCTTAACCTCTTGCACCCTTTATTTTAGAATACTCATTAAAAAAAACCCTTTATTTATATAATTTTATATAGAAGAAACTTGTGTTCTCACACCTCTATTTAGGTTTTTTTCCATCTGCTTACTTTTTAGGCTAAAACATATTTGTCTTTAGAGACAGAACCAATATTTAGAAGGTGAATAATATAACGTAAAAATTCTTAAGTGAGGAGATACGTGAATGTATTACAACTGGAACAATCTTAACCCGCATCCCCATAATAACTGGAACAACCATAATTGGAACAATTATAACCCGCATTCTCATAATAACTGGAACAACCATAATTGGAACAATCATAACCCGCATTCCCATAATAACTGGAACAACCATGATTGGAACAATCATAACCCGCATTCTCATAATAACTGGAACAACCATGATTGGAACAATCATAACCCGCATTCTCATAATAACTGGAACAACCATGATTGGAACAATCATAACCCGCATTCTCATAATAACTGGAACAACCATGATTGGAACA
>NZ_JAMBOX010000023.1 GCF_023715785.1 Neobacillus niacini
AACGCCACAATTAACTCATGTTTTTCCTGTGCTGAGTAAACTCTTTTTGCCATAGAAAAAGCCCCCTAATAAAGTAAACAGATTTTTATTATTTCATCTGTCTACCTTATAGGGAGCATATCACCATGGATGGCTGGGGATTTTTTAATGCTTTAACCCGCTTTCGAGGGTGGTGAGCATCTCTTTTTTTTCGTCTTCGGATGAATGTTGCCAAATAATTTCAAATAAAACGCCCAGACCTGGCAGCATTTTTTCCTCGCCGCTTTGGATCGCGTCAACGATGGTATCCTGTAACTGATCCTGAGTATTATTGGAGACATTGTGAATAATCGCATTCCGTAAATTCAAGTTCATATTTGCACACTCCTTTTTAACCTGCATTTCTCTAATATCATTTCTATTTTTAGTTTTATTATGTATTTTAATTGGGCTATAATGTAAAAATCAGAGTAATTTTTAAAGGGGAAAAGGACTTGAAATATATCCAATCACTGCAAAATTCGCAAGTCAAACAATGGAAGAAGCTATTGACGAAAAAGGAACGTGACCGGTCAGGAACGTTTTTGGTCGAAGGCTATCATTTAGTGGAAGAAGCGCTAAAGCAACAGGAACAGGTTCTCGAGTTGATCATATCGGAAAAAACAGGACTGCCACCCCGTCTGGATGCCGGACAGACGCCGATTTATATGGTAACGGAGGAAATATCGGATTCGTTATCGGATACGGAGGCGCCGCAAGGAATTTATGCCGTCTGCAGGCAAACACGTCAAGAAGGTATGCTGCAGGATGCAAAAACCTTCCTTTTAATCGACGCGGTCCAGGACCCTGGGAATCTCGGCACGATGATTCGCACGGCCGATGCTGCTGGTATTGATGCTGTTGTAGTTGGCCGAGGCTCCGTTGATATCTACAATGGCAAGGTGCTTCGGTCCGCCCAGGGAAGCCATTTTCACCTGCCAATCATTCGGGGTGACCTTCATGAATGGACCGCAAAACTGAAGGGAAAAAATATTCCCGTTTACGGTACAGCACTTGAAGGGGCAACTGCATATACTGGTATTTCCACCGAAAATTCATTTGCCTTGATGGTCGGGAACGAGGGAAGCGGTATTAGCAAAGACTTGCTCGCCGAAACCACCGCCAACCTTTATATTCCGATTTACGGCAAAAGCGAATCATTAAACGTCGCTGTGGCAACAGGGATTCTGCTCTATTTTTTGAAAAATAAAATTTGAAACCCCGAAAATTTTATTATATAATAGTCAACAATGTTAATAATTCAAAGACGATGACGGAGAAAAGTATCCAGTCTGTCGACCATTTAGGGAGAAAGTGCCGCGACTGAAAGCACTTTTATGGGCGGGGCAGGAGAAGTTCACCTCCCGAGTTGGCATCGGGACCATTTTAAACAAAGTGTAAAGATGCCCCGGCATAAGCCGTTACCCGAATGAAGCGAACATTAGTATTATACATACGATGTTTACAAGGGTGGTACCGCGAATATACCTCGTCCCTTTTTGGGGGCGGGGTTTTTTATTTTTTTACATAATAAATTAAGGAGGAATTCATTATGCAAGAACGTTTAAGGGAATTGCAGCAAGAAGCGATTCAAAAAGTGGAACAGTCTGCAAGCTTAAAAGAATTAAATGACATCCGCGTTGCTTATTTGGGCAAAAAAGGCCCGATTACCGAGGTACTCCGCGGGATGGGCAAGCTTTCTGCCGAGGAGCGTCCGGTGATGGGCGCCCTTGCAAACGAGGTGCGGGAAGCGATTGCCGCCAAAATCGAGGCGAAGCAAAATGAGCTTGAGGAAGCCGCCGTTTTGGAAAAATTGGCCTCCGAAAGCATTGATGTGACACTGCCGGGACGTCCAACAAAAGTTGGCAATCAGCACCCATTAACGAAAATCATCGAGGAAATTGAAGACTTGTTTATCGGGATGGGCTATGAAATCGCCGAAGGTCCCGAAGTGGAACAGGATTATTACAACTTTGAAGCGCTGAACCTGCCGAAAGGCCATCCGGCCCGCGACATGCAGGACTCCTTCTACATCACGGAGGAAATTTTGCTGCGTACCCATACATCTCCGGTACAGGCGCGGACGATGGAAAAGCATCAAGGCAAAGGGCCAATCAAGATTATTTGCCCTGGTAAAGTGTATCGACGTGACAACGATGACGCAACCCATTCACACCAGTTCATGCAGATTGAAGGTCTAGTTGTCGGCGAGAACATTCGCATGAGTGACCTGAAAGGGACGTTAGAGGTGTTCGCGAAGAAAATGTTCGGCCAGGACCGGGAAATCCGGCTGCGTCCAAGCTTTTTCCCATTCACAGAGCCATCTGTTGAGATGGATATCTCTTGTAAGATGTGCGGCGGTCACGGCTGTAACGTCTGTAAGCATACCGGCTGGATTGAAATTCTAGGTGCAGGAATCGTTCATCCAAACGTGCTTGAAATGGCCGGCTATGACTCTAAGAAATATACCGGTTTTGCGTTCGGTATGGGACCTGAGCGGATTGCGATGCTGAAATATGGCGTTGACGATATCCGCCATTTCTATACAAATGATGTTCGTTTCTTAAAACAGTTCGCGGTGGAAGAATAGGAGGTTGACGTTAAATGTTTGTATCATATAAATGGCTTCAGGAATATGTCGATTTGACCGGAGTATCAGCGGCAGAACTGGCCGAAAAAATCACAAAAAGCGGAATCGAAGTAGAAGGCGTTGAAGTTCTGAATGAGGGGATCAAAGGTGTTGTGGTTGGTCACGTCGTTGTGCGTGAACAGCATCCAAATGCCGATAAATTAAGTAGATGCCAGGTTGATATTGGCGAGGGTGAGCCGGTGCAAATTATTTGCGGTGCGCCGAACGTCGCGCAAGGCCAAAAGGTTGCTGTCGCAAAAGTTGGTGCCGTACTTCCGGGCAATTTTAAAATAAAAAAGGCAAAGCTTCGCGGTGAAGAATCCAACGGGATGATTTGCTCACTGCAAGAGCTTGGCATGGAAGGAAAAATTGTTCCCAAGGAATACGCGGAAGGGATCTTTGTTTTTCCGGCAGATGCCGAGGTTGGAACGGACGCATTAGAACTATTAAACAGAGACGATGAGGTGCTCGAGCTTGGGCTAACGCCGAACCGTGCTGACTGCCTAAGCATGCTAGGAGTAGCTTATGAGGTTGCGGCCATTCTTGGCAGAGAAGTAAAACTTCCAGACACAGCCCTCGAGCCGATTTCTGAAAAAGCGGCGGATTATGTGGAAATCAATGTTGATGCAAAAGAAGATAGTCCGTTATATGTTGCCAAGATGATTAAAAATGTTAAAATCGGCCCGTCACCGCTATGGATGCAAACCAGATTAATGTCAGCGGGAATTCGTCCGCACAATAACGTTGTCGATATTACCAACTATATTCTGTTGGAATATGGCCAGCCGCTTCACGCATTTGATTATGATCGTTTAGGTTCGAAGGAGATCTTAGTCCGTCGTGCCAACGATGGCGAGAAATTCGTGACCCTTGATGACGTGGAACGTACGCTATCATCCGACCATTTAGTGATCACGAACGGAACCGAGCCCGTGGCTCTTGCTGGAGTAATGGGAGGAGCAAATTCCGAGGTGACATCCGATACAACAACGGTGTTACTGGAGGCTGCCTATTTTAACGGGGCAATTGTAAGAAAGGCATCCAAAGACCATGGTCTTCGCAGTGAGGCGAGCGCCCGGTTTGAAAAAGGCGTTGACCCGAACCGCGTTCGCGCTGCCGGCGAGCGTGCTGCTTACTTAATGGCAAAGTATGCCGGCGGAGAAGTATTGGAAGGCGAAGCTGTTGCGGATACATTAACAGTTGAACCGGCAGTCGTTTCCGTCACGCTTGAAAAAATTAACCGCGTGCTTGGCACTGATTTAACGATGAAAGACGTTGAAGAAATTTTTGCCCGCCTGCAATTTGAAACGTCAGTTGAGGACGATACGATTACTGTTACAGCACCGACACGCCGCGGCGATATTAAGATTGAAGAAGATTTGATTGAGGAAGTGGCGCGGCTTTATGGCTATGATAACATTCCAAAAACATTGCCAATCGGCTCGTCAACTCCGGGTAAATTATCAGAGTACCAAAAGAAACGCCGCGTGGTTCGGGCATATCTTGAGGGTGCCGGTCTGTACCAAGCGGTGACTTATTCCTTAACAAGCGAGGAGAAGGCTGCGCAATTTGCTTTAGAAAAACGTGATACAATCCACTTGGCGATGCCGATGAGTGAAGACCGCAGCATCTTGCGTTTAAGCATTCTACCGCAGCTGTTGGAGGTTCTTAAGTACAACAATGCCCGACAAAATGACAGTTTGGCTGTTTACGAAACAGGAAATATCTTTTTAGCAAATGGCAAGGATGCCCTTCCAGAAGAAAGAGAACATCTGGCCGCCGCAATCACCGGTCTTTGGCACTCTCATTCCTGGCAAGGGGAGAAGAAGCCGGTTGACTTCTTTGTGTTAAAAGGGATTCTAGAAGGCATGTTTGCTAAGCTTGGCTTGACTGAGCGCGTGACTTACGTTCAGGCGCAGGTTGACGGCATGCATCCGGGGCGTACGGCAGAAATCCTGCTCGACGGCGAAAAAATCGGCTTTGCCGGCCAGCTTCATCCAAGCGTCCAAAAGGGACTTGATCTAAAGGATACTTACGTATTCGAGCTATCGCTAAAAGCAGTTCTTGGTGCCGAAACAGAGGCGTTGAAATATCAAGCCATTCCGCGCTACCCGTCAATCACAAGAGACATTGCCCTTGTGGTTAACAGAGAAACGGTGTCAGGCACCTTGTGGGAAATTATTACAAATACAGGTGCGCCGCTGTTGAAGGAAGCGACTGTCTTTGACCTATATGAGGGTGATAAGATGGAGGCAGGCAAGAAGTCGCTTGCGTTTTCGCTGAAGTATATGGATCCGGAGCGGACATTGACGGATGAAGAGGTAACGAAGGTTCACAATCGTGTTCTGGCTGCGTTAGAGGAGCAGGCAGGAGCGGTTTTAAGAGGCTAAAGACAGAAGGAGTATCCCCGCTTGATAGGGATATTCCTTTGTTGTTAGTTATGCTTTTCGTAAAGGGCATCATATTGTTTCGCTAAGGCGATGTCCAAATCGGTTATTCCTCCGGCATGCCAGGAGGTAAGTTTCAAAGTGACCATTTTATAATCAATGGAAATGAACGGGTGATGGTTTTTCACTTCAGACAGATTTGCTATAGAGTTTACAAACGCGACCCCTGTTAAAAATTCTTTGAATCGATATTTCTTCATAATAAATTTTTCGTCCAATTTCCAGCCGCTCAAGCCTGCAACTTCGTTCGAAATTTCTTCATCGGTCAGTCTCCTCATCCCATTTCACCTCTTAGTTTCTTTTTTTATATACCAACTTCTCCGCTTTTTCGGTGTTCGCAAAGTGGAGTTTAACAAACGCTGGCAGCGCATCCCTGCCTTTTTTCATAATCAGCTTGGCTGCGGCCTCATCAACTTGGGACCCGGCACCCTTAGGGATTCTAAAACCGGCAGCTTCGCTCATCTGATCAATATATTGAATAAAGGCATAACGAGCAAGAATACTGGCGGCGGCTACGGCTAAGTGGATCCCCTCGGCCTTGGTGCTAAAATAAACATTTTCCCGGGCGACGGCCTTTTGCCCGCGCAAGTGTTGAAAATACGTACTTTCCTGAACAAATTGGTCAATTAAAATACCATCCGGCTTTTCCGGGGCAATCTTCTCCAGCACCTTCAAGATAGCCTGGTTATGAAGAAATGCTTTCATTTTCCCCTGTGACATTCCCGCCCCTTGTACCTGATTATATTTTTCGTTTTTCAAGGTCATCAGGCTGAAGGGTACAACATTTTTGATTGCTTTGGCGATTTCCACAATTTTTTCATCATTTAAATCCTTTGAATCTTTTACGCCAATTTCCTTAAGCCAAGGAATATCCGTTTTTCTGACATAGGCGGCGACAACAGTAATCGGGCCGAAAAAGTCTCCGGTACCGACTTCATCCGAGCCGATCACCGACCAGTCACTAAACCCGGCCGGAAGCCCGCTGCCCGCCGCCGTTTTGACTTTGGCCAAACTGGATGACTTTTTGCCGCCCGGAATTGCCGCAGAAGTGCCATTGGGGGAACTCCATTTCCCTGCTTCTTTCTCACAATCACTCCCTTGAAACAATACCTTGCCGGACTTATAGGCGGTGATCATGCAACCCGGGGTTTTTGCCGCAAACACCCCGCCCGTTGGAGTTTTATCGACTAAAAATCTTTTGTAATATTCCTGCATACCTAAAATCTTGTTCATTTCCAAAACCAAAACGACATTTCCCACAACAAAGCACCACATTTCTATTAAATATAATCATTGTTATAACTTTTCGACTTCAATATTTTCGTGTTATGATATAGTGTAGGATTCTTTGAAAGGGGCATTTACGTTGTCAAATACACAGAAAAATAGACTAACCGTTGATATTTACGGTCAACCATATGTTATTTTAGGTACTGAAAGTCCCAGTCATATCCGCCATGTAGCGGCGCTGGTCAACGATAAAATGCGAGAAATCAATTCCAAGAATCCTGGGCTGGATGTAAATAAACTCGCGGTTTTAACTGCGGTTAACGCAGTTAATGATTATCTTAAAATGAAAGAAGAACTAGAACGACTAATGATAGAATTACAAAAAGAAAAGGACTAAGTGATTATGTTGGATTTGGCAATTTTATTATTTCTGATTATCGGATTTTTTGTAGGCCTTAAAAGAGGGTTCATCCTGCAGCTGGTTCATTTAATAGGTTTTATTATTGCATATATTGTGGCATATATGTACTATGAAGATTTCGTGCCCAGGCTGATGCTGTGGATTCCCTACCCCAACTTTGGAGAAGGCACCATATTAAAGATTCTAACAGATTCAAGCAACACGGAAATGGCATTTTACCGGGCAATTTCGTTTGTCATTATCTTTTTTGCGGTTAAAGTGCTGCTGCAAATTATCGGGTCGATGTTTGACTTCATTGCACATTTGCCGGTTCTAAAACAGCTGAATTTTTGGGCAGGCGGACTTTTAGGCTTCCTGGAAGTTTATTTTATTATTTTTATTGTAATATACATCGCCGCCTTAATTCCAATAGAACTTTTTCAAACTGCACTGGATGAATCCTTTATGGCCGAGACCATGGTGAAATATACCCCCATCCTTTCGCAGCAAATTAATGACTGGTGGATTCAATAATCCTGCGTAAACTTCTCTCGGGCAGAGAAGTTTTTCTATTAATGTCAAAACTCGGGTAAAATAAAAATGCTAACCGAAGGGGCGGGTAGATTGATATGGAAGTGAATAAAAAAGAAGTAATCCGTTTATTGGAAACCATTGCGATTTATATGGAATTAAAGGGTGAGAACCCGTTTAAGGTTTCGGCATTCCGCAAGGCCGCTACAGCGCTTGAGATGGACGAACGGACACTGCCAGAAATTGAAGACTTCACCACGCTTTCCGGAATTGGCAAAGGTACGGCGGCCGTAATGGTAGAATACATAAAGGAAGGCAGCTCTTCGGTACTGAACGAACTGAAGCAGGAAGTGCCTTCAGGGTTAATCCCGCTGCTGCAAATTCCGGGTCTTGGCGGCAAAAAAATCGCCAAGCTTTATAAGGAGTTAGGGATTACCGATGCCGGCAGTTTGAAAGAAGCATGTGAGGAAGGCAAGGTCCAAACTCTCGCCGGTTTTGGTAAAAAAACCGAGGAAAAAATTCTCGCCGCCATTGCCAATGTCGGAACGAGGCCAGAGCGGCTTCCGCTTGCCTATATGCTGCCAATTGCGGAGCAAATCGAAGCGATGCTTTCAGTCATGCCGGGAGTGCGGCGCTTTTCGCGGGCCGGCAGTCTTAGAAGAATGAGAGAAACGATCAAAGACCTCGATTTTATTATCGCCACCACTGAGCCGCAAACGGTTCGTGAGCAGCTTTTAAAAATATCTACTATAAAAGAGGTAATTGGCGCCGGCGATACAAAGGTGTCGGTTACACTGGATTTAGATTTTGATATATCCGTTGATTTCCGATTGGTCAAGCCGGAGGAGTTTATTAACACTCTCCATCATTTTACCGGCTCAAAGGACCATAATGTCCGGATGAGGCAGTTGGCCAAGGAACGCGGCGAAAAAATTAGTGAGTACGGCGTCGAAAATACAGAAACGGGCGAAATCCGTACGTTCGAATCAGAGGAAGAATTTTTCAAGCATTTTGACCTTCCGTTCATTCCCCCGGAGGTCAGGGAGGACGGCAGGGAAGTCGACATGTTCTCTGCATCAGAAGGATTGATTGAGCTCGAAGACATCAAAAGCGACCTCCATATGCATACCACCTGGAGCGACGGTGCCCACTCTCTCGAAGAAATGGCGGAAGCCTGCCGCGCTAGAGGATATCAATATATGGCGATTACCGACCATTCGCAATATTTAAAAGTAGCCAATGGACTGACCCGTGAACGGCTGTTAAAACAAAAGGAAGAAATCAGAAAGTTAAATGAAAAATATGATGATTTTTTAATACTATCAGGTATCGAAATGGATATTTTGCCGGATGGCAGCCTGGACTTTGAGGATGACCTGCTGGCCGAGATGGATTTTGTCATCGCCTCAATCCATTCCGCCTTTACCCAGCCGGTCGATAAAATCATGGAGCGTCTTAAAACCGCATTAATGAATCCCCATGTCGATTTGATCGCCCATCCAACCGGCCGAAAAATTGGCCGCCGGGACGGGTATCCGGTAGATATGGATTTGTTGATTGAGTTGGCCAAAGAAACAAACACCGCCTTGGAATTAAACGCCAATCCGAACCGGCTGGATTTGGCGGCTGAGCACTTGAGAAAGGCGCAGGAAGCCGGCGTGAAAATCATGATTAACACCGATGCACATCGCATAGAAACATTAAAGCATATGGAAATTGGCGTTTCAGCTGCCAAAAAGGGCTGGATTAAAAAATCAACTGTGTTAAACGCACTTGATAAACAGGAACTGCTTAATTTTTTGCATAATCGATAAAAGGAGGCTCGCCCTCATGCATGAACGGGTTTTAAAAGTATTGGAATTTACCAAGGTCAGGGAGCAGCTGCTGGACCATGCGGCATCCTCGCTTGGTAAGGATAAAATAAAAAATATGGTTCCGTCGCCTGACTTTGAGGAAGTGGTCAAGCTCCAGGCAGAAACGGACGAGGCAGCAACGGTATTGCGTATTAAAGGGCATGTCCCGTTATCGGGAATCCATGACATTCGCGCACATGTCAAACGCTCGGTAATCGGCGGTGTTTTAAGCCCGCATGAACTAGTGCAGATTGCCAGCACGATTCATGCCAGCCGCCAAATCAAACGGTTTATTGAAGAGATTGCCGAAGAACGGACCGAGATTCCGATCTTACAAGAACAGGTCGGTCAAATCATTCCGCTTACGAACCTAGAGCAGACCATTAAAATGGCGATTGATGAAAATGGTGAAGTATTGGACGGAGCAAGCGATCTCCTTCGCTCATTAAGACACCAGCTTCGTTCAAATGAGGCGCGGGTCCGGGAGAAGCTAGAAAGTATGATTCGCTCATCCAGCGCCCAGAAAATGCTGTCAGATGCGATTATTACAATTCGCAATGACCGCTTTGTCATTCCCGTCAAGCAGGAATATCGCGGCCACTATGGCGGGATTATTCATGACCAAAGTGCTTCCGGCCAAACATTATTCATCGAGCCACAGGTGATTGTGCAGCTGAATAACCAGCTTCAGGATATCCGCGTGAAAGAACAGCTGGAAATTGACCGGATCTTGGCCGAGTTATCGGCGGATGCTGCCCAACACGCAAATGAACTGCAAGTAATCGTTGAGGTTATGGCAAATTTGGATTTTATTTTTGCTAAAGCACGTTATGGAAAAAAAATAAAAGCAACAATGCCTGCAATGAACAACGAAGGAAGAATTGCGCTTTATAAGGCAAGGCATCCGTTAATCCCGATGGATGTAGTCGTAGCCAATGATATTATGCTCGGTAAGGATTACACGACTATTGTTATCACCGGACCAAACACCGGAGGGAAGACGGTCACATTGAAAACGCTCGGTTTATGTACGTTGATGGCCCAGGCCGGACTTCAGGTCCCGGCTCAGGACGGGTCAGAACTGGCGGTATTTGATGCGGTTTACGCCGATATAGGCGATGAACAATCGATTGAGCAGAGTCTCAGTACCTTCTCTTCCCACATGGTTAACATTGTCGATATCTTAGAGCGGGTTGATTTTAATAGCCTGGTATTATTTGATGAACTGGGTGCCGGTACCGACCCGCAGGAAGGGGCAGCCCTGGCGATCTCGATATTGGATGAAGTTTATAGGCGAGGAGCAAGGGTGGTGGCAACAACTCACTATCCGGAATTAAAGGCATATGGCTATAACCGAGAGGGCGTGCTCAATGCCAGTGTCGAATTTGATGTCGAAACACTTAGCCCAACCTATAAATTGTTGCTGGGAGTTCCGGGACGGAGCAATGCCTTCGAAATCTCTAAAAGGCTGGGATTGAATGAACGGGTGATTCAGGCAGCCCGCTCTCATGTCAGCGAGGACACGAATCAAATTGACAAAATGATTGCCTCGCTTGAAGAAAGTAAGCGACAGGCAGAACTCGAGCAGCAGGAAGCCCGTGATTTTTTGAAGCAGGCCGAAAAGCTGCATAAAGATTTACAGAAGCAAATGGTCGATTTTTACGAGAAAAAGGATTCCATGCTTGAAAAGGCTGCGGAAAAGGCAGAGGAAATCGTCGAAGAGGCCAAGAAAGAAGCGGAAGGCGTGATTCGCGACCTTCGCAAGATGCGGACCGAAAAGCATGCCGACATCAAGGAGCATGAGTTGATTGAAGCCAAACGGCGCCTTGAGTCAGCTACACCTGAAGTGAAAAAATCCGCTCAGCCACTTCAGAAAAAATCTAAAAAGCATCAATATACTCCGGGGGATGAGGTGAAGGTACTCACCTTTAACTCTAATGGGATCTTGCTGGAGCAAGTGTCGAACAATGAATGGCAGGTTCAGATCGGGATATTAAAGATGAAGGTAAAGGAAAAGGATTTAGAATATATCGATTCGCCAAAACAGGTAGCAACAAATCCGCTTACGATTGTAAAAGGCAGGGACAGCAATGTGAAACTGGAGCTTGACCTGCGCGGGGAGCGGTACGAGGATGCACTGTTAAAGGTGGAGAAATATATTGATGATGCCCTGCTTGCCAACTACGCGCGTGTTTCGATTATCCATGGTAAAGGGACAGGTGCACTGCGTCAAGGAGTTCAGGAATATTTAAAAAACCACCGATCTGTCAAGAAAATCCGCTTTGGAGAAGCTGGGGAAGGCGGTTCAGGGGTTACCGTTGTGGAGTTTAAATGATAACTTGCTGAATTACGAGCCGATGGGACGGAGACTAGGCAAGTAAATTCGCTTTATGGGGAGAGTAGGCATGGATCAGTTTTGGGAAAATGAGTATATTCAAATTGCTGCCGATTATAGTGTCGTAATCTTATGTTTGATCGTCTTTCTAGCCGTGTTTGAGATTGTGACAAAATATAAAAATTGGGAAGAAATAAAGAAGGGTAATGTGGCGGTCGCGATGGCCACCGGCGGCAAGATTTTTGGGGTGGCCAATATATTCCGCTATTCAATTGAAGACCATGACACCCTCCTATCCATGATTGGCTGGGGAGTTTATGGCTTCGTGCTGCTGTTGGCCGGATATTTTATCTTTGAATTTTTGACGCCAAAGTTTAAAATTGATGAAGAAATCCAAAATGATAATCGGGCGGTCGGTCTGATTTCGATGATCATCTCCATCGGGTTATCGTATGTGATTGGGGCAGGAATTTCATAAGGGGAGAACGTTAGTGGAAACATTGGCAAAAGTACTTTTTGGATTGTGCGGCCTGTTTTTACTGGTCGGCATCATTTATATGGTATTCTTCGCATAAATATTGGAAAACACCGTCGATTATACTCGGCGGTGATTTTTTTTACTCAAAAACTTGTCCCAATCGTTTGATTGAAATAATGAAATGGTACAGGCATTTAATATAAACACTGTTAATAAACTAGATATACTACACAAATTTTTTTATCTATAGACAGTAGGTACTAAATCATACAAAAATTAGGAGCCTTTATTGTTAATTGTCAATTTCTGTATTATAATTGTGGTGAATGTTGGAAATTTTTAAAAAAGTTGCAATAAAAGGGGGTAAATTATGTCAGAGTCAAAATTGTGGTTGAAACATTATCCTGAAGAAATACCTGCAACACTCGACTACTCCTTAGAACCAGTGCAAAAGTATCTTGAAATAACAGCCAAGAATTATCCTGAAAAAATTGCTCTTCATTTCATGGGGAAAGAAATGACCTTCAAACAACTTTATGAAGATGCATTAAGCTTTGCAGGGTACCTTCAGGGAACCCTTGGAATTAAAAAAGGTGACCGTGTCGCCATCCTGCTGCCGAACAGCCCGCAAAATGTAATCGCTTTTTTTGGCATATTGCTGGCAGGAGGGGTTGTAGTTGAAACCAATCCATTATATACCGAACGTGAGCTTGAACATCAAATGAAGGATTCAGGCGCAATCGCCATTATCACCCTAGACATACTTTATCCGCGTGTTTCCAAAGTCATGCCGCAAACCGATTTAACTCACATCATCGTTACCTGCATAAAAGACTTCTTGCCATTTCCGAAAAACCTCGTTTATCCTTATATTCAGAAAAAGCAATATGGAATTGTCGTTAAAGTAAAACATGAAGGCCATACACATTTACTTACAGAGATCTTGAAGTGGAAGCAGAAAAAATTAATACAGCGTGATTACAACCTTGAGGAAGACATCTGTTTGCTGCAGTATACAGGCGGGACAACAGGACTACCGAAGGGGGTTATGCTGACTCATAGAAATATCATTGCCAACACCACGGCTAACGGTGCTTGGCTTTATAAATGCAAACCTGGTGAGGAAGTTGTCTTGGGGATCCTGCCTTTTTTCCATGTGTATGGCCTGACAACCGTGATGATCTTGTCGATTATGATAGCAGCAAAATTAGTGTTAATGCCAAAATTTGATGCGCTCGATACATTAAAGACGATTGAAAAACAGCGTCCGACCTTATTCCCGGGAGCGCCGACGATTTTTATCGGCCTGTTGAACCATCCTGATTTGAAAAAATATGATTTATCATCGATCAATGCTTGTATCAGCGGTTCTGCAGCGCTGCCACAAGAGGTACAGGAGAAGTTTGAGTCTATCACGGGTGGAAAGCTGGTTGAAGGCTATGGGTTGTCAGAAGCATCTCCGGTCACCCATTCTAATTTCTTGTGGGGAGAACGTGTGAAGGGCAGTATTGGGGTGCCATACCCAGATACGAATGCCAAGGTCGTTTCACCAGAAACGGGAGAAGAAATGCCGTTAAAGGAAATTGGCGAAATCATCATTAAAGGCCCGCAAGTCATGAAGGGCTATTGGAACCGTCCGGAAGCAACGAAAGAGGTATTGAAAGATGGCTGGCTTTATACGGGTGATTTGGGTTATATGGATGAAAATGGATATTTCTACGTGGTTGATCGCAAAAAGGATATGATTATCGCGGGGGGGTATAATATTTATCCGAGAGAGATAGAAGAAGTATTATATGAACATCCGGATGTAGTCGAAGCAGTCGCTGCCGGAATTCCTGACCCATACCGCGGCGAAACCGTTAAAGCCTACATTGTGTTAAAGGATGGTTCGGCTGTTACCGCTGACGAAATGAACAAATTTGCCAGAAAATATCTGGCAGCCTATAAGGTACCAAGACAATACGAATTCAGAAGTGAACTGCCCAAAACGGCCGTCGGCAAAATATTAAGACGGATGCTGGTAGAGGAGGAACTGCAAAAACTAGAGAATGAGAGTAAAAAACATGCTTAGCAGCTAAGAAGACTTGGCCCTTATTTTTTTTGATAAAAAAGGGTTGTCTCATTAAAATTGTGAAAATGATAGGAAGAAGTATTTCTTGACAGAAATACGTATAATAATTAATATAAAAATATGAATGATGATTCATTCATATTTTTCTTTTTATTTATGAGATTGATTTTTTTCTTCAAAGGCGGGATTGCAGTGAAAAAATTGAGACCAAAATACATGCAAATTATTGATGCAGCAGTGGTTGTAATCGCCGAAAACGGTTACCACCAGGCCCAGGTTTCAAAAATTGCCAAGCAGGCTGGAGTGGCCGATGGCACCATTTATCTTTATTTTAAAAACAAAGAAGACATCCTAATCTCTCTCTTTGAAGAAAAAATGGGACAATTTGTTGAAAATATAGAGGTAAAAACAGCAGGAAAACGGACGGCGGCGGAGAAGTTATTAATGATGATTGAAACTCACTTCCAACTCCTGTCAGAGGATATTCACATGGCGGTTGTAACTCAGCTGGAATTGCGCCAGTCGAACAAGGAGCTGCGCTTGAAAATAAACGCTGTCCTTAAAGGATATTTGCAGCTTATCGACAAGATCCTTATGGAAGGCATGGAAAATGGGGAGTTTTCAAGTGATCTTGATGTTCGCTTAACAAGACAAATGATTTTTGGGACAATCGATGAAATTCTCACATCATGGGTCATGAGCGAACAAAAGTTTAATTTGGTCGCAATGGCACCCAAAGTCCACAGTCTTTTGTTAAACGGGCTGGGAAGCTGTCAGCGATAAAGGATAAGGAGGGAATGGATTGGATTATTTAAAATGGTCAAGTGAGGGAAGCGTCGCAGTGATCACGCTGGAGCGTCCCCCGGCAAATGCTCTTTCAAACGGTCTGTTACGGGAGTTATCTGCCGTCCTGGATGAAGTGGAGCCTAACCGGGAGCTAAGGGTTGTTGTCATTCATGGGGAGGGCCGCTTTTTCTCGGCAGGTGCCGATATTAAGGAATTTACTACAGTTGGCTCTTCTGATGATTTTTCAAAGCTGGGTTCGTTTGGACAAGATTTATTCGACAGGATGGAGAAATTCCCTAAACCGATCATTGCCGCGATTCACGGTGCGGCCCTTGGCGGCGGCTTGGAGCTGGCAATGGCCTGCCATATTCGCCTTGTAAGCGAAACCGCCAAACTTGGTTTACCTGAATTGCAGCTCGGGTTAATTCCGGGATTTGCCGGAACCCAGCGTCTGCCAAGATATGTTGGTGTGGCAAGAGCGGCGGAAATGATGTTTACTTCCGAACCAATCACAGGATTGGAAGCGGTTCAATATGGTCTTGCGAACCACGCATATCCGGAAGCAGAGGTTTTGGAGCAGGCCTTAAAGCTTGCAAACAAAATTGCCAAGAAGAGTCCTGTCGCCATAAAAGCGGCTATCGAACTAGTAAACTATGCAAAAACGAAAGAGTTTTACGAAGGAACCAAACGGGAAGCCGAACTGTTCGGCCAGGTGTTTGGCTCAAATGATGCAAAAGAGGGCATCCAAGCCTTTATTGAGAAAAGGGTGCCAAATTTTAAAGGTGAATAAACTTCACATGGCACCGTGCTGAGCATCCGCTCGGGGCCGTTGAAGCTTATATATTTTTTTAAGAAAAATATTCTTAATTTTTCAAACTGAAAAAATGTTTGAATATCTAGGAGGGAACCCTGACCATGAACATTTATGTGTTAATGAAAAGAACCTTTGATACGGAAGAAAAAATCAGTCTTTCCGGCGGCAAAATCAATGAGGATGGCGCCGAATTCATCATCAATCCTTATGACGAGTATGCGATTGAAGAAGCGATCCAAGTCCGCGATGCCAATGGCGGTGAAGTGACTGTCATTTCTGTCGGCAATGAAGACACTGAAAAGCAGCTTCGTACTGCACTTGCAATGGGCGCTGATAAAGCTGTTCTAATCAATACCGAAGATGATGTGGAGAACGGCGACCAATTTACAACAGCTAAAATCCTTGCTGAATACTTAAAGGATAAAGAAGTGGACCTTATTTTAGGTGGAAATGTTGCCATCGATAATGCTTCCGGCCAGGTTGGACCTCGTGTTGCCGAGCTGCTGGATATTCCTTATGTAACGACGATTACTAAGCTTGAAATTAATGGCACCAGCGTAATGGTTACACGTGACGTAGAGGGTGATTCCGAAGTAATCGAAACAAGCTTGCCATTATTAGTGACAGCACAACAAGGATTAAACGAGCCGCGCTATCCTTCTTTACCGGGTATTATGAAGGCGAAGAAGAAGCCGCTTGAGGAACTGGAACTGGATGATCTTGATCTTGAAGAAGATGATGTTGAAGCAAAAACAAAAACGATTGAAATCTATCTGCCGGCTAAAAAAGAAGCGGGGAAGGTCCTATCAGGCGATTTGGCTGACCAAGTGAAGGAGCTTGTTCACCTGCTGCACACTGAAGCTAAAGTCATTTAATCGGTTTTCATAATAATTGTTTCCAGGAGGTATACACATATGTCAAGAAAAGTATTGGTACTCGGAGAAGTTCGTGACGGATCCTTACGTAATGTATCTTTCGAAGCAGTTGCTGCAGCAAAAACAGTAGCAGAAGGCGGAGAAGTTGTCGGTGTTTTAATTGGTGATGCAGTAAGCAGCCTAGGTGTGGAGCTGGTGAAATATGGCGCCGACCGCGTAGTGGTTGTTGAAGAAGAAAAATTAAAGCAATATACGTCTGATGGATATTCTCAAGCTTTGTTGGCTGTTGTGGATCAAGAGCAGCCTGAAGGCCTGGTATTCGGACATACTGCATTGGGTAAAGACCTGTCTCCAAAAATTGCTGCCAAGCTTGGGTCCGGTTTGATTTCTGATGCAACTGCAGTAGAAGTCGCTGGCGGTAATGTTGTGTTCACACGTCCGATTTACTCCGGTAAAGCGTTTGAGAAGAAAATCGTGACCGATGGGTTAATTTTTGCAACGGTTCGTCCAAATAACATTGCACCGCTTGAAAAAGATGAAAGCAGAACTGGGGAAGTCTCTTCCCTTTCCGTAGAAATCAAAGACCTTCGCGCCATCATTAAAGAAGTGGTACGAAAAGCAACCGAAGGCGTTGACTTAAGTGAAGCGAAAGTCGTTGTTTCCGGCGGACGCGGTGTCAAGAGTGAAAAAGGCTTTGCTCCACTTAAAGAATTGGCGGACGTATTGGGAGGTGCCGTAGGTGCTTCCCGCGGTGCCTGTGACGCTGAATATTGCGATTACTCGCTGCAAATTGGCCAAACAGGTAAGGTTGTAACACCTGACCTCTATATCGCTTGCGGCATTTCCGGTGCCATCCAGCACCTTGCCGGCATGTCCAATTCCAAAGTCATCGTGGCCATTAACAAGGACCCTGAAGCAAACATCTTCAAGGTGGCCGATTACGGCATCGTCGGTGACCTGTTCGAAGTGGTGCCAATGTTGACGGAAGAGTTTAAAAAGCTGAAAGTTCACCAATAATAAGAAAAGCGGAAGCGCCTTGACCAGGGGCGACAGGCATAAGACGAGCCGGCGAGAAGGTTGCTCTTTAACCTTCTTGACGGATTGGCTTATGACCCCGAGCCCCTAGGCGCTGTAGCTGGCCAATAATATAGGGGCGAGCGGAACAGTTCCGCTCGCTTTTATCATGGCTTTTGCATAGAATAGTTACGGGTAAAAAGGGAAAATTATTTGCGAGACAGATTATTAGCGTGTAAATGCTAACAATGTTATACTTTCGTTAGTATTTAAGTTATTTTTTAGGAGGTCAATAAAATGGCTATTGCACACTTAACCGATCAAAATTTCACTGCTGAAACAGGCTCAGGCACTGTTCTGGTAGATTTCTGGGCACCATGGTGCGGACCTTGTAAAATGATTGCACCTGTATTGGAAGAGCTTGACGCAGAATTGGGCGAAAAAATTAGAATTACAAAGCTTGATGTGGATGAAAATCCGCAAACAGCCGCTAACTTTGGCGTCATGAGCATTCCGACTTTGTTGGTATTTAAAAATGGCGAAGTCGTTGACAAGGTTGTCGGCTTCCAGCCAAAAGACGCATTGGCAAGCGTTCTGCAAAAACACATTTAAGTTGTGTACACAAACCTCAGCATTGGGCTGGGGTTTATTTTTTTTACCTGTAAACTCCTACTTCCATAAAGAGAATTAATGCTATAAAATTTAAAGATAACCATTTGACGGAGAGGAGCCGGCATTTATGAATGAAATAATCAAACAGAAGCTGACACTACTGCCCGACCAGCCTGGCTGCTACTTAATGAAAGACCGTCAGGGAACCATTATTTATGTCGGGAAAGCAAAAGTCTTAAAAAACCGCGTCCGTTCCTACTTCACCGGATCGCATGACGGCAAAACATTTAGGCTTGTGAATGAAATCGAAGACTTTGAGTATATTGTTACTTCATCCAATATTGAAGCACTGCTTTTGGAATTAAACCTGATTAAAAAATATGATCCAAAATATAACGTCATGCTCAAGGATGATAAGACCTACCCGTTTATTAAACTGACGGCAGAACGTCATCCCAAGCTGATTATTACCAGGAAAGTCAAAAAGGACAAGGGAAAATACTTTGGACCTTATCCGAATGTGGGAGCAGCAAATGAAACTAAAAAACTGCTCGATCGGATTTATCCGCTGCGCAAATGTTCAACCCTGCCTGACAGGGTCTGCCTGTATTACCATTTGGGCCAGTGCCTGGCACCATGTGTCAATCAGGTGGAGGAAGAGCAGTATAAACAGATGACCGATGAGATTTCCCGGTTTTTAAACGGCGGCTATAAAGAAATTAAAAAGGAATTATCGGAAAGAATGACGGCGGCTGCCGAAGAACTCGATTTTGAGCGGGCCAAAGAATATCGCGATAAAATCGTCCATATTGAAACAATTATGGAAAAGCAAAAAATCACGATGACTGATTTTACTGACCGCGATGTATTTGGCTATGCGGTCGATAAAGGCTGGATGTGCGTCCAAGTCTTTTTTGTCCGCCAAGGCAAGCTGATAGAACGCGATGTTTCGATGTTCCCGGTTTACAATGAACCGGAGGAAGAAATCCTGACGTTCCTTGGCCAATTTTATCAACAGTCCAATCACTTTAAGCCGAAGGAAATACTGATTCAAGACGATGTTGATTTGCAGATGGCGGAACAGCTGCTGGAAGTAAAGATTCTCCAGCCGCAACGCGGGCAAAAAAAGGACCTCGTCAAAATGGCGATAAAAAATGCAAAAATTGCGTTGACGGAAAAGTTCTCTCTAATTGAAAAAGATGAAGAGCGAACCATCAAGGCTGTCGAAAACCTGGGCGAGGCGATTGGCATCTATACGCCGCATCGGATTGAGGCATTTGACAACTCCAATATTCAAGGAACCGACCCTGTTTCGGCGCTGGTGGTATTTATCGATGGGAAACCGAATAAACGGGAATATCGCAAATATAAGATTAAGTCTGTTAAAGGGCCGGATGATTACGAATCGATGCGGGAAGTGACGAGAAGAAGATACTCTCGGGTGTTAAAGGAGAATTTGCCGCTGCCTGACTTGATTATTATCGACGGTGGTAAAGGCCATGTCGAGGCAGTCCGCGATGTCCTGGAAAATGAGTTGGGCTTGGACATCCCGCTTTCCGGCTTGGTGAAGGATGAAAAGCACCGGACATCACAGCTTTTGTATGGGAATCCACTGGAGATTGTTCCTTTGGCGCGAAACAGCCAGGAATTTTACCTGCTGCAGCGAATTCAGGACGAGGTGCACCGGTTTGCGATCACCTTCCATCGACAAACCCGAGGAAAAACTGCATTTCAGTCAATACTGGATGATATCCCTGGAATCGGCGAAAAGCGAAAAAAACAGCTGCTAAAGGAGTTTGGCTCTGTCAAAAAGATGAAGGAAGCGACCTTGGAAGAATTCAGGGCAGCCGGACTTCCGCTTCCCGTCGCTGAAGAATTAATGAAAAAACTACAGTCACAGTGATTGTCAGTAAAAACAGGCTATGCTATAATAAGTTGAAAATTTAATAATCTATCACTTTTATGCGTTAAAGTGAAGGTAGAGGTGCGAGCTTCAAGAGTAAAGGTCCGGAGAAGAATGAGCTTCAAGGATGGGCTTTGAAAGGGGATGTTCGCCGAAGTAGAGAAAGGCTCATAGCTTTTTCTGCTGGTTCTGTATTGAATAAATGCAGGATTGTCAGGACTTCGGTCTTGGAGAGCTATCTTTTATTGTTTGCACAGGAATCTATTTTTTTGTGTTTAGTTAAGCAATGAGAGACTCTCTCATTGCTTTTTTGTGTTTTTTAAGAGTAAAAGCAAAAGATAGCTAAGAGGAAAACTGAAAGTAGGGGAAGAGATGGGTTTAATTGTACAGAAATTTGGCGGAACATCCGTTGGCAGCATTGAACGAATTTTAAATGTTACCGAGCGTATACGTGAAGAAACTGTGAGGGGAAATCAGGTTGTTGTAGTCGTCTCGGCTATGGGAAAAACGACTGATCAGCTTGTAGGTATGGCGAAGGAACTTTCACCGCAGCCAAATAAGCGGGAAATGGATATGCTGCTCTCGACTGGCGAGCAGGTGACGATCGCGCTGCTGTCGATGGCATTAAATGCGAAAGGGCTTCCGGCTGTCTCTTTTACTGGCTGGCAAGCAGGCATTGAAACTGAACCGATCCATGGCAATGCCAGAATTTCCAACATCAAAACGGAATCAATCAGGGAGCAGCTTGATGCAGGCAAGGTTGTCATCGTTGCAGGGTTCCAAGGAATAACGGAAGACGGTGAAATTACTACGCTAGGGCGCGGTGGGTCAGATACCACAGCCGTTGCACTTGCAGCCGCATTAAAAGCAGATAAGTGTGATATCTATACGGATGTGACCGGCGTGTATACAACCGACCCACGGTACATAAAGGACGCGCGTAAATTGCTATCCGTTTCCTATGATGAAATGCTGGAGCTTGCCAATCTTGGCGCGGGCGTGCTGCATCCTAGAGCGGTGGAGTTTGCCAAGAACTATGAGGTCCGCCTGGAGGTTCGGTCAAGTATAGAAAAAACAGAAGGTACAGTAATTGAGGGGGAAGCATCGATGGAACAAAATTTAGTTGTCCGTGGAGTCGCGTTTGAAGATGAAATTACAAGGGTGACAGTGCTCGGACTTACCAACTCGTTAACAAGCTTGTCGACAATTTTTACGACATTGGCAAGAAATCATATTAACGTGGATATTATTATTCAAAGTACAACTGAAGCTGGAACTGCCAATCTGTCGTTCTCGATTCACACCAATGATTGGCTCGAAACCTTAAATGTTCTCGAAGAAAACAAGGAGTTGCTGGGTTATGAGCAGCTTGATGCCGAAAACAAGCTTGCGAAGGTTTCAATTGTCGGATCCGGAATGATTTCCAATCCGGGAGTAGCCGCGCAAATGTTCGAGGTCCTTGCGTCCCACAACATCCCAATCAAAATGGTAAGCACCTCCGAAATCAAAGTCTCAGCAGTCGTCGAAGAAAAACACATGCTCCCAGCAGTCGAGGCACTGCACAAAGCATTCGAACTAGGCAATCAATAAAAATCAAAAATGGTGTCAGGCACCACTTGTGGACAAATGTCCTTGTGCGGCGGACGTAGTTGTCCGCCGTACAAGGACATTTTCGGGATTTTGTCTTTTTGTGGTGCCTGACACCAAATTCCAAATTATGGTTGGTCTTTCCGGTCCCACTTGACGGTAAAGAGAACTTTGTTGGATTTTTTGATTGGGTGCTCGAAGGTTTCGGCAATGGCATCCTTCTGTTGTTCGATTTGCTGGGCAAGGAAGCCTGCTTCGAGCTGGAAGAAGTGTTCTGCTTTTGCTTTGACTCGGGAGACAATGAGCGGGCTTTCGAGCTCTAGTTCCAGGACATTTTTTGTTTCATTTTTAATGGCCAGCTCTCCCCAAGAGGCCTTGGTGAAGAATTCAATAATTAGTTCCATGGTTTCCAACGGATATTTTCGTGCAAGACGTTTACCGGCCCAATATAAAATTTCAGGTGTATCTTTTCCTAGAATCTCGGGCAGCAGGACTTCTCTAATTAGTTCATAACCAAACATCGAGATGCTTCTTGGTTCCAATGTAATTGCATCTTGATCTGCAACAGGACTATTTTTCATACGTTTCCCCACTTTCTATCATTCTATTATATACAATTTGGGGCGAATTTCAGTACCGGTTTACCCGAGAAAGCGTTTACATTGAAAATGGAATTTTTTACTATGGTAAAATACCTTCCATTTTTTATCGTCATAATTATCATTGCCAATTGAGGGGTAATTTCATTAAGTAAAATGTTGGCAATTAAAAAGTAAAATCCACAAGCACCTCGGTTCGGAGAGATTTGTTTTCGACTCTATTATAATATCAATATATTTAAAAAATTTTATTTTTTCTATCGTATTTATGTATCCGTTTCCTTGACGCTCTATGATGTTGGGAGTAAAATGGACATGTCACATAATTGTCACAGTGTTGTAGGTTTTGGGGGATTTATGAAACCTAACAGCATTTTTTTAAAACTTAAAGGGGGTAAATCAATGGCGGGGAATCGCGAATTTTTTAATCGGAGATTGCATTCGCTGCTCGGGGTCATTCCGATTGGGCTATTTCTTTTGCAGCACCTTACAGTGAACCACTTCGCAACAGATGGTGTGGATGCCTTCAACAAGGCAGCAAACTTTATGGGGAATCTTCCATTCCGTTATGTCCTAGAGACAGTAGTAATCTATTTACCATTGCTTTTTCATGCAATCTATGGGCTGTATATCGCATTTACAGCAAAAAACAATGTTAGCAGATTTGGACATTTCAGAAACTGGATGTTCCTAGTGCAGCGTATTACAGGCGTTATTACTCTTATATTTATTACTTGGCATGTTTGGGAAACTCGTGTAGCTGCGGCATTTGGGGCAGAAGTCAACTTCCAAATGATGCAGGATATTTTATCTTCGCCATTAATGTTTGCATTTTATGTAGTCGGAATACTTTCGGCCATTTTCCATTTTGCAAACGGACTATGGTCATTCTTGGTTAGCTGGGGCATCACGCAATCTCCGCGTTCACAAGCCATTTCTACATATTTTACAATGGCGGTTTTTGTTCTTCTTTCGATTGTAGGAATACAGACTTTGTTGGCATTTGTTTAAAAAATTTGGCCAATCTAGGATTTGGATTAGGGAGTGAGTCAGAATGAGTAAGGGTAAGGTGATCATCGTTGGCGGCGGATTGGCCGGCTTGATGGCAACAATTAAAGTTGCGGAGCACGGAACACCTGTAGAATTGTTTTCGCTGGTTCCTGTTAAGCGCTCTCACTCTGTTTGTGCCCAGGGCGGTATTAATGGAGCAGTAAATACAAAAGGTGAAGGGGATTCCCCGTGGATCCACTTTGATGATACGATTTATGGCGGAGATTTCTTGGCGAACCAGCCTCCTGTTAAAGCAATGTGTGAGGCGGCACCGGGCATTATTAATCTATTTGACCGGATGGGTGTTATGTTTAACCGTACGCCGGAAGGACTACTAGACTTCCGTCGTTTCGGAGGCACTCAGCACCACCGTACAGCGTTTGCCGGCGCTACAACAGGTCAGCAATTGCTTTACGCTTTGGACGAGCAAGTACGCCGACATGAGGTAGAAGGCCTTGTTACCAAATATGAGGGCTGGGAGTTCCTTGGCGCTATTGTAGATGATGAAGGCGTCTGCCGCGGAATTGTCGCTCAAGACTTGAAAACAATGGAAATCAAATCATTTGCTGCTGATGCAGTTATCATGGCAACCGGCGGACCTGGGATTATTTTTGGAAAATCGACGAACTCGGTCATTAACACTGGTTCTGCTGCTTCCATCGTCTATCAGCAGGGTGCCTATTATGCAAACGGTGAGATGATTCAAATTCACCCAACCGCTATCCCTGGGGATGACAAATTGCGTCTGATGAGTGAATCGGCACGTGGTGAAGGCGGCCGTGTATGGACCTACAAAGACGGCAAACCTTGGTACTTCCTTGAAGAAAAATACCCGGCATACGGAAACCTTGTACCACGGGATATTGCAACACGTGAAATTTTCGATGTCTGCGTTAACCAAAAACTTGGCGTAAACGGCGAAAACATGGTATTCCTTGATTTATCCCATAAGGATCCGCATGAATTGGATGTAAAGCTTGGCGGAATTATTGAGATTTATGAAAAATTTGTTGGTGATGACCCGCGTAAAGTTCCAATGAAGATTTTTCCTGCTGTTCACTATTCAATGGGCGGACTATGGGTTGACTATGAACAAATGACAAACATACCGGGGCTATTTGCTGCCGGGGAATGCGATTACTCTCAGCACGGTGCAAACCGTTTAGGAGCCAACTCCCTTCTTTCTGCCGTATACGGCGGAATGGTGGCAGGACCGAATGCAGTTAATTATATTAATGGTCTTGAAAAAAGTTCCGATGCCGTTGCTTCTACTGTTTTTGACCGCCATGTTAAAGAACAGGAAGAAAAGTGGAATAACATTATGTCTTTAAATGGTACTGAAAACGCCTATGTTCTCCATAAAGAGTTGGGCGAATGGATGACAGATAACGTTACCGTTGTGCGTTTCAATGATAAGCTTTTAAAAACAGATGATAAAATTCAAGAGCTTATGGAACGCTATCAAAATATTAACATCAATGACACATCCAAATGGAGCAACCAAGGAGCGGCATTTACAAGACAGCTGCAAAACATGCTTCAATTGGCACGGGTTATTACGCTTGGTGCATACAACCGTAATGAAAGCCGCGGTGCTCATTATAAACCTGAATTCCCTGAACGTAATGATGAGGAATTCATGAAGACAACAATGGCTAAATTTGTTGATGCTAAATCTGCTCCGGCCTTCCATTATGAAGATATCGATGTTTCCTTGATCAAACCGCGGAAGCGCGATTATACAACAAAACACTAAAGGGAAAGGGGAGTAGACAATTATGGCTGAAAAAACAGTGAAATTTATTATACAACGTCAGGATAACGAGAATTCTGCCCCTTATGAGGAGGAATTTGAAGTTCCATATCGCCCGGGTATGAACGTTATTTCGGCATTAATGACGGTTCAGAGAAACCCAGTCAATGCAAAAGGACAAGCTACAAGCCCAGTCACTTGGGATATGAACTGTCTTGAAGAGGTTTGCGGTGCGTGTTCGATGGTGATTAATGGCAAGCCGCGCCAATCTTGTTCGGCACTTGTCGACCAATTAGAGCAGCCAATCCGTTTGGCGCCAATGCGGACATTCCCGGTTGTCCGCGACCTGCAGGTTGACCGCAGCCGTATGTTTGATGCGTTGAAGAAGGTTAAAGCTTGGATTCCAATTGACGGAACCTACGACTTGGGGCCTGGGCCGCGTATGCCTGAGAAAAAACGTCAGTGGGCATATGAGCTTTCCAAATGTATGACTTGCGGCGTCTGCCTTGAGGCATGCCCGAACGTCAACAGCAAATCCAATTTTATCGGACCACAGCCATTATCGCAGGTTCGTTTGTTCAATGCCCATCCAACTGGTGCGATGAATAAAGCGGAACGCCTTGAAACGATTATGGGTGAAGGCGGCCTTGCCAACTGCGGTAACTCGCAAAACTGCGTTCAATCCTGCCCGAAAGGGATTCCGTTGACTACCTCCATCGCAGCCTTGAACCGTGAAACGACCATTCAAGCGTTCCGTAACTTCTTCGGAAGCGATCAGGACTAATACAAAACAAAATCCTTCTTTTTCATACGTGAAAAGGAAGGTTTTTTGTATCTTTACGATAGGCTGTACATGTATTGTTTGTTATACTATTAGTAACAATGCCAATATGTAAAAGGTAGGTCCAAAAGGTGAAATCGAAATTTCCTCTTTTCATTATTTTAATAGGTTTAATTGTACTTGGAATTGGTATTTGGCAAATCATCGATACCAAAATGCAAACGAATGCTTCCCTTGAGACAGCCAAGAAACTGGTAAAAGCGAATGCCTCTAATCCTGAGAAAGCCCAAACTTTCTCGGAAACACCACCGGACTTCGGTGACGCTGTAGGCATCCTGGATATTCCAAAAATTAAGGCAGAACTTGCCATCATTGAAGGGACGGATCCGGATGATCTGGAAAAAGGCGTCGGCCATTACAAAGGGTCTTTTTTTCCTGGCGATCATGGTCAAATCGTTTTATCTGGGCATCGGGACACGGTATTCAGGCGATTGGGAGAACTTAAAATAGGTGATTCATTAAATATGCAAATGCCATATGGGAATTACACTTACGAAATTACCCACACTAAAATCGTCAAAGCAGATGATACTAGCATTATCACGCTGCAAAACGAAGAGGAAGAGTTAATCTTAACCACCTGTTATCCGTTTCGTTATGTTGGAAATGCGCCTGACCGGTATATTATTTATGCGAAATTGAAAAGCTCCTAGACAGAAGGGGCTTTTTCATTTTTTTAACGTGTTTTTATCCTTTTTAAAAAATCATCTTCCTCAAGTAATTATAGTCACTACCTATGCATATTTCACATATGATATGGTGACTAAATATATACCCACCCCCGGTGCATAACTGGCGAAGGCAAGGAGGGTCACAATACTTGAAGGAGAATGAATATACTCACAAGCCGTTACTCACCAAACGAGAAAGAGAAGTATTCGAACTGTTGGTACAAGACAAGACTACAAAAGAGATCGCTGGCGAATTATTCATAAGCGAGAAAACGGTTCGAAATCATATTTCTAATGCCATGCATAGTGTTTGCAAACCTCGATAAACATTGATAAATCAAGGTTTTGTTAATAGTTGAAAATTTTCTAGGGTCGTCCCTCGATGACACAGGCATATATTGTCATTGAGGTGATGCAGCATGAGTCAGTCGTCTTCTCCGTTGAAGTTGGGTAAAGAAACCTATGGAACAATGAAAATTGAAGAAGCTTTTCTTAAAGCACTTGAGCATTACTTTGGGAGAGGTAAGAGCCAGAGTGAAAAGTGAAAATGAATTTACCCAAGCCTTCTTTCCATATCAAATGGATGGAAGGCTTATTAAATGAAATAAGTTGTTTTATTTAAAAAGTACAATTGAACTATTATTCATGATATAAAATTACTATTTTTGTCACAATTTTGGTGGTAAATATGGTAGAATTATCATGTTTGTTGTCAAATTAAGTTGAATATTCGCTGTTTGTTCATCTTTTTAAAGGTCATCTTTTAATTTTCTACAAAGTACATGATGGTATGAAATTAGATTTTGGAATAGAAGAAGTATCAGAAATGGGGAGTAGTAGTGGCTGAAGATTATAGAAAATATAGTGATTGGCAGTTAGAAAATGAATATGAAAGAACTGGAAAATACGCCGTGGAAAGGGAAATGGATAGAAGAGGATTACTGGATGAAGATGAAGACGAAGAATATGAAGAGGAAATACAAAGAGAAAAGGAATCCGACAGCAAAGGGTCAATATTTTCGGGTATAATTGGGTTGCTTATTATTGCTACTATCATTGGTTTATTTATTGAACCTAAAGGAACAATTAAAATTGTAAAGACAATATTTATGTTTATTGCTTATGGTATTTTAAAACTAATTGAATTAATTTTTTATTAAGGTATTATTAGCTGTTACGAGAATTAACAATGTTGTTTTACCAAACAAAAAAAAGTGGGGAGAAAGTTAATGAATAACAAACATGTATTACAAATAATTGCTGGTTTCTTAGCGTTATTTAGTTTTTTGTCTGGATGGGTTATTACAGAAAATATAAGTGTGGTCTTTTCACCGTCTAACTTTCTGTCGAATCCAAATCATTATGTGCCGCTAAAAATTATATTTTTAGGGCTGCCAATTGCAGGAATATATAACATCTATTGTGGATTCACGAAGAAATCAAGTCCTTTGGCAAATTGGGGAAATGTTGTTATTTGCGTCTATTTGCTTATTGCTGTTAAAGGAGCTGTAGCGAAATCAGATTTACTTTATAGTGTTACATTAGGTTATTATATGTGCTTGTTATCGCTTATTGCTACTGGAATAAACATTTTTACCCTTAAAAGACAAATCAGCGGCGGTCAAAAAAACCATACTGCATAATGAAAAAGAGATTTAAATAAAATGATGGTATAGAGTTATACGAACTCCTTTTCCATCATTTTATTTTATATTTGAATTATTATAGTTAATGTCCTCATTTTGTCCTTATTCTGTCCTTATTCAGTGCGAAATATTTATTTTAACAGTGAATAAACCTTTCGTAATGTCCTTATTTTGTCCCTATTAATGTCCTCATTTGTCCTTATTCTTTTTCCAAAATGTATTTAGCACCAGGTCCTCTTCCTGTTACTCTTACGCCTTCATCGTATAGGGATTTCATTAAACGCTGAACTTGTTTTTGGTCATATCCCGTCATGGTACGTATTTCTTTATTGCGAAGGGGGCGGTCTTTTAAAATGGATAATATTCTTATCTTAATCGCTTCGTCATCTAATATGGCTTGTCTTTCGTATGCCATAACCCCTTTTAATGGTTCAGAAGCCACTTTTGATAGTGTATAGTAACGACCTCTTCCTCGACCGATTGCCTCGATAAGTTTCATATCAATGGATAATTTACTTAGAACCTCTCTTGCCTGTTCTTGATTTCGTTGTGTAACTTCTGCAGCCGTCGCTGTATCAATTTCACCATGCCGCAATAAATATTGGAGTATTAAAAGATGGTCTGTATCCAAATGGTAGCCCTTATTTGTCATAGCATTGACAAAGTTTTTGAACCCATCATTTAATGGAGAAGCAATAAAAGTTAATTCAATATGGTTCCCTACCTCTCTATAGACAGGCGGTTCTTTTCCTTCAATAAGTAAAGAACGATAAATACGAGGAACACCTAAATTAGAACGGTTAACAAACTTTAATTTATCAAGCAGGTCCATTAAATGGCTATTTCTTGTTACAGAAGGGTGATGCAAAATATTTTGTGGTGTTATGCCACCAATAAATTCTCCAGGATTCGTAATGATTAGTTTATCCCTGTACTGCTTTAACATAACTGAGCCAGGCATACGGTAATCACGATGCCCAAAAGCATTTAATAAAGCTTCACGCAATGCTAATACAGGATATGTATGGAATTCTGGATGAATTAAGCCGGACTGAATCGTAACCAACGGATTATCAGAAGCAATGTATCTTTCTAATTCATATAGAGCTATAGGAATAGCCTGATTTCCATCTTCTTTAATAATATAGTCCGTATCACTAACCATTTTTCTATATCCCCAACTATACTGAGGAATAATTCTGCTAATGGAATCAGATTTACCAACAAGTAATAAAGCCCCTTTTGTTAGATAACCATTTTTTAAGGCACCAACAGATACAAGTAGGTCTTCATCATTCATTTGTTGAAGCATCTCTGGAGCTCGCTGTTCAACCAGTATTTCACGAATTTTTTCCATTGCAGAAGGGGAAAAGAGCTTTGTCCAATCTTCATATATTACTTCAGCAGTATAATCGTGTTCTGTCGTGGTTGAAACCATTTGCCTTCTTAAAGTTCCTGTAAAAGGAATACAATCCTTTCCTTGCCGAATTGTTGCAGCTCCATCAGTTGTAGTGTATGGTGGCATACCAGGATAAACATGCATGATTAGAATTTTCCCTGTTCCGATAGGTATGTCAACTTGTTCAAAATGTGGGGTTAGATGAGGGTCTGTTCTTTCATAAATGCGTTTTGAAATAGAATATAAATCTAATGATGCTGGAACTCCTTTTATTGCTTCATGCTTTCCAGTCCTCTTATCGGCAACGCCGAAAACCACACTTCCCCCACCGCCATTAGCCATACAAACTGCCATTTTTATCATTAGCTTTATATTGTCATCAAAGCTTCGCTGGTTCCATTCTTTAAAATCTAGGTCTTGCCCTTCTAAATCGTCAGCTATTTTTCCGTTGTCTAATTCATCTAATAATGTTATCAGTTCTAAAGTAGTTTTCATTCTCCGCCCTCCTTCTAATCCATTTTGATAACTAATATATAAGATTTGATATTACAATAAAAACTCCTTTTATTTATACAATAATTATATCCTAATCCTTCCAAGAAAGTAATTTTCTAAATTTGATATGTTGTTCATCAACATGATAGTCAAAATGTAATTATATTTAGTCTGAACAGTCTAAATATTTTTGTGAATTAATGGTTAAAATTGCCTATGCTTTGTTATAATTATTTTAGTTTAGCTATATAAAAGTGAGAGGGGATTATTTAGCTTGAGTTATTTCTTCGATGTTGTGCCTAATATTGAAAACAATAGTAAATTAAGAGACCCACAGATTGAAGCATATATAAAGATAAGAGAATATTTTGAAGAAAATCCATCAGGGGAGGCACTGGTTGTTTTACCTACTGGAACTGGAAAAAGTGGTCTCATTGCTATTGCACCCTATGGTGTCTCCCAAAATAGAGTTTTAGTAATTACACCAGGATTAGTCACAAAACAAAGTGTAGTAAAAACTCTTCACCCTATGGAAGAAAACTTTTGGTTAAATCTAGATGTAATTTTTGACCCAAAAGATATGCCCGTCGTGGAAGAATACGAAGCTGATATGCTGGATTCAAGCTTAGAAAAATGCAACTTTGTAATCGCAAATGTTCATAAGCTTTATAAGGATAAGAATAGTTCACTGTTGAATAGAGTGCCGCAGGACTTTTTCGATTTAATAATTATTGATGAAGCTCATCATTCAGTAGCAAACACATGGAAAAATGCTCTTGATTACTTCTCAGAAGCAAAAAAACTTCATTTGACTGGTACACCTTTTAGAGGTGATAAGAAGGAATTGCCAGGAGAGGAAATACATAATACTCCATTAGCTGAAGTGATGGCTCTAAAATATGTGAAATGGTTAAGGAAAAAAACGATTACAAACCCTAATTTATTCTTCACTATCCCAGGTGAAGATGTTCGCCTTACAAAAGATGAGGTATTAGAACTAAAAGAAAAAGAATGGTTAGAAAAATCCGTAGCCTTATCAAAGGAATGTTCTATTGATGTTATTGATGAAAGTATTAACCAATTAAATGAAATTAAACAATATTCACCTAATGTTCCACATAAAATACTTGCAGTTGCTTGCAGCATTAATCATGCCAAGGATATTTCTAATTGGTATAGGGAAAAAGGAAAAAGTGTTACTATTGTTCACAGTGGTATGGACTCTGAAGAATTAGAAAACGCTTTTATTAATATTGAGAGCCATGAATGCGAAGTTGTCGTATCAGTCAATATGTTAATGGAAGGCTACGACCATAAATATTTAACTGTACTTGCCTTATTCAGACCTTATAGAAGTTTAAATGCATTCGCTCAGGTAGTGGGAAGAGTTTTACGAGCTATTCCTGAAGATGAGATTACAAACTTTGCTATAGACAATAATGCTGTCGTAATCTATCATAAAGAAATTGGTTTAGACACAATGTGGGATTACTTTTCTAATGAAGTAGAAAAAAGTAAAAGAATTCCTGTAAAGGAATATGCTATATCTGACAGAGAGTATGTAAAAAGAGAAATCGTTTATGCGAGTGTTGAAAAGGATGAATATTTTGTAAGTGATGAAGATTCGTTCTTAGACGGCATGGATTTTAATCAACTCTTTAAAGATGCCCGAGAAGAAGTAGATAGAAATGTTAATAAAAAGATAGAGGCATTACGGAATTCAGGAATATTATCCGAGGAAGAAGTGGCTGCGACAGCAGAAACACTGAGAAAAACCGAAGTTCAAAGGAAAAAAGGGCAGATAGATGAAATTCTTTTGTCTAAACGACCTGAATTACTTCGAAAAAAATCTAGGAGTTTCTTGTATAACAGTGCTAATGAAGCGGCTAATGCAATTTTAGAAGAAAACGGCATAAATCCTAAAGAGAATACATTGTATGATAAATTCCAAAGATTAATTCCTGGCTTAAAACCAACTACAACTAATGATGGTATTCTTGTTTGGTATATAAATATACGACTTACCAAAAAATATGGTCCTGTTAAGAAGAGGGAACCAGAGCAACTGCTAGCGTCTCAGAAATATCTAGAGGTGGTTGTTGAAGAAATAAGGAGGATGCTGTAGTGTGAAAAGGAAAAGACTAATTGAAGACAAGTTAAACAATCTAATAAAATTGTTGCTTACTTCAGGTGTTCAGCCATCGGAACTAGCCGATAATGTTTTTTTAAGTGATTATAAATTTATTAAGTTTTTTAAACAGAACCATTCAATAATAGGAGAACTTACATTTGAAGAAATAATAGGAAATAAATCAACCGATATAATACTAAGGTATTTCTATGATTCTTCAAAAAAAGTTGTCCAGATTGAAGAGGAAATATATGGAGAAATCACATTGTTATGGAGTAGAGAATCTAAGGAAGCTGAATTAATTAATGAGATAGTAAATTTATTAAAAGAATTAGATTTAAACAAGGTTTCAGAGTTTATTTCGTCTTTACCAACAGAATTATCGAATAAAATCAAGCGTGAATTGCAGAAAGTGGCATAAAACCTTGGCTAGCCAAGGTTTTTTAATTTCCCTTTTATAGTTCGGGAAAGCGTTTACCTTTTATGCTGAACGAACATTGTTAATAATAATAAAAAAGATTCGTTAATGAAATTGATAGCGACGTAAATACATTTATAAGAAAGTTAAGATTGGCTTTATTAAAAATTTTATAAGAAATATACAGAGGTGAGGCTAGTGAAAAAAGATAAAGGGTTGCTCGAATTTGACTTATTGGAAAACGGTCTAGATTTTATTATCTTTGCGATAAATCAGTTGAAAAATGGAGGCAAAAATGAATTAAAGTATGGAATACTGCATCTCTCTGCTGGAGTTGACTTAGTTTTAAAATATCGATTATCTCAAGAACATTGGTCACTTTTATTTGCAGATATTAATACAGCAAATACTGATAAATTAAACTCCGGAGATTTTAAGTCCGTTGATTCAGTCGGATGTATAGATAGGCTAAAAAGGATTTGTGGGATTGAACTTAGTGAAAAGGAAGTTAATCAATTAAAACATCTGAGAGACCGAAGGAACAGACTTGAACATTTTGGAATTACTGAATCTGTTGCAGCCTTAAAGTCCTCAACCTTTAAAGTCCTAAATTTTATTTTAAACTTCATCAATGAACATATTGATTATTCGGGGCTAAATGAAACAGAAGAAAGTCTTCTAGAATCAATCAGAGAGCAGTTCCGCGATTTTGAAGAGTTTATACAGAAAAGATTAGAATCGTTAAAACCTAAAATAGAATCGCACAAAAGAATGACTGCTGTAACAATTTGTCCTACATGTTATCAAGATGCTCTTGTCATAGATGACGGAGCGAGTTGCTTGTTTTGTGGTGTTTCTGGTGATGGAGAAGAAATGGCAGGAAACTTCGTTTTTCAAATATTGGGCATTAGCTCATATGATACAAAAGACGGAACTGAATATCCAATATATGAATGTTCTGAATGCGGCGCGGAATCGTTGGTCCACTCCAGATTAGAAGATGAAGTATTCGGATGGTTGTGCTTTACATGCGGAACAGAATGGAGTGAACAGGAAAAGGCATATTGTGAAACATGTGGTCACCCATATTCTAAGAGTGAATATGATATTGGAATGTGTTCAAATTGTATAGAATACCGAATAGGTTAGTAAAATCGTCTAAAACTTATATAATTACTAGTTAATATGCTGTGATTTTTTGTAAAATAGAGTTAATAAAAGGCAGAGGTGGGGGATACAAAGTCTTTCCAGACACCGTTAACAATTAAAAAGGTTATTGAAAATATTCACAGAGGGAAATATCTTTTACCAGCTATTCAAAGGGAATTTGTATGGGGAACTGACCAAATCGAAAGGCTATTTGATTCTTTAATGCATGACTACCCAGTTGGCTCCTTCTTATTTTGGGATGTTAAGAAGGAAAAGAGTAAAGAATTTCAGTTTTACGAGTTTATTAGGAACTATCATGAAAAAAATAATCGACATAATCCATTGGCAAGCATTAATGGTGAAGATGATATTATCGCAATATTGGACGGTCAGCAGCGACTGACATCAATGTATATAGCTTTAAAAGGCTCCTATACATATAAATTGCCAAGAATGAGGCGTGAAAATCCTTTAGCGTATCCTGAACAACATCTTTATGTTGATTTATTAGGACCATCGGAGGAATATGATACGGTTTATGATTTTAGATTCTTAACACCAGAGGAAATCAAAAGTGATAATGAGGACGGAAATGCTTTCTGGTTTAAGGTTTCTGATATTTTAAATATTAATGACCATTTTGAAGTAAACCAGTATCTAATCGAAAATGGTTTAAGTTCAATTGAAAAGGAAAAAGCATTATTTGCAAATAAAACGCTGTTTAAACTTTATCAAGCGATAAACGAAACGCCAAGTATTAACTATTATCTTGAAGAAGAACAGAAGCTGGATAAGGTATTAAATATTTTTATTCGGGTAAATAGTGGAGGAACAACATTAAGCTATTCGGATTTACTGCTTTCTATTGCTACAGCACAATGGAAAACGAAAGATGCTAGGCAGGAGATTACAAAATTTGTTGATGAAATCAATCAAACAGGGAACGGATTTAATTTCAATAAAGATTTTGTTCTAAAGTCATGTTTAGTTCTTGGTGATTTTACGGATATTGCTTTTAAGGTTGATAATTTTAATACTGAAACAATGCAAAAAATTGAACAAAATTGGGACAAAGTTAAAAATGCTATTAGACTAGCTGTTAATTTAATTTCAAGTTTCGGGTATAACCGCGATACTTTGACATCGAACAATGCTATTATACCGATTGCATATTATTTATTAAAGAAATCGAGCCCGCACAATTTTATTCAATCAAAGAATTTTCAAAATGACCGAAAGTTAATTAAAAACTGGCTAATACTGGGGTTGTTGAAACAAGTATTTAGCGGACAGCCAGATAATGTTTTACGACCTATAAGAAGAATCATTGCAGCAAGTCATGACGAATTTCCATTACAAACGATAATGGATGAATTTAAAGGTGGAACAAAATCATTTACCTTTAATGATGATGAAATTGCAAATTTGTTAACTTATGAATACGGACAAAAACAGACATTTTCAATTTTAGCATTGCTATATCCAAATTTAGATTTTAGAAATAAATTTCATGTAGACCATATATTTGCGAAGAGCTTATTTACAAAGAGAAAATTAACCAAAAGGGGTGTTCCTCAAGATAAGCTGGATTTTTACCTTGAAAATGTTAACTCAATCGCAAACCTTCAATTATTAGAGGATATACCTAATATTGAAAAATCAGATATGGAATTTGAGAAATGGTTTGATGAAATATTCAAAGATAATGGAGCCAAGAGTGATTATCTAACAAAGCATTACATACCTAATGTTAGTTTGAATCTTACTAATTTTGGAGAGTTTGTGGAAAAAAGAAGTGAACTATTACAACAAAAATTAAAATCAATCGTCTAAACCTTTTATGGTGGCTTAAATAGGAGTGTATACCCTATGTAGCCACCATTTTTTGTATAAATATGGTACAATATTCACATACAATCTTTCGGAAAACGGTGATACCAATGAATAGCAATTTTTCATTTTTTCGTGGGAAATGGGATGTGCTTGCTAATTTAGGAGAAACAGCGGAGAAGAATTTATATCATGACCCCCAGACGACGTTATTTAAGCTTCGATTATTTGCAGAGACACTAACAAAGTTTATTCTAGCATCAGAAAATATTCGAGAAGCATATGGGACTAATCAGGTAGACCGTATTAATACCTTACGTAGAGAAGGTCTTCTTGAACCTGAATTATTCGATATATTTGATAGGCTTCGGCTTAAAGGAAATCGCGCATCACATCGCGCGGATTATGGGGAAACAGAAGAAGCGAAGGCATTGTTGCATTTGTCTTTTCGTTTGTCTATTTGGTTTATGGAAGTGTACGGAGATTGGGATTTTCAAGCACCTGAATATATAGAACCGCAGGAACAAGAAGTAATTAATATGGAAATGCTTCAACAAGAATATGAAGAAAAAGTTAAAAAACTAGAAGACGAATTAGAAAAAACACGCGAGAAAGCAGTAGCGGAACAACCTGATATTAAAAAGAAACGCAAAAAATTAACGAAATTGTTTGTTAATCGTCAACAATTAACAGAAGCAGAAACTCGTGCCATTATTGATGAGAAACTCCGTATGGCAGGTTGGGATGCTGAAACATCGTCTCTTAATCACCAGAAGAATGGAACACTTCCAGAAAAAAATCGTAATATCGCTATTGCTGAGTGGAAGGTTGCTGGCGGTAGAGCTGATTATGCTTTATTTATTGGGTTGAAGCTTGTTGGATTAATAGAAGCTAAAGCATTAAAAAAGAATATTCCTGGGATTTTGGAAAGTCAAACAAAAACATATGCCAAGAATATAATACAAATTGAAGATGAAGAGTTCACTCCTCCTACAGGTGAATATAAAGTGCCATTCTTATATGCTACGAATGGACGCCCTTTTTTGAGACAACTTCAAGAAGAATCAGGGATTTGGTTTTGGGATTCAAGGAAGCCTTTAGAGCATGCCAGACCATTAGAAGGATGGCACTCACCTGCTGATTTGCAGCTACTTCTAAGCCAAGATGACCAGGATGCCAACAAGCGGTTAAAAGAAGAGGATATCACGAAATTTGGGTTGCGGGATTATCAACAGAGTGCAGTTCTAGCTGCTGAGAAAGGTTTAATAGAAGGAAACCGAAGAATGCTTGTTGCTATGGCAACAGGGACGGGAAAAACTCGGACAGCTATCGCCCTTATGTATCGTTTGATAAAAACTAAGAAATGCCGTCGCATTTTATTTCTCATCGACCGTAATTCGTTAGGTGAACAAACTAGGGATTCCTTAAAAGATACAAAAATCGAGGGCTATTCATTTACGGATATATATGATGTGAAATCGATGGAAGATATGACTCCTGATGTGGAGACAAAGGTGCATATAGCAACTGTTCAAGGGATGGTTCATCGACTATTCAATAATGAAAATGGAAAGATACCAAGTGTTGGACAATATGACTTTATCGTTGTAGATGAAGCTCATAGGGGTTATACAAGTGACCGTGAAATGTCCACAGAAGAATTGCAGTTCCGTGACCAAAATGATTATATTAGTCAATACCGTCGGGTAATTGAATACTTTGATGCCGCCTGTTTAGGTCTTACAGCAACTCCTGCTCTTCATACAACGGATATTTTCGGGATGCCGATATTCAAGTATTCATATAGTGAGGCAGTTTTGGATGGTTTTTTGGTGGACCACGAACCTCCTTATTTATTTAAGACAGAACTTTCTCAAGTTGGTATCACATTCGATAAAGATGAAGAAGTGGAAGTTTATGATGTGGACAAAGGTGAAATTCAGCTAGAAAAAATGGAGGATACAGTACACTTTGATGTTGAGCAATTTAATAAGCGCGTCATTACAGAACCATTTAATCGGGCTGTCTTAACAAAGCTTACAGAATTTATCGACCCTACTGGGAAGGAAAAGACTCTCATCTTTGCAGCAACCGACCAGCATGCTGATTTAGTCGTTCGTTTATTAAAAGAGGCGTATCAAGAATATGGCGATGAAGTGGAAGATGATGCCATTATGAAAATAACAGGCTCAATTTATAAACCATCGGAAGCCATTAAGCGGTATAAAAATGAGCGCCTGCCTAATATTGTTGTGACCGTTGATTTACTTACAACAGGGATTGATGTTCCCACCATTACAAACATTGTCTTTTTACGTCGTGTACAATCACGGATTTTGTATGAACAAATGATGGGACGGGCAACACGCCTTTGTCAGGATATAGGCAAAACACACTTTAATATTTTTGATGCGGTTGGTATTTATGACAAGCTGAAAAGTTATACAGAGATGAAACCTGTTGTAAAGCAACAAAACTACAGTATTGGACAATTGTATGAGTCATTTACAAATACGGCGACTGAAGAAGAAGCAAGTTTTTACCGTGACCAGTTAATAGCAAAAATTCAACGCCGTAAGCAACGGATAAATGAGGAAGGAAAGCAAAAGTTTGAAGAGCTCTCTAACGGTAAAAGTATTGATGATTGGGCTAAAGAGCTTCAACTTTATTCTCCGAGTAAGGCGAAAGAACATCAAGTATTATTTGAATACATGGAAACGTACCGCGTCAGCGGAGAGAAAAGGTATATCTCGAATCAAGAAGATACCGTTAGAGAAGTGATTCGTGGATATGGTGAAGGAAATAACAGACCAGAAGACTATTTGGATGGATTCGAGCGTTTTATTCGCGAAAATATGAACGGAATTCCTGCGTTAAATCTTGTATGTACTCGACCAAAGGATTTAACAAAAAAGGATTTGCGAGAACTGATAACCATTTTAGAAACAAAAGGATATAAAGAATCTCATTTGCAAACAGCATGGAAACAGACAAAAAGTGAAGAAATAGCAGCGGATATTATTAGCTTTATTCGCCAAGCTGCATTAGGTGAAGCACTAGTTGACCATGAGACACGAATTAAACAGGCGATGCAAAAGGTGTATTCCCTTCATAATTGGACGCCGAGGCAAAAGAAATGGCTGGAGCGTATCGAAAAGCAATTATTACAAGTACCTGTCCTGGCTCCAACAGCAGAAGAGGCATTTTCTGAAGAACCATTTAGAACTTCGGGTGGATATAAGGTACTAAAGCGTGAGTTTGGAGATATGGTTGATAATATTGTTTTTACGATTAATGAGAGTTTGTATATAAGCTAAGTGAGTGGAGGACAAATTATGTTAACTCAATACGAAGCTGTTATTTAAGCTTTTGAAGAACTAGGAATGGCTACTTCAATAATAGAAATGGAAGAGTACGTCCAAAAAAAACACGGTAATGTTTGGAGAGACTTTGGAACGGTTATGGCAGATATGGTTTCTATAGTACACGGCGGAAATCTCTTCCACCGTTCCGAGTGAATTACGGATATTAAAAAGAATTTCGAGAGGACAATATGCTCTTATAAAAAATGAATAAAAGGGGAATTTTATTATGATAGATAAAGTATGGGAGCGAATTATAAAATGCGAAGGGGAAGTTTTCAAGCAGATAAGAGGTAAAGAATTTACATATTCGGTAAAAGGAATTTCTGTATTTTTGAATGCGACCGAACGCTCAATTTCAAAGAGCGAATTTGCAAATGCTTTAAAACTTGTACCACTTGAAAATACGGTTCCACTTCATAACTTTCAAGCCCCTTCTTATTTGTTTGCGATAGTAATGGATGGGCGTATAAGGAAGAACGATTGGTAAGTAGAATTTATTTTTTTGTTAACAAAAGAGTATTATTTTTTACTGGAAAGGGGGTTCCTAATGGTGGAGCTCTCTTTTGGCGATATCAATAATTACCGAAATAAGGAATATCCCTAAAAGGGTAGCTTTTCATTTATAATAAGAAAGATATACTGATAGTTAAATCTAGGAGGCAATTTATGAACAACCAAGAAATTGTACAAAAGTTATGGAACCTGTTAATGTACTGCGTGATGACGGAACTTCATATCAGGATTATGTAACAGAATTAACATACTTGCTCTTTTTAAAAATGATGAAGGAACAGGAAACGGAAGGAAGCATCCCTGAAGGCTTTCGTTGGGATGAATTATTGAATAAAGAAGGGGTAGAACTAAAACGGTTCTATCAACGCTTGTTAGTTGAATTAGGGAATAGTGAAAATGAAAGATTACGCCAAATTTATGGAGATGCTTCGACAAGTATTGCAGAACCAAAAAATTTTGAAAAAATTATTAAATCCATAGATGCCCTTGATTGGTACAATGCAAAAGAAGAAGGCTTGGGAAATCTATATGAAGGCTTATTAGAAAAGAATGCTAGTGAAAAGAAATCGGGAGCTGGTCAATACTTTACTCCTCGTGTCCTTATCGATGTTATGGTCCAGCTAATTGACCCGAAGCCTGGTGAGCGATGCAATGACCCTGCGGCTGGAACATTTGGTTTTATGATTGCTGCAGACCGATACTTGAAAAGTAAAACGGACAATTATTACGACCTACCTCCTGAAGTGGCTAAGTTCCAGAAGGAAGAAGCATTTACAGGAATGGAGCTTGTTCAAGATACACATCGTCTGGCATTAATGAATGCACTGCTTCATGATATAGAAGGAAGAATCGACCATGGGGACTCTCTAACAGGTAATGGAAAATGGATGAAAAATTTTGATGTTATCTTAACCAATCCGCCGTTTGGAACAAAAAAAGGTGGAGAACGAGCAACTCGTGACGATTTAACATTTGAAACTTCGAATAAGCAGTTGAACTTTTTGCAATTAATTTATAATGCCTTAAAAGATGATGGAAATGCCCGTGCTGCTGTTGTATTACCTGATAATGTATTATTTGAAAGTGGCATTGGTGCTCAAATCCGTCGTGACTTAATGAATAAATGTAACCTGCATACCATCCTGCGCTTGCCAACAGGTATTTTCTACGCACACGGTGTTAAAACGAATGTTTTGTTCTTTACAAGAGAGAAGACAGACCAAAATAATACAAAGGAAGTATGGGTATACGACCTTCGTACAAATATGCCGTCATTCGGGAAAAGAAATCAATTAACACTTGGACATTTTGAAGATTTTATGAAAGCTTATGTAGCAGAAGACCGTAAAAAAGTTCAAGACGAGCGATGGAATATGTTTACACGAGAAGAAATTGTGAAAAAAGATGACAGCTTAGACATCGGGCTGATTGCGGACGAATCATTATCAGCATATGAAAATCTTCCAGACCCAATTGAATCGGCAGAAGAAGCGATAGCCAAACTTCAACAAGCAATGGATTTATTAAACGAGGTGGTAGAAGAACTACGAGCAGTAGAAGAGGATAAGGTGGTCACGCAATGAGTAAAAATAATAAGACCATCGAGGAATTACTGAACGAAGCAATAGCACCAGAAGATAAGCAGTTGTATGAAGTGCCAGAGAATTGGGTGTGGACTAAATTTGGTAAAGTAGCAAAGTTATATAATGGATATGCCTTTAAGAGTACAGATTATCAAGAAGAAGGTATACCTGTTATTAGAATCTCTGATATAACTGGTGAAATTAATTCGATTCAAAAAGCGGTAAAAGTTCCATCTCAATTATATAATGAGAGGTTTTTGGTTAGAAAAGGTGATTTATTAATTGCAATGTCGGGAGCTACAACCGGGAAAACAGGAGTTTATAACTCTGATGAGATAGCATTACAAAATCAGCGTGTTGGCAATATTAAAGAGATTAATCAGCAAGTGTTATATCCTAAATTTAAAAACTACTATGTATTTAATAATTCTAAAGAAATCTTAAAAAATGCATATGGGGGAGCCCAACCGAATATAAGTGGCTCTCTAATTGAACAGTTAAGTTTTCCGCTACCACCATTAAAAGAACAAAAACGGATTGCTGAGAAAGTGGAGCGGCTTTTAAATAAAATTGAAGAAGCAAAGCAGTTGATTGAAGAAGCGAAGGAAACCCTTGAACTTCGTCGAGCAGCCATTTTGGATAAAGCGTTTCATGGGGAATTGACGAGGAAATGGAGACAAAGGAGTACGGTTATCTCTCCTGCTAAAAAGTGGATGGAAGAAATAAATTCCCTAAAAGAAGGAAGTAAAACAAAGTTTAAAGACCAATTGGACCCGGGAATTATAGATATTTTATACAAATTACCGAATGAATGGGAATGGGTCCGCTTAAAAGATATAATGGAGTCTTCTACTTATGGTACATCTTCTAAAACAAATGATGATGTAACTGGAACACCAGTATTAAGAATGGGGAATATAGTTGATGGATATCTTGAATTAAATGATTTGAAGTATCTTCCAAACAATCATGATGATGTTTTAAAATATGACTTGCAAACAAATGATTTATTATTTAATAGGACAAATAGTTATGAATTGGTTGGTAAAACCGCTGTAATAACAGAAGAGATTTCAGACAGCTTTACATTTGCATCTTATCTAATCAGAGTTCGATTATTTAATAAAGATATTTTAGCCAGTTATATTTCTCATTATATTAATAGTCATATTGGACGTAAAATACTATCGTCAATGGTTATTCAACAAGTTGGACAAGCTAATATAAACTCACAAAAACTGGCTTCATTGCCGATTCCATTACCACCAAAAGAAGAAGTTGTAGAAATTACAAAATGGCTAAATAGTTATCGAGAATTAGAAAATAAACAAAAAGAAATGCTCTTTGTAGAAGAGAGTATTGAAACACTAAATCAGTCTATCCTCTCAAAAGCATTTCGTGGCGAACTCGGAACAAATGACCCGCATGAAGAAAGTGCAACTGAATTACTAAAAGAAATTTTACAAGAACAAGTCAAATAGTTTAATCAGACATCCAAAAACTGGGTGTCTTTTATTTTGTGCTTTAATTCGAAAAGTATTTCTTAAAAATATTGAAGAAATTACAGTGTTGTCCTACAAACAAACCTTCATATCAATATAATATGGAGATTTCTATTAATAAAGTATTCATATATAGAAATATATCATTTTTATATATGAATAATATCACCTTTTATTGCCAATATTAATAATGGTAAAAGAAAGGGTGATTTTGTGGATAAACAAGAAGAGTTAAAAATTGAATCGGTTCAGATTGTGTCTGATAAAGAATTTATAAAGGACAAAGGTAATAACAAAAGGACGAAATCCATCAAATCATTAAAAGTTAAATCAATAGGTTATGTTCACAGCCCAGATGCAGCTAAGAAATGGTTCGAAACATATGTGGAACTAGTTTTACGGCAAATAGATGATAAAAGTTCTATAAATGATTCATAACCATAAACAAAAGGAGGCAAATGTGCAGAAGACAGTAGCGTATTATCGTAATTCAATAAGCAAAATGAAACAAAAATTGTCAATCGTATACCAAATGGACCATGTTCGAAAAAAGGCAAAGGAGAAACAACTGCTAATTGATGAAGAGTATACAGATAATGAGACTTCAGCAAGGAAAACCAAAACTGAAGAACGAAAGAACTTCAGCCGCTTGCTCTATGAGGTTAAAAAAGGGAATATTCAAAGGATATTGGTGTATAGTCGCTGTCGTCTTGCTAGAAATGTGTCTCAATATATGGAAATTTATCGTTTGTTTAAAGAAAACAATATTGAAGTAATTTTTGCAGCCGAGCATGAATTTTCAATGATTTATACAGTAGAAGGGGAGCTTATTGAACGCATTATGGCGGCATTTAACGAGCATGAAGCGACTACATTGGTTGAAAAGCTTCAAGATTCCAAAAAAACTGTTGCTAGACAAGGAAAACATGCCGTTGGACCCATCACATATGGTTACCGAAAGGATGAGAACTCAAAGGGGAATTGGCTAATTGATACCAAGGAAGCAGAAACAATTAGGCAATTGTTTCAAGCCTATATAAAATTCTCATTTAAAACCAATACGGAATTTATCGAAATGCTTGATAATAATGAAATTTCTAGAGTTGATGGAGAGAAATGGAATTACGGAAGAGCTATGTCGGCTTTATCAAACGATATTTATATAGGATATCGCCGGTATACAACCGATAAGGAGACCATTGAACGTTTTGTATCAGACCTTGTAATTGTAGATAAATCGATTTGGAGCAGGTACAGAAGAAAAAAAGTCAGTTTAAGATTATCAGAAAAGAAAATGATGATGAAGGATTAATTTATTTACTGGATAAACTTGTAATTTGTAGTCGCTGCCATAATAAAGTTAATGGACATCGTATTCTAATTAAAGAAGAAAAGATTCCTGTTTATCGTTGCCGAAAACACCACAAAATTAGAGCTAAAAAGGAACAATTTGAACTTGAAGTGATTAAATGTGCCAATCAATTCTTTTTTGAAATACTAAATCCAACTTTATCATTATTTATAAACGAATGTATCCAAGATGAACACAACGTTTTTAATCGTTTAACTCAACAATCGCAAAAAAAAATACAATTTATTGAAGAAAGGATTACAAAGGCAATGCATCGGCTGATAGAGAGTGGGGAAATTGTAAATCTTCCGAAACAAATACAAAAAGACCAAAAAGAGTTAGAAGATTTAAACCGAGTTAATGAGGAATGGGAAGGAAAAAAATTCAGCGCAATTGAAAAATTAAAATTGGTCGAAGTTTATCAGAAAAACCAAGAACAAAGGATTGATAAAATCATAGATGAAGAGATGGAAGATGTCCTAAAGCAGTTATTATTATGTGATATTGTCGATTCTATTGTATTGACTGAAGCAGATGCACATGTAAATTTTAAACATCCACATTATCAAGAACTTGGGGGGCATGAAAGAATTGAACTTGGATAAAATATTATTCCCTGGAGCTAAAGTAGCATTCTATGGCAGGCATTCAACTGATAAACAAAATATGGAGACTCAACTTCAGAGCGCATATAACTTAGCAGAAAAGTACAATTGCGAAGTGGTAGAAGAATATTTAGACCCTGCCATTTCTTCAAGAAATAAAAATCGAGAAGGATTAGAACGATTAATAAAAGATGCCCATTTTAAAAAATTCGAATCTATTATCATATATGACCATGGAAGATTAGCCAGAATGCCTGAAGAACATGACACATTCCGCATGGTTATGAGTGCACTAGGAATACATGTGGTCGAAAGCCGTACCGAAACTCTTTATAATTATGGAGATGTAGTTATATCTGCAATAAAAGACGGTATCGCAAAATATGAGCTTGATAAACTGCGTATTAATACCAAAAATGCCATTGAAACATTATTTAATAACGGCTGCTGGACAGGTGCAAAAACCCCTTTTGGATATGAATATAATAAAATCAAAGAAGTAATTAATACCATCTCTCATGAACTTTCACTGGTAAAGTCGATATTTTCTCTTTACAAAAAGGGAGAAGGTTTTTACAGTATTGCAAAAAAGATGCCCAAAGGTAGTTATAGAGGAAAAGATTGGGATAAATATAAAGTGAAACACATTATCCTTAACCCGTTTTATGCAGGTTATAATTCGATTAGGAGATGGGATTTATCATCCTCAAGAAAACTAAATCCCCGTGAAGAATGGAAAATGAAAAAGGATGAAAAAATTGATGCAATTATAAGTTTAGAAGAATGGGAATATTGTTGGGATTTATACACAAAGAAAAAAGCTAAAGAGATAACTCCAAGAAAGTATTATACTAGTTTCTTGTTGAAAGATATCCTTTCGTGTAAACATTGTGGTTCTTTTCTTAAAGGAAAGGACCAGCGTTCCAAAGGCTACGGGAGTAGAATATACAGATGTCTATCCTGTAATATACGAATTAATTCCGAACTTTTAGAGGAAAAAGTCAAAGAATTGGTTAAGGACTTTCGAAAAAAAAATCCCAATGATAAATTACTTCAGTCTATCGTAGCGGATATACAAACTGAGATTTCCCTTCATGAAGATTTGTTAAAGAGCATTCAACAGGATATTAACAATAATAAAATTAAACTCCAGAAATATGATTTTAGAATAAATGAAGAATTTAAAAAGGAAACCCATAATAATGAGTTGTTGAAGGCATTAGTATTAGGGAAGGAAGACATTGCTAAAAAGATACAACAAATGAGTGAAGAAGAAAAACGATTAACGAAGAAAATAAAATTTTCAAAAGAGATAAGTCTTTACCCTGAAAATTTGAAACACGAAATTTCAATATTTGAAAATGAACAAAAGGTTGCCCATCAAGATTTTCGAAAGCTTTTTTTATTCATGATTCATGAGTTAAGAGTGAACCAGGTCGGAGAATTAGAAATTACATTTAATTTTAATATAGCGTCATAAGAATAATCTTTCTTTATGGAAGATTATTTTTTTGCTTTTAAAATTTTCTCGGTTCTATGGTAAAGCTTTAAATAATTTCACGGCACTTAGGTATACAACCGATCGGTTGTATATCCAAGAACCGTGATGAATACCAGCGCAGATACTGCCATCTAGGGTTCTAGGTCGCTGAAATTAAGTATTGGGAATTATCAGAGATATATATCGGCTCTTAGGTGTTGCGGTACGATTATTTCTCGGTTCTTTGTTCATTGCTCAATTAATATTAATTGAGCAATGTTAACAAATAAATATTGCATGGATAACATTGGTTAAGAAATTTTAATTAATAGTCATTTATTATGACTTTTCCTCATATAATTTCAACAGGACTAACTGCATGGGGGCAACTATGGAACGAAGATTTAATACAGAAGAAGCTTTAAAAATTCTAAAAGATTGCTACATTACCGATTCAGTTCAATCTCTGAGAAAATGGATTCGGGAAGGGAAAATTGTTGCTGAGGGTACACCATATAGACAAGAGGGATACACCATCAAAGAAGATGATTTAAAAGCATTTATTGAAGAGGAACGACCTGGGTTATTGGAAATACTAAATGTCTATCATCAAGTAAACGACAGAATACAAACAGGGATAAAGTCTATTGTCAATCCACAAGAAGAACAAAGCCCGCATAATAATAAGGTTCCCAACCCTAAAACAGAAGAAATCAAGATTATTGAACCAGAGTCTGAGTCTGATGATTTAGGGGTATTATTTGAAATGCTTATGGAGCTTGAGCAGCAGATTAAAGAACTACAATTAAAAATTGAAAATGTTATAAGAGAGATTAGCGAAAGGAAAGAATTTGATGAAATGAAAAACGAACTTGATAAAATGATGGAATTTAAAATCGACCAAATGAAAAAGGAATTAGAACATATATTTTTGGCTGACATGAAAATTCAACCAATTACAAATAAGTCTACGCCTGACAAGAGTGCAAAACCAGGCAATCATCGAACAAAATCGCTGGAAGAGTTCATTGGGTTTTTAAGGAAGGAATTTTGGAATGCAAATCCAGGAAATGAAAAGTTAAAGGGGGAAAGAAATAAAAAATTTAAAGAAGAGGCAAGGGGCGGTTATTCCTTGTTTTATGATGAAAAGGGTCTTTTTCGTGATGAAGAATTAAGAAGTGCAAATGATGATGATGGACTTGAGCTTAAATTAATGATAAATAATCAAGAGTCGATAATTACGGGTCAGAATAGAAAAGAGTTAATGAAACAATATTTTGAAGCTGTATTCTTACCTAAAATGAAAGGTATGGAAAATCCACTAGGAAACATATAGGAACATATCAATGCATAATACAGTTGAAGATGACATAAATGATGGCTATGTGGAGACTTTGAATTTAGCCGATAATATTGATAAAGTTTAAACAAAAAAGCGGAATCCAGTGAACCGCTTTTTATCGTATTTTTTTGTCCAAAAACCACTCTATAGATGTTTCTAAATTATGTATAAGGAACTCGGCGGTTTCTTCATCTACTTTTTGAAGTATTTTCACTTGTTGAATTGCCCTGTTAAGACGAGCGGTTGCATCATCGTTTTTTTCAAGATTCAATGGGAGCAAGGCAAGTTCTTCCTGTAGCCGCTGTAGCAGCGTAAAGTTAATGTTCTCTGTTTTTCCTGTTTCTAATTGGCTCAAATAACCTGGTGAAATTTCTAAAATCTTAGCAAATTCATTCAAACCAATTCCTTTTTGAATACGAAGTTCTCTAATTTTTTCTCCTAAGTTTTCCAGCATTCAGTTCCCCTCCATTATAATGCTAACCAAATAATTCGATGTATAGTCTAAAAATTCCTTTTAAGGTTAAGCTGAAAAAACGGGAAATGGTGCATAATATCCAATAATGTAAAAACGCTTGGAATGTGTGGCACATCCTCAAGCGTTTATTAATCAGACATGTTTAATAAATCGTCTTTTTAGATTCTTGAACTACATACAGTTCTTCCCAAAACATTGATGGATTTTTAGAAAAGGTTCTTAGTCCATATTTAGTGCGGCTTGTCATTCGTTTAGACCTTAAAAGGTAACAAACTCGTTTTGCCCGCGTAATACAAACGAAAAATATACGCCGTTGTTCATTTAGTTCTTTTGGAATATCGACCGTAGAATAGTATGGAAAGTTCCCTTCTTCCAAACCTAACATGATGACAACTTCGAATTCAAGTCCCTTTGAACTATGTCTTGTTGATATTGTTACTTGATTCTCAGGCTTTCCAACTTGAGAAAATCTTATTAAATCATATTCTTTTAATTCTCCGTCTTTTATTAGTTCCTGGAACGATTTTATATGTTCAATTTCAGTACAATATCTTTGAGAGCCAGCTATGTTGTGTTCTAAATTTAGCTTATTCAACAAATCCGTGAACCAGAGATTCAGATTATGTTTATAATGAGCGCTTCTGTGTAAGTTTGATAAAAAAAGTTTCTTCTCTTGCAATTTACTTTCTTCAGATAATTCTCCACCTTGGCTAGACAAAAGGTTAATCCAAAAATCTGATATGTCAGTAAAAGCAATAGATGAATTGTTTAAAATCCAAGAAGCACAGTCTTTCATCCAAACAATAATTTTGCTTTTTAGAAATTCATGCTTTGCTAAATAATGAGGTATATGAGAAGCTGTCATGAAATTACTTAATTCGTTTACTTGCTTTCCATTAGCGACAAGAACACATATCTCTTCCAATGGAATATTCTTATTTACACAATCAGGGATTATCTTATTTACCACATATTCATATTGCTCGTCCATTTCAGCTTCACATGTTATAAAATGAAACTCTGCTTTTTCATCAATCCTTGTTCCTGCCTTATATTCCCTATCATCAATATTTAAAGCAATTGTTGCTGCGTCTATAATATCCTGATTGCTCCTGTAGTTTGTTTTAAGGTCAATTGACATAATATTAGGATTATCATATAGCTCTAACAGATAATCGGGAATAGCCCCTTGAAAGCCGTATATGGACTGGTCAGGGTCCCCAACCGCAAAAATTTTAATATTAGTCTTATGAAATAAAGTAAGAATCATCTCATGAAGTGGCTTTCCCAAATCTTGATATTCGTCAATAAGTATCCATGGGAATTTTGCTTCTAGACATTTTCTTACATATTCTTGTTCCTTTATTAGCTTTGTAGCATATTTAATGATTTCAATAAAATCAACCTGTTGCTTGTTATGAAGGCGGTTTTCATATTCGTTGGCAACTATTCGTGCGGTATCGTTTAGTTCAGGTTCAATTAAACTATCTCCGCCTATTAATTGATTTCTTTCCTTATCCATGTCTTCAATTCTTATAGATTTCTTGTCAATTTCTTGTTCTTCAAGTATTTCTTTAAACAACCAGGTCTTGTCACTTTTTGAAATAATATTTAAGGGTAAGGAAATACCAATGTCGTAAAGGTGTGCAAATGGGACAATCACTTCTGAAATACAAAAGGAATGAACAGTATCCAGTACAACATTTTGTCTTTTTTGATATCCAAAAGATTTCAATCTATTTGTAAATTCCTTTGCAGCCTCATTGCTATAGGTAATACATGCTAATCCTCTCGGTGGTTTAACTTTTTCCTTTAATAAATGCATGATTTTTAGGGAGAGTACAGTTGTTTTACCGCTACCAGGTCCTGCTTTAACAACTGTACTCATATTAGACTTAAATGCAGCCCATTGGTCCGGGTCCTTTTTTATTTGCTCAAGCTTTAATGAATACAAGTCCATCATAAATCATCCACTTTTAAAAAAATTGATTGTATTGCTTCTTCAATATAAGGCGGAATATTATCCTTTGTACATTCAGAAGACAGCCCTTGTGCAAATCGCCCTTTTCCAATATGCGAGTGTTTACTTTCTATCTTTTTTAAGCAATCCACATAGTTACCGTTGTTTAAGGAATCCTTAAAGTTCTTCTTTTGCGTTGCTCCTCCTGAAGTCAAGTCATTAAAAACTTGCGAAAAGATTGCAGTTGCACCTTTATCATTCGAAATATCCATCATATCAATTTCCATAGTATGAATACCAATGAAGAAATCAAATTGTTTATAGAAAGTATCCTCTTCATTAATATCGTTAGGTATATCAGATTCATCAATCTTACCTAACTCAATTAAAATTTTTTTAGTTCTATCCAGACCATCATAACCAGTATATTTATGTTGCTTGTCATGCATTTGACCGAATGTTTTTTTCAAAGCAGCATTCTCTCTAAAGTAATAGTCTCCATCCGTAATGACCACATAAGGAATCCCAAGAGCGTCAAGGAATTGGACATATGGTTTAAAATTAGTCGAATTAATAGTACAGCATATAATGCCTTTCTTGTCTAAAGGCATGTGAAGGGCTTCAGCGAAGCTTGGTATTAAATATTCTTCCGCTACTCCCTCAACAAGGATGACACCTTTTCCAAAATAGATTTCTCCTTTTTTGACATCTACATATCTTTCTAAATCTTTACAATCTCTTTCGCTCAATTGTAAAGAAGCTGTAGTTTTAACAATAGTTCCATTGCTCATTGCACGAAGGTGAACAATCGAATTTATCGGTGCGACTGATGTAATATGAGGAGAATGTGTTGTCATTAACACGGATGTATTTTGTTTCATTACATCTTTAAAAATGAGTCGTTGCAGTGCAGGGTGCAAGTGTGCTTCTGGCTCTTCGATGGCTAGAATTGTAAATCCTTTATTATCACCAACGTACATGTCCATAAAAGTATAAAGGTTTGCTTGCCTCTCATGGGATAACATATCCTTTAATAAATAATTTCCATTATCGTTTTTTCTATAACATTGTTTTAAAATCTCACTATCTGCCTCATCTAATAGCTTTAAATAAGTGTCTTCTTTTAATATCGGTGGAATGGTTTTATCTTCTAATGATAATAAAATTAATGAAATGTATAGGATGTTATTTAGTCCTAAGCTTGTTTCATTTATAGGTCTTTTTCCTTGCCCAATCATTAATTTTAATGTGTTAAGGATACGATTTGGGTCTAAATCAATAGTCTCAAGTGATACTGAAGAATCCACTTGCTGCCCAATTATTGTAGAAAATCTACTATTGATACTGTTTGTTAAATGGACTAATTCATCGATTGAAAGCACTTCATCGCTTGTTTCCTTCAATCTGTCAGCTATGTCTTTAAGTTCTTCTTTCCTAATGTCGTAGTTTTTAATGAGCTTATTTACAGGAGAAGTTCTCATATTTTTCATTTCAGTTTCTACATCTCTGATTGCAGGAATAACTTTTAAATTTAAATATCTTCGATGGTTATGATTAAATGGAACATCTTCTTTTGTTCCTTGAAAAATTCGATATTGATATTCATAAGTACCATCGTCATTTTGAGATGCATAGTAGTGATAGGTTAGACGCAGAGTTGCTGGGTCTTCTTTTAATGTAGCATCGGATAGTGTAGCCAGTAACATCTTATTATGGTCAAAGCCTTTGATATCAATTGATATTTTGATTTCTTCTCCATTTTCCATTGGTGATTCAATACCTTCATAGAAGTCTGTATCATTTAAAAAGCGGTCCTCGTCGGATAATTTTGGGTCAAGAATAAGTTGTATTGCGCTTAAAAAATTTGTTTTACCGACATTGTTTTCACCAATTATTACCTGTTTATGGGTTAAATCGACATTGACAAATTTAAAGTTTCTGAAGTTCTGAATTTGTACTCTTGATATATACGGCGTCTTGGGTATGTTCATTAGTTAGAATAACCTCCGTTGTGAATTTCTTCCTATTAATATAATAGATAAATATAATAGAACTGACAAATGTTGATTATTAATAGACTGTAGAACGCCTTGTTTGTTTATTGTATTATATAATTAATACTAGTTTACGAGGTGTAGAGGATGGTTAAACATTTATTATTAGATAAAATCCATATTTATGAAAAAAAGTATGACAAAAGATTAGGAACCGAGGGTTCTTTTTATTCATCAGAAAGAGGGTTCTGGTTACTTGGAGACACTATGCTGCCGCTTGTTGAAGATTCAAGAAGACCTTTGCCTTCAACGAAAAAGCATGATGTCGAAAGAGGAGAGGACATGAAGTGACATTCGTAGAGGTACTAGTTATTTCAGACAAATACGATTTTACTACGGATTTTGTTTGCTTGGAACTTGAAAAAAGACAAGTGAACTATCTTCGTCTTAACCGAGATGAATTTCATACTTATAAAATTCAATTGGTCACGAGCAAATTTGAAATTAATGTTAAATTGGGAAAATGCAAATATAATATTTCGAATGACAGTCTGAAAGGCATTTACTACAGGGCTCCTATTTTCTTAAGAGAAATAAATCAAACTGACCGAAGTATTGAGGAACAACTATATTGCGAACAGTGGATGTCTTTTGTTAGAAATCTTCTAATATTTGAAGATGCTGTATGGGTAAATAATCCTGAAAAAACATTCAAAGCAGAAAATAAAATTGTGCAATTGAAATATGCCAAGAAAGTTGGATTTAATATTCCTTACACAATGGTAACCAATGGTAGCCCAGAACTAGAAAATAAAAGGTATGTGGTGAAATCCTTGGATACTGCTTTCTTTAACATTAAAGGAAAAGAAGGTTTTGTTTACTCAAATATCTTACAAAAGGAGGAAATACAGGATGCTAATCTTGAATGGGCACCAGTTACCATACAAGAGTATATTTATCCTAAAACAGATATTCGGGTAACAGTGGTTGGGAATGATGTCTTTGCTACAAGTATTACTAGCAAAGGAAATGGAGTAGACATAGACTGGAGAATAGTGAAGGATGAGGTTGATTTTACAACAGTTTCTTTACCTGTTCATATTGAAGAAAAATGCATTAAATTAATTAAGGATTTGGGTCTTAAATTCGGAGCAATCGATTTGTTAAAGACGGAAGAAAACGATTATTTCTTTTTGGAAATAAACCCCACAGGGGAGTGGGCATGGTTGGTACATACAACTGGACAATTAATACCTCAATCTATTGCAGATATGTTGGTGTCTAAATAATGAGCATTGGAAGCAAAATATTATATGCATTCTTACCATTTCTAGAATGCAACTCTGCTAATGGAGATATGAAAAATCAACAAAAAATCACATGGAATAAAATTCATAATGGGGAGCCGCTTTCAGATGTTCAGAAGTTTATAAGTATGGATGAAAATGATGCCAAATATTTATTAGAGGGCGTTCGTGGCAATATTGTTTCGTTACAAGATAAAGCTAAAGTAACCGCTGTTGCAGTGACATTGGCATTTTCAATGGTTGGTGGAATTTCAAGCTATCTGTTAAATCTAAAGGAAAAACTCTTTATAAATGGCGTTTGGACGGTAGCACTAATATTTTTTATTATTGCTAGTTGTTTCTACTTGATTACCGCTGGGTACTATTCTTTAATTACTTTGAATTCCAGACCAAAATACGATTTTAGTCCAGATGATTTTGAGTACCTAGGTCAGCTTCCATTGGAGGATAAGAAAAAGGAAGAAAAATTATCTATGATGGGTGAACATTATAAAATGACCACTTATCAAAATTCGCTTCTTAACAATTATGTGGATTGTAGTAATAATAATTTGAGGAATGCATTAATTTCCCTTGGAATTTTCTTTTCTCTAATCTGTCTTAGTTTTGTACTGGTTGAAAAAATAAATGAGGATAAGCAGACAAAGGCTTTAGCTGAACAGACTCAAATGATAAAGGATATTCAAATGGAAATAAAAACTTTGAAACAGGAAATCGAAGTTATCAGAGGTTCAAATAAAAATGACTATAATGAACTAAACTCATCTATAGCTGAACTAAATGTTTTAATGGAAGAAATAAAGGGTGAAATAATTCAAAATAAAACAAAACAATGAATTTTACATAATGTAAATAGAAAACTGTATACTATTAGATTTCAATATTCATTTTAGCTTAAGAAAAAGACCAAAATAAATTCGGTCTTTTTTCCATTTAACAGATGTTAGTAATCTTAGTAATTGAATAAAAATAGTGTCTTTAGTGCGAATTTAGCATCTTCTAATAGTAAGTCATCAATTTCACTAATATTTTCAAACCTTTTATATTTAGGTTGATGTGTATAGGAATTTCTTATTTCCCTTAGCTTATGAAAAGCATCTTTCTGCTCTTCGGAAATTTTCTCTGCTTCATAACATGAATTTATTGTGTCAAAAAATGACATATCTGATTCTGTCTGCAAATTAAATTTTAATGTCTGTTCAATTACAGATTGGGTCATCATAACAGTAGCTATATAGTTGCCATAAATAAAGCTATTTACTGCTTCTTCAAGAATATATCCTGTAAAAGAAGTGCCGAGAACAATCCTCATTTTATCTGTATCGTAAAATTCATTAATGAATTTTAGACGTTTAGCACGCCCGCCTCGTTCATCCCTATCCTTTTGTTTTATTAATTCTTTCTTCTTAACCTTTTTTTCTGTTTTCATAACATTCACTCCCAACATAATAATAATGTTTAGGAAGTTTATTAACAATTTTTTAGACCAGATTAAATACTTACAGGAAGAATTTATTGCTTTTAGCCTCAATTATATTTATACAACAACACAGTCCTGCACTAAGAAATTTTTATCTTCATAGCAATGTGGAGTGTAGAGCATGTCAACCAAGTTTTCACCATTCCAGTTGGTAAAGTGATTAGACTTCGAAAAAGCATAAGCAATGTGTTGGTTTATACTCATTTTTACATGTTCCTTCTCTTTTCCGAATGTTGAGTATTCACTGATTTTTGTGTTTTTACTACAAAATACAGGTTTAGGCATCCCCATCCCGAAGGGTTCCAAAGCGCGTAAGTCATTAAACATTGTTTTTGGAAAACATTCTAAAGGTAAAGTACCGATGTACCAGTTGGCAGCAATGGATATTTTTTGTTTCGTCGCAGCCAATTGAATGGCATATCTGAATAATTCAATTTGGTTTTCATCTGGGGAGATGGATAATCCAGCCGCCATTTTATGTCCGCCAAATTTCTTCAAATACTTACCACACGCTGATATACAATCAATAATAGAAAATCCACTGCTTTGAAAACTTCGTGCTGAACCAGTTCCGTCATTTGCAATGACGATTGCTGGCTTTTTGTAATGATTCACAATTCTTGAAGCTAGAATGCCAATGACACCCTTATGAAAATCCCCCTTTACAACGATTACAGGCGATAAATGAAGCCGTTCATTTTGAATGATATTTTGGACAGATTTAAATTGCTCCGTAGTTATGTCTTTTCTTTTTTCATTTAAAGAAATAAGTTCCTTGATTTGTTGAACTGCCCCCTGTCAAGTAGACAGTGGAAATAATAAAACGGAACTAGGCGGCTTTAGCCCTGTATTCTAAGGGACTGAGGCCGTTTAGTCTTTTTTGTAGTCGTTTTTCATTGTAAAATTGTAT
>NZ_JAMBOX010000024.1 GCF_023715785.1 Neobacillus niacini
CCTGATATTGAATTTTGGTACAGCTTGTACAGGATAGGTAGGAGCCTGAGAAGCCGGAGCGCCAGCTTCGGTGGAGGCGTCGGTGGGATACTACCCTGGCTGTATTGAAATTCTAACCCGCACCCCTGATCGGGGTGGGAGACAGTGTCAGGTGGGCAGTTTGACTGGGGCGGTCGCCTCCCAAAGAGTAACGGAGGCGCCCAAAGGTTCCCTCAGAATGGTTGGAAATCATTCGTAGAGTGTAAAGGCACAAGGGAGCTTGACTGCGAGACCTACAAGTCGAGCAGGGACGAAAGTCGGGCTTAGTGATCCGGTGGTTCCGCATGGAAGGGCCATCGCTCAACGGATAAAAGCTACCCCGGGGATAACAGGCTTATCTCCCCCAAGAGTCCACATCGACGGGGAGGTTTGGCACCTCGATGTCGGCTCATCGCATCCTGGGGCTGTAGTCGGTCCCAAGGGTTGGGCTGTTCGCCCATTAAAGCGGTACGCGAGCTGGGTTCAGAACGTCGTGAGACAGTTCGGTCCCTATCCGTCGTGGGCGCAGGAAATTTGAGAGGAGCTGTCCTTAGTACGAGAGGACCGGGATGGACGCACCGCTGGTGTACCAGTTGTCTTGCCAAAGGCATCGCTGGGTAGCTATGTGCGGACGGGATAAGTGCTGAAAGCATCTAAGCATGAAGCCCCCCTCAAGATGAGATTTCCCATAGCGTCAAGCTAGTAAGATCCCTGAAAGATGATCAGGTTGATAGGTCAGAGGTGGAAGCGTGGCGACATGTGGAGCTGACTGATACTAATCGATCGAGGACTTAACCAAATCATATTTTATGAATAAGCGAAACTCGTTTTTACTACTTCTTCTGCATTATCTAGTTTTGAGGGAATGAACCCTTTAAAATAAATAGTCCGGTAACTATGGCGAGAAGGTCACACCCGTTCCCATCCCGAACACGGAAGTTAAGCTTCTCAGCGCCGATGGTAGTTGGGGCGAAAGCCCCTGTGAGAGTAGGACGTTGCCGGGCCAGCGAAAGACAACCTGAAAAATGGTTGTCTTTTTTGCGTTTTTAAAAGGGTCATTGGCTTTAAAAATGGGGCATCGCAGATATATTGGGATGATCGCAGATATAATTAATTTATCGCAGATATAACTCAAATTACCGCGGATATATCCGGATTATCGCAGATATATAGTGAAACACCGCAGATATAATTTTCTTAGGGCCAAATTGGTGAACAGAATGCCGAAAATTCACCATAAAACTACGCCAATGGGATCCATTTGAGCAGTAAATGCCGAAATTTCGTCCGAAAACCACGCCAATACGGCCGATTCGAACAGTAAACCACTAATTTTCAGCCTCAAACTGCGTCAGTCGGCCATATTGGAGCAGTAAAGTGCAGATTCCACGTTCTCACCACGCCAATCCAGTCAATGAAAGCAGTCCCACCCCGAAATTCACGTTTCCATTGCGCCAATCCACCTCATTGAAACAACAGCCCCCAAATTTCCACCCTACCGACTGCCCTAATCCCGAAAAAAGTACGAATTGTTCGCAAAGAATTCACCAATAGACATACACCCAAACGAAAATAGGAACATAAAATATAACTGAGGCCGAGACGAAAATTCTAAAAATTGTATACAAATGGTATTTGTCGGACAGAATGGGTGTATGGAGGTGGAGAGACTTGAGTTTGTATGCACATAATCATTTTGAAGAAAAATGCGTGATCTGTGAGAATCTTAAACCAAAAGGCATACATCTATACACTTCTTTTATTTGTACGGAGTGTGAACATGATTTAATCCAAACCGAAACAAGTGACCCTAGGTATAAATACTTTTTAAAACAACTAAAAAAAATTACTACACCGGAAATTTTTTCATGATAAGTCCTTTAAGGGCTTTATTTTTTTTGCTTAAAACGAGAAAATAGATAAGACTCTTAAAAGGATGTATTTACATGAATAAGCAAATAAATGTACCTTTATATAATGCCTTGGCAGAACACGCCCGAAAGGAGCCAATCTCGTTCCATGTCCCCGGACATAAATATGGACGTGTTATGGACGCTAGTGAGGATGGCTTTTTTCAAAATATCTTGATGCTTGATGCGACCGAGTTATCAGGTTTAGATGACCTTCATTCGCCGGAAGGGGCGATTTTAGAGGCCCAAACTCTTTTGGCTGGACTATACCAGGCAGCCAAAAGTTATTTCCTGATCAATGGCTCCACCGTTGGTAATTTGGCAATGATCATGGCTGTCTGTTCCGAAGATGACATAGTGCTGGTTCAAAGAAATTGTCACAAGTCAGTGTTAAATGCAGTAAGCCTGGCTAAGGCAAGGCCGATTTTCCTTGAGCCGGAATATAACGAAGAATGGAAAGTGGCCGGCGGCGTATGTCCTGCAACGGTAAAAGAGGCCATACGTCGCTATCCTGAAGCCAAAGCGGTCATAGTAACCTATCCGAATTACTATGGAATGGTTAATGACCTGCAGGCCATTGTGGAGCATGCACACCTGCATAACATTCCTGTATTGGTGGACGAAGCCCATGGTGCCCACCTCGTTATTGGCGGCCCATTCCCGGCTTCTGCCGTTTCTTTGGGCGCAGACATAGTTGTCCAATCAGCCCATAAAACGCTCCCGGCGATGACAATGGGGTCGTTTTTGCATGTTAAAAGTAGGCTGATTGATATGGACAAGCTGGGGGAGTATCTGGCGATGTTCCAGTCCAGCAGCCCTTCTTACCCCATCATGGCATCGCTTGATTTGGCAAGGGGCTATTTGGAGACATACAATGGGAATGATTTGTCCTTTATGATGGATGAAATTTCCCGCTTTAAAGAGGAATTGAACAGTATCCCGACAATTAAGGTGCTGGACTTTCCTGACGGCCGGGGCGACTTACTAAAAGTCACAATCCAATCGCGCTGCAGTTTAACCGGGTTTGAGCTGCAAAAGCGATTGGAGGATTATTCCATCTATACGGAGTTGGCTGACCCGTATAATGTCCTGTTTGTGTTGCCGTTATTACAAGCTGGGCAAGCATATCCTTTTGCTGAAACCGCAGCTAAAATAAAGCAGTCTTTAGAGACAGAAACGATTTTCAATAAAGCCGATTACGTCCGTTTGGATCCGGAGCATAAAATTTCAGGTTTGGCTCTCGGATACAAAGTAATAGATAACTTGGAAACAGAGGAAACAACCCTAGAAACAGCATTGGAACGTGTTTGTGCGGAAACAATTATTCCCTATCCGCCAGGAATCCCGTTGCTGCTAAAAGGAGAATACATAACGAGGGATAAATTGGAACAGCTGCAACTGTTGTTGACCAGGGGAGCGCGGTTTCAGGGAGGATCTATGATAAAACAAGGTTTGCTGAAAGTTTTTCGGGCACCTTAAGAAATGACAGATTTGGAGGTACATAAAATGAACGGAGTATTTATTACATTTGAAGGGCCGGACGGTGCAGGGAAAACGACCATCCTTGGCATGGTAGCGGAGCGACTGCAAAATGTCCTTGTGACAAGAGAGCCGGGTGGCATTGATATTGCCGAGCAAATCCGTCGGGTGATTCTAGCCAAGGAAAATACGGCAATGGACCCTCGCACAGAAGCATTGCTTTATGCCGCCGCCAGACGGCAGCATTTGGCCGAGCGGGTCAAGCCCGCCTTGAAAGAGGGGAAAATTGTCCTGTGTGACCGGTTTGTTGATAGTTCATTGGCCTACCAGGGCTATGCCCGCGGATTAGGGATTGAAGAGGTCTGGTCGATCAATCAATTCGCGATCGAGAATATGCTGCCTGAACTGACAGTTTATTTTGATATTGAACCGGAGCTGGGGCTGCAGCGCATCAATAAAAATAAAGGCAGAGAAATCAATCGCCTGGACCTGGAAAAGCTAGAGTTTCATCAAAAAGTGAGAGAAGGATATCATATCCTAATGGAAAGGTTTCCGGACAGAATCGTTAAAATAGATGCTTCAGGAGCAATCGATGAGGTTTTTCAAAGAACCCTGGAGCTGGTTCAAACAAAATTAGCCGAAAAAAAGCCTGCGTTGTAGGGCTTTTTTTTATAAAAATAACAATCTTCTAGTTATTGCAAATGAACGTAAGCCAAGAAACTGTTATAATATAGAAAAACACTATAGTATCGGAAAAACTCGAAGGAGAGGGTGGTTTTGATGAAGTTAATTATCGCTGTAGTTCAAGACCAGGATAGCAACCGGTTATCAAAGGCATTGGTGGAAAATAATTTTCGGGCAACGAAGCTGGCTAGTACAGGAGGGTTTCTCAAATCGGGAAACACCACATTCATTATCGGTACCGAGGACATTCGCGTCGACCGAGCCCTACAGATCATCAAGGACAACTGCAGGGCCCGCGAACAGCTGGTTTCCCCCGTATCGCCAATGGGCGGCAACGCTGACTCCTACGTCCCCTATCCTGTCGAGGTAGAAGTTGGGGGAGCAACCGTCTTCGTGTTGCCAATTGAGCAATTTTTGCATTTTTAAAATAAAGGTTAGTGAGTGATAATGCGTGGTTAAAACATGGGATCAACTTGAGGAGCTGCAGCCGGCTGTTCTCCGGATGTTAAAAAATAGCATAGTAAAAAATCGGGTGGCCCATGCCTACCTTCTTGAAGGCCAAAGAGGGACCGGCAAAAAGGAAATAGCGTTATTGCTCACACGCGCCCTGTTTTGCCAATCTCGAATCGACGGCTATAAACCGTGCGAAGCCTGCCATAATTGCCGGCGGATTCAAAGCGGGAATCATCCTGACGTCCATCTTGTCGAGCCTGACGGACAATCCATCAAGGTGGATCAAATTCGTGCCCTGCAGGCGGAGTTTTCCAAAAAAGGTGTAGAATCTTTACGTAAGGTTTACCTGCTGGTTCATGCTGATAAAATGAGCATAAGTGCCTCCAACAGTTTGCTAAAGTTCTTGGAGGAACCTAATGCGGAAACAACAGCTTTTTTATTGACCGAGCAGCCGCAGCAGATGCTGCCGACCATTCTATCAAGATGTCAAACCTTATCGTTTCAGCCGCTCCCGCCACAAAAATTGGTAAAACAATTAATTGAAAACGGTGTGGAGCCAAAAAAGGCGCCGCTCTTGGCGCAATTGACCAACAGTCTCGATGAAGCGCTCGCATTAAATGTCGATGAATGGTTTGCACAAGCCCAAAAAATAGTGGTAAAATTATATGAGGTGTTGGAAAAGAATCATCTTGAGGCGTTGGTCATGCTTCAGACGGAATGGTTCCAGCATTTTAAAGAGAAAGAACAGCAATATCGTGGTTTAGATCTATTACTTCTTATTTTTAAAGATTTACTATATATTCAACTGGATAAAGAGGAGCAAATTGTTTTTAAGGGAGAGAGCGATCGGTTAAAGCAATTTGCCCTGCGAACATCTGGACGGCGCCTAACGGCTCAAATGTCAGCTATTCTTGACGCAAACAAGAAGCTTTCAGCGAACATGAATCCTCAGCTGATGATGGAACAGCTTGTGTTAAAATTGCAGGAGGGATCTTGAATTTGTATGATGTTGTAGGAGTACGCTTTAAAAAAGCGGGGAAAATCTATTATTTCGATCCCGGAGACCTCCCAATTCAAAAGGATGACTTTGTCATTGTCGAAACCGTTCGCGGCGTGGAATACGGCAGAGCTGTGGTTGCCAAAAAACAGGTAGCCGAGAACGATGTTGTCCTGCCGTTAAAAAAGGTTGTCAGAATTGCGGATCCAAAGGATCGGATGATTGTTGAGGAAAATAAGCAGGCGGCCCGGGAAGCATATGAAGTATGCAATGAAAAAGTAATGGAACATCAACTGGATATGAAACTGGTGGATGTTGAGTATACATTTGATCGAAATAAAATAATCTTCTACTTTACAGCGGACGGAAGGGTGGATTTTCGCGAGCTTGTAAAGGATCTGGCGGCGATTTTCCGCACGAGGATTGAGTTGCGGCAAATCGGTGTCCGCGATGAGGCAAAAATGCTCGGCGGTATCGGCCCATGTGGGAGAATGCTATGCTGCTCCACGTTTTTGGGTGACTTTGACCCGGTTTCAATCAAAATGGCGAAGGACCAAAATTTATCGCTTAACCCTACGAAAATCTCTGGTTTATGCGGCAGGCTGATGTGTTGCTTAAAGTATGAAAATGATGAATATGAATCTGCCAAAGAGCAGCTGCCTGATTTGGGAGAGATACTCGAAACACCAAATGGGATGGGAAAAGTAGTGGGCTTAAATATTTTGGAGCGTGTTCTGCAAGTGGAACTAGTAGGACAAGATCGGGTTCTGGAGTATACTTTGGATGAAATCATTAAAGAAGGTGCCTTTTCGATCCAATCCACAGATTAAGAGGTGTTAGACGTGGATAAAAAAGAAATATTTGAATCAGTAAGTAATATGGAAACACAAATTGGCCATCTTTACCAACAGCTCGGGGAATTAAAGGAGCATTTAGCCGAAATACTAGAAGAAAATCATAGTTTAAAGTTGGAAAATGAACATTTAAGGCGCCGTTTAGATGTAACCACGGAAGTAGACAGGAAGGATGGCAAGAAAAAACTTGGGCAAGGCACCGGGGAAACCGCAAGTCAAGCTCCTGGCGCCAAACCGTTTGATGTCGGTGAAGGCTATGACAATTTGGCCCGCCTGTATCATGAGGGTTTCCATATTTGCAATCTGCATTTCGGAAGCTTGCGCAAGGAAGGCGATTGTTTATTTTGTTTATCTTTTCTAAATAAAAAATAATCTGAGGAGGCTGATGACGTCAGCCTCCATTTTCATACATATTGGTAAAGGGGCGGAGCAATAGTGGTCAACTTGAAGGGTGATGAGCGGCTTGATTACCTACTGGCGGAAAATTTGCGGATTATCCAGAGCCCGTCTGTGTTTGCTTTTTCGCTTGATGCCGTTTTGCTGGCAAGGTTTGTTTATGTTCCAATTCAAAAAGGCAATTTAATCGACCTGTGCAGCGGAAATGGGGTCATACCGTTATTTTTAAGTGCAAGGACAAAAGGGAATATTACTGGAGTCGAAATCCAGGAACGACTTTACGATATGGCTGTTCGCAGCATTGAATACAATGGGCTGGAAAACCGCCTGATGATGATCCATGGAGACATTAAAGAGATGCCGAAGAGGTTAGGCTATGGCAAGTTTGACGTGGTCACCTGCAATCCGCCTTACTTTAAAACGCCGGAAAAAAGCGAAATGAATCCAAATGAACATCTGGCCATCGCCCGCCATGAAATTCTCTGTACACTGGAGGATGCCATCAAGGCTTCCAGTGATTTAGTGAGACAGGGGGGGAAGGTCGCCTTCGTGCACCGTCCGGGCAGGCTGCTCGATATTATCACGTTAATGCGCCAGTACCGGCTCGAACCAAAGCGCATTCAATTTGTTTACCCAAAGCTTGGGAAGGAAGCCAATACGATATTGGTTGAGGCGATCAAGGACGGTAATCCGGATATAAAGATTCTTCCACCGATCATTGTCTATAATGAAGATGATGAATATACAAAACAGATCAGAGAGATTTTATATGGAGAGTAGCGGACATTTTTTCTATGTATTGACCTGTGCAGACGGCAGCCTTTACGGCGGCTACACAAATAATCTCGACCGAAGAATCAAACTGCATAATGAAGGCAAGGGTGCCAAGTATACACGAGGCAGAGGCCCGGTTAAACTGACCTATTATAAAAGTTATGATAACAAAAGCGAAGCGATGAGTGCGGAGTACCACTTCAAACGGCTGCCCCGCAAGCAGAAGCTGGAATTTATTGCAATGGAAAAAGGTGATGACGATGTGGCAGCAAAAGAGCTTTGAGAATGAGGAACAAAAGGGGATTCTTTATCTTGTCCCGACGCCGATTGGCAATTTGGAGGATATGAGCTTCCGGGCGGTCCGAATTTTGAAGGAAGCCGACCTGATTGCTGCCGAGGACACAAGGAACACCAAAAAGCTGTTAAATTACTTTGAAATTGACAATCCCATTGTCAGCTATCATGAACATAATAAAGCGAGCAGCGGGGAAAAACTACTGCAAAAATTGCGGGATGGCCAAAAAATTGCCTTGGTCAGCGATGCTGGGACACCGGCGATCTCAGATCCCGGGTACGAGCTTGTTTCCCAGGCGATTCAAGAGCAGTTAACAGTAGTTCCGCTGCCCGGAGCCAATGCGGCACTGACAGCCTTAATTGCTTCTGGTCTTGTTTGTCAGCCGTTTTATTTTTACGGCTTCCTCCACCGCAATAAAAAGGATAAGCGTGAAGAATTGGAGGGATTGAAGCATGAAACGGCGACGATGATTTTTTATGAATCACCCCATCGCCTAAAGGAAACCTTGACCTTGATGGCAGAGGTACTAGGGAACCGCAGGATTGCGTTATGCCGGGAATTGACAAAGAAATTTGAAGAGTTTATCAGATGCAGTCTTGAGGAAGCTGTTTTATGGGCAAGCCAGGAGGAAATCCGCGGTGAGTTTTGCCTCATTGTCGAAGGAGGCGAGGCCAAGGACGAGGACACCGAAAACTGGTGGACTCCAATGACAGTGGAAGAACATGTTGCCCATTATATTTCCGAAAAGAATATGGCCTCAAAAGACGCCATCAAACAAACCGCCAAAGACCGGGGCCTCAATAAACGTGATGTATACCAGGCATACCATATTGATTAGCCAAAAAAAGAGGACTCCGAGAGCCCTCTTTTTTTTATATATCTATCATTACTTTGCAGTTTCAAAATTGCTTTGGATTTCCTTGATTAATTGCTCTGCACCTTCACGGCTAAGAATTAATTTCCCGCCTGCAAGTGCCAAGTTATCATCAGAAACTTCGCCAGTGATAGCGCAAGTCATATTTGGCTTATATTTTTTTAAGATAATGCGATCGTCATCAACATAAATTTCAAGCGCATCTTTCTCAGCGATTCCAAGAGTACGTCTTAATTCAATCGGAATAACCACGCGTCCTAATTCATCAACTTTACGAACAATACCAGTAGATTTCATTTTAAAATCTCCTCTCATAAATTATCTTTCTTTATCTCTATTATAATTCGCCATTATTCGACAAATTTCTTAATCCTAATAATACCAGCCTTTCCCATATTCGTCAATTATTTTATTTTGAAAAATAATTGATAATTTTTTCCTGGGACTAAACTACTGATTAGATAGCGTTTTCTTCTTAAAATCCCAATAAAAACAGGTTTTTAATATTATTGTAATGTTAACTATTAAATCAAGGTTTTGTCGGTGGATTCGACAAATTTCTACATCAATATTTGTTTTTATCCAAAATATAGTTCGAGAGATGATTGTCATTTATGGGTGTAAAAGGTAAAAATTTTTAAAAACTGGAACCCGAAAAAGGTGGTTTCTTGCACTTAAACGCAATTTTAGGTATATTTTGATGATATAGGAGGGAAAAAAACAGGCAATACTGTTTAGGTGGGATTGCTTGCGAATTGCCTTAAGGGAGGGCTTAAAGATGGCAGAAAACGCTAAGACTTTTTACATTACCACACCGATTTATTATCCTAGTGGAAATTTACATATTGGACATGCCTATACAACCGTGGCAGGCGATGCGATGGCCCGATATAAGCGAATGCGCGGGTTTGATGTCCGCTATTTGACAGGAACGGACGAGCATGGGCAAAAAATTCAGCGCAAAGCCGAAGAAAAAGGGGTAACGCCTCAAGCCTACGTCGATGAAATTGTCTCAGGAATCAAGGAACTTTGGAACAAGCTGGAGATTTCCTATGACGATTTTATTCGGACTACCGAGGACAGACATAAACACGTTGTTGAAAAAATCTTTGCGAGGCTTCTGGAGCAGGGTGATATTTATCTTGATCAGTATGAAGGCTGGTATTGTACGCCATGTGAATCGTTTTATACCGATCGACAGCTTGTTGAAGGAAATTGTCCCGATTGCGGCCGCCCGGTAGAAAAGGTAAAAGAAGAGTCCTATTTTTTCAAAATGAGCAAATATGTGGATCGTCTCCTGCAATATTACGAGGAAAATCCTGAATTCATTCAACCGGAGTCACGCAAAAATGAGATGATCAATAACTTTATTAAACCGGGACTGGAAGATTTGGCTGTATCCCGGACAACATTTGACTGGGGAATCAAGGTGCCGGGAGATCCGAAGCATGTTATCTATGTGTGGATTGACGCATTATCCAATTATATTACGGCCCTTGGGTACGGTACAGAGGATGACTCCAACTATTTAAAATACTGGCCGGCCGATGTTCATCTGGTAGGGAAGGAAATCGTTCGCTTCCACACAATTTATTGGCCGATTATGTTAATGGCTCTCGATGTGCCGCTGCCAAAGAAAGTGTTTGCCCATGGCTGGCTGTTGATGAAGGATGGGAAAATGTCGAAGTCCAAGGGCAACGTTGTTGACCCGGTAACATTAATCGACCGCTATGGCCTGGATGCATTGCGCTATTACTTGTTAAGAGAAGTGCCATTTGGGGCCGACGGTGTGTTCACTCCGGAAGGATTTGTTGAAAGAATCAATTTTGACCTTGCCAATGACCTCGGAAACCTATTAAACCGTACTGTTGCAATGATTGAAAAGTATTTTGCCGGCGTGATTCCCGATTATGCCGGTTCACTCGGTGAATTTGACGAATTGCTCCTTGCGGTAAATCGGGAAACCATCACAAAGTATGAGGAAGCAATGGAGAAAATGGAATTTTCCGTTGCCTTGACGGCAATTTGGCAGTTAGTTAGCCGAACCAATAAGTATATTGATGAAACACAGCCATGGACGTTGGCCAAGGATGAGGCTCGTAAAGCTGAATTGGCCAGCGTGATGGTCCATTTGGCTGAATCGTTGCGACGGATTGCGATTCTGCTACAGCCGTTCCTAACGAGAACCCCAAATGGGATCTTTCAACAATTAGGTGTTCAGGATGAAGCATTAAAGACTTGGGAAAGCCTTGAAACCTTTGGTGCGATTCCAAGCGGAACAAAGGTGGAAAAATCTGCACCGTTGTTCCCAAGACTAGAAATTACTGATGAAGTAGAGTTTATTAAAACAAAAATGCAAGGGGGCAGCGCTCCAGTGGAAACGCCGGCAGTGGAAGAAAAGCAGGATGAAAAACGGGAGGAACTCGCGGAAATTTCCATTGATGATTTCATGAAAATTGATTTGCGGGTGGCTGAGGTCGTGGAGTGCGAGCCGGTCAAGAAAGCAGATAAATTGTTAAAGCTGCAGCTTGATCTTGGTTACGAGAGACGTCAGGTAGTTTCCGGGATTGCCCAATACTATAAGCCGGAGGAGCTGGTCGGCCGCAAAGTCATCTGTATTACGAACCTCAAGCCGGTTAAGCTTCGCGGCGAATTGTCGCAAGGAATGATCCTTGCCGGTTCAAAAGACGGTAAGCTTTCTGTGGCAACAGTGGACCAATCGCTTCCGAACGGATCAAAAGTGAAATAGGACGAAAGGGGAATGTTCCACGTGTAACAATTTTCGTGGAATTTCCCCTTTTTTTGTGTAGATTTTTTAAAATATGTAATACCATGAAGAAAAAGAAAGAAGGTTAGGATATGTTATTCGACACCCATGTGCATTTAAATGCGGAGCAGTATAATGATGACCTGGAAGAGGTGATCGAAAGGGCGCAGAATGAGGGAGTGTCCCATATGGTTGTGGTCGGTTTTGACCGGCCGACCATCGAAAAAGCGATGGAGTTGGCTGAAACATACGAGTTTATTTATGCTTGCGTCGGTTGGCACCCTGTCGATGCCATCGACATGACGGATGAGGATTTGCTCTGGATTGAAGAGTTGGCGGCACATCCGAAGGTAGTGGCGCTGGGCGAAATGGGACTTGACTATCATTGGGACAAGTCGCCAAAGGAGATTCAAAAAGAGGTATTTCGCAGGCAAATCCGGCTGGCCAAAAAAGTGCAGCTGCCGATTGTCATTCATAATCGGGAAGCGACGGCAGATATCGTGGAGATACTCAAAGAAGAGGGTGCAGAAGAAGTGGGAGGAATCATGCATTGCTTCAGCGGCAGTCCCGACACAGCGAAGGAATGCGTGAAAATGAATTTCTATATTTCTCTTGGCGGTCCGGTAACCTTTAAAAATGCCAAAAAACCGAAAGAGGTTGCAGCTGAAGTACCATTGGACAAGCTGTTAATTGAAACAGATTGCCCGTATCTGGCACCGCATCCTTATCGCGGAAAGCGGAATGAGCCAAGTTATGTAAAGCTCGTGGCTGAGCAAATTGCCGAAATAAAGGGATTAACGTATGAAGAGGTAGCGGAAGCCACGACACGAAATGCTAAAAATTTATTCGCCATAAACTGATAAAGGAATTTGTCGAAAGGCTAAGAAGCTTGTCCAAATTTTTTCTAATAACAAAAAGTTCTACATGTCTCCTTTTCAACATAGGATAACCGTGTCGATAAGTTTTTCTTTGCAAAATTTCCAGTATTGTGCATAATTAGGAATATGTTCTCAGGGTATGCAAAGGTTGACAGCCGACAGCAAGGTTATTAAATATCTCCCCTAAGAAAAGGAGGCGTTTTTCATCGTATTCAAAAACATGAAAAGCCTGTTTTTCGAGTCCTTGAGCGGAAGAAATTTGATCATTGTGTTTGCTAGTTTCGTAGTTTTGCTGACAGCTCTCGGGGTTCTTCTCTATGAGGGATCCAAGAAGACGGTAGCAATCACGCTAAACGGCGAGCCAATGGTCTATAAGACACACGCAGATACCGTAAAAGAAATATTGGATGAACAAGATGTAACCATCCGCGACCAGGACTACTTGCATCCGAAGGCCGATACCAAGGTGACAGATGACCTTGAGGTTGTTTGGAGGCAGGCGAAACAGGTAACCATTGTCAAGGACAACGAGAAGAAAACGATTTGGACAACAGCTGGGACTGTAGCAGAAGCTTTAAAGGCAGAGAATATTATCTTGAACGACCATGATAAAATTTACCCTGACCCGCAGACGGCAATAAAGGAAAAGATGAAAATCGGCATTCAATTGGCCTTTCGTCTGAGTCTTGTAGACGGTGGAAAAGAGCAAGATGTTTGGTCCACTTCGACTACGGTCGCTGACTTTTTGAAACAGCAGGGCATCGAACTCAACGAATTAGACCGAGTTGAACCGTCATTAACAGAAACCATCGCAGTGAATGGTGTAGTTAACGTCATTCGAGTAGAAAAAGTCACCGATGTAGTGGAAGAACCTGTTGAATTTGCCGTTATCACAAAAAAGGATGAAGGCTTGGAAAAAGGGAAAGAAAGAACAGTAACTCAAGGTAAACCGGGACTCATTTCCAAGCAATACGAGGTCGTGTTGGAAAATGGGAAAGAGGTCTCAAGAAAAGTAATAAGCGAACAGGTACTTAGAGAAAAGCAGGATCAGGTTGTGGCTGTCGGAACGAAAGACTTGGCGTTACAGGTATCACGCGGTGCAGAAGAAACAGGAACGGAGTATTATGTTACAGCTACGGCCTATACAGCATATTGCAACGGCTGTTCAGGGCGAACTGCCACCGGTTTCGACCTCCGTGCTAACCCAAACGCGAAGATTATTGCAGTTGATCCAAGAGTAATCCCGCTTGGAACCAAGGTTTATGTAGAAGGGTATGGCTATGCTGTTGCGGCTGATACAGGCGGTGCCATTAAAGGGAATAAAATCGATGTATTCATGTCTTCGAAAGCGGATGCATACCGTTGGGGACGAAAAAAGGTAAAAATCAAGATACTTCAATAGCAATTTTGTCATGCAGGGGGCGTACCTCTGCATTTTGCTTTTTTGCAAAATTTCTTTATACTTAACAGCAAATACATACTTGCTCTTTACCATTAATGTATGAGTGTGTTTGTTAATATAGACGATGAAGATTACAAAAATGTTTCAGTTTTTTTTCAGATTTATTTTAAAAGTATTTGGAGGAGCAATGAGAATTAAAGAATTTATTGTTGTTGAAGGCAAGGACGATACAACGGCCATTAAGCGGGCAGTCGATGCCGATACAATTGAGACAAACGGGTCCGCCGTGAATCAGGCTACAATTGAAAAAATAAAGCGGGCTCATAGTACAAGAGGCGTGATCATTTTTACGGATCCCGATTATCCGGGGGAAAAAATCCGGAAGACAGTCGCAGCAAGCGTCCCCGGCTGCAAGCATGCTTTTTTGACAAAAGAAGCGGCATTGGCCAAAGGCGATAAAGGAATCGGCGTCGAGCATGCCAGTCCGGATGCCATCAGGGAAGCGCTAAAGGATGCCCAGTTCATGCAAGAGACGCTTATGGAAGAAATCACCCAAGAGGATTTACTTGATGCCGGACTGATTGGCGGCAGCGGCGCGAAGGAAAGGCGGTCTCGACTGGGTGAGCTTTTAAAAATTGGCTATACAAATGGAAAACAGCTGCATAAACGTCTGATGATGTTTCAAATCGGCAAACAGGAGTTTGCTGAAGCGCTAGCTGTTGTCCTTCAGGAGGAAAACCATGAATAAAGATATAGCGACCCCGGTGCGAACCAGGGCCATTCTGGAGAAATACGGTTTTTCATTTAAGAAAAGCCTGGGGCAGAATTTCTTAATCGATACGAATATATTAAAAAAAATCGTCAGTTTTGCCGAATTGACCGAAGACTCTGGAGCAATCGAAATCGGGCCGGGAATCGGCGCGTTAACCGAACAACTGGCCCGTTCTAGTAAAAAGGTGATAGCGTTTGAGATCGACCAGCGGCTGTTACCGATATTGGAAGATACGCTGTCCCCTTATGGAAACGTAAAAATTATTCATAATGATGTGTTAAAAGCCGATGTCCACTCCGTAATTGCCGAGGAATTCAGCGGGTTTGACGACCTAATGGTGGTAGCCAATCTGCCTTACTATGTGACAACCCCCATCATCATGAAACTGCTTGAGGAACATTTGCCGATTAGCGGAATTGTCTGCATGCTGCAAAAGGAAGTGGCTGACCGGATTTCCGCCAAGCCGGGAACAAAGGATTACGGCTCGCTCTCGATTGCCGTACAGTATTATACCGAGGCCGAGACCGTGATGATCGTTCCAAAAACGGTATTCGTGCCACAGCCTAATGTCGATTCGGCTGTAATCAGGCTGACAAAACGGAAAGAGCCGGCAGTGACGGTGAAGGACGAGAACTTCTTTTTCCAGGTGACAAAGGCAAGTTTTGCCCAGCGCCGGAAAACCCTGCTCAACAACCTGACAAGCCAGCTTCCGGACGGAAAAGCAAAGAAAGACGAAATCCTCGCTGCCCTGGAAGCCAGCGGCATCGAGCCGTCACGGCGGGGCGAAACACTCTCAATCGAGGAATTTGGCCGGCTTAGTGATCAATTATATCCGTATTTTAAATAGACCTTTTAGGAGGTCTATTTTTTTTCACCAGGACGACCCACAATGCATAGCCTAAAAAGAAACCTATTTATAGGCCATATTTGCCGGTCTAATTGGAGTGACGACAGTGGATATAAAAATAAATGATATTGTCGGCAGGCGTTCGTATAATAGTGATATTCTTTTTCGTGTCATTGACATACAGAAACAAAACGGCCAGACGATGGCGATTCTTTTTGGCGAGGATTTTCGCCTGGTAGCGGATGCCCCTTATCAAGATCTGGTTGTCCTCGATCAAAATGAGCGCATAAAGCATTCCGAGGAGTACCGAACTCTTGAAGAACAGTCATTAAAGCTATTTACCCAGGATGTGGATTTATTGAGGGAGAGGCAGGAATACGCGGCTACAGGAGGCTATTCCAAGCCTAGCAAATATTTTCAGATACCCGGAAGAGTCCTGCATTTAGATGGCGACCCATCCTATTTAAAAAAATGCATGTCGCTTTATGAAAAAATCGGTGTTCCTGTTCTGGGCATTCATTGCAGCGAAAAGGAGATGCCGCAGAAAATTGGGGGTCTGATTGATTATTACCGCCCTGATATCCTAGTGATCACCGGCCACGATGCCTATTCAAAGGCAAAAGGGAAAATAACCGACATCAACGCCTACCGCCATTCAAAGCATTTCGTGCAAACCGTCAGAGAGGCACGGAGAAAAGTCCCTCATTTGGACCAATTGGTCATCTTCGCCGGCGCATGCCAGTCGCATTTTGAATCGCTAATTTACGCGGGGGCAAACTTTGCCAGTTCCCCATCCAGAATCAACATTCACGCCCTTGACCCGGTCTATATTGTCGCCAAAATCAGCTTTACTCCATTCATGGAACGAATTAACGTTTGGGATGTGCTGCGAAACACGTTGACAGGAGAGAAGGGTCTTGGAGGAATAGATACCAAGGGTGTCCTTAGAACCGGTATGCCTTACCCACCTGTACAGGAAGAAGAATAAGCCAATGATTCTGGGCTTATTTTTTTCCATACATATTCCCCGCCCAATAAGGCAACGCTAGAAATGTTGAAATTTAGCAAAAAAAATGGAATGAAATATATTGACAATCATTTTGTTGGACTGATATAATTTATTATTTTGTTTGACAAAACTATGTCAGTGTGATATACTTAACATAGTGAGGTGGATCGAATGACAAAATCCTTGGCGGATATTAAAAAATCCCTCGATTCAAATTTAGGGAAAAGGTTGTTACTAAAGGCAAACGGAGGTCGGCGAAAAACGATTGAGCGCTCCGGGATCCTTGCTGAGACGTACCCATCTGTTTTCGTGATTGAATTGGACCAGGACGAAAATGCATTTGAACGTGTTTCCTACAGCTATGCAGACGTACTGACAGAAACTGTGCAAATTACCTTCTATGAAGATACAGCAGGAAGTGTAGCTTTAAGCTAAATTGTTATATAGCAATAGATAGCAGTAAACCTAGGTTTACTGCTTTTTGCTGTCTTTAAAAATCTTTCCATTAATCCATACTAACGATAATGCGGTGTGGAAAGGGGTTGTTTTGATGGGTAGAAGAAGAGGAATCATGTCCAGTCAGTTTAAAGAAGAGCTTGCCAAAGATCTTGGTTTTTATGATGTCGTCCAAAAGGAAGGATGGGGCGGCATTCGGGCAAAAGATGCAGGGAACATGGTAAAGCGAGCCATAGAACTGGCGGAACAGCAATTAGCCGGCCGGGGCCGGCAATAGTTCTTAAAAGCTGATTACGCTTATGCCTTAAACAAACAATCGCCGCAGCAAAGCCGGGCAAATGACCGCGAAATGGTCAAATGTCCGGCTTTTTATCTATTTTTTAATAGAGAATCATGATAAAATTATGAAATTTGATAGGATATATTCATACCTACGTCTTACATTTATCAAATTGTGGTAAAATAGGACAATATATGAATCGGAACAGGACAGCCTGGCACTTAAAGAGGCGGGCAATGGATATTTTTAAAAGTAGGTGGACGAGCGTGAAGCTGCTAGTAAAAGCGCCGGCTAAAATTAATTTGGCCTTGGATGTTTTACATAAACGTCCCGACGGCTATCATGAAGTGGAAATGATCATGACCACCATTGATTTGGCCGATCGGGTAGAACTGACCTTATTACAGGAGGACAAAATACATATTCTTTCTCATAACCGTTATGTACCGGATGACCATCGCAATTTGGCCTATCAAGCTGCGCAGCTTTTAAAAGGGCGATTTAATGTAAAACAGGGCGTAACCATATCGATTGAAAAAACAATACCAGTAGCGGCCGGTTTGGCCGGGGGCAGCAGTGACGCAGCCGCTGCATTAAGAGGCTTAAATAAATTATGGGACCTCGGTTTGACACTGGATGAACTGGCTGAAATCGGCAGCGAGATTGGCTCGGACGTCTCCTTTTGTGTTTATGGCGGAACGGCACTCGCTAAAGGAAGGGGAGAAATGATTACTGAACTTCCGGCACCGCCGACATGCTGGGTGATTTTGGCCAAGCCGTTTATCGGCGTGTCAACAGCAGATGTCTATCGTCAGCTCAATTTATCGGGAATGCACCACCCGAACATTGGTAAAATGATTGAGGCAATCAATCACAATGACTATCAACGGGTATGCGGCAATGTAGGCAATGTCCTTGAGGACGTTACCTTAAAGCTGCATCCGGAGGTTGCCCAAATCAAAGAGCAAATGAAACGCTTTGGTGCCGATGCTGTTTTGATGAGCGGAAGCGGGCCGACCGTTTTTGGCCTGGTCCAGCATGATTCAAGGATGCACCGCATTTACAATGGGCTTAGGGGATTTTGTGATCAGGTATTTGCGGTAAGAATGCTGGGCGGCCGGCACTCTCTTGATTAAAGGCGCACATTAGTAGTATTCTTAATATAGAATATTCGGTTTTGGAGGTAATTATGAAATTTCGCCGCAGTGAACGTTTGATAGATATGACAAGTTATTTGCTGGACCATCCTCGCCAGCTTGTGCCGCTGACATTTTTCGCTGACCGGTATGACTCAGCTAAGTCCTCCATCAGTGAGGATTTGGCCATTGTCAAGGAAACCTTTGAACAACGGGGAATCGGCACCCTGCAAACCGTTCCGGGAGCAGCCGGAGGTGTAAAGTTTTTTGTCAATGTAAGCAAAGAAAAAGCCGAACCGTTTGTGAATGAACTTTGTGAACTAATAGCCGATTCGGAAAGGCTGCTGCCAGGTGGATATCTGTATTTAACGGATATTTTAGGAAGTCCGCAGATTGTTCAGAAGGCGGGAAGAATTATTGCCTCTGCTTATGCCGATGCCAAAATTGATGTGGTTATGACGATTGCCACAAAAGGGATTACGCTCGCCTATGCGGTGGCGAGCCAATTAAATGTCCCTGTTGTCGTTGTCCGGCGGGACAGCAAAGTGACGGAAGGGCCGACCGTCAGCATTAATTATGTATCAGGTTCTGCAAAGCGGATCCAGACAATGGTGCTTTCGAAACGGAGCATGAAGCAGGGGGCTAAGGTCCTGATTGTCGATGATTTTATGAAGGCGGGGGGAACCGTAATCGGCATGATCAGCATGCTGGAGGAATTTAATGCGGAGGTTGCCGGCATTGCCGTCCTTGTGGAAGCGGAAAAAACCGAAGAACGGCTTGTTGACGATTATATTTCTCTTGTAAAATTATCTAATGTAGATGTAAAGGATAAAACAATAAAAGTGGAAGTTGGAAACTATTTCCAAAAACGAGGAGGAATTTAAGTGAAAGTGGTTCAAACTAATGGGGCACCTGCGGCCATCGGCCCATACTCGCAAGGCATTGTTGTAAATAATATGTTCTACAGCTCTGGCCAGATTCCGTTAACATCCGAAGGAACGATGGTAACGGGGGATATTAAAGATCAAACACATCAGGTATTCCGCAATTTGCAGGCTGTGCTGAAGGAAGCAGGAGCATCTTTGGAAACTGTCGTAAAAGCGACCGTTTTCATTAAAAATATGGATGATTTTGCTGCCGTCAATGAAGTGTACGGCGAATATTTCTCTGTCCATAAACCGGCACGTTCCTGTGTCGAGGTAGCCCGTCTGCCAAAAGACGCATTGGTTGAAATTGAAGTAGTTGCGCTCGTTAAATGAAAACTCGCCGATTGGCAAGTCCGTTAGGACGTAGACAGAGGCGTAGTTGAATTTATGCGTTAAAAAAGTCTAAAATTGGAGACAATTTTAGACTTTTTTATTAGCCAAATAAGACGAGCAACTTTTTTACTGAAAGAAATTCACTAATTCGCCCAAATTTTTCAAAAAAGTTTTTAAATAAAGAAGGATTATGCAAAATCCTGTTGAATTATTTAACTAACATTGAAAAAAGGGTGTGAGCACATGGAAGTAACTGACGTAAGACTGCGCCGCGTCAATACCGACGGTCGAATGAGAGCGATTGCATCAATTACATTAGATAACGAATTCGTTGTCCACGACATTCGCGTTATTGACGGAAACAACGGTTTATTTGTCGCTATGCCAAGCAAGCGGACTCCAGATGGAGAATTTCGTGACATTGCGCATCCAATCAACTCCGGAACTCGCGGGAAAATTCAAGAAGCGGTATTGGCTGAGTACCACCGTTTAGGTGAATTGGAAATAGAATTTGAAGAAGCCGGAGCTTCATGAGGATTAAAACAACTAGGGCCTTTCTTCTCAGTAAGGCTCTTTTTTATTGCAAAAGAACCCCCTCATCCCCAACTAAATCCCCACTGCCCTAAAATATCCAAAATTTAGACATTAGACACAAATCCATCAATTCTTGAAATGCAACCCCATTTACGTTAATATTTTTATGGGATAGAGTGATTAAATAAATGGAGGACTGTCCATGTCTAATCGTTACGCTGTGATTTTAGCCGCCGGACAAGGAACACGGATGAAATCAAAGCTATATAAGGTACTACACCCTGTATGTGGGAAACCAATGGTTCAACACGTTGTCGACCAGGTTAACAAGCTCGATACGAAGGAAATTGTTACGATTATCGGCCACGGTGCGGAAAAGGTAAAAGCTCAGTTAGGCAATGTCTGCCACTATGCCCTTCAGGAGCAGCAGCTTGGCACTGCCCATGCGGTGATGCAGGCGAAAGAAATGCTTGAGGGCAAATCAGGTGTAACGCTTGTGGTTTGCGGGGACACTCCGTTAATTAAAGCGGAAACGATAGAAGCATTGTTTAAGCAGCATGTGGAAACAAATGCAAAAGCGACGGTACTCACGGCCAGAATTGAGAACCCTGCAGGCTATGGCCGCATTGTTCGCAATGAAGCCGGATTTGTTGAAAAAATTGTCGAGCATAAAGATGCCAGTGAAGCAGAACGGAAAATCAAGGAAATTAATACAGGAACCTACTGTTTTGATAATATTGCGTTATTTGAAGCATTGAAGAATGTTTCCAATGATAATGTTCAAGGTGAATACTACCTCCCTGATGTAATCGAAATCCTTAAAAATCAGGGTGAGATTGTCACTGCCTACCAAACGAATGATTTGGATGAAACGCTTGGGGTCAACGACCGTGTCGCATTGGCAGAAGCCGAGCGGATCATGCGCGCCCGCATAAATGAAGTACAAATGCGCAATGGTGTAACGATTATCGACCCGCAAAACACTTATATTGAAGCGGACGTTAAGATCGGGGCAGATACGATCATCCTGCCGGGAACCATGCTGAAAGGCAATACGACGATAGGTGCCGACTGTACGATTGGCCCTCATTCGGAAATTGTGTCCTGCCAAATTGGCGATGGAACGGTGGTACGGCAATCAGTCGCCCATAATAGTTCAATTGGTTCAAAGGTTAACATTGGCCCATTTGCTCATATTCGTCCGGAGTCAAATATTAATGATGATGTGAAAATCGGCAACTTCGTTGAAATCAAGAAGGCTGTCTTTGGCAAAGGAAGCAAGGCGTCGCATCTTAGCTATATCGGTGATGCTGAGGTGGGCAGCGATGTAAATATCGGCTGCGGTTCGATCACCGTGAATTATGATGGTAAAAATAAATTTTTAACAAAAATAGAAGATGAAGTGTTCATTGGCTGTAATTCCAATTTAGTTGCCCCTGTCACGATTGGAAAAGGAGCCTATGTTGCCGCCGGCTCCACGATCACGAAGGACGTACCTGGCAACGCTTTATCAATTGCGCGAGCACATCAAGTCAATAAAGAAAATTACGTCGATAAGCTTAATTTGAAAAAATAGGCGAATTTAATGGAGGGCCCTCATGTCGAATCAATATTTAGATCCTAATTTAAAAGTGTTTAGTTTAAATTCCAATCTTCCCCTTGCCCAAGAAATTGCTAAGGTCATTGGAGTCGAGCTCGGAAAATGTTCGGTCAACAGATTTAGTGACGGAGAAATTCAAATCAATATTGAAGAAAGTATCCGCGGCTGTGATGTTTTCGTGATCCAATCAACGAGCCAGCCTGTAAATGACAATATTATGGAATTATTAATCATGATTGATGCGTTGAAAAGAGCATCAGCCAAAACGATTAATATTGTCATGCCGTATTATGGTTATGCCCGTCAAGACAGAAAAGCGCGCGCCCGCGAACCTATTACCGCAAAATTGGTGGCCAACCTGCTGGAAACAGCCGGGGCAACACGTGTGCTGACCCTTGATTTACATGCGCCACAGATTCAAGGTTTCTTTGATATTCCGGTTGACCAATTAATGGGTGTTCCGATCCTTTCAGATTACTTTAAGGACAAAGCGTTGGATGGAGATATTGTCATTGTTTCCCCAGACCATGGTGGGGTTACGAGAGCCAGAAAGATGGCCGAGCGCCTAAAAGCGCCAATTGCGATTATTGATAAACGCCGTCCAAGACCGAATGTGGCTGAAGTTATGAATATCGTCGGTAATATTGAAGGAAAAGTCGCCATTTTAATCGATGACATTATTGATACAGCAGGTACAATTACCCTTGCTGCCAACGCTTTAGTGGAAAATGGGGCAAAAGAAGTGTACGCGTCCTGTACCCACCCAGTGCTATCCGGACCGGCGATTGAGCGGATTCAAAATTCCAAAATCAAAGAGTTGGTTGTAACAAACTCTATATCACTTCCGGAAGAGAAGAAAATTGAAAAAATCGTTGGCCTTTCGGTGGCACCGCTCATAGGAGAAGCGATTATCCGCATCCACGAAGAACAATCAGTCAGCACCTTATTTGATTAATAAACACCACCTGAAAAATGTTTAAACCTTCCTGTTTTAGGGCATTTTTATTACAGATGACTAAATAGGAAGGTGATCATAAATGAGTGCTGTTTTACAAGCAACGGAGCGAAAGGAAATTCCTCGCTCGGAGTTAAAAAAAATGAGGAACAATGGCCAGATCCCGGCTGTTATCTATGGGGCAAAGGTAGAGAACAGGCCGGTGTTTATCAGCTCGGCTGATTTAACCAAAACACTTCGTTCTGTCGGTAGAAATGGCGTGTTTTCGCTCGATATGGACGGCTCAAAACAGGATGTTATACTATCGGATTATCAAGAGGATGTTATGAAGAAAGAAATCATTCATGTTGATTTTCTAGCGGTTGATAAATCCTCGAAGATTACTGTTGATGTCAGACTGGCGCTAGTCGGATACGCTGCCGGCGTCAAGGACGGTGGAGTCATGCAACAGCCGCTTCATCAACTTTCGGTAACGACGACAGCGGAGAATATTCCACCCCAAATCGAAGTCGACGTGACCAATCTGCAGGTGGGCGAGACACTCTATGTTAGGGATATTCCGACAATGGGAATGACCATTAACCACGAGGAAAGCGAAGTGGTTGCCTCGATTCTGCCGCCTAAAGTTGAAGAGGAAATCAATGCAGGCGAACAGCAGGAAGGCGGCCATCCTGATAATGAAGAAGGCAGAGAAACAGAGCCCGAGGGCAAAGAATAGTATATAGACGTAACCTAGTTTGGTTACGTCTTTTATTGCATTAAAGAAAATGGGAGAAAACGATGTTTACGAAACTTTTTAAAAAGCGGGCTAAGCAAGAAGAGGAGGGCGGACCACATATGAAGGTGATTGTTGGTTTGGGAAACCCGGGGAAACAGTATGAGCACACAAGGCATAACATTGGCTTTGAAGTCGTTGACGAACTGGCCAGCCGTTGGAATGTCCCGCTGAATCAAGCAAAGCATAAAGGGGTATACGGAATCGGTTTTGCCGGCGGGGAAAAGGTCCTGCTGCTAAAGCCCCTAACCTATATGAATTTATCCGGGGAGTCCATCCGGGCGGTAATCGATTATTATCAAATAGACTTGGAGAATCTGGTTGTCATCTATGACGACCTTGACTTACCAGTCGGAAAAATCCGGCTGCGTCAGAAGGGAAGTCCCGGCGGCCACAATGGGATAAAGTCAACCGTCCAGCATCTGGGTACACAGGAGTTTAACCGGATCCGAATCGGAATCGACCGGCCTAATCCGCCGGGTATGAGTGTTCCTGACTATGTACTTGGCAAATTTCGCCCTGACGAACAGGAGCCGGTAAAAGAAGCGGTGTTGAAGAGTGCTGATGCTTGTGAGGCATGGTTAAAAAAGCCATTCTTACAAGTAATGAACGAATATAATCAGTAATGATACAGGCTTATGCTTAATAGACTAAAGGAAAGTAACTTCTAAGCAGGTCGTCATGAATAAGTTCCCTTGCTGCGGTTCATACTAATAATGAATTGCAAACTAGGGAGGGACAGGCGTGGCCATCCATTATCATTGCCGTCATTGTGGCACCAAAATTGGCTCTATTGAGGAAGCATCCATTCATGCGGAGGCACTCGGCCTTCACAAATTATCCGATCAGGAAAGACAGGATATGGTTTCCTATGAGACCACAGGGGATATTAATATTAAGGCGATTTGTGAAGATTGCCAAGAAGCATTGGAACGGAATCCGGATTATCATCAATACGATTTTTTGATCCATTAAGTGCGCTTTGGAATGACTCCAAAGCATTTTTCTGTTTAAAAAATGCAGCAATATAAAAATAAAGCTTTAAAGGGAGGAGGAGAAGCCTTGAATGGTTTAAAATCGTTATTCCTGCAGCAGGAAGATGTCCAGTCCGTTCTGGCTGGAATTAACGAAAATTTGCGGGAACAGCTGATATCCGGGTTATCGGGTTCTTCAAGGACTGTTTTTACCGCGGCTATTTACGAAAAATTAAACAGGCCGATTATGGTCGTTACCCATAATCTATTACAAGCACAAAAACTCTATGATGATCTTTCCAATCTAGTAAACGAAACGGAAGTATTTCTATTTCCAGCAAACGAATTAATTGCTGCTGAACTCAGTGTTGCTAGTCCGGAATTAAAAGCCCAGCGTATGGATGCACTAAATTACTGGAGTCAGCATAATAAAGGAATTTTGATTGTGCCGATTGCCGGGTTGAAAAAAATTCTCCCTCCCAAAACGATCTGGCAGCGATACCAGCTAGCAGTAAAAATGGGGGAAGATTTGGAGATTGAGACATTCCTGAAAACATTGGTCAACATGGGCTATGTTCGCGGTGAAATGGTGACGACTCCCGGTGAGTTCAGTGTAAGAGGCGGTATTATTGATATTTACCCGCTTACTGAAGAAAACCCGTTAAGAATAGAGCTGTTTGATACCGAAATCGATTCAATCCGTTATTTCTCACTCGAAGACCAGCGTTCAAAAGGAAAGGTGACAGAGGCTGTCATCGGCCCTGCAACAGAATTCCTGCTTGAGCCGGAAAATTATCGCCAGATGGCTGAAAGATTGGAAGGCGGCTTGGCCAAAAGCTTAAAAAAATTAAAGGACGATAAGGCCAAACTGCAGCTTACACAAAATATCAGTCATGAGCTGGAACAATTAAAAAATGGCCAGAAGCCGGATGAAGTCTACAAATACCTGTCCTTAGCCTATGAATCGCCTAGCAGTCTACTAGACTATCTGCCTAAAGACGGCTTGGTGTTTATTGATGAAATCAGCCGGGTTCAAGAAATGAATGAATCGCTTGTAAAAGAGGAGGCAGAATGGTATACCGCCTTGCTTGGCGAAGGGAAGATCATCCATGATTTGCATATTTCTCATGACTTGCAGGCGTTTTTAATCAAAAAGGAGTTTCCGATTATATATATGTCGTTGTTCTTGCGGCATGTAGCCAATACCAATCCTCAGAACATCATTAATGTTTCCTGCAAGCCGATGCAGAACTTCCACGGACAAATGCATCTGCTAAAAGCGGAGATTGACAGATGGAAAAAAAGCAATTATTGTATTCTATTTTTAGGGCCGGACGGGGAAAGAGTCAAAAAGCTGGAACGTGTTCTAGAAGATTATGAAGTGGATGCCAGTGTCATCTCTGACCATCAGCAGCCGCTGCCAGGCAGAACCCAGATTATGAAAGGAAGCCTGCAAACCGGTTTTGAGCTGTCAATTCAAAAAATTGCCGTCATTACCGAGGAAGAGCTGTTTAATAAGCGGGTGAAAAAGTCTTCCAGCCGGCAAAAGCTCTCCAACGCCGAACGGATTAAGAGCTATTCAGAGCTAAAAACTGGCGATTATGTTGTCCATGTGAATCATGGAATCGGAAAATATTTAGGAATTGAAACCCTGGTCATTAACGGAATACATAAGGATTACCTTCATATCCGCTACCAGGGGACAGATAAGCTTTATGTGCCGGTTGAACAAATTGACCTAGTCCAGAAATATGTTGGTTCTGAGGGGAAAGAGCCGAAAATCTATAAGCTTGGCGGCAGTGATTGGAAGAAGGTCAAGAAAAAGGTCCAATCATCAGTTGAAGATATTGCCGACGACCTTATTAAGCTTTATGCCGAACGGGAGGCGGCAGTTGGTTATGCATTCTCGCCGGACGGTGACATGCAGCGGGAATTTGAAACCTCATTCGCCTACCGTGAAACGGAAGACCAGCTTCGTTCCATCCATGAAATCAAAAAGGATATGGAACAGCCGCGGCCGATGGACCGTTTGCTTTGCGGCGATGTCGGCTATGGAAAAACAGAGGTGGCAATCCGGGCGGCGTTTAAAGCAATTGCTGACGGCAAGCAGGTTGCCTTCTTGGTACCGACAACCATTTTGGCCCAGCAGCATTACGAGACCATCCGTGAGAGATTTCAGGACTTTCCAATCAATATCGGCATGTTAAGCAGATTCCGGACGAAAAAGCAGCAAACCGAAACGATCAAAGGCTTAAAGGCCGGTACGGTTGATATTGTCGTCGGAACGCATCGGCTGTTGTCCAAGGATATTGTTTACCATGATTTGGGCCTCTTAATTATTGATGAGGAGCAGCGGTTTGGCGTTACCCACAAGGAAAAAATTAAAAGACTAAAAACGAATATTGATGTGTTAACGTTGACCGCAACGCCAATACCGAGAACACTGCATATGTCGATGCTCGGGGTCCGTGATTTATCAGTCATTGAGACACCACCGGAAAACCGTTTCCCGGTGCAAACCTATGTGATGGAATACAATGGAAGCCTTGTCAGGGAGGCGATTGAGCGGGAGCTTGCCCGCGACGGACAAGTCTACTTCCTATATAACCGCGTTGAGGATATTGAGCGCAAGGCCGAAGAAATCCGCATGCTTGTGCCGGACGCACGGGTAACCTATGCTCACGGCCAAATGACGGAAAATGAATTGGAGTCCGTGATGCTCAGCTTTCTCGCGGGCGAATCCGATGTGTTGGTGAGCACGACAATTATTGAGACAGGTGTCGATATTCCTAACGTAAATACATTGATTGTCCACGATGCCGACCGCATGGGTCTGTCCCAGCTGTATCAGCTTCGCGGCCGAGTCGGCAGGTCAAATCGCGTCGCCTATGCGTATTTTACTTATCGCAAGGACAAAGTGTTAACGGAAGTGGCTGAAAAACGCCTTGAAACCATCAAGGAGTTTACCGAGTTAGGCTCAGGCTTTAAAATCGCCATGCGGGACCTGTCAATTAGAGGAGCGGGCAATTTATTGGGCGCTCAGCAGCATGGCTTTATCGATTCAGTGGGATTCGACCTTTATTCGCAAATGCTGAAGGAAGCGATTGAAGAGCGTAAGGGCGACCTTAAGGCGGCACCGAAGCCAACGGTTGAAATCGATCTGGAAATTGATGCCTACATTCCTGATACCTATATTAAAGATGGCCATCAAAAAATTGAGATGTATAAGCGGTTCAGAGGAGCCCAGACGCTCGAGGATATTGAAGAATTGCAGGCGGAAATGCTAGACCGGTTTGGTGAGTATCCTGATGAGGTCGCCTATCTGTTCCAAATTGCCGAGATGAAGGTATTTGCGATCAATAATGGCGTGGAACAAATTAAACAGGTTAAGCAGGATGTCACAATTCTATTGGATGAGGCCGTAACTAACACGCTTGATGGAAGTAAGCTTTTCCACTTAGGCAGCAAGTTTGGCCGTGCAGTCACCCCTGGCATGGAGGGGAAAAAATTAAAAATTGTCATTAAAACCAAGGACTTCGACACCTCCGCTTGGCTCAATATCATTTTTGAAATGGTCAAAGGCATTCCATTGGCGAAAAAAGAGCAAGGTAATCCAGTGAACTGATTTTTAAATAAAGAGGGAGCCTCACTTTCCAACGTTCCGGAATTGGCAGCAGTTCCTGAATATGTGAAAAAAATGTGACGTTTGTGTATAGAACTTTCCAGTTGAAAGATACTAAATTCAAAGTTGGCGAAGATTTCAATTACAGGAAAATAAGTTATTGTCGAGCTGCAGCGCCTAGGCGCTCGGGGTCATAAGCCAATCCGTCAAGAAGGCTAAAAGGCAGCCTTCTGGCCGGCTCGTCTTATGCCTGTCGCCCCTGGGCAAGGCGCTTCCGCTTTTCTATTCGCCAAGTTATTAAATCATCAGATGAAAGTGAGGCAACATTGGATGAAAGCAACTGGAATAGTTCGTCGAATCGATGATTTGGGTCGTGTTGTAATTCCTAAAGAAATACGCAGAACCCTGCGTATCCGTGAAGGGGATCCGTTAGAGATCTTTGTTGACCGGGATGGGGAAGTCATTTTAAAAAAGTATTCACCAATCAGCGAGTTAAGCGATTTTGCCAAAGAATATGCTGAAGCCCTATTTGACAGCCTCGGTAACCCTGTTCTGATTTGTGATAGAGATACTTACATTGCAGTAGCAGGTGGATCAAAAAAGGATTATTTAAATAAAAATATTAGTGAATTAGTTGAAAAAACGATGGAAGATCGCAATTCAGTGCTCATTACCCAGCAAGGCGATGTCGCCTTGGTAGAAGGCAATGATGAGACGGTGACATCTTACACAATTGGGCCGATTATCGCAAATGGTGACCCCATTGGAGCGGTGATTATTTTTTCAAAAGAGGGAACACTTGGGGAGGTCGAACAAAAGGCTGTGGAAACAGCAGCAGGCTTCCTCGCCCGACAAATGGAGCAGTAAACCGAAATGCGGAAGCCCCTAGGCGCTGAAGCTGGACAATTTTACTAAAAAGGCAGCCCTGGCTGCCTTTTTTAATGCTATAATGGAAGGCGCTTATGCGTTTCGAGGCAGGTGAACTATGTGAATCCATCAAAGGCTTTGTTTAAAGGGGCCTTTATTTTAACCATTGCAGCAATCATTACGAAGATTTTAAGTGCCTTTTACCGGATCCCCTTTCAAAATATCGTGGGCGATATCGGTTTTTACATATACCAGCAGGTGTATCCGTTTTATGGGATGGCTGTCGTGCTATCAACAACAGGCTTTCCGGTCGTGATTTCCAAGCTTTATGCGGAACAAAAGGAAAATGGAGAAGTCGGGAAATCCCGCCTGCTGCTCTTTGTGTCGTTCCTATACTTACAACTATTTGGCCTAATCTGCTTTCTGGTCCTTTATTTCGGGGCAGACCTAATCGCCAGATGGATGCACGACCCCGGCCTTTCAGTCTTAATAAGGGTAGTTTCGATCGTCTTTTTAACATTCCCGTTTATGGCCACGCTGCGCGGGTTTTACCAGGGAATCGGAGATATGACGCCAACGGCTTTATCACAAGTAGGTGAGCAGACTGTCCGGGTGTTGACGATTCTCTTCCTGTCCTATCTGCTGATGCAAAAGGGTGTCTCCTTATACCTAGTCGGCGGGGGAGCGATGTTTGGTTCCATTACCGGAAGCATCGTTTCCGGAATCATTTTGTTTATGTTTATTTGGATTCGTAAAGAATGGAGAATAATGGCGCCGGGGTATGGGCTTCTTCGAAAGGGTAAATCCTGGATAAGGCCGATTGTAAAAGCGCTCACGTTTCATGGCCTGGCGATTTGCATCAGCGGGATGCTAATGATATTTATCCAATTGGCCGACTCGTTAAATCTATATTCATTGCTTGTGAAATCAGGTATCGGACCGGACCCGGCTAAAACCCTAAAAGGGATCTATGACCGCGGGCAGCCGTTAATTCAATTGGGAACGGTTGCGGCATCGTCGATATCCCTTACACTTGTACCGTTAATTACTCGTGATCGTCTAGCAGCCAGGCCAGAATTTTTATATCATAAAATCCAACTGGCGATTAAAGTAAGCCTCGTCATTGGACTGGGTGCTGCGTTCGGGCTGGCGGCAATTATCAATCCGACCAATATTATGCTGTTTGAGAATGACCTTGGTTCCTCTGTTTTGGGCGTTCTCAGTTTTGTTATTTTGTTTACATCGATTATTTCTATTGTAATGGCAGTTTTGCAGGGACTGGGGAGTCTCATGACCCCCGCATTGGCGACGGTAAGTTTGTTCCCAGTCAAATACATGCTGAATATGGTGTTGGTTCCTGTATATGGAACAATGGGAGCTGCGATTTCAACACTTATTTCATTAGGCATTGTCACCATTATTTTGTTAGTAAAATTAAAAAAAATGGTGCCCATTTCCTTGGTGCCATTGCGGTTTTTAGCAACCGTTTCTGTTGCTGCCTTGGCGATGATTTTATCTTTAAAAGGCTATTTTTTCTTAATTGATAACCTGGCTGGCTCGCATGCTGGCAGCCGGACAGGAGCAGCGTTGCAAGCGTTATCGGCTGTTGGCTTTGGCGGACTTGTCTTTAGCTTCATTGTGATTAGAGGAAAAGTATTCAGAGAGGATGAGCTGGCACTTTTTCCGTTTGGCAGTAAATTCATCTATTTAATGGCTCGAAAGGATCGGAATTAATATGGCTAAAAAAATTGAGATTGTTGGTTTGGGTGCCGGAGACTTGGAGCAACTGCAAGTCGGTGTTTATCGAAAATTAATCAAGGCTGACCATGTCTACTTAAGAACAAAAGAGCATCCTGTTGTAGCGGACTTGGCACATGAAGGAATGACCTTTACTTCGTTTGATGATGTTTATGAACAGCATGATCAATTTGATGAAGTTTATGAGGAAATTGCCTCCATCCTGCTCGAAAAGGCGGACACTGAAGACGTCATCTATGCAGTGCCGGGTCATCCACTTGTGGCAGAGCGATCGGTCCAGCTTCTGTTTGAAAAAGGGCCAACGGCGGGAGTGAATATTGTTGTCGGCGGCGGGCAAAGCTTTATTGACGAGACCTTTGCGTCCTTAAGAATCGATCCGATCGACGGATTTCAGCTGTTGGATGGCACCTCGATTCATGCTGGCGGACTTCAAATGGACCAGCATATTATCATCAGCCAGGTATATGATCAGTTTGTTGCCTCCGATGTCAAATTAACGCTAATGGAGAGATATCCGGATGACTACGAGGTTTGGATTGTCACAGCGGCCGGCAGCAAACAGGAAGTCATCGAGAAGGTACCACTATATGAATTGGATCGCAATATATCAATTAATAATCTGACCTCTGTGTATGTTCCGCCTGTAAAGGATGAGGAGATCCTTTGGAAAACCTTTGCAAAGCTGCGCGCTATTATTGCTGAGTTAAGAGGGCCAAATGGCTGCCCGTGGGATAAGGAGCAAACCCATGAATCATTAAAAAGATATTTAATCGAAGAAACCTATGAAGTGATTGAAGCAATCAACGAAGGCGATATTGACCATTTGATCGAAGAACTTGGGGATGTTTTGCTTCAGGTGATGCTTCATGCACAAATTGGCGAGGATGATGGTTATTTTTCTATCGATGATGTAATGGAAGGGCTGTCGGCAAAAATGGTCCGCCGCCATCCGCATGTATTTGGGGAAGGCAAGGCAGCAAATGCCGAGGAGGTTGTTCAAAATTGGCAGCAGATTAAGGAGCAAGAAAAAGGCGGAAGTCATGCGCAAAACTCGCTGCTTGACGGAGTTTCCAAAGGACTTCCTAATTTGCTGAGAGCCTATGAATTGCAAAAGAAAGCGGCTAAGGTGGGCTTTGACTGGCAGGAAATTACCCCGGCTTTGGAGAAATTGAAAGAAGAGCTGGAGGAATTCACTGCTGAATTAAATGGAACCGACGGAAGCAAGGACCGGGCGGAAAAGGAATTCGGCGACTTATTATTTGCATTTGTCAATGTGGCAAGGTTCCTTAAAATTCATCCGGAAGAGGCACTTTTTCAAACAAACGAAAAATTTGTTCGCCGGTTTCACTACATTGAACAGCAGGTAAATAAGAGTGGCAAGGGCTTTGCTGACTATACGCTTGAAGAGCTTGACCATTATTGGGATGAAGCAAAACAAAAAGGATTATAGATTGGGGGAGAGCAGAAGATGCGTTTGGATAAGTTTTTAAAAGTCTCAAGATTAATTAAACGCAGAACCTTAGCTAAGGAGGTTTCCGACCAGGGCCGGATTGAGCTTAACGGCAAAGAGGCCAAGGCCAGCTCGACGGTAAAAGTGGGCGATGAACTGACACTTAGGCTTGGACAAAGGAAAGTCACCGTCAGAATCGAGCGGATTCAGGAAACGACCCGCAAGGAAGAAGCGGCGGAAATGTACACGATCGTTAAAGAGGAAAAGGTAAGTTATTCAGACGAAGGTTTATAGTAAAGCTCGTTCTATTTTTCTTGTCCCTAACATAAAAATGTTGTAGCGAGACAAATGATTGTGGGGGATGAGAATGAGCCAACAATATTACGATAATCATTCAACGAAAAGTAATATTCCAGACCATGATGTAATGATGAGAGGAAGAAAGCTTCTTGATATTACCGGCGTAAAGCAGGTGGAAAGCTTTGATAATGAGGAATTTTTGCTGGAGACATCGATGGGATTCTTGGCCATTAAGGGACAAAATTTGCAAATGAAAAACCTCGATGTCGAAAAAGGGATTGTGTCGATTAAAGGGAAAATCTTTGATCTCGTCTACTTGGATGAACATCACGGGGAGAAAGCTAAAGGGTTCTTTAGCAAGTTGTTCCGATGAGCCTTTCGACTCAATTTCTCACAATGCTTTCCATGATCGGAATGGGGTCGCTATTTGGGGCCCTTTTTGATACGTATCAAAGATTTTTGGACAGGCCCAAGCGAAAGGCCTGGATTGTATTCGTCAATGATTTGCTGTTTTGGATGATTCAGGCAATGCTTATCTTTTATGCATTGTTTTTAGTCAATAACGGCGAATTAAGGTTTTATATTTTTATTGCCCTTTTGTGCGGATTTGCCGCCTATCAAAGCTTGTTGAAAACAACGTACCTTAGGCTCCTTGAGCTAGCCATCAGGACGGTCATTTCGTTGGCGAGATTTATTAAAAGGACTTTTATGATGCTTATTTACAAACCGATTGTCGGGTTGATTCAGCTAGTTATTGTCATCGTTATGACCGTTGGCAGGGGACTGTTATCCCTGGCAAAATTTATTTGGAGTGTGATCCTATATATAATTAGGATGATTTTTGGCATAGTAAAACAGATTTTGCTAATATTGTGGAAACTTTTGCCGAAAAGCCTTAAAAAATCCGTCGAGAAGTTATATAATAAAACGGCAGGAAAATTTAAGGCAATCTGGAATTATATAAACAAGTGGATTGAAAAGTGGAAAAAAACAAAAGAGTAAGGTAGGGTATGGGAAATGGGAGCTGAACGTCAAAAAAATGTATCCAGAATCCAAACGCCGTATATCAGACAGCAGGAATATGCGGAAATCGCTTCAGCCAGGAAACGGAAGCTGTTAATTAGACGGCTGTCCTTGTTTTTTGTGTTTGCTGCTTTCCTGTCTTATTTGTTGATTTCCAGCCTGATTTCCCAAAATGCCAAGCTTGAGGCAAAAATGGCCGAGCATGAGAAGCTTAAAATCGAGCTCGCCCAACTGAAAAAGCAGGAAGATATTTTAAACGAAAATATCATAAAATTAAACGATGACGAGTATATTGCCAAGCTGGCCAGGAAAGAATACTTTTTCTCGGAGAAAAACGAAATTATCTTTAATATCCCTGAAGAAAAGAAGGAAAAATGAACCAATAGGGCGTATTATTGACACTCAAATTTCCCTTTCTGTATAATATATAGTAAGTTTGATTTTTTATATTTTTAAGGAGGAACATTTTTTTTATGTCAATCGAAGTAGGCAGCAAGTTACAAGGAAAGGTGACAGGAATTACAAATTTCGGAGCGTTTGTGGAGCTGCCGGATGGTTCAACAGGACTTGTCCACATCAGTGAGGTTGCTGACAATTATGTAAAAGATATTAATGATCATCTTAAAGTCGGCGACCAAGTTGAGGTCAAGGTTCTTAATGTTGAAAAGGATGGAAAGATTGGACTATCCATTAAAAAGGCCAAAGATAGACCAGAACAGCCGGAAAGAGAACGAAAATATTCAAACCAACGTCCTCGTCAGGGCAGATCAAACGATCGTAATCATTCTAGACCAGAGAACTTTGAAACAAAAATGGCGAAATTTTTAAAGGATAGCGAGGATCGTTTATCTTCCCTAAAGCGGCACACAGAGTCCAAGCGTGGAGGAAGAGGGGCCAGACGGGGTTAACTTGCTGCTGACTTTTACTCGGATAAAGCAGGTATCACTGTACTATCTAATAGATTAAAGACAAGTCATAATGGCTTGTCTTTTTTGTGTAAAAAAAGAAACCGACTAAACAGTCGATTTCTACTTCGCTTAATGTCTAGCTCCAGCGCCTAGGGGTTGGAGCATTTCAGTATAGCGGCGGAGGGGATCGAACCCCCGACCTTACGGGTATGAACCGTACGCTCTAGCCAGCTGAGCTACACCGCCAAATTAAAAACACAAATAATATAATACAAACACCGATATAGAAAGTCAATATAAACTTTACTTTACACAAGGCAAACGTCATCTATTCGGGATAGGTACTATTATTTGGATGAATATAGTGAAAACAGTCGAACGATTTTTTTAACTTGTTCACTAATTTGACAAACTTTTAAATCTATCAACTCTATAATAGTTTTCAACTAAAACTATCAGGGAGTGAGAAAAAATGGAGAAGCCAAACGCAAGTTTAGTAGAGCCGATCGGAGAAGTAAACCTTCACTCTCCAAAGTGGAATTTTGGAAATGGGTTAAAAAAATTTCAATTTATGCTGGAATCCTTTTTTATCAAAAAAGGGATCCTTTTATTAATTGTCGGCTTTCTGTTAGGACGTGCGTTAATCCTGGCAAAGCTGGCCCCGTTTAGTCTGCCTTTTTTTGCAGCGGTTTATTTAATTAAACGGGACCGGGCACCCATTGCTTTAATCGGGCTCATTTCGGGTGCGGCGACCCTATCGCTGGCAAACGCCGCCCTAACCTTCATCATTACCGTTTGCTTTATCATTATCTATCGAATCAGCCAAAAATGGATTGATAATGAAATGAAGGCGCTGCCATTTTTTGTCGGAGGTATCTTGGGGCTAGGAAAACTGGCGGAATCCTATTATTTTTCGGACCAGCTTACAATCTACGACGGGATGATGGTCGGTGTCCAGGCAAGTCTTGCCTTTATCCTCACGCTGATTTTCCTGCAAAGCATTCCGCTGCTAACCTTCAATAAACGCAGACAATTGCTAAAAACCGAGGAAATAGTCTGCTTGATTATTATGCTCGCCTCCATCATGACGGGAACAATTGGCTGGAAAGTCTATGACCTATCGGTGGAGCATATTTTATCCCGTTACCTTGTGTTAATATTTTCGTTTATTGCCGGAGCGACAATCGGGTCGACCGTGGGGGTCGTGACCGGGTTGATTTTCAGTCTAGCCAGTGTCTCCAGTTTTTATCATATGAGCTTGCTTGCTTTTTCAGGCGTATTAGGCGGATTGATGAAGGAAGGGAAAAAAATCGGCGTGTCCATCGGTTTGTTTATTGCCACACTATTAATCGCCATGTACGGGGAAGGCGGCGGCTCTATTAAGGTGACAATACTTGAATCGGCTGCTGCCATTTCTCTATTTTTATTAACTCCGCATATGCTGACATCGAGATTGGCCAAATATATTCCCGGCACGCCGGAGCATACGGCCGAACAGCAAAAATATATGAGGAAAATGCGCGATGTGACTGCACAGCGGGTTTCCCAGTTTTCCAGCGTGTTTCATGCCTTATCCAAAAGCTTTTCCCAGCTTGATAGAGAAGAGCCGGACGGTGAAGAGAGCATTCGCGAGATGGATTACTTTATGAGCCATGTAACCGAAAAGACATGCCAAACCTGCTTTAAGAAGGAACAATGCTGGGCGAAGAATTTTAGTACAACCTATGCCTATTTGGAAGAAATTATTCATGAAATGGATCAAAATGATGGAAATGTTTCCTTAAAACTGGCTCGGGAATGGGAAAAGCTATGTACCCGTTCGAAAAAGGTCTATGAAACGATTGGCACAGAGTTGACCTTCTATCAAGCCAATCAAAAATTGAAGAAAAAGGTTCAAGAGAGCCGGAATCTGGTAGCCGACCAGTTGATGGGCGTCTCCGAGGTGATGGATAACTTCGCCAAGGAAATTCAGCGGGAACGCGAAAATTATTACAAACAGGAAGAACAAATTATGGAAGCAATGCAGGGGTTTGGCATTCATATTGAGCAGGTGGAAATCTACAGCCTTGAACCGGGCAATGTCGATATTGAGATGTCCATCCCATATTGCAACGGGCGAGGTGAGTGTGAGAAGCTGATTGCTCCGATGTTGTCCGATATTCTAGGTGAAACGATTTTGGTGAACAGGGAGGAATGCGCTGCCTATCCAAACGGATATTGTCACGTCGTATTCAGGTCCTCCAAGGCATATACCGTTGAAACAGGAGTGGCCCATGCCGCTAAAGATGGGGGGCTTGTATCAGGTGACAGTCATTCAACGATTGAGCTCGGACTCGGCAAGTTTGCGCTAGCGATCAGCGATGGCATGGGCAATGGCGAACGAGCCCATTATGAAAGCAAGGAGACATTAAAGCTCTTGCAAAAGATTCTACAATCGGGAATTGAGGAACAAATCGCGATTAAATCGGTTAATTCGATTCTTTCTTTAAGGACGACGGACGAAATTTTCTCCACCCTGGATCTGGCGATGATTGACTTAAAAAATGCCTCAGGAAAATTCCTGAAGATCGGCTCCACCCCAAGCTTCATTAAACGGGGCAAAAAGGTAATCAAGATTCAGGCCAGCAATCTGCCGATGGGAATTCTTCAGGATTTCGAGGTTGACGTTGTCAGCGAGCAGTTAAAGGCAGGAGACCTGTTAATCATGATGAGCGATGGGGTATTTGAGGGCCCAAAGCATGTGGAAAACTACGATTTATGGATGAAACGTAAAATTCTTGAATTGGAAACGGACGACCCGCAGGATATTGCCGACTTAATTCTCGAAGAAGTGATCCGATCGAAAGGGGAAGTGATTGATGACGATATGACCATCATGGTTGCGAAAATCAAACATAATACCCCAAAGTGGGCCTCCATCCCCATGCAAAAATTAAAGAAGCGCGCCTAACCGATTATTTTAACCAGCTGAAGCATGAAATATGTATAAATACCCTCCACTCGGTCGAAAATGAAAGCTAATAAGATAAGTGGAGGGAGATCGTTATGTATACAGGGAAAATCCGCCAGATTCTTCTTATAACCGATGGCTGTTCAAATCAGGGAGAGGATCCGATTGCGATTGCCGCCCTGGCAAGGGAGCAAGGGGTAACCGTAAACGTCATCGGTGTAATGGAGCAAGATGTGATTGACGAAAAAGGAATGACGGAAATCGAAGGCATTGCCATGTCAGGCGGCGGGGTCAGTCAGATTGTCTATGCCCAGCAGTTGTCACAGACGGTGCAAATGGTTACAAGAAAAGCGATGAATCAAACGATCCAAGGGGTCGTCAATCGGGAATTGCAGCAAATTTTGGGACGCTCCAAAACAATGGAGGACCTGCCGCCGGAAAAACGGGGCGAGGTCATGGAGGTTGTCGATGAACTAGGAGAAACTGTCGAACTGGAGGTGTTGATTCTTGTCGACACCAGCGCCAGCATGAAACATAAGCTTCCGACCGTGAAAGAAGCGCTGTTTGACCTTTCTCTAAGCTTGAATGCACGTACAGGGGAAAATCAGTTCTCTGTTTACGTATTTCCCGGGAAAAGGAATGATGTCGAAAAATTGCTCGATTGGACGCCAAACCTGCAAAATTTGACAAGCGTGTTTTCCAAGCTGTCGACGGGAGGAATAACCCCCACCGGCCCGGCACTCAGGACGGCCGTATCCTCATTTAATCAAAAACCATCATTAAGGAGCTTGCTGGCAAGTGATGATGAATCATACTTGGAAGACTCAGTATAGGATTAGTCCCGGAACCGTTATAAAAGGGAAATGGCATTCTAAGCAATATGTGATTTTAAAGGAACTGGGATTTGGCGCCAATGGAGTGGTCTACCTTGCCAAGTATAACGATACTCAGATAGCGTTGAAGATGAGCGATAACAGTATGTCGATTACCTCTGAGGTAAATGTGTTAAAATCCTTTGCGAAGGTCCAGGGGCCCCCAACCCTCGGGCCTTCTTTGTTTGACGTCGACGATTGGCACAGCAGCTATGGCCGTCTGTCCTATTATGCGATGGAATATATCCACGGCCCCGATTTGCTCGCATTTATTCAGAAAAAAGGAAAAGCGTGGGTACCGGTGTTATTTTTGCAGCTGCTTAGCGATTTGGACAAACTCCATGAAAATGGCTGGGTGTTTGGCGATTTGAAACCGGAGAACCTGATTGTCACCGGACCCCCGCCGACAATCAGATGCATCGATGTCGGTGGTACGACGATTCAAGGGCGGGCGATTAAAGAGTTCACCGAGTTTTACGATCGTGGCTATTGGGGATTGGGCTCGCGGAAAGCCGATCGAGGCTATGATTTATTTGCAGTGGCAATGATGATGATTAATACCGCTTATCCTCAAAGGCTCACGAAGACAACAGGCGGGTTGACTCAGTTAAAAGAAGCAATCAGGCAAAAGCCTGAGCTGAAACGATTTGAAAAAGTCATTTTAAAAGCACTCCAGGGCCATTATCAGACAGCGGGGCAAATGAGAGTCGATTTATTGTCTGCGATGAGCGACCAAAAAAATTCACATAACAGTACCAAAACTGCAGGTGTGTCTACTGCAGGATCGAAGCGTCCAGCAATGCAGCAAGCTGCGGGAGGCGGACCGATGTCAAGGCAGCAATATCGGAAAAAGAAGAAAAAGAGCGGCTGGATGGAATTTTTCTTTATCGGCGTCGTTCTTTGCGTCCTATATAGCATGTACATTTTTTTAAAATTGCTATAAACGTTGAAACTTAATTGGTTTTCATTCGTATGAATGGAAACACCTAATGGTTAATTAAAATTCTTTAATTGGCAAGCCTATGTTTTGATAGTAATTTAACATAAGTGGTATTCTAAGTAGAAAGGCGGAAGCGCAACGGTATGGACTGTGTGCATGCGCCTGATATTCGAACTTTGTAGCAAGCAGGGTGTAATGATATGTTGGAAGTGAAGGTCGAGACCTTTCTCAAACGCCGTTCGTTCAAGCTGGAAAATAAAAAAATCGTTGTTGGGGTTTCGGGAGGGCCTGACTCTTTGGCACTGCTTCACTACCTAAACCAAACTAAAGAAAAAAGACATCTGACCATTATCGTGGCCCATGTCGACCATATGTTCCGCGGTCAAGAGTCGTTTGAGGACGCTTTGTTTGTTAAGGAATATTGTGAAAAAATGGCGGTCCCTTTTGAGATGGTGCGAATCAATGTCCCAGAAAAAATGAAGGCTGAAGGGAAAAGTTCCCAGTCTGCAGCAAGAGAGGCAAGATATGATTTCTATAGAAAAGTCATGGAGCGCTATCAAGCCCCGTATTTGGCCCTTGGCCATCATGGCGACGATCAGATGGAAACGATGTTGATGCGTTTTACCCGGGGCAGTACAGGGATGGCAAGGGCAGGGATTCCGTTCTCACGTCCCTTTGGCCAAGGAACCATTTTTCGACCATTTTTGTGTTTAACCAAAGATGAGATTCTTGAGTATTGTGAGAGGCACCGACTTACCCCGAGAATCGACCCGAGCAATAACAAGGATACTTACAGCAGAAACAGGTTCCGTCATAAGGTTCTTCCTTTTTTAAAAAATGAAAATCCTCTTGTTCATGAGCATTTTCAGCGCTTTAGCGAGGAGTTGCAAACAGACGAAGCGTTTCTGCAGGAATTAACGATCGAAAAAATGAATACAGTAGTGAAAAACAAAGAAATAGGCAAAATAACCATTGACATAGCTGAATTCCTTGAAATGCCTTTACCTTTACAAAGGAGAGGGATTCAACTAATATTAAACTATCTTTACAAGGAAAAACCGGCCGCTCTTTCCGCTGTACATATTGATCAGATTTTTTACTTAATCAACTATGGCGGACCGTCAGGAGAACTGGATTTTCCGGGTGACCTAAAGGTATATCGGTCTTATCGGGAGCTGCTGTTTCAATTTCAGCATCTCAAGGCGGAGGAGTACTTAATCCAACTCAACGGGCCGGGGTCAGTAAATCTCCCAAACGGAGTGCTTACTGCCGAATATTCAAAGGGCAATATTCAAGATACGAAGGCACATACTGCACTATTTTCTGTAGAGGCAGTCCAATGGCCGCTGATTATTCGTACCAGGCAAAGTGGGGACCGAATGACATTAAAAGGGATGACAGGTTCAAAAAAGTTAAAAGATATCTTTATCGACCAAAAGATCCCGAGGTATGACCGTGACGTCTGGCCTGTCATTACGGATAGTAACGGAAGCATTCTCTGGCTTCCAGGTTTGAAAAAATCATCATTTGAAGGAATTGAGAAAAAAGAAAAACCATATATACTACTCAAATATGTAGGTAATGATCTTCTAGGGGGCACATTGGATGATGAACCAGGATATTGAAAAGGTGTTAGTTTCGGAAGAAGAAATTCAGGAAAAGATAAGGGAACTGGCCGCACAATTAACAGAGGAATATAAGGACCGCTTTCCACTGGCCATCGGTGTCCTGAAAGGTGCAATGCCGTTTATGGCGGATTTGCTGAAACGCATGGATTGCTATTTGGAAATGGATTTCATGGATGTATCAAGTTATGGAACCGCGTTAAAATCTTCCGGAGAAGTGAAGATCCTAAAGGATTTGGATACCTCCGTCGAAGGACGGGATATCCTGATTATCGAGGATATCATCGATAGCGGGTTAACCCTTAGCTACTTGGTGGATTTATTCCGCTACCGCAAGGCCAAGTCAATTAAAATCGTCACGTTGCTCGATAAGCCAAGCGGCAGGAAAAGCGAAATCAAAGCAGATTATGTTGGTTTTATCGTACCGGATGAGTTTGTTGTTGGGTATGGCCTGGATTACATCGAAAAATACCGGAACCTTCCATATATCGGGGTTTTGAAACCCGAAGTTTACAGCAATAATCAATAACCCTTTTCAGGTTTTCCCGGTAATGCTAAACGTCCTTGCTAACGAGGGCTATTCCTTGAATTAACAAGATTTTCTATGATACTATTTAATGTAGTTTTTACCCGCGGGAGGAGGTAAGAGATGAATCGGATTTTCCGTAATACCATCTTTTATTTATTGATATTTTTAGTCATTATAGGTGTTGTCAGTTTCTTTAATGGAAACAATGAGCCAACTGACCAAATCTCATACGACAAGTTTGTTGAGCAATTGGAAAATGACGAAGTAAAGGCATTTACGATGCAGCCGGAACGGGGCGTATTTGAGATACGCGGTGAGCTGGAAGCAAATAATAAGAAATTTATCACCTATATACCAAACGGGGAGAAGATCCTTGACACCGTCCAAAATTCCAATGCAAAAGTGGACGTTATGCCGGCAAAAGAAACGAGCGGCTGGGTTACCTTCTTCACATCGATTATTCCGTTTGTGATTATCTTTATTTTATTTTTCTTCTTGCTTAACCAGGCGCAAGGCGGCGGCAGCCGGGTGATGAACTTCGGCAAGTCCAAAGCAAGACTCTATAACGATGACAAGAAAAAAGTCCGTTTCAGAGATGTCGCCGGTGCGGATGAGGAAAAGGCCGAATTGGTCGAAGTGGTTGAGTTTCTAAAAGACCCGCGGAAATTTGCTGAACTTGGCGCACGTATCCCTAAAGGTGTGCTGTTAGTCGGACCTCCGGGTACCGGTAAAACATTGCTGGCCCGTGCTGTTGCCGGTGAGGCAGGCGTACCGTTCTTCTCGATCAGCGGTTCTGATTTCGTTGAAATGTTCGTCGGGGTCGGTGCATCCCGTGTCCGTGATTTGTTTGAAAATGCAAAGAAAAATGCTCCGTGTATCATCTTTATTGATGAAATTGATGCCGTAGGGCGCCAGCGTGGTGCCGGTCTTGGCGGCGGACATGATGAGCGCGAGCAAACACTGAACCAGCTATTAGTTGAAATGGATGGATTCGGAGCCAATGAAGGAATCATTATCATTGCTGCGACAAACCGTCCGGATATTCTGGATCCAGCGTTACTGCGTCCGGGACGTTTTGACCGTCAAATTACCGTTGACCGTCCGGATGTCAATGGCCGCGAGGCGGTCTTAAAAGTACATGCCCGCAATAAGCCATTGGATGAGTCGGTAAACCTGAAAAACATTGCCATGCGAACCCCAGGATTTTCAGGTGCAGACCTTGAGAACCTGTTAAATGAAGCAGCCCTTGTGGCCGCACGGCAAAACAAAAAGAAAATTGATATGGTGGATATTGACGAGGCCACAGACCGTGTAATTGCTGGTCCGGCGAAAAAGAGCCGCGTGATCTCTGAAAAGGAGAGACGTATTGTTGCCTTCCACGAAGGCGGCCATACAGTTATTGGCTTAGTGCTGGATGAAGCGGATATGGTCCATAAGGTAACGATTGTGCCTCGCGGTCAGGCAGGCGGTTATGCTGTCATGCTTCCAAGAGAAGATCGTTATTTCATGACAAAGCCAGAACTGCTTGATAAGATTGTTGGCCTATTAGGCGGACGCGTGGCAGAGGAGATTGTCTTTGGTGAAGTTAGTACTGGGGCACACAATGACTTCCAGCGTGCGACAGGCATTGCCCGCCGCATGGTAACCGAATTCGGAATGAGCGATAAGCTTGGACCGCTGCAGTTCGGTCAACAGTCGGGCGGTCAGGTATTCCTTGGACGCGACCTTCATAATGAACAAAATTATTCAGATGCGATTGCCTATGAGATCGACCTGGAGATCCAACGGATTATTAAAGAATCCTACGAACGATGCAGACAGATTCTTACCGAGAATCGCGACAAGCTTGATTTAATTGCGAAAACGCTCCTTGAAGTGGAAACTTTGAATGCTGAACAAATTAAGTATTTAATCGATAATGGCCGTTTACCGGAAAATCCGGAGGAACTTAAATCGGTTGTAGTCGACATGAAAAAGGCCGATGATGTGAAAGTCAACATCAATGCAAAAAAAGATGAGAATTCTTCTGAGGAAAGTTCATCAGATGATACAAGCAAATAAATTCAGACAAGAGTGCTTCGAAAATGAAGCACTCTTTTTTTGCTAATAGGAAGTAAAAAATTTTTCCAATTTTATACTTCCTAATGCATAAATTCAACTACGCCTATGTCTTCGTCCTAACGGACTTGCCAATCGGCGAGTTTTCATTTATCGCAATAGGCTATATTATGTTATTATGTTTGCATGTGAGATAAGAAAAATCCGATAAAGTGAGTGATAGATGTGATTTTGGTTATTGACGTGGGAAATACTAATATTGTTTTGGGCGTATATGACAATGACGAGCTGAAATACCACTGGCGGGTCGAGACAAGCCGCAACCGAACAGAGGATGAGTTCGGGATGAACATCAAGGCGTTATTTGATTTTTCAGGACTGAAATTTACAGATGTAAACGGCATTATTATTTCTTCCGTTGTGCCGCCGATCATGTTTGCGTTGGAAAGAATGTGTCAAAAGTATTTCCATGTAAAGCCATTAGTTGTCGGACCTGGAATCAAAACGGGGTTAAACATTAAATATGAGAATCCTCGGGAAGTGGGGGCCGACCGCATCGTCAATGCCATTGCCGCGATTCACGAGTACGGCAGCCCGCTGGTAATCGTCGACTTCGGTACCGCGACCACCTATTGTTATGTAAATGAACATGGCCAATATATGGGCGGCGCGATTGCTCCCGGGATCGGCATCTCGACAGAGGCTTTATATTCAAGGGCTGCTAAATTGCCAAGGATTGAAATCGTTCGTCCGGAAGGGGTAATTGGCAAAAATACAGTAGCAGCAATGCAGGCGGGGATAGTCTATGGGTATGTCGGCCAGGTTGAGGGAATCGTCAAACGAATGATGTCTCAAAGCGAAAAAAACCCTACGGTTATTGCTACAGGCGGTCTAGCCAGTTTAATTGCGCAGGAATCAACGGTTATTGATGTTGTTGATCCTTTCTTGACATTAAAAGGGTTACAGCTAATTTATAAACGAAACGTGGACAACTTAAGAAACAGCAGTGAGAAAGGGGTTTAATATGAGCGATTATTTAGTAAAAGCACTCGGCTTTAACGGCAGCATCCGCGCCTATGCGGTCACCTCGACCGACACAGTTAGCGAAGCGCAGCGGCGCCATCAAACCTGGAGGACCGCATCGGCAGCACTAGGGCGGACATTGACAGCAGGGGTAATGATGGGGGCTATGTTGAAGGGCGATGAAATGCTGACCATCAAAATAAATGGCGACGGTCCGCTTGGGCCGATTTTGGTCGATGCCAATGCCAAGGGTGAAGTGCGAGGTTATGTCACAAACCCGCAGGTGGATTTTGAAGCTAATGAACATGGCAAGCTCGATGTCCGCCGCGCGGTCGGTACAAATGGTTTGTTAGCGGTGGTAAAGGATATTGGAATGCGTGACTTTTTCTCTGGGCAGGTTCCGCTAGTATCGGGTGAGCTTGGTGAGGATTTCACCTATTATTTTGCGACCTCGGAGCAGACTCCGTCCTCTGTTGGCGTCGGGGTTTTGGTCAATCCGGATGATTCCATTTTGGCAGCCGGCGGATTCATTATTCAAATTATGCCGGGAACCGACGAAAAAATTATCACAAAGCTCGAGGAGCGGCTAAAAACGATACCGCCTGTATCGAAACTAGTCGAGCAAGGCTTGACCCCCGAACAATTATTGGCGGAGCTTTTTGGGGATGAGCCTGTAAAAGTCCTAGAGACCCTTCCAGTCAAATTTCAATGCACCTGTTCCAAGCAGCGCTTTGCTGATGCAATTGTCGGCCTAGGTGCCCAAGAAATTACCGCCATGATTGAAGAAGACGGCAAGGCCGAGGCCCACTGCCACTTCTGCAACGAAAAATACCAGTTTTCAAAGGAAGAATTGGAAGAGCTAAGAAACGAGGCCAAATAAAAGTTTAAGAATTGTCTAGCTACAGCGCCTAGGTGCTCGAGGTCATAAGCCAATCCGTCAAGAAGGCTAAAAGGCAGCCTTCTAGCCGGCTCGTCTTATGCTTGTCGCCCCTGGGCACTAAGGAAAGCTTCTATGAGTTTTCCTCGCAGGAACAAGCTGTGCTTGTTCCGAAGGCGCTTTCGCTTTTCTTATTAAGGGGAGATCAGGTTGGGGAAGAAGCAGCTTTGGATGGTGATTGCTGGCCTTATTATGCTAAACTGTGTAACCATTGTCTTTTTTCTGTCAAAGGCGGGCGAGGTTGGCGGTGCGGCAGCTGAGGAAGCGGTGGCAACCATCGGGAAAAAGGAAATTACTAGGCAGGATTGGCTTCACGAATTGGAGACACGCTACGGCAAGGATGTCTTAAGGGACCTTATCAATCAGCAGGTCGTCCAGGAAATGGCGAAAAAAGAAAAGATAAAAATATCCGATCAAGACGTCGAACGGGAATTTCGAATGCTGCTGGCGACCAATCATTCGGTTGGCCCCAATTCCAAGCTTGATGAAAAAAAGTGGAAAGAACAAATCCGCAACAACCTGCTGCTGGAAGAGCTTTTGACAAAGGACGTCAACATTTCCGAGAAAGAAGTCAAAAGCTACTATGATAAAAATAAACATCTATTTGATGTCCCAGAAGCCTATCATGTATCGCACATCCTGGTAAGAACAAAAAAGGAAGCCGACGCGGCCTATAATGAACTGAAACAGGGCTCGAGTTTTTCCGCATTGGCAATGGAGCGGTCTGTTGATGAATTTTCCGCGAATGAAGGCGGCGATCTTGGTTATATTACAGATGGGGACGAGCAGTACCCAAGAATTTATATAGACACGGCGAAAAAGCTAAAAAAGGGCAAATATTCAAAGCCGGTTCAGGTGGACAACACCTATGTACTGCTGAAGCTGGAAGAGAAAATCAGCGGGAAAAAGTATTCCTATGAAGAAGTTAAAAGCCAAATCCGCCGGCAGATTGCCTTGGAACAAATGAAAACCCCAGCCTCTGCCACAACCTTCTGGAAGGAAGCGAAAGTGGACTGGTTTTACGGAAAAACTAAAGACGAAAACTAAAGCACAGATTCCCATTCTGTGTTTTTCTTTATACGAAAAATTTACAAATTTCCTGGGGCAAAATCATTGACAAAACGAGTTTATAACTGGTATTTTGAATATATTAATAAATCCAATAAAATTACTCGGAATAGAGTGAAATGGGGTGCCAACAAATGGTTCGTGTAGCAAATTCAATTACTGATTTAATCGGGCAAACACCGATTGTGAAGCTGAACAGAATTGTCGATGAAAATTGTGCAGAGGTTTACTTAAAGCTTGAATACTTTAACCCTGGCAGCAGCGTAAAAGACAGAATCGGTTTGGCGATGATTGAAGCAGCTGAAGAGCAAGGCCTAATCAAGCCAGGAGTCGATACCATTATTGAGCCAACCAGCGGAAATACTGGAATTGGTTTAGCGATGGTGGCAGCAGCAAAGGGCTACAAAGCCGTGTTTGTTATGCCAGAAACGATGAGCTTAGAAAGACGCAACCTGCTTCGTGCTTACGGTGCCGAGCTTGTGTTAACTCCAGGACCTGAAGGCATGAAGGGAGCAATTGCCCGGGCTGAAAGCTTAGCTGCTGAAAAGGGCTATTTCATGCCGCAGCAATTTAAAAACTTGGCAAATCCGGAAGTTCACCGCAGAACAACAGGCAAGGAAATTGTTGAACAAATGGATCAGCTTGACGCATTTGTTTCCGGAATTGGCACTGGCGGAACCATTTCAGGTGCAGGCAGTGTGATTCGCGAGAAATTTCCTAATGCAAAAATTGTTGCAGTGGAGCCAAATGATTCTCCGGTTCTATCGGGCGGCAACCCTGGCCCGCATAAGCTGCAAGGTTTGGGCGCCGGCTTTGTTCCTGATACGTTAAATACAACTATTTATGATGAGATCATTAAAATTACTACCGAGGAAGCGTTTGAAGCATCCCGCCACGCAGCTCGTGAAGAAGGAATTCTTGGCGGCATTTCTTCTGGAGCAGCCATCGCTGCAGCCTTACAGATAGCGAAGCAATTAGGGAAAGGCAAAAAGGTGTTGGCCATTATCCCTGATAACGGTGAGCGTTATTTAAGTACCCCACTTTACCAATATGATGCAGAGTAATAATGTGAAAGGGCGTCGGCCATTGCCGGCACCCTTTTTTTGTATCCAATAATGCTTTTAATGTATGATAAAGGAAGTTTAAATTTTTCTAGGGGGAAATGGGATGAATGCAGCTAATGAACCGGCAATCAAGTGCGGTCCATACACGTTAAATACGAAGAAAAAAACCATTATCATGGGAATCCTTAATGCGACTCCTGATTCCTTTTCAGATGGCGGGCGATTTAATGACATGAATCGCGCTGTTGAACATGCACAGGAAATGGTGGAAAATGGTGCGGATATAATTGATGTCGGGGGTGAATCAACCAGGCCGGGCTTTGCTGCCGTTCCTGCCGAGGAGGAGCTGGAACGGGTGATTCCGATCATACAAGCCATTGCCAAGCATGTCAAAGTACCAATCTCGATTGATACCTATAAAGCGGAAGTGGCTAGACAGGCGATTGCGGCTGGTGCTCACATTATTAATGACATTTGGGGCGCAAAGGCAGATGAGCAGATGGGAGCGGTGGCAGCTGCGGCCAACGTTCCGATTATTCTAATGCACAACCGCCGTGACCGAAACTATAATCTATTTATGAGAGACGTCCTCAATGATTTATATGAAAGCATTGCCATTGTACAAAAAGCAGGAGTGAAGGATGAAAATATCATTCTCGACCCGGGCATCGGTTTTGCCAAGGACTATCAGGAAAACCTGTTGATGATGCAAAATCTGGACAAGCTCGTCAATCTTGGTTACCCGGTTCTTTTGGCTACTTCAAGAAAAACGATGATTGGACAGGCACTAAGTCTGCCGGTCAGCGAAAGGATGGAAGGCACCGGGGCCACGATTTGTTACGGAATTCAAAAGGGATGCCAAATGGTTCGTGTTCATGATGTCAAAGAAATGAGCAGGATGGCCAAAATGATGGATGCCCTAATGGGGAAAGGTGAGCGTGATGGATAAAATATATGTGAATGGAATGCAGTTTTACGGCTACCATGGCGTTTTTCAGGAAGAAACGCGCCTTGGGCAGCGGTTTTCTGTCGATTTATCCGTTTCGCTTGATTTGAAACAGGCAGGGGAAACCGATGAACTGGAGCATTCGGTTAACTATGGGGAACTGTATCAAGTTTGCCGAGAAATTGTCGAAGGCAAGCCGTATAAGCTGGTTGAGGCCGTTGCTGAAAAAATTGCCGCAAATGTGCTGGCGGGATTTCCTTTGATTGTCGAAGTCACGGTGAAGGTAATTAAGCCGGACCCACCGATTCCCGGCCATTACAAATCAGTAGCTGTAGAAATTACAAGGGGAAGATAAAAGTGGAAAATACAGCACTTATTGCTATTGGCTCCAACATCGGAAACCGTTATGATAATATGATGAATGCCATCAAAATATTGACCGGCACGCCTAATATCCGGTTAGTAAAATGCTCCTCGATTTATGAAACCGACCCAGTCGGTTATGAGGAACAGGATTTATTTTTAAATATGGTAATTGAGGTCAACACAGCTTTAAACGCCATGGAATTGCTGGACAGATGTTTAGAGACGGAGTTGGACCTTGGCAGAAAAAGGGAAATAAGGTGGGGTCCACGGACAATTGACCTTGACATTTTGACCTTTAATCAAGAAAATATTGAAACAGAGAAGCTGATTGTTCCGCACCCACGAATGTTGGAGCGGGCATTTGTCATGATTCCACTCCATGAAATTAAGTCTGATCTTCGTATCTCGGCGATGGAAAAGCCTCTAGACGCATTAATCAACGAATTACCAGATAAAGAAGGAGTCCGAATATGGAAGCGGAGAAATGGGGAAGACGTATTCGCGCCTATCGAAAGCTAAAAGGTTATACTCAGGAAAGTTTTTCAAAGGAGCTAGGCGTCTCGGTATCGATTCTAGGAGAAATAGAGCGGGGTAATCGTATGCCTGCGGAGGACTTGCTAAAGAAAATTACCCAAAGCTTACAAATAAGCATTGATGATTTGGCACCAAAAGAATAGATTTTGAAATACTCCAGGATAGGGGGTTATACAATGCTGAAAATTGGCGAGATCGAACTGAAAAATCCTGTTGTCCTGGCGCCGATGGCCGGCGTTTGCAACTCGGCCTTTCGCCTGACGGTCAAGGAATTTGGCGCCGGATTGGTTTGTGCCGAAATGGTCAGCGATAAAGGGATCGTGTTCAAAAACGAAAAAACGATGAATATGCTATATATCGATGAACGTGAAAAGCCGCTAAGCCTGCAAATTTTTGGCGGTGAAAAAGAAACGCTTATCGAAGCTGCCCGGTTTGTAGATAAAAACACGAACGCCGACATTATCGATATCAATATGGGCTGCCCGGTTCCAAAAATCACAAAATGCGATGCAGGAGCAAAATGGCTGTTGGACCCAAACAAAATCTATGAAATGGTTTCAGCCGTGGTCGACGCGGTTGAAAAGCCAGTCACCGTAAAAATGAGGATGGGCTGGGATGAGGATCATATTTACGCAGTGAAAAACGCCCAAATGGTCGAAAAGGCCGGCGGGAAGGCGGTTGCCCTCCATGGCCGTACTCGTGTCCAAATGTACGAAGGAAAGGCGAATTGGGACATTATGCGCGAGGTTAAGCAGTCGGTAAACATTCCCGTCATCGGTAACGGTGACGTGCAAACACCTCAAGATGCAAGGCGAATGCTAGATGAAACAGGTGTCGACGGCGTGATGATCGGCCGTGCGGCACTAGGGAACCCTTGGATGATTTACCGTACTGTCCAGTATCTAGAGACGGGCAAATTAATGGGGGAACCATCCGTTCGTGAGAAAATCGATGTCTGCATCCTTCACTTGGATCGCCTGATTGCGCTTAAAAATGAAGACATTGCGGTCCGTGAAATGCGTAAGCATACGGCTTGGTACCTAAAAAGCGTCCGCGGTAACGCCAAAGTGCGCAATTCCATTAATGAATGTCAAACCCGCGACGAGCTGGTCTCCCTGCTGACGGACCTTGTCATTGAAGCGGAGGCGGAAGAGGCGAGCCAGGCAATTGTTGGCTAATATTTGACATAGACAGTGTCATTACCTATAATAATTTTGTTTACAATGCAAGCTGCCAGGGGGAAACTGGCAGTTTTTATTTTATTTTAGATGTCTGAATCTCTGAGATTGTGTAAAATAATAGAATGTAAAGACAGGTATTTTACGCAGGTTTTATAGCGTTTTACATAATATAGACAGTATTGGAGTTGATTAGTCGTGAATCATGAAGAGTTAAATGACCAATTAAGGGTCAGACGGGAAAAAATGCAAACGATGCGTGAAAATGGGCTTGATCCTTTTGGCAAGCGATTCGACAGTTCCCACAACACCCAAGAACTAGTTGAACAATATAATGAAATGGACAAAGACGAACTAGAAGCAAAGAACATTTCTGTTACGCTTGCCGGAAGAATTATGACAAAGCGCGGCAAAGGGAAGGCAGGCTTTGCCCATATCCAGGACTTAAAAGGCCAAATCCAGATCTATGTCCGCCAGGATGCAGTTGGTGAGGATCAGTATGGAGTATTTGATTCAGCGGACCTTGGCGATATTGTCGGTGTCCACGGCACTCTATTTAAAACAAAAGTAGGCGAGCTGTCTGTCAAAGTTGAAAACTTTGTATTCTTGACCAAGGCATTACGTCCGCTGCCGGACAAGTTCCACGGCTTAAAGGATGTTGAACAGCGTTATCGCCAACGCTATTTGGATTTAATCATGAGCCAAGAAAGCCGGGAGACGTTTATTAGCCGCAGCCGTATCATACAATCCATGCGCCGTTACTTGGATGACCACGGGTATTTGGAAGTGGAAACACCTATGATGCATGCCATTGCCGGCGGTGCTTCTGCTCGTCCGTTTATCACTCACCATAATGCGCTTGATATGGAATTATACATGCGGATCGCCATCGAACTGCATCTAAAGCGGTTGATTGTCGGCGGTCTTGAGAAAGTATATGAAATTGGCCGCGTGTTCCGTAATGAGGGTGTGTCAACCCGTCACAATCCTGAGTTTACAATGATTGAGCTTTATGAGGCGTATGCTGATTACCGCGATATTATGAGTTTGACAGAAAACTTGATTGCTCATATTGCCCAAGAGGTTTTAGGAACAACTACGATTCAATATGGAGATTATGAGGTAGACCTTAAGCCGGAATGGAAGAGACTCCATATGGTCGATGCGATCAAGGAATACACTGGTGTTGATTTCTGGAAGGAAATGAGCGTCGAGGAAGCACGCCAGCTTGCCAAAGACCATGGCGTTGAAATAACTGACCATATGCTTTATGGCCATATCGTCAATGAATTCTTTGAGCAAAAGGTTGAGGAAAAATTAATCCAGCCAACCTTCATTTTTGGCCATCCGGTGGAAATCTCGCCGCTTGCCAAGAAAAATGAAGAAGACCCGCGCTTCACAGATCGTTTTGAATTGTTTATTGTCGCCCGCGAGCATGCCAATGCATTCACGGAGCTAAATGATCCAATTGATCAGCGTGAGCGTTTTGAAGCGCAGCTAAAAGAGCGCGAGCAGGGCAATGATGAGGCTCATATGATGGATGAAGATTTCGTCGAAGCGCTGGAGTACGGCATGCCGCCAACAGGAGGCTTGGGAATTGGCATTGACCGTCTAGTGATGTTGCTAACCAATTCACCGTCCATCCGCGATGTATTGTTATTCCCGCTTATGCGTCATAAATAATATTTTTTTAAAAAAAGTGCCAATTGCCGGCACTTTTTTTTGTATATTTGTGATAAAAAATGAGAAAATTAAAACTTATGATTAATGAAGAAAAAACTATTGCACGAAATTATTAATGGTGGTATATTAATATTCGTTGTTGCGAGACATATTCTCTCCAACAAAAAGGAATAAAAAAAGTTGTTGACTTTCAGTCGATAACTTGTTATGATAAGAAAGTCGCTTTTACGAGCGAACATGATTGTTCTTTGAAAACTAAACAAACAAAAACGTCAACAATAAAACATTCATTTCTTTCGAAATGAAGCCAACGTAACTTTTATGAGCTAATCAACTCAACTTTATTGGAGAGTTTGATCCTGGCTCAGGACG
>NZ_JAMBOX010000025.1 GCF_023715785.1 Neobacillus niacini
ATTCTCATAATAACTGGAACAACCATGATTGGAACAATCATAACCCGCATTCTCATAATAACTGGAACAACCATGATTGGAACAATCATAACCCGCATTCTCATAATAACTGGAACAACCATGATTGAAACAATCATAACCCGCATTCTCATAATAACTGGAACAACCATGATTGGAACAATCATAACCCGCATTCAAATAACAACAGACATGGATAGTTATAACAAAGTAATTCAGCACTAAAGTTAATATTACATGCGAACGGAGTGAGTTATTCTAGATTAGATTCAGAATAAAGAACTATTAGATTAAGATAACAAAGATAAAGAGAACATCAAATTGTATTATTACAAAATTTGATGATTAGAAATTAAAAGCCCCTCTCAAACAAGGGCTTTATTTATTCATTTGCTTTAATACGTTAATCAAGAGAAGAACGGTTTTATCCTCATTGGTGATGAGAACTTCTTCAGCTAAACTGACTGTTACTTGACTAAGAAAAAGGCTTTACTCTATATAAAAGTAAAGCACCCGTTCGTAAGTACATTACTTCATAAACTTATTATCAAAGTTATTAGATAATTCGTCTAGCCTAATCTCAAACATTCAACGTAAAGATTCACTTAAGAAAAACTCAAATGTTGTAATTCCCTAGAAAGGTCCTTCAAAGAAACTCAAGCACATTTTGTCCCCCTCTGTGTACAAGCCGTTTCATTCCTCTTTTAAGAGAGTATTTTATATAAAAAAATCGATTCTTTCGAAATGAGGAATGTTAATTTGAATAGTTTTGATCCACAGAATATACCGAATCAGTTTCCCGGTGTCGCTATACCCCCTAACAGGATTAAATCGGGTTCGACATCGTCCAAGCCCGCCGGTTATTCCCCTCAGCAGATTCGTCGTGCTTATGAGATTGAGCCGTTGATTAGGTCAGGAATCACCGGTAAGAATCAGAACATCGCGATTGTGGTTGCATATGGGAGTCCAACAGTTGAACATGATTTGCAAGTCTTTAGCCAACAGTTTGGTTTGCCCCCAGCGAAACTGAACATCTATTATCCTCAGGGGGCAGCCAAGCCAAGTGGATCCTGATTGGACTCTCGAGACTGCCATTGACACGCAGTGGGACCACGCCATCGCGCCGGATGCAACCATCCACCTCGTTGTCGCAGTAACTGCGGCTGCTGGTGACTTATTTGATGCTGTTGGATTCGCGAATACTTTGGGCGTCCAAGTGGTCTCGATGAGTTGGACTCTTCCTGAAGCCTCTTTCGAGCAGGCGTTTGGTCACTTTTTTCAACATCCCGGTACGGTTTATTTAGCCGCATCTGGGGACGCTGGAGGTCAGATTTTCTATCCGTCGGTTTCCCCGTTCGTCGTATCCGTTGGTGGAACAACTTTATTGCTACGTCAGAATGGCAGCCGCATTGCTGAAACAGGCTGGTCGGGATCAGGGGGCGGTCCTAGTCTCTTCGTACATAAACCAGACTACCAGATTGGGTTTGTAATCGGTGGGAAAAGAGGCACTCCAGATATTTCCTTTATTGCAGATCTCGCAACAGGTCTATCCGTTTTCAGCAGCACTCCGATACCTGATGGGTCTACCGGATGGGTCGTCGCTGGTGGAACAAGTGTGGGAACTCCTTGCTGGGCAGACATTATTGCATTAGCCGATCAGATCCGGAATGTGCCCCTGACAGATGGGCATCAGGAGCTCTACAATCTGGCAAGGGGATCGCAGTACGCCCGAAATTACAACGACATTACTGTTGGCTGCGCAGGCAATTTCTGCTGTATACCTGGATATGACTTTGTAACTGGACTGGGAACTCCTAGGGCGAATTTGCTTGTAAGGGCATTAGGAAATGACCCCGGCCCAGTTGATGATGAATCAGAGGATTTTGAGAGTTCATCAGAGGATTTCGAAAAAAATTCTTCAGAGGATGAATCAGGTCCTGATCATGGGCATCACCATCATCATCCTGGTCCTCATGACCATCATCATCATCACCACCATCATGATAGCGATGAGTCAAGTTCAGATTAGGTTGACCAACACCTTGAAAATCAAGGTAATATTAAGACTAGCTTAAAATCTAGTCTTTTTTCTTAATTAATTTTAGAAAGCCTTCTTAAAGTAACCTGCCCCTTTCGTAAAAAAGCGTCTCTGATTATTGCAGAAACGCCCCCGTTTAATAAAATTTGTTGTAAATTCTTATTGAGTGTCCTTGGCGCTTTTGTACTCCAAAATATCGCCTGGCTGACAATCCAAAGTCTTACATATCGCTTCTAATGTTGAAAAACGAACCGCTTTTGCTTTCCATTTTTCAGAATGGAAAGATTTGCCAAAGTAATTCCGACCCTCTCTGAAAGCTCTGTTACACTCATTTTTCGTTTTGCTAACATCACATCATTATTAATAATAATTGCCATATCCTCCACCTCAGACCGTCAAATCATTTTCTGATTTTATATTAATCGCTTCTTGTAAAAGTCTTTGGAGAACAGCTGCAAAAACGGCGATAACCAACGAACTAAAAATGATGATGAGTCCCACAAATCCGATGGGAGGGTCAACTTTCTTCCCTATAAAATGGAAGAGTGGCATACCTAATACATACCAACCACTTATTGTAATTGCACAACACTTTATTTTCTTTAACGCTTTTACAGATAAATCTGAGAACGCTGTGTTCTCGTCAATGTATCGCAAAAGGTTAAAAGCCTGATAAAGAGCAAAGTAAAAAGGCACAGCCGCTCCATACAACAAAATTAAAACGAGAGATTTTAGATAAGCAATATCTGGATATAATTCTCCAGCAAAATCCCCGATTTTAGGAGCCAAAAATATACAAAATGCAAGAACGGGGATTCCGATAAAAATAACAGCTAACTTTAAAAAGAATGTCGTTACTTTTTTCAAAAAAAGCACCTCACCTGTTTAAATGATAAAGTAACCTTATCACGATATTTATCGTTTTTCAATAAATTAATATTGTTTATTGCTGTATTTTTATTGTTATACGAATTTAATTTTACAAAAAATAAAGAGCGTTTTGAAATGCTCTACTTTTAAATGTTAAATTTACAACTTGTTCAACTGCCCCGACTGTTAAACAAGGATAGACTTTCTTATCTAAAGGCTTTGTTAAATCATAATGTTGTTTTATTAAAGAATTAGTAAGAGGATTTTTAATTCCTGTGGTAAAATTATACTATGTTAAGAAATTATAGGGGGTAATACAATGAGTGATATCGTTTGGGGTAGTCCAGCTAGTTTGTTTTGTTTAGGTTTTTTCTTAGCTGGGTTGGGAGTTTTTATTAAACTATCAAGAAATGCCAAATAATATTGGTAATTTAATGATAATGATAAAAGTACTAAATAGCAGTCAATTTGGGCTGCTATTTTTCATAATCTAAAAAACGTAAATATCAACAATGAACTTTAACAGAGCCAATTTAAAAAAGAAATTTAGAAAATGCGAAAGAAAATTCCAAGAAGAATAGGAAATAAAAACTAATACACCAACAAAAATAAAAATAACAAATAAATAACTCGACGAAACATCTTTCAATTCATTCATTTATAACACCTTCATTCGATCTAAAATACCTATAATTTTTTACAATAACTTTTTCTGCTTCTTTAATCAATTCATAGTTTTTATCTTCTAAAGGTCTTACTTTTAGCACAAATATTCTCCTCCTTGTTCTTTCTGTTCTACTTTTTCTTCAGCTATTCTGCCCCGTTCTTATTCTTCGGCTTCATCCTCATCTAAATCTTCTTCATTATATTCCGCTGTCTTCAGATGTAAATCAAAATACAATCCTGTTCTTTCTTTCAATTCTTCCTCTTCTTCATATTTAAAATGTGCACTCCACTTAAAGTTGATTATTCGATGACCATTAGACCAAGGGTTATCTACAAAATAAATTCAATCCATAATTATACGCTACCTATCATAATAGTAATTGGTCTATCCTACCTTGTGTCCTTTTATTAAACTACTTCGCAACTTAAATTAAACAACTAAATTTCCCACAAAGATCCTATTGACTTATTGAACTCCCGTTCGCTCAATAACAAAAGGCTGCCGTTCGTGCAGCAAGTTCTTTAAGGAACAACCGTTAGTTGAGTTAGGATTTTCACTATTGTCTTTCAAAAAATCAGAAATTAGAGATATTACTAAACATACTTTTCATAAGTCATTTTTTGGTTTCATTCGAAGAAACGCTACCATATATTACTAATAATTAGTATAATTAAATGGGTTTTAGATGAATTATAAGGAGACAAAGGGATGACCAAAACCATTTTAAATCACGGTATTATCGTTTTATTAGAGTTTTATCCATCTTGGTTAGCTTTACCTCGTGAAAAAAGAAGAGAGCTTGCAGGGGATTTATATTCAATAATTGGAAAATACAACGAAAACGTTAAGGTGAAATTTTTTGACGCTGATGCTTTTGGAGACGGTACCTACACCGATTTTATTTTATGTGAAACATCAGATTTAAAAATGTATCATTTCATGTGGGAAGAAATACGAGATACATATGCCTATTCCAACGGTTACTTTAAAATTAAAAAAGTTATTATGGGTGTCCAAAATGCCTATCAAAAATTTGAGGAAGAAGTTTTAAAAATGGACTCAGAATGATAATAATAACAAGCTGTACCAAAAATAGGGATGAAATATTTCAATATTAAACAATGCGACCGTTAGCAGAAAAAGAAAAAGATATTTCCACCTGTTCCCATCTGAAACGCTTGACGCGATTAGCTTATTAAGAAAATACTAAAGTGAAGTGCGATCAATGCCCCGAACCTCAAAAGTCTCATTTACAGATTCAGTCCTTGCATTGCAATCAACAGTTGTATTATTTGATAATTGTAAGTAGGAATAAGCATTTGCCTTTTTTATCAAGAATTAAAAAGTGCCAGGCACCACCCATTATCTGGAGAGTGCCTGGCACTTAATTTAGACATTACACTATTTCGATATAGCCATCTGTTCCATGAACACGGATTCGTTGCCCATCTTTTATCAGTTTGGTCGCATGTTCTACTCCGACAACCGCCGGCAAGCCATATTCACGTGCAATTACGGCTCCATGAGTCATCAGCCCGCCCACTTCGGTAACTAGGCCTTTTATCGATACAAATAATGGTGTCCAGCTCGGGTCGGTAAAGGTGGTGACTAATATATCTCCCCCTTCTAAATTAGCTTCTTCCATATTTAAGATGACACGAGCGCGTCCCTCTATCACTCCGAAAGAAACAGGCAGACCTGCAATCGCATGTGCTGGGAGATTTTCTCGTTTGTACTTTCCTGCAATGATTTCACCGTGGGACGTGATCACACGTGGCGGCGTTAATTTTTCATATAATTTGTACTCATCTTTTCGTTTGTTGATGATTTGGTCATCTACTTTCTTTGTGGATACGACATCGCGTAGTTCTTCAAAAGTGAGATAGTAAATATCTTCTTTTTCATGAATTACGCCCGCTTGCACGAGTTGTTGTGCTTCTTTTAACAGTGCCTGCTTATAAATGAAGTAGCGATTCACCATGAAGTATTTTGGATATTCCCGATATCCAATGAAATTCCGGATGAGGTCTATCCTTGCTTTTGTTTCTTTCGCCTTTTGTTCACCATCAGGTAATTTCTTCAATCGTTCTATTAACTCTTGTTCTTTTTTCAACGCTTCCAGTCGCCCTTGCTCATATTTTCGATGGCCTTCATTAGGCTCAAAGTTATTAATGTTAGCCAGAATCATTGGGACAAGTGTGGTTGGTTTCTCGCTCCAACGCGTTTTCGTCATATCGATTTCTCCACTGCAGCGCATTCCGTATTTGTTGAGAAAATCATAAATCGCTTTTCGGGCTTCCCTTCCACCATCAAATTTCACCAGTTGATCCAAAAAGGTATCATCTTTTACATGTTGTAAATAATCAATTATATTCGGGTAGGGACGAATCACATCGGCAACATCCAATAGCGCCAAACCCATTTCCGAAGTTATATTGTTTGGTGCAGACTGAGATAGCGTGTCTGCTGCGCTTTTTTCACCTAACCACTCGTTCATTTTTTCATTGATCCAAGTTGAAGCATTCATAGCAGTCATAAAAACAGTTGAACTTTGTGGATCAAATAAAATTCTCTTTAATTCCTGAATATCTTCTAGAATAAAATCAAACAAATATGATCCTGATTTGGTTTTGATGTTTTGTTTTAACTCTTCAATGGATGTTTGTCTCTGCTTAATCAATTCAGAAACGATTGATGGGTTGTTTTCAATTTGCGGCAGCATGTTAGTCTTGCCTCTTGTCGGGCTCGGTACTGTTTTATTATCATTTGCTAACGATGTAATAAAATCTCCACGTTCCATGATGTTCATAAGTGCGTCTTTCATGAGCGGATCGTGTTGTCCCATGGCATTTATTAAAATGTTTCGACTGACAGGTGAAGATAGTTGATGTGTGACATCAACAAACAACCTTCCACCAGCTTTCCGCATGGGTGCAGGAGTCGTTAACAGGTAAAACGACAATCCCAGTGGTTTAATGGGGTCTGTCATCATTTGTTGATGACCTACAGATATATAAACGCGGTATTCCTGATCACTCGCTTCAGGGATTGGAAAAAGAGTGGTGATGGCCCGACTCTGGACCATATAAAATGCATTATCAACCAAACACCATTCAATATCTTGTGGGCAGCCAAAATATGCTTCAATCTGTCTTCCGATGCGAGCTAGTTGAAGTATTTGTTGGTCAGTCAGTGTTTGTGTGTTTTGCTGTGAAGGATCGATGGTCTGTGTCTCAGTTCCACCGTTTTTTCGCGGCCAGACCGCCAATTTTTTGGATGCTATCCTCTTTTCGACGATTTGATTTTCCCGTACTTTATAACAATCAGCAGAGACCAAGCCTGAGACCAGTGCTTCCCCAAGCCCAAAACTGGCATCGATAGATAGTACCTTTCGGTTAGAGGTAATCGGATCTGCGGTAAATAAAATCCCTGAAGCTTGTGGGAACACCATCCTCTGAACGATAACGGATAGGGAAACCTCTCTGTGGTCAAATCCATTTTTTATACGGTATATGACCGCGCGTTCCGTAAATAGAGATGCCCAACATTTCTTGATATGCAGCAGGATGGCTTCTTTTCCGATGATATTTAAATAGGTGTCCTGCTGGCCGGCAAACGAGGCATATGGCAAATCCTCAGCAGTTGCACTAGATCGCACTGCATATGCATCTTCATCACCAAGTTGGGAGAGAGAATGAGTAACTGCTGTCACAACACTGGAGGGAATTTCCACTTCCAAAAGGAATTGTCGAAGCTTCCTGCTGATCTCACCAATTTGTTCTCGATCCTCAACTGTTAGCATGGCCAGTCGATCCAACAATGCATGATACGTTTCGTTTTGTTCGATCGCTTTTCGAAATCCCACTGTTGTCACACAAAATCCTTCTGGTACATTGATTCCTTGAATTTTTGACAATTCCGCTAAATGTACCCCTTTTCCGCCGACGAGCAAAAGCTGTGTATTTTCGACCTCCTGAAAGCCGAGAACCAAAGAACTCATTCGTACATCTCCCCTAACCATTTCATGTTCTATTGATTTTAGCAGTTGGCATGAAGAATAAAAAGTCTATAATAACCAATTTTTACATGTTATAATTAAATTAGGAGGAGTTCATACTCCACTCGTTTTTTTAACCACGACGTTTTAGTAACACACCCTCCACAAATTGCTTAAATTTCTCCTCTGCTTCGGAATGTGATTTCACGGTAAAAAGTAAAGATTGATCTTGTTCCTCTGGATTTTTATTGAGGAAATCTTCCTCAGCCTCATCCTCAAAGAAGATATCCCACATTCCTTGTTCATTTTTAAACCCAATGGCTTCTATATATTCATCCTGTTCTTCGATGTAACAGCCTATATGCCAATGGCGTCCTTTTAAATGTTCCTGGATTTCGTCAAAATACACCATACATTCCTTCATTGTCCTGTTGGATGAAAGCTGGGTAAATGAACTTGTCGGTATTTATCATCATCACACATCCTTGTTCAAAACGGTATTTCCAGATAGCTGTTTTTTTATTTAGGCTCTGTTATTCATCATTGTTGATTTTCGTGTAGGAATAAGAATTCATAGGCGGAGAATTTCCGGCAAATGTATATAGGCGAGTCTCAAAAAGCAGATATAAGCGGATAAATTCCGATTAACTGCTCTAAATAAGGAAAAATCCTAACATTTTTATAAGATAAACGGATAAACTCCCTTTTATTTTTAGAGAAATTCGGGTATTTCTCAATTTAAACGGAATTTTCCTTCTCTTTCCCTCGCCCGAATCAGTTCTTTTGTTTTCGGACTGGTCGGCTTGTAGGCTGAGTTTGTTTTTTCATTCAGGTAGCGGATGACCTCGGCTACCGGTACTATTTCTGCTGCAGGTGTTGGTGGCATCGATTCGTCTTCGTTGTTATCCAACAGCTCATATAAATCGACCAGGGTGTGGCTTGGATCTGCTCCTGGTGCGGTTGTGTCAATATCGACAGCTGGTTCTGGTTTAAGGTCCACTGGCGTGGCTGCTGGCTCGCCTTCTGTCAAGCACTCCAATTGTTGATAATCGATGGCATACCACTTCGTCTTATCCATCTTCGACCGATTCCAGTTCCCCGATAGAAGCAATCCTTGTTTTTCCAGCGAGTGAATGGTCCGTTTGATTGTGCTTTCGGACCAGAACGGAAGCTGTTCCTGCCAATTCTTATACGTGTTAAAAATCCACTTCCGCCCTTCGATCACATGTCTGCTGGCATGGACCCAATAATGGATTTGCTGCAAAATCACAGCTTCGTTCAAGCCGAGTTTCACTGCCAGTGATGGGATGATCATCACCGGGTTTTCGTTGATCAATAATTTGCTCACCCTGTTACCCTCCTCTTTTTGTGTAGCCAATGGAATGGTTCCGCCTTCTTGAGTGGCTGACCGATGCATCGGCTCATCCGCTTCACCCTCTATATATGGGTTAGGACATAATTAGGACAGGATGGGAATAAAAATTTTTTGTGAGTTGTTTTTTTATTTGCGGATAAGGTGTTTTTACTTGCGGATAAGCGATTTTTATTTGCAGATAGACTTTTTATTTGCGAAAAAGCTGCTTTTATTTGCGGAAAATGACGTTTTTATTTGCGAAAATGATAGCTTTATTTGCGCAAATGCGGTTTTTATTTGCGGTTTCGTGCTCTGCGGAAAAAATATATATTTCTCTGTCGTAATCTCTGGTATTGCTTGGTTCGGGATTGTTTCATCCACGATGCAGACTTCTATGGCAGATAGGTCATACTGAGCTATCATGGCTCAGTGTACCATTTATCATTGGCTCGATTTGAGCCATAAATGGATCAAAAAAATGTGCCAGTCACCTTCCCATAATTGGGATGGTGCCTGGCACATTTTTTAAAAATAGCCGTTATTTCTTGAAAATGATCAATGCCGTATATTTTGAATCTGGATTAACCCCATATTCCGTATGACTGCTAACATCTAGTGGCGTAGCATTGTATTTTATATCAATCAGTTTCCCGTCCTCTAATGTGCCTAGAAACTCATTCACTTTACGAATTAATTCTGCAAAGTCGATACTTTGGAACCCTTCTACCTCGTACATTGATTTCTCTCCCATCAACTTTGATCATTGCCAACGAACCGCTGACCCTTATAGTCAACCTATTAACGCTATTTAAAACATCTAGTGAAAAATAAAATGGTTGTGAAAGATTGTAGAAACGTTCAATAGAGTGGGGAAAATGAAGATTAAGATGTAATTGTTCTATTTAAAATGTTGATTAAAAAAGAGCAGATACGACATTCTTAAGTACAAATTTAGCTGACCTGGTCGTTTAACATATCTGCTGCCTGATGATCAGTGATTCCTTTTATGAGACCAAGTTCACCAATAAAGATTTTCCGTGCACTTTCGAGCATCTGTTTTTCGCTTGAATTAAGTGACTTCTTTTTGTTTATTCGCAATAAATCACGAACCACTTCCGCTCCATCTTTCATTCCGCCAGTTTTCAATTTTTCGGTATTAATTTTGTATCGTTCTTTCATTGAAAGATTTGTATTGGTTTCCCCATGATGAAATATCTCCATCACTTCTTCGAGTGTATGATCGTCTGAGACGATGCGAATCCGTGCATTTTTTTCTTTCCCAAGCGGGATCATAACCTGCATTTTAATGATTTTCATTTTTATAATATAGTACGGTCGTTTCTCCCCGAGGATTTCCTTTTCTTCTATCGCTTCAATAACTCCGGCACCTTGTGTTGGATAAACAATGTAATCACCAATTTGAAACAACTAAACACCTCCGAAATTTGAAATCCTCTTTATTATATCACATATATTATTTTTATCAAAATTATTATTTTATCACCACTAATTATTAGTTGTCAATAATTTTATTGCCTTTTTTCAAACAAAATTGCCATAATATTTGTCTCGCAGGTTTGAAGGATTTTTTTAGAAATTTAGATCCCGAAATTGGCCAATTAAAATTTATTGTTCCAGATTCAGTTTCTTCGCATAAAGTTAAGGATAAGGAGTGAAACAATATGATAAACAGACAGGTACAGTTTGATATCGATACACTCAAAATGATCAAAAATCGACTCGATTACATTTACTCCATTGCAAGAAAGTACAACAATGACAACCCTGAATTAATGGACACGATTGAGGGGTTGGCTGTCATTGCCAATATGTTTGCAACGAATCAATTAGAGGAACTAAAAGGCACTGAAGCACCATCGAGCCCTCAAGGCGCCATTGTGAGCAAGCTAGGGAACCCCTGCTCCAGGATGAAGGAATATGAAAACCAAAAAACCAATGACTTCCCCGCTTGGAAGCTCTAATCATTGACTGATTATTTTCTTTTGATTTTCTAGAACTATTATTTGCCATAAAAGCAAACAGGCCCTGCACAGTAAAAAAATCCCACGATTTCAACTGTGCAAGGCCTTTGTTTGAACCATTGCTATTTGCCATAAAAATACACCCCAAAGGTAATGCCACTTTGTCTCTTTATTCTTTTTCTGTATGGGCAAACGGAATAAATAACCTTAATTTTAATAAACCCAGGCAAAAATAAGCGAAGGATCCGATTAAAACAATCAGCCATACTTGTTCGACAATAGGTGTATTCCATATACCCAAAAAATACAATAAGGCCGGGATCGTAAGTGTTACCCATGATTGAATGATAGCGACCATCCCTAGATAATGGTCAATCTTCATTTGCATTGAATTGGACAAAAAGAATAAAAACCACAGAAAAGCCCACATTCCCCATGTAATCGCACTGACGGCATCATGGAATTGGATGATGGATGTTAACGTATAGACAACCGCTATGATCGCCACCCATAAACTAAACCAACCGAGTCCCCTGCCATCAAGTCCTTTCAACGCGGTAACCCCAACGTACAAAAAGGTTAAACCAAATAAAAAGATCACGCCATTACTATATAAGTCCCAATGATCTTGATCTGAGACCATAAGTAAATAAAACGGATTAATCACTTGTATGACGCCTACAAACAGGTTAAAGACCCCAACACTTTTTGCTTCTGCTTTTCCCATTAGCATCAAACCATTTAGAAATAAAACCGCTCCCGAAAGAAATAATCCGACGAAACTCATATTTTTTGTTGTGGCAAAGATTTTCCCACAACCTTCCCTCCTTCAAAAAAGGAAAAAGCAGTTTTCGCTCCTCTAAGGATGAAAAATGCTTTTTCTTTCATTTATAAAACGATACTTACTACCACACCCGATAATACACTTACTAAAGTGGCACCATATAAAAGTTTTAAACCAAATTTAGCCACAACGTTACCCTTTTTCTCATTAAGGCTTTTTACTGCTCCTGCAATAATCCCGATTGATGAAAAATTGGCGAATGAAACAAGGAAAACAGAAATAATTCCCAATGTACGAGGGCTAAACGAACTTGCAATTTTTGATAAGTCCATCATGGCGACAAATTCATTCGTTACAAGCTTTGAGGCCATAATCCCGCCTGCTTGTACCGCCTCTGAAAATGGAATTCCCATGATAAACGCAATCGGCGAAAAGATATATCCTAATATCTCTTGGAATGTAATATGGAAAACTAGATCAAAAACATTATTAATCGCAGCCATTAAGGCAACAAATCCAATTAACATGGCACCGACAATCACTGCTACTTTAAAACCATCCAGAATGTATTCACCTAACATTTCGAAAAAGCTCTGCTTTTCTACGTCCTGAATCTCCAGAATATCCTCGCTTGGATCCACCTTATAAGGGTTAATAATTGAAGTGATAATAAAACCGCCAAATAAATTCAGAACAAGTGCCGTGACCACGTATCTTGGTTCGATCATGGTCATATAAGCACCGACAATCGACATCGAAACGGTGGACATCGCGGATGCACAAAGAGTATATAAACGATGGGCAGGCAAGAGACCCAGCTGCTTTTTCACCGTAATAAACACTTCCGATTGACCAATCATCGCCGAAGCAACCGCGTTATAAGATTCCAATTTCCCCATGCCATTCACTTTGCTGAGTAATAAACCAATTAGTCTCATAATAAACGGCAGGATTTTCAAGTACTGGAATATTCCAATTAGCACCGAAATAAACACGATCGGCAGCAATACATTTAGGAAGAATGGAAAAGCTCCTTCATTGGTCATTCCGCCGAACACAAACGATACCCCGGCATTTGCATATTCCAATAATTTAGTAAAGACCCCGGCAAATCCTTTAATTAATCCTAGGCCCAAAGTGGTATTTAATAATAACGTTGCCAATATCATTTGAATAATGACCATAAGAATAATCGGTTTTATTTTGATGTTCTTCCGATTATTGCTTACCAAGTATGCAAGTGCAAAAACAACAAGCAATCCGATAACCGCAATGATGTATTTCATAGTTAGTCCTCCAAAAGATGTAATAATCTATCGCTGTATTCGCTTTCATCATCAACAAAAAATTTATTTTGTTAAGTCCTTAGAAGAAAAAAACCCAGGCAGTAATTCATCCAATACAATGGCATCTGCTCCTGCTGCAAATTACATCAACCATTCTCATGGAAGCGCACCTCTTTTTATAAAAAAAAAATTTATGTTGTATATAAATTAAATACCAGAATCCAAAGGTTAGATGTCAGACGTCTAACTCGTTTTGCGAACAACTACATTCTACTCCTATCCTACTAATGTTGTAAACCCTTTCTTTTTTGTAATTAATGGTAAAGCTTTTTAATAACATCAAAAAAACTTGCCGCAGAATGGCAAGTTTCTTATTTCAAATTGTGAAGCTATGCGGTTATTTCATCTTTTGCTAATGGACGTGTTCTACTCTTCAGTAATATACTTCTTACTTAGTAAACTGTTTACTTTTTCTGAGCTTAACAGCATGACTGCCACAAACATTACCATGCAGATTGGGAAAATTCCAATCGTTGAACGAGACGCAATGAACCCTAGAAGTGGCGGTAAGAAGGTAGTGCCTGTATAGGCAACTGCCATTTGATAGCCCATAATGGTCTGAGAATGTTTTTTCCCGAAACGTGCAGGTGTTTCATGCAGCATACACGGAAAAATCGGTGCCAATCCCAGTCCCACGATAATAAAACCAACTAGAGAAAAAGTGGCGGGCAATGGTAAAAATAGAATAATCGCACCCGTTAATGCGATCATTTGTCCCCCGCGGATAAGGGTTCGATTCGTCGTTTTAAACGTAATAAAACCGGTTACGAATCTGCCAATTGTGATTCCGGCGTAATAGAAGGAAACCCATTGTGCAGCAGTTGCCGCGCTTAAGCCTTTGATATTAACCAAGAAACTGCTTCCCCAAAGTCCCATTGTTGCTTCAACCCCACAATAGAACAAGAAGGAGACCAGAGCCAGTTTCACTCCTTTTATTTTTATTGGTGTCACATTTTCATCTACAATTAAACTTGTATCAACTTCAGACTCTACAGTGATAGGGTGGTTTTTTGTTACTCTGTTCCATAGGGGTAAAGTGGTGAGAAGGATGATGACTAACCCAAACTGAATCGCAGCTATGCAAAAATATCCACTTCTCCAAACATCTTGACCTGACATAAACTGAGCCATAATGATTGGCCCAAGTGTAGCTCCGACTCCCCAAAAACAATGTAACCAACTCATGTGATGGGCTTTATAATGGATTGAAACAAAATCGTTTAAACCCGCATCAACAGCTCCTGCTCCCAGTCCCAGTGGGATGGCACAGACAATGAACCAACCCACTGAGGGCGCAAAATGAAATCCCAGTAACGCACCGGCTGTCATGAAGACACTCACTGCGGTGACTTTGCCGGTGCCGAACCGTTTCAGTACCTTCCCACTAACTAAGCTTGAGAGTATGGTACCACCCGCAATCGTCATAAAAAGTAGTCCCGCTGTCTCAAGTGGCGCCCCCAGGTCCGTTTGCATTACAGGCCACGCCGCACCCAGCAAGGAATCAGGCAGCCCTAAGCTGATAAACGCCAAATAAATAATGATTAAAAGGATGGTTGTCATATGTATTCCTCGCTTGTCGTTCATTTTTTATCAATACTAATTCAACCCATTTGATTAACCTAAATAACTTATTAAAAACCTTTAATAAGTATGCAATAATATAGCTTATTAAAATTGTTTAATAAGTTATTTTATACTATAGCATACAAACAATCGGTCATCAATAACCAATAAAATATGCCAGAAGCTACCCATTTTTTGGTGGCGCCTGGCACTTTTATTTATATAGGAGGACTGACGTTGTTTACCCCTTGTGTCTCAATTGCAGGGCATTGTTGTTTTGATCCAAACATGTTGATGACGATGACACCCGCAATGGCGAGTGTTCCGCCAATGAGGGAAGCGGTATTTGGCCATTCATTCAACCATAGCCACGCAACTAGGATCACAACAAGAGGTTCAAGATATAACATGCTTGTAACAGAGCTCGATTTCCCAGCGGACAGAGCCATGCCCCAGGTGACATACGCGATAGCGGTTGGGAAAAGCCCGATATAAAGCGTAGATAGATGCGCCTCTACTGTTGCATGTTGAATCTCTTGGAGCAGACCCGGAAAAAAGATGACAAAGGGAATCGTCCCAATCCAGGTAAAATACGCTGTCAATTCCATTGATGAATAACGGCTTAAGAGCGGCTTCTGATAGGCGAACAGCACGGCGGTTGCGGCAGCTGCCATCAGAAGGAGCAGCACACCCATCGTACTCCCGGAGGCAGGTCCTGATGACCCAATCGAAATGACGCCAATGCCGATAAAGCCGAGCACCAACCCAAGCCAGCCAAACACGCCCATTCGTTCTTTTAAAATAAACACCGCAATGAGCGATGTAAAAATCGGGGCTGCAGCAATCAGCATTCCTGCTGTTCCAGCTGACACGTATCGCACCCCGAAGGTCGCCCCGATATGATAAACGCTAATCCCGACTAATCCTAAAATGGTAATCTTTAAAAGATCCTCTTTTTGAGGCAACCGAATTTTTACCCACGGACTCAGGGCAAAGCTCACGAAGAGTGCAGATGCGATTAGATATCGACTGAGAATGAGCGGCCCCGGTGTATATCCCTCCTGGAATACCGACCGAATCACGGGAAACGATGACCCCCAGATGATAATCGTAATCGAAGCCATCACAAATGCTTTAATGTTCAAAATCCCCATCCCCATCTACAATTCACATATTCTCAAGGTTATCACGGCAAAAGAATAGTAGCAATCATTATCGAAATAGACTGGCAAATAAAATGATGGGAAATTACCGCTTAAATAAAGAGTCAGCCACCTTCCTTTACCTGGAGGGTGGCTGGCACTTTATTCTTATTATCGTACTGCTGCCCCTTTTGTGTGGTCATACGCTATGAGTTGCTCCACTTTTATATCCTGTTCTTGAATGATGCTGAGGAACGCATCCACTACTTCAGGATCAAATTGTGTTCCCTTATTTCGGCGCATCTCATTAAGGGTAACATCCAAATCCGCTTTATTTCTATAAACCCGTTTGGACATCATCGCATCAAACGCATCAGCAACACAGACGATTCGAGCAGCCAATGGAATATCTGTGCCTTTTAATCCTTTTGGATAGCCTTTACCGTCATATCTTTCGTGATGATATAAAACAATATCTAACATACCATTTTTCTTAAAACCATCAACATGTTTGAGCATATCATAGCCAATGACTGGATGTGACTTAATGATGTTATATTCTTCTGAAGTTAATTCAGAAGGCTTAGTTAAGATGTTTTCAGGAATTCCAATCTTTCCAATGTCGTGCAATAAGCCACCTGTATGAATGACATGGCAATGTTCTTTTGAAAGGTTCATATTTTCAGCAATTTTAACAGCGTATCTAGACACATTTTCAGAATGGTCAGAAGTGTAAGTATCCCTAAAATCCAAGGCATTAATAAGGGACTTGGTTAAATCTAAGGCATCCTTTTTCACTTTCTGAACATAATACATCGCACCCGCTGAAATATAGGCAACTAAAAAATAAGTCACTAAATGAATAATAAAGAAACTCTCTCCTGCTAATGGCAAAAGATTAAACCTGAAAAAAACCACCAGGACCGTAAAAACCAGCAAAAAAATAGGTTTATTATAAAAGCCAATCCCCAAAAAAATCACGGAAATAATAAACATGATAAAACCATCATTATGAGGAAAAACGATGCTAAGTAATAAACTTACTGATAATAGTATAAAAAAACCATAGCGGAAATACATATAATTCCCGATTTTTCCAACAAGTTTATCTAGCATATGGTTCTCCCTTATCTATAATATAGTAAATTTGGAATAAAACTTCCTTTTAAAGATACCATATTATCTTTTAAAAAAGTCCCTTTTCAAAATAGCAAATCTTTTCAGTTTAGTTAACCCTTACAAACCGAAGTTATTATAAGAGTTAGGCTGAGTAGGAGTATTCGCGTTCACTTTTTCACTGTTATTTCCTCCAGTATGGTCTTCCAATACGTTGGGTCTTCTAAGCCAAGCCGCCAAATCCCGATTCCCCGTAAATTATATTTTTCTACAAGGTCTAGCTTATGCTTCAGACTATCGCTATTCTCAAACCAAACCTGGTGGTTATGTTGTTCCTCATCAGCGTAACTGAAATAAGGTGTTTGCGAACGGGTATCCCAATTCACCTTGGCTTTATATTTTGTTTTATGCTCCATTAACTCTTTATAGGAGCTATACTTGGATTCGCCTGTCGTTGTATCCCAGTCCCATCCATAACCAGCGATCCCGAGCAATATTTTTGACGGTGGTACATCCTGTTTCAAAGCATATTGAATTGTTGCTTCTGTCCAATCGACTGATGCTGAAGGCCCAGGTTTTGTTCTAGGATTATGTTCATCGTATGTCATAATCATTAATCCATCTGAATATTGACCAAGCTTTTCGTAATCAAACCATGGTGACCAGGGATTGGCACGGGCATCACCCGTGTTGGCCGGAACCGAAACAGTCACTACTTTTCCATCACGATGCAGGGTATCTGCTAATTTTTTAATCATCAGACTAAAAGAGTCGCGGTCAGTCAAATTCAAATTTTCCATGTCAATATTGATCCCGTCATATTTAAATTGTTCTATTTCATTCAGTATGGTCTGAATGAAAACATCGCGGTTATGATTGTTATCGAGTACATTACTCGCTACCTGCTTGCCCTTCTCCACGGTTTCATAAAACAAATTATGTACAACCATATATACCTTTAGGTTTTTTTGATGGGCACTTTGAACCACCTTGGTTTTATGATCTGCTGTAACGGAGTCTATCAGATTGCCTGGACGTTTGTCATCAAGCTTATACCAGAAAGGGGCAATGCTGCTTAAATTGGTGTATTGCGTGTCAACTGTAGGTTGGGAGCTAGGATACGTTCCTTCCTGTTCTGTATAAAACCCTAACACTTCACGAGGTGTTTTTTCCTTATTATTTTCCTGTTTGCTTTCGCTTTCCGCTCCATTACAGGAAGACATAAGTAATAATCCTATGCTTAAAGAAATGATGGTGAATGACCGATACCATTTTTTTGCCATACTACACCTTCTTTCAATTGCTATATTTCTTAAGTTGCTGAGAAGGGGTACAACTTATTCATTATGCTCCTTTTTACGGAGCCATGAAAAATAGGAATAGGTTTCTTGGCCACTATGAGCCTTCTATAGGACTTTCTCCAAAGGATTTTCTCAGTTTTGCCTCTATTAAAAATAGGGTCTGATACAGCTTCTTAGGCTTCCCCTATATACATTAACCGGAATTTCTCCGCTTATTAATTCTCATATCTACACCAAAATCAACAATAAATAATAACAGGTATTAAAATAAAAAACGGCCGCCTCAAAGGGCGAAATTTAAGGTCTGAAGCCGTGGCACAGGCTCAAGCGGACATTGCTGCTTCCGGCGAGAAATTTGATTCAAATTTATTGTCCATGCCGGTTATGATGAATCCGGCGTATGTCAGGAACTTGATGGCTCCTTGAACCCGCCAGAACCGTCCCCGAGGTACTTACACCCCTAGTGAATCCTTTAGAAAAGTTGTTAGGTAGTCTACATCGGAAATTTTTTTATTGCATTCACTGCTATCTGCGCAAATAAGGTTGGCGATGGACCTGTAGTAATCTGGATTTTTTAATTTTTTTGTTTTGGTTACAGTAGAAACGTAGGCAACCTCACTAAAACTATGACAGAAGGAACAGAAATTCTTCTTACTAGTTGGGGTAAATTCACATTCGATACCGACCATTTTTCCTTCCAAATCATATACGATAAATTTTTTATTGGATCGTAAGTCATTCCAGCTTAAATAAGTCAACTGGTTTTGATTCATATTTGATAGATCAGGCAGTTTTAATTTTTTTTGCTTCGGAAACATCTTTCTCAATTGCTGCTCGGTTATTTTTGGAAAGGGCAGCAGGTAGTTCATAAGATTCTGGATATATGGGTCATACTCTTTATCATTTTTTAGTTTGGAAATTTTCAACATTTCCTGTTGCTCCAATGTTGCACCTGGAAAGAGGTCCAGGATTTTGGCATTCGCTAACTCGATTGTAGCAGTCAAAACGTTTTGAGGTACGTTCTTATTGATGTTGTCCTTAATGAAATCTATTTGCTTTTTTATAAAATTTAATTGTTCGTTTTTAATAAATTGTTCGGTCATCTTCATACTCCTATCTTGTTACTGCAGTCTTCATACCTTATTTTATAAAAAAAGGTAAAAATTTAATATGTAGAAAATGACTTAGAACTATGCTTTACATAAAAAAGCACTGATGAAGATCTTCACCAGTGCCGTACTTCTATTTCTTATGCGAATATACAATTTTTTTGATTGTTTCAGGCGAAAGATAATATTCTTCGGCCAACTGCTGGATGTTGCTTCCGCTAGTAAAAGAATTTCGAATAGCGGTATTTCGACTTTCCAGCATTCGTCTTCCTCCGCTGGAAGCACCCCATTTTCGATATTCTGTTTCCTGTTTCGGAATATAAAGGGTTTCCCCTTGGATATACTTTTGAATTTCCAATATTAACTTCTCAGGTAAAACTTTGTTTGCATTTACGTACTTCAATTTTGCTCGCCCCTTATTTAAATTTTAAATAATAAGGTGCAAAGCCAAAACATTAGAAAAGCTTGTTTAGCGATAAAATTAATTGTTTCGCCCCATGCAAAGTATCGCCTTTCCAATAATAGGCTTTGCATGAGTGGAAGAAGTACCAGATAATTTAATGTGATTCTCCATCTGTGAGCACCCCCCTTTAAACTACGATTTTGTTATTTTATCTGACCTTTTTTATTTCAGAAAACTATAAGCACTCCTTAATCGAAAAACGCTTTTTTTATAATCATACCATTCTAAAGCAGTTAAAAATAACCTTCTTTCCAATAATTCTTCTTCAAATAACCGTAAGTTTTTTTCGTATTTTTCAAGAATGGCCGTTACATATAACTCTACTAAATTTTCATCACTAATTTCTTTAATATCAAGAAATAGTTCTTGATTACAAGCTAGAGCATTCACAGATATACACTCCTAAAATATGTCTATTTTAGGCAACTCAGCCGTCATAGTATGTAACCTTAGACCTGTAGCTTTGCGTCCCAATCTTTCGAATGGTTTGCCTTTATCTATTAAATATATGTTTTATAATAATATTACATACTTTAGAATATTTTGTAAACAGAATATAATGATAAATACAATTATTTCCCACCGTTCATAAGTGCTCTCCAATCTTATACGCTTTTTATTTGCGCAAAAAGGTTTTTATTTACAGTTTTAAGCAGTTTATTTGCGCAATGGCGGTTTTTATTTGCGGTTTTGACTATTTTATTTGCGGGGACAAAAAACGGCCGCCAATTCCTGGAATCGGTGACCAAATTTGCGAAGCTATTTTTAGAAATTAACTGCCTGATAATAGGATGATTTTGAATGTACATTTTAGAAGGTTAATAGATTAGATAATTTACATATCCAACTTATCCCATAAAGTATACGAGATACTTAAAAATTGGATAGGAAGAGAAACCATCAGTCAACAACTCACACGGCAGTAGATTCATGAACCCTTTATAGCAGTTTGTCTTGATGCTATGCTATGCATAATTTCCCAGCGCAGGCTAAACCTAACAATAGCAGGAATTTTTTTGGTGGTGTGTGCATGCATTTTTCCCGGATTCAATTCTTTTTTGTTCTCATCCTTTTTATTGGTATTTCTAATCATGTGCTCATCATTCCTCATTTGCTGGCAAATGGAAAGCGGGATGCGTGGATATGCGCCTTGGTTGCCTATGTCTTCTTACTCATTTGGGGATTGGTCCTTTATTTAATCATGAAAAATAATCCACAGCGACTGTGTCTTTTTGACTGGATCAAGGTACGAACTGGGGGTGTAATTTCTTTTGTTTTCATCAGCATCCTTGCAGTTTATGTTTTCACCATAAGTGCCATTTCTTTTTATGATTTGATTCAATCTGTTCATATTTATTTCCTTCCGCAAACGCCAGCCTTTGTTGTGATGCTGCCTTTTCTGTTGATTAGTGCTTGGTCGGCCTATAGTGGCCTAAAATCGATTGTCTATGTATCAGCGGTTTTATTGCCGATTGTTTGGCTGCTTGGGATTTTCGTCGCTTTGTTTACCCTCCCGGCAAAAGACTATTCCTACCTATTCCCTGTCCTTAGTAATGGCTATCACCCCATTGTTAAAGGGACCATCGTCATTCTTGGGGGAAGCGCGGATTTGCTTGTGCTGTTGCTTCTGCAGCACCATTTAAAAAAATCGTTTACCTTGGCCAACCTTTTCCTTCTCATTACGATTCTGGTTGGTTTGATTCTTGGACCCACGATGGGTTCTTTGTCCTCATTTGGTCCAACGATTGCGGCCGGTATGCGGTTCCCGGCCTTTGAACAATGGCGGCTCATCAAGTTGGGGGCCTATATTTCCCATGTTGATTTTTTGGCCGTGTTTCAATTATTAAGCGGCGAGATTATCCGCATTTCATTAGGTTTTTACCTGCTTGCGAATATGCTAAAAGCTGAATCGCCTGCTTCTAAGAAAAAATACGTGTTTGTTCTGATTTCCATTCTTTTAGGAATATTGAATTTCGTTCCACTAAGTGACATGTGGGTGCAAACAATGGTCGGTAAATTCTTTTATCCGGTTGCTCTCCTATTTGCCGTGTTGATTTCGTTGGCCTTATTGATCATTAGTTATCTGCCAATGAAGAAAGGAACCCAAAACATATGAACATGAAACGATTCGATCATGCTTTAGAAAAAAAAGCATTGTCCTGCGAGGAGTTGAAACGTTTTTTTCATCATTATGCGGATATTACCTTCATCCCCATTGAAAAAGACGAGAAGCTTCAAGCTTTTTATTGCAAAGGAATGCTTGACTCCACCCAGTTAAATGAATATTTTAACCGGATTCTTCTGAGCATTAGCAGTGTAGAGCCACGAAGTGATTTTGACGCGCTTCCTCCTGTTCAGCATATAAAAAGCATGAAGGAAATGGTTAATCTTGTGTTTTCAGGTTACCTGATTGTGTTTCGGGAAGGGACTCCGTTTTTTCATGTGTTTGATATTAGCAAGGTACCACAACGTAAACCGCAGGAATCGACGACAGAGGTATCAATTAAAGGACCGAAGGATAGTTTTACCGAAGAGATGAACACCAACATCTCGTTGATTCGTAAAAGAATGAAGTCGGAGCAGCTTTATTGTGAGTCCTTTACGGTTGGTTCGCTGAGTAAAACAGAGGTTTCCCTGCTTTATTTAAATGATAAAGCCAATAAAGACATCATTGAGGAAGTCAGAAAGCGGCTTGCTGACCTTCAAGGCGAAAGTGTTGTCAGCAGTGGTCAATTGGAGCAATGGCTTTCTGATCGATCATTGTCTTTGTTTCCTTTATTCGATTATGTCACGCGTCCCGATTATGTTATTGAAAGCATGCTGCGCGGAAGGTTTATTTTAATTGTAAATGGATCCCCCTCCGTGTTAATTGGACCGATCAATTTTTTTGAGCTTCTTAAATCGCCTGAGGATGTCCATTTTCCTTACTATCTTGTTCTGTTTGGACGGATAATTCGGATTATCGGTTTCGTTGTCGCCGTTTTCCTTCCGGGTTTTTGGGTGTCGCTGTCTTCTGTCAATATTGACCAACTGCCGTTTACCCTGTTGGCTACTGTTGTTGTTTCGCGTGAAGGCTTGCCCTTGCCCATCGGTCTTGAAGCAATTTTTATTCTTGCGTTGTTTGAATTGTTAAGAGAAGCGGGAGTTCGAATGCCGACCGTTCTTGGCCAAACGGTTTCGATTGTCGGAGGTATCATTATCGGGGACGCCGCGATTCGAGCTGGACTTGCCTCCCCCACAATGATTGTGATTATTGCGTTATCAGCGGTCGCTAGCTACACATTAGTGAATCAATCATTGGTTGGAGTTGTAAGCATCCTCCGGCTTTTCACCTTAGTAGTATCGATTTTTTTAGGGATATATGGACTTTTTATTGGCTTTCTCAGCATTCTTATTTATCTATCTACATTGGAGTCATATAAAGTAGCCTATCTTGAACCCATTGCCTCGTTATCATACAAAGAATTTTTAGCAGCATTGTTAGTGAACCCGTTTGATCGAAAAAAATTTGGCATATCATTTTTGCAGAAGCGGAGTAAGTAGTATGAAGCGACGTTTACTAATGGCTTTTTCTATCCTTCTTGTTCTATTACTTGTCCCGGCTTGCGGACATGACATCGGGGAAATTGAAAATCAAAACTTTGCCACCGCTGTCGGAGTTGATTTTCGTGATGGGAAATATCATGTCTATATTCAAATGCTGGGATTGACCTCAATAGCGAAAAAGGAAGGCGGTGCCAAAGTACCGTCTGAAGTTTATGTTTCTGAGACGAGCGGGGCAACGTTTATCGACGCCTTTTTTAAAGCCTATTATACAGCGCAAGAACGGTTTCTGTGGGCACATGTTACTGCGATTGTTTTGAGTGAGGATGCGTTGAAAAAAGGACTGGGCAGTATTTTTGATGGCTTGACGCGTTATTATGAATTCCGGCCGACTCCTTGGATTTTTGGAACAAAGGACTCCATGGTTGACATCCTCTCTACTGGCGGTTTTTTTAACCAAAATTCGTTGAATACGATCCTGCATAGTCCGGAAAGTACGTATGAACAAAGCTCCACCATTCATCCGGTAAAGCTGAATCAATTCGCGCGTGAGTTTTTTGAACCTGGTCGCACTACCTACATTCCCTCGCTCACCATCAATGATAAACAATGGAAGAAAAATAAAAAGAACGAGGGGAAATTAGCCATTAATGGAGCCTTTTTTATTGATACCCAAAAGTACAAAGGGTATTTTCCGTATAAGAAATTAAAAGGCCTGCGCTGGCTGACCCCGGAAACCGTTCGCGCTTCCTTACTTTTGCCAAACGGAAAAAATCCGGAATTTCTTGCTGTGCTCGAAGACCAAATGGTTAGTATACACCCTGAAAAACAAAATGGAAACTTTCGCTTTACCATCGTCTACCGTGCCAATGGGATTGTGAGTAATCGCATGAAAAACAACACGATCAATGTGCGTGCAATGGAGGAATTCGTAAAAAAAGGAATCATTACTGAAGTGAGGCAATTATATCAGTTGGGGGTAAAACATAAGATTGATTTTTTAAACTTAGAACATCAGGTATACAGAAAACATAATACTGAATGGAAAAAGCTAAAAGATCAGGACACCTTGCTCCGTGAAGACAGCATAAAGTCGATTGAAGCGCATATCACGCTGGAGCATTCTGGGTCATTTAAAAATCGAAAAATCAGGATTAAGGAATGAGTGTTCAGAACGCCACGGGGACGGATTTTATAGCCATCTGGGTTCCACTACACCTATAGAACTTATTGGAGCAGTGGAAGGCAAAAGGTCTGCGTTTCACTACGCCAATAGATGTTATGAAGAGATGGGAAAAACGGACATAAAGATCCAGGCACCCTCCAATTTTTGGTAGGGTGCTTGGCATTTTAATTGATATATCCCAGATACGTAATATAAACGAGAAATTCAATATTTCGTTCCGCTCTATCACTTCTTATTTAGAGGATTTTCTAAGTTGGCCGCATTCTCGCTCATTTATCTTTCCGCTCGAAAAGCACCGTTTCCCTTCCGCGTTCCCTTAACAACTCGCGATTCTCTTTTTCTATCAATTTTATTTGCTGGAAATAGCAGATCTCCTCACAAAGTTTGCAGTCAACGCAATTTTTCTGGTTAAGCTTAATTTGCGTGACTCCGTTTATTGTTTCCTGGATCAGTGCATCAGTGGGACAGAGAATGGAACAGGCTCCGCACAGGGTGCAATCAGATAGGATCATAGGGAGCCGAACATTCTTACCAGCTTGCAGGTCCTTATTTTTACGTACCTGATCCAAAAACAGGTTTCGTTTCGCCTGATAGGGGTAGGTGGATTCATTGAATACCTTTTCCATTACCCCGTTGGCTGCCTCAGTCCATTCTTTCCGTATAAGGGAAGCACCATCATTCTTGAGCTTTTCCTGGTACGTTTTGATTTCGCCGGTGCCAAGAGTTTCTTTCACCGCAAGCTTGTGGACGGCCCTCCATTCACTCCATACGGAATAGAATAACAAACGCTTCCGCTGATCCAGTTCGTCCATTCCCCTAGACTGCTTCACGTCCGAAACGACCACCAGACGCTTGCCGCTCATCGTTTCTCCTGCAGTCAATTCTCTTTTCCATACCTGTTCCCCCTGTTTTATGACACAGTCGACGCATCCCCCATCGGGAAGGTAAACCGTCAAATTGTCACATTCCTCAAGAAAGCTAAGCCAGGCTTCTCGTGGTATGCTGCCAAGACAGGGAACAGCGACTGCTGCCACCCCTTCCTCCTTAATCGGATGTTTATGGCAATGGAAATATACGTGTTCATTTTCCTTGCAGGTGTGCAAGACCGTTTGTACCAATTGCTGGAGAGAAGGCCGATTGGAGGAAAGTGCACTTGTTGGGCAAACGGTTGTACAGATGCTACATTCCAAACATGAATCACTAACTTCAATGGTATCCTTCGTAAAAGTGATGCAATTTGTAGGACAATAGTCTACACACTGCCGGCATGTACTTTTTGGCGATATTAACCTTGTACAAAGCTTTGGTTCGATTACAAGCGCATTTGTTTTTTTCTCAATGGCCTTTGCCCAGGTTAGAAGATTCATCCAAACCAGCCTCCTCTCAAGCTATGAATACCTACAAATGAACAGCCGTCTCGTAAAATTGCAGGCGGGCCAAAAACTCGCTAATCAATATCAGTACGAACACTACGGTATAAATGGTGCCAGTCTGCTTCTGTTTGCCGATAGCGGTAATCGCAAGAATGGCAAATGCAATAATAAAGGTGAACAGCCGAACCCAAAAGATGAGCTGCCCAACTGCCAAGCGCAAGCTCTCAGCCGCTTGCGGCAGTCCCCCTTGAAGTCCTGAAAAATAAACCAGCATCACAACCGTTGCCGCAATGAAGCCAACGATCACCACTGCCGTTAGGTTCATCGACAGCTCCCCGCGAATGATCAAAAACACCCCAACAAATAAAGGACCTAATAGAATAGAAGTTAAAAAGAACATAAACATGGTCGTCATGCTGTTCCAGGCGGGAATGGCCGGTATCATATAAATCTTGGCTGAAGAGAATATCGCCAGAATGCCCAAGATTGTCGCGACCGCCCCAGTCATGCCGCGCCATGAAGCCGCATCTTTGATCCAAAACCAGCTGTACAGCATGCTTAGGCCAACAAAGGCACCATAAAAGGTCACTTCACGGCTGAGCCATGAGACCTTGATGTTTAAAATTGCCCGATAGGCAGCAAATGGATGTCCTAAATGAAACAACGATACTAGGACGGCGATTCCACCGATGACGACAAGGGAAAGCGAGATGAGCAATCCGGTTTTCCGTTGGATCGTGCTCTTTTGGTCTATCCACCAAAGGGTCACGAATCCGCCGATGGCAAGCTGTGATAGTACTGTAAAGATAACAAGTGGCATATCATGCATTACGATGACCTCCTTGTTTGTTTGCCCGGTTTCGGCAAAATAAACTGTGTCGTCGGATGGGTAATCGAAGGGTCGGCAAATGTCGGAACGATGCTGACGCCATTTTCCGGTTGGACCTCATTATAATCGACGATTTGAATCGCCTCCAACGGACATTTTTCCACACAGATTGGAAGTTGGCCGACATCCAACCGTTCATAACACATACTGCATTTATCCATTTTTCTTTTGACAGGATTATAGACAGGAACTTTATAGGGACAGGCTTTTCCGCACATTTGGCAGCCAATGCACAGCTCCTGATTGTGGACAACAATCCCGTCCTCCCGCTTCGTATAGGCGCCAACCGGGCAGGCATTTTTACAGGCCGGTTCGTCGCAATGATTGCAAGCAGTGGAGACAAATGCTCGCACCGGGGTGCCAACTAGATCCTCCGGCAATTCCGTCACTCGGCGTCGACGCATCTCTGGTTCGAGCTGGTAAAAACTTTTACACGATATTTCACAAGCGTGACAGCCGATGCAGCGCTCGATATTTACTAAAAACCCAAGCTTTTTAGCCATGGTTGCTCCTCCTTACGCTTTTTCAATGTTGACAAAGTTATCGTGAAAGGCAATTCCGCGCTGCCCTTTTTGATATTCACCCATATCTTCTGCCAATGCCTTTACAGTAATATTCTCCGTATAATTGACGCCTTTCCACCAGCCTTCATACATGACAACGGTATCTGGCGGCACCATCTTCGTGAGCTTAGCCGGTAGTGTCATATAGCCGGTTTCATTGATAATTTTGACGATGTCATTGTTCTGAATGCCCTTTTTCCTTGCCAGCTCAGGATTTATCTCGAGGTACGGATGATCCTGAATCGCCATCAGCCAATCTTGATGCTGGAATTGGCTATGAATCCCAAACTTCCAGTGTGGAGACATACAGCGAATCGGATATTCCTTTGGCGCTTTATACTCTTCCGTAAAAACAGGCAGCGGGTGATGGCCGTATTCAACCGCCTTTTTGGAATAAAATTCATATTTGCCTGATGGCGTTCTAAACTTTAAGTCCTCCCAGGCGACTGTAATCTTTTCATTTGCTTTAGCCGTGCCGCCCTTTTTCCTAAGGTCTTCCCAGCTTTCTATGTTAAACAATTCCTTTATTTCATCATTGAGCTCTTTTTCGACCCATTCCTTCGGGTTTCCGGAAGTTGGGAATGTACAAGACCCCGGAGCCAGCTCGTTTAATTTTTTCGATAGACCCATTGCAATTTCCAGGTCACTCTTCGCTTCATAAAGTGGTTTTATTGCTTGTTCGTTTACATTCATCCAATAGTGCCAGTAGCTGACATTGATCCCGACCGACTCAAATGGAGTGGTTACCGGCAGAACAATGTCGGAATATTCCACGGTTTGCGTCATATATAAATCGGCGGTCACGACCAAATCCATCTGATCAAAGGCTTTTTTGACAACGTTTGGTTCCGGATCTTGCGCTATCGGATTGCGGCAGGCTATCCACATCATCTTGATTGGCGGTTCATCCGCTGCCAGCACCTGTGCTCCGAAATTGTTCATATTCACCATGCGATCCGCTTCACCGCCGCTTCCTTCCGGTGCGCCAAAGCTCATCGTATGGTAATTGAAGCCCCATGTTTCACCGCCAATATAGTTGACACCGCCGCCGCGTTTGCCAATGTTTCCGGTGATGGCTGCAAGGGCATCGATAGCTCGGACCATGGCGCCGCCGTTCACGTGGCGCTGCATGCCGAAACCAATCCAAATGTTTGCTGGTTTGGCTGTCGCGTATTCACGGGCCAGGCGTTCAATCACCGCCTGTGGGACACCGGTTTTTTCTGCGGCCCATTCAACGGTGATATTCTTGTTTACATAGGCAAAGAATTCGGAGAAGCCGATTGAATTTTCGGCGACCCAATTCTTGTCGAACAATTGATGATCGAATATATAGCGGATCATTCCTAGCGCCAGCGCCCCATCTGTACTTGCTTTAATCTGGATGTATTCGTCGGCTTTTGAGGCTGTTTGGGTAATCAGCGGGTCAATCACGACGAGCTTTGTCCCGCGCTCCTTCGCCTGCTCAATAAAATACATCGAGTGCGCCGAGGTCCAGGCTGGGTTTGCTCCCCATAGGATGATATAGTCAGCGTCGAGAAAATGCTCTGGATCACTATTATAGGCGACTCCCATATCAAAGCCCTGGGCATCAGAACCGGCAGGATCACATGGTGTTCCCTGGGCACGGGTGGTATAGCCGATACTCGACATCATTCCTTCTGTTGCGTAGTTTAAGATATTAAAGTTGCCGGAATATTTATTGAGACAAATCGGTAGGGTACTGCCATATTCCTTTTTGATTTCCAAAATCTTTTTGGAAATGATGGTGTAGGCTTCACCCCAGCTAATCCGTTCCCAATTGCCGCTTCCCCGCCCCTTTTGTCGCATCGGATATTTAATCCGGTCGGGTGAATAAACGACACGGGGATACGTATTTCCCTTTACACAAAGCCGCCCTTTCGTATAGGTGTTGTTCTCATTTCCAGTGATAAAGGTAATTCTGCCATCTTCAACGGTTGTTAAGATCGAACATGTATCATAGCAATTTCGCGGACAAGCATTATAGAATTGCTGCACTTTTCCGTTTGTTTTCGCCGCCGCTTTCGGAACGAGTCCCTTTGGCGCCTGACTGCTGGCTGCCCCTAGTCCCAAAAGGGCTGTTAGTGAAGCGGAACCTTTTATGAAATTTCGGCGTGTAATCGATTCTTTTAGCATAAGGCGGCCTCCTCTTCTTTCAATAACATGGTTTCCTTTTGTAAAAATCCTCTCAATAAATAAGCAAACGCCAAGGTCATCACATTTTGGCTATGCTCCTCAATTCTGCGGCAATGGGCCTCATACCATTTCAATAGATGGTTGTGCAAAAACAGCCGCAGGATTTCCTTTTTCTCCGCCAATTGGATTAAATGCAGTATAAATTCCAATTCAAATTGGAGATGATCATCAGGGTGCTGCCCCTCCCGGTCAACCTGCAAGCCTTCGTGGTAGTAGAAGTTACGCACCTTTAATGTCTCTGTCTGCATTACTGTGCCTTCGGTGTTTCGATAGCTAGATTCATAGGGGGAAGCCAATAGTTTGTTCGGGCCGACAAACAGCCGGTTAAAATCGAATGGAAAGGTTTCCAATGATTGATTGTTGATGGTTTCGAGCAGGTTTATCGCTTTTGCCCCCCAATCATTCTGGCTTAGAGTGGGCTTGCTTGATAGAAACGCGGTCACTGTCGCCCATTCTCTAACTGTTAAATTCAGCAGGTCACCCCGATAGTAATGCCAAAGAAGCTGGTAAAGCTCGAATCGATCCTGCTGCTTGTCGTTACAGTTTTCAGTCATGGGATTCTCCTTCTTTTTCGGACAAAATTTCTTGTTGCAGCTTTTGCAATTCGGCTTTTTCCTCGTCGGTTAATTTCATTTCCTCTTTTACGACGGGATTCGGGTCACCCGTATAATTTTCATTAGGGAAGGATTGGATTTTCGCTTTTACATCCTCATTTGCCTGCTCGTTGCAGCCGGTCAGTGAAGCTGCGAATACGACGCTAAGTAGGAGAAATAGAAACTTTTTCATCATCGTTTTTACTCCCTTCTGGATTGTGACTTCAGCATACCATGTTAAGAAGTGAGCAAATGTAGAAGTGTTTACAGACTTTTGCGGCTGTTGGTGTAAAAACAATCAAACGGAAGCTCTTGTCACTTTTTGTTCAACATTTCACAATATTTTCGCCACATTTTTCTCAAGAAAGGAAAAAAGTATGGACATTGATTCAGCTGCTGTTTTTTGCAATAACTGAATCCGTCCATACTTTGTCTTACGGCTTAAATATAGCGGTGCAAACTATATATTAACAATGTAATGCACACGCATTTACACTTATGGAATACAAAATTTGGGTAGCCAACTACCTCATTGACTACCAGAAGTGCTCCATTCAACCAATGTCGGTCGCCAATACTAGATTTCATATTTCCTGAGAATTAATTATAAAAAAATAGGAATGAACTAATAATTTAAACGGCGATAAATAAACCCGGTATACTTTTTTAAGACAGTTTTTCAATATTCACGTACAGATCATTGAGTGCATTTCCGTTGCCACCAGTTACCTTTTTCCCCATGTCTGCCGGAATAAAGCCCACCAGTTGATTTACCAGAGGATGATTCGGATGTATGACAAGTGTGTGATACTCTAAATCCTCCGAGTATTTGGCTCGAATCGTAATTTGTCCATGGGCATTGAACAGCTTAACCAATGAATTTGATTGAATCCCTTTGTCCCTAGCCAATACAGGATGCAGATAAATGCATGGCTCCTGATTGATTTGCTTATAGGAATACAGGTTTTGAAATTGCGAATTGATCCGGAACGGCTCATGATTTAACAATAAAATATAAGGATATTCCTGTTTATTTTGCTCCCCAAGCAGCGCCATCCCAAAGGGTGAAAGCTGTTCGGCTTCTGCCTGTGTGGAAAATAACTCTATTTTTCCTGAAGGCGTTTTGAACTCCAAGGATTCCCAAGCGGTTTTCGGGAGATTCACCCTCCGTGGGCCGCCGTCCACTAATTCCCGCCAGTGTTGAATTTGCAACGCTTCGTAAAATTCTTCGGTAAATTCCTGGTCAATGAAATCCTCATCACTCAGGTCGGTTGGAAACGCACTGAAATTCTCCTCATAACTATTTAACCGTTTGGACAGCATACGGGCTATTTCCATCTCGCTCTTGCTCTCATAGTAAGGACTGATGGCCGGCTGGTTGATGCTGATCCAATGGTGCCAATAACTGGCCATCACATCCCATTCTTCGAATTGAGTGGTAGCGGGCAAAACAATATCGGACCATGCCGCCGTCTCGGTTAAAAAATGCTCAAGCGTCACAATGAGCTCCAATTGCTGCAGCGATTGCTTGAGCTTTTCGACATTCCCGCTTTGAGTGAGCAAATTTCGGCTCGTAATCCACAGAAATTTAACGGGAGGATTCTGATGCCTTTGCAGTTCATTGGCAAAATCATTAAAATCAAGCGGCCGAACCCCTGTTTGTTTTTGCTTATCAAACGGCACATGGTTCAGAATGCTGTAGCTGAATTTCCAGCTCGCCCGTTGTCCAAATTGAACGCCGCTCCCTTTCCGGCCCAGATTCCCCGTGATGGCGGCAAGGGCATTGATGGCGCGTATATTTTGGCCGCCATTTTGGTTGCGCTGCATGCCAAACCCTGCCCAAATATAGGCTGGTTTATTTTTGGTAAGCTGCTCGGCCAAGTATTGGATCACTTCCATCGTTTGGCCACATTGATTGAGCGCCTCCTCCATGGAACAACCATTTAGGTATTCCGCTAATTCTGTCCAGCCATGGGTATAGTTCCGGATAAATTCAGCGTCATACAGGTTATGCTCCAACACGTACTTGGCAACCGCAAGTGCCAGTGCTCCGTCACTGCGAGGCTTAATCTGGATATAGGCATCTGATTTCTTTGCCGTCTCGGTGTAGACTGGATCAATCGTAATGACCTTCGCCCCTTGTTGCCGGGCCGCGATGATATAGGGCATCGAATGAATCGAGGTCCAAACAGGATTAATTCCCCACAAGATAATCGTTTTTGCATGACGAACATCCGATATATCTGATGTGTGGTGTTCGCCGAAATCATAATAAAGGGCGTCCATCCCCGGGGCCCAACATGGATTGCCGATAGCTCGGGAGGTTTCCCCCAATCCGTTAAAGAAGCCCTCCATTGCATGATGCAGGACGCCCATATTCCCAGAATATTTATTTAAGGCTAATGAAAGATGTGAACCATAGCGTTTATAGAGCTCCATAATTTTTCCTGAAATGACATCGATGGCCTCCGTCCAGGAGATTCGCTGCCAGTTCCCGCTCCCCCGTGGCACTTGCATCATTGGATATTTAATCCGGTCGGGATGGTAAACATGGTGCAAATAATTATACCCTTTGGCACAGAGAAGCCCGTTTGTGTAGCCATGCTGGTGATCGCCGGAAACCTTTTTTAAACGGCCATTTACAGAATACCCCAGCATGCTGCAGGAACTATAGCAATTTCGGGGACAAACATGGCGGGTGATGGTGTACGTCTTTTCCATGGGGTAATCTCCTTCCAACGATAAATTGTTAAAAACTTGTACGATGTTTTGCCACTCTGCTGATTAAAAACTATTTATACTAAGTATAAAGGGAAAACTTATTTATTTGAGACTAAAAAGGTGATCATTTTATGAAACAACTCGGATTTCTTGTCCATGTCGAAAAATGTTTAGGATGTCGCTCCTGCGAATTCTCCTGTAAAAATGAACATGGCTATGATGATACATTTCGCAGAAAAATCCATGATGTTCCTGGTGTTGTGACTGCAGGGCACAGTTTTCATCATTTTTCAATGGCCTGCAACCATTGCCAAAATCCAGCTTGCCTTGCTGTTTGCCCAGAAAGCTGCATTAAAAAGAAGCCGAACGGGATTGTTTTGATTGACCAAGCCAAGTGTTCGGGATGCGGAAAATGCGTGACTGCCTGTCCTTTTGATGCGATTGTGATCAACCCGATTACGGCAAAAGCAGATAAATGCAATATGTGCTACGAGCGCCAGATGCATAACAAATTGCCCATTTGCGTCTCGGCCTGCCCGGTTAAAGCACTTGAAATCATTGATATTCTTGATCCAAGTAATACGCATTATGAAAAAGCCGTACATGGCTTTGAGATGAAAAAAGTGACCAATCCTTCCATTCGCTTTCAGACTCGAAAAGAAGAGATCCAGCATTTTTGGTGCTGTACAGAAGGAGGAAACCATCATGTTGGTGTTTCAGGAAATCGTTAGCTCCTCCCCTTTTGACCAAGCGGAAATTATCGCCGGGTGGAAAGGCAAGGACAGATTTATCGCCCAGGCTGCTGCGCCAACCGATGCGTTGGAGGCTGCAAGTCTATTATTGTTGCCTAAATGCGGCGATGCACGTTCGTTATTGGCTGACTACCTTCCACAGCCAAACGTTCAAGGAATCCTTTTTTATGGTGCTGAAGAGCTAATCCTCTCCCCAGCGATCTTACAAATGGCTGAAACCATTGGTAAGCCAATATTAACTGTACCTGTCTCCAATCCGGACAGCTTGAAAAAAGCAATCACGGACCTGCAGCAGCTTAAATCGATGGGATTTTTTCACCTGGTTTGGGAACGTTCTGCGAATTACTGGCTTCAATTAGGACAAAGACGGGGGTTAAGTGGACTTTTATCCAGATTGGGCGCCATCATTGGCGAAGAGATCCACTTTTTGGATAAACATTTTTATATGAAGAACTGGAATGGGAAATCAGGTCCAGAGGAACAAAGAATAGACCTTCAAGCAAGCTATTATCAGGAAGCAAAATCAAGGACTGATGTTTTTTTTATGCTTAAGGATGCGGCCGGGGAGGTTCTCCTGATTCGACTGCAATCAGAGGAACAGCTTTATGGGTTTATATTCATTTCCATCCGGCCGGGTATGATGCTCGATGTAACGATTGAACAGCTGACAAATGCCATTCCTGCACTCATTTCTTTGTTAAAAAATGAAGAGGCCGTCCTTCGTGCTCATCAGTCTTACAAAGAACAATTTCTTACGAATCTTTTATACAACAATATTGAATCCGAGCAGACGTTGCTCTCGTTGGGCAGGCAATGGGGCTGGGACTTCACGAAACCAACTCAGTTAATGGCCGTGCGAATGAATGTGACTGCCACATTTACTGGTGGCACAATCGATCAAAACCAGATCATCAGTCAAATTCGTTCGGTTGTACAGGCCCATTTTCACACGCTTATCGCCTTTCCCATTCAAGGGTTCATTGTCCTGATTGTGTTTGACTCGCCTGCGATTACGGGGAAAAATCAAAAGGAGTATATGGTTTCATTGGCTGAAAAAATCCTCCATAGTCTCAAGACTACCTTTTCGGGGATCGACTTCCAGATTGGCCTAGGCCGTCAGCATCCATCGAATATGGAATGCTTTCGAAGTTTTTATGAAGCGAAAGTGGCCTTGGAGCTCGGGAAATATGAAACGAAGCACCGGGCTGTGCTGCATTTTGAGGACATCGGCATCGCCAGGCTGCTGGCCAACATTCATAATGATATTTTGCACGATTATTATCAAGAAACTTTGGGTGAATTAATTAGAATGGATCAAGAGAATGAGGATTTCTACCTTGATACAGTAGAAGCGTTCTTCACAAATAATGCCGACATAAATGCAACGGCCGAACAGCTGTTTATTCATCCCAACACATTAAGAAAACGGATTAAAAAAATCGAATCTCTTCTAAATGTTGATTTTAATCTTTTAGATGACCTTGTGAAAATCGATGTGGCTATCAAAATTATGAAAATGTTGAAATGAGTTTGTTTAACAAACTAGAGATCAATAGCGAACAGTGACTGTCACTGTTCGCTATTCTCTTCACTCTCTTCTTCAATCGTAAGTTCTGAGTTTAACATCTCATTTTGAATCTGATCTAATGCCTGTCCATTTGGTTGGTGCTCCAATAAATCATAATGGAAGATATCACTAATCGCATTCTCATCGATGGAAGCTAAAATTTCGTGGATATCATTATGGTCACCCGTTATCGAGCCAAATCCTTGGGTTTGTTTTTTATAATTGACAAAACCGCTAGGAAGATTGTTTCCTAGATTTACACAGGAGGCACCTTCTACCGTTCCGATAGAAATCGATCCAATAAAAAAAGCGGGGGAAAAACGTTTCACGCCCAACATCCTTTCCCTAAAGTATGGTATATGACACTGGTTTTCCATTTATGTTTATTTGAATATCGTCCTTTTCTCCTGTTTCTTGCTGCTGTGGATTCTTTTGAACAGTTGGGGTTTTAGGAACCTGTTTCGGATGGACATGGGGAGAGAATGTATTCCCGAGGTTTAACATGCCACTTAACTCTTTTATATCCAGCTTTTCAAGCTGGAAAGCTAGTTCCTCAATGTTTAATTGTTGTAGATGAAGATCTTTCACGTCCATTTTTATAATGACGGATGGATTGTTTTTATCCTGGATGGATTTCTCAAGTGTGGTAATCTTTTGGAATAATTGATCAAGTTTTTTTAGTAAATTTTCTTGGTCCATCAATCTCCATTCCCTTTTACGAGTGTTTCTCTATAAATCCCGCATTTGATTGGACTTTATTCTTATTTCCTTTAATGATACCAAACCCTTCATTGACGACAGATTCGCTTTTTCTTCCCTTTATAATATTTGTTCCCACCATTAATCCGGAAGAGTTTTTTATTTCGTTAATTTTTAATGAACCATATTTAATGGAAGTCATGAACATTCTCCTCTTTATTTTTTAAAAAAAGGGATGGTAATGAAGAGTATTCCCCTTTCAAAAATGGCTTGAAGCTGTTCCACATGGCATTCTTCCGGAATAGATACTTCTCTTCGAAAAAAACCGTAAAACCGTTCACTGCTTATCACTTTTATCTTATCATCCATATAATCTTGGTTAATGTGTCCTTCAATGATTAAAGTGCGATCCATTCGTTTTACAGAGATGTCCTCTTTCTTGGCACCAGCCAGTTCCATTGCAAGTATGAAGTTCTGATTTGATTTATATATATCCATCCTGGGTTCCACAAATGGTGAGATTTCATGCAACAGTTCGGAGAAATCATCTCCTAACATCTGTTTGACATTAGAACGCAAATGAGGCTTTATCACTTATTGAAAACCTCCCTATAAGCTAGTCCTCTATTTAACCATATGTTTGGTTTATAAAGGTAATGCCTAAAAGGTCAATAAATCTCTTTAAATAACTATAGGCAGGTACTTTACATCTTCGCTTAAAGTACCTGCGCCTGAGCACCAGGTATAAAATCGGGATCCAGTATATTCCCATCACTTAAATCATTATCAATAATAATCGTGTAATTCAAGGTATTTGTAATGATACCACTTTGTTGAGCAAATCCATTATTCGTCTTCCTGTGAGCTGACCATCCAGTTAGCTGATTTTCACCTACAGAAATCGAAGAGTTGGTATCTTGATGATTAACGTTAATTGCTCCGATTGCTATAGGAATCGCCAAAAAAATCACCCCAATTTCTGTCGAATTTTAATTTTGAAGGTTATCGCTCATTAGACCGTCCATTACATCATTGTCAATTACGATATTGGCATTGGAAGTTTGCTGCGTAATACCTGCCGCACTGCCAGTTCCTTCATTTGTCTTTCTGTGCGCACTCCATCCGTTTAGTATATTCTCTCCAACTGAAATGGCTGAATTTGTAAATAAACTGTTCGTGTTTATTTCCTTAACATCAATTTTTTGTATATCCTGCCTGCTGTCGATGTAAGTCACTGCATTATTTTCTATCGGGGGATCCACTTTCTGTAGATCCCCCTTTCCATCCACATAAGTCACTACATGATTTTCAATAGGCGTGTCAATGACATCGTTATCGATAACCATGCTAAAGTTTTCCGAGACTTGTGAATTAGACACGGAACCAAAGCCATGATTATTTTTCTGATGTGAAGACCAATTATTTACATTATTAATCCCAACAAAGATTCCAGATGTTGTATCTATGTTATTTACAGATATTCCCTTGATGATTAAATTATTTATGATTTTTTTTTGCATCATTAGCCTCCAACTTACCGTTTACGATTTGGCAAGTGTCCCAGGTGCGGATTTGATTAGGTAAAGGAAAATGTCTTACTTTAATAAAGTATGATTTTATTTATGTCTTTGTTCTTAGCCATTTAAATGGAGTCCTCCTGGTTATTTTTGGCTATTAGTACATTTTCATAAGATTTCCGCTGCAGTTACTTACCCACTCGCATAATGTTATATGTTTCTAACTAAAAATGGTTGGTCAAATTATAGCCGTCTGCATAGTATATAAAGATTATTAAGTTTACGATATCTAACATTAACTCATAGATAAAATATAAGATTAAATGTCTAAATAGGGGGATATTTTTGTGGCCATTTCTTTTTCTTTTGGGGCAATAAACGTAAATCAACAAAATACCAATGCTGGAGTTAACGTTGGAGAAAATCAACAATTCGGTTGGTCTTCACATAGGAAGACAAACAATGGAGTGGGGCAGCAGGCTGGAGTTTTTTGGAACATAACCAATTGGACAAATATAATTGACAATGATTTATTTGATGCACAAATTGTTGACCCAGACATACTACCTGGCGTGCAAGGTCAATCTATTTAATGTCAGTATTACTGTGTTATTACTATGAAATCCACATTGGATATTTAAAAAAGGATGTTTCGATCATCGAAGCATCCTTTTGCATTATTCTTTTTCAATGTTTGTAATTTTGATATCTCGATCATCCATGATGGCATCGACCTGATCTTGATCATTATTTAAATTGACATTATTCATTAGCCGATTATGATTCCCATTTATGTTAGCGTGGTTTGCATTTTGTTTTTGATTTGCATCAATCCCATTAACAAGCCCTTTGCCAACGAATACTGTGCTGCTTGGCTGCATGGAATTGACGTTTACACTATTAAGATTTAGATTCGTTGTGTTGCTTTCATCATTTGATTGGTCAAGGGCAATATGAATGTCCCGATCATCTATAGGAGTATCTACTACGTCAGGGTCGATTAGGATCGATATATTGCGATATAGAACATTAGATCGTCCGCCAATAGTTCCGATCACGTTGTTTTGCTTGCCATGAGCACTCCAACCGATGGCGGTGTTTTGCTCCCCGATAAAAATACCACATTGTCTCTCCATTGTTTGAACATGAATATTACCCGTAAAATTAAAATTTGTAGTCTTTACCATTGAGGGTTCACCACCTTAAAGTTCATTATGAATCTATTTATGTTCATGAATCTTGGGTTGTTCAATAGACTAAAATCCGTGTCTTCCTAATTGTTTATGCATTCACGGGAGCGCTTGGCTTAAAGTCCTGATCAAAGATCACCCCGTCGATGACTTCAAAGCTATCATTATTATTATTTATATTTCCTAAATTAACGGTGTTAATACCGTAAATTCCCCCTGTATTTAAATTGTATTTCCTGTTCGCATCCATTCCATTTACAATACCTTCACCAACAAATATAGCGGAACTAGGTTGAGGAGAATTTATGTTCAACATTCCTACATTAACAATCGAAGCCATCCAAATTCCCTCCTGTTCTCCTGTTACTGTTCATTATTTTATGTTTAAACAATAAACAATGGAACATCAAATTAACATTTCGAGAATGGCTAAAGTTGAAATTAAAATGTGCCAAGCATCTTCCGATTTTCTGGAAGGTGCCTGGCACTTGATTTATTCTAGAATCCCTGCGTTCCCAACCAATCTGCTAACTTTTTCTCACGGATTGACTTTTGCTGTTCACCACCATCAAATTTTCCCAAAATCAGTTCATCATGAATATTGCCATCTATCAGGAATATCACTCGTCTTGCTCTTGCTGCCACCTTTGCATCATGGGTCACAATAATGATCGTTGTCCCTTCCTTATTGATCCTAACGAGGATATCCATGATAAATTAATTTTTAGCGACCTCTTCTTCCTAACTTATTGTGAAGAGTTTCGCAATAAGTGATGCCTTTGTTATTTAATACCATTTTTGAAATGATCTGTGAATTCCTTCTTCAAATCGATCCCGTCACCTTTTAAAATCTCCTTGGCCAGATAAAAGCCACTCGCCATCACCCCTTCCACACCAAAACCGGGAAACACCCATTGTCCAACCAAATATAAATTTTTAATAGCCGTTGTCTGTTTTATAAATTTTCCATACTCTTTCTCTTCTGCCGACCATCCCATAATAGAACCATGCTGGCTTTATTACCATATTTCATAAACAATGGTTTCTGTTTTTTGGACTTTATTCCAAACCGAATTAGCTCAAACAGACTCATATCATATGGAGGTTCTGGCGCTTCCGTCCCTGAAAACATTTCCTTATTGATTGTTTCCATTATGCCAAAAAGCTTCTCAACATCAGCTTCATACCCCGGAAATTCTCTTATAAAATCATCTTTTATACACCCATGCTTAAATACGTGTTTTTCTCCGTCGATATAACAGTGCATATCTCCATGGCATGGAATGGTGTCGATGGGTGGTGCGCCCCAGTATTCCAAGAACTGCGGGATTGCTTGATTTTGAAATCGATTGTGTCATGTTGGTGAACAATTCAAAAAAGGTTGCCAATGGTCTTCAAGCAAATGGCGGCTCGAGTTTCTTTACTATCACGCTTATTTTTTCAGACATTTGATAGGGTCAATTCGGATGGAATCCCAGTTTCCTAGAGAATCCTTTTTATATTGAGAAATTAATACATCTGTATCATTTGTTAATTGATAAAAGATAAAGCGATAATCGGCTCCATCCGTACCAATAAAATCAATAGTTTTGACGTAACCATCTTGTTTAGTAGGCAGCTGTTTTTTTATTAATTTGCACCATTCTCCATACATAATCGCAACGACTGCTTCTGCATCATGCTGCCAAAGATGATAGGGGGCACATAGGAAGTCCTCTCCGTACAATTTCATCTGGTCCATTTTATACAGGTTTTGAACTTTTTTTAATTGGACATAGCCGTAATAATATGCAAAATAGGTGACACCTTTTGATGAACCTTCGATGCTTTCTAGCTCAATGAAATAAGGAACAATGTCTTTTTCATAAGGCAGTCTGTTCATCTTAATTAAATTTAGATGTCCAATTCCAGCAAACGATCGAAGATATTCATTATAGGAAACCCTTTTCTGATAGTCTTTAGTAAAAAAGTTATAAGCTATTGGATAGGGCAACTTTGCCATCCCTACAGTTCCGCACCCCCCCAACTGGTTTTGAGTGAGGTTTTCTGCCTCTCTTAAAATACTAAAGTAGTATAAAACCGTTTCATCAGGAGTCCGAATTAATGTTGCAGGGAGTTTAATTTCCTTGTAGTCTTTTTCATAATAGGGATCAAAAAATTGGCTGTTCTTGACGAGGGTATTTTTAATAGGGAGGGAGGAAGGACGAAAGTATTTTTCGGCATCTCTGTTCCTTATTAACGAAGTTTGGTTTCGTTCAACTGGTTGTCCAAATATTTGCGGTTCGTATTGAGCTCCCATAACGAGAGTCATTTTTTTTCTGGGATCATGATTGAACGTCCGATTTATCCATTTTCTAAATTGTTTCATTTTGACTCCCCCTTCGGAGAATATACTGTTTTACCTTATTCACTTTTTGGCAAGATTATTAATATTCTGATATTCCTTCTTTACAAATCGTTTTACTGCATGTCATTACACTGCCCCATTTAGGAACAAAAAAAAAGAACCAGTATGGTCCCTCACTTCTTTTAACTATTCTTCGTGGTCTTGGCACTATCCGTTTTTTTTGTACCTTTACTTATATAGGGTTTGGCACTCTTTGCTTTGTTTGCACTAGCTTGCCAACGATTCCATCCTTTCTTGTCTGTTCCTCTGCCTATTCCGCTTTTCCCCTTAGCTTTACTCACACATTCACCCCATTATATTCTACTTTAAAAAGAAAAATAAAAGACAGACTCTAAAAAAAGAGCCTGTCCATTTTGTCATTGTTATTAAGCCTTACGAACGTTAGCTGCTTGCGCTCCACGTTGGCCTTGCTCAACATCAAAAGTCACTTCTTGACCTTCTTCTAATGTTTTATACCCTTCGCCTTGGATCGCTGAGAAATGAACGAATACATCTTCTCCACCTTCACGTTCGATGAATCCGAAACCTTTTTCACCATTAAACCATTTTACTTTACCTTTTTCCATGTTTGTTGCCTCCTACTGTGTTCGTACACACAATGTATTACTATCCTTGCTCTCAGTGATCATCAAGACGAAAAGTTTTACTATACCATCCTATACACCGAACAAAAATAATTCATCTATAGAATAACATTTGTTGAAATTGATTGCAAGGAACCCTCATTCTTTAACTAATCCCCCCGTTCGCTGAATTGTATTTCTTACTGTTCACCTATCCATGTACTCACTATTATTTTTCTATAATAAGGACATAATGAATGTAAAAAGGTGTGTTCCAAATGGATTTCCCTACGATACAAACTAATTTTTGGGATGCTGTAATAGCAGTCCCGTTAATAATGATTATTACTGAAATACTAAAAGTGATTCTGAAGATTCCCAAAAAATTTGTACCCACTATTGCTCTTATTTTAGGATTAAGTATTTCAATTTTTATCAGTCACAGACATCATCTAGTAGCAGGTATTTTTATGGGGTGGTTCTATGGATATGCGGCTATAGGTTCTTATGCCTCATTAAAAACAGCTTTATTGTCATTTAGGGGTGTAAGACACGAAAAATAATTTTCTAATTTACACCCTTTTAAAAAAGGTGGTAACTGAGACTTCCGTTTACCACCTCCAATTAAATATCCAATTATCTTGTTGATTATAATTTTTTAGTTAATGGAAACAAAACGCAATCTTTAATCGTATCACTATCAGTTAACACCATTAGCAAACGTTCAATGCCAAATCCCCAGCCTGAAATTGGCGGCATGCCATATTCCATAGCAACTACATAATCTTCGTCCATCTCCATAGCTTCTATATCTCCATTATTTTTAAGTATAGCCTGTTCTTCCAGTCTTCTTCTTTGTTCAAGTGGATCAACTAACTCAGAATAGGCATTTATAATTTCAGCTCCGTTAACCACCAATTGAAATCGATCTGTAATAGTAGGGTTATGATCATTTGCACGAGCCAATGGAGATAAATCAATTGGATGATGGATTAAAAAGGTTGGCTTGATAAGTTTGGGTCTGCACATTTTTTTGTAAAGAAGATCAATAAAATTACCTATCCCTAAAGATTCAATATCAGGGTGATCTAATTGAACATTTTTTTCCTTTGTTTCTTGGTATAAATCCTTAACATCAGGATAAAGGTCAATATCAATTCCTGTGTCTTTTAAAATTAAATCTCGGAATGAGACAACTTCCCACTTTAATGAAAAATCAATAGCTTGACCTTGTATCATTATTGTCGTTGTATTAAATGTTTGTTCAAGCACATTCAGAAGCATTTCACGCATTAATTTCATTGTGTCCTCATAATTCCAATATGCCGCATAGCCTTCAACCATGGTAAACTCTTGAAGATGCTGAGGGCTGATCCCTTCATTTCTGAAACACTTTGCAAATTCAAATACTTTGGTAAAACCACCAACAATTAATCTCTTCAAATATGTTTCTGGAGCTATTCTTAAATTTAATTCAGTGTCTAAAGCGTTATGAAACGTTTTAAAAGGCTCAGCTATTGCACCCGATGATGTATGTTGCAATACTGGTGTTTCAACTTCCAAAAAGCCTTTTTCCTCAAAAAATCTGCGAATAGCACGAACCATCATTGTTCTGGTTAACAATCGACTTTGAGTGTCTTTCGTCATCATTAAATCTAAGTAACGCTGTCTATATCGAAGTTCAACATTACTTAATCCGTGCCACTTCTCAGGCAAAGTTCGTAATGCCTTTCCAAGAAATACATAGTTTTCGATCCGCAATGTTTTCTCACCTGTTTTTGTCGAATACATTCGCCCTTCAACACCTATGAAGTCCCCAATATCTACAAACTCAAAAAATTGTTCAAAGGGTCCATCACCAACTTCTTCTTTTTTTAAAAGTAGCTGAAGGCTCCCATTAATGTTTGAGATCGTAATAAAACTCAGTTTTTTAAAATCCCTAATACTCATTATTCGGCCCGCAACTCTTACTCCCGTTTTTTCATCCTCAAGTCTTGCAGCTTCGTTAAGCTCGTAGTTTGCCGAAAATTTTTCGGGATAGGCTGTTATTCCCAGGGTCATTAAAGTTTCTAGTTTCTCTATTCTTCTTGTTCTTTGTTCGTTACCCATTTTATTTACCTCCTGTTATTTGATCATTTATCAATTAGACAATATTTTTTATCAACAAAAAAACTCCCACCCCCAAGATTGTTCATCTTGAGGACGAGAGTTTAGCTTCGTGGTACCACCTCAGTTTGTTGATATGTTACCATACCAACCTCTTTAGGTACGTCAATAAAATAAATTGATTATACCCTATCTCTTTATCGGGAGATCCCGTCGCAGTATCACTAAGAATAACCAAGCTTAGATCCGTGCGAAGCTCCGAGGCTTTTTCATTAAGCTAATTATTACTCCATTCCACCAACAGGAGCTCTCTGTGAATAATTAATCAAAATTACTCTTCTCTTCATCGCTCTATATTCCGTTTTCATAAGTTAAAAATATTTTAGTTAAATTAACTTGTTTAGTCAATGGTACTTTAACCAATAATTTTTTATAAATCGTAATTTAACTAACCTCCCGTTACTTCAATAAGGATTCTGTTACTATTGCATAGGTTCCGCAGATGCTGAGAATATGAGTAGTATTCATGTTTCTGCAAACGAAAACTTACGACTTGTTCTATTTGCAGGTGAACCTATCAAAGAGCCTGTAGTAGCATATGGACCTTTTGTAATGAATACAGAAGAAGAAATACGACAGGCTTATCGGGATTATCAAGAGGGAAAATTTGAAACTCCAGCAGATTAAGGGGTTTAGATATAGTTATCTAAGTATTGGAGTCACTCAACAACGAACAAATTAAATAAAAATTATATCCATTTTTTAAAGAATAACGAATCAGACGCTCAGAAGCTAATTCTGGGCGTTTTTTGTAAACCGTATTAAGTGTGTCTTGGTAAGACAGTGACATTCCTTCTTCAACTACCCGTTAGTTCAATAAGTTCTACAAAAAAGAGCGTTAATCCTTAGATCAACGCCCCATTACTTTAAGTATAGTTGTTCACAAATTTTCATTCGTAATTTTATAATTTTTATGATTGACTATGGTTGTAATAGGTTCATCTTTTTTCTTATTGTATCCGTACTCAACAATAACAGAATTTTCTCTTACAACCGTAACAGTTCCTTCATAGCTTTCCCCATCACGCTTAAATATAATATTGTCCCCTATTTTAGCAGTTGCCATTTTATCACCCCTGAACTTATTATTTTCAGCAAAGATAAAAAAATGCAGCAACAATTAAGATACGAGCTGTATTTGGCTTAAAGGAAAGCTACCCGTTAGGCAACCTCATATCTCATACCTCCTATGTTCCTGTTATTTTCAATACCTGTGTTCGTGTAAGGCTTATTTGAAATTCTAATGGCTTAAAACAGAAAATATCCTTCTTCAACTATCCTCCCTCAATAAAAGAAGCGAAAACGCCGATTTACTCATGTTTGTTACCTCAAACAGAATTTTTCTTGAGTGTTTATCTTGTTTCATTTCAATTATTTTTCCCTTTAAAAACTGTATCAGACCATTCTAACTCGTTTTCAACTGATTTTGGTTCTACACACTTACACGCATAACTAACTGAAGGTCTTCCTGTTAAAGAAAAAGCAGCGGAACAAAAAAATTGCGATAACCCTTATTGGATAATTGCCGCACCCATTACTTATTTGATAATTCCACCAAGAAATTGTTTCTCCCTTCATTCACCTTTTTTACACCTCATTAAACTCAATCCCTAAATGTGTTGTACATGTAAAAAGACGCCTTCTTATTTAAGAAAAGCGCCAGACTGTTCAACAATGAAATATGCGAAGATCGCTCTGCAAATACGTTCTAATCTTATAAATTACCATAAATAATCCAAATTAGGACTTTAGAGTTTTCCGTTTTTTGTTCATCGGCATATGATAATGTACCGAAAACTTAAAATGGACAGGAGGAGTTAGGATGGATGAGGAGAAAAAGGAGAAAAAAAGTAAATCCCTCTGGGGGCCGTTGTTGGCAGTACCATTTATATTTTTTCTCCCCCCTCTTAGCATCGGTTTGTATCTAACGCATCCCTTTCCTGCAAAAACGACGAAAAGCCCGAAGGATTATGGCATGGTTTTCGACGAAATTGAATTTCACAGCAGAAAAGACCAAGTTAAGCTGGCAGGCTGGTGGATTCCCGCCGCTTCACAGCAAAGCAAAAAAACAGTCATTACAGCACACGGTTATATGAATGAACGTTCCATGAATAAGATTGAAGGACTCAAACTTGCTCGAATTCTTACGGAACAGGGATATAATGTGTTGATGTTTGATTTTCGAAATGCCGGCAAATCAAAAGGAAGAACAACGGGGTTGGGGTTCTTTGAAAACCACGATTTATATGCGGCGATTGATTATGCCATTCAGAAAAAAAGTCAGAAAAAGATTGCGCTTCTTGGTTGGAGTATGGGTGCTTCCACGGCCCTTATTGCCGGGTGCGAACATCCTGGAGTTTCTGCCATCATTGCTGATAGTCCCTTTAGTGATTTAGGGCCGTTTTTAAAAGAAAATCTTTCTTATTGGTCCAAATTGCCGAAAAATCCCTTTACACCAATTATTTATCACTCTATGCGAAAACTTCTTAAAATTGACCCTACTGAAGTGTCTCCAATCAATCATGTTAAGAATGCAAAAGGGAAGTCTTTCCTATTCATTCACAGTAAAACAGACGAAGCCATTCCTTATACCGAAAGTAAAAGTTTATTCCATTCGGTCTCCTCTGCCAATCGTAAAGAATTATGGCTAACGGAAGGATGTCAACACATTCATTCTTATCCTCAGAATAAAAAAGAATATACGCGCCGTGTTGTCCAGTTTCTTGATAAATACTTAACATAAAAATTGTCAGGTACCTTCCAATATTCTGGGGGGAGCCTGAAATTTATTTAATCTGAACACTGAATTTACAAGCCTTTAATATTCACATGGTATGATGGGTTTACCAACGAAGGGAGGCAGCAAAAATGAATGTGCGTGCAGTATTTATTGATATGGATGGTACACTTCTAACAGCCTCAAACGACATTTCCAGCCGAAATATGGAGGCGATTCATAGCCTCGTGAATCAGGGTGTTAAGGTTTTCTTGGCTACTGGCCGCCATTATGAAGTAACCGCTCCCTATCACAAAGAAATAGGATTACGGTCTCCAATGATCTGTTTGAACGGTGCCGCTATTCATGATGCGGTGACTGGGAAAGCGATGCATATGCAAACCGTTCAAGTGGACCAAGCTCGATTTCACCAACTGACAGCCGAAAATCCTTGTAATGTCATTATTCATACAGCAGATGGGATCTATTGTAAGGAAACCAATGAAGAAATTGAATACTGGACACAAGTTGGGAACATCCCTCCGCGGTATATTGGAGATTTAAGACAGGCAAATTATCAAGATGTCCTTAAATATAGTGTGCTGACTGGCGAACCAAGTCCGAAATTCTCTGCTTTGTTTAAAAAAGAAGCCGAAGTGATCGATTGGAGTAATGGATTTGAACTGGTTGCACATAATGTATCGAAATGGTCTGCGATCAAAAGGTTGCTGCACGCATTTCGAATTAGTCCAAATGAAGCGGTTGCCATTGGAGACGGACCCAATGATATTCAAATGCTTCTTCATGTAGGTACCGGTGTGGCAATGGGGAACGCAAGCAAAGAGGTGAAAGCAGCCGCTGATTTTGTTACTGGACACCACGAACAAGATGGTTTGGCTGACTTTATCGAACGCTATCTGCTTCCATCGTATAAATCCATTGTGATATAGGCTTATTTAAAAAATGACAGGTGATTGCCTGTTATTTTTTTACTTACAAAAAATATATATACCTTTTACATTTGAGTAATAAAGAAGAAACCATCTCCAAATATAATATAGAGAAAGCCTACATTTTGAGTGGAGGGATAAAATGGATACAACGTCTCACATCATGATGGGGTTTGGGTTAGGTGCTCTTGCTCAAATTGATCCTGTTATCGCGAATGATGCTGCCCTGTCACAAGCCGTTGTTATCGGTACGGTCATAGGTTCCAATGCACCTGATTTTGACTTTATTTATCGTATGAAAGGAAAAGGCAGCTATTACCGAAACCACCGAGCATGGTCCCATTCGATTCTTGCTTTACCTTTATGGAGTGCCGCCGTTTCAGGTATCATTTTCTCATTTTTCACCGTATCATCTTTTACCCATCTATTTTTTTGGACCTTCTTAGCCGTTATTCTGCATGTCTTCTTTGATTTGTTTAACGTGCACGGGACACAGGTCTTACTCCCTTTCTCTAAAAAATGGATTGCCTTTGATTCACTCCCCTTATTCGACCCGACCATTTTTTTCTTTCATGTGCTAGGATTTGGCCTGCTTCTTTTCTATGAACCTGGAAAAACCTTTCTGATTATCTATCTTTTTATCTTCCTATATGTTTTGGTCCGAACAGTTTACGCATTTTTGATAAAAAGAAAATTAGAGCATCACTTCATCCGGTCGCTCCGGATTAAATTGATTCCACGTACGTCCTTGTTTCATTGGGACGTTCTAATTGAGACAAAGGAAGATTTTTTATTTGGGGTCTATTGTGATGGAAGCCTGCACATTGAACATACCTTATCAAAGGAAATACACTTTCCAGAACTGGTTTCAGATAGCCAAAACCATCCTTCCGTTTCTGATTTTCTGTCCAGCACCCAATTCGCCTATCCTTTTGTTCGGGCTTGGAAAAATGGATATTTCGTCTATTGGAAGGACCTTCGTTTTCGCACAAATAAATTTTTTCCCACTCTTGCCATTCTGTATATTTCCTCAGACTTCAAGATGAAGAATTGCTTTATCGGCACCGTGTATTCCTTGAAGCAATACAAGCAGGTTGTCCGAAAACTTAAAAAAGTGTGTTAATAATTAAAAAAGTGCCAGGCACCTCCCCATTTTCTGGAGAGTGCCTGGCAATTAATTTTTTTATCTATTCTTCGCTAAAAAGCTTTCTAGCCTATTAAATTGTTCCTTTGCGTCTTTCAAACCCAATTCGTAAAGGCGTTCTAATCGTTCCTTGTTGCGTTCCACCCTTCCGACCGGCATCTCCATGCTTGGTCTAATCACAAATAGGTTTCCTAGCTCTTCCTGTCTATGAATATATTCTAGGGTTTCATTATAGTGTTTGTATCGCACTTTCAATAGGTCATTAATTTTAGGATGCTGCTTGTACTTGAAAATAGCAGACATCTTACTTGGCGGCCGTTTAAAATAGCCCTGTGGTTTCGTTAAGATAATTACATTTTTTCTATAGCCATCGTTCTCAGCTTTTTTGATCGGAATAGGGTCCACAATCCCGCCGTCTAAAAGCTGCTGGTTTTTGTATTCCACACTTGGCGCTACAAAAGGCAATGAACTTGATGCTCTCAAGAGTTTAGTCAGATGTTCACTTTGGTGCTCTTTTTCAAAATAAACGGGCTTACCTGTTTCGCAATCCGTTGTGACAATCACAAATTGCTCAGGGCTTTTGATAAAGGTATCCATATCAAAGGGTACCAATTTATTTGGGATTTCATCAAATAAAAAGTCCATTCCAAACAGTTCCCGCTTTTTAATAAAATTCGAAAAGGATAAGTAACGCTTATCCTCAATGTAGCCGAGATTTACCTCTTTGTTCCGTCCTGCTTGTCTTGAAAGATAGGAAGCACCCATGCAAGCTCCAGCAGATACACCAATTACGTACGGGAAGTATAGATCTTGACTCATAAAATATTCAAGCACTCCCGCTGTATATAATCCACGCATGCCGCCGCCTTCAAGAACTAATCCCGCGTCTGTCATCTTCCATTCCCTCTATTCAATTTAAGATTCTTTCTAAAAAATATGGTATCAAAAAAATGAGTAGTTTGTAACTGATAAGCATTTCAGTGAGAATTGGTTTGAAACATCTTTGCTTCAGTTGGACGACGAGGGTTCAAAAATAAAAATAAAAATAAAAAGTGCCAGCAGAAGTAAATAATGAGGGTGCCCGGCACTTTCCAGGTATCGTACATTGGAATGGTTCAATTAAATCCAGAGATTCACCTATTCGCCTCGGAACACAGGCTTTCTTTTCTCGGCAAAGGATTGAACCCCTTCCTGAACGTCTTTAGTCCCAAAACATTGTTTAATAAACGCGAACTCTTGTTTTAAAATCGTTGTAAGATCTGTGTCAGGGCTTGCAGCTAGCAATCTCTTCGAAAGTGTCATTGCAATCGGGGGCCCTGCCGCGAGTTCCCTGGCAAAATTCATCACCTGTTCCTGTAATTCTTCAGCCGGAAATACACCGTTCACTAATCCAATTCGTTCCGCTTCCTCAGGGTAAATGTCCCGACCAGTAAAAATCAATTCGGCAGCTTTTGCCTGCCCGACTAACCGCGGTAAAAAATAACTCATTCCCGCATCAGGGCTGAGACCTCGGCGAATGTATCCAGTTGTAACCCTTGCATCCGCAGACATGAACCGGATGTCACAAGCTAAAGCGAGCGCGAGTCCTGCACCAGCCGCAATTCCATTAATGGCAGCCACAACCGGCTTATCACAATGAACAATCCCCAATGCTTGATGTCCCACCCAACCCAATTCATCTAATTTCTGATGACGTGATTGAATATCCTGATTTTTCGTCGAATAATCAGTCAAATCAAGACCTGCACAGAATCCTCGTCCACTGCCGGTAATGACAATGACACGTACCTCATCGTCAGCAGAAGCCTCTGTAATGGCCTGAATAATCTCATGACTGAGCGTATCATTTACGGCATTCAGACGCTCAGGTCTGTTTAGTGTTAGTCTACGAACCCCATCTTTCGTTTCCACAATAATATGTTTCATCCTTTATTCCTCCTCACATTTTTCTCAAAAAAATCCCTTTCAAACTAAATTATCTACTATTCAGACTATTTATAATATAACTCCCCTCTCGGTTGCTTGTCACATATAAAAACTTTATATTAAGGTATGAACTAAATTCGACCGATATATCGACTACGGTAGTCTTTTATATTTGCGGCAAATTCAGGATTATACTGGTTTTCATTAATAGAATAAATGCTTACTACGGGAGGCTTGTATGAGATTGAAAAATAGGTTTTTATTGTTAACTTTTATTATTGGCTTATTAGTCGCTTGTACACCTGTAAATACTGACCCTAACGACAACGAAATAAAGGTTGATAAAGCAACAGGATTTTTTATAGGTACCATTGAGGAAAAGAGTGATCAAAATGCCATTGTGAATGTAGATCAGGGGGAAATCCTTAAATCAGGTAACCGTGTTTTTGTGAATCTTTCCGTTAACAGCAACGCAACATTTCAAGTTGGCGATAAGATAAGAGTAGATTATGAGGGTGAGGTACGAGAATCTTATCCTTTTAGAATTAATGTAACGAATGTAGAATTAATAAATTGAATAGGAGATACGTGCAATATTAAGTAGATCATTCATAATCTAACAAGCATTAAAGCATAAAAAACTGTCATTCAGCATCACCCTCTTTGCAACCCAAATCTTTATCGGTTTGACAAAGGCTAAATTTATCATTATTATCAATTCAAACTTTACAATGGGGAGATATGTTTGAAAATTTATGTCGATGCAGATGCTTGTCCGGTAAAAGATATCATTATCTCTGAAGGTACGAAGGCGGAAATTCCTATTACCCTTGTTACTAGCTTCTCTCATTTTTCTAATACGCAACAACCATCGAGTGTAGAAACCATTTATGTCGACTCTGGAGCAGATGCTGCGGATTATCGAATCATGAAGTTAGCCGAAAAAGGAGATATCATCGTTACGCAAGATTATGGTCTTGCTTCGCTGGGTTTAGCAAAAGGTTGTACGGTACTTCACCATAGTGGGTTCAGCTATACAAATGAAAACATTGACCAATTATTACAAACACGTTATTTGAGTGCTATGGCTCGAAAAAGCGGAAAGCGTACAAAGGGTCCAAAACCTTTAACATCAGAGGATAGAGAAAAATTTAAGAAACTTTTTAAAAGAGCGATTTCACAGTAAAAAAGAACCTTCCATTTTTATGAAAAAACTTAACAAAAAGTAAACTAAAAACGATTGGCAAGAACCCCATTAAATCTAATAGGAAAAAAAGAGTTACAGCGGTCACATAATGTTCCTGGTCACCGTAACAATACCATAGCGGGCATCCTCTACTCTACGCCCCTTCTCAGGACGTTTGTTTACCCTGTATTTGCCCGTTTATAGTCCTCCTCCCAGAGGACTGCAGGTAATGACCCCGATTTGTTGACCTATTTAAGGCTTTTAAAAGTGCCTCTTAAAAAATTGCAAAAGATGCTGGAACGGCTATAATAATGGTATACAAATTATAAACTAAAAAAGAACAAACATGCTGTCACATGTTTGGTCCAGTAATAGACGGTTCCCTCTAAGGGGGATCGGCTAGGCAGGAATAATCCACCTGAGCTCATGAACTGCACCCCAATTGTTAGACACACAGCTAACAATTGGAGGTGCAGTTTTTATATGTCTAAATTTACTACAGAGGAAAAAATAGATGCGGTTATACGCTATCAACAGGGGACAGAGGGAGTAAAGTCTATTGCAAAATCCCTAGGTTTGCATCATACAGTTTTATTAAATTGGATTAAACAATATGAACATCATGGTGCGGACGCTTTTATAAAACCCTATACATCTTATACAACAGAGTTTAA
>NZ_JAMBOX010000026.1 GCF_023715785.1 Neobacillus niacini
CAAGATGAGATTTCCCATAGCGTCAAGCTAGTAAGATCCCTGAAAGATGATCAGGTTGATAGGTCAGAGGTGGAAGCGTGGCGACATGTGGAGCTGACTGATACTAATCGATCGAGGACTTAACCAATTAGAAAAGCGGAGGCGACTGTCCAAACTTCGAGAGACGTTGGAGGGCCGGCACTGCAAATCCCGGTTTTGGATTTGTAGGGACGGACCGAAACGGCCGAGAAGTTAGGAGCCGAAGCTAGACAAGTCATTTACTGGTGAACTCGTTTTTACAATACTTCTTCTGCATTATCTAGTTTTGAGGGAATGAAACCTCAATAAATGACAAATTGAAAGCTTAGATTCTCAAATATGAGATGGGTTAAGCTTTTTATTTGACTCTAAATGCGGGTGTGGCGGAATCGGCAGACGCGCTAGATTCAGGTTCTAGTGGTAGCAATACCGTATGGGTTCAAGTCCCTTCACCCGCACCAATTTTATAATGCGGAAGTAGTTCAGTGGTAGAACACCACCTTGCCAAGGTGGGGGTCGCGGGTTCGAATCCCGTCTTCCGCTTTCATTTGCCGGGGTGGCGGAACTGGCAGACGCACAGGACTTAAAATCCTGCGGTAGGTGACTACCGTACCGGTTCGATTCCGGTCCTCGGCACCATTTCTCAAACGGGAAATAGCTCAGCTTGATAGAGCACTACGTTCGGGACGTAGGGGTCGCAGGTTCAAATCCTGTTTTCCCGATAATTCGGGGTCCTAGCCCAACTGGGAGAGCGCTTGCTTCGCATGCAAGAGGTCAGCGGTTCAATCCACCAGTACTGAAGTTTTTTATTTGGCGGTGTAGCTCAGCTGGCTAGAGCGTACGGTTCATACCCGTAAGGTCGGGGGTTCGATCCCCTCCGCCGCTACCATACTTATATCAATCTTTTGGAGGAATACCCAAGTCTGGCTGAAGGGATCGGTCTTGAAAACCGACAGGCGGGTTAAACCGCGCGGGGGTTCGAATCCCTCTTCCTCCGCCAGTTTTTTGCCTAAATTTGGAGGGGTAGCGAAGTGGCTAAACGCGGCGGACTGTAAATCCGCTCCCTCAGGGTTCGGCGGTTCGAATCCGTCCCCCTCCACCATTTAGGGGCATAGTTTAAAGGTAGAACTAAGGTCTCCAAAACCTTCAGTGTGGGTTCGATTCCTACTGCCCCTGTCGTATTCGAAAACGCCTTTCTCTTTCATGAGGAAGGTGTTTTTATTTTGTTTTTTAAGGAACTAATCGCATTAGCCTTCGTAAAATGGAGTAAGTGTGCTTGTAATTTGTCAAATGAAATGAGGATGACCATGTTTTATTTAAGAGAGACATATCGACTCCATCCTGACAACGAAAGCAAATATAGTGAGCTTTTTAAAGAATATTATTTTCCCGTGCATATAAAAAGCGGAGCAAGACTGATAGGAAGCTGGGTAACCGAACAAGGGGATGAATTCATGATTATTTGGGAGTATTCCAGCTATGAAGAATATGAAAAAATAGAACAACGTCTTACACGGGACAAAATGTATGCACAAATGAAAAAACAGTTTCAAAAAGCAGCTAAAGATTTTTTAGTTAAAAGAACCGATACATTGAATTCGTTAGGAGCATTTATGCCTGCCAAACATAACGTATCGGTCAGCGGCTATATAACAAATGAAAATGGTGAAACATTATTGGTAAAAACTTATTGGAGGGCAGATACATGGGAACTTCCTGGCGGGGGTGTAGATGACGGCGAAACATTGGACAGGGCATTGTGCAGGGAGATATTGGAAGAGACAGGCATTGAGGTGAAGTTATTTGGTATAACCGGTATTTATTCAAATGGAAACACCATTTCTATTGTTTTTCTGGGAGAAGCAAGAGGCGGAAAACTAACCACATCCAACGAAACGAAAGAGGTTCAATTTGTTAACCTTAATCACGCAAATGTGTCACACTATATCAAAAGGGGGAAGTTTATTCCAAGAGTATTGGATGCAATGAACGGAAAATTTGCACCATATGAAGCATTTAAAATCCGTCCCTATGAACTGATCGAAAGATTGGAAGGAAATTAAAGTAAACCCACAAAATTTAATTAAAACTCCCGACTAGGTAAAACTAACAAAAATGTTTTTGGGGGGAGTTACCATGCCAGAGCTTCCGGAAATGGAAAATTATAAATTGCTGTTGAATCAAAAGATTGCTGGCCGTCCGATTACTGCTATCCAAATTAACAGGGAAAAGTCGGTAAATGTAAATCCCGAACTTTTTCGAAAAACTGTCCTGCATCAAACTGTAAGGAACATCAACAGACGAGGCAAGCATTTATTGTTCCAGCTTCAAAACGGTCAAGTATTGCTATTGCATTTAATGTTGGGCGGCTGGATGTTTTATGGTACGGAGGCTGATAAACCGAAGCGAACCATTCAAGTCCGGCTATCCTTTGGCAAGGAGCATTTGTATTTTATCGGATTGCGGCTCGGCTATCTCCATCTCTATAGGGAGGTGGAGGCTGAAGAAAAACTTGCCCATTTAGGGCCGGAGCCGCTAAACGCCACATTTTCCGCAGAAGAATTTTTAAAAAGAATCGCTACAAAGCACGGCAGGTTTAAAACAACTCTGATTGATCAAGAGTTTATTGCCGGAATCGGTAACTGTTACTCAGCGGAAATATGTTTTCATGCCGGAATCCTGCCAGCCAAAGAGATTGATGACATAAGTGAATCCGGACGGGTCCAATTGTTTCAAGCAATGAAGCAGGTCCTTACAGAAGCCATTAAGAACGGAGGGTATATAGAAAACCCCATTTTTGAAGGAGATATCAAAACCGGGGGCTTTTACGGAGTGCGCAAGGTTTACGATCGTCAGGGGGAAAGCTGTCAGCGCTGCGGGTCAGCGATTGTAATGGAGACCATTTCCTCAAGGAAAACCTATTATTGTCCCAATTGCCAGAAGTAATAAAGATGATCTCGTCTATAAGGCGGGATTTTTTTGCAGAAAGAATTTTCAGAATTAATAGTTTACTATTTTGTCAAAATTTATGTTTCCGTTTTTGGATATATGTAATATACTATATACAAATAAGTATAACACATTTAACTATATGTAACATGTTTATTGTTTTTAAGGGGGTGTCACTAATTAAACTTAGCAAGCGTCAGGATGAAATCCTCCAGATTGTGAAACAAAATGGCCCTATTACAGGGAAAGAAATTGCTGAAAAGCTTTCGGTAACGCGGGCAGCATTAAGGCCGGATCTTGCCATTTTGACGATGTCAGGCAATCTAGATGCCAGGCCGCGAGTTGGTTATTTTTTTAATGATAAATTGGCAGTCAAACAGAAGGCTAAAAAGTTTATTCAGCAAAAAGTGTCCGATTTTAAGGCACACCCCATTGTCGTAGAAAAGTCAACATCTGTGTATAATGCCATTGTCCAATTATTCCTTGAGGATGTAGGGACACTGTATGCGGTCGATTCTGAAGGGTGTTTGGCTGGGGTGATTTCCCGAAAGGATTTGCTGAGGGCCGCCCTTGGAAACAAAAATCTCCAAGAACTGCCGGTAAGTGTGATTATGACACGCATGCCGAATATTATCACGATTCATCCGGATGAAACGTTACTTGAAGCAGCCAAAAAAATGATTAATTATCATGTTGATTCCTTACCTGTAGTCACAGAAGCAGGAGACCGAGGCAGTACATATTTGTTGTTGGGGCGAATCACAAAAACAACGATAACAAGGGCATATGTAGAATTTATGGATGAAAATTCAAACTAAGGGGAGTTGCTGCGATTTTGGTACAGAAAGAAGTTGTCTATGTGGTTTCTGACTCGGTCGGCGAGACTGCCGAGTTTGTTGTAAAAGCAGTAGCCACACAATTTAATGGCGGGCAAGTGGATATTCGTCGAAATTCCTATGTGGATGATATTGAGGATATTGAGGACGTCATCATTTTAGCCAAACGGGAAAAATCAATTATAGCTTATACAATTGTCATCCCTACATTAAAAGAGTATCTTGATCGACGCGCGGGGGAAGAAGATATACTTGCAGTCGATTTACTCAGTCCATTGATGAATGCTTTCACTACGAGGTTTAACAAAGAGCCCCATCGTCGTCCGGGATTGATGAGAAAGTTGGATGAAGAGTATTTCCGGAAAATTGAAGCGATTGAATTTGCCGTTAAATACGATGACGGACGCGATCCACGCGGAATTACAAAGGCAGATATTGTCCTTATCGGGGTATCCCGGACTTCGAAGACACCGCTTTCGATGTATTTGGCACATAAGCGTTTTAAAGTAGCCAACGTTCCATTGGTTCCGGAAGTCCCGCCTCCGGATGAACTGTTTAAAATACCGAGGAAAAATTGTATCGGCCTAATCATTTCTCCGGATAAATTAAATGAAATTCGCAAAGAACGTTTAAAGGCTTTGGGATTGGCTTCGCAAGCTAATTATGCCAGCTTCCAAAGAATATTGGATGAACTCGACCATGCTGAAAAAATTATGAAGCGGGTTGGCTGCCCGGTTATAGATGTATCCAATAAGGCTGTCGAAGAAACAGCGGGCTTAATTCTTGATGTGCTTAAAAAAGAGAGGAGCTTTTAATAATATGGATAAGTTTGTTTATTTATTTCATGAAGGTAATGGCAACATGAAAGACCTGCTTGGCGGCAAGGGGGCAAATCTTGCTGAAATGACGAGAATCGGGCTGCCGGTTCCTTATGGATTTACCATTACCACACAGGCTTGTAATGCTTACTATGAATCTGATAAAACAATTCCAACTTTAGTAGAAAAGCAGACTTTAGAAGCACTTGGCCGGTTAGAAGAAAAAATGGGCAAGAAACTTGGGGACCCAGCAAATCCATTACTAGTATCAGTCCGTTCCGGTTCCGTTTTTTCGATGCCCGGCATGATGGATACAATCCTAAACCTTGGCATGAATGATGAAACGGTAGTCGGTTTGGCAAAATTAACAAATAACGCCCGATTTGCCTACGACTCCTACCGCAGGTTCATTCAAATGTTCAGCAATGTGGTTTTGGAAATCGACACTTTTTATTTCGAGCAATTTTTGGAAGAAACCCGCGAGCATAAGGGCTATTCCTCCGACCCGGAAATGACGGCTGAAGACTGGCAAGAGGTTATTGCCGGTTACAAGGAAATCGTGAAAAAGCATACCAGAAAGGACTTCCCGCAGGATCCGATAGAGCAGCTATTTTTGGCAATCAATGCCGTATTCAATTCATGGAATAACCAGCGTGCCATTGTCTACCGCCGCTTGAACAAAATTCCTGACCATTTGGGAACGGCGGTTAACGTACAAAGCATGGTATTTGGCAATATGGGCGATGATTCCGGTACTGGTGTGGCATTCACAAGAAATCCGTCAACGGGCGAACATATCCTTTATGGTGAATATTTAATCAATGCTCAAGGGGAAGACGTGGTGGCAGGAATTCGTACACCGCAGCCAATCGCTACTCTTAAGGAAGAAATGCCCGGAGTATTCCAGCAATTTTCCGAAACCTGCAAGCGTCTTGAACAGCACTACAAGGAAATGCAAGATATCGAGTTTACAGTCGAGCGCGGCAAGCTGTTTATCCTGCAAACCCGTAACGGCAAACGCACCGCGCAAGCTGCAATTCGGATCGCTGTTGAGATGGTAAAGGAAGGAATTATTGATAAAAAGACCGCACTGATGCGGGTTGACCCAGACCAATTAAATCAGCTGCTTCATCGCCGGATTGATGAAAAAGCCGAAAAAAGAGTGATTGCCAAAGGTCTTCCGGCATCACCAGGTGCAGCTACCGGTCAAGTTGTATTTGAAGCTGACGAGGCCGAGCAGTTAGGCAATGAAGGCAAAAAAGTCATCCTTGTCTCTCCTGAAACGACTCCGGATGATATTCACGGAATGGTGGCAGCCCAAGCGATTTTAACTAGTCGTGGCGGCATGACCAGCCATGCTGCGGTTGTTGCACGCGGTATGGGAAAAGCTTGCATTTGCGGATGTGAAGCGATGAAAATCGATATGAAGGCAAAACAATTTATGGTTGGCGATATTGTCGTTAAATATGGTGATATTATTACCATTGATGGTTCCACAGGCGAAATCATGATTGGTGAAATCCCGATGATTGATCCAGAGCTATCTGATGAATTCCAGCAGCTTTTGGTTTGGGCAGACCAAGAGCGGAAAATTGGCGTTCGTGCTAATGCCGATAATCCGGAGGACGCGAAGAAATCATTTGAATTCGGTGCAGGAGGCATCGGCTTGTGCCGTACCGAGCACATGTTCATGGACTTGAAGCGAATTCCAATTGTGCAAAAAATGATACTAGCAGAAAGCTATAGTGAGAGAATGGAAGCGCTCGAACAGCTTCTGCCAATGCAACAAGGCGATTTTGAAGGAATCTTTGAGGCAATGCAAGGGCTGCCGGTAACGATTCGCTTGCTCGATCCACCGCTTCACGAGTTCTTGCCGAATAAGGAAGAGCTTTTAGTTGAAGTAACTAAGCTTCAAATCTTGAATCCTGGATCGGAAGATTTAAAGCAAAAGGAGTTATTGCTGAAGAAGGTTCGTCAATTGGATGAGTTCAACCCGATGCTTGGCCACCGCGGCTGCCGTTTAGGGATGATTTATCCGGAGATTTATGAAATGCAGGCAAAAGCTATTTTCTATGCGGCCGCAAAGCTTGCCGAGAAAGGTGTAGAAGTGCAGCCTGAAATCATGATTCCACTTGTCGGCCACGTCAACGAGTTGAAGCAAATGCGCCAGTTGGTAATGGAAGCGGCCGTACTCGTACAGGAAGAAACAGGCAGAAAATTCGATTGCACAATTGGAACGATGATTGAAATCCCGCGTGCTGCTTTGACTGCCGACCAAATTGCCGAGGAGGCCGATTTCTTCTCATTTGGAACGAATGACCTGACCCAAACAACATTCGGCTACAGCCGCGACGATGCCGAAGGAAAATTCCTGCAAGCCTACATTGAAAACAAAGTGTTGCCGGAAAACCCATTTGCCGTGCTTGATCAGGAAGGTGTCGGCAAATTGGTGGAAACAGGTGTCAAGCTTGGACGATCGGCAAAGCCTGCATTAAAGACAGGAATTTGCGGTGAACATGGCGGTGAAAAGAGCTCGATTGATTTCTGTTACCGTACCGGTCTGGATTATGTCAGCTGCTCGCCATACCGTGTGCCGCTAGCCCGTTTGGCTGCAGCCCAGGCTACAATCCGCCATGAATGGAATAAGGAAGAGGTTTATACTACTGCGTAGGTTGGAGATAGGAGCGGTACCACTATGGTGCCGTTCTTTTTTGTATTGTGTGAATGTTTTTGCAAATACTAAAAATAAATGAAAACTCGCCGATTGGCGAGTCCGTTAGGACGATGACAGAGGCGTAGTTGAATTTATGCGACATAGGAAAGTGTAAAATTTGGAGAAAATTTTATACTTTCCTATTAGCCAAAAAAGGGGCTGTAAATAATGGGAGCAATTGAACGAAGTGGATTCCGATTTGTACCGGAATTTAGTGTGATCGGGCAAAACGGAGCCATTCATGTTTACAATCGGGATGAATTTATTGAAGAAATCAAGTTTCAGTTTGCCGGGAAGTTTCCAGAAATGGACCAAATCGAGGATTTGGTCGATAAGTATTGTGAATTGCATAATATTTAAGGAACACTTGTTCGATTATGGAATCAATGGTATAATTTACATTGCAATAGAATAGGACTTCTCAAGGGTGGCGGCAACACCTCTTCAAGGAAAGGGGGTGATGCTGTTTGACAGTATTTCAAGCATTGATGTTCGCACTGTCGTTTGCCAGTCTGATTATCACCGTACTGTCGTTTCACCAAAAAAAATAATCCACCCTTGAGCCGGCAAGCATAAGTGGTGGATTACTGCCCTCTATTGCCGATCTCCTGACAGGGAACCAGCTATTGCATGGCCGAGCGGGATTACGTCGTCATGCTCGGTCTTTTTTACTATATGCGAATTTCTAAAATCATTATACATAAGATTTCGTTAAAAAGAAATGAAAATGTCATTGTATTGGAGGGAAAAAAATGAGTAAGCTGACTGCCATCTACCCTCAGGCCATCGAACAAACCAAAATGAAAATCTACGAGGATATAGATCGGTATTTTGAATATAAAGAAACCTTGCCGACATTTGAACAATACATAAACGACCGCAGCCATTATATTGAGCAGATATGGATCAATGTGTGGCTGAATAAATCCACCAACGATGTTCCACGGAATGAAAAAAAGCAATTTTTGAGTGAGCGGGACTACGAGGTTCACGGTGTCGACCGGAAGTTGATCAACAAGCTATTTCGTGATGAAATGAGACTGTATCAGCCATTTGATGTGATGGCTTGGATACAGGAGTCCTTTGAAGGACAGGGTGAAAAATGGGCAGAACGGTTTCGGCAGGCGAAGGAGAATTTTGTTTTAAGGGAGCAGCAAAAGCAAATAGAAAAACAGCGTGCTGCGATTAGTACTGAAATTGAGGAGGCGGCAGCAGGCATTATAGAAGATCAATATGAGCTTTTTTATTTATATGTACGTCAATTCGTCGCCAAGCAATTAGCGGGAGACTTGGAGAACCAAGTTAAATATCAAGCACAGGATCCAGCGGCATTGGAGGAAAAGCTGATTGAAGAAGGTATGTTTAATCCTTCCTCATATGTGACGTTGGTGGATTTTTTGGAGGAACTGACAGGGGACATTCATCAAATCCCTAATTTGGGACGGCATTTATACGAATATGAAACCTATTATTATGTCTATGAAAGCCTGATTTTTGATTATATATCGGAGTTCATTCCAGAAAGAATAGTAAGCCAACTGCCGGAAGACTTGCATACTGAATTTATAGAAACCTTCGATGAAAAACTGTCTTCGTCCTTTGTAAAGGGTTGTATCAGTGAACTTTTGTATGATGCTGTAGGTTATTTTATTGAAGATATTCAGGAGGAATACGTTTCGGATCTTCTGAATTTGGTCGATATTCCATTCGATGAGACTGTTCATCGTGACATTTTTGAACGTGATTTGCAGGAAAGGGAAAGAAAAAGGGCCGAGGAACTGGCTGAGCTAGAACGGAAAAAGGCTGAAGAAGAAAGGATTATGCAGGATATTTTTGGTCAGGAATATGATCCATCTTTTAAACGCCAGATTTCGTATGTGCTTCATATTGGTGAAACCAATACGGGAAAAACCCATCATGCGCTGGAAAAAATGAAGCAGGCTGACAGTGGTCTTTATTTGGCGCCGTTAAGGCTGCTTGCTCTTGAGGTATACGATAAATTGAATGCCGAGGGCACGCCATGTTCATTAAAGACGGGGGAAGAGGAAAAGTTGGTTGTTGGCGCCAATCATATTTCCTGTACCGTCGAGTTGTTTCATGAAAAAGAGTATTACCAAGTGGTTGTCATTGATGAGGCGCAAATGATCACCGACAAGGACCGAGGCTTTTCCTGGTATAAGGCGATTACCAAAGCCAATGCCGCAGAGGTCCATATTATAGGGAGCCGGAATTCGAAAGAGATGCTGCTTGAGCTGTTGGGCAATGCCGATATAGAGATCAACGAGTATAGCCGTGATACCCCGCTTGAGGTGGAATCGAAGAAATTTGATATCAAAAATGTAAAAAAGGGAGATGCTCTGATTTGTTTTTCCCGAAGGCGCGTGCTGGAGATGGCCTCACGGCTGCAAAATGACAGCCATTCCGCCAGCATGATATATGGAAGCATGCCGCCGGAAACAAGAAAGAAACAAATCCAGCAGTTTAACGAAGGCAAAACAAAGGTCATCGTCGCAACCGACGCAATCGGCATGGGCTTAAATCTGCCAATTCGCCGTATTGTTTTTTTGGAAAATGAAAAATTTGATGGGACGAGAAGGAGGCTGCTTACCTCCCAGGAGGTCAAGCAAATCGCCGGCCGTGCTGGACGGAAGGGAATTTATGATGTCGGCAAGGTAGCGTTTACGAATGATATTAAGAAGATGAAGAACTTGCTTGAGCAGGAAGATCGGCCTGTTCAGACGTTTGCGATTGCCCCGACCAATTCGGTTTTTGAACGGTTTCAGCGTTATTACCGTGACTTGGGAACTTTCTTCGAACTGTGGGAGAAATTTGAAAGCCCGAAAGGCACGAAGAAGGCATCTCTATTCGAGGAACGGTCGCTTTATAAAAAAATTGCCGGCACCGAAATCGAAGCTCGGCTTTCATTGATGGATTTATACGGGTTTCTGCACCTGCCATTTTCTAAAAATGAACAGGCGTTGACCCAGCAATGGGAGGAAACGATGTATGCGATTATTCAGGGACAGGAACTTCCGGAACCTTTAATCAAGGAACGAAGCCTGGAGGAACTGGAATTAACCTATAAAGCAATTGGCCTTCATCTGTTGTTTTTATACCGGCTAGGGCAGCGGACGGAGGCCATGTATTGGGAGCGTCTGCGCGAGGAGATCAGTGATAAGGTCCAGGAACGGCTGAAAACCGATATTAAGAAATTTGTGAAAAAATGCAAGAACTGCGGTAAGAAGCTGCCATGGGACCACTCGTTTCCAACTTGCGATGCCTGCTACCGCACCCGGTTCAAGAAATATTGGGAAGAGGAATATCATTTTTAAAGGTCATGGGTTAGGGCCTTTATTCTTGAGGTAGAACAGAATGATTCGAATATCATTCTGTTTTTTTTATGAAAAGAACTTTTTGGTTAAGGATGATTGGCGAAGAAAAATGGAGTGAAACGGAGAAAGGACTGATTGTGTCCGCTTTCATGCCATTTCACAAATTTGTCACATTCCTGTATAATTTGGTCTTGTTGTCATCGGACCCGACTTTCATAAGAGTTGAAAGTCAATAAATAGAGATAAAAAGGAGAGATGTTCATTTGAACTTATCGAAAATAAAAGATGAATGGTTTGGCAATATTCGTGGAGATATTTTAGCGGGCATCGTAGTTGCCTTAGCGTTAATTCCTGAAGCGATTGCTTTTTCAATCATTGCTGGTGTTGACCCGATGGTTGGCTTGTACGCGTCATTTTGTATTGCTGTTACGATTGCGTTTGTTGGCGGCAGACCAGGGATGATCTCCGCAGCAACCGGTGCCACGGCCCTGTTAATGACGACATTGGTAAGAGACCATGGTTTGCAGTATTTATTAGCTGCCACGATTTTAACAGGAATACTTCAAATTATTATGGGAGCTTTAAAGCTTGGTAGCTTAATGAAATTTGTTCCGCGTTCCGTGATGACTGGTTTTGTTAACTCGTTGGCTATCCTGATTTTTGCGGCGCAGCTGCCTCATTTTGCCGGGGAATCCTGGCCAATGTTTGCCATGGTTGCGGGGGCACTGGCGATTATATATGTGATGCCTCGCTTTACTAAGGTACTGCCTTCGCCACTGGTGGCAATTATTGTGATGACGATCATTGCAGTCATGACGGGTAGCGATGTCCGCACTGTAGGTGATATGGGTGAATTGACATCGAAATTGCCGATATTTTTAATCCCTGATATTCCAGTAAACCTTGAAACGCTGCAAATTATTTTCCCTTATTCATTATCCATTGCAATCGTCGGATTAGTTGAATCCTTGTTAACGGCCCAGATCGTTGATGATATGACAGATACGGAAAGTGATAAAAATAAAGAAGCACGCGGTCAAGGGATGGCCAATATTGTTTCTGGTTTCTTTGGCGGCATGGCTGGGTGTGCGATGATTGGACAATCGGTCATTAATGTCAAATCTGGCGGAAGAGGCCGTTTATCTACTCTTGTAGCTGGTGTGTTCTTATTAACGCTCATTGTATCTTTAAAAGGATTGCTTGTTCAGATCCCAATGGCTGCCCTCGTCGGTGTCATGGTCATGGTTTCGATTGGTACATTTGATTGGAACTCTCTAAAAACCTTGAACAAGGTTCCAGTTGCAGACACCATCGTTATGATTGCGACTGTACTAACAGTTTTACAAACGCATGACCTATCTAAAGGGGTTTTAGTTGGAATCATCTTGAGTGCGCTATTTTTTGCATCAAAGATATCTAAAGTAAAAGTTACCAGTCTTCCTTCAAAAGGATCCCATAAGAAGATTTACCATGTAACAGGTCAGCTTTTCTTTGCTTCTGTCACAGATTTCGTCAATAGCTTTGATTATAAAGAAGATGTAAAAGAAATTGATTTGGATCTGTCCAATGCCCACCTTTGGGACGATTCCGCTGTAGGGGCAATTGATAAAGTGGTCTTTAAATATGATCAAAACGGCGTAACAGTGAATCTGATAGGCTTAAATACGGAAAGCAATAAACTGCTTGAAAAGTTGGCAGTACACAAAGCACAAGGCGGTCTAGATAAAGCCGCAGGCCATTAATAAACTCTCATACAGCAGCACATGCGATTTCTTAGAAACGCGTGTGCTTTTTTTATTTGAAGTAATTAGAAAATGATTTTTTCGGCTCAAGTATATTAAAAGAAGAACCCCATATGATGGTAAAAAGGGGGGGTTTTTATGGCTATTCATGTGGTGATTGCCGGGGAAAGTTTGTGGGAAATTTCGAATCAAACCGGAGTTCCCATTGGAACGATTATCAATAATAATGGGCTGGCTTCCAACACCCTTGTGCCAGGTCTTGCGCTTTATCTACCTGATACCACGCAACAAATCCGGCTATATCGGGTTAAAGCAGGGGATCAACTAAGGCGAATTGCCCAGCAGTTCCAAACCACAACCTCAAACCTTCTCACAGCAAACCCCGGCATTGACCCAGAACGCCTCAACGTAGGACAAATCATACACATTCCGACATCGCTTAAATTACAAATAAACACTCTTGGATTTATTGTTCCTTCGCCGGGTGGCGCACTTCCCGCGATATTAGAATCTATTGCCGGCCAACTGACTTTTTTGGCGATTGTGGCTTACTCGTTCACCGATGAAGGCTATGCCTACAACCAAATAGACGACACAGCGCTGGTTGCCCGCAGTAAGCAATTAAATATCGCCCCATTATTGATGATTCGTAATTTTACGAAGGAAGGCTTTAGCCCGGAGCTTGCCGGGAGTGTGCTGGGAAATCGCGTATACCGGCAAAACTTGATTGCAAGCATTGCCAACCTGACACGACAAAGAGGCTTTGCCGGTGTAAGCATTGATTTTGAGTTTGTCCCGACACCAAATCGGACTGATTTTAATGTATTTTTGACTGATTTAAAAAGGGAATTGGGGAACCTTATTTTACATGTAAATGTCCATGCAAAATCAGAGGATATGCCCACCAATCGAATCGTTGGTGCTTATGATTATGCGGCAATCGGGAGAGCGGCCGATATAGTCGCAGTCATGACCATTGATTACGGCTATCCGGGAGGACCTCCGGATCCGGTGGCTCCGATAACATGGATGGAAAAGGTGATTCAATACGCTGTTACGCAAATTCCGGCCCAAAAACTGCAAATTGCCATGGCATTATATGGTTATGATAAGGTTGTTGGGACCAATGCCAGCCAAGCAATGTCCGTACTTGCTGCACAAAATCATGCAATAAGCACAGGTACCCCGATTCAATTTGATATGACCTCCCAATCACCTTGGTATAGTTACTTGGAGGGAGTGGCCCAGCATGTTGTCTGGTTTGAGGATATTAGGAGCTATCTTGAAAAATATCATTTGATTGACATATATGGTTTATCGGGGATAACCTTCTGGCAAATTATCCTCCCAGCACCGCAAAACTGGCTCTATTTAAGGGACAATATTTTAGTGTTGAAAAGATAAAGCATGTCCCGTTTTTTACTGTACATTTTCTAAACTTTGGTTTTGGACAAACTCTCTAACAAAGAAAGGTAGGGATAATGGTTTGATTTTAAGAGTTTTCATTTCTGTTTTAGCCATATTTATGGCGATTACTTACATAAAGCCAAGCGGAGTCATGGCGGCAGATCGATCGGTCATGGCCAATCAACTTAATCACTTTTTGCAACATTCTCCCGATTTGCAAGGATCCATTGCCGGCATCAGCGTCCGCTCTGCAGCAGATGGCCAGATCATTTATCAGCATAATGGTGATATTCGGCTGCGGCCAGCCTCCAATATGAAATTATTGACGGCTGCCGCGGCCCTAAATGTTTTAGGAGAGAATTATACCTTTACAACGGAAGTTCACGCTGACGGTCCCGTAAAAAAGAAAACATTGCAAGGAAATCTCTATTTGAAAGGAAAAGGCGATCCTACCTTATTAAAATCGGATTATGAAAAAATGGCGGCTGAACTTGAGATGCTTGGTATCAAGAAAGTAAAGGGAAACTTAATTGGCGATGACACTTGGTATGACGATGTTCGCTATTCCCTTGACTTGCCGTGGAGCGATGAAATGACCTATTATGGTGCGCAAATATCCGCTTTAACTGCCGCCCCAACTCCTGACTACGATGCCGGGGCAGTCGAGGTTGCAGTCAAGCCCGGGGAAAAAGAGGGCGATAAAGTTCAGGTGGAAATTACACCGAAAACAGGCTACATAAAAATCATTAATCGCGGCGTTACAGGCGGGGAAAAAACGAAAAAAGACCTTACCATTGATCGGATGCACGCAAAGAACACAATCGTGATTGAGGGAAATTTTCCAGTGAATTCAAAGGTGAGGAAAGAATGGGTCGGCGTCTGGGAGCCGACGATGTATGCCTTGGCACTTTTTAAACAGTCACTGGAAGAGCATGGAATCAAAGTATCAGGAAAAATGAAACGCGGAATGGTGCCTGAAAATACGACTGTCTTAAACGTGCACCATTCCATGCCATTGGCCAAATTGGTCGTGCCGTTTATGAAGCTAAGCAACAATGTCCATGGCGAGGTGCTGGTGAAGGAAATGGGCAAGGTGATGAAAGGGGAAGGTAGTTGGGAAAAGGGATTGGAAGTGCTTCAAGGGGAAATGGCCAGGTTCGGCATTAATACAAAAACCTTGGTCCTGCGTGATGGTTCCGGCATTTCCCATGTAACCGCGATTCCAGCTAACGAGATTTCTCAGCTATTATCTGCTGTGCAGAAAGAAAAGTGGTTTCATGCCTATTTAAATTCCCTTCCGGTCAGCGGGGCACCTGAAAAAATGACAGGAGGCTCATTAAGATATCGGATGAAAACGGCGGATGTAAAAGGCAAGGTCAAAGCAAAAACTGGGACCCTCACAACTGTCAGCTCGTTATCGGGATATATCACAACAAAAAGCGGGGAGCCATTAATCTTCTCGATTGTTTTAAATAATCTGCTTGATGAGGATAAAGGCAAAAAGATGGAAGACCAAATTGTGTCGATTATCGCCAATCAATAGGTAATTATTGAATAGTTTTTCCGCTGCCGCAAAATCTAAAGATAATTCAACAGGGCGGTGGAATACAATGATTATTGGAAGTCATGTTAGCATCAGGAACGGTTATTTGGGCGCAGCAAAACGGGCGGTTGCAAACAGTGCATCCGCATTTCAATATTTTCCGAAAAACCCGCGAAGCCTTTCCGTAAAGGAATTTGACCGGGGCGATGCAGAAAGTTGCAAAGAATTTTGTCTGGAGCATGGGCTTCAGTCCGTCGCCCATACGCCATATTCGACAAGCATTACCCCGGCCAAGGAAAAAGAAGAATTGACGATTGCCTCCCTGCTAAATGATTTGGAAATCGCCGACGCCTGTGGATCGATTGGAGTTGTCGTTCATTTCGGCAGCCAAATCAGCAAAACCGACCCTCTAGCCAGCTACAACTTAATGCTGCAAATCCTAAACAGTGTCCTGAGTCAATGGGAGGGCGGCTGTTTATTACTTATTGAGAATAATGCGGGGATAAAGGGGGCCCTTGGAACCACGTTAGAGGAACTGGTGCAAATTCGTAATTTATGCGAGTACCCTGAGAAAATCGGGTTCTGCCTAGATACCTGTCACGCGTTTGCAAGTGGGTTGTGGACTGGCGATACAACCGAGTTATTTTTTGAAAAAGGGAAGGAATTGGACTACTTTAATCATCTAAAGGTGATTCATTTAAATAACTCCAAATATCCGGCGGGGTCTAGAAAGGACCGTCATGCTAATATTTTTGGGCAAAATGGACTAATCAGTGAAATGGATTTAAAAGGTCTCGTGACATCGCCTATATTAAAAGGAATTCCCCTAATACTTGAAACTCCTGACGACGAAGGAATTAGCCATCAAGAAGAAATTGAGATGATCAAGAAGAAGTGGGAGAAAGGATGACAGGCATTAAATATTGCTTTTTCCCAATTAAAACAATATATAATAGATATAGAAACTAGCAAATAAATGGGAGAATAGAAATGAAAGCGGTAAATAAAAATTCGCAACAACTTTCGGAGCGGTTTGAAGTGGCCTATAACCAGGTCCATGATGCCCTGAAGGATATAGTTCAAATTAATGATGAGAGATTTGTCGTGCTTGTAAAGGTCGGCGCGAAAAAGTACCAGGTTATTGAAACATTCAAGAAGGACTTGGAGCAATATGCCAGGCTTCGGAATGCGATTGTTCACGAGAAGATGGAGGTTGGCTTTTATATTGCCGAGCCCAATGCCAAAGTCGTTAATCACATTGAAAAAATTGCCAATATTTTAAGCAAGCCAAACTATGCACTTTCGATTGCTTCAAAAAACGTCATCAACTTCGATTACAACGACAGCATTTTAAAGGTCACGGCAGCTATCAGGGACTATGGTTATTCAAAGTTTCCGGTTTACAAGAATAAGACATGTCAAGGTCTTCTGACCGCCAGTTCCATCATGAAATGGATGGCAAAAAATATGAAGAACAATGTGGTGAATCTTTCCGATGTGAAAGTTTCAGATATTATGGCCATGGAAAAACAGTACACAATCGACTTTATTTCGAAGGAGATTAATATTTTTGAGGTTGAAGATATTTTTGAAAAAGCCCATAAAAAGAAAACCAAGCTAGAGGCGGTCATCATCACCGAAAATGGCCGTGCAGATGAAAGGCCGCTTGGCATCATCACTCCATGGGACCTCATCGAGATTGACTATACTGTGGATTAAGCAGGGGTGGAGCATACCAAATGGGGTATGCTCCTTTTCCGCTTATTCAAAATCGAAATCACTTAATTGATCCATATGGCTGGCAATCATCGCGATGATGGTGCTTGCTTCCTCTTTGCTGAAAATAAAATGGGATTCATCCTTAATAAGTTCATCATCAGTGGTCCAAATCCGGTTTACGCGCTTTAGGACGCCATCGCCTGTTTCCTCCACGACACCAAATTGATAGGTGACTTCGACCTCATCAGCATGCTTAAAGGCAGTCACTTCCGGAGTCGACCATTCTACATCGATCTCTTCAAAAATATCATCATGATCCACTTGTTCCGCCTCATAATATTCGTTGTCTACTTCCACTAATTCCACCTCTACGTCTTCGTCGCAATCATAGTCTTCGTAATCATCATCCGACTGCAGGTAAATCCCATCATCGGTATAATGGTCCTCATCGTTGAAATAATCATGAAGGCTTTCGTGGACCTCATCGATAATTTCTTCAATGTCGGAAAGGATGATTTTGGCGGTGTGGCCAGTGTCAACATTAAAGCTGTCAACATAAAATTCTTCGTTTTGCGGATCAAAGAACAGGGTGCAGAAATAGTCCCTGTCCAGTTCCTCTGTATCGACATCTGCCGTCTCAACAAAGAATTCAATCCTGGGATGCTTGGCAGCCCGTTCAATTTTCATGTGTCCAACCTGATCATATTCTTCACAAATGGATTCAAGATGATCCTGTAATTCGCTGCAAACCCTGTCAAACCATTCTAATGACATCAAACATCCCATCCCTTCAAGGTTAATCGAGGTTATTATATCCGAGTTTTAGAAATATATGTTCTTTTTAAAAAATGAAGGATAAAACAGGGAAGTAATAGAATTAACAGTATAAAACATTTTAAAAAAATAGGGTGAAACCAATGAGCAAACGTTCCGGGGGAGAGCGTCTCCTGAAATTAAGGGAAATCCTCTTTAATGAAACCGATGAGACGAATGAACTGGCAATGGAGCAAATAATAGAATTGCTAAAAATGGAATTCGGCAAAGACTATGAAGTCGACCAGCGGGCCATTTTGCGGGATATCGATGATTTGAGCAATCAAAACTTTGAAATTTTTATTACGAGAAGAGCAGCCGGTAAGAAATATTACAGTCACAAAAACAAGAGGTTCGAACAATATGAACTGCGGCTCTTGATTAATGCGATCCTTTCCGCCCGTTTTATTACGAAAAAAGAAGCGGAGCGGTTGATTGAAAAAGTAAAGGGGTTGACGAGCAAGCCATTGGCTGCGAAACTCCCAAATCCAACACATTACGAAAGTTCCATCCGCAGCACGTATCAGCAGCTGCGCTATGAAATTGACCAAATCAATACGGCAATCAGTGAAAGCCGGAAAATACGATTTCAATATGGCAAATTCAAAATCGATAAGGAATTTGTGTTAAACCGCGAGGGCGAATTTTATAAGGTCAGTCCTTATGCGCTGATTTGGAAAAATGATTACTACTATTTAATTGGCATCTTGAACGAGGAAAAGAAGTTTCGCCATTTTCGGGTGGACCGGATGCGAAATGTGGAATGTACTGAAGAGTCTTTCCTAAAGACTGATATTAACATTTCGGATTACATCAATAAATCCTTTAACATGTACGCTGGCGACGAACAATGGGTCACCTTGAAGTTTAAGCATTCGCTTGTCAATGTGATGATTGATTATTTTGGTCTAGATGCCAGTATGAAAAAACTAGATGACGAATATGGACAGCTAAGGGTAAAAGCAAATCGAAGCGAAGGGTTAGTCCGCTGGCTGCTGAACTGGGGCAGTGATGTCAAAGTAGTGGAGCCGCAGGATTTGGTTGAGGAATTGAGAGGAGAGATTCAAAAAATGAAGCAATTGTATGAGGAGAGCTAGGCATGGCGCCAGTCTCCTCTTTAGTTTTACCGAAATTGGTGAGGCTGCTGGAAGGAATTATGAGATAATGAAACATGAATAGGCCATACAAAATACCGGGATAGGAGAGTTTGTATGTTTTCCTTTGTAAAAGAATTAAAACAAATTTGTACAGCATTTCCCATTAAGGAGAAAATGGTCATCATAGATTCCCATACAGTTGGCGAACAAATAAATGAGGCGTTTGTGAAAGCTGGTAACCAGGCTGTCAATCTTAAGTACCACACTGTTTTTGATCTGGCGTACAATCTTGTGGAATTGAATTCGAACCAGCCGTTATATATTTTGGACAATACGGTGGGTGTTCATTTAACCTTCACTTTGCTTAATAGTCTAAAACAACAGGGGAGATTGCATTATTTTTCAGGCATGGAAATCACCCCGTCGTTTAGTCATGCGATTTATAATACGATTCAAACATTGCGGCTGTCAGGCTATGAAACCGGTTGCCTTAATAAGGATGCCTTCATTACGCCGGAAAAAGCGGAAGATCTGGCTGAGATTTTGGCAGGCTATGAGGAAATGATGGGTGAATATCAGTTCATTGATAAGGCTTCGCTATTGTGGAAGGCGATTGATTTTGCCCTCACGGATGAAACAAAAGTGTATATTTTGCAGTCAAACTTGAATCTTTCCGCCTTGGAAGAACAATTTCTAGAAAAAATCCTGCCTGAAAAAAGACACAAGCTTCCGCTTGCGCCCGTTTTGGGTGTGAATATTCCTGAACGGACAAGCCTATGTTCCATAAGATTTGGCGAACCGACACCGCTCAGCTATCTTTATCAACAGGAAAAAGCAAGCGGTGAGGCAGACTTAACCATTTTCACGGCCAAGACGGAAGAGCTCGAGGTAAAGCAGATCCTTGGAAAAATCAAAAACGAAACAACGCCGCTTGATGAAAATGTTGTCTATTATACGATCGCTGATTCTTATGTCACACTTTTCTACCAGCTATCGCAAAAAATGAACATTCCGTTGACATTTGGCGAAGGTCTTCCCGTGTCCTTTAGCCGTCCTGGCCGGCTGGTTTCCGGAGTGCTTGCCTGGATTCAGGACAATTACAATGTTCAAGGGTTGATTGACTTATTAAATGAGGGGTTGCTCGAACTTGATGATGAGGCACCTTCAAAATCAAGAATTGCCAAGGTGCTGCGGGATTTACAGATTGGCTGGTCCCAAGAACGCTACTTGAAGCATCTAAATAACGCAATGGAAGCTTTAAATACCGAAAATCCTTACTATGAAACGAAGCTAAGCGAACTTTCATGGTTAAAACAGTGGTTCTCGGGCTTATTTAAAAAGCTGCCGCCATATTCGTTAACAATGAACTACAAACATTGCTTAACCGGGATTGCATTTATCCTGAAAAACTATGGTAAAACGAGTTCCTCCCTTGATGAAATCGCCAAAATGGCCATTTTGGAGGAAATTGAAAAAATTCTTCCCTTTGCGGATAAAACGTTATCAAGCTATGAAGCAGTTGAAAAGCTTACAGATTTACTGCTGTCTATCCGGGTAAATCAATCACGGCCTAAACCGGGCCACCTTCATGTTTCCTTTTATAAAAGCGGAATTTATAATAGCCGTCAGCATGTATATATTGTCGGGCTTGATAACAAAAAGTTTCCTGGAAACGTCAGCGAGGATCCGCTGCTGCTGGATGCCGAACGGGTTAAATTGAATAGCAGCCTGCCATTGTTAAGCGACAAGGGGCAGGAGAATCTCTATTTGTTGCTGCAGGTATTGGCTCAGTCCACCGGTAAGGTTACCGTGAGCTACTGCGATTTTGATATGAATGATAACCGCGTGGTCAATCCGGCGTTTGTCGTACTGCAGTGCTACCGGATGATGACTGAAAACTCTGATGCTGATTTCAAGTCATTAAAATCCTTACCGACGAAGATTATTGCCGATGATATTTTTGATGACAAGGACTATTGGAATGGAAAATTAACGAGCGATGTCCCGATAGAAATTTCGGAAGGGGTTCTGACCTACTTTGAAAATGTCAAAAATGGATTGTCGGCGGTTATGGCGCGTCATCGCAACGATTTTTCAGAATATGAAGGACTGGTGCAAATTGATGCAGCGGAGTATGACCCGCGCCTGAATCAGTCCAGAACATTGAGCGCCGGCAAACTGGAAACGTTGGCAAAGTGTCCGTATTCTTACTTTTTAAAGGAAGTACTAAGAATTAAGCCAATCGAGGATATGGAGTTTGATGCGAATAAATGGCTGGATCCGGCAACACGGGGGAGCCTGCTGCATAGCATTTTTGAAACATTTTACAAGCAATTGAAAGCGGAAAATGCCAAGCCTGTCGTTGCAATTCATTTGGACAAGCTTTTGGCGATGGCCGCCGATTTAACACAGCAGCAAAAAGAGGTGCTTCCGCCGCCAAATGAGCGGGTCTACTTAAGGGAACTCAATGATATTTTGGAATGCTGCAGGATCTTTTTGAAGGAAGAGGAGCGACATAGCGAAAACTATCATGCGCTACAGTTTGAGTATGCCTTTGGCATCGGGGAGAAGGAGCCTGCGATGATTACACTTCCTTCCGGAGAATTTAAGCTTTCGGGAATCATTGACCGTGTCGACCAATCGTCAGATGGCAAATACCACATTATCGACTATAAAACCGGAAGTTCCTACGCTTACTCGAAAAACGGGGCCTTCAAAGGAGGCCGTCAGCTGCAGCATCTGGTGTATGCCTTGGCGATTGAGCAGCACCTCCGCTTGGGAGAGGGTGCCGTGGAAGAAAGCTCCTACTATTTCCCGACAGTGAAAGGGATGGCCGAGCGGTTTGTCCGGAAGCAGGATGCTGTGCTTAGAACAAACGGACTTATGATTTTGGAACAGTTGATTGACATCATCAAACATGGCCATTTTGAAATGACGGATGACGAAAATGATTGCAAGTTTTGTGAATTAAAACTTGTCTGCCGCCGTCATTTTTATGACAATGAGACGCTGAAAATGAAGCAGTCGAATCAGAGGTTAAAGGGGGTGAGGGCTTATGACTAAGGTGATAATCGACCAAACGGCCCGGGATAAAATTAAACACGAGCTTGGCACGAACTTTTTGGTTGAGGCCGGTGCCGGTTCCGGGAAAACAACCAGTCTGGTAAACCGGATGGTCAATCTTATTTATACGGGAACCGCCGAAATTCAGCAGATTGTCGCGATTACCTTTACGAGGAAAGCGGCTGATGAATTGAAGGTCCGTTTTCAGGCGAAATTGGAGGAAGCATGGAAAAGGGAGACCGACCTTGATGCCAAATTTCGTTTGGGTGTGGCCCTGCAAAATATCGAACGCTGCTTTTTGGGTACCGTTCATTCCTTTTGCGCCAAGCTATTGCGCGAACGTCCGATTGAAGCAAACTTGGATTTAACGTTTAAAGAGCTGGAAGAAGCGGATGATTACAACGTTTTGGAAGAAGCGTGGCAGCTTCATTTACAAAACCTTATGGACTCGAATTCTAGCCAACCCGACGAGATAGAGAATTTAGGGATTTCCATTGATCAGATGTTGCCATGGCTAAAAGAACTGAAGGAATTTTCCGATGTGGAATGGGTCACCGAACCGGTTGCCAAACCTGAATTGCAGGCAGACTATCAAACCTTTATGAATTTAATCAAAGAGGCAAGAAAAGTTGTGCCGGACGAAGAGCCTGATAGGGGTTATGATTCCCTGCAAAAGGCAATTGTCACGGCGGTTCAAAAAGATCGATTTATAGATGCCTCAAAGGATAAGAATATCATCAGTATTTTTACGATATTTGACAAGAATCTGAAACCGACCTACAATCGCTGGACTTCCAAGGAAGATGCCAAGTTTTACGAAGAAAAAATCGTTTCGGCAGTTGAGGTGAAAATCAAGCCGTTGATTCAAGCGTGGAAGGAATATTGCCATCCGAAGATACTTGCCTTCCTCAAGGAGGCGGTCCAAGCCTATGAGGGGCTAAAAAAGGAACGATCGTTACTGAACTTTCAGGATCTAATGATGCATACATCCAACCTGTTAAAAGAAAATGCCGAGGTTCGGGGTTACTTTCAAGACAAGTACCGCTTCCTGCTGGTCGATGAATACCAGGATACGGACCCCATCCAGGCCGAAATTATGTTTTTCCTGACTGGGAAAGACATCACTGAGAAAAACTGGACCCACTGTAAACCCAAACCGGGATCCTTATTTGTCGTCGGTGACCCGAAACAGGCGATTTATCGCTTCCGCCGTGCTGATATCGACACGTATAACCGTGTCAAACAATTAATGGAGGAACATGACGGGGAAGTGTTGCAGCTGACGATGAATTTCCGGACCCTTGATTGTGTGACCCAGGAATTAAACCCGGTTTTTAAAAAGCATCTGCCTGAGGTAGAAACGGTCTATCAAGCCGCATATCGGCCGTTAATTTCTTTCCATGAGGATAAGGGGCGAGGATTATCAGGGATTAAGGTGTTGTCTGTACCAGCTGATGTCAAAAAGAAAGAAGAGGTCATTTTAAGGGATGCCGAAAATATTGCTATAACCATTCGCAACCTTATGGATCAGGGGCATAAGGCCAAGGATTTCATGGTGTTGACCCGCTATAATGATGGTGTCGCCACCTACACACAAATGATCGAAGCGGCAGGAATTCTGGTTAGCATTAGCGGCGAGGTCATCCTTGGCGAAACGAGGGAGTTTCAGGATTTATGGATTCTGTTAAAATCCTTCCTTGACCCAACCGATGAAGTGAGCTTTGTTGCGGTGATACGCGGAATCTTCTTTGGCATCAGCGATAATGAGTTGTACCAATGGGAACAGGCCAAGGGCCGGTTTTCCCTTTATGCGGAGATACCGGAAGAATTGTCTCCAGAAGTAAAGTCAAAGTTTACTTTGGCGCTTGGCAAATTGCAATCCTATCAGAGGCTGATTCGAAATCTGTCACCGACTGCCGCGATTGAAAAAATAATCGAAGAAGTCGGCTTTTATCCGCTATTGTTAAAAAATGGCCGGAGCAAGCGAACATACAAAAGCCTGCTGCAGATCATCGAAGCATTGCGGAAGCGGGAAGGTCAAGGACATACGTCTTATAAAGCTATTTTCGAAGCCCTGACGGAACTTATTTTTGAAAAAAAGGTTGTCGCGAATATGGAAGAAGAGGCCGATGCGGTACGCATTATGAACATTCACAAGGCGAAGGGACTTGAGGCGCCGATTGTGTTCCTGGCCCACCCGGCTAAATCGGTCAGCCCGGAATCTTTTCTTTCGAAGCATATCAAGCGGGAAGACGTATCATCCAAAGGCTACTTTACTTTTTCCGTGGACAACGGCTACCAATCGCGCGAGATTGCGATTCCGCAGGAATGGGAGACCTATAAGACTGAAGAATTAACCTATTTAACTCAGGAAGAACTCCGAATCATTTATGTAGCCGCCACCCGCGCCGAGAAGGCTTTGATTATCAGTTGTCATGGAAGCAACAAGAAGAATCCTTGGAATACTCTATTAGCGATGGAAAACATTAAAGAGCTGGAGGTTCCCGAACTCGATATATGGGGGATAAAACCTGATGGAGTTGAGGTTACCTTAAACGAGTTTCAGGTGAAAACCGTCAGCAAACTGGCCTGGCTTGAGCAAAGCAAAACCAAAACGTATGACCATTGGACCCCGACAAAGGACAAGGATTACTCGGAGCTTGTGATAGAACGCGAGGCAGGCGGCGGGAAGGACTGGGGAACCCTGATTCATGATGTATTTGAAAAAGCCGTTCAGGGGCATAATGTAGCGAACTATATCAAAATTGCCATAAATAAATTCGGGCTGCCCGAGGAAAAAGAAGCGGAAGTTCTGATATACCTAGGGAATCTTAAAGCTTCACCGCTTTGGGACGACCTACAGACGGCGGAAGAAGTGATGACGGAGGTTCCATTCACACTAAAAGTGGAACATGGCCACAAGCTCTACTCACTCATTACTGTGAATCCTGAAGATAAGCATCCGATCTTTGTCAAAGGCGTCATCGACCTTATTTATAAAAAGAATGGGGCTTGGACCATCATTGACTATAAAACGGACCGGGCTAAACAAATAGAAGATTATCAAAAACTGCAGGATTTTTACCACAGTCAGCTTAAATTTTACCGGCAGGCGTGGGAAGAACTGACGGGTGATGCTGTCAACCAACAAGGGCTTTATTTCCTTGCGTCGAATCGCTTGGTTTTATCCAGCAGATAAAAAGTGAAAACTCGCAAATAAAAATCGGGCCTGTGCCCGATCAGATTGTCGAGAAAGGGTATATTTCTCGGCAATTTTTTATTTTAATGGAAATTGAATGGCTGATTTTATTAAAATTGCCCCTGCTAGGGGGCCTGTTGATTTCCGTTCCAGGCGCTTGCGCCGAGGAGGCTCCCAGGCACGCCCGCGGAAAGCAAAGTGCCTGGAGCGCAAATCAACAGACATATCGAATAGTTTTGGATTAATATCATTATAATAAATTAACGCGGTGAATTGTTAAAGTAGTTATATAAAATAAAGGCTGTCGAAAGTTTCTCGACAGCCTGATCGGGCCTGTGCCCGATTTTTATTTTTCACTTATTATCTGGCCGAAAGCTGCCCGCTTTCAAAGGCTTCAATCCGTGCGCGGACAAATTCCGGCACTGGCCGGGACATTTTTGTTTCTGCATCATAGCTGACATAGATAATTTCCGCCAACAAAATCGGGTCCTCCTCGCCTTCCCTCGTCATAATACAATTCATCGTCATACTAGATTTGCCGATTTTGGACATCTTGCACCAAATTGTTAACCAGTCATTCAATCGCGCCGAATTTTTATACTCCAAAGTTGATTTTGCCAAAACAAAATCAAAATCTTCGGCTTCAAAATCCAGTTTCAGGCCCTCCAGAAAATATTCGGTAACCGCTACATCTATGTAGGTCAAATAATGCGCGTTAAACACAATTTTTTGTCCGTCAATTTCAGAGTATCGGACCTTTAGCCGATGAGAAAAGCGAAAATCTTTAATCATAGTAAACCACCTTTTTTTATTCTCTTAAATTATCTTCTGCACATCTAAGGGAAATCCTCTAAATTTCTGATTTTTCTGCATAAATTAAAATGAAAGAAATAGGATGTTAGTAACCTATAAAAAGTGAATAGAAGTGGGCAAAGGTGCCTTTGATGCAGTTTCAGACTGTATCGGGGCACCTTTTTGTCTTTTGGGAGGTGAACAGATGGTTTTAATAAGACTTCCTGCTATTGCCTTGGCAAGTCAAATCATTCCCAATGTTGACGAAGGTTTAAGAGATTCCCTTCACATACCAGACCATATTAAAAGTCTCGCATTGGTGACAAGCACGAGTGATGATGTTGGCTATACAGCACTTGACGAGGCCACAAAAATGGCCGCCGTTGAAGTGATCTATGCCAAGTCGTTTTATGCGGGTGCGGCCCACGCTTCGGGTCCGTTATCGGGGGAATTCTTGGGGATTTTAGGGGGAGTGACGCCATCCGAGGTAAAAAGCGGTCTTGAGGTTGCGGTCCGGATGATCAACGAAGGGCCGGCATTCTACGCGGTCGATGAGGCAGGAGAGCATGCTTACTATGCTCACACTGTTTCACGGACTGGAACGTTTTTGTCAAAAATGGCAGGAATCAATCCGGGGGAGCCGCTTGCCTACCTGATTGCGCCGCCGCTGGAGGCCATGGTCGGCTTGGACGCGGCGTTGAAGGCGGCAAATGTAAGACTTTGCGTGTTTTACGGCCCGCCGACAGAAACCAACTTTGGCGGCGGCTTGTTAACTGGAAGCCAATCGTCCTGCAAGGCTGCAGCTGAAGCTTTTGCTGAAACGATTAAAAAAATTGCGCTTTCTCCCCATAGTTTGTTTTAGAAGGGAAGGCAAATAGATGAAGACCTATGCCCTCGGAATGATTGAAACGATTGGATTGACTTCATTAATTCCCGCCTTGGATGAGGCCGTGAAGGCTGCTAATGTCAAAGTGGTCAAGTATGAAAAAGCTGATGCTGGGATTGTAACCGGTTACATGATTGGGGATGTTGCAAGTGTGCAGGCTGCCGTTGACAGCGGGGTGAGAATCGCTAAACAGCTTGGAGGTTATCGCTCCTCGAAAGTGATTGCCAAGCCTGCAGAATCTGTATTTAACCTTTTGGAGTTTTTTCGGGTGCCAAAACAGGATAAACGGGATATTTTTCAAAAATTGACTGTGGCCGAGCTCCAAAAACTGGCGAAAGGGATGAAAGACTTCCCGGTGAAAGGGAGGGAGTTCTACAAATTGAAGAAAGCAGAATTAATTGAAGCGATGGTAAAGGTTGCGGGTGATGGATATGAAGCTTGATCAGGATTTGCTATCGATTCAGGAGGTTCGCGATAAACTGCGGAACGCCTCGGCAGCACAAAAAACATTGGCAGAATTTTCACAGGAGAATATTGACCGGATTGTAAAAAACATCTGTGATGCAGCTGTAAGTGAGGCGGAGAGGCTTGCACGTATGGCAGTTGAAGAAACAGGATTTGGAAATGTAAAGGATAAAATCACGAAAAACCTATTCGCTGCAAGACAGGTTTATGAAGCCATAAAGGACGTAAAGACGGTCGGAGTCATCGCAGAGGATGTCGACAGAAAGGTTTGGGAAATCGCCGAACCTGTAGGAGTGGTTGCCGGAATCTTGCCCTCTACCAATCCGACGTCAACGGTGATATTTAAAGCATTGATTGCTGTTAAAGCAAGGAACGCGATTGTATTTAGCCCTCATCCCTCTGCATTAAACTGCTGCCTTGAGGCAGTCAGGGTCGTTCAGGAGGCTGCGGTGGCTGCAGGCGCACCTAATGACATTATTCAGTGCTTGGAGCATCCAACACTTGCCGCAACGCAGGAACTGATGACTCACAAACTCACAGACATGCTCCTGGCGACCGGGGGCCCGGGGATGGTAAAGGCCGCTTATAGCTCCGGCAAGCCCGCCTATGGAGTTGGACCGGGAAATGTCCCGGTTTTTGTTCACAAAAGTGCTGATGTGGCCCAGGCTGCAAGACAGATCGTTCAAAGCAAATCGTTTGATTATGGAACCATATGCGCGTCGGAGCAGGCGGTGGTGGTGGAAGAGGGCGTTAAAAGGTTGTTTTTACAAGAATTAAAGAAAAATGGGGCGCAGCTGTTAACTGCACAGGAAAAGGAAAGAGTAGCCAAGGTTATTTTGAATAATCGGTCGTTGAATGTGGAGATTGTCGGGAAACCGCCGCAAACGCTGGGGAAGTTGTCTGGAATAACAATCTCGGAAAATACAAGAATTCTTGTGGGGGAAGAGGTGGAAGTCGGAAAAAATATCCCTTTTTCGATTGAAAAGCTTTCGCCGATATTAGCGCTTTATACGGTAAAGGATCGGCGCGAGGGCTCTGACCTGTGTTTAAAACTGCTGGAGGCAGGTGGACTCGGGCACACGGTGGGAATCCATGCGCAGGACGATGAGGTGATTCGGGAGTTTGCCTTGAAAAAACCGGCGGGACGAATTGTCGTGAATTCGGGTACGACCTTTGGCGGAATCGGTGCCACAACCGGGATCCTACCCTCGATGACATTGGGGTGCGGGACATACGGCAACAATATCACAACGGACAACATCGGGCCAAGGCACTTGCTGAATATAAAGCGGGTGGCCTTCGGGGTCCGCGAAATGGCCAATGAGGACGAAAGAAAGGCTATCAGCAGTGGCACGCCGGAGGAAACAGTGGAAGCGTCAGCGAATCTAAATTTGGAAATCAACGAAGCGGAAATTACGAAAATCATCTTAAAAGTCATTAGTCAACTAAACAAGTAATCTAGGAGGTTTTGGGGATGGGAAGAGAAACGTCTGCATTAGGCATGATTGAAACGAAGGGCTTAGTGGGTGCGGTCGAGGCGGCCGATGCAATGGTGAAAGCGGCTGATGTCCGGCTGGTCGGCAAGGTCCAAGTCGGCGGCGGGCTGGTTACGGTAATGGTCCGCGGTGATGTCGGTGCGGTGAAGGCGGCAACGGATGCTGGGGCCGCCGCTGCGTCTAACGTCGGGGAACTGATTTCCGTCCATGTGATTCCCCGGCCGCATTCCGACATCGAGCTGATTCTTCCGAAATTGGAAGGGTAGTTTCTTAGATGGCGCTGATTACGGAAAAATTCCTGCGCAATATAATGGCACAACAAAAACTATCAAAGGAGTTCCTGCTTCAGGAAGGAGATAAGCTCACCCCTTCGGCGAAAGATTTTTTAATGGACCGGAAAATTTCGATTGTACAGCCTGGAAGTTCAGAATCGGCACCACACCTGAGATTAACGATCCCTGTCGGAGTTTCCAATCGCCATGTTCATTTGACGGAAAAGCATTTTCATGTCCTCTTCGGTGAAACAGAGGGGGTAACGGAACTGAGGCCGCTGTCGCAGCCCGGCCAATTTGCTGCCCGGGAAACGGTCACGATCGTAGGGCCATCGGGCGTTATACGCAATGTCCGGATATTGGGGCCATTTCGCGGGCTAACCCAGGTGGAAATTTCCCGAACCGATGGGTTTACGCTTGGGATTCACCCTCAGGTACGGCTGTCAGGCTCTATTGATGGAACCCCAGGAATAACATTGGTGGGACCTGAGGGGGCGGTAACACTGCAGGAAGGATTAATCGTAGCTAAAAATCATGTTCATATGTCGGGAGCGGACGCGCAGAGGTTTGATGTCAAACATGGTGATTCATTGATGCTTGGTTCAGAAGAAAGGAGGGTGATTTTTCAAGACGTGATCGTAAGGGTTAAAGATTCATATATCTTGGATTTTCATGTCGACCAGGATGAAGCCAACGCTGCCGGCTTATCAACTGGTGACAGAGTCGTGGTACTCGGGAAAAATCGCCGCTTCTATTCGCCATATCTAGGGGTGTTGCCGGATGGATAAAGGGAAACTGCAGCTGTTAGTCGAGCGGATTATCCGCGAATTATTGCAAGTGGAATCCCCGCGAAAAAAGGTCCTGTTTATCTTTTGTGACAGCACGGCACATGAGCCATACCGCGACCAGCTTTTAATTCTAACAAACAAGAAAATTGACCACGATCTGTTATTTCTGGATGGGGAGACATCGGCATGGCTGGGGATCCAGCAAATTCAGTCAACTGGTGCGAAACAAATCATTGCTGCTGATGAATACGCCAAGGCCCCGCTGGAGTTGCCTCTGGATTACGATGCCATTGTGATTCCGGAGATTGATTTGGATAATGCCGCAAGGGTCTGTCAAGGTTTAAAGGGATCGGTGAAGGCTGAGATTATATTTTCGGCGCTGGTGCTGCAAAAACCCATCATTATTGGGGAGGACTCTCCGGGGCTAAAACGTGCTGACCGCCAAACGCTTAGAACGTTAGAGCTGCCACTTTCATATCGGAAAAAGTTCGAGTCTTACAAGCGTGAAATCGCTGATATGGGGATTTGTTTTTCCAAACAGGCCTGCCTTCATAAGGAAATCATGAATCTATTAATTGGTGAAGGCGGCGAGGGGCACGAAGACCCATATATCTTTCAAGAAAAGGTAGTTACGGCGGATTGGCTGGCAAGGAATCTCCTAAACTCAAAGGGATTGTTAGTCAGGGAGGGGGTCGTTATTACGCCGCTGGCAAAGGAGTACATTAGGGAAAAGGGGATTGAAATAAGGGTTCTAGGCAAGGAGGAGGACTGTTGATACTTGGTAAGGTCATCGGCAGTATTTGGGCCACGCAGAAGGAAGAAGGCATGAACCAGCTGAAGCTGTTAATTATTGAGCCGATCACCTGGAGGGGAGATTCAGCCGGGGCGCCAATTATTGCCGCCGACAGAATCGGGGCCGGACGTGGCGAGCGAGTGATTGTGTCACGGGGAAGTCCGGCGCGGACGATCTTTCCTAAGTCCGCCCCGATTGATGCGGTGGTGGTAGGGATTGTCGATTCCCTTGAGGTAGGAGTGGACGATGCCGAAGAATAGCTTTTTAAAGGTGTGAAAAACGTGACGGAGAAGAAGCAGCGCGTAATTCAAGAATATGTACCGGGCAAGCAGCTGACATTGGCCCATATCATAGCCAATCCCGATGAGGCATTATATACGAAGCTTGGCATCGGGCAGGCGGGGGCAATCGGAATATTGACATTAACGCCAACGGAAACGGCAATTATTGCCGCTGATATTGCAACGAAAGCGGCTGATATTGAGATTGGCTATTTGGACCGATTCACCGGGTCGCTGGTGATTTGCGGGACGGTTTCCAATGTGGAAATGGCGATTCAAGCGATCAATCAATTCCTCAGCAGGCAGCTGAAATTTGAACCTGCAGAGATCACCAGGTCATGAAAAAAGGAAAAGTGCTGCTGATTGGCCCCGTCGGTTCCGGTAAATCCACATTAACGAAGAGGCTGCTGGAGGACCCATCGCCTGCTGTGAAAACACAAGCACTTAATTATATGGACTGGATTATCGATACGCCCGGGGAATACAGTGAAAACCCGATTTTTTATCGGTCATTGCTTGCAACAGCATTGGAAGCCCGTGTCCTATTGGTGATTCAAGATGCAACCAGAAACCGGCAGTCTCTGCCGCCGAACTTTGCCCAAGGATTTCCGCTGATCCCAATTGGCGTGATTACTAAAATTGACCACCCTGCCGCCGATTTGGCGCTAGCAGAAAAACTTCTGCGGCAAGTCCTCCCGCAACACACCATCTGCCGGGTATCCTCCCTCACTGGGGAAGGAATTACAGAGCTAAGAAGTGTCATTTTGCCGTATTTATCTTAAGATAATCGTCCTGCGTTTATTCCTATAGGCAGCCCATCCCGATAATGAATATTAGGCGAATTCCTCGAATACGTATGTAAAAAAGCTTGACCACGGGGGTGGGCGAAGTTGAATACTGAGATGGTGATGGGGTTAACGGGGTTGACTTTGGAGGATAGAAGGTTGATTGAGACTGTTTCTGGACAGCTGCAGCTTTGGGCAGATGTATCACAGGCTGATGTGTTTATTGATTGTTTATTGCCGGATATGGATGCGGCGATGGTCGTAGCTGAGGCACATCCGCAAAATGGAGTATCGTTGTACCGGCTGCCGGTAACGGGTGAAATTGCCCTGAAGGAGAACGAGCCTGGGGTGCTATACTGCCTGCAGACTGGGGAGTCAGTCATCGGGGCCAGGGGGGTTTCTCAAGAAAATGTGAATATCCAGCAAAATGTAACTCCGATTAAAAACAGCCGTAACGAAACGATTGCCGCCCTCATCATGGAACGGGATATTACTGACATGGTGGAGCAAGAAAAACATGTCGAAGTGTTGATGGAAACCACTGAGCAGTTAGGAGAAACACTGTTTCAGCAGGCAATGACCGAAAGCAAAATTCCATCGCTTATCCATGAGGGGCTGTTGATTTTTAACGCCCACGGAATCATTACCTTTGCCAATGACCTGGCCTACCAAATTTTACTTGAATTTGGCCACACTATCAAAGTATTGGAAGCAAATGTAAATAACCTTTTCTCCGGCAGCTTTGCGATTGACCAGATCAAAGAGCACGGCGGTGTATTATCCGAGGACTTTCAAAGTGGGAATCTATTTATAAAAATAAAAGCTGTCGGCATCCATCGCGGAAAGCACATTGTTGGGGGAATTCTGCTTATGAGGGACCTGACTGAAATGAAAGAAAAAGAACGCGAGATCATGATTAAATCAGCGGTCATTAAAGAAATTCATCATCGCGTAAAAAACAATCTCCAGACGATTGCCAGTTTGTTAAGGCTGCAGATGAGACGGTCCAATTCCGATGAGGTGGAAAAAGTTTTTCGCGAGAGCATCAACCGGATCATGAGCATTTCGATCATCCATGAGATTTTATCGCAGGACGGTTTAGACGAAGTCGACTGCAAGGAAATCTTTGAATATTTGACAAAAGGAATTGTGACTTCGATGCGGCTAAATGATCATTTAGTCACCGTAGAGGTAGAAGGAGATTCGCTATTTTTGAATTCTCGGAATGCCAGTTCTCTTGCATTGGTCATTAATGAGTTAGTCCAGAACGCCATGAACCATGCTTTTCTTCATGTTTCAGAAGGCTTCATTCGCATTTTGCTTAAGAAATTTGGAAACGTGATGCAGATTACTGTTTCCGACAATGGCGTCGGCTTTAGTCCGGATTGCGTAAACGGCGGCAACCTCGGCTTGGAAATTTGCCGCACGCTTGTTCAGGAAGATTTAAATGGCAGCATCCGTTTCGCCAATACCGGTAAAGGAACCACCATTAAGCTATTATTTCCCATACCTGACGGGGAGGGTGATCAGGGTGACCTTTAGAATCATGATTGTCGACGATGACCCGATTACCCGGATGGACATCCGTGAAATGCTTGGAGAAGAAGGCTATCAAGTTATCAAGGAATGCAAGAATGGCGAGGAGGCTGTCAAACACAGCCTGGCACTGGAACCGGATTTAATTATTATGGATGTAAAAATGCCGATACTGAACGGAATCAAAGCGGCCAAAATTATCCGTCAAAAATCAAATGCTGCCATCCTGCTGCTGACAGCCTATAGTCAACGCGAGTTGATTGAAGACGCTAAGGAATCCGGCGTTACCGCCTATCTTGTCAAGCCTGTGACGGAGGCTGATTTAATCCCAGCAATTGAGATCGCGCTCAGCCAAAAAAAGCAATTTGAATGTCTGTCGAGAGATTTACAGACCCTAAAGCAAAAATTAACGGAGCGCCGCCTGGTTGAAAAAGCAAAAGGGAAACTGATGAACGCCCTGATGCTGTCAGAGGAGGCCGCTTACCGTAAGATGAGGGAATACAGCATGAAAAACAGAATATCGCTAGGGCTGGTTGCAGAATTAATTTTAATGAGTGAAGATGTGTTCCTTTAACAAGATTTGCAGAATTTCTGCTTCTCTAGGATTCTATTTTTCCAGGAGTGAAGAACATTGACCAGGGAGGTAATCAAGAGTGTCGGCATCGATATCGGCACGAGCACAACGAAATTAATCATGAGTGAATTGACGTTGGGGCGGGTATCGAGTCATTTTGCCCTGCCGCATTTCGAGATTATTGATCGGCAAGTGACGTATGAGAGTGACATCATTTCTACTCCGCTTAAAAGCGAAGATGAAATCCATCTTCAGTCGTTGATAAATTGGCTCCAACGAGAATACAACAGAATGGGTGTATCTTTACCTGACATCAAATCTGGTGCTGTCATCATCACAGGCGAAACGGCGATTAAAAAGAATGCCGATGCGATTCTTCATTATTTGGCGGAGCGATCCGGAGATTTTGTTGTCGCTATTGCGGGGGCCAGCCTTGAGGGTGTCTTGGCTGGCCGGGGCTCGGGAGCGTACGAGCGTTCGAAAACGCAAAGGGGTGTCGTGGCGAATGTCGATATTGGCGGCGGTACGGCGAACGTTGTGCTTTTTCAACAGGGCAAGGTGCTTGAAACGATTACCTTTCATGTTGGCGGCAGGCTGGTCGAAATAAGTTCCGAGGGTGAAATACTGGCGGTATCGCCATCGTTAAGGCCCTGGCTTGATTATAAAGGTATAAGCCTCAAAAATGGAATGAGCCTGTCGTTGGAACAATTCAGAGAGGTTAGCAAACAGCTATGCCACGATATGCTTGGCTGTTTGGCAGGAAAAACATCGATTGCCGCCCTCCAGTGCTTGGTCCATAGTTCATCATGTGAAACCCTTCCGGAAATACATGAGGTGGTGATTTCGGGAGGTGTCGGCAGACTGACACATGAGCTTCCACCAGCGAGACTTCCAGAGGTGGCTATTTACAATGATATTGGCCCATTGCTTGCTTCAGAGCTGATGGAGGCGTTAAAGCGTTACCCATTCCATGTTGCTGCTGCTGCCCAAACCACAAGAGCGACCGTAATCGGGGCCGGAATGCAGTCGACAAAAATTAGTGGGGCCACGATATCCATCCAGCCAGATCAATTGCCATTGCGAAATATTCCGGTAGTGAAGGTGCAAGTTTCCCAATCAGGGCAAGAGAAACAATTGGAATTAGAGTTCTTGAAAGGAAAAGAGCTTTATGCGGATCATGATAGCTTGCCATTTGCCATCAGTTTGGGCGGGCTGCCTTATATGCCTTATCAACAGCTCAAGGAACTGGCATGCATATTCGGTACTCTTTACACACGGCTTTTTCCTAGTGCTTCAGTCCTTGTTGTCATTTGTGAAAATGATATGGCAAAAGCCTTAGGACAGCTATTGCGTCTATATTCAGTGTCCGCGATTGATGTTATCTGTATTGATCAAATTGTCATTGACCATGGTGATTACATCGATATCGGCGAACCGCTTCATGACACAATGGTCCCTGTAGTGGTTAAAACATTGGCGTTTTCATAGGCAGGAGGTGAAAAAAGTGAAAACCCAAATTACACTGCTTCATAAAACCTATCAGTTTTCCGGATTAAAAGAAATCCTCGCAAAGGCAAATGAGGAGCGCTCCGGAGATCAGCTTGCGGGCATTTCGGCAAATGATGCCCAGGAACGGCTCGCCGCCAGGCATCTCCTGTCACAGTTAACCTTGAGCGATATCCGCAACAACCCGGTGCTCCCGCCTGAAGAGGATGAGGTATCACGGATCATTGAGGAATCCATCAATGAAAAAATCTATCAATCTATTGCAAATTGGACTATCAGTGACCTGCGTGAAAGCCTGCTTGACACAAACACAACCAACCAGGAAATCATGAGAATCCGCAAAGGGCTGACAAGCGAGATGGTCGCTGCGGCCGCAAAAATCATGTCCAATCTCGATTTGATTCAGGCAGCTTCAAAAATTGAGGTCGTCACCCAGTGCAATTATCCAATCGGCCATAAAGGGACGCTTGCCGGTAGGGCCCAGCCCAATCATCCCACCGACAGCATTCAAGGAATTAGGGCTTCGCTTTATGAAGCGTTGAGCTATGGGATTGGAGATGCGGTCATTGGTGTCAATCCGGTGATTGATACTGCCGAGAGCGTGAAACAGATTCTGCAAATGACACGGGAGGAAATCGACCGCTTTCAAATTCCGACGCAGAATTGTGTTCTAGCCCATGTTACGACGCAAATGCGGGCAATTAAAAATGGTGCTCCGTCGGATATGCTGTTTCAAAGCCTAGCCGGGACTGAGGCAGGAAATAATGCTTTTGGCATTAGCGTTGCCCTGCTAGACGAGGCAAATGAGCTGATTCAAAAAGAAGGAACTGGTACCGGTCCGAACCTGTGGTATTTTGAAACCGGACAGGGGTCGGAGCTGTCATCCGATGCACACCATGGGATTGACCAGGTGACGCTAGAGGCAAGATGCTACGGTCTTGCGAAAAAATATAACCCGTTTATTGTCAACACGGTTGTCGGCTTTATTGGTCCTGAGTACCTCTACAACAGCAAACAGGTCATCAGGGCGGGGCTCGAGGATCATTTCATGGGGAAGCTCCAGGGCATTCCGATGGGAGTGGATGTTTGCTACACGAACCATATGAAAGCTGATCAAAATGATATGGAAAACCTCGCCGTTCTGCTTGGCTCTGCCGGGGTCAACTTCCTAATTGGCGTGCCGATGGCTGACGACTGTATGCTCAATTATCAATCGACAAGCTTCCATGATATTGCAACGGTGAGAAGTGTCCTTGGCTTAAGACCGGCGACATTGTTTGAGAAATGGCTGGAGAAAATGGGGATTATGGAAGACGGCAAATTGACAGTGCGGGCGGGGGACCCGACCTTATTTATCTAAAACAGAAGGGAGGCAGGCTCAGAGTTGCAGGATAAACAAATTGAATTTATTGTCCAAAAAGTAATGGAACAGCTGCAAAAACAATTTCCGGCGGCTCCGGAAACGGTTACGCCAGAACCTGTTACAGAGACAACAGGATTGTTTTTTACAGAAGAGGACTGGCAGACTTCAATACCGAAACCCGTCTATCAAGAGGGGACTTCCGAGTTAACATCATCGACTCCGGCACGGATTGGGGTGTGGCGAGCCGGGACCCGCCCGTTGACCAAAACGATGCTGAAACTTCAGTTTGACCATGCGGCAGCAATTGATGCGGTAGGCGGTGAGGTCTTGGAAAAAACGCTGCAGGAATTTGATTTATTTACTGTGGAGACGTGCTATGAAAACAAGGAGGTTTATTTAAAGCGTCCCGACAAGGGCCGGGTATTGACAGACGCTGCCGTCCAAACCATTAAAGAAAAATGCATGCACCGGCCACAGGTGCAAATCGTGGTTTCCGACGGGCTAAGTGCTAGTGCCGTGGAAACCAATTTGAAGGATGTGTACCCGGCTTTGCTAGATTCACTGAAAATCAACAATCTCACCCCGGGAACGCCTTTTTTTGTCAAGGGGGGCCGGGTTGCGTGTATGGATCATATCGGCGAGATTCTCGAGCCGGAGGTGCTCGTGCTGCTGATCGGGGAACGGCCTGGGCTTGTTTCCGCCAGTTCGCTGAGTGCCTACATGTGCTATCGGCCGCGGAAGGGAATTGTCGAGTCTGACCGCAATGTGATTTCTAATATCCACCCGCTAGGCACACCACCAATCGAAGCAGGGGCCCATATCGGCACAGTGCTACGAAAAATGCTGGAACAAAAACTGAGTGGTGTCAAATTGGAATTATAGTGAGCAGCCTTGGTCAAAAGAGTGATTCTAAGAAAGGAGGGGGCGCGGATGGAGGTTGTGATCGGCTTTGCCTTAGTGATTATCACGCTGTTGACAGGTACGGCAATTGGCATCAATGCCAATAAGAATGTAAGAGCCTTTAAAGAAGAAGAGCATGAAATTTTTGTCGGCCAAAATGACAAATAACCAGGAAGGAAGGGGAAAACCGAATGAAAAATAAAGACCAACAAATGTTGGAAGATAGGAAACAGCTGAACAGGTATGGCTATGCCCAAGAACTCTTGCGTGACATGGGCGGTTTTTCAAACTTTGCGATTTCATTCTCGATTATTTCGATATTAACCGGTGCCGTTTCCCTTTATGGGCACGGGTTAACGTACGGCGGACCGGGAATGATGGGGTTTGGCTGGACAATCGTCGCCTTTTTCGTCATGCTAGTAGCCGCCTCGCTTGCCGAACTCGCATCGGCGATTCCAACCGCAGGGGCCCTATACCACTGGGCTGCGACCCTTAAGGGCATCCGGATTGGCTGGTATACAGCCTGGATTAATTTAATTGGACAAATTGGTATTGTTGCCGGAATTGATTACTCTTGCGCCTTATTCGCTGATCCGCTCCTAGCAGCCGTTTTTGGTTATACCTCTACTGAAACCACTACTCTAGTCGTTTTTGGCGTCATTCTCCTATTGCACGGAATCCTCAATCACGTGGGTATTAAAATCGTTGCCAGATTAAATGATTTCTCCGCCTGGTATCATATGGTGGTTGTTGCCATCCTGGTGGTCAGCTTGGCCTTTTTTACAAAAAACGGCCTGCAGCCAATCGAGTATTTATTCCAGGTTGGGCAGACTTTTTCCGACAAGCCCTATATTCTTGCCTTCCTGATTGGATTATTGCAGGCCCAGTGGACCTTCACGGGCTATGATGCTTCTGCCCATACAATTGAAGAAACGGTTCACCCACGCGTTCGCGCACCATGGGGGATTTTTAATTCAGTTGCCTTTTCGTTTGTTTTTGGGTTCATTATGCTCTCCTTTGTCACGCTATCGATCACGGATGCGGCCGGTGCAGTTAACTCGGATAATGCCTTTATCTTTGTCATCAGTCAAGCATTGGGCGGCACCTTCGGGTCGATTGTGTTATGGCTGGTTACCTTTGCCATGTTCTTCTGCGGCCTGTCGTCGATTACCTCTTTTTCAAGGATGATGTATGCTTTTTCAAGGGATAACGGCATGCCGTTAAGCCGCCATTGGGCCGAAATCAGCCGCAAATACCGGACACCAGCAAAAGCGATTTGGCTGTCGGTTGTGCTGTCGTTCATATTGGCCCTGATTGATTACGTAACGAAGTTGCTTAATCCTGATGCCGGCTATTCCACCATTGCCTTCTTAACTGCGATTAGTGTGGTTGGGCTATATATCGCCTATGGCATTCCGATTTACTTGAAACTGGAGGCCGAGGCCAAGGGAATCTTTAAGCCTAAGCATTATGGTCCGTGGAGCCTTGGGAAATGGAGCAAACCAATCAATGTCCTCAGCATTATTTGGATCATTTTCATCTCCATCATGATGATTATTCCGCCAAACCAAATGGCGGCCTATGCCCTTGCCGGAATGTTTATTATTTTGATAATCATGGACCTTGCCTATTACAAGAAACACTTCAAAGGCCCGCAGGCTGCCCTTGAAAAATCGCTGGAGGAGATTAGAAGATTAGAGGATGAATTCGAACACGAAAACCATTAAAAGATGAAGTGCCCGTCAAGCTTAAACGGGCACTTTGTTTTTTGTGAAAAAGTAAAAAATGGGAAAGGGCTCATTCTCCTTTCCCAAACACATTAGCATCTTCTTTTCCGTTTTCTATATACCCACATATTCCCGCCCTTCCAACAGCCTTTAGCCTGATGTCTGCCGTTGGCCGTATTCCGCCAAGGGCTGCAGCTTAAACCGCTAAGGTGATGACGGGATGTTCTTTTTCTTGAAGTGTGGCGGTGGCTGCTGGAAGTTCGGCGCCTTGTTGTCATGGAACTTGAAGTCCGGCGCTGCCTTGATGTGCCGCGATGCCTTCCGGGGTCCATGAACATAAAATCGCCGAACCCACTGAGTCTTGCTTCATCTGCACCACGTTGAATATCTTCGGGTGAAAATTCTCTCTCTGCCATTTTTGCACCTCCTTTTAAAATAGAAAAGGGAGTACGAAGCGTCATGTTTCATTCGGTTAGAAACCCACTCCTCTTTTACCAATTTACGTATATCTTCCTGCTTTTGTATCGGACAAAAGCCTAAGAGGTGAAAAAATGCATGGAAAACGTGACGTTGCCCCTTTTTCAACATAAAAATAAGGGGAGGGAGGTGTTAAAGATGGACAATGTCAAACTACCGCATTATAAGGTCTTCATTAATCCTATCGACCTCAAGGAATTAAGGCGGGATATCTGGATTGATGAACCGCTGCCGGCCAAGTTAACGATTGATGGGAAAAAACTGGAGGTGGACCTCGCCTACCGTGGGTCCCATATCCGCAAGTTTCCCAAAAAGTCATATCAGTTTTATTTTTATAAACCAAAAACATATCGCGGGTCACGAGAGATTCATTTAAATGCCGAGTTTAAAGATCCATCGATGATCCGCAATAAGCTTTCCTTTGATTTTTTTGCTGACATTGGCTCATTGGCGCCAAAATCGCGCCACGTCTTTTTGACATTGAATGGTGGAGTGGAAGGAGTATATTTGGAAATCGAGTCAGTCGATGAGGGGTTCTTAACCAGAAGAGGACTCCCGAAAGGCAGCATTTATTATGCAATCGATGGCGATGCGAATTTTTCCCTGATGAGCGACCTCGATAAGGGAACGAAAAAATCATTGAAACAGGGCTATGAAAAAAAGTTTGGTGCAGCCTCTGATGATGTTTACCTGGAGAGACTGATTTATAACATAAATACGATTCCTAGACAAGAATTTGGACGGGATATCCCTAAATATATAGACGTGGAGAAATACTTGCGCTGGATGGCCGGGATCATTTTCACCTCGAATTACGATGGCTTTGTTCATAATTATGCGTTATACCGGAATGGGCACAGCGGACTATTCGAAATGATTCCGTGGGATTATGATGCCACCTGGGGCAGGGACGTGAACGGGAAAATGATGGTGGCTGATTATGTGCCCATAACAGGGTTCAATACCTTAACGGCAAGAATTCTCGACGTAGACGTGTTTCGCAAGCAGTACCAAAAGCTGTTGGTTGACATCATGAACCAGCAATTTACCGTAGAATATATAACACCGCGGGCCGAAGCACTGCTCCAAGCCATCCGCCCCTTTATCATGAAGGACCCCTACAAAAACCAAACCATCGACCAATTCGACCAAGAACTCAAAATCATCACAAACTACATCAACCAAAGAAGAAACTACCTAAAGAGCAGGCTGTATAAATTGGATTAGAGTAAGGGTGTCAGGCACCTTGTGAAAATTTCACATGGTGCCTGACACCCTTTGCTGTATTTTCACCTTTTTTATTGTGTTTTGGTCACAAACCACCACCTTCCATCGTTATGTGTGCAGAAAGGTAAAAAGGGAGCATTCCTGTTAGAAGGATTTTCGGGGACTTGAACAAAAAAAGCCCTCTTGGTATGATGCGGGGTGTCAAATCTGCAGAATTGACCCCTAATTTGATAACCAAGGAGGACTCCATAT
>NZ_JAMBOX010000027.1 GCF_023715785.1 Neobacillus niacini
CAAAAATGGATCGAAACCTAGGGGTGGAGTTGGGGCCTTGACAGTTTCGTTCATATCAGGAGGCTCCCAGGCACGCCCGCGGAAAGCGAAGTGCCTGGAGCGCAAATCAACAGACATATCGAATAGTTTTTGATTAATATCATCATAACAAATTAACGCGGTGAATTGTTAAAGTGGTTATATATAATAAAGGCTGTCGAAAGTTTCTCGACAGCCTCTTTCTTTTTTATGCTATAATGTCCAGGGTTTTTACCAATCGTCGCCATTCGTTTTCGGGCGATAGAGGCGGAAATTGCCGGATTCCAAGCGGAGATTCGTTTTTTCCTTGATCCGTTCGTCGCAGTGTTGGCACATATAAGTATGAATCGGGCGGTTACGAAGGCGCTTTGCAACCGGAGACTCATCCTCTATTGTTTCTATTTTATCGCATAATACGCATTTTACTCTCATTTGGGCACCTCTTTAAATTGTCTGTTACTATATTTGTTATTATACTATACCACGCAGCCGGGTTGAAGAATATAACGGGTTGTTTAAGTTGATGAATAAATGGGATAGTAGTAATATGAGAATATCTGTTTTACAGAAGTACATAGGAAAGCAAAGGGGTTGTAAACATGGCTAATCAAGTGGAACCAAGGTTGTTAAAGCCATTATACGATGAACTGCAAAAGGAAAGGTTTGTAACTTTGGCGACGATTGATTTTGAAACAGGAGGTCCGAATGTCAGCGCGATTTCCTGGGTGTTAGCCAAGGATGAGGAAACAATTTATATAGCTGTTGATAACAGGTCAAGGATCCTTGAAAATATCAAAAATAACAAACAGGTTGTAATTAATATCATCGCCAATGAATCAACATATTCGATTTCAGGAACCGCTCGGCAAAAACAGGAAAGATTGCAGGATGTACCATTAAAGCTTGGGTTAGTAGAAGTCAATATTAAAGAGGTAAGGGATGTCATGTTTTATGGCTCCAAAATTGTTACTGAAGTGGAATATGACAAAACCTATGATAAAAATGCTGCCGAAAAATTGGACAGGCAGGTTATGGATGCTATGAGAAAAGCTTAGTGTATTGACACTAAGCTTTTTTTCTAGCCATTGCTATTGGGTTACTTATGGTGATTGGATTGGTCTTCCTGTTCTTTTTTTAATTCCTTTTCTTCATCTGCCGGCAGTTTTTTATCCGGTTTTTCTGTAGCATTTTTCGGATTAGGGGTAATGATGTCTCCAGGGACTTGCGGCATTAAGCGTCCTGATATTTCCGCCAATTCCTCCATGATCCCGCTTAATGGTCTCCCATTTTGAATATTTGCATTAATGTCCTTTAGGCGCTGGTTTATATCCGCGTCGGCTACAACTACCGCACTGGCTCCGTGGGGATCCTTTTTTAAGCTTTCGGCAACAGTATATTTTATTGTCCCCACTTGGGACCGGTCAATCTTGGCATTAACATCAATACCAACAATTGCATATTTCCCCAGGACGACAGCGGTTGCGTCATTGACGTTTGGGACACTTGTGGCAAGGTCAACGAGATGTTTGGAAATTTCCTGGCCGGATTTGCGGTCAACATTGTCAATATAGCTGTTTTTTACTTTTACTAAAGATTGATTAGCCTGATCGGCACTATTATTTTTATCGGTATTGCATCCTGTGAGTGCCAGGCAAATTCCTGCAATCATGAAAATCCTTTTCATAAAAACCCTCCATAAAAGCATAATCAATTGCCGAAATAAAGGAGCAATTTGTTATGATAATGAGTTTCCGTATTAACATTTATTGTGCGGAATACCTTCTATCTTTATTCCAGTAAACATATATTTTACCAAAGTGCCTATTGGCTTGTTTAGTAACCTGAACAACCCTACACCAAGTAATGCAGGAGGCGTCGCTTTGAGTAAAATATACGTGTTAGATACAAACGTTTTATTACAAGACCCGTATTCCATTTTCTCCTTTCAAGATAATGAAGTAGTAATTCCTGCTGTCGTTCTCGAAGAAGTGGACTCAAAGAAACGATACATGGATGAAATTGGCCGGAACGCCAGGCATGTATCTAGATTAATTGATGGTCTGAGAGCTTCAGGGAAGCTTCATGAGAGAATACCACTCGAAAACGGAGGGACAATCAGAATTGAATTAAATCACCGGTCATTTCATGAACTGCAGGATATTTTTGTTGAAAAAACAAATGATAACCGCATTTTGGCGGTGGCTAAAAATCTTTTTTTAGAAGAACAGACAAAAGAAAACGGGAAACCGGTTATTCTCGTAAGCAAGGATGCCCTGGTCAGAGTCAAAGCTGATGCTATCGGCCTAGATGCAGAAGATTTTCTAAATGATCGCGTGGTAGAAATAGATTCAATTTATACTGGGTTTCAGGAAGTGTTTGTGCCAATTGACCTGGTAAGCCGCTTTTATGAAAAAGGAGAGCTTTTTCTTACAGAAATACCTAATCACCGCTTTTATCCTAATCAATTTCTGATTATAAAGGATGTGCTTGGCAGCTCGGCATCGGCAGTTGGCATTGTTAATAAAACAGGCACAAAAGTGACAAAACTGGCAATAAATCAAGAGCACGTATGGGGAATTCATCCGCGTAATGTCCAGCAGACGATGGCGATTGAATTATTGCTGCGAAAGGATATTCCGCTTGTCACCTTAATCGGCAAAGCAGGAACAGGAAAGACATTACTGGCACTTGCAGCGGGATTGCTGCAGACAGAAGATTTCCATGAATATAAAAAGCTATTGGTGGCGAGACCTATTGTTCCGGTGGGAAAAGATTTAGGATTTTTGCCGGGGGAAAAGCAAGAGAAGCTAAGGCCATGGATGCAGCCCATTTATGATAATCTCGAATATTTATTTAATACAAAAAAACCTGGAGAACTTGATGCCATTTTAGCAGGTATGGGATCGATTGAGGTTGAGGCATTGACCTACATTCGCGGCAGAAGTCTGCCAAAGCAATTTATTATAATAGACGAGGCCCAGAATCTGACAAAGCATGAGGTGAAAACGATTATAACCAGGGTAGGTGAGGATAGCAAAATTGTTTTGATGGGCGACCCGGAGCAAATTGATCACCCCTATCTCGACGCCTACAATAACGGCTTGACTTATGTGGTGGAAAAATTTAAAAATCAAGTTATTTCAGGACATGTCAAACTGTTGAAGGGTGAAAGATCCGGCTTGGCAAGGCTTGCTGCCGATTTACTTTAGCTCCGATACCACAAAAAAACGGGCTTCGAGCCCGTTTTTGCTTGCAAAGTTTTTATTTGACAGTAAATCCTTTAACATTTTTAATTGGGTTTTCACGGTTGGAACCGTCTCCAAAATAAACGTGAACAGGTCCATCAGCAGTGAGCTGTTTACCTTGATCGGAAAATGCGAAAATTAGCTCTGATGCTTCGCTGAGGGAAACCTCATAATCATTGTCGTTTGTATGGATCATGAGGATTGAGGCATCACTGTCAGGCTCGGAATTTTTCAAAAAGGGCTTAAAAGGAATGCCGAAGGTACCGGTCATCATTTTTTGTTTTTCATAAATCCGCTCTGTTTTTAATGTTGGCGGGAACACGGCGCCCTCCATTATTTCTCGGTCCCAATGCTTCGAAACAGCTTTTGTATACTCCTCATCTGCATTTGTCGCCTGCTTATTTGTTGAAAAGTAGGTTGTCAAATCAATTCTGCGGTCATCGAATATCCAAACGCTTGGGTCGAGTGTCAATGGGTATTTTACTTTACCTGAAAGTTTCATGATATTTTCCATGTCTATTCCTCCTAATCTGCACACCATTTAGTATAGCTTTTTTTGGCGAAAATGTCATAAACTTGGCCGCTGACTGTAATAAACCTCATAGTTCTTGCAATTTTCCTGTTTTGGCGGTAAAATTTATAGATAAGTTGTATAATCGCTCTGAACTGGGGGGATCAATGTTGGCGTCTGAAATGATCGTGAATCACCAAGAAAAAGCCTTTGCCTTATTGCAGGCTGACGCTGAAAAAATCTTAAAGCTTATTAAAGTGCAAATGGACAATCTCACGATGCCTCAATGTCCTCTTTATGAAGAGGTGTTGGATACACAAATGTTTGGCTTATCCAGAGAGATAGACTTTGCTGTTCGTTTAGGCTTAATTGATAGTAAGGATGGAAAAGCGATTTTAGATACATTGGAAAGAGAATTATCGGCACTGCATGACGCATCATTAAGAAAATAAACAGCTAAAACTCAAACAATGGCTATTGATTGTTTGAGTTTTTTATTATAGAATAAACCCAATATTTTTTTGCCGATCTTTTCAGAATATTCCTCACAGAAGTCTTGAAACAAAATAACATTTCCTCAAGTCACAGTCTATTTTTTCTATTATAATAGAATGGTATAAAATCAATTATTAAAAATGAGGACGTCTTTCATGGGTAGAAAAATATTAAAATCGTATGATTATTCACTGATTATAGCCATAATCCTATTATGTATTTTTGGTTTGGTAATGATCTACAGCTCGAGCATTGCTTGGACTGTTCAAAAGTACCATTATCCAAGTGACTACTTTTACCAAAAACAAAAGATATGGCTGTTATTATTTTCAGTAGTTTTTGTGATTGCAGCGATTGTTCCCTACAAAATAATGAAATTTACTAAGGTTATGGTATTGATTGTTCTGACATCTCTTGTATTGCTATTGGGATTATTCTGGTTTGGTGATGTCACCAACGGGGCACGAAGCTGGTATTTGATTGGTTCATTTAAATTTCAGCCTTCGGAATTTGTTAAATTGGCTGTTATCATTTATTTAGCTGCCATTTATGCCAAAAAGCAGTCTTATATTAATCATTTTAATAAAGGTGTCATGCCACCCATAATATTTTTATTTATTGTCTGCTTTTTAATTATCCTGCAGCCGGACTATGGAACCGCTAGTATTATTGGTTTTATTGCATGTATGGTCATTTTCTGTTCGGGGATGAGTTTTAAAACAATCGGGAAGCTTTTGCTTATGGCTCTTATTGTATTGGTTCCCCTTGTTTTTGCCGCAAAGGGCTATATATTTTCTGAAAAACGGCTTGCGCGATTCCAAGTGTTGGAAAACCCGTTTGCCGAGGAATATGTACAGAAAGCTGGCTATCACTTGGCGAATTCCTATATTGCCATCGGTTCAGGTGGGATAAATGGGTTAGGATTGGGTAAGAGCATTCAAAAGCTTGGTTACCTGCCTGAAGCCCATACGGACTTTATTATGGCTGTAATCGCCGAGGAGCTGGGAATCTGGGGAGTGGGGTTTGTTATTCTATTGCTTGCTTATATTGTTTTGCGAGGAATTTATATTGGCCTACAATGCAAGGACCCCTTCGGCAGCCTGCTGGCTATTGGTATATCAAGCATGATAGGAATTCAATCTTTTATTAATCTCGCTGGTGTATCCGGAGTGATTCCTCTTACCGGAGTTCCGCTCCCTTTTATCAGTTATGGCGGTTCATCTCTATTGATGCTGGCTGCCGCTTCCGGGATTCTGGTTAATGTATCGATGTTTGTAAAATATGAAAAAAAATTTAAACCCGTACAAGCCGTAACTGACAAAAAGCCTGTAACAAAAGATGGAAAGGTATTTTATATTTAATCAAACGCGGGGGCTTTTGCGCCTCCCGCGTTTTTAAAAATAAATAGAAACAGAGGTGCTAGTAGTTGGCAAAACAAATAAATAAGATATTGGTCGCAAACAGGGGAGAAATCGCCATCAGGGTTTTTCGCGCCTGTACTGAACTGAATATTCGGACTGTTGCAATTTATTCTAAAGAGGATTCCGGCTCCTATCATCGCTATAAGGCAGATGAAGCCTATTTGGTCGGTGAAGGAAAAAAACCAATCGATGCCTATTTAGACATCGACGGCATTATTGAGATTGCCAAAAAAAGCGGTGCTGAAGCCATTCATCCCGGCTATGGATTTTTATCTGAAAATATCCATTTTGCCAGACGCTGCGAACAGGAAGGGATTATTTTTATCGGCCCAACCTCCAATCACTTGGATATGTTCGGGGACAAGGTAAAGGCTAGGCGGCAAGCCGAACTTGCTGGAATACCGGTTATTCCCGGGTCAGACGGGCCTGTAAATGGACTTCATGAGGTTATTGGCTTTGCCGAAACCCATGGTTATCCAATCATCATTAAAGCGGCGCTCGGCGGCGGCGGCCGAGGGATGAGAATAGTTAGAAGCCAGGAGGAAGTCAAGGAAGCATTTGAGCGGGCAAAGTCCGAAGCCAAAGCTGCGTTCGGCAGTGATGAGGTATACCTTGAAAAATTAATTGAAAATCCAAAGCATATTGAGGTGCAAATTATCGGCGATAAGAGCGGCAATATTGTCCATCTTTATGATCGTGACTGTTCCGTGCAGCGCCGCCATCAAAAAGTTGTCGAGATTGCCCCAAGCGTATCGTTATCTGAAGGATTAAGGGAAGAAATTTGTGCTGCGGCCGTAAAATTGATGAAAAATGTCGACTACCTAAATGCCGGTACAGTGGAATTTCTTGTCTCAAAAGATGAATTTTATTTTATTGAAGTGAACCCTAGAGTACAGGTTGAACATACGGTTACCGAAATGGTAACGGGGATTGATATCGTACAGACACAAATTCTTGTGTCCGAGGGTCATGAATTGCATGGACCGATTATCGGCATTCCGGTACAAGAGCAGATTAAGCTTAATGGTTTTGCCATTCAGTCACGTGTTACAACAGAAGATCCGCTAAATAATTTTATGCCCGATACAGGGAAAATCATGGCTTATCGCTCAGGCGGTGGGTTTGGAGTCCGGCTGGATGCGGGGAATGGGTTCCAAGGAGCTGTCATTACTCCATATTATGATTCCCTCCTTGTCAAGCTATCGACCTGGGCGTTATCCTTCGAGCAAGCTGCAGCCAAAATGGTCAGAAACTTGCAGGAATTTAGAATTAGGGGGATAAAAACCAATATTCCGTTTTTGGAAAATGTCGTTAAGCATCCAAAGTTTCTAAATGGGGAATATGACACTTCCTTTATTGATAATACTCCGGAGTTGTTCCTGTTCCCGGTACGTAAAGACCGTGGAACAAAAATGCTCTCCTATATCGGGACTGTAACCGTAAACGGTTTTCCTGGAATTGAAAAAAAGAAACGGCCTGTATTTGCCAAGCCGAGAATCCCGGCTGTCCCATTTGACCTATCCACTAAGCAGGGAACCAAACAAATTTTGGACCAACACGGCGCCGAAGGTCTGGTTGAGTGGGTTAAAAACCAAAAGCAAGTGTTATTAACGGACACCACATTCAGGGATGCGCATCAATCCCTCCTAGCCACAAGAATGCGGACAACCGACATCGCCCATATTGCTGAACCAACCGCAAAGCTTTTGCCTAATCTGTTTTCATTCGAGATGTGGGGCGGGGCTACCTTTGATGTTGCCTACCGCTTTTTAAAAGAGGATCCATGGGACAGACTCTTGAAATTAAGAGAGAAGATTCCAAATGTTATGTTCCAAATGTTAATCCGCGGCGCAAATGCGGTTGGCTATAAAAACTATCCGGATAATTTAATTCAAGAATTTGTTGCCCAGTCAGCTTCTGCAGGAATCGATGTATTTCGGATATTCGACAGTTTGAACTGGGTAAAAGGGATGGAGGTTGCCATTCAATCAGTTAGGGACACCGGGAAGATAGCTGAGGCTGCCATTTGCTATACCGGAGATATTTTAGACCCGACAAGAACGAAATACAATCTTGACTATTATAAAAATCTAGCCAAAGAGCTTGAACAGCAGGGAGCACACATTCTTGGAATCAAGGATATGGCCGGGTTATTAAAACCGGAAGCCGCCTACCGCCTGATTTCCGAATTAAAAGCAACTGTTAATATCCCGATCCACCTTCATACTCATGACACGAGCGGAAATGGAATTTTCACCTATGCCAGGGCCATTGATGGTGGAGTGGATATCGTCGACACCGCGTTAAGTACGATGGCAGGCTTAACCTCTCAGCCAAGTGCCAATTCATTGTATTACGCTCTCGAAGGGACGGAACGTAAACCGGCAATAAATATTAATGCCCTTGAAAAGCTGTCGCATTACTGGGAGGATGTCCGGAAATATTATCAAGACTTTGAGTCCGGCATGATGTCACCGCATTCCGAGATATATCAGCATGAAATGCCAGGAGGACAATACAGCAATTTACAGCAGCAGGCGAAAGCTGTCGGTTTGGGCGAACGCTGGGAAGAAGTCAAGGAAATGTATTCCAGAGTAAATCAAATGTTCGGAGATATAGTCAAAGTGACACCATCCTCAAAAGTAGTCGGCGATATGGCTCTGTTCATGGTTCAAAATGAGTTAACCGAGGAAGAGGTATTAGTAAGAGGTGCTTCGCTCGACTTCCCAGATTCTGTCGTTGAATTGTTTGAGGGATATCTGGGCCAGCCGCACGGCGGATTCCCTGAGGAACTGCAAAAGGTAATATTAAAAGGGAAAAAACCGCTTGAAGTCCGTCCGGGTGAATTACTTGAATCGATTGATTTTGAAAAGCTTAAGCAAGAACTATTTGATGAACTTGGCAGACAAGTAACCACATTTGAAATTATTTCTTATGCTTTGTATCCAAAAGTTTTCTTGGACTATTTGAAAACAGCCGAAGCTTATGGCAATATTTCTGTTCTTGATACGCCAACCTTCCTGTATGGTATGCGTTTGGGAGAAGAAATTGAGGTTGAAATTGAAACGGGGAAAACTTTGATTGTAAAGCTCGTTTCCATTGGTCAGCCGCATGCGGACGGAACCAGAGTAGTATATTTTGAGTTAAATGGCCAGCCGCGTGAAGTAGTCGTGAAGGATGAAAGCATTAAAGCAACAGTAGTATCAAGACTTAAAGGCGATCCGAAAAATGAAAGTCACATTTCTGCGTCCATGCCAGGCACTGTCATAAAGGCATTGGTTGAAAAAGGGGAGCGGGTTGAACGAGGCGATCATTTAATGATTACCGAGGCAATGAAAATGGAAACGACCGTCCAGGCTCCATTCTCCGGCGTTGTGAAGGAGATTTACGTTAAAAGCGGTGAAGCCATCCAGACTGGTGACTTAATGCTCGAACTGATAAAAGGCTAACACCAATAAAAAAGGCTGACTTTATTAAGTCAGCCTCAGATTGTCGAGAAAGGGTATATTTCTCGGCAATTTTTTTCATGTTCTGGCAAGATGCGGTTAGAAGAGCCTGCTCACTTGCTTTTTTTATTCCCCGCAACCGGCAGAAGTCTACATATTTATCAATTAAACGAAGAGGGTGATCATCCGGAACACTAATTCATCAATAGACACAAATTCAAACACATTTTGGCTGGACTCTTTAGGCTTAAACATTGAATTTACCACTTATTTTTAATAATTATTGGTTGAGTTTCTTAACTTATTAATAACCACCTGATGATTTGCGCGGAAGGCACGAAGACTCCTGCGGGAGTACGGGGCAGTGGGAGACCCCGCAGGCGCTTGCGCCGAGGAGGCTCCCAGGCACGCCCGCGGAAAGCGAAGTGCCTGGAGCGCAAATCAACAGACATATCGAATATTTTATTTATTAATATTATTATATTTAATTAACGCGGTGAATTGTAAAGGTGAGTAAATAAAATAATAGGCTGTCGAAAGTTTCTCGACAGCCTGAGTCTGACTTTATTAAGTCAGACTCTTTTGTTATTATGGTTCTTCTTGGACCTTGAATACAAGAGAATAAAATAGCTTAAAACACCAAACAGGCAGGTAATAAAGAAGGCATGAAGCAAGGCGACATAAAGGTTTAGCCTAGTGAAAATGATAAAAGCTCCTGCGATTACCTGGAGACTTACTAGAATAAATGAGATAATCCAACCCCAATATAGTACCTTTTGGGTTTTGTAATGGCGAATGGCTAGGATGGTTATATATCCAATCCAAAGGAATATCAGACCAGCGGCGGCTCGGTGTCCCATTTGAACCCATTCATATAGATTGCTGGGAAGTGCTGGGGCATCGTTTAAACAAAACGGCCAATCTCGGCAAATAAGACTTGATTTTGTATGGCGGACCAATGCACCGGTATAGATGACAAGATAACTATAGGCGGTTACCGCGATAATATGAAAACCCATTCGTTTGTCGATATAAACTTTTTCTGCTTCAAACTTCTTATCAATCTCAAATATAAGCAATGTCAATAAGAAAACAGCAGCAAAAGATATAAGTGAAATCCCAAAATGCAGGGCCAGAACAAAAGAAGATTGTCCCCAGAGAACGGCTGCTGCCCCAATGAGTCCCTGTAAAACTAAAAAGAAAAAAGACAAAAATGAAAGAAATTTAGTCTCTCTTATATGTCCAATCGCCTTCCATGACCAAATGGACAAAACTAACACCAGAATCCCTACAACACCTGAGACTAGCCTGTGGGCAAATTCAATAACTAATTCTGGGGTGATTTCAGTGGGGAGGAACTTTCCGTTGCATAACGGCCATGATCTCCCGCAGCCCATTCCAGAGCCGGTTTTTGTAACCAATGCTCCACCTAGTAAAATTAAAATCATTCCGATGGTAGTGGCGACTGCCAGCCACTTCAAAGAACGTTGCAAGAAACCCACCTCTTAAAAGTTCAATAATTTGTCAAAAAAAATTCTTGACAGTATAATGGATAAAAAAAGTAGACCGATAAAAAGTACCTAATCCATCATAACGAATTCTGGCGAAAAAGAACAGAATTTCGGACTAAGATGTTGAGGATATTTAAAAATGGGCTGAGGCATTTGAATAACATTCAATTAACACTATTATTATAGTGGAAAACGTAATAACTCCGATAACAGCCTGCTGTAAATAAATATGAAAGAATCTTTTCTCAAGAGAAAAATATATTATTTAGATCCATCATACAATAAAGCTTTAAAACAGAATGAATAAATACATAGAAATTTTTTGTAATAATATTTTAATTTATAGTGATTTTTATTTAAAAGATATTATAAAATAGAGACATGTTATGATAAAAATCACGTTGTCACAATTTGGTCAAAAATTATTCAAAAAAAATTCACAAAAACTTCGCAAAGTGTGATTTAATATACAGAGAAAGTGTTGTTTAAAATGATGTGTTTTATCTGATATATATATATGGGAATTATTGGCTTATCAAGATTGGGAGGAGAATATTGAATGTCTAATTCAAAGGCTGCCATTGATAATGGTCTGACAAGCCTGGATTCAGTTGCAGAAAAACCCTCTGCATGGAATGACTTTATGGCCCTTATTAAAATTGGGATCGTAAATTCAAACCTAATCACCACTTTTACCGGTTTATGGCTTGCACTTCATTTCACTGGACAGAGCTTTTTAAATAATTTGGATGTTATTTTTTTCACAGTGGCAGGTTCGTCGCTTATCATAGCCGGCTCTTGCGCGATTAATAATTATGTCGACCGAGATATTGATCATTTAATGGATCGGACCAAAGCAAGACCAACCGTCACTGGAAAAATACTCCCGTTGAAAGTTCTAGGACTGGGAATTATCCTGATTGGTCTGGGAACACTGTTTTTATTCTTCACTACAGTAACTGCAACAGTTATTGGACTGCTTGGAGTTTTTAGTTATGTTGTTCTTTATACACTTTGGTCGAAGCGCCAATTAGTCTCGAACACGATTATTGGCAGTTTCTCCGGTGCTGTACCGCCGCTGATTGGCTGGGCTGCTGTTGATGCCAATCTAGATATCATTGCCTGGCTGCTATTTGCGCTCATGTTTATCTGGCAGCCACCGCACTTCTACGCTTTAGCGATGAGAAGGGTAAATGAATACAGGGCTGCCGGCATACCAATGCTTCCAGTAGTCAAAGGCTTTAAAGCTACCAAAAAGAGCATCTTGCTTTGGGTGGCCGCACTATTGCCAATACCATTTTTTCTTCACGATTTGGGAATCCCATTTCTAATCCTGGCAACTGCGTTAAATATCGGTTGGCTGGCATTGGGGATTTATGGATATAAGATCAAAGATGACATTAAGTGGGCAAAACTAATGTTTGTTTATTCTATTCAATACTTAACTATTATTTTTGTGGCAATGGTTGTTGTTACATTAATTTAGTTTTGCTTTCGAGGCGCATGACTGCCTCACTCTACATACTTCTTTGGTCCAACATTAAATTAAGAATTTACACGAAAGAGGGGTTTGATTAAGCATGAAAAGGTTTGCAAAATGGCGTTTAATTTCGCTGTTTGCGATTTTGGCGCTGGTCCTTTCCGGTTGTGGCGAACCGTTCCTTTCCACATTACAGCCTGCCGGAGAAGCTGCTGAAATCCAGTACGATTTAATGAAGTTAAGTACGTACATTATGGTTGGAGTTATCCTTGTTGTTTTTATTATTTTTGTGATTGTTTTTTTCAGGTTTAGAAGAAAGGATGACCGAATTCCAAAACAGGTGGAAGGAAGTCATAAATTAGAAATCATCTGGACAGTTATTCCGATTTTGCTGTTATTGTTACTTGCTGTACCAACAGTATCAGCTACCTTTAAACTTGCTGATGTGAAAGAAATGGATAAGGAAAAATCAGATGCCCTGGTTATTAAGGTCCGCTCTCATTTATATTGGTGGGATTTTGAATATCCAAAACAGAAAATTGTAACAGGCCAAGATTTAGTCGTTCCAACTAACGAAAAGGTTTATTTTGATTTAAAATCCTTGGATGTGAAGCACTCATTCTGGATTCCGGCAGTAGGCGGGAAATTGGATACGAACACTGAAAACGTGAATAAATTCTGGCTCGTATTTGATGAAGAAAAAGCCAATGAAGCAGGGAATCTTTTTTACGGTAAATGTGCTGAGCTTTGCGGACCGTCACATGCTTTGATGGACTTTAAAGTAAAAGCCATGCCTCGTGCTGAGTTTGATGCATGGGTAAAAGATATGCAGGCTGTAAAAGAACCGAAAAAAGCGAAAACTGATTTGGCTGCCCAAGGACAGGAGCTTTTTAATCAAAGCTGTATCGGCTGTCATGCTGTAACGCCGTCAAACCAAATGCCGGACACAGCAAGAATGGCACCAAACCTAACAAACTTTGGTGAAAGATCTCGTGTAGCAGGTATTTTGGATCATAATAAAGAAGAGTTGAAAAATTGGCTTCGTGATCCTGAAAAATATAAACCAGGCAACTTAATGACTGATAAATATCCAAAATATGATGAACAACAGCTAGAAGCCCTTGCGGAATACCTAATGGGCCTAAAAGTTCAGGAATAATTGGGGTAATGGTTGAAAGGGAGGTAAAATTGTGAGTACCTTGACTCAAAAAAAGGGGTTTGGTGCGACTATATGGGACTTTTTAACAACTGTCGACCATAAAAAGATCGCGATCCTATATCTCTTAGCAGGTGGATTTTTCTTCATAGTGGGAGGTATCGAGGCTGTTTTAATCAGGATGCAGCTTGCGGTGCCGAATAATGATTTTGTAAGTGCAGGTACTTTTAATGAAATTATTACCATGCACGGAACGACGATGATATTCCTTGCGGCTATGCCGATTTTATTGGGCTTTATGAATGCGGTAATGCCTTTGCAAATTGGTGCCCGTGATGTGGCGTTTCCATTCGTTAATGCACTTGGATTTTGGTTATTCTTCTTTGGTGGCGTGTTCTTAAACCTTTCCTGGTTTTTGGGCGGTGCGCCAGATGCTGGCTGGACTTCCTACGCCTCACTTGCAATTCACTCCAAAGGACATGGAGTTGACTTTTATGTACTCGGTTTGCAAATTTCAGGTTTAGGGACTTTAATAGGTGGGATTAACTTCCTGGTTACTATTATAAACATGCGTGCTCCAGGAATGACATACATGAGAATGCCGCTATTTTCTTGGACAACGTTTGTTGCATCGGCATTAATTTTATTCGCTTTCCCTCCGTTAACAGTTGGTCTTACTTTAATGATGTTTGACCGCATGTTTGGTTCGAATTTCTTTGTTGTTGCTAATGGAGGTAACACCGTAATTTGGGAACATTTATTCTGGATATTTGGACACCCTGAGGTATATATTTTAATACTTCCGGCATTTGGGATTTTCTCGGAAATTTTCTCTACTTTTTCAAGAAAACGGTTATTCGGATACTCATCGATGGTATTTGCCACAGTATTAATTGGTTTCCTAGGGTTCATGGTTTGGGCTCACCACATGTTTACAACTGGTTTAGGCCCAGTGGCCAATGCGATCTTTGCTGTTGCAACAATGGCAATTGCTGTTCCAACGGGCATAAAAATTTTCAACTGGCTGTTCACTATGTGGGGAGGCAGCGTGAAATTTACGACTCCAATGTATTGGGCGTTTGCGTTTATTCCTTCGTTCGTAATGGGTGGGGTAACAGGGGTAATGCTTGGTACTGCACCGGCAGATTATCAATATCATGACAGTTATTTCGTTGTTGCCCACTTCCACTACGTTATCGTTGGTGGTGTCGTATTTGGTATTTTTGCCGCAACCCATTACTGGTGGCCAAAAATGTTCGGTACGATGTTAAATGAAACTCTTGGAAAAATTACCTTCTGGTTATTCTTTGTCGGCTTCCATTTAACATTCTTTATTCAACACTTTTTGGGACTTTGGGGAATGCCGCGACGGGTGTTTACGTTCTTGCCAGGTCAAGGATATGAAACTTCCAATATGATAAGTTCCATTGGTGCGTTATTTATGTCACTAGGTGTGATTGTGCTTCTAATTAACGTTGTTATGACATCTGTGAAAAATGTAAAGGTTGGCAACGATCCATGGGAAGATGGAAGAACACTTGAATGGACGATTCCGTCACCGCCGCCATTCTATAACTTCAAGCAGCTTCCGCTTGTACGCGGCCTTGATCCGTTATGGTTAGAAAAGACAGCGGGTAAGAAAGGCATGACACCAGCAGAACCACTTGGAGATATTCATATGCCGAATTCTTCCTTTATTCCATTCATGATTTCATTTGGATTATTCTTTGCAGCTTTTGGTGTTTTGTATAATGGTGAAAAGTCATGGGCGGTACCAGTGATCATAATTGGATTACTGATTACCTTTGGATCCATGCTAGTACGTTCTGTAAAAGACGATCATGGCTTCCATATTCATAAAGAGGAATTAATGGATGAAAATGATAAGGGGGTTAAGGCATAATGCACGCTGAAGAAAAATTAACTTACGAAACATGGCCTGCAGAGCCGGAGAGATCCACCCTTGAAGCAAAAAATAAATTTCTTGGTTTCTGGTTATTTCTAGGGGGAGAGACAGTTCTTTTCGCTTCTCTCTTTGCCACCTACCTGGCATTAAAGGATAAGGTACCTAGTCCTGAACATGCTTTGGCAAAAGATTTATACGATTTGCCGCTCACATTTGTCGCAACCATGCTCCTATTAACAAGCTCGTTGACAAGTGTATACGCAATGTACCATATGAAAAACTTTAACACCCAAAAGATGATGCTGTGGCTTGGTGTTACAGTGGCATTAGGTTTAGGATTCTTAGGCTTGGAGATTTACGAGTTTAGCCACTATGTTCATGAGTTTGGCCATACGTTTACAAGCAGTGCCTTTGGTTCGGCATTCTATACGTTAGTCGGCTTCCATGGTGCCCACGTTACCTTCGGACTTGCATGGATTTTGGCACTTATACTCCGTAACTATAAACGCGGTTTAGACTTGTATAACGCACCTAAATTCTATGTGGCCAGCCTATATTGGCACTTTATTGACGTTGTTTGGGTATTTATCTTTACTGTAGTTTATTTAATGGGAATGGTGGGATAAAACTTATGGCAAATCAACAATTAAATTCACGTAACCCACGAGTTGATCTTGAGTATCGCCGCCGGAAAAGTGCAGAAGAGATGAGATACCAGGTTGTTTCCTTTTCGCTGATGATTTTCTTAACATTGGTGGCTTTCGCGGCAGTTGCTATTAAGGGATTTACCGCTTGGTTTACCGCTCCGTTTATTGTACTATTAGCTTTCGTTCAGGTGATATTTCAGCTATATTATTTCATGCATATGAGTCATAAAGGTCATGAGGCACCATCATTATTCCTTTATTTTGGTTTATTCTTTGCATTAGTTATGGCATTGGCATTCATGACCATCATTTGGTGGTAATGAGAAACAAAAAAGAAAATCGGCAATGTGCCGATTTTCTTTTTTAGACATGAATATTCGGGAAGGTTCATTTTTTGCTTGTTAAATTTGCCAAGGGTATAATAAGGGTAATGATTCTTTCTAATACAATAGAGGTGATATATAGTGCTGGCATTAGATATTTTCGGATTTAAAGCACTCTGGAGCCCATACTTTTTACTGTTTATGGCAGCTATTACTGCAGGCTATTTTTTGCTTACTATAAAATACCGGCATCTGTTTCCTGGCAGTGAAAAATTAACAAAACAACAGATTTTCTTATTTTTATTGTCAATGGCACTTATTTACGCTATTAAAGGTTCTCCCTTAGATGTCTTGGCCCATTTGATGTTTTATGTTCATATGATTCAAATGGTTGCCCTGGTGTTACTTATCCCGCCACTATTAATTTTTGCTATTCCTGTTTGGGTATGGAGAAAGCTTTTGGAGTTCAAGGTCATTAACTCCTTATTAACGTTTTTCACAAAACCGCTAATCGCTTTAATTGTCTTTAATGGGTTATTTTCGTTTTACCATATTCCATTAATTTTTGATCATGTCATGCAAAGTTTTTGGATGCATACCGCCTACACCCTTGTCTTGTTTGTAGTGGCCGTCTTTATGTGGTGGCCATTGCTCAATCAGGTGCCGGAGCACCAAAATTTGAGCGGCCTAAAGAAAGTGGCCTACATTTTTGCGGATGGAATTCTGATCACACCAGCTTGTGCCCTAATCATCTTTGCCGATACATCACTTTATGCAACTTATTCAGATCCTGCCGTTTGGGGCAAGGTGATGGCCTTATGTGTCGGATCGGCAAACTTTGCCAGCCTAAATTTAAGCGGCCCCGAATTGTTTAGCTCGATGTCTTTGGTTCATGATCAGCAGCTTGGGGGGGTTCTGATGAAGGTGATGCAAGAAGTGATTTATGGCGCGATTCTAGCCAGAGTATTTTTTGAATGGTTCCGCAAGGATCAAGCAGAAGCTGAAGAGATCATGAACCATAACTTCAATCCATCGCCAGTGAAATAATCTCCCAATATCAGGGGGATTATTTATTTTCCTGCATCCGTTGAAAAAAAAGCGCGGGTACTCTACTATTATGGTAGAATACATAAAAAAGAGAGGAACCGAAAATGGACTCATTACCAATCTTGCCTACAATTAGTACAACTTTTATTGTTTTAAGCGGTATAACAGTTGCAATTGGCTGGCGGCAAATATACAAGAGGAAAATTGAGCAGCACAGAAAGACAATGACTTTAGCTGCAGTTTTTGCACTTATTTTCTTTGTCATTTATGCATCAAGAACAGTTTTTATAGGAAATACTGCGTTTGGCGGGCCGGACGATATCAAAATCTACTACACCATCTTTTTGATTTTTCATATCACATTGGCTACGCTTGGTGCAGTCCTCGGAGTCTTGTCGTTACTATCCGGATATAAAAATAAGCTTTCCTTTCACCGTAAGCTTGGCCCGTTTACTAGTATTGTCTGGTTTTGTACCGCCATCACCGGTGTAGCAGTCTATTTGCTGTTGTATGTTTTTTATCATGGCGGCGAAACGACATCTATGATTAAGGCAATTCTCGGATTTTAAGCAATGGCAGAACAAAGGGCACATGAACTAGTCATGTGCCCTTTTTGTTTTTTATTCCGCAAATTTGCTGATTTCGTTTTTAACGTCTTCAATAATCTTTTTGCATTGGTTCACAAGTGATGCTGGGAAATTCTCGCCTTCACCATACTCGACCCCATGTGGATAATAGTGCTTTCCAAGCAGCGGAGTCATTAATTGAATCATTGCTTTGAAGGTATCGACATCTCCTTCTACTGCATAGCCTTGAAGGCGAAGGTAGAATGTTCCCTCCCTCATTTCAAACTTGCGGTCGTATGTAACCCGTTCATAGTCCCACTGTCCTGCACGAACCAATTTATGGGCTTCCATTACCTCATCCAAACGATTGAGTTCTGCCTTCATTTTTTCAATTCCGGTATTTTCAAATTTCATGATAAACTCCCTCCTAAAACGCTGCCATTCCCCTTTGTTTAATTGGTGGATTTATAGCAAGATGAATTCATTTTTAATAATAGATGAAAAAGGAATAACTTGCAATGAATTCAATAACGAATAAATCAATAGAATTGTGAAAATGCTATTAGGGAAAACAGAAAATCTCCGGAGGCGATAGGATGGAAAGAATTCGCGATATTATGACTAATGATGTTGAGTGCTGCACTTTGTTGGATAATGTGTATGAGGTTGCAGTAAAGATGAAGGAACTCAATGTCGGTGCGATTCCGATTGTCGACCAGGATAAACTTGTCGGAATGATCACCGATCGGGATATCGTCATTAGAGGTGTAGCGGAAAAACATCCGGGATCAACAAAAGTTGAAGATATTATGAGTGATAAACTTATTACTGTTACGCCCGAGGCTACCAGCAGGGATGCAGCCAAGTTGATGGCAGAGCATCAAATTCGCCGGCTTCCTGTAGTCGAAAATGGGAAGTTGGTTGGCATTGTTTCACTCGGGGACTTTGCAATCAGGGAATTAACAGATGACCAGGCGAAGCAGGCACTAACGGAAATATCGGAACAAAATTATAATGGGGTTCAGCACTAAATTATTATTCTTCAAAATAGGTTACTTCTTTTAAACAGGTACAAAAAGTACCTGTTTTCTTTATCTGCCTATATATATCAGATTTTTTTGATATCATCTATTACTAAATTCGTTATAAATGATATAATTATTTTAACAGTACGTATAATGATAGAGAAAGAAATAGAGAGGGGGTAAACCTCTGCGAGCCTTATTTAGAATTTTGATTCTTTCAGCTGTAATCTTAACTATCGCATTTTATGCTGGGATAAATGAAAAAAATCAGGATCAGGTTTTAGTTAAAGAGGATCATACATTGGAAATGGAACAGTCTTGGTCAACTAGTAATGATCAGGGCCAAAAAAGAAAAGTTTCCGAAAAGCCTGCCGAAGGAATTTCACTATTGATAGGCAAAAGCCTGACTGACCTGCTAAATGAACTAGGACCGCCCCAGCGAATTGATGAGACGCTTTATGGTTATCAATGGTATATCTATAATCTGGATTATAATCGTTATGCACAGGTCGGCGTTCAAAATAACCAAGTTGTAACGGTATTTGCGCTCGGGGAGAATTTAAATGTTGCCCCGTTTAAGATCGGCCAGCCGGTGGAGGAAATATTTATCACGCAATTTATAGATACTAATATTAATATTGAATATAATGGAAATTCTTATCGGTTTGAACTGAATGATAATGACCTTAATCTCCGGCCAATGGTACAATTGGGCGATATATATGTTCAGCTTTATATAGATAAGTTTACCGGAACGCTTTCCAGTGTCCGCTTTTTAACGGCAGAAACATTAATTAAACAAAGGCCATACGAATTGGTGTATCGTGGGGAGCTGATTGAGGCTGCGGTTCCCACTGAGGAAATGTGGGACTCGATTCAATCTGGAGCGGAACAGGAAATTTTTGAAATCACCAATGTACTAAGAATGCGGCATCAATTGACGCCGCTTAAATGGGATGAAAGTACGGCGGATGTCGCCTATGGGCATAGCAAGGATATGGCGGAAAACAATGACTTTTCCCATGAATCGAGAACATTTGGCAGTCTTACCGACCGCTTAAATCGGGCAGAGGTAGTCTACAAGGCGGCGGGGGAGAATATTGCCGCAAATTATACGGATGCACCGGCTGTCGTTGAAGGCTGGCTGAATAGTAAAGGCCATCGGGAGTCTCTGTTAAATAAAGACTTTACCCATTTAGGAGTCGGGGTTTATCAAAAGTATTATACCCAGAATTTTATTCAAAAGGCGGAAGAATGATTTAAGGAGACAGGGACAGAAAATCTGTCCCTATTTGATTTTATAACCTACTTTTCTCTCTTTTATATTCATTAAATAGAAATGTATTGCCCTCCCAGCTTCCGTAAACAGTGATTATTTCGCCGACGGAAAAGTTGTCCGGTTCCGTGTCTTTCGTGAGAGGAGACATTTTTTTTACGGTTATAGCCTTGCCGTCTGTTTGCAATGAAAGTATTTGGACGTAAAGATAGCGATTGTAGTAATAACGCTGTTTTTCGGCACGAACCCCTTTTATTATCCCTTTTAAAACGGCCTCATGGGCAATATCACCAGCTGCAAGCCATTTTTGGTCATACTCTTTCATTTCTTTCTTGGTAAGCCAATAAAAATAAAAGCAAACAATCGGGATTAAGATGGCAGTGACCATTACGTTAACTCTCCTTGAATCATTTTGGAATGATAAAGAACGTACCTGTTGCGTGGGCGATTTTTTTTCCATCACTTCGAAAAGCTTCGCCCGAAATGACGACTGTTTTTGTTCCGTGATGAATAATCTCCGCGCAGCAGCGCAACTGGTCGCCAATTCCGGGAGCAATATAATGGATATTTAATTGATTGGTGACAGCCCCAAATCCTTCTGGAAGTATATAATTTGCCAGAGAGCCCATTGCTGTATCGAGCACGGTCGCTGTGATACCGCCGTGGACGATATTCAAATTATTGTGAATGGCAGGATTAATCGGGATAACGATTTCACAAGTATCATTGTCGATTTTTCTTTCCATATGAAGCAGCTCGCCGATATAAGAGTCGCTGTTCCGTTCGATTCTCTTTTGAATCCCTTGTAAAAGTATATTCAGCACCTGTAAATCTGTCTCCGTGCCATTTTCGATACATGATTCTAAAAGTTGTCTTAACTGATCAGTCATTTTGTTTACCTCTTTCGTTACTATTTCATAACACATCTTAACACTTCCTATTGTAATTATAAATATTTTATCCTGCTTAACGGTTTCACCTTTTTCGATTTGTATCATATTTTAAATATGGGATTAATATGGGCTGAGGTGAGAACAATGGCACAAAAAAAATTGCACCCTTCCGTACTAAAATTTAAAGAGTTCGTAAAAAGCAATCCGACTATTATCCAAGAGGTAAGGAAAGGCAATGCCACCTGGCAGGAATTATATGAGGACTGGTATTTGTTGGGGGAGGATGACAAACGCTGGGAATCTATAGGGACAGACAAAAAGGATACCGCCAAAAATGAAAAAGAAGGCAAGGGTGACTTTATGTCGAATGTGATGGGGATGTTCAAGAATTTGGACCCAAATCAAATGCAAACATACCTTCAAAATGCGAGTGAGGCCGTAGCAGCCGTTCAAGGGCTGCTGGCACAATTTCAGGGTACTAATAGCCAAAATAATCAGGTAAAACCACCCGAAGCACCGCCGCATCCATTTTCCTTTAGACAAGATTAAATAAAAGGGGTAAATCAGATGAGAAAAGAGGTACTGGATTATTTGGAAGGGCAGAAGGATCTAAAACGATTTATTCGGGAACAGCCAATGTGGTATCGGAAATTGTCGAGAAACCCTTATGATATACAGGCGTTCGAGGTGGCATCGCTGCACCATTATAAAAAGACAATTCCGCATCAGGTAGAAAAATTCTCCTATGGCGTTCAAATGGCGACAATGATGTTTTCCATGTTTCAAGCCATGAAAAATCAAAACTGACAAGGGCACATTGCAGATCGGTGTGGCCTTTTTATTTTGGTTAAAAAATTATTTACGGGCAAACAATACAGTCATAAGGAGTGGTGCGCCATGAATAAGTTTTTGCAAGTTTGTTTTTTAATCCTATTGACTGGCTTTTTTTCAGAATGGTTCCTTCTTGACACGGAAGCGGCTCCCAAGGAATTTCCCTCTCTTTACGTTAATTACGAAACAAAGGGCAACCAGATTCTTGTTGAATGTATTGTCGGAGGCATCAGTTTTCGTGAACCGGAACATCCCGGGCAAAAGACAGGCAAAATCATTATTTGGGTAGACGGGCAAAGAAGGTCGGAGGAAGCGCAAGCGGCATTTATTATAAAAGGACTCTCACCAGGCAGTCATAAAATCAGAATTGAAGTGGTGAGTTTAAAAAATGAGCCATATGGCCTCAAGAAGGAATTCTTGGTAAATATCCCTAAATAAACGGAAATTTTCGCTTTCTCCAGGTTTTCATGTTAAAATGGCTTTGGAGGTGGGCGAAAAGTGCTTGCTACATTAGAAAGAATTGAATTACTGGAGTACGCCGAAGATTTGGCAAAAATGATCCTTGAATCGGACGTAGCCGAACAATACCGGATCAGTTTATATAAATTGCAATCAAGCCGCGAGGCACAAAATAAAATAAAACGGTTTGCCAGCTTGAAGGAGCTTTATGAAGAAGTCCAGAGGTTTGGCAAGTACCATCCTGACTATAAACGAGTGATGATGCAAGTCCGTGAATTCAAACGGGACATGGATTTGGACCCGCATGTGGCAGACTTCAAATTGGCGGAAAATGACCTGCAAAGCTTGTTGGATGAAATAAGCCTGCTTATCGGAGGAGCCGTTTCTAAACATATAAAGGTTCCTACAGGAAACCCCTTCTTTGATAATGGTCACGGAAGTGGCTGCGGCAGCGGTGGAAGCTGCGGGTGCGGGTGAAAAATATCAGCTTGAATCCAGGCTGATTTTTTTATTTGATTTGCCAGATGCGGTTAACTAGAGGAAAGTTTGAATTGATATATTGTGGTTTCATATGCTAGACTTATGTAAAATGATGGTTATGTTAAGGGGAAAATCGTATGTTTATGCAGAGGCAAGGATTAGTCATTTGGCTTTATTCGTTGAAACAAGCGAAGATGCTAAGACGATTTGGCAACGTCCATTATGTATCGAAAAGACTAAAATATGTGGTTTTATATTGCAATCAGCATGAAGTGGAAGAATTGATCGATAAGCTGTCCGCTTTTTCGTTTGTAAAAAAAGTTGAACCTTCTTATAAGCCATTCCTCAAAATGGAATACGAGAATTCAGCGCCTGATAAAGCAAAAGAATATGATTATAAAATGGGAATCTAAAAGGTGAGGGCAAACATCCTCACCTTTTTTAATGGTTTTGATTGCAATAAAAAAACCCCGTGGATTTCCACAGGGTCCTTCTAATTCCCAAAAAAGGATAGAAGGCAAAGGGAGAGGAGAAACCGGAGGAAGAACTTATGGGGAAACGTAAGTCTTCTCCGCGGTTGGCAACAACATCCTCGAATTGATGTTGTTACTTACATTATTTCCACATCAAACAAGCTTATACGTCTTTTTTAAAAATTTCCCTTCCGGCTTCCTTTGTCTGTACCGATGGCGATCCAATTTGAGTTTGTTTGTCTATATTTTATAAATTATGATAGGATGGATATTGAAAATTTATTTTCATGAAAAATGTGGTGATATGTTGTGAGAGTAGTTTCTGGAGTTTATAAAGGAAAACCTCTTAAAGCCGTTCCGGGGACTTCAACAAGGCCGACAACGGACAAAGTAAAGGAAGCTATTTTTAATATGATTGGTCCGTATTTTGATGGCGGCATTGGCTTGGACCTGTTTGCGGGCAGCGGCGGTTTGGGGATAGAAGCCTTAAGCAGGGGATTGGAAAAAGTTGTCTTTGTTGACCGTGACGGCAAAGCGATTCAAACCATCCGAGAGAATATTGGCTCTTGTAATCTCGAAGAGCAAAGTGAAATCTACCGAAATGATGCCGAGCGTGCCCTTAAGGCGTTAGTTAAAAGAGAAATCCGGTTTGATTATATTTTTTTGGACCCGCCCTATAAAAAACAGCAGCTTATCAATCTGATGGAGAAAATCGATGAACATAATTTAGCAAATGCAAACAGTATAGTTGTCTGTGAGCATAGTTTTGACGTAGAATTACCTCAAGCGGTTGGGCATTTTGTGCGGATGAAACATGAAAAATATGGCATTATTGCTGTTACAATTTATTCAAGCGTAATTGAAGAATAGGGGGAGTCATTTTGGCAAGTATCGCCGTTTGTCCGGGAAGTTTTGATCCAATTACATATGGTCATTTGGATATTATTCGCAGAGGGGCCAAAGTGTTTGATAAGGTCTATGTTGTCGTGTTAAATAACTCATCCAAGAACCCGCTGTTTACTGTCGAAGAAAGAATCAGCCTTATACGAGAAGTGACAAAGGATTTTCCGAATGTAATGGTCGACGAGTTCTCCGGCCTGCTCGTGGATTATGCCAAGAGTGTAAATGCCACTACGATTCTTCGTGGCCTGCGGGCTGTTTCCGACTTTGAGTACGAAATGCAAATTACATCGATGAACAGATATTTAAACGATCATGTTGAAACCTTTTTTATGATGACCAACAATCAATATTCCTTCTTAAGCTCAAGTATTGTCAAAGAAGCAGCAAAATACAACGGAAACATCTCCGGCCTAGTACCGCCAGCAGTAGAAAAGGAACTTAAGAAAAAATACAAAGAATAGATAAAGAAAGAGAAATAAGAGCTAGCGAATGCTAAGCTCTTTTTTATATTTTGGGATTATTTTTCATTCGGAAAAATAAAATGATGACATACATCATTAAAGAAAAAATCGTGATGAGAGGCCCGATATCAATAATGTTATGGTAAAGGTCCCGGGCTCCGTCGCCAAAAACCGGCAGCGCGTCCGCAGGCTGTTCCTTGTTGTTAAAACGGACATAAACAGGGTTCCATAATATCACGGTGAACAGACCTGCAAATACACCTTGCATGATCCGGGCGAAGAAAAACGGCTTAAAGCGGATATCGGTTTGGGCCAAAATGCTTGCCACTTGGGCTTGAACACTAAAACCGTTGAATCCCAAAATCAGGCTGGTCATGACGGCCTGCTGCAGCAGGGAGGCATCGTTAACACGGCTGATCAAATCACTTCCCAAGGTAATTTCAAAAAGCCCTGAAATGAACGGAATACTTAACATTTCTGGGAATGTAAATACCGATAACAAGATCTCGATTGATTTTGCCAATGCTTCGGTAATATGTAGAAGATATAAAAGTTTATTGACTACAGAGAATAAAATGATAAACCCGCCGACCATCAATAAAGTTTGGATGGATGAACTGACCGCATCGCCCAATAGTTTGCCTATTGGCCGGTTGTCTTTTAATCTTGTTTGGTGCAGGGCAGACAATGCTTCCCTGATCTTTAAATTTTTCCCTTGTTCATCTGCTTTGTCTGGTGCTTCCTTTCCATAAAACCGCATACTAATCCCGACACAGATATTACCCAAGTAGTGGGCGGCAGCCAAAAGAAGTCCGAGATGGGCATTATGAAAAAAACCTACTGCTACTGCTCCGAAAATAAACAACGGATTTGAGGAGTTAGTGAAGGCAACGAGCCTTTCTGCTTCAATTTGCGTCAAGTGGCCTTCTTGCCTCATTCTGGCAGTGAATTTTGCCCCGGCAGGATATCCGGAGGCCCAGCCCATTGCCCAGACAAATCCCCCTACTCCAGGTACTTTAAATAAAGGCCTCATCAACGGTTCGAGAAGAACACCAATGAATTTGACCACACCAAATCCGATTAACATTTCCGAGACAATGAAAAACGGCAACAGGGAAGGAAAGACGATTTTCCACCACATATTAAGGCCGCGAATCGAGGCTTCAAAGGATTCCTCCGGGTAAGAAATGAGGGAAAGTGCTAATATGATCCCGGTAATAGCTAAAAGAAGAGTTTTGAGCTTTGAGCGAAACATGAAAAGGGCTCCCTCCTTTCTATGGGTAGGATTGGGAATTGAATCATTTCAATGGTAAAATAGAAATTATTCGTTCATTCAACCTTGTCCCTACAAAAATAAATATACTCATAGAATATTGATTTAGACCATAAGATTGAACAACGTTTCTTATGGGAGGTACTTGTAATGGAGCACCCTAAAATTGGCTTGGCACTAGGAGCTGGCGGTGCACGAGGGTTCGCGCATCTGGGTGTTATCAAGGTGTTAAAGGATACAGGAATCCCAATTGATTTAATCGCCGGAAGCAGTATGGGTGCGCTTGTCGCCAGCTTCTACGGGGCGGGTATTGATCTAGACCGATTATATAAATTCTCCTTGGCATTCAGAAGAAAATATTTTTTGGATTTTACCGTTCCTAAAATGGGATTTATAGCTGGAAAGAAAGTAAAAGACTTCGTGAGAATGTTTACTCATGGGAAAAACATTGAGGAATTGGATATTCCAATCGGAATTGTCGCCACTGACCTGTTGACAGGAGAAAAGGTCGTTTTTAAACAGGGCCCGATAGCGGAAGCGGTTAGAGGAAGTATTTCAATTCCAGGCATATTTGTTCCTGAAAAATATAATGGAAGACTTCTGATTGACGGCGGGGTTAGCGACCGGGTTCCAGTCTCTGTTGCCAAGGAGATGGGGGCGGATATCGTCATTGCCGTTGATGTGTCAAGAGTGAAACGGAATGCTGAAATTACCTCAATTTACGATGTGATCATGCAAAGCATTGATATTATGCAAACAGAAGTCCTTAGTTACAGAAAAATGGCTGCCGATATTATTATTCGGCCACCTGTTGAACAATACAGTTCGCGCTCCTTCACAAACATTGACGAAATAATCGCAATCGGAGAGGAAGAAGCAAAAAATCATTTAAAGCAAATTGAATCTGAAATTAAGATGTGGAAAGGTTGACTTCACAATGCGCAAAAAACTACTAATCAGCTTCGCAGTGCTGCTTGCTTTTCTGCTTATAGGGGGGATGTATTATAACTTGCCGTACTACGTGTCGAAACCTGGAATGGCTAAGGAGCTCGCACCCATTATTAAGGTGGAAAATGGCTATCGGGAAAACGGGAATTTTATGCTGACAACTATAAGAATGGGCAAAGCCAACATTTATTCTTATTTGGAGGCAAAACTGAGAAAGTATGATGAAATCTACCCTCAGCATATGATATTGAGTACAAAGGAAACAGAAGAAGAATACAATGTGAGGCAGCTTCATTTAATGGCGGCATCAAAGCTGAATGCCATCGAAGTGGCTTATCGAAAAGCAGGGTTGCCGGTGAGCTATAATTATAAAGGAATCTATGTGATGCAGGTAATGGACAGCATGCCTGCCGCCGGTAAATTAAAGCCTGGTGACCGTGTTTTTAAAGTAGATGGTCAAACATTCCCTTCTTCCAAGGAATTTATTGATTATGTCGGCAGTAAGCAAACCGGTGAAAAAGTTAGCTTAACCTATTCAAGAAATGGTGAAGAGAATACAATTACCCTCGCTCTACAACCTTTTAAGGATGATCCTCAAAGGGTGGGAATCGGAATTTCCCTCGTCGATGATAAAGAAATCGTCGTTGACCCGGAAGTGACCATCAAGACGGACGATATTGGCGGTCCCTCAGCAGGCCTGATGTTTTCTTTGGAAATTTATAATCAATTAACAAAAGAGGATTTCACAAGAGGCTACCAAATTGCAGGAACAGGAACAATAGACCCTGATGGAACAGTAGGGCCAATTGGCGGGATTGAGCAGAAAATTGTTGCCGCTGATCAGGCGGGTGCCGATATTTTTCTTGCACCTAATGAAAAGGGGGCAAAGAATTCAAATTACCGGGCTGCAGTTAAAACAGGGCGCAATATAAATACTAAAATGAAAATCATCCCGATTGACTCCTTTGATGAAGCTGTGAGCTATCTCGAAAAATTGCCCATGAAAAAAGACAGGTGATAAGTCATCATCTGTCTTTTTCTGCTATATAAATGGGGGGATGACTGTACTCCTGCTGGAGCATATTTTTTGTTTGAGCAAAAGGAATGGCCATGTTATAAATTCGGGCCGCTTTTACATCAAGCAGGATGTCTTCTTGCTTGTACGCGGATAATTTTGAAACGAGCGGCAGCGCTAAAAGTTTTTTTTGCCTATTTAAGTACTCTTTTCCGGCAGTAGACATGCCTAGCAGACGCAGATACGACGCTTTGTCAGAGAACCTTGCCATTTCCGTTTTGGTGGCGTTGGTAAGAATATGAACACACATTCTTTGCAGTCTAGTCCATGTATATCGTTTTGTCTTAAGCTTTTCCATGAACTCAAGAAAGCTTGAAGCTTCCAATGCGGCCGCGATTAACCTGTTTTCCAGCCCTTCTTCCACCTCGTAAATCTCCCTTAATTCTTCGGCAGTGCTTTGGAGAAGGCGGTATTGCAAAAAACGCCAGTAATTTTCCCAGCGATGAAACAGGCCATAATGGTGAAAATATTCATTCAAAAGCTGCTTGGTCTGTGCGGGGACATATTGGCCAACATCAACATCGTGATTCTCACTCGAGAAAATGGCTTTTCTAATGCTTGTCGCACTGGCAATCGTTTCGGATGCAAAGTGCTCATCGTGATAATTTGCATTTTTCCTGGTAATCGTTAAAGGTGTAATCGAACTATTCTGATCCAGTATGGCCTTTATGTAGTGAAAACCCAGAATGTTATTCGGCTTTGCCAAATCGAGAAACTGCCCTGAACTTGGCAATTGGTGAAAGGCCAGGGAAGCTGCCTTTGGATAACTGACACCGGTGTCAATAAGCCTCTTAATGTTATCGTTATATGTTTTCTGTTGTGTTTGAAGAAAGTGTATCGTTTTGAAGAAACTGTCGATTTCCCCGCTTTCACTGCCAAAGCACAAAAAATCGCAGCCTGCCGCTGTTAACATAGAGACTGCACCGTTAGCAAAATTTTGTGCGTGCTGGACAGCGAAGCCATATGGCAGTTCAAAGACAAGATCGGCTCCATTCATTAAGGCCATCCTTGTTCTATACCATTTTGATACAAGGGCTGGTTCCCCCCGCTGCAAAAAATTTCCGCTCATTGCCGCAATGACAATATCGGCTTTCGATGCCTCTTTTGAAGCACGTAAATGAAAGGCATGTCCATTATGAAATGGATTGTATTCGACAATAACTCCAACAGCTTTCATTTCTCTCTCCTTTTAGACAATGATTATTACCATTATAGCAAAATTATGAAGAATCCAACCTGATTATATGGTATGATAGTAAGGATGTTTTGAAATGACTATTATGGATACACTAGTATGGTAATACTTTTATTTCATTCATTAAAAATTCACCCTGTAGGGTGTAAAGAAAAAATATTGACAAAAATATTATCGAAGGCTATAATTACCTTTGTTGCCTTGGGGTGATTCATTTGAAATGGACATTAACTCAATTACAAAAATATCGAAACAAGGATTTTAACATCAACGAAACCGTTCGGTTTGATGAAATCAAACAGGATGATCCGACCATCCGTGAGGTATCGCCAATGCAGATTAGCGGTCGCGGAGATATTGGTTCAACCAGGATTACCTTTCACTTAAATATCGAAGGTTATTTGATTCTCCCTTGTTCTCGGACATTAGTAGATGTGAAGTATCCAATTAATGTCGAAACAACTGAAACATTCCTTTTGCAAGATTCGATTTACCAAGCTGAGGAGGAAGCGCATCAGGTAAAAGGCGATGTCATTGATTTAAGCCCAATTATTCGCGAGATTCTTTTACTTGAAGTTCCAATGCAGGTTTTTTGCGACGATTTCGATGCTGAAGATGCAGCACCGCAATCAGGCAAGGATTGGGAAGTTGTACAGGAAGAGGCAGTGTCCGATAAAGTTGATCCAAGACTTGCGGGGCTTGCCAAGTTTTTTGACAAAGACAATTCATCTTCCGAATCATAATCGGAAATTACAAGAAACCAAAGTAAAGAACTGTCTGACTTTTGGCGCGGACTTGCGCGTCTTTGCTTTTCTTATAAGGAGGTGGGAAGAATGGCTGTACCTTTTAGAAGAACTTCTAAAACTGCAAAAAGAAAGCGTCGTACTCATTTTAAGTTAAACGTTCCTGGTATGGTAGAATGCCCAAACTGTGGTGAAATGAAATTGGCTCACCGCGTATGTAAAGCTTGCGGAACATACAAAGGAAAAGACGTAGTTAACGACTAATGACTACTTAGATAAAGCACAAGGAGCGAAAAGCCCTTGTGCTTTTGTCATTTCATCCATACATAAATCAATTAATTAAGGGGGATACAGGATGTCATTTTCGCTTGAGTTCCGGGATAAAGGATATATGCTTTTTACAATCAAAAGAAATGAAAAGCGCAATGCCATTAATTATGAAGTAATGGAAGGCTTGACGGAGGCAATTGAAAAATCCCGGCAATTCGGGGTAAAGGCGCTGGTAATAACCGGCGAGGGTGACCGTGCGTTTTGCTCAGGCGGGGACCTGTCGGTTTTTCACCTTCTTCATACAAAGGAAGATGCATACCCGATGCTGTCCAAAATGGCTGGCATTCTTTATTCGCTGGTAACCCTTCCACTACCGACTATTGCTTTGCTGAATGGTACAGTCATCGGCGGCGGGTGTGAACTTGCGGCAGCATGTGATTTCCGGTTGGCGAAAAAAGGAATTAAAGCAGGTTTTGTTCAAGGGAGACAGGCGATTACCACAGGGTGGGGCGGCGGTACAATATTAGCAGAGAAATTGGACCCGGCTTTTGCGTTGAAGCTATTAATGGATTCCGAACAGCATCCTGCTGAGATTTTACAACAAGGGGGATTCATTGACGCTATCTACACCGGAGATCCTCTGGCAGAATGTGAAGCCTTCATGGATAAAATGCTCATGAAGGAGGCTGGGGTTTTACATGCCTATAAAAGCATCTGGACAAGGAAATGGCATGATTCCAACCTCCGTGAAAGAATGGAAGAAGAAGTGAGAAGTTGCGCTTTATTGTGGGAAAGTGAAGCCCATCATGAACACGTTAATAAATTCCTTAAGAAAACGGGCAATAAACAGTAAAAGACCGCTCTTGTCCAAGTCTATCTTTTCTAGTAGATGCATATGTATTATAAAAACACTACTAGGAGGGAATAAAATGTCACCAACCCGGCAAGATGCCTGGACCCAAGATGAGGATTTGTTGCTTGCGGAAGTGATTTTACGGCACATTCGTGAAGGCGGAACCCAGCTGCAGGCCTTTGAAGAAGTAGGAAAACAATTATCAAGGACACCTGCTGCCTGCGGTTTTCGCTGGAACTCGTATGTAAGGAAGCAGTATAAATCAGGAATTGAACTTGCCAAGAAGCAGAGAAAAGAATTAAAGAAGCAGCCAGTGTCCCTTGAAGAAGCCAAGCAACCGGAAATAGACAACGTGGCAACCCAACCAAGCCAGCACAATCCGGAGCAGGAAACCACGCTTACGTTTCCTGAGGTGATGACGTATTTGGAAGATATATATCAAAGGGCAGAGCAACATAAGAGCATCGAGGCGGACAGGAATGGTTCGCTTGAAAGAATTAAAGAACTAGAAAAACAAACATACTACTTGGCCGCAGAAAATGAAAGACTTGCAACGAGTCTAAAATCAGTTGAGGAGGACTATCGCTCCTTATTGGAAATCATGGAAAAGGCTCGTAAAATGGTTGTCCTAAAGGAAGAGGACCGCCAGCAAAAGGTGAAATTCCAGATGGATAAGAACGGCAATCTTGAAAGAGTGGAAAAATAGAAAAAAGCGGACATCATCCTGTCCGCTTTTTCATTTTTGTCTAGCTTTGCTGTGCCTCGACGCCTTCGGGATACCAGACTAGCGGGTTTTCGCCCCGGTCACGTTCCATATCATAATCCACACTTGTAAAGCCCATTCTTTCCCAGAAATCACGGGATTGGACTCTCGGGTTCGTCTTTATTGGCAAGCCAAAGCTTTTGGCAAACTCAACGAGCTGTTTTCCATAGCCGCGCCCTTGATAATCAGGTAGAACCTCTAGCTTCCATATCTCCACATAATTCTGCGGCGGATAAAAATAGCGGTCGAATTTGGCGTCAATTTGATAAAGGCTCATTCTCGCAACAAGCTTATCTCCGAAATATATCCCATAGAAAGGAGAATCAATGTCATTATCGACCATGTTGGCTTCAAGATCTTCCACCATCGAAAGTTCCTGAAGTCCATATTCTTTAAACTTTTTAAATTCTTCAAGAGTCTTAAAGTTAATTTTTAATTTCTCCACTTTTGTCCCCATTTGTCTGCCTCCTGAAATCGTAAATTATTATCGTCTAAATCTTTCTTTTCAAGAATAACATGGAATGAATAATTTTTAGATTATTCAAATGAATTACTTTCATTATATATCATAATAACAAAAATTTCTCCTAAGAAACATCGGAAGCGTTTTCAAAATTTGCAGGAAATTACCGGAACGATGTAGAAAGATAATAATTGGATGAAACAAAGGGGGTAAAAAAGTGCAAAGAATTTTAATTGCCAATCGGGGAGAAATCGCATTAAGGATTATTGGAACCTGCCATGATATGGGGATTGAAACCATTGCGGTCTATTCCGAAGCCGACCGTGATATGCCATTTGTAAAGGCTGCCACCAAGGCGGTATGTATAGGGGAACCGCCCGTAAATAAATCCTATTTGCAGGTTGAAAAAATAATTGCCGCAGCCAAAGAGGAAAATGTAGATGCTGTTCATCCTGGTTACGGCTTCGTGTCGGAAAATTCCGATTTTGCCAGACGAATAATCGAGGCAGGAATCCTTTTTATTGGTCCAGATCCTGAAACAATCGAATTAATGGGAGATAAAATTGTTTCGCGCCAAACGATGGAAAAGGCTGGTGTTCCGGTTGTTCCGGGAAGCGGTCACGGCTTGAAAACGATAGAAGAGGCATGCGCACTTGCAGGGACAATTGGGTATCCCGTGATGTTGAAGGCAAGCGGCGGTGGCGGCGGTATCGGTATGGTGCTTTGTGAAGATGAGCAAGCGCTCGTTAAGTCCTATGCCTCGACAAAATCCCGGGCAAAAACGTATTTCGGTTCAGATGAAGTGTTTATTGAAAAATATATAGCTTCTGCCAGGCATGTGGAGGTTCAGGTGTTCGGGGATTCTTGTGGCAATATCGTCCACTTGTTTGAACGGGATTGTTCCATTCAGCGCCGGCATCAAAAGGTGGTTGAGGAATCTCCTTCACCGTTTCTATCTGATTCTGTTCGGCAAAAAATGTTTCAAACGGCAATCAAGGCGGCTAAAGCCGTAAAATATAAAAATGCCGGTACAATTGAATTTATCGTGGACGAGAACGAGAATTTTTACTTCCTAGAAATGAACACGAGGCTTCAGGTGGAGCATCCGGTTACTGAAGCGATCAGCGGTCTTGATTTGGTTAAGTGGCAAATTCTTGTTGCCCAAGGGGAGCCTTTGCCATTATTGCAGCCGGAAATTCATTCTTCAGGCCACGCAATTGAATTTCGCCTATATGCGGAGGATCCGGTCCGGTTCTTACCTTCACCGGGGAAAATCACCGCACTGAAATGGGGAGAAGAAGCAGGGGTAAGGATTGATTCCGGCTATGAGGAAGGCGGAACTGTCACACCATTTTATGACCCCATGATTGCCAAATGCATTGTTCATGGGGCTACCCGCGAAGAATCGCTGGCCAAGGCCGAAGCCTTCTTTAAGAATACCCATATTGAAGGAATTAAAACGAACGCACCGTTGTTTTTAACGATTCTAGCAAATGTCGACTTTAAAAATGGAAATTATACAACCAGCTTTCTAACTAAAAAATTAGTAAATTAAGGAGTGTTTATGATGAAAGAGATCACAGCATCGATGGCAGGCACTGTATTAAACGTTTTCGTAGCGGAAGGAGACCAAATTCACTCAGGGCAGGAAGTATTAATGCTCGAATCGATGAAAATGGAAATTCCAATCGAAAGTGGCATCGAGGGAGTTGTAAAGGAAGTAAAAGCAAACATAGGGGATTTCGTCAATGAGGGCGATGTCCTGATTGTGCTGGTTTAAGGGGGACCAACATGGCTACAACAAATACTTTGAATGATCAATTAAATGAATATAGGAGACAAATTGAGGCGGGCGGGCACCCAAAATACCACGAAAAGGCGAAAGAGCAAAAAAAGCTTTTTGTCCGGGACCGTCTATCGTTACTGTTTGATGATGGAAAATATGAGGAAGACGGCAAGTTTGCCAATTTTTCAGCCGGGGATTTACCAGCAGATGGCGTCGTTACAGCGATTGGAAAAATCAACGGCCAAACCGTTTGTGTCATGGCCAATGATTCTACCATTAAGGCAGGTTCTTGGGGCGCCAGGACAGTGGAAAAAATCATCCGCATTCAAGAAACGGCTGAAAAACTGAAGGTACCGTTATTTTATCTTGTTGATTCGGCGGGGGCTAGAATCACAGACCAATTGGAGATGTTCCCGAACCGCCGGGGGGCAGGTAGGATATTTTATAATCAGGTGAAGCTTTCCGGTATGATTCCCCAGGTCTGCATTTTATTCGGCCCTTCGGCAGCGGGTGGCGCCTATATACCTGCCTTTTGCGATATCGTCATCATGGTCGATAAGAATGCCTCCATGTATTTGGGTTCGCCGCGGATGGCCGAAAAAGTAATCGGGGAAAAGGTGAGCTTGGAGGAAATGGGCGGAGCACGGATGCATTGCACGGTCAGCGGCTGCGGCGATGTTTTGGCCTTTAGCGAGGAAGAGGCGATTGCATCGGCCAAAAAATATATCAGTTATTTCCCGGCAAGCTTTAAACAGCAGCCAAAGCTAATAGACGGGATTCCGGCAAAAGAGGGCCGTGACCTCGAGACGATTATCCCGGAAAACCAAAATGCGCCATTCGATATGTATGAGTGCATTGACAGATTGGCAGACGATGCCAGTTTTTATGAAATAAAAAAATTATTTGCTCCTGAGTTGATTACCGGTTTAGCCAGAATCGATGGAAGAGCAGTTGGCATTATCGCCAATCAGCCGAAGGTAAAAGGCGGGGTATTGTTTGTCGATTCAGCTGATAAGGCGGCAAAATTCATCCAGCTTTGCGATGCATTCCATATCCCGTTATTATTCATTGCTGATGTTCCGGGTTTTATGATTGGCACGAAAGTGGAACGGGCGGGAATTATTCGCCATGGGGCAAAATTAATTGCGGCGATGAGTTCGGCAACAGTGCCGAAAATCTCAGTTATTGTCCGCAAGGCATATGGCGCCGGGCTGTACGCAATGGCAGGCCCTGCGTTTGAACCGGATTGCTGCATTGCCCTGCCAACGGCACAAATTGCGGTTATGGGCCCTGAGGCAGCCGTTAATGCGGTTTACTCCAACAAGATTAATGAAATATCCGACCCAAAAGAGCGCATTAGGTTTGTCCAGGAAAAGCAGAAGGAATATAAGGAGAGTATCGACATCTATAAACTGGCTTCAGAAATGATAATCGATGAAATTGTCGCTCCGTCTGAATTGCGTCAAGTTTTAATTGAACGCTTCGCTTATTATGAAACAAAAGAATTGCCATTCAGCGTACGAAAGCATCCGGTATATCCTGTCTGAATTTTGGTGAAACCCTTGTCGTTTTTTAGCGATAAGGGATTTTTTTCGATTTACCTGCTTACGAGCAGTCCCATTTTTGATAAAATTACGGGTAAAGACGACAAAAAGAAGGGATCACGATGAAGGTCGGCATTATTGGGGCGGGATCGATCGGGTTGTTGTTTGCGGCTAGTTTGGCCAAGAGCTTTGAAGTGACGCTTTACACCAGAACAACGGAGCAGGCAAACAAAATAAATCAAAACGGAATATTGGTACTTAAAGATTCTAAACAAACGGGCACAGCCTTTGTTCATGCTGTCCCGTTTACAGAGTGGATTGGTGCTGAAGAGATAACCGTTATTACTGTAAAACAATATCAGTTGCCTGCGATTATTGATACGATTAACTATTTACCGCCAACCGAGAGTCTATTATTTTTACAAAATGGCATGGGGCATTTGAAGTTACTCGAATCCTTAAGGACAAAAAATGTATTTGTCGGAACAGTCGAACATGGCGCTTTAAGAGAAAATTTATATACAGTCAGGCATAATGGTGCGGGCAATACGAATGTTGCGGTGTTTCATGGGGATTCCGCCATATTGAATAAGTTCATTGCATCAACACCAAATGATTTTCCAGTACTGCTGCAGGATCATTATTACCCAATGCTCTTGAAAAAACTGATGGTCAATGCAGTCATCAATCCTTTAACCGCCATACTAGGCGTAAAAAATGGTTCCCTGGTTGATAACAGCTTTTATTTACAGGCAGTGACCATTCTGTTTGCAGAAATCGCCTCCATCCTCAACCTTGACCCAATGGAGGGGTATCTGGAGCAAGTGATTGAAGTTTGCCAGAAGACGGCTGAAAATCGTTCTTCGATGCTGAAAGACATGGAAGCCGGAAGATTGACGGAAGTGGATGCGATTTTGGGATATTTGCTCGATGAAGCAAAGGAACAGCAAAAGTTGGCTCCATTGCTTACCTGCCTATATTGCCTTATAAAGGGGAAGGAACTGGACGAGAGGGGAAAAGAGTCTTGAGCACGATCGTTTCAAACATACTGGCGTTTCTTTTTATCATGCCCTTTGCTGGTTTTCTTGCGGTGTTTATAATAGGCAAATTAGTGACGAAAAACACCCGGAGGTCCGTCCATTATGCCCTTGATTATTCTGCTGTATTTTTTATCTTTTCCGTGCATTTTTTATTAAAAACAATCTGGGGAAATTCGTTTTTTTGGTTAATAATACTAATATTGATTTTGACGGCAATGGTATTTGTCATTGTCCATTGGAAAGTAAAGCAGGACATTAATTTGAAAAAGGTAATGAAAGGATTTTGGAGGTTTAATTTTTTGCTATTTTCCCTTGTATATATTGGATTAACAATATATGGTTTGATTCACGGCGCTTTAACATTTACGTTATTGTAAAATTCTAAAGCAAAGTTTTTTTAGAAATGAACGATGAATGGTATACTTCAAGGGAATGAATCGGGTAACGAGAAAGGAAGTACATAAATGGAGATGGTAAATCTCTCTTTGCCGGCAACTAATCGATTCGCATCAAATTATTTGCGGCAGTCGGCAGAAGTCATGTCATTTTTTCATTATCATTTTAATGATTCCAATGAAGATAAAGCAAGGCTTGAAGAATTAAAAAATAGAAATTTCCCCCGCATGCAGGTTGCTGACCATATTGAGCGCTTTATGGAGCCTCTTCCCGCTTCTGAAGCGGTCAAGGCTTCACTGGCTAAACTGAGACAGCCGGATAGCGTTGTCGTCATTGGCGGGCAGCAGGCTGGTATCCTAACCGGACCGCTTTATTCCATCCATAAAGTCATTTCAATCATTAAATTGGCTAGGCAAAAGGAGAAACAACTCGGGGTCCCTGTAGTCCCTGTTTTTTGGATTGCCGGGGAAGATCATGATTTTCATGAAGTGAATCACGTATTTGTCCCTGTAGATGGGAAAGTCGACAAATGGGCCTATCCCAAGAGGGTTGTTCAAAAGAAAATGGTATCGGATATCCCGGTTGACACTGGGGTTTGCCTTGCCTGGGTCGAGAATCTGCTTGAGAATTTCGGGGAAACTGAGCATACTAACGAACTGTTGGAATTTGCCAGAAAGCAGATCAATAAGTCGACTACTTTTGTTGATTTCTTTGCCTATATTATTATGGAACTGTTTAAGGACCATGGATTATTATTGGTGGATTCAGGAGATCAGCGGTTTCGGCTCCTGCAGAAGGAATTTTTTGCAGCTCAAATTGTTAATCATGAGGCCATAACGTTTTCGCTTCATGAGCAACAAAAGGAAATTGAACATAATGGCTTCCCCATTACAATTGAGGGGTCCGAACAAGCAGCAAACTTGTTTTATTATGACCAAAAGCACAATGAGCGAATTCTGCTGGATTTTGACCAAAACACTGACCAGTTTGTGGGGAAAAGTGGCAGGATAGCCTTTTCAAAACCAGAATTGCTGGATATTGCTGCCGCTAATCCTGAAAAATTAAGCAATAATGTGGTGACAAGACCACTTATGCAAGAATGGCTTTTCCCAACACTTGCCTTTATTGCCGGTCCCGGAGAAATCGCTTATTGGGCCGAACTAAAGCTTGTGTTTGAACATTTTCACATCAAGATGCCGCCGATTGTTCCGCGGTTAAATATTACCTTCCTCGACAGGTCTGTTGAAACAGATTTAACTGAATTGGGGCTAAATCTTGCCGATGTCTTGCAAAGAGGCACTGAACAGGAAAAACAGCAATTTCTCGACAGTATTAGAGATAAAGAGTTTGAAGCATTATTTCATCAGGTAAAGGAGCTGCTCATGGCTCAATACCGGACCATTGAGGCAAAAACAGATGAGCTCGATAATGGGCTTGTTCCGCTAGTAAAGAAAAATGAGATGAAAATTTTAAAGGAAATAGACTTCATGCAAACGAAGTTCCAGGAATCCATTAGGCAAAAGCACGATGTCGTATTAAATAAGTATGCCCGTGTCGACCTTGCCCTCAGACCTGGGGGTTCCCCACAGGAACGTGTGTGGAATGTATTTTATTTTTTAAATCAATGTGGATTAAATTTCATCAATGACATCATGACTTTAAATTTTGAGTTTGATGGCCGTCATAGGGTAATCAAACTTTAGCAGAACTTCACTTATTCAGTGAAGTCAGATTGTCGAGAAAGGGTATATTTCTCGGCAATTTTTTGTTTATTAGAATCTGAAATACCGATTTTATTGAAAAAATTGTCCCTGCTAATGGGCCTGTTGATTTCCGCTCCAGGTGCTTCGCT
>NZ_JAMBOX010000028.1 GCF_023715785.1 Neobacillus niacini
CCTGCGGGAGTACGGGGCATTGGGAGACCCCGCAGGCGCTTGCGCCGAGGAGGCTCCCAGGCACGCCCGCGGAAAGCGAAGTGCCTGGAGCGCAAATCAACAGACATATCGAATAGTTTTTGATTAACACCATTATAACAAATTAACGCGGTGAATTGTTAAAGCGGTTATATAAAATAAAGGCTGTCGAAAGTTTCTCGACAGCCTGAGGATGTCAGATTATGACATCCTTGTTTAAGCGGAAGTTATTTTACGACTTTAATATAAAAATAGATATCCTGTGCAACCTTTTTTGGTTCTGTCAACAGCTGATAGCCATGCTTGACGGCTTCCTCCGGAACACTGCGAAACGATTGCGGGCAGTCGGCGATGACCTGCAGGACTTCTCCCATTTTCATGGTTTTAAGCGCATCCAGCGCGTAGATAACTGGGTACGGTCAAGGCTCACCGCGAATGTCCAACGTGTAGTTAACATCAATCACCTGTGACATATTTTAAGCCTCCTTTGTAACATGGGAAATGCGTTGTTTCTTTTCCAGTTTGATTCCCTTCCCGTAACGGAATCGCTTTTCCCACCAATTTGATAGTAAAAACCAAGCAAGGAGCATGGCCATCGTACCGAGAAGGGCTCCTGTTGGTCCCCATAGTTCGATTAAGTTCACTTTCGGCCAATTTTCCGTAAGGGCATGGTAGATGCCCAGATGATCCCAGCCATATGCTAGGAACGTCGCTCCGACGATATTGCCGGCACCGACCACCCAGAATAGCAATTGACCTTCCATGGCCCGGTACATCATCCCGGTTTCACAACCGCCGGCCAACACAATCCCGAAACCGAATAATAGACCGCCGATTAGCGTGCTCGGAGCTGCCACCTTAATAAGGGCGACAGAGCCGTTTTGAATGTAGATAAAGGTAATCACGACACTAATCATCATTCCGACGGCAATGGCCTTAGACATGACCGCACGCCCGCTGATCCATAAATCGCGGAAAGCGGATGTAAAACAGATTTGTCCGCGTTCAATCAAAATCCCGAACAATGCCCCCGCGATACAAGCGACTGCCAGGAGCGTTTTGCCTGCTGCAAAAAAGTAAAGAATAAGTCCAAGATAAAGTATGGCAAAAACGAATCCGAGGATTGGCTGGATGTTCCTTTTTTGCACATGCTCGGTCACGGCAGGATTCAGCGACCCTTTCATTAAAGTCGGTTTGCCCCGCCACCATTTGGTATTCACGACCTTCACACCAAAATAGGTCCCAATCGCTGTGGCCACCATAAAGATCCAAGAATGAAACGAGAACTGCGGAACGCCGGTGAAAAAGGCTGCCAAATTACAGCCAAGGGCAAGACGGGCACCGAATCCGGCAATAATGCCGCCAGCAAATCCCTGCACCAAACGCCGTTTTTGTTTAGGAACACGGATTTTGAAACTGTTGCTCAATAAAATCGTAATGAGTGCGCCAACAAGCATGCCGATGACAATCCAGCCGTCCGTTCTGCTGACGGGCGTTCCCTCAAGGCCGACCAACTGAAAATAGGCCCAATCTGAAACATCGACCCCGAACCAGCCCAGCATATGGCCGCCCAATCTGGTGAATTCGCCGGTAACGGCCCAAACCGTAGCAGTAATGCCAAAGTACAAGGCGCTTACCAGTCCGGCAATACTAATGGCGACATAAGGATTCCAATATTCTTTGAAGATTTTTTGGTAAAGCTTCATGATGCTGTACCTCCCCCTAATTAATGGTAAACTGAAGCTTAAAACATAATAAAAATGCCTGGAAAACTCCAAGGCACTTTTATGATATCTTTTATATCAATTTTTGCATTTACTGGATGATTGTTCAATTCATATTATCGATGATTTCTATATTCACCTATTTATAAAATAGATATAGGGGGAACCCAATGACAACTACCAAAACCTATATACATGAGTGGCAGCAAGCACTAGAGCAAGAGATTCAGCATTTGAAAAAGTTTGGTGGAAGCCGCTATATCGTGACAAATGGCAGACTGTTATCAAACGAGGGCCCGTACAGCTATTATTTTGATACGGCCATTTCGTTACGGATTCCCGTCGGTTCCACAATAAAATTGGAATGGGGTAAGATGGCAAGTGGAGGGAGAGTGCTTTCCTCCGAAGGGAAGGGTGTCATTGTTGCCTTGGAGCAAAGCTTGGGCGACCTGATCCCGGATGCGTATTTGCTGCATGACCCCTGGGAGCTGCTGGAACAATTAATACAACGCCTGGATGAAATCAAAAAAAACAAGCAAAAGCGGCTGCGGGTGAAGCGTTTGATGAACCCTTCTTTAGAGGTTAAGCATCCTGTTGAAAAAATAAAGAGTCCTGTCCATGAATTGGTGCTGCGCTCTAAATACAATCCGGTCACATTCGTCTGGGGTCCGCCGGGCACCGGGAAAACATACACCTTGGCTAGAACAGCTGCCAACAAATATTTTCAGCAGAAAAAAGTGTTAATTCTGTCACACAGCAACCAGGCTGTGGATGTCTTAATGATGGAACTGACCGATTTTATAAAAAGGAAAAACCGTTTCCGGGATGGTTATGTGCTTCGTTATGGTGGGAACAATGGGGATCTGGGAGGGCATGCCGAAATTACTTCAGGTCTGCTGATTGAAAAACAAGACCCGCTCCTTGCCCGGGACCGGGAGCGGCTGGTAGAAGAACGGCGGAACTTGAAGCAGGATTTGGCCCATTCCTTCAGCAAACGGGATTCGGACCAACTGCTGGAGCTGGAAACCCAGATTGCCAGGGTGCTGGAAAGGGTGCGCAAGAAAGAAGTCCAATTAGTAAGAGAGGCCTTTATTGTCGGGACGACGCTGGCCAAGGCGGCCAGTGACAGCGCTATTTTTGAACAGGAATATGACATCGTGATCCTTGATGAAGCCAGTATGGCCTATGTCCCGCAGGCGGCGTTTGCTGCTTCGTTAGGGAAACGGGTAATTATTTGTGGGGACTTCAAACAATTGCCGCCAATTGCCTCCAGCCGCGAGGCGCTTGTGACCAAATGGCTGAAGGAGGATGTGTTCCATCAGTCTGAAGTGGCGGCTTCGCTGAATGAAGGGAAGCTGCACCCCCAGCTGTTTTTATTAAAAGAACAACGGCGAATGCACCCGGATATTTCCGCTTTCACCAATCGGTATATCTATCATTCACTGGTGGGAGATCATGAAAGTGTCTATAAGAACCGAAATGTGATTGCCAGCCAGGCCCCGTTTAAAAATCATGCCGCGGTGCTAGTGGATACAAGTTTCACCGGCCAGCATTGTTTGAATGATAAAGCGACTAATTCAAGATTCAACCTGTGGCAGCTACTGCTGTCGTTTCAATTGATACATGAAGCCTGTTTGGGCGGCGCGAAATCGATTGGGTATGTGACGCCGTATCGGGCCCAGGCGAATTTGATGGAGCTGCTGCTTGAGGAAATTTATGCCGAGGAATGCAGCTCTGCGGATATCATTGCGGCCACTGTCCACCGATTCCAGGGGAGTGAGCGGGATGTGATGATTTTTGATACGGTTGACAGTGCCCCGCAGGCCCGCGCCGGTATGCTGTTAACCGGCAGGGACAGTGAACGTCTAATCAATGTGGCCATTACCAGGACAAAAGGGAAATTCCTTCATGTCAGCGATAGACAGTTTATCGAGAAGCAAGTTTTTCGAGAAAAAACATTGAGGCAGCTCGTTGGTCATCAGGTCAGGAACAATCAAACGGTGACCACAGCGGAGATTGGTTCCTGGATTCAGAACCAGCACCTAAAATTAAAGTGGATTCATGCGCTTAAATTGGATGCGGTATTTAAGGATGTAAAATCGGCAAAGTCTTCAATTGTCATTTCCATGCCAGAGGGAACCGAATTGCCTGAAGTTTGGCAGGAGCAGCTGCGGAACAGAGGTGAGCGGGTGAAATTAACCGTTATTTCTGACAAGAAATGGTGCAGACCCGATGCCTGGCTGGATGAGTGTTTGCCTTTTCCGTTTGTGATGCTAGAAGAGAAGGTGCTGTGGCTTGGGCTTCCGCTCGAAGGTGCTAGAGGGGTCCGGCCACCCTATGTGGCGGCCAGATTGAATTCCAGAAGAGTGTGTGAATACTTGATGAAACAGATTTAATTTGTATGAACCCTTTCGACGCGTTGAAGTTTTATCATGGGGAAACTGGGGATGGTAATTTGGGGAGAATTCGGACAAAACCAGATGCAAACCCAGCGAAAATGTCCGCAGGGAGCAGTTTTTCGGATAAAATGAGCATATCGTTAGAAGCATTATCCTAAAATAATATAATGAGATGTGGAAGGAGTTGTTGAAATTGGCACAATCATTAAAAGGAAAAGTAGCGTTTATCACTGGTGCTGGGAAAGGCATTGGCAAGGCCGCGGCCTTGGCGTTAGCAAATGAAGGCGTAAACGTCGGTTTGCTTGCGAGAACAGAGGCTGATTTAAAGAAAGTGGCAAGCGAAGTAGAAGGTTTGGGGGTAAAAGCAGCTTATGCGGCGGTAGATATTGCCTCCCAAGAAGATGTGGAACAAGCTGTGAAAAAACTGACGGAAGCAATCGGAACAGCCGACATTCTGATTAACAATGCCGGCATTGGAGGATTTGCCAAATTATTAGAGATGGATCCGCAAGAATGGAAGAGAATTATTGATGTCAACCTGATGGGAACCTATTATGTAACGCGTGCGGTCCTTCCGCAATTAATTGAAAAAAATCGCGGCGACATTATCAATATTTCGTCTACAAATGGATTAAACGGGGCTGCCACCTCCAGTGCCTATAGTGCATCCAAATTTGGCGTCATCGGTTTGACGGAATCATTGGCGCAGGAAGTCAGAAGAAATAATATCCGCGTCACCGCCCTAACCCCGAGCACAGTGGCGACGGAACTAGCGGTAAAAACAAATCTAATCGCTGAAAACAATGATGAAAAATACATGCAGCCGGAAGACATTGCTGAATTCATCGTTTCTCAATTAAAATTGCATCCACGTATTTATGTGAAAACAGCAAGCATGCTGGCGACGAATCCGTTTTAATCTTAATCTTATTTTGCAATGAAAAAGGGCTCTCACATTTAAGGAGGGCCCTTTATAATCCAACATTATCCATTTTCAACCGCGCTTAAACCATCGCCATTGCACAACTCTAATTGCTGTCGCAGCTCCGATATGTACCGCATCATGGCGATTCTGACGACCGAGGGATAGTACCGATTGTTTAGCTCATGTTCACATTCTTCCAAATCCATTTTCTTTACTGCCATTACTTTTGATGATTCTTCCGCGCTCATAGATTTCCTCTCCCTACCTATCTATCTTATAAGCTATAGGATGGTCATTTTTTTCATAGTTTATACTTGGAGTAGGTATTCCTCCGTTTTTTTGTATAAAATAAGAAGTGAAAATAAAATAGAAAAGGTGAGGACATGAGTCAATTATCCCAGTTTGTATCACAAAAACATGAGCAAAATGTAGAGGAATTAAAAGAGTTGCTCCGAATTCCCAGCGTCAGTTCGTTATCCGAGCACAAAGATGACATTCAAAAAGCAGCTTCATGGATTGCCCATAAATTAGAAAGCATCGGCATGGAGCATGTGGAAATCGTTCAGACAAAAGGACATCCGATCGTTTATGCCGACTGGCTTCATCAGGAAAATGCCCCGACCGTCTTGGTATACGGTCATTATGACGTGCAGCCAGTTGACCCTGTGCACTTATGGGAAACCCCTCCGTTCGAACCAACCATCCGCGATGAAAAGATTTTTGCCAGAGGGGCAACAGACGACAAGGGGCAGACATTCTTACATATCAAAGCAGTGGAAACATTGCTGGCGTTAAATGAAAAATTACCGGTAAACGTCAAGTTTTGTATCGAAGGGGAAGAAGAAATCGGAAGCCCGCATCTTCCAGGGTTCTTAGCCGAAAATAAAGAAAAGCTGGCCTGTGATGTGGTCGTGATTTCCGATTCTGACATGTGGGACAGAGGAATTCCTGCGATCACCTATTCGTTAAGAGGCCTGTGTGCACTGGAATTTACTCTTAAAACAGCCAATTCTGATTTGCATTCTGGCATGTTCGGCGGAGGAGTCCAGAACGCCAACCACTTATTGATTCAACTGCTTTCCACCCTTCATGATGCAAATGGAAAAGTAAATGTGGACCATTTTTACGACGATGTTGAGGAACTGACAGAATTTGAAAAGGAACAAATTAAAGAGCTGGGCTTTGATGAAGAAAAGCTAAAAAAACAGTTAGGGTTAACCGAGTTAACAGGAGGGGAAAACAATTACCCATATCCTGAAAAAATCAGCTCCCGGCCAACCTTAGAAATAAACGGTTTGTGGGGCGGCTTCCAGGGGGAAGGGACAAAAACGGTTATTCCGAATGAGGCCCATGCCAAAATTACCTGCCGTCTCGTTCACAATCAAAATCCTGAAAAGATTCAGCAGACGATCAAGAAGCACCTAGAAGAACATGCACCAAAAGGCTGCACGATACAAGTGACGCTTCAAGATACGGGTAATCCATTCCTAACGCCAATCGACAGCCCGATGATTCAAAAAGCGGCCGAAGCCTATGAAGAAGTCTATGGACGTTCGCCAGTTTACAAGCGGGAAGGCGGCTCGATTCCAATTGTATCGGATTTCAACCAGGCACTAAATGCCCCTGTTGTCTTAATGGGATTCGGATTGCCGGATGAAAACCTTCATGCTCCGAATGAACATTTTAATTTGGAGAACTTTGATAAAGGCATTCTGACGATTTGTTCATTTTTGGAACGGCTTTAATTCATCGAAAAAAGAGGGAGTGATCCCTCTTTTTTTTACCTTTTCCGTCCTTTACGGTCATTGGATTTTTTGATTTTCATTAGTTTTGTCGGAGGCTGCTTGCGGATCCATTTGATAAAACGAGCAAGCTGTTCATCCATCTGTAAGTCTTTGATCGTTGTCAGTCTTGCGGCAATTTCCTCATTCGTATACAGGGCATGAATTTGCTTGTGACACGGGATGCAGAGATTGGCCGTAGCGCCGAAGGTCCCGCCCATTTCCTTTGGAAGCAAGTGATGGACAGTGGTTTCAACCTCAGTTCGTCCGCATAGTTCACATGTATCCATATGAGAAATTATTGTTTAAGCTGGTTTAACTCGTGCATGCATTCTTGAACAAGCGTGACACCCTGGCTCATGGCAGCCCCTCCACCAAACGCAGCGGTCACACCAACGGTTTCTAGGATTTCCTCTTCGGAACACCCTTGATCTAAACAGCCTTTTGTGTGATAGATAATGCAATATTCATCCTGAGAATACAAGCTAATTCCCAACGCAATTAACTGCTTTTGCTTTTGGGACAAAACTCCTTCTTGAAAGCAAGCTTCTGTGAACGCATTAAATTTCTCGGCAAGATGAGGCATTTTTTTCGTAAAGGCCCCTAACCCTTCCTTATAATGGTGTAACGCTGACTCAGTAGAATTCCCTGTTTGGTATTCCATATTGATCCTGCTCCTTATGTTGTGATTTAAAATCCAAACTTATTATTTCCAAACAGGGCCTGAATAGTCATAATGCTTCATAGCATACGCCATTCCTTTAAATAAAAAATTGTATTAATAATAGTTGACAATATTTGGTTAAAAATATAAAATAAAAATATCCAAATTTGGATATATAAAATTGGAGGTTATCGAATGTCAGAATTGGTTATTTTGGGTTTGTTAAAAATAAAGCCGATGCATGGGTATGAAATCCAGACGATCATCCAGGAAAGCAAAATAGATGACTGGGCCAACTTGTTATCCGGCTCGATTTATTATTCCATCTCTAAATTAGAGAAAGAAGGATTGATTGAACCTTTCAAAGAAGAACGGACGGGGTCAAGGATAAGGGTGATCTATAAAATCACCAAGGAAGGAGAAGAACGTCACTTTGAACTGTTAAAAGAAAACCTGGCTGGGAAACCTCATTCCTTGAAATCGGATTTTATGCTGGCGCTGTCCATGATTCGCCATCTCGATAAAAATACGGCCATTTCGATTCTTAAGCAAAATCTCAAGGATGTTATTAAGCTTAGGGACGAGTGGGTGGCAAGAAAAGAGGCAGCCAGTGAGTCAAAAGGGTCCAACCCGCTGATGTTGCTAACGTTTGAAAGCAGCATAGAAATTTTGAATATCGATATAAAAACACTCGAAAGAGCAATTGAGTTGATGTAATTTTTTTTAAACAGATATCCAAATTTGGATATTCAAATTAAACTATAAAAGGAGAGCGAAATAAAATGAATGTATTAGCCAAAACTAGAAAAATACCTGGAGAAAACAGTATTGTAACTATGGAAAAAGTAATGATTGGCGGGGTAAAGCAGTCCATTATGATTCGGGGAGAAAACCGGGAAAATCCCGTTCTGCTTATGGTTCATGGCGGACCTGGCCAAAGTGAAATTTATCTTTCCCATATGCTCAATGGTCCGCTTGAAAAGCATTTCACCATTGTCAATTGGGACCAAAGGGGAGCGGCAAAGTCCTATTCCATGGACGTTAAGCCTGAGCACATGACTCTGGCCCAATTACTTGCTGATGGTGAAGAAGTGATTCAATATGTCAGGAACAAGTTAAATAAACCGCAAGAAAAGTTTTATCTTCACGGTCATTCGTTCGGAACGATATTAGGGGTGCTAATGGCAAAAAAATACCCAGAATATTTTCATGCCTATATCGGAACGGCCCAAGTGGTAGGTTTGTTAGACAATCTTATTACATCTTACGATTGGACGATGAAAAGAGCCAAGGAACTCGGAAATCAAAAAGCAATAACCGAGTTAGAACAAATCGGAAAGCCGCCATTTCACCATTTTAGCAAGGGACTATGGAAATATTCAGTCTGGTTGGCAAAATTCGGCGGGAAAATGTATAACAGCCAGGGGACGGAAATATTTAAAGGAATTTTTTCAGCACCGGAATACAGCTTGCTTGATAAATTAAGGTTCTTTCGAGGCTCGCTATTTAGCGTAAAGCATATGCATCAAGAATTACTTCAAACCAACTTAAAAGAAATCGTTGCATCCATTGACATACCCGTCTATTTCTTCTTAGGAAAACATGATTATTCTGCACCACATGAACTAGCACATGAATATTTCCAGGTGTTACAGGCGCCAGGCAAAGAATTAATCTGGTTTGAAAAATCAGGTCATATGCCGCAATTTGAAGAAAGCTCCAAGTATGTCGAAGAATTATCGAATATAGCAAAAAGGCAATAGAATGAAAGAAGCAGACGGACTCTGCTTCTTTCATTCTGTTTATAAATAGCACAAAATAGTCTTTTCAATCCAATACATAAATACAGTATTCGGACTGAAATCTTCATATTTTTTCATTTTTAGATACAGATCGATTCCATCTGAAACATCATGCCATAAATCCGTAAACACAAAATTATATTTACCCGTCACCAGGTGTTTTTCTGCATATTCATAAGCATCTGCTTTAATGATCTTAATCTTCCCGGCATTTTGGAATTGTGGTAATACGTATTCAGTAAATAAATGGATAATACCGCCAAAAATTTTGAAAGTTTTATTTTAAAATATTATTAGTCAACTTGATTGACGGTTAGGTGAATGGATTTAAAAAGGAGCTGTCAATAGACAAGCTCCTTTTTTATAATTATGCTGTTCATTCATTAATCCTCTATAACAACTAACCACTCCGTTTGGTTAACTCGGGTTTAATCCAGATATTTTTAAAATCGACCTGCCCATGGGCATTTAGCTGGACACCTTTAATGGATGGGTCGAAGGAGGAAGCCAGGTTTTTATGGACCAAAAAGACGGCCGCCGTTTCCGCAATAAGGCGGTCCTCGATTTCTGCAAAAAGCTGCGAACGTTCCTTTGCGTTTGATGTTGAGAGGAGGACAACGATTTTCCTGTCAATAAACTCCGCGGTGTCCTGCTCGAGATGCTGCCGTAAAAAGCTAAACCCTGATTGGTAGAGTTCGAGTTTCGATAACTCCTGTTCGCCCCATACAGCCTCAAACAAAATGCAGTCCGCTTGATCGATATTTTCCTGATTCAGGATTTCGCTCCAGCCGAGAATCGTTACTTCTATCTGGATACCGTACCTAGCCGCTTCACGTTTGATCCATTCGGCATCGGTTTGATGGCGGTCGTAGGTGAAAAGATGAAGAGTCTCCCCGAGATAACCTGATACCTGCAACAGAGTTTTGATTTCCCCATCTTCGAGGTTTATGGGCGTCGCAAGCAGCGATTGCCTCATTTCGAAGCTATAGGACGGAGTCATCCTTGGCGGGCCAAGGTCTCCAATCAGCTTGTTCCTGTCAATTAGTTTATTGACAGCTTGTCTAAAATGAATGCTTTGATGTGGGCCCCACTTTTTCCGCAGGTTGAAGGTAAACAGGGTGCTCCCTTCGTAAATTCCTTCAATGTGTTTCTTTAATGGGCTGTCAAAATAATTGCCTTCGCCTGTATTGACAAAAATGCTGCTCTTATCCTCCAGTAATTCCTTTTCATATTCTTTTGGTACATTTAATATCTCAAAACGGTCGACGAAGGGCCTGCCCTCAAAATAATGGGGATTAGCCTCGAGGACGCAGTAATTTTTATCATAGGTATGAACCATGAAAGGGCCGGTTCCGATATAGCCCGCACTTCCGGAAGGAATAATCGAGAGAACCGGAAAGCTTAGGAAGGCCAAAAACAATGCATTTGGTTTATGCATAATGAACTGTACTGTATACGGGTCCAAACATTCGATGAAACGGATATTCTCAACAAGCCAGAATTGTTTAAAATCCGGCTGTAAAAGCAATGAAAACGTGTAATGGATGTCTTCTGACGTCAGCTCCTTACCGTTGTGAAACAGGACCCCTTTTTTAAGAAAAAACGTCCACTCTGTTTGATCCTCATTACATTCCCAATGATGGGCGAGCTTCCCCGCCGCAGTTTCAGAAGAATAATCATAGGCAACAATCGTGTCATATACCTGTCTAATAAGATGGACATCGAAGTCGAAAAAAGCCTGCGAGGGAACCATCGAATTGAAGGTGCGAAACATCGGGAGGCGGATAATATCCTTGACTTCCTGTTTTTCGTAACCAAAAAATGGAGTCAGCCATTGCAAAAGGCGATTTTTTAAAGCAGGAGTGCCGTAAGCGGCGGCAAGCTCGAATCCCTCGGTAATCCGGCCCGCTTTAAATAGGGAAATCGCCTCGACAAACGTTGCTTCATCAACCGATTTTAAAAAGGTAAGATGCGATTTGTTTCCACGCCCGCGGCCGGGAGAAAAAGACACCAAGCCGGATTCCGTCAATTTGGTTAGAATTAGCTTTGCATTCCGCTGCGTACAAAACCATAGCTCCGCTAGTTCTTCCATTGTTGTGGTAATGGGGGCTTGAACAGGGTGATGCTGATAAAAATCACGAATGGCTTTGTAATCCTCGATTAATCGATTCATGTTTCCCACTCCTAAAACCTGAAATAAATCCCCTGCATTTCTTCCATTTTTACGTTCCAAAAATGACCTTACAATAAATACAAAGCTTGAAAGGGGGATGGAATTTTGTCGGTATCATCTGTTGAGGTGAATAAAAAACCTGTGAGTATTTGGAGGAACCAATCCTTCCTCATTCTGCTAAGTTCAACATTTTTGCTGAGTGTAGCTAACCGGATTTATGAATTGCTGCTGCCATTGATTCTATTGGAACTGACGAATTCTTCGGTTGCCGTCACGACGATGCGGACCGCAGAGTTATTGCCCAATTTACTGTTTGGGATTTTCATTGGCGTGTTTGTTGATCGCCTGAATAAAAAGAGGCTTGCGTTATGGGCGATTGGCTTGCAAGCAGGGCTGCTTCTGTGTTTGGCCTGGATGTTGAAGATAGAAACGGGATGGCTGGTGCCCTATTACGCGATTGGATTCTTACTAATGACTAGTAATTACGGCTATTTTAATGCCCAAATTGGGCTTGTAAAAATGAATATTCCTACACAATATTTGAATTCGGCGAATGCCAAGTTTTCGTTCATTGAAACCTTTGTGAGTGTCATGGGACCTGTCATTTCTGGATTGATGCTGCTGCTGCCATTTTTCTATAACGGGGTGTTGGTGACGGCTTTTGCGTATGTACTTTGCTTTATGATTCTATCCCGGTTATCGCACCAACCAGAAGCACAGCGTCAGGCAAAATCAGGTTTCCTGGCTGATTTTCGTGAGGGCTGGAATGCCTTCAAGGCAAACAAGGCGCTATGGATGATGACCATGTTTATCATGGTATTAAATTCAACCATGACCGTTGTCCAAACCACGGTGGTTATTTTTGCTAAAATGGAGCTAGGCCTTGCCTCTTCGGAAGTGGCGTTGGTGATGGCCGCTGCCGGGATTGGCGGAATGGCAGGCAGTCTGTTGTCAAGCAAACTGCGGATGTCTTGGGGTCTTGGTGTCTTGTTCGGTGCTTCCGCAATCTTCCATATGGCAGCCTATTTGTTGATGTATTTTTCAAATGATTACCATATGTTGATTATAGCATTGTTTGTCAGCGGCTTGGCAACCTCGTTTTACTCCGTTTGTGCTTATACATTCAGGCTCGAACAAACGCCTCCCGAACTGATTGGCCGGATCAGCGGTATCACCGGAACGTTTTTCAGGGTAGGAATGCCAATTACGGTTTTTGCGTCAGGATGGGTGATGAATAGTTGGGGGACTGCTCCGATCTTTCTCCTTGCCGGCATGGTAAACCTGATTGTATTTCTCGTGTACCGCACTACATTTTTATGGAAGTTAAGGTAATTTGGAGGGTTTATTATGGAATATAAACAAGTTGAAAAACTTACAAGCAGTCAACTGAACGATTTAGTTCGGTTATTTCAGATGGAATGGTGGACGAAAGGGCGCGATCCGAAAGAGGTGAAGGCCATGGTGGAACATTCCGATATCATTGTCGGTTTAATCGCTCTCGAGACGGAAGAGTTGATTGGATTTGCCAGAGTGCTTAGTGACTTTGTCTATAAAGCTTTCATTTTCGATGTGGTGGTCAGTGAGCGATACCGTGGACAATCGCTGGGCAGAAACCTAATGGATGCAATCATTCATCATCCCAAGCTCCAAGGGGTCAAGCATTTCGAACTATATTGCCGCCCTGAAATGCTGCCGTTCTATCAAAAGTGGGGTTTCACAGAAGAGTTGGGGGCGTTGCATTTTATGCGGAGGGTGAACAGCAAGTAATTTTTTAAAAAGCTGTTTTCATAGAGTAGTTGATTTGAGACAAACTCTCGGTCGATAAGAAGGGCGAAGAGCACTAAACGACCGAGGCGGTGGAAAAACCAGTCTCTCGGTCGATAAGAAGTGCTCAAAACGCCCGAAGCGGTGAAAAAACTGGTCGCCCGGTCGATAAGAAGGGCTCAAAACGCCCGAAGCGGTGAAAAAACTGGTCGCCCGGTCGATAAGAGGGGCTCAAAACGACCGAAGCGGTGGAATAACCAGTCGCCCGGTCGATAAGAAGGGCTCAAAACGCCCGAAGCGGTGAAAAAACTGGTCGCCCGGTCGATAAGAAGTGCTCAAAACGCCCGAAGCGGTGAAAAAACTGGTCGCCCGGTCGATAAGAAGGGCTCAATACGACCGAAGTGGTGGAATAACCAGTCGCCCGGTCGATAAGAAGTGTTCTAAACGACCGAAGCTATGGAAAATTCAGTTCCCTGGTCGATAAGACGAGCTAAAACGACCGAACTTATTGAACAGCCTTCTTTCCGTTTGTTATGAAATAGAGAACAATCAAAATATCCCCGTGAGGTGTAACATGAAAAATTTGACCTTTCCGAATTCGGTCAAGAAGGAATTTTATTACAAGCAATATGACGAATCGTTAAAACAATGGAATATGGAGATAGACACGTTTTTTATTGAAACGACTTTTGGGAAGACGCATGTGATTGCCTGTGGCCCGAAGGATGCCCAGCCTGTTGTGCTGCTTCATGGCATGACCGTCAGTTCTGCGATGTGGTTTGCGAATGCTCCGGTTTGGTCGCAATACTACCGAGTTTATGCCATTGATATCATGGGGGATTTTGGAAAGAGTGAATGTCAGCGTCCAATCACAACTTCTTCGGAGTTGAATTCCTGGCTGAATGAAGTGCTGGATGCCTTAAAAATTGACGATATGTATTTAATCGGCCATTCCATGGGAGGATGGATCGCGTTACAATACACGTTACAGTCAGAGAGAGTCAGGAAACTAGTTTTATTGGCGCCCGTGATGAGCTTTAGCAGTCTGAATTGGAAATTCCCGTTTAAATTATTGCCGGCAACTCTATTGAGAAATTCCTATTCTATTAGGAAATTGTATAACTGGATGTTTGCGAAACAAAATACGCCTAACCAACTACTATATGCTCAATTTTTGGCAGGCTATAAATTTGGGAGAATTCAATTAAAAGTGGCCCCAAGCGTCTTTAATGAAACAGAGCTGAGTAAATTGCTGCCAGAAACATTAGTCCTCATCGGAAAAGAAGAAGTCGTGTATTCATCTGTTCAGCAGGCAGTCAACCGAGCTGAACAATCGCCAAAAACGACAGTACAGCTTATTCCCGACAGTTCACATTGTTTGCCAGCCGAACAAGCAGAGACCGTAAATAAATTGGTCCTTCAATTTTTGGAGTGAACCACAGAGACGGTTCTTACCCTATTTTTACTAAAGGCTATAAGAACCGTCCTTGTTTGTTTTTAGTAGAGCACTCGCCAATTATGGTTGCAGCTTGGATAAACAATTTTTCTTTTTAATAAATAGTTTGCCAGTATTTCGGTCATGTCGGTTTGGATTTCTTTGATGACAGGTCTATCTTTAAACATTTCATAGTCGCCGCCGCCGCCGGCCCGATAGTTATTCATTACCACATCATATTGCGCGGAAAGGTCGATCGGCGTCCCTTTATACTCCAGTTTCACTACTCGTGAGCCGATGGGTTTGGAAATGTCTATTTCATATTCTATGCCTTCCCACATATCATAATTGTAGTGCTGCGGTTTCGGCTCAATAAATGCCGGATTCACTTGAATTTCCTTGTTTTCATCCAATCTGAAATAAGTGGCCCCTTTTTCTAACGCGTCTTTGATGTCTTGGCCGGAAATCCGAATTACTTTTAATGTATTTGGATAGATATAATTGGACACGATGTCCCGCATCGTCACATCTTCTTTAAAACCTGGCGAGGTATTATCGAATAAGGCGGTACTCGAAATATCGACTCCTGCTGCATCCATCTGAACGTGATTGATAAATTCAATTAACGGGTGATCCTTTAACCTTATTGCAAAAGCGTCATCGACCAATATTCCTCCGATGATTCTGCCAATGGGCATGTCGAGCCATGCTTGTGTTTCCGCTTCATCTTCACGAGCAAGTGCCAAGACCGCTTCATCGGCAGCGGTCGCATTTGTCACTTCTATCAACTCGGTTGCTTTGTCTTCCACCACCCAGCTTCCATCTTTCCATGAAAATGTGACCGTGACTTTCCCTAGCATTTGACCTGCAGAACCCGGCTGAACAATCGTAACGTCGTTTACATCCTGGGCTATCATGCGGTGTTGATGTCCGGTTAGTAACACATCAATTCCTTCGATTTCATGGCATATCCGGTAGCCTTGATTTTCTCCGGTTAAGGATTCTGTCAGTTCCCCTGTAGACAGATCCCTTTCAAAGCCTCCATGATAAGAAACCACTAATAAATCGTACGTTTCATTTTCTTTTATATAGGAGACCCATTTTTGGGTAGTCTCAAATGCATCCTCAAATGTCAATCCGGCTATATGGCTCGGGTTTTCCCAATTGGGGATATAATGGGTCGTCACTCCTAGGACGGCTATGCGAAGCCCATTTGAAAATTCCTTTATAAAGTATGGCTTCCCAAAGACTTCGGCATGATCATCTGCATTGATAATATTGGCTGATAGCCATGGAAAATGGGATTCGTTAACCGCTTGGGTTAGCAGATCCATTCCATAGTTAAATTCATGATTACCGATAATCGCTGCGTCATAGTCTAATTCATTTAGAATCTGTATCACCGGGTTTTTCCTTGTTTGGCGGAATTTTGCATAATGATAGGTTAATGGTGTCCCTTGAATGACGTCGCCATTATCAATTAAAAGAGTGTGCTCATATGTTTGTCTCATTTGTTTGATTAAGGTGGCTATTTTTCCAAGACCAGAGTTTGTTTCGCGATGCGTTCCATAATTATGTGGAAAAACATTGCCGTGTACATCGCTCGTTTCCAAGATCACCAATTCACATTGTTTCATTTATTTCCCTTCTTTGTCGTTAATTTATACATTTATTATAAGGATAGGAGACATTAAATAACATTTAACGATAAAAATTTACAAATTTTATAAAACATTTACCAAATTTTCGTCGTATCATTACCAGTTGTTTACAATTAATTAACAATACGATGCTATACTTCGTTCGTAGTAAAAATTTCTCATGACTTTTGGAGGTTAACAGATGTTTAAATTCAAAAAGTTAGCGGCCATTGGAACTTCCTTGGCAATCGCTGCAGGTCTCTTAAGCGCATGTGGTTCGACGAGTGCTTCAACTGGTGATTATGTACCAAAAGAGTTGACTGTACAATTCGTTCCATCACAAAATGCCAGCACGTTAGAGGCAAAAGCAAAACCGTTAGAAAAGCTTTTAAGCGACAAACTAGAAATTCCTGTAAAAGTAAGTGTTTCGACCGATTACAATACCATCATTGAAGCCATGGATTCAAAGAAAGTCGATATTGGATTTTTGCCGCCAACTGCGTATGTCATGGCACATGAAAAAAAGGCAGCAAATGTATTACTTCAAGCACAACGCTTTGGTGTTGACGATAAAACAGGACAGCCTACTACAGAATTAGTAGATTTCTATAAATCAATGTTTATAGTAAAGAAAGATTCAAACATTAAAAGTATTAAAGACTTAAAGGGTAAAAAGATTGCTTTCCAAGATGTCACTTCTTCTGCCGGTTATGTCTGGCCTGCTGCATCCTTGATGGATGCCGACATTGATCCGACGAAAGATGTTCAAGGCATAACTGTTAAAGGTCATGACCAAGCAGTTGTGGCACTTCTTAATGGAGATGTGGATGCTGCTGTTATTTTCCAAGATGCCCGAAATATCGTGAAAAAGGATTACCCTTCTGTGTTTGAAGATACAAAGGTACTTAAATTCACAGAAAAGATTCCAAACGATACCATCTCTGTCCGTGCTGACATGGACAAAGAGTGGGTCAAGAAAATTCAAGATGCGTTTGTTGAGATCGGAAAAGATGATGAAGGTCACCAAATTATCAAAGATATTTATTCACACGAAGGCTATACACCATCAGAAGACAGCGTATTTGATATCGTTCGTGACTATGCTAAAAAGGTAAAAACTGAGTAACCGTCCCCCCCTTAAGATTTTTTAATATATCCGAGCCAGTAAGATTTCTTGTACTGGCTTTTCTTTTTCCAAAAATATATCAGATGATGAAAGTTGGTATACAAAAGGTGATTGAATTTAAAAATGTCTCAAAAACATATCCAAACGGTGTGAAGGGCTTAAAAAATATAAACTTAACCATTGAAAAAGGAGAGTTTGTAGTAGTGGTCGGATTATCAGGAGCAGGAAAATCCACCTTATTGCGCTCTATCAATAGATTAAATGAAGTGACCGAAGGTGAAATTGTCATTGCTGGAAAGTCAATTACGAATTCTTCTGGCGCTTCGCTTCGTAGGATTCGTCGTGATATCGGAATGATTTTCCAAAGTTTTAATCTTGTTAAACGATCGACCGTTCTTCGAAATGTACTGTCAGGACGTGTCGGCTACCATTCTACCTTTAGAACAGTACTCGGCCTGTTTCCAAACGAGGATGTAAATCTGGCCTTTGAAGCGCTAGAGCGGGTGAACATTTTAGATAAGGCCTATACACGTGCGGACCAGTTATCTGGGGGGCAGCAGCAGCGCGTATCGATTGCACGGGCCTTGGCGCAGGAGGCAAAGATCATCCTCGCAGATGAACCTGTTGCCTCGCTCGATCCTTTAACGACTAAGCACGTGATGGATGATTTAAGGAGAATCAACCAGGAATTAGGGATCACAACCGTTGTAAACCTGCATCACGTTGATTTGGCCCAGGAATATGCAACAAGGATTATTGGGATGCGCGCTGGGGAGATTGTGTTTGATGGTCCGGTGGAAGAGGCAACCGATGATAAGTTCTCTGAGATTTATGGGCGTCCGCTCCAAAACAATGAGCTTTTAGGAGCGACGGTATGATGAATCAGCCAATAAAAACGTCCATCCCAAAGCCTCCCAGTAAAATTAAAAATTATGTAACGCTCCTTTTGGTTCTTTTCCTTCTATGGGGAAGTTCTATCCAAACCGATTCCTCTCTGGCTGAGCTTGTAGCGGGTTTTCCTAATATGATGGATCTGCTGAACCAGATGGTCCCGCCCAATTGGGGCTATTTTGATAACATTACGGATGCCATGCTAGAAACAATTCGGATGGCGGTCATCGGCACTACCTTTGGGGCAATCCTTGCGATCCCGATTGCCCTTTTTTCTGCAAGTAACCTTATTCAAAATATCTGGGTTTTTTATCCTATAAGGTTTATCCTGAATTTAATTCGTACAGTACCTGATTTATTACTAGCCTCGATCTTTGTCGCTATCTTTGGGCTGGGGTCCTTACCTGGTATTCTGGCTTTAATGGTTTTCTCAATTGGACTCATTGCTAAATTAACCTACGAGTCGATTGAAGCGATTGACCCTGGTCCGTTAGAAGCAATGGAAGCGGTAGGTGCCAATAAAATTCAGTTGATTGTCTTTGGGGTGATTCCTCAGGTTGCCGCCCATTTTATTTCATATGTTCTATACACATTTGAAATTAATGTTCGGGCTGCAGCCGTCCTAGGGCTCGTTGGGGCAGGAGGGATTGGGTTATTTTATAATAAAACACTAGGATTTCTTGAATACGATAAAACCAGTTCCATTATTATTTACACATTAGTGGCTGTACTGGCGATTGACTACATTAGTACAAAATTACGGGAGAAGTTATTATGAGTGAAGCAGCAAGAAAGGGTATGAAGCCAAAGAAAAATCGCGCCGGCCTCTGGGGTATTTATTTGGCTTTAGCACTGATATATATTTGGGCTTTTTCTGGAATGAACCTTCCAGAAATCAAACCGACGGCTGGCCAAATTACAAAGTCTATTTTTAATGGTATGTTTCATCCAGATTGGGATTATGTATCTGATCCAGGCGGGGAAGATTTGCTTCACGGCTTGCTTGATACGTTGGCAATCGCGGCATTGGGTACGTTTATATCGGCTGTTTTGTGTGTGCCGTTTGCATTTTGGGCCGCAGCCAATATGAGTAAGGGAAAGGCGGCATCGGGTACGGGGAAATTTGTGCTTAGCTTCATTCGGACTTTTCCTGAATTAGTCATGGCGATTATGTTTATCAAAGCAGTGGGACCGGGTTCCTTTGCAGGGGTACTGGCTTTAGGGCTGCATTCAATTGGGATGCTTGGAAAATTGTTTTCAGAGGAAGTTGAAAATATGGATTTAGGTCCTACAGAGGCATTAATGGCAACAGGGGCGAATCGGTTTCAAATTCTCTGGTTTGCCGTCATCCCGCAAGTGATTACAGGGTTTCTTTCCTACACACTTTACAGGTTTGAGATTAATGTCCGCTCCGCCGCGGTCCTCGGCGTAATCGGTGCAGGAGGAATCGGAACCCCGCTGATTTTCGCTTTAACTTCGAGGGACTGGAATCGTGTAGGCATTATTCTTTTGGGCATTATTGTCATGGTTACGGTAATTGACCTTATCTCTGGTTACTTAAGAAGGAAAATTGTATAAAAATGAGGAAAAAGAAAAGGACCGCGCGGAAATATGTGCGGTCCTTTTCTTTTTCTATTTAATAAACAATAACCGGATCATTGGTGCTGAGGTTATTAAACACGGTTTTCATCACGCTTGGCGGTGTGTTAACACAGCCATGCGAGCCATTGTTCAGATAAATGTTCCCGCCAAATTCTGACCTCCAGTTGGCATCGTGGAACCCCTGTCCGTCATTGGTAAACGGGACCCAATATTGAACAGGAACCTCATAAGTGATTTTTCCGTTCTCTCTGCCCGTCAGGACGGAAGGTGTCTTCTTATAGAGTACATACCACACTCCCTTGTGGGTATCATGACCGGTGCTGTGTTTCCCGGTTACGACATTCGTGGTAAGGACTAATTGTCCGTTTTTGTAGATCCAAATTCGCTGCTGGGCAATGGAGACTTCGGCATACGTACCGCCAATGCCATTGTTCGCGATCGTTTCATATCCGTAACCTTCACCCTTCCAGCCCTTGCCGTAAATATTGGCGGCGGCAACAGATTTCTCCCCATTTTCAAAAGCTGCCTGAATCAGCGGTGTTTCCTTGTCAACATTGATCGCCCAGCCATAGCCTTTACCTGGAACTGATATCACCGAACCGGAAGAGGTTTTGAAGGAAAAATTTTTATTTAGGGTGGATTGTGTATTATTGATTTCAGCAATCTTATTCTTAATGTCACCGGCATCATCAATCGTAATCTGCAAATCTTTTGAAATAGACGCATTCTTAATTAATTCGCTGGCGTTTAATGAATAGACTTTATCCTGAACTTTATATTCAACCGTCTGTGCAAGGAATTCTTCCAGCTTTTTCTGCTGGTTTTTGATAAACTCGCTGTCTTCCTTAATAGGCAGTATGTATACAGGATTAAGATGGATTTCACCAATATATTCTTGCTGGTCGTAATCCTTTAAAAGACTGGCGACGTCATACTGCTTTCCGTCAATGCTGTTCGAGACTACAATGTTCCCTTGTTCCAAATGAACCGTGGCATCTACAGGCGCTTGTAAACCCTGATTCATCGATAACAGCTTTTCTTCTACCTGTTTTTTCAATGTCTGGCTTCGAAATGGATCCTCCTTGGGCATTAAGGAGAAATTTTTCTCCTTTGAGGAAGGAAAAAACGTCCACTGGTCCTTTAGAAATTTTTTGATACTTGGCAAATCTTGTTCGGTAAAGTTCATCTTTGTATCTTTTCCATCTAATATCTGTTGCTCTCCTACATAGACTACATTTGTTAATAATGAGGCTTGTAATTGTCGTAGTCCGTCATCGGCGGTCAGTCCACCGACACTGATTCCATTGATCTTGATTTGTGAATTAAAGTGGGTTGCCTGGTAGTAACTGATCCCCGCGATGGCGAGGGCAATGATCAGGATGATACCAGATACGATAAACTTCCAGTTTGCAAGCCCTTTAGTTGAGTTACCCCCTCGTTTGCCAATTTCTTCAATCGTTACGGTACTTTCCATCAAGATTCCCCCTAGAACTCATTATCCGGCTTTACTATCCTATATACTAAGACTGTTGGTTTTTGGTAAATGTTACCGATTTTAAAAAAAGTAATAATTAATACTACCATTATACTAAAAATCATAATCGAACATTGTCGGATTTTGTTCGGGCATGAAATTTAATCGGTGTGTATTTTATATTTTTTGTACGCCAATGGAGTCATGTTCATGGAATCTCTGAATTTCTCAATAAAGTAGCTTGTACTATTAAAACCGACTTGATAAGCAACTTCAGTAACGTTGGAATCATTTTGCTGAACAATTTCTGTCTGAACATTTTCCAGTTGAAAACCATTAACGATTAAGTTTTTCCAAATGGATGTTAGCTGTTTCATAACAGGCAATCGGCATAACGACCGTATGGTGCTTGGTTAGCTCTTTTAAACTTTCATCAATCATGAAATTTTTCATTTGCATGGCAAACACCTCAATATATTTATATTTTTCTATTCGATATTAGTATTTTTTAAGTACATTTTTTGTGCCATCCTTCGACAATATTATGAACCGTCAACGCTTATTTTTAAGATAGCACCCAAGAATCAACATAAGAGTGTGCGAAGAAAGGAGGGCAGCGGGGTAAATAAGGGAAAATACTTCCATTTGATGCGACAGCGCTTCGTAATGGCCAGTGGACACACGTGGATTTAAGCAGCCATGGTATCCTTGTGGAAGGCGATTTTTACTTGGTTTAACTCTATATCAACGAAAAAATAAAGAAACCGAAAAAATAAGTCCTACAGGGATTCCAATGGGATGGTTTTGCTTCCTGCACTAAATGGAAGCAGAGAACCCGTCCCTTGCTTCCCTCTTTTTCATGTTCCTTGATTACCTTGACAAACTATTCAAAGATGTAACTAATGACTTCCAATGCCTGCTCGACGGTTTCAACGGTTACGTTTGCTTTATTCGATAGTTCCTTTAATGGGTGAATTAACGACTGGGGTCTAATGATGATTGTAGGTTTGTTCATCGCAATGGCCGTGCTGGCATCCATGGCCGTATTCCATTGTTTATACTTCTCGCCAAATAAGGCAATGACAATGTCTGATTTCTGCATTAATACCTGAGTCCGAAAATTATTTATGTCAGAAGCAGCATCGTCCTTATATAAATTTCCAGGCTGTTTGCCAAGAATTTCTTCACCAATCTGATCGGATCGGTCGTGGTTTGTCTGCGGCCTCACAAAGATTAATGGAAGATTTTTTTCCTCTGCTATCTTCTCCACTTCATCCCGCCAATTATCGTGAATTTGCCCAGCCAAATAAACAGTTAACTCCATTAATATCCCTCCAATGGTAGATTTGTTCCAATTCTAATACTATAAAACTTACGGTGAGAATGCCAGAAGGACGATTCTCCGTGCTCCTTAGGAGCCACGAGAAACGTCCTTCCTTCAAGTTTTATTAGGTTTTTAGGTTAAGTCACCTGGTGCTTGAAAGCATTGCTTGACTGGGGGACTGACCCTCTATTTTTATTGACCTAACGTACCCGAGACCTGATTTGACTGCAGCCTCTGTTTCTTCGCCTTCCGGAAATGGAAGAGTTCATAGAATGTCGGAATGACAATCAATGTCAATAGTGTAGACACAAGAAGCCCGAAAATAACGACGACGGCAAGACCTTTTGAAACAAGATTTAAGCTCATTGCCGATTCATGGGCAAACAACAGTGGCACCATGGCAAATACTGTGGCAAGGGCTGTCATCAAAATCGGACGGAGCCGGACGGTGCCCGCTTCCAAAATCGCTTCGCGGATCGTCATGGTTTCTTCGTTGTGACGAATTCGGTCCACCAGCACGATGGCATTCGTGACCACGATTCCCACGAGCATCAGCATGCCGATGCCGGAAGAAATATTGATGCTTGTTTGGGTAACAACCAGCCCTAATAGCGAACCGATAGCCGCAAGCGGCAGTGAAATCAAGATCGCGATGCTGGCCCGGAACGACTTTAAGGTCACAAGCAAAATCATAAACACGATACCGATCGAGAACATCGACAGTTTGGCAAGTTCCATTAATTGATCGGATGATTGCATCGATGAACCGGTAAGCTCGGCGCTTGTGTTTTTTGCAAATGCATCATCTTTGTTCCAAGTCGGCAGCTGCTGCTGAATTTTTCCGGCCACGTCCACCATCTTATCTGGATTGACTTGAGCCGTGACTTGAAGATAATGATGGCCATCTTTTGTAAAAATGATTCCCTGCTCCTGACTTTCTTCTACCTTTGCGATACTTGATAAAGGAACGGGACCAGTTGGTGTCATGAGCTGCAGATTTTTTAAATCGTCTGCTGTTTTAATTTCTTTCAACGCTCCCAATTTCACAGCCGTAGTGCGGTCTTCTATTTTGACGGCGCCAATCACAGCGGGCTTAATCATCGCATAAATCGACTGGGAGATTTCCTGCGCATTAGCTGCTTTTGAATCCACTTCAATGGTAAGGGTTGGCTTTGTATTTTGATCGTTGCTTTCTACTTTTTCGACACCATCAATACTTCCTACCTTTTCCTTTACAAAATCAGCGGCTTTTTTAATGTCGGCATCATTTTTTCCAAGGACATCAACCGAAACAGTGGTGGTATTGGCTCCTAGTAATCCTGCGGTGTCAGCCGTCAGCTCCGCGTCTGGAAATTGATCTTTTGTTTTGCGGATGTCTTGGACAAACTTGGCGGAATCGGTCCCTTCCTCAGGGAACACCATAAAGCGAACGGCATTTGCATCTGACAGGTTGCCGTATTGCGCCGCTTCTTCATTGATTCCTGCGATGGCAATATGGGTTTTTACCCCCTCTTTATCGGAAAGAATCCCTTCCATTTTTGAAACATCGTCTTTTATTTTGCTAAAAGGGGTGCCACTATCATAGCGAAGACCGATGGCTATGTAGGCGGAATCCTTTTGGTCGACAGACCCCTTTGGCATGCTTAAAAATAATCCGATGGACCCGACCACAACCAGAACGGCTATCGTGATGGGAAGCCATTTGTGGTTAAGCGACCATTTTAACAGAGAAGGATAGAAAGACTTGCTCTTGTGCTCTTTTACCTTTACCTTTGTCATCATCCGTGCGCTGAGTGCCGGTACCACGGTAAGCGACACAAGCAGGGAAGCCAGTAATGAGCATGTGATGGTAATCGCGAACGGAGCAACAATATCCCGTAATCCTCCCGAGACGATCAGCATCGGCAGGAATACCGCCACAGTTGTGAGCGTGGATGAGGTGATGGCTGCGCCCACTTCCTTAACCGCATCAATCAAAAAGGCAGGGGTTAATTCATTGTTTTTCTTTCTTCGGTATATATTTTCGACCACCACGATACTGTCATCGACGAGCCGTCCGACTGATACCGCGATTCCACCGAGTGTCAGAATGTTTAAGGTGACGCCAAAGAAGGAAAGCAGAATCATTGTTATGCAAAGGGACAACGGTATGCTGACAATCGTAATCAGGGTCATGCGGAAACTGCGCAGGAATACCCAGATGATCAGCGTGGCAAATAATGCCCCGGTCAATACTTCTCTTGTCATCGAGTTGATGGAATCAAGAATCGTATCCGCCAAATTTATCACAAACGTTGCTTGGAGGGTTCCCTTATAGTCTTGATTGATTTTTTTGACGGTGTCTTCCACCTGTTTTCCAAGAGTTACTGCATTAGAAGTGGAATCCTTTTGAATGACGACGTCAATAAAAGGCTTGCCATCCAAATGGGTGATGCTCTCGGTCTCTTTTTGCAAGGTAATCTTGGCAACATCCTGCAGTTTGGTGTTCCCGTTTAACTGGATGTTTTTGAGGTCATCCAATGATTCCATTTTTCCTGTGACGATAATGCTGGTGGCTTCATTGTTTAGCGTTAGATCGCCCATCGCAACAGTGGCATTTTTTCCTTGAAGCAGCGTATAAAGTTTTTCAAGCGGGAACTGTGCGGCTGCCAGTTTGGCCGGGTCGACTTCAATCATTACTTGTTGATTTCTGCCGCCGTTTGTGATGACATTACCGATACCCTTTAAATCCTTGAGCATCGGCATAATTTCATTTTCTACAATGTTTAGCTCAGTATTGCCAATTTCTTTATCAAAAGTAAGACCTAATTCTACGATGGGAATTTCAGATGTGTTGAGGTTAACTACATATGGCTTCATGACACCATTGGGGAGTTGGACCATCGAAATTCTTTCTTGGATTTGCTGTTTTGCTTCTTTTACATCAATGCTGGAGTCAAAGGTGACTGTCAGTTGGGTAAAATTATTCCCTGTTTGTGCGACGACATTTTGTTTTCCCTTGACGCCGCTTATTGCTTTTTCAATTGGCTGTGTAACCTGTTCATCCATGCTGACAGCATCGACACCTTGACCCACAACCGAAATGGTGACGTACGGTTGGTCGGCAGATGGCATGAGTTCCATGGGAATCGTGGTGTAATTAAAAATTCCAAAAATCATCGAGGCGAGCACAGCAAACGTCAATGCCGCTTTATTCCGTAACGCCCACTTGGTAAACCAAGTCATAAAGAATTTCCCCCTAGTTCAAAAGTAATATAAACAGGTAAATTATACCTCTTATATTACACTATGAATAGGTGGCTTTTACTATATTTACAAAAATTTTACTATAGGGGGAAGAAGGAAGGAACCTCTAGGGAAAAAGGCAGAAGGGGAACCCCCCTCTGCCCGATCGCTATCCTAATATTCTCAGAGATTCCCGAACAAATGCCGGAATGTCATCGGGGTTTCTACTTGTGACCAGTTGATTCTCGCAGACTACCACTTCTTTGTCTTGCACATTTCCACCGGCATTCTTTAAATCAACCTGAATCGACGTATATCCGGTTACATCGCGTCCTTCAAGTGTTTCTGCTGTTATCAGCAGCTGAGGACCATGACAAATAGCGAATACCGGTTTATTGGCATCCATGAATGCTTTGGTAAATTGAACAAAACGTTCATCTGCACGAAGAATATCTGGAGAAAACCCGCCCGGTATAAAGAGTGCATCAAATTCTTCCGGGGAAACCTCATCAATACTTTTATCGATGACGACCTCGCTATTTTCTTGCTTTCCCTTCACTGTTTTCCCTATTTCCTTTTCAATTGTGGTTACTTCATGCCCTTTTTCCTTAAAGGATTTCACAGGTTCCGTGTACTCCGAATCCTCAAAATAATCTGTTACTAAAACCGCAATTTTTTTGCTCAATACCCTCACTCCTTCATTATTAAAACTACCCGTTTTTAAATGAATGAAACATTTAAAGGTGCCAAAACATATAAAAGGGAAAGGGAATATAGCAGCAACACTTTAGTCGAAATACTTTTGTAAGTCTTCCTCAGTTAATTTGGTCTGAGCTTTTTCCAGGGTTTTTAGCTGGCCCATCAGCTCTTGGATAAAGTCGATTTGCAGCTGGTAGTGGGCAAACATGTTATCGAATTGGAGTTTGGCGATGGGGTCGAGGGTGACGTATTGTTCTTTTGTTTTTTGCCCCGCTTGCAGTAGTGCCAATTCTTTTTCTAATAGCTGCAGCTGTTCTTCAAGCCCTGCTAGCTTTTCTTCCAATGACAGCTCATGCATAAACGACATCGCTGTGTATAAAGTGCTAGGCAGGTTGACCGATTTCTCCCGCAGGCTTGTTTTCACTAACTGGAAAAATTCCTCCTGCCCTTTTTCCGTAATTCTATAAATCGCTTTAATACGGTGACCGGTTTGTTCTACCGAATCAACCTCTACCAGGCCCTCTTTATCCATTTTTTTTAACGCATGATAAATCGAACCGGGCAGGACACCTGCCCAAATGTCCGATTGATTCGTTTGAAGGATCTGCTGAATTTCATAGCCGGACAGCGGTTTGATTCGCAGCATTCCCAGTACCATTAGACGCACCATTGCTAACACCTCAAGTTTATTTAATCAACATTGACTATTACGTTAAAATTAATATACCATTTTACCTCCGATTAAACAACTGCACGCTGTTTTTTCTTGTATGTTTTCACTCGAAGCTGCCCGTTTGTTTCCCACTTAAAGGTGAGGGCCGCTAACATAAGCAAAACCGCAGTATAAATGACTAGTACAAGAATGGATCCTGCAGGCGACTCACTGGTAATCCCAAGTACAGACCTTAATCCGTGTACATAATAACCGAGCGGGAATAAGTTTCCCATGGTTGAAACCCATTCTGGTGCATTTTTTAGCGAGTAAAATGTATCTGTCCCGAAAATCATTGGCATGAAAAACAGGTTCGAAATCATATTAATTTGCCCTTCATTATTGGCAAAATTCGAAATCAAAAAGCCTAGGCAGGTAAAACATAGAATACCGATAAACATAAGCCCGATGGTTCCTAACAGCGCCCCAAAAGATACCATCACATCAAACAAGAGCACCCCGGCTGCCAGCACCAGCAAGTTAATCAAAATTCCCAGCAATGTCCGGGCAGCCGTCATCAGAAAAATAAAGCTGATCGTTGGGTAGGGGGTCAATTTCAGCAGTTTATACACGCCGCGGCTCCGCTGCCAGTGAACCTGAAACGCGATCCCGGAAACTCCCCAAAACAAAGAGCTTAAGGCGATGACTCCCGTGACAAGCCTCGGTGAATAAGCTGCATTATCGAAATAATATCCCAAACCAATTAACAGGACGATTGGAAAGATCACCGAATAAAACATGGTAATTTTGTCTCTTAAAGATGTTACTAGCATCGTTTTAAAAATGGTTGTCATTGTTCATTACCTCCAATAGTTAATTGCAAATATAACTCTTCTAAATTTTGTACATTGTGCGATTCGCACAATTCTATAGCTGATCCTTCAGCAATCACGGTGCCTTGGTCAATCATCATCACCCGATGGGATAGCTTGGTGACTTCATCCATATCATGAGAAGTAAAGACGACCGATGTCCCTCTTTGGTGCAATTCCATAATGAGTTGGTGAATTTCTCGGCGAGATTTTGGGTCTAATGCTGCCGTTGGCTCATCTAGAAATACCACTTTCGGGTCATGGACCAGTGCTACTGCAATCGCCAGCCGTTTCTGCTGTCCGCCGGATAATCTGGAAGCTTCCGTCTTCATGACGTCGTGCAGTCCGCATAACGTGAGCAGCTCCATACCTGCTTGTTTGGATAGCTTTTTTTTGTAAAAAGCGGCAAATAGTTGTAAATTTTCAAACGCTGTTAATCCTGGGAAAAAGGGAGTGGCTTGCAATTGAACGCCAACGGCCTTACGAAAATCCTTTTCCCAATAGGATACTTCCCCAGCATCTGGTTTTTTCAGCCCGAGTACCATCTCAAGCGTGGTCGATTTCCCAGCCCCGTTGGGTCCAATGATGGCAAGAATCTCGTTTTCATACACACGAAGTGAGACCCCTTTTACCACAGTTCTTGAGCCATATTGCTTCATAAGTCCCTGTGCGTTCATTAAAATTGCTGTCATGTTTGTTCCTCCTGAATATAATTAATGTTAAATACTCAACGTTGAATAAAAGAGTAAAATAAAAGTTGAGTTTGTATACTCAACGTTGAATAATTCAATTTACATATAAAATATATCACCTTAATTTTCATTTGTAAACCATAATTTTAAAATTTTTCCAGATCCGAATGGAACATTTCATTGACAGGGCAAGTGGCAATCTAAAAAATATCTTTTACCGCAAAAAAGGCTGACGGGACTTTATATATTGTAAAACGCGGTACGTCATATAGGATAAAGTAAAGACAAGTAAGGCGTCCATTATGTTCCACAAAAGGTTATGGGAGAGGTGCGCCAATCCGAGTGAGTTGAACAAAATGTCCACAATATCAATCAATAAGACATGGATGGCATAGATCCCCAAAGCGTTGCTGCCTATTTTTGTGATCGGCAGGCCTTTTCCAAGCCGCGGGTAATGGATGATGAATAAAAATAACATCACAGTTAGGAATATAGTCGATAAAAAGTATTCACCATGTTTCGCAGACAACTGCTTTTCCAGCCAATATCCCTCCATAGCCTGGAGCACAAAGAAGAAACCGAGCAGCAGAAAGTACGTCTGTTTTTCCCACCTAATAGATTGAATAAGAGGCAATGCACTGGCAAATGAGAATCCCAAAGTTGTATAAAATAAACCAATAAACAGGGCATCCCGGGTGGATAAAGTGATTTCAAAGAAAAGAGAATAAGATTGTCCAAATAGACCTATTATATTTAAACAAAGGCTAAGGAAGAAGAGCAGTGATATTTTTTTTAGCTTAAAAAAGAGGTATACAGCGGCTGTGCTCCATGCCAGGGAAATAACAAACCACAATTGGTATCCGCTTGTACCGTGTCCATAATAAAACAGATTGAGAGCGGTCAATCCGTCAATGAACTTGGATAACTCGTGCTTCACGTTTCCGCCACTTAAAGAAATTCGCACCACATCATAAAGGATATAAAACACAAGCCAACTGACATAAATTTTCAGCAGTTTTGTTACATACCTTTTAAAATATTCTGTTGATTTGGGATGATGGATTACTTTGAGACCAAACAAGAACCCCGAAGCAGCAAAGAAAAAGGGGACGGCAAACCTGGAAAAGTTATCAAGTAGAAAGAACCCAAGCTTATCGTCACTTGGGAAAGTATGAATGACCACAACCGCTGCAATCGCAAAAAATTTAACAAAATCAATCGCAAAGTTTCTCTCCATCGATTCGCCCTCAATCCCGGTTATTACTGACAATCACTCCTGCTATAGTATTTCCTAAAAATGATATCTTTTATTAGCTTAGGCATATTTCCGTTCGTTCTGTTCTTCGATCACCTCTGTGTACTGCCAAATTAGATTTTCAAAAATCCGGTTCCAGCTTTGTGTTAGTGCATAATTTCTACCAGCTCCCCCCATTTGCTTTCTAATGGAACTATTTTTTATAAGATGAATAATTGCTTTTGTAAATTCTTCTACATTTCCCGGGGTGCATAAAATTCCGTTTTCACCACATTTAATAATATTTTTTACTCCACCCGAATTTGCACCGATGACTGGAATGCCACTGGCAAGTGCCTCAAGAACAACATTTCCGAATGTTTCAGTCGCAGAAGGAAAAACAAATAGGTCGGATGCGGAATAGGCTTGAGCTAAACTTTTTCCATTTAGGTATCCTGTAAAAATGACGTTAGTTGGTGCTTGAGCTTCGAGTTTTTCGCGTAATGGGCCATCCCCAATGATTAACCACTGTATTTTTTCATTTAATTCTGCGGGCATAGATTTTGCGACAGCTAGAAGTGTTTCCGGATCTTTTTCTGGCGCTAGCCTGCCAACGTAAGTAAGCAGGTACTTTCCTTGAGAACGGTAAAGACTTTTGACAGTCGCAGGATCATAATGAGGGTGGAAAAGCTTACAGTCTACGCCTCTTGGAAAAATCTCTAAATTGGTAAATCCATGCTGTTGTAGCTGCTGGTACGTATCATTGGAGGGAACAAATAATTTTTCAAAAGGTCGATGGAACCAATGCATATATTTCCAAACAATTTTTGAAAGATAGTGCATTCCATAGTACTGTAAGTAACGATCGAAATTGGTGTGATAAGAACCAACAAGAGGAATGTTACATTTTTTTGCAAGATAAACACCGCAAAGTCCGATGGAAAAGGGAGTGGCAACATGGATTAAATCTGGAGAAAAATCCTCGACGATTGACTTGATTTCGAGAAGATTTGGTACAGCCAAGCGACATTCAGGATATAAGAAAAACGGCAGGCTCGTAAATCGGTGAATATGGGCTGATATATATTCTTTACCATTGGAAGTTGGGGCAAAGACCTTATAGGTAATGTGTTGCCCACCTAAATAATTGGTCAATCGTTTAAGGGTCTGGGCAACACCATTGATGTCCGGATCAAATGTATCTGTGAAAATGGCAATCTTCATATCATCCCTCCTCCTTAAAAAATGCAGCATTTTATCTATTAACAAGACTTTCTTTAAGCATAGCGCGCCTTCCTATTGATAGATACGTAATCGAATGCTTTTGAATTTCCTCAATCGCGTAGCAATTTCGCCCATCAATGATGATCGGGTTTTTCATAAAGGAAGGATATATTTCAAGTGGGGCATATTTAATTTGGTTCCATTCTGTGGCGATAATCGCCAGTTCGGCTTCGTGAAGCGCAAATCTAAGATCATAGGCGTATTCAATTGTATCGCTAAACATGCGCTGTGCGTTTGGAATCGCTACCGGATCATAAGCTCTGACAATGGCTCCTTCTTTGAGCAGTTCGTTTACAATCCTAATCGAGGCTGAACCGCGGATATCATCCGTATCAGGCTTGAATGCCAATCCAAGCAATGCTATTTTTTTACCTTGTAACGAGCCTATCGTTTCTTTTGCCATCAAAACAGGCAAGGATTGTTGCCGATTATTGACGTTAATGACCGCCTCTAGTAAATCGAAATGATGTTCAACATCACTGGCGATTCCTAAAAGTGCTTTTGTATCTTTAGGGAAACAAGACCCGCCATAACCAATTCCCGCCCTAAGAAAGTCAGGACCTATCCGTTTATCGAGCCCTACTCCAAACGCCACTTCCTCAATATCAGCACCGACCTTTTGGCATAGGTTGGCAATTTCGTTAATAAAGCTAATTTTCGTTGCCAAAAAAGCGTTGGAAGCATACTTGATCATTTCTGCGCTCCTAATATCCGTTGTAATGACTGGAATATTTAAGGGTTGGTACACTTTTTTCAAAATCGAAGCTGCCTCAAGATTATCGGTGCCGATTACGATTCGGTCGCCATGGAAGAAATCATGGACAGCTGAGCCTTCCCGAAGAAATTCAGGATTTGAAACCACCTCGACACGAAGAGTCGGAGCCTTTTGATTGTCGATCATCCGTTGAATGAGGTCGTTTGTTCCGACTGGCACAGTACTTTTTGTGCAAATAATGACGTCATTTTCAATATAGTGAGCTATTTGTTTGGCAACCTCATGGATATATTTGAGTTCTACTGAACCTCCGGGCATCTCAGGGGTTCCTACGGCAATAAATATGATTTCAGTAGTTGAATAGGCAAGCTGAGGATCAACTGTAAAGGCTAAATTGCCGTTTTGAATATTTTTTGCCAAAAGATGCTCAAGCCCTGGTTCGTAAATGGGCAAACGATTGTTTTGAAGAGAGCCAATTTTCTTCTTTTGAATGTCAATGCATGTGACCTGATGTCCTAATTCAGCCAAACAAGCACTCGTAACCAATCCCACATATCCTGCTCCAGCAACGGTAATTTTCATGGAATCCCCCCTAAGGTAGCTTACTTATAATATATTAGGAAAATAAGTATTTTTTCTAAACCTGGTGTTAAAAGAGTGTAAAGACTTCATTAACGTTAGCTTCGTTTTGTCTATCGTCCTCTTAAATTTTTACAAAAATATATAGTGTATTTACAAATACTCCATAAATTTAAAATATTCATATTCTATACTTCTACTAAATGTCTAAATTTGTAGAAAAAGTTGGTAGGATGAGAAGGAGGAAATGGGATGAAGAAAAAAGGAACGTTCACTCGGTTCAAGAAGACTTTTTTAGCCAGTACTATACTAGCTTCAGGCATCGGAATGAATATGCATGATGCAAATGCTGCAACATCGATTCAAAATTCGATAGAGGTCAAAAAAATTGCTGGGTATAGCATGGGTTTAACAAATGAAGATGGCGGCGTTGCTGAAATTGTAAAATACAATTCCGATAACAAAAAATTTTACGCGATTAATGGATATGGTCAAACCATTGATATTGTTAGTCTTCAAGATTTAACCTCTTCCGAAACAGTACAACAACTGCAAAAAGAAAAATCTATCAAAATTGCAGACGCGGTAAACGAGGGTACTTTTAAATATGGAGACTTAACAAGTATTGATATTAACACGGCTCAAGACATGATTGCTGCAACGGTTCAAGATGCTGATTATACAAAAAACGGAAAAATAATCGTCATGAATTATGACGGAGAAATTCAAAAAACCTTCGAAACAGGTGTACAGCCAGATATGGTTAAAATATCAGCTGATGGAAAGTATATTTTATCAGCGGATGAAGCGGAACCGCGTGGGGGTCTTGATGCAGCAGACCCGGAAGGATCCGTAACGATTGTCGAAGTGGAAACGGGTAAAATAACCAAAGTAAAGTTTGATGACGAAAGTGTCATAGATGATGATGTTCATATTCGAAACAATGGAACAAAAGCAGATGCTATTAAAGATTTGGAACCTGAATACATAGCGATTTCAAACAATGGTAAAAAAGCATTTGTTACATTACAAGAGAATAATGCGATTGCAACGATTGATATTGAAGCAGGGAAAGTATTATCTGTGAAATCTCTTGGATATAAGGACCATTCTTTGCCTGGAAATGAACTGGATGCTGCAAACAACGGAAAAATAGAATTTGAAAGACTTCCTATTTTAGGGTCCTATATGCCAGATGGCATTTCTTATGCCAATATTGGCGGTACGGATTACCTGATTACTGCAAATGAGGGAGATGCAACAGAATGGCCAGAAGAGGATCCAACGTTTATCAATGTAGCAAACTTTAAGGATGTAAAGAAAACAATTAACCTTGACACGAGTCTTTTTAAAGGTATGTCACCTGATGAAGCCCAAGCGGCCTTTGATAAAATGAAAGGTTCTGATGATTATAAGAAGCTCGAAGTATTAACGGATCGTGGAAATGATGCCATTTATACATTGGGCGGACGCTCATTCTCTATTTGGAAAGCCGATACGATGGAACTTGTTTACGACAGCGGCAGTGACTTTGAAACCATCACGGCAGAGCGTTATCCAAAATTTTTTAACTGGTCGAATGATGATAATAAAATGGATAAGCGCAGTGCGAAAAAAGGGCCAGAGCCTGAAGATGTAAAAGTCGGCATGATAGGCGATCAGCTTTATGCATTTGTTGGACTCGAGAGAATTGGCGGCGTGATGACCTATAACATTTCCAATCCAGAAAACGTCCAGTTTGTAAACTATATAAACAGTAGAGATTTTTCCCAAGCTATTGCGGGGGATGTATCACCGGAAGGACTTGAATTTATTGCACCTCATGTAAGTCCTACGGGGCGCCCACTTGTTTTAGTAGGGAATGAGGTAAGCGGAACGGTTTCTGTTAATGAATTTCAAGTTGATCCTGTGAAACCTATCGAAGGAATTACGCTCGACCAAACAAACGTTAATCTTAAAGCGGGTGATACGGCAAAATTAACTGCGAACATTTTGCCAGCTGACACCACAGACAACAAGGAACTAACTTGGACAAGCTCAAACGAAAAAATTGCAACGGTAACGCAGGATGGCAAGGTAACGGCAATCGCTGAGGGAAACGTAACTATTACCGTTCAAACTAAAAATCCAATACACTCAGCGACTGCTGCCATTACCGTTACGCAACAAACTCCTGCGGAGAAACCAAGCAGCCCGAATCAGGATTTGAATAAGAATGGAGATAGCCTGATTCCTTCAAAAAATAGTGCAGCCGGTTCCAATGCAAATGGAAATCAACTGCAAAACAATCAGTCTGGAAATGAACTTCCGAATACAGCAACAAACCATTTTAACCTTGTAGCAATCGGTTCTATTTTTGTGGTTTTAGGTGGAATGCTCTTACTTCTAAGAAAGAGAAAAATAGTTTAAGAGGATCCAACCTATTAAAAGGCTTAATCATCTTTTTGATTAAGCCTTTTAATTTTGAGAAAAGTGCCAGTCACTCTGAATTGGGGGACCAACCTTCTCGCCTAACTTCTGCTTCAAACTATAAAATATAGGAATACTTGACCTGAATGGACGCATTTATTTTTAGTTTACCGGGCTGGATTGGCGTTCCCGCTTCACTTTTGGCAAAAAGGGCAGGCTGGAGAGGAATGATTGGTGAAGTTTGGTTCAATTCCTGTATGGATAGTGGAACCTTATTTAGCTTTACACCCATTTCCCTCGTTAGTTCTGCAGCTTTAAATTGCGCATCACTCAGAGCAAGTGCCAACGCCTGGCTGTAATAAATCTGCGGGTTTTTCACTTTAAATTCAATATGTGTAATGGTGTTTGCCCCATTCCTAACCGCTGTATCGACAATAAATCCCGTCCGTTCTATCTGATGGTTTTGGACTTGAAGCAAATGGACTACTCTATACCCCCGCAATGTTTGTTTGCCGTTTTCGTAATCATAGACCATTTCGATTCGGTAATCAGCCGTTTTAATATTCTCCTTCGAAATCCCCAAGCTTATGAGTGACTGTATTACTTTAGTTGTTTTTTCATTATTTTCTTGTTGGGCGTTTGTAAGGTTGGGATCTTCCGAATTCACACCCATTGTTATAATGGACATATCTGGTGATGTTGACACCGACCCTTCCCCTGTTAGTTCCAAAATATGTTGGTCATTTCTTAAAACAGAACCCCATACCGGCTGTGCCTGCCTCCATGGATGCTGATTAAACATTTGTGCACTTCCCTTCATTGAGAATACCTCCATACAGTGTATTAGGAAAAATTTAAAATAGATAACAAATCACTGTTACAAATTACTTTTGCCCGGCTAGTTATGTATGGAGCTGATAAGTATAATAGTAAGGGATGCTGGATGACTTGATGTATAATTACTTTGTAGTCAAATCTCCGTTGGGTAAATGCCACGGCGGACATCCTGGAAAAATAACTTAACCATAAGGTGGCGTTATCATGGCACGAGTTTTATTTATTAATGGCGGGTCAGAAGGACATGTCAATCCAACCGTAGGGGTAGTGCAAGAGCTTATTTCGCGTGGGGAAGAGGTCGTGTATTTTACAATTGAAGATTTTCGTGAACGTGTGGAAAAGACGGGTGCAACCGTTAAAACTTTTGATGCCCAAAAGTTTATAAGCGCTTTTATTTCGGGCGGCAGAAAAAATTTACTTGAAAGAATCAATGGGCTTCTGCGTACGGCAGATATCATGATACCTAGCGTTCTAGAGCAAATTGAAGGGGAACGCTTTGATTACATCATCCATGATTCGATGTTTGGCTGCGGACGTTTACTCGCTCAAATCCTTAAGCTTCCAGCCGTCAATTCGTGTACATCATTCGCGCAGTCAGAAGCTTCATTCAATCACATGTTCAAACAGCTTGAAAAAAATATTCCTACGGACACTTTCGATGAATACAAAAGGCTGTCGGCAGCTGTTGAGGAGAAATATGGAGTGAGGATCCATTCTCCATATGAAGTCTTTTGTAATCCCGCACCGCTTACAATCGTTTATACGATAAGGGAGTTACAACCTTCAATAGAAGAATTCGACCAATCTTATAAATTTGTCGGTCCATCTATCACCTCTCGTCAAACGGATGGTAACTTTGACCTAACCCTAATAAAGGGGAAAAGCCTGATTTATATTTCATTGGGAACTGTCTTCAATCAGGCAGTTGATTTCTATAGGCTTTGCTTTCACGCATTCGGGAATACGGAGCATACCGTGATTATGTCGATTGGGGGAAAAGTTCAACCTTCTGAGTTGGGTGAAATCCCAGAAAACTTCATTGTAAAAAATTATGTTCCGCAAATGGAGATACTGAAACAAACGAAATTGTTTATCACGCATGGCGGAATGAACAGTGTCCACGAAGGTCTCTATTTTGGGGTTCCGCTCATTGTTATCCCGCAAAGTGCGGATCAGCCAGCCATTGCCGAACAAGTTGCCCATATCGGCGCAGGCATTCAATTGCAAATGCAAACATTGACTGCAAATCAATTGCTTGAAGCGGTAGATCGTGTGTTAAACCAGCCATCTTTCCTTAAGACTTCATTGAAAATGAAGGAATCCTTGCAAACATCAGGCGGGTATCGGCAGGCTGTAGATAAGATTTTTGAAATGAAAAGGATATATAAAATCTAAATGAACATTTGTTTCACAGATGCATGAGGTTAGTTACATGGAGAAAGGTCATTAAAAAAAGAGAAATTTTCTCTAGGTAAAACTATTTTAAAAAAATGATTGACGCGAACAAAAAATTTTAGTAAGATAATATTTGTCGCTACGGAACATTAAAAAATTCCTGAAATATAGTTGACTTTTGAAAATGGTTTTGGTATAATAAACACCTGTCGCTGATCGGGTTTAATTATTTTAAAAAAATGATTGACTTGATAGTGAAAAGATGGTATATTGTTATTCTGTCTTTGAAATTTGTTCTTTGAAAACTAAACAAACAAAAACGTCAACAATAAAAAAACATCATGTTTCTTCTATATAAAAGGAACATGAGCCAACGTAACTTTATGAGCTAATCAACTCAACTTTATTGGAGAGTTTGATCCTGGCTCAGGACGAACGCTGGCGGCGTGCCTAATACATGCAAGTCGAGCGAATCACTGGGACGCAAGTCCCGCTGGTTAGCGGCGG
>NZ_JAMBOX010000029.1 GCF_023715785.1 Neobacillus niacini
CTGAGCCAGGATCAAACTCTCCAATAAAGTTGAGTTGATTAGCTCATAAAAGTTACGTTGGCTTCATTTCGAAAGAAATGAATGTTTTATTGTTGACGTTTTTGTTTGTTTAGTTTTCAAAGAACAAGTTTCCAGAGACAGAATAATAATATATCATCTCTTTTTCACCAAGTCAACCACTTTTTTCAAAACAATTGACTATTTCAGCGACAGAAATTTATTATAGCAAAAACATCTTTTAAAGTCAATTACTTTTTTTAAGATTAAATGTTTTTGTTATAGTCTATCGGCGACAAGAATTAATATTACTAGAATATTTAATCCAGGTCAATACTTTTTCGAAAATAGTTTTACCGAAATTTTAGAAGGACCATAGGGACATGCTATGTTGGCTCTTCGAGTACTAGAAAAGTGCCATCATAACCGTCCCCATGGTCCCCCTATTTAAAAGAATTTGCGATTTGTATTAGTTGGTCTTTGGTTAGTTTTTGGTAGTTGTCGGATAGTTTATAACCGAAGCTGCCCTTTGTGAATTCAAGTGATTTTTCCTTGTTGACTTCGACGAAGTAGGCGGTGGTACTGTCATCAAGCTTGATTTCTTCGTATTTCCTGGTGGCTTCATGCTTGGCCCGTTCCTGCTCCAGTTTGGCCGGTTCAGCGAAAATCTCCAGCTCAAATCCGCTGTATTTCAAAAACAGATAATTCCCGAGCTGTCCCGATATATTGTTTGCCTTTTTTCCTACTACAGCACCGATTGCGTCGAGCTTCTGGTCATTATCGATCAGATTGCGGGGCAGCAGATAATCCATCCCTGTAAACTGCGCCTCTGCCAGCGCCTCGTTGTTCTCCGTCAAACTGCCCGCTATCGAAAGCAATTCCTCGACACCTGTTTCCACACTAGAAATCACGTATGTGAATCCAGAGGACGGATCCCTGTAATAAACAACACCGTTCTCTGTATAGGCTGCATGTTCTCCGTTTGTCAAAGTGGCTTCCTTCACATCAGCACCCGTTGGAACAGCAAGATTTTTATCAATTTCCACATGGATGGAGAAGCCAGCGTCATTCTGATAGAACGAAATCAGCTTTTGTTTTTCCACACTAAGTAGCCCAACTCCACCCTGCATCGGCGGATATTTCACCGCCTGCAAAAATTGATTCCGCTCATTGGTTTGCTTTTCAACCAGCATCCGGTAGTCCTTGACTTCCTTTGACTTTTGGCCCTTAACATTTTCAGATTTCACTTCTGGTTTGACGGATTCATTCGTTTCCCCACAGCCTGAGAGGATCATGGCTGCCGCAAAAAGAAGAACCCCTGTTTTTTTCAACATTATTTCCACTCCAGTTTCGGTCTCAAGCTTCCTGTTTAAAAGCACATGTCAAGCGGCCGACAAAAATGCTGTCCCGATCCTTGATGGGATAGATTTGTCCAGGTGTCAGCTTCTGTCCATTGAGCATGGTTCCGTTTTTCGAATGCAGATCACGGATGCCGTATTGTCCGTCAGCGATGGCAGCAATCTCAAAGTGGGTACGCGAGATGCCGACCGCGTCTAATACATAATGACATTGTTCAGGATTGCGCCCAACAATAAACAGTTCCTTATCAATCTTGACTTTATCCACCTTGCCGTTCTGCTCAATCTCCACAACCGGATAGATCCGCTGTTCCACTTCTGACAGAAGTACGGTCGCGGCTACTTCCTCATCCCCATTGTCTTCAGGCTTCATGAGCAGCGTCGTCTCGTTCCCTAAATGAAGGTAGTAGTCGTCTGGATTATAGAAAACTGGCGCTGGTTGGATGACTGCCGCGAGGGCTGCTGCCGGGTCTGACTCAGCCTCGGCCGCCGCTTCCTTCGGTCTCTTGTTCTTAGCCGTTTTTTTCAGTGCCGGTTTTTCCTTCTTCCCTTTTTCTTTAACCGGCACAGGCACCTGTCCACCCGGCTTGATAATCGCCAAAACAATATACACCAAGTCTGCTGCAAGAATCGTTAACCCAATACACAAAAACAACATGCCTTCACTCGGGCTGCTGAGATACAGCTTCCAAATCCCAGCAGCGGCAAGGATGGCTGCCAAAATCGTATACAGCTTGACCTTCGGATTGAGTCCGGCGACCTCTGACTTCGGCTGTCCCTCAACCCCGTCATGCCATGGCTTTTCTGTATCTGCCTTTTCCCCCTCGGGCTTTCCTTTTGCAGCCTTTTCTCTATTGGACTTTCTAAACCAGGATTTCTCGTTCTTCTCCGCTGCTTGTGCCGGACTTCCATCCATTCTCCGGCCGGCACCAGCTCCTGGACCCTTGCCAAGTCCGGCACCCATAATGGCACCTGCGCCAACTCCAGTCCTTGCAGCAGCTTCGGACCCGGTCTGCTGCAAGTCAGCAAACCCGACACCACTCCGAGCGGCATTTAGGTTCATCGCCACCATGCTGCGAAATTGCTCCAGTGAAAATTGGCTGCTTCCCAAATAGTTTAATAACTCCTGAAAACCGTTTCCGGATAACTGCCTGATGCGGCCGACCATATTCAGCATAAATTGGCGGAATTCCAGCTGAATCGGCACTTTGCCCGCAATTTCCTGTAACGGCAGGTACATCAAGCGAACGTCCTCGAGGTTATCTTTAACAAAAATAAACGCTTCATGGATGACAAATTTCTGTTCGTTCAGCAGGTAGTCGCGGCTCTCATCAAATTTGCCGATAATTTGTTCGAGCAGCTGATAAAAGTCCGGCAAGCTTAGGCTTCTCATGGAAAGGTACTGCTCCAATGGAACCCTGCCCGTGATCTCATAGTGCAGCGTGACATCGAGATTGATTTCCTCGATTTCCAGCGGGACAATCGGCGGAATCGCGTTTGCCTGAATCATTTTCACAGAAAGGTCCTCTAATTCATCATGGTGGATTGGATGGCGGCTTCTTGTGACTTTGATGAATTTTCTGGCACTGCTGTCATAGACTTGATAATCAAATGAATACATCTGGTTCGGCATGCTTCCCCCCCCTTCCTTAAAGAATCACGTAGTAATAGGCGGTGGCGATTCCGGGAATCACCGCATACATGAACGGAAACGTCAGGACTTCTTTTTTCTTGTACTCTTCCATGACTTCTCCCTTTTCTTGCGCCTCTTTCAGTTCATTCATTTTTAAAAATAACCCCACCGCCCGCGAAACAAATTCCCGTCTGACAAGCAGCAGGACAATGCCGATCAAGCCGGCGTAAATGATCGAATACATGATGCCATACAGGGAAAACTCAATCCCGGTCAACGCCCCGATCGCGGCAAACAGCTTGACGTCGCCAGCACCAATCGCTTTTGCCAAATACAGCACGAACATGATCACAAAACCGACGATAATGCCGAAAAGGGAAAATTTCAACCCGGCAAAACCTGACCTGATCACATGGATAAACAGTCCGGCAACGACACCCGTAACCGTCAACCAATTAGGAATCTTCTGGGTCCTGGCATCAAAATAAAACGCCGCCAGCAGAAATACAATTAATAAATAAAAATACAATGCCATATAGACCCCCTCTTTCCTATGTATCCTTATAGAAGCGCGAAACGGGATTGAGAAAATAACTTAAATTCAAACCCAGTCAATATCTACTCGTGTTTTTTCCTTTCTGCTGCAACTCGGAAACCCGCTGAAATCGCGGGTTACTTGAGCCTTAATTGCCAATGTACTTCGTCAACAGTGATGCCGTTGCCATGGACGAATTCGTATTGAGACTCTTCATCGGCGTCAAAAACCAATTTTAGGGTTGTGGTTTGGTTCGGCTCAATTGTGCGGTCTTCCTTGCCATCCAGTACCTGTAAGGGATCGAACCCGCGAGAGGAATTTTCGGTAATAATCCGGTTTTGACTAAGAATCGGCACCAATAGTTCCTTGTCCTTGAGGTTTTTTACTTCAATTTCTAATTCAAGGAGTAAATCACGCCCTGCCGTAACGCCTTCCACTTCATCGACTTTTTTGACATTTTTGACGGTCATTTCATATTCACCTAGAGTCGATTCAATTTTGGCCGACTGATTTAAGCTGAGCTTGCTGCCTTTTTTTGCAGGCTCAGCTGTTTTGTTATTGTCGTCCTTGTTGTCCTTCGCAGGCGCCGTCGTTTCCGCGGCCTTAGAATCTGGTGCTTTACCGGCCTCCTCATCATTTCCGCAGGCCGCTAATAGAGAAATGGCCAAAACACTTGATAGTACAGTCGTCCATTTTTTCATGATTATTCCTCCTCTGTTGTTACTTTCCAATCCAAACCCGTTCGTAGGCGCGTTTTTTGATTTCAACTTCTTTTTCAATGAATGGCAGCGGCAGGTCAAGCTTATAGGTCACTTCCATGCCAAAATAGGCTTCCCCGCCGGTGATCAAACTCGGCAAGGTTACTTTTGTAACTTTCAGATCGTCTTCATTACCGATATTGATATCGAGATAATGGCGGACAATCGGGCTGAATAACGGCGCCGCTTGGCCTTCCGCCATTTCCTTCACCCCGGAGCCGTCCGGGAGAATGCCGCTCAGTTTTTCCAGCCCCATATTATACGATTTGCCGATGGAGGAATTAAACAAGCCGCTGATAAGATTAATGTTGGTTTCAAAAAAACTCTTGATATCGTCGAACTTTCCTTTATAGGTCGAAAACTGTTCTCCCACCGGCGTCTTCTTAATTCTGTCCGCAGCGGCGTCCTTAATTAGCGCCACCGGATACAAATGGGTGGCAATTTGTTTCGTCGCCTCGGCGGTGGCATGGTCGACCGCGGTGTCATAGATCGCCAGCTTGATCATGGATGTTAGAAAGATGATAAACATCAAAAAGAAAGGGAGGACTAATGAAGCTTCAACCACAATACTGCCTTCTTCACGTTTGAACAACACCATCTTCGCTCCCTTCCTTGAAAATGTCTTACTATTTGGCGGTTGACAAGCTTCAACTTGTGGATAACACTCCTCAACTTGCGGATAGCCCTCGTCAACTTGCGCATAACACTCTCCAACTTGTGGATAACCCGCGCCAACTTGCGCATAACCCTCCAACTTGCGGATAACTCTCCACAACTTGCGGATAACTCTCCACAACTTGCGGATAACTCTTCACAACTTGCGGATAACTCTTCACAACTTGCGGATAACTCTCCTCAACTTGCGGATAACTCTCCTCAACTTGCGGATAACTCTTCACAACTTGCGGATAACTCTCCAACTCGCGAGATACGCCTCCACTAATAGGAGTACGCCGCCTTTTTGGTAAATTCGAATCGGTTTTTGTCGACTATCCGGCCGTTTAGGATCCCGCCATGGCCGAGCAAATCCATCACGCCAGGCAGAAACCAGAGCTTCACCGTGCCGGTTGCTTCGCCGACAACTTGAACTGGGCGCTCCGCCAAATTGACTCCGGTTTTATGGTCAATAACTGCCTGCGTACGCATCATTTTATTGTCATGACTGCCGTTAATTAGCAAGAAGAACCGTAAATGGTCACGGTAGTTTACTGCAAGTCCCGGTCCGCCTCCAAGGCCAAGCTTCATCTTTAGTCTTGTTGGCAAAAACTCAATGTCCCGCGCCTTTGTGGTCAAGTCGCTCATTTCATCGATCGTCGCAATCAGCGCCCCGGCAACAACGACCAGGAACACCAGTACAGGATGACCCAGTGCCTTATTTGTCGGGTCAAGCATTTGATCGACGATATTAATCGCAAACCGCATCGCAAACAGCTGTGAATAGGCGGCTGCATAGTTCATATACGGCACCGCGTAGCCGTACATGATATACTCGATCTCTTTATTGACGAACAAGTACGATTCATATTTTGCGACATCGTATGGTTCGCTGCTGTTAAAATGTTTCAAAATATACTCATTGACATACAATTCGTCACGTAAGCCATAAAGTCCATCCTGGACGGCCTTCATCATTTTCGAAAAAATATTCAGCGCGGAATCGGCGGCACCCTCATAATCATCCAGCTTAGCCAATTCCTCCTTGGCATCGGAAATCGCCTTATTCATGCTTTGATAGGCCAAAAACTTATTGTGGACTGATTGGTAGGTAGCATCCTCGACGGCTGCCGCTTCAATGGCCTCCATTTCCTTCTTCACGGTGTCCACACCATCATTGGCTTCCTTTTCCTTTTTGTCTTTCAGATCCTTCTGCTCCGGGGTCATCCGCACGCGCTGCTCATGAAATACTTTATGTACATCAACCGCTGCTGCTTTCGCCTTTGGCAGGCGCTCGCGCATAATGATGATATCGCCAATAATCGTCGCGGCAAACTTGGTAACCGACACCGGGTCCTCCCACTTAATCACATTAAACGCGGATTTCACCGATTCAGCTGCCGTGCTCAGCGGATCGACATGGTCTTTGACCGCCATCAGCTTCGTCTTCCAGCCTTCAAGGATTGCCGGATCATAATACATGTCGGTCAGCGATACTCCATCTGGCATCGAGCCTGCGTTTTTGGCCATCGCGTCGTCAACAATCGCTTTAATCTTGTTGTTTTTCTCAATCGCCGTATTTAAATAATCCAACGTCTTGTTGATGGCGCCAGTTTTGCCGTTAGACATGCCGTTAAAGTGGTTATATACCTTCTCAACCAGCTTTTGCGACTCGGCTTTATAGGCATCGATTGCCTTTTGCAGGTCCTTGATTTGCTGCTCCAGTTCGGCGGTGTCCTCCCCGGCAGCCTTCAGGTTCTCAAGCTCTGTTTCCTTCTTCTTCAACGCAGTAATTGCAAACGCGGCCAAAGCCGACATGCTGACAATATCATCAAGAACCGCGATGTTCCCGAGACTGACGATGTAACGCTCATCTGCCGGCAGCTCACTGCGAGTGGCCTCAATAATCTCCGTGATGTCCTTGTCCTCGAGCTTTTTCTTAATCGCCGACAGCAATTTATCGGAGGCAATCTCATCATCAAGGTGATCGAGAGCCTTTTCACGGTCATTGTAGAGCGGCTCGACCTTGCTCATCACATCAATAAAGGTGTCCACTTCCTGCACATCCTGCTGCAAATCCAGGAGCTTAAATTTTTCCAGCATGATTTTCGTAAATTCAACTGGGGCCATGTATTTCATCTGCTGCAAAACCTGTTCTTCAAAGACATCGAGGTTTCCGAGCGTGTACTCCTTCCCAGACATCGCTACCGATGTGGATTCAGCCTTGGTATCGATAAATTGGAACGTAGTCGGATTCTCCTCTGCCAAGTTGTTTTGGACGACTTTTTCAAAAATCTTTGCCGCATCCCCGGTTTGGCCGTAAAGCCCATAAGGCACGAGACTGTTATCAAACGAAGACATCACCGACCGAGAGGCTGCCTTGACCGCCCGTTCTGTTTGCTTTTCGGCAATCACAATCCGGGCATAGTCAATTAACACTGCATGAAACACAAACACAACCAAAATAATCAGTGTTAAAAAAACAGAAACAACGCCCTTTTCAGATTTAAAAAAAGTTCTCAAACAAATCCCTCCGAAACTAGAGAGCGAGAAACCACCTCTATTTCTTTTCCGCACCTTTTTGTTTTAGTAAAATAGCTGACACCCCGCTGTCCTGCAGCTCTTGCCCGTATAGCTTAATCAATTCGATGGTGCGGATAAATTCAACCGGGTCGGTGACCGTTGCGCTTGCCTTTACTTTGACGTCATGGCCGAGCAGATCTTCCACGACCTTCGGGAAACTAAGCGATCGGTTCAGCTCGACGACTACGGCTTTCTCCACGAGGACATTTTTATAGGAAACAGTGCCCTTGACATAATCAGGAATCGTGACGCCTGTGAATTTGGCGAGTTTTTCTCCAACAAGCCCACTGCCGCTTCCACCTACACTGATGCTGCCTGAATCCCCGCCTGACAGCCCGATTAACGAACCGAGCATCCGGTCATCGGTCAGCCGCCAATACAAGCCATCGCTTTCCCCCGGCGCCTTCAATTCGAACGTGACGGGATCGGTTTTGCTATTGGTCCAGGCGTAGGCAATTCGGTTGGCCGCCTTATTGGCGTAGGTATACAATTGCGCATGCTCATAAATATAAATACTTAAATATAAAAACATGATGATCGTGATAAAAATGATTGGAAAGACTAGGGAAGCCTCAATGATAAAACTTCCCTTTTCATTTTTTAAGAAAGCGGCACGCATCTTATCCCACATTCTTTCTTTCTCGTAATCTCCCACGATTACTTAATCAGGTCGTCGACTTTCTTTCCGTTGGCATCGAAAATTTTGTTAACCATTGCGGTGATTTCATTTTTAAAAATCAGCGCAAGCGCAATGAGGACCGCCAAAATCAGCAGAATCTCGACTGTACCAATCCCTTCTTCGTCATTCCAAAAATTTTGCATCAACTCTTGAGTCGCTCCCATACCCTTTCAACCTCCAAAAAAAAATGTATTTATGATTGTTAACTTGCCTTCCCTTGAGTGGAACGACAAAAATTAACTACATTAAAGCCATAGCCGGATATCCAATCATAACCAGTATGACAATAAAAATAATGACCATTGGGAACACCAGCTTCGTGGAAGCCTGCTCTCCGCGGATTTTTGCGACCGCTTTTCGCTTTTCCCACAGCTCGCGCGACAGGCCGCGGAGTGCAATGACGAGTTCACTGCCGCGGTTGTAATTGAGCAGAAGCGTCGAGGCGAACACCGACACCTCTTGAATTCGGCAGCGTTTGTTGAACTGCTCAATGGCTGCGGCGAAATTGCCGTTGTTGTTGATTTCTGCGACAACCTGCTTCAGCTCTCGATATAAGTAATTTTTCTCCGCATCCTTCTTCTGGCTGACGGCGCGGACGATTGCTTTTTCAACATTCATCCCGGCATTTACCAGCAGCACCAGCTTGTTGACGAACTCGGGAAGTTCCAAAATGATGTCCTCCTGCCGCTCCTTGACCCGGTCGGTCAGTTTCTGCGTCAGCACGATTGGAATGAGCACGGCAAAAACGACGCCAAAAATCACCATCCCAAGGTTGCCATCGGCGGCAACTCCGAAAACCGCGCTGAACAGCACAATTACGAGAAACATCGAGATACACTCGGCCAGATGCATTTTCGTAAATTCGGTGCCGCGCCGCTCGTCATACAGTTGGCGGATTTTCAGCTGAATGTCGCTCAACACATTGGGAAACCGGTGCATCAGCTTGAGTCGGTCGATCAGCAGCAGCGACATCGACGCCAGTGCCGTCAGCTTGAAATCAGCTTTGTATTCCTGAACAAACTCGCGATAACGCCTAAAACTTACTAAATAGAGAATGAGCAAAACCACGACAATCACGGCGAGATAAATATAGTATCCAAGCATCGGCTCACACCTTTATGTCCATGATTTTCTTAATGACCCAAAACACAAAACACAACATCGCCATACAAAGCGTCATGATCACCGGCCCTGCCCCCGGAAACGCAAATAGCGGCTCCATATAGCCATCCGAGGCGTAGGTCATAAAGGCAATAATCATGAGCGGGGCTACCATCAAAATGTTCGATTCCATTCGTTTTCCAGCCACGAGTACCTGAATCTCCTGCTGGATTTCCAGCTTCTCGGTGATAATCATCGACGTCCGGCTGATGATTTCCACCAAGTCTCCACCAGTGTTCGTGGCGGCGGTAAATACATCGGAGAAGCTCTGGATATCGTCAATGTCAGCTCGGTCACTGAACTCCCGGATGACCTTCTCAATCGGGTCGCCATTGGCAATCCTCCGGTTAATCAAATCGAGCTCGCGGATGATGTATGTATTCGGGTCAGGATAAAGAAGCTCAAGGTCGGCCTTAACCGCCTTTAACGCCTTTTCAACCGAACTCCCTGCCGACAGCGATGACGACAAGGAAAACAACATGTTCTTAAACTGCAGTGTCAAATCACGCTTCCGTTTGTCGCGGAGCTGCACCCTTCTAATTTTTGGAAAAACAAACCCCAGTAACGCAAGAATCAAGGCAACGATGAGATTTTTGTAAAATAAAAAGCCAACTAGGAAAAAGAACCCGGCACCCATCAATAGGGCGGCCGCATATTCTTGCTTTGTTAGTTTGTAGTCGGCATAGTGAATCAGCTCGGTATTGCGTACTTTGGCCCGCTGATATTCAACAAACTCGGGATCCTGCATATCCTTCGGAGAGGCCTTCCGCTGGTCATAGATAAAAAACCCGAGCAACGTCAGCAGCACCATCACCACGGCCGCAATCATAATTTCCATTATGCTGTCCTCCTTTTAGAACTACAGGTTTTTTATTCATACTTCAGAGAGTTGGGGCGGATGCCGGCAGACCGAAGTTTGAGCTCGTTATGAAGCTTGTTCCCGGTATGGACAAGCCTTCCGACAATCCTCCCGTTCACCTCGTCGTATTCTTCGAATTGGTACAGCGGATTGAGCTGGATCTCGCCGTCGGTGACGCCGAGCACCTCGCTGATCCCCAGCACTTTCCGTGACTTGTCACGGAGCCGGCCCAAATGCACCATAATATCGATTGCCGAGCTGATCTGATAGCGGATGACCGGCACCGGCAGACTTGCGCCGCTTAGTACCATCGTCTCAAGTCGGCTTATCATATCGGCAATCGAGTTGGCGTGGCCGGTCGACAGCGAGCCGTCATGTCCGGTATTCATGGCCTGCAGCATGTCGAGCGCCTCCGGGCCGCGCACCTCTCCGACGACAATCCGGTCGGGCCGCATCCGCAGCGAGGTTTTAATTAAATCACGAATCGTAATTTCGCCTTTGCCCTCTGTATTGGAATTACGTGTTTCCATGCTGACTAGGTTGGGAACGTTCTTGATTTGCAGCTCCGCCGAATCCTCAATCGTGATGATTCGCTCATCCTTCGGGATAAAATTCGACAGCACATTGAGGAAAGTTGTTTTACCGGAGCCTGTTCCCCCGCCAATAAAAATATTGTATTTGGCAATGACCAGTTGCTGGAGGAAATCCGCTACTTCCTTGGAAATGGCACCCCACTTAATCAAGTCCTCAATCATCAGCGGCCGTTCCGGGAACTTCCGGATCGTCATCGTTGGCCCCTTCAGGGAAATCGGCGGCAGGACAACATTCACCCGCGAGCCATCAAGCAGGCGGGCATCGACAATCGGCGTGCTTTCATTGACAACGCGGTTCACCTTGCCGACAATCCGCTTGATAATCTGATCGAGTTTTTCCTCACTTTCAAATCGGACTGGCACTTGGGAAATCTGCCCCTCCTGCTCGATGAAAATCTCCTCATGGCTATTAATCATAATTTCGGTAATCGCCGGATTGTCCAGTAATGGCTGCAGTACATCGAGCCCTCTTAGCGTTGCATAAATTCGCTTAATCAGCCATTGCTTTTGGCTCGCTGTTAAGTAGTGCTCCTTCGAATAGAACAGCACATGCTTTTCCACTAGATCGTAGACTTTTTCGTCGCCGTCTTCGCCATCAAAGGAAGGTGAGGCGGTAACAATATCATGCACCCTGGACCGCAGCTCCTCGACTATCTGTTCGTCAACCAATTTCAACACCTCGGTTATGCTCCAGCAGCAATTGATACAGCTTCCTGATTTGATCATTGAAGAACGAGTGGGTCGTCAGTAATTGTGAATTCCCGACGGCCTTCCACTCCGAGACGTATGGCAGCGCGAACGAGGTATCCAGACCGAATTCGTGGAGTTCAGCCGGAATCTGCCTTTCACCCAAAAACTTGTTCAGCACAAAGGCAATCTTGTGCTCCAAATCATCATCCTTAAGAATTCGCTTATAGCCCTCAAGCGCCATCTTCGTTTTATAAAAGCTTTGAATATCGACAACAAGCGGCCACAGGGTCAGATGGCTCATTCTCAGCGAAGCCAGCACCCGCTCATCGAGAGAAGAATCCAGGTCGATGATAATATAGTCGTACACATCCCTCTGTACCAGCGCGCTAATGATCGCCTCGGTATCCTTGGCGGCCAAATCAATCATCTCTTCAGGAATGCTTTTTATATTGAAGTAATCCACATTGCGGTCGCGACGGGTCAAGGTTTCCATTTTATAAGCAAGCTCTTCCGGCCGTGCTTTGGAGTAATAAAACACCTCGGAAGAGTCTGCCACCTCCTCCGTCTTGAAAAACAGCGGCATCGAACTGATCAGTTCCAGATTTAGATAAAAGACACGCTGTCCCTCACTGGCGATCAACCGGGCCAAATTCACGGCTAAGATTGTTTTTCCAGATCCGCCAATCGGTGAATATACAGACACTACCTTCGTGCTGCCACCCGCACTCCGTATCGGCTTGACAAGTTGATGTTGCTGATAATAAATTTCCAGCGCCTTTGAGAATAAGGAGGTCAAAGATTGATATTTTAATAGACTTTCCTTGCTGAGCACCTGCTCCTTCGGCGTTTCAGCCAGAACAATCACCGTTTCAACAGAGACCGTGTTCTCCGGCATCAACTCCGCGGTCGTCAACAATAGATTCGTCTGCGTCGTCCCCTTAAGATACGCCTCCAAATCTGCCTGATTGCTAAAATACTTCACAGCCAATTGACTGCTTAACTCCGATGTCCGAATAAAATTCGACACGGAGGTTATATAGCCCAAATCCGAATCGGCCAAAATAACCGTCACTCTACTCATATCGATCTCCTTTCAGGCGAAGCGGGCCCCCGAGGATGGTTCCTGTATCCCCCGTGAACTCAACAAGTTACAAAACGTTAAAAATTTTTGCAACTCCCCCTACGATGAAAACAGCAGAAAGAACCCCCAACAGGATGGCGATTCGACGCGATGAACTCTTTTTCACAGCAGTTCCCTCTTTTCCTCTTCCAAAATTATGTAACTACTAGATAATTACTCATAATATTACAAAAATAATACAATACCCTTAATTCTTTTACAATAATCTGGAATAACTAGCTGGAATAGACACTAGGATAAAACTCCCCTTTCTTAAAAAGTATTCTGGTCATTATATGAAAATAGTTATAGTTCTAAAGTAATGGATCGGGTCGTTTTTAACAGAAAATTAACCAAAATTTTTAGAATATTTTAAAAATCTAAAAGTTTATAGTAAAAATGTCCTAATTTTGGGTGATTTTGCAGAAAAATTCTTTTTAAGATATAGGTGCTAAAACGGTAAGATGCTTCCCTAGCTGCACAATAGGAGTATAGACCTAATGATTTACACTAGGTTTACGAAATATTTAGAATACTGCCTTCTCAAGGCCCATTTAACAATGGTTACTTCCCTTTATTATTTAAAATGGTTTAAACAAAAACATTGATAAGGAGCTGTTTCCGTTGAAAAAACCATTAGCGAAAGCATATAAGAGATTAGCAGCAACTACGATGGCACTATCCGTCTTAGCCGCTCCCCTTTCGTATCAGACTTTGATGGCAGCCAAGCCCGATCAGACAGGAAAATGCCTTTTATGATCTGACAAAAATTGAAGGCATCGATGCCATCATTTCCGGGCATAGCCATTCCACATTCCCAGGAAACTATGGAAATCTCCCAGGAGTAGACACGAAAAAAGGGACAATCAACGGGGTACCTGTTGTCATGGCCGGGAGGTGGGGAAGCCACCTTGGCGTGATTGATATGAAAATTGCGAAAGAACGAGGGAAATGGCTGGTTAAAGATTCGGAGTCAGAATTACGGGCGATTTATGATCAAACAACAAAAACAAGCTTGGCGGAGCCTGACAACAAGGTAATGGCAGCTGTTAAAGAAGCACACGAAGAAACCCTTAACTATGTACGCCAGCCGGTAGGAAAGCTCAATTATGAAGAAAAGCGCATTTCTTTCAAAGGAAATGCGCTTCTTTGTGGAAAACTTCGAACCTGCATTTATTGCAGCGCTTCTTCCGTATCCAGCAAAAAATTCTTCAGTCTGCAAAGCCCCTCCTCTAACTCCTCGATGTCATTGGGAGATGTTAGTGAAATCCGAACAAATTGCGGGGCTTCATCTTTTTTGACTAAGAAACGATGTGAATGAAAAACATGGATTCCCCGGGTTAAAGCGATTTGCTCAAACTGGTTGAGCTGCCAAGCTTTATTTAATGGCAGCCAGCGGAAAAAACTAATCGGGTTTTCGCTGGGGTGATGAAGTTGGAAATATTTCTGGTACACCCTGTTCCGCTCCTCTGAAATTTCCCGCTTCTTCTTAATGATTTGTTCAGCAGCCCCTGTATGAATCAACTCTGTGATTATTTCCGCATTTAAGGCAGATGTTTTGACGTTGAGATTGAAAATTCCATACGTGATTTTTTCCATAAACCGCTCGGCGTAAGCAATAAAGGCAACGCGAACACCGGAGCTGAGTGATTTGGCAACACTCAGGATATAAACAAACCGCTCTGGCACATAATGCGATATCGGGTAATAGCCATCCGGACCGAGGAAAGAGTATACATCATCCTCAATTAAGATAAGCTCGTGTTTATTGATGACCTCCGCAATTTCCTTTCTGCGATTCATGGTCATGGTAACCGCAGTCGGATTATTGCAGGAGGGATTCAAATAAATTCCCTGTAATGGAGTGTTTCTGCAGACGGCATCCAATCTATCGGGACTCATGCCTTGCTCATCCCCTTCGATCGGGATTAGTTGGATATTCATGATTTTGGCCAGGTCGACAAAATTAGGATACGTATAGAGATCGACCGCGATTTTATCTCCTGGATGAAATAAGGCCATTAGAATCAGCGAAAACGAATTTTGTCCTCCTGAAGTAATCGCAATATTTTCAATCGGTACATCCATGTTAAAGCGCTGCATCCACTTTTTGGCGGCCATTCGGTGATAAGGCATGCCCAACGGGTGCCTGTAATCTAATAAACTCTCCAGATAATCCTTCGCGGCAATGCTTTTAATCGCTTGGGCGACATATGAGTTGGTATGGTCAAGCGGCTTGATGATTCCCATCTCGATATAATCCTTATTCTCATCACTATCGGCCATGAAAATAGCATTTTTCACATTGGGCGTAACAAAGGTTCCCCTTCCTGTAACGGCATAGATTAACCCTTTCACTTCGCATATTTTAAAGGCCCTCGTCACAGTGCTGAGGTTAATGTCCAGATAATCTGCCAGTTCCCGTTGCGGTGGAAGCTTCGTATTGGGTGCGAGAAAGCCATTAAGAATATCATATTCCAGCAAACTAGCAATCGACTTGTACAATGGAGAAACCAGCTGTTTCTTATCCGGCTTCCATGACATCGGATAATTTTCAAAAGAATTGACCGGCATATCCACCCACCTCGAAAAATTGTATTGCATACAATTATATCATTGAAGCCATACAATGAGGATGGTAATGTTAATAACATACTAATTTTTCTGAAAAGTAGGTGAGGGAGAATGAACATAAGTGAAAACACTCTTTTGCGGGAAGAAAACAGCTTCCTTGCCGGTGTACGGGATTGTCTGCCCACTGTACTGGGGTACTTAAGTATAGGATTTGCAGCAGGTGTTGTGGAAAAAACCGCAGGACTTTCGATTGTGGAAATCGGACTGATCTCCTTGCTTTTATACGCGGGTTCCGGACAGTTTATTGCGGCCGCGATGATTGGCGCCAATAGTCCCGCTCTGGCGATCATCTTTACGATTTTCTTTGTGAACCTGCGCCATCTGTTAATGAGCGCGGCAATATCGCCATATTTCCGTCATCTTACACCCTCCAAAAATATATTCATCGGTTCCCTGCTTACCGATGAAACATTTGGTGTGGCGATGAATGAAGCGGCAGGCAAGAAATGGCTCAACGAAAAATGGATGTACGGCCTAAATATAACCGCTTATCTAAACTGGTTTATCGCCAATATTGCAGGAGCTTTTTTCGGAGAATGGATTTCCGATCCAGAAAAATTCGGGCTTGATTTTGCCTTGCCAGGAATGTTTATTGGTCTGCTTGTTCTGCAATTGGCCAGCCGCAGAAAATTGCTGAAAGATGTTCTTGTTGCCCTGAGTGCGGTTGCCGTTGTTGTCGGGGTAAGTTTGGTGACTTCGGGAAGCGTGGGGATCATTGTGGCGACCATCATTGCCGCAACGATCGGAATGGCGGTGGAAAAATGGAAGTAAGATGGTCGATTTTTTTAATTATTTTTGGTTGTGCCCTAGTAACATTCATTCCAAGGGTGCTTCCGATTGCGGTTTTGAGCCGTGTTGAACTGCCAGAATGGGCGATGCGCTGGTTGAACTACGTACCTATTGCTGTTATGGCCGCCTTAGTGGGGCAAGAATTGCTCATGCCAAACGGAAAATTGGTTCCTTTGCAACATAACCTTGAGTTAATCGCTGCATTGCCTGCTTTTATTACTGCCATTGTCACACGCAGTTTATTGGGAACGGTTGTAGCTGGAATCGTCTCAATCATGGTCTTACGGTTTGTATTTTAAAAGTGTCCGCTGGTCACGACCCGAAAAATGTACTCATTCAAGACCAAAACAGACAGAAACAATACATTTCTGTCTGTTTATATTTCGCTGAAGAATATATGCCGTGTAGCAGCAAGTCTTTTTTATGCTGAGCGATTTTGACCCTTAAGCCGATAGCCTTCCGTTTCGCCGATTACGGTTAATTGCTCTATTTAAGACAAAATCCAAAGGTTTGGATAATATAAACGGAAAAACTCCCCTTATTTTTAAGGAAATATTGGTATTTCCCAATTTAGCCGGAATTCTTCCGCTTATTTGTCATACGCAGTGAAATCAACATTCAGTTGTAATAAAGTATAAAAAAACAATATTTTTCTGTAATTTGCTAGAATATTTGTAAGCACTTTAAAAGGAACGATGAAGTATGTTGCATCTAAAACCCATTACGAAGGATAATTGGCTGAAGGCGATTTCGCTGCGGGTACGGGAAAACAAAGTGAATTAATATAAATAGACCATCATGATCAGTTCGTGATGGTCTTTTCTATACCAATGTCTTCTTAGTGTACAACGATCATTATTCTATAATTAGGTATTGTTCACGACTAATAGGTGTTCTCCTTTTTGTTTTGATTTGAACGCTTTGAATGGGGAGTTGTGCTAACACCTCATATCTTCCCCATTTGACAAATATGTTTATACTGTATATAATCATTATTAACAGTTTAACAATAAAAAAATGCAGGTGTTCAGATGAATATCATCATTTCTAACAGTAACGATCAACCAATTTATAACCAAATCAAAGAACAGATCAAGGAGCAGATTTTGCGAGGAGAACTGGCAGAGAAAACAGCTCTCCCGTCTATCCGCAATCTGGCAAAGGATTTACAAATCAGTGTGATTACAACAAAAAGGGCGTACGATGAATTGGAAAAGGAAGGATTTATTGAAACCTTCCCAGCAAAAGGATCCTTTGTTGCAACCCAAAATCATGAGTTGCTAAGAGAAAAACAAGTAAAGCTGATTGAAGAGAAGTTAAGTGAAATCATCGAGCATAGCAAGGCCTTTGCTATTAGTGAGGATGAATTAATACAAATACTTAAGCGGCTGTACGAGGAGTGACGAAAACATGGAAAATATTATCGAAGTCAACGGCGTCTCCAAGAGACTCAAAGATTTTCAACTGAGCAATATTTCATTCCATTTTAAAAAAGGCTTTATTATGGGATTGATTGGACCGAACGGAGCTGGTAAGAGCACGTTAATTCGCTGCTTGATGGACTTAGTCAAGATCGACTCGGGTGAAATTACCTTGTTTGGCATGACTCATAAAGAAAACACAAAGGAAATTAAGCAACGGATTGGCTTTGTTTACGATGAAAGTCATTTTTATGAAGAGTTTTCACTGGAGAGAAATAAGCGGATTATTGCCCCTTTTTACGAGAACTGGGATGACGAGACATTTTATACCTTTATAAAAAAGTTTGATCTGCCACTAAAGAAGAAAGTGAAACATTTATCAAAAGGTATGAAAATGAAGTTTGCGATTGCGGTTGCTCTCGCTCATCACCCTGAACTTATTATTTTAGATGAACCGACGGCCGGGCTTGACCCCGTTTTCAGAAGAGAATTACTTGATATTCTGCTTGAAATCATCCAAGACGATAAGAAATCGGTGTTTTTTTCTACCCATATAACGACCGATTTAGAGCAGGTTGCCGATTTCATCACGTTTATTAATAAAGGAAAAATCATTTTCAGTAAGGAAAAGGATGCTATTTTTGAAGATTATCAGATTGTGAAAGGGCCGAGTGAACTTGCCGGGAAAATCCAAGGCCTTAATCCAGTAGGTGTGAGAAAAACGGATGTAAGTATGGAAGCACTCATTACAGATGTACGCAATGTCGCCCCTCTGCTGCCTCAAGGAGTTCGACTCGAACGGCCGACACTCGAAGACATTATGTATTATACGGTAAAGGGGATTACGTCATGAAACAGTTGCTATTAAAAGATCTATATACGCAAAGAGTATTTGGTTATCTTTTTCCATTGATATTTATCATGCCTTTCTATGTGAGTTCTTTAAATGGTGTTAACCATATCATTGTTTATGTTACGTATGTTGCCATTTGGCTCTCCATATATTCCAACTTCGGTACGACTGCTTCAAACAAATTGGGGCTAAAGCTAGTGTCGAGCCTTCCGGTTACAAGAGAAAAATTAGTACAAGCAAAATACTGTGCAGCATTCATGTGGTGGGGGATCAGCCTAATCAGTTACGGGACGATTGCTTTTCTTATTTTTATCTCAACGAATAATACTCTCGGTTGGGGAACCATCGTCAGTTTGGTCTTATCGCTTTTTACAGCATTAATCATCATCTCTGCTTTCTATCCTCTCTATTTTTTACTTGGTTATCAAGTGGCGGCAGGAATCACGATGGTTATTCCAGTGTTATGGTTTTTTATATTCGGTTTCACAACGGTTATGTATGATGAAAATAATGGACCTTCCCAGTGGGAACTATTTCCGACAGAGAACCTATTATTCTGCTTCCTATTTATTCTTGTAAGCATAATAATTACATTTGCATCTTATAGGCTGTCAGTGGTTATTTTTAGCAAAAGAGATTTGTAAAGTGGACCGAAAATGCAATAATTAGCTTCCATATCATTCAACGAGGGGGATTGACTTTGGATTTTTTCCGATCAGGTAAAATTCAATAGAGGAAAAAGTTCGCGGAATAACTAAACAATCGGTTGGTAAACGAAAAAAAGACTGTGGCAAACTCATTTATCCTTTTGGTTTGTCCACAGTCTGAAGCAGATTTGCTTTCTGATGGAATTCATCTTTCCCCGATGGTAAACCATTAGCCTCCTTTAGCTGTTTTTCCGTGACATGAAACTTTTTGGAAAGGCTGTAAAGGGTATCCTTCTTTTTTACGGTGTATACCATGCTGTTTGCGTCAACTTTGGTGTTGTTCATGAATAGTATTGCTGCAATAGCCCCAGCAATGACAACTGCGATAAGCTTTTGATTTCTCTCTTTCATCCTTTTCTTTCGCAGTTCTGCCAAGCTTTCTTTTCTCATTGAATGCAAAGAACGAATCCCCCATAAAAATTATTTTAACCATTACTGCAGCGCGATCAAGGTCATTTGTTGCCCTCGTTTTGCTTTGAGTGTTAAGTTTACTTTTTTTCCTTTCTGGTTAAATAATTCGTTGATCATGTTGCCTGATGCTTTTGCATTGTATGTTTTGCCATCAGGGGTGATAAAACGAAACGTTCCCTTAGGATGCACTTCTCCTATTTGCGCTGTTACGCTGATATGATTTGGCGCTGCGGCGGTTATGGCCGGGATGTTGATCGTTTGGCCAATTTTCAACTTTGTTGGTTCCACGCTTGGATTTAGCGCCTGTATGGAAGCAACAGACACCCCTAATGCTTTACCGATTTTTGTAAACGTATCACCGCTCTTAATCACATACACAGACGAACTTGCTGGTGTGTTGTCGGTAATAGGCTCATCTTTAGGTGCGTTATCGGTTAAATAGGCTGTACTCACAAAAGCTGTTTTGCCGTTGAATCGAATTTGAGCCCAGCCATTCGCGCTTGATATCACAGACACACTTTCGTTTAATTTGAACGAACCAAATACAGTACTGCTCGTAGAAGCGGCTTCTCTCACTCGCAACGACGATGCCGTTACATACATGGTTTTTGCTTCAGTTACAGCTGATTGTTTTTCTGAAAGATAAGCAGCACTCACAAAACATACACGTCCTTTAATTAAAATAGCCGCCCAGCCGTCTTCTACGTAAGAAACCTTGACCACTTCCCCTTTTTTATAGGTTCCAATAATACTGCTTTTCACGGATGGCTGGGAGCGAATATTTAATGTTGTGGCGGTAACAGTCCGGTCTTCAATCTTTGGCAATAGAATTTTTTTACCGTCAATGGCAGAAATCCCATTAGCATCTAATATTTCCTGCACTGTGACACCATGTTGTGCCGCGATTGTTTCAATATTTTCACCAGCTTTGACCTGATAGGTGTATTCTTGTATAAATGCTGCATTCGCGGCGCCTGTATACATGCCAAGAACAATCGTGAAAATCCCCGTCACAATCACCTTTTTTACGAAACTTCTTTGAATCCATTCGTGAACCTGTGAAACATATGTATGCCAATTTTCCCGTATATCTTTTAAGAACCCTTTAACATCTAGTACATTTCGAATATCGTACTTTATGCTTTTTTCATAATCGCGTTTTTCCATTCTTGAAGTGAATACTGGTACAGTTTGTGTTTTCTTGCCTTTTCCATATGTTTCTTTTCTGCTTAGTGTTAATTCCTGATGTACAACAAATTCTTCTGTCAAAACCATCATGTCTCCAATTCTCTTTTGTAGGGCGGGACTTTCCTCTGTATCTTTTTTACTAAATGCACAATGCAAAACGAACCCTCACCTATATTAATCGTTATAAAGTATCATTTTCTGTCCCGAAATTGTCATATTTCGTCGAAAATAGATGATGTTGGGCAGATTGGCATATTTTCTGAAGCAGATCATCGCAATTAAATTATTATTCTTGGGCAATCTTGAATTTTGCAAAGATTTTACCCGTAAATACCAAAAGGCCCGACTAGCTCCTATCCGCTAGTCGGGCCTTTTTGAATTATAACTAAGGGAGTCCTGCTTTCGTTTCCACTCCCCATTCATATTATTTTCCCCTTTGTAAGACTCAGAAAAACTTCACTCATTCTTCATAAAATTCTGCTTCTCTAAGTACTTCAGGACTGTTTGTGAATATTCTTGGTGGGATTCCTTCGTATACTTGGCAATGGTATAGACTTGCGCAAGATTTTTTAATCCCAATCGTTCTGTCATTTCCTTGAGCCTTGGCACGTTCATGTAACGGTTCCAGCCCTTTTCATTTCTCTCTTTGTAGATTTCCAGAATGTCTTCATCTGAATAATCTTGATACTGGTCATAGTGGACAAGTCCATGCCTAGGCAAACGGTCGCGCGGGGCAGGGTTTTCCGCAGGATAGCCTAATGAATACCCGACAACGGGTACCACATTTGGCGGCAAGTTTAACAGTTCGCCAATTTGATCACAATTGGCAAGCGTTGAGCCCATATAGCAAATCCCAAGCCCGGCATTCTCTGCTGCTAAAGCACAATTTTGTGCTGCTAGCGTTGCATCTATGGCTCCGATCATAAAGCTCATGAAATTATCAAAATGGATCCCCGGCGCATCACTAAGCGCGAGCCATTTTCTCATTCTATTAAAATCTGCACAAAAGGTTAATAATATCGGTGCATCTACCACCATAGATTGCTCCATATGGGCGGAGTATAATTTTTCCTTAAGCTCTTTGTCTCTTGTGACAATAATCGAATACGTTTGCATATTGCCGCTGGACGAGGCCCGAATCCCCGCATCCAATATGTAATCCAGCAATTCTTGGCTAACTTCCCTATCCTCATATTCCCGTATTGACCTATGACCGAAAATAACATCGTTTAATTCCAAAGCTATAACCCCCTGGTGATATAATTATCACTATTATATCACTAGGGAGTCGGTTTGTTCGGGAAGCTAACTATTTTTCATGGATAATTCTTGGGGGGGTTCCCCACTCAGATTCAGGACTCGGACCACTTCAGGTTGAATTTCAAGAAGTATGTAGTTTGGATCTTTCGGACCTTCAAACCACTGATTAAACGACTCCTCCCAAATTTCATCCTTCAAGGCTTGGTCATCAGTTATGCTTGCGGTGCCAAGCATTTCTATAAAGGCATCGGTTTGCCCCTTTTGTTCATAGCCGAGCAGGACCGACACATACGGATTCTTTTCTATTTCCTCAACCTTTTCCGTATCCTTTTGCGTCGGTGTATACAATACTAACTCCCTGTTGTAGAATGTCATGTACCTTGCATGTGGTTTATTGTCCTCAACAGAAGCAAGGACACCCGTTTTATGTTTGGAGATGATGTCCAGCACCTTGGCTTTTAAATCTTGATCGCTCATGTATGTTCCTCCTATGTATGGTCTCACTATATTTTCTTCAAAAAATGAAAAAGTAAACAGATCAATATAGATAAAAATTCTTCGCAAGCACCAAGAATATCTCATCTTACCAGGGTGAAACTATTACTGGTGTGCAAACACCCACTAACTTCGATGCGGGGGAAATTACTATGAACATACGTGAAGGTTTAATTCCAACGGCGTTAGGGACAGCCGTAACAGCAACGGGATTGGCACTGAGACAGAAACGCGGTTCTAATAAGATGATTGCGGATACCGTCTTCGGTTTTGGTTTGGCACACGTAGTATTAGGAGTAATTGACCTTGTAGAACATCGGCGTTAAAAAAGGAAAAGGCGAGTGATCAAATGACTCGCCTTTTTGTTAATCAAATTTCACATTAAAAAACATTTGTTTGATCGCATCATAATACTTTTGTTTAAAGCTTGGGCTCATCGTTGCACTGAGGTGAAATTCAATCCCATCATGGAGGATGACTCCCTCATAGCTGTAATCCTCATCCTCCCGAATATATCCCTCGTAACCGGCTGCAGTGGTTACTTTTTCATAACCCGTGAGGTCAGGATGGTTTTCTGGCATGTAATTGCTCGCATAGGCTAGAACCTCTGATTCGTTCCCCGGATGCAGCGCCCGTCCATCGCCATTAGTCGGCTCAGCTCCAGGTTTCCATTCAGCTGGATAGTTAATCGTAAAGCCATATCTCTCGTTGTGATAGACCTTCCAGTTGACGGAGTCCTTTTTTGCCTGGGAACTTTCTTTCTCCGGACTTTCCGCCACGTTTTGCTTTTGTTCGTTAACGTTATTCTTTGCGGTTTCTGCCGTCTGCCTATGCTTGTTTAGTTCCTTTTTTATACTGCCGGGCAGGTCTTTCTCCTTTAGCAGTTGATCTGATTTTGTCAAAGCCTGGTCCCATTCCTTGTTATTAATGGCTTCTTCTACTTCAAACAAGGCTGTTAAATCATCATGGTATTGCTGTGCCTCTTGGTCTTTTGGTTCTTCCTCTAAGGCTAATTCAAGTAATCCTTGGGCTTTTTCAAACTCGCCCTGGGCCAGCGCAAGCTTTCCCTGTTCCATTGCCTTATCGTACGTGTCATTACCGCAACCGGCCAAAAGCAGGCATGACAAAACAAAAAACCAAAAATGTCTCATAGCTCCTCCTTTCAAAATGACAGCAGGAATTCTAAGCGTCTCCTTATTAGTGTGCTCAGAATTGATCAATTTAAAAGAAAAAACGGAGTTGATTTCCCTGGACAAAAAAAGAAAATGAAGAAAGTCATGATTGTATGGCTTTCTTCATTTTCTTTTTTATTGATCTTCTCTGGAGGATTTTCTAAGATCAGTTACGTCTGATTCCTCACCAAATTCGGTTCCATAATTAAGCTTGCCGCCATTATAGTTAGCCTGGTTATTTTGTTGGCTCGTGTCCGCCGCTTCCCATTGTTTAAACAGTAGGGTTAAGCAAGCTAGCCCGCTTAATCCGACCAAACCGTAAATCACTCTTGATAAAAACGAATCTTGTCCGCCAAATATAGCTGCTACCAAATCAAATTGAAAGAAGCCAATTAATCCCCAATTTATAGCCCCAATGATGGTCAGTAGTAAGGCAATTCTTAGCAGGGTATTCATGAACACACCTCCTTTTCCGTTTAGATGATGTCTTCCACATACAAATAATACTGTTCAGTGAAATTTCTCCACCTTACGGATATTATTTGTAAAATTATCATTTGTAGGAAAGGCGAATTTCATACATAAATACCCTGATTCCTCTTCATGTTGGTCGGCAAACCTTGGCGTTTTTCCATGGTCCCCTTGGTTCACCAAACAAAGTTCTGATAGATCCAATTGACCAGCGATAATCCCATTCCGATGGAGATGTTGATCCAGGCTAGAATCCGCGAGACTTTTTGTTCTTTTTTCTGGGCTGCCTTTTTATATTTTTTGACGTCTGTTGATAGAAGTATGAGGCCGGATAGGAAGAAAAGAATGATGATGTAGATCATATAACCGATATTCAAACGTACCTCATCCTTTCTAGTTTATTTCGCTTTCATGCCGACGCGGTGAATCTTGGCATCCACTTTCACATCGTACGTTAGCTGCTGAAAGGCTCTTGCCCAGTTTTCTTTTGTTTTTATTTCACTGTTCCAATACTGGGGAAGCTTTGCCCGGAAATGTTCCCCAAAACCGAAAACATCGGAACCGGCTGCTTGCGTCTTCGCAATTAATTTTTCAATCGATTTCTTCATGTCTTTGGCTGTTTCTTTTTCAATGCTCTTCAAGACTCTGGAGTCGTTTAACTTCATTTTGAAACTTGCCTTTTCATCGATTTCGCATTCATAGCGAATCTTTAGCCTGATGTGGGGCAGGCCGTTTTTTCGTTCAATCTTCATTTTGTTTTTCCGGCTCCTTACTCGGACCATGACCATTTCATCTGTGTCAGGGACTTGAACAAAGGCCCCGTACCCGCCTTCGCTGTCCCCTTTTACCGCCATAAAAACGCCGATTTCAAGTGGTGACGTTTTGCCAACCATCTTATCTTCCTTAAAGTAGGCAAGCCCCTTTAGCTCGATGATCCCCTTTTGCTTGATGGTTAAGTACGGAAGGTAAGCTTCCTGGCCTTTACTCGAGTAAATGGTCCAAAATAATCCGATAAAACTGGGCGGAAACCTGCCCAGAGCCGATAAATTATCCACCATATCGGCCAAATACAGGGAGGGAACCCGATCCAGGCCAGGCATTAGCTTCATATATTGAGAAGCAGCCTCTTTTGATACGACGAGCGCAGCGGTTCTTCGAATTTCCGGATTGCGCCGAAGTACATCATGCAGCCGTTTCGTTCCGCGCTTTGCCACCTTTTCATTTAGAACAATGATGCGTAAATGTCCGAGAAATACCTGATCGGCAATCTGCTGCTGAAGATTTATTAGGGCATCCTCCAATGTATGGCCTACGACACTCATGACCAAAACCGGCTTTTGTTCTCCTCCTTGGTCAGGTCCTAGCGGAATCCGCCCTGGAATCGCAATCTGGACGGTCATCTTCATCAATTTTCCCTTTGGCTTCAAAAAGCTATCTTTCAGGTGAGCAACCTCTCCGTCTTTCTTCTGATCGATTTCGTCGGCTTCATCAATTCCAATCGCCAAAACATTGGCACGGCGTTCCATTTCCATCGCGTCCCAACAGCCAGAAAGCAACGGGAGGAGGAGGAAAAATACCAGCACAAGCACCAAGCTATGTTTGTTGTGACGCACTTCCTTTCAGCCTCCTATTCTTCAAGAAATCAATCATCAGCAGCAATCCGGGGTACAAAATGGTAATCAACAATCCTGCTCTACCGACAAATTTAATAAACTCATACATTTGAAATATATTTTGCGGGAGCATCGCTAAAATAAAGATGAATGGAAAAAGGAAATAAGAAAGCATCTTGTGGTCCTGAATATGCAGCAGTTGTTTGATTGAATAAATCGTAAAAAAGTAGCTGGAAAATAAAGTGGTAAATACCGCTGTTACCCAAACAGCCAGAAAGATGACATCCAGCCTTTGCAGGACATTTCCAGGCACCGCTGTCGTTCTTGCCAATTCTAGCGTCGGCCATAGGATTTGCTTCATCTCCTCCGTTCCAAACACCGATACCGTCGCGATGACAAGCAGTAAATACAATCCGCCCGAAATAGAAATCCCCCAAAGGCTGGCCTTGATAGCCTGATTGGGATTTTTCATCGAGGGAATAATTATCGTCATAATAAACGAGCCCTGAAACAGGGCAGAAATGGTCAATGTCCCAATAAACATGTCCGGCAGATTAGTGCCGATAATCGGACGTAAATATAATAAATTGGCATTTTTTAACGATAAGGCCACCACAATTAAAACAGGAGCCAAGATGATAGGAAGATAAAAATTGTGAATGTACGAAAATACATTGATATTGTTTCTGCAGCTAATGCATGCGAGCAGCAGCATGACAATGACCGTGATTTCCAATGGCGTTTCCTGTAAAACACCAGCCACCACTACCTCGCCAAATTCACGGGCAGTAAGGCCGGTTAAGATAAAGAAAAACAGGATGACAAATAAGCTGCAAAACCGGCCGAGCCACTTTCCGATGATGTCTTCGCTATAGGTAATGATGGTCTTTTGCGGATGTCGAATCCCCAGCTGGGTAAGAATGACTAGACCAATCGCCCCTAATGCCAGTCCTAGAAACGTGACAAGCGGAGCCCCGGTGCCGCCTTCTTGTACAGCAAACAAGGGCAATGGCAGGACGCCCACGCCGATAATGGTGCTAATTAAGATCGCTGTTGCTTGAATTGTCGTGATCTTTCTAGTATTCATTTCCTGAAGCCTCCATTCCACTCGACTGCTATACCCTATTCATTCCCGAACTCGTTCCGCTTGATAGTCTTGCCTAATCGACTGCGGTTTGCGCCATGAAGAAATGAAGGTCTTTTTGGCATTAACCACAATGGGGCACGGAAAATGACATCTTTCATCCCCTGGTAGTTCTCCGGGGAAACTGGGGACATATACGGCACCCCAAATGATCGGAGCGACAGCATGTGGTTAAATATAAAGATGATGCCGATGACGACCCCATATAAGCCAAAAATTCCTGCCAAAATCATGATGGGAAATCGCAGCATGCGGAGAGCAAATGCGGCGGAATAGGCAGGAGTCGCAAAAGAGCCGATCGTGGTCAGGGCGATAGCCACGACGGTGATGGGGCTTGCCAAACCTGCTTCAACGGCGGCCTGCCCAACAACTAAAACCCCGACGATGGATAAGGCGCCGCCCACCTGCTTCGGCAAACGTACGGTCGCTTCCCTTAAGACCTCCATGGCCACTTCAATCATTAAAACCTCCACGACTGCCGGGTAAGGAACGCCCGCCCTGCCGCCAGCCACGGCGATGGCAAATTCGGTAGGCAGCAATTCTGGATTGAACGAAATGAACGAGACATAAAGCGCCGGAAAGATCAGCGAAAAAACAAGCGCCAGCATCCGGGCCATTCTGACAAAGCTGCCCATCAAAAACCTGGATGAATAATCCTCTGCTGTTTGATAAAATTGATTAAAAACAACAGGGACGAGCAAGGCAAAAGGGGACCCATCTACAAAAATGGCCACTCTGCCTTCGGCCAAATTGGCAACCGTTTTATCTGGCCTTTCCGTACTTTGAATTTGTGGAAACGGGGAAAAAGGATTATCCTCAATAAATTGCTCCAGATAGCCAACATCCATAATGGCATCGATATCTATTTGTGACAATCTTTTTTCTACTTCCTGTACTACGGTTTCCTTGGCGATATCTTTTAAGTAACAATAGGCAACGGTGGATTTAGTCAGACGTCCAATTTTCATTGTTTTGACTTGGAAATCAGGAGTTGGAAGACGATAGCGCAGTAAAGCGAGGTTGGTTTGGATATTTTCAATGAATCCTTCACGGGGCCCTAATATAATCTGTTCGGTCTCTGGCTGAGTAAGGGATCGCTTTTCCACGTTGCGTGTCCCAATACGGATGGCTTCCGTCATCCCGTCGACAATCAGCAAGGTTTCACCGCATAAAATATAATCGATTAATTTTTCCATATTCCGTTCAGGGTACGCCTGGCTATGATAGAGCGTTTCTTTTATAATCAAATCGGCTAATTGGCCTAACGGCCGGTTCCGATCCTTTAAGTGTTCCGGCACATACATAAGAGGTTTTAAAATATCATGATTAATACTATCCTGTTTTACTAAATTAGAAAAATAAAGAATCGCCGCTTCATACTGTCCAAAAACTTTGAAATACTTCATCACCAAATCATCACTATGGCCTAAAATTTGTTGGATTTCAGCCACTGTCTTATCAAGCGAAGCAGAAAGAATCGCATCAGAGCCAGGCTTTCCCCCTTCACGAAACGGCCCCTTTTCTTTGCCAATATCCGGTTTTTTCATCCGATTATTCTTCTTAAAAAAAACCACCATACCCGCCTCCCTAACTATAACATTCGCAAAATCACATAAAATAACCTAGGTCATTTTTCCTAGATTTAAAGCGGAGGGGCGATTCAATCGGAAGGAGCCAAATGGATATGGTTGTATAAAAAAAGTGCCTAGTCGCCTCCCGAATAATGTCAAGAAGAAGTTGACAAATTCAGGGTGGCGACAGGCACTTCAAGTTAAGTTCACCGCATTGGATTTGCGTTATGTGGCAGCACAGGGGGGCTGGCAGTTTCCCCTCTACATGATAGCGCTTTGGTTTGTGTATTCTTGGGGATTGCTAATCGCTTTTCCTCCTGCGCCTTCAAATTGGCGGCCCCACCCCGTTAGGACAGAGAACAATAGGACCAAGAACAATACCATGCAATAAATCATGCCGCCGCTGACTTGAGTTAGTGATAGTGGAGCAACAAAATCATATCCATCTGACAATAATGCACCGATGAAGACAAATACACTTAAAAACGGTACGACTAGCACAATAGAGTTAGCAAAACCATCAAGTAGATTGGCACGGCGATATGGATGCAGACCAATTCGCTTTCCAATCTCATTTTGGACCTTTCCAAATGTTGTTATCGATGCACTGGTTACACCACCAAAGATTAACGTTGTAAACGAAATCCCTACCATCATGGCGACCTCAGCGCCGCGAACTGTTTGGCCCATTTTGCTGTTAAGAATGCTAGACGTGACTTTCTCAAGCACACCGGCACCGTTGAGGACACCCATGATCCCGTACACGGAAATAACCAGCGTGACCGTTGCCATCATGCTGCTGATCCCGTCCGTTAGGAATCCTGCTGGAGCACCGTCTGCAACGGAGATAATAGTTTCGAAAGTTAACAGGTTAAAGGCCAGGCCTGTTATCGTTCCCAAAACAGTACCTATCGTAATCGCTTTATAAATGTCGCGGGTTTTCACTGCCACGATTAACATGACGGCGACCGGGACCAGCATGACCAGTGTGGCTGGATTCATGTTCTTCTCGAGAATATCCGAAGCGCCCGCGCCTGCCGTACCTCCGCCACCTAAGAACCAGAATAAAACAAACGAGATTGTCCCTGCTGCCAAGGAATACTTTAGCCGAGTGGCAACACAGCCTCCGATATCAGCAAAACCTTCTTTTTTGGTATATTCTTGTGTTCCTGCAGAAATGATGGTCGTGTCCGATATAGGCGCTAAGTTGTCGCCAAAAATAGATGCACTGACGATGGCGCCAGCAAGAACGGCAGGGTCGCATCCCAACAATACTCCTGCCGGATAGAAAATAGGGAAGCAAGTAAACATGGTTCCGATTGATGACCCAGTGGCAGTCGAAATGACACAAACGGCTAAGAATGTAAAGGCAGTGAATAATCCTCCATCCACGCCAAGTAAACTGGCAAGCCATACGAAACCCGACGAAATGTTAGCCGCTTTGATCAGTGCCGAGAACATCCCGATGACAAACAGCAGGATGGCAATCGGTACGGCCTCCTTTACGCCATCATAGACTGAATTCCAAAAACGTTCATAGTGGCCCTTTTTTACAAAAATTGCTCCAACCATGAGCGCGACGAAAGCACCCATTGCGAGTGCATACATTTCAAACGCTTTAAAAACGATAAAATACAGGATGCAGAAAAACAGAAAGATCACCACTGGAATAAACGCAGTGCCCCAGCCGCCTCTAAATTCAAGTCTTTGATTCATACTAGAACTCTCCTCTTCTATACTAAACTGTCTATTCTAAACTAAACATCCACTCTCACTTACTTTTCATTTAAATTCATCTTCATAATATTGCGATATTTTGAGCCAACCGTACGCTCTAACTCAAAAGGCTCGCCGTCTAATATTGGATAGTTGTCTAAGAATTGTTTTATTTCTTCGATTTCGGAACGGTCAAGCTCGAAAGCAAATATTTGCGCATTTGACTCCACATGCCTGCTATTTCTAACGCCAATAATGGAAGCCCCCACACCCTGTTGACTTAAAATATATTTTGTCGCAATCTGAGAAACCTTGACAGAATGCTTTGCAGCGATTTTTTGCAGCAATGACAATAATTCCTGATAGCCATCCCAACCCAAGGTATCCTCAATTACCTGAAAATATTTTACATGTGAGCGCGTTTCAGGTTGAATCGATGGTTGGCCGATCCATTTTTCCGCTAACAAGCCTCCCGATAATGTACCGTAGCACAGCAGAGAAATTCCATTGCTAGTACAATAATCTAGTAACTCTTTTTCCGGACGTCTATCAAAAACGGAGTATTGATTTTGACAAGACACAATAGGGATACCGGCATCAACGAGCTCGCTCAAATGCTTTGTATCAAAGTTTGTAACAGCGATATTACGGATCTTTCCTTTTTCTTTCAGTTTCAACAGATCTCCCGCTGTCTCGATATAGCCGGGCACATTGTAATCCCACCAATGAAACTGCACGAGATCCAATACCTCTCGTTTTTGACGTTTGAGACTTCGGTCAATGATTTTTTCTGTATAGTTATAATCGACCTCACTAAGCAAATTGATATCCGGTACATACTTCGTATGAATTTGAATATCTTGTGGTGATAGGGTGCTCCCGTGTTTTAGTTCCGTTAAAAATTCACCGAGGAACTCTTCAGTACCTGTATAGATATCTGCACAGTCAAATGTCGTAAATCCTCTTTCAGCAAGCATATGGAAGGCTTTCATGACATCTTGCATATCTAATTTTGTTTGTAAGCTATGGCCTTCCGATAGCTGCCAGCACCCGTTGATCACCCTGCTGATCGTATAATCTTTAGCTAATTGAAATCGTTCGGCCATTATTGTCTATCTCCTTTATGTATAGGTTCTATTGTGCAATCCCCATGACTAAATTCTTTCGTCCCGATCCGCGTTATTTTAAATCTAGCGCCACAGTTTGGATCTGGGCAGGCAATCACACTATCAGACAACATCCAGTCGTTAGTGTGTAATTCTCGCTGCTTTGCAGGCAGCAACGGTAAAATAGCGCTTAAGGCATACATGGAAAATGAATTCGTTTCCGGAAAGATAAGGTCTTCCCCGATAACTAAGAAATAGTCACCTTCCTTATGTCCGCATACCATTGGTTTCTCTGTACCAATGACCTCTACTTTTAAGTTATAGAGCGTAAATTTATCATCCATGTACATGCTCCTATCCTTCATAAAATAAAAAAACACCTGTCCTTAAATATTCATTCAAGGACAAGTGTTTAACTTGCGGTACCACCTTGTTTGGTATGGTCATCCATACCCTCTCAGCAGAGTGCTTGCACACCCATAGCCCGATAACGCTGGCTCTGCGTCTAAGCTACTAAAAAAATTCTTTCACTTCGCCCTCGGAGGCCCACTTTCTGTTACGTCATCTTTCCGGCTTCCACCATCCCGGATTCGCTGAGAGATCGTTTAACAGTTTTACTCCCTCGTCTTTGGTTTACAGAAATGTTAGCATCATCGATTTTTATTGTCAAGAATAATATTAATATTAAGACAAATGAAAACAAAGGGAGTCTCCCTGGTGGTAACGCTATTCCATACTTTTTCAAACTAAGGTTACAACGCTAGAAATGTCTTAATGAATCACCCAGTTACTGCATTGGATTGGCAAAATCATTGATTAAAATCTGGACTTCGTCGTTTACGTCAATTTTTCCAGGCCGTTCTACTGCGCAGACGATTCCCCGCCTCCGGTAGCCCGCTTTGACAAACCGGGAAGACAATTTTTCATGATCCTGATACTGCTTTTGGATTTCATCCCCTGGGAATGTACAAGGAAGATTTTCTCCCATACAGATCAATCCTGCCCCACTTGGAAATAGGATTCGCGAACCGATAGTAAGCTTCGTAAATTCTGAAAATCCCTGGATTAGGAGGTTTGCCCCCAACCACTCTGGAAGCACCACTTCTACTCCTAATTCTTTGGCAATCTGGTCCAGTTCTTCCTCAGACACAATCGTAATCTGACGGCGGTTCAGGATTTCGGTGCCCCTTGGATACATCGGCTGCCGAGAATCTGCTTTGCTGGTTATCCCAAAGTGACGGTCACCAGGTATACCTCCAAATTCCAAATCCACTTCAGAAATCCTTCTGGTTACAAACGTTTCTGGATGATCTGCGAGTAAGACCGCTGTGATGGTTGCCTTTGCTTTTTTCATAAACATAACTCCCTTTAATCATGCTTCTTCCAATTTATCACAATATTTATGGTGCTCCAATAGGTTCTTTTGGTGTATTAGCGTAGTCGAATGGTTAAAATCTTGGGTTTACCTGCTCCAATAACGTTTATTGGCGTAGTCGGAGGGGGAAATTTCGGGGTTTACTGCCCCAATGGACCCCATTGGCGTGGTTTTAGGGGGAAATTTCGGGGTTCTGTTCACCAATTAGACCCTAAGAAAATTATATCTGCGGTGTTTCACTATATATCTGCGATAATTCAGATATATCCGCGGTAATTTGAGTTATATCTGCGATAAATTAAATATATCTGCGATCATCCCATTATATCTGCGATGCCCCATTTTTAAAGCCAATGACCCTTTTAAAAAACGCAAAAAAGACAACCATATTTCAGGTTGTCTTTCGCTGGCCCGGCAACGTCCTACTATCACAGGGGCTTTCGCCCCAACTACCATCGGCGCTGAGAAGCTTAACTTCCGTGTTCGGGATGGGAACGGGTGTGACCTTCTCGCCATTGTTACCGGACTATTTATTTTAAAGGGTTCATTCCCTCAAAACTAGATAATGCAGAAGAAGTAGTAAAAACGAGTTTCGCTTATTCATAAAATATGATTTGGTTAAGTCCTCGATCGATTAGTATCAG
>NZ_JAMBOX010000002.1 GCF_023715785.1 Neobacillus niacini
CGGAAGGCACGAAGACTCCTGCGGGAGTACGGGGCAGTGGGAGACCCCACAGGCGCTTGCGCCGAGGAGGCTCCCAGGCACGCCCGCGGAAAGCGAAGTGCCTGGAGCGCAAATCAACAGACATATCAAATAGTTTTTGATTAATATCATTATAACAAATTAACGCGGTGAATTATTAAAGTGGTTATATAAAATAAAGGCTGTCGAAAGTTTCTCGACAGCCTGAGCGTGCACATCGAAGTGCACGCTTTTATTTGATGTAATGGAGACTATGGGCTTATTGTCCCACTAGAACTTAAAAGGACAGGCGTGCAAAGATACTTGCACGCCTGTCAGTCCTATTTTCCACTTTTCTTTTCACCGTTTTTTTTATCGCTAAGTGTTCGGTAAATTTGGGTATGCATGCTGCCTTCCACGATGTTCTCAAGAAAAAATGGACCGATTAGCTCTAAATATCCTTCATCGTCGAACATCTTTTTATTTTGCCATTCCATTTCTGCCAATCCCTCGTAGGTTGACAGAAGTGCATATGTATGATCATTGCCTGAAATTGGTGTGAGAATTTCGACTTTATGATTAAAATTCTCCATCCTGTATTTTTTAATTTCTCTTAAATTTTCGATTGCTTCTTTAAATTTTTCCAGTTTTACTACGAACGTCTGATACACAATGACAGACATTGCTGCACCCCCAAAGTATTAGCTGGTTATCAATAATATGGACCTTTTTCACTTCTTTATTCATTTTGGGCAGGGTAAAATGGAAATAAGACTTTTAGCACTTAAGCTGGTGAAATAGGAAACTAGCATGGTACGAAAGGAATGTTTGCCAGGAAAAAGAAACTGAAATGGAATAAACTGGGGGATTTCCTGAAACTAATTACTTGCGACATGCGTCTAAGTTACAAAAGAGGCATTGGAAAAATGAAAAACGGGGGAACAAGTGGGGATGTTTAAACGGCGTAGGTTGTTGTTGTTATTGGTCGTTTTCAGTTTATTTGGGTTGGTCGGATGCCTGGAGAAAACAGTCAAGGAAATAGAGGTCAAGGCAACCGAGGTTGAGCAGAAACAAGCAGAGAAGACCAAACCGGCTCAGCCAAAGGTTGAAAAGCCTATTATTGTCAATATAATTGACCCGAATACAAAGGCTATCATAAAATCGTATACGCCAAAAGACTATGGATTCGGGACAGACAATGAAAAATATAAAGCAGAACTAGCCAAATGGGCAAAAGAATTGGCTAGAGGTACCAAGGACACACCGGGATACGATAAGCGAATGACGCTTGACAAAATTGATGAAAATGGCCAGGTGATCAAAGGTACTCCACAAACGTTACTTGATGAGACCGAATTGACGGAAAGACTTCTCCAAGCATCCGGAAAAGGCGGCGATGTTGAGATACCGCTTTACACGACTGCCAGTGGCTACAAAATGGAAGATGTGCCAACACTTAATGAAGTAATGGTCGCCTCGTTTACAACCCGCTTTAATGGCAATGTTGCCGGAAGGTCAAAAAATATTGAATTATCTGCCGAGGCGATAAATAATATTATTCTTGGTGACCAAGATTCATTCTCATTTAATACAACCGTGGGACCAAGAACGGCGGAAACCGGTTATCAGAAAGCACCTGAAATCATCGATGGAAAGTTGGTTGACGGAATTGGGGGAGGTATTTGTCAAACCTCATCGACGTTATTTAATGCCATTGATCAATTACCTGTCACCTATATTGAGCGACACTTCCATTCCCTCGATGTCGGCTATGTGCCGAAAGGGAGGGATGCCACGGTTTCCTACGGCGGGAAGGACTTCAGGTTCAAAAATACGACCGGCGTGCCTTTGCTGTTAAGAACAGTTTATAAAAAAGGCTCATTAACCATTGAGGTTAGGACCTCAAAAATATATAAGTCCATGATGAAAAAGCCTGTGTAAAAAATTGATCCCTTCATGCCTAATGCATGAAGGGAATTTTTATTTAGCTATATTGTTCCCAATCAGTATAATGCCCGCTACCTTGGCATCCTGGACATTCAAATGAATTGAAATAGGCAAATTCATTATATGGATAAACCGTATAGCCCCGTCCTTGGCAATCAGGACACTTGCCTTGGTCTCTCATGTTGGAGAGATGATTTTGGTATCGAGTTTCCCTCCATTGATTAAACGAGCTGAGCAGTCCCATTTTTTTCACCTCATCATTCAGGCTTTTTAAATTAGTATTGGGTTAAAATGGAATATTTATGCTTCCGTTTTTCCCTAAAAAATCGGGGTCCCGCTGCGGCTGAAAAACTATTATGTAATAATATTTTTATGAAAGTTATGTCAATTTGTGAGTGTTCCTTGAAAAAAAGCTTGGTCTATTTAGGCGTTTTTTGCTTTTTTTCGGAAATACTAAACTCGAGGTGAGTCAATTGGACAAATGGAACGGGCAATCAGCCCCGAATAATAATCTGCCTCCGAAAACACTTCGGACAGGGAATTTTACCGGAAAACAACCAGACCATGAATTTTCTGAGGAATTGTCTGATGGCGGTGAGCGTGACCAATACATTAAGCGGCAACAAAAGGATTTGAAGATGAAATGAGAGTGGCGATGAAAAATCGTCACTTTTTTCTTTACAGGATAAAAATTTTATTATAGAATTTCTATGTACCTAATAAAACTAGGTAGGTGATAAAATGTTTAACCGTGAATTAGTCAAGGGAAGTACCTCATTAATATTGCTGCAATTGTTAAATGAACGCGATATGTACGGCTATGAATTGGTAAAAGTGCTTGAACAGCGCAGCGACAATGGCTTAAGTGTTAAAGAAGGGACTTTATACCCTGCGCTTCACAAGCTGGAAAAGCAGGAGTACATCGAATGCTATTGGCAGGAGCAGGAGAAAGGGCCGGCACGAAAGTATTATCGGATTACAAACGCAGGCAGGGAGCTGTTATCAGAAAAAACCCGGGAATGGCAGGATTTTGTAAAGGTCATGAACAAAGTAATCGGGAGATCAAACAATGGAACGGCTAAAGAGTAGATTTCTGGACCAACTGGCAATAAAGCTGGAGAAACATCCGGACAAAGAGAGCATTCTTTTAGAGTATGAATCGCATATTGACGAAATCCTTCTTGAATCATCACATTGCTCGAATGAGGAAGAATTAATGGAATTGATTATTTCAAGGCTTGGCAGCCTGGAAGAAATAGCGGATGCTTGGAAAGAAGAACTAGCTGTAACCCCAAGTAATATGAAGTGGCTGTTTATTTTGATGAACATTCTTTTTTTCGTTGGCGGCAGTTTGTTAACACTCGTACATAATCTCTATCAATGGACATGGCTGACAACCATATGGGAGCATCTAACCGCCATCCCAACCCTTATTGCTTTTTTATATATGTTTTTCTGGGCATTGCTTGGGTACGAAATTGGCAAAGGCTTCGGGCACGGCGGCCGCAAGCTTCTCAAGAAAACGTTTTTGCTCTCGCTGATTCCCAATTTGCTGCTCATGATATTAACTGTGTTTGAAATCATTCCGCATTCGTGGTTTGCGCCGTTATTGACGAAAACATTTATGATTGCTTGTATTATCTTTACCGTCAGCCTTTACCCCATCAGTTTGCTTGGCTACCGCTGGGGGAGGAAAGCTTCGATATGAGCAGTTTTTTTTGCCTACATACCTAGAATAACGATATATATAGAAATTCAATGGAAGAGAGTGCTAACAATGGAGAAGACATTTGCAACAAAAGATTGGGTCTTTTTGTTTTTATGTTTGCTGCTTGGAATATTGGCGGAGGAGATGCTGCTTCGAGGGAAAATCGGGATTTCTTATTTGGTCTTTATCAGCGCATTTTATGGTGTGTTTTTTTGGCGCTTCCGCGGGTTTTCGTTCTCCCACCAGCGCTTTGGCTACCTGCTGTTATGCTGTATCTGGCTATTGGCTGCGGGATATTTTATTAACGATAACATTCTGTTTCAGGTGTTAAATATGCTGGTCATCCCGGTGTTGGCAATTGCTCATTTGGCAGTAGTGACAAGCCCGAAAAATCAAAACTGGAATCAGTTTGCCTTTATCCACTACCTATTTAACAAGCTAATTGGGGTCTTCAAATACGTAGGCGAAAGTGCTGGAGTGATCGGGAAGGGGGTAAAACGGGGAGTCGATGAAGACAAATTATTAATCTGGAAAAAAGTGCTGATCGGCGTTCTAATCTCCATCCCGATTCTTGCAGTTGTACTCAGACTTTTGATGTCGGCCGATACCCAATTCGAACGAATGATCGGCGGGATTCCAAATTGGTTTCTTGTCATCGATATGGAGAACTTCATAAGGTTATTGGTCGTCCTATTTTTAACAGCTGCTTTCTTTTCTTACATGCAAGTTCTATTGAAAAAACACATCCAGGTGCTGAAGCAGCAAGACCATGCCGAAGGTTTCAAAATTGATGCGATTATTACGGTCACTTTTCTCGTTTTAATCAATCTGGTATATGTGCTATTTACCGTTGTCCAATTTAAATATTTCTTCAGCGGCACCCTTCAATCAGACTTTACGTACGCAGAATATGCCAGAAAGGGATTTTTTGAACTCCTGTTTGTGACGATGTTTAACCTGTCTGTAACGGTTATCGTGTTGACATTCGTTGACCGCAGCCTGAATGGCCTTAAGATGATAACACAGGTTTTGCTCACGCTATTGGTCGGATCAAGTTTCGTTATGCTTAGCTCCGCTTTCATGCGCTTAAGTATCTATGAAGAAGCCTACGGATTTACCTTTACCAGGGTACTGGTTCATTCGTTTATGCTATTTTTAGTGTTCATTTTGGTTTACACGCTGGCGAAAATCTGGATGGAAAAGCTGTCCTTATTCCATTTCTATTTTATTGCATCTTTAATCTATTACACAGCGATCGCCGTGATAGATTTGGATCGATTCGTGGTGAAGAAGAATATCGAACGCTATGAGGACACTGGAAAAATTGATGTCCACTACTTGAACAGCTTATCGTACATGGGTGTACAAGGTTTAATTGAACTTTATGAAAAGCATCCGGAAATCGAGGGCTTGGGCCCAATCATACAGGACAGGAAGCAGGAGGCCGTCTCAACGGATAATCCTTGGCAATCGTTTAATTTGGCGAGGGAGCTGACGTATAAGGAACTGAGAAATCTTGATTTGAAGTAAAAGTAAAAAAGCAGGGCCGTAATGCCCTGCTTCACCACAATAATTAGTCCCCATTAAACATATCAAAGATCCCGCGGGCGATGCTGCCTTCGTCTTTGCTTCCGCCTCGATGGGGTGCTGCTGCAAACACCCGGCTTGCCAGCCTGCTGAATGGCAGCGATTGAATCCATACCGAACCAGGACCACGCAACGTGGCAAAGAACAAACCTTCGCCGCCGAACAACGCGGTTTTAACTCCTTTTACAAATTCAATATCATAGCTGACATCCCGAGTCATCGCCACCAAACAGCCGGTATCCACACGCAATGTCTGGCCAGGAAGGAGCTCCTTTTTGGTAATCGTTCCACCAGCGTGGACGAACGCCATTCCATCACCTTCTAGCTTTTGCATGATAAAACCTTCGCCGCCAAAGAAACCGACGCCGATTTTGCGCTGGAATTCGATTCCAACCTGGACTCCTTTTGCCGCAGCAAGAAAGGCATCCTTTTGACAGATGATCTTGCCGCCAAGCTGGCTTAAATCCATTGGAATGATTTTTCCTGGGTATGGAGAGGCAAACGAAACATGCCGTTTAGCCGAACCGGCATTTGTGAAAGTAGTCATAAATAAACTTTCACCCGTGAGGACCCGCTTACCGGCAGAGAAAAGCTTTCCCATCAGGCCGCTAGTGCCAGCGCCGGAGCCGTCTCCAAAAATCGTCTCCATTTGAATGTCATCATCCATCATCATAAAGCTGCCCGCTTCCGCAACGACTGTCTCATGCGGATCAAGTTCAACCTCAACAAACTGCATATCATCGCCGTGAATCTTGTAATCAATTTCGTGGTTATTCATACCCGTTCCCTCCACTTATTTTAAAAAATAAAGGCCCAACTATATTTTAAAATAAATAGGAAGAAAGTGCTAACATTAGCCAAAAAAATCCAAAATAAAAGGACGCCTGAATAGTTCAGGCGTCCTCTTGCGTATTGCGGCGAAAAACCACACTCCACATTGTGTGTTCCATAAGGAATGTTTTTCGGCTTATGCAATTCAGCTCATCGCTTGGCTATTGTATCATGAAAGATTTACAAAAGCAAATGAACATTTTTTAGTATTTACCACTTGATATTAGTAATCTATTATTATATATTCAAATAATCAGATATACAAAAATAAGAAGATAAGAAGGGTGAACATGTTTACTGACAAAAGGTTCCATCACTATTCTTTAAAGAGCGTGCCAAAAGATCTGCTCTCAGGGTTGATTGTCGGGGTCATCGCGATTCCCCTTGGTATGGCCTTTGCCATTGCTTCCGGAGTGAAGCCAGAGTATGGAATCTATACGACCATCGTTGCCGGGATTCTCATTTCCTTATTTGGCGGATCGAAGTATCAAATTGGCGGTCCGACTGGTGCTTTTATCCCGATCTTGTTCGGGATAGTCATGACCTATGGCTATGAAAATCTGCTGATTGCCGGATTTATGGCCGGAATTATTCTTGTGTTAATGGGCATATTTAAGCTGGGCTCATTGATTAAATTCATCCCGAGGCCGGTCACGATTGGATTTACAACCGGGATTGCGGTCACGATTTTTACGGGTCAAATTGCCAGTTTCCTAGGATTAGAGGGTATTGAGAAGCACGAAGAATTTATAAAAAACATCGGGGAACTCGTGGTCCATTTGAGTACCATCAATATTTTCAGCGTCCTAACGGCGGCAATTTGTTTATTGACCATCATTTATACACCAAAAATCGCCCCAAAGATTCCCGGACCGTTACTAGGCTTGCTGGTATCGACCTTTATCGCGGCACTGTTGTTTCCAGGTGAGGTGGCAACGATAGGATCGGCTTATGGGCAGATTCCCAATTCATTGCCTAGTATCCAGATTCCCGAAATAAATCTGGATGTTATTATGAAACTGATTAAGCCGGCATTCATTATTGCAATGCTTGGCGGTATTGAATCGCTGCTGTCAGCAGTTGTTGCCGATGGTATGACTAACAGCAAGCATCACAGTAATCGGGAACTGGTTGGTCAAGGAATAGCCAATATGATTACGCCATTGTTTGGCGGGATTCCGGCGACAGGGGCAATTGCCCGGACAGCGACGAATATAAAAAACGGAGCGGTGTCCCCTTTATCAGGAATTTTTCACGGGATCGTTGTGCTCTTGGTATTAGTATTTTTTGCACCGTATGCTTCCTATATTCCACTTGCCAGCATGGCGCCTATCTTAATGGTGGTGGCTTGGAATATGAGTGAGCGAAAGGTGTTTGCCCATATATTTAAAACAAAATCAACGGATTCCCTGGTTCTAGTGGTCACATTTTTACTTACTGTTTTCGTCAACCTTACGACAGCAGTGGAAGTCGGTCTTGTCATGTCGGCTATCCTGTTTGTAAAACGGATGAGCGATGTCATGGTAACCGCAAAAGCGTTACCCAATCCGCAAACGAATCGGGCCAAGGTGGAGACAGGAATGGTCACGGATACTCATGATTGTCCGCAAATCAGTATCTTTAATATTGAAGGTCCGTTATTTTTTGGGGCGGCACTCAGCTTTGAAGAAACGATCATGAAGACCATCAATTACCGCCCGAAAATCCTGTTATTGCGGATGGGAAAGGTTCCGTTCATGGATACTACTGGGGAAGCGAATTTGTCGAGTATTGTTCGCCAGTTTTCTAAAAATGGTATAGTATTACTATCAGGGTTAAATCCTCAGCCGGAAAGTGTTTTGAAAAAGACGGGCCTATACGATGTCATTGGAGAAGATCACTTTTTCGAGCATACCGGTGAGGCCATTCAATATGCACTTGGTCAACTAAATCAAAATAAGTGTCTCGGGTGTAAGCATTTTGCGTTTAGAGAATGTCAAAAGTTGTCTGCTACCGAGGTTGTGGAAAGAAAGAAGCAGAAATTAACCGTTACAATTTAGCAAATAGGTAAAGGTGATGATGAGTTGAATTTGGAAATGCAAAGATTTAAGGCAGAATTTTTCAAAGCACTGGCACACCCCTTAAGAATCCGAATATTAGAGGTACTTGCAGAGGGTGAGAAAAGTGTCAATGAAATTCAAACCCATGTCGGCAGTGAAGGATCGGCTGTTTCTCAGCAGCTTCAAATACTGCGGGCTAAAAATATTGTTTCCGGAACAAAGGATGGAAATAAAGTCATATATACGCTAAAGGACCCGATGATTATCGAACTGCTAGCGGTGGCTCGGCAAATTTTCAATAATCATCTGGTCGATACCATTACGATTTTGGACAGATTTAAGGATGACGAGGAAGTGCCGGCTGCGCCGAAGAATTAAGTTCTTCGGCTTTTTTCTATTTGTAAGGTAAATACAGAGATATTGTTATAATTTGGAAATTATCGATTTATTGTAATATTTAACGCGTCATTTCGGCAGTAAATAGTATTACTATGAAGGTGGAACTAGATATAAAAGGAAGGTGATGGTCTGATGTATGACTTAGTGCTTCTGCATCCTCCAACCGTATATGATTTCAGGAAGGAGATGCTGTTTACAGGTCCAATCAGCGATGTGGTTCCTTCTTCACCCGTATTTGAAATGTACCCGATTGGGTTAACAAGTATCGGAGATTACCTGGAGCGATTTGGGTTAAAGGTGAAGATTATTAATATCGCCAACAGGATGCTGCTAAATCCAAATTTTGATGTTGAAAAAAAAATCAGGAAAATCAAGACGAAGGCATTTGGGATTGACTTGCATTGGCTCCCGCATGCCCATGGCAGCGTGGAACTTGCCAAAATCGTCAAGAAATACCATCCGGACACGCCGGTTATGTTTGGCGGCCTATCGAGCACTTATTTTCACAAGGAATTGATCCAATACCCATCCATTGATTTTGTCGTCCGCGGCGATACAACAGAGAAATTAATACTTATGCTGCTGAACAAATTGGAGGCCGAAGCGGACAGCTTTTTTGAAATCCCAAACCTTACTTGGAAACGGGAGGGGAAGTATTATCATAACGATATGACCTATGTTCCCGACAGTCTCGATGAGTTTGAACATCCAGGGTACCGTTATGTTATTGGTTCGGTGTTTAAATATTTTAATCTGTTGGACCCATTACCCTATAAAGGCTGGCTGCAATATCCAAATACAGCGATTCTAACTTCAAAAGGGTGTACATACAATTGTTTGATTTGCGGCGGCTCAAGGGATGCGTATGAATTAAACTGCAATCGGAAGAAACTGGTCATGCGCTCCCCGAAAAAAATGCTCGAGGACATTGCCTTGATCCAGCGGTTTACCCGTGCGCCCATTTTCTTGTTAAACGATATCCGCCAGGGCGGGAAGGAATACGTTGATGAATTCTTGAGCGGATTGGAAAAAATGGATTTGAAAAATGAAATCGTTTTTGAGTTATTTAACTATGCTGATGAAGAATTTTTTGAACGATTAAACCGGGCGATGCCCAAATATAGCATTGAATTGACACTGGAATCTGCAGATGAAGATATCCGAAAATATAACGGCAAACTCCCATGTACCAATGCCAAAGTAATCGAAATGCTGCAATATGCACTCAATCATGGCTGTGCAAAGATTGATTTATTCTTTATGACGGGAATTCCCAATCAAGACTATGACAGTGCATTAAGAAATATCGACTTTTGTGAAACTATTCACAAGGAATGTGGGGAAAGCACGAAAATTTCCTACTTTGTGGCGCCGTTATCGCCATTTCTTGACCCGGGCAGCCCCGCTTTTGAGAACCCGGAAAAATACGGCTATAAAAAGTTCTGCCAGAAGCTCGAAGACTTCCGCGCGGCAATGAAACAGCCATCATGGAAAAATATGCTAAGCTATGAAACAAACAAAATGACACGCGAGGACATTGTCCGGGCAACCTATGATTCCGCATTAAGGCTGAATCAATTTAAGTACAGAAATAACCTCGTCTCGAAAGAAGTCCATGATGAAGTAGCCTATAAGATCGAAAAATCGGTGGAATTCCTGCGGCAACTGGACGAATTTGCACTTCTTCCGCAGGAGGAGCAGGCTGCGGAGTTGGTAAAGATTAAAGAAGAGGTAGATCAAATTAACCGCCACAGCATTTGCGGAAAAAATGAATTGAAGTGGGAAGTGAAAAAGCTGTATGCGAATTTTCTCTCGCTCACTTACATTGGCTTTGAATTATTTGTGGATGACATGATTAAAAGGGTCAAATGCCGGCTTGGGATCATTGACCGGAATATAGTGGCTCCCAGTAATATAAGGAAATAGCGGCTTAAATTTAAGGAAATTCCATATATTTTTCAACAAAAATTGACAGCTTTCTTCATTGTGATTTTAGACAACATGAATGATTAGACTGTTATCATCGGTCCGGGCTAGGAAATGATCCCTTGGTTGGTCCCGTTTTCACTGGTTTCTAACGTATTGGGATAGAATTGTGTCGTATTATGTAGCCTGCCCCTTTGTTGACATCAAAAGAAATAAATGTTAAATTGTAAACAGCCGATTCACGAGATAAGATTTATGTTACAACTTCTTCAAGGTTTTAACCGATGTTTGGATGAGGTAATGAAAGTAAAGCTATCTACGTTGCAATTTGGTGAATTTTAAGCATGGCTTGCCCAAGCCAATAGGAGGATTTTTTTTCATGAAAAACGGTAAGGTAAAATGGTTTAACTCAGAAAAAGGTTTCGGATTCATCGAAGGAGAAGACGGAAACGACGTATTCGTTCATTATTCTGCAATCCAAACTGAAGGTTTCAAAACTTTAGAAGAAGGTCAAGAAGTATCTTTCGAAGTTGTTGAAGGAGCTCGTGGACCACAAGCTGCTAACGTAACAAAGAAGTAATTTTCTAATGCTAATTATAACAGCCCGGCAATGCGCCGGGCTGTTTTTTGTATGCTAAATTTTCCATAGCCCCGTAAAGTAGCTGTCATACTGGAATGAATTCCACCCCCCGGGCCCCCCGCTATTTTGATATAATAGAAGCATTGAGAGTTTCATAATGGAGTGATACAGATGAAATTTATCCACACTGCCGATTGGCATTTGGGAAAACTGGTACATGGCGTCTATCTGACCAATAACCAGCGGGAAGTGCTCGAACAGTTTATCGAAGTCGTCGCGGAAGAGAAGCCCGATGCCGTGGTTATTGCCGGGGACCTATATGACCGTTCCGTCCCGCCGACAGATGCTGTCGAACTGCTTGATGAGATCCTGTTTAAAATCAACGTTGAGTTAAAAACACCGGTTGTAGCGATTGCCGGTAACCATGACAGCGCCGAACGTCTTTCCTTTGGCAGCTCGTGGTACAAGCACAGCCAATTCTATTTAACTGGCAAGCTCACAAACAGCTTAGAGCCGGTTCGGATCAACGGAGTAAACTTTTATTTGCTTCCATATGCGGAGCCTGGCGTTGTCCGACAGGTTCTTGGTGATGATTCCATTCATTCTCACCAGGAAGCCATGAAAGCGATGATTGGAAAAATCGAAGAAAACTTAAACCCTAATGAACCGAATGTATTGGTAGGGCATGCCTTTGTATTGGGAGGCCAGACCTCTGATTCCGAACGGGTTTTATCAGTTGGAGGCTCCGGCTGTGTCGGGGCGGAATTGTTCGAACCTTTCTCCTATACGGCACTTGGCCATCTTCACAGCCCTGACGCGATCAAACACGATAAAGTGAAATATTCCGGTTCGCTATTAAAATATTCTTTTTCCGAAGCAAAGCAGCGCAAGTCCATTTCGATTATTGAAATGGATGAAAAGGGGGACTTTTCGCATCGCTACCGCTCACTTTCACCAACCCATGACATGCGGGAACTGGAAGGGCACCTGGAAGAATTATTGGATCCGCAATTTTATGAAAAAGAACGGACCCATGATTATTTAAAAATTACCCTGCTTGATGAAGGGGCGCTGATTGATCCCATTAACAAACTACGGCAGGTGTATCCGAATGTGCTCCATCTTGAGCGGAAATTGGACATGACCGACCTAAAGAAAAAACAATCGCTACAGGCTATTCGCAGTGAAAAGAAGTCGGAAATCGAGTTGTTTGAGCAATTTTATACCGAAATGACCACTGCTGAATTTTCGACACATAAAAAGGAAGCAATGGTTGAAATCATTGAGAAAGTCATGAAAGGAGTGGGGGTTGGATGAGACCTTTAAAATTGACCATGCAGGCGTTTGGCCCCTATGCCGAGACGGAGTCGATTGATTTTACCAAATTGGGAAACCGGACAATGTTTGTGATTTCAGGTAAAACGGGCTCCGGAAAAACAACCATTTTTGATGCCATCACCTATGCGATTTATGGAAAGGCCAGCGGGGAGGACCGAAATGGTCCTGAGCTGCGAAGCCAGTTTGCTAGAGACGACCTATTAACAGAGGTTTCGCTGGATTTTTCGCTTCGAAACAAAAGGTACTGTATTACCAGGTCCCCACAGCAGTTAAAAAAGAAGGATAAAGGTGACGGGTATACGCAAATCGGTGCCAAGGCTGAGCTGTATGAATGGAGCCCTGATGGTGAGAAATCTTTATTGGCTTCAAAAGTAAATGATGTTGAGGAAAAAATTAAAGAAATTATGCTGATCGATGCCAACCAATTTCGGCAGATCCTGATGATTCCACAGGGCGAATTCCGCAAATTGTTGACCTCAGACAGCAAAGATAAAGAGGTCATCCTGCAACGGCTGTTTCATACCCAACTTTATAAAATGGTGGAGGACAAGCTGAAGGAAGAAGCAACACAGTTGAAAAAGTCGGTCGAGGACCAGGTCCAAGCACGAAATGAAGCGATTCGCCGGATTCAGGCCGTGACAAATGAGGAGCTTCGGGGATACCTGGAAGCCGGCAGTGTGAATGACACGATTATCATGCCGCTTCTGGAAATCGAAATTGCCGGGATGGCCGAGCAGCTTGAAAAATTGAAAGATATACTCAATGAAAAGTCTACTGAACGCGACCGAATTAAGGCACAGCTATTTGAAGCGGAAGCGATTCTCAAGCAGCTGCGGACGAAAGAGGAATTAAAGGAGGAAGAGGCCCGGCTCGGGTCCCAGGAGCATTTTTTCAAGGAAGTCGATGTCCAGATTCAACGCGCACAGCGGGCGGCGTTGCTGGCTAAACAGGAAGAACTCTGCCACCGGCTAAAGCGTGACGCCGATCAATATGAGACCAATGTCAAAGCCATCAAAGAGGAAATCACAAAGTATACAGCGATGGTTGAAACATACGATGCCCAGCTCCAAAAAGAACAAGACCGAGAAGGGGAGCGTCAGGCTGCGCTTGATGAAGTGAATCGGCTAGTAAATATGAAGGACGATGTATATTCCTTTGCGGCATTAGCAAAGGAAACAGCCAAAACAGAAGGTTTGCAGGCTGCAGCCAAGGAAAAGCAGCAACAGCTTGAAAAACAGCTTGAGGGGAACGAGGCGAGAGCAAAGGTACTGCAAGCCAAGAAGGAAGAAATTGAAAAAGGAAAAATTACCTACCTTGAGAATAAAGCCAAGCTTGACAGGCTGCAAACCGAGTTTGACCGTCTTGAAAAATACGAGACTTTACTGGGACGTCATCGTGAGGCAGTTGGAAAGCTTCAGGCCATTTCTGGACGCTATGAAAATACTGCGGCAAAATTGGCGGATGCCCGTGCGTTAGTGGAGGAACTGGAACAAAAATGGCTTTATGGACAAGCCTCCCTGTTGGCAGCAAATCTCCGCGACGGGGAAGCCTGCCCTGTTTGCGGTTCCGAGCATCATCCCGCTCCAGCCACCTTGAATGACCATGGCCTCCCAAGTGAGGAAGATCTCAAGGCAGCAAAAGCTGAAGCGGTCAAATGGGAAAAAGCAAAATCTGCGGATGAATCGCTGCTGTATCAGAGTCAGTCAATCGAGAAAACAGCCAAGGAGGCACTTGAAGAAACTCTTGCCGGAATTGTCTCGCTGCGGCCCGGTTTTACCGAAGAGGACCTCAGTTTCGTTAAAGGTGATGTGAAAGCAAAAAGAGCCGGGCTTATGCAGGTTCAAAGTAATCTGGAACAGCAAATTAGGCTATTTGACCGTGTGATTCAACAGCTGGCCGACATGGAAACTGAAAAGTACAACCTGCAAAACCAGAGTCAACAAGCTGCTGCCGAGGCAACAGAGCTAACGATTCAATTTACAGAAAAGAAAACAAATTTGACAAGAATGATGAATGCGATTCCGGAGAATCTTCGTACTGAGGCCGAATATGAGAGAGTATATACCGCCTCTAAAAAGCATCATGAACTATTGGTGAAACAGCTCGAGGAGGCTGGGAAACGCCTGCAGGCTGCGAAGGAAAAGCTTACCACTGAAACTGCCAGATTAATCGATGCTGAAAAGCTATTGAAAGACAAGCAGCTGGAGCTGTTGACAGAGCGGGAAGTCTTTAAGACGAATCTATCGGAACAAGGTTTTGAAAATTACAATGTGTACTATTCTTCCAAACGTACAGAAACTGAGATTCAGAGATTAAGTGCGGAGTTGCGCGACTATCGGGAGAGACTTCGTTCCGTATCGGACAGGTTAAGAGAACTGACTGAGCTCCTGGCAGATGTGAAGGTTCCAGATGTCGCTGGCTTAAAGGCTGAGCTTGACAGAATTGGCAATGAAATTGAAGGTCTTAACCATGAACATACAAACCTGTTTATGAAAAAGCGGGATAATGAAGAAATCTACAGCCAGGTAGGGCGACTTAATGAAAGCATGAAGGTGCTCGAGGAGCGTTATAAACTGATTGGCCACCTGTATGAAATTACAAAAGGGCAGAACAGCTTCCGGATCACCTTTGAACGGTACGTGCTGGCGGCATTTTTGGATGATATTCTCCGTGAGGCGAATTACCGGTTGCGGAAAATGACTTCTGGGCGGTATGAATTGTTGCGTAAAACTGACAGGTCCAAGGGAAATGCCCAGAGCGGGTTGGAACTGCTTGTCTTTGACCAATATACCGGCCAAGAGCGTCACGTCAAAACGTTGTCCGGCGGCGAAAGCTTTAAGGCCTCGTTGTCATTGGCATTAGGGCTTGCCGATGTGGTGCAAAACTACGCGGGCGGGGTCTCTCTGGAAACGATGTTTATCGATGAGGGATTTGGCACATTAGACCCTGAATCGCTGGATCAGGCAATTGAAGCGTTAATGGACATCCAAAGCAGCGGCCGTCTGGTCGGGATCATTTCGCACGTTCCGGAATTAAAGGAACGCATCGATGCCAGACTGGAGGTAATTGCCGGTCAAACTGGAAGCCGGACAGAGTTTGTGTTTACGAATTAAAATTGACAGCGAGGAGCTTTTGACTCCTCGCTGTTTTTTATTTAGTTTGGTATTGTGACGGTCACTTAAAATAGTCACGTAGAAAATTTCTACGTGACCCAACTAGAAACATTTAAATCAAAACCTATCTGAGTTCCTCGGCCAGTGCCCGGCCCGCCTGCCTTCCCGTAAACAAGCAACCGCCGAGAAAGGTGCCTTCCAACGAGCGGTAGCCATGGATGCCACCCCCGCCAAACCCGGAAACCTCGCCTGCTGCATAAAGTCCTGGTACTGGATTACCGGACGAATCTAGGACTCTGCCAGATAAATCTGTTTGTAGTCCGCCGAGGGTTTTACGAGTGACAATATTTAACCGAACAGCAATTAATGGCCCTGCCTTAGGGTCAAGAATCTTGTGAGGCTTCGCTACCCTGATCAGTTTATCGCCAAGGTAGTTTCGGGCTGTCCGCATTGCCGCAATTTGCAGGTCTTTGGTAAATTTATTATCCATTTCCCGGTCACGTGCTTTTATTTGCCGCTCAATTTCTTCCAAAGAAAGCAAGTTATCTCCAGTCAGTTTATTCATCCCATCAACTAATTCTGGTAGTGTATTCGCAATGACAAAATCCTCACCTTTATCCATGAAGGCCTGGACCGGAGCGGTCGCCCCCGGAAGAACCCGCGACAATACCTTTTTAATGCTCTTTCCGGTCAGGTCTGGATTTTGCTCCGAGCCGGAGAGGGCAAATTCTTTTTCAATAATCTTTTGGGTTAAAATAAACCAGGAATAATCGTAGCCGGATCTCATGATCGCTTCGAGCGTGCCAAGCGTATCGAATCCAGGAAAATTTGGAGTTGGGAAACGCTTTCCTTTTGCATCAAACCAAAGCGAGGAAGGCCCAGGCAGAATCCGAATCCCATGCATCGGCCACACCGGATTCCAGTTTTTAATCCCTTCCGTATAGTGCCACATCCGGTCGCGATTCACGATTCGCCCACCGGCAGCCTCCGTAATTGCCAGCATCCGGCCATCCACATGCTCCGGCACCCCGGAAATCATTCTTTTTGGAGCGTCTCCAAGTCGGGAAGGCCAATTTTTCCGGATTAACTCATGATTTCCTCCAATGCCGCCACTCGTTACCATTACGGCTTGGGAATAGAACTCAAAGCTTCCAATGACTTCACGTGAACTTGATTCGCCGCGTTTAGCATTACTTGATACAAGGATTTCACCAATGGCACCAACTACGGCACCTTTCTCTGTTATTAATTGATTAACGCGGTGCCGCGGTCGGTAATGGACGATGCCATCAGCCATCGCTTTTCGAACTCTTTCTTCAAAAGGCTTAACCAGTCCGGGGCCTGTTCCCCAAACGATATGGAACCTAGGCACGGAGTTGCCATGACCATCGGCAAGATAACCGCCGCGCTCCGCCCAGCCAACCACTGGGAAGAAGCGGACACCCAAATCATACAGCCACTGCCGCTTTTCGCCGGCGGCAAAATCAACATAGGCCTCGGCCCATTTTTTGGCCCAAATATCTTCGTCGTCTTCGCGGTCAAATCCTGCGGAGCCAAGCCAGTCTTGCCAGGCGAGGTCCTTTGAATCCTTGATTCCCATCCGCCGTTGTTCCGGTGAATCGACAAGAAATAACCCGCCAAACGACCACCAGGCTTGTCCTCCTAGCGAGGCTTCAGGTTCCTGGTCTAAAAGAAGGACCTTCTTCCCGGCTTCAGCAAGCTCGGCAGTTGCCACCAAACCAGCCAGGCCGGCCCCAACTACGATCACATCATATTTCAAATTTCTCCCCCCTAACAAATATATCTCATTAGTACCAAATCGTATTGTAAGTTTGCTGAAAAGTCAATTATTTTTGGGGTTCAGATAAAAAGGGAAAAATGAAATTGAATTAACCTACGGGGGGATTATTATGTCTGACTACTGTCCGGTGCTTTGGCCGGAGGAACCGACTCCGGACCATCTTAACAATTGCAGTGATTGCGGTCTCGACAAGCATGGGTCGCGGATGGTATGGGGAGAAGGGAATCCGAATGCTCCAATTATGATTCTGCTCGATAATCCAGGAGCCCGTGAAGATCGTGAAGGAAATCCATTTGTATGCGGCACCAGGCAAACACTCCAGAAGGCTGCAGACCATGTTGGCTTAACCATGGAGGATTTATATGTAACCTGGATTTTAAAAAGAAAGCCTATTAGGGCCTATGACAAGGAACATGTTCGGCAAATTTGTATGAATCACCTAGGGCAGCTACTAAAGGTAAAACAGCCAAAACTGATTATTTGTATGGGAAATGTCGCGGTTCAGTCTTTTTTCAACGATAAGGATGCTGAAGTGAAAGGCGCTAAGGGGCAGGGTTCATCAAATCAATGGTTTTTCGACTGCAGTTGGTTATCATCTACTGGCAGTGCGGCGCCGCCCGAACCTTTGGTCTGTTTTTGCTGAGGATTGGAAGCTGGCAGCTGATTACTTTCATTCCATTTGAATTTTTTGGTAAGCTTAAAAAAAGGGGGGGACAATAGCATGATAAAAGCTTTATTATTTGATTTGGATGGAACATTATTGGATCGCGATGTTTCTGTCTATAAATTTATCAATAACCAATATGATCGTCTAAATATGTGGGTCGGACATATTCCAAAAGAAACATACATTTCTAGATTCATACAATTGGATTGCCGGGGTTATGTATGGAAGGATAGGGTGTATCAGCAACTCGTCTCTGAGCTAAACTTAAAGAACATTAAATTGGAAGACTTACTTCTGGATTATATCGAGAGATTCAAGGATTCCTGTGTCCCATACCCAAATTTGCACCAAATGCTAGAGGAGCTGATACATTACGACCTTAAATTAGGCATTATCACGAACGGGAAGGGGCAATTTCAACTTGATAATATCCGTGCCCTGGGCATCGAGCACTATTTTTCTACCATTCTAATTTCCGAATGGGAAGGAATCAAAAAGCCGGACACCGAAATATTTAAGCGAGGCCTTCAACAGCTTCAAGTTTTGCCACATGAAAGTATTTTTGTCGGCGACCATCCCAAAAATGATATTTTGCCAGCCAAACAACTTGGAATGACAACTATTTGGAAAAGAGATCAGCAATGGAATTATGTCGAGGCTAGCTACATAATTAACGATTTAAAGGAGATTCCACTACTAGTAAAGAATGGTAGTTTAAGTCACTGACATGAAAAGCTATCAAGGCAATGGCCAGAAAATTTCCCAATGATTTCAAGAGAAGAGGAAAAACTATGTTTAAAAGATCAACTCCAACTATAAACAGTGAACATGCAGTAGCGGAATTGCAAAAAGTTAGGATTGGCGGAGTCGACCAATGGCTGCTAATTCGTGGGGAAAGTTTAGCAAACCCCATATTATTAATGCTTCACGGCGGGCCCGGTGCGGCGCAGATCGGCTTTAATCGGGAATACCAAAAGGAATTGGAAAAACATTTCATAGTCGTAAACTGGGACCAACGCGGTTCAGGCCTGTCTTTTTCAAAATCGATTACTAAAGAATCGATGAGTGTGAATCAATTTTTAAACGATGCAATTGAAGTAACGGTTTATCTAAAGACAAGATTTCAAAAAGAGAAAATTTATTTAATTGGGCATTCGTGGGGCAGTATTTTAGGAATGCTAACCATTCATAAATATCCGGGGGATTTTTTTCATTATTTTGGTGTTTCCCAGGTTGCAAGTATGCGAGCAGCTGAAGAATTATCTTATAACCTAATTTTGGAACAAGCGAAGAAAAAGAACGACCAAAAAGCGATTAACGATTTGACCTTGATTGGAAAACCGCCATGGAGGAACTTAAGGCATGATAAAGTCCATCAAAAATATGTGGATTTGTTTGGCGGCGGCATTTCACATGATGGGAAACTGGTAAATGTATTTGTAAAGAAACTTTTAAAAAGCAAAGAATACACCTTCTTGGATGTTGTTAACCATTTAAGAGGGCAGCTATTCAGTATGAAATCAATGCTTGTGGAATTGAGAGATTTAGATTTAAAGGATGTCATTCACAATGTCGAAGTGCCAGTTACCATCATGATGGGTAGACATGATTTAACGGTGCCGCATGCTCCAACACAAGAATTTTTCGACCAATTGCAGGCTCCGAGTAAAGAATGGTTAACCTTTGAAAATTCGGCTCATTCGCCGAATTATGAAGAATTGGAGAAGTTTACACAAATTGTCGTGTCAAAGCTAAAGAAATAACTATAAAAGGAACTGACTTTATGATCCGAAAAATTAATTTTCAAGATAATCGCCTGGTTCAAAATCTGTTCGAACTTCAAAGGGCTTCCTATCTGGTGGAAGCAAACTTAATCGGCTTCGAAGAGATTCCGCCTTTAAAGGAGAGCTTTGAAGAACTTATGAATTGTGGAGAGACTTTCCTGGGGTATTTTGAAGGAGAAGAATTGGCTGGTGCAATTTCATATACAATCAACGGACAAGAGCTCACCATTTGCAGAACAGTGGTTGCCCCAAATCATTTTAGAAAGGGAATTGCTCAAAAACTATTAAAAGCAGTAGAGGATACACATAAAGAAATTCCAGTTTTTAAGGTTTCTACCGGCAAGGATAATTACCCTGCGAAAAATTTATATTTAAAAAATGGCTTTATATTAGGAGAGAACATAGAAGTTGCACCCAATTTCTTTATAAGTACTTTTGAAAAAAGAAAGGCAGATAAGTGATGATCGGGGTGGCCACACTGGGCACCCCGTTATCCTTTTATAGCACCGTTTCGAACTCTTGAACGTTCTTTTATGATCGTCAGTTGTTTCAGTGTAGCTTCCCCCGGTGAATTGTGAAATAGTCCTCCGCCAGAAGGCTTTCGCAGGTTCGTTTTTTTCAATTTGCGTAATATGCCATTTTCCCGAGAACATGTTGAAAATTTCAGTTGCAGCGATTTTTCCATAACCATTTCCGGCATATTTTCGAACGATGAAGAATTCAAGTATAGCGTTGGGTTCTGTTTCCGTGGCGCTTTCAACCAAAGCAAACCCGATTAGCTCGTTGTCCTTTTTAATAAAAAACGCGTGATGGTTGGGGCGCTCCCAAAAGAGCGTTAAATCGAAGGGTTTGTAAGCTCCATTTTCCTCCAACGTGATGGAAGGAATATATTGACTAAATTCATAAATATAAAATTGCATAAGATTATGTAAAGTATACGCCTCTTCTTTTAACACTTTTACTATTCTGATCATGTGTGGCCTCCTAACTTTTCTATTAAAATTTGACAATCGCCTACAAAATTCCTCTAAAATAAATGTAGTTATAATGAACGGTGCAGATGGTGTTATTTAAAGTAGAAAAGCAAAAATTGGTTTCAACGCTTTTTCGGCCATTTTAATTTCTTACCCGCAACTTGGTTTAAAGCTATTGTGATAAAGCTGGGTGCTCGGTCAGGTAGCTCGTCAATTCCTGCAAGTCCTGCGACTCATGGACCATACCAATATTGTCAAAAACGATGAAGGCTGTTTTTTTCTTAATATGGAGATTGGGATAGATTTTTTTTGCCATATCCCATTCCGGTAAACTTAAAATATTTTTTACTGCAGTTGTGATGGTTTGATTTTCCTCAACAGGTGCCCCCTCATCCTGAATTCCCACGACCAAAAGTGAATAGGTTTGATCATCTTCAGCCAAAAGGTTGGGATAAGGAAAAGGTTGGTTAGGATCCTTTTCTTGATTTTTCTGCTGGCTGGCCTCACTTTTGGGTTTTGTATCAACAGCCTTTGGTTCACTGTTTTGACATGCGGTTAATAACATTAAACCCGCGAGCATTGGTGCAATCAATTTTTTCATATTAATCTTCCTTCTGTTAAAAATGTCCTTTCTAAAAACATAGCACATTATGAAAAACAATTACCTTTATGATTGTGGAGGATTAGTGACAACAAAAGCAGGAAAAATAAAAGATATGTCAAAAAGAACTATATACATTTTTGGGGGAGTGATCGAATGTGCAACAGGTTAAAGCAGGGATTGACGCTGGTGGGACATTATTAAAAATTGTTTACCAGGAAAACGGTGCGAAGCACTATAGAAAGTATCCGATTGGTGAATTGGATTCGGCTATTTCATGGCTAAAAATGATGGCGCCGGATTTAGACGTCGCGTTAACAGGCGGGAAAGCCCATATCGTCCAGGAAAAATTTTTCCCGGATGGGTTGATGGTGCCGGAGTTTCAGGCTACATGTGAAGGTGCTCGGCTTCTCTTGCTTGAAGAAGGGAAGAAGCTGGATGCACCGTTTATCATTGTAAATGTCGGGACCGGGACGTCTTGGCATTTGGTTAATGGGGAAAAGTATGAGCGCATTCTTGGCAGCGGAATGGGCGGAGGAACGTTTATGGGACTTGGGGCATTGGTAACGAATGAAGCTAACTATGAAAAATTCACTGAACTGGCTGCAAGTGGTCAAAAGGGTAATCTTGACCTACTTGTCAAGGATATTTACGAATCAGATCAGGCGCCGATTAATGGCGACTTAACTGCAGCCAATTTTGCAAAGGGATTATCTGTTAAGCACAGTCCAGCAGACAGGATGGCCGCTTTGGCCAATATGATTGCAGAAACCATTATGTTATTAACCCTGCAGGCAGCTGCGATCCATAAGGTAAAAGAGGTCGTGTTTATCGGAAGTTCGTTAATTGACAATCCATTGTTAAAGGGTACGCTTAACAATTATATGACGATGCTAAGTTTGGAGGCCATCTTTTTAAAAAATGGTGAATATTGCGGAGCGCTTGGTGCGTTTCTATCTGTTTGAAAAATGTTCCCTTGAACATTCAAGCCAATAAAGCTACAGTAGAGGAGAAGACGTTAAAGAAGGTGGCAAGCTTGGAAAAAAGATATTTTACAATTGGAATGGCCGGTCATATTGACCACGGGAAAACCTCGCTTACAAAAGCATTAACCAATATCGATACCGACCGATTAAAAGAAGAAAAAGAACGGCAGATTTCGATTGAACTCGGATTTGCTCCTTTATATGAAGATGATGAAATCCAAATTTCCGTTATTGATGTTCCTGGACACGAGCGGTTTATTCGCCAGATGATTGCCGGTGTCGCCGGAATTGACCTAGTGGTGCTCGTGGTTGCTGCTGATGAGGGAGTAATGCCGCAGACCAGGGAACACCTGGATATTTTAAAATTTCTGGGAGTCAAAAATGGGATTGTCGCCATTACCAAAACAGACCGGGTTGACGAAGATTTTATTGAATTGGTGAAGGATGATATTTTGGGAGAGCTAACCGGAACGGTGTTCGAGGACGCGCCATTTGTCCTCGTAGACAGCCTTTCCAAAAAAGGCATCGACGAAATAAAGGAGCTTATTATAAAAAAGCTGAAGGAACAAGAGATGCGCGATGCCAAAGGAGCATTCCGGCTGCCAATCGACCAGGTGTTTACTGTGAAAGGGCAGGGAACCGTGGTTCGTGGTACCGTTTATGAAGGTACCGTGGAAGAAGGACAGGTATTAAAAATCATGCCGAGGGGGCTGGAAGTCCGGGCCCGCCAAATTCAGGTCCACCACAAGCAAGCGCAAAAAGCGTATGCGGGCCAGCGGGCGGCGATCAACCTTTCGGGAGTTTCCAAGGAGGACCTCGAACGCGGTGATGTCCTCGTTTCTTCCGAACATTTTATTGTGTCCAGAGTCATCGACGTTGCGATAACAGTTGTAGAAGAACTAGAGCATTTAATCAAGCAGCGCATGCCAATCAAATTACATATCGGGACAGCCGAGGTCATGGGGCGCATTGTCTTCTTTGACCGCAACGAAGTGAAAGAGGAGAATGGGGAAATTCTTTGTCAGCTGAGGCTTGAAGAGGAAATTCTGACAAAACGGGGCGACCGCTTCATTTTGCGCCGTCCAAGCCCAACCGAAACCATTGGTGGCGGCTGGGTTATTGATCCAAGAGGCAATAAATACCGCTTTGGCGACGAAACCATTAGCGAATTAGAAAAGAAAAAAGTCGGTTCGCCAAAGGAACGGATCACGGCGGCATTGCTCGAGGCAAAAAGTCTGCCCTTGACGGAATTAATCAAACGGACTGCGCTTGATGAAGAAACCCTTGCAGAACACCTTGAAAATGAGGATGATTTTGTTTTATACAATGGCAAGGAATATACCCTGAAACAATTAATTGACGCGATTGAGGAAGATATCTATGACCGTCTGCGGGATTTCCATAACCAACATTCGATGAAAGCGGGCGTCAATAAAGCGGAACTGATTCAGACCATGCAAAAGAGATTTCCAAAGGCACTGCTTGAGTTTGTGGTCGAAAACGGCATAACAAACGAAGTGTTTCAGCGAAAAGGACAGTTTGTCTCGTTGGCAACATTTATGCCGCATGTGCCGAAAAGCTGGGCGAAGCGGACAGAAAATCTGCTAGAGGAAATGAAAAAGGATGGCTTAAAGGTTCGCTACTTGAAAGACTATTTCACTGCGGCCGGTATCCCTGCTAATCTTGAACATGATCTTCGGCGGTTTTTGGAAGACCAGGGGTTCATCATGATGCTGGATGAACAGTATGCCTATTATGGAGGAGTCTTTAACGGAGCAGTAGAGAAACTACGCAGTGGGACTGGCGCCGAATTTGAGGTTGGCGATGCGAAGGAGATTCTTGACCTTTCGCGTAAATACATGATTCCTTTCCTTGAAAGATTGGACGCCAACGGCTATACAAAACGTGTGGAAAACAAGCGTGTCTGGAAAAATTAATACAAAAAAGCCTCTATCCTATTGGATAGGGGCTTTTGGCTATGATAAAAACTCTGCCGGATTCAACCCGAGCTCACGGCAAATGTCAGCAACAGTTTGTTTTTCATAATTGTCGAAGTTGCCGTCTGCATAGCCGATGGCAATACAATATCTTGCAACCAGGCGGGCAATTTCCGGTTTAGTTCTGATTCTTCCCAGCGCCCGGTATGCTTCTGCCGTCCCAAGCATCCGATCCATTTCAATTCGCGACACAAAGTAATTGAATCGCTGAATAACCTTATTCGTATCAAATACCCGCAACTCATCACTTTGATGGACGAATTCAAGCAGTTTTTGCCGTTCGGAGGCATCGAGATAGCCGTCCGCCATCGCCACCAGGGCGCAGCCTGCTACAACAGCATCAAGGACATCCTGGCTCTTGTAACGAGTGAACAGCTCCTGAGCCCGCCGTTTTTGGTTATTCGCCCACTCGGCATAATCGGTTTGGGACGGGGACCAACTGCTGCCGCAGTTGTTGCAGGTAAGTTTTAACTGGTTTTGACCGATAAATCCGCCAAGCAAGCCAATTGGGCCGAGTATTAATCCGCCAACGGCTGCTTTGCCTAAGCCAAATCCTTTTTTTCCGGTCCTGACATTGGTCGAATGACAGCGTGGACATATTATATCGTCACCACCATATGTTTGCCTGGAGCCGGCTGCAGATGGATACGTCTGTGATGGATAGCCATAAGATGGCTGCCGGTTGGATGATTCGGGCTCAAGATGAATCGACTGCTGGTTAAACGGCTGATTGGCCTGGCTTTGACGATAGGGGTCATAATTGGTTTGACTTTGTCTGTATGGGTCATAATTTTGCTGATTTTGCCGATTCTGATTAAATCCTGATTGATTCTGCCGGTTAAAATCAAAATTCCCCTGGTTGTGGCTGCTCGGATGAAACTGGCCCTGATTCTGTCCCGCCGGAATATAGTTCCCCTGACTTTGCTGAACGGGACTGGTTTGATTTGCCCCATAACCGGGTTGTTGATACGAATTAGGCTGCTGAGTCTGCGGACTAGGTGCAGGATCATCAACGGTTACGCCAAAGTTCTGGCATAAAGCGGCAAGTCCGCCTTGAAAGCCGCTGGCAATCGCATTAAATTTCCACTCTCCGTTATGGCGGTATAGTTCCGCTGCAACAATGGCCGTTTCAATCGTAAAATCTCGGCCCAAATTAAACCGTAGTAGTTCTTCATTATTTTGTTCATTAAATATACGAACATAGGAATCGGAAATTTGTCCAAAATTTTGCCGCTTTACTTGGGCATCGTGAATCGTGATTGTAAAGGCAATCCTGTGGATATGGGCGGGAACGGTTTTTAAATCAATTCGAATTTGCTCATCATCCCGGACGCCAGACCCGACTCGATTATCGCCACTGTAAACAATGGAGCCGTTTCCACCTGTAGGATTGTTATAAAAAACAAAATCCAGATCCGATTGAACTTTCCCGTTTTGCCCCAATAAAAATGCCGACGCATCCAAATCAAAGTTGGCGCCGACCTGGTTGATTGTCCAGCCCAGCCCGACCACGACATTCTGCAGACCTGGATGGGACTTTGTCAAATCTACCTTTTGCCCTTTGCTAAGTGTTACTCCCACACACCCTCACTCCTATCATTTTCTACTTCCTATTATAAACCGATTTTAAGGAAATTTTTAATAAGATTCATTAGCTAAGTTCTACGAATAAAATGTAGAAAAGTTTCACTACTATGAAAAAATTAGTAAAAAATATTTCTAGAATTTTAAGAACAGTTTGAATAAAGGGGAAAACTATTCTATAATAGTTAGAAAATAGAAATCTAGTAAAAGAAAGGGGAAGCCAATGAAGTTATATGTTTCCGTTGACATGGAAGGAATCACCGGGCTGGTGGACCACACCCATGTCGATTCTGATAAGCACAATTATGAGCGCAGCCGAATAATTATGACGGACGAGGCTAATCACGTCATCACCTCCGCCTTTGAATATGGCGCAAAAGAGGTAGTGGTCAATGACAGTCACTCCAAAATGAATAATTTATTAATTGAAAGACTGCACCCCGAAACGCAGTTGATTACTGGCGATGTTAAACCATTTTCAATGGTACAAGGTTTGGATGGAACCTTTGATGGTGCCATTTTTACCGGATATCACGCACGGGCCGCGCAAAAAGGCGTCATGACGCATTCGATGATTTTTGGAGTCCGGAATATGTACATAAACGACGTGGCTGTTGGGGAACTAGGGTTCAATGCCTATGTTGCCGGATATTACAATGTACCAGTGATCATGGTTGCCGGAGATGACGGTGCAGCCCTCGAAGCACAGCAGCTTATTCCGAACATAACAACCGCTGTGGTCAAGGAAGCGATTTCCCGTTCCGCTGCCAAATCATTGACACCAGCCAAAGCAGGTCAGCTTCTAAGAGAAAAAACAGCCCTGGCGATTCAAAATAGCGACAAAGTGAAACCGCTAACACCGCCGGACCGGCCGCTCTTAGGGATTGAATTTACCAACTATGGCGAGGCCGAGTGGGCAAATTTAATGCCCGGTACCGAAATTGTTCCCGGAACAACGATCGTCCGCTTTCAAGCAAAAGATATTTTGGAGGCATACCAAGCGATGCTGGTTATGACCGAATTAGCGATGAGGACAACATTCTGTTAGGACGTGGTGATACGTGAATACATATTTTATTAAACGTTTTGTTGCCATGATTATTACATTATGGCTGATCGTCACCGGGACCTTCTTCTTGATGCACTGGGTGCCGGGGTCTCCGTTTAACGAGGAACGGACAACCAACGCAGCGATTCAAAAAAACCTAGAATCTTACTATCAGCTTGATAAGCCGTTATTGGTTCAATACGGAAATTACCTGAAGGCATTAGTCCAGTTCGATTTGGGACCTTCCATTAAAAAGTCATCACAAACAGTAAACGACATGCTCGGCAGGGGATTTCCGGTTTCGTTTGAGCTCGGACTATATACATTGCTTCTAGCAATTGTTTCGGGAATTACGCTTGGTGTATTTGCGGCATTGCGACATAACGGACTGATTGATTATTTGGCGATGAGTATTGCTGTTCTCGGCATATCGGTTCCAAACTTTGTTATGGCAACATTGTTAATCCAACAACTGGCCGTGAATATTCCGATTTTTCCGGTCGCGACTTGGTCTAGTCCCATGCATATGGTATTGCCAATCCTAGCCTTGGCAACTGGTCCGATGGCGATTATTGCCCGCTTGACCCGGACAAGCATGCTTGAAGTATTAACACAGGATTATATTCGTACCGCTAAAGCAAAAGGTTTGTCACCAGTGAAAATTGTTTTCAAACACGCGCTCCGAAATGCGCTGCTTCCGGTTGTAACCGTTCTCGGCTCCCTTGCAGCCAGTATTTTGACCGGGACATTTGTCATTGAAAAAATCTTCGCCATCCCGGGTATGGGAAAATATTTCGTTGATAGCATCAATAACCGCGATTACCCCGTTATCATGGGGACAACCGTTTTCTATAGTGCCATTCTCATTCTTATGCTGTTTTTGGTTGATTTAGCCTATGGAATTTTGGACCCTCGGATTAAACTGCACAAAAAGGAGGCGAAATAAATGGAGCTTCGCAAGCAAGATGTACGAAATATTTCGCCCGATGTTCCTAATGATTGGTTTGTTCCGAAACAACAAAACCAGCAGGCGGGGGAAGCCGTTGTCCGGCCAAGCCTTTCCTACTGGAAGGATTCTTGGCATAGGCTGTTGAAAAATAAATTGGCCATGGCAGGACTTATATTTTTGATATTCCTGGCGATTTTCGCCATATTCGGACCCCTCCTCTCTCCCCATTCGGTGGAGACGCAAAGGTTGACCGAGCAGAATCTGCCGCCATCAGGCAAATACTGGTTTGGAACCGATGATTTGGGTCGCGATGTATTTACCCGTACGGCCTATGGTGCCCGGATTTCCTTGTTTGTCGGCTTGATGGCGGCAATGATTGATTTTATTATCGGCGTTGTATATGGCGGGATTGCCGGCTATAAAGGCGGCCGAACGGATAACCTGATGATGCGGTTTGTGGAAATTTTATATGGCCTGCCATATCTTCTTGTCGTCATTCTGGTCATGGTTGTCATCGGCCCAGGGTTAACGACGATTATTCTGGCACTTTCGATAACGGGCTGGGTCGGAATGGCGAGGATTGTTCGCGGCCAGGTCCTGCAAATTAAAAACTATGAGTTTGTGCTTGCATCCAAAACATTTGGAACAAGTGCAGCCCGTATCATTCGAAAAAATTTGCTTCCCAATACGATGGGACCCATTATTGTCCAAATGACATTGACCATCCCATCGGCAATTTTCGCTGAAGCATTCTTAAGCTTCATTGGCTTGGGAATTCAAGCCCCGCATGCCAGCTGGGGGGTAATGGCCAATGACGGCTTGTCGACAATTCTATCTGGTTACTGGTGGAGACTATTCTTCCCTACCCTATTTATCTCATTAACTATGTTTGCATTTAACGTTTTGGGTGACGGGCTCCAGGATGCCTTAGATCCGAAGTTGAGGAGGTAGGACAGCATGGAAAAAATACTTCAAGTAAAAGACCTTCACGTATCCTTTTCAACCTATGGCGGGGAAGTCAAAGCCGTCCGCGGAGTCAGCTTTGATCTTCATAAAGGTGAAACACTGGCGATTGTTGGAGAGTCCGGCTGTGGAAAAAGTGTGACTTCGCAAAGCATCATGCGGCTAATTCCCGATCCGCCCGGCAAAATCCATCAAGGGGAAATTATTTTCAAAGACAGAGATATCATTAAAATGAAGGAACCGGAGCTACGAAAGATTCGTGGTGCTAACATCTCAATGATTTTTCAGGACCCGATGACGGCCTTGAACCCGACGCTGACCATTGGCGAGCAAATTATGGAAGGAATCATCCAGCACGAGAAGCTGTCAAGAGATCAGGCGAAAAGAGTCGCCATTGAAATGCTGAATTTGGTTGGCATTCCCAACCCTGAAATTCGCTTAAAGCAATATCCGCACCAGTTCAGCGGCGGGATGCGCCAGCGAATTGTCATCGCAATGGCACTTGTGTGCCGGCCGGACGTCTTAATTGCCGATGAACCGACAACAGCACTTGATGTGACGATTCAAGCACAAATCCTCGAGCTGTTTCGTGATATTCAAAAGAAAACAGGGGTATCTATTATCCTCATTACCCATGATTTGGGCGTAGTGGCCCAGGTTGCTGACCGAATTGCGGTCATGTATGCCGGCCGAATCGTCGAAATCGGGACAAGGCGGGAGATTTTTTATCAGCCGCAGCACCCTTATACTAAAGGATTGCTTCAATCAGTTCCTCGGTTGGATGCGGAAAAGGCTGAACTTGTTCCGATTCCCGGAACGCCACCAGATTTATTTTCACCTCCGGTTGGCTGCGCTTTTGCGGCACGCTGCCCACATGCCATGGAGGTTTGCGACAAGGTTTACCCGTTTAAAACGCAGTTAACCAGTGACCATAACGTTGATTGTTGGCTGCAGGACGAACGGGCCAAAAAATTGGTTTCGTCCTTTAAATAACATAAAAAAATTTGACCAGGGGGAAAAAGATGAAAAAGATTACTGCAATTTTAGCTGCTGTAATGATGTTGTTTGCGCTGGCAGCCTGTACAGCAACCAAGGAAGCCGGCAAAGAGCCAAAGGATGAAGGAAAAGGAGGAGAAAAGGAAAAGGTTGAAAAGGTTCTTTACCTAAATAATGGACAAGAACCAACATCGTTTGATCCGCCAATTGGCTTTGATGCCGTATCTTGGAATTCCTTGAACAACCTAATGGAAGGTTTGACCCGCCTTGATGAAAGCCACCAGCCTAAGGCAGCTACTGCAAAAAATTGGGACGTTTCCGATGATGGCAAGGTCTATACTTTCCATATCCGGGATGATGCCAAATGGTCCAATGGTGATGATGTAACTGCAGATGACTTCGTATTTGCCTGGAAGCGTTTGTTGGATCCTAACACCGGTTCTCCGGCAGCCTTCCTCGGTTATTTTATTGAAGGTGCTGAAGCTTACAACAACAATGAAGGCTCTGCAGATGATGTTAAGGTTAAAGCCGTGGATAAAAAGACCTTCGAAGTAACATTAATTAGCCCGCAGGCTTATTTCTTAAGTGTTATTTCAAATCCTTGCTTCTTCCCAATCAATGAAAAGGTAGCGAAAGAAAATCCACAGTGGTTTGCAGAAGCTAGCTCATTTGTTGCCAACGGTCCGTTCAAACTTGCTGAATGGAATCATGACAGTGATTTCACAATGGTGAAAAATGATAAATACTGGGATGCAAAAAATGTAAAATTGGATAAGGTTCATTGGGCTATGGTTTCCGATACGAATACGGAATACCAAATGTTCACGACTGGTGAACTAGATACCTCCGACGTTCCTGGAGAACTTGCTGACAAACTGTTTAAAGAAGGAAATGTAAAAGTAGAAGACCAGGCAGGTCAATACTTCTATCGTTTTAACGTGACAATGAAGCCATTCCAAAACGAAAATATTCGTAAAGCATTTGCTTTAGCGGTAGACCAAAAGCAAATGGTTGAACTAGTGACAAAAAATCAGGAAAAACCTGCATATGGCTTTGTTTCCTACGGATTTAAAGACCCGGCAGGAAATGACTTCCGTAAGCAAAACGGGGATTTAATTAAGACGGATGTAGCAAAAGCGAAAGAATTGCTGAAAAAGGGTATGGAGGAAGAAGGCTATGCCACTCTTCCAGAAGTAACCTTGACTTATAGCACACTCGATACACACAAGAAAATTGCGGAAGCCTTACAGCAAATGTTTAAGGAAAACCTTGGTGTGGATGTAAAGCTTGCTAATATGGAAAGCAGCGTGTTTGCAGCCGATCAGAAAGCATTAAAATTCCAGCTTTCTCGTAGTTCATTCCTTGCTGACTATGCAGATCCGATCAACTTCCTTGAAAACTTTATCACGGGTTCACCAATGAACCGTACTGGTTGGAGCAATGCAGAATTCGACCAACTTATTAAGGATGCAAAGCTTGAAAAGGATGAAAAGAAACGATACGAAATGATGTACAAAGCTGAAAAGATATTATTGGATGCAGCACCAATTATTCCAATTCACTTCTACAACCAGACTTACCTGCAAAGTAAAGAAGTTACAGGTATCGTTCGCCACCCTGTTGGTTACCTGGAGTTAAAATGGGCTGACAAGAAGTAATAGTTTTTAAAAGGGGTGTTCGATTTTGAACATCCCTTTTGTCCTCATATCATAAAGTTTTAGATGAAAGGGGGTTCTAAAAGATGAATTTAATGAAACCATATCGGCTGCAACAAGGAGATACGGTTGGAGTGATTGCCCCGGCAAGTCCGCCAAACCAGGAGAATCTCGAGCGGGGTATCCAGTTTTTAAAAGGATTAGGTTTGAAGATGAAAATCGGGAAAAGTGTTGGAAACATCCACGGCTATTTGGCAGGCTCTGATCAGGAACGGCTCGATGATTTGCATGCCATGTTCATAGATCCGGAGGTAAAAGGCATCATTTGTGCCTGCGGCGGTTACGGAACGGGCAGAATTGCCGCCAACATTGATTATGATTTAATCAGGAATAATTCCAAGATTTTCTGGGGCTATAGTGATATTACCTTTTTACATACGGCAATTCGCCAAGAGACAGGATTGGTGTCCTTCCATGGTCCTATGCTCGGTTCTGACATTGGGAAGGAAGATGCCCATCCATTATCAAAAGAAGGATTCCAACAGTTATTTGCACCCAAAGCCTTGACCTATTCGGAGCTATATTCCCCATTAGAAGTGCTGGTCGAAGGAAAGGCAGCCGGCCCGCTTGTGGGCGGCAATTTATCCCTTTTAGTCAGCACGCTAGGGACCAAATTTGAAATTGATACAAAGGGTAAGCTGTTGTTTATAGAAGATATCAATGAGGAGCCCCGGGCTGTTGACCGGATGCTGAATCAGCTTTATATGGCCGGAAAGCTTACGGATGCGAGTGGAATGGTCGTGGGTGATTTCTGTGACTGCCTGCCGAAGCGGGATTTGTCGCTAACCCTTGATGAAGTCATTGACCATTATGTTAAGCTAACAGGCAAACCGGCAATGAAAGGATTCCAAATCGGTCACTGCAATCCCCATATCTCGGTTCCATTTGGTGTCAGCGCAACGTTAGACACAAAAGAAAAAAAACTGGTTGTCGAAAGCGGCATTCTATAAAAGGAATGATAAATGATGAAGATCGAAAGAATAGAAACTTTTAGAGCTGCGGTGCCTCTGATAAAACCTTTTAAAACGGCTCTACGAACCGTGGTAACGGCGGAAACGATCATTGTAAAAGTAACTTGTGACAACGGGATTGTTGGCTGGGGCGAGGCTCCTCCTACCGTAGTGATTACCGGTGACAGCCTGCGAAGCATCGAATCAGCCATACAGGATATCATCGGACCCTTTTTGGTACAAAAAAGTCTATTAAACTTTGAATTGCTTTTTCATGGATTAAAAAGTATCTTAGTAGGCAACTCGAGCGCTAAAGCCGCTGTCGACATGGCCTTGTATGATTGCTTGGCACAAGCTTGCAAACTTCCACTCTACCAATTCCTCGGCGGTCATAAAAATCAATTGGAGACCGACTTTACCGTCAGTGTCAACGGGCCGGAGGAAATGGGCGAGGATGCGGTTTCCTATGTCAAGAAGGGATTTAATGTCTTAAAGGTAAAGGTCGGCAAGGATGATATCGCCACCGATATCGAGCGTATTCGTGAAATTAGGAACAGAGTCGGTTACGACATTAAAGTTCGTCTCGATGCCAATCAAGGCTGGAACGCCAAGGATGCCATCAGGGCCATCCGTAAAATGGAAGATAGCGGGTTGGAAATTGAACTCGTTGAACAGCCGGTTAAGGCTGACGATATTGACGGATTGAAGCAGGTAACCGACCATGTCGATACCCTGATTATGGCCGATGAGAGCGTGTTTACTCCGAAGCAGGCCTTTCATGTATTACAAACAAGAAGTGCTGATTTGATCAATATCAAGCTGATGAAAGCCGGGGGAATCTATCAGGCACAAATCATCAATCAACTTGCCGAAACATGCGGGGTGGAATGTATGGTTGGCAGCATGATTGAAACGAAACTCGGCATTACTGCGGCCGCCCATTTTGCTGCAAGCAAGCAAAATATTACCCGATACGATTTCGATGCGCCACTCATGCTGGCAAAGGAAATCGTAGATGGCGGAATTCAATACAATAACAGATTTATTACGATCCCGGATGAACCCGGCCTAGGAGTAAAGGGAATCAACGTAGAAGGAGGAAATTAAGTTGGAGAAATGGCTTGTCAATGTACCGGTTGCGACTGTTTGGACGTCTTATGATTCAGCACGGGAAATCGACTTGGATGCTGTCACAAATCCGGTTGATCTCCATGCTTGGCTATCGGCCTTGACCTATGAGACGAGATTGGGTTTATGTGATGATAACCTTGTGCAAACGCAAGTATTATATGGTCAAGAGGTATTGCTCCTCGAGGAGAAGGAGGAGTGGGCCCATATTCTTGTTCCGGAGCAGCCCTCATCCAAAAATGAACATGGCTATCCGGGCTGGGTTCCCAAATGCCAGCTTGCTCAATTTCCGGCAGATTGGGATTTGCATGAAGGTCCAGTGGTAGTCGTAACCAAACCCCAGGCAATTTTAACAAATGAAACGAAATTGGAACTGTCGTTTCAAACAACGCTGCCGCTTTCAAGGGAAGAAGATGGACAGGTTTGGGTTAAAACACCGAATGGGACAGGGGCATTGGACAGGGAACATGTAGTTGTATTCCAATCCTTGGCAGCAAGGTACAAAGGAATCGGAAACGATATTGTGTCAGCGGGAGAACAATTCCTCGGGCTTCCTTATCTTTGGGGCGGGATGAGCAGCTACGGCTATGATTGCTCCGGGTTTAGTTATTCGATGTGCAAGGCCAATGGCTATGTGATACCGCGTGACGCCCATGACCAAGCGGATGCAGGCATCCCTGTTGATCCTTCCGAAATAAAACCGGGTGATTTACTGTTCTTTGCTTATGAAGAGGGGAAAGGGAAGATCCATCATGTCGGGATCTATTACGGGGATGGAAAGCTGATGCATTCGCCGAATACTGGCAAGACAATCGAAATTATCCCACTTGCCGGAACGATCTATGAAAAAGAATTATGTGCAGCTAGACGCTATTGGCTTGAGATGGAGGAATAAACATGAATAATCAACAAGCGCTTCTACAGGTCAAAAATTTGAAAAAGCATTTCCACTTGGGCAAAAACGAAATTCTCAAAGCAGTAGACGGGGTTTCTTTTCAAATCAATAAGGGAGAAACCTTCGGGATTGTCGGTGAATCCGGCTGCGGCAAATCAACTGCAGGGAGAACCATCATCGGGTTATACGACCGGACCGATGGCGAAGTTATTTTTAAGGGAAAAGACGTCCATTTCTTAAATAGGAAAGAACGGTTCGCTTTTCACCAGCAAATGCAGATGATTTTCCAGGACCCTTATGCGTCATTAAACCCGAGATCGACAGTGGCGGAAATTATCTCCGAACCGATGGAAGTCCATGGGTTATACAAGAATAAGCAGGAACGCATGAGAAGGGTGTATCAGCTATTGGAGGATGTCGGGTTGAACAAGGACCATGCCAACCGCTATCCCCATGAATTCAGCGGCGGCCAGCGCCAGCGGATCGGGATTGCCCGCGCCCTGGCATTGGATCCGGAATTCATTATAGCCGATGAACCAATCTCTGCTTTAGACGTGTCTGTTCAGGCCCAGGTGGTTAATTTGCTGATGCGGCTGCAGCAGGAAAAAGGGTTGACGTATTTGTTTATTGCCCACGATCTGTCTATGGTTAAACAGATCAGCGACAGGATTGGCGTTATGTATTTGGGGCATATGGTGGAGTTGACTTCGAGCGGCGAACTATATCAAAATCCGCTTCATCCGTATACCCAGGCATTGCTGTCGGCGATTCCGATTCCAGACCCGGATGTCGAAGACCGTCGTGAGAGGATTATTTTAAAAGGGGAACTGCCGAGTCCGATTAATCCGCCAAGCGGCTGTGTATTCAGAACCCGCTGTCCGATGGCGATGGAAGTATGCGGAACGGATAAACCGGCTTGGCAGGAATTAACCGGCAACCATTTCGTTGCCTGCCATCTTTACGATAAAAATAAAACCGGCGGCCATGATTATTCTCAGGTCGCTGCGACGAGATAACCAATGAGCATTCTGGAGACAAAAATTAAGGAGGAACTTGTTGGTTTCAGGGGCAGAATCGGTTTGGCAATCGAGGCAGGGGACGAAGGGATCTATTTTAACAGTGATGAAGTTTTTCCTTCGGCAAGTGTCATCAAAGTTCCGATTTTACTGGCGGGCCTTAGGCAGGCCGAAGAGGGCCTGGTGAATCTGGACAAATTAACCGTCATTACTGAAAGGGTGGGCGGCTCGGGAGTGTTACAGAGCCTGTCCTCGCTTGCGTCTCTGACGATCAAGGACCTCTTGACTTTAATGATTACCGTTTCCGATAATGTGGCAACTAATATGGTAATAGATTTATTGGGAATCGAATCCATTAACCAGGAGATAGAACGGCTGGGGCTAAAGTCTACCAATCTTAAACGGAAGATGATGGACTTTGCCGCAATACAGCGAGGTTTTGATAATGTTACCTGCCCATCAGATATGGTGAAATGCCTAAAGGCGATCAACGAAGGAGCATTTTTATCAGGGGAAAGTAAAAAGGTAGCATTGACTATCATGCATGCACAGCAATTTCTCGATAAATTGCCTGCAATGATGGACTCTGAAAGGGTGTTTATCGCCAATAAAACCGGTGGGCTGCCGAATGTGGAGCATGATTGCGCCATCTTTAAATACAAAGGGGAAACTGCCTATGCAGCAGTTTTAACCGATCAGCTTGAAGACAGCTATCGTGCGAAACAGATGATTAGTAGAATCGGCAAGCATATATATGATTATTTGCTAAGTTAATAGTGTATAAAAAGGACCGACCCGTTATATTGAGTCAGTCCTTTTTCATCAGCCTGTCTTTTCTGTTTCTAAAGGCTTGTATTCCTTCTCCCAGAAATCAGCATCTTCAATGCCAAGCTTTACCGGGTCAAAAACTGGATCCTTGCCGTCTTTCAGCTGTGCCTCGTAGTCTTTCAGCACTTTCAGGGTAGGTTTGGTGAGCAGTAGAATCGCGATAATGTTCAGCCAAGCCATACTGCCGACACCGACGTCACCTAATGCCCACGCCATAGACGCTGTTTTCACGCTTCCATAGAACACCATTCCACAAATGACTATTTTCAGAGCAAATATTGTCCATGGACGCTTTGTTTTTCTATTAATATAGGCAAGGTTTGTTTCTGCCATGTAATAGTAGGCCATGATTGTTGTAAAAGCGAAGAAGAATAAAGATAATGCTACGAATGGAGCACCAAAGCCAGGGAAAACTGACTCAACGGCAGCCTGAGTATACCCAGGACCTGGTTCGATGTCAGCCAAGTTGTTGACGATCGCCGGCTTGTTATCAGGCGTAACATTGTACATGCCGGTAATGATAATCATAAACGCGGTAGCAGAGCAAACCAATAAGGTATCGATATAAACGGAAAATGCCTGAACAATGCCTTGCTTTGCCGGATGGGAAACCTCAGCAGCAGCTGCAGCATGCGGACCTGTACCTTGACCGGCTTCATTGGAATAAATTCCGCGTTTTACACCCCAAGAAATAGCCGCACCCAAAATACCACCGAATGCAGCATCGGCACCAAATGCACTAGAGAAGATTAATTTAAGGACACCTGGTAATTCTGAAATGTTCATTAGTACAATAACTAGTGCTACTGTAACATAACCCAATGCCATAAATGGCACAACCAACTCAGCGACGCGGGCAATCCGCTTTACCCCACCAAAAATGATAATGGCAAGTAAGGCAACTATAATTGCTCCGGTAATTGCAGGGTTGATTCCGAAAGCGTTTTCAACACTTAAGGCGATACTGTTTGCCTGAACACCAGGCAAAAGCATACCAGTAGCAAGAACTGTAACACCGGCGAATAACATAGCATACCATTTGATTTTAAGTCCTTTTTCTATGTAGAAAGCAGGACCACCACGGAATTGACCGTCTTGTTTAACCTTATAGATTTGACCTAATGTAGATTCAATAAATGCGGAGGCAGCCCCTAAGAAAGCCATTACCCACATCCAGAACACGGCACCAGGGCCCCCGAACGCAATGGCAGTGGCAACCCCGGCAATATTACCGGTTCCAACCCTTCCGGATAACGCAATGGATAATGCCTGGAAGGATGAAATCCCCGCCTCGGATTTTCCGCCTTTAAACATTAATTTGAAGATATCCTTCATATGAATTACCTGAAGGAATCTTGTTGCGATTGTGTAAAACAACCCTACCCCTAAACAAAGATAAATAAGTGCTTGGCTCCAAATAATGTCATTTAGCCAATTAACAACTGTCTCCATAAATTTCCCCCTTTGTCCTTTAATGCTTTTTAATTATATAACAATTTTGTTGTTAAATAAAGAATATTCCTTATATTTTGAATATTATTGCAGGATAATTTTTTTAAAGAGTGTAAAAAAACACGCTGAACAAGTGATTCAGCGTGCAAATGGATGAATGTTCCTCTAATTTTTTCTAAATGGCCACCAGTTGGCTTCTCCAAAGGTCCTTACCATGACCGGAACAAACAATGGCAGGACAACTAAGGCATATAAGGCGAGCCCGATTAGGAGAATCGTGGCAATTTGCAGCAATGACAATACGCCGGATGGCATCATCGCCGCAAAGGTTCCTCCCAGGATAATTGCTGCCGATATGATGACGGAACCCATTTTCTTCATAGATTCATGAATTGCTTGTTCTACTGGCAAGTCTTTAAATTCGTTGAAGCGGTCCATTAAGAAAATGCTGTAGTCAATTCCAAGTGCAACCAAAATGACGAAAGCAAAGAATGGTACCGCCCAACTGATGCCCGTATAACCTAGCCAATTCATGAATATCACTTCGGAAATGGACATCGACGTATAATAGGTCAGGACTAACGAGCCTATCAGGTAAATCGGCATAATGAACGAGCGCAGCAGGATGATGAGGATTATGCTGATCCCGGTTAGCATCAGGATAACCGTTCGTGTATAATCCGCTTTGGAAATTGAATCTAAATCCTTATGCATGCTCGATACCCCGCCGACGGCAACCTTAGCATTTTCAAGTTTCGAATCCTTGACGGCACGTTCAACTGCTTGCTTGATCGCTGGGATGTGGTCAATGGCTTCGTTTGAATAAGGGTTCTTATTAAAAACCACATCGATTGTCATCACTTTTCGATCCTTGGACATATAGGTGTTCAACACAGGCTCGAACTCTTCGCTATTCAGCATGTCTTCCGGCATATAGAAACCATTTTGCTGCTGCTTGGATACACCTAACAGGTAATCTTGGGCAGAGGTTAAGCCGTCCGAAACCTGGTTTAATCCATCGGCACTTTGTGATAAGCCGTCTGAAAGCTGGGTAATTTGGCTGCCAATTGAGTGGAATCCTGTTAGCAGCTCTTGCTGGCCATTGGTTATACCGGTAAGTCCATCTGTGAATTTCGGCAAGTTGGTGACGATTTGTCCTTGGCCGTCACCCATTTGATAGAGTGCTGCCTCCAATTTTTCAAGGCCAGGAAGCAGCTGTTCCATGCCTTTTACCAGTTGTTCTTGACCCGCGATAAGCTGTGAAAATCCACTATCGGCACTAGTAAGTCCGTCATTTATTTGATTCAGTGCTCCGGCGAATTGCATTGTAGCCATTTGTGTGCCAGGTGCTTGCGGATTGCCCGGGATCCCTTTAATTGTCATTTTAATAGTTTGGTAGTCAGGGCTTTGAATAATCGTCGGATATTCTTTTTCTAGATTTGAAAAATTTGTATCAAGAGCTGTTAGACTTTGATTTAAAGTTTGCAGATTGCCGGAAATTTCACCAAGACCTGCGTGTGCTTTCTGGTAACCGGCTAATAATTCCTTGCTCTTCTCTAAGGCCATGGCTGAATTTGATTCAATTTGAGCAAAGCCTTTCCTTATTTCAGTTGCCCCTAATGAACCATCCTTAATTCCAGTTTCAATAGCTGAGAGTCCGGTTTGAACCTTAGTCAGGTTCGTTTTGATTTCGGTTGTTCCTTTTATTAATTGATCAATCCCGCTTGTTGCCTGCTCCATTTTCGGCTGGTTTGCCGCCATTTGACTGCTGGCATCGGCGAGACCGTCGCTGATTTGCTTTATTCCCTCGTTCCCCTGGTCTAGGCCATTGCTTAATGATTCGGCCTGCTTGGAGATGTAGAGATCGTCAATTGGTTTTCCGGTCGGGCGGGTGAGAGAACGAACCGTTTTGACATCATCGATCTTGTTCAGCTCTTGGCTGATACTTTCGGTAATGGCCATATAATCGGCCGTATTCATCTCATCATCGTTTTTAATGACAATTTGAGTCGGCATTGATTCACCAGGGCCGAATGATTTGGAAATGATGTTAAAGCCTTTTATCGAAGCATAGTCATCACTGATTTCTTCAAGTGAGTTAAATGATAATTGATCCTTGTATGTGAACAAGAATGGTACGGTGATGACGGCTACGAGAATGAACGCAATGAATGGGCGTTTTAAGGCAAAGCTGCCCATCGGTCCCCAAATCTTGCTGTCGCCATGTTCAAGCTTGCCTTTCGTCGGCCAGAACAATTTTTTGCCTAACACGGCCATGAAGAATGGGACGACGGTTCCAAGGGCAAGCAAAAGGATCGCAACACCGACGGCAACGGCCGCTGCTGATTTATATAGCTGGAAGGTGGAAAACCCGATCGATGCAAATCCAATCAATACAGCGATTCCACTGAAAAGTACCGTTTTTCCGGCCGTGCGGTATGTGGTGACAATGGCTTCTGTGACATTTTCTTCACGAGCTAGTTCCTCTTTGAACCGGCTGAGCAGCAGGATGCAATAGTCCGTTCCGATTCCAAAAAGTACTGCGACCAGGAATATCTGGGTAAAGGTCGACAGCGGAAAATTGACCTGATTAACCAATATTGCCACTATCGATTGCGCGGTTAGATAGCTAAACCCTACCGTAATTAACGGAATGATCGGCGCAACTGGTGACCGGAACACAAGCAACAGCACGGCCAAAATGAACACTACGGTAATGCCCTCTGTTTTTTTCAGGCCTTCCTGGGAGTTCGTGATCAGGTCCTCGCTAATGACCCAGCTGCCAGTATAATAGTGTTCTAGCTTTACATCATCAATCGCATTATTCAAGTCTTTTATAATTTCTTTTCCTTCCCGGCCATTGGCGGTAACTTGCAGTGAAACCAGGATGGTTTTCCCGTCTTTAGAAACAAGCTGATCCTTTAATTCCTCTTGATTAAAATGAGTGAGAATTTCGGTAATGCCAAGTTCTTCCTTATTGGATTCTAGTGCTTTTATAGCTTTTTCAGCTTCGTCGAAATCTTTGTCGGTTAACTTTTTATCGCTATGAAAAACAAGCGCTGTTTGGAGGTCGGTGCCTTTATTTTCGTTGGATTGTACATCCTTAAGAATTTTTTGGGCCAATGTGGATGAATATCCCTCGGGGACGGTGATTTGGCCTTTTTCCCGAACAAGATTCTCCATATTTGGTGCTACCATGAACAGGCCGGCGATGATGGCGATCCAGGCGGCCAAAATAAACCATTTTCCTTTAATGATGACTCTCACTTGCTATTCCCCCAGTTCATCCTTTTTCTTGTTGTCGAGTATTTGAGCAAGTTTTTCATAAGTATTGATAAATGTGGTGATTTCCGTTTCATCAAATTTGGTAATGATAGATTCCACCAATTGATGAACTTTTTCCTGGCATGCGCGAAAAAGTTCCTCCCCAGCCCCTGTTAACGTCAGATAGACGACACGACGGTCATTGACATCACGGGTCCTTTCGATAAGCCCCCGATCCGCCATCCGACTAATGATGGCAGTTATCGCACTTTTATTGACATCAAAGGCATCGGCGAGTTCGGTTGAGGTACAGCCGCTGGCCTTACGGATATAACTTAAAACATAATGCTGGTCATTGGTTAAGTCATTGCCCAGTTCCGCCTTGATAAGGGATTCCGCTTTTTTATGTACCTGAAAGGAAACATTCACATAGCGGTCAATCAAGTCTTGAATTAGGGGATTATTCATTTGGTGTCACCTCTGTTGTTATTGATATTAGTTTAATCATTGAACTATTCACGTGTTAAACTATAAAACAATTGAACAATGTAGTCAATTAGGAATTATTAAAAACACCGGGGGAAGAATTTTTAGGGTTCGATGAAGAAGTAAAGGGGTCCATGCACGGTAAAAAAGAAGGTGTTATTTTTCCCGTGAAAGGGTGGGAAAGGGTGCCGGTGGTAAAAGCACCTCCACAGTTTATCGGACAAGTCTATATAATTTAATCTTATTCGAGACCGACAGACTTTAGCCTATAAACAAAACAAAAAACAAGCCATACTAAGGATGGCTTGTTGATGAACTTATTCAACAATTACGGTGCCTTTAAACATATTCATGCCGCAGCTAAAGGTATATTCCCCAGTTTTGTCGGGCATGAACGTTAATGTCGTTGTGCCAATTTTTAAATCAGCATTGTTAATATTAAAATCAGGCATATTAAATTTCGAGAAGCAGCTATTATCGCCTGGATTTTGAATTTCTAGTTCGACTGGAGCACCTTTTTTCACCCGAATGACATTCGGAGCATACCCTCTGTCCGTAACAAGCATCTTCACCTTAGGTGTTGCTTCATCCGTCACGTCAATCTCCGCCCTTGCCGCAGGCTGTGTGGTCTTCGTTTGTGAAGCCTCGGCCTGTGCGGCTTCAGTTTTGACAGGGATTTCCACCCAATTACTGCTATACAAAAACAAAAACAGGGAGGCAAATACAACTCCGCCCGCAATAATAGCAAACGGTGACAATTCCTCTGTTTGAACCGAGTATTTTTGATTGTTATCAGCCAAAATAAAAAGTATGACAAGCCCGATAATCACAATAAAAAGGCCCAATAAAATACCTAAGAGAATGATAGGATTAATGAAGATAAGTAGGACACCTAAAATGGCACCGATAATCCCGCCAAGCAAACCGAATATGGAACTCATCACGATGGCCAGGAGTCCAATCGGATGCCCCGCCAAAAACCCAACCATAAAACCGATAATCATACTGATGCCGACAACAAGGAACATCTCTCCGGATAAAATGCCGGTTATCGTCCCGGAAAGCAACCCTGCCATTGTTGAAATGGCAATCGAAATCATCAAGCCCGGCGTTTTTGCCAGTTGCCCCTTATTTTTGTATAAAAGATAAATAGAATAGCCTGTTGTCGCCGCAACGATGATGGCAGAAATAATCATAAAATATGTCATGTTTAACGTCTCCTCTTATGGGTTACTAACATAAGAGTATTATATAGGTTAAAAAACCATTTACAGCGACAAGAATTGAACGTTTTATGAACATCTCAAAACTATTTTTCTTTTTCGTTTTCCAATGTTTTTTTATAAATCCGTTTTAGGGTTTCATTTTGCATTTTCATTAAATCCAGCAGGAATTCTTTTTCTTCCTCTTCAAGGTCAAGTTCATCCTTTTTGTTATCCTCCATGCAAATCACCCCAATTTAACTGATCAATATAATATTACCCGATTTAGCACCAGCTTTAAAGTATGGAAGAATATTAATTAGGTAAAACTGGACGTATTATTAAAATATTCCACAATAAGAATTGACTTTTATGATGGAGAACTATATAATTTTTTCTAAAATATAGCTTGAAACAATGACGGGGATTAGTAAATTGAAGCTGTCTTACCAAGAGAGGAAACCATTGGTGCGAGGTTTCTTAAGGCAATCAGTTGAACCTGCCTCCGAGTTCTGTATCGGATATTGCTGAAGATACATGCGGATAAAATCCGTTATCATGGAAAGAGTATAAAGCAATCGCTTTATGAATTTAGGGTGGTACCGCCAGGCCTTGGTCCCTTTTTAGGATCAAGGCCTTTTTATATTTAAAAGCGGAAGCGCCTTCGGAACAAGCGCAGCTTGTTCCTGCGAGGATTATTCTAAGGAGCTTTCCTTAGTGGCCAGGGGCGACAGGCATAAGACGAGCCGGCAGGAAGGCTGCTCTTTAGCCTTCTTGACGGATTGGCTTATGACCCGAGCCCCTTGGCGCTGGAGCTGGATATATTTTAAAAAAATAATGAGGTGTCAAAATGGCTAAGGAATTTGTAAAAGATATTACGGCGATGGATGATGATTTCGCGCAGTGGTATACAGATGTCGTAACAAAAGCAGATTTAATCGATTATTCAAGTGTACGCGGTTCGATGATCATCCGCCCATACGGCTTTGCGCTTTGGGATAATATCAAAAACGAACTGGACCGACGCATTAAAGAAACAGGGCATGAAAACGTGTATATGCCTTTATTCATCCCTGAGAGCCTGCTGCAAAAAGAGAAAGACCACGTTGAGGGCTTTGCTCCCGAAGTGGCATGGGTAACACACGGAGGTTCCGAGGAGCTGACGGAGCGATTGGTCGTCCGTCCAACATCAGAGGTTCTATTCTGTGAGCATTATAGCAATATCATTCACTCCTACCGTGACCTGCCAAAGCTGTATAATCAATGGGCCAACGTTGTACGCTGGGAGAAAACGACCCGTCCATTCTTGCGGACATTGGAGTTTTTGTGGCAGGAAGGGCACACCGCGCATGCGACGGATGAGGATGCGATGGAAGAAACCATCAAAATGTTGAATGTGTATGCTGATGTACTTGAGAACATTCTGGCGATTCCGGTTGTTAAGGGGCAGAAAACCGAGAAGGAAAAATTCGCTGGAGCTAAAGCAACATTTACTGTCGAAAGCTTAATGCATGACGGTAAGGCGTTGCAGTCCGGCACTTCCCACCACTTTGGTACCGGCTTTGCCGAGGCATTTGGCATTCAATACACCGATAAAGAAGGGAAGCTGCAGTATGTCCATCAAACATCATGGGGCTTTACCACTCGTGTCATCGGTGCGTTAATCATGGTCCACGGTGATGACCGCGGCTTGGTGATTCCGCCAAAGGCTGCGCCAACTCAGGTGATGATTGTGCCAATCGCCCAGCATAAAGAAGGAGTCTTAGACTTTGCCTATGACCTGAAGGCATCTCTTTCAAAAGTGGCCCGTGTTGGTATTGATGCCAGCGACAAGAAGCCAGGCTGGAAATTCAACGAGTATGAAATGAAGGGAATTCCGGTTCGTTTAGAAGTGGGACCTAAAGATATTGAGAACAAGCAAGTTGTATTGGTTCGTCGCGACACATTGGAAAAAGTGGTTGTGCCAATGGATCAGTTGGAGCAGAAGCTTGTTGAGTTGCTTGATGACATCCAATCTAACTTATATAACAAAGCATTGAAGCATCGCGAAGAGAGAACCTCTGTGGCGACAACTCTTGATGAGTTAAAGAGTACATTGGAGGCAAAACCAGGCTTTATCAAGGCAATGTGGTGCGGCGAGCTCGCCTGCGAGGAGAAAATTAAGGAAGATGTGGGGGCGACCTCACGCTGTATCCCATTTGAGCAGGAAAAAATCTCTGATAAGTGCGTTTGCTGCGACAAAGACGCCGATAAAATGGTTTATTGGGCAAAAGCATATTAATTTTGAGGGCTCTTCCGGGGTGGAAGAGCCTTTTTTCTTGGTTGATAGAATATATCCGCGCAAACATGCTGGATATCCGCGGACGCCATTTTTAAAAGGTTTTCCAACCATAAAAGGCGAATATATAAAACTCGGGAGGAGAGGAAGACAGAATGAAACCAATTTTAAAAGAATTTCCGGAAGAGATTGCCACAGAAAGACTCATCATCCGCAAGCCGATGCCTGGTGACGGAAAGGCTGTTTATCAGGCGATGCAGGCGTCAATGGCTGAACTAAAGCCGTGGATGCCGTGGGCTGATCGGGAGCAAACGGTGGATGATGTTGAAGCGAACATGCGCGAAGCCCATGCCAAGTTTTTAACCAGGGAAGACCTAAGATTGCATATTTTTAATAAGGAAACAGGAGAGTTTATCGGGTCATCAGGTTTGCACCGAATTAACTGGGATATTCCTAAGTTTGAAATCGGTTATTGGATTGATACCCGTCATCAACGAAAAGGCTATATAACGGAGGCGACAGAAGCGATTACGAATTTCGCTTTCACCGAATTGAACGCCAAGCGGGTCGAAATTCGCTGTGATTCAAAAAATAATCGAAGTAAAGCGGTCCCCGAACGCCTCGGGTTTCAGCTTGAAGGCATCCTGAAAAATGACGGTCTATCCGGAGACGGCAAAGAAATACGAGATACGTGCATTTATGCAAAAATAAAATAACAAGGAAAAACTCGGCCAACAAAAAAAGCCGAGTTTTTCTATCAATCAATCCAAAATATATCGTTTTAAATAAAACTTGGTTATCGCCAAATATTCGCGAAAATAGGATTTCACAACAGCTTGAATTGGCGTTTCTGCCGGAAGTCCGTCCACCTCCAGCCCTTGGTCACGGGCGATGGAAACTCCGCGATATAGGTGGAACGCATTCGTAACCACAACACCTAGCTTTGCCTCAGATGGAATTAGTTTTTTAGAAAAAGCAATATTTTCATAGGTGTCCGTCGATTGATTTTCCAGAATAATCCGCGATTTGCTGATGCCTTGTTTCAACAACTCCCGCTTAATGCTCTCCGCTTCAGAAATGTCCTCGCCGCGGCCTTGACCACCGGAAGCAATCACCAGTGTAGTTGGGTTATCCTTAAGGTATTCCGCTGCAGCATCGATTCGACGGGCCAGTGCCAAAGAAGGGACGGTGCCGTTAACCTTTGCACCCAAGACAATCAAATAATCGGCATTTTTTGGTGCTTCCACATGCCAATACTGACTAATTTTAAATTGCAAAAACAGACAAAAAATCAAACCGATACCAATTAAAATGCCGAGAATAGTATATATCCGCTTCCGATTTTTCATGTTTCCCCTAACCTATTTTTTCTTAATAGTAATGTATCTACTTAATAATTTCCAGCATATTGTGGAATCCGTAACAGGAAATTGGGACTATGACCTAGTTCTAAATATTCTAATATAACAATGTGTGATTTAAATCACTAAGCTGCCATGTTTTTTGTCATATAATACTACGTACATAGTGAAAACCAAAAGGAGTGTTCAATGTGTTAAATCAAAAAACGATAGAAATTGTTAAATCAACCGTTCCGGTGCTCGAGCAGTATGGTGAACAAATTACGATCAGATTTTATCAGCTCATGTTCGGAAACCATCCGGAATTATTGAATATTTTTAATCATGCCAATCAAAAACAGGGGCGGCAGCAAAAGGCCTTGGCTGGCACCGTATATGCTGCGGCAATGTATATTGATAATTTGGAAGCCATCCTTCCGGTCGTGAAACAAATTGCTCATAAGCATCGAAGCCTTGGCATCAAGCCTGAGCATTATCCAATCGTCGGGAAGCATCTTTTACTAGCAATTAAGGATGTGTTAGGGGAGGCGGCAACGGACGAAATTATTGACGCATGGGCACAGGCCTATGATGTAATTGCCAATGCCTTCATTGGTGTGGAAGCAGAAATGTATCATGAAGCTGCAACCTTGCAAGGTGGCTGGGACGGGTTCCGCGCCTTTTACGTTGACCGGAAAGTGCAGGAAAGTGATGTTATCACGTCCTTTTATTTAAAACCAACCGACAACCAAGCCATTGCCGATTTTAAACCGGGACAATATATCAGTATAAAACTTGAAATCGAAGGCCAAAAGTTCACCCATATTCGCCAGTATAGTCTTTCCGATGCACCAGGCAAGGGCTATTACAGAATTAGCGTTAAACGTGAAGCGGGAACAGCCAATCCTGATGGTGTGGTGTCCAATTACCTTCATGAGGGTGTAAACGAAGGAGATTTACTTCAGATTAGTGCCCCTGCAGGAGATTTTGTACTCGATACTGAAAAATCCTCACCGGTTGTACTATTAAGCGGCGGGGTTGGTTTAACTCCAATGATGAGCATGCTTAAAACAGTTGTCGAAGTTCAGCCTAAACGTATGGTGGCCTTTGTCCATGCGGCCCAAAACAGCAATGTCCATGCCCTTAGAGAGGAAGTGGAGGAGTTGGCACAGCTTGAAAATGTAACATCCTACGTTTTCTATGATTCTCCGACAGACGACGACCGTAAACACAATCGTTTCGATGTCGAGGGCTATGTCACCCGTGAATGGCTAAAAGAAAAGGTTTCAATCGAAGATGCCGATTTTTATTTCTGCGGGCCGGTTCCATTTATGAAGGCCATTAACAGCAGTTTGCAAGAACTGGGTATTAATGAAGAAAGAATTCACTTTGAGTTTTTTGGACCAAAAGCAAGCTTGGTTTAAAAAAAAAGAACCCGATTTTCCAATTATGAAGGAAATCGGGTTGTTTATTATTCACAAACCCACGAAAGCCCTAACGTTCCAGCCCCCGTATGCACGCCAGCAACAGTGATCAGCATCATGACCTCAGTTTGTAAATCAGGAAATTGCTCATGAATATATTTTTCAAAGGCGACAGCCTTGTCCTGTTCGTGCGCGTGAATAATAGCCACTTTTGTCACCTTATGCGACTCCAAGTCTTCCTTCAAGCGGCTAACAAGCCAGGCGAGAGCCTTTTTTTCAGACCGGACCTTGTCCTTGATTTTGGCGGTGCCTTCTTCAATCGATAGGATCGGCTTAATGTTAAGCAGCGATGCCAATATTTTTTGGCCGCCGGATACCCGGCCACTCTTATGTAATTGGTCAAGATTGGACGGGACTAGAAACAGGCGGGTATCGTCACGCATTTCATTCAGTTGGCGAACAACCTCATTAATCTCTACACCTTGTTCGACCCATTGAATGCCTTTCTTTATTAAAAATGACAGCGGATAGGAACCGGTGCGGGAATCTATACCGTATAGTTTGAAACCGGCCATTTCCGCTGCCAAAACGGAAGTTTGATAGGTTCCCGTCAGAATGCTGGAGGCATGTATTGCTACTCCGAAATCATATTCTGTCTTTAACTTTTCATAAAGCTCAACAAAGTCGTTAAGTGAAGGCTGGGATGATTGAAATTTTCCTTCTTCCGTTTTCATTCTTATATAAAATTCTTCCTGCGTGATGTCGATTGTCTCTTTAAAAAATTGGTCATTAATCACAACGTGCAGGGGAATGACATGTATGTGATGTTGCTCGATAAATTCCTTGCTGAGAGATGATGTGGTGTCTGTTATCCAAGCAATTTTCGCCGGGTTCATTTCTTTCTCCTCCTGAGAGTGGCCATATTTATAGTATTACCCGCTATACATATGACATTATTAAAGCTTTTGTTAAATAATGAAACATAGAATAGGGGTTACGGATTTGCACAACCAAATAAAAGATACTTTAACAGTTGAAACCCGTCTATAAACAAATGTCATGTAACTAATAAAAATTTTTTTGCTAAAACTTTTAATGTGGTATGAAACTGTGATTAAATGAGGGTATATTCATGGCCGGAAAGGGTTGAGCTGTTTGAGTAAAAACATGGTTCGCTTAGTGACGATTATTGCGGCTTTATTTTTTCTTCTTTGGCTGGCCGGCCTTGGCTGGGCAGTGTCTGAATACTATGCAGGGAAACAGGATCAAGTTCCCAAGGCAAGTGAGCAGAAAATAGAAAAGGCTGAAAACAAAAAAGGGTTAACGGTAGTCGCCTTGGGTGATTCATTGACGCGAGGAACGGGTGACGAGACCGGTAAAGGCTATGTCGGTGTTTTAGTGGATGAATTGAAGGAAAAGACAAAGCAGCCGGTACAGCTTACGAACCTTGGCATCAATGGACAGCGCTCAGACCAGCTGCGGAATCAGGTTGGGCAGACGGAGGTGCAGCGGCAAATCCACAAAGCTGATGTCATTGTAGTGACAATTGGTGGGAACGATTTGTTTCGAGGCGGGCAAGGGATTATCGAGTTTAAAAATGAGGACCTGACTGGGATACAAACCAAATACCTCGAAAATATTAAGGCTATTTTTGAACAAATTCGAAATCACAATCAGAATGCCAATGTGTTTTTTATCGGACTTTATAACCCATTTATTGAGCTGGGAGAAGGAAAAGAGATGTCCAAGGTTGTCCGGCAGTGGAACTATCAAAGTGCAGAAGTAAGCGCTGCTTTTCCAAAAATAGTGTTTGTTCCAACGTTTGACCTATTTGAGCTAAAGGTTAATGATTACCTATATTCCGATAAGTTTCATCCAAATACAAAAGGGTACCGGTTAATTGCGGAACGGGTGGCCTCATTAATCACTTGGTGAGGAGATTATTTATGAAAAAAAATATCACTTTATCGGTAAAGGATTTAAAAAAGAAAATTGGCCGCAAAGAAATAATCAAAGGATTGTCCTTTGATTTGCGGGAAGGGGAAGTGTTTGGTTTCCTTGGGCCAAATGGTGCTGGGAAAACAACAACCATCCGAATGCTTGTTGGCTTGATTAAGCCGACTTCTGGCACGATCCATATCGGTGGCTATAATATTGAAGCGCAATTTTCAGAGGCAATGAAGAATCTAGGCTGCATTGTGGAAAATCCGGAATTGTATCCATTTTTGTCAGGCTATAACAACCTGCTCCATTTTGCTCGGATGCTCGAGGGGATTGGAGAAGAGCGAATTCATGAGGTAACCAAACTTGCCGGTTTGACTGAGCGGATTCACGATAAAGTGAAGACGTATTCTCTGGGAATGAGACAACGCCTCGGTATTGCCCAAGCTTTGCTTGGAAATCCAAAGGTGCTCATCTTGGATGAACCCACTAATGGTCTGGATCCGGCCGGAATCCGTGAGATGCGGGAATTTATAAGGTTTCTTGCAGAAAAAGAGGGACTAAGCGTTCTTGTTTCCAGTCATTTATTAAGTGAAATCCAGCAATTGTGCGACAGGGTGGCCATTATTTCCAAGGGACGTATTATAACCACCGATACGGTTGAAAACCTATTATCCAATCGGGAACGAGTACAGTGGGTGATGAATCCTAGCGAAAAAGGCAAACAAGTTTTACGTGAGTTAACAAAGGTTGAGGAACGAGAAGACGGTACAGTCTTAACCGAATTTGATGAACAGGGGACTCCGTTGTGGAATAAACGACTAGTAGAAGCAGGTGTCTCGGTACTAGAAATGAACCGCAAGATGCCGGTGCTGGAGGATTTATTCCTTGAATTGACCGGGGGTGAGACAATTGACTAAGCTGGTCCAAAATGAAATGCTGAAGCTAATCGCAAAAAAACGCCTGATTGTTATTGGTATTATCATTGGTGTTCTTGTCATCTTGTTTACATATGCCCAGTATAAGGAAACCGAAACACAAAGGAAAAAATTAGGCACGAGCGATTGGCGGACGATTCTACAGCAGCAAATTGTCGATACGACCAATCGTCTTAGCAGCAGCCGAATTTCTGATGAGTGGAAAAAGCAACTGCAAATTTCGCTGCAGCAGAAGCAATATTATCTTGATCATGATATCAATCCGGCTGAGCCAGGAGCTCCGACATTTATCAGAATTTTTCTGGAAAACTCGATTGATTTATTTATCCCGTTAATGGTCATGGTGATCGCTAGTGATTTGGTGTCTTCCGAGCATAGTATGGGGACGGTCAAGCTCCTGTTAACGAGGCCGGTGAAGCGGTGGAAAATTCTTTTAAGCAAATATATTACCCTGTGCCTGGCTGTCTCGCTAATCATCGCCATTGCCGGAATCCTCTCTTACCTCATTTCAGGTACAGTCTTTGGCTACAAAGGCTGGGGAGCTCCGATTTTAACTGGGTTTAATATTACCGATGAAGGACTAAGCACTTCTGATGTTAGATTATTAAGTTTATGGGAGTTTCTCTTGATGGATTTAGGCCTTGTCTGGTTTGTCGCCATTGTGGTCGGGACATTGTCATTTATGCTATCGGTATTAATTCGTAGCACCGCCGCCGGAATGGGTGTCATGCTTGCGGCACTGATCTCTGGTGCTATTTTAAGTAATATGGTTTCCTCGTGGGAATCAGCTAAATATTTTTTCATGGTGAATTTAAGGTTAACAGATTATATGAAGGGAAGTGCACCGCCGATTGAGGGCATGAACCTGTCATTTTCGATGATGGTTCTGCTCGTCTGGTGGGCGGCAGCGCTGATTGTTTCCTTTGTTGTCTTTACAAAGAGAGATGTATATTAATTTTTGACTAAATAAACAACCCGCTCCCATTAAGGAAGCGGGTTGTTTGTCTTAAAATCGGGGGAATTTAAGACATATCATTGGGATGCTTCTATTCAAATGCAACAAGGAGGTGTGAGGGGACGTTCCCCCTTGCTGCGGAAAGTAAACAATCATAAACAGGCTGGAATGCCTATTGCTTGGCAGTCATTTTTACAGGCTCGCGGTCCACGCCTACGTGCTGCTTGAAAATTAATGCCGGTCCACCCAAGTTAAATAGGTAGCGGGCTTCAATTACTTGCTTCATAAAGGCGCCGATTAATCCGGAAAGACGGACACTGCCCACCAATCCTACTGCCGCAAAGTTGCCGATTGAGGCAACAGAACCTTTGTGGTGATATTCAAATACTTTTAGTTCTTCGCCGCGAATGGTCGCGACAATATTTTTTGCACAAACAGGTGCCTGCTGCAAGGCCACTTGAGCCGTAGGTGGCAAAGCGTTCTTTTCGTCCTTCATGAACAGTGAACAATCTCCAATACTGAAAACGTTGTTCATATTTTTTACTCTCAGGTAAGGATCAAGTGCAATTTTTCCTCTTTCCATCGGGAAGCCAAATTTTTCCACGATTGAATTAGCTTTTACACCGCAGGACCAAATTAATGTCCGGGTAGGTATATCAAGGCTATTTTCAAGACGAATTTTTTCAGCTGTTACTTCCAGTATCTTTGTTGATGTAATTAATTCAACATTCATTTTCTTTAAAGTATTGATGGTGTATTCAATCGATTGTTTTGGGAAGAACGGAATAACGGATGCCGCAGCCTCGACAGCAACGATTCTGATTTTTTCAAATGGAATATCATGCTCTTTGCAAAGCTTTGGAAGTCCGTCCGCCAATTCGCCAAGGATTTCAACTCCGGTAAAACCTCCACCGGCAACCACAAAGGTAAGGCGGGAAGGGTCCTGATCTTCTTTATAAAGGTTAAATTGTTTAATAATTTGATGATAAATGGCTTTTGAGCTTTTGAAGCTGCGAATTTCAAAGGCATGCTCCTTAACACCCGGGATGCCGAATGTTGCCACTTCAAAGCCTAATGCAACTAATAAATAATCGTATTGGATCGCAGTGCCGCCTTCAAGATGAACTTCCTGGTTAGCTGTATCGACAGATGTTACTTCTGCTTTGATAAAGCGGGTTTTGTTAGGGTCAATTAATTCCGGAATCGAGATGGCGATTTGCCGGTCGGCAGCAGTTCGTACACCGATTTTGTGCAGCTGTGTGGTTAAGTAATGGTAGTTATGTTTATTGATTAACGTAACATCTGCCTCGCCGGACTTTAATAATTTCTCTAACCGTTTAGAAGTAATAAGTCCTCCGTACCCTCCACCTAAAATAACGATTTTTGGCTTGTTCATCTTCAATCAGCTCCTGGTTCCCATAATTCTAAAATATCTTCTTGTGAAACATTTCACATTAATAATGTTTTAAAATAGAGCAATCGCTCTATATTATTGTTTGTGAAATATTTCACATTTATTTTCTAATAATAGAATACGACAATTTTAAAGGTAACGCAAGAATTTTTTAACAAAATTTATGACAAACTGGTAAATTTTTTTTCAAAATTTGGGCATGATAACGAAGGGCAAATTTACCAATGCTACAGGAGTTCATTACCGATATACGAAAGGAGCTTGACAAATGAAAGCAAAAATAATACTTTTTATGATTGGAATGTTAGTTTCGGTTCCATTTGCCGCTGGAGCAAACGAAGTGGTGCCTGACACCAATGTGGATAACCAAGAACAAGTTAATAATGTGGATAACTCCGAGGAATGTGATTGCGAGGCGGAGGAGAGCACGGATCAGCATGGCACGCAAGGGCATGGGCATAAGCATGGGGATTGGCAGGCCAAGATGGCAGACCGGGAAAAGCAGCTGCTTGGCTGGGTTGACCAGTATACACCAGATAAAAAGGATGAATGGACTCAGGTTTTGGAGGAAAAGAAGCAGCTGCGCAATGAGTGGATGAGCCCAAATAATGCTGAAAAACGGGAAAAATGGAGGAGCGAAAAACTTAAAAAGATGAAAGAGCTCCATAAGCAGCTGGAGGAAGGCAAAATCACCAAAGAAGAATTCATCAAGGAAGCCCATGGCGGAAAAGATATGGCACGCTGGAAAATGTACCACGACCTTAAGCTTGCAGTCGAGAAAAAAGATGATAAGCTGGCTGCTGAGGGGTTGAACCAGCTTTTGGAACAGTATAAACAGCATAACCAAAGGCTAAAAGAAAAGCTTGACGATTAGTGTGTGAACCAATCCTTATGGGGTTGGTTTTTTTATTTAAGCCAGTGCTGGTTAATAATTATCATGGTTAAAAGAATATCGAAACGGGTAATTTAACTAAGGACGAAAAGGTGAGGAGGGTATAAATGAATCGAAAAAAATTAATGATGACAACTGTTGCTCTGGGGGCGGCCTATTTACTCCGAAACGATAAGTCCCGCAAAAAAATAATGAATCAATTTCAGACCCTGGCAGAGAAATCAAGACGATAACCTTCGCAAATGGTACAACGGCCAACAGTTCAGCCTGAGTCTAAAAAAGCATCCCCCATGAATACCAGGGGATGCTTTTAAAAACTTTATTTTTTCAAATCAACTTGTTTAATTTCCTTTATGTCTTCCGTAATATCTTTCCGAATGTCATCAGCAATGCCGCTGGTGGCATTTTTAAATTCACGGATTGACTTTCCGAAGGCACGGCCGATTTCAGGTAGTTTATTTGGTCCAAACACAATCAATGCTAACGTTAGAATTAGAATTAACCCTGGTACACCGATGTTAGAAAACATGATTCCATCTCCATCTCATTAATGAACTGACATTTTTATTATAGCTGCTTACCGCGATTTGTAAATGTAAAATTAAATGACCATCTCTGATTGAACATAGTAATATAAAAGCTTTGCTGTGTTCTCAAGCGAGGATTGATGGGTCCGTTCAAATGCATGGGACGAATCAATTCCCGGTCCGATTAATCCATGAACAAGATCATGTCCGGAGCGAATGGCTGCCGATGCATCGGAACCATAGTGTGGATAAATATCAAGTTTGTAACCGATATGGTTGGCTTCCGCTAACCTTACCAATGCTTTGCGTAAACCGTAATGATACGGGCCGCTGGAGTCCTTCACGCAAATCGAAACCGTGTATTCATCAGTGGACTGGCCATCACCCATCGCACCCATATCGACCGCCAAGTATTCGACTGTTTCCGGAGTAATATTAGAATTTCCGCCATATCCGATTTCCTCATTATTGGAAATCAAAATGTGGGTTGTGTAGGGCAACGTGATATTTTCTGTTTTTATTTGCTTGATTAATTGCAATAGAACGGCAACGCTAGCCTTGTCATCCAAATGGCGGGATTTGATATAACCGCTTGGTGTCACCTCTACCCGCGGGTCGAAGGAAACAAAATCCCCGACTTCAATTCCAAGGGCACGGACTTCCTCAGCCGTATGTACTTTTTCATCGATTCTTATTTCCATGTTTTCCTGATTGCGTTCTGCTTTCCCGGCATCTTTGTATACATGGACGGATGTTTGGTGCATCAGGATGGTCCCGGTGTACTTTTTGCCGCTGCTTGTTTCAATCTGGCAGTATTCGCCTTCAATGGAGTTGTATTTAAAGCCGCCGATTAAGTCGATGCGCAAACGGCCGTTTGCCTTGATTTCCTTCACCATCGCCCCTAATGTATCAACATGTGCCGTCAACATCCGGTGCCGGCTGGAATCTTTTCCTTCAATGGTAGCGATTAAGCCGCCCTTACGATTTCTTGTTGTCTCGACTTGCAAGCCGGCAAGGAAATTTTCAACATATGTAATGACTTCATTGGTGTTTCCCGATGGACTCGGAATCGACACCAGGTTTGTTAACAACTTCATTGTTTCTTCAGTATTTGGATATGCCACAGTCTGGGTCCCCTCTCAATCATATTGTCCTTTTTATTATACAACTTTTTAAAAATCTCATGTCAAATGTCAACATTCTTTGTCAGCATGCATAGGTTTACTAATGGCGATTTCTAAATTTGGAGGCCAATCATTGGGAATAAGAGTAAGGAGAGAGGGAGAAAGTGACAAGACTTGAATTATATCATAATAAGTCCAAGCCATTTCCGTGGAAGGGCCTGTTTCTATACCTGTTTTTAGCAGTTGTGATAGCCATGGGGATCCTTGGTTTCAGTCATTATTATCAAAGTACAATAAAAATTGAAGCACCCGAAGTGGACTTGGGGCCAAAGGTAGTGATTCATCTACCAAATGGCCAAAAGGTTTATACTTATGAAAATCTTATTGTTAAAAAGGACGGAAAGACCTATTATAAGGGGGAACATAACACCATCGATTTGACTGGCGGGGAAATTGTCTATGAAAATTGGGAATAAAAAGGCGGAGACCTGACGGGTCCTCCGCTTTTCTATTAACAACACAACTATTTAAACCAACCCTTTTTCTTAAACCACCACGACATCCCAAGTCCAACAAGAAACATGACGATTAACACAAAGAAATAGCCATACTTCCAGGAAAGCTCTGGTATGTATTGAAAGTTCATTCCATACAACCCAACAATAAATGTCAACGGCATGAAGATGGTCGTAATAACGGTTAAAACCTTCATGACATGATTGGTCTGATGGGAATTAATCGATATATAGCTGTCGCGAATATCGGTTGTCAGTTCGCGGCTTGCTTCAATCATTTCCGTCAGTTTAAGCAAATGGTCATGAATATCTGAAAAATAAACCATTTTACCCTGCATCGCTTCCATCCGCTGCGAATTTAGGATGCGGTAGACCAGGTCACGCATTGGGGTAATCGTATGCCTCATTGTCAGGAGCTGATGGCGGGTATCAAATAAATCCTCCAATAAATCTTCCATCAACCGCCCTTTAGAATTCTCATCTATCTCATTTAACTGATCTTCAATTTTATAAACCAAAGGGAAATAGTTATCCACCATTTTATCAATCACATTATACAACACATGGGAAGGATCCCACTTTTTTATCTGATTCGATTGACTGAGTCTGTTCCATACCTCATTAATTTCCAATGAAGGCTGGTGATGAAAGGTCACGATGTAATTTTCGCTCAGGAAGAAATCCACTTCATCTCTTGTAATTGTCTCCTGATTCAACGTTTGAGTGACAAAGAACGTATAATTTTCATAATAATCAAGCTTTGGCCGCTGCAAATGATAGATGCAATCCTCAATCGCTAAGGGATGAAATGACAATGGATCCCGGAGAAATTCCACCTCCTGCTCTGATGGTTGATTAAAGTCAATCCAGTACCAGAGAAAATCCCCGTTAATAAGTCTAGTGATTTCGATGTCCTGAACCAATTCATAATTTTTATTTACCGCTATCGTTCTGATCATTATAGAGACTCCTTACAAACCGGTCATTCAAGCGGGAGTTATTCCTTCTTTGGTGATATCACCGCTTTATCTATCCATTTTTTCCGTAACTTTTTATCCTGCCATCCCTGGATCAGACTGCTGATGGCAAGGTACATCACTATAATCATACCACTAAATACAATAAAAACAGCTAAATATTCAAATGGATTATAGTAAGCCAAGCGCTCCCAATGTATGTTACCTTCCAAATCATGAGTGAACAAATTCATGCTGAATATCCCGCAAATAACGGTATAGAGAGTTAGAATCAATAGCAAAAAACTGTCCCTTTTTGTGGCCGTATTTTGCTGGTAATGGAATAGGGACGTAAGGATTTCTTTAGAGCATTGGTATAAGCTGTCGATATGAAATGCTTGTTTAAATCCATTAAAAAGTTCTGCTCCTCCAGAGTCGCGTGGAATCGTGACAAAATAATAATTCGAAGTAAACGAATTCATTGTATAGATCAGTTGTCTAATTGCCTTTTTATCACCCTCAATATTAATATCAGCGTAATCCTGCAACAATTTTAGGAAAAACAACCGATGATATAAATTTGTCAACAGGGCGTAATAATATCGTCCATAAAAATGACTTGTCAGCTGGTCAGTGTCTTGACTAGAAATACAGGCTAAACCGTAGTCATCATAATGATATTGAGTTTTTATGTCATTTTTTACGGAAAGAAATGATAGAAGATAAATTTTTGAATCAAATTCGGCTGTGTCACTGCCTTTTATAAACTGATCCCACCCTGGCACTATATTACGGACCAGCTCTATTACGAAAAGAACATTTTTTTCTTCATATAAGATAGTTGCTTTTGATTCATGGCCAAGGTGAATGCGGGTGGCATCTCCGCCGGTAAATGTAATAGCATCAGCCAAAGCGAGGTCATTTAGCTCGATTCGGATGGTAACGATGCCAAGTTCATAGGGACAGAGGATCACGTCAACTGAGTGAATCTGGAACGGAATCATGCTGTCGTTAATCGCAATGGCGCTTTCGTCGGAAAGTTTCTTTGAGTATCTATGGTATCCTTTATCCTTTCCGGATGACGGGAACAGGATCTTATTAGTCATCGGGAGAAAAAATGACTCCAAATTTCGATGGGAAATCGTAAAACCCCCATAATATTTGTCTTCCTGTTCTAAATCATTTAATTGAAAGCTGGTAAATTGATGGTTTTCTAGACTTTTCCGCAGCTGCAGCTCACTGTCAGCCTTGTATGTAAAGGGAAGGAAAAATTGAAATAGAGCTTTCGAAACCTGCGTTTCTGTTGTTGTGAAATCCGCCATAAAAGATAATTCCCCTTCGTAAAATGTTTCTAAACTAAACATTCCCGAAATATTCCCACCTTAATCAAATAAAAAACGCAATCCAATGCCGGATGTTTAACCCTAGAATAATCTGCCAACTTCGTGGGAAATTAATGGAAAGCAGTCATGACAGTGTGGTGTAACGTACATGCCTATCCCAAAGGTTGAGTTAATTAAAGAAGACATACTAAGCAATATTCAAAGTTCCGAAGATTTGGTTTTTAAAGAGTACTTTACAAAGGAAAAATATCTTGAAGTTTTATATATTAAAACAATTAGTGATGAAGCGGTACTACACGATAATATCTTGAAGCCTTTTTTTGAAATTCAGGGAGCGGAGGAATTCTCGGCCTATCTTCAATCGCATCCGAAAGTCAGTAAGTACGAAACCGAGAAAAAAGCGATAGACGACCTGTTAAGAGGGGTTGCCATTATCTTTTTTCAAGATTTTGTTTTTATTTTTGACAGTAAAGTGGACCGGAATAATCAAGTCCAGGATACGACGGTCGAAACAACCATCCAAGGCCCGCAATCAGGGTTCAGCGAAAGCCTTCCAACAAACCTTGGACTAATCCGCCATCGCTATCCATCTGCCACCTTAACCGTTGAGTCCTCGAATGTCGGCTTGATTTCCAAAACCCAGGTTATGCTGGTTTATGATACAAAGCGCGCAAACAAGGATACGCTGGATCGGATAAGAGAGTTTCTGGCATCAATCGATGTCAATATGTTTCAGTCCGGAGAACAGTTATTGGATATTATTAAAAAGAGTTATCGGGCCTTATTTCCCATTATGCTGGCAACGGAAAGACCTGACCGGGCCGCGATTAATTTGGCGACAGGTAAAATTATTCTACTTGTCCATGGCTCCCCATTTGCCATTATACTCCCGACTGTAATGAAAGATTTTATGGTTTCAATGGCAGATATTTATCAAACCTATTGGGTTGGTAGGTTCCTGCAGGTAATCCGTTATATTGGCCTATTGATTAGCCTGATAACGCCTGGATTGTATGTTGCCGTAACCAGCTATAACCCAGAGTTATTCCGCGTTCAATTGGCGCTTTCCATTGCCGGGAGCAGAACGGCCTTCCCGTACCCATCGTTTGTAGAAGTGCTGCTAATGCTGTTTATGATGGAAATGCTCACAGAGGCAAGGATCCGTCTGCCAAAGGCGATCGGCCCGACTGCCACGACAGTAGGCGGTTTAATTTTGGGCAGGCGGCAACAGAAGCTGGGCTGGTCAGTAATATTATGATAATCATTGTCTCGGTTGTTGCAATTGCCAATTTTGTGGTGCCGATCAATGCCTTCAGCTTCTCCATTAGGGTGGTCAAATATTTTATTTTGCTATTGGGAACATTGTTTGGATTAGTGGGGGTTGTACTTGGCTTTTTCATGTTTGTTACCTATATGGTCAAGCTTGATAGTTTTGGTGAGCCTTATTTCACGTTAATACAAGACACAGCAAAGGATAAATAGGTCAACTGGGAGGGAGGCTGTTGAATCGGTATTTTTTATATTTAGTTGTTTGTAACATGATGATCAATGTTATTATGTTTGTTCCGCGAACCCTGCTTCAATCGGATTCGCTGCGCCTGGTTTATAGCCCAATTGAGCGGGTAATTTTTCTTTTCCTCATGTTTTATATAAGCATTTCCTTGTTAAGTATCTCGATTCACTGGCACGTAGCATTGGAATTGTTAAAGGGAATCAATAAAAATTGGGATTATAAAAAGATAAATTGGATTGCTATGGCAGCCTTCACTCTTATTTCAATAGCAGCAGTGGAAAAATTAAATACACTGCAGCTTAATAAAATAACGGTTTATTGGCTGATTGTTCGGTTGTTCATTGAAAGTGCCCTTGTAGTGATTACGGCTTTTTGGTTGAGGAGGCGGGCAGCTTGAGGAATAGGGGGTATTGGAAACAAATTGTAGTCATACTGGTTTCAATACTGTCCTTGACCGGATGCGGCTTTAAGGACATTGATAAGCGCTTGTTTGCTGTTACTATTGGTGTGGACGCAGCGAAGGACAGTTCAAAAAAATATTTGATCAGTCTTAAGTTTGCCATCCCAAGCGCTTCCAAGGAACAGCCAAATCAATTTACAGTTGTTTCCCAAGAAGCGGATTCTATGTCAGAGGCGATCAGAGCGATTAAAACAAAAGTTGATAAAGAAATTGATTTCAGCCATAACAAAGCCGTTATTTTTAGTCAGGAAGTTGCAAAAGGCGGAGGAAATGCCGGCATTTACTATTGGTTATCGCGAAGGCGGGATATTCAGCAAATTGCTTAGTTGGCTGTCTCCAGTTCAACAGCATTGGAAGCTCTTAAAGTAAGCCAAAGTTTGAACATTTGCCGTCAGATTCGATATTCCTTGCCCTTGGGAGAGATGGATCGGAAACACCATATGTGATTTCAGAATTTCTGTTTGATTTTAAAAAACGGCTGATAGAAAAGGGGCTCGATCCGATGCTCCCGGTTATTGAACCCAAAAAAGAGATATTCGAAATCAATACGGTCGGACTTTTTAATAAGAGCCGTCTTCAGTTAATCCTCTCCCAAGAAGAAACCAAGTTTTTAAGCTATTTTCTGAACCAGCAGGAAAAAAGCGCGTTATGGGCAAATAAAGGAGAAACAACATTTACAATTGACACCAATAAGGTAAAAACGAAATACTGGATTCTTACACCGAAGGGAAAACAGCCATACATAGATGTTCAAATTTTAATAGAAGGGAGAATTGAGGAAACCAGCCAGAAAATAGACAACAGCCAGCTATCCATATACGAAAAGGCAGCGGCAAAACAAGTGGAACAGCAAATGAAGGCATTGCTGGAGAAAATCCAATCAGCCAATCTTGACCCCATAGGGTTTGGCCTGCACTACCGTGCCCGCCATTTCAGCAAAAATGATTGGGAAGAGTGGAAGAAAATTTATCCAACCATAAAATTTAAGGTGAAATCCAAAGTCCAAATCTCAGATACAGGTCTAATTGAATAAACAAACAGGCAGCCCTTGGGCTGCCTTTTGTTTGCTAAACGGTTGGTGCCGTCTCTTTTTTACGCATTGCCTGCGGGATATAAACGCAGAATGGTTCACTTTCCAAATAATCGCCTGTTACGGCATAAGTTCTGGAGCGGGAACCGCCGCAAATTTTGTTATATTCGCAAACGCCGCATTTTCCTTTATAGTTGTCAGGCTGACGCAGTTCTTTAAACACTTTTGCCTCACGGTAAATTTCGGCAAGTGGAGTTTCTCTGACATTGCCACCGACAATCGGCAAGAGGCCGCTTGGCATAACATCGCCGATATGGGAAACGAAGGCAAAGCCATTTCCATCGTTAACGCCCTTTGGTGCCCGCTTTAACCCGTCATGCATTGAAGCGAAGTCGGTGGTAATCGTGTCCTCGTAGTGAATATCGCCTCTTTCAATCAAATGATCGCGCATTTTCTCCTGAAGGACAACGCGGCGGTAATGCTGGGCTGCAGTTGTCTTAATATCATACGGTGCTGTTTTGCTTAATTCATATAGCCAGCGGAATACCTTTTCATGTTCAGCAGGGGAAATACAGGCATCCAATTGGCCTCTTCCGGTCGGTACCAGCAAGAAGATATACCACATCACAGCGCCAAGTTCCCCGACAAGCTTCGACATTTGTTCAAGTGAATCATAGTTGTAACGTGAAATAACTGTATTGATTTGCACCGGCATTTCCAACTCATTCAGGTATTTGATTTTCTCAACTGTAAGATCGAATGACCCAGGTGTACCGCGGAAATGGTCATGAATTTCCGGTGTCGGGCCGTCGAGGCTGAAACCCCAGCGGGATAGTCCAACTTCTTTGGCGCGTTTCATTTTTTCGATTGTAACATTAGCAGTGGCACTTGGTGTCATCGAAACACGCATACCTTTTCTAACTGCATAATCCGCAAGGTCAAATAAGTCCTCACGCATCATGCAATCCCCGCCGGTAAATACCAGCATCGGATTATCCATTTCATAAATCTGGTCAATCAGATTGATTCCTTCCTCATGAGACAGCTCGCGAGGGTCAGGCGTAAGCTGTGCATCAGCACGGCAGTGAACGCACTTTAACTGACAAGCCCTCGTCACTTCCCAAATAACAATGAACGGGTTTTGGTCATAATCGATTGTCTTGCTCATTCCGTGTGGATGTCCTTTACTAATTCCTTGCATTTTCATCACCATGCTTTATTTGATTTTTGTATAGGAAAATATGTCTATAGGTTTATTATAAATTTGTTATTAAAATGTGCATGGCAGGTTTGTTACAATATTTCTACATTATGAAAGCTAGAAATAAAAAAATCCGCTTAGATGAAAGCGGATTTTTTTGTTAGCTAATTTTTTGTACAGACTGGTCGTTTTGATTTTCAATGACGATAATTTCTTTAAAGTAACTTTTAAGAATCAGCCATTTTGCTGGATAGGTAAACATGAAATCTTCAATTACCTGCTGGGAATAATGGATCAAGCAGTCAAATTGACTTTTGACCTTTTTTAAATCATATAAAAGGGCATGCGGAATGGTGTAATAGTCATTTAATTGATAGGGATTCAGCTTGATGGCTTGAATTTTTTGTTCTCTCATAAAATTCTCGATAGCATGTTCTTGCAATCTGATGCTTTCTTCCTTGGACAATCCGTTAATAGTGATACGGTCATTTATAAAATAAATTCCCTTCAATCAATAACACCTGCTTTTCAACCTTTTTTACTGTTATTGACAGGGATTGGTAGAAGTATACCTAAAAAAATAGGCCCGGCATATGCCGGGCTTCAAGCAACATCTATATAAAAGGGGGCGGAGGTTGAAGGGCTCTAACTGAGAACCCATTACCATCATAGCGGTTAAATATGAACAAACTATGAAGGAAGCATGAAGAGTTTAAGAAATATTAGACACGCTTTATTTTAAAAAGGTTTAGTGTTTCTCTTGAAAACCATAGGCTCATTATAAAACTCACGGTGCCTGTAAAGATTAGCACTTTCCCGACGGTTATTATACTTTCTGAGGAAATATTTTCACCAAAAATCAAGCCAAGGATAATGGTCGAAAAAATCGACCCTAAATAGCGGCAGGTTTGAAACAATCCCGATGTCGTGCCAACAATTTCCTTCGGGCTTTCCCTCAGCATCGCGACTTGCAGTACGACATTGCCAATACCATAGCTTAACCCCATTAGCGCCAAGATGAATCCTAACACCAGATAGGAAGCCCCAGGAAAAAAGAAGGTAAACGCAGTCGCGCCAATAATAGAAATAAACGCACCGATCATGATCGGTTGGTATACGCCTGCTTTATCAATCCACTTTCCTGCAATGGTTGAAATCAAAATACTGACGCCAGACATGAACAGCATCAATACTCCGCTTTTTTCAACACTTAAGCGCAGCACCTCTTGAAAATAGCTGGGGAGACCAAAAAATAAACAGTAAAAAAAGATATTTAACACAATAAACTGCAAATAAACCATTGTCAGTTGCGGATGGGTTTTAAAAATCCGAATATCGATAAAAGGTTCTCGAACTCTTAATTCCCGCCAGGCAAACAACCCAAAGAAAAATAGTCCTGCGAACCCCGTCAAGTAATGGACCTTTGCATTAAATGACAACAGAAACCATAATGTCAGTACCATTCCGGCCGCAAAAAATCCCATTCCCCAAAAATCAAGGCTTGAGAATAATCTACTAACAGTATCTCTGTCCCTCTTAACATCCTTAGGGAACATAAACCAGCCAAGGAGAAAACTGATCAGAACAAAAGGAAAGTTCACCCAGAAGATGGCCGGCCAGCTTCCCCAGACAATCAGGAAGCCTCCGATGGTCGGCCCGAGCGCCACCATTGCCGATGCAAAAATGGAGAGGACAGCAAGAGCAGAAGCTTGTCTTTCTTTAATATGCTCACGAATTAGCGCCATTCCTGAAGGATAAATCGCACTGCTGCCGATGGACTGAACAAGCCTCATGGCGAGCAGCATGAGGAATGTACCGGATAATGGGGCACCAAATGCCGAAAGCGCTACGAGACCAAGACCGATTAAAAATGTCTTTTTTCTTCCGAATATGTCTCCAATTTTTCCTGTAACAGGCTGGGCTACGGCACTTGCCAAATAAAAGCTGGAAATCAACCAGGACGCTGTTGCGAAAGAAAGCTGAAAATCTTTTTGAATACTGTGAAGTGCCAGGGCAATCATCGAAGAATTTAGTGGATTTAACATTGTCCCGGATGCAACGGCAGTAATAAATAGTGTTCTTTTACGTTTCAATTCTATTCATTCCTTTCATCTCTTCAGAGGAGAAAAAGGCATCTGTTTTATAGTTTGACTAGTTTAGCTTTTCCCACCGGCTTTTTAACTATTAAAGAAAATTACCATTCTAGGAATAGCCATCTCATCCATATAAATACGGTAGGAGTTTTTGTATTGGTTCATATTTATAGATGGCAAGTCTCCGGAGAGGGGGAAAGATGTTGAAGGTTGTTGGCAAAAGTGTCATCCGGAAAGAGGCTTACGACAAAGTAAGCGGAAGGGCAAAGTATACGAATGACTATCAATCCACCGGGATGTTGTCAGGGAAAATAGTCATCAGCCCCTATGGTCATGCAAAAATAGTCAATATCGATACATCAAGGGCCTGGAAGGTGCCCGGTGTCAGGGCCATTTTAGCGGGGAAGCATTATCCGCTGACCGGCGAGGCCATCCGCGACAGGCCGCCAATCGCTGTCGGTAAAGTTCGCTATCATGGAGAGCCCGTTGCACTTGTTGTTGCCGATACACCGACGCAGGCAAAAACGGCAGCCGACCTAATCCATGTTCAATATGAATTGCTTCCGGTGGTGAATTCACCGACACAGGCGTTTCAGCGGGATGCGCCTTTGGTTCATGAGCACCTCGGGGAATATGAAAAGGAAGAAGATTCTCATCCGGTGCCAGGCACGAATATCGCGACACATATCAAGATCCGCAAAGGGAACATGGAGCAGGGCTGGGCGGAAAGTGAAACAGTAGTTGAAGCGAGTATTTCGTTCTCGCCTTCCGACCATGCAGCCATGGAAACCAGGTGTTCTACAGCCGAGATTACGCCTGACGGCAAGATTATCATCATGACCTCGTCGCAGGCACCGTTTATGGTCAAACGATTGATTTCCATGTATTTTGATGAAGACATGGGCAAAATTATCGTCCATACGCCGCTCGTTGGCGGTGCATACGGCGGAAAGGCCTCCGTCCATCTAGAGGTGCTTGCATACTTGGCCTCGAAGGAGGTAGGCGGAAGACCAGTAAAAGTATGGAATACCCGGGAAGAGGACATGATTACTTCCCCTTGTCATATAGGACTTGATGCCACCGTCAAATTGGGGGCCGGACGTGACGGAAAACTAAAGGCGGCATTCATTCAATATTTATGGGATGGCGGGGCCTATTCTGACAAAGCCATCGATGTAACAAGGTCCGGCGCGGTGGACTGCACCGGCCCCTACCGCATTGACAATGTGTGGTGCGACTCCTACTGCATGTATACGAACCATCCATTTGCCGCTCCATTCAGGGGCTTCAGCCACTCCGAACTTTCGTTTGCCATCGAACGGACAATGGATCTTCTGGCGCAAAAATTAAACATGGACCCGCTCGAGCTGCGCTATATCAATGCCATCCGACCAGGAGATACAACACCTACGAGAGTGAAGTTAAATAGCAGTAACTTGGGTGATTTGCCAAGTTGTATTGAAAAAGTAAGAGAGTTAATCAAATGGGATGAGGGGCAGATCCAAGAAATCAATGAACGGCTCGTCAGGGTAAAGGGGGTAAGCTGCAGCTGGAAAACCTCCACAATCGACACTGATGCCCCGTCCGGTGCGATTTTGACATTCAACCGGGACGGAAGCATCAACCTAATGTCTGGTGTAGTCGAAATCGGGACCGGCACGAAAACCATTTTGGCACAAATACTGGCGGAACGGCTGAAAATGGATGTGGATAAAATCCATGTCCGGATGGAGGTCGACACACAAACTACACCTGAACATTGGAAAACGGTGGCAAGCCGTGGAACATATATGGGCGGCCGGGCTGTATTGGAGGCTGCAGATGATGTGATCCGCCAGCTAAAAGAGGTAGCCTCTTGTGCCTTAAGGGCGCCTGTAGAGGATTTCGAGGTGGCGGACAGCCGCGTCTTTTTGCGAGATGATCCTTCGATTGGGCTTCATTTTAAAGAGGTAGGCTATGGGTATAAATATCCGAACGGCAATACGATTGGTGGACAAATCATTGGCCGGGGCAATTTTGTATTGCGGCATTTGACCCATCTTGACCCGGAGACCGGAGCGGGGAAGCCTGGGCCGGAATGGACACCAGCAGCCTATGCAGTTGAAATTGAATTTGACCGGCGGGATTGCACCTACAGGATTTTGAAGGCTTGCTCGGTGGTGGATGCCGGCAAAGTCATGAATGAAAAAGCAGCCCTTGGCCAGGTGATGGGGGCCATGAGCATGGGGCTGGCATTTGCCGGCCGGGAAACATTTTATTTTGATGAGCTTGGCAGGGTATTAAACACGCAGCTCCGTACCTATCGGCCGCTCAGGTACGGTGAAAATCCCGACTACTTAGTCGGATTTGTAGAAAGACCGGCGCTTGATTCACCGTACGGGGCAAGGGGATTGGGCGAGCATGGCCTGATGGGAATGCCCGGCGCATTGGGCAATGCCTTGTCGATTGCTGCAGGTGTTCCGCTAAACAATCTGCCGCTGATTCCGGAGTTAATCTGGAAAGCAAGGAGGGGAACCCACCATGCTTCCCTTTGACTTTGATTACTACCGCCCGAAAAATTTGCAGGAGGCAGTGGAGCTTTATCGGCACTTGCGACAATCCGGCCGGCAACCAATGTACATTTCCGGTGCGACAGAGCTGATCACGCTTGGCAGGATTGATCTGGTTTTTACCGATGCCGTTATTGATATCAAGGATATTCCTGAGTGTCGAGAGATCGGTTTTGACGGTGATTATTTGGTTTTGGGAAGCGCCTTGACATTGACGGCAATCGAAGAGGCCAATCTGTTCCCGTTGTTGACCAAAACCTCAAGCGAGATTGCCGACCATACCGCCCGTGGAAAAATAACGCTGGGCGGCAATATTTGCGGACAAATATTTTACCGTGAGGCCGTATTGCCGTTTCTCCTCGCTGACAGTCAAGCTGTAATCATTGGACCGGAGGGGGTTAAGGTCCACTATATTGATGAACTTTTTCAAAAGACGCTGCAGCTAGGGAATGGTGAATTCCTTGTTCAACTGGCCACCGATAAGCGTCATGTCGATGTCCCATTCATTAGCATTAAGCGTCGCCAGCAATGGGAGACCGGTTACCCGTTAATTACGGCGGCCGCCCTAAAAATTGGCGGGGAAATACGTGTTGCCATCAGCGGGCTATGTCCGTTTCCGTTCCGTTCCAACCAGATGGAAGCCGCCATAAACAGGGATGGCTTGTCAGTAGAAAATAGGGTGTCTGCTGCATTAACCGTGCTTCCGGAGCCGATTTTGAATGATATTGAGGGATCAGCCGATTATCGGTTGTTTGTTTTGCAAAATCTGTTAAACGACATTTTGGCCGAACTAGATGGGATCAACTCATAATGGGAGGAGCGTTGCGACTTGGGCTTACAGTCATTAACCTTACACATAAATGGAGAAAAACGTGTTGTAAATGTCAGGTTTGCCGACACATTGTTATATGCGCTCCGCGGTAACCTGGGTTTGACCGGTGCCAAGCCAGGTTGTTTGAACGGGGATTGCGGGGCGTGTACAGTAAATGTAGATGGTTGGCCAATGAAATCGTGCTTGATGTTAGCGGTAGAGGCAGTAGGAAAGGAAGTAACAACAGTGGAGGGAGTGAAGGGAGAGCCAATCCAACATGCCTTTGTTGAGAACTTCGCCTTTCAATGCGGCTATTGCACTCCCGGGTTTATTATGAATTGCCGTTCATTAATCCAGCACCATCCCGATGCCGACGACGCCAAAGTCAAAGAGTGGCTTGAATCCAATATTTGCCGCTGTACTGGCTATGCCGAAATTCAACAAGCGGTGAAATCGGTGATAAATAAAGAATAAAGGGTGCCAATCGGCACCCTTTATTGGTTCTTTAATTGAAAGTAAGTATCCATCACTCTCCGGCCGATTTTAAAATTGAGCTGGTTGTTATTGTCTCCCTGGTAGGCCCAGGGAACTAATACGGCCATAGCCACCTCCGGATTGTTGCTAGGTGCATAGCTAACCAGGCTGAGATTTATGACAGAAGGGGGCTCTTTGCCAAATCTGTGCCGCTCCGGGCCATCATAAAAGGCTTCGGCGGTTCCAGTTTTTCCAGCGGGGGCGTAGGGAACATCTTTAAAATGTTTATAGGCAGTTCCGCCCGGCTCCTGCATCACCTTTTTAAAGCCTTTCTTGACTCGGTTGATCCATTCCTTTTTGACATCAATCGTATTCAGGACAACGGGATGAATCTCTTGCGAAACAGGTCCCAAATGCCCAGAATCATCGGAAGGATTGCGAATTTCCTTAACCACATGAGGCTGCATTCGATTGCCCCCATTGGCAATCGTGGATATATATTGTGCCAATTGCATAGTGGAATAGGTATCATACTGTCCAATGGCTAGGTCAAGCAAATAACCAGGAAGCCGGCTTTGGCCTTTAAAACCGGCTTGTTCATTAGGCAGGTCGATGCCCGTTCTTGTTCCAAGACCAAATGACGCAAAATGGTTTCTGATAATTTCAAAGGCATTATTGTTAAAATTGAGCGGCTGATCGTATTCATAACGTCCATTTCCAATTCTGATTGCTGTATGGAACATGTACACATTGGAGGATTTCTTTAAGGCATCCATTTCATTCAATCTTCCCAAATAAGCATAGGATTTTTTTACCTTTGTGTCTTTAATCTTAATACCGCTATCATCAAAGACCATTCCCGGAGAGATGGCACCTGTCTTATAGCCGGTTAAAATGGTTGCCCCCTTCACGGTTGAGCCCACATTATAGGTGGTGGTAAAGGTGCCAAGGGCATCGTCCTCCATCACTGGTTTTCCTGTCGCCCGGTCTTTGACAATTTTTTTTCCCGCCATTGCCAATACCTCCCCGGTAAAAGGCTCCAATAGCACAACATAGGCCCGGTCGGTTAACGCTGTTCCCGACATACGTTTCGCTGACCAAAGCTCCTCCTCAATAATCTGATCAACGGCTTTTTGCAGCTTCATATCCAATGTCAGGATAAGATCTTTACCTTTTTGGCCACTGGTAACAGGCATGGTTTCAATGACATTCCCGGTTTTATCGGTGATATTTTTCACTTTAGACTTATAGCCTCTTAATACTTCCTCATACTGCAATTCCAGTTGGCTTTTGCCAACCCGGTCATTGCGGCTGTAGCCCCTCGCCAAATAATAATCTAATTGGTCAGCGGGAAGCCCTTCTTCCGATTTGGTTACCTTGCCTAAAACAGAGCGTAAAGTATGTTCAAATGGATAGGCCCGTTCCCAATCCGTGGTGGTATCAACACCGGGCAGAGATTGAAGATTTTCGCTGACAACCGCAACTTCCTCATCGGTGACATCTTCGTTTTTAACTATTTGCGAGGTGAATTTATAGCCACTGGTAAATTCCTTGAATATCGCCATCACTTCAAGATCCTCATCAGTAAATGCCGCTAATTCTTCTGGGGTAATCCGGTCACGCTTTAATTTATATAGTTCACTGTCCGTTAATTTTTTTGCTATGTATAATTGCTTTTCTTCTTTCGTAATTTTGGCTTCGGCAAGTTTTGGGTTCTTCATGATCCAAAAATGACGCTTATCCATATCTGTTACTTTATCGGTTTTTTTATCAATCAGCTGGGCTAATTTCCCTGCGGTTTCAAGCATTTCTTTAGTGGTGAAGCCTTCATTTGTAAACGTAATCGCCCTAACCGGAACATTGTTTACGACCACTCTCAGGTCACGGTCAAACATGACTCCTCGCGGCACCGGATTGCTCACCGTCACATCTTCCTTCCGTTCCAGGTCCCGCTTAAAATTCTCCCCGTAAACAATCTGAACAAAACCAAGGCGCAAAATTAGAACGGAGAATAATAAAAACACGCTAAAAAAAAGCAAATTTAACCGAAAGGGAAAATGAGATTTTTTCTTTTTTTGGTCCTCCACAGAATGCCACTTCCTTTTTCGTACAGCTGTTTCCTTTTTAGTATGCCTGTTTCAACGAAAAATAAAATTTCTAAATCTTTAAAACTAATATTGACATCTGGCTTAGATGATAATATTCTATTAGTAACAAAATAGTTCCTTTTTAAAGGGGAGTAGCTGCTACAATAAAGTCGTCATTTCGAGGATTCTTCCTCCGGCTTTGTTGGCAACTTTAACGTTGTTAGCAAGACCTTTACTTTACAGGTAAAGGTCTTTTCTGTGTTTATTTAGGCCTTTACTGTAATCGGTAAAGGCCTATTTTTATGGCGAGAGGAATATTTTAAAAAACCGTACTATTAAGGAGGAAACATTCATGGATTTCGCACTATTATTGGAATATGGCTGGGTTTTACTTGTATTGGTGGCACTGGAGGGTCTTCTCGCTGCGGATAATGCATTAGTTATGGCGATTATGGTTAAACATCTGCCGGAAGAGGAACGAAAGAAGGCATTATTTTATGGGTTGGCGGGAGCGTTTGTGTTCCGCTTTGCCTCGCTATTTGCCATTTCTTTTCTTGTCGATGTATGGCAGGTTCAGGCAATCGGCGCCATATATTTATTATTCATGGCCGGAAATCATATTTTCCGAAAGCTATTCGTGAAAGGGAAAAACGAGCAAAAAACAACAGAAGTAAAAAAAGCAGGAGGCTTTTGGAGTACGGTATTTAAAGTTGAATTAGCAGATATTGCTTTTGCAGTCGACTCCATCCTTGCAGCAGTCGCAATGGCCGTCGTTCTTCCGAATACGCCGCTGCCAAATATCGGAGGACTCGACGGCGGCAAATTCCTGGTCATTTTTGCCGGCGGAATCATCGGCCTCGTGATTATGCGTTTTGCGGCAAACATGTTCGTACAGCTCCTGGAAAAAAAGCCCGGTTTGGAAATTGCCGCCTTTGCCATCGTTGGCTGGGTGGGCGTCAAGCTTGCCGTCTATACCCTATCACATCCGGCGCTGGCAATCCTTAGCGAAGAATTTGCCCACTCCACAGAGTGGAAACTGAGCTTTTATCTTGTTCTTGTTGGAATCGCGGCAGCAGGCTGGTTTTTTTCAAAGGATAAACAACCTAACGAGGCGGAAAATAAATCAACGGCATCTTAAAATAGTCATAATGGGCAATCCTTTATAACATGGGATTGCCCTCGATTGTTAAAAATATATCATTCTAAACATAAAAAGTGTTATGATTTATGGGGAAGCTATTATGGAATTGTTTATGAAAAGCTTATATTTATAAGGGTAATTGGAAAATGGAGTGATACATATTATTAAGAACAGTATTCCAAATTTATTTACGCTGTTTAATTTATTTTTCGGCTTTTTGTCGATCATGTATTCTGCACAGGGAGACTATAAAAATGCCGCCATCCTCATTTTAATCGGGATGATGCTGGACAGTATGGACGGGCGGATTGCTAGGATCCTGCGCGTGCAAAGTGAACTAGGCAAAGAATTGGACTCGCTTGCCGACGTTGTTACCTTTGGAGTTGCTCCGGCAATGATGGCCTATTATTCCTATTTTTCAAACTTTGGCATTTTCGGGATGGCGATTGCCGGGTTGTTTCCGCTGTTCGGTGCCTATCGGCTGGCCCGCTTCAATATTAATGCGGTCAAATCTTCACTTAAATATTTTACCGGGGTCCCGATTACTGCCGGCGGCGGATTGTTAACCCTATTAACACTGTTTCACGGAAAAATGCCTGCGTTCATTCTGCCAGTCTCATTTTTTGCCATTTGTTTCTTAATGGTCAGTACAATTAAAATACCAAGCTTAAAGGAAATTCCGCTCCCAAAATACGGCATTATTGTCACTGCCTTTTTGGCCTATGCGATTTACCTAAGTTTAACAAGAGAGCGCTATCCTTACTTTATTTACGTCGCCGTCCCGCTTTATATCGCCTTCATCGTGTTTCAGCAGGTGCGGCGTAAACGCAAGCGGAAAACCAAGTAATGTGGTGGCAGAATAGGAAAATGATTAAAAAAGCTGGTAATTATTACGAAATTTGTCTATTTTATATAGGTATGGGTTTACACCCGATTTTCGCAGAAAGAAGGAACAGCCATGAAAGTAAAAGTTAATCGAAGTGCGGCAAAAGCGTTGAAGGAAATGCTAGCTCAGGAGGAAGCACAAGGAAAATTGTTTAGAGTTTACGTGACAAGCGTTCACGGCGATCATGCCCATTATGACTTGATGCTTGATACTCCAACCGAAAATGATACTGTGGTCTCATCCGATAAGGAGATTGATTTCATCATTGAAAAAGGCAATGAATACTTAGAAAATATTTGGATTCAATACTTCCAGGTTCCCCAGGAAGAATGGGTCATTACCAATCCTGCCAAGGGCCACCACCACCATCATTAATGTTACGAAAACATTTGGACTCCGGTTCAAGTGTTTTCTTTTGTTTTTTAAAAGATTCAAAATTGTTGAAAAAGCTGCGCACTTTTTCATATAATCCAATTATTGCAACTTCAGACAAAAGGGGATTTTTCATGATTCGACGTTTCTTCTCTTATTATAAGCCGCATAAAAAGCTGTTCATCCTCGATTTTAGCAGTGCCGTGGTGGTGGCAGTTTTAGAATTGGCGTTTCCGCTTGCGGTCCAATGGTTTATTGATGACCTGCTGCCAGAGAGTGACTGGCCGGCGATTGTCTCGGTCAGTATTGGGCTGTTTTCATTATATTTAATAAGTACGTTTTTACAGTTTGTTGTGAATTATTGGGGACATAAACTTGGCATCAATATTGAAACAGATATGCGGCAGGAATTGTTTGAGCATGTCCAAAAGCAGTCATTCCGCTTTTTCGATAATACAAAAACAGGGCACATCATGAGCCGGATCACCAATGATTTGTTCGACCTTGGCGAGCTAGCCCATCACGGCCCTGAAGATGTGTTTATCGCCATTATGACGTTCATTGGCGCATTTTGGATTATGTTTACCATCAATGTCAAACTGGCGCTTTCCATTCTTTTGATTCTTCCGCTGTTAATCGTACTGGTTATTCTTTGCAATTTGAAAATGAACAAGGCCTGGTCCAATATGTATGCAAGTATTGCCGATGTAAATGCCCGGGTGGAGGACAGTGTCTCCGGCAGCCGCGTTGTGCAATCTTTTACAAATGAAGATTTTGAGATTGCCAGTTTTAGGAAAAACAACCAACGATATCGCGCCGCGAAACTGGGCGGTTATCGCGTCATGTCGTTCAGCCTGTCTGGAATTTACATGATGACCAGAATGATTACGATTATTGTGTTGGTTTACGGGGCATGGCTCAGTTTTACTGGTCAGCTTTCATATGGTGAGTTAGTCGGTTTTGTCCTTTATGTGAATGTTTTGGTTAAACCAATCGATAAAATCAGCGCGATTATGGAATTGTATCCAAAAGGAATGGCTGGGTTTAAACGGTTCATCGAACTGATTGATTCCGCGCCTGAGATCCAAGATACAAAGGATGCCGTGGAGGTTGCTTCGTTAAACGGAAATATCGTGTTTCATGACGTGTCTTTCCGTTATGATCGGCATAAAACAGTCCTAGAAGAGATTAATTTGGAAATTCGTGCCGGGGAGACGGTGGCCTTTGTTGGTCCTTCAGGTGCCGGCAAGACCACGATTTGCTCGCTGATACCAAGGTTTTATGATGTGACTAGCGGCGCGATTACGATTGACGGACTTGATCTTCGGGACATGACGAAAAAATCATTGCGTTCTCAAATCGGGATCGTCCAACAGGATGTGTTTCTGTTTACCGGAACCATCAGGGAAAATATCGCTTATGGAAAACGGAATGCTACTGATGAGGAGATTTATGATGCCGCCCGCCGCGCCCATCTTGAACAATTTATTGCCTCTCTGCCGGATGGCTACGAAACGGAAATCGGCGAGCGGGGCCTAAAGCTGTCAGGCGGCCAAAAGCAACGGCTGGCCATTGCCCGAATGTTCTTAAAAAATCCGCCGATTTTAATTCTAGATGAAGCCACATCGGCACTGGATACCGAGACAGAAAAGGTGATCCAAGAGGCATTGAATGAGCTGGCCCAGAATCGGACGACGTTAATCATTGCCCATCGTTTGGCCACCATCCGCAATGCTGACCGGATTGTCGTCATAACAGAGGACGGCATTGCCGAAGAGGGGGCCCATGATGAATTGATTGAACAAGGAGGTATATTTGCCAATCTTCACCGTGTACAATTTCAACAATAAACAGATGTGAACCTTGCGACCCGTTTCGCAGGGTTTATTTTTTGATTCATAACTATAAATATATTATGTCAACTAAGTTTCGCATTTTGGCTCTTTTTGATTAAAAATGGTAATCTTATATGTAGATTTCGTCTGAAGGGAGAATGGAAACAATTGAAAGAAGATATTATAATCAAGCTAATCGCACTTGATATGGATGGAACATTGTTAAATAATCAACATGAAATTTCCGATGGTAATCGACAAGCGATCAAGGAAGCGCAGGAGAAGGGCGTTCATGTGGTGCTAAGCACTGGGCGGTCTCTTCAAAACTGCCGGCCGCATGCTGATGAACTGGGACTGGCATCTTACTTAGTAACGGTCAATGGCAGTGAAATCTGGGATGAAAAGTGCGAGCTTGTTGAGCGCAATTTGCTGAAAACAGACCATATCGAATGGATGCTAGAGCTGGCCAAGCAGCACAATGCGACGTTTTGGGCAATCAACACCGAGCGAAATTGGCATAATGAAATTCCGGAGGATTTACATAATGTGGACTGGTTGAAATTCGGTTTTAATGTTCACGACGATGCTACAAGAGAATTAATTCTTCACGAGCTTAAGGCAAAAGGTGAATTTGAATTAACGAACTCCATGCCGCACAATATTGAGGTAAACCCAATTGGCATCAGTAAAGCGAAGGGACTCCAACTCGTCTGCGACCGGCTTGGCATTGAAATGAAAAATGTGATGGCCGTTGGAGACAGCTTGAATGATTTAGCGATGATTATGGAAGCAGGAATTGGTGTCGCAATGGGGAATGCCCAGGAGACGTTGAAGAAAGCGGCAGACTGGGTTACCGCAACAAATGAAGAGGATGGCGTGGCCCAGGCGATCCGGAAATGGGTTTTAAGCGAATAATAATTTTTTTGAATAAAAGCAGCCATCGCCGGAAAACCTATAAATAAGCTTTTTTTAAAAGCTTATTTATTTGTGGGAGGCTACAACGAAATGGAACGCGGAAAAGTAAAATGGTTTAACAGCGAAAAAGGGTTTGGCTTTATTGAACGTGAGGGTGGCGAAGATGTCTTTGTCCATTTCTCCGCCATTCAAGGCGAAGGATACAAATCTCTGGAAGAAGGTCAAGAGGTCAGCTTTGACATTGAAAATGGCCAGCGCGGGCCGCAGGCAGTAAATGTCCGTAAAGAATCTTAAGACTATGAATGAAACAGACTCTACTCAAGGAAGTCTGTTTTCTTCAATTTTGGCCGTTCACGTATGGGTGAGCGGCCTTTTTGTGTGTGCACTGTCGGTCGATTGGCATTTTTGCTATCAAGAGTAGGTCGGTTGACTTTTTGTGTGTCTATCATTGGGCGGGTTTTTTCAAAAAAGGAGTAATTTTGGGTTTGTTGTGTCCTCAAAAGGAGTTCTGAGCTTGAAATTGAGATTTTTTTTAAAAATTACTTAAAATTGTGGGCGCAGCCGGTAAATTTAAGTAGAAACCGGATGAATAATGTGAGTAACAAATTATATCTGCGATGTTTCGGCGGATATCTGCGCTAACCGAGAATATATCTGCGATAAATCCATTTTATCTGCGGAAAACCAAATATATCTGCGATAATTGAATTTTATCTGCGATAGCCTCTTTTTAAGACTTTCTCCAAGGGATTTCATCTGGATAATAGATCCGTCCCTTGTTGGTCCCCGAACAATTTAAATTGGCTGAACGGAGTAATCTTCCAGAAACATCCGGTGAATCAACCCGAGCGAACTCACGGAACTGCTTGTTAGTTATTGTTGGCCCAATCAACAAAAAATAATCTTGCAGAGCAGTGACCAGAGCATCTTCTTTCACGCATTTATCACAAGAGGGGCAAAACCAATTTTTATCCTTGCGTTGGATGGGAAGATGATTGCAGACCGGGCAATGGACCCCGAGCAGCAACTCCCACTTTTGGATTCCATATCTCTGAAGGATGGCAATAGTTGGAGGTGTATTGAGCTTTAACAGCAGTTTGCTTAACCTGCGGAGATCCTTCGGTGAGAGGATTTCTGTCTTGTAAAGATTTTCAAATGTCTTAATTTTATTGAATAGGCTCGGGGATTTACATATATGCTGCTGGACCTTGTAAGAATTTCTTCCGGTAAAATGGAGAATTGCATTGGTGTTACTAAAGACAACAAGGTAATCAATCAGGATGGCAGGAAAATTATATTCGGCCAACAGCTTCCTTATAAACCTCTGATGTCTCTCCACCTGCGCAATCGGATAAGGATAAGGTTTCTCCCGATCTTCTGTTTTTTGAACCAATTGTTCGGTGTCTGTGTCGATGAAAATTTTTGCAGTGTAGTTTTTTACGTCAATAATAATACCTCGTTGGGGTGATAGAAGGAAGGTGTCAATTTGGTGGTGAAAATCTCCGTCTTGAAAGTTTAGGTCGTGGAAAATGTGGTAATCTTTTTCCGGGAGAGCGCCCAAATAAAAGTCAATGGACTCTTCGCCCCAAAATCCTGACCGCCATTTCTCCAAATCTTCCATTATAATTGGCCGCTTCGGATGATTTTTTACAAGTCTTCGTAATAACGCCTCCAAAATGAGAATAATTAGAGGAATATACCGCTTTTTGATGATCAAATGAATCACTCCTTTTTTTGTTTGCTGATAGAATTCTAATTTTAGTTAGAGAATCCTGCCGAAATTTGTAGGATTTTATCAATTTTTTGTGACAATTTTATGGATAGAGGTTCGGCGAAAAATTATATCTGCGATGTTTCGGCGGATATCTGCGCTAACCGAGAATATATCTGCGATAAATCCATTATATCTGCGGAAAATTAAATATATCCGCGCAAAACCAAAATATATCCGCGGTCACCCTAAAACTACTATAATATAAAAAAAGGAGGCGGCTATTATGAACGAACAGATTGCGATTGTGACCGGGGCTTCGAGTGGATTCGGCTTGCTTACAACACTAGAGCTGGCCCGAAAAGGATTCAAAGTGGTGGCTACAATGCGGAATCCTGACAAGAGTCAGGGACTATTAAACGAAGCTAAACTGCACGGCCTTGAACAAAAGATCATTATCCACGAACTCGATGTCACCTCGGAAACCTCTATAAAAAAATTAACCCCGCTGCTGGAATCGCTTAACAGGGTCGATGTTTTGGTTAATAATGCCGGCTATGCAGCGGGAGGGTTTGTCGAAGAATTGCCTGTGGATGAATATAGAAAGCAATTTGAAACAAATGTATTCGGCGTAATTGCTGTCACGAAGGCTGTGCTGCCGTTTATGCGCAGGGAAAGGCGAGGAAAAATTATCAATGTCAGCAGCATCAGCGGAATAGTAGCGTTCCCGGGGTTATCGCCATATGTGGCCTCCAAGCATGCACTTGAGGGGTGGAGTGAAAGCCTCCGCCTGGAAATGATGCCTTTTGGCGTGGATGTTGTGTTAATTGAGCCTGGATCCTACCAAACCAATATTTGGACATCTGGCAAACAAGTAACGAGTTCTTCAGCAGAATCTCCATACTATGACTTTATGAGGAATTTAGAAAACTATATTGAATCGGGGAATGACCAGTTCGGTGACCCGCGTGACGTGGCCAAGAAAATTGCCGAGGTATCAATAATGAAGAGGCCGACGCTTCGCTATCCAATAGGAAAAGGAGTAAAAGCAATCATTATTCTGAAAAACCTTCTCCCTTGGAGACGCTGGGAAGCAATTTTTTCTAAACAGCTTCCAAAATAAACCATATTCCCTTTTTTATACTTAATTTATCCAACTGCATGAAAATGGAATTTTGTTCCAAGTTTTTCCGAAATAATATATTTTGAAAAAGTCGAAATTTTTTAGCAGGAATTTGTGGATATTGTGAGAATAATAGAAATAAGATAATACAAAAGGGGGGCTTCATTTGGATATAAAAGTAGTAGAGAAGGATAGCCTAAAAGTAGTAGGTATTAGTTGGAATGGAACATATTCACAGACGAGCACAATTCCCCGCATGTTCACAGAATTGGAGGAACGTCTGGAGGAAATTCCATATAAGGCGGAAGAACCTGTGCTAATTGCCCCATTTCATAGCCGGGAGACAGAATTTACCTATTATGTAACTGCGCCTGTTGAAAAAATTGAGCGGGTCCCTGCTGGCATGGTAGGTTTCACGATTCCACCAAAGAATTATGTTTTTACTACCTACCTCGGTAAACCCGAAGAAGTTGAAAATACATATCTTCAACTGTTCAAGTGGATGCAGGAATACGGTTATGATCATGACCAAAATGCTTTAAGCCTCGAAATTTATAAGGATAAACCACAAAATACCAGCGGAGAACTTCATTTTGAAATTTATCTGCCTGTAAAAGTATATAAGTAGATCTTGGAAATAACAGATAAGGAAAGGGAATGCCTCTTCTTTTTGTTATTTATGGGCAATAAATTTCCTATCTAATAATAAGTAGGGTATAATACTATAAAAGTAAAGTTTAATATGAATTCCTTCGGGGTCAGGTGAAATTCCGAACCGGCGGTGATGAAGCTTTAGCTTCTTAGTCCGTGACCCGGTTAACCTTTGGTTAAACGGTGGATCTGGTGAAATTCCGGAGCCGACAGTTAAAGTCTGGATGGGAGAAGGAAAAATGCAGGTTTAAGACTGGGCAAAAATTGTCCATTTTTAAGCCTTAATTTGCTATTGCCATTTTCTGACCCCTGAAGGAATAATCTTCAGGGTTTTTTTCGTTTAAAGGAGAACTAATGATGGATGATAAACACTACATGAACTTGGCGTTAAACCTTGCCAGAGGAACATTGGGACAAACCACGCCCAACCCTGTAGTCGGGGCAGTCGTTGTAAAGGACAATCAAATTATCGGGATGGGGGCCCATCTAAAAGCCGGCGAACCTCATGCGGAGGTACATGCGCTTCACATGGCCGGTGATAAGGCAAAAGGTGCAACCCTTTATGTCACACTTGAGCCATGCAGCCATTTTGGCAGGACTCCGCCATGCTCGGATTTGGTCACCAAAACGGGGATTAAAAAGGTCTTCGTAGCCACGACAGACCCTAACCCGCAAGTGGGCGGGCAGGGAATCGAGCGGATGAAGCGTGCCGGAATTGAAGTGGAGGTGGGATTACTTCAAGAGGAAGCCAGGGAATTGAACAAGGTCTTTTTTTATAACATCAGGACCGGGCTACCCTACGTCACTTTGAAATCGGCCGTAAGCTTGGACGGGAAAACTGCGACGGTTACAGGTGAGAGCATGTGGATCACCGGAGAAGCAGCGCGGGCCGATGTCCATCAATTCCGCCATCGTCATGATGCCATATTAGTTGGAGTTAATACGGTTCTTAAGGATAATCCGTCGTTAACAACGCGACTGCCAGCCGGCGGAAGAAATCCGATCCGCATTATCCTCGATACTAAATTACGGACACCGCTTGACGCAAATGTGATAACAGATAATCAAGCTCCTACTTGGATCATCACCGGAGCGGACGTGGATGCGAACCGCGAGGCGGCATTTCGCAAATCAGGGATTCACATATTAAAAATGGACACTAAACAAATTTCTATCAAGGAGATGTTGAAGGCGCTAGGCCAGCGAGGGATTAGTACCCTATTTGTCGAAGGGGGCGCTGAAGTGCATGGAAGTTTTTTGAAAGAAAGAGCTTTCCAGCAAATTATAGCCTATATCGCTCCAAAACTGATTGGTGGGAAGGGTGCTCCAACTTCCTTTGGCGGCGAAGGGATTGCCAACATTGCGGAGGTCGTCGATTTGACGATAAAGCAAGTGGGCATGATTGGCCCGGATATCAGAATTATAGCGGAACCAAGTTAGGAGAAGGTGTATGTTTACCGGAATTATTGAAGAAATTGGTGTAATCACAAATATTCAGCGGACGGGGTCATCATTTGTTTTAACAATTGGAGCCAAGAAAATTCTGGAGGATGTGCATCTCGGTGACAGCATTGCCGTGAATGGGGTGTGCTTGACAGTGACGTCGTTCACAGGTAATCGCTTCACCGTTGATGTAATGCCGGAAACCGTTAAGGCCACGAGTTTACAGTCATTGACCCGTGGATCCAAAGTCAATCTGGAGCGGGCGATGGCAGCCGGCGGCAGGTTTGGCGGTCATTTTGTCAGTGGTCATATCGATGGCACTGGAATTATCAAGAGGAAGGAATCACACGAGAACGCTGTGTATTATGAGATAGAAGCTGCCCCTGAATTATTGCAATACGTGATTTTAAGGGGATCGATTGCCGTAGACGGGACAAGCCTGACTGTATTCGGAGTTTCGGACGACAATTTTACATTGTCACTGATTCCCCATACGTTGTCGGAAACAGTATTGGGGCAGAAGGGTCCGGGTGACATTGTTAACCTGGAATGTGACATGATTGGTAAATATGTCGGCCATTTTTTGAAAAATCAATCAAGAAACCCGCAGAAGTCGAAATCCGGAATTACCGCCAGTTTTTTAGAGGAGAATGGCTTTTATTAAATTCAAAAAAAGGAGTGATGGATCATGTTTGATACCATTGAGGCTGCCCTTGATGAGTTAAAACAAGGGAAAGTTGTAATCGTGTGTGATGACGAGGATAGAGAAAACGAAGGGGATTTTGCGGCGTTGGCTGAAAAAGCTGTACCGGAAGTGATTAACCTGATGGTGACCCATGGGCGGGGACTTGTCTGTGTTCCGATCGAGGAAGAACTGGCGCAAAAACTCGACTTGATTCCGATGGTCTCGAAAAATACGGATCCGCATGGGACAGCTTTTACAGTAAGTATTGACCACGAATTTTCCACAACGGGGATTTCGGCATACGAACGATCGGCGACCGTTTTAAGCATGCTGGACCCTGATGCCAAAGGGGCTGACTTTAAACGGCCGGGCCATATTTTTCCGCTGATAGCCAAAAAGGGCGGGGTCTTAAGAAGAACGGGACATACCGAAGCGGCAGTCGACTTGGCAAAGCTGTGCGGGGCGAAGCCTGCGGGAGTCATTTGCGAAATTATGAATGAGGATGGCACGATGGCCCGTGTACCCGAACTGCGAAAAATTGCCGATAAACTAAATCTCAAAATGATTACCATTAAAGATTTAATTGAATATCGGAACAAAAAGGATAAATTGGTCAAGCGTGAAGTCGAAATTAAGCTGCCGACAGAATTTGGCGAATTTAGGGCATTTGGATATTCGAATCTCGTTGATGACAAGGAGCATGTTGCGCTAGTGAAGGGGGAAATCGATCCAGAACGGCCAATTTTGGTTCGTGTCCATTCAGAATGCCTAACCGGAGATGTATTTGGCTCTTATCGCTGTGACTGCGGCCCGCAGCTGCACGCAGCATTGAATCAAATCGAGCAGGCGGGCAATGGTGTGCTGCTCTATATGCGGCAGGAGGGCCGTGGTATTGGGCTGCTGAATAAATTGCGCGCCTACAAACTGCAAGAACAGGGCTACGATACGGTTGAAGCAAACGAAAAACTCGGTTTTGGCGCCGACTTGCGGGAATATGGCATCGGTGCCCAAATCCTGAAGGACCTTGGCATTAAAAAAATGATGCTGTTAACCAATAATCCGCGCAAAATCAAGGGTTTGAAAGGCTATGACCTCGAGGTTGTCGAGCGGGTGCCGCTGCAAATGGAAATGAAAGCGGAAAACGAACGTTACTTACGTACGAAACACGATAAGCTTGGTCACCTTTTACATTATTAAATTATTTGGAGGAATCGAACATGGGACATATTTATGAAGGAAATTTGGTAGGGACAGGTCTTAAAATCGGCATTGTTGTCGGGCGCTTTAATGAGTTTATTACTGGAAAATTATTGAGCGGTGCCGAGGATGCACTGCGAAGACATGGAGTAAGTGAAGCCGATGTTGACGTCGCCTGGGTTCCGGGAGCTTTTGAAATTCCGCTAATTGCACAAAAAATGGCAAATAGCAAAAAATATGATGCGGTCATCACACTGGGAGCGGTCATCCGCGGTTCCACTCCGCATTTTGATTATGTTTGCAATGAAGCGGCAAAAGGTGTTGCGGCAGTGGGATTAAACAGCGGCATTCCTGTTACCTTTGGTGTCCTGACAACTGATTCCATCGAGCAGGCCATTGAGCGGGCTGGAACAAAGGCCGGTAATAAGGGCTGGGAGGCAGCGACAACGGCCATTGAGATGGCAAATTTGTGCAGAGGCTTTGACCAATAAAAAAGGCACATTAGATGGAGGGGTAGGCTGTCAATAGCTGCTCCTCGAATTTTTATTATGCAAAAACATATACAAGGCAAATTGTTTATGACTATAATAGATTTAGCATAAAAAATATCTTTTAAAAAACAGGTGCTAAAGTCGGTGCTAGACTTTTAGCTTAATAGGGAAGTTGGTTAAAAGCCAACGCGGTCCCGCCACTGTAAATGCGAGCAACCTATACCATGCCACTGTCGTAAGATGGGAAGGCGTAGGGAGCGATGACCATGAGCCAGGAAACCTGCCTGTTTAAAAACACCGAAAACCTACGCGGATAGGGGAGTGTTACGCCAGAAACTTTATTTCGTTTGTTTCTTGCTATACATAACACTTCCTCCTTGATAAATAGGAGGATTTTTTTATGCCATTTTACAAAAGGAGAGGAAGTCAGATCATGAGAAACAAGAATTTGTGGTTGGTCATGCTGTTGGTGTTTTCCATTATTGCTAGTGGATTTCAAACACCAGTTCATGCGGCAAGCGAAACGAAACAAGCAACGATTACAGTAATCGGAACCGATCCGGAAAATCCTTTGGTACCTGAAACAACTGTCTCGTATAGTGAAAACATAACAGCTACAGAATTATTAATTCAGGTAGTTGGGGGAGACAAAGTTAATTCCCATTCGGGTTATATTTCAGGGATTAACGGACTTGAAGCGGAACAAACATACTTTTGGAACTTTTCTGTAAACGGAATTTCAAGCGGGGTAGGTGCTGGCTCTTATCTGGTCCAAAACGGGGACAAAATATTCTTTCGTTATACCGATTGGACGAAGCCGATTGAAAGTTCAGTAACATTAAAAGTGCTCGACCTTGAAGATAAGAATATTATTGAGCCAGCAGGATTTGCAGAATTTTTCGGAACGCCGAATGCTTTTCAACTTTTACAAGCAATACTTGGCCCAGATCAGGTAGGGTTTGAAGAAACAAAATGGGGAAAAATGATCCAAACGCTACAAGGGGTGAATGCTGATCCCGCGAAAAATTACTGGGCCTTCTTTGTCAATGGGGTAGCAGCTGATACAGGTGCTGAAGGCTATACGCTAAAAGCTGGTGACGAAATCAGCTTCCGGTTGACATCATTAACAGCTGCACCAGGAGATAGCGATAAAGAGGAAGCAAACCCTCCTGCAGCAACCTTTCCCAAAAAAGAGCTTGAAACCGCGTTAGATCAAGTAAGTCAATATGTTCTTAACTCCACAGTAGGTGAGTGGGAGGTTCTTGGGTTAAAACAAGCAGGAAAAACAATTCCTGCAGGCTACCTCGATTCGGTTAGGTCTGTTGTGAAAGACAAACAAGGTCAATTCAGGCTGATTACCGATACTGAGCGCTATTCTATCGGCATAGTCGCAGCTGGCGGTGATCCCACCAATATTGAAGGTTATAACCTTGTGGAAAAAATTTATAATGGTGACGTAACCAAGCAAGGAATAAATGGAGTTTTATATGCATTAATTGCCTTGGACAGCGGCAATTTCGAAGTGCCTGAAACAGCTTTATGGACCAGAGAAAAGCTGATGAACTATATCCTTGAACAACAAAATGATGATGGTGGCTGGGGCTGGTCAAAAGTTTCAAGTGATATCGATTATACAGCCATGGCACTGTCAGCACTTGCTCCCTATAAGGAGCAAGCAGGTGTAAAAGAAAAAATTCTTAAGGCAGTTCAATATTTGGAATTGCAATACCAAAATTCAAAATTTAATAGCAGTAACACAGCCGCCCAGGTGGTTGTTGCACTATCAGGACTTGGACTTGATGCGAATGGCTCTGCATTTACCAAGGATGAAAGCAGTTTACTCCAATATTTGTTATCGTTCCAAAATAGTGACGGTGGTTTTGCCTTCAACAAAATCGGGGGCCCAAGCAATCAGATGGCTACCACCCAAAGCCTGCAGGCATTGGCTGCCTATCAGCTTTTTTCACAGGGAAAAGGTTCTTTGTATAATTTAATCAGTACCGAGCAAAACCCTGGCAGTGAGCAAAATCCTGGAACTGAGCAGCCAAAACCAGAAACGCCAACTACTACTGAACAGCCAAAATCGGAAGTTCCAACTACCGAACAGCCTAAAGTTGATCAGCAAACTGACCAAACAACTAGCAAAGAAAATAAAACAGCCAGCAACAAACTTCCGAATACTGCTACCAATATATACAATTTGCTGGCAATAGGCATCCTACTTATGTTATTGGGTACCCTATATTATTTGAAACAAAAGAAGAGCAAGGCGTAAGAAATGTTTGGCCCTTCCTTATTTAAGAGGAGGGGTCTCTCAAGGAGGTCCATATCATGCGTATTAAATTTCTTGCCTTACTGTCCATCATTGTTCTGGCCTTTGGTTTAACTGCCTGTGGTTCTACTGATTCTTCCAAAGAGAAGAAGGAATCAAAACCTGAAACGACAGCCAAGCACGAAGAAACAAACAATTCTGTGGCGGATTCGTCAGCAGTAGAGGAGAAATCGGCCGATACAGCCTCCACTAAGACGACTGAACAAAACACAGACCAGGCAATTGTCCAGGATAAAGATGATTCCAAAACCCAATCATCAAACCAATCCAGTAATACCGGTTCGTCTTCTAAAAGTGCAGCCACAACTACCGCCGAGAAAAAGACAAATCAGACACAAAAAGCAAGTACGAATACAGCGGCCCAACCTGCACCTTCAGCACCAGCTACTAGTAATCCAGCAGCGCCTTCTGCAGCTGAGAGTCAAAAACCAGAAACAACGGTGACTTTGTCAATTGTTGGACCGGATAACCATGTTATTCTTTCAGCCACAAAGGTTAAAATTTCTGAAGGTGAAACTATTTTTAATATATTAAAGGGATTACGAGAACAATATGGCATTGAGGTAGCTTCAAGAGGAAGCGGAGCAACCGCTTATATTGAAGGAATCGAAGGCAACGATTTTAGCTACTTTGAATTTGACGAAGGTCCAACAAGCGGCTGGGTGTTCAAACAAAACGGCGCAAGCCTGACTAAAAGTGTTGGTGTCACGACAGTCAAAGATGGTGATCGGATTGAAGGCATTTATACGAAATAGTAAAGGGGGAAGCAAGTGATGGGAACAAGATTTGCACGATTCCATCCGCTTGTTTCCTTCCTTTTTTATGCCGGGTCCGTGATGCTGCTTATTCTGATGCTGCATCCGGTTTTCCAGGTAATTTCTGTATTCCTTATCATAGGCATCAATATCATCCATGATCGGTTGGCAGGATTAAGAAAGTGGAAATATCTCCTTCTTGTTACATTTGTCTTGATGGTTGTTTTAAATCCGCTGTTTAATGAAAGGGGCCGGCATTTATTGTTTATGGCCGGTGACCATCGGATTACATTAGAAGCTGTCCTGTACGGCGGAATGAATGCCTTCTCCATAATAGGCATTATCGCCGTTTTCATATCTTATAATGTCATTATGACTCCAAATAAGGTATTGTTTCTATTTTCCAAATTTCTGCCGCAATTTGCGGTATTGTTAATGCTGACATTACGATTCATCCCGTTAATGAGCAGGCGGATGGAGGAGATCTCGCTTGTTCAAAAGAGCAAAGGGATTATGGTGACCAATGGAAACTGGCGGACACGAGTAAAGACAGCATTTTCTTATGTGCAGGCATTATTAACCTATTCTTTGGAGGAAGCGATTCAAACTGCCGATTCGATGAAGGCAAGAGGCTATGGCACTGGACCGCGGACTTCTTACGAATTTTTTCGGATTCGTAGCAAAGATTCCATCGCTATTGTGATATTGACGTTACTTTTATCCATCATCATTTACGGCAGAAGTCTTGGTTACGGAGTTTTAACCATCTATCCGATGATGGAAGACTGGAGATTAGCAACTTGGGATACGGCCGTACTCATTTGTTATATATTGTATTTGAGCTTTCCGATTTATGTTGAAGCAGGTGAAGCATTCCGATGGCACTTATCGAATTAACTGATGTTACATTTACCTATCCGGACAGTTTACAACCGGCGATAACGAATCTTTCTTTACGTATTGAAAAAGGGCAATTTGTGGTTTTATTCGGTGCATCCGGTTCCGGAAAAAGCACCCTGTTGAAACTATTAAAAAACGAAATCCGCCCGCATGGGACATTAACAGGAAACATAGTGATAAACGGGAGCCCGATTCAAGATTCTTCCGGTTTATCTCAGGAGATTGGCTTTGTTTTTCAAGACCCTGAGAATCAAATTGTCGCAGACGATGTGCTGCATGAATTGGTATTTGGACTTGAAAATATTGGGCTGACTACAAATGAAATGAGAAACCGGGTGGCCGAAATGGTTCATTTCTTCGGGGCTGATGACCTTCTCCGGCGCAAATCCCATGAGCTTTCAGGCGGCAAAAAACAGCAAATCAATCTTGCATCCGCCCTGTTAATGCAGCCAAATATCTTGCTGCTTGACGAGCCAACCTCTCAATTGGACCCTGTAAGCACCCGCGAATTATTGGATATGCTAAAGCGCTTGAATGAGGAATTTGGAATGACGATTGTTCTGGCAGAACATCGGCTTGAAGAGGTGTTCACGTTAGCGGACACCATTATTATGATGGAAAAAGGGGAGGTCCTGATTGCCGGAGAACCGAGACAGGTACTTCCACAAATTTGGAATTCTAAGAATCGGGCTTATGTCCCCGGTATTCCCTCGTTATTTTTAAAAATGCATGAAAAAGGTTTGCTGCCCCTGACCGTAAAGGAAGGGCGGAATTGGATTGCGACAATTAAGCCTACCTTTTTAGCGACAGAAACAGAAAAGCAACAACAGCAAAGTAAAAACGTTATAAAGACGAAAGGGCTATCATTTCGTTATGAAAAAAGTCGTGAATTTGTGTTGGATGAGCTTGATTTTGCATTAAATAAAGGAGAATTTTATGCATTGCTGGGCGGAAACGGTTCCGGGAAATCCACCCTTATAAAAGCATTGGCCGGTCTGGTAAAGTCGGAGCAAGGAAAAATCTGGATTGATGACAAACCGATTAAATCATACAAAAACAATGATTTTACAAAATATATTGGGTATCTCCCGCAAAATCCCAAGCTGTTTTTTCTGCAAGATACAGTCGAAAGAGAACTTCACGCTACCATGGAACAATTTGGATTGACCGATTGGACGGAAACCGAAGCTCTATTGGAGGAATTGGGAATTGTCCATTTAAAAACAAACCACCCTTACGACTTAAGCGGGGGAGAAATCCAGAAGGCGGCACTGGCCTGCGTCCTGCTCCGCAAACCAAAAGTGCTGTTGCTGGATGAGCCGACAAAAGGGCTGGATCCCATTTCGAAAAAAAATCTGGCGAATATTCTTCTTTCAGTGAAGTCAAATGGGGTATCAATTCTCATGTCAACCCATGATGTGGAGTTTGCCGCGCAACATGCGACGAAATGCGGAATGATGTTCCAAGGGAAAATCACTTCTGAGGACAACCCGGAGAGGTTTTTCAATGGTAATTTTTTCTATACGACGATGATTCAGCGAATTTTCCGTGGGCAGGCTATGATGCCGCTTACTCTTGAGGAGGCCGCTCATTCATGCGTTTCAACCATATCCTGACTCCGGCTATCTTTTTGTTGCTTGCTGCAGGCTTGTTGATCATAAGTTATTGGTTTGAAGATTCTTATCTTTGGTTGAGCTTCAGCCTTGTTTTTCTCACTATTCTCTTTTTTTTGGTTCGGTTTGAGGGCAGAACAATTGAACCGAAGGAACTAGTATTATTGGCGGTATTGGCTGCGATTGCCGCGGTTGGGCGAATTCCGTTTGCAAGCATCCCAAGTGTGCAGCCGACAACATTTGTAATTATGATAGCCGGGCTAGTTTTTGGCGCGGAAAGTGGATTTGTCATTGGTGCTGTGGCAGCACTAGCCTCAAACATGATTATGGGCCAAGGCCCTTGGACACCGTGGCAAATGGTTTCATGGGGACTGGTTGGGATGACCGCAGGTGCTATGAAAAATACGCCAATCATGAACACAAAGCTAGGCCGGCTCGGATTTGGAATCGTTTGGGGCTTCCTATTCGGGTGGATCATGAATATTTGGGGATTTCTTGGGTTTGTCCAGTCGGGAGGTCCAATAGACCTTAAAGCATTCCTAGTATATATTGGCGCCAGCACCCTGTTTGATACGATGCATGCCGTCTCCAATGTCGTCTTCTTGCTATTGTTCGGTGATATTTGGATAAAAATTTTAACAAGGTTTAAACGGAAATATGGATTATTGGAATGAGGCTGTCGCATGACAGCCTCATTCTTTCAGGTTCCGCAGTCTTTCAATAACCGAATCCACTGACTCACCAATGTTATAGATTACTTTATTCAGCTTCTCTTTCCACTCAGGTGCACGCTCTTTAATGGTTTCCCCAATCTTCTTGGCATTTTCGTTCAGTTCTTTTCCTATTTCCTTCGCCTGGTCCTGGATTCCCCTGCCCGGGTTGGCTTCGCCCGCAAGACGGGCATTCACAGATACGACAGCAAAGGATGCTTCTGGCAGATATTGCACCGATGACCGCATGATTTCTTTAAAAATCGGCACGACATTCGAGGAGCTTGAGCTTGGAAGATAGTGCTCACGATCGGTTTGGTCATAGCCCAGCCAGATGGCTCCGACAAGATTAGGGGTATAACCGACCATCCATTGATCTTTAGTGCCGTTAACATCATTAAAGGGAAGCTGGGTGGAGCCCGTTTTTCCTGCAAGCTGAACCCCTGGAATATGAGCTTTTTGCCCCGTACCTGTTTCTACTACGTTTAGTAACATGGAAGTAATCTCGTCCGCAACCTTCTCCGACGTTACTTTAGTCGTTTTCGCTTCGTGCTCGGCAATGATATTTCCAGTCGGACCGACAATTTTTGTAATCAAATGACTGTCCTGCCGTTTGCCGCCATTTGGAAAGGCGGAAAACGCATTGGCCATTTGCAGCGGTGAGACCCCTTTGCTCATGCCCCCTAGTGCTATGGCAAGGTGTTCATCCCCTTTTTCCAAAGGAATCCCAAAGCGTTTTAACGAATCCAGTCCTTTGTTCAAGCCAATCTGATCCAACAGCCAAACCGCCGGAACATTTAATGAATCCTCCAAGGCCTTATACAGTGGTACTCGACCTTGGAAGGTTTTTGAGAAATTTTCCGGTTTATAGTTTCCAAATGAAACAGGTTCATCGACAAGTTCTGAATCATAAGTGTACCCTTCCTCAAGTGCAGGGGTATAGACGGCTAACGGCTTAATCGTTGAACCAGGCTGAGCTCTCAGTTGTGTCGCCCGGTTAAAACCCCGGAATACCTGCTCGCCGCGGCCGCCAACAAGGGCTCGGACACCGCCTGAAGCAGGGTCCAATAATACTGAGCCGCTTTGAACAATCTTTTCGCCTTTGCCCCTTGGGAATAATGATTTATTGGCATAAACTTTCTCCAGTCCTGTTTGGAGGTTTTGGTCAAGTTCGGTATAAATACGGTAACCCCTTGTTAATATTTCCTCCTGAGTCAGCCCGTACCTGGAGATGGCTTCATTCAGTACGGCATCGACATAATAAGGGTAGATTCGTTCCACGAAGGAACCGCCACCATCATACAGCCGGATTTTTTCTTTTTTTGCCTGTGCGTATTCCTCCTTGGAAATCATCCCGAGTTCCTTCATTTTCCCGAGTACGACATTCCTGCGCTCGATCGCTTTATCGTAATGTCGGTAAGGATTGTAATAATTCGGCGACTGCAACAGACCAGCCAGCATCGCAGCCTCACTAATGGAAACATCTTTAATATCTTTATTAAAATATTTTTTTGAGGCGTTCCCAATGCCCCAGGCACTGTTTCCGAAGAAAACCTGATTCAGATACATTTGCAGAATTTCATCTTTTTTATATACTTTTTCAATTTTAACAGCTAAAAATAATTCTTCCGCTTTTCGCTTATAGGTTTGTTCGGGTGATAATAAAGCGTTTTTGGTGAGTTGCTGTGTCAATGTACTTCCGCCGCCTGTAATCCGGCCAGCAAATAAATTGCTGAAGAAGGCACGGGCAATCCCTTTGATATCAAAGCCATTATGCTCATAAAACCGCTCATCTTCAATAGCGACGACAGCATTAGGTACATGTTTTGGCAGCTCTTCAATTTTGACGCCCTTTGTTCGATTGGTGGCAACATTCGTCGCTACCTTTTCAGTATGATCATAAATGATGGTAGGCTGGCTTAAGCCTTCCTTCAGTGATTGAACATTTGCCCTTGAGGCGAGCCAGCCAAAGTATGAAATCGTTGATAACACAACGACCAATCCCATTAATAACAGAATTTGTGTAAGATGTCTTCTTTTCCAGAAACGGACGATCATTTCCCAAAATGGGCGCAGCTTGTCCATAGTGATCTCCTAACCTTTAAAGGATTTTTGTTTTTTATATTATAAAGATTCTTATCAAAAAAGACCAACAAAAGCCTTTTTGTGACCATTTACGGATTATTGGGAAAAGTAAAATTTGAGAACCCATGATAATCGTGGACAACCATTTCCCTTACAAGCATATGTTAATAGAAAGGTAGATTAGCATTTTAGGAAGGGGATGGGACGATTGATCAACTGGAAGGTTCGCTTTCGTAACCGTAACTGGGTGATTGCCTTTATTTCGCAGATGTTTATCGTTGCGCAAATTGTCTTGGCCGGGTTGAATTCTTTAGGAATAACTGACTTTCAAATTTCGGAAGCGTTAGAGGATTGGGTGATTACCCTTGCCAATGCAGTCTTTGTCCTGTTGTCAATGCTCGGAATTGTTCAGGATCCTACGACCCGAGGATATGGTGATAGCCGACGGGCATTGCAATACAAAGAACCGAATTAGACTTATAAAGTCAGTTCCAACAGGAACTGGCTTTTCACATGTTCGATACTAAGAAGTTTGATAAAATAAAATTATAGAGCAGCAGAATGTCGGAATTCCTCACCAATTTTTAGAATAGGATGAAATATCCTTTTGGAAAAGAGGTTTTATAAAATGTGGTACTGGATTGCGGCATTTTTTGTGATATTAGTTGTGTTTGAGGAAGTAATCTATTATATCTTGAATCGTTATCTATTTGGTAAAAAGGTGCGTACGGACAGTAAATTGCGTGAGAGAATTATGCGCTGGATTAGAACTTGGAAATCGAAGAACGAGGAAGATATACGGCTGTAAAAACAAGACTCGCCTTCATCTACGACGGCGAGTTTTCATTTGCTTTTTTCCTCATTCTTTGAACAAATTTAATCACAGACTTAATCACATAATAACTAATAACCACTCCTAAAATGACATAGTTCGTTACCTCTGTTACTTTAAAAGGTTTTAGTTCTTTCCATAGGAGATCTGATAGTGGAAAACGCAGTGCTAAATCCATCAAAATGATGAGTGATAATGTGGCTGAAGTTAATATAAAAAAAACTAGTATTGTTTTCACTGCTTCCACCCTTTTAATCCACTTTTCTATATTGTTTCATTTCCTTCCTTTATTATGCAGTCCCCTGGTTAATCGACATATCCAGTTCCATGGATAAAACAAGTCTTTTTGGATAACATAACCATAATTAAAGCAAGTGAATAAACGGGGCTGAATTTGTGTGGCGAAACTATCCAACTTATTTAATAAAAAACAAAAATCAAAACAAAATGATAATCTTCGCCAAAAGCTGGATCCGTCTGCACCAAAAGAATTGGTGATTTGTCGGGATTATAAGGATAATATCAGCAGAATCAAAGAAGAAATGGGAAATAGTTCCGATTTGATCATTAGGGAACTGAAAATCGGTCCATACCCCGGGGCCCTTGTCTTTATTGACGGACTAGTTGATGGGAAGGGGATTAGTGATTTTCTGATTGAATCTATCATGAGTGCGGAATTACCTGATGACAATCCGGATTTTGATTTATTTCAATTTTTGTTGGACAATACCGTAGCCTTTGGTTCTGTAAAAACTATCAAAAATTGGAATGACCTTTATGATTCATTGTTATCTGGGTGTACGGTGATATTTTTAAATGGGTATAATAAAGCGATTAGTTGTGAGACAAGGGGCGGTGACAAACGCGCGATTTCAGAGCCGACCCAGCAGTTATCCATTCGCGGCCCAAAAGATTCCTTTACAGAGACGTTAAGGACTAATACCGCTTTAATCCGGAGGCGGATTAAAAGTCCTAACTTACAGGTTGAACCGATGAAGATTGGCACCGTAACCGGGACAGATGTGGCTATTCTTTATATTAAGGGCATCGCCAACGATAAAATTGTCAAAGAGGTCAGAGAACGGATCACTCGGATTAAGATCGATTCCATTATGGATTCAGGCTATTTGGAACAATTAATTGAAGATCAAACGTGGACGTCGTTTCCGACAACCTTTCATTCTGAAAGACCGGATGTCATTTCTTCTCAACTTCTCGAGGGGCGGGTAGCAATCGTTGTGGACGGGAGCCCGTTTGTTTTGAGTGTGCCGGCCATATTTGTTCAATTTTTTCAGGCACCTGATGATTATTATTCCCGGTTTGACCTTTCTACAAGCATCAGGTTATTAAGGATTTTGGCTTTTTTGATTGCATTGATTGGACCATCCCTATACATTGCAGCCACTACCTTTCACCAGGAGATGATTCCGACTACCCTTGCAATCGCCATTGCTGCGCAAAGGGAAAATGTGCCTTTTCCGGCATTTGTTGAGGCGTTGATGATGGAGATCGTCTTTGAAATATTGCGGGAAGCCGGTCTTCGTCTCCCGAGAGCTGTTGGACAAGCGGTTTCGATTGTAGGTGCATTAGTCATTGGACAGGCAGCTGTTGAGGCGAGCATTGTTTCCCCTGTCATGGTCATTGTCGTATCGATTACCGCGATAGCCAATTTTTCAACCCCGGTTTTTGCCATGGCCATATCGGCCAGACTGCTTCGCTTTGCCCTGATGATTTTGTCAGCCTTTATCGGCTTTTTCGGAATTATGATCGGCTTAATGATACTAACGATCCATTTGTGTTCTTTGCGGTCATTTGGTGTCCCATACATGATGCCATTAGCTCCATTCAATTGGGATGGTCAGCAGGATGTATTTATTCGCTTTCCTGTATGGGCAATGAAGAAACGGCCGAAGTTTATGAGCAAAGACAACCGGTTAAGAACCGGGACGAACCAGAAGCCTGAACCGCCAAAGGGGGATTCATCATGAAAAAAAGGATTGCAGCGGCACTGCTCACTTTAATGATCACTCCTGTGCTAGCAGGCTGCTGGAATCAGATGGAATTGACAGAATTGGCCTTTGTGCTGGCGATAGGAATCGATAAAGGAAAAAACGGAGACAAGTATGATGTTACGTTTCAAGTCGTGGTCCCATCCAATGTTGGTTCCGCCCAAAGTTCGGGTGGGGGTAAAGGGCCTCCTGTTGTTGTCTATAAAAGTTCAGGAAATACCTTGACGGAAGCCAGCAGAAGGGCTAAAAAAATGATTCCTCGAGTCCTTTACTTTGCGCATACGAATATCCTGATCATTGGCGAAGAGCTTGCCAAAGAAGGGATACTGGATATCATGGATGCCTTAGATCGGGACCCCGAACTACGGACAACTACTAACATGGTTATAGCGAAGAATGCCAGAGCGGAGGAAATGAATTCAGTCCTTACAAATTTGGATAAGCTTCCTGTCCTTAAATTTACGAAAACACTCGAAGCCACACAGCAAAGACTAGGCGAAAACTTTAAAATAAACATCGATGACGTCCTTTCGGGGATTGTCAGCCCAGGGAAAGAACCTGTGATCAGCGGTTTTTTCATTCAAGGGGAGGCAAATAAAGGGATATCCCAGGAAAATATTAATAAAACCAGACCTCCAACCATGGTAACCGCAGATGGGCTGGCGGTAATTAAAAATGGAAAATTGGCAGGCTGGCTGAATAATGAAAAAGCTCGTGGTGCGCTTTGGATGTTGAATAAAATGATAGGTACGTATGTCGATTTCAGCTTGAATGGAAAGAAAGATGCTGTAAGTGTTGCACCCTATTTAGCGGATACATCCATTTCGGTATCACTAAAGAATGGCAAGCCTGTTGCAACTGTTAACGTAAAAACCATCTTTAAGCTTAGTGAAATTAATACCAATTTTGACATTACCGACCCACTTAACACGGAAGTGCTCGAGAAAGCGGTCGCCAAACAAATCAAGCAAAGCATTGAATCGTCGATTCGGGAAGCTCAGAAACTAAAGGCTGATATATTCGGGATCGGTGAAAGACTGCATCGAAACAACCCTGAAAATTGGAAAAAAATGAAGAAAGATTGGAATAGCCACTTTGCGGAAATGGATTTTGAAATAAACGTCAGCACCTATTTCAGAGAGACTGGACTTCGAAATAATCCATTCTTTATGAATTTGGACAAATAACAAGTGGGGGATGGTCATGGAAAAAGCAAAAATCAGCGCTAAACAATTGTTTGTCGTTGTGGTCCTGTTTGAAATGGGCAGTGCCATCCTCGTCGGGTTGGCTAGCAGTGCAAAACAAGATGCATGGATAGCCATTTTACTAGGGATGGTCGGCGGGATCACGTTATTTCTCGTCTATCACCGTTTATTTGTGTTTTACCCTGACCTCCCGCTGACCAGTTATGTCCAGAAGATCGTTGGTAAATGGATGGGACGAATGCTGGCACTATTGTATATCGTGTATTTTATTTATATTGCGGGTCGTGTCCTGAGGGATTTTGGCGAGTTATTAACCGCTACCATCTATACCAACACACCGTTGATTTTTTTGATTACCATTTTAATGATTACCATTTCCTATGCAATACAAAAGGGATTTGAGGTGATTGCCAGGGTAGGGGAAATATTTTTTATTGTGGTATATTTAATGGCCATTGCCGGCTTTTTTCTGATCATTTTTTCAGGCCTGATCCATCTGGAGAATTTAAAACCGATGGTGGAAAACGGCTGGATGCCCATTATCAAAACCACATTGCGTGAAACGCTCAATTTTCCGTTCGGCGAGATGATTGTTTTCACCATGTTGCTGCCTTATTTAAACAAACCAGAGAAAGCAAGGGTGATGTGCATATCAGGCATGGTGTTGAGTGGCATTAATATTACTATTGCCTCTGTTATAAATGTTGCCACTCTTGGGGTCGATTTATTTGTCCGCGCTCCTTACCCATTGCTCGCCACGGTTAGCAAAATACAGCTGGCCCAATTTATTGAACGCCTTGATGTATTGTTTATGCTCTACTTAATGATTGCCGGTTTTATTAAAGTTGCCATCTTTTATTATGCAGCTGTGATTGGGACAGCAGATTTGTTTCATTTTAAGGATTATCGTAAATTAACCCTTCCTATTGGGACCATTGTGTTATTGGCGGCAATGTTCATGGCCCAAAACTATATGGAGCATATTAAAGAAGGGCTTGATGTGGTGCCCATTTTTTTGCACTGGCCGTTACAGATTATGATCCCTGTTCTTTTGCTGGTGATTGCCTATTTAAGAAAGAAGATAAGTCAAAAGCAGTCCCTGGCAGATGTATCGCAAACGGCTGATGGGGCAGATGCATAAAAAAACTGCCTAAAGGTATTATACTTTAGGCAGTTTTGTGATCGTTGTCTATTGGAATTTCTTGTGTCAGCGGCAGGCTGATGGAAACGGATGTCCCTTGATTTTTTTGACTGTTAAACTTGATCGTTCCCTTATGGGATTGAACAATTTTAAAGCTGACCGTCAATCCCAAACCAGTGCCTTTTTCCTTGGAAGAATAAAACGGTTCTCCGATTTTCTTTAACCTTTCATCGGAAATGCCGCAGCCATTGTCTTTAATCAAAATGGAGACTTGATCGTCTTCGTTCCTGTCCAAGACAATGGAAACCATACCGCCATTAATGGATGCTTCGATTGCATTTTTAATGATATTGATAAATAATTGCTTTAGTTGGTTCGGTTCACATTCAATAGGAAAATTTTCGTCAGGAAAATGTGATTCTATTCGTACATTATACAAGCTTGCTTCTGTCGATAATAAGGAAATAACATCATGTAATATTTTTTTTAGTTCAACAGTTGTAAATTTCACCAGCTGCGGTTTTGCCAGCAATAACAGCTCCCCAACAATGAAATTTATGCGATTTAACTCATCGTGCATAATTTGATAGTACATTTGGTGTTTGGGGTCTTCAACTTGCATTAGCTGCACAAAACCCTTTAAAGAGGTGAGCGGATTACGAATTTCATGAGCCACACTCGCAGCCAGTTCTCCGACAACCGACAGTTTTTCCGTCCTGCGCAGCCGTTCTTCCCGTTCCTCCAGTTGTTGCACCATGTCCCTTTTTTCCGTGATATCCCGTCCGATAACGACGAGCCCCTGTCTTGTACCATCCGGATTAAACAGCGGGACCTTTATGGTATCGAAAATTTTTGTTGACCCATCGTGAACAGGCAGAACCTCTTCAACTCGGGTAATTTTTTTATTTCTCCATGCCTCTTCATCGGTTACTTCACAGTTTATTAAGGCTTCACCATAAAAATTTGTATACTGTGCCAATTCTGAATCCTTTTTCCCGCGATAATCGATATGTTCAAGCTGAAACAATTTTAACCCAAATTCATTTGCTTCAATCCATCTGCCTTCTCCATCTTTGAAGTTGACAAAATCAACCATTGAATTGATTAAGGTAGAAAGTCGCTCTTGATCCTGTTTTGATTCATTTAATTCCTTGCTCTTGTTCATAAAGAAATAAAGAAATCCACCTGTAACAACAACATAAAATACTTCTTTCATCCTCTCCAGCTGCCAAACGAGGCCGGATGGGACAAAGTGATGAATCAAATAATTTGACGTGAAGATCCAAATTAAACTAGTAATAAAGTATAGAATAACCAGCCTTTTTTTTCTCATTCCGTACTCCTTTTCTTCAAGGAAGATCATTCAATTTAGATAGTTTCCTTCTATAATATATTACTAGACAATAGTTTATTAAGGAATAATATTTTTGGGAATTAGTATATTCTTTTTCCGAGAATCACGAGGTCCCTTTCAATATTATCCAATTCGGCCACACGTGGAAGATGAGCCCATTTTTCAAAGCCAAAGCTAGTAAAAAGGTTGATGCTTGGTTCGTTATGCGCAAAAATAAATCCGAGCAATGTTTTGATTTTCAGATTCCCGGAGGCATCGATTGCTTTTTGGATCAGATATTTCCCCAGTTTTTTGCCGCGGTAGTCAGGATGAATATAAATGCTGATTTCAGCGGTTGCATTATAGGCCGGCCGTCCATAAAACGATTGAAAACTAAGCCATGCGCAGATTTTCCCTTGGTCTTGGACTACCCATAACGGCCGAAAACCAGGAGTATGGTCATGAAACCAGCTCAGCCTGCTCTCTACGCTGACCGGTTCCGTATCGGCCGTAACCATTCTCCCGGAAATGGTTGTATTGTATATTTCAACGATTGCCGGCAAATCACTTAAACCGGCATCTCTTATTATATATTCTTCGAACATAATGTTTTCACTCCCAAGGGATAATAAATTTATAGTAAACCTTGAATTGGACTAAATCAATATAAGCTTTCGTAATAGGGAAAAACCTTTTCCCGGTATAATGTCCCCGAGAAAAGGTTTTTCGGTGTGAAAGCAGGGAACCTGCCTCCGGTTTACGTTTCTTCCGCCAATCACCCTACCAGCGGTGGGCCTTGGCATTGCTCCTTAAGATGATATAGGTTTGAGTGCCCCGAGTTTGGCCGTTTAACTGTGATTTCAGGTGTTTCGGCCTTGTCCAAGTATGGAGGAACTTTTCAGATTGTGCGTCAATTCCATCTCTGTAGCTCATCAAATCACCTCATCCTAGGATTTTGAAACGGATATTCGTTTAGGAATATCACAATTATCATTTGTCATGAGGCTGAAAAATAGTCAACATGGAAAAATTTATTTTTTTATCAAATTTAACTTGTATTTTCTGAAATTTCCAAATAGAATAAAATTACATACCAACCGGTAGGTATGTTTTGGAAAATCTAACATATTATTAATAGCAGCAAAATACTAGATTACCAGAAAAAATGAGGGAGTGAATGAAATGCATTTGCGTCTAACGGATGAACAAAAAATGGTGCAGCAGACAATTAGAAAGTTTGTTGAAAAAGAGCTAATGCCGCTCGAAAATGATGTGTTAAGAAATGAGCGGGAAGGAAAGCCTAGCCTGCCTGCCGGAAAATTAAAAGAACTCCAGTTAAAGGCAAAGGAAGCAGGTTTCTGGGGGATCAATACGCCGGAAGAGTACGGTGGCACCGATCTTGGCCAGATGATGATGGCACTCGTTTATATGGAAGTATCTAAAACGTTTGTTCCGTTTACCTTCGGCGGTTCAGCGGACAATATCCTTTATTATGGCAATGAAGAACAGAAGAAAAAATACCTCATTCCAACCATCAATGGCGAAAAGAAATCCTGTTTTGCGATGACTGAACCAGGTGCCGGTTCCGATACACAAAACATTAAGATGACTGCCGTGAAGGATGGAAATGAATGGGTATTAAACGGCGAAAAAACCTTCATTACAGGTGGAAATGAAGCCGATTTCGTCATGGCAATTGCCATTACTGACAAAGAAATGCATCAAAAAACAAAAGGCCGCGAAGGGGTAACCTGTTTCATCGTTGACCGTGATATGGGCTGGAAATCAGAGTATATACATACGATGGGCGAATGGGGGCCAGCCGGCTTGGTATTTGATAATGTACGCGTCCCTGAGGAAAATATTCTCGGTGAATTGCACAAAGGCTATAATCTTGGCCTTGAATGGATTGGCTTTGCTAGATGGATTGTCGGAGCAAGAGCTGTTGGTACGGCAGAACGCCTTCTGCAAATGGCGATTGATTACGCCAAAGAGCGAGTGACGTTCGGAAAACCTATTGCTGAGCGCCAGGCGATTCAATGGATGATTGCCGATAGTGCCGTGGACATTGAAGCAGCCAGATGGCTTGTACTAAACGCTGCTTGGACGTTAGACCAAGGCGAAGATAACCGTCACTTGGCTTCAATGGCTAAATTGTACGGGGCAAACATGGGGAATCGTGTTGTTGACAAGGTACTGCAAATTCATGGCGGAATGGGCTATACACGAGAATTGCCGATTGAGCGCTGGTACCGTGAAGCACGGCTTTGGAGAATTTACGATGGTACAGATGAAATTCAAAGAATGATCATTTCTCGTAACCTGATCAAAGGTCATGTGAAAATAGGTCAATATATTTAAAGGTTATTTTGAAAGCGTTATCTAATATAACTACTTGATAATATTTTTGAGGAGGAATACAGGGATGGCAGGAAGATTTGAAGGAAGAGTGGCATTTGTTACCGGGGGAAGCCGCGGAATCGGCAAAGGCATCGTCGAGCTTTTTGCGGAAGAAGGGGCAAAGGTTGCGCTGATTGACTTAAATGAAGAGGCATTAAGCGAAACCGCAAGTGAATTAAAAGAAAAAGGCTATGAAGTGTACGCAAAGGTCGCCAATGTTGTTGACCCTGAGCAAGTAGAGGCTGCCGTAAAAGAGGCTCATGATGCCTTTGGCCGGATTGATATTCTTGTCAATAATGCCGGAGTGATCCGTGATAATTTATTGTTCAAAATGACAGATGCCGATTGGCAGACAGTCATGGATGTGCATTTAAAAGGTTCCTTTAATGCCGCCCGTGCAGCCCAAAAATATATGGTTGAGCAAAAGTATGGCCGGATCATCAATATATCCTCCACCTCGGCACTTGGCAATCGCGGCCAAGCCAACTATGCAGCCGCAAAAGCAGGCTTGCAGGGCTTTACAAAAACGCTTGCTATTGAATTGGGCCGTTACGGCATCACCGCAAACTCAGTGGCTCCTGGATTTATCGAAACGGATATGACCAAGGCCACCGCAGAGCGAATCGGGGTTTCTTTTGAACAGATGATTCAAGCAAGTGTCGCGAGCATTCCGGTTGGCAGAAGCGGCAAGCCAGCTGATATTGCCAACGCTGTCGCATTCTTTGCCGATGAAAAGTCTTCGTTCGTTAATGGCCAAGTTATTTATGTTGCCGGCGGACCTAAGTGTTAATAATTAGGAGGTGAATCAAATTGTTCAAAGATCAAATTGGCAAGCAATCTGAAAAAGTAAAAAACGTGGTGGAACGCGGTGCGGTCAAGAAATTTGCCGAAGCCATCGGCGACCTTCATCCGATTTATTTTGACGAAGATACCGGACGGCTTTCCCGCTATGGAAAGAATATCGCCCCACCAACGTTCCCAAGGGTGTTCGATTACGGTGTGATTGAAGGCTTGCATCTGCCGAACAAGGGCTTGATTCATGGGGAGCAGTCCTTCCACTATGTTCGTCCGCTGTATGTTGGCGAGGAGGTTTATTGCTATTCCCAAGTGAAAAATTATTTTGAGAAAAAAGGGAATTTCGGAGAAATGGGCTTTTTGGTCGTTGAAAATGTCGGTGTTGATGGTGAAGGAAACACGATCTTCACCTCCAGTTCAACAGTCGTGATTTCTGAAGCGGTAAGGAAGGTGTTAACAAAATGAGTTCTCTTGCAGTATTACAGACAGGCGAATCGGTTCAGGAAATTCAGTTAGCGCCAGTTTCCAGACTGGACCTAATCAAATATGCCGGTGCGTCGGGCGACTTTAATCCGATTCATACCATTGATGAGGAAGCAGCCAAGGCCGGCCTGCCAGGAATCATTGCCCATGGCATGTGGACAATGGGGAATCTTGCCAAGTTGTTCACCGAGTATTATGAGGAAGGCTTCGTTAAAGATTATACAATCCGTTTTAGAGGAATGGTCTTTTTAAATGATGTCGTTACCCTTAAGGCCACATTGATCGAAAAACAAGGAAATGACCTCCGCTTTGATGTCCGCGCCGTGAACCAAAATGAGAAGGATGTTTTAAAAGGCGAGGTAGTGTACCAACTTTACTAACATGACTGACAGCTGAATTCGCAAGGCAAAACCCGGCACGATAGAAGGACCTCCCTCTTAATGCTGGGTTTCTTACTATAACCTGAATCTAGGGGATGATGGTATGACGGTCAAAATGAAATTGAGTTATAAGCCGCCTGTTTTTGCGTCTGTTGAAGAGGAACGGCTGCATTTAAAACAAAAGCTCGCTGCTGCGTTCCGCCTGTTTTCCAAATTTGGCTTTGATGAAGGTGTTGCTGGACATATCACGGCCCGCGACCCGGAACATAAGGACCATTTCTGGGTAAATCCCTTCGGTATGCATTTTAGCTTAATCAAAGCCTCGGATTTAATTTTATGTAACCATGACGGGGTAGTCGTGGAAGGGAATTATCCTGTCAACCGAGCAGCATTTGCGATTCACTCGCAAGTCCATCAGGCCCGTCCGGATATTATTGCCGCTGCCCATGCACATTCGGTTTACGGGAAAACATGGTCGTCACTTGGCCGCCTGCTCGACCCAATCACCCAGGATGCCTGCGCATTTTATCAGGACCATTCCCTTTACGATGACTTTAACGGCGTGGTCAAGGATATTGAGGAAGGCCGGCGCATCGGCGAGGCCTTAGCAGACAATAAAGCTTGCATTCTAAGGAACCATGGCTTGTTGACCGTCGGCAAATCTGTCGATGAGGCGGCTTGGTGGTTCATTACAATGGAGCGTTCTTGCCAGGCCCAATTGGTGGCGGAAGGGGTGGGTAAGCCGGTCATCATCGGTGACGAAGATGCCAAGGCCACCTATTACACAGTCGGAACCTCCGACGCCGGCTGGTTCCAATTCCAGCCATTGTGGAACCGGATCGTTAAGGAACAGCCAGATCTATTGGATTAAAATATTGGTCCGAAAGGCTGTAAGTAAGTTTTTCGGACCAACTACATATTACCTGGAGGAACGCAACATGAAAATAGGTGTAGCCGGAACTGGCGCGGTCGGCGGATATTACGGCGGCTTTTTAAAAAGAGCCGGCAATGAAGTGATTTTTTTTGCAAGGGGAACCAATTTGCGCCGTATGCAGGAAAAAGGATTAACAATCGAGGCAGGCGAGGATTCCTTCACCGTAACCGAACAATTCACAGACCGATATCAGGACTTTTCTGATGTTGACCTGCTGATATTTGCCGTCAAGGCAACCGCAACTGCAGAAGTCGCAGCCAATCTGCATCCATTTTTAAAGGAAACGTGCTTGGTCTTGACCCTGCAAAATGGCGTTGATAATGAAGAGATTCTTGCTGAAGTGTTTGGAAAAGACCGCGTGTTATCAGCGGCTGCTTATATTTCTGCCCACATCACGGCCGCTGGTGTCGTTAAGCAAATCGGCTATCCGCCAAAGCTTGTGATTGGAGCTCTCGACAGCAGTATGACCACTAAAGCTGCGGAGATTGCCGAATTGTTAAATGCTGCCGAAATCGAGGCCTTTCCAACCCGTGATATCTTAAAAATCAAATGGAAAAAGCTGATCTGGAATGTCACGTTTAATCCATTAACGGCCTTGATGGAAGTGAAGGTGGGCGCGATCTACGAGGATGAAGGTTTGAAAAGGACAGCAGTGGAAATTTGCCAGGAAGCGATAGCAGTCGCTAATGCAGCCGGAATTGAGCTTGATGATGATTACGATGAAACCATCATGGCACAAGGGAAAATGGCAAAGGATCATCACACCTCAATGCTGCAGGATAAGCAGAAAAGCAAACCGCTTGAACTGGAATCTATATGCGGGTACATCGTGAAAAAGGGTAACGCGTTAAAAGTTGAAACACCTGTCCTTGAAACCGTCTATCATCTATTAAACTATCAAACAAGGTAATGGAGAGGTGATAAGTTTGCAAATACGACAAGACCGCCCTTGGCTCGGGCATTATCCACCGTCAATCAATCTTGATTTTGAAATCCCGGAAAAAAACTTATATTCCCTTTTGGATGTTGCCGCAAAAAAATATCCTGAACACACTGCGATTATTTTTGAAAATGAAAAAATCAACTACTTACAGCTGAAAAACATGGTCGACAGGCTTGCGGGAGCATGGAAGCAGCTAGGTGCGGCAAAAGGAGAGCGCCTTGGCTTAATGGTGTCCAATCACCCGCTATATGTCGTCTCCTATTACGCGTCCTTGAAGCTTGGCCTGATGATTGTACAAATCAACCCGCACTATACCGTGAGAGAGCTGCTGGAAATTTTCAATGATGCTACGGTGACCTATTTGGTCACAGAGCCTGAATGTCTTGAAAAAGTGGCCCAAGTCGAGGATTACTCTTTTAAAGAAATATTTGTAACGGCTAATGGAACCGGATATCCAGGTTTGCCGGAATTAATCGAAAGAAGCGTTCCTTTGGCTCAAAACTGCCCGATTGAGGCGCAGAGGGATATTGCAGTCATTCAATATACCGGCGGCACAACCGGGAAAAAGAAAGGTGCAATGCTTACCCACTATAATTTAATCGCCAATGTCATACAAAGCAAGGCGCTTTACGGAGAACGCATGCTAACAGGTGCAGAAACCATTCTAACTGCCACCCCGCTTTACCATGTTTACGGGATGACAAGCGGCATGAATCTCAGTATTTACATTGGGGCTGCGAATCTGTTGGTCAACAAGTTTGAGGTGGAAAAGATCCTAAAGCAGATTGAAACATATCGGCCGACTCTCTTCCCGGGTGTCCCAAAAATGTATCACGCTTTCGCCCATTATCCGGACATTGAAAGCTACGATTTAACTTGTTTTAAAATGTGCACAAGCGGCTCGGCCCCCCTGCCGATCGAGATTATGAAGAAGTTCGAGCATTTAACCGGTGTCACTGTCGGTGAAGGCTACGGTCTGTCAGAAACCTCGCCCACGACCCACCGTAACCCGCCTGATGGCGTGTCAAAAATTGGCAGCATCGGGATTCCGCTCCCACAAACCGATTGCCGAATTGTCGATGATAATGGCGAGGATGTACCGGAAAGAGCGGTCGGGGAATTACTGCTCAAAGGTCCGCAGGTGATGCTTGGCTATTGGAATAAGCCGGAAGAGACGCAGAATGCCCTTCGTGATGGCTGGTTCTATACCGGTGATCTCGCAACGATGGACGAGGAAGGGTATTTCTATATTGTCGGCCGGAAAAAGGAAATGATTCTTGTTGGCGGTTTTAATGTCTATCCCCAAGAGGTGGAGGGTGTTTTATATGAACATTCGGCTGTACTGGAGGCCGCAGTTGTCGGAATCCCCGATAAGGAAATCGGAGAAATAGTTACTGCTTATATCGTTCCCAAACCGGGCATCAGTATTGATTTTGACGATTTGCGGGAGCACTGCTACCGGCATTTGACCCGATACAAAGTACCAAAGAAATTTGAGGTTCGTGATACGCTGCCAAGGAATTCAGTCGGAAAACTATTAAAGCGGATATTGGTGGAAGAAGCAACGAATAAGACAAAGGCATAATTGGGGGAATCCAGTAATGAACTTCGAATTAGATGAAGATATTCTTTTTTTAAAAAAGAATGTAAGAGAATTTATCCAAACAGAAGTCGAAGCTGTGGCGATACAAATTGAAGAAGACAACCAAATCCCACAACGAGTTATTAATCTGTCGAAGGAAATGGGCCTGTTCGGGTTAAGCATTCCTGAAGAATATGGCGGGCTTGGGATTGGCATGGTCGGAAAATGTGCGCTGTATGAGGAAATCGGCCAAACCCATAATGGCTACACGACGCTGATCGGCGCCCACACTGGAATCGGCAGCGTTGGAATTGTTGAAATGGGGAATGAACAACAAAAAAGAAAGTACCTGCCAGAGATGGCAAGCGGAGAGAAAATTGGCGCCTTTGCCTTGACCGAGCCTGAAGCGGGATCCAATGCCGCCAATTTAAAAACGACTGCGGTCAGAAAAGGCGACAAGTATATCCTAAACGGTCTGAAGCACTACATTACCAATGCCACCGAGGCAAGTGTGTTTACCGTCATGGCGGTCACGGACCCTGAAAAAGGGGCCAAAGGGATCACTTCGTTCATTGTTGAAAAAGATTTTCCCGGCTTCAAGGTGGGGGCAATTGAGAAAAAGATGGGCCTACGCGGTTCGCATTCGGCAGAATTGATTTTTGAAGATTGCGAGGTTCCTGTAGAAAATGTCCTCGGGACAGAAGGCCAGGGCTATGTCAATGCGTTAAAAATTTTGGCCAATGGCCGGGCAGGCTTGGCGTCTCGTAATCTGGGGTCCTGCCAGAAGCTGCTTGATATGTCAACAAGGTATGCGATGGAACGAATCCAGTTTGGCAAGCCGATTATCAAAAACCAGGCAGTCAGCCATATGCTGGCGGAAATGGCCGTGGAAATTGAAGCACTACGTTCATTTACTTATCGTGTCGCCTGGATGGTTGACCAAGGCATGAAAGTGATCAAGGAAGCGGCGATGCTGAAGCTTTACGGCTCTGAGGTTTATAACCGGGTTGCTGATAAAGCCGTGCAGGTCCACGGGGGAATTGGCTATATTGCCGATTATCCGATTGAGCGTTTCTATCGTGATGCCAGGATTACGAGAATTTATGAGGGTACCTCCGAGATTCAGAAGAACATCATTGCTGCCCAGCTGGAAAAAGAATATAGCTAAAAAGGAGGGGTTACATGGGAAACGATATTGTCATTTTAAGTGCAGTCCGTACACCTGTTGGAAGATATGGCGGAGCTTTAAAGAGCGTTAATTCCGGCCAATTAGGCGCAGTAGCTATTAAAGAGGCAATTAACCGAGCTGGAATTACCCCTGAACAAGTAGATGAAGTGGTATTGGGAGAAGTAAGGCAATCAACTGAATCCTCTAATGTCGCCAGGGTAGCGGCTTTAAGGGCAGGGGTCCCGGAAAGTGTTCCGGCGTTTACAATCAATCGCTTGTGTGCATCGGGAATGCAGGCGATCGCATCTGCCGCCCAGCAAATCGCTTTTGGTCAAGCGGAGATCGTCGTCGCAGGCGGAACAGAAAGCATGAGCAATGCCCCTATTTATTTGAGAAACTCCCGTTTTGGCGGCGACAATCCCAAACTGGTCGATTCCAATACCGAGGCTGGACAGCAGCCGCAAGAGATTTACGGCAGCGGACTTGGCATGGGCATCACCGCTGAAAACGTCGCTGAACGGTTTGCAATTTCCCGCGAAGACCAGGATGCATTTGCATTAGAAAGCCAGCGCCGTGCTGCAGCCGCAATCAGTGAGGGGCGCTTTGTAGATGAGATTGTGCCAGTCGAGATCAAAGGAAAGAAAGGTTCCGTTGTCTTTGCTGTGGATGAACATCCAAGACCCGAAACGACAAGGGAGGCGTTGGCCAGACTAAGACCCGTTTTTAAAGAGAACGGAACGGTTACCGCCGGGAACGCTTGCGGCCGAAATGACGGCGCCTGCGCCATGGTTTTAACAACTGGACAGCATGCTGAAAAATTAGGGTTGAAGCCATTGGCAAGAATCGTTGATTGGGCCAGTGTCGGCGTTTCGCCAGAGATCATGGGTATTGGACCGGTTCCGGCGGTGAAAAAACTGCTCCAACGCACTGGGCTGTCTTTGGATGACATTGGTTTAATCGAACTCAATGAGGCGTTTGCTTCACAAGCGCTCGCTGTCATTCGCGAGCTGAAGCTGGATCCGGACCGTGTCAATGTAAACGGCGGGGCGATTGCGTTAGGGCATCCGCTTGGTGCCACTGGGGCAAAAATCATGACAACGTTGATTTACGAAATGATTCGCCGCGGGGAAAAGCGGGGAATTGCCACGCTATGTGTCGGCGGAGGCCAGGGCATGGCAATCATGGTTGAATCAATAGATAACTAGAAAGGAATTTTCTTGTGAGAACGCCGGAAACGAAATCGACTTTTTTTGAGTACATGGGATTTAACAGCACCATCACTGATAAATTTGAATTGGCATTGCCGTTGCAGGAGCACTTGCTCCAGGAGGATGGCACGATTCATCCGGGCGTATTTTCCACGATGCTCGATATTACGATGGGTGCAACCGTCTCGTTCGCAACAAACTCGTTTGCGGCGACCATTAACCTGAATTGTTCATTTTTAGACCTTCTGCCAAAAGAAGCCTATCATGCTGAAACAAACATTTTAAAAGAAGAAGGAAAATATGTCACGGCAGAAGGGATGATTTACGATCAGAATCGCGGCTTGGTTGCAAAAGGAATCGGCACCTTTAAGACAACAACTAGAAAAGACATAGAGGAGGGAGGGGATTGTTAAAATTGCAATCAGAGTTTCAGCAAAGGCTTGAAAATAATCCATTTTTTAAACATATTGGATTTGAATTCTTCCAGGAGGAAGGCAGCGAAATTGTGCTGAAGCTTCCGCTAAAACAAGACTTGTTAAATACAAATAAAACGCTTCATGGCGGTGTCCATGCCTCTATGCTTGACGCCGTCCAGACCGTGGTTTTGCGCAACCTGTACCGTTGTAGCGTTTCTGCATTGAACTTGGACGTACACTATTTCGCCCCATCCGTGACCGGCAACCTGTTTGCTCGGGCAAAGGTGCTTCAACAGGGGTATAAGCTGGCAACAGTGGAAGCGGAAATAACCGATGAACAGCAGCAGCTCATTGCCAAGGGAACGGGAGTTTATAAAATTGCCAGATAAATAGTATTGGTCACAACAAAACTGTGCCGTGGCAGAAAATGTATAAAACTTTTTGAAATAATAGTACACTGCTATAGCTTTGACAAGGATTATTGGCTAGGGGTTAATGGGTAAGCTTGCAGTCTAGTAAATAAAATATGTTTCTACTATATTTTATGAAAAAAATGACGAAAAATGGATGTTGAATATTCGAAAAATTTCTAATATTATAGGGTTATCCACATACTAACTAGTTAGTATGTTAAACCCAAAGAGGAGTGGTATAGGATGAATTTTAGTTATACCGATAAGGTAGTGGAATTACAAAAAAAGCTGACTGACTTTATGGAAGAGTATGTATATCCGAATGAACAAGTTTATCATGACCAAATTGATAAAAATGATCCGTTTTCATCGGTTCCGCCGATTATGGAAGAATTAAAGGAAAAAGCCAAACAGGCAGGGTTGTGGAATTTATTCTTGCCTGAAAGCGAGTATGGTGCCGGTTTGACGAACCTGGAATATGCGCCGCTTTGTGAAATCATGGGCCGGTCCTCGATTGCTCCAGAAGTATTTAACTGTGCAGCACCGGATACCGGGAATATGGAGGTCCTTGTTCGCTATGGTAAGGAAGAGCATAAGGAAAAATGGCTGAAGCCGCTCCTTAATGGTGAGATTCGTTCCTGCTTCTCGATGACTGAGCCGGATGTTGCTTCCTCGGATGCTACCAATATTCAAGCAAGCATTATCCGCGATGGCGATGAGTATGTCATCAATGGCACGAAATGGTGGTCATCAGGGGCTGGAGATCCGCGCTGTAAAATTGCGATTGTGATGGGGAAAAACGACCCGGATGCTCCGACATATGAACAGCAATCGATGATTCTCGTTCCGCTGGATGCCCCTGGGGTAACGATTAAAAGAATATTGCCGGTATTTGGCTATGACCACGCTCCACACGGTCATGCCGAGATTGAATATAAGGATGTCCGGGTTCCGGCTTCCAACATGCTTTGGGACGAAGGAAAGGGATTTGCGATTGCTCAGGGACGTCTAGGACCAGGCCGTATTCACCACTGCATGAGGACGATCGGTGCTGCCGAGCGGGCGCTTGAGCTGCTGTGCAAGCGGGTTCAGGAACGGTCGGCATTCGGAAAAAAATTGGCAGAGCAAGGCGTTATTCAGGAATGGATTGCTGAAGCAAGAATTGACATTGAACAGGCGCGTTTGTTGACTTTGAAGGCCGCCTACATGATGGATACCGTTGGCAATAAGGAAGCAAAAGGCGAAATTGCCATGATTAAAGTGGTTGCCCCTAATATGGCGTTAAAAATCATCGACCGGGCCATTCAAGCGTTTGGAGCCGCAGGCGTCAGTGAGGATACACCGCTTGCCGCAAGCTGGGCCAATATCCGCACGCTCCGTTTGGCCGATGGTCCGGATGAAGTCCACAAGCGGGCGATTGCCAGATACGAATTGAAAAAATACCGTTAACGATCGTTTAGGAGGATTAGAGGATGCATATTAAACAACTGTTTGATTTGACTGGGAAGGTTGCGATTGTAACCGGCGGCGGCCGCGGTTTGGGCCAACAAATTGCCGAAGGCTTTGCCGAGTCAGGCGCCCATGTCGTAGTTTGTTCACGTAAATTGGAGGCTTGCCAAGAAGTAAGTGAAGAATTGAAAAAACTAGGCGTCGAAAGCCTTGCCTTAAAATGTGATGTGGCCAAACCGGAAGATGTCCGGAATGTGGTAGAGAAGACAATAGAGAAGTTTGGGCGGATTGATATTCTAGTCAACAACAGCGGAGCCTCCTGGGGAGCTCCTGCTGAAGAAATGCCGCTAGAGGCCTGGCAAAAGGTGATGAACGTTAACGTTACGGGGACGTTTTTAATGTCACAAGCGGTTGGCCGTGTGATGATTGAGCAAAAGGCCGGCAAGATTATCAACATTGCCTCTGTTGCCGGGTTGAAGGGGTCGAATCCAAAGTACATGAATGCGATTGGCTACAACGCCAGCAAGGGTGCCGTGGTCACTTTCACAAAGGATTTGGCGGTGAAATGGGGCCAGCATGGTATTTATGTTAACGCAATTGCACCAGGCTTTTTCCCGACAAAAATGTCCAAGGGCTTGCTTGACCAGGGTGGCCAGGCCATTTTGGAGGGAACGCCACTGCGCAAGTTTGGTTCGGATACCGACATCAAGGGGGTTGCCGTATTCTTGGCTTCACCTGCATCGGATTTTGTAACTGGGGATATTGTCGTCGTTGATGGCGGCGCGCATGCGATGTAATTTTTAAATTTCAGGGAGGAATGAAATTGAGTAATAGAGATGCAGTCATCGTTTCTGCAGTCAGAACGGCAATAGGCAGGCAAGGGGGCGCACTGGCAAGTGTTCCGGCCCATGTCTTTGGCGCAGAAGTGATCAAAGAAGCAGTAAAAAGGGCGCAGATTGCACCTGAAATGATAGATGACGTTATTTTTGGAAATGTATTATCAGGCGGAGGCAATATTGCCAGATTAACAGCATTACAGACCGGATTATCATTGGATATATCGGGAGTTACGGTTGACCGGCAATGCGGTTCCGGGATTAATGCAGTAAATCTGGCGGCTCAGGCGATTCGCGCCGGAGATGGGGATATCTTTGTTGCTGGCGGAGTGGAAAGCATGAGCCGGGCTCCATATTTGATGGAGCGCCCGGAAAAGGCTTATAGTGCAGCACCGCCAAGCTTTAAAAAGTCGCAGCTGTCACCAAAGGAAATCGGCGACCCGCCAATGGGCATCACCGCTGAAAACCTGGTAAAAAAATACAATATTTCCAGAGAAGAGCAGGACGAATTTGCCTTGAGAAGCCAGCAGCGTATGGCAGCTGCCATGGAGGAAGGCCGCTACGATGAGCAAATCGTGCCAATAGCCATTCCGGTCAGAAAAGGAGAGCCGATTGTCTTCAAGACAGATGAGCACCCTAGACCGCAAACAACATTGGAAGCATTGGCCAAGCTGCCGCCGGCTTTCTTGCAAGGCGGTACCGTAACTGCGGGAAGCAGCTCAGGATTAAATGATGCTGCATCGGCCCTTGTCATTATGTCTAGAGAAAAAGCAGAGGAATTGAATCTGACGCCGCTTGCAGTAGTCCGTCATTATGCTGTTGCTGGTGTAGACCCTAATATCATGGGAATCGGACCAGTTCCAGCAGTACGAAAAGTAATGGAGAAATCGGGGCTGTCATTAAAGGACATGGACATAATTGAGATTAACGAAGCCTTCGCGGCCCAAGTAATCGCCTGCAACCGCGAGCTTGAGATGGACATGGACAAAGTAAACGTTAATGGCGGAGCCATCGCTCACGGACACCCGCTCGGAGCAACCGGCGCCATCCTGATGACCAAAGCCTGCTACGAACTAAAACGCAGCGGCGGAAGATACGCACTTATCACCGCCTGCATCGGTGGCGGCCAAGGAATCGCAACAATCATCGAACGCGAATAACCAAGAACATCATCGTGGTGCCTGGGGCGCAAGAGCAAGATTTCCACTATTTAATAGGTAGGAAGGTGAGTATTGGTGTCAGGCACCAATAGCTGACTTCGCCTCATTTAAATAGTGGAACAACAGGAAATGGTGTCAGGCACCGCGATGGTTTAGGCTGAAAGGAATCGTCCTATGAAGCAGAAATTAATGGATGCGGGTATCCTGCTTTTTGATCAGAATGGGTTTAAGTCAACTTCGATTCAGGATATTGTCCAGATGATGGGTGTGACGAAGGGGACTTTTTATTATTACTTCAACAGCAAGGAGGAGTTGTTGAAGGAAATTCATTTGCAGTATATAGAGGGGCTGATCAAGCGGCAGGAGGAAATCTTATCAAATCCTGATTATGATTTTGTCAGAAAGTTGTATGAAATTATTTATATGCTTATTCACAAAATTAGAAATGATCTTTCTAGTGCCCGAATTTTCACAAGGGAAATGCGACACATAAGTGAAAAAAACGTGATTGAGATTAAGAAAAAACGCAGGCAGTTTCGCCTGAACCTACAAACATTTATTGAAGAGGCAATTGAACACGGAGACATAAAACAAGGCCTGCGACCCGATATTCTAACGATGGGAATTCTGGGCATCACCAATTGGAGTTACTACTGGTTTAATCCAAATGGTGAAGTGTCAGAAGATAAAGTGGCAGGGATCTTCCTTGATTTAATGTTAAACGGAATATCCCGAAATGACAGCGTTTACACTCGGGCTAAAGCAGATGCCTAGCAATCTAATAAAAAGGAGGATCCTGCTTGTTAACTCTTCATTTTGAACATTGGCCCAAAATCTCAAAATCTTTAAAAGTACCGGCAACCTCTCTTTATGATCACCTGAGGGTATCAGCAAGCCGTTATCCTGACCAAACAGCGATTTTCTATTACGGAAACGCATTGACCTACCAGCAATTGGACGAGGAAGTAAATGCTCTGGCTGGCTACCTTGAGCATAAGCTGAGTGTCAAAGCCGGGGATAAAGTGCTGTTGTTTATGCAAAACTCGCCGCAATTTGTGATTGGCTTCCATGCGATATTACGGGCGAATGCCGTAGTCGTTCCTATCAATCCAATGCTGGTTGCGAGTGAACTGGAATTCTACATCCGCGATTGCGGAATCAAGACAGCCATCGCCGGTCAGGAATTATACGAGCGGATTGGGCCATTATTGGGAAAAACCTCGCTTGAAAACCTGTTGCTGGCCGCCTATTCCGACTATAAAGGGGAAGGCTTTGATGCCATGCTGCCACAGGAGGTGGAAATGCCGCACCTCGTGATCAATGAATCGAACCATTATGACTGGCATGAGGCGATTGAGGCTAAGTTACAGCCGTCTGAGCACATCGCTAAAGCGGATGACCTCGCCGTCATGCCGTATACTTCCGGTACAACCGGCCTGCCAAAAGGCTGCATGCACACAAACCAGACCGTAAATGCCAACATCGTCGGGGCTTATCATTGGTCTTCAACAACGCCAAATTCCACCCATTTGACGACACTTCCGCTTTTCCACGTGACGGGAATGGTGCACAGCATGCTCATGCCGATTTACAGCGGCAGCCCAATGGTGATCTTAACGAGATGGAACCGGGATGCAGCGGTTGAGTTGATTAAAAATCTGGATTGTACCCATTGGGTGACGATTGCCACAATGGTTGTCGATTTCCTTGCCAATCCAAATTTGAAGGCGGAGGACATTGCTTCCCTTACCTCGATTTCAGGCGGCGGTGCCGCATTGCCGGAAGCGGTTGGCGAAAAATTGTTCAATCTTACTGGATTGAGATTTGTTGAAGGCTATGGTCTATCGGAAACGATTTCGCAAACTCACTTCAATCCGCCAAACCGTCCAAAAATGCAATGTCTTGGCGTGCCTGCCTTTGATGTGGATGCGAGAGTGATAGACCCGGCAACAGGGAAAGAGCTTGGCGTTGGCGAAATCGGCGAAATTATTGTCAATGGTCCGCAGGTCATGGTTGGTTATTATAACCGTGATGACGAGAACCGCAGTGCTTTCATTGAATTGGATGGAAAGAAATTTTTCCGGACTGGCGATATTGGCCGTTATGACGAGGAAGGCTATTTCTTTATCGTCGATCGCGTCAAACGGATGATTAATGCTTCCGGTTTCAAGGTTTGGCCGACAGAAGTCGAATCTTATCTATATAAACATCCAGCGATTCAACAGGCTTGCGTGGTCGGCGTCCCTGACCCAAGACGCGGTGAAACGGTTAAAGCGTTTGTCATCTTAAACAATGATTATGAGGACAAAGTCACTGCCGAGGAGATTATCGAATGGTCGAAACACCACATGGCCGCTTACAAATACCCGAGATTAATAGAATTTAGAAAATCGTTCCCAATGACCTCAAGCGGCAAGATTCTATGGCGCACCCTCCAGGAAGAGGAGAAGCAGAAGGTTGAAAAATAAAGTCCGATTGATGAATAGAATCGGGGGAGCGGTCCTGGATCAAAAAAGGACGGCTCCCACAATAGAAAGACACATTTTAAAGGGGGAGAGCTATGGAGATTCTCATTCAGCAATTGTTTAATGGTCTTACCATTGGAAGCGTGTATGCCCTTGTAGCTTTGGGATTAACGCTGGTTTATGGAATCTTGCACATTCCAAACTTTGCACATGGCGCTTTATATATGATGGGTGGGTACATAACCTTGACGATGATGACAAGATTCGGCCTTCATTACTGGCTGGCTATTTTTGTATCAATTATCGTTGTCGGTCTCCTCGGAGTGTTAATGGAAAGGTTCGTTTTTCACCCGCTTCGCGAGGCGCCGCCAATCCATGACAAAATTGCCGCCATCGGGATTCTCTTGTTTCTCGAAGCTTTCGCCCAATTTTACTGGGGGGCTGAATACCAAAGCATGCCGACTCCATATGGGCAAATAGTGGAAGTTTTTGGCCTAACCTTAACGATGCAGCGGATTTTGATTGTTGTTGCAGCAGTAGTCGTCATGTTTATTTTGTACCTGTTCCTGAAAAAGACTTTTACAGGGGCGACCATTATTGCGATGTCGCAAAACCGTGAAGGAGCCAATCTTGTCGGGATTAACACCAACAAGGTTGCCATGCTGACATTCATGATTTCCGGAGGGCTTGCTGCGATTGCTTCCTCACTGTCGGCGCCGATTAATCTTGTATTCCCTGGGATGGGGCACCTCGTAATTTTGAAAGCATTCGTCATCATCATCCTTGGCGGAATGGGCAGTATACCTGGTGCGATTGTTGGCGGTTATATTGTGGGCTTCAGCGAAAGTTTGGGAGCTACTTATATCTCAAATGACTATAAGGATATTATTGCCTTCCTTTTCCTTGTCCTGATCTTAACCGTTAAGCCTACCGGCCTGTTTTCGAAGGGGGGCAGCCATTAATGACTAACGTGTTGAAACAACGAAACGTGGTTATTATTCTCATTCTGTTTGCGCTTGCCTTTCCGATGATGACGTCAAACACATACATGATTCACGTCATGACCCTTTCGTTTATCTGGATGATTGGCGTATACGGCCTTAATTTACTTGCAGGATATACGGGCTACCTTTCATTGGCGCATGCCGGGTTCTTTGCGATTGGAGCCTATTCACTGGGCTTATTAACTGTAAAAGCGCAAATGAATTTTTGGCTCGCACTGGTACTGGCATTGGTCATTACATGTAGTATCGGCCTAGTGGTGGGTGCGATTGCCCTAAGGACAAAAGAGCATTTCTTTGCCATCTACACACTGTGCCTGGGGTATATTATCTATCTCGTGATTGACAAATGGGACAGCTTAACAGAAGGAGTTCGCGGCCTTATTGGAATTCCTGCTCCGGCTCCAATTGGACCTATCACTTTTGAGACGGAAAAAGCACACTATTACTTTGTTTTGTTTTTCCTGCTTTTGGTGGTTTTAATCATGTATCGAATTGTCCATTCCTTATCGGGCAGAACATACATCGCCATTCGCAATAGTGAGGATTTGGCCCAAACAATTGGAATTTCAACAAAAACAAATAAATTAACGGTGTTTGTATTATCGACCTTTTTTGCAGGCCTTTCAGGCGCCCTATATGCATCATTTGTTCGCTTTATCGGGCCGGACATTGGATCTACGAATATCGTTTTTGATTTATTGACCTATTTACTTGTTGGCGGGATTGGCACACTTAGCGGCCCAATCGTCGGCACACTTTTAATCGTGTGGCTATCTCAGTTACTGCAGGATTTCCAGCAGTACCGGATGCTGATTTTCGGACCTGCGTTAACACTCCTGATCATTTTTGCCCCGCGCGGAATTGTCGGAGCTGTGGCAACCTGGAATATGAACCGAAAACTGAAAAAATATCCGAACAATCAAGCTAGGTCTGGCCGCAGCAGGAATGATTCTCTTGTCAAAAGCGAGATTGTTCCTGAAAAACAGGTAAAGGAGGGCTAGGAATGATTTTTTTAGAGACAAAACAGCTCACGAAAAGGTTTGGCGGTCTTGTGGCCGTTAACAATGTGGATTTTGCCATTGAACAAGGAAAAATCAATGCCATCATTGGCCCGAACGGTGCCGGCAAATCGACCTTTTTCAACCTGATCAGCGGTTTTCATCCACCGACCTCGGGCCAGGTTATTTTCAAGGGGCAGGATATCACCAAACTGCCCTCCAATAAAATTGCCGAGCTTGGCGTAGCCCGGACGTTTCAAACGACCAATCTGTTTGAACAATCAACTGTTTTGGACAATGTTATTGTCGGACACCGGCTAAGAACGAAATCAACCCTGGTCGATGCCATTCTTAGAACGCCAAGGTTAAAACGAGAAGAAGCCCAGTGCCGCGAAAAAGCGATGGAAGTATTGGAGTTTGTCGACCTGCAGCATATCGCCCATAAGCCGGTTGCAGGGTTGACCCAGGAGGAGAAAAAACGGACCGCATTTGCCCTCGCCCTAGCGACCGACCCGGAAATCGTGTTTTTGGATGAACCGGCGGCAGGAGTGAATCCGGACGAAACGGAAGGCCTTGCAGAATTGATGAAAAAAATGGTCAATAAAGGCATTACCGTGTGCCTGATTGAACACAAAATGCAAATGATCATGAGAATTGCCGATAAAATCATGGTTTTAAACTATGGTGAAAAAATTGCCGAAGGGAAACCGGAGGAAATCCAGAACAACGAAACGGTGATAAAAGCTTATTTGGGAGGTAGCGCCAGTGCTTAAACTAACCGATGTCTCTGTCAAATACGGAAGCTTTACCGCCGTTCATGACATTAATATTGAAGTGAACGCAGGGGAAATCGTTGTCCTATTGGGTTCCAATGGTGCTGGAAAAAGTACCACGTTCCGTACAATTAGCGGACTGAACAGGCCGGCAGCGGGTGAACTGGTATTTGAAGGGAATAAACTTAATCGCCGCCCGGCGGACCAAATTGTCCAGATGGGAATCGGCCAATGCCCGGAAGGCAGGAAACTGTTCCCGGCAATGTCTGTGGAGGAAAATCTCCGGATGGGGGCGTTTGTCCATCGCAGGAAGCGAGATCAAATTAAACATTCATTGGAGCACGTATATGAATTGTTTCCAATCCTGAAGGAAAAACGTCATGATGCGGCAGGTTCCTTGAGCGGCGGGCAGCAGCAAATGGTTGCCATCGGAAGGGCATTAATGTCCAAACCAAAATTGATGTTGCTTGATGAGCCTTCGGTCGGACTAGCCCCATTGGTTGTGGAACAAATGTTTGAGACCATCCAGAAAATTAACAAAGAAGGCACGACGATTTTGCTGGCCGAACAAAATGCAAACGCCGCCTTAAAAATTGCTGATAAAGGTTATGTGTTTGAAAATGGCACCATCGTCCTGGAGGGGACATCGGCAGAGCTGTTTGCCAATGATGAGGTTCGAAAAGCGTATATCGGAGCTTAGCGGGCAAAGCAAAGTTTATTTAAAGGGGGTGGTGAAGAGAAGATAGATTCATCACTGGCGGTGTCTGAAGATTTTTTCAATAATAAGAGGGGGAAAACCAATGAAACGAATGAAATCTTTATTAATGCTAGGTTTTATTTTCGTCATGATTTTCAGTCTGGCCGCATGTAACAGTACATCAGAAAAGCCGGCCAATACCAAGCCATCTGCTGGCGGAGGTGGGGGAGACACCAAAACAGAAGAAGCGGGAACCGTAAATATTGGTTATACAGGGCCACTTAGCGGACCAGCGGCCTTCTATGGTGAGCGTACCCTAAATGGTCTAAAAATGGCAGTTGAAGAAATTAATGGTGCCGGCGGTATTGAAGTTGCCGGCAAAAAATACAAGTTTAATGTAGTGTCCCTTGATGATAAATACCTGCCAAACGAAGCAGGGGCCAACGCCAAGCGATTATTGCAAGAAAACAAAACACCAATTATTTTCACTCCGCACAGCGGTGGTGTCTTTGCCCTTCAGGTGTTCAACAAGCAGTCGGATAAATTTATTATCGGGGCTTACACAAGTGAGCCGAAGGTATCCGATGTCGGCAACGAATTGACGGTTCGAATCCCGCCTCGTTACGATGGATACTTGAAGCCGTTTACCGAATATTCCATGGAGAAGTTCGGCAAGAAAATCGCATTTCTTCCGACCGCTTCCCAGTACGGAAAAGACTGGGCCGGACATCTAAAACCGTTCTGGGAAAAAGCCGGCGGCAAGGTTGTGTTTGAATCAGCTATCGACTTTTCAAAGGAAACAGATTTCTTTACGCTTGTGACCAATGCTCTTAAAGAAAAGCCGGATGTATTATTTATCGGCGGTCCATCTGAGCCAACTGCAAAAGTGGCAAAACAGGCGCGTGAGCTTGGCTTTAAAGGCGGATTTATCGTAATGGACCAGGCAAAGTTCGATGAAATGAAAGCCGTAACCGGTTCCTATGATCTTCTCAATGGCGCGATTGGCGTAATGCCACTACAACACTCTGACAGCCCTGCTGTTCCTGATTTCCTTAAAAAATATCAGGAAAAATATAAAGAGATCCCAGGTTCTGAAGCCGGCCTGAATTACATCGGAATGCATATGTTTGCCGAGGCTATGAAGGCGGCTGGTTCAGTCGACGATGTGGATAAAATTATCGGCGCGATGCAAAAGGGTGTGGAAAACATCCCTGACAATGTAAGAATCTATGAATTTAACAAATTTACCGGCGGCGGCTTCGATGGCGACTTGGAAGTGGCTGCAATCGAAGATGGTAAGATCGTACCAATCAAGATAAAATAATAACGGCAATTTATAATTGGTTCCCCTTGGATGTTAGTTTTCAAGGGGAATTTTTGAATTTCTTGTCATAAAAATAACCCTCCTATTTTTGAAGGGAGGGCTTAACCACCATCTTAAGAAGATTTGCAGCATATGCATAGGCAATTTCTTCGCCTGTTTGCGGGCCGTCGTGGTTGTACCAATGCTGGATGGAATTTAATGCACCGAGAATGATCATCCTGACCATTTTAATATCCAGAATTTCAAAAACCTGTTTTTCGACTCCTTCATTTAGAATTTGGTCAAAAAAGTGAGCATACTTTTTTTGGGCATCGAGCACTTCTTTCAATTGATCCTCGGTAAACTTTTGCGAGGGTTTGTCCATTATCATGAACATCGATTTTTCTTCAATTGACAGCAGGATGTGAGCTTTTATGGCACTCTGAAGCTTGTCATCGGGATTCAAGTTGCTGCCTGCCACTTCTTCAATTTTTTCGAGACTCAATTCCATGATCATTTGATGACAATGATAAAGAATATCATCTTTATTTTTGAAATAGTAATACATAGAACCCTTTGTCATTAATAGCTGAGCGGCTATTTCTTCCATCGTTGTGCCATGATATCCTTTTTCCGCAAGAACAGCTGCTGCCGAACGAAGGATTTCTCTCTTTTTCCTGGCAATTTTTTGTTCCCTGAATGAAGCCATCTTTATCCTCTCCATTGGAAGCTATTTATGAATAGTATACTAAAACCCGGATAAATAGTATAGAAGTCGGGTTGAAAATTAAACATAAATTTAAAAAATAAACTGATTGTGGAATTATCTAAAAATTGGTATTATTTTATTAGATAAAATCGCTATCAAAATGCTGTTTGGAAGGAGATATACCATTTGCTTACTGAAATAGGAGTTACTCAAGTGACCATTCCACTGCCATTTCGCTTAAACCATGTCAATTGCTTTATTGCCGAAGGAGAAAAGGGATGGACGATTATCGATGCCGGGTTGAATACTGATGTATCCAGAGAGGTATGGCAGCCGATTATTGATATACATGATGTCAAAAATATAATTATTACTCATTATCACCCTGACCATTTTGGCTATGCCGGAACCCTTCAGCAATTAACCAATGCCGAGGTTTGGATGACAAAAACAGATGCTGATGCCGGATTAACTGTTTGGGAGCCAGAGTCGGCGATGCTGGCCGATGAGAATTATGATACATGCGGTCTTCCCGACAAAACCCTATCGAGAGAGTTAACCACCGATGAAAAAAGCTTTAATGCAAAGGTAACACCATACCCTAGTGTAAATCATTACTTGGATGAAGGAATGAAAATCCAATTTGGAAAATTACAATATGAGGTTATTTTTACCCCGGGACATTCCGATGGGTTGATCACCTTATTTAACAAGGATCATAGTATCCTATTCTCTACTGATCATATTCTTCCAAAAATATCACCTAACATTTCTTACTGGTTTCGAGGTGATCCTAATCCACTGTACTCATTTTTCCAATCTCTTGAAAAAGTCAAACTGCTGAACGCTGATTACGTGATTCCTTCCCATGGCCGCCCGTTTCGAAACGCAAATAATAGAATTGAAGAATTACGCCGCCACCATCACGAACGATTAGACCAAACATATGAAGCAATCAAACACCCTGCCACCATCTACGAAGTCAACAGCCATCTCTTTCATAATTTGAACATCCACGAAACCAGGTTTGCGATTGGCGAAACCATTGCCCATCTAGAATATCTCTTACACAACAATCAATGCAAAAAAGGCCTTATTAATGGAATCTGGTATTACGAAGCAATTTGATGTTTTTGTGGAAACTGAAAGGGGACGGAGAAGCATGATGGATTATCAAGCGATTATCGTTGAAAAAATTGACCGCATTGCTGTGATCACGTTTAATCGGCCAGAAGCATTGAATGCGGTTAGTAGTCGGCTTTGGCTGGAAACGGGAACGGCATTGAAAGAATTCAATGAAGACCCGGACCTTTGGGTGGCGATCATCACAGGGGCAGGGGACCGCGCTTTTTCAGCTGGTGCCGATTTAAAGGAAATCGGCTCGGGTGGATTTTCCACTACCGAAGAAATGCAGGAATGGGGATTTGCGGGGATTGTCAGACATCATATTTCCAAGCCGGTCATTGCAGCGGTGAACGGGTTTGCCCTTGGCGGCGGCACGGAAATTGCCTTGGCCTGTGATTTAATTGTCGCCTCCGATAGGGCCTCCTTCGGATTACCGGAAGTGAAGCGGGGCTTGATTGCCGGGGCTGGAGGTTTATTGCGCCTTCCTAGGCAAATTCCGTTAAAGGTGGCCATGCATGCCATTCTTACAGGCAAGCCGATTACAGCGGAAGAAGCTAAACAGTGGGGACTAGTAAATGAAGTCGTTCCCCATGAACAGGTTCTGAATGCCGCCATCGCTCTTGCCGAAGAAATCATTGATAATGCGCCACTTGCAGTAAAGGCAAGTAAAGAAATTGTCTACCGGGGCTTGGATACAACTGTTGCCTTTCCTCCGGAAGCGTGGTCGATTAATCAGGAATATGCCGGCAAGGTGTTTGCAAGCTACGATGCCAAAGAGGGACCGCGGGCATTTGCCGAAAAACGGAAACCAAATTGGACGGGGAAATAATTTTGATTTTTAGAAGGGGGCATTTTCATGAGTAAACCATATTTATCCGAAGAGCATGAAATTTTTAGACGGTCGTTCAGAAAATTTTTGGAAAAGGAGGCGTATCCATTTTTTGAAGAATGGGAGGAAGCGAAGCAGGTTCCGAAATCATTTTGGAAAAAGGCCGGTGAGCAGGGCTTCCTTTGCCCATGGGTCGATGAGAGATATGGTGGTTACAACGCAGATTTCGGCTATTCGGTGGTGATTACGGAAGAGCTGGATAAAGTGGGCGCAGGAGTGGGCGGTATCGGGCTTCATAATGATATCGTCATGCCATATATCGGTGAATTTGCCTCCGAAGAACAAAAGCAGCGCTGGCTGCCGAAAGCGGTCAGCGGGGAGATGATTTCTGCCATCGCTATGACCGAGCCGGGGACAGGTTCCGACTTGGCCGCAGTCAAAACAACGGCTGTAAAAGACGGTGAACATTATATTATAAATGGAGAAAAAACATTTATTACCAATGGATATTCGGCCAACTTTGTTATTGTGGTTTGCGTGACGGATCCAAACGCGACCCCAAGGCACAAAGGAATCAGCCTAATTGTCGTCGAAGAGGGGACACCTGGGTTTAAGAAAGGGAAAAAGCTTCGCAAAATGGGACAGCATTCCAATGATACCTCTGAACTGATATTTGAGGATGCGGTGGTACCACGGGAAAATCTGATTGGGGAAGAGGGCAAAGGTTTTTATTACCTAATGCAAAAGCTGCAGCAGGAGCGTTTGATGCTCGCCATCGGCAGCATTACAGCCTCTAAGCATATGCTTGATATTACTGTCGATTATGTCAAACAGCGCACAGCTTTTGGCAAGCCAATCAGCAAATTCCAAAATACCCAATTCAAGATTGCCGAAATGGCGACGAAAATTAAGATTGGCGAAACATTCGTTGACAAGCTGATTGTCGACCATATGGAAAAGAAAAATGTTGTTAATGAGGTTTCGATGGCCAAATGGTGGCTCACGGATTTGGCCAAAGATGTGGCCGCGGAATGCATGCAGCTTCATGGAGGCTACGGCTATATGGAAGAATACGAGATTGCTAGAAGATACCGCGATGTTGCCGTCGGTTCGATTTATGCTGGCACCAATGAAATTATGAAGACGATCATTGCCAAAAATATGGGGTTGTAGGGTAATTTGCTAGAGTGTGGTGAAATTTTTCCGGCTTCGGCCGAGTATTCCAATTCTATTAAAAGGGTATGGGAGGAAATATAAATGAACCTTTTTGAAGCTCTTGAACGGAATGCAAAATACAATCCTGATAAGGAAGCGATTATCTTTGGTGAAAGCGTATACACCTATAGGCAATATAATGAGCAGGTAAATCGAATAGCCAATGCTCTCGTCAGTTATGGAGTCAAAAGGGGCGATAAAATTGCCCTGATGATGAAGAACTCGGACGTATTCTGTTTTGTTTATTATGGTATTTTGAAGGCAGGCGGGGTGGCTGTTCCTGTTAATTTTCGTTTAACTGCCAAGGAAGCCAGCTATATTTTGGACGATTCCGATTCGATGATCGTATTTGCCGATGAATTTGGCAGATGTTGTTCAAAAGGCGTCGGAAGGGAACGACAAAATTAGGCTTCAAGTCATTGCAGGTTCATCTATAAGAGAAAATCAATTGTTGCTATCAGAGTTTCAAAGCTCCTCCGTGCAAGACCCTTTTATTGAAGTGTTGGAATCTGATGATGCCGAAATATTATATACCTCTGGAACCACAGGGCTGCCAAAGGGAGTGGTCCTCGATCACCACCGCGTACTCCATGTTGCCTTAGGAACCATCATCATGTTTAAAATGGGACCGGAAGATCAATTGCTTCATCTTGCTCCGTTATTTCACTGTGCCCAGTTAAATTTGTTCCTTGTGCCTGGGACGATGCTTGGCTGCACCCAAATTGTCCGTCAGGAATTTCATCCTGTCCAAACATTAAAGGATATTGATCAATACAAAATTAGCCTATTCTTTGGCGTTCCAACGATGTATAACTTCCTGCTTCAGGTACCGAACCGGGAACAATATGATTTATCAAGTGTGAAGCGATGCGGTTACGGTGCAGCACCAATGCCGACAGCGCTATTGAGACAAGCGATGGAGATGTTCGGGACCGATCAATTCTTTAATATGTGCGGCCAAACCGAAGGAGGTCCCGGTGGAGTATATCTTCTTCCGGAGGAACACAAAACAAAGTTTGGTGCCTCGGGAAGGGCATCTTTTGGAACAGATGCTAGAGTCGTAGATGACAACGGTGAAGAGGTGAAGCCGGGCGAAGTCGGGGAGTTTATTATCAGGTGTGAATCTGTCATGAAAGGATATTATAAAAAGCCGGAAGAAACGGCAAAGGTCCTGAAGAATGGCTGGCTCTATACAGGGGACCTCGCCAGTATCGACGATGATGGCTTTCTCACATTGGTAGACAGGAAAAAAGACATGATTATCTCCGGTGGGGAGAACGTTTATTCCACAGAAGTAGAACACGTGCTGTACAAACACCCTGATATTTTGGAAGCAGCGGTGATTGGCGTTCCCCATGAGGTCTGGGGTGAAACGGTCGCCGCCGTTATTGTACCGAAGCCGGGCAAAAGGATGGATGAAGAAGAGCTCAAGCAATACTGCCGCCATGAACTCGCCGGCTATAAAATTCCGAGAATCTACTACCAAATGGACCAACTCCCACGCAACGCCTCTGGGAAAATCCTAAAATACCAACTAAGAGAAACCTACAAAAGCGCCGCAGTAAAATAGAATGCCAACTAAGTATGCATTTTCCAAGGTGTCCGCCCCAGACGGACAAAACCTGAAATTTGTCTTTTTGTGGTGTCAGGCACCTTGTTGAATTTGTGTTTAAAAAATAAATATATTGTAGAAAAGTATGAAAATTGGTATTATTGGAAATAGATGGACTTCTTTTTGATAGGTATTTTCTTGTGAGAGGGGTGGGGGAGTTGAGTATGCCTTTGGAGGGGATTCGCGTCCTGGATTTGACGCGGCTATTGCCGGGGCCGTATTGTTCGTTAATGCTGGCTGATTTTGGGGCGGATGTGATTAAGATAGAAGATCCAACGATCGGGGATTATGCGCGCTGGTGGGAGCCAAAAATTGGCGGCTTAAGCGCGATGTTTCATTCGTTAAATCGGAATAAGCGGAGTATGAGCCTTGATTTAAAACAAGATCAGAATAGAGAAGTCTTTGTCGAATTGGTGAGGACGGCCGATGTATTGATCGAATCATTTCGGCCTGGTGTCATGGACCGCTTGGGTCTGGGGTATGAAGAACTGAAAAAACATAATCCCAAGTTGATTTATTGTGCGATAACTAGCTACGGCCAAACAGGCCCCTATAAAGATATTCCCGGCCACGATATTAACTTTTTAGGTTATTCCGGATTACTAGAATTACAGGGAGAACAAAATCGAAAGCCTGTCAGTTCATCCGTTCAAATCGGGGATTTAGGCGGCGGTGCTTTGATGGGCGTCGTCGGCATTCTAGTATCAATCATCGAGGCTCAAAAGTCAGGGAAAGGCCAGTTTATAGACATTTCCATGCTGGACGGTTCCGTTTCCTGGATGCAGACAATGCTGCCATCGTACTTGGTAAGCGGGCAGTTGCCTGGGCGGGGGGAACTGGTCTTAAATGGCGGCATGGCCTGTTATGAGACATATGAGACAAAGGATCATCGCTATCTCTCGGTAGGGGCACTCGAAATGAAGTTTTGGAAAAATTTCTGCCAAGTAATTGGTAAGGAAGAGTTAATTAACCAATTAAACGCGCCACCTGAACAACAAGCCGGAATGAAAAAAGAGATTCAAGCTATCATCGAAACAAAAACGCTAACGGAATGGGTAGGGCTCTTCGACGGAGTCGATGCCTGCGTTGCTCCTGTCCTGACGATGGAGGAAATGGTAAACGACCCGCAAATTCAGCACCGGGGCATGATTGAAGAGGAAAACCACCCGGAATATGGCCAGATGAGGCAAGTGGCAAATCCTATTAAACTTTCGAGGACCATGGTGAAAACTGTTCGGTTCGCGCCAGGTCTCGGTGAACATAATGAAGAGATTTTACAAGAATTAGGACTACTTAAATCAACCAAAGAAAAATGATGTTAAGTCCTGCAAATTTGATATTTTAGGAGGTTACAAGAATGAGAGAAGTTGTAATTGTTGAAGCGGTCCGTACTCCGGTAGGGAAAAGGAAGGGAATCCTTGGTTCAGTCCGCCCTGATGAATTGGCGGCAAAGGTTCTGAAAGAAGTGGTAAACCGCGCCGGAATCTCTCCGGATCTTGTAGAAGATGTTATTTTGGGCTGTGTCAGCCAAGTCGAAGAACAAGGATTAAATATTGCCCGCAATGCCGCCTTAATGGCCGATTTTCCGATTCACGTACCCGGTACGACGATTGACCGCCAATGCGGATCTAGCCAGCAGGCGATTCATTTTGCATCACAGGCCATCTTGAGCGGCGATATGGATGTTGTCATTGCCGGCGGCGTGGAAAGCATGACAAGAATCCCTATGGGCGCAACCCGCCGGGAATCTGACTGGAGCGAAGAATTAACCTCCAAATATGAAATGATTCACCAGGGCTTATCCGCCGAGCGGATTGCCGAAAAATGGGGATATTCCCGCAGCCAGCTCGACGAATTCTCGCTTGAGAGCCATCGCAGAGCCATTAAGGCACAGGAAGAAGGCCGGTTCGACCGCGAAATCATGCCGCTTGAGGTAAAACTAGCGGATGGGTCGACCGTTTCAGTGACTCAGGATGAAGGACCAAGAAAGGATACCTCACTGGAAAAATTGGCTTCCCTAAAGCCTGCTTTTACCCAGGACGGAGTCATTCACGCCGGAAACTCCAGCCAAATGAGCGATGGCGCGTCCGCACTTCTATTAATGTCACGTGAAAAAGCGGATGAGCTGGGCCTAAAACCGCGATTCCGAATTGTAGCCCGTTCTGTAGTCGGCTCCGACCCGACCTTAATGTTAACCGGTCCGTCAATTGCGACGAAAAAAGTCCTGGAAAAAGCAGGCCTTACGATTGAAGACATGGATACTTATGAGGTTAATGAGGCATTTGCCCCAGTTCCGATGCTTTGGCTGGATGAGCTGAAGGCCGACCCTGAAAAGCTGAATCCAAACGGCGGGGCGATTGCATTGGGCCATCCACTCGGCGCATCCGGTGCCCGTTTGATGATTACGATGCTGCATGAATTGGAAAGAAGCGGCGGCCGCTATGGTCTGCAGGCAATCTGTGAAGGCGGCGGCATGGCCAATGCCACAATTATTGAAAGAATCAGCTAAAACAGGAGAGGAGTTTTTTCCATGAAGCTTAATGGCAGTGTAGCGGTTGTGACAGGTGGCGCCTCTGGTCTTGGGGAAGCCACCGTTGAAACGATTGTCGAGAATGGAGGATATGCCGCCATCTTTGATTTGCAGGAGGACAAAGGGGCAGCACTAGTTGAAAAACTGGGCTCCGACCGCGTTCTATTTATAAAAACTAACGTAACAAGTGAAGAAGATGTGGTTAATGCTATAAATCAAACGATTGAAAAGTTCGGTGCCATTCATGTATTGGTGAACTGCGCAGGAATTGGCGTGGCTGAAAAGACCGTTGGCAAAGAAAAGCCTCACGATCTTGGCAGCTTTACACGAGTTATTCAAATCAATCTAATCGGTACCTTTAACGTGATTCGCCTGGCTGCGGAAAAAATGGCGCAAAACGCGCCGAATGAAGAAGGCGAGAGAGGCGTCATTATCAATACTGCTTCTGTTGCCGCATTTGATGGCCAAATGGGCCAGGCCGCGTATAGTGCGTCAAAAGGCGGCATTGTTGGCATGACGCTGCCGATTGCCCGTGATCTTTCCCGTCATGGGATCAGGGTGATGACGATTGCCCCGGGACTCATTGACACGCCATTATTTGCCGGTGCGCCAGAGAAAGTCCGCCAGGCATTGGGAGCGATGGTTCCATTTCCGCCGCGTTTGGGCCGCTCATCTGAATATGCTCATTTGGCTAAAAGCATTGTTGAAAACCCATTGCTAAACGGCGAAACCATCCGACTTGACGGCGCGATCCGGATGCAGCCAAAATAAATAGCAAAATAAACCTCCAGCGCAAAGAACTGGAGGTTTATTTTAAAAAGAGATTCCATCTTAAAAGGCAGGAGAGTCAAATGCAGACTGTGACAAAAATTATGGTTTCACCCGAAGACATCGACCAGCTCGGCCATGTGAATTACCTAAAATATATCCTTTTTTTGGAAAAGGGTGTCGGTAATTGGTACAAACAGGCTGGGGTGAGTTTTCGCGAGTTAAGGGAAAAAGATCTCGGCACGGTTGTGCTAAAAATGGATGTTTCTTATATTAAGGAAGCAAGATTGGGGGATACCCTGTTTGTAAAAACAACTTTGACCAACGTTGGGACCAAAAGCTTTTCGGTAAAACAAGAAATTTACAACCAAGACGACGTCCTGATTACCGAAGCCTCAAAAACCTTTGTAATGTTTAATACTGCGACCAGAAAAGGGGTTCCGGTGATCGATGAGATTGCCCGCCATTTTAAATGTACCCAATAAAATGATTTATTACAGTGGCAGCGTTCCATGCTGGCCGCTGTTTTTATTGATAGGTTCATAGTCTACTAAAGCTACCGAGAAATTTGTCTAACGATAAATATTGTATATTTAGAAAATTTTGTATATATTAAAACTTGGTTACATACCAACTAGTTAGTGCGAAAGGAGTGTTTCTACTTTTCTTTTGTTAAAACTACCAAGAAAATGATAGCGTTTTCAAAATAATTTTGTTTGGATTCTCTTTGATCTATACTGTGTGAATGCAAGAAAAATCTTAAAGAGGAGAGGATTTAGTGAAGCTTAAAGACCTGCTTGAAAATAATATCGCTGAATTTGGCGAGTATCCGTTTTTATTTTTCAAAGAGCGGACCCTCACAAATGTTGAAACAAAAAACTTCGCCGACCAATTTGCCAACGGCTTAAGAAAACTGGGAATCCAAAAGGGCGACCGCGTCATGGTTTGTCTGCCCAACTGTCCGGAAGTCCTGATTGCATACCAGGCGATCACTCGGGCAGGGGCCATCATTGTACCAGTCATGTTCATGCTCCATCCAAAGGAACTTCATTATATTGCCCTTAATTCCGGGGCAAAAGTAGTCATTACCTCCTCCTATGTTCTTCAAAATGTTGAAAAATCGCTGAAAGGATTGCCGACGCGACCCGTAGTGATTGTAGTGGACCGTCCAAGCGATGACCGGACGAGAAACTTCTATGATGTTATGGGCAAGGAAGACGATACCGTACCCGATGATGTCACACCGGAAGACACTGCCGTGATTCTCTACACCTCTGGAACTACCGGAAATCCAAAAGGAGTTTTGTTAACCCATAAAAATTTATATTCCAATGCGGATAATTCAGCAAAGCATAACGAGACCGAACGTGGCACCACTCTGGGAGTACTGCCGCTTGCCCATGTATATGGGTTAACAGTCTCCAATGTAACATATTTGACAGGCGGTTCCATTGTCGTATTTTCCTCGTTTGATGTAAAAGAGGTGCTGGCCGCCATTGAAAAATACAAGGTTAAATCATTTTCTGCCGTTCCGGCCATGATATACGCACTCGTATCGTACCCGCAAGCGGACCAATATGACACATCCAGCCTTGAATCGGTGGGTTCCGGCTCTGCTCCGCTTCCTGTCGCCTTGCTCCATGCCTTCGAGAAACAGTTTGGCGCCAAGGTGTATGAAGGATACGGTTTGTCTGAAGCCGCACCAGTTGTGACCGCACACAGAAAAGGCCTGGAAATTAAACCGGGCTCTGTCGGGATTCCAATCCCCGGAGTTGAAGTAAAAATTGTCGATGACAATTGTGTTGAGGTTCCCCGCGGTGAGGTGGGCGAGTTAATTGTCCGTGGCGATAACGTCACGCCGGGCTATTTTCAAAATTTAGAGGAATCACAGCGGGTGCTGAGGGATGGCTGGTTATTCACCGGCGATATGGCCTGTCAGGATGATGAGGACTATGTTTACATTGTCGACCGTAAGAAAGACTTAATTATCCGCGGCGGCTTTAACCTTTATCCAAGAGATGTCGAAGAGATTTTGAATGCCCATGCGGGGGTGGCAGAGGCAGCCGTCATCGGGATTCCCGATGAGCGGATGGGTGAGGAAATGGTGGCCTGTGTTGTGAAGAAGCAAGAGGCCCAAGTAACCGAGGAAGAGCTGATCCGTTATTGTCAGGAACACCTCTCGAAACGAAAAACTCCTCGGCATATTGTTTTTATGGAAGCGTTGCCGCGAAATGGTGTCGGGAAAATTCTGAAGACACATCTTAGGAAAACAGCGGCAGATATTGTGATTCGGTAGAAGATTCTTTTTGATAAAAACTCAAGTAGAGAGGGGAGATTTTGTCATGGAAAAAAGAACGATTTTGACAACCAGCACAAGGGGATTATTGGAGGATTCCTTCCCGTATCGCTTGTACCAAAAAGCTAAGCGGGTGGGGACGTGGAACCCGGCGGATATTGATTTTTCGAAGGATGCCGAGGATTGGAAGATGATGACTGCGGAACAGCGAGAAGATATTCTAAGACTTCTGTCTCTGTTCCAGGCTGGTGAAGAGGCGGTTACTTTAGACTTGCTGCCATTGATGATGGCAATCGCCAAAGAGGGCCGGCTTGAGGAGGAAATGTTCTTAACGACCTTCTTGTTCGAGGAAGCGAAGCATACCGAATTTTTCCGCAGGGTGTTAAATGCGCTTGGCGAAACAGGGGACCTATCCCATTTCCATTCCGATACTTATAAAAAAATATTCTATGAGATTCTTCCGACAGCAATGGAACGTCTGGTGACTGACCAGTCCCCTGAAGCCATTGCCGAGGCATCGGTTGTGTACAATATGTTTGTCGAAGGGGTACTGGCCGAAACCGGGTACTTCTCCTTCTATAACTCTCTGGAAACAGCTGGCATCATGCCCGGGCTTTTGGAAGGGATTGGCCATTTAAAGCGGGATGAGTCAAGGCATATCGGCTATGGCACATTCCTGCTGCAGCGACTGATTTGCGAACATCCCCATCTCTATGAATTTATTGCCGCTAAGATGGGGGAATTGGCTCCATTATCGATTCAACTCAACCAAGATGGCATTCAAGGAAGGGAAGTCAGTGCCTTTGGCGGGAATCCAGATGATGTGATGAATTTTACGATGAAGCAGCTGGCCGTAAGAATGGACATTTTGGCACGAGCCCGGGGCAAGAAAATCGAAGAGATTTATAAAGTGACAGAAAGCGAGATTGGGGTTCTTTAACTATTTTAAAAGGAGGATTCAATCATGACTGTAAATGTTGAGGTGCAAACATTTCCCCACTTTATTAATGGCCAGTGGGTCCCATCAGCCAGCAATGAAACATTCGATGTATTCAACCCGGCGACTGGGGAGTTGGTGGCAAAGGTAGCCAAAGGTACAGTTGAAGACGTAAATCGAGCCGTTCAAGCCGCCCGCGACGCGTTTGATCAGGGTGACTGGAAAAACATGAACCCGAAAGAGCGCGCCAAAGTCCTGAATGCGATTGCCTATAAAATTGCCGAAAAGGGTCAGGAATTGGCCTATCTCGAAGCTGTCAGCTCCGGTGGCACGGTCCGACGCATCGGTGGCAGCGATATCCTGCAAATGGTTGACCTGTTCCAAACGATGGCGAAATTCCTGGTCCATTATCCGTTTTCGGAAACGCTTCCTGTACCGCCATTCCCGGGGCCGGCACAAAACTTTATCTGGCGGGAGCCAATTGGGGTTTGTGCCGCTATTACACCATGGAACTATCCGATGGTAATCGGCTGCTGGAAAATTGCCCCAGCATTGGCGATGGGGAATACGATTGTCATCAAGCCCGCGAGCTATACGCCGCTGTCAACATTAAAGCTGGCCGAGATTATTTCGCAAGTAGTACCGCCAGGGGTCATCAATGTTGTGGCTGGTCCGGGGGCAGAGGTCGGCGAAGCGCTCGTCAGCCATCCGAAGGTTGACAAGGTTGCTTTTACGGGATCGACAGAAGTAGGCCGGAGAATTATGGGCCTGGCTGCCGGCACGATTAAAAATACAACGCTAGAGCTGGGTGGAAAATCACCTAACATCATCCTCGAAGATGCCGACCTAAACCTCGCCCTACCAGGAAGTTTATTTGGTGTATTCCTCCATTCCGGACAATTCTGCGAATCTGGCACGCGGCTGTTTGTCCCGGATAAACTATATGATCAGGTCGTCGAAGGTCTTGTTGCCTTAACGAGCAAATTGAAGCTTGGCAATCCGCTTGACCCGGCTACGGATATGGGGCCGGTGATATCGAAAAAGCAAAAAGAGACAATCCTCTCTTATATTGAAACGGGATTGCAAGAAGGAGCCACGCTTGCCTGCGGCGGCAAGGAAGTCATGGTTCCAGGCTGCGAGGAGGGCCATTTCATTGAGCCAACGATCTTCACGAATGTCACCAATGATATGAAAATTGCCCAAGAAGAAATTTTCGGTCCAGTTTTGGCTATTATTCGTTACTCTGATGTGGATGAAGCGATTAAAATGGCGAATGATACCATTTATGGACTGGCTGCCGGTGTTTGGACCCGTGATGTCAATAAGGCATACGAAGTCGCACGGAAGCTGCAGGCCGGCGTCGTTTGGATTAATGACTGGCATATGCTCCGTAATGATGCCCCGTTTGGCGGATATAAGCAAAGCGGCATCGGACGGGAGATGGGCAAGCATTCACTTGATGCCTATACCCAAGTGAAGCATGTTCATACATCGATGACTTCGGAAATAAAAAGACGCCCTTGGTACGGACTCTTATTTGGCCAAAATTAAGGAAGAGGTGAAGATGGAAATGAAAACAACATTATCCCAGTTCGGTTTACGCACGGCAATTAATAGCGGGTCCAACGCGCGGGCCATGGTTCCGAGCCTGTTTGCCGGTTTTGGTGCTAAGCGTGTTCTGCTTTTAAGTGATAGAGGCTTGGAGAAAGCAGGGGTTGTTGAAAAAGTCGCCTCGATTTTTAACCTGACCGGTCATGGCAGCGGTCCTGAATTAGTTGGGATGTATCTTGATATTAAGCAAGATGCTGAAAGCAGCTGTGTTAATGAAGCGGTTCAGTATGCTAAGGAAGTTGGAGCAGACAGCCTTCTGGCCGTAGGCGGCGGCAGTGTGCTGGATACCGTCAAAGGAGTCAAATACGCGCTCCACAAGGGATTGACCGATATTAAAGAAGCGATTCCCGGCGGCTTTGTGTATGAATCGTTCCCGCAAGCTAGCCATATCCCGATTCCGCATATCGCGATCCCGACTACTGCGGGAACAGGATCGGAGGTTTCGCCGATTGCCGTTATATATAATGAAGAAATTCAAATGAAAACAAACATCATCAATCCATTCCTTGCCGCGGATGTCGCGATTTTGGATCCGGACTTAACAGTTGGCCTGCCGCCAAGAATCACAGCGTTTACCGGTTTTGACGCCCTAACACATGCAATTGAGGCGCTCGCTTCACCGACAGCCACTGGCTTGACGGACGCCTATGCGTTGCATGCGATACGCTTGATTGAGAAGAATTTGGCGGTGGCCGTAGCCGATGGCGGAAACCTTGCCGCACGGATGGATTTGCTCCAGGCAAGCTTAATGGGTATTACAGCATTCAGCTTCGCGTTAAATGCGATTCCGGTTCATAACATGGCCCATGCCTACGGTGCGATGTTCCGCATTCCACATGGTTTGGCGAACGCCGTCTTCCTGCCGGTCGTGATGGAGCTTGTCCCGCAGCTATATCTGCCGCGAGTATTTGAATTAGCACAAGCCCTTGACGTGGATGTGAAAGACGATCCGGCAGAAACTGCTTTGGCAAAAGTGGTCGATAAAATCCGTCTCGTCCAGCATAAGGTCGGCCTCCCGGCTGATTTTCAGGAATTCAATATCAGCGAGGAAGCATTACTGGCAACCATTCCGGCAGTCATGAAAGACCCGGCAGCATTGAATTTCCCGATGCCGCCTGAATTGATTGCGGCGATTGGCCAAAGAGTAGTGCCGGTTAGAGTAAAATAGCATTTTTCTTAAACCCATTATGGCAAAAATCATAATGGGTTTTATAATTGAAAAGTGTGGAAATTTTTGGTTTAATTAAATAGACTGATAAGTCTATTTAGAGGGGTGAATCGAACGATGAGCGAACTGAGAAAATTTACCGAGGCAGAATTACCGGATTTTATTGAAATTGTCTTAAATGCGTATCCAGGTACCAGCTCACCCTCACAAGAAGTGCGGGACAGGATGCTTCACCAGTTTAACGAAATCCAAACCGATGATGAGTCCCGAGAGCTATTCGGGCTGTATCGCGATAACAAACTGATTGCCGGGATGCGGATCTACTATTATCATATGAATCTTTTTTCCAAGATGATCACTGTCGGCGGCGTCGGGATGGTTGCTGTTGACCTGCTTCATAAAAAAGAAAAGGCGGCCAAGGAATTAATCGAAGGGTTCCTCGACATGTTTTTGGAAAAAGGCGTCAATATGGTACTGCTCTACCCGTTCCGACCTGATTTTTATAAAAAAATGGGCTTTGGATATGGTCCCAAAATGCATCAATATCAGATCAGACCTGACAGCTTTCCGAAGGGACCAAGTAAGGCCAACCTAAGATATATGACGGCCGAGGACAAGGAAAGAGTGAGGGAATGCTATAATCGTTATGCCGAAGCCACCCATGGAATGTTTTTAAAAACACAACCGGAATTGGAGGCGATGTTCAAAAATCCAGCCAATCGATTCATCGGCTTTGAGGCCAATCATGAGTTAAAAGGGTATCTATTATTTTCTTTTGAAAAAAAGAGTACAACCAACTTTGCCCACTATGATTTGCTGATTAAAGAACTGATTGCCGAGACGCCGGAAGCGTTAATGGAGATCAGCACCTTCCTCCATAGCCAGGCGGACCAGGTTCATCAAGTTGTCTGGAATACACAGGAGGAGAATGCCCATTTCTTGATAAATGACCCGCGCAATGGCAGCCATAATCTGATTCCGAGTGTTTACCATGAATCTAGCCTTTCCGGTGTCGGGTTGATGTATCGAGTGATTAACACAAAAGGCATTTTTGAAGATTTACAGGATCATTCGTTTAATGCAGTGAGTCTAACGATGAAATTGTCGATTGAAGATACGTTCCTGGCGCAAAACAGTCAGGAGCTTGTGTTGCACTTTATTGAGGGTAAGGTGGAAATCAGCGATTCAGCGGATTATGAAGTGGAGGTTTCCCTTGACGTGTCTGACTTTTCTTCCTTGCTGATGGGCGTTGTCAGTTTTAAAGAATTGTATCAGTTTGGCAGGGCGAAGCTTTCAAACCTTGCTTCTTTGAATACGGTTAACCGGCTTTTTTTAACGTTTGATAAACCGAGATGTATTTCTGCTTTTTAGGGGGTAGTCGAGATGGATATTATTTTTAAGAGATTAACAGAATGTAAAATTGAAGACATTCTTACCGCTTGGAACCGCGGCTTCGAAGGGTATTTCGTCAAGATTGAAATGACGCCGGATTCATTTTTTCAGCGGATTGTCAATGAAGGGTTGTCAATGGGCTTATCTATAGTGGGCTTTGCCGGAGAGGAACCGATAGCGATTGTCGTCAATGGCGTGAGAAGGATAGACGGAAAAAAGACAGCCTGGAACGGCGGCACTGGAGTGGTGCCGGAATACCGCGGCAAAGGAGTTTCAAGGCGGTTAATGGAGGAGACCCTCAAGATTTACCAGCAAGAAGGAGTCGAAGTCGCCACACTCGAAGCGATAAAAGAGAACGAACGAGCCATCAGGCTTTATGAGAAATACGGCTATGAAATTGTTGACACTGTCGTTTTCGCAAACGGGAAATGGGCGGCGGCCAGAGGAGAAGCATCATCCATGAAAGTTAAATCGATCCGACCGGATCAACTGCCATTGTACTCCTTCTATAAAGAGAATGTCCCATGGCAGTGTCAGTGGCAAAGTGTGAAAGCAGGGGAGGCACAAGTTTTTAACGACAGTAACGACCAACCTCTAGGGTATTGCTTGTTCAGGAGAGTGTGGAACGGCCAGGGTGAACTTGAGAGAGTCATCATCTATCAGCTTGAGTTTCTTCGGGAGGTTACTAGCCATTTAATGGATGGAGTTTTGGCAAGCATATCTGATAGCGCAACAAACCAGGTAGGGATTATGACAGTCAACAACTCGGCGACGGATCCGGCCGTTCAATTTTTATTGGAGAATGGGTATCAAATTGCAACCGAACAGGTACTAATGGTAAAAAAATTTTGAAACCCATGCCGTATTCATATATAATTTCCGATAGGGGAAATCTATATTGGATTGCCTTACATAATTTGATACGGTTAGGAGAAGTAACGCATGGAAAAAGTACTGATATTCGGCCATAAGAATCCGGACACAGATTCGATTTGTTCGGCTCTTGCTTATGCAGATTTGAAAAAACAGCTAGGGATGGATGTGGAACCGGTCCGCCTCGGCCAAATTAATAGTGAAACCCAATACGCACTGACAACTTTTAATGCTGAAGCACCTCGTTTAGTTGAAAAGGTGGCGTCAGAAGTAAAATCAGTAATCCTTGTTGACCACAATGAGCGCCAGCAAAGTGCAAATGATATTACCGATGTTCGTGTGTTAGAGGTTATTGACCATCACCGCATCGCTAATTTTGAAACAAGCGATCCATTGTACTATCGTTGTGAGCCTGTCGGCTGTACGGCGACAATCTTAAATAAAATGTACAAAGAAAATGGCAAGGAGATCAAAAAGGAAGTTGCCGGCCTGATGTTATCGGCGATTATTTCAGATTCCTTGCTGTTCAAATCGCCAACTTGTACTGAAGAAGACGTGGCTGCTGCCCGCGAGCTTGCTGAAATTGCCGGCGTTGACGCAGAAACTTATGGCCTTGAAATGTTAAAAGCCGGAGCAGATGTAAGAGACAAAACGGTCGAAGATCTGCTTACTCTGGATGCCAAAGGCTTTGAAATGGGTTCAAGCAAGGTGGAAATTGCCCAGGTGAATGTCGTTGACACTGCTGATGTTTTGGCGCGTCAAGCAGAATTGGAAGAAGCCATTTCCAAAAAAATCGAAGACAAGAACCTGGATTTATTCTTGTTCGTTGTCACTGATATCTTAACGAATGACTCTGTTGGCTTGGCGTTAGGCAGCAAAACTGCCGCAGTTGAGAAAGCTTATAATGTGACACTTTCCAACAATACCGCTACACTTAAGGGCGTTGTTTCCCGTAAGAAGCAAATCGTCCCGGTTTTAACAGACGTTTTCAATCAAGGTGTTTAATAAAAAACCGTTCATGCCTGCAAGTGGCCTGAACGGTTTTTAATTTTAATCCATCTTTTGTTGATTTTCTTCCTTCTTTTGGTTCATTAGAAAAAATGTCAACGGCTTGTCGGCACCTGTCATCAGCTTATAGACGTAGGAAGAGGTGACCCTGTAGCCGTCCTCAATTTTTCCGGCTAAATAGTTAGTCCGCTCAAAGAGAATCGAACGGATATGATTTAGTTGGTGGGTTATTTTATCCACCAATGCTTCCTGTGTATCCAAACGAGTCAAAACTTCTGTTTGCCTCTCTTCTTGTTCTTCGAGTTTCTCAGCTACCTTCCGTTGCAGCTCTTCCTGTTCGCTTATTTTTTTAGCAGTATCCTTCTGCAGTGCCAATTGCTCATTCACTTGCTGTAAAACCAGTTGGTTGGTCATTTCATTTTTCTCCAACCGATTTGTCATATCCTCAATCGATTGGCTTAATTGCTTTACCTTCTCCATCAATTCCTGCTTGTTAAGGGATTCGTCCTTCATAAATTCCGTCAAAAAATCTCTTCTCGAATACGCCTGGTTTGGTTCATTAAGCACTTGGTTATTTTTAAATACGTTCGGGTGTTTGCTGTTATTAATAAATAACCCCATACCTCACGCCTCCTGAGTTTTTTACTATTTTATGCGAGCTTCCCATCAGTGGGGACACGTTTGGGCTTGGCATCAAAGGAGTTTTGCTGAAGGATGTTTAAATGGGTGGTAAAAGCTTCATTAATTTGGGCGGTTAACTCCGAAGCGCTGGAGGTAGCAATTTTATGGCATAATGGTATAAGGGAAATTTCTCATAAAGGAGTAGAAGCATGAATCGTTGCGGCTGGGTGAATCAAGATCCATTATATATCGATTACCATGATCATGAATGGGGTGTCCCTGTTCATGATGATCGCCTGTTATTTGAATACTTAAATCTCGAGGGAGCGCAAGCCGGCCTAAGCTGGTATACGATTTTAAAAAAACGGGAGAATTACCGTAAAGCATTTGACAATTTTGACCCGGAAAAAATCATAAAATACGATGAGCGAAAAATAGAAGAACTGTTACATAATGAAGGGATTGTCAGAAACAAACTGAAAATTAACGCCGTCGTCACGAATGCCGAGGCCTTTCTTCGGGTCGTCGAAGAATTCGGCTCATTTAGTGCTTATATCTGGTCCTTTGTTGATGGGGTGCCAATTCAACATCACTTTAAAGAGTTGGACGAGGTACCTGCTACTACGGAAATCAGCGACCGGATGAGCAAGGACTTAAAGAAACGAGGGTTCAAGTTTGTCGGGTCGACGATTTGTTATGCCTTCATGCAAGCAACAGGCATGGTCAATGACCATATTGTCAGCTGTCATTGTTACAAAAATAAAAAAGAAGATCCGCCACATTCGTGATGGATCTTCTTTGTATTTGAAATCTTATGATTGCGTAGAATTTTCCAAGCCAAAATCTTTTACAGGCAAGGTAATAATCTTGCCGCCAATTTGGACATGAACGGTATCGTTGAAGATGGCTTTTACGATTCCTTTTAACGAGATCGTGGAGTTCACCGAGATTTTTTTGGATTCAGATTGATTTGCCATATAAATCAACACCTTTCAAAGTAGTAATATCAATATTAAATAACTTTAACCTATATTATTCGGAAAAAGATTTTGATATCCTGCTTACGTTTGGCTATTAAAAAAATTTTTTTATAAAAAATCGGCCATGTTATAGTCATTTCGTTTTGGTCAAGGGGTGTTGGACGGGGAAGTGATATAACATGAACCGTAGTTCAAGTATTGCACGAAATCAGGCTGCTTGTCAACGAAAACGTGAACTCTAGTTCAATTTTTTGTTTTGTGTTATGATAATGGCGAGGTGGTCATATGTCGGAGCGTGAAGAACTGCCTGTTGGCAGCTTCCCATTTGTTCCTAAACAGGAACGGGCCCAACAAAAACGAAAAGCCCTGGAAGAAAGCGGGCTGATCTTATTTATTGAAAAAGGCTATGAACATACTACGGCCAAGGAAATTGCCGCACATGCGGGAGTGGCAATTGGTACGTTTTATCGATATTTTTCCGATAAACGCCAGCTGTTACTATCCCTGCTCGAGGATAAAATTGAGCAGATGTTGCCTCCGGAGCCAGAGTGGGTTTCGGGCGACCCTGTGACCAAATTGCATTCCCTGTTGGAAGCCCATGCGGCCCGCTTAGATAAATCGGGACTTCATCGTGTCTTGCCAGAGTTAATGTTGAAAGACCCGGAGTTTGCTGAAATCATTGCAGTCGCCCGGAAGAAAATCTATGAAGGAATACTTTCGGGAATAAACCAGGCACAGGAACGCGGCTTAACATGGCCTGACATTGATGTTGAAACCGTTGCCTGGTCGATTATGGTACTGGTAGAGAACGGGCATCAAGAGGGAGTTCATGGTGGCAAAAAAGTGGATCTTTACGAACTCGCCAAGGTGATTTGCCGGTTGGTTTTCCCACCAGACACGCTTATAAAATTACGAACCGAAGACCAAAATGAAAGCTCGTAGGAAAGGACGTTACAATTAAAAATGGACCATGCTTTCGACATCAAAGAATTAAAGGCATTGAAAGTGGAACTTACTCGGTTTATGATGGCCTACAAGTTCGCTTTGGATGAAATGAATACAAAAATCAATATCCTGAAAGATGAATTTAATTATATTCATGAGTATAATCCGATAGAACATGTAACATCGCGGTTAAAGTCACCTGAAAGCATATATAAAAAGGTGTACCGAAAAGGGTATGAATTTTCATTGCCTTCGATAAAAGAAAATATCCGCGATATTGCCGGGATCAGGATCACCTGTTCCTTTATGTCTGATATATATAAATTAAGCAACATGATTGCTAAGCAAAAGGATATAACCGTCGTTGAATATAAGGACTATATTCAAAATCCAAAACCAAATGGTTATCAAAGCCTTCATTTGATTTTACAGGTGCCAATTTTCATGTCTGACCGTGAGGAATTGATCTATGTTGAGGTGCAAATCCGAACAATTGCCATGGATTTCTGGGCAAGTTTGGAGCACAAAATATATTATAAATATAATCAGGAAGTCCCAAAACAGATGGTGGCAGAATTAAAGGAAGCGGCTGTTATGGCGTCACAATTGGACAAAAAAATGGAGCGTCTTCATAATGAAATTGCTGAAATTAAACAGGGAGATGAAAATGATGACGGGCTATTTCTGCTGCAAGGACTGCGAAAGGATCTATTCCCCTTAAAGCAATTGGAGAGTTTTTTGACAAAGAATGGATAAGTTACGGGTGCCACGTACAGTATAGTACGTGGCACCATTTTATTTTAAGTATGAAATCTGCGGTCCAAATCGGCAATCATGATTTGTGAGGCAGCATATTCCTGCTCCCGTCTTTTTTCAACCTCTAGTCTCACGTTATGATTGCGGCTATAGACTTTATAACAAACCCCATGCGCCGCCAACATCGCTTTTTCCATTTCACTTGTGTACTTCAATTTTAAATTATGGATTAGAATCTCCTCCAGTTTTTTGAACTGATTTTTATCATACTATTGATAAAATCACAGCACAAAGTCGAAAAATCATGAAATGATGGGATATCTGGCGGTGAGCAGGCGTGAAGGAAAAATAACCGGTGGGTTCTTAAAATAAATGCCAAATCCTGCCTCTTAAAGCCTGTCTTATTTTGGAAGGGCTTTCATTTATGAATAAAAAATCACGAGGTACTCATCTCGTGACTTTGTGCATCAATTTTAATTAATAATAGCTTTGATCTGCTTCATATGATGTGCATCATGCTCTACCATACCTTCAAAGTACTTTTCAATTGTGAAGTTGTGTTCCCCAATTGAGAATCCCTTTTGAAGATCGACAATTCCTAGTACCTCAATCAGATTCCTCCGGTTGCTGATAAATTTGTCAATTAACTCATTTTTGCTGAACCCTGAATGGGCAAAAGTTTCCGCCTCATTGTTGATTTCCTGGACATCCACTTCGCCACGCGGCAACGAATCTAGTTTTAGCATCAACGGCAAACGGTCATTCTGGATATATTGGTCCCAAAAGTATAGGTGTGCCACAATGGCCGCCGAGGACCATTTTCCTAAACCAATCGGTTTAAAGAAAAGCTCATCATTTTCTACTATTTTTAACTCCTCGAGATAAGCAGCGATTAAACCAAATTGCTTAATCACGTTCATTAAATTCCCTCCCAAATTTTGCTAACAATAGAATAACAGTTTTTTCTTACAACAAGGTAAGAAAAGGTCTTAAAAAAATTGGAAAAATTTTTATATTATTTCGTTGACAATAGTTTGTACTTATCAATCAGGTCGCTTACCACCAGTGAACATATGGTCGAACTATATTTTGAAACAAGTGCCGTGTTAATCACGCTGATTTTACTGGGTAAATTGAAGTCATCATGATGACCGGTGACAATAGCCGCACCGCGAATGCGATCGCCAAGGAAGTCGGCGTGGACACAGTAATCGCAGAAGTGCTGCCAGAAGGAAAAGCAAAGGAAGTCAAAAAGCTTCAGGAGCACGGCAAACGGGTGCGGCCATTGGCTTCCTTGCACCATGGCTTGCCGGAGCAGCAATGGCGTTCAGTTCCGTCTCCGTTGTCCTAAATGCATTAAGATTACAAAGAGTAAGGTTTTAACAGACATGAAACATAATAAAGGATGTAACTGAGCATGCGACTGGACTAATAAAAAGGTCTTGAAGTGCCCATCGCTTTACGATACGGGGGTATGATATAATGGAGCAAAAAGGAGGAGTTCTTGTGTCGATGAATGAAGAGGAAGTAATGGATGAATCCTGTTGCGCAGTTGGAGATGGACATCGAAAAAGCCATCATTCAGATAAGGTAAAAAACAATCTGGTGACACGACTAAACAGGATTGAAGGCCAGATCCGTGGGATAAAAGGGCTAATTGAAAAAGACACGTATTGTGATGATGTTATTAACCAAATTTCCGCGACACAATCGGCGTTAAACAGTGTGGCAAAAATCCTGCTAGAGGGTCATATGAAAAGCTGTGTTGTGGAAAGAATCCAGGAAGGCGATTATGAAGTACTGGATGAAGTTCTTGTAACTATTCAAAAATTAATGAAAAAATAATATTGGAGAAATTTAATAATGGAAACTGTAACTTTAAATGTTAGCGGAATGTCTTGTGGTCACTGTGTAAAAGCTGTAGAAGGCAGCATGGGTAAGCTTGACGGAGTGAAAATGGTCGAAGTCAAATTGGATAAAGGTCAAGTCGACGTTGAGTTCGATGCCAATGTCGTGACTCTTGCCACCATTAAGGAAGCGATTGATGACCAAGGCTATGATGTAGAATAATCGCCTTCGCTCAGGTAATTTAACCTGGGTGCTTTTTTTGTATGGAGGTCATAACACAATAGGCGGTAACCAGGCGGTGTGATAAAATGTTTTAAAGAACCCATAAAAAGGGGAGAAAACATTGAGTAAGCAAGGTGTCATTTCACTCGGGGATGCATTTATAGATTATATCTCTCAAGATCCAAGTAATACAAAATACTACCGATTCCTCGGCGGGGCAACGGTAAACACTGCGGTTTGGACAAGCAGATTGGGGACGCCATCTTACTACTTAACGAAACTGGGATTGGAAGAGGATAGTACCTTTGTTGCGAAAGAATTGAAAAAGGAAAAAGTAAATATCGACTATTGTGTGATGGCATCTGAGAAGAAGATTTGCAGTGTTACGGTTCATCTTAACAAAGACGAGAGAGTTTTCCACTCGTATGATAATCCAACACCAGATATACTTCTGACTTCAGATGAGTTGGAACAAGAGTTGTTCAAGAAAGCTAAAATATTTTATTTTGGGTCAGGAACTCTTTTTCATGAAACGGCAAGAAATACGACAAATAAGGCTTTGGAATATGCCAGAGAACATCATTGTCTGGTCGCGTTTGACACTAACATCCGCCTGAAACGGTGGGAAAGTGAAGCGATATGCCGACAAACGGTGCTTTCATTTTTAAAACGCGCCGATATTGTAAAAATGGCCGAGGAGGAATTATTTTTCCTGACGAAAACGAATCACCTGAAAGAAGCTTTGGAAAAACTGGCCGGATTGTCAATCCCGTATCTTTTTATTACGATGGGCGGGGAAGGCGCTTGTGCGGTTCATGATGGCAGAAAAAAAGTTGTCCCCGGTGTGAAGGTCGAGGCCGTTGATACAACCGGGGCAGGCGATGCGTTTATGGCAGCGATTTTAACAAGCTTTCATGAGTTAGGTACGCCGAGCGATGATTCGCAATTACAGGAATACGTTCAATTTGCTAATGAAGTTGGAGCACGTGCCACATTGAAACTGGGATCCTTATAGAAAAAGACGCCTTTCCATAGTGAAATGGCGTCTTCTTTTTTTACTGAGGTATGGAACTTGATTGTGAAATTTTGTTTCCTTCCGGCACCCTTAACAGAATCGCTCCGCCGATTACAAACAGCACGACCAAGCTGAACACGCCGCTATTGGTATTGCCCGTCATTTGGGCGGTGAGCCCAACCAGGAAAGGTCCCAGGATCGCCGCAAATTTATAAAAAATACTATAAAAGCCAAAGAACTCGTTGGCGTTTTCTTTTGGAACCAATTTTGCAAAGTAGGAACGGCTGAGTGCCTGAATGCCGCCCTGTGAGGTGGCGACTAGCATGGCCAAAATCCAGAAATCGAGAACAGTTTTTAGGAAATAAGCATAAATGCAAATAATGATATAAACGGAAATCCCGACAAGCAGCATCGTTTTGCCTTTGAATTTGTCGGCAAGTTTGCCGTATAGGATCGCAAATGGCGCCGCCACTACCTGGGTAGCGAATAAGATGATCAACAGATTAGTAGAATCGATCCCCAAATCTGAGCCATAGGCGGTGGACATCGTAATAATCGTGTTAACCCCATCAATGTAAAAGAAATAGGCAATTAAAAAAATGAACAACGGGCGGTATGTTCTTATTTTTCTAAACGTTTCAAATAGCTGTTTAAAACCATTGGCGATTGGGTTTGGCACCCGCTCTTTATAATAAACCTGGTTTACGTTTTTCAGCATGGGAATCGTAAACAACCCCCACCACAATGCTGTAATGGCGAATGCGGCCTGGCTGGCAACGCTGACTGATATCGGCAAAATACTTTGCTGAGCGAGGATAATTAGAGCAATCCCCATTATGAATGGAATCGTACTGCCAATATAGCCCATTGCAAAGCCCCGGGAGGAAATCTTGTTCATCCGCTCCTCTGTCGTGACATCAACCAGAAACGCATCATAGAAAATATTCGTTCCGCCAAAACCGATGACGGTGAGCATGTAACAGATTAATAGTACCAACCATTGATTGCTTGGTACCACAGCCAGTAAAAAGGTAAAAATAATGCCTAGCGCAAAGAAAAAGGTAAAAAATCGCTTTTTAAAGCCGCGGAAATCCGCAATGCTGCCCAACACCGGGGCACAGATGGAAATTAATAGTGTTGCAAACGAATTAGCGTACCCCCAGTAAGCAGTAGAAGTCGATCCTGCAAGCCCCGCTTCCGTTGCCGCCGCCTTGAAGTATAGCGGGAACACGGCTGTGGTAATCAGGATGGAGTAGGCGGAGTTGGCCCAATCATAAAAGACCCAGCTCTTCTCTTGCTTTGTCATCCGGCTCATACATTTTCCCCCAATTTATTAGATTCCCAATCTAACAGTTCTTCGATGACACTGCCATCGGTATCACCTAAACTAACACCCAAAAGCCTCGCAAAAGTCGGCCCTTCGTCAATCAGTCGTGCTGAAGGAATGGTCCCAGGTTTAATCCCTCTACCGGCAGCCAGTAAAATCGTGCCGTAGTTTTCCTTTTTTGGAGAGTACCCGTGGGTTGCCTGTGTATATTTTTTATCTACTTTCGTGTCTTCAGGGGTTATTTTTTTCAAATACTCTCCTTGATAATCTTCCAAAATAAAATAACCTTGTTTAGCCTCAATCATAAAGGCGCAGTCGCCATCGGCGCCGAGTTTGGCTGCCTCTGGACCAGTAAGAACTTGTTCGACACCGCCTTCAGGATCCGTAAGCAGGGAATCCAAAATACTTTTTACAGTTTCATAGACAGCCGAGTCATGCGGGTCTTTAAGATAAATATATGCCGATCCGTCGCATGTTTTGCAGTAGGCCTTCCAGTCTGTGATTTTCCCTTTCCCATTGACGGAAATTAAGTTCTCCCGGTGTAACAGGACATTTAAGCTGATGGCTTTATCTTCATCAAGGGCACTATGATCGCCGAGGACCACAATCGTCGAATTTTCATAGTTTCCGCTTTCTTTAAGTGCCGAAAGAATTCTGCCAAGTCTTGTATGATGGCGGTCGATCGCCGCTATGGCTTCCTTCGAGGAGAATCCATAATCATGCCGCATTGAGTCCAAATCTGTAAAATGAACCATCATTAAATTCGGCTTCTTCGTTTTAATCGTATCGACAGCAGCCTCAAGGACAAAGTCATCCAGTTCCGGCTGATGTAAACCGTTTCGAATATGGCCGTAGCGTTTATTTAGCTCCCATTGATAGCTGGGCGTACCGCTTAATAATGAGACTAAAATTTGATTATGCCATGGACGGTTGGCGAAAATTTCCGGCATGTTATAATCAATGTTAGCTTTTCCTGTCACCGGCCAAAGCAGGGAGGCCGTGGTCAGGCTGGCCTTCTTGGCTTCATCATACAGAGTTGTACACTTGATGGAGCTCCGGAACCAATTCCAGTCGGGTGAAATTCGGCCAGGCTGCAGCAAGGTATTATTGATGACCCCATGGCGGTTCGGATAATTTCCTGTCACGATGCTTGCATGGCAAGGGTAGGTGACAGACGGATAAATACTTTCAACATTTTGCACTAACGCGCCGTTTTCTAAAATAGTTTGAAAGTGTGGCAAATCTTTCATAATTGGATAATCTAAAGCTGAAAGACAATCAAATGAAATGATAATCAGGTGGTCGGTAAGTCGCTTCATGTAAACCCTCCGAAAGTAATGTACCAGCTATTTCAATTGTACTATAGGTGCTGCGATTGTTACAGAATATTTACAAAACTTTAATGGAAAATGAATATTTTTGGCAAATCGAAATTGAAAAGGCTGGAAACGAAGATTTTTCCAGTATAATGAAAGTAGCATAGTTTTTAAAGAAGGTGTTTGGAATGCCAAGCTTTCAAAATTTTATTTTTGAAAAACTTATGAAGTTATCGGTAAAAAGACTGGCAACTAAAAAACTGCGTGAACGGGGGCTGACTGAACGCAGGAAAAAGTTCGATGAGATTGGGGCAAAGCTGGGTAAATTACCTGAACATTGCCTTCGTCAACCAATTAGAATTGGGGATATGAATGCAGAATGGCTGGCCTACCCAACATCGAACGAATATAAAGTGATTCTTTATTTGCATGGTGGGGCGTATGAGTATGGTTCAGCTAACACCCATCGGACCCTGGCCGCAAGGATTGGTCAAACCGCGGGTGTTAAGGTTTTCCTGCCTGAGTACAGGCTGGCTCCTGAACATCCGTTTCCGGCAGCGATTGAAGACGCAGTCCAGGCTTACCGCTGGTTGCTTCGTCAGGGGTTTCATCCTACAGATATTATTTTTGCAGGCGATTCGGCTGGTGCTGGTTTAAGTGTCTCAGCCTCCCTTGTGCTGCGGGATCAAAATGAACCGCTTCCTGCCGCGATTATCTGCCTATCCCCATGGGTGGATTTAACGAGCAGTGGGGAAAGTTATCTAAAAAATCAGCAGGAGGATCCGTATTTAACGGTTGGTGCCGTTAAACGGGCAGCACGGCTATATGCGGGAGAGGAGAGGCTTGACCATCCGTTGATTTCACCGGTTTTTGCCGACTTGACAGGATTGCCGCCAATGTTGATCCAGTCAGGCAGTCATGAAATCCTGCAGAGCGATGCCGAAAAACTTGCTACCCAGGCACGGCTGGGCGGGGTCGATGTTACGCTTCAGATTTGGGAAGGCATGTGGCATGTCTGGCAAATCAGCGGCAGATTTTTACCTGAAGCAAGAAAAGCCGTTGATCAAATCGGTTTGTTTGCAAGAAAAATTTTTCAGCAAAAAAGAAAGTGAGAGTCCAAATCGGGCTTTCACTTTCTTAATGGATAAATCCAACTGTGCATTATAATTCGACCTATCGAATTTCCGCTAGTTTGCATGGTTTTTGTTTATTAAACTATTTTCAATTGCTCCATTAATAATTGTTATCATTCCAAGATTATTGTCCGTTTCGATATTTGATTTGCCGTTTAAGTTTTGATAGGTTAAAAAATCTTCCCAAATATAGGGAGCGGAATCATCCTTGTCAATCCGAATGATTTCGAAATCAGGGGTACAAATTCGATGCAGTTTTTTATTTTTTCGCTCGAAAGAATTTGCACCAATGGCCAATTTCAACAGCATGCCCCATACACCCGAAAAGCTCATATTTTTTAACGGGCTGCTGGTACATTGATGGATGGCAAGCCGGGCCCCGCTGGTGAAGATAATATCCGCTTTTACCTCTGAAGCATAATGGACATCCCCTGATAAAATAACACAAATCGATGGTTTCCAATAGGCTGCATAACGGAGAAATTCGGTGAACCCTTTTCCATTATACTTCCATGCTTCAAAATCAACCGTTGTTTGGACCTCAACCCCTAACACTTTAAAAGGGTATATATAATCATGCAAAAATGATTCAATCAGCCCCATTCCATATACTGGTGTTGCTGACACGACAATTAACGGAGTATGTTGGACCCAGCCACTGGAAAAAAGTTTTTCTGTTACCGATTCCCAAGCAGCATTATTTAGGAGTTCGGGGCTTGAATGGGCTTCCTCGATTATATGGCCAAATTTTACTTTTTTGAGTATGCTATCATATTCCCTTTGTGTCCGAGTATCCAAAAATATGGATTTTGGCTGGGTGGGGGCAACAAAATGCCAAGAATCAAAGTTCCATAATTGTTCCACAGCTTCCTCATAATTAGTATTAAAATCACCTGTTCTAATTGCTTTCAGATAAGATTGTATTTTTTCGAGAAATTGAATAGAGAAAGCATCCGGATCATTCCCCCATCCCTGATTCGCCCAGTAAGCCAATAATCCATTTGCAACCACGTGCCTACCCAACGGACTATTTTTTACATTATTTCTCCAATTATATGAAAGGTTCCAATCATCGGTAATGTCATGGTCATCAAAAATCATGTAAGCTGGAATATTGGCTAGAAGCCTGCGGACTTGATAAAGCGATTGTTGGAACGAAATAAGTGACTCTTGTTGATCGAGATATTGATGACGCAGCTTCCGTTTTTCCGATTTATGCTCATTTTTTGCCTTATCGCTGTCACCGAAAATATAGTAAATTAGCTTTTCCTCCTCTGCCTCCTCAAACGAACGAAATAAGCCATTAGACTGGGCCACTTCCCATAAAGCGGGGCTCCAGGCCAATAGATACATGACTGCGTACTCACCAAGTTCTATTAAATGGTTCTGTGCATGGGAGGAAGTGAACTGACAGAAATATTCCATATGGTATTGTCGGGCATTGATTTGTTGGTGTGCCGTTTGAAAGTGGGGGGAAAGAAGTCGGGGCTCGATTCTCTCCAACAGTTCCCTTTGTCCCATTAATTCATGTGCAAATGTGATAATAACGGGGATAAGCGGATGGGCAACATCATCTGCGTAAATTTGGTCGCCCAAGAGAAAAAGCGCCTGCGGTCTTTTTAATGGATTTAAATAGGTATGTTTTAAGATGTCATCAGCATAGGCCAGGGCGTCATCGTCTGTGCCGTGGGGTTTCCGGCACGAACCGTAAAGGATGGAAGGACGCGAGTTTTCACTCTGGATATGAAAAGCAGGATATTTTAAGTTGCCATAAACGATTGATTGGGGCTGATTTCTTGTTACTAATTGAAGACTTTCGAAGTCGTGTCTATTTCTGCCATCATCAAAAAGCATATTATAACCCAGTAAAGTGTCCGTTGGAAATTGGGTATCTATCGGGGTAATTTTTATTAAATGGTGAAAGAGCTGTTGTCCGAATGAAATAGAGGTTACGGATACTTTTGTTGTCAGCTTGTCATATTGTTGTTCATCCGATGCTGTTTTGGTAATCTTCCATAATTCTGCGTCTAACTTGCAATCTTTACTTGTTGCAATCCAAATATAAATTTGCGTGGGTTCGACCCGGCGGACAATCGGACCTGCCAAAATAATCGGGAAATCGATAGGAGTCATCATTACACTTCTTTCTTTTTTTGTTATCATCATATTCTTTCAATGCTTGTCAGTGTAGTAATCATTGATATTTGCTGGGATAATTGGGAAATCCGCAAGATTGTCATAATATTGCCAATTAAATTGACGGGTATGTGGTGTTTGCTGATTTATAATAGTAAAGAGTAAACCTTGTTTGGTTTTTAGGGCTGAATTTCATATATCATTGATGATAGGAGGAGCATGGTCATGAAAACGTTAATTGTTTATTGCTCATCCCATGGTACGACAGAAAAGGCAGCCGGGATCGTTGCTGAGCATCTGGAAGGTGAAGTGTTATCGATTGATTTAAAGCGTGATAAGGTTGATTTCAACTTAAATGATTATGATACAGTGATAATCGGTGGTTCGATTCATGCGGGTTCAATTCAGAGAAGAATCAAACAGTTTATCGCCAAACATCATGATGAATTGCTGGAAAAGGACCTTGGCCTGTTCCTTTGCTGCATGCGGGAGGGAGAGCTTGCGGTGGAACAATTTAATCAAGCCTTTCCACAAGACCTCAGAAAAAATTCGGCAGCGTTAGGGCTATTTGGCGGCGAATTTCTCGTTTCAAAAATGAATTTCTTTGAACGCCAGGTTGTAAAAAAGGTTGATGGAGTAGTTCAAGACCGCTCAAATCTTGATATGAAAACCATCATGGAATTTACGAACAGAATCAATGACAGAAAATATGCCTTAAAACACTAATACACTTTTGAAATCCGCCTCTTTAGCAGAAGGGGCTGTTTTTTTTAATAGCTTATGCCGAAGGGTTTTATTAAAGAAGCAATTTGATTTTTGTTCAGATTATCGTTATAATTTCCAAGTGTTTGGAACTTATTGGAAAAGAGCAATCACAACTAGAGTGAGGTTAACATGAAGATTTGGTTTAACAGATGGTTTACCACAGTTTCGCATTATATAGATATGATCCGCGCCAATCCTGACAAAAGGAAATTTATTATTTATGGGACAAGTCCCAATCCTGATGCACTATATCTGCAATATTGTGACCATGCCTATGAAGAACCGGAAATATCCGGTGATGAGTATATTGAATATTGTCTTGATTTTTGTCAAACCCATGGAATTGATATTTTCATTCCGCGGAAAGAGAATGTGCAAATTTCCAAGCGACTGTCCGATTTTGAAGCAATTGGGGTGAAGGTATTAGTTTGTCCCGATGCCAAGTTGGTGGAAACACTAGACAATAAAGCGGCTGCCTATCAACTGTTCTTGAAAAAGCAGGATGAAGGGGTGCCGATTTTTTCGATTCCTGACCATTACGTCGTCAATAATATCGCTGATTTTAAAAAGGCCTACCAGTTGCTAAAAGAAAAAGGTCATGAGGTCTGCTTTAAGCCTGTAATTGGAGAAGGGGCGAATGGTTTTCGAGTGGTCAAAGAAGAAATTGATTCAGTCGACCAGCTTCTCCGCCACGGCACCAGCTTTCGCTTGCCCTTTAGCTATGCTTGTGATATTTTGGGCCAGCAGGAAACATTTCCGGATTTAATGGTGCTTGAATATTTGGAAGGTCGGGAATACAGTATTGATTGTTTAGCGTCACAAGAAAAGATGTATGTGGCGATTCCGAGAATGAAAGGCGACGGCCGGGTCCGGGAGCTTGTGAACCACCGCGAGCTAATTGAAATAGCTCATAAATTTCATCAGAAATTCAAATTGCCATACATTTTCAATATCCAGTTAAAATATAACAACGGAGTACCCAAACTCCTCGAAATCAACCCGCGTATGAGCGGCGGCATGCACATCAGCTGCCTCTCAGGAATCAACCTCCCATACCTGGCCATCAAACTCCTGCTCGGAGAAAAAATAGGCGGGATCACACCGAGGTACGGCATTCGCGCCAGCCACATTGAAAAGGAAATGATTCTCAAAGACGGTTGGTGTCAGGCACCATAGAAAGACAAATCACCCATTTTGTCCACCCTAGGTGGACAAAATGAAAAAAATAAGGAACATACATTCGCCCTTGGGGTTTGTTCAGGATAGTTGTATTTATTATTATTTGATATTAGGGTAGAATAGTGAAGATTCTAATTATTTAATTTAATTTGGTAGGAGGGATTGGGTTTGACCTATTCGGAACTGGAGTTGGTTGCTAAAACGAGTAAGGGTCATGTGAGCAACGTGAAGTTGTTTGATTATTTCGATCAGGCACGGATGGAATGGTATCGTTTTTGCATTGATCAGGGTGTTGAGGCTGTGGCCGTACATATCAGCGTTGATTATAAAAAGGAAGTATTCAATAATGATAGTTTAATAGTCCGAAGCTGGCTGGAAAGAGTAGGAAATACAAGCTTTACACTGATGCAGCGAATGGAAAATACCCTGGGGAATCAGATTGCTTCAGCGGAAGTTGTACTCACGACGATCAATCGACAGACCCGAATAAAAACGGCTGTCCCGCAAGCAGTAAGGGACTTGCTTCATCAAGATGCAGAATTAGTGAAAAACAGATAAATGCTAGTAAGGGGGGAGCCAGGTGGAAGGAAAATGGCTGATTGCAGACCGCGACTTAAACGAGCGAGAAGGACTAAAGTGGTTGTTAAAAACGTCGTCGATTCCGGTTAGCGGCATTATCTTGGCAGCCGATTTTCAGGAATTTATCGTTTTATTCGAGAGAGAAGCTCCAAATATCGTGTTTATTGAACTCGATATGATTGCCAAAGAGAATTGGTCAAGTTTCCGAAATTTGATGCAAATTTATGATCCTGTTTTAGTTTTAACGAGTGCCGAAGCTACCTTTGAAAAAGCGCGGCAGACCATCGAGCTGCAGGGCTTGGATCTAATGATCAAACCATTCTCTTCCACGAAAATTAAGTCGGTATTTCAATGCGCTTCCCGTAAATTGGCCAGGAAAAATCCGAATGGCGGTTTCCCATCCAAGTCCTATAAAGATGTTTCTTATGAACGTTTATTTTTGCCACAGTATGGCGGGGAGGATCTTTGCCATATTGCCGCGTTCCAGACTGAAAGCAGGGAAGGAATCAACACGCTCTATTCATTTTTATCAGAATACCCGTTTAAAGACCATCAGGGAATTTTTATATTAAGTGAGTTGGTCATCGTTTTGTTTAAGGATACATGCAAAAATATTACCGAACAGTGCCAGAAAGCGATGCGAAAGTGGGAGGAGGAATTCTCGGAACCACTCGCAATTGTAGCGCATTGGAATCGAGCATCCCAGCTCCCTTTACATGAAAAATACCTGCAAACGAGGAAGATGCTGGAGTTTACCTATTATAAAGGATATCGGCAAGTGGTCGAATTCTCCGCCTCCACGGAATGGGTACACATCGATCCGTTTTTGGCACCTCCTGAACAGCGTGATTGGGTGGACATGCTAGCCAACTTTGATTTGGAAAAAATCAAGAACTGGTTATACAATGAATTTCTTAACTTGCAAGAACCCTATCCGGACCCTGGCTTGGTTCGAATTCGATTGACCAGTATCCTAGCGCAAATCAGAAGATTTATGAAAACGAATCACCTTGATGAACAGTCTCAATATGATAAGGAATATCGATATATCTTTAACTCGATTCTGTATGATGCCGTTCTGTATCGGACGGTACAAAATCTTATATTGTTCATCCAAAAAATTTTTGTTGGAACAAAAGAAAACATTCAAAACTTTAAACAAGACCCGATTGAACGGGGGATCGCGTTTATGGAGGCCAATTTTTCCAACAGCGGGTTAAAGCTAGAGGACGTAGCCAAATTTGTCGACCGCAATCCGTCCTATTTCAGCCACCTGATTATGACGAAAACAGGGTCAAGCTTCACGGATATCTTAGCAAAGATCAGATTAAAGGAAGCGAGAAGATTGTTAGTTGAAACCACGAAGCCAATAAAAGAAATTTCGATGCTGACAGGCTATCAAAATGCCAATTATTTTAGCAGGATGTTTAAGGAATCCACCGGGATGTCACCGAGGGAATATCGGATGAATACAAATAGACAAGGATCAGTTTGAAACACTGGTCCTTTTTGTATCTAAAAAAAGTATATATATCTAAAGAATATTGTGCTTTTGGATAAAATACCTAAAATTACTCCTGTTACAATCAAAAAATATTTTCTTTTATCTAATGAACGGGTTATATTTTTCAGAAGATTCCATCTCTATAATAATAATAAGAATTAATAAAGGGAGTGGAGATTATGGAAGCGCATACAACCAACAAAAGAGTGGTCAAAAATTATAAGGGGACGGAGTTGCATGCAAAGGGCTGGATTCAGGAAGCGGCATTGCGGATGCTGCTGAATAATTTGGACCAGGAGGTTGCCGAAAGACCGGAGGATTTAGTCGTTTACGGTGGAATCGGAAAGGCGGCACGGAATTGGGAATCCTTTGACGCTATAGTAAAAACGCTGTTGGAATTAGAGGATGATGAAACATTACTGATTCAATCAGGCAAACCGGTTGCGGTTTGGAAGTCTCATAGAGATGCACCGCGGGTATTGTTGGCCAACTCAAACCTGGTTCCGGCTTGGGCTAATTGGGAGCATTTCCACGAGCTTGATAAAAAAGGTCTGATTATGTACGGTCAAATGACAGCGGGCAGCTGGATATATATCGGAAGTCAGGGAATTGTCCAAGGTACGTATGAAACGTTTGCTGAGCTCGCCCGTCAGGAATTCGGCGGTTCTTTGAAGCATACGATTACGTTGACAGCCGGTCTTGGCGGCATGGGCGGCGCACAGCCATTGGCCGTTACGATGAATGATGGTGTTTGTATTGCCGTTGAAGTAGATGAAACACGCATCGACCGCCGAATTGAAACCCGTTATCTCGATGTGAAGGCTTATGATTTGGATGAAGCATTAAAGATGGCACATGAGGCCAAAGCAGCCGGAAAGGCATTATCCATTGGCTTGTTAGGAAATGCGGCGGAAATTCTGCCTTTAATGATTGTAAAAGGCTTTAATCCGGATGTGCTGACAGACCAAACCTCTGCCCATGATCCGCTGAACGGGTATATTCCGGTAGGTTTTTCATTAGAAGAAGCAGCGAAGTTACGAAAAGAGGACCCTAAACAATATGTGAAGCTGTCAAAGCAAAGCATGGCGCTCCATGTAAAAGCAATGTTGACGATGCAGCAAAAAGGTGCTATTACCTTTGATTACGGCAATAACATCCGGCAGGTCGCCAAGGATGAGGGCGTTGAAAACGCGTTTGATTTCCCCGGCTTCGTTCCGGCCTATATTCGTCCGTTATTCTGTGAAGGAAAAGGGCCATTCCGCTGGGCAGCGCTTTCCGGGGATCCGGAAGATATACGAAAAATTGACGAAGCCTTGCTACGTGAATTTAAAGATGATGAGCACCTATGCAAATGGATCAAAATGGCCCAGGAAAAAATTGCTTTCCAAGGGTTGCCTGCCCGGATATGCTGGCTGGGATATGGCGACCGCGCACGCTTTGGCAAGCTGATAAATGACATGGTCGCTTCAGGTGAGGTGTCGGCACCAATCGTCATCGGACGTGACCATTTGGATGCAGGTTCGGTAGCATCACCAAACCGCGAAACAGAAGGAATGAAGGATGGCAGTGATGCCGTGTCCGACTGGCCAATTTTAAATGCATTAATTAATGCTGTAGGCGGAGCCAGCTGGGTATCACTGCACCATGGTGGTGGGGTTGGCATGGGTTATTCCCAGCATTCTGGTATGGTGATTGTTGCGGATGGTACGAAAGAAGCAGGGGTCCGTTTGCAGCGGGTATTAACAACCGACCCTGGAATGGGGGTTGTCCGTCATGCCGATGCAGGCTACGATCTCGCGATTAAAACCGCAAAAGAAAAAGGCATTAAGATGCCTATGCTGAAGCAGGATTAAGAGGGGAGGAATGACGGATTTTGACAAAACCAATTTTTATTAGGAATGCAGCTCAGCTTGTCACGTTACAGGGTAGTTCTTATTCGCCTCGTGTAAAGGAACAAATGTCCGAACTTGGCATCATTGAGAATGGCAGTGTTTGGATTGAGGACAGAGTTATTCAAGCTGTTGCAAAAGATGAAGAGTTGATGGAGAAATATAGCGGCCGCCTTGGTGAGGCGGAAGTAGTGGATGCCAGCGGCAAACTTGTCACACCTGGTCTGGTTGACCCGCATACACACCTAGTTCATGCTGGCAGCAGAGAGAATGAATTTAATATGCGCCTTCAGGGAAAAACGTACATGGAAATCATGAATGCCGGCGGCGGGATTCATGCAACAACCCGTGCCACAAAAGCCGCTTCACATGAGCAGCTTTTTCGGGAAAGCTATGAGCGGTTGAACCAATTTTTGAAGCATGGCGTTACAACGGTTGAGGCAAAAAGCGGATATGGAATGGAATGGGAAACGGAGCTGAAGCAGTTGGAGGTGGCGAAACAGCTGCAGGAGAAACATGCGATTGATGTTGTTTCCACCTTTATGGGGGCACATGCAGTTCCGAAGGAGTATAAGGAGAATCCGGACGAGTTTGTCCGAGTCCTTGTGGAAGAAATGATTCCGAAAGTGGCGGAGCTTGGTCTCGCAGAATTTAACGATGTATTTTGTGAGCACGGAGTGTTTACACCCGAACAATCGCGCGTAATTTTAGAGGCTGGGAAGCGCCATGGCCTCATCCCAAAAATCCATGCCGATGAAATTGAACCGTATGAAGGCGCGGAACTGGCGGCGGAGGTCGGTGCCATCTCTGCTGACCATCTTTTGAAGGCTTCGGAAAAGGGGATCCGGGCCATGGCGGAAGCGGGAGTTGTTGCGGTATTGCTGCCAGGAACGGCTTACTTTTTAATGGCGGAATCGGCTAATGGCAGGAAAATGATTGATCATGGTGTCCCGGTCGCGTTATCGACTGATTGTAACCCAGGGTCTTCTCCAACTGTCTCGCTGCCGTTTATTATGAATCTTGGCTGTTTGAAAATGGGGATGACCCCCGCAGAGGTTATTACTGCAGCAACAATCAATGCTGCACATGCAATCAACCGAAGCAAGGAAATTGGATCACTTGAGGTGGGCAAAAAGGGTGACGTGACCATCTTTAATGTCGGGAATTATATGAAGCTTCAATATTCTTATGGGGTGAATCATACGGATACCGTTGTGAAAAATGGCCGGGTGGTTGTCAAGGGAGGTCAATTGGTTGAAGAGCTTTCTTTATCCTAAGCTGAATCCGCCTAGTTTTACATGGGTCCGTCCCGAAGGTACTGGAGCAGCCGCTGCGAAGGTTCACGAATGGATTGAGCCGCTATCGGCTGCTTCCGATGCGGAGAAATTAAAACAAGCAGACTTTGTCGTAGTGGGCGTCCCATTGTCCCGCTCATCGATCAGTGCATCGGGCGCATCGGAATTTCCCGATGCCTTCCGGCGCTCTTGGAAGGGTTTTACCACCTATAACCTGGATGAGGATGTAGATTTAGCAGAAATGACCGCAGTTGATGCCGGCGATGTTCCAATGCACGTGACGGATATCAGGCGCTGCCATGACAATATTATTGCGGCTTCGGCTGAACTTCATCGGCATTTTGGCGGTTCAAGGATTTGTGCCATTGGCGGCGATCATTCTATCACAGCGATGATGGTCAAGGGGTTGCATCAGGCAAGGCCGCAGGAGCGGATTGGGATTATTCAGTTTGATACTCATTTTGATTTGCGGGATCTAAGCGATAACGGTCCTTCCAATGGGACGCCAATGCGGAATCTGATCGAAAGCGGTGTTGTTAAAGGCGAGGATATGTTCAATATCGGCCTTCATGGGTTCTTTAATACTAAAGATTTAAAGCAGTATGCCGATGAACAAGGCGTGAACTATATAACCTTGGGCAAGGCTCGCAAAAAGGGGGTCGAAGCAACGGTTGATGCATGTTTGGAGGAATTGTCAGCGAAGGTAGATACCATTTACTTAACAGTGGACATGGATGTCTTGGACATCGCCTATGCCCCAGGGGTACCGGCCTCAACGCCGGGGGGCATGGCAACTACCGAACTGCTACAATGTGTCCTCGCAGCAGGCAAACACCCAAAAGTCAACGACATGGACATCGTCTGTCTAGACCCACTAAAAGACAGCGCCGTCCAGCCAACCGTCAAACTTGGAACCCACGTATTTCTAACCTATCTAACTGGGGTAATGTTGCGACGGGGTTGATCGTGCAATTGGTGTCAGGCACCACAAAAAGACATTTTTGGGTATTTGTCCATCAGGGGTGGACAAATACCCAGTTAATGGATTAATCAACGTATAGGGAATTAAGGGTTGATTAATCGAACAAATGTTATGAAGGAATATTAGGGGGGATGGAGTATGGCGAATCATTCGTTAGATACTGGAAATGCGGTACAAACTGGGGTACCGAATGGTAACATGTTGAATGTGATGAAGTTCTTTGTATTTAGTGCGATTGGCATTTTTGTTTTCTTTGTGCCTGTTACTATTAATGACAAGTCTTCGATCATGCTGGATCATTTTGTTTCTTTTATTCAAACCGCGGTGCCTAGAGCGCTTCCTTATTATGCGTTGCTCGTTATTTTGCTTGGGGCAGTTTATCCTTTCTATAAGAATACATGGAATAAGGATAAAGTTACGCTCGTGTTTTCAATTCTGAAAGTAATAGGTTTTGTCGCCGGGGCGATGTTTGTATTTAATGTTGGACCGAAATGGTTCTTTGACCCTGACATGGCTCCATTTTTATATAATAAACTAGTCATCTCGGTTGGGTTGCTGGTGCCAATTGGTTCTGTGTTTCTAGCCTTATTAGTAGGATATGGCCTGCTTGAATTTGTCGGAATATTTATGCAACCGGTTATGAGACCAGTCTGGAGGACACCCGGAAGGTCTGCGGTCGATGCGGTTGCTTCGTTTGTGGGAAGTTATTCGATTGGGTTGCTTATTACCAACCGCGTATTTAAAGAAGGAAAATATTCGATTAAAGAAGCAGCGATTATTGCGACCGGATTCTCTACAGTGTCAGCCACATTTATGATTGTTGTCGCGAAAACGTTGGACATAATGAATATATGGAATGCTTATTTCTGGGTAACGTTTATTGTGACATTTATAGTAACCGCCATCACAGTCCGAATCTGGCCATTATCAAAAATGAGTGAATCCTATTATCAAGATATGGAAGGCGACCAAGAGATCCTTATTAAAAAGGACCGTGTAAAAACGGCGTGGAAAGAAGCGATGATTACTGCAAGCCAATCTCCAAGCTTTGGTAAAAACATTTGGGACAACTTAAAAGACGGGTTTATCATGACAATGGGGATTCTGCCTTCTATCATGTCAGTAGGTCTCTTAGGACTTATTTTAGCCGAGTTTACCCCAGTATTTGACTGGTTGGGCTATATTTTCTATCCGTTCACAGCCCTTGTCCAATTGCCGGAACCGATGCTGGCGGCAAAGGCAAGTGCTGTCGGAATCGCAGAAATGTTCTTGCCTGCCCTGTTAGTGACAGAAGCAGCACTTGTGACGAAGTTTGTTATTGGGGTTGTTTCAGTTTCATCAATTATCTTCTTCTCAGCGGTCGTGCCATGCATCCTGTCAACCGAAATTCCACTGACTATCGGCCAACTTGTAGTCATTTGGTTTGAAAGGGTTGTTCTCACCATTCTGATCGCAGCGCCGATTGCCTATTTAATTTTGTAAACTAAGAATCTTTTCGAAGCCTCGGATAAAAAACCTTGATTTCTTCAAGGTTTTTTTCTTTTCCCCCAACTGTAATCGGAAATGGCCATTTCACAAATTAGTTCTTATGATACATGATACAAGCCTTAACCAATTTGTTCAAATTTGAATTAACTATAGAAGGAGGTAGAACATATTTTAACACGATAACAAAGAAGAACGGCCGGGCACCAGGATGGAAGTGTTCTTTATTTGTGTCAAATGAAATTAAAAGAAGGGAGGAACCAAATGGATATTGCACATTTGGAAAAGATGATTGAGGCCATCAAGGTTGAAAGAACGACAGGGGCCGATGTGAATGTGGTGAATGATTCACAGTTGAATATGCTTGGGAAAGGGCCACTTGGCGCGGTCTTTCATTATCGGGACGGGATTTGTGTTAAGGTTTTTGCTAATGAGGAAGATTGTCAGCGAGTTTATAATGCCCTTTCAGTAGGAGAGGATACTAACCTACTACCCAAGATTTATGCAAAAGGGAAATTATATATTGCAATGGAGCACATGCAGAAAGTAGATTTAAAGAAATACTTGGGAATCCAGCCGTTTTCTAGTGAAATCTCGAAAATATTAAATGGAATACTGGAAGGTAAAATATCACGAATCAGAGTTCAAAATTTAATAAATGCAGATGTGGATGTTGTAAATTTATCTGGAATGAAGATGATAGGAAAGGGACGCCAGGGTGCCGTTTTTCAATATTCGGACGGCATTTGTGTAAAAGTTTTCGGTAATGTAGAAGACTGTGAGCGTGAATATTATGCCTTGTCACTTGGACAGCACACCAATTTGTTTCCTATCGTGTATGTAAAAGGGAACAATTATATCGCAATGGAAATCATCAAAGGGGTCGACTTGCGCGAATACCTGCAATCCCAGCCATTAACACCTGAACTTTCGCAAAAATTAATCGAGATGCTGATCATTTTTAAAGAAATTGGCTACGAGAGAATTGATCATCATAAACGTCAAATTTACTTGCAGTCTGATGGAAGTTTAAAGGTGATCGATGTGGCAAGGACCGTCTGGCGTGACAGGGTTTATCCTTATCCGCGCAAGCTCCTGACATCGCTTGGCGAAGAAAACAAAGCAGTGTTTTTGTCACATGTACAAGCCACGGCACCGCAGGTTTATGAGGAATGGCTGCATTACATTCGGATGGAAGAATTGTCTCGGCAAATTTATGGCGTATTAATCGAAAACCCAGATCAATATAAAAAATTGAATACTAACACACTACAAACCAGAGATGATGAACAAAACTATGTAAATCTGCTCGCTGGTCTCATGCACAAGGTATTTAAAGAGGAATGGGTTAAGACAATGCTTGCCCGGGGCAGCGATCCAGAGGTAGTAATGGGAAAAATCGACAAATTTTTGGAAAAACGCGGACAAGGGGAAAAAATTGATCTCGATTTTGGAAAATGGCAGGATTACGGCCGCAAGCAGGATGAAAAACGTGATAACGACAAAGACAAAGACAAAGACAAAAACAAAGACAAAGACAAAGATCGCAGTAAAAAGCAGAGCCGATCCCGTAGCTATGAAGGCCATCGTGAACATAATCGTCATAATCGGGACCATCATCATGAAAAGGGAAAAGAGAAAAGACAAAAGAGATATGGTGGGCACCGTAAGCACTAACTAAGGGTGTATAAAAGCAGACATCAAAAGAGAGGTGAAACAAACAATGAAAATACTTGTCATCTGGCGTTTACTCACGGTTGGCGGGGTGAATGCCGGCTGGCGCAATCGTTCCATTTATTTTAAAAAACATGGGATTGAAACAGAATTTCTCTATACAACTGACCACGGCGGGCTTCATATCATGCAGGATGTGGCAAAAGTTTACCTCACGAAAGATGACCAGGAGATTATTAAAATCATTAAGCAAAATGCCTATGATGCCATTATTGTATGTGATACTGGAGCTGCCTATAAATGGATTCGCAAGGCCAAATATAAAGGTCCTGTATTAATTGAAGCCCGTACACCTGAACTAATCAAGTTAATTCCCCATCTAAAATCATTTCGAGGAATTAATCCGCAATTAATTGTCGTTCCCTCCCGTTATCAAAAGCGCCTTGTCTCCATTTTGACAGAGGGCATTCCCATTCATGTCATCTACAATGGTGTCGATACTTCTTTTTTCAGGGCATTGGATGAAGCGGAAATTGATTATAGCAGTTTGCCGGAATTGCCCAACGATAAGAAAATCATTGGCTGGATTGGCCGCACCGACAAAAGGAAAAATTGGCCAATGCTAATAGAAGTGGCTAAAAAAATCAAGGCAGAGCGGGATGACATTGAGATTTGGCTGATAGGCGGCGCGCAGAGTGTCCAGCGTGAGGAATTTGCTGCAGTCCGGGAGCAGGAGCAACTTACCGATATTATTAAGTGGTTCCCAGTCATACCCTATCAGCAAATGCCCCATATCTACGCAAAAATTCGCCAGTCTGTGGGCTGCACCTTGGCGACGACCAAGGCAGAATCCTTCGGGAATACTTTTATCGAATCGATGATTTGTGGTGTGCCAGTGGTCGCATCCAATATAATGCCGATTAACGAATTAGTCGTAAATGGCGAAACAGGGCTTTTGTATCGCGGCCAAAATGTCGATGATGCTGTTGCCCAGATTTATGAGGTACTGGATAACGAAGAACTGCACCGGCAAATGTCCCGGGCCGCTATTAGCCGTGTAGAAGAAACATTTGCGATTCAAGTCGTTGCCAATCAATATGTTCAGTTACTAAAAAAGATAATCCCCAATAATTATGATGGGGAAAGTGAGGTAGGGACAGTATGATTATGCCCATTAGCTATCAACGGAAACTGGATGGGAAATCCAATGCTCATTTAATCACTTTTAGTGACGGGAAAGACTATGTCGTGAAATGCCTGCAGCAGGGTTTCGAAAAATCATTGCCAAATGAATGGGTCGGCTATTGCTTGGGGCGGTACCTTGGACTGCCTATCCCTTTTGCTAGAATCGTTGAAATTCCCCGTGAATTCTCTTCACAGATTCCTGAATTTACAGGGCTGTGCGAATCGCAATTTCAATTTGCATCCCAATATGTGCCCGATTGTTTGAATGGCCACGAAGTTTCCACAGTTTTGAAGATTACTAATAACCGGGATTTAGCAGGTATCATTGTTTTCGATTACTGGCTGCAAAACCGAGACCGAACCCGTAAAAATGTTCTTTTTTACAAAGAGTCAGTGAATTCCTGGAAGTTGTGGGCCATTGACCATGCGGAGATTTTTGGCTCCTATGATTGGCTTCAGGCAGATATTGAAAAATTGCCTGCCCGGTTATTAAAAAGTGCCACTCATCAACAGTTGGCACGATTTATTGAGGATGAGAACCAATTTTACGAACAGCTGGAAATCATTCAAACAACACCCATATTGTTAATGGAAGAGATTGTCGAGTTAATCCCAGACGATTGGAATGTAACGAAAGACGAGAAAAAGGCGATGGTTACAGCATTAGTTACACGACGTCATAAAGTTCTTCCAAAATTGATTGAAAGATTTATTAAGCAAAGATATCGGCCCCTTCATATGAAAGGAAAGGAGAAAGATTGATGAAAATTCGAAAGGCCATTATTCCAGCGGCCGGCCTTGGTACTCGGTTTCTTCCTGCCACAAAAGCACAACCGAAAGAAATGCTTCCAATCGTTGATAAGCCAACAATTCAATACATTGTTGAGGAAGCGGTTGCATCGGGAATCGAAGAAATTATGGTGATTTCCGGCAGAGGAAAAAGGTCGATTGAAGATCATTTTGATAAATCCTACGAGCTGGAAGAAACGCTATTAAAAAAGAAGAAGTTAGCCGCACTGGCCGAAATTCAAAATATATCCAAAATGGTAACGATGTATTATGTCCGGCAAAAGGAGCCATTAGGCCTGGGACATGCTATTCTTTGCGCAAAAAGTTTTATCGGAAATGAACCATTTGCCGTTTTACTCGGGGATGATATCGTCGTATCTGAGACTCCTTGTTTGAAACAGCTTATAGACGTTTATGATAATACGAAAAGCTCAGTCATCGCAGTTCAATGTGTCCCAGACAAGGATATTAGTAAATATGGGATTGTTAAACCAAATGTAGTAGGTGCCGAAGGGAATCTCCACTTAGTGGATACACTCGTTGAAAAGCCATTGGTTAAAGAGGCACCATCTAATCTAGCGATTATGGGACGCTATGTGTTGCGGCCTGAGATCTTTGAAGTTTTGGAAAACCTTCCTATGGGACAAGGAAACGAACTCCAGTTAACTGATGCCATCAATGAACTCAACAAAAGTCAGGAAATAATCGCTTATAATTTCGAAGGCACCCGCTATGACATTGGTGACAAAATCGGCTACATCAAAGCAACAATCGACATTGCCCTCCAGCGTCCCGACACTAGGCAAGCAATATTGGATTATTTACAAAAATTATTGCTCGGGAAAGCGCAGGAATAGACATTTCTCGTGCGGCATTGTCGGAAGATGGCAGTGTTTTGGGACCTCGGGACAGGCCATTATTTCCCCGGTTTGATATAATGATAAAAACGAACAATATGGGGAGAAGCACGATGAGCAAACATGTAATCGTTTATACGACCAACGACTGTATCGAATGCACAATGGTCAAGAAAGTTCTTGCTGAGGAAGGGGTCTCCTTTGAGACACGGAACATATCGGAAAATCCTGATTATCAACGGGAAGTGGAGAAGTACGGTTACCTTGGCGTCCCGGTAACCGTTGTCGGCAATCGAGCGGTGAAGGGCTTTACGAATGAACTGAAGGAACTAATTGAAATCGCGAAAGCAAATAACTAATAACAATGTGAAAATGGCGTAAAGCAATCTGGTTTTACGCCATTTTTATTTATTTGAAGGGAAATGTAAAGCATTAAAGAATTTATACCTTATAGAGGCAATCAATCTGGAAGGGGGCATTCGTAATAATGAATTCAAAAGGAACTTTATCTAAGTCCGGGGTTTTTGTCTATGAGAGTTATAAGGATAATATCATCATAGACAAGTATAATCGTGTCTTTAGTAAAATGAGGGTTTCTAAGCTTGAGGCGATTCGGAGCATTAATAGTGAGGATGCGATGACCTGGAACGCTTTTCGGACATTGCAAAAAATTGATCCGGAGATTTGGCTGCCATTATTGTTTCAGCAGACGTTCCAGGAACAACGTTGTGATCTTGTTGAAAATATGAAAATATCACTGTGGAAAAAGCTAAGTCCGCCTGTGGAATGGGGGTTGCGCGAGGGGGATTCCGAAATCGATGTCATGCTGGAAAATGACCATTTTGTTTGGTTCATCGAAGTGAAATATAAGAGTGATGTCAGCATGGGGACGACCCATGATAAAGCGAGAAACCAAATACTCCGGAATATTGACTTGGGAACCGATTATTCCGGCGATAAGGATTTCTATTTTTCGCTGGTAATCCTGGATGAAAAACACTCACCAAAAGGAATCGGAATAATTGAAAAGTATGGGAATTCCGTTGAGTCGGTGGGAGAAAACCTCCCACACCGTGGCGGGCAATTACCGAACCTGAAGAAGATCTCGTTATTGAAATGGCAGGAGTTAAGGGATCTTTTTGGTTACTGCGAAGAGCATGCCCAATATGAAGACGAGCAGCTGCTGTCAAGGCTTGCTAAAAATGATTTGGAGCGTAGGATCATAGGTCAGTAATTCACTTTGGACTTTAGTATGATATCAAAAAGTGAGCATTTTAATGGGGATTTTTGCCCATTTTGCCCTTCATTTGGGACAGTTCTCTTTACATTTACAAATTTAAAGATTATTCTGTATTTAAGTTCATATCATTTGTAACTACTAGGGGTGCCCTGATTGCGGGCTGAGAGAAAACGGCGAACGTTTTTAACCCTTTGGACCTGATCTGGGTAATACCAGCGTAGGAAAGTAGAGCATCAACCATGACGGTTTCTCACTCTAACTATGCCAGGTCCAATTTGGGACCTGGTTTTTTTAATTTAAAGGGGGAAGTAGATTGGATAAGTACAAAGTATTTGACGCTTTGCAAAAGGTGAGGGCGGAAAACCCGCTAGTTCATAATATCACGAATGTGGTAGTCACAAATTTTACCGCTAACGGACTTTTGGCTTTGGGGGCATCGCCTGTCATGGCCTATGCGGCAGAAGAGGTGGCGGAAATGGCGCAGCTCGCCAAGGCACTAGTTTTGAATATTGGCACTTTGAATTCGCAAATAGTGGAGGCGATGCTCGTTGCGGGTAGAGCAGCCAATGAAAGGGGAATTCCTGTCATCTTTGATCCTGTAGGGGCAGGCGCAACCAGGTTTCGGACCGAATCAGCCAAGGAAATCATGAACAAGGTTAAGGTAGGAATTATTAGAGGCAACGCCGCTGAGATTGCCAATGTGGTGGGTGAAAAGTGGGAGATCAAAGGTGTTGATGCGGGTCAAACGCAGGGAAATATTGTCGAACTCGCGGAAACCGCCGCAAAGAAACTAAATTGCATTGTGGTGATTACAGGTAAGGAAGATGTGATTACTGACGGTGAAACGATCTATCTTGTTGGCAACGGACACCCGCTGTTAACAAAGGTGACCGGTGCAGGCTGCCTGCTTACATCGGTCATTGGGGCATTTGCGGGAGTCGAAAAAGATTTGCTGGTATCGGCTGTCGCGGCGCTGACATTTTACGGGATAGCGGCGGAAAATGCGGCGGTAATCACGAATGAACGGGGACCCGGGAGCTTCCAGATTGAATTTTTAAATCAACTATCACAAGTTTCCCAGGAAGATATAAATGTTAAAGCCTCTTTTAAAAAAATGGACTGGAGCTGAATGATAACATGAAAAAAGCATTAACAATTGCCGGTTCGGATAGCGGCGGGGGAGCGGGAATCCAAGCCGACCTCAAGACTTTTCAGGAACTGGGAGTGTTCGGGATGTCGGCATTGACTGCCGTAACCGCGCAAAACACATTAGGTGTTCATGATGTCTACCCGATGACGCTGGAGGCGGTGGACCGACAGATGAAAGCAATTGGGGATGATATCGGCTCAGATGCCGTGAAAACCGGAATGCTATTCAATGCCGAGATTATTGAGATTGTTGCTGAAAATCTAAAAAAATTCCAATGGTCAAACGTGGTCGTGGATCCGGTGATGGTCGCAAAAGGGGGTGCATCCTTGCTTCAAAAGGAAGCGATTGCCGCGATGAAAAAAAATATTTTACCTCGCGCAAAAATCATTACACCAAATATTCCCGAGGCGGAGGTACTGACGGGAATGACAATTTTAACTGCGGAGGATAAACGTGAGGCCGCAAAAAGGTTATATGAATTTGGAGTAAAAAATATCGTCATTAAAGGCGGACATGAGGCAAATAGGTCAGATTCGATTGATTTATTGTTTGATGGCAGCGAGTTTCATACTTTTGCCAGCAAGCGGATACATACAAAAAATACCCACGGGACCGGCTGTACTTTTTCAGCGGCCATCACGGCAGAACTGGCAAAGGGGTCGGGTGTCAATGATGCCATTAAGCTAGCAAAGGAGTTTATCCAGGCTGCGATTGAAGATGGTATTGCAATCGGCCATGGCCATGGTCCTACCAATCATTGGGCATATCAAAAAAGAAAAATGGAGTTGGTGGAATCATGAATGGGCTGCGGGAAGCATTGCAGGTTTATTTTATTATGGGCAGTAACAATTGTTTTAAGGATCCGCGTGAAGTGTTAACGGATGCCATTGAGGGCGGGATTACACTTTTTCAATTCAGGGAAAAGGGTGAAGGCGCATTGGAAGGGGCAGAAAAATTCCGCTTGGCCAAGGAGTTGCAAAAATTGTGTAGGGAACATGAAATCTCGTTCATCATCAATGACGATATTGACTTGGCCATGGCATTAGATGCGGACGGTGTTCACGTCGGTCAGGATGATGAACCCGTCGTAAAAGTGAGGGAGAAAATCGGAGGGAAAATTCTCGGAGTTTCCGTTCACTCAAAGGAAGAGGCGGTTGATGCGGTTAAGGGGGGAGCCGATTATTTTGGAATTGGGCCCGTGTTTCCAACCAGCACCAAATTGGATGCAAAATCTGTACAGGGGACTAAGTTGATTCGTGAATTGCGGGAAGAGGGATTTACTGTCCCGATTGTAGGGATTGGTGGAATCACGCCTGATAACGCAGCATCGGTTGTGTCAGCGGGGGCGGATGGGGTTTCTGTCATCACCGCCATCAGTCATGCCGAGTCGCCGTTGGAGGCTGCAAGAGCGTTATGTAAGAGCGTGAAGGAGGTGGTTGTGTATGACAAAAACTCATAAAATGACATTGACGGCGATGATGATTGCCATTGGCACACTGTCAAGCAATCTTATCGTTATCCCTATCGGTATTACCAAGGTGTTTCCGATGCAGCATTTTTTAAATGTGTTATCTGCCGTGCTTTTGGGCCCGTATTACGCTGTTGCGCAAGCCTTTTGTGTCTCCTTGTTGCGCAATCTAATGGGCACAGGTTCTATTTTTGCTTTTCCGGGAAGTATGGTCGGGGCGTTTCTTGCAGCAAAATTATTTATGAAGTTTCGAAAAGTTCACTTTGCCTTTTGGGGAGAAGTCATCGGTACCGGAATTCTTGGGGCCTTGCTTTCATACCCGATTGCAACACTGATTCTCGGACAAAAAGCAACCTTATTCGGGTTTATTCCACTATTTATCTTTAGCTCAATTGCCGGCGCACTTCTAGGGTTTGTCATTCTAACTGTATTCTTGCGAAAGAAAATCATAGCCATGAATATGAATGTTTGAAGCTGTTGATAAAATAGCATATTGCTAGCAAATAGATAACAACAGGATAGGAAACGCTACTTATTGATTTAATGCAGTGTCAGGCACCGATTGCAATACATTTATAAGGACTTCTTATTAATGTCCACCACACGCGGACAAATGTCCGCAAACGGTGCCTGACACCATTACTCACCCTCTCACCGTAACAATGATGAATAATAGGGTCTTGAGATCATGTTCATGAGGTAGGCTGATATTCTTGGGTTTTCTCTTCTTTTTTTGTTTAGGAAGTTGATGATGGTTTGGGCGCTTTGGATGCCGACGCCATGGCCATAATATTTGTCATCGCCGAAGTAGACGACGTTTTCGGCACGCCAATGTGGCTCTCTTGGGCTGAAGTCAGGATTGTTGAAATGCAAGACATCACCTGGCAGGTAGTCGTCCCCATACCTATGAATAATAGGCAGGTCTTCGTCAAATTGCCAACTCAACAGATATATCCTGTCAAAAAGCAGGTCAAATCTCCTGCTGCCGATCGAATAGAGTGCGGCTAGATAGAAGACAATCGCAATGCCTGTGGTACAATCAGTGGCATACAGCTTACCATTTTTCAGAATATCTAAAATGGCAACAGATGGACTGACATTCGGCTTTAACAGGAAACCTCCATTACTCAGTCGATCCCAATACTGCTTATTGCAAAAAGCATAGGTAAACGTGGTAAAATAGAGACCGCTTTTATTAAGCTCTCTTGCCGCCCGCATCGTATTGGATCTAAACTGCAATTCAAACTTTAAGTGATCCATATTGAAGTACATATACACTTCATTGTAGGAGGCCATTTGTTTTATGATGTTCCTTTGTTCCTCATTAGTTATCTCCTTAAACAACGCCTCGGGCTGGACGGTTTGATTATTGATCCTGATCATAACTCTCCCCCAATTTTCCTGCTATCTTAAAAAATATGAACAGTTCCATATAAATATTTATTAAGTTTAAAAAAGAAAAAAGCCAGGGAGAAGTAGTGACCCTAGCTTTTAACCAATGCCGGTTTGTTGTTCTTCATGAATTTGACGTACATGAGCAGGAACACGAGTGCGCTTATGAATCTCAACACAGTGCTGATATTAAGAGCCGGGATCATGCCGGTCAATTCGAGCAGCCCGATGCCGACCTGCGGAGCGACAAAGGCGACGAAGGATAGGAGAACATTGTAGGTTGTGATGCAGTACGTTCTTTTTTCCTTCGGTGATTGCTCCAGCAACAAATTAAACAACAATAACATCGTCCCGGACACGAAGAAGCCCGATGTCATGCTGACGAAGGTCAAATAATATAGGTTAGTAGATAAGGCGTTAAGGAATGGAGCGGTCGCCATTCCGAGTGCAACCCACACTAGCATCAACGTATTAGACTTTTGATCAGCCCACTTTTTCCATAATGGAAACGAAAAGATCTGAACCAATTGGTTAGCCACGGAAAAGATGCTAATCCAAAGAATCGTCGCATGGGCATACTTGACATTGTAAATATTGAACAGTCCCCAGGCCATCTGCCAGGTGAAATTAAAGGTTAATGCTGCAATGAGAAACCATTTATAGCCCTGGTCTTTAAAAATCGACCAATCCATCGTGGCATTCCTTTGCCCCTTATCGGCTTTGTGCTGCACTTTTTCTTTATGCTTCATTAAGAAAGCTACCTCAAGCAGGCCAAAAGCAAAAGCCAGGCCAAACAAGATTTGATAGGCAACAGCACTGTTGGACTGATTTTTCATCACAATCCCGATGATGAGCATGGTAATCATCCCGACAATCGTTAACAGCCGGTTTCGGTCGCTAAAAAAAGCGCCTCTCCGCTCGTCGGCAATCATTCCGCTAATCAGCGTCTGCCAGCCGACATTGGAAATGGTTCCGGGCACATTCATTAGCGCGACGATGACCAGGAATGTCCAGGCCTGAACCGATGACTGCAGGTAAACCACTCCAGCCAGGAGCAAAAACATAAGCCTGCCCCATAAAACATTCATCGCTACCGTTTTCTTTTGCTCGTCCAGCCGGTTTAAAATAATCGCTGCCGGAATAGTCATAATCAAAGCAACCAAAGGCGGCAGGGAACTGATTAAGCCGACCTGATAATTGGTTGCTCCAAGGATTGATATGGCGAAAATCGGATAATAGTTGCTGGCTAAATTCGCTGCTACGGTTGATACCATTCCATGATAGATGCTGATTTTTTCATTGTAAGTACGCATGGGCTCACCATTTTCTTTTAATATACAAAGCTATTATACAGCCAAATTTCTTCGTTGCACTAAATATTTTTTTAAAAGTGAAAAACAACGACAAATCCTTTCGATTTACGGCATTCCGTCCGGACATGCTATAATGAAACCACTAAGAAAGTGGAAGGACGTGAAAAGATTGGCAGCCCAACAATCGCAGCTTCAAAAACAGACACAATACATACCTCCAAAGTGCGACTACGCAACCTTTCTGGATGATGCCCATTTTAAGGAGAAATTGAAGGAATGGGGTCTACCCATCGCAAAAAAGGAATTTTTGTACAAAGATCGTGGCTTTCAAACGGTTGTATCGATCAAAGGCTATGAAAGCTATGGCATCACAGGCGAATACGACACGTTGGTCATTGAATTTGATGATGGCAAGTTGAGCTTAATTCACCCTGCGTATTTAAAAGAAATGCAGTCAGCCAGTTTTGGCAAGGAAAGCCTCGTGCCGCTTGAAGAAAAAAGCAGCGGTAAGGCAGAAACGTTGGAAGGGGAACCGTTGGGTACCGCACCCGCTGAAACGCAATCCCTAACCAAAGCTAATCCGGCTGCACCAAAGGCAGTTAAACCCAAAGAGACAAAACCAAAGAAAGAAAAGGCACCAAAGCTGGAGCTCCCGGCGGATAAAGTCCATTTTACCGCCACGGTTAAACAGTTTGCCTTAACCTATAATCCATTTAATGAAGAAAATGACGAAGTCGTGGTTCTGGAGAATGTTCAAATTGTTCAGGACGAGCCGCTTGAATTGGGTCTTTCCTGGTGCAGCCACAGCAAAACCTTGAAAAAATTCGAACTCGCTCCCGGCGACCAGCTTGAGTTTGATGGAAAAGTAGCGGCGAAGAAACTGGCGAAGGGGAAGGACGCATCGGAAGAATTCATTGTCGATGAACCGGTGTTATACAAAATCAATAATCCTTCCAAAATTGCAAAAAAATAAAATGGGACTGCAACCAGTCCCATTTTTTGCTTGGAAAGTAAATCTACAAGCGGTTCGTTCCGTTCCGAAAAATATTAGGGAAATCAGGTTAAGATTCATCTATAGGCTTTCACCCATGCCCCTTTTGCCATGGTCACATACACTATTTTGTACCAAGTTTGAGGAGGAGGAAAAGAGAGATGGATCAACAAGGAAGTTTAGGATTAGGCGGCGCTCCAATGATGGGCTCCCCAGGAATGGGAATGGGCATGCCAGGCATGGGAATGGGTTCCCCAGGAATGGGAATGGGAATGGGCGGTTATTATCCGGGTCATGATTATGGCCACGGCGGTTTTTATCCAGGTTATGGCCACCACTACGGCCACGGCGGCTATTATCCAGGCCACGGCTACCACCATGGTTATGGCGGCGGCTATTCTCCTGGCATGGGCTACCAACACGGCTACGGCGGCTCCTTTCCAGGGCAAGGTTATCAACCCAGACCTGGAACATTCTCAGGCGGCCAAGGTTGAAAAAGATAATAAAATGAACCGGGTGTTCAAGAATAAAAGCGGGAGCAATCCTGCTTTTTTAATTTGTTTGCCAAAAACCACCCGTGGTAAGATATAATATTATTTTGGACGTTATTATTTTGAGGAGCTAGCATTATGAATCAAACTTTTACACTTATGGAAAAGACGAAACAAATTTTCGTTTTATTAATCCCTATTCTTATTACGCAGCTTGGTATGTTTTCGATGGTGTTTTTCAACACCATCATGTCGGGAAAATATAATTCCTCTGCCTTGGCCGGGGTCGCGATTGGTTCGTCGATTTGGAGTCCGATCTTTGTAGGATTAAGCGCGATTTTGCTGGCCGTTTCGCCGATTGCCGCCCAATACTTTGGCGAAAAGAAAAGCCATGAGGTCTCATCTGTCGTCAAGCATGGTGTCTTTCTTTCGGTCATTATTACATTAATCATCCTCGTTATGGGCGTTTTTCTGTTAAATCCGATACTGGATAAAATGGCCTTGCCTGCGCAGGTGCAGGAAACGGCATTCCGATATCTTGTCGGACTTGGGTATGGAATTTTGCCGCTATTTTTGTTTAATGTTTTGAGGTCATTTATCTATGCACTGGGAAAAACTCGCGTGGTGATGGTAATCATGATTTCCACGCTGCCGGTGAATTTTCTGCTGAACTATGTGTTTATTTTTGGAAAGTGGGGCTTTCCGGAGCTTGGCGGAGCCGGGGCAGGGTACGCAACCTCCATCACCTATTGGATCGTTTTGGCTTTGACTATTGTTATTGTCAAAACACAGGTGCCGTTCTCAACCTTCCCTGTATTCGCGAATTTGACGCAAATATCCTGGCAGAAGTGCATGGAGATCCTCAAAATTGGCGTGCCGATGGGTCTTTCTAGTTTCTTTGAGACCAGCATGTTTGCTTGTGTGACGATTTTGATTAGCAAGTTTAACGTGACAACAGTTGCCGCGTATCAATCTGCACTAAACATCGTCTCGTTCCTGTACATGGTTCCGATCAGTATTTCGATGGCCCAGACTGTTCTGGTCGGTTATGAGGTTGGAGCCCGCCGCTATAAAGATGCGCATGTTTATAGCTGGCTTGGCATTGTCTTGGCCATCGTCATTGCTACTGTGACCGGCCTGTTGGTGGTCGCCTTCCGTTACGATGTCGCCGGACTTTATTCGAATGAGACGGCAGTCATTAGTTTGACCGCACAATTCTTGATTTTCGCCATGTTCTTCCAAATATCCGATGCGATACAGGCGACAGCCCAGGCGGCATTACGGGGTTACAAAGACGTCAACCTGGCCTTTATTATGACGCTAATCGCCTACTGGCTGATTTGCTTGCCGGCCGGGTATTTATTAGCTCACTTCACCGGGTTTGGGGCAAGAGGCTACTGGATAGGCCTTACAATCGGCCTGCTCGCCGCAGGCATCGCCTTATCCCTACGACTCATCTACATCCAAAAGCGGAAATTTGTCAACGCTGAGATGAAAGAAGTAGGTAGACCTTACTAGAAAAACTATGAATCTAAAAAAGACGCCAATCTATTAACTGGCGTCTTCATTTTTAATATTAAATTTAAAAAAGCTTTTTTAATCCGAATAATTTCAACAATGGATTTTGATTTTTATCAGTAATAATTAACTCATTCATTACCAATTTTTCCTGATTATCGCTAATCCATTTTTTTAATTCGTGCTTGTCTTTGCATTGTGTATAATATGTTTCCCCACCCTTACCAAGAGCATTGACAACATACCTACAAGTGTTCCCCATAGTGCCCACCTTTATATATGTGAAATGTAATTATATATTGCATTATAGCAGGCTTTTAAAAATAGTCCATCGTTATTTTATATCAAATTTATACATTATTTTCATGAAAACGTTTGTATACTAAAAAGCATTTGTTCGATTTTCTTGCCGCACACAAAATAGGTATATTATCACCTATAAATTGGCAACTTTTTTCACTTATGGGGTCAAATTGTGTTTGGATACAATAAACAGTGTAATGCCATATTTCGTGGAAGCAACCTTAAGTTATTTTTTTGAAAAAAATAGGAAAGGTTGTGGATGGTTATGGGAAAATGTAATGTATATGTAAATGAACATATGCTGCCCGGCTCAAAACAGGGGCGCGAAGGTCTGCATGTGGTTTGCGGCTGGATTGTTCCACATTCTTTAGTGGGGGTTCTCAGGAATTCACTGGCAAATGCGTTTCATGAACTTAACGGGAAAAATCATTTTCATAATCGAAAAGGAAGAAAGCTGCTCAAGCAATTAATCATCCAAATGCTCGAGATGGGCTGTATTCCGATTACTTCCATCAATGAACAACAATTTGTTGCTTCCGCCAAATTGGGCCGTATGCTAAACGACTCCATCAAAACACCAGTGCTACATAAACTGAATGTTGCCGTAAACGAAGAAAACACGGTCCTTTTCGCTGATATGCTGGTGAAAAAATGTTCAGAAGAGGTACAAGAGTTTCTACAGCTTTCCAAAAACCCTGACAAGCAAAAATTGAAAGTTTTATTTAAAACGTTTCGCCAAAAACTTTTAAATGAGCGGACCATGTTTGCTCACCTTTTTTCCGAACGAGTGATTAATTTGGATGAATTGGTCACAACATTAAAACAGAACAAAACCCTTCATCCTAAAAAGGCTGCTTCCCTTTCTAAAACGCCAATATTTACCCCGCTCATTTCCTCGCTTGAGACTTTTGGCAGAAAAAATGAGGTCAAGTTGCATATCTATGGAAATGAGACCACTCCGATGATGGACCATTTCAGAACATTTTCTGCCGGCAGCTTAACGCATGTTAAATATCGAGGAATGGTCAAAGGGGACAAAGAACCGTTAATGAAAATGTCAGAAGTGTTATCGTCATTAATGAACTCGTTGTTTTCTTACGATTACACTGGGGGCGAGGACCGCGATTTGTCGCTGATCGGCTATTTGGTCATGAAGTATTCAATGAAATACCAAATGCTGATCAATTTGATGGACATGAATAAATTCTCTGTGCATGTGAGGGAATGGCGACAAACAAACGGGGCACAAATCGTGAATTAAGTGTAAAAAAGTGTAAAACCAATTGTAGGGTTTTACACTTTTTGTTTTTTGCGTCTAATAAAAAACCATCTGAGAAAAGGGGGGACGGCAAAATAAATGAAAAACAGTCGAAACAGCTGGTAGCCGGTAACCATTGATAAATCCGCATTAATCTCGTGCGCCATGATTCCCATTTGGTCCATGCCGCCTGGTGCCACGCTTAAGAAACCGGTTGACGGCGTGAGCTGATCATACATAACGAGCAAATAGCTTAAGCCTAATGAGCCTAAAATCATCATCATCCCGCTAATCAAAGCAAGGCTGATAATTCGGGATTTGTGCTCCAATTTTTCAGGCTTTAATAATAACCCGATATATCCGCCAATCATAAATTGTGAGAGGTCCAAAATGGCAGGTGGCAAGGACGGTCCCCGCAGCCCCGCAATGGTCAATATGGCGGTGAATAGGATGGGACCAAGTAAATACGGGGTGGGTGCTTTTATTTTTTTGGCGATAAAGGCGGACCCAGTACATAGTGCCGCAAAAACAATCAGATTTGGCATCGTACCATGCAATGTGGGGCCGGAAAGGATGGGTGCCTCCTGAATGATGACGTCCTGATGAAAAAACGGACCGAAAATTAAAAATGGCACGAAAAAAATAATCATCATCAATCTGGCCACCTGCAGGAAGGTCACCGTCGTGATATCAATCCCTTTCATTTCCTCGGCAAACGTAATCATTTGCGAAAGCCCACCCGGTATACTGCCTGTTAGCACTGTCGGATAGTCAACGCCTGTTAGTTTCGAAACCACAACGGCGATGCCGGCGCAAAATACAATCAGTGTTACCGTCATGAGCAGCATCATCGGCAGTTTGGCAATGATTTGAAATAGGGCGGCTTTTGTAAAAGAGAGCCCAATCGAATAGCCAACGATTATTAATCCGGTATCCCTGACCCAGCTTGGCCAAAAAAAGGGGATCTTGGTGAATCTTGCACCAATGAACACAGCCGCCATCGGACCGAGCAACCAGGGGATTGGTGTGTGGATGGTTTGAAAAATGAGCCCTCCGGTAAGGGCGGCCAGGAGTGTTACCAAAAATCGTTTTATCATAAATTTAACCTTCAATCTAAAAAAAGAATAGTACCTTTTTTATTGTAACATTTTGAAACCATTTCCGGACCGTTACCGTCTATTTCTATATTATGGAAATACATATTTTTATAGATAGGTAGATTGGGGTGATTCAATTGGAGAGGAACAATGTTACGAGAAGGCAATTTTTAACGTATACACTTACTGGGGTAGGTGGGTTTATGGGGGCTGGTACACTGATGCCGATGCTGCGTTTTGCGATTGACCCCGTGCTGCAGCAAAAAACAGATGACGGTATGGTAGCTGTAACACGGGTTGAAAAACTAACCAGCAAGCCGCAAAAGTTAGTCTACAAGGTCCACCAACTCGATGGTTGGTACGAGGATGATTTTCCTTATACGGCTTGGATATATAAGGATAAAAATGACAAGATAGTAGCGTTGTCACCGGTGTGCCAGCACTTGGGATGCACGGTTAGCTGGTACGACGAAGGGGACCATGCCAACAAATTTTTTTGTCAGTGCCACGGCGGGTTATATGAAAAGAACGGCAAGAACGTAAAAGGCTCACCACCGTTGCGCCCGTTGGACCTATATGAGTATAAGGTGAAAAATGGGGATCTCTATTTGGGAAGAACGGTTCCGAATAAGGTGTAATAGGGAAATCGAACCTGGCGTGTATGTCGGTTCGATTTTTTCTCTGGAAAAATGGTCCCGGTGGGCCCTCCGCAGATATATTTGGATCTTCGCAGATATAATCGATTTATCGCAGATAAATTAAAATTATCGCAGATATATTAGTCAGTATCGCAGATATGATCGCTTTTTCCGCAGATATCATTTTTAATGAGGAAGAAACAAGGAATTTTTTCGAGAAAAAGTTAATGACAGGGGTGTCATTCGAATTATGGTATGATTTTTTTGTAAGGGAGGGACTAAAATGGACAAAAACTACGTGTTTGTATATGGCACATTACGCAGGCATGAACGTAATCATCGGTTACTGCAGAATGCGGAGTTGGTGGCTGAGCAGGCTTGGACAAAGGGTGAGCTCTTTGATACGGGACTCGGTTATCCGGCATTAAAGCAATCGGAAACGGGCACCGTGTACGGCGAGCTGTACGAGGTTTCCGATCATGAGCTGGCCTTGTTGGACCAGTTGGAGGGTTACAAGGAAAATGCCCAGGATAATTTATATGAGCGGCACAAACGAACCATTTATCATGACCGCGGTGAAACAGAGGCGTATGTTTACACGATTGCAAGCCATAATGAAGGCATGCTTCGGACCCCGATTCCATATGGTGATTGGCGGGTTGCGCTGTTTGAGAAGGAGCAGGGAAATGTCCTGTATTATGCCTATGGCAGCTGTTTGGATGATGAGCGGTTTAAGCTTGCCGGTGCGGATCATTTTTTTCAACAGGTTGTCGGGTGCGGTGTGCTTGATGGGTACACGCTTCGTTTCACAAAATGGATGGCAGACGGTGGCCGAGCCGATATCGTGGAAGAGGGCGGTGTCGTCGAAGGGAAAGTGTATGACGTTCCGCGTGAGTGCCTGACTTATTTATACCGACGGGAAGGAGTTCGATCAAAGCTCTACCGTCCGGCATTGGTGGATGTTTCTGTGAACGGCGAGACGTTAAAGAATGTGTTGACCTTTATTGTGGTGGAAAAAGATCCGGAGACCGCCCCGCCGGACCACTATCATGAGGAAATCGTCCGCGGCGGGACTGGATTTTTAAGTGATGCTTATATGGCCGGGTTGAAAAAGCATGTAGAAACACTGGAAAAATAATTGACTGGCACGTAGAGGGTCTACGTGCCCATTTTTATGAAAAAAAAGGTTATCGATCACGTAGCAGCCTACGTGCCCATTGTGCCTACCATCCTACGCACCTAAATCTCGATAATAACCGGCAAAATCATCGGTCTTCTTTTTGTGTTGGCGAACAAGAATTTTCCGACCGATTTTTTGATTTCTCGTTTAATGACATTCCATTGACGGACATCGTCATCTTGCAGGTCATTTACCGTCTTTTTAACGAGGCGATTAATTTCTCGCAGCAAATCCTCGGAATCCTTTACGTACACGAACCCGCGCGTAATTGTGTCAGGGCCTTGAATAATTCGTTGATCCCGCTTGCTTAACGTCAAAACGATTACAACCATTCCATCTTCGGAAAGCTGTTTGCGGTCGCGCAGCACAATCTCGCCGACATCGCCGACACTTACCCCGTCTACATACGTGTCACCAGCAGGTATGGTTCGGGTTTGCCGGGCGATCCCGTCCCGAATATCGACGACATCTCCATTACGGATAATAAAGGTATTTTCTTTTTCAACACCAACCGATTCGGCCAGTTCTCGGTGATGGTGCAGCATCCGGTATTCGCCGTGAATCGGTATAAAGTAGGTTGGTTTTATCAAAGTGAGCATCAGCTTTAAATCCTCCTGATAGCCGTGCCCGGAAACGTGCATCCCTGTTGTGCTTCCCGAACCGTAAATCACGTGCGCGCCAAGCTGAAATAAGTTGTCGATAATCTTGGATACGCCCTTTTCATTACCGGGAATAGGAGAGGCGGCCATGATTACGGTATCACCGGGATAAATGGAAGCGTCCCGGTAATTGCCGGTTGCCAGTCGAGCAAGGGCGGCATTCGGTTCCCCCTGGCTGCCGGTGCACAGGATGGCCACCTTTTCAGGAGCAAAATTTTCGATTTCGCCCGCCTCAATCAGCATCCCTTCCGGAACGAGCAAATAGCCGCGCTCAATCGCCACATCGACCACATTCACCATGCTCCGGCCAAGCAGCGCCAATTTTCGGTCAGTCCGAATGCAGGCTTCGACAACCTGCTGAACACGATTGACGTTTGATGCAAAGGTGGATACGAAAATTTTTCCATCTGCTTTCATAAACGCTTCATAAAGATGATCACCCACCATTTGCTCTGATGGGGTCAACCCTTTGCGCTCGGCATTCGTACTCTCCGACACTAACGTGAGCACTCCTTCCTGACCGATCTTCGCCATTTTGTGAATATCGGAATACTGGTTATTTTCCGGAGTTAAATCAAATTTGAAGTCGCCCGTATGGACCACTCTTCCTTCAGGTGTGTCAAACACAATCCCAAGGCAATCCGGAATACTATGGCTGACCCTGAAAAACGAAACCTTAAATTCTCCAAACTCCAGTTCGGAATTGGAATCAATTGTGACTAGCTTTGTATCGCGAGCTAATCGATGTTCATCTAGCTTCAATTCAATCAACCCAAGAGTAAACCGGGTTGCATAAATCGGGACATTGATTTTTTTCAAAAAATAAGGGACCCCGCCGATATGGTCCTCGTGACCATGCGTGACAATCATGGCCCGGATTTTCTCCCGATTCTCCTCCAAATAAGTAATATCCGGGATAATCAAGTCAATGCCAAGTAAACTTTCATCCGGAAACATCCCGCCGCAGTCCACAATGACAAGATCATCGCCATACTCGATGACATACATGTTTTTCCCGATTTCGTTAATCCCGCCTAATGCAAAAATGGATAATGTTTTCACTTTCTTTGCCTCCCAATTCAAATTGGCTGTTCCTAATATTCCCGGAAATGGCTGGATTCATGAACGGTTGAATAATTTGCGGACCCTCCCCATTATTTTGCATGTTTTCAGTCGCTCTATGAAGCGTTCATAAGACTGTAGCTTGGGATTGTATTTGAACGGCATTAACACCTCGTGTTAGGGTCTTATTTTTTGCAATCCCCCTGCAAGTTTTTGCGGGTACTGCCCCAAAACCTTGCGGCGGCCCTCTGAAACAGTGCGGTTTGCCGTGGGGAGATTCTAAGTAGAATGAGACTATCAAATATAAAAATGGAGGCTGCAAAATGATTACTATTCAAGATATTTCAAAGGTGTATACATTGGAATCAGGTGACTTTTATGCATTAAAGAAAAATAATGTCCAGATCAAAAAAGGAGAATTCGTCGCCATCATGGGTCCGAGCGGCTCAGGAAAAAGTACGCTGCTTCAGTTGATCGGCGGTCTCGACCATCCGACATCAGGAAATATAGCCGTCGACGGAGTGCAATTAAACACTCTCGATGAAAAAGACATGACGCTGTTCAGACGGACGCGTGTTGGATTTGTTTTTCAAAACTATCAGCTGCTGCCGATGATGACCGTTGGTGAAAATATTGCGCTATCCTTGGCGGCCAATAAAGCATCTAAGACTGAAATCGATAAACGGGTAAAACAACTCCTGAAAGAAGTCAATCTGGAAGGGAAAGAAACACAATTTCCGTCGCAACTAAGCGGCGGGCAGCAGCAACGGGTGGCCATCGCCAGAGCGCTGGCAATGAAGCCGAAACTGATCTTGGCCGATGAGCCAACCGGCAACCTGGACCAGAAGAATGGAGAAGATATATTACAGCTACTCTCCAGATTAAACAAAGAAGAGCAAATAACGATTGTCATGGTAACCCATGACCAGCAGGCTGCTGCTGCAGCAGAACGGATTATTGTGATTCGCGACGGCGAAATTACTGCAGACCGGAAAAAAGGAGTGATAAACCATGAATCAATGGTTGGTAGCATGGCGTAACTTAATGCGCAGAAAGATGCGCTCATTCTTGACGATGATGGCTATTGTCATCGGGGTGGCCTCGACCTTCGGAGTCATCGCCGCGGTAGACTCAGCCGAAAAAACATTTCCAACCTATTTAAAGCAGACCTTCGGAAAGGCAGATTTTAACCTGAACGGTAGCGATGCCTATTTTTCAGAAGATATATTTAAGGATCTTAAGGAACTGGATCAAGCCGCTGCAGTAGCGGTATTGAAAGAGAACTCCAAGCTCCATCTGGAACAAAGCGGAGTCTCAGCGATTCAAAAACGGGTGCATCTGACCGGGTACAGCAATCTGGATACCCCGATTACCGATTTTAAAGTGATTGAGGGCAATTTGAAATCCGAGGGTGCGATTATTACCGATAAAACCGCAAAAGTATGGAAAAAAGAGGTCGGTGACACGATTTCATTTGATACGGATAAGGGTGTTAAAACGATAAAAATTACTGCGATTGTCAACTATACAGTTGAACTGATGGGGCCATCCAGCTGGATGATGGCAAAATACCACCCATGGTCAGTGGCTGTCCCTTTAACAGTGGTCCAGGATTGGTATGACCTATCCGGAAAAATTGATAATGTACAATTTAGGGCAGCAAGTGAATCTAGCTTAAAAGCAGTGGAAAAACAGTTAGAGGCATACGTAAAACAATACGACGGAATTTATATGACACCGGTTGTCCTTGATTTTGAAGCTCAATTTAAAATGTTGGATTCCTTCTTCCTAGCTTTATATCTAGCTGGATTTCTCGGTATCGTGCTTAGTGCATTTATTATCTTCAATTCTTTATATGTCAGTATTAAAGAACGAAAGAACGAGTTTGCGGTATTGAAAACGATTGGCTATACACCATCACAGATTCAAACGATGGTATTTTTTGAAGTGCTGCTGCTATCTGTCATCGGGACCGTTGCCGGCTTGGTATTGGGATATGGCTTAGGAATTGGCTTGAAAGCACTCATCTTCCTGATCAGCAGTGTTCACAGTGAAGGCAGCATGGTACTGGGCAAAGGTTTGTTGATCTCCGTCCTTGCCGGAATCCTTGTGCCTTTGGCTGCATCTTATTATCCGATTCGTCAAGCTGGAAAAATCAGTGTTATCGAAGTGTTAAAAGAAAACCGGGCAGCGGCGTTTAAACCGAATAAGTGGCTGGCTGGTCTTGGAATTCTGCTTATTTTGTCCGGATTCTTTATCAAGCATTTGCTGCTGATTGTTCCATTAATGGCCGGCATCGCGTTACTGTTTCCATATCTATTTAAAGCGTTCGATTTCTTTTTAAAAAGAATCTATCGTCTGGTGTTTGGGATGACTGGTGAACTGGCCAGCCGCAATCTTAATCGGAATCTTGGCCGGACTTCGATGACTTCAGTGATTCTTTGTCTGGGGATTGCGATGATCGTATTGATGAGTTCGTTGAATTCGGCACTGCTGCAGACATATGAAAAAGTAATTTATTCCTCCTATGGCGGAAATCTGGATATCATGCTTCACCATATTGAAAAAGACGATTTGGAAAATTTGAAAAAGGTGGAAGGCGTGGCCGATGCGACTACCTACTCCATGCAGGCAATCATTTGGACCGATGGGAATAAAAAGCGGAAACTACCTGTCTATGGTGTCGGTGAAGAGTGGATTGACCGCTTCCCGCTGTTTACCACAACAGATAAAACACCTGGGGATGTAATCGGTGACCTCGCAGCAAATGAAATGGTAATGGACAGAATTTCCTATAAGATTTGGGGAGGGAAAATCGGAGAATCGGTTACCCTGGATACCCAAAATGGCCCGCAAGCATTTAAAGTGGCAGCCGTTGTCGATACGATGAAAAACAGTGGTTACGGCGCTTTTATGAAAACAGACAGCTTTAAGGAAAGCTTTGGAATTAATTATGAACGAAACGCGCTTGTCCTTAAAGATGAAACAACCAGCCCGCTGCAATTGAGGGAAAATATTTTTGCCCTGTTCGGTGAAAGAATTGAAGACATGTTCGGTCCCGAAGATTGGGTGTCCGTGATTAGTGCTTCGTATACAGGATCGTTTTCAATTATCAATGCCCTAGTCGTATTGGCCATCATAGTTTCCGGTATTGGCATAACCAACACGCTGCTGATCAGCAATTTGGAGCGGATCCGTGAAATCGGGATGATGCGTGCCGTTGGTGTGACACGCGGGCAAATCATCGGGATGATTTTATTGGAAGGGTTTGGAATCGGGCTGGCAGCAACGGTTATCGGTTCCTTGTTCGGGGTGCTGCTAATCTTTCTGTCTTCAACCTTTGTAGAAATTAACTCGCTCACCTTTGAATTCGGTGTAACCTGGTGGATTATGCTTGTCATTTTCTTGTTTGGGATTCTGGTCAGTTTGATATCCAGCTTCGCACCTGCATCAAGAGCGGCGAAAACTCAGTTAAGTGAGGCGTTGCGGTATGAGTAAATGGATGTTCCTATTCCTATTGCCATTCGTTCTATTGTTGTCCGCATGCAGCGGTGGAACGGATGAATCTTGGGAAAATGAGGAGGTCACAGAGGCGAGCACTCGCCTCCTGGCCGATGATGTGGTAGTTCTTTGGAAGGTTGATGGTTCTACAATCAAACTGAAAATTGTTCAAGACGATGGGAAACCAATAGAAAAATTCGACATTAACCATGAAAAGCTGCTTCATTTGATTATTGTCAGCAAGGACCTGTCGTATTTCAATCATATTCATCCCGAGTATAAAGGAGCGGGGTTGTTTGAGATAACTAACGACTTTCCTTCTGGAGGCGAGTACAAACTAATTGCCGATTTCAAACCAGCGGATGGAGGGGCAATGACGAAAATGGAATGGGTAGAGGTTAAAGGGAAACAATCCGAACCGGTTCCTTTAGTGGTCGATGAAACCTTGGAAAAGACGATTGATGGAAAAAAGGTAACTTTAACAACGGATGCACTTGGAGCGAGCAAAGAGCTGACACTTAAATTTACCCTTTTGGATGCTATTTCAGGGCAGCCAATTACCGATTTGGAGCCTTACCTCGGGTCGATCGGGCATGTAGTAGTAATGTCGGAGGACGGGGAGCGTTACTTGCACGTGCATGCTGTTGACGGTCAAGGAAGCGGACCAGAGGCATTATTCGAAACTAATTTTCCAAAAAGTGGGGTTTATAAGATTTGGGCCCAGTTTCAGAGGGATGGTGAAGTATTTACCGTGTCATATGTGGTGAAAGTCTCCTAATCTGGTAAAGGGTGTTGTTGTTGGTAATATAGAGGTGTTCTATGTGCCCGAAAATGGTTAGGGAGTCGGTTACTGGTCACGTAGAGGAGGTCTACGTGACCGAAATCGGTTCGTAAGCTAATCAACGGTCACGTAAAACCAAATTATTCATCAAAGTAAAAAGGTAGAGAAGCTTTTCCCTTTGGAAGAAACTACCTATTGATGATAACCTAGATGCATAAAGGGGGAAATAATGTGGTATATGACGTGGTAGTGATTGGCGGCGGCCAGGCCGGTTTGGCAATGGGCTACTTCCTTAAACAAACTTCCTTAAAGTTTGTCATTCTAGATAACCAAGAAAGAACTGGTGATGTTTGGCGGAAAAGGTACGACTCTCTAGTGTTGTTTACCCCCCGCTCATATTCGAATTAATTCACAGGCTTCCATAACGGGAAGTCTTTTTTTATGCACCCCCACAAAATCTTGCGGGATAACTCAAAAACACTGCGGCTGTGTTCGAAAAGTATGCGGTTGGAAGGAGTCGGAACCGCCGTAAAATGAGAACAAATAGAATCGTGTGAAGGGAGTTTCCCAATATGAAAGATTTAAAGTTGTTTTTACCCTATGTCAAACAAGTTCGCAGCTTCTACTTGATTGGCTTCGTCGGAAGTCTGTTTCGTTTCCTGATCCCGTTGTTTGTGCCATTAATATTAAAATACATTTTCGATCAACTGCTGCAGAACGATTCATTAACCCGCGGCCAAATGCTGCAGCAAATACTGTACATCGCCATCGGTATGATTGTCATTTTTCTATTCATTCGCACCCCGATGGAATACGTGCGACAATTCTGTATCCATAAGGCCAATAACAATATCATTAAACAGCTGCGCAGAGATGCCTTTAAAAAAGTGCATTCTTTGGATGCTAAGTATTTTGTCGATAACAAAAGCGGCGAGATCGGCACACGGTTCTTCGATGATATTGAGCGAGTAAAAGGATTCCTCACAGCTGTATTCGGAAATATTTGGATTGAAATGATTGTTCTCTTGTTTGTGATTGTGGTGATGGTAACCCTTAATATCAAACTGGCAATCCTTTCTGTATTCCTCGTTGGTTTTCAATTTATACTGGCTCATTTTCTATCAAAAAAGTTCAAGCGATCCACCGGCAGCATGATGAAATATCGTTCGGTCATGAGCGGGTTTATTTTTGAAAAAATCCAGGGGGCATTCCTATCAAAATTGTTCGCAGCAGAACAGCGTGACAAAGAGGAACTCGAGCAGCACTTAACCAAGTTTGACAGTTTGACAGACAGCCATGCGAAAATTAATGCGGTCATGCTGTCACTTGTGAATGTACTCAGCGACATGACGCCGTTTATTGTCGCCATCGTCGCCAGCCTATTCGTCATCGACGGCAGCTTGAGTGTCGGCAGTTTAATTGCCTTTTTTGCCTACGTAGATAAAATGAGAAGTCCAGTTGCTGCGCTTGTAAATGCTTATCCGGCTATCACTGAAGGAAGTGTCGCCCTAAACAGAATCTTTTCCTTCTTCCATACACCTTCAACGATTAAAGAAATAGAAAACCCGGTAGAACTAAAGGAGTTTACAAATTCCATTCATTTCGAGGATGTTTCTTTTTCCTATGATGGCAAAAAGAACACACTACAGCATGTATCGTTAACGCTGGAAAAAGGGAAAACATACGCTTTCGTTGGGGAGAGCGGGGGTGGAAAGAGTACGATCCTCCAGTTATTGCTGAGAATGTACGATGCAACTAGAGGTGAAGTTTCAATCGATCATATCAATATCAAAAACTACTCCCTTGCCAGCCTTAGAGCCCACATGGGAATTGTCACCCAAGACAACTTTTTATATAGCACTTCGATTAGAGATAACCTAAAAATGGGGAAGCTTGATGCAACGGACGAAGAAATCGTGACGGCGGCCAAAAAGGCCTATGCCCACCAGTTTATTTCGATGCTGCCCCAGGGGTATGATACCGAAATCGGAGAGCGGGGGGTTAAACTTTCCGGGGGACAGAAACAGCGGATTTCACTCGCTCGTGTCTTTTTAAAGAATCCATCGATCATGATCCTCGACGAAGCGACTAGTGCACTTGACAATGAGAGCGAAAAGCTGGTGCAGAACTCCATTAATCAGCTTGCTCACGATAAAACGATTGTCATGATAGCGCACAGGCTGTCTACGATTTTACATGCCGATACAATTTTCGTCGTTAAAAACGGAGAAATCATAGAAAGTGGTAATCATGATGGCCTGATTGCGTTAAATGGGTATTATAAGGACCTCTACATGAAACAAAATAAAACGTCAGAAGAAAAATTATCAACTAGGAAAATCGGCCAACTAGCCAATGTTTAGCAAAAATTTTAAAAATTCGGAAGGAAATCAACATTCCCAACTCGTATATGGTAATAGGGGACCTGCATAAATGAAAACTCGCCGATTGGCGAGTCCGTTAGGACGGTTCATGAGGCGTAGAAGAATTTATGCGACATAAGAAATTACAAAATTCATAGGATTTTGTAATTCTTTAATAGCTAATACCAACATTGGGGGAATGGGAATGACAATTGAAAAAATCGAAGGGAAGCTTTTGTGGGAACCATCGAATCAATTTCAAGATGAGTCCAATATGAAAAAATTTATGGCTTGGCTCGAGGAAACAAGGGGGTTACGTTTCCAAACATATGACCAATTATGGAATTGGTCAGTCGCCGACATCGAGGGGTTCTGGTCCGCGATTTGGCATTTCTATGAGATCCAGGCGAAAACGCCTTTTGATCAAGTATTGGCAGAAAAGAAAATGCCGGGGGCCAAGTGGTTTCCCGGGTCTACATTGAACTATGCCGAGCATATTTTTCGCAATGAAGTTCCGGAAAAAGCAGCGATTATCTACCAATCTGAAAACAGGGCACTTGGTGAAATCACATGGTCCAAACTGAAAAAAGAGACGGCAGCCATCGCCGCATATTTGAAGTCATTAGGAGTTCAGCCAGGTGACCGTGTCGTGGCCTATGCTTCCAACATCCATGAAACAATTACTGCCTTTTTAGCTTGTGCCAGCATTGGGGCAGTATGGTCTAGCTGCGCGCCGGAATTTGGGATCATGAGTGTGATTGACCGCTTCAAGCAAATTGAGCCAAAGGTGTTGTTTGCAGTCGACGGCTACCGCTATGGCGGGAAGGACTTTGACCGCATCGAGTTGGTAAAGAAAATTCAAGCGGAATTGCCGACTTTAACCCAGACAGTCATCATCCCTTACCTTCAGGAGCAGCCACTTTTGGAAGAGTTGAAGGATGCTGTCTTATGGGGCGAGGCCATTGAAAAGAACCAGGGTGCAGTCTTAACCTTTACGCCAGTGCCATTTGACCATCCGCTCTGGATTCTTTATTCTTCCGGAACAACCGGAAAGCCGAAAGCCATCGTACAAAGCCAAGGCGGCATCTTGCTGGAGCAATTGAAAATGATTGGCTTGCAGAAGAATGTGAAGCCCGAGGATCGGCTTTTCTGGTTTACCACTACAGGCTGGATGATGTGGAACGTTGTTGTCAGCACATTATTGACGGGCGCCACCATTTTGCTTTATGACGGAAACCCCGGGTATCCGAATTATGATACATTATGGAAGTTTGCCGAATCGACTAAAATGACCGTTTTCGGCACATCAGCTAGCTTTATTACTGCCTGCATGAAAGCTGGAGTAAAGCCGAAGGTGCAGTTTGATTTGTCACAATTAAATAGCATCGGGTCAACCGGGTCGCCGCTTCCAATCAGCGGCTTTGAATGGGTGTATAAAGAGGTGAAGGAAGACTTATGGCTAGTGTCAACTAGCGGCGGAACCGACCTCTGTACCGCCTTTGTCGGTGGCTCGCCGTTATTGCCGGTTCATTCAGGGGAACTTCAGTCCCGCGCGCTCGGGGCCTCTGTGAAAGCCTTTGATGACCAAGGACATGAATTGGTTGATGAAATTGGCGAATTAGTGATAACCAAACCTATGCCATCGATGCCGATTTATTTTTGGAATGATGAAAACGGTGAGCGCTATCATGACAGCTATTTTGATGTTTATCCAGGCATTTGGCGCCATGGCGATTTTATTAAAATTACTTCAAAAGGGAGCGCAATTATTTACGGGCGTTCCGATGCAACCATTAACCGTGGCGGGGTGCGCATGGGTACAAGTGAGATCTATAGCGCACTTGAGAGCGTGCCGGAGGTCATCGATAGTTTGGTAGTGGATATTCCGATTAGCAGCGAACAATCGTATATGCCGCTATTTGTAGTGATGAGGGAAGGAGCAGCACTTACGGAGGATGTAAAATCCAGAATCAATCAAGTAATCCGCCAGAACTGTTCACCAAGGCATGTCCCGAATGAAATTTTCCCTGTCGAGGAATTGCCGAAAACGCTGAATGGAAAGAAGCTTGAGGTGCCGATTAAAAAAATACTGATGGGCACCCCGGTTGAAAAAGCCGTCAACATCGGTTCATTGGCCAATCCGGACACTATTCAATATTTCGTAGAGTTTGAGAAAAATATGAATGGAACGCAAGGATAAGCGAAAGAAGTCCGCTCACATTAGTGGGTGGTTTTTCAGCGTTTAACTTCAATTGCCTGTGGTCACCGACCGCTCTTTGTCAATAGACTCGTAATTTCTCTGACTAGTGTCTGGCAATGTTCATTAAACATCCATAAATAAAAATGAAATTAGATAGTAATAAGGCGTGATTCCATGTACGATGGAATCATGCTTTTTTGTTTGGTTCATGAATATTAATAGAAAATGATATATATAGTGCCTTGGAGGATAGGATGATTAAAATTATAGCGGATTCAACATGTGATTTATCTGATGAAGTATTACAAAGGTACAATATCAGCTTGGCACCTCTTACAATAAACATAAAGGGGAAAACCTATCGAGACAGAGTAGATATACAACCAGATGAATTCTATGGAATACTAGAAACATTACCTGAGTTTCCGACGACAGGTATGCCAAGCCCAGCCGAATATCTAAAAATAATAAAACAGGCTGTGGAGGCTGGTAATCAAGAAATACTATGTATATGCATGTCCAGTGGGACTAGTGGTGCGTATCAATCAGCTGTACTAGCCAAGGATTATTTTTTTGAGGAAAACCCGGAATCAATTGTAAAAATACATGTGGTAGATTCAAAATGTATGAGCCATGGAAGTGGATGGCTAATCATGAAAAGTGCGATTAAGAGGGGACAGGGTGCTTCTTTCGAAGAAATTATTGCGTTTAATGAAAATTATAAGAAAAAGGTAAAACATTTCCTATCCGTAGATGATTTAGACCATTTAATAAAGAGTGGCAGGCTCACTAATACGAGTGCCATAATAGGGAAACTCCTATTGCTGAAGCCAGTTATGACCATGAAAGATGGAAAAGGGGCCATAGTTGGAAAGGAAAGAGGATTGAAAAGAGTACTTAAGCATTACACTCAAGAATTTATCAAAAGAAATGATAAGGAAATGACGAACTTTATCATAATTGGTTATACATCCGACCGTAAAGTTGCCGAAAATCTTAAAGCGAAAATCCAATTGGATACTGACTTTTCGGGAGAGATCCATATCATGCAAATGGGAGTATCGGTTGGAACTCATGTTGGTTTAGGTGCCATTTCAATGTTTTTTATAGAAAAGTGAATCAGGTAAAAAAGTGCCAGTACCATCCAAATCAGATGGTCCTGGCACTTTTGAGTTTCTGAAAAAATATTAATGATGCTGCACTAATGCATTTTTCACCTATTTGCCTTGCTTCATTCTCTGCATTGGCAGCATGGCAATGGCTCCGATGATGAACAAACTAGACGCCATCACGTACAGCATCCCAAGTGGGAACTGCTCTTTCAATAACCCTACGAGGCTCATGTTTAGCACCATTCCGCTGATAAATAGCGGATTTAAAACCCCGTTGCCCCTTCTTACAAATGACTTTGCGGCGACCCGCATGAATTTTGCGTGGATTGACGCGAAATTAGCGGGAGGCAGTGCATTCCCCCAAGATAAGATAGAAGTGTTCAAATAAATTAGAGGAGAGATGAAAATGAATCAACAATGGAAGGTAGGAATTTTATTATTTGAAGATGTCGATGTGCTGGATTATGCAGGGCCGTTTGAAGTGTTTTCACTTACGGTCTATGAAGACGACAAAATAGCGCCGCTATTAACCAAAGGTTTATCAAATGAAGAAAAGCCATTTATCGTAAACACGATTTCCCAAACGGGAGAGTTAATTTCCTCGCATAATGGCCTCAAAATTCAACCTGATTTTGGTTTCCAGTCGCGGGATTACGAATTTGATATTTTAATTGTTCCGGGCGGTCCCTTATATGCGATAAAGAAATGCATCGAAAATAAGGAACTTATTAACTGGATTTCAAATTTTTATAACGCTGGCGGTATGGTAGCCTCTGTTTGCTCCGGTTCGATCCTGTTGGCGGAGGCAGGACTTCTTAATGGAAAAAAAGCTACGACTCATTTCTTGGCATTGGAGTATTTGAAAGCCATGTATCCAAATACGACCGTAGTATCAAACGTTCGTTATGTAGATCAGGGTGATCTTCTTACCTCTGCCGGGGTATCGGCAGGCATCGACATGTCGTTGTATCTCGTTTCAAAATTAATGGGAGAAAAGGCAGCGGCCAGAACTGCAGCGACAGAAGAATATCCATATGAATGGAGAATAAAGGAACATAATTAATAGATGGACCAGCGAGAAAGGATGCCAAGAGCGGCATCCTTTCTTTTTATAAAACGAATGAAACTTTTCTCTATTCAGTTTTCCACTCATCATGTAAAATGGGATTTATAGGTAATATTATCCATAGGCGGTGGGAGATTGGAGAAATTAAGCCAGAGTAACTGGGAGTTTGAAACGATATCGAAGCATACACAGGATATCCTTTTAATAGTTGATCAACAACAAATCGTCAGGTTTGCGACGCCTTCCATGGAATCTATCTTGGGCTACCATCCTGAAGAATTCATTGGGGAAAATGCCTTTGACCCCCTTTTTCCAGAAGACCGAGATCGGCTGATGGCCTCGCATAGGGAAGCGATTGCCACAGGTGAACCCAGAGTGGATGAGTATCGGGTGTTCCATAAGAACGGTGAGTTAAAATATTTCGAATCGCGGGTCATGCCGGTTCAAAATCATCCTGATCATCTTATTGTCGTCGCTATCAGAGATATTACAACGAGGAAAAGGATGGAGTCAGAGCTAGAGCGCCGAAAGGACAGGTATCAAGAACTGCAAAATAGTTTAAAAAACTATTCGCAAGACTTATCTAAGGTCATGAAGTTGTCTGAACTTAAGATCAGACTGCTAAATGAGCTAAATATTATCATTCCTGATGCCAAACCGCAAATCATCATCTATAATCGGGAACAACAATCCACCCAAGGGGAGTACCATGCAAAACAGCCCTCCGATTTTTCGGGGTTAAATGTAGGCAAGCTGCAAGAAGAAAATGACCAGATTTATATTCTAATAGGCGATCGCAAGGAATGGGCGTATATTCTTACAATAAAAGCCTCTGCGATGAAAGAATCAATGGATACCATTTGGCTTGAGACATTGGTTTATTACACCATAATGGTTTTTGAAAGTTTATTAGTGATTGAAAGCCTCATGGACCAATTGGAAACAGCCCTGCAAAAAAGCGAGAAGCCCCAGTGGATCTTACGGCTAATGTTTAATTTATCGGAAAAACAAAGAATGGAATTATCCAGTGATTTGCATGATACAGTTCTGCAGGATCAAATGGCGTTATTTCGGAATTTAGAAAGTATTATAAAGGAGTATCGGTTTGACAGCGAAGTGGATCAGCAGCTGAGAGAAATTGTTCAGGGACTGTTGGACACGATTCATCAAATCCGAATGACCTGTAATGAGCTGCGTCCGCCGCTGTTAAGAGAAGCGGGCCTGATTAGCGCGCTAGAGAATTTATTTGATTACACTCAGGTTTCGTCTACCTTCAAAATCGGCTTTACCACAGGGAATACGGCGGGTTTGGAATTGAATGAAGAAGAAACCCTTGGCATTTATCGAGTAGTTCAAGAGCTCCTAAACAACGCCGCCAAACACTCGCAGGCTGCCAATCTCCATTTTCATATTGAAAGACGGGATGAGCACATACATCTGTGCTATTCCGATGACGGCAAGGGGTTTGCCTCCGATAAATTAACGCCGTCCTTTTCAAGCATGGGGCTTTCCGGAATGCGCGAAAGAATTCGCAGCCTGAACGGTTCGATTGAATTTCAATCGGAGCCTGGAAAAGGACTCGAGGTTAGCTTACAAATACCAATCAGTTCAAAGGTCAATCCTTTTTGAAAAATAAGCCACAGTTTGTGGTTTATTTTTTTTGTCCGAAATAATTCTTGCGGGAACTCTACAAAATCCTGCGGGAGTAGTCAGAAACAATGCGGTTTGGAAGTAAGGCCGTTTTTATACAATGAAAATGCAAATAAATTGAAAAGCACAAGGAGAGATGAGAGATGGTTCAGGTAACTTTAGCTGTTAATGGTATGTCTTGCATGCATTGTGTGATGGCTATTAAAAGTAGTGTTGGAAAACTGACAGGAGTGAAGGAGGTAAAAGTAAATTTAAAGGAAGCCAATGTGACGGTTACGTTTAACGCGGATCAAGTGGCCCTAAACCAGATAAAAGACCGGATTGAAAGTAAAGGTTATGTTGTTTGCCATTAGGCTCGGAAGCCTTTCTGAATATGCATAAGAAAGGAAAGTAACCATGAGTATAAAAGACGAAAATCTGCAAATTACGGAAAAAGCGGAATTCCTGATCACCGGCATGACCTGTGCCGCTTGCTCGGCAAGAATTGAAAAAGGCTTAAACAAAATGGATGGGGTAGCCAAGGCTGTTGTGAATCTGGCGATGGAAACGGCAACAGTGGAGTACCATTCTTCCATGGTGCAGGTTCAGGACCTTTTTAAAAAGGTCGAACAACTTGGATATGGGGCAGAACAAAAAGAGGCGGCAAGCCAAGAAAAAGCTGACCCGCGCGAGCTAGAGCTGCAGCAGCAAAAGGGCAAGTTTCTATTCGCAATGCTTCTATCCTTCCCGATGGCTCTTGTAATGTTGGCTGATATGGCCAAGGTGCCTGACACCCTTGGAATCCAGGCCTTCTTTATGAATCCTTGGGTGCAGCTAGTCTTGGCTGCACCTGTACAATTACTCATCGGGCTTCAGTTTTATAAGGGTGCCTATAAAGCAATTAGGAGCGGAAGCGCGAATATGGATGTCCTTGTGGCGCTGGGAACTTCCGCTGCCTTCTTCTATAGTTTATATGTTTTGTACGATTCCTATGGAACGGGCGCGATGATGCTGGAGGTTTATTTTGAAACGAGTGCTATATTAATTACGCTGATTATTTTAGGAAAGATTTTTGAAGCAAGTGCCAAGGGCAAAACCTCGGAAGCAATCAAAAAACTGATGGGATTGCAATCAAAATTGGCTGTAATCGAACGGAATGGCCAGGAACTAGAGGTTCCGCTTGAAGAAGTGGTTGTTGGCGATATTTTGTTAATTAAACCAGGTGAAAAAGTGCCTGTGGATGGGGAGATAATCGAGGGAAGAACCGCATTGGATGAATCGATGTTAACCGGCGAAAGTGTTCCGGTGGATAAGTCGACCGGCGACACGGTCATCGGCGCCACGATGAATAAAAATGGTTTTATCAAGGCACGGGCCACCAAAGTGGGTACGGATACGGCGCTGGCCCAGATAATCAAAATTGTCGAAGCCGCTCAGGGCTCAAAGGCGCCAATTCAACGATTGGCGGACAAAATTTCTGGAATTTTCGCCCCGATTGTCGTGGGTATTGCAATCTTAACATTCTTGTTTTGGTATTTCTGGGTAACCCCGGGAGACTTTTCCGGAGCACTGGAAAAATTAATTGCCGTTCTCGTCATTGCCTGTCCGTGTTCATTGGGACTGGCGACCCCCACTTCAATCATGGCGGGATCGGGCCGAGCTGCTGAATTTGGCATCCTCTTTAAAGGCGGGGAACTTCTCGAAAGAACCAGTCGACTGACCACAATTGTATTGGATAAAACTGGAACAATTACAAATGGGGATCCTGTTTTAACCGACATCGTCATTGATGGAAACGTGAGCGAACAGGAATTTTTGGCACTTATTACTGCGGCTGAGAAGCAGTCTGAACACCCATTGGCTCAGGCGATTGTTCAAGGAGTACAGGAAAAAGGGATTTCCTTAAAGGAGTGCACAGACTTTGAATCCATACCAGGGTATGGTGTAAAAGCAATGGTTGAAGGAAAGAAAGTCTTAATTGGAACTCGAAGGCTTTTGGTGCAGCATGGTGTGTCCTTTGAAAAAGCCGAGGCTAGCATGGAGAGTCTGGAGCGTACCGGAAAAACAGCAATGTTAGCTGCGATTGAAGGAGAATATGCCGGTATTGTGGCAGTGGCGGATACAATAAAAGCTTCGTCCAAAAAAGCAGTCCAATGCCTGAAAGAAATGGGCTTGGAAGTCATTATGATCACAGGTGACAATAAACAGGCGGCCCTAGCGATTGCCAATCAGGCGGGGATTAAGCACGTACTGGCGGAGGTCCTGCCAGAAGGAAAAGCAGAACAAGTCAAAAAGCTCCAAGAACAAGGAAAAATCGTTGCTATGGTGGGGGATGGCATAAATGATGCACCGGCGTTGGCGGTTGCCGATATTGGCATGGCAGTTGGAACCGGAACGGATGTGGCGCTTGAGGCGGCTGATATTACCCTAATGCGCGGAGATTTAACGAGTATTGCCGATGCCATCCAAATGAGCAAGAAAACGATGCAAAACATAAAGCAAAATTTATTCTGGGCATTTGCCTACAATACGCTTGGAATTCCGGTTGCCGCTTTTGGTTTTCTGGCCCCGTGGCTCGCGGGAGCTGCCATGGCTTTTAGTTCGGTCTCGGTCGTCTTAAATGCACTCCGCCTTCAACATGTTCATGTTGGAACCGAAAAAGCCGCACTAAACCCGAAACGTTGGCTCCTTCCGGCGTTGTTGTCACTAGTGATTCTGTTTGGCGGATATTTTATCTATAACAATTTGGTAGAGGAAGCGAAATTACAGAGGTTAGTAGATGTTTTTTTTAAGTAAATTATTAAAAAGTAAGGAGTAATTGAAATGAGAAAATGGGCACTAGCAGGTATGCTTTATGTAACGATTGTGATCGTCGGTTTTCAGGCATATGACAAATGGTTTGCTGATGAAAAGGACACGGCGCAGGCGGGTATGCAAGATATGGGAGAGATGAAAGATTCGAAGAATAAGAAAAATAAGGATTCGATGGATAGCATGAACTCGATGGATGATATGGAAGAAGCGCACAACGGAAAAATCACAGAAGCGGGCAGTCACGAGGAGAAGGGTAGTCACGGCCATGGAGGGGATTCTTCACATAGCGATGGTAGCCAAGTCAATGCATTTGTGTATAATGACGAAAACAACATCAAAATCATTTTAAAGGATAAGGCTGGGAATCCGATTGATAATTTAGAGGTCAACCATGAAAAGATCCTACATCTCATCATGGTCGATGAACAGCTCCAGAAGTACTATCATGTCCACCCGGAACGAACGGGGAAAGGTGAGTTCACAATTGGAAATCCGCTTCCCGCTGGGTACTATAAAGCATTTATCGACATTAAGCCAACATCCTATGCATATGAAGTAGAGCCGATTCCGTTCGTGGTTGGGACTCCGAAAATGGATGGCCATGGCCATACATTGGTGCCTGACACCACTTTTACCAAAACGGTCGATGGGGAAACAGTGACGATGAACTTTAATTCCTTTAAGGCAGGGGAAACGGTCAAACTTTCCTTTGACTTAGATAGAACAAACCTGACTCCATATTTGGGGGCAATGGGCCATGTGGTGATTCTGGATGAATATGGCAAGAAGTTCCTTCACGTACATCCTTCTAATGAAACGGATACGATTTTTGAAACGACATTTGATAAGCCGGGGATTTATAAGATCTGGGCGGAATTCCAGCACAATGGCAAGGTCCGAGCCTTCCCGTTTGTAATTGAAGTGACGGAATAAAGAATCGTGTGAGATGTGGGGGAGAGCGCGAGGTGCTCTCCCTTTTCTAATAACGAATAAAACCAAGCTGACCTTCACAAAAAAGTCGCCCATCACGCAAGATTTTTGCGGTTTGTGGAGGATACGATTCCGTTAAACTAATAGTAGAAAGTAAGAAATCTAGGTGGTGTTTTTTATGAACGGCAGTCAGCAATTTTTCCCTATAATTGCGGATCACACACGCGATATGCTCATGATTGTGGATCGAAATCGACACATTGTCTATATAACCCCAAATGTCTATGAATTCAGTGGTTATAGTCCTGAAGAAATTCATAATAGAGACACTTTTTTCATGCTTCATCCGGAGGATCGGGAATATTTAGAGAAGCGGCATAAAAATCTGCTGGAATCAAAGCAAAGTAATACTTCTGAATATCGGATTGTAAAGAAGAACGGGGAAATTCGCTACTGTGAATGTAAAACCACTCCGCTGCCAGACACGGAGAATTATCTGCAGGTTGTATCGATAAGGGACATTACCGAGCGCAAGCTGATGGAAATGGACCTGGCGTATCACAAGAATCGTCATGAAGTCTTGCAAAAAAGTCTGAAGAACTTCTCCCATGACCTTTCATACGTGATGAAACATCCGGACCTCGAAGCAAGACTGACCAGGGAAGTGGGAACGATTTTACCAAACTCCAACCCTATCGTTTTGAAAACATATCCGGAAAATATGGTACTATCAACAGGAAAAATAGAGATTGTTGGCGAAAAGGTATTTATTAAAATCGGCGACCACAAGCAAGTCCCGTTGATCCTATCCATTCGCGCCGAGGCCATTCGTGAGAAAATGGAGTCCATCTGGCTGGAAACATTAGCTTTTTATGCAATGATGGTGTTGGAGAATTTAAATATGATTGAGAATTTAATCGAGCAGCTGGAAACTGCAACGAAGAATCATGAAACGCCGCAATGGGTTCTGCGGATGATATTTAACCTCCAAGAACAGCAACGGTTAACGTTATCGAGCGACCTCCATGATACGGTCTTGCAGGATCAGATTGACTTATACCGAAGATTGGAAGCTTTGCTAAATCGCCATGACTTTGAAAAAACGGCCAAAACCAGGCTGACCGAGATTGAACAAGGGATGCTGGATATCATTCATGAAATACGGGCAACGTGCAATAATTTGCGGCCGCCATTGTTAAGGGAATTGGGACTGGAACGGTCGCTGGAAAATTTATTTGAACATATCCAGATTTCGTCCACCTATCGTATTATTTTTTCATCCCAAGACCTTTCAAGAATCGGTTTAAGCGACGAGCAAACCATCGGAATTTACCGGATCGTTCAAGATTTGCTTCACCATGCCGAAGAATATTCTCGGGCAGACCAAGTTAGTTTTGATTTCTATCATGAAAATGAATTTTTGAAAATGATGTACCGTGATGATGGAACTGAATTGGATGCAGACAGCTCAGAATATATAAAACTAACAACAATCAAACAAAGAGCGAAGAGTCTTGGAGGAAAAATGGATCTCCACACTGTGTGCGAAGGCGGATTAATCGCGACATTGGAGATTCCGATCACTTTGGAAAGGAGTTTAGCGTAATGGTAAATATATTAATTGTTGATGACCACTTGTCGATTATTGAAGGGACTAAAATGCTGTTGGAGCAAGAGCCTGATTTTAATATTACTGTGGAAAGCAGTTCATTGAATGCGATGAACATCATCAAATTGAATCATTATGATGTCTTGTTGTTTGATTTATACATGCCACACCTAAATGGTCTGGAGTTGGCTAAGCAGGCATTGGCCTATAATCCGGATCTGATTATTTTAATTTACACCGGGTTTGACATAAAGCCTCACTTTAATTTACTCGTTGAAGCGGGGGTTGCGGGCTTTCTCTCAAAGACCTCCTCAAGGGATGATTTGGTTACCGGGATTCGCTGTGCCTTGAAGCGTCAGGTCGTACTGCCGCTTTCGCTGGTAAGGGAACTTAGGAGGCCTGGCATAATTGCCGACAGTTCCAGCCCAACCCAAAAAATCGCATTATCGACGACCGAAGAACAAATCCTGTCAGAACTGTCCAAAGGAAAAAGCACTCGCGAAATGGCCGCAACGTTGGCCATGAGCCAGCGGTCATTGGAATATAATTTAACCACGCTTTACCAAAAATTTGGCGTACGCACACGAGTTGATACCATTGCCAAGGCGAAACAGCTAGGATTGATCCCAGAGGAAGAATTAAAGTGAAATATCTACAAATAAAAAACTGCCAGGTTGACTACTGCCGGCAGTTTTTTATTTTGCCCATAACCAGCAAAGAAAGATGTTCGATGTACCTCAAAATCATGCGGGACTCTTCAAGAACAATGCGGTGATCCTCAAAAAGACTGCGGTTTGCTCAAGGTCATTCCTTCGTACAATGTAACTATAGAAAAGGTAATTTTTATAAGGAGATGAACGAGAATGACTCTCAATATTTTATCTTTATCGGTGACAATAAAAAAAAGAACAATAAGTCTGAAACAAGCGGTACAACAGGAAATGGTCAAAAAGCTTTATGAGGAAAGTCATGATCGGCTGCATGCCATGAACCATTGGTTTCTGTAAGGAAGGTTTGGTTGGGTTTTGAAAAAGATGAAAGGATTCCCAAAATGAGACCGCTCACATATGTGGGCGGATCTTCTACTTTTTCCATTTAAAATTTAACTTAAATACTATCAAAATAATATTAAATAATTTGAATCTATTAATAATAGTGATAAACTATAGGTATGTTTAAATAAATCCAGAAAAGGTGTATGACTAATTGCTGCTTCGCATTCATGAAGCAAGTGCGCCTACAACCTTTCTGCAAATATTTGGGGATAGGGATGGGAAAAGTGAGTATCGAACAAACAAAAACAGACGTAATCTTAATTGGTGCCGGAATTATGAGCGCAACGTTGGGGACACTTTTGAAAGAATTAGTACCGGACTGGAACATTACAGTATTTGAGAAGCTTGATAAAGCAGGCGAAGAAAGTTCCAATGAATGGAATAATGCGGGAACGGGGCATTCTGCATTGTGCGAGCTTAACTACACCGTCGAAAAACCAGACGGATCGATAGATATTAGCAAAGCTATCAAAATTAATGAGCAGTTCCAGGTTTCCAGACAGTTTTGGTCTTATCTAGTGAATAGCAATCTAATCCGGAATCCGCATGACTTTATCATGCCATTGCCACATATGAGCATGGTGCAGGGTGAAAAGAATGTGGAATTTTTGAAAAAACGCTTTAAAGCGCTTTCTAACAATCCGTTGTTCCAGGGAATGGAATTCTCCGAGGATCCGAAAAAATTAAAGGAATGGATTCCACTGATTATGGAAGGGCGGAATTCGAACCAACCGATTGCCGCTACAAAAATCGATTCTGGAACGGATGTCAACTTTGGTGCGTTAACCCGTATGTTGTTTGACCATTTAAAGAAGCAAAATGTAGAAATCAAATATAATCATCAGGTTGAAGATATGAAACGTAAAGAGGACGGTTCATGGGAATTGCAAGTGTGGAATATGGCAACCGGTAACATTGAACGCCATTCAGCTAAGTTCGTCTTTATCGGGGCTGGCGGTGGAAGTCTTCATTTACTGCAAAAAACCGGTGTCCCTGAAAGCAAACATATTGGTGGATTCCCAGTTAGCGGGCTATTCCTTGTATGCAAAAATCCTGAGGTTGTCAAAAAACATCACGCAAAAGTATACGGCAAAGCAGCTGTCGGCGCGCCGCCGATGTCTGTGCCGCATCTTGATACACGATATATTGAAGGCAAGAAATCATTGCTGTTTGGACCGTTTGCCGGCTTCTCGCCAAAATTCTTGAAAACTGGATCCAATATGGATTTAATAACATCTGTGAATCCGAATAATCTCGTAACGATGTTGGCGGCAGGCGCTAAAAATATTCCGTTAACTAAATATTTAATCCAGCAGCTTATGCTATCAAAAGAGCAGCGGATTGAAGAATTACGCGAATTTATTCCAAACGCGAAAAGCGAAGATTGGGATATCGTCGTTGCAGGCCAGCGTGTACAAGTGATCAAAGATACTGAGGCTGGTGGAAAAGGCACACTTGAATTTGGAACAGAAGTTGTCAGTGCCGCAGATGGTTCAGTCGCTGCCTTGCTCGGAGCTTCACCAGGCGCATCCACTGCCGTAAACGTCATGCTTCAGGTGATCAAAAAATGCTTCCCGCAGCAGCTAAAAGCATGGGAGCTGAAAATTAAGGAAATGATCCCTTCTTATGGTGTGTCACTGATGGAAAACCCAGAGCTTTTGCAAAAGGTGACTTCTTCAACTGAGCGAGCGCTTGGTCTGCGAGAACAACAAGCCGATAAGAAAGACCGAAACGTATCGTAAGCAGGAAATCTCTTCTTTTTTTTTAAAACTGTGCCTCCGATTGGGGGTGCAGTTTTTTGTGTATGTTATAATCTTTTTATTAATAAGCTTTTTAGGACGGAGAGGTTATTGTGAAGAGAGTAACAGTTGAAAACTTGGTTCAGAGGTTTTCATTAAAGGTACTGGCCGGCGAAGGTCAACTTCAGAATGTGATTACCCAGCCGAGGGTGCATCGTCCAGGCCTGGAATTTGTCGGGTATTTTGATTTTTTTCCGACTGAGCAAGTGCAAATTCTAGGAAAAAAGGAAGTTACCTATTTACATAGGTTAAGTGAAGAAGAACGCAAAATACGGATTGGAAATATTGTTCATTATCATCCACCATGCTTTATTGTCACCTGTGGCGAAGAAGGACTTACCTATTTAAAGCATCATTGCTTAGAGCAGGGGATTCCGTTGTTAGTCACTAAGGAGCCAGAGGTGACTTCCGAGTTTATCACCAAATTAGATGGGTATCTGGTGAAAGAATTGGCCGAGGAGATTGCGGTGCACGGGGTTTGCATGAACGTGTCCGGGATTGGCATCTTAATCCGTGGCAATTCAGGTGTCGGAAAAAGCGAGACGGCACACACCTTAATTCGCCGGGGACATCGGTTGGTGGCGGATGATATCGTAGTCTTAAAGAAATTAAGCCATCAAACCATTCTGGGCACTCACGATGAAAAAACCAAGGAGTTCTTGGCGCTGCGCAGTATTGGATTGCTGAATGTCGTTCGCCTGTACGGCCGTAAAGCGTTTCAAGACGAAACGCGAATCGCGCTTGATATCCATTTGACCAAATGGGAAAAAGATGCCTTATACAACGATTTAGATCAGGAATTTCAGTATGAGGACTACATGGGTGTCAAGATCCCTTCGATTGAAATACAACTTCAGCCAGGACGTGATGTGGCCGGCTTAATCGAGGCGGCAGCCAATAACTGGTACCTGAAACAGCAAGGCTACAGCGCGGCCGAAGAATTCATGAGCAGGATTGAGGCCGATATGGGGAATTCAGGGGCGAAAGAGTAAGAGTCGTTAAGGCACTAAAATTAAAGTCGCCTATTATTGTCGAGAAATGTTGTTTTTCTCGGCAATTTCTATACCCCGAATCTGATACGTTCAAATCGGCCGAAACCATGAAAAGTCACTCGTCACGGTCGATAAGAAAAGCTTAAAACGACCGAACCCATGAAAAGTCACTCGTCACGGTCGATAAGAGAGGTTCAAAACGACCGAACCCATGAAAAATCACTCGTCACGGTCGATAAGAGAGGCTCAAAACGACCGAACCTATGAAAAATCATGCGACTCGGTCGATAAGAGAGATTCAAAACGACCGAACCCATAAAAAATCATGATGATGTAACTGTATTACACTATATCCATTCCCCTCTGATACTTTGCAATTCGGGAGTAATCTTCTTTTAAAACCTCTGTTAAGTGCATGAAAATCGGCAGTAACTGACGGTATTCCTTGACAGCACCCTGGGCAGGCGTGTGTTTATAGGTACTGCCAACCAACTCTGATGCGAAATTAAAAGAATTGATTCTCCCTAATGAATATAAACCCAGTATACAGGCCCCGAGGCATGAGCTTTCGAAGCTTTCAGGCACGACCACTTCAGATTCCAAGATATCGGACAGCATTTGCCGCCAGACAGACGACCGAGCAAAGCCGCCGGTTGCCTGAATCCGTGTGACAGGACCGTCCATGCATTCTGTTAATGCCAAAAAGACGGTGTATAGGTTGTAAATGACTCCTTCAAGGGCAGCCCGAATCATGTGTTCCTTTTTATGGGCCATTGTCAGCCCGAAAAACGAACCGCGGACATCCGGATTCCATAATGGAGCCCGTTCTCCTGCTAAAAAAGGATGGAAAATTAATCCATCGGCACCGGGTCTTACCCCTTCGGCAATCTTCGTCAATACCTCATACGGGTCAATTCCCAATCGTTTTGCCGTTTCTACCTCTGCTGCGGCCAGTTCATCGCGAATCCAGCGGAGAACGATGCCGCCATTGTTGACCGGACCGCCAATGACCCAATGGCTTTCCGTTAGCGCATAGCAAAAGGTTCTGCCTTTTTCATCGGTTTGCGGTTTGTCAATAATCGTGCGGATTGCCCCGCTTGTCCCAATCGTAACGGCAATTTCACCTTTCCCAATCGCATTGACGCCGAGATTAGAAAGCACGCCGTCACTGGCCCCAATAACAAAGGGGGTACTGGGATCAATCCCCATCTGCCTGGCCAAATCCGGATGACAGTCCGTAAATATTTTGGTTGTCGGCACAAGCTCAGACAAATGTTCCCGACTAATGCCGGCAATGGTTAATGCCTCCTCGTCCCAATCCAAGGTATTGAGGTTCATCATGCCCATGGCTGAAGCGATGGAATAATCAACTACATATTGATCAAAAAGCTTTTTAAAAATATATTCCTTAATCCCGATATACTTTTTCGTATGGACGGCGATTTCGGGATGTTCATTGACAATCCAGGCAATTTTGGAGAGTGGGGACATCGGATGGATCGGTGTGCCTGTGCGCTTGTACACCTCATGTCCATTCCATTCCACTTTTATTTTTTCTGCCCATCCGGCGCTTCGGTTGTCTGCCCAAGTGATGCATGCAGTCAGCGGCTGATCATTCTCATCCATGGCAATCACGCTATGCATGGCACTGCTGAAGGAGATAAACAGGAGCTTTTTATCCCCATGCTGTTTAGTGATATTCGATATTGCGCGCAAAACAGCCTGAAGGATTTCCTCGGGGGCTTGTTCAGCAGTCGAAATATCAGGTGTGTACAGTGGGTAACCAATATTCTCTTGCTGGATGACCTTGCCGTTCTCGGTGAATAACACCACTTTGGTACTCGTAGTACCGATATCTACCCCTAACATATAGTTAGTCATTTTTTCATTCTCCCTTAAAAAGCATAACGGCGGAGCAAATAAGAAATCCATTTGCAATCCGGATTATTACGGATGTTTTCTAGCAGCCCATTTACAATGGCAGGACTTAAAGATGGTTCCACCAGCTGCTGTCTTAACAGGAACAACGATTCTTTTTCGATTGGTTCTTCGATTTCCTCCATCTTTTGGCCAATCAAATCAATTAGCTGCTCCTTTGATACTTCCTCATCAATCGGCTGGATCATTTTGATCAGCTCAGCTGAAACAAATGGGATCGTGGCATTTCGTGCCAGCAGGTTTGTTTTTTCCGCAAGCGATTCCGCTAGAAGCTGCAAATCCACTGGCACATTATAGAACACAAATAGGTGGGCATAAGTATTCATAAATCCTTTAATGGTATACATTAAATCATATTTTGTATGTTGGACTGAATTCCCATATAAACGCTCAATCATCGTTAGAATGTTTTTTTCAATTAATTGGTCGTAATATTGCATTTTGAAAAAGAGCTCTTTGTTAAGCGTTTGTGAAAATTCTTTCATAAGTACCTTGGCAAAATCGGAATGCTTGTGAAACGATTGGTAAATCGCATAATAAAATTCATATAAAAGCTGGTCATCCTTCGTGTTTCTGACTATGTAGTCAATATCGGAAACGCTTTGCATCATAAACTGGTCAATCAAGGCGATAATAAGCTCGTCTTTTGATTTGAATGACAAGTAAAAAGCACCTTTAGAAATCCCGCAGCGCTCGGTGATTTGCTGGACGGATGTGGCCTCAAACCCTTGCTCTGCAAATAGCTCCAATGATTTTTCCATGATTAATTGTTTCTTTACCATGTGATCGTCTCTCCCGAAGTCTTTGATTGACAAATGACTATTTGGTCATTATTATAAGGAATTGAGTGTAATAAGTCAATTTAGGGCAGGTGTAATAGTGAAAGGGCTAGTAAACTTTGTGATTGGAAATAAATTGGCGGTTTGGTTGCTGACCATAATCATTACCGCATCCGGTATTTATTCAGGTACACGAATGAATATGGAGACGATTCCGAATATCTCGATACCATACTTAATGGTCACGGATGTCTATCCGGGAGCGACTCCTGAAAAAGTCATGAATGATGTATCGATGCCGATTGAAAAGGCGGCGGAAAACCTTGACCACGTCAAGGCTGTGTATTCAAATTCTTATTCCAATATGGCAAGCATTCAGGTCGAATATGAATATGGCATCGACATGGATGAAGCGAAACGCGAATTAAAGTCGGCTCTTGATTCGTTGAAATTGCCGGAAGGCGCTGAAAAGCCGACGACAACTGCCATTAGCATGAACATGATGCCGATTATGGCGCTCAGTGTGAGCAGTTCAAAAGAGGATATCGTGGAATTAACCTCAACGGTTGAAGAAAGTCTCGTTCCGAAAATTCAAAAACTTGAAGGTGTTGCCTCGGCCACCATCACTGGTCAGCATATTGAGGAAGTTGACCTTACGTATGATCAAGCAAAATTATCGGAACTGGGCTTAACCGAAGACAAAATAAAAGATATGGTGAAAGCGAGCAATATGGCAGTTTCCCTAGGACTCTACGAGTTTAAAGAAGGGGAGCAGGCGGTTTCGATTGACGGCAAGTTTATGACCGTTGATGAATTAAAAAACATGCTCATTCCGGTCACACCTTCTGCGGCCAATCCATCACCATTCGTGAAGCTTGGCGATATTGCCAAAATTGAAACGATTGGTAAAGTCCAATCAATATCCCGCACAAACGGGAAAGACGCGATTGCAATCCAAATCGTAAAAGGCCAACAGGCAAACACAGTTGATGTTGTAAATAATGTTAAAAAGCTAGTTAAGGATGAAAAGAAAAAATATGATGGTCTGAACATCGATGTGACCCTTGACCAAGGTGAACCGATTGAAAAATCAGTGTCAACGATGGTGGAAAAAGCAGTATTTGGCGGATTGATTGCGGTTCTGATTATCCTGCTGTTCCTGCGCGATTTTAAATCAACGATCATCTCGATCATCTCGATTCCAGTGTCGGTGTTTATGGCGTTCCTGCTATTACACTGGATGGAAATTACCTTGAACATCATGACTCTCGGTGCGGTAACGGTCGCAATTGGGCGGGTCATTGATGACTCCATTGTTGTCGTCGAAAACATTTATCGCCGGCTTCATTTAAAGGATGAACAATTAAGGGGCCGTGCCCTGATCCGTGAAGCAACCATTGAAATGTTTAAGCCGATTTTGTCATCAACACTTGTAACGGTTGCCGTTTTTGCACCGCTGATGTTCGTTGGCGGCATGGTTGGCGAATTGTTTGTGCCGTTTGCGCTGACAATGGCGTTTGCCCTTGGTGCGTCACTGCTTGTGGCGATCACCATCGTTCCGGCCCTTTCCCATACGTTGTTTAGGAAAAAATTATATGGTGAAAAGACGGCGAAACGTCATAAAGAAGCTGGCGAACTGGCAAAATGGTATAAATTTTTCCTGGAAAAATCTCTTAATCATAAGGTGATCTCGTCGGTTGTCGCCATTTTGCTGCTGGCAGGCAGTTTGGCGCTGACACCGTTAATTGGCTTCAGTTTCCTTGGCAGTGAAGAAGATAAGGTCATGTACCTAACTTACACACCAAAAGCTGGGGAACTTCATGATGAGACATTGAAAAACGTTCAAGCAGTGGAAGATAAGATGCTGGAACGGAAAGATGTTGAAATCGTTCAGGTTTCTGTTACCGAATCAGGGGACCCGATGGCAGCGATGATGGGCGGTGGTTCAAACGGGGCGTTAATGTTCCTGATTTTTGACCCTGACATGAAGAACTTCCCTGAAGTGAAAGCGAAGATTGAAAAATATGTAACGACATTGGACCAATCCGGCACTTGGAAGAGCCAAAACTTCTCTTCGATGGGCGGGGCGTCGGATGAAATCAGCTACACCTTCTACAGTGAAGATTTGACGAAGCTGCATCAATCCGTGAACAAAGTCGAAGACCTCATGAAGAAAAATAAAGATATTAAAGATGTTTCATCCACCGCAGAAGAAGCTTACGTCGAGTATACCCTTCGTGTCGACCAGCCAAATCTGTTGAAGTATGGATTAACAACCGGGCAGCTCTTAATGATGCTGGGGCAGGACAGGATGAAAGAAGTATTGACGACAGTGGAAAAGGACGGCAACTCTCTTGATGTCATCGTCCAGCAGCCACAAACCTCCCTGCCGGAATCGATTGATGAAATGCTGGCAAAACAGGTGCCGACAGCGCTGGGTACAACGATGCCACTTTCTGAACTTGTAGAAGTGAAGAAGGGGACAACAATGAATACGCTGGCTCGCAGTAAAGGGGAGTACTTCGCGACTGTTTCCGGAAAAATCACCAGCAAGGATATTTCCAAGGTTACCTCTACTGTAGGGGATAAAATTGATAAAATGGAATTTCCTAAAGGGGTGACTGTGAGCGTTGCCGGCGTCCAGGCGGATATGAATGAAACCTTTACCCAGCTTGGCGTTGCGATGGCTGCGGCGATTGCGATTGTATACTTTATCCTGGTTGTCACCTTCCGTGAAGGGGTCGCGCCGTTTTCGATCCTGTTCTCGCTACCGTTTGCGGTCATTGGGTCATTTGTCGGCTTATTCATTGCCGGTGAAACGATTTCCGTACCGGTCATGATGGGTCTGTTGATGTTAATCGGGATTGTCGTCACAAATGCCATCGTTCTTGTCGACAGGATTATTCATATGGAACGTGATGGAATGCGGATGCGTGAGGCCGTACTTGAAGCAGGCTCAACACGACTTCGTCCGATCCTGATGACAGCCATTGCCACTGTCGGCGCATTAATTCCATTGGCGCTCGGCGAAGGCGGCGGCGGTTTAATCTCAAAAGGACTCGCGATTACCGTGATCGGCGGCTTAACCAGTTCGACATTACTGACGTTATTCGTCGTGCCAATTGTGTATGAAGTACTATCGAAGCTCTTCAAGAAGAATCGCAGAGAAATCATTGAAGACTAATTTTTAATAAGAAAGACCCATCCGTGTGATATAAAAGCGGAGGGGTCTTTTTCGTTACAAGAAGGAAAATCAGCATTTTTATCGAAATAATTGAAGAGGGAAATTGTCATGGAAGTGTGGTGACCCTGAATGAGAAGCCGGCCGTTCCTGCTCATCTTCAGTATAATAACTGGTGCAATCCTATCATTATTGGTTTACTTTTCGATCTTTGTAGAACCTTCCATAAAGTTAAGCGGGATTGAGAATGGAAAGGTGTACGCTGTCCAGCCTATTGTCAAATTGGAGGATAGTTTCGGCATCACCCGTGTCACGTTGAATGGCACAGAAATAACGCCAAACTATCTTGTGGAGAAGAATGGAAGCTATCTCTTACAAGGGGAATCTAAGCTGCTTTGGAAAAAGAAAACTGTTTCCTACAAATTTGAAGTGGATGATCAGCCTCCGCTTGCACCGCGTCTCAAAGAGGGCGTTAAAAAAGTTTACTTTAAACAAGTGATGTTTAACATTGATAAGGAAGAGCGGGTATCCTATACAGCGCAACTGGACGGAAAGCCTGTTTCCCTTGATCAGCCGATAGATGCGCCTGGCGAGCATAAATTAACGATGCTAGCCACGAAACCTAATGGATTGACTGCAGCCAAAGAAGTCGCTTTTTCCATCGATAACCGAACCTTTTCGGAAAGTAAAGTGCGGCAATTTTTGGACTATTATTTTGGGCAAGATGTCGACATGCTGAATAAATTTACCGATAAAGTTGCGATTACTCTTGAAGGGGAGTATAACGAGGACGATGTCAAAATGGTGGAAAGGGCCATTGCCGAAATCAAAACCTTTTTTCCATATGAAATGAAAATTGTCGATGACCTCTCTAAGCACGCGGACTTTGAGCGAAGTATTAAAATGAAATTTATGCCAACAGAAGGTTTTAAAGAGTATAACATCTATTTAGATAATGTCCTGGGGGTTGAGATGCCGGTCAGGATCTCCCCGGTTTACGGGAAGATGGAATCGCTTGTGCTAATTGGCACAGACAGGTTTATTACAAGAGATTATCGGAACGGGGTTATTTTACACGAACTTTTGCATGCAGTCGGCCTCTCTAATCATATCCCCTCACCGGAAAGCAGCCCGCTGTTTGAATATGGGAATACAACCGTGACTTTGGGGGAAGTCGAGAAATTGTACGGAGAACTTCTCTATCTGGATGAACTGAAGCCAAATGCCACAAAAAATGCAGCCATGGAACTGTTGTCCAAAAGAATTCAATAGAAAAAGGAATGGTGCGGCCATTCCTTTTTTCTATGATTTTTTTATCGTAAAATTATCCCTCAACAAGGCCCAGTTCTGCGGGTAAGGATACCCTAATGCCCAGTAGCTGACACCTCTTAAGTTATAGTCTTTTACCATGTCGAACTTGGCCTGTGCGCTTCTGGCATCTTCGAACCAGACTTCATGAGCTTGACCGGTTTCGTCCACGTATCTGAAAAATGGTGATTGGGCAGTGGTGTCATATTGAATGTTCGCTCCATATTTAATTGCCCTTCTGATCGCTTCCTGTGGACTAAATGTTTCCGCCTCTTGCCCTTTTACATGAGGAATTTTCCAATCCCTGGCATAAATTTGGAACCCTAAAAAGATTTTATCCGCAGGCATAACTGTCAATGCATATTCAACAACTCTTCTCATTTGGTTAATAGGCGAGATGGCCTGCGGCGGACCGAGCCGATAGCCCCATTCATACGTCATCAGGACAACAAAATCGGCAATTCTTCCGTGGGCCTCATAATCGTGCGCTTCATATAACAGGCCTGCTTGCGTGGGCCCGACCTTTGGCGCTAACGCGGTTGAAACAAAATATCCCTTTGGATGGAGCCGGTCCACTGCCATTTGCAAAAACTGATTGTATAACTCGCGGTCCGCAGGTAAAACATTTTCAAAATCAATATTTAACCCTTTATATCCTTTACGGTCCATCACTGTAACGATGTTTGTGAGCACTTTTTCTCTAATCTCCGGAGTAGCCAAAATCGTATGAGCCACATTTGAACCGGCATGGGAGGAGGTAAAGTTGGTAACGGACATCATGGGGACAACCCGGTTGGCTACTGAAGCCTGAATAGATGCATCATCCTTTACCGGCTGCAAGGATCCATCTTCTGCAATCAGATAGGCGAAGGGGCTAAAATATGTGAGTAAAGGCCCTATTTCATTTATAGATTGGGCAGCTGCTTCAGGTGTTTGGTAAGAATAAGCATTCACTTCAATGGCAGGTTTTGCTCTGGGAATGACGAGCTTTAATCCGGGATAAATTAAGTTAGGGTTTGTGATTTGATTTTCACTGACGATTGCTTGGACTGATGTTCCATACCTGCTGGCAATTTGCCATAGTGCTTCACCAGGATGGACGGTATGGGTAATGGCCGGTATAAACAGGGTGGTGCCAGGATACAAAAGATTCGGGTTTGTTAATTGGCTTGCCTGAACAATGGACTGAATGGTAACTCCATACCTCTGGGCAATCGCCCACAGTGTCTCCCCATATTTCACCACATGGGTCGTACCAGGTTTCGGAATCACCAACGCCTGGCCAACCAATAATTTGTTTGGGTCAGGTAGTGCATTAGTTTGAATAATGGAATTCATCGGAACAGCGTAGCGATTGGCTATTTGCCAAAGCGTCTCGCCGCGGCCGACAACATGGATGATCATACATACTCCCCCATAGGCATTTTGCATTAATTCACTATATGACATATATGAAAAAATGTTCAATTGGGCCATATAAGAGAATTAACTTGAAAAACTCATGGTAATATCTCAAAATAAAGATATTCATTTTAAAAATAAATGGGAGGCTTTTTTGTGGAAATAGGAATCAGTACATTTGTAGAGACAACACCAGACCCCCAAACCGGCGAGGTCATCAGCCATGCCCAGCGCATACGAGAGGTAGTGGAGGAAATTGTTCTGGCTGATCAAATAGGTTTAGATATCTTCGGTGTCGGGGAACACCACCGCAAGGATTATGCAGCGTCTTCCCCTGCGATTGTTCTGGCTGCTGCGGCATCACAAACAAAACGGATTCGTTTGACAAGTGCAGTGACTGTTCTTTCATCCGCCGACCCGGTTCGAGTTTTTCAGGATTTTGCCACCCTTGACGCGATTTCAAATGGACGTGCCGAGATAATGGCAGGACGGGGCTCGTTTATCGAATCGTTCCCGTTGTTTGGATATGATTTAAAGGATTACGACGAGCTTTTCGATGAAAAATTAGAGCTGTTGTTAAACATTCGTGAGTCGGAGGTGGTGAACTGGTCAGGCAAACACCGCCCGGCGATTCATAATCGCGGCGTGTATCCAAGACCGGTCCAAGACCCGCTGCCAGTCTGGATCGGCAGCGGGGGAAATACCCAATCATGTGTGCGTGCCGGACTGCTCGGCTTGCCGCTGGTATTGGCGATTATCGGAGGCAGACCCGTACAGTTCGCACCGCTTGTTAAGTTGTATCAAAGAGCTGCTGAACGGGCTGGGCATGATGTTTCAAAGCTTACGGTTGCGTCACATTCCCATGGCTTCATTGCTGAGACAACGGATGAAGCGGCCGAAAAGTTTTTCCCATCAACTCAACAAGCAATGAACGTCCTTGGGCGGGAGCGGGGCTGGGGCCATTATAGCCGTGAAAGCTTCGATGCCGCCCGCAGCTTTGAAGGAGCACTGTATGTAGGCGACCCAGAAACGGTTGCAGCAAAAATCGTCCATCTCCGCAAAAATGTCGGCATTACCCGGTTTATGCTGCACTGCCCTGTCGGAACAATGCCGCACGAAGATGTCATGAAATCAATTGAATTGTTAGGCGAGGAAGTCGCCCCACGGGTTCGCGATGAAGTGGCCAAGTGGGAAGCAGAACAAGGAAATTCATAAGAATAAAGGCTTTCTGGCAGCAGAAAGCCTTTTTCGATTGTGTACTCAAATGAAACCGCCTCCAAATAAAAAAATAATCCAGACCAGAAAAAAAGGAGTATAATTGAAAATTAGATTGAAACGAACAGGGGAAGAGATCATTGGAGAAACAAACGAGCAAGTATCGGTGGGTTGTGTTTTCTGCCGTTTTATTTACGTATTTTTTAATCGTCAGTCAACGGACAGCTCCGGGACTGATTACCGATCAATTAATGAAGGATTTCAATATTACTGCTTCAACCATAGGGCTGTTGGCAAGCATTCAATTCCTGGCCTATGCAGGCCTGCAAATACCGATCGGGATTTTGTCAGACCGATATGGACCTAACTTTTTCTTAATTATTGGGACGATCCTCAATGGCGTTGGTACTGTTATCTATAGTTTGGCCCCGCATGAATTCGTGCTGATTTTGGCCAGACTGCTGGTTGGGATAGGGGATGCCGCCATTTGGGTCAATCTGGTGTTAATTTTAAGCAAATGGTTTAGGGCCCAGGAATTTGTCCGACTCCTTGGCTTTGCCGCGATGTCTGGCAGCTTTGGGTTCCTAGTGGCAACAGTTCCGTTTGCCTCCTGGATTTCCTTATCCGGATGGCGGGCCCCATTTTTCATTACCGGAATGATTCTGTGCCTTTCCGGTATAATGCTTTATTTCATCCTTGAAAAAAAATCAAACCAACTGTTTAAAAAAGCAGAAGGAAAGGGTAAGGCAAAAAATACCCACGAAAAAGTGTTGCCATTGCTCCGGAAAGTTTTTTCCAGCCGGCAGGCGTGGGCTGCATTTTTTTGTCACTTCGGCCTGATGGGAACCTATGTGGGCTTTATCGGGTCATGGGCAGTCCCGTACGGAATGAACGTGTATGAAATGTCCCGGTCGGCCGCCAGTCAATTAGTCATGTTTGGCCTTTTTGGCGCTTTGGCTGGTGCGCCGTTAACCAGTTGGATTTCCAGCCGGCTAGGTTCCATTAAGCGGCCATATGTTTTGGCCCATGCCATCGTATTTTTAAGCTGGTCTGTATTTCTATTGTTTGATGCCAAGCCGCCATTCTTTGTTCTTTTAGTGTTATTCTTTATCATTGGGTACGGTAATGGGGCAAGTTCCCTCACATTTGCCGTCGTCCGACAGTCGTTTCCGGTGCAAGAGGTTGGGATTGTTTCGGGCTTCGCGAATACGGGCGGATTTATAAGCGCCGTCCTATTGCCATTTTTTTTCGGAAAAGTCATTGACCATTTCCAACTTGCTTCAAGCAACATCGCATACTACTACGGGCTATTAATCCCTGTCGTCTTCTCAGTCATTGGCCTGGCAGGCGGATTATTGATTCAAGAAAAACAGAAAGAAACGAAACAGGCAGCTCATGCAACAGCTTAGGAAGCAGAGGAAAGCCCTCTGCTTTTTTTAGTAAGCAAAAAAGGCGAAAATTTAATTTTTTGTTTATTTTTTTTATAAAAATTTTTCTTTGACCAGAGTTAACAAAGGAGTTACGGTGCGGGGTGTCGAATTTTTGGAAAATGAGAACTTCTGAAAGGACTACAACCTATGTGGAAACGTCACATTAGAACCTTGCCGCTTTATCGCAAAATCCAATTTTTTTCATTATTCATCACCTTCTGGCTGGTGGTTTCAACTGCGGGGTTCACCTTCATGTTTGAAACAAAGCAAATAACAACCCAGTTGACTGAACGTGCTGAGGGCATTGTTAGGCTTTGGAGTGTAACCATTCCTGTCAACGATGTATTAACAGCAAAGGAATCACGTGATCCAAATAATCCTTCATCAAAGCGGTTAGAACAGTTAGTCGGGTTAATTAATCAAAAAGACACGGAATATATGCAAGGTTATTTAATGAATATTGATAAAAAGGATGATAATGAATTAACCTTTTTAGCTGTCTCATATATATACGATGATATGGGAATTAAGAGTTTCAGTGCATATAAGGCCGGAACGATTTATCTGGATGCATTTGATCGGGCCATCCGTGAAAAAACAACTTCCAGCACCTCTCATTATGATGATCATTATGGCTCCTGGATCACGGCATTTGAGCCTATCCTTGATCAAAATAACAGGGTAATTGCCGTATTGGCTGTCGATGTGGATGCTTCAGTCATTGATACGTATAAGCAAAAAATGGCTTTTCATTTACTGTTGGCACTGGTGATTGTAACTTTGCTGGTCTATTTTATTTTAAACTGGGGCATTAAAAAAGTGCTCGAACCGGTGGAAGAGATTATCTCTGGGATTGATGCAGTGAGTTCAGGAGATTTTCAAGTAAAAGTGAAAATCTCCAACCAACCTGATATAGAACGATTAGGGGAAAGGTTTAACCAGATGACGTCACACCTATCCGTCCTGTTCGAACGGCTATCCGATACATATAAGGAAGTTGGCGCTGGAACGGAACACCCGGTGTATATGAATCGAGTCGAAGCAGCAATCGATGAAATGGAACAAATAATGGAAATGACAAAAATCCAAAAGGAACTGCAGCATGCGGAAAAAATGAATGCGATCGGGCAGCTGGCGGCCTCGGTGGCCCATGAAATACGCAACCCGATGACAGTGGTAAGAGGCTTCCTGCAAATCTTTCTGGCAAAGGATCACTTAAGTGAAACTGAATTATCTTATATCCGATTAATGATAGAAGAGCTAAACCGGGCAGAGAAAATTATTCATGAATACCTATCCCTCGCCAAACCAGACCTGGAACAAGTAGAAAAAGTTAGTGCCGGCGAATTGGCAAAACAGGTGGCGGAATTAATGAACTCCTTCGCCTTAATGTCAAAAAACATTTCATTACAGGCACAAATAGAGGATGAAATTTTAATAAAAGGAAACCGTGGCGAATTAAAACAGGTTGTCATCAATATCGTCAAAAATGGCCTTGAATCCATGCGCGCCGGGGGTGTATTATCCCTTAGCGTCCGCAGAAGCGGCGGTTTTGGTGTCATTGAGGTTGCTGATTCGGGCATCGGCATGTCCCCTGAAGAAGTCGCCAGGTTAGGAACGCCGTTTTATTCGTTGAAGGAAAAAGGAACCGGAATGGGGCTTATGGTTTGTTATCAGATTGTTGAGCGCTGGAAAGGCCATATTGAGGTTCAGAGCGAAAAGGGAATTGGTACAACTTTCAAGGTCCATATCCCGTTGTGGGAAGAGTGAAGCAGAGAGCGATCGGGTCTCTGCTTTTTTTGTGAATTTTTCTCTTTTACTTTACATTTTTTCTGTTTTGAATTAAAATATCTTTAATTCGAGATAATAATTTTCGCCATGTATAGTAATGATAAATAATAAAAAAAGGAATGATTTATATGGAAACGTTCCATCAAGCGCCAAATGTATATGTTGGAGAGGTCAATATTAAGGTTAAAAATCTGGAATACTCGCTCGCATTTTATCAAAATATTATCGGGCTTAAGATATTGGAAAAATCGGAGCGCCAGGCTGTTTTAACGACGGACGGGAAGACACCGCTGATATCGCTCGAACAACCTGTGGACGTAACGTCAAAACCGGAGCGCACGTCAGGCTTATATCATTTTGCGATACTATTGCCGTCACGCGCCGATTTATCGGTATTTTTAAGGCATTTGCTGCAATCGGGCTATCCACTTGGTGCCGCTGACCACTATGTCAGTGAAGCATTATATTTGAATGACCCGGATGGGAACGGTATTGAGGTTTACCGCGACCGCCCTTCAAGTGAGTGGACGTGGAAGGACAACTTGGTTGAGATGGCCACGGAACAACTCGATGCTGAAGGAATATTGGCCGAGAGCAATGCCGAATGGACTGGTCTCCCTGCAGGCACAATCATGGGACATCTGCACCTTCACGTTGGCGATTTGAAAAAAGCGGAGGAGTTTTATACAAAGGGTCTGGGTTTCGAGGTCGTCAGCTACTATCCGCAAGCAGCCTTCCTTTCGACAGGTGGTTACCACCATCATATTGCCATTAATACTTGGCAGGGAGTCGGGGCACCGACACCGCCGAAAAATAGCGTGGGGCTAAATTGGAGTACACTTGTTTTTCCAAATCATGAGGCAAGAGCTGAAGTGATTGATCGCCTTGGGAAAATGGGGGTAAATGTCAGCGCTGAGGGAGATTATTTTGTGACAAGTGACCCATCCGGGAATGAATATAGGTTGATTATATAAAGTTTGGTTGGTGAAGCAGGGGCGCGGGTCTCTGCTTCATTTTTTTTAGGTGTGATGGGGGTATGAGGGAGATGTGGCGAGGTTTGTGGGAGTTTTTTTGGAGGGTGAGCGACTGCGGCGGGTTGTACGACAGTTGGCGGGGGTTATGTGACAGTTGGAAGGGGGGATCCGACAGTTAGAGGATGCTATCCGACAGTGAAATGGTGGTCGACACTGTGGAGAGTGTCAACCGAGAGATAAGATTGCTTATCCGAGAGTAAGCGCAACTTATCCGCAAGTTGGAGAGCGTTATCCGCAAGTAAGCGAGCCTTATCCACAAGTTGGAGAACGTCATCCGCAAGTAAGCGAGTCTTATCCGCAAATTGGAGAACGCCATTGCAAGTAAGGGAGTCTTATCCGCAAGTTGGAGAGCGTTATCCGCAAGTAAGCGAGCGTTATCCGCAAGTTGGCCCCGCCATCTGCAAGTAAGCAAACCTCATCAGCAAAACGGATCCGACATACAGTCAAAAACGGATTTGTCTTACTCGTTATTTTAGCGCTAGAATAGGCATAGGAGTTGATAAAAATGTCTCAACATTATGAACTGGCGACCTTCGCTGGAGGATGCTTCTGGTGCATGGTCTCTCCCTTCGATGAAAAACCCGGGATCAAAGAAGTTATCTCGGGCTACACGGGTGGCCAAACAGAAAATCCAACTTATGAAGAAGTATGCTCTGATGCCACAGGTCATTTCGAAGCGGTGCAAATTAAGTTTGATCCGGTGATTTTTCCCTATGAAAAATTGCTGCGTCTCTTTTGGCAGCAAATCGACCCAACCGACCCGGGCGGCCAATTCAGTGATCGCGGCCTTTCATACCGTACCGCGATTTTTTATCACAATGAAAAACAGAGAGAGTTGGCCGAAGCTTCTAAGGCGGCGCTGGCTGCAAGCGGTCGTTTTGAAAAGCCGATTGTTACGGAAATCCTATCAGTGGGGCCATTTTATCCAGCTGAGGAAAAACATCAAAACTACTATAAAAAAATTCCTTTTCACTATAACCATTATTTTGAGGCTTCGGGCCGGGCGAAATTTATCAGGGAAAATTGGAAGAGGCGCAAAACAGATGAGGAGTTGCGCCAAGAATTAACACCGCTTCAATATGATGTAACCAGGAAAAACGCAACCGAGCCTCCTTTTAAAAATGAATTCTGGGATCATACTGAAGACGGAATCTATGTCGACATTATTTCGGGTGAGCCATTGTTTAGTTCAACCGATAAATATGATGCTGGATGCGGCTGGCCGAGTTTTACCAATCCTATCCGTCGGATGGAATTGGAGGAGCGCTTTGATACCTCGCATGGGATGAGGAGGATTGAAGTCCGAGCGAAAACCTCAGACTCCCATCTTGGCCATGTATTTGATGATGGGCCAGGGCCAGACCGGGCTCGGTATTGCATCAACTCGGCCGCACTGCGGTTTGTACCGAAAGAAAAGCTTGAGGAAGAAGGGTACGGGGAGTTTAAAAAGCTGTTCAATGGTAAATAACCAAGTTAGATGATTTATTTAAATCGTATTTCCTAACCTGAAGACATATTGGCGAACGAAAAGTCAGACCGGTCAAGATTTGGGTAGTAAATCGAGGCTATTGGCGAACGAAAAATCAGACAGTCCTTGGTTTGGGTAGCCAATCAAGTCTAAAGTTCTTCCGAAATTGTCAATTTAAGAAGGTATTGACGCCACAGTCCACAGAGGGCTGTGGCGTTTTATTTTTCATAATAATTTCACTTTTTAGAATAAAACTAAGTGGTAAAATAAGGTAAAGGGGATATTTCATAAAAAGAAGTGTGCTATATGAAAACAAAACTATGGCTTTTCATGGCATTGTTTCCAATCTTATTAATGGGCTGTACGGGAGGATCCTATGTTATAAAAACTGGAGAACTTCATAGTACTTCAGATTCAATCAGTGGGGAATACAGTAAATTTTCTGGGTATTACTTTAAAGAAATCGATTTTTCCGAAGGGGATAACATTAAGTTTTCCTATTTATCCTCAACTAAAGATGGAACACTGTCTGCAAAACTACTGAACTCCTCCGGGGATGTAATGGAAGAATTCACGAAAGACACGACCATAACGATACCAAAACAGGATACGTACAAAATTCAAGTAGACGGCCAAAACCATATAGGCAGTTTTATGATAACTTGGGAGAAAGTAGGTCAAGAATAATACCCATGTTGGAGGGTGTTACAATGAAAGTCCTATTGGAGTTAGCGCGTATCGCTTTTATCTTTGGAATATTAAGCAGCAGTCTCGGTTCGACATAAATTTCTTTTATAAAAAGCGTGGAACGGACACGCATGTTTACGGTTGGTTTGGGTTCGCGGCTGTTTTCATCCTGTTTTTGGTTCTGTATCGAAATAGGTTACAATTCAGCCGTTGGAATCCCGTGAAAGGCAGGGGAAAATTTTCCAATAAAGTAACGAACCTGCTACTATCAGGTTCCCTTTTCTTAATAGTTTTGCCTCCGTTATTAAACTATTTGTTTCATTAGCTAAAAATTTTAATGCCACAGTCCGCGGGCTGTGGTATTTTTAAATTATGAAAAGGAAATTTTTGGAGGGGGAAAGCCTTGCGGATTCTCATTTTCGTTTTTACTATGTTAATTGGATTAGCTGGCTGTGGTCTCGAAACAAAAACGCTGCCCGAGTTCTACGGAGGAAATATTGACAAGGTAACTAAAATAGTGATTCTTGACGGGAGTACAGGATATAAAAAGACGGTCAAAGACAAAAAGGTAATTGATGACTTTTTGAAAGAGATAAAGGACATTAAGTTTATTCCGGAGGCTAATCAAGAAAAACAGGTAGGGTACCGGTACTCGATTACATTTTTTGAAGATGGCAAGAAAACCTTCCAGTTTACCCCCATTGAAATAAATGATGACTATTATTATAGTGAACCCGATATCCATCCGTTTCTGGACAGCTTTTATGAAAAACTAGAGGTGAAAGAGGAGGATTTACGTTGAAAACAATCGGTCTTATTGGCGGCATGAGTTGGGAATCGACGGCAGAATATTATCGGATCATTAATGAAGAAGTGCAAAGAAAACTCGGTGGCCTGCATTCGGCGAAGTGCCTCCTATACAGTGTTGATTTTTCAGAGATTGAACAGATGCAGGCGACAGGTGAGTGGGAACAGGCAGGCCGACTATTGGGAGAAGCCGCCCGTTCATTAGAAAAGGCCGGGGCGGACTTTATCGTGATTTGTACAAATACCATGCATAAGGTCATCAATCTAATAGAAGAAAGAATCAGTATCCCAGTCTTGCATATTTTAGACGCAACCGCCATTCAAATCGAAAAAGCGGGGATTCGCAAAATCGGCCTCCTGGGAACGAAATACACTCTGGAACAAGACTTTTATATTTCAAGGTTAATCGCAAACAACCTCGAGGTCATCGTGCCTGAAGCCAAAGAACGTGAAATGATTAACAAAATCATTTTTGAGGAGTTATGCCTGGGAATAATTGAACCAGCTTCAAAGGACTATTATAAAGGGGTCATCCAAAAACTGGTCGAAGACGGTGCAGAAGGCATCATCCTCGGTTGTACGGAGATTGGATTATTGATTAAACCCCATGAGGTCATAGTCCCGTTGTTTGATACATCAGAAATCCATGCTAAGGAAGCTGTTACCTTTGCTTTAGAAAAATGAAAAGAGTATTTTAGAAGCTGAAAATATACAAAATCTGTATGTTTTCGGCTTCTTTTCGTTTTAATCCGACTTTTTCTTTAATAAAATCATTGGTATTCTAGTAAAAGATAGATTTGCAAATTTCCTCTTAATAGGAATTTAAATAAACCTTAAGAAAATCTTAAGATTTATCGTAAGTTAGTTTTAAGATTTTCTGTTTAGGATAGAGACAGGTAAGGGTAGAAAGAAGGCGGAGGAAAAATGACCAATTATAATGTGCTTGTAGTTGATGATGAAAAGGAAATCCGTGATGCGATTGAAATATATCTAAAAAATGAAGGCATCACCGTTCTGAAAGCACAGGATGGAATCGAAGCGCTGGAGATTTTAAATGAACGGAGTGTTCATCTGATCGTTCTTGATGTAATGATGCCAAGGCTCGACGGAATTTCGGCGACCTTTAAAATTCGTGAAAAACAAAATATCCCGATAATCATTTTAAGTGCAAAAAGTGAAGACACCGACAAGATCCTTGGACTTCAGGTGGGAGCGGATGATTATGTCACCAAACCATTTAACCCAATGGAGCTTGTCGCCCGCGTGAAATCTCAGCTCCGGAGATATGTGTCACTGGGGACCTATGATGGGATTAAAAAAGTGATTGACCTTAACGGGCTTACGCTTGACCAGGCGGCAAAGGAAGTATGCGTTAACGGTGAGCCGGTTAAGCTGACGCCGATTGAATACAAGATTGTCGAGCTATTGATGACCAATGCCGGACGTGTATTTTCCATTGATGAGATTTATGAACGGGTTTGGAAGGAACCCGGTTATAACGCGGAAAATACGGTAGCGGTCCATATTCGGAAAATTCGCGAGAAAATTGAAATTGATCCAAAGAATCCAAGATATTTGAAGGTGGTGTGGGGAATTGGCTACAAGATGGAAAAGTAGTATTGTCCTATATATTTGGGCGTTTTTTCTAACATTTGCGCTTAGCGGTATCTTAACCTTTTTCATGTCAGGCCAACGATACATACATCAGGACTATTTCCACACTCCTGAATTTCAATCAGAGCTTGATCAAATTGCCAGCTATTTGGCCATGTTTGAACTGAACAAGACCACACCGGAAGAGGCGAAAGCAGCGATTACTGTCAGTGCGGAAGAAATTGACGAGCACCGCTATCGCTATGGAGATTTGGATTCGCAAATTTCCAACATTAAAGCGCAATACGAAACTCGGATTCAGGATGCATTAGCGTCCAATAATGAAGAAGTCGCCACTGCCTATATAAAGGAAAGAGACACAAAGATAGATGATATCAGTAAAAATTTCTCAAGTGACGATCATGTTCGGCAAAAGATCCTCAAGGAAAAAGAAGTGAAAATCGATAAGTTTTTTAAGGAACGGAACCAATATCTTGCAGATTTTTCAAGATACAGCAAAACCTTTACCTATTATTATAAAGACCCGAATACAGGGGAGGTCCATACAAATCTATCAGATCCCGACCAAGGAAGCTTGAAGCAAAGTGGCATGCTATATGTGACCGACTTTTCGATTCCGAGAGACTACTTCATCCATTTCGGTTCCGGAGGGTATGAAGATATTTCTGAAGCATTAACGGCAGCAAACAACAACGTGTCGTTTGAAGGACAGCTTGCGATTGCCAAAAACCTTGAAGATTCCAACTTTATTATGAGGGAATACAACAACTATAAACAAAATCAATCCATCATGCTTGTCTATGTCTTGGCAAGTGGAGTCGTTCTATTATTGTGCCTATTTTTTTCAAGAAGAATGGCCGGAGTGAATGCGGCTTTGGGGAAATGGCGGCCTTATTACAACAAGCTTCCAATTGACATCAGGGCGGCACTGTTCGCGGTAGTGGCGATCATTGCTGTCATTACAATGGCTGTCATGAGTGACAGTATTTCATATCTCCCGCTAAACCCTTATCTTTCTAATGTAGTGGAAATTGTCTTCACTCTGGCCATCGCTGCTTTATTGGTCATGATTGCGAATATTCAGTTGAAATTTTTGATGATTGATCTCAAGGATTGGCCTAATCTGAAAATCCAATGGGAAAAGAGTCTGATGAAAAAGTCCTGGAAACTGACAAAGCAATTTTTCATTTCTGTGAAAGAAAGTCTAGTTGAAGCGTTTCTTGTTCAGAGTATCGGTGTACAGGTGTTCATTCTGTTGGCGGCTGTATTTTTTATAGGAATGGCGTCTTTCATGACTGCAATAAATCCGATATTTATCCTATTTTATCTAGTGTTGCTGGCGGCAGCCGGCGTCCCGCTTGGCATGTTCCTGCTCAAAAAAATCGGTTATTTTAACCGAATTGTGAAAAAAACAAACGAACTGGCTGAGGGGAAACTGGGGGAAGATCTGCCTGTCAAAGGGAAATCGGTGTTTGCCACGCTTGCTGGCAACATCAATGTTTTGAAACAGGGAGTAAAGCAATCCCAGTCGGAGCAAGCCAAGAGTGAACGACTGAAAACAGAGCTGATCTCCAACGTCAGCCATGATTTAAGAACGCCACTGACATCCATTATTACGTATACGCAGCTGTTGAAGGAGAGCGGCTTATCGGAGGACGAACGGAAAGCGTATCTTGAAATTATTGACAGAAAATCAAAGCGGTTAAAGGCATTAATCGATGATTTATTTGAAGTATCAAAAATGGCCACTGGCAACATCGAACTTGTCAAGGAGCGAGTCGATCTCAACCAGCTGTTGGAGCAGGCGCTTGCCGAATATGACGAAACGATTCAGGCGTCGAGCCTGCAATTTCGGGTGACGAAAGCAGCCGATCCCGTTTATGCCATGGTGGACGGACAAAAGATCTGGCGCGTGTTTGATAACTTAATCGGCAATATCTTGAAATATTCATTAGAAAATTCACGGGTTTATATTTCGATTGTAACCCAAGAGAATCAAGCGGTCCTTACATTTAAAAACGTTTCAAAATATGAGCTAAGCGACAATGCCGACGAACTGTATGAACGGTTCAAGCGCGGCGATACGTCACGCCATACGGATGGATCTGGCCTCGGACTTGCGATTGTCAAATCCATTATCGACCTTCATGAAGGCAAAATGGACATCGAGGCGGATGGGGACTTGTTTAAAGTGACGATTACGTTATGGATGGAGAGCTAAGGGTTAGAAAAAGAGAGGGGATTGGCAAGATGGTAGTGGATTTCTCAGAGATTTATTCTCTGTTTTATAAACGGCTGTACCTGAACGCATATTCAATTACTAGGGATCGATATTATGCGGAGGATATTGTCCAAGAGACGTTTATTAAGGCAATGAACAAACTGGATACCATTGAAGATGTGCGAAAAATGGGGGCTTGGTTATCGGTAATAGCCACCCGGACGGCGATTGATTTTATCCGCAGGGAAAAGAAACGGAAAGGTGTCCTGATGGACCAGGAAACGCTGGAGTTCATCGGCAAAGAAATGAACCAAAATGTGCTCCAAGAGGTCGAGGCATCCTGTTTGTTTGACCAAATTAAAACGGCCGCTGGCAAACTGTCCCGCGAACAGCAGGGGCTGTTGACACTAAAGGTGTTGAAGGGGCTGAAGGAAGAGGAAATCGCCCATTTATTGCAACTCAACCCATGCACCGTAAAGACCAAGATTTATCGGGCAAGGAAAAAACTAAAAACGCTTGTGTTTGAGACGAAAATTGCATGACATTTCGAAAGAAGCTGCCTTTGGCAGCTTTTTTTGTACTTTTGCTACTGTAGATAATTTTAACATCTTACTAAAAATGTAAATTTATTTCAATTTAAAAATTTTTGTTGCTATAATAAAAATGGTAAATAATTGAAATTAATCCTGATACTACTATATACATATTATAGAAGATAGAGGGAATCTATATGATACAATCAATTCATCGAGCCTTGACCATTATTGACTATCTTAGTAAAAAGAAAAGTGTTTTAGGAGTAACAGAATTAGCTGAAAAGCTGGGGCTTAATAAAAGTTCGATTTCGGATATTAACCACACTAGTCTCGCATGGCGTCCCCAATCTTTAACCATCTTGGAGAAGTGAAGGGTGCAGTTAGTATTTCTGGTCCAACCATACGAATGACAGAAACAAGATTAGAAGAGTTAAGGATAAAAGGTAATGCTATTGTTATGAAAAGGCATGATAATCATACATGTCTTTTTTTGTCAAAATAATTGGTTGAAGATTCAGAAAATATAATTGAATTCAAACTTACTAGATGGTATTATTTCCTTATTAAAAATTTTTCCAGAACACAGTTTCATAATAAGCAACAATGATTAACCGAATAGAATATCACATTTTTTTAGAAATGTAGGAAAGGTAGCGGAATAGAAAGGAAGTGTTGCTTAGAAAATTGATATGTTCATACCGATTCATATTAAAAAATGTAAATTATCAAATATAAAAAAAAGGGAGTGCTAGCAATGAACAAAAGATTAATGTCTAAAATGACTTGGATGGAGGTAAGAGATGCCGTAGAAAAAGGAGTCGGAGTCATTCTGCCCATCGGCGCAACGGAACAGCATGGACCCCATATGCCCCTATGTACGGATGCACTTCTTTCAGAGAGAATGGCCCTTGACGTTGCAAAGGAAACAGATTTATTGGTAGCACCTACTGTGTGTTATGGATTTCGCTCGCGTCCTTGTACAGGTGGTGGCCAGACCTTCCCAGGAACAATTTCTGTAAGGGGCTCAACCTTGACCGCGATCATTACGGATGTTGTGCATGAATTTATCAGGACGGGCTTCAGGAAAATCGTCCTATTTAATTGGCATTTTGAGAATTCAAATTTTATTTATGATGCTGCGTACAATGTTTACGAAGATACAAAGCGAGATTATCCCGATTTAAAGTTGCTTATTATCGAAACACCCTTTAGTGATTTAAAGCCTGAAACAATGGAGTATGTGTTTGAGGGACAATTCCCAGGTTGGGGGATTGAGCATGCTTCTATTTTTGAAACATCTGTGATGATGTATGTTGCCCCTGAGTTAGTGGATTTTTCGAAGGCGATAGACGATCAAGCGGAATACTATCCATTTTACGACATGCTGCCGATTCCAAAGAGAATTACAGCAGAGAGCGGCATCCTGTGGAAAGCAACCTTAGCAACGAAGGAAAAGGGCGAAGTGGTTTGGAAGGAAATTAGTAAGACCTTGATTGATTCTGTAAATATGGAATTTAAAAGGTGGGAAAAGGAGAACTAGACAGGTCCTATTTATGCTGAATAGCATACAGGTGAAAGACCTGAAAGTTGGTGTCGCAATACTAGCCGACAGTAAGGAATTCACTGGAGGCAAGGGTTATAATTGTTGGTTTTCGATAAATTTCGAGGGGGAAAATAATGATCAATTTTCAGCCAAAACCAGAACATGATCTTTATAGCGAATCGTTGGCTCCAGTAGATTTTTCTAAAAGAACAATTAGTCCATTTGGTCTTGGTATTATTTGGTTTGGTATTGCAGTGCAGGTAACAAGCTTTGTCGTTATGACACCTTTGGTACAGTATTATACGGTAGGAGAACTTGTCTGGATAAATCTGATTGGTCAGCTGCTAGTGTGTTTAGCATGTTTTGTCACACAGGAAATTGGGCTGAAATATGGAGTTTCTTTCGCCACGACGATAACGTCGGTGGTAGGACCGCTTGGCGGAAAGATTGTTGGGCTTGTGCGAGCGTTGCCTGCCATTATATTTGTGGGATTAAACGGTTTTATGGGGGCAACTGCCGTAAACATGTTTATGGATTCTGTGTTTGGATTTAGTAATATGGTAGTTGCCATCATTATTAACGCAGCACTTCTAATATTGGTAACAATTACTGGTGCCAAAGGAATTGAGCGATTTACTTCATTTGCCGCACCGTTGATGATCATCATTGGTGGTATTATGTTCTATAAGTTGATGAATACCCATGGTGTTACCATTATAGACATTTGGGACCTTGGCCAGACAGGTGAAAGTAAAAACTGGCTTTATGGTTTTGGTGTTTGTTTAGGTGGTTATGCAGCTGTTGCCATGGGATTTAACGATTTCACCAAGGATGCCAAGGTGAAAAATGGCGACATGAAAAAAGCTGCAAGAAATCATTTGATTTCATACAGTTTATTGTCTGCGCCTGCATTTATGTTTTTTACGATGATTGGTATAATAGCAGTTGTTTTAGTACCCGGCATGACTGGTGCGGAAGTGCTCCCGTATCTTACAGATTTAGTAGCCGGTGGGAATAATTTTATCATCGCCATATTGGCCATTTTTGTATTCGTCGCACAATTATCAACAAATACTGCCGCAAATCTTTTCCCTTCCGTGTATGTCATATGTGCACTTGCCCCTAAGAAGCTTAATTTCAAGGTAGCCACTGTCATTGTGGGCGTGCTTGCGTTTGTTTTACAGCCTTGGAATTTTGGCCCAATATTAGACGTGTTTCTAGCTGTGTTTGGTGCAGCAGGCGGTCCGGCATTAGGAATCATCGCCGTAGATTACTACTACTTCAGAAAGCGAAAATTAAGTCTTGGTGATTTATTTAACAGCAAAGGGAAATATTCCTACTGGCATGGAATTAACCTGGTAGCCATGTCTTGCTATCTATTAGGTATTGTAATCGGCCTGCTGTTCCTTGATTATAATTACTTTGTTTCCTTAGCGGCAACATCTGTTCTTTATATAGTTGCAGGCAATCTGTTTGGGAAGAAGTTCCCGGTAATGGTTACTGAAACGGCCGAGAATATTACCGATTTTACAATCAATGAGGATCCTAAGGTAACTATGTAGTTAATATATTATGAATATTCGGAATTATAAGTTGAATGTGATGTATTGTATGAAAAGAGAAAGAAAGGCATTTAATGCGGAAAAAGAGCTTCTATTTAAGCCCTACTGGTTATTTTTCTTGCATAATAGCTAGAACAAGGGAGTTGAGACATTGGATATTTTAGTAGAAAATAAATGGATCATCTTAGTTACCCTTGAGGTGCTAGCATGGGCGTCAATCTTTTTCCTTCTTTATGCTCGGTACAGATTAAAATCAGACACCTGGTTTAAGGTTGCTACGGTTTTGACTGTCATTACAGGTGTGATTCCACAAGTGTTAATGGGGATCGTCAATTTCATTTTCGCAAAAAAAGTGGATCTATTTACGGTGATCATTTTGGTGCTGATAATATACGGATTTACTATTGGAAAAAAACATATAAAAAAGCTGGATACTTGGGCACAGAATAAATTTACCAGGCAGGAAAATTAATACTTAACTCTTTAAGGTGATAGGCATAAAAAACGATATGGACATTCCGGATTTATTTTTTAATTATAAGCAAAATAAGAGGGCGAAACAGAAAGGAGGTTAAATAATGTCAAAGAAAAAGTTAACGCCCTCACCGGATGTAGACCAAAAGAAATTATTGGATGATAAGGTGAAGAAAGCCCGGGCCAACAACTTTGAAGATGACCATGTGCGCCGAGTCACTCCGAATGGAGCAGATGGGCAATAGCAATTGGTGCCAATCGTCTTCAATAAAAAAACGAAGGGGAAGCTCTCCTTCGTTTTTTACGTTTTCCGGTATTGGTGCCTTAACTGGTAAATCATTTGCTCAGAAATGGCCGCGTACCCTTTTGGGCTCGGATGAATCCTGTCTGTAGAAAGGTTATCAAGATTATCTCTATTAATCACCTTGGTTGTTTCGACCACAATGCTTGAGGCGAGTTGGTTGGCAGTTTCGTAGATTATAAGATTCCATTTCGGCAGCAGCTGATCAGCAAGGGTGTACAGGCTGTCAGTCGGTGGAATTGGGTTATACTGTTCGAGAAGCACAATAGTAGCGCCAGGATTGATCCTATTTATTTTTGCCGATATGTCGGTTAAATTTTTTGAAAAATGGTCCTGTAGTTGATGAAAAGATTGGATCACCGTTGTCAGGTCCCGTTTGTCCGCCGCATGGAGAATATCATTTCCGCCAATATTGATCGTAATGATGTCAGCGTGCCGAATGGCTTCATCAAACTTTCCCGCTTGAACGAGTTCGTTTAATTCTCCGCTGGTTAGACCGTTTATTCCCTCATTTTGAATGTAGATCGGTTTATTAATTTGCTGTCCCAATTTTTCCGAGAATTGCGTGACTAAGTTTTCATTTTGCCCCGCGCCAAAACCGCGAATCACTGAATCCCCTAGCGCCAAATGGTTGATTTGTGCCGCCTTCGTATCTCGAAAGAAATCGATATAGGAGACTTTTGCAGATGCGGATTGAACTGTTTGTTTTTTCAGTTTATGGATTTGATAGTACGGATAATAGAACCATGAAGCCATTCCAAGGCCAATGACTGCCACTGATACAATCAAATACTTCAACACTTTCATTCTATCACCTCTTAATTTTCCTATTATAACAGGGAAAAATAGCAGTGGTAATTAGGAGGTTATTTCCAATTTATGCGTTTAATCGGGCTGCCAATGGTTAAAAATAAGGTAAAAATTAGGTTTGGCGTGTGGTTAATTTGAACTTTATTGTTGAAGCCTTCATTCTTTTGATTACAAGCGTGGTACTACTTCGATTTACCGGGAAAAAATCAGTTGCCAAGATGACTAATTTGGAAACGGTAATTATTTTAGCAATTGGGACGACTATGGGGCATGCCATAAAGGAACATAAGTTTTGGCAGGTCATTCTCATTTTGATCTTTTTTGGTTTGTTTTTGGTGATTTTTCAAAAAATCCAAATGAAATCCAGCAAGATTGAACGGTATATGACTGGCGAAGCAACTTTGGTGATTAATAATGGAAAATTTATAATGGAAAACTTGAGAAAGCTCAGAATGTCGGAAGGTCAGCTGGAAATGCGCCTAAGGCAGAAAGGAATTTCGTATGTTTCTGATGTCAAAATTGGAACCATTGAATTGGATGGCGAATTCGGGTACGAACTGATGCCTCATGCAAAACCGATCACGCAGGAGCAGCTGTTGCAGATTTTGGGTAAACAAGAGAGCGAAGGTCGAACCGAGGCAAAAGGGGAGAATATCTTTGAACAGGTCGTTAAAAATAATAAATAAGGGCGTCTAAGAGTCTTGACGCCCTAAATTTTTTATATAACAGTTTCGCCTATCATGAGAACCTTTAGCTGTCCCTGTGGAAGGCTCAGTCTATTCCATTCCCTGGTTAGCCGCTCGAGTGCTTCCGGCCCGGTATCATCCGCCAACCGGTACGCCCCGTAATGCATCGGCACAAACATCTTACCGCCAAGCTCTAGGAAAGCTTTAATACTATCCTCCGGGTTAATATGCGAATCCTTCATAAACCACTCTGGCTCATAAGCCCCAATCGGCATAAACACGGTGCCAATAGTAAACCTACGGCCAATCTCCTTAAACCCGGAAAAATAACCGGTGTCGCCGACAAAATACATCGTTTCACTGTGACCTTCAAAAATGAACCCACCCCAGTGGGAGGTATTCATATCAGTCATCGTCCGGCGCGTCCAATGCTGTGCCGGTACAAAATGGACTTTAATTCCTTCATAATCAATGCTGTCCCACCAATTCATTTCGATTACCTTTTTATAGCCTTTTTTTACAAAAAGCGATTTTAAGCCGGCAGGAACGAAATACTGCGGATTGCCCTTTACCTTTTTCAAGGTTGGGAAGTCCAGATGGTCATAGTGGCCATGAGAGATCACGACCACATCCATTTCAGGCAGTTCCTCCAAGGCCAGACCTGGCGTCGTTAACCGCTTTTGGAAGCCCATCCGCTGTGCCCAGACCGGGTCCGTTAAAATATTTAGCCCGCTCAATTGAATGAAAAATGTGGAGTGGCCAATCCACGTATACGAGGTGCGGCTGCGGTTTTCTCGGATTTCTTCCACCCGTTTAATCGGTGATTGTGGAATTTGAACCGATAAATCCTTCACCTTACTCCGTCTTTCCTTGTTCCACTTCAGCATATCCTTAAATGATTTAGCATTTGACACATTGTCCAAATTCGCATACCGTTTGCGCATAGTTTCACCTAATATTCTTTTAAAAAAATTATAACAACAATCAGGGAAAGCATCAAAATTTATTAACATAATGGTAAAATTAAGGGACATTCAACTAAAGGGGGATGCAAAATTGACAGTCACTTACAAATCCAGGGCTTATGTGCCTGAGAAAGAAAAATGGAATTTCGCTGACATCTATCCATCCATTGAAAAGTGGGAAGAGGATTATCAATCTATTCAATCGATGACGGAAAAATTAAAACAATATGACGGGGCAATTAACGACGGAGCGTCCCTTTATCAATTTTTAGCAGAAAAAGAAGAGGTGTCGAGTAAATTTAATCTTGTCTATGTTTACGGGATGCTGCAAACCGATGTAGACACACGCGATACCGCGGCGCAATCGCTCGTGGACAGGGCTAAGCAGCTGGCCGTGAAACTGAATGCCGCGACATCATTTTTCATGCCATTCCTATTAAGCCTTGATGAGGACACCTTGAAGGCGTATATTCGCGAGGAACCGCGCCTTGACTATTTTGAAAAAGACATATTTGAGTCATTCCGTTATAAGACTCATGTATTGAGCAAGGAAAAAGAAGAAATCCTGTCCAATTTGGGGGAGGCGCTCTCGGCGCCAAGCAACACCTATAGTATGTTAAATAACGCCGACATTAAGTTCGGTGAGGTAACAGGGGAGGATGGCGAGAAGATTGAATTAACCCGGGGCATGTATTCCAAGCTTATTGAGGACGAGGACCGGTCCAAACGGAGGGAAGCCTACAAAGCCTATTACAAGCCTTACTTGCAGTTGAAAAATTCGATCGCTTCCACGCTGGCAGCGAGTATTAAAACGAACACAACCCTTGCCAGGCTGCGAAACTATCCTTCGGCATTGGAGAAGGGCTTGTTCGGAGATATGGTTCCAAAGGAAGTCTATGAAAATTTGATTGCTGCGACAAAAGCAAATATTGCCCCAATCCACCGATATGCGGCGATTCGGAAGCAAAAGCTGGGAGTCGATGAGCTGCGCCAATATGATCTGAATGCACCTCTGGTTGATGGGGTCAAACTGGAAATTTCCTATGACGAGGCGTATGAAACGATTCTGGAGGCGTTGGCACCGCTTGGTGAAGAGTATGTGAATACCCTTAAATCGTTCAAGGATTTGCGTTATATTGATGTTCGCGAAACACCCGGGAAGAGGTCCGGCGCTTATAACCTGGGATTGTATGGCGTTCATCCGTTCGTGCTGCTGAACCAGCATGACGACCTGGACAGCATGTTCACCATGATTCACGAGTTTGGCCATGCGATGCATTCTAATTATTCAAGTAAGCACCAGCCGAGGATTTCCGCCGGCTACAGCATCTTTGTCGCCGAGGTCGCCTCAACCGTGAATGAGGTGTTATTGATTAACTATTTATTGAAAAAAGAAACCGACACGGAGATTCGTAAATATTTACTTAACCATTTTATCGACCAATTCAGGGGCACCTTTTTCACCCAGGTGATGTTTGCCGAGTTTGAAAAAATCACCCACGAACTGGCGGAAAGCGGCCAGCCATTAAACGCGGATGTGTTCAGCAAAACGTATGAAACCCTGTTTCGGGAGTACAACGGGGACGAGATCGTGTTTGATGACGAGGTCAAATACGGATGGGCCAGAATCCCGCATTTCTACCGGCCATTCTATGTATACAAATATGCGACCGGCTTCGCGGCTGCGATTCATATAGGGGAAAAGCTATTTGCTGGGGATGCCCAGACTTTGAAGGCATATTTAGAGTTCTTGAAAAGCGGCAGCTCCGACTACCCGCTTGAATTGTTAAAGAAAACAGGAGTGGATTTGACCGAGTCTGAGCCAATAGATAACGCTTTGAAGCGGTTTGGATCGTTGATTGAGGAATTTGCGGGGGTATAACTGCAAGGTTACGGGTCATGAGAACAATTTCACTTTTTGGATTCCAGAAAAACCTAACTCAAAGACAATTTGCACTCAAATCCAGGTAGTTTTGTCTTTAAGAAGGCCTATCAAGGACAAAATGCCCCTTTTTGAAAGCCGTTTTGTGTTTGATGTTACAAAAAAATCCAAAACAACTCTCAACTAAGAGACATTCCCGAGGACTCCTAAAATCCTCGGGAATGTTTCTTTTTACATTGAAGCCGTCCGCTGTTCCTCCAGCCGCTCCAATATTCTTCTTTTTCGATAAAGCATCATCCCGGTCTCGGCCACATCGCCGATCGATGAACGATTGACGAAAGCCCCGAAAATGATACCGGCAATCGGGACCATTTGCAAAAGCTTTTTCCACCCAAAACTATCACGGTAGGTCATCACGACCTCGCGCCAGCCTTGCAATTGCGAAATCACCCGCTTGTTTTCTGTGCCTTGGTCATAGGCGGCCAGTTCCTCCAAAATCGCCTTTTTCCCGACAATATCTGAAGAGGTAAATTGCAGGCATTTTACGATGAAAATCCGTTCCGCCTTATCCTTTGGGTCAAAGCCATAGCACAGGGCAATTTCTTGCAATGTCTTCAGGGAAATTCCGAGTAACAGCGGGATATCGATGGCAAGAGTGAAGATACCGCCAATTCCAGTGGTCGCCCCTTGAACGGTAGCCATTTTCGTACGGGAGTTTTTTAGCTGGTCGGCCACTTCATCCATTTTGCTTAATGGCAGCTGCCGGAGATCCTCCAGTTGCGAATCGCTCAAATCAAACTTCTTATAAATGCTTTCTTCATTAATTAAATATCGCCCGCCAGTCTGGACGTAGCTCCCCAATTCATCAATCGCAACCCCAATCTTCTCTTGAATGAACTTGGGGGTCACTTTATCGAGCAGCACGAATGGGAGCCGGCCAATTTTTTCCCAGAACCATAATCCCTTTTGGTCCTTTTCCCAGGCTTCAATTTTTTGTAATTCATCTTTTAAAAATTCCACTGATTCCAATTTATTCAACTCCATTTTTCGTAGTCCACCTTAAATATACGAGCAATAATAATACTAGTTTCAACTTTACGGGAGAAATTATGTTGGAAATGGAATATTTACCCAGACATATGATTTGTTAGTTTAAAAAGAAAAGGAACCCATAATGGGTTAATCCATCTGAAAATAAAAAAAGACTATCAGGAATTTGATAGTCTTCTGAAATTAAATAGAGCTTGATGTATGAACCTGCACAACGTCCTTGCGTTCTTTTTTTCCATGAAGGAAATAATAAAGAATCAGAGCTAACACACCCACAATGCTCATGATGATGTATAAGCTGCTGTAGCCCGTCAGCGGGATGAGGAAACCGAGAAGGTATGGACCGAAGCCGAGACCGGCATCCAAAAAGATGTAATAAGTGGATGTCGCCAGACCCATGCGGTGGGGCTCAGTCCGTTTTACAGCAACAGCCTGAGAAACAGACTGCATATTGCCGAAGCCAAGACCAATGAGCGCACCAGCGAGTAACATGGCCCAGCCTGAATGTGCCAAACCTAACATCAGCATGCCTCCGCCTAAAATAAAAAACGCCGGATACATAATGATGTTCGCTCCCTTAATATCCATCAGCCTGCCAGTTACAGGCCGGGAAATCAACACGGCCAGCGCGTAGACAACAAAGAAAAAGCTTGCGGCGTCAACTTGGTCGATTTCAATGGCATAAAAATTAATAAACGAAAGCACACTTGAATAACAGAAGGACACAATTAAAAGAACGAAAGAGATCGGCAGTGCCTTCGGTTCCACATAATTCGAAAGCTTGAAGCCCTTTGTTTCTGCTGTCTGTGCCGGATTGGATAATTCCTGTGTTTTAACAACAAAAGTGATAAGTAAACAAATCACACATAAAACAAAACAAAAGCCAAAGATCATTTCAAAGGTAGTATGCTGGCTCATCAATATTCCGATAAACGGACCGATGGCCGTGGCAAGGGTGGCGCTCATGCTATAGTACCCGATGCCTTCACCTCTTCTTCTTGCAGGAATGACTTGGGCAACAATTGTGCCTGCTGCTGTACTCGCCACCCCAAGAGTCACACCATGAATAAAGCGGTTGATCAGTAAAAAGGTAATTCCAAGATGGACAAAATACAACAACGTGGTAATCGTAAATAGGATCAATCCAATAACCAATGTCCGTTTTTGGCCGAATGTCCCAATTTTGCTGCCGATGTAAAGCCGTCCGATTAACGTTCCGATAATAAAAATCCCGGTCACCAGTCCAGCTTGGCTCGTTGAAGCATGATATTCATTAACGGCATAAACGGCCATTGTTACCACTAACAAATAGAAAATCAGTGTTAAGAAAAAATTGACGGAGGAAACTATAATAAAATCCTTCGTCCAAAGTTTAGGTCTTGTTTGATCCAACCTGTTCATCCCCTTATTTCATTATGTTGTTCCGAATCTCTTCCATAATTCGGATTGCGTCTAGCTGTTCATGTTCTGTGATTCCTTTTAAAATTTCTGCTTCAAATTCGTCAATCGGCACGCGGGTTTCGACGTAAACCTTCTTTCCAAGCTGTGTTAGCATGATTCGCTTTTCCCGTTTGTCCTTGCTCGGAACCTGCTCAATATAGGCGAGTTCTTCCAGACGGTTCACCGTCCTGGTCACAGTCGGTTTTTCGACCCCTTGATAATGAGCAAGCTCAACTAGCGTTGCCGAGCCAAAATGGTATAAGTAGTACAAAATTGTCCATTGCGCCCTCTGCATGCCATGTTCACTAAGAAGCACATTCAGCTTATTTTCAAAAGGGCGGTAGAGCATCATAAAATGATGAAAGAATTTTTGCGAAGATTTAATGATAAACACCTCTTCAAGGAAAATAGTTACCTAGGGTAACAGTTATCGAAGGTAACTAATATAATATATCAGATATGTCACCAAAATGTCCATAGTCAGGTGCGCCTTTTTTTAAAAACCGGCACGTTGACTGTACAGTTATTTGTGTGATATAGTTATTTGTATGTAGAAAGGGGTGAGTAAGTTGGGAAGTTGTATCGAATTGGCGAGTTAGCTAAATATATGAATCTATCAAAACGAACCATAGATTACTATACCCAAATAGGCTTACTGAACCCTGTGAGGGCGGACTCGAATTATCGAATGTATAGTGAAGAATGCATTCAGACTTTGGAATTGGTGGAACACTATAAAAACTTGAATATGCCCCTTGAAGAAATCAAGGATGCCATCGAAATGATGAGGGCTGATTATGTCATCGATCAAGAGAAAGTTAAAAAGCATGTCGAACAGATTGCTGGCATAATGGAGCATCTGGAAGAAGAGATTAAACTGATCGAACCTTTTCTGCAAAAGTTATCCGGCAGTGAAAAAGAACAGGTTGTCAGCAAATTATCGCCTCAGGGGATTACGTTGGCGAAATCATTACTTTTACTATTAAACTAGTTAACAATTTTTTAAAACAACAGGAGGTGTATTCCTGCTTGACTTGGCTTGAGCAGGAGACCATTGATCGCTATAAACTTAATCGTAATTGCAATTTTAATTGCTTTTACAGCTTTTTTCGTAGCATACGAATTTGCAATTGTAAAAATCCGCAGTACCCGAATTGACCAGCTCGTAAGTGAGGGCAATAAGAATGCCCTTGCCGCGAAAAAAATCATCACTAACTTGGATGAATTTTTATCAGCCTGTCAGTTGGGGATTACCGTGACAGCGTTGGGACTAGGTTGGTTGGGCGAACCAACAGTTGATAAAATGCTTCACCCGCTGCTTGCTTATTTACATCTGCCAGAATCGGTTACGAATATCGCTTCTTTCGCCATCGCGTTTTCAGTTGTAACCTTTCTCCATGTGGTAGTGGGTGAATTAGCTCCGAAAACGGTTGCGATCCAAAAAGCAGAAACGGTCACGCTTGTGTTTGCTAGACCGATGATTATTTTTTACAAGTTAGCTTATCCCATAATCAAAGCGTTAAACGGTACAGCCCGCTTCATTGTCGGGATTTTCGGCTTAAAGCCTGCATCTGAACATGAAACAGCTCACTCGGAAGAAGAGCTGCAATTGATCATTTCAGAAAGCTATAAGAGCGGGGAAATCAATCAATCGGAATATAAGTACGTGAACAATATTTTCGAATTTGACGATCGTGTGGCCAAAGAGATTATGGTGCCGCGAACTGAAATCGTTGCCTTTGACAAATCGCAAACATTAGAAGAATGTATGGATATTGTCAAGGCAGAAAACTATACCCGTTACCCGGTTATAGACGGGGAAAAGGATAATATTCTCGGCATGGTTAACATGAAAGAAGTGTTGACAGATTACATCTCCGGCAAGAATTTGGAGAAGACGATGGAAGAATATGTCCGCCCAGTGATTCAGGTGTTTGAATCGATTGCCATTCACGATTTGCTTGTGAAAATGCAGAAGGAACGGATTCATATGGCCATCTTGATGGATGAGTACGGCGGAACAGCCGGTCTTGTAACGGTAGAAGACATCCTTGAGGAGATTGTCGGTGACATTCGCGACGAATTCGACGCCGACGAAGTACCAGAAATCAACAAAATCAATGACCATAAGACAATTGTCGACGGTAAAGTCCTGATTGAGGAAGTCAATGACCTATTTGGTTTGGACCTCGATGATTCGGAAATGGACACCATCGGCGGCTGGATTCTCTCTCAAAAAATGGACGTCGCTGCTGGCGATAAAATTCAATACGGTGACTATGAATTTACCATTCTAGAGGTTGACGGCTATCATATTATCTCATTGGAAATTGTAAAAATAATCACACATGCAACCTCTGCTTAAAATGAATAAGGATTCCTTTCTTGGTGTCTCAGGCACCGTGAAGGGAGTCCTTTTTATTTTGTTTTGCTGTGGGGCAGCAGATGATATTCTGCCCATAGGAGGGTCGAAAGGGTGTCATCGGTAAAAAAGAAGGTGTTATTCTTCCCGTTGGAGAGGTCAGAGGAGTGTCAATGGTAACAAAAGAAGGGGTTATTCTTCCAGTTATGAAAATTCTTGTTTTTTGTTTTAAGAAAATTCTATATAATGGATGAAGATGTGGCAATTTTGTCTATACCACTTGGTCCAATTATAAAGATATAGAGACGGGGGAAAAGTTATGTCGAATGAAAATGATATTTTGATGGAAAAAGGAAAACAAAACGAACCCAAAATAAAAGTTGTAAGGAAAGAGGGAGAGCCGACTGCAGCTTTTAAAGGGGCATCTTGGGCGGCATTGTTGGTGGGAGTTGCGGCCTATCTCATCGGTTTGTTTAACGCAACGATGGAACTGAACGAAAAAGGCTATTACTTTGCCGTTTTAATCTTCGGCCTATATTCATCGGTGTCTCTACAAAAAGCAGTAAGAGATAAAGATGAAGGAATCCCAGTTACCAGTATTTATTATGGGATCAGTTGGGTAGCACTTATTGTATCTGTTTCCTTAATGGGCATTGGTCTTTACAATGCAGGAAGTATTGTTTTGAGCGAAAAGGGATTTTATGGGATGTCATTTGTCCTTAGTATCTTTGCAGCGATCACCGTTCAAAAGAATATCAGAGATACACAGAGGGCTAGGGAAAGAGATTAGTGAACCAATGAGAAAAAAGATATTAGTCCTTGTAAAAAAACAACCGCAATGGTTGTTTTTTTGTGGCCAGATTAAGATTCTAAACTGTTACACTAATGCTGCCATCCTCGGTAATCTCAACAGTTGAATAGCTTTTAAAAGTATCTGGATTTGTTATTTCATGCTTGACTGGGTGGCCAAAGCTTTCCATGTAATGTTGATAAACCTCAGGATTTTTAACAATATGGTAAAAATAAACCCGTTTTCCTTCGACCATATCACTAGTTCTCAATAAAAATCGATCCTGGTACAGGTTCTTAAACCATGCTCTCGCTTCTTCATGACTCTGAAATTTAGGCACGTCTTCCGAATTAGTTATTAAGTCGATGTCCAATGGTATTGCTCCTTTCACTTAAAAGACTTGGAAATAGTTCATTGGAAAAGTTAGAGGATTTACGAAATCAGACCCTTTTTTAAAAAGCCTGAACGTGTCTAGTATGTTTATTTTTCTGCTGAATATCCATTAAAAATATTCTAATGTAAATATAATTGCTTTTTTTAGTAAAAAGTGCAGTAAATTCCATATATTTGGGTTGTGTAACCAGTAATAGAAATATGTAGGGAAACGGGTAAAAGTCTAACAACACCGAATGTAAATTCTGTGTAAATTTAGTGTAAAGACTCTTTATAACTGCTTTACAGTAAATACATAATCGAATAATTTTGAAGTATGCATAATATGTCGACACGAGAAGGAGTGGAATTTTTGGAGTTTAACATTCAAGAAATGATTTTCACCTTTATCGGTGGTTTGGGAATATTCCTTTTTGGTATTAAATTCATGGGGGACGGCTTGCAAAAAGCTGCAGGGGATCGATTGAGAGAAATCCTGGACAAGTTTACCTCGAATCCGTTGAAGGGTGTCCTCGCTGGTATCTTTGTCACCGTCCTGATTCAATCAAGTTCAGGGACGACCGCACTGACAGTTGGCCTAGTGAGTGCCGGCTTTATGACGTTAAGACAAGCAATAGGTGTTATAATGGGGGCAAACATTGGGACAACTGTCACAGCCTTTATTATTGGAATAGAAATTGACGAGTATGCGCTGCCTATTATTGCAGTCGGGGCTGCGGCACTCTTTTTCTTTAAACATCAAAAAATTCAATCCTTAGGTCAAATCATCTTTGGATTTGGCGCGTTGTTCTACGGGCTCGACTTAATGAGTACAGGCATGAAACCATTACGTTCGTTAGAAGAGTTTCATGCCTTAACAGTCAGCATGAGTGACAATCCTTTCCTTGGCGTTATTGTAGGAACCATCTTTACTGTTGTCGTCCAAAGCTCAAGTGCAACCATTGGAATCCTACAAGAGTTATTTGCTCAAGGAGCGGTTGGCTTGAAGGCAGCTCTCCCGGTACTATTTGGCGATAATATCGGTACAACCATCACAGCAGTATTGGCTAGTATCGGGACTTCAATCGCGGCAAGACGCGCTGCCCTTGTCCATGTCATGTTCAATGTCATTGGAACAACTATTTTTATGATTTTCTTGTTGCCATATACAAAGTTAATAGGCTTCCTGCAGACATCCCTAAGTTTAAATCCTGAAATGACGATTGCTTTTTCACATGGGATGTTTAACGTAACAAATACGATTATTCAATTTCCATTTATAGCTGTATTGGCCTGGATTGTTACAAAAATTATCAGAGGAGAAGATACGTTCATTAACGTTAAACCACAACACTTAAATCCAATTTTTATCGAGCAGTCTCCGTCCCTTGCCTTAAGCCAGGCAAAAGAAGAGGTTTTGCGGATGGCGGAATTTTCTCATAAAGGATTACAGGAAGCAAGTGCTTATTTCCAGACGAAACAAAGGAAACACGCTGATCTTGCGGCCCAGTTGGAAGAAGCCATCAATAATTTTGATAAAAAAATTACCCATTACCTCGTGGAACTATCAGCGAAGCCATTGTCAGCGAATGACTCACAAATGCATTCCAACTTGTTAAATTCCATCCGTGATATTGAGCGAATAGGTGATCACGTAGAAAACATTGTAGAAGTAGTAGATTGGCAAATTGCCAATCGTGTGGAGCTGTCAGATGAAGCGAAGGCTGAATTAAACGAGATGATTTCATTAACTCTTTCAACCTTAACGGATGCGATTGGTTCCTTAAAGGACACGGATGCCGAATTATCCCATCAAGTATTTACAAAAGAGGCACAAATTGATGCGATGGAACGGCAAATTCGGAAAAAGCACATCCTGCGTTTGAATGAACGAATTTGCAGTGCGAATGCTGGGGCGGCCTTTGCGGATATCGTGACAAACCTTGAGCGGATTGGCGACCATTCTGCCAATATTGCTGGGGCTGTACTAGAGGAAGATCGTACCGCTCCACAACCTACACCTAGCAAGCTTAAGCATTTTGAACTGAATAATCAGATTCAAACAGAAGTTTTATAACCGAAAAAAAGGGATTCCCTTGGCTCAGGCCGATTGGGAATCCCTTTTTGTTTCATATATGTGACTAAGACATTGTAAATTAAAATAGACTATTTGTAAAAGCTTTAACCAAATCCCTTTTTATGGTACTATCAAAAATTCCTATGAAAAAAATGGTAAAAAAGGCGGCTGGGCTTTGAATTAATAAGCAGGCCTTAGCATAGCTTATGTTTTATGAGATCAAATCAAAAATGATTTGGTCTTATATTTTTGGGCTAAGTAATGTTCATTTGAATAGACATAAAATGGGGGTGTGTAAATTTAGTAAAATGTTGATGCAAATAGGCAGAGTATTTTTGGGGGTCGTTTTTTTGACAGCAGGTGTGAATGGATATTTTGTCATCTTTGGACTGGAACCTTTTATAGCCACTAGTCCGAAAGCAATGGCATTATTCGAATTTAAATATCTATTAATTTTTGAAAAATCCTTGGAAATCATATGCGGATTACTACTGATCATCAATCAATTTATTCCTCTAGCCATCGCCATTTTATTGCCTATTGTAGCCAATATTCTCATGCTCCATTTGTTCCTGGACCAATCATTGCTTCCTTTAGCGATCTTCCTCGTCTTAACTCACGGATATTTGTTGTTCTTTTACAGAAAAAACTTTATCAGTATATTTGATAGAAAACCAAATTCCCATTAATTACAAAGTTTTCGAAACACCGTGTTCCACCTTTGTAACAATTACCTTCCGTCGTGACATATAACTAGATTTGCCCTCCTTGTTTACTATTTCACAAAAAGAACTTAGTATTGGATTATGGAATATTTTTTGTGAAATGTGAAACGATTGAGGGTTACGAGGAGGTCATACATATGAAAAAATCAGCTTTCCCTGATGGATTTTTATGGGGCGGAGCCACTGCTGCGAACCAAGTAGAAGGCGGTTATAATGAAGGCGGTAAAGGATTGTCTATTTTTGACATGGTCACATTTGTACCAAAAGAAGAACGTGGCGTGGGTCACTCCATGGATGTTCATAGCGAACAGGAATTAGAAGAATTGCTGGCGGGAAAAAGAGGGGACAACTTCCCGAAACGCCGCGGCGTTGATTTTTACCACCGCTACAAGGAAGATATCGCGCTATTTGCAGAAATGGGCTTTAAAACATTCAGGTTGTCGATTTCCTGGCCTAGAATTTTTCCAAACGGTGACGACCTAGAGCCGAATGAAGAAGGGCTGGCTTTCTATGATAACGTGTTCGATGAGCTTTTAAAATATGGCATTGAGCCGTTGGTAACCTTGTCTCACTATGAAATGCCGCTTCATTTGGTGCGAAAGTATAATGGCTGGACAGACCGACGTTTAGTTGAATTCTTTGTCAATTATGCAGAGACAGTATTCAAGCGTTACAAGGACAAGGTAAAATACTGGTTAACCTTTAACGAAATTAACATTTCCACGTTCTCGCCTTATATCGGCAGCGGTATTCTGGTTGACCGCGTCGAGAATAAGGAACAAGCCGTTTACCAGGCACTTCACCATCAATTTGTTGCTAGTGCCAGAGCGGTAAAACTATGTCACGAAATCATTCCGGATGCCATGATTGGCTGCATGCTGGCCCGCATGGAAACGTATCCGGAAACGTGCAACCCAGATGATGTATTAAAAGCATTAGAGGACGACCAAAAGAACCTATTTTTCACAGACGTTCAAGTGCGCGGCTACTATCCAAGCTTTATGAAACGTTATTTTGAGGAAAACAATATCAAAATTGAAATGCTGCCAGGCGATGAAGAAATTCTGCTTCAGCATCCGGTCGATTTCTTATCGTTCAGCTACTACATGTCAATGGTGTCAAGCGCCAATCCGAATAAAGTTCAAGAAAAAGGCAATATCTTCAGTGTAATCAAAAATCCATATTTAAAAGCATCCGACTGGGGGTGGCAAATTGACCCGAAAGGCCTGCGGATAACATTGAAGAAATTGTATGACCGTTACCAAGTGCCATTATTTATCGTGGAAAATGGCTTGGGGGCTTATGACAAAGTCGAGGAAGACGGATCCATTATCGACGATTACCGCATCGACTACATGCGCGAGCATATAGAGCAAATGGGAGAGGCCATCAAGGATGGCGTAGACCTCATCGGCTACACCAGCTGGGGCTGCATCGACTTAATCAGTGCCAGTACTTCCGAAATGTCCAAGCGGTACGGCTTTATCTACGTAGACCAGGATGATTACGGTAACGGCACATTAGAGAGAAGAAAGAAAAAATCATTTGAGTGGTATAAGAAGGTTATCGAAACAAACGGAGCAGAGTTATAATGAAATAAGGAAGAATCCGAATAATGTAGAGTTATTTGGGTTCTTTTTTACGTTTTGTGACAGAATCCTAGTGATGCAAGAGCATTTAATATGATGAAGGAATCTTCAATATTTGATAAAGGGGCTTACCGATGACTAATAATTGATATTTACCCTGCCATGCTAAACCAAAGTGACTATTACAGTGAGGAAAAAGCAATCGAGATCATGGACTGTTGTGATAAAATATTAGATCTAATGAGAAGGTGTATCACTGAATAAACAGTAAAAACCGTCGTCACTGACGGTTTTTTGCATAGTTCCTAATTGCGCCAATCCTTCGCCAATAAGCTATATTCAACCAAATCCTCATAATGGTCATAGAGCCATTGGCCATCCCTTTTGATGCCATCTTTCACAAACCCTAATCTCTCTGGGATCGCCAAGCTTTTATGATTATTACCTGCACATTGAATTTCGACTCTATTGATTTTTAATGTACCAAATAGATAGTCTAATAAAGCTTTTACAGACCGGGTAATAATACCATGGCCTTGAGCATCTTCCGACAGAAAATAACCGATGCTTGTTGAACTATTTTTCCAATCAATATAGTGAAGTCCGATCATCCCAACAAGTTTCCCCTTGTATCGTATGCCCGCATCAAATCCATTGTTATCAGCATAATTTCTAATCCAAATAGGGATGATTGGCTCAAAATCCTCCGCAGATTTCCTTTTATCAACCCAAAGTAACCATTTCCTCAAATATTCACGGTTTGTATCTACTAGTCCAAACAACTCTTCCTTGTGATGCTGCTGGAATAATTCTATGACGATCTCTTCATCTACTTTAAAAGAAAACAAACATACTCCCCCTTTTATTTTCAAAATTATAGCATAAATTTGGGAAAATACTCCTGATCATAATTAGATAAGTATTATTTATAAAATCTTATTCTTTTACTCCGATTACACGGATCCTTTTATAATCAGTAACCCAATGACTATCTTTATATAAATCTTCTTTTAAGTTATTTTCCACGTTTGATATGATCGATTCTTTCCTATCGAGGGGGATCCCTTCAAATAGGCTCATTGCAAACATGTCGATCCAGTTTCTCAAGCCCTTTTCACCATCTAATTTCGTCGGCCTATCAAAGTGTTGCGCAAAGGTTACCCTAAAACCTGCTTCCTCCATCAAAGTTGAATACTCCGCAATGCTCGGATAAATCCACGGGAAATGTTCCTTATTGAATGCGATTCCTTCCTGACCTATTTGCTTTATGATTTCATCGGTAATCGTTTGTACGTTCCCTTTACCGCCAAATTCAGCCACAAACCTGCCGCCGTCTTTTAAACTCTTATAAATGCTGTTTAAGGCCTGCTCTGGTGGTTTTACCCAATGAAGTACAGCATTGGAGAACACGGCGTCAAATTCATTACAATAACCCAAGTCCGTCGCGTTTTTCACAGCAAAATGTATATGGGGGTACTTGCTTTTAGCCTGTACAACCATATTCTCGGAGTTGTCCACACCGATCACATCCACTTCGCAATCGGACAACTGCTTGGCCAAATCTCCAGTTCCGCAACCAAGGTCAAGAATTCGTTCCCCTTTTTTTGGAGCCAATAATTCTACTAAACTTTCCCCCAATGCAGAAACAAATGAATGTTTACTATCGTATAAAGCGGCATTCCAGCTGTCCTTATTACTTTTACTCAAAATGAACCTCCCCTTTCCTATTAACTTATTATCGCATAGTGAAGCTGATTATTTTAAACACCAAGATTCCTTTTTTTCATGATAAAATAGATTAATAGTCTGTATATATGGTATTAACTGCATGGGGGAACGGTTATGGCTAAAGTGAAATCAGTGAAATTCGATGGGGAGCTTATCCACGTGTTTAACAGTGCAATCTATGTTTTCGAGTCTGGCCAGGACCTTACTCTGCAGCTGGACATGATCGTCAGCGAGATAGTCGTTAAAAAGGTCCAACAGGTAGAGAACGTAATCGCTGAAATTGAGTTGGAAGATAGCCGGATGATTGATTCCATTATGCATGTAAAAATAATCCCCGGTGTGCTGCCGCAGCTTAGTTTATTTGTTGAATTGGATGATAGGCAGGATTACGACTTTCTTGATTTCGTTAATGAAAACGATGCATGGTTTCCAAATATAGAAGAGGGTATCACGATTGATGCAATTAGAAAAGTAGAAATGCCAGAAGAAGAAATCCGGATCAAGCTTAAGCTCCCGATTGACCAGGTGGAATGGCTGAAAGCGCAAAAGAAAACACGTTTGAATGAAATCCTGAAGGAAATGATCTATGAATATTGGAAGAAACATAACTCAAAATAATGCTGCACAAATCGTGCAGTTTTAAAAAAAAAAATTTAAAAAACACGATGAACATGTTGAAGATGAAGGAAGCTATTGATTTCTGAATTAAATTCAAAAAACCCTCTTCTAATGAGGGTTTTTTAGGTTCATTCTTTCAAATATCGAGGATAATTCAAGATGAAATTTGGGAATAACAGGATTATTATTTTCTTTTTTCCATGCAACAACTAGATCATATTGGATAGGGTCATTCATTATAGGTAAAAATTCCACTCCAAAGTTGTCATAATATAAATATACTAATTTTGGAATGATTGAGATACCATGATTTGCTTCCACAAGAGTCATAATATGTTCGAAGTTAGCCACTTCATTGATATTTATAGGTGTAAAACCAGCTGATTTGCATGTTAATAATGTATTCTCATACGCTGGAAAATCGATTTCTTTGTTTAATACGATAAATCTCGAATCCCTTAATTCAGATAAGTGAAGTGGCCCGTCTTTCTTAGTTAGTGGATGATCTTTACTACAAATAACAACATATGAGTCACCGTATAACCGATGATAGGTAATAGAATTTGTTTTTAAACTTTGTAATGAAGAAAAGGCTATATCTATTTCATCCTTTTCAAAAGCGTTTAACAAAGGGCTTAAATAATATTGCTTCGTTTCTAATAGAATTTCAGGATAATGATTTCGAAATTCGTTTAGAAGTTGTGGAAGAAACCTTTTTTCAGGAGGTCCCAAAAATCCAATTCGCAATGTTTTATTTTCAAAACATTCATGGGCCTTTCTTGTCTTGTCAATCGCCTCATCTATTTTGTTGATAATCTCTAATGCTTCCTTTAAAAGAACTCCCCCAGATTCCGTTAATTCTACACTCCGTTTGGTTCTATGAAAAAGTTTAACACCTAAATACTCCTCAAATATGGAAATTTGCTTACTTACTGAAGCCTGTGATACATAAAGTTCCTTCGACGCAGTTGTAAAATTCAAATGGTTCGCGACTGTAACAAAATAGCGTAGTTGCTGTATATTCATTTTTATCACTCCAATGTAATGCGGTTAATATAAGGGATCAATTATTAATAACAAAAGGTTATTACTGTCATTACATCTAAGTATTTCATATTTTTTGAATATTATTATATTATACGTTGTAAGCGCTGACAACAATGAAATACTATCTTAATCAAGCATACTAGGAGGTGATGAAATGACGGCTACGAAACAATTACTAGATGAAAAGCTGATTCAGTATTTGCAAGGTGAAAGAATTGTTACTCTTGTAACAATTGATAAAGAACAAAATGTGCCCATGACAAGTACCATTTCATGGTTAGTTGCTCAAAATGATTGTAAAACCATTAAATTTGCTGTTGGTCATAATGCCTCTTCTGTTCAAAATATTCAATACAATCCATTTGTTTTGTTGAACGTGGTAGGCCCTGATAGCACATATGAAATAAAAGGGAGGGGCGCTGTTTCTGAAATTTTTAAAGGGAGAATGAAATTTAGAGTTGTAACGGTTGAAGTAGAAACGGTTACAAATAATATGTTTTATGGCGGAGTAGTCACTGCAGTTGCTTCCTATAAAAAAACATATGATGCCAACTTGGCTGCACAAATCGATCAAGAAATATATGACAAAATAAAAAATTAATATAGAGGAGGAATTTATTTATGAATGAAAAAGGGTATCAAACCGTTTTAGTAGAAACGAGAGAAAATTTTACTACTCTGTTAGAAAATGCGAGAAGTTTAGTTCCGAACCTTAAAGCTAGGGTTCAAGAAGTGGATGAAATACGAAAGCTGCCTGAAGCAACAATTAATGAAATGACCGAGTTAGGATTATTTAATATTTTGACTCCTGAACGGTATGGTGGGAATCAATTAACATTCCGTGAATATATCGATGTTGTAAGAGAATTGGGTAAAGGCTGTGGTTCCACAGCATGGGTTGCAGCTTTATATAACGTTGCTAAATGGTTTGTAGCTGCTATTTTTACAGATGAAGTTCATCAAGAAGTGTTTAAAGATAACGGTGCTAGTAATATTTGTGGGGTTTTTGAACCAAGAAAATGTAAAGTAAAGAAAGTACCTGGCGGCTATTTAATTGAAGAAGGCTTATGGGGTTTTTGTTCAGGGTCGCAGCATTCTGATTACTTTTTCTTGGGATTTCCATTAATTGATGAAAATGGTGAAGGAAATGAACTGGGTGTTGCCTTAATTCCAAAAGAAAACGTCAAAATCCTTGATGATTGGCATACGATCAGCATGAGAGGAACTGGCAGTAATAGTGTGACAGTTTCCAATGTATTTGTACCAGAAAATTGGACAGCATCTATTTCCAAAGGGATTGTTGGAGAGTTCCCAGATAGTTTAGTAAGAGGGGAGGCATCTTATAATTCTGGATTTGTTCCTGTTGCAGCCCTCGTATTAACTGCTCCCGGATTAGGACTTGTATCAGCGGCATTAGACTATTTTGTAGAGAGATTGCCAAAGCGTCGGATACAATATACTTGGTATAACAATCAAGCGGATGCACCTGTCACACATCTTCAGTTGGCTGAAGCAGTGATGAAGTCTGAGACGGCTCATCTCCATGTTTATCGTGCCGCAAATGAAATTGACCGATGGGCAAAGGAAGGAAAATATATGGATTTTGAAGCACGGGCAAAAGTTAGAGCTGATTGTAGTTATGCTACGCGTTTGACAATGGAGGCAATTGAAATTTTAATGTCTGCAGGTGGTGGTAGTGCGATTGCGGAGAACAATCCATTATCTAGGATCATGAAAGATGGTAAAACACCGCCACAACACGGTTTATTAACACCAACAACAGGGCTTGAATTGTATGGTAGGGTTTTAAGTGAGAGAGAACCTAATACTGTATTAATTTAATAATATAATTAAACCTGTACCTATTGTGCAGGTTTTTGTTGCAAAAAACTTTGGGAAAAATATTGTTTTTTTAAAATCTCAGAAATTTTAAAATACATATTGACATGAAAATAAATAATATTTATTATAAAAATCAGATAAATAATATTTATTCCGTTTCAAAAAGGATGGTGTTCATCATGTTTTAATCAATTCCGATAAATTGAAAACGGTTACTCTCTAAAAAATTGCCTCTAAATCTACAATCCTGCGGAATATCATGTATTCTATTGGTAAGTTTAGAATGCGGCGGTAATGGCAGGAGGATATAGTTTTATGAAAAATATAAGTGATCAGTTGGTTCATGAACTAGGAAGAAAAATAGTAACTGGAGAGTTTGCACAGGGGGGAATTCTTCCGAAAGTAGAGGACCTAAGCAAAACATATGAGGTAAGCCGGACGGTCGTTCGCGAGGCTTACAGGGGATTATCGACACTTGGACTTGTCCGGTCCAATCAAAGGGCTGGGACAGTGGTACTGCCGCGTTCCGAATGGCAATGGTGGAACCTGGATGTCTTAACATGGGTGCTGGAAGATGAAAACAATACCGACTTCTTGCTTCATCTCACAGAAATAAGACTCGGATTAGAACCGACAGCTGCAGCTTTGGCAGCCAGTAGGGCAACCGAAGATGAGCTGCTTAAAATAAAAGGTGCCTTTGAACGGCTCGAGCAATCCATCGGGGATGAAAAGGCCTGGGCAGTTGCAGACTCTGATTTCCATGAAAGCATCTTGCAGGCTTCCCATAACGATTTGATGATCAATACGGTTAAAACACTTCGTAAAGCGTTACTCGTTAGCCGTGAAAAAACACTAGAAGCGGCGAAAAATGAGCCTGAATCGCCTTTTGACACGCCAACACAAGAGGTTTTAGAGAGGCATCGTTCCATATTTGATGCTATCATGGCACGAAATGAAATTTTAGCTCACCATAAAATGTCGGAATTGATCTTGCGTGTAAAAAATATTTTGGAAAAAATATATGGTTACCAAGGTTAAAAAAGGAGGAGAAAACATATGGGTTTACAGATTGTCAGATTTGAAAATGAGGGAAAAGAGCAGTGGGGAGTAGTAACGGAAAAACAAATTCTAGTACTAGAGGATTCCTATAGCTCTTTAGCCGATTTTTTAAAAAATGGGGCAGAAGAAGCGAGAAAAGTAAAAGAAAGTGGAGCCGGCAAATCCGTCGCACTGGATGAGGTGACATTGCTTAGCCCAGTCACCAAACCGGCAAGAATTGTCTGTCAGGGGGCAAATTATTCTTCGCATCGGGCAGAAGCTGGACTTGAAGCGGCCCGCCCTCCATTTAACCTGATCTTCAGCAAGGCAGATAGTTCTCTTTGTGGCGCCTATACCGAGATTGTCCGCCCTGCTAACGTGCAGCTATTGGACTATGAAATTGAATTAGGATTGGTCATTGGAACAGAAATAGACAATGCTGTGCAAGTGACGGATGAAACTTTGCATCAATACGTTGCTGGGCTCGTGATTTTTAATGATGTATCCGCCCGAGATGTGCAGCTGACAGAAGGCCAGTGGTTGAAAGGAAAAAGCTACCGGACATTCGGACCTACTGGACCATTCCTCTACCTGCTGGACAAGGAAGAAATCGCGCTAATCCATGACCTTGAAGTAAAATGCTGGGTCAATGATGAATTGCGTCAATCAGCGAATACCAATCAGCTGCTATTCAAACCTGCCGAAACCATTTCAGAGTTGTCAGAGATTATGGACCTATCAGCTGGGGATTTAATCGTAACTGGTACTACAGGCGGTGTTGCGCTAAATCTTACCCCGGACGTTCTCGGCCAAGTCTCCGGGATGGGAACTCCTTACCAGAAAAAAATGGAAGTGCTTGTTGAAAGTCAAATCAACAATGGCAAATACTTAAAAGATGGCGATGTTGTTCGCTGCCAGATCAAAAGCGCAGATGGAACCATTGACCTTGGTGAGCAAGTTAACAAGGTCGTTCCTAGTAAAGTAGCTATTTCTTAAAACTCTAGCTGGGATTTAATTTAGTTTAAATCCCGGCTCCTTCAAATCATTTTACCCATCATAGAGAAAAGATTCTTATACTTCTTTAACAAATATGTATCCGCTTACAACCTAAAACTACTAAAAAATAACGAAGGGGAATGATTGATGAAAAACGAAAATTTTGATGTGGCGATTGTTGGTTATGGTCCGGTATCAAAGCTATTGGCAGCCTTACTCGGTCAAAAAGGCTGGAAGGTTGGTGTTTATGAGCGGTTCCAGAAAGCGTATCCACTCCCGCGTGCAGTCCATTTTGATGATGAAACCGCCCGCATTTTGCAATCCGTGATTCCTGCAAGCGAAATTGAGAGAATCATCGACGTTGCGGAAGATCTCTATACATGGTGTAATGCCGAAAGAAAAATTCTGTTAGAAATAGACTTTTCCATGTTTGGTGTTTCTGGTTGGCCAGGGCATATGTTCTTTAATCAACCTGAGCTTGAAGAAGTATTGGATCGCGCCTGCCAAGAGCAGCCTACCGTTAGCGTCAATTTTGGCAAAGAGGCTATTGGATTGACCGAATTTGACGATCACGTGGAACTAGTTGTAAAGGATCTGCAGGGGGAAGTAAGCAAAATTCATGCCAAATATGTGGTAGGCGCTGATGGAGCCAACAGTTTTGTGCGAAAAAATATGGACCATACGATCACGGATCTCGGATTTGTCGCGGATTGGCTTGTGGTGGATATCATTCCTCAAACAGAAAGGGAATGGAAACCTATGAATCTGCAAGTCTGCGACCCGGCGCGCCCGACAACGGTCGTTTCAGGCGGGCCTGGCAGAAGACGCTGGGAATTCATGGCCCTTCCAGGGGAGACGAAGGAAGAGCTGAACAAGGAAAAAGTGGCGTGGGAATTACTCAAGCCATGGGATATTACCCCAGAAAACTCTATTTTGGAACGTCATGCCATCTATACCTTTAAAGCCTTATCGGTCGATGAATGGCGTAAAGGAAGATTGATATTAGCTGGAGACTCTGCCCATTTAACGCCGCCATTCGCAGGCCAAGGAATGTGCGCAGGCCTGCGTGATTCCAAGAATTTAGCCTGGAAGCTCGATTTAATCCTATCAGGAAAAGCAGACGACAGCATCCTCGATACGTATACGAAGGAACGGAATCCACATAACCGCGAGGTGGTCGAATCTGCCTTGTTTTTAGGGAAAGTCATTTGCATAACGGATCCGGAAGCCGCCGCTCAGCGTGATGAAATGTTCTTTACAGGTCAAGTGCCGCCATTTCCGGAATTTCCGTATTTGACCGACGGCCTTCTTGATCAACAAAGCAGCAAATATGCTGGAAAACTATCTTTCCAAAGCACGGTCAGTTATCAAGGCCAGACAGGACTATTCGATGATCTTGTCGGGAACGGCTGGATCATTATGAGCCCAGTGGATGATCCAAAAAATGTCCTGACGGAAGAACAGCTGGCTTTTCTAGAGAGCATCAGTGCAAAATGCGTCAAGATTTCAGAACCTTCAGATATCACATCTGAAAATCGGGTAGTGGATGTCGATGGAAAATACCATCAATATTTTAACGACACTGGTTTGAAGGCTGTTGTAGCCCGTCCCGACTTTTACCTCTTCGGTGCAGTAGACAATTTATCGGATTTGCCGTCACTTGTTGATAATTTAATGAAACAATTAGGTCAATATATGAACTCCATTACGGTGGGCTAAAACTATTTTTTAATCAAAACATTAGGAGGAATTTACTATGTCAAATGTAAAAGTATTTCGTTTAGCGTATGCCGATTTTTATGCAAAAAATCCGGTTGAGATGGTCGACTATTATACAAACACAATGGGGTACCGGATTACGGAGGAAAAGGATGGCGTTACTTATCTAAGCAACGGCTTTGACCATCACAATGTCGTCATCACACCTGCTGATGAAAAAGCAATCCGCCGCTATGGATACCAATTGGATGGAAAATTAACCTTAGAAGAGGTACAAGCACAGCTACAATCAAAAGGAATTGCTTGCAGTTTAAAAATAGATGCCAAACCGGGTGTCGCTAGATTACTAGAATTACAAGATCCGGCAGGAAATGTTCTTGAATTATTTACGGAAATGGAGCAAACAGCGGTTGGCTTCGGCACTGCCGGCATTGTTCCAATCAAATTGGGGCATATCGCCTTCTTGGCCAAGAATTTCAATGAGACGATAGAATTCTATAGTAATGCATTAGGTTTTAATTTTACCGACCAAATTGGCGAGGAATTTGCAAACTTCCTAACCTGTAATACTGACCACCATGTCATCAATATTGTGGCTTCTGACGAGACAAGGCTGCACCACATTGCCTACCAGCTTAAGGATGCCAGCCATCAATACTCTAGTTCGGATGTATTGGCGAAAAACGGGCGGTCTGTCATCTGGGGCCCTTCCCGCCATACTGCAGGCCATAATATCGCAACCTATCATTATGATCCAGATGGAAATGTAGTGGAATTGTATATCGATATGGATGTCCTGGTTCCAGAACTCGGAATTTTCGAACCTCGCCCATGGCATGAGGTACTGCCGATGAAACCTAGAGTTTGGGAATCACTCAGTGCGTGGGGCACAGAATTTGAATTCGATTTGGCCAAAGTATAAGGAGACCGGAATCAATGGTGCAAGAAACCTTTTTCCTTGAAGTGAAACCAGGAACCCAACAGGAGTTTGAGCATGCTTTTAAAAAAGCAGCGGTGCTGATGACAACTGCCAAGGGCTTCTTGGGATCTGAGCTGCAACGGTGCGTGGAACAAGAGAATAAATACCTAGTCTGTGTTCATTGGGAAACAGTTGAGGATCATGTGATTGGATTTAAAAATTCCCCAGCGTTTCAAAAAATGAAGGCTTTAATCGGTCCTTTCTATTTGCACATCCCGCAAGCGGAGCATTATAGACGAATTGTTTAATAGAAAATGTGATAAGCCGTGGAAAGATGAAATAGGATAGAAGAATGGGACTATGGGGTCGTAGGCTATGGACTTTCCGTCCCTCTTCTTTTTTCTATACTAAATAATTACATAAAAATGAACGGAGGAGCAGCAGATGAACACTTATTTGATAGAAGGAGCGAGAACCCCGTTTGGCACGTATGGCGGTTCTTTGAAGGATGTAAGCGACTTGGACTTGGGGGTCGTAGCGACAAAGGAGGCAATTGAAAGAAGCGGGATTCCGGCCTCTGATATCGATGAAATTATCTTTGGCAATGTGATTGGGACAGGGAGCCATTCCCCCTATTTGGCCAGACATATTGGCTTGAAAAGCGGCATGACCGTGTCATCAGCAGCGCTCACGCTCAATCGGTTATGCGGCTCGGGCCTCCAGTCGATTGTAACAGGGGCACAAGCCATTGCTTTAGGGGAAGCCAGAGTGGTAGCGGCTGGGGGAAGTGAAAGCATGAGTAGTGCACCTCAAATTTTAAAGGGAACGCGCTTTGGTTCTCCAAACAAGGCACCTGAAGTGGTTGATATGCTGTGGGGAACCTTGATCGACCAATATGTTGGCTGCGGAATGGGCATGACGGCAGAAAATTTGGCCGAAAAATATCACATCTCTCGCGAAGAACAGGATGCATTTTCGGTACTATCCCAGGAAAAGGCCGGAAAGGCAAGAGATGGCGGCCGTTTTGGGGATGAAATCGTTCCGGTCATCCTCAAGGATCGGAAGGGAAAAGAAATCGTAATCAACGTGGACGAGCATATAAGAGATGGTGTCAGTGTGGAGGGCTTAGCCAGATTAAAACCTGCTTTTAAAAAGGATGGTTCTGTCACACCGGGAAACGCCAGCGGCATCAATGATGGAGCAGCGGCCGTCATCCTGGCATCAGAGGACTATGTACAGGAACATCAATTAAAGCCGTTAGCTAAAGTCGTTTCATGGGCCGTAGCAGGAGTAGATCCGAAAATAATGGGCATCGGGCCTGTTCCTGCGAGTAAAAAAGCTTTGGAAAAAGCTGGGTTAACCCTTTCTGATATTGACTTGGTCGAACTGAATGAGGCATTTGCCGCTCAATCGCTGGCAGTCATTAAAGAGTTGGGTGTCGATAAGGAAAAAGTAAATGTAAACGGCGGGGCGATCGCGTTGGGGCATCCTCTTGGTGCGAGCGGTGCGAGAATCACCTATTCTCTTGCACTTGAACTAAGGAAGCGGAACTTGAGATATGGTTTAGCCACCCTTTGTATCGGCGGCGGCCAAGGAATTGCCATGATCATTGAATCTGTCTAGTCATCACAAATTCGATTAGGAGGAATAACAATGGGAAATAACCATGTTACGTTATCAATTGAAAATAATGTTGCGATTGTCACATTAAACCGTCCCGAAGCGGGGAATGCGCTTGACTTACAAATGGCCAAGGAATTGATGGAAGCAGCCATTTTTTGCTCCGAAAGTGAAAAAGTAAGAGCGGTAGTCATTACCGGAGCAGGAAACAAGTTTTCCGTCGGGGGCGATTTAAAAAGCTTTGCAGCGCATGGGGAGGATATGAGCGCGCATCTGAAACAGGTGACCGCATACCTGCATCAAGCTATTTCGTTTTTTGCCAGGATGAACAAACCTTTCATTGGAGCCGTTAATGGTGTTGCCGCTGGCGCTGGGATGAGCCTGGCGTGTGCCTGTGATTTGGTATACGCAACAGATAAGGCCAAGTTTGTCATGGCCTATAATCGTATCGGATTAACCCCGGATGGCTCGGGTAGTTACTTTTTGCCGCGCCTTGTCGGAATGAGACGGGCTTTAGAGCTCATGTACACCAATCGCGTGTTGACTGCAGAAGAGGCGTATGACTGGGGAATCGTCAATCAGGTTGTGACAGATGACAAATTAATGGAAACAGTTATTGGATTGGCTGAAACATTGGCAAAGGGACCAATGAATGCCTATGGAGAAACGAAGAAGCTTTTTCTTCATTCGTTGCAGGAAACACTGGAGTCGCAAATGGGCAAGGAGTCGATGCTGCTTGCTGAGCGAGCGAGCAGTCAAGAAGGAAAAGAAGGAATCGCTGCATTCCTTGAGAAGCGCGAAGCCAAGTTTTTCTAAGGAAATTAAATATCTGGAGGGGATATGGTTGAAGACAGAAAAGCTGCAAGAGAAATTGCTCTGGGAGCCCTCACAGGAAATGCAAAATCAGTCCAATATCAAAAGATTTATGGCTTGGCTGGAAGAAAATCGAGGGCTGAAATTTGACCAATACGAACAATTATGGGAATGGTCGGTCACAGAAGTGGAAAACTTTTGGGCCGCCATCTGGGATTTTTTCGAAATCAAAGCCGATAGACCATACGATGAAGTGCTGTCCGGCAGCAAAATGCCGGACGTTCAATGGTTCCCGGGGGCCGTGCTGAACTATGCTGAACACATATTCAGAAATGAGGAACCGGGTAAAACCGCCGTCATCCACCAGTCCGAACTACGGGAACAACAGGAGCTGACGTGGGATGAATTGAAAAAGAATACGGCCGCCATCGCTCAATACCTAAAGTCGATTGGAGTAAAGCGCGGGGACCGGGTAGTAGCGTATGCTCCTAATATTCCGGAAACACTAACCGCCTTTTTGGCTTGTGCCAGCATGGGCGCTGTTTGGTCGAGCTGTGCACCGGAATTTGGAATCAAAAGTGTCATTGACCGGTTTAAGCAAATCGAACCAACCGTCATGATCGCAGTCGATGGCTATCAATATGGCGGGAAGAAATATGACCGGCTTGAACTAGTTAAAAATTTACAAGCAGAGCTGCCATCCTTAAAGAGCACTGTTCTTGTTCCCTATTTGGGAGAGCAGTCCGTGATGTCTGAACTGCCAAATACAGTTGGTTGGGATAATATTTTAGCAGAATACGAGGATGCACCTCTCACTTTTGAACCTGTCCCTTTCCAACATCCACTTTGGATCTTGTATTCATCGGGAACAACCGGAAAGCCGAAAGGAATTGTTCAAAGTCAAGGAGGAATCCTGCTGGAGCATCTGAAATTTCTCAGTCTGCAAGGGGATTTGAAAAAAGGTGATCGATTTTTTTGGTACACGACAACGGGCTGGATGATGTGGAATATTACCGTCAGCGGACTGCTGACCGGAGCTGCGGTTGTGATGTATGACGGCAATCCAGCCTATCCTAATCATGATACCTTGTGGAAGCTGGCGGAATCCACGAAAATGACAACTTTTGGTACGAGTGCGAGTTTCTTAATGGCCAGCATGAAGGCTGGTGTAAAACCGAAGGAACAGTTCGATCTGTCTCACTTAAGAAGTATCGGCTCCACAGGCTCTCCATTGCCTGAAAGTGGATTCCAATGGGTTTATGAGGACGTTAAAGAAGATGTATGGCTTTATTCGACCAGCGGGGGAACGGATATTTGTTCTGGGTTTGTCGGCGGCAGCCCGACATTGCCTGTCCATTCCGGTGAAATCCAAGCCCGGTCATTGGGAGCCGCTGTGAAGGCATTTAATGATGGTGGTCAAGAGGTACTGGATGAAATCGGGGAACTTGTGATTACAGAACCAATGCCATCCATGCCGATTTATTTTTGGAATGATGAGGATGGGCTCAGATATCGCGACAGCTATTTTAACGTTTACCCTGATGTCTGGCGCCATGGAGACTTTATCGAAGTTACCTCGAGAGGGTCAGCTGTGATTTATGGCCGTTCCGATGCAACGATTAATCGCGGGGGCATCCGCATGGGAACGAGTGAAATATACGGTGCCCTGGAAATCATCCCGGAAGTGGTGGATAGTTTAATTGTTGACATTCCCATCAGTCCCGAGGAGTCCTACATGCCGTTATTTATTGTACTGAGGGATGGAGCAGAACTTTCAGCCGATTTAGTGACGCGCATTAACCAAACTATACGTATAAACTGTTCTCCAAGGCACGTGCCTAATAATATTTATTGCGTGAAGGATCTGCCGAAAACATTAAATGGCAAGAAACTGGAAGTTCCAGTTAAGAAAATTCTAATGGGCATTCCAACTGAACAGGCTGTTAATGAAGGTTCCCTTTTAAATCCGGAAACGCTCCAATACTTTGTCGAGTTTAGAACCAAGTTGGTTTCGGGTATCAAGATTTGATGTATTCCAACGCGTGGTATGACAGCTTCTCATGATGCATTGGAAGAGAAGTATGGAGGGAAATGTTTTTGATTTGTATTTATTTGGATAATCAAAGACAGAATCCCTCCGGAAAAAGGCGAAAATGTCTTTGATCAGGTTTCTCAAAGACAAAATGAGTTAGGAAAGGGTCGAAACTGTCTTTGATTTGTAATTATCTGGATAATCAAAGACAAAATCCCTCCGGAAAGCGGTTAAAATGTCTTTGATGAGTCTTCTCAAAGACAAAATGCGTTAGGGAAGGGTCGAAATTGTCTTTGATTTGTAATTATCTGGATAATCAAAGACAAAATCCCCCTGGAAAGGGGTTAAAATGTCTTTGATGAGTCTTCTCAAAGACAAAATGTGTTAGGGAAGGGTCGAAACTGTCTTTGATTTGTAATTATCTGGATAATCAAAGACAAAATCCCCCTGGAAAGGGGTTAAAATGTCTTTGATGAGTCTTCTCAAAGACAAAATGCGTTAGGGAAGGGTCGAAACTGTCTTTGATTTGTAATTATCTGGATAATTAAAGACAAAATCCCCCTGAAAAGCGGTTAAAATGTCTTTGATGAGTCTTCTCAAAGACAAAATGAGTTAGGAAAGGGTCGAAACTGTCTTTGATTTGTAATTTCTGGATAATCAAAGACAAAATCCCCCTGGAAAGGGGTTAAAATGTCTTTGATGAGTCTTCTCAAAGACAAAATGCGTTAGGGAAGGGTCGAAACTGTCTTTGATTTGTAATTATCTGGATAATCAAAGACGATATCCCCTTGTAAAGAGGCCAAAATGTGGTTGATCAAGCTTAACAAAGATAATTTCCGTCATCCTATTACCTAATCCAAAAGAAAAGCAACTCCTAAACAATAGCTGCCCTCAAACTATTCACCAATCACCCATTTCCATAAATTTTTCCTTCGTCTCTGCATCAAAAACCGCCGCTCTTGGCAATCCTTCCTCGGAAACAGAAAGAAAAACATACACTTGCCGATTTGGGTGACGCCCGCCGCCACTAACCCGAAAATGTGCATACTTGTCAGCCCGCATAAGAACAGCATTAATATCCTTATAAGAGATCAGTTCACGAATATTCAGCTTTGCATTCTTAAATTCCTTATATTCCCACCAGTCAAGGGACTTATAAAACGCATTGGCATCTTTGAATTTCTTCTTTGAGTTATCCTGGTAATTGCCCCATGGTTCCTTATTCGGAAACATAGACTCAACTACTTTGACTAACTCTTTTTTTGAAAGCTTAGTACCACTCAGCATCACGTTGTATTGCATTTTCTCATGCGAAAAAACGAATTCGTAACCATTAGCTGCTTTACCGATTAGGCCAGTCTTGCCATCCCTCAGCTCAACCGTCTTATACCCTTTTGGAACCCTACCCTCAGGCGAAGCCACAATTTCAAGTAGACCCGACACCATAATATTCTTATATTCTAAAGAGACCTCTTCGCTGCGGACCTTCCCATCCACATGCGTTATTTCAAACGGAAAATAGCTGGGTACGAGGAGATCTTTATCAAACTTGTCTCGATATTCCTTCGTCACGATCAATTCATTCATGAGGGGATTGGCCAAATCTGAAAGTACCTTAATATCGGATATTTTGTAATTTTTCCATGAAATTTCCCAAATAAACGCCATTCGCTCCGCATGGCCATGCTCGAAAAAATGCCCCATTAAAAGGACTGAATTTTCTCGCGTGGACGGAAGTGTGGCCAATCCTCCAATCGGTGTTTTTTCCCTGATTTCCGGAAGTTTGATATGAGGTTCTTTCAGTGAATTTAGCCTTTGGTCGTTGTTATGAAGCAATGCCTTTTCAAAGACACGAGAAACTTCATGTTCAAAATTTCTTTCCTTTGCAGATCCTACCATATTCGGTATGCTCAAAAAACAAACCAGCACCAAGAACAATATTTTCTCCTTCATTTTTTCATCACCTCCAATTAACATCACCGATAAAGCATCGCTCTATTCGCTTAAAACGCGTAAATTCCGTTAAATGCACTAGACTTCTTGCATAATGACTAAAACTACAATTGCGTCTACTATGTGTTCGATAGTTTCCTGGTTACTATTTGAAGCACGTTGGAGAATAATGTTGATAATATTTCTACAATTTGAAAAAAATAATCCTAAGAAAGGAGGGATTGAATTGAAAAAGTGGTTCATTCGATTGTTTGTTTTACTGGCAATGATGGTGGTTGCGACAACTCCAGGTTTACTTCATGTATTTGCGGAATCCAACGCCGTAAAGCAGTCTCTTACGCCAGCGAATGCGATTGAAGTGGAGTTGAACGATAATTACTTTAATCCGAAAGTCATCACGATTCCCAATGGGAAAAGTACAACGTTGGTATTGAAAAACAGAGGAAAGAAAGAGCATACCTTCACAGTGGATCAACTCGGTATTGATGCAGAAGTCCAACCGGGAACAGAAAAAACCATTACGGTGACCCCGAAAAACCCTGGTACATATGAACTGGTTTGCCGGTACCATTTGCAGCAGGGAATGGTTGGAAAAATAGTCGTCCAATAACAAGCGGGGATAAGGTACTAAGTACAATATTTTTTAAAGTGAATAGGATAGTTTATAAAAGGTGAAGGGAGTTGAGGGAAATGTACCATAATCCTAATGTTAATCAGTATCAATATCCTTATCATGGGAATAGTCCACGGTATAACTATTACAGTCAACCAATTAACTGGGCTTTTCGTAATGCTGACGGATATTATCCTTATCGGCCTTCGGCAGCGTTAAGGGACTATGGACCTAACCCACTTGTAATAAATATTAATGAGGCTGCCAAGCAAAATAATACGTATCGCACTGCATTATGGACCGGGAAACATTTTCAAGTTACCTTAATGAGTTTAAATGTTGGCGAAGACATCGGTTTAGAAATCCATCCTCATGTTGACCAGTTCTTACGAATTGAGCAAGGGCAAGGGATTGTACAAATGGGCAAAAGGAAAGACGCATTAAGTTTTCAAAGGCCTGTTTCCGATGACTTTGCGATCATCATTCCTGCTGGAACATGGCACAATGTAACCAATACGGGGAATGTTCCATTAAAGCTATACTCGATTTACGCTCCGCCAAATCACCCTTTTGGAACAGTTCATCCGACAAAAGCGGCTGCAATGGCTGCGGAATAAGTATATAACTACATGTAAAATAAGTAACGAGCTGCTATCTAGGGCAGCTTTTTTGTTTTTTCTAAAAATTTAGGTATAATAAAATTCTCATGACAAAAATAGGATATTATGAATCTAGGAGAATCAATAATGCAAACTACACTTCAATTGATCAAAGCATCCGAAGACATGCTAGAGCAAGTGAATGAGATTTATTTAAACTGCCGGGATCACCTCCTCGAAAATGGGGTTCTACAGTGGGATGACCACTACCCAAACAAAGAATATTTCCAGGAATGTATCGAAGATCAGGTTTTATTGGTACTCTTGGAAAAAGAGAAAATGATTGGCCATGTTGTCCTTAATGACTGGCAATCCGAGGAGTGGGCACCCATCCCTTGGACAGGAAGCCGGCCTCTTGTCATCCATTCATTAATGATTAATCCGCAAGTGCAAGATAAAGGACTTGGTACAAATTTTGTTAAGCTTTGCGAGCACTTTGCGGTGGAACAAGGGTATAAAAGTATCCGATTAGATGCCTTTTCGGGAAATGCGAAAGCGACACATTTATACGAAAAGCTTGGCTATCAGAAGCGCGGCAGTGTCTTTTTTGACTCAAAACCGGAAGGGCACCAGGAATATATTTGTTTTGAAAAAGTACTCTAAAGGAGTTCCAATCATGCGTTTATCAGAATTAACCTATGATCAGTACAAAACTATAGTAGAGGACACCGCCTTTTGGGACCGAAAAATAGCGGACATTATCCGTAAAGAAAACCTGCCTGAAGGAAAGCTGTCCCGATTTTCTTACGGGTCCAATATCGTTTACAGCCTAAACCATGAACTGGTAATCAAGCTATTTCCCAGTTATTTCAACGACCAATTTGACCGGGAAGTGGAGGTGCTCCGGGCAATCGCTGGCCAGATCACATCTGTTGAAACGCCAAAAATTATATCAGTGGGAAATATTGAAGGCTGGAATTATCTCATCATGACGGAATTAAAAGGCACGCTATTGATCGATTTGTGGGATGATCTCACAACGGATGAAAAGCAGGCATTCAGTGTGGCTTTAGGAAAGGTAATTAGCGAGTTTCATAGAGTTCCTCCAGGCGATTTTTCAAAAATAAACGTGAATTGGCAGGAGTTTATCCGTGGTCAGTTTCGGGGTGTGAAGGAAAAGCAGGCCGATTTGCCACCTGTTTTGCTGGAATCACTGGAAACCTATGTCGACGAATCGTACATCGATTACACCCCTGACTTGAAGCTGTTGACGGGGGAGTATACGCCGTTTAATTTGCTATTTAATAAGGAAGATGGAAAGTGGACCTTAACAGGTGTCATCGATTTTGCCGATTGCTTTTTGGGTGATGGGGATTATGATTTGCTGGGGCCAATCCTGTTTATGTTCAATGGGGACAGCGAACTGATTTCATCATTTTTAAAAAGCTACGGTTATGAAGAGTTGAACGAATCATTGCGGAAAAAGCTGATGACTTACACGATATTGCATCGGTACAGCGACATAAATTATTATATTGCAAAAAACGGACAGGCTAAACAAAGCGAAAACTTTGAAGAGCTTTCCACTTATTTGTTTCAGTTTTGATTTGGGGACTATTCCTGAGAAGGATGCTTATACAGGACTTTTAAATCAGATAATTTCCAATAATTAAATATTTGCTAGTTCCAAAAAATCATGCACATTTTTTTGATTCCGACATATATTAGCTTCTGTGTGGATTATACAGAGGGAAGGATGACAGAGGATGAGCAAAGACCAAGTAACGATTGTAAGAAAAGATACGAGCGGGGAAGGTACAATCAAGATTATTGAATGGAATGTAACCGACCCGGCAGAAAGCACCTATGCAGTAGTTACCCCAGTTAAAATGAAATAAACCTACTAACCAAAACCACCTTTATGTACACACATACATAAAAAAGGTGGTTTTTTTATAATCATAGGTTTTATTGAGTGTTCATAAAACACGTTACCAATGATTTCGCCTATTGTCGAGTCCTTTGAATCGTAAGTATTTTTTTAAAATGACTTATTGAACTTCATTTTTCCTTTTTTACCAAATAACCTAATAAAAAATACAAGATACTTAAACACAGAATAAGAAATTCAAACGTTGTTCCTAAGGCTCCTCTCGAAATAAAAAAAGTCAATAAAAGTGCGACACCAATTAACATACAAAACCCAATGTAAAAATATCTCCATCCTTTAAATTTGATACCATAAGAACCGGCTCCTGTTAAAACACCACTTAAGCCTATGCTAAATAAAATTATTAAAGTAAATTTTTCTCTAGATGTTGTCTCTATTTGGGAACCAAGAGCTTTTCCTAAAGATGTACCTAGTAAATATAGGAGCCCGTACCCTAAGGTAACTATTATGATTATTGCCCCTAAAATCATTCCAATCGTTTTAGACATTCTATATTTGCCCATATTTTCGCCCCTTAGTATCAATAACATTGGCTCGAAACTACATTTCAGTTGTCTGCTGGCTATATTTTGGACTACTAAAATATATTGTTGGTTAGTGTAATTTTACACCTCAAATTGTACTAAATCAATATTATTTTCCGAACTATTTGAAAAGACCGCCCACAATATGGACGGTCTAATTTTTATCGTTAGTCACTACTTTCATCAGAGCTCTCGTCATGAAATGAATCATCCCAGCAATCAGGAAGACAGTCAAAACACTGCGTAAAGGAGTCATCAGGGCATTGCCCTTGGATGACCTGAGTTGGGTCAAAATTTGGATTATCGAGAACTTCATAGGGTCTCATCATTTCATGATCTTCATGCTCAAGGATATGGCAGTGCCATGGGTAAATCCCCGTAAATGGCCCAAAGCGTGCAATAATGCGAGTGACCTCTGCGGGATTTGCCCTAACGATATCCTTCCAACCTCTTTCATTGGGATCGGGATCGACTGGCGTTCCCACATCGATGACATTTCCATTTTCATCGACGGTGATCGGTGCCCGATTGAGAATCTGAAATTGCACAAGGTGCAAGTGAATCGGATGGGTGTCGGCTGTTAGATTGTAAAGTTCCCAAACCTCAACAGTGCCATTGTATGGGGTTTCCGTTATCGGCAATTCGTCCCATTCCATATCATTGAGGAGAAGTTTTAAACGGTGAAATTCATCCGTTCTTTCCAATAGGAAGTTCTGTCTGACCGGGACGTTATTCGGATCCAGCCTTTCTATGCAACTAAGTGTCGATGGAATTTCACTTTTGTCCGGCTTGGAGACTTTTTCGCGAACGAGAAATTGCATAATTTCCGGAAGGGCCGGGGCGTCCGGGCTGCCTGTAGGGAAGGGGGTAGGTGCGTCATTTGTCAGAATGATCTGCTGGCCGGCATGGTTTGAAAAATCGACAATCACATCCGCCCGTTCCCCTGGAGCAAGCAGCAGTCCATCCCGATTTAATACGACAACGGGCGACTCAAGAAATCCTCCGTCCGTCCCGATTTGGACAAAGTCTTGCCCGGAGCTTAACCGTAAACGATAAAAACGGGAATTAGAACCATTCAGGAGGCGGAAACGATATTTTCGCGGCTCCACTTCCAGAAAAGGCCATACTTTTCCATTCACCAATGCAGTATCCCCGAAAAACTCCGGCACAACCGATGGATTTGGTGGCGGCGGCGGAGGAGGCTGTTCAGGTAGAGGCGGATAGAATAATTCACCCTGCCGATCCCCGCTAAGATAGAACGAGCGATCTTGGATAACCAACGGAATCTCATATTTCCCCCTAGGAAGATTCAACATCTCTTCGGCTTCATCTCTAATAAGATAAAACCCGGCAAGCCCTGCATACACATTTAATCGAGTGATGCCAACCGCATGGTCATGGTACCAGAATGTGGTTGGGCGCTGGCAATTGGGATAATAATAAACCTCATGCAAAAATTTAGGCCCTGTATTTTTAAAATTTTTCGTAAACCATGCTTCTGGATATCCGTCATTTTCCGGTCGTACCCGTCCCCCGTGCAAATGGACAACGGTTCTGACCGAAGGCTGGTCAGGTTCTGCGCCATGAACCGTACGGTCAACGGGCAGGAGGTGTTCAAAGGGCAAATGGTTTTCCCATTTAACCAGAATCGGATGATTCCTTCGAACCTCAAATGTCGGACCAGGATACAAACCGTTATACCCCCAAACGGTAGTGGGCGGTAAATCACGGTGCAATTTTTGTTGAACTTGCTTCATTGCTACCTCGTGGTAGGGGATTCCATTGTGTTTCCCCTTGGCTTTTATAACACTTGGTAATGGTAACGCATCAACAAATTTGTCTAAAGACAATCTATTATCACTCCTTAATATGGAAATTTTATTAACCCTATATAATATGTAGGGAATGAAGAGAAGTATGGTCGGTGGTCTTAGAATATAGTGGCGGTTGAATACTACTTTAAAAATCTGGCTGCAAAAAGAGCAGCCTTTTTCTTATGGCATAAAAGCGTAAGCTGTATGTTTTTTATCGGTTATATAGGTAGATGAAAAGTATAGTCACTTAGAATATAATGGATTTATATGGAAAAGGAGAGGGAGGAGTAGGATTATGGTTTATATCGCGCTCCTACGGGGGATTAATGTCGGTGGAAAAAATAAAGTTGACATGAAATTGCTGAAACAAACATTTGAACAAGCCGGGATGAATGATGTGGTGAACTACATCAATACAGGCAATATTATTTTTTCAAACAATGGTCTTTCAAAAACTGAACTATCACGGATTTTGGAAGAAGCGATACATAAGGATTTCGGATTACAAATTAAAGTAGTCGTTCGGAGTTTCGAAGATGTCAGTAAAATCATAAATGCTATTCCAGATACATGGAAAAATGACAATGACATAAAGAGTGATGTCCTGTTTTTATGGGAAGAAATTGATGATGAATCCGTCCTTGAGAATTTGGCCATCAAACCAAACATCGAGACGGTGAAATATGTCCCTGGCGCGATCCTTTGGTCGGTTGACAGGAAAAATGTAACCAAAAGCGGCATGTCAAAGATCATTGGATCAAAGATATACAAACAAATTACGGTAAGAAATGTCAACACCGCCCGTAAGCTCTATGAGCTGATGCAAGCTTGAGTTTTTAAGACCTGTATTTACGGGTGATACAATTGTATGTGAAGTTAAAATTGAAAAATATGAGAGGCAGGACAATAATAGAACGGCGATTACGGCGACCTTTATCGGCAAAAATCAGCATGAGAAAGAAGTGTTAAAAGGGGATTTTTCAGGAGTAATTCTTTAAATGCTGTTTTATCATTAGCGGGTGAATTGACACTCGCTTTTTTTCTTTATTTCAATACCCATTAAATATGAAAAGTTAAAGAGTCCAGAATTGTTCTTACTGTAATTTTTAGTTGTTTAATGAAAGTATTTCATGTCAACAAGGCAATTATTTATTGCAAAATGCAAAGGATAGTTTACATTTTGTAATACATGATTTACAATTTTAGTAAATAGTGTGAGAAGGGAAATTACATGCTGGAAAATAAAGTTAGAGAATTGCGTGCTCGTTTTAGATGGACTCAACAGGATTTAGCTGATGCGATTGGAGTTACTAGACAAACAATTGGTTTAATTGAAAAAGGGGACTATTCCCCTTCGGTTACATTGGCATTAAAAATCGCGAAGACATTTCATGTGACCGTAGAGGAAGTTTTCTTTTTGAAAGAGGAGGATTGATTTTTATGTTAAAAACGATTTTACGTTCGCCGATTTTTCCTATCATTTTACTGATTTTTATCATAGCCTCTTTGGTACTACAACTGAACACACAGCCTTTATTGGGGAGAATATGTTCATGGACTGCTTTTATTTTCGCCTTGATTTGGACGATCCTTATAAAACGGCAAAACAACAAAGATCCCAAAGGCAGTATCAAATTATCGGGTTTTATTCCGTATGAGTTTCGAGAAATGGATGAAGGCCAACAATGGGTAACTTTTAAGGCTTGCCGTAATGTCTATATTTATTACAGTCTTGCAATTCCTATCGCGGCGTTCATTTGCTTTATATTTTCCAAATATATATTCGTTCCGCTATTGAGTATAGGTGCGTTAGGCGTGGGACAATACATTGTTTATTGGATGACAACTTCTCGTCTATTAAAACGGACTTAATAGAAGAGATAGATGATCCTTCGTTTATAACGGGCAGTAAATTGAAAAGAGCAACTGGCAGGGGGAAACAAAAAATTTGTTATTAAATCAATTGCCAAAATAGGGCATGATAGTAGTAAATAAAACCTTGGAGTTAGTATTATGCACATAATATATAATGCCTTGTTCTTATTAGCAGCAATTAAATGGGGTGATTGGAAACGCTGGAGGGATTATTATCCAACCATCCTGTACTTTATTTGCGTTGATGCGTTAAAGAACTTCCTGCTCTTTAATCATAAGATGTGGACATACAAAGAAACATTTTTTGCAGAGAACCTATTGCAAAATCATACGTTTATTAACCTGATGATTATGGCGATTGCTTATCCTGCGACAGTCTTGATCTATCTTGGCCGTTTCCCAGATGAAAAATGGAAGCAAATAGTTTGGATGTCATTATGGATATTTATTTACTGGATTGTGGAATACATCAATCGAAATTATTTGGACTTGATTCATCATCATCATGGTTGGAACATGTGGTGGTCCTTTTTGTTTCTGGTGGTCATGTTCTCAATGCTCAAAATTCACCACAAAAACCCTCTATTGGCTTGGTTTTTGTCGGTGCTTTTTACTCTATTTTTATGGAATGTATTTGACGTTCCGATTGAAAAAATGAAATAAAAGAAAAAAGGGTGGCACCCACTGTACCACCCCCATACCTACCCCTGTATAAACGGCCGATTCTTCAAATGGCCGGTGTGATCCTTCAAATGATGGTAAAACAAATCGTACTGCACCCAGCGGAACGGGATTTTGAATGCAAGTTTGTTTTTCTTGCCATTTTAGGAACTTTATAAAAAAATGAAGTATACTGAAAGTAGAAAACTATAAATGATCGAATAAAATCTAAGAAATGGAGGGGAATGTTGTGAAGTGGGAGGAAGTTCGAGAAATCTGCCCGGACCAATATGTGAAACTTAATATTCTTGACTATCATTACGAAGGAAATAAAAAGATTGTCACGGATGTTGCGTTAATTAATACCATTAAAGATCCGAAAGTAGCAACTAAAGAATTGCTTAAATCTAAAGGGGATACAATTGTTTTCCATACTGGATCAGAAAAAATAGAAATTGAAATAAGGAACCCAACTGGCTTTAGAGGTTTAAGATTATGAAACTAGAATTAATTAACCAATTGCTAGAATCTCAAATAACCATCTGTTATAATGGACAAACTAAAGTTATTGATAAGTTAATCATAGATACTGGTGCTGCACATACCATAATTTCATCTGATATTGTTGATGATCTTGGTATTCGTTTTGAAAATGGTGATCAATTAGTTAGTGCTTTTGGAATTGGTGGGGAGGAGTACTCCTTCAGAAAAGCTGTTGGTTCTATTAAACTAGGGGATTTTGAAATTAAGGATATAAAACTAGACTTTGGAGATATGAATGATTGGGATATCAACGGGCTAATTGGACTTGATATTTTGATAGGCGGCAAATTCATAATTGATTTAGGAAACTTAGAATTGGTTCAAATATAACAGAAAACGGGTGGTGCCTCGCACTACCCGTTTTCTGTTATATTCCTACCCCTGTATAAACGGCCGATTCTTCAAATGGCCGGTGTGATCCTTCAACTGATGGTAAAACAATTCGTACTGTACCCAACGAAGCGGGATTTTGAAAGCCAGTTCGTTTTTCTTGTTATACACTAGGACATGCTTCCGGTTGTATTCGACCTTTTTGATTTCATCCATGCCAATGGTAAACTGCTTGGCCCCGTCCTGCTTCACCAACTGGCGGCCGATAATCAGGACTTTGCGTTGCTTATTTCTAGTAAACTCGTAAAAACAGGCAGCTCCGCCAATCGCAGTGAACAACAACGACGGCCATAGCGGCGCTTCAAACCCGGAAAGCAGGACCCTGACCCAATGGGTAATCAGCAGGGCGATAAAGAACCAGGCGCCTCTGCTGAGTCTTGGCGAGCTCTCGTAATAAACACTCTTTTCCATCTCCTGCATTGCTTCCGAGCGATAGTTGAAAAATTGCTGCTTATGGTCCTCATTCGAAGCTGAATCCAGGTCAACAAACTCTGTATACGTGCCATCCCACATCACGGCGGTATCATCGCTATCCTCCAACGCATAGCCGCCGGCCCAGCCGACATACACTCGATCTTGCTCACGGAAGCTCATCAAGTAATAGCGCACTGGCTGACCGTAGGTGTTTTCTGTCTCGACCTGATCAACGACCTGGATGTCCTCAGGATAGTGAGCCATTCCGTCCTCATCCTCAGGCAAGTGAATAATCGTCGAGAACAGCCGGGTCCGTGCCAAATGCTGCTGCTTTCCCTCCGTAATCGGGTAGAGGTGCTCCAAATTTTTATCCTTCAGTTCCCAGTACACCATTTCCGCCGTTTCAATATTTTTAGCACATTCCAACAGAGTACTGTTATCATAATGCAGATTCTTGCCAATCGAAATCAGCAATGCTTCCGCTTTCAGGAAAGGATCGCGAAACTCCTGAGCTTCCAGAAGCTCGCACTGTGTTTCCTTTGAAAAATAAAAATCCATTAAACTAATAAACAACCGCATCCGATTGCGGACAATCAAATAACTGTCCTTCCAGGCTGTGTACACATACTTCGTTGTATAATCTTGATCAAACTTGAGGTATTCCTGCTTCTCAGCCTGATAATCCTGTAACAAGACGGGGAGCACCTGCTCCTTTTTGAACCCTTGTACATGTCCGGAAGAGTTTAACGACAACAGCAGATCATAGATCATAAATTTATAATGTTTGGATTCCAATTTATCAATCGTGGACTCAAGGATTCCCTTGATTAAAATGGGATAGGATGACAGCTTCCGATAGGGAATCAGAAAATCCTCGGCATTCATTAACCCAACGATTTTTTCCTCTAAAAAGTAAAAGATTTCTTCGTCCTCTGTTTGCAAAAGAAAGTCAATCGCCCGTTCTTTGGCCTGAATGTCGAAGCCGTCAAAATGCTTGATCAGGCCTTCAATGACCTCGGGTCTGGCAAAATCACAGACAAAATCGATAAGATAGACGGAAGGATTGTCCCAATGATCGACAGGCTGAGGAAATTTGCCGGCAGCCGCTTTAATCATATCCTTAAGAACGTCAATCTGAACCTCGTAGCCGTCCTGCTGCTTGAGCTCCAATAGCTGTCCAAGGGCTTCGTAACGTTTTTCCGGATTACCGTTTTTCACTTGCCTCACTATCTTGCGCAGCTTTAATTCGTACAAACTCTTCACCTGTCTTCCCTAAAACTAAGAATATATTACTATCATTGTATTTCACGGTAAAATGCCCGTCAAACAGAAAAAAGAATAAATGCAAACAAGGAGAATAAATGGGAAATAGCCCTAATTTATAAAGTGAGTAGGGCTCTCTGTAAGGAACAGGATTCAATAGTAATACTTCTTATTTAGTTTTTCATGTTGTTAATAAAGCTAAAATTCAACGAGTTAGTGTTTGATTTACCCTATTAGTATAACGGCATTCGGTTTTTACAACTAATCAATTTTTATAACTTATACCTGAAAATGGATATATTTTTTTAAAAGGTTATTCTAAAATATAGATATACTAAATGACAAAAATAGACTTTTTTCTTATACCTGTTCTTTTATTGGTTTAAAGAGGAGAATTATCAATATCAGTATCACTGGGGGCTGTTTTTATAATGATTCAAGAGGTTGCAAGTTGGTCTAAAGATAATATTCCTGGTCTAATTGGGCGGAAAAAGGTCGATTGGTCTATTGTGGAGCATGGAGAAACAGTAATACCACTTGACTTTCATCATAACTTTTATGAAGCTAACGCAGGAGCTGTTATTAATAGAGGAAAAAGAGAAGAGGTAAGTTTAGTAATCAACGGTAAAAAATATAAGGCATTTTTAAGAAATGCTGACAGGAAAGTTGAATCTGATACTTTATTGATAACGTTCGGTAAAGACCTGAAGGATTTGGTTAAAGAGGCTTTTCATTCTAGCTATGAATATTTTACAAAGAATCCTAAAAGCAAAATCCCGGATGAAATAGCTGAGTTTATTGAGTTTTACAGAACGGAAGAACCTTATAAATATCGGTTAAGTTTGATTACAAATGAATCGAAAAAACTAGTTAGACTTTCAGATAAGGAAATGGTTGATCATATTTACAATTACATAAAAACTAAAGGTTTCTATTATGAAAAGGAAGAAGTTATCAATTTGTTTTTATCTCTAAAAACAAAACCGTTTGTTATATTGTCAGGAATTTCTGGGACGGGTAAAACAATGATGATAAAGTGGTTTGCAGAAAGTTTGGGTGCTACGAAAGAAAATGGACAATTTACATTGATACCAGTACGCCCGGATTGGAGTGACGGTTCAGACCTTCTTGGTTATCGGGATATAAAAGGTGAGTTTATACTAGGGCCTGTAACGGTAACCTTAAAGCGGGCTGCAGATAATTCAAATAAGCCTTATTTTATCTTGTTAGATGAAATGAATTTAGCACGTGTTGAATATTACTTTAGTGATTTTTTGAGTGTAATGGAAAGCCGTGAATGGCGAGATGGAAAACTCGTAACACACAAAGTTTTACCTGAGGAATTAATGGGTGAAAAGGTTGGAGTACCGGATAATGTTTATATTATTGGTACAGTAAATATGGATGAAACGACTTTTCCTTTTAGTAAAAAGGTTCTTGATAGAGCCAATACCATAGAATTTAATCGAGTAGTTTTAGATAATTTTTCTTTTTTAGAAAATACAAGTGTTGTTGAAAATATAAGTATAAACAACTCCAATATTATGGGTGGTTTCTTACATTTAAAAGATGCCTTTCAAGAAAATTCAGATTTAATTCGTTATATTTCTAATGAGTTAATGAAGATCAATAATATCCTTGAACGTATAGGTGCTCATGTTGGGTACCGTGTTCGGGACGAAATTTGTTTTTATATAATTTATAATAATAAAGAGAAATTATTGAAATTTAACAACGCTTTTGATAATCAAATCTTTCAAAAGATTCTACCGCGTATTTCTGGTAGTGATTATCGTGTTTTTAATGTATTACAAGAACTTTATACATTTTGTACAGGTAATAATATTAGTGATGAGAATATCGAAGAGGTATTAAGGGAAGTAGATGGAGCCAAGTATGTGAGAAGTGCTAAGAAACTTGGAGAAATGATTAGGAAATATAATGAAGGTGAGTTTACTTCTTTCTGGCTTTGAGGTTGATGGTATTAAACAATTACTTTATTAATGTAATGAGATATAACTGAGGTGATATAAATAAATGGATAATTTAGATACGATTTTAATTAAGATCGGGCATTCATATAGGGAAGGAATGACAGCTGAAGAGCTATATCGAGCGACAAGCATAAGTTGGAAAGTAGGGGAAAACAGATTACAATCAGGGGAATACAAATATTACTGCAGTGTTTTTAATAACAAAATTAAAGAGATTTACGAACTTGTAGGATACGAAAAAGATCATAAACCAGAAAATACTGGGCGCTTTATTTTGAAAGGAAGAATTGCGGATCAATCAATTAGAAAAAGAATTTTAGGATTGGATGTTAGTGAAGTTCATAAAGGTTTAGGGAATCCAATTAAATATGTATGCATGGAAAAATTGTTATCAATGGCTGACTTTGATTCCAAAATTAAAGAAGATAATTATGATATTATTCATGTGAAAAATTGGACGGTAAATGAAATTATTGTCCATGTTAATAAATACATAGCCAACAAAGGGTTCTATTATGAGAAAGTGGAAATTTCAAATTTATATTTATCACTAAGGTCAAAACCATTCGTAATTATTTCAGGCATCTCTGGAACTGGAAAAACAATGCTGGTGAAATGGTTTGCAGAAAGTTTAGGGGCTAACAAGGAAAATGGGCAATTTACACTTATCCCTGTGCGTCCTGACTGGAGTGACGGTTCAGACCTTCTTGGATATCGGGATATTAAAGGAGATTTTGTACCTGGTCCTTTAACAAAAGTATTAAAAAATGCACATGAAAATCCTGACAAACCGTATTTTGTATTACTAGATGAAATGAATTTAGCAAGAGTTGAACATTACTTTAGCGATTTTTTAAGTGTAATAGAAAGCCGCGAATGGCAAAATGGAAAAATTGTTTCTCATTCGGTATTACCGGAAGAAATAATTGGTGAAAAGCTTGGAGTACCAAGCAATTTCTATATTATAGGAACGGTAAACATGGATGAAACCACTTTTCCTTTTAGTAAAAAGGTATTAGATCGAGCAAATACAATAGAGTTTAATCGTGTGGACTTAAATAATTTCTCCTTTTTAGAGAATAATGTGAAAATGGAATCAATTAATATTATCAACTCACAAATTATGGGGAACTTTTTGCATTTAAAAGATGCATATCAAGAAAATCCTGAATTAATCCGTAATGTTTCAAATGAGTTAATCAAGATTAATACCATTCTTGAAAAAATTGGCGCTCACGTCGGATACCGTGTACGTGATGAAATTTGTTTCTATATGATTTATAACCAAAAAAGTGAATTAATGAGCTTTTATGAGGCATTTGATTATCAAATTTTACAAAAGATATTACCGCGAATCTCGGGTAGTGACAACCGTGTATTTAATGCATTAAAGGAACTTTACACATTCTGTACCGGAATTAATATTAATGACGACAATATTGAAGGACTAGAAAATGAGATAAAAGAGGCGAAATACACCAAGAGTGCAATGAAATTGATTGACATGATAAGGAGGTATAATGAAGGTGAGTTCACTTCTTTCTGGCTCGGGGGTTGAAGATGTTGAGCTTGTCGTTATTGAGACCTCTGAATTAATTTTATATATAAAAGGAAAACCTTTTCATGAACAATATAGCAACTTAAAAGCATATCGTAAAATGAAAATTGAGGATAGAATGCATTTTTCTGTTGATGAAGGGAGTAATGTTGAAAGAATTTTAGTATTCGATGTAAATCAGGGAGATCTTGCACTATATGACAATCAAGAATTTCGTCCAATTTTCTTTGAAAATGGTGTTTATCAACTGGTAGTAACTTCAAAGAAGGGAAGAAACCTTAGCTTTAATCATGAAAATCAACTCATGAGAAAGTCGGTAGGTATGGTCGGAAGCGGTTTAAACAAGTTAATGATCGGTAACCTTCATTTTCTAAATGAGATTGGTTACTCAACATTTGAAATATTCGATGAAGACCAATTGTTGTTAAAAGTTACTCTTGAGGTTTTTCCTTCAAAACTAGATTACAAAGAGGACTATAAACAGCTATTAGATGAAGTGAATAAAGAAATTTATAATTTGGCTTTTCATTTTATAAAGAAAACATACATGCAAGCTTCGAGTACTACGAGCAAATATCCTTCCTGGGCGGAGTTTTATCGTCTATTAGATGTGCATTTCACAAGATTTATGAAAGCCATAAAACGAATAGAGATACAACCCTATCATGTATTAACCACAACATACCAAAAATCAAGGGGAGATCAAATTCGTCGTGTTGATACATTTGGACGAAATTATTTAAGAAAAAGACCACACCTGTTTCTTGAAGTTAAAAATGGAATCACAATAAATCACAAGAATGTAATGCCCTCTCACGGAATGAGTATAAAGAAAAGTTTGACCTATGATACATTAGAAAATAAATTTGTGAAATGGATGATAAAGCGGCTTATTAATAAGCTTGATGATTTGCACAAGAAATTGACTAAAACTAGTGATTATTATGAAATTCAACAAAATGAATGGCTAGTATCAAAAATAACCGAGATGAGAAATCAATTAAAGCAAAAAATGCAAACGGTTTTTTGGCGTAATATTGGTAACTTGGATCGATCTGTAATGAGCCTAGTCATACAAATGGCACCAGGATATAGAGACGCTTATCAAATTTATTTGATTGTATCTAGAGGGCTTAACTTGAATAGCAGCTTTTATAAAATGTCTGTAAAGGATGTAGCTGTGTTATATGAATATTGGACATTTATAAAGCTTGGGCAAATACTTTCTCGCAAATATATTTCTATTTCCAATAATATCATTAAAGTCAATCGTGATGGTTTGTTTGTCAATTTAGACAAAACAAGGTCAGCATCATGGTCATTCGAGCATCCAATTACGTCTGAAAAAATTATTCTTCATTTTCAAAGGTCTGTTCAAAAGTTGCCAACAGTGTCTCAAAAGCCAGACACAATTTTAAGTATTGAGAAAAAAGGAAAGAGTTTTTCTTATAAATATATCTTTGATGCAAAATATAGGATGAATTTTGCCGATAGCAGCAATGATTTTAAAATACCTGTACCACTAGAAGAAGATATAAATACAATGCATAGGTACCGTGATGCATTAGTGGTTAAACATGGGGGGCCTTATGAGAGAGAAGCATTTGGAGCCTATGTATTATTTCCAGGGTTTAATGAAAAGGACTATGAAGACCATTCTTTTTATAAAAGTATAAATGAAGTGAATATTGGGGGACTGCCATTCTTGCCCAATACTACAAGAATGGTTGAACAATTTATTGAAAACCTAATCGAAAAAAGCCCTGAAGAAATTCAAAAGGAAGGAATTTTACCTAAAGGTACAAAAGAGGATTGGATTTCTTCATTAGATGACAAGGTAATGGTTGTAAACGTTAATAATCAAGTGGAGTATCGCGCCTTTAAAAATGAAAAATTCTTTATATTGCCTGTGAGAAATTTAAAAAAAGGTTGGCAAGAAGCAAAATACATCGCCTTGTATTTATCAAAAGATATTTCAAAGGAATTGAACGGTGTATACTTTTATAGCCAGGTTGAAGAGGTGCAAATTGTAAAGGGTACAGAAATTCAATTTATACCCACAATAAAGGATCAAGATTATGCTTTCTTTAAGTTAAAGCCTTGGGAAACATTGGGACAGGTTATCCGGCCGGTCCAGTATGGAATAAGTGTTTATGTATTAACAACATTAAATACGTTAAAGTACTCTAATGAACTCCCTGAACTTTTTATGAAATCAAATGAAGAAGTAACTTTATGGAGAATGATGAGGCGAATTTCAAACCACATTAAGGTTCATCTGGATGAAAATGAACTTGATAATGCAAGTAATATTACGTATCTAAATTTAAGGAATATTGATATTCATATAAATCATGTCGATAAAACACTTGTCATTGAAAATTCATCCTTAAGTGAAATTATGGATTTAAAGGATTTAGAGAGCCAGCCTTCAAAGGTATTTAAGGTAATACTTAGAATGATTGAATAGTTTTTTGGTGAGGGGAAAAATGAAAAACCAATATAAAATACGTAAATCAGAAGTTGTTTTATATCTTCAGGACCAAAAAGGAAATATTACTAATGAAGCGGTAATTGATTTAATGGATTTAAATTTAATAAAACAATTTCCAAATACTTGGAGACTTCAAAGTTTAAAAAACAGAATGGAAGTAAGAGGAACCTATAGGGTTGAAGGAGAAAAAAAACAAACAACATTAGCTAAATGGATTTTAGATTTTCCAAAGTCTCCAATCTACTTTAAAGACGGTAGTACACTGAACCATAAAAGAGAAAATTTAACTTTTGAAAAGCCGTTAAAAGCCAACAAAATAACCATTGAGAACAATATTGGCTATTTATATATTAACAGGAGACATGAAGATGACTTAAAAATAAAAATAGATACAGACATTACACATGGGTAGCTGATAAAAAAAAGGATATTAATGATTATATTATTTATACCAAAATTTACGAAGGAAAATCTTCAAGAAAAATTTCTCTTAGAAATTACTTGTTGAACAATGATGGTGAGAAAACAGCATATTTTGCAAACAATGACCGCCTCGATTTTAGGATGGAAAACATTAGATACTACGCAAATGAAATGACCAATGATTATTATGTGGATCAAGATATAGCTTATATATTTGTTAAAGTCCGAAATGAAAATAGATATGTTGTAACACTGATTGATACGGATGATCTAGAAAAGGTAAAAATGATAGGCTATACTTGGCATTATGCGCAGGGGATCGGAGAACCATATATTGTAAACACAATAGTTAATAAGAATGGAGAACGGAAAAGGGTATATCTTCATCGAGTGGTTAATGATTGTCCGGAGGACAGAGTAGTTGATCACATTAACATACTACTTTAGATAATCCAAAGAGAAATCTACGTAATGTTACCCTATCGGCAAACCAACAAAATAGAAAAGGAGCAAATAAAAATAGTTTATCAGGTATTAGAAATGTAAATTGGGATGAAAAGAATAAAGATTGGATTGTTACCTGTGGACAGCAATATGTTATGAGAACTAAGGATTTTAAAGAAGCCCAACTTGCAGCAATCCACGCTAGCAAAGATAAGTTTCCTTTTGCGACAAAATAAAAAGTGATCTTTGAACATATCAAATTAATCTAATGTAGGGAGCTAATCCTATGCCAATATACAACAAATTAGTTCGTGACCGTATCCCTGAAGTAATTGAGGAAGATGGAAAGAAATTTTCTACAAGAATTCTAGAAACCGAAGAATACATAAAAGAACTAAAAAAGAAAAGCTTCGAGGAACTGAATGAATATGTAAATACTCAAAACGACAAGGATGCGATCGAAGAACTAGCAGATCTATTGGAAATCATCCATGCCCTTGCCGAATGCCATGGAGCATCTTTTGAAACTGTAGAGGAAGTCCGCAAACAAAAAGCGGAAAAGCGGGGAGGCTTTAAAGAAAAAATCTTCTTGATTGAGGTTAAAGATGAGTAAGGTCCAATTGATAACCAGGGAACTGGGAGACCATTTGGTCAAGAAGCTGGAAGAGGCTTCCGCGATATGTATTTTAACCTCATTTGTGATGAAATCAGGGGTCAATTTTTTAAAGGAATCGCTAATACAAGCGACTAAAAATGGTGCCGATATTAAAATTTGTACCGGGGACTATTTATTCATTACCCAGCCGGCTGCCCTGGAAGAGTTGTTAACGATTGCAGGATTGGACATTCGTATTTGGCAAACTAATGGGGTTTCGTTTCATCCGAAGGCTTACCTGTTTAAATCCAATGTGCATGACTATCTGTTTGTTGGATCGTCCAATCTTTCTACTTCCGCACTGAAACATGGTGTGGAATGGAATTTGATGGTCAGTGATGAAAAGGACGTATTTGATCACGCGCAGTCTGGATTTCTTTCTATTTTTTTCGCGGATCAAACTGTGCCTTTAAACCGGGAAACATTGGAAGAATATAGGCGGAATTTCAACGAGTATCATCGTAAACATCCTAATCTGCATCAAAAATGGTCCGAGCTCGAAGAAATGGATTTAATGCTGCCTTCAAAAAGAGAAGTTCCAAAGCAACCTGAAATGATTATTGAAACACCTGTCCAATACGGTGAAATTCAACCCCGGTTTGCTCAATTGGAAGCACTTGAGGAACTTAATAAAACCCGTGAAGAGGAATATAATAAAGCTCTTGTCGTAATGGCGACAGGCCTTGGCAAAACATATTTGGCGGGCTTTTTTGCAAAAAGCTTCAAGAAAATCCTATTCATCGCCCACCGGGAAGAAATCCTTTTTCAAGCGAAAGAATCGTTTGTCAATATCATGCCAAACAAACGGTTTGGAATATATAACGGGAAAATAAAAGAAAGTGATGCAGACGCGATATTTGCCTCAATTTTTACTTTAAGTATGAAAACACATTTGGAGCAGTTTGTACCGGATGAATTTGACCTGATAATAGTGGATGAGTTCCACCATGCCGCTGCCGCTTCTTATAAGCGGGTGCTTGACTATTTTAGACCACAGTTCTTACTGGGAATAACAGCCACCCCAGACCGAAATGACAATAAGGATGTATATGCCATTTGTGATGGAAACGTGGCGTACCGTCTGGATTTCTTGGAAGCAATTCAACGTAATTGGTTATCGCCATTTAAGTATTACGGGGTATATGATGATACCGACTATACACAAATTACTTGGCTGGGTAACCGATACGATGAGGAAGAGTTGCTCCAAGCACAGTTAAGTTTTGAATTGGCGGAGAAGATTCTTCGCGCCTGGGAAGAGAAAAAGCAGACTAGAACATTGGCATTTTGTTCATCTATTAAACAGGCAAACTTCCTTTCCCGTTATTTTAATCAGCATGGGTATCATACAGTCAGCTTGCATTCCCAGCAGGTTGAAATTGGTAGAAAAAAGGCGATTCAACAGCTATCTGATGGTGTAATTGATATTATTTTTACTGTAGATCTTTTTAATGAGGGTGTTGATATACCTTCTATAGATACTTTATTATTTGTTAGGCCGACAGAATCTCTGACCGTGTTTACCCAGCAAATTGGCCGTGGCCTGCGGTTGAAAGAAGGTAAAGAAACATGCGTAATAGTTGACTTAATAGGAAACTATCGAAATGCCGATCTGAAATTAAGTCTATTTGATACCCAGCCGACTGAGGGAAAAGCACGGAACATCCAACCCCAATTGCCTGAGTTTTGTGAGATGGACCTGGATGTTCAAGTTATCAATCTGCTTAACGAGATGAAGCGGAAAAGGCAGCCGAGAAGAGAGGGCCTATATAGTGATTATTTCGCGTTAAAGAGAAATATTGGGAGAAGACCAACTTACTTAGAGCTTCATTTGCAGGGTTCCTCCGACTCCTATCAATATAAACAGGAATTCCATTCTTATGTCGGATTCCTGGATTGGGCTCAGGAATTATCGGAGCGGGAAGTCGAGGTTTTTCGCCGATATGAAAACTGGCTCGTTGAGGCAGAAAAAACAACTATGTCAAAAAGCTATAAAATGGTTGTTTTATTGGCGATGCTGCAACGTGGACCGTCAAATTGGTATAATCCGATTTCATCCGTAGAAGTTGCTCCATTTTTTCATCAATATTTAATGGAAAAAGAACACAGGAAACGGATTGATTTCTCCGATAAAGGTGCAATGAAACTTTGGGATTATGATGAAAAAGGCGTCAGCAGATTGATTGCTAGCATGCCAATGACCAAATGGAGCGGCAGTTCAAAAGGGTTAATTTCCTACGAAAATGATCTTTTTACTTTATATTTTGATGTTGTGAAAGAGGATGAGGATATACTTTTCCAATGGACAAGAGAAATATGTGAGTATCGTCTTCATTATCATTTTGAGAGGAAGGCAAAGAATCCCCAGATTTAATAAATCCGAGGATTCATTTTTTTGAATAACTAATTTCCAATATTTATTTCTTCCTTAACACACCTTTTTTAACTAGATTTATAAGCGTCCCTTTATTCTTATATCTCTGATAGGCAATAAGCCGATTTAAATCTTTAACTGTTAATTTGGTGGGTTCAATGGCAAGTTCAAATTCATTATTGACCTTTTCTATTAAAGAGAGGGCATATTCAGTTTGCTTTGCAGTTAATTTGTAATCGTCTTGATTTTCGGTTTGTTTTTCAACATCCATATTTGTAACGTTATTATCTAATGCGGCAGAGTGTTCTTTTAATTTCGCATCTATTAGAGCCTCTACGTCAGCCTGGCTAAATGGTGGAACCTGTTCTTGTTTGGTATTTTGAATTGGCTTGAAAAATTTATCAATAATTCCCTTAAGCAATATCACCACTCCACTTTCCTAGCGTTCGAACTACACTTTTACTATGTATCAATAAAATATATCCCAATTATAATATTAAAATATTGGAATAAAAAAACAACACTTTTTGGTAGAATTTTGTTAGTCTAAGCAAAGTTTGTAAAAAATAAGGGGATTTTGTAAACATTTAGGTAAATTGCACTAATTGTTGTATAATGGAGAAAAATGCAATTTTTGGGGCGATTGTTATGGCGATTACGATTCCTGAAACAATTAGAACATCTGCTACTACGGGGGAAAGATTGTTCTTTCGGACACTAAAAACCTTTCTTCCCGATGATTATATAGTCTATTTTGAACCGGAAATCCAGGGGAAACGGCCAGATTTTGTTATCATAGGCCCTGATCTTGGAATTGTCGTATTGGAAGTTAAGGATTATACCAAAAAAACACTCTTTCAATTGAACCATGATGAATGGCATATTGTCACTACCTCTGGAGATCAAGCAGTGATTAAAAGCCCGATGAAACAAGCAAGAGATAACATGTTTCATCTTGTGGACGTATTGAAGAAAGATAAAAACTTAATCCAATTGGAAGGCAAGTATAAATTTCAATTAAAATTTCCTTATGGACATGGGGTAGTTTTTACTCGATTGTATACCAAAGATTTTATACAGGAAGGGTTATATTCGGTAATTGAACCCAACCTTTGTTTAACAAGGGATGAAATCGACCCTGACAAAGATGGATTTTCTGAAGAAGTTTTGATGGAAAAGATTTTGAATATGTTTGTAGTTCCTTTCCGGCTAAGAGAACCTCTGTCAATTGAGGATATTAATGCCATTCGCTATCACTTATTCCCTGAGGTACGGATCAGTGCAGAATTTAAAGCGCCAGTTCCATATCAAGATCAGCTTCTTTTATCTCTTCATGATATCAAAACGATGGATCTTCATCAGGAAAATCTGGCCAAACAAATTGGTGACAGGAACAGGTTAATTCGTGGAGTGGCAGGCAGTGGAAAAACCATTATACTTGCTAGCCGTGCCAAAATGTTATCTAAACAAAACCCGGATTGGAAAATACTTATCCTATGTTTTAACATTTCACTTGCGAATGCAATCCAACAAATGATTAACCATATGTTAAATGAACCTGAGGATCTATTTGATTTCGACCCGGAGGCAAGGGAAGTTCAAAATCAAAATATAATTGTACGTAATTTTCACTCATGGTTAAAAAATGATTTGAAAATAAATGAATATCAATTGCCGGATATGATTGAAAAAATTGAGCGAAATGAAGCAATTCTCCCAACCTATGATGCTGTATTAATTGATGAAGGACAGGATTTTGAGGCAGATTGGTTGAGAATGGTGAGCCTGCTTATTAATTCTAATACTCAATCACTACTTTTAGTTGAAGATAGGGCGCAAACAATTTATAAGCGTAAACGCTCATACCTTCAGGATACTGGTTTAAGTTTTCAGGGAAGGTCAAAAGTATTAACGATTAATTATCGGAATACTTCTCAAATCGTCAAGTTTGCCTGGGATTTTTACCGGGAGCACTCCATGTTTAAAAATAAAGTAGTAAATCGTGATCTTGAAGGGGAGATTATTGCTCCGCAAAGTACAAAAAGAAAAGGACCTGATGTGGGTATTCTTAAGGCATCAAATTTTTCCAATGAGATAAAAGTGGTTGCAAGACAAATTAAAAAGCTGCATGAAGAGAGAAAAGTTCCATTCGATGATATGTTGATTCTTTACCGCGTTAAAAAGACCCATAAATTCCCGATTATTGATACAATTAAACGTACATTGGATGAATTTGGTTTGCCTTACTATTGGATAACTGAAAGTGATGTTTCGAAACGCTCCTTTAAGAAGGAGGATGGAAAGCTCAAAATAAGTACGATTGATAGCAGTAAAGGCTTAGACTTCCAAGCTGTCTTTATCGTAAATGTTGATTCCATGCCTTTTCCTTTGGAAGATGATAAGGAGCGGGAAGTATCATTATTATACATAGGAATGACCAGAGCAAAACAATACCTCTGCTTGTCTTATTCAGGAGAGTCTGAATTCACGAAGTATTTTGATCAAATTTTGGTAGAAAGAACCCAAAAGAAGAGCGGGTTTGAAAAGATAAATTAAGGTTTTGCAAAGAGTCGGAGTTGAGAATTTTTCCGACTCTTTGTTATTAAGAAGAAAATTTTCTTAATTGTGCTTAACTTTTGATAAAATATATCGTAAGAGATTTATCCTTAAGGAGGTCAGACTTTTGATAGTAGTGAGTTCTTGCTTAGCGGGGTTGCAGGTAAGATATGATGGCGGGCACTGTTTAAGAAATGAAATCACGAAACTTGTAGAAGAAGGGAAAGCCATTACGGTACGCCCTGAAGTGCTTGGTGGATTATCTACACCTAGAGAACCTGCTGAAATTATCGACGGTAACGGGGAAGATGTACTCGATGGTAAGGCTAAAGTCGTGAATCAATCAGGGAAAGATGTTACCGATTTTTTCATAAATGGCGCTTATGCTGCACTTGAAAAAGCTCTAGAAATAAATGCCACGATGGTGGTTCTTAAGGAAAATAGCCCATCGTGCGGCAGTTTAAGAATCTATAATGGCAATTTCAATGGTGAAAAAATGGCGGGTATGGGTGTTACGGCTGCTTTATTACGAAGAAATGGAATAAAAGTAATATCAGATGTACAATTTGCTGAAACTCTCCTTGGTTGAATAGACTGTTCTACGCTAATCCCCTTTGACATCAATTTTTTATGAGAATGTACTTGAAGTAGATGGGCTTTAATACAATAAGGTACAAATGAAGAGCGGAAAAATGAAATAATGTATTGTTGTAAAAATTTGTGGTAGGCCTACATCCCCCAGACTTGCCCGTATTTGAAAGGAGTAAAGGGTAAATGAACAGTCCAATTTAAGATCTCCCCTGGATTCAAAAACTTAAAAATTTGGGGGATATCATGAAATACAATCGAAACTTTTCTTTATTGCTTTGTGGTCAGTCTCTCGCCGATATTGGCGATATCTTATATATCGTGAGTGTAATCAGTACGATTTTTGCATTAACCGGTTCGGCAACGTCCGCTTCCTTTGTCCCATTTACGATTACTACATCGATGTTTGTTTCTAGCCTGTTGACACCACTTTTAATTGGAAGAGTCAATTTGAAGTGGTTATTGGCTGGGTCCCAAATGGGAAAAACGGTTTTGCTTTTCATTCTCGGATTTTTGTTAATGGGAATAACAGCATCGAACTACTATTTTATTTTTCTCATGATCGGCTTCATTGCCTTTCTTGACGGATGTGCCAATCCCATCAGACAGACATTAATTCCGCATTATGTGAAACCTGAGCAGTTGCTAAAAGCAAATGGCATCGCTGAAACCGTTGCTCAAATCATCCAGGCTGTGATGTGGTTTATCGGTAGTTTGTTTTTGGTCGTTATCAGTGCTCAGCAGCTTGTTTGGATTGTTGGTGGTTTGTTTGTTTTTTCGAGTGTGTTGTTAAGTTTGTTAGAAAACGTCATTCACCAACTAACTTCGTCAAAAAGCAAAGTAGAACAGATAAAGGAAGGCTGGAAAACCTTATCTAAAACTCCAGTTTTAAGAAAGATTGCTTGGATCGACATTTTCGAGACAATTGCCGGAACGGTGTGGATTGCGGCGATTCTCTATGTGTTTGTCAATGATGCCTTGCATGTGGATGAACAATGGTGGGGATATATAAACGGTGCTTTCTTTATAGGATTGATTTTTGGAAGTATTTATTGCGTTAAATACGCTGCTGTTATGGAAGACAAATTGGGTGTGTTTATTTTTGTAGGATCATCCGCAAGTTGCATTATCACCATACTGTTCGGGTTAAACAATATTCCAATTATCGCTCTGTTTTTATCTCTGTGTGTGGGATTGTTTGGACAGTTGAAAAATATTCCGCAACAAACCGTCATCCAAACCAGTGTCCCAAAAGAACAACTGTCCACTGTTTATACTTCTTTAGGAGCGATTGGATCGGGAATCTTTGGCGTAGGTTCGCTTATGATGGGGATCTTGGCAGATTTGGCGGGGATACGAATGGTCTTTGTTATTTCCGGGATATTGCTGGCCATCGTAAGCGTAGTTGTTTATCGCAACAGGGTATTGTTTGTGAGAAATGTGAAGGAACATAAAAGGGGAATGTAGGGCTTTGTTCCTGCAAAATCGTTTATTATTTCTAGTAATTTTCTTATTGACTTCTGTTAAATTATTTACTAGACTATTGATAATTATCAAAAAAAGGCTATGATGAGAAAAAGTAAAATGATGTTGTTTTTCACCAGAGAGCTTCGGTAGCTGAGAAGAAGCAAAAACATGCATTTGAACAATGGTCTCTGAGCTTCGTACTGAACGTACTTTTGTATTAGTAGGATACGACGGGATTTGGCACTCGTTATTCATGTCACAGTATAAGAGTAGTTTGTCTACTCCGTACTTGTTGAGGCAAATGGTGTAAGCTATTTGCAAATTAAGGTGGTACCGCGTGGAATTCAAACCTCGTCCTTAACTATTACAGTTAAGGCGAGGTTTTTTTGTTTTTTCATTTAAATTTTTGGAGGTAATCATTTATGAGTATTTTTATCGGTGGGGCCTGGGCCTATGCGAACGGCTCCTTGCATTTGGGCCATATTTCAAGTTTGTTGCCTGGGGATATTCTCGCGAGATATTACCGCTTAAAGGGAGAAAAGGTGTTGTATGTTTCAGGAAGCGATTGTAATGGAACACCGATTACAGTGAGGGCTAAACAAGAAGGTGTTTCTCCAAAAGTGATTGCAGACCGTTACCACAAAGAATTCGTGGATTGTTTTTCAAGATTAGGATTTTCATACGATACTTATACAAGGACTGATACTGAACATCATCATAAAATCGTTCAGGAGATCTTTTTGGAGTTACTGGAAAATGGGCTGATTTACAAAAAAGAAATGGAACAAACCTATTGTGACCATTGCCAGCAGTTTTTGCCTGACCGTTATGTGGAGGGGATTTGTCCGGTTTGCAAGGGACCTTCGCGCGGCGACCAATGCGACCATTGTTCTACCATATTGGAGCCGCTTGATCTGCTCGAAAGAAAATGCAAACTTTGCGGTCATGAACCTACAGCCAAATTCACTGAGCATTTTTATTTTTCATTAAGCACATTTCAACATGTTTTGGAGAATTATACCGAGGAAGCAGCGGACAAAAATCTTTGGAGAGAGAATGCCATCTCCCTTACGAGACGCTATTTAAAAGAAGGGCTGCAGGATCGAGCGGTTTCAAGGGATTTGCCGATAGGGGTCAGCGTTCCCGTGCTTGGATATGAGGATAAGAAAATCTACGTTTGGATTGAGGCTGTGTCAGGCTACTATACAGCCAGCAAACTATGGGCGAAAGAAACAAATAGCGATGATTCACACTTTTGGAATTCTTCAGCAGAATCTTATTATGTTCACGGCAAAGACAATATCCCATTCCATTCGATTATTTGGCCAGGGATTCTTGCTAGTCTTGGAAAGGAGCCATTGCCGACGCATATCGTTTCAAACGAGTATTTGACGTTGGAAAAGAAGAAATTATCGACAAGCAAGAATTGGGCCGTTTGGGTTCCGGATATTTTGGAAAGATACGACCCGGACTCGATTCGCTATTTCTTAACCATCAACGCACCAGAGAACCGAGATGCTGATTTTTCTTGGAAGGAATTCATTTATAGCCATAATAGCGAGTTATTAGGGGCTTACGGAAACTTCGTCAATCGGACTTTAAAATTTATTGAAAAGTCATTTGGTGGTGTTATTCCTGAAAAAGACATCACGACCACTATTCAGGATCAAGTGAATCGCCTCTATGATGAAGTTGGCCATTGCATTGAAAAGGCTGCCTTCAAGCAAGGACTGGAAAAAGTATTTGAACTGGTTAGATTTTGTAACAAATACTTTGACGAACAACAGCCTTGGAAACAAATAAAGAAGGATCCCGAGTCTTGCAAACAGACTCTGGCAGATTGTGTTTACCTTATTGCGAATATAGCTCAAGTCCTGACTCCATTCCTGCCTTTTTCAAGCAGAAAAGTAAAGGAAATGATCACCACAACAGAAACAGAATGGAGGGCGTTTGTTGTTCCATCGCAGTGTTTGGCAAAAGTAGAACCATTGTTTGAACGGATCGACCCAGTAAGGATAGAAGAAGAGCTTGAAAGATTAAAAAACCAATCGTGTTGTCTATAAGCGGGAAATGTAAGTTTTTTAAATTATATACATTTTTCCCCTTGACTTAGAGGTAACTCTAAGTTGTAGCATGGGTACAGAGGTGATGTTATGTACAGTATTTCAGAAGTATCAAGGGAAACGGGATTTTCTCCTCATACCTTACGTTACTACGAAAAAATCGGTTTATTGTCAAATCTGGCCAGACATAATGGCAAACGAACATACTCGGAAGGAGATGTTCGTTTGCTACGGTTTATGAAAGTATTGAAAAATACGGGAATGTCTTTAGAGGATATTCAAGAATTTTTGCTGGACGGATGTATTTTGGAAAGTGAGGATTCACAGCAAGTTAGAAGCACAAAAGTACAAAAAAGAATGAACATTTTACAAAAGCATTTACAGTCCTTGTTGCAGCAAAGGAAAGAAATTGAAATGGTCATTAAACTGACAGAAGAAAAATTAGACATTTATCAAGAAATGTTCGAGGGGGACAAAGATGAAGAGTAAAGTGTATGCAATGTTACTTGGGTTTGCGGTCTTTACTGGTGCTACTTTCAATCTTACAAAATTCTCCCTCCATTATTTCTCTTCAGCAAGTGCAGCGGGGTGGAGGTTTGGTATCGCTGCCGTTTTGATGGTTCTCATTATTGGCATACAAAAGAATGTAAGATGGGACATCGCTAAAAAATATGCTGGAATATATGCCGTATTAGGGATTATAGGTGTTTTTGGCTTTAATTCATTATTCTTTCTAGGGATGAAATATACCTCTCCTTTAAATGGAGCATTAATTATGGCCACAAATCCTTTGCTCACTACCATTTTAGCCTATTTCATTGTAAAAACACCGATTGCTAGAAGGCAGATAATAGGCATCATTTTAGCTCTCGTAGGTGTAATATTGGTATTAACTCAAGGTTCATTTGAAGTTCTAACTTCTCATTCAATATCTTTTGGAGACTGTCTTATCTTATTAGGAAATTTATGCTGGTCATTATACGGGGTATTGGGCAAAAAGTATTTAAGTCAAAGTTCTTCTATGGAAACAACCACCTATACTATGATCATCGGTGCCATTTGTCTGCTTGTATTGTCCCTATTTTTACCGAGCACACAGCCTCTATCAGAAGTTACGTTCACAGCTTGGGGAGCCATTTTATTTATGGCGATTTTCACCAGTGTGCTGGGTTATTTGTGGTGGAATAAAGGGATGGAAACGATAGGAGCAGCTAATACCTCGCTTTTCTTTAACTTAGTTCCTGTTGTAACAATGATGATCTCCATCATTACCGGAACGAGTGTGACCATTTCTCAAATAGCAGGAACGATTCTGGTGATCTTAGGGGTGTTATCTTCAACGGGTTTTTTGAAGTTAAAAAAAGGTCAAAAGCTTCTGTCACAGGATGTAAGGAGAAAGAAGCTAATCTCACAAAATCAAATGAAGAATACGTTGTGAAAGACGATCATTCTTTAATCCTTTGAAAAAATAGTTAATTTGTCGCAGAAATCTTGTTCGAATTTTAGGTAATGCTTCATACAATGAATTAAAAATATCGAGCAGGAGGTTTTGAATGATTACGGCAAATTTGAACTCATTGCAATTTTTGGAAGGTTGGTTTGAAAACGACCCAGCCACAAGACAAAGGACAGCATTTCCGCTCTATAAAAGCACTGGCACAACGAGTCTATCCGTTGTTTATTTCGAGATTGAACCCGGAAACAATCTCGGCACTCATTCAGATAGTGCTGAAGAAATCATTCTAGTTTTGGAAGGAAAAGCGGAAGCAACTGTCAACGATGAAATAGGACAATTAACCAAGGGTGAAATGGCTGTTATTCCTAAAATGGTTCCACACAATATCCGAAACATTGGTTCCGAAACCTTAAAAGTGGTCGGCTTTTTTTCAAGTCCATACGTTGCATCTACATTTGTTGAGCCACTTATGCCGATTAATCAAAATGTTGTTGGCACTCCCCCTATTGAAAGTGAAAATCCAATGAGTTGGAATGAAATCTTTTGTAAAATAACCGGTCAATAAAATTAGTCAATTATGGTTGGCAGTAACACCATTCACTCCGGACACGTAGAGTGTGTTTCTCAGCTAGTTTTATAGGAAGGCAACTAACGGAGGGATATTATTTGGTGCCTATTTTAGTAGAGTTAACAGAGGAAAAAATTAAAGAAGCCATTTGTAAGAACTTTGTGGACCAATGTGATATTTTACCAAAGGAACAAATTAGTGCGTACCAACAAGATGGGATGAGATGGTTCTCATCTTCTATACCAAACCCATTATTTAATCGAGTGGTGTCTACGAATTGTAGTGAAGAGGATTTGCCCCTGGTAGTTAATGATATTACGAATTATTATCAAGAAAAAAACCTGCCATTTATGTGGATGACTTGGTCGGCAGTAGATAAGCCTCACAACCTGAAAAAATATCTAGAGGAAAATGGATTCGGATCTATTGGAACAATGCCAGGAATGGCATTAAAGTTAGAGGAGTTATCCGGGGAAACTACAAATATCCCAGGGCTAGAGGTCGAGAAAGTGAAAACAGAAGATGAGTTTAGTAGTTTTAATGAAGGTATTGAAAGAGGGCTTTGAAGCCACCGACGAAGTTGCAAATGGTTTTAGAATAATTAATGAGGCCATTCTCAATCGACCTGAATATGGTACACATTTCTTAGCACGTTTAGATGGTGAGGTAGTAGCAGTATCTTCAGTCATTTATCTTGCTGGTGTTGCTGGAATATACAATGTAGCTACACTTGAAAAGGCTAGAGGCAAAGGAATAGGCACTGCCATTACCAAGCAGCCGCTATTTGAAGCTAAATCAAAAGGATATCAATTGGCGATACTCCACTCCAGTGATCTAGGATTCAATATATATAAAAATAATAAAACTTGATCATCTTATGGCTATGATAGTAAATCAGCCTTTTCTTTTTTTAGTTGACAGATTTTAAGACAAAACACTCATGAATGCCGTTTACTAAGCATTAGTGGGTGTTTTTTTGTGAATGAAAATGAACGTCCAGAAACCTAACCCCATAGGTAAAAATCCCTAAAAAAAATATATACATTTAATGACAAAAAGCGTATACTTTTTTCGTAAATAAAGGAAAACAAGCCATTAATTGGTGTTCCAAAGAGGGGTTTGTTAAAGGGGAGAAACTAGATGGGAATGGTCTTGCTTATTTTAGCAGGGGTAATTGAGGTTGGGTTAGCGGTATATAGCAACAAGACGAAATCCAATCAGAAGCGGTTAAGAAATTGGGTGCGGATTGGTAGTTTTGTTGTTTTTGCCGTGTTTGCAACGATTATGAAGTGGAGTTTAAGATGGGAGATTCCTGCCGCAGTGCTATTACTTTTTGGCATTATCGCAATTATTTCATTACTTAGAAACAAAGAAGAGAAAAAATATCGTCCTGTAGGCAACCTATTTAAGGCAGTTGGTGTGTGGGCGTTGATCGCTGTCGCTTTCTTGCCAGCATTAATTTTTCCACAGCACAAGGCAGTAGCAGTATCTGGTGACCTCAAAATCGGTACAAAATTGTTTACATTAACGGATGAAAATCGAGTGGAAAGTTTCACGGATTCAGGCGAGAATCGAAAGGTCAATATTGAGTTTTGGTATCCACAGAATGGAAGCGGGAAATATCCACTCATCGTCTTTTCTCACGGTGCGTTTGGCATTAAGACAAGCAATACGTCAACCTTTGAAAATCTGGCAAGTAACGGGTACGTCGTTGTTTCGATTGATCATCCCTACCACTCTTTGTATACGAAAGATGCGGATGGCCATATGACGTTGGCGGATCAATCGTTTACGAAGGAAATACAAGATGCGAATAATGGTGTTTATGATGAGGAGAAATCCTATGAGCTCGGGCAAAAATGGTTGAAATTGCGAACAGACGACATCAATTTTGTGATCGATTCGATTAAGCAACAAGCAGGCGATCAGGCTGCGGATAAAGTGTATCAGTTAATCGACACTGATAAAATTGGTTTAATCGGCCATTCCTTAGGCGGAGCTGCAGCTGCCAAACTTGGCAGGGATCGAAATGACATTGCGGCGGTCATTAACCTGGATGCAGATTTGCTTGGTGAAGAGCTTGGCGTGAAGGATGGCAAGCCGGTCATAAATAAAGAAATCTATCCTGTTCCTTTATTCAGTATTTATACAGATACAATGAAGAGCTTAATGGACAGTGTCACGGACCCGGATGTTGTGCTTCCACAGCAGTATATCTCGGATACGGCTTCTGATGCCTATGAGGTTCATATTAAAGGAACCAATCACTTGAGTCTCACCGATTTACCAATTGTGTCACCGTTTTTAGCAAATATGATCAATGGTTCAACCGAAAAGGGAAATGCCGAACAAACCGCGGATCAATACAAAGTGCTAAAAACGATGAATGGACTTGTCCTGAAATTCTTTAATAGTTACGTCAAGGGCGAAGGAAGTTTTAAAGCGTCCGAGACGTATTAGTCAAAAAAGTGTAATGCCGGGAGGGTTTTGCTACTGCAAAATCCTTCATTTTTTATGAAGGGGGAGATGGACGGATATGAATCGAAGAATCGAGCGATATTTTGCAGAAGGGCTGGCAATAGAATATTCTATCGTCGGTGAAGGAGCGCCCATTTTAGTGATGCATGGGGGACATTCCAATTGTCACGAAGAATTTGGCTATAAAGCTTTAGTGGAGAATGGTTTCATGATCATAACCCCGACTAGACCAGGATATGGCGGGACATCTAAGGAGATTGGAGAAAATCTATCAAAAGCATGTATGTATTATGCTAAATTACTAGACCATTTAAAGTTGGAAAAAGTTCACTTGCTCGGTATTTCTGCAGGGGGTGCCAGTGCGATTTATTTTGCTTCAAAATATCCAGACCTTGTTTGGTCGCTAACCTTGCAATCTGCTGTGACAAAAACATGGCTAACGCAGGAGGATAAAAAGTACAAAGCTGCAAGGCTGCTATTTCATCCTAGAGTTGAAAAGCTGACATGGCGTTTAATTTCATCGATAAACAATGTTTTCCCAGGATTTATTTTTAAACAAATGTTTCCCTCCTTCAGTAATCTTAAGTATGCGGAAGCAAAGGAAAAGATCAATAAATCCGATGTCGAAGCGATTAGGAAGATGAATAATCGGCAGCGGTCAGGATATGGTTTCATGATTGACTTAGAACAGGTGAATGAACTTACAGACAATAACCTAAAAAGCATTACTTGTCCCACGTTAATTATGCATAGTAAATTTGATGGTTCCGTTCCAATAGACCATGCCTATTTTGCACACCAACAGATCGCTTCTTCAAAACTTTGTCTGCTAGACTCATGGGGACATTTAATTTGGCTTGGTAACTCGTCTGATGAAACAGATGAAAAGATAAATACATTTCTGGGTTCTTATCTTTTGAATGCTGTTAAATAAGCTTAGTGGTTGTTTTTGGAGTGTATCTCGCAACTCGCAACTAAATAAAAGAAAGGCAACTACCTTTTGGGCGTTGCCTTAATATGTTTCCTGTTTTTGGGAAGATGATACTACAATTTCAGTCCTGGTAATTTTGAATCATACTGGTGCTAAATCTTTTAATTGAGCTAGATTTTGAATGTTTTCTTTTGCATATAGATTTGCTGGCATTTTCAAAACTCTTTTTAACCATTTATTTTTATTATGTCTGTCTTCTCTATCTTCAGAAATCAAATTGTAAAGCAAATTCCCCCTACATCTTCTGCTGCATCCAATGTAATGTTTTCTGGATTCCTTTTGAATACGGCGTCCGTGGTACCGGCCCTATTTTTGCTTCGTACTTCTTCCCGCTCAAGATTACGGGGTTCTCTGTCAAGTACATCATCTCTACCAGCTCCCTCATGAAAGGCTGAAAGATTCCCATGAAGCGAATCATTGTTTTTGACACGGTTCTGATTGACTTTGTATATCCTGCTTCCTTTCGTAAAATCTCAATAATTTTTTCGCCCGTTATCGGATGCGCGGACGGAATGTTCCAATTTTGATTGTACGTATCTTCGCGTGAAGCTAATTCCACCATCGCCTTTGCAGCGTCGAATGTAAAAATAAACTCACGAGCGATCTTGAGACCACCAACGAAATTTGCAGTTTTATGCTGAACTACGTTTTTGAGCGTTTCATGAAGGATTGTATTTTCCGCATTGGGTCCGTATACATCCGGTAAATGAACAATTAATGAAGGGACACCGCTTCCTTTCAATCGATTTTCCATTGCAAGCCGGATTTTCCCTTTTTTTGTATGGGGCTCCTTCTTCGTCTCTTCATTGGCTTCAACGTGGGATTGCCTTCCATATGCATAAATATTATCGACTAGGGCAACTTTTGCTTGGTGCTTCTTTGCAGCCCGGATGACTATCTCGATGCATAAAGGATGCTTCTCCTCCCATTCTGGATAAGGAAAGCTTACTGCATGAAAGATGACATCGACACCCTCAGATGCCTCGACAACGTCCTTTTCCACTAAGGCATCCCCCGGAAAAATGGTTACCTTCGATTCCTCATGATAAAGAGCGTGTAACTTTTCTTTTCCCCTAGAAAAAGCAACCACCTCCAGACCTCGGCCAGCCAACTCACGAACTAATGCATACCCGATTCCACCTGATGCACCTAAGACTAGTGCTTTCTTCATTAATAACATCCTCCTTTTTTAATTGACCGCTGGTCAAACACTGCTAAAAAAATAAAGGGAAGCTCAAAACCGGCAAAATGATTTAGTGCAATCCTTTTATGATAAATTGTACATGTGATTTAGCTGCCAGCTCCGCTTCATCAAAGCGTTCAACATATCCACAGTAATGTGACACAAAGCCATGCAGCGCGATAAATGCCGACCAAACATCGATAATCTTCAGTTGTTTCGTAGATAAAGATTGGACCGTTTGGGCAAATTTTTGATAACAGAGGTTGGCTGCTTCCTGGGAAAGGCTATCCACCTCCGTATTCCTTACCATAAACATGATTTCATACTGACTTTGATGGTTTAATCCGAATTCAATAAAGCGAAGAAGCAGGTTAGAAAGCTTTGTAGCATCATCTTCAGGCCCTTGAATTGATTCTTCTATAAGATTGTTCAATATCGAAAAATCATCTTCGACAATCGCATAAAACAGTTCTGCTTTATTTTTAAAATGGTAATAAATCGCACCGTGACTACAGCCTAGTTCCTTTGCTATATTCCGCATGGAAACTTGTTGAAAACCTTTTTCGACAAACTTGGTCCGTGCTTTCTGTAAAATTAATTCTCTTGTCAGCTCTTGGGATGCTGTTTTGCGAGGGGACATATTCAAACTCCTTTAATTGACCGCTGGTTAATAATAAGCATAACACGTACTATTTCAAAATGGAAGTAATTTCTAATCGATACACCATTACTAATGAATCCAAGCTGTAAAAACAGGCAATCAATGAGCTGTCAGTTGCAGAGAGAAGAACCGAGACGGTACCACTGAGATTTTAGTCTTGTAGAAAATGTTATAATATAGAGTATTATTTGTATTTCTTAATGGAGGCAGTTAAATGGATTTATATAAAATTGCGGAGAATATAAATATTTTAAGTGACTTTCTTGGAAAAAAAGAGATAGATTCTTTGTCTAGTCGTGACTTGGAAGAAAAATACTATATTTCACAAGCGGATTTGCTGATTTTATTTGGAGGCAGTATTGGATACGGCCCTAACGGAAAAAATTATATTGCTCATGTTGATATTCCTGTTTATGTTTTGAAAGCATATGATGAGTTAAAAGTTGAATATGGAAATTTGATAAGAGCTGCAAATCCTTTGTACGCTTCAAAACAATAAGCTGGAGGGTCCACACTGAATAGATAGGGGTGTTATCCAATGGTGAGGAATGATTGGTGCATTGTTTTAGGAATGATTTGGACGATTATTTTTTCGGGCATGAGTTTTTATTGGGCAATGGGAGGCATGCTTGGTGTTAGATCTCTAGGAGGGTCTATTTATCAGATGTCCCAAAACCCTTCCCCTTCATTCGTGATGATTGTATGGCTTACCGGTGTCATTAAATTACTTGGATTCCTATTTTTGTTGATGTTGCTTGTACAGTGGAAGAAGCCTATAATACCCCGTATTCTATAATTCGTTGCGAAAATGGTAGGGGCTTTATTGTTTTTATATGGATTTCTTAATTTTGTTACCATTACATTAAGTGCGCTAAATATCCTAGATTTTGATTTAGATTCATATGCAACGTTTTGGAGGTTACTATTCTGGGAGCCATTTTGGATGATTGGTGGGGTTTTTTACCTTTATTCCATTAAAAGCAATAAAACTTCATTGAAGGCACCTTCTTAATAGATAACATCAGAAAGGATGATAATATGTCAGAAATAAAAGATGAAATCATTTTAAGAGGGCTTAAAGAAAATAATTTAAAAAATGTAGATTTAAACATACCAAAAGAAAAAATCATCGTATTTACTGGACTTTCAGGTTCAGGAAAGAGCTCTGTCGTTTTTGATACATTGGCAACAGAAAGCAGAAGACAAATGACGTTAAACTATCCTCTCTATGTCAGAAATCAAATGCCAAGGTACGAAAGACCGCACGCCGATCTTATGCAAAACTTAAGCCCTGTTGTAGTAGTTGAACAAAGACCTATAGGAGGAAATTCCCGCTCAACAGTAGGCACCTATATGGATATCAATCCATTAATCAGACTTTTGTTCTCGAGAATAGGAAAGCCATCCATCGGTTCTGCCAATGATTTTTCAAGTCAAAGTTCCTTTGGCAGATGTCAGGAATGTGGAGGATTTGGGGAAGTAATTACGCCCGATATAAATAAGCTTGTAGATTTCGATAAATCTCTTCGAGAGTATGCCATTAGATTTAAGCCGTTATCTCCTTCAGGTTGGCAAGGTAATTGGATGATGACGTGTGGATTATTTGATCCGGATAAACCGATAAAGGACTACTCAGAAGAAGACCTCCACCTGCTATTATATGGTCCCCGGGAAGGTCAAAGAGCCTATGCGCCATTTCACACAAAAAATGGACCCCATAATGCAGAGTGGGATGGGTTATTGCCTAGATTTACGCGGGTCTATATAAATAGAGATATCTCAAAACTAAAACAAGTATCCCAAGATGATGTATTAGCAATGTCAACACATTCATTGTGTCCGACATGCCAAGGTTCAGGCCTAAACCCCAAGGTATTGGAATGTAGAGTAAATGGCCTAAATATCGCAGAGTACGACCAATTAGAACTTCCAGAATTACTAAAAGAATTAAAGAACATAAGTGACCCTATGGGAGAATCGATCGCTAAACAAGCAATCCCGCATGTAAAACAACTAGTCGACATGGGGTTAGGATATTTGAGTCTATCCCGAAAAATGGGCACTCTGTCCGGCGGCGAAGCTCAAAGAGTCAAAATCGCCCGTCATCTAGGGAGCAGCCTAAACAATATCACATACATATTCGACGAACCGAGTGCAGGGCTCCATCCAGAAGAGGTGGAACTGTTAATACAGATGTTAAAAAGGATAAAAGATCAACATAATACGGTAATCGTAATCGAACACGATCTATCCGTAATAAAAACAGCGGATGAAATAATCGAGATGGGACCAGGAGCAGGTGTAAATGGAGGGGAAGTTGTCTATCAAGGCAAATTAGCAGGACTAAACAACACTCCAACCGCAACAGCTCTAAATCACAAGCTAAAAATCAATAAACATCCAAGGGTTATAGAAAGTTATTTTAAAATAAACAGAGCAAATAACAATAACTTAAAAAATATAAGCGTCAATATTCCTAAAAATGTCTTGGTCTGCATTTGTGGAGTATCTGGTTCAGGTAAAAGCTCCTTAATGTTGGAAGCCTTCCCAGAAAAATATCCGGAAACGATAATGGTAGGACAAGGCAGCATCGGCATCTCCAGCCGTTCAACCCTAGCTACCTATATGGGAATAATGGACGATATTCGCACAATATTTTCAAAAGAAACAGGACAACCAGCAGGTTTGTTCAGCTTTAATTCTTTAGGAGCATGCCCTATCTGCAAAGGGAAAGGAGTCCTAACACCAGAAGTGGCATTTGCAGATCCCGTGACGATCCCTTGCGAAGCATGCGGCGGAACAAGATATTCGGACGAGGCGCTGTCCTATCGATATCAAGATAAAAATATTGTAGAGATTCTAGATTTAACGATCGACGAGGCAATAATTTATTTTAAAGCGCCAAAGATTATAAAAAGAGTGCAAACGTTAAAAGACGTAGGACTAGGATACCTGACCTTAGGACAGACGACAAGTTCCCTTAGCGGAGGGGAAATCCAACGATTAAAACTGGCAAGCCATTTACAAAAAGAAGGACAAATTTACCTATTAGATGAGCCATCTCTAGGACTACACTCAGCAGATAATGAAAAACTCTTAGACGTTTTTCAAAATCTCGTCAACAGAGGCAACTCTGTTATCATAATCGAACATAAACTAGACTTTATCGCGGCGAGCGACTGGGTAATAGAATTAGGTCCTGGAGGAGGAAAACAAGGCGGACAGATTATATTCGAAGGCATACCAGAAGAGATGGTACATGCAGACACATTGACAGCGAAATGGTTTAAGCTGCATGAAAAATTTTGACATATTCATGACAAGTGAAATTCTGTGATTTGGTTCACATTAAAGACCAGCCAAAACCAATATGCTAAATATGTGAAAGAATTGCACATATTAGTTTTTTGGAGGTCTTTTTTATGAGTATGTTTTGCCATCAATGTCAAGAAGCCTTGAAAGGAATTGGTTGTAACTTAAATGCAGGAGTATGCGGAAAGACAAGTGAGGTTGCGAATCTGCAAGATTTGTTGATCTACACGTTAAAAGGTGTTGCTTTGTATAATCAACAAGCACGTCAGGCTGGCATTCATCTCCCAAAAACCAATCGTCTGATCATAGATGGTCTTTTCACGACTATTACCAATGCCAATTTTGATGAGCACTCGATTTCAAAGCGAATCGAAAATGCTCTTCAAGAGCGCGATCTTATCAAGAGCAGACTAATCAATCAGGGTGCCTTAGAAAAACGTCAATATCCAGAATATGCTACTTGGACTGGGAAACGGAATGAATTTGTAATGAAATCTGAAGAAGAGCAAGTCGGTATTCTCTCAACAGAGAACGAGGATGTTCGAAGCTTGCGTTCTCTTGTCTTATTCGGGTTAAAAGGTATGGCTGCCTATGCTGAACATGCCCAGAATTTAGGGTATGAAGATGAAGCGATTTTTGACTTTATCGAGAAGGCCCTCATTGCAACCGAAAATGATACAATAACAGCGGATGATCTGATCAGCTTAGTAATGGAAACAGGAAAATTTGGTGTTGATGTGATGGCATTACTGGATAAGGCCAATACCACTTCTTATGGTCATCCTGAAATGACGGAAGTAAATATTGGTGTACGTAACAAACCGGCCATTCTTGTTAGCGGTCATGATTTGAAAGACTTTGAAGAACTTCTAGAGCAAACAGCGGGCACAGGTGTTGATGTGTATACCCACTCTGAAATGCTTCCTGCAAACTATTATCCGGCCTTCAAAAAGTATGACCATTTTGTCGGCAACTACGGGAATGCTTGGTGGAAGCAAAAAGAAGAGTTTGAAAGTTTTAACGGACCAGTCTTGTTTACAACCAACTGTATTGTACCGCCTAAAGCAAGCTACTCTGACCGTATTTATACAACAGGTGCAACCGGGTATCCAGGATTTAAACATATTCCTGACCGCGAGGAAGGCGGGAAGAAGGATTTTTCAGCGATTATTGAACATGCGAAGAAATTGCCAGCCCCAACACAAATTGAGGAAGGAACCATCGTTGGCGGCTTCGCACACAATCAGGTGGTTCAATTAGCCGATCAAGTGGTTGCTGCTGTCAAATCTGGTGCCATCAAGAAATTCTTTGTAATGGCAGGCTGTGATGGAAGAATGAAGTCACGTTCCTACTATACAGAATTTGTGGAAACACTTCCGAAAGATACCGTCATTTTAACAGCCGGTTGTGCAAAATATCGATACAACAAGCTGCCTCTTGGCGATATCGGCGGCATTCCGCGTGTACTTGATGCCGGACAATGCAATGACTCTTACTCTTTAGCCGTGGTTGCCATGAAGTTAAAAGAAATCTTTGAGTTAAATGATATTAATGAATTGCCAATCGAATATAACCTGGCATGGTATGAGCAAAAAGCGGTGATTGTCCTATTGGCCCTATTATATCTGGGAGTGAAAGAGATAAAATTAGGACCTACACTTCCTGCGTTCCTATCGCCAGGTGTAGCGAAAGTCCTTGTTGAAAACTTTGGCATCAGCACCATTTCAACAGTCCAAGAGGACATGGAAGCATATATGGCTTTAGCTTAATCGAATGAAAACAAACGAACAGTAATAACCTTAACCTTAGCCTGGTTCTGTGGTTTTGATGGTAGTGTTTTTTTAAAAAGGTTCCTTTCAGAAGCGAATGTAATAGATTCGTGATGAGGGGGATCTTTTTTTAAATCTTCCCCTAATATAATTGGTTTTGATAAAATGGATAATGAGTACAAATGAATGAATGGATCATTTAAAAAAATCATTACCATAACCATAACGGAGGAACTGAGATGCCTATTAAACTTATCGCTGTCGATATGGATGGAACTTTTTTGAATAATCAACAGGACTATGACCGGGAACGCTTTCGCAAGCAATATCTAAGAATGAAGGAAGAGGGAATTCGCTTTGTGGTCGCCAGCGGAAATCAATACTTTCAGTTGAAGTCTTTTTTCGGCGAGTTTCAAGATGAGATTACATACGTTGCCGAAAATGGCGCTTTTGTTGTGGATCAGGGTGAGGAATTATTTTCGGCCAATATTCCGGGGGAAGTCGTAAAGGCTGTAACAGAAGAAATTTTGCAGCACACTCAGATTTCTGTTGTTTTATGTGGAAAAGAAAGTGCTTATGTTTTGGAGAGTCTCCCGGAGGAATCTTTTGGTATTATCAATAGGTACTATCATCGGTTAAAACGTGTGACGACTTTCGATGTGGTTGATGATCAAATTCTAAAATTTGCCTTGGCTTGTCCGTTTGAAGAGACCGAAGGGTTGCTTGAATTGCTTCAGAGCAAAATAGGCATGTACATGACACCTGTTTCAAGCGGTCACGGTGATATTGATTTAATTTTACCAGGGTGCCATAAAGCAGCGGGAATTGAACTGCTGCAAGAGAAATGGGGTCTTAACCCGGGGGAAATGATGGCGTTTGGCGATGGCGGCAATGACATTGAAATGCTAAGGCATGTTTCCTACAGCTTTGCCATGGAAAATGGCAGTGAAGCAGTCAAAGAAATAGCCAAATACATAGCCCCTCCCAACACCAACAACGGTGTGTTAGAAGTGATTGATCAGTATTTTGACAAGCAGGGGCCATTCGCGAACGAAAAACAAGTTATGATGGATGCATTTTAAAGTGGTAAACAAGAAAGGCATGTAAACAGGCTTCCAGATTTACATGCCTTTTTTATTAGAATTCGATGTTTTTGAAATACTTACTTAATGTAAAAGCAATCCCATCTTCTTCATTAGAACGAGTCACTTCATCTGCTACTTCTTTTAAGTCATCTACTGCATTGGCCATTGCTACGCCGATTCCAGCATATTTAACCATGGTGGCATCATTGTGCCCATCCCCAAATGCGATCATTTCTTCCCTTTTATATCCCATTGGAATTAGCACAGTATCCAATGCCTTTGCCTTATCAATTCCGTTAGCCGTATATTCGAAGTAAAATGGAGCGGTAAACATACAGCTTAAGTTGTCTTTGAATGGTTCCATCATGGCTTTGTAATTTTGCTGAAGGTAATCAGGATCTCCTGCAGTTAAAATTTTATTTAATGGATAGTCTGCAAATGCGGCTAAATCATCCACCTCACATAACTTGTATTTACCGCCACGTGATTCATATTTGATAATATTAAGTGTGTTCCCATTGTATTCAATTTCATTGTTGAACACATCGTTCACATACATATAGTCATCTTTGTCAATCATTGGCTTAACATCAAACTTCTTCATATGCTCCAGTACAGCTTGTCCTTCCTCAACACTCATCGTTTCGTTGAATAATACTTCGTTTGTCTGACAGTCAACAACCTTTGAGCCATTAAACGAAACGAGTAGCCCATTATTTTCATCCATTTTTAATTCTTTGGCAAAATCCATAAGTCCAGAGGTTGGTCTTCCGGAAGCTAGGATTAAAATCGCTCCCGCTTTTTGGGCTTTCATTAAAGCATCCTTCGTCTTTTCGCTAATGACTTTATTGTTGTTAGCAAGCGTACCATCTACATCCATAATAATAACTTTAATATCGTTCATGTTAATTCCACCTTAAGTGTTATGGTAAATTAGACAAGTATTAAATCTGTCTTTTTATCTATAAATAAATCTTATCATTTATAGAAAAGGAGATTAATAAGCCTGAAACAATTAATTATTTGTGACAGAAGAAGATAAGAGTTACAACGTTGTAACAACCTGTTACTTAGGGGGGGCAGGGACGACTCACAGCTCGATTGTCCCTAAGCATTAAGTCGATGTTAAAAATCCAGCACAGTGTTACTTGCTTCCATATGATAAAATAGAAATAGTGCATAAATCGAGTATAGATCGTTGTTGAAAGCAGTGATGGGAAATGGTAATGGAAAATCCATTGAATAAAAAAATATACCGAGGACTACTTTTAGGAGAGATAATTTTGGGTAGTAAAAGCACCCTGATCATCCTTTTGCTATATGTTTTATTGTGGCGAGTTACCTACACGATTTCACTAATCGGGCAATTGAAAACCAATATCCCGATTTTTCTAGCACTCTGCTTTTTGTTGCTTGTCATGTTTATACATATTATTGTTGTTTATCGTAAGTATATGAAACAAGACTGGATCTACCAAAGTGCCAGCCAGATTGAAATCAATGAGAAGCAATTCGTTTTTGTATCAAGGAATTCTATTGACCGTTATGTAATACCCATGGGAACTTTAACAAAAGTAAAAGAAAATAAAAAGTGGTATTTCCTATACTTTCAGGATCACATGTTTGTCCCGATATTAAAGGTTACGGGATATACTCCTGATCAAAAGCCCGCTAGGCCGATTCTTTGGAAATGGACGGTGTTGATTTTTTCACTGGTTACCATTTTAGGAGGATATTATGTTGGTTCCAATACGGTCAATTTTAGAGGGGCTTTAGCTTGGAAAATCTTCGAGTGGAGAACAGAGACGCGACTGAAGCTAGAGGATGATAATTTTTATACAACCAGGCTGGAAGGAATCATCGATGCTGTTAAAGCGGAAACGGAACTGGAACCGTATTTGATGACCAATGATTTAAAAATAGAATTTAACAAGGATGGGACCATCACAGATATCTACACGTATATTTACGGATTTGACGAAAACCAAAAGTTACAATCGGGATATTTAATTTATACAAAGGGAAATAAGTTCAAGCTCCATAAACAGGATTGGAAAGGGCAAGGAACCGCGTTTTACAATCCGAACAACGATTTAACGATTGTCATTAAGATGCTGAACTGGATCCCTGTTAAAGAGGAAGTAAAGCAGTGGAATGAAGAAAAGAATGCTGTCCTGTATAAAGGAATAAGAGACTGGAGAAGTCCGGATGGAATTCGTTTTATCGATGAAAAAGGAAAAATTTATATTCCTGCCATGACGGAAACAGAAACAGGTCCAACGGTTTCCTTATACATTCCGGGCAAGGAGGATTTGATTACACCAAAGCGGTATATTTATGAACCATTTTATCGTGGAGATTACTGAAGTAAGGATGAACGCAGATGAAAAAACCTAGCAGTCGATTACTCATTTTCATATCCATATTCATAGTTATTTTCGTTATTTTTCAATTGGTGAATGGGGGACCTGAAACCCCCGATACGGAACCGGTCAAAGTAAAAAAGGTTGATATAAACAGTAAGCTTCCCTATACTGTTCAAGTGGAAGAATCTGATCAAAAACCGGAAACGATTGCTTACCGAGTGTGGTTTGATTTTGTAAAAAATTTAGAGCGTGAAGGAGCGATCGTCAATCCGGGCTTTACTAGATTTACGAAATTGTCGGGGGACGAGAATTCTTTTGAGGCAGCGGTGGTTTTTCAGGTAGGGATCCCGGAAGGAACACAAGAAATCGATTACGGTTGGGGCAAGATGGAGGAAAATAGAATTGTTCCTAACATCGTTTGGAAACTGACGATCAATAAGGAAGAGGAATTAACATATACCTTAACTAAGATTGAGAGAACAACGGATACGGAAATTGGTTTGCCGCCTGTTGAGTCTCTGGAAGAATATCGAAAACAGGCCGGTATGGAGGAACCTTCGAAAAATATTAGGTATGAAATGAAGGATGAAACGCTTAGGGTCACCTATGATAATGGCAAAAACTGGCGGGATGTTCCTGTTCATGTTGGGGAATTATTAGGCAGTGAAACCACTGTTACGAAACAACAGTTAACCGATGGCAGCTATGTGCTTAAACCGGAGATAACAGCGTTTGTATTGAACGGAGGGTCGCGGGTCCTGGTCAGTACGGATAAAGGGAAATCTTGGCATGATGCCGTCGTTTCGGATCAGCTGCCATTTTTGCGCTTCGTAAAACTAGGGTTCACTTCTGCCCAGGATGGATACCTGATCGTGACCGGCGATAAAACGATGAGCAGTGAGGCGCACTTTATTTTTAAAACCAACGATGGCGGGAAGTCCTGGGCTAACGCTGCCCCGGTGAAAGACGTTTATTCTTTAGTGACCGACGGCGGGTTTATTAACGCTCAACTAGGCTTCATGTCCTTTGGTGAATTGCGCTATGAAGTTCAGCCCCCTGTTCCAAACCTATACCGGACTGCCGATGGCGGAGCGAACTGGGAACGCGTAGAGGTTCCGATACCAGAGGAATATCAGGGCTATTTCACGATTGCGGAGGTTCCTACTTTTAACGGAAATGAAGGCACTTTGTTAGTAAAACAAGGACCAGATGGTGATTACTTGGGCGGAAAGGTATTGGCCAAGTTTACCTCGGCCGATCAAGGGAAAACATGGTCATTTGCTGGGTTGGTCGATCCGAACGGAGTGCTTCGAACGAGGTAGGGAGACTTAAAAGCCAAGTAGTAAAAATATCAAAGGAGACAAAACAAAATGAAAATCATTGTTACTAGTTTATTTGTGCAAGACCAAGACAGGGCGCTGGAGTTTTACACAGAAAAGCTCGGATTTGTAAAAAAACATGACATTCCGATGGGGAAATTTAGATGGATTACGGTTGTTTCTCCTGATGCTCCTGAAGGTACCGAGCTTGTGCTCGAACCGAATGAGCATCCTGCAGCACAGGAGTATCAAAAGAAGTTATTTGCCGACGGCATCCCCGCCACCATGTTTGGCGTTGCAGATCTTCATCAAGAGTACAAACGATTATTGGAAAGCGGCGTGAAGTTTACGAAGGAGCCAACCAAAATGGGCGAAGTCACAATAGCGGTCTTCGATGATACTTGCGGCAACCTTATCCAAATGATACAGAAATAACCGATGCACGAGACCCTTGATTTCGGATAATCAAGGGTCTTGTTTTTGCCTATTTTATTATAGGTTTTTTCAAAAAACTATTTTAGAAAACAGGATAGTACCTGATATTTCTATACAAATGTTCGCATAGTTTTCCGCTGCTTAACGAATAATATGAGCGTTAGAGAAGGGGAGATCAGAATGCCTAAACATGAGAAAAATCAGGATGTTGTCGAGCAGCCATTAATGTCAACAGGCACACCAGAGCCTGGGTTTAAGGTGGATTCTGAGAAGTCAGAACCAGTCAGCCCGCCCAAAATTGGTGACACGGTTATTGGAGACGAGGTAAATGAAAGTTAGTCATCGAACAAATTATTTTTTAGGAGCTGAATGGCAATGGAAAAAAAGGATGATTTCCTAAAAGGGGCAAAAGTCACCAACGATAATCAAATTTACGGGACGCCAAATAGCAAGAGCAAAAATGGAACTGGCGATTCGCCAAATGACAATGGCGGAAGGACAAAAGGGATTCCGAACAACTGATCTATCAACCAAGAACTACTTGGTTGATTTTTTTTGCGGACCATTTGTGATGAATTTGGATCGGTTTTGTCCGCAGGACCCCGGGACTTCGGAAAATTTGGAGTGAAATTGAGTTGGTTTTGTCCGAAGTAGGCGGATTCAATATGTTTTAATTAAAGAGCAAATCAATTATTACCATTTCAACCCAATCAAGCAATAGTAAAACAGAGCAGCCGCGAAGGGTGCTCCGTTACTTAGGTATTTGACAATACTTCTTTAATTTTGGAAACCACTTCGCCAGGACTAAATGGTTTGGAGATAAAACCGCTTGCCCCTAATTCCAATGCACGCATTTGGTCTTCTTCTCCGCTTTGTGCCGTTAGTAAAATAACCGGAGTTTCTTTGAGTTTTCTGAGTTCTTCCAGCACCTGGAACCCATTCTTCCCAGGCATAAAAACATCTAAAAGAATTAAATCATAGTTTTCGTTTAAAGCTCTATTTAGGCCGTCCGCCCCGTTATGTTCCACATTGACATGCCAGGTTTCCCGTTGCAAATAAATCCTTAACAGGTTACTGATTCTTGTCTCATCTTCCACAATTAAGATATTCAATACTAGTAGTCCCTCCAAATTATTTCCTTTTCTATATTTCTATAATAGCAAGGGTTTTCCCTTTATACATAGAGAAAAACTTAGTTAGTTTTAATTTAATATATTTTTATATGGATATTTTGGTAAATTATAATTAAGATACAAAAGAACTGATTAGAGGATTATCAAGAAGGGGACTTTTTAATGACGGAGTGAACCATTTATAACGACCGATCCTCAGATTTAAAGGAGGTCCCGGTCGATAAGAGCCTCTCAAAACGCCCGAGCTGCAGATTTAAAGGAGGTCCCGGTCGATAAGAGTATCTCAAAACGCCCGAGCCCTAGATTTATAGGAGGTCCCGGTCGATAAGAGCCCCTCAAAACGCCCGAGCTGCAGATTTAAAGGAGGTCCCGGTCGATAAGAGCCCCTCAAAACGCCCGAGCTCCAGATTTATAGGAGGTCCCGGTCGATAAGAGCCTCTCAAAACGCCCGAGCCCTAGATTTATTCGAGGTCCCAGTCGATAAGAGCCCCTCAAAACGCCCGAGCTGCAGATTTTCACGAAGTCTCGGTCGATATGCCCGCCTAAATCAACCAACCCCAACTATTTACGTATTAAACAAGGTCCCATTCAATGCCGCGATATACCTGTCCCCCGACTTTTGGACGGACAATTTCGCATCCTCTTTCACGATGCCGTGAAAAGCATTATATATACGGTCAAACTTAAATTCGGCAGTGGTGTCTGCCATCTGGCGCACTTTTGCTGCCGGAAGCGGGATTAAATTAGGGTAGCTATACATGAAACTGACCCATTTTTGGTCGGCGACCACCTGGATAATATCCCCTGTTAATAGAATGCCCTTTTGCTCATTTCCGTCCTTCCATTCTAGGACAGACCCGCCTTTAAAATGCCCGCCTAACCGATTGATCACTAGGCCCTTATGCAATTCGAGGGACTCGCCAGACCAGAAAATGATTTTGTCACTTGGACGCATGACCCATTCACGATCGTCTTCATGGATATAAACGGGCACGTTGAAGGCCTCGGCCCATTCAACCTGCGTTGAGTAATAATGCGGATGGGAGAGCGCAATCGCTTGGATTCCGCCCAATTCGTTAATCCTTGCAACGGTCCGTTCATCAATAAACGTGATGCAGTCCCACAACAAATTGAAGCCGGCGCTCTGGACAAGATAGGCGGTTTGGCCAATTCCGAACTTTGGCGTCGTTTTTATGCTGAATAACCCTGGTTCTTCAAAATGAAACATGTTCATGTATTTGCCATTTACCAGTTCCTCCAAGGTTGTCCATGACTGCCCATTTGGAGTTATGTATTGCCGTTCTTCATCACAAATCAAACAATGTTCCGGTTCCTCCATCGCCAGTTCATACTGGACCCCGCAAGTATTACAAATATAGTTTTTCATAACTCTCCCAACCCTTCCAAAATATGTATAAGAACATAGTAATCATACCAAATGGAAAATAGATTTTTAACTTAAAAGTATTAGAGTTTTCTACGACAACTGGACTATTTTCAAAAAGGGATTGGCTGTTGTGGCATTGAAACAAGATTCATCCATATAATTGTTCTACACCATTATTGAAGGGGGATTGGTTTCATGAATCAACAAACCTTGATATTGGATTTGGATGATACGCTGATTCATTGCCATAAGTACTTTAAGGAGTCCCAGAACAAATTTGGACAATTAATGCAAAAATGGTTTAAGGAATTATCGAAACAGGAATTGATCCAGAAGAAGACCGAAATTGGCATTCGAATTGTGGAGGATTACGGCCTGCATTCTGTAAATTATCCTGTTTCGCTTGTCGAGACCTATCTATATTATTGTAAAAAATACAAAAAGAAGCTGGATGAAAAGAAAATCGCACAAATTCGGGAAATTGGCCAAAGTGTATTTGAACGGAACGTGGAGCCGTTTCCCCATACCTTTAACGTGCTCCGCAGGCTACAAAGTGATGGACATCGATTGTGTCTGTTTACTGGCGGGGATATTGCCAATCAACTTCGGAAAATTACCCAATTAAACCTTGAACAGTTTTTTGATGGTGGGGTGTTTATTTTTGAAAAAAAGGATAAAGATGCCTTAAGGAAAGTCTTGCACCAGCTGAATGGTGATAAAAAATCGACGTGGATGATCGGAAATTCGTTGAGGTCTGACATCAAGCCGGCCATTGAGCTAGGCATCAATGCGATTCATATCCCATCACAAATCGAATGGTACTATAACGTTGTCGATGTTGAGATCGAGCCGAGCGGCACGTTTGCCGAACTGCCATCCCTTCAGGAACTCCCCGGCTATTTACAAGAACACTGCTTTCATTATGAAGGCATCAGGGGCCACCCAATAACCCTCTGATTTAACACAATTCCATCATTATTGTAAAAAACGACTGATCGCTATTGATTAGTCGTTTTAATATTTCCTCATAAAAAAAGGATTAACAATCCACTTAATCAGATGAATATTTTTTTAGTATATGTCAATGGTAAATAGTAGAAATGTGTTGAAAATTTTTTCAGAAAAATATAAAATTAAATCGGGATAAAAGAAATAACGCTTTTATCTTATTAAAGGATGGTCTTTTTTTTGGAAAAGAAACAAGTTCAAATGGAACTGGCCAGCTATATTGGCCGGACACTCCGCGAAAATTTTGGTAAAGGTCCTGAATCTGTTTTTGTTTCATTAGGGGATTCGGTATTAACGGTGTACTTGAGGAATTTTAGCACCCCAATGGAAAATGTTCTGCTAGGACAGCAACAAGATATGTTGGTTCAGCGAACAAGGGATATACTGATGGGGACATTGATTCCCGAATTTAAAGCGTACATTAAAATTCTCACTGGAGTAGAAGTGAAGGAATTTTATTATGACTGGAGCTTGCAGAATAACAGCGGTGTTTTTGTTTGCATTGGGTCAAATTTCTCTGATCGTGACTTTGATGATGATTTTAATGGCAAACAGGCTGTTCAGGAAGAGGTTCGGGTCATTAGCATTCAGGCACAGAGGGAACCTGAGAAGATTTTCTCGTTCCTATTAAATGACAGAACACTGGTCGTTATCCGAAAAGGGATTCTTGTCCCGATTGAAAAAGAACTAATCATGTTAGGCAATTCTGAAGCGTTAAAGTTGGCAAAGCGAAATTTGGAAAAACGATTACTGCATAATAAAAGGACTTTTGAGGGGATTCTTCAATCAAAAGTGGTTGACATTTTTGTGGATTGGGATTTTCAATTGGACAAAAGTGCCATCGTACTGATTTTGTCTCCAACAGCATAGAGGCGGAAGTGAGTTAGACAATTACAGTTGAGCTAAACGCAAGCCAAGATGGGATGACTTTGTCCTGTCTTGGCTTTTTTTATAGTTTATAGAAGATTATGGGGAAAGGAACGGAGATAGAGAGATGAACAGTCCTGTAGAGAATATTAAAAGCGAGAAGCAATTGGTATTAAAGAAATATGCTGATGAGAGAATTAGCAGCAATGAAGTCCTGATTAATCAAACCAAGGATGCTATTTGCTATTTGGATTTGGAAGGTTTTGTAGTGAAGGTTAATCCGGCATTTGAAGCATTAACCGGATACAGTGCCGCAGAAGCGCTGCTTATGAAAAAGCAGCAGTTTTTTTCACTGGATTGCCTTGATCGATTGTTCCATGCTTGTCATAAAGCTACGCTGGGCAGGGTGCAAAACTTTGATTGTCAAATGCAGACCAAAAACGGAGCATTTGTCGATGTGAATGTCACGAATATCCCCATTGGTGTTGATAATCAAATTATCGGTATTTGCCTGGTGGCCAAAGATATTACCCGCATAAAAAAGAAAAAGGCGGAGGTTAAAAAGATCGAGGAATTCCATCGGGTATTAACTGAAAACGTGCTCGATGTCATCGTTTGTACAAACCTGCTGGGAAAGATTGTCTATATTTCACCGTCCTGTGAAATGATTTCCGGTTTTACCCCTGAAGAGATTGTCGGCAAATCCTATACCGACCTGATTTATCCTGAGGATTTAGACCTAGCTAACACGAATCATAATGTTTCAATGACACTGCTAGAAAACACTCGCGGCAACTACCGCATCCGCAAAAAAGATGGAGAGCTTATTTGGATTGAGACACTAAGTAAGCCGATTGTCGATCCGGAAACGAACACTGTCGTTGAAGTCGTGTCTGTGTTTAGGGACATTACCGAACGGATTAAGGCTGAGGAAGACTTATGGAGCCGGAAACGGGCGTTTCGCGACTTGGTCGAGCATTCACCCGATGCTGTCGTAATCACGGATTTTAATGATATCCTGTTTATTAACGAAACCGGGTTTGAGTTATTGGGGGCAGAAACAAGTGAGGAGATTTTGGCCAAAAGGTTCTTGGATTTTATTCATCCTGCAGACCATCGAAAAGCTAGAGAGATGATTGAAACCGTTCATAACGGTGATAGTATCGATTTTCAAGAATATAAGATTACTAGATTGGATGGCACGGTTTTTGATGCTGAAATAAAAGGAATACCTACCTATTTTCAAAATCAATCAGCCCAGCACATCATTATTCGCGATATCACCGAGCGGAAGAAAACCCAGGATCTTCTGCTTCATTCTGAAAAACTGTCGGTTGCCGGGCAATTAGCGGCGGGAATTGCCCATGAGGTTCGAAACCCATTAACCGCGATTAAGGGATTCCTCCAGCTAATGGAGGTGCAAATGGATAACAAAGTGTATGTGGAGATTATTCAGTCGGAGATAGAACGAATTGAGTTGATTTTAAGTGAGCTTTTGGTCCTGTCCAAACCACAAGATTCAAAAATAGAAACGGTCGACTTGATCTTGTTGATTGAAGAAATCAAAACGCTAATCGATACACAGGCGATCATGAACAACGTCCTGATTTACATAGAGAAAGATTTCAAACAACTCTTGGTCAACTGCGATAAAAACCAGCTTAAGCAGGTATTTATCAATTTTTTAAAAAATTCGATTGAGGCGATGCCGGACGGAGGAACCGTTACCGTTGAATTGAAGAGAGTAGGTGCGGACAAGGTGAAAATTTTCTTCAAAGATACCGGTGTCGGCATCCCGCCACACGTATTAAAACGAATTGGGGAACCCTTCTTTACGACAAAGGAAGGCGGCACCGGTTTGGGAATTATGATTTCCAAGCAAATTATTGAAAACCATCACGGCAGCGTCCATCTCTGGAGCGACGACCAGGGCACGATTATTGAGGTCATTTTGCCGGTGGGATAGGGTATCTCGTCGGGGGAGTGGGTTATGTCCTCGGGCGGAGAAGAGTATATTTCTCGTGTCGAGCGGAGGGCAAAAAAGCGGGGTCGCGGATATATTGGATTTATCGCGGATATATCTTATTTATCGCTGATATATTCAAATTATCGCGGATAAAACCTTCAAACCCGCGGATATAATGGATTTTGTCGCGGATATCCTTGAGCTGTGACAGGCAGATTAGCTTTTTGGACGAAAAAATGCTTAAACCATTCTTTTTTGTAAGTTTTAAAGGGTATAATATTAATCATGGAGTAAGGTTTGCGACTCCTGCCGGCTTTTTTGCACCCGGCAGGGTTTTTTTCGTTGGGGGAATGTTTCGATGATATATATCTATGTCGGGATTGCCGGTTTTTTTGGCGCTTTGTTAAGATATTTAATTGGTTTGGGATTGGCGGGGGAGAACAGCGTGTTCCCTGTGGCCACCTTGACCATCAACCTTGCCGGGAGTTTCCTTTTGGCCTGGTTGACGACAGTCGTTTTAAAAAAAATATCCTTGCCTGATTTAATTAAAACGGCGATTGCCACGGGCTTTGTCGGTTCGTTTACTACTTTTTCGACTTTTAGTGTCGAAACGGTCGAATTATTCCGGGAGGACCAGTTGTTTTTTGCGTTTGCATATGTCCTACTCAGTTTTTTCGGAGGCTTGGCGATGAGTCGGCTTGGTTTTCGTGTTAGGAAAGGCGGGGCAAGCGAATGACATTTTTACATATGCTTTTGGTCGGTGTTGGCGGATTTTTTGGCGCGATATCACGATTTTCCCTTAGTCGGTTAATTAACCGCTGGTATCCATCCAAGATTCCGGTCGCCACTCTGACGATCAATCTAACAGGTTCCTTTTTGCTAGGAATGATAATCGGGGCGGGAATGAACAAATTCGGGTTCCTCTTGCTTGGGACCGGGTTTATGGGGGCGTTTACCACGTTTTCCACTTTCAAACTGGAGGGTGTCCAACTCTATGCGGACGGGAAACGCAGAGAATTTTACCTGTATAATGGATTAAGCTACGGATTTGGAATTTTATTGGCCTTCCTGGGCATGATGTTGGGCGGTACTTTTTGACATTGGATTTGAGGATTTTCATGATTGATTTCGCAAACACTATTAATTAAAACATTAAGAAAGGTACCCTTTTAATGGATAAAGAAACAGAATCTCCCTTCTACTCGAATAAAAGACGTTACATACCTGTATTATGGAAATTTTGGCTCAGTCATGGCGTTGCCTTAATCTGGATGATCGTGTCAATCTTGATATCGATTCCTTGGGTAAAAGAACTGGGAGAGCTGGTCACAGTTCCACTTGCGATTGTGATCATTGCCGGTATCGCCTACATTCCAGGCTATTTGAATGCCTTTCTTGTGGTGAGTCTGCTTTTTGACAGGCAGCCGAGCTTTAAAAATGATACCCCGACCGAACCAGTTTCGGTTTTAATCGCCTGCTGGAATGAGGAGAAAGGCATTTTCGAGACACTAAAGCAAATTGCCAAACAGGATTACCGCGGTAACCTCCTTGTTTATGTAATTGATAATAGTTCCACCGACCGAACGGCCCAAGTGGCAAAGCAGTTAGGTGCTGAATTGGGATTGAAGGTGACGGTTCTTTTTGAAAAAACACCCGGGAAGAATTTTGCTTTAAATACGGGCCTGAGACACGTTAAAACGAAATATGTCATTACGCTAGACGCCGATACATTACTGCACCCGCAGGCGATCCGCCGGTTGATGGCGAGGATGGTGTCTTCTCCTGATAACGTCTGCGCCATTGCCGGGGCCGTCCTCGTCCGCAACAGCCGGGAAAACTGGCTGGCCCACATTCAGGAATGGGATTATTTTTTGGGAATTGCCTCGATTAAACGGCTTCAGGGGCTGTACCAGGGAACGCTTGTGGCACAAGGTGCGTACAGCCTTTATCTCGCTGACGTGATTAGAGAAGTGGGGGGCTGGCCAGATGCAATCGGTGAGGACATTGTACTGACATGGGCCTTCCTGGCAAAGCATTACAAGGTTTATTTTGAGCCGACCGCTGTCGCTTTTACTGATGTTCCGACCAAAATCAAGCACTTCGCCCGTCAGCGCAGCCGCTGGGCCCGGGGGATGATTGAAGCGTTGAAGCGGGTTAAACCGTGGCAGCATCCGATGATTTTCACGCGCTATTTGACGGGTTCCAACCTATTGATGCCGTATCTTGATGTCGTGTATACATTTGTTTGGATTCCGGGCCTCCTGTTAAGCTTCTTCGGTTTTTTCTGGATTGTCGGACCTCATACACTCTTTGTCCTGCCGCTCACCTTGCTAACCAACTATATTTTGCTGCGGTACCAGAAAAATGTATTCAAAACCTTGAAATTACGGATTCGGAAAAATTGGGCCGGGTTTATTCTGTACGTTTTGTGTTATCAAATCATAATGGCACCGATATCTGTTTGGGGGTATGTCCAGGAATTCATGCAGCTGCGCAGAGTATGGAAGTAACTTGGGATTTTTCAAAAACTTTTTGAAAAATCCCTTTTTTATTGAGCGGAAATTGCTGTAAAATTGAGAGGGCATAAGGGGGAATTTACTTGCATAAACGATCAATCATCTATTTGTCTATTTTTCTATTTTTCTATCATTCATCCAATACCATTATTGGGACGTTTCTACCGCTTTATTTTCAGGACAAAGCTTTATCAGGGACTGAAATTGGCTGGATCATGGCAATCGGTCCATTGACCTCGCTGTTTTTCCAACCGTTTTTCGGTTATATGAGTGATAAATACAAAACAATTAAACGGATGTTATTTATTTGTTTAATCGGGGTCATCATCATCAGCTTGGTCATGTTTCAAGTGCAGGGATTTTTGTTGCTGCTGTTAGTTTGCGGCGCCTTCTTTTCTCTGTTTATTCCAATCGGAGCGTTGGGGGATAGCCTCGCGCTTAGCACAGCCCACACGGCTGGCGCTTCCTTCGGAAGAATCAGAATGTGGGGGTCAGCGGGCTTTGCCGTCACCTCGTTCCTTGGCGGACAGATTCTTTTAAAAATCGGCATTGGAAATCTGATGTATCCATATTTATTATTCGCGCTCCTCACGTTCGCGGTTTGTTGGAAATTGACGGATGTAAATGTCCCAGCCGATCCGGTGAATTTAAAAGGGGCTGTTTCGGTGGTGCTTCAGCCGCGGTTTGTTGCCTTTTTGGTGTTTATCATGTTTGTGACGATTGGCCACAGGACAAATGATATTTATTCGGGTTTGTACATAAAAGAGCTGGGCGGGAATGAGTCGTTGGTCGGCTTGTCGTGGTTTGTCGGTGTTACGTGTGAAGCGTTAATCTTTTTGTTAAGCCCGGTTTGGATTCGGTGGTTTAATGAAATGACCTTTATGGTCATTGCCGCTGCCTTATACGGGCTGCGCTGGATTCTGATTTCGGCCGCCTCATCGCCGCTTGAGGTAATTGGGCTACAGGCGATGCATGGAATTACTTTTGGTGTTTTTTACTTATGCGCCTTCCAATATGCAACGAATTATTTTCCGGCTAAATTCCGCTCGACCGGCCAGCAGGTATTTATTTCCGTATTCTTCGGCCTCTCGGGTATCATCGGCTCGCTCGCGGGTGGCATGATTTTCGACCATCTCAGCGGAGTGGCCCTGTATAAGATTATTGGTTACAGCGCCTTTGCCGGCTGTGTCGGACTGGTGTTGTATCATACTTTTGTTAATAAAAACAAGATTGGGATTACGCATGGGTGATTTTTTTAGTTACCTTCTTTTGGGGAATTAGAGGGTAACTTCGGACAAAATGGGATGAGCAAAAGGTAAAACTGTCCTCAACAAAAACAAAACCAACAAAGGGGAGAATACATATGCGTGAAGAAGGACTAATCGAAGTAATTGGGGGAAGGGTTTATTATCAGAAGTACGATAAGGGAACGGGCAGGACGCCGGTAATTGTGCTCCACGGCGGACCGGGTTCATCCTGCTATTCACTCGAATGCTTGCAGGCACTTGAAGAAGACCGCCCTGTCATCCTGTACGACCAATTGGGCTGCGGGCGGTCGGACCGGCCAACCGACCCATCATTATGGAAAATTGACCGCTTTGTCGAAGAGCTGGGCCGAATTAGACATGCGCTAAATCTTGAAGAAGTGCATATACTCGGCCACTCCTGGGGGACAACGCTTGCGGCGGCGTATTGCTTAACAAAACCGAGCGGCGTGAAGAGTGTTATTTTTTCAAGCCCTTGCTTAAGCGCACCAATATGGGAGCAGGACCAAAAGCGCAATCTGCAAAAGCTGCCGGCAGAGATTCAAGAAATTATCCAGCGCTGCGAAGAAAACGGTACAACGGATTCGGAGGAATTTGAAAAAGCAATCGAGGTATTCGGCAATGAATTCGTTTGCCGAATTCCAAGACCAGATCACCTCAAACTCAACCGTCACTACCGAAATCCTGAGATTTACAATATTATGTGGGGGCCGTCGGAATTTACTGTAAAAGGTAACTTAAAAGAGTTTGATTGCACGTCCCGATTAAACGAAATTACATGTCCGACGCTGTTCACCTGTGGCCGTTATGATGAGGCAACACCAGAATCGACGCACTATTTCAGCAGTCTGGCACCAAACTCCAACTTCCACGTATTCCAACAAAGTGCGCATTTGCCGTATATCGAAGAACCGGAAGAGTATTTGCGGGTGGTCAGCGGATTTTTGAAATCAGTCGATGGCCGATAAGCAATTTTTTAAAAAGTCCATCTAAACAGATGGATTTTTTTAATAAGGACATAGGTTACATAATATAATTATGCGTAATTATATTTTTGCAGGAAATCAATGGTTTCTGTCGAACTAGTTAAATAAAATAAATACATTTCGCAAGAGGGATTATTATGAAAATATGGGGACAGATTGCCCTCGTGAGCATTTCGATACTGTTTACCGCTTATCAATGGCTGATCCATCAGGTTCCTTTTTTTACGGTCGACTTTGTTATTTTTACGATCATCGCTTGGATTGTCGGCTGGCAGTATGACAGGGCCCGTCATTTCGAAAAAAAGGCACGGGCCAGCGAGGACAGCTACAAACAATTGCTTGATGCGATGCCGGAAACGATTTTTATTTATCATGACGATAAGATTGTATATGCCAATCTTTCCACCTTGCGGATGATTGGGGCTAGAAGCCGGGATGAGGTGCTGAGCCGCTCTGTTTATGAATTTCTGGACCATGAATATGAGGAACGCCTAAGAGAAAGAATCAAGTTGATCAAGAAGGAAAAACGTCCTTTGACTAATATTGAATATAAGCTTAAGCGCCTTGACGGTTCAAAGTTTTTCATTGAAGCGTCTTCGTTGTTGATTGTTTTTGGGGGAAAAGAGTCTATTTTAACAGTTGGAAAAGATGTGACTGAAAGAAGGGAACAAACCGACAGGCTGCTGCAAAAATCGGAAAAATTAGCGCTGCTCGGGCAAATGGCGGCTGGAATTGCCCATGAAATTCGCAATCCGCTTACGTCAATCCGAGGGTTTATTCAGCTATTTAAACACAATCAACTTCAAGAAGATTATTATGATATTGTTTTAACTGAACTTGACCGCATCAATAACATTGTTGGCGAGTTTCTGGTTCTGGCCAAACCGACGGCAGCGGCCTTCACCGAATTAGATGTAAAGAATTTGATCAAGGATGTCGTGACCTTTTTTAATACGCAATCAATCATGAGCAATGCCCAAATTTTTGTGGAATTTGACAGCGAGTTACCTAAGCTAATGGGGGAAGAGAACCAGCTTAAACAGGTGTTTCTTAACCTTCTAAAAAATGCTGTCGAGGCAATGCCAAACGGTGGAAATATTGATGTGACGGTGACCGTGAAGGAAGAAGGAAAAATTTCAATCCAGGTCTGCGATCAAGGGGTCGGAATTCCTGTCGAACGGATTCCAACACTTGGCGAGCCGTTTTATACGACAAAGGAAAAGGGTACCGGCCTGGGGCTGATGACTTGTTTTAAAATCATTGAAAGCCACAGTGGTGAGTTAAAGATTCAAAGTGAAGAAGGGTCAGGAACAACTGTTGAGGTGACCTTGCCGACAATAACGCAGCCGTTGCTGAAGCCGCGGGAAATGAGCTATTCAGCGGCGGAATAGTTTAGGGAAATAGTCCGAACATGCTGATGCAGCATGTTCGTTTTTTCGGCCTTTAGTAGGGAAAAATATACGACTAAATGGTCAAAAATTTGGGAGCTAGCTGCTGTAAAATAAAGTAAATCACTTAAAAGAATAGATTGATAAAAAGATAATTGTTATAATGTTCTTTGGCTAAATATTAAGGTGTAAAAAAAAGGAAATTATTCAACGTTTTTGTGGGGGTTTTTATGGGGAAAAATCGATATGTATTATGGGGTCTCGTGATTACGACCCTTATTTCGGCTCTGGATGCCAATATTATGCAGACGGCCAGTCCGACAATCGTAAAGCAGCTCGGCGGCAGTGAACTGTTTGCCTGGATTTTCGTTGTCTATATGCTAGCGAGTACCGTCACGGTCCCGCTTTACGGGAAACTTGCGGATATGTACGGGCGGAAAAAGCTTCTGATGATTTCGGTGGCTATGTTCACTTTAGGTTCGATCCTTTGCGGGATGGCGAATTCGATGGTACAGCTAGTCATTTATCGCGGCGTTCAAGGTCTCGGTGCTGGCGGAATGGCTCCATTATCGATGATTATCGTCGGTGATTTGTTTTCAATTGAAAGGCGCGGAAAAATTCAAGCGGTGTTTAGCAGTATTTGGGCGATATCTTCCATTGTCGGTCCGGTATTGGGCGCTTTTTTCGTAGAAACATTGACCTGGGAATGGATTTTTTATATCAACATTCCAATCGGCATTGCCACTGTGCTTTGCTTGCTTCCTTATAAGGAACAGATGGAATTCAAGAAGACGTATATCGACTATAAAGGGTTCTTTTTGTTTGGAACTTCGATTACGTTGCTATTGCTGGCGACCAACGTTAAACAGCCGTTATGGTATTTGGTTTTTGGCGTCATTGGCTTGATCGTGTTTGTGTTGGTGGAACGAAGGGAATCCCAGCCGTTCCTCTCCGTTTCGTTGTTTAAGAACAAAGGGATTTTTCGAGCAAACCTGTTTATGCTGTTCTATTGTTTGTCTTTCTTCGGGACCTCAAATTATATTCCATTGTTTTTGCAGGAAGGCTCCAATATGAGCATTTATAAAAGCGGCTTGATTCTGCTCAGTATTTCGGGCGGCTGGATGTTCGGCAGCACGCCGGCTGGGAAATGGATTATCAGGTTTGGTTATAAAAAATTGTTTATTGCCGGGAGTTTTCTAACGACGCTCTCAGGTGTGGCGCTGTATGCATTTATTGAACATATTTCCTATATGAATTTGTTTATTATTTTAGCCGTTCAGGGATTCTCATTTGGGCTTTTGTTTGCGGTCGGAACGATTGCCTCACAGGAGTTTGCTGAACCAGGCATCAAGGGCTTGTCGACGTCGCTGCAAATGTTTGTGCGTAACATCGGGACTTCGGTTGGCGTGACCATCATGGGGGTAATCATGAACCAGGCCGCCAATGTCGTGGTGGGGATGCAAAATGTGTTCCTATATGCATTAATCCTAAGCTTTGTTACGGTAGGCCTAAGCTTTATTATCCCGGATGAGTCGAAGGTTTTAGTTGCGGAGAATGCTTCTTAGAGAGGCTATTGAAGCGGAGAAACGACTATAATTATGTTATGTAATCTATTTAAGCCGGGCCGGATGATTCTTGCCCGGTTTTTTGTGTGATTTCTATTTTAGCTTCCTTTTCCTGGAACGCTAAAGACAAAACCGTCCTTGAGAGGGGTAAAACTGTCTTTAAGACGGCCTCTTAAGGACAAAATTGCTAGAAAAATGGAGAAAATGTCTTCGGGACACCATTTTCTGGAATAACAAAGACAAACTGCCTTCGAAAGGGGTAAAAATGTCTTTGATACGGCCTCTTAAGGACAAAACCACCCTCGAAAATAAAAAAATGTCTTTGATATGCCGCTTTCTGGAAACCTCAAAGGTAAAACGCCTGCCGAGGCTAAATAAAGCTAAATTACCTTTTTATTTGTTCCCATCTTCCTGACTCCTGACATCCTCCCTTACCGGCGTCAATTCCTCAGATGCCTCAGTTTGAAATTGTGGACGCGGCTGGATTTGGCTGCGCGTAGTTTGTTTCTGATCCTTGACGACCAGGAACTTATGGTAGAAGTATTCAAATCCCGCTACCGCCAATGCCGAAATCAACGAAGCTGAGAAGAGGTCATCCTCAACCGTCAGCGCCCGCCCCATAAACCATACCACCAAAAATGCTAAAGCAAAGTCTGCGGCTGTAGCCATCACATTATTAGTTGCGCGTAGTAAAATTAAATCACCTAAAATATAACTCACGAGTCCCAACACAGCGGTGATCGCCAAAACATCTCCAAAACTAAAAGCATAAAACATACCTAGGATAATACCGAGGGCCACGAGACAGGCAATGAATTTAATCACTAATCTCAAAACATGCTGCATAGTAGCTCAACCTCCTTTTTTGGCTAGTTTGCCCAATTTTCACTATATATACATGGCAATGGGTGTCAGGCACCATGTGAAAATTTCACATACTCCCGCACACAATCTACTCAAAAAAAGTAATTGACAATAACAGGATTAAATTTATAATAAATGTTATTAATGCAATTAATCCGATAAAACTAATGTGAATTTAGGGGAATTAGGTGATAACAAAATGTTTCTTCACATTAACAATTTAAATAAGCAATTTTTCAATCAAAATTCGACGAGTACGGTTCTGTCAGATATTAATCTTGAAATTAAGGAAGGCGAGTTTGTTTCGATCCTTGGGCCTTCAGGTTGTGGAAAATCTACGTTGCTATCCATTGTCGCAGGTCTCACCAAGCCCTCAGCCGGAGAAATTCTGCTCAATGGACAGAAAATCACCAAACCGGGCAAAGACCGCGGAATGGTTTTTCAACAGGCGGCCTTATTCCCATGGCTGAATGTCGAGGACAATGTGATGTTCCCGCTCCGAAAAGAGATGAAGAAAGCGGAAGCAAGGGAGGTCGCCCATCGCTACCTGAAAATGGTGCAGTTAAGCAATTACACCAAACATTCGGTCCACGAGCTTTCCGGCGGGATGCAGCAGCGGGTGGCCATCGCCCGGGCGCTATCCATGAACCCAAAGGTGTTATTAATGGATGAACCATTTGGCGCCCTCGATGAGCAAACCCGTTCCCGCTTGCATCATGAACTTGAAAAAATATGGCTGGAAACCCGTAAAACGATTCTGTTTGTGACCCATAGCATCAGTGAATCTATCAAACTATCGGATCGCATTGTCGTAATGGGAACAAGGCCAGGAATCGTTCTGGAAGATATCCAAGTCAAGATTCCTCGACCACGGGCAAACCACCCGCAAGCTGTGACAAAGTTGGAAGAGAAAATAATGGGATTGCTCCAATCCGAGATTGATAAAGTTGTGAAAGAGGAACTGGCCTATGCAGCAAACAATTAAACGGATCATTTTCTTTTCCTTGCTGATTATCGGCTGGCAGGCAGCCGTGAGAATCCTTGAAGTATCACCGGCGCTGATGCCGGCGCCAACTGACGTTATCGAGGAACTGGTTAAAGGTTTTTCCGACAAAACTTTAATCTATGATGTTCTGGCCAGCTTCAGAAGACTGGCGATTGGCTTGGGCGCTGCCATCATAATCGGCGTCGGGCTGGGCATTCTTTTAGCAAAAAATAAAACCGCCGATGAAACCTTGGGAACAATGGTGCTGGCGTTACAAAGTGTACCCAGTATCGTCTGGCTGCCGATAGCCATTATGTGGTTTGGGCTTAATGAAAAGGCGGTTACTTTTATTGTCATCCTGGGGGCAACCCTCGTGATCACCATCAATATGCGTATGGGGATCAAGAACGTTTCGCCGTTGTACATCAGGGCAGCACAAACGATGGGTTCTAAGGGGATTGACTTATTTGTGAAGGTTATTTTTCCGGCATCGATTCCATATGCTGTGACGGGAATCCGCCTGGGCTGGGCCTTTGCCTGGCGGGCACTGATGGCGGGGGAGATTCTAAGCACCGGTCCGGGGCTTGGTTATACGCTAAAGTATGCTTCAGATTTCGGAAACATGAAAATGGTCATTGGGATTATGATCATCATCGGTGTCATCGGAACTATTGTAGACATCCTTTTCTTCCAAAGGGTAGAGCGAAATGTTCTGCGCCGCTGGGGATTGGAAACAAATAATTAATTTTTAAAAAGAGGAGAAAAAAGATGAAGAAACAGGCAGCAATTTTTAGTTTCATATTCTTATTTGTCGTGGGGGCATTGACAGGCTGCGGAACCGACAAAGCAAGTTCAGGCTCTGGCACTGAAAAAGCAACGGAAAAAGTGGTAATCGGCTATTTCCCGAACATTGATCACGCCCCTGCGATGGTCGCTCGTGAAAAAGGGCTTTATGAAAAAGCTTTAGGCAAAGATGTTAAAGTGGAATACAAAACATTCCCTGATGGCGGCGCGTTTATGACAGCATTAAAAACGGGTGACATTGATGCCGGGTTGGTTGGACCTGGTCCTGTTATGAACAATTTTACCAATGGTGCTGATGTCAAGATTATTGCCGGCGCGTCTTCCGGCGGTACGGCGATTGTAGCAAGCCAAAAAAGCGGCGTGAATTCTATTGAAGATTTCAAGGGAAAAACTTTCATTACCCCAGGGGTCGGCTGCACGCACGACGTCCAAATGGAAACATTTTTACAGGATTACGGTGTAACTTCTGCTCGTATTGGCGGAACCTTGAAGCACGTAACCGGCAACCCGGCGCAATATGGCAACATGTTTGAAACTGGCAAGGTGGATTTAGCTGCTGTTCCAGAGCCATGGGCGTCTCAGTTAGTGAAGGATGTCGGCGCAAAGATTATTGTCGACAGCTCCAAGATTTCTTTTGGAAAAACGTTGCCAAATACCATACTGGTTTCAAGCGGCAAGAAAATTAAAGCGGACAAAGCCATTATTGAAAAAATCGTGAAAGCTCAGGAGGAAGCCATAGCCTTTATCGAGAAAAATCCTGAAGAGGCCAAGGAGATCACCATCAAGAGCATCAAGGATATTACTAAGCAAGAGCTTGATAAAGATGTCATTGATACTGCTTGGAAAAATATCCGTTTCACGACAGAAGTAAATAAAGATGTCATTCAAGCATTTGCCAACTCTTCTGTTGAACTGAAATTCTTGAAAGAGCAGCCAGATTTTGCGGCGTTAATCGATTCTTCTTTTATCAACTAAATTAATAGAAGGTGCTGGGCGAGTTGGCTCGGCACCTTTTTCATAAGGTGGGTTTGAATCATGAAAAAAATATTATGGATCCTGCTTTGTGTCGCAGCCCTAACGGCTTGTTCTGAAAAAAAGGAAGAGGTTGTCTTTCCGCTTGAGATGAAGGTGGAGAAGTTTGCGGGAGTTAACCAAGATGGAGTGCCCATTACGTTATCCAATTTGAAAGGGAAGGTTTGGGTAGCAGATTTTGTGTTTACTCATTGCGATACGGTTTGTTCACCGATGACCGCGAATATGGCTCAGCTGCAGGAACGGTTGGCGGATGAAGGGGTTAAGGCGCAGCTGGTATCGTTCAGTATTGATCCGGTACAAGATCAACCAGACGTATTGAAAGATTATGCTAGCCTGTTTCAGGCTGATTTTTCAAACTGGGATTTAATCACAGGGTACGATCAGGAGTTTATCGAAAGCTTCGCCAATAGGTCATTCATGGCCCCAGCAGCAAAACTTGAGGGCTCTAACCAATATGTTCACAGTACCTCTTTTTATCTGGTTAATCAGGAAGGGATTGTGGTCCAAAAGTATGAAGGGGTCGCTGAACAGCCGTTTGACCAGATTATCAAGGATATTAAGTCGCTTCAGTAATCTTTTAAGGGTAACCGATTAAACGGTTACCCTTTCCATGTTATTTTCTAGCTTCTCGAGCTGCTTTCTTTCTTGCCTTCTTGCTTAAATTGGTTTCTGAACCGAATTCGGTATCAGCTTTGCTGCTTCCCGTATGGGGCTGGTTTCGATTGTCATTGCGGTTTGTCATGCTCATTCGCCTCCTCAAATATTTTTGATTTGCTACTTAATACATGCAAAAAGCCGCCAATTCTAGAACACCCTCATATCAGTGAGCATCCTCCAGCAGCCATTAATAGGGTGTGTTAAATATGGGTTATTATTCCTTTGTGAAATCTTCAACGATTCATGACCTTTTTCCACAACGCAGAGACTTTTCCAATAATTGTTAAATTGTGTTAAAATACCAATGTAATTATTTATTTTGAAAAAAGGACGAGGGGGAAAGCAGTTTGGGCAACGAACGCAAATTGGCATTATTTATAGCTTCAAGTCTGGATGGATATATTGCTACAAATGACGAGTCGCTAGAATGGCTTTTTCGTGTCGAAGGCGAAGGGGATAATGGCTATTCAGAGTTTTACGATACGGTTGATACGGTAGTAATGGGAAAACGGACATACGATTGGATCATGGACCAAGAAGATAATAGACAGGAATTTCCTTATAAAAACAAAGACTGCTTTGTGTTCACAAGGTCGTCTATTGAAGATACTGAAGATGTGAAATTTGTTAATGTTGATTTGACTAAGTTTGCAAACGAACTAAAAAGCAAAGATGGGAAGAACATTTGGATAGTGGGCGGAGGAGAGTTGTTACAACATTTTTTGCAAGAAAAATTAATAGACGAAATCATCATAACAGTGGCTCCAACTATACTCGGAAGCGGGATTCCGTTGTTTCGGGAAGGGGACTATCAATTAGATCTAATATTAAAAAGAATGAGGAGCTTCAATCAGTTTGCAGAGTTGCATTATGAGGTTAAGAAATAATAGTCGATAATGTTCATGCGGTTTGGGTACGAATAGGCTTGATTGGCGACCCAATCTGCTTTAACCGTCTGGTTTCGGTCGCCAATAAGCTCGATTGGCGACCCAATATGCTTCAACCGTCTGGTTTCGGTCGCCAATGCCCTCAATAGGCTACCCAAATAGGCTCTTCCATTTACTTTGAGTAGCCAAGACCAAATGCATGAGGTGTTTTTTTGCAGTTGTTTTATTTAAGAATCTCCTTAAAGTCTTTCCCTTTTTGTACATAATGGGTACTCGACATTTGCAGCATTTGTAGGTCTTTTTCCGTTAGTTCGCGGACGACTTTGCCAGGAGATCCCAGCACCAGCGAGCGCGGCGGGATTTTAATTCCTCCGGCCAGCAGCGTATTGGCACCGATGATGCATTCCTCGCCGACCTCCACGTTATCAAGCAGGGTGGAGCCCATGCCGACAATCGAGCGATTGCCGATTTTACAGCCATGAAGAATCACGTTGTGGCCAACCGTGACATCGTCGCCAATGATGACGGGAAATCCCTCATATAAGTGAATAGTAGAGTTATCCTGAATACTGCATCTTTCGCCGACAATGATGGGGCCGTCATCTGCCCGTAGCACGGCGTTAAACCATACCGTCGAGTCTTTGCCGATTTGGACATCGCCGATTAAATAAGCGCCAGGCGCGACAAAGACAGACTCATGAACATCAGGGGATTTACCGTTATAGGGAATTTTCAATACTATTTCCTCCTTAAATGTCTGATAATTTCTATTATTATAACACTTAAAACTATGAGATAGTGTAATAGATTATCGGGGTTTGCTATTATTAAATAGGAGGGAGGCTAATAGGATGACAAGGACAATTTTGACAAATGGAAAGATTTATACGTTTGATGCGATAAACCCGCTGGTAGAGGCGGTTGTGGTTGAGAATGGAAAAATCGTAGAAACAGGAAACCACAAGGATATGCTGCTGCAATGGGGGCGAGACAGTTCTAAAATCATTGATTTGGCTGGGAAAATGGTCACGCCGGGACTAATTGACAGCCATTTGCACCTATCCGGGGTTGCTTTCAATTTTTTAGAATTGGATTTAATAGGGATAAGATCCAAAGGAGAAATGCTTGAAAAAATAAGGGGAAAAGCAGAGACCCTGACACCGGGAACATGGCTGGTCGGCATGGGCTGGGATGAAAATTTGTTTATGGATGGAACCATTCCAACGATAGAAGAATTGGATCATGTTGCCCCGCACTGCCCGGTTTATCTAAAACGGGTTTGCCATCATGCGTTTTTGGTCAATTCGAAGGCGTTGGAGATTAGTCAATACCACTCTTCAATTGAAGTTCCTGCAGGCGGAAAGGTTGTGCTTAACCCTGATACCGGCAAACCAACGGGTCTATTGCTCGAATCAGCCTCAAAACTGATTTCAAAGCACATCCCGGACAGAACCTATGAGGAATTAAAGCACGGGTTGAAGCAGGCGATGGAGTTTGCTGTTAAAAAAGGGTTAACGAGTGTACATAGTAATGATCCAGCATGGCTGGGTGGTCTTGAGCAAACATACAGAATGTACGATGAACTGATCAATCAGGAAGGCCAAGGCGTGCGCTGTAATTTGCTTATTGATTATACATTTTTAAAAAATTTGAAGGAAATCGGCATGTACGCAGGTTACGGAAATGACCGGCTGCAAATTGGGGCAATTAAGGTTTTCGCTGATGGGGCATTCGGCAGAAGGACGGCACTTCTGTCAGAGCCTTACTCGGACGCACCAGGGCAATTTGGTGATGCAATGCTAAATCAGGAGAAATTGTATGAGATTGTCAAACGAGCGCGTGACCTTTCTATGCCGATTGCGGTTCATACAATTGGCGATCAAGCATTGGAGAATGTCTTGAATGTGTTGGATCAGTTCCCGACGGTGGCTTATCGTGATCGTTTGATTCATGTTTCCTTGGTTCGGGAGGATCTGATTAAGCGGCTCCAGGATCCAAGCCGGGTTGCTGATATCCAGCCGCGATTTGTTGTGGGGGATTATCCGTGGATATTGGACAGGCTTGGGTCTGAGCGGGAATCTCACTTATACGCATGGAAAAAGATGCTCCATGCCGGCGTGTTGTGTGCCGGCGGTTCAGACGCGCCTGTTGAACCGGTCGACCCATTGCTCGGCCTGCATGCGGCCGTCACTCGCAGAGCGCCTGGCGACAATCATGAGGGCTGGAATGTGAAGGAAAAGCTGTCGATGCTCGAGGCATTGAAGTTATTTACCGTAGGCGGTGCCTATGCCACAAATGAAGAACACCTAAAGGGCACGCTGACACCAGGGAAATTCGCCGACATGACCGTTTACTCAGAAAACCTGCTCGAAATGGATAACCCGGATGGACTGCTTAATACAGATATCGAAATGACCATCATCAACGGAGAACTACAATATACCAAGTGAGAATAGTGCCATGGGTGTCAGGCACCAATAGCTAACAATTCACTGTGATAATAGTGCTATTGGTGCCTGACACCAATAGTTGATAAACCACAGTGAAAATGGTGGAATTGCCCCCGCTTGACATCCTTAAAATGGCAGGGATGCAAAAAGGTGTAATGAAAGCGCTTTATTAATTGTCTAAATATATAAAATAGTCAAAAAATATTGACACGGTGTTTTTTAGGTGGTAACCTTATTAAAAATTGATGAGAAATCGATGACGAGAAGAGTAGGTTTAGTTCCTTGTCCGTAGAGAGTCGGCAGTTGGTGGGAGTCGATGACGGGGCTATTCTGAAGATCATCTCCGAGATGCAGGGCTGAACATTCCAAGTAAGCCATGCCGGAAAGTCCGCCGTTAAAATGGAACTCGTACAGTCGAAGTGAATATGTACGTGAATCGAGAGCCGCAGCAGTCTGAGGATTTTTTTGCTGTGGAAGTAGGGTGGTAACGCGAGCAACTCGTCCCTATACCAATGGGGCGGGTTTTTTTATTTTTTTAAAAATGAATTGAAGATGTTTGAAAACACAGGAGGGACCAGTAGTATGAGTCAGCAAGTCGAGAAGAAAACGTTAAATGTGGAGGATATCATCATTGCCAGTCATACGATAAAAGATGTGATTTCACCGACTCCGCTGCAATATAACCATTTATTATCAGAGCGATATGGCGCTCATATTTACTTGAAGCGTGAGGACATGCAAAGTGTCCGTTCATTTAAAATACGAGGGGCCTATAACCGGATTAAACGGCTCAGCCCGGAAGAACTCGAGAATGGCATCATTTGTGCGAGCGCCGGTAACCATGCTCAGGGAGTGGCGTATTCCTGCCATTTATTAAAAATCAGCGGTAAAATTTTCATGCCAACTACGACTCCAAAACAAAAGGTGAACCAAGTCAAATTTTGGGGCAAGGAGGACGTTGAAATTGTTTTAATCGGCGATACCTTCGATGATGCCTCTGAACAGGCGATGAAATGCAGTCAAGAAGAACAACGGACGTTTATCCATCCATTTGACGACTACGATGTCATTGCCGGACAAGGGACTGTCGGTGTCGAACTGCTAAATGATTGCCATGAAAAAATCGATTATCTGTTCGCAGCGATTGGCGGAGGCGGTTTGCTTGCCGGTGTCGGAACGTACCTTAAACACTATTCCCCTGAGACAAAATTAATTGGTGTGGAGCCGCAGGGAGCCGCGGGGATGAAAGAATCGATTTTAAAAGGGGGAGTCACGACCCTGGACCATATCGACCCATTTGTAGATGGTGCAGCAGTCAAAACAGTCGGGACCAATACGTTTAACATCGTTAAGGACATTGTCGATGACATTCTCGTGATACCAGAAGGCAAGGTCTGCACGACGCTTCTTTCCCTGTATAATGAAAATGCGATTGTCGTCGAACCGACGGGGGCACTTTCCATTGCCGCACTCGATACATATGCGGAGCAAATTAAAGGCAAAACGGTTGTTTGTATTGTCAGCGGCGGGAACAACGATATTGGCCGAATGCAGGAAATCAAGGAGCGTTCGAAGCTTTATGAAGGGCTGCAGCATTATTTTATCGTTCAATTCCCACAACGGCCCGGCGCCTTAAGAGAATTCCTGATGGAGGTCCTCGGCCCGAATGATGACATCAGCCATTTTGAATATACGAAAAAGAACAACCGTGAAACAGGCCCGGCGTTGGTCGGAATTGAACTGAAGGATAAAGAGGATTACTTCCCGCTGATTGAGCGGATCAAGACGAAAGGTTTTGTATATCGCGAATTGAATAATGACAGCACTTTGTTTCAAATGCTTGTATAAGGCGGAACCATATGGTTTCGTCTTTTTGTTTTCGAGAATTTTCAGTATAATGGTATAGATGTTATATTGAAAAAAATTATTGAAGTTATCGTTTCATGCTTTATAATAGAAAAGTGCAGAATCAAATAAGAAAGAGAGTGTTCTTATGGGTCGTAAATGGAACAATATTAAAGACAAGAAGGCAGCAAAGGACGCAAACACAAGCCGAATTTATGCCAAATTTGGCCGCGAGATTTACGTGGCGGCACGCAGAGGCGAGCCTGATCCGGATGCAAACCAGGGCTTAAAGTTTGTCCTTGAGCGCGCAAAAACATACAATGTGCCAAGACATATTATTGACAAGGCGATTGATAAGGCAAAAGGCGGCTCCGAAGAGAACTATGATGAACTTCGTTATGAAGGCTTCGGTCCAAACGGTTCAATGCTCATCGTCGATGCCTTGACAAATAACGTGAACCGGACAGCATCGGAAGTTCGCGCCGCGTTCGGCAAAAATGGCGGAAATATGGGCGTCAGCGGGTCAGTTGCGTATATGTTTGATGCCACCGCTGTTATCGGTGTTGAAGGCAAAACAGAAGATGAAGTTCTGGAAATCTTAATGGAAGCGGATGTCGATGTCCGTGACGTGATTCCTGAAGATGACCAAGTCGTTGTTTATGCCGAGCCTGACCAGTTCCATGCTGTTCAAGAAGCATTCAAAAACGCAGGCGTAACGGAATTCACTGTTGCCGAGCTCACCATGCTTGCGCAAAACGAAATTACTCTTCCTGACGACGCAGTGGCCAAATTTGAAAAATTAATTGATGTACTGGAAGACCTTGAGGACGTCCAGCAGGTATACCATAACGTTAATTTAGGGGAATAAGATCAGAAAGCAGACCTTTTTGGGAGGTCTGCCTTTTATTTTTTTACTGAAGATAAGATAAAAATCGTGGCAATAATCGCCAGAGAGCCAATCCATTCAGCAGCGCCAAATGAGACCCGGAGCCATACAACAGCGAGAAATGCCGCTGATAACGGCTCGACGCAGGCGAGCAGGCTGGCTTCCGAGGCCCGAATATATTTCAGGCTTTCCATGTAACAGAAAAAGGCGATTAGTGTGCCAAAAATAACAACAAAAACGACTGCCACAAATGCTGGAAACGACCATGATCCTTGGAACACCCAAGGCGGGCTGATAAAACTAAAACCGATTCCGCCAATCATCATGCCCCAGCCGACCGTAATGAGGGAACCCCATTTTGTCAGGAGCCGGCCTGGATAAAGGGTATAAAACGCGAGCGCGAATGCTGATAGTATCCCCCAAATGAAGGCTGGTATGGAGATGGACAAAGAATCTACATTACCTCTGGTTACTAGCAAAAACGTTCCGCCCAGGGCAAAGATGATTGCGATCGTTTCGTGCCGGGCCGGCCACGACTTTGCTCTTAGACAAAGATAGCCAGCGATGATCACAGGCGCCAGGTATTGCAGCACCGTTGCAGTGGCCGCGTTTCCGTGCTCGATTGCAGCAAAATAAGTATATTGAACCCCAAGCATGCCGATGATCCCGAAGATCACCAGCCGCAGGACGTCCTGTTTATTTTTCCAAACACTCCAGATATTTTGTTTCCCGGCCGTGTGGGCAAACAGCAATAAGCCAGCCCCGGAAAACAGCAGCCTGATGACCACCAGCCAGCTGGCGCTGAAGCCTTGCTGATGGAACAGGTATTGCGCCACTGTTCCGGAAACGCCCCAAAATGTCGCGGCAATCAGGACAAGAATAATTCCTTTTGTCCGCGAATAGGGCATAGTGGCGCCGTGCGTAGTCATGTATGTATCCCCCCATGAATCTGTGGAATTTTTTAAAATTTTATCCCTGCAGTTCCTTTATGCTTTTTCCGGATGTATAAGCATGCCCGGTTTTAAATTTTCCCACTGTATTAAACCCATACCTGGCATATACCTTTTCAACCCGTTCATTTATTGGGAACACCCATAAATGGTCGATTCCGCGATTTTGTACTTCTTTTTGGATATAATAGATCAGCTCGCCAATCAGGCCTTTCCCGCGGTATTCCGCCAGCGTGGCCACGCTTTCCATCCGGGCCAGTTCATTGTGCTCGAAAATGCACGCTGTTGAACAGGCGACCCCATTGTAACGGAGCAGATAATGCGTGTAGGCAGGGTGCTTGAACTCTTCCGGAAACGCTTTTTCGCGGACTTCACGGCCGCCAATTTCTTTAATGTTGCACTCAATCTCCAGAGCTTCATGGAAATTTTCCTCCGTGACGGTCTCAATGGCAATCTGCTCGCCCGGTTGGTGGTCGGCGATTTGTTTGTTCCAGATTTGCACTGGACTGATTAATTCCTCATATTTAAACCCAGAATGATATAATTCTTCAATCAGTGTTGACTGGTTTTCGGTATCATAAATATAAAAGCGCGGTGCTAGGTTTTTATTTTTATAGAAGCGGACCACTTCTCCGATGACATCTTTGGGATCCGCCGGGACATCAAGGATGTGGGCATGATTGGCATCGTAATAGCTTGGCTGCGCCTCATTATAAAACAAATGTCCCCAGTTCGTATCAATCCGGTTCGTAAAGGTATCTAAATAGGCGATGTCGAGCTCTAATACCTTCTTAAGCAATTCCTTCAATATATGTACCCCCAATAAAAGCAAAATTCACATTAATTAAACCATAATCACTTTCAAGAGCGCCATTTAAAAGGTTGGATATTTAGTGATAGTTTACATGCATCATTTGATTATCATACTGCTAGCAGATTGATAAGTTCATTTAGCACTAGGGAAATGCATCATATGGTGTCAGGCACCCATATGATGAGCGCTTTAATCATTAAAAGAACTAAAGCGTTTTGGTTGTTTAATTGTGGGAATATTGTTACTATACTCTTTAAAGTCGAAAAAGGAAGGATGGAAAGAGATGTCAATTGAAAGCGTTAGAGCGCATTTTAAACAGTGGGATCGGGAACAGGATATCATGGAGTTTGAGGTTTCGAGTGCTACGGTTGAACTAGCAGCCGCGGCAATTGGCGTCGAACCAGCCCGAATAGCCAAAACTTTGTCCTTCAGGGGCGAAGGAGATACTGCAATATTGGTAGTAGCTGCCGGTGATGCCAAAATTGACAACAAGAAATTCCGGCATTCCTTTGGATTGAAAGCGCGGATGCTGACACCTGATGAGGTGCTCGAGCAAACCGGACATGCCATTGGCGGGGTTTGCCCGTTTGGGTTAAAAAACAAACTGGACGTATATCTAGATGTGTCGATGAAGCGGTTTGATACCCTATTCCCAGCATGTGGAAGCACCAATTCCGCGATTGAATTAACATGTGAGGAAATTGCGCTTTATTCCTTTGCAAAGGACTGGGTCGATGTTTGTAAGGGCTGGGCAGATGAAGAAGAACTGAAGGAAAACGCAGGGTGATGCGCAACCCGATACATAGTTAAAGCAATCGTCGAATATTGGCGGTTGCTTTTTGTTTTGTCAGTCTTAAGTTGTAGCCAATCTCATCCCTATTCTCGATTTCATCTCATCGGAGTCCTCCTATAATAAAGGTAAATAGAGGAAATTCTTAAGGAGGGGTTCGCGATGACCTTAAATATACTGTTTTTTACGATTGAAATCAGGAAAAGGGAAAAAAGTTTGGCGGCTGCACTTCATGATGAACAAGTTGTGAAGCTTTATGAGGAAAACAAGGACCGGCAAATTTCTGTGCATCATTTTTTATAAGAGTTAACGGCTGTTTATAGTTTATAAATTGATGAATGAAGGACATTTTTCAGGTTTTGGCTGTGAAAAGTGTCCTTCATCGGGATTATGAAAGACATTTTGGAGTTAGATGGTGTGGAAATTGTCTTTCATCGGGTTTATGAAAGACAATATGGAGGTAGTTGCAGTGGAAAATGTCCTTCATTGGGCTTATGAAAGACGCTTTTTAGTTTACAGTAGTTGAAAATGTCTTTCATAAATTTTCTAAAAGACACTTTCCTTGTTTTTTAATAAATTTTGTCTAATAGATGCGTTCTAAAAGACACTTTTCCATTAAACTAGTCCAAATTGTCTAATAGAGCTCGTCTAAAAGACAATTTACACATCCACCCCGCTGTAATTGTCTATTAAAAGGAAAAAGCAGGAAGCGATTTCCTGCTTTTTGAAAAATGTCATGAGAATCTTTTTAGAAAAACATAGCTAACCTTATCGTAGTCCATTTTCTCTTGATAAAACCGATGAGCACCCACCCGCTGCAATCCCGAGGAAAGGGAAATTGACTCATACCCGTTCTCCTTCCCCCAAGCTTCGACGTAGGCCAGCAGGGCAGCTCCATACCCATTCGAACGATTTTCGGCATCTGTCACCAAATCGCAAACCCAGACATGTCGGCCGTTGTATAGATTAATCGCCGGTTGATAGCCAATTACAGCCCGAACCTGATTGTCTTCATACAGAGCAGCCATTTGATAGTCTTCTTTTTCGACCGCTTCCTCCATCAATTCTAGAAAACTTTCTTCATTGAGGTGAGTCCTCAGTTGTTTCATGACCGGGAAAGCCTCCAGCCACTCTTGTTTCGTTTTTAATTGTTTAATCATTTTCGATTCCTCCTTTACCACTATTTTTGCAGGATGCTGGTATAATCAAAAGTATCAGATTAAGAGTTTTTAATGGTACCAGAAGGAGGGAGCCAGCATGTTCGAAATTACGCCAATTTTTAAAAATGAAACTGGCATGCCTTTGTATTTGCAGCTTGTACAATACATAAAAGTAGAGATTCTTAACGGAAGAATCCATCCCAAGGAAAAATTGCCTTCCAAGCGAAAATTGTCTAAACATCTAGGGATAAGCCTTAATACGATACAGGCGGCCTATGACCAGCTTGCGGCGGAGGGCTATGTCGAAAGTAAACCGCGTTTAGGATTGTTCGTGGCGGAGATTGATGAGGAGCTGTTGCCAAAGCAGGCGTTGCCCCCTGAAACAACTGGCAGTGAACTGGAACCATCTTCAGTCCGAATTGATTTTAATTCCGGCAAGGTGGACTTGGAGCATTTTCCTTATTCTGTTTGGCGGAAGCTGACGGTACAGTCACTCTATCAGGATCAAGGGGAGATTTTTGATATTGGCCATCCACAAGGTGAGGGCCAACTGCGTAATGAAATTGCCCAGTACCTTTTTCAGTCACGAGGGGTAAGATGTACGGCCGACCAAATCGTGATCGGGGCGGGAACTCAGGTGTTGATGGGGTTGCTATGTTTGATTTTAGGAAAAGAGCATGTCTTTGCAGTCGAAAATCCGGGGTTCCACCGGACGCGAATCGTGTTGCAGGATTTCGGGGCGGCGACCATTCCTATTTCAATGGATGAAGAGGGGGTGGATGTGAGTCTTCTGAAGCAGACGAATGCAAGTGTGGCCTATGTGACGCCGTCACACCAATTCCCGTACGGCATGGTTATGCCCGTCTCCCGAAGGATGGAGCTGTTAAGATGGGCCGAGGAAATCGGGGGCTTCATTATTGAGGATGATTATGACGGGGAATACCGCTATAAGGGGCGGCCGATTCCATCGCTTCAGGGCCTTGATTCGAGTGGCAGGGTTGTTTATTTGGGGACTTTTTCAAAAGCCTTGATTCCGTCGATTCGCATCAGCTTTATGGTTTTGCCACCTGCACTGTTGGACAGGTACCTTGGGCATTTTACAGTGTATAAACAAACGGTTTCCCGGCTGCACCAGGACACTCTGTTTCGTTTTATGAAGGAGGGGCACTGGCAAAGCCATTTGAATAAAATGCGGACACTTTATCGGAGAAAGCAGGTCAGTTTGCTCACGGCCATTCGCCTCTATATGGGCGAGCATGTTGGGGTGATCGGGGAGAAATCCGGTTTGCATATTGTTTTGAAGGTTCGGTGCGGCATGACGGAGGCGGAACTTGTGGAATCGGCGCTGTCAGTCGGGGTCAAGGTGTATCCGTTGTCGGTGTATTTTGATGGGCCGCGTGTTGGGGGAGATGCAATGGTGGTCCTTGGTTTTGGCGGGTTGACAGAAGCAGAGATTAATGAGGGGATCCGGATTTTGGCTGAGACCTGGGGGATTTCACAATAGGGTTGGTGACACTTTTGGTTTTTATAGATTCGAAACTGTCGCCAATGAACCCCATTGACGACAGTTATTAACATTCATGACCAAAAATCGTCGTCAATATGGAAATTTCTATCAAAATACAAATCAAAAAACGCCCGGAAAAACCCCCAGGCGTCAAATTACCATTTTTACCCTAACTTACTCACAACAAATAGACGGGTGGTCTTCCTTGGCATTCGGGGCGGTTACCCACTCGGACGGAATACCTTCGACCGTAATTTTTTCCACTTTGACATCAGGTGCAACCGGCGTAAACGCTGATAATGCTTCCAGCCCTTGTCTGGCGGCCTCAAGATTGAATTCCTGCGTTTGGTTTGTTAATGAGGCTTTTAACATTTGTTTTACCATTATACTTTCTTGACTTGGCATGTTGGAACCTCCTTATTGATGTGATACGCATAAGTACTTCTAGAAGCTTCTCGATATTTCCTCTATTAAAAATAAAAAAGAACCCGATTACTACGGGTTCAGATGGCCTTTGCAATGGCTGTCCGCTAAGCGTTACCTTGGCGTCAACGGCTTCACCGAAATGGCCGGGGAGAGGGTGGTCACGATACAGCCCTCCAGCTGCTCCGGCCCCAGCAATTTCAGGTCAAGCGCGGCCTTGATTTTTGTATCGTCCGGTTTTTTCACGACCTGAATCAAGTCGTTCAGCTGCAACTCTTCTAATCTCTTGACCGTTTCCGCCTCATTGTACCGCTCGGTTTTCCGGACCTGGCGCTGCAGCTTGTAGCCGCTGATGGTAATTTCCCCTTTACGGTCTGTCCCTACCAGGTTATTAAAATATGTTTGAAAAACTTCCTTTAATTCATTCATTTCAAGCTCAATTTCTTTTTTCTTCTTGTTCAGTTCGTAATACTTGACCAACATCTCTCCTGTTATCAAGGATTCATTACTTTTTAGCAACATCCTCGCCTCCCTGAGAACGTATATTCTATTTTATGAAATTTTCCGAAAAATAGTACCTGCCAAGACCGATTTATTTTTTGACAAAATTTTTCTATATATTTAAAAAATGGTATGATAGAATAATTTTAGTTAGAAAATTCGAAATATTAATTAGGGGGGATTGAAATGAATGTACCTTTAGTACTGCCGCAATTTTTGGACCGGGCCGTATCGTTGTATGGGGACAAGCAGGGCGTCTACTGTGATGGACGCAGCTTTACATACGCTGAGTTGAATGCTCGGGTAAACCAATTTTCGCATGGTTTGAGAGACTTAGGTGTAGAAGCGGGCGACCGTGTTGCCTTCCTGGCACCAAATACCGTTGAGATGCTTGAAGGCTTCTACGGGGTGTTTCAACTTGGCGCAATTATGGTGCCGCTCAACATCCGGTTAAAGCCCGAGGATTATTTGTTTATTTTGAACCATAGCGAATCGAAGGTACTTTTTGTGGACCAGGACCTGTATCATCTGATTATGCCGATCAAATCAGACCTCACCACGGTGGAGCACATTATTGTCCATTATAAGGAACCGGGAACAAACGAAACCAATTACGACCATTGGATCGCTCGCTATCCAGGGACAGCATTTGACCGTGCCGAGCTGGATGAAGATGACGTATGCAGCCTTCTTTATACGAGCGGCACCACTGGGAACCCAAAAGGTGTCATGCTTACACACCGCAACAATTATTTGCATGCGTTAAGTACGATGCACCATTTACGCGTCAGTGACCGTGATGTTTACCTGCATGTTCTGCCGATGTTCCATGTAAACGGCTGGGGTTCGCCGTTTTACTATACGGCGAACGGCGCAAAGCATGTTTGTTTACGGAAAGCTTCGCCGGAGTCGATTTTTCAAGCCATTGTCGAACAGAAGGTAACGGTGCTCCATATGGCCCCGACCGTGTTGAATGCACTCCTGCAGTATTATGAAAAAAATCTCCCTGAAATTGAGCAGCCAGTGCGGGTTGTAATTGCAGGTTCGGCACCGCCGCCGGCATTTGTTACCCGGGTTGAAAAAGAGCTTGGCTGGGAGTTCGTTCAGGTTTACGGGATGACGGAATCCTCGCCATTAAGCCTTGTCTCAACCATCCGTTCGGAACTGGATATTCTCTCACCTGCAGAAAAAGCGCGGATTAAAGCAAAGGCAGGCTACCCGATGATTGGTGCTGATGTGAAGGTGATCAATGAGCACGGGGAAGAGGTCACCCATGATGGCAAGGAAATCGGGGAGGTCGTGACAAGGAGCCACGGCGTTATGCTCGGATATTGGAAAAATCCAGAAGCAACCATGGAGGCCATCCGAGATGGCTGGCTCCACACCGGGGATATGGGGACGGTTGATGCCAATGGGTATATCGACATTGTTGACCGGAAGAAGGATATTATCATTAGCGGCGGGGAAAACATTTCTTCCATTGAGGTTGAAGGGGCGCTGTATGAACACCCTGCCGTGTTGGAGGCAGCGGTTATTGCCGTTCCTCATGAGAAATGGGGCGAAACACCGCACGCCTATGTCGTTTTAAGGGAAGGCCATAAGGTGAGCGAAGCCGACATCATTGCTTTTTCACGTGAAAAACTGGCCCATTTCAAGGCGGTAACGAGCGTTACGTTCGTGGACGAACTGCCAAAAACCGCATCCGGAAAAATTCAAAAGGTCCACCTGCGCGACGAATATTGGCGCGCCAAAGGCAATACGGGCCGATTTGTAAACTAATAAGTGCCGTCATGGGAAACCATGGCGGCTGTTTTGTGGAAATTTCAAAAAATTTAACGAGGTTTGCAGCAGGCCATCCGTTTTTATTGCCCTTTTCCTTGTATTAGTAGTAACGGAAGCTCTTCCAGCACCAGGGGGGCAAAATCCGTTTTTCTTCTTTGTCATTTTCATCATGGGCTTCATTACATCTAGCCAGCCTAGCTATCAGAAAATGTTTAACCGGGTTCGTGGCATGGGGCTTGTTGTCCTGATTGTTACGGTCCCGCTGTGGGTTTTCTTGTTGACAAAGGATTTTCAAGGAGCCGGTTTCCTTCTGACCGTTTTAAGAACGTTTAATCTCTGGTTAACGCTCATGGTGCTTCTAGGCTATGGCAATAAATTATTAAATTTCAAACATAAAGCCATCCCTTATATGAATGAGGCGGCCTTCCCGGTATATATCATTCATCAAAGCGTGCTGGTGGTAATCGGGTATTTTTTCTTAAAATTAAACCTTGGCAACATCCCGACGTTTTTGATCATCATGGTGTTAACCTTCGTCATTTCGCTACTTATATATGAATTTATCATTAAGCGACTTGCGATTTTATGCTGGGCATTCGGTGTAAAGGTGAAGTCGACTCAGGGACAGAAAACCAATATTGAAATAAATCGGTGAATATCGCGGGTTTATATTGGGCGAGTTGAAAGAAAAGCTGGGTGCCGGTCACTATGTGAGCTTTATAGTGCCCGAGCGGCAGAAAAATAAAGGAAGCCGGTAACTATAGGAGCTTCATAGTGCCCGTGCGGCGAAAAAATGAAGGGAGTCGGTAACTCTAGATATAGAGGCTTCCTAATTTCCATCTGGCAGATAATACTGAAATATCGGGAACATAAACGAACAAGAAAGGGGCAACCACTAATATTAATCTCTATGAAAAAAGAAGTTTTCGAATCGATGGATGTTACAGCGCTTGGAGCGGCATGTTTCGATCCATTTATCCCATCCATTCGCGGAAAAGATATCAAGGTCAAAGAAGAACTGTATCAGAAGTTGACCACGGGGCAGAAAGCATTGTTCATGTTAAGGCCTTTTATAACCATGCAAATAAGTCGCTGGCGGAATTTTTTGGTGGAGCGCTTATTATTATGCCCAACCTAAATCCTGGTCGGAAATCAAAAATGGTCTGAAGTACTTCGAGGCGGAAGATTTTTACAGGTTGATTCAGCAAATAGAAAATGTGTTAGTGGCTTGGGAGTTTCCAACAAGTTTAGAGGAATTTGCGGTATCCTATAATGACATCGAAAAGGATCCAGAGCTATTGTCCGCCATTGAGCCGCTGAATAACCTTTTTATCGAGATTTCGCCAGCAACATTAAGGATTATTGGCGGAAAAATTAGGTCCAATCCAAACGAATTTATCCAATTTGCAGAATAAAAAAGAGCCACAGTTGGCTCTTTTTTCGATCGGAAAGACAGGAATTGAACCTGCGACCCCTTGCACCCCATGCAAGTGCTCTACCAAGCTGAGCTACTTCCCGAGGATAGTTTCTTACTTCAAATTATATAAAAATTCCCATTTTCAATCAACCTAAATTTTGTATATAAAAGTCCGAATTGGACCATTATTATTGTGACAATGAACAGAAGGATGATGGTTTTGACCAAGCAAGAGGCATATTCCCTTATGGTTTTGATTGAAAAAGTATACCCGTTGTTTACCTTAACAAATGAAATCGTCGACTATTGGTTCCGATCCTGCGGGGAACTGGATTATGAGACTACACGAGCAAGCATTCAAGACCACATCAGACGAAGTCCATATCCGCCGTCGTTTTTGGAAATTAGCGCGTTATGTAAAAACGTAACTCCATTTAGCGGGATGGATCATTATGTTTTAAGAAAATAAAAAGGAAATGGGGACATAATTGGAGAATATTATTCAGATGGAAAAAAGGGGAGGCGGAAATATGCATATTAAAAAAGCAACGATCCATGAATTAGAAGCCGTAACAGAACTATTTGATTTATACCGGCAATTTTATGAACAGCCGAGCGATTTAGCAGCGGCAAGAGAGTTTTTGCTGGCAAGAATGAGGAAGAACGAATCTGTCATTTTTATCGCCTATGATGGGGAGGAGGCGGCGGGCTTCGTCCAGTTATACCCTTCGTTTTCATCGGTCAGCATGAAGCGTTCGTGGGTGTTAAATGATTTGTATGTAAAAAAACAAGCCCGCGGCAAAGGCGTTGGTGAGAAATTAATTGCGAAGGCGGCTGAAATGGCGGGAGAAACCGGGGCAAAGGGATTGTTCCTAGAGACTGCCAGCGACAATCTTCCGGCTCAGAGGCTTTATGAAAAAATAGGTTTTACAAAAGAAACGAATTATTTTTACTACTTGTCCGTATAAATGGGATGCTTTTTCAAGCATCCTTTTCCATTTCAGGGTTTAGCTCTTTAATGGTTTCCTTATCACAAATGACAAATAACTGGGCATCGGGCGGTATCGGCTGGTCGAGCTTTTGGTTGATGTGGAGGTCGCCGCGGTCGGCTACCAAGGTGGCTCCTTTATCTAACAAATCCATGAACGCATCCCGATACGTTTTCCATTCCGGCTGTTTCGGAATTTCGTACATTGTTTCCCGATGCTGCGTACTCATCAATTCCGAATAGATGTTGGTGACCCCATGGGAAAACAGTGACCTTACCGCTGCATGAGAAATCATCTCCTGTGTTGGAATGAACTCATCAACCTTCACATGCTTAAACAATTGAATATGTTCTTGGTTAATCACCTCAGCAGTGACGTGAATTTCTTTTTTTAATTTTTCCTCAAGTGTCGTGATGGCGGTAGCGATTAGCAGGGTTTTGCCATCAACGAGGAGCGGGTCGCGATTGGCGTAGTTATCCTGGGTGATTTGGTCCGCAAAAATAATCACCCCTTTTGCTTTTGGCAGATTGGCATTATATAAAGTTTCTTCTTCCGTGGCATTGCCGCGCACATAATAGAGGCGCTCTTCCATCATCGGGGCTTTTTCCAAATCGTCGATGATGACGATATCCATTTTCTTGTCAGATTTAAAAATTTCGCGAATCGCCAATTTGGATTTCGCACTCCAGCCAATTAAGATGATGTGGTCCTTACCCGTATATTTCATTTTTCCTCCAACCTTCATCCGGTCAATCAAATAGACGGATTTAATCATTTTTCCAATAGAAACACTAATCAGTGCGATTCCTGTAATGTACAGGAAGATGGTATAAATCTTTCCATGATCCGTAACCGGGGCGTAATCCCCGAATCCGACTGTTGCCAGGGTGGTTAAAACCCAATAAATTGAAGTAATGTATGATTCAAAGGTTTGTGGTTCAATAAGATAGATTCCGAGTCCGGCCAATAAAATGTACAACAGCACGAACGGAACGAAAATCTTATCCCGAAGTTTAATCAAGTGATAGAGCAGCTTTTTTGCTTTCATTCCCAATGCCATCATCCCTGTATTACGTCATTCATATTCATATATTTCCCAACCTTCGCCAAAAAAGTATGACTGCTGAAAAGTATGTTTCTTTTCCTTCAAGCATAAAAAGTTCTAAGAGTATGATGCCGACCGTTCCAATTTACCTAATTTTCCTATTTCAATTTGGCAGGATCATGACCAATGTATCTCTAAAATCCAATATTTTATTAACATTGGCTGTGATCGTTTTTAGTACATTAGTATTTCTAGAAATGGCTCTGATTGAAAATTGGTAGCTGAGCTTGGCAGCGGACCTGAAAATCCAGCTTCCATGGTGTGGCTTACTGCCAATAAAATGTAAGCAGGAGAGCTTTTAAATTTGGCTCCTTTTTTCCATTTTTTGATAAAATATGAAAAGAATTTATATTTGCCAGGGGGAAATGAAAATGGGGGAGCCATCTACTTCAACTGAAACTGTAGTGCTAGATTTTTTTAATGAAAAATATAGAAGCTATTTAGAGGATTACTATTTATCAGAAGATCAGGTGAAGTTTACCGCGCACCCATTGGATGCCCTGCTTGCCTGTAAAAAGGATCCAACCAGATTTCCGGTTGTTATTTTTTATAATGACTTGCCGGCTGGCTTTTTTGTCTTGCATGGCTGGGAGGGTGTGAAGGAATACTGGGATAATCGGGCCGCGATTCTGTTGCGGGGATATTCAGTGAATACTGCTTTTCAGGGAAGGGGAATTGCCCAGAAGTCAATGGCGCTCTTGCCCGAGTTTGTAAAACAGCATTTTCCGGACCGGAATGAAATCATCCTATCGGTTAATCACGGGAATGCTTTGGCGCAGCATGTATACAAGAAATCCGGATTTGTCGATAAAGGAGTTCGGACTATGGGGTCTAAAGGAGAGTTGCATATTTATCATATGCTTTTATAATATTTTCGGCTTTTTAAAAAGAAAGGAAACATCATGAATTTCTTGTTTGAGCTCATTGTCGAATTTATAATTGAGGTTGTATTTCACGGAATCATCCGGTTTTTTGCAGGAATATTTAAGTTCTTTCGTAAAATGGTTCGGAAGGTTTCGAAGCTTTTCCGGTCAGGAATATAAACCCCCCCATCCACAGCGGAAAGGGGGGTTCGTTTTATTTTCCTAAAAGATGATCCAAATGCTTAAAAATTGCGTCCTGGTTTCCGGAAATCTTTGCTTCTCTTTCTTGATCCTTTGTTAATTTTTCCAAGGCTTTTGCCAGAACCTCTTGTTCGCTGGACTGTGGAATGACAACGACCCCATCCGCATCACCAACGATGATGTCGCCAGGGTGAATCGGCATTCCCCCGCAGGAAATTGGGACATTGATTTCGCCCACACCGGCTTTACCGCTGGCCGCCACAGTGGTTCCCTTGCTAAAAACAGGGAAATCTAACTCTTTTATTCCCACGATATCGCGAATGACGCCATCTACCACCAAACCGCCGATTCCTATTGTCTGCATCATGCCCACGACAAAGTCACCGGCAATGGCCCGGTATTGGTTGCCTTTTGCATCGACTACCAAAATATCTCCCGATTTGGCGTTGCGGATCGCTTTAAGAACAGCTAGGTTGTCTCCAACAGGAATCTTGACTGTGAAAGCCCGGCCGGCAAGCTTGTAATCTTCCTTAAGCGGTTTGATAGATGGGTCTAGGTTGTTAAGTCCATCCATTGCGTCAGAAATGCAGGTAGTCGGCAGTTTTTTAAACTCTTGCACATGGTTGTCCATAAAAATACACCTTCTTTGGTCATTTTCTTTATTATACTACTATTCTGAAAAGTTGAGGAAATATTAAAAAAGGCCGCCAACAACCATTGTTGGAGCCTCTTATAAAACATGTATTTTAAAACCATATTCGCCTGACCAACCACTTCTGTACCAAAAAAAGAAAAGTGGCCAGTTGCCACTTTTTAGAAGGAAAAACTTATGGGTTAGTACATCCTATGCCGGAAGGTGGACGTGCATGTAGGCGACTTGTCCTGTGGCTGAAAAAAATTTTACGTCCATGTGAGCAACTTGTCCTGGTCTGAAAAAATGGACGTCAGCAGATCTCTTGAATCAGTTCAATCGAATTATTTTTCGGTGAGTTAACCAAAGGAGATACTTGATAGGCTTCCATCAGATTATGATCAAGCGGGACAAGGAATCGTGCCATTTCCTTGGGGTCGTTGATCGCCGGGTTCAACCATGTTTTTTCATCCTCTGGCTTTAAGATTACCGGCATCCGATCGTGAATTTCCGTCATCAGTTCGTTTGGTGTTGTCGTGATAACCGAGCAGGAAAATACCGATTTTCCCTCTGGCGATTTCCATTGCTCCCAAATTCCCGCCATGGCAAACAAGTCTTCATACTTTAATTTAATCCGCATCGGTGTTTTCGTTTTATCGTTATGCCGCTTCCATTCGTAAAAGCTGTCGGCGATGATTAAGCAGCGCTTTTTTTGAAAAGCCTTGCGGAAGCTTGGTTTTTCGGCAATTGTTTCGGCACGGGCGTTAATCATTTTATAGCCAATGGATGGATCCTTTGCCCAAGGGGGAATCAGGCCCCATTTGAGAAAACCCATCCGGTTCGCTTTCCCGTCGTTAATAATTGCTAATACAGACTGTGATGGGGCAATATTGTAACTGGGTGCATAGTTTTCTTCATCTAAAAACGCTTGAATATCAAAACGGTCAAGAATTTGGTCAATCGACGCGGTTAAGGTAAAACGGCCGCACATCGTGCATCACCTCGTTAAATAGTTATGTCCATTTTAGCAAAAAACAGAAAGGGAGTGAAAAGGATGACTTCGATAGACCAATTATTTAGGGAGCGAATCGATTTCCCGGAGCACGAACGGATTACATTTGAAAAATTGGATGAGGTTTTAGAGCGAATCGCGTTTACGATCCCGTTTGAAAATATTTGCGTCATGAACAAAAGCTTCAACGATATTTCGAGAGAGAATGTTGTTGAAAAAATTTTAACCCAGGGGGAAGGCGGGGTATGCTATGAACTAAATACGATCTTGTATTACTTTTTGCTCGAGAACGGTTTCGACGTGAAGATGGTAGGCGGGGTGGTTTTTAATAGCAAGACCCAGGACTGGAGCGAGACGGGAAGAACGCATGTTTTGAATCTGGTGAAGCATGAAGGCATGCAATATTTGGTTGACTCCGGTTTCGGCGGGAATATTCCGTTAAAGCCGGTTCCGCTAAACGGGCAGACTGTTACTTCCAGCAACGGGGACTTTCGTGTTAAGGAAGAGGGGACAGAGCATGGCGACTTTGTCATGGAGATGAAGCTGAAGCACCGCCATGACGATTGGGCAACCGGCTATGCGTTTGACTCCACAACAACGATTACAGACGTTGAATTGAATGAAATTCAAAAAATTATTGTCGAAAGCCCGGCGTCCGGGTTTAATAAGGGTTATCTCGCAACCCGGCTTACCAGCAACGGCAGTTTAGTGTTATCGGAAACTTCGTTCACGCAGCGGATTGACGACAGAGAAGTGAAGGAGGAAATTGACCGGGCCCGGTTCAAGGAGTTGGCGAAGGAGCATTTCGGGCTGAAAATATAGATAAAGGAGACCTCGCCATGAGATCTCCTTTTTTAGTGCGTCCGCCTCGCAAAGTCGACAAACCGGAACTTATCAGGGCGGTGCCGCGATTCGGTATATTGGAACAGGCTGGCGTCATCCAAATAGACATGGTTTTTGATGACGACGATGTTATGGAAGCCATCGAGGTCGAGGAGGTCGCGGTCCTCCTCGTTCGGCTCCTCGACGACAATTTCCTTTTTGGCAAAGCTGATGGTTAAGTTCAGCTCGTTCTCCAAGTATGCATAAATGGAATCCGCGCAAACTTCTTCGGTTAGTTCCGGAACAAATTTTTTCGCCAAAAAATCGCGGTCCAAGATGATTTTTTCACCGCCGATTTCCCGGGTGCGAATGACCTTCCAGACTTGGTCCTTACCGGAGAGCTGCAGCTGCTGGCGGATATAGGCGTCAGGCTTCAGCAACGAGAGCTCATTGACAATCGTTTTCGATTTCTTTTCCATTTTTTGCGCCAGCTCTTTAAAGCTGGTCAGCCCGGAAATCGGAAAATCTAATTTGGACAGGTCAATCACGATGGAGCCCTTGCCTCTAACCTTTTGGATATAACCATTTTGCGCGAGTAAATTGAGCGCTTTGCGGATCGTTTCCCTCGAGGTGTTGAATTGTTCAGTTAGTTCATGCTCGGAGGGAAGCAGCGTTCCCGGCGAAATTTCCCCATGTTTGATTTGCTCGACAATATGGTTATAAATGGTTAGATATTTGTTTGTCATTGGTATCCCCGTTTACTTTTTAAATAATAGACAACCGACTCATACGGCCGCAGATGGATTCTTCGGTCAAGCAGGGCGGTGTCCTGATAATTAGAGAGTAACACTTCACTTGTAAAATCAGCAAGGTTTAATTGAGCTGGGAGGTTCACTGTTTTTTCCTTGCCGTAAAAATTGTTCATCACCAGCAACTTTTCCGACCCATGGTTCCTAACATATGCAAAAATCTCATCATCATTTTCCAACAGTTGCTCAAAATCGCCTTCGACGATCACTTCGTACTGCTTCCGCAACTGTATCAGCTTCTGATAGTGATAGAAGATCGAGTTGTGATCGTTCAACGTGTTTTCTGCATTTATTTCAGTGTAGTTCTGTGCAACATCAATCCATGGTGTTCCGCTGGTAAACCCGGCATTGTGCGTGGCATTCCATTGAACCGGTGTTCGGGAATTATCCCGTGATTTTTGTTTTAAAATCTCCAGAACTTCCTGTTCATCCATGCCTTTGTTTTTCAAAATTTGGAACATGTTCAAGGATTCCACATCACGATATTGGTCAATCGAGTCAAACTTCGGATTGGTCATGCCAAATTCCTCACCTTGGTAAACGTACGGGGTGCCCTGCATCATATGGAGAGCAGTGGCCAGCATTTTCGCCGATTCTTTATGATAGCGGCCGTCATCGCCAAATCGTGACACGGCACGGGGCTGGTCGTGGTTGCACCAGAACAGGGCATTCCAGCCGCCGCCTTTGTTCATTTCCACCTGCCAGTCGGAAAGTATCTTTTTCAAGGCATGGAAGTCGAAGTCGGCCTTTGTCCACTTGTCGCCGTTCGGGTAATCAACCTTTAGATGATGGAAGCTGAACACCATATTTAATTCTTTACGTTCTGGTTTCGTGTATTGGATGCAGTGGTCGATGGACGTGGACGACATTTCACCGACCGTGATTAAATCATATTTTGAAAAAACTTGCTCGTTCATTTCATGTAAAAACTCGTGGATTCTTGGTCCATCGGTATAAAATCTGCGGCCATCGGTATCGTCTTCAGGGAAATGCTGGTTTTTCGAAATTAGGTTGATGACGTCGAGACGGAATCCATCGACGCCTTTTTTTAGCCAAAAATGCATCATCTCGTATAAGGCTTTGCGCACCTTTTCGTTTTCCCAGTTCAGGTCAGCTTGGGTGACATCGAAGAGATGGAGGTAATATTGGCCGGTCGTTTCGTCGAATTCCCAGGCCGAACCGCCAAATTTGGACTGCCAGTTATTCGGCGGCTGCCCCTCTTTGCCGTCCTTCCATATATAGAAGTCACGGTACGGGTTATCCTTCGACGATTTTGCCTGCTGAAACCACTCATGTTCTGTTGAGGTATGATTTATGACGATATCCATCATGATTTTCAAGCCGCGCTTGTGGGCTTCGGAAAGGAGCTGTTCAAAGTCTTCCATTGTTCCGTATTCTTCGTAAATCTTATAGTAATCGCTGATATCATAGCCATTGTCGCGCTGCGGCGATTGGTAGATAGGGGTGAGCCAGAGGACATCTACTCCTAATTTATTTAAATAGTCCAGTTTTTCAATAATCCCTTGAAGATCGCCGGTTCCGTTTCCAGTTGTATCTTTGAAACTTTTTGGATAGATTTGATAGACTGTGGCGTTTTTCCACCAAGCTGTTGACATTTGATACACCTTCCTCGTTCTTTAATATGGAAAAGGAGGGATGCATCTCCCTCCTTCCTGATTATTTTTTAAAGGCAAATTTCTTCATGCCTGTTTTGGCAAAAATGAAAGTTAAGATAAATGGTACGACGATGGCCACAACCATTGCGACTGCAAACATGCCCATATGCTTCGCCTGGATAGACAGGATGCCAGGGAGACCGCCGACACCGATGGAGTTGGCCATAACATCAGTTCCAACTGAGATGACGGCTGCCGCCATTGAACCAAGCATCGCAGCCAGGAATGGGAAGCCGTATTTCAGGTTAATACCGAACATAGCAGGCTCAGTTACTCCAAGATAACAAGAAATAGCCGCTGGAATTGATACTTGTTTTTCTTCTTCATTTTTCCGGTTAATATAAATCATCGCAAGCACGGCAGAGCCTTGAGCGATATTGGACAACGCAATCATTGGCCAAAGGTTGGTGCCCCCAAGTTCGCTCATCAACTGAAGGTCGATGGCATTTGTCATGTGGTGCAAACCAGTGATGACAAGCGGTGCATAAGCAAAACCAAAGATTGCTGCAAACAGCCAGCCAAATGCAGAAGTTAAGCTTGAATACACGACATCGGAGATCCATGAGCCAATTGTCCAGCCGATAGGACCCAAAATAGTATGGGCAATCAAGACAGTCGGGATTAATGCGAAGAAGGGAACGACAATCATGGAAATCGCATTTGGCACGATTTTACGCAATCTATTTTCCAAGAAGGCTAATAATAGCCCTGCCAAAATGGCTGGAATAACTTGAGCCTGGTAACCAATCATTTCAATTTGAGCGAATCCGAAATCCCAAACTGGAATTTCCTTTGCTCCAGCTACGCCATATGCATTCAACAACTGTGGCGAAACAAGGGTAATACCTAGAACGATCCCAAGAATTTGCGACGCGCCCATTTTTTTTGCAACTGACCAGGTGATACCAACTGGAAGGAAGTGGAATACCGCCTCGCCAATCAGCCAAAGAAACGCGTGAACACCGGCCCAAAACTGGGATACTTCGATAATCGTTTTTGTTCCGTCTTCCATTAATTTAATATCGCCAATGACGTTTCTGAAACCAAGAATTAAACCTCCGACTACAAGCGCCGGAATGAGCGGTGTGAAGATATCGGCAAGATGCCCCATCACACGCTGCAGCCAGTTCATGTTTTGCTTTGCCGCAACCTTTGCGTCATCTTTGGTTGTTCCTTCCACACCGGCATGTTTTGTGAATTCGTTATAAAAACTGGCCACTTCATTTCCGATAATGACTTGGAATTGCCCGGCTTGGGTAAAAGTGCCTTTTACCAGTTTAATGGACTCAATTTCTTTAATATCGGCATTGCCAGGATCTTTTAAGACAAAACGCATTCTCGTTGCACAATGGGTAACGGCTGCGATGTTGTCTTTTCCGCCAATGTGTTCCAGCAGTTCTTTTGCCGGTTCAGTGTACTTTGACATATTGTATTTCCCCCCGTGTTCAGGTTTTGAAGACCTGATTTTCTCGTTTATTTTTCAAATCATTACATGCCTAATATACAGGTAGTGTTTGCGGTTTCATTTCATTTTATATCTAACCTGTATATACAAGTTTTGATTACGGTTTCATTCTAACTTGTATATACATGTTTGTCAATCAGGAGATTTTAGATTTATTGTTTTAAGGCTAATATTATTTTTGTGTGACATTTTTCACTTTATTGCTTTAAAGTGTTGTGTGAAAATTACGAAAATGATAGAATGAAATTGTTTAAATTCTTCTGAGTTTAGACCTCCTAATTTGAGAGCTTAGCAGGCAGCTAAATTCTCGCTTGGGCCTTCGACAATAGTCGAAGGCTCTTTTTTTATTGTTTTTTAATTGGTATAATTTGGTACAGGTAGTGATAAGGGGGAAATGGGATGGGATGGGCTGAATTTCGCAGCATTCGAAACGATTACAATGACCATTTTAAGGAAATTGATGAGAAACTGCTTCAACTTCTTCATGAACGAAAAAAACTGGCGAACGGAAAAAGATTTTTTCCGTCTTCTGAACAAATGGAAAAATGGGCTGAACAGTATGAAATAGAGATGCCGCAAGTAAGCTGGTTCTTTCACAGTGTTAACGAGGGTCCGCATTCCTATGTACCGGAAGGACCCGGGGAACTGTTAAATGTTATTCCAATCATGAAAAAAACAACTGTGGGAGATTTTCAGTATTTAATTTCGCACGCCATGCAGCATCAAAATGGCAGTATTATTACAGTTGAAATTGAGCAGCTTGATAGAGAAAAGAATCTTGGTATGATTCGGTCGCATCTGATCTTAGAAGTAGCAGGGAGTGTAGATTACCAAGTGCACAGGCACGGTGTCCACGGCAGAGATGGCCAGACCCAGATTGAGTTTCTGGTCACGCGAAGGTTGCCGGATCAACTCGATGGGGTTGCTTTTGCCTTAATGCCCTACGCGATGCCAATGGAAGAACGGCCAAAGGAAGTCATTTTGGACAAGGAAGTTTATTTTTAGAAGGAAGGTTGCTGTCTGTTGCAAGTCAAGACTGTTGACTCATGGAACGAGGAACTGTGTAAACAGGTTTCCCGCATTTACGAGCAGGCTTTTGCCGGAAAGGGTGCCAAGCCAGAGAAAATTCTCCGAAACATGTTTCGGAAAAAGCTTTGCTTTTTGCATGTCGGCTTTATTGAAGACGAGGTAGTCGCCATGGCGATTACAGGTGAGTTGAAAGGAATCGAAGCGCTGTTGATAGATTATCTGGCGGTGGATGAAGGATTTCAACACCGGGGGATTGGCCTGCAAATGGTTGAAATGATAAAGGACTGGTGCCTATCGGATGGAAGATTTAATGGCATGGTCATAGAAACCGAAGCCGATATGACTCCCGACAATCTGGCGCGTATCCAATTTTGGAAAAAGTGCGGTTTTACCATAACCGATTATGTCCATCATTATATTTGGGTCCCGGAAACGTACCGGGCAATGTTTGTAAAATTGGTGTCTGACTCCGTGCTTCCGGACAATGGGGAGCAGGTATTTCGGTTTATTGGCATGTTTCATAAGGCTTCCTACCAGGGGGCATAAAATTAGTCAAATACATAAATGATATGGAGTGGTTTTAGAATGCGAGGACAAATTACACCTTACTTGATGTTTGATGGCAATGCCAAAGAGGCGCTGGAATTTTATCGGGATGTATTCGGCGGGGAAATTTCCAATTTGAAAACCTACGGGGAGGCAGATTATCCAACTCCGCCGGAAGCGAATGACCGGATTATCCATGCCCAGTTTAGAAAGGGCGATTTGTTGATTATGGTGTCGGATGCTTTTCCAGGCAGCAAGGTCGTCGTCGGAAATAATATCTCTTTAACTCTGGACTTTGAAAGTGAAGAGGAGATTCAGACAATCTATGATGCTCTTTCTGAAAAAGGATCAGTCCACATGGAGTTGCAGGATACCTTCTGGGGAGCCAAATATGCTAAGGTCAAGGATGCATTTGGCGTGATTTGGGATTTAAACTATCAAAAATCTTAAAAAACAGGTACGAGGCTGGTCAAAAAAGCCAGCCTCTTTTAATGATGTCTATCCGATCCTTCTTAGTCTAAAAACCTTTTTCGCCATTCCGGCAATGGAAGCATACAGCTTTCTTTTTTGCCGAACCACTTATATCGATTATTAGCGATGAACTTATATACGACATCACGAATAGGGCGGGGTATGATGAGGAAGGCAGCGAACAGTTTCCATCCACCCGTCAGCCCCTTGCACACTTTTAACGCCGCCGTTGACTCAAGATAAACCTTCTCGTTTTCTATTAAAACAAAGCTGTTAATATCCGGATTTAACCGGAATTTTTGAATCATCTTTTGTCCAGCCTCACCCTGCAAGGAAGCAAACCCAAACTGGCCTTTAGGATCCCTTTTTAAAATAAATTGCACACTACTGTTGCAAAGATTACAAACTCCGTCAAATAAAATGATCCGCTCCATTTCCACCACCAACCTAAATATCCACTATTTATGTATGGTTTAAGCTTACCATACACTTCAAAATATCCCAATATTACAAATTATGATTGCACGATGGTGAATCTAATCGTTATAGTGGAAATAGATACATAGAAGGGGGAACACCACATGGGGGTTGAGTCAGGATTTGATCTATTTAGTATTATCCCAACGATTGTCCCAATCTTTTTTATCATTGTTATCGGTCTTATTCTATTTTCATTTGCCAGGGGTATTAAGGAGTGGAGCAATAATAACAATCAGCCAAAATTAAACGTGGATGCATTGGTTGTTTCCAAACGAACTCAAGTCCGGGGCGGGGCAGGGGATGCACCATCCAGCACGAGGTACTTTGTCACGTTCCAGTTTGAAAGCGGAGACAGGACGGAATTCCGGGTGAGCGGGGCAGAATATGGGCAATTGGCTGAAGGCGACAAAGGCGAACTCGTTTTCCAGGGCACCCGTTATCATGGCTTCACCCGCATCCAAACTGGCGCATAGCCAAACAGCTAGGAACAACAAAAATTGGAAAGAGAAACCTGGTTTTGAGGTTTCTCTTTTTTGTGTTGTGTCCGCCGTAGGCGGACAATTGTCCACGTTCGGTGCCTGACACCAATAGTCACTCAACCACCATTAATAACACCATTAACTTATTACAGTACCCACATCCTCAAACCCCTGCGTCTTTTTGAATTTCATTTTGTGCGGGAAGTTGGCCAAGGCATCAGATGGGTCCAGGTTAGTAAAATTTAGTCGGTTCAGGGTGATTCGGTCATATTTAACGGAAAGAATAGTTATGGTTTCCGCGTATCCTGTTGCTGGATTAAGCCGTTCTTCAAAAGCATGGACGTAGACATAGTTGATGGGCAGCAGGGCGAGCATGTCCCGCGCGATTCGGAGCGCACAGCTGCACACATAATCCTGATAAATATCATAATAGGCAGTTTTCGTTAACGCTTTCTCTGACAACTTGCCGGTTTTCGTCAATGACAACGCTTTTTCAGGGATCACGTTTCCTGCATTGACATCAAATGAGACATGGATTTCGTTCGGGTTGTCTGTGCCAAACTCAAAGCCGCTGCCGAATTCCACCAGATCATCAAGTGGTGCGAATTCTTCAATCACTTCAAAATATGTATCGATATCGCGGTTAAGCATCCGACCGGCTACATCGTGCATCCTCTGCCAGGCCGCTATTAACTCAGCATCAACCACTTTTGCCTTTTCAACGTCCTCGTAAAGCTTCTGTTTTTTCGACTCATCCCGGTTAAACAGCCGGTCCATTAAGCCGGGTTGGTAGGCCTGGAGCTGCTGGCGTGCCGCCGATGTATTCGGACCCTCCTGACCGGCAAGAAATGGAGGTTCACGGTGGAACACTTCCTGCCAGTTGATCGGATCGTCACACTCGTGATGGATGGAGCGAATCTGCTCCAAGCGATTCTCATACAGCTCCACCTGTAATCTGGCGTACTCCAATTCCTGAAGCTTTTGCTGTTCCCGCTGCATCCGGGCCAACTCATTATTTCTTTGATATGCTGGTGTCATATACGATTTTTTGCCTGACCCGGATGTAGTCGAATAGGAAAGCCCGGAGCCGGGAATCCCGACCGTTGTGGTTTTCCTGCCGCTGCTATTGATGGAATACCGCAAACCTGGTCCACCAAAACTGACGCCAACCCCTTTTTTGCCGACATTCATCCTGACCCCCGGCGCAATTTTAAAGCTCTTTCGAAACCGTATCCCCATTTTTAAAATCCCCCCTAAGAAGATGATCTTTATTAAAATTATGGCACTAGAGTTGATGATTTTCAATTTACTCCCGGGAATAGCTTCAATATTTCGGAGAAAAATGTTACTTTTAAAGAAACTTCAGAAAATTATGGCGGTGAAAAATGATGTCGAAAAATTCATTAACCAAATTATTTAACATTCAGTATCCCATTATTCAGGCACCTATGGCCGGCGGGGTCACCTCGTCTGAGCTGGTCGCGGCCGTATCCAATGCCGGCGGGCTAGGCATGATCGGGGCAGGCTATTTAACCCCGATTCAGTTGGAAACACAAATTAAAGAAATTCGTAAGTTAACAGACAAAAATTTTGGCGTCAATCTATTTGTGCCAATCCCATATGAAATGGATGAGGAAAAACTTCAAACAGCCAAGCAATTTTTACAGGAAATTTTAACAGAGTTGGAGATAAAGGATGAGTCGCCGCAGTTGCCAACTTATGAAACTGACCTGAAAACCTTCCATGAACAGATCGATATTTTAATAGAGGAAAAGATTCCGGTTTGCTCGTTTACTTTTGGGCTTCCATCAAAGGAAGTTGAAACGAAGTTAAAACAAAATTCGTCATTATTAATAGGAACTGCAACAACGGTCCAAGAGGCGCTTCTGAACGAAAAAGCTGGAATGGATGCCGTTGTGGTTCAGGGCGTCGAGGCAGGAGGCCACCGCGGGACCTTTCATCGGAGCGCCAATGAAAGTTTAATCGGACTAATGTCGCTGATTCCGCAAACCGCTGATAATATCACCATTCCGATTATAGCGGCAGGAGGAATTATGGACGCCAGAGGTTTGATGGCTGCAAGATGCCTTGGAGCCCAGGCCGTGCAAATGGGAACAGCCTTTTTGGTATGCAAGGAAAGCGGAGCGAACCATCTGCACAAGGACGCTATTCTTAAAGCTACTGAAGACGAAATGGTCTTAACCAAATCTTTTTCAGGAAAAACGGCAAGAGGAATCCATAACCGTTTCATTGAGAAGCTGAAAATGGCTGAGGAGAGTCTGCCTGACTACCCATTGCAAAATGAGCTGACCAAAGCGATCAGAAAGGCTGCAGCTGCAAACGGAAAAGTAGACTTTCTTTCACTTTGGGCTGGCCAAAGTCCACGACTGGCCAAGAAACAAACCGTAGATGAGCTTATTCAAAAAATCGTTTCCGAGGCAGAGGAACTGCGAATTTGAATAAGTATTTATGATAAGAGGGGTAGGGAACAGTGAGCAGATTTACAAAAAAGCTGCCGTATTTGTTGGTTCTGTTGGTATTTCCGTTGTTAGCCGGAATATATCAATTACTTAACAATCGGCCGAATAAAGCAGTGGTTTTGACAACCACTTTGGACCAGGAAATTCCCTTCCTGCCAGTATTTATTATTCCCTACATCCTTTGGTATGGGTATATTTTCTGCTATTTGATTTATTTTTGCTTTAAGAATACGAAGGTCTATTTCAAAACAATCTTACTAATTGTGACAGGAGAACTGATTTGTTTTCTGATTTATTTCTTTTTACAGACTCACGTCCCACGGCCGGCGCTTGAGGGGGACGGTTTCATGACGTTGCTGGTTCAGTGGATTTATACCAAAGACCAGCCATACAACTGTTTTCCAAGCATCCATGTGTTAACCACCTTTGCGGTTATGCTGGCGTCGCTTCATATTAAAAGCAAGCATGTCCTAAACACGGCTTGTATTCATATCGTTGGAAGTCTGATTATCATCTCAACACTGTTTGTGAAGCAGCATGTCATTTTTGATATGATTGCGTCCATGTTCCTGGTTACATTCCTATATGGACTGGCATTTGAACTATTGTCAATCCGAGTTACCGAAAAATCACAAACCGCTTACGTGAAAAATAAGTAAAAAACGGACAACTCTGTCCGTTTTTTTAGGTCTAGTCTGGCTTGTTCACTTACCCGCCGAAAAAAATAGGATGTCTACGTCATGTGCACCGTTTTAATATGCTGGAGATTTAAATAAACTGGATCTCCCTTTGCTGTAATTAACTCTACGAAATTATCCTTGATTCCTTGTATTTTACCCATTACATTTTCATTTTCACCTATATTAAATACAATCAATTCGCCCTTTAGTTTTTCAATTTGAATTTCAAAGGATCTGGCAAATGTGATATTGCTTGGGTTTACCGGCAGGCTGGCATTGCTCAAGCCGTAAGGCCGTTGATGGTTTGTATATGGGATCAGCCATTTCAGATGGTTTAAGGAGATGAACATCGTTTTGTAGATAGGGGAGTAAAACACAAAGTAATTGTTCATGATGCTGATAATATAGCCGTGCAGTGCTTGGTTACTAGTTACATATATTTCTGAAAAAATTCCCTTTGCCGATGTCAGTGTTTTCCTCAATGAGATTTCTTCATTATGATTATATATGGGGGTAGGTTCATTCGTCAGTGTGAACTCATCAATTTCGTCTTTCTTTAAAAATTGCCAATTCTGAATATGAACGGTTGGTATATATAAATAATCATGGCCGTTGAATAAAACGCATAAATCGCTGCCGACATCTACCATCATGCCGCTTAATAATTTTTTTCCTGATAATTCAAGTTTCACATATTTACCGATATTGCTTTTCAAATTCATTCATTCACATCCTTTCTGATAGAACGACTTTACAAAAAGAGAAGGGCAGTCAAAATACCTATGGCAATCGTCTCAGGGAACAACATCGTGTGCCCGGCTCCTTTTTGTAAGTTGATTCATTTGGTATCGAATTCATTGATGTGTTGGTTGTGTAAGCCTTCATGGTCATTGGTAGTGATTAAAAATTTAAAAAACCTGATGTTTTCTTCACCTTGTTCGGGAATCCGGCAAATGGGAAGGCTCTTGCGGTATCATTTACTGGTGGTTCACCGCCAAATAGGAATGCTCTAGTATTTTTGTTTTTTGTAGGTTTATTGGAAATCGCCTGGGATTTCACTTTTTCTTTCGTAGCTTCGGTTGCAACCGAGGCTTTTTTATCATTCATTGCTGCTACGCGCTCACCTGCAAAGCGTTTCGATTTCTTTTCATGGCTGATTGGTTTCCAGACATAACTCGTATTGTTCTTTTCCATAACCATATCCTTTGAGTGCTTTTCTTTTTGTGGAGATTCCGATTTTGCTGCCTCTTTTTGTTTTTCTTGATTAGATTCCTGCTTCTGTTTTTCTTTGTCCTTAGCTTCCTGCTTTTGTTTGTCTTTGTCTTTTGATTCCTGCTTCGGTTTGTCTTTACCCTTTGCTTCCTTAGGAGGGAGTGGAAGTGGTTTTACTTTCATCATTTTTGGCTCATCATTTGGTTTATCCTTTTGGCCACTTTCATGTTGGCCTTTCTTATCCATATTGCCTTTGGAAGCTTTTTCCGTGGACTTCGATTTTTCTTTGTTGGAATCGGAGGAAGCCTCTTCTTGACACGGTACACATGTTTCGGCCTTGATCGGTTTCGACCAGGAGGTGGTAGTGCTTTGCTGCAAGACAGTTACTTGCTGGTGCTTTTCGTCATCCTTGTTAACGTGCTTTGATTTCTTTTCGTCATCTTTGTTATCATTCTTTGATTTGTTATCGTCATCTTTGTTATCATTCTTTGATTTGTTATCGTCATCTTTGTTATCGTGCTTTGATTTCTTATCGGATTTTCCTTGCTCCGTGTGATGGGTATTTGCCTGCTTGTCAGATTTGTGCTCACGCTTTTCAGCAGCTAGATCTTTTTGCGCGGATTTATTGTCTGTTTTTTCAGCAGCGGCTTGATTATTTGAATGCTGGTCTTTTTTATCGGCGGATTCTTCTTTTTTCTCTGATTTGCTGTCTTTCTTATCTGAATCCGATTTCTCATTCGACTTCGATTTATTGCTGACGTCCTTGCTTTGACTTTCCGCCTTTTCACTCTTTTCTTCTTTGTTTTCCTCTTCTTTAATAACTCCTTTTAGGATGTTTGAAACATAATCCAGTTTTAGCAGGATTCGCTCTTCACCGTTTATTAGGGTAACAAAATCGGAATCTACCTCGGCTAGGACTCCGTTAAATCTTTGTTTATGAATACTTAAGATGCTGACCCAGGTATTTTGAAAAGAATTTAAAAGTTCTATTAAGCTCTGTGTTTGTTGGAAATGAGCCTTTGATTTCTGTACTTTAAAATCCTTGGTATTTTTCGTGATTGCCTGAATTTTATCAATCCGATAATAAAAAATATATTTATCTTCGGTTTCCAAAACAACGTGGTCAGATTCGACGCCTAATAATTTTCCTTTATAGACTTCTTCACCGACGAAAAGGTTGACGTCGAAGCCCTGTAGCAAATCTAATGCTATAGTAAATTTCTCTAATCCCATTTTTCAGCCTCCTTTAGGGATAATGGGTCGCTTCTCGGTTGGAGAAGCGACATGATATTATTCGTTATCCTCGTCTTGATTGTTATCATTGTCATCATTGTTATCGTTGTCGTTATTATTGTCATTGTCGTCATCGTCGCCGTCGGATTTTCCGGAATCGTCGTTAGAACCGCCAATGATTAATCCATAGCTGATGTTTCGAATATGTTTCATTGAAAAACGGACGACTTCTTCCTTTACAATTAACGAAGCAATGTCCTTCGTGACATCGTTTAGAACACCCTCTAATGCCTCATGGCCGCCACGGTTGATCCGTATCCATTGATATTTGATGCTTTCCAAAAGTTTGACGAAGTTTTCGGCAGTTTTATACTCGAAGTTCTTAGGAACTTTGATGCCTAATTTCATTAGGTCTTTCGAGCTTTCCGTCACACTTCTGATATGATTGGTTTTGTAATAAACCACTCCATCTCTTTTGGTAAGCAAGATAAAATAATCATCATGAACTGCTAACAATTTACCAATCCTGGACTCTGGGCCGCCCCGATCCACCCTGATTATTTTGCCTACGTACTGCATCATTGCTTCTTTATTCATAACCCATAGTTTCCTCCTTTTATTTAGATAAACATTTACACTGCATCTATATTCGTCATGGTGGGATGTTGTACTAATAAAGTAGCCTTTTTTTCACAGGTTTGCGTAAAAATAGGCAGATGTAGATAGAATCCCATTATTGAAGTTGGAGGAGTTGTTGTGTCAGGAAACGATTCCGTTCGTTAATAAAGTTGTAGATAAATTCTTTCTCTTTATCGAGCCTTTCCTCGGTTGTGTCGAAAAACGGATCTAGGTGAATATAGGGTTTAAGGGAGTTTATCAGATTATCAATCTTAATTTTTTGGGCATCCACAGTAAAATTTTTTTCGAGAATCTGAGACAAAATGCCTAAATATTTCTTCTTAAAATCAGGAAAGTGAAGCAGTCGGCCAGTTAGCGTGTTAAATCCGGTAAGAGGGACAAAGTCATAATCGTTTGGCCTGCCGTGAAGGTCCCGTCCCCAGGTTCCGTCATAATCCCAAGGGGTGATTTCATACAGGCCGGATTCACCATTTTTATAGAGGGCGTAATTATGGATGAATCCATCAAAGTTTTGGGTGCAAACAACACCGGCGAGCCAGGTTAAATATTGGTTAATATCAAGGATTTTCGGAATTTCTGTTTGGAAATCTTCATTTTTTAACGAGTTAATCATCGCGATCCATTGCTCCAGGTCGCTTAAATCTTTTTTATTCCCATATTTAAGCGTATAGCCCTCAAGTAAACTGGTTTTTAAGTTCTTCTCAGGTGTTAAGAGGGAAAAATTGGCATGGTAATTGGTCGCATAGATAATAGGGCCGAGCGGTAATTTCCGCTTTTGCAACAGATATTGGTCAAACGATTCAAGTTCCAAATAAATTCCCTTACAGATTCCGTTTATAAAAAGAAGAACATGTTTTGAGTGCGGCGCAGTGACGCCGATTTTTTCAAAGAAGTCAAGGGACAGCTTGTTTCTTGATAGGGAAATATCACTGTACTCGGCGTTTAGGTGGATTTCATGGGCACCATCAACTAATGTCGGCTTTTGAAATACGATGTGATACGACTTTTTCTTCTTTTTTCTAATGACATTTCCCCGGTAGCATAGCCCAATTTTATAGCGTTTATCACCCATTTTTAAAACACCGGGGACATGGTTCTTCGTCCAAATATCATCATCCAACTGCTTTACTAATTTGGGATTAATGAAAATTTCATATTTTAACATCTTTTTGGCTCCTAAAAACGATAATTTCTAAATATTATGCCTAGTTTAAAAGGAACGTGAGCATTTGGGCGTTTGTATGAATGTTAAAAATTCAATGTGAGTCTATATCAAAAGTCCTTGGGCCGCCATAGATTAGAAATGAGCATATTACTTTTTGGAAAGTGGTGGGTTATTTGGTAATGAAGATTGACGTGGAACAGTTACTATCTGAGGCCCAGGATAATGGCGTGTCTGCATTTCTAGACAATAATCCTGTTGAGACTGTCACTTTGCTTCATAAAAAAGGGAAAAAGGGAAGCAAAGGCAAAGGCTCAAAGGGCGGTAAGGGTTCAAAAGGAAAAGGTGGCTCTAAAGGCAGCAAAGGTACCCAGGGGAGCCATGGTTCGCAAGGCAGTGGCGGATCGAGCGGCAGCTGCGGATCAAGCGGCAGCTGCGGATCGAGCGGCAGCTGCGGATCAAGTGGCAGCTGCGGATCAAGCGGCAGTTGTGGATCAAGCGGCAGCTGTGGATCCCATGGCAGTGGCGGTTCGAAAGGCAGCGGTGGAGCAAAAGGCAGCGGTGGTTCAAAGGGAAGTAAAGGAAAAAAGGGTGGCAAAGGCCCCGGACCAAAAGGAAAAAAAGGTCCAAAGGGTAAAAAAAGTTCAAAAGGAAAGAAATCAAAAGGCAGTAAGGGATCAAAAGGCGGTAAGGGATCAAAAGGCAGTAAGGGATCACAAGGCGGTAAGGGGTCACAAGGCGGAGGCACAAAAGGCAGCAAGGGTTCCAAAGGCGGGAAGGGCTCAAAAGGCAAAAAGGATCATAAAAGTTAAAATTAATCATAAATCTTCCCAACGACAGTGGGGGACAATAAACCGATACTTGAAAGGTATCGGTTTATTCTTTTTTGGGACATTTACCCATTAATGGAGATTTAGGTACTTGACTAATTTGAAAATTCATAGGTAAAAAACTAGTAAATTTAATATGGTTTTTAGCTGATTTTTGAAAAACCGAGATATTCGTTTAGGTCAAGCCCTTCAAAAAGTACGTACTATAAACCAACTAAAAGGCAATTAATTAGTTAGCTAATGAAGGGAGTTATACACTTTTTATGTATCATCCAACATCGATGATCATCACAATATTTGCCTTTCTACTCACTATGATTATGATCTTTATACGGCCAAAAAATATGAACGAGGCCATTCCGGCAACTTTAGGAGCCATCATTGTTTTCCTTAGCGGCAGCGTATCCATTTCAGATTTAATTGATATTAGTTCTAAGGTAACAGGAGCCGCCATCACCATTATCGCCACGATTGTAATGGCGATAGTTTTAGAGAGTTTTGGATTTTTTAGCTGGACTGCAGCCCTTATGTTAAAGCTATCAAAGGGATCGGGGACTTGGCTATATTGGAATACATTATTACTTTGCTTTTTGATGACTCTGTTTTTTAATAATGACGGAAGCATTTTAATAACCACGCCAATCCTGATTTTGATCTTAAAGCATTTAGGATTAAAAAATAGTCAGATGATTCCATATTTATTAAGCGGGGCCCTGATTTCAACTGCTTCCAGCGCTCCCATCGGCGTCAGCAATATCGTCAATCTTATAGCATTAAAAATTATCGGAATGGATTTATACCTTCAAACCGTAATGATGTTTGTTCCCGGGGTAATCGGTTTGTGCTTCTTATCATGTCTATTGTACCTCGTTTTCAAAAAGGACATTCCTCAATCTATTCAAGTCCATTCTTATTCTTTTACACTTCAAAAAAACCTCTTCCATCCGCTTCAGAAAAACTATGAAAACCTGTTTAACCAACAAAAAAGGCTGATGATAAATATGCTAATCTTTGTGTTCTTTGTGAGAATCAGCCTGTTCTTTGCCTCGTTTATCGGGATTTCCGTATCACTGGTGGCTGTTATTGGGTCAATCATTCTATTAATTTGGCGCTGGATCCATTTGAAAAAGAATCCAAAAGATGTCGTCCGAAAAATCCCTTGGCATATTCTTTTATTCGCCTTTGCGATGTATGTGATTATTTACGGGCTTCACAATATTGGCTTGACGGAACTGTTAATAGCTCACTTAAGGCCATTGGTTAACGACAGTTTATTGCATGCCAGCCTTACGATGGGGATGATTACCGCGCTTCTCTCCAATATATTTAATAATCACCCAGCCTTGATGATTTCAACACTGGCATTAACGGAGATGGGTCTCGACCCGCTCATCATGAAGACCGTGTACTTGGCTAATATCATTGGCAGCGATATTGGCTCACTGATTCTCCCAATCGGGACTTTAGCCACGTTAATTTGGATGCATATCCTAAAAACCAATAAAATTTTTATATCATGGCTTGACTATATAAAAGTAACCCTTATTGTCATCCCGCCTACACTCATCTTCACATTAATTTGTTTATACCTGTGGCTGCTGCTTGTTTTTGTCTAGATAGCTGTCCTAATAAGGTATCTGCCTATGCATGTACCTTTTTTGTTTATTTTCTTAAAAGCAAATTGTCCCAATTACCACAAATTATGAGTACGGCAAATTTAGATAAATAGGATTGATTGCTGCATATATAGGCGTCAGCCACACGGTTTCCCAATTAATTTTAGTGGGGCTAAAGTAGCCATACCAATGCAATTTTATATAAATATACATCGGTAATTAACTGTACATACATCGCAGCACCCATTGTCGCATACAATTCAATTATTAAAACCCGTTTTGGCATAAATATGACAATTAAGGAGTATCGCACTCCCAAACAAAAACCCACAATGAAGGCCATCGCCTTGACTGGCAGTATTTAACCGTATAGTATTACCAATTAGGCGTTCTAATATTATGGTGCGATGAAAAGACTGAAATCCTTGGCTATTTTTCCATAAGGGGAGAAACAAAAGTGGCACCGACAACTGACGAGGAATTGATCAAAAATCTCGATAGCTTCTACGAGCACATCGTTGAAGAAAGTGAGCGAGCAATTCAAGAATTCCCCTTAATGCATGCCGTTCTTAACCGTGATAATTTACTAGCTTACTTATCCTTAAAAGAAAAAATGCCTTTATATATTACAAAAGAATTGGTGGTGCAGGGCTTTTTCCCGCTTAATCATTCATATTCTCACGTTATCTATACGTTCAAGCAAATATTAAAACATTTGGGCCACCCTACTAGAGAACCTAAAAACCTCACCTGTCCAACCCCGTATGAAGCGAAAAAGATTTTAAATATAAGAGCGGGCCACCTCCTAGGAAAACGATGGAAACAGTTGCAATCCACCATAATGGTTACCCTTGATGCAAAGATGTCTGACGAAGAGACTCTGATGGAACAGTTATTAATGAATGGCATGACGATTGCCAGAATTAATTGTGCCCATAATCATCAACAAGTCTGGCTACGGATTATCGAAACTTTGCGTAAATCCGAAACGAAGCTGAGAATGGAAGGGAAGTATCAGAATCAGAAGTGTAAAATTTTTATGGACTTAGGAGGTCCAAAGGTCCGAGTCGGCCAGTTGGGTAAGGAAGGAATTTTTGTAAAAAAAGGCGATCTCCTCAGATTGTTTCTTGACTCGGATTTAATCGGCCATCCGGCAAGCGAACATGGTCCTGCGGGAATTCCGGTTACACTTGAAAAAGCATTTCGAAATGTCCGGTTAAACGACCGAGTTTTTATCGATGATGGAAAAATCAACGGAGTCGTCCGCGAGATTTCTTCTAAATTTATTGAAATTGAGATTTTATCCCCCTTTCAGCCGGTTAGGGTCAAACCTGGAAAAGGCTTGAATTTGCCTGACTCTTTATTAAATTTAAACCTTCCCGCCCTAATGGAAAAAGACTATCAAGATTTGGAGTTTGTCGCGAAGCATGCGGACATTGTCGGAATATCCTTTGTCCACTCACCGCTGGATTTGAAAAAGTTGAGGGAAGCTTTGGACCGGTACGGGAAGCGTGATTTGGGGGTAGTGGCTAAAATTGAAACCAAGGATGCCGTACATCAAGTGGCAAGGATTATTTTGGAAGGGTTACATTTTCAATCATTCGGTATTATGATCGCTCGCGGGGACCTTGCTGTTGAGGTCGGCCCAGAAAATCTTGCGGATGTTCAGGAGGAAATTTTGAGGGTCTGTTCAGCCGCATATGTCCCGGTTATTTGGGCAACTGGAGTATTAGAAAAGCTGACGAAAAAAGGCATTCCGGCTCGCTCAGAAATCACGGATGCCGCCCAGGCAAGGCGGGCCGATTGTGTTATGCTCAATAAAGGCCCCCATATTTTGGATGCACTCGTGATGTTGACCAAGCTTTTAAAAGGGAATGAGCATGATTCCTCGAAGACTTCAAAAATTGAAGAGCTGACGAGGCAGTTTGGTATTTTATAGGGGTTTGGAGAATTTAGGCCGTGAAAATGTATGTCCGACTGCTCCAATAAGAGCTATGGGCGTAGTGAGCGCCTTAAAAGAGGCTACGACTGCTCCATAAGAGTTATTGGCGCACTATACCCAAAATTCACTATAAACTAATCCAATTAATCAGCCCAGCCTCCAATGAAGGCGGGGCCACGATTATGAAAAAGTGCCTTTTTGATAATACTCCTCTAATATTTCTTTCGGCACCATGCTGCCGCCGGTTGCCCAGACAATGTGTGTGCTGCAATCCATCTTATCACGTAATCCAACCTTTTCAAGGTACCCATTTCCGTATTTTCCTAGATTCACCGGGCCGATCATCCCGGCTAACGCTGAAGGTTCCAGATCGATGTCCTCTGAATCTGCCAAATCCTTCAACAGCTTATACATCTGCTCGTCGCTAATGGTATAGATCCCTGATAACAATGGTTCCATGACTTTCCCTACAAATCCAGAAGGCCGGCCGACCGCCAGCCCATCTGCGTCGGTTACATTATCGATACCGATATCCCCAACAGAAATTTGGTCGTGCAGCCCCGTCATCATTCCGAGCAGCATGCAAGGGGAGTGAGTCGGTTCGGCAAAGAAACAGTGTACATGATCCCCAAACACGAGTTTAAGGCCAAATGCCACACCACCGGGACCGCCGCCGACTCCGCAGGGAAGGTAAACGAATAACGGGTGATCTCCATCCACCAAAATAGCCGAAGACTCCAATTGCTTTTTTAAACGGAAAGCCGCTACAGCATAGCCTAAAAACAAGTCACGTGAATTTTCGTCGTCAACGAAATGACAGTTAGGGTCAGTCTCGGCCTGACGACGCCCTTCTTCAACCGCTTTGCTATAATCGGCTGCATATTCAATAACGTTAACTCCCTTACTGCGTAGCAAATCCTTTTTCCAATGCTTGGCATCGGCAGACATATGGACCGTAACATTAAACCCCAATTTTGCGCTGATGATGCCAATACTTAAGCCAAGATTACCCGTGGAACCAACAGCGATGGAATACTGCGAGAAAAAGGAACGGAACCTTTCGCTGTCAAGAATCGAATAATTGTCCTCAAGGGTAAGCATTCGATGCTCCAGCGCCAGTTGTTCGGCCTGCTTCAGAACTTCATAAATCCCGCCTCTCGCTTTAATCGAACCGGAGATTGGTAGATGAGAGTCACATTTTAGCAATAATTGCCCCAAGATTTGCTGACTGTAATCCTTCCTCATTAACAGCTTCATATTCGGTAGTTCCACTAACGGCGATTCAATCATACCGCCATCAGCCAGAGTTTCCGGAAAAACTTTCAAGATATAGGGAGCAAAGCGCTTTAACCTTTCCTCTGCAGCCTTCACATCTGCGTAAGTTAGCGGGGATTCAGCCATTCCCTCATTAGCATTTTTTATTTGGGAGTTAAGCCAAAATACCTCTTGTAATGAGATGAGTTTTTCTATTAAAGGGAATTGCTGGGTATGTATTTTCATTCCAAATCCTCCCGAACCCAAGTTAATATTCATTTTAACACACAAGGTTCGCAGACAGTTCACCTATGAAAAAATAAAAACAGCCATGGTTTGGACCATGACTGTCCATTATGAAATTAAACCAAATCGCGGTTTATTATTTCATAATTTCTCCATTAATACCAGTAGCCGCCCATAAAGCTAGCACCTACGATGATCAACAGAATAAATAGAACAACAATTAGAGCAAAACCTGCTCCAGCTCCGTATCCGCCACCGCCGCTCATTCATATCACCTCCATATCTTTATTACAAAATATGATTGGAGGTACAGCGACGTATAGACAAACATGTATTTTTAAGCCATTTTTTTAGTCAGTTAATTGTGTTCGTGGCTTTCGCTGAAGTGTTGGTCATGACTTTCACTGAAGTCTTCAAATTCAGGCCCAGGCGGCATAAAGCCAAACGGCCCCCGCGGAGCCATTTCCGCGCGATACAAGGCAACTATTTCTTCTTTTCGGATTAAAACCTTGACCGGACGAGGAACAGCCCGATTTAATAATACGATGGCATCGGTGCCTACCTTAAGCAGCCTTCCTTCAAAATTCCCATGTGTTGTTACTACATTTACCTCTTCTTTTAAGTGTTCCTTTGCAAATTCATGAAAAATTGTTTCACCCATTTTCCATCCTCCTCTCAGAATAGTAAATGCATATTTTAGGAAAATGAGATTGTTTTATTCATTTTTTTTTATTGGTAAAGAGCTTATTTCCAAATACCTGTAAGCTGCTGGTATTGGGGCGTCACAATGAACTGTGCTTCTTTGTACCCAAAGGTTTGAACGGCATGAGGAACAAGCTGGGATATGGCCTTATCCAATCCGCCCATTTCCGATTTTAATGATATTTTATGGTCAGAACAAGAATTGGTACCTTCGTGGTACATCATGAAATTGTTCAAAAAGTTTTCACGGCCACAAATACCCGTGTAGGTATATAATGAAGTTATAATTGATGTCATTTTAGATGAGGTGGAAATATTGAAGAAAACATCAATGGTGTTGGACCGGTGGCATGAATACGTGGACCTATGAATTGGAGCAATAAACTTTTTTATGAGTATTGCAATAGCGCATGACAAAATGTAAGAACCTTTACATTTTGTCATTTTTTTTGGAGAAAAAATACCCAGATTGTTCATAATTAGAAAATAAAATGCTTATGCTAACAATTCCTATGATTTTACTTGGTAATAATCGGTGTGTTTGATATAATTTATTTTGAGGTAAAATATTGATAGATTATCGAATTGGAATAGTATTGACAGTATACCCTTGTGGGTATAATATAAATCGTATCAGTACTGTTTTAAAGGAGGGCGGATGGATATATGGATTATAATGATCAAATTAAAAATAGAGTTAAACGGATTGAGGGCCAGCTACGAGGAATCTTGAGAATGATGGAAGAGGACAAAGAATGTAAAGATGTCATTACCCAGCTCTCAGCAGCGAGAACTGCCATTGACCGGACGATTGGAGTAATCGTCAGTTCCAATTTGGTTAATTGCGTTCAAAAAGCAGAGGAAAAAGGCGAAAGCATGGAGGATTTAGTTAAAGAGGCTGTTAATTTACTAGTAAAAAGCCGATAAAAAAGGGGCCTACTTAAGCCCCTTTTTTTAGTATTATTGCCGCACTTTTTCAGCTGCATAGCTGATAATATCTGCTGCTGCTTCTCCAAACGGATCTATTTGCTGAGCCTCGATAACTTCCCCTTTATTATCAAGAATTACGAAACCGCGCATTGATTTTGTAGGCTCTTCCGGATCTTTTAGGCCTGCTTTTTCAATCATTTGGAGCGATTCATCCGATAATACCGGAAAATCAAGATTTAATTCCTTTTTTAACTGCTTATGATGTTCTAAAGTGTCAGCACTAATGGCATATATGTCACCAGGAAAACTTGAAAATAAGTTTGTATTTTTTTGCAGCTCGACCAGCTGTGATTTACAGTAGTCTCAGCCAATTCCAGTGAAGAAAAATAGTAATGTAGGCTGCTCCTTGTTATCTAAGTGTACTGTTTTTCCACTTTCATCCTTTAGGGCATTTTCATTCTCATTAGAAGAACATCCATTTCCTATAATAGAGATGACCATCATAGAAAATATAAGTATTAGAAATTTTCTTTTTAGCATGGGATGCACCTCCTTTCTGTATTTTATTTGTTCTTATTATACCCGATGGTGTATGGGTATTTGATTTGCAAATTTGAATAAAAATCAAACTTTCATGAATTTAAGCGAATCTTAACAAGTTCTTGACATTCCCTAAAAAGCTTCTGAAAACTTCTCCTGTAAGTTTAATGTGTAAGAGCAATTTCCACATTTTTTAAAGGAGAGGATTTAAATGAAATGGAGTTATGTTTTGGCTGCAGTTGCTTTTATCGGGGTTTTTTCCTTGGGTGCCTGGTTTTCTCCTATCGAGAAGTCATCAGCAACGGTAAATGACCCAAAATTACCCGTAGTCCAAACAACAAATGAGAAAGAACCGCCTCAACAAGGACAAGCTGGATATTCTTGTCGGATGAATGGAGGACAGATGGGCAGCGGTGCAGGTATGAGAATGATGGGCTCAATGAACGAAGTCATTGCTGATGCGCTTGGCATGTCAAGAGAAGAATTCCAAACAGCCCGTCATGAAGGGAAATCTGTTGCAGATCTTGCAAAAGACAAAGAAATCAGCGTGGATCAGCTTTTAGCTTTTATCATCGAGACAAGAAAAGCAAATCTTGAAAAGCTTGTCAAAGATGGAAAGCTTACACAAGAACAAATGGACTCCATGCTGGAAAATATGACAGCCATGATGAAAGAAGCAATTGAACGGAATACTACGGGACCAATGCATGGGAGTGGAAAAGGTATGGGCTATGGCGGTCGTTGGAGCCAACAAACCCAGACAAATAGTGGTTCAGAAATTTAACAGTATAAACATATAAGCAAGCTCTAGGGCTAAGCCCTAGAGTATTTTTCAGGATTAGATGGTTTGGCAATTTTTACGAATTCGTCATATTTATCAAGCGGAAGGGGGGGGATTCTTCCACTATAATATGAGCAAACTGGGAGGTTGAGAAAATGGATCAGATCATTGCTTTTGTGGATGATGAAATAAAAATCCGGGATATGGTTCGTACCTATTTGGAAAATGAAGGGTTCAAAACGGTTGAAGCTGCAGACGGAGTGGAAGCAGTCGATTTAATGGACAACGATAAAGTGGATCTTATCCTATTGGATGTTATGATGCCGCGTAAAGACGGTCTTCAGTCATTAAGAGAAATTAGGATAAATCATAAACATGTGCCTGTCATCATGCTAACGGCAAAGTCAGAGGAAATAGACAAATTGCTGGGACTTGAAATGGGAGCGGATGATTATATCACCAAGCCATTCAGTTTGCGGGAGCTTACCGCTAGAATAAGAGCGGTCTTGAGGAGGAGCAGCTCAAACGCTGATAACCTTGAAGCAGATGAACTTCTGCTAAGGGATGAAATTACACTCAACTTATCTACTTATGAAGCAAGGATAAACGATGAAATATTGAATCTGACTCCAACTGAATTTAAAATCCTGGTCACGCTCGCGAGAAAACCAGGCCGCGTCTATAGCCGCCTTCAATTGATGAATAGCGCAATGGGGGAGGAATATGTAAACTATGAACGTTCAATTGATACCCATGTCAGCAATTTACGAAAAAAATAGAAAAAGACCCAGCGCATCCGAAATACATTCATACGGTATATGGTATTGGGTATCGTTTCGGTGAAAAGAAATGAATTTGCAAACGAAGCTGATTGCTGCCATTATTGTGATTATTTTGTTCATGGGGATAAGCCAGTCACTCTTTTTGCAATCGAGCATCCGATCGACGTTCCAAAACTATCTGGATCAGCACACAAACAATTTTATGCTCCGGATGGAACAGTCCCTGGAAGCTTATTATGAGGTGTCGGGGTCTTGGGATGATGTGCAGGAGCTTTTCTTTGAATATGATTCCACAACTGGCCAAGGACATGGGATGATGATGGGAAAAATGATGATGAATATGTCCCTGTCGAGTGACGATCTGCTCCTTCTTGATCTGAATGGAAAGGTGATTGGCGACTCGTCAGGCACAAGAATCGGAACAAACGGAGAGGACTTAACCGGTAAAAAAATTTCTTTAAACGTTAACCATGCAAAAATCGGGACTTTGGTCCTTCATCAACGGCAGCTTCAAAATCTTGAAAAGGAATTTATGCAATCATCCAATACGGCAATTTTTATCAGTGGTTTATTTGCAGCAATTGCGGCACTCCTGTCCAGTATTTTCATTGCAAAAAAGATCTCTAAACCATTAAAAGTCCTTATGGCTGGAATTAAACAGATTGGTAACGGACAAAAAGTTCATGGAATCAATATCTCAACCACAGGGGAATTCTACGAACTTAGCAAAGCATTTAATGACATGATCAGGAAATTGGATCGAAATGAAGAGATTAGACGGTCTTTAGTGGCAGATGTGGCCCATGAACTGAGGACACCATTGGCCATACTTCAGGGAAAATTGGAATCAATTCAAGAGGGGATCACCGCTCCAACGGAGGAAACTATCCTTGAACTAACTGATGAAGTATATCGATTAAGCGATTGGTAAAGGATTTGCAACAGTTAAGTCTGGCGGAGGCTGGCAAACTTAAGTTAAATCTGTCACCTGTAAATCTTAATGAGCTGATTGATAAAGTGTGCCACAATTTTAAGTGGCTGGCAGAAGAAAAGGGGATTATGCTTCATCATGATCATATACCCAATAACTGTTCTCCTAGAATAGATGCAGACAGAATGACCCAAGTCTTTGTGAATTTGATTGGCAATGCGCTCCGACATACGCCATCAGGAGGAAAAGTTGAGGTTTCCGTACAACAGCAGGGAGATTTAGTGTTAATACGAGTTGCTGATACTGGACCCGGCATACCCGCTGAGAAACTTCCACATATTTTTGACCGTTTTTATAAAGCGGATGCCTCTAGATCACGGAGTGAAAGCGGCACAGGTCTGGGGTTATCCATTGCAAAGGGATATATTGAAGCACATGGTGGTGTCATAACTGTTGAGAGTCAAGTAGGGAGGGGGACCGTATTTTTAATTACGATCCCAGTTAAATAACAATATTCCAGCCTTAATATGTCATGAAATCGCCATAAAAATAAAACGGGTACATGTTATAATATACTATACTATATGGGGTATATAAACGAACTGTAATGGAGGTGTTTTTACATTGAAACGTATTTTTGGACTGGTCTGTGTTTTTATGCTGCTTTCAGGTTCTCTCCATGCTGCGGCAGAAGAAAAGGCCGCTAAACAAAGCTATGACTATACCAATTCGGAATTTAAAGCGACGGTGGACATGCTTTATATGGATGGGCATAGTAATGACGATCTTGCAAGCTGCCAAGTTAAACAGGAATATTATCAAGATGTGGGCGAGATGTTTTTTGATAAAGGAATGTCGAAGGATGAAATCTTGTATTACTACAAAAATGAACTAGGCGTTCACGCCGTAAATGCCCCGCCTGGAAAGGGCTTTAATCTTGTCCTTTGGGTTCTCCCTTTTCTATTAATCTTTATTATGTTTATCATTATCTATTATGTTGTGAAAAAGTGGAAGCGAAATCAACTTGAGGCTCCAGTCGAGGAGCAAACCTACTAAAATGAGTTGGATGATGTTTACGCATCGATGATTGAAGATGAACGAAAGAAGTTTGTATAATTACTAGTCAGTATTCAATTTTCAAGCGCTTGCCTGCTCTTTTGAATAGCTTTAGAGAGCAGGAATTTTTTACTTTACAATATACCCAGGTGGGTATATAATACTCACTATAAAATAGATAAGTAAGAATGAGAGGGGGGTCCTGACCATGGATAATAAACCAAGAAAAGCCAATGATTGCAGTACAACTGGTTCTTGAGGAATTAGCAGTCTAAAGGTTTCTGAGGATGGGAAGCGGGTAAAACAACCGATTCCAATATGACCAGGAACTCTAGTATGGCTCCTGGGAGGAGCCATTTACTTGATTGTTAAAGCTTTTAGTTAATTTATAAAAAGGAGAGAGTTAAATGAATCAAATTACCGTTTATACAACAAATACCTGTCCCTATTGTGTCATGATGAAAAACTTTCTGACTCAACAAGGACTTACTTTTAAAGAAGTGAATGTTCAACGGGATCAGGCTGCGGCTACTCGTTTAGTAAAAACAACCGGCCAGTTGGGAGTTCCCCAAACGGAAGTAAACGGTCAGTGGGTGTTGGGATATGACCCAGACAAGGTAATGAGATTTGTAAGGTAAAATTTTGTGCAAGAATTACAAATATATGTCCGCCACTTGAAAGGTGAGAAGAGTTCACGTTGAACCAGTTATAAATCTAATTATCTAGGGGCTTTTAGCCCTCTTTTTTTATGAAAATGGAAGATTATGAAGAATTTGTGACAACTATACTATGTTACTTTACATTATCTTCAGGTGGTTTATAATACCCATTTAGGTATATTACTACCCATACGGGTATAGCTAATATATACAATGTTTATAAGTGAAATTTATATTTAATAATGGAGGGATTGTCATGACTAAGAAAGTTATTATTATCGGTGGAGTAGCCGGTGGCGCAACTGCAGCAGCCAGATTGAGAAGAATCAGTGAAGACCTGGAAATTATCCTGGTTGAACGTGGGGAGCATATTTCATTTGCGAACTGCGGATTGCCTTATTATATTGGTGAAACAATTAAGGACCGCAGCAAATTATTGGTTCAGACAGTCAAGGGTATGTCGGAACGTTTTAATCTTTATATTCGCAACTTAAGTGAAGCAGTGAGCATATCGCCTGAAACGAAAACTGTTACAATCAAGAATTTGCAAACTGGAGAAGTATACGTAGAATCATACGATAAATTGCTATTATCGCCAGGGGCTAGACCGATTGTACCGCCAATCCCAGGATTAAATGACAACCAGTCACTATTTACATTAAGAAATATTCCGGATACAGATAAAATTAAGAGCTATGTTGATACTAAGCATCCTAAAAAAGCAGTAGTTGTTGGCGGCGGTTTTATCGGCATCGAAATGGCTGAAAACCTAGTTGATAGAGGGGTGGAAGTGACCATCGTTGAAATGGCCGACCAGATCATGGCGCCGATTGATTTCGAAATGGCCAGCATTCTGCATACTCATTTAAAGGAAAAAGGCGTGAAGCTTATTTTGGAAAACGGAGTGCAATCATTTGCTGATCAAGGTAAAAAAGTAATCCTATCTGATGGCACGGACATTGATACCGATATGACCATCCTTTCAATCGGTGTCAGACCTGAAAATGAATTGGCTAAAAAAGCAGGATTGGATTTGGGCGAGCGTGGCGGCATCATCGTAAACGAATACCTGCAGACTTCGAATGAAGATATCTATGCAGTTGGAGATGCGATTGAGGTTGTTAATTATATTAGCGGTGCAAAGGCAATGATTCCGCTGGCAGGACCGGCAAACCGTCAGGGCCGAATTGCTGCCAATAACATGATGGGCAAGCATGAAAAGTATCAAGGAACATTGGGTACGTCCATTGCCAAAGTATTTGATTTGACTGTTGCGGCGACAGGCAACAACGAGAAAACTCTAAAGCGGTTGGGTGTACCATATGAGGTTGTCCACATCCACCCTAGTTCTCACGCAGGGTACTACCCAGGTGCCGCACCGATCGCGTTAAAATTAATTTTTAATAAAGAGACCGGAAAAATCTTCGGTGCCCAAGCGGTTGGTTCAGATGGCGCTGATAAGCGGATGGACGTCATTGCTACAGCAATCAAAGGCGGCTTAACCGTTGAAGACTTGACCAATCTGGAATTGTCTTATGCACCGCCATATTCTTCTGCAAAAGACCCAGTGAACATGGCTGGTTATGTAGCTGCGAATATAATCGAAGGCGAACTGGAAGCCGTTCAATGGCATGAAATTGATGGAATCGTCGCTGATGGAGGACTTTTAATAGATGTCCGTGAACCTATGGAGCGTGAATTTGGCTTTATCGAAAGCTCAATCAATATTCCGCTTAATGATTTGCGAAACAAATTGTCAGAACTTCCAAAGGACCAAACCATTTATGTTAGCTGTCAGGTGGGCTTGAGGGGCTACTTGGCCAGCCGCATCTTGAAACATAACGGCTTCAATGTGAAAAATGTTGACGGCGGCTGGAAAACCTTTTCATCTGTATTCGGCAGCAATATAAATAGAAATGTTTCTACGTCAACAAACGACCTTGGAGAAACGGTTGTAGAAAACACAAGTGAACTAAAGGTCTATTCAGTAGTGGATGTAAAGGGATTAACTTGTCCAATGCCGATCATTAAATTAAAAAAAGGTCTTGAATCCTTGGATAGCGGCCAAGTATTAGAGCTGCATGTAACAGATAAGGGTGCATTAAATGACCTGCCGGCATGGTCAAAAAATGCGGGCCACTCCATTCTGAAAACAGAAGTAGACAAAAGCTTGATAAAATTTTGGATCGAGAAAAAATAAACAGAGCAAATGCTTAGAGCATGACTAAAATAAAAAGTCATGCTCTCCTTATCTTACGCTATGTTCATACTAACCGTTAATTTTAAGATGCGTTGGTGCTCTCAATATATGTTTCCAACGCAGGATGAAATTCTTTTTGATAATGATTGTCAGGGCAAGTTTTGATGATCGTTGCCTTAAAAAAATTTGATTTGTTTGTCACCAAGGCTTTATTGCAAATCGGACATTTATCTGTAAAAAGGCATTTTATTAGGCTCATTTCTCATGCTCCTTTTCAAAAAAATTAAAACCCCTAATTCTTATATATATACTATGAATTATAAATGGATGGTTCATTTTTTTCAACAGAAGATTACTATTACACATAGATAGGTGTATAACATAATTTATGAGCCGAATAAACAAGTGGTGAACATTAGCACGTTAAAAAAGAGTTGACACCTGGAGCATTTTTAATTAACATTATACCCACTGGGGTAATAATGACAAGTATATTTTTTTGAAACTAACAATACCCATACGTGTATTGGTTTAAATAAAAAATACCATTCAGGAGGTAACAAAATGACAGAGAAAAAGAAAACAACGATTATCTTATTTAGCGGTGATTACGATAAAGCAATGGCAGCCTACATTATTGCAAACGGCGCTGCTGCTTATGATCATGAAGTCACGATTTTTCATACATTTTGGGGATTGAATGCACTAAGAAGGGATGAAAATATTCCTGTTCAAAAAGGGTTTATGGAAAAAATGTTTGCAAAAATGATGCCAAAAGGCGCAGATAAAATGGGACTGTCTAAGATGAATTTCGCTGGGATGGGGCCAAAAATGATTAAGGGTGTCATAAAGAAGCATAATGCAATGACTCTTCCTCAATTAATTGAAATGGCCCAAGAGCAGGACGTTAAATTAGTAGCATGTACCATGACAATGGATTTAATAGGCCTGCAAAAAGAAGAATTATTGGAAAATATTGAGTATGCAGGTGTTGCTGCTTATTTGGCGGATGCGCAAGATGGCAATGTTAACCTATTCATCTAATCACTGACAGGGGGGAAGCCCCTAAAAATAAATGGCGATGTTGATGCCGCCTGGTCATATTTTGAAGGAGGTAAAGTGAACAATGAGAGAAATAAGTGCAAAAGAAGTAGAAACTTTATTGGCAGTAGGCAAAGAATTAAATATCATTGATGTGCGTGAAGTGGATGAGGTCAAAACCGGAAAAATTCCAGGTGCAGAGAATATCCGCTTGGGACTGTTGGAGTTCCGTATGCATGAACTGGATAAGTCGAAGGAATATATTATCGTTTGCCGTTCTGGTGCCCGAAGTGCCCGCGCAGAACAATTTCTTGAATATCATGGCTACAATGTCATGAATATGACAGGTGGAATGATGGCTTGGGAAGGTAATGTAGAGTAATATTTTTTATCGAAAAATATACCAGTAGCGGTATATAATTGGAGGTTATACAATGGAAAACATAAAGGCAAATGTGATACTGAATGCAAAAGGATTGGCATGCCCAACGCCCATTGTTAAAACAAAAAGGGCAATGAAGGATTTGGAAGCCGGTCTTGTGTTAGAGGTGCAAGCAACTGACAAAGGTTCAAAGGCCGATATGAAGGCATGGGCAGAAAGTACGGGGCATCAATATTTAGGAACCTTGGAGGAAGGTCAAGTTTTAAAGCACTATTTACGAAAGTCCTCCCAAGATGAGACATTGGAAAAAAAGCATCCGCTTGTCATTACTAATGATGAGCTTGAAGCCAAGTTGGAAGCCAATGAAAAGATCGTTGTTCTTGATGTGAGAGAAACAGCAGAGTATGTTTTCAATCATATTCCAAAAGCCATCTCCATTCCTTTAGGAGAATTGGATGATCGCATCAGACAATTAAATAAAGAGGAAGAAATTTATGTCGTTTGCCGGACAGGGAGCCGCAGTGACCTGGCTGCACAAAGGCTGGCAGAGAAGGGTTTCACCAATGTTGTCAATGTCGTCCCAGGCATGAGTAAATGGTCGGGAAAAACCACTGGTATTTAAAAAATAGCACCTGGCATTCTATCGATGTTGTAATGAGACAATTTTTTTTGAAATAAAATATACTCTAGGGGGTAATTTTAAAAATGACTATGAAAGCTATGAGTTCAAAAGAAGTAACACAAAAGATTTTTAATAAACAAGAATTATTTATCCTGGATGTCCGAAATGAAAGTGATTTTAAAGATTGGAAAATTGAAGGGGAAAACTTCGAATATCTGAATATCCCGTATTTTGAATTGCTGGATGGCGTAGAGGAGATTCTTGGCAAAATTCCTGCCAATAAGGAAGTTCTTGTTGTCTGTGCAAAGGAAGGTTCATCTGTCATGGTCGCGGATATGTTGTCTGATGCTGGACTAAACGTTTCTTATCTTAAAGGCGGAATGAAGGCGTGGAGTGAGCACCTGGAGCCTGTTAAGGTAGGGGATTTAAAAGATGGCGGCGAACTATACCAATTTGTCCGCATCGGAAAAGGTTGTCTATCCTACATGGTTGTTTCAAACGGAGAAGCGGCACTTATTGATGCTACTCGGATGACAGATGTATACCTTGAATTTGCCAATAAAATCGGGGCGAAAATTACCCATGTAATTGATACACATTTACATGCGGACCATATTTCCGGAGGCAGAAGAATTGCAGAAAAAACAGGCGCTGCTTATTGGCTCCCACCAAAGGATGCAACGGAAGTCACATTTTCCTATCAGCCTTTGGAAGACGGCAATGACGTGGAGATTGGTTCAGTGAAAATTAATATTCACGCCCTTTATTCTCCAGGCCATACGATTGGTTCTACTTCGTTTATTGTGGATGAGAAGTATTTGCTTTCAGGCGATATCTTATTCATTGACTCGATTGGAAGACCGGATTTAGCTGGTTTGGCACAGGATTGGGTCGGTGATTTGCGTGAAAGTTTATATAAACGCTACAGAGAGCTATCTGAGGAACTGATTGTTCTTCCAGCACACTTTATGATTATTGAAGAGTTGAACGACGATGGCATTGTGTCTGAAAAGCTTGGTACATTGTTTACTAAAAACCACGGCTTAAATATTGAAGATGAAAATGAATTTCGTAAACTTGTGACGGAAAATCTGCCGCCACAGCCAAATGCATATCAAGAAATCCGTAAAACGAATATGGGGAAAATAAACCCTGATGAAGAAAAGCAACGTGAAATGGAAATTGGACCAAATCGCTGTGCAGTTCGATAAATTTAACACTTTAGGAGGAGAATTAAATGGAAGCAAATAAATTCTTGGATGCAAAAGGATTGGCTTGCCCAATGCCAATCGTAAAAACAAGAAAAGCAATGAATGATTTGCTATCGGGGCAAATACTAGAAATCCATGCAACAGATAAAGGAGCAAAAAACGATCTTACTGCCTGGGCGAAATCAGGCGGACATGAATTAGTGAAACATGAAGAAGAAAATGGTATATTAAAGTTCTGGATTATAAAAGGATAATTGAATTAAGGGAGCCAATCGGGTTCCCTTATTTTAAGGAGTGGAACACCGTGGAATTAGGCTTTATCGTGACGATTTTCATCATTGGATTTATTGGTTCTTTTATTTCTGGGATGCTTGGAATAGGCGGGGCCATTATTAATTTCCCCATGCTGCTATATATACCTGCACTAGTTGGTGTCGCCCATTTCACAGCTCATGAAGTTTCCGGTATAACGGCCATCCAAGTGTTCTTTTCAACTATCGGCGGTATTTGGGTGTACCGTAAAGGTGGTTTTTTAAACAAAACGCTCATTGTCTACATGGGCGGCGGCGTGTTGCTTGGTAGTTTTATCGGTGGATTTGGCTCCACACATATGCCGGAGAGTGGCATTAACATTGTATATGGGGTATTAGCGTTAATTGCCGCAATTATGATGTTCGTGCCTAAAAAAGGATTGGATGATATCCCTTTGGGTCAAGTGAAATTTAATAAATGGCTGGCTGCTTCATTATCCTTCGTTGTCGGAATCGGGGCAGGGATTGTCGGGGCTGGCGGAGCATTTCTGTTAATACCGATCATGCTATCCGTGTTAAAAATACCAACAAGAATGACAATTGCCTCCTCTTTAGCAATTACCCTCATATCATCTATTGGATCTATTGGTGGAAAAATCTCAACCGGCCAGATTCCCCTTCTGCCGTCCATTATTCTGGTTATTGTCAGTTTGATTGCTTCACCACTCGGTGCATCGGCCGGCAAAAGAATAAATACAAAGCTGCTGCAAGTGGTAATGGGGATTTTAATCGTAGCGGTTGCTATTAAGACGTGGCTGGAAATCTTATAAAAGGGGCTTTGTAGGCCCTTTTTGGTTTACAGTCATATCTTTTTTCTTGTTATACCCCTTATAGTATAATAAGAAGAATTAAAACTATTAAGGGGGCGTACATGCAATTCATTCAGATTGGTTCTTTGGCGGTATTGTTAAGATGGCTTTTGCTCGGGATTGCTCTAGTTTTTGGACTACTTACGATTAAACTGTGGCTAAAACAAACTCAAGAAAACGAAATACATAAAAAGGTTTTTGATTTAATCGCAAATGCATTATTTTTAGGGTTTTTTGTTTGGAAAGGGAGCTTAGTTATTCTAGAACCTTCACTGGTAATCAAAAGCCCAATGTCTTTATTATATTTTACCGGTGGAACTCCCGGATTAATTATAGCCGCTTTAAGTGCAAGTTTTTACTTCGTGTACAAATCACGAAGAATGAACCTCTCCAATTTGTTCATCCTGCAATCGGGAATCATGTTTATTTTTTCCGTCATCGGAGGATATTACTTCATGGCTATTTGGTTATTTCCTGTTCAAAACACATTTCACCTTGTTTTAAGTATTTTTTCGATTCTTATCGTTGGATTTATTTTATTTAAGTATGATCCAAAGGAGGCAATTGAAGTGGTGAAAAAACTCTTGGCCATCACGGTTTTGGCTGGCCTGTTCGGATGGGTGGCATATGATCGATTTGTGGCACCGACTGAAGCTGAGAAAACTGTACAGATGAGTAATCCTGTAGATCAATCTGTGGAAATAGGCATTCAAGAGGGAAATCGTGCGCCTAATTTTCAATTGAAAAATTTAGAAGGTGATGAAGTAGCCTTAAACGATTTGAGAGGAAAGAAGGTAATTCTGAATCTGTGGGCCACCTGGTGTCCGCCATGTAAGGCTGAAATGCCACATATGCAGGAATTTTACCAGGAACAAAAAGGAAAAGATGTGGAAATCCTGGCTGTGAACTTAACGACAGCAGAGAAGAATCCAAACGGAGTCGGTCAGTTTGTGAAGGATTATGGTCTAACCTTTCCGGTTGTGCTGGATACCGCTGGTGAAGTTGGGGATGCCTATCAAGCCTTCACAATTCCTACGAGTTATTTCATTGATAAAAATGGTATCATCCAAAAACGAATTGTCGGGCCAATGGATAAGGGAATGATGACCGAATTAATCAATAGTATTGATTAATGATGAAAAACCTTCCTTGTTTACGTGAAACATTTTATTACAAACTAAAAAATAATCAGTGTTGGAAAGAGGGATCATTGTGGTTAAAGCAACACATGCAGCAATTTCGAAAATTACGGAAGAAGTACAAGATGTGATTAATGAAGGAAAGAAGCCATTCATCCGCCTAGAAATGGGAATTGGCTGAGGCGGTCCGCAGCTGCGTCTGACTCTGGAGGAGTCAGCTTTAGAAAACGATGAAATCTCTGAAATTGAAGGCATTCAGTTTTTGGTGAATGAACGGGACCAAGTATATTTTCAAGATGCAAAACTTGATTACGTCCGAAGTATTATGGGCGGAGGGAAGTTTAAGGTCCTCAGGGTGTAAAATTAGAGGCTGAAGGGCCTCTTTTTTTTGCAAACTTTCACATACTAAGGGGAAGAGGTGAAAGTAATGACGCTAGTAAGACTCGGCTATGTAGCAATGAGCATGGAACTGAAAAATGCCTCGCCTTCCAAAACCATGACATTTGCCCAATTCCAAAAAATCGATGATCGTGAAGCCGCTATCCGCAAATTGGAACGCATTGCACAACAAAATTTACATAATACGCTAAGAATCATGCGGCATAATGTCGCCTCAGAGATCCATTTTTACCGGCTGACCTCACGCCTGATTCCACTGGCCAATCATGAGGAGTTGCTGGATTGGGATTACCTAAAGCCGCTGAAACGGGATTTGCACGAGCTGGGGGAGTATATTAACGAGCATCACGTAAGGGTTGATTTCCATCCGGACCATTTTGTTCTGATTAACTCTCCTCAGCCGGAGATCTTGAAAAATTCCATCCGTACCTTGAAGCTCCATTATAGGCTATTGAGGGGGATGGGCATTAATCCAATCCATCGTTGTGTCATGCATGTTGGCGGCAACTACAAAGAAACCGAAACATCACTGGAACGATTTGTGGAAAATTGGATGGATGTACCCAAAGGAATTCAAAAAATGATCATGCTCGAAAATGATGATACTTCTTTTACCTTGGACGACACCTTGTATTTATGCGAGAAGCTGGAGATTCCGCTGGTGTTTGATTATCATCATCACCTGGCCCACCATCAGAACCCAAATTGGGAAGAAAACTGGGAGCGAGTTGTCGGAACATGGAAACACTCACACCTGCCCATAAAGATGCATATTTCCAGTCCAAAAAGCGAAAAAGAGTTCCGGCATCATTCGGAATATGTGGACATAGACATGTTTTTCAAATTTCTTCAGGTGATTAAAGGAAGCGTCCGGCAAATTGACTGCATGATTGAAGCCAAGAAAAAAGATGAAGCTTTGTTTCATTTGATGGAGGAAATCAAAACGAGAAGTGATGTCGAAATCGTTGATGGCTCTTCCTTTCGTCTAAAATCATAATTCCGGTTATGAAAGTAAACAATAGGGAAGGATGATTATTTTCCAATTAATATGTGGGGGTATGAAGAATGGCTAACCATAGAGCAAATCGCAATCAGCAGCAAAAAGGGAACTACACGGAAGGTTCGGGTACACAGTATCATAAAGAGCATGCCGGAAATGTACCAGGTTATGGAAATAACCCTGCGGGTCAAAATCAAAAGTCCTAAAAAGTGTAGGACCGCCATCCATCGGCGGTCCTACTTTTTGTAATCGTAATACCTTAGCGTCTCAACTTTTGAGGTCGGGACTTCATCGGTAATATTGCCTTTTTCGTCCTTGTAAACCTCGTATTCCTGATAGGTTTCCACAATATAACCATCCACTTTTTCCCGTTTGACAAGCTTTTCAATCAGTTCGGGTCCCTCATCCTCGGGTTCTACCGCAACAGGCTCCACTGCCGCAGGTTGATCGGCGATATAAACGAAGTCCGAATTTAAAAATGAGAAAGGCGATTCTAGGTAAGCCAGTAATCCTAAGGTTAAGAGCAGGGAAAACGCATATAAGATATTTTTTGATTTCATGGGTTCGACGGCTCCTTTTTAATTGAATCCTAGTAACCCATTTTATGCATGTCCAAGCAACATATGACTTCCTCGTTTAAATGTTGGTTTGTTTTGCCTTGGCACGAAACCCAAGGAAGAGAACGAACGCGACTACGGTGAGCAGCACCCCGGAGATATACGGAAGTCCAATCGTAATCGAAAATAGCCAGCCGCCAAGCACCGGACCGATAATCCGGCCTAATGAATCAAACGATGATAATAGACCTGTAGAACTGCCGTGTCCGGAGGTCGATATTTTGGTCAACAGTGACGAAACGCTCGGCCGAATGACGCCATTGCCAATCCCGAATATCGTTAGATAAATCGCTGCGGTCGTGAAATTGTTTACGAGTAAAATCAAACCAAACCCAATTGCCGAAACAATCATGCCGCCTTGAATCACGGCGCTTTCGCCGTATTTCTTTGTCCAGCGGCCAACCAGGCCTCCTTGGACCATCGCCCCTGCAAACCCCATAATCATGAAGATATACCCTAACTGTGTTGATCCTAAACCGGCGCTCTCGGCAGCAAAATAAGCAAAGGTCGCTTCCAGTCCGGACAAGGATAAAGAGATAAACAATTGGACGAAAAAGAGCACGGACACATCAGGGGTGAACGCTTTCCATACGGACTGCCTTTCTTCAGCAGCTTCGCTCTTGTCCTGTTTTGATTCCTTCAAGAGAATTGCCACAAGAATCAATGTAATCAGCGAAGAAATACCCGCAAGATAAAATGGCAAGCTTAAGCTGTTTTTTGAAAAAATCCCGCCGACTGCCGGCCCGAAGACGAACCCCAATCCTACTGCGGCGCCAACAATCCCCATGCCTTTGCCCCGATTTTCTTCGGTGGTGATGTCAGCGACATAAGCCATCGCGGTCGGCATATTGGCTGAGGACAGCATCCCGCCGATGATACGGGCCGCAAACAGCATCCATAGTTGTGTTGAAATGGCTTGGATAAAGAATGATAACGCCAGACCGGTAATTCCGATCATCATGACCGGTTTTCGGCCGATCCGATCAGACAACCTGCCCCACATCGGCGCGAAAATAAGCTGCATTAAGGAATAGACGGCCATTAACAGCCCAAGCTCGGTCGGACTTGCCCCCATCTCCTCCGCATAAAATGGAAGCACTGGGATGATGATTCCGAAACCGATCATGACAAGAAACATGACCACAAATAAAATAGGTAAAGCAGATTTTGCCTGCAAGGATGCTCACTCCTTAAAAACTACATGTAAGTTCATTTTTAGTCCATTTACAATTATCACCTAGCCTGGCTGGATAATGCAACCTACAAACTCATGAATCTATGGGCAACCTTGCAAAAATGTAAGGTTAAACGCTAAAAACGTAAGGATTCATTATGGAAAAGCATCCTCTAGTTTTCTATGATAAAACTAAGCAAGAAATTGAAATGGGGATGAACCAAATGGAAATGATTTTAGAGGCAAAAGCAGTAAGTAAAGTATTCGGCGGAAAACGAAATCAGTTTAAGGCACTTCATGATATCGACCTAAATATAGCGAAAGGGGAATTCGTCGGAGTGATGGGGCCATCCGGTGCCGGGAAATCGACATTGCTCAATGTTCTATCTACGATTGAAGTCCCAACATCAGGAAAGATTCAGTTTGATGGAGTGGAATTGACAAAAATGAAGGAGCGGCAGTTGACGGAGTTCAGACGGGATAAGATGGGATTTATTTTTCAGGACTATAACCTGTTGGATACGTTAACGGTTGGGGAAAATATTATGCTGCCGTTGGCGTTTACGCACATGCCGGCAGAGCAAATCAAACAAAGAGTAACCGAATTAGCCAGGCAGTTTGGGATTGAAGGAATGCTTGAAAAATATCCATACGAAATCTCGGGTGGGCAGCAGCAACGGACAGCCGTATGCCGGGCGCTTTCTAGCAATCCAAGACTGCTGTTTGCCGATGAGCCAACAGGTGCCCTGGATTCAAAATCGGCGTTCCAACTCTTGGAAACCTTATCTAAGCTTAATCAGGAACGGCAGGCGACGATTTTAATGGTAACACATGACCCATATGCGGCGAGCTTCTGTTCTCGGGTCATATTCATTAAAGATGGCAGCCTGTACACAGAAATTCGCAGAGGCGAGCAGACAAGGAAACAGCTGTTCCAGCAAATTCTCAATATCCTTTCGACGATTGGGGGCGGACAGTATGACGTTGTATAGTCTGGCAAGAAAAAATATTGTCCAAAACATCCGCCAATACATGCTTTACCTGTATTCAATGGTCATCAGTGTTGCGATTTATTTTACCTTTGTTTCACTTCAGTATAATCAGCAATTGCTGGATTCTACCGTTACACTTGGAAAAATCGAATCAGCCTTTTTTGCCGCATCTGTCATTCTTATTATTTTTGCGGCGATCTTCATTTGGTATTCCAATTCCTTTTTTACGAGAACTCGAAAAAAGGAAGTTGGTCTATACGCCTTGTTCGGCATGAGCAAGAAAAAAATTGGCACCCTGCTATTTTACGAAAATATCATCATTGGAGCCATCGCCTTGATGATTGGAATCGGTCTTGGCATCCTGTTTTCGAAGCTGTTTATGATGATTATTTTTAAAATAATGGGCTTTTCACTTGAAGTCACCTTTCACCTTTCAAACATGGCTTTCTTGCAGACCATCGTTGTATTTGCGCTGATTATTCTGGTCACATCGATTCACAGCTATCGGTTAATTTACCGTTTTTCCCTGTCGGAGCTGTTTAAAGCAGAAAGAAAAGGCGAGAGGCTGGCGAAAGGCTCACCGATCACCAGCATCTTGGCTGTGCTCTTCATTGGGGCTGCATATACATTGTTTCTGAACCCTAATGGTCTCGAATTGATCGATAATGACGGGCTGCGAATCTTAACGGCAACAGGCTCATTGATCATCGGTTCCTATTTATTTATGAATTCGCTTGTGACTTTCCTGTTAAAGGCGATACGGAAGGTCCCGCCGATTTTTTTAGCAGGGAAGAATTTGCTCAGCATCACGAATTTATTATACCGATTCAAGGGCAATGTGCTGATTTTGACGGTTATTTCTTTATTGAGCACTGTCACGCTGTTTGCTTGTACCACGACGTTGGGGTTTTACTCTAATTTGGATCACATTTCCAAATTGAATAATCCATATTCTTATATGTTTAATTTAAAGAATGAGAAGGCGGAAGCGGAGATAAACAGCTTACTGAAACAAGGAGGTGGCAATGAACTTTCGTATTCCTATCAGCTCGAATATTTGACAATGAAGCCAGGTGCGACAGGAATTCCACGGGTTCCTGGATTCTTCCAGAACATGTTGATTTCGGAATCCTCTTTTCAGCAGCTCATGCAGCTTAGAGGAACGAACGTGTCGGTTGATTTAGGAAGAGGTGAGGCGATTGCCTTTTATGATGGCAATATGGATGTGAAATCCGATCCGTTCACTGGCAAAAAGGTGAAACTGCCCAGCGGCGAGGAATTGACTATTTCCAAATATAAGTCTTATAGCTTTCTTAACCAAGGAAATATGCTTTTTCCGCTTGTAGTCGACGAGGAGCTTTATAAGGAATTAAAAACAGAGATCACACCTGAAACATTGAAAATTTATAAAGTTGCTAACGAGAAAAACTTGAGCAAGCTGGATGGAGAAATAACAGAGATCGCCGATCCGCTGACAGGACGTGATGATGGTGTGATTTATTCAAGCTTTTATGAACAATACCATTACGGGATGGAAACATATGGCCTGATGATTTTTATCGGCGGCTTTCTCGGTCTAGTGTTTTTGGCGGCCACCGGGAGCATGATCTATTTTAAACAGTTGATGGAAGCCGTCTCTGACAAAGGACGTTATCAGATCCTTAGGAAAATCGGCATTCCGGAAACAGAGGTAAAGAAATCGGTAGCGAGACAGGTATGGTTTGTCTTTGCTCTGCCGCTGCTGCTGGCTTTTTGCAATAGTGCCTTGATTAGCTATTGTATGGGTGAGTTTATCCAAATCTCGATGCTGGTTCCGTTTACGGTTTGTTTGGCAGTGTATCTCTTGATTTATGCTAGCTACTTTATTCTGACCAACTACAGTTATTTGAGAATTATAAAACCAAGCTCATGATGCTGAGCTTGGTTTTTAAAATTGAAGAAGTTGTTCGCTCCGGTCCGGAAAATAGATCGTCGCTGTTGTTCCTTTACCAGGGGAGGACGTGAGAGAAAGACGATGTCCTAATTTATCAGCCGTTTTCTTTGCCAAATACAGTCCCATTCCGGTTGACCGCTGGTGAGTTCTGCCGTTACTGCCGGTAAAGCCTTGTTCAAACACGCGTGGCAGGTCCTCAGGCGGAATTCCAATACCAGTATCGCAAATCTGCAATTCTCGTGCTTCGGGGTTGACCGTAATGGTAATTTCTCCGTGGTCACCCGTATACTTCAATGAGTTGGACAACAGCTGGCGAATCAAATAGGTTAAGCCTTTTTTATCGCTAAAAATCGTTGCCGGCTTAAGGTTTAAGGTAAGTTTGATTTTTTTCGCAATAAAGCTTTTCATTTCAGTCTTAATAATCTCTTTGATTAATTTCTCCAAATCAATTTCCTGAATCAAATAATCTTTATTAAATTCGTGGAGTCTGGTAAAGTAGAGTGCTTGCTCCACATATCCTTCTATTTTATTGATTTCTTCTGTTAAACTGTGAGAATTGACTTCCGTTTCGAGTAGCAGACGGCTGACGGAAATCGGTGTTTTGATTTCATGAAACCACTGGGTCATAAATTCAAGCTGCTCTTTGGCGGTTTGGTTCTGTTCTTGGATTGTCTCAAGATAATGCTCCTGCCATTTTCTAAAGGCCTGTACATAGACCTCTTGTTCATGAGTTAGGGCCACAGGTAGCTCTTCGAACGATTCCCAACTTTTGAGCTGATTTCTTTTGAAAAAATAACCCCCAATGAAAAAGCAGGCAAATATGATGAATGAGATGATGACCAAATAGATAAGACTGCTAACGGCAACGGTCAGTTTTGGGTCTACGCTAACCAAGACAGCGATAAAGAGTAACACAAAAAAGAAGGTAATCAGCTGCCATTTTTGATCGGCGACATAGTGTTTAAGATTCATGGGATGATATATCCTTGTCTTTTTTTCGTTTCGATAAATTCAGGGAGACCCAGTTCCTCCAATTTCCGCCGCAAGCGGGCAATATTGACCGTAAGTGTATTATCGTCGATAAAATTCTCGCTTTCCCAGAGAGCCTGCATCAATTCATCGCGGGATAAAATACTTTCCTTCTTTTTCAGCATTAGATAAAGGATCTGAAATTCATTTTTCGTTAAATCCATTTCTGTGTCATGATAGGAAATGGTAGCTTTGCTGATGTTCAGGATTAACCCTTTATGCTCCAAGAAATCATGATCCTCCTGCTGATAGGTATACGTTCTTCTTAAAATCGCATTTATTTTTGCAAGCAATACCTCAAGTGAGAAAGGTTTCTGGATAAAATCATCTCCGCCCATGTTCATCGCCATAACTATGTCCATGTTTTGGTCGCGCGATGAAATAAAAATGATCGGCACATTGGAAAGTTGGCGGAATTTCCCGCACCAATAAAAGCCGTCATAGACTGGAAGGTTGATATCCAAAAGCACCAGATGGGGCTTAATGGCTAGAAACTGAGTGTCGAGATTTTCAAATTCGGTTGCACTGTAGGCTTCAAACTTCCATTTCGTTAGATGTTCAGAAATGATAGAACTAATTTTGGCATCATCTTCAATGATCATTACTTTGTACATTAATATCACAACCAGTTTTTGTTATTTGATTCTATTATACTGATTATTTACAATTGGAAGGAATTTTTTTGATTTATAGGATAAAAGTAGGAAAAATATATTCATAATTTTATAAAAGTTTGCTATGATTACACTGCCTAAATGGTAATTTTATTTATGGGGATGGATGTTGATGAAAAAGTGGGTAAAGCAGATAGATCCAAACAATAAGTATGGCGGTGCGTTTATTTTAGGAGATAGAAATGTGGAGCTGCCGTCAACAGCTGTCGTATCGGTAACGAGAGGGGAACAGTTCAACATTCCAAGGCTGATTATTAACGGGTTTTTAAACCAAATGATCATGAAAGCGATGAGCAAAAATGAAGATTTGCTGTATGCAGAGTTAAGGGGGCAATTAGAGGGAGGAATCGGCCAAACGATGACAGTTTGGAAGGCGGGGAAGGAGATGAATTCGTTCCGGACCAGCGGGATGCACAATTTTTCCCGAAAATTCTTTAGCTGGGTGTTTTATAGCGGCAAGGTTCAATCCTACTTTTTAACCTGGAAGGCGAATGGACACATCCCGAGTTATGACGAGGCTTCAGAGATTGTGACCACCTATGGCCGGCATTTTGATGGCGGCAAACTAGTCAAGAAGGCATCACAGCCTCCTAATGAATTATCTGATCAAAAACCAAGTTGAGTTATATAAAAACCCGGCCGCCAATCGTATGATGGCGGCCGGGTTCCGTTAATAGCTATTTCACCGCTTTTCGCGTGCTTTCTGATGCGAAGTCGGCAAAAATAACGAGAATCATATAACAAAGAATCAATAATGTAATATCCGTATATTGAAAATAGCTCATTGCCAGCTTAAATTCCATTCCCAAACCGCCGGCGCCAACAAAACCAACGACAATCGTGGTTCTCATGATCACTTCCCAGCGATACAGAATATAGGTGAGAAAGCGCGGCATCACAATGGGAAGAATGCCATAAAAGAACGTTTCAATTTTTGATGCACCAGCTGAAGCTAGATTCCGTATCGGCCGTGGATCCATGTCTTCAATTACCTCGGCCCACAACTTCCCAAGAATCCCAAAGTTATGGAGTGCCAGGGCAATCGCCCCTGGCAGCAGCCCAGGTTTAAAAATGAAGATAATCATCATCGCCCATACTAATTCCGGCACAGACCGGGAGAATATATAGATGATCCGTACGATTCCATACAGTATCCAGTTATACCACCTTCTAGTCCCCGTCAGGCTGCCGTTGGCAATGTTGCTTGCGGCCGGAAGCACGGTCAAAAACGCTGCAACCGTAGAGAACCCGATTGCCATAATGCTCATTTCCAACGTTTCATAGGTTAGCTCTAGGGCCGAAGTCCATTTACCCGCATTCAAAAAGGCCGGATTTTGTTCATTTACACCGATGAGGCCGCCGAAGAACTTGCCGGCAAATTCAAGATTGCGTTCTGAGAACAACGAGACAAGATCTGCTTTTTCCCCAATGGTAATGAACATCCACGAACCCGCGGTCAGCAAAAGTGCCCCCAAAACATGGCTCCAACCAGAACCAAGGCCACGCTTCCGCACACGAGCATTCAAACCACGCCGAACCAAGTGACTCCAGCCATCGACAAACACAACCAGTCCAATCAGGAAATAGACATATGTCCAAACTTGGTCGTATTTCAAATCCGCCAAGGCAAGCTGAATTTGATACCCTAGTCCGCCTAGCCCGACAAAGCTCATAATCGCTGACGAACGAATCGCACATTCGAAGCGGTACATCGTGTAGCTGATCAAATCTGCCCATACCAACGGTAAATATCCATAAATCAACGTTTGCAGGCGGGATGCCCCCGATGACTTTAACGCGTCAATCGGTGATGCTGGAGCATCATTTAACATATCGGCAAAGATTCTGCCAAGAATACCGCCGTACGGAATCGCCAGCGCGAAAATCGCTGCATAGGGCGAGAAGCCCATCGCGGCTACAAACAGCCAGGCCCAAACCAGTTCATGAATCGATCTGGTAAAACCTAATATCCCTCTAAAGAAAATCTTTGAAACCAGTCTCGAGATTCTGCTGGAGGTTAACGTGCCTGAGGCGAGAACACCGACGATAAATGCATAAATAATGGCTAGAGAAATTCCGGCCACCGCATAAGCAAGGGTGATCCAGGCAGCCTGTAGTCCGGCCAACAAAATGTCAGTAGATAAATCCGGATGAACCAAACCTTCAAAGATTTGCAGCAACGTAGGGATGCCGCCGGCATGGACCAATTCCTTACTTTCCCACTTAATGGAGAACAGACTCCACACAAACACTGCCGCCAACAACAAACTTAACAGAAATCGTCTATGTAGTTTGATTGAAGAAGTCAGTTTATTCATGTTTCGACTGCTCCTTAAGGTGGTAGAGCTCCTCAAGCAGTTCATCTGTCACTTTTTCCGCCGGCAAATCGAAAAAGAGCTCCCCGTTTTTCAACGCAATGATTCTTGAAAAATATTTGCGGGCATAGTCGACAGAATGGAGGCTGGCAATTAAGGTTTGCTTTTCTTCTGCTACCAGTTTTGTCAGCATCGCCAACACATCATCGGCTCTTGCCGGGTCAAGGGAGGCAACTGGTTCATCGGCCAAGATAATTTCCGGGTTTTGCACTAATAATCTTGCCATTGCCACACGCTGCTGCTCGCCGCCGGAGAGGGTGGAGGTGATGTCATTTGCTTTATCGGCAAGGCCAACCCTGCCAAGTGACGCCATTGCTGTTTGTTTCTCCTGTGGTACAAGTAGAGAAATTAATGATTTTACCGTGCCCCAATCCGCCAGTTTTCCCGCCAGAACATTATGAATAACCGCGAGCGGGCCGATTAAATCGAACTGTTGGCGGATGACACCAATTTTTTTCGCGAAAGCTTTTCCTTTTTTATAAAACGTAAGAGGCTGGCCGTCAATTAACAATTCACCGCTTTCAAGCGGTACAAGACCCGCGATTGTATTTAACAGTGTTGTTTTGCCGGCGCCGCTTGGCCCAATCAGCGCGACCATTTCGCCCTGTTTAATGGTAAAAGAAAGGGAAGATAGGGCTATCTTCCGCTCAAAATGTTTCGATATATTTTTTACGTTAATCATGGTTTTCGATGTCATGGGTGACCCCACCTACTATTTAATAATCTTCAATTCCTTTGCAACCTGTTCAATTTTTCCGTAGTTTTTATTGTTAGTTTCAATAAACTTATCTGTTTGGAACAGGTCGACGATTTCCTGCTGCTCGCCATTGAAGGAAAGGAGGGCGTCTTTTACTTTGTCCTTCGTGCCCTTGCCAAACACGTCTTCAACATTACTATTGATTGTCCAGTTATAGTCATAATAATCAGGTGTTGTGTAGAAAACCTTCACTTTATTGGTATCGACTTTTCCTTCCTTCACAGCTGCTTCCCAAACAGAAATATTCAATGCACCTGCCTGGAAAGATCCTGATTCAACTAATTTATAGGTTGTGTCATGCGAGCCGGAAAAATTAGGCTTGCCATTAAAATCTTTGTTCGGATCGATGCCTGCTTCAGATAAGAAGTAGCGCGGCATCAAGTGACCTGATGTGGAGCTTTCACTTCCAAAAGTAAAGGACTTGCCTTTTAAATCTTCTAAGGACTTGATGCCTGAGTCTGCTTGGGTGATAAACACCGATTGGAACTCAGCATCGCGTGGACGTTGGACGATGGATTCTGCATCAGGTACCAAATTTCGTGCTTGTACACTAGTCAATCCGCCAAACCAAGCCATATGGATTTCACCGCGCTGGAAGCCGGTAACCAAGGCTGCATAGTCAACAGACGGAACAAACTCCACTTTTAAACCTGTTTTTTCACTTATATATTTTGCAACGCCATCCATTCCTTTTTGGAGGTCGGCAGCATTTTGGTCAGGAATTGCCCCGATTTTGAAAACTTCTTCGGTTTTTGTATCTTTCTTTTCATCTGTTTCCTTTTCTTTTTCTTGGCCGCAGGCAGCCAATGAAAATACCATCAAAGCTGTAATCACTAAAGTTAGCCATTTTTTCATCTGATAATCTCCTTGTGTGTAAAAAATAGTAAGCCTTATCCATTATAAAAAAAATGCTTGGATTTTATAAATTCAATTTATCTATTTATTAGTTTGAAACCTATCTATTTTATCGATGTGTCGATGTGTTGTTTTAAAAGACCCCTAGTCAATGATGGTAATAAAAAGGGGTACCCAAGTGAATTTTTATTCATTGGGTACCCCTTAAGCTTTATTTAAAACACTTTCGTAGTCCAATCCTCACAATTCCAAATATCGGTCGCAATTTCACGATAGAAATCAGGTTCGTGGGATACCATCAAGATACTTCCGCGATATGCCTTAAGAGCACGCTTCAATTCTTCTTTTGCGTCCACATCCAAGTGATTGGTAGGTTCGTCTAAAATTAATAGATTTGTCTCTGTGTTTAAGATTTTACACAAACGAACTTTGGCTTTTTCGCCACCGGAAAGGACTTCGACTTTACTTTCAATATGTTTGGTCGTTAATCCACATTTTGCAAGAGCAGCACGGACTTCAGCCTGATTCATACTTGGAAACTCGCTCCAAATCTCTTCAATACAGGTATTGTAGTTGGCCTGTTTTACTTCCTGCTCGAAGTAACCGATGTGTTGATACTCACCACGTTCCACTTTACCCGAAATTGGATCAATCAAGCCAAGAATACTTTTTAAAAGAGTAGACTTACCAATACCATTTGCACCTACGAAGGCGATTTTTTGTCCACGTTCCATTTTTAAATTCAGAGGGCGTGAAAGTGGTTCATCGTAACCAATAACAAGATCTTCAGCCGTAAAAATATAACGACTAGCTGCACGAGCTTCTTTGAAGTTAAACTCTGGTTTCGGCTTCTCTCTCCCCAATTCAATAATTTCCATTTTATCAAGCTTCTTCTGACGGGACATTGCCATATTACGAGTCGCAACGCTCGCCTTATTACGAGCAACGAAATCCTTTAGATCAGCAATTTCTTGTTGTTGACGCTTATAAGCAGACTCTAGCTGTTGCTTCTTCATTTCATATATTTTAAGGAAGTTATCATAGTCACCCACATAGCGAGTCAACTCTTGGTTTTCCATGTGATAAATCAAGTTAACAACATTGTTCAAAAATGGAATATCATGTGAAATCAAGATAAATGCATTCTCATATTCCTGTAAATAGCGCTTCAACCATTCGATATGTTGTTCATCCAAATAGTTCGTAGGCTCGTCTAGTAATAGGATTTCAGGCTTTTCTAGCAAAAGCTTCGCCAGCAAAACTTTCGTACGTTGCCCACCGCTAAGATCATCTACATCTCGATCAAGTCCAACATCGTCTAATCCCAGACCACGAGCAACTTCCTCCACTTTTGAATTAATTTGATAGAAATCATTACTATCTAAAGTTTCTTGTAGCTCTCCCACTTCTGCAAGCAGTGCATCAATATCAGCACCTTCATCACCCATTTTGGCATAAAGTTCATTGATTTCTGATTCAACATCAAAAAGATATTGAAAAGCAGTACTCAAAGCCTCACGCATCGTAGTACCTTTTTGAAGTACTGCATGCTGATCTAAATAACCAACACGAACTTTTCGTGACCACTCCACTTTCCCTTCGTCGGGCTGCAACTTTCCAGTCACAATATTCATGAAAGTAGACTTACCCTCACCATTTGCCCCAACTAAACCAACGTGCTCTCCTTTTAAAAGTCGGAAAGACACATTATTAAAAATCGCACGATCACCGAAACCGTGACTTAAATTTTTTACGTTTAATACGCTCATTTTTTCTCGTAATCCTCACTTCGTTCAAGATTCAATCATTATTTCATAATACAAGATTTTCACAAATTCGACTAGACTTTTTGCCTGTAAAATATTTGGGAATTTTCTGGTGCAAGGTGTTTATCTCGTTCAGTTTGAATCATTGACGTTTGAATAATAGGGCTGCACCCAAATCAAATAGTTTTTCAAAAAGTTCAATCAAGTCCTGAAACTTGTACATATTATAGTAGAAACTAATTCTTGCTTGGGGGGAGAGTTATGGCTATCAGTAAGGATGGCATCAATATTGGGACGGTTTCCGGAGGGATTGTCAATTTTGGGGGGGCTGTTAATATTTCGCCTATCTCGATTACAAAAACTGTTAACGGTTCTGGTGCAGGGACTAGCCGCACTACTACCATAACAAAACTGGGCAAAGCCCTGTAACGAAGCAACCGATTTGTGAAACAATTTAATGGATATTATCGGACGGAGACGATAAACAACTCCGTCCATTTTTTTTAAGACGCTTTTAATTCTTTTGAGATTGCACTTTGCTTGATTGGCTTTATAACATTAAAAATAATGTTAAGGAAAATGGCAGTTAAACTTCCGGACACGATCCCGCTATTCGTCAGGATTTTTACACTTTCTGGAAGATGAGCGAATAGATCCGGAACGGTAGTGACGCCTAATCCAACCCCAACCGAGCAGGCAATGATAAGCAGATTCTCCTGTGATGAGAAATCAACCTTACTTAGCATTTTGATTCCGGACGCGATCACCATGCCAAACATGGCAACCATCGCCCCGCCTAGAACAGCAGTCGGAATCACGGTTGTAAGGGCAGCGATTTTTGGCACAAATCCAAGAAAAATCAATATTCCGCCCATCGTATAGATGACGCTTTTATCCTTAACGCCGGAAAACTGGACAAGCCCGACGTTTTGGGAATAGGTTTTTGTATTATCTTAGTTGCAAAAGCTTGTTAAATAATCATTTAAGGAAGATAAAATATCCAACATACTGGAAACTATACTACATTTTCTTAACATATATATAATATCCAAGCTGTTGGAAATTAGCAAAAAAAAAGACAGCTCTAATTGCTGTCCTCATCATCAACCAATTCAACTAATTCATTTAAATCATTAATCTGCAATTCTGTGGCAATCAATTCCATCAATTCTTTATTTAGTGATGTCCTTTGATTATTGTAAAGTTCACTAATTGCAGCAGCCCTAACTGTTTTACCTGTTGATTGTTCTATTCTTTCTTTTAATTCCTTTTGGGTTAAGTCATGTTTTTTTAATAATTCGTCTAATTTAACCCTTAATCTAATTGACATTGTTACTCCTCCCAGTTGTTGATTATAAGACTATTTTAACTAAAAATAAAAAATTACGCAATTTCGTAAAAAAGTATTGAAATTCAGTAATATTTGGTTTATCATAAAAATATAAATTTACTAAATAACGGAATTTAGTAAATTGGTCAATAGTCACAGCTTAAACAAAAATATTCGAAATTAAGGGAGAGGTTAAAATGAAAAATCAATATTCTTTTGGGGAAATCAATTTAAACGTATTTGGTGAAGAAAATTTCAATCTTGAAACTGTAGTAGCAGGAAAATTGCAATTAGTCTTAGCGAATGGAAAATCAATTGAACTTGATATTTGTGAAGTACTACATAAAAATTTAAAGCTATATGATACGGAAACAGATATTGAAATTGTTGAAGAATTAACCTATTAAAATACAAAAGGCTCCCATTGATTGGGAGTCTAGTGAATGTAGTAACTTTCCGAAAATGTGGAAAAGTCAAAATTATTATATATTCAGTAATTTGATGATTCAAGTAATTTGCTCTTTTTTTGAAATGATTAAGTGGTGGATGAAATTTCGTCCACATAAAATATGGAGGTTATCCAAATGAAAAAGGACATTACTCATCGTATTGCTTACTACACCCGAAAAGTCGAAAATAATGATGATTTAGAATTGCTTATTCGTGGGCAGGAATATATTAAATTATTGCTTCAAGACCGGAACATGAATAATTTCGAGGATGAGGACTAGTGAAACAGTTTTATTGTTACGAATGTTTAAAGGTTTATCGGAAACAAGTTTTCAAGTGTGAATGCCGATCAAAAGATATAAAGCCAATCGTTATCAATACAGATAAGCAGACGCTTAGAGAGTATTGATTTTTTTATTTAGGGGATGATTAGTTGTCGAAAGTGATTGTGACAGGCTTAAAAGGTTTTGATAATTATCCATTACTCAAACAGAAATTAGATTTTTTCCTTAAAGACAAGTTACCGAATGTTGTAATTGTTTCTGGTGAAGCTGAAGGTGTGAAAAGATTGGCCGAGAAAAATGCCGTTGAACGTCATTTGGATATTTGCTCTTTTCCTATTGATTGGGAGAAGTACGGAAGGCAAGCTGCGGTAATCAGGAATAATTCGATGTTTGACCGTTCTGATAGTTGTTTAATTTTCTGGGACGGTAAAAGCCAGGACACAGGGTACATAGTGGGAATGGCGAAGAAAAAGGGATTAGATTTTAAGGTTATTAGGTATTAGGGAGTGATCAAAATGGCAAAGATACAGCTTCAAAAATCAGATTCCTTAATTTTATGTCAAGATTTTATAAGCAGTCAGTTTGATGATGTAATTGTCACTGGAATTGAGTTTATCAATAGCGACAATTTGAAAAGTAAGATTAGTAGAATCGAAATTGACTATGTTAAAGAGCATAAAGGGAAGTAAGTAGGACGGCTTAACAGTTGTCTTTTTTTATTGGTATTGGAGTGTTAAGAAGTGGAAGTAAATTATAAAAATCCAGTGTTTTACTGTGATGAGGTGAGAAGGCAATTTACAATAATTAACAAAATAAAAGTGAATGAATTGCCTACATTAGAGGAAGTTAGAGAAATTTACGAGGTACATAGTTTCAGTGATGGTTACATTGCTGTTTTCAACACAAAAAGTAATCAATACATAAAACCAAGAATTGGAAATAAAAACAGTCCCTATTTTCGTTATGGCTTAGTCACAAATGACAACATAACTTTAACTGTTTATATGCACCGTTTAGTTGGATTGTGGATGTTAGATGGTTGGATGTGACTGCTAAACTAAAGTAGACAGTTTCTGCTAGATAAGATGAAACACTTAGTTGCCCAAATGTACCAGTAAAATATAAGCCTCTTCCATTGTAAGATATCTATGAATTTATTCTTACAACAATGGAGGATACAGAAAAGGTGGATAAGTGGGAAATGTACATGGAAATACAACAGTTAATAAAGAAAGGATTTAGTAAATCCAAGGTGGCAGAAAAACTGGGGGTTTCAAGATCAACCATATATCGTAATCTTAAGAAATCTCCTTCGGAGATGGCCGAATGGGTTGAATCCTTACAAACCAGAAGAAAGAAATTAGACACGTATAAGGAATTAATCTTATCTTGGTTGCAGGAACATCCTGATATGTCAGCTGCACAGGTGCAAGATTGGCTACAGGAAAGAAATCCTTCACTAGAGATAGGTGAAAGCACTGTAAGGGCATATGTCAGGGAATTACGCCATGAATATAAGATAGAGAAAGAGACATCACCAAGAGAATATGAAGCTATCCCAGACTCACCTATGGGAGAACAAATTCAAGTTGATTTTGGATTCACCAAACAAAGAACCATAAATAATAAAGAAGTCAAACTTAGCTTTATCGCATTTGTCTTATCCAATTCCAGATACAAATACAAAGAATGGTTAGATAGACCTTTTACAACAGAAGACGTCATTAGAGCTCACGAGAATGCATTCAAATGGTTTGAGGGAATCCCAGGAGAATTAGTTTATGACCAAGATAGTTTAATAGTCGTAAGTGAAAATGGCGGGGACTTAATTTTAACAAAGGAGTTTCAGCAGTATAAAGATACTAGAAAGTTAAACCTTCGGGTTTGCCGCAAAGCTGATCCAGAAAGTAAGGGTAGAATTGAGAATGTGGTAGGTTTTATCAAGCACAATTTCGCTAAACACAGAGTATTCCACAATATTGAGTCTTGGAACGAACAAGGATGGCAATGGTTAAATCGGACAGGTAACTTTAAAATACACAATACAACAAAAAAAAGACCAGTCGAAGTGTTCTCCTTGGAAAAGCAACACTTAAGACCAGTCATCCAAAAAATAAATGTCATAAACAAATATGAGAATAGTATATCAAGAAGTGTCCATAAGGACAATACTATCCGTTACTTATCTAACCGGTATTCCCTCCCACTCGGGACGTTTAGTAAATATGAAACTGTAGGTGTCAAGGAATCAGAGGATCAACACCTATTAATCTATATCCCTGAAACAGGAGAATTAATTGCAAAGCATAAGATACCTGAAGGGAAAGGCCATTTGATAAAAGATCGAAATCATACTCGCAATCGATCAAAAGGAATTGATGCGTTCCTTGATACAGTTGCGAACCAATTTAAGAACAAGGAAGCCGCAAACCAATATCTAACGACCCTTCGGGAGAAGTATCCACGATATATTCGAGATCAGCTACAAATTATATTAAGAGAGACAAAACGAAATAGTGATGACCTACTATCAGTAGCACTACATGAGTGTGAAAGAAGAAAATTATATAGTGCAACAGATTTCAGCGACATCGTTCAGTACATTAAACGGCAACGCCAAGTTAATGATACAGTGAACGATAACGCTGAGAATGTAACTCCAATAAATAGTTTGTCCAGTTGGATTATGGAAACAGAAGCTCCAAAAAGAGAAGTGGATACCTACACGGTGCTAATGGAAGGTGATTCACAATGAGTCAACTCCAACAGCTACAAGAAATCATGAGAACCCTTCGGTTGTCTGAAACCGCAAATCATCTACCTGAACTAATTAGAGAGGCTGAGAAAAAGGATTTATCCTTTACTCAGTTTCTCCTTGAAATGGCAACATATGAGCAGAGTCGAAGAGATGAAAAACAACTTGAGAAACGATTTAAGTGGGCGACATTTCCCTTTTACAGCACAATTGATGAATACGATTTGAAAGAACAAAAATCATTAAGTAGTAAGAAATTAAACCAATTAAAGGACTTAACATGGATTGAGCAGCTTTATAATATTATCTTTCTTGGACCGCCAGGTGTGGGTAAAACCCATCTTTCGATAGGGTTAGGAATAGAAGCTTTAAATCAGGGCTATAAAGTGGTTTTCACAACCATGGGAGATTTAATTCATACGTTAAAGACGGAAGAAATTACGAGAAAATCGAAAACCAGAATGAAACGAATTAGAGAAGCAGATTTAGTTATTATAGACGATCTAATGTTCATGGCTATGGATAAGCAAGAAGCTAATATGTTTTTTCATCTAATTAATAACCTTTATAATCAAACATCTATTATATTAACTTCAAATAAAGGTCCAAAAGAATGGGGTGAACTATTGGGGGACCAAGCAATCACTACTGCCATTTTGGATCGAATTTTGCATCGAGTAGAGATTATTCATTTAAACGAAGATAGTTGGCGAATGAAACATCGTAAAACAATATTTGGTGACCAAAGTGTTTCAAATTAATGAGCAAAAAGTGTGTCATTCTACTTGACGGTCACATTGGAGTAAGGAAAACGTGATTGATCATTTAGATGGGGATAAATTTAATAATCTAAAGGATAATTTGGATTGGACAAGTCAAAATGAAAATGTACAACGACATTTATTAAGGATTGGGAAAAAATATACTGATAAACTTAAAGCGACTGTTTAGGTAGCTTTTTTATTGAATACTTATTTGACCCACATTGCGAATTTCGGCGTACACAAAACAAAAAAGCTGCCCGAAAAAGACAGCCTTCTTGCGAAATATACTAGGTTCTTGCTAAAGGAGAGTAGCAAGATACATTAAGTATTATCGACCATTCTCTAAATTTTGTCTAGCAAATTTGACAAAAACTATGCATTAAAGAGAAAAAAAGAAGCGTTCTATACACGCTTCAAATGAAAGTGAGGTTTTATATATTTTTGGTTGTTATATCATCCTAGATTAGTAGTATCCTGTCATAAAGGCTGCCCCAACAATAATCAAAAGGATGAAGAGAACTACGATTAAAGCGAAAGGGTTATGCCGACGATGTTCATGATGTTCACGATGTTCCATAGTGTATCACCACCTTAATTTAGTATCTTTAAATAATATGTAAGAAAGGTTAGATATGAAATGGACAAGTATGTAATTTCATAAGTTTTAACAGGTATAACAATTAAAAATACTGTAATTTCTAAGTAGCTTGAAAGCGAAGTTCTCAAGAAAAGGAAGATGTAACAAGGGCAAGAAACTTAATGACCATTGTCAGTGTTGATGCATAATTCGATGAAAAAGCGACTTTTTATTTTGGGGCTGTAGCTTAATTGGTTAGAGCGATACTTGGTTTTCCCCTCTCCTTTTTTCCAAGTAGTATTGTGGGTTCAAGTCCCACCAGCCCGTCCGATAAAAATATTTAATATAGAAATTTGGTTAAAGTTTATAAATTCTAATATACCAAAATTAACTCCCCTAAAGGAATTAGAGGAGTTTGTTGAATTAATAACTATATCGTCTGTATTTACGTTTCTTGGGTTTATCATCTTCTGTTACTGCATTAATAAACATTATTACTACAATAAGGGCTACTCCTGTGAATTTTAGATAGGCTGATACTCCAAAGTAATAAATAGCAAAAGACATTGAGATTGCTAAAATCAGTGAAAAAATACCATGAATAATTTCTCTATCGAATAACATGAACCAGGCTCTTTTAAATGAAACCCATAGAAAAGCGATCGAATTTAGAACACAAAAAAATAAGGATAGAATTAATATCATAGGCTCGTATTGAAATGGGATTAGGAGAGCAATTGCTTCCTGAACAGTATTTATTGGCGGTTGTGACTTATATTGATAAAATGCAAAGCCAAATAATGCCATTGTAAAAAATAAGTAAACATAATAAGAAATATGGTTTCTATGCATATGAACCTCCTGAAAATAGAATATTTGTTCTATGGTTATATTTTACTATAATTCTATTTATTTGCAACAAAAGTATGGGGAATTCTCCAACATTTTCCCTATTATTCTCGAAATATGGTAGAATATAGGGAGATTGGAGGTGGAATATGGCAGATACTATAAAAACTAGAAAGGAAATTGATAATACCCTTTTAGGTCATATTAATGCATTAAAAGGTAAGTTAATTTCAATACCATTAAATGAAGGTAAATTTGCTGCAAAATGGTTTTTAGATTTATTGAATTTAAATGAAAACCATGAGAAGGAGCAAAGTTTAAGAAGTAAAATTAAGGTTGGTTTAGCCACTAAGGAATCATTAAAATCCGAATTAGGAAAGGTAAGTAAGAAAAACTTTCCTTATAATTTAAAATTTGGAGATATAATTCATGTGAATTATGGATTAGGTGTTGGTGATGAATTAAAAGACGGTCATTATGCTATTATTCTTTCAAGGAAAGGTGATATGTTTTTAGTTGCACCTTTAACATCTCAAGAGGTTGATTTTGAGGAAAATACAATTGTTTTTGAGGATTTAGGACTTCCTAACAAGGATGGTGTAGAATCTAAAAAGAGTTATGTTAGCTTTTCACAAATCAGATATATTCATAATAGAAGAATTGAAAAGATAAATAACTTAGATAAATCATTTGAAGGTAGGGTTAAATTAAGTCCAGATGATGCTTTAGAAATATTAAACAATTTTAACAAGATAATTATCAGTGGAATTGAAATAATTTAAACTTATTATTGACATTAATTGTTGATATGTTATTATTTAATTACAAATAAACATTGGTCTTCACTGGTGTTCCAGTTAGGACGGAAATTTAAACTTAAAGTTTTTTTGCTGATGCAAATCAAACAACATGATCTACATAATGAAAAAGGCTTCCGCAATATGTTGGGGGTCTTTTTCATTTGTCGAAAACATATCATTACATAAATCTTCCAAGGAACAAGTGTTTGTAGTATGCTTGTACTAAAGGGAGAGTGTTATAAAATGGGAGATAACTTAAGTTACAGAAAGTTTTTAGAATGGTTTGGTAATTACAGTTTCACTCAGACAAAAGATTACTACAAGCTAAAGAATTGTGTTTCAAAAGTAAAAGAGTTTATTCCGGATTCAGAAATTGAATTTTTCTACCCTCAAAATTTACTTGTTGAAGATAGTGACACTGATTTAATTTTCCTTACGAAAACAAAATTTATTCGGATTAGCGGTAGTGAAACTAAAACCTTTTTTGAAGTATTTAAATTAAAGGATATAATTGACTTCAATTTTGAAGTTTCAGAAGAGTTTGGGATTGAAAATGTATTATTAAATATTCATTTCACTAATCATAGACATTTGACTTTTAATAACACGGTAGACACAAATAAACATTGGCAAAATTCATTTAGAGCCAAAATTAAAGGAATATATAAGATGTTAATAAACGATTAAGTCACTCCTTACCGAGTGGCTCTTTTTATATTATGGATTGGAGAGGTTAATATGTTTGAAACAGATTTACAAAGAAATTTACATGTCATGCAAAGTAAGCAGCAAGATGATGAGCGATTTAAAAGAGAAGTCTTATCATTAATGAGATGTATTTTTGGTTAAAGTATCTTAATTACAATTTAGAAAAGATAGTGGAGGGTAAATAATGTTAATTGCCTTTCAGATTATTTTATTTCTGCTAATTGTCCTTTTTAGTCTTTATTTGTTGGCCGAAGATGGACTAGTAACCTATGAGGATAAGAATAGATACACTGCGATTGTTTTAGCTGCTATTATTGCGGAAACGGTTTGTTTCATTATTTAATTGACGGTAGTAAATTTTAAAGGCTAAGGTAAATAAGTAAGAAAAGCCCGAATACAAAGAACCTTTATATATAGAGGGAATAGACAAAATTAGTGAAGAAGGGGAACTGGATTTAGAGAGGTTTATAAAGAGGTTATTGAAAAGCAAATACATTACCGGAAATTTAAGTGGTATGGAATGAAAAAACAGGTGAAAGTTACTAATATAATCAGCAAAGAAACACAAGGTATTACAATTGCAAAATATCTACTTTCAATCGGAGTATATAAAGAAGAAAATACAAGCAAAGAAGGGGTAAACAATAAAACAGAGACGGAAAAAATTTAACAAATACGATAAAATAGATTTTGAAAATGATTTTATACGGATTGAAACAGAGGAAGCCGTTTCCTATAAAGCAAAGAAACCAAATGAAAGAGGATTCATTATCAATGTATCATTTACTAAAAATAAAGAAGAACACGAGGAAGCTATTAAAGCTATTAAGGAATTTTTTATTATAGAAGTCTAATGATTAATGGGAATTTCCTAAGTATCAGGCAATAAGGTAAATGTTCCCTATAAAATAAATTTCATAAAAAAAGACGGTGGAATTCTACCGTCTTAAAGTATTTTTAACGTAATTTTCCTTTTCTTTTAACCTTCACTAATGGGCTATATAACTCATGTTGATTTTTTATTACTTGTTCATCAAAGTGGACATATTTTTTAGTTGTTGATATTTGCGAATGTCCAACAATGGCTTGAACAGCGAACAAGGAAGCCCCGGAAGCTAACATTTCTGTAATTGACTGCCTTCTAAAGTCATGGCAGGAAAAAGGTTTAGTAATACCAGCTTTTTTAACATATCTTTTTAAATTTCTTCTAAATGTATCCTCTGCCATTGGTTCCCCATACCAGTTTAAAAACAAGTGGTTACTTTCAAAGTGAGTCTTATTTTCCGAAATAAGTTCGATAAGCATTTTAATGACTAAACCGGACAATGGAATAATTCTTGCTTTTCTTCCTTTAGCCTTTTCGGATGGTAAAAATATTCTTCTTCCATTTAAGTCTAAATCATCAATAGTTAAGCTAATAGCCTCTTTAATTCTTAATCCCGGGTCATAAAGTAGGTACATTATACATTTGTCTCTGAATTGAGGAAATTGACGTGTATCAGGAACATTTAATAATTTCTGCATTTCAGTTTCTTGCAAAGGATAGAAGATTCGTTCATCTTCTTTAATAAATTTCACTTGTTCGGGTGGATTGATATTTACCAATTCCTCTTTAACCAAGAAATTATAAAATGTTTTTAAAAATCTTAAACGAGCGTTTGTTGTCTGAATAGACAGTCCGTATTCTTTGGTTTTGTAATTAAAATGCTCTTCCTTTAAATAATGGACATATTGTCTTATCATTTGAATAGTTAATTGATCAATTGTTTTAATTTCAGGCAAAAAATCACTTAACCAATTCTTAAAAAAATTAAAATGTTCATCATAACTAGTCAAAGTTGGTTTTCGTAATCCTTCAGCTTTCTTTGAAGAGAGGAAGTATTCATAAGCTTGTTCAAAACTAAAAATTACAGAATGTGATTCTTCATTTACTGCTCTGTTTGTAAGTCTTTTTCTTTTCATTTTCGTCACCTCATTAACGATTTTCGTTAAGAAAATGTAGGCAACGTATCGACATATTTTAGTGGTTAATATGTGGGATATAAATTTAATTAAGCTACACTTTGATTACCCGTTTTTGCCACTTTCGGTTGCTTGATTGGCTTTATAACATTAAAAATAATGTTAAGGAAAATGGCAGTTAAACTTCCGGACACGATCCCGCTATTCGTCAGGATTTTTACACTTTCTGGAAGATGAGCGAATAGATCCGGAACGGTAGTGACGCCTAATCCAACCCCAACCGAGCAGGCAATGATAAGCAGATTCTCCTGTGATGAGAAATCAACCTTACTTAGCATTTTGATTCCGGACGCGATCACCATGCCAAACATGGCAACCATCGCCCCGCCTAGAACAGCAGTCGGAATCACGGTTGTAAGGGCAGCGATTTTTGGCACAAATCCAAGAAAAATCAATATTCCGCCCATCGTATAGATGACGCTTTTATCCTTAACGCCGGAAAACTGGACAAGCCCGACGTTTTGGGAATAGGTCGTATAAGGAAATGAATTAAAGAACGCCCCGATAACACTGGCTAAGCCTTCAGCCCGGTAGCCTTTAACCAAATCTTGTTCCGTCAATTTACGGCCAGTAATATCACTTAATGCAAAATAAACACCTGATGACTCAACAAGGCTTACAATCGCTACAATGGTCATTGTAATGATTGGCGCCAATTCAAACGATGGGGTTGCAAAGTGCAGCGGCGTGACCATATGGAACCAAGATGCGTCACCAACAGCAGAAAAGTCAACTTTGCCCATGAATGCGGCCGCAATCGTTCCGACGATTAATCCTAATAAAATAGAAATGGCACGCACGAACCCTTTAAAGAAACGATAAAGAATAATAATAAATAATAGCGTTCCAAATGCCAGTGCAATGTTAGAAATAGAGCCAAAATCAGGGCTGCCCTGTCCGCCGGCAACATTATTCATCGCAACGGGAATCAAGGTTGTCCCAATAATCGTTACGACCGAACCCGTTACGACGGGAGGGAAGAAGTGAATCAGTTTTCCAAAGTATTTGGCAATCAACATCACAATGATCCCGGATACCAGGATTGAACCGTAAATCGACGACATGCCATATTGGTTTCCTGTGGCTATAATTGGCCCCACAGCCGTAAATGTACAGCCAAGAACAATCGGCAGTCCAATCCCAAAATAACGGTTCTGCCACACCTGCTATAAAGTGGCGATCCCGCTTGTTAGAATATCCAACGAGACTAAATACGCCAATTGTTTATGGTTTAAGCCTAAAGCACCGCCGATAATTAACGGGACAATGACGGCTCCAGCATACATAGCCAGAACATGTTGAATTCCAAGTGATGCTGTTTTTAATGGATGGTTTTTTATTTGACAAGTTCCTCTGCTTTCTCCGATTTAAATGTAACCTCGCCGTTAGCAAGGGATGCGACCCTGGCTAGCGATTCCACCCTAACTCCATGTTCCTGAAGCAGTTTTGCTCCGTCCTGGAACGACTTTTCAATGACAATTCCGAGACCTGACACTTGGGCGCCGCTTTGCTTGACGATTTCGATTAAACCTAGCGCCGCTTGTCCGTTGGCAAGAAAGTCATCAATAACCAGGACTACATCATTTTTATTTAAGTATTTTTCTGCGATGGATACTTCGTTTGTTTCATTTTTTGTAAACGAATGAACGGAGGCAGTTAACAGGCCGTCGTTTAAGGTAAGCGATTTTCTTTTTCTGGCAAAAACAACTGGTACATTCAGCTGCAATCCGGTCATCACTGCAGGAGCAATCCCTGAAGATTCGATAGTGACAATTTTGGTAATCCCTTCATTCTGGAAGCGGCGGGCAAATTCTTGGCCAATTTTCTGCATTAAGTTGGGATCAATTTGATGATTCAAAAATGAATCCACTTTTAAAACGGATTCCGAAAGGACTTTTCCGTCCCTTTGAATTCTTTCTTCCAATAATCTCATGATGTACCTCCATTTTTTTGAAAAATAAAAAGCCCAATGGTCATTGCTCACAAACGAGAGTGAGGCAATGTCCTTTGGGCTTATTACTAAAAGGAATAGGAAGAAGACCGCAATCAATAAAGCGGAAATCACATTACCCACTCATAGTCGGATTGTTAACGGCAATCCGGTAGAAACTTGCGGGCCATATCCCCGCGATTATACGAGTGTTGCTATGAATTTATACCCCATTATAGCACGGTCATTTGTCATTTCAAGCATTTTTTTGTTGAAAAGGCGAATGATTTTAAAAGTAAAAACATTTTCGTTCGCCTTTGCAACCCCTGTCAATATTTTGCTTTGTAGGTTTTCGCCATTTTTGGGGCAATCTATACAATATAAAAATATTTTTTACTTTTGTCCTTCAGGGGTGAACATTCTTGAAATAATATGATATTGTATAGTAAAGGAAATCCTTTAATGGCGCAGTTTTGAAGGGGTTCGCACTGTCCGCCTCAGGAGGACATTTGTATTTTTGTAAACGACAAAAAGCAAGTTTTGAATAGAAAAGGGGGATTTTGATATGTCCAGTCAAACGTTAGAGCAATTTTTAAATGAAAACCTTGAAGATTTAAAAGGCAAGGGTCTATATAATGTTATTGATCCGCTGGAAAGTCCAAATGGCCCGGTCATCACGATTAATGGCCGCGAATTGATCAACCTTTCTTCCAATAATTACTTGGGCTTGGCAACAGATGAGCGCTTGAAACAAGCCGCCAGAGAGGCGCTTGAGAAATATGGCGTTGGAGCAGGTGCTGTTCGAACGATCAATGGCACCATGAAACTTCACGTGGAATTAGAAGAGAAGCTGGCAGAATTTAAACATACCGAAGCTGCGATTGCTTATCAATCTGGGTTTAATTGTAATATGGCTGCGATATCTGCGGTAATGGACCAAAACGATGCGATTTTATCCGATGAATTAAACCATGCCTCGATTATTGATGGTTGCAGATTATCCAAGGCAAAAATCATCCGTTTTAATCACTCGGACATGGAAGATTTGCGTGCTAAAGCCAAGGCTGCCAAAGAGTCTGGTCAATACAATAAATTGATGGTTATTACTGACGGCGTTTTCTCTATGGATGGGGATATCGCGTTATTGCCGGAAATCGTAATAATTGCTGAGGAATTCGACTTAATTACATATGTGGATGATGCCCATGGCTCAGGTGTATTGGGTGATGGTGCAGGTACCGTCAAGCATTTTGGCCTTTCCGATAAAATTGATTTCCAAATCGGCACCCTATCAAAGGCGATCGGGGTTGTCGGCGGTTATGTGGCCGGGAAGAAAAATCTGATTGACTGGCTGAAGGTCCGCAGCCGCCCGTTCTTGTTCTCCACCTCGTTAACTCCTGCAGATGTCGCAGCCAGCAAGCGGGCGATTGAAATTCTGATGGAAAGCACGGAGCTTAATAAAAAACTTTGGGAAAACGGAAACTATCTGAAAAAAGGCTTGAAGGATTTAGGGTTTAATATCGGCAACAGCGAAACACCAATCACTCCTTGTATTATTGGTGAAGAAACGGTAGCGCAACAGTTCAGTAAGCGACTGAACGAAGAAGGCGTTTACGCAAAAGCGATTGTGTTTCCAACTGTACCAAAGGGGACAGGGCGGGTCCGCAACATGCCGACTGCAGCGCATACGAAGGAAATGCTTGATCGGGCAATTGCCATCTATGAAAAGGTTGGCAAGGAAATGGGCATTATTTAAGGGGGAGAAACAATGAAGCGGATTATGATAACCGGCGCTTTAGGGCAGATTGGTTCAGAACTCACCTTAAAGCTTAGAGATATATACGGCACAGACAATGTTATTGCGACTGACATAAAGAAAAACGACAGCGAGGCCGCGCTTGGCGGCCCTTTTGAAACGGTAGACGTTACTGATTTGAAAAAGATGGTGGAAACTGCAAAAAAATATAATGTGGATACGGTCATGCACTTGGCCGCTTTGTTATCTGCCACCGCCGAAGCAAAGCCGGTGTTTGCCTGGAATTTAAACATGGGCGGATTGATGAACGCCCTTGAAACCGCTCGTGAGCTAAACGCGCAATTTTTTACGCCGAGTTCAATCGGTGCCTTTGGCCCGGCAACACCGAAAGACAACACGCCGCAAGACACGATTATGCGCCCGACAACGATGTATGGGGTCAATAAGGTGGCAGGAGAGCTGTTGGCCGATTATTATTATCATAAATTTGGTGTTGATACGAGGGGCTTGCGTTTCCCTGGATTAATCTCTTATGTGGCACCTCCAGGCGGCGGCACCACTGATTATGCCGTGGAAATTTATTATGAAGCGGTGAAGCACGGTCGTTATACTTCTTATATTGATAAAGGCACCTATATGGATATGATGTATATGCCGGATGCGCTGAATGCGATTATCGATTTAATGGAGGCGGATCCTAGCAAATTAGTCCACCGTAATTCCTTTAATGTAAGTTCAATGAGTTTTGATCCGGAGGAAATCGCTCGTAGCATCGCCAAGTATATTCCTGGATTTAAGATTAGCTACAATGTGGACCCTTCGCGCCAGAAAATCGCGGAAAGTTGGCCGAATTCGATTGATTCCAGCGCTGCTGTAGCTGAGTGGGGCTTCCAATACGAGTATGATTTAGACAAAATGACGAAGGACATGATCGAAAAACTTCGCCAGAAATTTCAATTGAGAATCCCAAGCTAAGGCTTGGGGTTTTTGTTTGGGTAGGGAGGGGGAGGATCCAACGGGGTGGGGATTTGATGAAAGTGAGGTTTCTGGGGCTCTTGAAGACAAAACCGGTGCAGAAATGGCTGAAAGTTTCCTCAACCAGGCCTCTTGAGGACAAAACCGGTGCGGAAATCAATGAAAATGTCCGTAAGAACGACCGTCAACTAGAAAAACAGCGAAGCGTCGAGCTTCGCTGTTAACTTTTTACATAAATCAATTTCTCTTTTCTTTCAGTCACCCGTCCGACAATAGCGGCATGGGCCAACCCTCTTTCATGCAACGCCTCAACATAAGGGCCCGCTTCCGCCTCATCAATCGAAACCAACAGGCCGCCGGAAGTGATCGCATCACACAATACCAGTTGTTCCTCAGGTAAAATGTCTTCGTACTGAACGTCATCACTCAGCCATTTATGATTGGACTTAGAGCCGCCTGGAACGACGCCTTCCTTGGCCAATTCAACAGCGCCATCCAAAACGGGTACTTGTCCAGCAAATATTTCGAAACTTACTTCGCTGCCGCGGGCCATTTCACTGCCGTGGCCTAGCAATCCAAATCCGGTTACATCTGTCACCGAATGCGGGGAGAACGGCATCAAAGCTTCTGCAGCGTCCTTATTCAGCAGCGCCATCGTTTCGGTAACCACAGCCTCTTGTTCTGGAGTCACCGCGCCTCTTTTAATCCCGGTTGTCAGAATGCCGACACCGAGCGGCTTTGTAAGAACAAGCACGTCCCCAGGCTTTGCCCCGACATTTTTCCACACCTTATCGGGATGGACAATACCCGTAACGGAAAGGCCGAATTTTGGTTCCTGGTCATCGACTGAATGGCCGCCAACCGTTAATGCGCCTGCTTCCTTTACTTTATCGGCTGCGCCGCGTAAAATTTCTGCCAGCATATCGGCGCCCAGCTTTTTAATCGGATAACCGACAATATTCAGTACCGTTTTCGGCTCACCGCCCATGGCATATACATCACTCAGCGAATTGGCGGCAGCAATTTGTCCAAACATATATGGATCATCGACAATCGGAGTAAAGTAATCGACCGTTTGAATTAGAGCGATCGAATCTGTTAATTTATAAACCCCGGCATCATCGCTGGTTTCGTTGCCGACGAGTAACTCCGGAACGGGGTCTTGCTTTGGTAATTGACGCAACACTTGCGCCAGGTCCTCAGGACCGATTTTGCAGCCTCAACCAGCTTTTGTGGACATGGCGGTCAGGCGAATTTTCTCTTGCTCACTCATCAATTTACACCTCCATTTTCTTAGTATACATTTTTCTACAATAAACCGCACTAATGGAAGCAGAACATTTGCGGAATACTAGGCCGTAGGCTACACTGTTTGTACTACTACAATATTGTAAACTCCAGGGGGTACAAAATGAAGGACTTTCATGTTATCGTCGAATTTTGCATGCAATGAAACTACGCACCAAAGGCCGCGAGTTTCGCGGAAGAAATCATTACCCATTTTAGAAGGGATATCGCAAAAGTAGAATTGATTCCAGCTTCAGGCGGCATTTTTGAAGTAACTGTCAATGGAGAGAAGATCTATTCAAAAAATGAAACAGGCGTGTTCCCTGATACCGATGAATTAATTCAAAAAATGGAAGAAAAATAAAAAAAACCTCGTACCAATCGGTGCGAGGTTTTCTATTGTATATAATAATGTTATGTTAATTGAAAATAGAAAAAAACACCTAAGGCAGGGTAATAAAACGATCTTTTCCAAATCCATTCTCTATCTTTTTTGATATGAAAATTTCCAACACCCCATGCTGAAAAGAGGCGCGTACACAATGATTTATTATAGGAAAAGGGAAGTTAATGGCGCGAACTTTTTTGGGGAAAGGCGAGGGGGAGGAATAATCATGCTTCTGGGCTGAGATAATTAGCTGCGACTTTTCCATTTTCACTGTAATTTCCGAGCTGGCATATTCGTCCAAAGAACCTTCGACAATCCAATTTTCATCTGTTTCGTATATGTCTATTCTGAATTGAGAATGGTCATAATGCGATGTGAGCGGATCTAAAAAATAGTCTTTTAACCATTGCTCCATTTTCTCCAAATCAACGGTTTGGTCTTGAGGAGACTTTTTATTCTTCACTTCCATTTCCTCCTTGCTCGTATCATACTATTCACTGAGCCGTTAAACGTGAAAAATGTTATAATAGGACGAAAGAAGGAATTGTAAAAGGAGTTTACATAATGAAAGAATCGCTAAGATCAATCCCCCCTGTCCATGAACTGCAAAAACATAATGAATTTTTAAGCATCCTTGAAAAAAGCGGGCTCGATTCGGTCCAATTAACCAATCAGTTAAAGGAAGTAATGGAAGAGATTAGACAATGGTTGCTTCAATCAAAATGGTCAGGACCAAAACCGGGAACCACCGCGTTTATTGAAGAGGTATTCAATCACCTTAACATAAAAGTATCCAATCAATATTCCTATACAATACAACGGGTCATCAATGCAACGGGCACCATCTTACATACAAATCTTGGCAGGGCACGATTAAGCGAATCTGCGATTAATCATGTGGTGGAAACAGCGCGAAGTTATTCGAACCTCGAATATAAGCTAGACGAAGGTGAGCGTGGTTCGCGGCATAGCCATGTGGAAGCTTTAGTAAAAGAGATCACCGGCTCAGAGGCCGCCATGGTTGTCAATAACAATGCCGCGGCTGTTTATCTCGTGCTGCGGGCGCTGGCAGAAAATAAGGAAGTCATCGTATCTAGGGGACAGCTTGTCGAAATTGGCGGGTCATTCCGAATTTCTTCCATTATGGAGGAAAGCGGCGCCAAGCTGGTGGAAGTTGGGACAACCAATAAGACTCATCTTTATGATTATGAAAATGCTTTAAGTCCGGACACGGCGATTATCATGAAGGTTCATACAAGCAACTTTAAAGTTATCGGATTTACGAAATCAGTCGAAACGGACGAGCTAATCCAGTTAGCCAAAAAGACCGATGATGTCATTTTTTATGAAGATTTGGGCAGCGGCGCCCTGTTTGATTTTAGAAAACACGGAATTGGTGATGAACCTGTTGTCAAAGAGGTAATCGAAATGGGGGCGGATGTTGTTACTTTTAGCGGTGACAAGCTTTTGGGCGGCCCTCAGGCAGGAATTATAGCCGGGAAAAAAGAAATTATTGCGAGGTTGAAAAAACATCAATTGGCGCGAGTGGTGAGGGTCGATAAGATGACTCTGGCAGCGCTCGAGGGTACATTATTAGCTTATGCCCGCGGTGAAAAAGCCATGCTTGAGATCCCAACGATCCGCGATTTATTAGTTTCCGTTATAGAATTAGACGAAAGGGCACAAACCTTTGTTTCAAAATTGTTACAACGATCAAGCCAGTATAGAGCAAAAGTTTTGCCGGACATCAGCCAGGTGGGCGGTGGAACGATGCCCGATGTGGAATTGCCTACAGCAGTCATTGCTTTAACCCATCAATCATTAACGGCAGAACAGTTGGGCCGTAAACTGCGGACTGAAACGAAGCCGGCGATTGTCGGCAGGATTCAAAGGGATGAGTTCATGATTGATTTGCGGACCGTCACGATAGAAGAGGAAGAGTTGATTATTGAAGCATTAACAACTATTCATTGATCAGCATCGGTCCGGGGTATCCCGACCGATGCTTTTTGGTTACATATCGTGATGAGACTTGCTTTTCTGGCGTGTATGATTGCGGTTTTTCACCTTTTTTGATCCGCTCAGCGGCTCTGGCTGACCGGATGTCTTTGGCTGATTTCGGTGCATATCTTTGCTGTCATTTTTGTTTGTCACGATTATCCCTCCTCATTTTTTAGGATGCAGTCAATCCGTCGTTTTATGCTGAATATTTTTTTAGCATCTGTGCAATTTAAAGGGTAAACAAATTTGAGGAGGAAAAACAAAATGCAAAGAAATCCGTACAACAAGAATAAGCAGGAGGCATTTCAAGCGGCCCAGCAAGGATTTGAAAACGCTCAAGGGCTTTATGAAACGATTGTCAGTGACAGCGCAAGCTACGGCCATCAGTTAAAACATTTAAAAAATGAAGTCAATGAGGCTTACCAGCAGATTGAAAATGCTCTTGAGGTGGCTTCTGAGCACCAAAGAGCTCAATTAGAGCGGTTTCAGCAGGATTTAAAGCAGATGGTGACCGAAGTAAATATGGATTAACACATAAAAAGCGGTGGCCACTTAGGTCCCGCTTTTACTACGTTGTTATTGATTCTTTTTCCGTTTTTTATTGTTCCGTTTTTCCATTTCAGTTAAGTGCTCTGTTGCCATTTCTTCATTAAAACCGGCACCCACACCCTGTGCTTTTGCCGCATTCATGCCGGGCCGTACATGGTTCGCCTTCCGCTTCGCCATATTCATCACCTCCCAATACTGTTATGATTTCCATTCGAACGAAATAAATGACAAATTAAAGTTTTTTTGCCATAATAAAGGGGAAAGTCCTTCGGCCCACGAACCACAATTCATCATAAGTAATCAACTGTGTTTTCGAAATATTTCGAACAAATTACATAAAAAAGATAAGATAAACTTATCAAACACAATAACTTTCTTGTTATTTACTTATGTAATCGCTTGTATTAAGATTAGAATTGTGAGAAAAGTTAAGCCGGATGGGAATTTTCAAACTTTTCGACTTTTCGAATAGGGGGGTTTTTTCATGGTTAAAAAGGATGTATTTAACGCCCGCTCTTCCTTCGACGTTAACGGCAAAAGCTATCACTATTATCGCTTGGCCGCTCTGGAAGAAGCAGGCATCGGCAATGTATCAAAATTGCCTTACTCCGTAAAAGTATTACTAGAATCAGTGCTTCGCCAATACGATGGCCGTGTAATCACAGAAGAGCACGTTGAAAACCTGGCAAAATGGGGAACAGATGAGCTTAAAGAGGTGGATGTGCCATTCAAGCCATCACGCGTTATTCTTCAAGACTTCACTGGCGTTCCTGCAGTCGTTGACCTTGCTTCTTTAAGAAAAGCAATGGCTGACCTTGGCGGTGACCCAGACAAAATCAACCCGGAAAAAACAGTTGACTTGGTTATTGACCACTCTGTACAGGTTGATGCATATGGAAACGAAAATGCGTTAAAAGTAAACATGGACCTGGAATTTGAACGTAATGCCGAGCGTTATCAGTTCTTAAGCTGGGCACAAAAAGCGTTTAACAACTATCGTGCTGTTCCTCCTGCAACTGGGATCGTTCACCAAGTTAACCTTGAGTACTTGGCCGATGTGGTTCATGTTGCTGAAGTGGACGGCGAACTAGAAGCATATCCAGATACCCTTGTTGGTACTGACTCCCATACAACGATGATCAACGGTCTTGGTGTTTTAGGCTGGGGCGTTGGCGGTATCGAAGCAGAAGCTGGCATGCTTGGTCAGCCTTCATACTTCCCAGTGCCAGAGGTTGTCGGGGTTAAATTAACTGGCGAACTGCCAAACGGCGCAACTGCGACAGACCTTGCGTTAAAAGTAACCCAAGTTCTTCGTAAGCATGGCGTGGTAGGCAAGTTCGTAGAATTCTTCGGACATGGCGTATCTGTACTGCCACTTGCTGACCGTGCCACAGTTGCCAACATGGCTCCTGAATATGGCGCAACTTGCGGATTCTTCCCAATTGATGATGAGTCTCTCGCATATATGCGCTTAACTGGCCGAGATGAAGAAGCTATTAAAGTAGTAGAAGCATATTGCAAAGCAAACGGCTTATTCTTCAATCCTGCAGAAGAGCCTGTTTATACGGACGTCATCGAAATCAATCTTGCTGAAATCGAAGCAAATCTTTCCGGCCCTAAGCGTCCGCAAGATTTAATTCCACTTTCAAAAATGAAGGAAGAATTCGTGAAGGCTGTTTCTGCTCCGCAAGGCAACCAAGGTTTCGGCTTAGGCGCAGATGAGCTTGAAAAGTCTGCAACGGTTAAGTTTAATAATGGTGACGAAGTAGAAATGAAGACTGGTGCAGTTGCGATTGCGTCAATAACTAGCTGTACAAACACTTCTAACCCTTATGTACTGGTTGGTGCAGGACTTGTTGCGAAGAAAGCAGTCGAACTTGGAATGGAAGTTCCTAAGTTTGTCAAAACTTCTTTAGCACCTGGCTCCAAGGTTGTAACTGGATATCTTCGTGATTCCGGCTTGCTTCCATACCTTGAGCAAATCGGCTTCAACCTTGTAGGGTACGGCTGTACAACATGTATCGGTAACTCCGGTCCATTAAAAGAAGAAATCGAGAAAACTGTAGCGGAAAACGACCTATTAGTTACATCCGTTCTTTCCGGTAACCGTAACTTCGAAGGACGTATTCACCCGCTTGTAAAAGCGAACTACCTGGCTTCACCGCCGTTAGTAGTCACTTATGCATTAGCAGGTACTGTCAATGTTGACTTTGAAACAGACCCGATTGGTAAAGACAAAGACGGCAACGACGTGTTCTTCAAGGACATTTGGCCAACAACTGCTGAAGTTAATGATGTTGTGAAGCGCACTGTAACTCCTGAGCTATTCCGTAGAGAATACGAGAATGTCTTTGGTGACAATGAGCGCTGGAACGAAATCAAGACTAGCAATGAGCCATTATATACTTGGGATGAAGATTCCACTTACATTGCTAACCCGCCATTCTTTGAAGGTTTATCTAAAGATCCAGGCGAAGTTGAGTCATTAACTGGTCTTCGTATCGTTGGTAAGTTCGGCGACTCTGTAACAACTGACCATATTTCTCCTGCAGGAGCAATCGGCAAGAATACTCCAGCTGGAAAGTATCTATTAGAAAAAGGCGTTCAGCCTCGTGACTTTAACTCTTACGGTTCTCGCCGTGGTAACCACGAAGTCATGATGCGCGGTACGTTTGCAAACATCCGCATCCGTAACCAAATCGCTCCTGGTACAGAGGGCGGCTTCACCACTTACTGGCCAACAGGCGAAGTGATGTCGATTTATGATGCTTGCATGAAGTACAAAGAGCAAGGTACAGGCTTAATGGTTCTTGCCGGCAAAGACTACGGTATGGGATCTTCCCGTGACTGGGCTGCTAAAGGTACAAACCTTTTAGGCATCAAAACCGTGCTTGCTGAAAGCTTTGAGCGTATCCACCGTTCTAACCTTGTGTTAATGGGCGTTCTTCCGCTTCAATTTAAAGACGGCGACAGCGCTGAATCATTTGGTTTAACTGGTAAGGAAACATTCGAAGTTCAAGTGGACGAAAGTGTTAAACCACGTGATCTTGTAAAAGTAACAGCAACTGCTGAAGACGGCAGCAAGAAAGAATTTGAAGTGGTTGTCCGCTTCGATTCCGAAGTTGAAATCGACTACTACCGTCATGGCGGTATCCTGCAAATGGTATTGCGTGAAAAGCTGCAAGCTTAATCGAAAAGCGGAAGCGCCTAAGCGCTGTAGCTAGACAATAATCTGCAATTAACACACCGTGCTCCTTGGGCACGGTGTGTTTTTCTTAAAACCATTGACATTTCGGGCGTTATTTAAATAAAATGGAACTATCAAACGAAAAGGAATGAAACAAAGGCCGATGAAGTTTTAATCTTATTTTTCAGCACATGATTCGAATAAACGAAAAATGTTGAACCTGAAGAATGGGATTTGTCTGCCCTTTTTTATGTCCTGATCATACGTACGCTTCCTCAAACCTAATTAAGGTTTATTTTGTGTGCCATTATTATGACATTTAACTCTCTTCAGGTTCGCTCGAAGGGGGTTTTTTTATGAACAAATATACAGTGGTTCTGAACGTGAAGGGTTTAGAGAAAAGCTATAATTCACGTAAAATTTTGGACCAAATCCAGTTTGATCTTAAATACGGCGAAAGAATCGGGCTTGTTGGCTATAACGGGGCGGGCAAAACCACTTTGGCCAACCTGGTATTGGGAAAGGAAACACCTGACAAAGGATGGATTGAAAAAAAAGCCCAATTAAAAATCGGGTATCTTTCACAATCGATCGATTATGAAGTGAATGATTTTCAAGAAGCATTAAAAATAAAAGAGGTCTATCAGCTTGCCAGCGAACTTGGTCTCAAAAAGGTCTATGATTGGCAGGAAGACAGGCTGGCTAACTTGAGTGGCGGGGAGAAATTAAAGCTTGCCCTGTCAAGCATTTGGGCTTCCAATCCAGATTTATTGATTCTCGATGAACCAACTAACCATTTGGATTACAAAGGAGTCAATTGGTTAGTTTCTGAAATCGAAAAATTTCCAGGGGCTGTGTTCATTATTTCCCATGATCGGCATTTTCTTGATCAGACTGTCAAACGGATATTTGAACTGCAAGCGGGGAAACTCCATCATTTCAATGGAAATTACACCGCTTACCGTCAGGAAAAAGAACGGCAAAGGGCGAATCAGCACCATCAATATGAAGTCCAGCAGCGCCAGATAGAAAGAATGGAAGCGCAAATGGAGCAGTTAAAGACTTGGTCTGATAACGCGCACCGAGCCTCTACAAAAGAAGAAGGCTTTAAAGAATATCACCGAGTAAAGGCCAAAAAGGTTGATAATCAGGTAAAATCAAAAAGAAGGCGATTGGAGAAAGAACTTGCAAAAAATAAGGTAGAAAAACCGATTGAGGATGCAAAGGTTCGTTTTCAGTTTGACGGCCATGGCAAACGGGGAAAACGAATCATTGAAGCCCGAAACTTGGGGATGTCCTACGACGATCGGAAGCTGTTCCAAAACTCGCAGTTTTATATCAATCACGGCGAACGGATTGGGCTTTTAGGAGAAAACGGCTGCGGTAAAACAACCCTAATCAAGATGATTATGGGTTTGGTGGAAGGTACCACAGGCGAATTGTGGAGCAGTAAGTCGCTAAAGATCGCTTATCTTAGCCAGGATGTTTCCGATTTGCCCGCTGAAAAGACAGCGTTGGAGGCTATGGGTTTTACGGATAAGAAAAGCATTTTTAAAGCTAGGACCATGCTAGCCAACATTGGATTAACAGAGCAGTTGATCATGAAGCCAATCGGTACATTAAGTCTCGGCGAACGGACGCGGGTAAAGTTGGTGGATATGTTGATGAAAGAATACGATGTGTTGATTTTGGATGAGCCAACCAATCATCTTGATCTGCCAAGCAGGGAGCAGCTTGAAAAAACGTTAAGCGAGTTTACTGGAACAATTATAACAGTCTCCCATGATTATTATTTTTTAAACAAGCTTTGTGACATTGTGCTTGCTTTTGACAATAAACAAATTAGCCGTTTAGAAATGACACCGGAACAATATTTTAATAAAGGCAAACAGGATGGTGATGATAAACAGGAAACACTGTTGGTCATTGAAACGAAAATCGCTGCTATACTCGGAAAATTATCGACTATAGACCAAAAGGATTCAAATTATCAGCGTTTGGATGAGGAATTTCAAGCGCTTGTAAAGCAAAAAAACCGATTGTCACAGAATTAACACATCCGATTTTGTTTCCATAGGGTTTATAGTGTAAAATCAACATTAGTGAGTACTAAAACGAAGGAGAGATTCGGGATGTGGAAAAAAGTCATTGCTGCCGTGTTGTTAATTTCGTTATTAACCGTAGCAATTGTCCAAGCAGTTAATAAACAAACAAAAGAACCCGAGCCAGCGAGTCAGACCGCTGCAAGCCAAAAAGGCCCTGCAGTAGGCTCAATGGCCCCGGATTTTGAATTAAAAACATTGACTGGCGAAACTGTAAAGCTTTCCAATTTAAAAGGAAAAAAAGTGATGCTCAATTTCTGGGCAACCTGGTGTCCGCCTTGTAAAGCGGAAATGCCTGATATGGAAAAGTTTCATCAGGAAGTTGGCGATGAAGTGACCATTTTGGCGGTAAACATTGACCCGCAATTGGATGTTCAAGCATTTGTGGATGAATATAAAATTACGTTCCCAATCCCGTTAGATACCGAAGATGCAGTGAACGAGGAGTACAAGGTCCTGTCGATTCCTACCACTTATTTTATAGACAGTAAAGGAATAATGCAGCATAAATTTGTTGGCTCCATGAAATATAAGGACATGAAAGAACAGGTTGGTAAATTAAAATAGAGAAATCAGGCATTGGTTCACAGCCAATGTCTTTTTTATGAAAAAAGAAAAAAACGAATAAATTTTCAAAAAGTTGTAATAATTGCAACCGTTTCCGGGCATAATTACTGTTACAATAGTAAGTAAGGAAGGTGAGCCAAATGAGAAAACCAAGAAAACGTTCATTTGCAGAACTAGTATCTGAAAATAAATCACAACTTTTAAAAGATCGTGCTGCAATGGAAAAAATCGAACAGCGCATTGAAGCAAAACGTCTCGGCAAAGCTGAGTAACCCAAAAGTTTACCATTCATGGTTTAACGCCCTTTGGACAAAATGTACATAAGGGGGGATAGTGAATGGGTAAAGGGTATCAAACAAAACGTTTCCGACCTTCACATGTGGGGACACAACCTAGAAGGTCAACTGCAAATAAAGGAAATCAAATGCAAGACACCTCAGGCGAACACGCCCAGGTAATGCAAACAAAAGGCGAATAAACATCATTTATAGACCCGAGCCTAAATTGGCTAAGGGTCTTTTTGTTGTGTTAAAATAACGAAATTTTTAGGCATTAAGGTAAACATTGCCGTGATATTTTTTTGCTGTCGAAACAAACTATATCTGTAGTGAGTACATTTCAAGGAGGAACTACGGATGACCTATAATAACAAACCAAATCCAGATGACCGTAGCGATAATGTTGAAAAGCTGCAAAACATGATTGAAAATACAATCCAAAACATGGAAGCGGCTGAAGAGTCAATGGCGTTAACAGACAGCGATACACAGCGCCGGCAAATCCAGGAAAAAAATGAGCGCAGACGTGAAAGCATTGATTCCTTCCGTTCTGAAATCAAAGATGAAGTTAGAGATCAAAAATAATCCATCCAAAGGACCTGTTCCAGCCTAACGGGTCCTTTTCTAATGCCATTTATTTCGCCGGGGTGCGGACTTTATGGTAAGATAGGGAAAGAAATTTTTATAGTGATGTGATAATGAATGAATCAAGATAAACAAGAACAAATCAACACGTGGGAGAACGAGCTAAATGAAGCAGGGGTGCTTAAAGAGGAAAGCCATGTGCTCGAAGCCTATAGCCAAGAACACGATGTCAAAATCTCCTCGAAGCTGCTCACATTATTAGCACTGTCAAGACTTGGCCGCGATCACCAAGATCCATTGGCACCCACCCTGCTTGAAAAAGCAATCGCTCTTAACCCTGAGAACAAACAAGCTAAGGAGATCCTTGTTCGCACCGATTGGCATGACTTTAAAGATATGTTGGACTCACTTGCCTTTCCGGCCATTAGGGAAACAGATAACCGCACGGCAAAGAAGAAAGTATCACAGCATTACATAAGTGTATGCCAGAGGTTTTTGCAAAAGGGTGAAGAGCAGCTTCCGGCCCTAGAGGCGAAGCTTGATCTTGCCTCGACCATGATGGATAAGAATATTTTTCAAACCTACCGCAAGCTCTATGAATTGCTGACTTCTGCGATAAGCGAAACAAGCAGCTTGTTGAAAGCGGCAGAGGAATATGACCAATCGATTACCGGTGTATTTCATACCGCCACCTACTACGATGCTTTAAAATTTCATTTAGCCAACGTAGAAGAAATCAAAACCAACTGGCAGCAGCTTTTTATAACGGATGAAGAGGAGCCCGCCAGTACTGAAAAAACTGCTTTGGACCAATTGCACGGCTTAATCGGCATGGATTCTGTCAAAAAGCGCGTCAATGATTACTACCGGTTTTTAAAATACCAGCAGCAGCGAAAAAAGCTTGGTTTTGCCAGTAAAGACGAAATGAGCCTAAATATGGTCCTTACCGGTAATCCAGGGACAGGGAAAACCACCCTCGCGAGACTGTTGGCGAAAATTTATCACGAGCTTGGAGTTCTGCCACGCCAGAAAGTAATCGAAACCAATCGATCACAGCTTGTCGGCTCCTTTGTCGGCCAGACAGAGGAAAACGTCAGAATGGTTGTCGAACGGGCTGTCGGCGGTGTTTTATTTATTGATGAAGCCTATAGCTTGAAACGTGAGGGTCAATCAGGCAATGACTACGGACAGGCTGCGGTCGATACGCTCGTTTCCTTGATGACGTCACATGAATATGGCGGTAAATTCGCTGTCATCCTGGCAGGCTATCCAGAAGAAATGCGGACGTTTTTACACGCCAATCCTGGCCTGCGCAGCCGGTTTCCGCAATCAAACTTTATCCATTTGCCGAATTACTCCAATGATGAATTAATTCAAATTGCCGAAGCAACTGCCATGGATAATGATTATTATCTAACAGCTGACGCGAAGCTTGAGATCAGTCATCGCCTTGACCAGGAGCGTGTGGACGATACATTTGGCAATGCCAGAACGGTCCGCAATATTGTGATGGATGCGATTTTTAAAAAAGGGGCGGGTACAACCGGGGACGACCTGCTCCAATATATGCTTTTAACCAAAGCGGACTTTACCGTTAATCGTGAGGATCAAACGGAATCACCGAATGATAAGCTCAATAATTTAATCGGTCTTGAATCGTTAAAAACAGAAATTCGTACATTGGTATCGTTTGTAAAAATGCAGCAGTTTCGCCGAAATCATGGACTGCCGACAGTGCCGGTTCAACTGCATTCCGTGTTTACGGGAAACCCTGGGACCGGAAAAACCACTGTGGCCAAGATTTATTCCGAGCTGTTAAAGGAATGCGGGCTATTAAAGCGCGGGCATTTAATTGTCACCAGCAGGGCCGATTTTGTTGCAGGGTATGTGGGGCAAACGGCGGAAAAAACGAAGCGAAAAATCAGAGAAGCACTTGGCGGCGTGCTTTTTATTGATGAAGCCTACTCACTGCTTAGCCAAACCTCAGGAGACTTTGGGAAAGAAGTCATAGATACACTGGTTGACGAAATGACCAAGCAGAACGAAAACTTGGTTGTGATTTTAGCAGGCTACCCAACTGAAATGAATGTCCTGCTTGAAAGCAATCCCGGCCTGCGTTCGCGGTTTAAAAAATTCTTCTTCTTTCCCGACTATTCTCCAGAAGAATTATTGGAAATTATCGTTTCATATGCGGGGAGCTTTCAATACAGCGTGACAGAGAAGGCAAAACAAATGCTAATAAATACCCTTGAAACAGAAACAACTCGAGGAAATGGCCGGTTTGCGACTAATTTGGTCGATGAAATGATTCAGGCTCAGGCGGCCAGATTGATGAATGACGATCCCGGTGAAAATCTGCTGGAGAAATCGCTGATTCTCGAAGCTGAGGATGTTCAAAGAGCAATTGAAAAAATAGTGGGAGTGGAGCGGTAATGGATCATTATTTTGTTTCAACTAGGGAAATTCAGCTTTATTATGCTGATACAGACATGATGGGCGTGATTTATCATGCCAACTATTTAAAGTTCTTCGAGCTCGGCCGGACAGGCTTAATCGAAGACCTCGGCTACAATTATTTATCGATGGAAGAGGCTGGCTATTATGCTCCGGTGTATGATATTGGAATCACCTACAAAAAACCACTTCGATACGGTGACAAGGCCTTTGTGAAAACATGGGTTGAACTTAATGACGGCATTAAAACCATTTATGGCTACTCCATTATGAACGGCAATGATGAAGTATGTGCCGAGGGAACTTCGACTCATATTATTGTCAAGAAGAATAATTTTCGACCGACATCGTTTAAAAAGGCATTCCCTGAATGGTTTTTAAAGTACGAGGAAATTAAAAAGAAGTAAGAGGTGAGGCATGGGTGGCGTTTGGGATTAAGAGACGTGATGTGATCGAATGGAAAGAGAAAATCGATCGTGGCGAAATTGCTTTTCTCACCCATTATTGGCTCGATGACCGTTTTCCTGGGTATAATACCGTAACAAAGGTTGGCTGTGGTGACCTTGATCGGCTGGCACAATGGGGGAAGAAATATGGCCTGAAAAAAGAGTGGATTGACCATCGCAAGGACGGCTATTCCCACTTTGATTTAATTGGACCGAAACAGAAGGAAATCCTGCTCCAGGAAGGGCAGTTTCAACATATTTGGGAAAACAACGAGGGCATACACATGAACTGATGTGTGCCCTCGTTTTAAATTGGCAGAATTACTATGCCACTTAGCAATATAATGACCGTGATCAAAGTATGGACGACAAAAGCAGGAAGAATGCTGTTTGTCTTTACGGTTAAAAAAGTCAATAGTAAGCCCAAGCCGATGAAGATTAAGCTAATTTGCACAGATATACCAAACATCGTCGAACTCAAACCGAAAGCAATACTTGAAATGATCATGGCCCAGGTTTTACCTATTATTTTGATGAACTGGGGAAGCAGCAATCCACGCCATAACACTTCATCTATTAAAGCGTGAATAATGGAAACCAGTAAAATGAATGAAACAGCTCTCACACTTATGTTAACTTTTTGAGAGAAAAGCAGCCCAAGATTAACGAAAAGTAGTAAGCCAGTGAAAAATAGGAACCCTTTCAAATTCAATAGCGCCACTCTTTGTTTCCCACCGTCACACCATAGTTTCTGCTTGAATTGTGCTAAAATATAAATGACCAACACGACTGGAAGCAGACCCAGCAATTGACTAAGTATTACATTAGACGCGGGCGAAAAATGATAGCTTTCCAGGAATTGATCGCCATAAGCTGCCGTTAAATGTCCAACGAAAAAGGCGAGAAGAATCCAGGTGAAAATTCGATTATGTTCCTTTAAAAAGAGGATGGTCAGGAATAAACAGACCAGTAACACAAAGAAGGATGTGTAAATCCCTCTTGATAAAAGAAAAGTCATAATCGTAAACTGAATGCTTACTATAACCCCTGTACTATTGCGGTTTTCCATCCCAAATTCCCCCGTGAATCCATGTTTTTTCTCTGGTTCATCGGAGCCATTGTACCATATGTTCTTGAATTTCGTTATTTTTTGCAACCGCATTAGGGAGGCCAATTGTGGTTGCTGCCTCCAGTGACACTACACGGTAATGATTATTTACTTTTGTAACATATGTCGGATAAAAGACTGGATTTGTCAGCTCCACCATCGTTGCTGCCGCGGATTTATCGAGAGCGATATCAACGCTTGCGATCCCGCCAATATCTTTATACTGGCCAGTCTGGGCTGAAAGGAAGTTCCCTAATGAATAGACGACAAAGGTCTTTCTCCCATCGTCTCTTTGAATCCATTCCATTGGTTGAAGAACATGTGAATGAGAACCAAAAATGATGTCAACACCCTTATTTGCTAAAAAGTTTGCCAGCTCTTTTTGCTGGTTGGTCGGATTCCGTTGGTATTCAATTCCCCAATGAATGCTCATAATGACAACATCTGCCTCGGCTTTAGCCCGGTCTATTTCTTGTGCCATCCGTTCGCGGTTGATGACATTGACTAAGTAATCTTTTCCCTTTGGGACAGAAATTCCGTTCGTTCCATAAGTATAGGAAAGAAACGCCAGCCTGATCCCGTTTTTTTCGATAATCCTTAAGGTTTTCTGGTCAGCAGCATCGGTAAAGCTGCCAACGTACGGCAATCCTATGCTGTTGAAATAGGCCGTTTCCGATCGGATCCCTTTCTCGCCACGATCCAATGTATGGTTATTGGCCGTTGAAACGATGTCAACTCCATTTTCCTTGAGAGCATCGGCCACTTGGTGCGGGCTGTTGAATTTAGGGTAACCGGATAAACCTAGTTCAACTCCGCCTAGCAAGCTTTCCTGGTTGGCTGTAAGAATATCCGGATTTTGCAGCAACGGTTTAACCTGTTCAAACATCGGGTTAAAATCGTAATTGGCCCCATTAAAAGCATCTCGATAAAGCGGGCTGTGAATCAGGATATCGCCGATGGCAGCGACGGTAATTTTTGGGGTATAGGCATGCTGAATATTTTCGAATAAACGCGGTTTATGGCTGGCTGAAGCTTTTGCGACGACAGGTTGTTGTGAAAGCTCTTGTTGTTGCGCGATGAGAAAGGAGGCCAAGAGGCTACAGCCTATTATGATGAGAAAAGATGGGATAACGGCACTTTTTTTCATAAACCCTCCGATAGCACTATTTTTATATAGTTCTTTATTACTACTATAGTGGATTATTCGGAATCTTGGAATAATTTTTATACAAAAACAGAGTCCCAATTTAAAGGACTCTGTTTCTCAGTCTAATTCTCTAATTCATTTAAAAAATCGATTAGTTCATCAAAATTTTTAGTAACCTTTATAGGAGAACTTTCGGCGGCGTTTTCATGATAAAATTCAATGATAAATTCCTTCACATCCGTGCTGTCGGAAACAAGGGTAGAAAATATAAAGTCCTGTTTACACATTTCCATCTAACGTCCCTCCCAGTATGTAGCAGTTTGGTAACTTAAGTTTACTCTAATATCTACTTTACAGCCGGGAGAAAAATGAAAGTTTCATGAAAATTAAAAGGACCTTGAGGGGTCCTTTTAATCTGCTTTACAACCAACTTATTTTTGGTTCCGTTTTATTCTTAATTCTTTTAATATTAGCCCTGTGCCGGTAAACCACGAAGGAGGCCAATAAGAATACCGCGACTAAAAGGGGGATGTCCAATTGTTGAATCACCCCGGTCGTCAACACATACAGAACGGCAATCACGCCGGCGATCATCGAAGACAAGGACACATACTTCGTTATGTAGAGACTGATAAAAAAGGACAACAGCAGCGTTATAAACAAAAATGGCGCATAAAACAGCAGGACTCCTCCGGAGGTTGCTACCGCTTTCCCGCCGCGGAATCCGGCAAAGATTGGATACGTATGCCCCAAAACAGCCAACAGACCAGGTATTAGAGGATTCATATCAATGGAAAGCAAACCAGGCAGTGCTGCGGCCAAAGTCCCTTTTAAAATATCCGCAATGGTTACGATTAATCCTGCTTTCACTCCAAGTGTCCGGAATGTATTGGTTCCGCCCAAATTACCGCTGCCATGCTGGCGGATATCGGTTTTATAAAAGGTCTTTCCAATGATTAACCCTGAGGGAATCGACCCAAGCAAATAGGCGAGGATGATGATGAGAATAATTTGAATCATTTAATGATAACTCCTTCAATTAAAAATTCGGGTTCTTTTATTTTACCATGTATCTTTCAAAAAACACTATAGTCTATGTATTGTCGCTAAACTTATATTTAATTAAGAAATTTCTTTTCATTTCATCCTTCTTACCGTACGATTATATACGGGAGTGAGATATATGGCACAGATTGAAATTCATAAAACAAAAAAACAATCAAAAAAATGGCTGATTACGGGCATTGTCGGCTGTTTATTGCTGATTTTTTCTTCGATTATTCTATTATTATATCCATTTGCTTCGGAAGAAAAAAAGACTTATTTTAACGGCAAGTTTCCCATCCTTTTTAAGGGAAAGCAACAGGCCAATGCCCTTGTTGAGGGAAATTCCCTTTTTGTCCCCTTGGCATTTTTGCAGGAACAGATCGACCAAAGCATTCTTTATGATGAAAAATCAAAATCCGTCATCATGACTACGAAAAGTAAAGTTGTTCAGATGCCCACCGATTCGTTAACCTATTTTGTCAACGAGGCACCGGTCGATTTGCAGCTTTCACCGATTATTTCACGGGATGGCAGAATTTTTGTCGCGCTCGACGCCATCCTGCCATTTTACGGCATTCAATATGAGAAATTGCCGGACAGCGGGGCGATTCTGATTCAGGCGGATGGGGACCAATTCATATTTGCCAGAGTGATAGAAAATGATATTAATAAAGAAAAGTTAAGGTTGCGCACCGGCGCTTCTTGGCAAACGCCATATGTGGCGGAAATGAAGCCAAAGGAAGCGGTCACGATTGAGGGAGAGAAGGATGATTTTTATTTCGTGAGGAAAGCGAATGGAATCGGCGGCTATATCAAAAAAGAATATATTACAAAGGGAGAACCTGTAAAGATCACCATCAACCGTGAACTAGAGACAACCCAAGCCCCCAAGATTAACGGACCGATTCACTTAACTTGGGAAGCGGTTTATACAAAAAACCCTAATTCTGCAAAAATACCGGAAATGGCTGGGGTGAATGTCGTATCGCCGACCTGGTTTTCGCTTGCAGGTGCTGACGGCTCGATTAAAAATCTCGCCTCTCTGGAATATAGTAAGTGGGCACAAGGGAAGGGCTATCAGGTTTGGGGCTTGTTCTCCAATTCATTCGACCCGGAGCTCACCCATGAGGCATTAAAGGACTTTGACACGAGGAAGACCATCATACGACAACTACTCACGTTTAGCCAGATGTATCAATTAAATGGAATTAATTTTGATATCGAAAATGTCTACCCAGAGGATGGGCCGCTCGTCACGCAATTTATGCGGGAGGCAGTTCCTTATTTGCATAAAGCAGGGCTGATTGTCTCGATGGACATTACATTTGCCGCAGGTGAAAATAATAACTGGTCATCTTTTTACAACCGGCCGAAGCTTGCTGAAATAGTCGATTACTTGGTGGTAATGGCTTATGATGAGCACACAAAAGCCACCGGTCCCGGCAGTGTGTCAAGCTTGCCATGGGTGGAGAATAATCTGCAAAGGTTGCTAAAGGATGTTCCAAAGAAAAAATTGATCCTAGGAGTACCGTTATATGCAAGGCTGTGGAAAGAGCAAACTGGCGCTGAGGGCAATGTTGAAGTGTCCTCAACAGCGATGTCGATGGATAAGGTAAAGGCATGGCTGGCGGAAAAAGGTGTGCAGTCGAGTTATGACCCTGAATCTGGCCAGAATTACGCTGAATATCTTGACCAAGGCGAGAACGCCACCTATAAAATATGGATAGAAGATGAAATGTCTTTGAAAAAGCGCGCGGATTTGGCTATAAAATATGAGCTGGCAGGAGTAGCCAGTTGGTCTAGGCTATTCGGGGACCAAACAGCTTGGACGGCTTTAAATTTAATCCCTGATCAAACTGTGACCCAAAACGACTGAACCGGCTTCATGCCGGTTATTTTTTTACCCTATAACGTCAAAAAGAAAGAAAATCAACAGGAAGATTTTCCTAAAAAGTAAGAAGATTTAACGTCAATTTTATTACAAAAGTATGGAGAATTTTCTAACCATTTGTTAACTTGTAGAAACCCTTGCAGGTAAAAACCTATAATTAGTATAACAATAAACTAGTGACAGTTAGACCGTTCAATAGATTATTACTATACTAAAAAATAATGGATGTGAATGTATGAAAGGGCTAGTAGAAAGTCAAATAGGTTATCGGGATCTGGCAGAGAAATACGAGGCGATTAATCGGCGACTAGAGGAACGCCTTCAGCATGAAATTGCCAAAAACAAAGAGAAAGATCTGTTGCTAATTCAACAGGCTCGGCTTGCGGCGATGGGTGAAATGATTACCACGATCGGCCAGCAATGGCGCCGCCCGTTAAAAAGCCTATCCCATCTCATTCAGGATGTAAAAGAGGCGGATGAATTTGGCGAGATTGACGGGCAATTTATTGACCGGTTTACTCGCGAAAGCATGATGCAAATCAATCTAATGTCACGAGCGATTAACGATTTTCGTAAGTTCTATAAGCCCGATCAAGAAAAATGCACATTTTCCGTAGGGGATGCCATCGAAGATGCCCTGTTCATTTTTTCCCAAACGTTTAAAGATCATGGAATTGAGGTGGGATTTGAATACCGGGGGCAACAGCCGGCCTTTGGATACCCTAACGAATTCAGCCAAGCTGTCTTGCATATCTTAACCAATGCCAGGGATGCCTTTGTGGAATCAGGAAGCAGCAGTCGGATCTTGACAATCAAAATCTTTGAAACAGAACAGTTCATTACTGCGGAATTTACCAATAATGCCGGAGGAATAGAACCGAGCTTAATGAAAACTATATTTGCTCCGTATTTTACAACAAAACCGCATGGCACAGGGCTTGGACTTTACATGACAAAAAAGATCATGGAAAACATGAATGGCATCGTTACCGTTGAAAACACTGGGGAGGGGGCCCGCTTCACCTTATTTGTTCCAAAGGTTAGTGCAGCAGTTAAGGCTGATTATTAATTATTTTGCAAGGGCTTCCGGGTATCGGAAGCTTTTTGTTATATATTTTTCTGATAAACAGGTAAAATAAAGAAAATGGACCAACATAAGGAGTGAAAATGATGGCAATTGAAAATCCGAGCCTTGAAGAGATTGGGGCAATTTTGAAAAAAGCGAAAAGAATTGCGGTTGTCGGGTTAAGTAATAATCCGGAGCGCACCTCCTACCAAGTTTCCGAGGTGATGCAGCAAGCGGGTTACGAGATCATCCCGGTTAACCCAACAATCGATGAAGCTTTAGGTGTTAAAGCGGTGGCGTCATTAAAGGACATTGAAGGTCATGTCGATATCGTTAACGTATTCCGGCGTTCCGAGCAATTATTTGATGTTGCCAAGGAATTTGTTGAAATTGATGCGGATGTTTTTTGGGCACAGCAAGGCCTCGTCAATGAAGATGCCTACAATTTTTTAAAAGAAAAAGGCTACACCGTGATTATGGATCGCTGTATTAAGGTTATGCACGCCTATACTCGGAATCAATAATTATCCTAAAAAGCTGCCAAAAAATAGGGCAGTTTTTTGTTTTTTATCCGGGAAATAATAGGGCAAAACGATGTTGTTTTAAAATACATATTTGCCAAATCAAAATAAATCGCTAAAATAAAGCTTAGACACGCTCAGAACTTATGGTAAAATTAAGTAACAAACATTTGTTCTAGGATGTTTTTAAACTTCATTCATTTTTTAAAATGATTGTTTATAAATAGAAAAGATGTTTTCTTTTGTGAGGGAATGAAAGGGGTATTTTAGTGGCAAGAAATCAGCAAGCTTTTGATTATAATGATGATGCCATCCAGGTGCTCGAAGGTCTTGAAGCGGTCCGAAAGCGCCCGGGGATGTACATCGGCAGCACCGACGCCCGCGGCCTTCATCATCTCGTTTATGAAATTGTCGATAACGCCGTGGATGAAGCGCTTGCAGGGTATGGCGACCACATCATTGTAAAAATCCATAAAGACAATTCAATCAGCGTCGTTGACAAAGGACGCGGGATGCCTACGGGCATGCATAAAATGGGGAAACCGACTCCTGAGGTCATCTTAACGATCCTCCACGCCGGGGGTAAATTCGGCCAGGGCGGTTATAAGACAAGCGGCGGTTTGCACGGTGTGGGCGCATCTGTCGTGAACGCATTATCGGAATGGCTGGTCGTCACCATCAAGCGTGACGGCTTTACGTATGAACAGCGATTTGAAAATGGCGGAAAGCCGGTTACTACGCTTGAGAAGATCGGTAAAACGAACCAAACCGGAACAACCATTCACTTTAAACCAGACTCGACCATTTTCTCGACCATCACTTATAATTTTGAAACACTCGGTGAGAGGTTAAGAGAGTCGGCATTTTTATTAAAAGGGTTAAAAATTGAGATTATTGATGAGCGGAATGATGTGCGCGAGACCTACCATTATGAGAATGGGATTGAGGCATTTGTCGCTTATTTGAATGAAGAGAAGGATTCCCTTCATCCGGTAGTCAGCTTTGAGGGTGCGCAAAACGGAATTGAAGTGGATTTTGCCTTTCAATTCAATGACGGCTATTCAGAAAACGTCCTGTCTTTTGTCAATAACGTTCGCACAAAAGACGGCGGCACCCATGAGATTGGGGCCAAAACGGCAATGACAAGGGTGTTTAATGACCATGCCCGCAAGGTTGGCTTATTAAAGGACAAAGACAAAAATCTTGATGGGGCCGATATTCGCGAAGGATTGTCCGCGATCATTTCAGTGCGGATCCCAGAACAGCTATTGCAATTTGAGGGACAAACAAAAGGAAAATTGGGAACAAGTGAAGCTAGATCGGCTGTAGATGCAGTTGTCTCCGAACATCTATCCTACTTTTTGGAAGAAAACCCGGATATCAGTTCCCTGCTTGTCAAAAAATCAGTTAAAGCCTATCAAGCACGCGAAGCTGCCAGAAAAGCTCGTGAAGATGCACGAAGCGGCAAGAAACGCAAGCGCTCAGAGGCAATGCTATCAGGTAAATTGACACCGGCACAATCGCGCAACCCACAAAAGAATGAGCTTTACCTTGTTGAGGGGGATTCAGCGGGCGGTTCCGCGAAGCAAGGCCGTGACCGCCGTTTTCAAGCTGTGCTTCCACTAAGAGGTAAAGTTATTAATACCGAAAAAGCAAAGCTGGCTGACATTTTTAAAAACGAAGAAATCAATACTATGATTTATACAATTGGCGGCGGGGTTGGCACTGATTTTAATATTGAAGATATTAACTACGATAAAATCATTATTATGACCGATGCCGACACGGACGGAGCGCATATTCAGGTATTATTGCTGACATTCTTTTACCGTTACATGAAGCCGCTTGTGGAAGCCGGACGCGTCTATATTGCCCTGCCTCCGCTTTACAAAGTTAGCAAGGGCACCGGTAAAAAAGAAATCATTGAATATGCCTGGAATGAACAAGAATTGCAAACGGCCATGAAAAAGGTTGGCCGCGGCTATATCATCCAGCGCTATAAAGGTCTTGGCGAAATGAATGCGGACCAACTGTGGGAAACAACGATGGATCCGGAAAAACGAACGCTGATCAGGGTGAAAATCGACGACGCCGCACGTGCGGAACGCCGAGTCACGACGCTGATGGGCGATAAAGTGGAACCCCGCCGCAAATGGATTGAAAGCAATGTGGCGTTTGGTCTAGAGGAAGATGATAACATTTTGGAAAATGAAAATATCTCTGTTTCAGAGGGGGGGAATGAAGGATGAGTGCAACTGAGAAATTCCGTGACCTGCCTTTGGAAGATGTCATAGGCGACCGTTTTGGCCGATATAGCAAATATATTATTCAAGAACGGGCCCTGCCTGATGCCAGAGATGGATTAAAGCCTGTGCAACGAAGAATTTTATATGCGATGCATGTCGAAGGCAACACCCATGAAAAAGGATTTCGAAAAGCGGCCAAAACTGTCGGTAACGTCATCGGTAACTATCACCCGCATGGCGACTCCTCTGTCTATGAAGCGATGGTGCGGATGAGCCAGGATTGGAAGGTCCGCAACGTCCTTGTCCAAATGCACGGCAACAACGGAAGCGTCGACGGTGATCCCCCGGCCGCGATGCGTTATACGGAAGCGCGCCTGTCCGCGATATCGGCAGAGCTTATGCGTGACATTGAAAAAGATACCGTGGAATTCATTCCAAATTTTGATGACACCTCCAAGGAACCGACCGTTCTGCCGGCCGCGTTTCCCAATCTGCTTGTTAACGGATCAACTGGTATTTCTGCCGGTTATGCAACAGATATTCCGCCGCATCAATTAGGAGAAGTCATTGATGCCTGCATCATGAGAATGGATAATCCTATGGTGTCTGTGGATGAATTATTGACCGTGATCAAGGGGCCGGATTTCCCGACGGGTGGTATTATTCAAGGACTTGATGGCATCAAAAAAGCCTATGAAACTGGTAAAGGTAAAATTATCGTTCGTGGGAAAACGGAAATTGAGGAGATGCGCGGCGGCAAGCAGCAAATTGTAATAACGGAAATCCCGTACGAGGTCAACAAAGCGAATCTGGTAAAAAAAATCGACGAATTGCGGTTTGACCGCAAAGTCGAAGGAATTTCCGAGGTTCGTGACGAAACGGACCGGACCGGCCTAAGGATTGCTATTGAATTAAAGAAGGATGCCGATGCTGAGGGCATTTTAGCGTTTTTATTTAAAAATAGTGATCTCCAGGTCACCTATAACTTTAATATGGTCGCGATTCATAACAAGCGGCCAAAGCTAATGGGCTTGCGCGAGCTGCTTGATGCCTATATTGCACACCAAAAGGAAGTCGTAACAAGAAGAACCAAATTTGACCTGGCGAAAGCAAAGGAACGCCAGCATATCGTCGAAGGCCTGATGAAGGCTTTATCAATCCTCGATGAAGTCATCGCGACAATCCGTGCCTCAAAAGACAAGCGTGATGCAAAGGATAACTTAATCGCGAAATTTGCGTTTACAGAACTACAGGCAGAAGCGATTGTTTCCTTGCAACTTTATCGCTTAACCAACACGGACATAACTGCGTTAAGAAATGAAGCGGAGGAATTGGCAAAAAGAATTGAGGAGCTTACCAGCATATTGGAAAGCGAGAAAAAGCTTCAATCTGTTATTAAAAAAGAGTTAAAAGAGGTTAAAAAGCGGTTTTCCGATGAACGGCGCTCGAAAATCGAAGCGGAAATTGAAGAAATTAAAATCAATTTGGAAGTCTTGGTCCCTAGTGAAGACGTCATTGTTACGGTAACCGAACACGGCTATGTGAAACGGACAAGCCCACGCTCCTTTGCCGCATCAAACGGCCAAGATTTGGCGATGAAGGAATCGGATCGCTTGCTGGCACAGCTGGAGATGAATACCCAGGACGTATTGCTCCTATTCACAAATAAAGGAAATTACCTGTATTGTCCGGTACATGAGCTTCCGGATATTCGCTGGAAGGACCTTGGCCAGCATATTGCCAATATCATTCCGATTGACCGCGATGAAGATATCATCAAGGCGATCGCTGTGAAGGATTTTGAGGCTGCAGAGGCATTCCTAGTCTTTATCACGAAAAACGGAATGGTCAAGAAAACGGAACTGAAACAGTACAAGGCACAGCGCCACTCCAAACCGCTTGTCGCAGTCAATCTGAAGGAAGATGACCAAGTTGTCGATGTTCATTTGACCGATGGCAGCAAGGAGATTTTCCTCATTTCCCATTACGGTTACGCCTTATGGTTTGCTGAAGAGGAAATTAGCATTGTCGGTGTTCGTGCCGCCGGCGTAAAGGGCATGAATTTAAAAGATGGTGATTATATTGTTAGCGGTCAAATTCTTGTACCTGGCAGCAAGGACGACACCATCGTGGTTGCCACCCAGCGCGGCGCGGTAAAACGAATGAAATTATCTGAATTTGAGCTTACTTCCCGTGCGAAACGGGGTGTTGTGATTCTGCGCGAATTAAAAGCAAATCCACACAAGATTACCGGTTTTGTCACTGCCAAGGACGAGGATGAAATTTTCATTTTAACTGAAAAAGGACATATTGAAACGTTAAAGACTGGCGAAATTCACTTTAGTGACCGCTATTCAAACGGATCGTTTGTTCTGGATGAAGGAGAAAACGGAAAAGTCTCTTCCATTTGGAAAGTGGCGGCACCACAGGAGAAACCATCTGAATAATGAAATCAGGAACCCGTCAAAGCGGGTTCCTATTTTTTTCATCTTTTTTCCATAATTGGGCATACTAAATAATACTTGATTATGGGAGGGGAAAATAATGAAGAAAGAAGTGCTTCTTGCGATTGTAGCATTTTTCTTAATCTCGACTACCGTTGTCTACGCTATTGAAGAAAACAACAAAATCATTACGATCTCCAAGGAATCAGTCGATATAACCGGCGACGGCAAGGCTGATGACATTTTATTGAGGGGTGTAGCCTATGAGGATGAGGATAGCTATTTAAAAGAAATCTTTGTCGAGGTGGCAGCCTCAAACGAAAAAAACTATAAAATTCCTCTTGAAAGCGGTGCTAGAGCGGGACTTAAACTGGCAGATTTAAATCACGACGGCCTGAAGGATGTGTTCGTAACTGTTGAAACTGGCGGCAGCGGCGGCATTATTCTGAACTATTTATACACATTGAAAGATTTTGTTATAACCGACTTAACTGTCCCAGAACCTTTGGAAATGGACGCCCATTTTTTAAATGGTTATAAGGCAGAAATAGTGGTAAAAGCAACCGGTAAGTCGTACCTTTTTAACTTAAAAGACCGAAAGAAATATTATAAAAAAATCGGGTTGTATGTGAAAGGAAAGTTAAATGAACCAACTGAGCTAATGGTCAATGCGTTTAGCAGCATGGAGCTCGTTCCATTGAACGACGGTAAACTGGGACTAAAGGGTATCCAAAGGGTGGCGGGTATCGCCAATGCCGACACGATTGCCTATGTGGAATCAACCTGGGCTCATGTGGATGGAAAGTGGAAAATGATTGGTATTAATGTATTGCAACACAGGGATAATTAAACCTGTGTTTTTTTATTTTTAAAAATTGACGTCTAATACTTACGGGAATATAATTAGGTATGCAAATTAATAAGTAGCCTAATTATTTGTAATCTTAATGAAAATTGAGGTGTAAAGCATGGCAGATATTGAAAGTGCAACTGCGCAAAAACTGTTGCAATCATTTATGCAGTTTCGCAAGACCGGCTGGCATGAAAAGAAAATTGCCGGGTATAATCCCAGCGAATTTAAAGTGTTGGCAACGATTCAGCGTGGCACGGCAGAGAAGCAATCCGAGATGAAAGTCTCGGAAATTAGCCAGGTGCTTCAGGTCACGCCGCCAACCGTAACACAAATTATCAATACGCTTGAAAAGGATGGTCTTGTTGAACGCACTATAGACCCTGCCGATCGTAGGGCGGTAAAAATTAAACTGACACCGACGGGGATGAAGGCAGTTAAAGAAGCGAAGGCAGCTTTTACCGAAACCTTCCTCGGCCTCATCGATTATCTGGGTGAGAAAGAAAGTGAGCAATTAGCTGATTTGCTTACTAAGGTCCATCATTATTTTCAAGACTTAAACCGTTAATCCATAATGGAGCTGATCGCAAATGGGAAAACTGATTAAATTTTTAAAACCCTATCAAGTCCAAGTTTATTTTGTATTAATTTTGGTCCTCCTGCAATCTTTGTCAGAGCTTTACCTGCCAACGTTAATGTCTGATATCGTTGATAAAGGAGTCGTAACCGGTGATACAGGTTACATCTGGAAGGTCGGAGGCTTTATGCTATTGGTTGCCGCAGGGGGGATGGTATGTTCGATTGCAGCCAGCTTCTTGTCCGCAAAGGCAGCCTCCGGGTTTGGGAAATTATTGCGAAGCAAACTGTTTGGCCATGTTGAAAATTTTTCTCTGCATGAATTCGATCAACTGGGGACAGCCTCGCTTATTACCAGAACGACAAATGATATTACGCAAATTCAACAGGTATTGATCATGATGCTGCGGATGATGGCAATGGCTCCCATGATGTGTATTGGCGGCATTATCATGGCATATTCCAAGGATGCCAAACTAACCTTGGTTTTGGCTGTATCACTGCCTGTTCTCGTCTTGGCTATTGTCATTATTGCCAGAAAGGGACTTCCGCTGTTTAAATCAATGCAGGTAAAACTCGATAAGGTCAACCGGGTGCTAAGGGAGAATTTAACCGGGATTCGGGTTATTCGCTCGTTTAATCGTGTAGGATATGAGAAAACTCGTTTTGACGCGGCCAACTGGGACTTAACCGATACCGCGATTAAAGTCAATAAATTAATGGCGGCGATGATGCCGATTATGATGATTGTTTTAAACCTGACAACAGTGGCGATCGTTTGGTTCGGCGGCATCCGCATCTCGAACGGCCATATGGAAGTCGGGGACATGATGGCATTTATCCAATACGCGATGCAAATCATGTTCTCGTTCATCATGCTATCCATGATGTTTGTGATGATTCCCAGGGCACAAGTTTCAGCAACAAGGATTAACGAAGTATTTGCAACAACTGCAGACATTGTTGACCCGGATAAGCCAAAAGCCAACAACGGGAATAGAAGTCAGGTGGTATTCGAAAATGTTACGTTCAGCTATCCGGGTGCGGAAATGCCGGCGATTTCCAATATTTCTTTTAAAATGAACCCAGGCGAGACCACGGCCATTATTGGCGGAACCGGATCAGGCAAATCGACGCTCATTAATTTGATCCCGCGTTTTTATGATGTCGGCAGCGGCCAGGTGCTTGTCGACGGAATCGATGTTCGGGAGATGACGCAAGCAGACTTGCGCCAAAAAATCGGTTTCGTTCCACAACAGGCGGTTCTATTTACCGGGACTATTGCTGAAAATATCCGCTATGGCAAAGAAGATGCGACCGATGAAGAAATTCGTCATGCCGCAGAGATTGCCCAGGCATCAGGGTTTATTGCCGGAATGCCAGATGGGTTTGATACGAAGATAGCCCAAGGGGGAACAAATGTTTCGGGTGGCCAAAAACAGCGCCTGTCGATTGCAAGGTCCCTTGTCAGAAAACCGGAAATCTATATTTTTGATGATAGTTTTTCCGCACTTGATTTTAAAACAGACGCTAAGCTTCGGGCAGCATTGAAAGATGAAACGGCAGATGCGACCGTAGTCATCGTCGCCCAGCGGGTCAGCACCATCATCGATGCCGATCAAATTATCGTGTTGGATAACGGAGAAATTGCCGGGATTGGCAGCCACCCCGAGTTGCTGAACGCTTGTTCGGTATACCGAGAAATCGTCATGTCGCAGCTATCGGAGGATGAAATCGCATGAGCAAAGAATCTAAACATGAAAAAGATACCAGACGTAGTGGACCAGGCGGCGGATTCGGCCCACGCGGCATGGGAATGGGAGCGCCGGTTCAAAAGGCGAAGGATTTTAAAGGCACGCTTAAACGATTAATTGGCTATTTAATGCCGTATAAACTGCAACTAATCGCTGTTTTTATTACGGCGATTATTGGTACCGTATTTGCGATTGTCAGTCCGAAAATCATGGGAAAAGCCACCACCAAACTCTTTAAGGGCTTGATGATGAAGCTTAGCGGTGTTCCTGGAGCCAAAATTGATTTCGATTATATTGGCCAGATTATTCTGCTTCTGATAGGTTTATATATTTTAAGTGCGGCATTTACTTATCTCCAGCAATATATTATGGCAGGCGTCGCGCAAAAAACAGTCTATAACCTTCGTAAAGAGGTACTTAATAAGCTTAACCGTTTGCCGTTGAAATATTTTGACGCCCGGACACATGGGGAAATTCTTAGCCGTGCTGTCAACGATGTCGATAATATCAGTTCTACCTTGCAGCAAAGCTTAACCCAGTTGATTACCTCAGTTGTCACCATCATTGGTGTTATTGTCATGATGCTGACAATCAGTCCGTTAATGACATTAATCGTCGTGGTGACCTTGCCGCTAAGTATTCTTGCTACTGCCACTATAGCCAAACGTTCACAACTATATTTTAAAGGGCAGCAGAAAGCACTTGGTGAGCTGAACGGCCATGTTGAGGAAATGTATACCGGACACAAGGTGATCAAGGTGTTTGGCCATGAGCAGAAATCAATTGGACAATTTGAACGGATCAATGATCAGCTTTATCAATCCGGCTGGAAGGCGCAATTTATGTCCGGTATGATTATGCCGCTAATGTCATTTATCAACAATATTGGCTATGTCCTTGTAGCCGTAACAGGCGGGATCTTGGTCACGAAGAAAGCCATTGAAATTGGCGATATTCAAGCGTTTATCCAATATGCACGGCAATTTTCTCAGCCGATTGCCCAAACGGCCAACATCGCTAACATCATTCAGTCGACAGTGGCCAGTGCGGAGCGGGTGTTTGAGATTTTGGATGAAACTGAGGAAGTGCCTGAAGTGACTCAAACAAAAGAATTAACAGCCCCTAAAGGCGAAGTAGTTTTTGAGGATGTTTCCTTCAGTTATACCGAAGGGGAACCCTTAATGGAAGATTTAAATATTTTCGTGAAGCCAGGGCAAAAAGTGGCGATTGTTGGTCCGACAGGTGCCGGCAAAACGACACTAATAAACTTGTTAATGCGCTTTTATGAAATTAATGACGGACGTATTTTAATCGACGGAATGGATACGAGGGAGATGAAACGGGAGCACCTTAGGAGTTTATTTGGCATGGTACTACAGGATACTTGGCTCTTCAACAGTACGATTCGCGACAATATCGCTTATGGAAGAGAGGGGGCAACTGAAGAGGAGATTATAACAGCCGCCCAAGCAGCCAATGCTGATCATTTTATCAGGACCTTGCCGGATGGCTACGATACGATTTTAAACGAGGAAGCCTCCAATATTTCACAAGGCCAGAAGCAATTATTGACGATTGCGAGAGCCATTCTTGCCAATCCGTCCATTTTGATCCTTGATGAAGCGACAAGCAGCGTGGATACTCGGACCGAGGTACAGATTCAAAAGGCGATGGACCATTTGATGAAAGGGCGCACAAGCTTTGTCATTGCTCACCGGTTGTCAACCATTCGCGATGCGGATTTAATCCTAGTGATGAATCATGGCAAAATCATTGAAAAAGGAAATCACCAGGAGTTATTGGAACAAGGCGGGTTTTATGCCGATTTATATAATAGCCAGTTTTCCGCCAATGTGCAGAAACGTGTCGGCTAATATAAGCGTTTGGATGGTCCGATTGGGCTTTCCAGACGCTTTTTTCATGTTTTACTTGTTACACAAGAGAATGCATTTCAATAAATTAAAAGAAGGGTAGTTTTTTAGAAATTGAGGTGTAGTCCTTCTATGAAAAATAATACTGAGCGGACTGAAAAGAAAATTTGTCTTTGCATGATTGTGAAGAATGAATCTGCCATTATTGAAAGATGCTTGAATAGCGCAAAGCCGATTATTGATTATGTTTCGATTTGCGATACCGGATCTAGTGACAATACCGTGGAACTAATTGAAGCGTGGTGTAGTGAAAATGGGGTTCCAGGCACATTGCATTTTGCCCCGTTTAAAAATTTTGGTTACAACCGGACTTTGGCGGTCAAACTGGCGCAGCAAACCTATCCTGAGGCCGATTATTTGCTGCTGCTTGATGCCGACATGCTCCTTGAAGTGGCTCCGAGGTTTGATACATCAGTATTGGAAAAGGATCAATATTTAACCATGCAATATAACTCGCAAATCAAATTTTGGTTACCACGATTATTAAAAACATCCTTACCTTGGCATTCCGTCGGGGTGACCCATGAATATTGGGATATTGACTGTTCAAGACTTGAAGATCAAACATATGTAGTTACATCGGCAAAGCTTGACGGGCTGCCGATATTTGATCATGAGGATGGCGGCAGCAGGCAAGATAAGTTCGAGCGAGATAAACGCTTATTGCTCTTAGGTCATGCGGATCCGACAACTCCAGATGATTTAAAAATGAGATATAAGTTTTACCTGGCGCAAACCTATAATTGTCTGGATGAATTAGAAGAGGCAATCAAGTGGTATAAGCTTAGAGTAGAAGCCGGAGGCTGGGCGGAAGAGGTTTATTATTCGTTCCTGCAAATCGGATTTTGCTATGAACGGTTGGCGATTCGGGCTGCACAGGAGAACAGGGGGGAGGAGGCGGAGGACCAATATATCGCCATGGCATTGCTATTTTTCCAAAAAGCATGGGAATATCGGCCGGTAAGGGCGGAATCACTATACCAATTGGCGAGAATTCTTCGAGAAAAGGGACATTACCAACTCGGGCTAATGTATGCGTTAAAAGGGAAGGAAATCCCATTTCCAAAGGAAGATTTGTTATTTGTCGATTATCATGTGTACGATTACTTGTTCGATTACGAAATCTCGATATGTGCCTATTACATCGCTCAGAAGGTTGAGTTAGGCCGGAAAGCGCAAAAGCGACTGATGAATAAAATAAACCAATTGCCGGAGCCTATAGCGGCAGCAGTAAGGAATAATGAAAAATATTATAATAATAGTAAAAAAACATAAATTTTTTTGTTGTCTCACTATCTTAAGTATACTTAGGAAATGAGACAAGATGAATTTTTATTATTATAATAATATTATGTTAACTGATAAAATAAGAGGCTCACAAAGGGTGGAGCCTCTTTATTCTATTTGCTCTTTTGGCAGATCCATCTTATCTACGGCAATTTTAAGGTCATCGTTCTTGATATGCGTGTAAATCATCGTCGTTTGGATTGAAGAATGACCCAATTGCCGCCTTAATTTTGGTACATCATTAATCTCTGCATGATATCTGGTTGCAAATGAATGCCGCAGTTTGTGTACGGATAATGATGGTTTACCGAAAGCAGTTGCATATTTTTCGATTAGTTTCTCTACAGAACGTGCTGTAAGCCGCCTAGTTTTGCCTTTAGGACCCATGGCCGCAGCAACAAATAAAGCTTTATTGGTTTTGTCGACCCCATATTTGACGGTTCTGATAGCAAGATATTCCTGCAAATCATCCATGGCCGTCTGGCTGAAATAAACAAATTGCTCCTTATTGCCTTTACGGATTACGCGCGCACAATACTTGCTAAAGTCGATATCATCGAGGTCGAGACCGATTACTTCCGACAGCCGGAGCCCAGATCCGAGGATTAATGAAACAATCGCTGTGTCACGTTCCTTGTTTAATTGATGAAAATTGAAGACTTTTTTGTTATCTTTGTTAAGTTCGCCATATTCATGGGCAACAAACAAGCGAAAACGCTCGTACTCGTCACCAAGGAGGATTTTTCCTTCCATTTTGTTTGCTTTTGTTTCCATCGATTCCTTTACTTCGTTAAATTCGATTTTTGCCATGACGTTCCGATTGATATAGGGCTGAAAGTCCGGTGTTTCCGCGATGTTTTGCAGATAGTTAAATAGCGATTTTAAAGCTGATAATTTGCGGTTGATCGTTAATTCTTTGTTATTAAGCTGATAATGCAGATAGTTTAAAAAGTTATCAACCTCGATGACCGTCAATTTTTCAAGGCGCTCCAAAGGAATGTCTTTTATTTCACCCGTCCATAAATTTTCGCTGATCATCCAGTTAAAAAAGATTTTGTAGTCATGGCCATAATTGAACAGAGATGTGGTCGAAAGTTTTCGTAATTTGTGGTTTATGTATTCTTCAACATACCAAGGAAGCTCATTAAGCAGAGCCTGAAGTTTTTTGAAATTTTGCTGCTTTGCTGGATTTACCATAATAACACCTCACTACTACATTTTATCTTTTATAGATTAATTCGTCAAATTTATATTTTACGTAATAATATAAGGAAGAGGAGCACATATAAATAAATTGTCTCCCTTCTCCATGTTAGTTGCATTTGGGTACTGATTGTTCAGCAACCAGATATATTCAATCATTCAGCAAACTAAGCATCAGTCAAGTTTTTTACTATTAATAGACGAACCCCTTGCTTTAATCTGTTAATTCTTGCAGAGTAATCATATAATGCTCGGAAAAAGCCGTCTTGATTTTCGCTTCATCTTTCTGTTTAAGAGCATCCAATAGCATTAGATGATTGTTCACTAATTGGTGAATCCGAATAGGAACAATATTTGCTACAGTAAGAAACATGGCTCCAACCTGTGTATCTAGATGATGATGCATTTGGATAAGGCGTCCGTTACCGCATTTGGAAACAATCTTTTTGTGGAACTCTAAGTCCGTTCGGGCAAGATTCTCCCAATCATCCAGTATAGTTAAATCGCGAAAATCACCTATCAATCCATCAAGCTGATGATAATCCTCTGCTGTTAAATTTTTGGCAGCTAGCCGCGCTGCTTCACTTTCTAGTAGAGCTCTTAACGTATAAATTTCATATTGATCTTGACGAGATAATGTGGTCACAAATGTCCCCTTGTTGGTTTCATGCTTAATTAAACCTTCGTTTTGAAGCAACATCAAGGCCTCGCGAATTGGTCCTCTTGAAATTTCCAGTTTCTCGGCCAATTGTGCCTGATTGATTCTTTCACCTGGTTTTAATGTTCCATCAAAAATCATTTTTCTTATAACACCTGCAACATTATTGGACAGAGTTTGATGATTTAATAGCATGTAGCTGCACTCCCCCTTTTTGTCTTTATATACTTATGATGAAAATTAGTTCAAACGGAATCATTTAATAGTTCAATCAATAAAGTCCTTTTTATTCTATGAAATTAATTTCTTTATGTCCATATTTAAAATACCAGACAAATGGTGAAAATAAACTAGACCGGCTAAAATGATGATCAAGACTTGAACTTGCCGCCTGGCAGCATGTTTGTCAAGTTATGTCCATTTTAGCCGTCGTATATTTGATAAATCTAATTCACATTATTCAGAAGCTGTTAATCATAGTTTATCTGTAAGATTTTCAATAAATGAGACAATTAACTGGACAGAGTTTTCTAAATCATCAAGATGAATCATTCCAACTGCAGAATGGATATAGCGAGATGGAATGGAAACGCCTCCTGTTACGACCCCTTTACCACTCAGGCTGATGGCCTTCCCATCTGTCGCGCCTTTTAAAAGTACTTCCCGCTGATAAGGGATATTTTCTTTTTCTGCGACTTCAATTAATTTTTTAGATAATTTTTTTGGCACTGCCAGACCACCGTCATAAATAACAATGGCGGTCCCCTTCCCTAACTGAACACGGAGGTCTTTATCTTCGATTCCGGGAGTTCCTCCTGCAAGTGTAACATCAATTGCTAAGGCTATATCGGGCTGAACAATAAATCCGGCTGGACCAGCGCCTCGGATTCCTACCTCTTCCTGTGCAGTTGCTACCCCATAAACGGTTGGGACGATTTGTTTATTAGCAAGACGTTTCATCACTTCTACCATAACGGCACAACCGGCACGATTATCTACTGCTTTACCAGTAAAAAACTTGCCATTATTTAAATACTGCCCTTTACGATCAAAAGTAATATAGTCACCAACACGAACCCCTAATTCAAGTGTTTCATTATAAGAATCTGTTCCAACATCAAGATGAAGCTTCTCAATAGGAATAGCCTTTTTTTCTTCTTCCGCAGAAACGATATGGGCCGGTTTACTCCCTGTTACGCCATTTACAAATCCTTTAAATGTATCAATGGTAAGCACCTGATCAATAACCATTCGACTATCATGGAATCCAACTGGTCCAAAATAAACAAAGCCCTTTTCATCTATATGGGTAACAATAAAACCAATTTCATCCATATGTGCAGCCAACATTACCTTTAAATCCGGGTTAGACCCCTTTTTTATGTAATATTGGCCTCCCAGTGGATCTTCAAAAAAATCATCCGCTTTACCTGATAATTCTTCCTTTATATAGGCAGCGACCCTGCCTTCATCTCCAGAAACACCAAAAATTTGATCCAATTCAAGCATCAGCCTTTTTAACGATTCCATACAGTTCATCCTTTCAACGATTAGCTTAATGACGATAACCGACAGGAGCAGGTGTTACCCTTGCTCCTGTTGATTAATAATTATTTTTTTGTCATCGAAATATCATGAAGCGGATCCATTAATACCGGGTGTTGATAGTAGCCTTTTAACCAAGGCTGTACAATTGCATATCGAACAGGGTTAAATAATGGAACCCAAGGGGCTTCCGCAAGAATTTCGTTTTGGATTTCAACATAAAGGTCAATTCTCTCTTGACCAAAGGCCATGGATTTGGCTTTATTCAGTTTTTCGTTAACGGAAGAGTTATTGTAAGCAGCCCAGTTATTAGCCGGTACTTCCGCGCCATTTAAAAGAACATCCAGGAAGTTTGTCGGGTCCGGGAAGTCCTGGAACCAAGCAGTATAAACCAAACCATACTTTAACGAACGAGCACCATCAGAATAAGAAGCTCCACTTAATGGTCTGATTTCCACATCAATTCCGATATCTTTTAAATCAGCCTGGATCGATTGGACAATCTTTTGGTCTGTTTCACCAGATGTTGATAACATTTCCACCTTAAAACCATCAGGATGCCCTGCTTCTGCCAATAATTTCTTTGCCTTTTCCTTATCAAATTTGTAATCTACTTCCGCTGGAAGATTCTTCTGATAACCAGGCATTGTTGGCGGCAAAATCTGATTGGCTACACTGGCTCGGCCGTTTTGCAATTTAACTATTTTTTCTTTGTCAATCGCCATATTAATCGCTTGACGAACTTTCACATTATCCATTGGCTTCACTTGATTGTTTAGTGCCAAATAATAAGTAGAGGCCAGTTCTTTTTTCATCAACATATCTTTAAAATTTGGATCACTCTGCAGCTGTACAAAATCTGCTGAGTTAATTTCTTGGTTCCAACCGATAAAAGCAGTTTCCCCTTGCTTGAACTTAAGAACCGAGTTTTGTTCGTTAGACTCAATCGAAATAACGATTTCATCTAACTTTGGCTCCCCTTCTTTAAAGTAATTCTCGTTCTTTTTCAATACCATTTGTTTACCAACATCATAAGATTCCATTTTCCAAGGACCTGTTCCCAATGGTTTTCTGTCAAATTCTTTATCCCCGATGGAATCTACGTATTCTTTATCGATTGGAGAGAAGAAAGGCATCCCCATCACATAAAGGAAGTTACCCCGCGGCTCAGTCAGTTTGATAACAAGTGTGTAATCATCCGGAGCCTCAAGCCCTGATATTTTATCTGCTTTACCTTCAAAGAAATCAGTCGAACCTACAACCAGTGGATCGATAAATCCGCGTGCCGGTGATCCCACTGCCGGAGTTAGGATCCGCTCAAACTGATCAATAAAACTTTGAGCCTTCATTTCTTTACCATTCCAGAATTTTACCCCTTGCTTTAATTTAAATGTATAGGTTAGCCCATCTTCTGAAACATCGTATGAATCAGCGAGTTCAGTCGTTAACTCGCTTGAATCAGGTTTATAAGTTAATAATTGATCGTAAAATTGGAGGACGACTTCCCAAGAACCAAAATCATAAGCCATTGCTGGATCAAGGTGAGCATAATCCACACGTTGGTCAATTTTAATTGAACCGCCTTTTACAGCCTCCCCAGCCCCCTGATTTGATTGATTTTTTGAGCCGCTACCATTTTTATTAGATGATGTGTCTTTTGAACAGCCAGCAACTACTAACATTAGAATGAACAATGGAATTAACAGTGTTCTTACAGATTTAAAACTTAAAACCTTTTGTTTCATACATTTCCCCCCAAATTTAAAATAGTTTGATTGATTATCATTTAGGTTTCTTAAATTATCACCTCCTTTATGATCTAGTCCAATTAGGTTAAACTAATCCGCGGATCAATGAGGAAGTAAAGCAAATCTACTATAATATTGACCACCACAACTATAATGGCTGCCAATAGTACAGTAGCCATGATAACTGGAACATCTAGTCTTTGGATTGACTGCATCGCAAGCTGCCCAACCCCAGGGTAGTTAAAGACAGTTTCTGTTACTACAACGCCGCCAAGGAGAAAAGCGATATCCATTCCTGCATAGGTTACCGCCGGAATAATTCCGTTACGTAACGAGTGCTTAAATGTGATCCTCAGCGGGGAAGCCCCATTTGCTTTTGCAGTACGAATATAATCTTGATTGTAAACATCCACCATCGACGATTTTACCAAGCGCTGGTAATAGGCTGCACCGGCAATTCCAAGTGTTAAAGCCGGTAATATGAGGTGCATAATAGAACCAGACCCGCCAATCGGGAGGATCCCCATTTTGAAGGCCACATTATAAATCAGCCACATCCCAAACCAAAATACAGGTAATGATATTCCAATAATAGAAAGTACGGATATGATATAGTCAGCAATTTTTCGATTATAAACAGCGCTCAATATTCCGAGTGGAATTCCAATCAATATTTCAACTGTCCAGCCGCTAAAAGCAAGCAACGCCGTATCCTTTAGTCTGCTTAATACTAAATCCAATACTGGTTGATTGTTATAATAGGAGAAACCAAAATCTCCATGAAGAAGCCGATTAATATAGGCGAAATATTGGACATATAATGGTTGATCAAGTCCCAGTTCATGCCTTACTTGCTGAACAACCTCTTCCGAAGCCTTCTCTCCGACAATTGCCCTGGCAGGATCCCCCGGAACGGCATATGCAATGATAAATGTAATGATAGAAATTCCTATTAAAACGACAATCGCACCAACTATACGCCGGATTAGATATGAAAACAAAGTTCCATCACTTCCCTTCTAACGACCTGTTTTAGGGTCAAGCCAATCTCTTAAACCATCACCTAATAAATTAAAACCTAGTGTTGCCCAAATTAAGGCAATCCCAGGACCATAAATCATCCATGGGGCGATTTGATAGATTCTCATCCCTTCTTGAAGCATATTTCCCCAACTGGCTGTCGGGGGCTGAACACCGATGCCTAAGAAACTGAGAGCAGCTTCAAGCATAATGTTTTGCCCGATTGCCAGCGTACCCATGACAATAACGGGACCCATGATATTGGGTAAAACTTCAATAAATAAAATTGGAAAAGAAGAGGAACCTAGGGCTTTTGCTGCCTGAACGTATTCTAGCTGTTTTACTTTGAGAACTTCTGCTCGGACAACCCGTGCCATGGTTGCCCATCCTAAAATACCGATTGCTATGTAAACATTGGTAATACTAGGTTTTAAAACGGCTACCAGTGCAATTACAAACAATAGAAATGGAAATGCCAGCATCGTATCGGTGATTCTCATAATGATCATATCAATCCAGCTACCGAAATAACCTGACACAATTCCCATAAATACCCCAATAATCAAACTGATTAAACTGGCAAATATGCCTACCTCTAATGAGACAATCGAACCATGAACCACCCGTGATAACGCATCCCGCCCCAAAGAGTCCGTCCCCAAGATAAAATTATCGTTCGGTTCAATTGGGGTACCAATGTCACTTAGTCCTTCAGGATATTGGGTAATTGGATTATGGTTCGCTATTACCGGTGCAAATACGGCCATAATAGCGAGCGTGAACACCATAATGCCACCGATAATAATCAACGGATAGGACCTGGCAAATCTACTGAATTTATTTCGTTTTTTTACCTGTTGCTGAATAGAAACGGCAGAAGCTTTTACTGTGGAAACGTTTGGATTGGTCATGAATTTCATCCCCCCTGACAAAACTATTGATTATATATATGACAAGAAACGAAGTGTCCCTTGCCTGCATCCTTCCATTGCGGTTTTTCCTGTCTACACATATCCATTACTTTTGGGCATCTTGTATGAAACGGACAGCCAGCCGGTGGATTTGAGGGGCTAGGCAAATCTCCTTTTAACATAATTCGTTCAATCTTTCGATTCGTATCCGGTAAAGGAATGGCTGATAATAAGGCTTGTGTGTAAGGATGAAGCGGATTGTTAAATAACTCAATTGTTTCAGCCATTTCGCACATTTGTCCTAAATACATCACGATAATTCTGTCGCTTATATGCCTTACTACACTAAGGTCGTGTGATATAAATAGGTACGTTAGATTGAATTCTTCTTGCAAGTCTTCTAATAGATTAATAATTTGAGATTGGATTGAAACGTCCAGCGCAGAAACCGGCTCATCCAAGACTAGCAAACTTGGATTTAGAGCTAATGCTCTGGCAATTCCGATCCTTTGTCTTTGCCCACCAGAAAACTCATGTGGATACTTATGAATAGAGGATGGGTCTAAGCCGCATTGTTCCAAAAGCGATAATACTCTATCCTTTCTCTCCTTTTTGTCATACAGATTATGAATCTTCATCGGTCTTTCAATAATCGAGCCAACTTTATATCTCGGATTAAGGGAGGAAAACGGATCTTGAAAAACGATTTGCATTTCACGGCGAAGTTTTTTTAATGTTGCATAATCAGCAGTTGTAATGTCTTTATTTTTAAAAATGATTTCCCCGCTGGTCGGGTCTTCAAGGCGAATGATGGTTTTCCCTGTAGTCGACTTTCCGCAACCAGATTCACCAACAATCCCTACAGTTTCTCCTGCTTCGACAGAAAAACTGATATTATCGACAGCTTTAACGTGCCCAACCGTCTTTTTTAAGAGACCCTTTTGTATAGGAAAATACTTTTTTAAATTCTTTACTTCAAGCAACGTTTCCGTCATTCACCAACAGCCTCCTTGTTCATCCAACAGCTTACTCGATGTTCAGAATCAACAGTTGCTAAGCTGGGGGCGTTATTTGTGCAAACATCCATGGCAAAATCGCATCTTGGTGCAAATCGACAGCCAATGGGCATATTTGTTAGAGAAGGAACATTCCCTCTAATTGGCTTTAATCTTTCTCTTTCACCGGTTAATTTTGGAATGGACGAGAGCAGTCCTTTTGTATATGGGTGTTCAGGTGAATTAAACAGCTTGCTCGTAGTTCCCTCTTCCACTACTTTGCCCGCATACATAATGGTTGCTCTATCACACATTTCTGCCACTACACCTAAATCATGCGTAATGAGCAGCAGCGCCATATTATGGTCCCTTTGCAGATTTTTAAGTAAATCAAGAATCTGAGCTTGGACTGTTACGTCAAGGGCTGTGGTCGGTTCATCTGCGATAAGCAGCTTGGGATTACAAGCCATTGCCATGGCAATCATGACCCGCTGTCTCATCCCTCCGGACAGTTGATGCAAGTAGGAGTGTTCAATCAATTTTGGGTTCGGGATACCAACTAAGTCCAATAGCTCTAAAACTATGTTCCTGATTTGGCTCTTCGTTAATTTTTGGTGAAGTCTTAAAGGCTCGCTGATTTGATCGCCTATTCGCAGTACTGGATTTAGAGCAGTCATCGGCTCTTGGAAAATCATCGCAATGTCATTGCCGCGAACCTTTCTCATGGCTGGTTCTTTATAGTTCAAAATATTATTGCCATTTAGGTTAATTTCACCAGATACTTGAGCATTGTTGGCCAATAGACCCATGATTGCTAGTGAAGTAACACTTTTACCACAGCCAGATTCGCCAACAAGGGCAACGGACTCACCCGGCATAATTTTAAAGTTGATTCCTTCGATTGCATTCAAGGATCCATCCAGTGTTTTAAAACCTATAGAGAGATTCTTAATTTCTAATAGAGGCTTTTTATCCATATTCCCCACCTTTTCAGAAACAGTCAACTGTTAACAGTTAAATGTTAATTTTTTCAATTTATTGAAAATATAATATATTAACTACTAGCTTTTCGTCAAGTAATTATCAGAATTTTTCGCAAAGAAATACAAAATACTCAATATTTAGACGAAAATACTCGAAAACAAAAGAAAAAAAAGATTAATCAAGAGAACTTCTTAAAAGGACTAAATTTCAACATCTACTATTCTTTCATTTTTAATGATTGCCACCATCTGCTTTGCCTCCCGGAGTGCTATTTTTAACAAGTAATTCACTTTATTAATTTTTCGATTAATGGAAGTTTTCAACAGGTTAAACTCGTGTGTATCTTTTTCAAGCTTAGAAAGTTCATAAATCGATGCCAGGATTGGTATTGGCGCAAAAGAGACTGCAGGATCATGTTCAAAGATGTCGGTAGAAACATAATTTAGAGGTACAAGGATGCGGGATAGATTCATGAGCGATTGATTCACTTTTCTCCGTACCTCATTAGAGTTGTGCTCTGGTAGATTTTCATAAAATGCAGTCAACAGGTTATTCAGCTGCGATAATCGTTGCAGCGTTAGCGCCAAACAGATTTTATCCCCCGCGGTTTTCTGATATCTAGAAATATGGTGAGACAACTCCTCGACTGCGGCCAGTTGATTGATTGGCAAAATGGGATCAGTTAATACTTTGAACAGGGAAAGAACATAAATTTCACAATCACGCTTTAGTATAGCGGGATCAATCTTGTCAATGGTATCTTCAACGGTGTGCCACCACCAGCCGTAGCCGCCTGCTTCTTTACCTTTAAACACTTTAAATACTTTTTGGGACATCGGATCGTCTGACAATGGCTGCTCAGACATACCCATAAACAAGGATGGGACTCCTGCCCCCCAAAAAGATTGATCTGCATATTTTCCATACCGCTTGCCAATATACTCCTGATCTGCAATGTGTTTAATAAAAAGGGACCCAATATCCATTGTTTCAGCCATGCAATCAGCTTCACTTACAATAGTTGCCCCTCTTCCTCCAACAGAGTCAATGTAAAAATGCATAACACAATTTTCATGAATCTCTTCCCAATGTTGGTCTGCATAATTCTGTGAACCAGCATACCTCCCGTGGGAATGACCTGACCAAAAGCCGAACCGAATTGACCGTTTTAATAAATGCTGATATTTAGAAAGCACCCTTGCACTTTCCAGCATGACAGCATTTGCAGAGCCATTATCCATTGCGCCATAATGCCATGAATCAATATGACCACTAAATAGGACAAAATGATTTGGCTCTTCAGTTCCTTTAATCTCGGCAGTTAGAGAAGGAATCAATGTCCATTTCGTCTCCACATTGGCATGGATTTTAACACAATCTAACCCTTTATTGATTAATTGGCGAAGCTCTAACCCACTTTTATCATTTATTGAGATGACCGGAATTTTCGGCATTTGCTCAATATTTTCCTCGGATGGGCTTCCCCAAATCGTTGAAACAATCATTTCATGGGTGTATGGTCCATTGATAAAGATCGCTCCGGATGCCCCTGCAGCTTCCAAACCTTTCAGGACGACAGGTGAAGCAATTCCTTCTATAACCGCAATTTCCCCAGAGTTTAACTGGATTTGAACTGGCGAATATTCCCCCAAATATACAGGTTTGCCTACTAATCCTCCTTCATCCGTGCTTGGAGCCATTGAGTGCGTAATACATGAAATCTCCCGGTTCCCGGCGATTAATTTAGCATCACCCGGTAGTGAAATGTAGGCGTTGTGGAAGCTTAAATCGGTTTTTAATCCATAGTTTTCCAATGTATTCTTTGCGTATTGAAAGGCTCTCAATTCCTCCTCTGAACCTGATAATCTAATTTCCTTAGCTATTTCTCTGTTGTACTCCATTAGTTGACTTGTATTTATGTTTAATAAAATTTCCTTCTCTATTGAACTCAAATTCTCTTTCAAATCGATTCAACCCCCTCGTAAATCAGCCTTTTCTGCAGTGGCTGCCGCCCATTTATGCTCAAGAATTCCCATTTCATAATTGCCTCACTATTCCGCTCCAATCCTGCGTGCTTTCCTAGTAAACCTTTCTGTTTTTAACCCTAATTTTTTATGTAAATTAAAAACTTCATTCTTTTATAGAAGGTGAAACCTATAAAGCTTCACCTTCTATCCGGCTTAGAATTATTGGTTTAATGTATTGAACGCATCAAACGGTTTGTCGTTTAATTGGCTGATTGCCTTAATAAACGTATTAGTTGTATGCGGTGTATCATAAAGAATACTAAAATACTTTGCCCGTTTTTCTTTCGGTGTTTCTTTATAGGAGTTGCCAACCATCCAGCGTCCATGGTAATAGCATGGATAGTAGGTTTTCTGAACTGGGTCGGAGAAGAACCTGAAGCAATTGTTTGCTTCGATTTCTGTTATTCCACCACGGTTAACCATGTAATCAATTGCTTCGTCCTTTGAGACTTCGCCAAGATTATACAAATAACAAGCATTTGTCATAAACATCCGCTGGTAATCGAGATAATTCCTGGCCAACAAATATTGCTGTTTTTGTTCAATGCTCACTCCTGGCGTATCTTCATTAATATCGTCCCAACCTAAGAAACTTAAGGCCGTTTCTGGACCGCCCTCAAATAGAGCGTTGGTTGGGCTGCAAATTAAATAATAGGAAGCTTCAAGCGGCAGTTTCCCCTGCTGATAGAGATAATCCCAGCGGCAGTAGAAGGCCTGATGTCCCGGGTATCCTTCATGTGTCATAATTTGGGCTAAGATGGGCTCTGTCCATGGCCGGTCAATATTGAAGGTTAAGTTCCCCCGGAAGTTTCCAGTATATTTGGAATAACCGCTCCAAAATACTCCCCTTATCGATTTAATCCAATCAATGCCATCCTCTTCCGGGAGGCCGATGACCCGTTTTAAGGTACCAAGTTTGCTCCTCTCCCGGAAATTCTCAGCTACGGTTGTAACAGCATCTGGGGCAATGATTGTATCAGAGCGCCACGCAGCTGCTTTATCCTTTAAAGTTCCCTTGTAACCGAGATCGGTTAATCCTTTTTCAACCAGTTCTTTCGCATAGTCTATCTGGATATCGGAAATTAATGTGGCCGGAAGTTCTTGAATATTAGCAATGAGCTCATCGTATGGAATCCGATCACCTTGAAGGCTTCTGGCAAAATAACGGAACGCATTTACCATTGCTCTCAAATATTCTCCTTCATGACCTTCTTTGAATTGTACAGCGGTATTTACCTCATCCAGGGCCCTGCCTATTTCATCAAAAGTATTTAATGACGGTGAAATGCCACTGTAGCTAGCAGTTGCAGTTTCTTGGCCATACAACTTCTGCGTTTGCTCGTTTATACTAACAACGATATCGACGAATTTTTCTCCAATAGGCTCTTCCGTCCAGCGCAGCACATCTTTTTTCTTATTGGTTAACGGGTTCATAGTTCACACTCCATAAATCTTCAATATCCTTTAAGACTAGCTTCAGCATCAGTTGAAACAATTTCTCTCCATTTTCTGCAGTAGCATTCCCTGCGTTGCCAGAGAAGCCATCTTTATACATCACTTTTCCACTCTTTGGAAACTTGATTTTTGGATTTAACATAATCTTGTGCTCTCCGACGATGGACGGGTCAGCCAGCTTTTCATCAATTGCCAGCATTAATGACGTCTCATCTTCTCCCCCATGACCCGGGCTTTTAGTGATTTCCAATATCTGTTCCCGGTAATCCGTCCACCAGTTAATCGTTAACACCTTCATCCCTAAATCAGCCAGCTTTTCCGACACAACCATCAGGCTTGGTATATTTCCGCCATGGCCATTAAATAAAATGATTTGGTTAAAACTATTTCTATGAAACTCCTTACCAATTTCATAGACATATTGCGTGAAAGCTTCAGCAGAAATATCAATTGTTCCTTCAAAAGGCGCTAGTGACCATGAATGGCCATACGGAACCTCAGGTGCCATAATAACCCGATCACCGATCACCTTATCCAAGCGGCGGACAAATTCACGCGGTATCCAAACGTCTGTTCCTAATGAGCTGTGCGGACCATGTGTCTCGATCATGCCGATTGGCAAAAGGACGGTATCTGCAGTCTTTTTTGCTTCGATAAATTGTAATTGTGTAAGGTTCATCATGTACATACTTTTCACCCACTCTATTTATTTCCATATTTTAAGATTATTTCTGCTAATAATGCGGCTCTATATGGAAGATTGGTTAAATCAACATGTTCGTTTTCGGAGTGAGCGCCATCTCCGATGGGACCAAGTCCATCAATAGTAGGAACACCAATTTCTGCGGTAAAGTTCCCATCACTAGCTCCACCGGACGATCCTTCCCTTAATTCATAACCATGCGAAGCCGCAATTTCCTGCAAATCCTTATACAATTGAATAACTGCTTCGGTCCGTTCCAGTGGATAGCGCTCTATTTTACCGGTTACTGTTAGTTTTGTACCATTGATAAAATGGGGACGGTTCAAAATGATTTCTGTCAGTTCTTCTGCCTGGGCTTTTTTCGTGATTCTAACATCTATTTCCGCTTCTGCTTCTTTGGCAATCACATTCATGCGAGTTCCGCCTTTTACCACCCCTACATTGACGGATATCCCTTCATCACGATTGGCAAGCTTTTTTAAATCAAGAATTTGCCAGGCTAATTCCTCGATTGCACTTGCTCCCTCCCATGCATTAATTCCTGCGTGAGCTGAGATACCCTCAATTTTCAAAAGAAAGCTGCCGGCGCCTTTTCGTTGCGTTTTGACTGCTCCATCTGGACCAATGCTTGATTCAGGCACAAACACAACGAAACTTTTTTCCGCCTCTCTCATGATGATATCTCTGGAATATTCGCTGCCAATCTCTTCATCGGTTGTAACCAAGAAGGTTATTTTTCTTTTTAGAGAGGCGCCCGTTTCTTTTAAAGCTTTCATCGCCCAAAGTGTAACAGTTAGTCCGCCCTTCATATCAAAGACTCCGGGCCCGTAAAGGATGTCACCTTCCCGTTTGATTGGAAGAGCCCCTTCATCCCATACAGTATCCATATGGCCGATAACAAGAATTTGGTCAGAATCATTTCCTTTTCCGTAGGTAAATTTATATTGATTGCCAACTTCCGTTTGTTCAATTTGTTCGACAGAACCGCCAATTAAACGATCAAATTCATGTTTTAAAATTTCTCCGCACCTATCTGTCAAAGTCTTCTTGTTTGAAGGTGACTCAGCTTTGGTAAGGGTTAACAAAGTTTCCGTAATAGCGTTATGCTGTTTCTTCAAATAGTTAAGGATTATAGACATTTTTCCTGCTTCCTTCCATTTGGCAGTACCGCCTGTTTTGTTACGATAATAAATGCATTTAGCTATGGTTCCACGTCCTAAAGGGTACGGAGAATATCTTGGACCACTTCCACAGGAGAAAGTCCCTTTCTTCTGTAAAGTTCCGCTGTTTCCTTTATGGTAAGTTGGTACCATTGTTTCATCATTAATCACCTATAGCCAAGAGTGGATCTTTCTTGTTTATGGCTAACGAAGTAACCAAAAATAACACTACCCCAGAAACGGATGCGTAATATTCTTTTATCGTTTCACCAAATTCATCAGTAATTTTGCCTATCAACTGGTCTTCTTCAACCATTTCACCAATCGACACCACTGGGTACCACAACCCAGCGCTGTCAGCAAAAGTCCAGTCAAATGTTTGTAGTTGCTGTGTAGGATTGCTTACTGTTTTTCCATTTAATACTCCAATGGAACATAAAGCATTTTTTGTCCCTTTCTGTAAGAGCAGAGATTTGCTTTTATCCAAGATTCCCTGTTGTCCAGCTTCAACAATTGCCGCAACTTTTCCTTGTTTGGCGGCGGTGCCGTAAGTTGAACCATTTACTTGTCCAGTTGACCCAACCACATACTCAATACCAAAAAGGGAGGCAAGTTGTTTCGATTGGTGTGTCAATTCACTATCATCCGTCACTTGATAGATGCTAAAAGGAACGAGGGCTTCTATCATATCACCACCATGAAGGTCGATAAGATAATCTGTAGCTTTGATGGCTGTTTCGTTAAGACAGTAAGCTAATTTTTCAGCAGCAGTACCATCTGGTTTTCCCGGAAAAGACCGGTTAAGATTCTTTTTGTCCTCAGGGTGAACATAAATGCTTCTCGCATAGAAGGAGGCAGGGTTTGCAATCGGAATGACCGCAATCTTTCCGTTTATCTCTTTTGGATCGATACTTTTTCCCAATTCAAGAGCCGCATCAATTGAAGTATATTCGCAGCCGTGAATACCTCCAAATATTAGGACGGTAGGACCTTCCTTTTCCCCGTGAATTAAAAAGACAGGGAGCTTTTCCTCAATCAAATCAAATGTTAAATAACCTTTAACTTTTTCGCCTTTATTTGCGCTGAGATTACCAAACTGCCACATATTCATCTCCCCCGAAATGTAAAAATACGTTATATATCATGAATATATACATATTTCAATTTATTTAGGTTATCCCAGTCCATTTTGATTGACTGGGCTTCTAGCTCTTTTATTAATGAAATTAATAAGGTTGTTAAAGGCATTGATACATTGTGTTTTGCCCCAATTTCCACAATTGGTACTAGCTGTGAATCAATCTCCGTTTTTCTCTTCCTGACGGCCAAATCTCTCCAGATTCCGCTTTTTGTCTTTTTGTTTGTCGCCATCCTGACAGCCAGTTTTTCAAGCTGATCGTCCAAAAGTTCGCTTTTGCGGGTTTCTCTTGGATATACTAAGGATGGATCCCAATCATCAAAAGCGATTGTGGTTACACTTTCTTTTTCGGCAACCTCCAGGATCTCTGAACACAATTCCATTAACGTTTCTCTATATTCCCTATTTCGAACGACTGTTGCCATTGTTTCATCTACCAGCGCAGTAGCATATAGCAACCCGGCATAAGCCATTTTACTCCATAAATAACCCCAGATGTTATCAGTTACTTGAGCTGGCCCCCAGGCTTGAAGGACCTTCTGTAACTCTAGTACTCTCTCACTAATGGAATAGTCCAGTTCGCCAACAAATAAGGCTGCAGTTCCACCATAAAGGATTCTTCCTGGTGCCAAATAATCTGCGGAGAAATTAACGAAGCAGCCAATTGTTTTTTCCTTGCCTATCATTGAAGCAATAATGTTTTCACAAAGTCCGTTTTGAATTGAAACTACCTTTGTATGTTCATTAATGAAGTCAAGAAATGGGGACAATGCCATTTCTGTATGCTGTGCTTTTACACATAAAAAAATAGTGTCAAATCGTGGCTTATTTTCTATCAACTCTTGGGGTGTGAAGGCATGACATGGAACGGTAAATGTTTCATCTGGCCCTTCAATTGTAAGCCCCAGTTTGTTCATAGCCTTTACATGGTCAGAATCAATGTCGCAAAACGTGACTTGGTTTCCCGCTTTAACGAGATAAGCTCCCAGTACCCCACCAATTGCTCCTGAACCTATTATCGTAATATTCATAAGGTCCCCCTAAAATAGTTGTTGTCCTCCATCAGCCGATATGGTTTGCCCGCTTACATAACTGGCAAAATCCGATGCAAAAAATAAAACGGGATTTGCAATATCCTCTGGTTTTCCTAATCTTTTTAAGGAGATGGATTGGATTAATGCTGTCTGCTGTTCTTGGGTCATAGCTCTCCACTGTTTCTCAGTGGATGGATTTGATAGAACAAAACCAGGTGCCACATTATTGACGGTAATTCCGTAAGGTCCAAGTTCTTGGGCCATTTGACGGGAAAATCCAATTTGTCCGGCCTTGGCGCTTGCATAGGCCTGTATACCCGTCAGGCTGGTACTTCTTCCGGCACCGCTAGAAATATTAATGATTCTTCCGTATTTCTGATCTTTCATAAATGGGGCTACCGCTTTTGTCGTAAAAAATGCCCCGTCGAGATTTACGGAGAATATTTTTCTCCACTCTTCAGCTGAAACTTGTTCTACAGGTTGATGTACCTGACCGCATACACCTCCAGCATTGTTAACCAATATATCTATTCGTTGGAACTGTTGGATGACGGTTTTGACCAGATCCGTCACTCTCGATTCGTCCGTAATATCGCATGTGTATGTATAAAAAACATTTTGCTTTTCATTCAAATCACTTATTTCACTTTTTGCTTCTTGAAGTCTATCCTCCAAAATATCTGTCCCAATTACAGTTGCTCCATGTTGAATGAATGCCTTGCAAATGCCTTTTCCAATACCATGAGCAGCACCTGTAACCAAAACAATCTTCCCTTCAAAAAGTGTCGAATGTAAACTGTTAACACTTTTAATCATATAATCACTTCCTTTTCTTACATCCCCGTGTATTTTTTTACAATATATACTATTTATCCCTTAAAAGTCAACTGAATTTTCAAAACATTTAGATTTAATGTGGTGTTTTTTGTTTTTACAAACAGAGTCCCTACTGTTCCGAAAATTTTTTCACAAAACGCGCAGTTTTCAAAGCATTTTTATGGTTATGGTCCATTACGATATCAAATACCACTTTAGTTTTAAACAATTTATTAAAAGGATGTTAAAAAGAACTAACTATTCAAGGTTAGTCCTTTTTAACATAAGATGATCTTGTTTTATCTAAGGATAAACAGGTGAGATTTCAAATCATTCATACACTTAAATTACCTTCCATGTAGCCAATGAATTAGGTAAATCTTTTATATTAACGAATCCATGAATCAACATCAAAAGGGCCCACAAGCTACTAATTCTTCAATATGGACCTTTCATGGATAATACTTTGAACTTGTGCTACAGTTGCTGGATCTTCAAGCCCGGTAATGTCACCTGAAACTTTTCCTGATACGAAGATTTCCTTTAATAAACGGCGCATAATTTTTCCGGAGACTGTTTTAGGGAGTGCATCTGTGAAAATAATCGCTTTTGGCAGAGCAATTTTTCCGATTTGCTCCATAATACGCCCATTTATTTTCTCTTTTAAAGCATCTGTCCCTTGGGAAAGGTCATTTACCCTGGCAAATACGAGCGGTACCTCTCCTTTGATTTCATCCGGAACTCCAATGACAGCGGCCTCGGCAACTCCATCACATTCAAGCACTGCACTTTCGATTTCCATGGTACTTAAGCGATGCCCGGCTACATTGAAGGCATCATCGGAACGGCCAACGACCCATACATAGCCATCCTCATCAATCAGGGCTAAATCACTGGCAAAATAGCTTCCTTCCACCTGGCTAAAATAAGAGAAAAGATAGCGTTCAGGTTCCTTCCAAAGCGTACGGCAAAGCATCGGGAATGGCTTCCTGATAATGAGGTTTCCTAATGTACCCGGTTTAACTGGTTTGCCCTCTTCATCCACTACAGCAATATCCGCACCTAAAAATTGCATTCCAGCTGATCCTGGCTTCATTGGTGTTAACCACGCAGCTCCTGCAATAGGACAGCCGGCTGTTTCTGTTTGGCCCCATGTATTATTGACACATATCCTTTTCTTCCCTAACACTTCATAGGTCCACTGCCATGAATCCGGATCAAAGGGCTCACCAACAAGGGAGATGACATCCAGGCATGATAAATCAAATTGAGCCACTGACTTTTCTCCCAGACTCTTTAACATCCTGAGTGCCGTTGGGGCTGTAAATAATTTATTGACCCGGTATTTTTCAATCATCCGATAAAATCTATCCTTGGATGGAAAATCAATGGCTCCTTCATATACGACCGTGGTAACACCATTTGCAAGTGCGCCGGCAATGCCCCAAATATGCATCGTCAGCCAGCCAATATCGGCCGTACACCAGAAAACATCTTCATCGTGATGGTCCATATGATATTTGCTGTAGATGTAATTTTGGATGACAAAGGCCATTCCTGAATGAACAACACCCTTTGGCTTTCCGGTTGTGCCGCTTGTATAAAAGACAATTCCATAATCGTTGGCCTCGAGCTTCTCCGGTTCACAAACGATACTTGCCGTTCTTGTCAGGTCCTCCCACCAGAAATCACGTCCTGCCGTCATTTTGACTTCTGTATTAAGGCGATTTACGACAATGACCGCTTCAATGGATGGAATATCTGGAATGACCTGATCCACTTTTTCCTTCAAGAAAATCTTGTTGCCCCGCCTTGTCGTAGCGTCGGTCGTCACAATAATCTTTGGCTCAAAGCTGACAAGACGGTCCTTCAAAGACTTTTCGGAATACCCCGAAAAGACGGTATTGTAAATAGCCCCAATCCGGAAGCAGGCGAGCACAGCAATAATCGCCTCGGCCAAATTCGGGAGGAAAATCGCCACACAGTCCCCTTTTTTCACGCCAAAGGAGCGGAGAACATTGGAAAAACGATTCACTTCAGCGAGCAGCATATTATATGTAAAAAATTTCGTGTCCCCGTTTTCTCCCTCCCAAATAAGAGCAGTCCGGTTTCCTGCACCGTTTTCCACATGACGGTCCAGTAAGTTTATGCAAGGGTTGCTAATACCGCCTTCGAAGAAACGAAAATCAGGTAGGCTTCCACTTATTGTTTTTTGCCAAGGCTCGTACCAGAATAATTCTTTCGCTACATCGTTCCAAAAAGCTTCGGGATTTTGCTGGGATTTCTGAAGAAGTTCTTGAAATGCTTCACTGCTTCCAATTGAGGTGTTAGATTGTTTTTTTTCGCTTGGATAAACAAGCTTACTTTCGGCAACTACCTTTAAAATTCCACTTACATCCATTTGAATCCCCCTATATGAAAATATTAGAACACTTGAGGCTGACGCAGTTAGCTGATTTTGTGTTCTAGGTATTGAAAGCGCTTAATATTTTAAAAAAATAAAAAGAATCTAAAAATAATCTCTAGGTAAAAGATTAACATGAATATTCTAAATTTTCAATCCGTTACTTATCAGCATTTCATGGAGTTTTGATATTTTTCACTTTTCTTCAAATATTGTGATATGATTATTAAATATCGTCCATACTTCGAGGAGTGTTTTTTCATGAGTGTACATAAAGATCTAATTAACCATGCAGCTAACCAGAATAAATTGTATCACGAGTTTTTGGCTCTTGATCAGCAACGTGAATTGTATATCGAAGAAGCTGTCCAATTATGTAAACAAGGCAAACCGTTTACCACTAATAAAATCAATGAAGTAACCGATAGAATGAATAGAATAAATCTCCGTATCGTATCACTTCGGAAGAATGTGACAGTTGAGATGGTTCAAGAGTATGCAAAAACATTATAAATTATTGAAAGTTCACCTTATTAACGTTAGGGTGAATTTTTTTGTTCCTCCCTTATTTTCTCACATATAAAGACCCCGTTTTGTTCAATCTAATGTTGATTGAATTCAAATACGAAAGGAGTTTCCCTATGCAAATGAATCAAGCACCAATGACTACTCCCCCACCTGCTGTAACAACAAAGGATTTGATGTATCTGAAAGATGCGATGTCATGGGAATTGATGGCGTTTAAGAAGTTTCATTTTATGGCTGAGCACGCCGAGAACCAACAGATTAAGCAAGCACTAGATAAAGTAGGCAAAATGCATCAGGACCACTACAATCGCCTTTTGAATCACCTGCAGGTTGATAACAATTCCGTGTTAGCCAACATGCCTAACACCCAGCAACAAACCCATTAATTGATGGAAATGGAGGTAACGAGCATGCAAAATCAGCAAAACCAGCAGCAAGCGCAAAGTCAAAATAAAATTGCGAATCCTCAGACCGGTCAATTACCTAAAGTGAAAACTTCTGAGATGAATGACCGAGACTTTCTGAATGATGGTTTGAGCACTTGTAAGTATCTAACCGACAGTTTGAATATTGCCGTTCGGGAAGCAAGTTACAATCAGCTTCATGGAGACCTGTTACAGATGTTGAACGAAACGCATCAAAGCACGCGGGAGTTATTTGAGCTTATGTTCCAGAACGGCTGGTATAAGCTTGAGGCTGCTGAACAACAAAAAATTGACCAAGCGCATAAGCAGTTTAGCAATTACTCCAGCCAATTCCCATATTGATTTTGAAAAAGCGAAAGAGTAACTCGTTTTTAAAGAGCTACTCTTTCTTTTTGTCATTAAGACATTAGAGCATCATTTGTCCTGTAAACGTGATTTTACAAGTGGGGGCTGTTATTTTCCCGTCAGCCTAGATTTTCGAACGCAACGGGTAAAAAGAGGCTGTTATTTTTACCATAATTTTCCTCTTTATAAACATAAAAAAGCTGCCGAGGAATTTCCTCAGGCAGCTGTGTATTACTTATCTTTTGAAGTTTCTCCAATAACCTTGTTATAGTCAAACTTCTTACGGTCCACTGGTGTGAAGCCGTCAGGTGTATAGAAGCGCAATAAGTCTCCGTTTACCACTTTATCGGAAAGCGCCAATTTATTCTCAACTGATTCGGCGAATTGCTTGGCCTCCTCCAGTTGATCTTGTTCTAATTCCATACCTGTAACGGAGTCATAGAATTTGCCGCCAACGGAAGTAATCGTCGGGCTGACAAAATTGCCATTTCGGAATGGGACGACCTCGTCATGCTGTTCCGATAATAGGTCTGTGCCGAATTGGATATACTCTTTTGATTCAATCCCCAAAAGGTGTAGTAGTGTCGGCAGGACGTCAATTTGTCCGCCATATTCGTGATTAATTCCACCTTCCATGCCAGGGACACGGATGAAAAATGGCACGCGCTGTAAGCCGGCACTTTCAAACGGTGTAATTTCTTTTCCAAGTACCTGTGCCATCGCTTTATTATGATTTTCGGATATTCCGTAATGGTCACCGTACATAATAATAATCGAGTTATCATATAAACCGGTTTGCTTCAAGTAATCAAAGAATTCCTTTAACGCCTCGTCCGCATATCTGGCCGTTTGGAAATAGTTATCAACCGATTTATCCCCTGTTGTGTGTGGAGCAATCGTTGCTTCCTCTTGATTCATGGTATACGGGAAGTGATTTGAAACCGGGATAAATTTTGTATAGAACGGCTGCGGCAATGTTTCCAACAGCTTATATGATTGTTGATAGAACGGTTTATCCATTAATCCATATTCAGCCAGGCTGTTTGGATCTAAATCATAAAATTTATCATCAAAGAAATGGTTGAAGCCCAATGATTTATAAATCTCGTTCCGGTTCCAGAAGCTCCCGGAGTTTCCGTGGAACACAGCAGATGTATAGCCTTGCTGGCCTAAAATTGCCGGCGCTGCCTGGTACGTGTTCATACCTTTTGTTGTAAAAGCGGCACCCTGCGGCAATCCGTATAATGAGTTTTCAAGGATGAATTCAGCGTCAGCTGTTTTCCCTTGTGCTGTTTGATGGAAGAAATTGTCAAAATACATCGTATTTGAATCTCTTGTCAACGAGTTTAAAAACGGTGTTACCTCTTCCCCATGCAATGTGTAGTTGATCAGGAAGTTCTGCATTGATTCAAGATGCAAATAAATCACGTTCATGCCTTTCGCAGCACCAAAATATTTCGGGTTCGGCGCGGCATAGTTAGACGTAGTGAAGTTCTGGACTTCTGTTATATCATCGCTATCAGCCATAACGCGCTGTGCCGATGCTTTCGTGCTTTTTACTGCATCGTAAATTTGATAGTTATACATGCCCAAATATTTCACAATGTAGTTGCGGTCAAATCCACGTGTCAATAACTGTGGCCGATCTGTTTCTGCTAACGAAAGATTTAAACATGAAATCGCCAGTGACATCGAGAATAACGCAGCCACTTTTGGACGGCTCATGTTTTTTGCCTCGATTTTTACAACGCGGAAAACAAGCAAGGCAATTAACAGCAGCGTATCAACAAAGAACAGGAAATCATATGGCTTCATTAATGTTATTATACTGCCGCTGACATCGCCGAAGTTTTGTGTTTGAGTCAAAGTCGGCAATGTGATGAAATCATTAAAGAATCGGTAATACAAAATATTGGCATATAAAAGGAAAGATAATAGAAAATCTAACACAATCAGCCAAATGTATTTCTTTCTCCCTTTAAATAAGGAAGAAAAACCGAGAAAGATTAGGGCCGAACCTAAAGGGTTAATAAACAACAAGATTTTTTGCAGCGGGTTTTCAATCCCCAAGTCAAATTGCGTTAATTGAGCAAAGTAAGTTTTCAGCCATAACAGCAATACGGCGAAAAAGAAAAAGCCAATATATTTATTGAAAATACGTTGACTCACTCGTCGTAAGGTATTCATATTTTACACCATCCTTCTAGCAAGTAATGCTATCTATCTATATATTAAACTAGAATTAAATTAGCATGTTTTTTAGTTTAGCATTAAGATATGAACAAACTATGAACAAATCAAGGCAATGTCTTTACAAAGCCTTAACAATTTATTAACTATACTACTTTTTATAAAAATGTCAAGGCACCTTAAAAGGTTATTCATGATATAATAATTTTAAAAAAATTCATTTAAATCTCGGAGGTGAGAGCTCTGTGTCGATAACCAAAAGAAGACGGGAGTTTTTAGATCATATTTATCGTCAATATAATAAAACCAGCCTTCCTGTTCATTATTCCGAGGTTGCCAAAGCAATCGGGGTCAGCAAATGGACAGCATATGACGTATTAAAAGAATTGGAAAACCAAGGATTGGTAAAACGAACGTATTCGATGAATGAAAATGAAGCAGGCCGGTCAATGGTGGTATTCTCCCCCACCGAATTGGCTGAAACTTTCTTTCAAAAAGAGCGGCGGGAAATCTCCAATCTTGAAGAATGGAACAACATACATAACCAGGTTATTAAGGCAGTTGAAAATCCACAAAACCTACCGCTGCGCGAAGCTATTAATCAAACCATTCATCTAATGAAGGATGTCGAGGTTAAACTTGAGTTTTGTGCTTACTTTTTAAGCATCTTGCTATTGTATTTGAATAGTCTGGGGAAACAAGTGAAAAGTTTGACGGTCAACGTGATCAATGCTTCAAAAGAACCTAAAATCCAGCTTACCGTCTTTGTCGGCGCCGTTGTTGGGATGATTATACAGTCTGTGAGCGATGATTTAAGCCCGGAAATGATCCAGCTGATCCAGCAATTTTTCAATAATGTTAACCAACTGAATTCGGATGAAATGCAGCTATTAATCGAGTTAATAGAATATTGTTAAGAAGCCAACCGATTGGTTGGCTTTTTGATTTCAGTGCTAGTGTAAAAGCGTTACTACCATTGGAGTATTTTTCAAAACTTTTACTATTTTACAAATATTCTCTTGACGTTCTCCTGTTAAGTAAGGTATATAAGTTATATACATTTTTTGGTCTTTTGGGTATTTTTTAAAACTATAAATAAAGTGAGGTAATGGTATGTACGAGTTGTATTGCAGGACCTACCAAGGAACAATGAAGATGGCCTCCTACGTCCTCCCGTGGCGCGAACCTGTGTTGCTCCAGGGTGAAAACAGCTTGGCGAAACTGCCAAAGCTTATTAAAACTAAGAATCTTGAAAGCGTTTTAATTGTAACCGATCAGGGCATTACCTCCATCGGCCTCATGGATGATTTCTTGGAAGGGTTAAAAGCGGAAGGAATCAAGTTTTTCGTGTATGATAAAACCGTTCCCAATCCTACTATAGATAATATAGAGGAAGCCTATCAAATGTATAAAGCCAACCAATGTCAAGGGATTGTCGCCTTTGGCGGCGGATCGCCGATGGATTGTGCCAAAGGTGTGGGGGCCAGGGCCGCCAAGCCCAACAAGAGTATCCCAAAAATGAAAGGTGTGTTAAAGGTTTTAAAGAGTATACCGCCTTTATTTGCTATTCCAACAACTGCCGGAACTGGAAGTGAAGCGACTTTGGCTGCCGTCGTCTCCAATAGCCAGACACATGAAAAATATGCGATCATGGACACCTCCCTCATCCCCCACTACGCAGTGCTGGATCCGCTGCTAACGATAGGGCTGCCGCCGCACATTACCGCGGCTACCGGTATTGACGCCCTGACACATGCGGTTGAGGCCTATATTGGCAAAAGTAACACAAAAAGTACCACCCGCTGGAGCATTGAGGCGGTTAAGTTAACTTTCGATAATTTATATGAATGCTATGAAAACGGCACAAATGTTACCGCCCGGACGAATATGCAGCGGGCTGCCTACTTGGCTGGTATGGCATTCACTCGTGCCTATGTCGGATATGTCCATGCGATTGCCCATACCCTCGGCGGCTTTTACTCGGTTCCGCACGGACTGGCAAATGCGATTATCCTCCCTTATGTGCTGGAATACTACGGCGAATCCGTCCATAAGCCATTGGCGGAGCTCGCAGATGTAGTTGGGTTGGGTGTGCCGTCGTATACTGAGGAATTGAAGGCCAAGAAATTCATTAAGGCAGTGAAACAATTAAATAAAAAAATGAACATTCCTGAAAAGGTGAGTGGAATTGTCGATAGCGATATCCCGCTTATGGTCGAACGGGCTTTAAAAGAAGCGAACCCGCTTTACCCTGTTCCGAAAATATTATGTAAAGACGATTTATTAAAGCTTTATCATATGATAAAGGAGTAGACACGGTATGATGATCACAAATAATGCCTACACCTTAAGGGAAGGTGACAGCTTGGACAATTACAGCTATCTTGTGGAAAACCAAAAGGCATTTTTTAAAACCGGTAAACCGAAGGAACTTGCCTTTCGGCTGGAAGCCTTAAAAAAGCTAAAATCTGCGATTCAAGCCAATGAAAAGAAACTAATGAACGCATTAAAGTCTGATTTAAACAAATCCGATTTTGATGCCTATACCGCGGAAATCGGATTTGTCCTCGCTGAGTTAAGTTTTACGATGAAACATCTGCTATCATGGGTCAAACCGCAGAAGGTGAAAACACCGGTGACTCATATTGGTTCGGCCAGTTATATATACTCCGAGCCCTATGGCGTGTCATTAATCATCGCACCGTGGAATTATCCGTTTCAATTGGCGATTGCTCCACTAATCGGGGCGATTGCAGCCGGTAACACGGCAGTCATAAAGCCATCGGAACTAACGCCGAATACCTCTGCTCTGTTGGCGGAGCTAATCAAAGGCCTTTATCCTGAAAAGTATATCGCTGTTGTGGAAGGTGCAGTTGAGACAAGTCAGGCCCTGCTTAAGGAGAAATTTGATTACATCTTCTTTACCGGCAGTGTTCCGGTTGGCCGAGTGATTATGGAGGCAGCTGCCAAAAATCTGACTCCTGTCACGTTGGAACTGGGCGGCAAAAGCCCTTGTATTGTTCACCATGATGCCAATATTAAATTGGCAGCGAAGCGAATTGCTTGGGGCAAATTCACCAATGCCGGACAAACCTGTATCGCACCGGATTATCTATATTTGCATAAGGGCATTAAAGAAGAATTTTTAAGCCTATTTAAAGACGCGATTAAAGAGTTATACGGAGCTGAACCGTTAAATAATCCAAATTATACTCATATCGTAAGCGAACGCCATTTCAATCGGCTTCAATCCTTCCTAAATAATGGTGAGGTGTACTGCGGCGGAAAAACTGACGCCCAGACTCTGGCCATCGAACCAACTGTTTTAACCGGTATTACCTGGAGCGATCCGATTATGGAGGATGAAATTTTTGGTCCAATATTGCCAGTGATGGAATATGAAAGTCTCGATGAGGTGCTAAAGGGTATTCACAACCATCCGAAACCATTGGCACTTTATATTTTTTCGGAACATAATGAGGTGCAGCAGGAGGTTCTTGGCAATGTCTCCTTTGGCGGCGGTTGCGTGAATGATACCGTCTATCACTTTGTCTCCCCGCATCTGCCGTTTGGCGGGGTCGGACCGAGCGGGATTGGTTCCTATCACGGTAAAGGCAGCTTTGATACCTTTTCCCATAAAAAAAGCGTCCTGAAACAAACCACTTTATTCGATCTCCCGTTCCGCTATCCGAATGTAAAAAACGGACTGAAAATAATCAAAATGTTCCTCAAGTAAATGAAAAGGTCCTTGAATCGTTACAGACTCAAGGACCTTTTCTACTTTAACTATTTTCGTGTCGAACAAAAATGACGACTTCCTCTCCCGGCTTTCGTTTAGCCAAGTAATCTTCTCCCTCCAATCTTACCTTGACCTGCTGGTTAACACATTCGGTAATTGGATAATATTTCGGTTTTAGCGATGGCAATAGCTCCACAAATCGTTCAAACGGTAGCTCACACGCTTCATATTTATCCAGGAGGTCGACCATTGTCAGCACCTTTTGCAAAACTTCCTGTTCATAGACACCCTCAACAAGCAGGGTTTCCAGCTCCCGCTTATGCGGCGGGCATACAGTGAATGCCGCCAATTCCCGGATTTGTGCTCTTGTTGACGGTTCGCGCAGCTCCACATTCTGGCTCAGCAGGTCAAAAAGGCTTACCGGACGGTCCAACGGAAGATGCGCGGTGCTATGTCCGCTTGCAGTTAAAATGACATATTCTCTTGCGTCCAACCCGAAACGCTTGAGAATACGATTCACCTCCTTAGGACTGTTCCATGGGAATACACCTAATGAATCACCAAGGTGATAAGCCACACCTTCTGGAAGAGCCATCTCCAGCTCTTTAATGCCGTTTCCGAAGTCGATAATTTCCAAAACGGCAGCATGTACAGCATCGTACTTGTTTGCCAGCGTTGATCCATTGATGGCACCAACAAACTGAATCCCCAAGGAAGGTCCCTCTTTCACTGACGTTTTATTGACACTGATGCCAAAAGTTTTAAAGGCATCGGCCAGCATCCGGTTTTTCCAATCCTCAAACTGCTTTTCAAAATCATCGCTTGCATCGCCCTCGCCGCGGCGTGAAAACCGTGTGGCCCCCTTCTGTGCCAGCAATTGATCAATCAATCTTGGAACGTCCTGATAGGTATTGGCCCAATTGCGGTCCCCGCAGCCAAACACCGCGTAATTCACATCAGTTAAATTGCCATTATCCAGCCTTTCCAGCCATTGGACAAATTGGCGTGCGTTCCGGGGCGGCTTCCCGTTATAGGAAGATGTGATGATGATAACAGCGCCTTCAGTCGGCAAATGGCCAATCCGGTCATTGAGCGGCACTGCCTCGCTCGTAATGCCATGCAGTCGGGCACTGTCGGCCAGTTCGTGGGCAATCCGCTCTGCCGTGCCCATATTGGAACCATATAAGACGAGCAGCGGCCGATTATTGACCCCAGTAAGAGAAATTTGAGGAGTGGTCTTCCCCTTATTTCTTGAAACCTTTGGCTTGGCATCAATCGTCAATGCCATTTTTCTTTCGCGCTGCTTGACACGGATTTGGAAATTGTCCGGCTTTAACGTCAAGGTTTGCTTGATTTTCAACTGGTAGTTCATATGATCAATCAATTCAAAATGTTGAAGAATCATTCCGAGAACCAATGTCGCCTCATGCAGCGCAAACTGCATGCCGATACAGGCTCGCTGGCCATTTCCGAATGGCTTATAGGCGTCCGCCGGAATTTTAGTCATATCTTCAAACCGTTCGGGACGGAACTCTTCTGCATCCTTGCCCCAAGCGGTTTTGTCGCGGTGAAGCTTTGGCAGGAGGACCGAGACACTATCATATTTTTTAATTCGGTATTTGCCGCCGATTACCGTGTCTTCCTTTGCAAAAAGAGTAAACTGCGGCGCTGTCGGGTATAACCTTAAGGCCTCGTGCAATATCATTCGAATATATTTTAAATCCAAGACTTGCTGATACGATGGAACTGATGTGGTTATCACCTGATCCACCTCTTCACGGGCCTTCTTGAGGACTTCCGGGTGCTTCAACAGAAGAAAAAGCGCAAACGACAATAATCCGCTTGTCGTTTCATGCCCAGCAATCAGGAAGGTGATGATTTGGAAACGGATATTTTCATCATCAAGCCTTTCGCCGGTATGGGGATCCTTGACGTTCAGCATTCGCGCCAGTAGATCCGTCTCTCCTTGGTCACCTCGTTCTTTTCGTTCCGCGATGATTTTGTCTACCAGCGAGAACATTGATTTTATGTCTCGTTCAAACTGCCGTTTCGTTATCAGCATCATCTTCGTTTGGATCGGGAGCCTTGTCGCCTGATGCATTGCTTCATCGAGGGCCCTTACCATGCTGATGATGAATGGGTCATGTTTTTCGCGATAAAAGCTGTTAAATCGATAGTTAAAGCCGCAAATTCCAATCGTATCCAGCGTCAACCTTGTCATGTCATCGGCGACGGCAATACTTTCATTAGGATTTAACCTCGCCCATTTTTGAATAAGCTGCCCGGCAATATCAACCATCATATCGTGGTACCCTTTCATTGCCTGCTGGCTAAAAGCCGGCATTAGGATATTGTGGGCCTTCTGCCAGTTTGGTTCTTTCGTCTTGCTGGTAAAAAGGCCGTCTCCACCCAGAGCGCGGAGAAAATATAAACCGCCGGAAAGGCTTTTGTCAAACCGGGATTCATCACAAACTTCTGCTGCCAGTTCATGTCCTGAAACGAAATACATCTTAAAGCCAAAAGCTTCAAAGCGAAATATCGGTCCGTACTCATCGGCCATATTCCAGAAGGACAGGGTTGGGGCATCTTTATCAATTAATGGAATATTTCCAAGCGGCCCAAAGGTTTTCGGCTGGGGAATCGGTATATTCTTTTCCATCCAATCATCACTCCTCCTTTTTTCCTAAAATGCCATATAGCAGGATATCGGCCATTTCATCTGCCATATGCTCAAGCGGCAATTTTTCCGGGATTAATTGTTCTTGGAGTTTTTCAAAGTTAAGGATCGACCATATGGCACTAGTGATTCCGAGTTCATATAGAAGTGATTGGACTGGGGGGATGTCTTCTTGTGTTGTTTTCATCAGCTCTTCCATGCTGTTGTCCTGGGTATAAATTTGCTCCAAGAACATTTTGGCAATCTCCGGATGGTTCGGTGATTCCCGGTAAAGAATATTAAAGCTGTCGAGGTTGCTGCGAATTAGATTCACCCTTGCTTTGATCAGAGTTCGAATAGATTCCGAGAGGTTTTCTGGATTGATTTCGACTTTGACATAGTCTGTCGGTGTCAGGCAGGCCAAAATCATCTCTTTTTTGCTTTTAAAATGCTTATACAGGGCTGCTTCCGAGACCCCGACCCTCCTGGCAATTTCAGCTGTGGTAGTGGCACTATAGCCTCGTTCCGCAAATAACTTTCGCGCCTCCTGTATGATTTTCTTTTTTGTACTGATTTGCGTCTGCACCAATATCACATTCTTTCTGGTAAGTGAATACTTACTAACAACTATATAGTCTTCAGAATATTGGGGCAATACTACTTTAGGTGTATTTGCAGCTCGGAATAAGTTTTTTAAAAAAAATAAAGAAGCTAACATAACAGGAAAAGCCGTTGTCTTTTGGAGTATCCACAACTATAAAAACATGTAAAAAAGCAATGCGTTTTGCAAATGAAATCGCATTGCTCTGGGGTTAATATCAGTTTAATATTATACAGTAATGATTACTTTGCCTTGAGCGTGACCATCTTGAAAATAGTTGAATGCTTCCGTTATTTCATTTAACGTATACCGTTTATCAATTATTGGTTTTACTTTGCCAGTCTCAAGTAATTCTTTTATATGATTTAAGTCTTGTTGGTTTGCTCTCTGTAACAGGTTACTTATTTTCTTGCCTCCAGTCATCGAAATAAAGGGGCCGAAAAATAATGTTTGAAAAAATTGGGATTCGGAACCTCCAACGTGGACAAAATGCCCATTTGGTTTTAGTGCCCGTTTATAAGCTGAAATGGAATTAGAACCGTTCACACCAAGAATCAAATCGTAACGTTCTTCATCTAGGGTGAAACCCTCTTTTGTATAATCAATGATATGGTGGGCTCCAAGTGAACGCATGATCTCTAAATTTCTTGAACTACATACAGCTGTTACATCAGCGCCAAATGATTTGGCAATTTGTACCGCGAAAGTGCCGACACCGCCAGATGCCCCATAAATTAATACCTTTTGTCCCGATTTAATTTTACCATTATCACGTAATCCCTGTAAGGCAGTTACACCTGCCATAGGTGTTCCAGCCGCTTCCTCGAAGGAGATATTGGTTGGTTTTAAGGCTATAGCATGTTCGGGAACAGCTGCATATTCAGCAAAACCGCCCCAGCCACAACCAGAGAGGTCGCCAAATACTTCATCACCTACTCGAAATAGCTTAACGTCTTTGCCAACAGCTTCAACTGTGCCAGCTATGTCACCGCCTGGTATGGAGTATTTTGGTCTCGTTAGTCCGAAGGCAAAGCGGGCTAAGAAAGGTTTGCCTTTCAAAAGAACCAAGTTGCCAAAGTTCAAGGATGCTGTATGAACTTTTACTAATACTTGATTCTCGGTTGGTAAAGGTTTTTTTACCTCTTTTAATTCAAGTACATCGGGTGAACCATATTTATCACAAACTATTGCTTTCATAAAAAACTCCCTCCAATTATCTTTAAAAGGTAAAATTTCCTTGTTTTCATTTTCTTTCATAGTAACAAGGGGATTAAAACCTTTCATTGACTTAAGTTAAGTTCATGATATTGGTAAGGGAGATTTTTTTTTGTCAGCTTTATTACTATTACTCTGTTTTGACTACTTGCTCCGTTGTGTCGTAGACGAGCCAGTCTGAGCCATTGATCTTATTGGAGGATTCAATGATTTTCTTCTTCACCCGATCACGTTCTGCTCCCGATAGTAATTTAGGCTGATAGTTATTTCTGTTTGAAACGGACGAAATCGAGAATGGCACGACGGCAATTTCTTTCTTATCGGTCAGTTCTCCATTTTTCAAATGAAAGGTTTGCTGGAATACATAGGTATCCTTGTCACTTGGATTTCTGTTGCCGCCAAACATAAAGTTGCCAAGGCTGTAAACGATAAACTTGCCATTGTATTCTTCAATTCCCTGGACGACGTGAGGATGGTGACCTAGGACCAAATCGGCGCCGCTGTCAATGGTGAAGCGGGCCAATGATTTTTGCGATGCATTGGGTACATACTGCCGTTCAATTCCCCAATGATAATGGACCAGGACAATTTGTGCCCCCTGTTCTCTCAGATGCTTGATTGCCTGCGATACTTGATTGCGGATTTGCGGTGTATCCTGCCAGCCCTCATAGCCCAATGCCCCGATTTTTATTCCTTTTACCTCGGTAATGTACTGATGGTCATAGCCGAAATAACCAATTCCTTGATTTTTCAAGGCATCAATTGTATCCGTATAGCCTTTCTCAAGATAGTCGTGAATATGATTATTGGCTAAATTGACTGCTTCGATTCCACCCAATTCAAGGATTTTTGTATAGCTGGGGTCACCTTTAAAACGAAATTTTTTGGTCGCTTTTTGTGTCGCATTGGTTAAGGTTGTTTCCAAATTCACCGTGGTAAGATCATCTTCGGCAAAGATGTTGTTCAAGCCCTTTACAAAATAAGGAAGTCCATTTGCTTTTGCCACATTGACAAACGAATCGCTATAGTTAAAAGTCTCATCTGTTCCAAGTGTGAAATCTCCGGCCGCACTTATTTTTATTGTTGTTTCTGTGACCGGTTCCGGTTTTTGCTCTTGTTTTTGTTCCTGTTTTTGTTCCGGCTGTTTTTCGGCTTTTGGCTTAGATTTTTCCTGATTAATATTATTTTGTTGTTTATCTGCAACCTTTGTCTCAGATTTGTCCGGCTTCATCAAGTATGCCAGCGAAATACTGCCAACGGCTAATACAACAATGGCAAAAATGGCAACTCGAACCCAAGTTTTCAGCCTTCTCCGTTCTTTTAACGATTTTTCCCTGCGCCTGTCTTCTCTATTATTCATTTGCGTCCTTAGACCCCTTTTTTGTATAATCCGAACATCCTAAAATTTTACCATATTTACCAATCATAAAAAAGAAATATGGAAGGGCTCCCCAATCAAAATTTTACCATCTCTCCCCTATCTCGTTTTCTGTTAAACTTTTAAATGTAATACAAGATTGGGAGGAATGTGAAGATGAAATACAGAAAGCTCCTCCTGGCAACGGTAATATTGATTACCTTTATTGGAGGAATTTTTACAGGCGTTTTAATTTCTGGCAACAGTTCAAATACTGTAAAAATAAAACAAGCGGCAAAAACAATTAACAAACCTGCAGAAAAAGAAAAACCGGTAATAGATCAATCACAATCAAAAGTTTTGATTGGGTATGTACAGGATTTTCGTGATCCAAATGTGGTAGATTACGATAAATTAACACATGTGATATTTTCATTTGCCCATCCGACCAAGGATGGCGGCATGCTGCTTAATGGTGATTCTGCCCTAGGCAACTTGCGGAAAATGGTGGCAAACGCCAAAAAGCATGACACCAAAGCGATATTGGCGATTGGCGGCTGGTATCATATCAATGGCGGTGAATCCTATGATTATTTTAAAACGGCCATTTCAGACCCAGCATCTCGTTCCAAACTAGTGAATGAGCTTGCTAGTTTCGCGGATCGGGAACAGCTTGACGGCATTGATGTTGATTTTGAACATCCCCGCAATGAGGCAGACGCGCAAAATTTGGCTGCTTTTGTAAAGGAATTAAGCGAGCAACTTCACCCGAAACATAAAGAGGTATCCGTTGCGGTATACTCCAAAATCCATGCGGTGACCCTAACAGAGGTTGGCTTTGTTCAATTTGACCCGTCCATGTTCCAATATGTGGACCATGTCAATATCATGGCCTATGACGGCCAGTGGGATGACGGGTACAATGCCGCGAATTTGTCGCCATATCCGTACACAGAGGCTATTGTCAACTATTGGAGCAATCTCTTTGATACACTTCAGATTACGCGGGAAAAACTTGTCCTGGGTGTCCCGTTATATGCCCAGCCTGAAGACCCGAAAATTAAGCAGGTCTCCTTTGCGGCCATTATCGACCAAAATGAAGAGAATGCCGGAAACGATACCGTTAGTATTAACGGCACGACCTATCATTATAATGGCGAGAAAACCATGAAAATGAAAACCAAATTGGCGATTGAACAAGGTTTCGGCGGGATGATGCTGTGGGAGGCAGGCCTTGATGCCCATGGACCAAATAGTTTGACAGCGTCAATATTTGAAACGCTGAAGGATTCCGAAAAAGATTAAATCAAGTATTATTCGACGAAAAAATAGCAGTTAAAAAGGCAGCACTCTTTGTTTTTGAGCGGCTGCCTTTTTGATTTCTTAATCTATCAAGATTCCAGGATTCAAAATATAGTTGGGATCCAGTGTCTGTTTGACTGCCTGTAAAGCAGAGGCATACAAGGGTGGCCGCTGCTGGTCATACCATGGGCGGTGGTCACGTCCTACCGCATGATGATGCGTAATGGTTCCACCTAAATGAATAATAGCTTCCGACACAGCCGCCTTGATTTCATCCCACTGCTCCAGCTCGCTGCCTTTTTTGCCAAGTGCTTTTACGGTGTAATATGGAGCAGGGCCATCGGGATACACGTGAGTAATTCGGCATGTCACCCAGCCATTCAGTCCGGATATTTCCCGGATTGCCTTTTGGGCGGCCTCCATGACACCATTATGGAATTCCTCAAATCGGTTCCATGTAACAGCTGTTTCAAAGGTTTCCACAATCACACCTAAACCTACCATAACATCGCGAAAGTATGGCGCTTGAATAAAGGCGTTTCGCCAAGTTTCCGCTGCTCCTTCTCTTCTTATCGATGAGTCTTGATTTGTTTTTATAGCATCCGGATGATAAGTGCCTCCAAATTCTTTGCAGCACTCCAAGGCTCGTATCATCCAAATATCCAACAGATGGTCATGTGATTCAAAACCAAGCATTAAAACGGCGGATTGCCCGTCTCCTGCGCCAGAATCACCCGTTTCGCCTGGGTCAAGCAACCGGCAATTGGACGGATACAATCCTGATTGGCTCAGTCTTCTAACCGCCTTTACACCAGATTGGAAATCAGGAAACCGTACCGAAGCTGATGTTCGATGAATAGGGCGGTCCTGAAGCCGTACCCATGCCTCCGTAATAATTCCTAGTGTTCCTTCCGAACCTATAAATAAACGGTCTGGACTTGGACCTGCACCGGAACCAGGCAATCTCCTCGTTTCTACCACTCCTTTTGGCGTAATGACCCGAAGTGACTCCACTAAATCATCAATATGGGTGTGTAATGTAGCAAAATGTCCGCCAGCTCGCGTAGCAATCCATCCACCTAATGTAGAAAATTCAAAAGACTGGGGAAAGAAACGAAGCGATAGACCATATTCTTTTAACTGGCTTTCCATGGCTGGACCGCGAATTCCCGCTTGAATCTTAGCAGCGCGGGAGATTCCGTCCACTTCGAGCACCTGATTTAGGTTCCTTAAATCGATGGAAACGGCTCCGGAATATTGCTCCCCAATGACAGCCTCCACTCCCCCTACCACACTCGTTCCGCCGCCATAAATAATAGCTGCGGCATTTATTTGATTACACCAATCCAATATGTTTATTAAGTCCTCTTCCGTACGGGGAAACGCTACGATATCAGGAGCGTTTTTGAAGTCACGGCGAAAAGCTCGGACTACATCCCGATAGGATTTACCGTAAGTATGCGACAGTCTCTCAAAGGGGTCGTTTGAACAAAGATGTTGGAGTGTTTGCGGAATGGATAATCGTGCTGGATTTAACGGTATTTCTTCCATTGTCGGAGGCGGTGTGGTCCGCCATTCACTAACGCCAAACCGATGGGCCATCGCGGCTTCCACTTGTTTCTGAATTTGGGGAGACAATCCATCTTCATAGCCCCAACCCCAGAATTTCAATTTGCGAGGTGCCATTACCATTCACCCTTTCAGTTGTTCGGATTCATTTCGGTAGTCGTGCTGTTGGAGCTCCTGTCTGATGTGGTCTGGGATACGTTCAGACTTTTGCGTTTGGAGATTAAAGTTGACATATAATGCTGTCCCTTTTGCACATAACCGCCCTTCTTGGTGAATTTCCTCGTACAGTTCTAGGCTGCTATTTCCGATTTTGTTTACCCATGTTCTGATTTCGACATTTTTTCCGAAATATATTTGTGCTACATATTCCACATTCATTTTTAAAATAATCATTTTCCAGTTTTGAAACGAATCGTCCGGAGTAAATAATTTAAATAATGGGTTCCTTCCGGCTTCGAACCAGATCGGAATGGTCGTATTGTTGATATGTCCAACACCGTCTGTCTCTGAAACTCTTGGTTCTATTATTGTTGAATACATAACTTCACCCTTATAAACCGTTATAGGCCATTTGATAAATTTGATAAATATCCTCTTTATGCAGCGGTTTCGGACTGCGTGCCAAGAGCCGCTTTTGCTTAATCGCATCCTCCGTTAAGCTGCTTAGCGCCGCCTCAGGAATTCCGTATTCCTTTAATGTGGTTGGCAAGCCCACATCTTCCACCAGTTTGTAAAAGATCTCTAAATAGTCCTGCTCCGACCACTTCATACCGAGGATGTCGCATACAGCAGTTAATTTTTCAGAACAACTGGATGAAATATAATCCATTACATAAGGAAGCAGCACAGCATTTGATTCGCCATGCGGAAGCTTAAATTGGCTCCCCAAAGGATATGCCAGCGCATGCACTCCGGCAACACCAGCATTAAAGAAGGCCAATCCTGCCAAATAGCTTCCGTAACTCATCGCTGTTCTTGCCTCTTGGTTTTCTCCATTTTCCACAGCTTGTTTTAAGGAGCTTCCGATTAACTCCACTGCCTTTATGGCCAAAGCATCGGTAGCTTCATTGGCGTTGATGGAAAGATAGGCTTCCACCGCATGGGTCAACGCGTCAATGCCGGTGGCTGCAGTGATCCTTTTAGGCACGGATACTGTTAATTGCGGGTCTACGATGGCGATATCGGCGAGTAAAAAGTCGTGGGTGACAACATCTTTGGTGCCTTCAAGTGAAACAACAGCGATATCGGTTACTTCGCTGCCTGTTCCAGACGTGGTCGGGAGCAGAATCTTGGGTACGCCTTGATTCTTAAGTTGCCTTTTACCGGTAAGATTTAAATAGTCAGTTACATTTCCATCATTCTTGGGGATTACTGCAGCTAATTTGGCCAAATCCAAAGCGCTGCCGCCGCCAAGGCCGATCACTAGGTCAAATCCGCCGTTACGGGTAAAATCAACTAGTTTTTCGGCACAAGCTAGAGAAGGCTCGGGCTCCACATCGGTATAAACTCTTACCTGATAATTTTCATTTAGAGGTGATAAAAATCTATCTACCATACCGATTTTGACTAAAGTTTCATCCGTTACAATTAGAATTTTTTCAGGCTTTAGCTCCTGTAGCTCATTGATCAGTTTTTCTATGGAACCCCAACCGGTATACGACCGTTTTGGGAATCTCAAAGTCGCAATCATTTTACTGCCCCCTTTTTACTTTCTTTGGATATTTATTTCAACAAGCATTCAAATATCCCTGCCATTTGCCAAAATAAATAGCCCGGCGATTGCCAGAGCTATTTTTAAAAAGTTAGTTGAATTTGGTAATGATATTAAATCCATATGTTTTGTAATGGGTCATATCGTTTAGGATGCTGTTCACATCATCTAAAGCCACTTCCCGGGATACAAGCGAGCGAGGATTCAATTTTCCTTGCGCAATCAACGTTAATAGCCCATCATACTCAGAGCGCAGCTCTCATTTATTTTCCCCCTTATTTGTTCTGTGAACGGTTCCTTCCTATTCCTATTCGTAGTCCATTTTGACTATGAGGAATTCTCAAGGTTCATGTCCTATTTTTTTCTAAGAGGTGTTTTAAGAATTTTCCCGGTCGTCGTTTTTGGCAATTCTTTTAAAAAGTAGACTTTTCTCGGCACTTTATAATGGGCCAACTGCCGTTTACAGTAGCTGGTGATATCTTCAGGTGTCTTAGGTGATTTGGTCACTACGTATGCAGCAACCTCTTCTCCGAACACCGGGTCTGCCTCTCCCACGACCGCACACTCGACAACATCAGGATGAGTGTAAAGAACTTCTTCGACTTCCCGTGGATACACGTTGTAGCCGCCGCGAATAATCAAATCCTTCTTGCGGTCAACAATGTACAGATACCCCTCTTCATCCCGCTTCCCAAGGTCACCGGTATAGAGCCAGCCGTCTTTGATTGTTTCCTTTGTCTCTATTTCCTTCTTATAATAGCCCTTCATGGCATTGGCACCCTTGAAGATGATTTCGCCAACCTCGCCCACTGGGACTTCCCGTCCATTCGGGTCCACTATTTTTAATTCAAGTCCAGGAAGCGGTACACCGATCGATCCGTATTTTTTCGGAATATCGCTTGGATTACAGCTGATCATCACGGTACTTTCGGTTTGCCCGTAGCCTTCACCGATTTCCACACCCATTTCGGCTTTCACTTTATCGATAATCTCTAAAGGAAGGCTGGCGCCGCCAGAACCGGCGATTCTCAGACTGGTAAAATCCAAGTCTTGTATTTTGGGAGATTGAACAAACATGGTGTACATGGTCGGCACACCTAGGAAGATGGTAATCTTGTTGTCTGAGAGTTTTTGGAGTATGTGGTCAGGGATAAAGCGTTCTTCCAGGTAAATTGTGCAGCCTTTTAACACGCACTGAAGCAAGCCCTGGAGCTTGGCATAGGCATGGAATAGCGGGAGGACGACAAGAACCCGGTCCTCCTTCGTTAATTCGAGAATGTCCGCACTGGTTTTACTCATCCACTCCAGGTTTCCATGGGTAATCAAAGCGCCTTTTGGTTTGCCTGTCGTTCCGGAAGTGTAGATGATTTGGGCATTGTCGATTGGATCTTTTGGTTCAAGGGCGAAATGGACCGGATTGCCAGAGACCTCAGCCCATGGAGTAAATTGATCGGTTGGCGGCAAGGAGATGAAGTGTTTTACAGAAGACAAGTTATTCCGGGCTTTCTTTATCTCTTCCACCCCAACCTCATCCACAATAATGGCCATGGCATCCGAATCGTTAAGAATATAGGTAATTTCCTGTTCTTTAAAGGTGGGGTTAATTGGTACGACCGTAGCGCCGATGGCCAGCAGCGAAAAATAAGCAATCGCATAATCGGGCTTATTGGCCATCATCAGGGCGACATGGGAACTGTTTGTAATCCCGTGTTCTCTAAGCCCCACGGTCTTTTCCCTTACTCTTTCTGCAAATTCGTAGTAGGTAATGCTCTCATTTCGAAAAATCATGGCTGGATGCTCCGGTAACACCCGAGCCGTCTCTAGTAAAATTTCACTAATATTCACTCCATCTCCCCCTTACAACTATCAAACTAGTCTTGCAATAGGCATATAGACATATTGTATGCGCCTACATTATAAACTATGAAATAGAAACAGATATTTTTAAAAAGCACGTGGTCATAGTGCGCGTCTTATGACTTTTCATAGTTACAAATCGAACACAAAAAACCAACTCGGAGTCTGAGGTGACCCCAAATTGGTTCTTTTTATTTAAACGTTATTTTTATTTGCACAATTTCCGCCTGTGTTCCGATTCTTAAGGGTGTCCCCCAGAATCCATAACCGGAAGAAACAATTGAATGCATTTGTCCTTTTTTAAGATAGCCAAAATCATTTTCAAAAAGCATGTCTGTTACCAGATTGCCAGGTGCCATTTGTCCACGATGGGTATGGCCAGATACCATCAGGTCTACGCCATTTTTTACGGCAATGTCCAAATCGTATGGCTGATGGTCGAGCAAAATGACCGGTTTTGTTTTGTCGACGTGCTTCATTAAATCCGCAAGCTTTAAGCGTACGACATCTTGGTACCCACGGTCTTTCCTGCCTACTAGTGTAATCCCATTATCCAATACGGTAACCTCATCAGCAAGAAGTTTCATCCCGCTATTATTAAAAATGTTCACAAGGTCCACATCAGGATCCTCACGATCATGATTTCCAAAAGAAGCATAAACCGGAGCTTCAATCTCCTTTATAATGTCCGGAATCCCCTTCCGCAAGAACGGGCCAATGTCATCATCAATAATATCCCCAGGGAACAAAACCAGGTCAGGTTTCAAGGCATTTATTTCTCGAACGAGATTCCTGGCATGACTAGCTCCGGACATTTCACTAAAATGCATATCCGACGCCATAACAAAATTAATAGATTTAGCCCCTTCGACCTGTTTGGGTATGGTGATTTGATAGGTGTTGACAACCGGTGTAAAGGCATTATAAATCCCTAATACAAATAACCCAATAATGATAATAATTGTAGAAAAACCTGCCCATTTTTTCGCTTTCTCTTTTGGAACACGTGTAAACCTGGTCAAAAAAACAAATAGATTAACAAATGGAAGGAGCAAAACTAGATAGAAAAATAATCCAAGCCAAATGCCGCCTAGCCACGTTAACACCGGAATGTCATCCAAGAAGCGGGCGAACACAAAAGTGTAAGCAAATAGAATCAGAACTAACCAATATGTATATTTTACTCTTTTCCGATCACCGATGATGGTCTGAATCCACTTCCAGCCGTTCCAGCCGATATAGAACAACACTAAATTATAGACTAACAATACTACTGCGAAAAAAAATCCCACTAATATTTCCCCTCTTCACACTCATGATGCTTAATTTTATTAGAACGTATTTTTCCAGAAATGACAACAATTTGGTTTCTCGTCACGATTCTGTCATAAATACTGGCAATTGTCGAATAATTTTCCAATGTTTCTGCAGGAATCTGTCGAAAAAGAATGTAATATAGTAGATGAGTCTAAAAGAGGAGGAGAAAAGTATGAAGAAAAAAATTATGGCTCTACTATTCGGTGGGGCAATGGCGTTTTCGTTGTTTGCTGCACCAGGTAATCCGGTACAAGCAGCCGAAAATGATGACTGCGGTTGTCATGACCTAGTGCCACTATCAGGTGCCGAGAGAAATAAAATCGTAGCAAAATTTTTAAGCAGTGACGCTTTTAAGGACAAAAAAGCAGAGTTACTTTCATCAGGTAATAAGTGGAATGGTGCACACACTATTGAGGTTGTTTTACCTGCAGAAGGTGTTACCATGATAGGTGTTCCTTTTATTGATGCAAATGGAGTCCCGTTAATGTATGTATTTTTAAATGGAACTTTTGTAGGAACTGCACCAGTTAATTAATACAAACGAAACAAGCCCTGCAGTTGAATACCTGCAAGGCTTTTTCTTCTTATCCAAACTGCCAAACACTATGGGTAAGGCTTCCATACCGGAAACTGCGGTGAAGCAATGTTGCTTTCTTAGCATCATCCGCCGCTCCCATGGCATAAAACAGAGGTATAAAATGCTCGTTCCCGTATGGTGGGACAGCGTATGCCGCATTAGGTGCCAAGGTATCGTACTTGAAGAGTGAATCCAAATCCCAAGTCTGGATATGGTGGGCAAGCCAGTCCTCAAATTCAAGTGCCCATGGGAATACTTCGCCGTTGTCAGCCCAGTTTAACGCTCTTAGGTTGTGCGAAGTACCTCCGCTTCCAATTATTAAAATATCGTTAGCTTTTAACGCCGACAATGATTTACCGATTTTATACTGTTCCTCTGGTGTTAGGTTAGGGTTAACCGACATTGCAATAACCGGAACATCAGCATTTGGATATAACATCCGTAGAACAACCCAAGCACCGTGATCCAACCCGCGGCTTGTTTCAACCTGGTACTGAATTCCATTAGCTTCGAATAAGTCCTTTATTTCTTGTGAAACCTGATGATCGCCTTTTGCTGGGTATTGAATCGTATACAGCTCCTGCGGGAAGCCGCCGAAATCATAAATAGTGCTGTACTCATCCACGTCACTGACTTTTTGCTGGCGCGATTCCCAGTGTGCCGAGAACACGACGATTGCTTTCGGACGAGGCAAATTCTGCCCCACCACATTTAAGAATTGAGTGTATTCATTGTTTTCAATCGCCAGTAACGGCGAACCGTGAGCGATAAATAATGATGGAAGCATGTTACGTCCTCCTTTTCGTTTTAAGCTGCTTTTTTTACATTAGATTCATGTTTATCTTTTTTGAAAAATAATGCATCAAGTGCAAACATCTTGCTGCCAGTGATGGCAATAACCAACGCCATTGCAGCCAGCGCCAAATCCAATTCATAACCGGCACCTTGGCCATTGCCTAAAAAGCCGCCGGCTAGTTTCGCACTAAAAGTTGCTCCGAGCATTAATAGAACAAATAACGCGGATACAATTCTGCTGCCCAATCCAACAATTAATGCGATTCCTCCAACTAGTTCCAACAAAGCAACAGCATAAGCCAAGAATCCTGGTAGTCCGATGCTGTCAAACCAGCCGACGATATTTTCAATTCCGCCCTGGAATTTCACTAATCCGTGAATAAAGAATGTTACTCCTAAAACTAAACGTAAAATTAATGTACTTGCTTCAATTCTTTTCATGTCTTTCTTCTCTCCCTAATATATTATTTATTTTGTTAAATCTTCTAATAACCACTTCGTAAATTCCTGATAGTTACTTAATGAAACAGTATGGCCTGCCTGATACCGATGAAAGGATACCTTTGCGCCGAGGCTGCTAAAATACTCATCACTTTCAACACCCCACTGAAAAGGAAGGACTGGGTCCATTTCACCGTGAGATATAAAAATAGAAAGTTCATCAACCGGCTGCAAATTGTAGTCTTTTTTTACAAAACCAGGAATGTAGCCGCTTAGAGCAATAATACCTCGAATCCGATTCCCTAGTGTCAATCCCAAGGTCATCGAAAGAATCGCCCCTTGGCTGAAACCGAGCAGGTAAAGCTGCTTCAAATCAATTGGATATTGTTCACAGGCATAATCAATAAAACTGGTTAGCTTGCTGACAGTATCGTCAAATACCTCACGATAGGGTTTACCAAACCCCTCAATTGTGAAAAAAGCAAAACCTGGCGGCTGTGGAATAGGTCCACGAATACTAAAAATATAAAATTGCTTTTCCAGACCGGCTGCTAATGACAGCAAATCTTGTTCGTTGCTTCCCATACCATGCAATAAGAATAGTGCCGGATAGGTCTTATTGGGTTCAATCTGATCGGGTTTACGGAGCTCATATATCATTGGCGCATTCATACCCATCACTCCTTGAGGAACATTTCATCTATTTCACCTTAATAGATTGGCTAATTTTCAAAATACTACTTACTTTTACAAAAACACCACCTTTTTATTTTTTATAAACAAAAAAGATTCATATTAGAAAACCTAATGACAAAAAATAAAAACCACCTAGTTTTCAAATATGAACTTTTATTGTCTATAACATAACAAGAAGTTCGCTAGCTTGTCAATTGTTTTTTTGCTAATATAGAATTATGTTTTGTATAATGAAACCCAAAGAGGTGGATTACCATGGATATCGGATCAAAAATACGCGCCATACGAAACCGAAAAAAAATAACGATCGCCCAAATGTGTGAAGGCACTGGACTATCGAAAGGATTTATCAGTAATGTCGAGAACAACAACACCTCGCCATCAATTAGTACATTGCAAACCATTGCCACCTTTTTAGACGTGCCATTGCCGTATTTGTTGCTAGAGAAAAAAGAGCATATGAAGGTTGTGAAAAAAAGCGAACGCACCTATTCGACCTTTAACAGCCTAAAAGTGGAACATATCTCATCGAAGGGCGGCCTAAGGATGATGAGCGTCGAGTTTCCCCCAGGCGCCTGTATTGGCGAAGCCCATTCGCATGAAGGAATAGAAAGTCATTTGGTCTTGGAAGGGAAAGTATGGGCCCAACAAGGCGAGGATACCTTTACTTTGGAGGAGGGAGATTCGTTCAGTTGGAATGCCAGTGTTCCGCATACAGTGAAAAATATTGGTGATACAAAAGCGGTCGTTTTAATTGCTGTTTATTCTGATAGCGAACTCAGTGATTTATTTTAACAAAAAAGAGAGGGCAAGTATTTACACCCTCTCTTAAGCTAACTTATATGTTCTTCATTATTTTCCGCTGTATTGATTAATGCTCGTTTATTTGGAACTTTCGTCAAGTTTGATCTCTTAAGCAGGTAATTGAGGTGTTCCACGGGCATTGACCCGTATCCCTTGTCTTCCCCGAGCGTAAACTGAACGGTTACGCCATTATTGGAAATGACCGTCAACGATTCAGCAGAGTTAAAGTTTCCTTGAATCCCCTGAGAAATTTGAAACTTGGTACCTTCTTCAATCGGCATTTCTTCTTTCCTCCATTGTTTTACTCCCTAACAGTATACCATTATTAAATTTATCCATACATAATTTTCCAGTTAATGAAAAGAGAGGCAATTATTTGCCCCTCCGTGGTTATTCTTCACCCTCGGCATCCATCATTTCATCAAAAGCTTTGGTGACTTTATCAAATTCGTCATCGTTTTCGATTTCGGAAAGACTTCCATCCTCCTCTGCTTTTAAGAAAAAGATATCGATGTCCTCCTCATTTTCTTCCTGAATGTCCTCAACAAATGCGACTACAGCGTATTCCGCTCCTTCTACCTTTAAGATACCGAGTACCTCTACTTCTTGCTCTTCACCGTTTTCGTCATTTAGCGTATATATTTCGCCTGCTTCAATCTTACTCATTTTCGGTCTCCTCCCGATTTAAAAAAATGCACTCCTATACAGTATTTCATAAAAGGGGCCATTTAATCAAATTAACCCTAACATTCTTACTGTTTGGGTAATGATGAACGGGACGAGAATCGCGATAACCGTTGGAATCAGGAACGATAGAAATGTCCACTTTTTCCTCTTTGTTTCTTTGTAAATATTGAGCATGGTTGTGCCGCATGGATAATGGAGAAGCGAAAACAGCATCATGTTTAAGGCAGTAAGCCAGGTGCAGCCGTGGTCATGAAAGATTTTTTTCAAATCAACCAGACTGTCAACCTCTGTCAGCGAACCAGTGGATAAGTAGCCCATTAACAAAATCGGAAGGACGATCTCATTCGCCGGCAGCATGATGGGAAAGCCAAATATCGGCGAGGTAAAGATGGCATCGAGCTTTTCCGTTCGCGTATCCCGTTTGTTTTTGTATAGGAAACGCCCTCTTGGCATAGCTTGTGACTGCGCTCGTATAGCTGTTTAACAATATCATCTCTCATTTTTGCTGTCGATAGTTGCTGCGCTTCCACTAAAGCTGTTGAATATTCATCCCGATACCCCTTCAGGTACAAATCGCTTCGCCAATTCCGTCAATAACGCCTCATCCCCATCAAGCAAACGCAGCGAAATCCACCGGGCCGAAATCCGGTCGCCGACCACCTCGCGCACTTTTGGCTCGATCTTGCCAATTTGCGCTTCGATTTCTGGCGAATACTGCATTTGGGTCGGGTGGCATTCAATTTCCCCTGTGACAATCCGGTCAATCGTATCAAGCAATACCGGGAACCCTTGCTTATTTCGGGCCGAAATTTTAACGACCGGTACACCCATGCGGTTCATCAGCAACCGCTCATTAATTCTGATTCCCTGTTTTTCCGCTTCATCAATCAGGTTAATACAGACAATCACGTTTTTAGTCATTTCCAGAACCTGCAGGGCTAGATTGAAGTTTCGCTCCAATGAAGTGGCATCCAACACCACAAGGGTGACATCCGGTTTTTCGAACACAATGTAATTACGGGCCACTTCCTCATCCTTGGAATTCGAAAACAGCGAATAAGTGCCCGGAAGGTCGATGAAATGCAAGGTTTTATTTTTAAAAGAAACACTGCCTTGAGCCAGGGAGACGGTTTTCCCGGCCCAGTTGCCGGTATGCTGCCGTAAGCCGGTTAACGCATTGAACAATGTGCTTTTTCCCGTATTCGGGTTCCCTGCCAAGGCAATCCGATATTCATTCCCCATTAGCAACCAGCTCCCCTTCCATTTTTTCACTTTCCTCTTTTCTTAAGGCAATTGTCGTTTGCGCGACCCGGAAAGCTATCGGGTCTCCCAGCGGGCTTTTTCGGACAACCTCTACCACTGCACCCGTAACAAACCCCAAATCCAATAATCTTCTTCTCATCACTCCATCAAGGTTAATGGAGGTAATTTTTATTAAGTTTCCTTTTTGTCCATTTGCCAGTTTGATAATATTAGGTTGAGCCATCTCTATTGCCCTCTTTTCAAAGTTTTTACCTAATGCAACTTTTTATTAATTATATGATAAAAATTCCGAAATTGTCATCCAAAATGCAAAAATTTATAAAAAAAAAGCACACCCATTTTTAGATGTGCTCTAGATTACTGTATAATTGCTCCATTCTTCAGGAAGCAGGGCGTGATAAGGCTGCTTTAGGAAACGGTCATCAATCAGGACGATGGTACCCCTGTCCGTCTCCGAACGGATCAGCCGGCCGGCCGACTGCAAAACTTTGTTCATGCCGGGATAAACGTAGGCGTAGTTGTATCCGTTTTTACTATTTTTATTAAAATGATCTTTTATCAGATCTCGTTCAAAACAAATTTGCGGCAAACCTACACCGACAACCATGACCCCATTTAAACGGTCCCCCTTCAAATCAATCCCTTCGGAAAAAATACCACCAAGGACGGCAAAACCGAGTAAAGTGTCCGTTGAATCAGGCTGGAATTCCTTTAAGAACGCCTCGCGGTCAGCTTCAGTCATTCCCTGTGACTGAAGCAGTGTATTTGTCTCAGAATCCTGTTGCTTGAACTGTTCGTAAACTGTTAGCAGGTACTGATACGATGGGAAAAAGATCAGCCAGTTTCCGGGATTGTTTTTGATGAATGTTTGGATGGCTGCAACGATTTCCCCCTTTGTATTTTCCCGGTCCCGGTAGCGGGTGGACAGCGGTTTCAGGTAAACATCCGTCTGTTCTTTGGAAAAAGGAGATGAAATCATAACCGCAAAGTCATCTTCATTCCCGCCGACAACGTCTCGATAATAGGTCATCGGTGACAGAGTTGCTGAAAAAAATACTTTTGACCGAAAGCTCTTCCCCATCTGTTTTAACAGTTGTGATGGATCAAGGCAGAATAGCTTAAGAGTAAAATTATTTTTATGTTTCTCTCCATACATTACGAAATGGTCATCGAGCAATTCTGCGATTTTTAAAAAGCTTTGGACAGTAAAGTACGAGTCGAGTAGATTGGCATGGGGCTCGATCTTAAGCAGTGGTTCGGCCGTTTCAATAAATTCGTGGAGCAGCTCTATTAAGCCTTCATCAAGCGTTTCGATGACAAATTCATTCTTATTTGGATGTTCTTTTTTTAACGAAATAAACCATGAGTTAACCTTCCCGGCTGCTTCATAGACTGGCTTATTAATTCCTTTGTATTCCTTTTTAAGCTGCAGGAACACATCTTTGCTGATGGAGGCCGAAAACATTTCTCGGCCGCGGTCGACTAAGTTATGGGCCTCATCCACCAGTAAGACAGTGGACTTCTTTTGCTCCTCAAATAGACGCTTTAGTGAGACCTGTGGGTCGAAAATGTAATTATAATCGCAAATGACGGCATCGACGGCATAGGCAAGGTCAATCGAGTATTCAAACGGGCAGACCTTATGTTTGAGGGCATACCTCTCGATCACTTCACGGGTAAGCCCCTGTTCATTGGCCAAAATGTCCAGGACAGCCCCGTTAATTCGATCATAATAGCCATTGGCAAATTCGCAGTATTCCTTTTGGCAATTGGTTTCGTCTTTAAAACATACCTTATCTTTTGCGGTAACTGTAACCGACTTTAAACTAAGGCCGCAGGCGCGCATCCGGTCTAACGCTTCCTCTGCCGTTGTCCTGGTAATCGTTTTGGCGGTCAGGTAGAAAATGCGGGTAATCTCGCCTTCACCAATCGCTTTGACTGATGGAAAAAGCGTTGAGATGGTCTTTCCGATTCCAGTCGGGGCTTTCGCAAACAAATTCTTTCTGTCTGAAATGGTCTTGTAAACCGCTCCCGCCAGTTGCCGCTGGCCATTTCGATAAGAAGGGAACGGAAAGGCAAGTTCTTTGGCAGATGCATTCCGGTTTTCGATGTGCTGCAGTTGAAGCCGGGCATATGGCGCGTAAGTTTTAATCACTTCATATATGAAATCTTCTAGTTGCGTTAAAGTGAACTTACTTTTGTAGTATTTTTTCTGGTCTAATTCCGTATTGACGTAAGTGAGCTGGACAAAAATATCTTGCAGCTTCTGTTCTCTGGCATAGATATAGGCGTAAGCCTTTGCCTGGGCCCAGTGAACGGGATAGCCCTCCCCCTCTAACTGCTCTAAAGGCCTGGAGAAAGACTTGATTTCATCGATTGTGACTTCACCGTCCTCAAAAAGCAGCCCATCACAACGGCCGTCAATGACAAAGTTCATCCCGTCAAAAGGAATTTCCACGCTTAGATAGACTTCTTTTTGATCCCCAACTTTATAGGTTTTCTGGATTTTTTGATGGGCCCTTGTTCCATCCACGAGTGTCGATTGCGGCCGGAACCGCGAATCAATGCTGCCGCTGGAATAAACATATTCAACTAGGGTCCGTACCGATATATGTATGTCAGACATTATAAATCAACTCAGTTCGCGAGAATATATGTTCTTATTATATCAAAAATAGTTCGGGGCACGCGTTTATTTGCGCGTTTTTGTGATTTATTTGCGGATTTTGGACTTTTATTTGCGCAAAATGGAGTTCTATTTGCACTTTTAACGATTTTATTTGCGCAACGAAAAAAACTCCCCATAAAGAGGAGTTCTATCCGCGAATTTGCCCCGTGCCTCGGACAAACGCTTTTGTAGTGGTAATTGCTTTTAGTCCCATTGGACCGCGGGCATGGAGCTTTTGCGTACTGATGCCGATTTCAGCACCATAGCCAAATTGTTCGCCATCGGTAAATCTCGTAGACGCATTATGATACAGCACCGCTGCGTCCACCGCCAGGAAAAATAACCGAACATTTTCTTCATGTTCAGATATAATCGCTTCGGAATGCTTCGTTCCGTATTGATCAATATGTTCAATCGCTCCTTTAAGGTCTCCAACTATCTTTACCGCCAAAACCGGCGCTGAAAATTCTGTCCCCCAGTCTTCTTCCGCAGCCTGTTTGACAAATGAAAATTCATCACACAAACCATCATCCCCACGGAGTTCCACACCATTATGATGAAGTTCGTTCAATAACTCAGAAGTATGAGCCCAGTTTTCGTGAATTAACAGCGTTTCCACCGCGTTACAAACCGAAGGACGCTGTAATTTTGCATTTAGCACTATCGGAATCGCCATCTCTTTTTTCCCAGATTCATCAATAAAGATATGGCAGTTTCCAACCCCCGTTTCCAATACAGGAACAGTCGCATTCTGCACCACCGACTGGATTAACCCCGCCCCGCCGCGCGGAATTAGCACATCCAGATATTGATTCAATCGGAACATTTCGGAGGCCGTTTCGCGGCTCGTATCCTCCAAAAGCTGGACTGCATCTGCCGGAATCGCCGTTTCTTCCAGTGCGGCACGCATCACTTCTACAAGTGCCTTATTGGAGTTCAACGCTGAGGTACTGCCGCGTAACAGCACGGCATTGCCTGCCTTCATACAAAGGGTCGCCGCGTCAACCGTCACGTTCGGCCTTGCCTCATACACCATTCCAATCACCCCAAGCGGAACCCGGACGGTTTCAATTTGCAGGCCATTTGGGCGGTCCCAAGCTTCAATCCTTTCACCAATCGGATCTTCAAGTTCAATAACCTGGTAGATACCATCAACAATTTGATCAATCCTGTCAGAGGTCAACAGCAGGCGGTCCAGCAACGATTCCGACAAACCGTTAGACTTTCCGGTCGCAAGATCCTTTTGATTTTCCTGTAAAATGTACTCCTTTTCTGCGGATATTCGCTCCGCCATCACCGCTAACGCCTTATTTTTTTCCCCGCTGGACAGCATCCCCAGTCTTTTTGATGCCGCCTTCAATTTTTTCGCTTTTGTTAGCAATTCCGTCATGCCCCTCACTCCTCTCTTAATTTCACCCAATTATCCCGATGTATCACTTCTGCCCGGTGATTAATCGAATACGCTTTCGATTGTTCGCTAGGAAGTCCCTTAACCTTCGTCAAATCCAGTGCTGAAAAATAAACCTGTCCTTTGCCAATTGTTTTTCCCTTTTGATTGCGGACCTCGACAACGTCCAAGGCATTAAATTCGCCGATGACATTCGTTACTCCTACCGGCAGCAAACTTTTCCCCTTCTGTACAATCGCCTGCTCGGCTCCTTCGTCGATTTCAACGACGCCGCCAACCTGGGAATGGTAAGCAATCCATTGCTTGCGCATTTGCATTTGTGTTTGGAACGCGCCGCCGATATAGGTGCCATCCCCTTTCCCTGCCAAAATGTCCACCAATTTTTCCGGGCCTGAACCTCTGCCGACAAAGACACTGACACCTAACGATAATGCTTTTTTCGCTGCGAGCAGCTTCGATTTCATGCCGCCGGTTCCGACACTTGACCCACTATCACCGGCAACCGCCAGCAAATCTTCCGAAACCTCAGGGATAAAATGATATTTTTTTGCAGTTGGCGACACCCTTGGGTTCCCATCGTAAATCCCGTTTACATCCGTTAAAATAATCAGCGCATTTGCATGCAAAAATCCGCTTACCAGTGCCGACAGCATGTCGTTGTCGCCAAACGTCAACTCCTCGATCGCGACCGAATCATTTTCATTAATAATCGGCAGCACTCCCCGATGAAGCAACTCGGTCATCGCGGAATATAAGTTATGAAACCGCTGTTTATTGTAAAAATCCTCTCTTGTTAACAGGATTTGTGCCGGAACAATCTCAAATTTTTGAAAAAGCTCATTATAATGCTGCATTAGCAGGCCTTGGCCAACAGCCGCAGCGGCCTGTTTGCCGGCCACCGTTTGCGGGCGCACCGGGTAGCCAAGCGCTCCAAAGCCGGCTGCAACCGCCCCGGAGGAAATGAGAATCACATCATGACCTTGTTTTTTCAATTGCGCTATTGCCTCGACATGGTCGCGCATTTTCTCGGCTGATATTGCCCCTGATACTGTCGTAAGCGAGCTGCTGCCGATTTTTACAACTACCAATTGTTTCTTCATTTCGACCCCTTCTTTTAAAAAAAATAAAAAACGACTCTCCTGTCCTATACAAAGGACGGAAAAGTCGTTTCCGCGGTACCACCTTATTTGATGCCATGCACCCACTCGATCCCTTAACGCGGGTAACGGCTTATGTTTGCATAAGCAGGTTAATAGGGCAGGTTCAATCCTCTTTCCATGAGAAACCTTGCAGCCACGGGTTTCACTCTCTGGCATGTTCCAAAAATTTACTGATCCCTTACTGATTTCTTTTTTAATTTTATTTATTATCTACAGAAAATCGATAAAAGTCAATGGAATTTTTTGAAAATTTCATTTAAAATAAATAATGAGCCAACCGAAAATTTCGGTTAGCTCATAACGTTTTATTGGTTACCTTATTTACCCCATAATCTTTTCCAATTAATAAGGAAGTAACTTACCGCAAAAAAATTTTATACTTTGGTTTTAAAAACTGCTTTGATGGTAGATGGTTTAAAAAGAATCAAGGCAGATCCTGTCAAATTCATCACTTTAATAAAATCTTGATAGATGGGACGATTTACCGCAGATTGCTGAAAAATTCGTTTCACATACCATTGTTGAAAACGTAAACCGAATGGTTTCTTGCCTTTAACCCCTGGGTATCGGAAGTCTTCGCATAAAACCATCGACCAAACCGGGGCCACGATTTTCGCCAATTTCTTTTGTAATTTTTTCAAGCTGCCCAGTCTGGAAGCTTCCGAAAAAAATTCTCCTATTGCCAATGCTTCCAGTGCTGCAATACTCATCCCTTGACCGAATACTGGATCGATACGGCAAATGGAATCACCCGCAACTAAAAGACCTTCCGGAAGCTTGATTTTATCGAACCGGCGCCATTTGATCTGAGGAACTTTAAAAATTTTCGTTTCGGTTAGGGAGGAGCCATTTACCAGTTCTTGATAAAGATCAGGCAGCGGCAGCTTGGCGGCTTGTTCAAGAAAACCTTGGTCACTCCTGACGTCTGCTGGATTCAAGCTGTTTAAATAGCCGATTAGTGTCACGATATATTTATCATCTTCGACCATCGAAAGCGTACCCCCAATCGTTTGAGAGGGTGCTTCTGGATAAATAAGCTTAATTTTAAACTCCCTTGGCTGCACCGGTAGTTGAAATTGTCTCGTCGCATAGCAAAGGCCGATTTCAACTGTTTCTTCCGGAACCGATCTGTCTTGTTTTTCCAACCAGGCCTTCGTCAAAGAGCTCGAGCCGCTCGCATCAATGACGATATCTGCTTTTAGATGTTTTTGTTCATCATTTTCCAGGACCTCCACTCCGTTTATCACATCTTTATCAGATTGATAGGAATATGCTAGCACTCTGATACCATATGTATAGTGGATATTAGGAATTAGATTGACCCGATCATCTATATAAGATTCCAACAATGGTCTTGTTTGCAGCAATGTCGTATCGTTCCCTTTAAAACGCATTTTCCAAACACCATGGTGATACCAGGCCAAATCTTCCGTGGAATTAATTATAATCGACCCACGGGAAACCATATCTTGTTTAAAACCGGGAAAAAGAGTTTCGAGAGCATGATCACCGGCGTGAAGCAATGCATGAATGTGATTCCCCTGGGTTACTCCCGCTCTGACGGTACTATTGTTACCAGGATATTGATCCTTCTCCAAGATTTCAACTCTATTAAAATATGGCGAGATGGCGGCGGCAATTAGTTTTCCGGCCATTCCCCCGCCAATGATGATCGCTGTTTGCTGATTCAATTTGCACTAACCCCTTTTATACCGATTTCAGCCATGAATAGTTTATCACATTTTCCAACATCACAATGATTTAAATAGAATAGGATTAGGTACGTCAAGGGGATTTTTCTATCGAAAAGGAGAACATCACATGGATAAAAAAAATCGGAACCGATTGTGGCTATATGCCATTATTGGCATGTTAACAACCATTGTTGTATTAGCTTTTGCACGCCTGTCATACGGCATCATTCTCCCGTTTATGAGAGATGGGCTGTCACTTACATATAAAGAGGCGGGTTTTCTGGGAACAACCACGTCATTTGGATATTTAAGCACGTTAATCTTCGCTGGCATTCTTGCATCCAAATGGGGATCCAAAAAGACGGTTTTACTTGGGATTTCACTTGTTACAGTTGGGTTGGCCGGACTTTCGGTCACAGCCGCTTATTCCGTTGCATTTTTATTTATGCTGTTATTGGGAATTGGGACATCCTTCACCTTTACGCCATTTATTTCACTGCTAGTCGGCTGGTTTCCTCAGAAAAAAGGCCTTTTGATTGGGTTGACAACTAGCGGAGCAGGAATTGGGATGCTGTTTTCCGGGATCATCATCCCCTATTTAAACAGCCTAAACAGCAACGATGGCTGGAGGCTTGCTTGGGGCATTTATGCTGTCATAGGTTTGATCGTAGTAGTTTTGACATTCATTTTTATAAAAAATCCGCCAAATGAGATACCATCTGGAGAACATTCCCCACGTCCATCAGCAAAAGAGATCTACAAAAATCCAAAAGTGATCAACATTGGCCTCATTTATGGAGTTGTCGGCATTACCTATATTGTTCAGGCCGTTTTTATCATGAGCTATATGATTGATTCGGGTGTCGAAGCTAAATTTGCTGGTCAGCTAATGGCGTTGAACGGAATACTGTCGATTTTTAGCGGTCCGATTTGGGGATCTATTTCCGATAAGATTGGGCGGAGAACCTCATTAATTTTGACAATGGCGCTGACGATGGTGTCGATGCTCCTGCCTGTGGTATTGCCGACTATTATAGGATTTACCCTGCATATTGTATTGCTAGCCAGTACCACTACAGGTCTATTTACCCTGACACAGGCTTCCAGCATGGATTATGTCAAGCCTGCTGACATCCCAATTGCTTTCAGTTATGTGACTTTTTATTTTGCGGTGGGACAGTTGATTGGTCCTGCCATTGCCGGGTGGCTAATCGAGGATTGGGGCGGGTTTCAAACGGCCTTTATCTTCTTAACAGCTTGTTTGGCTTTAGGACTGTTGCTAACCCTTAGAGTAAGGAATTCTGAACAGAATCAGCCGGAAACGGCAGGGATTGAGGCTGGATTAAATGAACGGGCCGCACCATGAAAGAAAACTCGCAATTTGCGAGTTTTCTTTTCATCCTATTTAATTTTCTCAAGTGATTCTGTCAATGTTTTAACCAGAAACTTCAGGTCATTCTGTTCAATACTAAGCGGCGGGGATAGTGTCAGCACATTATTGTAGCCGGCGACCGTTGCCCCATTTTTTCCGATAATAACGCCCTGATCCTTACAGTTGGCAATAACTTGATTGACCAGCCCAACATCAAGCGGCTCTTTTGTATCTTTATCCTTCACCAATTCAATACCAATCAACAGGCCCTTGCCGCGGACATTGCCGACATAGGGATGATCCTGCAGCAGGTTGATCAAGTCATTTAACAGCTGTTCTCCTAATTCTTTCGATCGGTCAAACAGCTTTTCTTTTTCCATGATTTCTAGATTTTTGAGCGCCAAGGCACAGGCAGCCGGGTTGCCGCCAAAAGTGTTTACGTGACGGAAATAATCATATTCATCTGTCCCTTTAAACGCTTCATAGATATCCTTGCGAACAGCAGTCGCCGATAATGGCAGATAAGCGCTCGTAATCCCTTTTGCCATTGTAATGATATCCGGTTTTACCCCATAATTCATGAAGCCAAATGGTTTTCCAGTCCGTCCGAAGCCGCAAATGACTTCATCGACAATCAACAGGGCACCATGCTTCTCGCAAACCTTTTTGGCAGCCTGCATGTATCCATCAGGAGGAACGAGGATGCCTCCGCCGGTAATAATCGGTTCCATAATCAATGCGGCAATCGTTTCGCTTAGTTCCCATGTCATGGTTCTGTCGAGGTCTCTGACGGATGACAAATCCATGGGGTCTGCTACGTTTGTATCATCGCGGTACGAATCCGGCGGTGGCACATGGACAAAGCCTGGTGCGAGCGGTTCATATTTATATTTACGCTGCGCTTGGCCGGTTGCCGCCAATGACCCAAAGCCGTTACCGTGGTAGCCCCGGTAGCGGGAGACGATTTTATAGCGGTTATGTTCGCCCTTTTGCTGATGGTACTGACGGGCAATTTTAAAGGCAGTTTCATTTGCCTCTGAACCGCTATTGGAGAAGAATATCACATATTCATCTCCGAGCATTTCATTTAGCTTCTCTGCCAGTTTAATAGCGGGTACATGGCTCTGAGTAAGTGGAAAATAGGCCATTTCTTTCAATTGTTCATAGGCGGCCTCGGCAAGCTCGGTCCTGCCATAGCCGACATTCACACACCAAAGCCCGGCCATCGCATCCAAATAACGGCGGCCATCAACATCGGTAATCCAAGACCCTTCTGCCTTCTCCACCACAATCGTAGCCTGCGGGCTATAAGGCCTCATTGCGTGCCAAACGTACTTATCATCCTTATTAACCAAAGTATCCTGAGAACGATCCGTTTGAACCATACCTCATCCCTCCGATTCCAATAAATGGGTTTCGGTGCCTGACACCATTAGCTGAGTTACCATTATTCTTATGCTCCAAATACTCGCTTCGGTGCCTGACACCAAATGTCATCTTTTCATTATCCTTATGTGACAATCCCCCTGCGCAAGCCTTGCCTAGGCGTCGAAGCGGGAGGTGATCATTTTCTTTCTGGTGTAGAAGTTGACGCCGTCTTTGCCGTTGACGTGCATGTCACCGTAGAAGGAGTCCTTCCAGCCGGAAAATGGGAAGAAGGCCATGGTGGCCGGGACGCCGACGTTAATGCCGAGCATGCCCGCGTCGGCTTCTTCGCGGAATTGCCGGATTGCCTTGGCGTTGTTTGTATAAATCGTGGCCCCATTTCCGTATCTCGACCTGCGGATATACTCCAAGCCCTCATCCAAATCCTTTGCACGCAACAGGCTTAATACCGGGGCGAAAATCTCATCTCGGGCAATCGTCATCTCAGGTGTAACATGATCAAAAATGGTCGGGCCGAGGAAATTTCCGGAAGGATGGTCATCCATTTCCTTGCGGCCGTCCCGAATCAATTCTGCTCCCTCCGTAACTCCCTTCTCAATGTAGCCAAGAACCTTTTCACGGTGTTCCTTGCGGATTACTGGGGTCAACAGGACTTCCTCATCCATGCCATTCCCCATAATCAATTCATCCGCTTTTTTCCTTAGCGCCTGCACAAACGGCTCGTTATCCCCGACAACCACTACCGCGCTACAAGCCATGCAGCGTTGTCCGGCACTGCCAAAAGTGGAGCTGATAATATGTTGCACGGCCTTATCCATGTCGGCATCCGGCATCACGATATGATGATTTTTAGCACCCGATAATGCTTGAACCCGTTTTCCTTCTGCGGCAGCGCGTTCGTACACATACTTTGCCACCGGCTGTGAGCCGACAAACGAGATAGCGGCAATATCTTTATGCTCAAGAAGGCCATTTACAACATCATGAGCGCCATGAACGATGTTTAGAACGCCCTTTGGAGCCCCTGCCCTAGTAAACAACTCTACCAATCGATTAGCCAAAATCGGCGTCCGCTCAGATGGCTTCAATACGAACGTATTTCCACAGGCAATCGCAAGCGGGAACATCCATAACGGTACCATCATTGGGAAGTTAAACGGGGTGATTCCCCCAACCACGCCAAGGGGATAACGAAACATTTCCGAATCAATCTCCTCCGCAATACCAGACAACGTCTCGCCCATCATCAGTGTCGGGGCACCGCAGGCAAATTCTACACACTCAATCCCGCGCTGCACCTCGCCGTAAGCTTCTTTGTAAGCCTTCCCATTTTCTTGGACAATCAAGCGAGCCAATTCCTCATGATTCTCGGTTAATAGCGTGTGATATTTATAGAAAATTCTCGCACGCTTTGGCACAGGAACGTTTTTCCATGATTGAAACGCCTCTTTAGCGGCAGCAACGGCCAGATTCACGTCCTCCTTGGAGCTTACTGGCACCTTCGTCAACAGTTCATCAGTTGCCGGATCTGGAACATCCAACGTCTGACTGCTTAGTGAGTTTACCCACTCTCCATTTATATAATTCTTCAAAACTGCCGTATTACTTTTTGTTACACTCATCTTTAGTCCTCCTTAAACAATGGTTACTACACTCATTATCTCTTATTCTGAAAAATCAATCATTAGACAGAATGTCAAACGCAGACGTCCTGTTCTTAAACAAGTTGACCTCCCGCCCTACTTGGCCTGCCCTATTTTCCCGGGCTGTGATGCGGCCAAATAATCATGTACCAGCAGCATGAATTCAATCGCCACCCGCTTTTCCCGCTCCATGAAATCCTCACCTAGGAGGTTTTCAAGCTTCTGCAGCCGATGGTAAAGCGTCTGCCTGACAATGAAAAGCTTATTGGAGGTCTCTTGCTTTGATCCGTTGCATTCCAAATAGGCTTTTAACGTCTCCAGGAGCTTGGCATTGTATTTTTTGTCATATTGAATAACAGGCTGGAGGTACTCAGCGGCCAGCTCCTGCAGGTCGGTATACTTGCTGAGCTGGGAGATCAACCGGTACAAATGCAAATCCTCATAAAAATAATGGCTTTGCTTTTGAGTCATTTTTTGCTGAATCTTTAATGTTTCTTTCGCCGTAAGATAGCTTTTATGTACATCGCACAGAGATTCTGAGACCTTTCCGGCTGCAATAATAAATTTGGCTGATCCCTGTTTGCGGATAAATTCAGACTCTTCAAGCGAAACGATGGCCTTCTTGATGCGCTCCTTCAGATTCCTCTTGGCCCGATTGTTCAATAAAATAAACGTTAACTCATTTCTTTTTTCTACAAAAAATACCGTAAACCCATTTTGTTCAAATACGGAACGGAACAACAGCTTGAGATAGGTGACGTCGGAAATGGATTTTTCTTTTAAAGGAATCAGCTTAGTGATCAGCACCGCTGCCTCATTTCCTTTTGTCTTACACCCATTCTCAGTTAAATAATCGTAAATATCTTCAAGGGAATGTTCCCCGGCAAGCCAGCCTTGCAGCCATTCAAACTCCTCCGCCCGCTTTTTTTCCTCGACATATAACTCTCTTAGCAAATGCTGGGCAAGAGCGGTGGCCGTACGGTCCAATATCAATAAATCATATTCGCTGATCGGGATATCCGGGGAATAGATACTCAATTCAGCAAATTCCTGGCCGAATAAAAAGATCGGTGCCACAGCAAAATGTTCATCGCTCTGCTTTTTTGCCAGCTGCTCTAGGATCACAGCTTGGCTGCTGGGAGGGATATCTGGCACAAATTCGTATTCCCCATTTTTTAGCCGGAAAATGACCTGGACATCCAATGCGGAAAAAATAAACTGGAGGATTTCCTCATGGCTTTCAATGGTTAACAGCCGTTTATTTAAGCTCTGCGAATAATTCTCCAAATCGGAAATCTTTTGGTATTGCTGGTTGATGATCACCGAATGAATGTCCTGGGTGATTTCGACAAACGGTACCTCCTGTTGAAAAATAATAATGGGGAACTGCTGGTTATTTGCCAATTCCAACACTTCACCGGGAATGTCCGTAATATAGGTTCCCAGTTCGATGCACAACCCTGCGGCATTATTGTCAATAAATTCTTTAACCATCGAAACAAACTGGTTCGAATTATCCTTCCAGGCAACACCGGTAGACAAAATGAGCTCCTGTCCTTTTAAGAGATTGCGGATGCTGGTAACCTCCACAACATGGACCCATTTGACCACGCGGGAAAGCCCATCGTGACCGGCAATGACAGCGGCATGTTCAAAATGTTTTCTTTTTAAAATATCGAGGACTTTTAATTGAAATTGTTCCTTCATGATTTTGTCTCCTTAGCTGGTTAAGGGAAAAAGGATTGGTTTTTGAAGGCCCAATCCTTTTCCTTTGCCATTACAGCAATCCTTGATTCTGCTTGATTAAAATGCTGGAAAAATATTTACGTGCATTGGCATTTCCAATCAGCAATGTTTCGATTACGTTACCGTTCGGATGGACAAAATCCACCGTGGCACCATCCAAGTGCTCCCTGACACCCGAAATTCGGTATCCTTTTTGAATTAAAAAATCAATTTTATCCCGCTCCTCAAGAAAATGGTGATATTCTGACATTTCGCACCCTCCAATTTGCTTAATATAAATCCAGATTTTCCGGAAGTTTTTGTATAGCAGGTTCAACTAGCGATTTTTCATCAATTACCCAGTCGCGCCCCACCGAAATCCCTAAATATTTATCATCATCTGGGTCTTCAAGTTCTGCCTGGCGATACAGATTAAACCACCAGTATTTTGCCAGCACATAATAGACGGCTGCGCCGACGAGGAAACCAACCAAGAACCCATATTCTGGCACAAAATAGGAAGCAATCCCGCCCATAATCCAAGCTATAAACCCGGCCACATTTACACCACCAAGATACTTAAATTGGCCATGATCTTCGTAAAGTTCCGGTACATTTACCCGCCGCTTGCGGATCAAGTAATAATCGGCAAACAGGATGCCGACGATTGCTGATAGGATGCCGCCTACAAACAACAGGATTGGAATGATGACGCCAAAGAGCTTCCAAGGCTGGACAACAGTTCCCACTATTCCCGCTGTAATGACACCGGCCCAGAACGGAAACTTCGGTCCGCCGACATTGGAGAAAATAGTTGCGGCAGGAACTACATTCGCGGCTGTATTGGTAGACCACTGTGCCAAAACTACCATTAATAATAAAATGGCAAGAATAAAGCCGCCGGCTGCCTTCTGCAGGGCAACAACAGGGTCATAGTTCAACACAGCTATATAGGAAACCGCACCGATAATAATCATAAATGTTTGTGTAAGGGGCATTGCAACAAGGTTGCCAATAAGCGACCCTTTGTTCCGTTTAAACCAATTTTTCTCATTTGCAGGTGCCTTAATGAACCGGGATATGGAAGGAATATCGGCACTTAATGTTGCCCAGAAGCCCATATTGGAAAAAATAACGACTAAAAATGCAGTAAACGCTGCACCGCCGGTTACAGGCGATTCCACCCAGCTCCATACGTCCCTGCCTGCAGCGGCTGCCTCATCTGACAATGAAACATACATCCATAAGGATATAATTAGAATGACTGGCGCAGCCAAATCCGCAAACCGTTCAATCGATTTAATCCCAAGTGCGGTATTCACCAATTGAACGAACGCAAAAATCAAAAAGCAGATAAACCAATTGTCTAAGCCAAATAAAATATTTAAAATACCGTTCATTGCCGTGGCCCCAAAATAGGTATTAATACCAAACCACATCGAAGCTGTAACACCGCGGGTAACCGAGGGAATATGTGTCCCAATCGTCCCAAACGGCGCCCTCATGTAAACTGGAAAGGATAGACCGTGTTCAATGCCGATATCGGCAATCAGAGAGATGAAAAACCCAATGGCCAAACTTCCAATGATCGTTGCCAGGATGACCCACGGCAAAGATAGGGTCATAACACCTGATCCGCCGATGGCAAAGGTGGCAAGCACGACAACCATACCCACCCACATGAAGGAATAACCCAGATTCGTTATTTTCCGGTCTTTATGATGGATGGGCAATAAATCTGGCGATTTTAGATGGCTTTTTTTCATGTGAACACTCCATTTCGGTTAAATTTTTATAAATCAAAGATTCATACAACCGATATCAACGAACATTCATCATGGGCAATTCCGAAAAGCCCCGGCAATTGGCAGGAATGGTTCATTTATGAAGCGTGGATTCTATACTAGTTAATTAGATTGATAGGGTTTGATTTTGTGTTAACGGGGCATTCATGCTGTATTTTGCCCGCTTCAAATAGTGACCTGAGCCAGGCTTGCCGACAAACTGCTTGTCACGAACAACGTATTCGCCGCGAACAAGCACGGACACTGGTTCACCTGTTACCTTCATGCCTTCAAAGGCATTGTAATCAACGGCCATATGATGCGTTTCTGCGGAAATGACCCGTTCGATATTCGGATCAAAAATAACCAGGTCAGCATCGGCGCCAACGGCGATCGTTCCTTTTTTCGGGAATAGGCCGAACAGCTTGGCAATTCGCGTCGACGTAATATCTACAAATTGATTGAGACTAATCCGCCCCTTCTTTACCCCCTCAGAGAATAAAATCGTCAATCGGTCCTCAATGATCGGGCCGCCATTCGGGATTTTCGTGAAATCTTCTAGGCCCAAATCCTTCTGGCCTTTAAAATCAAACGAACATTGGTCAGAACCAAGCGTTTGCAGCTGGCCGCTCTTCAACGCATTCCAAAGCGCCTGCTGGTTCCATTTTTCGCGGAGTGGCGGGGACCATACATATTTTGCTCCTTCAAAATTTGGTTTCTCCAAATAGCTTTGATCAAGCACTAAGTATTGCGGACAGGTCTCGCCCCAGACATCGTATCCCTTTGCCCTGGCCTCGGCGATCTTTTCAGCCGCATCAGCACAGGAAACATGAACAACATATAATTGCGAGTTTGCAAGTCCGGTAAATCTGGCAGCACGTCCTGTTGCTTCCCCCTCCAATTCAGGCGGTCTTGTCAACGCATGGTAAATCGGATCCGTTTTTCCTTCAGCCAGTGCCTTTTTCGTTAAATAATCGATGACATCGCCGTTTTCGGCATGAACCATGACCAAAGCCCCGAGTTCCTTAGCCGTGACAAGTGTTTTAAATAGTGTTTCATCATCGGCTTGGAACACATTTTTATAGGCCATGAACACCTTAAAGGAGGTAATCCCCTCTTCATCAATCACCTGCGGCAATTCGCCTAGTACTCTATCATTAATTTCACTGATCATCAGGTGGAAGCTATAGTCAATGACCGCTTTATCCTTTGATTTGTTATGCCAAGTTTGGATCGCGTTTTTCAGCGGTTCGCCCTTGTTTGTTAAGCAGAAATCAATAATGGTTGTTGTTCCACCAAACGCTGCGGCAACCGTTCCTGATTCAAAATCATCCTTCGTGACCGTGCCGCCAAAAGGCATATCGAGATGGGTATGGGGGTCAATTCCGCCTGGAAAAACCAGACAGCCTTTGGCGTCAATCACTTCTGCTCCAAGGGCAGACAGGTTTGCGCCGATTTGCGTGATTTTTCCGTCCTCAATTAATATTTCGCCTTGAAACGTGTCGGTTGCGGTAACGATGGTTCCGTTTTTAATAATTTTTTTCATCCTTTAATTCCTCCATTCTATTACATTATTTGGAAACATCTATTTTGCATTGTACTGCGGCGTTTAACGAAGCCTGGCGTTCGTTCCAGGTCATCGGCGGCAGTTCGTTAGGCACTTCAACCATGTCAATCGCACCGTCAACTGGGCAGACAATCGAGCAGAGGTTGCAGCCTACGCAGTCTTCCTCGCGGACCTTCAGATAGCTCTTTCCTGATGCATCGGTCAACATATCGATACATTGATGTGACGTATCTTCGCAGGCAATATGGCATTTATTGCAGTTGATGCAAACATCTGTATTGATTCTTGCAACAATGTTGTAATTGAGGTCTAGATCGCCCCAGTCCGAGTATTTAGGTACTGATTTACCAATGATGTCAGTAACAGCTGCAATTCCCTTGCTGTCAAGATAGTTGCAAAGTCCCTCAATCATATCTTCGACAATCCGGAAACCGTGGTGCATGGCGGCTGTACAAACCTGGACACCGGTTGCTCCCATAAGCATAAATTCAACAGCATCCTGCCAATTCGAGATGCCGCCGATTCCGGAAATCGGCACATTGATATGCGGACTTCTGGCGCACTCGGCTACCATATTCAAAGCAATTGGCTTGACTGCCGGGCCGCAATAGCCACCGTGTGCGCCTTTACCGGCCACATGCGGTATCGTGTTCCAGGAATCAAGGTCGACTCCCATCAGGCTGTTGATCGTATTAATCATACTGATGGCATCCGCCCCTCCCTTGCAGGCTGCCTCGGCGGTTGCGGTAATATCGGTAATGTTTGGCGTTAGTTTAACAATCACCGGTGTTTTCGCGACTTCTTTTACCCAATAGGTCTGTTTTTCTACTAATGCAGGTACCTGACCGGAAGCCGACCCCATCCCACGTTCGGCCATTCCGTGCGGGCAGCCGAAGTTTAATTCAAGGCCGTCGACGCCGACATCCTCGACGCGCTTGACAATTTCATGCCATTTATCCTGTTGTGGCTCAACCATCAGCGAAGCGATAATCGCATGATTGGGAAACTTCTTTTTCGTTTCATAGATTTCTTTTAAATTCACGTCCAACGGCCGGTCGGTTATCAATTCAATATTGTTAAAACCGGCTACCCGCTGCCCGTTGAAGTTAATTGCGGCGAATCGGGACGTTACGTTTAAAATCGGATCTCCCAGCGTTTTCCATACGGCCCCACCCCATCCAGCTTCAAAGGCCCGCTGGACTTGGTAACCGGAATTCGTTGGTGGCGCAGACGCAAGCCAGAATGGATTGGGTGACTTGATTCCCGCCAAATTAATGCTTAAATCAGCCATCTCGTTTCCCCCTTTTAATTGACCGTTTCAACTGCAGAAAATTGTTTATGAATCGCGTAGGCAACATCTTTTCCTTGCTGGGCGGCCGTCACGACCATCGCTTCTCCTTTTCCTTTGCCAAAAATCACATCGCCACAGGCGAAAATTTTTGGATTGGAGGTTTGAAGTGTTTTGGAGTCAACTCTGACGACACCCCCGTCATGGTCAAGACCTAATTGCTCGATTAAGCTGAAATGCCTTGTTTGTCCGATTGCCTTTATTACGGCATCAACCGGAATCACGTGCTCCGACCCTTCTACGTGTACAGGCCGGCGGCGGCCATCCTCTTCCTGTTCGCCAAGCTTCATCTTTATGCACTGTATTCCGGTAACCTTGCCATTTTCATCGCCGATAATCTGCTTTGGCGCGGTCAACCAGCGAAACTCAACGCCATCCTGCTTGGCAAATTCATACTCAAAATCATAGGCCGTCATTTCCTCGGCGGTTCTACGGTATAAAATTTTGACGTTTTCCGCCCCCAGTCGGACTGAACAGGTCGCTCCGTCAATCGCGGTATTACCGGCACCAATGACGACCACCTTTTTGCCGACAAAATCCTGAGTGATTCCACCATCCTTTGTCGACTTTACAAATTCAATTGCATCATAGACACCATCAAGGTCTTCACCGTCAATACCTAAGCTTGGGACTTGACCCATCCCGGCGGCAAGCACAACCGTGTCAAACCCTTCCAGTAAATCTTTAACGGAAAGATCCTTTCCAACAACCGTGTTGGTTTTGATGGTCACATTTAATTTTTCTACCTGTTGGACTTCCCAAAACGATATTCGCTGTGGCAAGCGGAACGAAACGATTCCATACGTGTTTAAGCCGCCGGCCTTTTCGGCAGCTTCAAAAATCGTAACAGCATAGCCGAATCTTGCCAGCTCGCGGGCTGCAGATAATCCGGCAGGGCCACCGCCGATAACGGCAACAGTCCGGCCATTGGATTCACTAGGTTCAAATAGGGTTTTGTCATTGTGGATGGCCCAATCTGTCGCATAACGCTGGAGATTGCCAATCATAATTGGTTTTGTGGAATGATTGAGCACGCAGGCTCCTTCACAGAGCTCTTCTGTTGGGCAAACCCGTGCACAGCTTGCTCCGACCGGGTTTGAAGACATAATGGTTTTTGCTGAACCGAGTAGATTTCCTGAGGCGATTTTATTAATAAATGTTGGGATATCAATGCCTGTCGGGCAGGCTTTAATACACGGGGCATCATAACAATAGAGGCAACGATTGGATTCCTCTATCGCTTCTTGCGTTGTCAGTCCGGGTTCTACCTCTTGAAAGTTCCGTTCAAGATTTGTCAGGGAAATCCGTTGCATTTTTTCAACAGCCAATGAAAAACCCTCCTTTTTTTTAGTTCTTCTAATTGAAAGCGCTTTATTAATTCTGTCTACTTAATTAATCCTATCATCCCCAGTCTTGCTTTTACAGAAAATTCTGCATTCTATACCTATTTTACTGATTCTGATTAGGTATTACACCTTACATTTTGTTAAATACTCCATCTATCCAAGTATTCAATATGTAAAAAACACCTGCTAATGTAATGACACGCACCGATTTCTGAATACTTTTCCAATTTACCATACCCTCCCTGAAAAATTTGTAAAAATTCATCGAGATGATAAATTGTTTGACAGACTATTTATTTAGTGAATAGGGACTTGGTATAAGGATCAGGGGTAGAACTTATCGACAAAAAAACAGTGTTTCTTTTATTAGAAACACTGTTTTAATTCAGCTCTTATAATATTGAGCCAATTCGATGATCATGGCGCCCATTCTTTCATGTTGTGGGACGACCATCCGCTCAACGCCCTCTTCCCTTAGTGCCTCAGCTGTTACCTTTCCAACTGCTGCGGCCAAAACATGTTTATTAAAACAGGCAGCCATTTCGGGATGGATGGAGTGCATTCTTGCATAATCAAACAGGGAGCGTACCTGAACGGCTGTCGTAAAACATACAGCATCACTTTCTTTACCCAGTATTTCCTTGACTAACGTTTCAACAGATTTGTCTTCTGGGGGAATATGCTGATAAGGCAGGATCTTTTGAACCTCCGCCCCGCGTGATTCAAAAAAACTTGTTAAGGCAGGCGCCGTTTCTCCATGCAGCTGGATCATGACTCTTTTTCCTGAAAAGTCTACATCCTGAAGAGCTTGGGCAAGACCTTTGGTTGTCCCGTCTTCAGCAACGGCTACAGGTGTGAGCCCCAGTTTCTTGAGCACTGCGACAGTTTTATAACCGCGGCAAGCAATCTTTGCCCCATGAAGCCTTGTTAATAATGCCTCTTCCAAAACTAGCTTTCCCGCCAGTTCCACAAGGGTTTCGGTACCGATTCCCGTTGTAAGTATCACCCAATCGGCACCTGTTTCAACGAATTGAATGATGTCTGGCCCCACTTCCTTCTCCGCTAAAAAAACAGTACCCTGAAGCGGGCGGACAAGCGGTATTCCTCCTTGCTTTTCAATTAATGCGCACATTTCTTCTATTTTGCGGGAGCCGCATATCACTACTTTCTTACCAGATAGACCTTTTTCCAATTGCAATCCCTCCTACAAATTTCTGACAGCCATTTTTTCGATTTCATGGGAAGGATAGATATTGATTCCTGTATTCGATGATTGGGCCGATGCTGCCATCGCTTTAGCCACATTCTTTGCCTCGATTGCTCTATATGGGGTGAGTGGACCAATCATCAACGCATTCAAGACACCGCTGAATTTGGCCGCGATTTCTTCCCCCAATCGTTGCTCCCCCCGGTCTCCCAATAGCAATGAGGGACGGAAAATATGAAGTGACGGAAGGTTTAATTCTTTCAGCGCGGCCTCGATATCCCCTTTCACTTGATTATAGAAAAACATGGATTTCGGATTGGCGCCCATCGCGGTTATGATTAAAAACTTTTCTGCCCCTTGTTTTGCTGCCATTTTTGCCGCCTCGAGCGGGTACTGGAAGTCGACCTTACGAAAGGCTTGCTTCGTTTTTGCTTTTTTAATCGTGGTGCCCAAGCAGCAGAACACATCGGTCACTTGAAATAGTTCTGGATAGGATTCCAGTCGATCGAAATCAACGGCATGGACCTCACACAGTGGGGCAACGGGTTCAATAGGTCTCCTTACCAATAAATGAATTTTCTCGTATGTATTCTGGCCGGCAAGAACCTTTACCAATTCACGGCCGACCATACCGCTTGCTCCCAGCACGAGCGCTGTTTTCTTTTTCATACAGTATCCCTCTCTATACAAACCGCATTGTTTCTATTAGACACTTTAGATACACCAACTGCGCTTTTTGTCCTTTAGAACGGTTCTATAAGACACTTTGGGTGCACCTGCAGTGCATTTTGTCTTTTAGAGGGCTTCTATTAGACACTTTTGTGGCTGAAGCTTCTCATTTTGTCTTTTAGAGCGGTTCTATTAGACACTTTGGGTACACTTATACTGCATTTTGTCTTTTAGGTGCCTCCAAATAGTCCATTAATCATGTATTAACCCATAAAGCTTTTCCAACCCATCTAGCAATCTAGGAGACGGCCGGCAATATAGTTCCTCTTCCAATATGAGAATTTGGTTATCGCTCGGATAGCCTAACTGATCGTAGCCCTGGCGCTTGGTTACTGTACTTTTTTGCACTTTATTCTTCCTGACTCCAACCCAGGCTAGGCAAATATAGTCGGGTTTCCGTCGAAGTACATCTTCCCAATCGGTCTGTACGCTGGCCAAGTCCACATCAGCAAAAACATTGACAGCTCCGGCAGCCGTCGATATTTCTGTTAGCCAGTTGATTTTTCCCGGGGTGAAAATTGGCTTCGGCCACCATTCCCAGTACAATTTTGGGTGATGACCCCTATTATTGGAAAGCTCTTTTACCCTCTCGAGCCGCGAACGAAATTCCTGGGCAGCCTTCACGCCGCTCTCCGGAACACCAAGTACCTCAGCAGTCCTAATTAAATCCTGCTCAATATCCTCCAATGATTGCGGATTCAACACAATATGGGGAATCCCGCGTTCTTGCAACGCTTCCACGTTTTTCTCCATCCCCGGAACACTTAATGAAGCAAGAACGATATCGGGTTCCAATTGCTCAACCAAATCCATTTTGATTGATAAATCCGGGCCGAGCTTCGGCAGGTCCCTAATTGCAGTTGGCCAGTCCGAAAAATCATCAACCCCAACCAATAAGTGGGTAAGGCCCAGATACTCAACAATTTCGGTATTGCTCGGGCATAATGAAATAACTCGCACAGACTCCCCTCCTCATAACCTATTGAATATATATTGGCGACTTCAAGCTAAATGTCCTCTTCCTCAATGCTTTCCATCAGTTTAAACAAGAATTGATAAATGAGCTGGTATCCTTCACCAATGCTCATGTTTTCATTGAAGCCTTCCATTGAATTTAACGCGAAGTTTAAGTCCCAAAGACCCTCTTGGCCGTTAAACAATAAATCAAACTTCGAACTTTCACTATGTAGATGGCTATTTAAAAACTGCTTCAGCTTTTTATCATATTTCTTTTGCAGCTTTATTCCGAGCATGACGTCGTATGTGCCAAAAACATCATCGGCCTCGATTGATACCGATTCAGCCCGAACTACATCAAACCATTTGGATTCCAGGTAGATGAATTCATTTTTGTGCTTTTTCAGGAAAACAAGCGGCTGGGTTAAAAATGACGATGATTCATTGCGAATTAGATTTTCTGTTTCTTTATCGCAGCGTTCGATGTATGCGTCTTCGAACCGAAGACTTGCTTCTTTTTCGATTAATGGCGTATCTGCCAAACCATGCCTTTCCGCATATTCTTTTTCCTCTTTAAAAATGGCTTCACTTGACATATATTGCTTGATCTGATCCTTTAACATCGTATTCCTCCATTACCAGTTTCATCTATAATATTGAGCGATTTTCACGAAAATAGCAAATAGAGGCGGCCCGATTTGGACCGCCTCTCTCGTGTTTAATTACCCGCTAATTTCGGAGCGATTTTTTTTTCGCCTGTAGGCTTATATTCCCCAGGATCTTCTGCTTGTTTTGCACGTTTAATAAAGATGGAAAGAACGATTGCGACAGCCGCAATAAATGTTGCAATTAAAAATGAATAGTTAATTCCATCCAACATCGCTTTCGCCATAATTTCCTGTTTCATTTGTGCGATCACCTCTGGAGTATGCTGCTGAGTAAGATTTTTCATGGCTTCGTCGCCAATCTCTTTTGCTCTTGTCTCAGTATGGTTTGACATGATCGTTACCAATAGAGCCGTACCAATTGCCCCGGCCACCTGGTTTAGCGTGTTGTTCATTGCCGTGCCGTGTGGATAAAAGCGCGCAGGCAATTGGTTAAGTCCATTTGTCGAAACCGGCATCATGACCATCGACATGCCAAACATCCGTATAGCATGGAGTGTCATTAAGTACGCATAGGATGTCTCAAAGGTTAATTGGCTGAAAAAGTAAGTCGTTACCGTCATTATTGTCAAACCGGCAAGTGCCAGCGGCCGGCCGCCAATTTTATCAAACAACTTTCCAGTGATTGGTGACATAAACGCCATAACCAGCGCACCCGGAAGCAGCATCAAACCAGCATCCATCGGCGTAATTCCTCTAAGGGTCTGAACATAAATCGGCAACAGCAACATCCCGGAAAACATCGCCATGTTCACAACCATCGTAATCGCTGAAGCTAAAGCAAACATCGGATATTTATAAATTCGGAAATTTAACAATGGCTGATTTTGTTTTAAAGAGCGCAGGATAAAGGTCACTAATGAAATGACGCCGACAGCAATGGTTCCATAGACCTGAGGGCTGTCCCAGCCTTTACTTCCTGCAGAACTAAAGCCGTAAAGAATTCCGCCGAAACCAACACTTGAAAGTAACAATGATAGTACGTCAAGACGAATATTTACTTTTCCCTTCTTATCTTTTAATAAGAAGAAGCCGATTAAAATAACGATAATCGCAATAGGTGTTACAAAATGGAACAGCATTCTCCAATCGTAGTGTTCAATAATCCAGCCTGAAAGTGTAGGCCCAATCGCCGGTGCTGCCATTAAAATCAACCCGAATACACCCATCGCCGCTCCCCTTCTTTCAATTGGGAAGCTGACAAGCATAACATTCATTAATAAAGGCATTAGAATCGCTGAACCAGCAGCTTGGATCATCCTTCCTGCCAACAATAACGGAAAAGCGTGAGCAAAGCCGGCGAGAATTGTACCAGCCGCAAACATGCCCATTGAAAATAGAAATAAGTTCCGAACTGAATACTTCTGGATTAAATAGGCAGTCGATGGAATCAAAATCCCATTAACCAACATAAACCCGGTGGACATCCATTGGACTGTCGCCGCATCCACATCCAAATCCTTCATAATCGAAGGCAGAGCAATGTTTAGTAATGTATTATTTAAAAATGCAATAAATGCGCCAATCATTAGGACAGCAATAATTCCATATGGTGGACGGTCAGTATGTTTAACGGATTTCTCCATGGTGTTTCCCCCTCTAAACTAATTGTTCATTTTTTTATACCCCTGTTTCATACTTACATATATTATACTCTCAGTTCATTTTTTGCAATATAAAAATCTTGCATATTTTATAGGTTTGTCAGGACAAAAAAAATAAGGTACTATAATTTTATACTCGTAGTCCAAAAAGAATGCAAGGAGATAGTGATGAATGAACGAAAGCAGCATGTCCTAAGGAAGGCTCATCAGTTGTTTATTGAAAAAGGGTTTCAAGCGACCTCGATCCAAGACATATTGGAATACAGCGGCATTTCAAAGGGTACATTTTATAATTATTTCTCTTCCAAGAATGAATTATTAATTGCCGTTTGCAAAAAGTCTGTGGCTGACTTGGAAAAAATGCGCGATGACTTATTAATCGGCCAATCGCCCTCAGACATTGAGGTTTTTATAAAACAAATCGAATTGCAATTAAAGTTGAATCGGAAAAATAATCTAATTACACTTTTTGAAGAGTTAATGTTCTCAGATGACAAAGACATGAAGCAATTTTTCAAGAAGGGGCAAATAAAAAATATTCGCTGGCTTTATCAACGGTTTATTGATCTTTTCGGGGAAGAAAAGAAACTGTTTTTATTAGATTGTGCAATTATGTTTATGGGTACTCTTCGCGATAATTTAAGATATAGTAACTTGGCTTATCAATCAAATACCAATATTGCTGAGGTTGTTCGTTACACGGTAAACCGGTTGGTTAAAATTGTCGATGAAGTGTCAGAGGCGAATGAGCAATTAATTGCACCAGAAACTTTGGAAACTTGGCTTCCTAGCAAAAAACCTGGTCCATCATTTAAAAAGGAGCTGCATCACCTTGTTGCTTCTTTAAAAAATTCTCTTCCGGGTACTGACCAGCAGGAGAGTCAAACCGAATTGCTTTCGTTTATTGAGGAGGAATTACTGGATTCAAAAAACCCGCGCCGTTTTTTAATTGAGAGTACCATGGCTGCATTAACGTCCCTTGGGGATCCAATATGGGAAAATAATCTTCGTCAGTTGAAGCGATTAATTGCGGACTATTTTATCAAAATAGAGGAAATGAAAGAAAACGGATGAGAGGCTGCCCCAGTGACAGCCTCTATTTATGTAATATATTATTGAAGAAACGCTTTTTGTATTTCCCAAATAAAGTAATGCCTCGAATATTGCCTTACTTCAACAACCGCATCTTCGCCATTTTTCGTAAAAATCAATCCCGATCCCATTTGTTCTTGATACTTCCAGCCTTTTGATGTCATAAAATCCTTTATTACCTCATACCGGTCATCCTCTGTACTTTCTGACAAATACCTGCTTCGCTTGTCAGTCTTAGCAAACTGGACATATTTTGAATCACCAAATTGAAGTTTAACAGCAGAAACAAGCAGCGGCACTGGATTTCCCTCTTGGAAAATGACAGGTCCAAAAGCACTAATGATAAGACCGGTTCCCATTATCATCATGATCAGAAATGGAAGTATATATTTTTTAATCCGTCCCATCTAAACCCTCCAAAACGCCCATTTATTTATTATGACGATCTTACCGGCGTTTTAGTTGCAGTAAAATTGGAAAACTTTATAATAAAACAGCCTCCTAATTGCGGAGACTGTTTTTCATACAATTATTTATTTTGGGCAGGGCCATCCTTCCAGCGGATGGCCGGAAGGGTGTTTACTAGTCTTATTCTTGTTTTATAAATGTACTAGGCATCGAAACGGCGATCACTTCCCCGCGGGCACAAAGCACGTCATTGGCAAAAACTTCTGTTTCTACCTTGAATTTTTTCGGGTGAATTTCGGTTACCGTTCCGACCGCTTTAAGCGGTACCCCGTGTGGTGTCGGCTTGACAAAGCTTACATTTAAATTGCCGGTGACAAACCGCGGCGGTTCCGCCCCATCACCCGGTTCGTGGCCATTTTTTCGATGCAGTGCCAAAGCCGCGGATCCGGTGCCATGGCAATCAATAAGCGAAGCAATTAGTCCGCCATATACGAACCCAGGGGCTGCTAAATGCTCCGGTTTCGGCGAATAAATTGTTACGGTTTGATCCCCTTGCCAGCCTGTTCGAAACTGATGGCCTGATTCATTTAGACGCCCACAGCCATAGCACCAGGCTATTTCATCCGGGTAATAATCCTGAATGGCTTTTACTATTATTTCTTCCATTCCTCTTTCCCCCATTACATTATTTTTAGTAACTCACGGCTCAATTCTTCGATTGACCGCTTGCCTGACAAAGCCAAAGTTAAATCAAAATCGGCAATCAGGTTGCGTAGCACCTGTTTAACGCCCTCTTCCCCTGCCAATGCCAAACCATACATGTAGGGGCGGCCAACCAACACCGCTCTGGCTCCAAGGGCCAGTGCTTTCAAGATATCAGATCCTCTGCGAATGCCGCTATCCATTAGTACCGGGATATTGCCTTGGACAGCATCGACCACTTCCGGCAGGGCATCGATGGCGGCAATCGCCCCGTCGACTTGTCTGCCGCCATGATTGCTGACCACAATCCCGTCAACACCATGTTCGACCGCCAGCTTGGCATCTTCAGGGTGCAGTATGCCTTTTAACAAAATTGGCAATGATGTTTGTCCTTTGATAAACTCCAAGTCGTTCCACGTTAATGTTGGATTTCCGAACACGCGCGCCCACAGCATAATCGCCGATTTCATGTCCTCATTTGGAGATTTCTCTAATCTTGAACAGAAAACAGGATCAGATAAATAGTTCCCAATTCCTTCCCCTTCGAGGAATGGCAAATAGGCATGCTCAATATCCTTTTCCCGCCACGCCATCATCGGTGTATCGAGGGTAATGACGATGGCTCCGTAGCCAGCGCCTTCCGCGCGTTTGACCATGCTGGCGGCAATTTCCCGGTCATTGCTCCAGTATAATTGGTACCAGCGCTGGCCATGTCCCATTTCGGCTGCCACTTTTTCGAGGCTGTATGTAGATGCGGTACTCGCGATGAACGGAACCTCCATGGCCGCAGCTGCTCTTGCCGTCGCTAATTCCCCTTCAGGATGGACAATCGACTGCACGCCTACCGGCGCAAGCAATACAGGATAGGATAGTTTTTTCCCAAACAGCTCAATGCTTAAATCCCGAGTAGAGGTGTCGCACAGCATTCGCGGGACGATTTGCCATTTTTCGAAGGCCTTATTGTTTTGCTTTGCCGTTACCTCTGCACCTGCTGAGGCCGCCACATAATAATACGGTTTCGCCTCAAGGCGCTCCTTTGCTTTAGCCTCCAACTCCTCATAGGAAACAGGGACAATATTCTTTTCAAACTGCTGATAAACCTTGAATTGGACCGAATTACCGAAACTCATCTTCTCTCCCCCTCGTAAACGCTTCCATAAATCCTTCTTATTTGATTTTAAGGAAATGTTGGAAATTTTACAACAATTAAGCTGTTAAAGCTATTGACTTAATTTTCTAGCAAACACTATGATAATTCTTAGTACCACGAAATATTATAGGAGGAATTTGCTCATGGAGAAAATAGTGGAAAAACGGCTTACCCGCTCTGAAGTTCAAGAAGATTTGACTTGGAATCTGGCTGATTTATTTTTATCTGATGAAGCATGGGAAGCCGAACTTGGGGTAATTGATTGTGAAATCGCGAAATTTGATAGATTCAAGGGCACTTTACATACTGGATCGAAAGCTTTGTTGGAATGCTTGGAAGCACAAGAGCAGCTTTCGATGAGAATGATTAAGGCCTGGACATATGCAAGCTTAAAACAATCGGCAGATGGAACGGACCCGGTAAACCAGGCTAATTCTGCAAAAATTGCGGCATTGCGTACAAAAACTGTTGCCGCCCTCTCTTTTATTGACTCGGAAATTCTTCAACTTGATGATGGTGTTGTTAATCAATTTTTGCAACAGGAGCCTGAGCTTATGGCTTTTCGAAAGAATCTTATGGAGCTTTTAGATTCGAAAACCCACCGGCTCGCTCCGGAAACTGAAGAGGTTTTGGCCGCTCTTGGGCAAGTTCATGATGCTCCATATCAAATTTATCAAATGACAAAATTGGCGGATATGGATTTTGAACCAATCGCTGATACTAATGGGAATGAACTCTCTGTCTCCTTTGCCCTGTTCGAAAATCGCTATGAATTTTCGCCAGATACAGAGGTTCGCAGAACAGCATACCAATCGTTTGTTTCGACCTTGAAGAAGTATACCAATACGATGGCAGCAACATACGCTACGGAAGTGAAAAAGCAGGTGACGCTTGCCCGCTTACGCAACTATGAGTCTGTTACACATATGTTACTGGATCCCCAGCAAGTATCGCTGGAAATGTACAACAATCAGATTGACATTATTTATAAAGAATTGGCACCCCACATGCGCCGCTTCGCACAGTTGAAGAAAAAAGTGCTGGGCCTCAAAAAAGATCATGTTCTGTGATTTAAAGGCACCACTTGATGCTGATTTTAATCCATCAACAACGTTTGAGGAAGCAAGCCAATTAATTCATGAGTCCTTAAAAGTCATGGGACCGGAGTATAGTGGGATCATACAACGAGGTTTTAAGGAAAGATGGGTCGACCAGGCAGACAATGTCGGAAAATCAACAGGTGCTTTTTGTTCCAGCCCTTATGGTGTCCACCCGTACATTCTTATTACCTGGCAGGAAAATATGCGCGGATGCTTCACCTTGGCACATGAATTCGGTCATGCTGGACATTTCTATTTGGCCAATAGGAATCAGCGAATCATGAACGTACGTCCTTCCATGTATTTTATTGAGGCGCCTTCGACAATGAATGAGATGCTGTTAGGTCAGCATTTATTAGATAAGTATAAAGATGACCAGCAAATGAGCCGCTGGGTCATTCTGCAGCTGCTAGGAACCTACTACCATAACTTTGTCACCCACTTGCTAGAGGCTGAATATCAACGCCGAGTTTATGCGCTTGCCGAAAAAGGCTCAGCACTGACAGCGAAGACGCTGACAGAAGTTACCGGAGCGGTGTTATCAGAATTCTGGGGTGACACGGTGGAAATCGATGAAGGGGCCAGCTTGACATGGATGCGCCAGCCGCACTATTATATGGGGCTGTATCCATACACCTACTCTGCAGGATTAACCGTTTCAACAGCCGTCGCTCAAATGATTCAGGAAGAAGGCCAGCCAGTCGTTGACAGATGGCTCGACGTCCTCCGCGCCGGCGGGACCATGAAACCACTGGAACTCATCAAACATGCAGGCTTAGACATGTCAAAACCTGAGCCAATTCGCAAAGCGGTGGCATACGTAGGATCCCTCATTGATGAACTAGAAAGATCATATCAATAGTTACTGTTTTTCTATTGGTGTTATTTCTATTGGTGTCAGGCACCACAAAAAGACAATTGAGGCCATTTGTCCACCCCAGGTGGACAAATGGCCTTTTTAATTTTATTCCATATGTTAATTATTTGTTAGACACCTTTATAAGCCTGGCGGTAGATGGCTGCGAGCTCAGTTATGAGCGGAAGTTTTGGATTAGCTGTCGTGCATTGGTCTTCGAAGGCACGATCTGCCAAGTAATCCACTTTGCTTTCGAATTCCGCTTGATCGATTCCGGCAGCTTCAATGCTCATTGGAATATCTAGGTCTCTTGCCAAATCAATGATGGCCTGAACGAGGCTATTAACACCTTCTTCTGTCGTGCTCGCAGGCAGCCCTAGCAATCTTGCAATTTCAGCATAACGCTTATCGGCGATGAAATGTCTATATTTAGGGAATGCCGTAAACTTCTCAGGCTTCGTCGCATTGTAGCGAATGACATGCGGCAGTAAAATCGTATTGGCCCGGCCATGGGCAATTTGGAATTCGGCCCCAAGCTTATGAGCCAAGCTATGGTTAATGCCAAGGAACGCATTTGCAAATGCCATCCCGGCAATCGTTGATGCATTATGCATTTTTTCGCGAGCTTCTTCGTCACCGCCATTTTTGTAGGCTCTAGGTAGATATTCAAATACTAGCTGAATGGCTTTCATCGCTAATCCATCCGTATAATCATTGGCCATGCAAGAAACATAGGCTTCAATAGCATGTGTCAATACATCCATACCGGTATCGGCCGTTACATGTTTCGGCACCGTCATCACGAACTGCGGGTCGATAATCGCTACTCTTTTTGACATAAAAATACTCCCCTTGAAGTAAACAGATTTTTATTTTTTAATCTGTCTACCTAAAGGGGAGCATATCAAACGCATCACAGTCTTTTGTTTGTTAAAAGAAGTTCCAAAATGCTTTCTATTGCAGCTTGCGAATCCTATTTTGCAACTCATAAGTGAATGGTTTCGACTGGGCCTTGATATAGGCAACAAACACATCTAAATCTACAGGTCCAACTTGTTTATTTTGGGCTTTGGTGAATTCAGTGAAACCGTCACCTCCGCCTGCTAAAAAGATATTTGCCGCAACAGTATACGATTTATTGGGGTTAATCGCTGAGCCGTCTGCCATGGTAACGTCCACTACCTTTTGTCCGGACGGCTTGTTTGAATCCCAGGTGTAGCTCAGACCGGAAATTTGCAGCATGGTAGTTTTTGCTCCCCATTGCTGGTTTAACAGATTATGGATTTGCTGACCCGTCATGGTCATTCTTATCATATCATTGTTAAATGGCTGAACAGTATATACTTCACCCCAAGTTATATCGCCGGAATCAATGTCGGCACGGATGCCGCCGGGATTCATGAAAGCAAAATCAGTCTTTAATGCGATCCTTTGGGAATCGGCAATAAAGTCGCCAAGCACGGATTCGCCGTTTTCATTCTGCTTTGAGGATAAGGCAGTCGTTGTGGAGCCGACAACCTCATTTACAATTGGTTCGATTTTTGCCTCGTACCCTTCAATCATTTGCCTAATTTCAGGATCAGGTTGGATTCCCTCCTGGAACGTGGTGACTATTTCTGCCCGCTTCGTTACAATATCCTTTGTTTTAGGGTCAATTTCAAGATCGACATCAGAAAAAGCGGTGCCATAGGAGTACGATTGAACGACTAATTTATTATCAACCGTCGCATTCATATAGGCATGATTGTGGCCGCCGAAAATAACATCGACTTCATCATCGACACGATTGGCAATGTCCACAAGCTCTCCTGTCGGGTTTTCGCCGTTCGGTCCGGAAGTGCCCGGATTATGAGCTAGGACTACGATCGCCCTTACACCTTGTTTCTTCAATTCCGCGACACTTCGATTAATCGCTTCCACTTCATCGGTGAATTCCAAACCAGCCACGCCGCTTGGAACCACAATTGTAGGTGTTTCTCTTGTTACGACGCCGATAAAACCAATCGGCATCCCATTCACTCTGATTACTTGATGGGGCGGCAAGATCGTCTTGCCTGTTTCCCTATTCACGACATTAGCTACAACCCAAGGGAATTTGGAGCCAGCAAAATTTCCGGTTTTTGGGTGAGCACCGCCATGAATTAAGCGTAGCAGCTCATTCACTCCTTCATCAAACTCATGATTCCCTACGGTACCAATGTCAAAGCCCATTCTGTTTAAAAATTCGATCGTCGGTTCATCCTGCAGCAATGCTGAAACCGGCGGGCTAGCTCCGACCATGTCCCCTGCCTGGACGAGAAGCGTGTTCTTATTTTCTGCGGCCCGTTGCTTTAAATAGGCTGCTAGATAGTCAGCACGGCCCGCAGGCTTACCGCCCACTTTTCGGGTTACATTTAATTGACCATGCAAGTCGTTAATTCCCAAAAGCTGAATTTGAATATAGCGCTGACTTGGCGCAGGAGGCTTGACCTTTTTCTGTTTTGTTTCTGGACGATTCGAAATATGGCCATGGTATTCCTCCGATAATCCCTGGTCACCTGTCGGATTTTGCCGGACCACTTCGACATTTGGTTTAGCCGAGACATCTGTATTATGATTCTCTTCCAAAGCTAGGGCTGAAACATATGTATTCCCTGACCACCCCAATAAACAGCAAATGATCAAAGAAATCACGCTTTTATTCATCCATTTCCCTCCTAAATTTTACTACAAACCAAAGGTATTTTGTGCTTTGACTGGGAGGAATATACATATTTAAAACCAGGTAAAAAAGCAAAAGCATCGGAACTCCGATGCTTGGGTTTTAATTCCTTCGTTTGGATTTTGACGCGGCATGCCCCAAACAGGCACCACCAATAGCACAGGCAATCATCATGACCACTCCGGAAAAAATTCCAGGAAGAGCGGCGCGGAACCACTCCATCATGCTAAAGGCTATCCACCAGCTAAGTCCAAACCCAACTATCCCCCAGACCACAAAGTCTTTAATATTACGAAAAACAATTCCAAGCAGCAGTCCGCCGGTAAGGCCCAAGAATAATCCAATAAATAGGTACTTTAACGGAAGCTCAAAGAACGTCAGAAACACAAAAATCGGAACGGCGAAACCAATGAAAAATCCGATTCCACCAAAAATCCCTGCCATCACTGTTAGCTTAATATTACGGGCAGGTACTGTGAGGAAAGCGCTTCCTAAAAACCCTGACAAAAGAAACGCCTGGACCATGTAATCTCCCGCCATGCCTGCAATCAATCCACCCAAACCAAACCCAATTGCCCCATAAAGTTTATAGGACATCCTGCCTTCCCCCTTGATTCCATTCGAAAAAACCCTGGCTAATTTCGCTTTGGAATAATTAATACGGGTACCCGGGATTCATGAAGGACTCCATTTGAAACACTCCCTAGTACAGTACCTTTAATTAATCCTATGCCGCGCGACCCGATAACGATATATTGAGACGATAATTCTTTTGCAAGTTTGCAAATTTGCTGCGTAGGATCGCCAATCCTTAGAATCAGTTCATAATCCACCTTCTGTGCTAGCATAAAGTCAGCTGCCAGTTTTGTCGCTTCCTCAAACATCTCCCTTTGATATTCTTTAATCAATTCATCATTAATAAACATTTTAGTGTGAAAGAAGTTGTAGGAAGGCTGCACATTGACCAAGAAAAGCTTACTTTGATATGCCTCTGCCAAGCGAACGGCCTCCTTTAAGGCCTCAAGAGAATGATCCGAACCATCAATACCGACTATAATTCGATTCTTCATGTTATTCCCTCCAATAAAGTAGTAGAAATGACAAAAGACCTTTTGACTGTGTTCAAAAGATCTGGCGAGAAACAAATGGTGTCAACAGGACGGCTCCACATCCACAAGGATAACCACTTACTATTAAGTTCTAGTTTGAAAGGGCCACCCCTTCACCTTTATTGTATGGGGATTTTACTAACAAATCAATGTGAATGTTTGAACAATTTATGACTTTACCCCTTGGAAACGGCTATACGACCGGCAATATGGTTTAATGAAATTGGATATATTTTCCATCTTAAAATTATTTGGAAGGGTGAAGTTTTCATGTGGCATGCCAAAAGTAATGCTGAGTTAATTCATGAAATGTAGCAAGGTATCTATCGACGATGGTTCGAAGGAAAGCCTCCTTACAGCCTGTACAATCCAAAGCGCTGATCCAAATGACTGGCAGGCGCTGGTCAGTTTGGTTAAGCTGCTCATCTGTCACGTTAATTGCCTCTAACCAGTTATATTGCGGCATCGTATCTACCCCTCATTTTAAAAATTGACTTTTATACTATCATTAGTATAGAGTTTTCCTAAAACTGACGTCTATTTTTTGTGAAACAATTCACAAATAATTCTTTGTTACAATATCACCTTGAAAAGGGTAAATTCAAGGCATTATTATTTTTATTAATCTATTAAACATAGCCCGGCCCAGTTCCATCCAAATCCAGCTGCAGACATACGAAAACAACAGGATTCCCCCTGCTGTCCATAAAGAAAATGAACCAGCAATCCCTGGACCGAGGACGGGAAATTTGATAATGAATAATAAACTGCTAATCCCTAGAGTTAAAACTAACGAGCCCACCGCTGATACGGCCCATCTCGTTGTGAAAAAACGGAAAGCAATACCCATGCCCAAGCCCAATAGCCCGGTTGTGAATGGAAAAATCATCAGCTCACTAGGCTGCAGAATCAGAAGCAAGAGGTTAGTTAGGAGAAAAGCCATCCCTCCTAATGGAAGGGATAACATGCTGTAAAACAGGATTGGTGCAGTTGCCAGTGGACTAATGAAATAACCGATGCCAGGCAGGAAACCACCGGCCGACTGAAAAACGGCTGCAAGGCTGGCAAAAATCGCCCCAATGACAAGCCGTTTTGTTCTCGAGATCCTTCTGAACTCAGCTTGAGCAGTCTTGATTGAAGGTTTCAAAGAAAACACCGCCTTTTTGGCACACAAAATAAATAAAGGAGACACGATCTGTGTCTCCTTCCATTTATATTCACTAGTTAGCTCTCACATGCGTAGTTGTCTTTATCTCGGTCCATTTTTGCCTGGTATGCCGGGTGCGTCGATGGAACTCCATTAGGATAAACCTTCCTTAGCTCGGTACAGTTTTGGAAAACTTCCGTAGTCGATCCATGATTCGTCGATGTTCCCCCGGAGCTGCCTGTTGTGCCAGTTCCCCCCGAAGCGGCAGTCCCCGAATTATTTTTCTGGTCCAAATCGCCTTTTGTAGTCCCCTGTTCGCCATAAGACCATAAGCCTTTATTAGCTTTACGAGCTTCGCGGGCGAATTTTACAAAATATTCACTGTATTTCACATCCGGCGGATAGGTAGACGGTTCGGCATATCCATTTAGTACTAAATCAGCATTAAACATTTTGGTGCGAATTTCCGTTTCGTCCAAATCATTTGTCGGTACATCCATCCAAATAATTCGTAGATAACGGTTATAGCGGTCTGTTTCTGAAACATCCTTTTGAATCCATATCTGTTTTCCAGCTAATTTTGATTTTGTATAATTGCTAGCCTCTTTACCGTAGATTTCAGTTCTCGTGGTGGATTCTGGTGTATTTACGCCAACAAGACGAATTTTTCTTCCATCCGATGTTTCGATTGTATCTCCATCGACAACTCTTCCGACGGTTACCAGTTCCAAGCCAAAGCTTTTGGCCAGCTCCTCTTGGGTTTTCTCTGTACTTTGAGCTTCCTGTGCTTCTGTAACCGGTTTTTCATCAGCTTCTGTCGTATTTTTTTCTGCTTCCGGCTTCTCTTCCAATTGGATAGCCTTTTCTTCTGGCTCTTTCGTGGTGTCAGATTCCTTTGTTGTATCTGCGGAACATCCGCTTAACACCATCAAGGTCATGATTCCAATTGCGATCAGCCAGCTAGGTAAATTCCCTTTCACTATAGACATCTCCCTTTAGAAATGCTCCATAAAATGGAGCAAGCTTTTCACTTAGACTACTATAACACTTTCTAGGAGAAATTTCTTAACTTTTACACTTAATTACCATATTAGCAAATAAAAACCCCCCAATCCTGAAATTGGGAGGTTCCCTTTTCTTATTTACGTTTTTTATTGGAGCTTTTCGTCAATCTTCCCAAAATAAAGGCCCCTGCAGCCACACCAATGATTGTGTTTGTCTTCTTGTTAAATACCTGCTTGGCAACGAGATTTAAATTTTGTGGCCGTTCCGCCAAACGGCGCATGAAGTAGCCATACCAGTCGTTGCCAAATGGAACGTACGTGCAAAAATTATAGCCTTCTTTCGCCAGCTGTAATTGCAGCTCTTTCCTGAAACCATAGAGCATTTGAAACTCGAATTTATCATTAGGGATATTGTTTTTCTTTACAAATTGTTTCACATGGTTAATGATTCGATGATCATGGGTCGCAATCGAGGTGAACTTGCCATGTAACAGATGCCATTCAATCAACTTAATATAGTTGGCATCAATGTCCTGCTTATCCTGATAGGCAATTTCGGCAGGTTCTTTATAAGCCCCCTTTACAAGGCGAATGCGTAAATTTTGATATCTTTCAAGATAGTCCATCGCTTTATGGAAATAGGCTTGAATCACCGTACCGACATTATCAAATTCGACTGAGAGGTCATCCATAAGGTCAAACGTAGGCTGAAGATGTTTAAAATCCTCCATGTCGATGTTGACAAACATATTATATTGATTTGCTTGGGCCACGATTTCTCTTATATTGTTTAAGCAGAAAGTATAATCAATATCAAGTCCGAGTTGGGTTGGCTTTAATGAGATATGTGCATCAGCCTGGTTCTCTTGGATCGCATCGATTACCTTAAGGATTTGTTCCTTTGCAGCTGTTGCTTCTTCTTCCTTAAAGACGAATTCACCAAGGTTATCAACCGTGCAGGAAATCCCCTGAGCGTTCAGGTCCTTAATGCTTTTAATCGCTTCCTCGATATTTGTACCTGCCACAACACTTTGTGCTCCTAATTTTAAACCGTACTTTTTAGCCGTGCTGTTGAGAAACTGATTTTGTGACAATCCCATAAAAATATCTTTCAACATCTTGATTGCTCCTTACCATACTGATGTTTTAATCATAATACCATCATTATAGCATACGCTTTCATTAATGCTTATTTTGTGAATTTTCTCATTTTACAACTGATTTTATAAAAAAAAGACCATCCTTTCGAATGGCCCGTTTAAGATGATACTGGTTGTATTCCATTTAATAACAGGTTCCCGAATTCCTTCATTGGCGATGGTTTGGCAAACAGGAAGCCTTGCACCTGATGACATTTATGCTCTCGCAAGAATAGCAATTCCTCCATCGTTTCCACACCTTCAGCAATCACATCCGTTTTTAACAGATGGGCAAGCTGAATCATCGCCGCGGTAATCCCGGCATTATCCGACTGACAGGAGATATCGTGTATAAATGAACGGTCAATTTTGATCCCGTCCAGTTTAAAGGATTTTAGATAAGAAAAAGAAGAGTAGCCTGTCCCAAAGTCATCAATATAAATCTTAATCCCCAATTTCTTAAGCTCATTGATGGTTTGAATGACATCGGCCTCATTCCGCATCAATGAATTTTCGGTAATTTCAAATTCCAATAGGCAGCCGTCTAACCGATATTCTTCAAGTAGGACTCGGACGCTCTCCGCAAAATCTTTTTGAAAAAACCTCTGTGGGCTTATGTTAATGCTGATTGGCACTAATGGAACGCCATCATTCCGCCATTGCACCAATTGTTCACAGACCTTCCGTTTCATCCATTTCCCGATTGGAATAATCAGGCCGGTTTCTTCGGCAATCGGGATGAACTCGGACGGTGGGATCAGCCCAAACTCCGGATGATTCCAGCGAATCAGCGCCTCGGCGCTAATAATTTTGTTCGTGCTAGTATCAACCCGTGGCTGTAAGTGGACCAAAAATTCATCATTTAATAATGCCTTTCGCAAATCCCTTTCCAGGAAAAACGACTGAAAGCTCTCTGAATCCATAATCGATGAATAAATTTGACAATTGTTTCTCCCGTGATCTTTCGCTTTATAGAGAGCAATATCCGCGTGCTTCATTAAATCGACAACGGTAAGTCCGTTATCAGGGAAAAGGCTGATCCCAATGCTTGCTGTCACATATAGCTCATATTCCTTAATAAAGAATGGCTCCGTTAAACAGTCCAATAATTCCTCGGCACACAAAAGGGCCTCTTCATGATTTTCAATGGCCGGACAAAGAACCATAAATTCATCGCCACCCATGCGGGCAATACACTTTTCTTTACCGATTTGCCCCTTTAATCGCGACGCAAGCTGTTCCAATAGGCGGTCACCTATCAAATGCCCTAATGTATCGTTGATGTTTTTAAAACGATCTAAATCAATATACATCACAGCAAGCTTTTTATTTTTCGTTTTTGCGAGCTGTATCGCTTCCGTCAGCTTTTCTTCAAACCCCCTGCGGTTGAGCAACTTGGTTAATTCATCATGACGGGCAAAGTAGGCATTTAATTCTTGAACTCGTCTTTTTTCAGAAATGTCCTTCCCTAGCATGTAAATGCCACTGATTTGATTATCCATAATAATGGGAAGGAAGGTTAGGTTTAAGAATATTTTTCGACCGTTTTGATGATAAACGACAGTTTCAAAATTTTGCGGTTCACCCTTAAGTGCTTTTTTGAAGAACCTTGACGTCATTCCTCGGTATTCCTGCGAGATGAGATTTACTAAAGCCATTTCTTGCAGAGTTTCGCTTGAATAACCGATGATTTTTTCGACCGCAGGATTCATATTAATGACATTGCCCATTGTATCAAAAGTGAAAACTGCTTCATGGCTATGTTCAAACAATGATTGATACAGTAATTGGTTTTCATGAAGCTGTTTTTGGGTACTCCTTAATTCTGCCAAAAAATTATCCATTAACGACTTTTGTATGGCTGCTTCCATATGCTTTTGCTTGGTAATATCAACGCGAATAGAAATATAACGCGCTGGCATGCCGTTTTCATTCAAAATAGGAACAATGGTGGTATGAACCCAATAAAAGCTGCCATCCTTTGCCTGATTTCGGATCTCACCCTTCCAGACCTTCCCCGAAGCAATGGTGGACCATAAATCCCGGAAAAATTCTTTAGGATGAAAGCCTGAATTAAGAATTCGATGGTCATGGCCAATCAATTCTTCTCTGCTATATTTAGAGATATCGCAAAACTTCTTATTGACAACTTGAATAATTCCCTTATTGTCCGTAATGGCGATAATCGAAGATTCATCCAGTGCGTAATTTAAATCTGATAATTCCTTACTAAAAGAGATAAACTCGTGGTCACTCTTAATTTGAACTATACTCATTTCGGGGCTCTCCTTAATAGACTTGTCCCAAATGTACAAAATATGTGTCTCACAAGATAGTATTTACGTGGGGCTATCCGAGTGTACTAAAATATTATACAACTTCATTCTACCAAAATCGACAAAAAACTTATGCATTAAAAGTCCTCGAAAATGAGGAGTTCACAGAAGATTCATATATTTTCAAAAGAGACGTTAGTAAATTGGTGAGAGAAACCTTTTCAGCATAGCACACAAAAAACACAGCCCTCAAAAATCTTGGGGCTGTGTTGGAGTAAGTGAACCGCAAAAATCATGCCTCGATGTCTATTTGAGAATTTACCCTTTTTCCTTTATATAAATATTGCACACCCATTAAGACGCAAAATGCCACTAACCCAATTATGTCTGTGATACCCTCAGGATAAATTAAACACAAACCTGTTAGAATAGCGATGACCCTCTCGTACCAAGGCATTTTTCGCATCCAGAAGCCTATTACACCAGCTCCAATTGCCATCATACCTGCTAGTGCCGTAAAGATGACCCAGAGCAAATAGGTCCAGGTCGTATCAATCATGAGTAGTTCTGGAGATAGAACAAACATATACGGTATAATAAACGCTGAAATTGCCAGTTTTGAAGAGTTTATGCCTGTTCGTAATGGCTCTCCTCCTGAGATTGCAGTTGCGGCAAACGCTGCCAAAGCAACCGGAGGTGTAATATCAGCAATGATCCCGAAGTAAAACACAAACAAATGGGCTGATAAATCTGGAACCCCTAATAGGATAATAGCCGGTGCCGCGATGGTGGAGGTGATGACATAGTTAGCCGTGGTTGGAGAACCCATCCCGAGAATCAACGCCGTAATCATCGTTAAGAACAATGTCGGAATGAGAATTCCTCCGGCTAAATCAACCAAGCCGTTCGCGAGCTTTAAGCCAAGTCCTGTTTTCGTCACGACACCAACGATGATACCTGCTGCCGCAGTCGCTGCCGCCACCCCAAGTGCCGAGCGGGCACCATCGACCAATGCCTCAATCATGCCTTTAAAGCCAATCCTGGTCTCTTTTTTTATCGCACTCACGGCCACTGTAACGACAATCGCCCATAAAGCAGCGCGAATGACACTCATTCCTGACATCAATAGGAAAATAATAGCAAGAATAGGAACCAGTAAGTATATTTTTTTAAAAACTTCCTTCCGATCCGGCATTTCCTCTTTTTTCAAACCCCGTAGCCCCATTTTCTTTGCTTCAAAATGGGTCATAATCCATATCCCGGTAAAATAAAGAACAGCTGGAATTGCAGCGGCTTTCGCTATATCCCAGTAAGTAATGCCTCCGCCAATAAATTCCACCATAAGGAATGCAGCTGCTCCCATAATTGGCGGCATCAGCTGTCCCCCAGTTGAAGCAGCGGCTTCTACCGCTCCGGCAAATTCCTTTTTATAGCCGAGTTTTTTCATCATCGGAATGGTAAAGGAGCCAGATGTTACGACGTTTGCAACAGAACTGCCACTGATTGTTCCCTGTAACGCACTCGAGAAAACCGCTACCTTCGCAGGGCCTCCAGTGCTCCTCCCTGCAATTGCAATCGCCAAATCGTTAAAATATTGTCCGACTCCTGTTTTGACAAGAAATGCGCCAAACAACAAGAAAAGGAAAATAAACGTCGATGACACCCCGAGTGGAGTTCCTAAGATTCCTTCAGTAGTAAAAAACATGGTTTGAACCAGCCGCTCCAGATCAAGACCTCTGTGAGCTATAAATCCTGGCATGTAAGGCCCATAAACGGCATATGCCAGAAAAATAATCGCAATAATCGTAATCGGAAGGCCTACTGCCCGTCGAGTTGCTTCCAATACTAACAAGATGGCTGCAAGTCCAATATAAAAATCAAGCTGTGTTAAATTACCGACTCGCAACACCAAGTCATCGATCATTAACGGCCAATAGGCACCAATTGCGACAGAAATTGCCGCGAGGATATAATCATACCACGCAACCTTAACTTCTTTTCCTCGATTTTTTTTTCGTGCAGGAAACAGTAAGAATATAAGTGCCAGAGCAAAGCCTAGATGAATCGAGCGCTGTAGCTGTGCTGTCAGCATCCCGAAAACACCTGTATAAAGATGAAACAAAGAAAATGCCAGTAATATAGCAAATACAAACCAGCCCATGAAGCCTTTAATCTTTCTCGTGCCGGCTTCCGGATCATATTTTTCCAAAAGTTCTTGTTGCTTTTCTTCAGTCAAGGTTCCTTCATTTTGACTCAAGGATGTTCACTCCTCTCCATGCTTGAAAAAAATTCAATTTCCGAAATTCAATTCTGACAGGAGTCCCCGGCTTGATGAATTGTGATAGTGGATATTCCTGTTGTTTATAAATGACAGTATGATTAGCGCGGACCTGGCCGATTCTCAATATGATATATGGAAAAACGCGCCTCATACCCTTTATATAATAGTTTCCATCTTTTTGTTGGAATGTTTCTCCCTCTTCTGCATTCGCAGGCATTCCAATGGCAAAATCTTTATACATGAGTTCGTATTGCTGGATTTGCTTATCTGGGGTCAATTTGTAGCTTTCGACAACATCTGAAAGATGAATGGAATGAGTGTATTTCATCTTAAAGCCTGTTTCCCCTTGTATTGGAATAAAGGCGAGCTTTTCTTTACCCTCAAACGGATCGAATACTATTGCCTTCTTAGAAGGGATGAATGCCAGGATAGTGATTACAATTATGGAGATTAAACAAATGGCTATTATTCTATTGTTCTCTTTCATTTTCCCCTCCTCGATTAGGACGGGTGATAATCAAAAGTCCATTTAAGTGCGTCTTATTAATTATATCGTTTCTCGAAAACGAGACCGGCTCGCTCGATTGCAGCCGGTCAACGATTTTTATTCAGACTTTACTCCGCTTTGACACCTTTTTCGTCAAAGTACTTTTTGGCTCCTGGATGGACTTCAATCCCTACCCCATTGAGAGCATTTTCGACCTTAATGAGTTTCCCTTTTGCATGGGTTACTTTATCAAGGTTTTCGAAAATAGCCTTGGTAATGTCATAAACCACTTGTTCCGACAAATCTTTTCTTGCTACAAGCATTGCTTGGACTGCAACCGTTTTCACAGCTGAATCTAATTTATAAGTACCTGAAGGAACTTCATCCTGTACATAATACGGATATTTTTTGATTAAAGCGTCAATTTTATCCTGAGTAATCGGTACAATGACCACTTCTTCTGTGGCAGATAGTCCTTCCACAGCACCAGTCGGGGTACCTGCTGTTACAAATGCCGCATCAATAGTTCCATCTTGAATTCCTTGTGTCGACTCATCAAATGATAAATCTTGTTTTTTAATATCATCAAATGTCATGCCATGAACTTCGAGGATTTGTTCAGCGTTCGCTACAGTACCAGAACCAGGCGCACCGACTGATACCTTTTTCCCTTTTAAATCTTCAACGGATTTAATGCCTGATTTAGCAGTAGTGACAATTTGAATGGTTTCTGGGTAAAGTGTAGCGATAGCTTGGATATTGTCCACTTTTTCAGTAAACATTAACTTGCCCTCAGTGGCATATGAAGCAATATCCGTTTGTGTAAAGGCGATTTCCCCGTCTTCTTTCTTAAGAGTGTTCATATTCTCAGCAGACGCACCTGTTGTCTCCGCGTTGGCTTCAATACCAGTTGCATCCTTAATAATTTTTGCAAACGATCCGCCAAGAGGATAATAAGTACCACCTGTACCACCTGTCAAAATACTAATGAATTTTGGCTTTTCTGCTGCCTTTTCCCCGCCATTGTCTCCGCTTGTCTCCTTCTTATCGGAGCCGCATGCAGCTAGAATCATAGATAAAACCAGGAGCAGTACCATAGAGAAATGAAATTTTTTCTTACTCAATTAAAGATTCCCCCTTTTTGTGATTCCATTTGTCGTAACAATAATAATTTTAGGGAATATTCACAAACTTGTCAATTGTTACAAAGTATTTGCAAAAATGTCATAATAAATTAGCGGCTTTTCTTAAACAATCTGATTCTTCAATTTTCCGATTCCGGCAATCTCCATTTCTACTGTATCCCCCGGTTCTAGCCAGCGGTGTTCCTCAGGTCCAAGTTCCAACAAGCACCCCGTACCAACGGTACCTGAACCGATGATATCTCCCGGATAGAGCGTCACACCGGCTGAAGCCCGCTCAATCATTTGTCCAAAGCTGTAATACATATTCTTCGCATTGCCCTGGGAGAGCAAATTTCCATTTACCTTTGCTGTCATGGTCAAATCAAGGCGGTTGTCATCACGATACTGCTCCATTTCATCCTTGGTTACAATTACAGGGCCGATCGAAGTTGCAAAGTCCTTGCCTTTCGCCGGCCCCAAGCCGATTTTCATCTCTTTCTGCTGAAAATCACGGGCCGACCAATCGTTGAAAATCGTATAGCCGAAAATATAGTCCTCCGCTTCCTCAGCTTTAATGTTCTTGCCCTCTTTCCCAATAATGCATGCCAGCTCCAACTCATAATCGAGGGCCATACATCCCGCCGGCCGCTCCACTTTTTCCTCATGCCCTGATAACACTAAATGGTTGGAAAAATAAAACGCAGGTATCTCATACCATTCTTCCGGGACTTTTCTGCCAGTCCGTTTCCGGGCATTCAATACATGCAGCTCAAATGCCATGAAATCCCGGACACTTGGCGGGTTCGGAAGCGGTGCAGTTAACGTAACCTCGCTTATCAAATACGTTGGTTCCGCTTCATTGGCTAATTTCTGCGCTATAGGTAAGCAAACCGAATGATATTTAATGAAATTCAGCACATTATCAGGCAGTTCTCCCTTGCTAACAAGCTCCATGTCATAAACATGCTCACCATTCAGCCAACCAGCTTTTTTATTACCGTTATGATCAATAAATGTAATCAATTTCATTCTTCTCATCCCCTTCCAGGCAAGCCATAAACTCATTAAAAACAATCATAGCAAAAGAAACTGGAAAAGTTTGTCGAATAAAGAAAATTCATATAAATCCTGTGCTTACATGAATTGAAAAAAATATGTTATCATTATAGTAGGAAAAATAATTTTTTCTCGTTTTTTTTAGAAAGGGTGTATTAAATGGGGAGTCCGGTTGAAACCATTTATATTTTGGAAAATCCTGAGAAGGATATTATCAAGTTTGCCACAGCCACTCAGCTTCGCTATGAGGATACCATCAAAGAAGTTTTTGGGGTTGCTTGTGTGAATGATTTGCCGATGATGATTCAGTTTAATAAGAGTTTTCAAGAAAGTCTCTGCAGGAAAAATGGGATTATTGAAAAAAATATTACTCTCCACCATATTTTCCGGGTTGCCACAAAAGATGAGCTGCTATTACTAAGGGAACAGCTACAATCTGACCATGCAGATTCAATCCCATGTCCGTTTGATACTGTGATCCAGCTGCAAGATGGGATTTTTCAATGGGATGACAGTATTTCCTCATATGTACATGTTAAAAACTGAGCAAAATGCTATACAAAAAAAGCCGGGAATATAGAATTCCAGGCTTTTTCACACTTTTAATCATGAAATTGCGTTCCATCTTCTACTGCTTTAACAATACCCACCCGAATGACGAAATCGCCGAAGTGCTCACCGGCCTCACGTTCTCTTGCATAACGGCCAAGCAGCATTCTAAGTTCACTCAAAATCTCCGCTTCTCCGATATTTTCACGATACATTTTATTCAAACGGCTGCCGTCGAACGCCGCACCCAAATACAAATTATATCTGCCCACAGCTTTACCGATCAAAGCAATTTCAGCAAGTGCCGGACGGGCACAGCCATTTGGACAGCCGGTCATGCGGATGGTAATCTCCTCGTCACGAAGTCCATGCTCATCGACAATTTCCTCCATTTTATCAATTAACCCCGGCAGATACCGTTCACTTTCGGCAAATGCCAATCCACAAGTCGGCAGGGCGACACAAGCCATGGAATTGCGGCGAATGGCGGAATGATGCTTCCCATCAGTTAGACCGTATTGGTCCATCAACTCGTTCATCTTTTTCTTCTTCTGGCTCGATACATTGGCAATGACCAAATTTTGGTTTGGAGTTAATCGGAAATCACCTGTATGAACCTTCGCAATTTCCCTTAAGCCCGTCTTCAATTGATAGCCATCGAAGTCTTTCACTCGGCCATTCTCGACAAACAGGGTAAAATGCCATTTGCCGCCAACACCCTTCACCCAGCCGTATCGGTCTCCGTTGTGGTCAAAATGGTAAGGCTTCGCCTCAGCCAAGGTCCAGCCTAGGCGGTCTTCCAGTTCTTTCTTCACGACATCAAGTCCGATGCGGTCCACAGTGTACTTAAACCGGGCATTTTTGCGAACAGAACGATTGCCATAATCGCGTTGGATTGCAATCGTCTGTTCCGCTAGTTGGACAATTTGGTCAGGGGTACAAAAACCGATTACCTTTGCCACCTGCGGATAGGTCGCTTTGTCACCATGGGTGCTGCCCATTCCTCCCCCAATGGCGACGTTAAATCCGACAAGTTTACCAGCTTCAACAATGGCGATAAACCCAAGATCTTGTGAAAACAGATCAATATCATTGGATGGCGGTACGGCGATGCCAATTTTAAACTTTCGCGGCAAATAGGTTGGACCGTATAATGGCTCGACTTCTTCCACATCCGGCGTCCCGGCCACTTTCTCTTCATCCAGCCAAATTTCATGATACGCCCGAGTGCGCGGCAGCAAATAATCACTTAATAGCTTCGCCCATTCATAAACCTCGCCATGAATTTCGGACTGATCAGGGTTCGGGTTGCACATCACGTTCCGGTTGACATCACCGCATGCAGCGAGCGTGGTCAATAACGTATGATGAACCTCTTGAATCGTTTCCTTCATGTTCCATTTTAAAATGCCATGGAACTGAAATGACTGCCGAGTCGTTAATTTGATCGTTCCGTTCGCATTTTTATCGGCAAGTCTATCCAGGACAAGCCATTGTTCCGGCGTTACCACACCGCCCGGAGCCCGGACACGGAGCATAAACTGATAGGCTGGCTCCAGCTTTTGCTTTTGCCGCTCATTGCGAAGGTCGCGGTCGTCCTGCAAATAGCTGCCGTGGTGCTTCATCAGGCGGTTATCATCATCAGGGATCCCGGCACTTAGCCGGTCCTCCATGACTTCCTTCAGCGTTCCGCGCAAATAGTCACTGTTTACTTTAATACCTTCTACATCGCTGGGCGGTCCGTCCGGCGATGTTAACAAATGCTTCACCATGTTGATCGATCTCCTTTCCAATCCAACTTAATAAACATCGCGCTGGTACCGTTTTTGCTGCTGCATTTTGGCCAGATATTCCTCAGCCTGGCTGTGGGTTAAACTGCCCTCTTTTTCAATAATCTCAAGCAGGGTTTGGTGGACATCATGGGCCATATACTTCTCATCACCACAGATATATAAGTAAGCACCCTCCTCCAGCCATTGGAAAAGTTCTTTGCTATGCTGGAGCATCCGGTGCTGCACATAAACCTTTTCCTGCTGGTCGCGTGAAAATGCCACCTCCATTTTCGTGAGAACCCCCTGCATCAGCCATTTTTGCCATTCCACCTGATAAAGGAAATCGGTCACGAAATGCTGGTCGCCAAAGAACATCCACGATTTGCCGGAGGCGCCTGTTTCCTCTCGTTCCTGCATAAACGAGCGGAACGGTGCAACGCCTGTACCTGGTCCAACCATAATGATTGGAACATCCTGGTTTTCCGGCAATTTAAAGTTTTCATTGTGCTGGATAAATACAGGAAGTGTGTCTCCCGCCTCGAGGCGCTCTGCGGCCAAAGTCGAACACACGCCTTTTCGTTCGCGTCCGTGGGCATCATACCGCACCGCGCCAATCGTCAAATGCACTTCATCCGGATTAGCCGCCAAACTGCTGGCAATCGAATAAAGACGCGGCGGGATTTTTCTTAGCACAGAGACAAATTCCTGCGCATTTTCACCCCATGGACCAAAATCGGTAACTAAATCAAGTAAATCTCTGCCCTCGATATAAGCTTTTAAGTCAGTCGCATTGCTCACCAATTCCCGAAGTTCAACGTTAGTAGACAATTGGGCGATTTTTTCCAAAAGCGGTTTTGATAAAACGGTAATTTCATAGTATGAGAGGAGCGCCTCTTTAAGCGGACGAACATCACCTTGTTTCACTGTTACAGGCTCTTCCCCGCTCCAAGTCAATTTTGCCAATATCGCTTCAACCAGCGTCGAATCATTTTCCGGATAGATACCGAGGCTGTCCCCCGGCTGGAATACTAGGCCAGAACCCTCGAGCGATAATTCAAGATGACGGGTTTCCTTGTTTGAACCGCGCCCGTTTAGATTGATATTTTCAAGTACTTCGGCATGGAACGGATTGCTTCTGGAATAGACAGATTCTTCTGCCTTCACACTGGCTGCAGGGATGGCTGCACCAGCTCCACCCTGTACCTCACTTAAGCCACCAAGGACACCATGCAGCCATTCTGCTGCCGGCTCGTCGAAATCCACATCGCAGTCAAACCGGGGATACAGTCTAGTCCCGCCAAGCTCTTCAAGACGCTTATCGAAATCTTTTCCGGTCTGGCAGAAAAATTCGTACGAGCTGTCTCCGAGAGCCAATACGGAAAATTGAACACCATCAAGCTTTGGAGCCCGTTTGCTGTGCAGAAACTCATGAAAGGTCTTCGCACTGTCAGGTGGTTCTCCTTCACCATGGGTGCTGACAATAATAAGCAGGTTTTGCACCTTTTTGAGGTTATTTGGCTTGAAATCACTCATAGAGGAGACAGTTACTTGAACGCCGCTCCCTTCAAGTGCCGCTGCTGTTTTTTTTGCAAGACCCTTTGAGTTACCGGTTTGTGACCCATAAAGAACCGTTACTTCCTTTGTCGCTTGCTGGGCATTTGAGCTTGTTACAGTCCCTGCTGAGGGAGCTTGTGCCAATGAATTTAGCGACGCTGCCAAATAGCCGCTTAACCAGACCTTTTGCGGCTCGGTTAATGTTGACAGAAGACGATTAAGGAGTTCTGCCTGCTCCTCTGTAAACGGACTGTTCAATACCTGAAGTTGCAAAAATATCCCCCCACTGTGTATATACACGATTCTTGTTCCTGATTCATATTTTTATAAAAAAATGGATTGCTATAATCATAAGCATAATTTCACTATTCCTATAAGTCAAGTAGGAATTAAACAAAAGATACTGCCCATTCTTGTCGGTCGAACCGTTTATGAAGGATGAGCAATTTCTGGTGGCTTCTGTTTGTTTTGTCTTTCATCCATATTGTGCAGGAATTCAACGTATTCATGATGAATAAGTAAAGAACTAGTCGTAGATGACAAAATGGATTGAAAGGATGATGACTGTGATAGATGGGAATCAATTAAAAATTATTCGCGTTCCAATCCCTACCCCCACCTTGCTGCCGCATTTTACAACAAATGGGTACTTAATTGGCAACGAAAACGAGAGTATTTTGGTGGATGCCGGGTATGATCAGCCTGAGACACGAACAGAATTGGATGAAGCCTTAAAGAGAAACGGCATAGCAATCCCGCATGCGATCATCCTTACCCATTCCCATCCGGACCATGCTCCCGGCGTCAGGCAATTAATGGACTGGAACCCGGTTATCTATTGCCATCAAAACGAAAAACAGGCGACCTTGTCTGCTATTTCACCCGTTGACAAAGTATCTTTTTTAAACGATGGGGATGTGATGCATGTTGGCGGCGAAGAAATTCAAGTTATACATGCTCCGGGCCATACAGCCGGTCAATTAAACCTCTATATTCCTTCTATGGAAATTCTAGTGGCAGGAGATAATATCGTCGCGGAGGGAACTTCGTGGATTGGTCCCCCTGATGGAAATATGTCCGACTATCTTTCTACCTTGTATCGTTTAAAAGAATTGAAGATGAAGAAAATCGGCCCGGGACATGGCGGTTGGATTGAAAAACCCTATGAACATATTGAATTTGTAATTCAGCGGAGATTATTGCGTGAAAATCAAATCGTTTCGCTTTTAAAACAACATCAAAAGTTAACGTCAGTTGATTTGACCAACATGATTTATCAGGAGCTTCCCCACCCAAGCGTTTATGAGGTGGCAAGAAGAACCACTGAGGCCCACCTAATCAAATTAATCAAGGAAGGTTCTGTTACTAAGCAGGATTCTATTTTTCTCTTAAAAGAATAAAGATATTGCCCGGGAGTTCGTCTCCGGGCAATTTTTTAAAATACTGGCTTGTAGTCAGAAAGCTTAAACTCTGGCATTATTAAAGGCTGGCCTTGTAAATAATTGATAATCGTCTTTAGTGTATGGATCGTTGGCGGTGCCAATGAAATCTTACCAGTTTCACCTGCTGCCAAGGCATCTTCCGGTGAAATCCACAGAGAATCACTGATTTCATAGACATCTGATTTTGGGGATTGGCCTTCCGGCAGTTTAGCCAGAAAAAACCTTGTATCAAAGCGAATGGGACTCATTTTTGGGGTAATAATTTGTCCGAAATAGGCTAATTTTCCAAAGTCAAATTGGAGCCCTTCCTTTTTTAACATATGTAAAAAAGAAATTTCCCCATCAGTGAGCAGACGTCGGTATTCCATTACCGTACCCTCATCTAATAGGACACTGGAACCGTCCGCATTTTGGCAAAGCAGTATGCCAACTTCCTCAAATAATTCTCTTGCTGCTGCCATGTAAAAGGCGTGCGAACATGCATGATTCAACTCCCCTGAAAAAAACTCACAATCTACCATTTCGTCACCCTGCTCAACCGCACCGCCGGGAAACACATAAAATCCGCCCATAAATTTCATTGATTCCGGTCGTTTCGTCATGTAAACCCTGGATTCCGGATCCATTAGCACGACCGTTGATGCCGGTCTTGGAATTGCTGACATTGAAGTACCACCTTTTTTTAAAATATAATCATCCCTTTCATACTATATTCAACCTATGGTAATCTTTTCCCTTTAAATTTCCCGGGATTTCCCGAACAAACGATTTTCAGCGCATCAAAAAAGCACCTTGTTTCCAAAGTGCCTTCCTTGTCAAATAGTCGGTGCATCCATGCCCATTTGACTCCAATCCTGTCTTGTTGGTCCGTAAATCCCCGGAACCCGTAAGCCTGCCTGTCGGAAGAGCACAGAAATTTGTCCGCGGTGATGAATGATATGCTTGTTCAGCATCAACAGCATGATCCCTCCCGGCATATCCATCCCGAACACATTTTTCATTTCTGATAATGAGGCATCTGTCCACTGCTGCTTCAAAGCATCAATTGTATCAGCGCTTACTTTTCGGAAAGAATCCGCAATTTCCTCTGCCGAACTTGGGACTGAAGTTGCGTTGCTTACCGAGCATTTAACTATCTTATTTCGGATGTAATATATCATCAATAATCCCATACTCTTTGGCTTCTTCTGCACTCATAAAGTAATCGCGGTCAGTATCCTTTGCCACTTTTTCCAACGGCTGTCCTGTCCGCGCAGAAATAATTTGATTGATATGCTCGCGAAGCTTTAAGATCCTTCGCGCCGAGATTTCGATTTCGGTGGCCTGCCCTCTCGCTCCGCCGAGCGGTTGATGGATCATGATTTCACTGTTTGGCAGAGCGAACCGTTTGCCTTTCGTTCCGGCGAGCAACAACATGGCGCCAAACGAGGCCGCCATTCCGGTACATATCGTCCTTACATCAGGTTGAATGTATTGCATCGTATCAAAAATGGCAAAGCCGGCTGACGTCGACCCGCCGGGACTGTTGATATATAAGGAAATTTCCTTCTCCGGATTTTCTGCCGCCAAAAACAGTAGTTGGGCCACAACACTGTTTGCCAAATGGTCGTTCATTTCATCACCGATAATGATGATTCTGTCCTTTAATAGCCGCGAATAAATATCGTAAGAGCGCTCACCCCGATTCGTTTGTTCAATGACATATGGGATTGTGTTCATTTATTCATTCCTCCTTAACAGCAAATAGGCTAGGCAGCCATACAGAGAGTGCTAGAAGGAGAGAACATTTGTACTTTTTGTTTGTTTTCTGAAATATCTTTCGGCATTACCGCTGGGAACGTTTTAATTAGGATGGTCGGATCCTGATTTTTAAGCGCCTCGTAAAATAACTCGGAATATCGGTCTCGTTCCTCATCCGTCCAAAAAGAATCAACCGAAAAGGAATCGTCCTCCTGTTTTTCAATCCGCTTTTTGGCGCGATGCAAATTCGCTTTAACGGCCATTTCTGTTGTTTCCAGCATTTCTGATATTTCATTGATTTGATATTGGAATGCTTCTTTTAACAAAAATATAACGGCCTGCTTTGGTGTAAACTGTTTCAGCATGAGGTCGACCGTATTTTTTATGTCATCAAGGGGATGATGCAGACATTCAGAAGGCACTTTTTCGAAAATGGTTTCCTTTTTTCGTTTCCTCAGCAAATCAATCCAATGGTGATAGGCTATTTTATTTAACAAGGCTGGGGTTAGCTTTTGTTGCTCATGCCCATACCGTAATGCTTTCAAATATGTTTCCTGGGCGATGTCATCACCATCCCACTCATTTTGGGCCAGGAAGTGACAATAACGTTGAAGTTTTGGATAATGCTCTGCCCAGAATGAATCCTTGGGTTGTAGAGTTTCTTCAACAAATTTGGAATTATAGTTCTGTGCCATGAATTTCACTCCTTTTGCACTCTCTGACCTATTAACGATTCAGCGGGATGATAAGATACGGGGTCTCTAAAAAAATTTGTCTAGTTTCATCATATTCAATAATGGGAATAAACACCAAACAAAAACGCCTCAAAAAGAAGCGTTTTTTGGGGATTCACTATGACATTTGATTATTTTCATTTATCATGTCTTTCACATCTTGGGCAATTTTATCAAAAGTTTGATTAACTCGATTCATAATGGCGTCATTGTCTGTTTGTTGATTATTTGTATTGGTCATTTGCTGATTTTCCTTTTCCATTTTTTCACCTCCGTTTATTTAGAATGTGTAAAATGGAAAAATTTATGATTTTAGGTTTGTACGATGATATTGTATTCAGTTGGAAAATTCTACGTTTTTTGATATAAAGCAATAAAGCAAGCTATGCATATTGCTTATATATTTTTTCGGGATTGGTTATAATTCTGTTAGTAATGGAGGTGGATCTATGTTTCGATTCCTGATGCTGATTGCATCATTATTTTTGCTGACTTATTCATTACCTTCCATAGAAAAACAACTAAGCGGTTCCGAATATGGGCAGGCAATTGAACAAATCGGCACCCAAATCAATGAGTTAAAAGACAATCCCGAAGCGGTAGCTGCTATTAATACAATATTTGATCATGTTCAGGAGTTATTGCAGCAGTTGAATCTCCAATTAGACCAGGTTCCAAAAGAATCAGAGCCACAAGAGCATGAAAAGTTGGAATTGAAGGCACCTGCACAGCAATTATTTTCGATTCATAATGTAGAGCTTGGCAACCCAAGAGATCAAATAGAACATAATTTGGGGCAGGCAGACCGAGTTTCCGTGAATGAGTACAGGACCAACTGGTATGCCTATCATAACAATTATCAAGACTTTTTTATGATTATGTATGACGGAAACAACAAGGCCGCTGGATTATATACCAATCAGGATTTGATTTCATCCAGCAATGGCATTAAAATGGGCAGCTCGAAAGCGGATGTTCGGGCCAAGTTAGGCGAACCGCTCTCGGGTATCCAAAAAGGTATGACGATTTATCAATTTCAAAAAGATGCTGATTATGATGTATTTTTGATTGATCACACTTATGTCACGATTTTTTACGACAAACATGAGAATAATACTGTTACGGCCATGCAGTTAATCAGTAAGGAGCTTGAGGATAAAAAGAATGGTTTTTACACCGAGGCTAGTCCAGCACTGAAGGAAGGCTTTGAATATCAAATGTTTGATTTAACAAATGCCGCCCGGGTGGTGCATAATCTTCCAGTGTTAACGTGGGATGAGCATGTAAGGACAACGGCGCGCAAGCATAGTGCGGATATGGCTGAGAATCAATACTTTGACCATACAAATCTGCAGGGCGAATCCCCTTTTGATCGGATGAAAGAGGACAATATTGTTTTCCATTTGGCCGGTGAAAATCTTGCCTACGGCCAGTTCAGCAGCATTTTTGCCCATGAAGGCTTGATGAATTCCCTTGGACACCGCGAAAATATTTTGAAACAGGGTTATAAGTATTTGGGGGTCGGCGTCGCCTTTAACAGTGAATCGCACCCTTATTATACGCAAAATTATTATGCAAAATAGCCCTGCGTTTTTTAGAAAAATATGCCGATTGCTTCCGCTACGAATTAGGATTTTCAAATAGGTTAAATTATATACGAGCAATTTATTAATTGCTCAAAAAAATCGTCGGGAGTGATGTATCATGGCTAGAAACAAACTATTGGTCCCTGGTGCAGGCAATGTTCTGGATCAAATGAAGGAAGAAATCGCCAACGAGTTTGGAGTGCAGCTGGGTGCTGATACGACCGCACGAGCAAACGGTTCAGTCGGCGGCGAAATGACGAAGCGTCTTGTCGCTTACGCTGAACAGGCATTACGAAATCAACAAGGCCAGTAACTTGTGATTTCAATGGAAGAGGGTCAAGCTCCTATATGGGAGACTTGGCCCTCTTTTCCATTATATTTTTGCTTTTTCACGGCAGGCATCAATTGCTTGACGAAACAATGGATTTAACTCCCCTGCTTCGAGCACCTCTAAACCTGCTGCTGTAGAGCCTCCAGGTGTCGCAACTTCATCGATTAATTCCCGTGTACCTATGTTTGTTTTAAGCATTTGGGCAGACCCCGCAATCATTTGAGCAACTAGCTTTCTTGCCTGTTCTTTCGTTATACCTGTTTCTACCGCCATTTGTTCCAGTGCTTCTGCCACTAGATACATAAACGCCGGGGCACTTCCAGTAATGGCTGTCAGTTCGTGAATTTGTTGCTCGGTTACCTTTTCGTACTCCCCAATCCCCTTTAACAATGCCTCAATTAATTCGAGGTGCTCTTTCGTTACATGTTGACCTGGCGCGTATAATGTCATTGATTCGCCTTGTTTTGCTGCCGTGTTTGGCATTAGCGATGCAACTGGTGTTCCATTCGGGAGCATCGCCTCCATATAGGAAGGTCCAATTCCTGCAGCTACGGTCAGGATCAACTGTCCGTGAACCAAGCCGCTTAGCTCCTCAAATAAGGTCCCATGGGCGTCTGGGGGCATCGCCAATACGATGATATCCATTTTTGCGGCCATTTCAACCCAGGATCCGGATGTTTCTACCCCATATTTCTCGCGAACATACGCGAGGCGCTCTTCGTTTCCTTTGTTAGCAACATGTATGGAGAAATCATCATTCCCATTCAGTCCGGCAATAATCGCCTGGGCCATCCGCCCGGCGCCAATAAATAACACTTGTTTTCTTGCTGTCGTCATTACCTTCACCTACTTAAAAAACTTCATTCCATTATTCCATTAAAAATAAGCAAAAAGCAAGTAATTGCAACAGAATCCATTTACTAAAGGTTCTGATTTGTTTATGATTAACTTCGGGTGTTTATGCCTGTTTAAATACATTGAGGGCCAAAAAATACCCGAAGAAATGGAGCCGATCTTGCGATGATTTTACTGATTGACAACTTTGACTCGTTTACTTTCAATTTAGTTCAATATGTCCGGACTTTGGGGGAAGATGTTACCGTTATTCGAAATGATCAGGTAACTCTTGCCACTATTGATTGCGTGAAGCCGGATCACATATTAATTTCACCCGGACCTGGCAACCCTGATTCAGCCGGTATATGCCTGGAAGTTGTAAAGCATTATTTTCAGGATATCCCCATACTGGGTGTTTGTCTCGGGCATCAAATTATCGCTCAGGCATTCGGCGGTATGGTAACAAAAGCGCGACAGCCAATGCACGGGAAAATCTCAACAATATCCCATGATCAAAAAGGAGTCTTTGAGGGAATCCACACCCCACTCCAAGTGACTAGATATCATTCTTTAATCGTGGATGAGGCTTCCCTTCCCTCTTGCCTGGAAGTCAGCGCCACAACAGCAGATGGTGAAATCATGGCACTGCGCCATAAACAGTTTAAGGTTGAGGGAGTCCAGTTCCATCCGGAGTCCATCCTTACGGAACATGGTATGACGATGTTGAAAAATTTTTTTGTAAAGGAAAAAAACTATGCACTTACGTAATCTCCCCATGTTATGTTTTGAGTTTGCTGATTCTACGGGTAAAATCCAACCGCTTACCTTTCAAAAACCAATGAAAGTGATCAAGGCACACAAGATTGATGACGTTCTTCCCTGCTTTCAAATGGTCCAGGAAGCTGTTGACGACGGCTATTATGCCGCTGGTTTTTTGTCGTACGAAAGCGCACCCGCATTTGATTCCGCCTATAAAGTAAAAGCAGGAGGCAAAATGCCTCTGCTTTGGTTTGGGATTTTTCAGGAACCATTACATCAGGCAATCGGCGGCAAGGATTCCATGTATACACTCACCGACTGGAAGCCATCCGTTTCCATGGATGAGTACAATCGAGCGATTACTGGGATTAAACATGCCATTGAACATGGCGATACCTATCAATCAAACTATACCATTCGCCTTAACTCCAGTTTTCAAGGTAATGAGCTCGCATTTTTTGAAAAATTAAAAGCTGCTCAAGCCTCCAATTATTGTGCCTATATAAACACGGGTGCCCACAGCATTTTATCGGCCTCCCCCGAGTTGTTTTTCCATCTAAAGGATGACAGGATTACGACCAGGCCAATGAAAGGTACCGTGAAACGTGGAAAAACATGGGGAGAGGACCAAGCGATCGCTGACTGGCTTTACCATTCCGAGAAAAACAGGGCCGAGAACCTGATGATTGTCGATCTGCTCCGCAATGATTTAGGAATGATCGCCGAACCAGGGACAGTTTCTGTCTCCAAACTATTTGAAATTGAGCATTACCCAACCGTGCACCAAATGACCTCGACGATTACCGCTCAAGTTTCACCTGCCATTAAACTGGTTGATATTTTTCGGGCTTTGTTTCCTTGCGGATCGATTACGGGTGCACCTAAGATTAGCACGATGAACATCATTTCAGAATTGGAAAACTCACCACGAGACGTTTATTGTGGAGCAATCGGGTTCATTACACCGGGGAAAGAAGCTATTTTCAATGTGCCGATTAGAACGGTGTTTATTGAACATCAGACAGGCCAAGCTACCTATGGAGTTGGCGGCGGGATCACCTGGGACTCCACAACCGAAGGCGAGTATGCGGAAATTTTGGCAAAAGCACGACTGCTTGAAGAAAACCGGCCGGAATTTCAATTGCTGGAAAGCTTGCTATGGGATAATGGCAGCTACTTCTTGTTGGAGGAACATTTAAACCGATTGAATCGTTCAGCACAATACTTTGGTTTCTCGTTCGTTCTGGATAATGTTCGCCAAGCGTTACATAATTTTTCAGCAACTTTAGAAAAAGGTCAATTTAAGGTCCGTCTTTTATTGGCTAAGGATGGTCGGGTAACTATAGAAGGTACACCGATCGCGAAATCTGATCCGTTAGTAAAGGTGGTTTTAGCCGACAAGCCGGTAGATAAAGAGAATCTGTTTCTCTACCATAAAACGACCAATCGCGACATCTACTCCGAATTTCAAGCGAAAAAGCCAGCAGATGCTTTCGACGTTCTCCTTTGGAATCAGGACGGGGAATTGACTGAGTTTACGAATGGGAATCTTGTTGTGGAGATGGACGGACAATTATGGACACCGTCGTTAACAAGCGGTTTGCTGGCAGGTACGTATCGCGATTGGCTGCTTAATTCTGGGGAAATTCGAGAGAAAACACTAACATTAGGAGATCTGGAAAAGGCCACGAAGATTTGGTTTATCAATAGTGTGCGAAAGTGGTTGGAAGTTCAACTCTCATAATAAAGGACACTAGTTTTGTCTTTCACCTATCTGATAAAAAATTCTTTTCAAGCCCTTTGACCCATGTGTTTGTCTTATAGAAGCTGTCTATTAGACAGTTTCACCCTTGCCCCCGTCATTTTGTCTAATAGAAGCTGTCTATTAGACAGTTTCACCCTTGCCCCCGTCATTTTGTCTTATAGAAGCTGTCTATTAGACAGTTTTAGCCTTCTTCCCGTCATTTTGTCTTATAGAAGCTGTCTATTAGACAGTTTCACCCTTCCCCCCGTCATTTTGTCTTATAGAAGCTGTCTATTAGACAGTTTCACCCTTTCCCCCGTCATTTTGTCTTATAGAAGCTGTCTATTAGACAGTTTTAGCCTTCTTCCCGTCATTTTGTCTAATAGAAGCTGTCTATTAGACAGTTTCACCCTTCCCCCCGTCATTTTGTCTTATAGAAGCCGTCTATTAGACAGTTTCACCCCTCTTCCCCTCCATTTTGTCTATTAGACCGGCTAACGTCACGCAGTCAAATTCGCATTAGGTGAAATTAGCCAATTTTAATAATCCTGTAGTATCCTATAAAGGTGGGAAGATTCTACATAACGAAATCTGAATCTTCCTAAAATAAAAAACAGGGGGTCTACAATGCTTAGTCGATCATTAATTGAAGACGTATTGACAGCCGCTTTATCGACGGGTGGGGATTTTTCCGAAATTTTTGTTGAGGATCGTTTCAACAATAACATCACCCTAAAAAGCGGAAATATTGAAACCGCTCTCTCGGGCCGTGATTTTGGTATCGGCATCCGGATTTTTAAAGGAATGGAGAGCGTCTACGCCTATACCACCGACTTTTCGAAAGACGGGCTTTTAAAAACTGCCAGAAATGCGGCACAGGCTATTAAAGGCACCGGCATTATCCGGCCTGCACCACTCGTTCACGAATCGTTTCCAACGCTCCACCCCATCCAAATCATGCCGCAAGAGGTTGAGAAAGCCAGAAAGATTGCTGTTATGAAAAAAGCATCCGAAACGGCCAAAGGGTATCACTCCAGTATTTCACAAGTTACCGTCCGGTTAATGGACGAAGAACAAAACGTGCTCATTGCCAATTCGGAAGGAAAATTCGTGGAAGACAAACGAGTCCGCTCCAGAATGGCAATCCAAGCTGTAGCCGTACGTGATCATAAAATGGAAACAGGCTTTTATGGACCTGGGGCCCACCAAGGCTACGAATTTTTCGAAACCTTAAACCTTGACCATTATGCCAATGAAGCGGCAAGAATGGCCGTGACGATGCTGGACGCCAGTCCGTGCCCGAGCGGAAAATTCCCTGTCATTATCGATAACGAGTTCGGCGGCGTTATTTTTCACGAAGCTTGCGGACATGGCTTGGAAGCTACTTCCGTTGCCAAAAATACGTCCGTTTTTGCCAATCGTCTTGGCGAAAGGGTCGCACCTGAAATTGTTACATATATCGATGACGGGACACTCTTGAATGAATGGGGCTCCATCAACATTGACGATGAAGGCGAAAAGGCCCGCAAAAACGTCCTAATTGAAAATGGAATTCTTAAAGGCTATTTGATTGATAAATTTAATTCCCGCAAGATGGGAATGGAGTCGACAGGTTCCGGAAGACGGGAATCGTTCCGGTTTGCCCCGACCTCCAGAATGACTAATACGTTTATCGCGCCGGGTAAATCAACGCCGGAAGAAATTATCGCTAATACCGAACACGGAATTTATGCGAAATATATGGGCGGCGGTCAGGTAGAGCCGGCTACAGGTGACTATAACTTTGCCATCATGGAAGCCTATGAAGTGAAAAACGGCAAGATCGGCAAGCCGTTAAAAGGTGCCACGTTAATCGGCAACGGGCCAAAAACACTCCAGTTGGTCGATATGGTCGGAAACAATTTGGGGCATGGCGCCGGCATGTGCGGCGCCCTTAGCGGCAGCATTCCAGTGAACGTGGGACAGCCGATGATTCGTGTCAGTGAAATCACCGTTGGCGGAACCAAGGGGGAATAATCGATGAATATCCAAGAATTTCAAACGAGGCTTTTTTCAGAAGCCCAGACAAATGGTTTTTCAGATATTGAGATTTATTTTGAAAAGAAAGAAGTCTTCGGCTGCCAAGTCCATAATGGAGATATAGAGCAGTATGAATTGGCGGAAGACGGCGGCGTGTCCTTCCGTGGCATCGTCAACGGAAAAATGGGCTATGCTTATACTGAAAAAATTGATGAAGCTTCCATCCCCTTCTTGCTTAAAAACGCGACTGAAAATGCTAGTGTGATAGATGACGAGTATATAGAAGAAATTTTTGCCGGAAGTGACCGCTATGAACAAGGTAACTTTTTCTCGACAGAATTAAATGAAGTCAGTATCCAGGGGAAAATCCAATTCATCAAGGATGTGGAGCGTGAGGTCCTAGCTTACGACCCGCGTATTGTTGCAACAGACTATTGTATGCTCCGGTCAGAGTCGATCACGAAAACGTTGGCAAATAATAAGGGATTGACCTTAACAGACCAAATAAATTATATGTATGCCCACCTGCTTGCGATTGCAAATAACGGCGAGGAAACCAAATCTGCCTTTGAATTTATTATGACAAGGGATTTTAATAGCTTAAATGCGAAAGAATTCGCCAAAAAAATCGCCGAAGCATCCCTTTCACAACTAGGTTCAAAAAATATCCCAAGCAAGGAATATCCGGTTTTATTGCGAAATGATGCAGCAGCCAGCTTACTTGCTGCGTTCACTGCCAATTTTTCAGCAGAAAATACCCAGGCTGGACTTTCAGCGTTAAACGATAAACTAGGGCAACAAATCGCCAACCCAAAAATTACAATTGTTGATGACCCGCTTCTAGAGGAGGGTCTGGCCAGCAGAACCTTTGACAGCGAGGGTGTCGCGTCAAAGAAATTGACACTGGTAGAATCGGGAGTCTTGCAATCGCTGCTTCATAATCAAAAAACAGCGAAGAAGGATCAAACGATAACGACTGGGCATGCCAAGAAGGATTCCTATAAGAGTTCAGTCAAAGTCGGTCCATCTAACCTTTATATACAGCCTGCCGCCGCTTCATTTGATGATTTAGTTGCGGCTGTGGACGAAGGAGTATTCATTACGAATCTATCAGGCTTGCATTCCGGAACAAACCAAGTGTCAGGTGACTTTTCGGTAGCAGCCAATGGATTTTTCATCAAGGATGGAAAAGTCCAATACCCGGTAAACCTGATGACAATCGCGGGGAACTTCTATCAACTGCTTAAGGATGTACAGGAGGTTGGATCAGACCTGATTTTCCCGCTTTCACCGATTGGTTCCCCATCGATTTTGGTTAAGTCGTTGTCTGTTACAGTAGAATAGAACGAAAGCCGCCACCCCGAAAACCTAAGGGTGGCGGCTTTTATTCTGGTGTTATTGTCTATAGATGATAGCAATCATCTGATCGTACGACATTCCACTATCGACAGAATATGAGCCAGGGCGCAATTTATTTTGCAAACCTCTTGCCTCGATATCTTTAGAGAAGTTAAACGCGTTTTCAATAAAACCGGCTTGGACAAGGATTCTGCCAACATCGATATTATTCATACCTTCAGAAACATTAATGACAATCTTGGTAACCGTATTGGCAGCCTCAGGATTTGCCGGTGGCGCTTGAGTTTTTCCTGCCTCCTCGGCATTTTTTACATTCGCGTCATACTCCTCTTTTGTCAGCACGACATAGCCCTTTGCTTCGAGCTCTTGTTTTGGATCCGCTGCAGAAGCTTTGGCGGGTTCAGTTGCCTTGGATTTGGATGCTGCGGCTTTCGGAGCATCACTTTTTTCACTAAAGTAAACAGCACCGCTAATCGTAGTTGCAAGCAGAAGTCCGGCCGCAAAGCTGCTTAACAAGTTAATTCGCATTTGCAACCATTCTCCTTTCTTCCTTCACCTTTTGGTAAGGTGCAAGCAACTGTTCAATTTCGGCTTCTGAGACGCCTTTTTTCTCGGCAATGCTCGCGATGGAATAGTTGCGTTTATATAAATCTAGCACTTCACGTTTAAATACGATTTCATCAGCAGAAAATGGTATGCCTGCTTCTGTCACGACCACTTCCATGTCAAGCTCCATATTCCGCAGTGAATCCTGTAGTGCATGGATTTCTTTCATTGTTTCAATATGCACCATATCAATTTGGCTATGTTCTGCCTTCGCAGCGCGATTGGATTTTAATATTGAAAAAACGAGCAATAACGCTGACACCGCAAACAAGCCTGCTAAAGTCCATTGCATCATGATTATATTCCTCCTTCCTTTCTCACAAGTTTATATTATACAACCAAACTTGTTTTTTTTCGAATGTTATCTAAAAAACACGAAAAAAGTCGGAGGAGTTTGACAGAATATTGTCGGAAAAGAGACTAATTTTTAAAAAAAGTTGCCGTGTGAGGTGAATTCCTTTATCACCTCGCACGGCATACTTTTAAGCCAACTCAAGCGCGACTTCCATCATGTTGGTGAACGCTTGCTGTCTTTCCTCTGGTGTAGTTTGTTCATTGCGAATAATATGGTCGCTGACGGTTAAGATCGTTAATGCGTTTACCCCTGCATAGGCAGCGTTCATATAAAGCCCGGCCGTTTCCATTTCCACACAAAGAATCCCCATCTTCTGCCACTTTTCAATAGCAGTTGGATCGGCGTTATAAAAAATATCGCTCGTCAGTACATTGCCCACGTGGACAGGAAACCCTTTCTGGTCTGCTGCCTTTTTCGCTTTTTCAAGAAGCTCGAACGAAGCAATGTTAGCAAATTCGCCTGGCAGATTGTACTGGTGCACATAACGGGAGTCAGTGGAAGCTCCCATGGCAAACACCAAATCATATAAATTCATATGGTCTTGTATCGCCCCGCAAGTACCAATCCGAATCAGATTTTTTACGCCAAACACATGAATCAGTTCCCAGGAATACAGACTCATGCTTGGCATGCCCATGCCTGTCCCCATTACCGACACTTTCTTTCCCTTATATGTCCCGGTAAAGCCGAACATGTTGCGGACTGAATTAAATTGCTGGGCGTTTTCCAAATAGGTCTCGGCTATAAATTTGGCCCGAAGCGGGTCGCCAGGCAGCAAAATCGTTTCAGCAATTTCTACTCCATTCGGTTTAATATGTGGTGTTTCTTTTTGTCCATTTCCAATCATAAGTAACGCTCCTATCAATTTTGTTTGTCATATTTCTATGGCTAGTTTTCCTTATGTAAAAACATTCATTCAACATTATACCTAGTCTTTTCCAATATTTCGAGGATTATAGCACTTTAGATTCATGCTGCCTTAAATAAAAAAAGAAAGCAGGATTTCTTTTTGAATCCGGCCTTCTACATGCATCCGATTTAATTAGAATGTCTTTACGGTAACCTGTGTCCGAACATAGGACTGAATTGCCCCAATCACCTGATCAATTTCGGCTTCAGTGTTATAAGGCGCAAGTCCGGCGCGAATCCATCCACCTGTGACATTGATTCCGAGTTTATCAGCAAGGGTCGATGCATAGAAATCCCCGCTTGCGATAAAAATAGCGTGGTTTTCTGCAAGGTAATGGCATACTTTAACCGGATCAGTACCTTTAATCGTAAAGGCAATCGTGGGTGTTTTGGCAACGGAATCAGGCGCTTGATATAAAGTGATTTCCGGAATACTCTTTAGAGCGGCCCTTAGCTTTTCAGCAAGACGATTCTCATATTCTTCAATTCTACTAAAAGCATTTTCAATTTTTTCTCTTCTTGTCGATCCTTCGCCTAGGCTGGCAATAAAATTCACTACTGCGTCCATCGCAGCAATCGCTTCATGGTTTTGGGTACCGGTTTCCAATTTGTCAGGATAATACTGCGGTGCCGGCTGCAGCTTATACACAGCAAGTTTTTCAAACACATTGTCTTTTATCACTGCCATCCCTAGGTGTGGCCCGAAAAACTTATAGGCCGAGCAAAATAGGAGGTCAGCACCCATTTTCTTAAAGTTAACCGGAAAATGCGGAGCAGCATGAACAGCATCCACAGCTAGTAAGGCCCCCACCTCATGGGCGCGTTTTGCAATTAAGTCTATATCAGTAATCGTGCCAACCGCATTTGAAGCAAGAGAAACGGCTACCAGTTTCGTATTCTCATCAATGAGTTCTTGTAGTTTTGACAGATCCAATGTTAAGGTCTCGACATCAACAGGAATAAAACGAACTTCTGTATTCGAATCCTGTGCAGCGGTAGCCCATGAGTCGACATTGGAACGGTGGTCGATTTCGGTGACGACAATATTATCCGTTCCAGTCCAAGTTTTACTCAAAGCGCGAGCTACAGGAAACATTAACGAAGTGGAATTTTGTCCAAATGCCACTTCGGTTGGCTTGGCACCGACTAGATCTGCAATTGCTTTTCTAGCTGTTTCAATATGCTGCTCGGTCTCCTTGCTAGTTGGAAATTCACCATGAAGATTCGCACCGCCTCGGGACATATAACTTACCATCGCATCAATAGCTGGCTTTAGTACTTGTGAACCCCCTGGTCCATCCATATAAATAGCTGGTTTCTCCCGATATGTACGTGTTAACGCTGGAAATTGCTGACGGATTTGTTCAATTGGAAACATGATTCCCCTCCTAAAGGTTATTCAGGTAACCATATTCGCTAAATCAATAGCGAGTTCCTGCAATTTTCCGAAAAAAGAGCAAACAGTTTATGTGACATAAAGTATTACAAAAAAATAGCCTTAATATACAAGCTTGTATATTAAAGCAAATTTTTTAGTGCTTACTTAGCAGAGTCAAATTCTCAATCACTATTTGTTCATTTTCCTTAGCGTCTTCCAGGTGAAAGGCATGGGAGGATTTTTTTGACCAATGTAGTTTTTTAAGTGGCGCCTCCAACTGGTCGAAATACTTTTGAACCAATTCAGCCCAGACATGTGTCTCCTTTTCTCCATGAATGAAAAAGACCGGAATTTCAAGCTTTGGAACTTCGGAAAAGAAATCAAAGGTGTTCAAGTCATCAATCATCTGGTCTGAATAGGACAATTTAAAGCCTGAAACCAAAGCATGATAGACATCTTTTAACGAGTAATCTGGAGAACCGAGCATAATTTGCGCAGCTTTGGCATAGCTTGCCGACCCTTTATCCCCGGCTTCATAAACCATCGATTTGTATTTGAGCAGCCATTTTCTCATAAGCCCCCACTGTTTGAAGCTTTCTAAGTATGGCGGTTCCCCCACTTCCGTTAATTCCCTGATTGCTTTTTGATTGTTAGTTTCCTTCGCCTTTTCCAGCAACCATTGATAACAAAGTTTGTCATTTTCCACCCAATTAGTTATTTGTGAAAAAGCAGTATAGGAGTACAGCTTTTCTGGGATTTGTTTGGCGAGCGAAAGCCCGATCACCGTCCCCCAGGAATGGGCCACAAGGTGCAGCTTAGGCTGGTTAAACCGTTGTAACAGATAATCAATCACTTCGTTTGCATCACTAATAAATTGGTTTAGATGCATTGTTTCTTTCGAAATATGTTTTGAAAAAGATTTACCTGTACCGCGCTGGTCCCAAAAAACAAGGGTGAAATGCTTGACCAGTTGTTTTGTACAGGTGACTAACGCATAATCTCTTCCACGGCTTGAAACACCTGGAACGGGCATACTTGGCCCGCCATGGAGCATGAAAAGAATCGGGTTTGCAGGGTCTTCTGTTTGAATGAGGATGGATTGACTAACGCCGCCAATCATAATAGATTCAATGGCACTAATCCCCTTATTGGATATCGTAAAATCCGCTTTCTTCGATAACAGTTTCATCTATTCATACACTCACTTCTTCATGTAATTTTTTAAAAAAACATTCGGCAAAAATCTGGTGGTGCTTGTGGGTCACAAATGTTTACCTCGTGACCAAATCACGACCGGAATCAACAATAGCGCAAGGAAACCGCCGGCAAGCGAAAGTGTCGCATAGCTGGATTGAGCGACGACCATCCCAGATAGCACTCCTCCGGAGGCACCGGCCAAAGCAATCAAAACATCGACGGTTCCCTGTGTTTTAGCGCGGGTTTTTGGATGTGTCGCGTCCACGATGAGTGCTGTGCCGCTAATAAGGCCAAAGTTCCAACCAAGACCAAGGAGAGCGAGCGCGATGATGATCCCAAATAAAGAAGAACCAGGTGCAAAAGCTGCCAGCAAACCGGCTGCCAACAGAGTCGCTCCGGAGGCCATGGCCATTTTCATTCGTCCAAACTTATCGACAAGAACACCGGTTATCAATGACGGCAAGAACATCGCAGCAATGTGAATGCCAATGACAAGTCCAACGGCACTCAATCCATGGCCATGGTGCCCCATGTACACGGGTGTCATCGTCATGACCGCGACCATGACAATCTGTGTTAGGACCATGATTGTGGCACCGACCACGACCTCACGATTATTTTTTATAAGGGAGACTGGAGTTTCCAGCGTTAAAGACTCCGTCTTGTGTCTTTTTGCCGCTATAAGGTTTGCAACCTTTAGCGGGTCTGGACGCAAAAATAGTGCCAGAACTAATCCGGCAAGGAGATAGGCAGCTGCTGAGAGAATGAATGGTCCGGCCAATGGCGGAACACCAATAGAACCGGCAAATCGACCCATGACACCGACCAAGTTGGGCCCAGCCACAGCACCGAATGTTGTTGCAACCATCGCAATGCTCACCGCTCTTGCCCGCTGTGTCGAGCTTGCCAAATCCGTCCCGGCGTAACGCGTTTGCAGATTGGTGGCAGCACCGGAACCATAGATTAATAGAGATGCAAAAAATAGAAAGATATTATTAAAAATTGCCGCAAGAACCACCCCAATTGCGCCAATGCCCCCAACCAGAAAACCTGTCCCGAGGCCAAACCTTCGACCAAACCGTTGTGAACCTCGTCCTACAAACAACGCGGCCCCTGCTGACCCCAGAGTGAAAACTGCAGTGGGCAACCCTGCAAGCACATCTGTCCCTAGCATGTCTTGTGCAATGAGCGCCCCGACGGTCACCCCTGCTGCAAGACCGGCACCGCCAAAAATTTGCGCAGTCACGACCACGGCCAACGTCCGCTTGTATAACTGTTGCTGCTTTTCCGGCGAGTCTATGTAACTATGTAATGAATCCCGCTGCAATTCCAATGCCTGTGAATCATCTGATTTCGGTGTAACCACCTGGTCCCCGCCTCTCTACCGCTTTTTAAAAATTAATCCATTTTAGATTCACTCACCACACCGTTTTGCTCCATTAATGTTGTAATTTTATCAAGCTGTCCGGCTGTCGCAACCACTAAGTATTGCGGTTGGAACCATGTCCGTTTTAGCTTGATTGTTAACTTATAGGCGTTGTTAACCTTTGGATCCAGTCCATATAAATCATGCCAGCGGACAATTTGTTCAGTCTGATAATGTTTTATTTGATGGTAAGATACAAACTTTCCATTCAGAATGATTCCCTTTGGTAAAATAAACAGGCTTCCTCGATGGCGGACTCCATTGATAATGGCGAAAAATATATATGCCATACTTAAATACGGCGATGTGAAGATATCAGTGGTAACGACCACCAACAATAGAACCGATAACAACACCAAGGCGGCAAGCGTTCCCCATTTGACATACCGGTAGGATTTAGAGGTTTTTGAAAGTGGCTCCATCGGTTTCCACTCAACGGGAACGATAATCTCGGCAAATTCACTTTCATGGATCGGATAAAGTGCACTGTTCGCTTGTTCGGCCGCTTTTTTCAAATTTAATAGATTTCTAAGCAAATAATAAATGCCTCCAATAAATAGAAAGCTAAATATGATGTCTTCAATAATAAGTCTTCACCCTTTCTGGTTGAGCTTTCAATTAAGCAGATTACTTTCATTTTCATTGAAATTTCCATTGCTGTCAAACCCTTCCTATAAATATTGGAAGAAGGCCTTACCGTTTCTGGCAAAAGATTGTCTGGCGCTCCTCTGCTTCATGTTCTTCAAAATAAATAACCGTCCAATCGGCAAATTCCCGTAACAATTCTTTTGGCTGCAGTTTGTATTGATTCGACATTCCCTGACCGTCCGTGCTGAGCGATTGATAGTACGTTTCCATGAAAAAATAACCCTTGGCTTTTATAAGGTCCTTTACCGTCGATAACAGCAAACGGTCAAGGTAATAGGTAATCACAACTAAATCAAACGTATTCTTTTCGCAAATTATTTCCCTTGTAAGATCGCAAACCCTTGCATGGATGTTCAGGTTTTTTTTGACTGCTAGTTCCCGTAGATAATGAACCGCAATATCGGAAATGTCGACAGCTTCGACCTGATAGTTTAACCCCGCAAGGAACATACTGTTTGCACCCAGACCGCAGGCCAAGTCAAGCGCTTTCCCGCCTGTCAAATAGGTTGCTGCATTTTGCAATCTGGGATTTGGGTGCGGTAATTTTAAGTCCTGAAGACGTTCGTTATATTTCATATTCCATCTCGTTTGATCATTCATATTTAGACCCCTCATATATGTAATAATGAAATCATGCCCTATATTATCAATTATCTCAAATAAAAAAATCAGGGACATAGCAAGTTTTAACACTTACCATGTCCCTAACTTCTTGTTAAAAACAAAAACCGCGATCCAAATACTTAGACTAAATGATTTTCCTGGAATGAATTGATATTCTCTAAATAGCAAACACACTAAAATAGCAAGGGCATTAGCAATGACCCCTGCATAAACAAGAGAACGAATGAATGCTGGATTAAATATTGTGACTCACTCCCTTTGAATGTTTCTATAATATAACCCTTTACCATTTTATGCCGAAACACTGCGCTGTAATCTTTATCACTGAAAAAACCTCTCCTCTATCCTAAGATGATTCCTGACTTTTTTATTTTATTCCTTTTCCAGCTAATTTCCACTAAAAAAACAGGATTTCTGCCAGTTTCCAAGAATACATTAGTAAAGATGGAAAGGGGTGGTTGTCTACATGCTTCGTGCTGAACAAATCGAAGTGCGAGATACTTTGGACGCGATTGAATATTTTTATCAAAGAGGCTGGACGGATGGTCTGGTCTGCCAATCGTCCCTCCAACCAAAGAAAGAATTTACGACATGCTAAGAAGCGTCAATATGGAGCCGGATTCCATCGTGGGTTCCATTCCTGAGCGTGGCAGAGTCTTTACCGCAGAACTGGTGGCGATTAATGCCGTAATGGCCGGTTGTCTGCCAGGATATTTTCCGGTTGTCATGGCTGCAGTTCAAGCCATTTCGGAACCTGAATTTGGGCTGCATGGACCAAGTGCGAGTACACACGGAGCAGCTGTTATGATTGCCGTCAATGGACCGATTACCGAAGAAGTTGGAATGAATGCCGGTTCCAATGCTTTTGGACCGGGAAATCGCGCCAATGCCACGATTGGACGAACCATTAGATTATTGATGTTGAATGTTGGCGGCTCCCCGGAATTTGACCGCTCTACACTAGGAACACCGGCAAAATACACGTTTTGTTTTGCTGAAAAAAAGACAGAGTGGACACCATTACATGTTCAAAGAGGATTTCATGAGGATGACAGCACGGTCACTGTTTTCGCCTGCGAAGGTCCGAATCAAATCCAAAACCATGGTTCGCTTAAGGGTGAAGGCATTTTAAAGACAATGGCTGACAGAATGAGTGCCCTAGGGACATTCAACATGGCGAGCGAAACGGAAATGGCGGTCGTCCTTTGTCCTGAGCATTATATCCACCTTCATAGAGAGGGCTGGAGCAAAGAAAGTGTTCAGCAATATCTTTATGAAAATGCCAAAAGGTCGATTATTGATATGAAAAATGGCGGGATCATTGATGCGCCTGTTGCGTTGGGCGATGAACATTTATTCAAATATGCTGTCCCTTCCCGCGAACATATTCTGTTAATGGTGGCCGGCGGCGAGGCTGGAAGATTTTCGGCCTGTATGCCGGGATGGTTTAGCTATAAACAATCCAGAGCCGTCACGAAGGCTGTAAAAGCTGCAACTGGATTTACCTGACACGAGTGCTCCTGACCAATCGGTGATTGGTTCATAGATTCTTTAAGAAAGGATGAATAGAATTTGGGTTTAATTATTTACAATCCTACCTCTGGCCCCAGTTTGAAGGAACTGCGGATGGCCAAAAGGGACAAACCTATTGAAGGAAGTGTAATCGGCTTAGTCGATAACGGAAAAAAGAACTCAGATACCGTCATTCAATATATTGCAGAGCGCCTTGAACAAAAATATCGATTGCAAGATGTCATTCATTATAAAAAAACTTCTTTTTCCCACGGGCTAACGGACGCAGAGGCTTCAAATTTAGCTCAGCAATGTGATTTTATCATATCCGGAGTCGGTGACTGAGGGTCCTGCAGCTCGGGCAGTTTGCTCGATGGGATTATATTGGAAAAACATGGTGTTCCGACTGCTGTCATAAGCACGGAACCGTTTATTGCCTCAAGCAAAGCGATGACCGTTGCCCATGGGATTCCGGACTATCCATTTGCCGTCTTCCCCCACCCGCTTGCGGCAACGGAAATAGTAGTTCTTAAAGAGTGGGCGGACAAGATTTTGGAGGACATTGAGGGTATTTTGTTAGGCGAATATTAAAAAAGATACTAGAAAGCATAATCGCTTTCTAGTATCTTTGTGTTTTTATAGATAGGTTGGTTCCATATACGTTTGGAAAGCCTTTTCATATGTATGGCAGGCTTCTAATACCAGTTTATCAGCAAATCGGTTTCCAGCGACCTGCAGTCCGACGGGAAGTCCGCTTTTAGTCAACCCCACAGGCATTGAGGCGGCGGGATGACCTGTCAGGTTATAGATTTGTGTCAGCATCCAATCGGTAGCAGGGTTGATGCTTTTTCCATTTATCGTTGACGGGCCAGCCAATTGATGGTCAAATGCTGTAACAGCAAGCGTCGGGGAAACCAGCAAATCGTATTCGTTCAGCACAGCCTGAACTTTTTTCCAGATAATCGTTCGTTTTATTTCAAGAGCCTTATATTCTACAGCACTGTATTTTCTGCCGATATAAATCATTTTCGCCATTCCATCAGAGAAGCTCTCCGGGTCTTTATCATACAATTCACCATAACTGGCCGCAAACTTCACACACCACAAACCTGAAAAGGTCCAGGCAAGGTCCTTTTGGCTGACACCAAGGTCCATATCAATCTCGTTAACGTCGCAGCCTAAATCGGAAAAATGCTGTACTGATTGATTAATAACCTGAGCCACATCTTCTGAAATTTCGTAAAGTCCAAAATTACGGGTATAGGCAATTTTTAACCCCTTCATATCCCGGTTTAACTCCATGAAATCTTCGCCTAAATCAGGGGTGACGCCAGGGTTATTCGTATCAAAACCCTGCATAACAGAGAATAGCAATGCAGCGTCCTCGGTAGTTCTTGTCATTGGTCCATTATGCAAATATGGATGTTCTGATCCAAATAAATTATCACGATCTTCATGAGGAACGACACCAAACGTTGGTTTGAATCCAAAAATACCCGTTAGCGCGGCAGGGATTCGAATCGACCCGCCCCCATCACTTCCTTCAGCAAAAGGAGCTAGTTTAGCGGCAACCGCAACTGCCGAACCACCACTGGAGCCTCCCGGAGTCAAAGCTTCATTCCATGGATTTTTCGTGACGCCAAACAAAGGGTTGTCAGTAATACCCTTGTGACCAAATTCCGGTGTATTCGTTTTGCCTAAGACAATGCCTCCGGCAGCTTTGATTCTTTTTAAAAAAGTAGGATCATAATCAGGGATGTAGTCTTTATAAAGTGGGGATCCATATGTAGTCAAAATTCCTTTTGTTGGGGTCAAATCCTTGATGGCGATGGGAATACCGTGAAGTTTGCCTAGCACTTCCCCCTTCACAACAGCTTCCTCAGCTAACTTTGCTTCCTCCATGGCATGCTCATTGATCGTAACAAACGCATTCCATTTTGAATTATGAGTTTCAATGCGGTTTAAAAAAGCCTCAACCACTTCGACTGGGGAAAGTTCCTTTTGTTTGATCAGTTTTCCTAATTCTGTGGCGGTAAAATCAGTAATGGCCAAGCCTTCCACTCCCTTTTTATATGGTATACCCTTTAATTATACTAGATAAGGAATGATTGGAGATAGAATTTCAAATATTTTCTGAAAATAAAAAAGCCTGGCTGCCACCCAATTATTTGGACAGTGCCCGGCACATTTTTTATTTGCAAAGATGGCGCTTTATTCCTTCCAACACTTTTTCATAGTATGAAGGAACATGCTGGACAAATTTTTCTTTACCAGCTTCTGCTAAAATGGTAACTCTCCGTCCATCCGTTCCAATTTTAAATCCTTCAATTAACACCTGCTCAGTGTTTCCAAGCCAAAGGTCATAAAACGAATAAAATGGTACTCTTACCATTCCTGTCACTTCTTCCTCCTGCAGGACAAAATCAGCGAAAGAATGATTAGTCTCATAAAGATAAACATGAGCCATTTCTTTATCAATGATGTTTTCTTTTTCAACACAATATGGAACGACTCCAAGCGGGATCAATTCTTCCAGTGTCACATCGATCCCTATCTCTTCGTTTATCTCCCTTACCCCATCAGCAACCGTTTCATGTGCCAACAAATGACCGGCAGCGGTAATGTCCAATAGGTTAGGATAAAAATCTTTTTTCTCGCTGCGCAGTTGAAGATAGATATAAACGCTGTCATTCTCCTTACCTATAAACCAACAGTGAAAGGCTTCATGCCAAAGGCCCAATCGGTGCACCTCAGTACGTGTCGCCTCCCCAATATGATTCCACTGTTCATCAAATATTTTTAACAATTCGTTTTCCACAGATGTCCCGCCATTCGTAATGAATTTAACTAACCTCCAGTTTATTATATCATTTTGATCGATGATCGGTTAGGTCGCGGATTCCGTTACTCAGCATATAAAAGCCGAGAACCAGTAACGTAATTGTTAAACCGGGCGCCAAGGTGAACCATGGGCTGGATGTCAAATATTCCTGTGATTCTTTTAGCATTCTCCCCAAGCTTGGGTCGGGCGGCTGCACCCCTAATCCCAAATAACTCAGTGACGCTTCTGCCAGCAAAGCAATGGCGAATGCAACAGAGGCGGCGACAATCAGCGGAGAATATATATTCGGCAAAATCTCCCGGAAAATGATTTTCATCGGATGAACGCCAATGGCCTTTGCCGCGGCAACATATTCAAGCTCTTTGTTTTGGATAAATCCGCTGCGGGCGATTCTAGCGATGCCCGGAGTTGCCAGGATTCCCAAAGCAATCGCGGTATTGACGATTCCCGTTCCGAAGACAGCAACAATCATAATCGCCAGAATAATACCCGGAAACGCCATTAACCCGTCGACTGCCCGCATAATCAACTCATCAATCCAGCCGCCTAGGTAACCTGCAATTCCACCAATGATTGTGCCAAATACAATACCCATTGTCACCACAATCGCTCCGACAAAAAAGGCGGTTTGCGTCCCAGCCATGATCCTGCTTAAAATATCCCGCCCAAACGTGTCCGTTCCAAACCAATGGGCAGCGCTCGGGGCCTGCAATTTTTTGCTGACCGCAATCGCATTGACATCATAGGGTGTATAGAAAAAGCTGATAAGCATGACAATGAAAAAGAATAGCAAAATGACCAAGCCAAATATTAGATTTAAATTTTTTCGTTTCTTCCTTCCACTCATCATCCGTCCTCCTCTCACTCCTTCAGTCTGATTCTTGGATCAAGGACTGTGTAGAGGATATCCACGATAAAATTGATTAATACCACAACAAACGCAATATACAGCACAATTCCCTGGACGACAGGGAAATCGCGGTAACTAACTGCCGTAATTAACAGACGCCCAATGCCCGGCAGTGAAAAAACCTGTTCGACGACAATCGTACCGGCAATAACTTCGGCCAAAATCAGCCCGAATACTGTTAATACCGGGATCATTGAATTTTTTAGGACATGTTTATAAACAACAACCGCTTCGGTAAGTCCTTTGCCGCGGGCTGTACGTACGTAGTCGAGCTTTGACTGCTCCAAGATTGCATTTCTTGCATAACGAAAGCTGATGGCGATTTGCGGCAGGGCGATGGTGAGCGCGGGAAGAGCCAATGAACCAATGGCTCCAGCCACACTTTCACTCCAAGGAACATAACCGCCGGTCGAAAAAAAGGAAAACGTCATCCCGATAAACAGGATTAACATCATTCCCACAAAAAACGTCGGGATTGCCATTCCTAGCTGGGTAAACGACGAGAGCAGGAAATCGCTCCATTTGTTTTCCCTCCTGGCTGTAAAAATACCCAGCGGAATCGCCACGAAAATCACAATGATAAGAGAAAACATGGCCAACGAAATCGTGATGGGCAGCCGTTCCATAATCAGACTGGTAACAGGCCGGGAAAATCTGATTGAATCCCCCATATCACCCTGAAAAAATCCTTGGACAAGATTGAGGTACTGAACATGGGCCGGCTTGTCCAGTCCCATTTGACGACGAAGTGTTTCGACTTGGACCTCTTCCGCTTCAGGCCCTAAAATGGTCCGGACGGGATCTCCGGGAAGGATCTGAAAGACAAGAAAGGTGATAACAGAAATAAATATAAGGGTAACGAACAACAAAATAAATCTGCGAATGATATAGGTCAACCCCTATCACTCCCTTCATGGCCAACTGCCATTAATAACGAAAAAAAATGAACAGGATGATTGGCATTCATACTTGTAAATGTCAGGGCTATCCGCGCTGAAGGTCGGATAACCCTGACTATTGCGACTTACTTTTTCGGCCTAATTTCCGACATATCCATGTAGAAGATAGGGTAAGTTTTAAACCCTTCCAATTTAGGGTTCAGTGCCCATGGCGTTTGGAAATCGGCAATAAACACAGCCGCGGCCTCTTCCGTTAAAATTTCCTGGGCCTGTTTATAAAGGTCAATTTGTTTCGCTTCATCTTTTTCTGCAATGACATCCGCCATGAGCTTGTCATATTCAGGGTTATTAAAATTTACCAGGTTGCTGCCTTTGTTATCTGATACATATCGTCCTAAAACTTTGAATGGGTCAAGCTTTCCTGTAAAATCAATTAGCGTCATATCGTAATCCTTTTTACCATAAACATCCTCGAGCCATTTCGCCCATTCAATCACCTTAATCTCGGCAGTGATTCCAACCTTCTTCAGCTGCTCTACGGCAACCTGGGCGGCATTCGAATAGATTTCATTGTGCGAAGATACGGTCAGTGTTGTCGAAAATCCATCCGGGTACCCCGCTTCAGCAAGCAGTTTCTTGGCTTTATCCACATCCGGCTTATAGTGGTTGTCAAGTCCTTCTTTATAGAAAGATCCCATTGCCGGACTCATGTTAGAACCCAATTTGGTTGCCAAACCGGAGAAAGTTGCCTCGATAATTTCGTCTTTATTAATCGCATAGTTGATGGCCTGACGGACCCGCACATCCGAAAATGGCTTTTTATCATGGTTAAACCCTAACAGGAAGACGGAGTTATTATCCTGTTTAATAATCGAAAAATCCTTCTCAAGTTCTGAGATTTTATGGGCCGGAACATCAGTGATATCGACTTGGCCACCTTGCAAGCTCAATAAGGCTGACTGATTATCCGTTTGGAAAACAAATTTTACTTTATCTAGGTATGGCTTTCCTTTTTTCCAATAATCCTTATTTTTTTCGATTATTAGATTGTTTTCAGGATTATATTCAACAAATTGAAACGGTCCGGTGCCGATTGGCTTCGTATTTTGGTCGGCATCATTGCTTTCTGGAATTATTGCTGATTGATTGGCCGTTAACCGATATAAGAAGGAGGAATCTGGTTGTTTTAATTTCATGACCACCGTTTTATCATCCGGTGTTTCAATGGCTTGAATCACGTTGAAATCTGAGGATAGCGGCTCTCCTGTTTTCGTACCCATAATCCGTTCAAACGAGTATTTTACATCGTTGGCCGCAACGGCATTGCCATTATGGAATTGCACGCCATTCCGTATTTTGAACGTATAAACGAGGCCATCATCAGATACCTCATAGGTTTCGGCAATCGCCGGTTCGATGCTGCCATCCGGAAGCGGGTTAAACAAACCTTCAAACACGTTTAACATCACCCGGAAAGTCAGGGAAGCCTTTGCCTTATGGGGATCCAGAAAATCCGGATCACTGTTGATACGCACGCTGATTTCCCGGATATCCTCCTGCGTTTTAGACGGCTTTTTTTCCTCTTTACCTGAACAAGCACTTACAACAAGGCTCATAATCAATAAACAAATGAAGATGATGGACCGTTTCGCCATAAATCTTTTCCACCCCTTAAGGTTTCATATTATTTTTCAACATCCCCGATACCAGCCATTCAATCAGCCCAAACGTGTCTTCTACCAACGGTTCATAATCGATTTCATCAATTCCCTCCCCGCCAAACCGATTGATTAGAACAGTATCAATGCCTGCCTTCCTTGCACCGATCACATCATCGTAATAATTGTCGCCAACGTAAAGAATTTCGTCGGGGCGACAATCCGAAAGCTCTATCAATTTTTGAAATATGCGGGCATCCGGTTTGCTGATCTGCACTTCTGACGAAACGAGTATATGCTCGAAGTAATCATAGACTCCTATTTGTTTAAGAACTGCCCGGCAGCTTAAATCCCAATTGGATAATAACGCCAATCGATAACCCTGGTTTTTAAGCGTTTCCAGTACCTTTACTGTCCAGGGAAACGGCTGCCAGTAATCGGTCACTTCGTTGCTCTGTTCGTAAATGAAGTTTACTTGTTTCAGAATGTCAAATTTTTTATTCAAAAAATAGTTAACCAGTCCGATATACCACGGCATATAGGTTTCCCTTGGGCGGCCCAGTACTCCGTGAAACTCTCGCATAAATGTTTTGTCGGCCAAGTGATAGGCCATATCTACCTTTTTCCTGGGAATCGACACGCCTTCTTGTTCTAAAAACTTCATGTAATATTCTTCCCTTCGGTTATAGGCAAGTGTATAGCCCAAATCAAAGGCGATTAGTTTGAACTTTTTTCGTTTCATTCCATAAAAACCACCAATCTAGTTATCTATTTTTCTTATATGTTCATCCTATATTGCATTTACTCTTTTCATACCAGATGGCAAGCAACCGAATGTCCTGATTCATCGGTAGCCAACTCGGGCCGGACTTGTCGGCAAATGTCCTTTGCCAAAGGACATCTCGTATGAAAAGCGCAGCCTAGAGGCGGATTGGCCGGATTTGGCACATCACCGCGTAAAATGATGCGCTCCGATTTGTTAACCGGATCGGGAACTGGAACCGCCGAAAGCAGTGCTTTTGTATAGGGATGTTTTGGATTTTCATAAAGCTGGTCACTAGTGGCTATTTCCACAAGCCGGCCAAGATACATCACCCCTACCCGGTCGCTTATATGCCGAATGACCCCTAAATCATGGGAGATAAATACATAGGTGAGATGGAATTGTTCCTGGAGCTCTTGCAAGAGATTTAAAACCTGTGATTGGATGGAGACATCAAGTGCGGATACGGGCTCATCGGCTACAATCAGTTTAGGTCGGACGGCAAGGGCACGTGCAATGCCAATCCTTTGCCGCTGGCCGCCGCTAAATTGATGCGGGTAGCGTAAAGCGGCATAAGTATCGAGACCGACAGTTTCTAACAGTTCTTGAACCTTCTGCTTTCTTTCTTTAGAATCAGACATCCCGTGAACCTTTAATGGCTGTTCAATAATTTGTTGGATTGTATAGCGCGGATTAAGCGAACCAAACGGATCCTGAAAAATCATTTGGATATCCTTTCGGATTTTCCGCATATCCTTTCTGGATAAGGCCGTCAAAGAGATGCCATTAAATTGGATGCTGCCTTCAGTTGGCTCTATCAATCTCAAAAGCATCCGCCCTGTCGTTGACTTGCCGCAGCCCGACTCGCCGACAAGACCGAACGTTTCTCCTTTTTCGAGAGAAAACGAAACATCATCCACGGCCTTTACATCACCGACTTTTCGGCCGAATACCCCTCCGGAAATCGGAAAGTATTTTTTTAGATTGTCAACTTTTAATAAGGTTTCCGCCATATTGGCCCTCCTCCTGACTGGCATGAAGAAAACAGCGTACACCATGTGACGGAGAGGCCGCGACCATCTCCGGCGTGGCTTTGTGGCATCTGTCAAAAGCATGCAGACATCTTGGCGCAAACAGGCAGCCCTGCTTTAAGGTGCCAGGCTTTGGAACCGAGCCTGGAATGGAATAAAGTTTCCTCTTTTTGAATCTGACATCCGGAATTGATTTAATCAGGCCGATGGTATAGGGGTGCTTCGGCAGTTGAAAAATATCGTTTACAAAGCCTTCCTCGACAATTTTTCCGGCATACATAACAGCTACCCGGTCACAAACCTCGGCAACAACCCCCAAATCATGCGTAATTAAAATAATTGAAGTTTTTAGTTCCTCATTAAGCTTTTTCATCAAGTCGAGTATTTGTGCCTGAATCGTTACATCAAGAGCTGTTGTCGGTTCATCAGCAATCAATACCTGAGGCTCACAGACTAAAGCCATGGCGATCATCACGCGCTGGCACATTCCCCCAGATAATTGATGGGGATAGGAATGAATCAGTTCCTCGGCCCTCGGCAGTCCCACCCGTTTTAATATATCAACAGCCATTTTCAGCGCTTCCTGTTTGGACATTTTGGCATGAGTTCGAATCGCCTCCATTAACTGGTTTCCAATTGTAAACACTGGGTTGAGTGAAGACATCGGTTCCTGATAGATCATGGCGATGTCGTTCCCGCGTATTTCCCTCATCCGTTTAGCTGAAACCTTGGTTAAATCTTCATTTCTGAACAGGATTTCGCCGCCAACAATTTTCCCGTTCTGCGCTGGAACAAGTCCCATAATGGATAAGGATGTCACACTTTTCCCACACCCTGATTCACCGACAATGCCCAAAATTTCCCCTTCTTTCAAATGAAACTTCACCCCATCCACCGCCGGGATTTCCCCATCTGGTGTAAAAAATGAAGTACGCAAATCTTTCACCTCAAGTACGGAACCGGTCAAAAACCCACCTCCTTGCATGATTTTAGATGGTTGTCCATATTAAAATATATATTCTGATAATTTAAACCTATACCGAATTGTTTATTTTAATTGGTCGGATAGACCTATCATATCGGGTCTTTGTTTTTGAAGATTAAATAAAAATCCCCACATACAGTATGCGGGGATCATAGTGTCAGACTCTGTCTATATTTTTTGGGCGATACAAAACATTTCTGCAAAATCTGTCGGTATAGTTTTTTCTGGGTTCTTGTTTACATCGAATCTCATTCTTTCCAACCCTTCATGATAGTCAGAATCATTTATCAATGTTAACACGGATATATCCCTGTTTTCGGCGAAATGCAGATAATCGGCAACCTTTAATTCTTCCATTTTGTACTCTATTTTTAAATTAGCTTGGAAGCCCCTTGCAGTCAGTTCATGAAAGAGAACTTCTTTATTCCAAAACCGTTTCAGGTCTTCATAATGGGCGGACGGAAAGTAATGATAAACCCACCATTTGGTCATATCATGAATTGCAATATTATGATATTTATATATGCCGCCAATTCTTAAAACCCGTTCAATTTCCTTCAAGGCCTGCTCTTTTTTACCATAATGGTGAAAGGCATAATTATTGGAAATGAAATCAAATGTTCCAGGCTGATATGGCATATTTTCAGCATAGCCTTTGACAAATATGGCCTGGTCGATCTTTTCCTTTGCCTTCGTTAACATTGCCTCCGATGCATCAATCCCGTGCCATCGAATCGGGTAATCGACAAATGCCTTCATTTGCTTTACTAGATATAGCCCGGTGCCGCACGATAAATCTAATACATGGTATTCTGATTGCTGATGGTTATCGATATATTCTCTCAAATCTTGGTCAAATCTGATTTCCTCACTTCGATATTGGTTTTTGTCATATTTATCGGCAATCGATGAGTAATTTGTTATTTTCATAATTGGCTCCTTTCTTCTAATGGAGACTATTGATTTAGTCTATGAATAACCTTTATGAATTATCCCGGACATAAAAAAGGCGGATACCATTAGTGTTTGGTATCCGGCTTTTAGTTTGATAGGTTTACAATAGCAACAGCTCATCCAGGTTCAATATTTCAATTTTTCTGTGTGGTCTTTGTTTGATCATGCCTGCTGATTCAAAATCAGTCAGCTTTCGGCTTATCGTTTCCGGCGTTGTTCCCAAATAGGATGCCAGCTCCTTCTTGCTCAATGGCAATGTTATTTCGGTTGGACTGACCTCATAATCCAAGCATTCTGCCAAAAATAGGGCTAGCCGCGTTTCTACTTTTTCTGTAGCAAAACGGGCCGTTTGCTTTTCGGACTGCTCCAATCGCTTAGAAAACTCGGTTAAAATTTTTTCGTCTTTTTTGAAAAAATAGTCCAGCCTTCTTTTTAAAATCTGGGTGCGGTCTGACCCACACTTAGAGCCTTTTTTCTGCGATGGTTAAATCTAATCAAGCGCATCGCATTCAAGATGACCAAGAGGACGCTTGCTTCGTCGATAAACATGCCGGATGCCAGATGAACCGAACCTAATAAGAACCCCGCCAATAACAGGAAGACAATTCCGACGGCGAAAAACATGTTTTGCTTGATATTGCGGAGGGTCGCCTTTGCTAACGAGTAGGCATGCGACAGTTGTAGTAACCGATCCGCCATTAACACGACATCAGCAGTTTCCATTGAGACGTAGGTTCCTCCCTTTAAAACGACACTGGTTGGGGAAATTTTTATTAAAGAAGCAGCTGTCAATCGCCTATACACAAAGGGGACAGCCTTCATATTCTATAGCAAGTCCAGTTTAAGGAGGCTTTCTTGATGGAGTTAAATTATCAAAATGCTCAACGGTTGAAGGGAAAAGTGATTCAGTATAGAAATAAAGAGGGAGAGATGGTCATCGGCCGAGTTGCAAATGTCAGAAAAGATGGGCTTGAGATTGAGGAATTAAGTACTCACCAGCCCTCCGAAGGATACGGATTCGGTTTTTGGGGCCCAGGACCATTTTTTAGACCGCCTGTTTTCTTTCCGTTTGTTGGTTTTGGTATCGGATTTCCATTTTTCTGGTAATGTGGAACATTAGAAAGCCCTCAATCACGAAATTGAGGGCTTGTTTTGTATGTTATGCTGCTTTTCGAATTTCAATTTTTTTGCCGTCTTTACGCCATTTTTTAAACTCTGCTGCTGCTGTAAATAGTACGTCGGTTGAAGAGTTAAGCGCCGTTTCAAAGGAATCTTGTAAGACACCGATGATAAATCCTACCCCTACTATTTGCATTGCCACATCATTCGGGATACCGAATAAGCTGGCTGCAAGAGGGATTAATAATAAGGAACCGCCGGCAACACCAGACGCCCCGCAAGCACACACTGCCGATAACACGCTCAGGATGATGGCTGTCGGAATATCCACTGTAATTTCTAGAGTATGAACCGCTGCCAATGTTAAAACTGATATTGTCACCGCCGCACCGGCCATATTGATGGTCGCACCTAATGGAATCGATATAGAATAAGTATCCTTATCCAATTGTAATTTTTCGGCTAATTTCATATTTACAGGAATATTCGCCGCCGAGCTCCGTGTAAAAAATGCAGTAATGCCACTTTCTTTTAAACACATGAACACAAGTGGATAAGGGTTTTGGCGAATTTGTGTGTAGACGATGATTGGATTGATGACTAGAGCCACAAATAGCATGCAACCAATCAACACGACCAATAACTTGCCATAGCTTAAGAGAGACTCAAGCCCATTAGTTGTTATAGATTCAATGACAAGACCCATAATCCCAAGCGGGGCAAACTTGATTACCCATGTAACGACTTTGGAAACGGCATCAGAAAAATTGGTAATCACAGTCTTTGTCGTATCGGGAACATTTCTTAAGGCAAATCCAAGGACGATTGCCCAGGTCAAAATACCGATATAGTTGGCATTGTAAATCGCTTTTACCGGGTTATCGACAACGTTCATAAGTAACGTTTTTAGAACCTCGACAACACCGCCTGGGGCTGATACACCCTCAGCCCCTTTTGCAAGTGATAAGCTAACAGGGAACATAAAGCTGACAATAACAGCGATCAATCCTGCTAAAAAGGTGCCTATAAGATATAGGGAAATAATGGATTTCATATTCGTTTGGTGACCGCTTTTATGTTGTGCGATGGCCGCCATAACTAGGAAGAACACCAATACCGGGGCGACCGCTTTTAAGGCCCCAACAAACAAAGAACCGAAAATAACCAATGGCTGAGCCGCTGCTGGAACCGCCACAGTTAAAATAATACCAATTATCAAACCAATAGCGATTTGTTTGACCAGGCTAATTTGATTCCATTTTTTCAAAAGATTTTTCATAGAAGTCCCCCCGTTTGAATAATATTATCATTTTTCTCTTTTAACCTACTTTTACAATTGTAGTTGTATTATAAAGAATATTTAAATATCTCACAATATTTTTATTTGTATTTAAGTATAATAAAAATATTCCAAATTTTCTTTTTAAAAAATCCACCTAAGCCGTGCATAAGCTCAGGTGGATATTTTCATTCTATTCGAATAATGGACTTACCGCTTTTTCATTATGGACACGGTCAATTGCTTCGGTAAGCAATGGTGCAACTGATAAGACCTTGATTTTTCCATTAGGATATTCTTCCGGCAATGGAATCGTGTTGGTAACCACTAATTCCTGCAGGGCAGACGCTTCGATCCTGTCAATGGCCGGCCCTGATAGGACAGGGTGTGTGCAGCAGGCATAAACGGCCTTTGCCCCCTTCTCCATCAAGGCTTGGGCACCAGACGTAATTGTACCGGCAGTATCAATTAAATCATCAACAATAATACAATTTTTCCCTTCAATATTACCGATAATATGCATGATATCCGACTCATCGTGTTCTGGACGGCGCCGGTCAATCAAAGCGATCGGAGCATGTAATACCCCAGCCAATTTTCTTGCCCTGGTCACTCCTCCATTATGCGGCGAAACAACAACAACATTATCCAATGCTTTTTTCTCAAAATACTCCGAGAGGATTGGAAGTCCTGTCAAATGTTCCACTGGTATATCAAAAAACCCTTGGGTCTGTGGTGCATGAAAGTCTAGGGTCAGCACCCTGTGAGCGCCTGCCGTCTCCAAAAGATTGGCAATGAGTTTGGCGGTAATCGGCTCACGCGACCTAGCTTTTCGGTCTTGGCGCGCATAGCTGAAGTACGGCATTACAACGTTTATTGTCTGGGCTGAGGCACGTTTAAGCGCATCAATCATAATGAGAAGCTCCATAATGTGTTCGTTGCTTGGTTGTGAAGTGGATTGGACGAGAAATACCTCGCTGCCTCGGACACTTTCTTCGATTGAAATTTGAACTTCGCCGTCACTAAAGTGCTTCACGGAGCAATTTCCCAATTCACAGCCTAACAGCGCTGCCATTTCTTTAGCCAACTCACGATTTGAATTTAAGGTAAACATCTTAAAACCTTTTTTTAGTTGATACGACACGTTTCTGCCTCCATAAATATGTATTCGAACACTATTATATCTTATTTGACATAATTTTTATAATCCTAATTCTTCAAAAGAAGGAAAAAACGTGTTTGTTGGAGAAAATATTAAAGAATTTTAAAATGGGGTGGGTACATGCTGACAGAGAAACAACTTCAAGAAATTAAGTCGCTTCAAGAGATTTGTGAGAAAGATGGCGGATTTCAGCTAAAGCTGAATGATGATATGCTGGCAAATCGGTCCGAAAACCGCATGGAAGACTTTTTTCATTATCAGGATGGGCAGCTTGTCGGTTTTCTCGGCTGTTATGGGTTTGGAAGTAAGGTGGAAATTTGCGGAATGGTCCACCCGGACTATCGCCGCAAGGGAATTTTCACTGGATTGCTTGAAAAGGGCATTGAGGAAGCGAAGAAACAGGGAGCAGAAGTGATTCTGTTAAATGCGCCAACAGGTTCGCAATCGGCAAAGGAATTTTTTAAAAATATGCCTTGTGAGTTTCACGTTGCGGAATACCAAATGCAATGGCAGCAAAAGGAGTTAATAGTGGATCCGGCAATCATTGTAAGGCCGGCCGTTTCACAAGAGGATTTCGAGGCGAAAATTCAGCTTGAGGTGTTATGCTTCGGGATAAAAGAGGAAGATGCACGCGAAGTTGAAGGCATGCTGTGGGATTCTCGGACTGACGCAATGCTGATTATTGAAGTAGATGGAAAAATAGCCGGGAAAATCCGTGTCGCCGAATCGAATGGAGAAGCGTGGATTTTCGGATTTGCTGTTTTCCCAGAACTGCAGGGCAAGGGTATCGGCCGCAAAGCGCTATCAAAAGTGGTCATGATGGAGCATGAAAAAGGACTGCCAATTTTTCTCGAGGTAGAGGCGAAGAATGCCCATGCCCTAGGACTCTATGAATCATGTGGATTTAAGAGCTATCATTCGCAGGACTATTATAAGTACCAATTTTAGAAAATCGGGTGGCCTACTGAGAGCCACCCGATTTTTCGCTAAATGTTTTCTTTTTTTATCAAAGCTTTAGAAATCCCAACAATGCACGTTTCCCCCGTTTGCTTGACGGTGGACTGCTTAACGGTCACAACGCCTGTTCCATTCCCTTTATCCTCAAGGTCAATCACTTCGAGTTCGACATGAATCGTATCGTTTATAAATACGGGTTGGATAAACCGAAGCTTATCAATTCCGTAATTGGCAATCACAATGCCAGGTTCCATTTTGGTCAGACCCACCCCGAAGGAGAGGACAAGCATGCCATGGGCAATCCTCTGCTTAAAAAAGGACTGCTTGGCAAATTCGATATCCGTGTGGAGCGGGTAATAATCACCGGTCAGTGCGGAAAACATGACAAGGTCGGTCTCGGTGATGGTCCGGCCCCGGGACTTCCACTTCTCGCCTTTTTCAAAGTATTCAAAATACTTATCGTACATTAGTATTCCCCTTTCTCAACACGGTTTTTAAAATTTTTCCGGTGGCATTCCGTGGCAGTGCCGACACAATCTCCACCATCTTCGGCATTTTAAACCGGGCGATTTTTCCATCAAGGAACTTCTCCAAATCTATCACCGTCAGCGGCTGGCTGTCGTCCTTTAACGCGACCACCGCTTTAATCGACTCGCCCCATTTTTCATCCGGGTAACCGATGATCGCGGCTTCGCGAATATTTGGATGGCGAAACAGGACCTGCTCAATTTCAATCGGATAGACGTTTTCCCCGCCGGTAATAATCATGTCCTTCTTGCGGTCGACGATGTAAATAAAGCCCTCCTCATCAAATTTAGCCAGGTCGCCAGTATAGAACCACCCGTTTTTAATTGCCTCTTTTGTTGCTTCCGGCTTGTTCCAGTAGCCAACCATGACATTCGGTCCATTGACAATCAACTCACCCACCTCGCCTGGCCTCACATCCCGGTCAAGCGGATCGACAATCCGGACTGTCGTATGCATCGGCTCCTTACCTACCGAGCCGTTTTTGCGGATCGTATTTTCCTTATCCAGAATGCTGACAAACGGCGCCGTTTCCGTCAGGCCGAACCCTTCATAAAATGGAATCCCCCGCTTTTGGAAAAATTCAATCACCGTAATCGGACACGGAGCCCCACCGGAGACAGCAAACTGGAGCGAAGAAATATCATACGCCTCAAAATTGGGAACGCTCATTAACGCCTGCCACATGGCTGGGACAAGGAACAAAGACGTCACCTGTTCATCATTGACTTTTTGTAAAATCTTCACAGGGTCAAAGATGTCAATCAAAATGTTGGCCCCGCCCTTATAAACCAACGGCAGGGTGAACACGCTCATGCCGCCAATATGGAACATCGGTGCTGCCGCCAGCGTGATATCCGTATAATCCACAGGGGTATTATGAATAAAGTTGATCGCATTCCACTGGGTATTACCGTGACTCAGCAGCGCGCCTTTTGGCCTCCCAGTTGTACCAGATGTATACATCATTAAATGAATATCATCGAGCGCGATATCATAACCAGGTTCCTCTGGAGATGCATTCTCAAGTAGATTTTCGTATGGCAAATCAGCTTCATGAGGCTGGGTTCCGACGTGAATATATTGCAACAAACAGGTGTCTTTTGTCCGCAGTTGGTCAACCAGCGGCCTCATCCGAAAATCATACATAAAATGGTAGGCCCTCGAGTCATTGACAATATAAAGAACCTCCTCCACACTCAGGCGGAAGTTAATCGGTACAAAGATGGCCCCAATTTTAGCACAGGCAAACACTGCTTCGAGCATTTCATTCGTGTTCAACAGCAGCGCGTCGACCCGGTCCCCCTTCCTGACCCCCAACCCAAGCAGGGCATTTGCAAGCCGGTTAACCCGTTCATTAAACTGTGCGTAGGTAAACCGCTTCTCGTTATAAACCACCGCAAGTCTGTCCGGCCGAACCTTACAATGTTTGACAAGCCAACTTCCAATTCCCTTTACCAATCCACAACACCCCTATTTTTAAAAATTAACTTAATATCGTTGAATGTTTTTTTGCAGGAAGTGGGAAATCTTTATTTTCGAACGTTTCATAGCGCCGGATCAGCTCTTGCCGCAACTCGCTTGGAACGACCAGATCGTCCACGACAAGCTCCCCCGATAGCTTGATAATGTCATAGCTTGCCCGGTATTCCTCACGGAGTTTTTGCACAAGTGCCGATCTTTCTTCCGGGTCGGTCACCGCTTTGATTTTGTTGTAATAAACGGCATTGACTGCTGCTTCCGGACCCATGATGGCAATTTCCGCCGATGGCAGGGCAATCGTCGTATCCGGTTCATAAGCCGGGCCAGCCATCGCGTAAATTCCGGCACCGTAGGCTTTTCGGACAATCACGCACATTTTTGGCACATTGGCCGTCGAACTGGCGAAAATAAAATTCCGCCCTTTCCGGAGAATACCCTCCTGCTCCACCTTCGTTCCAACCATAAATCCGGGCGTATCGCATAAATAGAGCAGCGGAATGTTGTAGGCATCACAGGTCCAAACAAATTTGGCCCCTTTATCCGACGACTCCGGAAAAATCGCCCCGCCTTTGTATAGCGGCTGGTTGGCCACTACACCGACAGTCTTACCGTTCAGGCGGGCAAACCCGGTCACCAGCTCCTTCGCATAATTGGCTTTTACCTCAAGGAAGCTGTCCCCGTCCACAATGGATTCTATTAATTTGCGGACATCGTATGCACGATTTGGTTCTAATGGAATGATATCGTCAATTCCGGCGGGGTCCCGCTTCGGTGGAACGGCAGGGTATTCTGGCACATTCCCGTCAAAATGATCTGGCAGGTAGGTTAATAGTTTTTTGACAAGCTCGGCTGCTTCCTCTTCAGATTTGGCAATGAAATCGGCCGAGCCGCTTTTGGTCGCGTGCATTGTGGCGCCGCCTAATTCCTCGACATCGACTTGCTGGCCTGTCGCCATTTGCACCATTCTTGGCGAAGCAATCGCCATCCCAGAAATTTTATCGACCATGATCACAAAGTCGGAAAACACCGGCATATAGGCGGTTCCGGCAAAGCATGGGCCGTAAAGGACGGCGATTTGCGGGACTCTTCCGGAAAGCATGCTGTGGTTGTACCAGATTTTCCCGCCTGAATATTTTTCGACATGATAACCGCCCGCTTCATCAATCCGGCCGCCTGAGGAATCAATCATGTAAACGATGGGCCGTCTGCCGCGGATCGCCGCCTCTTGGATCCGCAGGATTTTTTCCCCGTGATATTTGCCGATGGACCCGGCTTTGACGGTGTAGTCGCTTGCCATAAAAAATACAAGCCGTTCGTTGATTTTACCCGTTCCCGTAACCACGCCGTCTGCTGGGAGTTTTTCCTTTGTTGCGTTGGCAAATAAGCCAGTTTCATAATAAGGCTGTTCATCGTCAAAATAGAGTCGAAGCCGGTCGCGGACAAATAATTTTCCCAGTTTTTTTATTTTGTCGTGATCGGGTCCACCGCGATAGATTCGTTCCCGTTCCGCCAGCAGTCTTTGTTCACGTTCCAAGTATCATGCACCCCTTTTGCTAGTTTTTAAGATTTTTCAGGATTATAGCACCGCGGTCAGACCCCTTTTGAGGCTTTATCTGCTTCAATTGGTGTCAGGATTCCCAACTGTTTGGTGAGGATCTCATTCATAATTTGCGTCGTGCCGCCGCCAATCGTTTGGATCCGCGCATCGCGCCAAAGCCTTTGGATTGGGTATTCCATCATATAGCCATTGCCGCCGTGAATTTGAACTGCCTGATCACAGACCTGATTCAACATTTCGCTGGCAAGCGTCTTAGCCATCGTCGCCTCTATGACGCAATTTTTCCCTTGGTTATACAGGTAAAGGGCCCTGTATGTAAGGTTCCGGGCTTTTTCAAGATCGACTGCCATGTCGACCATCTTATGCCGCAGCACCTGAAACTCCGATAGCGGTTTGTTAAACTGGATTCTTTCTTTGCTGTATTGAATGGTCAGTTCCAACGCTTTTTCGGCCGCCCCGATACAGCCCAATGCTAACGTTAGCCGTTCATACTGGAAGTTTTTCATAATGTAAAGGAATCCCTCATTTTCCTGCCCAATTAGGTTTTCTTTCGGCACAATCACATTATCGAAAAATAATTCTCCTGTATCCGAAGAGCGCCAGCCCAGTTTCTTCAGGCTTTTTCCGACAGAGTAGCCGTCAGAATTGGTATCGACAATAAATAGACTGATGTTGCGGTGATGCGGTCCGTCGGCGGTCTTGGCTGCAACAATAACATAGTCGGCATTGACCCCGTTGGTGATGAAGGTCTTTGAGCCGTTCAGGACATAGAAGTCCCCGTCTTTTTTGGCAGTGGTTTTAATGGCGGCCACGTCGGACCCGCCTCCTGGTTCGGTAACTGCAAGAGCGGAAATGGCATCACCTTTAATTCCCGGGACGAGGTACTTCAGTTTTTGCTCATTGTTTCCGTAGCGCCAAATATTAGTCATCGCAATCGTCGTATGAGACCCGATGGCCGCACCGACACCGCCTGCGCCGCATTTGGAAAGCTCTTCGGTAAATACGGCTTCCATGATCACATCAAGGCCGCTGCCTCCGTACTCTTCCGGAAATTTAATCCCGAGAAACTCTAGATCCCCCATCCGTTTATATAAACTTCTCGGCGTCTCGCCGTCCTTTTCCCACTGTTCGACGTTTGGGACGATTTCTTTTTCCACAAAAGAACGAACCGTTTTCCGAAACATGTCATGTTCCTCCGTAAAGATCCAGTGCCCCATGAAAACCCTCCTTATTAAAAAAATGCATTTGATTTTGATTCGGCTTGAAAAAGAGTTATTCGCCGAACTTTGCAAGTTATTCGCCGAACTGAGGCGGTTATTCGCCGAACTAGGGGACTTATTCGCCGAAACTCTATGAATATTCGCTGAACTTCAAGACTTATTCGCCAAACCAGCTATCTCGCCAATTCTGGGAAGTATTTCGCCAAACATTAGCGTGTTTTGGCAGAAAGCGAAGTTGATTTGCCGAATTCGTTTCCTATTTCGCGAAAAATCCATATTGTTTCGCGAACCCCTTTTTTATAACCCCATCTGCTTGGCAATGATCTCCTTCATGATTTCGTCCGTACCGCCGCCAATTCTCGCCAAGCGGCTGTCACGCCAAGCCCGTTCAATCGGATATTCGGCCATATAGCCATTCCCACCGAAAATCTGCAGCGCGCGGTCCGCGACCCAATGCGCCATTTGCACGGCTGCCAATTTCGTCATCGAGATTTCTTTCGAAGGAACCTCCCCTTTGGCGAACCGGTAAGCGGTCGCATAGGTCAATTCCCGGCAGGCCTCAATTTGCGTTTTCATCTCGGCCAACAGGTGGGCAATTACCTGAAAATTGCTGATTGGCTGGTTAAACGCGATTCTCGTTTTGGCATAGTTCAACGCCAGCTCGTAGGATTTTTCAGCACCGCCGATTGCCCCGGCAGCACCAATCATCCGCTCGCCCTGCAGCTGCCACATGATTTGGTAAAAGCCCTTGCCCTCTTCCCCAAGCAGGTTTTCATGGGGAACGCGGACATCATCAAAAATCAGCTCGGCGGTATCAGATGAACGCATGCCAACCTTTTCGAGCTTTTTTCCAACAGAGAAGCCGGGATGATTCGTTTCGACGAGGAACAGTGAAATCCCCTTCGGTCCTGGGTCATCGGAAGTCCGTGTCACCAAGGTAACGAAATCGGCCCGAGTCCCGTTGGTAATAAAGGTTTTCGTGCCATTAATGACCCATTCATCCCCATCACGCCTAGCCCGGGTTTGAATGCCCATGACATCTGACCCGTTGTTCGGTTCGGTAATCCCGATTGCGGCTATTTTTTCACCGCGTAGTGCCGGCTTTAGGAAACGCTCATGTTGGTCTTTGGTGCCAAATTTGTAGATGGGCGGCGTGGCCATGTCAGTTTGGACGGCAATCGCCATCGGGACGCCGCCGCAACCGCATTTGTTCATTTCTTCTGCCAGAATCAACCCGGAAAAATAATCTCCTCCCTGACCGCCGACCTCCTCCGGATAATGCAATCCGAGCAGTCCCAATTCTCCCATTCTATTGAACAGTGAGCGCGGGAACATCCCCTCTTCTTCCCATTCATCTACAAATGGCTTAATCTCGTTTTCTACGAATTTACGAATCATTTTTCTGAGCTGGTCATGCTCTTCAGTAAAATATGGTTCATACGGCATACCCTGTTCACCTCATTTTCTTAAGTTCTGTAAAATGGAATCGTCCACATCAAGTTCGAGTCGCATCAAATTGGCACCAAAGCACTTGCCGAGGTTATCGAGCCTGAGCGACGCTGACCCGCCGCCCGCCAATGCCTCCTTGCACACAAAATTCAGCGCGAGGATATTAGGAAGCTCGTAGCGGATTACCTCTCCTTCTACAATACCGGTAAAATGCTCCTTAACCCGTTCAGGGGTTAATTTTTTCAAGAAAGTTTGATAGATTGCCGGGTTTGGGGCAAACACGCCGATGTTCACCATATTGCCTTTATCCCCGGATCGCGTTTGCGCAATATCCCTAAGCTTAACAAAGGCCATCTCGTCTACACCTCCAGCACATCGACTTTGACATGACTTTCAACCTCATCCCGTGGAATGAGCGTTGACCACATCCCGAGCAACGACCTTGGGGAGGAGTTGCCGGTGAATCCACTCATCGTCGGGGGACCATTCAAGGCTAGCGGCGGGAAGAGTCGGCTGAATCGTGCCGCTTCCTGCTTCGTTTTGGCCTTGACTGCCATTCGCAAATACACTTCATTTAGTTCTTGTTCCGGTTGGAACGCCAACGGACCGCTTAACGAGTTGTAACCTAGGTAGTCAGTGCGGACCTCCTCATAGTTCCACCGATATCGCTCCAACTGAGTGCGGATGATTTCATCAACTTTTTTTGCTTTTTGGAGGGCATCGGGCCAGGCGAATCCAACAATGACTTGTGCAGCATAGCCGTCCTCATAACCCATGACGACTTTCAGGGAATCCGTCCGCGGCTTGCCTTTTACCCCCGAAACCTTGACTTGGTTTGGCCCGATGTTTTCCAGATGCACACCGGTTAAATCGACAATCACGTCCGGGGTGATATAGGCCGAAGGGTCATGGATCTCGTAGAGCATCTGTTCTTTCACGGTATCCACTGTGACCAATCCGCCCTGGTCTTCAACTTTACTGATGATAAACTCACCATTTTCAACGACTTCGGCAATCGGATAACCCATCTTGTCAAAGCCTTCAATCTCCTTCCAGTTTCCGCTGAAATTGCCCCCTGTCGATTGAGCAGAGCACTCGAGCAAATGCCCCATAAATATCCCGCTTGCCAGCTGATCCCATTCATCTTCCTTCCAGCCGTATTCATAGATTAATGGCGCCAAAAACTGAGCCGTATCTGTCGTCCTGCCTGTGACCACAATATCGGCGCCGGCCCGGAGCGCCTCGACAATCGGCTGGGCCCCAATATAAGCGTTGGCAAATTCCAGCCTGTCTTGAACCGTGGTGATGTTTTCTCCTGTTTCTAAATGGTTAAGTGGGTACCCTTTTTCAAGAAACTCGTGGATCCGGTCCAATACATTGTCTCCGGACACCACCGCGACCTTTAGTCCGCTCATCCCCATTTCCCGCGCGACTTTTAAAATTTCCTGCTGGGCACCAAGCGGATTGATGCCACCAGCGTTTGTTAACAGCTTAATCCCTTTTTCTCTTACAAATGGCAGCAGCGCCTTCATTTGCAACGGCAAATCCTTGGTATAGCCCGCTTGCTCATTTTTCCGTTTATCCTTGACGAGGATGGCCATCGTCAATTCCGCAAGTGCATCGAAACATAGATATTGGACATTTCCCTTTGCTGCTGTGGCAACGGCCGCCTCGATGCTATCGCCGTAAAAGCCTTGGGCTGCTCCAATTCGAACTGTTTTCATGAGAAGCTCCTCCTTTCCTTAGTCGGTTTTCAGCTTGACCAGAACGTCCCCTTCCTGGACGAACTCCCCTTCCGCTGTTTTGATTTCGGCAACCACACCGGCATGGGTGGATTCAATCGGTATTTCCATTTTCATCGACTCCAAAATGACCAGAACATCGCCTTCTTTGACAATGTCGTTTTCATTTACTTCGATTTTCCACACGTTTCCGGACATTATAGATAAAATTTCGGTCATTTTTCCTCACTCCGATTATTCATTTTGTTTTTAGCGGCAAATTGTATTAAAACTGATGTTTTTCACCTTATCCAATAGCTGCAATTAACTTTATTTGCGGATTTGAAGGTTTTATTTGCGATTTTTAGACTTTTATTTGCGGAATTTCTCTATTTTATTTGCGGATTTCTCTATTTTATTTGCGCCTAACAATAATCCCCCTATTTCCCCGTCCAATTCGGCCGTCTTTTTTCAAGAAAAGCGGTGGCTCCCTCTTTCAAATCCTCACTCATAAATGACACCAGCCGTAAGTTTGTTAAGTAATCAAACGCCTTCATCATATCCATGCCTTCCGTTGTAAAAAATGCGTCCAAACTGAGCTTGACGGCGAGCGGGCTGAAGTTTGCCACTTGCAGGGCCAGCTCTAAGGTTTCTTTTTCCAGCTCTTCTGGAGGAACAACCCGATGGACGAGCCCCAATTCCCGCGCTTTTTCTGCTGAATAAATCTCCGCAGTCAGCATCATCTCCATCATCTTCCGTTCGCCAACCGCACGACGGACCCAAGGCATTATCACAAATGGTACGAGTCCCAAACGTAACTCGGTTAATCCTAATTTCGCCTCTGAGGAAGCGATTGCGAGGTGACACATGGCAACGAGACCGGTTCCACCTCCTAAAGCAGGTCCGTTTACACTCGCAATAAGCGGTGTTGTAATTTCCGCCCCCAGCTTAAACAGTTCTGTACTTTCACGCCCTTCAGAATAAAGCTCCGGGGCTGTTTTTGAGAGATTCTTTTTAAATTCATTCAAATTTCCTCCGGCAGAGAAGGCTGTTCCGGCACCGGTAAGAATGATGGCGCGGATGTCTGGATTAAGTTCCGCTGCCCTAATGGCCATTACGAGCTCCTTCGCCGAGGTTTCAGTCAACGGATTTCGCATTTCCGGCAAGTTCAACGTGATTTTGGCGACAGCTTCTATTTCTTCGTAAAGAAGCGTTTCGTAGATCACTACATTCACCCCATTTAATAGCTTTCTACTTTTTCATAATGCAAGTAACGTGCCAACTAAAACATTCTGTCGGGCCAGCCCATCATATTCCCTGTAAAAAACAACCTGAACATAAAACTGAACAGGTGTTTACAGAAGTTTACAATTGCTGGTTGTCAGATATGGAAAAGGTCGTTATAATGGTAATTGTGTAAATATTTCGAAAACTGAGGTGGAGTTATTTGAAGGTTCGAAATTTCACAACCGTTAATTTTGTCAATTTATCCGTCGACAGCACGATTCGCGATGCCATTCAAGCCTTTTTGGAAAACCGCGTCGACATCAGCTGCATCACGAATAACAAAAAGTTGGTAGGCATTTTACATAAATACTCAGTTTATCGGGCGCTGCTGCAAAATCAGCCACTCGAAGCTCCTATTAAGCCACTGATAAATGAAAGCGTTGTCACTATCGATAAGGACCAGTCGTTACTGGAAGCACGGGATATCATGATCAAAGGGAATGTCAGTCAGGCTATTGTTCTCGATAACCAGCAAGAGGTATATGGGATTATGTCAAAATCCGATTTGGTCAATTCCCACATGATGGCCTTGGAGGATGCCTTGAACAGGATGAAGCTATTGATGGAAAACCTGCAGGATGCGGTCATATCCGTCGATGACCATTTGCGAATAACGACCTTTAATCAAACAGCACTAGACCTCCTCCAATTAAATGGCAAGCAATTATTATCGGCACCAATTGACCGATTTCTTCCCCCATTCAGACGATGGTTGATTGAAACGATGAATACCGGAGAAATTCAGGAACTGAAACGGATTCATTTTAACCAATTAACCGTGATTGCCACATTTATCCCGATTAAGGTGCAGGATAAAATGACAGGCGCGATGGTTGTCCTTCGTGATATTAATGAATATCGCGGCGAACTGTTCCGGATAGCCAAAGATGAAAAACCGTTTGCCACTGTCGTATCGATTAATGAACGGATGGAAGTCTTCAAGCATGAGGCTGCGATTGCCGCCAAATCTTTATCCAATGTGTTGATTACCGGAGAAAGCGGAACCGGAAAAGAACTGATTGCCGAAGGAATCCATCAATTATCGGAGCGAAAAGGCGCTTTTATAAAAATTAACTGCGGTGCCATCCCGGAAGAACTGTTGGAATCGGAATTTTTCGGCTATGCTGACGGCGCTTTTACCGGCGCGAAAAAGGGCGGAAAACCTGGCAAATTCGAGTTGGCCGACAATGGCACCTTATTCCTTGACGAAATTGGCGACATGCCCCTGACGCTGCAAGTGAAGCTATTAAGAGTCCTGCAAGACCAGGAATTTGAAAGAATCGGGGCAACAAAAACAACAAAGGTCAATGTCCGCATGGTCGCCGCAACCAATAAGGACCTTGCGGAACTTGTCCGCAATGGGGAATTCCGTGAAGATTTATACTACCGAATTCATGTCATCCACCTGCATATACCGCCGTTACGGGAGCGTTTGGACGATATTCCGCTTTTGTGCAGCCATTTCATCCATAAATTTAACAAGAAAACAAATAAAAAAATAACCGGCGTGTCCCAGGATGTATTGAACTGGCTTCAACAATACCATTGGCCGGGCAATATCAGACAGCTCGAGAATGTCTTGGAGCGAGCCTTTCACTATAGTCCATCCAATTGGATTGACATGGAACATCTGCCTAGCTCACTGACACTGCTTCATTCACCTGAACCAATGCCCACACCACCGAAAGGATTTGAACAGAATCCAATATTAAACCGCAGAAACTCCATCAATCAGACCGAAAAACAACTCATTCTTCAGGCATTAATCAAAAGTAAAGGGAACCGGACAAAAGCCGCGGAAATTCTCGGAATCAGCCGCACCTCGCTTTATCAAAAAATGAAAAAATATGAGATTAAAGAGGAATTCGAATTAAAATTTACCTCTACATGACAAAAAAGAACCAGCCTTTTGGCTGGTTCTTTTGATTACTTTTGAAGCTGTGCCAGGTATTGCTGCTTGAGGACTGATTTTTGAATTTTTCCGGCAGGAGTCTGCGGCAGCTCCGTGACAAAGACAATTTGTTTTGGAACCTTGTAATCCGCCAAATGCTGATGACAGTAGGAAATCACATCTTCCTCCGTCATCGCCGCACCTTCCCTTAAAATAATGTAATAGCGACCGACTTCGCCAAAGAACGGATGCGGAACCCCAATTCCCGCTGTATAGGCCACTTTGGGGTGTATCGACAGAACGTTTTCCACCTCAACTGGGTAAACGTTATAGCCTCCTTGGATGTACATTTCCTTTTTTCTGCCCTTATAATAGACATATCCATTGTGATCGAGATAGGCGATGTCTCCGGTGAATAGCCAGCCATCGTCATTAAACGTTAGTTTCGTTTCCTCCTCCAGCCCTAAATACCCTTTTGCCCTGCACAACCCTTTAACTGCCAATTCTCCGATTTCACCAATCGGCAGCTCGTTCTGTTCCATGTCAACGACCTTAACCTTGAAATCCCCGATCGCCACTCCGATGCTTTCCTGCACTTTTTCAATCGGATCTGTCAGTTTAGACAGAATACAGGCGCCGGATGATTCACTTAATCCATAAAGGTTTATAATCGCGGCATCGGGAATATGGTTACCAATCAGTTCACACAGCTCGGGCTCGACATTGGAGCCGCCGACGATGCAGATTTTAAGCGAGCTTAAATCATAATTCCGTCTATTTTTATGCCCTAGCAACATCAGGTACATGGTTGGCACCCCGCCAAAAATTGTTGGCTTTGTCTCATCAATGATTTGCAACACCTTTTCCGGAATAAATTCAGGGACTAACACGATACTTCCGTGGCTGTATAGCAGGGCATGAACAGCACAAGTAATCCCGCCAACGTGATTTAGCGGCAGACTTCCCACCGTACAGTCATTCTCACCCACCTCCAAATGTTCAGCCTGTGCCTTGGCCGACTCGAGAATGCTGCGATTGGTAATCATCGTCCCTTTCGGCTTGCCAGTCGTTCCAGAGGTGTAGATAATAATGACGGTATCGTCCTCTCTGACAGCTTGTTTGGAATCGTTTAGTTTTGCAAAGTCAACAGGACCTTGCAGTAAACTCTCAAAAGATAAACTTCTTGGGAATCCGGCGCCGATGAAAATATAGCTTTCCACAGTCGGCAGCTTTTCCTGGAACCCTACGAAAAATTGAGCAAAATCAAAGCCTTGATAGCTGGAGATCGAGACAATCCCCTTCGCCTTTGAATTGTTGATCATATAATCCAATTCACTCTCGCGGTAGCGAGCATTCAACGCGACAACACCGACACCGATTTTCGATGCCGCAAAATACGTGTACAGCCATTCCAATTGATTCAGCGCCAAAATCGCCAGCGTATCCCCCTTGGCAAAACCCTGTCTGAGAAGGCCAAATGCAAGAACATCTGTTATTTCATCCAGCTCCTTAAAGGTGACACTTTTTCCTTCACAGAGTAAAAATGGCTTGTCTGGATGCTTGGCAGCGGCCTGGGCCAATACGTTATGAACAATCCATTCCTGCAAACCTAACACCTGCCTTAAACCGGATTATTGGAATAAAGGTTTTGGTAATTTTTTCGCAGCACATGCTTTTGAATTTTTCCGGTGGTGGTCGTTGGAAGCTCTTGGACCATCACCACTTCCTTTGGCACCTGGAATCTTCCGAGATGTTGTTTGCAGTATGCAATGATTTCCTCCTTGGTCGCTTCCTCTCCCGGCTTTAACAGGACGAACGCGGTGACGGCTTCAATCCAGCGTTCATGCGGCAGCCCGACACAAACGGCGTTTAAAATTTTGGGATAGGATAGCAGGACCTGTTCCACCTGAATCGAGGCGACATTTTCCCCGCCGGTTTTGATCATGTCTTTTTTTCGGTCAACAAACACCAGCAAGCCATCATCGTCAATGTAGCCCAAATCACCGGTATGGTGCCAGCCAAACTGTCTGGCCCGCTTTGTCTCTTCTGGATTATTTAGGTATCCTGCCATCACATTTGGACCACGGTGCACGATTTCCCCGACTTCATTTTTTCCAAGCAGATTGCCGTTGTCATCCATAATCGCCATATCGGTGATTAAGGACGGCGTTCCCCAATAGGGCCCTGACTTGCGCAACTGGTCCTCCGGCCTGAACACACATGTCGCCGGATAAACTTCGGTCTGCCCGGAGCCTAGGCCAAAATGGCAGCCGAGTTCATTAATGCCTTTTTCCAACGTGTTCTTGTCCATTGGCGCCATCGCATATAAACAGTACCTCAGGCTGGATAAGTCATAATTTTTAAAGGAAGGATGATAGAGAAACGCCCGGTACATGATCGGCAGGCCAAACATCCAGGTAATCTTTTCTTTTTCTACCGTCTTCATAAAAGCTTCCGGTTCAAAACCGGGGATAATGACAAGTGTCGCGCCAAGATGGAAGAAGGAAGTGACAAGTGTGTGCTGGGCACAGTGGAACACGGGCATTATTAAGGTCGCAATGTCATTTCTGGCCATCCCGGCCTCAATAATATTGGCCAGACTGGCGATGAATACGGCTTGGTGATTAATCAGGACGCCCTTCGGTGTACCGGTCGTGCCACTCGTGAACATGATCTGGGCAATGTCCCGGTCAGCGACATCCACTTCCGGTTCATCAGTCTGGCGCCCTAACAGGGTATTTTCGAATTTTTCCGCTTCGGACGCACCAGAGCCAATAATCAGCAATTCAGGACAAATACTCGAGAACTCTTCTTTTTTCCCTTGTAAAAAAATTTCATCGCACAGGAGAACCTTTGCTTGGACCTCCGATAAAATGTAAGCCTTTTCATTGAACGACACACCAGGATTAATCGGAACCCAGATGAGACCGGCTTTGGCGATGCCGAAAATGGCGGTCAGAAATTGCCATGAATTTCCGCAGATGGTGGCCACTGCATCCCCTTTTTGAAGACCAAGGTCCAACAAGTAATGGGCAAAGCGGTTGCAATCCTCGTTAAACTCTTTAAAACTAATTCGTTTGTCTTCGGCGACAATTGCGGTTTTGTCCGGAAGCTTCCACGCCGTCCTCCGAATAATATCGCCAATGGCAACACGATTTAAGGCTGAAATTTCGTTCACTCCGTCAATTCCTCCTTTAGAAATCAGTGGCTCAGGCCAGAATGAGGTGTTTGTTCATCCGGTTCTGAACTCTGCCCTATTGGATGCAAGATTTATACCAACCTTGATGTTTGTGATTGACTTGTTCTGGAAAAACAATGTGGAGTTCTTTGTACAGTACAGTTGTTAATAAATGGTGACAACTGTGTGGAATTATGAACACGGGGATAGTAGGTAAAAAAAATAAGAGGAAAGATTAATACGGGCACGTAGTTCAATACTACGTGCCCTCTGGAAAAAAACATTAACTAGATTTATAGATTCAAAGTGCCACCATCTATGACAATCGTTTCTCCCGTAATAAATGACGACTCATCGGACCCAAGGAATAACACCAAATTGGCGATTTCCTCTGGATGGCCAATGCGGTTCAAGGCATTGGCAGTAGATAGTACCGGCCACTTTTTTGTTTTCTTCCAATCACTTACCATATCCGTATCGATGATTCCGGGGGCAATTGCATTTACACGGATATTCTTCTTGCCAAACTCTGTTGCCGCAGTTTTCGTAATTGCGATGACACTGCTTTTTGATGCCGAATATGCGGCAACTAGCTTTTGCCCTTTGATGCCGGCAATGCTCGCCGTATTGATAATCGATCCGCCCGAGGTCATCTCCGGAATTGCATATTTCAACCCTAGAAAAACTCCCGTAATATTGACGTCAAACACCTGCTGCCATTCTTCTACCGAAACATCAGGGATTTTTTTCTCGCCACTTTTCACGCCGGCATTATTAAATAAAATGTCTAACTTACCAAAGGTGTCGATTGTTTTTTGAACCATATTCTGGACATCGTCGGGCATCGACATATCGGTCCGGATAAACTCGGCTTCTGCCCCCATCTCCCTGACGATATTGACAGTTTGGATACCGTTTTCTTCGCTAAAATCAGCAATGGTTAAACGGGCTCCCTCCTGAGCAAATCTAACAGCGGTCGCACGTCCGATTCCCCCGCCGCCACCTGTGATGATGGCCACTTTATCTTTTAAACGCATCTCTTTCACCCTTTCATAAATAAAAATTATGCTTTCTTTTCTTACTAATTTGAACCTAAGGCAAAGCCACTAACTTACCATAGGTTTGTCTATCAGCCAGTACTTCCAAAGCAAAAGGCACATCTTTAAAATCATATTCTTGATAAATTAATGGTTTGATTAAGCCTTCCTCATAGAGCCTCATCAAGTCCTCGTGAATTTCGACCACTTTGTCTGGATGCAGTCTGCGGAAAAGGCCCCAGTGCACCCCGACAATGGAGTAGTTTTTAATAAGTGCATGGTTCGCGGGAGCTTCCGGAATGCGACCGCCGGCAAAACCAATGACCAAAAGGCGTCCATCAAAAGCGATACATTTGCGTGAACGGTCAAACACATCACCGCCGACTGGATCATAGATGACATCGGCACCGCGCCCGCCAGTTTCCTTCTTTACGATATCGACAAAATCTTCAGTCAGGTAGTCAACCGCAACATCTGCACCAAGTTCCTTCAATAATTTCACCTTTTCCGGTCCGCCGGCGGTAGCAATTATTTTAGCGCCCCTTGCCTTCCCCAGCTGAATCGCCGCTGAACCGACTCCGCCGGCTCCAGCATGAACCAACAGCACCTCGCCTTTTTGCAGGTTAGCCCGGTGATATAACGCATAATAAGAAGTTTGATAGGTTATAAACATCGATGCTGCCTCGCTAGGAGACATGGCATCGGAAATCACATATGCATGATCTTCTGGCACACTGACCCATTCCGAATATCCGCCATTCGGGAGCGGCGGGGTGGCGACAACACGCTGTCCAACCTTAAATTTGCTTGCTGCTCCCACTGCACGAATAACTCCGGATACCTCTGCACCTGGTGTAAACGGTGTTGGCGGTTTCTCCTGATACTTTCCCTGACATAGCAAAATATCAAAAAAGTTAAGCGAGGAAGCTTCCACTTGAATTAATAGTTTTCCTTCTTCAACGGCTGGCATCGATAGCTCCTGCAGTTCTAATACATCTTTGGGGTCACCTAATTGGTTCACAATCCAACTCTTCATAAAAACATCCTCCTCTAACAAAGTCTTTTTATTTATGCGCGAAAACAGGTTTTCTTTTTTCAATAAAAGCTGAAACGCCTTCTTTGACATCTTCTGTTAAAAATACTTCTTCAAATAGTTCGGCTTCTCTTTCTATTCCGGCGTGAAACTCCATATTTGTCCCTTCATCCACCGCTTTCTTGATTCGGGACAGTGCCTGAAGGGAATAGCCACTGATTTTCTTGGCCATCGCAAGGGCCTTTTCCATTCCCAGGCCTGTTGGTACTACCTTATTGACTAAGCCAAGCTTTTCGGCTTCCTGGGCGGAAATGGGATCTCCAATAAACATAAGTTCCTTAGCTTTCGCTTCACCAACGATTTTGGGGAGCCGCTGAGTACCTCCTCCCCCTGGAAACAGCCCCAGTTTAACTTCCGGCAAGCCAAGCTGGGCATGTTCCTCCGCAATTCGGATATCACAAGTAATAGCCAGTTCACAGCCGCCGCCGAGGGTAAGTCCGTTCAACACGGCAATAGTCGGCTTAGGGAGGAAATCAATTAGATTAAACACGGCATGCTGCTGCATAACATGATCCTTCATGCCTTTTTTGCCAATGGATTGAGGGAACTCCTTAATATCGGCCCCCGCCATAAATGCCCGGCTTCCGGCACCCGTTAAGATGGCCACAACAATTTCATTATCTCCGGCAATCGTTTCAAATACTGACTTTAATCCACTCATCACCTGACCGCTTAAAACATTTAGCGGTGGATTATCGATGGTTACTGTGGCAATGCCATTATTTTTTTCTAACCTCACCAATTGTTTTACATCCTGAATACTCATTGATCTCACTCCTTATTTATACTAACTGGTTGGTATTTAAGGGTGAATTAAAACCCTGTTGGCCAGTTCGCCAATCTGTGTTCGCTTATCGACCCGTTTTTCACACAGGCATATTCCAGTGTCCTGCACAGGAATCTTCGTGTTTCCCGTGGGTCAATCACATCATCGATGAGATGCTTGGCAGCTGCTTTATATGGTGAGCTGTCAAATGCCCATTTTTCTAGAAGTTCTTTACGCACTTCTTTTGCATTTTCGATCCCTTGCAGCTGGCGGCCATATACGACATTAATCCCTACTTCCGGTCCGGTAAAATTGATTTCTGCTGTCGGCCAGGCGACCACAAAATCGGCACCCATTGTCGGGCCGCACATATTTCCATATGCCGCCCCGACACTCTTGCGGACAACGACTGAGATTTTCGGAACGGTAGATTGAGCGAGCGCTTGGTTCCAAACCATAATTTTGGTAGGAATTTTCATTTTTTCTGCTTCATTGCTGATGCGGAATCCAGGTGTATCATGCAAAAAGACCATTGGAATATTGAATGAGTCACATAAACAGATAAAATCAGTCGCCTTTTCACATTCTTGCACACCGGCTGCCCCCGCGTATTTTATTGGCTGATTCGCAATGATTCCGACGGACCTGCCATTCAATCTGGCGAAAACCGTAAAGAGGGCCGGACCGTAAAGCGCCTTATATTCAAAAAACTGGCGGTCATCTACGATCTCCATGATGATTTTTTTCATATCATAGGCCCGGGTTGCTTTATTTGGTAAAATGTCAAGCACCCTGTCGACCCTGCGGTACGGATCATCATCTGTTTCCTGATATGGCGGTTCCTCAGTTGCATTTAACGGCATATAACTGAAAAATTCCTTCATCTGGGCAATGCAGTCCTCTTCTGTTTCACCAAAGGCATCAGCCTGACCGGTTTGATGGGCATGAACCTTCCAGCCGCCAAGCTCTTCGGTTGAAACCTGCTGCCCGGTTGCCATCTCAATCATTCTCGGGCCGGCAACCGCCATACAGGTCCCTTTAAGCTGTGTGACAAAATCGGATGAGACAGCCGTCCAGGTTGGACCGCCAAAGCTGTCTCCAAGAATACTTGTAATGGATGGAACCTGCCTGTGATGGGTTAGCATTTCGTTAGGAAAAAGCTTATCGCTAATACCGTCGGAACCCATGCCATCCGGCATTCTCAAGCCCCCGCCTTCATGGAGATAGAACATTGGCAGCCCACGTTTCAGCGCATATTGATGAATCGAAACGGCCTTACGCATATGTACCGCGCCTTCGGTACCGGCAAATACCGTTTTATCGCCAGCCTGAACCACAATTGGTCGTCCATCCACTTTGGCGAGGCCGACGATCAATCCGTCGCCGGCACTCTTATCTTCAGAACCAACCATATCTGAATGATTAAGCATGCCCATTTCCATAAAAGAATCTGGGTCCACCAGCAGATCAATTCTCTCCCTCGCCGTATAAAAACCGGCCTCATGCTGTCGCTTGATTTTTTCAGGCCCACCATTCAATTTGGCCCGTGCTTTCCTTTTTAATAAATCATCAACTGCTTCTTTCACGATGTCCCTTTCTTGATCAATCACTGTTTGACTTCCTTTCCTTGCGGCTCCTTAAGCAGCCTTCTTAGTACCTTCCCTGAGCTTGTTGCCGGAAGCTGGTCAATAAACTCTACAAATCTAGGATACTTGTAAGCTGCCATTTTTTCTTTCGCCCACTGAACCATTCCCTCTTCGGTGATGTTGCCAGCATAATCAGGTTTTAGAACAATGAAGGCCTTGACACTTTCGCCCCTGATCGGATCCGGTACGCCAATGACAGCGCTTTGCAGAATACCCGGATGTTCATTCAATAGCGCCTCTACATCCTCAGGGAACACACTATAACCGGAGCTCTTGATCATTTCTTTAATCCGGCCGTGGAAGTATAAATAGCCATCCTCATCGACACTGCCGATGTCGCCGGTGTGAACCCACCCGTCACGAAGCGTTTCAGCAGTGGCATCAGGTCTGTTTAGATAACCTTTAAAAACGCCTGGATTTTTAATGACAATTTCGCCTTTTTCACCTGGGCCGACGAGTTCCCCTGTTTCAAAATCCAAGATTTCAAGGTCAGTATCATAGGTTGGAATCCCGCAGCTGCCCCACTTTATGTTGTCAACCGGCATAAAGGTGTCGCATGTATGGGTTTCGCTAAGACCATAGGATGCTTCATGCATAATGCACCCCTTAGTCAGATCCTTCCATTTATTGGCCAGTTGTTCTGTAACAGGAATACCAAAACTGGTGGATGAATTTCTTTGTAATGAAGACAAGTCCCTATTTTCAATGCCTGGCAGATTCAAGATTGCCACATTCATTGGTGCGATACTGTACCAATTCGTAATCTTATATTTTTCTATCGCATCGACTGTTACAGCTGGATCAAACCGGGTTAACAGCACGCACTCGGCACCGGTATAAATTGGTATATTAACACCCATCACCATCCCGGCAATATGGCATAACGGGGCAATCGTCAAAAATCGTCCGTCCATGGCAAATTGGTTGGAATGAATCGTGGCAGCGGTTTTAAACAGAGCGCTGCCAAACGGCAGCATCGCTGCTTTCGGTCTTCCGGTTGTCCCTGAGGTAAACACCATTAGCCCGACATCATTCCATATGTCGATTTCGACATGGCTTGTGTACGGTTGGTTTTCCTGCAGCACCTGAACGAAATCATACGAATCCTGGAAAACCTGCTTTTCCAATTTTAATTCTGCAGGCAATGTTAATGCTGGTTCAGCCGGCAGATAATCTGCATAGTTCGTTGTCACTACAAACTCGACTGTTGGTGTTTTTGGTCGGGCTACGGCAACAAGTGGCTGCAACTCCTGTCCTGCTACGACCGCCTTAATCTCGGCCTCGTTGATTAAATACTCCAGCTCGGACTCTTTATACATGGGATTCAGTGGAACGACAATGCCGCCGATACGCTGGATTCCATAATGGGCAATCAGATATTGTGGGCAGTTTTGCATAAATAACGCAACGCGGTCCCCTTTTTTTACACCTTGAGCAATTAGGAATTGGGCAAATCGATCAACGGATTCATCGAGCACTCGCCAGGATAACTGCCGACCGTAAAACGAATATGCCGTGTTATTTGGAGTGTCAGCTGCATTTTGTTTGAGGTATTCATGCAGCGGCCGTTCACCTAAGCGATAGGTTAATGTTTTGGAAAGGTTTTTTGGCCAGCTTTTTTGTAAAAGTTCTTTCATACTCATTCCTCCCTATTCATCGGCAGTTTAATTTGAAGATTACTCAACTTCGGACATTTCCATCCTTTTCATCAACTGTTTTGTCCGAAGATACACTACGCTTCGGCCATTACGTTCTATGGCCGCATCTCGTGACTGGACGGGCCGAGCATTTTCGGAAGAAGGGCGTAGGCATCCTTCACCCAATCACATAAAAGTGGTCTGGTATCTCGCGGATCAATAATTTCTTCAATGCCAAACGCTTCAGCGGTTCTTATCGGCGAACGGACTGATTCCATGCGATCCAACAGTTCTTTTAATAATTCTTCAGGACTGTCACTAGCCTCAAGCTCACGGCGATAAGCTACCTGAACCCCGCCCTCAACCGGTAGCGAGCCCCAGTCGCCTGACGGCCAGGCATAACGAAGGTTTAATCCGTGGCCATTGGACATTCCGGCACCGCCCACACCGAATACTCTACGCATGATAATTTCAATCATTGGAACTTTTGCTTGGTAAATGGCCGCAATTGCACGTACTCCTTTGCGGATCGTTCCTTTCATTTCATTTGGCAATCCAATGACCATACCAGGCTGGTCGACCATATTTACAATCGGCAAATGAAATGTTTGACATAAATCTACAAAACGTTCTATTTTTTCCGAACTCTCAGCTGTCAGCCCACCGCCATTAACATAAGGGTCTGAGGCCAGTACCCCGACAGGATGTCCGTCTAGCCGTGCAAAACAGGTAAGTGTGCCACCGCCATAATATCGTCCCATCTCAAAGATAGAGCCATCATCGAATATCATTGGTAGAACCTCACGAATTTTATATGGAGTCCTGCGATTTCTAAGGATAACCGAGATTAAACGATCGTCTATTCGGTTTGGATCATCCGTTCCTGTTTCTACAGGCGGCAGCTGCCAGACACTTGAAGGCAAGTACGATAAGAAACGTCGTGCCTGCTCAAAGGCATGTTCTTCTGAGCGGGCAATATTATCTATGGCACCACTTGACCGATGGACCTGAATGCCGCCAAGTTCTTCTTTCGTCAAGACCTGTCCCATTCCATATTTAACAACAGGCGGGCCTGCAACGAATAATTGAGCGGTTTTCTCTACCATTACGGAAAAATGTGATGCTGCAACCCTGGCTGCACCGAGTCCCGCAACTGAACCCAAACATAAAGAAACGACCGGAATCCTTCCCATATTGGCAACGACCAAATCCCAGGCAGGATTAATCGGTATATATGTATGGCCATCTGTATCGAGGAATTTCACACTGCCCCCGCCGCCGGTACCATCAACAAGCCGGATGATTGGGAGCTGAAGGTCATGAGCCAACCTTTCTGCATATACCTGCTTCCTAATGATTGCGCCGTCCGCCGCACCCCCGCGGACCGTAAAGTCATCTCCCCCGACAACTACTTTTCGTCCATTAATCCTTCCTGTTCCGACAATAAAGTTTGCTGGTGTAAATTCAACTAATTGACCATCGGCATCATACTTCGATTTCCCGGCAATAGCACCTAATTCATGAAAGCTATCTTCGTCCAGCAAACTGGATATCCGCTCTCTAACAGTTAGCTTGCCTTGTGATTTGTGCTTGGCGACCCGTTCTTCACCGCCCATTTGATACGCCAATTTTTCACGGCGCCGAAGTTCGTTAATTTCTGGTTCCCATGTCAACTCATCGTCCTCCTTTCGAAGACTATTCATTATGATTGAGATTTTTGGTTTATGTTTGATGACAAATAAATAATCTTGGTGTGGAAGGGATTGAATGAAACAAACCGTAGAAGAGTGAAGTGAAACCGTTTTCAAACAACTGAACAAAAGATACTGAACGGTCAGTATATATTACTTATTTTAGTCAAGCTACAGATGTTTGTAAAGGTTACTTTTAGAATTAACCAAATATTTCTACTATAAATGTGGTATTAATATGATTACCAGACTTATTCATATTGTCATTAAAACGCCGGAACCATCATCATAGTCCCGGCATCGTTTTAAATCGTCATCTTTTTTTTCTAACTAAAACCCCGCATTGCTCTTCCATTGGCTGGATCACTGCAGACATATCCGAATCACTTAGGCCATTCTCGGTCGCAACAGAAAATGCCTGTTCTGCCAATTGTCCGGTGAAGTTGTTCATCCCGGCCTCTTGCAAAAGCTGATTGGCCAAACGGACATCCTTCAAAACATATTTCACCGCACCGCCGGGTTGGAAATTCCGATCAAGCACGTATTGTTCCATATGCCGACGCAAAATTCGGCTGTCTCCATAGCTGACTTTTAAAATATTGTATAACTGTTCGGAATCAAGTCCAAATGCAGCTCCAGTAACCATCGCTTCTGAAACGGCAAGCGAATGAACCGCGACAAGATATTGATTGATCAGCTTAGCAATGCTTCCTGATCCGGAAGAACCAAGGTATTCAACTGTACCGCCTAGAACCCTTAATAAAGGAGAAATTTTTTCGAAAATCTCCCGCTCACCGCCGACCATAATCGTTAAAGTCCCGGCTTCCGCCCCTTCTGGCCCGCCGCTTACAGGAGCATCAAGGTAAGCAATGTCTCTGTCAGCCGTTTTTTCAAAAAGGATTTTGCTTGTATTCGCTCCAACCGTTGTCAAATCGATACAGACGGTCCCTGGGCGGGCGTTCTCAATAATACCGTTAATGCCACCATATACCTCTAAAACATCCTCTGGCATGGATAAACAAGTACAAATGATGTCACAGTTCCTTGCCAATGAAGAAATTGATTCTTCAACATTTGCACCTTGCTCTACAAGCGCTCTAACTTTCTCTTTGGTCCGATTATAGACATGCACATCATATCCATGTTCAAGCAGCCGTTTTGCCATTCTTGAACCCATGACACCTGTTCCGATAAATCCAATGATCATTTTATTTTCCATCCTTCCAGCCAATCGAAACTGGCTTCACTTTTTCCGCTCGGCGTATATTCGACGCCAATGTAGCCTTCATAGATATCATTTAAATAATGGAATATTTCTTTGTAATTCATTTCTCCTGTCCCTGGCTGATGACGGCCCGGAACATCTGCTATTTGGACATGCCCGATGGTGTCAGCATATTGTTGAAATAGGCTCAGCGGATTTCCATGTATGCGCTCCATATGATAAAAATCAAACTGAAGCTTCACATTTGGCAAGTCCACCACATCCAGTATCTCTTTTGCCTGATGAATATCATGTAAAAAATAACCCGGCATATCGTATGGATTGAGCGGTTCAATTAATAGCGTGATCCCGTGTTTTGCCATTTCGGTTCCGGCAAAATGAAGATTTTTCAAATAAACAGCGCGAGCTATTCTATGATCTCCGTTTGATATAATACCAGCCATGCAGTGAATCTTTGATACGTTTAATGCCACTGCATACTCTATTCCAGTTTGGACCGATTGTTTAAATTCGTTCACGCGATACGGGTCAGCAGCCAAACCTCGATCACCTTTTACCCAATTCCCCGGAGGCAAGTTTATTAGTTCCAGTGATAACAGATTATGTAAAAGTTCCCGCTGAATCTCTGCTATGGTATGATTATAGGGGAATTGACACTCCACATAAGAAAATCCACAATCCCGCGCTTTCTTGAACCGCTCCAAAAAGTGAACTTCAGTGAAAATAGTTGAAAGATTCACAGCAAATTTATTCATGTACCACCATCTCCAGAATTTTCGCATTTTCATTCTATTCTACTATATTTGGCAAAATCAGCAAGAACCATGAGAGTTCTCAGGTAAATTATCCCTCGTCTTCACATGATTTCCTAGAATATGACATCTTGATAGGTATTTTGTCATAAACTTTCTTTTTATGTCATTTTATTTATCTATTTAACATAAAATGTAACCTTATTGTCCTGTATTTATGATGATAAAACATGTTAGGGTATGTACTAGAGATTTTATTAGGAGGTAGCGCACATGACCATCATGTTGAAATCACTCATCGTAGCTTGTGCAGCTACAATGGCCATTAATATCCAAGATCATACCGCTAAAGCAATAACAGATAATGCACTTCAACATAGAACAAGTATTTCTGTCATTAATCCATTTACTATTGGGGAATTATATATACAGGAAGATTATACTCTTCATGACGCGGTACAAGCCATTGGTGATCTGTTTCATCCGCACAAAGAAGTTCAACTAGATTCAGCAAAACCTGTGATTAACGCCGTTGTTAATGCGGCTGTCGGGGTATTAGCCGATTCTTCAGACCAAGAAAAGAAGGGCGTTGAAGAAAAAACAGAAACGCCAAACGGTTCATCAGAATCAGCAGAAACAGCGACTGAACCGGTTGTTACAGAAGTACTTGATGCTCAAGTAACGGAATCAGCAGACCCTGTCGAGCAACAAATGGAACCTGCAGAAACTGCAGAAACTGCAGTACAGGAAGTTGAGGCACCGGCGATAGAACCCACTGAACCGGCGATCTCCATTTCCGAGCAGGAAAAAAACTTATTTGCTCGCTTAGTGGAAGCAGAAGCGAAGGGTGAATCATATGAAGGGAAAGTGGCAGTTGCAACTGTGGTCTTAAATCGTGTGGAATCACCAGAGTTTCCCGATACGATAACAGAAGTGATCAAAGAAAAAACAGGTAAAGCATATGCTTTTTCACCGGTGCAAAATGGTGAAATCAATAAACCGGCATCCGAAGATTCAAAGCAAGCAGTTGAAGAAGCTTTAAAGAGAGAAAACACATTGAATAATTCCATTTATTTCTATAACCCGGAAATTGCCACTGATACCTGGATTCGCACCCGTCAAGCGGTGGAGACAATCGGTAATCATGTGTTTGCGAAATAATTGAACATCAAAAAGGGCGTACCAACTAAGGTCAGGTGCGCCTTTTTTGATTGAGTTGTAATTAATCCGCGCTTATTATGGCATGTTAATGATTGCTGTTGGCAACTCGGCATACCTTGACTGGTAAAATATTTTCAGACCCTGTTCACCAATTGGACGTTGAAATGTAATCGTACCGGTTACGGATTCATCCTTTTTTAACGTTCCATAATGTAAGTAGGTGTCAACGTCCACGGTCGTTAAATTATCCTGCTCATTCAATTTTCCCCTCTTTTCATATAACTTACAAATATTTATCTTAAAAAGGTTAATAGTAGTTGGAAGCTAGGAGAAAGCAAGTGGACGTTTACATATACTTCCCCTATCTTTTCTTCAAAAATGATGAATGTATCAGCCGGCACATGATAGGGAGTAAGGTCCACTGGATTTTGTAAATCCAAATTTTTGTAGTATTCATTTTTTTGTTCATATGCGGCTGCCAGTAATTGTAAACATTCATCTAACCTGCTTTGATTGGACTGCAATGCCGCTGGGATGGACATTTTTTTAATGCCAGTGATAATCGCTTCTCCATCTTGAATCACTTTGCTACGTAATTCATCCGATTTTTCTGCCGGTTGGTTGCTCTCAACCGATTGAATTAATAAATCTTCGGAAAGTCGCTGGTCTTTTGTCAGTTGAATCATCACATTTTGCAGGTGAATAAGGGCTACCTGCTGCTCACGAATCGTCGGCAAACTGGCTTGATGGATATCAGTCTTCATAAAGCTCACCGCCAGAATGAGCAAACAGGTCGCCGCCAGTACAAGGCTAGTAAAATAGGCGAATTTAGGGCGTATCCGTGAAAATTGGGAATCAGCTGTCGCTTTTTTTACTATTTTCTTTTTCAGGGATTTCGATAATTCCATATCTTTAAAATACGTATCATCTAGACTTTCCTTTAACAATCGAAGATCATCTTTCAAAACTCATCCCTCGTTTCTTTCCCAATCTTTTTAAATAATAGTTCTTTTCCTCTTTTTAATCGGGTCCGAATCGTATTCTCATTTGTTTGTAAAAAGGCGGAGATTTCTTCAACCCGGTAATTTTCATAATAAAAGAGAATGATAACCTCCCTATATTTCACCGGTAAATGGAGAACAGCGGCGGCCAACTCCTTTTTTTGTGACCGCTCCAACACATGCTCCAATACACTGTCCTTCATGTCTTTTTGTTTAGGAGTAAAATCATGAAACAACAAGTTTCGAAACGACCAGCTTTTTAAATAGTCCTTGCATGTATTAATCGTGATTGAGTAAAGCCACGTTTTGACGGATGAGTCGCCGCGAAATTTATCCCAATTTTGAAAGCATTTGATAAAAACCTCTTGCGTGATGTCTTCCGCGACTTTCTGATCCTTTACATATGTAAAAGCAAGCTTCAACACCTTGTTTCCATATGTCTCAATCAGTTCTTCTAGAAGGGTTTCTTTTTTTATACTTGAGATGTCCAAGTGATAAGGGTCTTTTGGTTTATTAAGCTTCATCCTGCTCCCCTTTTCTATTTTTCTATAAATAGCCCCTAGATTGTTCCTTATTGATCAATTCAAATTCCCCTTTTACTGTCATACGGCCGTCCTTTGGCGCGGTCTCTTTTTTCTTGCGGGATTTGACCCATTGCAGTTCCCCCTGCATGTTTTCTTCTAGCTCTTTTTTAATACTATTAACGATAAAAATGACGATAAAAAACCCTAAAATCGGCACAAAAATAGTCCACGGTGCCCTGTTAAAATCGAATAAATTTTGCCCAATCAGCCCAGCCCATTCATTGGATAAGGAGGCTGGTTTTGGAGGCTCGTCATAACCGACAATTCCGCCCGCCGTTTGACCGCCAAGGAATACCCCAAATATTCCGAGATGCATTATGAGTTGCAATGTGCTTAATAGCTGCTGGACCAATAATAATATTCCATATGAACGAATATAAGGCATTAATTGTTTTCTTAAAATATGAAATTTACTCGCACCCATAAGGTAGGAGCTTTGAACAAATGATTGAGATAATAATTGTTCTGTAACATCAGATGAAAATATCGTAACCGTTGGAATTCCAATAAAAACCAACATGATGATCTGAAAGGAAACAACTGAAGAAATCGGTACACCTTCAACTGCACCAATGACGGGCCACATTAAGGCAAGACCTAAGAAAATCGAAGGGATATATCTCATCGTCATAAAAAAGTCTTTAAATACGTTTTTAAGGGAAGGAGCCCATATAGACATGAAAAGTCCCAACATACCTCCGAACAAAACTCTTAGCAAGGCGACTCCAAACGCCGTAATCAAAGTAAACTTCGCCCCGTATAGGAATAGTAAATGCATATCCTGGCCATTTCGGTCAGTTCCAAATGGGTGCTCTAATGAGGGCGGAAACGGAGCCTTTCCAATCACCTTTCCCTGCTCATCCGTAATCATGACATTTTTATTAAAATCTGCTGGTCCATAAGCGGGATACAAGATGCTGGCAACTAATAAAAACAGCAATATCGCTGATCCGATGATGGTTTTTTTATATCCAATCATATCGTGAACTTCTCCTTTCCGGCGATACGCTTCGAAACAAAATATCCTAGTGCTTCGAACAAAAGCAAAGGCAATGTAAATAATAAAAGGCAAAGGGCAAGAGCCGCAATATTCCCACCTCTAAATAGAAGAAATTCAAAAGCTTTGGTAAACCCTGGTATATTAAACATAAATTCGATTAAATAAATATTGGAAAGGATGATCCAAATGCTTGTTCGCAGCTGTAAAATCACCAGCGGTAGGGTATTGGGAACGAGATAACCAAAAAGAAGCTTAATCCGTCCAACCCCTTTTGCCTTTCCGAATAACACATAAATTTGATTCTCCTCCTCCTCCAAAATTTTGATCAAAAACTGGACAAATAAAAGAGTCGGCAGAAACGAAATGGTGACGGTCGGCACAAAATAAGGCCGATTACCAAACACCCCATAAAGCTGCAAAAATTTCAACCCTGTTTTCTGGTAAAGGGTAATCACGAAAAACATAAATAGGAAAATGACCAATAAATCAGGAATCCCCTCAAATATATTGATTAATTTCTTAATAGAGTTTCTGATTTTTCTTGGAGCCATCATGACGCAAAAAGCAAGCAAGAGTCCCGCAATAATGACAACGAGAAGGCACAAAATCAGAATCGACATGGAATAACGGTAGCCATCAACTAGGTTTAGCCCTTGAAAAATTCCAAGGTTAGTTGATTCCTTAAAATGAAGCAGGAATTGAACATCCGTTAGGAGGGAATTCCAAAAAGGTTCCAGATTCAAATTTAGTAATTTTTTTCCAAAGAATAGGATATATAGATTCATCATGATGACAAATCCCATTATCATCAGAACAAGCCTTACTGGCAGCTTTAAAACCTGTTTCATATGTAAACCACCCCACAAACGATTGCACATTTTGGTATTTTTAAAATTAGACGACAGTAATGAGGTTTTCTGTTCATTTTTTAATAAAAAATTGAAAAAGCTTTCTAGGACGGTCTCCTAGAAAGCTTTTTTTGGAGAATATTTCAAGCTGTGGAAAGGAAAACTAATTTCGTTGTGTGTTACTGACTACCCTGGAAAGGACTAATGAATAATGGATGATATCCTAATCGCCCGATCCCTCTTTGGGACTACGATGGCATTTCATATTATTTTTGCAACAATCGGTGTCGGGTTGCCATTAATGATTCTAACAGCAGAGCTGCTGTATCAAAGAACAAAAGATCAAGATTATGTAGTTATGGCCAAAAGATGGACAAAGACATTTGCCGTTTTGCTTGGTGTTGGAATCCCCACCGGGACCATTGCCGGCGTGCAATTATCCTTGTTATGGCCTGGATTTATGGAAGTAATCGGCCGGGTTATGCCGCTGCCATTCCAAATTGAAATTTATGCATTCTTTGTGGAAGCACTATTTATGTCTATCTATGTCTACGCAGCAGAGAGAATTCCCCCTTGGTTGCGGATCGTAAGTCTGGTGCTGGTTGCACTCGGTGCCCTTGCATCTGCCGTGTTGATTACAAACGTACATGCCTTCCAAGGGACTCCAGCGGGCTTCCGTTATGAAGACGGAAAATTCCTTGATATTAATCCATGGGCTGCCTTTTTTAATCCAAGCTTCTATGTTTCTGCTTGGCATGTCGGCGTATCGGCGTATGTGGTTGGAGCATTTGTCGTAGCTTCTGTAGCTTCTTTTAAAATGTTGAAAAATTCGTTTGGCTCCCGAATTTATCTTTTTCATCAAAAAGCCTTAACACTCGGACTCACGGTCGGTTGTATCTTTGCGTTCCTGACCGCCATAAGCGGTCATACCTCCGCTCAATATTTGCATCGTTACCAGCCGGAAAAACTGGCGGCGGCAGAGGGATTGTTTGAAACCCAATCGCACGCGCCTCTGGCGATTGGAGGGTTCACCGACCGGGAAACGGAAGAAGTGAAATGGGCAATTGAAATTCCCTGGGCCTTAAGCTTTTTAGCAGATAACAGTTTTGACACAGTCGTAAAAGGACTACATGACTTTCCGGAAGAGGAATGGCCGCCATTATTTATCCATACTCTGTTTAACGGGATGGTGGCAATTGGTTCCCTGCTAATTCTGATTCCACTTCTTGTATTAGGCTGGAAACGGATTTTAAAAAGACGTCATAATCCAAAATGGTTACTTTGGATTCTGGTTTCGACGGGCCCCCTTTCGGTTCTGGCCATTGAATTTGGCTGGATATTTGCCTGTACCGGACGGCAGCCATGGGTGATTTACCGGATCTTAACGACAGCAGAAGCCGCTACTACCTCAAAGGGCATGGGCACCTTGTTCATATTATTTAGCGGTGTTTATTTCATTTTGGCAGCTGCAGTTGTATTTGTCCTGCTCTATTACTTCAGGAAAAATTCCGAAGTGGATGATTTAAAGCGGGCGGAACGTAAAAATGGAGAATTATACAGTACAAATACATAAGGGGGTAAAGCGATATGCCTGATGCTCTGATTGCGATTACCGTTCTGTGGGGGTTCGTTTTCATATACGCGGTCATGGCTACCATGGATTTTGGCGCTGGATTTTGGTCGATGTTTTACATCAATCACGAAAGGACGCGAGCAACAAACATTGCGAACAGGTATCTGTCACCAACTTGGGAGGTGACCAACACCTTTATTGTAGCGCTCGTTGTTGCCTTAGTGAGCTTGTTTCCCAAGGCCACCTATACACTTGGAACGATCCTGCTTATCCCTGGAAGCATAATCCTGCTGCTGCTGGCCCTTAGAAGTGCATTTCTTGTTTTTTCTAATGCGATACCGGAATACAAAAAACCGTTAACGTATATATCTGGGATCACAGGCATTATCATTCCTGGTCTGTTAATCAGTGTCCTGCCCATTACCCACGGCCATTATATTGAATATGGAGATGGAAATGCAACGTTAAATATGGTTAAATTATTTACCAGTCCAAACGAATATGCTTTTGTCGGTTTTGCCATCAGCAGCAGCCTATTTCTCTCATCATTGCTGCTAGCCGATTATTCTAAAGTCTCGGATGAGATGGACGCCTATCAGGTCTACTTGCGCGATGGGCGAATTCTTGGTCCGATTTCTTTGCTAATGGCATTTCTAATTATGTTGACATTAAAATATGAGGCTGCTTGGTTGTACAATCGAATGATTGATAATATGCCGCTATTATGGGTATCTCTAGGGTTTTTTCTTTTAGTTGGTGTGGGGCTGTATTTTCCGAACCCTTTTGCAAAAGGCGTCAGAGGTATGCCGCGGCTAACAGTGATAGCCGCGACTGCACAATATTTGGTGGCTAGCTATGTTTACGGAAAAGCCCATTTGCCTTACATTGTATACCCAAATGTCACGATACACTCTGCGTTTACCGACCCCTACTCATTCCGAGTAGTGTTTATCACCTATATTGTCGGTTTCGCCATCCTTTTCCCAGGTTTCTTCTACTTTTGGAGTCTTTTTATGCAGGATAAACGGTATTTGAAGAAAAAATGAATAAAATAAACGATTCACATTAGATGGATTTAGAACCTTCTCAGAATAATTTGAGAAGGCTTTTTATTAATTTCTGAAAATCATATAAGTTGCAGTTCCAGAAGCAATTAATTTTCCCATATCATTAACAATTTCCGCCTCGCCAAGAACAAGATTTCTGCCTTTATGTTTGATCCTTCCTTTGCAGATTAGTTTTTCACCCTTTCCTGGCCTTAAAAAGTTAGTTTTCAATTCCACTGTTGACGCAGCCTCATGTTCCTCGAGCATTGGCGTTAAAGCTGTGCCAACCGCAGCGTCGATTAATGTAGCCTGGATTCCGCCATGAACGCTTCCATGGATTTGCAGCAACTGTTGTGTAATTTTTAGCTCCACTTCTGAATAACCCGGAATCGACTTCTTTATTTCCATGCCAATATGTTTCCATACCGGTGTATCCGCAATCTGCTGGCTTCTTTTAGCTATTTCCATTTTAACCTCCAAAGGATTGGTTGCAATATTCTAAATAGTTTATCCCGTGAGGTCATTATAGTATTAATTTAATTGAGAAACCAGTTTTTAATTCGTTGGATTTTATCGCAAGACTGGGTACGGCCTGGTGCTCACACGTTAATTGTCCAGGATGTTAACCTTATACTGCTCGAGCCAGCTGTTTAATTGAACAAAATAAGCCAGCAGCTGCGGACCGGTCATCAACTGCCCGAACCATGGAGTTTTAAACGATGAGCCGTTGGAATCGATAATGTCTTTGAGCTTCTGTTTGGAAACCAATTCAAGGATTGGGGAAGATTTTTGGTCAAGGATGTCGCTGAGCTTATTTTTTACGAGATTGGTATATTCAGGGTGATGGGTTTTGGGATAGGGGCTCTTTTTCCGGTAAAGGACATCATCGGGAAGCACACCCTCCAGAGCCTTTCGCAAAAGTCCCTTCTCGCGGCCATTCAGCATTTTCATGTCCCACGGAATATTCCAGGCATATTCGACAAGACGATGGTCTGCAAACGGGACGCGAACCTCCAGACTTGCCCCCATGCTCATGCGGTCCTTTCGCTCCAACAATGATGCCATAAACCAAGCCATATTAAGATAAAACATTTCGCGGCGCCGAGCTTCCAATGAGGTTTCTCCATCAAGCTTCGGGACCTCTCGCAGCGTTTCTTGATATCGGTCCATAGCATAAGATTTTAAATGTAGTTTCTGCTTCCAAGAAGGGTTTAGCAACTGCTGCCGTTCCTCCAAGGATTGCATCCATGGAAAACCTTCTCTTTCCAGAAGTTCCTCACGATAAAACCAAGGGTAGCCGCCAAATATTTCATCGGCGCATTCACCCGACAACGCGACTGTATAGTCCTGCTTGATCCGCTCGCAAAACCACAACAGGGAGGAATCCACATCGGCCATTCCCGGCAGATCTCTAACCGAAACGGCATCCTCTAAGCGACCGATTAGCTCGTTGTTATCAATCACCTCTGAGTGATGAATCGACCCTAAAAATTGCTGCATTTTTTCAATCCACGGTTTATCTTGGTCGGGCTGAAACGATGTCGCTTTGAAAAATTCATCATTTCGTTCATAATCGATGGAATACGTATGAAGAGTACCCCGCCCTTCCTTTTTGAAATAGTCACTGGCAATTGCGCTGATGGCACTGGAATCAACTCCGCCTGACAAAAATGTGCAAACCGGAACATCCGCCACCAATTGGCGCTCAACTGCATCTTTAACCAGAAATTTTACCTGATCAATGGTTTCAGATAGTGAATGAGGATGCTCTTTGCTTTCGACATTCCAGTACCTTCTGATTCTGGCCCCATTTTTATCATAGATAAGGACGTGAGCGGGTCGAAGTTCGTCGATGCCTCGGAACACTCCGTGGCCCGGTGTTCGCGATGGCCCTAATGCAAGAATCTCCTGCAGCCCTTCCCGGTTGACCTCTGTCCTTACTAACGGATGAGCGAGGATGGCTATTAATTCCGACGCGAACAGCAGCGAGCCATTTCCTTCCTTATAAAAAAGCGGTTTGACACCAAGGCGGTCCCTGGCCATAAACAGCTTTTGTTTGGAATGGTCCCAAATGGCAAATGCGTAAATGCCATTCAGGTGGTCAACACAGTGTTCGCCCCACTCTATATAAGCCGTCAACAACACTTCTGTGTCGGAGTGTGACTCAAAATGATGCCCACTCTTCAGCAACTCCTTGCGAATATCTTCCGTATTGTAAAGTTCACCGTTATAAACCATCGTATAGGGATGCCCGTTTTTCAATTTGGTCATCGGCTGTTTGCCTCCAGTGGGGTCGACGACAACTAACCGTTTGTGAGCAAGTGCCACTTGCGTGGCGGACCAAATATCGGAGTCGTCCGGCCCCCGCTTGCTTAGGGTTTCCGTCATCTTTCTAATGGTGTCTTGCTGTTTCGTGAGATCCTGTCTCCAGTCAACCCAACCTGTAATACCGCACATGATGCATCCCTCTCTCTGAAAAAATCATAACCTTTAACCTTTGATGATTTTCATCATATGTCATTACTTTTAATCTAAACAATATTCGTTTTATATAGATTTAATCTCATATCGAGATTAATCAATGAAGGCTTTACCTTACACACACAAAAAAATGCCAGAAGGTCTCCCCCTGGCAGCAAATTCATTTACCTATTTTCCATTTTATCTTTTAAAACCTGTTTAAATCTCATCGGATCGTCGACGCGAATCGCCACTTTTGAAACCTGTTTTTTCATTCCCATAATCAAAGTCGCTTCGACAGGCTGCTTTAATTTTAAAATAACATCCGGATGGACTTCTTCCATATCTCGCGCAATGAAATCGATAGTATCTTTGGAAAGCTTTTGTTTTAATTGCTCTGGTTCTTCGATGATTTCCTCAATGTCGGACAAATTGATTTTCATGCGCTTCATTAAACCAAGCGAAACATAAATGTTTTCCTCTGACACCACCAACGGATTGTGGCGCACAGCCTGAATGTCGCCCAAAAAGAAAATAACCGTATAGACGTTAAGGACCAGCATAATAATCGATAATACTACTGACTTATCATGAAATAACCAGTGCAGTCCAACCATTTCAAGCACAGTCGCATGAATCAGCATGATTTGAAACGCAATTAAACTGGATTTTTGATGCAAGGTAAACATAGTAGGACCGACTGGCGGTTTCTTTCGCCAGGTTGTAAAAGCGTAGTAGAACATGAGCATCTCAGAGCAAATAACGCGTATAATCTGGTAGGACTTGACTTGCTTTTCTACGGCTGTTGAAAAAGAATACAGCACCGGCAGCGAACTTTCCTTTACGGAACGGACGATGTTCGGCATATATTGAAACAAAGACACGAGAACCAAAATCTCCAGCAGGAGAAACCCGCCTTCAACGGCAAACCCGAACCAAGTGATCGCTTCAAATGGAGCTAAATACTCCATCGGAATGAGGAATCGGACCAAAACCAGGCCGCCGGCAATCCCCAAAAAGAGGTTTTTCCAATTCAACTTTCGTTTCCAACCCAAAAATAATAACGGGGCAATCAGGGCCAAATCAATCATGGAAGCCACTACCATTATATTCGTATTTTCCGGTAAAGTCAGGTTTCCAAATGCAGTATGATACAAAGTATAATTTGCTGCTAACACAAACAGAAGCAATATCAGCAATACATTTCGGTTGAGAGTCCTTTTGAACACCATAGAGGTCACCCTACCCTTTTTTTCTTTCATTATACCATATATTACCTATTAGAATAATATAAACTACCCATTGCATTAAAGTCTTACTATTTCGAAAAATCATTCATATTCCGGTTGACAAACTGTGATCCCTTTCTCATATTCCTGATAATAAGAACAGCAACAGCTCCGTAAAGAATCAGCTGAACGATTCCAGTGTCTCCTGTCAGGATTTCCGCGTACGAAGAATCACTTTCAGTAACTAATCTAAAGCGGGCCCAAGCCACGTTGTGGACAGCATGGATTATGGCAGCCGGCCAAACACTATTTGTAGCCATTCGTACATGCCCAATTAAAATTCCGACAATCGTTAATGATACAAGAAATAGCGGGAATACCACCCAACCGCTTCCTTCGGCATGGTAAACGTCGGTAAGCAGGATGAGCGGCAGGTGCCAGCAGCCATGAATGAATCCAGACAGGACTAGCGCACGAATATTGCCAAGGCGCTGCAAATGTGGGAGAAGATAGCCGCGCCAGCCGATTTCCTCAAAGAGTGAAAAAGTAACAGTGTAGATCAACAGCATTGGGATCGTCGCCATGATCATGGTAACCGGGCTCATGCCTTTTAGGTTGGCAGTTGTGATTTCCCCTATCCCCGTAACCCATAGAATACTATATCCAACCAGATGAACAACAACTGGAGCAACGAACGCAAATCCCCATTTTTTCAGCCCAAGCTTATGGACCCCAAGTGGTACCCATCCCGATTTACTGTACCCATCACGGGTGACAATAAACATCATGATCAGCACCGTAATAACTGGTGAGAACATATACACTTCCCCGCTGATTCCCGGCAATTGCGAAAACAGGCCAGCCAAAGCGATGACAATAACCGTATAAATCATACTCTTTGCTAATGAACTTAAATTCTTAAACATGATTTCCATCTCCTTTTTCTTGATAGTTTGATAATAGGAAATAAAAGTCACGGAATTAGAGTGCACTTTGTCACTTAAAGGTCATATCAAAGTCATAAAAAAAGGCACAAATCTCTTATCGATTCATGCCTTTTGGTTATCTTATTTTCTTCGCGTGGCTTATTTAGGAAAAAATCAGCTGGTATAAAATTCAAACGGAGCCTAACAACAATAATCAAAAGGATGAAGTGGCAGTTCAGCTGGAAACAGCCATCTCGGTTTTAACTCCTTCCAGTGCCAGGCTCCCAAAGCAGCCGCACAGGCATCAATAAAATGACTTTCTTTTTCGATAAAATCAGGAAGATGCCTTAGGTTCTGTTCCTCAAACCAATTTTTTATAAAAGACCTTGCCGTGACGTTTTGTTTGTAATGTAAAACATGCTCAAAGTCCTCCCGTGAAAGCCGTGACCCAATTACGGCACCCGGATGCACTTCCACGATAGATGCCGGATTCGAGGTTCTCATATTTTCAATTTCCCTACTAAGCCTAATCCCCCTCAAAGTCAGATAGACCATTTTGGTCATTGTCGGTGTCATGATCGATCCAGACCTCATCCCCAATGAAACAATAAACTTCCTTAATGCTTTATCACCTGGTCTGTCTCCTCCGCCGTCTTGATAGGATAGTGGGGCGTCGATTCCTACTACCACCTCATCCAACCGACTTTGAGAGTGAATTTCGTTTAATATCTCCCTATCGCTGATATCGCTTAACAGCTTAATAAAAATTAATTGACCCTCTTGTTTTTCGAAAATCGTTAATACTGTATCCTTGTGATTGCTTGGTCCAGATAAATCAATGCCAATAACCCTCATACAACTTCATCTCTCTCTAAGATATTGATCCTTCGTTTAGATGCTTATCGATTTCCGTCAATGTTTTTCCAATGGAATCCTGAATGACATAGGTTCCATCAGCATGATTGTAAGGTGTATCGCCTTTATTAATGATGACCATGGGGACGCCGCGCTCCCGATATTGCGGGAAGGTCGAGAAGGGCGTGACCTTCAGGCTTGTGCCCAGCACCAATAGACAATCGGCCTCCTCGATATGACGAAGAATCGTATTGAACCCTTGGACTGAAAACCACTCTCCAGCATCCCCGAATAAAACTACATCTGGCTTAATAAAACGATCTTCTACCCTTTTTGTATTACAATTGGCGCAAACATAAAAGTCCTCACTTGTTTGCATCCGTGAAATCATATCCTCGGCTGAGTATATTTTTCCACAGTGCAGGCATGAGGCGGTTTTCATGGTTCCATGAAACTCAATGACATTTTTGCTGCCGGCCTTTTGATGAAGACCATCAATGTTCTGGGTAATAATATGCGGTACCCTACCCTGCTCCTCCCATTTTGCCAGGATTTCATGACCGCAGTTTGGCTTGGCATCCGGATGATATAGATTCTCGATTGCAAATTGATAAAACTCCTTCGGATGTCGGTAAAAATAGTCGAGCGAAAGAATGGTTTCAGGGGCCAGCTGATATACCCCTGTTTTGGAACGGAAATCCCTAATTCCCGATTCTGTACTTATTCCCGCACCTGTCAGAACGACGATGTTTTTGGCCTTCTCAATGAAGCTTGTGCAAATATCTATGTTGCTTAACATGTTTAACACTCCTAGTCATACTTTTAGTATCAGTATAACTTCCCGATAAAAAGAAGGAAAATGAAAGATAAGTAACGTATAAAGAAACAGAGGTTAAGGATCTATGGTCGGGGCAATCCTTTGTAAAAACTCCGTCTAACCTAAAAAGGGGGTGCTGCCACGTGAAAAAATGGAGTGTCTTCCTATTGTTGGTTATCTTTTTAACAGGTTGTCGCTCTTCGCTATTTGGCGGAAACGCCATCATTGATTGGGTAGATTTTATTAAATGGGACGGCGCGACTTACGATGGAATATATACCGGAGCTTTGGCTGACACAAAGTACATTGGTGAAAAGATTGGCGAAGTTAAGTTTAGGGTTGCTGACAATGTTTCGAATCCCAATTATAAGATTCGCAATGGCGACGCAGCATTTCATGAAAAAGGAACAGAAATATACAGGATTAAGGGCTATCCACAATTGATTGCCGTTAATTCTCCCCGCGATATTAACGGGTATCGCGTCTATTTTTCAAGAGAAGAAACTGAATTCAAATGGCACTTTAAGGATATGCCGATCGAGAAAGTAAATCGAATCGAAATTTTTCTTGCCTACACACCTAATGGCGCAGAAAAAATAGCGGATATCAATATACCCGACGAAGTGAAAAGGTTTTTAGAACTTTTAAATACCAGCAAGGAAACGCCGACTTTCCAGCCTAATACAGGAAACAGTGATCCTATTTATTACGAGATGGTCTTTTACACCGATGAACCGATTGCCTATAAATATGACCTGCAGTTTGACGGAAACACGTATTATTGGCATCCTTGGGACACATCAATCATTTCGGGCGAAATAGGTGAGTTTCTTCCGAAAAACTAAAAGGAAGCAGGCCAAACGAGTCTGCTTTTTTTTATAGTAAATGGAAACCTTCCTCTTCTAAAATTCCGATAAGTGAGTCCACTTATAATGTTGTGTAAGTTTGGGATAATATCATTGAGGTGAACCAAATGAACCTAAATAGGATAAAAGAGATACTCGCATCTGAAGAAGAAATTTTGGTTAACTATCACGGCATTCCCGTTTGGATTGAAAGCATCGAAACTGCCACCAGCATGGCATTAGTTTCTCAAAGAGGGACGCATGATGAAAGTCGATTGGTCCCAATCGATGGACTAGAGGAAATCTAAAAAGCTAAATATCATTATTTCTATGTACGATTTAAAAGAAAGGATGAAGACGGATGACAAATACTACAAATAACAAACGAGGCAACTCTCCAGGAAGAGATAATAATTTGGACCATGCAAGTATTAAGAATGGTTTAAATAATGACAATGCCTTTAGTGAAAATGGTTTGGAAAATAACCGATTACTTAATGAGACTGTTAGCCAACATAAATCTGAATAAAATTCCGGGCGGTTTCCTGGCTAAAAGAGCCTGTTTTTACTCCAAAAAGGTCGATTGAAGCAATTTAAAGGGGAAAATCGGGTATCCTTTTTTACCAATTTGGAGTTAAAAAATTATATCCGCGGTGTTTCAGCCTATATCTGCGATCATCTTGGATATATCTGCGTTAATTTGATTTTATCTGCGATAAATTAAATATATCTGCGCATAATTCCAATATATCCGCGATGCCCCTTTTTTAAAGCCAATTACCCTTTTAAAACCACAAAAAAGACAACCCTTATTTAGGTTGTCTTTTAATATGCCCGGCAACGTCCTACTCTCACAGGGGCTTTCGCCCCAACTACCATCGGCGCTGAGAAGCTTAACTTCCGTGTTCGGGATGGGAACGGGTGTGACCATCTCGCCATTGTTACCGAGCCTACTACACTGAACTATCTTCCCTGCTGGCTTGCGACGAGCTGAACAACAGCTTCCTCGAATAAGCTTTGGCGCAGGAGCAGACTTTCAAAGTGCCATGTTACTCAAATTATGTTCAAAGAATAAAACAAAGGGTTCATTCCCTCAAAACTAGATAATGCAGAAGAAGTAGTGTAAAAACGAGTTCGCCAGTAAATGACTTGTCTAGCTTCGGCTCCTAACTTCTCGGCCGTTTCGGTCCGTCCCTACAAATCCAAAACCGGGATTTGCAGTGCCAGCCCTCCAACGTCTCTCGAAGTTGAACAGTCGCCTCCGCTTTTCTATTTGGTTAAGTCCTCGATCGATTAGTATCAGTCAGCTCCACATGTCGCCACGCTTCCACCTCTGACCTATCAACCTGATCATCTTTCAGGGATCTTACTAGCTTGACGCTATGGGAAATCTCATCT
>NZ_JAMBOX010000030.1 GCF_023715785.1 Neobacillus niacini
AGGAAAAGATAAGAGTAAATCGCTTATCTAAATCAGGAAAAGAACTTTATAAATTTAGAAAGGAAAAAATTGAGCGAAGCTTCGCAGACTCAAAAGAGCTGCATGGGCTTCGCTACTGCCGGTTGCGAGGAATAAAAAAGCAAGTGAGCAAGCGCTTCTAACCGCAGGCGCGGAACGCGCTGAGGAGGCTTCCCGAACCGCCCGCGGAAAGCGAAGCACCTGGAACGGAAATCAACAGGCCCCCTAGCAGGGACAATTTTAATAAAATCGGCCATTCAATTTCCATTAAAATAAAAAATTGCCGAGAAATATACCCTTTCTCGACAATCTGAGGCTGTTTAAAAAACAGCCTCTTTCTTTATTCCTCAGTTGGATAGTTCTCGTATTTCTCCGGCTCAAGATTAATTTGGTTTAACATGACCTCAATCAATTCCCGCGGAAACTTCATTTTTTTCTCTTCTTCTCCCTTTTGGCAAGACACATAATACATGACATCGTCGGTGGTGATGTCAAGATTTGAAACATGATACTCATCCGCCAATACTTCCTCAAAATGAGCTCGTGTTTCCTGGGCCGCGGTATCATTGGGACGGGCATCGCAAACCACCTTAATCGTCAGCCAATTATACAGGACATCCTGGAAGGACCGCATGATAAAACCCCCATTATTTAGCTTCTGTCTCCACCTTTTTTGAATTATGAAGACGGATTTTATATATTATTAAAATTAGCGCAGCAACTGAAAGACTTTCAGCAACTGGTAAACTAAATGAGAAGAATAACAAAATAAAACAGCCTATAGATAAACTAACATAAATCACAATATTTTTTAGAAGTGGCAATTTTTTTGCGAAACCAAGTCTAAAAACAATAACAGTTAAAATAACGATGAAAAGGTATTGTAACCATCCTGCGGTTGTTAAATCGTTAGTTAACTGAACAAAAAATCTAAAACTGGGGGAATAAGCATTTAATCCTTCCATATTATGCACTCCTTGACATTAACTCATTTCGGCATATTTTTTCTTTTTCGCCAGCCGTTCACGCTCGTTTTTGTCCAATATCTTCTTACGAAGACGGATTGATTGCGGTGTGACCTCACAATACTCATCTTCGTTTAAGTACTCTAATGATTCTTCCAGTGTCATGATTCGCGGCTTTTTAATCACAGATGTCTGATCTTTATTGGCTGAACGGACGTTTGTTGCGTGCTTTACCTTTGTGATGTTGACAGTTAAGTCATTTTCACGGGTGTGCTCGCCGACAATCATCCCCTCATAAATTTCCGTTCCCGGTTCAACAAATATTGTTCCACGGTCTTCTACCTGCATTATACCATATGTCGAGGCTTTTCCTGATTCCATTGAAACAAGTACGCCCTGGCGTCTGCCGCCAACCTGTCCTTGCGCCATCGGCTGATAGCTGTCAAACGTATGATTGATGATCCCATATCCGCGGGTCAATGTTAAAAATTCTGTTGTATAGCCAATTAAACCGCGGGCCGGAACATGAAAGATCAAACGTACTTGACCGCTGCCATTATTAATCATATCAAGAAGCTCACCTTTTCGCATTCCCAATGATTCCATGACAGAACCGGTATGCTCTTCGGGGACATCAATTTGCACCCGCTCCACCGGCTCGCATCGTACCCCGTCAATTTCCTTAACGATTACTTCAGGTTTTGAAACTTGCAGTTCATATCCCTCACGGCGCATATTTTCAATTAAAATCGAAAGGTGCAGTTCACCGCGGCCGGATACAATCCAGGCATCGGGTGAGTCAGTATTATCAACACGCAAGCTGACATCCGTTTGCAATTGTGCATGAAGTCTCTCTTCAATTTTTCTCGATGTTAAGTATTTCCCCTCACGGCCGGCAAACGGACTGTTATTAACAGCAAAAGTCATTTGCAAGGTCGGCTCATCGATTCGAAGTACCGGCAGTGCCTCCTGATGTTCAACAGGACAGACGGTTTCACCGACATTAATATCTTCCATTCCGGAAACAGCCACTAAATCTCCAGCTACCGCTTGTTGAACTTCCTCACGCTTTAAGCCAAAGAAACCAAAAATTTTCGTAACACGGAACTGTTTAATAGAACCATCAAGCTTCATTAGAGCGACCTGTTGCCCTACCTTCATCGTTCCGCGGAACACTCTGCCGATTCCAATTCTGCCTACATAATCATTATAATCCAACAAAGCAACTTGGAACTGAAGCGGCTCCTCGTGGTTATCCACAGGGGCCGGAATGTGTTCAATGATCGATTCATAAAGACACTGCATGTTTTCATCCTGTTTGTCCGGGGTTAAACTTGCAGTGCCATTGATTCCCGATGCGTAAATCACAGGGAACTCCAGTTGATCCTCCGATGCATCAAGTTCAATGAATAAGTCAATCACTTCATCGACCACTTCTTCCGGACGTGCGAAGTCTCGGTCAATTTTATTCACCACAACAATCGGGGTTAAGTTTTGTTCCAACGCCTTTTTCAAGACAAACCGAGTTTGCGGCATACAGCCTTCATAGGCATCAACCACAAGAAGGACCCCATCGACCATTTTCATGATCCGTTCAACTTCGCCGCCGAAGTCAGCATGTCCTGGGGTATCCAAAATGTTAATTCTTGTATCCTTATATTGAATTGCCGTATTCTTGGCTAGAATCGTGATGCCACGTTCCCGTTCTATATCATTGGAATCCATTGCCCGTTCTTCGACATGCTCATTCGAACGGAAGGTTCCTGCTTGCCTTAACAACTGGTCGACCAATGTGGTTTTCCCATGGTCAACGTGCGCAATAATTGCTATATTTCGAATATCGTTTCTAATTTTCAAAAATTCCACTCCTGCCTTTATTCAATTAAAAGCTACTTATAGTTTTTGATACACAACTAAAACATTATACCAGATAGATGTGGAAACCTGAAAGTATTTTATGTAGAATGAAGATATAATCTTCAAAAGGGGTAATAAAATGAACCAAGTAAAATGGAATTTACTCATATATGCCATATTGACAGCTGCGTTAATCATGGGAATCGGCATCGCCATTGCGGAAAAGAGCATGGTTGGGGCGATTGGTTGTATTCTTGCGATAATAGTTGTAATGGGGCTTGGGTTTAAAACTAAAAGAAGAATGCGGGAAAATGGCGAACTGTAAATAAAAAGCGAAAAATAAAAAAGAAGCCCGTTCGAAGGAGCCGGCTTCTTTTAGCTAATAAGAAATTCAACTACGCCTCTGTCTTCGTCCTTACGGACTCGCCAATCGGCAAGTTTTCATTTACCATTTTCCGTCCTTCAGATATTCCGCCAATATCGTTTGATGGAGACCCGGTTTTGCCACAAACAATGAGTCTTTGGAAAGATAATCAAGCTTCTCTCCCCTTAAATTGGTGATAATCCCGCCCAGTTCCTCAACAATGACAGCACTGCCGGCATAATCCCATGGTGATAGACGCATCGAGATATAGGCGTCTACTCTGCCTGTTGCGACAAATACAATTTCCAATGCAGCCGTTCCGTATGACCTTGTCCCCCTTGCATCCCTAACGAGCGGAATCAATAGCTGATGGTCAATACGGTAGTTAGGCATGACCCAGGTTGCGTTTAGGGCAATAATCGATTCGCTTACGGAGGCCTCCTTTAAAGGTGGGATCGGTTTCTCGTTAAGAAAGGCCCCTTTTCCACGAAAGGCGTGGTATAACTCATCATGCACAACATCATACACGAGTCCAATTTTTCCTACTCCATTTTCGTATACTCCCAGGGAAATGGCAAAATTTCGCTGCTGATGGATAAAATTCATCGTCCCATCTATCGGGTCAATAAGCCAGACCGTTCCCTCAAGGCTGTCAACTTGATCACCGAAGCCTTCTTCACCCAATATTTTGTGGCTTGGGTAGACTTCTTTTATTTTTTTTATAAAAAATTGTTCTGTTTCCTTATCTATATTGGTTACGAGGTCGTTCGGATTCGTTTTTGTTTCTATATTCAGGGTTTGATCGAAAGATTGTCTGATCCTTTCGCCTGCTTCCTTTACCCATTGCTTAGCATGGGAATAAACATTTTCCCAATTCATATGGCCCTCCAAATCACTTGGCTCACACAAGTTTTCAATGTACCTAGTATGAGGCAAGATAATGAAATTCATGTATCTTTAGCTTAATCAAATTGCTTCCGTACTTCAACTTTTTAACTCTTTTAACTTACTGTGGGAGCAGATATGTAGTCGCAATAATAAACGAACTCCCCCTGATTGTTTGGAGTTCGTTTTATAGCAATAAAATCAACAATACCTTCATTCTAGTTTGGATCCCCTTAGATAGTGATACTGAATTTTAAAATGCTTTCAGGCGAAGAAGTTCTTGGCGGATTTTTTCCAATTTTTGTTTACAATCTTTTATTTTCTTGTCGTCTTTTTCCTCTATTGCTTCAAATAACACTGCCAATTCATAATCCATTTCCAATCTTAGTACAGCTGTTTTTTGCCTGTCACCAAATTTTTTTAATGAAGTGTTCATCAGTTGTTTCACGTTTTCTCCTCCCCTTGGGTAAATTTCGGTTAATGTTTTACTGTATAATATGAGGAATTTTATTATCTTGGAACAAATATGTGCTTTAACCCAGAGAGGCATCAAATTTTTCAGGTCTTTCAGCGGTATGCTACAATGTTGAGGAAACGGATAGTTGGAGGGTATTGTCATGGATTTTCACGGATTTACTCAGGAGGATTTCGATGTCTTTTTAATTGAAGGCTTAGAGGAAAGAATGGATGCGCTTAAGTGTACGATACGGCCAAAATTGGAAAGCCTTGGAGAATATTATGCACCATTACTGGAGGCTGCCACAGGTGATGAAATGTTTGTCCACGTGGCCAAACATGCAAGACGGACAGTCAACCCGCCGAAGGATACGTGGGTGGCGTTTGCCAATAATCCAAGAGGGTACAAAATGCTGCCGCATTTTCAAATCGGATTGTGGAACACCCATCTATTTATTTGGTTTGCGGTAATTTATGAAGCCCCGCAAAAACAGGAGATAGGCAAAAGATTGGCTAAAAAGGCCGCCAGCATTTGCAAGGAGATGCCAAAGGATTTCGTTTGGTCAGTTGACCATACGAAACCCGAAACCATCCCTCATGGACAATTGAAAAAGAATGAGTTATTGGCATTAATGGACCGCTTACAGACCATCAAAAAAGCGGAGCTGCTCTGCGGCTATACGATTGACCGTGAACAAGTGATCCAGATGGGCAGAGAAGGACTAATACAGCAAATCAATGAGGTGTTTTCAAAGGTTGCGCCACTTTATAAAGTTGCTGCAAACATCAAATAAATAACAAAAAGCTCCCTTAGTGTTGACGGGAGCTTTTTGTCATCTATTCATTTTTATTCTATCTCCGGAAGCTGCTTCTTTTGCCTTTTTGATTGTCCGGTACGATGAGTAACCGCTCATTTCCTCAAATTCACCGCAAATAGTTTTTTCTTCGGCTTTACTGGGGACAATTTCCTTAAACCTCCGGTACGACTGCATGAGTTCCTCACGGCCAATTCCGTTTTCATAGGCTTTTTCGATTGTTTCAAAAAACTTGATTACATCAATGATCTCATCGGTTGACCAACTATAGTCTATTGGATATTGGTATTCCATTTCTTCACCCTCTAACAGTAAGCTAAAGAATATAATACCGTTATTGTCCCCATTTTGCACGGATTTGTTCCGCTTCCTTAATCATCCTGTCAAATAATTCAGCAACGGTCGGGATATCTTTTATTAGCCCCATTACCTGCCCCGCCCAGGCAAAACCTTCATCAAAGGCGCCGTCGTATATGTAGCGTTTATTCGCTTCGCCATTGATAAACTCTTTTAGTTGCTCGTAACCATTATTGTTTTTTTCCAACTCGAGAATTTTGTCTGTCCAGCGATTGGCAATGGCTCTCGCCGGTGCACCAAGGCTGCGTTTAATGACCGTAGTGTCTGACTCACTTCCTATAACCAATGCCTGCTTATATCCATTATGGGCATGGACACATTCTTTGGTGGCAATAAATCTTGTTCCCATTTCAACCCCTTCCGCCCCCAAACTGAGTGCGGCCATCAGTCCCCGCCCATCTCCTATGCCTCCAGAAGCGATAACGGGGATTGAAACGGCATCAACCACCTGGGGGATTAACACCATAGTTCCAATATCATCACGGCCCAGGTGGCCTCCCCCTTCCTGCCCCACTACCATGACGGCATCTGCGCCGAGCTCCTCTGCTTTGACTGCTTGCCTTCTCGCGGCAACAAGTACCAGCTTTTTAATCGAAGTTCCATCCAATTGTGCAAAAATAGGTGCAGGATTTCCCCCTGTCATAGACACTACCGGTACTTCCTCCTCGATCGCAACCTGTAAAAAATCCGCAAACCGCCGGCCATGCTGCCCAATGGCAAAGTTCACGCCATATGGTTTGTCTGTCAATTTTTTAACCTTTCTGATTTCTTCTCTTAAAAGTTCAGGGCTGCTTAGTGACATGGCAGTAATTTGCCCCAGACCTCCGGCATTAGAAACTGCAGCAGCAAGGTCGGAATAGGCTAAATAGGCCAAGCCGCCCTGAATGATCGGATATTTGATATTTAGGATTTCTGTTACTCTAGTGGACCAATTCATGAATATTCCTCCTCTATTTTCTTATTTGTTATTTCGCTTCAAAAGGGTAATTTTCCTGTATTTTTGGGAAACTAAATTAAGTTATTAAGTTTAACATGCAAGCTAATAATCCTATGCAATGACAGTGATTAGTGCTATAATTCACTTGTTTTATGATTTTTTCAATTTTTATCTGAAATTTGTGTATAAGAAGGTGTGGTTATAAATTGTCTCAACATCAAACTCCGCTGTTTAGCGGATTAACAGCCCATGCAAAAAAAAATCCTGTGCAATTCCATATTCCCGGACATAAAAAAGGGGCCGGCATGGACCCGGAGTTCCGTCAATTTGTAGGTGATAATGCCCTGTCGATAGATCTTATTAATATTGGTCCGCTCGATGACCTTCATCATCCAAAAGGAATGATCAAACAAGCCCAGGATTTGGCCGCGGAAGCCTTTGGTGCCGACTATACCTTTTTCTCTGTTCAAGGGACGAGCGGCGCAATTATGACGATGGTCATGGCCGTTTGTGGGCCTGGGGATAAAATCATCGTACCGAGAAATGTTCATAAATCCGTCATGTCGGCCATAGTCTTTTCTGGTGCGATTCCGGTATTTATCCATCCGGAAATTGACATGAAACTAGGGATTTCCCACGGCATTACACCTGATTCCGTGAAAAGGGCGCTCCAGCAGCATCCCGATGCAAAAGGGGTTTTGGTCATCAACCCAACATACTTTGGCATTTCTGCGGATTTGAAGAAGATTGTTGATATTGCCCATTCCTATCATGTACCTGTTCTTGTCGATGAGGCTCATGGAGTTCATATCCATTTCCACGATGATCTGCCGCTTTCTGCTATGCAGGCCGGTGCGGATATGGCCGCTACTAGCGTTCATAAGCTTGGCGGGTCGATGACACAAAGTTCGATTCTAAATGTCAAAGAAGGTCTGGTTCCTGTCAAACATGTTCAATCCATTCTTAGCATGCTGACAACTACTTCAACCTCCTATTTATTGCTGGCTTCCCTTGACGTAGCGCGGAAACAGCTGGCACTAAAGGGAAGGGAATTAATTGATAAAACGATCGATCTTGCACAATCGATTCGCAAACGCATTAATGAAATTGACCATCTCTATTGTGTAGGTTCGGAAATTTTGGATGCGAAAGCCATCTTTGATTATGACCCAACCAAATTAATCATTTCTGTAAAAGATTTGGGGCTCACGGGCTATGAAGTGGAAAAATGGCTACGTAAAAAACATAATATTGAAGTGGAGTTATCCGATTTATATAACATCCTTTGTATTGTCACGTTCGGAGATACAGATTATGAGGCAGATATATTGGTCAATGCACTTGCCGAACTCTCCCGCGAGTTTGAACATCGTGCTGAAAAAATCGAGCCAGTTGAGGTGCTTCTTCCCGAGATTCCGGTGCTTGCCCTGACACCAAGGGACGCTTTCTATGCGGAAACAGAAGTGATTCCGTTTACGGAATCCGAGGGCAGAATCATTGCTGAATTTGTGATGGTATATCCTCCTGGAATCCCGATTATGATACCGGGGGAAATCATTACAAAAGAGAACCTCCATTATATTCAGAAGAATATTGATGCCGGCCTCCCTGTCCAAGGCCCTGAAGACGATGACCTAAAAACAATTCATGTCATTAAGGAATATAAAGCAATCCAATAAGCATCAGGCTGTCGAAAACCTTCGACAGCCTTTATTTTTATTCGTTCTTTTATATAAAATGGTCTATGCAAATCGGCTGTTGAATTGCACTCCAGGCACTTCGCTTTCCGCGGGCGTGCCGGGAAGCGAAGCACCTGGAGCGGAAATCAACACGCCCATAAGCAGGGGGAAAATTGCTGTTTAAGAACCAAAAAAAATTGCCGAGAAAAATACCGTTTCTCGACAATCTAAGGTTTCCTGACAGGAATCCTGTTATATTTTATAGGCGATTTTGTTTATAGCTCTTCATCATGTTGATGGTCACAGCAGCAATTGCATTTTGAATATAAAACGGTTACTTTTTCGTCTTCAAAATGGTCAATTGTTGAGTTACAGTTTTGGCATACAAGAGTACCCATCGGTTCAATCCCCTTTTCAATGGAATAAACACATTAATGAAACCGTTTTTAACATCCTTGAGACTATAATAATATAACACATTTAATTTTTCAAGCCCAATTTGTATGTCACATTAAATATTTTCAACCGTATAAAAAGGCCGGATAGGCCTTTTTGTTATACTTTAAACGTAATAACACCGGAGAACAAATATCATTTATAAAAATTTATTTTTTCTATAATAACAAGAAACGGCTAAATAAATAATTATCATTGTCTTTAGTTTTCGTTCAATGCTAGAATAAAGAAGAACATTATGGATTAAAAGGGGGAATGATGATGGCTTCGAATGCATTTATTAAACTTGTGCCTTCATCTGCAAAGCAAACGATTACAGTTGATGAGGTAAAAGAATTATTTCATTATTATAAAGACATTACTAAAAAAGCCGGAAACCAAACTGGTTGGGAATATGAAGATGCAGCATTCCCTTATGAAATAAAAGAAACGGAAGAAGGAAAAGAAAAATGGTTTTATTTGCACTCCGATCATGACCGTTACTTTGCTATTTTAGTTGGTGTCGACTCTGAGACCATTCAGAATGAGGCCGGAGAAGAACGGGAACAAATGTATGTTCAAGTGACATTGCCTGAACAATCAACCTTCGGGGATAAAGGAAAAGCAAATGAATTTTGCAAATTTCTCGCAAAAAAACTTCAGGGTGAACTTCACCTGTTTAACGGAAGAGTGATGTACTTCTATCCAAGAAAATAAGAGCTCCATTCCATATGGGGCTTTTTTTTTAATGAATAAATCTGGCCATCGTAAAGTGGATCGACGTGTAAATCACCAGGCTTAATGTTGTAATAAATAATGATTTTGGGCCTGATTTTGTCAGTTTTGAGCCTAGGATAAATGCCAAATAAAAGAAGACAAAAAACATCATGACTTTATAAATCATTTGGTCATGCTTTGATAACCATTCAATTAATGTGTAACCGCTCCAAATCATAAATTGCAGAAGTATGACGATATAGACCCTCATTCATATCACCACGCTAAAACATTATTTAACATAATATATTAGAAGCTATACAGTTTAAGTATAAAAAATAATACGGATTAATTCCATTTATTTGCAATAATCAAGTATGATAAAAAAGTCCTCTCCACATAACAGGAGAGGACTTTTGTTTATTTATTTTAAAATATGAATCGGACTTCCAAGAGCAACCTCGGCTGCTTCCATCGTAATTTCACCAAGTGTTGGATGGGCATGAATCGTCATAGCCAAATCTTCTGCTGTCATCCCAGCTTCAATTGCTAATCCGAGTTCGGCAATCATATCAGATGCACTCGCGCCGGCAATTTGGGCTCCAATAACAAGACCGTCTTCCTTGCGTGTGATTAATCTTAGGAAGCCATCACCGCTTTCGAGTGATAACGCCCGGCCATTTGCCGCGAATGGGAATTTGGCTGCAACAACCTCAATCCCTTCCTCTTTGGCCTGTGACTCTGTATAGCCAACCGAAGCTAACTCAGGCTCGGAGAAGACAACGGCAGGGATACCCAAATAATCGATTTCTGAAGGATGCCCCGCAATGGCTTCGGCTGCAATTTTTGCTTCGTATGATGCCTTGTGGGCCAATTGCGGTCCAGCAACGACATCACCGATAGCATAAATATTGCCGATATTTGTCCGGCATTGCTTGTCGATTTCAATTAAGCCGCGGTCAGTTAATTTAACTCCAACCTGTTCAAGACCCATTTCATCGGTATTTGGACGGCGGCCAACCATGACAAACACATAATCAGCCTCAATTTTCTTTTCTTCGCCTTTTGTCTCGAACGTTACGACTACACCGTTTTCCGTTTCTTCAACGCCCTTGGCAAGTGCCTTGGTGTAAAATTCGGCACCTTTTTTCTTCATAGCCCGTTTGACTAGGGAAGCCATTTGCTTATCAAAAACTCCCATGCCCAAAATTTCTTCTGCACCTTCTAAAATCGTTACTTGGCTGCCAAAGTTTGCGTAGGCACCGCCAAGTTCAATTCCAATAACCCCGCCGCCGATAACGACAATTTTTTCAGGGATTTCCGGCAAGTTTAGCGCACCGGTGGAATTGAGCACTCGATTTGAATATTTGAATGTCGGCAATTCGATTGGTCGTGAACCGGTAGCGATTATGGCATTTTTGAATGTATAGGTTTGAGCCGAATTTTCATCCATTACCCGAAGTGTATTCGCATCGACAAAATAAGCTTCGCCACGGACAATATTGACTTTATTGCCTTTTAATAAGCCTTCAACACCGCCAGTTAATTTATTTACAATCCCGGCTTTGAAGTTCTGAACCTTAGAAAAATCAACTTTGACATTTTCGGCAGTGATTCCGATTGATTCGGAATGTAGCGCCGTTTCATAGCGGTGTCCTGCAGCAATCAACGCTTTCGAAGGAATACAGCCCACATTTAAACATACGCCGCCGATATATTCCTTTTCAACAATCGTTACCTTTTGTCCAAGCTGTGCGGCACGGATCGCCGCGACGTATCCGCCGGGACCCGCACCGATTACTATAGTATCTGTTTCAATTGGAAAATCTCCAACAACCATTTTTTACGCCTCCATTAGCAAGAGTTCAGGATCGTTCAACAATCGCTTGATATGATTTAGCGCATTTTGGGCTGTTGCACCATCGATCATACGGTGGTCAAAGCTTAATGATAACGCTAATACTGGAGCAGCGACAATTTCTCCGTTACGAACAATTGGTTTTTCAGCAATACGGCCAACACCAAGAATCGCTACTTCTGGATGGTTAATAACCGGTGTAAACCATTGACCGCCAGCAGACCCAATGTTAGAAATCGTGCAAGAAGCACCCTTCATTTCATTTGGAGCAAGCTTGCCTTCACGTGCTTTTCCAGCTAATTCATTAATCTCGTTAGAAATCGCGAAAACTGATTTACGATCAGCATCTTTTACAACAGGGACTAATAAACCTTTTTCAGTATCTGCGGCAATTCCAATGTTGTAGTAATGCTTATGGATAATTTCACTGGTCGCATCATCAAGAGATGTGTTTAATGCAGGGAACTCCCTTAATGCACTAGTTAATGCTTTTACGATATATGGCAAGAATGTAAGCTTGATGCCTTTTGCAGCAGCCACTTCTTTGAACTTCTTCCGATGTGTCACTAGCTTGGTTACATCGACTTCATCCATCAGAGTAACGTGCGGAGCAGTATGTTTAGAATTAACCATAGCTTTAGCAATCGCCTTGCGGATTCCGCTCATTTTTTCACGTGTTTCCGGATATTCACCTTGTGGGATTGGAGCTGGTGCAGCTGCTTGTGGTGCTGCTGTTTCCTCAGCAGATACCTCAGCTTCAACTGCTTGTGGCGCTGCTGCTCCACCGCTTAAGAACGCATCAATATCATTTTTAAGTACACGGCCGTTATCCCCGGAACCTGCAACTTGACGAATGTCAACGCCTTTTTCACGTGCATATTTACGGACAGAAGGCATTGCAATAACACGGCGATTTGGGTCCACTTCTGCCTGCGGTTGTGCAACAGGAGTTGCTGCTGCCGTTGCTGGCGCTGCTGCTTCTTGTTTTGCTTCCGGAGCCGGAGCTGGAGCTTGAGCCTCCTCTTCGCCATGGTCGCCTTTAAATTGTAAATCTTCATACCCAGGGGCATCAAAGGTTACTAACACCTGTCCCACTGTGGCAACTGTTCCCTCACCAACTAGAACTTCCAAAACCGTTCCTTCAACCGGGGAAGGAATTTCTACAACTGCTTTATCATTTTGAATTTCACAAAGGACATCATCTTCCTGGACTTTATCTCCAGCTTTGATAAACCATTTGACTATTTCACCTTCGTGAATACCTTCACCGATGTCAGGCATTTTAAATTGAAATGACACTGAGATTCAGCCTCCTATATCATGATCGTTTAATGCAAGTTTTCAAAACTAGCATCTCTAGCCAGTTGTTCAATTATTAGAACGTTAATACTTTCTTCGCTGTTTCGATGACATCTTTATAGTTAGGAAGCCATACAGATTCAGCCTGTGAGAAAGGATATACTGTATCAGGTGCAGCTACGCGCAATACTGGCGCTTCAAGGCTTAAAATCGCGCGATCATTAATTTCGGCAACAACATTTGCCGCTACGCCAGCCATTTTTTGTGCTTCCTGAACGACAATAGCACGGCCAGTTTTTTCAACCGAAGCAATAATAGTATCAATATCAAGCGGGCTGATTGTACGCAAATCCACCACTTCAACAGAGTGGCCTTCCTTCGCCAGTTCATCCGCAGCTTTTAACGACTCATGGACCATCGCACCGTAAGTGATGATGGTTAAGTCAGTACCTTCACGCTTAATATCTGCTTTGCCAAGTGGAATTGTATATTCCTCTTCTGGCACTTCTTGACGGAAGGCACGGTATAATTTTAAATGCTCAAGGAAAATGACCGGGTCATTATCGCGAATAGCAGAGAGCAATAATCCTTTGGCGTCATAAGGGGTAGACGGGACAACCACCTTTAAACCTGGAGTCTGTGCCATCAAGCCTTCAAGGCTGTCAGAGTGAAGTTCCGGGGTATGAACGCCGCCGCCAAAGGGAGAACGAACAGTTATCGGCATGTTATAACGTCCGCCGGAACGGTAACGCATCCGAGACATTTGTCCGGCGATTGAATCCATTACTTCAAAAACGAATCCGAAAAACTGTATTTCTGGAATTGGTCTGAATCCAGTCAAGGCAAGACCAATTGATAAACCGCCAATGCCCGATTCTGCTAGTGGCGTATCAAAAACACGGTCTTCGCCGAATTCCTTATGCAGGCCTTCAGTCGCACGGAAAACACCGCCGTTAACCCCAACGTCCTCACCAAAAACTAATGTTTTCGGGTCATTTTTCAGTTCCGTACGCAATGCATCAGTTATCGCTTGAATCATTGTCATTTGAGCCATGACTTACTTCGACTCCTTTGCTTGATAAATTTCATATTGTTCATTTAAGTTATGAGGCATCTCTTCAAACATAATCGACATTAAATCAGTAACCTTTTGTTTAGGAGCAGCATCTGCTTTTTTGATTGCTTCTTTAATATCTTCTTTTGCCTGATCGATGACTTCATTTTCTTTTTCTTCGCTCCATAAGCCTTTCTTTTCAAGGAACTTGCGGAAACGTACAAGCGGGTCTTTCTTTTCCCATTCATTATCGAGGTCTGCTGTACGATAACGTGTTGGGTCGTCCCCTGCCATCGTATGTGGACCGTAACGGTAGGTTAATGTTTCAATTAATGTCGGACCTTCACCATTGATGGCACGTTCACGCGCATCGCGAACTGCAGCATAAACTGCAAGCGGGTCCATACCGTCAACCTGGATGCCAGGAATACCTGCAGCCATCGCTTTTTGGGCAATCGTTTTTGCTGCCGACTGCTTCTCTACTGGAGTAGAAATCGCAAACCGGTTGTTTTGCACGACAAAAATAGCTGGAGCCTTGAAGGCGCCGGCAAAGTTGATTCCTTCGTAGAAATCGCCCTGAGACGCACCGCCGTCACCTGTATAAGTAATGGCAACCGCTTTTGTACCGTTCTTTTTGAAGCCTAGCGCAACACCTGCGGCTTGAACATACTGTGCGCCAATGATGATTTGCGGTGATAGTACATTGACTCCCTCAGGAATCTGGTTACCCTGGAAATGTCCGCGAGAAAATAGGAATGCCTGATATAATGGCAGGCCGTGCCAAATTAATTGGGGTACATCGCGATATCCCGGTAAAATAAAGTCTTCTTTTTCAAGAGCAAATTGCGAAGCCAATTGGGATGCTTCCTGCCCGGCAGTAGGAGCATAGAAACCCAATCTTCCCTGACGGTTCAAGGATATGGATCTTTGGTCAAGAATTCTTGTATACACCATACGGCGCATCAATTCTTGAAGCTGCTCATCCGTTAATTGAGGCATAGCCGCTTCATTAACGACTTCCCCTTCTTCATTTAAGATTTGAAATGTTTGAAACTGCTCTTCAACTGCCTGAAGTCCCTTTTTTGCATCCAATGGGGCGTTTTGAGTTTTCGAAGCCATCTTCGTCACATCTTCCTTTCTTTTATTCATTAAAAAGTTTTAATAAATCCACTTAGTTAGCTTGCCCAAAATATATAAATACAAGCGCAAGTCACTGGTGTTTATGTTTTTTAATCTGTATCAATGTTTATTAAAATATTATTGATACAATTACCAAACTTCTATTCGAGTTTACATCATCGATATTCTATCGTCAAATACTATGTCTTATAATTTTTCAACATCATCATATTATTTTCCTGTTTGCGATTTAATTTATTCTGTATCACCTGTTCACTTCATTCTGTTATATAAAATCCAACACAAATTTCTAGTTGTTATAATATAGCAAAAAAACCAGAACAATAAGGGCTGGTTCTCTGTGGATTATTTTGCTGGATCCAAGCCAGCTTTTTTATAAAATAAAAGTTTCTTATCATTGTATTGTTCAGTATATTTATTGAACTTTTCATTTTCTGTATATACCTTTTGATGGGCATCGTTTACTTTTTTAACTTGATTTTTAAGGTCTTCAAGGGGAATATCCTTATTTTTAAACATTCCATATAATTCTTTGTCATGATTGATCGCCTTGGTATATTGCCTGTACAATTCGTCATGCGCCCTGTATCTATTCTCCATTATTTGATAAAGCTCATTTGCCAATTGACCCAGCTCTGGATTGGCAAAATCCTCTTTTAAATCTGCCACTTTTCTAAATTCGTTTTCAGATTCTTTCAAGCTGGCCGTTTCCGTTTCGAAAAGTTCTTTTCGTTTCTCGGCAGAGGCCAAGGCCTCATCAGCTAGTTTTACAATTTGGCCGTACTCTTTCATTCCCAGCTTTAAAATTTGATTATATAGATTTTTTTCTTTCTTTTCCAAAGCAACCAGCGGATCTTGCTGGTTTTCAAATGTTTTTTCTTTAGATACCACGTTTTCCAGTATCGTATACATTTTCTCAGTGGGGTCGTTAGGTTTGTCAGAACATCCAATTAAACCTACAGTAAGCATGAAAACAATCAAAATGAATGGATATTTTTTAAAATACATCACGCCAGCCCCTCCTAGTCCACTTTTACTATATCGGTATGGGGCAGGTTTGACAATAAATAATTAACATTTTTTAGATTGTTTGTTAAACTAATGTTTGCAATAACTTTATTCATATTTGGGAGTGAAAATTGATGTTAACGATGGATGATATCATTCGAGATGGCCATCCTACACTCAGGAAAGTCGCTGCGGAAGTTACAATGCCCCCTTCCGAAGAGGAGAAAAAAATCCTCGGCAGTCTCCTGGAATATGTAATCAATAGTCAAAACAGCGAGATTGCTGAAGAGTATGGCCTACGTCCGGGGATTGGTCTAGCTGCGCCGCAAATAAATGTTTCAAAACGGATGATTGCTGTCCATCTGACTGATGATAAAGGAAACCTATACAGCCATGCATTATTTAATCCGAAAATTATCAGCCATTCAGTTGAAAAGGCGTTTTTACAATCGGGTGAAGGCTGTCTGTCTGTTGATGAAGCCATCCCTGGTTATGTGCCAAGGTATGCACGCATTACGGTTAAAGGCTACAATATGGATGGCGAAGAGGTTAAGCTGCGCCTAAAAGGGGTTCCTGCCATTTGTTTTCAACATGAAATTGACCATTTAAATGGCATCATGTTTTACGACCATATTGATAAACAAGACCCATTCAAGCCAATTGAAGGCGCGATAGCAATAGAACGATAAATCCGGTTGTATTTCCGACCGGATTTTTTTATTGTACAGTGCAAATGACATAGAGATTCCATGATTATCCATGAAAAATTCCACATTTTCACCATATAATAATAGTAAAAAAACAGTAAAACAAAAAATTTTAATTATCTGTCAAGAGCTGCTTTACATTGGACAAGGATATATTAAAATAAGAAGTAAGGAGATGATCCACTATGTTGAAGAAGCTAAGAAAGAAGCTCTTAAAACAGTGGAAAGATTTACTCAGAAAAAAATCGATTGCCTAAACATTTGAGCCCTTCAAACTTGCGAAGGGCTCCTTCCTTATTGTAAATTGGATAGATAGGTGCTTTTTACATAGAATCCATAACCGGAACCAAAGCTTTCCATAGCAAATTAATGAAAAAGATGAAAATGTTTTATATAATAGAAAAAGTTATGTTTAATAAGGAGCGAAAGTAATGATATTTAAAGTATTTTACCAAGAGAGCATTAACGAGGTTCCTGTACGAGAAAAAACGAAAACTGTTTTTATCGAAGCAGAATCAGTAAGGGAAGTTTATTCTAAATTGGCTGACCGCAAGGTAAACGTTGAATATATTCAGCAAGTCAAAGGAGCCTATTTGGACTATGAACAACAAAATGAAAACTTTAAAGTATTGGAGATATGATAATTTATGAAATTTGTAAAAAATGATCAAACCGCTGTTTTTGCCCTTGGAGGTTTGGGTGAAATCGGCAAAAACACATATGGTGTACAATTCCAGGATGAAATAATCCTCATTGATGCCGGAATTAAATTTCCCGAGGACGAACTGTTAGGCATTGATTATGTCATCCCGGATTACAGCTATTTAGTAAAAAACGAAGACAAAATAAAAGGGTTGTTCGTAACCCATGGTCACGAAGACCATATTGGCGGTATTCCCTATTTACTTCGGGAAGTGAATATCCCTATTTATGGCGGAAAGCTTGCGCTCGGTCTAATCAAGAACAAACTTGAGGAACACGGACTGCTTCGAAATGCAAAATTAATTGATATTAAAGAGGACGATATCATCAAATTCCGGAAAACCTCCGTTACATTTTTCCGTACTACTCATAGCATTCCGGATTCTTACGGAGTTGTTGTGAAAACACCGCCAGGGCAAATTGTCCATACCGGCGATTTTAAATTTGATTTTACCCCTGTCGGTGAACCGGCCAATTTGACAAAAATGGCCGAAATCGGTAAAGAAGGGGTGCTTTGTCTCCTTTCGGACAGTACCAACAGTGAAATCCCTGATTTTACCATGTCTGAACGACGGGTTGGAGAAAACATTGACGATATTTTTCGAAAAGTAGATGGGCGGATTATTTTTGCCACATTTGCTTCCAATATCCACCGCCTGCAGCAGGTAACCGAAGCGGCAGTGGCAAACGGCCGGAAGATTGCGGTATTCGGCAGAAGTATGGAAGCAGCCATCAATATTGGTCTAGATTTGGGCTATATCAGAGCACCAAAGGATACGTTTGTTGACGCGGGGCAAATCAACCGTTTGCCGGCGGACAAGGTAACCATCCTTTGTACAGGCAGCCAGGGTGAACCAATGGCCGCTTTATCAAGAATTGCAAATGGCACCCACAGGCAGATACAAATCATTCCTGGGGATACGGTGGTTTTTTCCTCATCGCCAATTCCGGGAAATACGATAAGCGTAAGCAGGACCATTAACATGCTGTACAAAGCAGGAGCAGAAGTGATTCACGGGAAATTAAGCAATATTCATACTTCCGGACACGGCGGCCAGGAAGAACAGAAACTGATGCTCCGATTAATCAAACCAAAATTCTTTATGCCGATACATGGCGAGTACCGCATGCAAAAAATGCACGCTAAGCTTGCAGTGGATTGCGGTGTCGAAGAAGAAAACTGCTTTATAATGGATAACGGTGAAGTGCTGGCACTTTCGGAAAATTCGGCACAGGTTGCCGGAAAAATTCCATCTGGTTCTGTCTATATTGATGGAAGCGGCGTTGGTGATATCGGAAACATCGTCTTGCGTGACCGGAGGATTCTATCCGAAGAGGGATTGGTCGTTGTCGTCGTGAGCATTAACATGAAGGAATTTAAAATCGCCTCCGGACCTGATTTAATTTCCCGCGGTTTTGTCTATATGCGTGAATCCGGAGATTTAATCAACGATGCTCAAGCCCTGATCACAAAGCACCTAAACAAAATAATGGAGCGAAAGACAAGCCAATGGTCCGAAATCAAGAATGAAATCACTGACACGTTGGCACCATTCCTCTATGAAAAAACAAAACGCCGACCAATGATTCTGCCAATTATCATGGAAGTATAACAAAAAGAGAAGCCGTGCGGCTTCTTCTTTTTTATTCCATTACTTTTTTCTCAAACCGGTCGATATCCTGGTCCGTGCCTATGACGATTAACACGTCATTGACGTGGATCATTTCTGTTGCTTGTGGCGAGACGATAATATCTTCTCCTCTTTTTATCGCAACAATATTCAAGCCATACTTTTTGCGGATATCCAAGTCCATGATGGTATGACCGCCAAGCTTTCCATTGGCGACAATTTCCACAATACTATGCTCGTCTGATAGCTCAAGATAATCAACAACATTGCTGGACGTCATGTTATGAGCAATTCTTTTCCCCATATCTCTTTCCGGATGGACTACAAAGTCTGCTCCGATTTTTCTGAGCACCTTTTCATGATAATCATTTTGCGCCTTAGCCGTAATGCGGGCGACACCCAATTCTTTAAGAATCAGTGTTGTCAAAATGCTGGATTGAATGTCATCGCCAATTGCGACAATGACATGGTCAAAATTTCGAATTCCCAGGCTTTTTAACACCGCCTCATCGGTCGTATCACCTACGGCCGCATGAGAGGCAATCATGGCAAATTCATTGACTCGTTCCTCATTTATATCAATTGCCAGTACTTCCATTCCTTCATCTGTCAAAGTGCGGCAAATGCTCCCTCCAAATCGCCCAAGACCAATTACCGCAAAACTTTTCTTCACAATAAACTCCCCCAGGAAAAATCTTTTGATCTAACTCGTTTCATTTTAACATCGTTCCGCCTTTTAATATATAGATAATTTTCAGCCATTACTCTTGCCGCTGGCGACCCATCCTCTTTTTATAGATTATAAAACCGAGGACAGCAAGTATGATAAATATTATTAGAATCGGTAAATTGCCAATTGTAAAAACAACTAAGCCTGAAAAGAATGACAATAATAAATTAGTGCTTTTCATGAATTGTTTTTTTGTTTTTTCCCATGTATTAAGCTGGTCCTTATCGATATCCGGAACAACCACTTTATTTTCATAAAGTGTAATGGTCACGGTTGAAAACGATGTTTGGTTTTCAAGGAATTTCATCTTTCCTTCAATTGTTTCTATTTCCTCTTGAATCGCTGCCAAATCCGCAGAAATTTTTAATAGGTCTTCTGTTTTTGCCGCTTCCTTCATAAAGGAAAGCAACCGCTCCTCTACTACCCGTTTAGATTTTAGTCTCGATTCAAGGTCAACATATTCCTCGGTCACATCCTGGCCGGTTATATTTCTCTGCAATACTTCGGCTGCTTGCCCTTCAGCATCATGTAAAAACTCTTGGAAATGTTGCTGCGGGAGTCGAATCGTCAGCCTGCCGTTAAGCAGCTCTTTTCCTTCCCGTGTTACATCTGACTCGGCAATATAGCCGCCATACTGGCTGACTTTTTCTTCAAGGTTTCTGACAGTTTGGGCAAATTTCTTTACCCTAAGTTCAAGATTGGCTTGGTATATGACCATCTTATTCTGTACCTGTACGGTCACGGTCTTATCAGGCTTGGATTGATCGCCTTCCCGATTGGTTAGGGCGCTTTTCTCTGGGCCGCCGGAACTGGATGAATCCATCACGGCCTTATTTTCGACACTCATTTTTGCACTTTCATCCTTGCTGCTGCCAGCATTGCTGCAGCCTGCCATACCGACAAACAACAAAAAAATAACGAGAATGAAAAGTTTTTTCATACCCAAAACCAACACCCCTTTATGTCTTATTAAACCATTTTTATAATTACCGACGGTTAAAAAAAGCGAAGGTTACAATGTGCACAAAAAAAGCCGCTATCTCGGATGGTGCAGCTTTATTGTTAGGAGTTTATTATTTCGTTTTTTCAATTTCATCAAGGAGACGAATGACTCGTTTTTCTAGCATCGTCTTGCCGCTTCCGCCCGCCTGAAAATGTCGAAGCTGGCCGTTCTTGTCAAAAATATAGTAAGCAGGAACATATTTGTTGTCAAATGCAGCGGTAATTGTCATATTGCTGTCTACAATAATTGGGTGGTTGATGCCGTGTAATGAGGCGTCATGCTTGATTTCCTCAATGTTCAGGTCATTTTCAGACCTTGGCATATGAACAGCAATAACATTTAATTGATCCCGATAATCATCAAGGAATTGATTAATTTGCGGCATTGCCTTTTTACACAGATGGCAGCTGATTGACCAAAAATGAATCAATGTTGGCTTCGTGCCTACCAAACCCTCCCTTGTCACTTGGCCGTTCAGCCATTCAACAGCACCATTTAATTCAGGCATTGGCTCACGCAATTTCACCCCGGGTCCCTCCTAGTCCCTTTGTACGATAAATAACTGGTCATCACCCTAATTGCAACATCGATTGCCGCTTCATTTGGATCAAGCTTGGCATGATGCAGGCCAAAGGGGGAGTCCACTCCAAGCCAAAACATGAGTCCGGGAATATCCCTTAGCATATAGCCAAAGTCCTCTCCAGTCATGGCTTCAGTGCATTCCACCACTTTAATTTCAGGTTCTTGGTTATTGAACTCAATAAATTCTTTGGCAACTTCCTCGTCATTGTACACCTGATGGTACATGGACCCATAGTCAATGGAAGCCTCGCACTCAAAGCCTGCTTCCACTCCTTTAACGAGCGACTCAATGCGCTGTTTAACCTTTTGCATGGAATGAGGTGACAAAGTGCGAATCGTACCTTCAAGCCGGGCTTTTTCGGCAATAATATTTTGGACGGTTCCACCGCTAATTTTACCAATGGTTATAACGGCGCTGTCAAGCGGATTCACGTTGCGTGATATGATTGTCTGCAACTGACTGACAAGGGTACAGGCAGCAATTACCATATCGTTTGTTTGATGCGGATAGGCGGCATGTCCCCCCTTTCCTTTTAAATCAATATATAACTCGGATGTATTAGCAAAAAGCAACCCTGGTTTGGTGGCAATTGTCCCCACCGGGTATTCCGGTGCAATATGGAGGGCAAAAATCAAATCCGGTTTCCATTCTTTAAATTCTGTTGAATTCATCATCGGTTCAGCACCGCCGGGCCCTTCTTCGGCAGGCTGAAACACGAATAGCAGGTCGTCATCTATCCGATTTTGGACAAAGTGAGTAAGCACCCCAAGCGCAATGCTCATATGGATATCGTGGCCGCAGGCGTGCATTCTCGCCTCATGTGTTGAAGCAAATGGCAGACCTGTTTCTTCTTCAATAGGCAGGCCATCGATATCTGTCCGATAACCGATTGTTTTCTGCGGATTTTGGCCATGCACCTTTACCAGAAGTCCTGTTTTCCATGTTTTTATGGCAAGCCGCTCCTGAGGCAAAGACTGAATATATTCCATTAAATAAGCCTGGGTTTTATATTCCTGGAATCCGAGCTCAGGAATCTGATGAAGATCGCGGCGGATTTTTATAAAGGAATCCATATCTATGTATCTCTCCTTTTTATTGTCTAGCTACAAAACAAGCGTGGAGGCTATCCACGCTGTTTTTAGGCTATAGTTGACGAAGCTCTTGCATAATTTCAGTCTTTGATTTTGTCTTTTCGTCAATATCTTTAATTTTTCTGGCTGGGGTTCCGGCTACTACTGTGTATGGAGCAACATCCTGCGTCACGACAGCACCTGCCGCAACAACGGAGCCCTTACCGACTGTAACCCCTTCAAGCACAACCGCATTGGCACCAATTAAAACATCATCTTCTACAATGACAGGCTTGGCGGATGGAGGTTCGATTACACCTGCAAGGACAGTGCCTGCACCGATATGGCAATTTTTGCCGACCGTTGCCCTGCCGCCTAATACAGCACCCATATCAATCATAGTCTTTTCGCCGATGACTGCGCCAATATTAATGACTGCACCCATCATGATTACCGCTTGATCTCCGATTTCCACCTGATCGCGAATAATCGCACCCGGTTCGATCCTGGCATTGACATGCTTCATATCCAATAACGGAATCGCGGAATTGCGTCGGTCATTCTCAACCACAAAATCTTCTATTTTTGCAGAATTAGCTTCCAGAACTGCATTGATATCAGTCCATTCGCCAAACACGACTCCTGTGCTGCCATTTATGAACGTTTTAGCATTTGCCCCGAAATCGAGCCCGGCCAAGTCACCTTTTATGTATACTTTCACCGGAGTGGATTTTTTGCTATTTTGAATAAAAGAAATAATTTCATTTGCATCCATCATTTTCATGTTACGTGCCCCCTTTACATTCTAAAAAATACTTTAGCAAACAAAAGGGATGAAAACAAGAAAAATACCCCTTTATGCTTAAGTTTCAGTAATATAATCTTTCATCACCTCAACGAATGCTTGAACCTGCTTTAATTGGAACGCCGATTCATAGCCCAAAAGCCATGTATCGCGTTTTAGCGGCTCTCCTGATTCATTTAACAATGGAATTTTGAAGATATCCTGCTCGGCTTTCGTCAGGGTAATCCCTGGCAAAATGGCATAGCCAATCCCGTTAAAGGCCATTTGCTTGCAGGTTTCAATTTGGTCAACAATGACCGTTCGCTTTGGTGACGTTTTAAATTTCTTCATCCACCAATCTTGGATTTCCTGATAATAGTTGGAGTCGCTTTTAAATTGGATAAATGGTCGGTCCGTTTCAACGATTTGCTCCGGCTGGGTAATTTCCCGATCTACCAAATATAATGGATCATTGAAAAGATGTACTTTAACTCCTTTCCAATCCGGCATGCCCCGAATGATCCCGATATGAACCTGGTCGTCGTACAAGCAATTTAGGATTTCACTGCTCCAGCCTGTGACGAGCGACAATTTAACCTGTGGATATTTATCAATAAATTTCTTTAGTACTTGCGGAAGCCAGTTTTGTCCGACAATGGATGCCACTGCAATTTTTAACGTACCTGATACTCCTGTTTGTAAGGAATATATGGTCTCCCTCACTTTCTCCTGTTTTGTCAGCACTTCATTGACAAAATCTATCACATGCTCACCAGCTGGAGTCAAGGCCAAACCTTTTTGTGAACGGATAAATAATTTTGTTCCCCATTCCTTCTCAATCGTCTGCAAGCGCTGCGATAAGGCCGGCTGGGAGACAAACAGCCGCTCGGATGCTTTTCGCATATTCATTTCTTGGGCTAAAACCGAAAGTAATTGAAATTCCGAAATTGACGACATTTGAGGGGCCTCCTTTAAAAAGCTCTGCACCTTAGATGGAGCTTTGGTCTTTTTTCGGTATAAAAAATATCAAAAACATACTGACAATGGCAATTGTAAGGACGACATAATAGACGGAATGCAAGGAAATGGTCAGACCATCCTGTAAAACCTCCCTGACGGAATCAAGCAGGTTATCACGTTCTTCTGTCTTTAATAGCAAATTGGCATCATCCGCTGTCAGCGATGGTGATTTTTCTGCCAAATAATGATTCAAGCGGTTATTTAAAATTCCGCCCAGGAGAGCCGCACCAATGGTGTTTCCCAAATTCCGCATAAACATATTGGCCGCTGTTGCAACACCACGCTGTTCCCAACCTACTGTACTTTGTATCGAAACAATAAAAGCTGTTGATGTGAGTCCCATTCCAACTCCGACCAAAAAGGATCCGACAGCAGCCCAAAGCGGCCCGGATGAGGCCTGCATAGTTACAAACACCAGGCTGCCAAAAATTAAAAACACCCCGCCTATAATAGATGTTTTGCGATATCCGATTGTGACCAGCATTCGCCCGGACAGTGTGGAGGCAATCGGCCAGCCAATGGACATCGCGGTCAAGGTAAACCCGGCAATAATCGGCGTTTGTTCCATGACACCTTGGACAAAAGTTGGCAGGAAGCTTGAAATGCCAATCAACATGATACCAGTTGTCAGTGAAGTTATATTTGCGATAAATATGGCTCGTTCTTTCCAGATAGAAAACGGCATCATCGGCTCAGCTGCCCGTCCTTCTTGGATAACGAACCCGGCTAAGGCAACAATAGCCAGGGCAATTAATGCATTAAGCTGCCAAGAGCCCCATGGCCAATTCCTTCCGCCCTCGACAAGGACAAACATAAATGACGAAATAGTAATGGTTAAAAGAAATGCACCTGGATAATCAATTTTATGTTTCTTCTTGTTCACATTTTCATGGAGGAACAGCCATAAACCAGCCAAGGCCAAAAGCCCAAGCGGTACATTAATCCAAAAAACATATTTCCAGCTGGCATACTGGACCACAAGTCCGCCCACTGCCGGCCCTGTTATTGCTGAAATCCCCCAAACACTGGAGAGATAGCCCTGAATTTTTGCCCTTTCTTCCGCTGTATAAATATCGCCAACGATTGTCGTGGCAATTGGTGTAACCGCACCTGCCCCAAATCCCTGAATGAGACGGAAAATGATCAGCATTTTCATTGAAGTGGCAAAACCACAGAGAATCGAGCCGATTAAAAAGAATATGATGCCAACGGTAAGGACGGGCTTTCGCCCAAATAAATCAGATAATTTTCCGTAAATCAATACGGTAACTGAATTCATCAATAAATAGGCGGAAAAAACCCAGCTGAACAAAGTGAACCCGCCCAAATCTGCAACAATGGCCGGCATGGCCGTAGAAACAATGGTTGCCTCAATTGCTCCCATAAACATGGCCAGCATGACAGATGCCAGCACAAGTGGTCTTTTTGTTTGTTTAATTCCAATCGAGTTGGCTTCGCCCATTGCTTGACACCTCTGATATTAAAAAAATACAGCCCCCTTAACGGGAGCTTTATTATTTGAACCTTTTGACCAGCATATTTAATTGATTCAAAATCGAGCTTCTCGGTAAAATGCCGGCGAAGAACCCGTCTTCCGTTTCGATACAAAGGAACGGATGGTTAACCAGCAATTCGAGGCAATCGGGAAATGAGGCAGAAAGTTTAACCCGTGGAATTGATTTTTTCATAACCTCTTCCACCCGCTTTTGTTCCAGCATTTCAAATTCAATTCTTTCAAGCCCAAGAATAGAATCCATAATAATGGGGGTACTAATTAGCCCATGAAGCTTGTATAAAGGATCTAATACAGGAATGGCTGTATAACCGCTTTTGGTAAGCACCAACAAGGCGTGTTCCAGATTGTTGCCGACCTGTACATGGGCTACCCGTTCTGATGGTATCATAAAATCTTCTATTGTTAGGTCTAAAAATTCCCCGCTGGGAAGACTGATCATCACGAAAACTCCTCATGTTAGTTTTTCCTCGTCTCTATTCTATCATAGTTTTCGTGGAGCAGGATAAATTTTAGCATGAAAATAAGGACCGCGGACGGTCCTATTGGATCAAATCAAAAATCTCAATGGTAATCATATCAATGTTATCAAATTGATATCGTTTTGGCTTTTCCTTTTCAAAGTACACCTCAAGTTCAAACGTTTCCGTTTTTGGGTGATAAGTCACCTGACACTTTCTTTCTCCGTTTACCTCAAAATAGCGTTGAGTCGGCTCACCATTCACCGATTGTTCTTGAAGATTTTTTAGTCTGGTTAATATACCTTGAAGCTGTGACATAAGCTTTTTTCTCCTTTCCAAAACAAACAGGCTTCTGTTTGTTAGGTTTCACATTTGGCATGTTTCTATCCGGATGGATTTTTTCCATAAGAATGATAATTAAAATACAGTTTTTATATGCCAATATTAACAGAATAAAATAACCGCTTTATTTGTACAAGCAAAAATGTAAAATTTGCTAAAATTTTCTCGATAAAAATAGGCCTCGAGCATTTGAGACCTTTTAATAAAAAGACACAGCTATAAATAGGATGATAAATAAAACCAATGCAAAAAAAATGCCATAAGAGAGAAAAACCGGATTTTTCACATAAACATTTTTTTGAATCGGTTTGGCAATTTGGGTATCAATCTCACCTTGCACCACTTTTTGCTGTCGTCCAAGTGCAAGAGTATAAATGAGCGACACCGCCAAAATGCCGAAGATTAAAGCCGCAATAACCATTTCAAAGAGATTCATGAGTCCAATTCTCCTTCATCATCATGTAACATTAAATTGCCACCCGATGAAGCTTTCTATTCTGGTGCTTTCTTACAGTAATTGGTCATGTTCAAACAAATACTGATAGGAAATATCAATAAATAAATAATCGTTGTCATTCATCGGATATGAAAATGTCCGTATCGTTTCACCGGTTTCAATGTCGCAATACAAGTCAGATAGAATGCCTTTGCGCTCATTCCTCATCTTGATGATGTTCTCCAAAAAATAAGGCCGCCAGCTCCAATTTTTATTTAAATATTCCGGTTGTGTAGTCCAGCAGCCCTTGTCCCTGAACAGATTGGCCGATTTCTGAAATCCATTTTCATCGCATACATAAATACGGAACGCTACTTGATCCATTTCTTTGCCAAGTATATGCAGCAGCTCCTCAAGTACAAGCTTTTTATTTTTCATAATGATATCCTGCACTTTGGCATGGAAATACTCCGTCGTCGTAAATACTGCCTCCAATTTCCTTTTTTCGTAGGATATAAAATCATGAAACTTTTCCTTCAAACGATGCTTTAAAAAATCCGGTTCAATAAACTCGGCAGCCGGCGGATGCAAATAGTAGCCCTGATAATAACGGCCGCCATTTCTCCAGGCGAACTGTAGTTGATAACTCATTTCGATGTTTTCAAATAGGAGCGTGGCGCCAATTTTTCTAGCCAAAACAGAAAGCGAAAACAACATATCATTGAAATTGGTACCCGTTGCTGTCGATTTTAAGGCTTCCAAATTAATTTTTAAAATATCCGGATCAAGTTGGGCAATTCTTTCAAAAAAAGGACTTTCACTATCAAGACTGGATATCGCAATTTTGATTCCATAGGTACGATAATACTGAAGCAAATTATCGAGTTGGCCAATGTCCCCTTTATAGTGTTGTTCGGAGATTTCAAGGACAATTCGGTCTAATCGCAATCCTTTTTTTTCAAAGGCGAGCAACTCCTCCAGAAAAGGTTCTCCATCGCTATACATGAGCAATTCAGCATTTCGGTTCAAAAAAATGCTAATGGTTTCATCCAGTTCCAATGCCTTTTCCAACGATTTTTGCACTAACAATAGATCGACTTCAAATTTATACTCATCGGGAATTTGGTCATCATGAAAAAAAGGCCCGAGACTGATGACCTCTTCCTCTGTTTTATACCTGCCCAATACCTCATAGGCGATAATTCGTTGTTCATCGGCACTAAAAATCGGCTGGAAATACGGGAAAACATTGGTCAGATTCGAAAGGATTTCCAAAGCATCCATCCAAGTACCTCCCAAATAGATTTTTATCATTATACCATAGGCCATAAAGCCTGAGCTTGCTCTACCTGTAGAATACCATGATAAAGGAAAGAGAAACAATTGACCCTAAAGTCAGCCTGTTGAAAAGCAGTGTATTCGAAACGATTATTTGGCATTTATTTATTTTCGCTGAATAAAAACTTAATAAAGCTTGTTTACTTGCATTATGCGACGTTTTTCTTGAAAATACAAAGGGTATTCATTTATTAAAAATAGGTTGGTAGAAGATATGATGAAACCACAAACACGGAGAACTTTTTTAAAACGGTTGGCAGGTTCTTTCCTTGCCGTTCTTGGCTTAGGCGCCGGAGGATATGTTTATGGCAATCGGATCGAACCGGCATTACTGGGAATTACCCGTCTTGATATCAGTCATCCCTTAATCCCGGCGGGGTTTCACGGCAAGAAGATTATTCAATTTAGCGATACACATTTGGGTTTTCAATACAACCTTAATCAACTAGAAAAATTGATTGACAAAATTAACGCTGAGAAGCCTGATTTAATTTTTTTCACTGGAGATTTAATGGACGAACCGAATAAATATAGAGAAATCAACAAATTGACTGGCATTTTGCAAAAGCTGCAAGCACCACTGGGCAAATACTGCATTTACGGAAATCATGATCACGGAGGTTATGGGACAGAAATTTATAGGGGAATTATGGAGGCTGCTGGCTTTAAGCTATTAATAAATAGTGCCGATTTTATTAAATTACCCGATAACAGCAGAATTTTCATTGCAGGCATTGATGATTTAATGCTAGGAAAACCTGATTTGGCATCTGCATTAAAGCATGTTCCGGAAAAGCAATTCTGCATTCTTCTATCGCATGAGCCAGATTTTGCAGAAACAGCCATCAGCTATCCGGTTCAATGGCAGCTGAGCGGACACAGCCACGGGGGACAAGTAAAGATTCCTTTTGCCGGAGCGCTGGTTCTGCCTCCATTTGCAAAAATTTATCAAGAAGGGCTATATGCCATTGGCGGTGAAAACGGGCTTATTTTATATGTCAATCGTGGAATTGGGACGACAGGACTCCCCTTCCGTTTTTTCTCCAAGCCGGAACTTTCGGTATTTACGTTATCAGCAAATTAAGCTCCTAAAGCCAAATGCCTTGAGCCTGCACGAAATAAAAACTTAGCGATTATTTCTATTTTACTAAAAAAAAGGTATAATAAAATTGTCTTTAAAAGATTGAAAGGAGAACCTATTTTGAATTCCGACCAAAACTATCCCCTTAAAAAGATTAGTCTGACCATCGAAAACCTCGGACAAGCTGTCTTCATCGTCAATCGGCACGCAAAGACAGCAACAAATCCCAAATATCTGTACAGGTTAAAACAGGAATCTTTAAAAAAATTGATTGAAGAAGGAAAAGCTGAAAAAATCGGCTTGCATTTTTCGCAAAACCCCAGGAACAGCCAGCAGCAATCAGATGTGTTGGTAAAATGCGGAGATTACCTTTTTCACATTCCACCAACGAAAACCGATTTTGAGAATCTTCCTCACTTGGGCAAATTGGATGGCCATTTCAGAAATCCTAAAGCCTCACTTTCCCTTCATGCTGCCAAAGCTTTACTGCAATCCTATACGGGGATAACCGAAGGAGGGGCTCCGCCCAATAATCAACGAAGAAACCATCAGCCCTATCAAAAACCGATCTTCAAAAAATTGGGCGAGCGATATTCCTAATGCCATTGTAAAAAGCCAGGCACTCAACCTGGCTTTTTACAATTACTCTATTTTTAAAAGTAGAAACTTTTATTGGCCATCGACTATAATCAACAATATAGTCTTTTTGTAGAAAATGCAGATGAAAGGATGGGTCTTATTGGAGCATCTTCTTAATCAACGGGTTAAATCTATTGAAATTTCGGGGATTAGAAAGTTTTTTAATATGGTCGCACATGTAGAAGATTTAATTTCACTTACAATTGGACAACCTGATTTTCCAACCCCGGAACATGTAAAACTTGCTGGCATCACCGCAATTGATGCGGACTTCACTTCCTATACTCATAATGCAGGGACACTTGAATTAAGGAAAGCGGCTTGTGAGTTTGTAGCTAAAAAGTATGGTTTGAATTATCAGCCGGAATCCGAAGTTATTGTCACAGTGGGAGCAAGTGAAGCAATTGATATAACATTTCGGACCATTTTAACTGAAGGTACGGAGGTTCTCCTGCCTGGACCGATATATCCGGGATATGAACCGATCATTCGAATGATGGGCGGTGTTCCAATACATGTTGATATTCGGAAAAATCAATTTCGTTTTACCTTGGATATGATTAAACCTTATATCACCGAAAAAACCCGATGTATTGTCCTGCCTTATCCATCAAACCCTACCGGGGTCAGTTTAACACGGTCCGAGCTTGAAGAAATAGCCGGTTATTTAATGGATAAAGACATTTTTGTAGTCGCAGATGAGATTTATAGCGAGTTAACCTATAAAGGGTTTCATACATCCATAGCTAGTTTTCTAAAAGAAAAAACAATTATCATTAACGGGCTTTCCAAATCCCACTCGATGACCGGCTGGAGAATCGGCCTTCTGTTTGCACCGGAAGCTATTGCTAAACACATATTAAAGGTGCACCAATATAATGTCTCATGTGCCAATTCAATTGCTCAAAAGGCCGCATATGAAGCACTAACAGCAGGCATGGATGATGGTGTAGCGATGAAAAAAGACTATGAGGCAAGAAGGGATTATGTTTACCAGCGGCTCCAGACAATGGGTTTTGATGTTGTGAAGCCCGACGGTGCTTTTTATTTCTTTGTTCCAATTCCAGCCAGCATTCCTTTAAACAGCTTTGATTTCGCGCTTAAGCTCGTACACGAAGCGAAGGTTGCTGTGGTCCCGGGCAGTGCCTTTTCAGAGTATGGCGAAGGGTATTTCCGGTTATCATTTGCCTGCTCGATGGACATCTTGGCAATGGGGCTTGACAGGATTGAACATTTCCTGGAAAAAAGCAGAAAACCTCGCTGATCACAGCGAGGTTTTTAATTTAAGGGTTCATTCCTTTATATTTTCCGTTATTTTTGGCCGCTTTAACTTTTTTGGCCTTGTCGTGATGTATTTTATTGGTATCTGCAGAACCAAATTCATGGGAGAATTCCGAATCGATTACAGCAGAATCAAACCCTTTTTTGTTTTTTTGCTGGGGGTCGTTTTTCTTATTTCGCTTCGCCATAAACACTCCTCCTATTTAAGTTTCCCTGATAGTTTCAAGTAGATAAGAGGAATATATGCCTGCCAGTTTGTGGCGGAATGGACTCAGCTTTTCCAATATTTATAAAGTGCCTGTGTGCCGTTATTTTCTTCACCCTGTTGGGCCAATTTCTCATAGAGGGATTTCGCCAAGGCCAGCCCCGGCACTTCCATGCCCATTTGCTCTGCTTCGTCCAAGGCAATTTTCATGTCTTTTATAAAATGCTTTATGTAAAATCCGGGTTCAAAATTACCCTGGAGCATTCTTGGAGCCAAATTGCTCAAAGACCAGCTGCCTGCCGCCCCGGTTGTAATACTTTTTAAAACAGTTTCAGGATTTAATCCGGCCTTTTCAGCATATATGATGGCCTCGCACACGCCGATCATATTGGAGGCAATCGCAATTTGATTGCACATTTTTGTATGCTGCCCGGCACCTGCATTGCCTTGGTAGACAATATTTGTTCCCAGATGCTTTAGGAGCGGAAGAACGGCATCAAATGCTTCGCGGTCACCGCCGGCCATGATAGACAGTTTCGCTTCCCTGGCCCCGATATCTCCGCCAGAAACGGGCGCATCAAGCACATGGATTCCTTTTTCCTTGGCCAGTCGATACATTTTTACTGCGAGAGATGGCGAAGAAGTTGTCATATCAACAAAATAGCTGCCCGATTTTCCATTTTGAATTAACCCTTTTCCCCCAAGGTATACTTCCTCTACATCAGCGGGGTAACCGACCATTGTAAAGACGACGTTTGCCTTCCCGGCAAGTTCCCTTGGCGTTTCCGCCCATTCTGCTCCCTGATCCAAAAGTTCAGCAGCCTTTTCTTTTGTTCTTGAATAGACAACTACAGGATAACCAGCCTTCAATAAATGCCCGGCCATACTTTTTCCCATTACACCGGTACCAATAAAACCGATTACTGTTGTTTCTGAAGTTCGCAATTTTATGACCTCCTTTAATGTCCTATTAACATTTTAGCACTGTATTTTACGATTTTGTAAAAAAAAGCCTGGAACCACGACTGGCCCAGGTTTAAAGTTCGGAAGAGAAGTTGGTTAAGTAAGCACGCCCAAATACCTCTTTATTATTAAATACTTCTATGGAGACGGCATTTTTTTGTTCAATCATTTTTTCAATTTCATGAATATGTAAATCCTCCAGTAACGGAATTGGGTCCATGAAAATAATTTTCTCTTTTGTCCCTTTTACATCAAGATATTCTCCGTTTAATACTTGCTCCTCTCCATAGACAATTTCCCGTTTGCCAATCGCCGATGCCAGACGTTCATCATGGATGGTGACTTTCACTTTGTATAAATCGCGGCTATCGAGATTTTCATTGTTAATCCGAAACCGAAATTGAATTTCATTATTTTTCGTTAACAGGGCATCAGCATAACGGTTGGCAATTAATTCGTTAGAAAATAGTGTGCCGCACCCGGCCATAATGAAGGCCATTCCCAGCAACAAGCTTAAACATAATTGATATTTCTTCCGCAACATAACCACTCCTTTACATTTCCACCATAGCCAAAAAAGGGCAGCGGTAAACGTAAAAGGGTACTAAAAAAGAACCGGCCAATTAGCCGGTTCTCGCTTTCCGCGGGCGGTTCGGGGAGCCTCCTGATATGAACGAAACTGTCAAGGCCCCAGCTCCACCCCTAGGTTTCGATCCATTTTTGACCAACTCTAAGAAGAGAAGCTATTTGTCGCTTCTTCGCTTGTTGGTTTGGTTAGATAT
>NZ_JAMBOX010000031.1 GCF_023715785.1 Neobacillus niacini
AGCGTACCCATATGATGGAATAGTTTCACATAATATAAAAATATTGTTAGGAAGCGTGTCGAAAAATATTTTTTTGACACCCCACCAGCGGCTCAAACCGTTGATAAATCAACATTTATAGAGGGAGTGGATCTTAATGAATGAAAAGGAAACGATTGTGGTGGTTGGCGGAGGCTATGCTGGAATTAATCTGATTCATCATTTGCGAAAGTTGTTTTCACCACGGTTAATGAAGGATTTGGATATCATTTTGGTGGATATAAATAATTATCATTTTAAAAAGGTGAAGTTGTTTAAGGGAATTGTGGAAGATCGTATTCATAGTCTAAAAGTTCGGTTAACTAAATATTGCGGAGACGGAATTCAATTTATCCAAGGCGAATTAACCGCAATTGACCAAGATCGGTCTTTGATTGAACTCATCGGCCCAACTGGGAACATTCAAGAGGTGCCCTTTAGCTGCCTAATCCTTGCGCTCGGAAGTGTAGCTCGAAAAGTGAATCCGTCACTTGGCGGGGTGACGCTCGACAGTATGGAGGCTGCAAAGCAAATCAGACAGGACCTGCTAACTAGAATCCAATCGGGAGATGAAAAAGTAAGGGTTGCCGTTGTTGGCGGTGGAATTACCGGAATTGAAACATCGGCTGAGATTGTTTCGTGGTTAAAGAAAGAAGCGCTAGCAGCAGGAAAGGACCCATCCGGAGTGGAAGTTATATTAATAGATAACAAGGATCGCCTGCTCTCAGATATTCCAGAAAAGGTTGGTTACCAACTTGAAAAGAGGCTAAACAAACTGGGGGTAACCGTCCTTCATCAGGTAAAGGCTGATGGTTTCAAAAAAGGAATGATTACGTTTAATAATGGTTCTCAATTGGATGCAGACTATTGTATTTGGACGGTAGGTCTTAAACCACACCCGAGCCTAACAAGATTTTCTATGCCGCTGCATGAAAATGGCAAACTATTGACCGATTCCTGGTACCGCATTAAAAACTCGAAAACTATTTATGCCATTGGCGACTGTGTTCATGTGGTGGATCCCCTGGACGGGAGAGTGGCCGGAATGAGCTGCAAGGAAGCCATTAACCAGGCAGGCAGACTGGCAAAAATCATCAAAGCCGATCTGGAGGGTACTGGATCGGAGCCCCACAAAACGTACCCAGACTTGAATTGTATTGGACTGGGCCTGGAAGATGGGTTCGTTTGGGCGCAAAAGTGGGGAATCGATTTTGTGCTCTCTGGACGACTCGGGGCGAAGGTACGGGAATATACATGGAATATGGCCAGTTTGTTTCATTAGGGGGAAGCTGAATGGTATTGGATGAACTTTATCAAGAGTATAAATCATTGCTGTTTTCGATCGCCTATCGGATGCTGGGCACCGTATCCGATGCCGAGGATATCATTCAAGATGTGTTTCTCCGTGCAGGTGAAGTAGATTTGGCCAAAATTGACAATAAAAAAGCCTATCTATGTAAAATGGTCACCAACGCCTGTCTAGATTATCTTAAATCAGCAAGGAAAAAGCGTGAGGTCTATATCGGGCCATGGCTTCCGGAACCGCTCCTCGTTCAGGAAAATGATCCGTATGGCGAAGTTGTGAAAGGAGAACTGGTTTCCTTTGCGGCACTGCTGCTGTTTGAAAAATTAACACCAATTGAGCGGGCTGTTTTTATTTTAAGAGAAGTACTTGAATATGAGTACCAGGCTGTCGCGGAGATTGTTGGGCGAACGGAAACCACCTGCAGAAAGATTTACAGCCGCGTGAAAAAGAAGCTTCCTGGATTGGGAGGGGAAGAAATCAAGGCAAATCATGACAGAAAAGAGGAGATTATCGGCAGTTTCCTTTCAGCAATTTTTGACGGAAATGCCAGCCGATTGGAACATCTGCTGTCTGAGGATGTTATCCTATACTCGGATGGCGGCGGAAAGACGTATGCTGCCATTCGGCCAATCCACTCGAGGGAATTTGTGGTTCGCTTCATCGAAAGCCTGACAAAACAGCTTAACTCAAGCAGGGATAAAACGGCCCAAGTTCAAATAATACAAATAAATGGCCAGACTGGAGTGGTGGCTGTAGGGTTAGACAATGTAATGTCAGTGATTAGCTTTCATGTTCTTAATGATCAAATCCAAGAAATATACGTAGTTAGGAACCCCGAGAAACTAAAGCATCTTTAAAGCAAAAGGAACCCTTCTTTTATCGAAGGGTTCCAAAAAATTTTTATAGAATAGTAATCTTGCGGCCTTCCTTTGCGGATAATCTGATGGCGTCCAATACCTTTTGTGTTTCATGACCATTATGAAAATCAGCAAGGTACGGATGCTTAATTCCAGATGTGACCGTTTCATAAAGTGCATCAAGGGCACGATGAAACCCGTTGTAATACCTGGCAGGTACCGCAGGCATATCTTCCGGTGCTGTTAAATCCGAAAGCAATTCGATTTTTTCGAGCTGGGCATCCCCTGAAGCAAGGAAAACCTGATAATCGTCCAACATCACAAGTGTTCCATTAGTACCAAAGATCTCCAATCGCCATGTATTGGCAGTTTGGCGCGTAGCTGAAACAAGCTCCATTGTGACGGTGGTCCCGTTTTCAAGCTTGCCTATCACTTGGTAAGCATCATCGGCAGTGCGGTGTTCGACTGTCCCATCCTCTGAGATTTGGGTCGGGACATGAATGGGAAGATTGGCAAAAACTTCAGAGAACCGGCTTTCAAACCACCAATGAAGGGAGTCAGTCATATGCGAGCCCAGGGCACCGAGCATCCCGCCGCCCGTTTCTTCCTTGGCGAGCCAGCCGCGAGGGTTTGCCATAAGTGAGAGATAATTCTGGAACGTACAAAGGTAACGGACATGCAAAACTTTTCCAAGACTGCTGCCATCCAAAATTTCCTTCACTTTTTGGCGGGCCGGCAGAAATCGAAATTCATGGTTGATCAGACCGAGTTTCCCGGCATTTTCTCGAGCAGCCAACATCAGGACCGTTTCTTCCGTACTTAGTGCCATAGGTTTTTCACAAACGACATGCAATCCCTTCTCGTAAGCCGCCAACACCATATCCTTATGTAAATGAATAGCAGAGGCCACCACAACAAGGTCAAGCGATTCTTGCTGGAGCATTTGCTTCCAATCAGTATAGATGTTTTCTACTCCACTTACAGTTTTTGCATTTTCCACATTGCCTCTTGATACACTTGCAATCGCAGCAACTTCAAAGCCTTCGTGAAACTTCATCATTGGCGCATGCACCTTTGCGCCGAACCCGGTACCAATAATGCCAACTTTAATTTTCTGCATAATCACTACCTCCATTCTAATTGGATAATTTTAGTTTAAATCGAACAAAGGAAAAAGGCGAATTTTTAGAATTGAACCAAATAGGGGGAAAGGCAATGAAATTCGAATTCACGGTCGATATTCCGGCACCAATAGAACTCGTCTGGAAAATAGCCCAAAATCCGGAATTAAGGCCTTCATGGGACGTGAGAATTGCCAATTATCAGGTTCATGGTCCGCAAGAAAATGGCGCGGAAGTAACGATTAAATTTCGTGTGTTCTTCTTTCGACCCGTTGGGAAAGCAAGATTTATCTTGTTTAACCCTCCGAAACAATCGATACTTCGGATTGAACAAGTAAAGCCGGCGATTATTCCGACCGGAGGTGGAACCTGGATGTTTCAGGAGATTGAGAATGGGACCAGGATGATTTCCCGTTTCAACCTTGATACAAAAAAAAGTAGATTCTCTGGGGACTGGCTTACATGGTTTTTCGTCTGGTTTGACACAACAAGGTCTTTGAAAAGACTTAGAAAACTTGTTCTAAAAAAAGTAAAAGAGACTGAAGTAGCCAGTTTTGAATAAATTTAATAAAATCCTCATAAAAATGGACGGATAGCAATATCTGCAGAAGATCGGGAACTTTTTTATTCCGTTAACGTAAATAATTTCTATTTTTGAAGAAGTAAGGTCGATTATAAGGTTTGTGGCAGGAAAAAATTGGCTTCTATCGAAATTTATATATGTATCTAAATTTCGATAGAAGGAAGGCGAAGAGATGTCACTTGATCCACAAACGAAATTTGTATTAGACCAAATGGCTGCTGCCGGTGCTCCTCCAATGGAAACTTTATCACCGGAAATGGCAAGACAGGCATTTGTATTGCCGAAGGGTGCTCTTGAAGAAGTAGGGAAGGTGGAGAATCGGACGATTCCTGGACCGGCAACGGACATCCCTGTTCGTGTTTATTACCCTAAAGGACTAAAACCGGTAAACCCAGCTTTAGTTTTCTATCATGGCGGCGGCTGGGTAATCGGCAATCTGGACACTCATGACGAAATCTGCCGCGCTTTAACCAACTACGCCAACTGCGTGACCATTTCCGTCGACTACCGCCTAGCTCCTGAACATAAATTTCCTGCCGCAGTTGAGGACTCTTATGCCGCCGTTCAATATGTGTATGACCATGCAGAAGATTTCCAAGTGGACCGTAACCGAATTGCCGTTGGCGGTGATAGTGCCGGAGGGAATCTCGCCGCTGTTGTAACCAATCTTGCAAAAGACAAAAACTCACCTTCTATCTGTTTCCAGTGTCTGATTTATCCAAGCACGAATATAGGCGGAGAGCCAACCCCTTCAATGGTTGAGAATGCACAGGGCTATTTCCTTGAGAAAGGCACGATGGAATGGTTCCGTGACTGCTACCTGAACGGTGAAGAAGACAAACAGAACCCGCTTGTATCACCCATGCTTTATGAAGATTTCCAAGGCTTGCCTCCAGCATTAGTCATTACTGCTGAGTACGACCCATTACGGGATGAAGGCGAATCATACGCAAAGAAACTCGCTAAAGCAGGTGTAGAAGTGGAAACAATCCGCTATCATGGGACAATTCATGGTTTTGTCAGCATGTCAGCCGTTATTGCCCAAGGTAAAGTTGCCTTGGAAAAAGCCGGAGAAGCATTAAGGAAAGCATTCGAAAAATAATATTTCAAAAATGAGTGTTTGGCTGGTTCAATCCCCAAACACTTTTTTTAGTTAATAATCGCCAAAAAATATAAAAATATGTATAATAGAAATGCTGTTTTACCTAATTATTGTAAAACTTCCATAATATGATGGTAGAAAGGGGTACATATGAAGGCTGTTCGTTTTTTAGGGAAGATGATTACTTTGATCTTGCAATGCGTCATTGCAGTTGAAGTGCTGATCTTAATAGGTGTTTTTCCAATCCTTTTTAAAAATTTAACGTTTAACCCATCCGAGTACTTTCAAGCCATTATCGAGTTTAATAAAAGGTTGGTTGAATTCACTCCATTGACAATAGATGGGACAAACCCAATTTTTCCAACGATATTTGATAAATACATAGAATCTATGAAAATACTGGGATTAGGGATTCTGGCCGCCTGTTCCATCGCATTTTTTCTATCCTATCTGGCGTTTTTCTTTTTTAAAAAGAGAATGAAAAGAATCAAAAATATTCTTGAAATCGCTGAGGCCATCCCTGACTTGATGTTAATCCTGTTGCTGCAGCTGGCCGTTATTGTCATTTATAAAAATACAGGGATTAAGCTGGCGACTGTCGTATCGGTGCGGGAAAAAGCGATTCTGCTCCCTGTCATTTGTTTAAGTGTGCCGATCAGCTTTTACATCACAAAGGTAATCATCCATCACATTGAAGAAGAATTGGAGAAGTATTATGTGGAATTGGCCAAGGCGAAGGGTTTGACTTTTTCTTATATTTTAAACATTCACGTTCTGAGGAATATCGTAGATGGACTGTTCGGGACTTCCAAAACCGTCTTTTGGTCAATGCTGTCGACATTATTGGTCATAGATTACCTATTTAATATGAATGGCCTGATGCGGGCCATGCTGGTGGGGACGGACCCATTTGTCATCGGCTGTATCCTGATTTTCGTCCCATTTTTCCTGCTTTACCGGGTTTATGAATGGGTAAGTTTTGAACGAAGAAGGGGCACGCCATAGGATGAAAAAGGATTTTGCTGTTTGGCCACCAGTTTATTCAAAACCTGCAGCTTTTGGCACATCTTCGCTTATAAACGATTCATTTAAAGAATATGTTCAAAGAAAACAAAAATAAGTACAAATCAAGGATAATCGCAAGTCGATTATCCTTTTTTCTATTATCGCCGATTAATTTAAAATTCTTAGAATAATAGGGTACAACGGCTCGTAAGAATAGGATAAGTGTACCAATTTTGGCTATTTTCTATAAAAAACACCAAAACAGTCATTCAAAGGAGGGGAAAAGTTGAGAATTGAATACAGCTATACCTTCGACTTACCAAAGGACACTGTATGGCGGTACATACAGGATGACAGGGTTCTTAGAAGTTCTCTTCCAGGCTGCCAGACATTTGAAGAAATGCCTAGCGGTATCTATGCTGCCGAACTGGGGCTGAATACGGGCCCGGTCAAGGGTCTGTTTTCCGCAGAAGTCCAGCAGGTAGATCAAATCCCGCCTACCTATTATCGGCTGTTGGTGAAAGGGAAAGGCAAGCCTGGGGAGATTGATGCTGTAGCGGACATGATTCTTGAAGAGGCAGAGGAAGCAGAAGGGGGTACAAAGATAACCTGTGTCGCCGAAATTGAAGTGACGGGTGTGCTTGCCTCAGTGGGGCAACGTGTGATGGTAGGTGTAGCGAAAGTCATTCTTGGGCAATTTTTCAAGGCTGCGGAAAAAGAAATGCAGAATGAAATCTAACCAGTTTCGAAAGCGCTTTATTTTTGAAAAAGGAGGTAGATGGGGTGACGAAAAAATGGAATGTCGAAGTGAAAGTAAATGGGAGAGTCAAGCGGGCAGAGGTTGAACCACGACTGTTGCTTGTCCATTTACTGCGCGATGAGTTCAACTTAACCGGGACGCACATCGGATGTGACACGAGCCAATGCGGCGCCTGCACAGTGATGATGGACGGCAAAGCCGTGAAATCCTGTACCGTACTGGCCGTTCAGGCAGACGGAGCTGAGATTCAAACTGTGGAAGGACTGGGCACGGTTGATCAGCTTCATCCGATTCAGGCGGGATTTTGGGAAAAACACGGGCTGCAATGCGGGTTTTGTACGCCAGGGATCATGATGGCCGTCAACGGTCTGCTGCAGGATAATCTAAATCCGTCCGAGGCGGAAATAAGAGATGCCCTTGACGGAGTGATTTGCCGCTGCACCGGATACCAGTTTATTGTCAAAGCGGTTCAACAGGCGGCGGAAACGATTCGAAACTCCCAGCAACAATCACAAGTCGTACCGGCAGAGGGGGGAAGCGTATGACAAAGGTCGTCGGCAAGCCGCTGAAGCGAAAAGAAGACCCAAAGTTGATTACCGGAAACGGGCAGTTCACTGATGACATTAAATTAACCGGGATGCTGTATATGGCGGTCAAACGAAGTCAGCATGCACATGCCCGTATCAAAAGGATATCCGTGGATGCTGCCTTGAAGCTTCCTGGCGTGGTCGCCGTTTATACCGGCAAGGATGTACAAGATAAAATCAAGCCGATCCGCTCGATTTGGCTGGTGCCGGGCTGTGACTTAATCGCCAAGGACCGCGTTCCGCTTGCGGTGGATAAGGTCAATTATACCGGAGAAGCGGTGGCTGTAGTCATCGCTGAAAGCAGGTACTTAGCTTCTGATGCCTTAGATTTAATCGATGTAGTGTACGAAGAGCTTCCGGCGGTCGTTCATCAGGAGGCGGCCATCGAGGGATCGGCCCCGGTGATTTACAATGATGTACCGGGTAATGTAGCTTTTACATGGAAGGCAGGCGAAGTGCCTGAGGAAGTGTTCGCCAATGCCGAAGTCGTGGTCAAGCAGCGTTTCTATGAGCAGCGCGTTGCGGCCAACCCAATGGAAACCCGGGGAGCAGTGGCGCAATATAACCCAGGCAGTGGCGAATTGACGCTATGGTGCACCTCGCAGAATCCGCATATTCATCGGTTGCAGTATTCTGAGGCATTAGGGATATCCGAAACAAAATTGCGGATTATTGCTCCGGATGTCGGCGGCGGCTTCGGAGCGAAAATTGCTGTTTATACCGAGGAGGCGTTGGCGGCTTTTGCGGCAATGGACTTAAAGCAGCCGGTGAAATGGATTGAGGATCGCCAGGAGCATTTCCTCGCGACCAGCCATGCCCGTGACCAAGTGATAACCACTGAACTTGCGGGGACAAAGGATGGAAAGATTCTCGCGATTCGCACCCGCAATGTAGCCAGTCTTGGCGCTTATTTATCGACGATGGGGGCCGGGGTACCAACAATTGATTTCGGGTTGATGGTGACAGGGGCTTACACGATTCCATATGCCCAGGCGGAAACGATTGGTGTCTATACCAACACGACGCCAACTGACGCTTATCGCGGCGCCGGAAAACCAGAAGCTTCTTATCAGATTGAAAGAATCGTCAGCTTGTTTGCCGAAAAAATTGGCATGGACCCAGTCGAAGTCCGACGAAAAAACCTGGTACAGAAAGGGTCTTTCCCGTATACAAATCCAATGGGCTGCAATTATGACTCCGGCGATTATCAAAAGGTACTCGAACAGGCCTTGGAAGCGGCAGGTTATGCCGGGCTGCGCAAAGAACAGGAAGAGGCGCGTAAAAACGGCCGTTTACTAGGAATTGGCATCTCCACTTATGTTGAGTTGTGCGGGCTAGGGCCGTCGGCAGTGGCTGGGGCTATTGGCTTTGGCGGAGGGCTTTATGAAAACTGTACGGTCCGTGTCCATCCAAGCGGCAAGGTAACGGTATTAACGGGGGCATCGCCGCATGGTCAGGGTGAAGGAACCACGTTTGCCCAGGTAGTGGCTGAAAAGTTTGGCATCCCAATTGAGGATGTCGAGTTGTTCCACGGTGATACCCATATGATTTCGATGGGTTGGGGCACGTATGGCTCCCGGACCACACCGGTGGCTGGCGGAGCGTTAGCGATTGCCGCCGACCGCGTGATTGAAAAAGCAATTAAAATTGCCGCTCACGAGCTGGAGGTATCGCCTGAGGAACTGAAATTTGAAGACGGTGCCTTTATGGTGAAAGGCGATCCGGACAAGAAGCGTACATTCAAGGAGATTGCTTGGTCGGCGAACAATGCCTGGAATTTGCCGGCAGGTGTGGAGCCGGCTTTGGAAGGCCAATGCTTCTTTGATCCGCCGGATTTCGTTTATCCATTTGGGGCCCATATTTGTGTCGTTGAGGTTGACCCTGACACAGGTGTCGTGGACCTAAAGAAATATGTTTCAGTTGATGATGTCGGCCGTATCCTGAACCCGCTGATTGTCGAGGGCCAGGTTCATGGCGGTCTGGCGCAGGGCATCGGTCAGGCGTTATGGGAACAGACCGTCTACTCCGAAAAAGGCCAGCTGTTATCGGGTACGTTCATGGATTATGCGATGCCGAAGGCGAAGTTTTTCCCGATGATCGAGTCAAGTTTCGTTGAATCGCCAAGCCCGGTTAATCCTTTAGGGGCAAAAGGTGTAGGCGAGACAGGAACGACCGCTGCACCGTCTGCGGTTGTCAATGCGGTGATGGATGCGCTAAAGCCATATGGCGTGGTCGATTTGGAAATGCCGCTGACCCCGGAAAAGGTGTGGAAGGCGATTCAAAAAGGGAGGGCTGTAAAATGATCCCTGTTAGCTTTGATTATGTACGGGCGGCATCGATTCCGGAAGCAATCCAATTATTGAAAAATAGCAATGGCGAGGGCAAGCTGATTGCCGGCGGGCACAGCCTGGTCCCATTGATGAAGTTTCGGTTGTCGAACCCGGGCACATTGATTGATATTAGCGATGTCAATGAGATGAAGGGAGTTGGGATTGTTGGCAGCAGGCTGGTAGTTGGGGCGCTGACCACCCATGCGGAGGTTGCTGAGGACACGGCGGTGCTAGCTCATTTGCCTGTATTGGCGGAAGCGGCCAAGCAAATTGGCGATATGCAGGTACGCAATAAGGGCACCGTCGGCGGCAATATTGCCCACGCCGACCCATCGGCCGATTTGCCGGCCGTGGCGCTCGCGTTGGATGCCGTCGTCCACCTGACGGGTGAGGACGGCGAGGAGAAGGTGCCGATTCAGGAGTTCTTGCTTGGGCCGTTTATCACCTCGTTGCCGGAAACAAGTGTCGTAACCGCGATTTCCTTTGCCGTTCCTCCTGCCGGGACGCAAAGTACGTATCTAAAATATTTCCACCCGGCATCCGGATATGCGGTGGTGGGCGTGTGTGCAGTTGGCGGTAAAACGGCGGAGGGCCTTGTCAATCATGTCCGTATCGGAATCACCGGGGCGGGCGATTGCGCCTTCCGCACCGAGCAGGCTGAAAAGTTTCTGTTCGGAAAACCGGCAACGTTAGAAAATATTAAGCAGGCAGCCAGTCTCGCTGCTGCCGACGGCGACATGGGCGAAGACCTATTTGCCTCGAGCGAGTACCGGGCCCACCTTTGCAAGGTGTACACCGAGCGGGCCTTGCGGAAGGTACTGGGGTAGGATGAACTGACATCAAAGAAGGCCAAACCACCGAGAAAGGTTTTTAAGAAACTTGTGGTTTGGCTTTTGCTTTTCGTGTTCTGTAGGTTGTCTGGGAAAATTGCGGCCGAACTCTCTGTAGAAATGCTATCGCAGAAATATCGTCGGTTATCGCAGATAAATCAAAATTATCGCGGATATATTTCTATAATCGCAGATATATTGTGTTTTATCGCGGATATATCTCAAATTATCGCAGATATATTTTTCCCCAGTCGAAAAATGACCAATTTTAATAGGCTTTACGGATGAAAACAGAGGTTTTTGCTCTAATTATGTTAATTTTCGAACCCAAATTTACAAAATGCTTACCAAAATCTATTAATCTTGAAAGTTCCCATACAAGGAAGTGTACGAAATGTTATCGAACCGGCAAATTACCGAGCTTTTATCAAGCATGATACAAAATGGGCAACCTGGCGTGTTGGCAACTGTTGTCGCGGTTCAGGGGTCGGCCTATAAACGTGAAGGAGCCAAGATGATCATCGAACAAAATGGGGATTACCACGGGATGATTTCCGGGGGCTGTTTAGAGGCCGATGTGGCAGCCTCGGCCGAGGAAGTTTTCAGCTCGGGGAACCCGATTCTAAAGAAATACGAGCTGGACGAGGACCTTGTCTGGGGGCTCGGGCTGGGCTGCCCGGGCACAGTGGAAATTTTGATTGAGCCGATTGATTCCTCGAGGTTGGGTCAGCAAATGGCCGATGCTTATGCCAAAAATCAAGCGATTGTCGTTTGCAAACTTCTCGAGTCCGAGGAGAGGCCGCTGCTGGTGACGGAAGCCAATGTTTTTGGCGACAACTGGGCTGATGAAATTTTACAAGAAAGCACCATGATGATGGCCGCGCAGAAATTGGCGCAGCAAACACCTTCATCAGAGACCATTTTTTTGACAAAAAAGACCGGGGAAGAGGTCCGCGTGTTCTTTGATGTTACCATTCCTCCGCCAAAGCTTTTCCTATTTGGTGCCGGCCATGACGCCATTCCGCTGGCCCATTTAGGTTGCACTCTCGGGTTTCACACAACAGTCATTGACCCGCGCCCTGCCTTTAACACAACAGAACGGTTTCCTACCGCCCACAGCCTGTTGACTGAGACGGGTCAAATCGATACCCGGACCTATTGTGTCATCATGAACCATCATTTGGAACGGGATATGGAATCATTGGCCTATGCGTTAAAATCGGATGCCCTCTATGTAGGCCTATTGGGCCCGCGGATTAGAAGGGCAAAAATCATGAATCACCTGAAGGAACAGGGAATCACTTTTTCAAACAAGCAGCTGGAAAAACTGCATAGCCCGATTGGTCTCGATATTGGCGCGGAAACCCCGGAGGAGATTGCCCTAAGCATCATGGCGGAAATCACCGCATTCCGTAATGGCCACCAGGGTGGCTTTTTAAAAGAAAAAGCGTTTATTCATAAACCGACCCGCTTATTGGCTGAAAAGCAATCATGATTGCCGCAATCCTGTTGGCTGCCGGAAGGTCGTCGAGAATGAAGTATCCCAAACCGCTGTTGGAGTGGCAAGGCCGGACGCTGTTGGAGCACCAAATGACTCAGCTTGCCAGGCTGCCGGTTGCGGAGATCATTGTTGTCCTGGGCCATGAGTTCGATCGCATTTTAGAAGAAGTTTCGAGTCACGATCAACGCGTAAGTTTTATCATATGTGACGATTTTCAAGAGGGGCTTAGCGCTTCGTTAAAATGCGGATTGCAACATGCGGAAGGAAAATATGACAGCGTTCTACTGATGCTGGTTGATTTACCACTGATTCAAACAGGGACCTTTGAGCAGGTCTACGAAACTGGTGCAAAACTACTAGATACCTCCGATGAACCGTTTGTTGTCCAGCCCAGCTATCAAAGACATCCCGGTCATCCTGTTTTTATTGGGCATTTTGAGAAGCTAAACTGGCAATCGCTACAAGGGGATGTTGGGGCAAAACCGTTAATGAAACAGATTAAGAATCGTATTTTACTAGAATCTGTGGACAGAGGGGTCGTGTATGATATCGACACACCTCAGGCTTATTTGGAAGCAATAAAAATGGAAGAGGTGAGAAAATGAGCAAATTGCATACCCGCTACGAATACGGCGGGGACGAGTTTGTCTTTGTCCAGCTCTCGGAAGCGATGAGTTTGGAGGCGAATTTTAAAGGAATTGCGATAACACGAAAACTGAAGGAACGAAATCTTGAGGGCATTATCGATATTTGCCCTGCCAACGCCTCCTATATGGTGCGGGTTGATCCTGATGTTCTTCATCCTGATCGGTTAATTAATGAATTAAGGGAAATTGAAGATAGCATTAAAGATTTGGACATCGAAATCTCCTCACGGGTTGTGGATGTCCCGGTTTTATTTGAAGACCCATGGACACATGAGGCGGTGATGATGTTCCGCGACCGCCACCAGGACCCCAATTCGACGGACCTCGAATACAGCGCCAGAATAAATGGCTACAACAGCAAGGAGGAGTTTATTGGGGCGATTGATGCCGCGCCGTTTCTTGTCTCAATGATTGGCTTCGTGCCTGGCTTGCCGTGGTGCTTCCAAATCGTCAGACAGGAAAAACAAATTGAAGTGCCGAAATATGTCCGGCCGCGGACCTATACCCCGGAGCGCACCTTTGGCTTTGGCGGAGCGTTTGCCGTCATTTATCCGGTTCAAGGGGCTGGCGGTTATCAAATGTACGGAATTGCTCCGGCACCCATTTACCAAAAGGAACAAACATTGCCAGATTTCCAGGAATCAATCGTGTTCCCGCAGCAGGGCGATATATTCCGCTACCGCAGCATCACTAGGGATGAATATGATGCCGTGCGCGCAGAAGTGGAAGCCGGAACCTTCACCTATCGAAAAAAAGAAATTACGTTTACGCCGCAGGAGGTTTTGGAAAATCCGGAGCGTTTCTCGGAAATGGTGTTGAGGAGGTTGTACCATGATTAAAGTGCTGAAGCCCGGGCTGCAAACGACGGTTCAGGACCAGGGGAGACTCGGATTATATGAAATTGGCATGCCTCCTTCGGGTGCAATGGACCAGTTTGCCCTCCGGGTCGGGAATATGATTGTCGGCAATCATCCCAATGCCGCGGTCCTAGAAATTACTTATATCGGCCCCGAGCTAATATTTGAAAAAGATACGCAGATCAGTTTGACAGGAGGTTTGATTCCGCCAAAAATCAACGGGGTCCCGGTGCCAATGTGGGAAACTCTCGCTGTAAAAGCGGGTGATGTTCTTTCGTTTGATTTTGTTAAATCGGGGGCGCGGATCTATTTGGCGGTGGAGGGCGGAATCGATGTGCCGCTTGTGATGAATTCCCGTTCGACCTATACGCTGATCGGCATTGGCGGATTTGAAGGAAGGGCTTTGGCAGAAGGCGATGTTTTGGCCACGGGAGACCTGCATGAACGGAAGGTGGCGGCCGGGACAAGGATTGAGGAATCGCTTATTCCTACTTTTGGAAGAAGTCATGAAATCCGGGTAATCGTTGGGTTATGCAGCTATCGGCTGACAGAAGAAAGTAAGCGAATCTTTCTTGAGACCGAATGGACGGTTACACCGGAAGCGAACCGCATCGGCTATCGACATAAAGGGCAGCGCCTACAATTCGTTGAGCGTGAACAGCCGTTTGGCGCCGGAAGCAACCCGTCCAACGTGACCGATTTAGGGTATCCGATTGGCTCGATACAGGTGCCGGATGGCGTGGAACCGATTGTGCTCCTGCATGATGCGGTTACCGGTGGCGGTTATGCGACCGTTGCTACCGTCATCAGTACTGACCTGAACAGGATGGGACAAATCAAGACAAATGAAAAGGTAAAGTTCGTTTCCGTCGGCCTCGAGGAAGCGTTGCAAATCCGCAAGGAAAACCAGCTTGTGTTAAATAAAATCGCCGAGAACATTGCTTCTCGTTAATAGGAGGGATGTTGTATGAGCAAAGCGATTATTGCGCCGCTGCCGGGTGTTTTTTACCGCCGCCCGTCTCCAGATCAGCCGGAATATGTTCGGGAAGGGGATCAGGTGAATCCAGGAGACATCGTAGGGTTGATCGAAATTATGAAAACCTTTTACGAGTTAAAGGCGGAAGAATCCGGCGTCGTAGCTGGATTTTTGGTGAATAATGAAGACATTGTCGATGCCGGGCAGGAAATTGCCCTATTAAAATAGTGTGGTTTTGGAGGTGATTTCGCCATATGAAGGTAGATTTGAATTGTGATATGGGAGAGAGCTTCGGACTCTACCAGATTGGCAATGATGAGGAAATGATGAAGTACATTTCCTCCGCCAATATTGCCTGCGGGTTTCACGGCGGTGACCCGTATGTGATGAACCAGACTGTTCAGCTCGCAAAAAAATACGGCGTGGCGATTGGCGCCCACCCCGGGTTTCCGGACTTAATGGGGTTTGGCCGTCGCTACATGAGCTGCACCCCTGAAGAGGTAAAGGATTACGTCGTATACCAAATCGGGGCTTTGAAGGGATTTGCAGAACGTTATGGCCTCGAACTGCAGCATTGCAAGCCGCACGGCGCGCTTTACATGATGGCGATGAGCGATGAAAAACTCGCCCGGGCGATTTTGGAGGCCATCGCCGGTGTCTCCGAAAGAATGATTGTCTTCGCGTTAAATAATTCGGCGGTCGCCCATGTCGGGGAGGAGATGGGCATCCCGATTGCGTATGAAGTGTATGCGGACCGCGAACATACGGTTGATGGGTCAATTATCCTGACGAGGACAGGGCCGACTATCCAAAGCTATGAGGACATGGCCAGGCGGGTGGTCCGAATGGTGGAGGAAAAAAAGGTATTTATACCTGATGGCGAAGAGGGTGTTGTCGAGGTTCATACGGTATGTATTCATGGTGATACCGTCGGGGCGCCGAAACTGATCAAACAAATTCGAATTGCCCTCGAAGTAGCGGGGATAACCGTCGAACCGGTTAGGGAAATATTATAAAAGACACTTTTGAATAAAAACCAACGATAGTGTCTTATAGAACGCTTCTATTAGACAAAATAGGTTTGGTCTGAGTCCAAACTGTCTTATAGAGCGCTTCTATAAGACAAAATCACCAGTACCCATCAATGAATTGTCTTTTAGGATTAACGTTTAGAAAACTAGCACCATCTTCCAAGCAGATGGTGCTAGTTTTAATGAATCGAAAATAAAATTTTCTCTACTAAATCTGGAAAATCAATAAACGGATTACGGTTACCCTGGATCCTATAAATCGCTTGATTCCGGTGCTTCTCATGAAGGGTTGCCGGGAATTCGTGATGCCAGCGAACCAGAAGGGGAATGTCCATTTCTATCCGAAATGATTTTTTTATCGCCTTTGGATAGCGGAGCAGAAAATATAGCATCGCCCTGGCTGCAGCCCCCTTGCCGTACTCAGGCTCAAACCGCTCGCCTGCGGCAATCCCGCAATAATTATGAATCGGTTCGTTCGGTGATTCAGGATTATAAAAACTAAAATCTTCATAAGGAAAATTTGAGCGGGAGATATTACATTCAGGTTCACACACAAATAAGTGGTGTAAATCACCTTTCATCGGCTCCACCGCCCCGAACCACGATTGCGGAACAATATGCTCGGTATTCAATTTCAACGACCGCTCATATAATTTCAATTCTTTAAAAGACTCGAATTCAGAATCCTTTATTTTTCGCAGAAACTCTTGAAATTTTTCGTATTTTTGGCTAATCGATTCATAGTCTTCAAGAATCACAGTTTCTGGATTTTTCCTTTCACCGCTATAAATGCTTTTTACCGATCCGTCCGGATGCAAATCGACCCAAGTATATAAATATAAATCCTTGCTGATAAAATAGGGAATGATATTTTTGTGCGTCTTTGTTAGTAACTCACTATATTGATAGAACAAGCTTAACCCATCAGGACCAGCTTCGGAAATCGGTCTATAATACTGCAGAATATCAATTTCGTCTTGCTTTTTACTATAATATATCTCAAGATTATCCCTGATCTTTTGCTTGTTTTCTTTTAAAAACCGTAGTTGCCTATGTAAATCGACGAATTTTTCCCTGCTTACCTTAGCGGCTTTTTTCTTTTTCTTCGACATTTGAGATCACCATCCCTATAAATCTATTATAAGTAAAGAAAGCGGGAAAAACTGCCCAAACTTCTGGGCAGTTTAATGACGTTGGATTACTTTCAACCCTCGATAAAAAACCTTCTTTATTTTTTCGGCGTCAATGATTTCTAACCCGGGGACCCCTTCAGCTACTAAAAAGTTTGCCTCCAGTCCAGGTTCTAAACGACCGAACCGATCAGCCTTTCCTAAAATCGCAGCGGGGTGATCTGTTAAGAGGCCTAGAATTTTATTTTCATCATAGCCTTGATTTTTTAAAGCAAGCATCGCTGGCTCCGAGATCAGCATTAATTCCGCTGGCCCTCTTAGGGTTTGGTCCTGAAAAGTCAGCCAAGGGACACCTTGATAAGGCGGGAGGTAGGCGTCTGTTGAAATCGAGACGGGAATGTTTTTTTCGAAAAATTTCACGATTTCCTCTGGGGAATTCGGCCGTAAGTGGGTGCCGCCCATTGGGGTCGCTACAATGTGAACCCCGCTTCGGGCAGCTCTTTCAATCTGCTCGTCGGTTATCCCATGTGCATGATGTAGAACATCGAAGCCGGCGTCCAAGGCCATGTCAATCGCCGCTTCTCCCGCAACATGGCAGCCAATTCGCTTTCCAAGCTGATGATAGACCAAAACAATACTCTTCAACTCCTCGAGTGTATAAACAATTTCCCCTGCTCGTGGAACCTCGTCAGCAGTGAAATTGGCAGGGGTTGCATTAATAAAAACATTCTCGCCAGGATAATCGCTTGCCTCGGCAATGTTGCGAACAATCAGCGGGTTGGTTAATTCCTTTTGTTCGATGCTGCGAGACTCGGTCACCGCGCTGAAATGGGCCAATTTTTCAAAGCCGACCGAAATGCTCGTTGTGGCGAAGGATAGATCCATCGGCAGGTCCTGGGCGATTTTTCGATAGTCTCCAAGTGAAAAATCGCAGAGCGGATGGCCGCAGATTTGTTCCCCGAGCGCGGTGATGCCGCATGATAGAGCGTGGAACAAGATCGCCCGGCCCGCAATAAAATGGGTTTCCGGTGTAACAGGATAAAGCGTCGTCGGAGCAAATTCAAGCAGATGTGTGTGGCAATCGACTAAAGCAGGAGTAATAATATATTGGGAGCAGTCCATTACTTCAAAATCGGGAAACAACTTACTCAGGTCCTCCCACGTTCCGACAGCTTTAATTTTTCCATTAGCAACAGCCATTGCCCCATCCATAATCGTTCCTACCTTACTGACTGTGACAATTTTCTTGCCGCGTATAATATATTTCATCATCATTACACCAAAAATGGAGTCAGGAAGTAGCCAAGCACACAAGCGGTAATAAAGCGGAGCACCATGCCAATAATCGCCGCTTCGAGCGCTTCCCGTTCATTTAAATTGGACGTCTCCGCCCATGTTACCGGAATTTGCCCGAAGATAACTGATAAAGGCAGGCCGGAATTGGCGAGGACAAAGGATCCGACAATTAACCGCGGGTCGATGGTGCTGGCAAGGTCAGCAAGCTGAGCAACAGCTAATGTTGGTGCAGCCAAAATAGAAACAATTCCTGTCCCGGGCTCGATACTTAAAAGGGTTAGCACCGATGACAATCCGGACTCAATCGGACCCCACAGTCCAAAAAATTTCAAGGCACCGATGAAGAAGAATACAGCGGCTACAGCAGGAATGATAATCAAGAATAATAGCTCAACGCCTTCCTTTGCCGAGGAAAAAATGGTATTCAAAAATCGTGTATTCGGCGTAAACCTTGGCAATTCCTCAATGTCCACTTTCTTTGTATCCCGATAAATGGTTCTGGATAAAAGGAATGGAACAACGATGATGGGCATGAAAATCGATAGAATCACTAGTGGAAAGGCTCTGATACCAAAGGCGGTTAAGGCGATGAGGCCCAACACAAAAGTAGCGAATGATTGGGGTGACTGAATCATGGTGGCTACGGCAATTTTTTGCTCCGCTTTTGTCGCATTGGCTTTGACAAGAATCGGACAGGAGATTTTTCCGGCGGCATTAATATCGCCGAGGATATTATAAACGCTTGGGATAATTACGGATGGGTTTATTTTAAACCACTTCATAATTGGGACAAACAGACGGATTAAGCCATCTGTAAAGCCTAATCGTTCCAACAGACGGCCAACGACAACGCTTACAATAATCGCGATGCCGACCTCGCTTGTCAGGAAAATGTCAACGACAACGGGTTTAACCTCTTTGATCATCGTGTCAAACAGCTTTGACAGCGAGTTTGGCGCAAATAACAGGACGACTAAGGAACTGAATACCAACAATATGCCAATGATTTCAATAAGCTGCCACCTCGACCTTGCGGTTTTTGCGGTTCGGGCTTGTTCTTTTTCCATGCAAAATTACCTCCAACCACTTTTTATCTAGATTATTCACGTCGGGGAATTGTGTGTTTGTCTCGAAGGCTGGATGGCTTCTCCTTGAAATATTCATAACAGAAAAGCTACAATATAGTACATATAATTAAAAGAAAGAAGTAGGGAAAAAACATGATTGCAAAGACAGAAGCAGATTTTAACGGATTAAAGGAAATTGGCCGGATTTGCGGAATGATCAGGGATGAATTGGTCGGCCGTACCAAACCGGGGATTACCACAAAGGAACTCGATGAAATTGCGGGAGAGCTTTTTGAAAAAGAAGGAGCAGTATCGGCTCCCAAAGGAGAATATGATTTCCCTGGCTACACCTGCATTAGTGTGAATGAAGAAGTCGCCCATGGGATTCCAGGCAGCCGGGTCATTCAGGAGGGGGACCTCGTGAACATCGATGTGTCCGGGTCCAAAAATGGCTATTTCGCAGATACTGGCATCTCGATTGTGGTTGGAAGTGGCGATGAAGTATTGACGAGGCTGTGCGAAGTAGCGAAATTAGCATTTGAGGAAGGCGTCAAAAAAGCAAAACCTGGTTCGAGAAAAAGTGCTCTCGGTAAAGCGGTTGTGAAAACGGCTAGAAATCACGGCTTTACGGTGATTGCAAATTTGACCGGTCACGGAATCGGCCGCACGATTCACGAAGAACCTTCGTATATTTACAATTATTATGAGCCTTCGGACGATGAGCTGTTAAAGGACGGCATGGTAATCGCTTTTGAACCGTTCATCTCAACGGATGAAGAAGAGGTTTTTGAAAAAGGTGACGGCTGGACGTATGTCACGGAAAAAAGCTTCGTCGCTCAGTACGAACATACGATGATTTTGACTAAGAATGGGCCAATCATCACAACCCTTTAATTGACAAAACGCTGTGATTGATACAGCGTTTTTTCTTACATAAGTTTGTTAGAATATTCTTTCTTTTGTGCAATTTATAGAGAGAGGGGAGAAAGAATGATGATGCAAATGCCGGAGGACAAAGTGATGCCGCCACCATTAAAACAGGGACATTTTGTCTCCTTATGTAAAGTTCATGTTCGAGCAAATTAACCGGAATGTGCTCAACCAAATGTAGGGATGGTCAATCGGAATCAGGTTCGATTTTTCAAAAAGCATTGGGGCTTTCGGCAAGTACTTAAAAGATTTTCTCGAGCAGGATGATTGGGAAGAATACACCTCTACATATGCAGATGCTGAAGAAGAAAATATTTGGGAATCGCTACTTGCCATGTACAAGTTATTTCGCCAAGCAGCCACACATGTCGCAGGACACTTTGGCTACGAATATCCCTCTGCGGACGATCACAATGTAATGGCACATCTCATTCATATTAAAATCCTCCCCAAAAGTGCGCAGGAAATGTATTAGGGTTTTTTTAAAAAGATGGTAAACTAGTAAAAAAAGCAAAGTGAGGCTGACCATGATAAAAGCAATTTTCTTTGATTTGGACGACACCTTGTTGTGGGATCAAAAGAGTGTGAAGGAAGCGTTTGTGGCAACGTGCAGGGTGGCGCAAGAACGGTTTGGGTTAGACCCTGATTTGTTAGAGGATCAAGTGAGGGAATCGGCCAGAAAGCTGTACTCTTCCTATGAAACTTATGAATTTACGCAAATGATCGGGATTAATCCGTTCGAGGGACTGTGGGGCAATTTCTTCGATGACCAGGATGAGTTCCGAAAAATGAAAGAATTGGTGCCTGGTTACCGAAAGGACGCTTGGACTGCGGGATTAAAGGCGCTTGGTGTGGATGACCCGGATTTTGGCCATGAACTCGGGGAGCGATTCCCGCAAGAACGCCGGAAAAGTCCATTTGTCTATGAAGAAACGTTTGCAACCTTGGATGCATTGAAAGGAAACTATCAATTGCTGTTATTAACGAACGGGTCCCCGGATCTGCAAAACACAAAACTAACGATTACTCCTGAGCTGGCACCCTATTTTGACCATATTGTCATCTCCGGTGATTATGGCAGGGGCAAGCCGGATCCAGGGATTTTTGAACATGCGCTGTCACAGATTGGACTTCAAAAGGAAGACGTCATCATGGTAGGGGACAACCTGATGACCGATATTCTCGGTGCCAATCGCGCCGGAATCAAATCGGTGTGGATCAATCGTCACAATAAAGAACGGAATGAGATAATCCCTACCTATGAAATCCATCATCTTCAAGAGCTATTTGCCATTTTAAAAGAGTTATAAGCAGTTGGCTGCCAATCCTGGCAGCTTTTCTTTATCTTAAAGATCTTTTGCTATTTGCTTGTAACCTCTATTCCCTTTTCTGCGACTATTTGATTGAAACCAAAAAAAACCAAAAAAGGGGTTAATAAACAATGAACAATAAAAAATGGTTATGGGCTGCTGGTTCTGTTTTAGTGTTTGGACTTTTAACCGGTTGCGGGACAGCTTCAAATACAAATGAAAATAGGAGCGGAGCAAAAGCGGAGGCACCGAAGAAGAGTGAAGTTACGGCCAAAGTTAGTTCTACCTTTGAAACAATTGAGGAGAACAATTCTATTAAAGTCAATTACCTTGTAAAAAACACCTCGGGGGAAACACAAAACCTTAGCTTTACCAATGGTTTAAAAGTAGATTTCATTTTATATGACGATCAGGGCAAAAAACTACGCCAACTTTCCGATGAAGTCGTATCCACTCAAGCACTGGAGGAGGTAACCCTCGGAAAGGATGAAGAATTTTCCAAAGAGTTTATTATCGAAGATGTATATAACGGGAAATATATTTTGGAAGTTTTCTTAACAGCAAAAGAGGAAGAGGCAAAAGTATCGAGGCATATTACAGTTGAAAAGTCTTTAACTAAAGCATCCGGTGCTTATATTGGCCAAATCGACCCGCATACAGTTGAGCTGAAAGTAGACGGGACAGAAACAGCTTACCAGCTATCAGAAGAAGCAGCCAACCAAATCGCTTCATTCAAAAAAGACGCCCAGGTAACCTTTGTTTATAAGGAGAATGACAAAGGGCAAAAGGTGATTGATAAGTTTTTGCTAGAACAATAATCATTATTAAGGGGCAATGATTTGGCTAATCATTGCCCTTTAGTTATTAATGTTCACAAGTTGTTAATATATCACTGGTTAAGAATGATTTTAATCACAAACATGGTAAAAAATAAATGCTATTTTTTAATTAAGAATTATTTTCAATTATGATCATGACGTGAAGGAGAATTCGATGAGTGAAATTATTAATAACCGTGAACAAGTAACTTTTAATAATACAGAGCGAATGGAAACATTAAAATCAATCTTTAAAGGTCTTCATAACGGAGGAAACCAGGATGAGGTAAAGGCACATTTTTGATGCTTTTATCGGAAAAGTGACAATTGACGAGATTTCCGAGCTTCAGCTTGAATTTGTCAATGAGGGTATCATGCCGGCGGATGAATTAATGAGGCTTTATACGCAACACACTGATATTTTCAGGGGCAGAATTGCAGACGAGGAACGGCTCCAGAAGCCTGAGGATCAGCCTGGCCATCCTGTTCATACATTTAAATTGGAAAATCGGGAACTCGATAAGCTTGTGAAAACGCAGCTCCAAGTTCATCTTTGGCAGTTTGAAAAAGAGGATTCGACCGATACTATTTTCAGCCTTATAGAGGATATCAATCTTTTGATGGATATTCAAAAACACTTCAGCCGCAAGGAAAATTTGATTTTCCCGTATTTGGAGAAGTATGGCATCTACGGTCCGACCAATAATATGTGGCGAATCGATGATTTCATTGTCGACGCAATTAAAGATGCCCGAAGTAAATTAGCCAATTACAATGGTGATAAAAAGGCAATGATCGACGTCCTTAACTGGATTATTGAAGAAGTAACCGCGATGATTTATCGAGAAGAGAACATTCTGTTCCCGATGGCATTAAAAAATTTCACAGAGGACGAATGGGTCAAAATTGCCCATGAGAGTGATGAAATTGGTTTCTGTTTAACAGGGCCTGCCGCCGAGTGGAAGCCGGAACGAAAAGTGCTGGATGAGAAGACGATTTCTGAAGGTTTTATAAAAATGGAAACAGGAATTCTGTCTTTAAAATAACTGGAACTGCTTCTCAACCATTTGCCGGTTGACGTCACATTCATTGACCAGGATGATGTCGTTCGCTATTTCTCGCATGGCAAGGAGCGCATCTTTGCCCGCACTAAAGCCATCATCGGCCGCACAGTGCAAAATTGCCATCCGCCAAGAAGTGTCCATGTTGTCGAGGACCTGTTGGCAGATTTTAAAGCTGGCAGAAAGGATAGCGAGGATTTCTGGATCAAAGCTCGCGATAAGTATGTGTTAATTCGATACTTTGCAATTCGTGATGAAAATGGAACAAATATAGGGACGATGGAATTTACGCAAAATATTGGTCCTATCAAGGAAATCGAAGGCGAAAAACGGATTCTGTCCTAAAAATTAAACAGAAAGCCCCCTCAGACGTTGAGGGGGCTTTCAACTGTTGTAAAGGCAGAATCTTTGGCTTGAAAAGGAAAAACATGTAAACTTTAAAATACGTTTTTGTAAAAACTCTGTTCAAAACGATATTCAAGATTTAATATGGAACATACAGCAGAAAAAGGAGATGGATGAATGACAGATACTAATTTGAAGCAAGGCCCAATTGTCGCACTGCTATTGGCAGGAACCTTTATTGCGATTCTTAACCAAACATTAATGATTACAGCCATACCGCCGATCATGAGCGAAATGGACATCACCGCCAATAGTGCCCAATGGCTGACGACGATTTTTATGCTGGTGAATGGAATCATGATTCCTATTAGTGCGTTTTTAATAGAACGATTTACGACAAGGCAGCTGTTTATTACGGCAATGAGCGTCTTCGCTATTGGTACCTTGGTAAGCGGAATTGCCCCAAATTTTGAAATGCTTCTGCTGGGTAGGGTCATACAGTCGGCTGGTGCAGGTGTGATGCTGCCACTGATGCAGACGGTATTTTTAATGATCTTTCCGGTAAATCGACGTGGATCCGCCATGGGATTGGTAGGTCTGGTGATTTCCTTTGCCCCGGCGATTGGTCCTGCATTGTCTGGATGGGTTACGTCCCATTATTCCTGGCGAGTTTTATTCTTTATTATATTGCCAATCGCGTTAATTGATATTTTAGTAGCGTTCCTTGCCCTAAAAAATGTAACCGAAGTTTCCAAACCAAAAGTCGATGTCCTTTCCATTATTCTTTCCAGTTTTGGCTTCGGGGGACTCCTGTACGGGTTCACCAGTGCCGGTAATTACGGGTGGTTTAGCCCGGTTACACTAGTCACATTAGGGATTGGCGGGCTCGCGCTCGTATTGTTCATAACAAGACAGTTACGTCTGAAACATCCTATGCTTGAGTTTAAGGTTTTTACCTTTGCCATCTTCCCGCATGCGATTATTATAGGAATGGTTGGCTTTATGGGCTTGATCGGATCTGAGACCATTATCCCTTTATTTATGCAAAACATGCGAGGCTTTACTGCCTTAGATGCTGGCCTGGCCCTGTTGCCAGGTGCGTTGATAAGCGGCTTCATGGCCCCGTTTATCGGCAGGATTTTTGATAGAGTCGGTGCCAGATGGCTGGTAATAACGGGCCTAGTTATTATTACCGCATCGACATTTGCCTTTACAAAACTTGGTCCCGCAACCAGTATGACTTTTATCACGGTTATGTATGGAATCCGAATGTTCGGCTTATCGATGGTTATGATGCCGGTTGCCACGGCAGCCTTAAATCAGCTTCCAAAGCGGTTAATCCCTCACGGAGCGGCAATGGATAATACAATGAAGATGATCGCCGCCTCGGTCGGAACGGCCATACTTGTAACGGTGATGACAACTTCAGCAGAGACAGCGAAACAACGCCCGGAAATCACCAATCCAGACATTTTTGGCGCTAATATGGCATTCATGGTCATTGCCGTTCTTTCTCTGATAACCCTTATTCTTTCATTGTTTATAAAAAATACTCCTGCAGCCGAGGAGGATACCTCCCAAAGAAGAATAACCGTCAATATGCAGGAATAAACAAAAGACATATGCTTTTGGGGCATATGTCTTTTGTTGTGTAACTGGAAAAAATTATCAGTTGCCCGTAGTGTTGATGCGTGTTAAGATATAAAACGTTCCGCTGAAACAGGTTGGAATTTTAAAACTAATTTTTTGTGAATTGGTAATAATTTTTAGTTGTAACGTAGCACCGATAGTGCTATGATAGAAAAGTCGCTTTTGAAACCCTCAATTATAAATGGGGAATTGGTAAAAATTTATAATTGATATTAAAGTAGAAACGCGATATACTAATATTCCTGTCGCTTTCGAGTGACACCGATTGTTCTTTGAAAACTAAACAAACAAAAACGTCAACAATAAAAAAACATCATGTTTCTTCTATATAAAAGGAACATGAGCCAACGTAACTTTATGAGCTAATCAACTCCACTTTATTGGAGAGTTTGATCCTGGCTCAGGACGAACGCTGGCGGCGTGCCTAATACATGCAAGTCGAGCGAATCACTGGGACGCAAGTCCCGCTGATTAGCGGCGGACGGGTGAGTAACACGTGGGCAACCTGCCTGTAAGACTGGGATAACACCGGGAAACCGGTGCTAATACCGGATCATTCTTACCGACACATGTTGGTAAGCTGAAAGTCGGTTTCGGCTGACACTTACAGATGGGCCCGCGGCGCATTAGCTAGTTGGTGAGGTAACGGCTCACCAAGGCGACGATGCGTAGCCGACCTGAGAGGGTGATCGGCCACACTG
>NZ_JAMBOX010000032.1 GCF_023715785.1 Neobacillus niacini
AAATATATTTACTATTATAATAACAAGCGAATTAAGGCAAAATTAAAAGGCATGAGTCCAGTTCAATACCGAATTCATGCCCAGGTAGCTGCCTAATTTTTGTGTCTAACTTTTTGGGTTCAGATCACTCAAGGGTGGATTATTTTTTATGGTTATGAAATGACAGAATCGCCAAAATTAAACTAGCAAATGATATTGCAAGCATTAAGGCTTGAAAAACTGTCATTCAGCATCACCCCCTTTCTAAATGAGAGTGTGCCGACCACCCTTGAGATTCCTATTCTATTACCACTCAAGTTACCAGTTACAGGGTTAAAAGAACATATGTTTCATACAAGTTTTGCACCTTCCAATTGTATTGGCAGAAGAAAAAAGCACCTACCGATTTTCTGGAGGGTGTCCGGCACTTCCATTTAAGTCCGATTGTGTTCCACGCAGACGATCACTTTTCCCTTGGCGTGTCCTTCCCCAAGAAAACGAATAGCCTCTTCAACCTGACTTAATGAGTAGCTTCTATCTATAACGGGTACAAGTTTACCTGCAACGAAAAGTTCACTCAAATAATTTTGGTCCTTTTTGTTTGGTTTATGAATAAGGATCGCCATCTTCTTACCTTCCGTTTTATAAATCCTAGGTCCTAGCAACAATAGCTGCATGATTAGTAAAGTGGAGCCTCCAATCATCACATATGTTCCTTTAGGATTTAGTGCACGCTTGTAGTCGAAGATAGACTGGGTCCCTACTACATCGAGAATCAAATCATAAAGCTCCCCGTTTTTTGTAAAATCCACTTCCTTGTAATCTATCACATGGTCAGCACCAATGGATTTTAATGTATCTAATTTTTTCTTACTGTCCACACAAGTTACTTCCGCCCCAAATAATTTGGCCATTTGCAAGGCAAAGGTCCCTACACCTCCACCGGCACCATTAATTAACACCTTTTTCGCTTCATGAATCTGTCCTTTGTCGCGAAGCCCCTGCAGTGCTAGAACTCCCGCTTGCGGTATCGCAGCTGCCTCCTCAAATGTCATACTAGCCGGCTTCAATGTCAATGCCTCTGCATTAACACTTACATATTCCGCAAACCCACCCCAACCACACCAAGATATGTCCCCGAACACCTCATCCCCTACAGATAAATGCTTTACCTCGTTGCCAACGGCTTCAACCCTTCCAGCTATATCAGCACCCAGGATTTTGTATTTGGGTTTAAAAAAACCCCCAAGACGATTCAGGAATGGTTTGCCTCTCAGCAGGTCCCAGTCCCATGAATTGATAGAAACAGCATGAATCTTGACCAGTACCTCATTTGGTTTTACGACAGGCATTTCCAGCTCTTCTAGATGAAGTACGTCCGTCGTTCCGTATTTATGGTATACCATCGCTTTCATAATGGGATCTCCTTCATATTTGAGTTAAGAATTCATTCTGTTCCTGCCTTTACATTGCTCCTAAATTTAGACGAGATATAAGAGATTTATGCTTTAAGACTATCTTTATGAAGGTCGCATTTTAATATATGCGGGTTAGTATATATTTCTTTATTTTGTAAATCCCTTCCTTAAATAACCTGCCTCGTTGATAATAATCTAAACAAAAAACACTCAAAAATGTTGATTTAACAACAAGTGTGAGTGTTTTTTCGTTATTTTTTCAAAAAGAAATAAGAGGACTGACCCATTTAACATTCCATTTCCAACGAGAATTATAAATGGAAGAAAGGATATTCCCGGCTCCATTTGAAGCCGTTGCTTCTCTTGTCTTCCACTCCCATATTTTGTTCAAGAAAGTTAACGATTGCCTTGTAAGCAATCTGCTTATTTTTCAGTTTTGAAATCGTATGGCCTTCATCTTCGAAACGAATAAATTCCACCTGGTGTTGTTTTTCCCTTAATTTATTCACGATTTGCTCGGATTCTTGAATGTGGACACGCGGATCCCTTTCGCCATGGATGACTAATAGAGGAGAGGTAATTCGATCTGCATGATGTAATGGGTCAATTTTATCAAAAAAATCTCCGTCTCTTTCAATCGTTCCATATTCCGCTTCCCTTAGCATCTTACGCCAAGGACTTGTCGTTTGCAGGAACGTTCTAAGGCTAGACATTCCAACGATATCAATGGCGGCAGACCATAGGTGTGGATAGTGGCTGATAGCTGCAAGGACCATAAATCCTCCATAGCTGCCGCCCATTATCCCAATTCGATTAGGATCGATGTTCCCATGCACCTTAAGCCATTCCACTAAAAAAACAATATCTTTTACGGCATCCATTCTTTTTCGGACGTCGTCCAATTTCGTATACGTTTTTCCATAACCTGTACTCCCACGGATATTTGGGGTGCATACAGCATAACCTTTGCGGATTAGAAATTGTACAACTGGGGTGTATACAGCGCGAGACTGCATCTCAGGTCCGCCGTGAATGATAATGACTACAGGAAATTTTTCCACTGTATTTTTGGGCTTATAATAAAATGCTGGAATTTGAAGTTGATCAAATGAGCGATAACTTATAAGTTCTGGTTCAATGAATGTATGTTCCAATATAGGTGAACGGGAAACATAGGTAAGTCTCTCCAACTGTATCGTTTCTAAATCAAGCTCCCATATATCCGATGGGTGAGCCGGTCCATTAAAAACATAGGCCAATTTCTTACTATCAGGGGAAAATTTTAAATCTTTTATGATTCCAGTAGGTGTCTTCCACGTATATAGGTGACTGCTATTTAAGTCTAAAAGTAGACCCTTGGATATTCCACCCTCATTAATGGTAAAGGCTAACAAATTTTTATCTTTATTCATTTCGAGTTCTTCAAAATCCCAATTTCCTTGCTCCAGCCACATGAAATTTCTGGTTTTTATATGGATAAGTGCAAGGTCAAAAAACTCTCTATCTTTGTTTGATAATACGTAGATATGATCTCCATCTTTGCTAAAATGGACATCTCTGAAACTCGCTTCCCCTTTATGCTCTGTTATCCAGTCTACCAATCCTGTTGCCAGATCAAGAATACCCAAATCATTATCCAGCGGAGAATTGGTCTTTTGAACCAATATTGAATGGCCGTCTGGAGACCATTCCACTGCTGTAAATAGACCCTTACCGGTTAACACAGGATGAAACTTGAATGTTTCCAGACTTTGAATATAAAGATCAAAATAGGCTGGGTGCCTTCGATTACTTGACCAGGCAATCCATTTTCCATTTGGGGAGCTGCCTCCATAACGATGAAAATGATTTGGTGACTTTGTCAGCTCGACTAGTGTTCCATTCTCCTTAAGTAAGGACAATTGCTGATTTTCATTTCCGCCCATATCCATCCCAATAATCCGATCAGAAGTGCCGTTTACTTTGCCAATAAAGGTGATTCTGTCTTTTGTAAAAGAAATTTGTGCTGGCCATTCTTCCCCTCGACAAAGTTCCCAAACTTGTGGAACCCCCGTATAATCGGCGATAAAACTTAGCTTTTGACCATTAGGGGCATAGACAGGATTCTTGGCAGAACGAACATGTAAATAAGGATCAATACTCACTTCGAACAAATGCATCCCCCTCCCCGTTCCATTAAGGGATTTTCTCATCCAATCCATTATATTTGTAGAATTTTTTGTGGTGCCTGCTCGATATCATCATACAAGCCGATTTCCTTTCTAGGATATCGGCTATTTCTTTACTCTCTGTCTTCCATAAACATAAAATGTGCTAGGCACCTCCCCAATTTCTAGAGGGTGCCTGGCACTTGTTTTGGTATTCTTATTTTGACAGTTGTTGTATAGGAATAAACCGATAGTTTCGTAGTAAAACAGCTGCCAAACCAAGGATCAATGATAGAATCCCCACCAATACAACGTATTCAATACCCATTTCTGCTATAAATAATCCGCCTATTGCTGCCCCAAAGGTTGTTCCTAAGTTAGCAGCAGTGAGAAATAATCCATTCGCAAAATCTGGGGCCTCAGAAGCTGCAGACGTAATCCAATATTGATTGATGTTGCCTCCAATACCACCCAATATTCCCCAGATTAATGTCATGATCATCATCGGGACGCTAAACTGTCCGAACAAGAATAAAAGAATGTATACGACTCCCAATACCAATGGGAAAATGACGACAGTTTTGATTGCATTTTTCGTAAGTAGCTTTCCAGCAACAATACTGCCAATAATATTGGCTGCGCCATAAACAAATAAAAGGATACTAATAAGGTTCGACGACAAATTCGTCACATTTTTTAGATAGTCTGCAAGATAACTATATACGCCGAAGACGGCCGCATTTAACAAAATGACCGCAACAATCGAAAGCCATGTGATAGAATTCTTTAACACGGATAGCTGTGTGCCATAAGAAAGTTTTTCTGCAACAGGCATCGATGGAACAAACAGTAACGTTCCAACGAAAACAACTGCATTGACAACTGCAAAGAACGTCATCGCCATTTGCAATGAAACGGCGCTGGCAATAAAGCTCGCGATTGGCACGCCGACCACCATCCCGGCAGAAACGCCGATAAATATTTTGGAAACTGCTTTCGGGGCTTCCTCTTTACTTACCGATGCAGCCGCTACCGTAAACGCCAACGAGCAATAAACGGGATGAAATAATGCCGGAATCGCCCGGGCAATTAAGGCAACGGTAAAATTAGGGGCAAAGATTGCTACGACATTACCCACTACAAAAACACCCAGTACGAGCAACATGACCTTCTTTCGATTAATCCCTGAAAACAGTAACGGCATCGTTGGGCCTGCCGCTGCCACGACAAGGGCAAAACTGCTTACCAGCAACCCTGCTTTTGAAATGCTGATATCAAAGTGATCGGCAATATCAGGCAGGATCCCAATCACACCCATTTCGGTATTTAGAATGCCGAAGACGCCTACAGCTAATATAAAAATTAACAATTGATTTCGTTTCATTTTTTTAAAAAAACAGCTCCTCTCTTTAATAAAATGCCCCCACGTAATATGGGGGCATTTACCTTATCGTCATTGATATCTATCATATCCAATGCCGCTTGATGCACCCGTAATAACAACTACTTTATCTAGCATAGTAGACATTTTTTATATCCCATCCTTTCTATCTATAATTCTTATTTTAGTCGTGCTTTCTTCATATAACGAATACTTATATCTCATATCAAGAAATGCCTATTGAGCATTTCTGAAATATATTGAAGGACCGTATCACTTCTTTAGGAACAAAAAAACAAAGTTTACGGAAACAGCTTTTTATTAGGCTGTTTTCGTAAACTTTGTTTTTTTTAGCAAATTCTCTATAATGAAAATGTTTTTTAATTCCCTTAATATTTCTCCAAACTTTTCCAAGTTTGAGTTAGCCAATCTGCAAAAACGGTCTCTTCTTCAAATTGTGGATAATGTGCAGATTTTTCAAAGACGATAAATTCCTTAATAGGAGCCTTTACGTTATCATAATAGGCTTTTGCTGAATTCGTAGATGTCATATAATCATATTTACCCATGACAAAATAGAAAGGGATATCCAAGCTGTTAACTATTGTTGTAATATCATTCTCCTTTTCTTCAGAAAGTAATATACCCTGCGTGGCTGAAATCCCTTTTATATAACGAATGACATCAAGTAAATTATATTCGGGGTTTGTTAGAAATCCTATGTAATAATCCATATTATCATTAATTAACCTTGATGCCCCTCCATACTTCCGAACCAGGTCTCTAGGGGTATGTGCTTCCCCTTTTTTAATAGAATCCTCAAGAAGCTTGAGTTTATTTACATCCTTTCGATTTCCAGCTTGATGGGCCTGACTAATTGTATAGTTGAGGCTATCTAATTCACTATTAATATAATTTGAAACTTGACCAATCCCGATATATGCAGCATATTTTTCAGGAGCTTTATTTGCAGCCTTCATCCCTATGTATGTACCGAAGGAATGACCAATTAATAAAACCTTTTCTTTAGAAAATTTATTTTTTACATAGTTTGTTAGAGCCAATAGATCCTTAACATGTTGGTCTGAGGAAATAGTAGAATAATCCTCAAAGAACTGATATGATTTTCCACTTCCTCTTTGGTCATAATGAACAATCGTAAAATGCTCTTCAAGTAAATCTTGATACTTTCTAACATAAGGAATTTCAGAGCACCCCGGTCCACCATGTACGAAAATGATAATTGGATTGTTTTTATCAACACCTCTTATCATTACTTCAAGTTCCGTTCCGTTTATTTCTAAGCTCTCTAATAATGCAATGCTGTTTTCCCCATTTATCTTAGGTGTCCAAGTTGGAAACAATAGAATCAGAAGCAGGAACAGAGTTATTGATATGAAAAAAATGATTAACTTTCTTTTGCGACTCACATAGAAAACTCCTTACATGACTTCACAATCTTTTTTACACCACATTAAACTCAATCCCTGAATGTGTTGTCCATGCAAAAAGACGCCAACAGAAACAGCTCATTCATTTCGTTAGGACCAATCAACGCCACCCCAAGAGGATTGCAACTTTCGCAACAGAACAATTTGGCCGAGATGATATGTATCGTGCATCATGATATTACTGAGTAAACGCTCAATAGAATACCTGTTAGCTGCAAACGGAGCTTTTAACTTTTCATCGTCAAGGTCCGCAATGACCGTTTTTAATTTATTCATGACTCCATTAAGGCGCTGCACTGTCTGGGCCCACCCAATTTCGTCTTCTGGATCCCCCGGATTTCCAAAGGTTTCATCATTGTCTTCTGCTTTATGCGGATTCTCTGTGCCCTTAATTCGATGGATCACGTCTTCATTACAAAATATCAAGTGGTTGACAATCTGCCAAATCGAATTGCTGATTCCTGAACTAGTCCATGCTGCCTCAGCTGCATTGACTCCATGAAGCGCCTGTTTCATGGATGCAAACCACTCATTCTCATAGCAATGCATGTCGAGTTGTTCTAAAAACATTTTGGCTACAACTTGCATAAAACCCATCTCCTCACGGTTTAGCGTAATCTTACAAAGTAAAAGACAGTGTCGACCAAATAACAAAAAAAATGTTCTCAATGAAAGTTCCAATCATTATTTTGAGAATACAACAAAACCAAGTTCACTATGACTTATTCGACTCTTCCAGTTTAATTCCTTCTTCATGTACCTAACTACCATTACTTTTATTTCAAACAATCTTAAAACATTCCAGTTAAAAGTGGTCTCTTCCCCTTAATATTCATTCTAGTTGTGCAATAGGCGTCTAAACAAACACCTATATCTTATATTAAGATATGCTTGATGGGCATACCTGAAAAGGATATACTGAGACAAGCTAAAGGGGCGATTTTTATGGAATTTAGAGTTTTGCGCTATTTTCTTACAGTAGCAAGAGAAGGAAGCATTACGAAGGCTGCTGATTTTTTGCATGTGACGCAGCCAACCTTGTCCAGACAATTAAAAGACCTGGAACAAGAGTTGGGAAAAAAACTTTTCATTCGCAGCAGTCACAGTATCATTCTTACTGATGAGGGAATACTTCTGCGAAAGCGCGCAGAAGAAATCGTGGAGATGGTCGATAAATTAGAGGCTGAATTTCATTCGATGGAAGAAACGATCAGTGGGGATGTCTATATTGGCGGAGGGGAAACGGAAGCGATGAGGCAGATTGCTCGGGTCGTAAAAGATTTACAGCCACGCTATCCTGAAATTCGGTTTCACCTTTTCAGTGGAAATGAAGACGATGTAACGGAGCGGCTTGACCGGGGATTGCTGGACTTTGGGATACTTATCCAACCAGCTAATATTTCCAAATATAATTATATTCATGTCCCAGCCAAAGATGTTTGGGGCGTTGTGATGAGAAAGGACAGCCCTCTTGCTGTTAAAGATTCCATTCAAGCGGTGGATTTAGTAAACGTTCCACTCATCTGTTCACGGCAGGTATTGAAGCAGACTTTTTCCAAAAACGAATTTGCAGATTGGTTTGGCGAGGATTTTGATAAGTTAAACATTGTGACTACATACAATCTTGCCTATAATGCGGCGATTATGGTTGATGAGGGCATTGGTTATGCAGTTGTTCTTGATAAAATCGTTAATACGTCCAGCGACAGCAACCTTTGTTTCAGACCTCTGGAACCCCGCCTTGAATCCGGCTTAAATATGGTTTGGAAAAAGCATCAGGTGTTTTCCGCCGCTGCTGAATTTTTTTTGAAAGAAGTTCAGGCGAAATTTAGTCTTTAATGTGCTTGCTTAAAGACATTTTCCCTCCTCCTATGAGGATTTCGCTTTTAATTTCCAGATAATTACACATCGAAGGCATTTTTGCCTCTTTCCTAGCCCGTTTTGTCTTTAAGAGGCCTGATCAAAGACATTTTCTCCACTTCCCAAGCAGATTTTGTCTTTAATTATCCAGATAATTACAAATCAAAGTCGATTTTGGTCTTCTTTTCGCTGTTTTGTCCACAAAACGCCTGATTAGTTAAAAAGGGCAGCCCAATCTAAATGGCTGCCCTTTTTTGCGCAATAAGCTTATCTGTTAATTTCCCCCCAGCTTTCTCCTTTTCATGATGCGGGCAAAATTGATACAAATTCCAGCGAGGATCAATATCATGCCAACTGCCACCCAGTTATAGGTACTCGTAGCCGTGTTAGGCAGAGCATTTTCACCAGCATGAGGGCTTTTGATGTAGCTAGGAGCGTGCACCTTTCCGCCTTGGCCATTACCGTTGCTTGGCTGCTGTCCGTTTTGATTAGGGTTTTGGCCGGCATTGTCGGGACTTTGCCCGCCGGAATCAGGATTTTGCCCGCCGTTGTCAGGACCGTTACCCCCGTTATCCGGTTTTTGCCCACCGTTGTCAGGATCTTTACCACCCGTGTCAGGATTTTGCCCACTATCATCCGGGTCTTGACCAGACACAAAGTCCGCTGTGGCAAATCGGAAAATGTCAGATCGTCTTGTTGCTCCGTTTTCATCTGTAATGTTCATATACCAGTAATAAGTTTGGTTCGGCTGCAGGTCCTTCCACGCTACGGACGCTGTCTCACCCGATAATACACCCTTATCACTTCCAATTAACTTCTCCGAATAAACATTAACGCTGAAGTAATCGGTGGCGACCCGTTTATTGATATCAATTAACTGATAGTCTGCGGTGAAACTATCGACACCAGGCTCATCAAAGAAGTTCATATCATCCAAAATCGGCGAATAGGTTTGAATGCTGACCGTTTCATCAGCCGGATTAAAGGTCAATAACCGAACATAGCCATCGCCGCCATTCGGACCACCTTGATAATCCGAAAGCATTTCCAATACTTTTCTGGTAGAGCCATCTTGATTAGGGATTTCGGAGACGCGGGTCGCTACTCCATGGTAATGGCCTCCCATCACCATTTTTACATTCTCGTTTGGCACGATAATTTGGTCAAATACATTCTGAGACATTTTAGACAAGGTAGCACTGTACTCTAAGTAGGCATGCATGACTAAAATCGCATTTCGGTCCGAGTGCTTTTGCAGGACTTCGTTCGCCCAGGCAATCGTTTCCGGTGTATCTTCCAAACCAAAGCCAAGGTAGACAATCACAAAATCATGGCCGCCAAATGACATGAGATCATAATGGTTGCGATTGTTATCCATCGAGCCGCCATACCATGGATTGTGTTTATACCGTTCTTCCCCAACCCACTTGTAGTAATAGGAATAATCAATTCCATCAATGATGCTGTCATGGTTTCCGGCGAGAACCCCATATGGAACACCAGCCTCATCCAATTTTTTTAGGTTTCGATCGGCCACAGCCCACTGGGCATCATCATTCGCAATATTGACGATATCCCCGGAATGAATCGCATACTTAAACGTTCCCTTTTGATACTCGTCTACAATCCAATCCCCTAAACCATCAAAAATATAATGATAGGTTTCGGCATAGTACTGAGTATCGGTGAACCAAAGCATTGTAAACGGATCATTGGCATTTTTGACTTCATCCTGGACCATGGCTTGGATTTTGCCATCCTTGATGAATTTTTCTTTGTCGATCTCTACAGTCAGGACAATGTCAGACTCGGCAGCATCCCCAGTTGCCGATTTCATCGCTGTCCACTTGCCTGCACTGTAATCCCATGCATAAAGCGTAACCTTTCGATTTGGTAGTGTTTTTCCCTTCCAATAAAGTTCCACTTTATCACCTGGGGTTAATTCTTCGTCCACTTCGACTTCAAAACGATGATAAGGGAATCCCATGTTGGAATCATTGACCAGATAATCACCATCAGCATAGGCAAGCTTTTTCTTGTCTGCTTCAGATAATTCCGTTTCGCCTGTCGATTCAACTGTTAACGGCGGCTCTCTGTCCGCGATATGGCCAAACCCTTTGATCCCATCGTTGCTGGCAAAATCATACTTGCTTCCCTGATAAAAATCCACATCGATTTTATCGCCATTTGGATCGGTAACTTTAGCCTTTAACGTGGCATTCTCCGCAACCTTTTCGCCAAAGTCGGCAGGTGACAGTTCGGATGGCTGGTCAGGTGTTTCGGAATCGATTGTAAAAGACACTGAATAGAATGATAGATTTCCGGCGCCATCATAAACATTCACATGCAATTCATGGTTTCCGGGCTCGAGTTTGGCCGATGATGTTTCATATGGAAACTCAACCGGTTTTCCATCCAGCTTTGCTTCTACCTTGGCTATACCTGTCAAATTATCCTCGGCATCTACTGCAAATGTGAATTTCCCTCTAATCCGTTCACCCTCAGTAATCAGCTTGCCTGTCGAATAGGAAATCCCCTTAATGACAGGGTCGGTATTATCAAAAGTAACGGCAGCAAAATCTGGCTGTGCGCCATTTTGGTCAAGCTTTAGCAGATAGGTTCCATCTGCATAAGCAGTTGTGTCAATCTCGGCATATTGCGCTGTTAACTTTTCTGCCGGGATGTTGAAGATAAAGTCACTCTTCATTGGTTTTGTAAAATTGGTGCTAGTCGGTGCACTGCCATCTCCGAATGGATAAAATACATTTTCCCGATATGGCAATACTGTTTGCTGCAAGTTTCCTAAATAGCTGCGTACGCTCTCAGGCTTAATCATGGTGCCATCAGGCAAGACGAGATGCACATTGATGACCTCAAAATCATCAAAATTCAATTTATTAAAATACTGCTCATGGACATCGAGGTCATACGGAACATTTTCACCGCCTGAGTGAATCGACACGATTTGATCGGAAATAAAGTATCCTGGAGCTACATCATAGGTGTACCATGCCCCATCCACATAGCTAGGCAATATTCTAGTAAAATATTCTCGTTCACCCGCAGCATTTTTTGCGCTGGCGGATGCTTGATAAATATAGTCAATACCCTGAGCCTGGAATCCCAACTTTGCTTTTCCCGGCAGAGCAGGTTTTGTTTCCAGTTTTTGCCCATCCAATGATAGGACCAACTGATTTGGAGCTGTTTTTCCATAGGCATATAAGCCAACTTTGCCGCTCAAGCTTTCCCCATCGGCGATGGACATGCCTGATTCAGGGTACTCAATGCCTATGGCTTCGTCGATGACGGTGATTTGATTTCCGCGTGAATTATAAGGGACCTTTGTTATATTACCACTGGCATCTTCGGTAACAATCATGTATCGGTATGACCCAAGTTCTGCAATATTTAGTCTGGCTTCATAAACGTATTTTCCAGTTTCCTGTCCTTTCAAACTCATGACCGTTTTATTGGTAAAGTCGGTTAAAGGATTTTTAGCGGTACCGTAAACCAACTCTGCCTTTGCCAATGGTTCATGGCTTGCAATCGTAATGGTATGGTCCTTCCCCTGCTGGATTTGATAGAATGGCTGATTATGTTCAATCATTGGTGCCACAACATCTAACCCTTCTGGCGCAGGGACTTGTCCTTCGTCAATACTACCAGGGTTGGAAAATGCTCTCGTTCCAGTCCGCTCCATTAGTTTTCCTGATTCAGGATAGTTATAAAGAACGGCACTGTTACGGATATCGTTGACCATCCGGTCCGGGCTGCCAACGCTTGATGCGTCATACCATGCTTCGACGATGATATCGTTGACAGAGTCAGAACTAGAAATGGCAAAGCCTCTTTCCAACGAGTTAGGCAGGTTAAAGTCGGCAGAATTTTTATTATCGTAAAAAATAATATCCTGTTCATCCACATTAGAATTGTAATGGATATTGAAATCCTCCGCTGTTGTGAAACCGGCCGTTACTGCTTCTTTGGCAAACCAAATGATTGCAGTGCTGTATGGCTCAATGGCCGTTTCTTGAGGAATGGTCCATTTTTTAGGCGCTGGTGAATTGTTAGGATACAAATAGAACAGTGTGTAGCCCTTTAAATTCAACAATTCATTGGAGTTATTATAAATCTCCATGAACTCATATTGGTTCCCACTGCCTCTACGATAATCGCCAGCCGGATTCGGCGTCATTTCTGTAATTAGAATTTTCGGCGGAACGGCATTGGCTGGGTCGTTTACAACCACCTCAAAGGTTTCCGATTGAACAGTTGATTCACTGTCAGCCGCTTCAATATAGTAATTGATGACCGCTCCGGAAATGGCATCTGCTGCAAGCTTATAAGTGTAGCTTCCATTTGCTTTTGCTTCCATGGCGACCTTCGTGAAATCACCATATGGATTAAACCGGTAATATAATGAAACGTTTAACGAATCACCATCCGCATCGTTAACGGCTGTTTCAACCGTATAATCGGATCCTTTTTGAATTGGACCTGCAGGCTGATGGGTGATTACTGGCTTTTGATTCGAGGATGGAACAAGCTGGCCGGCATCCACCACACCTGCTGTCGGGTCGCCTTTACGAATAAAAGCCTCAACCGTTACTCCTTGTTGCGGTACACGCGTATGAAAACTTTTTCCATCCGCCGTATCCTCACCTGTGAACCTTATTTCACTAATAATATCGCTGTCATTGCTCTTGGTTGTAATATAGAAGCTGCGGTCGCTATCGTTTGGAAGTGCATCCTGATTGCGTACTTTAAAAACCGGAACATCACTCGGGACGTTATGGTAGGCTCTGAAATCAGCTTCCTTTAAATTGGCAGCATCACCTGTAATAGCTGGATTTGTTCGTTCCACCCATAATACCGCTGGTGTATTGGCCGGAATTTTTACATTCAGATCGGTTTTGTCATCCGCTGCTGTAACGGCCAAATCCTTGGTGCCCGAACGCCAATCGTAGCGAATTTTATAGATGCTGTTGAAATCAAGCTCTTCGTCTGTATGGTTGTAGATTTCGACAAACTCAAATAAATCATTTGATCCAGCCCCATTAATATGGCTGTTACTTTTATCATTAGGATAAATCTCTGTGAAAAAAATCGGATACTCACTTTTAGGTTGTTCTGGTTCAGCTGGCACGCCGGAGGAATCTATCGCAGTTGTAAAAACGTCTGTTTTTACCGTTTCCTTTCCGTCGTTTGCCGTTATGTAATACTGTACCGCATTTCCACTTATTTCTGAGGCTGAAATTGTATAGATATAACCAGAATCCCCTTTAGTCATAGCTGCTTCTTTGTAGGACTCTGCCGCATTTGCACGATAAAATAAATGAACAGATAATGGATCGCCATCTCCATCGGCAATCGCTGCTGTTACGGTAAAATCAGTCGCTTCCGGAATGGATTGAACTGGATTGTGGCTGATGGCTGGCTGATTATTCGCTGTTGGCACCAACTGTTCAGCTTGAACACTCCCTGGTGTTGGCTGGCCTTTTTTAACAAAGCTTTCCATGGTTGTCCCGCTTTTTGGGACTTTTACATGATAGCTTAGCCCATCTCCGACGTCTTCGCTTGTATAATGAGCATCGCTCAAAATGACATTATTGTCTTCTTTACTAGTAATGTAAAATCCACGATCGACATTATTCAGGCCGTCTTGTCCGCGGAGTTTAAAGACTGGGACTTCGGCAGGAATTTGATGGTATGCCCGAAAATCTACTTCGGTCAGTGATGCGGCAGCACCGGTAATTTTGGAACTTGTCCGCTCCACCCATAACACGGCAGGTGATTGTGCCGGAATAACAGCACTCAGATTCGTGGGATCGTCCGCAGCTGTTACAGTAAGATCCTTCACATTGGAAACATAATCATAACGGACTTTATAAACACTATTAAAATCTAATTCACTATTTGTAGTATTATAGATTTCGATGAATTCGAATAGATCATTATCCCCTGCCCCTTCAATTTGATTATTGGCTTTGTCATTGGGATAAATTTCGGTAATCATAACCGGCTGCTGAATACTGCTGTTTTGCTGATTTTCAGCAGCGAATGCACTTGTCGCATTCACGAATGGGTTAATAAGGATTAATAGACTTAATACAATAGAAAGTACCCGTTTCATCTCCATTACTCTCCCTTTCTTTACATTTTATATAACCATTACCCTGTTCCTACTATCTTCCCGCTCCCACTTTCACCCTTTCTCGGAATCTTCCGCCAATTTTATAGTTCTTTTCTATTGTAAATTTCTAATATTAATAGATTGGTAATTAACTGTATACTTTTGTTTAGTTCTTGTAATTTATGTAAACTCGGATTCATAATTTATACAAAGTAAATACTGGATTGCAGCTGGTTAGCAACAAATAAAAAAGCGAACAGTACAATCACTGTTCGCTTTCAGGCGGTTTTTACAATAGAGTTTGTAATTTTTCTTCTGTAACGGATTCATAGAGAGCATATTCTGCATTGGTCATGACTGCCCAATACCTGTCACCGTACGACCAATGCCACCATTCCGTAAAGTAATTGACAAAACCTACAGACTGAAGGGCGTTTGCCAGTAATTTACGATTTTGAATGGCTTGTTCGCTAATGTTTGTTGCAGCAAAAAAAGTAGCATTGTCAGTATCTTGTGGTATCGCATCGAATGGTGTGCCCAGATCCAATTCTATACCATCTGAATCTATTAGGGTTAGGTCAATGGCCCCTCCTGTTGGATGAGGAGCTACGTGGGGAGGAGCAACATATTTTGATGCTTCCGAGATTATATAGTTCATATCTTGATTCGCTGAATTTTCTTTTACCCGTTGTATCGAACGTTCAAAGGCTAACTGTTGAAGATGTACAGGTCTGAATCCTTCCTTAATTAGAAAACGTAAACCATTGGGAAGAAATTTTTTAGCATCAGAAAGCTTATTGGCAACCGAAAGACGAACATAGGAAAAATAAGGTGTTCTATTTGAAAGAGAGTGGTCCACCACTAATTCAGGGTCAAAGTTAACAAGGTCAACAAATGGTTCTTGAAAAGGCTGTATATTCATTTCGGAAACTAATGGGTCACTCATTAATACATTTCTTAATTGTTTCATAACATGTTTCCTTTCCTGTTCCTTTTATTTTTTTTAATAGAACAATTGCATTATTAAAAGTGCTATTCCTTAAATCTTCCCATTATATACGTGCTATAGTAGTTTCCGTCCGAATGAATTCGATCTTTTTTTATTATTCCTTCGATTTCAAAACCGAGTTTTTTGTAAAGTTCAATCGCGTTCCCATTTGTTTCTAGAACATTCAGTACCATTTTTGTTATTCCGTTTGTGTCAGCCCAGGAAATGCTTTCTTTCATGAGGTTTTTTCCAATGCCATATCCCCAGAAATCTTTTTGTACACCTATGCCAAATTCAACCTTATGAACAAAACGTTTTAAATCTGAACCTTCACATCTCGAATAGCCTACTAATCTATCTTCCACCTCGGCCACTAAAAATAAGTGTCTCGGGTGGTTGGTATCCGTTTCGATGATTCGTTCAAACCCTTCTTCGTCGATGAACGCTTCACCCTTTTCTCTATCCATATTTTCGGTCTCACCATCAATCTGCAATCTTAATTCCGACAAACTCTTAGCATCCCTTTTCACTGCAGACCTAATTGTGTACGTTACATCTTTTACCTTGAACTCTTGGTGAGTAATCATCATGAAAAACACTCCATTTCAATACGGATAAATATACCCATTCAAATTCCTGCCATCCATTAGATCTTGCTATATTTGCATCCGGTTATTCAACACTTTCCTGATTGGTCGAAAAAATAAATAACCAACGTACCCTACGAAACCTCCGAACGTATTGGTGATTAAATCGGTTACATCAAATATTCTCGAAGTAGGACTCCCCCACCATGCGCTTAGTAATTGAGAACCCTCAATTGCCAAACTAAAAAGAAAGGACATGATAATAGTGCTCAAAACACCCCGTTTCTTGACCAAAGGGTACATAAATCCAAACGGCATCATCATTAAGATATTTAAAAAAATGCCTCTAACAGCCCCATTGTAATGCATTCTTAAATCACGAAAAGGTGTGAGATTGCCTTCATTCAAAATAATCCTATTCATTGCTCCAGTTGGTGGGTGAAATGGCATGATCGTTACAAATAAAACCATCACGATATAAAGGTACATAAATGTTTTAAGGAAAAATTCCTGTTTGGTTGCTTTTTTCCATCTTTTATAAAAGTACAAAAAGTATAATAAACCCAATAATAGAAAATTAATAAGATAGTCCAAATTACATCCTCCAGTTCCATCGTAAGTTCTTCTCATTTTATTTAACCATTAATTAGACGATGAAATGGAGTAATCGTTCCAATATTTTAGGTATTTTTCGTTCTTTTCCTATCTAACAAAAAAATGGGCTTTTCTTCGTACCTATCTATCCATTTATAGATTCGTTCTTGCAAAACCATATCTCGTGCACCCTTTCCTGTTGTTTTATCGATTTATAATCCTCCCCAAAATAGGAAAAAACACTTAATTTTTCTGACAATCACTGCTACAATTTTCTTAAAAGCTAGAGTAAAGGAATAAACTATGATTATCTTATTAAATTCCGATACACCCCACTATTTACAAATTTATAACCATATAAAAAGCGAAATCACGACAGACCACCTGCGGGTAAATGACAAGCTTCCCTCAATCAGAAAACTGGCTGAATTCCTCGGTATCAGTACGACACCCGTGGAACTCGCCTATCAGCTATTAGTTTCGGAGGGATTTGTGGACAGCAGACCTCGGGCAGGCTATTTTGTGCAAAACATCCCGGAGCCCTATGCTCGGTTGGAATTCCAACAGGAGAATCGTCAGGCATTGGCACCGGTTTATCCTTCAAGAGATCGTCATGTATACCCTTATGATTTTCACATGTCCAAAATTGACCGCGCCGCCTTTCCAATCAAAACTTGGCGGAAGCTTTATAGTGAAACGTTGTTTGATGAACAATTTGAATTGGATTATGGCAACCCGCAAGGTGAAGCAGGATTACGTCAGGAAATAGCCCAATACCTCCATCAATTTCGCGGTGTCCAATGTTCGCCGGAACAAATTGTCATCGCCGGAGACCAATCTTTTTTAATCTTTATTCTTTCTTCCCTGTTACAGCAAGATTTTAAAGAACTTGCCATCGAGAATCCTGGGTATTTTTTAATTCCATCCCTATTCCGAAGGATGGGATATTCGATTTTGCCGATACCCCTCCATCAGGAAGGCATCAATGTGGAGCATCTCTATGAGAGTGGAGCCAGATTGGTCGTGACTACACCTTCTCACCAATTCCCTACTGGAACCACGATGTCGAGGGAACGCAGATGGGCCCTACTGGAATGGGCCGATAAAAAGAACGGCTATATTATTGAGGATGACTATGATGGGGAATTTCGATATTATGGCGAACCCCTTCCTTCACTACAGGGGTTGACGCCAAACCCAAACGTGATCTATTTGGGTGGTTTTTCCCAGGTACTCGCACCTGCTATCTCGATTCACTATATGGTTTTGCCTCAGAACCTGCTAGAGGATTATCATCGCTTGCGGATCCAACTGATGCTGGAGCAATCGGCATCAAGGATGCAGCAAATCACGCTTCAACGATTCATTGAACGGGGTTTTCTGGCCAAACATGTGCGAAAAATGAGACAGCTCTATAAAGAAAAGCATGATAGATTATTATTCTCTATTGAAAAATATTTGAACAAAACAGTGACCGTAATTGGCAGAGACGCCGGGTTTCATCTATTGGTGAAAGTAAACGATTCCCGCTCATCCGAAGAACTAGTCGCACTTGCAAAAGATAAAGGGGTAAGAGTAGCAAATGGTGCTTTCTATTGGTCACAACCCCTCGAGCCCCCGACCACCATTATGATTGGATTTGCTGGTATCCCTTTAGATTTAATTGAGGAAGGAATCAAAGCGCTCGCAAATGCCTGGTATTCCTCATCATGAACAGAAGGACCTGCTGTAAGGTCCTTCTGTAAAAATTTTTAAAATTTACCTGGATCTTTCACTTTAATGGAGGAAACTTCCCCGCATTCCTTACAGAATGTATAAATCAGGGAAGAACCTGTACTGAACGTCATGCCGAGTGGCATTAACTTTGCATGGCCATTGCTCACTTTCCCACTCGCAAATGTTGTGCCCTCACATGAGCGGCAAGTCATAACTTGCTCATTATTCAAGATTATCACCTCATTTTTTCGATAAATTCAGATTTTAATAGTCCCATTATAATCGTATCATGATATTCGTAATTGTAATAAATGCTTTCCCGTTTAATTCCTTCCTGCTTGAACCCAAGTTTCTCGTATGCCCGAATGGCCCTCGCATTATAGGAGTATACCTCCAATTCGATTCGATGAAGATCGTACACGCCAAATCCATAATCCAATAGCAGTTTCATTGCCTCGGTTCCGTACCCTTTTGACAGATATTGATCATTGGAAATTTGCACCCGAATATAGGAACTTCTGCTTAACAGATCAATATAGTTTAATTCGACATCCCCGATTGGTTCATTCGTTGAATTATCAACAATCACTAGAAAAATACGACTATCATGCTTACTAATTTTCGAAAAATATTCAACCATGAATTCTTTGCTGTAGACTTTTTTTAAGCCGGTTAATCTTCTAGTTTCCTGAATATATAAACCTTGGTACAGAAACTCAAGGTCGCCCTCATTGTATGGCCTTAAGAATACCCTTTCCCCTACTAAGAATCTTTCTTGATTATTCATTTTGAAAATCCCTCCCTGCCTTACTATAAATAATCATTCATTAGGAGGAAATGGACAGTTTTGAAAATTTTTAAGTGACAGTCTCTTTTTTTAAAAATAAGGTGTGAAATAAAAAAACGGTCATCCTGCAAAATGGACTGACCGTTTTATGTATGACTAACTACATATCTAAATCTGTAAATGCATAAGGTACTAATTCCCTTAGCGTCAATTCTAAAATTTCCTATTTTATCTAAAAATGTCCTTATTTAAAGTGAAACTGCCGAACACACCCCTTTAAAACATTAATTAGACGATGGAATTGAGTAATCGTTCCAATCTTTTGGGTTTTTTTGTTCTTTCTCCCACCTCGACTGCTTTAAATTCTATTTACCAATTAAGCTCTTGGCAGCACCATCTCTAATTAATTGTGCATCATCCTGTAGAATAAAGCCTTGTTTAAGAATGGCATTCGTTGCGTGGTTTATTTTAGAAACATAGGCGCCATGGTTAGGATATAGCCTTCTTAATGTGACTGGATCAAACGGTTCATGAGAACCATATAAACGCTCAAAGCCTGGTCCTGAATTATTTCCTGTATTCACAGCAGTCGGAACCTCGTGTTCTGGCAGTCGAATGCCTCCTAAGGCATTTCCATAACTATCCCTTACTTTCGTAATGCCATCTGCCATCCACGTAAACCGAGGAGAACTTGGAGGAACAACACGACCGTCAATCCACTTTACCATGTAGTCATAAGCCGCATTTTGTACATAGGTAAATGGAATTCTGCTAAATGGCGGGCGGTCACTTTCAACAGGGGTGATTCCTCCTAAATCTCTAATCAGTGTCGGCTCATATCCCTGTCTTTGGATTAAATCCACATGGGATGTTCCCGCTACCTCCCAGCGACGGAAGTTTTCTGTATCTTGCTCATCACTGGCAGCAATCGTTGCTGTACTTGTTGCTCGACTGACGTCCGTTTCTGCCATCGTCCGGAAGATTTTCGTGTCCAGATCCTTTCGTAAAGGTGTGGATGCTCCACGGATAACAAAGCCGTCTATCACACGATGAATCGGGTGCACACTATTATAGTAACGGGCGAGGTAACCGGCAGATTGGGAATGACCCGTTGCAATGATTTTCTTGACCTTCAATCCATCTAGTGGATTGGTTCCTTTTGGAACTCGAAGTGCTTGAGCAACCTGTGAATAAATATCATAAGACAATGCATCGTTGATTATTTTTCCTTGATCCGTTACATCTAGGGTTTGATAACGGTCACTCCAAACTTTAAGTCGATCGACACCAACACGCTGTGCAGAAACCCCTACCCAGGCATACCCGGCCCGGGTTATGTAGTCACGAGATAGGTACCAATCAAACTCAATATCTAGTCCCGCTGTTACGTTGGACCATTCAAGAAGCACTGTACCGTTAAAATCCTTTTGATCTACAGGACGACGGACGACTATCCTGGTTTTATATTCGGTGTTTCCATTTGCCATTTCTGTTCCCGTGCCTAATGAAGGCAGCGTATATTGGCGTGCCTCTCCTTCCACAAAGAACTCCTCTTCGACATATCCAATCTTAGCTAAATTCATGTTTGTTGCACCGAAAGGATAATCATGAGACGGGTCACCTGGTGTGACAGATGGGATAGGTCCTGTCACAGTGGGATTCGGAACACTAGAAGAAGAATCTGCCGAAGCGTCAGCAGCAAACAAAGAAGTAGTAAGGGCAAAGATGGAAAGTAAAGATAGATATTTTGCGAGCTTTTTCAAAAAATATTCCCTCCTTGTTCATTCCAATGGATTTCGATAGCTTTGCTCTTTGTTTACTCCTTTCTTTTGAATTATGCAGCAACAAAATTATTTAGCCTGCCTAAATAAATCATAACATGTAGTATAATTAATTTTCTGAATTTTCCTTCGACAATGTGAGACGAAATCTCTCATTTTTTTTAAAATACTTTTTGCTACAAATAAATATTAGCTTTAAGAAGTACAAATAAATGTAAAAGGAACCGTGCCAAGCACCTTCGCATTATGTGTCTTAACCAAAAAAATGGACCGACGGATTATTCATCCATCGATCCCTTTCAAAATTATCGCGTTACCGTGTTTTTACAAATATTGGTGTCGGAATCCATTCTTCTCGCAAGATTTACAAGGAGGTAGACGATGGGTGTCGTCATGATGGCTGCAAAAAATTTGAACATGTACTGAGTCATAATTAGGGTCCCCAAAATCGCGATTGGCATGGTTCCATAAAATGCAATCGTAATAAATATGGTGGTATCAATCAATTGGCTCAGCATGGTGGAGGCGTTATTCCGCAGCCAAAGCTTTTTATCCCCATGCCTGTTCTTCAATTTATTAAACACAAACACATCCAGATTTTGGCTGACCGTGTAGGAAATGAGACTTGCCAAAATGACCCGGAAGCTTCCATTGAAAATGGTTTCAAATGAAGCTTGGTCTTTAAACACAGGTGCCGCCGGCAAATGGACGGTAATGGCGATAAAGATGAGAGCAAGAATTTGTGTTGCTAATCCTGCCTTAACCGTTCTTTGGCCTTCTTTTTTTCCATAAACCTCAACGATCACATCGATTATCGGATAAGTAAAAATATATACAATGACTGCCACTGGCAGAATGAATGTGTCTCCAATGCTAAATAACTTAACGGCCACGATATTGGCTAAAACCAATAACCCTACAAAAATACCATTTAAATAAAAAATCATTTTTTTAACCCTTCCTTATCTGTTATCAATTTTTTCAGGATACAGATCATGATTCATCAAGCGGAATTGGGCCATTTCTTCATATTTGGTTCCCGGTTTTCCATAATTGCACCATGGATCAATAGAGATTCCGCCGCGCGGGGTAAATTTCCCCCAGACCTCCATATATCTTGGGTCAAGCAACTTGATTAAATCATTCATAATGATATTGACACAGTCTTCGTGAAAGTCCCCGTGATTTCGGAAACTGAACAAATATAATTTTAGCGATTTGCTTTCGACTATTTTCTTGTCAGGGATGTAGGAAATATACATCGTGGCAAAGTCGGGCTGCCCTGTCAGCGGACAAAGGCTCGTAAACTCTGGGCAATTAAACTTCACGAAATAATCCCGGTTAGGATGGAGATTATCGACGGACTCCAATACTTCCGGTGCGTATTCAAATACATATTTTGTTCCTTGATTCCCTAGTAGGGTTAAATCCTTTAAACCTTCCTTATGACTTCTTCCAGACATAAAAAAAACCTCCTGTAAAATGTAGGGTTCCCACACTTTCACAGGAGAGTTTCACACTTCCATTCTATTGCAAACTAAAAAGGATAAAAACATAAAAAGCCACATCCTTATGGACATGGCCTTGTGTCATGAATCCATAGTTTTTTATAGAGGGTATCAGCTATGAACCTCTCCCGCTCAAGACGGGTATTCTTTTTTCTAACTATACTATAAAGAAGGCAGTTCTATTCGTCAACAGAAAAATGATTCTTAACATACACAAAATAAATACAACGTTATTGGAGTACACTTAAATATTATTTTCACACGGCTAGTCTATTTGGGAACTGTCCCCTCCGTTCTCCAGCAGCGGAGTTTCAGCTGTTACCCCTAACTTATTTAGTAGTTTAGCAATCGTTTTCATGCCACTATGGGGATTAATTTTTGTTTCAATTTAGTAAGTCTCACCGGTCATAATCGATTCATATGTATGGATAGACGGAAATTTTTTTCTGTTTTTATGGACTGGTTGGAACGCAATCGCATAACGGTTTCCTCTATCCCCGCCTCCAAGAATAAAGCCATCTTCTACAATCTGACGAAGAGGGAGTTGATACTCTTCAATCCACTGTAATGTCTTTTTCCAAAGTTCAGGAACAGAATTCCCAAAAATAACCTCTTGTTTACCCTCATGATGAATGACGATATGGAGCTCGTCCCATCTCTTATGAATGTTTCTTTGGAATGGCGTCGAAAAGTTCCATAACTCCTCTACATCGTTTTCCTCGTCAAGAATCCATTTGATGGTCCTGAAAACTTCACTATAGGTTTCGGTCACGACAGTGTTCATATAGTTTCTTTCTTCACTGTCTGCCTCATTTGATATTTCGTAATCGCTTTAAAAACATCTTCAAAACGATCATAAATCGACCGGACCAATGTTCGTTCTTCTTCAATCGTCGCCAATTTTTCACGCTTCCCTTTATAAGGCATCCGCAGTGCATCTACATACTGCTGAATAATGGGCTTGGCGTAAATGCTTAAATCGGGGTTTTCCAGGCAAGGCATCAGAACAATGTCTACTAATTGCTGATAATCGATTCCATACCATTTTGAACTGCCGAACGTTGCTTCATTTGATTCTTTAATTTGGCTTTTTGGTACCAACCCTACAAGAAGATACGTTTCATCTTTAAATTTTTCTAATACCCTAGCATGTGTCTTTCCGTCGGATCCAATAGCCAAGATAAAAACCTGGAATGCCATGTTTCTAAATGGGTAGCCCAACAACATGGAAGACATTCGGTCGATCAATCAGGAATTTTAAAGCGACAAAGTCCTTATCCATCGTTAATTCATATAGCATTCGTTTTAGTGATTTCAAATTTAATTTCCTCCGTTATGTGATGATCTAAGAAGACACAATTAGCCTACTATATTACTAAATTAAAAACTTTTAAACTACTAAATCGCTTATTATTGAGCTTGCGTGATCGTCAGGATAGAATCATTGGAATTGGAAAAACCTATGGGCCTTATTTGCTTTCGGCAAATTTATAAAAATGGCTATCAATTTCCTCATCAAATTGATAGCCATTTTTATGTAACATATTTAATTAAACGATTAAAAAGTTGCGTTTTTTTACCATCATTCCTGATTATTTCTGTCTTCATCCGTGTTTCCTGCCAAATTATTAACGGCATTTTTTGTTGCATCCACTGTTTTCATTGCAATATTCTCTGTTGCTTCTAAGGCGTTGTGCACCGTTTCAAAAGCGGAACCCGCGGTGTTTTTTATGCTTTCTGCAATACCTTGGTTATTCTGTTGATTATTTCTTCGGTTTGCCATTTATTTCACCTCCAATCGCCGTTAGAATATGTATTTTTCATTTATTTATACCAATCCGCCCGTTCCATATGAGGAAATGGAATATCCGTATCGACCTCTCCTTCCATCCTCTTCAAGTGAAAGTCTTCCCCTTGTACCCATTTGGAGAAATCAAACTTGGTTGGTTCTTGGTCCCCACCTAGTACAACCCAGGACTCCAATTCCCTTGGAAAATAGGCGGAGGTATGGATTGTTCCGGCCCAGCTGCCATAAAGCTTGGAAAACACGCCCTGACCGGTGTCATTCAAGAGCCTGAAGGCTTCAAAGCCGCTCATTTCACGTGTTTGATTTTCTTCTACAATTTGCAATCTCTTATTCGAATCCTCCAGAATATGACGGTTTTCTTCGGTCAGAATTTTAAAGTGATTGGTGCACGCATAGCCTTGCCGGACTTCCACTCTTCTTGGAGAGGTTTCGACAATAACGGGTGGCTCGCCGGATTGATCAAATAGCGTATAGGCAAAGGATCCGCGGTGGGGAACCACTTTCAGCAGTTCAACCGCTTCCTTGGTATTGGCGCAGCATTCCAGGATGAGTCTGCCAATCATATGGCAAATAAAGCCGTTTCCGGGCCGTTTGCGGTTCATAAACGTATAGCCCATTGCAAGGCCCTGTTCATTCATTCCGTCACTTCGGCCGGTAATCTTTTGGCTTACCCCAATGGTCGCAAAGCCTCCATCCGTTGGCTTGTAAATCACATAGCGTCCATCGTAGGTTTTTGGATGATAGTCATAATTGCGAATCATAAAATGATCCCCAACATAAATCGAACATCCCGAAGGATTGATTTTCACTCTGTATCCGCCGAACTCAAGCAATACCCTTTCCATCGGCCACTCCAAAGCATCCCGCAACCCAATCAATTCTTCCCAAATGGGAGGAGCTAGCTCTTGGAAAATCATTTCGGTTTCTTTCCTATCAATTCGAAACTGAGGCTTACGGACTTCCCATTGCCGCTCCCGATTTCTGACCAATATTGAATCCTTGAGTAGTTTACCCTGCTTAAAGCCAAAATCATAATGTGTCCCACGAAATTGAATGATGTCTGCATATATTTTTTTCATAAAAAGCTCCTTCAAGTGCTGCATAATAAAAATGATGCTTGTGCTAATTGTAGTGTGAAAAGACTTGATAATTGGATAAATAAAAAAACGACAGTTACCCTGTCGTCAGGCTGTCGAGAAACTTTCGACAGCCTTTATTTTATATAACCACTTTAATAATTCACCGCGTTAATTTGTTATAATGATATTAATCAAAAACTATTTGATATGTCTGTTGATTTGCGCTCCAGGC
>NZ_JAMBOX010000033.1 GCF_023715785.1 Neobacillus niacini
TCAAACGCCACAATTAACTCATGTTTTTCCTGTGCTGAGTAAACTCTTTTTGCCATAGAAAAAGCCCCCTAATAAAGTAAACAGATTTTTATTATTTCATCTGTCTACCTTATAGGGAGCATATCATTTTAGAGGAATGCCTCTTTTTTTGTTTAGGGCAACAGTTCCCTTCAAAAATGTATTTGGCATATATTATGTAGCAAAGAAACTGCAAGAGAGGTGGCAAACATGATCACCGCAAGATTAGGAAACAAGACATATCGAATTCCGGATAACCTGGAAAACTATTTTCAAGAGTATAGCAGTCAAGTAATTGGCATAAATCAGGAATTCGAATCTCCATACGGTAAAAAGAAGATTATTTATGCCGATTGGACCGCCAGCGGCCGTCTTTATCGGCCAATTGAACAAAAGATCTCCGAGGTGTTCGGGCCATATATGGCCAATACCCATACCGAATCAAATATTACCAGTTTAATGATGACCGGAATGTATAACCAATCGAAAAAGATCATCAAAGACCATGTTCATGCAGGTCCCCGAGATGTAATTATTCTCGATGGCTTTGGGATGACCTCGGTTATCAATAAATTTCAAAGAATCCTTGGCTTACGGATACCCGAACACTGGAAAGAACGGGTAAAACCACCCCAAAAAGAAAGACCTGTTGTGTTTCTTTCGCATATGGAGCACCATTCCAATCAAACATCGTGGCTTGAAACAATCGCGGAAGTGGTAACCGTCAATCCTGCCAAAGATGGCGGTATCGACTTGAAACATTTGAAACAGCTACTGCAAAAATATAAAAATAGGCCGTTAAAAATCGGTTCCTTTACAGCCTGTTCCAATGTGACTGGAATCCAGACGCCGTATCATCAATTGGCCAAGATCATGCACCAGCATGGCGGTCTGTGTTTTATTGATTTTGCGGCGTCGGCACCATATGTAAAAATTGATATGCATCCAAAAGACCCGTTAGAAAAACTGGATGCTGTCTTTTTTTCTCCTCACAAATTCTTAGGAGGACCGGGTACGAGCGGCGTTCTTATTTTTGATTCCCGATTGTATAAAAATCGAATTCCGGACCATCCCGGAGGGGGAACTGTTACTTGGACAAATCCATGGGGCGGGCACCAGTATTATAAGGATATTGAACTTCGCGAGGATGGAGGTACCCCGGGAATTCTTCAAGCGATACGAACGGCATTATGCATTAATTTAAAGGAGCAAATGGGAATTGAAAATATTTTAAAAAGAGAAAAAGAACAGCTGAAACTATTACTCTCAAAGATGGAAGAAATACCTGGTGTTCACATTTTAGAGGGGGATAGGAAGGACCGCTTGGGAATTGTCTCCTTTTTCGTGGAGAACATCCATTACAATCTGATCGTCCGTTTGCTGAACGACCGATTTGGCATTCAGGTCAGAGGAGGGTGTTCCTGTGCCGGGACGTATGGACACTATTTATTTAATATTGATAAAACCGCCTCCAAGAAAATAACCGATAAAATTAATCATGGTGATTTGTCGGCAAAACCCGGCTGGGTCCGTTTCTCTGTTCATCCCATCATGACAAATAAAGAAATCCTCACATTTGTAGAGGCAATTAAAAAGATTATTCAAAACATCGATGAATGGAAGAAGGATTATTTTTATGATGCTGCCAGTAATGATTATTTTTATACTAATTTTGTAAGACAGGACCTGTCTCCGCTGTTTGAATTGGGTTAACACAGGCAACGCTTGGCTTGTCCGGGCATAATCTAATGAAAAAGGAGGGGTCCCTCCATGATTCACACAGTTAAGGCTGGAGAAACCCTTTATTCAATTTCAACGGATTATCGGGTTAGTATTCAGCGCCTTCAGGCGGCAAACCCCGGCGGTGGACATATGTTATATGCAGGACAAAAAATCCAAATTCCTGGGCTTCCTGACCCAAACACCATTCCATACAGGATTGAAGTTTCTGTAGGGAAGCGAAGGTTGTCACTTTATCACAATGGTAAACTGGTAAAAATTTTCCCGATCGCAGTCGGCAAAATAGTCACAAGCTCCCCAGCCGGTGAATTTGTTATTGTCAACCGCCAGTATAATCCCGGTGGTCCTTTTGGTGTATTATGGCTTTCGCTCTCGAAGCAAGGCTATGGCATTCATGGTACGAACGACCCTAGTTCAATCGGCAAAGCCGTTTCCCATGGTTGTATTCGAATGTACAACCGGGATGTACTCCAGCTTTCCAACATAGTGCCGAATGGAACGAGAGTGGAAATTCAGCCATAAAAGAAAAGAGGGTGTCAACGATGACACCCTCTTTCGCATGTTTTAAATTTGGTATAGGAAATTAAGCTTTAGCCGCTTGGATTTGCAGGTTGACTTTTACTTTGTCGCCAACCAATACGCCGCCAGTTTCAAGAGCAGCATTCCAAACTAAGCCATAATCGGAACGATTAAGAGTGCCAGTTGCGCTAAAGCCAGCCTTTTCATTTCCCCATGGGTCTTTTCCTTGACCTTCGAAAGTCACCGCGAATGTTTCTTGCTTAGTTACACCGCGAAGGGTTAAATCACCAGTTACGTTGTACTCGCCATCGTCTGTTTTTTCGATGCTGGTAGATTTGAAAGTCATTGCAGGATGGTTCTCGACATCAAAGAAGTCTGCAGAAACAAGGTGACCGTCACGATCTTTATTGCGTGTATCCACGCTTGCGGTTTCAACAGAAAATTCAATGTTTGCTGTTGTCAAATCAGCAGGATCTGCTTCAATTTCAGCACTAAAGTTGTTGAATGTACCTTTTACGTTTGCAATCATCATGTGACGAACAGAAAAATCTACGCTGCTGTGTGCAGGATCCAATACCCATTTTGTTTTTGCCATTTTAAAATCTCTCCCTTTTAGTTTGAATTAGTTTATCTTGAATTTGAAATAACTTACTTCGAGATAAATTATATTATGCTGGCAGGCATGTTGTCAATCGATTTTAATAATTTATTTTTTTATTTTTTCAAATACTACAATTGGCAGTTATAGGGACCAATGTACTTGTGGTGGAGGAGGGAGGAGGGAGGCAATAAAAAAAACGCCCATAGGCGTTTAGTTTTTAGAAAAGAATGAACTTGAATTTATCGATGGACCATGATAGAATGACAGTTGGCACCATCTGTAATTTTTGTTAATGTCGCTTAAAATATCCCTATAATAACATTAACACATTAAAGGTGCGATTGTCAACAGGTAAGGCCAATATTTTTCTCGGGAGTGGTTGGATGAGCGATTTGCAAACCAAGGACTGGCAATTGGAACAGGAGCGAGTGAATTCGGTTGTAGCCGAGATTGAAAAGAAATTAGAAAAACTAACACGCAATGCCGGAAAGGTTGGCGCAGATGTCCTTGAGATACGAAAATCCTTCTGGGAGGATGTAACTGTCAATTTAGATGAACCCGATGACATTATTGAAACTTATGCAAGCATCAAGCAGCAAGCAGAGTTCCTTTCAGAACGGGAACGGACGCACCGACAGCACGACCAGCAACTCAAGACCCTGGAAAAATTGAAAAATTCACCTTATTTTGGTCGAATTGATTTTTTTGAGGAAGGGGAAAAAGCAACGGACAAAGTCTACCTTGGAATCGCCTCTTTCATGGATGAGCATGATGAAAATTTTCTGATTTATGACTGGCGTGCTCCCATTTCCAGCCTTTACTATGATTACTCCCCGGGGCCTGCGCATTATGAAACACTTGAAGGCACGATAAAAGGGGAAATGGAGCTCAAACGCCAATTTATCATCCGGGCGTCAGAGATTAAAGGCATGTTCGATACCGGGGTTACAATCGGGGATGAAATGCTCCAGGAAGTGTTGGGGAATAATGCAAGTACCCAAATGAAAAGTATTGTGGCGACCATCCAGCGCGAGCAGAATGCGATTATTCGCAATGAACGAAGCAAGCTGCTGATTGTTCAAGGGGTGGCCGGAAGTGGAAAAACGTCCGCGGCGCTGCAACGGGTGGCCTATTTATTATATCGCTACCGCGGTACATTGAATTCGGAAAATATTATGCTTTTTTCTCCCAACCCTTTGTTCAACAGCTATGTCGCCACTGTACTCCCTGAACTCGGTGAGGAAAATATGCGGCAGTCCACATTCCAGGAATACTTGAATCACAGATTGGCGCGGGAATTTGAAGTTGAGGACCCATTTGCGCAAATAGAATATTTATTAAGCGCGCCGAGAGATGGTGAGTACGATACAAGAGTTACTGGTATCCGTTTTAAGGCAAGTCTTGATTTTAAAAAAGTCATAGATGACTTCGCTGCCGCCCTATCTAATTCCGGTTTACTCTTTAAGAATTTAAGATTTAGAGGGAATGTATTAATTTCCAATCGGGAAATTCACGATTATTTTTATGCCCTGGATAAAAACATTTCGATGCCAAATCGAATTCAGCTTGTTCAGGAGTGGCTTTTGAAAGAATTGAAGAAATGGGTTAAACGAGAACGGTCGCGGAGTTGGGTCGAAGAGGAAATTCAATATCTGGAGAAAGAGGATTATATGGAAGCCTTCAAAAAACTCCAGCAAAAGAGTCGCTTTTCCGAGAATACATTTGATGATTATGAACGGGAGCAGCAGCTCCTTGCTCAAATGGTTGTCAAGGAAAGATTTAAGCCATTGTTTGCTGCAGTCAAGGGTTTAAAGTTTATTGATATGCCGGAAATCTATTTGACATTGCTTGAAACAACGGGGGAGCTGAAAAGTAGCTTGCCTTCTGAATGGGAGAAAATCTCGCGGCAAACAAAGGAAAAAATAAATGAAATGGTGATTCCTTACGAAGATGCTACGCCGTATGTATACCTGCAGGATTTGATCGAAGGTCGGAAATCCAATACCGCGATTCGCCATATTTTTATTGATGAGGCCCAAGATTATACACCGCTGCAATTTGCGTTCATCCAAAGATTATTTCCTTATAGCAAAATGACGCTGCTCGGTGACTTCAATCAGGCGATTTATTCAGGGGCAACCGGCGCCGGTACGGTGTTAACCGAATCGACCACTGAAGAAAAGGATGTTGATACCTTCGTTCTGACAAAAACCTATCGATCCACTAAGGAGATTGTGAAATTTACGAAAGAATTGGTGCCTGGCGGCGGGGTGATTGAGCCGTTTAACCGCTCAGGTGCAAAACCGACTGTGATGTTTGCAGAAAGGAATACCTTGGATCGACGAATAATCAATAAAATTAACGAGCTCCAACAGCAAGGCTACCGCACAATCGCGGTAATTTGTCGGACCGAAGCCGAAAGCAGGCTTGCATTTGAAGCATTGAAGCACGAGGTTTCGCTCCATTTGATCGAAAAAGGGACTGTTTCCTACGAGAAGGGGATTCTTGTGATTCCATCCTATCTTGCCAAGGGAATTGAGTTCGATGCAGTAATCCTTTATGACAGCTCGCAATACCGCACTGAAAGTGAGCGCAAGCTGTTTTATACCGTATGTACCCGAGCCATGCACGAACTTCATATGTTTGCAACGGACGGATTGAGCCCGTTAATGTTAAACGTACCAGACAGTACATTTGAAGTGGCAAAATAAATGAAACTCGCCAATTGGCGAGTTTCATTTATTTTATTTTTGCCATTGTTTTTGGACTTGTTCTAAGGCAAGCCGAAGAATTTCCTCATCAGATGTATTTCTGTCCGTAATCACATTTGTTAAATAATTTAATCCTTCAAATGTAATAGCCACTTCTACCTGTACCATAAGTGATCACCTTTCTTTCTGAGTAAAATTACACAACATTTCACAGTATTCGCTTTAACCAATTTTGATGACAAATTCTTTTTGTAATGAATGGTAAGGATGATACGTAAAGGAGACTGCATAGATGTATGTTCAAAAAGCTGGAAACAAGAGAGTGAATAATATCCTTGGATTTTTGAGGGGGAGGACTGCTGTCCTAATTGATCCAAAGTCAAAAAACACCGCTTTTGGAAAATGTTAGGTTTTAATATTATAACATGGCACTGTGATTATATGTAGAGGGGGATTTTGTCAAAAAAAAGCTTCCTTTGTCAGGAAGCCTTTACACTTCTACGTTCATAAACTCCTCAGCAAACTGTTGGACCAAATTTTTATCAAGATTATTTTTTCGTAATAGTGACTCCGCAACAACCAGTTGGGCTTGAATTGAAACATTTCTTTTTAAATCGCGAATTGAAAGATCGCCGTTTAACAATTGAATTGCTTTTTCTCTGATGTCTTGATTCTTCGATGAATGGTACAGAAGATAGGAAATACAAGTGATTTTATCCATTACCAACACTCCTCATCTATCAAGAATCGAACATTACTATTCCAATTCGACGACAATCTTGGATATCCTGCCATTTTTCAGGAAATTTCAGAAAATACTGTCGTTAAGTTTATTTATTGAATGTTCTCTTAATCAATAAAAAACTAATGAGGGGTTATCGTCGATAAGGCAGGTTCAAATCGACCGAGGGGGAAGAAAAACGGTGCGCACGGTTGATAGGGCAGGTTCAAATCGACCAAGGAGGAAGAAAAACGGTGCTCGCGGTCGATAAGGCAGATCCAAAACGACCAAAGAGAAAGAAAAACTAGGCACACGGTCGATAAGGCGGGTTCAAATCGACCGAGGAGAAAGAAAAACTAGGCACACGGTCGATAAGGCGGGTTCAAATCGACCGTGGAGAAGGAAAAACCAGGCACACGGTCGATAAGGCGGGTTCAAATCGACCGTGGAGAAGGAAAAACCAGGCACGCGGTCGATAAGGCAGGTTTAAATCGATCGAGGAGGAAGAAAAACGGTGTTCACGGTCGATAAGGCAGGTTCAAAACGACCGAAGAGGAAGAAAAACTAGGCACACGGTCGATAAGGCGGGTTCAAATCGACCGTGGAGAAGGAAAAACCAGGCACGCGGTCGATAAGGCAGGTTTAAATCGACCGAGGAGAAAGAAAAACTAGGCTCACGGTCGATAAGGCGGGTTCAAATCGACCGTGGAGAAGGAAAAACCAGGCACGCGGTCGATAAGGCAGGTTCAAAACGACCGAAGAGAAAGAAAAACTAGGCACACGGTCGATAAGGCGGGTTCAAATCGACCGAGGAGGAGGAAAAACCAGGCACGCGGTTGATAAGGCAGGTTCAAAACGACTTAAGAGAACGAAAAACCAGGCACACGGTCGATAAGGCAGGTTCAAAACGACCGAAGAGAAAGAAAAACGGTGCTCACGGTCGATAAGGCAGGTTCAAAACGACTTAAGAGAAAGAAAAACCAGGCACACGGTCGATAAGGGAGGTTCAAACGACCAAAGGAAAGGTAAAACAAGCTCACGGTCGTTAAGATATATTCAAAACTCAGGATAGTCTAAAAAAATGAGTTAACAGTCAAGTCGGCATTAATAACATGTTTTAAGCCTTCCCGTGAGATATGCTAACTTACATAAATCGGCCCGAATATCAAACATAATAGGTATGTCTTTTCCTTCCAACAGCTGTATAATTTTTCATTAATATTCTGTGGATCATTTTTTTAGAGCCAACCATGCCGCACCAATCAAAAACTGCGATTGTAGTAATTTTCTGCTCCGGAAAAAGTAAAATTAACTCCTTAATACTCCTCAGGACTGCCGAATCAATATGTTCTTCGACCCCACAATTTGTACATACTATTTTGTCGCCTTTCAAAAATGTTGAAAGTTTATGACATAAAAAACAAATGATGCCCTTTTTTAGGTCGGTTTGGGTATATGTAGGGAATTGTGTAAATGGATAATTTCCCAAATCAAGAGACATTAGCAAATCTGCAAGTTGCTCGTGAGCTCCATTAAGATAGGAAAATTCTGTGTTCAGCTTTTTCATGAAGTGGTTAAATTTTGTTGGAAGAATGACAGAATCGTTTAGGGGAGCTTGATATAAGGTAAACTCGGGGTTGATATACACCAAATATGATTCAATATGAAAATTCAATCTATATTGTTGAAGTATTTGACGAAATAAGGATTCACAGCGCTGTAACTGCAACAGGGGATCATCAATTTCTTTTCCAGCTTTTGTTTTAAGTTTTTTATGCTCGTAAATATATTCTCCCTCATAATTTTTTACGTCAATTAGATAGATTTTTTTCTGAAAAATAAGTACTGTGTCTATCTGAAAGTATTTATTGTTGATTTTTAACAGCAATCCATTGATGATAATACAGTTGCTCTGTAGTTTGCGAGTATGTTCGTCGAACTTCAATTCACCAGCAAATCCTTTTTCTGCATTTAAATAATTCCACAAATCTAGTTCTGATAGTACCATTCGTGCGTTTAGTGACCTCATCTTTAATAATTCCTTTGGCACTTTTCTTTGTTTATTTAACATAGTGCACCATCCTATTAATATTTTGTTTCAATAAAAATTTTACAGAAGATTATCAATTTCTGCTGTCGAAAGTATGAATCTTTTGTTAACATTTAACAATATTTAATTATCAGAACCATGTTATAGGATTCAGGATCAGGCGATTTGTTGAATATTGCTTATTTGTGCTGATTTTTATATAATATGGAAGGGATAAACACTTACGGTAACAACAGGGGAAATTACCTTTCGTCCCACTTGGGAGGGAAGGTTTTTTATTGACCGCAGCCAGTGGCCTGTTGTGGAATTACGTACATAAATAGGAGGTAACTCAGTTGAAAGTGACCCTAATTAAGGATTTATACAGAAACACCGAAAGCTTTGTTGATCAAAAAGTTCAAGTTTCCGGTTGGATCCGCACCATACGGGATTCAAAGACGTTTGGCTTTATTGAATTAAATGACGGCAGCTTCTTCAAAAGTGTCCAGATAGTTTTTGAAGATCAATTAGAAAATTACAAGGACATAGCCAAGTTGCCAATCAGCTCATCCATTAAAGTGGAAGGCGACTTTATCCATACGCCAAATGCGAAGCAGCCTTTTGAAATTAAAGCAACCAATATTGTCATCGAAGGCACATCAAATGTTGACTATCCGCTGCAAAAGAAGCGCCACACGTTTGAATACCTGCGGACAATTGCCCATTTAAGACCGAGAACCAACACATTTGCTGCTGTTTTCCGTGTCAGATCAATTGCTTCCTACGCGATTCATAAGTTTTTCCAGGACAAAGGTTTTGTCTATGTCCATTCTCCGATTATTACCGGTAGCGATACCGAAGGCGCGGGGGAAATGTTTAGAGTAACAACACTTGATTTAAAAAATCTTCCGAAAAATGAAGAAGGTAAAACCGACGATTCACAGGACTTCTTTGGCAGGGAAACGAATTTGACCGTTAGCGGCCAGCTTTCAGCCGAGTCTTTTGCGCTTGCATTCCGAAATGTTTATACATTTGGGCCAACTTTCAGGGCGGAAAACTCTAATACAGCAAGACATGCAGCGGAATTCTGGATGATTGAACCGGAAATAGCCTTTGGCGAGCTGCCTGATATCATGGATTTGGCTGAAGACATGGTGAAATATGTAATCGATTATGTGTTGGAGCAGGCACCAGAAGAAATGAATTTCTTTAACAGCTTTGTTGAAAAGGGCTTATTGGACCGCTTGAACAATGCCCGTACAGCAGATTTTGGCCGGGTTACCTATACAGAGGCGATTAACCTGCTTAAAGAGTCAGGAGAAGACTTTGGATATCCAGTTGAGTGGGGTCTTGACCTGCAAACGGAGCACGAACGCTATTTGTGCGAAAAGGTATTCAAAAAGCCAGTGTTCGTAACTGACTATCCTAAAGAAATCAAAGCTTTTTATATGCGCTTGAATGAGGACAACAAAACAGTGGCCGCAACGGACTTGCTTGTTCCGGGAATTGGAGAATTAATCGGCGGAAGCCAGCGTGAGGAGCGTGAAGACGTCCTTGCCGGCAAAATCAAAGAACTTGGCATGAACGAAGAGGATTATTGGTGGTACCTGGAACTAAGGAAATACGGTGGAACCAAGCATTCAGGCTATGGCCTTGGCTTTGAACGCCTAATCATGTACTTGACTGGAATGACCAATATCAGAGACGTCATTCCATTCCCAAGAACCCCAGGAAATGCAGAATTTTAATAACAGGAAGAAAACAGACTCATCCATTGAGTCTGTTTTTTTCGTTTCAACATCGATAAAATTAATTATTCTTTTGATAAAATTAATTTATCCATTAAATTTTATCAAAAATATTAATTATTACTTTGATTTTAGGTGGAGATGTTGTATGATATGGTTAAGATTAGGAAAGGAGATCAAAATGGCATATCCATTACTCACAAATTGTCCCGTTTGCAGCAAGCAACTTAAAATTACCAAACTTCAGTGCAAGCATTGTCATACGACCGTGGAGAATGAATTTGAATTATCCAAGTTTGCCGCCCTTGGCCAAGAACAGCTGCATTTTATTGAGGTTTTCCTCAAATGCCGTGGCAGCATCAAAGAGGTTGAGAAAGAACTAGGTATATCTTACCCAACCGTTAGAGGAAAACTGGATGATATTATTACCGCTTTAGGTTACTCACTAGCAAAAAAACAGGAAGTAGATAAGAAAAAAATAGTCTCCATGCTGGAAAAAGGCGAAATCACGGCTGAGGAGGCCATCACACTATTAAAAGAGGGGGAAGCGTAAATGAAGGATGAAATTTCACGGGTGTTGACAATGGTAGAGGAGGGCAAGATTGACAAGGAAAAGGCAACAGAATTAATAAATGTGCTGCAAGGAAAAGGAGAGCCGGCAGTCCAATTAACCAAAGAAGAAACTTCATACGGAAACAAAATGTTAAAAATCCGTGTTACCTCACATGAAGGGGACAACGTCAATGTCAACTTACCGATTAATTTGGTCAAGGCGGTATTAAAGGTAGGTTCTAGCATCGCGGAAAGAATTCCTCAAGCCGAAAAGTACGTGAAGGATATCAATGTAGATTTGTTGATTGAAGCGATTGAAAACGAACTAGACGGGCAAATTGTCGACATTACTTCGGCGAACGGTGATAAAGTCTATGTAGTGATTGAGTAAGCTATGTTAAATGTAAAAGTTAAGCTAAAAGAAAGGCGATTTCATATACCGGTTCCCTTTGTAATCTTGAATTTAATTAGCATCCTTATTACATCCAAAAGAATAAATCATTATATTAATAAAGCTATAGAAAAAGATGGTCCTAAATTCACTGTTCCTCAGATTGAACGAAGCGATTTGAAACCATTGCTTAAGAGTCTTGCAAAGTACAAAGGCCTCACTCTCGTTGAAACAAAATTAAAAGATGGTACAGAAGTATCGGTCAAGTTATGAAGCATAATCCCTAAAAGTGGAAATGCTTCTTTTTTTTCAAAAAAATAGCACGCCGGATTGGCGTGCGGTCATGATGTTTAATTATTTAAGTCGCATTCTTTTAAAGGGATCAGCTTTGTTTTCTTTGTGAACTTATATCCAAACCAAACGAAAAGGAATAATGGTAAGCCAATATAGGATACCAAAGCGCCGTTCCAATCGATATGGTCACCCATAAATGCTGAGTAGTTTTGCCCCAATACCACAAATGCACAGACTGCAAACGCAAATACAGGGCCGAATGGGAATAGTTTTGACCTATAAGGCAATTTATTTAAATCCTTGCCTTGGGCCACATAAGCCCTGCGGAAGCGATAATGGCAAACCGCGATTCCGAGCCATGCGATAAAGCCCGACATGCCGGATGCATTTAGCAGCCATATATACACTGTGCCATCACCAAAGAATGAAGCTAAAAAGGCGAGCGTACCGACTAATGTGGTCGCAATTAGAGCATTAACCGGAACGCCCCGTTTATTTAATTTGCCAAGAAACTTTGGTGCCTTTCCTTGACGGGCCAAATCCCAAAGCATTCGGGTCGATGCATACATTCCTGAATTTCCTGCTGACAATACTGCTGTCAGGATTACAGCGTTCATAACCGATGCCGCAAAGGCAATACCTGCTTTTTGGAATACAAGTGTGAATGGGCTGACCGATACGTCTCCATTGGCCAAGCTTTCATTTGTATATGGAATAAGTAAGCCGATGACTAAAATCGCTAGCACATAGAACAACAGGATTCGCCAAAATACAGTCTTAACAGCTCGTGGGATTGCTTTTTTTGGATCTTCCGTTTCACCGGCAGCGATACCTAGAAGCTCAGTTCCCTGGAATGAGAAGCCCGCTGCCATAAAGATTCCCAGCATTGTTATAAAGCCGCCGTGGAATGGCGCGTCACCAATTGTAAAGTTTTTAAAGCCGACTGCTTCATCGCCCATAATCCCGAAAATCATTAAGGTGCCGGCAACAATAAAGACAATGACAGTGATTACCTTAATTAACGAGAACCAATATTCCGCTTCCCCGAATCCTTTTACCGAAAGATAATTTAGCAAAAACATAATGACTAAAAAGATACCGCTCCACATATAGGAAGGGGAGTCAGGAAACCAAAACTTCATAATCATTGTTACGGCAGCAAGCTCGGCAGCGATTGTAATTGCCCAGTTGTACCAGTAATTCCATCCTAGGGCAAATCCGAGGGAAGGGTCGACAAATTTTGTCGCATACGTACTAAAACTGCCGGCAACTGGCATATAGGCGCCCATTTCCGCTAAGCCTTGCATTAAGAAATAGACCATGATACCAATTATAAGATAAGATAGAATTGCTCCACCTGGTCCCGCGGTATGAATCGCGCCTCCGGTCGCAAGAAATAGTCCTGTTCCAATTGTACCGCCCAGAGAAATCATCGTTAAATGGCGGGTTTTTAAGCTGCGTTTTAATTCATTATCACCTTGCTGAGGTGGGAGATTTTCAGTATAAACGTCATCTTTTAATACACTTGATGTTTGCATCGTTTTGGACTCCTTTGAAATTTTTAGGAAGGAGTTTGGAATAAAAAATGCCACCGAAAAGTATTCGATGGCATGATTAATACCCCGCATCATACCTTCCGAAAGATAGCTCAACATGGTTGGCTGGTAAGGCCAAACATGACAGTTCTGTTCCTATTCGGATACAGCCCCAACATGCTTTTTCAGAGACATAAGCACGTTTCGGCAATTTTTCCTTTCAAACGGAGTCATCAATTCCTCTGCATCTCGTCCGCCTTACTCATAAAAACCGCGACCTCTACCTCATCGGTTTGATGAGGATTATGTTATTTAGTTAATACATTACTAAAGTATAAATGTTATCTTGCGAAAGTCAATGGAAAAATTTGCAGATAATTAATTATTATTGTAATAAACTATCTAATTTACATCATTCATGAGAATCTGTATTATTTTTAAAAGAATGATTTACAGGTGGGCAGGAGGAGACAGAGTTGCAGTTTTTGGGTTTAATAATCGGCTCCCTCATTGTTGTGATTGGGTTTAACCTATTTCTTATTCCGCATGAAGTTTTAAGCAGCGGTTTGAGCGGGATTTCGATGTTAATCGGAATGATTACCCCGATTAATACAGGATTGGCTAATTTTTTACTAAATTTCCCGTTACTGATTATTGGTTATAAAATTCTTGGAAAAAAATTTATTATGAATTCGATCGTTTCAGTCATAATAATTTCGTTTGGTTTATATATCGTTCCTGTTATTCCAATTGCCAATGATATGATTTTGTCTTCAATATTTGGCGGAGCATTAACCGGTTTGGGGGTTGGCATTGTTTTTCGCTGCTCCGGCTCCACCGGCGGCTTCGATATTATTGGAATGATTGTTTCCAGAAAGAAGGATTTTCCAATTGGGGTGCTGCTTTCCGGAATGAATGCTGTGGTGATTGTCATTAGCGGGTTTTTATTTAATTGGGATTCAGCCCTTTATACGCTGGTTTCCATTTTCGTAACTGGTAAAGTGGTGGATGCGATTTATACGGACCATGCCAAATTAACGATCATGATTATTACAGAGAAAGGGCAAGAGATGAGAGAGCATTTACTGACAAATTTGTATCGGGGGTTGACGATTATGGATGGTGTCGGCGGCTATTCAAACATGAATCGAAATATCCTTATTACGGTTATATCTAGATACGAATTGAATGAGGTCAAGAATCTCATCACCGAAGTGGATCCGGCCGCATTTGTCAATATTACCGAAACAATTGAAGTGATGGGGCTGTTTCATCGGCCAAGTCCGAAATAATAAGCAAAAAAATAATCCCAGGCTTGGGGTTATTTTTTTTAGCTTAGTTATTAATATATTTTTCGAAAACGAAACGAAAATCTTTGACGCAATATATTCCCGAAACTTTCTATATGCATCAATTTTTATTAACAAACAATTCAGAAATCTGTTATAATTTTGGGTATCGAAAAATGTTCAATAAGAGGAAAAAAGGGGACCTATTCATGCGGCCAATTATTTTAGGCATCTTTGCGGCGTTCTTTTTTGCATTTACTTTTATATTAAACCGCTCTATGGATTTGGCTGGCGGAAGCTGGATTTGGAGTGCGTCATTGCGATATATTTTTATGATTCCTTTTTTGCTGATCATCGTAATAGCGAGGAGAAACCTGAAATCACTATTGGTTGAGATGAAGAATTATCCAGGACAGTGGGTGCTATGGAGTTTCGTTGGATTTGGCCTATTTTATGCGCCTCTTTGTTTTTCAGCGGCCTATGCACCGGGCTGGCTGATTGCTGCTACCTGGCAGGTTACGATTATTTCTGGTTCACTTTTGGCGCCGCTCTTTTACGAAACGGTCATGACGAAATCAGGGTCGATTTCGGTAAGAGGAAAAATTCCCTATAAAGGATTGGGCATGTCCTTAATTATTCTTTTCGGGATTATCCTTATGCAGTTGCGGCAAGCGGGTAATCTTTCAACGATGGCAATAATACTTGGCATTGCACCTGTTGTGATTGCTTCTTTTGCCTACCCACTAGGGAATCGGAAAATGATGGATCTTTGCAGGGGACGGCTGGATGTTTTTCAAAGGGTGCTGGGTATGACATTGGCCAGCATGCCATTATGGATCTTGGTATCTTTATATGGCCTGCTATCGGATGGTTTGCCAAGCGTTGAACAGACATTTCAATCTGGATTAGTGGCCATTTCCTCCGGTGTCATCGCAACGATCTTGTTTTTTCAGGCTACCGACCTTGTCCGTGGCAATATGCAAAAGTTGGCCGCGGTGGAAGCGACGCAATCGATGGAAGTCTTGTTCGCACTGTTGGGAGAAGTATGGCTTTTACATACAGAGTTGCCGGACCTAATATCATGGGCTGGCATCCTATTGGTCATGGGCGGAATGGTGCTGCATAGTTATTTTACGAATAAAAAACCGATGCTAAGCGGCAAAAAAGCGAGTGCATAATAATATCAAAAATAAAAAATCCTTATCAGTTGGTAAGGATTTTTTTTTGCCAAGATTGTCAGCCATTTAGGTAAGGGGAAAGGTTTTCAATTGTGTCCTGTAAAAGGTCCGCATTTTTCTTATACATGGCTTTGGATTTCTCGCATTCGGTGGAGAGAGCAAAAATCTCAAGATCTGCCTGGGTTTTCTTCAGGGTTGCCAGCAAAAGCGGCCGTTGCTGAGGGGCAGGAACCTGAATTTTATCATCGTATAGGTCAATAGTCAGTTCACCATAAGAATCGACCTGGCCTATGAATACATTGTCAATGATGGCTCCTAACTTTTCCAATTCGGTGTAAAGCCATCCACGACCTTTACCCGATGCCCGCAACCCCTCTTCAATAATATTTCCGTCCATTATGACGGTCTGCGGTTCCTTTTCATTTGGCATCTTCATTTCCAAATCCTTTGGGGTTAGCGGCCGGTTTTCTTTTTTCAATAAGGCGGTTATATTACCGCGTGGTTCCAATAGCGCGAATTCAACGTCCGTTACTTTAAAGATGTTTTTTTGTCTTAGTAATGCCGATAATTCGTCAATCGTGTAGCGTTCCTTTTTTAAATTATCCTCCAATATTTTCCCGTCTTTAATGATGACGGTTCCTTTTCCTTCAATCGCATCACGGAAATACTTGCTTTTTAAAGATAAAACGTCAACCAGGATGGTAACGATTCCGAAAAGAATAATCGCCCCTGCCCCTTGGAGATAATTTTTTTCCAACCCGGTAATCGCCTCACCGGCAATGCTCCCAATGGTAATACCGGAGACATACTCAAAGAAGGAAAGCTGTGAAATTTGCTTTTTCCCAATTAGTTTGGTTGTAAGAAATAAGACAATTAGAAAAATAATGGAACGATAGAAGACTTCGATAAATCCATCCATATGATTTCACCTCAGGTTATGAGCCCTTGTATTGCGGTTCCATACGCTCAAGCTCTAAAACGCGATACTGAAGATCCTTTTTGATATTTCCGATGGATAACATTGCATCATGAAACGCAGATTGTGCTTCCTTTTCAAGGGAATTCAGTGCCAGGCTGGAGAGCTGTGCTTCGATATTTTTTATCGTGGCCAGACATTGTTTAACATTGGACGCAACTGTCACATTTGCCCCTCCTTTTTAGAAATGGAAAGAGGGTTGGCAGGCCTGCCAACCGTATTTGTTACTGATTGTATTGTGGTTCTTCTCCAATAATTTCTTGCATCCGAGGTTCAATGCTGTCAATTATTGTTTGTGTTTGTTGCGCTGCATTTTGATAAAGCTGTTTTGCGTTTTTGTTTTCCGTCTGAAGAGCAAACGTTTCAAAACTGGCCTGTGCTGCTTTTAACCCTGCAATGGTTTGTTTAACTTGTGATCCAACTGTCATTTGATTTTACCTTCTTTCGAAAAATGATGTGACATAAATAGTATGTCTATAAAGTTTTTATGTATGTAAAGCAACTGACTTGAAGTTGCTGAAATTTTTCCCAATTGAAGGGAAAAGTTTCTCCTTGGAAGCATATAGTTGAAATAAAGACGGATTACGAGGTGGTTAAAATGAGTAAAATTGGTAAAGATGATTTCGTCCCAGGCTTTGTACCTCATCATAATCATGGGTCGGTTGATTATACTGGCATGAGCGATGGACATGTTCATCAGTGTCTGGATGTCACTTCGCCGCCAATTTCAACCCAGGATGGCGGGCATATTCACTATACAGAAGGGTATGTTTTATTCGAGGATGGGCACACCCACCATTACCGTGCCTACTCAGGACCTGCCATTCCTGTAGGAAACGGCATGCATGTTCATTACTATGACTTTTATACTACGGAGAATGACGGGCATAGACACCATGTTAAAGGCGTGGACCATCCGGCACCCGGAAGCAAATAAGTAATAAGACCAATCTTTTAAGGGTGGTTTTTATGTTTCGGAAATTTGAATTATTAAAGGAAAATTCTGTTAATTTCTGGTGAAATAAAAGGGCTATGGAGATAAATGATACAGGGGGTTATATTTTTTGTTTGCGTTAAAGAGAATGGAAGCCAGCGAGGAGGATTCAGTAAAACTCGTGGCTTATACCATTATTTTGTACATAAGCAGCTTCTTTGTTCCATTTATCGTCGTGGCAGCCTATCAGAGTTTGGTATATTATTCCCGCTCGCAATGGTTCTTTGCCACTCCATTTTCGGCATATGTTGCCTTTATGGGCGGAATGCTTTATATTGCAGCTCTGTTGACCGTTTATCTGATTTTAAGACAGAAATGGGAAGGCGCCAAGTTGAAATTGAAATTGGTTATTGGCGTTTTTGCTGTCCTCAGTATTCCTGTATTTTTATTAAGCTTAACCAATTATTACTACGTAGATGACAAGGGGATCCATTACAATCAATTAATCAGCTTTCAGGAAGCAGAATATAAATGGGAAAAAATTGAGACTGTTAATGTCATCTATCGGAATCAGCAAGGCACCACCAGCTATTACCAATACAAATTTGAATTAGCTAATGGCAGTACGGTCACACTGCCGTACAACGGAAAGTTTAATGAAAACAGGTGGCGGATTAACGCCAAAATTGAACAGTATCAAATTAAAGAAAAAGATAATTTTGACAATCCGATAATGGATTGATTGGTAAGTCTTCCTTTAACTAGGAAGGTTTTTTTCTTAAAAGTTCACAAATATGACAAAAGTATTCCGTTTATTCTCAATTTTCAGTGCTATAATAAAACTGTAAAGAAAATATAGCTATTAACATCTTAGGAGGCTCAACCATACGTGTTCGTTCCGTTTGTGAACGAATAGTTAGGTTATTCCTACTCATTTTCAAGGTGGAGCGATGAAAACTTTGAAACAAGAGTAAATCCTTAACCAACCTTTTTAATGACACTCAATGGAATCAAAGAGTCAATTAAAAAGGACTGTATTAGTGAAAAACCTAATATAGTAACTGGAAAGCATTTACATGGTGCGGACTATCAATTGATAGAAAGTAACATTTTCTTAATTCAAAGCTTTTATTGCCAAGAGACCGTAAAAAATGACGGAATAAAGAGTTTCCCTCGGTACTAAACCGATCAATATGTTTCTTTTTAGGAATTTGAATTCCATTTAACATGTGAATTAATACCTTCAACGGAACAAACACACATCGGCTAAAATTTCAGGATTCCTAATTAGTTTGCAAGATGACTAATCGGAGATGTTTAATGAAATCACTTTGGCTGGTGTCATGGTTGGGTCTCCTAAGATGTTAAATTATTAAGGAGCTGCTTCTAAAATAGAGGCAGCTTCTTTTTGTATGCTTTAGAATGAATTGCCTGCATATAAACCTAATGGAGATGAGAAAATAGTGTGGAAAGGAGTTGTTCGTTATGTATAAGAAAAATGACAAAAAGAAAACCGAACCAACACTTGCACCGGGAATGGATGACCAGGAGGAACTAGAGCAAAGTGCCACAGATGCTGATATAGCCAATCATGAGTATACACGCGTCGTCACCCTTTCATACGATGAGGTCGACCCCAGCTGAAACTGCCTTACTCAGGCAGTTTTTTTATGAAATGGAGCAAAAATAATATACAGTAGAGGGCATTTTTCGTTATTCTATATGTAGAAGGCCAAAATGAAAGGGGCAAGATAATGGCAGAAGTTCAGAAAATGAACCTTAATGAACAAGCGGAAACCGTTGCAGCAGCCATGGCAAAGATTCAACACCGAAAATTGACAAAGAAAAAGATTTTTCAGCGGATTCTTTTAATTACGTTTGGGGCCACTCTTATGGGAGTAGGTCTTGAAATCTTCCTCGTACCAAATAAGGTTATTGACGGAGGAATAACCGGTATATCGATTATCCTTTCGTATCTCACCGGATGGAACCTTGGAATTTTTCTATTCATTTTAAACATCCCATTTTTCTTTATTGGCTATAAACAAATAGGAAAAACCTTTGCATTATCCACGCTTTATGGAATTATTGTTCTTTCCATCACTACTACTTTACTTCATCCGGTTCCGGCCTTTACACAAGATATCCTTTTGGCCACCATTTTTGGCGGAGTTGTCCTCGGCATTGGGGTCGGGATTGTTATACGCTATGGGGGTTCGTTGGACGGAACGGAAATACTGGCGATTCTTTTTAATAAAAAGCTCCCGTTTTCAGTTGGCGAAATAATCATGTTTTTTAACCTTTTTATCTTAGGGAGTGCCGGTTTTGTTTTCTCTTGGGACCGGGCTATGTACTCATTGATTGCTTATTTTGTCGCCTATAAAACCATTGATATCACCATTACCGGTCTAGATGAGTCAAAGTCGGTTTGGATTATTAGCGATTATGCGATGGAAGTTGGGGATGCCATCATGAACCGCCTTGGACGTGGAGTAACGTATCTGCATGGGGAAGGTGCTTTCTCCGGGGATGATAAAAAAGTGATTTTTTGTGTCATCAATCGCCTTGAGGAGGCGAAATTGAAGGAAATTGTTACCGAATATGACCAAAATGCCTTTTTGGCAGTAGCGGATATTGCTGAAGTTCGCGGGGGGAGATTTAAGAAAAGGGATATCCATTAAGTGTAAAAATGTTTTTTGAGGAATATCGCTGGAATAGGGAATTGTAGTATTCTGAAAATTTCATCAAAACGCAATAGGTTTTTTGTAATATTTGCAATTATTGTGTCATTTATTGTTGGAAAACTCTGTTAATTTTACTCGTCATTTGTCGCACTCTGCGCTTGCCGCGGAAATAATTTATAGAAAATGTTGATTTCCTAAAAAAGATGGCGGATTTTCCGGCCATCTTTTATTGCTCAAATGAGAAGTTCATAAACTTCATTTAATTGATATGCCCGTTTTTCGTCTTGTTCCTGTTGAGCATGCCGAATCTCTTCGGGAAGGATTTTATTCAGGAACTCCATTTCGTTCCCATCCAAATCACGGACAAACGCCCCCTCCGACTGGTAGCTGCCTTCGGACAGTTTTTGGAATAATTGTTTTCCCATCGTGTGATCATCTGTATAATTTGACAATATTTCTTTTAAGTACCCCAAGGTTTGATCCATACTACCATCCATCCTTTCTCGCATTTAGTTTTCAACGAGATTTTTATAATATACCCATATTTCCTGTGTTTTTAAAGTAAAACCTCAATAAAAAAGCCTTTTTCCAGTATCGGAAAGAAGGCTTTTTAAATAGCTATTTTGTACAGGTTATGATTCGGTGGCTCAGAATATCATGGTATTTGACCAGCATGTTTCCATGTTGATTTAATATTCCAAATAACTCTGGTTCAAAATTAACTGAAAAATTAAATTCCTGTTCCGTGTTGCCATTTACAAGGTCAACCTGCGCTGTATTCAGTTCAATATTAGTGAATCCTGTTGCTGCAAGCAGATTTCTCCAATCAAATTCTAAAAGTAAAGAATCAATATTATAGAATTTGGTTATTTCCAACTCTTCTTGTGCACTTAGCTTGGTATTGATAGTCATTTCGTTTGCAATCAAACGGCCGCCTTTTTTCAAAACACGGTAAAATTCTTTGAGTGCCATTGGTTTGTTCACAAATGCCAAAACCGACTCAGACAAAATAAAATCAAACGAATTATCTTCGATTGGGATATTTTCTACGGAGCCTTGAATTAATTGGATCGGAAGTTGATACTTTTGAAAACGGTTTTTTGCCTTTTCAATCATGATTGAATTGATTTCCAATCCCGTAACCCTAGCTCCAAATTGCTCATACAAGTATGCAGCAGTTTGCCCAGTGCCACAGCCTGCATCCAAAATTTTGCTAGTATTCGTTATATTTTCTTGTGACAAAATATATTTGGTCAAAGTAATACCACCGGGATGGGCTCCGCCAATGCCAAATTTGGCCAAAAAGTCAATATAAGATAAGCCGCCCATAGACACCATCCTCATTCTTTTTTTGCATCTTATGTTAGCAAGCGGAGATACGTTCACTTTTAGCGGATTTTTTTTATTAGTGCCTTTATTGGGACGTAAAAGCATTATATAAACAGGTGGGTTTCCCATAAACTTACAAACCATGTACTCTTTCCATATCATATTTGCAGGAAAAATGAGCAAATTAAGCAAATGGAAGGGTACCATGTACTTTCCAATTATGCGAAAGGAGTGGATCACATGAATATGCTTCGTAATCTCCCTTTTCTCCGTATGTTTTTGCCAAAACGCAGGAGCAATGGGACGCTGTGGGCTTCACTTATCGGATTGGGCTTGGGTGCCGCAGTTATAGGCCTTACTAGGGGAAACCGCAAGGATATTGCACTTCCCGTTACCAATGCGCTTAAGAATATAACACCTAAAATGAATTTTCAAGGAATGAACGAAATAGTAAAAAATATGGCACCTAATCTTAACTTAGATAGAATGGATAACGCGGCTTTGACGGAGTTTTCGGAAGATCTGTTAGAAAGTGCGCTAAAAAAAGAATAGCAAAAAAAGTCCGCTGGGAAAGCGGACTTCAGATTGTCGAGAAAGGGTATATTTCTCGGCAATTTTTTATTTTAATGGAAATTGAATGGCGTTTTTTTTTAAAATTGCCCCTGCTAGGGGGCCTGTTGATTTCCGTTTCGTAGAGTGATGGGGAACCGGATCCTGAAATTTTAAACCTAAGAACCATCGATAGGCAATGTTCATTTTAATTTCCTTTTCTAATTGCCTTTCGGAACGAATACCAAAGAGATACCCGATGGGCTTAAACATTGAATTCACCACTTATTTTTAATAATTATTGGTTGAAATTCTTAACTTATTAATAATACCTGTTGATTTGCGCGGAAGGCACGAAGACTCCTGCGGGAGTACGGGGCATTGGGAGACCCTGCAGGCGCTTGCGCCGAGTTATCATGAACGAAACTAGCTCCTACTCGTAAATACGTAGGTTAATTTGGTTAGAATGGTTACTGGAAAAACAAACCAAATCAGAGCTGCAATACGAAAGGAGCTAGTTA
>NZ_JAMBOX010000034.1 GCF_023715785.1 Neobacillus niacini
CCGTTTAGCTGACGGGGTCAAAGCCCCACGGGCAGTTACGTTCTACCCTGGCTACTGATATAATAAGACCAAAATAAATAAGGTCAACCAGAAATATTTAGCATTCTGGTTAACCTTATAATACGAACTGGCAGGTAAGTTGTAGAAAGGAGATTTTTTTCTTTCTAACGTCTAAAGGGTAACAAAAAATAATTGGTGTTTTGGGAGGTGTACCCTCATTCAACAGATAAAATTTATGATTAAAGCCTTCCTGAATGAACCTTTTTGGTTCAAAATATTAATTTCTATATCTTTGCTTACTTCTATTATTTTAAGCAATTCATTTTTTCAAAATGATCCTTATCTACAAAGTTGTTCTAAATTAGCTGCGGCAATCTTCTTTTGTACTTACGGTATTAAATTTAGAAGGAATTTTAAAATAGCTTTACTCTTCTATGCTTGTTCTGTAATTTGTATTTTCCTATCCATTACGTCATTATTTTAGCTTTATTACAAAAACAGATACAAAACACGATACAAACGAAAATGAATCCATCATTTGGCTATCTCAATAGAGTAGCCTTTTTTAATTTTAAAATCGTATGGCCTTTAATTTTTTATTCCCCAACTTGTAAATAAAGATACTGACACAAATTATTCACCTTTTTCTAAATCCCACCCTGTCCATTTTCTTTGTAAATCCATATATAGAGGATGAAAAGAAGTTCATAGAAAACTAGGATGGTGGTTAAGGATGGCAAAGTATCGAATCGTGCGCACTGATTTTTGGAAAAATCCCGTTGTGATGGAAGAGATGACCCCGGAGGAAAAGTATTTTTACCTCTACCTTCTGACCAAATCCGGAGACAACTCAAATTGGCATCTATAAAATGAAAAAAATACAAATGTCGTGTACGTTGGGCTATCCATTCGAGATGGTTCAATCGTTGATGGAACGATTTATTCAGCATTACAAGTTGATTCGTTACAATCCGGAGACCAGAGAGCTCGCGATTAAAGACTGGGGGAAAGATAATCTTCATAAAGGTGGAAAACCGATTATGGATTGCATCTATTCCGAACTAAAGCATGTACAAGATCTAACCCTCGTTCCATATGTGTCTGAAGCAATCCCGAAGCAGGAAATTCGCGAGCTTTATGACTCCTTTTTCAATCCAGACCAGCTGGCTGCCAGTGACGAAGTTTGTGACCTAGAAGAAATGGTTACATATCCCGATTCCTTATACATACAAATGGACGATACGTCGGCGCGTCGTTACACGATACGTGGGCAAAAAGAAAAAGAAAATAAAAAAGAAAAACAAAGAATAGGCTCTTGGCCAAATATGTCGTACGCACCAGATTCAGAGATCCTTACAAAACAAGAAGATGTCAATGAAATCATCGAGTTTTGGGACAGGAATGGTTTTGGCTTCTCGAACGTAAATGCGAAGCAGCAGCTGTTAGCATGGTTAGATGACTCCAGTTTTTCACAGCCGAAAGAGATGATTCTAAAAGCCATGGAGATTGCCTGCAGTAATAACAAGCGTAGGCTCAACTATGTTGTGGCGATCTTGAGGAACTGGGAAAATGAATCCTTGTTGACCGCGGCGGATGTTGAATCTCATCAGGCAGCCCAAAAGGCGGTAACAAAGCAATCCACTGAATTCATTCGTTCAGGGAGAGATATTCCAAGTGGCTTCCACCTCGACCTAACGGCAGGTGAAGAGGAATGAGTATGGCGGAAAAAGCGTTCTTAGGAAGTCTGATGAAGGCGGAGTACTTACTGATGGATACCGTGATTGTGCCAGAACAGCTAGAAAGTGCCCGGCATAAAGAAATCATGCGAAAAATGGTGGAGTTCAAGCTTGCCGGCAAGAATTTGGATTTGATTACGTTCTCCACGCTGCCCGATCTTGAATCAGTAGGGGGAATGTCCTACCTTTCAGAACTGCTCTCCTATGCGGATATCGAAAAATTTGATGGAATGGAAAAGCTGATTCTGGAGTCGTGGAAGGAGCGGGAAAAGCGTAACATCTTGACCGTTGCGGCCATGAATGACTGGGAGATTGCGAGAGTTGTAAGCGAATTGGATAAAATTAATCAATTAAAGGTAGAGGACCACACTTCTTTACAACAGGCGCTGGCCACAATCTATGAGGCACCGTGGGAAGATCAATCACGCTTGATAAGTGTTACATCAGGTATTAAAGAACTCGACGACATGACAGGCGGCTTCCGGGGCGGTGAAGTCACGATTCTGGCAGCCAGACCATCCATGGGAAAAACCGATGTGATGCTTCATTTTGCGAAAATGGCGGGTTGGGCTGGCTATCTGCCACTCGTATTTTCCTTAGAGATGCCGGAGCGGCTGATCACCCAACGATTAATGGCTTCGACAGGGGGCTTTAATCGAACAAAAATGCGGGATCCAAAAAGAATGCTGAGCCCGCGTCAAAAGGATAAATGGTCGGACGTCATTATGAATCTCAATGAAACCAATATGCAAATCTTTGATGGGGCTGGCCAAAGTATGGCAGAAATCAGAGCGAAAACGAGAAAACTGATGAATCAGTTTCCCCACAGGAAACCGATTCTGTTGATTGATTACTTAACCCTGATCCAACCCAGTCAATCGTACGGAGGAAATGCACATCAACAGGTAACGGAAATCTCAAAATCTCTCAAAAACATGGCGAAGGACTTTGATTGTCATGTCATCTGTTTGGCGCAGCTCAATCACCTCGGTGGAAGCTAGGGCCAATAAACGGCCGATGATGTCCGACATCCGGGAATCAGGAAGTGTCGAGCAGGATGCCGATGTCATCCTGTTCCTCTACCGCGAAGCGAATTATGACAAGGACACTCAAGACCGTTCCCTTGAAATCATTGTCTCGAAAAACCGAAATGGCCAGGTAGGATCTGTCTCAGTGAATTACAACGAGCACACTGGAGGTATTCTGGAACGAAAGGAACAGAGCCAACCCGTTGTATAGCAGTCCAGCACCCCATTAGAAACAAAGCCTATGAACATAAAATTGATAAAGAACGAGGTGTGATCACATGTTGGTGAAAGAGCTTTACGAAATAAGTCTCCGAGATGAAGAATCGTTTGTGGCGCATTGCATCTACCATTTACTAATGGAAGGGAAAATTTCCTTAGAGGACGAGATATCCAAATTAGACTCTGTCCAAGTAGACCATCAGAAAGTGGCGGAATTAATCCGAAAGAATGTATTAGGCATTCATAAGGTTCGGATCTATTCACTAAAGATGAACAGGAAGGAGTTTTATTTCATCTTTGCCAGCGGTCCGGAAGAGGCAATCCAATTCTTTATCGAAATATTTAAGCAGAGTCCATTAAACTGTCACGAATATCCACTAGAATTCGAGCTTGAGAGAGGAAAGGAGTTTGTTAACTTTCGGGAGATGAGGAAGGATTTCGAGAGGTTTCCAGCGATAGCGGGGCGGTTTGAGAGGGTGGGGTGAGGGGGAAAGAAAATTAGATTTGCATCTGGATATCCTTGTTAAAAATCAAGTTTTACGCAGATCAGTATGGATATTCTTTCTGGGAAGTAATGAACCCGTCAGCGATTCTTAAAGAACAGGCATCTAGGACGGAAATTGATTACTATCCATTCACGAAAAAGCAACTAATTGAAGCCGGAGAAACAGATTATGTAGAGCAGCCATAAGGTTTTGCCAAACTTGTGACTCTTTTCAGGCATGACTATTCACTGTCAAAACAAAAGGCAATCGAACTGGCTGAGGATTGAGTGATGACTGTGAAAATAGGACAACAGCCCGGACAATTGATTCAATTTTTACTGACACAACTAGAGATTAATAGTATAGAGGCTGCGAAGCGGCTAATGGATACAGTGATTCCCCTTATGAATCAGACGAGGCAATGGGAATTAAAAGGGCATACACCGGACGAGCTCTTAGCGTGGGATAGGAAGTCAAGGTCTCCTTTGCCAAAGGAAAAAGGAAAAGTTGTTCATTTTCAAACTAGGCAAAAGGTTGGCAGAAACGACCCCTGTCCATGTGAAAGCGGGGAAAAATACAAAAAATGTTGTGGTGCGAAATGATTATTAATAAAAGTGCTAGGTACCGCCCAATTGGATGGTGCCTGGCACTTTATTTTTGTGCCCACTAACGAGGCGGTCGACGTTGTCTCTGATCCTGAAAGAATAGGTAAAGTTCCCCATGTTTCGTATACCCTTGCTGCTATTGGAAAAAAATAAATTGGCATGCTACTTCGAATGGAGGAATTTAACATGAGCAAAACAATTTTCATAACTGGTGCAGGCACCGGGCTTGGCAAAGGGGCAACAATTGGTCTTGCTAAAAAAGGACATCGTGTGATTGCGGCTACAGAGCTGACTTCTCAAAAAACAGACCTTTTGCGGGAAGCAAATGATCTGGAACTGGATATAGAAGTAATTAAAGTGGATATTACGAACTCTTTGGATCTGGAACAGATTGAGAAGTATGATTTTGACGTATTTGTTGCCAATGCTGCCATTAATGAACGAAGGCAAGATAATTGATTATGTTTTTACACATAATGCTTCAGATTCTAATCATATTTTTAAGACTGTTGTTGAGCGTTGCATTGCTCGCAATAAAGACCTGCGATATGACAACGCCCAACATATTCTTAATGAAGTAGAAAGTATTCTGAAGAATCAAGATCAGGCAGAAAGCAAACAGAACACGATTAGCAAGATTCTGAATAATTATTATGATGCTCAGGTACATGATTTTATTATTGGTCTAACAGAGACGGATAGAATCAGTAAGTTTATAGTTGAACATAGGTTGTCAACGTTCTGGAAACTTATTTTGAGATTTGAAAGTGGTTACCAAACCAAGATTCTACAATCTATTTCATATAATTATTCGGAAGCAACAGGGTACGGAGGCTGGACAAATTATGATATCTTCGCGCAGATTTCCTTTAACCTATGCTTGAACTTGGAAGACTTGGAGGTAAGAAAGATTGCAAGAAGCATTCTAGAAGGATGTGCTGACATAAGATACAGCGCCCAAAACCTACTAGAGAAGTTACCTAGTTAAATTATCAATGAACAATTTTCAGGAAAGAACAATAGATAGACTTATCCTTATTTGAGTCAAATCCAGCTGTTCTTTTTATTGTAGAAGTGGTATTTAACCACCATAGATAATGAATAACTCTAAAAGTACTAGACCTCTTTTACCCGGCGACATTTGATCTAAAGAATGCTAACATTTTGGTAACGTCTTCCCAAGAAAAACGGTAAACCACCGTTAAAGATGTTACACACCCAGGAATATACAAAACGTTGATTTACCGCACTTTTTGCACTCAACGTTAACAATATTACACTCTAGCAACCTACGGGCGGCATGATGTAATATGCCTAATTAGTTTAATTGAAATATATGCTGATTTTTATTATGCTAACACTACTACATTTTAGATATCTTGAGAATAACCTAAGCCATTTAGGGGTAGGTAAACAAATAAATATTAACGGTTTACAAAGGTTTACTCTAGGCATTTTAAAAACAATGTATAATAAAAGGTCCTCATAAAATAGAGGATCTTTTTATTTCCCTAATTATATTGTACAATTTTAATATATCCAATAAATAACAGTATCAGAAAAAACAGGGGAAAATGAGATGGAAACGACTGAAAAGAAACTTATCGTTAATTCAGATAAGGGCAATTTATTAAGAGAATTAGTGAAGTCGATGAACGAGTGTGAACGGTTTTATTTTAGTGTTGCGTTCATTAATTTTAGTGGGCTGCAGCTGCTGCTGGATCCGTTAAAGGAAGCAGAGGAAAAGGGAATTAAAGGGAAGATCATCACGTCTACCTATCTAAACTTCACGGATGCCAAGGCTTTAGAGAAAATCAGAGAGTTTCATAATGTTGAGTTGAAGGTGTTTGTTACTGATAAGGAGATTGGCTTCCATACCAAAGCATACATATTTGAATACCGTGACAGCTATAAGGTCATTATTGGCTCATCTAATATTACACAAAGTGCTCTAAAAAGTAATATAGAATGGAATGTCGAGATTATTGCGAAAGAAAATGGTCGGTTTATTCAAGATGTCTTAAAGGAATACGATTATCTCTGGAATATGAGTGAGAATGCGGACCAAGATTTTATTAAGCAATATGAAGAATTCTTGGCAAGCTTTAAGCAAACTCAAAGAACCCACCAAATGATTTATGAAAATAAACAATATATTGTTCCAAATCGAATGCAAAAACGCGCGACTGAGAATTTGGAGCGACTGAGAAGTTTTGGCGAGAAAAAGGCTCTTGTCATTGCGGCAACCGGAACAGGTAAAACCTATATGTCGGCATTTGATGTAAAGAGTTTTAAGCCAAGGAAACTCCTGTTCATCGTACATAGAGAAGAGATATTAAAAAAAGCAAAAGATACCTTTGAAATGCTGCTTCCTAATGATGGCATCACCTTTGGATTACTTACTGGTAATCACAAACAGAAGCATGTTGATTATGTGTTTGCCACGATCCAAACCATTTCAAAGTGCTATCAGGAGTTTGAAAAAGATGAATTCGATTATTTAATCATTGATGAGGCCCATCATGCTACTAGTCCGACGTATCAAACTGTCTTAAGCTATTTTGAGCCGAAGTTTACTTTAGGGATGACAGCCACACCTGAACGTAGTGATGGTCACAATGTTTTTGATCTGTTTGATAATAATGTGGCTCTGGAGGTAAGGCTGCACGAAGCACTAGAGGATGAATTGGTGATTCCGTTTCACTATTTTGGCATCACCGATATTGAAGGTATCGATTTAAGTGATGTCGATATTGATGATATCACTGAAATCACCAAGAGGTTAAAGGTAAATGAACGGGTTGATTTTATCATCGAAAAGATGGATTTCTATGGCCATGATGGTGACAAAAGAAAAGGCCTAGGCTTTTGTGTCAGCATTGAACATGCACAATATATGGCTAGTGAATTTAATAAACGAGGCTATAAAAGTGTGTGTCTGTATGGGGCGGATTCACCTGAGACCCGTGAGCGATATATAAATCGATTAGAGAATGACCATGATGAGTTGAAATTTATTTTTACAGTTGATATTTTTAATGAAGGTGTCGATATTCCTTCTGTTAATACAGTCCTAATGTTACGACCAACAAACTCTCCGATTGTCTTTATCCAACAGCTTGGTCGTGGATTGCGAAAACATGGTAATAAGGAATTCCTGACAGTCCTTGATTTTATCGGAAACCATAATAAAACATTTCTGATTGCGTTGGCCTTAAACGGGAGTAGATACTATGACAAGGAAAGTTTAAAAGTGGCCATTGCGACAGGGTTTGCTAACATTCCTGGGTGTACCCATATTCAGATGGATAAGATCTCACAGGAAAGAATCTTGGCTCAGATTGATAAAGAAAACTTCAATTCTATGAAGTATTTGAAGGAAGAGTACTTCGAATTTAAAAAGCTAAATCAGGGTCGAATTCCATATTTACTGTTGGATTATCTTAAATACGATGGAGCACCCGATCCAGTGAAATTTATTGATCGGGAGAAAACCTATCTATCCTTTGTAGCCAAAGTAGAGAAGGACGAGCATTTAAAAAGTCTGTTGCTGAACGAGTCGTTTGAGGGAGTACTCAAGGAATTATCAAGTAAGCTTCCGCTGAAGAGGATATATGAGTTTGTCATCATTCGCTATTTGTTAGATCACGAGGAAATGGACCTGGAAACAGCGAAGTTTCAGATTCTAAAAATGATCCATGATGTGGATGATGATAGCATTTTGCATGCTTTTGAGACCTTAAATCAAAATTACTATGATAGTGTTCAGATTAAAAATAAGCCTAAATTAGTGCACTATAGCAATGGCATACTAATTAAAACACCTCTTTTTAAAAAGGTATTAGAAAATGAAACGTACCGGAAGTATATTGAAGATATCATCACCTATGGAATTTTCCGTTACGAGAAGGAATTCAAAGGTGAATATTATGGAGTTCCTCACTTTAAGCTTTATGAACAGTACCAGATGATTGACGCTGCCTTACTATCGAATTATCGAAAAATCCATAGCTCTTTCCGGGGATCCGGTTTATTGGCTAACGGGAACGAGTATTTCCTTTTTATCGACTTACATAAAGAAGAGGATGTAAAGGAAAGTATTAACTACAAGGATAAGTTTATTAGTCCCTATGAGTTCCAGTGGCAGTCGGTAAATAGTACGACCCAGCAGTCCGAAAGAGGGAAGAATATTATCCTTAATAAGCAACGTGGCGTAAATCTCCATTTATTTATTCGTAAATATCGAGAGATCGATGGAAAAACGGAACCCTATATTTATATTGGAAAAGGGAATTCTGTTTCCTTCGAAGGAGATAAGCCCATTACAGTCATTATGGAATTGGAGCATGAAGTTCCAGCACCATTATATACGGAGTTTACAAAAAAAGTGTAGTCTTCTCATTGCGAGAAGACTATTTTTCATGGATTAATTGTTCAACCGCTGGAATATCAGCCGGAGCCCACTTTAGCGATTCAAGATTTTCTCTTTTTAGCCATACTAACTTGGAATGCTCACTTGTTGTTGGCGTACCTTCTACAACTCTACACTTTATTGAAATTAAATTAATGATAAAGGTCTCGTATTCGTGCGTGTTGTCATTAAATACCTCTTTGAATGTCTCAATTTTACAATCTAACTCTTCACTAATTTCTCTCTCAAGGGCAGAGTAGATGTCCTCGTTTGCTTCCACTTTACCCCCTGGGAACTCCCATCTGTTTGGAATAGACATTACGGGCGAACGTAACGCACATAAGATTTCTTGGTGCTCGTTTTCAATAATCGCTGCAACAACTTTGATCTGCTTTTTCATTGAAGCCTCCTACAATGTATATTTCTTACCTATCATATCATTTTTTATTAGAGGATTCTTAGTTGTTGATTTCTATGAACTTACAGTACCAGTATTTGCTATAATGAAACTAAATATTGGAAAATCCATACGTATAAAGGAGTGGGAGGATGGAAGCAAAAGTATTATGGAGTAACCTGTTGAAACAAGCACAGGAAGCAGAATTTGAAATACATACGATACCCCAAAATCAAAGGACACGATTATGGTTCCAAGTGGAAGTTCAGGGGAATTATTTAGTAATTAGTAAAGCAAAAAGGAATAGCCCGAGTGCAAGGCTTTCTATGGAAAGAAAAATTAGCTACAAGGATTTTGAATTTGTGTTTCGTTATTATGAAAGATGGTTAAAAGGCGAGCCTGGAGTTCGACAAGAGGTAGCGCAAAAATCACAGAATACTGCCTACATCTTTGCGCTAATTTCTGCTGGAGCTAAACAGGTAAGAATATAATCACTTGAAATGTAAGAATGGGGTCGTGTTTCATGGACAAATGGTCCTTTAAAACGAAATTTATCGACTTGCTTAAAGCAGATGTAGATGGATTGACACAAGAAGGCAAAATAAAGTATATGAAAAAGTGGCTGCGGGAAAATGAGCAGAAACAACAAAACCAAGCAGAGGTACTAGATAAACAATCGGGGTTAAAAGTGGGGGTATTAGTGAATACAACCTTCAAAAAATTAGTAGCCTCTCAATCTCTTTCTAACGAAATGATCGTATTGCTGCAGGAAGAAAGGTACAGTAAAAATACGTTTGATATTAATTATCCTTTTTTAAAGAAGGTTGATCGGAGAGCATCATTGTCTGAACAAAGAAAAGTTAATGGTTATGATCGATACTGGAAAGACGACATCATAATCAACGGCGAAAGATATTTTGTGTGTAGTCAATGGTATGAAAGGAATAAGCCTAAGTTTATCAAATGGCATAATCATATAGGGGTATAGCAAGTTTATAAGGGTGAGTAAAGTGGAGTTGAGAGAACACAATGTTTGTTAAAGTATATCAATATCACATCCGGAAGGATAAGGTAAACGATTTTTTTGCTATTCAGGAAAAGGTAGCTATGGCTTATGGTAATTATTTAGACTTCCATACAATCTATTTAAACAGCAACGAAGATGAAACAAAATGGTATGAGATTACTAGATATAGAGACGAAGCGGAATACAAAAGAAGCTTGGCTGCTATAAATGAACAGGAAGAGATCCAAGAGTTATTCGCCACATTCCAATCCCTTCTAGTTTCTGAAAAGAGAGAAATAACCGATGAGGATTTTAGCGTAGGGAAGGTTATTCAAACCACAGGCTTTTCAGAATGGAATAATGTGAAAATCGTTCCTCCCCAAAGAATTCCAGACGAACTGCTCGGAAAAATTATTGAGAAATTGGGCGTCCTTCTCCCATACCACTGCCGTGGAATCAAGATCACAGATAAGCTGATTAAAGCAGCGGTTGAATCCTTGAACGATGCTCCATCTAAGATGCTGCCGCAGAATTGCCGGAATGATGCGAGAGACAAAACTCCAGATGGGCTGGATTTAGAAATTAAAAAGAGAATGGATTTTGATCTTCGCACTGCCAATATTATTTCCGATGTTTTGGCCGAGGCTGGGATTGTGAGGGTTACGAATGCGATTAATCCTCAAACAGGGAGAAAGGTGAAAGCGACGAAATTATTAGCGGAATGGACATGGTAAGAGGCCGAAACGAGAGTGATAATATGAACCACTATCAGGCTATCATTTTAGCATTGGATTCCTTAGGTGGAGAAGGCACCATTAGGGAAGTGAATGAATCGATCCAAACTAAGTACCCGAATAAATGGAGAGATGCAGGGACAGCCATGGCCGATATGGCTCCTGAATCGTTAGGTGGGAATTGTTCATCAAATGTAAGTGATGAATATCGGATTTTGGAAAGTGTATTACTTGCGCGGTAAAGTGTTTTTCAAAAGGATGAAAAATGGTGTTTTCGAGGTGATTTGGTTGAGACCTATATTAACAAAAAATACTAGTGTCCAGAGTTATAAAGATTTCTATTGGTTAAAAGAAGAATTACAAGCATTTTGCAGAGAGCATGGAATAAGTGCTTCAGGCTCGAAAATAGAGATTTCTCACCGGATTGAAACATTTCTTTTAACAGGGGAGATAGAAAAACCTATCAGAAAATCAAAGATAAACAAGAAGATTGAACCACAATCTGATTTAAGTCTTGACTCGGTTATTACGGCAAACCATCGTTGTAGTCAAGAGGTGAGAGGTTTCTTTAAGACAGTGATCCCCAAATTTCATTTTTCTACGTATATCCAAAACTACTTTAAAAGCAACGTCGGAAAAACGTATCGTGATGTGGTAGATGCTTGGTATGAGGAAGAAGAGCGCAAGAAAAACCCCTCTTACAAGAAGAGCATTGCACCTCAATTTGAATACAATCAATTCATTCGTGATTTTTTTAAGGATACGCTCAATAAAGGTAAAAGTCGTGAAGCAGCGATTGAAGCTTGGAATGAAATAAAGAAACTACCTGGAAGCAACAAATACAAAAACTAATGCTTAACATGTAAGAACATCTTAACATTCTACTAAACGTAATTTAACTTTCGACAAGCAGAAACAAGCATTTGTTTGACTCGTTCATCAAATGCTATTTGTTTTCTTTTTCCGGCCAACGGAAAATGGCTAAGCAATGTATTTAATCATTAAATTAAAAAAGAACCAATTAAGGTCCTTTTTCTGTTTGCTGTTAAATTGTTCAATTGCTCGTTCGCAAAAGATCCGAAAGGCCGTTGTCATTTGTGTATCGGAATCCCTGAATTTTTTCTCTTTCCTTTGTAGAAAAAAGGACTTCTCCTTCTACACTTGCCGTTTTTTCTTCCTCTCCATCTTTCTGATACCCGACCGTTGCTATGAAGGTATAACGATTGGAACTATTCTCCCATTGCTCCAACGTGATCTTCTTAAGACTTAACTGATAGCCATTATGGTATGCAAAAGTGGGGTATTGAGTATCAAATGCACCTATGAAAGAATCGAGCCCAGAGTCTGTATAGTAAGGACCGTATACAATTGTAAAGGCATGATGTATAGATAACCTTTTGTAGGTTATTTTTTTTTGCGAATAAATCTTCCGAAAATAGTAAATATACTGAATGTTAACCGTTGACAGTTAACCGGAATTATCTTAATATTAAAAAAGTGTTAAGAGAACGGTCGCGATGCGGTTCGGAAAGGAGGCGCTTTCATTGTCATCGCTTGTTAGAGATACATTAAATACCCAAATCTATCAAATATTAAAAAAGCGTTTATTGGAAGGTGATTACACTCCTGGTGAAAGATTGGTAGAAACAAAGCTTGCGGAAGAATTCGGTACCAGCCGTGGACCGGTGCGTGAGGCTTTAAAAATCCTTATTCAAGATGAGTTGCTTGTGCAACAGGGGAACGCAATACAAGTATTCAGCCCTTCGACATCCGATATGATAGATATTTATCAAGTTCGGCAGCAAATGGAATCGCTCGCAGCTAAATTAGCTGCTCAAAAAATTGATTCTTCCGAATTAGACATGCTGGAAACGATTGTGGAAGAAACGAAAACAGCCTGGTTAAAACAGGATAAAAATAAAGTAGTGGAATTGAGTATTAAATTTCACGAGATTATCTTGAATTCATCCGGTAACCGCCAACTGATTTCATTAACGAATATGATTCGCGATAAAGTGACCTACCTAAGGAACAGTGTGGTGAAAGAAGCCATGCATGATGAGAGCCCGATCGAAGAACATTCACGCATCCTTTCAGCCCTTAAAGAAAGAGATGGGGATAAAGCAGCAAAGGTAATGCTTGAACACATTGAGCATGATTTATCGGCACTTATATCACTTTATAAGTAGCATTGTTCTTTAACTTTAAACGGCGTTTAGATTGGAGATGAACACATATGGGAAAAAAAGCGTTGGAAGGCTTAAAAGTGCTGGAAATGGGACAACTCATTGCCGGTCCATTTGCCTCTCGGTTATTAGCTGAATTTGGCGCTGAGGTGATAAAAGTCGAACCTCCAGCTAAGGGTGATCCCATCCGAACATGGCGGGTGATGGAAAACGGGACAAGTCTATGGTGGTATGTTCAATCCAGGAATAAAAAGTCCATTACCATTGACCTGAAGCACCATGAAGGACAAGAGCTGATCCGCGGGCTGGTGAAGGAAATTGATATTTTAATAGAGAACTTTCGCCCTGGAACATTGGAAAAGTGGGGTCTCGGATACGAGGAATTAAAGAAAATTAACCCAGGTCTGGTGATGATTCGGGTGTCCGGATATGGTCAGGATGGTCCGTACAAAGATAGACCAGGTTTTGGCTCGATTGGGGAAGCGATGGGGGGTCTTCGCTATATCACGGGCTATCCAGACCGGCCGCCGGTACGAGTAGGTGTAAGTCTTGGAGATTCGTTGTCATCGCTGTATGCGGTGATCGGTGCCTTAATGGCTGTTTACCATCGAGATGTGAATGGCACAGGTGAGGGACAGGTCATTGACGTTGCCCTATATGAATCGGTGTTTAGTTTAATGGAAAGCGTTCTTCCCGAATATGACCGCGCAGGATTGATTCGGGAAAGGTCGGGAAGTATGCTGCCGGGAATTACACCATCGAATACATATGTATGCTCAGATGGTACCTATATCGTTATTGGTGCGAATGGGGATGCCATTTTTAAAAGGCTGATGCATGCAATGGGACGAGCGGACATTGCCGAGGATCCGCGCTTTGAAAACAACGCCAAACGATCTGAACACGCTGCATTCTTAGACGGTCTTATCGAAGAATGGGCGAAAAGTTTGCCATTTGAGGCAGTAAAGGAGAAGTTGGATGAAGCGGGTGTCCCGGCCGGTTCCATTTATTCTGTGGAGGATATCGTCCATGACCCGCATTACCAAGCAAGGAAAATGATTCAGGAAGTAGCCGTTGATGGTCTTGGTATGTTGAAGATGCCGGGAATTGTCCCAAAGATGAGTGAAACTCCTGGTGGAATCGAGTGGGCAGGACCAGAATTGGGGCAGCACACCCATGACGTTCTTGGCGGTAAGCTAGGCCTGACCGAAGAGCAAATGAATGAGTTAAAAGCAAAAGGGGTTATTTAGATCCCATTCAATTTATAAAACAGGGAATTTCTCACAATAAAAGAGGGGATGTCTTATGAGCCTTCCGGATAAGGTGGAAATCATAGAGGTCGGGCCCAGGGATGGAATTCAGAATGAATCCAATTTTATCCCGACTGAAAAGAAAATAGAGCTGATCAATGCGCTTAGCAAGACTGGAATCAAACGGATGGAAGCCGTTTCTTTCGTTCATCCGACATATGTGCCGCAAATGAAGGATGCAAAGGAAGTTCTAAACGGCATAGAAAAAAAACCTTCGGTTCAATATATGGCGCTGATTCCTAATGAGAAGGGGTATGACCGGGCGATAGAAAGCGGTGTCGATTCACTATCACTGGTAGTAGGAGCAAGTGACAGCTTTAATTTAAAAAATGTAAAAATGAGCCGGGAGCAATCTATGGCTAAGCTCGGAACGGTAATCGAGAAAGCGAAAGCACATGATATATTTATCCGCTATAGTATTGCAACGGCTTTTTGGTGCCCGTTTGAGGGAAAAGTAGATGCGGATCTGGTTCTCAAAATGGTTGAGGAAGCAGAACTGCTCGGTGCAGATGAAATTGTTCTTGCCGACACGATTGGAAGAGCGAATCCAAAACAGGTTTTTGAGTTATTTCAGACTGCCATTTCATTAAAAACAAAAGCAAGTATTTCTGCTCATTTTCACGATACGTATGGCATGGCACTGGCAAATGTCATGGCTGCCTTAGAAGCGGGGGTCACTCGTTTTGATGCTTCGATCGGCGGTCTTGGCGGGTGCCCATTTGCTCCAGGTGCAGCGGGTAATGCGGCAACAGAGGACCTTGTTTTCATGCTTCATGAAATGGGTATTGATACGGGAATTGACCTAGGGCAGCTTTTAGCTTGCATCGAATTACTGAAACCATTAACAAATCGGGGATTGACGGGTCATCTTCATAAAGTAAAACAAAAAAATAGTTGAGGGGGAAGGGATATAAAATGAAGAAGGTAATCTCAAGTTTTTTAGTCTTAATTTTATTAATGGGAATTTTAACAGCTTGTGGGGGAAAGGCAACAAATCAAGCTGCTCCTGCTAAAGGAGACAAAGCTGAAGAGAGTGGCGGTGGAGACGGGTACGAAGAAGCTACCATTCGCTTAGCGTACAATTTACCTCAAGACCATCACATTTCTGTTGGTATTGAACAATTTGCCAAAGATGTTACGGAAAAATCCGGCGGTAAGGTAAAAGTGCAAGTATATCCAGCTGGACAGTTATTAAGTGATAAGGAAATGAACCAGTCGATCCTGACAGGCGGGGTAGAGATGGGATTAAACTCGGCAACACTTTGGGCTTCGACCGTTCCTGCCATGGGTATCTTTGACGTCCCTTATGTTTTCCATGATTATGCAGCTGCAGGTAAGGCGCTTTCAGGTGAAATGGGTGACAAACTAAAGTCTGCTATGGAAGAAAAAGGGGCAAAGGTATTATTATTTGCTGACTATGGTTTCGCTCAATTTGCTAATAATGTGAGACCGCTTAAATCGCCTGGAGATTTTAAAGGCTTAAAGATCAGAAGTATTGGTGACATTCCATCAGAACTCATTAAAGCATATGGAGCTTCTCCTGTGTTTATGGGTGCCGGGGAAGTTTATATGGCCTTACAGCGTAAGACCGTTGACGGTGCAACCTCTGGAACCACTGCGATGCTGCAAAGAAAATATGATGAAGTAGTCAAATACTTAACCATTAACAATTATGCCTATTTAGAGTTTATTTTAGCCGTAAATAAAGGGTATTGGGATAAGCTTCCTGCCAAAACACAAAAATTAATTGAGGAAACGGCTGCTGAAACAGAACAATGGATTCGTGAACAAGCAAAGGCCGAAGATACTAGAACCGCTAAAGAACTTGAAAACAAGGGTGTGGAAGTTTACGTCGTTCCTAAAGAAGATCTAAAAGTTTGGAAGGACGAGGCGAAACCAGTCTATGATATTTTTGAAAAACAAGCTGGCGATCTTGGTAAGAAACTTCTAGACATTGCTGAAAAGCAAAACTAAACAAGTAGATTGATAGAATCACCTGGGAGGACATGTCTCTCAGGTGAATTTTAAATCATGTCCTTTCTGACATAGTTTGGAGGCAAAAATGGATTTCTTTAAGACGCTTTATAAATTCATCGATAGAATCATTCAACTTGGAGGAATCATTTCAGGCATATTCGTGGTGCTTATGACAGGAATGATCTTTTATGAGATAGTGTCTCGTGCAATTTTCAATTCCCCAACGATATTTGCGACAGAATTATCCATTTATTCGTTGATTGGCAGCTGTTTTTTCGGAAGCGGATACGCGTTAAGAACCTATTCCCATATTACAGTGGATCTTTTAACAAATGCGGTACCAGTAAAAGTAAAAAATATTTTGGAGGTGATCTCCAATATTTTAGGGCTCCTTTTTAGTGTTATTTTCACCTATTACGCGATCCTGCATGTTCAAGGGACTTATACAATTGGAACAACCTCTTCCTCACTATTAAGGGTGCCGATGTATTTACCCGAAATGCTGCTGCCAATCGGCGGGGTTTTGCTTTGCCTAGCATTTATCTTACAAATCATTGATGGCTTTAGTCAGAAAGGAGAGACTCACGCATGAATATTTTTTTCCTTGGAGGAATGGGGACTCTCCTTTTAATTGGTCTGCCCGTTGCCTTTACGTTAGGGCTGCTTACGATAGGCGGAATGTATTTCTTTAACGGCGGAACGCTGGCTTTCAATCAAATACCGATTATTTCTTATAAGGCATTAGATTCATTTGAGCTAACGGCTCTTCCACTATATGTATTAATGAGCCAGATACTATTAGTTTGCGGTGTAGGCAAAGATTTATATGAAATGGCAAGCAAATGGTTCAGGCATTTACCTGGCGGGCTTGCGATTGGAACGATTTTCTGCTGTGCCATTTTTGCTGCTATTTCAGGTTCAAGTGTGGCAACGGCTATAACAGTTGGCTCAGTGGCGATTCCAGAAATGGTTAAACGAGGCTATACGAAAAAATATGTTTTAGGTTTAGTAGCCGCAGGCGGTACATTAGGGATTTTGATTCCGCCAAGCGTTCCGATGATTCTTTATGGAAATATAACTGGAGAATCTGTAGGCAAACTTTTCATTGCAGGAATTGTTCCTGGAATACTCCTTACCCTACTTTTCACCCTTTTTGCCTCCTGGCAGACAAGACATATTAAAGACAAGCCTGCGACCTGGGGGGAAAGATTGGAAGCATCCAAAAAGGCTATTTGGGGGTTAATCCTGCCCGTTATCATTATCGGCGGTATTTATTCAGGCCTGTTTACACCAACGGAAGCGGCGGCAGTGGGGGTAGTCATTAGCTTATTAGTCGCTGGATTAGCCTATAAAAATTTAACGCTTAAAAATATGAAAGAAATCTTATTTTCAACTGTTCAAACAAATGCAATGATTCTTTTCATTATTGTTGGTGCCATGCTGCTTGGGTTTATTTTAACGGTTCTAAGAATCCCACAAACCATTACTGAAATGGCGACATCATGGGATGTATCCCCTTGGGTTATTTTAATATTAATCAATATCGTATTGTTGATTTTAGGATGTTTCTTGGAGACGGTTTCTATTATCGTGATTACTGTTCCAATTTTATATCCAATTATAACGTCTTTAGGTTTTGATCCAATCTGGTTCGCAATTATTTTGGTAATTAATATGGAATTAGCATTAATTACACCACCTGTCGGATTAAATTTATTCGTATTAAAGGGAGTAGACAAATCTGCCTCCATGTCAGAAATTGTTAAAGGTGTTTTTCCATATGCGATTATCATGATATTACTCATGGGGCTGCTTGCAATATTCCCAGAAATCGTCACATTTCTTACGAATACGGGGAATATAAAATAAGGGAAAGAACTTGACCGGCATCTTTTGGATGCCGGTTTTTGTGCGGCGGGCACTTTTTCATAAACGCCTGTATATGGCTGCAGAGTTGCGCCCAATTCGACCATTTAATTAAACAATGTGGCAAATGTTCATATAATGACAGAAATGGCGTAAGAGGTGGGGAAATTGAAATTTAAGATCATACCATCAAAGCTTGCGGAAGCCAACGAATTGTTAAAGATTCAAAAAGAGGCATTTCATTCAGATTTAATCAAGTATAAGGATTTTCATGAGGGCCCTGCATCTGAATCATTGGATTTCTTTATATATAGAATGCAAAATTCCTTACACTATTCAATTTTTGTTGATGGCAGGCTTGCAGGCGGAATTTGTATTGTAAAACAAACAAAGGATCATCATTATTTGTTTCGTATTTTCCTAGGCTCTGAATTTCAAAATAAAGGATTGGGATCCAAAATTTTAAAGCAGCTGGAAAGGCAATTCCCTAAAGTGAAAAAGTGGTCCCTTGATACACCTAAGGACAACCATAGAAATCGCCATTTTTACGAAAAATTTGGCTATAAAAAAACAGGAGAACAGCAAATTAGCGAATACTTAACTCTCGTTTATTATGAAAAGATACTTTAACCTTTTTTATGCTCCTATTATTAAGATGGATATTGAATTAAAACCCATTCTTACAAAAAATCTTGAACTTACGAGGGCGTTGATCCTAGAGGATTAACGCTTCTTCTTGTTGAACTAGTAAATATGTTAAAATTTAATTATTCTGTTGAATTAATAAAAGTGAGGATTGAACCAAAATATGAAATATTTAATAGGTTTGTACGTGGTTATGACGGTAATGGTATTTGTAAATTTGACAAGTGAATATTTTTTTAAAGGGGAGTATTCAGCTATCGCAAGCTCAGTTATAGTCCTTTTATTTCTCTTTGGCACTATATTATTTGTTAATGCAAGATATTTTCTATCCAAGAAGTAGTCATTGAACAAGATTTTGATTATGGGGTTTTATACGGTGGTGGTCCAATGGGTAGTGGAGGAAGACCAACAGTAGCAGCATACAAAAGAATATCTACTGAACTAAGCGAAAAAGAAATTTTTGAACATTACAATACGAATAACTTTGAAATATACTTTGAAGGTACAGAGGAACTAAAGAAGAACGGTAATGACCAAATTTGGTACGAAGGATATATGAAAAATGAAAATGTTTTGAGTCCAGAGGAACAAATTGAGGTTATCATTCAATATAGAACGGAATTTAGCTATCCCTTTTTCATAGACCTTTATTAAAAAATGGGTGCGATGCTTCAATAATGGAGGATCGCTTTTTCTTATTAAAATAACGGTTAGTTCGACAAGGAGGAATATTTCTATTTGACATAGAAATATTATTTTTGAGCCATTTCTGTTTCATTGGCTGGAAGTTTGATTGCTAAAAATTACATAAAGTGAAGTGCGAAATAGATTGTGTTGATTTTATTATATTAATGTTGCAGGTTCAGGATAAAAGGGGTTGGTTGCTTTGAAAAATACCAAATTAAGAGTTGCTTGGATTGTTCCAAATGCACTTTGTTATTTAATATTTATAGGCTTTTCGATTTTCATAGCTTTAAATACATCAAGTCTACAAGAAAAAAATCTATTGAGTATATGGATATTTGCAATGGTTGTTCTTCTTTTAATATCCATCTTTGGTAGCTATCGAATTTGGTCATGGATAAAAGAAGGTAAAATGTAGAATGGATTATTCAAGTAATGCGTGCATTTCTGTAACAATTGGAAACGCCTTTTTTATTGAACGGGACAGGATAGTTCAATAAACCAATGGATTATTATGGTAAAATTAATAAGAGAAGTTTTTTAACTTACAGGGGGTGTTTACATGCCAGATAACGATGAAACTCCTAAGCAAAAAAGAAAAGGATTAAGACAAAAGGATTTGAGGTGAATACTTAATGTTCGGATTAGAATCAGCAAAAGTAGACCTGAAATTAGATAAGAAAGAGTTTATTCCAGGTGAAATCATGACAGGCAAACTTTTCATCAAAGGCGGTTCTCGCGAAAAAAATATAAACAGCTTGGAAAGCATTTTGCATGTCAAAGTAATGAAGAATAAGATTCCAAAAGTTATACCCCTGATTAATTATACTTTACGAGAAGAAGAGTCTTTCTCCATTCAATCCAATACATACAAGGAACTCCCTTTTGAATTGACATTACCAAGGAATATTCCCGTAAGCACTGATAAGGTAGAATATGATCTTGTTACTAAACTGGATATCGATTTAGGAAAGAATGCTTCTGCCCGTGACGAGATTACCGTTCATCTACCTCCCCTAAGTAACAATATCTTAAAATCCACAGAAACATTAGGATTCTTTCAGGAGGACAATTTTATCACGGAAGGAGGACAATTTTTTCGTTTAGTCCATGAATACACTGGTACCGAAATAGATTTGTCCTTTTTCGAAGTTTCAGAAGGGGTTTTTGTTAAAATGAATTTACAAAAATTCACAACAGAACTGCCGAGTCCAGATGTGCTTGCCAATCAATTCTTTGTACCATCATCAGTTCATTTGGAGGAGTATCCTGAAATAGTAGATAAGGCAATCTATGAAGCTTTAAAAAATCCTTTGAAATTTAAGAGTGGTCTACCTATTTATAAACATAATACGGGTAATACCACAAAAGCATTCGTTACTGGATTTATCTTTGGAATATAATATAGAGGGAAGTTGTGAAACAGTAGGGGGTAACCAGACAGTGAATAAATCAGCCATTCAACGTATTAATGAAATGGTATTTATGGATAGAATGAATCTTTTCGAAAAACCTGATGTGATTCTTTATCATCCAGGTCACTTTCCAGAACTAAATGCACAATTATTGGATTTTTATAAGAAATTTGGTGCAAATCTAATTTTAATTCCTAATGTTTATAATGATTTCTTAAAATGTAATGAATATGATTTTTATGCCCCACTCTTAATGATAGAAGGTATTGAAAAAGAAAAGGTAATGCCAATTCCTACTGGTAATGGTGTAGACGGTGTGGACGGTGTAGTTCAATCAGCATTTAGGTTCCTCAATAACACCAGTCATAAAAATATATTATTAGCTGGAAAATCATTTTTTTGCAGACGCTTCTATTTACTGGCTTCTATTTATGCAAATGAAAATAAGGTTTTAGATGTATTACCGCTACAAGATAACAGAGATATTATACCTACCAAATGGACACATAGTGAAAAGGGTAGAGCAAGGATACTAAATGAAATTGAACAATATGCAAAAATTGTAACCGAAAAAATAAGTGCTTTACTCCTATGTGAACTGCCCCCTGTCAAGTAGACAGTGGAAATAATAAAACGGAACTAGGCGGCTTTAGCCCTGTATTCTAAGGGACTGAGGCCGTTTAGTCTTTTTTGTAGTCGTTTTTCATTGTAAAATTGTATG
>NZ_JAMBOX010000035.1 GCF_023715785.1 Neobacillus niacini
ATCACCCTCTCAGGTCGGCTACGCATCGTCGCCTTGGTGAGCCGTTACCTCACCAACTAGCTAATGCGCCGCGGGCCCATCTGTAAGTGTCAGCCGAAACCGACTTTCAGCTTACCGACATGTGTCGATAAGAATGATCCGGTATTAGCACCGGTTTCCCGGTGTTATCCCAGTCTTACAGGCAGGTTGCCCACGTGTTACTCACCCGTCCGCCGCTAACCAGCGGGACTTGCGTCCCAGTGATTCGCTCGACTTGCATGTATTAGGCACGCCGCCAGCGTTCGTCCTGAGCCAGGATCAAACTCTCCAAAAAAGATGAGTTGATTAGCTCATAAAGTTACGTTGGCTCATGTTCTTTTTATATAGAAGAAACATGATGTTTTTTATTGTTGACGTTTTTGTTTGTTTAGTTTTCAAAGAACAATCATTTCGCCGTCTACTAATCTATCAAGCAACGACTTTATTATATTAACATAGTGTCGATATTTTGTCAACTGCCTTTCAGCAATTCATTCTTCATAAAGAAGAACTACTCACTTCGCACCAGCGACATAAACTATATTACTCCCCATTACAATATTCGTCAATCGCAACTTTTTAACATAACTAGTTCTTTTTGGTTAGGTATAGGTTTAGATTCTTACTTATAGGAAAAAATAATCTAGAACTTTTTTTCTTTTAAAAAGGAGCTGAAAGAAGATGAATTTTAATCAAGGTAAAAAGAAGGAAGAGGAATTGGTTAAACCAAGCAACCAAGAGCAAATGGAAAATGCAGTTGATGATAATCAAACAACTGAATTCGATGAGATGGGAACTGCACTTAATGAGATTTAATAACAAAAACCCTTTGCGCGGCAAAGGGTTTTTGTTAATTTCATTCCATTTCCAGTACAACTGGACAATGATCGCTGCCCATTATATCGCAATGGATATCAGCATTCTTTATCCTATCACGCAAACTCTCGGATACAATAAAATAATCGATCCGCCAGCCAATGTTCCGTTCTCGAACCTTGTTCATGTAGCTCCACCAGGTGTAGGCGCCCTCCTTGTCCGGATAAAAATGGCGGTAGGTGTCGATAAATCCGGAGGCAAGAAGTGTCGTCATCTTTCCACGCTCCTCATCGGTAAAGCCGGAATTGCCTACATTTGATTTATGATTTCTCAGGTCAATTTCTTTATGGGCGACATTCAAGTCCCCACAAAGCACAACCGGTTTTACCGCATCTAACTCTTGAAGATAATGAAGGATCCGGTCTTCCCACTCCAGACGGTAGCCCAACCTTGCCAAATCCCGTTGCGAATTTGGTGTATAAACATTAATCAAGTAAAAGTCTGCAAACTCCAGAGTTAGAATTCTTCCTTCATGTTCCGATTCGTCCGTTCCTAGCCCATACCTGACTGAGAGTGGCTCTATCTTAGTGAAAACAGCTGTACCGGAGTAGCCTTTCTTTACGGCATAATTCCAGTATTGATAATATCCGTCCAGTGCAAGATTGATTTGCCCCTCTTGGAGCTTTGTTTCCTGGACACAGAATATGTCTGCATCTACCTCATGAAAATAATCTAAAAAACCTTTACTGACACAGGCCCTCAGCCCGTTCACATTCCAAGAAACCAGTCTCATTATAATTGCTCTCTCCCTTGAATGCAGTTTATATCTATCTAATAGAAGTTATTCTAACAGTTGAGACAATGTATTAAAAGCAATTTACAGCCAGGTTTATTTGGGAATAAAATTCTTTTCGATCATTTGGCTTCCAAACAGCTTTGAAACCGGAACGATTTTGATTTTCCGCTCTTTAAATTCATCCATCGATTGAAAGACACCTACCGAACAAATTTTGCCTGTTGCCCCAACATGACCAATGGCAATTCCTTTTCCCGTATATTCAGTGATTTTGGCCAGTCGCCTCATTTGTTTTCGAACATGAGCAGAAGAGGATATATCATCAAGGAATACGTCACGTTTTAAAAGAGGAACACCCAGTTCTTTTGCAATTTCCGGGAATTTCGATTTAGAACTTGTGCCACTGTCGATGATATAAAAATTTTTTTCCTTTGCAACCTCAACAATAGCCCGAACTACTTTTTCGCTTTCAACAGCACGTGAGCCCATATGATTATTAAGCCCGACGGCATATGGAACCGTTTCTATTGCCTCGAGCACTCTCTCCCGAACTTCTTCTGGTGAAAGGGCAACCGTGATTGGCTTCGGTCCAAGCCAAGAACGTTTTCCTTTTTTCGGTTCCATCGGCAGATGCACCATAACCTCCAAGCCATTTTTATGGGCCCATTCTGCGTGTTTAATGGAGTTTTCTGTAAATGGCATGACAGCAGCAGTGATGGGGATTTCACCTTCGAGAAAATCCCGGACCCCGCCAATTCCACCGCCAAAATCATCAATAATAATTGATGCTTGGAGATTTTTTGGTTGTGATTCTTTAGCAAACGCACTTGAATGAAACATTAGAACAAGACATGGAATGAGGACTGCAGCACACCTATTCATAAAAATAACCTCCAAATTTCTTTTTGAAGGTATTTTTCCCTATGTTTCATAGGCTATTACAAGGAATAACTCCATAAAAAAAGAGAGCCTTAGAAGCCCTCTTCCATTATTATTCTGCATCAAAAACTTTTACTTCAACCATCTTATCGCCATTTCTCATGTTTTTCGCAGTTTCCAAGCCGGAAGTTACCTGACCAAAAACTGTGTGAACTCCATCTAAATGAGGCTGGGATTCATGTACGATAAAGAATTGGCTTCCGCCAGTATCTCTGCCTGCATGTGCCATAGATAGTGAACCTGGAACATGTTTGTGAGGGTTTCCTGCAGTTTCACACTTGATTGTGTAACCGGGACCGCCCATGCCTGTTCCCGTCGGATCCCCGCCTTGTGAAACGAATCCTGGAATAACTCTGTGGAAAATGACCCCATCATAGAAGCCTGAATTTGCCAATTTTTCAAAGTTTTCAACAGTTCCCGGTGCTTCGTTAGCGAATAAATCAAATTCGATTTTTTCGCCGTTTTCCATCAATATGTATCCTTTTTTAGCCATTTACAACACTCCTTATGTAAAAAATCATATTAATCATACACTTTTCGAAACAGAAAAGAAAGTCTGGCACATTTGCCCATTTATATTTCTCCTGTCCCTGTGTTACACTATACTCACCCCTTCCGAACATTTCGCTTGTTGCGGGACACTTAACCACTGTACGGACGGAAGGGGTACCTGGTGCCAACCCGTTGGCATCACAAAAAGCCGAGACAACGATGTCTCGGCTTTCTTTATGTTACTGGACCATTTTTTCAAGGGAGCGATAAAAACGATATATAACCGTCCAGAACAAAAGATATCCAAAAAACGTATAAATATGCTGCCACTGTTCGGAATGGCGGAACAGTCCAAGTTCTTCGGCTAATTTTTCCCCAATCGGCATTAGCAGGCTAACGAACAAAATAATTCCAATCCTTCCCCATTTCTCTACTTGTAAGATCAAATGCAAAATCAACACTACAAAAATGGGCAGGACAATACAAGTAAAGCCAATATTAATTGAAAACACCTCGGGCAGCGCCCTGACCGGAAATTCATACATGCCGCGCGTAACAAAAAAATGGTCAAGCAACGTACCGAGGATTACGGCCACAACCGCAACCACTAAATACCGCTTATTCCAAAAAGTTAATCGTTTGTTTTGCAAGGGCGGCAACTTCGAGCTGTTCAAGTGTTTTACAGTATTCATTTCTAATCTCCCCATTAATATTTTCCAAATCATCCGCCAAATAATAGACAACCTTCATCATTAAATAGATGTGGCCAGTAATCCTTTCTTGAGCCGGTATGAGGATGCGCCTTGGCCCAAGCAACGACCTGACTTAGCAAATCTTTATTGTTGAACAAGACAAAATATACCATTTTCCAAGTAAAATTCGTACAGTGGTTCCTTTTAATTTTCGTTTTAATTCGTCGCGAATTTGGCCGAGCGGAGTTTGTTTTCGATTCCTCACAAAAAAAATGGCGGATTCCCTCCCTTACGCATGGTCGATGGATACTGGGAATATGTATAGCCTAGGAAAAGTTTTCCGAGAGGAGCGAAGTATAATGGATATTAATCAAGGAATGGATTGGCTGATCGAGCGGCTTAGAGCGGAACAATCTTCCGACGGCTCTTGGGATTACCCATTTGATACAGGCATTTCAACAGATGCCTATATGATCATTTTATTAAGGACTTTGGAGATACATGATGAAGAATTAATTCAAGGTCTTTGCAAACGAATTTTAAGCAAGCAGGAGAAAAACGGGGCATGGAAGCTATTTTACGACGAGGGTGAAGGGAATGTTACGGCAACTTTAGAAGCATATTACGCCCTTTTGTTCTCTGGGAACTATTCAAAAAGTGATCCTCGTCTACAATCGGCAAAAAAGTTTATTTTGGCAGGCGGCGGCTTAAAGGAAGTCGGCACCTATACGAAAATCATGCTCGCCCTGACCGGTCAATATAAGTGGCCTACCTTTTCCCCGCTGCCGATTGAAGTGATTCTCCTGCCGGAAATCTTCCCGATAAATTTCTATTCCTTCTCCGTATTTGGGAGAGCCAATTTGACACCGATTATGATTCTGTCTGCGAAAAAGTTTTCAATAAAAACAAAGAAAACTCCAGATATATCAGAATTAAATCTCCATCGCGACGAGGATGACCAGTGGATTCGCTCTAATGAATGGCGGTCGTTATTATCCTTTATTGAAGACGGAGTAAAAAGTTTAATCGGAATTCCGGGTGAGCTGCGCAAAACTGCGATTGACCGCGCAAAAAAATACATGCTCGATCGAATAGAACCTGATGGCACTTTCTTAAGCTACTATAGCTCTACGTTTTTAATGATTTTTGCCCTACTTGCATTGGGGTATAAAAAGTCGGACCCAATTATTACAAAAGTGGTAGATGGGATTAAATCTATGAAATGCGAAATTGCGGGTCTTCCACATATACAATATACTACGGCAAATGTATGGAATACTTCACTCATTAGCTATGCCTTACAAACGGCAGGGGTTCCGTTTGACGATCCGATGGTTGAAAAGGCAAACCGTTTTTTACTAAAGAAGCAGCATGACAAATTCGGCGATTGGGTTATCCATAATCCCAATAGCCTGCCTGGTGGCTGGGGGTTTTCTAACGTAAACACAATCAACCCTGATGTCGATGATACCACTGCCTCGTTAAGATCAATCGCAAAAATGGAGCCCCCAGCGGAAACGGCTTGGGAACGGGGAACAAACTGGGCGTTTTCCATGCAAAATGATGATGGCGGCTGGCCGGCGTTTGAAAGGGAAACGGAATCAAAGCTGCTTGAATTTCTCCCGCTGGAAAAAGGGGAATTCTTGCTGATGGACCCGTCATGTGCCGACCTGACCGGTAGAACACTTGAATTTTTCGGACATTATACGAATCTGCCAAATAGTCACACTGTGATTAAAAAAGGAATCGACTGGTTAAGAAAGGATCAAAGACGAGATGGTTCCTGGTATGGGCGCTGGGGGCTTTGTTATACGTACGGAACATGGGCCGCCGTTACAGGTTTGTCCGCTGTCGGGGTTGCACCAAACGATCCCACTGTCCAAATGGCAGTTTCCTGGTTCCGCAGCATTCAAAACCGCGATGGCGGCTGGGGCGAATCGTGTCTTAGCGATACGAAAAAGCGATACGTTCCGCTTAGCAGCAGCACTTTGACACATACTGCCTGGGCACTTGACACATTGATTGCAGTATCTGAAAAGCCTACAGCAGAAATACGTAAGGGCCTGGCCTACTTATTGGCTTCACTCGAAAAAGATGATTGGACGACTGACTATCCAAAAGGCCAAGGAATGGGCGGAGCGTTTTATATTCACTACCATAGCTACCGTTATATCTTCCCGCTTCTCGCATTGGCACATTATCAAAAAAAGTTTGGTTCATAACCCAAAACATCGACGGTATCCTTAACCGTCGATGTTTTTATTCAGAAGTCAGCTGTGACAGCCCCCGATAAATCTCTACCATTTCTTCGAGCCTCATTCTGACCAATCCGCTTGAAGACGGGGCCACGAAGTCAACCGTTCCCGGTACGACCGCCTCCTCCTGGATCCCCCATGGCGCTTCCTTTTTTCCGCTGAATTGCAGGTAAACTCCTTTGCCGACATAACAAACAATTTTCGGCTTTATTACGGCTATCTTTTGTTTTAATATCTCTCTTCCTTCACGATACTCTTCTTTCGTAATTTCATCGGCAGCTTTTGTTGGCCTCGCGACAATATTAGTAATACCATATCCCAATTCCAACAGGAGATCGTCCTCCGCTGCCGCAAACTTTCGTGGTGTAAGCCCAGCCTCAAAAAGAATCCGCCAAAACCGGTTATTCGGATTGGCAAAATGATGACCTGTTTCACTTGAACGGATGCTCGGATTAAACCCGACAAATAGAATATGCAAATGTTCCTTGATACGGTCCGGGACCAAATTCATAATTTTCTTCCTTCCAGCATGGGATATTTTTTAGCTAATAAGAAATTCAACTACGCCTCTGTCTTCGTCCTAACGGACTCGCCAATCAGCGAGTTTTCATTTATTTTATCATATTCTTTTCAGTTTTTTTCAGAGTGACCGTCTAAACTTCTAATTAAGAAAAGGAAAGGGAGGATTAATGGTGCGGTTCGGTTCAAAGTGCAGCTCATGATGGTCATCTTCATAAAGTTCTTCCACTAAATCTTCTTTTTCTTTATTTAAATAAGCTTTTAATTCCTCAACATTTTTATCGATTATTTCATATGAAATAATCACATAAAGTATGGCTATGAACGAGATTAACAGACACACCAATGATAATGTGTAGATCATAGTCAGCCTGGTTTTTACTTTGTTAAACATGGCTTTTTCTCACTTTGTATCCGATACCGCGGACATTTTGGATAAACGACTGACGGCCGGGGAGGTCAATTTTTTTCCGCACTAATTTGACCAGGGCGTCAAGGGCGTTATCCGATACCTCGCAATCATAGCCCCATAATTTCTCAAACAGGATTTCCCTTGTCACGATTTGATTGGCATTACGCATTAATACCTCAACCATCTGATATTCTTTTTTTGTCAAATCGATGACGGAACCATTTCGTTGCAATTCATTAGTGTTTAAATCGAGGGTAAATTCTTGCATCGCAATAACGTTTTCTTGTAGAGGCTTTGCTTTTCTGCGGCTTATTGCGCGAATTCGGGCTAATAGCTGATCAAATTCAAAGGGTTTAACTATATAGTCATCTGCCCCTGAATCCAATCCAGTAATAATGTCATGATTGGCATCTTTTGCCGTTACGAAAAGAATGCCGCTTTCAATGCCTTTGTCGCGAAGCCGCTTACAGACCGTTAATCCGTTTTCTCCGGGCATCGTCTTCTGCCAATAAAATATTCATCATGATCACTCTTTTCCAAAAAGTCCCTCATACTATTATCATAGCAAGCTTTTCTGAAAAAAAAGTAAAAAAATCGTGAACATAACGGACTCATCCGGAGATTGTCTTACTGCCTTTAAAGGAAGTAATCGTACTTACTAGAAGACCGATGATAGAAATGATTAATAAGGAATAAAGCAGCTTGGCGTCTTGAAGCAGCAGCAATCCAGTTATGATGATGACCGCATCCATGACAAGACCTACCACGCCTACATTTATACCTGACCATTTTGCTGTTAGGAGTGCCAGCAAATCCATCCCCCCGGGGCTGATTTGATTCTTTAGCATGATGCCTACCCCAAGCCCAATGATTATAGCCCCGATAATGACACTGCTCATAATCGGCAAGTGAACTAAGCCATTTAATGGCAGCCAGATTTCAAGCATCAAACCAGTGATAACAGCCCCAAACAAACCGTCGAAAAAATAAGCGGGATTGCTCTTGGAGGCATATAGATAAACAGGTATATTTAAGAAAATGAACGTGATTCCCGCCTTTAACCCCCATAAATAATTGAGCAGCAGACTGATCCCAAAAAATCCGCCATTAATTAAATGGTACGGGAGAATAAACCCGTTGATTCCAATCCCAATCATGGTGCTGCCGAAGCCAATCACAGCCAGTTTTTTCAACATCCAACCATCCCTTGTCCAATTCCTTTTACTAAAACAATATGTACGGAACTGGGACTTCATTCGAATCATACCAAAACAAAAAAGAGCCGATGATTCGACTCCTGGAATTAAAACGTTGAATAAACATTTTCACATTCTTCAGCAGATGGCTCATAGACACCTCCTGCTTCGCTGCCTAATATCCAATTCGGAAGGTAGTGGGTGTTGACAGAATGCCGAAATAGGAACCCACGGTATGTATTTGGTACTGTTAATGGAGATATTTTTTATTGTCTCCAAACTTGCGCCGGTAAACAAACCGTCTCAAGTCACCATCCTTTAGATTCCCGTCATAAATCAAAAAAAGCAATGATGTAAACTCCGGATAACGCTCATTGACAAAAAGGGCGAACTTTTTTCGCTCGCCCATTAACTTTTTCTTAAATTCTTCTTTCGCGACAATATCATCTAACTGCAGCCGGCAGTATGCCAACGTATCCTCCCATTTACTTATCCGCGTTTCAAGGATATCCCTGGCGTAACTGGGCAGCTTCTCAACCACTAAATCAATATAGCCTTGGGACCACATCAACATCTTATCTTTTTCCGGCAGCTCCAGCACCATATTCATTAGTGTTAACTCATCTGCCTCTTCACTGGATGCATATCTGCCAACCCGATTCATATTGCTCACCCCGGAATTTATCTTGGGGTTATTTTACCTCTTAATAGGAATTATTATTTTTCCGTTAACTTCACATTTAAGGTGATGGTTTTGCCATCTCGGTAAACACCCAGTTTTAGTTCATCACCGGTCTTTGCCTTCGTATATAAATATTTCCTCAAATCAGATGAATTGGCAATTTCCGTTCCATTCATCGAGACAATAATATCATTAACCTGCAAACCTGCACTAGCGGCGGATGAATTTGGATCGATGTTCATAACCATAACGCCTTTTGAGATGTTTTCCGGCACACCCTGCCAATACATTTCTGACACTTGGTTGAGGTCAGCTAACCCAACTCCCAAATATGGACGTTCAATTTTTCCATTGTTAATCAATTGATTAACAATTGGGATAAGATCATTGCTTGGAATCGCAAAACCAAGACCCTCTACACCGCTCTCAGAAATTTTCAAACTATTGATGCCGATTACCTGTCCTTGCGGATTTATTAATGCACCACCGCTATTACCCGGGTTGATTGCGGCATCTGTCTGAATCACATTTGTTTCCCAGTCCCCTGCAGATGTTGAAACGGGAATGCTCCGATTTGTCGCACTGACAATCCCTTGGGTAACCGTCCGAGATAGGTTAAGGCCGAGCGGGTTCCCAATGGCGTATACTTGATCCCCCGGTCGAAGTGTCGACGAATCACCGAATTGTGCTTTTGAGGTAACATATTTGGCATCGATTTTGATAACAGCCAAGTCTGTTAAAGCATCAGTACCGACCACTTCCGCTGTTGTCTTCTCCCCGTTATACAAAGATACCTCAAGCTTCGTCGCCCCTTCGATAACGTGATTATTGGTTACAATAAAAGCACTGTCATTATTTTTTTGAAAAATAACCCCGGAACCTGTGCCACTTTCGACAGATTCTTGTGAAGAATTATATGATCGAAAATAATTGTTATTTTGCTGCTGAAAGTTGACAATACCGACAATTGCTTTTGATATTTGCTCGACAGTATCGGCAATCGAACCAGTGGAAACAGCAGTAGCCTTTGCTGTCACCGGCTTTACTGTGTTGTTGGTGCTCCTAGTTTGTCCAGAACCGCCTTGTGCCTGATTCGGGTATAACTTATCCAGGTAATCAGTATGCGGCAGAACCCCCAGAGTCAATGCCGAACCGATTATCCCTGCGGCCAGCATAGATGCAAATCCTTTTACATATTGTCTCTTGGGCTTTCTCCTCTGCTCCATTTCCCTGACTTCCTTTTTAAGCGACTCCCCTTCAACATATAACTCATCATCCTCGCGAAAATCCACGTTAATCGCGCTCCTTTAAATGGCTAATTTCTTACTTGTCTCTACTTTATCTGACAAATTTTAAGAAATTATTAACAAACTTTAACAGCTTATGTAAGGAATCATGAAAATTTGTCAATGAAAAAACAGCTGCAGGCAATCCCCTGCAGCTGTCAAACGACTATTTTGGAAAGCGGATCACAAATTTCGTTCCTTTCCCCTTTTCGCTAAAGACATTAATATCCCCGTTATGGAGAAGCACCAATTGCTTTACAATGGAAAGGCCCAGACCAAATTCACCATAGGGGTTGCTGGTGCGGGAAATGTCCGCCTTATAAAACCGGCGCCATATTTTTTCGACCTCGCCCGGATCGATACCGATTCCTGTATCTTCCACTTCCAAAATGACCATATCTTTCTCTTCACGTCCCCGCAGCCATATCGTACCCTCATTTGTAAATTGGATACTATTTTTCGTTATATTAATCAAGATTTGGACAAGGCGGTCATAATCTGCCTCAACGTATAGCTCTTCCGGCGCTTCGACAATAATTTGATTTTGCTTCTCTTCTGCCTGAAAGCTTAATTGCTCCTGAATGATTTCCAAGACTTCCTGGACTTGAATTTCCTCTTTAAATAACTGGATTTGATTGGAGCGGATTTTTTCATAGTCAAGGTTTTCATTGACGAGGCGAATCAACCGCCTTGCCTCCTGACTGACAAGATTAATACCGCGCTCCTTATCTTCGTCTGATATCATGTTGTTTTTTAATCCTTCGATGACTCCGCTGATGGTGGTTAACGGCGTGCGCATCTCATGGGAAACATCGGCCATAAACTGCCGTCTTCTGTTTTCCAAGCTTTCAATTTCCTCCATGGATTTGTTAATTTTATCGACCATGTGGTTGAAGTCATTGGCCAGTTCACCAATTTCATCAAAATTGGAGGAATGCACTTTTACGTCATAATTTCCCGTGGACACTTGGGATGTGGCTTCACGCAGCCTTTTTATCCGATAGACGTGGATTCTTGACAGCACAGTACTTTGAAAAAAGGAAACAGCCAAGCCGATTAAAATCGTATATAATAAAAACTTATTGATTTGTTTAATCATTTCCACAGAGCCGCTAATCGGGGAAGTCAATAACACCCCGCCATAAAACCGGCCATTGTCGAGATAAGGCAGGACTACAAAGGTTACCCCGTCCTGGTCAAACGCTTTATAATCACTATTGACAATAACCGTCTTGCCATTTTTCAGTTGATTCCATTGCTTGTCATCCAATCCTTCAAGTACTGGCCCCTTCTTTCCGACCAAATATATTTTCCCGTTTCGGTCAAACATGCTGAAGCTCATTTTTCTTGCTGCCAAAACAGAACTGTATTGTTTTAAAATCTGGTCAGTTGCCAACGGATTTTCTTGCATATCTGCAAGAATCGCTGCCCCAAAGTCGATTAATTCATCCGCTTTATTTTCATAAACCAAGTTTTCAACATAATGGGCGAAAATCAGACTCAATAATAAAAATGCAACGATGATGACACTAATATGACTAATAAATTGTTGGAAAAAGTAGCGAACCTTAATCTGCTTTGGCTGTGTCATCGAACTTGTACCCTACTCCCCAAACAGTATGGAAGAAAGGCTGCGCCGACGTTTCCACCTTTTTTCGCAGCCGTTTGATATGAACGTCAACAGTCCGTTCATCCCCGTAAAACTGATAGCCCCACACCCGTTCCAGCAATTGCTCCCTTGAGAAAACCTGGCGCGGATGCTCTACCATAAAAAACAGCAAATCAAACTCTTTCGGAGTTAAATTCGTAACCGGCTGCCCGTCCACCACTACTTCCCTTGTCGTTTTGTTTACTTGAAAATGATCAGTATGAACGATGCCATCCTGTTCTTTTGGCGATTGGGTTTGGAACCGTCTGGTGACCGCTTTAATTCGTGCCATCAGCGTCAACGGACTGAACGGCTTGGTCACATAATCGTCAGCTCCCATTTCCAGTCCGAGAACCTGATCGGATTCACTGTCCTTGGCAGTCAACATGATGATTGGAACGTTAATCTTTTCTTCTCGAACTTTGCGGCAAATCGTCACCCCGTCCATACCCGGCAGCATCCAGTCGACAATTGTGGCATCCCAATTTCCTGTTTTAATCCGGTTATATCCTAACAGTCCGTCATGGACGAATTCACCTTGTATTCCTTCTTTGGCAAAGAACATCTCAATCATTTGACAAACACTTTTATTATCTTCAATCACTAAAATTTTCACCATTTCTCAACTCCCGCTAAAAAACGTCCTACTATTAGTGTAAACAAAATTGGGCCCTTGGCAAACCATCTGGCCCATTCTTCTCTATAAATTAATACTTTGTTCATAGTTTATTAATATATTTATAAAAAAAAAGAGGCCATGAAAAGAATCAAGACCTCTTTACAAAACTATTTTACTTTCGCCGGTTCTCCGGCAAATAGGCCGACCGCGTTGCCGCCGAGCATTTTATCGATTTGGGTTTCGGTCACGCCCTGTTCACGCAGTTTTGGCAATATATTTTCAAAGACATTTCCAGGATGCCAATTTTCAACTAATTTCGCCACTAGTTCATTCATTACAGGAGGACGCCCGAGCCAGACATTGACAGTATCATGGGCAAGTAAAATTTGATCTTCATATCCTTGCTGGATTAAGGATAATAATGTCGCCACGCGTTCATGGTCAAAGGGAGCACCAACGGACCCTTGCAGCCCAAAACGGTCAAAGGCAATCCGAACGCCTTGCTCCAATACTGCCTTGTGATAATCAGGGTCAGTGTTGCCACACATATGGCCAATAATAATTTTACTTGGATCTGCCCCAAGCTCAATCAGCATTTTCGCCTGTTCAGGCCCCATTGTCCCTTCCTGGGTATGGGTTAAAATGACGGTGCCGGTTTCTTGCTGGACTCGTGCTGCAGCCCGGAAAAACATTTTCTCATATCTGGTAATCTGATCTTTACTGGAAGCAAGTTTTATAACCCCTGGTTTAATTCCTGTTCCTGCGATTCCCTTAGTAATTTCAGTTTTAAACATTTCATAAATATCTTCTTCAGCAGTACCAAGGCCTGCCCTGAACCTAAAGTAAGGTGCTGCTCCCTCTCCTTCAAAATAATAGCCAGATGCACAAATAATTTGCAGACCTGTAGCTTCGGAGACTTTTTTCAAAAATAACGGATCCCTGCCACACTCGTTAGGGGTTGGGTCGACAACAGTCCGAACTCCGAAGCTTTGCATGAGCCTTGCAGCAGCGATTGCTGCCTCCAATGCCTCTTCTTCGTTAAAAGCCCCCAGTGTCACATCTCCTTGAAAACCCGGGTATCCAAAAATAAAGTGTTCGTGAATAAGTGTCTTTCCTAACTGGTCTACTGCGATAGGACCTGTTACAGTTTCAACTGTTTTCATCGATTGGTTCACCCTTTCTACTCCGTAAACTAGACTGCTTTCATCTGCCCATTTCTATTTCCCTTTAAATACTGGCTTTCTCTTTTCTTTAAATGCAGTAATTCCTTCCTTATGATCCGCTGTATCTACCATAATCACTTGGGTAAGGCGCTCCTGCTCAAGGATTTCTTCCAATGAAGAGGTCAATGCCTTATTAACCAGTTTTTTCTGCATGCCATATGCCTTGCCTGCACCTTGAGCCAATTGGAGAGCAAACTTTGTCGTTTCTTCCTGAAGTTTTTCCAATGGAACTAAATAGTTAATTACCCCTAATTGGTAAAGACGTTCCGCTGGTATTGCCTCTGCAGTGAAAAGGAATTGCTTTGCTAAATGCGGCCCAACAAGTTGCGGAAGGAAGTAGGATCCGCCCCCATCTGATACCAGCCCCACTTTCGAAAAGCTAAGGGCAAATTTGCTGTCCTCTGCGGCAATGATTAAATCACAGGCAAGCGCCAAATTAAAGCCTGCTCCGGCAGCAAACCCATGAACAGCAGCAATAATCGGCTTTTCAACTTCTTTCATTAGCAAAATCAATTCATTGAGCTTGCCAATATGCTCATATACCTGAACCCCTTTGGCCTGGCCCATTCCTTTGACATCTCCGCCAGCACTAAAAGATCGTCCAGCACCTGATAATACGATGACCTGGACATCGTCATCGTTTTGCGCATTTCTCAACGCATCCTTTAATCCCAAAATCATTTCCGGACTGAATGCATTCAGGCTTTCCGGACGGTTTAATTGCAGTGATAAAATCGGTCCCAGCTTTTCTACCAATAAATGTTCATTTGCCATAAAAAATTCCCCTTTTCCTTTTAAAATAGCAATCTGATAAAAAACTATTTAATGAGCCAGCCGCCATCTACCAGCAAATCGGAACCGGTCATATAGGAGGCTTCGGGTGATGCTGCAAATGCGACGACATTGGCAATCTCTTCAGGTGTTCCGACTCTTTGCAGCACGGTATTTCTTTGAATCGCCCGCACAAATCGGTCATTTTGCAGACCCTGTTCGGTTAGCGGGGTCTCAACAAAACCGGGTGAGACTGAGTTCACACGGATTCCATACTTCGATAAGGCCAACGCCAGTGATCTCGTAAAATTGATAACCGCCGCCTTGGCGGCACTGTAATGCGGTATTTCAGCACCGGCCTGATGCCCGGAAAGAGAAGCGACATTGACGATGGCGCGGTTACGCTCCTCTCGCTCAGCACCGGCAGCCATAATTTTCCCTATAGCCTGCGACACGAGGAACACGCTTTTCAAGTTGACATTCTGGACATAGTCCCAGTCAGACTCTGACATTTCCAAAATTTTGTTATGCCTGGAACCCCCGGCATTATTCACAAGCACATGGAGGTCACCATAATGCTGTTCAATATACTCCGCCAATTCTCCGACATCTTCGGCATCTGTACAGTCGGCCACGAATATTTCTGCCATGGGAATTTTACTCTTACGATTGATTTCAGCCGCGGTCTCCTCAAGCTTCGACTTTGTTCTTCCAACTAAAATTACCTTTGCGCCTTCACTCGCAAGTCTTATCGCAACTGCCTGGCCAATCCCGCTTCCGGCCCCGGTTACTAACGCAACGGTCTGTTGAAACCTCATCCCAATCACCTCACATTTGAAAAAATACTTTGACTTCTTGCTATACCCTGTCGTGGGCGACTATCGTCGCGTGTTTAATTAATCCCTTAACAAAATTGTTCAAATTCGCAAATCTTTGATCGTTCGTTTGCCCCTTCTTGTAACGGTAATAGATTTGCTGGCAAATAACAGCCAGTTTGAAATAGGCAAAGGTTAAATAAAAATGCAAATTCGAAACATCCCTGCCGCTTTTTTTGGCATAACGCTCGATAAATTCCTTTCTCGTGTAAAACCCCTCATGTACCGCCGTAACCGGATCCTTCCCCAAACCCTTTTTTAACATCTCGGAATCATTCGGCAAATTCCAGTAACTTAATGCAGCCCCAATGTCTGCAAGCGGATCACCTACAGTCGTCATTTCCCAATCAAACAACCCGACCATATCGGTAAAGTCCTCATTCAACATTGCATTATTCAACTTAAAGTCATAATGGATTACCGCTGCTTCTGTATGCTTCGGGTAATGCTCGACAAGCCATTCCATTAAGGCGTCCACTTCAGAAATTTCATCCGTTTTTGCCCGATTATATCGGCCTATCCAGCCATGGACCTGCCTTTCGATAAACCCTTCAGGCTTGCTTAGTTGTGTCAAACCGGTTCTCTTATAATCGATAGCATGTAGCTCTGCCAATTTATCCACCATAATTTCCGATATTTGCCTGCAAAGCTCAGGTGTCACCTTGACTCCTTCCGGAAAGGACGTGTCAAGGACGACGCCATGTTTTCTTTCCATAATAAAGAAAGGGCTCCCAACAATCTCGAGATTATCGGAATATACATATGGCTTAGGGGCGGCAGGAAAAATAGGATTTAGCTCCGAAAGAATTCTGAATTCCCTTTCCATGTCATGTGCTTTAGGAGCAACCGGCCCTAGTGGAGGACGTCTTAAAACGGCCTCCCAATCGCCCATTCTTATTTGATAAGTTAAATTTGAATGCCCGGCGGAAAATTGTAAAATCTCCAGGGAACTATTTGGTAAATTGTCGATGCTGCTTCGCAAGAACTTTTCCAAAATTGTCAGGTTCAACTCTTCCCCTTTTCGAACAGGTATTGTATCCTTGTTCATTTGATGAGGCATGTCTGCTCTCCTCTCCTTAATTCAAAAAATTCAGTCTCTTTAGACCGGCTTTTCTTTAAAAATAATGCTTGCCACGAAGTTTTTATGTCCATAACTAGAAGAAATTGCAAATTTAATACTAACCGGTTGGTATGTTATGTTGTAAAAGCAGGGAGTTCTCAAAAAATTCCCCTGCTTTAAATTTTTCGTCAACCAAGCTGAATTCCCTGCAAAATCATATCGACAAATAACTCCGCTACCTCACGATCCGAGACACTTCCGTCCGGTTTAAACCACTGATAACTCCAATTCGTGATCCCCAATATTCCAAAGGTAATGATGCCTGGATTCAAATCAGGGCGAAATTCCCCGCTCTCCATGCCTGCCTTAATTAATTCCTCGAGATTAAATCGGAACTGGTCACGTTTAGGGTCAATCATTGCAAAGTGCTCATCACTTAAATTCTTCATTTCACGGAAAAATATTTTGGCCGCGGACCCGCGCAATTTAATATCGGAAATCAACATATAAACGATGTCAAATAACTTCTCTTTATATGTCTTTGTATGGTCATTTAAAATCTCTTCTTGTTGGACAAGCAAGCCTTCAATGTACCCCAGATGGATATCCATCAACAGCTCCTCTTTACTTGAAAAATAGTAATAGAAGGTACCCTTTGTTACGCCAAGGGAATCCACAATATCCTGTATTGATGTTTCGCTGAATCCCTTTTTTTCAAATAAGCGGATGCTTTGTCCTGTTATTTTCTCTTTCACCCTAATGCCCTCGCATTCTGAAAAATGTCTAGTGGACATTATACCATATAATTTTCGCTCCTTAATATCCAATAAGTGAAACTTTCAGGTATTCTTTATCCTTCTGGTCTATTTTTTTACCGATTCTTCTCTAAGTGCCCGACGAAGTATTTTTCCGACACCCGTTTTTGGCAGCTCGCTGCGGAACTCAATAATGCGCGGGACTTTATATGCAGACATATTTTCTCTGCAATATTTGATCATCTCCTCTGCCGTGGCCGTTTTGCCTGCTTTTAGGACAATGACCGCCTTTATGTCCTCTCCGCGATATGGGTCTGGAACACCGATTACCACCGCTTCTTGAACGGAAGGATGTTCATATAATACCTCCTCCACATCACGCGGATAAACATTGAAACCACTGGCTATGATCATATCTTTTTTTCGGTCGACGATATATAAATACCCGTCTTCGTCGACTTTAGCAATATCACCTGTGTATAACCAACCATCCCTTAACGTATTAGCGGTTTCCTCCGGCATATTCCAATAGCCCTTCATAATTTGCGGTCCTTTAATGATCACTTCCCCTAGTTCGCCAACACGGACTTCCTCCGTTCCAGTAGCCAAGTCGACAATCTTATACTCGGTGGATGGCATGCCAATTCCGACACTGCCAGGTTTTCTGTCCGCAAACGGAGGGTTGCAATGTGTGGTAGGGGATGCCTCGGATAAACCGTACCCCTCCAAAATTTTCGCCCCTGTTTTTCCTTCAAACTCGCGCATCAGTTCAACAGGCATCGGTGCACTGCCGCTGTTGCAAATACGGATAGAATTTAATCCATACTCCTCTGCGCGCGGATGGTTGGTTAGTGCCACATACATAGTTGGAACTCCTGGGAAGGTAGTAGGCTGTTCCTGTTTGATTGTATTTAATACTTCCTCCAAATCAAAACGCGGGAGCAGGATGTTTTCAGCGGCCGTATAAATAGACAGGTTCATACCAGAAGTCATCCCGAAGACATGGAATAATGGAATGACTGTTAGTGCCCGTTCCTTACCTATCTCAAACTCACCGCTAAAAAATTCATATGATTGGATTACGTTTGCCAAAATATTACGATGTGTCAACATCGCGCCTTTTGAACGTCCTGTCGTGCCGCCAGTATATTGAAGAACGGCTACATCATGTTCCGGTTCAAATTCGACAGGAACGACATTTCCGTTTCCTTCGCTAAGGAAGGCCTCAAAGCTTCGGTCAGGGGTGAACTCCTGACCCGATGGCTGCAGACTGGCAACAATGACATTTTTCACATTTGTTAAGGCTTGAACTGCCTTCGCCCTTGGGTAAAGTGCGTCAAAAACGACGATGGTTTCAGCACCCGAATCCTTTAAGATATATTCAAGCTCCCGCTCAACCAGCATCGGGCTTAGCTGGGTAACAATGGCACCCGCCTGAAGGATCCCGTAATAAGCAATGACATATTGCGGACAGTTAGGGAGCATCATGGCCACCCGGTCCCCTTTTTGAACTCCAATTTGCTGCAAAGCCGAGGAAAATGCTAGTGAGAGTTTATATAATTCCTGATAACTCATTTTCCTTCCGTAAAAAGAGAGGGCATTGTTATCCGGAAATTTCTCCGTTGTTTCTCTAAGGATTTGCTGCAATGGAATATTCGGAATATCAACTTCTTTTTTTATCCTTTCTGGATACTTCGCCAGCCATGCTTTTTCTGTCATGCCTTTTCCCTCCAATAGTAAAATATATTACTAATCCGGACTTAGAATGGTAAGCCGCTGCCATTAATATGGGAGATCTTCCTAGTAATCTTCAGTTTTTTCCATTCCCCCTCGACTATTAATCTATCGCGTTTGTACACGCTTACATTAGTTTGATATTTGGCAACCGGTGCCCTGATGTCTTTTCGCTATACTAACCGGTTAGTATGTAATAATTACCATTATACAATTTCATATAGTGTAATTCAAACTTTTTTCTAAAAATTCTAAATTATTTTAGAGCTTATCGCAACAAAAAATAAGCTGAGATGTTTTTAATCCCAGCCGTTTTAATATCTTCTGTTCATTTTTTTCTGCTTGTTCATCAAATCAAAGGACTTTTCTATAATATCCGTTAGGACATCACCTTTATAGATTCTCCCTAGTTTCAGGCCCTGCTGATAATACTCGACAATTTGGTCAAGTTTTTCAGCTGTTTCCTTTGAAATCCTTACATTTAACTGGATCCTCTCATTATGTTCCAAACAAAACACTCCCATTTGACTGTTAGCTTCCTGCTAGCAATTTACTAGTTTTTTGTTATCTATTGCTAATATAGCATATTTCTACATATTTTTCACATTCCTAACAAAAAAATAAGAGTACTAAACTAGCACTCTTATACTGTCTTTTTCAAATGCTTATATTTTCCTTCTCCCCCGCGTCATTCCTTTTCCTCAGGAATCATAATTGTTGCCACCGTTCTTTTTCTTCTGCCTTTTTCCGGCTTGTTTTGTGCTGCTTTGGCATATACCATCCGCAAATCATTAATAAATTCAACAAATTCCTCGTCAGTTAGGAATAGGGACGTTTGCCGAAAGCTGACCCCATCGGCCAGTAGGTCGATTTGCTCCTTGCTTAAATAACGTTCATATTCCCCCATTAGATTAGCAATAAATTTAATAAAAAATCCCATATGTTCTTCCTTGGACATTTTATTCATTTCATCGGGACTAATTGTCAAAAGATTTGGGTCATGAACGGAATACACCTTCTCCACTGTTCCGCGGATGGGAATTTCATCTACAACATGAATAACCTCGGATTCAACTAATTTTTTAATATTTCTATACAGAGATGCCTGCGGGATATCAGGAAGCATCTCCTTCATTTGCTGCGAAGTTAGCTGCTGATTAATTAAGTTTTGAATAATTCTCATTCTTACCGGATGTAAAATGACATCGACTTTAGATTCCTTCATAATTATTAGCTCCTGTCAATCATTATCATTATCAATAATGATAATATTATAAAAGTAGACTTTTGTAAAGTCTTATTCCATCTATTTATTATTTTTTCAAATGTTTCCTAAAAAATTCATCCCTTTTCACTACATGAAATGGAATTTTTATACCGATATTAAAATGAGGAGGTTACCGGGATATGTTTATATCGGTTATTACAAGTATTTTACTGATGGCTTCGCCTGTTCATCCATCCGACAGCTTATCGATTACGCGGGATGGGACAACCATAACCAAAATCAATCAAATGGATTTTTTTTATCCATATACAGACCTGCCAATCATGAACACGGAAATTTATACAAAGTTTCTTGATCAGCTTGATAATCGAGTTTCTCTTTTGCCGGTCAATGCCCGTTTGGACCAACATGGAAATATTATACCTGAACAGGTTGGCTATAAGATCAATCGCAATGTCCTGACCGGAAGAATTTACGAATTTTACTTTAATAAGCAGCCAGCTAGTATAGAACTACCGATGTCACCAGTCTATCCAAAGGTTGATAGCGAACTGCTCAGTGAAATCCGTACCATGCGTATAGGACGTTATGTTACATCATTTAATCCAAGTAATAAAAATCGCTCCACCAATATTAAAATTGCCGCAGAAGCAATCGATAATTACGTTGTGTTTCCAGGAGAGACCTTTTCGTTTAACAGGGTAGTCGGGAAACGAACAAAGGAACGCGGCTATTTACGTGCTAAAGTTATTGTCAGGGGAGAATATGCCGAGGATATAGGCGGAGGCATCTGCCAGGTATCTTCTACTCTTTTCAATGCGGTTGATAACGCCGGGTTAGAGATTGTGGAACGGTTCTCTCACAGCAAGAAAGTGTCCTATATTCCGCCGGGAAGAGATGCAACTGTAAGTTGGTACGGCCCCGATTTTGTATTTAAAAATACATATAATCAGCCTGTGTTAATCCGTGCAAGAACATTGGGCGGTATATTGATCATTAAAATATTTTCTTCTGAAAGCGCTAATTATAGACCAAAAAAAATTCCGACCCTACCATATTAAAAAGTCCGCTTTGCAGCGGACTCAGGCTGTCGAGAAACTTTCGACAGCCTTTATTTTATATAACTACTTTAACAATTCACCGCGTTAATTTTTTATAATGATATTAATCAAAAACTATTCGATATGTCTGTTGATTTGCGCTCCAGGCACTTCGCTTTCCGCGGGCGTGCCTGGGAGCCTCCTGATATGAACGAAACTGTCAAGGCCCCAACTCCACCCCTAGG
>NZ_JAMBOX010000036.1 GCF_023715785.1 Neobacillus niacini
CCCGTTCCCATCCCGAACACGGAAGTTAAGCTTCTCAGCGCCGATGGTAGTTGGGGCGAAAGCCCCTGTGAGAGTAGGACGTTGCCGGGCCAGCGAAAGACAACCTGAAAAATGGTTGTCTTTTTTGTGTTTTTAAAAAAGGTCATTGGCTTTAAAAATGGGGCATCGCAGATATATTGAAATGATCGCGGATATATTGAATTTATCGCAGATATAATCTAATGATCGCAGATATATCTAAGATTATCGCGGATATATAGTGAAACACCGCAGATATAATTTTCTTAGGGGCTAATTGGTGAAAAAAATATCCTAATTTAAGCCTAAAAATATTCCAATTCGACCGACTGGAGCAGTAAACCATTAATTTTTAGCCTCCAACGTGTCAATCGGCCATGTTAGAGCAGTAAAATGCAGAATTTCCTGGCCCCTCTACGCCAACCCCCGCCCATTGAATTAGTCTCACGCCAAATTCTGTCCTTCCACTACGCCAATCCCGCGCACTCACTTCCCCATCAAAAACTGATAAACCAAAAACGGCCCCTTTTTCATCGTGATTTTCAGAAACGACTCAATAAACGGGTAATCCCGGTTCGGCATCATTTTTGTCAGCTCGCTCCACCACTCTGTTTCATAGCGGGCAATCATGCTTAAGTTATATAACAATAAATAATGGACTAGAAGTTCGGGAAAATGAAAAAACTTATCCTTATTGAGCGGCAGCGCCCAGCAACCCTCCTCCAAGTTAAATTTAAGCGGCGAAACTTCCGTCATCCATCTTTCGCTGCCCTCCCCCGAAAAACTCAGCCCTTCATTGGAAAACTCTACTCCACTCACAAATTTTCCACTCAAAAACTCCTTAAACCGATTTTCTGTCATATGAAAGTGGTCAAGCACCGCTTCGGGGACAATCAGATTTCCGTCTTTCTTAACAAGCCTGCAATGTGTTCTTTTTCCTAAAAGTATGGTAAATAATTCGTCCAACTCGGGTATAAGCCGCAATAAATCTTCCATAATGACTTTTTCTCCGTCCAGTTGCTTTAGTTGAAACAATTTTTCCGACATAAATGGGAAAAGTCCGTTTTTTTGCAGTTTTACCTCATCATGGAAAAACTGGTAGTTTTGCTTCTTTCTTTTTCTTGTAGAGACTCCATGGGCCAACACGGCCGTTGTTTCCGGATAGGCGGGGTCAACGGTCAAAATGCAGGCCTTTATTAAATGGACTAAGCCATAAAACAGCAGAATCGGTTTTAAGATCAACGGTGAAGTTGCCGCTTGTTGATAATAAATTTGTCCGTGTTCCAGATAGTAAAGAAAAGCATAGCCATTTTCGTAGCTTTTTTGTTCCGGATTATCAATCTTATTTTTTATATAGCAGTTTTTTAAATAAACCTGGCAATATTCGGCAGAATAGAAACAGGTGTAGCTGCTCCACCCTTTATATACGCTATTCAAAGTAGAATTCACCTTTTTTCTGAAAAGTTAGATTAATACATTCCTCTTGACACTATTTTGTCCAATTGATAACCTACAAATAATATTTTTTACCTGGAGGCCGTTAAAATGTGGGAGAGTAAGTTTGTAAAAGAAGGTTTAACATTTGATGATGTTCTTTTGATTCCTGGGAAATCTGAAGTGCTGCCAAAGGATGTTGATTTGAAGGTTGAATTGTCGCCTACTGTTAAGCTGAATATCCCAATTATCAGTGCCGGGATGGATACGGTCACCGAATCGGAGATGGCGATTGCGATGGCTCGCCAAGGCGGTTTAGGGGTCATTCACAAAAACATGTCGATAGAGCAGCAGGCGGAGCAGGTCGAGAAGGTTAAACGGTCTGAGAGCGGGGTCATAACCGACCCATTTTTCTTGACGCCTGACCACCAAGTATTTGATGCGGAACATTTAATGGGAAAATATCGCATCTCCGGCGTGCCGATTGTCAATAATTTCGAGGAACTAAAGCTGGTCGGGATTATTACCAACCGGGACTTGCGCTTTATTCAGGACCAGGATTATTCGTTTAAAATTTCTGATGTGATGACAAAAGAAAATCTGATCACGGCTCCAGTGGGAACGACATTAAAAGAAGCAGAGAAAATTCTGCAAAAGTACAAAATTGAAAAATTGCCATTGGTTAATGACGAGGGAGTTTTAAAAGGGTTAATTACGATTAAAGACATTGAAAAAGTGATCGAGTTTCCAAACTCGGCGAAAGATAAGCAGGGACGGTTATTGGCAGGTGCTGCGGTCGGCGTGACAAAGGATACGATGCTGCGGGTTAAGGCGCTTGTCGAAGCCGGTGTCGATGTGATTGTCGTGGATACCGCACATGGCCATTCCAAGGGCGTACAAGATACGGTCAGAGAAATTAGGGATGCCTATCCAGCCCTTACAATTGTTGCTGGTAACGTCGCCACTGCCGAAGCAACGAGGGAGTTGATTGAGGCTGGTGCCGATGTCGTAAAAGTCGGAATTGGACCAGGGTCAATTTGTACCACTCGGGTTGTAGCGGGTGTTGGCGTGCCGCAAATTACAGCTGTATATGACTGCGCGGGCGAAGCGATGAAACATGGAAAAACAATCATTGCCGATGGCGGGATTAAATATTCAGGGGATATTGTCAAGGCACTGGCTGCCGGTGGGCATGCAGTCATGCTTGGAAGCATGCTTGCTGGAGTTACCGAAAGCCCGGGCGAAACGGAGATCTTCCAAGGACGCCGCTTTAAGGTGTATCGCGGTATGGGTTCCGTTGCGGCAATGGAAAAAGGCTCAAAGGATCGCTATTTCCAAGAGGAAAATAAAAAGTTTGTTCCGGAGGGAATTGAGGGCCGTCTGCCATACAAAGGACCGCTTGCCGATACCATCTATCAGCTTGTTGGCGGCATTCGCTCTGGAATGGGCTACTGCGGTTCAAAGGATTTGGAGGCATTAAGAATGAACGCCCAATTTGTCCGCATGACTGGTGCGGGCTTAAGGGAAAGCCATCCGCATGATGTCCAAATCACCAAAGAAGCACCAAACTACTCCATGTAATGATTGAAAAGAGAGACGCTCCGACGTCTCTCTTTTTGTTGCTAAATAGCAATATCTAAGCAGAAAATTGGTAAACAATGCGTCAATGGTCTGTCTATGATTTGTAATAGAGTTATGTTAAAATAACCAAAGTGCATAAATTTTGTTGGAGGGCTTTTACAGTGAATAAACAGGGTTTAAAGAAGTATGTTGCCAGCATTTTGGCATGTTTGATGTTCTTCAGCCTTTTTGCCGGCTTGGATCGAGCAGAAGCGGCACCGGCTTTAAATATTAATGCCGATGGGGCAATTTTGATTGATGCGGAAACAGGAAAGGTTTTATATGAAAAAAATGGTGATAGCGTCCTGGGTGTCGCCAGTATGACAAAAATGATGACAGAATATCTCTTGTCCGATGCGATTAAGCATGGAAAGGTAAAATGGGATCAGGAATATCAGGTGAGCGATCTGGTTTATAAGATTTCCCAAAATCGCACATTGTCCAATGTCCCGTTACGTCAGGACGGAAAGTATACAGTACGGGAATTATATGAAGCGATGGTGATTTATTCAGCCAATGGTGCGACGATCGCCATTGCTGAGGTGATTGCCGGTTCGGAAACAAATTTTGTTAAAATGATGAATGAAAAAGCAAATAAACTGGGATTAAAGGATTATAAGTTTGTTAACTCCTCAGGGCTAAATAATAAAGACTACCAAGGCCAGCATCCACAAGGGACAGGCGCTGACGAAGAAAACGTTATGTCACCGCGGGCTGTGGCGAAGCTTGCTTTTTATTTGATTAACGAATACCCCGAAGTATTAAAGACAGCAAGCATTCCAAGGAAAACTTTCCGTGAAGGAACGCCAGACCGCATTGAGATGATTAACTGGAATGAAATGCTTCCGACATTAAAGTACAATTACGAAGGAATCGATGGTTTGAAAACAGGTACGACTGATTTCGCCGGCTATTGCTTTACCGGGACAGCAAGCCGTGATGGAAAGAGATTTATTACAGTCGTGCAAAACGCTGTAGACGCAAGCGGAAAAGGAAGCTATAAAGCCCGTTTTGATGAAACAAGGAAAATGCTTGATTATGCGTTTAATAATACGACAAAAGAGGAAATTATTCCAAAGCATTATCAGGTTAAGGGCAATAAAACACTTCCAGTCGTAAAAGGCAAAGAGGACCAAGTGAAAATTTATACCAAATCAGCCATTAATATGATCATAGAAAATGGAGAAAAAGAAAACTTCAAACCAGTATTAGTCCTTGATAAAAAGAAAATCAATAAAAAAGGTCAACTGACCGCGCCGATTAAAAAAGGCGAAAAGGTCGGCTATTTAACAGTTGAGCCTAAGAGTGGCGAAAAGATCAGCTATTTGACAGAAGAGGGCCAAAAGAAAGTACAAGTAGATGTCATTGCTGCCCAGGACGTGGAAAAGGCGAACTGGTTTGTGCTTATGATGCGCGGCATCGGCAACTTCTTTGGCGATGTTTGGAGCGGCATTTCATCCACCGTTAAAGGCTGGTTTTAAAACGATTCGGTAAATTATGGAAAGGGTTCTTGTCTTGACAGGAATCCTTTTTTGTTGCTTTAATGATTTTATGGAATAAATAATTCCGACTGATATGAATGCAATTATTTTTCTAAATATTTTGATGGCTGAGGGGGATATATTAAATGAGAACTGGTACCGATCGGGTAAAACGCGGAATGGCGGAAATGCAAAAGGGCGGCGTCATCATGGACGTAGTCAATGCCGAACAGGCGAAAATCGCTGAAGAAGCCGGAGCAGTTGCGGTCATGGCGTTGGAGCGTGTTCCTTCGGATATCCGCGCTGCCGGCGGAGTGGCTAGGATGGCAGACCCAAGAATCATTGAAGAGGTTATAAATGCTGTTTCGATTCCGGTTATGGCAAAGGCAAGGATTGGCCATATTGTCGAGGCGCGTGTTCTTGAAGCAATGGGCGTGGATTATATCGACGAAAGCGAAGTTTTAACACCTGCAGATGAAGAGTATCATTTATTAAAAAGTGACTATACCGTTCCATTTGTTTGCGGATGCCGTGACCTTGGCGAAGCTGCCCGCCGGATTGGTGAAGGAGCTTCTATGCTTCGTACAAAAGGTGAGCCTGGAACTGGCAACATTGTCGAGGCTGTCCGTCATATCCGCAAGGTAAATGCACAGGTTCGTAAAGTAGTTTCCATGAACGAGGACGAGCTTATGACAGAAGCTAAGCTTTTGGGTGCACCATACGAAATTCTTCTTGAAATCAAGCGCCTTGGCCGCCTTCCAGTGGTTAACTTTGCTGCCGGTGGTGTCGCAACACCTGCAGATGCAGCGTTAATGATGCAATTAGGTTCTGACGGTGTATTTGTCGGTTCCGGTATCTTCAAATCAGAAAACCCGGCCAAATTTGCTAGAGCGATTGTTGAAGCTACGACACATTATCAGGATTATAAATTAATTGCCGAGCTTTCCAAGAATCTTGGCACACCGATGAAGGGGATTGAAATTTCATCACTGGCACCGGAAGCGCGGATGCAGGAGCGTGGATGGTAAATGACTAAAATAGGCGTTCTAGCATTGCAGGGGGCTGTCCGGGAGCATATCCAATCACTCGAAGCTTGCGGTGTTGAAGCGGTTGCCATTAAACGAACAGAACAACTGGATGAAGTGGATGGCCTGATTCTCCCTGGCGGTGAAAGCACGACAATGCGCCGGTTGATTGATAAATATGATTTCTTGAATCCATTAAAGGAATTTGTCCGTACTGGGAAACCAATGTTTGGCACATGCGCGGGGCTCATTCTCTTGGCAAAGAATATTGTTGGCTACAGTGAGCCGCATCTAGGTGTGATGGACGTTACGGTCGAGCGCAATTCCTTTGGCCGCCAGGTTGACAGCTTCGAGGCTGACCTCGCGATCAAGGATGTCGCTGAGAGCTTTACCGCCGTGTTTATCCGGGCGCCGCATATTGTTGAGGCGGGGGAAAACGTTGAGGTATTATCCAAGCATAACGGCCGGATCGTCGCGGCGCGCGAGGGACAATTCCTTGGCTGTTCCTTCCATCCGGAACTGACCGATGACCATCGCCTCACTGCCTACTTCGTGGGCATGGTCGAGGAAGCTAAGCAAAAGCAGTTAGCCTAATTCGTATAAACTGGTTGCATTTGGATAATAATTATAGTAAATTAAGTTATACAAAAACTTATCATATGCGCTAAAGCAATGAGAGGAACTAGTAACAAGATGTTTATTCTAAAGAGAGCCGGTGGCTGGTGTGAACCGGTGAGTAATGCTTGTGAATCCCTCCTCGAGCAAGGTGTGGAACGCCCCAATGTAGGGGTTAGTAAGTGCTTTCGGTGAAAAACCGTTATTTTTTGAGGTGGACAGTCTAGCACTGTCAACCAGGGTGGTAACGCGGGTAACTCTCGTCCCTGTTTTGGGGCGGGAGTTTTTTGTTTGCCAAAAAACCCCCTGGACTAAATAAAAGGGAGTGTCTAAGCATGTTGGATTTAAAACTCTTAAGGGCAAACTTTGCCGAAGTAAAAGAAAAACTTCAGCATCGCGGCGAGGACTTAACCGATCTTGGCAAGTTTGAAGATTTGGATGTTAAGAGACGCGAGCTGATTGTTGAGGCTGAAAAGCTGAAGTCAAAACGCAATGAAGTATCCCAGCAAGTTGCCCAATTAAAGCGGGAGAAACAAGACGCCGATCACTTAATCAAGGAAATGCGCGAGGTAGGCGACCGCATCAAGGAGCTTGACGATGAACTGAGAGGCGTCGAAGAAACTTTGGAAATGCTGCTGCTAAGCATTCCAAATATCCCGCATGAAAGTGTGCCGGTCGGGGATACAGAGGATGAAAATGTGGAAATCCGCAAATGGGGCGAAGTTCGTGACTTTGGTTTTGAAGCCAAGCCGCATTGGGATGTTGCTGACCATTTGGGGATTCTTGATTTTGAAAGAGCGGGTAAAGTTACCGGCAGCCGGTTTGTATTTTATAAAGGGCTTGGGGCCCGCCTAGAGCGTGCATTGATTAGCTTTATGCTCGATCTCCATGTCGATGAACATGGCTATACCGAGATATTGCCGCCATATATGGTCAACCGCGCCAGCATGACGGGAACCGGCCAGCTGCCTAAGTTCGCCGAGGATGCATTTTTAATTGAAAGCGAGGATTATTTCTTAATCCCGACTGCTGAAGTGCCAGTTACGAATTATTATCGCGATGAAATCTTAAGCGGAGATGAGCTGCCGATTCGCTTTGCAGCCTATAGCGCCTGCTTCCGTTCTGAAGCTGGGTCAGCTGGACGCGATACACGTGGATTGATTCGCCAGCATCAATTTAACAAGGTGGAGCTCGTTAAGTTTGTAAAGCCTGAGGATTCCTATGAGGAGCTTGAAAAATTGACCCATGATGCCGAGCGGGTTCTGCAGCTGTTGGAACTGCCATATCGTGTCCTAAGCATGTGCACGGGTGACCTTGGCTTCACCGCAGCGAAAAAGTATGATATCGAAGTCTGGATTCCGAGCTATGGTACGTATCGCGAGATTTCTTCCTGCAGTAACTTTGAGGCCTTCCAGGCAAGAAGAGCAAATATTCGCTTCCGCCGCGATCCAAAAGCCAAGCCGGAGCATGTTCATACATTGAACGGTTCAGGCCTTGCGATTGGCCGCACGGTAGCTGCCATCCTGGAAAACTATCAGCAGGAAGATGGCAGTGTCGTGATTCCTGCCGCACTGCGTCCATATATGGGCGGCCGTGAGGTTATCAAGGCAGATTAAATACCAACAAATATGCCCGGATGAATAATTTTATCCGGGCTGAATAATAACGTTGACAAGGGAAAAAATATATGATAAATTAACATCTGTCGCATGGAGGAATACCCAAGTCTGGCTGAAGGGATCGGTCTTGAAAACCGACAGGCGGGTTAAACCGCGCGGGGGTTCGAATCCCTCTTCCTCCGCCATCACAAGATAAATACGCGCATAAAAACTGGAGATAAAAATTCGTTACAATTCTTTGTAACGGATTTTTTTTATAAAAAAGAAAAGCACATGCTGGCATTAGCCAATATGTGCTTTTGTTATATATAAAATTTCATTGAGTTTTTCTTCAACCTGGTGGCAAACGCGTTTAGCATCCTTTTCACTTTTCACCACATCAGTTGTATCCATGTCGATGACCAATACTTCGCTGGCATCATAACGGTCCATGACCCATTCGTCGTAGCCCTTCCAAACCTCGAAGTAATATTCCTTTAGTTCCGGGTTGATTTCAAAGCTGCGGCCCCGGGACATAATCCGGTCGATGACCGTGTCAAACGAACCTTTCAGGTATACCATTAAGTCCGGCGCTTTTTTTGGAAGTTCATTAAGCTCTTCCATCATGTTGTCGACCAAATCTTCATAAATCTTGAATTCTAAGGCCGAAATTCTGCCCAAGTTTTTATTTACATAGGCAAAATACCAATCCTCATAAATCGAGCGGTCCTGAATCGTATAGATTGGATTCCGCCAGTTCATGCAGTCTTTTACTGTTTTATAACGCTTATTTAAGAAAAATAATTGCAATAGGAAAGGGATCCGTTTTGCGTCCAGCTCTTCTGGTGTTAGTTCATAATAGAGCGGGAGGATTGGATTATCGTCTACCGTTTCATAAAATACCTTGCTTTCAATTCCTTTAGTTTCAAAGTGTTCTTTTAAAAGGTCGGCGACACTTGTTTTTCCAAGACCGATCATACCGCCAATAACGATGCTCAATTAACATCCCCCGTTCGTTAATGTGTTTGTCCAGCTATTTGTTTTGAGTGTATAGGAAAGTTTCTCGATCATATAATCTAAGTCCTGTTCATTTTTAACGAAATCCAATTCATCACCGTTGAAACGAAGAACAGGTATTTCCGGATGTTCTTTTTCAAAAATGGCCATCGTATGCTCATAGTCAAGGGATAGCTGTTCTAGGTAAAGCGGGCTGATATTTTTTTCAATCTCGCGCCCTCTTAGCTTGATTCGGCTTAGCAGCGTATCAAGGCTGGCGTTTAAATAAATGATTACATTGGGCTTAGGCATATCTTCTGTCAGGATTTGATAAATCTTGTAGTATTTTTGATATTCATCCTGGTTTAGTGACCGCTGGGCAAAAATCAAATTTTTAAAAATGTGATAATCGGCTACAACGGATTGATTTTTGCTTAAGTAATGGGTATTGATATCCCCCAATTGCTTAAAGCGATTGCAGAGGAAAAACATTTCCGTCTGGAAGCTCCATTCCTCAATGTTCTCATAAAATTTCCCCAAGAATGGATTTTCATCAACAATCTCCCGTAGCAGAGGAATCTCAAAGTGCTCCGAAATGGCTTTTGCGAGCGATGTTTTTCCTACACCAATCGGCCCCTCAACGGTTATAAAGGGTATATCCCCCATTCTTTTATCCTCCTTCTCCAACTGCCTGCACGTTCTATCATTAACCGGTTGTCCGGATAATCTATGCAATTTTTCTATTAATTGTCCCCCGAATCCGTCAAGAATCGACAACAATCTGCCGATTTCTTGCAAATTCAGCTTCTCTTCGACACTAGAAATTATTTTATCACACTCTGAAACCGAGGGGGAGATGGAATTTTTGAGGAAATTATTTTTCTGCCCATAAGGTGAAAAAAACTGCCGAAATGACGGCAGTTTCCCTGATAAAAAAATTTATGTTCCTCTTTTTGTCACATTAAAGTTATCGACGATCAGCAGCCAGTTTTGTGGGAAGGCCAACCCAAGCTTCCAATAGCTCATCCCTCTTAAATTGAGCTCCTTTATGAGGTCAAACTTCGCCTGAATCGAGCGGGCATCCTCAAACCACACCTCATGCTGTTTTCCATCTTCGGCCCGATAACGGAAAAATGGTGCCTGTGCTTTCGTGTCATATTCGATGGGAACATTATGCTGAGCAGCCAGCTGGATGGCCTGCTGCGGGCTGACAGCTTTGGCAATCGAGCCCTGGACAAACGGCAGTGTCCAGTCGTAGCCATACAGGTTTTGCCCCATTAAGATTTTATTGGAAGGCATTTCGGTAATCGCATAATCCAGAACTTTCCTTACCTGATCGATGGGTGAAACTGCCATTGCCGGGCCGCCGCTGTAGCCCCATTCATAGGTCATGATGACGACAAAGTCAGCAATTTCCCCATGGGCCCGGTAATCATGAGCCTCATACCATAAGCCTTTTTGTGTGGCGCTCGTCTTCGGCGCCAACGCGGTCGACATCAGCCAGCCTTCACGCTGGAAGCGTTGCTTTGCTTTTCTTAAAAAGCGGTTGTAGGCCTCGCGGTCGGCCGGACGTAAAAATTCAAAATCAAAGTGAATATCGCGGAACCCGTATTTTTTTGCAGTAGCGACAATATTATTAAGAAATCTATCCTGTATGGCGATATCATTCAGCAGGATGCGCCCAAGTTCATCACTGAATTGATCTTGCTCCTGATTATTGATGACCATCATTAACACATTGCGGTTGGCCCTGGCAATCGCCGGGAATTGATTTAGTAAAGGTTCCTTTAATGAGCCATCGCGGTTGACCTGGAAGCTGAATGGCGCCAAATAGGTTAAATACGGTGCGGATTCACGGGCTGCATTTTCCAAAGCAGGGGCAACGGTGGTGCCGCGCGGCTCAACATAGGCATTAAACTCGCCATTTCTTTTTCTACCTTGGGGAATATAAAGACGAAGGCCGACTTGAAGCGGCTGATTGACGGGAATTCGATTGACATTGGCCAGTTCCTGGACAGTAGTGCCGTATCTCCTGGCGATGGTAAATAAGGATTCTCCCGATTGGACGAAATGAAAATGGCCAATAATCGGAATGACCATTGCTTGCCCGACCACTAGATTATTGGGGTTAGGCAGGTCGTTGGCTTCCACTATATCTTGAACAGTTGAATGGTAGGTTCTTGCGATCGTTGTTAACGTTTCATTTCTTTTTACCACGTGGATTTGCATATAAAATCCCTCCCAGCACAAATACGCTACAACCATTCTATGAATGAATGCCCCAATAAATGTTATAATGGGTAATAATTTTTTGTGTGGGAATATCAGATAGAGTTTTTAGAAGGCGGTATTGCGAACAATGGAAAATCAAGATGAACAATTCATGCTCGAAGCAATAAAGGAAGCGAAAAAAGCCGAGCTGCTCGATGAGGTGCCGATTGGAGCTGTCATTGTCAAGAACGGCCAAATCATTGCCCGGGCCCATAACCTCCGGGAAACCGAGCAAATGTCAACAGCCCACGCTGAGGTCTTGGCCGTCGAACAGGCCTGCCGCGAAACCGGCTTTTGGCGTCTTGAGGACACGACCCTGTACGTCACTCTCGAACCGTGTCCGATGTGCACAGGTGCCATCATGTTATCGAGAATCAAACGGGTGGTTTATGGGGCGAGCGATCCAAAAGGCGGCTGTGCCGGAACGCTGATGAATCTCCTCCAGGACGACCGCTTTAACCACCAAAGCGAAGTGACTAAAGGAGTGCTCGAGCAGGAATGCGGCCAGTTGCTGTCCGATTTTTTTCGGAAAATTAGAGACCGAAAGAAGCAGGAAAAGCAGCAACGGATGGACTTACAATAATTTACAGTCAATATCAATTGCATTTTTTTAAGTTTGTTAGTATACTAAGAAGGCGTCAGATACGACGCAACTTAATAATTGGTATCAACTTTGCCGCGCTAGGTGGGGAGGTAGCGGTGCCCTGTACCCGCAATCCGCTCTAGCGGGACGGAATCCCTTCCTGAGGCTGATTGCCTGTAGGGTCTGCCTTAAGTAAGTGGTGTTGACGCCTGGGTCCTGCGCAATGGGAATCCATGAACCATGTCAGGTCCGGAAGGAAGCAGCATTAAGTGGACGCTCTCATGTGCCGCAGGGGTGCCTGGGCCGAGCTAACTGCTTAAGTAACGCTTATGGGCGTCAGTCGAAGGAAGGTGCGCGGCAGTTATTACATATGCCAAAATTAAACTCATCTCGAGACTCGGGATGAGTTTTTTTGTGAACTCTACATATACACTTTGAAATAATGAAAATAGTTACTGTATAATGATAAGGATGGAAAATTTTTTGAAGGGGGCAATGTCTTTTGTCATATCAAGCATTATACCGTGTTTGGCGGCCTCAAACCTTTTTGGATGTAGTCGGGCAAGAGCATGTGACCAAGACATTGCAAAACGCCCTGCTTCAGCAGAAAATCTCGCATGCCTATCTTTTTTCCGGTCCAAGAGGAACAGGGAAAACGAGTGCGGCTAAAATATTGGCAAAGGCAATTAACTGCGAGCGCGCGCCGGTATCAGAACCATGCAACGAATGTGCGGCCTGCCGCGGCATTACCAATGGGACGATTCCGGATGTATTGGAGTTTGACGCTGCATCCAACTCTAGAGTGGAGGAAATGCGCGATGTCCTTGATAAAGTCAAGTTTGCGCCAACTGCCGTCAACTACAAAGTCTACATCATTGATGAAGTGCATATGCTGTCAATCAGTGCGTTCAATGCCCTGCTCAAAACGCTGGAAGAACCGCCGAAGCATGTTATTTTTATTTTGGCAACAACCGAACCGCATAAAATCCCGCTGACGATTATCTCCAGATGTCAGCGCTTTGACTTCCGAAGAATCACTGCCGGTTCGATTGTGAACCGAATGAAGTTGATTGTCGATGAAACCGGGGTAGCCTGTGACGACCGGGCATTACAAATGATTGCCAGGGCGGCGGAAGGCGGGATGCGTGATGCATTAAGCCTGCTTGACCAGGCAATTTCCTACAGCCAGGATCGGGTAACAGTGGAAGATGCATTGACGGTAACCGGGTCTGTTTCGCAAGGTTTTTTAAATGAGATCGGCAAAGCGTTTCAGGACAAGAATGTCGCCGCTGGCTTGGAGGCACTCGAGGAACTGTTATTTCATGGCAAGGATCCAGCACGGTTCATCGAGGATTTGATCCTATTTTATCGGGATATGCTGCTATATAAAACAGCGCCCAATCTCGAGGAGTCGCTGGAGCGAGTCATGCTTGATGATGAGTTCCGGACGTTGGCGGAATCTATGCCGACGGATCAGATTTACGAGCTAATTGAGTTTTTGAATAAAACCCAGCAGGACATGCGCTGGACCAATCATCCAAGAATTTTTCTTGAGGTGGCGATTGTTAAGCTGTGTCAGCTGGAAATGCAGAATGCCCAGCCGGCTCAGTCGGGAAATGTGGAACAATTGCTGTCAAGGATTGAACAGCTGGAAGCCGAACTGCGAAACATAAAGGCCAATGGTGTGGCAGCTGCCCATGCCGAGCCTGCCCAGCAGCAGCAAAGGCCGACACAAAGGTCTTCAAGAAATGCCTTCCAGGCGGCCGTTGGGAAAATTAATGAGGTACTAAAGCATGCCACAAAACAGGACTTAAACCAAATCAAGTCCAATTGGGGCGAAATGCGGAACAGCCTGATGAAATCACATGCGGCGTTGTTAAATGAAACAGAGCCGGTTGCGGCATCGCAGGCAGCGTTTATTTTAAAGTTTAAGCATGAGATGCTCTGTCAAATGGCGATGAGCCGGCATGATTTCCTTGAGGCTGTAACGGCTGCTTTATATAAATTAACCGGCAAACGGTTTGAAATGCTGGGTGTTCCCGAAGAGCAATGGCTGACAATCCGTGAAGATTATATCAACAGCCATCAAGCAGAAGACGGGGAAAATGAATCACCCCCTACTCAGGACGAGGAACCACATATTGCCGAGGCCAAAAAATTATTTGGCGCCGAATTTGTTGAAATAATAGACTAAAAAGAAAAGAGGAAGCGCCCCTAGGCGCTCCGACTAAAAGCCATCACCTTTAGTCGTGTGATGTAATGCTGACGAAGCTTCCCTTGTGAAGCAAGACAATTAATATTGGAGGTAATAGAAGAATGATGCGTGGCGGAATGGGTAATATGCAAAATATGATGAAGCAAATGCAAAAAATGCAAAAAAAGATGGCTGAGGCCCAAGAACAATTGGGACAGGAGAAAATTGAAGGAACAGCCGGCGGCGGAATTGTGACTGTAGTCGTAACTGGCCATAAAGAAGTAATCGATGTCCAGATTAAACCGGAAGCAGTCGACCCGGATGATGTGGAAATGCTGCAAGATCTTGTTTTAGCTGCCGTAAATGATGCGCTTAAGAAAGCCGATGAGCTTTCAAATAGTACAATGGGGCAATTTACTAAGGGATTAAACTTACCATTTTAATTAAACGTGATGCCAAAGTGCTTTGTGACTGCTAAGCACTTTGGCTTTTTTAGAAAGGAAAATAGAAATGCATTATCCAGAACCGATTTCAAAGTTAATTGACAGTTTTATGAAGCTGCCTGGCATCGGGCCAAAAACCGCTGCCCGCTTGGCTTTCTTTGTGCTAGGCATGAAAGAGGACACGGTCCTCGATTTTGCCAAAGCCTTGGTAAACGCCAAACGCAATTTGACCTATTGCTCTGTCTGCGGCCATATTACCGACCAGGATCCTTGTTACATTTGTGAAGATCAGCGCCGCGATCGGAGCATAATATGTGTAGTGCAGGAGCCTAAAGATGTGATAGCAATGGAAAAAATGAAGGAATTTAACGGATTGTATCATGTCCTTCATGGAGCGATTTCCCCGATGGACGGGGTGGGCCCTGAGGATATCAATATTCCGGATTTGCTGAAACGGCTGCAGGATGAAACTGTCCAGGAAGTCATTTTGGCAACCAACCCGAATATTGAAGGTGAAGCCACAGCCATGTATATTTCCCGGTTGTTAAAGCCGTCAGGGATTAAAACAACCAGAATTGCTCACGGTCTGCCGGTGGGCGGAGATCTTGAATATGCCGACGAGGTAACTTTATCGAAAGCATTGGAAGGCAGAAGGGAATTATAAAAAAGAATAGATAATCAGTTGATAGCCGGAGGTTAGATAAATGTTATTTCGGCGTAAAGGACGACTCCGCAAAGAGTATGATGAAAAGGTGTTAACCCAGCTGTATAAATACAAGGAACTTTGGCAGCGGGAGAAATTGCTCTTGGAGAGAAGCCTTGACCCATCAGAAGAGGTAATTTGCCAGACAAAAATTGCGGAAGCAAAATATATTCTCCTTTTAAAAGAGGCAAAGGAAAGAAAAGTCTCATTAAAATAGGTTATTGCCGGCTAAAGCTCAAGCGATCAAATGCTTGAGCTTTTTGGTCTATTTTTATCAGCTTGTACATAGCTTGGTAATAAAAGACTTTGGAGGGGGAACTCTTTTTTGGAACCTGTTTATGTGATCGCTGTATTGGGCGGACTCATCATTTTATTGTTATTTACCGGGTCTCCTTTTAAGCCGGCGCGATTTGCCGGCCAAGCTGTGATAAAAATACTAATAGGAGCCTTATTTTTATTTTTCTTAAACGCATTGGGCAATCGTTATGGCATTCACGTACCCATCAATTTTGTCACGTCAGCAGTATCGGGATTCTTGGGCATCCCAGGCCTGTTTGCATTGGTGGCCATTCAGCAGTTTGTAGTCTAATATAGAAGCCGCTGGAATCCGGCGGTTTTTCTCTTTAAAAAAAATGAATAAAAGGTGTTGACGACTAATAAAGAATGCTGTAATATATTAAAAGTCGTCACTGAGACGGCAAGTGAGTTTTAAAAAAGTTGTTGACTTAAACAACGGAAAATGTTATATTAATAAGGTCGCCTCAAGGCGATTAACGAATTCGATCTTTGAAAACTAAACAAACAAAAACGTCAACAATAAAACATTCATTTCTTTCGAAATGAAGCCAACGTAACTTTTATGAGCTAATCAACTCAACTTTATTGGAGAGTTTGATCCTGGCT
>NZ_JAMBOX010000037.1 GCF_023715785.1 Neobacillus niacini
CCGTTTAGCTGACGGGGTCAAAGCCCCACGGGCAGTTACGTTCTACCCTGGCTACTGATATAATAAGACCAAAATAAATAAGGTCAACCAGAAATATTTAGCATTCTGGTTAACCTTATAATACGAAGGGGCAGTTTAGTTCAAATAAATTAGAAGGGAAAAGGGATATAAAAAAGGAATTACTTGATATACCGTACTAAATAAAGGAGAGGTATTTTATGAGTAAATCATTTATTGAACAAGTACATTATATTAGAATTCCCGTAAAAGATTTAGAGCAGTCTGCACAATGGTATAGAGATATATTAGGGCTTCAATTATTAACCATTACTGAGGATCCATTTACCATTATAAAAGTTAATGAGGGACCTTTTTTACTTATCTTAGTTCCTACTGAAGATGATACCTTTGCACATTTTACAATAGGTAATGTCCCAGCGTTTAGTATTGGTTTTACAAGTCCAGAATTATCTATATTTCATACACACCTTATTGAAAATGGTGTTAAGGTTGAGGATATAAAAGAGGATAATGGACATGCCTATTTCCACTTTTTTGATTTAAATGGCAATAAACTTCAAGTACACTGGTAAGAAATATATATATAACGTAATTTAGTGAAAGTCACACTTAAACTAAATGGGGCATTCTTTAATTAAGGGATGCTTTTTTCTTGTTGAAGTAAAGGGGCAGTTAAGTTGAAGATCGATGTTAAACTTGTGTTCAATAATTGGGCCATATTCTTGAATAAAGGTTAAAATAAGCTAGGTCTTAGGGGATCTTTATATCCTATAACATAAAAAATTAAATTTAAAATTAAAAGACCCGATTTAGATATTGAATATTTGAAACTGAATAACCATACTTAAAGAAAATAGTTACTATTTCTAATAACCAATATAACAAGTCCGGGGGGATAAAAATATGAAACAATTGGGGACTCTATACTTTTTCTGTGGAAAAATGGGAGCAGGAAAATCAACTAAATCAAAACAATTGGCTATAGAAAAACATGCGGTACTTTTATCTGAGGATGAATGGCTTTCATCACTTTATCCCAATCAGATCACATCATTTGAGGACTATCTAAAATTCTCAGCGCAGCTCAAGCCGATGGTGAAAAAGCATGTCCAAAGTATATTAAGTGTTGGTACAGATGTAGTGATGGATTTTCCAGGTAACACTCAAAAACAGCGAAAGTGGTTTTTGGATATAGCGTCAGAGGTCAATGCAAGCCATCAACTAATTTTCCTTAATTTAAATAACGAGCAATGCTTACGTCAAATTGTAAAAAGGCGTAATGAACAACCCGAAAGAGCAGCTTTTGACACGGAAGCGACGTTTATTCATGTTACTAAATTTTTTGAAGCACCAGAAGCATCCGAGGGTTTAAATATTTTAGAATATGGTGGAAAAGAATAACAAGAAGTTCAACACAGCGTTTTAGTATCAGATAAATAATTAGTTGAACTAAATCACCAATAGAAACACTTTTGGAATTCAACAATCGGGCGCCATTCTGGAATAAGGACGGCGCTCATTTGACCTAATTACATTTGGATATCCGTAATCCCCAAGGATTCATATAATCCAACTCTTCCTGTTTTTGTCACCTTTACAGCTCTATCAGGGAGCTTTTCAATCCAACGTAAATCTAACAACTTTACTAAAACAGCATTTCCTAAAGACCCTGCAAGGTGATAACGCCTTTCACTCCAATCTAGACACTTTCGAGCAAAATATCTTCGTTTATTTCTTAAAGCATCAAGATCAATATCAAAATCATGAAAGAATTTCTCTCCCATATCCGTTACAAGAAAATCAACTTCACCCTCTTCCAAATAGCCTTTCTCAATGAAGGCTTCAGTCAATAACACCCCAAGTTTTCCAGCCAAATGGTCATAACAAGTTCTGGCAATACGAACCTTCTCCAAACGTGAAAAATCCTTCAAGGAATTGATACTTGGGGATGGCGCAATAACAGTCAACGTTTCTATCGCTTGAGCGACATCAGAGCTAGCTAGACGAAAATAGCGATGGCGACCATATTTTTCTACACGAATCAGATTTCCTTCTACTAATTTCGCTAAATGGCCACTCGCTGTTTGCAATGAGATATTTGCCTTCCTCGCTAACTCATTTGCCGGAAGACCGTCAAGTCCAAGGAGAGCTTCTAACATGGCAGCCCTAGATGAATCAGCCATCAGTTTTGCAACGTACGAAAAATCAGGCCTACTTCCCATTGTCATTCCTCCAATTACATTTATACTTCGATTATAACCGAAGTTTTCACGTGATAAAATAGTGGAAACGTGATGGGAGGAATTAAAAAATGAAAGTTAATGATTTAATAATTTTTAATTTTGAAGAAGTTAGACGTAGAAGTATAAAAGTATGGAAAGCAATACCCGATCAAATGTTAAATTGGAAACCCGATGAAGATGCTCTTACTTGTGCCGAAATGATTAGACACTTATTAGAAAGTGAGTTTCTTTATCACCAAATTCTTATTGGAAGAGGTAGTAAAGCGTTATCTAATTTAACTAATCCATTTGAGACAAAAGATTTCACAACAGTAGATGATGAAATTGCATTTGCTCAACCCTATCGTGAAGAATTCTTGAAATACATAAAGTCAAGTAGTATAAACGATTTAGAAAATGTAGTAATCGACCGTTCTGACGTAGGTTATGTAAGAACACTTGGGGATATGTTTTTGCGTATCGCCTATCACGAATCTATTCATACAGGGCAGATGTTAGACTATATGAGAACAATGGGGATTGACCGCCCTAAGATATGGGATTAATGTTTTAGCATAAGACTGATGAAGTAGTTTATTCTAGAAAGCGTCATTTTGCATAGACAACACATATAAGGGGTTGAGTTTATTGATGTGTAAAAAAAGATTGTGAAGTATTGTACTTAAACTATAGCGGGCATTCCTTCGATAAGGAATGCTATTTTAGCTAAAACATTGGTATTACTACATTAACTTACTTTGACGAAAATAAATAATGAAAAACAAACACCGTCCTTTCTCTACATTTTGTAATAGGGGAAGGGTGGTGTTTTATTATGGGAATTACAGCAAACGTATTTTGATAGAAAAAATTGTAACGTTTTATCTTCTTTTGTAGAAAACAACCAACTCTTACATTAATCATGCTAAAGTGAACAAAACATATCTAAGGAGGAAGGGGAATGCAGTATGTTAATAGTTTCGGTTGGGGCCTAAATATCATTCTTATGATTTGTTTTGTTATAGCATTATTGGTCCTAATGAGAAAACCAAAAGAAAACCGAAAAAACACAAAGAAGAAAATGTGAAGTAATGTACTCAAACAAACAGGAGCGTTAATCTAAAAAAGGATTAACGCTTATTCTTGTTGAATGCTTTATAAACTAAAGATTGAAAGGGGGATGTTTACGAACAGGTTATTTGGACTTTTAATAATTAGTTTAACATTGCTTACAGACTCAATTGTATTGCAAGTTCCTTGGCTAATTTTAATTGTTTTAATCTTGGGCATTTTATTGTTAATTCCTAATAGTTGGAACCAAACCAATGAAGAGAAATCTGTGTAAGGAATTCTAATCATAAAAATTAATGAAATAGTGGAGAGTGTTGTTCAGATGAGGTCAAAGTTTTTAAAAAGGGGGAGTTGAAGAAGGAATGTCACTGTCTTACCAAGACACACTTAATACGGTTTACAAAAAACGCCCAGAATTAGCTTCTGAGCGTCTGATTCGTTATTCTAAAAAAATGCCATTAAAAATGGATGTAATTTAAAATAATATAGCATCCAGTGAATATTGTCCTGCACCTGTTAGTGCTACACCAATTGCAACAACTAAAATAGCAAGGCAGTATTCATATCCACCCTTTGTAAGCCAGTATCCATTTGGTCCATGAACTTTTAAAATCGCTACAACCATGCTTCCAGCAATTACAATGCCTGCAAGTGGTGTTAATAATCCTAAAGTAAACAAAGCACCACCTATAAATTCGGATAATCCAGCGAGTAAAGCCATTGTTACACCTGGTTTTATACCTAATTTTTCAAAATGCTCCCCAAATACTTTTATTCCTCCACTATCAAATGAGACGAATAACTTTTGGCTCCATGAGCCATGAAGGATAATCCAATTACTAAACGTATTAACAATAAACCTAATCCTAACACCTTTTGTTCCTCTTCCTTAATTATCTTTATCTAATTTGTTCGTTGTTGAGTTACTCCAATACTTATATAACTATATCTTAAATCCCTTAATCTGCTGGAGTTTCAAATTTTCCCTCTTGATAATCCCGATAAGCCTGTCGTATTTCTTCTTCTGTATTCATTACAAAAGGTCCATATGCTACTACAGGTTCTTTGATAGGTTCACCTGCAAACAGAACAAGTCGTAAGTTTTCGTTTGCAGAAACATGAATACTACTCACATTCTCAGCATCTGCGGAACCTAGCCACATCGCTTGCCCTTTTTTCGCTTCGACTTGATTTTCTCCGAATGTGCCACTTCCTTCTAATACATAAATATAGCCATTATAGGTACCAGGAAGGTCTTGAATAACGGATGCACCTTTTTCCAAAATCATTTCTACAAATGTGACAGATGCGTAATTCAGTGTATTAGATACAATATTTCCTGACGAACCAGAATATACCCTTATTAAAGCACCATTCTCCTCACGAACAGGCATGTCTTTTGCGTGCATATTTTGGTCACGGGGTTTTACCATTTTATATTTACGAGGTAGATTAACCCAAAGCTGAAGAAGATGAACTGTTTCACCGTCAAGTGGTGATTCATTATGGATTACTCCTCTACCAGCAGTCATAAATTGAAGGTCCCCTTTTTCTAGGATTCCACCCGCCCCCGTGGCATTGTCATAATGATTAAGCCTTCCGTCAATGATAAATGTTAAGGTTTCTATACCACGATGAGGATGCTCACTAAATGCTCCTTTTTGAAATTTATCTTCCATTAGTAATAAGAACGGGTCATAATCTACCCAGTTGCCAGGTGCAAGGATAGGACTTGCGGTATGAATATTGCTTATTTTTTGTTCGGTTACTGTCCATACTTTTTTTATTTCACGACGTTTAATATTTTCGGTATTCATATTTTTTGCCTCCTTTTCATGGTCATAATAAACTATTATAATTTATTTAGGAAGTATGCACTTTGAGGAGATATAGTATCCAAAAAGATACTATTGGAGGTTAAGATGAAAATAAAACCTGAATATTGTAACGTACACGATGCACTTTCCATCCTGGTTGGGAAATGGAAGCCCATTATTTTATTGTATCTAATGTCGGAAGGCACAATGAGATATGGAGAATTAAAAAAAGCACTGGTAGGTATTACCCCTAAAATGCTAACAAATCAATTACGGGAATTAGAGGAGGAGGGGCTCATAAATCGAAAGTTATATCCTGAAGTCCCACCTAAAGTGGAATATTCTATAACTGAGTATGGAATGACATTGAAGCCAATTTTAGATTCAATGCACGAATGGAGTATGCAACATAAAAAGAGGAAATTGGAAAATACTATAGACTAACATTTACTTCGTTTTTTTTGCGATGTCATAGGAGCTGCTGACGGCAGCTCTTTTTTATGAGGAAAGTTTGTGAAGGATTGCACTTAAACTAAAGGGTGAAGAGTTCAATAAGGGGCTGTGGAGGCGACTCTTTTTCTTGTTTCGCTAACCACAGTTTAGATGCTAGAATTAATTTATAAAACATATAATATACTTTTTAAGTTAACTACATTTGTATAGGTGGTGTTATCTTGAAAAAAGACAAAAATAAAGGCATGATAAAAGTGATATCTGTTTTTGGTATAGGTTCTATTTTAGTTTTATTGATTCCTTTTCTCTTTCATTATTTTTTATAGACCGTATGATATCGGATTTAGGTAAGATTGTGAAAAATGCACTAACACTAACGAGCTTATATATAATAAGAAAACTTAATGACGACAGGGTAACTGTCGTCAGATTGTCGAGAAAGGGTATATTTCTCGGCAATTTTTTATTTTAATGGAAATTGAATGGCCGATTTTATTAAAATTGCCCCTGCTAGGGGGCCTGTTGATTTCCGTTCCAGGTGCTTCGCTTTCC
>NZ_JAMBOX010000038.1 GCF_023715785.1 Neobacillus niacini
ATATGGAGTCCTCCTTGGTTATCAAATTAGGGGTCAATTCTGCAGATTTGACACCCCGCATCATACCAAGAGGGCTTTTTTTGTTCAAGTCCCCGAAAATCCTTCTAACAGGAATGCTCCCTTTTTAAAATGATAAAATTAATTTACCATAAATTTTTAGAAAAGTAAGGAAATTAACAAAAAAAGAAAAGGTGAAAAAATGAAATCGAATCATTATGATGTAATTGTTGTAGGGGCAGGTTCTATGGGGATGGCGGCCGGCTATTTTTTAGCTAAGAGTGGGAAAAGAACACTATTGCTTGATTCCTTTCATCCGCCTCACAACAATGGCAGTCATCACGGAGACACAAGAATTATCAGATACGCCTATGGGGAAGGAGCGGAATATGTTCCATTAGCGCTTAAAGCTCAAGAATTGTGGAACGACCTGGAGAAAGCGACAGGGAAGCAATTGTTTCTGCAAACCGGAGTTCTGAATGTAGGGTTGGAAAAAACGGATTTTATTCAAAACATCATTTCCAGTTCGCAGAATTATTCATTGCCATTGGAAGTTCTTACTTCAGATGAAGTCAATAAACGCTGGCCAGGAATCTCATTGTCTGGCGAATACATTGGCTGCTTTGAACCAACATCAGGTGTATTAAAGCCAGAGGAATGTATTTCAGCTTATCGAGAGCTTGCCGAGCAGCACGGGGCATCCATAATAACAAATACGAGAGTAAAAGAAATCAAAGTCCAAAAGGATAGAGTAACAGTCCAGTCCGGGAATCAAACGTTTTACTCCGATTCACTCGTTGTTTCTGCGGGTGCATGGTCGGGAGAGCTCCTATCCATGCTGGATTTGCACCTGCCTCTTCGACCGATAAGAAAAACATTTGCCTGGTTTGCTGCCAATGAAAATTTATATAATCATAAAGATTTTCCTGCCTTTGCGTTCACTACATTTAAAGGCCTTTATTATGGGTTTCCAAGTATTGATGGTTCTGGATTAAAGGTTGGTCGTCACGACGGCGGAGAACAAATAAATCCGGATCAACCTATACGTGGGTTTGGTGAATTGGTGGAAGATGAAGCCGATTTGGGGCAATTTTTGAAATCCTATATGCCCCATACAGAACAATTGAAGTACGGTAAAACCTGTATGTATACCCTAACGCCTGACGAAGATTTCATCATAGACTTACATCCTGCCTATTCAAACGTTGCCATCGCAGCCGGATTTTCCGGACATGGCTTTAAATTTAGCAGTGCTGTTGGACAGATATTATCGGAACTGATTAATTTAGGTAAGACAGAGCAAGATATCTCTCTATTTACGATTGAGCGATTTATATAAGACTTTTTTACAACCAGGCCAAACTTTAGGTTCAAGCTAAAAGGGGGTAATGATTAAATGAAGGCAGTGGTAGTAACAAATTTCGGCGGACTTGAATATTTATCATACCAAGATATTGAGGTCCCTAAAATTAATGAGGATGAAGTACTGATCCAGGTAGTCAAGACGAGTGTGAATTTTGCCGACATCAAACAGAGATATGGAAAAAAGGGTGGCAAATTACCTTTCGTTCCTGGATTGGATGCCACCGGTTATGTAGTAGAAGTTGGAGCGAAAGTATCGAATCTGACAGTAGGCCAAAGGGTGATTGCCTTTACAAAAGGCGGTTCCTATGCAGAATACGCGGTGGCGTCTCATAAGCTGGTGTATCCAATACCTGATGAGTTAGATTTTGAAACAGCAGCGGCGTGTCCGATTGTATCCTTTTTATCCTATAGACTCCTTCACAATATTGCTAGAATAGAAGCAGGAGAATCCGTGCTGGTCCATGCGGCAGCCGGAGGCGTCGGCACCACTGCCACACAGCTCGCCAAATTAATGGGGGCTAGTAAAGTGATTGGGACAGTTGGGCATCCTGATAAAATAAAAACAGCGCTTGAAAATGGCGTAGATCATGTCATTTGCTATGAGCAGGAGGACTTCGCAGCGAAGGTGAATGAACTGACAAATGGACAGGGAGTCGATATTATCCTTGATTCGATAGCCGGTGCAGTAACAGAGAACAGTTTCAATTGCCTGGCGCCATTTGGCCGGCTGGTCCATTTTGGAAATTCCTGCGGTCATGTCGGAAATATAAAAATGGTCGATTTGCATGCCAGCTGTCGGAGTGTTCATGGTTATAGTTTAGGCACGACCAGACAGAAGAGGCCGGAGCTCCTGCAGGAAACCGCGCAAAAAGTAATCCCTTACCTTGTAAACAAACAGTTAAAAATATCGGTTGGCCATAGGTTTCCACTAAAGGATGCTGCCAGTGCGCATCTATTGGTTGAAAATAGGTTAAATAAAGGGAAGATCATATTGGATGTCTTAAATTAATATGCATAAAAAGCAGGAATTCTCCTGCTCAGATTGTCGAGAAAGGGTATATTTCTCGGCAATTTTTTATTTTAATGGAAATTGAATGGCCGATTTTATTAAAATTGCCCCTGCTAGGGGGCCTGTTGATTTCCGTTCCAGGTGCTTCGCTTTCCGCGGGCGGTTCGGGAAGCCTCCTCAGCGCGTTCCGCGCCTGCGGGGTCTCCCCTGTCCCGTACTCCCGCAGGAGTCTTCGCACCTTCCACTCCAATCAACAGGAGATAATCAACCTGAAGTATTGCAACACACCTTTTCCAACCTGAATAAATGTGTCGCAATCTTTTTCATGTTCTGGCAAGCTGCGGTTTGAAGCGCTTGCTCACTTGCTTTTTTTATTCCCCGCAACCGGCAGTAGCGAAGCCCATGCAGCTCTTTTGAGTCTGCGAAGCTTCGCTCAATTTTTTCCTTTCTAAATTTATAAAGTTCTTTTCCTGATTTAGATAAGAGCATTATTAAGTTCCTCAAAATATTCGCGAGTCTCTACTTCTACCTCTTCCTTTGTAAACTTATGTTTATTGACATTTGCCTTTAAATGAGTTGAATCAGTAAATAAAACACGACCGCCTACCATTTTGTGATTCATTGCCTGAAGAACGATTTCATCAAAAATATCTTGAAAGATATCAGTATCCTTAAAACGGTGTTG
>NZ_JAMBOX010000039.1 GCF_023715785.1 Neobacillus niacini
TAAAAAGGGAGCATTCCTGTTAGAAGGATTTTCGGGGACTTGAACAAAAAAAGCCCTCTTGGTATGATGCGGGGTGTCAAATCTGCAGAATTGACCCCTAATTTGATAACCAAGGAGGACTCCATATGGATTTTAAACAAAACCAGAAAATAAATCAAGTCACCGAGAAAACACTTGTTGTCGGAATCGACATTGCCAAGCAGACACATTTCGCTTGCTTCGTCGATGATCGAGGACGGGTACTCCAAAAATCTTTTTCAGTCAAACAGTCCATCGTTGGTTTTGAGTTCTTCTATCAACGCATTCTATCTGCAATGAAGGAAAACGAAAAAACAGAAGTCATTGTCGGGATTGAACCTACAGGCCATTTCTGGCTTAATTTGGCCTATTTCCTTGAGGAACGGGGCATCCCACTTGCCATGGTTAATCCTATGCATGTAAAGCGGTCAAAAGAGTTGGACGATAATCTACCAACCAAACATGACCGCAAAGATGCACTTGTGATCGCTCGTCTTTTAAAAGACGGACGGTTCAGTTATCCCCGTATCTTGAAAGGCTTGGAGGCCGAACTTCGGGTTGGGTCAACGCTTAGAAGTAAATTGACAGAGGAACTAGGGGCTGTCAAAAACATGATTATTCGCTGGTTAGATCGCTATTTTCCAGAGTTCGTTCAAGTGTTTCCGTCTTTCGGAAAGATGGCCATGGCTGCACTTGAATGTACCCCATTTCCGAGTGATCTTCATCAAAAACAGCCCGATGAAATTTTAGCTCTTTATCGGACGGTTGAGGGGCTGAAATCCCCCCAAAGACCAAAAGCATTACGCCTTATTGAAGTCGCAGCTAACTCTATCGGAGTAACTGAAGGACTTAAGATGGCCAGTATTGAAATCGCCACACTTGTCCGCCGTTACCATCAGCTCGAACAAGATATCGAAAGCATTACTCAACACTTAGTTGAACTTGTAAAAACGTCTGTAGAATACGAATGGTTATCATCAGTTCCAGGGCTTGGAGATACAACAATTGTCGATCTATTAGCTGAAATCGGAAGCTTTTCACACTACCAAGATCCACGCCAACTAATCAAACTTGCGGGGTTAACGTTACGTGAAAATTCCTCCGGTCTGCATAAAGGGCAAAAACGCATCTCCAAACGGGGGAGAAGAAAGCTGCGTGCCCTCCTATTCCGAGTGATGATGCCAATGATTCGCCACAATGAAGCTTTTAGAAAACTACATGAGTATTACACAAACCGTAAGGTTAATCCTTTACGCAAGAAGCAATCCATCGTGGTTCTATGTGGAAAACTATTAAAAGTATTACATGGAATCAGCACTAAGCACAAAGCGTTTGACGCACAGCGAATGATGAGGGATATTCCTAATCTCGGAGAGGCTGCTTAAAGCCCTACATTCCCTTTAAATGACCTAGAAAACAGGATGACACGGAGAAGCTAGCACTATTTTCACCATCCGACCTTGAGTCCCTAAGGGAGCTTCGCTAGCCTCTGCCTTATGACTAGACCGAACGAAGGAATGTAGGCACGCAGATGCCAAGAGACATGGGAGGGTACGTCATCATAAGCTACGCAGAGATCCATTGTGCATCGCATAATTTCCTATCACTACTTTCCACCATTATCCAGTAGTGACCGCGTAGCGTACCCATATGATGGAATAGTTTCACATAATATAAAAATATTGTTAGGAAGCGTGTCGAAAAATATTTTTTTGACACCCCACCAGCGGCTCAAACCGTTGATAAATCAACATTTATAGAGGGAG
>NZ_JAMBOX010000003.1 GCF_023715785.1 Neobacillus niacini
GAAACCGACTTTCAGCTTACCGACATGTGTCGATAAGAATGATCCGGTATTAGCACCGGTTTCCCGGTGTTATCCCAGTCTTACAGGCAGGTTGCCCACGTGTTACTCACCCGTCCGCCGCTAACCAGCGGGACTTGCGTCCCAGTGATTCGCTCGACTTGCATGTATTAGGCACGCCGCCAGCGTTCGTCCTGAGCCAGGATCAAACTCTCCAATAAAGTTGAGTTGATTAGCTCATAAATGTTACGTTGGCTTCATTTCAAAAGAAATGAATGTTTATTGTTGACGTTTTTGTTTGTTTAGTTTTCAAAGAACTATCTTGGGTTGCCGCTCAAAAGCGACTTTCTTAATATATCACAAGGTGTTTATTAATGTCAACACCTTTTTTTCAAACCGTCAACTGCAGAAAGCTTATTAAAAGATGTTTCGCAGCGACGGTTATTAATATACCAAGTATCCGAGAAAAGGTCAATAGCTTTTTTTATTTTTTTACGATAGTTTTTCACTAACGCGATAACACCGATGAAAAACTCCTTGGCCTTTGGTTTCAATATTAACAATTTCTAATAAGTGTTTTTCGAGTAGATATTCAAGCAGTACAGCCATATCCACTGAATAAGGACACAATTCATCCTCACTCATGATTTCACTGAACATCCAATAATCCTTTGTACTCAATACTTCTAATAAATGCGCTGAACCGATCTTAGTCCTGGAATGAATTAAAAATTCGCTGGCAAGGAATAAAAGTTCAAGCCGTTGTTCAATCGTTTCCTCACTATTGACCAGTTCCACATATAATTTATAAATTTCCGGTTCAATTTGTTTCACTTGCTGCCAAACAGTCAGTTCTGGATGAAGGCCATTTTCGATGATCGCCAGCCGTGCCAAGTGATGAAGTGAATGTACCACATGATTATAGGCATCAAGATACTGTTTATGCTCAAAAAGTGCCTTCCCGTCAACATAACGGCGAAGCAGTTTGGCGAATTCCAGGCCCATTTTTATTTTTCGCCCATTAAACGGGAATTCTTGTAACTCGGTTTTTAAGTTGGCGATATATTCATTACGGTCAAATAGAATTTTTGAATGATGCAGCCATTCAAAAATTTTGCGATTCGTCCCTAATAATAGCCATTGTTGCAGTTGTTCCACTGTTATAACATGCATTGCTGCTTTTTTATCATCATAGGAGTAAAGTTTTGTGTATACCGGCTGCTCCGCTTCCTTGACAATCACCAATAAAATCACGTCAAATGAATCGGTTGTTTGACTTGTTCTTTGTTTCTTTTCTACCAATAATATCCCCAGGGTATTCAGTTGGCTTGCCCGCTCTTGATAGAGGGGCCGAAGAATGTCTTCCATTCCGTTTACCTCCAATTTCCTCGTTAGCAATATATGTTCGACAGCAATAGGAAATATCCTGCTAAAATTTAAGACAAAATTCGACATCCTTCATTGAGTTTCCTTTTTTCTCTTCTCGCTAAATTATGGTATAGTTTGTCTAGGAGGGAGACTCATGGCGAAATATTCAAGTAAAATAAATAAAATCAGATCTTTTGCACTAGGGTTAATTTTTGCCGGCTTTATTGTTATGTACGCGGGCATTTATTTTCGTACCTCACCAATTATTATGACCATTTTCATGATTCTTGGTCTGCTATTTATTATTGCAAGTACAGTGGTTTATTTTTGGATTGGCATGCTATCAACGAAAACAATACAGGTTAAGTGTCCAAATTGCGGAAAACACACTAAAATGCTCGGCAGAGTCGATATGTGCATGTATTGCAACGAGCCGTTAACCCTCGATCCCAATCTTGAAGGAAAAGAATTTAACGAAAACTACAATAAATCTAAAAGTAGAAAAGGATGACCTAAGCCTAAAAGCTTTGGTCACCCTTTTTATTAACACCAAAAAGGCCGATTCCGTTCAATCAGCCTTTACATCGTTTAATGAACTTCTTTACTGGAACACTCCGGACAAGTACCGTAGATTTCCATACGGTGATTTGCCACCTTAAATCCAGTCACGTGTGTTGCCAAGTGCTCAACCTCATCTAGTCCTGGGTAATGGAAATCAACGATTTTCCCGCATTCCTCACAAATGACATGATAGTGATGTGAGGTGACAAAATCAAAGCGGCTTGAGGAATCACCATAGGTTAATTCTGTTACAAGACCTACTTCACGAAATACCCGTAAATTATTGTAAACTGTTGCCACACTCATATTTGGAAATTTGCCTTCAAGAGCTTTATAAATCTCATCCGCAGTAGGATGTGACATCGAGTTTATTAAATATTCAAGTATCGCATGACGTTGTGGAGTAATACGAACTCCGGTATCCTTCAAGGTATCCAACGCTTCTTTTAATTGGTTCATCGCCATGCACCTTCCTTCTGAAAAAGATTCTTATTTTATAATTGTTATAATTAGTTTACTAGGTATTTTGTACTTTTGTCAACATTGTAATACCACTAACACAATGTTTTTAACTATTTCTATACATTTTAGCGCCAATTTACAAACAGTTCATGCCTTCTATATTAACTATGTAATGTTTGTTCGTTCACTCCTAGTTTATGGTTCACATACCGCGCCGTTACAAACAATAAATCGGAAAGCCGGTTTAAATAGGCCAATACAAGCGGATTCGCCTCTTCCCCTAAGCCGACTGCACATCTTTCCGCGCGTCTTGCAATCGTACGGGCTACATGAAACGCTGCCCCTGCTGGATGTCCACCAGGCAAAATAAAGTTTGTTAACGCTGGCAGCGTGCCATCCCATTCATCTATCATTTTTTCCATTTCTTCTATATCCGCAGCGGTCAGCGACCACTTAACCTCTTTCCCCTTTGGTGTTGCTAGTTCCGCACCAACATGAAATAGGTTCGTTTGTATTTTATGATAAACTTTTTCAATTATTTCTTTTCCTTGGAAATTTTCCTTACTTAAATGGCTAAGGGCAAGTCCGATCATTGAATTTGTTTCATCGCAGGTGCCGTACGCTTCCACCCGCAGGTCGTTTTTTGCTACCCTTTGCCCGTAAATGAGCGAAGTCGTACCCTTATCGCCCGTTTTCGTATAGATTTTCATCGCCGCATCCCCTTTTATCATCACAATTTTTTAACTTTATCATATCACCTATATTGTTTATAAGAAAAGGCAGAACACTGTTGCCATTAAAAAAAGGGCCGCTCGCGACCCTAAAAAAATTATCTGAGGAGGTATGCCCTAATAAAATGATATTCAAAACCAGCATTCTTGCATTGGACAAATGCCTTTTTCGATGAAAATAGGCGTTAAAAAGACTTAAAGATTTTCCCTAATAAATGCCAATGCTTCCTCCACATGGCCTTTCACTTGGACCTTGCGCCATTCCTTGGCTACTCTGCCTTCTTTATCGACTACAAAGGTAGATCGTTCAATGCCCATGTACTCTTTACCAAAGTTTTTCTTTAGTTTCCAGACGCCATAAGCTTCTGCCACCTGGTGATCCATATCCGCCAGCAGCAGGAACGGCAAACTGTATTTCTCGACAAACTTTTGGTGCCGCGCGACCGGATCGGGGCTGATTCCCAAGATAACTGCATTCAAATCGGCAAACTCCTGATACTTGTCCCTGAAATCGCAGGCTTCGGTGGTACACCCTGGTGTCATATCTTTCGGATAAAAGTAGATGACAACATTTTTTCCATGCAGGTCAGATAACGTTACGGTTTCTCCCGTTTGGGCTTCCAATGTAAAATCCGGCACTTTGGTTCCGATTTCAACTGTCATGCCATTCACTCCTTTTGAAAAATATTCCTATTTATAGGCTACCGATAGTTTTATGATAATGCAACTTTCTTGTCTTATTTTTCGCGTTCAAACATTACTCTCGCAACAAACGCCGCCGGGAGCGTGTACCCAATCAGAGCCTCAATCGCTGCAATGAACCGGCCGATTCCATGCGGGATGACATCCCCGTTTCCAACCGAAAACAGCATCATCGAACTAAAATAAAAGCTCGTTTCAAAAATACTATAATGCTTTGCATTATTTGCTTCCCTTAATACCGACATTCCCATTAACTCAAAAATTAAATAAATAAGACCAAAACCGATGATCAGCGTCAGATAAACGGTCGCCAAATAGAAAAAGTTATCTAATGAGACTATTTTGCCTTTGATTGTATTTGGAATAAACAGCGTGCGGATACTCATAAAAATGCAAAATATTACGATTGGCAGCAGAAAAAAAACCACGGAGCAACCACCTCAAAAATAGAATAACTGCTACTCTATTCCTATGCGAGCTTGGCCGATAAAATATCAAAAACCGGACAAGTTGCCCGGTTTTTGATGTGGCGCTAATTCCCTGCACCGCGGTATTTTTTGACGCCCTGATTCCAGAGCATAACCGATAGGACAAAAAAGATAATGCCGATTAGTGGTGTTAAAAACGAATACCAATACCATTCTTTTTTTTCAAGAAAAAAAGCAGCAGGATAAACACCGGCAAAAGCAAATGGCAGGATCCAGGTCAGCACAAAGCGAATTAATTTGTTGTAAATGTTGACGGGGTAGCGCCCGTAGTTACTGATATTATACATCATCGGCATCAGCGACGTTCTCGCATCCGCCCAAAAGCTGATGCAGGCCAACATGATAAAAATGCCGCCGTAAACGAGCGCACCGCCGATTACAAACACGATAAATAGGATTGGTTCATACCATTCGATGGTGAGCCCGAGCCTGCTGCCGGCATAAAGCATAACCGCTATGCCGGTAATTCCTCCTAAAAGTGATTCCAGTTCCAGCCGCTCCAGAATAATCTGAAACAGGCTGTGAATCGGCCTTGTCAGGATGCGGTCCAGTTCCCCTTTGACAATGTAACGTTCATTAAAATCCCAGATGTTAAAAAACGCCGAGAACACCGCGAACGGCACGAGGAAAAACCCGTAAATGAAAATGATTTCATCCCTGCTCCAGCCACTCAACAAGTCCGTGTGGCCAAACACCACTAATATAAAGATTAGGTTGATGGCCTGCGACAGCAAATCCGAGAAAAACTCAACAAACAAATCGGTACGGTATTGCAGTCTTGTTTTGATATATTGTGACAGGTATTGAAAAAACATGGATACGTAAAACACAGCTTACCCCCCTTGAATCACAAGCTGTTTTTTGGCAATGGACCACAGCCAGAGGATGGGTAGATAAAGAATAACAACCCAAAGAAACTGCTGGCCAAGGGCCGCGATGGCTTGCTGATGTGTAAAGCCTTCGGTGTAAATCATGCTTGGGATATAGCTGATACCTTGAAACGGCAGGAATTTCATGATTTCTTGCGCCCAGCCGGGGAAAAAGCTCATCGGCAATATCAGCCCGGAAAACAAATCAATGACCACCCGCTTGGCGCGAATCAGGCCTGTATTATTATATAAGAAGAAAGTCGTAATTCCTGTTAATAAGTTCAGTTCGGTATTGATAAAAAAGCTCAATAGAATCGAGATGGCAAAAAGCCCCCAGACACCGAGATCCCAAGTAAATTGTATCGGGAAAACAAAATAAACGATGATGAGTCCGGGTAGAGAGAAGAAGAACAAGCGAAAAATTCCTTCCCCGAACGCTTGCATCGTTTTCATCCCCAGGTAGTTGTAGGGCCTGATTAACTCAACCGCCACTTTTCCCTCTTTGATTTCCATCGCCATTTCCCGATCGAGGTTGTTGAAATAAAACGCGCGCGCCATCCAGGAAATGGCCACGTAGGTTGTCATTTGGGCAATAGACAGTCCTTGAATATCCGTTTTTGCCCCGTATATCGCCTTCCACAAAAAGTAATAAGCCCCAATATTGATGCTGTATATGAGGATTCCGGTATAATAATTCGTCCTGTACGCCAGCATCATTAAGAAACGGATGCGTATCATTTCCAAGTATTTATCCAACTTCCACTGCACCCTTTTCATAAATATTGCGGATAATTTCTTCCGTCGAAGTTTCGTTGATTTTGATGTCCTTGATTTTGTAATTGGCCACTATTTTGGCTATGAGCATCGAAACGAGTTCATCGTGATCTTCTACATTAGCCGTAAAGATATGCTCTTTTTCATCCAGAGCCCATTTAACCGGCATTCCTGTGGTGAGGGCTTTGACGGCTTGAAGGTCGACTTTTTCAAGAAATTGAAATTGCAGCTCTTTACCGTCTCCCAAGTTTTCCTTGAGATGTTTTAGCGCCCCGTCGTAGATGATACTTCCCTCATCGAGCATGATGACGCGGTCACACAACGCCTCGATATCAGTAAGGTTATGCGTGGTTAATAGAATGGTTGTGTTATATTTCTCGTTAATTTCCTTTAAAAATTCACGGATTTTTAATTTTACGAGCACATCAAGGCCAATCGTCGGCTCGTCAAGAAATAAGAGCGGCGGGTTGTGAATTAGTGCGGCCGCGAGTTCACAGCGCATCCGCTGACCGAGCGATAATTTTCTGACCGGCTTGTCGAGGAGCGGTTCGATGTCCAGCGTTTTGATGACATGGTTCATATGGTCGTCGTATTGCTCGTCGGTAACCTTATATACCTTTTTGAGCAGGCGGAACGATTCCTGGACAGCGATATCCCACCAGAGCTGCGAGCGCTGCCCAAAGACGACGCCGATGGTTTGCACGAATTGTTCTCGCTGCTTGTGCGGGTTCATCCCGTTCACGATGATTTTGCCCGATGTTGGCGTTAAGATTCCCGTTAGCATTTTGATGGTCGTGGATTTACCTGCGCCGTTTTCGCCGATGTAACCGACCATTTCTCCTTGGTTTACAGTAAAGCTGATGTCGTTCACCGCTGGAACGACTTTATAATTTCTTGTGAAAAGGTCACGGAACGCCCCTGCCAAGCCAGAACGGCTGGAATAGGACTTGAATTCCTTTCGCAAGGTATCTACTTCAATTGCACGTTGTGTCATTTGGTAACCTCCTGTTGCTCTTGCTTACCCTAATGTTTTAGTTTAGCCAAATTGGGATGGGAACACAACTTTGGAGCATTGGAGTGTTGGGGTGCGGCCGGGATAAGGATGATGGCATATTAGACAAATTGCGTTAGATTTTTGAAAAAGTGTCTTTTAGAAGGGGGGCTATTAGACAGTTTGAGGTTGATTCCATGGCAAAGTGTCTTTTAGAAGGCTTCTATTAGACAGTTTGAGGTTGATTCCATGGCAAAGTGTCTTTTAGAGGGCTTCTATTAGACAGTTTGAGGTTGATTCCATGGCAAAGTGTCTTTTAGAGGGCTTCTATTAGACAGGTTATGATTGATTTCATCGCAAAGTGTCTTTTAGCCAGCTCCTATTAGACAGTTTGAGAATAATTTCATCGCAAAGTGTCTTTTAGCCAGCTTCTATTAGACAGTTTCCCTCCGATTTTTGTGAAATTGTCTTTTATCACCGCCTCCCCCCAAAATAGTCGAAACATTAATACAACAAAATCATGATAGAATATGTAAGGAAACGAAAAAAGGAGGTAATTATTGTGCATTTTACCAATTCAGAACGATTACATAACGAAGCGCTCCAGCATATTGTCGGCGGTGTCAACAGCCCGTCACGTTCATATAAAGCTGTAGGCGGCGGTGCTCCGGTTGTGATGGAGCGGGCCCAGGGCGCTTATTTCTGGGATGTCGACGGCAACCAGTATATCGACTACCTGGCGGCGTATGGCCCGATCATCACTGGCCATGCGCACCCGCATATTACCGAGGCCATTAAGCGTGCAGCGGAAACGGGGGTCCTATACGGCACGCCGACTCCGCATGAAGTGAAATTTGCCAAAATGCTGAAGGAAGCGATACCCTCATTAGACAAGGTTCGCTTCGTCAACTCCGGAACAGAGGCGGTCATGACAACCATCCGCGTGGCCCGTGCTTACACCGGCCGCGACAAAATCATCAAATTTGCCGGCTGTTATCACGGACACTCTGATCTAGTGCTTGTTGCTGCCGGTTCTGGCCCATCCACTCTTGGCACACCAGATTCCGCCGGGGTGCCGAAATCTATCGCTCAAGAAGTGATTACTGTCCCATTCAACGATATCGAACCATTCAAGCAAGCTCTAGAAAAATGGGGCGACCAAATCGCCGCCGTTCTCGTCGAACCAATCGTCGGCAACTTCGGGATTGTCGAGCCAAACCCTGGATTCCTTGAACAGGTTAACGACTTGACCCACGAAGCCGGTGCACTTGTCATTTACGACGAGGTCATCACCGCGTTCCGCTTCATGTACGGCGGTGCCCAGGACCTTCTTGGCATCAAGCCGGACTTAACCGCACTTGGAAAAATCATTGGAGGCGGACTGCCAATCGGCGCATACGGCGGCCGCAAAGAAATAATGGAAAAAGTGGCCCCGCTCGGCCCGGCTTACCAAGCCGGCACGATGGCCGGAAACCCCGCTTCCATGCTTGCCGGGATTGCCTGCCTTGAAGTCTTGAAACAGCCTGGTGTGTATGACTACGTGGACCGCCTTGGCGCAATGCTTGAAGAAGGAATTTTGGCGGCGGCAAATGAATTCGATATCGAGATTACTATCAACCGCTTAAAAGGTGCGTTCACCGTTTATTTTACAAATGAAAAAATCGAGAACTATGAGCAAGCCGAAAACACCGATGGAGAAATGTTCGGTAAATTTTTCAAATTGATGCTTCACCAAGGAATTAACCTTGCGCCATCGAAATACGAAGCATGGTTCCTAACTATCGCCCATACAGAAGAAGACGTGGAAGCGACTCTTCATGCAGTCAGAAATGCATTTTCATCACTAAAGCAGTAATAAATATACAGATTTTATGCAAAAAAAGAGAGCTATTCAGGCTCTCTTTTTATTTCTCAAAATTTAAAAACGTTTGCAATAACGGATTTTCATCTATTTTTTCGATTAAACCAATGCCAAATCCATATCCAAAATACTGAATATTTATTTGATGTCTGAAAATTCTTATGATAATATTAGACTATTATTTTTGCTTTTTTATCCATTTACAATTTTACCTCATTAAAGCACCAAATTATTTCTCAAATTTATTGTTTCATAGGAGGTGAAGCGGCTTCCTTTAGTACCACTGAAGAAGCCCGAACAAATGACACAAAGATGGACCCCTTCCCTATTTAAAGATTTCTACAAGCAGGAACACGATGCATGCGGAATCGTCGCCAGCCTTGAAAAAAGCAAAATTCCGACCAGGAAAAATATCTTCAACTGCATTAACGCGCTTGTGACCATGAATCACCGTGCTGGTTTTATCAACGGTGAAGGGGACGGCGTTGGAATTCATGTCGATATCCCAACCGAGCTCTGGAAAGAAAAACTGCGCCAAGCCGACCTTGATCCATCACTTTTGGAAAAAGAAGAATTCGCCGTTGGGCATGTGTTTATTAGCAAAAATGTAAACTGGGAATCTACGAGACAAGAATTAATCAACAAACTAACAAAACACCATTTACAACTAGTTTTTGAAACCGACAAAGTGACCGACTCTTCTGCATTAGGGCCAATTGCAATCCAAGAAAATCCTGTATTTTGGCAATTTGCCTGTCTTTCCGATAAAACCGGCGATGAATTAAACAAGGTCTTGTTTGAAGCTCTGGTAGATTTTGAGTCAAACGAGAATGTTCACGTAGCCTCATTAAGCCAAAATCATGCCGTATACAAAGTTATGGGAGCCGGTGATATTCTGCCGCGTTACTATCATGACCTTGCCAGCCCGCTTGTCGCTTCAACAATGACGCTCGGCCATAACCGCTACTCCACCAATACACTATCAAGCTTTTTCCGGGTCCAGCCATTCAGCGTCATTGGACATAACGGTGAAATCAATACGATTGCCAAGCTGCGCGATGAGGCCAAAATGATTGGCGTGCCACTCGTGAAGGACGGCAGTGACTCGCAGGATTTAAGCCGGACAATGGAAACTCTGATTTGCCGTGACGGCTATTCATTGTTTGAAGCGATGGATCTTCTGTTCCCGCCAATCATCAATGAAATCAAAGCATATCCGGAACATTTGCAAGATTTATATACTTATTTGCGCGAGGCATGGGGCCATTTCGCTCAGGGCCCTGCGGGGATCATCTCCCGCTATGGCGATGAAGCCGTGTTTAGTGTCGACGCTTTGGGCCTGCGCCCGCTTTGGATGCTGGAAACCGATACCTCCTACCTGTTCTCCTCTGAACCAGGAATTATTCCATCCAGTGAGTACGTGAGCGAGCCAAAGCCGCTCTCCCCTGGCGAGAAAGTAGGTTTTAAATGGAACGGTTCGGAGTTGGCTCTTTATGAGCATGGTGACTATCAAAATGAAGTTTATAACCGCTTTTCGAAACGGCTCCTGCTTAACGAAGCACGACTCCGGCTGCAGCCACCGTTGTTAAGCAAAACCGTTACGATGAGTTATCCGGACAAAATCCATAACGGCCAATATAAAGCGTTCGGCTGGGAACGGGACCATATCCAGTTGATTGAACAAATGGCGGAAAAAGGTGTCGAGCCGATTCGCTCGCTTGGTCATGATGCCCCGCTGGCGGCGCTTAATCCTGAACGCGTCAACATTGCCGATTATATCAAGGAAAGTGTTGCGGTTGTGACCAATCCGGCGATTGACCGTGACCGGGAAACTGAGCATTTTTCCACACGCGTGATCATTGGCAATCGTCCGGTTTTAAACGCTGCCCAAGACACTGGGACTGTGATTGAACTGACAACTCCGATTCTGTTGGAAGGCAAAGCCGGCTTTAGTTGTTCAGAAACGCTGGGACAGCCAAGCTTTGACCAAGTGGTCTATCATTTCCAAGAACAAAAGTTAGCTGCTTATATTTCGACTACTTTTTTAAAAAATGAAACAATCAATGAGGCACTTGATCGACTCGCCAGTGAAGCTGTTCATGCTGTAAAGCAGGGAAAAACCTTGCTTATTCTCGATGATGCGAAAGCCCATCAGGACGATTCTTACTGGCTTGACCCTCATCTAGTCACATCCGCGATCGACCAGGCATTGGTCAAGGCGGAACTTCGCCGCGATTGCTCGCTGCTGCTGCGTTCGGCCGCGATTCGCTCCTTGCACGATTGTGTAACCGTGTTTGGCTTGGGTGCGGATTTAATCAGCCCATACTATATGTTCCTGACGGTTCTCGGTGAAACGACCGCACCGCTTGTAAACCTGTACGGCGCTTTGACCAAGGGTCTTGAAAAAGTGATTTCAACCATTGGCATTCATGAACTGCGTGGCTATGGGCGCCTATTCTCGAGCATCGGCCTGAACCAAGAAGTTGCCGAGGTGTTAAATGTCGTAAACTTCTTTGGCTCCTCCGAGCTTGAGAGCAATTTTGAAGCGATGAAGCAGGATGCCTTTAAACGGGCTGAGGATTACCAAAACGAGAAAGAACGAGTCGGAAAAACGATCCACCTGTTCCCGCGGATTTGGAAGGCAATTGGGGAAGTGGCGGCAACCGGCGATTACAGTGTGTACCGTGAAAAAATTAACGAGCAAGAAACCGAAAATCCAACGACCATTCGCCATTTGGTCGGTTTAAAGAATAGCGCCAATCCTGTGTCACCTAGCGAAGTCAATATTACTGTCGGCGATCATGATCTGCCGTTTTTGATTTCTTCTATGTCCTTTGGCTCTCAAAACGAGATTGCCTTTAGGGCTTATGCAGAGGGGGCTGACCGCTTAAACATGGTCAGCTTGAACGGGGAAGGCGGCGAAATCAAGGATATGCTCGGGAAATATCCGCGAACCCGTGGGCAGCAAATTGCCTCGGGACGATTTGGTGTCAACGCCGAGCTGTTAAACTCTTCGAATCTATTGGAAATAAAAATTGGCCAGGGCGCCAAGCCTGGTGAGGGCGGCCATTTGCCTGGATCGAAGGTTACCGCCAAGGTCGCGGCGGCCCGTAATGCGACACTTGGTTCAGACCTGATTTCACCATCAAACAACCATGATATTTATTCAATTGAAGATTTAGCACAAATGATTCAAGAATTAAAAACAGCCAATGACAAGGCAAAGATTGCCGTTAAAGTGCCGGTGGTTCCAAACATTGGCACCATTGCTGTCGGGATTGCCAAAGCAGGCGCCGATATCATTACCCTAAGCGGTTTTGACGGCGGGACCGGTGCCGCAAGAATCCATGCTCTGCAACATGTCGGCCTTCCGGTTGAAATCGGGGTTAAAGCGGCCCATAACGCCCTGCTGGAAAGCGGATTGCGCCATAAAGTAGAGCTTTGGGCAGACGGCGGGATGAAGAGTGCGATGGATGTTGTTAAAATCATGCTGCTTGGTGCGAACCGGGTTGGTTTCGGGACACTGGCCATGCTGTCAATCGGCTGTACCACCTGTCGCGGCTGTCATTTGGATACCTGCCATGTCGGGATTGCCACGCAAATTGAATCGGAGGCACAGGCGAAAGAGCACGGACTGCGCCGCTTCGTCCCACGTCAGTATGACTTGGCCGTTCAAGGCATCATGAATCTGTTTACCGCTTTTGGCAACGAGGTGAAAGCACTTGCCGCTTCCCTAGGAGTTCGCAACCTTCAAGAGGCTGTCGGCCATTCCGAGTTTTTGGAGCAGGTAAAGGGCGGGAACCAGCTTAATCTCTCCTACTTGCTGAAACCGCTGGAAATTAGCCAGTTCGCCAGAATTGAAGCCGCCAAGACTGCGGCTGAAGCCCAAATGCAGGTCGCAGCCGGTGCAGAGTATCTCGATGCAAGTGTCGATCAGCTTCACGCTTCAAGAGAGTTTGTCAGTGTCACTTCCGAACAGAGGGTATTGGGCAGCCGAGTTTCTTGTCACCGCGTACGCGGCAGACTTGATGGATCCTACAAGCAGTTGCCAAGTGTACAGCTTAAGTACAAGGATGGCTCTATTCCAGGCAACGGCCTCGGGGCCTACAACAGCGAAGGCATTTACATTACTGTCAATGGCGGCGGCCAGGACGGTGTTGGGAAAACTTCCTTCGGCGGCAGCATTTATGTATTGAAGTCAAAAGGGAAAAATGGCGAATATTTAAATGGCTCTGTCGGAAAAGGCTTTGGCTATGGGGCCCAAAAAGGCCTGCTAGTTGCCCAAGGCAATGCCGATGCCCGTGCCGGAATCAGGCTTTCAGGGGCCGATTTGCTCATCGGCGGAAAGCTGAAAAAGCCGCTTCCGGAAAAAGAGACCGGCAATATCGGGGCCAATGCTAATATCAAGGGCTTTGCCTTTGAATATATGACCAACGGCCGCGGCCTTGTACTTGGCGACCCAGGTCCATGGATTTGTGCCGGCATGACAGGTGGTGTCATCTATACCCGCCATCAGCCGGAAATGGGACTGACCAAGGATGCAATTAAGCGCCGAATCGCTAAAGGCGCGAAGGTCTCCGTTCTGGATTTATCCGAAAAAGGAAAGCAGGATATCGAAGAACTGTTAACCAAATATAGTGATTTACTCGAACAGAATGGACAGTCACATGAAGCATACCAGCTTCGTCGATTGTTAGCCGCTCCGGAACAGCATTTCGTTCAGATCAGCCCGGTAAAGGAACAGGCCGACCCAGCTGTTTCAACTGAGTAAAATTCAAAAAAGCATTCGCGCGTTTGTTTCAGCGGATGCTTTTTTTGGGTATCGCAGATATATTGGGGATTATCGCAGATATATTGGGGATTATCGCAGATATATTGAATTTTCCGCGGATATATTTAAATAATCGCGGATATCCCCCATTTTTGTGCGGATAAAACTTATTACCCGTCCCTTGAAGATAATGTCATATAATATCCCTTGCCAATGCAAATAAATCCATGTATGATACAATATTGTTTAACATTGAACTAAGATTATTTTTTGGAAAGGAAATTTATTAATAATGAAGTTAGGTGCCCGCATTTTTAAAACGGGAATTGCTATTGTTTTATCACTTTACTTGGCGCAATTGCTGCACTCCCCCTCTCCGGTATTTGCAGCCATAGCCGCGATCTTTGCCATCCAGCCAACGATTTATCGTTCCTTTTTGACCATTATCGAACAAATCCAGGGGAATTTGATTGGCGCGATTATGGCCGTGGTTTTTGTATTATTGCTGGGAAATCATTTTATAGTGATTGGTCTCGCTGCCATTATTGTGATCACTGTTAATCTTAAACTGAAACTTGGAAACACGATCGGTTTGGCGCTTGTGACGCTCATTTCGATTATGGAAGCACCCGGCGACAACTTTTTGACTTTTGCCGGCATCCGCTTTTCCACGATCATGATTGGGGTATTTTCGGCGTTTATCGTCAATCTCGTGTTCATGCCGCCGAAATATGAAAATAAGCTTTATCATAAAATCGTCGATACCACCGGGGAAATCATCAAGTGGATTCGCCTAAGTACCCGTCAGGATTTTGATCATCAGCTTCTGAAAACCGATATTGGAAAATTAAAAAACGATATTAAAGAGATGGAACAGTTTTATTCTCTGTATAAGGAAGAAAGAGACTATTTAAAAACACACCACTTAGACAAGTCCCGAAAGCTGGTGGTTTTCCGGCAAATGACGATCACCGCCAAAAGAGCCCTAGATACGTTAAAAAGATTGCATCGCTTTGAAAATGAAATGCTAATGCTGTCGGAGGAGTTTCGGTCTGCGCTGCAGGAGCAAGTCGATAACCTTATATATTTTCACGAACAGCTGATGCTGCGCTTCATCGGAAAGGTGCCAACTCCGCCCTCAAACCAGGAGGAGAAGGTAACAATCAATAAAGAAGAGCTGTTTCACTTCTTTTTGCTGCATCAAAAGGAAATCGATGAGGAGAACAATCCGCAACTATACCATACCATGCAAATTGTCGCATCGATTATTGACTACAGCGAGCAGGTAGAACATTTGGATGTGTTAATCACCAGTTTTCATTACTACCATAACAACGAGATTTCAATTGAAGAACAAGATGATTAAAAAACCCGAAGCAGTTCCGATACTGCATCGGGTTTTTTTCGACGCTAAACGGTCGCTTCCTCATTTTTCTTTTCAATTTGCTGTACCTGAAATAATTTATAATAATTGCCTTGCTTCGCCATCAACTCGTCATGCGTCCCGATTTCAACGATTTGGCCGTGTTCAATTAACACAATCCGGTCGGCATGGGTAATCGTAGAAAGACGGTGTGCGACAATAAAGGTCGTCCTGTCCTTCGCCAATTCATCAAGTGCTTCTTGAATGTAATGCTCGCTCTCCAAGTCGAGTGCCGAAGTTGCCTCATCGAGAATCAAGATTGGCGGATTTTTCAAAAATACGCGGGCAATCGCGACTCGTTGTTTCTGGCCGCCAGATAGCTTAACTCCCCGCTCACCAACCTTTGTACCATATCCTTCGGGAAGATGCAGAATAAACTCGTCAGCATTCGCTGCCTTAGCAGCCCGAAATACCTCTTCATCATCCGCCCCCGGTTTCCCCAGCAAAATATTCTCCTTAACTGATTCACTGAATAGAATATTGTCTTGGAATACAACGCCGATTTTATCCCTTAATGACTGCACCTTGAACTCACGAAGATCATGGCCATCTAGCAGAATCCTTCCTTTGGTGACATCGTAAAACCTCGGAATCAGGCTGACCAGCGTTGATTTTCCCCCGCCGCTCATGCCGACGAGGGCGATCGTTTCGCCTTTTTTCACCTCTAAGGAGATATTTTTTAACACCAGTTCATGGCCTTCGTCATAGGCAAACGAAACATCCTCAAAGGTGATATTTCCCTTAACATTGCTGCACTCGACCGCATCGGGAGCATCGACAACATCATATTTTTCATCGAGAAATTCAAACACCCGGTCCATCGAAGCAAACGATTGGGTAATCGTTGTCGAGGAGTTGACCAACCGGCGCAGCGGGCTATAAAGCTTATCGATATAGGCGAAAAACGCCACCATCGTTCCTAACGAAAGCTGACCATGAATAACAAGATAGGCCGAGTAACCAATCACAAGTAACGGAGCAATGTCAGTAATCGTATTGACTACTGCAAATGACTTGGCATTCCAGCTTGTGTGCTGAAGCGCCTTGTCAAGGAAGTTTTTATTCTGTTTATCAAATTGAGTCTGCTCATAGCCCTCAATCGCAAAGCTCTTGATCACCGGCATTCCCTGGACCCGTTCATGAAGATAGCTTTGCACCTCGGCTAGTGCCTGAGAGCGGACGCGAGTCAATCGGCGTAAGTTCCCAAAAAAGTATCTTATCGAAAAAGCATATAGTGGGAACAGCAAAACTGAAACGATTGTCAATTTTACATTCATCGAAAACATAAGAATAATGGCAATAACAATGGTGGCGATATCAAGCCAAAGGTTCATTAACCCGGTCACGACGAATGTCTTTGTCTGCTCTACGTCATTGATCACCCGAGAAATGATTTCCCCTGCTCTTGTATTGGCATAATATTTAAAGCTTAATTTTTGAATATGCTTATACATCCTATTACGGATATCGTATAAGATCCTGTTCGATGTCCACTGGGCAAAATATTGACGATAATACTCAATTGGCGGCCTGAGAATAACAAATATGATTATCATAATTCCCATAAGAAGGAGCAGTTTGTCAATTTTATCATCAGTGGCTAGTTTTGCATTCCCGACGATATCATCGACCACGTATTTTATTAAAATTGGAATAATCAGCGGGATGGAAAATTTTACAATACCAATAATGATGGTGGCAAAGATTTGCCATTTATATGGTTTTACAAATTGAAGATAACGCCTGATGCTATCCAAACCTTTCCCCCCTTTCCTTTTTCAGCAAAAACACCTGTTGACTTTCATCAACAGGCGTTTGAACCAATACACAAATTACCGTCTGTATGTTAAATACCGTTCATACCAGATATCGATAAAATCCGGTGCAAATGGGCCGCTGCGCTGGCGAATCCACTGAATCAGTTTATCGACATTCCGTTTTAGAATTTGGTCAATCACATCTGGATAATTCATTTCGCGGCGGTGACGTTCATACTCATCCTCGTCCAGTAGATTAAAGGTCATATCAGGAAACACTTTAATATCAAGATCATAGTCAATATACTTCAGTGCCTCACCATCAAAAATAAACGGCGAACTGATGTTGCAATAGTAATAAATCCCGTCTTCACGAATCATGCCAATAACATTAAACCAATATTGCGAGTGGAAGTAACAAATAGCCGGTTCCCTTGTAATCCACGTTCTTCCATCTGATTCGGTAACAAGCGTTCGATCATTAGCGGCAATTACTATATTTTGCGACCCTTTTAAAACAGTTGTTTCTTCCCAGACGCGATGGATGTGCCCATTGTGTTTATAGCTATGTATTTGTATTGGTTCACCTTCGATGGGTACGCCCATTTTCTCCCCTACCTTCATCTTGACCTTTGCCACCTAATCCGAACATATAATAAACGACAAAAGGCAACAAAGAATAATTCCTGTTTTCTATTATTATAACGGTTGAAGCCTAAATTTAAAACAAAAGAGCCATAATTCACTAGGCTCTTTGTAAAAATTTGCGCTTTTTTTCTATTATACAGTGGCCGGCAAATTGATTTCGCGGTAAGAATTGATGACCTCTTCTGTTTGTTTTTCAAAAATTAACTGGATTTCTTTTAATTCTTTCTTCATCATTTGTATATCTGCTTGGATGGTTTCAAGATCGGTTTCATTTTGTAATGCTTGCAGTTCGGCCTCGATTTCCTGGCAACGCTCAAGCTCAGCTTGCAAAAACAACAGTTTTTCCATTGTGACCATCTGTTCGGAAACTAATCGGTTAAATTGATTCATGTTCCTCACCGCCTTCATTAGAGTACCTAATATGTATTCTCGAAAAAATCATCATTTTCCTTTGACAACTTCTGTTGAAAAAAAAGAAGTTTTGTCGAGTGGTGAGTGCGACGCACAAAAAAGGAGACACTCAATATCGAGTATGAGCGCCTCCTAACGTAAGTATTCTTTTATTAGCTTTGGCCGAATTGACCATTTCCAGCATTGCCGCCTTTTTGAGCAGAGCGAGCATTCTGTTGTCTAACTTCTTGTGCATTTGTTTCACTTGCAAACTCAGTGCCAAATTGGCCAGATGCACCAGCACCAGCACCAGCATTTCCGCCTCTTTGAGCAGAAGCTTGGTTTTGTTGTCTAACTTCTTGTGCATTTGTTTCACTTGCAAACTCAGTGCCAAATTGACCTGCACCGCCTGCACCTTGAGACTGGGCATTTTGTTGTCTCACTTGCTGAATGTTAGTTCCAGCAGAAGTTTTGTTAGGCTGTTGATTGAAATTTGCCATTGTTATCACCTCCACGAATTTAATTTGCCCGTCTTCGTGGAGATTATCCGAAGATTTTTATTGAATAATTTTAGACAAGTAAGGATATGCCGCCATCGACAATAATCGTCTGACCGCGAATCATGCTCGACTCATCAGATAGCAGGAACATCACGCTATTGACAATATCATCTATTTCCACCATGCGTCCTGCCGGTGTTTTTTCAGCTGCATCGCGGAGCATTTCGTCACGGTTTGGAAAATGCTTTAAGGCTTCGGTATCGACCGCACCGCCTGAAACGGCATTGACGACGATATTTTTCGGAGCCAATTCAACTGCCAGATATCTGGTCAGGGCTTCAAGTGCCGCTTTTGACACGCCAACGGCCGTATAGTTCTCCAAGTAGCGAATGGAACCGAGAGAGCTGATGCTGACAATTTTCCCGCCGCCGTTTTTCTCCATCAGCTTAGCCGCTTCCTGGGCACAAAACAGGAGTGCCTTGCTGTTAATATTTAAGGTCCAGTCCCAATGTGATTCTTCGAGCTCCATCGCCGGGCGCTGAACTCCTGATGCGGCATTGTTGACAAATATATCTAGCCTGCCAAATTCCTGGTCGATTTGTGCAAACATATCTTTAATTTTGGAAACATCGCCAACATTAGCTTTTACCACTAATACTTTTCTTCCCAGCGCTTTTATTTGCTCGGCTGTTTCTAGTGCTCCTGATTTGCTTCGCGCATAATTAATTACAATATCGTATCCCGCCTCGGCCAGGCGAAGCGCGGTTGCTTTGCCGATTCCTCTGCTGCTGCCGGTAATCAGCGCTACTTTTTGTGTCATTTTTTCCCATCCAATCTTTTTTATGTATCGCTATCATTTTAGCCTTTCCGTGAATAGATGACAATTTTTATATAAAAACTAAGTGGAAATTACGTTTGAAAGGAAGTTTTTGAATGTACGAAGGCAGGGATATGACGGAGTTGTCGATGATGGCAAAATCGGATTGGAATGATTCAGAGCTTTTCTTTTTTCATCACGCCCTCCAGCAAATGACCCCATATTTAAACAGTGAAGGGCAATCGATTCACAGGCAGATTGTCGAAGAAATTCAAAATCGGGGCGGGTTGAATAGCTAAATAAAATGAACGCCGTCAAAGAATTCGGCGTTCATTTTTTATAAATCCTGATAGAGCTTAAACATCTTCTGATACGGAACCGGGAAAGCATGATCGGTAATTTCCTCTACAGGTACCAATTTCCATTCATTGCTTTCTTTAATGTTGGAATTTATTTTTCCGATATATACCTTCAAATTCCAAACAAGATGCGAGAACACATGTTGAATCTGGCCAATAATCTGGTCAAGACTGATTTTTAAATCAAGGGTTTCATCAAACAATGCTACAACTTGCTCGCGTTCGTGCTGTAATGGATGCAGAATCTCTATAGTCGGAAACTCCCATAAATTCGCCAGCAGTCCTTCAGAAGGGCGCTTATGGATTAAAATCCTGCCTTTCTCGTCAACCAAAATGGCTGAGGCCAACTCCACATTTCGTGTTTTTGTTTTCTTCGTTTTAACCGGCAGTTCCGACTGTACCCCTTCTTCAAATCCCTGACAGTGGTCGCGTACCGGACACAATAGGCAGGAAGGAGATGTTGGAGTACAAATTAACGCACCCAATTCCATCATCGCTTGGTTGAACGAAGATGGGTCATCATGGGAAATCAGTTCGCGCACCGCCTCCTCAAACACTTTCCTGGACGAAGGTTTGGCAATATCCACCCAAATCGAAAGAATCCTTGATAGGACACGCATGACATTGCCATCAACGGCGGGTTCCGGAATTCCGTAAGCGATGCTCAAAATAGCTCCGGCGGTATAGGGGCCGACGCCTTTCAACCCGCTAATTTCTTCGGGGGTATTCGGTACCTCGCCATGATATTTTTCCTTTACTTCCCTGACGGCAGACTGCAGATTCCGCACCCGGGAATAATAACCGAGCCCTTCCCAGGCCTTTAAGACCTTATCTTCCTCGGCATCCGCCAAATCGTCAATCGTCGGAAACCATTCAATAAACCGATTGAAATAAGGAATGACTGTATCAACCCTTGTTTGCTGCAGCATAATCTCGGAAACCCAAACCTTGTAAGGGTCGCGATCCTTTCGCCATGGAAGGTCACGCTGCTCCGCTTTAAACCATGAAATTAAATCATTTTGAAATGCATTTATATTGATTTTTTTGACATTTTCTTGTTCAATTGACATAACATTTACTCCTTTATTAGTAAACCACATGAAATTAGGGAATATAATAAGAAAAGCGGAAGCGCCTCGACCAGCCCCGACAAGCATAAGGCGAGCCGGCAGGATGCCAACATCACTGAGTAATCTTCGAAGCAGGCATGCGACGAGGTAAACATTACTTCCTCGAATAAACTATACCGCAGGAGCAAGGTTCCTAGTTAGGAAACTTTCCTAAATTGACTTATGACCTCGAGGGGCTAGGCGCTGGAGTTAGACAATAATAAGTAATTCTGTATTACGATAAGTCAAATTGGCAAATTTGACAAGAATTTTACAAGGGGGAAAACTTTTTGGATACTGGAACTCATGTTGTGATGGGGATTGCTCTTGGCGGTTTGGCAACACTCGATCCGGCAGTTGCGGCCAGCCATGCGACCACAACCAGTGTTTTAATAGCAACGATTGCTGGTTCACAAATACCAGATATTGATACAGTGTTAAAATTACGAAATAACGCTATTTATATTCGTAATCATCGCGGTGTTACCCATTCCATACCTGCGGTTTTATTGTGGCCGCTTCTGATAACGGCAGTTATTTATCTGTTCATACCAGATGCGAATCTCCTGCACCTATGGGCTTGGGCCTTTGCGGCCGTGTTTATCCATGTCTTCGTTGATATTTTTAATGCCTATGGAACGCAGGCACTTCGGCCGTTTTCAGCCAAATGGGTCGCGCTTGGGGTGATTAACACATTTGACCCGTTTATATTCGCAATTCACATTATCGGTATCATCCTTTGGATTGCGGGTGCCAATCCAGGCTATACCTTCCTTTTGATGTATGCCATCATCATTGGCTATTATTTGAGGCGATACCAAGCAAAAAGGCGGGTGCTGGTTGAGGTTCGCTCCCTCATACCAGATGCCACTGACATCATTATCGCTCCGACGATGAGGTTCCATCAATGGAAGATAGCAGCAATGAACGAGAACATCTTTTTTGTAGGACGTTCAGTAAATGGCAAGGTGGAAATCTTGGACCGCTTTAGAAGGGTGCCTGTACCAAAGACACCAGTAATTGAAGCAGCCAAAAAGGACGAAAACATTGCGGCATTTCTGTCGTTTTCGCCAGTCTACCGTTGGGAAGTGGATGAATACGACACCTATTACGAGGTTCGGTTTATCGACTTGCGCTATCGTAGCAACGGCCATTATCCGTTTGTCGCAGTTGTTCAATTAGACTTAGACTTAAATCCGATTACTTCTTACACCGGATGGGTGTTCAGCGAGAAAAAGCTGCGGAAAAAGTTAGGAATCCTTCCTGGATAAATGAAACTCGCCGGCGATTTGCAGCCGGCGAGTTTTTGTTTTAATGGAGCATTTTGTCCGATTGATCAAAGTATTTTTCAAATTTAGGGTTTGTTGCCGCAAATTCATGAAGCTTGTCCCCATAATTTTCAATCCACTGTTTGACAATCCGTTCGGTCATTTCGCTGCCCATGTATTCCTGACCAGCACGGGCAGATGTAGTTTCAAAGTCCTCCCACAGCAGTTCAACCCAAGTCCTGGCTTGGTTATAGGAGAGCTGGTCATTTTTTTCAAGCAGCAGCTTGGTTAATTTTTCATGATAGTCGTTCATCAATAAGCCCCTTTGCCATTTTCTTTTAACATAAGCGAAAAAAATAAAGTCCATACTAATGGTACGTGTTAAGCATTGAACCGCACCTTTGCTTTTCACGTTCTGGAGTCCATTAATGGAGGTACAGCATGAGAAATAAACAGACCGGTTTCCCGAATCAAAATAATAACAAGCTCGAGGGAGAGCCACGGGCGAAAGCGGAATACGCTTCCCGCCGAGCAGATGGCACCATCAACACACATCCTCAGGAACGGATGCGCGCATCAGGCGAGCGCGATGATGAATCACCGCAGGTTTGGAAATAGTTTGCAGTCACGACAAGCCAGAGATACCTGCCTCTGGCTTGTCAAACCACTATTTCAAAGATTTAAGCAAAGAAATCGGCAGCGCCTCTTCCTTTCCGTCCCCTTTCAGGCGGTAGCCCCAGGCAAATACGCCATTTAAGTAATCGATTTTAAAGTATTCGCCAGGTGCACCCTCTATTTCGTAAATTTCGCCTGGATTAAACACTTTCGGGTCAAGCATGTAAGCACGAGCCATATGTACTTTGCGTTCGAGCACGGCAAACTCATTTACCATCCCCATTTGCTCCGCTTTACGCGCTTGCTCTTGGAGTTTGGCTATTTCCTGCCGCAATTCATGCTGTGTCATTTCACTATATCGTTTCTCCTGCTGCATCCTCGTTCACCCCTCTTTATTTTAGTATAATTATTTTTGTAAAATTAATAAAGTATTAACGGAGGCTGCATATGAAATCACTAATCGTTACAGGCGGAGGTTCAGGATTGGGGAAGGAACTTGCCCTGCTTTTTTCACAAAAAGGTTTTCATATCTTACTGGCAGGAAGGACAGTTGAAAAATTAACCGGAGTGAAACACGAAATTGAGGCCAGCGGCGGAAAAGCCGATACCCTTCAGTTGGATGTTAGCAATAGCGAAGAGCTTTCAAGGGTGATTGGCAATGCCAGCAAAAAATATGCTATTCACGGTGTTGTGAATAATGCGGGGGTGGGCCATTTCGGAGCGTTCGTGGAAATTACCGAAAAGCAAATAAACGAAATGCTGGATACGAACGTAATCGGCACCATTCTCGTAACGAAAGCTGTTTTGCCATTGTTGGTGGACAAGGGTGAAGGCCGGGTCATGAATATTATTTCAACAGCCGGTTTGCGCGGAAAAGTTAATGAGGCTGTTTATTGTGCCAGCAAATTCGCTGTCCGCGGCTTTACCGAAGCACTGCAGAAGGAGTATGAAGGCAGCAATATCAAATTTAATGCAGTCTACATGGGCGGGATGAAAACCCCGTTTTGGGACGCAGGTGACTATGTGAAGGACCCATCCAGGCTGCCGTCAGCCAGATCCGTAGCTGAGGTTATTATGCAACAGATCGATCAGGATACGATTATTATTGAGAGTAAAAAATAATAGTGACACGTTTTTTCAGTGGACGAAAGACATTTTGTTCTGCTATTTTAGTGATTTTGTCTTTCATCGACATGATGAAAGATACTTTGCTGAATTTCTGGGTGGATTTTGTCCTTCATCTGCTTGATGAAGGACACTTTCCAGGTTTTCTGGGTGAATTTTGTCCTTCATCGGCTTGATGAAGGACAATCTGACCAACTTCCCTAAAGAAATTGTCTTTCATCAGTTCCCTGAAAGACATTTGTGCAAGAGAATTAGCTGTTTTGTCTATTAGAGGGTTTCTATTAGACACTTTCGCAGCTATTCCTAGTCATTTTGTCTTTTAGAAGCCCTCTATTAGACACTTTTACCGCTCTACCAACCCATTTTGTCTTTTAGAAGCCCTCTATTAGACACTTTTACCGCTCTGCCAACCAATTTTGTCTATTAGAAGCCCTCTATTAGACACTTTTACCGCTCTGCCAACCAATTTTGTCTATTAGAAGCCGGCTATTAGACACTTTCGCAGCTATCCCCGCCTAATTGTCTTTTAAACCAGCCCTATTAACACTTAGGAATTTTCTAGTTGCCCAAGATACTTCTCAATCAAATCTATCGAAAAGCCTTTCCGATACAAAGCCTGCTTCATTTTTTGCTCAAATTCATAACCGCTCAACTGTCCGTATTTCCGCAGTGCCTTTTCCCCTTGGAAGCGAATGGCTTCTATTTCCGCATCCCCGTTATCCACCTCGGTTTCGCTAATGGCGATTTGAATGACCTCAAAGGAATACCCTTTTCGAAGCAGCGTTTGTTCAAGCTTTTGCTTTTGGATGCGCATGGACTCCTTGGAATTTTTATTAAAAAATTTTCCAGCGATTTTGATCGCTTTTTCAATTTGTTGCTCCAATGGAAACTCCCTCAGGGCATTGGACAAAATTTGCTCGCTGATCCCTTTTTCCTTCAGTTCTTGCTTGACGGTATCCGGCCCCTTGTCCGTCGTATTGGCCTGGGTCCGGACATAGGCCAGGGCAAACTCTTCATCATTGAGGTATTTCTGGGATGTTAGTTTATGCAGCACCTCGTTGATGACCGGCTCTTCCACCTCTTTTTTCTGCAAATAGTCGCGGACTTCTTTTTCAGCCCTCATCCTGCGTGCGAGATAATTGATCGCGAGGTTATAGGACTTGCGGATATCGTCCTGATACTGAATTTCCATTAACGAAAACTCATCGATTTCCATGCCTTTCTTCAACTGAAATTTGATAAACACATCACTGTCGACACTGAAGGCAAATTCTTCGCCGCTGCCGCGGTCCATAAACACATTAAAGCGGTCCTGATTTTTTTTCTGCGTGGTTATTTTTGTAATAATGCCCATCTTGTTCACTTCACTTTGCCATATTCTTCTTGAAAATATTATACAATATTTACAAGGGGGTGCGCAGCCGAAATGAGGATTGCAATTGCGGGGGGAACGGGATTTGTCGGTAAAGCTTTAGTCAGGGATTTGGTGCAAAAAGGTCATGAGGTAATTGTCTTAACCAGAAAGCCTTCTAACGGAAAGGGAAAATTCCGCTATGTCCAGTGGCTCACGGAACATTCTAATCCCGCTTCGCAACTAGAAGGGACCGATATTTTTATTAATCTGGCTGGCGAATCGATTAATAGCGGGCGCTGGACTAAGAAAACGAAGAAAAGAATTTTGGACAGCAGACTAGCAGCAGTCAGAGAACTTTTAAGCATCATGACTAAAATGAAGCGGAAACCTCGAGCCTTCATTAATGCCAGCGCGATTGGCTTTTATGGAACATCGCAGGATAAAACATTTACAGAAAAGGATCTAGGCTCTGGGAAGGATTTTTTATCAAAAACAGTTATCGAGTGGGAACAGGAAGCGGCTAAAGCCGATGAACATGGAGTGAGGACTGTCTTTTGCCGGTTTGGGATCATTTTGGACAAACGTGAGGGTGCGCTTTCGAAAATGATTTTTCCCTACCAAGCCTTTATCGGCGGGCCTATGGGCTCTGGAAAGCAATGGATGTCGTGGATTCATATTGAAGATGTGGTAAAAGGCATTGAATTTGCAATGGAAAACCCGAATATCAATGGTCCGGTGAATTTTACTGCCCCTGCTCCAGTGACGATGAACGAGTTTGGCATGTCATTAGCTGAGGTGCTGCGACGGCCGCATTGGCTTCCTGTTCCAGGTTTTGCGCTTCGGATGTTGTTAGGTGAGATGAGCACATTGGTTATCGAAGGACAAAGAGTGTTGCCAAATGAATTGTTAAAACATGGCTACGATTTTAAATATACCGAATTAAAAATTGCACTAAAAAATATATTTTCTTAAAAAAACGGTATCATTCCTTTTTTAAAAGGCAAAAATGGAAACGTGTACATGATGTACCATTTTTACCTGCTTAAAATAAATTTGGAAGGAATGAATCATGATGTCTGAAAACAAAAAGCGCAATAAGGATCGTGAACGTACAAATTTAACAAGCATGCAGGAAGTGACTTATGGCCATGAATTTAAAATGGCAGACCGCGCTGGCGGCTATTTAAATCGGAAGGGCAGATAATAAGATCTAAATAATTTTTTCCATTAATGGACCCCTTTTATTTGGTAAAGCTATTAAGGGGAGCTTCTTACGGCTCCACCAGCAACCAACTGAAAGGGGTTTTTTTCATGGGCCGTGCACACGGACATAAGACTCGTGATAAAAATAAAGCTTCACTTCCACAGGTGCCAAAAAACATGAAATCCGACGGGCATGATGTAGAATTCTCTAAAGAAATGGCTGACGGAGCGGATATGGAGGCCCAAGCACGGGCGAATGCCGCCAATCAGCGCGTAAGCAATCGTAAAAAATAATGCTGATTACGGCGCTAATTTGTCTATTACTTAGAAAAAGGCGGCGGAATGCCAAGGCATTAGTGAAATAAATTCAAGGCTTTCCAACCGGCGGGACCGCCGGATGGAGCAAACTTTTGCAAAAAAAAGAAGAAGCAGGATTCCTGCTTCTTTTATAATGAAAAAAGGGGGAAATCATATGAATCATGAGTTCTAAAGAGAGGTATCCGTTATTAAAACGGCTAGAACTCGGCACTGCTGTAATTCCCATAGATCAAGTTGGCTTACCACTCTTGTCTATAGTTTTACTATACTCCGAGGACCCCTTTTAAACAACGGATTTCACAGTTTCTTAACATATTTATGGTGGAAATTTGACTAGATTGTGAACTAACCAATGTGGTTATGTTATAAACCCGAAGTTACTTAAACCACCACTGCTTCTTTCTGTTCGACTTCCCCGAGAATCGCAAAATAGCGAATATCCTCCAGCTGCTCTAAATCGGATTTGGCTGCCTTGATGACCTTGATTCCGTTTCCGACTTCATCAATGATTGTCGCAGCAGGCAGCATGTCATGAATCCCTTGAACTAACCACAATTCCTGTTTCTTTTCCTCATTATGCTCACAATGTGCTGCAGTGGTTTGCGCGTACTTTTTCCTCGCGGAACGGTTTTGGTAGACGTAAACCAAATCTTCAATAACGGCACTAGCCGTTGGAAACATTCCGGCGCCTGGTCCTTGCAGGGTAATCCGACCGACAATGTCGGAGTACACATTGACCGCATTTTCAACCCCTTCGACATGATAAAAGGGATGCTCATTGCCAACGAGTACCGGTTTCACGGAAGCCTTGATTTGTCCCGCTTCCTTCGACAGACTGGCAACATGTTTAAAGCGTAGGTCCAGTTTTGTGGCCGCTTCAATCAATTCGCTCGTAATGCCAGTGATGCCCACACGTTCTACCGTATGCCAATCTGGCTCTTCCCCAAAGGCAATTCGGCTGAGAATCATCGTTTTATAAAAGGCATCATATCCCTCAACGTCATTAGTTGGATCCGCTTCCGCATAACCGTTTTTCTGGGCAAGCGCCAGGCTCTCGGCAAAGGACTGCTGCTTTTCCCGCATTTCGGTCAGGATAAAATTCGACGTCCCATTAAGGATTCCTTGAATTTGTTGGACACGGTTAATTTTTAACAATTGCCTTAAGGTTTGTATGACTGGAATGCCCCCTGCCACCGTAGCTTCAAAGCCGATAGAAACGTTGTTTTTCTCAGCCAACTCCTGAAGTTCGCTTCCATGGTGGGCAAACATTTCTTTATTGGCGGTAATGATGTGGCTGCCGCGCTCGATTGCCTGCTTTAAGTAGGTAAAAGTCGGCTCTTTGTCAACGATTGCTTCAATCACAATATCAAGCTGCGGCAATTGCAGGATTTCCTCGAAGTCTGTGGTGAGTAATACGTCCGGCGCAATATCCCTTTTCTTCTGTTTATTTCTGATCAGAACGGCAGCCACTTCCACCTTTTTCCCCAAAACAGCAGCCAACTCGTCCCCGTGGGAAATAATCGTCCGATATGCCCCTTCTCCCACCGTACCAAAACCGAGAATAGCCACCTTTAACACTGCCATCTCATTCCCTCCTTTTTTGTAAAAAATAAAAACCCCCTTCGATAAGAAGAGGGCGTTATAGTCCTCCTCTTATCTGTCAGGTTAAAGATAACCTGCAGGAATTAGCACCTTTTCAAGGAATACCTTGAAGGTTGCCGGGCTTCATCGGGCCTAGTCCCTCCGCCTCTCTGGATAAGAGTTTTATATTTTTAAATTTTCATTCATTTTGTAAGTTATAAAAAAAATATTAGCTGAATCTTCCAATAAAGTCAATAGTTAAAGTGGTAATAATGGAATAGATTCCTGCTGGCTTAGTTTTTCGACCATATCCAGCCATTCCTTTGGTTTGTTTGACAGCACAGAGTAATACGTCGTCAGGAAGTCTTTGACAAGAGTTGCCGGGAGTTTGTCAACCTCTTCATTTGTCGGCATAAAGCAAAGGTCGAGACCTGAGACGGCTTCCCCGTTGTTTTCCCATGAAGGATGGACATAGTTCAGGTCCAGACGCTTATAGCCCAGGTGTGACAGCACTTCACGGCGAACATACGGATCCATCACCTTGACGCCGCCAAACTGATGGTGCTCTACCCGGTATGGATCATAAATTTCGGCAAACATGCCGAATAATACTTTGCCACTTTCTTTTGCCAACTCCTGCAGGTCCTTCAGGCGGTTTTGCGCCAAGAAACGGCCAAGGCTCAAGCCCGGTTTGCTGATGATCGTAAAATCGGTCATCGCAATGTTCCAGTCGGGATAATAGCGGTACTCGGTTGCGCCGACCACTTCGTCTTTGTTGACAGCAACAAATACGCGGATCGATGGGTCCTCGAGCGGCTCCTTCCACAGGTCATATTCCAAAACTTCTTCCGGCGGGAAAATTTGTCCCATTAGGTCGTGAAGTTTTTTAAAGTTTGGGTCATTGATACTCGTAATACGTTTGTAATCCATTGGTTTTCGGGCCTCCTTATTTGTTTGCCTATTGTTAACGCGCTATTTGAACGGATTTTTCCATTCCATTAGTGCAGCATAGTTCCGGGATTCTTCATCCTCAAGGTAGTTTTCGGCAATTCCCATTGGCACGCGGCCGCAGCGCAGCAAAAAGCTGATCACTGGGTCCTTTAGCTGGCCATTGATGATGGCAGACAAATATTCGTTCGCTGTCATTTTTTCCGCAAACTTGTGATAGCCGGGCATCCGCCCGCCGCCAAGCAGACGGTCATAGCCTTTTTCAATGACAACATGGTACATGGCCTGCATCATCAGCTTGCCGAGCCCAAGCTTGCGATATTTGGGCTTTACGCTTATATCGACAATGTACAGTGTATTGCCGTCAGGATTATGGTTGCGGATATAACCGTGGTCAGTGATTTCCTCCCAGTTATGATTGGGGTGACTCGGGTCAAAATCAACGACAAGTCCAGTGAGCGATCCGGCAAGTTCACCATTGATTTCAACGCATAAGGCCCCATCTGGAAAATAGGTAACATGGTTGGTCAATTGCTCTTTATTCCACCACAGTTCTGATGGAAACGGCGGCGGAAAGCATTCCGCCTGGATTTCAATGAGTTGGTCAAAATCTTCCTTCGTGTAATTACGGATACAAATTGGCAGCGGCCGGTCTTGGTCGTAAACGTAAAATTCACTTCGGTACATTGAGCTCCCCCCTATTTCCAATCCGTATATAAATCCGTTCTGCGGTCACGCCAGGTGGTGACAGCGCCGCGCTCTCTTACTTCATATAGAAGTTCGAGGTCGAGGTCAGCGGTGATAACCATGTCGTCGTTGATTTCCCCTTGGACTTGAATGCCCAGCGGTGGGAACGGGATGTCATTTGGTGTAATAACAACAGCCTGGCCGAAATTGGCCCGCATGAAGTCAACCGTTGGCAGAGCTCCAACAGTTCCGGTGAGAACCACATATACCTGATTTTCGATGGCCCGGGCATGACTGGTATAGCGAACGCGGTGGAAGCCGTGACGGTCATCGGTGCAGGAAGGACAGAAAATCACGTCCGCGCCTTTAGCCTTCGCCATCCGGACAATCTCAGGAAATTCGATATCATAACAGGTAAGCAGGGCGATTTTTCCCTTTTCGGTTTCAAAAATTTGAAACGAGTCGCCAGGCGCCATATTCCACTCTTTGACTTCGGTTGGGGTAATATGAAGCTTGGCCTGCTCGCCGATTCTGCCGTCCGGGTAGAAAAGGTGCGCGGTATTATACAGTTTGCCGTCTTTTTCAATGACATGCGTTCCGGCGATAATATGCATGTTCGTTTCTTTGGCGAATGTGGTGAACAGCTTTTTGTACTGCTCTGTAAAACATGGCAGATCATCGATGGTCAGGCTTTGCCCCTGGCCGTTGCCGATGGACAGCAGCTGGGTGGTGAAGAACTCCGGAAACAGGACAAATTCCGCTCCGAACTCCTCTGCTGTTTTTATATAATGCTCACATTGGGCGGCGAATTCCTCGAAGGTTTTAATGGTATGAAGATGGTACTGGACTGCAGATACTCTAAGTTTCATTTTAGGCCTCCTTAATGGGTGTTTTGTTTGATTCTAATGGAAATTATCTACTATTTAGGGAGAGAATACAAATGAAAAACCTTTTAATAAGTGGTAAGAGGGAAAAGACCAGATTCAAAAAGTTTCTATTCACAAATCTTATATTTCCTCACCAGTCTAGTTTTGATTTCTCTTATTTATTTTAGCTAGTCATTTTCTTCCACGGCATATCCTCTAATTCATTTGGCAAAGCAACCACTCCCTCCGCGGGTGATATTATTTCAAATTGCTTTGTCAAATCAGTATATTACCTATGTATACTTTTTAAAAGTACGCACTTTTTTTACATATAGTCACATTTGGATAACATAGTATAAAAAATGACACTATAATATAAAAAGCCTTGAGCTGCAATTATTGCTGCTCAAGGCTTTTTCATTAAATATGGGTTGTCTCTATTTATAAAAAGTAATAAAAAGCACGGTTAAAACTGGCTAAACGATGGCAGGTTATGATTAGCATGTCTCTACTTAGTAGTTGATTGATGCTCAGGTTCTTTTTCCAATACATTCTCAATATATGTTTTGCCCCATTCATACATAGCATCTAAAATCGGGATCAGTTTTCTTCCATAATCAGTCAATGAATATTCCACTTTTGGTGGAACAACAGGGTAAACTTCTCGATGCACAATTAAATGTTCTTCCAGTTCACGTAATTGATTAACAAGCATTCTTTGAGTAATACCTGGAATGAGGGCCTTTAATTCACCAAAACGTTTCGTCCCTTCCTTGCCAAGATGCCATAATATCAACATTTTCCACTTGCCGCCAATTACTGCAAGCGTTAATTCTTTTTCACAGTTAAACATTTTCTCTCCTAAATTTGGCATTTGCTTCACCCCCCCTTTATTTTGTCCAATAGTATACTTTTTAGCACTATATGCGATTAAAGTGCGTACTTTTAATTTTATAACCTAATGATTATACTAAACGACGTGCTAATGAGCAAATGAATCATCAAAAAGAAACATCTCAAGAAAGCCGCTTAGCACAACATTTGAAACTATTTTATAAGGAGCGAATATAAATGAAATTACAATTAGCATTAGACCTTGTCGATATTCCCGGAGCAATTGAATTAGTAAAAGAGGTAGAAGAATATATTGATGTTGTAGAAATTGGTACACCCGTGGTAATCAATGAAGGTCTTAAAGCAGTTAAAGAGGTAAAAGCTGCTTTTCCTAATTTAACCGTGTTAGCAGACTTAAAAATTATGGATGCCGCTGGATATGAAGTAAGCCAAGCATCTGAGGCAGGTGCTGACATTATTACAATTCTTGGAACAGCAGAAGATGAGTCCATTAGAGGCGCAGTGGAAGAAGCGAAAAAACAAGGAAAAGAAATCCTTGTGGATATGATTGCAGTAAAAGACATTGCAGGCCGTGCTAAAGAATTGGATGAACTTGGTGCTGACTATATCTGTGTACACACAGGTTACGACTTACAAGCTGTGGGTAAAAATTCCTTTGAAGATCTACACACAATTAAGAGCGTTGTAAAAAATGCAAAAACTGCGATTGCAGGTGGAATCAAATTAGAAACTCTTCCTGAGGTCATTAAACAACAACCAGATCTAGTAATCGTAGGTGGCGGGATTACGAATAAGGAAGATAAGAAAGCGACAGCACAAGAAATGCAAAAATTAATGAAACAAGGGTAATTCAACAATGAAGACTACTGAATATCTAGGACAAGTTGTCAAAGAATTAAGTCAAACGGTAGACTTAATCTCTGATGATCAAGCAGAGAAATTAGTCCATCAGATTTTAGAATCCAAGAAAATCTTTGTGGCTGGAGCTGGTAGATCTGGATTTATGGGGAAATCTTTTGTGATGCGAATGATGCACATGGGGATTGATGCCTATGTAGTTGGTGAAACCGTAACAGCTAACTTAGAAAAAGACGATCTATTAATCATTGGGTCAGGTTCAGGAGAAACCAAAACATTGGTTGCCATTGCTGAAAAAGCAAAAAGCTTGGGAGGTACAGTTGCAGCTATAACCATTTCACCTGAATCAACCATTGGAAAATTAGCGGATATCATCGTTAAATTACCGGGGGTAACGAAAGACCAGTCTCAAGGTGATTACAAGACCATTCAACCAATGGGATCTCTATTTGAGCAAACGATGTTGTTATTTTATGATTCCGTCATCTTGCGTTTTATGGAGAAAAAAGGCTTAGATTCTAATAAAATGTATGGGAAACATGCAAATCTTGAATAGAGTATATTACACATATTAAGCAATGACGTTTAAACATAATCCAGCATTATAAGGATCATAATGAAAAGGGTATTTTCACCTTGATACAGCAATAATGCCTGCTGTATCAAGGGTTATTCAAAATAAATACGTTTTATTGCCCCAGTTTCTCCTCAGCCAACTTAATCTGCGCAAGGACCTGCTCCGGTGAAGTCCCGCCAAAGCTGTTCCGAACCGCTACGACATGCTCCGGCGCCAATACCTCGTAAATGTCCTCCCCGAACAGCCCACTAAATTCCTTATACTCATCCATGCTCAAATCCAACAAAAACTTGCCGGACTGGATGGCGTATAAAACAATTTTTCCAATCACTTCATGTGCCTCACGGAATGGAAGGCCTTTGGTGACCAGGTAATCGGCAATATCGGTCGCATTAGAGAAATCATTGTTGATCGCTTTGCGCATGACATCCTTCCGAACGGTCATACTTTCGATCATCGGTGCCAGCAGCTTCAATGACCCTTCCAGCGTTTCCACCGTGTCAAACATGCCTTCCTTGTCTTCCTGGAGATCCTTGTTATACGCAAGCGGTAACCCTTTTAACACCGTCAACAGGCCTACTAAGTTGCCATATACACGGCCGGTTTTCCCGCGAAGCAGCTCCGGCACATCCGGGTTCTTTTTCTGCGGCATGATGCTTGAGCCGGTACAGAACGAATCATCGAGTTCGATAAACTGGAATTCCTGGCTTGACCAAATCACGAATTCCTCCGACAATCGGGAAATATGGGTCATGATAATCGAGCCAATCGAGAGAAACTCAAGGATAAAATCACGGTCACTGACGGCATCCATACTATTCGGATAGACGGTTTCAAAGCCCAACTGCTCGGCGACCAGCTCGCGTTTAATCGGGAAAGTTGTCCCAGCCAAAGCCCCAGAACCAAGCGGCAGCCAATTCACCCGTTTCAATGAATCCAGCAATCTCTCTTTATCGCGCTGAAACATCCAGAAATAGGCCATTAAATGGTGGGCGAACGATACCGGCTGGGCGCGTTGCAGGTGGGTGTAGCCAGGAATCAGTGTCTCCACATGCTCCTTCGCCTGGCCGACGATTGCCTTCTGGACATCCTCAACCAATTTAATCAGCTCAGTTGTTTTTGTCCGCAAATAGAGATGCATGTCGGTGGCAACCTGGTCGTTCCGACTGCGTCCGGTATGGAGCTTGCCCCCAACTGGCCCAATCTCTTCAATTAGTTGTCTCTCGATATTCATATGAATATCCTCGTCTTCGACCAAAAACTCCACTTCGCCGCGGTCGACTTTTTCCTTAATCGTCAGCAAGCCGGCTTTAATTTTTCCGGCATCTTCCAATGGGATGATGCCGCATTCGCCAAGCATTTGGACATGAGCAAGGCTCCCGGCGATATCCTCTTTAGCCAGCTTTTGGTCAAAGGATATCGATGCTGTGAACTCCTCAACCAGCTTGTTAGTTTCCTTTGTAAAACGTCCGCCCCATAACTTTGACATAGAGAAATCCTCCTAAAAATGGGAGCCCCCGAAATCAGTTTCGAGGGCGCTCCGCTCTATTTCCTACTTATTTAAAACTGACGCTTTATTATTTACCTCAGTATAAACCTTTGTTGGCAGCCCCCAAAGCTTGATGAAACCAACCGCCGCATTATGATCAAAGGCATCGCCTTTTGTATAAGTAGCCAGTTCCTCATTGTAGAGGCTGTGCGGGGATTTACGGCCGACAACGGTATGATTGCCTTTATGAAGCTTAACGCGAATGGTGCCTGACACCACTTTTTGTGTTTCTTCAATGAACGCATCAAGCGCTGCTTTTAATGGTGAATACCAAAGTCCGTCATAAATAATTTTTGCCATTTTCTGGTCAATCTGGGTTTTGAATTCGGTAACCTCACGCGGCAATGTTAAAAACTCTAATTCCTTATGGGCATTGATTAAAATTACCGCTGCAGGATTCTCGTAAACTTCGCGTGATTTGATTCCTACTAATCTATTTTCGATATGGTCGATCCGACCGACACCGTGTTTTCCGCCAAGTGTATTCAACGTTTCAATTAATTGAACAAGTGGTAATTTTTCGCCATTAAGGGCAACTGGAACTCCCTGTTCGAAGTCAATTTCCACATACTCCGCGGCATCCGGAGTTAATTCGATTGGATTCGTCCAGTCGTAAGCCGCTTCAGGCGCTTCGGCCCATGGATTCTCTAGAACTCCCGCCTCGCAGGCACGTCCCCAAATGTTTGCGTCAATGGAGAACGGATTATCCAAATCTACTGGAATTGGAATCCCATTTTTTTCGGCATATGCGATTTCCTCGTCACGGGTCATGCCCCATTCACGGACCGGTGCCACGACTTTTAAGCTCGGATTTAATGCTTGAACGGAAACCTCAAAACGAACTTGGTCGTTTCCTTTGCCGGTACAACCATGGGCTACAGCGGCAGCGCCCTCTTGTTCCGCAACCTCAACCAATAATTTTGAAATTAATGGTCTTGATAATGCCGAAGATATTGGGTATTTTCCTTCATATAAACAATTAGCTTTTAAGGCTGGTAAAATATACTCTTTAGCAAGCATTTCTTTGGCGTCCACCATGATCGCCTTGATGGCACCGACGTTCAATGCCTTATTTTTGATCGCTTCCAAGTCTTTGCCTTCGCCGACATCCAGCCCTAACGCGATTACGTCATAACCATATTTCTCCTGAATCCATTTCACCGAAACGGATGTATCTAAACCGCCTGAATAGGCTAACACGATTTTTTCCTTTGCCATTGTAACGCTCCTTACCATCTTGAATTCGTATTATTATTCAATTATAGGTATTATTATACATGTTTTTTCAAAAAAATCTACTATTAAGCTAGTAATAATTTTAAAATTGCTTTTTGGGCATGCAGGCGGTTTTCGGCTTCATCAAAAACAACCGAATGCGGGCCATCAATAATTTCTGCGGATACCTCTTCGCCGCGATGCGCCGGGAGACAATGCAAGAAGATGAAATCCTCTTTTGCATGCTTGCATAAGTCTTCATTTACCTGGTAGCCTTGGAATGCCTTCAAGCGCTTTTCCGTTTCCGCTTCCTGCCCCATCGAAGTCCATACATCGGTGACGATGACATCTGCCCCTGCAACAGCCTTCAATGGATCATTCGTAATCATGACGGTGCTGCCCGTTTGTTTGCCAACGTTGATGGCGTTTTCCACTACCGCCCCATTTGGCAAATACCCAGGCGGCGAGGCTACGCTAATATCCATTCCAACCTTGACAGCCCCTTCAAGTAAGGAATGGGGCATGTTGTTATTACCATCACCGATATAAGCTAGTTTCAGCCCCGATAATTTACCTTTATGCTCCAGAATCGTTAACAAGTCGGCCATTACCTGTGTCGGGTGCTGCAGGTCGGTCAATCCATTGATAACCGGCACGGATGCATGCTCCGCCAATTCTTCCACCGAGTCGTGACCGAATGTGCGGATCATAATCCCATCTACATAACGGGACAGCACCTTTGCTGTATCGGAAATGCTTTCGCCGCGGCCCAATTGAATATCTTTGGAGCTTAAGAAAATCGCATGACCGCCGAGCTGGAGCATGCCAACCTCAAATGAGACCCTGGTACGGGTGGATGATTTTTCAAAAATCATCCCCAATACCTTGCCATTCAAATATGGCTGCGGTTTACCCTGCTTTTGCAATCCCTTCAGTTCCTGGGCAACATCGAGCATATATAAAATTTCTTCACTGGTAAAATCAGAAAGCTGTAAAAAGTCTTTTCCTTGTAAATTTATTTTAGTAGCCTCGAGCATGGACAATCCCTCTCTTTTCCAATTGGTAGAACTCGCTGACGGTCATAACTTCAAAATCTGACCCATCCGGCAGCCCAATCATCGCTTTTACGGTATCGAGGTGGGTAAACACCGGCACCTTGTAGCGGACGGCGTGCTCGCGGATTTGGAAGCCAAATTTCTGCTTGTTACGGCCTTGATTCGGAATATTGATAACCGCTTTTACCTTGTTATTTTTGAAAAACTTTAGTACATCGCCTTCGTCCTTGACCATTTTTTCAACTGCGATGCCATGGTTTTGCAGATATTCTGCAGTCCCTTCGGTAGCGGCAAGCTTATTTGTTTTGAGCAGTTCTTCGATAATCGGAAGGCTTCCCGGTTTTTCGCGATCAGATATGGAACATAAGATATAATTTCCTTCCCCAAGCGAAGGCATCGCTTTTTCAAAAGCTTCTTGATAGCTTTTGCCAAGGCCGAGCGCTTCTCCGGTCGATTTCATTTCCGGCCCGAGCACGTGGTCCACTCCTTTAAGCTTACTGGAGGAGAAAACTGGCGCTTTGACGGAAAAATAACTCGGTTCTGGCTGAAGTCCTGGAGCATAACCAGACAGCGAATCTCCCATCTGGACACCGACGGCCAGTTCAATCATTGGAATTCCGGTCACTTTGCTGATAATTGGCACTGTTCGTGACGAGCGTGGGTTCACTTCAAGGACATAAACTGTATCTTCGTGGATGACGAATTGAATGTTCATCATTCCGACGATTTGGGCTGCTTTGGCAATCCTGTCTGCGTAATCTATTAATGTTTCTTTCATTTTTTCGGTAATTGTAATCGGCGGGAACAGCGAAATGCTGTCACCGGAGTGGACGCCCGCTTTTTCAATATGTTCAAAGATGCCCGGTACGACAATCTGCTTTCCATTGCTGATGACATCAATCTCGCATTCCAACCCTGGAACATATTTATCTACCAATAACGGCCACATTTTCTCGTGTGACTCAAGCTGTTTGATATACCCCGTTAATTCGTCTTCTGAAAAAATTGTAAACATAGCCTGGCCGCCGATTACATAGGATGGCCGGACAAGAACGGGATAACTGAGTTCCGCAGCACCAGCGAACAGTTCATCTGGAGTTTGAGCGGTTTTTCCTTCAATATGTGGAATTTCCAGTTCCTCAAGCAACTGATAAAATTCTTTGCGATCCTCCAAGCGGTCAACATCCTTGACCGAGGTGCCCAAAATTTTAATCCCCTCGGCTTCTAAATCGTGGGCAAGGTTAATTGCCGTTTGCCCGCCAAATTGAATCAGGACTCCTTCAACCTGTTCTTTTTCGATTACATGAAGAACATCCTCGGCCGCGAGCGGTTCGAAGTATAGGCTGTCAGCAACGGAGTAATCAGTGCTCACGGTTTCAGGGTTATTGTTGATGACAACCGCGGCGTAGCCTTTTTTCTTAAGGGCTTTCGCGGCATGCACGGAACAGTAATCGAACTCAATCCCTTGACCGATGCGGATTGGACCGCTGCCAATGACCAAGATCTTCTTCTTGTCGGCAGGCTCCACTTCGTCAAAACCGTGCCAAGTAGAATAGTAGTATGGTGTAACGGCATCAAATTCGGCTGAGCATGTGTCGACCATTTTATAGCCTGGCTTCCAGTTTAGTTCCTTCCACTTGCTTCTGATTTGTGGTTCAGGAATATTAAAAATTTGCGATAATAGTTTGTCGGCAATGTTATGACGTTTAGCCAGCTTAAGTAGCTCTAGCGGGACATTGCTCCATTTGTAAGTTGCCAGTTCAGTTTCTAAAGCGACAATTGAGTTGATTTTGTGTAAAAACCACGGGTCGATCTGGGTCAATTGCTGGACTTTTTCAAGGGTGCAGCCTCTTTTAAAAGCTTCGGCAATCACGAACAGCCGTTGATCATTGGCTGTTTCGAGGAGTGGTTCCAGGTCTGTTTCTTTTAAATATCCGGCTCGGCACAGACCGTACACATTCATTTCCATCGAGCGAATCGCTTTATTTAGCGCCCCTTCGAAGGTTCGGTCAATGGCCATGACTTCGCCGGTCGCTTTCATTTGCGTTCCTAGCGTTCTATCCGCTTCGGGGAACTTGTCAAACGGGAAGCGCGGCAGCTTGACGACAATATAATCAATCGCCGGCTCAAACGAGGCAAAGGTATTGCCTGTTATTGGATTCACAATTTCATCCAAGTGGTAGCCAATCGCGCACTTCGCCGCCATCCTTGCTATCGGATAACCGGTGGCTTTTGAGGCGAGCGCCGATGAGCGGCTGACCCTTGGATTGACTTCAATGATGTAATATTGGTTGGATTCGGGATGGAGCGCGAACTGAATATTGCAGCCTCCGATAATCTCCAACTCACGAATTACCTTTATCGAAACGTCACGGAGCATTTGATACTGGACATCTGTCAGTGTTTGCGACGGGGCGACAACAATGGAATCGCCGGTATGAACGCCGACTGGGTCCATGTTCTCCATATTGCAAACGATGATGCACGTATCATTGGCATCGCGCATGACCTCATATTCAATTTCCTTCCAGCCTTTGATGCTTTTCTCGACTAATACCTGGTGAATCGGGCTGGCTGCCAGACCTTTTTTCAAAACGACTTCCAGGTCCTCTTCGTTATAGGCAAAGCCGCCGCCGTCTCCCCCAAGCGTATAGGCTGGGCGGATGATAACCGGGTAGCCGATTTCCCCGACGAACTGAAGCCCCTCCTCATAGCTGTGAATGATCGCGGATTCCGGAATCGGTTCGCCGATTTGCAGCATCAAATTCCGGAAACGTTCACGGTCCTCGCCGTTTTTTATTGACTCCACGGAAGTTCCGAGCAGTTCGACCTTGTATTTTTCAAGAATCCTTTGTTCAAAAAGCTGAACGGCGAGGTTCAAGCCGGTTTGGCCGCCAAGCGTGCCGATAACCCCATCCGGCTTTTCTTTTTGGATGATTTTTTCAATACTTTCAACGGTTAGCGGTTCGATATATACCTTATCGGCAACAGCCTCATCAGTCATGATTGTTGCCGGGTTATTGTTGATCAGGACTACTTCAAGTCCTTCTTCCTTCAGGGCGATGCACGCCTGTGTGCCGGCATAGTCGAATTCTGCCGCCTGCCCGATGACAATCGGGCCTGAGCCAATCACAAGCACTTTTTTCAGTTTTTTATTTAACGGCATAACGTGTCTCTCCCAATGATGCAATCTGTGTAACGAATTCTGTTAAAATATGTGCGGTATCACTTGGCCCCGGATGGGCTTCCGGATGGAATTGCACGGTTTGAATCGGAAACGTTTTATGCTGCAACCCTTCGATCGACTTGTCGTTCACATTCCGGTAAGTGACGTCAAACACCTTACCGTCGATGCTGTTATCAACGACCACATAGCCGTGGTTCTGAGCAGTGATTTTCACTTTTCCGGTTGTCAGTTCCTTCACTGGATGGTTTCCGCCGCGATGGCCGTAGGCGAGCTTTTCGGTTTTGGCGCCATAGGCAAGGGCGATTAATTGGTGCCCTAGACAAATTCCGAGTGTAGGATACTCCTGGCTGATCTTTTTAATTTCCGGGAACCATTTCTTTAGGGACATCGGGTCGCCAGGGCCGTTGCTGATCAAGACACCATCCGGATTCAGGGCTTTTATTTTATCAAAAGACGTATTGTAAGGAACGACGCTGACGGAGCAGCCTTCAGCAAGCAAGGCGTTCAGGATTGACTTTTTGAAACCAAAATCCATCATTACCACATGCGGCCCGCTGTTTTTGAAAAATTGCGTCTTCTTCGTTGATACTTGGTCCACCCAGAGTGGAGTTTTCTCTGTTGTTGGAAAGCTTGCGTCTGACGTTTTGCTTAAAAACCCTTTCACCGTTCCCCGGCTCCGGATGGTTTTTACAAGCTGTCTTGTGTCAACTCCAGCAATCCCCGGAACGCCTGCCTGCTTTAGTTTTTCGGAAAATTTCTGGAATGACTGATAATGGCTCGGCGTTTCGCATAGGTCGCCAATCACGACACCTGCAAGGGCAGGTGAAATGCTTTCATCGTCCAGGGCGTTGATGCCGTAGTTTCCGATGATTGGATAGCAAAACGTGATGATTTGACCGGCATAGGATGGGTCGGTAATGATTTCCTGATAGCCGGTCATACTTGTATTAAAAACAACTTCGCCGAGAGAGTCCTTTTCAGCCCCAATCAGTACACCTTCAAAAACTTCTCCCGTTTCCAAAGTAAGATATCCTTGTTCCAACTAACCTCACTCGCCTTTCTCTAAACTTTGGAACGTTTTTTCCAGCTTTATAGTAAATTCGTTTATTTCATCCGTTGTGACAGTCAATGGCGGTAAAATCCGCACCACATTTGGTCCCGCAGTTAAAATGAGCAGGTTTTGGTCGATTGCTTTTTTAACGATGGCTGATGCGTCGGTTTCGACTACCAAGCCTTTCAGGAGACCTTTGCCGCGGATGCCTTTGATAAAATCATACTTTTGTTTCAAACCTTCTAACTGAAGGTCAAGGTATGAGGCCATTTCATTTGCGTTGGTAAGCACATTGCTTTCAAGTATATGCGATAAAGTTGCTAGGCCAGCTGACGTAGCTAGCGGATTTCCGCCAAAAGTGCTGCCGTGGCTGCCAGGTTCGAAGCCTTTTGCCGCTTCTTCCTTGGCGATGATTGCCCCGATTGGGAAACCTGAACCAAGTCCCTTTGCAATGCTGATCACGTCCGGCTCGATTGAATATTGCTCGTATGCAAAAAGTGTCCCTGTACGGCCGATGCCTGTTTGGATTTCATCGACCATCAAAAGGATGTCTTGCTGCTCGCAAATTTGGGCGAGTTTTTGCACCCAGATTGGGTCTGCGGGAATGACGCCGCCTTCGCCTTGGACCAATTCGAGAAGAACCCCTGCCGGCTTTTTTGATTCCAGTTCATCAAGCGCTTCGATGTCATTGTACGGCAGGTAGCTGAACCCTGGCATTAATGGGGCAAATCCTTGCTGGATTTTTTCCTGGCCGGTCGCTGTTAATGTCGCTAAGGTCCGGCCGTGAAACGATTGCTTGAAGGTAACGACTTCAGATGAACCGTTGCCCTTCACTTTGTTCGCATATCTTCTGGCAAGCTTGATGGCCGCTTCATTTGCTTCCGCTCCGCTGTTACAGAAAAAAACCTGGTGGCCGCAACTGTTTGCTGTAAGCAGGGCCGCGAGTTGCTCCTGATTCGGGATGTTGTATAGGTTAGAACAGTGCCAAAGGTTTTGCAGCTGTTCTTCGAGTTTTGCTTTAACTGGTTCCGGTACATGGCCGAGGTTGCAGGTGGCAATGCCGGAGGTGAAATCTAATAATTGTGTGCCTTTATCATCCCAGACATAGCTGCCTTTCCCCTTGACCAGAGTCACAGGAAAACGGGAGTAGGTTGGCATAACTGGCGAAAGTTGAGATATGGCATTATTGTTTGGCATTACGCAATCTCCTCTTCTAAAACGATTTTGGTACCGACTTGTTTTCCGTTCACGTAATCTAGTAAACTGCTTTTCTCAAAACCGTTTATGATGGCAACTTCACGAATATTGTGTACCAGGCCATCAATAGCGGCTTTTACTTTCGGAATCATCCCACCGTAAATCGTTTCGTTTTCGATCATTTCTTCGATAATTGCTTTAGAGACTTTGTCTACTTTTGTCTTTACTCCATTTTTTTCAACGAGGATCCCCGGGATATCGCTGATAAAGCATAGGTTCGCTCCGAGTGACTTGGCGATTGCGGATGCGGCAATGTCGCCGTTGATGTTATAGCGTTGGCCGGTAGAATCAATTCCAATTGGAGAGATAACAGGAATGTAACCTTGTTTCACAATTCCCTCAATGACAGTTTGATTTACTTCCACTACTTCACCGACAAATCCCAATGTTTGGGCATCCGATGTCGGTGCCGCTTTAAGTAGGTTCCCATCCACACCACTAATCCCAAATGCACTGCCTTGAACTTCAGCAATGTTTCTAACAACCTGCTTATTTACCATCCCGCTCAGGACCATTTCCACTACGTCCAGAACATCGTGGTTAGTGACCCGGAGGCCATTGATGAACTTCGTCTCGATGTTTAAACTTTTTAAAAGTTGATTGATTAAGGGACCGCCACCATGGACAAGGACCGGAGTCCACTCCCCAGTTTGTTGCATCTGGACAATATCCTCATAAAATGACCTTGGCAGATTTTCTAACACGCTTCCGCCGCACTTGATCACTAAGTATTTCATTTCAGCTACGCACCCCTTTTACGTGCGGTAGGATGCGTTGATTTTTACATAATCATAAGTAAGGTCGCATCCCCATGCGGTGGCACTGAAGTCACCTTGATTTAATTCAACCGAAATCTTGACATTTTCTGATTCCATATACTTTTTAACTTCTTCTTCAACGAAAACACTTGGCATGCCATTCTCAAATACTTTATATGGACCAATGGCAACTTGTATTTTGTTTGGCTCAATTGGAACACCACTATATCCAGCTGCAGTCACAATTCTGCCCCAGTTTGGATCGGTTCCATATATGGCCGTTTTTACGAGATTGGAGGAAATAATTGATTTGCCTACCACTGTGGCAGCTTCTTTACTGAAGGCTCCATTCACTTCGACTTCAACAAGCTTGGTAGCCCCTTCTCCGTCTCGGGCAATTTTTTTTGCGAGGGATTCACTGACCATTTTCAAACCGCTCACAAAAGTATCCCACTCAGGATGATCCTTTGTTAGCTGGTCGTTTCCTGCCAAACCATTGGCCATGACCAACACCATGTCATTCGTGCTAGTATCTCCATCAACAGTAATCATGTTAAAGGTCTGGTTGGTGATATCTCGAAGCGCGGTTAACAGGTCTTCATGAGCAACATTTGCATCCGTTGTGACAAAGCCGAGCATGGTGGCCATGTTTGGGTGGATCATTCCGGAACCTTTTGCGGCACCGCCGATGCTGATGGTTTTGCCGTCAATTTGCAATTGAACTGCAGTGTGCTTTACGCAGGTATCAGTTGTCAGGATTGCTTGCAGGAAATTGTCTTGAGCTTCATATTCCTCAAGGAGAATTTCACTAATTCCTGCCTGAATTTTCTCCATTGGCAGCAATTCGCCGATTACACCTGTCGATGTGACTGCAACATGATGGTCTTTTACACCAAGTTGTACAGCAAACTGTTTTTGCATTGCATATGCATCCTTTAACCCTTGCTCACCGGTGCACGCATTGGCATTCCCGGAATTTACAAGAATGGCTTGAATCTTGTTTTCTTTTGCGATGCTTTCTTGTGTCACTAATAATGGTGCTGCTTGAAAAATATTTGTTGTGTAAACTCCAGCTACCGATGCCGGGACCTCTGAAACAATATAACCGAGATCAAGCCGTTTCCGTTTAACCCCGCAATGCATACCTCCCGCCTTAAACCCTTGCGCCAAGGTAACTCCTTCTTCTTCAAGTACAACTATCTTCTGACTGGATGTGGCTTGAATCATTGTAATTTCCCCCTTTTTGGTCCCTGTTCGTTAATAAAGCTCTTTACCTAGTAAGCTATTTTTTCATCATGGATACATTGGCATGTCACCAAGCCCCGTCCTGACATCCCAGCCAAACATGATGTTTGCGTTTTGGATTGCCTGACCTGCGGCACCTTTGACCAAATTGTCGATTACTGAAATAATGGTCAATCGGTTGGTCCGTGGGTCGACATGAAGGCCGATATCGCAGTAATTGCTGCCCCATGCCTCTTTTGTTGCAGGAATAGTTCCAACCGGTCTGATCCTTACAAAAGGTTTATTTTTATAAAATTCATCGTATATTTGATGAACGTTTTCTGTAGAGAGTTTGTTTTTCAACTTTACATAGGTTGTGCACATGATTCCGCGAGTCATCGGTACAAGGTGGGTTGTGAAAGTGACAGTGATGGGATTCCCGCTTTCATATGAAAGAACCTGTTCGATTTCTGGTATATGCTGATGGGCGCCAAGTTTGTAAGCCTTCAGATTTTCGTTGATTTCAGCGTAGTGAGAGGTTAACGAAACTCCTCTCCCTGCTCCGCTTACCCCTGATTTTGCATCGATAATGATCGTCTCGTCATCTGCTAAATTACTTTTTAAAATAGGTATTAATCCCAAAGTGGCTGCGGTTGGATAACAGCCAGGATTCGCTACTAATTTAGCTGTTTTAATTTTTTCTTCATATAATTCACTTAATCCATACACTGCTTCATTTAAATATTTTTCTGCAGGTGCGGAATGCTTATACCAAGTTTCATACTCTTCTGCAGTCCTTAACCGAAAATCCCCGGATAAATCGATACATTTCATACCATATTCCCTGAGCTGAGGAACAAGATTTCCACTAACCCCCGAAGGAGTTGCCAGAAAAACGAGGTCATTCGTTTCGGACAAACTTTTTGGGTCGAATTTTTCCAAAGGTTGTTCTATTAACCCCGATAAATGAGGATAAGCATCACTAAAGCTATTTCCTGCTTGGGAGTTAGAAACTACAGTACCAATTTGGAAATTTGGATGCTTTTTTAAAAGCCTTATTAACTCAACCGCTCCATAACCAGTACCGCCAATAATCGCAGCCTTCAATATTTCTCACTCCCACATTGTTTTATAATGAATTATTATACATACATGTATATAATTATTCAATAATTAAATTGCTTATTTTTTCATTATTTATTTAATTTTTAGATACTGCATTTTGTAAACGCTTTCATTATAATATTTATATTTATACAATCTTTATGCATAGACCGCAAAAAAAAGAGACCAACAAGGTCCCTTATAGCGCGATTTTATAAATTTGAGTGCAAAATATTCAAAACCCTTTTTAATTCTTCAACAGCCACCTGTCCGGGTGCTGAAGCCTTTTTGGCAGAAGCAAATGTAATGGATGAGCCAAATACCTCTCCAGCCATTCTGCTTATCAGACCTTGTCCACCCATTGAAATGGTAATGATTGGTCGATCAGCATACTCCTTGTACATGGTGTTGGTTGCATCCAGCAATGTTAGGACATCCTCCATACTAGAAGGCATGACGGCAATTTTTGGAATGTCGCCTCCCAATTCTTGTGCTCGGCACAGCCTGGCCACGATTTCTTCTTTTGGAGGGGTTTTGTTAAAATCGTGATTTGAAACTATAATGAAAGTTTCACTTTTATGAACATATTCTATTAGGGATTGGATATCGTTTTCTTCATTAAATAGCTCCACATCAATGAAGTCAGCCAAGCCTGATTGGGCCACTGCTTTGTTAAGTTCAAAATAAAATTGGTTGCTGACTTCTTTTTCACCGCCTTCACGTTTACTTCTAAAAGTGAAGATTATGGGGGCTTCATTTAAAATTGTACGAATCTGGGAAAATGCATCCTTTACTTTTTCGATTTGTTCTACATTCTCAAAAAAGTCCACTCGCCACTCGACTAGGTCAAATTCCAGCGTCTTTAAAAATTGGGCTTCCTCTATTAAGTCAGTCAGCGTTCGGCCAACCAATGGGACGCAGATTTTCGGAGCCCCTTCGCCAATTGTTATTCCTCTAACTTTAATAACCTTCTTCATGATAAGACACCTTCTTTATAAAGTCGCTAAAATTTCATCAGCAATTTCTTCCGGATTCTTATAATCTACTTTTATTTTAATATGATGGTTTGTGTATACTTCCTGCCTATTTTGATAAAGTTGTAGGGTCTCATCTATTGATTTGCCTTGGAGTACAGGGCGGTTATCAATAATTAGGTCCAGTCTCTCCTTCCAACTCTCAAAAGATATATCTAGGAAAATGACAATTGAATTAGATAAGCATGCACTGCGAATTTCTTCTTGTAAAAAAGCTCCCCCGCCTAAAGAAAGTACTAAGTTCGTTTTTTCAGATAAATCGGTTATTACGCTTTTTTCTTTTTCCCTAAAAACCTTTTCCCCATATTTTTTAAAGACTAGGGGAATCGGCATGTTTAATTCCTTTTCAATTACTTCATCCGTATCTATAAACTTCCGATTAAGTTTCTGGGCGACAAGCTTTCCAACCGTTGTCTTGCCGGCGCCCATAAATCCTATAAAAACAATACTTTTTCCACTATGTACCATTAAAGATTTCCACCATTTCATTTAAATATCTACATATTATATTACACCAAAACACAATAAAAAACGTAAATATTCTGCAAAGTCAGCAAATGGTGCCTGACACCAATCGCGTTACTGCTAACTTGTTAATAGTGATTTCCCTCTCCCGTATACCAAAAAGAGGCCCTCTCCAGAGCCTCCAAGTTTATTGCTTCATTTTCGGGTCCAACGCGTCTCGTAGCCCGTCCCCCATCAAGTTAAACCCAAGTACGGTCAGCATAATGGCTATGCCCGGGAAAAACAGTGTCCACGGTGCCTGGGTAATGTAATTTTTTGAGTCGGCGAGCATTTTGCCCCACTCGGGTTCCGGCGGCTGGGCGCCCAATCCCAAGAAGCCCAGTGCAGCGGCTTCGATAATCGCAGTGGCAATTGCCAGCGTCGCTTGCACGATCACCGGCGAGATACTATTCGGCAAAATATGCCGGAACAGAATTCTCGAGTCCTTCATCCCGATGGCACGGGCTGCCATGATATATTCCTCCTGCTTCACACTAAGCACCCTAGAGCGGACTAGCCGGCCAAAGTTCGGCACATTGATGACCGCAATCGCAATTAATGCATTCTGTAGAGATGGTCCCAAAATCGATACGACCGCAATGGCCAAGAGAATACTAGGAAACGCCAGCATAATATCGAAAATGCGTGAAATAATACCGTCGACCCAACTGCCATAATAACCAGCAACTATGCCAAGCAGCGTCCCGACGACAACGGACCCTAAAACGGAGAAGAACCCGACCCATAAAGAGATACGCGCCCCGTATAATATCCTTGAAAAAATATCGCGTCCAAAATCATCGGTCCCGAACCAATGCTTGCTCGACGGCGCCTGCATCCGGTCGGCCAGCACCTGATCCTTAAACCCATACGGGGCAATCCAAGGTGCGATAATCGCGATGACGATAAAAAATAGGACAATCCCCAGCCCAATAACGGCCAGTTTATTTTTATAAAAAGATTGTAATGCTTCCTTCCAAGGGGGTACCAATTTTTCTTCAGCGGGCATCATCGAGATATCGGCTGCATTTTTTGCAAGTTCTGCCATTCTTTATCCCTCCCCTATTTATTGTATTTGATTCTCGGGTCGACAAAGACATACAGAAGATCGACAACCAAGTTAATCAAAACAAAGATCGCAGCAATAATTAAAATTCCTGACTGGATAACCGGATAATCGCGGTAGGCAATCGCTTCGTACAAATAACGGCCAATGCCCGGCCACCCGAAGATTGTTTCCGTCAGAATCGCTCCGCCCAACAGTAGTCCGGTTTGCAGTCCGATAACCGTCAAAACGGGGATAATCGCATTTTTCAAAGAATGTTTGTACACGACCCAGAACATTCTTAATCCCTTGGCTCTTGCTGTCCGCACATAATCGGATTTCATGACTTCAAGCATCGTTGCCCGGGTCATTCTCGCAATAATTGCCATCGGAATCGTTGCGAGCGCAGCGCTCGGCATAATCAAATGCTTTAATGCGGTAATAAATTGATCAGTTCTACCTTGAAGCAAGGCGTCAATAAGATAGAAGTTTGTTATTGCCGAAATAGGGTCGCGAACATTTTCCCGACCTGTCGTAGGAAGCCAGCCCAATTCAATGGAAAAAGCCCATTGAAACATTAAGCCAAGCCAAAAAATCGGCATTGAAACTCCGATTAGTGCTAGCACCATCGCGCCATAATCAAACCATGAACGGGAAAACCATGCACTGATAATCCCGGCATTAACCCCCACCACGACGGCAATGATCATCGCCACAAGCGTTAATTCAGTTGTCGCCGCAAGGAATGGCCAAATTTCCACATTAATCGGACCTCTTGTCCTTAATGAAGTCCCCAAATCACCCTGAAGGAGTTTTCCAAGATAGTCAAAATATTGTATGTACCATGGCCGGTCCAGACCCAGTTCTCTTGTTAACGTCGCAATCGCTTCGGCCGTGGCCTTTTGTCCAAGAATGACCTGGGCGGGATTTCCCGGAATCGCATGAATAATGGCAAAAACAACGAGCGTCATCCCAAATAAAACAGGTATTAAAGATAGCACGCGGCGAATCGTATAAGTGAACATTTTTTTCACCTCTTTTTTGAAAAAAAGGAGAGGCAGCACTACCTCCCCTTCCTGGAATCATTATTTGAACTCAACTTTTGTCAAAGCTTCAGAACCGGTTGGATGTGGCAAGTAACCTGATACATCCTTTGCGGCAGCAAGCAATGGTCTGGAATGCACAAGCGGCACCCACGGAGCATCCTCTTTAATGATGACTTGCGCTTTCTTGTATAGGTCATTTCGTTTGTCCTTGTCAGGTTCCTGCTGAGCTGCAATCAAGATATCATGAAGCTCGTCATTGCTGTAATAAGCATAGTTGTTGCTTCCAATGCTATCCTTGTCAAGCAATGTATAGAGGAAGTTATCAGCGTCGCCATTGTCACCAGTCCAGCCAAGCATGAACATATCAAACTCGCCTTTTCTCGCTTGCTCCAAGTATGTCGCCCATTCAGCAGATTTGATATTGGCCTTCACACCAATTTTGCTCAAGCTATCTTGGATAATCTCAGCAACCTTTTGTGCTTCCGGCATGTAAGGACGGGCAACAGGCATGGCCCAAAGGTTGATTTCAAAGCCTTTCTCAAAACCGGCTTCCTTCAATAAGGCCTTTGCTTTTTCCAAATCATATGGGTAATCCTTAATCTCGTCGTTATAGCCATCAATGTTTGACGGCATTGGGTTGATCGCCGGTACTGCTTTTCCGGCATAGAACGCTTCAATTAGCGATTTCTTATCGATCGCATGGTTAATAGCCTGACGAACGAGCTTGTTATCAAACGGTTTCCGTGTAGTTGTCATACCGAGATAACCAACGTTCATAGTCGGACGTTCAATGACCTGTAGCTTAGCATTCGATGTGACAGTTTTCTCGTCTGAATAGTTTAAACCATCCATAATGTCAATTTCACCATTGGCAAGAGCGTTCAGGCGCGCTGTGTTTTCAGGAATCACCCGGTAAATAAGTTTATTTAACTTTGGCAATCCTTCTTGCCAATAATCAGGGTTCTTTTCAAGCGTGACAGTGTCGTTTTGTTTCCATTCCACGAACTTGAATGGACCTGTGCCAACTGGATGGCTTCTGAAATCATCGCCATATTTTTTAATTGCAGCCGGGCTTGCAATACCAAATGGAGACATGGCGAGGTTCCAGAGGAACGGTCCAAGAGGTCGAGTTAACACAAATTGAACGGTATGCTCGTCAAGCGCTTTTACCTCTTTAATCACGTGGCCTGGATCACCTTTATAGCCGCCAAAGTTGGCGTAGTATGGGAATTTCTCTTCATCCCCGCCCGCCCAGCGTTCAAAGTTGAAGACAACCGCCTCGGCGTTAAAATCAGTTCCGTCATGGAATTTTACACCCTTACGAAGCTTGAAGGTGTACGTCAATCCATCTTCTGATGGCTCCCATGATTCAGCAAGTCCAGGATGAATGGTTGTATCCTGCTCACCAAACTCGACCAATGTTTCAAACATGTTCTCAGTTACCTTGAAGGCTTCCCCTTCAGTAGTTGTGATTGGATCTAGTGATGTGGAATCACCGCCACGTCCAAAAACGAGCGTGTCCTTTGTAGAACCGGAACCTGAACCGCCGTTTGACGCAGGCTCTTTCTTGCCGCCTGTTTCTTCCGTTTTACCGCTGCAGCCAACAAGAAACATGCTAATGGCCATAATGGCAACCAACAGCATTTTAAACGTATTCTTCTTCATTCTGTTTCCCCCTTTGTAAAAAATTTTATTTATATCATCATTGCGCCTGTCACTTGTTATATAAGTGACAGGCAACATAATGACCGTTGAAATTGTGTTCTGCAGGTCTGGATGATTTGCAAATATCCATCACCTGTGAACACCTTGTGTGGAAAGCGCAGCCAGACGGCGGATTAGCCGGGCTGGGCAGCTCGCCCTCGATTAAAATAGGCTGCTTTTTTAAATCTGGATCCGGCACCGGAACCGCTGACAATAACGCTTTTGTGTACGGATGCATCGAATTTTCATAAAGTTCTTCACTATCTGCCAATTCTATTAATCTGCCTAAATACATCACGCCGACCCGGTCGCTAATATGGCGGACAACCCCTAGGTCGTGGGCAATGAAAATGTAGGTTAGTTTAAACTCCTCCTGAATGTCTTTCATTAAGTTGAGAACCTGCGCCTGAATCGAAACATCAAGGGCTGAAACCGGCTCATCAGCGATAATCAGCTTTGGTTTAGTCATTAACGCTCTGGCAATACCAATCCGCTGGCGCTGGCCGCCGCTGAATTGGTGCGGGTACCGCTTGGCATGATAGCTGCTTAAGCCGACAACCTCTAGCATCTCTTTAACCCGTTTTTGCCGTTCCTCCTTTGTCCCGATTCCATGAACAATCAGCGGCTCTTCGAGAATTTGCTGGACAGAATGCCGGGGATTGAGCGAGGCATATGGGTCCTGGAACACCATCTGGATATCGCGGCGGATTTTTCGCAGCTCATGCTTCGACATTTTCGTAATCTCTTTATCTTCAAAAATAATTCTCCCGTCACTGGCTTCGATTAACCGCATGAGCAGCCGGCCAGTCGTTGATTTTCCGCAGCCGGACTCGCCGACGATTCCCAGAGTCTCGCCTTTTTTTACGTAAAAGGAAACAGCATCGACCGCTTTGACCTCACCCGTTTTTTTGCCAAACAGGCCACTTGTGATCGGAAAGTATTTTTTCAAGCCATCCACTTCAAGAAGTAACTCTGGCATGGTGTTCACTCCCTTCCTTCATGGTGTGCAGGAAACAGCGGACTTCGTGTCCATCTTTTTCCGAGTGATATAAATCGGGTGCGGCCGCGTGGCACTTTTCAAAGCGGTCCGCGCATCTTGCGGCAAAGCGGCAGCCCTGTTGGACTGTTCCCGGTGCAGGCACCGTGCCGGGAATGCTGTATAACCGTTCCTTCTTGCCTCTTAAGTCTGGAACCGATTTCAATAATCCCTTTGTGTAAGGATGCTGCGGGTCTTTTAGGATTTTTCGAACGTCCCCCTGTTCGACAATTTGGCCGGCGTACATGACAATGACGCGCTCACAAATTTCCGCGACAACCCCCAAATCATGGGTAATTAATATGATGGAAGTGTTCGTTTTTTTATTTAAGTCTTTCATTAAGGCGAGGATTTGCGCCTGTATCGTCACATCGAGCGCCGTTGTTGGCTCGTCCGCAATCAATACCCTCGGATTGCAGGCCATCGCCATCGCAATCATCACCCGCTGCCGCATGCCGCCGGACAGCTGGTGCGGATGCTCAGTTAGGATCCCTTCTGCCCTCGGGATTCCAACCAGTTTAAGTAATTCTATACTGCGAACTTTTGCCTCTCTTTTGGAGAGGTCTGTATGTAATCGGATGGCTTCACTGAGCTGATTGCCAATTGTAAACAACGGGTTTAACGAGGTCATCGGTTCCTGAAAAATCATCGAGACCTGATTGCCGCGAATTTTTCGCCATTCTTTTTCTGAGATATGGGTGAGGTTTTTTCCTTCAAAAATTATTTCTCCCTTTTCTATTTTTCCGGGCGGTGAGGGGATCAGGCCCATGGCAGCCAGTGATGTCACGCTTTTACCGCTTCCGGATTCGCCGACAATCCCCAGAATCTCTCCTTCTTTTAGTTGGAAGCTGATTCCATCTACTGCCGGGAGCAGCCTTTTTCCCGATTGGAAGGATACTTTCAAATCATTTATTTGCAGGATTGATTGTTTGTCCATATTGCTTACACCTTCTTACTTTCGATTCTAGTAACCAATTATTGTTTTACATTGCAAAATGATTAAAATTTATTCAATATTATGACCATTATGGCATATACCATGGTGAGAACTTTGTAGAAATTCACATGAGAAATTTAGGATGTTTTGTCTAAAAATGTAAAAAAAGTGCCTGACACCCGTTATGGGGGTCAGGCACCATGTTCCTTTTATTGCTTTTGACCTGTATAAATGAGAATCGCATCCCGCAAGAATTCAGCAGTTCCCGGTTGTTCCTTGTCGTAATAGGCCGTGAACCGTTCGTCATCGACATACATTTGCGCAAGGCCTGCGTGCGCCTCTTTACTATATTCTTTCCAATAATAAGTCAGCCATTTTCTGTGAAGGTCGGCTGCTTTTTGTGCCAATTCTCCTGCAGGATTACCTGTTTTAAATGCTTCTGCTAGAGTTTGTGTTACTTGTTCTGCTAACGCCGTCACTTCCTCATATTGCTCCTGCGTCATGTTCATGAGCTTGGCATTGGATTGGTCCACTTTTTCGTCGCCGTATTTCTCTCGAACTTCCTTGCCGTACTTTTTCTCGTTATCCTCTATCAGTCTTTTCTTGAAGCCTTCAAATTTCTCTTTATTTGACATGTTTATTCTCCCTTCTGACGCGGCTATTGTCTTTTCGACATTGGCAATCAATCGATCCAATTGCTTTCGTTTTTCGATGAGCTGCTGGCGATGTTCCTTAAGCGCTTTGTTGCCGTCAAAGTTGGGATCGGTCACGATGGCTTTAATATGGTCAAGGCTTAAACCTAATTCCCGGTAGAAGAGGATCTGCTGCAGACGATCCACTTCCTGTTGACCATAAATCCGATACCCTGACGAATTGATCCTTGCCGGCTTAAGAATCCCCACTTCATCATAGTATCTTAGTGTCCTCGTGCTCACCCCAGCCAAACTGGCAAGCTTCTGAACCGTATAATCCATGCTGTTCACCTCCTCAATCACAACAATACACCTTTACGCAACGTCAAAGTCAACAACTAGTATGCCTATTTTTTTGGTAGTACCAAAGAGGGCGGCTGTCCACTCCACAAACACAAATGTCCACGAGTGGTGCCTGACACCAATCCTACTATCCCCCTTATTTTAATAGTGGAAACTTTAAAATTCAGAATTTTAAATTTATTAACCGTATATGTATACCTTTTCACAAAAAATAGTAGTACAATTGAACTATAGGATATCACACTCTCCAACTCTACTCCCCGTTAAAAACACCTGCGGATGTGTCCACCAGTCTGCTGCTCTGTTAGCTATGAGGACGACCGTTTCCTAGGGTTTGGAAACCAAACACCGAAATAACATGTCCTGTCCATTGACATTGGCAAGGAGGAAAATACCCAGTAATGGAGGTTGGTCAGAAATGACCTATTGTTTTGTGTTAGATGCACAAGGCAACAAGTTATCTCCAACTAGAGAAAATCGTGCATGGTATTTAATCCGCAAAAGGAAAGCTACATTGAAAAACAAATTTCCTATGGTGATTCAATTAGAAAAAGAAATTCCAGTGGAAGAAATCGATTCAACACTGGTTAAATTAGGTGTTGATGATGGGTCCAAACAGGTTGGGATTGCTTTAGTTCAAGAATGCAAAACAAAAAACAAACCTGTATTTAAGGGAACGATTGAACCTCGGACAGATGTAAAAGAAAAAATGTCAGTACGGCGTGGCTATCGTAGATACACAAGAAACCACAAGCGGTACCGTCCCTCTCTATTTAACAATCGGTCTTCTTCCAAAAAGGAAGGGCGAATTGCCCCAAGTATCAAGCAAAAGAGAGATTCTATTTTAAGGGTAGTCAATCAACTACACAAGTGGATTCGTATCGACGAAAGCTTCCTAGAAAACGTTTTAATCGATATCCGAGCATTAGAAAAAGGCTATAAACCATGCAAATGGGAGTATCAACGAAGCAATCGTCTAGATGAAAACATTCGAAAAGCAGTTGTTCTGCGAGACCGTAACACTTGTCAAGAATGTGGCCTGATAAATACCCGGATGGAAGTACACCATATTATTCCAAGACGTTTGAATGGCAGCGATTCGATTCATAACTTAATAACTCTCTGTTCTACATGTCATGGAAGGATTTCTGGAGATGAGCTAGCCCACTCTAAGAGATTCCATGAAAAAATCAAAGGAAGAAATATTCCTTTCGGAGACGCCATGCATGTTATGCAAGGGAAAACCTTTCTCCAAAATAAGTTAAGAGAGATTGCATCGTTATCCCTTACAACGGGAGGGGATACAGCAAATAAACGAATTGATTGGGAAATCGAGAAAACTCACGCCAATGATGCAATTGTAGTTTGTGGCTCAAAGGTAAATTCTCAACAATGTGAAATGAAAAACTGGACTATAAAGCCCTTGATAAAACGCTCAAAGAAAAAAATCGAGTCGTTAAATGGGTTTTATCATCGGGATTTTGTTAAATATATCAAAGGTAATGGCGAAGCCTATTTTGCGTATATCACCGCCTTATATCCGATGAAAAATCAATGTAACATGACAACCGTAGACGGTAAAGTGTTAAAAAGATATGGTATTAACAGACTTAAATTAATATGGCGTTCTAATAAAATATTCTGGTATTAAATTCATAGAAGGAGGTGAAACCTGGTAGCAATACAAGAGAAGTGTAGGATTTGTTACGTTTTATTGTTACCAGGGATTTCTATGCATGCCACTCGTCCTCTCGTGCAAATCTTTGGGCTGACCTTCGACCTCTCTATTATTATTACCAGCACCATTGCCGCCCTTGTAGTTCTCGTATTCGCGTATGCCTGCACACGGCACATAACGGCCAAAAAACCCGGCAAGATGCAGAACCTTTTGGAATGGGTGATCGAATTTGTCCAAAATATCATGGTGAACTCCATGGGAAGAAAAGACAATCTGTTCATTCTTGCCGGAGGTGTAGGACTGATTCTCTATTTGTTCATCGCCAATATCATGGGCGTCCCCTTCTCCTTCATCGCCGGAGCAGACCATGCCACATGGTGGAAATCGCCAACTGCCGATGCCCATGTCACGATGACGCTTGCAATCATGATGATTGTCTACACCCATTTCATCCACATCCGTCTCCATGGGCTAAAAAATTACTTCCTCAGCTTTTTCAAACCATTTAAGGCCCTGTTCGCGATTAACATTTTGGAGCAGTTTTGTACGACACTTACTCTCGGGCTCCGATTATTTGGGAATATTTATGCCGGGGAAGTTATGCTCGGCATTCTCGCCGCTGCCGCTATGAAAGGATTTCAATCCGGCATCTTTATTGGCATCGGGTCCAGTATGCTTGCCGCGATTCCAATGATGATTTGGCAGGTATTTTGCTTGTTCATCGGAGCAATTCAGGCGTACATTTTCGTAACGCTGTTTATGGTTTATATTGGCCAACGGGTAAATGAGGCCACCACGTAAGGTAAGGAGGTGTGAATAATGGGGGAATTTGAAATTTTCGGGATGCCGGTATCATTGGGGACGATGATTTTTCAAGCTGTCATCTTTACCGCGTTAATTTGGATCCTTAAGCAAAAGTTTCTCTCCAAGCTCGTGGGCGCGATGGAAAGTCGAAGAGAATCGATCGATAACCAGCTAAATCTGGCGGAAACTTACAAACACGAAGCAGAGGAAGAACTGTTGAAGCAGCGGGAAATGACGGAAAAAGCGACGCAGGAAGCCAAGCAAATCATAGCGAAAGCCCGTGAGGAAGCGAACATAATAGTAAAAGCAGCCAGAAAAGAAGCCTTCACCATCCGAACAGAAGCCTATGAAAACGAACGTCGGGCGTTGAAAGGACGTGGCGCATCATGAAGTACGAGTTCGTCAAAGAACACGGGAAGTTAATCGAAAAAATCGTCATTGATAACGAACCGAAATGGGTCTATGTCCAATATACAAAAGGGAATCTTGAAAAGTTTGCCTATACATTGAAAAATAATCCTGAAAGTACATCTCATATCGTCGAGAATTTTATGGAGGGGCTGCCGATTTCCGAAGAATTGAAGACGGATGTGGGCAGATTCCTAGCTACGCTGAATACTAGCAACGAAACAAATTTCCAGGCGTTTATTAACTTTCTGGTGCAAACCTTGTCGCTCCACCTGATGGTCGGTATCGCCCTGGCTTTATCGATTTACAGCGGCTATCAGTTGGGGACAAAATTGGATGCAAGATTAGTAATTTATCCGGGTTTCACGATTATTGGGATCTTTTTAGGAATTGCGATTGGAAGTTTGCTTGGCTACGTAATGATGTTAAAATACCTTGGCACCCATGGAGAGAAAGGCAAACTTCCGCCAGTGAAAATCGGAGTAAAGAAAAAGCCTGAAACCGGGCACTGGCCTATTATTAGCGTAACCATTTCCGATATTCGCGAAGCGGTACGACTATTCGCAGCCGATCTGCCAAAAGGGATTAATCGAACGATTTTAATAAAAGATGACTATAGCATTGATTTCGAACAACTGGCGCCGTATCTTGGCGGTGTTCCTAATCAGCCGTTTTATATGTCGAAAGAGACATTCACTATTTACGAGGAGATGGAAAAGGACATCCCACCCCTCCTCGATAAGGTTCAAAAAGCGGTCAATTTGTTTTATAAAGTAAACAAAACATACCCGATCCGGCCATATGACCCGCTTTACCGGGTCAACTACCACCAGCTGCTGCAAGGCCATTACCTCGATAGCATACCGCCAATTGATTTTTATTTCACCGACTATGACGGCTTGATTACCGACCAGAAACCAGAAAAGAAGCTGGTTGGCGGGTAGGTACTTGGATCTCGGCAGGTTTTTGTGAACCTGTCTTTTTTCTGTTATTTTGGCGCTATGATTCCTGCAAGGACGGCTCCTCCAACTTTTGTTTTTCCCGATGACGCCTGAGTTCTTGAGGACGGCTTTTCCATTTTTTTTAGTCATTGTTTATCCCCCTTGCTGCATAGAGTTTATAAAGGAGGCTGGGACAAACGTGAAAACTTCTTTTTCAACCATGAATTTGATTCGTTATACAGTAGCTTTTGTTTTTATTGTTTCTGGACTAATGAAATTATTGAATGCCGACTTGGCCAATCATTTTTTGAACATCGGACTCCCTTATCCTGAGTTGTTGCTAAAAATCGTCATCCTGCTGGAAATCGGCTGCGGGGCGTTGATTCTAGCAAGTAAATATGTCAAAAATGCGGTTATCCCTTTAATCGCGATTATAATTGCCGCGATCCTGTTAACCAAACTGCCGCTGCTGACCTCGGGGATCTTGCTGTTTGCCTTTAATGCACGCCTGGACATCGTGATGCTGGTGTTGTTGATTGCTTTATATAAAAGGTATCCTTGAGTTTTGTGCCAGATTGCCTTGGAGCTGTCTGGTTTTTATTTTTGAAAAAAAGTCTTTTAGAGAGATTCTAAGAGTCTTTTTTGAGTATTATCTGTCGTAAAAACGGAGACCCTTGTAAACTGTTTACCAAAATTCGGATCTGCCACTACTTCGGGATTCAGGATGTCATCCCCTTTAGGCTTAACCCCTTCTTCCACCCATTTAACAAGATCGGAGAATCCCTCTACCTCCTCCTGTTTATTAAATCCACAATGCTGAATGTCTCTAATAGCTCTTGGAACGAAGAGGTCAGAGTTGCCCTTCTCCGCTATTCTTTCGCCATAGATTTGCTCCATACTGAATGGAACAAACAGGTCACCAATATTGTGCATAGCAAGTACTGGAATTTTAATATTACCAGTCACCTTTGGTACCCCTGTTAACCCTTGCTGTTTCGATGAAGGATCAGCTGCAACACGAATGACGGACTCATTTAATTCCTTTTCTTCAGGGGATAATGCTGGGTCATTATCCAACTGGTAAACCATGTCAGCTGTATTGACTATATTACCAGGCGCCACACCGTAGCCAGGAGCTGTGGTATGTTGACCAAGCAAGAAACTCTTATAGTTTTCGAAAGCTACGTCAAATAATGGGCGATCCCCGCCAGACATATTCTCGGTAACAGCTTTTAGTTTGTTATATAAAATGTTTTGATTTGAGATTCCATTTTGGAATTCCATTTTTGCCATAATAGTCGGGACTGTCTCCGTTGCATAGGTGGAACTTGCCGGGAATTGTTGCTTTTCTTTTTCGATGCCAACAAGTGCCTGTGCAACAAAATTATAGCTTCCAAAATAATCAAACAGCTCTGTATCACCGGTCACCCTGCACATTGGGAACGCGCCGTCATAGGCCTTCGGATACTGCTCAGCAAGAACAGCGGTAACATGGCCGCCCATGGAATGGCCCGTTATATATACCCTTTTTGGCTTTCCTACTTTACCATTAAAGAAAGTTCCTAACGAGTGAGTGTCTTTAACCCCTTGCGCCACATCATATCCATTCGTGCTATAACTCGAGGCTGCCCAGGCATAGCCGTTTTTGATTAAGTGCTCACGCAAATTCGTTGGATTGCTTACCGTTAACTCCAACCCCTGCCCACGATACCCATGCGCATAAAGAACCAATTCACCGTTCCAATTCTTTGGGTTTCGAAGGGCTCCGAAAGGGTATCATGAGTTCCTCGTTCCATAAACCATCTTTAAAAGGGGGATAAAATTGTGTGTGCGGATTGCGGTGCTGAAGAAGCCGTGGACGCCGCCGTTTTGCGAAGTGTACGGGAGTTGATTATGCTTTTTCCGGAGATAAAGATAACAACAAGTCTGCTTCATGAGTGGTGTGGCGGAATGGTATCTCGAAAGACGATTAGAAGAATTTTATAACAAAACTGTGAATCAATCGGAAATACTAAGTATCGTTATTTTATATTAAAAGAGTAATTTTCCTTTAGGGCTCGGAATCATAATTTAATGTGATGCCGGGCTTTTTTACCGATGACACTCCTCAAACTCCTTCACGGGTAAAATAAACCCTACTTTTTTTATCGATGACACCCCTTCTCGGGTAAATTAATCCCCATTTTATACCGCAGACACCTTCCATTCCACCTTCACGGTCAAATCAACTCTGCAATCTAACATAAGGGTAATAACGAACTCCCTGCCATATAGACTGATATGCTAAACTAGAATAGCTAAGAAGGGAGTGGGCCAAAAATGGATCTAAAGGAAAAGGTAAAAATTCTCCCCACATCTCCCGGCGTTTATCTCATGAAGGATCGCCACCATACGATTATTTATGTCGGGAAAGCCAAAAATCTGAAGAAACGGGTGCAGTCGTACTTTTATCAGTCAAAGGGCCACTCGCCGAAGATTAAAAAGCTGATAAACACAATACACGATATCGATACCATCAACACTGACACTGAATTTGAAGCGTTTATGCTTGAATGTCAATTAATCAAGGAAATAAAGCCGTATTTTAATCGAAAAATGAAAAATCCCAAGTCCTATACCTATATAACGGTAATGATGGATAATGGGATGCGCAGGCTCGCTCTGACAGACACGCCAATAGATGGAACTCTTCATTTCGGTCCATTCGTCAACAAATACACCGTGGAAAAAGCGATTCAAGGCATAAAGGATATCTTTAAAATCAACTGCTGCAAAAGTTCAAACAAAAAAACACCTTGTTTGAACTACGCCATTGGCCTATGCATCGGCGTCTGCCTTGGCGGGCCCGCATTAGATGAATACAACAGAATCATGGATAGAATCATTGCCATTTTCGATGGTACTGATACCAGTATTTTTGAAGAAATAGAACAAAAAATGCAAACTGCCGCCCAACAATATGATTTTAAAACTGCCGCAAAAATTAGAGATAATCTGGAGGTTCTCAACTTCCTTTTATATAAAGAGCGGGTCATTGAGTTTACCGAAGCAAACCAAAATATCGCTGTTATCGAGGACTTGGATGAAACGGCCTTTAAGTTCTTTTTAATCAAAGGGAATAAAGTTCTTTTCTCAAAAAAATACCGCCGCGAACAAGATAATTTTTCAGAAATGGCAGCCCAAATAGCTCATTGTTTCAAACAAAATGAACCACACCTACTAGTTACAAGAGATGACTTGGACGAAGCGCAAATTATATACAGTTATTTAAAAAGCAGCCAATGCCGTTCCATCATCATTCCAGAGGACCAGCTTGGTCAAAGCAACGTGATTAACGGATTACTTTAAATGCCCCGTCCAAGAGCCCTTTTGTGTGAAATATTTGAATTTACCTACTATTTTAAAATAACTTTCTTTTCCCCAAAGCAATACCAAAAACACGATAACATCAAGGATTCTCCATTACTGCGAATTGGTTTCCAGTAAAAAATTTTTGACGATTCTAAACAATAAAAGTATTATAGAATAATAAAAGGGAGGTAACTTTATGGCAAATTTGGATAAGCAGACAATTGTGGACAGTGTACCTCAGAAGGGATTTTTCGGACATCCAAAAGGTCTATCCACACTGTTCTTTACTGAATTCTGGGAGCGTTTCTCTTATTATGGGATGAGAGCAATCCTTGTATTCTATATGTATTATGAGGTATCCAAGGGTGGCCTTGGCATGGATAAGACCCTTGCCCTTTCAATCATGTCGATTTACGGATCACTCGTTTACATGTCCGGAATTATCGGCGGCTGGCTGGCAGACCGGGTTTTCGGTACTTCAAAGGCTGTATTCTATGGCGGTATTTTAATCATGCTTGGCCATATTGCCCTGGCGATTCCTGGCACAGTTACTTTGTTCTTCATTTCAATGGTATTAATCGTCCTTGGGACTGGACTCCTGAAACCAAACGTTTCCACCGTTGTCGGTGATTTGTACGCTGATAACGATAATCGTCGTGATGCCGGTTTTAGTATTTTTTACATGGGGATTAACCTTGGTGGCTTCCTTTCGCCATTAATCGTGGGAAAGCTTATGTACACCAGCTTCCATTTAGGCTTTGGTGTAGCTGCAGTCGGAATGTTCGTCGGATTAATCGTGTTTGTTTTAACCAAGAAAAAAAATCTTGGTCTTGCGGGTACGACAGTTGCCAATCCGCTCTCACCGTCTGAAAAGAAAAAAGTATTTACGTATATTGGTGTAGCTGTAATCGTCTTGGCGATTCTTGTCACCATCGCTGTTTTAACCGGTTACCTAACATTTGGAACTTTTGTCAACTTGATCGGTATTCTTGGTATCTTGATTCCAACTTTATATTTTGTCGTGATGTATCGCAGCAAGAAAACAACATCCGTGGAACGGTCTCGTTTAATTGCTTATATTCCACTGTTCATCGCCTCTGTTATGTTCTGGGCGATTCAAGAGCAGGGCTCAACGATTCTTGCTAGCTATGCCGATACACGGACACAATTAAATTTTGCAGGAATCAAGATTTCTCCAGCGTGGTTCCAATCACTTAACCCATTATTCATCATCGCGTTAGCGCCAGTTTTTGCATGGCTTTGGATGAAGCTTGGGAAAAATGAACCGACCATTCCGCAAAAGTTTTCATTAGCATTATTGTTCGCTGGATTATCTTTTATCGTTATTCTGCTCCCTGCATACTTTGGCGGAACAGATTCATTAGTTAACCCATTATGGTTAGTGCTAAGCTATTTAATTGTTGTGCTTGGGGAATTGTGCTTATCACCAGTCGGACTATCTGCTACAACGAAGCTTGCTCCAGCTGCCTTTTCAGCACAAACCATGAGCTTATGGTTCTTATCAAGTGCAGCCGCTCAAGCGATTAACGCACAGATTGTTAAATTCTATACTCCTGAAACCGAAATGGCTTACTTCGGCATTATCGGCGGTGCATCCTTAGTACTAGGAGTAATCCTATTAATGCTTGCACCAAAGATTCAGGGCTACATGAAAGGCATTCGCTAAAATTTTTCCGAAAAAAGAGGCTGGTTCACAGCCTCTTTTATTTTTCTCGAAAAAGATATTCTGATATAGTAAATGTTGGATGCAATACAGATGTATTCCAATGCGGCTAAGGTAAATCCCCATTCTTCTAAGTCTTCCCTTAATTTCACACCTATTATGAATCTTTTCAATCTTGGTTCTTCTCGATATTTTATTGACGATTTAATAATTTTTAAATTAAGATAATTATACTAAAATATAAATCTCCAACGAGGAGGAAAGAATATGGATGCAACACTGAAGACAAACCAATCCAAAAAGCACCCCCCTGGGTTGTACCTGTTATTTATGACAGAAATGTGGGAACGTTTCAGCTACTATGGAATGAGGGCGATCCTCGTTCTCTATCTAACAAAATCATTGATTAGCGGCGGATTGGGCATGAAGGAAAGCACGGCCCTGATGCTATATGGATTTTTTACCGGGGCAGTTTACTTTACACCATTAATCGGCGGTTATCTGTCTGACAGATATTTGGGTCAAAGACTTGCGATCACCATCGGCGGTATTACAATGGCCCTCGGGAACATCGTCCTGTTTTCTAATCAAAGCTTTACGGCCGTCTATATCGGCCTCGGATTGCTGATTATCGGGAATGGATTCTTTAAACCAAATATTTCAACGATTGTCGGTGAGCTTTATGGTGCAAAAGACAAACGCCGCGATGCTGCATTTACCATCTTCTATATGGGGATTAACACCGGAGCATTCTTTGCCCCGTTAGTAATCGGTGCAATTACGGATAAATGGTTTGCTGTAACGACAAACGGTGTGATCCAGTATGGTTATAAATACGGATTCCTTGCATCCGCTATTGGTATGATCATTGGACAAATTTTATTTAACGTACTTGGCAATCGTTTCTTAGGGGATATTGGCAAAAAACCAGTTGGAAAACCACAGGTTACTGGAACCGGTGCGACACAGAACCACACACTTTCCAAAGTTGAAAAAAATAGAACCACAGTTATCTTTATCTTGGCAGCGTTTGTCGTCTTCTTCTGGGCAGGATTTGAACAAGCCGGCGGCGCATTAAGCATTTATACAGACAAATTCGTTGACCGTACCCTGTTTGGCTGGGAAATCCCAACCTCTTGGTTCCAAGCGGTTAACCCGTTATTTATCATCTTGTTGGCACCTATTGTTTCCATGCTTTGGGTGAAACTTTCAAATACAAAGCGAGGGGACCTTCCAGTTCCGACAAAAATGGCGATTGGGATGATGCTATTAGGTACAGGTTTTATCGTCTTATTATTTGCCATCATGCAAACGGGCAGCGATGAAAATAATATTGTCACAAAAGCAAATGTCATGTTTATCATTTTCACCTATCTGCTCCATACGATTGGTGAGCTGTTCTTATCACCGGTTGGACTTTCATTTGTCAGCAAATATGCACCAGTAAAATTCGCTTCTTTATTAATGGCAGTTTGGATGGCAAGCTCCTTTGTAGCGAATATCCTTGCCGGACAATTAGGTGCGTTTACTTCAAGCATGGGCTACTTTGAAGTATTTTCCGTGATTGGTATTGCCGTTATCGTCCTCGGATTAGTACTGCTCGCACTTTCCAAGAAGCTTGTGAAAATGCTTGGTGATGACGAAGAGAATAAAGTGGAAGAACGCTTGGCTAAAGCAAACTAAGAATGACAAAAGGCGCTCTGAAGTGCCTATCCTTTTAAAAAAGGTGCTGTCTCCCGGGAGATAGGCACCTTTTTCCTTATTTAAACTTGCCGTTCAACAAATGCTTGACAGCATAGACCGGATGATAAAGCATCATCCACGGCCCCGAGTAGCGCATGACATCCTTCATTTTCTCACGGTATTTTGATTTGTAGCAGTGGACTTTACAGTTGGAACAGGCTGTTTTACCCTCGCCAAAGCGACAGAACGTTAGTCTCATATGGGCATAGTGTTTTAAGTCCTGGCAGTCCTTGCATAACCCATTTGAACGGATCCCATTTACATGCTTATGGTTTTTCTGGCAAAAAATCCCTATCATCTCTTTGACAATTTCTTTTTCCTTTTGAATATTTGGACCTGTGTTTGGTTCAATTAAGCGAGCACCCATGATGTAAAACCCCCTTCCGATTCTCCAGCCTATCTTAACGATAGCATGAAAAACTTCATAATAATGGAAGAGATTTTACAATTCCCGCACATTTTTAGAGTATTAACTCCGCGGCAGCATGCTTATAATTTTCTCACAAATTTCATGGGTTTCAAGGGCATCGAGTGCCGTTATTTGCGGTTTGGAATTGGTTCTGACCGCTCCAATAAAGTCTGCGACCATTTGTTGAAATCCGCGTTTCACCAAGGTTGGTGCCCAGTCACTTCCCCGGGCTGCAATCGTGTCCATCCCTTTGGAAATGACTAGTTCCGAGACATTGTGGACGGTGCGTTTCTCAAGCGGCCCCATGACTTGGGCGATTTCTTCAGTTGTCCCATTATCCCGGTTCATGATGCCGATGGCCGTCTCACCGGTCTTTGCAACAAATTGAATAACGACATGATACAGCAAACCGTTCTCCATTCTAGCATTTACAAGGAGATTGTCCACCGGATGCGGAAACAAATATCGCATCGTGTCGACCACATGGATGAAGTCATCGAAAATAAACGTTCTTGGCTCGCCTGGGAGATTATGGCGGTTTTTCTGAACTAAAACAAGATTGGGGTCCGCCACCTCTTTCAATTGGTTATAGGATGGTGCATATCGGCGATTAAACCCAGCCATCAGGATAAGGCCTTTTCCTTCCGCCAATTGGACCAGCGTCTTCGCCCCTTCATAATGGTCAGTGATCGGCTTGTCAACAAACACGTGAATGTTATGATTCAACAGAAGCTCAACAATGTCCTCGTGGGAGGCGGTGGAAGAATGGACAAAGGCTGCGGTGATACCGCTGTTAATTAACGCATCAAGAGTTGAATGGATATGCTCAAACCGATATTGATCCGCAATTCCCCTCAGTTTCTCCTGATTTCTTGTATAAAAATGAAATTCCACATCTTTGATGGCGCTATAGACCGGCAAGTACGCCTTTTGGGCAATATCGCCGAGTCCGATTACTCCAAATTTTTTCACAGTGATCTCCTCTTTCTTATGTTCAAGTTTTGTTAACCATTATGAAATACTTCGGGATTGTTGATACCGTGTGTCAAGCAGGTCTCCAGTATATTCAGGTTTACTTGTTCGCTTTTATAAGTAATTGTTTGATAGTTTGGCAGAAAGGTGTTTACATTTGAAATTCGGTTCTATTATAGCATGTTTTTCCATTAGAAACGGAAAGAGCAGCCTATAGACATTTGGCTGCTCCGTTAAAACATGCTCAACTTATAATGTTTCGATAAAAGCTCCAACAGCTTGATGCCAGCAATGCTGTTGCCTTTTTCGTCTAGCGCAGGGCCGAAAATGCCGATGCCGGCTTTCCCCGGGACCGCTCCCATAATCCCTCCGGATACACCGCTTTTTGCCGGAATGCCGACTTTAATGGCGAATTCACCGGATGCATTATACATCCCGCAAGTCACCATAAACGTTTTGCAAATTCTGGCCACATCCACCGGCATGATTTGCTTACCGCTTTCTGGGTCCATGCCGTTCAACGCAAACACAAGGCCAATCCGCGCCAGCCCGAGACAGTCCATTTCAATCGCACACTGCTTGGTGTATAAATCCAACAGGTGCTCCACGTCTTCTTCAATGATTTGATGCTGCTTTAAAAAATAACATAAGGACCTGTTTAAATTGGCTGTTTCCAATTCGGAACGGGCCACTTCTTCACTAAAACTAATCGCCGAGTCACCCGCTAATCCTCGGACAAAATCCACCAGCCTTCCAAAGCGCTCATCGACCGTTCCCCCTTTTATTAAATGGGTTACTACCAACGCACCGGCATTAATCATTGGATTCAGCGGTTTCGCGGGGGCCATGGTTTCCAATTTTGCAATTGAATTGAATGGGTCGCCGGTAGGCTCCATCCCTACTCGCTTAAAAACTTCGTCCCGGCCGCGGTCCATTAAAACCAATGCCAGGGCAATAACTTTGGAAATGCTTTGCAGGGTAATTTTGACCTCAATATCACCTGCAGAAAAACACTTTCCATTTGGATAGTGCACGGCAATCGATAAATCGTCCGGATCCGCCTTTCCTAGGGCAGGTATGTAATTGGCGACCTTTCCGTGTTTTGTTACTGTTCTTGCTTCATCGACAAACACTTTTAATTCATCATTTGATTGGCATCCCATTTTCATCACCCGTAGTAGTATGAGCCATTTTTGGAAAAAAACACACAGGGATAAGCTTAAAAAGAGTCCTACCAAATCAGAAGGACTCTTTTAACAGTTCTTTCACTCCATCTATGATATCTAAGGGCATAACCCCGTAGTTTGACAATGTTTTGGCTTTTTCTTCACCTGCCCGGGCATGCAAGTAGCTTGCCGAGATGGCTGCATTCATCGGTGAGGAGCCTTGAGCAAGGAAGGAGGCGATTAGCCCGGTCAGAACATCGCCGCTGCCGCCTTTGCCTAGTGCATCATGGCCGTACGGATTTATATAAACCTCACCGTCCGGCCCTGCAATCACGGTGCGATGACCTTTTAACACCAAGTAGATATTGTTTTCCTTTGCAAAGGTTGCGGCAATTCCCAATCGGTCCGCTTCTATATCACTAACTGTTTTATTCACCAATCTGGACATTTCACCAGGGTGTGGAGTTAGTATTACTTGGCCATTATACCCCTTTAGTAAACCCAGGTCATTTCGAATCAAATAAAGGGCATCAGCATCGATGATAAGTGCTTGACCAGTCAAAGCGTACAGCAATTGTTTGAGCCACTTTTCACCGCCCGGGAACCTGCCAAGCCCCGGCCCAACCGCCACACAATCAAATTGCGGGAGTGCAGATGAAATTTGAACGATCGCCCTTGCGGCAATATGACCATTTTCTTCTGGCAATGGCAAAAACAACGCCTCTGAACATTGGGCCGCTGCCATTGGATATATCCCTTCAGGCACTGCCAATGTCACCAATCCTGCACCGGAATGGAGCGCTGCTTTTGCTGAATAGATAGGAGCCCCAACATAAGGCCGGGAACCGCCAACGACTAGTACATGGCCGAACGTTCCTTTATGACCAGTGGCGGGCCTTTTAGGAATAGAATTTTTCACAGCATCCTCGGTAATCAATTGCGGCAGGTTAAGCCCCAAGTTTGCCGCTACGGCTGGAGGCACAGATATATCGACTGCCTTCCACTCTCCGATATAGCTGGGACCCTGGTTGAAAAAGAACCCCTTTTTCGGAAAAACAAAGGTGATCGTTTTGTCCGCTTTTATGGCGACTCCATCGACATTCCCCGTATCGCTGCTGACACCAGAAGGGATGTCGACTGAAAGGATGAGTTTATTGCCTTTGTATTCGTTGACGAGCGAAATCACTCGGCTGAGTGGTTCCCGCACTGGTCCGTTTACCCCAGTCCCCAAAAGGGCATCAACAATAACATCTGCCCATTCCAGTCTTGGATTTACTTCTTTCATTGAGAGTTCATGTAAATAAAAGATGGGCAGCTTCCGATTTATGTAAACATCGTAATGGATCTTTGCATCCCCACTGATACGCGTTGGGTCCGCCAGCAAAAGGATCTGTGCCTCCACCCCTAAGTCAATCAGCCTGCGGGCAATAACAAAGCCATCACCGCCATTATTTCCCCCTCCTGCAAGCACCAGAACCCTCGGCGTTTGGTTTGAGAAACTAGCGAGAATTTCCTCTACCACCCGCGCCCCCGCATTTTCCATCAACACAATTCCCGGAAGGCCCAGCTTTTCCATCGTATACCTGTCCATCATCTGCATATCCCTCTGCCCAGCAACCAGCACCGCCAATTCCCCCACAACCTTTTTTCTTTATTATATCTGAAAATATCAGCTGGCAGCATATGAAGGGGGGACAAATAAAGATGATGTTGATTGTCCACCCTACGTGCACAAATGTCCACGGCTGGTGCCTGACACCAAAAATGACAACAAAAAAATGGCACCAAAAAAAGGGCGGACATATACCACCCCTTATTTCTCTATGATTGATTCGAGTGATTCTTTCTTAAAGACAACATCATTCAATGCCAGCTGCAGTGTTCCTTTAAAGACAGCTCTTTTGAGTAATTGATTTCCCTGGGCAATCAGTTTTTTGACTATTTCTGCACGCATCCCCGTCAGGATTGTGGTGCAGCCCATCATCGTTAAACCATCAATGATCTGTATGAAGTTATCTGCGCCCACTTGTCCCATTGAGGCAACACCGGAAAGGTCAATGATTAATGTTTGAATCTGCCGGTTCTCAATTTCGGCAAACACCTTATCTTGGATTGTTTTAATTCGGATTTCGTCAATCGCTCCAATCAGCGGCAAAATGCAAATATCTGAATTAATTGGAATAATGGGAACAGACAGGTTTTCAACAAGCAGTCTTTGCTTATCGAGCTCCTCGTCCTTATATTTGGTGTAGTTGATAAAGAAATAGGTAAGAAATTGGTCAATTAATTCATTGATACTTTTTTCCATAGAGTAAAAGGCAACACGGTCGATTTCCACGTTTTTTAATTTGTAAAAGTTATATAAGAAATCCCATAGCGTCCTTCTAATAGCCTGAATCCATTCCAGTTTGAAGGCAAGAGTCAATGAATGGCGTGCCCAGGCCCGTCCCTCCTGCTTCGCAAACGAGATTAATTCATGTTCCCTGCCCTCAACTACATACAATACAAGCCTATGGGCATTGTTTAATAGATTAATACTTCCAATATTATGTATCTCTTCGATTTTGTCTCTTACATTGGTCGCCTCAGTTAGCAATCGGTCTTCAAATAATTTTTGATTTTCCAGGAAAAATTCTTTAATTGTATAGGTTTCCTCATATAGGACATTCAAGTTTCTCACTCCACGGTGTGATTTATTGTGGTGCCGTGGTACTCTAATTGTAAACTTCGTTCCTTGATTTTCCCTGCTATCAATAGTAATATTTCCTCCGTGCTGGTAAATGACCGAAAAAACTTGAGCAAGCCCCATTCCTGTCCCCTCATCCTTTGTCGTAAAAAAAGGCGTGCCCAAAAGTGATAGTTTTTCCTCTGGTATCCCCATTCCAGTATCCTTGATTGTTACCATTACCTCTTGGCCGACCACACAATGTGTCAGTGTTAGCGTTCCCACACCATTCATGGCCTCTATGGCATTTTTAATCAAATTAAAGAAAGCTTTTTTAAACTGAGTTTTTCTGCCGTAGATGGCCGAATCTGTATCCTTGAAGTCAGTTATTACCTTTATTTCATACATTTTATCTTGAAATAGATTAATGATTGATTCCAGTTCTACTGATAAATAAATACTCTGAAATTCTTCATCCTCCAAATCAGGTTTGGATACTTGGAGAAGATTGTTAAGTGTCTTCAAAGCATTGTCGAGCTCCGAATGCGCAATCTCGACGTATTCCTGTTTTTGATCTTGTTGAAGAAGCTGCAAAAAACCTTTTACTGCTGTCAATGGATTTCTAACTTCGTGGGCAATGCCTGCTGCAATTTGACCGATTGAGGCTAACTGGCTCACATGATGTTGACTACCCAATTCATTGAGGATCCCTTCGCCCGTCTTCATTACTATGAAAAACTCCTTTCCTATATGGAAACTTGCTAAATATCAATATTTCGAATATTTCTACTATCTAAATATATTTTACTAGAAAATCATTCCATGTATATACTAAAAACTATGGATTATTTTTCACTCCATATAGTAACAAAGCATTATCTTTTAACTCCGTTCATAAAAATAGGCCCTTCTAAACAGAAGGACCCACCTATTCCTGTCCGCCCCACACGGACAAATGTCCACGATTGGTGCCTGACACCATTTATAGACACCATTTATTAAAAATATTGCTTCTCCGCTTTTTTCAATGTCATGGTCCAATTGACGCCGGACCTGATATGGTAGGCACTGGCAAAGGACCCTTGGTTGATGGCGATGCCGAGATTGTCTAATGAGTTGACATAAACGAGCGGTTCGCCTACCATGCTGTCGGCAAATGAGCGGCCAAATGTCATAATGTTTTCATACACCTGACGCGTGCCGTTGCCAATGGTTACTTTCAGGCTGTCTCCATATTGGATGTCGGCATCTTTTAGAAGGTTACGATGAATATTAGTCCATAAATTTCCAAACCGAACATCTAGGACTTCAATAATTCCAATGATTGTTTTATCTTGAATATAAGCATGGGGCAGCGGCAGATCGATCACTGACTGCGCCTCAACCTGAGGCCCGACTTCCTCAAACGTTATAACACCCGAGGCAAGACGGGCACCTGTATACGCATAAATGTCCCGGCCATGGAATGTATACGACTCACCGGAGTTCGGCAGACGATTGGCCATTTCATCCAAAATCCGTGCTTCGGCAATCCCGGTAAAATGCTTGATGTGCGTCAATGTGCCATTATCCGGTGTAATAATATATTTTCCCTCGACTGTTTTAACGACAATACTGCGCCGCTCGGAGCCAACACCAGGGTCGACGACTGACACAAATACGGTCCCGCTCGGCCAATAGGCGATCGTCTGCAAGAGCCGGTAGGATGCCTCCCAAATGCTATATGGAGGAATATCATGGGTTAAATCAAATATCCGGATGGAGCGGTTAACTGAATAGGCAACCCCATACATCGCGCTTACCGCCCCATCACTAATGCCAAAGTCCGATTGCAATACTAACGCCTCACTCATCCTATTCCTCCTTTTATAAAAATTTATCAAAAAACATAAAGCCATTATTTTTTCTAACCGCTTCATTTTTGGGAGATTCAATATTCTGAAAAAAAGTTAACAATATCATACAAGAAAGCTTAGCGGGTTTCAATCACAACATAACGATTTTCTCTTATTACTCGAGTTCCGATTTGTTTACAAACGGGACAAAATCAATCATTTCATCGCCATCTGAATAGGATTGTCCGTTCACTGAGTTGCCGGGGAAGGTTTCCTCATTTTCACCGTTTAAAGGTAACCAGCCGAAAAATAAGTCTCTTGCCGGGAACAGGGGTTGGAACCATAAATCTTGCCGGCTTGCTGCCTCGATTTTTCCAAGAGAACCAACGACTGCAACCCATTCCTTAGGCAGTCCCATAACTCCATACGATTTATTATCCAGAGAAACAGCCTGCTCAAGCTGGATTTTTGGAAAATAAAAGTGTTCCCCACCTTGAAATAGGTAGTTCCGATTCTTCAACAAATAAAATTTCACAGTACTTACCCCATCATCAGGATGGATATTCCAAACGAAGTGATAGCTGGAAGCATCTTTCCTGTTAATCTTCCAGAGCCGCGGCTCGCCGTTATCATCAATATAAACAGACTTCCATTTATGTTTGGTCCAGACCCAATAGCTGATGCCATAGCGGTTCTCCTTGGTTATAAACGGAACTACTTTATGTTGCTCATCAATAGTAACCGTGTCCTGTATCGTTTCGGCAGCGGCTTCGGGAAATATTTCATTCATTTGTTTCATCAACTGCTCATTTGTCGGAAACTTCGCAGGTTTTGAAAAATAAAACCAATATGCCATTGCCCCCGACAGGACGACAATAACAGCCAAAACCGCAAGCATGATTTTTTTCCTCATCCTAGTTTCCCTCCCTTAAGAGGGACTCGTCTAAGCGAAAATAATATTGCCGGTTTGGCGTTTGAATTAACAGTCCCTTGCCATCTTGTTCAACATAGATGATGGCTGATAGATTGCTGCCAAACTTCGGCTTTGCGCCAATCAACTGATAGGGGAACCGCTCACTAGTATCTGACAACTCATACCAATCGGTGCTTCTGACTGGCTTCTCCTTCCCTTTAAGCAGGAGCTTTGGTGCGTTTTCTTTATCAAAGCTGAGATTTTTTGCCGCAGGATGGGTGTCAATAATGGCTGCGTGCTCTACGTTTGCCAAATAGGTTAAGAGCTGATTTTGGGGAAATACGGCCTGATTACCCACGATTGCCAGCAACCCCGCAGCCAAAAAGATAAAGTTCGCAAAAAATCCCAACCAAGCATATTTCCGATAAGACTGCCACTGTGGAAGTCTTCCTCTTAGTAAAAATAATATCCAGACACCGAGCGGCAAAATCGAGATTCTGATCACTTGGTCAAATAACGGCCAATCAATCGAAAACGAAAATAAACCGATATAAATGATAATAATAACCTTCCATATCTTAGGCTTTATTTCTTGTTTTTTATAAATCTGCCAAGCAATGATTCCAACCGCTGTCCAACCGATCACATCAAAAATAATTCCGATGATACTCCGCATCCATACCACTCCTTATAATGTAACAATAATGGATGCTGTCATTTTTGACCATTCAAATTTCCAGTTTTTTCACGAGACGAATATGTTTTTACTTGTTTTTGTAAAAACTATTGGATAAGAATATTTCTCCTGAGGTGAATCATCAATGGCCAAAGCCAATGCACAGCCAAAAAAAAGACCCCAACCGGAGTCCTTCATTTTTCGTCGTTTAATTCATCGATAAGCTGCTTCGTTCTCTTGGCATTTCCTTCGGCAAAATTTTCGAGCCGCTGCTTCAGTTCATCATCATCATGGATCCGTTCGGCAGTGATCAAATATGTCCTCATTAAGTCTTCTTCTATTTCAATTGAATTTTTAAGGATATCTTGAAGCTGCTCCTTCTCCTCGCTATTATTGCCCTTAAATATATTCATCTCAGCTACGCACCCCTTTTTTATCATTAGAATTCTCCAATGTATGATGGGTTATCCGTTAATGCGAAAACCTCTCTCTCCTTTTTCGAATCGCATGAATAATAAAGGTAGCAACAAAGGCAAACACCAATACTGCAATAAATACTTCATTTGGAATATGGATATCGATCAGGGTCAGTCCCATTTTCACCGCAATAAAAGTAATCAATACGTAAGCCGTTGTTTCAAGCTCTGGCACCCGGTTCATCAAACTGATAAAAAATGTAGCGATGCCCCGCATCATCAGGATTCCGATCATGCCGCCGAGCAGGATGACCCAAACTTCGTCAGAAACGGCCAGGGCGGTTAAGATACTATCAACGGAGAACGCCAAATCCATTAGCTCCACACTGATAACGGTTGCCCAAAAGAACCCAAACGTCTTCGTCAGCCAACCCTTTGGCGCTTGAATGGTTTCCTCGTCTCCTCCCTCTTTGCGGCCATATTTATCAATGAAGAATTTGATGGCAAGCCAGAGCAAATATAGAGCCCCAATTAATTTAATAAACCATAGTTTGATCAAAAAAGTACCCAAGCCAATAAAGATAAATCGGAATAAATAGGCGCCCCATAAACCATAAACGAGGGCTTTCTTTTGCTGTTCCTTTGGCAGAGGCTTAACAAATGCCGACAGTACGAGCGCATTGTCTGCAGATAAAATACATTCCAGTACTGCCAATGATAGAATTAATCCCCATGCTTTTGGCGAGGTAAGAACGTCTGCCCACATATGCCAGTCCAGCATCGAGGCATAGGTGGCTAAAATATCTTCCCACATGTTCATTTCTCCTTTGCTATTTACCCAATAGTATATATGCACAGTCTTATTTTACACCTTTAGGCCGATCTAACCACAAAAAATAAACCTGAAATTGAAACTTCTGCCTTTTCTGCACTCATCAACTAGTACATAATTCCATTTCATCCGATTAATACTAATGAACACGTATGTATTTTTTTACTAGGGTCTGGTGGTTTAATGTTTTTTAGAAAGCGGCCAAAGCAACTAAACAAAATAAATTATGAAACGAAAGAAAGCTCTATTCTTGAGTTGCTAGAGAAGGCCAAACAATCCAGTGACTTTGAAACATTTTCACCAGTGGAAAAAAACGCCTTTCTCTCAATTAGTTATTATAAAACACTAGTGGATATGGATCTATTCAATCGTATATTTTTGAAGAATCTCAAAGAGAAGCTTGCATCAATTAAAAATCTTGCCGATTTAAAAAGCATTGTTCCAATCGATAGTATTCTAATTACACAGGATGTAAAGGAAGTAGAGAAAGGGCTTTATCACGGAGCGGCGGTAATCCACCTACACAATAACCTCCAAGAATGTGCCTTAGTTGGCTTATCCGACCCACGACTAGGGAAACGGGAAGTTAACGAAACTGAAAATGAATTTAGTGTTATCGGCCCGAAAATTGGCTTTATCGAAGACCTCAGTACCAACCTTCATTTGTTAAGAAGTCAATTGATTACATCCGACCTTATCTTTGAGGAATTTGAAGTGGGGACAAGATCCAAAACAAAAGTGGTTGTCGCCCATTTATCCGGGGTTACCAACCCTGATTATGTACAAACGGCAAGGCAGCGGATTCAAGACCTCGATATTGATGTTTTATACGATAATTCACAGTTGGAAGAATTGATTTCCGATTATTCCACTACACCATTTCCTTTGTTTATTAATACAGAGAGGGTAGACAGAACCATTTACTCATTAATAAGAGGAAATGTCGTTATATTGACAGACAATTCCTGTTACGCCCTAATAGGACCTGCAGCACTTATGAACTTTTTTTCCACTCCTGAGGACTTTTATCTTCCTTGGGTGGTGGCATCTTTTTTTAGAATCATTCGGATTTTTGGTATGTTATTTTCTATCTTTGTCACTTCGTTTTATGTAGCCATCCTTACCTATCATTTTGAAATTGTCCCGAAGGACCTATTAGGGCCAATCATCTTTTCAAGAGCCAATGTTCCATTTCCCCCAGTAGTAGAGGTGCTATTTTTGGAAATCACCATCGAACTGCTCCGGGAAGCAGGGGCACGGCTTCCGACCAAAATCGGGCAAACCCTAGGTATTGTCGGTGGTATTGTAATTGGTCAGGCAACAGTGCAAGCTGCGTTAACAAGTAATATCTTATTGATTCTGGTAGCATTGGGAGCATTATCTTCCTTTACCACCCCTATCTACAAAATGTCAAATACGGTCCGACTTTTGCGTTATCCGTTTATTCTGCTAGCTGCGATTTGGGGGGGATTTGGCATCTATATCGGGGTTATTTTCTTGGTTACCCATTTACTTCGTCTTAAATCTTTGGGAAGTCCTTATTTGCTACCGTTGTCTCCATACCGTAAAGGCGGTTTATCCAATACGTTCATTAGAAAAAACGATTTTCATAAAGAAAAACGCAATAAATTTTTAAGAGCCCTTAGCCGTAAAAGGTTCAATCCAATAACAAACAAGGACCCGGAAGAGGGATTGAATTCAGAATAAAATTCATGAGAAAGAAAGATGACGATGAAAAAAAATGGCCATAAACAATACCTATTCCTGTTGCTACTTCTTTCTGTCAGTCTAGCCGGATGTTCCAGAACGAATATCATCGATCAATTAAGTATTATCCATGTGTATGGATTTGACTTGGACAAAGACGGGAATGTGGTTGGAACCGCATTGTATCCCATTCACTCCAAATCCAGGGGCGATGCGAGTATTCAATTCGTTGAAGAGAAAGCCCCAATCGGTCCATTGATTCCAGCGAGAATGGATCAACATACGATCATGCCAATTAAGCTGTCCAAAATCAGGGTTATTGTGTTTGGAAAAAAATTCGCGAAAACAGATACAAGTCAGCAAGTAAAGCGGTTTATCCTTACCCCCCAACTTGGGACAAATATTCAAATTGTCGTATCCGAACAATCCGCCAAGGAAGCACTTAAAGCCATTAAGAAAAGGGGGGAACTCACATTAGCTGACCAATTGAAACATAATATGATCCACCAGAACATGCCGGAAATGAACCTGCACGTTTTTTTAAACCACTTTTTTGGCGAAGGAATGGATGCTTACTTGCCAATGATTGCAGTGGAGAAAGACAGGATAAAGCTGGATGGGGTTGGAATTTTCAAAGATGCCAAGTTTAAACTTCAGTTAAACGAGAAACAGACATTCATATTTTCGATATTGGAAAATAAAAACACGGAAGGTATGTATAAAATTAAAACCACGGAAAACGGCAAGCCTGAAATAATAACTGTCAGTGGTTATAAGAGTAAAAACCGGTGGGAATTGGTCGATAATCATCCACAGCACTTAAAGCTAACTTTAAATCTTAAGTGGGTAGCCAATAGCTATCCAGACTGGATTGACATTGCAAATTCAGGTGACTTAAAAAAACTTGAAACCATTGTTGCAAAAGATATAAAAAAAGAGGTTGAGACCTTATTAAGAACTTTGCAAAAAAATGAAGTCGATCCTCTAGGGATTGGGAATATTGTGAGGGCACGAGACAGGAACTGGAAGGAAAAAACATTTTATGAAACATACCCAAAACTTCCAATCCATGTAAAAGTCAATGTAGAACTTCTTCATACTGGGCTAGAATCCTAAAAGTGGACAAGGTGATAAATGTGCAATCAGCAGTTAAAGAAAATTCAATGGTTTCACCTTATTTTCTCTTTTTCCTGATTCATGGCTCACAGGTAGGAATTAGTGTGTTAAATTTTCAATCAAGAATCAGTAAAGGAGCAGGACAGGATGCCTGGGTATCGGTATTGGCTGTCGGGCTTAGTCTGAACCTGATATTTTTCATGATGTTACACATTATGAAACATGCAAGCAACGGAGATATCATATCCTTCCATACCGATACATTCGGTAAATGGATTGGCGGGCTTCTTAATCTAGCTATGACCTTTACTTTTTTAGTTGCTGGTTTATTAGTGTCCCACTCGTTTATCGAACTTCTCCAGGTGTGGGTGTTTGATGGAATTCCAAGTTGGGAGTTTGCTCTTCTCATATGTTTGCTAAGCTATTATATTGTTTCCGGAGGATTTCGAATTTTAGCTGGAATTTCCTTTTGGGGCGTGGTGATTCCGTCATTTTTGATGCTTTCGTCGCTATACCTGTTCCATTATCGGGAAGTTTCGTATCTCATGCCAATTTTTAACCATGGAATAACGGAGTACTTTATTTCAGCAAAAGCATCCGCCACGATGTTTTTTGGATTTGAAACGGCCCTTGTGTATTTTCCTTTTATCAAGAATGGATCCCGGGCCACTAAATGGGGACATTTCGGATTATTATGTACAACGCTTGTGTACGTGGTCATTACATTGGTAACTTTTATGTTCTTTACTCAAGGAAAACTCAAGATTTTAACGTGGCCGACCTTGACCATGATCAAAATTATCGCTTTTCCTTTTTTGGAGCGCTTTGAGTTTATTTTTATCTTTACCTGGCTGTTTGTGATTCTTCCCGTTATTTGCATTTATTTATGGTCAGCGGTCCGCACTGTCAAACTGACATTTCCAAAACTTAAACCGACCTATGTCTTGTTCTTTTTCATTTGCTGTTACTTTTTTTACAGCAGTATATTGGAGGATATATATTATACAAAGCTTTTGATTAATATGATCCGATATAACGGCTTCATCTTTCTTTTTGGCTATATTCCCTTATTATTTATAATCAGCTTGATGAAGGTCTTGATAAAAAATAGAAAGCAGCAATCCAATTCATAGCGAGGGATGCTGCATCTATTTTTCATCGGTTTTTTATTAACTAACGGAATGTAATCGTAAATGATCAGAAATTAAGGCAATAAATTCTGCATTTGTCGGTTTTCCTTTTAATGGACTGACAGTATTGCCAAATACAAACTCTATTTGTTCGATACTCCCACGGTTCCATCCGACTTCGATGGCATGTCTGATCGCTCTTTCAACACGGCTAGCCGTCGTATGAAATTTCTCGGCAATGGCTGGATAGATGATTTTTGTGACGCCTCCCAATACTTCAACATTATGGAACACCATTTGGATGGCTTCCCGCAAAAATAAATACCCCTTTAAATTCGCCGGGATACCCACCGACCGCAACACATCGGTTACCCTTACTTCCAGGTTGTCATCCTGCTTGTCCTGTTTCAATCCCTTGTCTTTCACACTTGGGATATAGGAGTCCTTTTTATGGCAAATAGTCCGGATCGTTTCTGATAATTGGGTAAGCTCAAACGGCTTTAACAGAAAATACGATACTCCCAATTCGCTCGCTTTTTTGATGATATCGTCTTTGCCGAACGCAGTGAGCATCAATACTTTTGTATAAATATTTTCTTCATATAGTTGTTCTAGTAACGATAGACCATCGGAGTGAGGCATGACCAAATCCAGGATCACAATGTCAGGATTTTCATTTTTAATTAGTTCCATTCCATCAAAACCATTGTGGGCAATTCCAACTATTTTCATATCGGTTTGGGTTGAGAGGTACTCGTCCATTACTTCTGTTAATTGAATGTTATCATCAATAAGTCCAATTCTTATCATTTTTCAATTTCCCCCTTAAGAATTTCGGCACTTACTATTTTTCGGTAATTGCGAAAGGATGACAAGAAGTTTATTACAACATTTTTTTCATTTGCCGCCAATTCATAGGGGAAATTTGCATGTTCTTGTCGATATTATCGCTGCATTGTCAATATTACTAGACTTTAGAACTATAAATCTTTAGCCGAAAAAGACCGTCAACAATGAGACGGCCTTTTTGTATGTTGTTCTTATTAGCACAGTTTCGACCAAAGCCTGCTGGTCATCGCTTCCGAACCTTGTTCAATAATCGAGTAGGCGGCATTCGTAATCGCTTGTGCCAACGTTTCCCCGGTTCCGGTTACATCATTAAAGCAAACCTCAGATGCCCCTTTGTTGGTATAGGTGAAGCCGTATTCTTTCAGCCTTTCGACAATAAGCATCGCATGGTCAAGATTATGCTCAGGCTGAAACTCGTGCTCGTGGATGAAGATGCCCTTTTCAAAATCAAACCATTTATCCCACCTATTTAACTTCCAACCAAGTATTCTCCGTGCAATTGCGTCTACCTTATACAAATTATGAAGCCTCCTTTTTAATTGTTATATAACAATTAAGTTTATTTAAGAGAATTATATAACAGCTATCAGAAGATTTCCACCATTTTGAAAAAATATTTTGCAAAGATTGTTCGGAAGAGGCGAGCGCAGTCAACAAATCGTTTGATGCGGTGGACGTGTAATAAGTTTTTGTAAAAAAATAGGCTCTGTCCTCTTTTCAGGAGCAGAGCCTATTTTTATCATGTACCACAAAAAGTCCTATACGGCCGGTTGGTTTGGGCAGGCAGAGTACAGTACTCCTCCTGTTCCGGAGTGTAAGCATATGGAGTTGCCAGGACTTTAAGCAATCTCTCCATCACGGTTAAGTCACCTTCCTCGACAGCGGCTGTTAACGCTTCTTCCACTCGGTAGTTGCGAGGGATCACCGAAGGATTGGAGTTCTGCATCAATTGTTGAACGTCATTCTTTGATTGCTTCTGCCGCTCCAACCTTGCCTGCCAGCGCTCAAACCACTTTGTGAATTCCGGAGTACCAAACATGGCTGTGTCTTCCTGTTTTGACATGGTTAGGGCGCGAAAAGTGTTGGTATAGTCAGCACGATGCATTTTCATCATGTTGAGAAGATCTTCAATTAGCGCTCCATCCTCGGCCTCTTCATTAAAAATTCCCAACTTTGCCCGCATCCCCTCGAGCCAATTTGAGCGGTACTGCCCCATATAGTCTGAAATTTCATATTGGGCAATTTCTACTGCCTGCTCCTCGTTGTCATGCAGCAGCGGAAGCAAGGTTTCCGCGAATCGCGCCAGGTTCCAGCCGCCAATAGGCGGTTGATTCCCATAGGCATACCGGCCTTCCCGGTCAATTGAACTGAACACGGTCGCTGGGTCGTACGTATCCATAAACGCGCACGGTCCATAATCAATACTTTCGCCGCTAATTGCCATATTGTCGGTATTCATCACACCATGAATAAAACCAACTAGCTGCCATTTGGCAATCAAGGCAGCCTGCCGCTTGATGACTTCGCGAAGCAGGGCAAGGTAGCGGTGGTCATCTTTTTCAATTTCCGGATAATGGCGGTCGATTGTATAGTCAGCTAGTATCCGTAGGTCATCTACATTACCCTTCCCTGCAGCATACTGGAAGGTGCCGACACGGATATGGCTGGCGGCGACTCTTGTTAAAATCGCGCCGGGCAGTGTCGTTTCTCGATAAACCGGTTCACCGGTTGTCACCACCGCCAAACTGCGCGTGGTCGGGATCCCGAGTGCGTGCATCGCCTCACTGATGATGTACTCACGCAGCATCGGCCCAAGCGCGGCCCGGCCGTCGCCGCCGCGGGAAAATGGCGTCCTCCCCGCCCCTTTGAGTTGAATATCAAACCTTTCGCCGGAAGGGGTCATTTGCTCGCCAAGAAGAATGGCCCGTCCGTCTCCCAGCATTGTAAAATGGCCAAACTGGTGGCCGGCATAGGCTTGCGCCAGCGGCGAAGCCCCATCGGGAATAATGTTGCCGGCAAACACGGCGAGGCTGTCCTCCGTTTGCAATGCTTCTGCGTTCAGCCCCAGTGCCGCGGCTAGCGAGCCATTTAGGATGACTAGGTTCGGCTCGCTCACTGGCGTTGGTTTCGTGTCGGTAAAAAAAGCCTTCGGCAGCCGGGCATAACTATTATCAAAATTCCAGCCAGGTTTTGGTATGTTTTTTGTCATTGCCGTCCTCCTCTTTGAATGCTTCAATCCACTCCGTTTTGGGTTACGCGGATATATTGGGATTATCGCAGATATAATTATTTTTTCGCAGATATAAATTGATCTCCGCAGATATATTTCATTCTCCGCAGATATATCCTTTTTTTCGCGGATATATTTTGAAAGTTGATTTTTCAATGGAAAATTACCACACATTTGTTTCATTATATTCCATTTTTATAAAAAGAAGCCCCTTTTAGTGTCCGCACCAGCTGTTTTATTATGCAGAAGGCACTGCCTTCTCAGAAAAATAACCCGCCACGATACTGGCAGGTTATTGCTTTACATTATTCCCCGACTATCTTTGCGCCCTTCAGCATCTCGTCTGTTAACGTGATGCCTTGATCGGCAGCAGCCTTCTTGTTAATGAACAGCTTCAATTTTTCCGGGTAGCCGACTGGAATTTCAGCCGGTTTCTTTCCTTTTAAAATATCCACAGCCATTTTGCCGGTCGTGTAACCGAGAGCATGATAGTCAAGGCCATACGATGCGAATGCTCCTCGTTTAACGGAATCTCCCTCGCCGACAAAAGTCGGGATATCCTGGGCATTAGCCACCGTTAACACGGATTCAAGCGCGGAAACAACGGTATTATCCTTTGGAATGTAAAAAACATCGGCGCGTCCCACCAATGATTCAGCCGCCTGCTTGACTTCAGAACTTTGTGAAATTGTCGTTTCAACTGGCTCCAGCCCCTCCGCTTCCAAGGCTTTCTTGGCGTTTTTTACATTCACAACAGAGTTTGGTTCGCCATTATTATAAATGATTCCAACCTTCTTGGCATTTGGGATGAATTTTTTAATCGCGCCAATCGTGTTTTTAATCGCATCCGGATGTGTATCGGATGTGCCGGTTACGTTACCGCCCGGCTTCTCAATGCTTTGGACGAGCTGCGCTCCAACAGGGTCTGTAATGGCGGTGAACAGGATGGGAATCTCTTTTGTTGATTTTACCACCGACTGAGCACTTGCGGTGGCAATCGCCAAAATCAAATCATTCTTGTCGGCAACCAATTTTTGTGCAATCGATGCATTGTTGTTCATGTCACCTTGGGCGTTTTGGTAATCAAGCTTTAGGTTTTTTCCCTCTTCATAGCCAGCATCCTTTAAAGCAGCGATAAATCCTTCTCTGGCGGCATCAAGCGACGGATGCTCGACAATCTGGGTAATGCCCACTTTCACCGTTTTTTCTTGTTTCTCTCCGCCTGCTTCCATACTTCCTCCGCCACACGAGGAAAGCAGCAATAACATTCCGATTACAATTACAGCTAAACTCTTTTTCATCCCTGTCCCCCTGATTTTATTTAAGAAAATTAATAATATTCAGATTTTAACACATCTATGCGTTAAAGGACAAGCGTTACTTTGAAAAAAATAAAAGGATAGTTATAAAACCATCCTTTCATCAATGATCCCGGTGAACAATGTAATTCATTAAATGTTTGAGAAACGAGGTATTGTGCGGGATTTCCTCCAACACTTCGATGGCCAGGCAGTAATGGTCCCACATTGCTTTTCTCGCACCGTCTGGCCCCAACACCGATACGAATGTCGAATTGCTGTTTTCCTCATCCTTGCCAATAGCTTTTCCGAGCAGGTTGGCCTCGCCTTCCACATCAAGCAAGTCATCCTTTATTTGAAAAGCAATTCCGGCGTGGCGGGCGAATTTTTCCAAAGAGGTCTTTTCCGGCTCTGGCGCCTGAGCGAGAATAGCCGGCATGATGAGCGAGGCTTCGAAGGCAATCCCGGTTTTGTAGTAACTGATTAGATTCAGCTGGTCTAAAGACAGTTGCTTTCCTTTCGAATCCAAGTCCATTGCCTGGCCCTTGCACATATCCGCCGTCGCCCGGGCCGTATATTGAATCAATTTTACCACGGCCTTCGGGTCGAATTTTTCAAGTGAAGCCTGCTCCTCCACCGCCTTCTGGGTCAAAAACAGGCCGGTTAATTCCGCTATTGCTTCATTATATGATACGTGCAGTGTTGGCCGCCCCCTTCTCATGGACGCGTTATCCTGTGAAGGCAGGTCATCGAAAATCAGTGATGCTGTATGCATATATTCCAAGGAGCGAAGGAGCGGAACGATGGCTGACGGGTCCAATCCATATCCATCTACGGCCATAACCCAGGTCATGATCGGCCGAAGCCGTTTGCCATCGCCGTCCAGACTGGTGTTGGCGGCAGCCACGATTGGGTCCTCTAACAGGTTGCTTTTCGGAATTTTTAGGTGATTGTTGATTTGTTCCCGGACGGTTTCAATTTTATCGAAGAAATCCTTCTGCTCCTGGCGATCGGTTTGTAAAGATGTCACCATATGATCGCGCAGCAGTTTATCGAAAAAATCCACATCAACCGCCTGTACGACCATTTTTTGGACGAGGCGGTTGAAGTTGGCGATCCCGGCCGTCAACAGTTCCATCACTTCTTTATATTTCCGTATTCCCAACCGCTCCTTGGCTCGTTTTAATCCGTTGATAGCCCGGTCAAGAATCACTTCACAGGTCTTCGGGTCGGAGTTATACACGTTGTGAATTAATTTGGCAATCACCGCCCAGTAAAGCTCAAACGGGTTAATCAGGTCCGGACGTTGCTTGTGATATGTCATGTAATAGGTATACGGTGTGACGGCACTGTCCTCCATGTCCTTGAACATGTCGGCAAAATCGTCTGCCAATTGGTTGTAAATGCCATAATAAAAGGTTCGATTGTGAAAGCCCTCGTCCTCTGCCGTGCCGATAACCGACCGGGCGATTAGCCTTGATGAGGCGGATTTTAAAATAATCGGAATGTAAAGGTCTTCATTGGTGTAATGTTCATGGGTGAGCTCTTTTTCACGGTCAAGTTCCTGTGATTGAAAAAACACATAAGCCTGCTCGAAAAAGTGCTTTCTTGTGTCGGGTTGTTGTTGTACCTTAATGTATTCAAAGGCCTCGCGAAGTTCTGCGTGAATAAACTCGATGAGGCTGGCGTTTGCTCCCGTCCACTCCCCCAATTCCGGCACGGATTCAGTAATAAGCGTGGTCCGGATTAACTGGGAGTATTTCTTTTTTTCATTTGCTGTTAGGACATCTGAATCCAGAAGGTCGTCGATATAGGGATAGGTCAGACCATAGGCATAGCCGAGCCTGATTGCCTGGTCGAGCTTTTGGCTTCGTTCCTCAGGCGGGATAGTATCGCCCATCTCATCGAGCACATGCATGATGACTCCGGCAATGATTTTGATCAGCTTTCGCTGGGCATGGTCCGGCTCCATTCCCTCTGGGATATTTTCTGATACCCTTTTTAATTTGTTGAACAGCCAGATAACGGTGGTTTCAATGTTCTCCTCTTGGCCCCAGCGGTACAACCCGGCTATGCTGAACTTGTCCAAGTTTTTTGAGTCAGTCGTAAGTTGATTTTTTAAATTGCTTACGACTCTCTCAATCTCGCTTTTTGTTTCGGGTGAGTTTAGGTCTTTGCCGAGGTCTCGCATGTAAAGATAGGAAATGCTTCGATCAAGATAATTATCCAGTTTCCCCCTGTAATCCAGCCATTGGATATAAGTGTGATACCCTCTGGATTTGCGGTTTACCACCTTTTTGTTATCAAAGAAGGATAAGAGGGGATGGCGGATATGATTGTGCTTCCACAATTGGATGTCCTGTGTCAATACAGGTATATAGCTTTTTTGGATGACCTGGTCATAAAGTTCTTTAAAATATTCTGCCGCTTTGGATTCGGCCTGGCAATAGCAAGCCTCTTTCATTATGTCCCTATTCATTTAGAGCACAACCTCTGCTTAAGGTTTTATAGTTTGAGAGTATCATATATCTTCTTTTTAAAATATATAGTGCTGGAAAAATAACTTTATAACTTAATTGGGGTATAAAAAGGGGGTGTACTTTGTGGTGAGGCAGTTCGATTTTGTTCTCATAAGCACTCCATAATGACAAATCTAGCAAGGCTCCTCCCGGTTTTGTCCTCATACACCCTGCTTAAGGACAAAACCAGAGGGCTACCAGCAATTTTTGTCATATAAAGGACTATGCCTGCTTATTTATCTTCCCTTAACAGATACTCATTTCCGTCTTGGTCCTTGAATGAAAACATCGTGCCAAATGGCAGTCTTAACATTTCCCCTACTTGGACGCCATTTTGGTTCATTTTTTCATAGGCTGCTTCGATATCATTTGTACTGAAAAGAACAGATGGATGGGCAACCTTAGATGGTTGTTGCTGTTCCATTGCCGCCTTTGAATATAGCACTAAAGTGGTAAATTCGTTCTCGCTTGGTCCGACCTCTATCCATGAAAAATCCGGACCCATAGGCTGGTCCATTTTTAGAACAAATCCCATTTTATTAAGCCAGAAATCCTTTGCCTTCTCTTGGTCGTTTACATACACAGTCACTTTGCTAATCTTATTAATCATCTGTGAATCTCCTTTTCATTGGTGAAATACAAAATCAGTTTATCAATCAAAAATTCCAAATGCAATTTCCATCACCTGACTCCAATCGATAATGGTCGAATATTGCCGAGGAAATAATAAAAACTCCCTGTTTCACTTTTGGATGGCCGGTATTTTTATTTTCACTGTAAATTCTTGGTCTTTGTAGACAAAGTCTAAAAATCCTTGGCAGGCTTTCACCGTGTCATGAATCATTTTGGTTCCCAGTCCTTGGTGTTCCCCGCCTTTAGTGGTTTTTCCGTAGCTGTGGAACAACTCATCCAGGATGGCGGTTGGGATGGGAAGGCTGTTATTTTTACAGATTAACAGATACAAGCCGCTTCTTTTATAAAATTGCAGGGTAATCACGGCCTGCTCTTTCCGTTCCTTTTGCCACTCCTCACAAGCTTCAATACTGTTGGACAAAAGATTTCCGATTAGGGCAACCATCTGTCGATCGGATAGAGGAAATGTCGACAGCGGCAGGTCAAAATCGTAAACCATCTCAATCCCGGCTGCCTTAGCCCGCTTATACATTTGATGTAGAACGCCCGCCACACTTCCCCGCTCTCCCTTGATGGACAGGTTGGTTTCTTCGTAGTCATCGACCAAATCGTCCAAATAGGCTTTTGCCTCCGCCGCGTCTCCTTTTTCAAGCATGAAATGAACAGCGCTCACATGCTTCAAGAAATCATGCCGCTCACTGCGGACAACACGGAAGGTTTCATTTAACTGGGTTGCCTGCTCCTCCAGTTGTTTTACCGATAACTGCAAAGAAGCCAACTTTCCGGCGACCATCACCCTAATAATTTCAATCGCGATAAAAACGATAAACGGTACGAGATTTATCCATGAGGGCTTCATCGGTATGTATAGTAAAAGCAATAATAACTGAATCCCCCACAACAGACCATTCCACCTAAACCCTAACACGGTTAAATGGAGAATGATTATTCGATAAGAATAGAAAAGGAATGCCAGACCTCCCACATAGAAAGGTATTTTCCACGGCAAAGCCTGGATATGAATGATCCCTAGCACCACCACCATGATCCAATATAAAATCGACTTCAAGATCTTCCCGCCTTTAAAAATAATTTTCTTGTAAAAAGTCCACTTTTTCCTTTGTAATCATCGCTTGTTCTTCAATCCCCTCAAAAGTTACAATATAGGAATTTTTTGCGTACAGGGAAAAGTTCTTTACATAGTGAATGTTAATAATAAACGAACGATGCGAACGGATAAAATCACGTTCTCGCAGCTCTCCTTCTAATTCATTAAGAGTTTGATACGTTTTAATCGAACCCGACTTGGTATAAATCGTGGATGAACGACCGGATCTTTCGATAAAAATAATATCCTTCTTTTGAATAATATGGATATCGTTTTTCTGTTTTAAATATAGCCGCCCCGCAATCTCGGCCGACTTTGATTTTTCCTTCAACCGCTCAATTGAATGGATCAAACGGTCTTTTGTATAAGGCTTCATGATGTAATCATGGACATTCAACTCAAAAGCATGAACGGCATAACCGCTGTTTCCGGTCACAAAAATCACAGATATATCGAGAGCATGTGAATGGATAATATCCGCCAGCTCATAGCCCGATAAATTCGGCATCTCAATATCGGCAATCAGCAAATCAACCGTTTCTTTCTTAATCTGCTCATAAGCCTCTTCCGCCGAAGTGGTGGAAAAAACAATCTCTAAATCTGGTATAGCCGCAATAATTCCCGTTAATTTATCCAGGTCAATAACCCGATCATCAACCAGACCTACCTTCATAAGTACCCGCTCCAAATCGTAATCTTGCTTTATTTTACCATCTTTAATGAAAGATTTGGCATTTTCGCGACATAAAACGGACAATTCGCGACATAACTGCAGATTTCAACAAAGTTTCTTTGTATGATAAACACAGATAAACGAACAGAAGAGGTGGAAAAAACATGATTGAAATTCAAGGCGTCACGAAACAATTTAAAGATAAAAACAAATATGTAACGGCTTTAAAGCATGTATCTTTTTCCGTTAAGGAGGGGCAAGTGGTCGGATTGCTAGGTGAAAATGGTGCCGGGAAAACAACCTTGCTCCGGACAATCGCAACATTGCTTACACCTACAGATGGCGCGGTCTCAGTCGCCGGTTATGATACGATTAAAAACCCAAATGAAGTCAAGAAGAAAATTGGGGTCCTATTTGGCGGCGAAACAGGATTATACGACCGCCTGACAGCCCGCGAAAACCTCGAGTATTTTTCCGGACTATACGGCTTAAGCAAGCATGAAACAAAGGTGCGAATAGACGACTTATCAAAAATGTTTGGAATGAGAGATTATTTGAACCGTAAAGTCTCTGGTTTTTCAAAAGGGATGCGCCAAAAAGTAGCCATTGCAAGGACGTTGATTCATAATCCGGACATAATTTTGTTTGATGAACCAACTACAGGGCTCGATATTACCTCCTCCAATGTGTTCCGTCAGCTCGTTCATCAGCTAAAGCGGGACGGCAAAACGATTATTTTTTCCAGCCATATCATGGAGGAAGTGTCGATGCTATGTGATTCTGTTGCGATGATGCACAAAGGAGAGCTTGTCTATCAAGGGGATCTTGAGACCTTATATAAATCAGAAGGAAGCCGCGATTTGAACTATATTTTCATGAGTAAACTTGTAAGGGGGAACGAACACTATGCTTCTTAAAATCTATTTAAAGGAAATAAAAGATTGCTTCCGCGACCGCAGGACACTGCTGCTGACCGTACTTTTGCCAGTTATTATGATGACTGGATTAACTTTCTTTTATGAAAAAATGGTTTCTGACGGAGAAGAAGAATCCTATAAACTTGCGGTGAATAACGCTGTTGCACAAGACGCTGATGCCATTTTTGCAGGCTTTAAAAATATTGAAATCGTTAAAACGGCCAATCCGGAGAAAGTGCTGAAAAAGGGTGAGGCCCAAGCAGCATTGATGATGGATGCGGATTTTAATCAAAAAATTGCCGGCGGAGAAAAGGTGGACGTTAAGATTGTCGGTGACTCTTTCAGCCAAAAGTCTTCCAATTTGATGTCGTTTGTACAGAATGCATTTGCCGCCTATGAAAAATCAATTATCTCTGAACGATTGCAAACGAACGGGACGAATCCGGAATTAGTCGAACCTTTCCACATTGTTCAAAATGAGGTATCTGGTGAAAACAATAATGCCAGCTTGCTTGCCATGTTGATTCCGTTAATCCTGGCGATTGCGATTGGGGTCGGTGCTGGCCCTGCTGCAGCCGATCTGTTTGCAGGTGAAAAAGAGAAAAAGACGATGGAAGCGTTATTAATGACACCCGTCAACCGCTCAACCTTATTGGTGGCCAAATGGCTAACCATTACCACTGTCGGTGCGGTCACCGGAATGGTTACGCTGCTGGTCGTCGCTCTTGAGATTACATTCCTGACGGAAAATCTTAAAAAATCCATTTCTTTTGGCGACAACGCCTCCCTCGTTGTAACGATTGCGGTTCTTATCTCGATTATTTACGCCATGTTTACTGCTTCGCTCCTTATGCTGACGAGCGTGGTTGGCAAGACCGTCAAAGAGGCGCAAAGCTACAGCACACCTGTGATGATGCTGGCCATGTTCCCTGCGATGATTCTTTCAAGTGTCGGGATTAATGAACTGTCATTCAAGCATTTTGCGATTCCTATTATGAATCTATTCAGTCTTTTAAAAGAATTGGTATTTGGCGTAATTGATTACGAACACATCTTAATCACCATCGCAAGCAATCTAATCTGTATGATTGTATTGTTCATCATCGGAAGAATCCTATTTATGAAAGATAAATGGGTGATGAACTAGGAGTAAGTAAGGGACGGCCCTTGTACTTAGTACGTAGGCCGTCCCCTGTTCATTTTCCCCATGAATACCCGCAGCAGGCGGCAAGTATGCAGGTTAGGTACATGGCGGTGCCGTATAGGAAGAAGCGGATGTGTTTATTACTTCGGTTTAGTTGCAGCAGTTCATAATTAAAAGTGGAGAAGGTGGTGAATGAAGCCAAGAAACCTATGGTGAGAAAGCTTAGTTGTTCGTTCGTAAAATTATTTCTTCCATAAATAAATCCTGCAGCGAGGGACCCCAGGACATTGATTATAAAAGTGGCGGTTGGAATCGAAAGGATTGTCCACTTTGAAAAAAGATTACTCAGATAATAGCGAGATATGGCTCCACAAAAGCCACCCGCTCCAATAATTAAAAGAAATTTCATCATAGGTTAGCGGGACCCTTTCTCCATTTTATTTGCCACTGCATGTCCGAGCGAAACAAACAAATAACCGCCAGTAATCGTTAGCAGCAGGTAAATGGAACTGGTTTTCAAACCCCAATCGAGAAAAAGTTCCAAAACTTTCACACTAAATGTAGAAAAAGTAGTAAACGAACCCATGAAGCCTGCAACAAATCCAGTTCGAATCATAGGAGAAATACTCTCAACCTTTAACGATAAAAAAAAGCCAATCATAAAACAGCCTATTAGATTGGCGAACAGGATTCCCGAGGAAGGAGGAAGAGAAGAATTCAAAAGCATCTGGTCCATAAAATACCGTAACAATGTACCAAGGATTCCTCCCATACCTACCACAATATATACCATTCTCATCACTTCTTTTTTCTACTACTATATTCTCTTCTTTTATAAAATTGCTTACAAATTTCAGTTCGACGGAAGTTTGTCGCTAATCTCGGTCAATATTAAACCATTCCTCTTCCCACTCATCTTCTTCCCATTCACTGCACCATTGATAATTTCTTTTTGCAAAGGTTAGAATATAATTTCGTAACATTTGATGACGAACAAGTTTTTGCTCATCTGTTAACGCCCCAGCCCAGGCATACGTTTCAATCAATTCATAATAATCCTGATAAATACGGTTATAGATTTGATCGAGGTGTTTCTTTTGTTCTTCCGTATACTGAATAGCTTTTGTACAGTCTAAATCATCATCCAAATTCTCAGGCTTTAGCTCTGGTTCCACTACTTTTTTCTTTTGCTGTTTTTTTGCAGCCGCTTTTTTTTCGCTTATGATAGTGGCTTTTTCTTTAACTTCATCCCTGTCTGTAAAGGCCTTGGTCAAGGTTTTGGGAACTTCAGCAAAGCTAATTCCTTTAGGTACCATGTAGAAAAGAAACAAGAATAAAATGAATCCCATTTTTTTCATCATCGGTTTTCTCCTTGTTTACAAATATGTAAAGTTGCATATCAAATGACATGCAACTTTTTCCCATTATTTAATCATCGTAGCGGTCATCATCATGGCCATCATCATCATCATCATCATCATGGCCATCTTCATCATGTCCATGGTCATCATCGTGTCCACCGTCATCGCCATCCCGAGACCCTTCTCGTTCTACTTCCAGTACTTTACCGGTATTGGCGTCTATTTCCACCTCGTATGTACCGTCAGAGCTTTTGACAATAACCTCGTAATGTTTCCTTCCATCATCCTCTTCCAACTTGACTGAGACTACTTTCCCTTTCACCTTACCCAAAGCAATTTCTTTTGCTTGTTTCTCTGAGATTTGGGAATTTTGCATAAGTTGCTCAGCCTTGGCAAGTCCCCCTTGTAAATAGGCACTAAACCCGAAAGGAATCAGAAAGGCCAGTAAACAGATTAACTTTTTCAATCACTATCACTCCTTTTAGTTTTTTATATTTTGTGCCATAAAAGTTATCTTATTCGCGGCTCTTTTTCTCCCTAAAAAAATCTTGGGAATAACAGAGACAAACTGGGACAAAGCCGTTACATTTCACGTATCGATCGAACACTATGTAGTATGAAGGACTATCGGACAGGGGGGATAAAGGATGGGATAACCCGTTTCTTCAATCCAAAGAAAATAAAAGATTGGTATCTGAACAAAAGATTTCATCCAGCTAGGCAATTGGAAGAAGGGTATATACATTGGGGACTTGGAATTGAGGCTCCATTTTTTTTAAGCGACAAATTTTCCGTTGAAAATAACTCCGTTGCCATTGTTGGGTCACAATCCACGCATAATCATTCATGGCCTATTAAATATTCCATTGTAAAAATAAGCAAACTGGGAACGATGGTTAAATACCTTAATAGTGTCATCATATACGGGGACCATGTCGATGAAGAATTTCATCATATTTTTCATCTCGCCAACGGATCTGACTACCAGTTGTTAATTTTCAACAATTATCATTACCACTCCATCGGGAGGGTTCGTTTCATTCAAGATTAGTAGGGAAACAACCTATATTTGAAAGTCTATTGGATTTGCCCACTACCGCTAGACAACTCCGGCATACCTTAAACTAATCGAACAAGGAGTTGAAAAGGAATGTTTAGTTTAACCAGCTTTGAAATTAGTCATTTTCTATTAGCAATGGGATGTTTGCTTGCTATGGCTCACTTATTAGGGTATCTAGCTGAACGTATTTATATTCCTCGCGTCATTGGAGAAGTTGCTGCCGGTTTAGTTCTAGGGCCAACGCTACTGGGACACTTATTCCCTGATGCATTTAAATGGCTGTTTCTTGGATTCGAGACTGAACACAAATTATTTGGACTTTTATACCAATTGGGCTTATTAATGTTAATGTTCTGTTCGGGTCTAAAATTTCAAACTAAATTTAACCGGGATGATATAAAGATGACATCAGCTTTAGTAATTGGTGCCACAATTCCGGCTTTTATTGTCGGTTGGTTTGCTGCTGATGTGTTTAATATTTCCCCCTATCTGGGAACAGCTAATAATCCATTAGCGATGAAAATAGTCATAGCCATTTCTATCGCAATCACTTCAATACCAGTAATCTCCAAAATTTTCAATGACCTGGGGATTATGCATACAAGATTTGCAAAAATTGTCATAGCCTGTGCAGGAATTCATGATATTCTGCTCTGGGTTGCGCTAGGTTTTGCCACTGCCATTGCCAGTAATGGAGCTGGTTTTTCCTCCGGCATAGCCTTAAAAAGTATCGGAGTATCGTTCGGATTTATTGTAGGGACCTTTATTGTCGGGTATTTTTTATTTAAACACTTAACCATTATTAAGCAAAATATATTATTTCGCTCCTCTAACTTAGGATATTTTTTGTTTATTATGTTTATTCTTGCCTCTTTAGCAGGCAATCTTCATGTCGAAACGATTTTCGGAGCACTAATTGCAGGAATTATTGCCAAAGTGGCTTTACCAAAAGCGGTATCTGAACGTCTGGAGCAAGGGGTCAGCAATATTTCTTTTTCTTGGTTTATCCCAATCTATTTTGCAACAGTAGGATTGCAACTAGACCTTGTCCGGCACTTCAACCCCCTATTCTTCCTTGCTTACTTCCTGTTTGCTACCTTGACGCAGACATTGGCCGTTTACCTCACCTCACGTGCCATGAAACAGGATACATTGACCAGTTTCAATTTGGGAGTGGCGATTAATGACCGCGGTGGTCCCGGAATTGTCCTTTCCTCTGTTGCCTATGCAGCGGGAATCATTAATCAAGAATTTTTCGCCATCCTTGTTATGTTAGCACTGATCACTTCCTGGATCCCGGGAACATGGCTTCGGTTCATCGTAAACAAAGGATGGAGACTAATGCCCGGAGACGAAAACCTTATTCCCCAACCACGGTCAGACGGAAAAATCAAATCCTTCAACAAATCGGTGTAGATACATTCGGGACGGTTCTTGTGTCTCATTCTTTGAGACACAAGAACCGTCCCGCGTTTTACTCAAGTAAATAAGCCTTCAATTTACTAATATTTCGATCTGTTAGTCCGATCGCTTCTTTAAGATAGGAATCCATGCTTCCGTATCCCTTTTCCACTTCATCGTAAAAGGCATGCAGGTATTCGAGTCGGGCCTCAAACATGGCATCGAGCACGGCCTGGTCCACCTGCTTGCGGTTGTAAGACTCGAGTCCTGCAAAATGTGCCTTCATCCGGTCTAATGTGGTGTTCGTATACAAATAGTCCTCCTCAATGGCATCGCGTGAAACCCCAAGCGCACTGAGGATGAGCGTTGCCACAGCCCCTGTCCGGTCCTTCCCGGCCATGCAATGGAACAGCATCGGTGCCTGCGGTTCCTCCAGTAAAATCTCAAATACCTTGCGAAATGTCCCAGAATAGCTCACCATTTTTCGGTTCAAGTAAATTAATAACTCCCCGGGTTCGTTTAAGTTAGGACTATTTTCCCCCAGGTCGCTAACTTGACTTACGACATTTCTATCGGGATTGACTGGGATGTGATTCCATCTGGTATCAGTAAAAATCGGATCCGGATAACGCCCAATCTCATCCTCCCTGCGAAGATCACAGATATTTCTAATGCTGAGCCGGCCGATAAGCTCCATGTCCTTTTCCGTCAATTTGCTTAAATTCCCCGAACGAAAAAGCTGACCTCTTTTCACGCTGTACCCCTCAGGTGTTTGATAGCCCCCTAGGTCACGGAAGTTGAAACTTCCTTCCAAAATAATCTCACGATGGACACGATCCATGATTGCTCTCCCCCCTAACCAGCATTTCTTTTTAAAAATAATTATACCGTTTATGGCTCAACATTGCCTAGTTATACTGTAAGAATGTTACTTTCCAACCATATTATAGGCCGTAGATACAAAATGATTGACCGGGGCGCCTGCATTCTCCATGATAATAATAGAGGTGGTTTATTGTGCTGGATTTATTTATCATATCAGACAAGCAAAAAGATTGGCTGCAAAAATTACGGAAATTAGAAGCAAAGTTTAAAAATAGGGCTGCGGAAATTGACGAGTTGGCCATGTTTCCAAAGGAAAATATTCAAGAATTGGTCGATATGGGATATCCGAGCGTGACTCTCCCTGCAAATTTCGGCGGTGAAAGCCTCAAGGTCTATGACATGGTCATGCTTCAAGAAACACTGGCCAGCTTTGACGGCAGCACAGCGCTTTCAATCGGCTGGAACCTAGGCGTTGTTGGGGAAATTTTTGAAAGTAAATTATGGACTGAGGAGCAATTAAACTTTTTTGCAACAGAAATCCTTAACGGCGCTTTGGTGAATCGGGCCGCCAGCGAAGCGCAAACGGGGAGTCCTACAAGGGGCGGACGGCCAGGGACAAATGCTGTCAGGAAGAATGGAGCTTGGGTACTGACCGGCCGAAAAACATTTACTACCATGTCTCCTGTGTTAACCTACTTTCTAACCTCGGCGTGGATTGAGGAGGAGAAAATGCAGGGGCACTTTTTGCTTCATAAGGACTTAGAGGGACTGTCGATTGAAGAAACATGGGATGTCATTTCGATGCGGGGCACAGGAAGCCATGACCTTGTTCTTGATGGGGTGACTGTGGATGATTCCATGCTTGTGGAACGCCTCGATGGGCCAAGAGGAGGAAAAGTCAACGGCTGGGTTCTGCATATCCCTGCGTGTTACCTTGGCATCGCCCAGGCTGCCCGTAATTACGCCGTCCATTTTTCGAATCATCATTCTCCAAACAGCCTGAACGGGTCTATCAGCCAATTGCCAAATGTGCAGCAGCTGCTAGGAGAAATCGATCTAGAATTGATTCGGGCCCGACATCTCATCTATAGTGTCGCTGCAGCCTATGATGATGAATCCCGCCGGGGTCTTATCGAAAATGAGCTTGGCGTCGTCAAGCATACCGTCACGAACTCGGCAATTAACATTGTTGATAAGGCGATGCGAATTGTTGGGGCAAAAAGTCTGCAGCGTTCGAATCCACTCCAGCGTTATTATCGCGATGTCCGCGCCGGCCTCCACAACCCGCCAATGGATGATATGACGATTAAAAAGCTAGCATTATCGGCAATTGAAAAAGATATGCCAAAAAAGAGCTGAAATTTTTCAGCTCTTTTTTTGCGGATTCTTAAAGTTTCCTATTCAACTAATCTCGCACTTTTTAACTTAGGCATCATTAATTTCATAAAGACATTTAACAAGGGGCCGAAAAGGATCATGGCGATAATCGTACCTTCCCTAACCGTAATGCTTTCATTGAATAAAAATGAAACTGCGAGGGCAATGACGATCGATAAAACGTCGACAAATTGTCTGATGAACCCAAAATTCTTATTGATTTTTTTGGAAATGATCATACAAACAGATTCCAACGGAAATGTAACCAAATTAATCGCCATAATGACGGAAATAGACGCCGCACAAATGATAACGGATAAAATTAAGAGCAGAACATTAATCCAATAGCTATCAATGGTGAACTTGGAATAAACTTCATAAATCATGAAATTAACGACAAATCCTAAAAGGACCGCCACAAATATTTGAACAATATGGTTAATCTTAAATTCCTTTTTAAGGAGAAGTAATTGAAGCAGGACGCAGCTAATGTTCATGATCATGGAAAAAGTCCCGACCTTCATATCAATGACCCCGGATACACTTAAGCTTAAAGCATCCCATGCCCCGACACCAACAGCTGCTTTTATGCCTAAACTCGCGCCTATACCTGTAAGCGTCATGCTGATTAGCACAATGAGAAATTTTTGAACAGACTTGAACATTCGATCAAGCTCCTTTTTGCGATAAAAACTCTAATGTAATAATATTAAATCAATGACGACATTAAAATACTTTACGCAAAAGTTAGAAAGCGTTTCTAATATTTCAGGGGATTTCAATAGAAAAACTGAAAAACCTTTTTAAAGAGGGGATTATACGGATCATGATCATTTCAAATAAACTGGAATCGTTGGACACTTTATCCAAATCGGAAGAGATACTGGCGAGATATATTTTAAAAGAAAAAGAAAATATCGAAAGGCTATCGACGATAGACCTAGCAAACGCGACGTATACATCGCCCTCCACAGTGGTCCGCTTGTCCAAAAAGCTTGGATTCAGCGGGTGGAATGAATTGAAGGAAAAATATCTTGAGGAACTGCATTACTTAAATCGACACTTTACCGAAATTGACCCGAATTATCCTTTCGATGCGCAGGATTCGTTTTTGACGATTGCTTCCAAAATCGGGCATTTAGCAACAGAAACCATCCAAGATACCATTTCTCTTTTAAAAAACGAGGATTTAAAAAAAGCGGTGGACCTCTTGGATAAAGCGCGGGTCATCAACGTATACGGGATTAGCAATTCGCTCCTGATGGCTTATGATTTTAGAAATAAAATGCTTAGAATTAATCGCCGGGTTGAAATGATGGACCTGCCAGCAGACCAGATTTATGTGGCTTCTAATTCTTCACCAACTGACACGGCCATACTAATTTCCTATTCTGGTGAATCGTCGGAAGTTTTACGAATTGCCGAGATTTTACGGACAAACAAAACACCAATCATCGCCATTACTAGTATCGGGGAAAATAGTCTGAAGGAATTTGCAGATTGTACGCTTTCCATCTCAACCCGAGAAAAGCTGTTTTCAAAAATTGCGAGCTATTCGACGAACAATTCGATCCATTTGGTTCTGGATATACTCTATTCGTGTTTATTTAAGTTGAACTATAAAGGAAATCTGGAATATAAAACAAACATTTCGAAGAAGATTGACGATCGAACATCGCATAGTACCCTACTAAAGGAAAGATGAAGCCAAGTTAAGTTGTGCTAACTTGGCTTCCGAGACGCAGATAGGGTCTACGCTACCATAGCCCCTTCCTAACCGGGAACGCGGGCCTACTATCCCCCTACTCAATCAAGCTCTCAGCAATTTTCAGCACATCCTCTTCCGGTATGTTAAATGCCTTCAGGATGTAGGTAGTATTTTTATGAAAAAACTGGACATCGATGACAAACGGATATTCCGGATTTGCGCTCACCAACTTCGTTTGCGATACCCATCCATTGACTCCGGCAATACTCACCTGTTTCCCAGTTGACTCTAAATTTGTATCCGTTCCGGGATTCTCGGTAATCGTTAACTGTTTTCGGTCAAGTGCGCCGCTCTCAGCTTTCTCATTCCATGAATTTTCCTTGCCGTTTTCGGGTGTGACAAACCCGGAGGCATGTTCCATTCCGGCAGGCAACCATTTTGGCATGATGAATTCAAAACTTGTTGTTTGATAATTTTCGTCCAATCTGTCCATTTTCAACTGGTGGCTTCCGGTGAGCGGAACCAAACTGGTTGGAGCATCACTTGTTGATATTTTTTCACCTAGCATTGCTTCCGGTTCAGATCTTTCCAAGTGATCCTTTACAAAGGTTCCTAAGGTAAATACAAAAATCAGGCATACCAAACTTGTTAATACCTTTGGAAAAAGCATTTTCATGTTACCTGGTCTTTTCGATGGATTTTGGATTTCCTCTCTAATCCTCTTTTTGTGAAATTCGGTAAAATGCTTCCCTTTTAGAGTAGTTTCATTTAATGTTTTTCTTAGATTAGTAAGTTCGTTTTCAATCTTCATCAAAATCCCTCCTCATTAAACTTCGAAGCTTTTCCCGTCCTCTATTTAATCTAACTCTGACTGTAGACTCTGTGATGGATAATAACTGACTTATTTCCTTTGTTGAAAAACTTTGATAGTAAAATAGGATGATCACCTCCCGATATTTCAATGGCAGTTTAAGCACTGCCCCGGCCAGCTCCCTGCCAGATTCATTGTTCAATATGGTTGACTCTGCCGATTTTTCCGTTTGGTTTTTGAAATCGAAAAAATTGCCCAAAACAACCTTTTTCATGGTTGCGCTTCTTAAAACATCTTTGCACGTATTGGTAAGAATTTTATAAACCCATGTTTTAATGGAGGCATCCCCACGAAAGGTATGTAAGTTTTTATATAACTTTATAAACGATTCCTGGACCGTATCCTCCGCTAAACTCCAATCCTTTAGATAAAGATAGGCCGTTCTGGTTAACTCCTCGCCATATTCTGACATCAGTTCTTCAAGCATGTCATTTTGATCTAACTGATGATTCCATTCATTCCTTGTTAGTTGCATTTATGTCACCCCCAGTTCCTTTGCAACTCTGAACATACTTTAGACGGGCATCAGAAAAAATTGTTACAAATATTTTCTAGTCCAAATAAGAAAACACAATATCAAATATCCAAAATTTAAAAAAATGTTAAAAACTTGCAACTATTTTAACCATTGGTTCGTCTAATTTTTAGGTCTAAGAATGGATTCTGCAGAAAGGAACATACATAGAATGCTAATTTATCTATTTAAAAGAAAACGGTTCCTCATCAGTTTTTTGTTTTTATCCACACTGGTGATTGCCAGTATGTTAAATACAGTATTAAACGATGGGAAAATCCGACAAACCATGGTTCAAACAGATGAAAACGGGAAAATCCTTGATAAACCGCCGTATCGACCCTTTACGGAGTACATCCTTGGTTCTGACAGGTATGGGTATGATTTAGTCCATTTATTAGTCGAAGGAGCAAAATGGACAATTGGAATTGTCCTCATTGTCGCGTTATTACGAATGATTTTGTCGATTATCATTAGTTCGTTTGTTTTTTCATTAAAACCGGCATTTTTCAATAGTATGAAAAGTATTTTTGAGCCCTTTTCGGTCGTACCGCAAACGATTATTGCCTATTTTATCTTGTTTAGTGTTTTATGGAGACCGGGTGATGGGTTTCATACATCCTTTTGGGAGCGGGCCACATTTGAAACGATTGTACTCGTTTTTCTTGCAGTCCCCAATCTTACCATCCATCTTGCGAATGAAATGAAGATTGTGGAACGGGAGTCCTTTATTGAAGTGGCCAGAACACTTGGTGCTGGTAAGGCCAGAATCTTTTTTAAACATATCGTTCCGCATGTCTATGAAAAATGGATTCTATTATTTGGTCAGCAGTTTATCCAGTCCTTAACGCTTCTCGCCCATTTGGGATTTATGAGCCTTTTCTTCGGCGGTACCATCCCTCCTAGCGATGATGGGACACCACCCCGCTCCGTTTCCTACGAATGGTCTGGGGTCATTGGCGGAGATATCAGCTACCTTTATTCATATCCGTGGATTGTCTTGGTGCCAATCGGCTTCTTTATCGCAACCTCCATTGGCGTCGCATTGATCAATGAATCGGTAAAATCGTATTTTCAAAGCGAAGACAGACTGCGGCTTCGGTCGATAAAGGCGGCAAAGCGCGATGAGTCTGTAAAAATAAAGCTTACTGCAAGCTAAAAGAAAACACATAAAAGCCCAGCTGCAACATTAGGCTGGGTTTTGTTTATAATTTGATTGATTTTACATTTCCGCCATTCTCCGTATTGATTATAATGGATATATCACCTTACCAAGTACGGAGGAAAACATGAAACCGATTGAATATTATATTCTTTTGCATCGTTTAGATGAGGCAGCGGAAGTCAACCAACCTTTTCCCGTTACTTTGGACCAATTATCAGAGGTATTTTTTTGCACCCGCCGCAATGTAAGCAATATTCTATCCAAGCTTCAAAGTGAAGGCTGGATTAAATGGGTTTCCGGGAATGGCCGAAAGCATCCTTCAAAACTTACTCTATTAAAACAACTGGATGAATTAATTAAAGATACCGTTGATGAATATATGCAAGAAGGTGATATTCATAGTGTTTTACGCTTTAACGAACTGCTGGAAAGCAGCTCCTATAAGGATTTGGTTCTTGAGCGGCTGTCCCGCTCCATCGGCTATACCTCGTCCAAGGACAGTAACGAAAAAAAGGATATACTCAGGATTCCTTTTCATCGCAGTCTCACCTTTTTTGATCCGTTATTTATTGAACGACGGGCCGAAATTCACATCGCCAGCCAAATTATTAATACAGTTACAGAATATCATCGCCAACGGAAGGAAGTCACCCCTGGACTGGCGTACCGCTGGTATAGCAATGAAGACTTTACCAAATGGCGGTTTTATTTAAAAAAGGATATCAGATTTCATCACGGCAAGGTTTTGACTACAGGAGACGTGGAATTTACGCTGAATCGGGTAAAAGCAGTCAAGTCTCCCTACAGCTGGCTGACTCAAGATATCAAAAGGATGATCCCCATCGATGACCAAGCGATTGAGATTCATTTGAACAGGCCAAATAAACAGCTGCCACTGTACTTGTCATCGGTTCATCTTGCGATTTTGCCTTCCGACATTTATCTGCAAGACGAGGTGATTGAAAGCCTGCCGATTGGGACAGGACCGTTCAAACTCGCTGCCTGTGATCAGAAGATTACGAGATTGGAAGTAAATAAGGATTATTTTCGGGAGCGGGCCTTTTTGGATTTGGTTGAATTTATTATTTTGTCAAAAGAAGCCTTGTCACTGTTAACCGATTTGCGCAGCCACAACCTGCAATTTTCCCCGTTTCTTTACGGTGACGACTCTTCTTCACTAGTTCAAACTAAAATGGTGGAAACTGGCTGCAGCTATCTACTGTTTAATGATCATAAAGATGTCCGTCCCGATTTTAGGAAAACAATCAAGCTCATTATTGAAAGGGGAAAAGCCGCAGACAACAGTATGATTCCTGCATATGGCTTTTTGCCGTCCCTTTCGAATGGCAGGAAAATGGAGGATCTCCATGCTGCTCTCGACTATAGCAAGGACGATAATGTCCAATTATATACCTATCATAATGCTGTGAATGAAAAAAATGCAGCCTGGATTAAAGAACACTGCGAAAAGGAAGGCATCAAGGTAGAAGTGAATATTGTCCCGCTCGAGGAACTCAACCAGCCTGGCACACTTGCCAAAGCTGATGTCTTGTTGAATCGGAATATTTTCAGGGAGCCACTCGACTTGGATATCATTGATTTCTTCCGGAATGAACAAAGTCATTTCCGCCATTTTTTTAAAAGTGAATTATATCAACGTGTTGATAGGGAGATTGAAAATTTATCCACTAGCAAACCGGAAGAGGTTCTGGAAAAAATCGGAACAGATTTGGTCAACCAGCAGAATTTAGTCTTTATTAACCACATTGAACAAAAGATGATCCATGACGATACGTTAAGAAACTTGGAAATCGACGACCTAGGCTGGATTAATTTCCATTCTGTCTGGTTTGAAGAAGAACAAGAGCGAGACTTTTTAGCAGGAAGGTAGAAAAAACACGGCTGATGTTTTCTATCTTCCTTTTCCTTTTTTTCCATTATGATGGAGAAAAAGCGAGGTGTTTACAATGAAAAATAAGCGAGTTGGGCTGATTTTGGCCGCTTCCTATTTTTCTTCGTTCGGGAGCTCCGTTTACTTTGTTTCGGTCGCATGGCTATTGTATCAAATGACGTCGGACGCCACCTATACAGGATTGTTGGTTGGGCTGGGGTTTTTGCCTGGTGTGTTTTTGAATCTAATTTTTGGGGTTCTAGTGGACCGGCTGGACCGGAAGAAATTAACTGTCATTTCCATTAGCATCATCACGTTTTCCATCTTCCTTCTGTTAGCTGCCTTAACGATGGATGTCGTAAAACCGTTGCTGATTATCACAGTCCATATGCTGGTTCAGACTTTTGCATCCCTGTTTCGCACAGCTCAGCAAGCGTTTATTACGGAACTTTATTCAAAACAAGTGCTTGCAAGCGTCTTTAGCAGAGTGAGCGCCGCCGTGTCGACAGGCGGGCTGCTTGGGACAACCATGGGCGGGGTGGCCATCTCCCTATTACCAGCAAATATAATCACTGCGGCCGTTTTTGGTTCCTTCATCATTTCTCTCGTCTGTGCTTGGCTGACAAATAGTAAAGTTAGAGTGGCAGACATTAAGGTTAATAAAGGGTATCTTTCCGGTTTTAAGGACATGGCTCAGGGCATGGTATATATTCGTAATAACCCGTTTATGATTTCCTTATTTTCCGTTTTATTTGTCGGACAGCTAGTCGTCCATACCTCCACAAGTCTTTTGCCTGTGTATGCAAGCGCGTATTTAACGGTTTCTAGCAAAGTGTACGGCCTGCTAGAAGGTGCAGTATCCATCGGGGCAATAATCGCTGGATTTTCGGCGATTTGGTTTTTAAATTTATTTAAACAATCTATCGCTGCGGTTTCGTTATATGTAACGGTAACAGGACTAGGTTTATTGACCTTTGCAAAAAGTCCAATATTATCGTTTTGTGCTGTTTTATTGCTGGGACTAGGAACTTCTTGGCTGCGGGTGCTGATGCAAACCGTTCAACAAGTATACACCGACCCTGAATACTATGGCCGGATGGCAGCAATGCGGCAAACCGTCAATCAGACCTCTGTCGCCATCGGCGCCCCCATCATCGGTGTCATCGCAGAAAACTTCGGTGCCAATTATGCGTACGGTTCTTTGTTGATTCCTGTTGTTGCTGTATTGATCTTATCGATTTTTGTTTCAAAACAAAGGACGTTCAATGATATTATTTTTAAAATGGCAAAGCAGGAGCAAAAAACTGTAAAGACAAGTATGATTTTATTGGAGAAAAAGGGATAAAAGTAAAACTTCAAGGATTAAGGGTCCTTGAAGTTTTTTAAGCAATGCGATAATAACCTGCTTATTGAATCTCAAACATGTTTCATAAAGACAATGAAATATTTTCCTCAAAGTATTCGCGTAAAGCTATTGAGGGTTGGAAATCGACCCCATAAACAAGATTGCGCCTGTTTCAATATTTGTGATGGCGATGAAAAACGGGCGATTGACTTCCATACGAAATGGACGGTCAATGCCTATGGGTGCAGACTCTGTTTTCATTTCAACTGAGGTAACCCCTGCCGCTTCTGAACCTTCTTCATTCACATCAATAAATGTTTTTTGTTTGACCTTTTCAATCCATACTGGATCGTCTTCCTTAATCATTTTCGAAAAATTGGCTTCTCGACGATCGAATGCAGTTGTCATACCGAGCTTCTTCAGCGCTTCCTTCCATTCTGTTTCATATTCCATCTGGAATTTCGGCAGCAGCACTGTTCCTTCTTTTGATTGGAATTCGGAATTCCATTTCTCCCAATTATCAGTGGTAAGCAGTTTTCCGAATTCTTCTAAACTGTTTTTTTCCTTCGGTAGAAACACTTCCATACTCATTTTTCCATCAGCATAAGGGAGAGTTACAGCCTGAAATGTCTCATTTTCCAGGTAAGCAAATTTCCGGTTAATAGTCATAAGCGGAATCTCTTTCGATGTTACTGTATCAAAATGGAACACTCGCTTTTCTGTCAACTTTTTATCAAATTCATGCATCCAATTTCCTTTAAAATAAATCGCATTAATTAGGAAGGCAACTATGTCAGGATCCATTTCCTTATCTACTATTTTGTCAATCTTTCCGTTTGTCGATTTCTTTACCCAATCATTAATGATAGTAGGAGTTTCAGGATTCATAACATCTATTTCTTGAATTTTTGCTGTAAAATAATCGCGGTTATTTTGGGAAAAATCATCCTGAAAGTGAAATTGCTTGTTTAGCCAAATCGAATTTGCAATATTCAACTGACTTTGCTTAGAGTCGCTTTGAAGCTTGGCCATTAAGGAAGCATTGGCCTTATTGAGCTGGGCTGCCTCCATTCCTTCCAAATGAAGAACCTTCCCCATTTCCTCTTTTGTTACCCCATCCGCTCCATTATAGACCATGGACAACGCCATCAATAGGCTAGTTGGAGAAATAAATTTGTTGCCATCTCCATTAGGCTCGGAATTTGGCAGTAAGTCGAATCCCAATTGATTATTGGAGTGGATAATCTTTTGGTACTCATTTTTCTTAAAATTAGCTTTGCTATAGAATCCGGGATCACTTTGGTTATTGCCTGTTCCGCAGCCGACTATCAATATCAATAAACTTACTCCCAATAATGGAACGATCAATTTCTTCACCGTATTCACCGCCCTTTATTATATTTGACTTTAATTATGAGAAAATGTTTCAATTGTCTAATCAAGGTTAATAAGCTAACCCTTGTTCTGGGCGATTAAACGAGTGAAAGTATGTTTTCATAATTGATAAATTTTCAAATAAACTACTGATAATATCATCATCAACAGAAGTACAATCGTATTTCTGAGGCCGTATTGTCCGAACTTACCTCAACTTCGGACACTTCCACCTTTTAGATCCAAAAAATAAAAAACAGCCCGTTCCCGAGCCGTTACATCTTTGTAAAAATAATCCCAACAATTGCAGAGAAGATCCCGACAAGCTGGTATCGTTTTAATTTTTCCTTAAAAATCCAACACCCAGCTAAAATCACCACAAGGCAATTCAAGCTAACGATCGGGAAGATAATACTGGCGATTCCTTTTTGCAGCGCATAGAAATAGCTGCTGTACCCAATAACGCTGACCAAACCGACTAGTGAACCGATATTGATTTCCGACCGCTGCCAGTTTTCCCTTTCCCGCAAACTGATGATTCCGAGATAAACACTTCCTACTCCGTACATAGAAATTAATGTACTAAGTGAACTGATATGTAAATAGGACGTTGTTTTCATTAAAATACCGAGGATGCCAAAGGACAAGATCGCCAAAAGCACCTGGTACATCCAACGTCCGTAATTGGATCCACGGGTTGATCCCGGCGAATACTGAATCATCATGGCAGAGCCAAGGATCACCACAATTCCAATCCAATGAATAAAGTCGATTCGTTCATGAAAAATAATCGCAGCCCCTAGAATCGGCAGTATGGTATTTGCACCAATTAACGGTGAAGTTAAGCTCGCCGGCCCATTTTCAAACGCCCGGGACATTTGAATATTGCCATTAGCATTTAAAATCCCAATCAAACCTCCCAGGATGAGGGCATAGAGGGTGAACTGTAGTTCCCCTGCTGAAAACCCATATCCTAGCGTCAGCATAAATGCCACAAAATAAAAGAAAAACTGTAAATGTACCTTTGACAAGCCACGGCTTGTACTCCATTTAAAGATGGTATTATTCGTCCCGAAGCTCAAGGTCGTGACCAATGCCGCCGCAATCCACATGCTGAAACCTTCTCCCTATCATTTTACTATCTCATTTTAGTACCATTTAGAAAGTATTCGCAATATATTTTTTCGAGTTACGAATAAAATGTCGGTACAAAAAAACTAACCGAATGATCTCGGTTAGCTCAACTATTTATCCTCTTATACCATGCTGCCGCAGCCTCTACTTCATCTAATGTTAATTGATGTCCACGATTCTCCCAATGCAGTTCCACGTTTGCATTCGCTTTTTCCAACAACGATTGGAGCTCGGTCGATTCTGCTGGGGAGCAGATCGGATCATTCGTCCCGGCAGCAATAAATACCGACTTGTCGGTCAAATCAGGCAGCTCCACGCCCCTTCTCGGTACCATCGGATGATGGAGAATCGCACCTTTTAACGCATTTTGATAGTGGAACAATAAACTTGCCGCGATATTCGCACCATTTGAGTAACCAATAGCAATAATATTGTCCCGGTCAAAACCGTACTTCTGGGCTGCTTCATTAAGAAAATCATTTAATTCTTTCGTGCGAAAAATAAGATCCTCTTCATCAAAGACTCCTTCAGCCAATCTACGAAAGAACCTTGGCATGCCATTTTCCAGTACATTTCCGCGCACGCTCAATACATTCGCTTCATCATCAATTCTTCCGGCAAGAGGCAACAAGTCGAGCTCATTTCCTCCAGTGCCATGAAGCAATAGTAAAGTTGGCCGAGTAGCGTCTTTTCCCTTATTAAAAATGTGTTTCATTATCGAGCACCTTCCTTATTTTAAGTCTAATGGACGTAATTTTTCCTCAATCTCGTTTCGACGCGGCTCCAGAAAAGACGGTAAAGCCAATTTCTGTCCCATCGTTTCCATCGGTTCATCTGTTGCAAAACCTGGCATATCGGTTGATAATTCAAACAAAATGCCGTTTGGCTCTCTGAAATATAAGGCTTTAAAATAATAACGGTCAACCTTGCCGGAATTCGGCAGACGGTTATCCTTTAATCGTTCGGCCCATTGATTGTATTCTTCTTCGTTCGGCACACGGAAAGCAACATGGTGCACCCCGCCGCGCCCTAATCTCGCTCTTGGCAGATCCGGTCTTGTTTCAATATGAACCTCTGCCCCGCTTCCGCCTTCACCTGTCGTATAAACTAAAATATCTCGAAAATCCCCTTCGAGTGACGGATATGAGCCAACATAGCGAAATCCCATGACTTCAGTAAGAACGCCCACCGTAGGTTCTGATATTCCCACCGTAAGTGTGACAGGCCCCAAACCAATGATGGCATGTTCGGAAGGAATTTCTTCCTGTTCCCACGGAATCCCTGCCCGTACACCTTGTTCACCATTATCCGCAACCAAAATCAATCGGGTGCCATCGAAATCCGTGAACGATAGAGAATCCCGATTTGCTCTCTTCTCAATTTCTCCGTGCTGGATGCCAAATTGGTCAAACCGGTCACTCCAAAAATGCAAAGAATCCGTACTTTTCACACGCAGTGATACTGTAGAAATATCCGAAGTTCCCCGATAAGAATGTCCAAGTCCCGGGATATCAAAAAATGTTACCTCTGTCCCCGGGGTTCCCTCAGCGTCTGCATAGAAAAGATGGTAAGATTCTGTGTTATCTTGATTGACCGTTTTTTTCACCAACCGCATGCCGAGAATTTTTGTAAAGAATTGATAGTTTCGTTCCGCTTTACCTGTTAAGATCGACACATGATGCAAACCCAACAGTTCCATCTCTGATCACCCCTATTTAGGTCGTTCGATTTCAAACATCTCGCCAATTTTCGCATAATAATTTCCTGCCAATCGACTTACTGCGCCCAGTCCCCTTGGGTCAATTCTCCCCTTTTCATAAATGTCCTTTTCAATATGAAATTGAACCACTTTCCCGATTAATAGATCACACCCAGGAGACTCTAGCCCCCCCAATTCCAAGGAGTGCTCCAATACACACTCCATACGAATTTTCGCTTCCATTATCCCCGGAACAGCAACCTTCACGCTCTCAACAGGAGTTAAGTTGGCCCATTCTATTTCACTTTCGTCAGCGGGAAGACTGGCAGCCGTTTTATTTATTTTTTCAACATTCTGCTCATCTACAATGTGGATGACAAATTCCTTGGACTCTATAATGTTTCTAGCTGTATCCTTTTGTATGCCGCCTGATCGTTGGACCGATAATGAAATCATCGGGGGATTGGATGAGACGATATTAAAATAACTAAATGGTGCACCGTTTAACACGCCAGCTTTCGAGCTGGATGTGACGAAAGCAATAGGTCTTGGGATAATGCTCCCGATCAGAAATTTGTAATTTTCTCTTTCTGATAACGAGGAAGGATCAATGGATAGCAAAACATTCAGCCCCCTTAGTCTAATTTTCTTACTTCAATTGGCAGCAATCTTCGTTGGATCTGCCCGCGATATTGTTCATATTGCTCTGGCAGCATTAATTTTTCTCCCATTGTTTCTTGTGATTCATCATGGGCAAATCCTGGAGGATCGGTGGCAATTTCAAATAAAATTTCACCATGTTCTCTAAAGTATATCGCATTAAAATAATTTCTGTCCCGAACCGGCGTGACGCCGTATCCTTTAGAGGCAACATATTGCTGCCAATCCAATTGATCTTCATCATCAATGGCCCGCCATGCAATGTGATGGACGGTTCCGACGCCCATTGCCCCGCGTCCGATTGGCGTAAGTTTAAGATCGATCACATTTCCGATGTCTCCGGAAGAACGGAAACGGGCGAAATCTCCTTCTTTACCAACTAATTCAAGCCCCATTACTTTTTCCAGCAACTCCGCCGTTTTTTCTGGCTGAGCTGATAATAGCGTTGCCCCACCAAAACCTTTGATAGCAACCTCAGGGGTTACATCTCCGAAGGTCCATGGATTGATTTCCCCTTCTTCTCTTTCGACAATTTCCAAGTGAAGGCCATGAGGGTCATCAAACCCCAGAAATACTTCTCCAAAACGTTGAATTTTTTTAAAGGGAACGTTGAATTTTTCTAATCTTTTTTCCCAAAATTCAAAAGCACCTTTAGGAACAACATAAGAAGTGATTCCTACCTGACCGTCTCCAATGATTCCTTGCCGAGCACCCGGCCATGGAAAGAAGGTAATAATTGTTCCTGGTTTTCCTCCTTCATTACCGAAATAAAGATGATAAGTACCGGGATCATCAAAGTTAACAGTTTGTTTGACTAAACGTAACCCCAGAACTCCGGCGTAATAGTCAACATTCTCCTGTGGATGGCCAACGATTGCTGTGATATGGTGAATACCCATTGTTTTTTTGCTCATGATTTTGCACTCCCTTTCTACTTTATTCTTTACCATTTATCAACGTATTTTATCTCGAATTCGAGATAAGCTTCAAAAAATTTTATACTTCATTCCTTACTTTTTCCAAAAGCTGCACCAAGGCACCTGCCTCTTCTGAGGTTAAGGAGCTAAATATTTCGTCCACTAACTCATGATGTTTCGGCATCAATTTGTTCATCAAATCGGTACCAGCGTCGGTCAAGGTGATATGAATCACTCGCCTGTCTTCAAGACAGGAATTACGCAATAACAGGCCTTTTTTTTCTAATTTGTCGATCACATACGTCATCGAGCCGCTTGAAATCAGGATGCTGTTGCCAATTTGTTGAATCGTTTGTTTCCCTTTATGATAAAGTACCTCTAAAACGGAAAAGTCTGTAATACTCAAATTGTTTTTGGCAATCTCTTCCTTTATTCGCTCATGAATCGCTTTTGATGTTTGCATTAATGTAAGGAATGGCAAATTGGTGCATTTTTTTTTCATTTTATCTCACCCCCGCCAATTTGTTTGAATTTAAATATCTTGAATATGAGATAATAGTACAGCCAATCCTCTATTTTGTCAAATAAAATTTGACATGAAAGGCGTTTCATAATTTACACTTAGATAACAGGTTGCAAGGAGATACTAACACTATCAGGGATGTAACCACCAATATTAAATCTAAAAAAAGGCAGGTATGGAGATGACAAACCAAAGCGTGATTTTTTTTGATATAGATGGAACCTTGCTTGACCATGATAAAAAATTGCCCACCTCCACTAAAGAATCCATTTTTAAATTGAAGGAAATGGGACATATCGTTGCAATCGCTACAGGCCGGGCCCCATTTATGTATGAGGATTTGCGAAAGGAATTGGAAATCAATACTTTTGTCAGCTATAACGGCCAGTATGTCGTGTTAAACGGCGAGGTGTTATATACCAATCCACTAAACATCTCTTCTCTTGAAAAACTAACCGAAGCGGCCTTAAAAAATAATCATCCAGTGGTATTTATGGACCATGAGGATATGAAGGCAAATGTTCCGGAGCATGCGTACATAAATGAAAGTATTGCGACATTAAAAATTAAGCAATTTCCGACCCACGACCCAAATTATTACAAAGGGCGCGAATTGTATCAAACGCTCCTCTTCTGTCCGGAAGGAGAAGAGAAACAATATGAACAGGCGTTTGATGCTTTTGATTTCATAAGGTGGCATCCAGTTTCAGTCGATGTAGTTCCAAAGGGCGGCTCGAAGGCGAAGGGAATTGCCAAGTTAGTCGAAAGGCTCGGATTTCCTGCAGAACGCCAATTTGCCTTTGGCGATGGTCTAAACGATTTGGATATGCTGTCAACCATCCATAATAGTGTGGCCATGGGAAATGGCCAGGAAGAAGTGAAAAGAGTGGCCAAATATGTGACAAAGTCCGTTGATGAGGATGGGATTCTTCATGGCCTGCAAATGGTGGGGCTATTATAAATGAATGCTCACCGATTCGCGGGTCCGTTTAATAAAAAGGAGCGACTGCTACTAGCAGCCGCTCCTTTTTATTATTCATTATTATCTTACTGTTTTTAAAGCACCGCTCCATGCGACTACTTCTTCAAGCATCGCATTAACATTAGCATTATGCAATTCTTGTGGTGTAAATACAGACATATTTTCAAAATCAGTAAACAGGCTTAAAGTTGGATGTGTGCGGACGTCGGCAATTTTTAATTCCGCGCAAATTCCACGTAAATGTTCAGCAGCACGTGCTCCACCGGTTGAACCGTAGCTTACAATGCCAGCAGCTTTGTTGTACCAAGCTTCGCGAGCGAAATCAAGCGCATTTTTTAATGATGCGGAAAGACTGTGATTGTATTCTTGAACGATGAATACGAATCCATCAAGATTAGCAAGTTTTTCATTCCATGCAGCGATTCCAGGCTCTGATCCATCTGTTGTGCCTAAGAATGGAAGTTTGAAATCTGCAATATCTACGATTTCATAGTTTGCATCGCCGCGTTGATCGGCAATCCCTTTCACCCATTCTGCAACTTGTGGGCTAACACGTCCTTGACGAGTGCTTCCTAAAATAATCCCAATGTTTAATTTTTCAGTTGTCATTGTTTCTTCCTCCTTTGTTTCTTTTCCAAATAATCTATCTAGTAAACCCATGATGCACACCACCTTACCATATTTACATTGGAGCAAAATGCTCTGTTACCAACTATTAATCAATTGGTTACTTTATGTAAGTTAGTATATTATCACAATAAACTTAAGTCAAGTAATTAATATATAAAAAGTAATTTATTTTTATAAAAATATGATTATAATAGTAAGTAAGGAGTTGATTTCAATGGATAAGTCGATTTGTCCCAGATTTGAAAAAGCCATGGGGTTACTGAGCCAAAGATGGACTGGCATGATTATTTATCAGCTTTTATCTGGCCCGCAGCGTTTCTGCAATATTGAATCTTCCATTGGGGTAAGTGGGAGAGTGCTTTCTGAACGGCTGAAGGATTTAGAGAACGAAGGAATTGTGAAGCGCGAAGTTTTCCCCGAAACTCCGGTTCGTATTGAATATTCTTTAACAGAAAAAGGCAAAGCCTTAGAACCTTTAATGAAAAATATAGAAACTTGGTCACATACTTGGTTGAATGCATAAATAATAGTAACCGCCACATTAGCGGTTACTTTTTTTTACCCAAAGACTCACAAGGCAGCCATTTCATTATAGAGTTTGAGAATCTGCGGCAACCATTTTCCGCTTGTTCTTCAATTTGCGCTTTCCAAAATAATAAACAGGAACGATGATGACAGCCCAGATGGCAAAATAGTTAAGGATGACAAGGAATGGGTTGCTGCTGCGACTATGTCCCTCTATTCCCTCTCTCCTATGAAATTCCCCCCCACTAAACTCTCCATCAGGCCGTCCTTGTTTCACATCCGTCTGATATACTGAGTTCCCATTAGTTGGGGACTGCCACCTTTGCTCCATTTGTTTTGGCATGAAATCTCCGCGATTGGCAGAGGCAGTTGAAGTAAACCACTGAATTCCGCCTGCCAGAATGATGAGTGATAGGACAACCGGAACCAGGACACCCTTTCTGACCTTACCCTCCTTCGTTTTAAATGCTTTTTTGCAAATCGTCATGACCCACTGCCAATGCAAGGCAATATGAAGGCGATTTTTATATAATTCTTTTTCACGCCAATTCCTCCAAACTTAATAGTTCAAGCTTTACTGCCTTTATATTAGTTGGGGAATCTTAATAAAACCTTAAGATACTTTGGGCCCTTTTCAAAAAAATTGTTGCTTTAACCTATAAGAGGCGAATTTTGAAATATAAAAATTTAATCAAAAAGCCTGGTAATAATGCCGCCAATAATGACAACTACGATGGCACCGAGCAAAGCCGGCAATAACGAAACTCCCCCTATCGCCGGTCCAAACGTTCCAAACAGATACTCACCAAGCCATGCCCCGACAAAACCAGCAAAGATGGCCGCCGCCCAGCTGCCCGGCATTTTTAACGGTGACAGCTTTTCCGCAACAGTCCCAATGACGAACGCTATAATGACAGCCATGAGAAAAGAAGTAATGGTCATCTGAACAACCCCTTTTTGTTATTTTATTCAAGAATTGTCCAAATGGTTCGGGGGCCATCAGGTAAAAAATGAACGCTCAGGTAATGTGGGAGTGTTTCTATTCTAATAATTTAAAGAAAAATTCATATGAATCCCTTTTTGGCCACCAATTTAGTGGTAAAATTATGAAAAACCTTGGAGGGATTTATGATGTTGGGTGTTATGGGGATTTGGTCCTTATTATTTACACTAGGAATACCTGTAGCAATTGTTATTCTTTTGGTGTGGATTTATCAAATTAAGAGAAATGGTGATATTCATATCCAGCAAAATAACAAGATTATTCAACTACTGGAAAAAAGCGAAAAGATGAACTGATGTGCAAAACGGTAAATCGCAAACCATATTAAATGCTAGATTATAAGATATTTTATGATCCAAATAGGATAAGCTTACTCTTTTCTAATTTAGCCGATCGCCTAATAAATAACTTGAGGTCGCATAAAAACTTTCTATGCGACCCTACTCTTGAGAAAATCAGCCACTCTGACGTGTTAGCGATTTACCTTCCAAATCTGAGTGTCTTTAAAGAATTGCATTTGCAATGAGTTTGTCAATTTTTCGGATATCTACACCTTTTTTGAGATTGACTTTTATGTGGCCTGCCCTTGTCCACAATTCAACCTCTGCATTTATATCAAGAAAACTGCCTGCATTCTCGGTTGACCACATATTGATGGATGAATATGGCAGCGAATAGATTTCAACCTTTTTTCCTGTTAATCCTTGAGCATCCCTTACGATTAACCTCTTGTTCGTGAAGATGGCACTGTCACGGATTGTTTTATAAGCAGCAATTGCCACTTCCCCATCCACCAATAGCCCATTCACATCATTTGGAATCGGACATTCAGAGATGAAAGTCCATTGCAATATATCCTGAGTTGCAGCCATTAAAATCGCCTCCGAGTAAATTAATCTTTCTTTAAAATAAGTTCTTTAAACATTTGATAAATCCTTGTTCCTATGGATAGAAAATTCACAGAACAAAGGAACAAAGCAACTCCCTGCTATTTCATCGACTCTTCATCTAATCTATAAAACTCCAACTTTCCATCCGTTAGCCAAAACTCCAAAGAGATATTTTTCCTTTTATCTACATACCCAATAATATTGAACCCTTGTTCGGAGCGTGTATAATGGTGTTTTCCGTACTTCCTGATTACATCCGCCCTTGTATCGCCAATATGAATCCCTTTTGCTGTTGGCAACCCTTGATCGGTAATGATGAATCGGCTGATCCTTCCGGCTTGATCAGTAGCAATTTCTACTCCATCCCTTAATACATAGTAATCGTATTTTTCAACATCGCGGCTTTTTTGCGTAGGTATCTCGTACTTTTTGGTGAACTTCTTGCTTTTAATATTACCCCCCCAAATAAATGCCTTCAATATTCTCATGACTTAAATCCGTTGACCTCGTTATCAGATGATGAAAGCCCCGGGGAAAAGTATTTTCAAAAAAAATGGTGAAAACCATTAGAACCATTACAGATGTAATCAAAATAAGGGGTATTCTTTTCATTAATAATCTCCTATTATGTAGAATTAATATATATATAGAATTTCTATGTATATAGAATACACCCTGATTTACCATTTTTCAACAAATAAATTCTAAAACCGTTTATGTCACGTATAAAAATATGTAAAATATGAGTAATACATAATAAGTGGGTGAAGCAGATGGACAGATGGGAATACAAATCAATCAAGTTTAAACCAGGCGGATTTTTCGGAGGAAAGCTGGATGAAGGCGAATTCGAAAACGAACTCAATGAGTACGGAAATAAAGGCTGGGAATTGATTTCTTGCTTTGATACCAGTTTTGGCCAAGGCACCTCAAGAGAAGTCATTGCCGTTATGAAACGGAAAAAGAATTAAGATATAAAATGAAAAAATACTTATTTTTTAGTCTTACCATTGTATTGTTATTGATTGGTTGCAGCCGCAATCTACCCACCTACGAAGAAGATCGAAACTTTGATTCCACGATCATCAATGGGACAGAATATGCACTGCAGAAATTAAGTTATAATGGAAAAACATTTATTTCCGAACCCGAACAGTTCATGGACCCTGATGACTATGACCGCTTTGAGCTTGGCAGACAAATTGGAAAAAACTGAAGACGGTATGCAAATTTATGAAGTGAAAAATGACAAGAACCGTATCGCGATGCGTGGTTTCATGTTTCCAACGACATTTTATCAATTGAGTGAAAGTGAAAAATAGCCATATGGATAATTTAAGAAAACCACCCTGCTTTCGATTGATCTGAACCCAAAAAGTTAGACATATAAATCTAGGCAGCTGCCTGGGCATGAGTTCGGTATTGAACCGGACTCATGCCCTTTAATTTTACCTTAATTCGTTTGTGATTATAGTAATAAATATATTTCTCTAATTCTAGTTTAAAATGCTCCATACTCTCGAATTCTCTTAAGTAGAGTAATTCAGACTTTAATAAGCCGAAGAAATTCTCCATGACTGCGTTATCTAAACAATTTCCTTTACGTGACATGCTTTGTACAATGCCTCGTTTTTTTAATGCGTGTTGATACTTCGTCATTTGATAATGCCAACCTTGATCGGAATGGAGGATAGGGGCATCTTCCTCATTTAAACGTTCAAGAGCTTTATCCAACATTTTCGAAACGAGTTGATAAACGGGGCGTTTTTCTATGTTATAAGCGATAATTTCCCCGTTGTATAAATCCAGTATGGGGGATAAGTAAAGCTTCTCCCCGTGTAAGTGGAATTCCGTCACATCCGTTACCCACTTCTCGTTTGGCTTTGATGCCTCAAAATTACGCTCCAAAATATTAGGCGCAATTTTACCCACTTTTCCACGGTATGAGCGATATTTTTTCATCCGTACGAGACATTTTAATCCCATTTCGTTCATCAGACGGCGGACTGTTTTATGATTTATTTTTATACCGCGATTATGTAATTCCAACGTGATACGACGATATCCATATCGCTCTTGATTTTCCTCAAAAATATGCTTAATTAGTTCTTTGACTTCCTTATATTTATCTGGCCGATCCATTTGTTTTATCCAGTAATAATACGTACTTCGCGCAATACCAGCGACCTTCACTAAATCGATGATTTTAAATTTATGCCTTAATTCGTATATTACTTGCGCTTTGTCTTGTTCTGTAATTTTTCCTTGTTTTGAATTAAGGCTCTCAACTTTTTTAAATAGGCATTCTCCATACGTAGACGCTCAATTTCAGCACGTAACGCTTCTTCAGAACCTTCCGCTGGTTGAGATTTGTTTGTTTCCTTTTTCATGGATGAACGCCCCTTCTGAGTTGGTTTTAGGCCGTCTATTCCGTGTGATTCAAAACTCTTTTGCCATTTTTGAATGGTACTATGTGTTGCAATATTAAAGATTGCAGCAGTTTCTCTTATAGACGTCCCTGTCTCTTTTATATAATTCAGTACGTCTAGTTTAAACTCTGTTGAATAAGTTGTATAGGGTTTTATAAAAGCATCTACCCAATGATTTTCATACTGTTTAATCCAATTCAGTAAAACGGAATGATGAACTCCAATGGATTTCGCAATAGATTTAACCCCCTCCGCCCCTTGTTGATAACGATTAACTGCTTCTATTTTTTCCTCTATGTTAAATTTAGACATATAAAAACTGCACCTCCAATTGTTAGTGGTATGTCTAACAATTGGGGTGCAGTTCAGATGGCTTCGGGTGGTTTTCCCGTGTTTTTGACTGTTTTTTCAACCACAAAAAAATTATTATTTCTCTCCAAAAATTTGAGTGTCGCCAGTAGCATTGTTTAAATTAGTTGTCCATTTTTATGGTGAATTCAAAACCAGTCAGCTTTGTATTGTAGGGTGTTTTAGTTTCTTGAAAGACTAATTTTGTTTTAGACAAGTGGTCTGGTAAAGGCGGCGATACAATAAAAGTAAATGAGGTATGTCCTCCCGAGCCGCCTCCTCCTTCATTTCGGCAGTCGTATTCCGTCCCTTCTCCATCGTCCACGGTAAGGCTAAACCAGTTATGGTCCAAAAAATCCCTCGGGTTTTCATCGGAATCATCCCGATCAATCGTAAGGTGAACCACACTGGCATTTTGGAATTGACGGACAAATGTTACCGTGTAAAATAAATCATCCTTTTCAAATGATTTTAAGATCGGAATATTTTTAACAAACCCTTCTGGCTCTACAATAGGTTTAAATAATTCCTCGTTATAAAAATGGCCAAAAACGCCATTTAAGAAGAGCTCATATAAATCATATTTTTTTGACCACTTGTTGATAAGCTGTTCGGTTGGAAAACCAGGATTATTGTTTGTAAGGTCTTTCCGCTGCTTGATAAGCTTGCATATTTGCTCATCAATGTCCTCAATTCGACTATCATAATGTTCTGTTGGTGGTTCAAATCCCATTCGTTTCATATTTTCCGCCTCCTTATATATGTTTGTTTAAGGCTCGCTTTATATCAAAAAAACCTACAGTTCCACAAATCAAAACCCCTAAGGCCAAAATTACGGTAAAAAACCAATTATCTCCCCAACTTACCACTACACTATACAAACAAGCCAATGCCGTGATGGACGCAGCGTATTTCGATCTCCACTTTTTCAGTTTATGAGATTTTCCATTATTCATATTTCACCTACAAATCCTTTAATGCTACAACTTCTCCGGTTGAAGCATTCACTCCAAACTGGCAGTCGAATTTTCCGCACAAAACATATTGTTTTCTATCGAAGTCATAAACATAATAAGGATTTAGTTCAAACTGATCATTCAGTTTTTCATATGCTTCTTCTTTCGAAATCATGATTGGGCCGGGAGCTTGGAATTGGTCATACATTTCCAGCATCGGCTTATTATCCATATAATTTACCGCTCTAAGGGTCTTTGCATCAATGATGATCATGAGTTTCCTTTGAAACACATGCTGACTTTGTTTATTTGCTCTTAAAATAGCATGAATGTATCCTTTTTCACGATGAAGTGTTTTTAGCATCCATTTACCTGTATCATTTGGATATTCCTGGCGTAAAAAGTCTTTAACTTCGCTTATACATTTCTCCTGCTCTGCTTTTGTGATGGGAGATGAATCGGGTGATGGTTCCAAAGAAAATGCCTGGTCTTCCGAAATATCCTTCATCCATTTTATTTCTTTTCTGTCAAACGGTCGATCTAACGGTTCATCCCAATGAATGGTTTTGTTGATTTTTAGATATGAATTTACATCCGCAATGATTTCAAATGGAATCGTTGATGCCCCATCATTTTCAACATAGATCTCTTCCAAGGCATATATAGGAATTAATCTTTCCTGTTCAAATGAAGGAAAATGAAGCAATTTCAATTGTCCTCTAGCTATGTGTTCTATTTTTCCAAGGGAAAGTGAATAGTTTTCTTCCCTAATCCATTCTCTTACAGGAAATTGGCCATAGGCAGAGAAAGAGGTGAGCTTCCCTTCCAAATCAAATTTAACTTCAATAGACCCTGAAGGAGAAAACGGAACACCATTATAGCATCCGATAAATTGAAGTTCTCCTTCCTCCTCTTTATGTAATTGAAATTGTTTCCCATATTTCAATCCTGTTTCTTGTTCAATCCATTTTATTATTGCCTTTGTATCCAGATTGGCAAACGTAATCCCATCTTTGGCATAGGTCTTGCCCAACACAAATATAGCACTCTCAAACTTACGGGTATTCACATTGATCTCAATACTTGCTGTACCTTCAGGGTTTGAGTCATCATCCTCATGTACAGTTTCATGCTTCGGAAACCACTCCATACTAAGCGTATAGCTGGTTTCATTGAAGATGTTAACATTGCGATAAAGACGATGACGTTGTAAGTAGTAGTTGCTTAACCCAAACTTTATCTTTGTAAATTCAATTAATTCTTGTATTCTTCTATCCACTTGCCTATCTCCTCCTAAATTTTGGGTATGCAGCCGTTAAGGAAGGTTGTTAATTTTCTCTTTTGATATTAGTAACAACCAATAAGATAATGACAATTCATGTTGTATACAATAAAGTTAACTGGAAATTCCTTCTACCTCTAATCCTATCATCCAAAAAGAAAATACGCCATGAATCCGTAGAGAGCTTCTTGTTGTTTTTCTTTTTCTTTTTCTTTTTCTTTTTGCCCACCTATCGTATAACGATACGTGAACGAGTCGTCAAGCTTATTACCTCTAATAATTAGATAAATCATTTTCCTGCCTTTCCCCTGGGCTCATCTCATCAAAAATATGTAACCAAAATATACAACCCTGTCCTTTTCTCCCCAAAAACTGTATATAGAGGGTGAGAGGAGGTGAGGGACTCATGGCACAGGGATTATTAGAAGGCACTAAGCTTCGCTTGGTGTTTGAAGCAGGGTTGGACGACCTTGGCAAACCAATCTACAAATCCAAGACGTTTAGCAATGTGATGAAGGATGTGACGGTGGATCAGTTATTCCAGGCATCGCAGGCGATTGCCTCTTTATGCAACGACCCGCTAAACAAAACAGAACGTAACGACAGCACTGAAATCACCGCTTAATTCTGAAGCCGATGATTAATCTGGTGCCCACCCGTCAAAGCGGCGGCCGGCATCACAAAGGAGGTGAATAACATGGCAAAAACATTGGAATTGCAATTTGGCACTGAGCTGGGCAAAACCGCCCGCCTTTCCTTGGACAATCCGAAGGAACCAATTGACGAAGCAGCCGTCAAGCAGGCGATGGAGCAAATCATTGCAGCGGCGGTTTTCACATCGGCCGGTGGCAGATACGTGGAGGCCAAAGGCGCCCGTGTCATCGATCGCAATATCGTAGAATATGAGATTGTTTAATGAGCGGAGGCAGTAACACGTTTAACCAACTTAAATGTTACAGTTATTCCAATAAATATTTTTTAAACGATCCATTTGAGTAGGAAACATTTCTTTATCACAGCATCAACCTAGTAAGGAATTTCTTATGATTCTTTTTAATTAAAGAGTTACTTTTTTTCAGCTTACAAAAACAGAAATATTTATTTAATTCCCACTGAAAAAATGCAATAATATGGAAAAGGAAGCAGAGAACCGTCCCCTGCTTCCGATTATGGTGAGGTGAATATATGAATTATCCATACCCAAGACAACGTATCTTTGGCATATTTCTGATTGCAGTTGGTTTCAGTATGGGTTTATCTACTTTCTTTGGGAATGATCAATTCCCGCAGGTTGGAATTTTTATCCTAGGCTATATTGCTAGCTTAATAGGGATTATGTTTAATTCTCGCTTAAGGCGAAAATTAGCAATTGGCAATTCCACCCCGAAACAAGAAAAGGCTTCTAAATTCGCATTAATCTTTGTGTCTTTAGCATGTGGAATCACTGGTTCAGTGTTAAATAGTTCGGGCGATTACCGCTTAATCTGGATGCTCATTTTATTATTTGTAGGGCTTCATTTTATTCCATTTACCGTTGTTCATGGAAAATTCGCCTTATTTTTAGGTATATTCACCACTTTAAATGCATGTTTCGGGCTTTTATTACCAAATGTATCATTTTATGTTTTTGGAGCCATCGATAGTATCATCAAAATAGTATTCGGAATTTTATTAATTAAATACAGTCCTAATAGGCTAAGTATTGACTATGCCCAAACTGTTATTAACAAATAGTAGAATTCCATTTAGTAAAAAAATGGTACGGCCGTTTGACTACGAAGCCGTACCGTTTTCGAATAGAAGCTGCGGATTATTTCATTTTAAAAGGAACTGCGTTGTTCTACACTTCTTTCCACAATTCCCACCATATCAGCCTCGGCACCGAGACTAAAATTTATGAAGACACCCTGTCCCCCTCCGGCACCAATGGCCGAAATAAAAATATTATTGTTTTGACCTACTACAGTCAGGCTCAAACTTGCTCTGTTTCCATTCCTCATAAAATATTTATCATAAACTCTAACAGCAACTTTCGTGTCTCCCATTGTGTAGTTGCTTTCATCAACTAATTTCATACTTATTCCGCTATTACCAATATCGTGTTCCAAATGATGAATCACTTCCTCAAATTGACCAATAATTGTCTTTTCATATTTTGCCATGCTTACTTCGGCCTCCCCAACATTATTTTCTTCCGAAAAACCCAACACTCCTTATAATAATTTTTGAACTCTTATATCATCAGGATATTTTTCGGCTAGAATTTTATATAATTCATTTTGAATTTCTTTATAGTTGATAAAGTCCTCTTTAAATAATAATTCATAGCCCGCAATTGGATCGTTAGAGTTAATCTTTCGGACAGCCTCTGCATATTTCGCTGCATAGTCTCCTGAAGATTGATTTTTCGCTACAAGTTGTTCTGCCTCTTCCGCATAAATTAATGATTTATGCGGGTTGGACAAAAGATATAACTCGGAGAGTAAATGCAGTTGATAATCCTTTCTATCGACTTCCAATGTTTTGATTGCTTCTTCAAATTTGCCTTGCTTTACATAGGTATGTAGTAAGAAGTCGGCAGCGAAAGTATTTTTTGGATCGATTCGGAGAATATCCAAATAGATTGTCTCAGCTGTAGCGAAATCACCCTTTTTTCCAGCTTCCGCAGCTTGTTCTATTAAGCTATCAACACGTTTCTTTTCTTCCATAAATGATCCTTGGAACTCCTCAAAACTTTTGCCTGTAACCTTTTGAAATGCGGCATAAAATGAATGATCTTTTGCTGCGAGCAACAGTTCTGGAATTACTTTAGTTCCATGTCCTAGAACAAGTTCCCGAACGGCTATATAGCTTTGGAGATACGGATCATAACTCCCTTGCCTTGCGTGTTGAAAGTCTGCATTCGAATCAAGTTTTTTTAAGTCAAGTAACACATCAGGAACAATATCCACATTGGTATCCGAGTACCCAAAGAATTCACCTATCCCCTCATGAAACCATGCGGGAATACTGTTTATAGAAATATTATTTTTGCTTAAAAATTGGTGGGTTCGATAATGGGCATATTCATGATAAAAGGTATGTTCAAATTCTGATTCTTGGATTAGTTTAGGTCCCAGGATATGGATTGATTGATTGTTATTTTGAAAAAATCCTACTGATTTTTCAAACCCTGAATTGAATGTTGGTATTTTTCTATTTTCATAAATGATAATGGTAAAAGAATCGGAGAATTTTCGGCCAAACAATTGATCCGCTTCTTCTTTTACTTGAGGATAATAACTTTGCAGATTTGGGATGGATCCTTCTCCACCTTTAGGATATTTAATCGTAAGACCATCTACTTTTTCGGTAAGCAGATTATCCTCGTACCCAAGGGGAATAAACAAATTAGCAAGCACAAGTGTTTTTTCCTTAAACCCCAAATTCGATTGGGATATTTCTTTTTCTAATAATAGGTTAACGAGCGCCAGTCCGCTTATATATAACAGAAAAATAACGGAGAAAAGCAACAAACCAAGGGCCCCGATCCGGCTCTTAATATATAAAAAATTAATTTTCCCGGTAATCATTCCAAAAATGCTGATAGTTAGAAGAACCATTATTAACACATTGATACCGAGGGCAATGATAATACCCGTGAAGCCATTTTGTGTCATAATCACGATAAAAACTAGACCTAGTAAACTTATGAACAAACAAAGAAATAAAAGAAATTGCGCGATTTTTTTCATGGGGGCTCCTTTTATATTTATCAAAATCCCTGCTACCACTCATATTAACATAATATCCCAATTATTTTTAAAAAAGTTTTAGAGACTTAACCCGATAAGAAGCAGAGAACCTTCCCCTGCTTCCTTTATATTTAAATTCCATTTTTTATATCATATCAACTTGGTTAATATTAAGTCCATCGTAATTTAGATAAGGTTGCCATTGTAGTTCGCTTGTTATGTAACTGTGGGGATAATTTAATAAACGCATTCACAATTATGGAATAATTCGTTATAATTAGTGTAAAATTACACGATGGTTTGTTGGTGAAACCGGTGGAAAATTTTAAACAAATGAGGGGTATTCATGAAAAAAACAGTCATTGGCATTCTACTATTACTATTTCTTATTGTAATATCTTTTAATGTTTTTCAGTATTGGAAAAGTAATAGTCATTCAGAAATAGTATCGGGCTTAAAAGGAAGCATTTATTATACTGAAAGAGTAGATGGAGTACTCACCCTATTCAAATCGGATGCCACACTTCAAAATAAAATACTACTATACAGCCATAAAGGGAAAGGTAAAGACAGTTACGGAGGCCATAATGATAATATTATCGATTTTAATTACGATAAAACCAGTCAAACCATTTATTTTATTGCTATGAATAAGGGTTCCTGGTCCTTGTTTTCCTTAAAGGAAGGAGATGTTCAACCGATTTTGCTGCGGGAAGAGGATATGTTAACCAAAACTGACTATATCCAAAATCAATTTGATCATCTTTCTGTTTCTTCAAGGCAAGGATCCATTTACTCAAAAGAAAATAAAAAGGAAAAGATAATAAAAAAATTCTATGGAATTTATGATGGAAAATTTACCGGGTATGGACCTATTGGTTTTTCACCGGATGGAAAATATTTAGTTTATTATTCGATGGAACATTTAACCCCCTTTGGAACTCTATTAGAAGGTATTTTTAAAAACAAAGTTGGGAACATGTATATAATGGACTTATCAACGATGAAATCGACCAAATATTTAGATGCCTCCCAAATCCAATGGATAATAGACTAGCTGGATGGTTTCCAATTAAATAGCCGAAAATAGGCAAGGAACAAACAAGATCCTGCCTATTTTCGGCTAATTGAATCTATTGAACAAAGTCAACTCGTATCCTTTGCTCGAACAGCTTTAATCATTGCATGGCGAGTTTTTTGCATTATGATGTATATATTTCTAGATTCCCGGAATGAAGAGTGTCATATCCTCCCCATCTACCGTACTTTGCAAAGCATAAACAGGTTGATAAAAACCTTTAGAATCTAGATAGTAGCTTACCTCTATTTTATGGATATGTAAGGTTTTGATCCTTTTATTTTCAGAGAAATATTTAAATTTCCCTTCTAAAATTTCTTTATATGCTTCTTGTTCGCTTTTTATTTCAACATCCCTTACCTTGTCATAGGTTACGAACTGATTGTCAATCCTCTTCACTGTTCCATCACTATAATAATTTACCGATAATGATCCATCTATTAGCTGATTTGCTACTACCCTCTTATTTACCGTCCACTTAAACGTACCAGTTTCGACTTTTTGAAAATATGTATCTTGCGGAAGATCTATCCCAAACTTTGTTAATTCTTCTTTTAAGGTTGATTCATCTGCATCTTTTAATTCTTTATCCTCATCGAAGCTTGAAAAATCTGTGTAACGATAACTTCCATCTAAGTATTTGAACCATATATTATGAGACCTCTCGCGTCCGAACCAATACACCCCTTCATCTTGATAGGAAATAACCTCCATATTCGATGTGTCGAGATGTAATCTTTTAGAAAAATCTTTGACAAATGCATCAGCAGCAGTCTTCGTATAACTTGGTGCTTTATATACAGGAACTGTCATTTTATTATCGTTGAGCTTTACATCCATGGTAACTGTCGCTTTTGACATTTCAGTTTTATGAATAGGCACAATGGAAAGATTGCCAAATTCCTTTAAATGGTAAAACGTAAGTATACCTCCGAATGAGATGGCTACCAGCAATAAAGGCGAAAAACAGATAATTGCTTTCTTTACTTCCTTTTCTTTTATCCTGATGAGGCCCTTGAGTATACCATATCCAATAATTGCACCCAGCAGATTATGAAACAGATCATCCAATTCAAAAATTCCGAATCCCGTTATTAATTGGAAACTTTCAATAGATAGGGTAAATAGCAATGCTGCTCCGAATGTCCAAATAGCTTTTTGAAATCGCGAATGTAATAATGGCAAAAGTATACCAAACGGTACAAACATGAAAATATTTAAAAGCAGAAACTGCCAATTCCTTACCCTAAAGCTGTACCAAGCTTCCCGATAGGAACTAAGAAAAGATAAGTTCATACTCCCCTGAAAATTTGAACCTCTGTTTAAAAAAGTCACTCCAATCACCATGATGACATATCCGGCAAACAATCCTCCAAACAGCAATTGTTTCTTAGGAAGTCTTTTTTTTCCGCCAAAGAATTTCCTGTAAAAAACGAAATATCCTAAAAAGAAAAGAATCCCCAATACAATTACCGAGATTGCCGCAAGAAAAAAATAATCCCTAACAATACTCGTGATTTCTTGTAATCTCATTTTCTATCTCCTTCCACATTTTTCATAACTTTTTCATCATGATGGATGGTCCTTATACCAGTAACAATAGATAGACGATTTTACTTTTGATATAGTTTTAAAAGAATAGGCTCTATTATTATTTATTTTTGCTTTTTTGTATAGGTATGAGAATTAATAAGCGGAGAATTTCCGTTAATGTATATTGTTGAGGCTTAAGAGGCTGAAATAAGCGGAGATTTGCCCTTATTTGGAGCTATTAACCTGAATAATCAAAGATTTTGACAAGATAAGCGGAAAAACTCCGCTTATTTTTAGAGATAAAATAAGGAACTCCCAAAATAACCGGAATTTCTCCGTCTATTTTTTCAAACACAACAAAATCAACACTCAACCATACAGAGCTACCCAACTGCAGGATAATCGGCAATCCGATAATGGATAAAATGAAAAGTACGTAGGAAACGATACTGATGGAAAAGACAATCCAAAAATAAATTCTTTCTTTATGGTAGACCAAATCCTTAGGCGCAGTACCTGGCACTGAAAATCCTTTTTAATAAAAATGGAAGCAGGGACCGTCCCCTGCTTCCTACATACTAATAATTATCAATGAATCCGCCAAGAGAACAAGCTTTAATAATAGGCTCTTTCATAATCCCAGCTATTTCATCCTTTGTCCCATAAACGACAACCCCTAATATTTCTACATCGTCTATTTTTTTATTTTTTAAAGTCCTGAATGCCTTTTGGTGTTCACTGTAAGAACTTGTATCTAGTAATTTTAGGAATTTGTTATATCTATACTCCAAATCATCGGTTGTAATAAAAGGAGTATTTATAGAAAAACCTAAGGCTGCATTTTCCCTAATAAACGTTGCGGACCAGTCGTATTCCTTCGCCTCTTTTTTAAACGTGTTTAATTGGCTATTGCTATAGGTGTTTACCCAAAACCAAGTCATTTCGGGAAGCTTATTGAAAGGTAATTCACTTGGTTTGTATGGCTGATCAAAGGAGAGGGCTACCTCATATATTTTGTCTCCTTGCATCCCTTTAATGAGTTCCTCATCATTTTTATATTTTTTATAAGCAACATTTGGATGGAAAAACAGCATTTCTCTCCAGCCATTTTCTTTATAGGAGAACTGCCAATCCTCTCCTGAAACTCCGATGCTGCCGCCAGCACCTCTTGAAACCAAGACAGATGGAATAAGACCGTATTGATATTGCTTTTGTTCGACGACGACGGATTTAATTTTCATGTCTTTTGCGATTTTATAATGGCTCATCCCTCCTAAAAAACTTCGTGAATCCACTGTTTCACTGATATAGCCATTCGGAGTGCTTAGTCGGACATACGCATCCCATTGCTTAAATGCCTTTTGGCTAAAGTAAATAGAAATAGCGAAATTGGCTATGTTTAAAACAACAAATACGAGTATAGAAACCAAAACTATCGTGATGATTGTCTTCTTTTTGCCTTTTTTTATTGCCTTTTTTATCTTCTTCTCATCAAAAACATCATCTAAATGTTCATTCATGAAGATCCCTCCACTTTTTCTGAAATTCTTTTCTTGCCCGAAATAAGTAAGTCCTAACAGTTTCTTCCTTCATTCCTAGCAATAGGGCGATCTCTTTATAGCTGAGATCAAGTTCATATTTTAATAATAAAAGCTGCTTATAGACTTCTTGAATGCGTTCTAAAGTATGGGCGATTTCATGATTCATTTCGAGACTTAATACGCTAGATTCAGTGTCCTGGTTATTCGTAAATTTATTCCAGAAGTGATCATCATCGATCGAAATAGCTTGTTCTTTTCCTTTTTTCCTTAGCATTTTTTTAAATTCATTCATAGAAATGGCGAAAATATAAGCAAGGGCTTTATCCGAAGGAACACCACTACTATATGCGATATATTTCATATAACTTTCTTGAACTATATCTTCGGCATCTTCATGACTGCAACCATTCTTTTTTAAATAAAAATAAATCATTCTTGCTTGTTTTTTGTATATTTCCAACAAAAGCTGAGAATCCATGGCGCCTCCCTTCTAAAGGCCTTCAATAATAAAGAGTCTTATCTCTAAAAAAAGTGTACAGCAAAACGATAAATTTTTTTGGATTTAAAAAATTAAAAAAGCTACTCTTCGCCTTGAAGAATAGCACAATTAAGTATAGACGTAATTATTGGTTGGTCCATTATCGATAATGGCGACGGGACCTTCTCATTTTCTTTTAAAAAGGATTCTTTTGTATATAATGGATATATAATAAAAAAGAGAAGTGCGGCGAACACTTCTCTCTGCAGCCTCTACCGTCAGGGTGATGAATCATACTTTTTATAGAATAATGCTAACAATTACACCCGAAAGGATGCTAACAAGCGTTGCGCCATATAACAGTTTTAACCCAAAGCGAGCGACCACATTTCCCTGCTGCTCATTCAGACTTTTGACCGCTCCGGTAATAATGCCGATTGATGAGAAGTTGGCGAAGGATACCAAGAATACGGAGAGAATTCCGAGTGTGCGTTCACTGAAGTGATACTTGCCTCCTGATAAATCCAGCATCGCGACAAATTCATTGGTCACCAGCTTCGTTGCCATAATCCCCCCGGCATTCACCGCCTCCTTTAAAGGAATTCCCATAATAAAGGCGAAGGGTGCAAACAGATACCCTAATAACTGCTGGAAAGGAATGCCAAACAGTAATTGGAACACGTGATTGATTCCTGCCATTAAAGCAATAAAGCCAATCAACATGGCCCCTACTATAACTGCTACCTTAAAACCATCAAGGATATACTCACCCAGCATTTCAAAAAAGGACTGTTTTTCCAAATTCTGAATCTCCAAAATATCCTCACTTGGTTTTACCTCGTATGGATTAATGATTGAAGCGATGATGAATCCGCCGAATAAATTTAAAACCAAAGCAGTGACGACATATTTCGGGTCGATCATCGTCATATAAGCCCCAACAATCGACATCGAAACAGTCGACATAGCCGAAGCACAAAGCGTATACATACGCTGCTTTGAAATGAGGCCCAGTTGTTTTTTTACCGTGATGAACACCTCTGATTGCCCGACCATCAACGAAGCCACCGCGTTATACGATTCAAGTTTACCCATGCCATTGACTTTACTTAATAGCAATCCGATTCCCTTCATAAGGAACGGCAGGATTTTTAAATATTGAAGAATTCCAATTAATACTGAAATGAACACGATTGGCAGGAGCACATTTAAGAAGAATGGAGCCTCTCCCACATTCGCCATGCCGCCAAACACAAAGGAAACCCCTTCGTTTGCATATTCAAGAAGTTTGTTGAATATCGTGGAAATCCCTCGGATAATGATGAAGCCAAATTCAGTATTCAACAGCAGCACGGATAAAATAATTTGAATGACAATCATCATAATAATTGGTTTGACTTTTACTTCTTTTCGATTGGAGCTGGCCAGCCAAGCCAAAAGCAGAACAATCAAAATACCTAAAATTGAAACAATATAGCGCATTTTTACCCTCCTGATGCATTAAAACATGATGTACACGCTTTTAATCTAGTTACAGCTGTATGGTAACCTTACACATTTTAAATTGCTTCGTATATTTTGTCCAACATTTATAAAAAAACAACCTGGCATTTTTGACTCAGGGACCTAAATGGGTTCGATTCAAATGTATAAAAAACGTTTATCAGTAATATTGATCAGGAGAGGAAGTATTTGAAGCATGCTAAGGAGCGTTTGATACTGGGGGGCGATGTGGCTGTTTGGCATAGTTGACTTTATTGTATTTAATTCACGCTGCCATGATCGATATTTTCGCTAAGAACATGAAAGGAGAAAAAATTTTGTTTTGAATAAGTTCACCTTCAGGACATGGGTTGTCAAACTGATCCCATGTCCGTAAAAAAGGAATCACCACAAGAATGAAAAATCGGACATTACATGTTATCCAATAATCCCACTTAATTCTTTCGCTATGACCATTCTTCCTTGCTTATTCAGGCATTCAATTGACATGCCTCTTCTTCTGGCTGAATTTTCAATTAACCGTAACTCTTGGTACATCATCTTAGACAGTATTCCTTTTTCAATATTTCTATGTAATTGATAATAAAATCCCGCTAACATCTCTTCAGGAAGGCAATCATAAAGAGATGTTCTATCCGTGAAATGAATTTGCTTATCCTTCAAATGAATAACCTCCATTAATCACAAACCGGCCTTTACTTCATGTTAGCCAATTATAAATTTCCACTATAGTTTTCTCCGGATTGCCATTCCTATTTATATAATACAGAGATGTGTTGCTGTTGCTCAGTTCCTTAATAATTTTTTTATAAAAGGAATGAGCAAATACAGAAGTATTGATAAATACCGCATCCACACGTTTAATTTTTGATATATCTCGATTAATCTCATCTACCTCGATAAACTCAATGGTAGGCAGATGCTGGATTAATTTTTGCTGCCAAGTTGTTGAGCCGCCAAATATAATAATTCTCTTATTTTCAATAAATTCAATCATGGCGTTCAGTGGTGGCGTTTTTTCTAAGTCCATCTGTTCTTCACGGTAGGCGTAATTTCTGAGAGCATGAACCTCATTGGTGTAGTCTTCCATGCTCTGGATTTGCTGCTCCAATTGACGAATTTTCGCCTGGGCCTCCCAGAGTTCGCTCGTCAATCCAGCAATCTCCTGTTGCTGCTTCTTAACAATGCATTCCCACTCTTGCCTCTTCCGCAATAGCTTGGATTCCTGTTCATTGATTTCTATTTCTCTTGATTTCATTTCAAGACAGTAATCATATTTTGAGTGATCCAGATAAAGTTTTTTTGTATCATGATAAAGCGAACCAAGACATTTAAGATAAAGGCATGTGATAAAAAACAAATCCTGGTCTTCTTCCGTAATGTGATTATATTTTTGGGCATAAAGAATTTCCAAAAAGACCATATCCAGATCGTGTTTTGTCAAAGGAATCTGTTCAGTTGCATCCAACTCATGAATGTTCAGCGTTTTTAACCAACCGCCGATGGCTCCAATATATTTTGCCGGTGAATCTTGAAATACCCTTTGCTCTGCCTGGACGGAAGGACAATCGGGATCAGTTGCATAGATTCTTTTTAAGGTATCACTTATCAGATACTCCAACAATTCCCCTAACGAAGTAAATCGGGGATTTTTCGGTATGTTGTATTTTTTATATAGACGAGTAATCTCCTCTTTATGTTTCACCATCATATCCTTAGAAAAAATAACTTTTTGCATGTTAATTTCATTTAAAGTTGTACCCAATACCGATTGAAAGGATTTCCAGGCCACATTCTCTGTATTAAACGGTCGTTTTTCCCGAACACACAAATACCAAAGCACGATATTTTGGTACACCAGCTCAACTTCTTTAACAGTCTCGCTTTTTTTTCTTCTGGAAAAAGTCCGCATAAAATGGTCAAAATCAATGTAAGTATGCTGCTTTAAGTATTGATAAACGAACTTGTATCCCTTTTTAATGAGTGATTGAATTTGGGAAAAATCATTGGTTTGTTCCGACCAGGCTACGATCCCTGCCACTTGTCTAATTTTTTCCTCATTTTGCGTGGAATACATGGAAAACAAAGGATTTCCCTTTAAACCGCTGCTTTTGTATGCCTCATAATATTCCCATTCATTCTTTCGGTACAACGCTTCAATATATGGGTGCAAATAAGAATTTCCACCTAATGCAACGATGAAAAATTGTTTTAACATAATTGATTCCTGCGGAAGATTCTCTATTTGATACGCCATTGCTATTTACCTCATTTTATGGGGATATTTATTTATACTAGATAAGATTATTTCACCATGTATAACTGTGTTAAGTAAATAATACCACAACACTGTTCACAAAACCTTAACAAAACTTAACGAAACCAAACAAAACTCAACGAATTCAGAGTGAGCTCACTGCTTCCGTTCAAAGAAGGTTCATAATAAAGAAGAAACAACTGTGTTAAAATTTAGTTAATAGGTCTGGAAATATCGGGAATGGGGATGAAAAATTGAAAAATGGATGGAATACACTCTATTTGTTCGTGCTTGGCATTATCGCGGTCTACACAGGGGAACTCGTTACGTTTATTATGTTAGGGATTATTTTAATCAGTCTAAATAATATTAATTCAACTTTGAAGGAAATTTTAAAAGCAACAAAAAAATGAAGCATGGGACGAACCCCTTGCTTCGTTTTTTTATCTCAGTAAACGATAAAAATAACATCCCATGCACACTACAGGATAATATTGGAATTATATGAAGTTTTAAGACTATAATAAAGCTGTATTTATGAATTGGACAAGGGGGATAAGCATGGCGACTATCGATTTGCAGAAAAAGACTGTAAAAATTGTCTTAGAAAAAAAGAATCTCGTGAAAGTAACCGCTCGGGTTGGCCTAGTTCTTGATATCACGGGTTCCATGAGAAACTTGTATAAAAATGGAACAGTCCAGAGAGTTGTCGAGAGAATATTAGCAATGGCCGCCCAGTTTGATGATGATGGCGTTTTGGATGTGTGGGTGTATGACAATGAATTTTCTAGATTAAAGCCAGTAACCGAAAGGGATTTTGAAGGCTATGTGAATCGAATTATTCTAGAGAATGATTTAGTCCATAAATTTGGAAGAAATGATGAGCCGCCTGTCATGAAAGACGTATTGAAAAAGTATCTAGAAGAAGAACCTTCGCAAGATCCAGCTTACATTGTATTTATTAATGATGGCGGCTGCAAGAAATCGATTAAACCACTAATTGAAAGGTCCGCTAAGTATCCGATCTTTTGGCAATTTGTCGGCATTGGGAACGGGAATTTTGATTTCTTAAGAACACTCGATACGATGGAAGGCAGAGTAGTGGATAACGCGAATTTCTTCCATATTGATGACATCGATCAAATTTCAGATGACAAGCTTTACGATGCGCTGTTAACTGAATTCCCGATCTGGCTAAAGGAGGCAAGGGAAAAAGGGATTCTGAAAGAGGCAGAACCAAAGGCGCCAACGAACTCCTCACCTGATAAAAAACAAGGATTTTGGAATAGAGTTTTTGGAAGATAGTATCCTGTTTATATTTTCACAAGAATAGAATCTGGGGGTCGATTGTAAATGAAAATGGCGTTTATTTCCGATATTCATGGGAATGCGGTTGCCCTTGATGCGGTCCTTACCGATATTAAGCAACAGGAAGCAGACAAAATTTATGTTTTGGGTGACATTTGCTATCGAGGGCCTGAGCCAAAGCGCTCGCTGGAATTGATTCAGAGTTTAGACACCGAAGTTATCAAAGGAAATGCTGATGAATGGGTAGTCCGTGGCGTTCGCGAAGGGGAAGTACCTGACAAAGCATTGGAATTAATGAATACCGAGCGGCAATGGACAGTTGAACACCTTGACCCTAAGGACCTTCAATATCTTAAAAACCTGCCAACACAATTACACCTAAATGTTGAAGGTGTCGATATTGCTGCCTTCCATGCTACACCCGAAAGTTTATTTGATATCATACTCCCCCATGCCGATGACGACACCATCCTGTCCATGCTAATGAAGCCCGCCGACGCCACAATTTATGTGTACGCCCATATCCATCGGCCATATATTCGCTACATTAACGGAAAAGTGATCATGAATATTGGCAGCGTCGGTTTACCTTTCGATGGTTTAACAAAGGCATCATACGGATTGGTAGAAATCGAACAAGACAATATCCGTACATCCATTCAGCGGGTAAGCTTTGATTTAGATAGGGTTATCCAGCTATATGAAAAAGCAGACTACCCAAATAAAGACATGATGAAAGCCGTTATTCGAAACGCAAAAATCTAACCAGAAACTAAACAAGCATGCCAAAAAGGGAACAGCACAGGCAGCTGTTCCCTTTATAGTATCAGCAGAACCGTTCCCGCCGTGATAACAATCCCACCGATTATCGTATGCTTGGCTGCCTTTTCTTTTAAAACAATGAAACTTAAAATCATCGTCAACACGACGCTGAATTTATCAATCGGTGCGACAACAGAAACCTTTCCCGTCGCTATGGCGGCAAAATAACATAACCACGATAGGCCCGTCGCAACCCCGGACAGAATTAGAAACAAGTATCCCTTCTTCGTAATCTTGTTCAATTCCTTATGCGTTCCTTTGAAAAAGACAATTGCCCAAGCAAATAACAGGATTACGATTGTTCGGAGGAAAGTAGCCAGATTGGAATCAACATCTTCCATCCCAATTTTCGCCAGTATCGAGGTCAAAGCGGCAAAGACCGCCCCAATAATGGCATAGACTATGTAGATTTGCGAGCCGGTGAAGCGTTTCTTTTCTTCATTTTTTCCTATTAGAATAAAGGTTCCGATGGCAATGATCGCCCCTCCTGCCAAAACCAGCGATTTGGCCGGCTCGCCAAGAACCAGGATGGAAAATCCAATCGTCAATACGACACTTGCTTTATCAATAGGAACGACCTTGGACACATCACCGATGGCCAGTGCTCTAAAGAAAAACAACCATGACAAGCCTGTTGCCAAACCGGAAAACAAAATGAACCATAATGCCCTTGTGCTAATCTGCATGACGGAATCCAGTTGGCCGGTGATAATCACGACAATAAATGCCATGATTAAGACAACAATGGTCCTTATTGCCGTAGCCAGGTTAGAATTTACTTTTTCAATGCCGATCTTGGCCAGGATAGCGGTGAACGATGCAAAGACGGCTGCTAATAATGCTAAAATGATACTCATTTAAGTCACTTCCTTTAATAAATATAGAGCAGTTGCTTTTGATAAATTCAGTATATCGTTTTATTTTTAAAATAAACAAATTGACGAATGACAAGGAAAATGTCCTATTCGTTATATTTCCAAAAAATAGATCTCACCATAAAAAAGAACCCTAATCGTAACATTTTATTTTACGATTAGGGTTCTTTTTTCATGTAACTAGCTGCGTACCGGTTGTGTTGCTTTTACCAACGCTGGAGCTTGTTCCTTTACGGTGCTTGGTTTTCTCATAAATAAAGAACAGATTAATGTAAAGACTGAAATTCCCGTAACAAAGTAGAAGGCATATTTTACGCCGGCAGCTAATATTTCGCCCTGACCTGCTTCTGGAGCGCCAGCTGCAAAACTAGTTTGGCCTGCTGTAAGCAGTGTAATGGCAATAGCTGTGCCTGCTGCACCAGCTACTTGGTTCAATGTATTCATGGCAGCTGAGCCATCTGCATACAACTCACGCGGCAATGCATTGAGTCCATTTGTTTGCGCCGGGATGGTTACCATCGTTAACCCGAAGAACAATACCATGAATGCTGCAATGATTTGCCAAGCCGGTGTTGTCGCTGAAATAGTCGCAGCAAACATGATATTTCCAATCAATACAATGATTGAGCCAACGATTGTTAATTTACGCGGCCCAATTTTATCGAACAGTGTGCCGACAATCGGTGACATGATCACGTTAACGGCATTACCAGGAAGCAGCAATAAACCCGCCACTGCGGCACTAAATAATAAAGAACCCTTTAAATACATTGGCAATAAAATACCAACTGATAAAATCACTAAAATGCTTAAGAACATCATCGCTGTTCCTAATGTGAACATGGAGTTACTGAATACACTTAAATTAATCATTGGCTTATCCATTGTCTTTTGACGAACTCCAAATAAGACAAGCGCCATAATTCCTATCAGCAAAGGCACCCATACGATAGGAGTTGTAAAAGGCGCTCCTGCCATAGAAGCCAATCCATAAATTAATCCGCCAAAACCGGCTGTTGATAAAACGATGGATAGACCATCGATTTTAGGTTTCGTAATTTCCCCGACATTTACGATTTTTAATGTGGCTGCAAGAGTCAATATGACATAAAAAGCAGCGCTAATCCAGAAAATATAATGCCAGCCTAATGTACTTATAACGACACCTGAAAGGGTCGGTCCTAAAGCAGGCCCTAATGTAATCACAAGACCCATGATCCCCATGACTACGCCGCGTTTGTGAACCGGAAAAATAATTAATAGAACACTTACCATGACCGGCATGATGATACCTGTTCCGACCGCTTGGACAATTCGGCCAGTTTCCAAGATGACAAAATTTGGAGAAACCGCCGCTAGAACCGCCCCTGCCATTGATATGACAAGTCCCCCAATGACTAATTGGCGAGTACTAAACCATTTCATTAAAAGTGCTGATATCGGCACCAAAATTGCCAATGTTAATAAATATCCTGTTGTCAGCCATTGTGCAGTGGCTGCTTTTATTGAAAATTGCTCCATCACATTTGTTAATGCCATATTTAAGGCAGTCTCGCCGAATAATCCGATAAAGGCCCCCAGCATTAAGATGGCCGCCATTACCTTTGGACTTTTTACTTGAATTTGTGTACTCATTTAAATCTCCTTTTTATTCAATAGACCAGTCTCTGGTTACAAAGTTTATCCATTTTGTAGCACACCCCCGAATACTAACGTTCTCCACTATATCAAAAATTTTTTCGCAATGTCAACCGGGTTGACAATATATTTTTATTTAAGTTGCACTCAGTATTTACCTACAAGCCCCAATCGAGCTTCAATATATCATTGAGTAATTGGAATTTTTCATCGCCAATTTCATCTATAATTTTTTTGATGATGTCCACCTTTATGGACTGGTTTTTTTCGTAGCATTCTTCACCTAGTTCTGTTAACTGAATGCATTTATCCTTTTTGTTATTTTCCAGACTGCTTATTACTACTAACCCCTTTGACTCTAGGCTTTTGATGAATTTATGGGTTGCTTGGCGGGAAATATCCACACTTTTTGTCACATACGAAATAGTTGGCTTACTTTTATAAATCCTTGCCATAATAAACCATTCTGAATTTGATAAATAGATGTCACTGTTATCGTTCCATACTTTTTCAATCATTCTGCGAAGTTGAATATGACGTTCACTTAATAAGTCAATAAAATCTAATTTATGTAAATTCGTTTCCAACGTATTCACCTCATTTTGTCTCTTTGGCTATTACTATACGAAAGCGCTTCAAAATTGTCAACAAAGTTGACATTTTACAAAAATTATGATAAAATTATTTGTAAACTTGGTTAACGACTTATAAGATAGGAGTGATAAAATGTTTCATATTGGAGATGTCATTATCTATTCCGAACATGGCTTATGCGAAATTGAAGATATATGTGAAAAAACCATATATGATGTTACCAGAACGTATTATGTGATGCATCCTTTAGGAGATACAAAATTAACCATCAGCACCCCTGTCGATAGTGATAAAGTTCTGATGCTCGAGTTGTTGAACCGTGACGACGCCATGGAGATTATTGATTCCTTTAAAGAGCCAGGCGCAAAATGGATCGAAGATATTAGACAGCGTAATATGAAATACCACACGGTGGTTAAATCGGGGAATCGCAAGGACATTGCCCAAATTGCCAATACGTTAATGCGGAAAGAACGTGAATTTGGCCAAAATAATAAGAAGCTCTATGATCAGGACCGTAAGCTCTTAAATACCATCCAAACGATATTATTTACCGAACTTGCGACGTCATTAGATACTAATGTTGAAGAGATAAGAAACAGGATCACAAGCGTGATCCTGTAATGGAAGCAGGAGACAGTTCCCCTGCTTCGTCTATTTTCTCAAATGATAAGGTACAGTCGTGATAATAACGTTCCTTCGATACAATAAATAGGCGCGAATCAGTAAACTGGATTGGTTATGAAGAATGTTTTCCCAATTATTCTTTGGAATAAATTGCGGGATTATCACGGTAACCTGATAGTTTGCCTCGCTCGCTTTCTTTTCTACTGTATCAATAAATTTGGTTAATGGATGAATGATACTTCGATAATGGGAGTGTAGTGTCACTAGTCGAATATTGGGCTGCCACTTCTTCCATTTTTCCTCAAACTTCTGTTCATCTTCTCTTTCAAACGCCACATACACTGCAATAATTTGGTCGGGTGACAGGGATTTTGCATAGTTCATCGTATTTTCGACCACATGCGTGATCCCCGCTACAGGTACAATCATGACATTCCCTTCAATTGGCATAACCGGCTCACCCGTGGTAATACTGAGCTGATCTCCCACCGCTTCATAATGTCTGCGGATTCGATGAAAAAGCATAATGATAAGCGGTAAAAAGATCAAGACCGGCCAAACCTGCGGAAATTTTGTTATAAAGAAAATCATCGTGACAGTAAAACTGATCAGTGCCCCGGTCGTATTGATGATAAATTTCGGCAGCCAGCCGGCAGGTTTTTCGCGGAGCCATTTTACCATCATCCCGGATTGCGATAAGGTGAACGGTACAAATACCCCCACCGCATAAAGCGGAATGAGATGCTCAGTTTTTGCTTGGAATGCTGCTATTAGCAAAATCGATGCCAATCCAAGTATAATAATTCCATTTGAGTACCCTAATCGGTCTCCTCTAATCAGGAACATTCGTGGAATGAATTTATCCTTCGCCAGGTTCACCGCCAGTAACGGGAAAGCGGAATAACCAGTGTTTGCGGCCAGAATTAAGATTAAGGCAGTCGTTCCTTGGATAAAGAAGTACATGTAATTCCGCCCAAATACTCCCTCGGCAATTTGCGAAACAACGGTTACCTCTGCTCTTGGTGCAATCCCATAAAAATAGGCTAATGTTACAATACCTGAAAACAGCACCGCAAGCAGGATGCCCATAGCCATTAATGTCTTTGCAGCATTAACAGGGGCAGGTTCTTTGAAATTGGGAATCGCATTAGAGATGGCTTCGACCCCTGTTAACGCTGAGCTTCCTGAAGCAAACGCCCTTAAAAGGATGATCAAACTGACTCCAGCCACAGGGGTTCCAATATGTGAATGCAAATTGGCAGAAACATCTCCTGTCAATACATGCCAAAGACCCACACCAATCAAAATGAACAAGGCGAGCACAAACAGGTATACAGGGTACGCCAATATGGAAGCCGACTCCGTAACCCCTCTTAAATTTAAAATTGTTAGAAATAGGACAAAAGTGACGGCAATCGCGACATTATGGCCATGCAAATTCGGAAAAGCAGAAGTAATCGCATCTGTTCCTGCGGACACACTAACAGCCACTGTCAGGATATAATCGACCAATAACGAGCCGCCGGCCACCAATCCAGGATTCACGCCCAGATTACTTTTTGAAACGACATAAGCCCCCCCGCCGTGAGGGTAGGCATAAATGATTTGGCGATAAGATAAAATAAGCGCAGTCAAGAGAATTAATACGCCCACCGCGATTGGAATTGAATACCATAATGCAGCAGCTCCGATTGAAACGAGAACAATCAAAATTTGTTCCGGGCCGTAAGCCACAGAAGACAGCGCATCCGAAGACAGGATGGCCAATGCCTTTGTCTTATTAATTCGTTGTTCCCCTAATTCATGTGTTTTTAAAGGCCGCCCAATCAGAAAACGTTTGATGAAAGAAAGCATGGTTGATTCACCGTCCAAAAGTTTTATAACTTATTTTCCCCATTTAAAAAGTAAATCCCGATGTTGAAGTATTATTTTTTTGAATAAAAAAAGTGTCCACAAGTCAAACTAAATAGACCTGTAGACACTCTTATTTTATAAGCGTCACAAGTTCCACCTTCCTTCTCATATAACGCTTACGAGGTTAGCTGTCGGATTCGGACCTTGAGTAGCCCTACCTTCAAAAGGATTCACCCCATGGAATAAGGCATAAAGCCTTAACTGGTTCCCCCGCACCAATCGGTTTCAGCGATTTAGAAATATGAAACAATGAAAATAGTACTACTCTATTCCATTAATGTAAATAAAATTTTTTGCGAGGAGGATCTACATGCCTAAACAAAATAAACCACTTTTATCTGATGAATTTCTCAATGAATTAGCGAAAGAAATTAACGAACAATATGGCTGGCCAGTAAAAGAACAAAATGTAGAGCCGAAATCGCCTCTATCTCCTGATCGGTAAAGGGAGCAGGGACGTGGCCGGCATTGGAACCATTTCCCTAGCTCCGGCAATCGCCAATAATAAATCAGTTGGCAGCATCTCCATATGATAATTGGTAATGGCAATGTAGATGGATGATGTAAATAAGGTGATAAACATCGCGAATATCCGCAACAATCTGGTAAAGTTTCCGTAAATGAAACGCAAATAATGATCATCTGCGGAATGGTAAAAAGACCAAAACGTTGCTGGTGTGACCAGTGCAAACGGAGAGTTATTCATGACTACAATGACATAGCCATCCTCGACGAAAGAGGCCGCCCTGTCTGGACGCTCTGTTTGTAAAATGGTCGGAACCAAGCTTTTTTTCCGATCTTCAATGTGTTGAATCAGCAGGCTTAAATTTTGCACAGCGTCTTTTTTTACGGCTCCGATTCTTCCTTTTAATTCTTCCAAGACCTGTGTACTTGCCAATTCTTTATTATAAATTAGAAATACTTCATTGTTTGAGCGGGCCCCGATGGTCATTTTTTCGACCATGAAATCTTCACTGCGAATCTTCTTGCGAATCAGAGAGATATTGATTTCCGCTTTTTCCACAAAGGCTTCCTTAGGACCAAGCAATGTCGTTTCATTCTGCGGCTTCTCTACGCTTCTGCCGGCTACCTTTGCCGTTAGAATGATATATGTTTTTGCCAGCCCTTCCATTATCAAGACTGTGGCTCCTGAATTTAATTCCTTTACCGCTTTAGATATCTCTTTCTCCTCGCTCACAGCACTGACACTGATGGCAGAGGGCAAGTCAACGACGACCTTGCTGGTCATGATCAGGGGTTTGATAATTCCTTCATCAATTAGCTTGTCATCTGTCATGGATGGAACATAAAACAAAGCCGCTCTTTTTTCAATGATTGGGATGGTAAGCTCCCTCACCATGAAGTCAACATTCGAAGGGAATGAATAGAGTTGTTTGATATATTCCAAATCACGATACAAATCGCCGGAAAAGAAATCATCAGTTTTATAGCTTACATCTTTCGGTAAAAATTCTTTGCTCATTTCCATTTTTATTCGTTGTCTTTTTTTAAAAATTGACCTTCTCATGAGTTTTCCTCCACCTGAAGGGACCATAAAATTCCACTTTGTTTAGCTTTTGCCATATGAGAGTTTTTTATGAAATCACGATATATGTTAAACTAAATTGAATAAGGTTTTGGAATGGAGATGGCGGTAATGGCACGGGAACGAAAATTTTCGACGGAGGAACTTTATCAATGTACCAAGCAGTTGTTGCTGGAGCATGGGTATGAAGGCTTTACCTTCAGTCTGCTGGCAGATCGGCTCGAGGTTTCTCGAGGGGCGATATACAAATACTTTGAAAATAAAGAAGAATTGATTACGGAATTTATGCTTGATGAAATGAATCATTTCCTTGTTGAACTTAAGGAAATCGCTGTATTGGACGAATTTGACAAGCAGTTTGATTTCTTGTTCAAGCTTATTTTTAAAAATATCAACATCCAACAGCTGATTGAGTTTGGCAAACAAATTCCTTTGTCCACAAGTGAAAAGGTTCGAACTAATATATTGAAGCTTGAGGCCATGCATTTGGAAATGTACAAATATATGCAAAACTTTGTATCGCTGGGGAAGTCTGAGAAGAAGCTCAAGTCCCAAATCCCTGATATGCTGGTGCTGGGGATGATTTTTCAAACAGTGGCAATTCCCAATCATTTTGGCATCCCACACGATACCTGGGTCAAGTCAATTAAAGAGATTATCAGTCACGGTATGTTCCAAAATAAATAAATTGACACTATTGTCACTATAAAAGATAATGAGTATGACAATAGTGTCATTTATTTTTTACCGAAAGTGACACAACTGTCACTTTAACTTCTACAGAAGGGTGGGTTTATTATATGAAATCATTCTTACAGTCTATCACCGACCGTGTCTCGACGAAAAAAGGGATGTGGGTCACGCTTGGAATCTGGTTAGCGGTGACCATGCTGCTGGCTGTCTTTGCCCCGAGCGCCAAGGAATATGAAGTGTCAAACATTCAAACGGTTCCCGATGACGCACAGTCCGTAATTGCCCAAGGGAAAGTAGATCATTATTTCAAGGATAATGAAGGCATCCCTGCTATTCTTGTTTTTCAAGCTGAGAATGGAGAGAAAATGGACGTCCTTCAGCTAGTGGGAATTGTCCAACAGATTGAGGAGGCAGAAATTGAAGGCGTTGACCAGGTCGTACCGCTTTCGAAACTGCCCCCACAAGCAGTTGCTGGTTTCTTCTCTAAAGATCAAACCACGGCCATTCTTCCAATAACAATTGATTCAGCACTGGAGAATAAAGAAATTCAAGATGTGGAAAAAGCCATCCATAAGGTTGTTAAGGATAACTCCGATTTAACCTTGTATGTGACCGGCCCAGCCGGGATTGCCACCGACACATTGGATTTGTTTTCACGGGCGGATGTCGTCCTAATTTTATCAACAGTAGGATTAATCCTCGTTCTGTTGATTGTCATTTACCGCTCGCCGCTCTTGGCGTTGATTCCATTGTTAACTGCAGGATTCGTGTATGAAGTAGTAATGCAAACGCTGGGCCTGATGGGTAAAGCTGGCTTGGTTTTGAGCAGCCAAACGCTGTCAATAATGACAATTCTCTTATTTGCAGCCTTGATTGATTATTCACTATTTGTGTTCTCCCGATTTAGGGAAGAATTGAAAAAGCATGATGATAAATTTGAGGCAATGAAGCTCGCAATGCGAGAAGTTGGTACCCCTGTATTCTACTCCGGCGGAACAGTGCTGGCCGCTATGCTGGTGTTATTTTTTGCCCAGTTCGGGGACTATCGGAACTTCGCGCCAACATTTGCGACGACCATGCTGATTATCATGCTCGCATCGGTTACATTGGTTCCGGCGATGTTTGCCCTTTTCGGCAGAAAATCGTTCTGGCCAATGATCCCGAAGGTAGGGCAAACTGCGATTAAAAGCAATTCTTTCTGGAGCCGAGTCGGGCGCTTCGTTGCAGCAAAACCAGGGCTATCCGTTGTGATAGTCGGATTGGTCCTGCTCTTGTCGGCAAGCAATATGGTGAATTTGAAATATGAATTCGATACGATGAAGTCCTTCCCGAAAGATATGCCTTCACGGATGGGCTATGAAATTCTTGAGGATAAGTTCGAAAAAGGTGACCTTGCCCCTACTACTGTGTTATATGAGGGTTCTGAGCCGCTTACAGCAGAACAGCAGGAGTCTTTGAAAAATAAACTGGCGGAACAGGATTTGGTAGGTTCTGTACGGGTAAATGCTGTTGCGGATGAAGGCAAAGTCGTGCAATACAGCCTGACTTTTGCAGAAAATCCGTACTCCGCTAAGGCAATGGATGCTTTGGAGTCGATGCGGGACCGCTCGAATAAGCTTGCTGATGGTGCGAGTGTGGATGGGAAGCTTTATTTTGCCGGCGAGACTGCCACAAAGGTCGATGACCGTTCAATTAATGACAGGGATTTGATTGTGATTGTCGCGTTGGAAACGCTGTTGATTTTTGTGATGTTAATTAGCTTGACCCGATCGATTCGAATGTCGATTTATATGATTGGAACAATCTTGATTTCCTTCCTTGCCGCCCTTGGGCTGGGGATGTTCTTAAGCAATTTGTTCTTTGATATCGACACCATCAGCAACCGGGTACCGCTCTATTCGTTTGTCTTCCTGATTGCGCTGGGCATCGATTATAATATCATGCTAATTTCGCGATACCAGGAGGAACGGGCGAAGCATTCGGTTAAGGAAGCGGTAGAAATTGCGGTCGCTAGCACAGGCGGAGTGATTTCTTCTGCAGGACTTATTCTGGCCGCCACCTTTGCGGTCCTGATGACGCAGCCGATCCAGTTATTGTTTGTGTTCGGCTTTATCGTCGCCATCGGCATTTTGCTGGATACCTTCCTTGTACGCGGCGTTTTGCTGCCGGGGTTGATTGTGTTGTTTGAGGGGAAGAAGGAGAAGACGACCGGGACTGTACGTGGATAGTTGAAAATTCTTGGATATGGAAAAAGCGAACCGGATTGGGTTCGCTTTTTTTATTAAAACGTTTTTGGTTTTCAATGATTTAATTCTTTCGCAGTTTCAGGCTTATCGGAAGTGTTCAATAAAACAACGCCGCCTATAATGAGGATAATCCCGGAAAGCGAAAGAATGTTAAACAGCTCTCCCCAAACTAAAACACCGATTAAAGCAGTAAGCGCTGTCCCCACTCCTGACCATATGGCGTAGGCAATACTTAAAGGGATTTTAGTGAGCGCTTTTGCAATAAAGTAAAATGAAAGTCCATACCCGACAACAACGCCAATTGAAGGAAGCAGGACAGTGAATCCATCCGACAATTTCAGCATGGTCGTCGCAAATACCTCACAAATAATTGAAATGGCTAGAAAAAGAGACCCTCTCATCTTTTCACTCTCCTAATGCACCCTGCCAAAGTTTAATAGTATAACCCCAAAAATAATTAGGGCGATCCCAATGAATTTTTTACGGTTAAATTTTTCTTTATAAAAAGTTATGCCCACCAAAGCCGTGAGAGCAGTGCCTAAACCTGCCCAAATCGCATATGCCATCCCAAGCGGCACCGTTTTTAATGCTAAAGATAACGCATAGAAAGCTACTCCGTATCCGATGACCACTCCGAGAGAGGGCAGAAGTTTTTTAAAGCCGTTAGTGGCTTTAAGCATAGAGCTGCCGAACACCTCACTTAAGATAGCCAACAGCAAAAGTCCATAAGCATTCATCACTAGCCCTCCATTTGCAAAAAGACTCCTATTTATTGTACAGGAAACTATATGGATTGCGGTGACTAATTATTTTTATATTGACAACTTTTTAGTCGGGCTTTTTGCCCAAAATGGTAATCTTACTGTAAAATTATGCTAGTAAATACTAATAATGGAGTGAGACAAGTGATAGATTTAAATTTTAAGCCGACACTTGTGGGGGAAAAAGTTATTTTGAGGCGTTTTAATGTTATGGAGGATTTCCCCTATTTGGTGGAATGTTTGCAGGATCCCGAGGTTTTAAAATTTACGGGCGGCTCCGCGGATTTTGATAGAGAAAAAATCATGAATTGGTATAATACGAGAAATGAACAAACTAATCGGTTAGACCTTGCAATCGTGGATAAATCCCTTAATAACTTGGTTGGGGAAGCGGTGGTCAACGAATATGACCAAGTCAACCATAGCATGAATTTTAGAATCCTCATTGGCCCCAGGGGGAGAAATCGGGGGCTGGGGTCGGAAGCAACACAACTGATCGTCGATTATGTATTTGAGAATACTGATTTGAATCAACTTACTTTAGGTGTGTATGCATTTAACCCTAGAGCGATAAAAGTCTATGAAAAAATGGGATTTGTCGTTGATAGTGTCGATAAAAATGATCTAGAGTATGAGGGCGAATGGATTGATGCCTTTAATATGAAGTTGACACGGGAAAAGTGGATGAATAATAAATAGGCTGGATGCAGAACGGCTCAGTTTGCATTGAACTGAGCCGTTTTTTGTTACAAAGTTGTGGACTTTGTGGATATATTTGAAAAAATGTAGATATCTTCGTAAATTTTGTAGATATGGCAATATAAACGCCTCTTTTTTACCACCGCCGCGATATTTCTAACTCCACGGGCAATATGACATTTCTTTTTTACCATGATCACGATTTTTTCCGGCTCCACGGGTAATATGAACCTCTTTTGGATGTGGCTGCCCGGGAAATCCTGCAGCATCTTTCACTCCGTCCCCATTATCGACCTTATCTAATCTTCCCCAGCTCATCTAAAAAGGCAGGTCTTTTTTTGTATAAATGCATTAGTTCTTTGACCAAATCAGCTTGATTTTCTTTGCCTGCAATCGCTTTATACTTCTTAAGTTTCTTGCAAATATTTTGATATGCCCGGCGATTGGAGGAGTGCTTTCCCTCCACTTTGATATGTTCCTTGTATATTTCAATAACTTCATCCCGGAATCGATCCACTAGCCTCTCTGCGTAAGACTCAATATTAGAAGGGTTGTTCCGAACAAAATCCATCATTTCATCTATATCATTTTCCTTGTCAATCAACTCGAGATACATCCTCTTGGCCGACCAGCCATTCCCGTTTTTTAGCTCTTGTTTTATGTTAGTATAGAATTCTGTTTGATTGCCATCGGCCAATTCTCTCAGTTCCACATAATAGTCGAAATCCCCTACAAGCAAAAGTTCCTTCGCCAATTTTTCCTGTTCTTCTTTTCGTGACAATTCTTTATAAGCCTCATAGCGGAACTTTTTCCAGCTAGTCACTAAACCTGGATACTGTTTATCTTGCTTTTCTCCTTCTTCCGCCACTTCAATAACTTTTTGAAAATCCCCCTCCTGCCGATATATTTCAATTAATCGCTCCCGGAACGACTTAAATTGGAGATGGTCTTTGATAAATTGTTCCGCTTCTTCCGGCTCACCGTATTTTTCAATTAGACTAAATAATATTTGCAACAGTGATTCATTGTTATATCGTTGATAGCTATCACTAGCTTCCAAATCCATAAGGGAATTTATTTTTGTTTTAAACTTATCTCTAAGTTCTTGATCATCCGCAAATTCAACACAGATCCCGAGTAAATCATTTCTAAACTCTTCCCATCCTGAAAAAATTCCACTGTCAACACAATCTAATAGTTTTACAAAGACCATTTTACTTTCTTGTATGTCCCAACCAGTCCGATCAGTAACTGCCTCTTCAATTGTTTTAATTGAATCTGTAACCAAACTGCCAATATCTCCGTCAGAGTCATCGGCATATTGAAATGCCTTGATTGCTTCCTCTAACAATAATAAAGCAATATCAACGGCTAAAACTATATTTTCTGTATTCCTGACCTTTTCTAATACTTCTTCCATTTCACTTACAAATGCAGACGTTTTATTGTACCTAATGTACCCTTCTCTAGTATATTTCCGGACGATAGAATCGATGAGCTTTTTGCAATTTTGAAGTTCATGCGGGTAGTCGACTTTTGCATATCGGACAATCAAGCTATTTTTTAGAGCCGGATCGTTAAAAGTCAAATCTTCAATAATATTCACCAATTCATCCTTTGAAAGATTGATTAAGATTTCATGCAAGTTCGGACGCTTGAAAGATTGGTCATTATTAGGATTCTTCAACCTTTCAGCCAGTTTAAAATAAGCTGCTGCCTCGTGTTTGCAGACCGGGCCGAAATCATAAGGGCATGCACAAGCCGAATACAAGACCTCACCGTTATCGTCGAGTTTCACGACAACCTCATAATCTTCACTTCCCTCAACGATAAAAATAAAATAGTTTTTTCCCTGTTCATTGACATCTATAATATTACCTACCATGTAATAATTGTAGCCTCTGTCTAGAATGGTTTTATTTATGTAGTATTGAAAATCATTTATATTCATCTTCCTGGTCCTCACCTATGTATTTTTCCCAAAGTCTCCCGGTCAACCAATTCCCTAATCGCCCGAATGATAGGGTCAAAATCGGAATATTTCTTTCCGTATTCGAGGTTAAATTCATAATCAAAATCGGACGGATTTTCACCTTGGTTATGCTGGATGATGGTCTCGATTTTATCAAGTGCTTTGACCAGTTTCGCTTCTTTGGTTTCTGCTTGATTATATTCTTGCCATAATGCTTGAAATTGCTGCTGCATTTTCACCGAAAGCGGTGCGATTAAACGCTCAATCGCTTCCTCTTCCCGCTTTCGTTTTTCCTGTGGCTGTACGGCCAGATTTGCGGAGAAATCACCTTCATAAGCTTCCCCCAAGTCATGGATTAAATCCATCCTAAGGACTTTATTAAAATCGATTTCGGGAAAAAATTCCTCCAGCACTATGGTAAACAAACTTAGACGCCAGGAGTGTTCGGCGATGCTTTCCCGCCTTCCGGTACTGGTCCACGCAGTCCTTGTATTGATTTTTAAACGTTCTAGCTCTTTTATAAAAGTAATGATATTCCTGATGTCTTCCATAAGAACAGGCCTCCTGAATTAACCTAGCTATTAATGATTTTATACTGATTCACCGGCCGGCCAACTCCGCCATATTCAATGACAATTTCCACTTTTCCGCTCTGCTCCAAATATTCTAGGTACCGTCTGGCGGTCACCCGGGCGATGCCGATTCCTTCCGCAACAGCTTCTGCCGAAGTGGCCTCGTCCTGATTTTTCAAAAAATCAATGACTTTATCTAAAGTAAGTGCATTTAGTCCCTTTGGCAGTTCCCCTTTATCCTGCCGGCCCTGATGAAACAACAGGCCATCCAACTCCTGCTGGGAAATGGAATCTCTTTTTAAAAAGCTTTGATGGTACGTTCTATAATTTGTCAGCGCCTGCTGAATCCGGTCAAATTTAAATGGCTTCATAATATAATCGACGGCACCAAGCTGTAGCACCCCGCGGACGGTTTCCATATCACTTGCCGCTGTCACCGCTATCACATCGGTCCCCAACTCTTCAGAGCGGATTTGTTTAATCGTCGTCAGCCCGTCCTGATTTGGCATATAAATGTCGACAAACGCAAGGTCAGGCTTTTCTTTTTTTATCAGCTCAATGCCTTCCTTCCCGTTTGCAGCACAGCCGATAACCTTAAAGCCCTCTACCCTCTCGACAAACTGCCGGTTTATTTCTTGGACCATCGGGTCGTCCTCAATTAACAGCACTGTAATCAACTCACTAGCCATGACGAAAGCCCCCTCCACTAAATCGTCACAATAAAGGTAGTGCCTTTTCCTAAGTCCGATTCTACCTGAATCGTGCCATTCGCTTTTTCCACTATTTCTTTTATTAAAAATAGCCCAATGCCATGATCTACACTGCCCTTTGTTGAATAACCCTTTGTAAAAATATGCGGCAGGATGTTTTCCGGGATTCCACACCCATTGTCCTCAACCAATATAGATAAAATCCCCTCTTCCTGCTCAAGGCTGACATAAATATTTTTCTTCTCGATTTCTTTATTCTTAAAAGAATCGAAAGCGTTTTCGATTAAATTTCCGATGATGATGACAAAATCGTGTTCATCGAGCGGCTCCGGAAATGAATGCAGCCGGCTGTTGCGGTCAATCTGTAAATGAATCCCCAACTCCTTGGCGCGGCTGACTTTGCTTAACAGCAAGCCCGACAAGCTTTCACTCCTGATACTTTTCGACAAGAATTGCGTTAATTCCTCTTGCTCTTCGGTGGTTTGAAACACATATTCCAGCGCTTTCTTCGGATTTCCGAGCTGCAGCAATCCGGCAATCGTATGAAGCTTGTTCATGTACTCGTGATTTTGCACTCTCAGGGCACTGACAAACGCCTTGACGCCCGTTAACTCTTCCGCCAGCTTTTTTGCTTCGGTCCGGTCTTGGAAAATCGCGACTGCCCCGATGATTTCCTCATTTACTTTAATCGGGATCCGATTGCTAAGGATATTTGAATTTCTTACGGTCAACTCTTTGTTAAAGACAGGCCGTTTCAGATCAAGGATTTCCGGAAGCCTGGTGTCAGGCACCACATCGCTAATCTGCCGGCCGATGACATCACCCGATACCCCCATCATCGTTTTGGCCTTATCGTTAAAAACGGTAATCCGCTGCTCTTTGTCAATCGCGATAATGCCTTCGTGCATAGCGTTGAAGGTTTCCGTCCGCTCCTGCACCAATTGGGCAATTTCATGAGGCTCCAAATTGAACATCTGTTTTTTCATTTTTGAAGCCAAAAGCCAGGCTCCCCAGCCGCCAAAAAATAACGATATTGCCCCAGCGACGATGATTTGGAACCGCATGTCCCAAATCATTTCGAAAAAAGTCGGCAGCAAATAGCCGGCCAGGACGACACCAACCTGTTGGTGCTCGGCATTCATAATCGGAACAAAGGCGCGAATCACCGTTCCTACCTCACCTTTTGCCTTCGAGGTATAGGTTAGTTCAGCAAACGCCTGAGCCTCATCGTTTCCAGCCGACTCTTTTCCAACCAAGCTGGAAATAGGGTGTGATAAACGAATATGGTTCATATCCATGACAACAATATATTCGGCGTGATGGATGATTCGCAGTTTTTCCACCCGGCTGCGGATTTTGTCTTTCTCCTCTGCCGTTCCCGTAATATTGGACTTAATTTCAGCATCCTCAGCGATGGTCTGGGCAGTCAGCAGAGCTCGTTTCTTTAATTCCTCTTCCTGCGAATCTATGAAATTACTAATGATAATGATTCCGGCTAGCAACAGGGAGAATCCTACAATAAAAAATATTAACGCGGTAATCTTTGTTTTCATGGTCAGACGGTTCATAGCAGGATTCCTTTCTTCAATACTACTAAAATAATTTTATCATGATAAAATTAAAGTGAGAACAGGGAGGAATTTCGGATGAAGTATTTGCTTGGAGCCAGCTTGCTTGTCATGACCTTAATTGTCGGCATCTTCTTTTTCCCTTCGAATTTTTTTACCGGCAACGAGATCCCTTACGATGATGAACAGGACGGATTATCACAACAAATCGTCATTAAGTTTAGCCACGTCGTTGCCGAAAATACGCCGAAAGGTCTCGCCGCACAAAGATTTGCTGATTTGGTGGAGGAGAAAACCGATGGCTTGGTCATCGTGGAGGTTATCCCGAATGGGTCGCTTTATACAGATGACGATGAGCTTGAGGCTTTAATCGATAATGATGTGCAAATGCTAGCCCCTTCCCTATCAAAACTGACAAAGCTTTCGCCGGAATGGGCACTCTTTGATTTGCCATTTCTGTTTGAAAATGATCAGGACATTAAAGATACCCTTTCCAGTGAGCTTGGGAAAAAGTTTTTGACTTTAAATGAGAATAAGGGCATCAAGGGGCTTGCGTTATGGAGCAATGGATTTAAGCAAATGTCGAGCAACTTAAATCCGCTTCGAAATCCCGAGGATTTTTCCGGGCAGCGGTTCCGCATTATGCCGAGTCCGATTATTGCCGAACAGTTCAAGGCATTAGGCGCAAAGCCGATTGAAGTTCCATTTGACCAATTGTATACCTCGCTTCAGGAAGAGGCATTTGACGGTCAGGAAAATACGATTTCGAACATCTACTCCCGGCGAATTTATGGGATGCAAAAATATATGACCGTGAGCAATCATGGCTTTTTAGGATATGCCGTTTTAATGAACAAAGAGTTTTGGGACAGCCTGCCGGAACAAGTTCAGCGAGACATTAACGAGGCAATGGCCGAGACGACCTCATGGATGGTCTCCGAATCGCTTCGGGTGAATCGGGAACAGCTTGGTTTGATTGAGCAGCAATCGTCGATTGATATTGACTACTTGTCAGAGCAGGAACAGAAAAAATGGTTTAAAGCATTAAAGCCTGTATATCATAAGTTTCTAGATATGGTTAAAGACGATGAAATGAAGGCATTTGTTAAGCAGCGAATGGAGCAAATGGAGACACGGTAAGTGTCTTCTTTTTTTTCGACCAAAAAGACCAAAAAGAACATTATCACCAAAAATATAATAATTCTAAATTATCAATTAATATAAAGATAGGGGATTTGAAAGCGTTGTCAAACAAAGGGAGGGAATGTAATGAAAATCAATTTTCGTAATTTAACGGTTCAAGTTATTATCGGTATTATTCTAGGGATCACCGTGGGATTTTTGTTTCCGGAATTCGGCGCAAAGCTAAAGGTTCTAGCGGATATTTTTATTAAACTCATTAAAATGGTGATAGCACCGATCATCTTCTTTACCATTGTCATTGGAATTGGCAATATGGGTGATTTAAAGAAGGTTGGCCGAATCGGCGGCAAGGCGCTTCTTTACTTTGAAATTGTTACGACATTTGCCTTGGCCATTGGGATTCTTGTGGTTTCGCTGATTAAGCCGGGCCATGGCTTTAACACCAAAGGGGCCGAAGGAGCTGACGTGTCCCAGTATACGAAGGCGGCTGCGGAAACAAGCCACGGCATCATGGACTTTATCCTAGGGATTGTACCGGATAATGCACTTGCCGCGCTTTCCGGTGGAGAACTGCTTCCTGTTCTGTTCTTTGCTGTCCTATTCGGAGTTGCCGCTGCATCTCTTGGGGAAAAGGCCGCACCCGTGATTTCATTTTTTGAAAAAGTCTCGGAAATTTTCTTCTCGATTGTTAATATGATCATGAAGATTTCGCCGATTGCGGCATTCGGAGCGATGGCCTATACGATTGGCAATTTTGGAATCGGATCGCTGGTTTCACTGGGGAAATTGATGGGTTCTGTTTATATTACGATGTTCCTGTTTATCGTATTGGTTCTAGGGGCGATTGCAAAATTTTATAACTTCAATATCTTTAGCTTCCTTAAATATATTAAAGATGAAATTCTATTAGTTTTAGGAACGTCCTCTTCTGAGTCTGCGCTGCCTAAAATGATGGAGAAGCTTGAGAAATATGGCTGTTCCAAGTCAGTTGTCGGCCTTGTGGTTCCAACAGGTTATTCATTTAATCTAGATGGAACCTCCATTTATCTTTCTATGGCCGCAGTGTTCATCGCCCAAGCTTACGGCGTTCATTTGACGGTTATCCAGCTTTTGACCTTGCTTGCCGTGTTAATGCTCACCTCTAAAGGAGCAGCTGGTGTAACAGGTTCAGGTTTCATTACTTTGGCGGCCACTTTGGCAGCCTTCCCAATGATACCAGTTGAGGGCATGGCACTCATCCTTGGCGTCGACCGTTTCATGTCAGAAGCCCGCGCGATCACAAACTTGATTGGAAATGGTGTCGCAACGGTTGTTATTTCAAAAACGGAAAAAGAATTTCACCCTAATAATATAGCAGCAGCGAAAACAGAATCTTCAATCGCTTCTTAACATGAAAAGGGCCGGCTCATTTTGAGCTGGCCCTGATTTTATTTTTCCTTTATTACTTGGCCACTCCAATGAGGTAAAAAAGACCGGTCTTAAAAAGTCTGGCCCTTCACCTAATTAGGCGACAATATATGATAGAATTTAATTATTGTCAAATGTATTTAGGAAGGAAGTTTATACATCATGAGTACTGCAACTGTCAATAGATTAGAAACAGAAAGCGTTGGGAGGCTTCTCGTTAATTTGGCCCTGCCTGCTATTGCCGCCCAATTTGTTAACATGCTTTATAGTGTGGTAGACCGTATTTACATTGGGCATATTCCGGATATCGGTTCAGCAGCCTTAACGGGGGTGGGAATTGCTTTTCCGATTATTATGATGATTGCCGCCTTTAGTTCATTAATTGGACTCGGAGGTGCCCCGCTTGCAGCCATTAAAATGGGCAAAGGCAGATTTGATGAAGCAGAACAAATTTTGGGAAACTGTTTTGTTGCATTATTAGGAATTTCGATTGTCTTAACGGCATTTTTCTTAACATTTGGCGAAGAATTGTTGTTGCTGTTCGGGGCAGGTCCGGAAACCCTCCCCTATGCAAAAACCTTTTTAAATACCTATGTTTGCGGCACTATTTTTGTCCAAATCGTCTTGGGGCTGACCCCATTCATATCGACACAAGGCTTTGCCAAAACAAGTATGGCTGCTGTTATGATTGGCGCTATAATCAGTACCATTCTTGCGCCAATTTTTATTTTTATATTTGGAATGGGAGTTCAAGGCGCTGCATTGGCCAATATCATTGCCCAAGCGATTTCCGCCGCATGGGTATTACGCTTCTTGTTCGCCGGTGGAACAAAGCTGAGAATCCAGAAGAAGTATATGAGAATACAAAAAGCGGTAATCGTTCCCGTCCTGCTGCTAGGGGTGTCGCCTTTTATTATGCAAAGTACGGAAAGCCTGCTGAATATCGCCTTTAATTCTTCTTTGAAAAATTATGGCGGCGATTTGGGTGTCGGGGCCATGACCATTCTGGCGAGTATCATGCAGGTTTTAATTATGCCAATTTTAGGATTAACCCAAGGGGCACAACCCATTATCAGTTATAATTACGGGGCAAAGAATAATGAACGTGTGAAAAAAGCATTTAACTTTCTATTTGTCATTTCCATGGGCTATTCGGTCGTGTTCTGGCTGCTGCTGATGATTTTCCCATCACTGTTTGTTTCTATATTTAGCAGTGATCCCGAACTTGTGGAAACAACCGTATGGGCGACAAGAATTTATATGGGATTGGTATTTGTGATGGGGGCACAGCTTGCTTGTCAGCAAACTTTTATCGCCCTCGGCCAGGCAAAAACCTCCCTGTTTTTGGCGCTGCTGCGGAAAATAATCCTGTTGATTCCATTGATTTACATTCTGCCGCAGTTCTTTTCCGATAAGACGTTTGCTGTCTTCCTTGCAGAGCCGGTTTCGGACCTCCTTGCCGTTGTCGTTACCGTAACGTTGTTTTTCACTCAATTTAGGAAGATTCTTGCGAGAAATACTAGGGTGTCGGTGGAGAATGTTGGTTGAGAGTGGCAATTGTGGATATTTCCGATCATTTCTAGATATCATCATAAAAGTGCAGATAAAAAAGACTTGGCTCTTAACCAAGTCTTTTTCCGTTGCTTTATGGGTTTAAGATCAATTTTTCAATCGCATAAGCGACCCCGTTTTCATTATTGGACATCGTCTGAAACTCGGCAACTTCTTTGACGCTGGCTGTGGCATTTCCCATTGCGACACCGCAGCCCGCGTATTTCACCATTTCCAGATCATTTTCACCGTCACCGATGCAGACAACCTCTTCCCGTTTCATTCCCAGTTTTTCCGCTAGCTGTTTTACAGCATTTCCTTTGTTGACGCTTGGATGAAGGATTTCCAAAAAGAAAGGCGCGCTCTGCACCATTGTATATTTTTCACGGTAAGAAGCCGGGATGGCCGCCATGATTTCGGCTAACCGTTCCGGTTCGTCAATAAACATCACTTTCGGAATCAGCATGTCTTCCGGAATTTCCTCTATCGCCCTAAATGAGAGCGGTACTTTGTTCGCAAAAGATTCATAGACAGTATACTGGCTAATGTCTTTGTTCGGCGTGTAGATTCGTTCTGTATCAAAAAAGTGCATCGGTGAGCCAAGTTGCAGGCTTAACTGGTACAGCTCTTTTAAATCGGAAACCGTCAAGGAAGTCTCGGAAACAACCTCCCCCGAATTCGTACCTTGCACCAGTGCACCATTATATGTAATCACGTATTCATCTTTATCGGCTAATTTCAATTCTTCCAAAATTGGACGGACACCGCCGATCGGCCTGCCGGTACAAATAACCACGTTCACACCTTTGGCCTTTGCCGCTTGGATTGCTTCATTTACCTCCTGGGTAATTTCCCTTCGGTCATTAAACAATGTGCCATCTACATCGATTGCTACTAATTTATACAAATTTTTCACCTTCTACTAATGTTGTCCTGAATATGACAGTCCCCTATATCATAACTGGTGCTAGGAACCGTCCTCTGCTTATTTCTTTTCGATTTTCCCATTGCCATGTTGGGCGAATCTTCCGGCGTCGCGCTCGTTAACTGGGTCTAGGCGCCCCCATGGCCAGCCGCCGAATTGGGTTCTGCGATATTCGCTGAAGGCTTCCTGCAATTCCTGTTGGGAGGTCATCACGAATGGTCCGTATTGTGCCACTGGTTCCCCAATCGGCTCACCTTCAAGAAGCAAAAGATAGGCAGCCCTTCCGCCATTAGTGATTTCGATGTCCTGATCACCTGCAAGCTTAACTCGGTGATAAGCCTGTATCGTTGTCCCTTCTATCCCAATGGTCTCGCCTTCGTAAAAATATAAATTTCTATTCATTGTTCCAGACACAGCCGGGAGCACGAACACAGCCCCTGGCTCCATATGAAGAAGAGAAATCCCCACATGATGATTCGGATCTTTGGCCCATGAGGCATTGGTTGGCTCCAAACTGTTTGTTCCAAGCAGCTTCCCAGAAATCAACCTGACGACCGTTTTTCTCCCACTGGCATCCGCAGATTCGATGACAGGAATATCTTCAGCCCACAGCATCTTATATTCTGGGTCAGCACTTTTATCCTTGGACGCAAGATTTAGCCATATCTGAAAAAGCTCAAGCGGATTGTCCTTGTCCTTATGTACGAGCGGAAACATTTCGGTATGGAGGCAGCCCTTTCCGGTTGTCAGCCATTGCACGTCCCCATTTCCATAGCGCCCTTTTGCCCCGGTCGAATCAAAATGGTCCACTAATCCTTCAAGAACAATCGTTACAGTTTCAAACCCTTTATGCGGATGTGCTGGAAATCCCGGAACCGTTTTTCCATGATACATCCTAAAACCATCTTTTACTATAAAGTCTTCGCCAAGATTTCTACCCTCCAGTGAGGTACTTGGCCCCTGCTCTTCATTACCGGACGGATAGGCGTCTTTGTGATGAACGGAGAAAAGGAACGGGTCTTCCGTTTCCCACTGAAATCCCAGCTTTTGTTTTTTAAGAATCTTTTCTTCAGGCATTATTTTCGCCCCTTTCATATGTTCAAAAAATGTTCACATCTAATCACATGGCCCCGTTATCTCCATCACACCTTTTGCTAAGTGCAAAGAGTACAATCGTATTGATTTTATCAAATGAAAGGGGTGGAAGCTAATTTTGGGGTGACAGCAACATTGTGTGTGACCCAAAAGGGCTATCAGCATTACAAATTCGAAAGATAATTTTTTTTAAACACCCGAACAAAATTTCCTTGGGGTGTTTTTTGTTTTATACTGTAGCTAATTCGTGTTAGAAAGAGGCCATTGTATGAAAATCGATTCACCTAAAATTTCGAAAGAATTATCAACTAGGGATTTCATGGATATTTTAAACGACGGGGATGCAGAACTCGAAATGTGCACGGTTACGGACAGTGTTTTTGAACATGAGGCAGTCAGCCGGGCCAGGCTGTCAAACATGGTAATAAAGAACTGTCGGTTCAATCATACCGATTTTCAAAATATAGACATTACCGATGTTTGTTTTGAAAACTGCGATTTATCGAATGCCAATTTAAGCAAATCTTCCATCCACAGGGTCATTTTTAATAATAGTAAACTGGTAGGCACGGATTTTACCGACTCCCGGTTAGGGAATGTGCAGTTTGAGCATTCAGTATTGAACTTGACGGCTTTTGGGGAATCGAAACTTGAAAAGGTCTTATTCCAAGATGCTTCCTTAAAAAATACCGACTTTTTCGAATGCAAGCTTAAAAGCGTAGAATTTCAAACATGTAACCTCGACAGGGCAAACTTTGAAGGAACCTCGTTGAAAGGGATTGATATCAGCACTTCAACATTCGATCATATGACCGTTTCCATCGACGATTTAAAGGGGTGTAAAGTCTCCTCCTACCAGGCGATTCAATTTGCGGCTTTAATGGGGTTAATTATTAAGGACTAATGAAAAACGGGGACGGTTGTCTGAACCTTCCCCGGCTTTTTTATATCACATAAACAAAGTATCCGATAAATATCGCACAGAGAACAAACATAATCGGATGGACTTCCTGCGTTTTCTTGGTAGCCATCATTGCAATCGGGTAGAGAATGAAGCCAAGGGCAATCCCGGTTGCAACACTGAAGGTTAACGGCATCGTAATCAGCGTTACAAAACACGGAATGACAATGGCAAAATTGCTCCAATCAATCTTGCTGATTTCTGTCGCCATCATCGCTCCGACGATGATCAGTGCCGGGGCGGTTACTTCAGGAGTAACAATGGATAGAATAGGTGAGAAAAATAAAGAAACGGTAAAGCAGGCTGCAATCACAACCGAGGTGAAGCCGGTTCTTCCGCCTATGGCAATCCCCGCACTGGACTCAACGAATGACGCTGTTGTCGATGTGCCCAAAACGGAGCCGACAATACCTGACATTGAGTCTGCCAGAAGGGCTTTCCCGGCATTAGGAATCTCATTGTTCTTCATTAGCCCTGCCTGGCTTGCAATCGCAATTAACGCTCCGGCCGTATCAAAAAAGGCCACAAACAAAAAGGTAAAAATAACGGCAAGCACTTTTGGCGTAAAAATATCATCAAGTTGGCTGAACACGACCCCAAAAGATGGCTCAAGACTTGGGATTTTACCGATGATGGAATGTGGCGGATTAATTACGCCAAAGATGATGCCAAGAACGGTTGAAAGCACCATTCCATAAAAAATACCTGCCTTTACTCCTCTGTTCAATAGAAAAACTGTAATGATAAAGCCTGTGATGGCAAGAATGGTTGGACCGGATTTAAGGTTCCCAATTGCAACAAATGTCGCTTCGTTCCCAGTGACAATACCGGCATTTTTCAAGCCCATAAAAGCGACGAAAAAGCCAATCCCTCCGGCAATTGCATGCTTTAAATCCTTGGGAATGATATTAATTATCTTTTCGCGGATTTTAAACAAGCTTAGAATCAGGAACAAAACGCTTGCAATGAAGACGCCGGCCAACGCTGTTTCCCATGGAATATTCATTCCGATACAAACAGTAAAGGTAAAAAAAGCATTAATTCCCATACTCGGCGCGATGCCAATTGGATAATTGGCAATCAATCCAATTAACAGAGAGCCGATAATCGCCGACAGTGCAGTCGCTGTAAACAGCGCTCCCTTATCCATCCCGGTTTGGCTCAGGATGACAGGATTGACAACCAGGATATACGCCATCGATAGAAATGTGGTAAGCCCCGCGGCACTTTCTTTTTTAAAGCTAGTGCCCCGTTCGGAAAATTGAAAGTAGTTTTTCATTATGTGTCCTCCGAATCTATTTAAAAAATCCTCCAGCACGGGCCGCCGGAGGATGTTCTGCAAAGGACAAAATTAGTTTATAAACATAGAACCCATTGTCCCTCGTAGACAGGCTATTTACGGCAGCCCGGTAGAGACGTTCAAGCCATATTCTTGAACTTATACAAGGAAATTTTTTTAAAATAATATACGAATAGTAACAGGGTTATGATTTCGAGTCAATAAGATAAGATAATTTCATTCTATTAAGTTTTTTGCTATTTTTCAGGCATTTTCCAAAAAGAGGGAATTACCTGCCATGAGTACACATATTAATATGTTTACAACAAAAATTTCCGCATAAGCCGTTCATGTGGACATTTCTTATCTGTTTCCAACGGTTTTGTCCTCATGAGCCCTACATTAGGACAGATTTATTATGCATTCGCCTAACACGGTTTGATCCCACACCAATGACAGCTTGTCACCACTCTTCACTTCTCCCACACCTTCTGGAGTTCCGGTAAATATGATATCTCCTTCCCCCAACCCAAAGTGTTCAGCCGAAAAGTCAATGATTGTTTGCAAATCAAAGATCATACTAGAAATATTGCCGGACTGGACCTCCTCTCCAGTTTTCACAAGCGAGAAATTTCTTTTCAAAAGCTCCTCTACGCCCGGAAACGGGATAAACTTGCTTATTACTGCTGAATTAGGGAACCCTTTGGCAAGCAGCCATGGATAACCTTTTTTCTTCAACTCATTCTGGACATCGCGCAACGTAAAATCGATCCCAATTGCCATACCGTCCACAATTTCGTCTACTTTTATTCCCTTTTCGTAGGGCCTCCCCATTCTAATCACCAGTTCCGTTTCAAAATGAACGGGGCCGCGATTTCCCGGTAAAGGGATCTCCTGGCCCATTGCTTCCACAAGCGCATGGGTCGGCTTTGAAAATAAAAATGGGCTAGTCGGCACCTTATTGTTCAATTCAGCAGCATGGGCAGCGTAATTCCGCCCGACGCAATAAATATTTCGAATCGTGTTCAAGTTCCATTCCCCTTTCTGGATGCAGTCTATCATTAGTCAATTTTACCATTTCACGCAAGAGTATAAAAATAGAAGTCATCTAAAAAGAGGAGTATGATAAAGTAATGAGATATTCATTAGATTTTGAGATTTGGAGTACAAATGCTCAAAATCCGAAATGTGGAATTATCAGATTTATCCGCTGTTGTCGCAATAGAAAATTTATGCTTCTCAAAAGAGGAAAAGATTAATAATATAGAACTGCTTACAATTGTTTACACCCAAATAAAGGTATTGGTATAAAAGGGGCATCTATTAAAATGAGTTATATACGGCGTGGCACACACAAATTTAAAATGGTAAACTTGGCTTTATTTGCCGGCGGCTTTTGCACCTTTGCCATCCTCTGGGGAACACAGCCGCTGCTCCCGGACCTTGCCAAGGAATTTCACCTCTCACCGGCAGTTTCAAGCTTAAGTTTGTCATCTGCCACAATCGCTTTGTCGATTAGTTTATTAGTATTCGGGTCCTTATCGGAGGTATTTGGCCGGAAACCGGTGATGACTTTCTCATTGTTTGTCTCGTCGATTCTTTGCATCCTCACGGCCTTCACGCCCAATTTTCATTTTTTAATTGTATCGAGAATTTTACAAGGAGTCGCCTTAGCGGGACTGCCGGCGGTGGCGATGGCCTATTTGGGGGAAGAAATTGAACCCAAAAGTTTGGGAATGGCAATGGGATTATACATCAGCGGAAATTCTGTAGGTGGTATGGCAGGGAGGATCATCAGCGGCATTTTAACGGATTATTTTAGCTGGCATATCGCATTATTTGGTATCGGCATCATCAGTTTATTGGCCAGTATTGCCTTCCTATTGATTTTGCCTCCATCCACCCATTTTAATCCGCAAAAATTTGCCCTAAAACAACTGACAGGCTCCTTGTTTAGTCAATTTAAAGAGCCTGGTCTACTTTATCTATTTGGCATCGGGTTTCTGCTGATGGGGAGCTTCGTCTCTTTGTACAACTATATCGGGTTTCAATTAATTAAGCCGCCATATTCGTTGAGCCAAACCGTGGTAGGATTTATTTTTATTGTCTATATTGTCGGTACCTTCAGCTCAACATGGATGGGAATGCTTTCTGATCAGTATGGAAAAAGAAAAATCATACTCCTGTCTCTGCTCATTCTATTAATTGGCGCCTGTATGACGCTGAATACGAATTTATGGTTTAAGATTTTCGGTATCGCGGTTTTCACCTACGGCTTTTTTGCCGCCCATTCCATTGCCAGCAGCTGGGTGGGGAAAGCAGCAACCCACGATAAAGCGCAGGCCTCGGCACTATACTTATTTTTCTATTACGCCGGTTCAAGCATTGGCGGGACCGCTAGCGGTGCATTTTACGGGCATTTTGGCTGGAGCGGCGTGGTGGCGATGATTGTTGTTCTCACACTTGCTTCCATTGTGGTATCCTTCCGGTTAGGAAGCAAAACAAGAATTTCTAAGCTGGAAAAATTACAGCAAAGCAGTTAAAAAAGCAGGCCTGCTTTTTTAACTTGCCAGTCTCCACCTATTCTATTAAGTTCTTTTCTTTCATGTAGAGTTTCTGGGACCTTTCTGAACCCTAAACGTTGATTTTCATACCTTTCTACCTACGTTCTTACACCCTTCTAAATTACTAGAAAATTTCAACTTTTCTTTACGTCACCTGAATACTGGTTTAACAATCCAATATTATGATGAAGTTGTAACTAATTCTATTAAACTTTGGGAGGAAGAATAATATGAAAACGAATAAGATCCTAGTTCCACTCTTAAGCGCAGCAATTCTGTTCCCGACTGCAATCAATGTACATGCTAATCCTCAAAAACCAGTTTCAGTAAAATCGGTTGAATTTGTTGGGATGCAAGCACCCGACACAGATGCGAAACGCTCTTCCATGTATAGCGAAGCATCAGCTATTGTTACCTTAAATGATGGCACTCAAAAAATCGTCCCCCTGGAATATCATTCCCTTGCCCGTCCTGGCGAGATGATTAACGGCAAGGTAGTTGGGGCTGCTTATGATGTAAATGGGAATATTATAAAAAACAAAGATGGAAAGCCTTATATTTCAACTTCGCCAGATATGAATACACTGCTTAGTGTAAATGGAAAAAGCGGAAAATTATATTTGATTAACCACTTTGAAGGTATGCCAAATAATGAAATTGGCAACATGCCGAAAGCGATGTACTTAAATACGGTTGAACAAGATAAGAAATCGGGCAAAATGAAAATCACCGATATCGAGCCTATTGATTTTTCAGCAGATGGCGGGATTTGGACACCTTGTGCCGGTGTCCTGTCGCCTTGGAACACCCATTTAGGCGGGGAAGAATATGAACCAAACGCGCGCATCCACGAAGCAAACCCTGAAAAATCAGATGTAACACAATTTGCCCGTAATTATTATCAAGACCTTTCCGTTATCGGAAATCCATACCTTTATGGACATCATACAGAAGTAACTGTTCACCCAAATGGTGAAGCAAAAGCAGTCAAGCATTATAGCATGGGCCGCATGTCTATTGAAAATGTAACGGTAGCACCGGATAACCGTACCGTTTATTACGGGGATGACGGGTCTTATACGATGTCGTTCATGTACATAGCCGATAAAGCAAAGGATTTATCAGCAGGTACCTTATACGCAGCAAAATGGAAGCAAACCAGCGACAAAAATGGCGGAGCCGCTGACATTGAATGGATTAAACTAGGGCATGCCACCGACCAAGAGATTAAGGAAATGGCACAAGACCTGAAATTCAGTGATATTTTTGAAACAACAAATGATGCCGCCTATGCACAAGCAAACGGCTTTAAACAGATAAAGGCTGCAGGCAATCTCGAATGGCTGAAGGTAAAACCGGGCATGGAAAAAGCGGCTGCCTTTTTGGAATCCCGCCGTTACGGTGCTCTTCTCGGGGCAACAGCGGAGTTTAATAAAATGGAAACTCTTACGTTTAACAAAGCAGATAATAAAATTTATATGACAATGTCCTATATTGAAAAGGGAATGACTAAAAATCCTGCTGACCCTGTCGATGATATTCAATTACCAAAACTCCGGTCCGGCGCCATCTATGAAATGAATCTGGCTGCCGGACAAAAAGATCGCGACGGGCGCCCTATTGATAGTGATTACGTCGTAACCAAAATGTCCGGACTGATTACAGGGGAAGACTTGCCTGTTAAGGATGAGGATGGAAATACAGCCAATCCTGATAAGATTGCCAACCCAGACAATATCGCTTTCTCTGAAAAATACCGCACGCTATTTATCGCAGAAGACAGTGACATGCATACCAATAATTTCGGCTGGGCCTACAATGTCGATACCAAGAAGCTATCCCGGATCATCTCTGCCCCGGATGGCGGTGAAGTGACCGGCCTTCAAGCCATCGATGAATTAAATGGCAAGTCCTATCTCATGATCGGATCACAAAACCCTGGCAACATTGGTTATATCGATTTAACTTCACTAAGCGCTAAAAAGTAATTCAATCTCCTATTTAACTAAAATCCCCCCTATTCATTTGATTAGGGGGATTTGTTCTTGCAATTTGCTTTTTCCCAATTAAATATATCTTGCACAAAACACTGTGAATAAAAAAGACCGTAAGAAGATGGATTCCTCTTACAGTCTAAATTTCTAGCATGAGTATAATTGTCTGCATTAAATTAGCCACTTATAAAAAGTGCCTTTGTACAGGGTTAATCAACGATCATCTCGAATTTCAGTAAAGTAAGTTACCTTCTATATTGCCTGATTCCATAAGAGCATAACAAGTAAACCTCACTAAAGTTAGGAAAAATGCGCTCCATACAAAATCGATATTAATTTTTGAAAAATTAATACTGGCAATTAGATGGTTCCATAAACTACCTTACCTCCTCCGCAAATTTCCTCAATTATCACATATTTCCATCGATTTGTAAAATATTTTTACAGCAAAAAAGCCTTTCGCTAGGAAAGGCTTCTTACAATCATCCTTATTGTAATACTCTTCTCGCATTTGTAAACTTAGCTGGATTAAAGCCGGCAATTTTAACAACATCGCCTGTTTGCGGTGCATGGATATATAGCCCACCGCCAATGTAAATTCCTACATGGTAAGCTGGGCTGCCTCTAAAGACTAAATCCCCCGGCTGTACGTCATTAAGAGAGACGGCTGTTCCAACTCTTTGCTGGTCGCTTGAAACCCTAGGAAGGCTGATGCCTGCCGCATTTCTAAACACATAAGAAGTGAATCCGGAGCAGTCAAATCCTGCTGGCGTAGATCCGCCCCAAACATATGGTACACCTAAGAATTGCTTAGCATAAGAAATGATAGCATCTGCTGACGCAGAGGCTGGTACATTTACAGAAATCGATGGTGCCGGCTTTGAAGAACTTCCACTGGAAGACTGTGCTACCTGTTGAGTTGCACGCTGTTGTGCTGCACGCTGTTCAGCCAAGCGAGCCTGGCGCGCTGCCTCTTCCCGGGCAATTCGTTCTTGGCGGTCTCTTTCTTCTTGAGCTGCAAATTCAGTTTCCAAGTTTGATAGTTCACTTTGCTTTTCTGCTAGTATTCTTTCAGCTTTACTTTTATCTTCTTCAATTTTCTTCTGCTCAGCAGCAAGTTGTTCTTTATTCTTGTTTAAGTCTGCCAACTCAGTTTGCAATTTTTCCTTTGCTGCTTCTAAAGCCTGTTGCTTTTCTTTTAAACTATTCAGCATATCAGTATCTTTTTCGATAATCATTGAAATCGCACTGAAACGAGTTAAAAACTGGGAAAGGTCATTAGATGTAAGCAAAAATTCAGCATAGGTAGCAATGGACGTTTTTCCTTCTGCCTGAATACTCTTTAATCTTTCGGAATATATCTCTTTATGTGTATCTAAATCTTTCTGGGCCTGTTCAATTTCAACCTTAGCTTGTTCAATTTTCACCTGTTGTCCCTGGATTTGCTCATTTAACTTTTGAACCTTATCCATCGCTATGGTGATTCGGTTGCCCAATTGTTGTAATTGTGTTTCAATGTCTTCAACTTGTGCCTTTTGTTCTTCAATTTGACTCTTCTGAATTCGTTCTGCGTATGTAGGTGTTGTTATTTGAAACATGCTGGCAAGTACAGCAGCTGATATGGTATATTTAATAATTTTTTTCATTACAGAATCTCCTCTTGTAACTTATCTTTATTTCACTCGTCTAATATATTAATAGTTTATATGCCAATTCGTCGAAACACAATGAATGTGTCGGATTTGTAATATAAATGTAATTTAATGTTGAAAAATATTACAAAAAATCGACAACTTCCCTCTTGTATCATGTAAATGTAATACTTGTCAATTTTGTGACAGAAACCTTGTTTGTCCTAGTATAAACAAAAGAAGCAGGAACCCCAGCACAAGGTTCCTGCTTCTTTTTTTGACATTTTCACGTTTAATGTCGCTTTTTCAACTAAAATCTTTTACTCTTTTGTTACAACGGCTGCCTCTTGAAGAAAGTTCTGAATCTTTTCGGCAGCTTTCACCAATCTTTCAGGAGATTGAACCAGTGCCATTCTGACATAGCCTTCCCCTTGGGTTCCAAATGCATCGCCAGGGACCACCGCCACTCCCGCTTTCTCGATTAATTTAAAGGCAAATTGCCTTGATGTCCATCCGGAAGGGATTTTTGCCCAAACAAACATTGTGGCCGGTGACTTTGCCACCTTCCAGCCGCCCTTTTCAAGACCGGCAATTAAAACATCCCTGCGTTTTTCGTATTCTTTCACCTGTTCACGGAGCACATTGTAATCCGACGTTAGCGCAGTGACCGCCGCCATTTGAATCGGATAAAATACCCCGTAATCAATATTGGACTTAAATGAAGCCAGTATCCTTAAGGCTTCCTCGTTGCCGACAGCGTATCCAATCCGGCAGCCGGCCATATTAAAGGTTTTTGACAATGAATTGAATTCAATTCCAACTTCCTTTGCCCCTGTAACCGACATGAAGCTAATTTGCGGATTTCCGTCATAAATCAGCTCTGAGTAAGCAAAATCATGAATAACAAGAATATTATACTTTTTGGCAAATTCAACTACTTCTTCGAAAGACTCCTTACTAGCCAATGCTGTGACTGGGTTTCCCGGATAGCTGATTATCATCATCTTTGTTTTATGTAATACCTCCACTGGGATTTCACTCAATTTCGGCAAATATCCGTTTTCCTCCAATAACGGCATCGGATAAATGGACCCGCCGGCAATCATCACCCCATGCTCGTAAATGGGATAGCCTGGGTCTGGGACAAGGACATAATCCCCGGGGTCAATCATTGCCATCGCCAAATGGGGCCAGCCCATCCTGGGAACCCATTAGCTGCAATACTTCCGTTTCAGGAACAAGCTCTATTCCATAACGTTGCTTGTAAAAATAAGCCACTGCCTCGTTAAATTTATCAATTCCCTTCAAAGTATAACCATATTTCGTTGTATCCCTGCTAAATTGTACCAGCGTATCGACAACATAAGCGGGTGGCGGCATATCCGGACTGCCGACACTTAAATCAATCACGTCCATGCCCTTTTTAATTGCCTCGCTTTTTTTATTTGCTAACTCTGTAAAAATACTTGTCGCCATGTTTTGCGTTTTTTTCGATCCAACAATCTTCATCTATATCACCTTTTGTTCTATAGGATTTCCTTTTTCAATTTTATACAATTTTCAAAATTAAAGCACGAATCGAGTTTTATAAAGCATGTATATAAAAAAAGAGCCCAAATGATGGGCACTCCAGGCTGTCGAGAAACTTTCGACAGCCTTTATTTTATATAACTACTTTAACAATTCAATGATATTAATCAAAAACTATTCAATATGTCTGTTGATTTGCGCTCCAGGCACTTCGCTTTCCGCGGGCGTGCCTGGGAGCCTCCTCGGCGCAAGCGCCTGCGGGGTCTCCCAATGCCCCGTACTCCCGCAGGAGTCTTCGTGCCTTCCGCGCAAATCAACAGGTGTTATTAATAAGTTAAGAAGTTCAAACAATAATTATTAATAATAAGTGGTGAATTCAATGTTTAAGCCTAAAGAGTCTAGCCAAAGTGAATTTGAATTTGTGTCTATTGATGAATCAGTGGGAGGAGTACAAGGAAAAGATAAGAGTAAATCGCTTATCTAAATCAGGAAAAGAACTTTATAAATTTAGAAAGGAAAAAATTGAGCGAAGCTTCGCAGACTCAAAAGAGCTGCATGGGCTTCGCTACTGCCGGTTGCGGGGAATAAAAAAAGCAAGTGAGCAAGCGCTTCTAACCGCAGATTGCCAGAACATGAAAAAGATTGCGACACATTTATTCTGGTTGGAAAAGGTGTGTTGCAATACTTCAGGTTGATTATCTCCTGTTGATTGGAGCGGAAGGTGCGAAGACTCCTGCGGGAGTACGGGACAGGGGAGACCCCGCAGGCGCGGAACGCGCTGAGGAGGCTTCCCGAACCGCCCGCGGAAAGCGAAGCACCTGGAACGGAAATCAACAGGCCCCCTAGCAGGGGCAATTTTAATAAAATCGGCCATTCAATTTCCATTAAAATAAAAAATTGCCGAGAAATATACCCTTTCTCGACAATCTGAAGAGCCCAAATGATGGGCTCTCCATTTTATCTTTGGTCTATTTAATATACATCACGCAGATAACGGCCTTGCTTTTGCATATCTTTTAGATACGCTTCAGCCGCGTCACGGTCCATCGAACCTTCTTTTTCTATAAGGGTGATAAGGGCATCATTGACGTCTTTTGCCATACGTTCCTTGTCTCCACAAACAAAGAAATAAGCTCCATTTTCAATCCACTCAAATAATTCTTTACTGTGTTCAAGCATTTTATGCTGAACATATACTTTTTGATCGGTATCACGGGAGAAAGCGGCATCAATTCTGGTTAACACACCATCTTGCTGATATTGCTCCAGCTCATTTTGGTAAAGAAAATCAGTCGCTGCATGCTGGTCTCCAAAAAATAACCATGACCTGCCGGCCGCTTTATTTACGGCAAGTTCCTGGATAAAGGAACGGAATGGGGCGATGCCTGTCCCTGGTCCAACCATGATGATATCCATGTCTTGGGATTCAGGCAAATGGAAATGTTTATTGGCCTGAACATAAACCGGTAGCGTATCGCCTTCCCCAACACGTTCAGCACATAAAACCGAACAAACCCCCTTGCGGTCACGGCCATGAGAGGTATAGCGTACAGCACCAATCGTCAAGTGAACCTCATCCGGATTAGCGGCGATGCTGCTGGCAATCGAATAGAGACGAGGCGTCATTTTTCTTAACATCGAGACGATTTCTTGGGCAGAAGCTTTCCATGGGCCAAAATCCCGTAACATATCAAGTAAATCACGGCCATAGCAATATTGCTTTAATTGGTCAGCATTTTCAACCTCTACAAGCTTTTGCAGCTCTTCATTTTCTGTAAACACTGCTGCCTGTTGTAAAATCTTCTTTGTAATCAGTGTAATCTCAAAATAGTTTGTCAGCGCTTCCTTAAGTGGCAGAGCCTCTCCCTGCTTCCCTACAGTTACAACCGTCTCTTCATCCCATTCCATTTCCATAAGAACGGATGCTACAAGTTCCGGATCATTAGATGGGACAATTCCAAGCGCATCACCTGGATTATATGAAAGACCTGAGTCTTTTAATGATAACTCAATATGTCTTGTTTCCTTACTGGAGCCAGCGCCATTTAAATTAATATTTTTTAGAACCTTTGCTTGAAATGGATTCGTTCTTGAATATGGCGGTTTGTCACTTTTGGCATTTTTCGGGTTTTCCATAGTTAGTTGCATAATTTTAACCTCCAAAAGTTATATATACATAGGATAGCACAGCACTAGCATATCAGATGTGTAATTTGACACACAATAGTCAAATTAATGTAATTATTAGCAACCATCATTATAACTTAAGCATTTTTGCAAAATTTGTAGAATGATATTTATTGGGAATTCAAAATAGGTAGAATATAATAGAATTTGTACCAAAAAATAGGAGTTTAGGAGGTATTTTCCTTGAAATTCAAACGGTTTTCGATTGTTTTTGCGCTGATGCTAGTCCTCAGCACCCTCTTTTCGTCGTTCGTGTCAGCAGAAAGTAATGGTAAGCTTAACCTTGTCGCACTCGGTGATTCTATTACATATGGGTGGAATCTTGAACCAACAACAGATCCCAACAATCAGCAACAGCATAAAGGCGCATTTCCATATTTAGTAGGAACGGGTGAATACGTTGTAGGTAAAAATATTAGTGGCGGCGGCTGGACTTCAGAAAAGCTATTAGAAGAGCTTCAAAAGCCGGAAAATTTGGCCGCGATCAAAAACGCCGATGTTATTACCCTTAACATTGGGAGCAATGATTTTCTTCAAGATGATGCTGTTAAGGCAATCCGCAGCAACCCTGCACTTGTTGCCGACCCAGTAATCGGCCCGCAACTTTTAGGCGAGTTGCAGGCCAAAATACCTGTCATTTCAGGTACATTATCTATAAGTTTGGGTAAAATCATCGACTTAATTAGAAAAACCAATGAAAACAATCCTACAATTATTTTGTATAACATTTACAATCCATTTGCCAATGGCCTGGCTCTGCTTCATCCTCTTGGGGATTCATTACTTGCTGGTGGACAACCACCTGTTCCGGGTGTTAATACAGCAGTTTATGGGCGTATTGCTCTAGAAAAAAATGTCCTTTTGGCTGATGCTTTTGCTGCATTTGCTCAGGGATACAACAATAGTACTGGCGAATCAGAATATCTAATTCCACCAACGGATGTTCACCCTAACGCAAAGGGGCAACAGGTCCTGGCGGGGTTAGCCAATGGAATTTTAGCCCAGGTCGGCCCACTCTCACTTGAGGTAACACCAGCAACAACGGAACAAACAGAAGGGCCTGTGACCATAAATGTTAAAACAAATGCCGCAGAGATTGCAAAGTTGGAATGGCTGCAAGGCGAAAAAACGGAAGAGGATTTCTATGGTGAACAAGGTGGGAACCCGATTACTGATAATAAATTTGATATTACCGAGAACGGGAAATACACCGTTTATCTAATGGATAGACGTGAAAAAAGCAAATTAGTAGTTTTCGAGGTTACTAACATTAAGAAGGATACCAATATTCCAGGCGATGACGACAACAATAAGCCAACACCGACTCCTGGGGACAATGACAAGCCAACTCCGACACCTGTCGACAACGGAAGTGCCCAGCCGGCTCCTGTCCCTAGCCCAACACCTGCTTCCACCACTAACAAAGGCGGAAGAAACAGGACATTACCTAATACTGCGACTTCCATGTATAATTATTTGGCACTTGGTGGTATTTTGATTTTAGCTGGCGGAGCAGCCTTGGTTAAGCGCAGAAAACAAACATTATAAAAACAGACAAAATCAGGGATTTAGGTTCCCTGATTTTGTCTATTAATTCAGCTATTTTTTCACGTTTTGCACTCCATAAGAGAGCCCGTTTCTTTTAACACTTGCCTCTTTTCTAATGCTTAGATATTCTTTTGTTTTCCTTCTACATCACGTTCTACTTTCATTTTTGTAACAGGTAGATAGCCTTGTTCTTTTAATAAAGTTGTTTGGACTTCATCTGACATTAAATAGTCAAGGAATGCTTTTGCAAGTTCTGTCGGCTCACCCTTAGTATAGGAGTGTTGGTATGCCCACACAGGGAATTTACCAGATTGAACGTTTTCTGCTTTTGCTTCTACTCCATCGATGGCCAAAGGTGTTACAGAATCATCTGTAAAATAGGAGAATGCAAGGTATCCAATGGCTCCTTCAGTCTCGCTAATGATCTTTTTAACTGTGTTTGAAGAATCTTCTGTAATCCCTTCCGCTGGTGTAGCACCATCCAAGGCAAACTTGTTGAAGATTGCTCTTGTACCAGAAGAGTCAGGACGGTTTACTAGAACGATTTTTTGATCCTCTCCGCCAAGTTCTTTCCAGTTAGTGATTTTCCCAGTGAAAACTTTAATCAAATCGTCTTTTTTAATATCCTTAATCCCTACTTTAGGGTTAACAGCTGCAGTCATACCAACTACGGCCACTTTATGGTCAACAAGTTCTTCTGCCGGAATTCCTTCTTTTTCCTCAGCAAAAACGTCTGAGTTCCCAATTTGTACTGACCCTTCTGCAACCTGTGATAAACCTGTACCAGAACCGCCCGCATTTACTTGAATATCAACCTTCGGATTTTCTGCCATAAATTCTTCAGCTGCAGCTGCTACTAATGGTTGCATTGCAGATGAGCCGGAAATAACTAGAGAACCAGATAGTTCTTGCTTTTCTTCGGTTTTCGGTGTTTCTTTGCTGGCATTGCCTTCTGACTTCTCATTTGAAGTACCGCTTCCGCAAGCAGCCATGATGATCATGAGGGCCGAAAGTAATGTAAGCAGGCTTAGATGTTTTAGACGTTTCATTTGAAAAAATTCCTCCCGTTAATTCCTAGTTTTTTAGATTGCTATTTTTCTTACGGTTTTAACTATATAACAACATTATTAATTGAGTGTTAATTAAATATAAAGTAGAAATAAATTGGTTGTAAAAAATATGTAAAGTCTAGTGATACCAAAATAAAGATAGAAACCCCTGCCTAGATCCGCTACATAATTAATAAATCTTTACATTCACTTAATAAAGGGTTAACGATTGTTTAATAATATGGAAATTGATAAGTATCTGAATATTTTTTTACTACCTGAGTTTCTTCGAACTGCTTCATTTGGATGAAGCAGGGGAAAAAGCATGCGTGTTGCGGAGGGGTAATATGAAACGTAAAATTCTTGTAGTCGATGATGAACCTTCTATTGTTACTTTACTTCAATATAATTTGGAGCAGGCAGGTTTTGAAGTCATCATGGCAATGGATGGGGAAGCGGGAAAAACAATAGTAATAACGGAATCACCTGATCTCATTATTTTAGATGTCATGCTTCCCAAATTAGATGGAATGGAAGTATGCAGGCAGCTTAGGCAAGAAAAGATCAAGACTCCAATTTTAATGTTGACAGCTAAAGACAGCGAGCTTGATAAAATATTAGGTCTTGAGTTTGGTGCTGATGACTATATGGTTAAACCCTTTAGTCCTAGAGAGGTGGTTGCTAGAGTAAAAGCTATTCTTAGACGGGTACAGCTTCAACCTGAACATGGAAATAACACAGAATTGGAAGAGTCGCAAATAATAGTTGGTGAATTAATCATCTATCCCGACAAATATGAAGCTCGCTTCCAAGATCATCTATTAGAATTGACACTAAAGGAATTTGAACTCCTCCTTCATCTTGCAAAAAATAAGAACAGAATACAATCTCGAGACCAATTGCTTAACGCTGTTTGGAATTATGAGGTTTCCGGGGATTCTAGAATTGTAGATGTTCACATCTCTCATTTAAGAGATAAGATTGAAGAGGACACAAGAAGACCAGTCTATATAAAAACGTTTCGCGGAGTTGGGTATAGATTAGAAGAACCAAAAGAAAAATGAATTAATTGGGAGCAAATGAAGGCTGGAATATTTGTGTTAATACTTTTTAAAGGCTGTCAAACCTCTTGCAAATCGGTTCGGCAGCCTTTATATATGCTTGGATTATTCATTTAAGTTGGAAAGTTTTCCAGTCACAAGGTAGACAACATGCTCTGCAATGTTAGTCGCATGATCCGCAACCCGCTCTATATATCTGCATACGAAAGCTAACTGGGTAATTTGATTTGTTTTATCTGGGCTTTGCTGGAGATAACCCATAAGTTCTTTTATTAATATGCCGTACATTTCATCCACTTTGTCATCCTTCGCAGCAGATTTTTTTGCTAATTCTACGTCCTCTTTTAAGAACGCTGTTAATGAATCGCTTAACATTTCTAGCGCAATATTCATCATTTTGGGAATGTCGATAATTTCCTTTATGAGCTTTTCGTTGCCAATATGCAAGGTTGACTTAGCAATATTTACGGCATTATCCGCAATTCGTTCTACTTCTGAAGAAATTTTTATCGCAACGATAATTTCTCTAAGGTCCCTTGCGACAGGTGATTCCATGGCGGTTAAAACAATGGCTTTATTGTTTATTTCATGTTCCAAATCATCAATGACTGTATCGTTTTGAATAATTTCCTTTGCCTTCTCAAGATCTTGATGAATGAGGGTGTTGATACTTTCTTTAATAGCAGTCTCTGATTTCCGAGCCATCTCGATTAACATATCGTCTAGTTGCTTTAAATTATTATCGAAATTTGATCTTGTATTCATATGGTCACCCCTTTTATCCAAATCTACCTGAAATATAACCCTCTGTACGTTCATCCGCAGGGTTCGAAAAAATCGTTGATGTGTCATCAAGCTCAATCAGTTCACCCATTAAAAAGAATGCGGTTTTATCCGATACCCTTGAAGCTTGCTGCATATTGTGCGTAACTATAACAATTGTATATTTTTCTTTAAGATTTAGAATCAGTTCTTCAATTTTTAATGTTGAGATCGGATCTAATGCAGATGTAGGCTCGTCCATTAATAAGACATCAGGCTTTGTCGCAAGTGCTCTGGCAATGCATAGCCTTTGCTGCTGCCCACCGGAAAGACCGAGAGCAGGTGTATGTAAACGATCCTTCACCTCATCCCACAACGCTACATCCATCAATGATTTCGTGACAATCTCATCGAGATGGGTTTTTCTTTTCGTTCCATGAATTCTCGGACCGTACGCGACATTATCATAAATCGACTGTGGAAATGGATTTCCCTTTTGGAAAACCATCCCCACATTTTTTCGCAATTCCACAAGGTCTAGTTTTTCATTTAAAATATTTTGACCATTGTAATTAATTTCTCCTGTCATCTTTACATTTGGAACATAATTAATCATCAAGTTCAAAGTTTTAATAAAGGTTGACTTTCCGCAACCTGACGGGCCTATGATCGCCGTTACCTCTTTTTTGTTTATCGGAAAATGAATCTTTTTTAGCGCATGATGATTCCCATACCATAAATTTAAATCCTTTATATCAAAAACCGTTCTCGCCGTTGTAATGGTAGACACGCTGTTCCCTCCCTATCCGAACCGTCCTGAAATATATTCTTCCGTCTTTTGATTGGAAGGATTGGTAAAAATTTTTTCTGTGACATCATATTCCATTAAATCACCGGATAAAAAGAATGCTGTTTTATCGGAAATACGCGATGCTTGCCCCATGTTATGGGTAACAATAATGATCGAATATTCCTTTTTTAACTCAATAATCAATTCTTCTACCTTGGCATTGGAAATCGGGTCGAGCGCAGAAGATGGCTCATCAAGGAGCACCACTGTCGGTTTCATCGCAATTGTCCTCGCTATACAAAGACGCTGCTGCTGTCCACCTGAGAGGGATAATGCTGATTTGTGAAGACGGTCCTTTACTTCATCCCATAATGCCGCTTTCCGCAAGCTTTCCTCCACTATTTCATCTAACTGGCTCTTCTTTTTTATCCGATTATATTTTAAAGCGTGGGTAATATTATCATAGATCGATTTAGGGAATGGATTGGGTTTTTGAAAAACCATCCCAATTTCTTTTCGTAATGCGACTACATTCATTTGGTCGGATAATAAATTGAGATCTTCATAAATGATTTCACCTTCAGCCCTTGCTCCGGGAATTAAATCATTCATTCGATTAATCGTCCGTAAAAATGTTGACTTTCCACAGCCTGAAGGTCCGATTAGTGCTGTAATCGCATTTTTTTCAACATCCATTGAAATGCCATTCACTGCCCGTTTATCACCATAATAAATCTCTAGGTTTCTCACTTGTAAAATATTTTCACTCAAATGCTCCCACCACCCTTTATTTCGTAGCCGTGATCCTTTTATGAATTCGGGTGCCAATCCACCTTGCCAGTAAATTAAATAGTAAAACAGAAATGACTAAGACAGCAGCCGATCCATTTGAAACCTCTTCGATATCAGGAATTAACCCTTGAGTATTAACGGACCAAATATGGACAGCAAGTGTTTCTGCAGGACGGAAGATATTTAAAGGCGACCGTTCCGAAAATGGGTTCCAATCCAAATAATTCAATCTTGGTGTGGAAAGACCCGCTGTAAATAATAGTGCTGCCGCTTCACCAAAAACGCGTCCTGATGCAAGAATCGCCCCCGTTAAAATCGATGGAAAAGCACTTGGCAAAAGAATCGTTTTGATTGTATGCCAATGAGTAATTCCGAGGGCAAGACTTCCCTCCTTCAATTCACGCGGTACCGACCGGATGGCGTCCTCACTGACACGTACCAGCACAGGAAGGTTAAATACTGTCAGCGCCAAGGCCCCTCCTAAAATGGTATATCCCCAACCAGTTAAATTCACAAACATCAATAGGCCAAACATTCCGATGACAATGGACGGAAGCGAAGATAAAACCTCAATACAAGACCGAATAGTATTCGTAACCTTTCCCGGCTTCGCATACTCAGCCATATATATCCCGCCGCCTAAACCAAGCGGTACGGAAATAATCATGGTTAAAACCAAGATATAAAATGAGTTAAATAATTGGTCCCGAATTCCGCCGCCGGCACGGACATTACTGGATGGTGATGTTAAAAAGTCCAAAGATATATGGGTTAAACCCTTCACCAAAATATAGGAAAATAATCCGACTAATATGGATACGATGATGACAGCTATAACAATAAATACACCTGTTGCAATCCGATCTGCCGATTTGCTGGTCATTGCATTTTCCTCCTTGATGAAAAATAGCGAATGAGGATGATAAATACGAACGACATGATTAAAAGAATTAAGCCCATCGACCACAGAGTATTATTTTCTACGCTTCCGTAAGTAGTATGACCCATATTTAATGTAATGATTGTGGTTAACGTCGCCGAGGCATCAAGGAAGCTTGATGGCAAATCCCTTACATTCCCTATAACCATTTGGACTGCTAACGCCTCCCCAAATGCACGGGCCATTCCAAGAATAACGGCTGTTAAAAGCGTGGGCAATCCTGCAGGAATTAATACTTTTCGAATCGTTTGCCAGCGAGTCGCCCCTAACGCATAGGAACCTTCACGGAGACTTTTAGGCAGTGAACTCATTGCATCCGTTGCAATACTCGTAATCGTCGGTAAAATCATAATGGAAAGAACAATCGTTCCTGCTAATAAGCTAAACCCAAGCCCGCCTATATTTTCTCTTATAAAGGGAACTAACACCGAAAGCCCGATAAACCCGTAAACAACAGATGGAATCCCAACCAGAAGTTCAATCACGGGCTGCAGGATCTTTTTTCCCCACGAAGGAGCAATTTCTGTCATAAAAATCGCTGCGCCAATCCCCAGCGGTGCTGCAACTAATGCTGAGAGGAAGGTGACAGCAAATGAGCCAAAAATAAACGGAAATGCGCCATATTCCGGATTTGCTTTATTAGTTGGATTCCACTTTGTGCTAGTTATGAATTCAATCGGACTGACACCGTTCTTAATAAACGACTGAAGACCCTTGGTACCTAAGAAAATGGTTATGGATATCGTAACGGAAATCATAATCACCGCGCATAAGATCACGAGAACCTTCCCACGCATTTCATTTCCTAATCCATTTTTTCCTGATTTCAATAATCGGTCCTTTGCAGGCATTATTTTTTCCATAATGCACCCATCCCCCCCTTTATGACTTAATAGGGGTAAATGCTTTTATTGCATTTACCCTTTCCATTTTTAACGTTTCTTGACATTCCCCTCTACATCTCGTTCTACTTTCATTTTTGTCACCGGTAAATAACCTTGCTCTTTTAACAACGTGTTTTGGACATCGTCTGACATTAAATAATCAAGAAATGCTTTGGCAAGACCTTTTGGCTCACCTTTTGTATAGGAATGCTGGTATGCCCAGATTGGAAATTTGCCACTTTGAACATTTTCTTCGGTTGGCTCAACACCATCAATTGCAAGTGGGGTAACCGAATCATCTGTGAAATAGGAAAAAGCTAGATATCCAACTGAACCTTCCGTTTCCGTTAGAATCTTCTTCACCGTGTTAGATGAATCCTCTGTAATTCCTTCTGCAGGAGTTGCACCATCAAGAGCAAATTTATTAAAGATCGCACGTGTACCGGAGGCATCTGGACGGTTTACTAAAACAATCTTTTGATCCTTTCCTCCAAGTTCCTTCCAGTTCGTAATTTTACCTGTAAAAACTTTGATTAAATCCTGTTTTGATAGATCTTTAACTCCTACATTTGGATTTACAGCGGCCGTTATCCCGACTACTGCCACTTTATGATCAACAAGCTGTTCTGCCGGGATTCCTTCTTTTTCCTCGGCAAAAACGTCAGAATTTCCAATATCGACCGAACCCTCGGCAACTTGAGACAAGCCTGTACCTGATCCGCCTGCATTCACCTGAATATCCGCACCAGGGTTTTCAGCCATAAACTCTTCGGCTGCGGCCGCTACTAAAGGCTGCATGGCAGAGGAGCCGGAGACTACAAGTGATCCCGAAAGTTCCTTTCCTTTTTCGCCGCCAGCTTTATTATTGTCTTTGTCTCCATTTCCATCTCCACCACCGCAAGCTGCAGCAAACATCATTAATGCTGCTATTGTTATGAATAAAATTGGTTTTTTCATCCACTTCATTTTGAGTCCTCCTAATATCGTTGTGGTTTAAGTTTGCCTTCCTTAGTGCATAATAACTTTGCCTGTTTAAGAATCTATTTCTTCTTTAGAATGCCTTCCCTAAGAACTATTTATTAAAGGTACTAATAAATTTTTCAAATAAAAATGAGGAGGATCATTATTGTCAACCTATAAACAAAATGATATTTCGACTAAAGATGCAAATGTTAAAATAAGTGAACCATTCAAGGATTATAGTTATCGAGGCACCTCTGAGGCAAATTCGGAGGCAGAGATAGCAAATCAAGAAATTCAGAAGGAATTTTACGGAAGTGAAGAAGAAAATAATCTACTACCCTTTCATGTAGATAGTAACAGCCCTCCAATAAAAAAATAAGCCGGCTTTGATTTAGAAGCCGGTTGTTTCAATAATAAAAAATTTGTTTCCTGTCCTAATTGCGGAAGTTGTTTGTTCCAACAATTCGAGTTCCATCATTCATCAGCATCGTTTTACTACAACTGCGCCTATTCCAATTAACATATACAAAAGCATCATGTACACAATTAACATACCAGTTTCAATTGTGTGAACACCTATTGCATATAGAACGAGCAGCAGAGCGCCACTGCCTATTAGGACAACATAAAGAACAATTAATAAATACCTTTTCATAAGCAACAGACTCCGCTCATCTACTTCAGGTATATTACCATTTCTTTTTTTACGCCATTTTGAATAAAGAAAACTAATCATGAATCCTCCGAATGACCCAACTATAACTGCAGCAGCTAACCCAAAGCTAAACTCTCCTTCTTCTTTTCCAATCAAATATACCCCTAATAATCCTCCGATTATAATCATCCCTATAATGAAGACATAAATCATCATTTGATAACGTGTTTTCATTGCCTATTCCTCCTTATGCTTTAATGCGTCCTCTAAATAGAACATTTCTTCAAGTGGCACATCAAAATATGCAATTAATTTTAATGCAAGTTCCAAACTCGGATTGTATTTATTATTTTCAATGGCATTAATCGTTTGTCTCGTAATTTGCAAATCCTCAGCCATCTTGACTTGAGAAATTCCTTTCTTCAGCCGGATTTCTTTAATATGATTAATCACCCTCAACCATCAGCCACCTCCAAAAAAGGTAAAGATATCTTTACACTGAGCATAAAACAAAAGCATCAATATGTAAAGATATCTTTACATATTAATGCTTTTTAATCCCTTATATAATTTTTATTTTTTAACCAGCAACACACAGCACTCTACATGTGCGGTCTGAGGGAACATATCGACCGGCTGCATATATTCTACCTTATATTTTTTGCCTAACGTTTCAATGTCCTTAGCCAGAGTGGACGGGTTACAGGAAACATAGATTACTTTCTGGGCTTCGACCTGCAGGATCGTCTGAATCAGTTGTTTATCAAGCCCTGTTCTTGGCGGGTCAACGACAATGACTTCCGGTTTCCAGCCTTTTTTGACCCATTTTGGCAATACCTCTTCCGCTTTGCCAGGAACATATTTGGTGTTTGTGAAGCCGTGGCGCTTGGCATTTTTCTTGGCATCCTCGATGGACTCCGGAATCACGTCCATGCCTCGTACCTCTGCTGCTTGGTCAGCGAGCCACATTCCAATTGTACCCACACCGCAATAAGCGTCGACCACTTTTTCCTTCCCTGTCAGTTGGGCGGCCTTTTTTACCTCGTCGTAAAGCTTCACCGTTTGAGTCGGATTTAATTGAAAAAAGGTCCGCGCCGATAATTCAAACTGTAGGTCACCCAATGTTTCCTGAATAAAATCTTCTCCAGCCAGCGACAGCGTTTCGTCCCCGAAAATCAGTGAGGTCTTCTCACCGTTTATATTTTGCACGATGGATTTCGCCTTTGGCAGGCGCTTTTGGATTTCTTCAGTGATCAGTTCCTTTTTAGGCAGCTCTTTTTGCGATGTAATTAGGACCACCTGAAGCTCTCCTGATTGCACGCCGACACGGGTGACGATGGTTCTGACGATTCCTTTATTGGTTTTTTCATTATAAATCGGGATTTGCAGTTCTTCTAAAATCCGTTTAATCGCTGATGTTGCTTCATTTGTTTGCGCATGCTGAACAACACATTGGTCAATGTTAATCAATTGATGGGAATTAAGCCCATAAAGTCCGGCCAATACTTTGCCAGCTTTTTCGCCGACCTGGAAGCTGCTTTTATTGCGATAGCCCCACGGGTTCTCCATTCCAATCGTGTCGCGGATCTCCAATTTTCCAACGTTCAGTTTGGTGTGGCGTTCAAGCGATTGAATCACGATATCCCGCTTTTCCTTCAGCTGCTGCTGATAATCAAGGTGCTGCAGCTGACAGCCGCCGCAATGGTCATATACCGGACAAAGCGGCTTCACCCGATGTGGTGATTTGATGCGAATCTTTTTAATTTTTGCCTCGGCAAATTTTGGATGAATCTTCGTTGCCTCCACGACTACTTCCTCACCAGGAAGGGCACCGGGCACAAAGACGACCTGCTTTTTAAAATAGCCGACCCCCTCGCCATTAATGCCGAGTCTTTTGATCGTTAACGGAAAGGTCTGTTTCGGTTGGATTTTGACAGTTTGTTCTGTTTTCATTAGGTTCACTCCAGATTTATTCACTTTACAGAGGTGCGCGGCCCGCTTTAGATGCTTCTCCATATTAGAGGGGGCATCCTCCATTTTTCTAGAGGGTCACATCTATTCAATGCTCCGCCACAAATATAAGGAAGCATAGCTTAAATAGGGCTCCCAGTCTTGTTTGTATGATTCCATTTCTTCTTGGGTAGGTTTTTGGTCTAGCCCGTACAGCTTTTTGATTCCGTTTTGGATCCCAATGTCGGCCAGGGGAAACAAGTTCGGGCGGCCAAGGGCAAACAGCAGAAAGTTTTCTACCGTCCATCTGCCGACACCACGGATTTTCATTAATTTTTCAAAGATCGCCTCATCGGGTTCACTCTTTAGCCCTTCAAGATCCAAGCCATTTTCGACCATTTCTTTTGCAATACCTATTACATACTCTGCTTTTCTGCCGCTCATTTGCAATGGGCGCAACTGGTCCACTGTCAGTTTTGCAGTTGTTTCCGGACTTGGAAAGAACCAGATGCCATCTTTTTCATAACCGAACGTTTTTACAAAGCGTTCGGTTAACGTGTAGGCAAACTTCATATTGATTTGTTGATGGATAATGCATTTGACGAGCGAATCGAACAAATTGAAATCGAGTACTAGCGGCGTACCAATGAACTGATTGAATATTTCTTTTAAATCAGTTTTTTGAAAATGTTGATGAATCGGCTTTAACGGTATATTCCATTGAAAAATTTCTGCTGTTCTTTCAATGATAGCCTCTTTAGCGGCGGCGTTTATCCCGGAAACCCCAAATATCGGCTCATCAACTGTTCCAATTGCCTTTACGTCGACAACATGGGAATCGTTGCCGATGACGACTGGAACTCGAATCAATCGTTCTTGCGCATTTACTTGTTTTAACGGGTCGGGCGCATGCCGTTCTAAAATGCTATCAAAATTATATGGGCCTTCAATATGTATCGTTTCCTGCCACACGGGGGTTCCATCCTTTATTATTTTTCCCCGTATTATATCACGAAACAAGGAAAAACCGAATTTCAAGCGAAATCCGGCTTATTTTTTCTTCATTAAATGGTCGAGGTTTTTGAATTTGTAACCTCTTTCTTTAAGGTCCTTGATGGCTTGTTCTAGTGCATCGGCGTTGTCTTTTGAAACTGAGTGGAGCAAGATGATGGCCCCGGGATGTGCCTGTTTCATGATGTTGTTATACGAGTATTGCCACCCTTTTTGGCTGTTGATATTCCAGTCGACAAAGGCGAGCGACCAAAATATATGGGTATATCCCTCTTCTTTTGCGATTTGCATCGTCCTTTCGCTAAAAACACCACGCGGCGGGCGGAGGTACTTCATTTTCTTCTGCCCCGTAATTTCTTTGGTTTTAACCTTAACTTTGTTTAGTTCTTCGCGTACTCGTTCATCACTGACCCTTGTAAAATCGGGATGGTGCCAGGAATGGTTGCCGATGATATGGCCCTCGTCGACAATTTGTCTGGCCAGCTCAGGCTGCGATAGTAAAAAGTGTCCCGTTACAAAAAATGTCGCTGGCACTTTTTCTTTTTTTAACACCTTAAGAATTTTTGGCATCTGCCCATTTTCATAACCACTGTCGAAGGTGAGGTACAGGATTTTTTTATCAGGGTCACCTTTGTATACTGCCCCGTATTTGGCTAGGATCTCGTCATATTCTGCCCCCGCATACGGAGGCTGCTCGTTGACCGATTTTTTAAAGCCCCAGTGAATCGGCCGGTTTGGCAAGGCCGCGTATGTAATGCTTGGCACCAATACTATCAGCACACTAAGTGCGCACAATAATCGTTTCATCCAAATTTCCCCCAAAATTGTTTTTTATATTGTTTGTTGTTGGCGGGAAATGATGATTAGTATTTAAAGGAAGTTGCGGCTGGTAGTAGATACGATGATTCTTCATTCCTGAAAATGGGAGATTTAATAATGAAAAAATGTAGGTGGCCGCTCTTGGGGACGGTAAATGAAGGAAGCTACATAATTCTCGATTTGTAATAGTCGAGCTAATAATTAAAAAGTAATCATCTATTGCCCTTAAAAAGGCATCTTTTGAAACAAATTGGCAAATGGGGCATATCCAATTCATCCTATTGAAGGTCATCGGCATAAATAAACATCTTGGACATTGTACTCCTGTTTGGACTTCATTTTTATTTATTCCAAACATTTTTAATATGTCTGTTTCTTTAGGTGTATGATTTTTCAAAAGAAGTTCTGTTAAATAATCAACGTTAAGGACATCCCTCTTAAAATTCTTCTCTGCAAATTGTATTACTCTTAATAGGTCACCGGCTCTGCAAATCTTTTGTTCAGCTTCACGATAGCCAGGGCTAATAACAACTTCAGTTGCAGATTTAGTGATGACCACGAAAGAATCCATAGGAATATTTAAAGTTTGATATTGCGAAAGAAAATAATTGAGTAAAATTATGTGGCGATTTGCCTGAGTAATAGGGTTCTCGTAAATCTCCTTATTGCCATTGTACACTTGGGTCATTTGATTTTTATCAATGTAAAGTGTACCGGAATGATTTTTCCCATCAAGCATTAGAAGGATTTTTTTCGAAAGGAGCATTGCGTCAATTTGGAAGAACGTTTCTCCGTAAGGTAAGCGGAGATCGTGGAAAATATAATACTTATGGGCAGGGATTTGCTTCAGATAATAATTGATAACTTTTTCTCCATTATAGCCCGATTTTAATGACCTGATTTTCATTTTAATTTCAGGCATCTTTGGATGGATCGCCGGTATTCTCCCTTCGAGTGCTTCAGCTTGTAGCAGGAGTATCGGAATTAGGATATCTTTTTTAAACAAAAAAATTCCTCCCTTAATTTTATTTAAATACCATTTCTCTACAAATTTCGATAATCCTACTCCAATTTCAGATTTATTATGAATATATCTTGTCTAATAGTGGGTTAACTACAATTTTTCCTCGCTCAGGACAAATTTCCGTGCTTTCACTACAAAATTCCCAACTCTCACTACAATTTTTAGAACAAAAAGGTAAATTCCAACTCTAGATCGATGCTCACTACAAAATTCCTTCTCCTCACGACAAATTTCCGTACTTTCACTACAAAATTCCCAACTCTCACTACATTTTTTGGAACAAAAAGGTAAATTCCAACTCTAGATCGATGCTCACTACAAAATTCCTTCTCCTCACGACAAATTTCCGTACTTTCACTACAAATTTTCCAACTCTCACTACATTTTTTGGAACAAAAAGGTAAATTCCAACTCTAGATCGATGCTCACTACAAAATTCCTTCTCCTCACGACAAATTTCCGTGCTTTCACTACAAATTTTCCAACCCTCACTGCATTTATTGGAACAAAAAGGTAAATTCCAACTCTAGATCGATGCTCACTACAAAATTCCTTCTCCTCACGACAAATTTCCGTACTTTCACTACAAATTTCCCAACTCTCACTACAATTTTTGGAAATATCCCAAAGAAAAAAGGCAGACCCGCACACTCGGGTCCACCCTTCTAATTACCCTTTTAGTTAAAAACCCGCTCATTGAACTGGGACAGCTTCTCGAGAGAAGACTTATCCACATCGGCATGCAGGCTGTTGCCGTGCGCGTCCATTGTGACGACTGCTTTGAAGCCTTCGACACGCAGGTGCCACATCGCTTCTGGAATACCGAATTGCATTAAATCTACGCCTTCGACGCCTTTGATGCAGTCTGCATAATACTGCGCCGCACCGCCGATGGCGTTTAGGTACACGCCGCCGTGCTCCTGCAGAGCAGCCAACGTTTTAGGGCCCATGCCGCCTTTACCGATGACAGCGCGGATGCCGAATTTCTTCATAATATCGCCCTGGTAAGGCTCCTCACGGATACTGGTTGTCGGGCCGGCAGCCTTCACATGCCATACACCCTCTTTATCCTTTAGCATAACCGGACCACAATGATAAATGACCTGGCCGTTCAAATCAACTGGTGAATCATGATCGCTTAAATACTTGTGAATCGCGTCGCGGCCTGTGTACATCATGCCATTAATTTTGACAACGTCGCCGACTTTTAGCGAACGAATTTGCTCTTCTGTAATAGGAGCTTCCAAGGTGATGACGTCTTCTTCAACAGAAGCGGCAACCTCTGCCTCAGCAGACTCGGACTCGGAAGCAAAGTCAATGAACTCTCCATCTTGGTACGCCCACTCGAGGATGGCGCCTGTTTCCGGGTCAACGCTGACGCCCATACGGCGGTATGCCCAACAGTTATAAGCGACGGACACATAGAAGCTTGCCGGAATCCGGTGCATCACACCGATTTTACAGCCAAGCAAAGTCGCTTCGCCACCGAAGCCCATCGTGCCGATTCCAAGTTTGTTGGCATTTTCCAAAACATACTCTTCAAGCTTGCGAAGATTTTCATTCGGGTTCACGTCTTCAACCGGACGGAATAATTGTTCCTTCGCCAAATCATAGCCTGATGAACGGTCGCCTCCGATGCCGACGCCGATGAATCCGGCGGAACAACCTTGGCCTTGTGCCTGGTAAACCGAATGCATGATGCACTTGCGGATACCGTCAAGGTCACGGCCGGCACGGCCCAGTCCTTCTAGTTCACATGGCAGACTGTATTGGATGTTTTTGTTTTCACAGCCGCCGCCTTTTAAAATCAGCTTCACATCAATGTAGTCTTTGTCCCATTGTTCAAACTTAAAAACCGGAACGCCGGCGCCGAGGTTGTCGCCGCTGTTTTCCCCTGTCAGCGAATCAACGGAGTTCGGACGCAGTTTACCCTCTTTTGTCGCTTGAACAATTGACTTTTTAATCGCTTCTTTGATTTCCAACTGGTTGACTCCAACTGGCGTTTTAATTTTAAAAGTTGGCAACCCGGTATCCTGACAAATTGGCGATACCTGGTCGTCGGCCATTTTTATGTTGTTGGTAATGGTCGCAAGGCTCATTGCCGCGCGGGTGCCGGCGTTTTCTTTTTCCTTGGCAGCCTTGATGGCACGGCGCACATCCTTAGGAAGCTTTGTGGACGTTTCGACAACCAGCTTGTACATGCTTTCTTCAAACGTGGCGATATTCAACTTGAATTTCCCCTTTCCCTTTGTCCTCTGATCATCTCTATTTAAATATTACAATTTTTCACACGTTTAAATTATACTCCTAAAGTGGCCAGAATTAAAGGGTTTGGTGCAATCGATTACATGGAAGTATGCGGCAAAACCTTTGCACTCAAAGACCACCAAGGCAAAAAAATAAGCCTGTTTATTTAACAGGCTCAGTCATGTCGCGGTTATTAAATTCGCGGCATTTTGATTCCATTTCATCAAGAATGGAAATTAATCGATCGATATCTTCAAGATCCGTTTCCTCCGGATCGATGGCATCGAGGACATCAATAAACATATTCAATCGCTGCTTTAAAAAGTTTACTTGCACATTTTTATCATGAATTTGGCTGCCCAAATGGTATTCACTCCTTTCAATTTCCTTTTTTAGCTTATAGGAATTAAGGTGCTTTCGCAATATTTTTCCGAAAATAAAAGCCCCTACCCACGAAAATGGATAGGAGCAGACTTATCATCTCGGCCGTTCTGATGCTACAAACCCAAACGACACATAATCCTGGACAGGAATCCAAGCACCGATGCCCTGGGAGGTAACATTTTTAACAATAATAAATTTCTTACTGCCTTTCAGCATTAAATAAACCTCACCGTAAGTGACTTTCCCTTTTTCATTGACGCCAGGGGCATAGGCATAGAGGTAGCCCAAACGGTTGGTTGGAATATTATAAATATGATCATTTTTCGTTCCAGCTCCGATGATGGTTTCAAATGCCAGGGGCAGCTTTGTTTTATCCATCGCTGTGAGAAGCATCATTTTCTTCACGTCTTCTGCATTTGGTATTTTCGCCGTCAGTCCGCCGCGAACAATTTTTTGTGCCTCTTGTACATATTTAATTTTGTAGGGAGCGTTGCCGCCACGATTATCAAAATAATTGGTATTGATTTTTTGATATTCCCAGTTTGGCGAGGTTTCCGATGATTCATAGTTCAGTGGCCATTGGCCCAGATAAATGATGGCCCGATAGCCAAGTGCAAACGGTGTGCTGTTAATGCTAGACTCGTTCAGCATGCGGATCAAATCAGGGTTTTTGATTTTGACCTTTGATGAGTTGATCAATTTCTTCGTCAGCTCGCTAGGCTGCAATTGCGGCAGGTCCTGTGTGGAATTCGGGTACGTATTTTCCTTTGAAATATTTCGCACCGATGCCGGAATTTGGTATTTTACCTGATCCCTTTTGACGGATGAAGCTTTTTCAGCGAAGGCTGCCGGTAAAATGGTTATCATTAAAAGCAAACACATAAAGACAGAAACAAGTTTTTTCACTGTGTGAAGAACTCCTTTCACTACATAGTAAATTAGTCTGATAGTAGTTTTTTCGGAGTTCATCAATATTATCCCTTTTCTGGCCCTTGCAGTAAAATTATTTTGCATCTTACTAAACTGGACATTCCTCCCGCGCCATGATGCTCATGAAGAAAGTAATATAATTGTAATAATCTGAACATTTACAAAATTTAAATTATCACTTATAATAGACTTAACCTTTCAAAAAGGAGGGCTGAAATCAATCGGCTAACCCATTTATCGAATATCTTTAAGGAGGTTGGGATTACTCACATATATGACAGTCAACACTCGTGTTTCTCTTATCTAACAAACATGAAGGTTGGTGATTGATGGTCCCAGGAAAAAGCGATTGATTATTTACCCATACATGAATAGGTTCAGATGATGACGAAACACCGTATTACCCCTAATTTGAATTCATATGAAAGAAGACTCTATGCCCTAGCGGCACAGAGTCTTTTCTTTTTTTTATAACAGAAAAAAGCCAATTCCCATAATGAAGTAGGCCGCGACCAGGGTTAAGCCTTCAAACCAGTTGGACTCACCGTCGTTGGATATAATAACCATCAAGAGGACAGAGCTGACCATTGCAATTAATTCTGGCAACGTGAACACAAGCGGCATTTTCGTTTCGAACATCAGTGAAAACAACACAAGCACTGGTGCAACAAACATGGCAATTTGCAAGGTGGAGCCAACGGCTATTTCCACAGCGATATCCATCTTATTTTTAACAGCCATAAGGACGGCTGAGGCGTGCTCAGCAGCATTACCAACAATTGCCACGATGATTACCCCGATAAATAATTCGGTCCAGCCAAACGATTCCGCAACGTAGTGGAAAGTATGAACCAGATTCTCGGAAATATAGGCAACAGCAAGTGTTGCGATTAAAAGGATGATAATGGCCTTCCATTTTCCCCATTCCGGTTGCTCATGATGTCCTGCTGCTGCAGCAGCTTCACTTTCCGCGCTTTGATAAACCCCGCGGTGAGTAACCAGTTTAAAGAATAACGCGGCCAGATAAAGCGCGATTAGAATAATCGAAATGCCGATACTTAATGTTAATGTTTTAGGTTCATTCATTTCCATTGAAAAAACTTCTGGAATGACAAAAGCCACGATAATCGCAAACATCAACAGGCCGGAATTATGTCGGGCATCATGGACATTGAATTTCTGCCGTTTGAACTTTAACCCCCCGATGAAAAACGATAGCCCCGCCACAAGCAGCAGGTTCCCAAGCACAGAACCGGTCAAGGATGCAAGGACGACTCCCACCAGCCCGGCTTTTAAGGAAAAAATTGATATAATCAGCTCGACCGCGTTTCCGAACGTGGCATTTAACAAGCCGCCAATCCGTGGTCCGGCGACAATCGCGAGGCTTTCTGTCGCACGCCCCATGTAACTGGCTAGGGCAATAATCGATAAACAATAAATAGTAAAAAGGACCATCGTCGGCCAATGCATGAGTGTTCCAATTACAGAAAGCGGAACACCGATGAATGTCCCAAGCATAAAAATTTTATTTGTCATGCAACTTCCTCCATATCTCTGTTGAATCTATCCCTTGTTTCTAATCCATTATATTACCCTAAAAATGTCAAATTTTTCATCTAAAGAGTATCATTTTCTCAAATTCGGACGCAACATTTTTCTTGCATATGCGGAAGTTTCTGGGATACCATCAGTTTGGAACTAATTTTGAATTGAGGAAAGCTTATGAATAAAAATCAACTGCGGTTTTGGGTCCTCGTCAGCATTGTGGCGGTTTCCGGCTTTTCACAGGGGATGCTCCTGCCGTTAATTGCCGTTATTTTTGAAAAGGACGGCCTGTCCTCCTCGTTAAATGGGTTAAACGCGACGGCCCTTTATATAGGAATTTTGTTAGTGTCACCATTTATGGAACCGCCGCTCAGAAAATACGGTTATAAACCCATCATCATTTTCGGCGGCGGGCTTGTGATTGCATCACTGGCATTGTTTCCGATGTGGAAATCATTCTGGTTCTGGTTTGTCCTGCGGCTATTAATCGGCATCGGCGATCACGCCTTGCATTTTGCGACGCAAACATGGATTACCTCTTTTTCTTCTCCTGAAAAAAGAGGGCGGAATATCTCCCTTTACGGGCTATTTTTCGGTATCGGCTTTGCGACCGGACCGCTGATGACTCCGCTCGTCGATATAAATGAAGCCCTGCCATTTATTGTCTCATCGATTCTTTGTTTGGCGGGTTGGGTTTTTGTCTTCACCTTGAAAAATGAAGTGCCGGAGCAGGAAGTCAAAATCAATTCGTTTCTTGCGACGATCAAACAATTCAAAGAAGCAATAAAATATGGCTGGGTGGCGTTTCTGCCGCCGCTCGTTTACGGATTTTTGGAATCGTCGTTAAACGGCAGCTTCCCCGTTTATGCGCTCAGGAGAGATATCGATGTTTCCAGTGTGTCGGTAGTTTTATCGGCATTTGCTATTGGGAGTATTATCACCCAGCTTCCATTAGGGGTGCTTAGTGACCAATATGGACGAAGAAAGGTATTAATGACCATCCTCTTTTTCGGATTTTGCAGTTTTACTGCGGCCAGTTTTCTCGAACAATCGTTCATTGGCCTAGCGGCAGCGATCCTGATTTCCGGAATGGTCGTCGGTTCCACCTTCTCGCTGGGAATCAGTTACATGGCCGACTTGGTTCCAAGGAACCTGCTGCCAACGGGAAATTTGCTGTGCGGCATCTTTTTTAGTATAGGGAGCTTATGCGGCCCGATCATCGGCGGATTATTTATTAAATTTTTTCAGAATGTCAGCTTTTTCTACATTATAAGCGTCCTGCTTCTAGCTGTTTCCGTTATCATCTTCCTATTTGGAAAAAAAGCCGTCCTGATGTTCGAGCATAAAAATTATTAGGAGCAAAATCATATCTTAGCCATAAAATGTATGGTAAGATAAGGGTATAAAATTATATATTTCTCGCAAAGAAAACCGCTGTCATCACTTGATGACAGCTTTCGTGTTTTTTAGGGGTTGTGAGTTTGATTATTTTTCTCAATTAGGAGGGAGAAAACATGGTTCCAGATACAAAGGTACTCACAAAAGGAATTCAGAAGGTGAGCTTTTTTGAAAAAATAAAACCATACGCCGAGCTAATTGCTGCCGGATTAAGCGGGGTTCTCATCCTTGCCGGCTGGCTCCTAGATAAGTACGGTCAGGGGGCCGATTCGATTATCGCCTATTTGCTCGCGTTTGTGATTGGCGGCTTCGCCAAGGCAAAGGAAGGCATTGAGTCCACTTATGAAAATAAGGAATTGAACGTGGAAATGCTGATGATTTTTGCCGCGATCGGCTCGGCAATCATTGGATATTGGACAGAGGGAGCGATTTTAATCTTCATCTTTGCCGTTAGCGGTGCGCTTGAGACATACACGATGAATAAGAGCCACAAAGAAATTTCTGCTTTAATGGAGCTGCAGCCGGCAGAAGCTACTTTGATTACTAACGGCTTTGAAAAGCGCGTTTCTGTCGACGACCTTCAGGTGGGCGACCAAATATTAATCAAACCGGGTGAACGAATCCCTTCCGATGGCATCATTGTCAAGGGACATACCAATATCGATGAGGCGGCCATAACTGGTGAATCGATGCCTGTGTCCAAGAGTACCGAGGAAGAGGTTTTCGCCGGAACCGTTAACATGACCGGTTCGATTACTGTGGAAGTTTCAAAAGAAAGCAGCGATACGCTGTTTCAAAAGATTATCCAATTGGTGCAATCAGCACAAAGCGAAAAGTCGCCGTCACAGCAATTCATTGAACGCTTTGAAGGGACCTATGTAAAGGTAGTCTTGCTTGTGGTCATCGCAATGTTCTTTCTCCCGGTGTTTCTGCTGGGCTGGAGTTGGCATGAAGCCTTTTACCGGGCAATGATTTTGCTTGTGGTTGCCTCTCCATGTGCGTTAGTCGCATCGATTATGCCTGCTACCCTATCAGCTATTTCAAACGGTGCGCGTCATGGAATTCTCGTCAAGGGCGGCGTGCACCTCGAAAATCTCAGTCATTTAGGTGCGATTGCTTTTGATAAAACCGGGACGCTGACAAAAGGCAAACCTGAGGTTACCAATGTATTAGTCAAAGAGGGGCTCGACAAGAGTGACCTGATTTGGAAAGCCGCTTCCATTGAAAGCCATTCTAACCATCCTCTTGCTCAGGCAATTGTTAAGTTCGCCAAGGGAACTGTTAAGAATCATTTGTTACATCCCGATAGTTTGGAGGATGTCCCAGGCTGGGGCGTTAAAGCGAACATAAACGGTCAGCAGTGGAAAATCGGGAAAGCCGCCTTTGTAGGAAAGGATCATGCTGAGAACTTTGCCGGAGGGATGGCAAAGGAGTTGGCTGCTCAAGGCAATACCCTCGTTTTTATTGAGATTGACAGCGAGCTAAGTGCGATGATTGCTTTAAAGGATGTTGTCCGCGAAGAAACGAAGCTTGGCATTGGCCATCTAAAAAAGCAAGGCATTCGTACCGTCATGCTGACAGGTGACAGTGAAAATACGGCCAAAGCGATTGCTGCTGAATCCCATGTTGACGAGTATTATGCCGAATGTTTGCCGGAATCAAAGGTGGACCATCTAAAACAATTAAAAGATAGGTATAAAACGGTGGCGATGGTCGGTGACGGAATCAACGACGCCCCGGCCCTGGCCATTGCCAATGTCGGAATTGCGATGGGGGAAGGAACCGATGTGGCCTTGGAAACAGCCGATATCGTGTTGATGAAGAATGACCTGCCGCGGATAGCCGAAGCCATCCGCCTGTCTCAGCGCATGAACAGAATCATTAAGCAGAATGTCATTTTTTCGATCACCGTCATCATGGTGCTTATTTCTTCAAACTTCTTCCAATCAATCGATTTGCCGCTTGGTGTCATCGGCCATGAAGGCAGCACGATTCTTGTCATTTTAAACAGTTTAAGGTTGTTAAAATAAGACCGGGTGAGCATCACCCGGTCTTTTACTTTATTCATAAGTATTTAGTGATAGCTGTTGGACCCGTTTGCAGATCCTGATGTTTTATTGCCTTTTGCACCCTTGCTTTTCTGCTTTGTGCTGCCATCTTTTTTTGTATGCTTCGTCATTGTCCAAACCTCCCTGTTTTTCTTGAGGATTACCCCCTCTATCCTAGTTTGGACCGCGGCGTTAGTTTCGATAAAGGTAACTATTAGCAGTTAGTCTTTTTTTCTTCACTGTAAAAGGCGTTGATTTCCCCGCCCAAGATAATGATGAAGGCGGAAATATATAGCCACAGCATCAACACGATAATCGCGCCGATACTCCCGTACGTGACCGTATAATTGCTGAAATTGCCGACATAAAATGATAATCCAAGGGAAGAAATAATCCAGCCGATTGTTGCAAAAATCGCCCCCGGAAACGCACTTCGGCAGCGCAATTTAACATTCGGAGCGATCCAGTACAGGCCGGTAAAAATCAGAAATAGTATAACCGCACTGACTGCGACGCTGATGGTATTCCAAAGCCGGATAAATTCTTCCGAATAGCCAAATTGTGAAAATAACACAAGGCCGATTTCCCGGCCAAATACAGGCAAAACGATAGCAACGATGAAAACAAAGATCATCCCAAATGTCAGCAGAATCGCCATTCCCCTCGAAACTAAAAATGAGCGGCTTTCCTCGACATTGTAGGCTTTGTTGAACGCTTTGACGATGGCATTAATGCCGTTGGACGCGGACCAAATCGTCCCGATAACCCCGAACGAGAGGAGCCCCCCGTGACGGTGCCTCATAATTTCAGTGACGTTTTTTTCAATTAATTGCATCGCTTCCTCGGGAGCAAACCCGCGAATCATGCCCAGCATATCGTGCTCATGAATCGGCAAATAAGGAAGAAGTGAAAACATCACAATCAATAACGGAAAAAGAGAAAGAAGAAAATAATAAGCCAATTGGGCACTCATTCCCGGAAGATCATCTTCGTCAATCCGATGCCAGAGCAATCGGAACAATGACGAGCGGACATTTCCTTTATCCTTCATTCCATCACCCCTGCAAATTGGTATCCGCAAATAAACGGCCGAAAATGGCAATTAACCAATTCATATTCGTAAATAAAACCTTGAATTCCCCGTATAACAGTCAATTTCCGCAAATAAAACTTGATATGCCCCAAATTAGCTTAGCGATATTCTTTTTCTTCAAGCAGCTCTTCCAATAGTTCATCGTCTGGGCTGAGGGATTCTTTCGTTTCCTTCATTGCATCCGTTACTTTCGGCGTCAGCTCCCGTAATTCGTCCACTTTTTCTACGATGAAGGAAATATCCTCGCCGACTTGTTCAAAGGTGGTTTTTAATTTTGTCGCAGTTCCTTTTACTTTTTCGGCCATTTCTCCGGGATGCCTAACTACTTCTGAAACCACCCCGGATACTCTTTTCACATGTTCCTTCATCGCTTCGCGTGTTTCTTTATCAAGCAGGGTGACCGCTCCGCCGGCGAGCGCACCGAACAACATTCCCTTCCAAAACTGATTTTTTCTTGTCATGTTAACCTCTCCTTAGCCTTATGTAAAAATGAAACAAATCCTGATAAAAATGTTTCCCCTTCATTTATTTTGCGATATCTACGTTTCCTATGCAAGTTTACCCGGTTTATTTTTCTGTAAACACTATTACCAGATGAAGTATTGACATGCATCCGTCAACATGAAAAGATGAACATATGAATTCGGAAAGGATGACCGAAAATGGATTTGACGCAAAAATCAGTTGAAAATGTCGAGTATATGATTGAGCAAATTAAAGAGAAATTAAAGGTTTTAAACCTCGGAGCGATTAAGCCGTCTCACTTTGATGAAGAAATGTATGAGGAATTAAAAGAAATTTATGAAATGGTTCTACGGAAAAATTCATTCAGCCCAAGTGAAATGCAGGCACTTGTTGAAGAACTAGGAAGTTTACGTAAAAAATAAAAAACAGATCAGTGCGATCTGTTTTTTATTTTTCATCCTGGTTTGTCAAAATGATTGGACCGTCTTTTGTAATGGCGATGGTGTGTTCATATTGCGCCGAATACGTACCGTCCACTGTTCTCGCTGTCCAACCGTTAGCATCCATCTGGGTGAACAGCATCCCAATATTGACCATCGGTTCAATGGTGAAAACCATGCCTTCTTTGATTCGCGGGCCTTTACCGGGCAAACCGTAATGAGGTACGTCCGGTTTTTCGTGAATGGATGAACCAATTCCGTGGCCGATAAAGTCGCGGACAACCGATAGTCCTTCACTCTCCACATAGGTTTGAATCGCGTGGCCGATATCGCCAATACGATTCCCTGGCACGGCTTGAGCAATCCCGCGATATAATGCCTCTTTGGTTACCTTTAGAAGATGTTCGGTTTGTTCCGAAACTTCTCCGACTGCATAGGACCAGGCGGAATCAGCCAACGCACCGTTGTAATTGACAACCATGTCGATCGTGACAATATCCCCTTCTTTTAAAGGCTCTTTCCGGGGAAAGCCGTGGCAAATTTCATCATTGATGCTGGCGCAGGTGGCATATTCATATCCCTTATAGCCTTTTTGCTCGGGTGTGGCATTATGTTTTTTCAAAAACTGTTCTACGAATTGATCAATTTCCCAAGTAGTAATTCCTGGCTTAATAAGCTCCGCAATTTCCTTATGACAGGCGGCCAAAATTTCTCCTGCCTTTTTCATGGCCTCAATTTCACGCTGTGATTTTAGGACAATCATCTATGTTCCCCGCCTTTTTGAATTAATTTAATATATAATGAACATAATGGTGCGAATTGGTTAAAATAATGGCAACACCTCTTATCTTAACTCTATACGGATATTTTTTCAAAATTACTTTCTTATTGGGAAAATATTTATCATTTCCTTGGTAAAATTCATTTTTTTTGTCACAATTGCTTGTTCTTAATATGGTGCTTTAATTTTCTTTTTGTTAGAATATACATATAAATTATTTAATAGGTGTGTGAGGCTCAATGATAGGTGACCGCGTAAAAAAATTCCGCCAAGATAAAAGAATGTCACTGTCTGAACTTGCAGAGCAAGCAGGAGTTGCGAAATCTTATTTAAGCTCTCTTGAAAGAAACCTGCAAAAAAATCCTTCCATTCAGTTTCTAGAAAAGATTGCGGGTGTGTTAAATATTCCTGTTGAACATTTAATTCATGAACAGTTCGATAAAAGCGAGTTGGATAGTGATTGGATGAATCTTGTCAAGGAAGCGATGACTTCTGGCGTTTCCAAAGATCAGTTCCGCGAGTTTTTGGAATTTACTCAATGGCGGAATAAACAAGGAAAGAATTAAATGAAAACTCGCCGATTGGCGAGTCCGTTAGGAAGAAGACAGAGGCGTAGTTGAATTTATGCGTTAGGAAATTATAAAATTTCCTATTAGCGAAAAAAAGCATCCTACAAAATAATTAATTTTTGTAGGATGCTTTTTTTTCTGTTTCTGGACCCAGCGCTTTGTTTCCATTCAGGAAGTCCCGTACCTCTTCTACCGATAATCCCAGTTCTTTCGCTTCCAAGATAAGTGCAAGCCATTCGTTATCGATTATTTCCATTCGCCCAATCACCGTACTCATGTTATTTTCCTCCTAAAATACCTCTGTATTCCAGGCAGCTCGGCCATCCTAGTAAATCTCCGCACTTACCTTAGACCCGCAAGCTTTGCGTCCCTGCTTTTCAACAGGTTTGCCTTTTTCTGTTTACCTCCGACCTTGGGCCCCTGGCAATCTATTTCTCTAAGTTAGGCCTTAAGGCTTATTCTTTATGTAGATAGGTAAATTATATCTAGTTCTTTCCTAACAATGTGTTAGTTTTTGTCAATATTTTCAAATTTACGAACTCCTTTTTCGGACAAAACTCGCCAAACTTTTACAAAAGCCATCTCTTGCTATTATGATTAAAGGCAAATTTAAAAAAGAAAGAAGGAGATTTGGCTCGAAATCTCCTTCTTTTTAATGAAATTTTATAGAAACCCTCGCTGGGTGACACCTGTAGTAAAATATTTTTGATAAAAAGATATGAGCTTCTGTGAATTTAGTTCCGGGTTTACCGTTTCATTGGATTGAATCGTAATCAATGAACATGCCAGCCCAAGTTTGCAAGAATCCTCGGTATGGAGCCCCTTTAAATGCCCGAAAAGAATCCCGGCTGTGAGCGAATCCCCTGCTCCGGTGACATCGATGACCGGAATCTCCGGTGCGACCAATGCCCCCGCCCGGCCGTCTTTGGTAAAGTAGATTAACCCCTGGTTTCCCCGAGTGATGACAACACGCTCAGCACCCTTTCTCAAAATGACCTCCGCAGCCCGGAAGAAGTCACCTTCCGTACGGATTTCCAGATCAGATAGGGCTTCTGCCTCTTTATGATTGGCAATCAGCCATGTGACACCCTCTAGGGAGGCAGGCAGCTTTTTCGTTTTGGAAGCAGAAACCGTGGAAATGCATATTGGGATGTCCGCCTTTCTGCAGCTTTCAATTACTTGATGGATAACTGATATTGGAAAGTTGGTATCAAGGAAGACCATTTCCGAGTTTTGCAGGTGATGCCAATTCCTTTCCAAAAAAGATTCCTCTACCTCATCATAAATAGCCATATCGGCAAGAGCAACCGTCATCTCACCTTCCGTATCAAGCACCGCTGTATAGGTTCCGGTTGATTTTCCGTTAATGATTTTTGTAGGATTCATATTTACATAATCCTTCGTCTCCTGAAGGAGCCATTCGCCTTCAGTATCTTCGCCAATATAGGCTAGTAACGAAGTTGTGATTCCGAGGCGGCCCAAATTTTCAGCGACATTTCTCGCAACGCCACCCTTTGATTTCGTACTGACAGATGGATTGGATGTCCCGAACTTTAATTGATCGAGAACTTGAATTTTCCTGTCAATATTGGCACCGCCAATACAAAGAACCTTCTTTTCCTCAGGGAGCACAAAGGCACGGCCAATGATTTTGCCAGATTGAATCAAAGAGGAAATGATTATGCCAGTTTCCGCTTGGGACAAGCCTGTTTTCTCGGATATCTGCTGCTCGGATATAAACTGGTTCGACTTAACCATTTCCAAGACCATTGCTTCAAGATTGTTCATTGTCGGCACCTCTTCCAATCGGCATTTTTTCTACCTTAATACTATTACGATATAAATTGAAAAAATCCTTTTGGATAATTTCACCATCAAAAAAAGGAATGTCGAATAGAATTGAAATTACGCTAAATTATTATAACGAAAATATTTGTCTAAATTGTGACAAATAGAATATAATATTAACAACTTGAAAATAAACAAAACATTATTAATTTTCGAACAATTAGAAAGGAGTGACGAACAACCTTGACAGTCGTTCATGTTTTAAACTTTACCATTCCCATTGCGTTTATAGTGTTTGCGGGATTTATGCTTGACAAAATGTGCAAGCCGGCAAAATCAGAAGAAAAAGCTGGTGAAGAGTGATTTTAACCGACACATCTTCGTTCAGCTTTTTTTATTAGAATTTGTTACTTTAATTTATTTTGTATTTTCAATTCGTAGTTTTTAAATAGTGCGGAATTTGTTTTGGTTCCGCGCTTGGATATTACTTGATTATACCTAAGTAGTTTCTCGTTCAATTTCCGCACCAGTTTTTCTTTTTCACTGCTGTCAGCGCAGTTCTTAATTAGCTCATCAATCGTCAACATTTCCTTACGCAGATGATGTTCTTCCTCGGTATAGCCCGAATTTTTCAATATTTTGTAAACCATCCGCAACTCTTCCGGTATGCTTGATAAATCCTCGAGCTCAAGCGGTTTTCCAAATCCTTTAAGGTTGTCAAAATCCCCATCTCTGTATGCCTTTTTAATTCGATCTTCCGAGACAATATGAAACATATCCATACTTCGCCCCCCTTTTTAAGCATACCCACTATGTTTATTATAGCAAGATTGTCTATATAGCGGTAATGATTTTTCATTTGATTGGGAATGCTATCACCGAAGACGAAAGGAGTGTTGCAGTTGGCACGTGGACAGCATTTTAACCACAAAAACAGGAATCATCCGGGTGAATTCCCGAAAAACGCCTTTATGGCTGAAAAGAAAACGGAAGAGGCGCCTGGGGATGAAGAGCTAATCGTCGTCCAGGAAGCATTTAAAAATAGAATGGAAGAAGAAGAGCAGCGTCAGGACACCGGTCGCTGGCTTCCTGGGCAAACGGAGCAGGACTAGCTCTTCCGATTTAAAAAGGCTGCCCTGTATTGCGGACAGCCTTTTTCTTAGTGTGTCATGCTTCTAACGAATTGGGAGAATTCGATTGTTTTCAACCACTGCGTCAATTTTTCAATATCCTTTGAAAACACGCGGTCCTGCTTAATCGAAGTCACTTGCTCCCGGCCCTTTTCGTAAAAAGATTTGGTGTGAGCCGCCATCTTATCGACCCCGCGGTACTCGACAGCCTGCATCGCACAAATCATTTCAATTGAAAGAACTCGTCGCGCATTTTGGATAATTTGATACGCATGTCTTGCGGCGATCGTTCCCATGCTGACATGGTCTTCTTGATTTGCAGAAGACGGAATCGAATCGACGCTCGCCGGATGGGCCAACGTTTTATTTTCCGATACGAGAGCTGCTGCTGCATATTGCATGATCATGGCCCCGGATTGCAGACCGGGCTGCGGGCTTAAAAATGGCGGCAGATCATTTAATTGCGGGTTTACTAACCGCTCAATCCGCCGTTCTGATATATTTGCCAGCTCTGCCACGGCAATTTTCATAAAATCCATCGCCAAGGCAATCGGCTGCCCGTGGAAATTCCCGCCGGAGATGACTTTTTCCCCATCATCAAAGATTAATGGATTGTCCGTCGCTGCATTCATTTCGATCTCTAGTTTCTCTTTCACATAATCGAGCGCCTGCCACGATGCACCATGCACCTGCGGGATGCATCTTAATGAATAGGCATCCTGTACGCGCAGTTCGCCCTGCATTGTGGTTAACAGACTGTCGCTTAAATAGTGGCGGATCCTTGCCGCCGTATCGATTTGCTGCCGGTAGCCCCTCGCGACATGGACCTCTTCGGCATAGGCGTCAATGATACCGTTTAACCCTTCAATGGTCATCGACGCGATGAGCTCACTTTCATAAGCCAATTGCTCCGCTTCTAAGTAGCCGACAACGCCCATTGCCGTCATTGCCTGAGTACCGTTGATAAGCGCCAAACCCTCTTTGGCCTCTAGTGTCACTGGCTGGATTCCCTCCTGCTGCAGTGCTGTTGGTGCCTCCATCCGCTTTCCTTGGTAAAAAACTTCGCCCTCGCCGATTAACACTAATGCCAAATGGGATAACGGTGCCAGGTCGCCGCTTGCGCCGAGGGAGCCCTGCTGTGGAATCACCGGAATGATGTCTTTATTTACAAGGTCAATCAGTCTTTCAATCACCATCGGCCTAATTCCGGAATAACCTTTTAGCAGCGCGTTGGCACGAAGCAGCACCATTGCTTTCGCAACTACCTCCGGAAACGGTTCGCCGACACCGCAAGCATGGGAACGGATCAGATTAAGTTGCAGGTCTTGGACATCGGCTTGATCAATTAACACATCGCTAAACTTACCGAACCCGGTATTGATGCCGTACACAACCCTGCGTTCCGACACAATCCGTTCGACTGCCTCTCGGCTCTTTGCCGCCGCCTTCTTACTATCTTCCGATGCTCGAACCTTTTGCTTTCTGTATAATACATCCTTCATTTGCTCTAATGTTAAACTATTGCCTGTTAGTGTAATCATCCCATCCCACTCCTCTACCACTTTAGTAAAATAAAGAAAGAGGCTGGATTCCATTTCTAATCAGATTTGGAGTCCAGCCTCTATAATTGACTTTGCATTGATTTTTTGGCGATGCCGCATGTCTCATCATCCATTCGAAAAATTATTGCTTTGATAATAATTGTATGTGAAGCAACCTTGACTTGTCAATCGAATTTTCTGAATTTTAGCGCGATAGCACTTTAGCAGAATAACAAATAAAAGAGGACTACTATTTATGAAGCAGCCCCCTTTTATTGCGTTAATCAAATTTTAACCCTTTTAATGCTTCTGCCAGCGCATTATTCAAAGGTTCATCCTCTTTGTCTTGATTTTTTAGATACTTTTGTACAGTCCGCTTATCGACTTTCCCTTTAGATTCTTTGTTACGACGGGCTTGGAAAGCTGAGAGTTTTTCACGATAACCGCATTTGCAGGTGAAGATTTGACCCTCTCCTTCGCCACGCAGCTCCAGCTTTTTATGGCATTGCGGACAGCGTGCGTTTGTAACGCGGGCAACATTTTTTCGATGACCGCATTCTCGGTCTTGGCAGACGAGCATTTTGCCTTTTTTGCCATTCACTTCAAGCATTGGCTTACCGCAATCCGGGCAATTTTTCGTAGAAATATTGTCGTGTTTGTATTTTTTATCGCTTGCCTTAATTTCAGCAACGATTTCTTTTGTGTAGTTTTTCATTTCGCTGATAAACACTTCTTTTTTCAATTTGCCATGGGCAATTTGCTCAAGCTTTTGCTCCCATTCGGCCGTTAAAGCGGGTGACTTCAACTCCTCCGGCACCAAATCCAGCAATTGCCGGCCTTTAGACGTAATATGAATGTCTTTGCCGCGCTTTTCGATGAGGAACGAATTGAATAGTTTGTCTATGATGTCAGCACGTGTCGCGACAGTACCTAGCCCACCCGTGGATTTTAATGTCTCAGCAAGCTGTTTATTGCTTGTTTCCATGTACTTCCCGGGGTTTTCCATTGCCGACAGCAATGTTGCTTCATTAAAGCGCGCTGGCGGCGTGGTTTGCCCCGATGTTTGCGCAATCAGTTTCACGTTTAATGTATCGCCCTTTTCGATGCGCGGTAAAATCTGTTCTTTGATGTCCTCTGCCGCATCGTCATCTTCAAAATGATTTGCATATACTTCTTTCCATCCCATGGATAAAATGGTTTTTCCTCTGGCCACGAAGTTTTGATCACCGATTTTTGCCCGAAGCGTTAATTGCTCAAATTCGTGGGGCGGGAATAAGACAGCCAAAAACCGCTTAACGACCAAGTCATAGATTTTTCGCTCTTTATCCGAGAAGGCAGAGAAGTTTACATAACCTTCCGTTGGAATGATGGCATGGTGATCGGACACTTTGCTGTCATCGACAAATGCCTTGGTAGCTTTTATCGGTTTAGCTAAAATTTTATTGGCAAATGGACGATATTCTCCAACCGCGCATGCCTTCAACCGTTCTGGAAGCGTCCCGACAATGTCGGAAGAAAGGTAACGAGAATCGGTCCGAGGATAGGTTAACACCTTATGCTGCTCGTATAGTTTTTGCATGATGTTTAACGTTTCCTTGGCAGAGTATCCAAAGATTTTATTCGCATCGCGCTGCAGTTCTGTTAAATCATAAAGACCTGGTGAAAAAGACTTCTTCGGCTTTTTCTCAATTTCCGTTACAACGGCATTCTGTCTGCCTAACTTCTTTACAATCGCCTCGATTTTGTCTTTATCGAAGCTGCGGCTGTTTCCTTTTGGGTCCTGCCAAGTAAGCTTTAGTTGGTTGGATGTTTGGGCTTCGATGCCGTAATAGGTTTGCGGTTTGAAGTTTTTGATTTCGTCCTCGCGTGCGGCGATAATCGCAACAGTAGGTGTTTGCACGCGTCCGCAGTTTAATTGGGCATTGAACCTGGTGGTTAACGCTCTGGTTGCATTTAGGCCAATATACCAGTCAGCCTCCGACCGGGCGACTGCCGAGGCATATAGGTTTTCGTATGCTTTGCCCGGCTTCAAGTGAGAGAAGCCGTCTTTAATGGCCTTATCGGTAACCGATGAGATCCATAGCCGCTTTATCGGTTTATTGACCTTTGCTTTATCAATAATCCAGCGGGCTACTAATTCTCCTTCTCTCCCAGCATCTGTCGCGATGATGATTTCGTTGACATCATTTCTGACAAGCTGGCTTTTAACGGCATTAAACTGTTTTCCAGTCTGCTTAATGACGGTCAATTTCAACCGCTCCGGCAGCATTGGCAGGTCTTCCAATTTCCATGTTTTATATTTCACATCGTAGCTTTCCGGGTCAGCCAGCGTGACCAGATGCCCCAGTGCCCACGTCACAATATATTTATCGCCTTCAAGGAATCCATTGCCCTTCTTATTGCAATTGAGCACACGTGCAATATCACGGGCGACTGATGGTTTCTCAGCAATTACGATACTTTTGCTCATAAGTAAATACATCCTTTCAAATTTCCGTACGTTAACTATAACATACGTGCTTATGACAATGTAACTTGGGGGGGATGGCTCGTGCCCGTCCTGTTGTTTTTTTCTTGTGTAATCTTCTGCGAGAATAGTATGATGTATTGGCAAGCAAATGGAAATGAGGATACTAGTATGAGAATAAGAGATTGGGACTCGAATTTAAAGGTCCGCCTGTTTGGCGAGGCGGCGATGAATATTACCTTTTGGATGTTTTTTCCGTTCTTGGCAATTTATTTTGCCGAAGCCTTTGGAAAAAATAAAGCTGGATTTTTACTCGTTTTTTCACAAATTTTCTCTGTGGTTGCCAACCTGATGGGCGGTTATTGCGCTGACCGCTTCGGCCGGAAGCGAATGATGGTGCTGTCGGCAATCGGACAGGGGCTGTCTTTTGTTGTCTTTGCGTTTGCAAGTTCCCCTTGGTATCAGTCGCCATGGGTCGGGTTTATCGCGTTTGCTGTTGCCGGGGTTTTCGGTTCGTTTTACTGGCCGGCCAGCCAGGCGATGGTGGCCGATGTCGTCGAGGAAAAACATCGAAGCCAAGTTTTTGCCATTTTTTATACCTCAATCAATATCGCAGTTGTTATTGGTCCAATTTTAGGCGGAATATTTTATGCCCGCTACCGCTTTGAGTTATTGCTGATTGCCGGCATTGTTTGTATCGCACTCGGCTTCATTCTGGCAAGGTGGACAAAGGAAACGGCACCTGTTCAAAAAGCAGCCGTGTTATCTGGAGGCGGAAAGTGGTATCAATTTTTGCTTAATCAGCTGAAGGATTATTCGGTGATTGTAAAGGATAGAACATTTTTGCTGTTTATTGCGGCAGGTGTACTGGCTGGGCAGACGTTCATGCAACTGGACCTATTGCTGCCTGTTTATATCAAGGATGTTATCCATAATCAAAGTCTGTTTTCTTTCGGAGATTGGTCATTTAAAGTGGGCGGCGAGCAGGCCTTTGGGATTGTACTGGCAGAAAATGGCTTCCTCGTGGCGTTATTGACGGTTGCCGTAACCAAATGGATGAGCCGTTATAGTGAAAGAAACGTGTTTGTGCTCTCCTCGGTTATTTACGGTGCTTCATTGATCATTTTCAGTCAAACCCAATGGATTTGGGGCTTAATCATGGGGATGGCTGTCTTTACTTTTGCGGAGCTAATGGGGGTCGGGCTTCAACAGAGCTTTGTTTCGAGAATTGCCCCAGATCACATGCGCGGCCAGTATTTTGCGGCATCAAGCCTGCGCTTTACCCTGAGCCGAACGATTGCCCCGCTGTCCATCCCAATGACGGTGTGGATCGGCTACAACTGGACCTATTTCGTTTTGTTTATTCTAGCGCTGCTTAGCGCTGCTTTATATTGGCTGATGTTCTATTCGGCTGAGAAAAAGTCGATGAAATTGGGAGCTTAGCGGGGAGCTGGCTTTCGGACTCGGACATTTCTGCTGCTTTTTGCAGTGGTTTTGTCCAAAGTTAGCTCGTGTTCGGACATTTTTGCTTCTTTCCGGGTTGATTTTGTCCGCAGTTGGCCCGTCTGCGGACATTTTCACTCCCTTCCGAACCCGTTTTGTCCGCAGGAATCTCCGCCGTGTGCTCAACTAACAAATAAAATAGCACCATGATTCCTTTTAGGTAACCATGGTGCCAAATTTTTTAAAATGCCCAATTTCCTCCACGGAACACTGGTTCAATTTTCCCATCAGACGTAATGCCGTCGATGTCCATATCAGCGGAACCGATCATGAAATCGACATGAGTGATACTTTCATTCAGCCCATTCTCCTTCAATTCTTCGGCCGACATCTTCTTTCCACCCTCAATACAAAAGGCATAAGCGCTGCCGATTGCCAGATGGTTTGAGGCATTCTCGTCAAACAGTGTGTTAAAGAACAAAATGTTCGATTGCGAAATGGGCGAATCGTAAGGAACCAGCGCGACCTCGCCGAGATAGTGCGAGCCTTCATCCGTATCAACAAGGCGCTTCAGCACCTCCTCGCCTTCCTCCGCCTTCACCGAAACAATTTTTCCATTTTCAAAGGTGATCGAAAAATTGTCAATGATATTACCGCCGTAGCTAAGCGGTTTTGTGCTGGTCACTGTGCCGTTTACGCCAGTTCGGTATGGAACGGTAAACACCTCTTCGGTCGGCATGTTAGCCATAAACTCTACACCATTTTCATTGACGCTGCCGGCGCCCACCCAAAGGTGATTTTTCGGAAGCTCGATGGTTAAATCTGTACCTGTCGCTTTGTAGTGAAGTTTGGCATAACGTTTCTCGTTCAAGTAACTGACCTTTTCGTGAAGGGTTTCGTCGTGTTTTTTCCAGGCTTCAACCGGATTTTCAGAGTCCACCCGCACCGCTTTAAAAATCGCATCCCAAAGCAGCTCTACTTGTTTGTCTGCCGGTGCATTCGGGAATACCTTAGCAGCCCAGACCGGAGATGCCGCCGCGACAACAGTCCAACTGACTTTGTCAGATTGAACGGCCTGGCGTTGTTTGATCAATGCCTTGCCGGCCGCCTTCTGGAAGTTAGCAATGCGCTCGGGATTGACTCCCTTTAACAGGTCGGGGCTAGAGGAAACAACAGACATAAGCGCCGCTCCCTTTTCCACCAGGTCTTCCATTTCCTTGGCGCGCCAAAGCGGATATTCATTGAAAGCCTCATCAGGGGCAAGCTCGTACTTTGTTCTTGTGACCGTATCGTCAGTCCAGTTGACAATGACATTATGGGCTCCGGTCTCATAGGCTTTTTTCACAACCAAGCGAACGAACTCGGCTGCATCCAACGTGGCGTTCACCACTAACGTTTGCCCCTTTTGGATATTTACGCCGACCTTGACCGCAAGCTCGGCATATTTCTCAAGGTTCTTTTGAAATTCACTCATATGTATTCTCCTTTTTTCAGAATCTTTTATATTGTAACTTTTATTGTTGGAAAAATAAACAAAAGGCAAAAAAACAGCAGGGTTTTGTTAAACCCTACTGCAGTTTACTTCCCCACTTCCCTCATCCGCTGCTCTCCCAAGCTTCCCTATGGTTTATAAATCACCGTTCCGTCCGGCTTTTTAGCAATTTCCTCACGCATTTTTCTCAACTGTTCCATCGGGTCGGACGGAATCAATTTCCCCAATAAATTCCCCAGTCCCAAGGTATTCAGCAAGCTCTCCTGAAGCTTGACAACAATCGATGTGACAGAGCTGTTAGTCGGACAAACCTGATTTAATGGCACTTTTTTGGCAAGTGCTTCGTCAATCAATACCAATCCGAGTTCCTTGGTAATCACGCCACCGGATGCTTGCACCTGCTGACAAACGGTTTGCACGGTCTTTTCAACCGCTTCGGTTGTTTCGCTGACAACAGGTTCCAGCTGCTCGAGGACAGGTTCAAGCGGCTTTAGCACCGGCTCTAATGGCTTCAGGACTGGCCCAAGCGGCTTGGTTACCGGTTCAAGCAACCCAACCACGGGGTCAAGCACGGGCTTTATTGGGTCAAGTACCGGCTTTAATGGATCCAGTACTGGGTCGAGCACTGGTTTCAACGGGTCCAACACCGGGTCAAGCCCCCCCACTACAGGGTCTAACGGCTGCAATATCGGGTCAAGCGGATTAGTGACTCCGCCAATCACCTCATCAAGCGGGTTGGGAATCAATCCAATTGGGCCGGATAAATCTTCGGAGGCAGTCCCGTCCTCACATGTCAGCGGCAGATGTCCCGCCGATATTCTCGCAATCTCTTTTTTCAGCTGTTCAAGCGGGAGTCCCGCCAAATCTTGCAGGACTTTCAGCTGTCCCGGCTTTTTCGGTCCTACACTACCAAATACGGTATTTAATGTCAATTGGTCGATTACGCTGTCGTCCGATTTCATATAATGGGCAACCATGACGACATTTTCCATCCCCAACGCAGGGACTGTTTCCGTTGCTTTTACACAGGCTCCCTTAAACGAAATCGCCGATGCATCTACCGTCATCCCATAAACCGTTACTGGCCCCTTTGCTTTTAACGTAATACTGACAGGACCTTTATCGGAATGAACCTGCTTCGTCAATTTCATTCCATAGATGGTGGCCGAATTATATTGGAACCGGAGCATCGGCTTTCCATCGTTTTTCGAAGTTTCCCTCGTGACCAATGAAGCTGTCATTCCCGAACCTACAACCCGGTCCGCCTCAATTATAAACCCTTCTGTATCCCTTTCTTCTGCCTTAATACCTTGACTGAATAAACCTGCTGAGGACACCAGGAGTGCAAGACTGCAACAAATCAACATGAATTTTCGTTTCCACCACATAGACTACTCTCCTTTAGAAGGTGTGTACTGACTCTTCTATCGGGTTGGTACGGGTGGATTTCGCCTTAGCCGGCCCCAACTGCCAGGCCGTAAGCAGCGAACCGCCGATAATACCCAAAATCGTTCCGAAGAGGAAACCGCCCAATGCCCCAATCACTGAAAGAATCGAGAGAAAAATCGTCATAATTCCGAGAATCCGTGAAGCATTTGGAAAAATAAACGCAAGTATCCCAATCAAGATAATCATGCCGCCGAAAAATAAGCCTATGATAGCAATCGACCCCGGCAGGAAGGTGCTTAGATAAAGGTTTAATGGAATCCATAAAATCATCAGGCCGCTGATGACGGTCAAGAGCGCGCCCCAAAGCGGCCGCTTTTTCCGCCATGTTTTTAACCCCATCTAACTCGCCCCCTTATTTCTTTATTCGTTCGACAGTCAACTTCATTCCGTTCATATTAATTGTTTTTTGGAACAGGTAATGCGTTTTCAATTTCGCATTTTCCAAAACAATCGTTGACGATGTTTGCTGGAATTGCTTTTGCCAATCGCTGCTATTATTTTCCTCCAACACCAGATTTTCGAACTTGGCGTTGGCCTCGATTAGGCCAGCGTCATGCTGCAGCCCGCTAATTTGCACCGGCTTGGAAGCGGTAATTTTAACGCGAATCCACTCGCCGCCGACTTGAAAGTCCTTATAAAGCTGCAAATTATCAATGGTCAAGGTTTCAATAATATTGGTTCCCTGCGGGGCAGAATCAGAGCTGCTCGTTTTTCCCATCTTCGGGTAGAAGGTATACCCTTTTCCTACTAATTTATCAAACTCAACATAAAAGTCCCCTACCCCCGCAATTGGGACGGCATAGGCGACCCCCGAAACGCCAAATGATACCAAAAGCAGACCTAGCGTTAAAAATCCTGAAGCCAGTGCTGACCAAAATACCTTTTTACTCGTAGTACCCTCCAATGGTTGAACTGGATTCTCCATCATACTCCCCCTCTTAATCTGAAAATTAAAAAGATTCACGATACGGTATAGTACTATTATAGGGCTTTGATGAAAAAATTTCCAATATGTCGGTAGTAGTAAAAAAACAGACCAACATATGACAAGGGTACTATATTTTTATTGCCGCCGTTCTTAAGCTCAAAACCAAAAACAGAACGGAAGCCGCTGTTAAGGCCTTAAGGAATAAGCATATTTCCGATATTGCGGTAAACGTGATAAAACGTTAAAATTTAGCTATTAGCTTGTAACGGAGGTAGCTTCTATGTGGAATGAATTCAAGCAGTTTGCGATGAAAGGGAATGTCATCGACCTCGCTGTCGGGGTAGTTATTGGTGCAGCGTTCGGAAAAATCGTCTCCTCTCTTGTAGATAATATCATCATGCCAATCATTGTTTTAATAACAGGAAAGGTGAATGTCGAGGACTTGGCCTTTAAAAGCATTAAATATGGTGCCTTTCTCCAAAATGTCATCGACTTTTTCATAATCGCCTTCACTATTTTTCTGTTTGTGAAATTTCTAAACCGGTTTAAAAAGAAGAAGGAAGAAGTGAAAGTGGAAGTAAAGGCCGACCGTACCGAAGAACTGTTGGCTGAAATCCGGGATCTGTTAAAAGAAGATAAAGATTTTTTACGAAAAAATGAAACTCACTGATGACTTGTACGTATAATTTAAGTGTAAGATACCAATTATGAGGTGAAGAGAATTGTATACACAAACATCATCTACTCAATTTATGCCTTCGGTGTTGCGGACATTTGCCTTATCTCTTGCCGTCGCCTTCGTGGGCACGATGGCCGGAGTTTATGTCCCGCCGGCACTATTTATGCCATTGGCAATTTTGGAACTGGTTATGATTATTGCAGCCGTGTTTTTTAGACGGAAAAAAGCCATTTCGTATTCTTTTCTTTATATTTTTACGTTTATCTCGGGTATAACGTTATATCCGATTGTCGCCTATTACGCATCAACTGCTGGGGCAAATGTTGTTGTCATGGCCTTCGCGACGACCACGATCGTTTTCTCGGGCGTTGCTGTCTACGCGGCCAAATCAAAACGCAACTTCTCGTTTCTGGGCGGATTCCTGCTCGCTGCGCTTCTCGCGTTAGTGGCAATTGGAATCTTTAATATTCTCTTCCCGTTAAGCTCAACCGGCATGCTGGCCTACTCCTTTATCGGCGTGATGGTATTCAGCGGCTACGTGCTCTTTGATATCAGCAGAATGAAGCATTATGGCGTACGGGCGGAAGATGTGCCATGGATGGCCTTAAGCCTGTATTTGGACTTTGTTAACCTATTCATCAGCATATTGCGTATTTTTGGGATTTTGAATAGCAGAGACTAATAATGTAAAAGGAGCATGGGGCGTCCCCATGCTCCTATTTATTTTCAATTAGTTCCAGACCGCGTTGAATAAGTTGTTTGATTGACGGACTCCAGACCGGTCGTTCTAGTGCCTTTACTAGCCCGGAAATGTTGGGATTGTTTTTTCGAATTGTTGATAGAGTTCAAGTATTTCAATCCTTAGCAGCCAATCACGGAGGTAATCGAGGCCCCGACTGCCATGTCATAGGTGCCCCAATCAGGCTGAAACAGGATTTGATCCTTATAGGATACGGTGCAATCCTGAAACGAGATTAAAATGGGGCTGCCATTGACAAGATGAAGCTTTTTAACGATTCCGTCCACTTTGATACCGCTTTCAAAGTTTAAGCTCGTTTTACGATTTTCCTAGATTCCTAAATCGTGTAATTGTTTTTCGTTACAATCCTCGAGTGCTTGCCGTCCTTCTAATCGTCCGATTGGTGTCCCAAAGTCCTTCCGATGGGTTTCAGTGCCGTGTCCGGCTAACTGATTGTCATCATAGGATAAGGCTGTAGGTCCCTTGGTCCGAAAATAGATGGCTTCCCCGGCATCATCCTTACAAATTTCTCCCACTATTCCGGTTACCTGCAGTCCGGAGCAAAAAACAACTGTGGCGGTGCTGTCTGTTCTTAATGCGTTTTCAAGACTTTCGGTCCCGCCTTTACGGAAAGCCATCGTCCCCGCAAAATCATCAATCTTGGCGACTAATTCCTCAAAGTTTTTGCAGACGAATAACTGCGGCTGCGGCTTGGTTACATCATATGGGGTGTTGATACATTCTTCAACCGAAAAAGGTATTTTTCTTACCTTGGGGGCTAAGCAGCTTTGGCTTTCACCGACGGATGACAGAAGTCCGGCCCCATAGATTTTCGGGTTATCAAGCTCACCGATTAACCCGTATTCAACCGTCCACCAAAACAGCCGGGAAACCTTGTCCGCTTCGGTTAATCCCTTGACCTTTTTTCGCGCCTCCGCCACCAGATTCTCCGCCTATTTAACCTGCTCTAGGGTTGATTGGGGATCCTCGGCAACTATGGTTAAGTTCCGCACCGCCTTGAATACCTCAAGCTTTTCCTTGCTCGAAAGCGCCTTTGCGCCCATTTCGCCGATTTTGCGGACAAACTCACGGTAGGATTTATCTAATAGTATCGGTGCATGCCCTGCCGCTTCATGGATAATGTCCGGCGCCGGCGTATAGGCAATATTTTCGATTTTTCTAATTTCAGTCGCAATAGGCAGGAGCCCGTTTTGTAGAAAACCATAGAAGGCTGCCCCTGGAATCAGGCCGTCAATCGTCACAGCCCCCCAACCAACCTTTGCCAGACTCTCATTCATTTCCTCAACTTTTGGGATTGATTCAATATTGATACCCGAGTTTTCCAGGCCATTTACATAGGCCGAATGAGCAATATTTTTTAAGTAATAATGATTTTGCCGCATGACAAACCGCCATACCGCGTGATTAATCGGTGTATACTGTTGGTAATACTGCTTCGAAATGAATTGTTGCAAGTGGGCAGGAATCTTTTTGGTCACCGCAATTTTCCCCTTTTTCTAAAAATTGTTATCTATAAAATAGTATTCTATTTGGTGGCGGGAAAGTCCTTTCATCTTAGCGCTCCATTGTTTTTGGATATAACCCTTTTAAAAGCACAGTTACCCCAATTTTTTTGCAGACAGTGACGTAATGCATCAGCGTCATTAGCACGGCCCCGGTATTCATGCCGATGATGACACCGTTCATGCGCCATTCCGGCATCGACCCAAGCCAAAGGATAATCCCAAAGCTAATGACCGTGGACCAAATAATATGGAAAAAGGCTTCTTTGATCATATCGAGGCCAATCATGAACCCCTGCAGCGGCATCACGAAATAATGAAACAGGAAAAAGGGCCAGAGCAGCTGCAAATAGACGGCGGATGTCGTTGATTTAAAAAATAGCGACGTCAATTGCGGCGCAAAAATATAAAAAATAGTCACAGCGGCAACGCCATATCCAACGGTTAACAGCATCGACTGCTGTAGCATTTTTTGCAGTGAAACATAATCCCGCTCGGAATAGGTTTTTGAGACGGCAGGAATCAGCACAATCAACAGGGAGTGGGCGATAAAGGCAGGAAAAAAGCCAATCGACATCGCCACGCCCATCAGCATACCGAATTGTTCCGTAGCAATCGTTCCGGTCAACCCGGCATGAACCAAGGCCGCCTTTATAATAAAAGGTTGTATCGCACCCGTCAATGCGGAAAACAGGCGCATTCCTGTCGTCGGAATCGAGACGGCCATTAAATTTTTTCGGACAATTTTTCGATTTAAATTGGAAAAAGGCTGTCTTCTTATCGTTTGAAATTGAACGATGAACATGAGAATCAAATAAAGGAACACCACGATTTCACTGGCAATCAGCACCGAAATGGACACTAACAGGGAGGATTCTGAGTTAAATTCAAAAAAACGGAATAGCACAAACAGACCTGCAAGCTGAACCATTTTTCTTAAAAAATTGGAGACGGCAATTTTCCCCATTTGCTGGCGCCCCATAAAATACCCCCTGGCAACAGAGGTAAAAGAAATAACCGGAATCAACAGCAACACGAGCCATCTGATATACGGATGATAGCCATTAAATACAGAAATAAACGGGAGCAGCGCCGCCCCGACCAATAGAAGAATAATCGTGAAGGTAATTGTCACGGTAATGGCATGGTGGAGGATATTGCGGTGATAGCGATCCTCCCTCTCGGCAATGAATTTGGAAATCGACACCGGCAGTTCGAAGCTCGCCAATAGGGCAATTAAAAATATAGTAGGCAGGATTGTCATATAAAGTCCCAGCCCGTGTGAACCAAGCTCCCGGGCCAGAATCATGTTCACCAAAATCTCGATTCCTTCTCCCAAAAAGGCAGTCGCTGCCAGAAAGATAATCCCCTTGTAGTAAATAGCCATGATCCCTGTCCCCTTTCTTTTATAAGATTATGAGACAAGTTCGTTATTTAGTAGGGGAAGATTTTTTGAAATTAAAAAAAGGCTGATTTTTCAGCCCTTTTTAAAGTTATTTAGTCAACGAATGCTTAAACGCATAAATAACCGCCTGGGTGCGGTCCTGAACGTCCAATTTGCTCAAGATATTGCTGACATGGGTTTTGACGGTTTTTAAAGCAATAAATAATTCGTCAGCGATTTCCTGATTGGTTTTTCCTTCGGTCATCAACAGCAATATTTCGAGTTCGCGGCTGGTGAGGTCTTCGTGTGGCAGATGCTGTGTTTTCTGGCGCATTTTCAACATCATTTTTCCCGTAACCTCTGGCTCGAGAACCGATTGGCCGTTGAAGGTATCACGGACTGCTTTGGCGATTTCGCTCGCCTTGGACGTTTTCAGCATATAGCTGGTTGCTCCCGCCTCGAGTGCCGGATACACCTTTTCATCATCGAGGAAGCTTGTGACAATGATGATTTTTGCTTCCGGCCACTGCTCGATAATTTGCCGGGTCGCTTCAATCCCGTCCATTTCCTTCATGACCAAATCCATTAAAATGATGTCTGGACGGAGCTCAAGCGCCAGCTCAACTCCCTTTTTACCGTCAGCTGCCTCCCCGACCACTTCAATATCGGGCTGTGCCGACAAATACGCTGATACGCCGATTCGTACCATTTCATGATCATCGACAAACACTACTCTAATCATCTGCAACCTCTCCACTCTCTACTACTGGGACCTTCACTTCCAGCCTCGTCCCTTTATTTTTTACACTGATGACCTTTAATGTACCCCCAACCTCAACGGCCCGTTCATGCATGTTTTGCATGCCGTAGGAGCCGGCTTTGGCTTCTTCCACTTCAAAGCCAATCCCATCATCGACGATTCGCATAATAATCAGATCGTCCCGCTTAATTAACAGCACCTCTAACATGCTCGCCTTCGAGTGGCGAAGCGTATTGGAGATGGACTCCTGGAGAATCCGGAACAAATGGTCCTCGACCCCTTTATCAAGCGGAAATTCTTCGACCTTCCATTTAATATCCATCGTCACCTTTTGAGATAATTCGATTAACAACTCCTCGATTCCTTCCTGGAGCGATTTATTCTTTAACGCGACTGGTCGCAGGTGCAACAATAGTGCCCGCATTTCCAGCTGTGATTGGTGAATCATTTCCTCAACCATTTTCAACTGTTTCGTTTCAAAGTTTTCCTCGGACAATTCGCGGGTTTCATTGATTGCCGACATCATCATCGAGGCCGCAAACAATTGCTGGCTGACCGAGTCATGCAATTCGCGGGCGAGCCGGTTTCTTTCCTGTTCAATGAGTTCTTGAATTCGTGATTCCTGATCCTCGACTTTTTCCGTCGCCAATCGCTGTGACAGCTTCGCCTGCTCAGCAATCTGCTTCCCGAGTTTCTCAATTCGTACGGCAATCGTCTGCATTTCGGCAACGGGAGGATTTATTTTAAAATCGACATGCTTTCCTTCCTCGAGCTGATGCAGCGAGTTTTCAATGAACCGAAACTGCTTTCTCCAGTAAAAACCGGAGAGAGCACCGAGGAGAATTCCCATCGCAATGCTAAACGCCGGAATGAATAAGGCGATCGGAATATCCATGAAATGCTTTGTCCACAATTCGGACCAGCTATTCAAGGGGAACACATAGGTAAAAACCCCGGTTACCACGATGGCTATCAATACGGACAATCCAATACTCCAGACAATTTGACGCCCCGCTGCACTCATATCCGGGTCACCTCTAAATTCCCGACGATGAGCGAGGTAACGATTTTCACCTTTTGCTCGGCCTGTTCATACCCAGGTGTTCTTAATTGAAACGATTGATTAAACATTCTTGGTTCTTGGTTTTCAAACACCATGGCCGAACCGACCAGACAGGAATGCTGAACGCTCGCTTCATATTCATAAGGAACTAATATTTGCACATTACCGATTAGGTTTCGGATAAAAATGACCGTTTCACCCTTAGGCAGCATCGTGTAACTTAGGTCAATTATTGTATCGCCAATCCCCGCCTGGATATTGACATCGTTCCATTCGTAAACCCCGGGCGGTGTCTTTTGCTGGCCAAGAAATATATTTTCAAATAATGGCTTCGTTTTGACCAGGGTTTCCTGCTTAGGCGTATCCCCGGGCTTGCTGAGATTGACTGTCATTTTCTGAGGCTGTTTTTTCGAATTCAGATATTGTATAAAAAAGTGCAGTAAAATCGCCAATAATAAAAATCGGAACGTCATCATGCTAAAGACATTGACGACCAGGAAAGCAATTCCCCCGAAAAATAGGAGTTTGCTGAGCTTTTTCTCCGGTTTCCGGCGGCCAAGATAAATCATTCCGCCCGCGATAAAAAGGGAGAAAATAAGCCCCTCGTTGAAAAAAAGCAGCTCTAATAACAGTACAGCAAAACCGATAAAAACCAGCCATCCGGTATAATCATTCTTATTATTTTTAAACATTGGCTCACCCTCCCTTTTTACCGTAATTGTTTATCGGAAAAGAGGCGCTTCGAACCCCTCGCGCCTCTTTAAGAATACCATTTTTCGATATTAAATGGACTTGCTTTCATCCAATTTTGCATTTTTTTCTAAATCCGCAATTCTCGCATCAATCGTGCTGCGGTAATAGTTGCTGTTCACTTGATTCTCCAAGCCGTCTAAATAACTTTCAATTTCATTAAACCGCGAGTATGGTTTATCGGAATAAGCATTGGAGTCAAGCACCTGGTTCATGCGCAGGTTGGCGCGGGTCACATTTTCGCGGCCCATTAACTCCATCCGTCTTAGGTGCATATCTTTGAGCTTGTGCTTCATTTCCTCATACTTTCTTTCCAATTCGCCGCACTGGGCTTTCACTTGCTCAAGAGATGCGCCTAGGCGTTGGACACGGCTGGCAAATTGTTGATGCTCTGCTTCTGCAAATTGGTAAAGCTCAATTTCGCCCGCCTTTTGAGCAATCTCCGCTTGGTACTTGCGTTTTTCCGCTAATTCCAAGGCCTGCTGATATTCCCGTGCAAATTCATCCTTTAATTTGTACTGGCGCTCAAGCAGCTTGCGTACCTTTTCTGTTTCCTGCTCGGACTCGCGAAGATACTGATTAAGCAGCGCAATCGGATTTTGCTTCTCCTTTTGGTCAAGTGCATCATGTAAATCAGCTAACACCGTGTTTTTAATTCTTGAAAATATGTTTGTCATGTTCATTCTCTCCTTTTTAAAATTAGATTGGTTATTCATTTCCAAATTTTGTTGTGAGGTTCTGTAATTTTGTTGTGAGGTTCTGTTATTGTGTTGTGAGCCCCCAAAACTTTGTAGTGAAATCCAACAAATTTGTCGTGAACCGCAAAGTTTTTGGTGTGAACCTTCTAGTAATGTTTCATTTCATTCCACTGCTTTTCAAAGTTGGCAAATGGATCGGATTCTTCTTTGATAACCGTAGATTTGGTTCCGTTCCACTTTTTGTAAACGAGGTAAAGGACATATGCTGCAGCAACACCGATGATAGCCGGTGTATTATGAATGGAAGCCATCAGGACGACAAAACCGATGATGGCCAGCCCGACCTTTGCCCAAGTTGAATCGGCCTTGACGAACTGTTTGAAGATGTAATATAGCAGCACCAGGCTGACGGCCAACCCAACCAGCGGACCGATCGTTGATAACAATATGACCGCTGCGATACCTCCCGCTAACAATAAACCAAATTTTTTCATTTGTTATTCACTCCCTTTCTCTTTCTTGATTTCATCTTACCTTTTTTCCACGCTTCCCATAATTGCGCCTGAGCTTGATTTTTGACTCGGTCTCGAGACGTAGAAAAGGTCAGTCCCTTAAGCCTAAGCTTAAAAAACTGACCTTTTTTTCGTTATTTTGAGATAAACATCTGCACCCAGTAGTGGCCATAGGAACCGCCTTTGGCATAGCCGACGCCAATACGGGTATTCTTGCTCAAGATATTGGCGCGATGACCGGAGCTGTTCATCCAGGATTGGACAACCGCTGCAGGTGTAGTCTGCCCGGCAGCGATATTCTCTGCCGCGGAACGATAGCTGATGCCAAATGCCTTGATCATGTCAAATGGGCTGCCATAGGTCGGGCTTGTGTGGCTGAAATAGTTTTTATCACGCATGTCCATTGCCTTATAACGGGCAACCCGTGACAGTTCCCAATCTGCCGTCATCGGCGGCAGGCCGTTTTTCGCCCGCTCCTGATTGGTTAGCTGTATCACTTGATTTTCGATTGACTTTGCCCCGCTGATATCCGGAATCGTCACCTTTTGCCCAGGATAAATAAGGGCTGGATTTTTAAACTGGGGGTTGGCCGAAATAATTTCCGAGAGGCCAACCTGGTACCTGACGGCAATTTTCCAAAGCGAGTCACCCGGCTGGACTGTATAAATTTGCTGGGCAAACGAAACGCTTGGAATGCAGAACAGAGCCAATAAAAACATGAAACCGAACCAAAAGGATTTTTTCATTTTTTCGCCTCCTCCGAATATATATTTTTGATTTCTGACCCAAAATATACAAATCCAAAAAATAATTCTTTATACCTAGTATAACCACATATTTATTGCGGCTTTGCCAGGCTGTAGGCAAGATTCATCCCCTTCCCGCATATATCTTTAAAAAGGCGAGTCATAAGGGGGATTGCGGGTGGCACTTTGGTGGACAATGACTTTTGGTTTGGTGCTTTGCCTTGGGATAGTGGGAGGCACGATGGTACATTTCTTAAGAAACGCACTTGATTCAGATGATGCTAAGCGGATTGATAAATTACCTGTTGATAAGGACCCAAAATAGGGTTCTTTTTTATCGATTGTCCAGCTCCAGCGCCCTAGCGGCTAGTGTCCTTCGCTCTCCGCAATTCTTATTACATAAACTTTTAATTTTAGGAAAAATTAGACAAGAGATTATTTTAATTTTTGGAGGGTTTTTATGACGTCCGAGAAAATTCCCAAACTGCCAAAGCCGTACTGGCGTGATCTTAAGCTGCCTTCTTTTGAAAAATTAACCGAGGATTTGTCCGTCGATGTCGCCATTGTCGGCGCCGGTATCACCGGAATTACTGCGGCTTATTTGCTTTCCAAAGAAGGCGTTAAAGTGGCGATTATCGAAGCAGGAAGCTTTCTCAATGGCACCACCGGGCATACGACCGCGAAACTAACGGCCCAGCATGATATTATCTACGATGAATTAATTAATCATTTCGGTGAAGACAAGGCGAAACAATATTATCTGTCGACTTCGAGCGCAATTGATTTTGTGGAAAACAAGATCAATGAACTAGGGATTGACTGCGATTTCAGCAAAGAGGATGCTTATGTCTATGCTACAACAGACCAAACCAAGAGTAAGCTGCAAACCGAATATGAAGCATACCACCGACTGGGGATACCCGGGGCACTAAAGGATACGATTCCATTCAATGTTCAGGTGAAGGGCGCTTTGGCTATGCATAATCAAGCCCAATACCACCCGCTAAAATTCTTGCGAAGGCTTTTGGATGAAGCTGTTAAGGCCGGCTGCAAGGTTTATGAAAATACCACAGCCTGGGATATTGAAAATGCTGAAACGAACCAGCCAGTTGTTGTGACGAAGGGCGGCAAGCGGGTAACCTGCAAGCATGTCATTATGGCTTCCCACTACCCGTTTTATGATAAACCGGGGCTTTATTTTGCCAGAATGTACCCGAGCAGATCCTATGCGATCGGGATTAAAACGGACAAGGAGTATCCTGGAGGCATGTACATCAGCGCCGATAACCCGCCGCGTTCGATTCGCTCCACTCCGCTGGAAGGCGGCGAAAAATTGATCATTATTGGCGGCGAAAAGCATAAAACCGGGCAGGGCGAAGATATGATGAAGCATTTTGAAGCCCTCGAGCAGTTTGCCGAAGAGGTTTTTGGGATCAAAGAATTCGCCTATCGCTGGTCGGCCCAAGATTTGGTTACCTTGGACAACGTTCCGTATATCGGCCCAATCACCCAAGACCGGGAAAGTGTGCTATTGGCAACTGGATTTAAAAAGTGGGGCATGACGACAGGCATTCTCGCAGGACATATTTTGACTGATTATGCACTTGGCCGGGACAACCCTTATAAGGAGTTGTATTCGCCACACCGCTTCCAGGCTGATCCGGATTTGAAAAAGGTCATCACAACGAACCTGGATGTCGCCAAGCACCTGATTAAAGGCAAGATTGAATTTGTTCCAAAGGATCCTGATGAACTGGCAGCTGGTGAAGGCTGCGCCGTCATGTATAACGGCAAGCGGGCTGGTGCCTACAAGGACGATAGCGGCAAAATGTATGTTGTCGACACGACCTGCACCCATCTCGGCTGTGAATGTGAGTGGAACCACGCCGAGAAAACATGGGACTGCCCGTGCCACGGCTCCCGCTATTCCTATACCGGCGAAGTCATTGAAGGTCCCGCTGTCCAGGGGCTTGATTTATTGGAGGAAGCATAAAACAAAAACCAACGCCTCCCACTTTGCCAATGGGAGGCGCTGTTCATTACATTTATCTAGGGTTTCCGTGCGGACGGTTTCGTTTTAACGCTTCGCCGGTTTCGAATTCAACCAGCTCAGAGCTTGTTTTCATTGCTTTCTTACGATTGTTATTGCGCTGTGCATTTGCGTTACCAAGCTTCGTTCTACCCATATCTGTCAACTCCTTTTTAAAAAGAAAGTCATTGTTAGTATGGGTGGAAACCAAGGGTCCTATTCTGACCTTAGAACGGGTGCTTTTCTATATTTTGTCAGTTGCTCAAAGCCGTAAGCCACTTCAATCAACACCGGCTCACTAAAGGCTGTTCCCGCAAACGTCAGTCCGACCGGCTCCCCGGCTTCCGTATAGCCCGCCGGTACGGCAATCGATGGGTACCCTGCTTTAGCACTGATTTGCGATCCCTCATCCGCCGGAAACACAATCGCATCCAAGTTGTATTTTTCCAGAGCAAAATCAATTCCTTGCTCCCGCGAATGGTACAAGTCAAATTCGAGCGTATCTATATAGGCGGCCTCAGTTAACGAACCGCTAGTTTCTTCCGATTCCAGCAGTACGGTCTGTCCGTATTTCAGCATTTTCTCTTCATCTTGATTGTTAAACGCAATGACATCGCTCAAACTACGCACCTTGACCGAAGGATCCAAACCATTCAAATACGCATTCAAGTCGGGTTTGAATTCATATGTTAACACATCATATTTCCACATCGCCTTAGCAGAAGGAATCTTAATATCCTCCACTATTTCGGCATCGGATGTTTTAAGCGCTTCGATAGAGGCATGGAACACTTTTTTCTTTTCATCTGTTAAAAATTCGATGAATCCGTCCACAGCAATGCCAATTCTTTTTCCCTTCAGGCCATCTTCCACCAAGGACTTAGAAAAATCAATCCCATCAAACGGGTTGGTTAGGGTAATCGGATCCCTTTCGTCCCGTCCACATAGAGCAGTAAGTAAAATCGCGGCATCTGTAACGGTCCTAGCCATCGGTCCAGCTGTATCTTGGGAGTGCGCAATCGGAATAATCCCGCTACGGCTAATAAGGCCGACCGTGGGCTTGATGCCAACAATCGAATTTTTGCACGATGGATTTAAAATCGATCCGGATGTTTCCGTTCCTACAGCCGCAGCAGCGAAACTGCAAGCAATAGCTGCACCGGAGCCCGAACTGGAGCCGCCGACATCGAATGAACCCGGACCATAAGGATTTAGCACTTGCCCGCCGCGCGAGCTGTAGCCGTTTTTCATCTTGTAGGTCATGAAATTGGCCCATTCGGTCATGTTTGTTTTTCCAAGAATCACCGCACCAGCATTGCGCAATTGTTCGGCCACATAAGAATCCTTAAGTGCGATCGAGTCTTTTAGCGCCAGCGACCCGGCACTTGTATGCATTTTGTCATGGGTATCAATATTGTCCTTAATTAAGATCGGGACTCCATGCAGCGGCCCCCGCGGACCTTTCACCTTACGCTCCATATCAAGCGCCTCGGCTATATGTATAGCATCAGGATTGATCTCGAGAACTGAATTAATTTCTTTATCATAAACCGATATTCGCTTTAGATATAAGAGTACCAATTCCTTGGATGTCAGCTCTCCGCTTTCAAGTTTCTCACGTATTTGAGCGATTGAGGCATCCTCAAGCCACTCGTCATAATACTTTTTCAATTTTGAATTTTCCATTGTATTTCCCCTCCGTTTCTCCCTTTTATTATTCAAGAAAAATAACGCAAATCCTTTTTAAAAAATAAAAAAGGCCGCCACGGGTATGGGGCCCTTGGCTGCCTTAACGACGCAGCTTTTGTTCTTCGGCTGCGATTTTCCCTTTATAAAAAATTCGTTTTTGGAGTGGTACGTTTAACTCTCGACAAAATTGTTTCAGCTCACGCTCTTCCCGGTCCGTTACTAGCGAAATCACCGTTCCAGCCGCTCCCATCCGGCCAGTTCTGCCTGCGCGGTGGATATACTGGGTGATATCCTTTGGCAGGTCGATTTGCACGACATGGGTAACCCCCTCAATATCAAGACCACGTGCCGCAACGTCGGTGGCAATCAGCATTTTAAGCTTGCCGTCGCGGAATGACTTTAACACTGCCTGACGATCCAATTTTTTCATTTCGCTATGTAAGACTCCAGCCGACAACGCTTTGTAATCGAACTTTTCCTTCATAACCTGCAGCTCGCCAATATCATTAATGAATGCGAGTGTTTTGCTGCTCTCCAACCGGGCGACTTTTTCCAGCAGCTCGACTTTTTCTCTGCGTTCACAAGAAAAATAAAGATGCTCAACCTCTCCGGATGTGGCAGCTTCATCTTTGGCGACTTTAATAATTTCAGGTTCACCCGTCAATTCCCTGGCTGTTTTCTCCGTTGCCGGCTTCAAGGTGGCGGAAAATAATGCAACTTGGCGGTCGGACATCGTTGATTTGACGATGTTCTGAACCGAGGACAAGTGCTCCGATGCCAAAAGCTGATCACCTTCATCGAGCACCACGAGCTTGACTTCGTGCATTTTTACCTTTTTCTGTTTGATCAGCTCAAGCAGCCTTCCTGGCGTAGCAAAAATGACATGGGGGCGCTTTTTTAATTTTTCCAGCTGTCGCTTCAGGTTGGCCCCGCCGATAATAGAAGTTCCTCTAATAGCGCTTCCCTCAGACCACTTTTGAAATTCCTGATATATTTGCATCACCAACTCCTGTGATGATGCTAACACAACAGCCTGCAACGATTGCAGCTCGGCATCGATTTTATCGAGCAGCGGCAGTAAATAAGCCAGCGTTTTTCCCGTCCCTGTCGGTGATTCTGCAATGACATCCTTTCCTTCAAGGATGAGAGGAATGGCTTCCCGCTGAATGACTGTAGGTTCTTGAAAACCTGACTTTTTCCAGGCCTCTTGTAAAAATGGCTGTAATTTGTTTAACATGTATGACTCCCTTTTCTTTTTTCATGTTGTTTTGATACTAACGTAATTATGTTTCAGTGTCTAGTTTAAGCGGAAGTTCGGAAATAGAGTAGAATCCAAGCCATGTGAAAAACAAGAACTGAGAAGTAAATGACACAGGCGGATATCAACAAGGTGCGTAGCCTTCCCTTCAAAGGATGCATGAAATACAGACAAATTAACAAGAAGGGCAGAAGAATTTTAATGAAGTAAAAATAGGTCCAGCTTTTATCCATCACGGCACGCATCAAGGGATTGGCTTCCTCAATAATTCCTGAAATAATGCCAAAATGAGTCAGGACAGCATCCAATATGCCGGCAATAAGCAAAAATAAACAAAGTCTCATTCCGATTCCTCTTTATATTTTCATTGTTTCTAGTAATACCTATGCTGATACATTTATTCCCATAATATCATAAACAAGAACAAATTATTCTTTATAAAGAACAATTAGAACAAAAAATATAAAATTAAGTTATTATCATTCCTCACAGCTAATTTGACATATTTGTGAACATTGCTTAAAAATTGATATGAACAAGAAGAAATGGTGATAAAATGATGACTACATCAATTTAATAACATAATGGAGTTGAAAATAATGTTAAAGAAAATCTCCTTTATCATATCTACCCTATTTTTTCTATTAGGAACGAATGTTTTTGCGCATTCACATTTTAAGGATTCCAATCCTAAAAGCGGTGAAGTAGTGACTGATGCGCTTGAAAACATTACCCTTTCCTATGAAACAAAGGTCGAGTCCACAAGCACCTTTTCCTTAACGGACCAAAACGGCACAAATATTCCGCTGTCACAAGTTTCCGTAAACAATAATCAATTAGTCGGAACGCTGAAGGATGAACTGGCCGACGGCGGTTATACTATTCATTGGAAAATTATTGGAGCTGATGGCCATCCGTTGGAGGGGGAGGTCCCGTTCTCCGTCCAATTGCCGGAAAACCAGACTGCAGATGGGACAGTTACAGTTGCAGCAAACAACACCTCAACCAGCGAGGGCACAACTGCGGAAACTGAAAATGTTAAAGCAGCCGATACCAGCCAGGCACAAACCGCGGCAGTCCTCACCCAAAAAGCTGAGCCTGAGGAAGCAACATTTAAAGACTACATGATTCCAGTGGCAGTCGGATTGTTGATCGTTTTTGGCGCCGGAAGCTACTGGTTATTTTACAGAAGGAAGCATGTCTAGATGTTATGGTTCAATGTTGTAAGTGAAGCTCTGCTTTATCTTTGTTTTTCCATTTTACTGGGCAGTTTCATTTTGCATTTAATCCCGGAAACCGCCCGTCCTGGAATCAAAATTTCAAAAAACATTCTATTGATAGCAACTCTCGGAGTTGCTTTTCTTTCATTTGTTCCGGTGTTAAAACTCATTTTATATTTATACCGCGATATGGGTCTTGGGGTGACCGTTCAATCGGTTTTGCTAAATTTTGAAGTTGGAAAGTCCTGGGTTAAAACATGGATCGTGTCGCTGATCTTATTCATTTACCTTGTGCCCATCAAACTGGAGCGGAAACCGTTCTTTTCGCTGGCCGGGCTAGTCCTTATTCTGGTCTTAATTATTCTGCAAGGCTGGTCGAGCCATGCCAGCTCCTTGACAGGCTGGCAGGGGGCATTGACCCATACCACGCATTTTCTGGCAATCACAACATGGATAGGCATTCTCATTGTTATTAGCTGGTTTTCTACGAACCATGACAACTGGAAGCATTTTTTAAAGTGGTTTACACCGGTTGCTATTACATGTTTAGCGCTGGCAGCCTTGACTGGATTCGACCTTATGGGCTATATGATGAGCGAGGATAACTATGTAAACAGTTGGACTCTGCCCTATGGTCAGACACTGCTGCTAAAGCATCTAGCTATCATTCCACTATTGGCATTTGCATTTATTAATAGTATTTTAATCCGGAAAAAAGTCTCGGATGATCCGGCGTTTAATCCGCTCCCTTGGGCAAGACTCGAGAGTATGATCGTATTATTAATTTTTGTGGTTACCGGAGCGCTCGGACAAGAAGCCCCGCCGCATAATATTGAAACAACGATTAATGAAACAGGTGTTTCGCCGCTATTCAGCTTTTTTCACGAAGGTGAGCCAGTGATTCCATTGGCATTTTCACCAGGTATCCTGTCAATCGTACTTTTTTTGTCAGCAGTCCTTTTCCTGATCATGTTAGTCCTAACCTTTATTAAAAAGGCCCCAAAAGTCATGGCACTTGTCATGGGCATCTTATTTATATTGACTGCCTACTTGGCGTTAATGCTAAGCGTGCAATAAATGAAAACTCGCCGATTGGCGAGTCCGTTAGGACGATGACAGAGCCGTAGTTGAATTTATGCGACATAGGAAAGTATCAAATTTGATAAAAATTTTATACTTTCCTACTTAGCTAAAAAAGCGTATCCCCTCTTTGAGTTTACGCTTTTTTTCCTATTCTCTGCTCCCACGTCTTTCAGAATTGATGGATAATCCAACTGCCGCCTCGTTGGCCGCGATTCTCATATCGGTAAACATTTCTTCAGCATAAGCGAGCTCGATGACCTCACTGTATTTCTTCTGGATTTCCGGCAGGCGAACCTTTAATGAAGGTGTCAACTCGCCGTCTTGCACGTTCCATTCTTTGCCGATAATGACTACCTTCTTTGGCTGTTCATGCCGGGCAAATTTACTCGTGAACTTGGCTACTTCTTTTGTAAGCAGCTGCTGGACCGCCGGTTCCTTGAGCAATTGGTTGATATCTGCTGTCAGCCCCTTCTGTTTTGCCCATGGCAGCAGGTTTTCCAAGCTTGGCGTGATTAAAGCGATCACATACTTTTTATCCTGGCCAATCAAAACCGCATGATTAATATAAAGACTTTGGGTCATCGCGTTTTCGACCGGCTGCGGCGCGACATTTTTTCCGGTAGTCAATACAATTATTCGCTTCTTGCGGTCGACAATTTTCAAATACCCCTCCTCATCGATACTGCCAATATCTCCGGTTAAAAACCAGCCATCCCTGAATGTCTCGGCTGTTGCCTCATCGTCCTTGTAATAGCCCTTCATTACACTCGGGCCCTTGACTATGACCTCACCATCTTCAGCAATTTTAATTTCAAGATTAGGCAGCGGTTTGCCGACTGTACCGACTTTCGAGCGAACCATCGGATTCGTACAGACAACCGGTGAGGTTTCCGTTAACCCGTAACCTTCAAGCGCAGGAATATCAACCGCCCAGAAAAACCGGCCGATTTCCGGATTGAGGGCGCCGCCGCCGGAAATAAGCCCTCGGATTCTGCCGCCTAGCTTCTTTTTTACCTTGCTGTAAACCAAGGCGTTGGCAATCTTCCAACTGCGGCTGATTTCCTTTGGGAGGTAACCGTTTTTCATCATCTCATCAAAGCTCTGGCTTAAATAGTACTCATATTTTTTCAAGCCGATATTAATAGCCCATTTAAAAATTTTCTTGCGCAACGGCGTCCCCGATTCGACCATTTGTTGAGCGGTAGCGTACACTTTTTCAAATAAGAGTGGCACGCTGACTAGTACGGTTGGCCTTACTTCCAAAAGATTTTCCTGGACTTTATCAATACCCTCTGCGTAAGCGATGGTACAGCCAACGGACAACGGCATGAACTGTCCAGACATCCGCTCAAAAACGTGGGACAACGGTAAATGTGAGAGCAGGATGTCGGAAGGTTTCGCTTCAAGGACCCAGAATTGAACCCCTTCCACGTTGGAGAGAATGTTTCCATGTGTCAGCATCGCACCTTTTGGGTTTCCGGTCGTCCCAGATGTGTGGATAATCGTCGCCAGGTCATCTCTTGTCAGATTGCTCCAATTATAATCCCAGTTTTCATATGGGAGATTGTAACCAAGAGAGGCAACATGCTGCAGTGACACAATCTGTTCTGTTTGGACGAAGTTCTTAGGTGGAAAAATAATGGCGGTTGGCACTCGGTCAGCTTCGGGAATTTTATCAAGAAAAAAGTCATCCTGTACGAACATGAAGGTACATTCTGCATTTTTCAGGATATAGCTGACTTGATCTGGTGGCAGGGTGGAATGAATCGGTACGCTGACAGCACCCAAACTCATAATGGCCAGGTCGGCAACCGGCCAGTAAGGGTTATTTTCAGAAAGTATAGCGACTTTGTCATTTCGCTTCACTCCCAAATAAGCTAAACCGGCCGCGAGATGCTTCACCTTGTTCCAAAAGGTTTCGTAGCTGATTCCATGCCAAACCCCATCTAGTTTCCACAAGAATGCGTCCTTACCCGCATGCTTCCGGGCAGTACGCGCTACTGCTTCCACTAAGTTATTTGCCTTCATAATCTCCCTCCAATCCATTAGCAAGGAGGCTGAAGAAGTGGCTGCCTCCAGATTTCTTTTTTTATAGGGCGTCTTTTACATTGTATTGCTTCAAAATCGATTCAATCTTTAGGGCTTTTCCAATATCCCCTTTCATTTTTAACTTTCCTGTCATGAACGCCATCGTTCCGTTCAGCTTCCCTAACATAAACAGATGGAAGCTTGCCAGTGACATAACCAACGTACAGTCAGCAGGATGCTCGCTCCCTTCCGTTACCGCCGCTTTACCGTCCTGAAAATGAAGCTGATATTCCCCGCCATCTTCTCCAGTAATGTCAAACTGGTAAATGGCATTAAACCCCTCAATCGGAACCGGGTTTCCGTTTACCGTTTCCGCAATTTTTTTCATCAGATCCGCTAATGAATACATGTCAATTTGTTTTCCCATCGTTGAGCCTCCTTGAAAAATTAATGACCTTCTTTTAGATGAGAGTATTCAAAATATTCCTATTATATTTATAATACCAATACGTATCGGTATTAAATAGTAAATCCCTTCGCTAAATTTCGACTTTTTACTATAGCCACATTGTTTTCCCAGGCTATGCCGCTAACAAGTTTAATTTCCTTGTTAAACCGCCAAATATCTTTTAAAATTAATACTAATTCGTACCGGCAATATACAGATTGGACTGATGAATAATGCTTTTTGTGACTGAAATGCCGAAAGAGGCAAGGGATAAAATTCTCTATGCGAGCCTAGTGCTTTTTACCAATGAAAGCTACAAAAATACTTCTGTCTTGGACATTGTTGAGATGGCCCGCGTATCCAAAACAACTTTCTATCAGCATTTTTCCAGCAAGGAAGAATTGATCGAAACACTGTTCAAAGAGGTATTTTTCGAGATTATTGAAGAAGTAAACTTGGCAATCAATAAAGAAAATCGAACAGCCTACAAGGCTTATGCCGGGATTCGCCGTTATATTGAAATTTGTTTTACAGACGTTAAAGTCGCCAATTTAATGTTGGTGGAATCAGTTGGGGTTTCCCAGGGGGTAGAAAAAGCCAGGAGTGAAGCCCACCGGCAATTTGCCCAGTTGATGTTTCAAACGGTTCAAGGCTTGCTTCCAGCAACCGTTTCTAAAACAGAGATTCGGATTGTTTCACAGGCAATGATTGGGGCAATCAATGAAGTGGTAGTACAAAACTATAACGAAACCGAAGACGGCCTCGTTCATTTTGATGAACTCGCCCGTCTTCTCAATCGAATCGTCGTTGCAGCATTCGTTAATTTATCCAATTAACGAATGCTTTTTTTTTGCAAAAAAAATAAAGCAGCCCTCAGGCTGCCTATTAGATGATTAATGTCCTACATAATTTGCATCGGGTATCAAATTCCTCCATTCCTCATACCTTATGATTGTTTCCCAGTGACCAGTAAGTTTCGCCACAACCACAACAATGAAAAATAACGCAAGGAATCCAACTGGGATGAACCACTTGTTAACCTTTTTATTCACAACAGTCATATTCAACGTATCTTTAATCGGACAGGCCTCCACACAAGACATACAGGCATTGCAATTTGGTGAAGCGACCACCTTTTTTGTATGGACCTTGATTCGCTGCGGGCAAACTTTTGTGCACATTTCGCAGTTGGTGCAGGTATCCTCATTCCGGCGGACCTTTGAAATTCTAAATATCGAGCCCAGCCCGATTAGCGCGCCGTATGGGCACAGGAACCGGCACCAGAAATTTCTGAAGAACAGTGATAACACGAAAATAACCAGAACCACTTTCAAAGCAAAACCGCCAATATTTAAGAAGAATAATAGCATTTTAACATCAGAAATTTTATTATACGGTTCATCCAGGAACGCCTTTGCCTGGAATGTCGGCATCGCAATAATCATGCTGATAAAGAAATACAGCAAAATATACTTTATCGGGGTTAAAATCCATGTCAGCCATGTCGGAATTTCAAAATTCTTTTTAAAAATTTTCCGTCCCAGCCACGCCGTCATTTCACTAACGGTTCCAACCGGACAAAACCAACTGCAAAACGATTTGCGGAAAATCAGTCCCGAAGCAATGAAAAATGCCAATAGGACGAGTCCTGCTGGGTGAATCATATCAAACTCGCCGCTTGTCATCCACACCTTTAAGGCGACCAGAGCACTGATTGGCAAAAACCCTTCAACTGCTGAAGGTCTCTCAACAAACGGTGTTTCTCCCAGCGTTTCAAAATGCATGTAAAATCGATAGAATTGCAGACCAACATATAATAAAAACAAGAGAAACACAGCCTGAACAACATATCTGGTAATCTGAACCGGCTTCCGTTTCAATTGCTTTTTATACCAGGCTTTTGATTTCATATAGAGTTCCCTCCATTCCTAATGCTTTAACTATAGGGAACTGGTATACTAAGGTATGTGATTTATATCATCAAAACCATTCAATTCATAAAGCTGTCAAATTAGCGACGAAAATCCGTCAAAAAGTTTTTTATTATTGTTATATCAATAATGGCAACGATTTCATCGGAATTTTCCGAAAAAAACCACTTGCAAAACTATTTGAAAATAATATAATAGCTATATCAAATATTAAATCTGACTTTTAAAAACAAAATCGATGACGAGAAGAGTAGCTTGTCCTTCTTGACCTCAGAGAGCCGGCGGCTGGTGAAAGCCGGTGTCAAGACTCAAGTGAAAATCATCTCCGAGATGCTAAGCTGAAGTCTTTAGTAAGCTTATGCCGGACTGCCTGCCGTTAAAAGAGGACACGTATGATGGTACGTTGATCGAGAGCCGCAAGTTTTTTTTGTTTGCGGAAGTAGGGTGGTAACGCGAGCAAGCTCGTCCCTAGCTATAGGGGCGGGCTTTTTGTATTGGAATCGAAAAGGGGCGGAGCGCCGCTCAAGGCTTTCAGTAGAGACTGGATAAGTGGGAAATATAAATTCTTTCGCCCGATAAGGAATTACTGAAGCTCTGCTCACCCCGCCTTTATTGGCAAGGTGTGGTACTCCGGAAAATTTTCCAAGCAAATTGGTCTGTGTCACGTCATATTGATTTTGTAAAAACGTCAGGAAGGAGAGAAATGTAATGAAAAAGAAGGACACGTTTTTTGTAGGATTAATGCTATTTTCAATGTTTTTTGGGGCAGGCAACCTTATTTTCCCTCCCTTCTTAGGTCTGGGTGCCGGAACCTCGTTTTGGCCGGCGATAACAGGATTTATTTTAACAGGGGTCGGACTCCCGCTTTTAGTATTGGTCGCGATTGTGCTTGTAAATGATGCCAATACACTTGGTAACCGGGTTCACCCATGGTTTGGCACCAGTTTTACCGTGGTGGTATACCTGGCAATCGGACCTTTATTCGCGATTCCGCGTAATGCTAATGTTGCATACGAAATGGGTGTCGAGCCGTTTTTGGGCAATCTTTCCGTCAGCCAGCCGCTGCTATTATTAGGTTTTTCTGTTGTTTTCTTTTTATTGGTCTATTTATTAAGTTTAAATACTTCCAAAGTGGTCGACTATATGGGCCGATTTATTTCGCCGATACTTTTATTGTCAATCGTTGTTTTGTGTGTTGCCGGATTTTTTGTCCTAAATAAACCGCTTGAGGCACCGACTGACACTTATCAGTCTGCTTCATTATTTAAGGGATTTGTTGATGGCTATTCAACTATGGACGCTCTCGCTTCACTTGCATTCGGGATTGCCATCTTGACGGCCTTAAAGCAAAGAGGCTTAACAGATAAAAAACAGTTAACAGCCTATACGTTAAAAACCGGTCTTATTGCAGGTGCCGCGCTGGCTCTTGTTTATGTAATCATCGGGCTCTTGGGGGCAAAAATGGCTGGATACGGGACATTTGATAACGGAACGGCAATCCTATCATCGGCTGCCACACTTGTGTTGGGCAGCGGCGGCACTGTTCTGCTTGGCGTCATTTTTACCCTCGCCTGCTTTACAACTTGTGTCGGTTTGACAATCGCCTGCGGCCAATATTTTTCAAAATTATTGCCGAACCTTAGCTATCGTATGGTCGTAACGGCGGTTACGGTTGTGAGCTTTTCACTCACTAACCTGGGCTTGAATCAAATTATCTCCGTTTCTGTTCCATTCCTTGTAATGGCCTATCCGTTGTTAATCGTGCTAGTGACTCTGGCCTTTCTGCACCGCTTCTTCGGCGGGGCGCAAAAGGTATATGCCGGTGCGATGCTGTTGACCGGTCTTGTCAGTTTGTATGATGGCTTAAAAATGTTCGGACTAAAAATGCACGTCCTAGATACCTTGATGGGCAGTCTTCCATTGACATCAGTGGGCCTTGGCTGGGTCGTTCCGGCACTTGCCGGTGGCTTGGCGGGATTTGTTTTCGACAAACTGACCCGTCGTCCTTCTGCAGAAAATCAAAACTACAAATTGGAAAAAGCTTCTTAATAATCGATGCCAGTGGATTTTACCCGCTGGCATCTTTTTTTAAAAAAGCTGTTTTTCGCATGAATTGTTGGGAAGAATGGAAAAATATCAGCATTTATGATATGAATAGATAGTAGATAAATGAAAACTCGCCGACTGGCGGTAGGACGAAGACAGAGGCGTAGTTGAATTTATGCGTTAAGAAATTATAAAATTATAGTATAATTTTTATAATTTCTTATTAGCCAAGATGAAAGAGGTTGAAACGGGTGGACAATAATACATCTAATTTTATAAAGGATATTATCATAAAAGATTTGGAATCGGGAAAGCATCAAAAAATCGTAACCCGCTTCCCGCCGGAGCCGAACGGTTACCTTCATATTGGCCATGCTAAATCCATCATCCTGAATTTCGGCTTGGCGGATGACTTTAACGGCCTGACAAACCTGCGGTTCGATGATACCAATCCGCTCAAGGAAGACATCGAATACGTCAACTCGATTAAAGAGGATGTTAAGTGGCTCGGCTATGAATGGGACAATTTACAGTTCGCTTCCAATTATTTCGAGGAAATGTACAACCGGGCAGTTCTGTTAATCAATAAGGGACTTGCTTATGTCGATGACTTGAGTGCCGATCAAATCCGCGAATACCGCGGAACGCTGACAGAGCCAGGAAAGGAAAGTCCTTTCCGCAACCGCTCGATTGAAGAAAATCTCGAGCTGTTTGAAAAGATGCGGGCCGGCGAGTTTGCCAATGGCGAAAAAGTGCTGCGGGCTAAAATCGATATGGCATCTCCAAACATCAATTTGCGTGACCCGGTTATTTATCGAATCTCTCATGCGACCCACCATAACACCGGTGACAAATGGTGCATTTACCCGATGTACGCTTTTGCCCATCCGCTCGAGGATGCAATTGAAGGTGTGACCCACTCCATTTGTACAATAGAATTTGAGGATCAGCGCCCATTCTATAATTGGGTTGTCGAACAATGTGAAATGGAAAACACGCCGCAGCAAATCGAGTTTGGCCGCTTGAATCTGACCAATACGGTGATGAGCAAACGGAAGCTCAAGCAGCTTGTTGACGAAGGCTTTGTTGATGGCTGGGATGACCCGCGGATGCCGACGATTTCTGGCATGCGCCGCAAGGGCTTTACCCCTGAGTCCATCCGGACATTTGTAAAAGAAACGGCCGTTTCGAAAAACAACGCTACGGTTGATTATCAAATGCTAGAGCACTTCGTTCGCGAGGATTTAAAACTAAAAGCCCCGCGGACAATGGCCGTGATTAACCCGTTAAAAGTCGTCATCACGAACTATCCTGAAGGGCAAATCGAGCTTTTGGATGCGGAAATTAACCCAGAAAATCCAGAAATGGGCATGAGGAAAATTCCTTTCTCCCGCGAGCTTTACATCGAGCAGGATGATTTCATGGAAAATCCGCCAAGCAAATACTTCCGCCTCTTCCCTGGCAATGAGGTCCGTCTCAAGCATGCGTACTTCATTAAGTGCGAAGAAGTCGTCAAGGATGCGGACGGGAATGTGGTGGAACTGCGCTGCACCTATGATCCGCAAACTAAGAGTGGCACAGGGTTTACCGGCAGAAAAGTAAAGGGAACAATTCACTGGGTGGAAGCAGCCCACGCGGTTCCTGCGGAGTTCCGGTTATATGAGCCACTGATTTTGGACGAATCCGAAGAAGATGCTGACGACGGCAAGACTTTCCTTGATAAGGTAAATCCAAATTCGTTGGAAATCCTGCAAGGCTTTGTCGAGCCAAACATGAAAGAGTCCATGCCGCATGATAAGTTCCAGTTCTTCAGACACGGCTATTTCAACGTTGACCCTAAGGTAACAACCGTAGATAAGCTAGTATTTAACCGAATTGTTTCGTTGAAGAGTTCATTTAAGATTTAATAAAAAGAACCAAGTCTGCAGCAGACTTGGTTTTTTTATTTATCTATCGTAGCCGGCACCTCTAAAATAATTTTTGTCCCTTTACCTGGTGAACTAGTTATCGCCAGGTGCCCGCCTACCGACCGTGCCCGTTCGTCCATACTGAACAGGCCGACTCCAGAAGTCTGCGTCCCCAAATGAAAACCCTTCCCTTTGTCCTCTACCATTACCCGGACGGCATCATCCATTTCCCGGATGGTGACTGAGGCGTCGGAGACATCTGCATACTTCCAAATATTCGTTAATGCTTCCTGGATAATCCGGTATATTGTCAATTCAATACTAATATCCAAACGGCGATTTAATACACAATCAAAATAAACGTCAATCTGATGATGATCGGAGAAGCGCGTCAAATAGGAACGGATGGCCGGAACCAAACCAAGATCATCCAACACCGATGGACGCAATTCCCAGGAGATTTGCCGAATCTCCTCAATAAGTTGGGTGGCTTCCTCCTGCATCTGCTGAAGCAACGGATGGTCCATTTCCGCCAGCAGGCGATTAATGGTGATTAAATGGCTATAGAGATTTTGGCCGATCCCATCATGCAGGTTCCGCGACAATCGCTTTCGTTCCTCTTCCTGAACATCGATGATCCTGGCCATCATTTTCTGCAATTCCCTCTCAACCCGTTTTCTTTCCGTCACCTCGTGCCGGATTGCCAGATATTGATAAGGCTTTCCCAGTTCGTTCATAAATGGAACAATCGTTGTATCCACCCAATAATAGGTGCCATCCTTGGCCCTATTGCGGATTTCGCCCTTCCAAACCTCTCCAGATCCAATCGTTCGCCACATGTCCCGAAAAAATTCCTTCGAGTGATAGCCTGAACTGATAACTCGGTGGTCACGCCCCAGCAATTCCTCGCGGGTGTACTTTGATATCTGGCAAAATGTATCGTTTACATATGTAATAATTCCCCGGGAATCCGTGATGACGACAATCGAAGATGCATCGAGGGCAAATTTGTAATCTAACAGTTCACTTTTTGCCTGACGTAAATCCCTGCCCATTTCATTTCCATCCTCCCTATCATAGAATATCCCCCATAAGCAGCTGTTCCAATAGAGAAGCAGAATCTTGCACCATTTCCTGCTCTTGCTCCGAAAAAATGTATTTCTCCCGTTTTCCGACAAGCAATACTCCTTTAGGAACCGAATTAAAAAATAAAGGGACCGCATAGGTGGAAACAAGTTTTTCAGCGAGCATAATCGGATAATCTGTTACTTTCCCTGCAATGTTAGCAGGAAACTCTTCCAGCATCATCGGACTGCCGCTTGAAATAATCTTCCCCGCGATTCCTTTACCGAAACGGACGGTTATTCGTTTGTATTTATCATTTAAATTTCCGGAGGCATAGTGCCATCTGACATCAGGACTACCTTCATTCTGCATCGCAAGACCAACAAATTCGCAGGAAATTTGCTCTTTCAATTGCTCGCAAACCTGTATCACTGAGTGGAGTTCCCTTAGCTGTGACATGTCGTGTGTCTCCTTAAATACCATAACCCAATAACCCCTTTTTCACGGCATATTCGACGAGCTCCGGCCGGGTTTTCATTTGCAGTTTTTCCATCAGATTGCCTTTATGGGTTTCGACCGTTTTCACACTGATGACCAGCTGTTCGGCAATTTCCTTGTTGGAATACCCTTTGGCAATCAGGGTAAGCACTTCTTTTTCCCTGTCAGATAACAAATTATACGTATCACTTCCGTCATGCTTAATGCCTGACAGGTATTCTTCCATTAGCCGCTTTTGGGCCGAAGGGTGAAGATACGCATCGCCTCTGGCGACGGATTCAATTGCCGACATTAATTCGTCATGCGGGGCACTTTTTAAAATACATCCTGATGCTCCGCCTTGAATTGCGCGGAATAAATATTCTTCATCATCATGCATGGTGAGAATCAATATGTTTACTTCAGGCATAAGTTTCTTTAATTCTTTTGTTGCCGACAGCCCATCTTTCCCGTGCGGCATGCTTAAGTCCATGACGACCACATTCGGTTTCAGCTTCTGTGCCTTTTTTATGCCTTCATTGCCTTCCGAGGCCTCCCCGACCACTTCGATTTCGGGATTCGTATTCAAGAGCATTTTCAGCCCGCTTCTTACAACAGCATGGTCATCTACCAATAGGATTTTTATCAAAAATAAACTCTCCTTTCATGTCTATTCGAGTGGAAGAGATATTTCTACGGATGTTCCTTCTCCTATTTTAGAGGATATCACACACTGTCCGCCAGTCAGAAGCATTCGTTCCTTCATCACGGCAAGGCCGGATGAATCGCCATATTCCTTGGGCTGAAATCCCTTGCCAAAGTCATCAATCGTGATTTTCAATTCATCTTTTTTCCAAAAAAAGTTAATTTTAACATTCGATGTATCTGCGTATTTGGCAATATTCATCAATGCTTCCTGGCAAACCCTGAACACCGCAATCCTATCTTTCTCGGGAATTTGTTTCTCTATGCCGTCAGAGTTCAAATCAACGAGAATCCCAAATGTCGAAGTATAGCATTTAATATAGCTTTTCATCGCTGGCAGCAGCCCTAACGTTGTGAGGGCAGGCGGATGCAATTCAACAGAAAGCAGCCTGATTTCCTGGATTGTTTTTCCAATCAGCAGTTCCATTTCACGGACATAATTTTTCATCGCCGGCTCTTGTGTCCCTGATTCGATAAATTGCAACCCCGTTAAAATACTGTACAGGTTTTGGCCGACCCCTTCGTGAAGCTCCAACGCAATTCGCTTGATTTCCTCTTCCTGCGAATCGATAATATAGGAATTTATTTTCTGCTTCATTTTCAATGGATCCATGACTGCCCTCCAATCCCTCTTATTAAAAAAGGCAGGGACTCTTACAAGACCTGTACCTTTTTCACTGTATAGGTTAAACCGCTATCCGCGTCATACGCCGACCACAAGCTATCAGATTCGATGACCTGACTGGATAATGGAACGGCGAGAAAATACATATGGTCAAAGTAAAGCCGGATATGTGTCCCATCAGGACAAAGCTGAACTTTTCGGATCGATTTTCGAACGGCCGGTGCCTGGTCTCCGTCCTCTTGGTCCAGAATCGCGATTTCCACCGATGCGCCGGAAAAGCGTTCTTTTACTGCTTCAAGATTAATGGCCCCCACAGCTATTACACCCCTTCTTCACAGGGTAAATGAACATTTTATAACCCTGCAGATAATCCCAAAATTTGTCCTCAGCATGATCCTCAATGAATTGAATTGTTTCATCCTCTGACTCCCATGTGCTCATGCCCTTAATTTCGGCGATGACCATTTCCGCCCCGTCAACGACCTTCTCCTCGAGATACCAATTTAAGCGTTTCTTGGCAAACAGCTTTTGCAGCAATTCTTCAATTTCGCTGGAAAAATCCCCAGCCTGCGGGCGGACAAAGCATAAATCGATATAGGTTTCGCTAGTCATTGACCATCACACCTTTTTTGTAAATCAGAAAGGCAACCGGGAATAGAATCACATTTACGACAGCGGCAATAATAGTATTAGTATAATTTTGATAAAAATATTGATGGACCATGTACTGGGTTGCAATGATATTCAACATTAAGACAGCGAGCAATAGGGCAACCGGGATATAACTACGCTTCATAACGCTTCACCCCCACGGCATAAACAACGCCGTTTTCTACTTTTACATGGATTTCCGGAAGCGGTCGTCTTGGCGGTCCCGCAGTAGGTGCGCCTGTTTCCACATCAAACTTTCCATGGTGGCAGGGGCAAAGCAAATCGCCTTCATCCTTTTGCCAGAACACGGGGCAGCGCAGGTGGGTACATGCATTTTGGTAAGCAACAAATTTCTTCTCTGATAATCTGATCAAGATGGCGCTGTCGTGTTCGCCAGGGAAGTGAAAATCGACAGCATCCCCAACGGCCACCGAATTCAAATCAGCAATTTTTTGTTTCGGATATTTTTTGTCACCTAGGCCACCCAGTTCCTTAGCGGCCAGAACTCCCCATGGGAGGGAGGAAACGGCGAACACGCCCGCTGCCCCTACCAATGTCTTCATAAAGCCACGGCGGTCAAGCTTTCGTTCATTGTTTCGATTTATATTATGGGTGTAATTATCTTCATTGAACGGGATTTTATTATTTTTATCGCTCATGGTAATCCCTCCTAGAACAGTTTGGTGACACCCTGCAGGATTCCAGGGAGATTCACACGTACGTTAGTTTCGCCTTCTAAATATGGCATGCTTGTTACCCACTTACCATTATCCAGGTTAAATTGCTTTTGTTTTGCTTCGATTTCTTCATCTGTTAACCACTGAAGTGTATTAGACGGACATACGCTCGCGCACATTGGCGGAATACCATCCTTTGTGCGGTCAATGCAAAGGTCGCACTTATACATTAAATTCTGCTCGGTATCGAACTTCGGTATTCCATAAGGGCAGGCAATAGTACAGTTTTGGCAGCCGATACACTTTTCCACAAGAGCAGACAGGACAGCTCCTGTTTCGTGAATTTGGATCGCCTGGGCAGGGCAGCTTCTTGCACATGCAGGATTCACACAGTGAAGGCACATTAATGGCATCGTTTGACGGTTAACAAGCGGGTTCACATCGTATACATAGTTGCGGTTACGCTCTTCGTGCCCTCCGCACTGCGTGCAGGCTGCTAAACAAGAACGGCACCCGATACAGTTTTCAAGTTCAAGATATAACCTCTTTTTTACCACTTTACTGCACCTTCTTCATTTCAAGTTTTTCAATCTGTGCGGCACAAGCCTTGAATTCCGGCATCCGAGAAATTGGATCAAGCGCACCAATGGTCAGGAGATTAATAGATTCATCATGTCCCCAGTGATACGGAACAAACACGGTATCTTTGCGAATCGCTTCGGTGATTTTCACCTTGTAAACAGCCTCGCCTCTTCTTGTATATAAACGTACATTTTCTTCGTGGTTGATATTATATTTTTCTGCTGTTTCCGGATGTACTTCTACAAATGGATCCGGACACATATCACGCAAAAATTGAATTCTTCTCGTTTGATTGCCAGACAAGTAGTGGTATACTACACGTCCAGAAGTTAATCGGAGCGGATATTCCTGATCCGGTTCCTCTGCTGGAGGTCTGTAAGGCAATGCAAAGATCTTTGCTCTACCATCTGGATGATAAAACTTCTTATCCAGGAATAAATGCGGTGTCCCAGGATCATTTTCCTCTTTACATGGCCAGAATACGCCGTCTTGTTTTTCAATCTTATCCCAAGTAACCCCGTAATAATCAGCTACTCCACCTTTAGAAGCAACACGCAGTTCATTAAAGATATCTTCGGCACTTTTTAAGTGCGAAAAATAGTTGCCGCGGCCCATGCGTTCAGCAATTTCAATTTGAATTTGCCAGTCAGGCTTTGCTTCACCCAGCGGTTTTTGAGCTTGGTTAATTTTGATGATACGGCCTTCGACATTAGTGGTTGTTCCTTCATCCTCCGCCCAAGTAGTGGTTGGCAGAATGACATCGGCAAACTCTGCAGATTCAGATAGATAAAAATCAACACATACCATGAAATCCAAGTTTTTCATCTGTTCACGTACATAATTTAGATTAGGGGCCGAAACGGCAGGATTAGAGCATAAAAGGTATAAAGCACGGATGGTCTTTTGCTCCATTAACCCAAACATTTCATAAGCAGAAACACCCTCTTTTGGCATTTCTTCTGGTTGGATTCCCCACACATTGGCGATATATTCCACATGCTCCGGATAGGCAATTTTACGGTAGCCAGGAAGCGCGTCTGCTTTTTGTCCATGTTCGCGGCCGCCTTGACCGTTTCCTTGTCCCGTAATCGTGGCAACCCCAGATTTAGGACGGCCAATTTTTCCAGTTACAAGGGCCATATTCGTATAGGCAGAAACATTATCTACCCCTTTAACCTGCTGCTCAATCCCCCGTGCAAACATAACGATTGCGTTTGGCGCTTTTCCGTAAATTTCTGCAGCACGGATAATTTTTTCAGGTGCCACACCCGTGACTTGACTTGTATACTCAGGTGTGAAATCTTTTACTACCTTCTTTGTTTCTTCAAAACCGTTCGTATGATTTGTTACAAACTCTTCATCCACATAACCATTTTTGATAAGCAGATTCAAAATACCATTTGCTAACGCCAAGTCTGTACCTGGTCTCAAATCAAGATGAAGATCCGCTCTTCTTGCAATCGGAGTCTCCCGCGGGTCTGCTACAATCACATAGCCCCCTCTTTCCTGAACCGCCCAAATACGGAACATCGAAGTTGGGTGACATTCTGCCGTATTACTGCCAGCCAAGAAGACACAATCAGTTTCATGTACATCTGTCCAAGGAACAGTAGAACCACGGTCGATTCCAAGAGAACGGTTTAGTCCGCCTGCTGCACTCGCCATGCAGAAACGTCCATTATAATCGATATAACGAGTTTGTAGACCAACGCGGGCAAACTTCCCTGTCAGGTAGCATTTTTCATTTGTCATGGAAACTCCGCTATAGACGGAAATGGAATCTTTTCCATATTGCTCTTGCAGTCCTTTAAACTTGCTGACAATCAAGTCATAGGCCTCTTCCCAAGTGGCTTCACGGAATCCTTTGTTCGTGCCTTTTAATGATTTATCTTCGCGAATTAGCGGTTTAAGGATACGATCCTGGTGGTTTACCTGCTGGTAAGCAGTAACGCCTTTGGGACACATTTTACCTAATGTAACCGGCCAATCGTAACGAGGCTCCACACCAATAATCTTATTGGTTTTCGTATTCACTCTTAAGTTCATCCCGCACTGCATCGCGCAATAGCTGCAGTGGGTCTTAACTAACGTTTCATCTGGATGATTTACATTTTCAATCTCTTTAAAGAACCGGTCTCTTTCATTCTTAAAATTAACCTCTTGCATTTTGGTTTGCCTCCTTGACCTTGACTTGGTGGGTAGGAATTCCCGAGAATCTTGCAATACGGTACTTTCTGCGGCACGGCAGGCAAAGTTCAGCAAGATTGAAGCCATCTTCCATGTTAAATTCCATGCTATTGACGCCCAAGACATTGATAACATCGGTTGATTGTTCTACTGAAACAAATTGCTCCCCACAAACCTTACATTCTTTCATATGCTGTTCCCCATAGTGTTCACGGTAGTTTCTTGCCAGCACGCTCATTGGACGGAATGGGATATGGGCAAGCTTACCGAACGGCAAGTAGATTAGAGTCACAATGACTGAGAATTGGTGAATCAGTGACATTTGCGGCTGCATCCAGCCGTGTAAAAATACATTTTGAACAGTCAGTAACAGTCCAGTGACTGAAATCAATAACAGTAAATAAAGCGGCAAGAAGTCGTACATAAATTTTTGTTCAGCTCTTGCCTGCATATTTTTCATGCGGCGGTAAAGGGCCATACAGACACCGGTAATAACCATGATTGCTGAGATGTTTAATGCGTTATAGGAAAACCAAGCGATGATTCCATCAGCTTTAATATTGATCAAATTCATTCCCATTACAACCACCGTGTAGTAGCCGTTGTCTTCCATTGTGAAGTACATCCAGCTGAAAACCAGCGGGAAGGTTACTAAGCAGGCAAGCACGCAGCCCCAACCAATCAAAATGTGCTGCATCCAGCGATAGAAGCCGCGCTTTTTGATGAAGTCATAAATCGCCAAGTGATTAACAGCTGTTTTCGCTGTGCTTTTTCTAAAAAGCAGCTTTAGTCCTTTTTTAATAATGATTTTGGTTGGCGGCCGTTCACCCCAAGAAATAAAGCGGTAAAAGAACCCACCGAGGAAAGTAAGCGTTCCTACCATATATCCATAAAGATTCAAGTCGATATGGGTAAACATTCTTGTGCCGATAAACACTAAAATCGCTAGTCCTGCGACTGATAAAAACATTAATTTTGCAAATTTCGAAGCAAACGCATCATTAACTGTGCTCTTTGTATTCGCAGCTGCATTAACTTGCATTTTATTAGTTGCTTGCATTAGAGCTCCTCCTCCAAAAAAATAACACTTCCGTTTTCTTACTCTTATTGTAAGAAAAAAGGAAGTGTTATCTTTATCGGGGAACTCCCCCATCCTTAGGGAAAAAAAACCTTAGATATTCAAAATTTGACATAGGTTTGTCACATTTGCCTTTTTGTGTACTTTTTTCGCCAGGAATATAGCAGAAGCAGCACCCCGATTAATAATTGCAATGATGACAAGGCTGCATCCCAGAAATGATGGTTGGACGGTCCGTAGCCAAAACAATGGTTGAGTCTAGCCATCGCAAATACTAATTGAGGGATATAGTAGCCGAAAAACAACAGGATTGTCAGCCCGACACCGATAAAATAAAAAATGGTATAGGTAAAAACAGTCCTTTGTTCTCCGGCAAATACTACCTCTGATTGATTGTCCGCTTTTAAAAATGAGAACTTGTTTCTAATTGCCTGATTGGCATTTTCCATCAGGTTATAAGCGCCGGATACATTTTCAAACACATAATACAAGTCTGTTTTCATATAAATGCAAAACTGATAGACCATCCGAATTAAGGTGTCTAATGCTGCCAGCTTCATGAAACTAAGGAAAAGCCCTGACCCCTCTGAAAAAATCAGCTGACCCGCCAATGCAAGAAAAAGTATGGCTGAATCAAAGCAAAGCCCTGCAAGATATAAAATATTCCGATCCTTTGACGGCAGTTTCCAGGCCTGTGCCATGTCCGTTTCCAGCACAACCAGGATTAACCGGTGCCCAATCTCCAGCCTAGTCGGGAGATTAAAGCTGCGCATCGCCAATATGTGGCCAAACTCGTGGATCATGACCAAAACAGCCGATAACACCATCCAAGCAGGAATATTAAATACCATCAAATCGAACACAAAAATATCCTTAAAATGAGGAAATAACGCCGGTTTTAAGATAAATAAGAGTATATTGATAACAAATAACACGGCATAAAGCATCATCGTTGCCTTATTAAAAAAGAATTTTCCCATCTTAGGTGAAATCCCCAAAAAGCCAAGAAGGTCCTGCTGCTTTTCCCGAATCTCTACTTTGATCCCATCAACTTCGGCAACCAGTTCCAGTTCCAAAAGCTGATTGGCAAAATCGATGAGATCCACTTCTTCATCAGGAAATTTCTCTTTCAGCCGCCGCTCTATTTCTACCAGACTAACACCATCATCAATGAGGTGAATGGCATCAATACAAACCTCAGGCATTTCATAAAACTCACCCGAACCGAGATCTTCCACTATAAAATGTTTCTTGTCTTTGCGAATTTCAAGAGGAATCAATACTAGTATTGATTCGAGTGAAATGTTCATTATTACACCCTTTTACATTTATTTTTCACATAAAGAAGGATGCTAGCAAAAGACTAGCATCCTAACTTTCCTATGGTCTGACTCCAACAAAAGGACACCACCAACAAGTTGTTTTTACTTTCTTAAGTCTACGGATTTTCATGTGTCCACCTCCTTTTCGTGTTCATTTCATCTTGCCATGGATATTTTTGATGAAATTTGACCCAAGCTGGAAATACCTTTTTAAACTCTTCAGCCAACATTGGATCAAATTGGGAACCCATTCCTTCGATAATGCGTTGATATGCTTCTTCGACTGACAATGCAGCACGATAAGACCTTGAAGAGGTCATTGCATCAAAAGCATCTGCAATAGCAGTTACTCTTGCAAGTAATGGTATTTGGTTTCCCTTTAATTTATTTGGGTACCCATTACCATCCCAGCGTTCATGGTGGGATTGTATTACACAGATACTATCTTTTATCCCGTCTACATTTTTTACTGCATCCGCTCCGACAACAGGATGGAGCTTAATTATTTCAAATTCTTCTTTCGTAAGTTTCCCAGGTTTCATTAATATCGAATCCGGAATATGGACCTTACCGATATCTTGCAATAAGCAAGCATAATAAAAAGAGTTTTGTTCTTCTTTTGATAGCTTACCTATTTCCTGTCCTAACATTAATGCATAATTAGCAACCCGTTCGCTGTGACCTCTTGTATAAGGGTCCTTTAATTCTAATGTAGCAATAACCCCTTTTACAATCCCTTGTAACTGATTATCATAAGAATCACTAATTGCTTTGACATATCCTTGAAATCGAGAAAGGAGGAAATATGACATTATAGATAATATCAAAAACAATATAATTGGTAATATTACATAGGATGTTTGTAGTATTATACCTGTTAAAAGATATTTTACAGTAACCCCCAGACTCACCAACCAAAAGTACCTTGTATTCAGGAAAAGAGGTAATGACAAAATTAAAAATACCTCCACAACATTCCCACTGAAATATTCATCTACTGTTCCATAATATGTTAAGATATCAACCGTAAAAGCAGTTATTAAATAGCCGATAAAAAACACATATTTTATTAAAAACTGCTTATTTATCCTACTTATATACAACATTACTAAAATGAGCAATAATAATACAATATAATTAATATACCAATAATTGCTGGGTAAGCCAGGTTCTTCGTGCGAAATATAAATAGGTAAAAGGTAGTAATAAAAAATGTCATAGCCAAACAAAATAATATAGAAAGATATTAAAAACCATTTAACGGTTCGTTGCTCTTCATGTGGAATCATATGACCCTCCAAGTTTACCGAATGCACATTTCGCTTTTATATAGACGAAAGTTTTTTCCTAAAGTTACAATTTTCGTTGTTCCTCTACATTATATCTCATGTAGAAACCCCTTGAAACATTTTATTTTGAGGAATTTTGTATAATTGAAGAACAATTTTCCCCTCTATTTCCTTTGAGTTATTGGTAATGAAACAATGACCCTGGTTCCATTTCCCTGTTCGCTTTCTATCCTCAGGTCACCATTATGATCTTTTATAATTTGATGCGAGACTATTAAGCCTAATCCCGTACCATCCTTTTTAGTCGTGTAAAAAGGTTCAAATAAATTATTAATACTTTCTTTAGATATTCCGAGACCTTCATCCTCAATAGAAATTTCTAATTTTTGATTATCTAGAACCTGAATAGAGATTCTGACCCTGCCTCCATCTGGCATTGCCTCGATAGCGTTTTTTATTAAATTAATAAATAACTGTTTTAACCGACCTTCATCACAATCAATTAATGGGATTGGTTCTCTTTTAATCGTTTCAACGGTTACACCATTTTCAACAGCCTGATGATTTGTCAGTGATAACGTGTAATTGATAATCTGTTCAATATTGGCTTTCTCGTATTTAGGCTCTCTTGGTCTTCCAAGATACATCAAATCGTCAACAATCGAATTAATCCGATCAATCTCTTGTATCATAATCGGGTAGTACCCATTAGCTGCCGCATTCGTTTCTATTTGTAACTGAGTAAATCCCTTTAACGATGCAAGTGGGTTGCGGATTTCATGTCCTACTGCTGCAGCCATTTGGCCGATAACCGCTAATTTTTCCTTTTGGTTGAGCTCCTCATAAACATTTGTTATCGATTTAATGTAAGAAAAAAATCTTATTAAAAGAATAAATGCAATCCCGGATAATATTATTATGCCCAGCATCGGTGACATAACATTTCCATCTTGCAGGATTAATCCTAATAACAAATACCGGCCTAGTAGTCCAAAGGTTACAGACCAATAATATTGTTTATTTACAAATACAGGTGAAAAGAATACAAACAATAACTCGACAATATTTCCTGATGCAAACGATTGGGAAGACCCAAAATAAACTAAGAAGCTATTTATGCCGTCGAAAAGAATAAACCCAAATAGCAAAATATATTTAACTATATATGGGTTTCCTTTTTTAATAAATGTTAACGAAATAGGCAATAACATTATGATGAAAAAATAAAGCCAATATCCTAGCCCATCATTAAGTAAATGTGATGCACCATAGTCTGTATACTTAGGCAAGATAAAATACCAAAATATTTCATAGGTGAAATAAAACAAATAGAATAATGACAGAAATAATGTTATCGCCTTTTTTTCTTCGAAAATTAGCTTAGGACTGTTCTTGCCTTCTTTCATGTTTGTATCTCCTTAAACGTGGATACTTCAAATGATTCAATTAGATTTTATATTTACTCATACTATTTTACCATTTTTTATTATGATGTTGCATATTAATCGATTTTTTTCGACAAATATTTTATTGGGAAAAAAATAGGGAGCCCCTCCATATGGAGATACTCCCTGTTTAGAAATTGTTAGCTGGCTTTTTTTAATTGCTCTCCGGCCTGGTTCAATGTCGAATGCTTGCCTTTATGACTGTTTCAATCGGGATTTTGTTTTTGCGAAAAAATAAAACTGTAAAATCCGGCTTCCGTGTACCGTTAGTTCCTTGGATCCCGATTCTGGCCTTCTTATTTTGCGGGTATTTGGCATTGCAGCTGCCGGCATTGACATGGATCAGCTTCAGCGTATGGCTAGTGTGTGGATTGGTTGTCTACTACACATCTTTTAGACATTATTTAGGTTAACCCGCCAATTCTTCTTTTTTTCCTGCAGGCAGCGTCAACGTTACCTTTGTTCCTACTCCAGGCTTGCTATCATAAGCTACCCTTCCGTTCATGGTTTCAATTATTCTTAAAGAAACCGATGTACCAAGGCCAGTACCTTTATCCTTAGTGGTATAAAACAAAGTCCCAATCCTTGATAATTGTTCCGGTGTCATTCCTTTGCCGGTATCTGCAATCAATACAGATGCATGATATTGGTTGGACGCCGTATGAATCATGACCATCCCGCCTTCTGGTGTTGCTTCAATGGCATTTTTGATAATGTTGACAAGTGCCTGTTTCAATTGATTGCGATCCGTGTATAATGAAAAATCGGAACTGTCAAAAGAGCTCTCCAGTTGAACCCCTTGTTTTACCGCTAAGGGTTCCAGGAGCATTACAACTTCCGATAAAATATCCTTCAATTGAAATACTTCCAGTTTCTCAAATTGGGGTTTGGCGAAATTCAAGTAGTCATTAATAATGGATTCTGCTCTGCCTAACTCACTTAACACAAGAGATAAATACTCGTGATTTTTCTCATTTTCCTCCTGATGCATTAATTGCAGGAACCCCTTAACCACTGTTAATGGATTGCGAACCTCATGGGCAATCGATGCCGCAAGCTCTCCCAATGTATTTAACTTTTCCGCCCGCTGTATTTCCTTCCGCAATTCGCGTCTTTCGATTAGCCCTTCATTAAGCTTGGCAGCAAGGACTAAAGCTAACGTATAAATCAGGGCAAACAGAAGTAAATCCGGGATATTTATAAAAAATTTAAAAATATCACCCTTTACATAATGATAGGCTGATAGCGACAAATAGCATAAAACCAGCGACCAGCCCCCTGCCAATAACGTTAAAAACACCCGTTTATTTGAAGTCACATTCCAAAATTTTTTCCTAAGCAGGAAAGGAACAATGGCTGTTAGCAGACAGCCGACGATGGCAAAAATAACGGCTTCTCCGCCGATTAACAGACGCATTCCGATGATGGAGGCAATGACCATTGCACCGGCAACCGGCCCCCCGTAGAAAATCGCCAATAGCAGTGGTGCATAGCGAAGATCCCAGTTTTGACCATAGTTCGAATAAAGAAAAATCATGCAGGCCATCGCCGAAGCGCTATAGAATAAACCAAAATAAAATGGGGTATTCCATTTTTGCTTATGGTCAGGTGAAGCACTGCAAAGCAGAACAGGTGCGAGTACAATTAATGATTGCAAAAGAAGTTTTTCTGCCAGCATGGTCATTCCTCCGAAGAAACAATCGTTTTATCGATAATATACGACAAAAATTTCCGCTTTCCTTCCATGCTAAAAAAAATAATGTTGGGAAATGTTTGCGCAATTTTCAACAATACGTCTGAGTGATTGTTCCCGGTAAACTTTGCCGATGCCTATTGGCGACCGAAACCTCTAACTACTTGAAATTTGGGTAGCCAATCAACCCGATTAGCGACCGAAACCGTTGTCTCGTTTACATTTTGGTAGCCAATAGACCCGATTGAAGACGGTAAACTTGACTTTTCCCCATTTGGTTAACCAATTACTCTTCAAAGAATCGAGTAACTAAAAACGCTCCTTTCGAGATGCAGAACTAACCTAATACATCGGATTCCTCTCAACCGGCACCCATAGATCGCTTAGTTCCAGCTGTCCTGCTAATGAATATAACAAATCCTCTCTACCTCTTGCCGCCATGAATTGGACCCCCACCGGAAATCCGTCCGCTGTTAGATGCAACGGTACGGTCATCGCCGGTTGGCCAGTTAAATTCGCTAACTGGGTAAATGGCGTACGCATTAAATTGTTTTCGGCCACCTGTTCGACAATCCCGACCTTTTTCAATAGACCGCCCATGGACAGTTTACCGGTGACCTGCATTGCGAGCTGTTCCGACTTCTTAGGCTCTAGCTCGCCAATTTTTGCCGGAAGGAACGCGGTAGTTGGTGTCATATAGAAGTCATAGGTTTCATGAAACGTCTCCATCGCAATCGCGGCATAATCCCATTCACGAATGCTCAAAACCACTTCCTCCGCCGATGTCGCCTTTCCGACCAAACCCAAAATCCAGGTAGTCTGCTCGACATCGCTCATCACGGCCTTCCGTCCCAATACCTCTTCTAACGAGGCAACCGCCGCAGCAACTTCGCCGAAGTACATCGTTAAATAGCTCTTGGCAATTTTTCTTCCGTCCACAGGTGCATCCACTTCCTCAACATGATGCCCCATTGATTCCAGAAGCTGGGCTGTCTTGTAAACGGCCTCCTTGCACTCTGCCTGGACTTCCGTGCCAAGCGGCGAACGAACGGAAAAGGCAATCTTTAGCTTTCTAATTGGCGGTGTCTGGACCATTTCAAAATACGAACCTTCAAACGGCGGTGCGTGGAAGGCGGCAGCTTTTTCGAAGACCCTGATTTCATCCAGCATAGCTGCACTGTCGCGTACCGACCTTGACAAAATATGATCTACCGAAGCGCCCTGCCAGTTTCTTCCATACTTTGGGCCAACCGGTGTCCGCCCCCTTGTCGGCTTCATCCCGAACAGACCGCAGTAGGCTCCGGGTATCCGAATCGAGCCGCCGCCATCATTCGCTCCTGCAATCGGAACCATACCGCTGGCAACCGCTGCGGCAGAACCGCCGCTTGAGCCCCCGGGCGTGTATTCCAAATTCCAGGGGTTGCGGGTTGGCCCGTAAACGGCAGGTTCCGTGATTCCCATTAATGCAAACTCCGGAACATTGGTTTGACCGACAAACACTGCACCTGTGTTTCGGACCCGCTTAACATATTCCGAATCGGACTGGGCCCGATATTTTTGAAACGCCTTCGACCCATAAGTAATTTTCTCCCCGGCAATTTCCTGTGCGATGTCTTTTAAAAGAATCGGTACACCGGCAAAGTTCCCAGTTAACTCATTTGTCTCAGCCTGTTTTTCCGCTTTTTCGTAAAATTTATTAATGACCGCATTTAACGATGGATTATGCTGTTCGATTGTTTTTATCGCTTCGTGGAGCACTTCCTTCGGTTGCAATTCTTTGTTTTTGATTAACTCTGCCAACCCGAGACCATCATAATATTTATAGATAAAGCCTTCCATTTAGTCTCCCTCCGATTCTGTTTCCTTTATGAACATATCTTCTATTCATTATTCACATTTTCCTGTTAATAGAATTTCAAATATTTTTGTTGACTAATCCAAAAATATGGTGTATTATTATTAATTGTGCTTTACATTTTGGTAACTTGAAGATGATTTTGGATTATAATGTAGGAATTTTTTTCTGGCTTTCCACTAATGTTTTTTTCGGAAAGACTTATTCACACTGGAGCGGCCTCGGAGCCGTGAGGATGTAGGAGAGGTAGGGCTTACATCGTTTAGGTTTAAAACCTACAGTGGAAAAATGTACCGCGGCTATTCGTTTAATACGATATTTATAATTTTTACATTAAGAGAGCTTATGGAACTTGCAGCAACCAAGTTACCATCACACAAATAGATGAAAGCAAAGAAGGCAGAGGGACATTCCCTCTGCCTTCGCCAATTCATTGCCCCGCTTTCCGCTTCGCTACTTTTCGAATCACTTGATTAATGACTTCCGACAAGACCAGACCAAAGGCAATCGATCCAGCTAGCATCAACACCTTTGCCGCTGAACCAAGAGCCGTATTATATTCATTCTCCACGAAATTTCTCATGGTTTCATATGCCAGACCGCCGGGAACCAGCGGAATAATGCCAGCCACACTATAAATAATGACCGGGGTTTTAAAGCGCTTAGCCAATTCATGACTGAGAACAGCGATAAAAACGGTGGCAGCCAAAGTGGCCGTCACGGCGTCATTTAAGTAACCATTCAGAAGAAAGTAAATCAACCAGCCGCCCATGCCAATCAAACCGCATTTTACCAAAGTTTCATTTGGCGCGTTAAACAGGATACCAAAGGCGCTGGTCGCGATAAAGCTAGTTATCGCTTGAGCCAAAACTTCCACTTTTCATACCCTCAATCACACAAAATTTAAAATCACTGCAATGCCCGCTCCGATCGCAAAAGCCGTTAAAAATGCCTCAGCCCCTTTTGACAATCCGGACACCAAGTGCCCGGCCATCAAATCCCGAATGGCATTGGTGAGCAATAAACCAGGAACGAGCGGCATCACCGACCCGATGATAATCTTATCCAGCTGCTGACCCAGGCCCGTTTTTACAAAAAATAAAGATACCAGTCCAATAACAAACGCTGCCAGAAATTCTGAAAAAAACTTGATTGGGACAAAGCGATGAAAGTAGATAAAGCTCATATAGCCTGCCCCACCTGAAATCATTGCAGGAATAAAATCTGCCCATACACCTTTAAACATAATCATGAAGCAGCCGCTTGCCAGTGATGCGGCAGCGACCTGCATCATCAAAGGAAAGGTAAGGTCCATGTCCTCAAGCTGTTTCAACTGCCGCTTTGCTTCACTAAGCCCTATCTCCCCACTGGAGATTTTTCGCGAAATGCTGTTGACCAATGCGACTTTCTCAAGGTCCGTCGACCGTGCTGAAATTCTGATTAATTTTGTCTTGGTTGGCTCTTCGCCTTCTGCGGAAAAAATAATGCCTGTTGGGGTTACATAGCTATGTGAGTGTTCAATCCCAAACGCAGCAGCCATCCGCATCATCGTATCCTCGACCCGGTACGTCTCACCGCCGCTTTGCAGGATGATCTTCCCGGCCAGCAAACAGACCTCCATTATTTCATATGTATTATCCTTTGAAAACTCCATTCATCTCACCACTATTACATTGAACGTTTGATACCTAGTTTATAGTAAAACAGGCCCTTAGAGCAATGAGGAGACGACTTTTCTATTTTCGTAAAAAAGTTCAGAATACTCAAATAAATAATTTTACAGCAAGTTTATCGCACAAAAAGTTTTTCAGTTAGATGATAAACGGAAAACACCTGCAGAAATACATAATGACAGGAAGGACTATGTTCCGACCAACAAATGGTTGTTGTTTGGCCACCATTTTGCGGCGATTGGCCGGCAAGGCACTGATGGCTTTCTGGTATCACTTTGCTGCCAACCACTTGGCTGTTGATTGTAACGTTGACTGCAGGCAGGCAAAAGCTGTAATCTTCTGTGAGGCACAGGATGCCCGATACAATGCAAAGGCAGCAAAGTTTCGCGATGCTGTTAAATTGAAAAAACAGCCCGGCTTTAGATGCCTGGGCTGATTTCTTTCATTGCTGCCAAATCTTCATTAAAACGAGATTGATTACCATTACGGCACCATAGAGTATTGCCCATGTTTGTTTTCCGCTAAAGAACAAGGCAACCGCCGGCAAACCAAAAATAATGAGTTCAAATAGAAGATAGGGGGTTCCGGTCAGGCCGTAGGGTGCCTTAGGGGAGCCAAACATTCCCCAGATAACCGCTACCAGCAAGGGAGTGCCGATGCCTAAGAGGTATTTCATAACTGTTCCCTTGGAAACATGGAAACCCCAATATCCATAGATGACCAGTGCTAATATTTCTATTAGAAACCGCAGACCCAAATTTAATGCTTTTATTAACTCCATCCTTGCTCCCCCCTTATACTTATTCGATAACTGGCGATTTTACCGGTTGCAGAGCTTGTTTCGTCCTTCTTTCTCTAAAAATAAATCCCGTGAAAATGCACAACAATACAAATGGAATACTTGTTTTATAAAGTTCTGCAAAACTGGATGAAATCCTTTCTTGTGCAAAATTTTCTACTTCTTTGGTATAACCCCTTACAATCATTCCTGTATTGGCGATCTCTTGATCGACCTGTGATTCTACTTCTTTATGAATTTGTTCAGTAACCAGACCTCTTTGATTTTCTGGAATGGCGGCCATTGCTCTTTGAACATTGGCATCAACAAGCTGCTTACGCTCACTTTCAGTTATAAAAGATGGCGTGGCTTTTTGGGATTGACCCTCGTCATTTATAGCTGTTTTTGTTTCCGTTAAGATATTCGGTTTCAAATCATCCGGTACCTCTAGCTTCTCGAGCTTTTGCGCGGCAAATTGAATGACATCTTGTTTTTTATCAGCAATATTGTTGGTTAGCCCGGCAACAAAGATGGCGACTGCCAAAACGACCCCGACTTGCCTCAGCATCGAGAAAACGCTCTGCGATGCGGTTAGCATTTCCCCTTCAAACGAAGAGGTGCTAGCTATTGTCGCTGATGAGATCACAAAACTAAACCCAAAACCGAGTAAGCTGCAGAGAAGGATAATCTCTTTTGCTGTGCTGTGAAGACTTAAATTGTGTAATAAAAAATAGGCGATTCCCATGATAAAAAAACCAAGCATCACCGGAATGGTGTAGCCTATTTTTTTCGTTAACAAACCGGCAAAGTTGGAAAAAACAAAGATGGCAGCAGATACTGGTGTGACGAGGAGTGCGGCTTGGAGCTCTGTCTTGTGCTGGAAGTTGGTTAGAAACTGTGGAAGCAAGACCATTACGCCAATCAGGAAGATAAACCCTGTAGTCACGATGACAACTGAACCTGTAAATAGACGATCTTTAAATAAAGTTAAGTTAACCATTGGCGCCTTCGATTTTTTCTCAGCAATGATAAATAACACGATGGATGCGGCGGTCACCAGATAGCATACAATGGACTGGCTGCTGTCCCAGCCCCAGGTATTACCTTTTATCAAAACGAGATTCAACGGAAAAATCGCTGAAACGGAGAATAGGAGACCATACCAGTCAATCGATGATTTTACTCTGCTTTCGTTCCTTACTTTTAAAATTAGGAAGGATACAGCAATGGCCAATATACAGATTGGCACGTTTACATAGAATACCCAGTGCCAGCTAAGTTTTTCAGTAATGATTCCGCCCACTGTAGGGCCCAAGGCCGTCGATAATCCTTGTGTGGCTCCTAGCAGTGTTAACGGGAGCACTCTTTTTTCAATCGGCATCGCTGAAATCCCTATTACCATGCTGCATGGAATTAAAATGGCGGCACCCAAGCTTTGGACAAACCGGGCCGCAATCAGGAATTCACCGCTGGTTGCCAGTCCGCATAACGCTGATCCCACTCCAAAAATGAATAACCCGACAATGAAAAATTTATTTCTGCCAAACATATCGGCAAATCTTGCCAACGGAATCGCCAAAACGGCAATTGTCATCGTGTACACATTCAGCATCCACGAGCTGGTTTCCAACGTAGTATCTAGACTGTCCTGAATCGCCGGTAGTGTGATATTCATAATCGTGGAGTCGAGCATACAAACAAAAATCCCCATACACATTAACAATACAACCTTCATTCCACCCGTACCCTTCATACTCATACTCTATTCCCCTTGTTCGTTTAGATTTTTTAATTCATTATCAATCATTCTTATTACCATCTCCGCCTGGCGAATCCCAAACTCCAGTGTAAACCGCTTATAATGCTCCATGTCTGAACTGCATGATTCAGCAATTCTTGTTAAATTGTCATACATTTCCTGATTCTTCTCCCGTTCCTCCTCCAGCCATTCCACGATTTTTTCCTTAGTGGTAAACCGGCCAAAAAAGATGCGGATCAGGATATCCGACCTTGTGATGGTTGGATTAATCGGACTGTCCAGATATTGCTGGAACTGTTCCCTTCCACTTTCCGTAATGGCATATAAATTCTTATTTGGTTTACCTTCCTGCTGAATGACCTGTTTTTCAACGAGTCCCTCCTTTTCCATTTTTCTTAATGCCGGGTAAATCGCCCCGAATGATGCTTCGAAAAAATAGGAAACAGAATTCTCCATCATCTGCTTAATGTCGTAACCGCTCATTGGCTCCTCGTATAGGAAGCCGAGTATCACATCTTGTATATTCATTTTTTTCACCTCAATATTATTGATGTTTATATTATCGTTGTTAATATGATTGTTGTCAATATAATAATTGGATTTTTTTCAAATAAAAACTCCCGCCTGAAAACAGGAGGGAGTTTAGGGTTAAGCCTTCACCATTTTGGGTCCTATGTGGTTTACCGCCCCACTGCGGTTTTTCTTTATAGACCTTTCGATAAAATAAAGATGGATGATCAGCGAAAGAATGACTGTAACCGGGAATCCAATCGCTAAGCCGAACAGGAAGACAAATAACCCTACCAATATCCTGAATGTAACAAAGACAAGGGTTACGGCATAACTGCGCATCATCCATTCCTGATGGCTTTGGACGTTTCGTTCTTTAATCCGCTTTAGACCCATGAAGGTCGTGACAAACCAGGCAACATCAAGAATTAAGAACGCGATGGTACTGCCAAAACCTCCAGTCGCATAAAACGCCAGGTAAATTCCGGCCGGGACGCTGAGAAATATGGATCCGACATAAATCTTGCCGATCATTCGGTGCGTTTTGATTTTTTTTCGGCTCTTTTTCAAAAACTGAAATGGCCCAAGGATTATAGCGATAGCGCCTGTCAGGATGTGAATGTAGAAAAATATCTTCCAGGTATTGAACGTAAAACTCGGATTTTCCAGTTTCCCGGCTACAATCCCGGCTTTCCGCGGATCGTTTATACCGTACATAAATACGATATACCCCATAAACGCAATAATGATAAAGTAACCAACCCATAGCTTCCAGTTTATTTTTTGTTTGACCATTTTATAATTTCCCCCTTTTAAGATACCCCTTTTATCATTGCTTCCACCTGAAATCTAATTAACCCATCAAAGTCTGACCAGCCAAAATCCGGAAAGGTAATCAGTAAGGCGGTAATCCCGTGAAGTGACGCCCATAACGACTGTGAAACTAACTGAACCTCATTCTTTTTTAACACACCCTCATTCATCGCCTCGGCCACCAACTCGGTTAACAGTTGAAAACCTTTGGTTCGGTCATCCTCGTCTATGATGATTTTTTGCAGCAAATGGAGGTTTTCGATGAAAATGAGCCGGTAATAATCCGGGTGGCTCAGCCCGAAATGAATGTAGGCATTGAGCGAGGCTTTCAATCGAGATAAAGCATCCTCCTCACTCTTTGCTACGCCTTCTTTTAAGCTGTTGAGGAATATCGAATAGCCGTTCATTAGCAACTGTTTCAGAATTTCTTCTTTACTGGCAAAATAGTTGTAAATGGCAGTAGGCGAATATTGGATTTTCTTGGCGATTTTCCTCATCGAGACATTTTCATAGCCATCCGATAAAAATAGCTGTACCGCCGCCTCAATAATTTCCTGCTTCATCTCTTTTATTTCTTTTTTGCGTCTTTCATTTGTGCTCATTTTTTTATATCCACTCTCCAGATCCATATAGGTTAACAACGTTAATTTAATTTACGCTGTTAATTGTACACCCGTATACAAATTTTGCAAATACTTTTTTTGCCAAAAATAAAAAAAGACAGGAATTTTATATCCCGTCATTCCCCAATATTGTTCTCAAACCATTCCTGGAGTTCGTTTAATGAGGTAAATGTGAAGATTTCCTCACCATTTTGGCCGTTATCAAAACCCGTGTTTCCTCGTAGAGTTATTTGTCCTTCATCCTCTGAGACCAAGATCGCATATGGGTGTTTTACGTTTATGTATCTGGAATCTAAGTCGTTATCAATCCAGTTTTTGCTTCGTAAAAAAGCATCGCAGTGTTCCATCTAAAAAACCTCCTTCCCTATTATTGTTCCAAAGAAATAAAAAAAGAGACAAAAGTAAATTTGTCCCTTAAAGATTTTTTTCAATAAATTGGAGGCGAAAACCGGGAAAATCCGACTGCAACTCTCCATTAAATTAAACCATTTGCCCTATTATATGGAATGTTTGAATTTTTCAGCATTTTAGGTATTATAATATTTAGTGAATCGAAATATTATCCAGAAAGAAGTGTTTCGGCGTGAATCAGCAGGAGCGAGCAAAACGCAACCTGGCGATTATGTGGTTTGCCAATTTCTTCGTGGCAGGAAGTATGACAATGGTTCTGCCTTTTATTTCTTTATACATTGAATCGTTAGGCAATTTTACGGAAAAATATGTCCAGCATTGGTCAGGGTTGACGTTTGCCGTTACCTTTGTCTCCGCATTCATCTTCTCCCCAATCTGGGGCAAAGTCGGCGACCGTTACGGCAGAAAGAAAATCCTGATGACTTCAGCCTTTGGGATGGCCGTATCGATTTTATTGATCGGATTTGCACAGTCTGTTTGGCAGTTATTCATGCTGCGGTTTTTTATGGGCTTTTTCGCGGGCTTCATTCCGATGTCCCAGGCATTTATTTCCACGCAAACGCCAAAGGAGATTGCCGGCCGGGTTCTTGGAACCCTGCAAACGGGAAGCATCACAGGTTCGTTATTTGGACCAATGCTTGGTGGTGTGCTGGCCGATACATTTGGATATGCAGACACTTTCAAGTGGACATCACTTACGATTTTCCTTTCGGCTATCCTGGTCATCGCGGCGAAGGAATTTCGCATCGAAGTGAAAGCAGGAACGAAAACTCATTACACTAGCAAGGAAGTCATGCAACATATTATCCGAAATCCGGTGCTGCTTACCGTTCTGCTTATCTCTGCCCTTGTCCAGGTTGCCCACTTCAGCATTCAGCCTATTTTATCGTTATTTGTCAGTGAACTTCATGGCCCAGCGAATATCGCCTTTTATTCTGGTATTGCTTTTTCCGCAGCTGGCTTGGGCAATCTGCTGATGTCGCGGAAATGGGGGAAAATTGCCGATCAGTACGGCTATATTAGGATATTGGTCATTCTGTTATTCCTTGCCGGGATTATCTACTTGCCTGGGGCTATCGTTTCAAATCTATGGCAATTGGTGGCCATCCGCTTCGTTTTAGGTGTTGCCATCGGCGGGATTATTCCAGTGAGAGTTGCCTATATCCGTCAGGAAGCCCCACTAGCGATGCAGGGCGAAGTCCTCGGTTACAACAACAGTTTAAGGTTTCTGGGAAATATTATCGGACCGGTGTTTGGCGGGTTTGTTTCTGGCTATCTCGGGTTCTCGGCAGTATTTATCAGTACGAGTGCCTTATTAATCATAAGCGGGGTGATTTTGCTGATATCGATGCATCGCCATCCGAAGCTTGCAAAACACGCGGCTTAGATCAAAAGAGGGTGAGACTGCATGTGGTCCACCCTCTTTCATGTTTTACTGTGCTCGTAACTGCAGCTCATAAACTTTAAGATTCCCATAAACGGCTTCCAAGACTGGAACAGATATTCCTTTTCTTTTAGCAATTTCCAACAGAAATCCTTGCAAGTGGTCAGCCTCAACCTGCGCCAGCTTCTCCATGTCCCTTTGCATAGATGATTTCATTGGATATGCCAGCGATTCTATTTGGTTCATGATGTTTGCTTCAATGTCCTCGGGCAGTGGTGCTCCTGCAAGTTTCGCCAGGGAGGCAATTTCATTTAACAGCAAAGCGAGTGTCGCACGGCTGCTTGGCACTTCTCGAATAGGTCCGACCGGTGACCGCATTAATGTGGTAATCCCTGAAAGCGTGGCGATAAACAAATATTTATTCCAGTTATCCCGGTTAATAATGTCACTTAACTGATAGCCCGTGTTTGTTCCGCTAAATGCCTCTTCAATTTTTAAAATTCTTTCTGTCCTTTCACCAGAGCGTTCCCCAAATACAATGTCGTGTTTTGCGCTAGTATGAATGATTTTTCCGTCCTTGTCCAAAGTCGATTCAATAAAACACAACCCGCCAATGATGCGCTCTTTCCCAAATTCGTCATTCAGGCGATCAAAATGATAGATTCCATTCAACAGTGGAAGAATCGCTGTCCCCTCTGTGACATATTGCTTAAAACTAGCTATCGCCTCATCCAAATGATAGGCTTTCACAGACAATAAAATTAAATCAAACGGCCCTGCCTCCTCGCCGGCAATCAACGTTTTTGGCGTAAGGACCATGTTCCCATGAACACTCTCAATCACCAGACCCGTTTTTTCAAGCTGTTTCTTCCGCCCCGCTCTTACCAAAAAAGTGACATCTTCACCCTTTTCTGCAAGCCGGCCTCCAAAATAGCCGCCAACCGCACCAGCTCCAACTACTAAAATCCTCATTAACGTTCACCCCTATGTATTAAAACCTTCAATATATTTAGTATAATTCAAATTTTAATAGAGCAGAAGAAAAAGAATATATGCGGAACTGAAAACCTCTCAGCCAATTAAATGGTGAATTTTTTTATCTGTATACATAGACAATCCTCTTCTTATTAAGAATAAAAGGATAATGAAGGAAATGGTGGTTTATTTTATGGAAATGCAGCCATTAAGCGAAGTTGAAAAGTTGGCATTTAAAAAGGTGAAAATCTTTAGGCAAAGCCTGTTGCGGTATATTTTGCGGTCGATGCTCGCCAGTATGTTTATCGGTTTCGGTGTGATTGTTGCCTTTAAAACCGGGAATTATTTTTATACAGAACATTCCCCATTGACCTACCCAATGGCGGCGATTACTTTTGGCGCGGCCATCATTTTAATTGCCTACGGCGGAGGCGACTTATTTACAGGCAACACCTTTTATTATTCCTATGCGGCATTCCGCAAAAAAATGGCATGGCGGGAAGTAATCAAATTGTGGATCAGTAGTTATATCGGCAATATTTTAGGGGCAGCAGTGTTTGCATTCCTGATTTACACCACCGGTCTGTTTGCTGAATCCACAGTAAACGGGTTTTTATTGAGTGTGGTTGAAAAGAAGATGCAAGTGCCGACGGTTGAGTTGTTTTTTCGCGCCATCCTTTGTAACTGGCTCGTCTGCCTGGCCTTCTTCCTGCCCTTGGGTCTAAAGGGAGATGGACCGAAAATGTTTGCGATGATGCTGTTTGTGTTTTGCTTTTTCATTTCCGGATACGAGCACAGCATTGCCAATATGTGCACCTTCGCCATTGCCTTAGTATTGAATCATCCCGGCACAATCTCATGGGGCGGAGTCATTCACAACCTGGTTCCTGTTACCATAGGCAACCTGTTTGGAGGCAGCTTGCTCATGGCTTGGATGTATTATTTCGTTAACAAGCCGTTTTTGGATGATGATGAAAATGGTCCGAATTCCCTTGAAAAAGGATAATCGACAAATTTCCAGGCAGGTACAATATCTTCGCGATATCGACAATCAACGGTAAAAGGCTGTCATCAGCAATTCCAATGACAGCTTTTTATTAAAAATTCCATATTGTCTTATAAGCTTTTCTCCAGGCAAAAACCGTAACCACAAGGAGCAGGAATAAGTAGATAATTACTCCGAACGGAATCAACGTTGCCACGAAATGAAGACCGATGAATCCCCCAACCAAAAGCAGCGCCAGAAATATTTTCAGCCCGCCGCTTTGGGCAGCATCCTCGAAGGATTCGGAAAATGGAAGTGTCCCTTTTAAAAACAGTGAACAAACGACCGTGTACAGGATAGATGCAATCAGAACTACCAGTAGGTCCGGAATCATTTTAAAACCAAACATCCCCACAAAAATCACACTTAAAATGAAAAAGATGGGGAAAAACAGGTTTACGATAAATACCTTTAGCGCTGCACTATACAGTGATGCCAACTCACTGATTGGCGCCGTTTGATAAATCCAAGCTCCTTTGTACTTCCCCGAATATCTCAGCATGGCAACAGCGTTTGGAATCATCACACTGCAAAAATAAATGGCAAGATACCATTTACTCGAAACCAGGTTGGCATACGAGTTCATTTGAATTTCATTAAACATGAATATAAACGGAAAAACTAAGGCCATCCCTAAAGCCGGATACACCTTAAGACGGAATTCCCGCTCATTTCGCATCATATTGTCGGCAAAGCGAAAAAAGAGCCTCTCTTCTTTACTGCGGCAAATAACTCCTGCAAGCCAATTTTTCCATTTGCGCTCTTTCCGCTTGCTCTCACCGCTTTGGTTGGCCAGCTTTTGCAAATTACTTTCAAATGAGGGCATCATCCGGCTGTAAATGATGATGGATAACAGCGGGATTGCCACAGCCAGTAATGAAAATGCAATCAGATACAGGCTTGATTGCTGTCCCAAGATCAGTTCATATGGTGCGGCAAACCAAATGGGCGGAACAAAAAATTGCCACCAGCTTGGGGTAAAGGTAATATTCATATCCACAAAATTAAACGCCCGGACGACAACCTGATACCCTACTGCAATTGAGATCGACAGCCCAATTTGCACGTAATTGATGATATCTTTCAGCTTTTCCCCATCAAAGAACCGTAAAATGAAATAATAGATAATCGAAGTTAACACGACGATAAAAAGGTTAATGAGAATTAGCCCTGCCAAGGTTAAAAGCAAAAATACAATTCCATGTCGTATCGTCCCGGCAATTAGCGGCGCTGTGGCAATCGCCGCGGTCAAAAAGAAAAGATAGATGGCGATATGGATCGTTTTTGCGGCAGTGATTGTCTTTTTCCCAATCGGTTTCGTCCCGAGGATTCCCTTGTCACGAATATCGAGAAGCACGTTGGAAAAATCGGAAATCATCGAGGTCATCACGAGAAACATGATGACGCCAAAAAAAATGCTCATTTGATACATGTAATACTTGCCAAAGACAACCAAGGGAATGAGCATCACACTAAGAAGCGCATACATACCCAGCGACTTGATAAACCCATTTTCTTCAGGTTTATTCTTTTTCTTTGCCTGTTGATTAAAAATAGTCGGTGTTCTGCGCCCATCCATCGTAAGTTTGACAGCAAGGATTTTTCTCATGATCGGATAATCGATACCCGAGCGTTCAAATAAGCCGCTAAATAAATCGAGAATCTTTAATGTTCGGAAGTCTTTCACGGTTACACCTCTTGAACGATGGAGACAAATTCCTCAGCTATCGCCTTATATTGATTGAAGCCTGTTAACTGATTAAAGATTTGCTCAAGTGTCCCTTCCCTGTTTTGCTCCCTTAATTCATTGAAACTTCCATCAGCGACAATTTTTCCATCGTTGATCAAGATGATGCGGTTGCTGATTTTCTCGACTACATCCATGATGTGTGAGGAATAGAAAATCGTTTTACCCTGGGCTGCCAGCACCGCAAGGATTTCCTTGAATACCATCACACTATTGGCATCCAGCCCGCTTAACGGCTCATCCAAAAATAGCAAATCCGGGTTATGTAGTAAACTTGAGATAATCAGAACCTTTTGCCGCATTCCTTTCGAATAGGAGGCAATCCGTGAATGATATACCTGTTCCAAGCCAAAGGCCTCCATCAGTTTCTCCGCTTTATAATCTGCATCCCGATGGTCCAACCCATATAATTCCCCGACAAAGGTTAGGTACTCCATCGCCGTGAGATTATCATAGAGTTCGGCAATTTCCGGCACATAGCCAATTCTTCGTTTATAATCGACGTTATTATCGGAGATTTTATCACCAAAAATTTCTATCGAACCGGAATAGTCGCCTTCAAGACCAAGGAGAATCTTGATGGTGGTGCTTTTTCCGGCACCGTTTGGCCCGATATACCCGATGATTTGTCCGCTTTCGACCGCTAAATCAATCCCTTTTAAGACCTGTTTTGCCCCATAATTCTTTTGTAAATCCTTTAAAACTAGCACTGTTTCCTGGATGGTCATCACCTTCTCCATTGTTTTATAGTTTTATATTAGCATAATTTTCCTGTGGTTTTACAAAAAAATGGCTGGTACTCACCCAGCCATTTTATTTCTTACTAAGATAATAGACATAAACTTTGATCATGAAATAACTGACTTCTTCGGGAAGCAGTTCCTTAATGGGCTTTAAACGCTCCCGGCCAGCTTCTGCGACCGCTTTTTCTAAAAGCGGCAGGTATTCTGTTGGAATAAGCCTTGAAAAATCAACATCCATCCGCTGTTGAGCGCATTGCAGTATATGAGCTTCCACAGTACTGACAGCAAGTTCACGTTTTTCGGCGATTTCCTGAATCGACAAATGCTGTTGATGCAAGCTAAGCGTCTCCAAGTGAGAATCAGTTACGGCTTTTTTGGCTGGCTTTTTCGTTGCAGCCTGCACCGGTTCGATATCACTCTGATAATCCGGGTTATTTTGCAAAAACTCCCTGACCGCCTGAATAAACTGGAGGCCGTATTTTTGCAGCTTATGTTCTCCTACACCGCTTACCTGTAAAAATTCTTCGCTTGTTTTTGGCAGGCTTGCGCACATATCCTTGAGAGCAGCATCGGAAAAGATGACGAATGGCGGCACATTTTCAGTATCGGCGATTTGTTTGCGGACTGCCCGTAATTCTTCAAATAATGGGTCCGTCTTGGAGACTTGCTTCACCTGGACGGTTTCTCTGCGTTGGACTGGCAATTTGCCAAGTAACACATCTTTTCCCTTTGTAGACACATAAATGGTGGGGAAGGTTCCCTGCTCAATGGCCAGTAACTCCTGCGAAATTAAAAATTCGATAAAATCGCTGACATCCTTGGCACTTTTGTCCTTCATGATTCCATAGGTTGATAGCTTGTCGAACTGGAGCTCGGTCACTTTTTTATTTTTCGAGCCCGTTAATACTTGAGCGGTTAAGTTTTTGCCAAAGCGCTGTCCCATCCGGATGACGCACGACAGGACCATTTGCGCCTCTTTTGTCACATCTATGCTCGTTCTTAAGTCAGTGCAATTTCCGCATCGGCCGCAATGTTCCGTTTCCGTTTCACCAAAATACTGCAGAATAAATTCCTGCAGACAGTTTTCTGTATGGCAGTAGTCAACCATTTGCTGTAGTTTTTCCAACTCTTGCTTGATACGACCTGGGTCACTCGATTGGTCAATCAGAAAACGCTGAATCTGCACATCCTGCGGAGAGTACAGCACGATACATTCGCTGGCAAGTCCGTCACGGCCCGCACGACCTGCTTCCTGATAATAGCTTTCCATGTTTTTTGGCAGCTGCAGGTGAATACAGTAACGGATATTGGATTTGTCAATTCCCATTCCGAAGGCAGAGGTGGCGACCATAACCGATGCCTGGTCTGTCAGAAACCGCTCTTGCTCATTGGCGCGATCGGCATCCCCCATACCCGCATGATAACGGGCAACGTTGATATTTACTTTCCGAAGACGTTCATAAAGGGTGTCGACATTTTTCCTGGTCGCTGCGTAAATAATCCCGGCCTCTTTGTCGTTCTTTTTAAGATAATCGAGCAAATATTTAATCCGGTCCTGGCCTTTAATGACGGAGAATGATAAATTTTCCCGTTCAAACCCAGTGATAATCGTATTTTCCTCGTCAATAGCGAGCAGGCTGCAGATGTCCTCACGTACTTTCGGGGTTGCAGTTGCCGTTAAGGCGAGGACTTTCGGTGTTTGGGGCAGACTAGTGACCATTCTCTGGATATGTCTGTAGCTTGGGCGAAAGTCATGGCCCCATTGGGAAATACAGTGGGCTTCATCAACGGCAACGAGTCGGATGTCCATGTTTCTTAAGTCCTCGATAAAATCTGGAGATTCAAGGCGCTCCGGCGCTATGTACAGCAGTTTATATTCTCCTTGTTTGGCACTGCGGATCCGTTCATTTGCCTCGGAGTAGCTTAGCGAGCTATTGATAAAGGTTGCTGGTATACCTGCTTGAATGAGAGCATCGACCTGGTCCTTCATCAGTGAAATTAGTGGGGAAATCACGATGGTGGTTCCCGGCAGGATGAGGGCAGGAATCTGGTAGCAAATCGATTTTCCGCCGCCGGTTGGCATCACACAAATCGTATTGTTTCCGGCAAGGACGGATGTGATTGCCTGCTCCTGGCCAGTTCGGAAGGAATTGTAGCCGAAGTAGGATTGCAGTAGTGGGAGTGCTTTTTCAAACAAGATGGTGGTCCTCCTTTCAATTTATAGATGTACTATCCTATTATACCGTTTAAGTCTTCGGATTTAAAAAGAAAAAATAGCGAGGACAGTTCAGCATAAATTCAACCAAACTTGTCCCCAAATTTACTTATTTATCCACGCTGCAGCTGAAAGTCTGCCACTAACTCGCCAATTACCTCTTTTCTAGCATTCCTTAATTGCGGACGGTAGTGACTCATCAATTGCCCGATTTGGCCCTCAGTTAATAGATTTAGCTGCTTTAGCACTTCGACAGCGGCCGGATATACGGCACGGCTATTCCCATCTTCAATTTTGATGGCAATACCAAGCCCTGTTTCTAAATCTCCAATGGTATAGACAGCCTCCGCCCCTACTTTTCCAATAAATCTGCCTTGCCCAACTCGCATGAAATCGGAGCAAAAGCGGTCGGTTCCGCCAACCATTTCAGGTGCATTTACCATCGCTTTAGTAACACGTTTAATCGCTTCACTTCGTTTTTCCGGCAGTCCCTTCGGATTAGCCAGCCTTGCATATCCATAAGCTATTTTTTCGAGCGGCAGTCCGTGAACCGGGACACCACATCCATCAATCCCGATTTCGATTTTTTCCTTCGGGTATTCTGTCATCTCGCTCACAGCCGCCAGAATCCGTTGCTGAACAGGGTGATCCAGTTCGTAGTAGTTTTCGAGCGGTTCGTCCATGTGCTTTGCCGTCACGAGCATCCCGGTATGCTTCCCCGAGCAGTTGTTAAATAAAGGGGTCACTTCTTTCCCTTCACGGATCAACTCTATGTATCTCTCTTCCCAGCGCGGTGGGTGGGTTCCGCATTTCAAACAGGTTTCTCCAAGCCCTGCCCGCGCAAGAATGGACAGCACCCGGTCCGTATGCATTTTTTCGCCATTATGGGAAGCGCAGCATAGCGACAGATCAGCGGCGCTTAATTTATAATGTTCGGCAGCGCCAGTTTCGACTACTGGGATAGCCTGAATCGGCTTCATTGAAGACCGGGCAAATACCACTGCATTGGGATTCCCGGCATAATAAAGCAATTGTCCTTTGGCATCCACAACCGCAATATGTCCATAATGCACACTTTCAATCAAATTACCTCTGGTTACATTTATTAAGCTGGTAGAATTCAAGTCTCTCATCCCTTAATTAAAATTCACAATCTTATAAATTATTATGGAATAAATTTACCCTATAGACAATCCATTTTTCGTTCCTTAAAAATATCCATATATGAAACATTTTCCAAACATAATCGTATGAATCAAAAGAAAGAGATATTTTTAGGGGGAGAGTATATGAGCGAAAAGGGTTGTATCAAGTGTGGCAGCAGGGATGCTGGAACAAAGGAAGTGGCCATGACAGGAACGGGGCTATCGAAGATCTTTGATGTTCAAAAAAACACGTTTACGGTTGTTTACTGTAAGAAATGCGGTTATTCGGAGTTTTACAATAAGAATACATCTACTGCATCAAATGTCCTTGATTTCTTCTTTGGCGGTTGATGGAAAAAAGTGAAATAGGGGACGGCATTCTAGCTGTCCCCTTTTAGTGCCACACCTGATGGACCTTTCTACTTATTCGTTGACCCCGGGCTAAACAATTCCTCCAGCTGCTTCCTGAGAATAAATTTTTGGATTTTTCCGCTCGCATTTCGCGGCAGGACTTCGCAGAACACATATTTGCGCGGGCGCTTATAGTTTGCCAGGCTGTCGCTGTTTTTGCAATACTCGTCGAGATCCTGCTCCGTGATATTTAGGTCTTTTTTCACGACAAACGCCGTTACGGTTTCACCCCAGCGGTCATCCGGTTGCCCGATAACAGCAACATCAAGGACACCCTCATGGGCGTGCAAAACGTCCTCCACCTCGCGCGGATAAATATTTTCCCCGCCGCTGATGATCATGTCATCGACCCGGTCATTGACAAACAGGTAGCCCTCGTCATCAAGATAACCGATATCACCGGAATGATACCAGCCCTTATACAATGCTTTCTCCGTTGCTTCTTCGCGGTTGTAATAACCGACAAGCATAGAAGGTCCCCTAACGATAATCTCACCGGGTTCACCAACCGGCATAATGTCGTCCGGTTCCGATGGCCCGTCTTCTCTTGTGCGGACAACCCGAATTTCATGATTTAACCCGGCCTGCCCTGCCGAACCAACTTTTCGCAGCTGGTCTTTTTCCGACAAGAAGGTAATCGCCGGCCCCATTTCCGTCATTCCATAGGCCTGAATCAAGCCAATTCCCAAACGGTTGTGTAGGGCACGAACCAAAGCTGGAGCCATTGGGGCCGCACCGTACAATCCCAACTTCAAGCTTGAAGTATCAAATTGACTTAAATCTTCTTGAAGAAGCATGTTCCACATCGTTGGGGCAGCAAAGAATTTTGTGATTTTTTCTTGCCCCATTAACGATAGAATTACCTTTGGATTAAATTGATGCAAAATAACATTTTTCGCGCCTACATTTACCCGCGGCAGGAAGGCGCAGTGCAGTTCTGCACAGTGGAACATCGGTGCTGTTACAAGACCGACATCTTCTTTTTCCAGCTTTTGCGCAGCGATACATAACATACTCTGTTCGACCATATTTCGATGGGTATGCATGACCCCCTTCGGTCTTCCTGTCGTTCCACTTGTGTAAATAAACGCATAAAGATCTGTTTCACTCACATCGACAACAACTTGATCAGATGAGGCGGCGGCAAGTTTTTCTTGGTAGTTGGCGGCATAGGCTGGAGTTTCTTGGTCAATGAACCAAAATGAGGTTTTGTCGAATCGGCTTGCAATAGGCTCAATGACTTGCTCCAATGCTTTTTCAAAAATAACTACCTTGGGGGCGGCATCGGACAAAATAAAGGCGACTTCTTCAGACATGAGACGGAAATTGATTGGATTGAAGATGGCACCAATTTTGGCACAGGCAAAAAAGGCTGTTCCTAGTTCTTCGGTGTTGAACATGAACGTCGAAACGCGGTCGCCTTTTTTAACGCCTTCTTTTTGGAGCGCATTGGCCAGGCGATTCACTTGTTCGCTCCACTCCTTATAGGTGTATCGGACGTTTTTTCTTACATCATAGAGGGCTTCTTTGTTGAGGTACTTTTCCACTGTTAAATCAAAAATTTTACCGATTGTTGTTGTCATTGGATCGCCTCCGTAATATATTGGGGAAGGCAATCGGCATAGTGACCGATTGCCTTAATTCCATTATTCAACACCTTTTTTTCAATTTTCTATAATCCTAGGTTCTTGGCAATGATCGTTTTCATGATTTCATTTGTACCGGCATAAATGGCGCCAACCTGAATGTCACGGAAGCGTCTGGCAATCTCATACTCTTCCATGTAGCCATAGCCGCCGTGGAGCTGCATGCATTCGGAAGCAATTTTTTTGGCATTGTCGGTTAACTTCCATTTTGCCATCGAGACTTTGGTCACCACGTTTTTCCCTTCAATATGCTCAGCAATCAATTGGTCCAGGAAGGCCCGGGTCATCTGAATGTCGGTAGCCATTTCTACAATTTTAAACTGAGTGTTTTGGAACTGGCTGACCGGCTTGCCGAATGCTTCACGGCTTTTAACATATTCAATTGTTTTTTGCAGCATGACTTCAGAGGCGGTTTGTGCCCCAATCGCCACAAGCAGCCGTTCCTGCTGGAGCTTTTCCATCAAATATTGGAACCCTTTGCCTTCTTCGCCAAGCAGATTTTCCTTTGGCACGCGGCAGTCTTCAAAAATTAATTCCGCCGTGTCCTGGGAATGGAGCCCAACTTTGTTCAGTTTGCGGCCCCGTGAAAACCCCGGGGTATCCCTCTCGATAACTAGCAAGCTGACCCCTTTATGCTTCGGCACAGCCTGAAGGTCCGTTTTCACCGCGACTACAATCAGGTCAGATTGAATGCCGTTTGTGATAAACGTTTTTTGTCCATTCACGATATAATGGTCGCCATCAAGCTTGGCTGTTGTTTTGATGTTGGCCAAATCAGAACCCGTACCTGGTTCCGTCATCGCGATAGCGGTAATCGTTTCGCCCGTCACGCACTTCGGGAGCCAGCGCTGCTTCTGCTCCTCCGTTCCGTAGGCAGTAATATACGGTACAACGATATCATTATGTAGCCCAATTCCGATTGTTCCGGTTCCCACTTTTTCAAGCTCTTCATTGATGACAACGGAAAATCCCCAATCGACTCCGCTGCCGCCGTATTTCTCATCGATGTCCGGACACAGGAAGCCCTGTTCCCCCATCTTCATCCAAAACGAACGAGGAATCATTTGCTCCTCTTCCCATTGCTCATAGTAGGGATATGCTTCTTTTTCCAAAAACTTTCTCAATGACTGGCGAAAAATTTCGTGGTCCTCGTTTAAATAGGGGTGTTTCATATCTATAAACCTCTCTTTCCAATGAAATCGCTTTCCAAATTGCGGATTATTTACGCCTTACGTCTATTCTATCAAAGGTTTAGATTTTTTTGAATTTTTAAACTGTTTATTTTCAGAAAAAATAGATACAGTTGTTACCATTTTTTTATAAATCGGCTATCATTAACTTAGACAGAGTTGAAAAGGAGTAATGAAGGTGCAAAGGAGAAAATTAGTTATTACCCATAATCTTGAACAAAACTTGCTTAAAGAAATAAATGAAATCATACCCGACTGGGAAGTCATTGCCGGCAAAGACAAAGAAGTGTGGCAGGATCATGTGAAGGATGCTGAAATTATCGCCGGCTGGAAAAAGGGGCTTGAGGAATATTGCTTGGCGCCTGATGCCAAACTGAAGTGGCTGCAAAGCTGGAGTGCCGGTGTCAACGCCATGCCGCTAAGCCAATTGGAATCGAAAGGCATTTTTTTAACAAGTGCCAATGGGGTTCATGCCTATCCGATTTCTGAAACGATTTTCGCCTTAATGCTCGGGCTGACGAGAAAAATTCATACATATGTAAAAAATCAGCAAGCTAAAACCTGGCACCATGCCAATATGAATCTTGAAATCCATGAAAAGACCATTGGGATTATCGGCGTTGGAGCCATTGGAAAGGAAACCGCCAAAATTGCCAAGGCATTTGGAATGAGGGTGCTTGGTGTCAGGCATTCGGGCAAACCTGCCGAAAATGTAGATGGGATGTATACAACAGCGCAATTGGATGAAATATTGCCACAGTGCGATTATGTGGCGGTAACACTGCCATTAACAAAGGATACCCGCCACTTGTTTGGTGCCAACCAGTTTCGGCAAATGAAACCCACTGCTTTCATTATTAATATCGGCCGCGGGGAAATAGTGGTCGAGCAAGAACTCATTGAGGCATTGCAGAATGGAACGATTGCCGGTGCCGGACTTGATGTGTTTGAAAGGGAGCCATTAAGTGCGGAAAGCCCACTATGGGACATGGAAAACGTCATCATCACACCGCACACCTCCGGGTCTACACAGCATTATAATCAGCGGGTGGTTGAAAACATCCTGATTCCGAATCTAAAAAACTATCTTTCCGAAGAGGAACCCGGTGTCAATCTCGTGGATTACAAAAAAGGATATTAATAAAGCAGGGCTGCTTATTATTGAGCAGCCCTTCTCTTTATATTTAGATGACATCCACATTTTCAATATTTCTAAAAGAAAAGTAGGCGATAGCGCATCCGATTATCGCTAGGGCGATTGGTATAACGATAAATGTAACCAAGTTTACCCCATTAACGGTTGAATTGATTAATGATACCATCACAATGGCCGATACGATCGGAGCGACAGTCGATTTTTTCCGCATCCCAAAATACAGTGGAATCAGCGCCATGCCGGCAGAGGCAATCGCTTCTAGGGTCATCGTAATCAAACTGTCGGTTAACACCTTTCCTGTTAAAGCTTCTGGCACAAAGTGCAAATAGGAATCGACGAGATAAAAGACACTGCCGATCAACAAATTCGATAAAACAATCGTTAAAAATGTAAAGCTGGCCACAATAGCTAACTTGGCGATAATTATTTTTTTCCGATTAATCGGGTAGGTGAACATCAGGGAAATCGAATTGCTTCTGTATTCATCTATGATCAACTTGGATATGAGCACAGCGGCAAAGATAATAAATACAGGCCTGATGATACTGCCGATTACGCCGAATGCCATTTCATAATTTTCATAGGCCACTACCCCTTCAACCTTTTCACCATAATAGACCAGGCAAAGCATTGCCATGATTGCAAGGTTGGCAATCGCCACACCTTTAAGATAAGAAAATAATTTATACTTCTTTATTTCAAGACTGATTAATTTACGCACTGATACCGCCCCCATTAATTAATGTTAAGAAATAATCTTCAAGCGAATGATTCTTCTTATTGATTTCCTCAATCATCACGCCATTCATAATAAACGTTTTGGAAATTTCGCCCTGTGTCACACGGGAATCATAAATTCTCATCCGCGTTTCATCGATTACTTTATAATTTGTAATCCGCAGAATATCCTCAAGCACATACACGGCCTTGTTCATATCACTAACCGCAAGTTCAATGTACTCGGTATTTTGCTCGCGAATCTCGTTCATCGAAACTTCTTTAATTAGTTTTCCGTCGCTGATGACGCCAATCGTATCGGCAATTTGCTCCATCTCTCCAAGGATGTGCGTGGAAATGAGCATCGTAATCCCATACTCCCGGCTAAGCATATGAAACAGATCACGCAGTTCTTTAATTCCGACCGGGTCCAGGCCATTAATCGGTTCATCAAGGATCAACAGCTCTGGCTTGGTAATGATTGCACGGGCAATTCCTAGCCGCTGCTTCATCCCAAGAGAAAATTCCTTTACCGATTTATTTTCGATATTTTTCAATTTAACTAAATCCAATGCCTGGTCAATTGCTTTTTTATCGTAGTAGCCCATATACTCGCAGTGCAGCTCGAGGTTTTCGCGGGCCGTTAATTTATCGTAAAAAACGGGATATTCGATAATGCTGCCCATTCTTTTAAGGATTTCATATGAAGTGTTCGTAAGCTTTTCACCAAAAATTTCAATTTCCCCGCTTGTTGGTTTCACAAGATTGGTTAGCATCCGCATCACTGTTGTCTTTCCTGCCCCATTCGGTCCTAGAAACCCGTAAATTTCCCCTTTTTTCACCTTCATATTGACATTTGAAACAACTTCCTTGCCTTTATAGGACTTAGTCAGTTGATTTGTTTGAATGATGTAACTCATTTTTTCCAGCTCCCTTTGTTCTTAACTGATTCTTATTCTAGACTGCAAAATTATCTTTTTTATTAATCAAATCTTACGAAATTCTTAAGAAATTAGAAAAGCGGAAGCGCCTTGACCAGGGGCTTATGACCCCGAGCTCCTAGGCGCTGCAGCTAGACAAGTAAAAGGGGGGCTCCTATCGTTTGAACTCCCCCCTGATAGTTAGTATGTAATTCGATTCAGCTTGACTGTAAAGGTCGTTTTTTCATATGGCTTGCTGGCAAGCAAGATTTCCCCGCCCATTTTCTCAACGAGCCGTTTGGTGATCGTCAGCCCGAGGCCACTGCCTTGATATTGCTTATTCCGTGAGTCCTCAAGCGTGTACATCCGTTCAAACACTAAATCCTTGTGGAGCTCGCTTATGCCTTTTCCCTTATCAATTACATCGACGTAAACGGACTGCTCATCACCTCTTAATGTGAGACCGATAAATTTGCCGCCTCCGCCATATTGAATGGCATTGGAAATTAAATTATTCAACACGCGATCAAGCTCTTCCTCGTTCCCAAGGGCATAGAGGTTTTCATCAGGGATATCAATCGCCACCTCAAAACCTTTTGTTGAAAGCACCTCGTAAAAGCCTAAAATATTTTTTCGGCACACTTCATTCATGTTCACTCTTTTTAAAGGGATATCCTTATCACCCGATTCTAGCTTCGCCAGATCAAAGAACCTATTAATCAACTCGAGGACCTCTTGGGATTTCCCATGAACTTTGGACAGCAGCTCCCGTGTCTCCTCCGAACCTCGCCCTGGATCATTTAGCATGATCTCGACATACCCCAACACCACCGTAAGCGGCGTTTTTAAATCATGCGAGATATTGGAGAGCATCTTGCGCATTGACATCTCTGTCTTATTGTAGGTAGCCATAACTTTTTGATTTAGTTCCAGGAGACGGTTGATTTCGATTAATATTTTTTTCAATTGTTCTACATCCGTATGGACCAACAGTTTTTCATCGGTTTTCGCATCAATGATCTTTTTCAGCTTTTCGTGGACATAGGTTAAATTTGCAGTCTGGCCCTTTCTCGTTTTATATTGAAAAAAATTAAGGCCGATTAGAGCCGCAATGATGATAGACAGAAAAATAACCATCGTTTAAAACTCCCCAAGCTTATAGCCAATACCCCATAAAGTTTTAATATATTGCGGTGACGATGGATCGTCTTCAATTTTCTCTCGCAATCTTCTCATATGTACGTTAATCACATTTTCGTCGCCATAATAGTCGTCTTCCCATACCAGGCTATAAATCTGTGCCTTTGTGTAAACCCGGTTTGGATGGGAGATAAATAGCTTTAGAATTTGAAATTCCTTGGCAGTAAGCTTAATTTCCGTCCCGCATTTTTGTGCCGAGAAATTGTCCAAATCAAGCGTCAAATCGCCAACAGATAGCACTTTTGTTTCTTGCTCGGGACGCGAATAATGTGTTGCTCTGCGGATGGCGGCCTTTACTCTGGCGACAAGTTCAATCATCGAAAACGGCTTTGCTATGTAATCATCGGCGCCAAAGCCCAGCCCTAACGCCTTATCCAAGTCCCCGTCTTTGGCAGACATAATCAATATCGGAATCATGCTTTTTTCCCGAATGATTTTTAAAAATTCCATTCCATCCAGCTTCGGCAGCATTAAATCGAGCACAATCAAATCAAATGAGTCATTTGCAAATGTTTGCAGTGCCTGTTCACCGTCATATGCCGCCGTGATTTCAAATCCCTCTTTAATGAATTGGCTTTTCACCATATCACTGATGGCTGTATCATCTTCTACTAGTAAAATTTTGTGTTGCAATTGGTCCACACCTTCCGTACTAAAGTCCTATAAATAAATTCCATATTCCCCATTAGAAATCCTTTAATTCTCCTTAAAAAAGGAGTCCAGTGATAATAATATTAATTGGATAAAATTGTAAATAGACGAAAGAATTGTACCATTTTATGTTAAAATATTTATAGACTTTGCGTGTACAACCGGAAGTTCAGTTTAATTAGTGCACCTTAATTGGAAATAGGGGATGTACAAACTGAAAAGAAATCAAGGGGTGACCAAATTATAATGATAACAAATAAAAAAACAGGCAAAAGCAAAAACTTGTCGGGTCCTGAACTGGTAGCAGAGTTTTTAAACAACCTTGAACATCCACTTAAAGAAGTAATAGAAGCGGTTCGAAAAATAGTTTTAAGCACTGATCATAAAATTACTGAACATATTAAATGGAATGCACCTAGTTTCTGTTATGAAGGTGAAGACCGAATGACATTTAATCTTCACGGAAAAGGTTATATTCGACTCGTATTTCATTGTGGTGCTAAGGTAAAAGACCGAAATACCATTGAACCTCTGATTGTAGATACTAGTGGAATATTAGAGTGGCAAGCAGTTGACAGAGCTATAATGAAATTTACTGACAAAAATGACGTAAAAGCCAAAGAAGAAAAACTGAGGGAAATAATAACTAAGTGGATAGAGGTAATTTAAGAATATTAGGGACCGCAATTTTGGGTCCCTAACAAGTTTAATATTAATTTTCTCTCCTTCGCTTAATCATCATAGCCCCGCCGGCTAATACCAGTATACCGCCCAGTGCTAAATAGTTGTACAAGGCTGTCACAGTATTTGGCAATGAATGCCCTTTTCCATTTGTTTTAGAAGTTGGAGCCGGAGCAGGCTTGTCCTTATTTTGATCAATGGATGCAGGTGTTGGATTTGGCTTGTCATTTCCATCACTGCCAGGTGTAGGGTTTGGTGTAACGCCATTTCCGCCGCCAGGATTTTGGGAATCCTTTGTAATGTTAGTAATCTCAATAACTACCAATCTTTCCTGTTATGTTGTAAAGGAAGACAACAGCAAAAGGATTTACTTCTTTGATTTTAGCAATAATTTTACCGATGTTTGTGCCGATTTTCTCTGCCGTTCCCCCTTCGCCAATAATAGCTTGTGTTGCTGCTCCAATCTGTTCTGGCTTGATTATTGCATTAGGATTCTCTTTTAGGATATTTAAGATTACTGCAACCTCAGGTGTATTGATTGCTGTCAATAATTCCTCTGACTTCCAACCAGGGAAACTGATATTTTGGGTAACTATCGAACCTCCATTCCCAATTAAATAAGGGAAAGCCAAAGGTGATGGTTTAGTCCGGTCTTCTTGAAGATTCCATCCATATGTAATTAATATACGATACTCAATAAATATTTTTATAATATTAAGAAAAAAGACCTATGGTAGTTTATTAGCATAAACATATGACTGCATTCCTTTCTTGGCAGTTTTGACTAGTTATCTAGTAATATTGTCCTCATTGAGCCTTCACGAGGACAGTTTTACGATTTTTCGACCGGCTTTTGTCCTCAAGGAGCCCTCTTGACGACACTTTCACGATTTTCGGACCTGCTTTTTTCCTCAAGGCTAAGTTCAAAAGCCCAAAAAAAGAAGATGCCCCACTAATATAAGGACATCTTCCCAACACCATCAATACACCGTCTGCATTCCTTTCCCGGCCACGGTTATCCATTCGAACTGGCGCAGGCGCAATTCGAACAGAGTCAGCGGGTCGCGGAATAACTCTGGATTTGTATTCAATTTCCGCAGGATTTCCTGATTGGTTTCGACCTCTGAGCGGGTCTCTGCAACAGCACGATTCAAGACCGCCAACGGGCTCTTGAAGAACAAACCAATATCACGCTCCAACGATTTTTCAAACAGCTCAAACGGCTGGAAAAATTGGCGGCTGACCTCTTTGGCCACATCCAGGTAATCCTCGCCCTCGACAAACGATTTATACTTGTTGTAAACCATCGATTTATTTTGCGATAATGCCCCGAACAGCTTGCCGGCGCTTTTTAATAAAAATTGAGACGGGGTCCGCTTTAACAAAATATTGACGGACTCAAGCTGAAAGCGGCTGGTGAGCCGGTCGATATCACGACGCCAATCATCAAGCACCTTGAAATCACATTCGAGTTTTAAATACTCTTCCCCATACATTTGATTGAAGGCGTCACCCAGCTCCAATAGATTTTCTTGGCTTTGAGTGAATTCCGTGCGGCAGCTCTTAAGCCATTCCAAAAGCAAATGGTAGTACTTCGGCATGACCTGCTGCTCTACATAATCCTGCAGCCGATTGTTCATTTCATGATTTAAATTCAAATGAATTGTGCTAAAATTGCTATCCTCTTGGATGAGCGATGAGCACTCCCGGAGCATTTTCGGTACAGACTCAAAAATTTCAGCTTCCATCTGTTCTTTAATATCATGATAAAGCTTGGAAACAGCCCGCGATTTTTGCACCGCAGTATCATTTAACTGATGGGCAGCACCATTTAGCTTAGCGTTCATTTCCTCATTCCAGCGCACCGTCTCGATTAATTGGTTCTCGACATCAAGCCTTTTTTGCAGCAATGTGGCAATTGTGATTCGAATAAAATACAACAGTTTTGCCAATCGTTTATCTTCAAGGTTTCTTGTAGTCTTCATTGCGCCCATTAACTGCTGAACATCCTCAGGCTGCATAGCGCAGTCGGATTGCGAAGAGCAGGCAAACACCAAGGCATCCGGCAAATACTCCCGAATCGCCGACTTCGTCTCCTTTACGAGCAGCTGCGCCTCATGTTCACCGACAATTGTATCCATTTTTGCAAGCAGGAAATGAACAGGAATATCCGGCGCCAACATCTGAATCTGCTCCACAGCGGCTCGCTCTTTGTCCGTAAACGGTGCTTTGGCATCCATCACAAACAGTACCGTGTCGGCCACCTGAAGATATTTTAAAACGTCATAGTTGTCTTGTTGATTCCCATTTAACCCCGGCGTATCAATAAAAGCAAGCTTATTGTTCTGCAAAAATTGATTTGGCAGTTTGAATTCGATGATGGATTCCAGCGCATTACGGAGCCGGTCCATTCGTTCCTGAAATTCACTAAACCCGGAAAGCTCGATGATCTCCCCATCGGTAATTTCACTGATTTCGAATTCCTCTGCATCCTTAAAGAGTACCACGGAGGAGGTTGGACTATCCTGTAAATCTTCACCGAGTATCGTGTTGATAAATGATGATTTTCCGCTGCCGCCAAGTCCAGCAACTATCACATGCTGCGTGTCAAAATCGACAAGCTGGTCAACCACCCATTTCATCCGGTTGTTTTCGCCTAAATCATGTACGGCAGCCCAGTCAGTAATCGATTCAAATAGTGTCAGGCACTCCTCTAGTTCATCGATATCGGCCTCAGTCACACTGATTAGTCTTTCCGCCTCTTCAACAATCGTCATGCTTAAGCTTGCCGGAAACAGTTCGTTCCAAGATAGCACTGCAGCCGATGCCAATACCACATGGACAGGGGCAGCTAGCCGGACCCAGTTCGTCAATAAATCAGGAATGAAATCCTGCAGTTGTTTAATCAGGTAACCGCCGTTAATATAGCCAAAATACGTTTCTTTATGAAGCCTTGAAAGCTCTTGCCATTTCCCGTCGCTTTTTTCCAAATCCAAATTCAGCAGTAGATGATTGATTTCTAGGATCCACGTATAATAGGAATTTTCATTCCGATAGCTGTTCCATAATGAGGCTGCCAGTTCCTCAAATCTCTGTAAATCAAGGCTGAACAATGTCACCAAAGCCTGTGAAAAATAGCTCGGTGCGTGCCCCTTCGTTACACCCTCATTCACGTAGCTTTTCAGTGTCTCAAACCATTCAGGCGATCCGGTCCGTTTGGCTTCATTTACAGCCAATTCTATCGCATTATCCCAGTCCCCGCGCTGCTCAAAAAACTCACGGGCAATTTCAGTCAGATTTGGGTAATCTGGATTGGCGTCTATCGCTTTTTTAATTGTCGAAATTGCCGCATCGATTTTCTCCCGCTTGAGATAAAGCGAAAATAACTTTAACGCCACTTCCGCGGATAACGTTGGATTATCGATTTCAATGGCTGTATAGATATCTTCTGCCGTTGATAACATCCCCAACTCGTAATAGGCATCGGCCGTATTTTTTCGGGCCCATGGCTCGAGTTCATTGATAATGCTTTCCCATTTAAAAATGGCCGCTTCATAATCCTTATGAAGAAAATAGACCTCGCCTTGGGCAAAACGGATCCGGGTCAAATCAGGCAAATCCTTCTGCGCCTCCTCCTGGAACGCATCGCCCAGCACCTGAATTGGATGTATCGTTTCATGCTCATTGATGAACATTTTATAAAAGGTTTTGTCCTTTAATTGCTGCTCGATCGTCATTTGGTTTCCCCCCATTGCACACACTCTCTGTCATTCATATGGAAAAGAGGCAAAATTATTCCTCATACTATTCGACGAAACTATCTCATTTAAGTCCCAATTCTACAATTCTAGCAAATGATCTTTATTAAATTGTATCATAAGTGTTTCATTCATAAGACAAAAAGGGAGGCGATGAAAGCCCTCCCCCCCCTAACTCTATAATACCTTGCTCAAAAACGCCTTGGTCCGCTCTTCCTTCGGATTTTCAAACAACTCCTTCGGAAGCCCCTCTTCCACAATAACGCCGCCGTCCATAAACAAGACCCGGTCCCCCACTTCTCTGGCAAAGCCCATCTCGTGGGTCACGACCACCATTGTCATGCCTTCCCTTGCAAGCTGCTTCATAACCTCAAGCACCTCACCGACCATTTCCGGGTCAAGCGCCGAGGTGGGCTCATCAAACAGCATGATTTTCGGTTCCATCGCCAGTGCCCTGGCAATCGCCACCCGCTGCTTCTGCCCGCCGGACAAAGAGTCCGGATAAGCATCGGATTTTTCAGCAAGACCTACTTTCCGTAAGAGTTCCAGCCCCTTTTCTCTTGCTTTATCCGCTGAAACCTTCCTTACTTTCATTGGAGCAAGCATAATATTTTCTATCACCGATTTATGAGGAAACAAGTTAAATTGTTGAAACACCATGCCCACTTCGGTTCGGATTTCATTGATATTCGTGTTTTTATCAGTAATATCGCTGCCTTCAATCCAGACATGACCGCCAGTAATGGGCTCTAGCAAATTCAAACAGCGGAGGAAGGTTGACTTCCCCGAACCGGATGGCCCAATGACGACCACTACCTCTTGGGGCTTTACCGTCACATTGATATTCTTTAAAACTTCATTTTGACCAAAACTCTTCTTTAGATTTTTCACTTCAATCATTGTACCGCCAACCTTCTTTCAAGTCGTGATAACAGTAAGCTTAATGAGAAAGTTAACACGAGATAGATGACCGCAGCTGTTAGGTAAGGCTCCCACACGCGGTAGTACTGCCCTTGCATGGCTTGTCCCCAATACATAAGCTCCTTTGCTGCTATAATGCCCGCTAAGGAGGAATCCTTGATTAAGACAATAAACTCATTTCCCAAAGGTGGGATCATTCTTTTAAAAGCTTGCGGCAGGATGACATTTCTCATGGCCTGCACATGATTCATCCCAAGCGAGCGGGCGGCTTCCATTTGTCCTTTATCAATGGATTGGATTCCGGCTCTAAATATTTCGGCGACATAGGCTGCAGAATTTAATGAGAGAGCCGTAATGGCGGCAACAATTGCATTTGTTTGTCCCATAACGATCGGAATAAGCCCAAAATGAACCAATAATATTTGTACCAATAAAGGTGTCCCACGGAAAAACGTGATATAGACATTGAATGGAAAGGCAATCCACTTGTTATTAGACATCTTTCCCAGCCCTATAAATAGCCCAAGTACGCAGCCAATCAATATACTAACAATTGATAGTCCGATGGTCAGCAATGTTCCTTTTGCAAAAAATGGAGCATACTCCGCAAGTAAATCCCAACGAATATCCATCTCTAAAATCCCCCTAATCTTGAACCTAGCAGTCTGTCTAATTATTATTCTAGGAATAAAAATTGCGTAACTGCCGATTTGGAAGAGTTACGCAATTTTATGTTACACATTATTTTTGTTGTTCCTTGATTTCCGTTAAATCGGGGTCTACCTTAAACCAATTTTTATAAATTTTCGCGTACTCCCCGTTTTCAAATACTTCTTTTACAGCTTTATCGAATTCTGCCTTTAACTTGCTGTCCTTAGCAAACAACAATCCATAGAATTCTTTATCAAAAGCCCGTTCATCCTCAATGATAACGAAATTCTCATTTGGATTATTTTTAACATACTCCTCGATTACGGTGTTATCAGCGACTACAGCATCTGCGCCCCCGCCTTTTAGCTCCATAATCGCTAGATTGTTATCTTTAAATTTCTTTAGGTTTTTATTTTCTGCCCCAAGAAGCTTCTCAACCGCTTCTTGCCCTGTTGTTCCATTTTGAACAGCCACCACTTTATCTTTTAAATCTGCAGCGCTTTTAATCGGGCTATCTTTCGGAACCATGATTTTATTGGTAGATAGGAAGTATGGAACCGAAAAATCATAGGTTTGTTTACGGTCATCATTGATGGTAATAGCAGAAATACCGATATCGGCAGTTTTTCCTTTAATTTCAACAAATAATGGATCCCAGCCAACGTGTTTAACCTTTACTTCATATCCTGCTTCTTTTGCCACCGCCTTGATGAAATCAATATCAAACCCAACAACTTCTCCTTTATCCTGATATTCAAATGGTGCATATGCGGCATCCGTTACTACTTTAAGCGTCTTATCTTCTCCCCCGCCGGTCTTGCTTGTACCACAAGCCGAGAGGATCAACACAAACGCCGCCACTACTACTGTTAGTGCCAATTTGCACTTTTTCATTTTCATTAGAACTTCGTACCCCCCTAAGATATTTTAGTAAAATGATTTTTTGTAATTTTAACAATATTTAGAATACATAAAATTATAACCGTTTTTGTTTCTATATTCAATAGTTTTATTTTTTACTATAGTAAAACACTAGATCTTAGTGATACAGATATTATCCCAGTGAAACTGGGCCATTTTTACCATCTTACGCTGAAGTAGTTTAAAACATGCCCTCCTCTTTCATTTTTATTTGGGCATTCGCCGTTTCCTTACAATCACCCCAGAATAATTTATAGGGTATTTATCACATAAGGAGAGATGCCCTGATGAATCCGTATGGCCAATACCAGCTGCCGCATACGCCGCTAGAATACCACTACCATTCCTATGTTCCTGTTGATCAACTAAATTCCTATTTGCCTCAAGAGCAATTGAACCCGTTTGTTCCCCAGGAGCAATTTGACCCTAACCGGCAGCCACAGCAGCTTGAGCGCAGAGTAAGTCAGATTGAAAGAGAACATAATCGCCAGCAAAGAGAATTGGAAAGACTTGAACGTGACGTAACCCAATTACAACGGAGGTTACAGCGCGTGAATCAGCGTCTTCGTGCAGTGGAGAGAAGGTTTAACTTCCCATTTACACCGTTCGATGGGGAATATTAGGATGAAGAATCGGGAAATACCCGGTTCTTTTTTTCCTACTTACATTAGGCCTTACATAAATCGAATGTAAGAAAATCTAACATATTCAATGTAATTTTTTTCTGTTTTTAATAAACTAAAAGAAAACAAAAAAGCGGGAGGACTGACATGGAGAGTGATTCATCTTATAAGAATAAAAAAGTAATTAACATCGGCATAGTCAGAGAACTTACTGGCCTTTCAGAAAGACAAATCCGCTATTATGAAGAACGGAAACTGATTTTTCCAGATCGGACACCAGGCGGCAGCAGGAAATATTCTTTTGCAGATGTCGAGCTATTAGTGGAAATCGCCAACAAAATTGAAGACGGTGTCCAAACTCATGAAATTCGAAAAGAAATGCTGCGCTCCCAAAAGAAGCAAAACCCAGAGGAAATCAGAAGGAAAATGATTCAAGGACAGTTGAATGCCCAATTTGGATTCCGAAAAGGCCCTTATTCCTAATGAGGGTCTTTCATATGGCCTTGGATTGAAATTATTCCCCCGTTTATCTTTTGCCTCAGCCCCCTAAAAAACTATGTTATATATCCTTACACAATTATAGAAATAAATCTTACATACATGTAAAAATACGATTATAGCTAATGTGCAAACAATTAAAAGGGGGAGCAAAAATGGATACTACTTTTTTAATGAACAGTCTTTGGGTAATGGTTAGTACTGTACTTGTCATCCTAATGATCGGGGGGTTTATCCTGCTAGAAACAGGTTCTACTCGTATGAAGAATGCCGGACATATTGCCGGAAAAACAATTCTCACGTTTGGGATTGCCTCCATCATGTTCTGGGCTGTAAGTTATGGTCTAATATTTGGCACCGGTAATTCATTAATTGGCTTTTCTGATTTCTTTTACTCTGGTTATGATGTCGAAGGCTTAGGGCTTTCCGGACCAGTGTTCTTTCTATTCCAACAGGCCTTTGCCGGAATTTCATTGACCATTGCTTTTGGCGGTTTCGCCGAACGGGCAAAACTAGGTGCCTATCTTGTATTTTCCGTTCTTTTTTCCATCATAGTCTATCCACCGATTGCCCACTGGATTTGGGGCGGCGGCTGGCTGGCAGAGCATGGCAAGCAAGATTTTGCTGGATCCACTGTCGTTCATTTAACCGGAGCCATGGCTGCATTTGCCGCAACCATTATCCTCAAACCCCGAATTGGAAAATACAATAAAGATGGTTCAGCTAATAATCTTGCAGGACATAACCAGGTTTTCACTGCTTTAAGCGTGCTCTTGCTTTGGGTAGGCTGGTTCGGTTTTAACGCGGGAAGTACTATTTCTGTTGACGGTGCCTTCTTCGGATTTGTTGCTGTGAATACAAACCTAGCAGCCGGTGCCGGAGTGATTGCAGCCATGATCATTTCCTGGATTGTCTTAGGTAAAGCAGAAGTGCAAATGATGCTAAACGGAGCATTGGCAGGCTTGGTGGCGATTACGGCATCCTGCGCATTTGTCGATACATGGGCTGCTGTGCTAATCGGTTTCATCGCTGGAATTTTGGTCTTCTATAGTAGTAGGTTTTTTGAAAAGAAAAAAATAGACGACCCGATCGCCGCCCTTTCGGTTCATGGTGCAGCGGGAGTGTGGGGAACATTATCGACTGGATTTTTTGCTACTCCAGAATTGGCAACAGTCGGCAATAAAGGATTATTTTATGGTGGAGGTCTCCATCAGCTCGGAGTGCAAGCATTAGGTGTGCTAGTTTGTGGCAGTTTTGCATTTATTGTATCCTTTATCCTCTTATCCGTCATGAAAACAATGATGAACGGATTGCGGGTATCGGAAGAAGAAGAGATGGTCGGTCTCGATGTAAGTGAGCATGGAAGCTACGGATATCCGGAAATGGCAAAATCGGAAGAAAAATCAGGCAAAAAGGAGAATTTTATTCATCCACAGCCAAAGTTAAACGCATAGGCACTGCCTCTCAAGCCATTCCATCTCTTACTCACAAGGGATGGAATGGCTCATTTCAAATTGGGAAGCAGTAAAATTAGAACTCCCAACCAGCTACACAATCATCCGTCATATCGTGAAAAAAAGCAGGCTCTGCTTTCTTGGATCAGCCAATACCTTACTACAGTAGAATAATAAATTCATTCTTTCTCACCCTAATATTCTATAAAATGAACATCCCCACTTATTGACAGTAAGCTTCTATACTACTAGTTTTCCCTCTCCATATCCCACCTTGAAAAAGGACAGAATTGCCACGCAAAAAAAATTTTTCAAAAAACAAAAATTCCGCTTAACCTTATGAATACAAGGTTGTAAACGCTACCAATTTATTTAATTAGTTTGAATTGTCAGATTTTTGTGTTGACCCTGCTTGAAAATGGGTGTAAGATTATCGAAAATAGTTTCTAATCTGGTAAGTCCTTAGTTCCTCAGCCTATGTAAATCGCTGGGTCGGGGCTCTTATTTTCAAATTTTATTTTATTCAATTAATGCGTTTTATCATTAAAAGGAGTGGTAATGTTGGGAAGTCAATGGATATTCCTTGGCGGACAATTCGTCAAGAAAGAGGATGCTGTTGTATCAGTTTTTGATCATGGTTTTTTATATGGAGACGGAGTATTTGAAGGCATTCGTGTTTATAACGGCAACGTCTTCAGGCTCGATGCCCATCTAAAAAGACTGTTTGAATCAGCACAATCCATTATGCTGAGGATTCCGTATACACAGGAGGAAATGACGCAACTAATTGTTGACACCGTTAGAAAAAATGAACTTGAAAGTGCATATATCCGCGTCGTCGTTTCCCGCGGTAAAGGAAATCTCGGACTTGACCCATCTTCCTGCGCCAATCCAAATGTGATCATCATTGCTGAGGAATTAACGATGTATCCGAAGGAATTTTACGAAAACGGCATCAAAATTGCATCCGTTCCAAGTAGAAGAAATCGTCCGGATGTGTTAAGCCCACAGATTAAATCGTTGAATTACTTAAACAATATCCTTGTTAAACTCGAAGCGAGCCAGGCCGGCGTACAGGAAGCCTTAATGCTCAATGACCAAGGCTATGTAACCGAAGGCTCGGCTGACAATATCTTTATTGTAAAAAATGGCGTCATTAAAACTCCTCCCGTTTACTTGGGGGCATTAGAAGGAATTACACGAAACGCGATTATCGATGTCGCAAGAGCGAAGGGCTACGAGGTACAGGAAGCCCCATTCGGAAGACATGATGTTTATGTGGCCGATGAAGTATTTTTAACAGGGACAGCAGTTGAGGTCATTGCCGCCATTAATGTTGACGGCCGTACGATTAGTAACGGAAAACCAGGACCTGTGACGAACGACCTATTGGCAGAGTTTAGAAAAATAGTAACTACCGATGGAGTGGCTTGCTACCCTGAAAGAGCAAACCAGGCTGTTGTCAGTTAGGAGATTATAAAGATGCGAAGCGATATGATAAAAAAGGGGATTGATCGTGCCCCCCACCGAAGCCTTTTATATGCAACCGGAGTTAAAACAAGTGACTTAGACAAACCGTTTATCGGCGTCTGCAACTCCTATATCGATATTATTCCAGGGCATAAGCACCTGAACAAATTCGGTGAGATTGTCAAGGAAGCCATCCGCGAAGCCGGCGGCATCCCATTCGAATTTAACACAATCGGTGTTGATGACGGAATTGCCATGGGCCATATTGGGATGCGCTACTCGCTGCCAAGCAGAGAGATTATCGCCGACAGCGCAGAAACCGTAATTAATGCCCACTGGTTCGACGGAGTTTTCTACATTCCAAACTGTGACAAAATCACGCCGGGCATGTTGATGGCGGCGGTAAGAACCAATGTTCCGTCCGTATTTGTCTCGGGCGGCCCGATGGAGGCCGGTGTTTCTTCTACCGGTAAGCAGCTGTCCCTCACCTCTGTATTTGAGGGAGTCGGCGCTTACCACAGCGGGAAGATGTCCGCCCAGCAGCTGTTGGAAATCGAAACAAGCGCCTGCCCGACTTGCGGTTCTTGTTCGGGAATGTTTACCGCTAACTCGATGAACTGCCTAATGGAAGTCCTCGGTATGACGGTCCCTGGTAATGGCACAATCGTCGCTACTTCTGAGGAACGACATGAGTTAATCCGCCAGGCGGCACGACATCTGATTGAATTAGTGAAAAAAGATATTCGTCCACGCGATATGGTAACAAGAGAAGCGATTGATAATGCTTTTGCACTTGATATGGCCATGGGCGGCTCCACGAATACGGTGCTACATACACTGGCCATCGCCCATGAAGCAGAAATCGAATACGATTTACGTGACATTAACAAAATTGCTGAACGAGTCCCTTATCTGGCAAAAATTATGCCGGCATCCGATTATTCCATGGATGATGTCCATCGTGCCGGCGGCGTCAGCGCGATTCTCAACGAACTTTTTAAAGTGGAAGGTGCCTTGCATAAGGGCTGCTTGACGATTACCGGCAAAACGCTCGAAGAAAATGTGAAGGATGCAACAATAACAAACGAAACTGTCATTCGGACAAAAGACAATCCGTACAGCCCTGTTGGCGGCCTGTCCATCCTGTACGGAAATATTGCTCCAGATGGCGGTGTCATCAAGGTTGGAGCTGTTGATCCCTCCATCAAAACCTTCCTTGGTGAAGCCATTGTGTTTGAATCTCAGGAAGAAGCACAGGAAAATATTAATAATGGTACTGTAAAGCCAGGCCATGTCGTGGTGATTCGCTACGAAGGCCCGAAAGGCGGACCAGGAATGCCGGAGATGCTCGCACCTACCTCCGCTATCGCCGGACGCGGACTTGATAAAGAAGTTGCCTTGATTACCGATGGCCGCTTCTCAGGAGCCAGCCGGGGAATCTCGATTGGCCATATTTCTCCGGAAGCAGCAGAAGGCGGGCCAATTGCCTTCGTTGAAAATGGCGACAAAATCTTGATTGACCTTGAAGCACGATCGATTGAGCTGCTCGTTGATGACGAGGTTTTAGCCGAGAGACGCGCGAATTGGATAAAGCCGGAGCCAAAGATCAAGACTGGCTATTTGGCAAAATATGCAAAGCTTGTTACATCTGCCAATACCGGCGGAATTATGAAAATCTAGTTTTTTCTGGGGTTCGAGGTTACCTCCCTCCCCTTTTTGAAAAATTCATAGAAAAATCGATGACGGGAATAAAGGTTTAGGAATTGGTATTTTCAGAGAGCTGGGGTTGCTGGAAGCCCAGTAATACCTCCTAATCCGACATCATCCCTGAGTGTTAATCTGAACGGTTTTAAACTCAGTAGGTTTAACCGGGTGTTCTTGCACACCTGTTACAAAAAGAAGCGTTATAAGATTCGTTTTCGCTTCATAAGGCAGCATTCGTAAGGATGCTGTAAAACCGGGTGGTACCGAGAAATGAAAGACCTTTTCTCCCCGAACATTCTGCTTTTGATGTATTTGACTGCAGCAATTCGGGGGGTATTAGGTCTTTTTTATTTGTTGTTTAAGCAAAACACAGCCATATGCTGAGTTTTTCAAATATTCAATCACACTTAAGGAGGGAATTACGACGTGAAAGTAGAAGCAAAGCTGGAGTTCCAAACCAGTACCGCACCAAAAACAGGTGCAGACCTTCTGATTGACCTATTAATCAAAGAAGGTGTTGAGACAATTTTCGGGTATCCCGGAGGTGCCGTCCTGCCGATTTATGATGCGATTTATCGGGCACGAGGCTCCATCAACCACGTTCTCTTCCGCCATGAGCAAGGCATGATTCACGCTGCGGAGGGCTATGCCAGAATTACGGGGAAACCGGGAGTCGTCATTGGAACTTCAGGGCCTGGAGCAACGAACTTGGTAACCGGAATTACAGATGCAATGATGGATTCCTTACCGCTCGTCGTATTTACCGGTCAGGTTGCACGGTCGGTAATCGGAACGGATGCCTTTCAAGAGGCGGATGTCATGGCGATTACCACACCGATTACAAAGCATAATTATCAGGTACAATCTGTTGCCGACCTGCCAAGAATCGTGAAAGAAGCTTTTCACATCGCTTCTACAGGACGGCCGGGGCCAGTCCTCGTCGATGTACCAAAGGATATATCTTCGGAAGTTTTATCAATGGTGCCGGAGGAGGTTAGCATTCATTTGCCAGGCTACCAGCCAACCTATAAACCAAATCCATTGCAAATCAGAAAATTGGCAGAGGCCCTTCCAAAGGCGAAAAAGCCGGTGATCCTTGCCGGTGCCGGCGTGCTTCACAGTCAGGCATCTGCCGAATTAACCACTTTTGCCGAAAAACATCATATTCCGGTTGTCACTACCCTGCTGGGACTGGGAACATTCCCTGCAGACAGCCCATTGTCTTTAGGAATGGGCGGCATGCACGGAACCTATACGGCAAACATGGCCTTATATGAAAGTGATTTATTAATCAATTTCGGCGCCCGCTTCGATGACCGGTTAACTGGCAACTTGAAGCACTTTGCGCCATTTGCCAAGGTCGCCCACATTGATATCGATCCGGCGGAAATCGGGAAAAATGTACCAACGCAGATTCCAATTGTTGCCGACGCCAAGGTGGCCCTAACACAATTGCTTGACGAGGCGGTTGCTTCGCCGGAATGTGCAGAATGGCATGAAAAACTGACTCAATACAAAAAGGATTTCCCTCTTTGGTATAAGCTCGATTCGAGCGGCATGAGCCCGCAATGGCTGGTTGAGGCGATTCATAAGGTCACCAAGGGCGAAGCAATTGTCGCAACCGACGTCGGACAGCACCAAATGTGGGCAGCCCAGTACTACACCTTTAACAAGCCTCACCGCTGGATCACTTCAGGCGGACTTGGCACAATGGGCTTCGGCTTTCCGGCTGCGATCGGCGCGCAAATGGCCGCACCTGACGCTACCGTCGTGGCGATTGTCGGTGACGCAGGTTTCCAAATGACATTGCAAGAGCTTTCCGTCATTTACGAACGAAACCTGCCTGTCAAAATTATTATCGTCAACAACGGCGCACTGGGAATGGTCCGCCAGTGGCAGGAGCTGCAATATGAAAATCGCATCTCGGAGTCCATACTCCAGACACAGCCTGATTTCGTCAAACTTGCGGAAAGCTACGGCATCCGCGGGGCAAAAATCGATAATCAGGAAGACCTGGTTGCCTCCCTGCCAGAATTAATGGCTTACGATGGCCCTGTACTGATTGATTGCCGCGTCCTTCAGAAGGAAAAAGTTTTTCCAATGATCGCGCCTGGCAAAGGGCTTCATGAAATGATTGGGGTGAAACCACAATGAAACGAATAATTTCACTAACCGTCCAGGACCGCAGCGGCGTCCTGAACCGGGTTACCGGGGTCCTGCAACGGCGCCAATTCAATATCGCCAGCATCTCGGTCGGCCCAACAGAAACAGAAGGTGTCTCGAAAATGACGCTTGTTGTCGATGTTGAAGATGAACAGCGGCTTGAGCAGGTTACGAAACAATTAAACAAGCAAATTGACGTATTAAAGGTTTCTGATATTACCGATAAAGCGATTGTCGTTCGCGAGCTCGCCTTAATTAAAGTGGCCAGCAGCGCCCAGCTTCGCGGCGAAATTAACGGGATTATCGACCCATTCCGCGCCATGATTATTGACGTCAGCAAAGACAGTCTGGCCGTGCAGATTACCGGCCGCCCGGATAAAATCGATGCCCTGATTGAATTGCTTCGTCCCTATGGGATTAAAGAGATTGCCAGAACCGGCTTGACCGCCTTCCAACGCGGGCATCAGCCGCAAGGAAATGAACTATCTGCTACTTACCTACTAAAATAAAACGCTCATTTTTGAAAGGATGATTATAATGGCTAAAGTATTATATAACGGAGATATTCAAGAAGAAGTTTTACAAGGGAAAAAGATTGCCATCATCGGCTATGGCTCACAGGGTCATGCTCACGCTCTTAACTTAAAGGAAAGCGGCTTTGATGTTGTTGTCGGTTTGCGTCAAGGAAAATCCTGGGATAAAGCAGTAGAAGACGGTGTTGAGGTTACGACTGTAGCGGAAGCAACTGCCCAGGCAGATGTTGTTATGGTGCTTTTACCAGACGAAATGCAGCCGAAGGTTTATGAAGAAAGCATTAAACCTAATCTCCAGGCTGGAAATGCACTAGTGTTTGCCCATGGATTTAACATTCATTTCAGCCAGGTTGTCCCTCCTGCTGATGTTGATGTATTCCTGGTAGCGCCAAAAGGCCCAGGACACTTGGTTCGCCGTACTTATACCGAGGGTGCCGGGGTTCCTGCCCTTTACGCGGTATACCAAGACTACACTGGTCAAGCGCGCGATGTTGCCCTTGCATATGCAAAAGGGATTGGTGCAGCACGTGCAGGTGTCCTAGAAACGACATTCCAAGAGGAAACCGAAACAGATCTATTCGGCGAACAAGCGGTTCTTTGCGGCGGTACTACTGCATTAATCAAAGCTGGCTTCGAAACGTTGGTTGAAGCAGGTTACCAGCCAGAAGTCGCTTACTTCGAATGTTTGCATGAATTGAAATTAATCGTTGACCTGTTATATGAAGGAGGCTTGGAGAACATGCGCTACTCCATCTCCGACACTGCCCAGTGGGGAGACTTCGTTTCCGGACCGCGTGTTGTCAATGAAGATACAAAAGCTCGCATGAAAGAAGTATTAAAGGATATCCAAACCGGTGCGTTCGCAAAAGGCTGGATCTTGGAAAACCAAGCCAACCGTCCGCAATTTAACGCAATCAACCGTGCCGAAAATAACCACCCAATTGAAGTCGTCGGCCGCGAGCTTCGTGCGTTAATGCCATTTATTAAAAAGCCTGTAAACCAGAAGAAGGAAGTGGTGGTACATGGTTCACGTTAACATCTTTGATACAACCTTACGCGATGGTGAGCAGTCCCCTGGTGTAAATTTAAACCAGCTTGAAAAATTGGAAATTGCCAGACAGCTAGAGCGGCTTGGCGTTGATATTATGGAGGCCGGTTTTCCGGCTTCCTCTAAAGGAGATTTCGAAGCGGTCAGAGCGATTGCCCAGACAATCAAGAATTCTTCGGTTACCGGCCTGGCACGCGCCACTAAATCAGACATTGACATTGCGTGGGATGCGTTAAAAGATGCAGCAGAACCAAGGTTGCATGTGTTCATCGCCACCTCCCCTATCCATATGCAATATAAGTTGTTGAAAACACCTGACGAAGTCGTGCAGACAGCAGTAGACATGGTCTCGTATGCAAAAAAGAAGTTTACCCATGTGGAATGGTCAGCGGAGGATGCCTCCCGTTCCGACTTGGACTTTCTGGTGCGTATCATTACACAAGTGATTGATGCAGGTGCAACAGTGATCAACCTGCCGGATACAGTAGGCTATACAACACCTGCCGAATATGGCCAGATGTTCCGCTATATCCGCGAGAACGTGCCAAATATTCATAAGGCCGCCCTTTCCTGTCACTGCCATGATGACTTGGGAATGGCTGTTGCCAACTCGCTAGCGGCAATCGAAAACGGAGTGACCCAGGTCGAAGGCACGATTAACGGCATCGGCGAACGCGCCGGCAATGCTTCTTTAGAAGAAATCGCTGTTGCAATAAATATTCGCAAGGATTTCTATCCGTACACAACCAATATGGTTTTAAAAGAAATCAAACGCACCAGCGACTTGGTAAGCCGCTTCACCGGCATGAAGGTTCCCGGCAATAAGGCTGTTGTCGGCAAAAATGCCTTTGCCCATGAATCTGGGATACACCAGGATGGCGTGCTGAAGAATGCATTAACCTATGAAATAATTACTCCTTCGATGGTAGGCGTCGGCTCGAATGATCTTGTTCTTGGCAAGCACTCCGGACGCCATGCTTTTAAAGACAAAATCGAGCATATGGGCTTTACGCTTTCTCAAGAAAAGCTGAATGAAGCATTCCAGTCGTTTAAGCAATTGACTGACCGCAAGAAGGAAATTACCGACGAAGATTTATTTACAATTTTAACTGATATTCAAACGGCAACTGTTGATGTGAAAAAATATGAGTTGCTTGCCTTCCAGGTACAGTATGGGTCAGCCAACCTGCCGACTGCCACAGTGGCTTTGATGACCCCTGAGGGTGAGCGTGTGGAAACCGCCCGCACCGGCGGCGGAAGCGTCGAAGCTTTATACAATACGTTGGAGGCCCTCGTGAGCGAGGAAATACATCTAACCGATTTCAATTTAAGCTCTGTAGGACGCGGACGGGATGCCCTCGCAGAAGCACATGTAAAAATGACCGTAAACGGTGTAAGTGTAAGTGGCCGCGGCTCATCCCAAGATGTCTTGGAGGCCACCGCTAAAGCATTCATCAACGCTGTGAACCGTGTATTCTTTACAAACGGGGCCGTCATTAAAGAACCGGCGCTTTAAAGAAATTTTTAAAAAATAAGGAGGTTGCTTCTCATGAAAAAACGAATTGTTTTACTTCCCGGTGATGGAATCGGCAAGGAAGTTATGAGTTCCGCAAAAGAAGTGTTAACTGCAATTGCTGAAGAGTATAATCACTCCTTCAGCTTCGAAAGCCATGAAATCGGAGGAGCAGCCATTGACCAATACGGCACTCCTCTTCCGGCAACCACTGTAGATGCCTGCAAGCAGGCGGATGCCGTATTGCTTGGAGCGGTCGGCGGGCCGAAGTGGGATCAAAACCCTTCCCACCTCCGTCCTGAGCGAGGATTGCTCGGAATTCGCAAAGCCCTTGATTTATTTGCGAACCTGCGCCCGATCAAAGGCTTCAAAAACCTGCTCCATGCATCGCCATTAAAGGAAGAAATCGTTGCCGGCAGCGACCTCCTTATTGTCCGTGAACTGACTGGCGGAATCTACTTTGGTTCCCCAAGCGAGCGGCGGGATAATGGCCAGTCGGTAGTTGATACACTTGCTTATACCCGTTACGAGATTGAAAGAATCGTAGACAAAGCGTTTCAGGCCGCCCGCGGACGCCGCGGACGCCTTACTTCGGTTGATAAAGCCAACGTGCTCGAGTCGAGCAAGATGTGGCGCGAGGTTGTCGAGGAAAAGAAGGCGGAGTACCCGGATGTTGCCGTTGAGCATGTACTGGTCGATGCCGCTGCGATGAAGTTGATCATAAACCCGTCTCACTTTGATGTGGTTGTGACGGAGAACATGTTTGGCGACATCTTAAGTGATGAAGCCTCCGTGTTAACAGGCTCCCTTGGGATGCTCCCGTCTGCTTCCTTGAATGAAGCGGGTGTCGGCCTTTACGAACCGGTTCACGGCTCGGCACCGGACATCGCCGGTAAGGGCATTGCCAACCCGGTTGCGATGATTCTATCAACGGCGCTGATGCTCCGTTATTCCTTCCAATTAGAAGAAGAAGCGAAAATCATCGAGGCCGCTGTTCAATCGGTTCTGGATGCCGGCTACCATACGGCTGATTTGCAAATTCCAAATGGCCGCCGGGTCGGAACTGAAGAGATGACAAAATTGATTGTTGACTTTATCAGGACACAAAACGCCTCTAAGTGTATTGCAAGCTGTTATTATTAATAAATGATTCGGTGACCGCCAGGCTGGGCAGGAATGGCCTGGCGGTTTACTCTAAAAACAATAAAAGCAAAAAATCCATAAACGTGAGGAAGGAAGCTATGCACAATCCAAAGAATATTATCCAAAAAATTTGGGAACAGCATGTGGTCCATCAAGAAGAAGGAAAGCCGGATTTACTTTATATTGATTTGCACCTCGTTCATGAAGTAACCTCTCCTCAGGCTTTCGAGGGCTTACGATTGAACGGCCGCAAAGTCCGCCGGCCGGAACTTACTTTTGCAACAATGGATCATAACATTCCAACCCGGCAACGCCAAGTTATCAATGACCCGATTTCGAAAAAGCAAGTCGATACATTGCAGCAAAACTGTGAGGAGTTCGGAATTACCCTTGCAGATATCCACCATCCCGATAACGGCATCGTTCACGTCATCGGCCCTGAGTTAGGTCTGACACAGCCCGGAAAAACCATTGTTTGCGGCGACAGCCATACCTCTACACATGGAGCATTCGGTGCGCTCGCTTTCGGGATCGGAACAAGCGAGGTGGAACACGTTCTTGCCACGCAAACGCTTTGGCAGGCTCCTCCAAAAACAATGAATGTAAAAGTGAACGGAAAGCTTGGGACAGGCGTGACAGCCAAGGACTTAATCCTTGCGATTATCGGAAAGTTCGGCGTCAGATTTGGAACAGGCTATGTTATTGAATATACCGGAGAAGCGATCCGCGGATTTTCAATGGAAGAACGGATGACCGTCTGCAACATGTCCATTGAAGGCGGGGCACGGGCTGGGCTCATTTCCCCTGATGAAACAACAGTGGAGTATTTGCGCGGCAGAAAACATGTTCCACAGGGAGAGGCATTTGAGGAAGCGGCAGCCCATTGGAAGGCGCTTGCCACCGATGAAGGTGCTACCTACGATACAGTCGTAGAAATCGATGCAGCTGAAGTTGAGCCGCAGGTAACGTGGGGAACAAATCCCGGCATGTGTATCCCGGTAACTGCAAATGTGCCAAGTCCAGACGAAACGGATAAGCCTTCTGAAAAGGATGAAATCGTACGTGCTCTGGAATACATGGGACTTCAAGCTGGACAGCCCATTTCCGATGTTAAAATTGATCATGTATTTATCGGTTCCTGCACTAACTCCCGGTTAAGCGACTTGCGGAAGGCTGCCGAGATTATCCGCGGCAAGAAAGTCAACCCTTCGGTAACAGCCATTGTTGTCCCAGGTTCCTTCAGCGTCAAGCTGTCCGCAGAAAAAGAAGGATTGGACCAGGTCTTTAAAGATGCAGGGTTCGAATGGCGCGATGCCGGATGCAGCATGTGTCTTGGCATGAATGATGATATCATTCCATCCGGGGAACGCTGTGCTTCGACATCAAACCGCAACTTTGAAGGACGTCAAGGAAAAGGCGCGCGCACCCATCTGGTCAGCCCTGAAATGGCAGCCGCTGCGGCCATTGCCGGCCATTTTGTCGATGTCCGAAAGTTTACAGCTCAGGAGGTTGGTTAATCTATGGAACCTTTACGTACGCTTCAGGGCCTTGTCTGCCCATTAAACAGAACGAATGTTGATACTGACCAAATTATTCCGAAGCAATTTTTAAAGAGAATTGAACGCAGCGGGTTTGGACAATTCCTGTTCTATAACTGGCGGTTTGATGACGATGGAAATCCCAACCCTGACTTTCCATTAAATCAACCGCAATACAAAGGGGCATCCATCTTGGTTGCCGGCGAAAACTTTGGCTGCGGCTCCTCCCGTGAGCATGCGCCGTGGGCGATTCAGGACTTTGGCTTTAAGGTCATTATCGCTCCAAGCTACGCCGATATTTTTAAAAATAATACGGTGAAAAACGGCATCCTTGCCATCCAAGCCAGTGATGAGCAAGTGCAAACCATCATGAAAAAAGCGGAAACGGAAGGTTACTCCTTGACAATAAACCTCGAAGAACAAAAGGTTTATGACAACGAGGGCTTCCAATTCCAATTCGATATCGCTCCATATCCGAAGGAAATGCTGTTAAATGGCTGGGATGAAATTGGCGTAACCTTAACGTATGAAGATAAAATTGAGCAATATGAGCTTACGCATAAATAGTAAAAAATGAGCTTGGACACCATTCCAGGCTCATTTTTTTTCTTCTCACACATTGTCCAAAATATTTTGAGTCGATGTTTCTTCATTAAACGTTAGCACCTCATCGGCCGGCTGGTAGGATTCACCATAGAATTGTTGATCCTTATAAGTGTGAATTAAATTATAGGTCTTCTTCATCGCTTCAAAAATCATTTCTTCAGACTCATTATTTGGTGCCCAATAGAGGATTTCCATTTTGTTCACTTCATTGGTTGCAAGCGATCTTCGTTCATACCCTATGGATTGGGCATGTTCAAACCCATTCCGTTTATAGAAACGCAGCCTTTTTTCCGTGTCGCTGTCTTCGTAGTTGACAGGTTCAACCTCCAGTATAATCGGCTTTCCTTTTTGCTTCAATTTTTCTAATAGCTTGTGTCCCAACCCCTGCCCACGGGCATCCTTGGAAACAAACAGATAATCTATGAAAATAAAGTCGTTAAGCTCAGCGTACATTAGCACATGATAGCGTCCCTCTTCTTTGTGATAAATGTCGGAACGTTCTTTCAGTAAAGTATCCATGTGCTCCTTTGACTTCATTTCTTCAATTGGAAAGTATTGATTAAGCTTTTCATACCAATGCATGCCATCACTCCTTTAAGAGTATTCTTACTATTTACTGAAAAAAATTATTATTCTTATTGAAAAAATGAGCAGAAAGAATGAATTCTGCTCATTTTTTCTGGCTAAAATTCTGGTAGTCGATCAAGGTTATTTTCTTTAATACCGTCGGGTTCGCTGCGAATGATATCCCTGCGATACTTGTGAAAGACGCCGACATGGGCGATGTTTCCGGCTTTAGCTTCATCCAATGCAGTCAGGTAATCCAGTTCCCTGCCGGTATTGGTTTTGAAGGCAATAATATCCCCTTCATCATTCTTCTTAACGGCGACAAACTCTTCCTTACCATTAGGATTACTAGGACCCGCCTCCATTTGGGCTTGCTGCTCGCTTTGCTGCCGATATTGCTGATAAATTTTTTCAAAGTCCTTTTGTTCCAAAAATTCCACCTCCGAACATTTGTTAGTATTTTTATTTTTCGAGAAAATATGCTTCATAAACTGTCAAAAAAAGTTCAGAAAATGGTTGTTTTTTCCTGTGTTATACTTTACCTATAATTGGGGGCGATCGAATGGAAGTACAGGAGGGAAATGCTTGGTTTTACATCCGCGATCATCAGCAGCAAGGACCCGTTGGACTATTTGAGCTAAAAAAGCTTTTAGAACAGGGAATTTTAACACGGGACAGTTTTGTTTGGAACAAAGATTTGGACTGTTGGCATCCGGCCAAAACGCTTGATTTACTGTCAGAGTCAGATTTTCAGGATGAGTCAGGGGGAATAATCAACTATGCTGCAGGTTGGATGGAAATTGCAAAGGATACCTATCCCAACGGAAGGCCCATTGTGCGTTATTTGGCCAGATTCTTTGACCTCTCATTATTTTCATTATTTGTCATTACTTTCTTCTCGATTTTTAAGCCGCATTTTATCGCAGATTCGTCAGCAATCTTTATTTTTATGCTGTGCCTGATCCTCTATATTTTAGTAGAAGCTGTGATCCTATCAATCTTTGGGAATACGCTGGGAAAATCATTATTAAACGCTCGAGTAAGAACGGTTACAGGGGTACCGATTGATTTCTTTACTGCTCTTAAACGAAGTATTTTTGTAAATGCTGCCGGGATGGGGTTCGGCGTACCATTTATCAATATTATTTGTTTCCTATTCTCCTATCGGGATTTAAAGGAACATGGCATCGCTACCTGGGACAAACATATAGGTACTGTTGTTCTGTACGGAAAAGTCAGTACAGCACGCCTTGTTGTCGTAAGCCTATTTCCAATTGCCCTGCTCATCGCCGGAATCACCATCTAGATTTTCCTGTTGCCCAGTCTTTTGTGAATCACTGAACAAAAAGAAGCCCTTCCATACACTATGGAAGGGCTTTTAGCTATTGCAAGGACATTTGGGCACTTAATGTCCACCCTAGGTGGACATTTGTTCACTAACGGTGCCTGACACCTCTTTTACGTTTTTCATAATTAAAAGCATGATATAGATGATTATGATGTTTAGCGCCAGGACTAGTATAAGGACAACGGGACTGACTTGGATGCCGTTGGCGATTTGCAGGATGACCATTGCTGACAGGGCTGTGAGCAGGGTGATTTCTTTGATGATGAGTATGGGTGCCAAGAGGTATCCGAATGGTTGTTTCCGGATGATGAGTATTCCCGCCATGATTCCCACCGGAACGATAAAACCGAGATCAAGTGCTTGAATGACCAAAGTGGTATAATGCTCAAGCCCTTCGGGGGGCGTTTGATTAAAAAGCGGCGGGATGATTCTACCAAGCCACATGATTCCGAATACGATGGATGCCAACAACAAAAACCCGCCAATAAATTTAACCGGAAGCTTTTCTGAGAAAGCCCCGGGCAATCGTTGAATATCAAACGACATCATCTCCATCGTGAACGCAAAGAAGGCTGCTGACATCAGCAGTACATAAACAAGGAACAACGGGTTATACATGGAAAGAAATGAATACGAGGCATAGGTATAGAAAAAATAGCCCAATGTCCCGGTTAGTAGTAATCTTCCCTTAAGCGAGTTCTCTCTCGCCCAAAATAGTGAAAGCACCAGTAGCGGAACACCTAAAATCAAGGTGACATAATCCTGGGCAATCGCCTGTGAAGCCATTGCAACGGAATCATGCTGATAAAGCCCTTTTCCGTAAATGCTGACAGTTTCTTTGAAAATAGTTTGGTGTTGGAATGCCCCTGGACCTTGCTTGGATAGAATGGCAGTCAACGTTGCAGCAACGGAAAAAACCGAAATGATCAGGACAAGGATACTGACTGTTTTTTGACTTTTCATCACAAAAACCTCTCTTCAAAAAATTTTGAAGATGTTATATTCTCTGTTTTTCTACTCTTATGTTAACTCATTGCACGATATTTCCCCATTACGGATAAAGCTGTTCACAAAAGATTCAGAATTCAAACCAAAAAAGACCGAACTCTACACCAGTCCTGTTAATCCTTTGTTTTTGTTTTTGTTTTTAGGATTTTGTTATCCTTGCTGGTAATCGTGATTTCGTATGTTTCAATTAAAAAAATTATGTCCGAAGGCTATAATACTGTTATTAGGTACCTTCTTTTGGGGTGAAAAACAATGCTGAATTTAAAGAAAACACACGATCCGCGTAAAAATGCTGACCTGCTTTCGCAAATTACCAAGAAACAATTAGACCTTAAAGCGGCTGTCCTGGAAGCTCAGCAACTTTTCGAGCAGTGCAGGACCAAGGTCATTTCACCCCTGCATAATAGTCCCGCGACTAGGCCGCTCCCTTTTAAGGAAAAAGCAGCTGAAAGACTGTTTCGGCTTTTGGCACAGCCTTCAAAGGTCTTGGAACCAACCAGGATTTCCGTAGATTCTGCCGGCATTGTGAATCCAGACTGGAAGGCAAGGCTAGACCGGGAATTTCATCTGCTTACCACTGAAATAGCTAAAGAAGTCAATGTAACTGATTTCGGTGCAATCGGGGATGGAAAAACGGACAGTACGAAAGCATTTCAAAGAGCAATTGGAAACGGCAGGGTAAAAGTACTTGTGCCCCAAGGTGTTTATGTTGTGAAAGAAATCCGGCTCCCATCGTGGACTCAACTTGTTGGTGCCGGAAAAGGGGTTACCACCATCAGGCTGCATGATCAAGCACCGAAGGGAACAAGACTTGTTACCAACGCAAGCCATTGGCGCGGAAACCACCATATTCTGGTCCAAGGGCTTAGCCTTAATTGGAATGTCGAACGCCTTGGTGATGCGGCCAAAACCAGCACATGGGGCAATCATTCCAGCTGTCTCACTTACGCCAACGTTACTTATGGCTGGGTAAAGGAGGTTGAAGCCATCAACCCGGGCCTGCACGGTTTTGACATCACATCAACGCTGTACAATTATGCCGGGGACGGCTATCGTGCCCGCGGCGGCAGCAAGTACGTTTGGCTCGACAATTTGACAGGCTATGGCTTCGGTGACGACGGGATTACCACCCATCATAGCGATTATATCCTGATATCCAACTGTCACACGTGCGACCCGAGTGGTCGCGCCCATAAAAAAGGTTTTTCAAATTCGAACGGGATTGAGGTCGACGACGGTTCCAGGAATGTGGTGCTCGTCAATAATTCAACGGCCAGATGCTTTGGCGGCATTGAGATAAAGGCCCATCAGAATTCATCAGCGGCCTCAAACGTGATCATTGTCGGGCATATTTCCTTGAATGATAACCGATCATACAACTTTCGCCATATCGGCCACCACAAGAGCACCGATGCCGAATCAAAGTCGGCTTATAATATTATCGCGGTAAACTTAGCCTCGATTGCACCGGTTTTTACAGACCTTTATAAAGGATCGGCACCGCGGGGTCTGGTTGTTTCCGCCTATAATAATGTCGTCATCAATCATTTTACCTTAATCGGAGACCTGGATTATGATTACAAAGGCAACCCGGTGGCGGCGATACAATATCGGGCAAGAAAGGTTGTACTGCAGAATGTTTCTATAAAAAATTTTAAAACTGCCGGAGCGGGGATTAAAGTGTTCGGAGGCCAAAATAAGGCTGATGATGTAAAACTGAAAAACGTTGCAATGGATCATTCCAAGTCTGCAAAATTTTTAGTAGGCAAAGGGGTTCATAATATGGAAATTGAATAAATTGGCATCTAGTTTCTTAAATGTATGTCGAGAAAAAGGAGCCTGCTCCTGCAATCTTGGTTAATTAGATTGCAGGAGCAGGCTCCTTTCATCATTCTGATTAAAGCATTTTTTCAATAACCGAATTGGCAGTCAATTCTTTGTTGTGTGCCGATTGATTGAAGGTCCTTTTAAAATACTCCACATATAAAAGGTCCAGAAGGTAAAGCTGTGAAATTTTTGCTGTTAAACTGCCGCCTTGGAGCGGACCTTCATTGGCCCCGCAGAGCAATGTGATGTCGGCATAACTGGTTAATGGCGACTTGGCGAACCGTGTGATAGAAATGATTTTTGCTCCCCGCTCTTTAACGACCTTTGCGACATCAATAGTATCCTTCGTTGATCCTGAATAAGAAATTAACACCGCAACATCCTTCGGCGTCATCAGCGCAGCCGACATTATTTGGAGATGTGAATCAAGCGAGCATTCCGTTTTATTGGTAATACGTATAAACTTATTCTTGGCTTCCATAGCCGTCATAAGCGATGCTCCCACTCCAAAAAAATGAATTCTATCTGCTGCAATCATATAATCGATTGCCTTTGAGATATCCTTTTCATTTAATAGGTTCCGGGTCTCCGTTAAGGCGCTAACCGTTGTGGTTAAAATCTTCGAAGACAGCTCCTCGACGGAATCCTGCATCGTAATCTCCCCAGAAAGCTGAGGAGTGCCTTCACCTTGTGATATGCTGTGGGCCAATACGATTTTAAATTCCTGATACCCTTTAAGATTCATAGTCTTACAAAACCTAAAAACACTCGACTCACCCACATTGCAGGCATCCGCAAGGTCGGTAATCGACATATATAGAACATCCTTTGTATGTTCCAGGATGTAATCTGCAACTTTTTTTTCCGTATTCGTAAATGCATTGTATCTTGAACGAATGAGTGAAAAAATATCTACATTTGCCATGTTGCACCCCTTCTAATTCTCACTTCGCAAATGAAGTGAAACTGCCCCTAACATTCCAGCTTTATTTCCTAACGAAGCTTTCATTATTTTCACTTCAGAAAAGCTTTCCATAATTAATTCTTTCACTTTAGCAGAAACCTTTTCTACCAGAAAATCTTGCTCCATGACCCCGCCGCCCACAATAATGGCAGGAGGGTTAAAAATGTGAATTAATGAAGCCAACCCAAGCGCTGCTTCCTCTACCCATGCGTTAAGCACATTTAATAAAGCGGTATTCCCTTGTTTAATTTTCTCAAAAATAACCTTGCCATTTGTGCATTCCGGGTCAATTTCTAATGCCTTTCTTACCAGGGCAGTTGTGGAAGCATAGGTTTCATAACAGCCATGCCCGCCGCAATTGCAGTCATTGCCTTGGGGATGGGTAATGATATGGCCGAATTCTCCGGCAACCCCCTTAGCTCCTTTGTAAACCTTTGAATCAACGATAATCGCTCCGCCAATCCCAGTTCCATATGTCAAGCAAAGAAAATCAGTAAACTCCCGGCCGGCACCAAAGTACTTTTCACCCAACGCCGCTGCATTTACATCATTTTCCACTTTAACAGGAACATGAAATTTTTCCTCAAAAATCGCTTTTAATCTTGTCCCGGTATAGTCAGGGATATTTTCATTGGCATAAATGATATACCCTTCATCGCTGTCAACCTGACCGGCGGTGCTGATCCCAATCGCATCATATCCACTAAAATCTGATATAATCTCGATCAGCTTTTCTACTATATATGGCCCGCCCTTTTTACTTTCAGTATCATATTCTTTAAATACATCGATTTTTCCTGCTTCATTAGAGAGACAAAGCTTAATCGAAGTCCCTCCAATATCGACTGCTAATATTTTCACTTTATTCACCCTCTGCTTTTACACGTTAGGAGAACTAAATCCCACGAGAAACTCGAGGGATTTAGTTCTGAAAAAAATTTTCTCCATTATTGGATAGCGTTGACAAATCTTTTCGTAATTTCCATAGGTCTTGTAATCGCCGTGCCTACCACAGCTGTATAAACGCCTAGGTCGAAAACAGTCTTTAATGCGTCAGGGGTCCAAATACCGCCCTCGGCAATAACCGGTACCGGTAGCTCACTAACTAATTTACTAAGCATATCGGTATCTGGCAATGCTTTTCCTTTTGTGTATGCCGTATAACCGCTCAGCGTTGACCCCACACAGTCAAAGCCAAGTTCATAGGCCTTCTTTCCTTCTTCAAAAGTGGAACAATCGGCCATAAAGAGTTGATCTTTATATTTTTCTCTTATTAGCGGAAAAACTTCTTCGATCGTCTTGCCGTCAGGCCTGATTCTATTGGTTGCATCTAGTGCAATGATATCGACACCTTCTCGATAAAGAAGATCAATTTCCTCCATTGTAGGTGTGATAAACACATCAGATCCTTCATAGACACGCTTAATGATTCCAATGATCGGCAAATCAACCGTCTTCTTGATTTCCCTTATGTCTTCGACACTATTGGCACGAATGCCGCTTGCCCCTCCAAGTTTAGCCGCATACGCCATTCTTCCCATAATATATGGGCTGTGCAACGGCTCCTCAGGAAGTGCCTGGCACGAAACAATTAACTTTCCTCTAAGCTGTTCGAAAATTTTATCCTTATGATCCATTTAAAGCATCTCCAAGTTAAATTTTATCCCTTTTCTGCCCCAATTGCTAAGCCTTTAGTAAAATATTTTTGGAAGCAGATAAATATTACGAGCATCGGAATTGCTGCAACAGTAGCTCCTGCCATCTTATAGGCAAAGTTTGGATTTAGGTCCTGCATTAACGATGCAATACCAACCATTAATGTTTTGGATTCTTCACTCTGTCCAACAACTAGCTGCCATAGGTAATCATTCCATACCTGAACAAAGTTTAGAATAAATAATGCACCAATACCTGGTTTTACAATTGGCATAATAATTTTATAGAAGGTATAAAACTCCCCTGCACCATCCATTTTGGCAGCTTCTCGTAAAGAATCAGGGATTGAATCGAAGAACCCTTTAAGCAAGAATACTCCAAAAGCAGTTGCGACGTTCGGCCAAATCATACCATTTAGAGAATTGACCATACCCAAGTCTTGAATAATTCTGAACAAAGGAACAATCATAACCTCTTTTGGGATCATTAAACTAGAAATAAAGATAATATAGATTACATTTTTCCCTTTAAAATGAAGCTTTGAAAAAGCATAGGCTGCCATGGAACTGAATACGATAACCGCGACAGTTGAAACAAGTGATACAATAATACTATTAAATGTCCACTGCAATGCCGGCTGGTTTTGGAACACATCGACATAGTTGTCGAAGGATATCGTTTTTGGGAACCAATCCGGCGGCATTTTGATAACATCCGAACTGTTTTTTAATGAACTGGTAAATAGCCAGTAAAGCGGAAATAGGTTTAAGATTGCAAAGAAAAGAATTATCACGTTTGCTACTACGTCAACCGTTTCTCTTTTTCTTTTATTTTTATTTTTAGACATGCTATGTCACCTCAATCCTTTTTAAACATTGCTCTTAATTGTGGAACCGATAGCACTAATGTAATTAAGAACATAATGACACCGACAGCAGAAGCAATACCAAGCTGATTAAACTTAAAGGCGTTATTATATAAGAAGTACATAAGTGTTGTTGATGCATTGTTTGGTCCGCCGCCAGTTAAGAGTTGGATAACAACGAATATTTTTAATACAGCAATAATATTCATAATGATGATATAAATGGTTGTAGGCTTTACCAAAGGAATTAAGATTTTGAAAATGATGGTCGTACGGCTGGCGCCATCGACTTCTGCCGCTTCAAATAATTCCTTCGGAACCCCAATCATTGACGCTATATAAAGTATGATCGCTTGACCAACGTTAGTGGCAAAAGTTACAAAAATGATGACAGGTAAAACCGTTTTGGGATTACCCAGGAAGTTGACAGATGACATTTCCATTTGTTTGGCGATATAAGGAATAAGACCATTGGCCGGGTTTAATAAAAAGCTCCAGACCATACTCATGACGACCATTGAAACCATAACTGGGATGTAATAGCTTCCTCTAATAAACGAGACATATTTCGCGTTTTTATCAAACACAGCCGCAGATACGAACATGGCAAATGCAACCGTTAAGGCCACGATAAAAACAACAAAGACAACTGTATTAAGAGTGGATTTTACAAAAACCGGGTTTTGGAATAATTTTTGATAGTTTTCAAAACCGACAAAGACTTCATTTGTATAATTAATCCTGTATAAGCTTAACCGGATTCCTTCAATAATAGGATAAACGAGGAATACCAAGAACAGGATGAGCTGTGGAGCAATAAACAGGTACCCTGTCATATTTTCTTTTAAAGCATGTTTGTTAAACTTCATAAGAATCCTTAACCTTTCTAAAATTAAAGCCCCAATGCCGGGGCTTTAATTTTGATGTTTTAACCTAAAGGCTATTTAATCACAGAGTTCTCTTTTGCCTCTTTGATGATTTGGTTACCATTCTTCTGATAATCTTTCATCGCCTGTTCAGGTGATTTTTGACCTGTAAAAATAGCTTGTAGTTCAGGGTACAGAACCTGTCTTAACTGGCTGTAACCAGGAACACTGCCTGTAAAGTTAAACAAATATGGAGCATTTTTATCATAAGCTTCGAATAATGGGTTGTCTGCCTTGAACTCATCCGCTACTGAAGTTCTTACAGGTACACCATTTTTTGATGCTTTAACTAACTCAGGGTCAGTGGAGAAGAACTTTACGAAATCCTTACTTACTTTGATTCTAGTTTCGTCTTGAGTGTTAAATACTGCTGCGCCGGAAACATATGTGAATGTTAACGGGTCGCCGCTTTCAGATGGAATGTTAGCAAGTCTGATATCAAACTTTGGTGCTTTTCCTTCATTCATTTCCGCCTTCGTGTTGTTAAATAAAACAGAGTTCGTAAAGGCGATCGCAATCTTTTGGTTCTTAAACATAGCTAGCACGTCATTAGAAGAAACAGATTCGGCACCTGGGTTTGTTAAGCCGGCATCATACGTTTTCTTTAACCATTCAGCCGCTTTAGCACCCTTTGCATCATCAAGCACGATATTGCCTTTTTTATCAAAGAATTTATTGCCAAACATTCTTAAATAAGCAAGGTTCCAAGTGTCACCTTGGTTATTAAGGGCATAAAGTCCCATTGGATAAGCATTTGAATATTTGTCTTTTGGTAAATCGTTCTTAAGCTTGTTTAAAATTGTTTCGTATTCATCTAAAGTCCAAGTCTTGATTTCATTCTCACCGCCGATATACTCCTCAAGTCCGGCAGCCTTGAACATCTCAGCATTATAGGCTAATGTTCCTGGCATATGAGAGAATGGATAGAAGTAAATGTCCTTACCGAAAGTGACACTTTCCCAATAATTTTGATCAATATCTTTCTTGGCAGTATCATCCACAATATCATTTAATGGAACTAAAGCACCGCGATGTGCGTAGTCACCCATAGCAAATGTATTTTCAAAGAAGATATCCGGAGGAGTGCCGCCGTTTAATTTAACGTTTAACAGCTCATCACGTTGGTCACTGGCGATGACTTCAACATTAACTTTTACATCATATTCCTTATATTGCTTTGAGAATTTCTCCGCAGCATATTTGAAGAAGCTATCATAGTCAGCCCCTTTTTCATTTGCATCCATAACACCTTTCCACTGTGGTGTTAACATCAGGGATAATTCTACAGTTTTGTCTTTGGAACCTGCTGCAGGTTTACCTGAATCTTTATCTGAACATCCAGCTAATAAAGCTGAAAGTGCCAGAACACCGGTTAAAGCGGTTGATAGAAAACGCTTTTTTAACATACGTTTCTCTCCCTTGATAAAATATTTTTTATTTTATTGAAGACAAGCTCGGCAAGAAGCCTGTGACCTTCCTCATCAAGATGCATATAATCAATCGTATTCATCGGGACAATCCCCTTGGTATCGAGGAATTCCGTATTTTGTATTTGCATTAGGCCTTTCAAGTGTGATGATAGCTCCGCTGACTTAAGGTCACAATCTTTTCCCATTGATTTTCCCACTTCGGTTTCAAAATACTCTTTACCGATTGGAGGCGGGGCAACCACCAAAACTATTGGACTAGCTCCCTTTATGCCTGCGGTTGTGGCCTTTGCTTTTTGCGAGATTCTGGCGATCCCTTGTGCAATGTTATACGAAGTTAAATGAAACCTTTCCTTCGTATCATTTGTACCAAGCATGATGATGACCAGTTCGAGCGGCGCATGGCTCATCAAACAGGGATGAATATAATTCAATCCATTTAACCCTTCGAATAAAGGATCATCCACTACAGCAGTCCGGCCTGAAAGTCCCTCTTCCACCACTTGAAACTCTTCACCCAAACGCTCGGCCAGGAGGCTTGTCCATCTGACACCTTCCGGAAATCTTTCCAATGTTTTGGCATCGAAACCCCATGTATTAGAATCTCCGAAACAAACGATTCTTTTTTTCATAGTGTTACATCCCGTATTTGCGAATGGCGTTATCAATCATATCCTTAATTTCTTTTACCTTGTTTAGGTCGTCGCCTGTCACAGGCTCAAGCGGCCCTCTTACGCTTCCGATATTGACGCCGCGTAATTTGAGAAGTTCCTTAATCGTGGAATACATATGGCCGTTCAAAGAACATAAAGCAATAATAATATCGTTAATATCCCTTTGAATGTTCCTTGCTAGTTCAAAATTGCCGGTTGCCACAAACTCTTCTGCTTTTAAAAGCAGTTCCGGCATAGCTGCGTATGTCCCGCCAATCCCGCTGTCAGCACCGATTAATCTTCCGGAAACATACTGTTCATCCGGACCATTAAAGACAATAAAATCTTCTCCGGCCGCTGCCTTAAACCGTTCAATATCCATAACTGGCATTGAAGAGTTCTTAACGCCGATTACTTTCTTGTTCTCAATTAACTTGTTAAAAGTCGAAAGCGACAGATTGTATCCTGTTGTCTGCGGGATATTGTATATAATAAATGGCAATTCTGTTGAATCCATGATTTCCGTCCAATACTTGATTACTGAGCTGTCCGGAAGCTTAAAGTAGATTGGAGGAATGGCAGATAATGCATCATATCCCAACTCTGCTGCATGCTTGGCTAAAATAACGCTTTCCCTCGTAGACGGCGCACCCACATGAGCAATTAACGTAAGCTTGCCTTTAACCGCTTCGGCAACATATTTTAACGTTGCTTTTCTTTCCTCAAGGTTTTGGTAAATACATTCGCCTGAGCTTCCACCTACATAAAGACCCTTTACCCCTTTTTCGTAAAGGTAGTTACAAAGATCCTTTGTTCTGTCTTCTGATACTTCTCCTGCATCATCATAGCAAGCATAAAATGCCGGAATAATACCTTTAAATTTTTCTAGATTCATATGTCTTCCCCACCTGAGTGATAGTAATGTTACCGTTTACAATAAAAATATATCATAGTAATCTAACTATGTAAATAATTTTCTTCTTTTTTTGATTTCCTGAAAAAATTCTTCACCTTTTTTGAAAATCCCATGCCAATTTTACCTTGCTTCAAAATCAAGGTTCATTTCCCCATTACGTAGTGAAATGAATAATCTTCTGTTATAAAATTCATCCTCGGCTGGATAGTCTTCACGGTAATGTGCCCCCCTGCTTTCCCTTCTTTCTTGCATGGCCTTAAGCAACAGGCTCGAAAGGACCAAAAAGTTTCTTGCCTTGAAGGCACTTTTTCTTTCTTTGACATTATTTATGAAAAACTCCATGTTAAAAGAGGACTTCAATCTCTCTATTTTTTCCAAAGCAGCCTGAAGATTTTTTTCATCACGAATGACATTGCCATTGAACCACATTATTTCTCTTACAGCATCCAGCACTTCATGTGGTGTTATGGAATCATTGGTTTGTGCCGAAAAGGATTGAATCGCTTGAGACAATGTTGCAGTCTCTTGCTGTGAATTGATTTTTTCCAGATTGACTCCCTCTAGGTATTGGAGACAATCCTGTGCCGCTCTTTTTCCAAATACCATACACGCCCCGGTAGAATTTCCTCCGAGTCTGTTAGCACCCTCAATACCTCCAGCCAATTCCCCGATTGCATAAAGCCCCGGGACACCTGTCCGGCCATGGCTGTCCACTTTGACGCCGCCGTTGCTGGCATGGGCAAACGGAGCAATTTTCATCGTATCCCTGATCAGGTTGATTCCGCGTTCATCTAGCCAATTTAAATAAATGGTATAGAAATCACTATTATTCTGGTAGATTTCGGAATCATAGATCAGCTCGAATCCATCTTCACTATTCGTTCTGAAAATTTCTTTCATCATCGCGATATCAAAATATTTAGATGGCAAGGAGTTTGTGAATGGCCCATGGGTGCTGCGGACCTTAAAGCAGTCCTCCTTCGACATTCCTTCCGGAAGCACTTTATCCAATATGCTTTTTCCTTTGTCATCGACAAAGTCTTTGCAATAATTTAAGGTATGCTCGCCCCATAATGTCTTATATTTTGGCGAGGTAAAGCCGGGTATGAACTGAATGAACTCCATATTCACCAGGCTAGCTCCTGCTTCAAGCGCAAGAATATGCCCGGAACCATCGACATCATTTGGATTCAGATTATGCTTGTAAATATTTCCAAACCCACCAGTAGCAAGGACAACGGCTTTACAGTTAATCATGATGAAATCATTATCCCGATTCAAAAGGATGGCACCGCATATTCTATCATTCTCTTTAAGTAGAGAAACGACCGCCGTTCTTTCCATTAAGGAAATATTAGGGTAGTTTTCCATTATTTCTGTCACATTTGTCCTGATTTTGTCCCAGTCCTTCAGCATGTATATCGTTCTGCCATGATTGGCAAAACAGGCTTTGCGGTCATCGGAAAGCTTATAAGGCTCAATCCCGATTTCGGGATACTCCTCGACCCTGTCCTGTATCTCATCAATGTAGATTTTCGCCATTTCTCGGTCTTGCATATTATGGCTGACGGCGTCAATATCCTCTAAAAACACGGCCTTATCTTCTTCATTTTTAGTAACTTGTGTTCCTAATGAGGCCTTTAACGGAAAAAAACTTGAACCGGAACACAGTTGTGTTTTGGTTGACATAATGATATTTTTTCCGGCCTTGGCCAGTTCCATGCTCACTTTAAGACCGGCAATACCGCTGCCAACAACCAATACATCTGTTGTCATGATGTCTTTAATCATTTGTACTGCACATCCTAAATAAGTATTTTAAAAACCACTTTTCTAACCTTTTCCGGATCGTCCACTTTGATGCCCGTCATATGAACATCATCCGGAAACAACAACATAAAGTCGCCTTGTTCCAGCTTTACCTTGGATTGCACCTTGCCTTCAAGCAAGTAATAGTCGTCCTGTTCATCGTATTCCTTTGTTACAGTCATTTTGTCAAATTGCTCACGGGCAATAAATTCGGAACCCTCAAGAATATAGTGAAGATCGAGATATTTTTTGTGAGATTCCCAGAAACGTTCCTCCTGATCTTTTGTTACATACTCGATTAAGTTGAAGAAAATTTCATCCCCTTCCACTTCATGCGTACCTGTTTGGAGTCCTGCAAAATCGTGGTTCTGAATGTATTGAACCGCACGATTAACTCTTTCGGTTATTCCTTTATATAGTTCAAAATTGCCTATATGATCTGCTATCATTTCTTTTGCTCCTTAACTGAATAAGTTGTCTTGGTATTAAACGCTTTCAAACAGAATATATCACAATTAATCGATAACGTAAATTATTTCCCCCTCAATCAATAATTCTGAAAAAAATTTTCACCTTTTTCGTTTAAAAAAAGCGCCATAGACTATATTATCTATGGCGCTTTTCTTCTTTTTCAATGATGATTTCATCAACAAGCCGCTCTGCTACTTTCCGATACAAATTCCCCATATGCACAAGTGAGGCAATCATCAGCACCTGTTCAAGGTATGGCGACTGGCCACTTTGTCCATCAGTGATTTCTTTCTTCACTTCCTCTACCCTTCTATTGATATCTTGCTTAAAATCGTCGACATCTTTTTCAGTAATATTCAAGTAGCTTTGATAAAAAGAATCCAAATCGATATCCTCTTTAACAACTCTTTTATTCAAACCATCAAGCGTTGTTTTAATATCATTGATAGAAAGGGCCCCTTTTAATTGGTAGATTAAGCTGATTAACATCAGATGTTCCCTCGAATATTTTTTATTTTTTATCGGAAACATCAGCTTTCCCTTTGCATAGTTGTTAATCATCGTCTTGGTCAGGACTTTTTCCTCGTCATTTCGTCTAGAGTCCGCAAACTTGCTTTCAAACAATTGAATGACTTGATCCATATATAAATCAATCTTTGGGATATCCTCTATTGCCAAATTCGCCTCCAGGTTTATCCCCTCGATGATTTGGTTGATTTTTTCCATTTGTAAAACCCCGTTCATTTACTAATGTTTTTATTATACCTGATGGAAAAGGCATTGACTAGATGAAGATACACTCGTATCATTATATGTAGTTATTAAAACTACATGTTGTAACAGGAGGGATTCATTATGAACGCTTATATCCGCGAACCTATCAACGGTCTCACACATTTAATTGGAGCAATTTTGTCATTTGTAGGACTGCTGGCGATGGTCATCAAAGCATCAATGACCACACCATCACCATTAGCCATTACAGCTGTCATCATTTTTGGGATTAGCATGATTTTACTTTATTCCGCATCGGCCACTTATCACATGGTAATGGCAAAGGATAAGGTGATTGCTTTTCTGAGACGGCTTGACCATTCAATGATCTTTATCCTGATTGCCGGTACCTATACTCCATTTTGCTTTATCAGTTTGAATGGAAAAACGGGTGCCATTCTGTTTTCCATCATTTCCGGAATTGCGGTCTGCGGAGTTGTGTTTAAAATGGTTTGGTTCCATTGCCCACGGTGGATTTCAACCGCTCTTTATATCGCCATGGGCTGGATGGTTGTTTTCGTTTTCTCACCGCTTGCAGGCAGTTTGAATCCGGTGGGCTTGTTCCTTTTGGTACTAGGTGGAGTCTTCTACACAGTTGGCGGCGTGATTTACGGGGCAAAACCAAAGTTCTTAAAATTCAAGCATTGGGGCTTCCATGAAATTTTCCACATTTTTATCATGCTTGGCAGCCTGGCGCATTTCTTGAGTGTGTTTTTGTATGTAATATAGGAAAGAGCCTTCCCGACGGGCTAGGCTCTTTTTTTGATTTCTTTTAGATTTCTATAAAACCATACTTTTTTAAGATCTTCAGCGATTTTTCCGTTTGCAGATAATCGAAAAATAGTTGCGCTTCCTTTGGGTGGGCGGTTTCCTTAATCACGCCTACCGGATAAATAATCGGTTCGTGGGTATTCTCTGCGGCGGTTGCGACCACCTCCACCTTTTTGGACATAAGCGCATCCGTTTTATAAACGAATCCTGCATCGACGTTTCCGGTTTCTACATAGGTCAGCACCTGACGGACATCCTTGGCATAGATTACTTTGGATTCAATGTTTTCCCAAACCTTCAAGTTTTCTAGTGTTTGCTTCGCGTATTTTCCCGCGGGGACCGATTCTGGGGTTCCAAGTGAAATCTTGTCTGCTTTAGTGATGTCTGCAAGTGTCTTGATCCCTTTCGCCGAACCCTTCGGCACCACCAGAACGAGTTCATTACCGACAAGATCAACACTATTGTCCTTGTCAATTAGGCCGTCTCTCACCAGTTGATCAAATTTATCCTCTGTGGCGGAAAAGAATAAGTCGACAGGCGCACCTTGAGAAATTTGCTGTTGCAGCGCTCCTGACGCGCCAAAATTATAGTTAATTTTTATATTGGGATGTTCCTTTTCGAAGTCATCTTTTATTTCATTTAGCGCTGCCTGTAAACTGGCCGCAGCCGAAATTGTTAATTCTACTTTTTCTACTGCAGGTTTTTCCTCATCTTTTGTGCATCCCGTAATAACCAGCAATAATAGCAGTGCCATCGAAAATAGGTAATAATGCTTTTTCACAGACTTTCTCCGTTAATTCGATTCATCAGCTCTTCATGCAAAACGACAGCATGATTATATACTGGATCCTTTGCCCCGTATAATAGCGTTACCTGCTCATTGGCTGCAGTTTCGAGGACTTGTCTCATCAGGTTTTGCTTTTGATCGTCGGATCGGAGTTCTTCAAGATAGCGACTGCGAAATTCTGGGAACAGTTCAGGCTTATGACAGAACCATTTCCTCAATTCCGGGCTTGGAGCAATGTCCTTAAACCAATACTGCAGCTTGGCAGACTCCTTCGAAATGCCCCGCGGCCAAACACGATCCACCAAAACCCTGCATCCATCCATCTCATCATACGGCTCATAAATTCGCTTTAAAAAAATATTGCTCATACAATCACCTGTTTCTTGGAAAATAAAGATTGGTGTCAGGCACCAGAAAAAGACAAATTACCGAATTTGTCCACTCCAGATGGACAAATTGTAAAATTTTGTATACACTATGTGTTTCTCATCCGCTTGGCAATTAATCTTCGTCTTTCACATCGAGGTCTTCCGGGATTGGTTCGTTCAGGATTTCTTCGACGAGTTGTTTGTATTTTTCCATTTGTCTTAGATGGGTGTTAAATTGATCTTTATAAATTAAATACTCGATACCGTCGTAAAGAGCGCGGATTTTCTTCTGCTGAATTAGTTTTTCTACTGTCGCTTCTGGCATATTAAGATATTCCGCTGTTTCTTTTAATGTTAAATACATAGTCCTTATCTCGCTTTCGTAAAATCAAGGGCGTTAACTACCCGCCCCGCCCTTCCTTTGGTAGTGACCGCCTGTGATAGTGAATTAAGAATCGCTTCCTCGGCCGCTTCTGCCGCCGCTGCAAATAATTCATTCATAAGCGGGTGGTCTTCACGCAGCTGGATCCGCGTTTCCGTCATCTCCTCTGAAAAATGGGCGATTCTTTGGGCCGTTGAAAAAGAAATGACAATATCGCCGCTGCCGTGGCCAAAATGGCTTCCGGTTCTGCCAAGACCAATACCGCAGCGTTTGGAAACTCGAAGCAGCTGCCTGTCACTTAACGGAGCATCTGTTGCCAACACAATCATAATCGAACCGTCTGACGTTTCCGAGAGCCCCCCCTCGCCTTCATACTGAAACGCCCGAAACTCTTCCTGTTTCCCAAAATTGCTTAAAACAAGACAGCCAACTGTGTAACCTTCCACCACACGTGATGAAGAGCCGATACCACCTTTATAACCAAAACAAACCATCCCTTTACCGGCCCCGACCGCTCCTTCTTCTGCTTGCCCGTTCGTGGCCTTGTTAATCGCCTCAATAGCATGTTCCGGCTTGACCGGAAACAAGCGAATAGAATTGAGGTGGCCGTCATTACATTCGCCGACCACCACATTGATGGTTCCGGTCGTATCGCCAATTTCCGGATTCAGATCAAGCATGTAAGCCAATGTCCCTTGGGTTACCGCAGGCACGCCAAAGGTATTGGTCAGCATGATTGGCGACTCTAGGACTCCCAATTCGTTAACCTGGACTAGCCCGGTTGTTTTTCCAAAGCCATTAATGACATAGCTTGCCGCTGTCACCTTTTCTTTAAAGATATTGCCGTTATGCGGAAGGATCGCCGTCACACCCGTGCAAGCATAGTCTTCACCCGTTTCACCTATCGAAAAATCCAGCGTCACATGACCGACCATCACACCGCGAACATCGGTAATGCAATTTTTCACCCCAACCGGCAGCCTTCCGACTTTGATTCCCAGTTCTCTCGCCTTCATCGTTTCACCCCCGTCCTGTGATAAAGGAAGTTTTCAGAAGCAAAGCCTCTAACTTCATCCTCGGAGTAGTATTTTAAAAGCTCATTGATGAGATTTTGCGTTTTTGACGCGTCCTCCAGGTTGATGACAAATTGGGAAATCCCATCAAAATCCGATCCCAAGCCAATCTGCTTCACCCCACCCAAAGAACAAAAGTGATCAATATGCTTCACGAGGTCAGTAATGGTTACTTCCCCGGATTCTTTAATAAACGGCGGATGATAGACAACATGAATCATCCCGCCTTTTTTAAACATCACTTTTGCCATTTCATCGGTTAAATTACGTGGACTGTTGCAGAGTGCCCTGGCGTTTGAATGACTGGCAATCGGGTACTGTGCCAGTTCCATTACATCCCAAAACGCCTTGTCACTCAAGTGTGAAACATCGGTCAGGACCTGATTCTTGTTATTTAATTTCACGACTTCTTTTCCGAACAGGGTCAGTCCGCCGCCGCGCGGCTCCCCAGCACCGTCTGCAGCCAAGTTGGCAAAATTCCAAGTCAGCCCGACTAATCGAACTCCAAGGCGATATAGTGTTTCAAGCTTCGTTAAATCATTGCCGATTGCATCGACACCTTCAAGTGTTAACACCGCCCCAATCTGGCCAATTTTAAGGTTGTCAATTTCTGACCATTCCTTGATATGCACCATGTCAGGATTTTTACCGAGGACTTCCTTGTAAAAATAATCAACCTGCTCCAGCGCCACCTGGAATTTTTGATCTGAATTGAGATATGGCTCGATAAAAATGGCAAAGAATTGGACTTTAACATTTCCCTGCTGCAATCGAGTCTTATTCGCCTGCAGTTCCGGCGCATCGGCAAACCGCAACTCCCCTTTGGCCTCCCAAAGCTTTAGAAGTACATCACAATGCAAGTCTATAATATTCAAAGATGTCGACCCCTTTTTACTAAAAAGTGTATCACAAATCCCATCAAAAAAGGACCACCATGTGGCCCTCGTTAATCTTGACTTTTCTCGGATTCGATTACTCTCAAGCTGGATTCCCCCGGATTTTCCATGATATGTTTCAACACGGACAGCCTGTTGGTCCAGAACTGGTCGTAGAATTGTTTCAATTCCTTTAACGGTTCCAGCTGAAGCTGATAGATTTTTTCCCTGCCCTGTTTGCGGCCGCGGACCAATTCCGCTTCAGAGAGAACTTGCAGATGCTTAGCGATGGCCGTGCGGCTAATCGAAAAATGTGAAGTGATTTCGGAAATCGGCAGTTCTTTTTCGGCAAGAAGCTTTAATACCTCTCGCCGTGTCGGGTCAGCAATCGCTTGAAAAACATCATGTTTTTGAGCTGATGCGGACACTTAGCCCTCCACGATCCGTTTTAATTTTTGCACGATGCCTTCCCAGCCGCCTGACATTGTTTCCCGAATGACAGAGGACTTCTGCCCGGCTTTGCCGATGATTTCATCAGCTGCTTTCCAGCCTCCGTGGATCAACGTGAATTCGGTCTTGCCGCCCAAGTCTTTCAAAATAAACGAAGCAAACCAGCCTTCGGTATCCCAATTAAACGAAAGTTTATTGGGCGGGTCCAATTCCGTTACCTTGCATGGGGATGGACCAAATGGTGACTGCAAATGGAATTCATGGCCGACTTCCGGTTTGAAATCATTTGGCATGAACCATGCGGCAATCCCTTCAGCGGTGGAAACCTGGTCCCATACTTTTTGAATGGGTGCCTCGATGACAACAGATTTTTTGATATCTTCCAGTGTATTTACCATTTGTTCTCCTACTTTCCTATTAAAAATACAAAACCTTTTGGTTTCACATTCTGAATTATATAAAACCATTTGGTTTCATGTCAATATATTAGTTTCCTCTAATCCACACTTTCTATGCAAAAAAATCTCTCCACATCATGGTAAAGAGATTTTTCTGCGAAAAATGACATGTTCAAGCAGAAGACACAGCACTAAGCCAACGATTAAGCCATTAGCCACGATATTGCGCAGCCATGGCACCACCGATTCAAAGCTTTCCGGAGGCAGGAACATCAGGCCAATGCCAACCATCAATGAAAGGCCGATGACCAATAAATTGCGTTGGGAAGGCTCCTGTCCCATTAAATCGCGTATACCGAAGCCAAGCATTTGTGAAAAAGGAATAAACAAGGACGCATAGGCAACTTCTAATGGCATGACAGCCAAAAATCCGGAAATATATGGAAAAAAGGCAATGACAATCATCATCAGGGCTCCAATGATCACTGGGCGTTTCGCTTTAATCCCGGTTGTCGTAATAAATCCTGCCGATACGGACAAGGGAACAACCCCAACAACCGAAAACAACCCGGATAAAACCAAGTTGACTCCATTGCCGAAAATCCCCTTTTGGTATTGAACCGGCTTAATTTCTTTTTCCAGCGCAATTCCGACCACCAAGATACTGGCTATAACATTTGAAATCAGCACAATGGAGGTGATGATCGAGGTCAGGATGATTCCCGCATCAAACTCCGGTATACCCCAGCTAAGCGGCTTTGGTACCGAAAACCAGCTTGACGGCTCGTAAGTTTTTCCGGGATGAATGAGTCCCAGCCAATAAAACAACAACCAGCCAACAATAATGCCAAAAAAGGGCCCCATGCTTTTTAATAGGCCATTGGTCTTTAAAGAAATCACTAGGATGATCAAGATTTCAACGAAACAAATGAACGCAATTTTTCCATTCAACTGGCCAGTCGCAGTCACACCGAGAATGCTTTTGAAAAATGAACCGCTCAGCTGACTGACAAGTAAAATTAAATAAACACCTGTCACGATTGGAGTAAACAGATTGCGGACTTTTTCAATAATCGGCAAAAAGCCGAGGATAGCCAGAAAGATTCCGGAAATGATAAGTCCCATTTCTAATTGTTGCAGCAGTTGTCCGTGTTCACCGGGGGCGCTCATGGTCCCAAGCAGGATAAAAATCGCCCACCACATCCCGGCGGCACCCTCGACCACTTGAAGGCGATGGCCGAAGAAGATTTGAATTAATGTAGCCGCACCGGAAATCAACAGCATTCTTTCCATGAAGCCTGCAATTTCCGCCGGGGACATTTGAAAGGCGGCGCCCACCACCACCGGGACAGCAATCACATTGGTTAACATAAAAATCGCCCATTGGATTCCCTGTATCCCCGATAAAGCGGCACTGCCTCTTTGTTCCATTTCGTTCATTGTGGAATTCCTTCTTTCCAAAACAACCTAATTACTACACTAAAAAAGATATCACAACTTTCCATGCAATTATAGTTAAACTATTTCACGCACGGAAAAGCATAAATACATCTCAAGCCTTAGTCAAAATTAATCCCCTGGTACATCGCGAAAAAACAAAGGATTTCTTATTCTAAATATAGAAGATGTAAGGAAGAAAAGGGGATGGGGAAAAATGAAGCGAATTTTAATTCTTTTATTAGTCATTACTGGCCTATATATTGTCTTTAATCAATCCAATGTGCTGGATGTATTAGGTGGAAACGGCAATAAAAATGATGAAGCGGCCATTACCAATAATACGGAAGTAATCAAGGTGGATGTGGGTAGTGTCAGCACTACGATCATTCCAGAAGACCGGAAGAATTTACGGGCGGAATATGAAGGAAAGCAAAAGCTGACAGTTAAAGAAAATGGTGACGAAGTAGAGGTTCGCTTAAAAAGCAAATGGTTTAATTGGTTTAACTGGGGCAGCCAAAAAAGCAATCTAAAAATATACATTCCGGAAGATTATGATCAGGATATGTGGATTGACCTTGGCTCAGGGAATTTGAATTTTTCCGGTGCCTCCAAAAATAAACCAATGAAATTAGAAAAATTAACCTTAGATATAGGTTCAGGTAATATGAATCTTCGCAATCTTGAGGTGAAAGAGCTTTATCAGGACGTTTCATCTGGTAATGTCAATATGAATTCTATTAAAACAGAAAAAGGTATCTTTGATGTCAGCTCGGGGAATCTTGATATCGACCACTATTCAGGCGGAATTGCAGCCGATGTCAGTTCCGGAAGGCTAGCGGTTCAAGTTGAGCAGTTGACCGACAGCATTAAAATGGATATTAGCTCTGGGCTTGTTGATTTGGATTTGCCAGACGATGCCGATTTCACCTTAAATGGTGAAGTGAGCAGCGGTAAGATCTCCTGCGACCTGCCGTTAAAGGATAAAGTGCAGAATAGAGAGATGATCAGTGGAAAACATGGGTCAGGAAAGCATACTATCAACCTGGATGTCTCAAGCGGGATTATAAATATTAATTAGTTATACAGGGGCCGTTCTGTGCGTAAAAACATGCACGTGAACTGTCCCTGTTTCACTTTCGGAACCAACTATCCCGGAAATACATACCGTATATTGCGGTGTGTTTTTTTATTTATGGAAGGAGCGTTCTTATGTATTATACCCCTCATTACCCGGTACTTCCTCCCAGCCAGTTTTACCCCGTTTATACCATAGGCCCATATGTCCCGCCGCGGGCTTATCCGCCAGTCGATATTAAAATATTTGAAAGCTCCGTGAAATCATTTCGTCTGTTAATGGCGCAAGGGAGTTTATTGTTAGATCGACTGGGAGATATTTCATTCGCAAGAAGAATCATGACCGCTGCCCAGCAAGGAAATAATGCGGAAGTCGACCGCCTGATAAAAACTACCGGCCTAAAAATTCCGGTCATAACCCAATTTACGCCCACAGGGGTAAACTTTATTCTTGGCACACAAACAACCCAAGCACATCCAAACAACTGCTGTACCTTAACCATCAACATGAAATGGGGTCAATGAAACAAATGGCAAAATCAACGATGTGTTCCACAGGGGACTCCGCGAAGGATCAAGAAAAAAACTGGTATTCCGATTAGCTCGGCATACCAGTTTTTTGTTTTTCCAGCATCGCCCCCACTTCATCGGCAGGCAGCGGCCTGCTAAAGAAATAGCCTTGTCCTGTATCACATGCGTTTTTCTTTAAAAACTCAAGTTGTTGCTCTGTCTCAATTCCTTCAGCCACCACACCAAAGTTCAGATTCAAGCCCATATCAATGATGGTTTTGACCAAGGCCCCTTGGCTGGAGCGATTGGATATTTCATTCACAAACGATTTATCAATTTTTATTCTATTAATCGGCAAGTAGTTCAGGTAACTTAACGAGGAATACCCTGTACCGAAATCATCAATTGACAGTAGGATGCCAAGTTCCTTCAATTCATTAAGGATAACGAAGGATCTCTCCAGGTTTTGCATAATACTTTCTGTAATCTCCAATTCCAGCATACTGGCATCAAGTGTAAATTCATTTAAAACACTAGAGATATAGTGAATAAAATCTTCATCTTCAAATTGACGGACTGAGACATTGACCGCGATTGGAAAGTCAGGAATCCCAGCATCGCTCCATGCTTTCCTTTGTTTGCATGCCTCACGCAAAACCCATTTTCCAATCGGAACAATCAAACCTGTTTCCTCGGCAAGCGGAATGAATTCTGCCGGTGAAATAAAGCCGCTTTCCGGTTGCTGCCAGCGAATCAGCGCCTCAATGCCGACGATTTCCCCTGTTTTTAGGGACACCTGGGGCTGATAATGAAGCAAAAATTGGTTCTTCTCCAAAGCTTTCCTTAAGCAGGTTTCTAGCTCCATTTTACGGACCGACACCCCATTTAAATTGGAGGAATAAAATTGATAATTATTTTTCCCCCGCTCTTTTGCCTGGTACATGGCCGTATCCGCAAATTTAATTAATGATTCTTCATCTATCCCATCATCCGGATAGAGACTGATGCCAATGCTGGTTGTCACAAAAAATTCCTGGCCCTCCACTTCAAAAGGCTTCGCAAACTGATTTAAAATCTGGCGACACTTATCCCTTACTTTTTCCTTGCTTGTGTCACCTAGTAAAATAATAAATTCATCGCCGCCCTGCCGAGAGACGAACCCGTCATTTCGAATAGTCAGTTCCAGACGATGGGCTACCTTTTGAAGAATAAGATCTCCTACGGTATGTCCTTTCGTATCATTAATAATTTTAAATCTATCCAGGTCCAAAAATAGAACGGCAAGCATTTTATCTTTTTGAAAGGTCAAGACATCATTTAAATGCTTTTTAAAGCTGTTGCGATTGGGCAAACCTGTAAGGGTATCGTAGTAGGCCATCGTTTTAATTGTTTTTTCCGCTTCTTTTCGATCGGTGATGTCCCTTCCGACAATTTGCACCGCAAATCTGCCTTCATAAAGGATGGGTGTCGAGGCCATCTCCACATCAATCGTTTTACCATCGAGCCGTTTCACTTGAAATTCAATGCTGACTCTTTCTTGTCTGGGATTATTTAAGGTTCCCACCTTGGTGCGAATTTTCTGGACGATTCGTAATGGTACAAACCTTAACGGAGATTGTCCGATTATTTCCTTATGGGAGGTGGCCCCCATCAGCTTCCAGCCCGCTTCGTTAATATACTCTACCTTCTGCAGGCTGACGACTGCAATAATATCTGGTGACATTTCTACTAAACTTCGATATCTGCCTTCACTCTCTTTTCGATCCGTATTATCAAACAAAACACTATTAAAAAACACCATTTTGCCATTGTCATCCATTGTCGGAAAACCGCGGTCCAGAATCCAGCGCACCTCGCCGCCAGGCCGTATAATCCGGTACTCACTGGTGACAGCTTCGCCCTCGGCTAGGCGTTCTTCTCTTTCAGCAATCACTTGCATGTCATCAGGGTAAATAACTTTTTTCCACAGTGTTTTGTCGTGATAAAAATCCTCCGACGAGTACCCGTATAATTTTTCAATTCCCTGTGTAATGAATAGCGCATTTGTCTTCAGATCATGTGACCAAATGGCAACATCGAGGGTGTCATAAATATTTCTTAATCTTTGCTTATCATGTTTATGCGCCTCTTCTTTTTTATTTAAGTCTTTTAAGACGTAAACCAAAATCGGAATCGTTATAAAAAGGATCATTAAGCTAATCAAATTTATATATGGTAAAGTGGGAAAGAGACGGGTTCCTACTATACCCAATATTTCTGAAAAAAAGAGCAGACAAAATATGAGGATTGCCAGTTCCCGGTAGTTTGTAAAAGTCCTTCTCATCCTATTTCTCCGTTCTCCTTATGGATTGGTAGATTTAATTTTTTATTTAAAGATATCAGAAACCGATGAATTCGACAATTAGCTGAAAAATACTTTAAGAAAGCGCTCTCATTCCAATTGAATATGATAAATATTGTATCGTTTATCCGATTCACCAAAAAGACGATTCGGGATTCCCGAATCGTCTTTTCTTATTTCAGAAGATATACTCTTGTTTCAAAAGGCTTCAGCGTGAATTCTTTTCTTAATTTACGATCCTTAACATCATAGTTGTTAAGAATGAGTTCAGAAGCAGAAAAGGACACACAAGATGGCACCTTGAATCTTGCTGGCTTTTTGCTGAAGTTATTGATGACAATCGCCTTTTTACCGCCCATTGTCCGGGTATACACGAAAAGCCTTGGATGATTAGGCAATAGCAATTCGTATGTACCATACACAAATAGCGGGTTTTCTTTGCGCAGGCGAATCAATTTTTTATAAAAAGATAAGATCGAATCCGAATCGTTTAATTGTGCTGCCACATTAATTTTCCGATAATTAGGATTCACTTTCATCCAAGTGCGATCGGCCGTTGTAAATCCGGCCATATTTCCAGCATCCCATTGCATCGGGGTACGGGAATTGTCACGTCCTGATTCCCAGATGACCTTTATCACTTCAGTGTGTGGACGCCCTTTCGCCGTTTCAATCTTATAGTAATTGACCATGCCGACATCATTGTAATCCTCAATGGAAGGGAACTGAACGTTGGTCATCCCGATTTCCTGGCCCTGATAGATAAAGGGCGTTCCTTTCATTAGGAAATAAAGAGCTCCCAGCATTTTGGCGCTTTCCTTCCAAAATAGCTGATCATCCCCCCAACTCGACACCCGGCGGGTCTGGTCATGATTCTCAATATAGAGTGCATTCCAGCCTCTCCCTTCAAGCCCAAGCTGCCATTTCGTCAGGTTCTTTTTGAGCTTGCGGATGTCGACTGAGCCATCGCCATCTTTCTCCCAAAGTTTAAGGAATTCAAATTGAAAAATCATATTAAAATAGCCGTTTTCTTCGTTGACCCATTTATCAACGTCATTAATGCCGACTCCGTTCGCTTCACCGACTGTCATCACATCTCGCTTCTTGAAAGTCTTTTTTGAAAGCTCGGTTAGGTAATCATCAATGCCGTCCACATTCATCATGTAAGGAAAGCAAGGAACATAATCAAAGCCCTCCGGGTTCGGCATATCCGGGAAGCCTGGTTCCTTTTTAATATGAGAAATGGCATCAACACGGAACCCGTCAATCCCCTTATCAAGCCACCAATTGACCATATCATATAAGGCATTCCTTACCTCAGGATTTTCCCAATTCAAATCGGGCTGTTTCGCGGAAAAAATATGCATGAAATATTGATCTGTCTCTTCATCATATTTCCAAGCAGGACCGTTAAAAATCGATTCCCAGTTGTTCGGTTCTTTGCCATTTTTCCCATCCCGCCAAATATACCAATCGCGCTTTGGGTTGTCTTTGGAAGAACGCGACTCAATAAACCACTGATGTTCATCACTCGTATGATTGATGACAAGGTCGAGGATTATTTTCATCCCACGCTTATGAACTTCCTGAAGCAGTTCATCAAAATCTGCCATCGTCCCGAATTCATCCATAATATCTTGATAGTCGGAAATGTCGTAGCCATTATCATCGTTAGGTGATTTATACATTGGAGATAACCAGATGACGTCGATCCCCAATTCTTTTAGATAATCTAATTTGCTCGTTACTCCTTTTAAATCCCCGATACCATCCCCATTGCTATCCATAAAACTGCGGGGATACACTTGATAGGCGACTGCTTCTTTCCACCATTTTTTTGTCATACCGCACCTCTCATTAACTTTTTTGCACTTTACACAACCTATTAAAAATCCAGCATACGGTTTTAACTGAACATCTGCATTACCGGCTTCTTCTTTATCCTACAATCCTATTATTTGATTGAACCTTGCATGACACCCTTAATAATTTGCTTCTGACCAATCATGTACATAATTAAGATTGGAACGATTGTCATTAAAATGGCTGGAATTAACAATTCCCAGTTATTCATATAGGTTCCGTTAAAAACCTTCATTTGAACAGGCATTGTATATACATTTTCATTATTAAGTACTAAGGAAGGAAGCAAGTAATCATTCCAGATCCATAAGACATTGAGAATCGCAATCGTAACGGTTATTGGCTTGAGCATTGGAAGAACAATCAGGAAAAACGTTTGTAATGTGCTGCATCCATCAATCCTGGCCGCTTCTTCAATCTCAAGCGGGATGGATTTAATAAACCCATGAAACATAAAAATCGAAAGCGCACTGCCAAAACCAATATAAAAGGCAATTAACAACGGAATCGGTATGACATCAATCACCTGAAGCTTTGCCCCATAAATATGCATAAGCGGAATCATTAACGATTGGAACGGAATGACCATGGAGGCAACTAATATGGTGAAAAATATTTTATTATATTTGGATGGTTTTCTTACAAGGTGATAAGCCGACATTGCGGAAAAAAATACAATTAAAATCGTACTGATTGTTGTAATTAGGAATGTGTTTTTAAATGTAACGGCAAAATTCATCTTCTCTATGACATCAGCAAATTGCGAGAAATCCCAACTTGTAGGTAAAGAAAACGGAGAGACCAAGATTTCCCCATTACTTTTAAACGAGTTAATGATCAGCAAATAGAAGGGAAATATAAAGCAAATTAAGGCTATGATCGCAATGACGTAAGTGAAGATGGAAGTCATTATTTTCCGTTTTGCCATTATGCCTCAACCTCCATTTTCTTGCTGGAATAAACCTGAAAACCGGTAACAACAGCAACAATAACGAATAAAATGATGGCCTCAGCTTGACCAGTGCCATAATTCGATTCAACAAAGGCTTTATTTACAACATGCATCGAAACCATCTTGGTGCTGTCGAACGGGCCGCCTTTTGTCAGGGCAAAGTTCAAGTCATAAACCATAAATGCATTTTTCAGTGATAAGAAGACGGTGACAACAAAGGATGGCACCATTAACGGAAGCGTTACATTAAATAATCTTCTTAAAGGACCTGCGCCATCAATGGTGGATGCTTCAATTAGGTCCTTCGGAATACTGATTAATCCGGCAATGAAAATAATCATCATATAGCCGGAGGTTTGCCAAATCGTAACGATGACAAGCGCCCAGAAAGCCATATCCGGATCACCCAGCCAACCAAGCTCCAGCCATCTAATCCCCATTTTTCCCCCGATTGCCGGTAAGGATTGGACAAATATAAATTGCCAGATATAACCTAGCAGCAATCCACCGATTAAGTTTGGAGTAAAATAGGCGGTCCTTAGTGAGTTTTGAATTTTCATACCCGAAGTAACCAGGTAAGCCAACCCAAAACCTACCATATTCACAAAAAAGACAGTGGCAAATACGAACTTAAGCGTCAGCCAAAGTGATTCCCAGAAATCCTTATCATCCATCGCATTAAGATAATTATATATTCCGGAAAACACCATTGGGTCAGTTGGGTTATCCATTTTGAAAAGCGTCAGGTAAATTCCATACAGGAAAGGAATGATGACTGTCATCGCAAAAAATAACGTTGTCGGTCCCAGGAATAACAGAGAATTGCCCCAGTCGGCCAATTTGCTTCCACGCTTCATTTATTTCACATCCTGTCCTAAAATTAAAAACAAGTGGGCGAGATCCTCACTCCCCGCCCACTCTAGTGGTTTTCTCATGTTAAAATCAGTTTAGGAATTACTTTTGCTTTTTAAAGTTTTCCTCAACGAATTTTGCCAAATCGGCTCTCTTAGATTCTTTTGCAATAAATTTTTGAACCTCAGGTCCGACTGTTGTAGACCACTCGGAAGCATTGATATAGTTAGTAGTGAACGGCATTGTCTTGCCTTTCTCAATTGCGTTACCAATTGCAACACCAAGCGGATTTGTCACTTTGTTTGGATTGTTCTTGAATGCAGAAATGATTTGAGCCTTATTTACGACGAAATCTTGTCCTGCTTCATCATATACTAGCCATTCAAGGAATTTCTCAGCTGCTTCCTGCTGCTCTTTTGATGCCTTTTTATTGATCACAAATACTTGAGTAGGGCCAGCAGCGATTTTATTGTTCAGTTCATTGTCAGCATTGTTGTCAACAGGAACTGGCATAAATCCGAACTTGGAGCCTTCAAGGGCCTTCAGTGAATCAAATGCCCAGTTACCGTTGAATAGAATAGCAGATTCGCCTTTACCAACAGCTACATGTGCTGCATCATAGTATTGGCCGATCGGGCGGTCACCAAATTTGTTATATTCTTTGGAAGCTAATAGTTCCATAGTGTCATAGTAGCCATTCCATACGTCATTCTTGGCAAGATCTTCTTTGCCGGCAGCTAATTGATCAGCAAGAGTAGTAGGATTTTCAGACTGATTTAAGAATAATGAACTATAGTGGTTACCCACAGACCATGCTTCTGTCTGATAAGCGACTGGGTACTCAACGCCGGATGCTTTAATCTTATCTAATAGATCTTTAAATTTATCTCTTGTATTAATGGAGAATGGGTCAAAGTTTCCACCCACTGCTTTTTCCACTACTTGTTGATTGTATACTAACCCCATGCCTTCTACTGCAAATGGGAAGCCAACCACTTTGCCATCGGCGTTTTTAAGTGCTACGTCTGTTTCTTCATTCCATTTCTTGTCTGAAAGGTCGATGCCGACATCTTTGTATTTATGTAAGGCAGCATACGGTTCAAACATGGCCAGTGTAACCGTTTTCCCAGAAGACGTCAGTTTATCGAAAACATTCAGTGTATCCCCAACGGCAGTCGAGTTTACTTCAATTTTAACTTCTGGATTCGCTTTCATAAAATCCTTTGCTGCTTGTTTGAACTGTGCGTCAATCTCACCTTTAGCATTTGTTACGATGATATTAACCTTGCCATCTTTTGAACCTGTTGATTCATTACTTGATTTTCCGCTACATGCAGCCAATGAAAGTGTTAAAGCGGCCGCAACGCCAATAGCTGCTGATTTCTTCATAAATCCTTTGATCCCCATTTACTCATCTCCTTTTTAAAAAAGCGTTTCCAATTAGGAAAATTTCTTGCTTACAAGCAGATTATATGACAGAATATTTCCTAGGTCAATATATTTATTTTTTAAAAGTTTACTACTTTTACTCTAGTTTTTATAAGGAAGTGTCTCTATGAAAATTACGCTTAAGGAAATTGCCAAAATGGCGGGTGTATCCACATCAACCGTCTCAAGGGTACTTAATAATAGCAAGCCTGTTAACGAGGAAATCCGCAAGCGGGTATTGGATGTTCTAAAGGAAACAAATTATCTTCCCTTTGTTGCCCAGAACCTGGTTTTGCAACAAGAACGGCTTTTAATCGGGGTGATTTGCCCGCAGCACAGCAATACAGTGCTTGATGATTTAATTTTAGGAATTAACCGTGTTTGCAAAATTTATGGATATGACACTGTAATTGGTTTGACCGACAGTACCCGGGAAAATGAAATGCATTATATTGATTTATTCAGCAATGTCTTATCTGTTCAAGGTATCATTTTTATGGGAAATCAATGGGATGAACAATATACAGAGATTACCAGGAAAAATATTATCCCAGTTGTGCTTGCTGGGCAAATTTCTTCCATCCCTTCAATTCCATCTGTACATGTTGACAACCTTACTGCCTCTTATGAAGCAGTAACATATCTAATTTTAAATGGACATAGGCAAATTGCCATGATTCGAGGAACAAATGGGAAATCTATTAGGGAGGATCGATTTACGGGGTACAAGAATGCATTGGCGGATGCCGGTATACCATTCGATGAACGGTTAGTTGCAGATAGTGATTTTTCAATAGAAGGTGGAGGGAAAGCAATGGCATCCCTATTGGAGCAAAATACTTTACCGACTGCCGTTTTTTGTTCGACGGATTCGATGGCAATCGGGGCCATCAACTATCTGAGCGACAATGGCTATCGAGTTCCGGAAGATATCTCGGTATTTGGTTTTGACGGTCTTGAAATAACGAAGTTGGTACGCCCTTCATTGTCGACGGTTGAATATTCTGCAGTTGAGATCGGAATGACAGCAACAAGAAATCTGATTAAACTTTGCAAAGGTGAGGAGCACATTGCCCCCCATATCAATGTGATTCATCATCTGGTTCCACGTGAAAGCACTCAATCTCTCAATCTTGTAAAAAGATAATCAGAGTCCGGACCTTTCTTATTAAGACGAGGTCCTTTTTTGCTCTAGATAAGAAAAGGACCCATCTCGTTTGAGATGGGTCCCTATATTAATCTTCTTTATCGGAACTGTTTACCATTATTCCGGCTACTTGGGTCAGGCGATCGTAGAAAACTTGGCCCGCCGGAGTCTGGTCAAGACCGATTTCTCGAAATGCTTCTTTCATGCAGCGAAGCCAGCACTGGGCTCTTCTTGGCGTCACTTCAAATGGCAGATGACGCTGCTGCATCGCCGGAGGTCCGAACTCCTGGCTGTACAGTGCCGGGCCGCCCAAGAATTGCGGCAGGAACATCCGTTGCTTGCGTTTAATTTCTTCCATGTCCCCTTCAAATAATGGAGCCAATTCAGGATCCGCATAGACGCGCGGGTAAAAGGCGTCGACCAGTTTATTAATCGTTTCCTGCCCGCCGATTTCTGTATAAAGTGATTTAAATGAAATATCCAAATTGCTCACCATCCCTTGTTTATTTTCCCCTGTAATAAAATATTATAAAGATTTGTCGGATGGTGTTTTGTGATATAAATCACACTCATTGCTGAATTACACAAATTCCCATCGTTCTGGGTATCGATTTTAAATTACTACATCCTTTACTTTTTCAATTACCTTTCCATTAATGGGCTTAAGGAAACTTCCTTCGAACCGGACTGCCGAGCCGAAATGGTATTCTAAGGCTTGCAGATCCTTATGTAACTCACCAATATTTTCGCCTGTCAATCCCGAACCAGGCATAATAATTGGCGCATGAGCGCTTGCCGCTCCAATCTGCATCATGCTTTTTATCGTATCAGCACCCTCAATTGCGGTCGGCCTTCCCCCTGATGTTAACACCCGATCCACCCGAAAAGGCCCCTCACATAAAGAACGGTAAATCCCCTGTGTGTTTCCAACATCAATCGCGCGATGAAACGTAACCGACAGTCCTTTGCTTTCCTCGAGCACCATGCCAAGCAGGTCACTATCCAGCGTTCCCGTTTCCGTGGTTGCACCGAAAACGATTCCTGCAGCCCCAAGTTCCTGGGCAATTTTGATATCCTCACATATCGCAGCCCACTCTTGTCCCCGATATGTAAAAGAATAACTATGCGGCCTGATCATCACCATTACCGGAATCTTGACACTCTTTACAACGGTTTTGATGATACCGTAGCTTGGAGTCAACCCTCCTTCGCCGATTGCCGAAACCAATTCAAGCCTGTCCGCCCCATGCGCTTCCGCCGCACGTGCATCCTCGTCATTTAAAACAATAATTTCAACTAAACTCATGCAGATTTCTCCTTCCTTTTACTTTAAAATACTTATATTTTTCACGGTGCCACCAACTCGACCTTTATTCGGTCGGGGTCTTCAAAAAATACGGCATAATGATGCTGGCCGCCTGCATACGGGTGTTTGTCTGAATAGAGAATACGCAAACCCTTCTCCTTTAATTTTTCAGTCATTGCATCAACCTGTTCCCTCGATTCTACATGAAAGGCAAGATGATTTAACCCAACCCTTCGGCGATGGTATGGAGGGTCCATGAACCGTTCCTCTGCTTGTACAAAAACAAGATAGGTTTCACCGTACTTCCAACTGATGCCGAAATCCCACTGCTGGTATTGCTGGTAACCCAATTCAGTTAATAACCATTCCCAGAATTCGATCGTTTTATTTAGATTTGAAACATTGATTTCAAGATGATGAAGCATGACGTACCCCCTTCTTTTACTTCACTGTAACATGAACGAATGATTTTTCAAAAATTGCAACAATTCCCCCAGTATTCTATGATTAACTTGGAAAGGAGGAGGATTATGACAAATATTCAAAAGGTTGGACAAATTGGGGTACCCGTAAAAGATGTAGAAAGATCCATTCAATTTTACAAAGAGAAGCTCGAGCTGCCGCTGCTGTTTAGTACGGATACAATGGCTTTTTTCGACTGTAACGGTCTGCGTCTTCTCCTGAGCCTTCCGGAAAAGGAGCAGTTTGCCCATCCAAGCTCCGTCGTTTATTTTCAAGTAGAAAATATTAAGGAAAGCTATGAAAAGATGATGGAAAAGGGCGTTGAATTCGTCGGTGAACCCCACGTTGTTGCGAAAATGGGACAAACCGAAACATGGATGACGTTTTTCAAAGACACCGAAAACAACGTTCATGCATTAATGAGCGAGGTACATAATTAATAGAAGGTGAGGCTGTTTTTTCGGCCTCACCTCTTGTATTTAGTCAATTCTTTTTTCAAAAATGGCTTCGTAATAGGCGGCGGAACCGTAAGCTCCGACCCCGGGCGCAAAAATTTGCACCAGCCTCCAGCCTTTCCTCGCATTCTGTTGAATGACTTCATGATAGCTTTCTTTCGGTTTCCCACTTAACTTGCTTAATTCTATTTTTTCAAATTTGTATTCGTACATCTGCCCGCCCCCTATTATTTTTCTATTATATACGTTAGTATGGCGCGCGAGTTTCAATATTTTTCAAAAAAGTGTCATTGACCAAGCTGGCCGTTTATATTAATATATTAGTTTGTAAGTATTATAGAGTGGTTCGAGAACCTCCCACTATAAAAAACTAAGGAGAAGTGAATATGGAAAACACAACAAAGCCGCTGGCGCAAATGGGTGCCGGTACAGGTGTTGCTGCCGCCGGGCAATCGGGCAGCAGAGTGAAGGAAATTGTTGTCAACGGAATCGTGGCCGCCTTGTACATCGCCGTTTCGGCGTTAATCCAGCCGTTCGGGTTTACACAGGTACAGTTCCGGGTTTCGGAAATGTTCAACCACTTGATCGTTTTCAACAAAAAGTACCTTTACGGGATTATTTTAGGGGTATTTTTAACCAATTTATTCTTTTCGCCAATGAAGGCCTATGACCTTATCTTTGGTGTCGGCCAGTCGTTAATTGCCTTATTGATAACGATGATGAGTGCCAAGTTTATTAAGGGTCTTTGGGCTCGGATGATTGTGAACACTGTGGTATTTACATTTACGATGTTCTTGATTGCGCTTGAACTGCATTTGGCCTTTGACCTGCCATTTATGTTTACATGGCTTACAACCGCTGCGGGTGAGTTCGTCGTAATGGCTGTCGGTATGCCAGTGATGTACTTCATTAACAAGCGTGTTCGTTTCGATAGAATGTTTAAATAGTTTTTCAAAAGCTGTTGCTTGGGTCTTTGAACCGGGCAGCAGCTTTTTTATCCCACATTAACGGGCAGTAAGCCCCACCTAAATATGCAAAAAACCAAGAAGTATAGGTAGGACTAACTGCCCCTAAATGTCCGATTGGTTCAACTAACAATCAGTGGGGAAAAAACCCCACTGATTGAAGTTTCACTTTATTGGTATTTAGAGGAAAAAGATACTAAAATTGAAATAGTATTAATAGTAAAAAAAGGATGGAAGGGAGTTTTTAGCATGCTGCAGCGTCCGAATAACCATGAGTTTCCAGATTATTATGTTCCATATGTCGGGTTGGTTCCCCAAGGGGATATTTTATCGATTCTAAAAGATAACCTGGAAAAGGTGATTTCGTTGTTCGAAGGGATTTCCGAGCCAGACGAACATTTTCGTTATGAACCTGGCAAATGGAGCATGAAAGAAGTTCTTTGCCACATGGCGGATACCGAGAGAATTATGAGCTATCGCCTGCTTCGAGTCGGCCGCGGCGACAAGACTCCGTTAGCTGGCTTTGATGAAAATGAATATATCGCCGGAGCACAAATGAGTGACTTGCCATTGAAAAACATCCTTGCCGATTTCATCGCCGTCAGAAAAGCAACCATATCATTAATCGAAAATATGCCTGAGGCAGCATGGGCCAACGTCGGGAACGCAAACAACCTTGAGGTCACCGCCCGCGCCATCGCCTACATCATCGCTGGCCACGAAATCCACCACCGCAACATCGTAACCGAAAGATACCTAACAAAGTTGAAATAAGACTGTTTTGGTTCAGGCACCGACCGCCGAAAGTGTCCACCCCACACGGACATTTGTCCACGGGTGGTGCCTGACACCATTGATGCCACCGTTGATTAAATTCGATAGTTTGAGATAAATTCGAGGAATTCTTTTTGTTTGGTGTGGTCGTATTTCATGATGGCGTAGGTGTTGGCTTCGGGCAATTGAATCGTATGGCAATCTACCTCCAATAGCCTTCCTTCCAGCAGCTCTCTTCTGACAGTTGATGTCGGTAGAAACGAGACTCCCAAACCCTCGACAATGAATCTTTTCGTGATGTGAACTTGGGATACTTTCATCATTCGCACACTAGGGTATTTACTTTTTATGGCGTGGCAAAGGCCATCCCAGTAACCTGGATGATTATGTGTTAACAGGTAGTTGGATGTTAATACCTCTTCTTCATCCAACGGCGGAGCCGTTTCAGAATCGCGTCCGTCGTGCGGCGCAATCAGGATCACCCGGTCATTGTATAATAGTCTGCTAATCAATTCAGGATCAGTGCTGTTTAAGCAAGATAACCCAATATCGACCTCTTCTTCCAATACTGCTTGTTCAATTCCCACGGATTCAATAATTTTTATCGAAATTTCCACTTCTGGATGCTGGTTCGTATAGCTTCTTAGGACATATGGCAGAATCGTATCCGCAATCAACGGTGAAATGGCAATCGAAAATTGCGTTGTATACCCCTGACTAAATGACTGAATGTCCTCAAGCCCGCTCTGATAGACCTCAAGCAGTTTTTTTGCATGGACCAGGTACCTCCTCCCCGCCTCGGTCAGTTTTACTTTTTTCCCATCCCGGTCAAACAACGGAATCCCAAGCTCTTGTTCCAATTGTTTAATATGGACGGTGACAGATGGCTGTGAAATATAAAGGATTTCCGCCGTCCTGCGAAAATTCCCGCAACTGGCAGCCGTAATAAACGTGTTAAGCCATTGGAACTCCATACTCTCCTCCTTATTAAAAATAGTAATCAATCAATTTAAAATAATTTAATTTTCTTAATTACATTTATTTTATAAACTATTACTAAATAAGGAAAGGGGAGATTTTTTATGATTCAAAAGGGGTTAAAGGGAATTGTTGCTGCTGAAACGTTAATCAGCCATATTGATGGTGAAAATGGACAGCTAATATATCGGGGATATGATGTCGGAAGTCTCACCAAAAGCCTTTCTTTTGAAGAGGTTACCTATCTTCTCTGGTTTGGCTATTTACCGGATGAACTACAGTTAAGTTCCCTGAAAGCAGAGTTAAAGAGTCACAGGCAGCTTCCGGATTATATGAAAAAATTAATCGACCTACTCCCGCATGCCATGGACCTAATGAGTGTCATAAGAACAGCCATTTCAGCAGAAGCCGGAAACTTTGACTCTGACTATGGCTGGAAGCCGACAGTTTCACAGGCGATTCGGATTACCGCCCTTGCGCCGACCATTATCGCCTATCGGAAAAGACAGTTGGAAGGAAAAGAGTTTATCCGGCCTTCGGATGAGTTGGACCATGTCGCCAATTACCTTTACATGCTTAACGGCACCAACCCTTTAACAGCACATGTGGAAGCTCTAGAAACGTATATGATCCTGACTCTTGAACACGGAATGAACGCCTCCACCTTTTCCGCACGGGTGACCGCATCGACTGAATCCGATATGGTTTCTGCTGTCACTTCGGCAATTGGAACCATGAAAGGGCCGCTTCATGGCGGAGCTCCTTCAGGGGTTATTGAACTGTTGGATGAGGTTGTGGCAGTTGGCGACGCCGAAATGGTAATGAAGAATAAATTGTTTAGGGGAGAAAGATTAATGGGCTTTGGCCATCGAGTCTACAAAACTCATGACCCCCGCGCCATTGCCTTAAAGGCCAAATTGCAGGAACTAGTTGGTCAAGATGAATGGCTCGACCTTGCAATGGAGACAGAGAAAACCGCTGTTAAGGTGTTGGAAGAACTAAAACCCGGACGGTCCCTTTATACAAATGTAGAGTTCTACGCTGCCGCCATCATGAAAGCCATCCACATGGAAGCAGACCTATTCACACCAACCTTCACCGCAAGCAGGATCGTCGGCTGGACGGCACACATCCTCGAACAAGCCGAAAACAACACCATTTACCGGCCGCAATCCAAATACATCGGTACATTTAAATAAATGGTGTCAACCTAAATGGTGTCAGGCACCACTCGTGGACATTTGTACTCCTCAGGTGGACACCTAAAAATTACCCCATAATGAGGAAAAGGCAAGGGATTAGATCCTTGCCTTTTTGGGTTTATCTTTTTGGTTTCGGTGGATGGTTAGTCCAAGGATTTGGGGGATTAGGTTTAGGATACTTACAACGATTAGCAGTTGTTGGGATGTGAGGGGTTTGAAGTACCAGCCCCATTTTTCGTGTCCGGCCATTGTTGTATTGAGATAATAGGAAATGACCAATGAGACCAGGTTGCCAATCACCAGTACTGGTACCAAGCCGAAATACCTTGCGGTGTAACCCAATATCAGGCTCATTACGGCCATAATACCGTACCCTAGCATTGAGCCTTGTGAAACATCAAGAAACATCGCGATAAATACGTAGGGAAAACTTAGTAAACTAAACAATAGTATACTGATTATGCCTTTTTTCAAGACGGACCTTCCTCCCGTTAAAAGTTTGCACGAACGGACCCACTCGATTGGTGTAATTTTACACTAAACAACCCACTTTTACAACTTTTTCCCAATCATCATCTCATTAACTTCAAAAAAATGTTTACGAACACCCGTTCCTTGTTTTATAATGTAATTATTGGTTAATAATAGCAACTGCGTTGATTTCAATTTCTAAAAACGTTAGCTAATAATTTTAATTCAAGGAGTGAATATTGGATGGCCGTTAAATTAATACCCTATTTAGTGATGAATGGAAACGCACGGGAAGCAGTCCAATTTTATGAGAAGGCGTTGGACGCCCAAGTTCTGTTTATGCAATCCTTTGGCGAAATGCCTGAAAACCCGGATTTCCCGCTGCCTGCAGATGCCAAGGACCGTGTCAGTCACGCTTCCATAAAGGTCGGCGAGTCTGAAATTATGTTTTCTGACACATTCCCGGGACAACCGCACCAAACCGGAACGCAAGTAACAATTTGTATTACCACAAACGATGCGGAGCAGGCAAGGAGAATGTTCGAGGCGCTTTCGGACGGAGGCCAAGTGGAAATGCCGATCCAGGAAACGTTCTTTAGCCCAGCTTATGGCACAGTAACGGACAAATTCGGGGTCACCTTCCAGGTGTTTACTGAAGGGAAGCCGCATTCATAAAAGAAAAAGCTCTGATTGCAACTAGTGCATCAGAGCTTTTTTACTTAACTATTACCCCATTTTTGCCCTTGAAGCAGCAGGCTGATATTTTCGCATCGGTCCGTAGTCAAGAACCTCCTGAAGGTAGAGATTTCCCTTTGGACTCACCTTTTTCAGCAATTCCATCAAGTATGTAATATCATCCATCGCTCTATGTGTTTGATAGCTAGTAATCTCATGTGCCTGCAGAAGCGTAAGCAGCTTGCCATTTGGGAATCCGTATTGTTTCCACGGGACATTTCGCATTGTGCAGTACCACTTCAAATCGTTTACTTCCGGGTACATATGAAAAAGAAAACTGCGGTCAAATGATGCATTATGCGCAAAAACCGCCTCTGCCCTGTGAAAATAGGTTTTAATTTTTCCATCATAAAAGCTTTTTCCTCTAACATCATCAAAGGGAATGCCGTGAACACGGAACGCTTGGTTATAGTTCTTCCGTGCCGTGGCAGAAAGCGGTTCACGTAAAAATGACTCTTCTTCCAGTATATCAAGAATTTCACCGGTATCCGACCGGAAGGAAAAAAGCTTCAAGGCCAGTTCAATGACTTCATCCTTAGTTGGCCCTAATCCGGTAGTCTCAACATCGAGCATTAAACCGTAGCTCTCCTGTTTCAGCATAACCATCACCCTTTAAATCAAAAATTTCCTTTATTATATCAAATTTATCAACCTGTTTCTTCTGGAAAAAAATCCGTAAGGGATCATTTCCCCTTACGGATTCCATCAATAAACGCTTTAATGATTATTTCTAGGCTTTCATCCAAATCCAACGCCATTTTGAAGCCACCCCTTTGCTCTAATGAGGAAAATCCGTGTAAAATGCTGCGTAAGCCCCGGACGGCATGTAAAGCCATATCTCCCTCCAATGGATATGCCTGCAACAACCGGACGGAGAGGCCGACAATCTTTGATCCTGCCTGCTGGACATCGGCATCCTCCGGATTCGGGGCCATCAAGGTTGCCTCGTATATTCCTGGATAGTTCCTTGCAAAATTAACATATGCCCGGCTGATTGAAAGGATTGCCTCAGTGCCGGATACCCCAATGGCCGCTTGTGTCATTTCCTCATACAGTTTATTTAATCCATAGATAGCGAGGTGTTTTCGTAAGCCTGGAAGCCCATCAAAATGATTATATAATGAAGGCGGGCGGATATTGAGCCTTTTAGCCAAGTTCGCCAGGGTAACCTCCTGCATTCCCTGCTGGTTGGCTAGTTCCCCCGCCGCTTCTAGTATCGTTGTTAAGTCTAGTGCAAATCTTGGTCTAGGTGACATCACTAAGCTCCTTTATTTCATTTTCTGTTCCAAATTTTTAATCGCTGTGGTCATTGCATGGAATGGATTTTCAACCAGCTCCCCATGTCCGACCGCCAATAGACTCGGTTTTAAATTCACCAGTTTCTTGGCGCTGGCTAAAGCCGCCTTTTTACTCCATGTGGCAAAGGCCGGGAATGGAAAAAATAACATCATATCTCCTGAAACGGCGATTCCTCCCCGTGTTTGAAAAGCATCTCCGGCAATGACTGCATTTGTCCGAGTGTCCAAAAATGACATCGATCCTGGTGTATGACCTGGAGTCTCAAATGCCTTCAACGAACCAACGAAGTCCCCTTCCTTTAATAAAACATCGGCCCTCGTTTTTAGATTCTTGGGAACTCCACCTTTGATGGGAGTTTGCTCCTCATGCGCATCAAGCGAGCGGTCGCCGGACATTAACCGGCTGTCTCGTGCGGAGATGTAAACTTGGACATTTGGCAGGATTTCTTTTAATGAATCTAGTGCCCCGACATGGTCTTCATGGGCATGGGTCAACACAATTTTGGTAATCGACTTTCCCATTTTTTGGGCCGCTTGAATGATTCCCTTTTTGCCAAAATCAAGTGCCGCGTCAATTAGGGTTAATCCGTCCTCTTCCTCGACCAAATAGCAGTTGACCGGAAACACATTTGCCATAAACGTAACCTGATACAAATATCCGTTTTGAATGATTCTCATTTTACCCATCCCCCTAAAACTAATATCGTTAGTTTTATATTAACTAATATGGTTAGTTTTAGCAAGGTTTTTTCAAAAAATTTTTTGTAAAAAATTGTATTAACTGTCGCCTTGTAACAAATTGTTCAATACTTTTTTACAAAAATGTGAATTAGTGCACAAACTACTCCCGACATGAAATTAATTTGCTATATTAATAGCGTGGTAATTATTTATAACTTATTTAACATACTAAGGAGATGTTTCAAATGTTTGCAAATTGGTTAAGAGAAAACAAAATTGCTGCTGGTATTTTAACAGTGTTACGTCTATATCTTGGATACTCTTGGTTTACCGCAGGTCTAGGTAAATTAACCAGCGGCGGCTTCGATGCTTCTGGATTTTTAAAAGGCGCTATTGCCAACCCGGTTAAAGGTCCGGACGGTGCCATGGTTTACAGCTGGTATGTGGAATTCCTAAAAGGCTTCGCTCTTCCAAACGTAGATATCTTCAACGTTGTTGTACCTGTCGGTGAAACATTGATTGGTTTAGGATTACTTTTGGGCTGCTTAACAACTGCTGCCATGTTCTTTGGCCTTGTGATGAACTTCTCTTTCTTCCTTGCCGGAACCGTATCTCATAACCCAACAGACATCTTGCTTGGCTTCATCATTTTAACTGCTGGTTATAACGCAGGCCGTATCGGTCTTGACCGCTGGGTGGTTCCATTCATCCGCAAAACTGTTTTCAAAAACAGCGAGCCTGTCAAAAGCAACGCATAATTTAAAAAATGCCTCATTCCAAGTATGGAATGAGGCATTTTTTTATGTAAAAGCAAACTACGATTGAATTTTTTGACAGAACCTGTATAATTGTTCCCGAATCGAACGAATAGATAATAATACAAGGGGGTGGCTATTTGTGCCAAATACTACCATTATTCAATTTAACCATGTAACAAAGCAATACGATAACGATCCACCCATACTTCAAGATGTTAGTTTTGAAATAGAACGAGGGAAATTTTACACCTTACTTGGTCCCTCAGGTTGTGGTAAAACAACAATATTGCGATTAATTGCCGGATTTACCGAACCTTCAAACGGTGATATTTATTTTAACGGAGAAAAAATCAATCATGTACCTGCCAATAAACGCAAGATGAACACGGTGTTTCAAGATTATGCGTTGTTCCCCCATTTAAATGTGTTTGAAAATGTCGCTTTCGGCTTACGTATAAAAAAGCTAAAAAACAGTGAAATAACTAAAAAGGTTCGAGAAGCATTGAGCTTTGTTAACCTTCAGGGATATGAAACACGCGAAATTAGGGAGATGTCCGGCGGGCAGAAGCAACGGGTAGCGATTGCGAGGGCAATTGTGAACGAACCGGAAGTCATCCTGCTTGATGAGCCGCTTTCGGCACTAGACTTAAAATTGCGCACTGAAATGCAGTATGAACTTCGTGAGCTGCAGCGCCGGCTTGGGATTACCTTTATTTTTGTTACCCATGATCAAGAAGAAGCGTTGGCGATGTCCGATGAAATTTTTGTTCTTAACAAAGGGATCATTCAGCAAAGCGGTACACCGACCGATATATACGATGAGCCGATCAATCGCTTCGTTGCTGATTTTATTGGTGAGTCCAATATTGTCGACGGAGTCATGCTCCGGGATCATCTGGTTGAATTTACGGGCAAGCAGTTTGATTGTGTCGACGAAGGCTTTAACGAAAATGAACCCATTGAAGTTGTCATCCGTCCGGAGGATTTGGAAATTACCACTTTGGACCGCGGTAAACTTCAGGTCCGCGTTGACTCGCAATTGTTCCGCGGGGTTCATTATGAGCTTTCCTGCTACGACAAGGACGGAAATGAGTGGCTCGTCCATTCCACCAAAAAGGCGAATGTCGGCGATGAAATCGGGCTTTATTTTGACCCGGAAGCGATTCATGTCATGCGTCACGGGGAGACAGAGGAAGAATTCGACCGCCGGTTAGAGGCATATAGTGATGGGCAGGGTTCTGGCGATGGAAAATAAGCTAACCCGCCATTTATACTCCATCCCCTATTTCCTGTGGATGCTCCTGTTCGTAGTGGCACCTATAGTGCTCGTCGTTTATTATTCTTTATTTGATATTGAAGGAAATTTTTCATTTGTTAACTATCAAAAGTTTTTCACGCCCGTATATCTGCAGATGACCCTAAGTTCGTTTTGGTATGCGTTTTTAATCACGGCGATTTCGCTGTTGGTTGCTTATCCGACCGCACTGCTGCTGACAAAAACCAAACATAAGCAATTATGGCTTTTGCTGATTATCGTTCCCTCGTGGATTAATCTTTTATTGAAGGCCTATGCTTTTTTGGGGATTTTCGGGACATACGGCGCCGCCAACAGCTTTTTAAAAATCATTGGCATTGGCTCGAAGCAAATCCTGTTTACCGATTTCAGCTTTGTGTTTGTCTCGGTATATATTTTTATCCCGTTCATGATTTTGCCCATTTTCAATGCCCTAAATGAATTGAACCCGACGCTTCTGGATGCCGCAAGCGATCTGGGAGCATCGAGATGGGTGACTTTCCGAAGGGTGATTTTTCCGCTGACGCTTGATGGCGTGAAATCGGGCTGCCAAGTTGTGTTTATTCCTGCCCTTTCGTTGTTCATGCTGACGCGGTTAATTGCCGGAAACCGGGTGATTACCCTGGGAACCTCGATTGAACAGCATTTCCTCGTGACCCAGGATTGGGGCATGGGCTCAACGATTGCCGTATTTTTAATTATTGCGATGGTTCTGATTATGATCCTCACAAACACCAGAAAGCGAGGTGTGTAACTTGGATAAAAAAATTACTCCGTTATCGAAACTGTTTTTGGCGATCATCTTTTTTATCCTATATGCACCGATTTTCTTTCTAATTTTTTATTCGTTCAACAGCGGCGATACGATGTATGACTTTGAAGGATTTTCGCTTGATTGGTACCGGGAACTGTTTCAGGATACAAGATTATTTATTATTGTATTAAATACGATTGTAATTGCATTGTTGTCGGCACTGATTGCGACGATCATCGGGGTGCTCGGGGCACTGGTGATTTATTTGGCGAAAAAAAGTCAGACAAAAAACACCTTAATTTCGTTAAACAATATATTAATTGTCAGCCCTGACGTTATCATCGGCGCCTCGTTTTTAATCCTATTCACGATGGCCGGAATCAAACTGGGCTTCTATTCGGTTTTGATGTCGCATATTGCCTTTAGCATTCCGATCGTTGTGCTGATGGTGCTCCCAAAACTGTTGGAGATGAGCCCATCGTTAATTGATGCAGCACGGGATCTGGGGGCGGGACGGTGGAATATTTTCACCAAGGTCATCATCCCGTACATTACACCGGGAATCTGGGCCGGTTTTTTCATGGCGCTCACTTATTCTTTCGATGATTTTGCCGTCACTTTCTTTGTAACCGGGAACGGTTTTTCGACGCTGTCCGTGGAAATTTACTCACTGGCGCGGCGGGGAATCTCGTTAAATATTAATGCCTTGTCCGCCCTCTTGTTCCTCTTTACGATGCTGCTAGTCGTGATCTATTACTTTATCACAAGAGCTTCGAAGGTTAATGGAATGGGGGTGCGCAAGCGATGAACAATTTGGTCCGATTTTTCCTAATCATCGTTGTCGTTTCCGGGATCCTGCTGGGGACGATTTCCCATTTGAACACCTCCCAGGGCTATTCCGGGAACAATACGCTGACCGTTTATAACTGGGGCGATTACATTGATGTGGAGTTAATTAAACGGTTCGAAAAAGAAACCGACATCAAGGTTATTTATGAAACCTTTGACTCTAATGAGGCGATGATGACCAAAATTCAGCAGGGCGGTACCAGCTATGATGTGGCGGTCCCGTCTGAATACACGATTGATAAAATGCGCCAGGATGATTTGCTGATTCCGCTTGACCATTCCAAACTGCCGAACTTGAAAAACATTGATCAGCGGTTTATGGATTTACCGTTTGACCCTGATAATAAATATTCCGTTCCGTATTTCTGGGGAACTGTTGGGGTTGTCTATAATCCATCTAAGATTAACGGAAAAAAAATCACCAGCTGGAATGACCTCTGGGACCCTGCTTTTAAAAATGAAATTTTGTTGATTGACGGTGCCCGTGAGGTAATGGGCATGGGATTAAATAGTCTTGGATACTCATTAAATGATACGAATAAAAAGCATTTGCAGGAAGCAAAGACGAAACTTGATAAGCTGACGCCGAATGTAAAAGCAATTGTCGGAGATGAAATCAAGATGCTCATGGCCAATGAGGAGGCTTCGATTGGTCTCGTCTGGTCTGGGGATGCTTCGGAAATCATGTCAGAAAATGAGGATTTGGACTATGTGGTGCCAAAGGAAGGCTCGAATTTGTGGTTTGATAACATGGTCATTCCGAAAACCGCTAAGAACGTAGATGGGGCGCACAAGTTTATCAATTTCATGCTCGATCCCGAGGTTGCTGCGCAAAACACCGATTACGTAGGCTACTCCACACCGAATAAGGCGGCATTGAAGTACCTGCCTAAGGAAGTTGTGGAGGATGAGCGGTTCTATCCGTCACCGGAGCTGACCGAGAAGCTCGAAGTTTACGAGAACCTAGGAAAACGAAATTTGGCGTATTATAATGAGTTGTTTTTGCAATTTAAGATGCATCGGAAATAAGACTGGGCCACGGCCTAGTCTTATTTATTTTTGGATTTTTACCGCTGAACTTGTTGTGGTCCCCTACCGGGTAAAATCAAGGTCTCTTTTTTACCGTTGACACCTTCTCTGGCACCTTACCGGGCAAATTAAAGCCTTCTTTTTTATCGCTGGACCCTCTCCTGACCCCTCTACAGGCAAAAGAAAAACGCCACAATCATCCAAAAGGTGATTGTGGCGCTCTTTTTTAATAGCTATTATCTTCTTTAAGGCTTTCTCTGTTTGTATACCAATTCGTCACTTGCGTCAGGATAGCAAAGACGAAGAAGAAGTTCATGGCCCAGACGTTGATAAACGGAGCAATTCCGCCAAATTCGATGGTTACATAGCCTTTAAGTTTCATTACAATGATTGATTCGATAAAAACAAGCACAAACCCCAACACACCCGCAATTGCCGCACGTAACATTACCGACCCCTCCAAACCATATTTCACCCTATATAAACATTGGTCAAGCTATATTTTTAACAATTCTGTGAACACTATAATAACTTCATTATATAGCAGAAACGGAGAATAAAAAAGTAAATCTGTTTATTATTTTTTAATTAAAAGCACATAATAAAAGGTGCCCTATATGGTCACCTTCCTCACTTTACAGCTTTAATAAATTCTTCTACCGTTAAAATGGTATGTTCAAAACCTAGTTTCTCCGCCAGTTGTGTTATTCCCGGAGCTTCGACATTCGCTTCTTGCAAAATATCTTTTTGGGCGAACACGTCACGTGTTTCCCCATCAAGCAGGACCTTCCCCTCGTTAAACACGATCGTGCGTTCAAAATTCTCGGCGACAAAATCCATATCGTGGATAATCGTCATGACCAGTTTCTCTTTCTCCGCAAGCTCCTTAATGATTTGGCTAATGATTTTCTTGCCGGCATGGTCCTGAGCAATGGTCGGTTCGTCTAAAATGATGATGTCTGGATCCATCGCGACAATGGAAGCAATGCAGAGCAGCTTTTTTTCCGATAGGCTTAAATCATGAGGGTTCATCTCAAGTTTATCGTCGAGGTTAACTAGCTTCAAAGCCTTGATGGCCTGATTCTCGGCTGTATGCCTTCCCATCTTAATATTGAGCAGCCCGAACATCGCTTCCTCAAGAACCGTTCGTTTGAAAATCTGATCGTTTGGATTTTGAAACACCAGCCCGACCGTTCTGGCCAATTCAGCCGCCGTTTTCAGTTTTACACTGTGATTTTGAATCAGAATATCACCTTCATCCGGTTTTAACAGGCCTTTTAGAAGCTTCACAAAGGTTGTTTTTCCGGCACCGTTTTGGCCGATAATGGCTGTGGACCTCCGGTCAAACTCCAAATTGATTCCGGAGAGCACGGGACCCTCCGCTTTATGATAGGAAAACGAAAGATTGGACACTTTTATCATTTGATCACACCTCGCAATGCCATCTCCGCATCCTCAAGCGTAACTGGGTAACAATCGGTCCCCGCATTTTTCACTCCCAATGCCCTGCACACCCTAGTATAAACCGGGGCTGTGACGCCATACGATTCCAAATCATCCCGCGAAAATATTTTTTCAGGGGTATCGAAAGCGGCAACTTTACCTTCATCGAGCAATAGAACCCGATTACAATACTGGGCGACCTTTTCCATTTTGTGTTCGGCCATAATGACGGTAAAACCCTGTTGACTAAGCTCATGAATCGCCCTGAACACTTCATCGGAACCGGCCGGGTCCAACTGGGAAGTCGGTTCATCCAGCACTAAAATTTCCGGTTTCATCGCGATGATGCCGGCGATGGCCATCCGCTGCAACTGCCCGCCGGAGAGGTCGAACGGGTTATGGTCTTTGACATGTTCTATTTTTAACAGCTTAAGCACTTCATCAATTCGTTTCAGCATTTCGTCCCGCGGCAGTCCGATATTCTCAAGTCCAAAGGCAATTTCCTCATAAACAGTCATTTTAGAGCCCGTCACTTGCGTGAAAGGGTTTTGAAACACCATTCCTACCTTTAAAGAGAGGTCGGCAATACTGTGCTGTTTGACTTCGAGCCCGTCAACCAGGACCTTCCCACCGTACGCACCCTTGTAGAAATGCGGCACAAGTCCAACCATGGCCTGGCATAATGTCGATTTCCCCGCTGAATTCTTTCCAATAACCCCAATGAATTCGCCTGCTTCCACTTCAAAGGAAATGTCATTGAGCGCCAATGTTTCGGCTAATGGATATTTATATTTAAGTCCTTGGGCAATAATTTTCTTCATAAAAAAATCCTCCAGGCAACGGCGCCCACGATAAGCAGCAGCAGTAAGGCTTGAATCCCTTTGCTATAGGCATAGGTTTTTTCCACATTAAGATAGGTCTTTGGGGTCCGTGAATTAAAACCTCTTACCTCCAAGGCCATTGCCCGCTCCTTCGTATTGATCAGCGACCCTAATACAACTGGACCCAGCAGCGGCAGAAATGCCTTAATTCGGACAAGCAGGTTCCCTTCCGTCTCCATCCCACGCGACCGCTGGGCATCGGTGATTGTACTCATTGATGCCATCATTTCTGGAATGATTTGGAACACAGAAACGATCACATAACCGATTCTTGGCGACATGCCTTTGCGGACCAATGACTCGACAAGATGTGATGGTTTGGTTGTCAGCACCAGAATCATAAATGCCCCGACAATATTGACAACCCTTAGTGTAATTTTTAATGCATAATGAAGTCCTTCCTGATACATGGCAAATGGACCGATTTGAAACAGCACCGTTTCGTTTTCCGGCCTAAACAGCCCTTGGATGATGACAACGGTAATCAGAACGAGAAAGACAAATCCGAATATCGGCAGGGTTTTTCGAAAAACACCCGCTGCCAGTATCAGCAGTAAACTGATTCCGACACAAATGAACGAGACCGTAAATGATGGTAGAATGATCGGAACCAAAATGGCAAATAAAATATAGATTAGTTTCGTGATGGGATCGACATCATGGACGAACGATTCCCTGTCCACATATAAGCTAATCGACTTCAAGAAGCCTCACCAGCTTTCCTTCAATATACCTCAATTTTCCTGTAAATTGAGACAAGGGTCAATCATTAAATGAAAACTCGCCGATTGGCGAGTCCGTTAGGACGAAGACAGAGGCGTAGTTGAATTTATACTTTCCTATTAGCTAAATGAAGACCCGCCAATCGGCGAGCCCTCATTGGTAGAGTTATAGAATTAATCCAATGTTTCCACTTTGTCATTGTTATTGTATAATTGCACGACATTTCGCGGTAATCCTTTAAAAATTCCGAAGCTGATTAACACAACCAGTAATTTATCCGGTACATCGACAACAATTTCGTCAAGGAAGGACGCCAGCCAGACCGAGTCAGTTTTCGCCAGCACGGCAGCAAAGAGTGCATCGCCCCAGACGTTTCCTGTTTGCCCGCCCCAGAAACCGATATTAATCGGTGTAGAGACAATCGTTGCCACTAACCCGATAATCAGGCCGGCAACAATCGCCTTTCCAAAGGTAGAAATATAGCCTTTGTAAAACAGAATTCCGACTGCAAGACCGATCGCCACACTAGTAATTCCATAAACGAACGAGATTGGATCAACAGTTAGCCCATAAATGATGTTGTTGATGGCACCCGCCAACGCTCCAACAACCGGGCCGCCCAGCATCGCCGCCAGGACCGTGCCGATGGAATCAAGCCATAACGGCAGTTTCAGAACACCGGCAATGAACTTTCCGATGTAGTTGACACCGACTGCCACTGGAATAAGAACCAGTGCCGCAGTAGAAAAACGGAACGACCACATGCTTTTCTTGTTCATAAAAATAACCCCCTTTTATTTTTGAAAGCTAGAATGATAGGAACTTATGGCTTCAAGTGCGGTTAAAATTTCGGCTTCTTCCCCACGCTTGCTGGCCGACTCGGCGTCGACGTAATCATTTATTCCTTCTTCCAGGTCTCCTTCTTTTTCGACAACAACATTCAAAATGGAGACAGTCTTGACACCTCGTAAGCCCCCGATGACAAACAGGGCGGCTGTTTCCATGTCCGAGGCAAAGACGCCTTTTTCGGACCAAAAGTTGTCGATTTCTTGTTCTCTATCAGTATAAAAGCTGTCATGACACCTGACAATACCTGTGTGAAAATTTATTCCTTTACTTTTAGCGGCCGTCAGGGCATGGAACAGCAATTCGGTATCGGGAACAGCAGGATAGGACTTGTCAATATAGGCATCCGGGGCACCATCGTTTCTTACTGCACCGGAAGCAATGACCAGGTCGCCAATACGCAGATTTTGCTTTAGTGCCCCGCAGCTGCCGATGCGAATCATTGCTTTTACACCGATATTTTTTAGTTCTTCGATGGCGATGCCGGCAGACGCCCCGCCAATTCCGGTAGAGGTAACCAAAATGGGAATCCCTTTATAAAGACCTCTAACTGTTTTATATTCGCGGTTATAGGCCAGCTCTTCCGGGTTCTCCAGGTATTTGGCAACTTCGGCAACGCGGCCCGGGTCTCCCGGCAGCAGGGCATACTCTGCGGCTTGCTCATTTCCTAATCTGATATGGGGCTGTAGTGTATTTATCATCATCATATGCTCCTTCAGTTGGTTTAATTGTTCGTTAGGAAATTAAATAAATAGCGGAATGGAGAGGAAAAAATTTCTGGCATTTTCTAGTTCAATATTACCAAATATATGAATCCTTTGTTAGTTTTATATGAAAAAAGGTGCCTGACACCATTAGAGATGCCGGCACCCTTTCAATACTTAAAATGTTGCTAACATGTCCCATGAGGTTCCATCGACGCCAATTTTTTGAAAGCCGAATCGTTTGTATAACTGAAGGGCAGGGTTGTTGGGATCGACACTTAAGGAAATGCCAGGGTGTCCTGCTTGTTTTGTGAGTCTCAGCATTTCAGCAAGCAGGGCAGTGCCAATTCCTTTTCCGCGGTATTCAGGCAATAAAGCCATTCCTAAAAGCGGAGTCTTTTCGTCAACATATCCATACGTTTTATTGGTTTCATCGAATAACCGCACCCATACGGCTCCGATTGGCGTATTATCTCTGTGCATAGCAATAAGCGCTTGATCACCTGTTCTACCCCAGCCTTGCAGCGATTTTGCAATTTCCGGTTCGTTAAGAATATCCCTTGAAAGTCGCGGTTCGCCTTCAGGAATATAGATGGCCTGATAAAGCATCTCCCATAGGAAATCCTTGTCCTTTTCCATACCTAATCTAATACTATAACCGTTCAAAATATCACCCCATCTATGTTAGACGATTCTTTCAAAAAAAAGTTGCCTTATTTTGGGTTAGTTGGTATATTGGAAGGGATTTTTAAAATTTTGGTGAATTTTTTATAGATAGACAAATATATTAGAGGTGATAAAAATGGAGATTGTCGGATTTGGCGGTGTTTTTTGGAGAACCAGACAAATGGATGTTTTAAAAGCCTGGTATAAAGAGGTCCTTGGGCTTTCCATGGAGGATTGGAATGGAACAATTATAACACCAGGTTCCGGAAATCAAACGGTCTTTTCGTTTTTTTCCGAGAATAGTGACTATTTTCCAAAAGAGCAGTCTGTTATGTTAAATTTTCAGGTTAAAAGTATGGAGGAATGTTTGAAGCATCTTGAACAAAAAGGGGTTCCTCTCCTTCGTGATCCTGAAATAAGCGAATTTGGTACATTTGTTTGGATTGCAGATCCTGAAGGAAGATGGATTGAGCTGTGGGAAAAATAAGCGAAGCCAAAATGGAGCCCCCAATGAAGGACTCCATTTTCTTTATTTTATTCGAAGTTTATAATCTCCCTTAATCCAGGACGGAAAGTAGACCAGTTCTAATGAGATAGGATTTATTTGGTTTTGCAGTGAAGGTATATTCACGCCGATTTCCATTACCCCGTTCTCGAAACCACTTTGCGAGGAACCCCATTCAGAGGCAATCTCCTCCCCATTCCCATCCACTTTTCTTGTAAAAAGAAAATAATTAAATTCTTTCCCAGGTTTAAAATTAAAATAAATCGCATCCTTCTCTACCCTTAGTTCACTAAAGTAGTTTTCCTTTGGCTGTTTCAGGATCTCCTGCTTTTCAGTATCCACCACCACAAACACTTCATCTTTATTAACCGCTTGAAGCTTATTTAACACCAAATACAATTCCTTTGGCTGTTTAAAATAATTGCTCTGCAGATAGACGATTGCTTCATCAGGCGAAATTTGACTGGAGATAATGCCATTATTTATTTTATTCCAAGCCTCACCGTTCTCATCCACAAGCCGTAAATCTTCAAAATTAAGAATCCGTTTTGAATTTTCAGGGTCCATTTTTACATGGATGGCCGCTCTTAAAGGATAAACTTTAGCATCGATGAAGGTGATCTTCTGACCTTGGATGGTCACCGTTTTATTTAATTTATAGGTTTCCCCCCTTAAACCGTTTTGTCTATATATTAGACTAGGAAGTTGGCAAAAGGATTTAATTTTTTAAAAATTTTTTTAAGATGGCGAGCTTATGGGACATGAAAGGTATTGAAATAACGTTGGATGTAAAGGTAAAGTTGACATATGTTTAAATCGAGTTCGAATGAGGGAGTGTTAGACAGTTTGAAGACTGGGGAGGATATTATTCAGGCAATTAATGATGATAACTGGATGATGGGAATCTTGACGTTGGTAAAAACTTTGAACTTGCCTGATTGGTGGGTATGCGCTGGATTTGTACGTTCAAAGATATGGGATGTGTTGCATGGGTTTGAGGCTAGGACTCCCCTTCAAGATGTGGATGTGATCTATTTTGATCCAGTAAATACAGGTGAAGCTGATGAAAAGATCCTTGAGGGCAAGCTGAAAGCCTTGAGGCCGGATATCCCTTGGTCTGTAAAAAATCAAGCGAGGATGCATGTTATTAACAATCTGCCTCCCTACTCCTCTGCAGTGGACGGAATTTCGAAGTTTCCGGAAACGGTCACGGCTTTGGGAGTCAAGCTTGATGAAAATGATCGTATCATTTTGGCAGCACCTTGGGGTATTGGGGATGTGATAGATTTGTTGGTTAAACCCACACCGCTATTTTCCAATGCTGAGTTAAAGAGGGTCTATGATGTACGTATTAATAAAAAGAATTGGAAAGCGACTTGGAAGTTATTAAAAATTACGTAACTGAGACTGCATGCACGTAGAAGTTGTGCTACGGTACTAAAAGTGGAAATCTTCACAACTTCCACACAAGTTCCTTATAAATTCTTCACAAGTTTTTTATAGTATAAAAGTAACTTATTAAGAAATAGGTTCGCCTGAACTCATTTCTTAAAACTTCCCATAATTTTGATTGGTGCTGACACCAATCTATTTTTTTGTTCTGAACAGCCCCTGCCATTTTGACAAGGGGCTTTTTTTAGTATGTCTTTGCTAATGTCTGGCTCTCGGTTTCAAATGGGTTTTCTTCAATTTCAAAGCCAAGGTCATTGATCAATTGGTAATCCTCCTTAGCCCCTTGACCAGCGGTAGTTAAATAATCGCCGACGAAAATGGAGTTGGCGATAAATAGCCCAAGGTTCTGGAGGGAACGCAAATTAAACTCACGCCCGCCGGAAATACGAATTTCTTTTGTTGGATTAATAAATCTAAACAAGGCTAGGATTTTAAGACAGCGGATTGGTGTTAGTTCATTTAAATTCTCAAGTTTCGTTCCTTTGATCGGATGGAGGAAATTGACTGGGATGGAGTCGGCATCCAGTTCCTTCAGTGCAAATGCCATGTCGATAATGTCATCGTCAGTCTCACCCATTCCACAAATAACCCCAGAACAAGGAGAGATTCCTGCTTTTTTTACGTTCTCAATGGTTTGCACTCTGTCATCATAATCATGAGTCGTAGTAATGTTAGCATGATGGTTCGCGCTAGTATTGATGTTATGATTAAAGCGATCTACCCCGGCCGCCTTCAGTTTTACTGCCTGCTCTTCATTGACTAATCCCATACAGGCACAAATTTTAATTTCCTCAACCTCGTTTTTAATTTCCTGAACCGCAGAAATGACTGTGTCAACCTCATTATTCGTCGGTTTCCGCCCGCTCATGACGATACAATATGTACCTATTTTGTTTCTTTTTGCTTCCTTTGCCCCCTCAACAATTGTCTGCTTGCTGATCAGAGTGTAGCGGTCGATTTCGGTTTTCGCTTTACTGGATTGGGCACAGTAACCGCAATCCTCCGGACAAAGCCCGCTTTTTGCATTAATAATCATATTCAGTTTTACCTTTTTGCCGTAATGCCTTTTACGAATTTCAAAAGCTGCATTGACCAGGGATAGCAGCTCATCATCCTTTGACAGCAAAATTTTCTCAGCTTCCTCCCTTGTCAACTGGTAGCCATCGAGTACGTTTTTAGCCAGGTTTAACCAATCCATATCATCACCTCTTTTAATATGTTAACCATTAATTAAATTAGGTTAACAATTAAATTATAAATCACGCGGACTTATATTTAAACAATCTATTATAGACTTTGGCTAAATCAGGAAATTCGGCCTAGTTAACCCAAATCTTCACAACTTCCACACAACTTCCCCCTAACTTCTACACAACTATTCTATATTATAAAGGTAACTTAATTAGGAAATAGGTTCACTTGAACTCATTTCTTAAAACTTCCCATAATTTTGATTGGTGCCGACACCAATCTATTTTTTTTGCCTTTTTTATCTAAACTATAGACCATTGTACGATTGACACTATTTCCCAGCAGTTGATATGATTCTATTAAAAAGTACTTCGAAAGCGGGGAATTAGAATGAGCTCATACACTTTTCAACCAACTCTTGATTTTGCCAGAAAGCTAGACAGCGAGGATCCACTAGCTTCATTTCGCCAGGAATTTTACATAACGCCCAATTGTATTTACATGGATGGGAATTCATTAGGATTGCTTTCAAAACGTGCAGAACGCGCACTGCTGAATTCCTTGGAAGATTGGAAGAACCACGGAATTGACGGCTGGACAAAGGGGAAACAGCCATGGTTTTACTTGGCGGAACAATTGGCCGAAAGGCTGGCTCCGCTCGTAGGGGCAGTTGCAGACGAAATAATTGTAAGCGGTTCCACTACTACCAATCTACATCAGCATATTGCAACGTTTTACAAACCCACTGGGGCAAGGACTAAGATTTTAGCAGATGAATTGAACTTTCCCAGTGATCTATATGCCCTGAAAAGCCAGCTGCAATCCCGCGGTCTTGACCCAAAGGAACATTTGATTCTTGTTAAAAGCCGGGATGGCAGAATCCTCGAAGAAGACGATATCATCGAGGCAATGACCGAAGAGGTTGCGACCGTGATCCTGCCGACTGTCCTCTATAGGAGCGGTCAAATCCTAGATATGGAACGGTTGACGGCCGAAGCCCATAAACGAAACATTTTAATCGGCTTTGACGCCTGCCATTCGATTGGCGCCATTCCTCATTCCTTCAGCGAATGGGACGTTGACTTTGCCTATTGGTGCAACTACAAATACTTGAACGGCGGACCAGGCGCAGTCGGCGGTTTGTATGTGAACCGCAGACATTTCGGCACTTCGCCGGGCTTAGCCGGCTGGTTCGGCTCCGATAAAGAAAAGCAATTTGACCTTGAGATTGAGTTTACACCAGCAAGCACAGCTTCAGCTTACCAAATCGGCACGCCGCATGTGTTAAGTATGGCTCCATTAGTCGGCTCCTTGGAGATTTTCGCTGAAGCTGGCATCGACCGTATACGAGAAAAATCACTTCACCTTAACCAGTATATGATGGATTTGATTGAAGTCGAGCTTGCCGATATGGAATTTGTCATCGGCAATCCAAGGGAAAATTTGCGCCGCGGCGGGCATGTCAGTTTTGAACACAAAGAAGCGGCCCGAATTTGCAAGTCGTTGAAGGAAAACAGAATCATTCCGGACTTCCGTTCACCAAACATCATTCGCCTTGCTCCGGTTGCCCTTTATAACACCTATGAGGACGTATGGCAGGTTGTGCAGACTCTCAAAACCATCATGACAGAAAAGCAATACGAAAAATTCGTGAATGAGCGGGAAGTCGTTGCATAACAAAACTAAATGGCGATATTTTACTTAAAAAACCTTAGGTGTAGTGGGAGGAAAGTTTATGGTGAATAAGCAAACTCAAGGTCAAAATGGCCCTGGGGCTGGACTAAAGCGGGATTTAAGTACGGCGCAGCTAACCATGATTGCGATGGGCTGTGCCATCGGGACAGGTCTGTTCCTCGGAAGCGGCCTTGCCATTAGTTTGGCGGGTCCCGCGGTTTTAATCAGTTACGCTGTCGGGGCATTTATTGTCTTACTGTTGATGGGCTGTTTAGCCGAAATGACGGTTGCTCACCCGTTAACAGGGTCGTTTGGCTTCATTGCTGAAAAGTACATTTCGCCGATGGCAGGTTTTCTCGTCCGCTATTCCTATTGGATTGCCAATGTCCTCGCCGTCGGTGTAGAGGTAAGTGCGATCGCAATATATATGAATTACTGGTTTCCAGACGTACCGGGAATTGTGTGGATTTTGCTGTTTGGTGCCGTGCTTATTTATGTCAATGCTACTAGTGTCAACACCTTTGCGACCTTTGAATATTGGTTTTCAATGATCAAAATTAGTGCGATCGTTATCTTTATCCTTCTTGGCGCTTACGTTTTATTTGGCTCCTCTGCCGGTAGTGAGATGGGACCTGAAACATTGGTCAATGATGGAGGGTTTATCCCATTTGGCTGGTGGGGAGTCTGGGTCGCCATCTTTATTTCCTTGTTCAGCTTTTTAGGAACAGAATTAATTGCGGTTACCGCTGGGGAAGCGAAGGATCCCGACGTTGCCGTTCCTAAAGCATTAAGAGCGACTGTCTTCCGTTTATCCACCTTCTATGTTGTCACTCTTGCTATCATGTTGATGATCGTCCCATGGAAGTCAGCGGGAGTGGATAAAAGCCCGTTTGTTAAAGTAATGGAAATTTTAAATATCCCTGGCGCTTCCGGGATTATGAACTTTATCGTATTAACGGCAGCCCTGTCAGCGATGAACAGTCAGTTATATTCATCAACAAGAATGATGTATTCCTTATCACAGGCAAAATTTGCACCTGCTATTTTCGGAAAGGTCAGTAGAAGAGGCGTGCCATTTTCTGCCCTCGCAGTTTCAGCTGTAGGCATTATTTTGGCAGCTGCCGTCAGTGCGTTATTCCCAGGTACCTCCTATGCGTTCATGATGGGAATTTCGATGTTCGGTGCCATTTTTACATGGCTGATGGTTTTCATTTCCCATTTATATTTTAGAAAAGCATGGGAAAAATCAGGTGGACGCAAGCTACCCGTGAAAATGATGGGTTTCCCGTATTTAACGATTCTTGGAGCCGTCCTGCTAGTTGCTTTAATGCTGTCCACATGGGTGACTGATTTTAAAATTCTGCTGCAGTTTGGGGTTCCTTGGTTAATCTTCCTGTCAATCGCTTACTTTTTTATCAATAAGAGAAAAGCGGCAAACCCGGCACAAGCAGTCGGACATGTAACAAAAAGCATAAAATGAGCAGGAGGCCAAGTGAAATGGAAAAGAAGGACACAGAAAGCCGTGAACACAACAAGACATTAGGCCCCGAACATGAAATTCAAACAGATTTTAAAAAAGAAATGTCATATGGTGACTACCTTCATCTTGAACAGATATTGTCGAGCCAACATCGGCTTTCGGATCACCACGATGAGATGCTATTTATCATTATTCATCAGACAAGCGAGCTATGGATGAAGCTGATTCTGCATGAGTTGGAGGCGGCCATTGCGTGCATTCTCCGTAATGATTTAGAACCGTCGTTTAAAATGCTGTCGCGTATCTCACGGATTCAGCAGCAGTTAATCCAGTCATGGAATGTGCTGACGACGATGACACCGGCGGATTATATGCAGTTTCGTGATAAGCTTGGTCATTCCTCCGGCTTCCAATCCTATCAGAACCGGCTAATCGAATTTTCTTTAGGGCAAAAAAATGCGCAGACGCTTGCCGTTTACAGGCATCAGTTCAACTTGTATGAGCGGATGAACGCAGCTTTGCATGAACCGAGTATTTATGATGCCGCCATCACAGCCCTTGCCGCTCACGGATTGCCGGTTGATGAGACAGTACTGAAACGTGATTGGTCGCAGGTCTATGAACCGAACCCAAGTGTCGAGGAGGCATGGCTGACCGTTTACCGGAATACCGAAAAATATTGGGATTTATACGAGCTCGCTGAAAAGCTTGTAGATGTCGGCAATCAGCAGCAGCTTTGGCGATTTAACCATATGACCACGGTGGAAAGGATTATTGGCCATAAGAAGGGCACGGGCGGATCTTCCGGAGTGACCTATTTGAAACGGGTGGTCGATCAGCAATTTTTCCCGGAGCTGTTGAGCCTGAGAACAAAGCTGTAATACACTTAGGATATCTTGGTTTGGAGGCTGGTTTTATGAAAAAATGGATCGATATTTCACAGCGGCTGGACAATCAGGTTCCTGTCTGGCCGGGCGATACCCCTTTCAGCTACAAAGTGTGCTGGAGCAAGGAGGAAAGCGGGTCCGTGAATGTCGGAGAAGTAACGATGAGTGTCCATACCGGCACTCATATTGATGCGCCGTTTCATTTCGATAATGATGGAAAAAGAGTCATTGATTTGGATATTGAGTTGTATATCGGGCCGGCGCGGGTGATTTATGTTCCGAATGTGTCGAGTATCGGTGTGAAGGAATTGGCCGGTGTTGATTTGGATGAAGTTACGCGACTGTTGATTAAGACGGATGCTTGGAAAGATCGTGGAGGGTTTCCTGATTCAATTCCCCCGATTGAACCGGAGTTAGCGGAGTTTCTTGCGGGTTATGGCGTACGGTTGCTTGGACTCGATCTTCCGTCTGTGGACGCCTTGGAGAGTAAGGAGCTGTTGGCGCACCATGAACTTAGCCGGTTTGGGATTCATATTCTAGAGGGATTGGTGTTAGACGGTATTGAGCCAGGAGATTATGAATTGGCTGCCCTGCCGCTTCCGTTGGCGGATGCTGATGGGAGTCCGGTACGTGCGGTGATTCGAAAATTGGACTAAACCTTAACTTTTGTTAAAGGCCTATTGATATAGAGGCCAGTTTAAAAGGGGAACTTCTTATTATTACAGGTAGCCAATCAGCTTTATTGGCTACCCTTTTACATCTTTCTCATTGTGTTCGGTCGCCAATCGCCTCTATTGGCTACCCATTTTTCCTTTTCTTCATGCACTCGGTCGCAATCACCTTCATTGGCTACCCATTTTACTAATTCTCTCAGCCCCGAAAATAGACCAAATTTTTCAGCTGTTATAACGATTTATTTCTTCCACCAGCGTTTGCAGGGCCTTTCCTTGCGGTGAGGATGCCATCGCCGCACAAATTTCATCGCTTTTTCCCTCAAGGGTTTCCAGATGATTTAGGAGCGTAACACTCGTAAGATGATCTTCTTCCAGTGTAAGAGAAAACCCCTTTTCCGCGAATGCTTTGGCATTTAAAATTTGGTCACCCCTACTCTGCTGCAGGCCTAACGGAATAATCAGCATTGGAATCTTTAATGCTAAAAATTCAAAAATCGCGTTCGACCCGCCTCTAGTGATCACAAGGTCTGTGGCCGCCAAAATGTCGGGCAGTTCGTCATGGACATATTCAAATTGTTTGTAGCCGGAGACACCTTCTAAGCTTTGGTCTAGATTGTTTTTTCCGCACAAATGGACGACTTGGTACTTTGCCGTAAGCTGCCCCAAGGCATCTCTGACGGCTTCATTAATTTTTCTGGCGCCCAAGCTGCCGCCCATAATCGTTAAAATCGGCAGCCCTCCATGGAAGCCGAGAAATCTTCTACCTTTCTCCGCAGACCCAGCCAGCACTTCCTTCCGAATCGGCGAACCAATCGCCACTGCCTTATCATTTTGAAAAAATTTCACTGTCTCATCAAAGGAAGTGAAGATCTTTGTCGCAAACCGCTGTGAAATTTTATTGGCCAGTCCTGGTGTCATATCGCTCTCATGAATGAAAATCGGGATCTTTAAAGACCGCGCTGCAACAATCACAGGAACAGAGACAAACCCGCCTTTGGAGAACACCAAATCGGGCTTTAGTTTTTTTAAAATCCTTCGTGCGTCCAGGCATCCTTTCAGGACTCTGAACACATCAACGACATTTTCAAAGTCGATATATCTCCTCAGTTTTCCGCTGCTAATGCTATGATAGGGGATCTGAATTTTTTCAATTAATTCCTTTTCAATTCCTTTTTTCGACCCAATGTATTGGATATTCCAATCATTTCGGATTTCACTGATAATCGCCAAATTGGGGGTTACGTGACCGGCCGAGCCCCCTCCGGTGAACACAATCGTTTTCTTCGACATACTGCCTCCTAAAAAGCCCAACATAATAAGATAATTATATGTATTTCGGGCTGGCAATACCATTTTTTCTTTTTAATTATTTTGCGATAATTCCATGCTTGTCCCTTACAAAATAATCTCATACCGAATACATTGTATTAACCTCACTAAAGGAGGTGATGGGTATGTCAGGCTATGGTGGTGGATACGGCTCAAACAGCTTTGTGTTGATTCTCGTTCTGTTCATCCTACTAGTAATTGTAGGAACTCATTTTATGGGCGGCTACTAATTTTGGACAACCCTCCTTATCCGTTCGGTTTTGAAGCGTGGTCACACGCTTCTTTTTTTCACGAGAAAAGACCAAATCCCCTATCAGATTTGGTCTTCTTCTATCTAAGCTACTTTAATCGCCTTGCCGAACGGTACCCTTGGCAAAAATTCACCTGGGACTAGCCAAAACATTTCATAATCGACTTCGATCTCCTCGGAAAAAAATCCAGTGACATCGGTAATATAAAACAGCGTATCAACCTTTTCTTCTGCTGCCCACTCAAGTACTAATGTATAAGAAGATTTCCCATGATTATGGTACTGGATCGAATCACTTTTTATCGGTGAAATGCTTCTAATTTTAAAATCTGCTTGAACCAAAATCGTATCAGGTTTAACCGTTTCAAACAGTTTCACTATGTTATTAATGAGAATGGTTGGCGCTTCGCTGCTGGAAGTATCGACTGCCAAAGCAACCTTTTTATCTTGGCGTTCCTGAATCATTGATAGGATCCTTTTATGCCATTTCAACACCGTTCCCCCTTTGCTTTAATGAGCAAGCGCTATTATTTTCGGTAAGAAACAGCCCGTTTATGATTGGATATTTACGGCAGGAGGATTTTTTTAAAAAATAAAAATTTGTTTGCCGGAAATAATATATAAGATATTCCCCCTCCACCCCTTTTTTAAAATTTGTTCTGTCATTACAATAGATTTACCAACTAATTACAGGGGTGAACTTGATGGGTTTAAAATTGTATTCGGTACTATGGGAAGAGTTATGCTGCATCCAATTACAGTGATTGAAACGATCAGCACTGCCTTCATGGTGATGTTCCTATTTGGTGTTGCTTTTATTGTTCCGAAGAGGTCTCGAAAAATTGGCTTGTTGCTGGCAGCTACAGTGACATTCAGTATGGGGTTATTTTTTGCTGTACGGCCGTTGTGGATTGATTATCGTGTCGGCATAAAAACAGAACAGCTTAATCAATACTTGGCGGAAAAATACCCAAATGAAACGTGGGAGATTCGGCGTAAGGAAGGCCGGCAGTTTAATCCATATCATCTTGATGTCAAATTTGAAAATGAGCCAGAATGGATTTATACCTATTTTGTGAAGGATTTAAGGATCTCACAGCTTGGTCTAAGCGTCCCGAACGAACAGATGCCGAATGAAGGGAAACACTATGAATCAAGGAAATAGTATAAATTGGGGACGTCCTTGCCCGGACGTCCCCTTTTGGTTTATAGAGGTTTCCTGCCGCAGGTAAAGGTAGTTTTGAACCTCATAAAGTCATACATAAGCGCAGCTTTTCTGCCTTTATCAGTGTGTCTGTTTCGTCTGTGGTAGAGGCAATCCATGAATTCGAAATCGCATTGACAAGGATGGACCCCGGCTTTTAGACAAAGGTCATGGCGGCGGCAGCAATCGTCTACATCATTAATTGGGGCTCCCGGCCCGCTACAGCCCGGCCCTCACCAGCGGTAGCCGGGAAAAATGCAAAGGCCAAAGGGCTTTATTCTTCCGCCAGATTCCATGATTAACACCTCCCTGCTCATTTTTTAAGTATTTATACTACTAAAATATGTACAGGCTTAGAAAGTGCAATGGAGGATAGACTATTTTTGGAAAGGAATGTTTGTTTCGTCAAAAAACCGCCTGTCATTTTTCCAGGCGGTTCTGCTTTTATATCAAATAATACTTACTAAATTTCGTCCCTTTTCCTTCGACCGGTAAAGTCCTTTATCGACCCTGTTTAAGATTGTATCCATGCTGTCCCCTTGGTGATAGCCAGTAACACCAAAACTGCAGGTAATTCTTCCGGAACCGACGAAGTCATGGGCGGCGATGATTTTTCGATAATACTCTGCCAACCCGATGGCTTCATGGCTTATCGTATCCGTAATAACGATAAATTCCTCGCCTCCCCAACGGCCAAACAGGTCGCCCGGAGCAAGGTTATCCTTAATAATTCCAGCTAATTCGATTAACACCGAATCCCCTATCTTATGGCCATAGCGGTCATTGATGCATTTAAAATAATCAATGTCGAAAAAAATAATCGAAAACGACTTGTCCGTTTGTTTGGACTCCCTCAGCTTTATTTCAAGCCAAGCGTCAATCTGATGGCGATTTGCAATTCCGGTCAGCGAATCGAGATAGGCATGTTTCTTTACTAATTCCACTTCTGTAAATGCCCTAAATAAATATTGAGTGAAATATAGAACAATAATATAAACCAAATTTGCAAAATAAAATTGGGAAAGGGAATCAACTGACTTCGATGGCAGCTGACCGATAAACAGGATCCCGTTGATAAAAGTACAAGCAAAGATAAAACTGGAAAAATAAATTCCCCGTTTTGGACCTAAGGTAAAAAAGATAAACGTTAAATACAACGGGGTCCAGATAATGAAATCCCCCAAGTCTCCGCCGCCGGATTTAACCATATCATTGTAGATGACATCGAATACGGTGGAAACATGAAAAAAACTGATCAAAATTAGGTTGGAATACTCACTAAAACGAACAAAACGATTTTTGTACAATAGAACCCAACTGAACAGAAACCAGATGAAAAGAGTGCTATTCACAATAGCATCAAATTTGTCTTCCACGAACAAATTTTGCAGTATCGTGTTCAACGTTAACGCGAAAAGAATAAACGGCACAACCCATAGATAGATGCTACGTTTTAATTCGGATAATGATTTTCCTGTTTTTTCCATAATTTTCTCTCCCAACTAATCTTGATCGATTAGTCCCGCCTGATTGATCAAAAACGGCAGCTGGCTGGAAATTTGCCCTATCGATTTCCTGCAGGTTAATGAAGAAATTTCTTTATTCTATATGTATGTATACTTATGCTGTTATTGGAGTATACTTTCATTTTAACAGAAAACTGGAATTTTTAATATAACATTTAATACAATCCATCAGGTCAAATTACCTACAAAAAAACACATAAAACAAAAGGTGCCTGACACCATTAGGTAGTCAAGCACCTTTTTTATTTTAGTAATATTGGTATTAGGCAGTAACATCTCTTAGCATAACTGAAACTGAGGTTTTATGCTGCAAGTTTTTCTGACTTTTCATCAAGGCTGTGGCCTTCCCATTTGGAGATGACGATGGCTGCCAATGAGTTGCCAACAATGTTGACGCAAGTCCTTGCCATGTCCAAAATTCGGTCAATACCGGCGATGAAGGCCAAGCCTTCTGCTGGGATGCCGACACTTCCCAATGTGGCAAGCAGGACGACAAACGAAACACCAGGAACTCCAGCGATTCCTTTTGACGTAACCATTAATACTAGAACCAAGGTAATTTGCTGGCCAATCCCCATATCGATGCCATACATCTGCGCAATAAACAAGGCGGCAATGGCTTGATATAAGGTAGAGCCGTCAAGGTTAAAGGAATAACCAGTTGGAATGACAAACGATGTAATCGCTTTTGGACAACCAATTTTCTCCATTTTTTCCATTATTTTTGGCAATACTGTTTCCGAACTTGCAGTAGAATAACCTAATAAAAGCTCATCCTTCAAGTACTTTAACAGCTTGAAAATATTATAGCCGGCAATTTTAGCCGTGATCCCAAGGATAACAACAATAAAGAATATCATCGATCCATAAACGACAATGACCAATTTTCCTAATGGGATTAGCGAAGATAAACCAAACTTCGAAACCGTTACACCGATTAACGCGAAAACTCCTAATGGTGCAACTTTCATAATCTGGTTCGTTACGTAGAACATCGCATCTGCCGTCCCCCGGAAGAAATTCAAGAGCGGTGTTCCCTTTTCACCAATTGCAGCAATTCCAAGTCCAAACATAACCGAGAAGAAAATGATTGCCAACATATCGCCATTAGCCAATGATTGGATGATATTAGTTGGAACAATATTGACAAACGTATCCACCAACGAGTGGCTTTGCGTTGTTTCTGCAGTTTCTACATAAGAATGAATATCTGTTTTGGTTAGCTGAGAGCGGTCAATGCCGCTTCCTGGATGAAACAGATTTCCGAATAATAAACCGACAATGATTGCTATTGTGGTGATGATTTCAAAATACAGAAGCGTCTTGCCGCCAAGTTTTCCGAGCGATTTCATATCACCCACGCCGGCGACACCGACAATGATACTCGAAACAACAATAGGCACGACAATCATTTTAATGAGGCGAATAAAGATGGTTCCAATCGGCTGGAGAAATTCAGCTACTTGAGGATTCCCGTAGAATACAGCACCAACGGCAATACCCAATGCTAAACCGATGAAGATTTGCCAAGCTAAACTGATTCTTTTCATTTACATCTCTCCTTTAACTATGAGGTAAAATCTCTTATTATACTGCCTATTAGGCTAATACATACAATAAATATAACATTTACACTTTTTTAATATAATTTTTATCGTGGTAAATTTCAATGGTAAAAAAACACCAAATCATAATTTAGTACCAGTGAATGTATTATTTTTGAAAAAATAAAAGAACTCCTGTATGGAGTTCCGAATTTTGTTTATGCAAGCTGCCGCTTGATTTTTAAGCATTCTTGATAGAATTTCTCTGGTTCTTCAAAGTTCAATAAATGGGCGGAGTGCTCAAACCAGACAAATTCCTTATGCGGACATTCCAGTAAATCAAAATATTTTTTTGCTACCTGTGAAGGAGTCTGATAATCCTGTCGGCCGGCAAAAATATAAACCGGCACATCCAGTTTTGTGACATTTGCAAAAAGATCCACCGTCAGGACTTCCGGCCACAACGCTTCCAGGCACTGCTTCCCTGCTTTCATGTATGTAAACCAGTCCTTTAACGTATATTCAGTGGCAAACAGCATATTGGAATAAATGAGTTGATAGTCGTTGATCCCAATATACGACCCGCCAAGCTTCGTCAGCCATTTCCGCTGTACTTCCAAGTAATTCATGTAGTTAGAAGTGTCTTTGACATTATGCAATTGTTTAATAGCTTTTTGATTTTTCGACTCAGTTGCTTTGTTTAACGTGAATTCATAGGACACCTTTTCCCCTTCCTGCATCTTGACAACCTGGCCAATACCAATGTAACAGAAGATATACTGCGGATATTTTTGGGCAGTTAAGGTACCGAGTACCGTCCCCCATGAATGCCCAACCAGAATTAGCTTGGATTTATTAAACCGCTTTAGCAGGTATTGAATGAGCTCGATCGTATCGTTGAGGTGAGTTTCTATGGTTAGTTCTTCTTTTTGGGTAGCTGGCGAATAGGTAATTCCTGCACCCCGTTGGTCCCAGTTCACGACGACAAAATCCTTTTCCAAGTCGCGTTGAAATTTTGGGGCAAAGCCGATTTGTGCCGTTCCCGGTCCGCCATGCAGAAACAGCATAAGCGGGTTGTCAACATTTTCGCCACGGATTAGTACCCATTGCTTGATTCCGCCAATCGTCACTTCTTCTAGCGTGGCGACCGACTCATAATTACTTTGAATTTTTTTTGTTTTCCTTGTGAGCATTTTGCATCACTCCAAATAGTGGGAAATTTTACAATCCTTATTATACTGACAAAAGATTACTTTTAATAGAAAAATTTAGGAAAAAAGTAGAGGTTATGGTAAATTTATTTAAGAAAGATTTTAAGATTGGAAGTGAGCCAGTTTGTTAGAGAAATTCTCCATTTATATGACATCGTTACAGCAAGAAAGAATAGTACGAGTATATGTGCCAGAAAATTATCATAATGAGACAAAACGTTACCCCGTTTTGTATATGCATGATGGGCAAAATGTTTTCGAGGATGAAGGCTCGATTGGCGGCACTTCCCTTGGATTGAAGGATTATTTGGATAAAACCGGGCTCGAGATTATTGTCGTTGGGATTGACCAAAATTCCGTTGGTGATGGGCGCGTGAATGATTATTGCCCTTGGCCGCATGGCAAATTAAGTGAGGAGATTTTGGGCTATTTAAGTCCTTCTGGCGGAAACGGTGAGGCTTATTTGGATTTTATTGTCGACGAATTAAAGCCGTTCATTGACCGAAAATATCGCACCATTGAAACTGAAACGGCGATGGCCGGCATCTCATTAGGCGCCCTTATCACCACTTATGCCGCCTGCCGCTACCCGCATATATTTCGAAAAATTGCTGTCTTATCTACGGCTTACTATCGAAATCAGGAAGCGATTGAGGCATTTATTGAAGAGTCCGACCTTGACGGCATTGAAAAGTTTTATATGGATATAGGGACGAAGGAAGTTCCGGAGGATTTGGCAGCAAGCCTGCTTTTTATGGAGTTATCTAGGAAGGTATATGGGCTATTGAGCAGCAAAATTGATGGGATACGTTTTGCGGAAATTATAGATGCGGAGCATCATTACCGGTTTTTCCGAGAGAGAATACCGGGGATTTTGAGTTACCTTTTTGATGATGTGGATTCGAGAAAATGAACCCGTTTTTGTGGTATAATATAAGGAAATGGGTTCAAACCTCATCCAAAGGGGTGCTCTATCATTCAAAATCGTATTGTTAAATTCATTTTTATTATATTCGGATTTATTTCCTTAGGCTTAGGCGTCCTTGGGATTATTCTGCCTCTATTACCCACAACGCCATTGTTGCTTTTAGCATCGTTCTGCTTCGTAAAAGGGTCCGAAAGGTTTGAACGCTGGTTTAAAGGGACGGGTATCTATAAACGGCATCTGGAAAACTTCGTAAGGGAACGATCCATGACGCTCAAACAAAAATTGACGATCTTATTGTTTGCGGATGCTATGATTGCGATTGCCTTCATCATGGTTGACAGTTTCCTAGTTAGAATCATCCTGCTGCTAATCGTCGCTTATAAGTATTACTATTTCTTCACCAAAATCAAAACCATTCCAGCTATTAATACAGATACAGGAAAAAGACAGGAATCATAAGGTTCCTGTCTTTTTATAATTTAACATTCGATTTTAACTTCCCTGATTTAGAAAAAGAATTAATACAACCGCTTCGTATAACTTTCTTCAAGACCCTTTTGAATGGTATCAACGGTGGAGTTAGGAAGTTTGGCATGTTCAAACAGAATCTTAGCAGCGGAAGGCAAAGCCTCCTTTGCAGGCCAGGAACCAGTATCCCATAAGCTTGACCGCTTCAACGCTTTCGCGCAATGAACGAAACATTCCTCCACTTCTACACCAATTCCCAAGAGAGGTATTTTACCTTTAACCGCCATTTTTTCAAGCAGTTCCACATCTTTTATTATCGCCGCCTTGCCGTTTATTCGAAGCGTCTCCTTTAATCCTGGGATGAAAAAAAGTAGACCTATTTTAGGATTTGATAATATATTACGCAATGAATCTAGTCTTTTATTGCCTGGCCTCTCGGGAATCACGACTTGTTTTTCGTTTAAAACATAGACAAATCCCGGCATGTCTCCCCGGGGTGATACATCACAATAGCCATGTTCATCGGCTGTGGCCAACACCAAAAATGGCGATTTCGCAATAAACTCGGCACAATGGCTATCAATATATGAAATTACTTTCTTAGAAGCCAGCTCACTTGGAAAGCCAATAATCGAACGCAGTTCCTCGTCGGTTTCCACTTTATTTTTAAAGTAATCCAAATAATTCCTCTCCCCTGATTGGTTTATTTTGTATTTTATCACAGTTTTTTGATTTTTTTAAAAATAGACTCATTGAAATGAAACTCACAATCTAAAGCGATGGTCTAATGAAGAAAGGGGGTGCGCAGCTGAATTGAAGAAGTTATTACTCATCTTGTTCCTTTCCACTTATGGTTAGCCGGGTGCACGACACATAAAGAGCCAGGAATTGAAGGCTATGTCGTCAAAAAGGTGGATGGACGGATTCTCGTAGTGGCCTCTACCCCAAAGGATTTCAGTTCTACGGGAGGATTGTCGGAATTCTATAATGCGATTTGGTTTTCCAATGCGCCGGGGAAGGTAAAGGTTGGCAATAAGGTTCAGGTTTGGTTCGATGTGGCGGCGGAATTATAAAGCTCGCCCTGCAGCATTTTTTCTTTTTCAGTTTTCATCTCTTATCACTTGTCAGCTCTTGTTTGTAGTTCGTTCACCGTCACAAATTTATAGCCTTTTTCCGTTAAAACCTCTAATATTCCTTCTACCGCTTTCAGTTCTTCGGCAGCAGTCCCGACATACCATGGGTGCAATAGGATAATCGAACCTGGCTCAATATTGTCCTTGATATACTTAACTTTGTCGGACGATGATGCATAATAAGTATCTGGCTCAAGGTTCATAGTAATCGTGTCGCGATGATGTTTTTTTAAGTAATACGGTAATCCCACCAGCTTTTTGCTATTCGGAGGCCGAAAATCAATCTCCCCTTGATATCCTGCTGAACGAATTAACTCATCTGTATTTTCAATTTCCTTTTTTATGAAGGAAGGGGATTTAAAAATCATCCGCTTATGGGAATACGTATGATTTCCAATCTGATGCCCTGCCTCAATTAATTTCTCTGCTTCCCCTGGAGAGTCCTCAATCTCGCTTCCGATTAAAAAAAACGTAGCTTTGGCATTGTATTTTTCCAAAAGTGGCAGGAGTTCCGGAACATTTTCAGTTGGCCCGTCATCAAACGTTAATGCGACCACCTTCTCTTCCGTCCCCACCTGGTGGGTTAATCCTCCAAAAAACTGATATGTTCGAGAGTTCATTAGTTTATAAGTTCCAAATAACAATAGAAAGACCAATAAAATGGCTGTTCCAATCAGGATTATTTTCTTTTTCATCATCCATATCCTTTCATTAAAAGATACAAGCTATTATAACAAAAAAAGGAGTGTAAAACCGCTGTGGTTCCGCACTCCTTTTTTCCTAAAACGGCTTGGTTATCATAAGCGTAATGATAATGATAAAAATAAAATTTTCGAGATGTTCATATTTAAAAAGCTCCCTTGATAAACGCCAATATTCTTCCGGGATTTCCTCGCCTTGGTGGGATGCCAGCATTTCCTTAATCGGTCTTGATCTCGGTGACAGCATGACAGGCCCAATCGCCAACGCAGCCAAAAACAGGACAAGACTTAAATCATACCAGCCCATCCGGAACAGGCTTGGATTCATAACTCCCATCAGCAATCCTGTGACAAGCAGCATGATCCCGCCTATCATCACATAAATATGAAGTTTATGACGAATGGCATAAGAATGGCGTAATTCCGTCATTGTTTTTCCTGATTTGACGACAGTCGTTAGAATAAAACCCGGCCCCATCCCGATAATAGCAGAAAAAATATGTAAAATAACTAGAATTTTGTAGAAAGTTATCATTTTGAGGCAGCCTCCAATCACTCTAACAGCCTTAATTTTAACATAAACTTGTTTTTTAATATAAAAAGCTTTGATACGTATTCTTGAGATTTTTACAGTTTGTCCTCACACTTTTATCGTACAAGCATATTTTAGTAAATATAAGCGAAAGGGGGGAAATGCATGGCCAAAGATTCTATGGATGAGAAAGTGGCTGGTGTCAGTGACCATAATCTTTACGACGGCAGACGTATCGTGATTAATGCTGACACTGTAATTATTCGTGCCAACCGTGTCATCGTTGAAGAGGAAAAAAGACGTCGTACAGATGACAGACATCGTACAGATGGTCGTCGTCGTACAGATGACAGACGTCATCATAATCGCCGCGATGACTGGGATGACAGAAGAAGAGGGTTTTCGTGGATTTAGCGGCTTGATGGGACAAGCCACAATAAGTAAAAACCGGCATAGCTCTTTAAGGGGCTAGCCGGTTTTTTAATCCTATTCATCATTAGGATTGATGATGGCCAACACTTGATGGTCTTCCCATTTCCCATTAATCCTGACATTTTTAATGGCGATGCCTTCCTTGTGAAAGCCTGCTTTTTCGAGGACTCTAATGGAGCCGATATTGTGCGGCATAACGCCGGCCTCAATCCGATGAAGGTTCAATTCGTCAAACGCATATTGTACAACAAGCTGAGCCGCCTCTGTTGTATATCCTTTGCCATTGTGCTGCTGATCTAAAAAATAACCAATGAACGCACTTTGCAGGGAGCCGCGAAGAACTTGAAACAGATTGATGGTTCCAATTAGTTTGTCATCTTCTTTTTTAAAAATCCCAAATTGATACGATTCATCCCCTTGCCAATCCTTTTGAAAGCTTTTGATTCTTTCCTGTTGTGCTCCAAGTGTATAGAAATCCTCGTTTCGTTCATAGGAAAACTTTTCGAAAAATTTACGGTTCTCCTGCTGCAACCCGAGCAGTGCGGCAGCATCCTCTTTTGTAAATGGCCGTACATAAATGTTTTTTCCTGTTAACATTTTCTTCCCGCCTTATTTAATACATTTTGTACATTCCGTGGGATTTTGGGTAGGTGTATTGGAAATCAAATTTCTCATAAAGCTTATTTGCCGGTTCGTCAGCGATCAAACTGACATAGGAGCCGGGGAACGTATTTTTATCAAGGTAATCCATGATTTCCTGCATGATGACCTTGCCGAGTCCCCGGCCTTGGTGACTCGGTTTTACAACAATATCCACGACATGAAATACCGTGCCGCCGTCACCGACGACTCGGCCCATCCCAATCAGCGTGTTTGCCTCGTAGATGGAGACGGCAAATAATGAGTTTGAAAGACCAATTTCGGCGGCTTCCAGTGACTTTCTGCTGAGCCCGCCTTCAACCCTTAGCTCATTGTATGCTGAAGGGGCTGGTGGCTGGTAAATAATTTTCATAGAAATCTCCTTTATTTCAAGTGCAATACCATATGCTCATCATCGTAATAAATGCCATTAATTTTCAAGGCTCTTTCCTCATATCCGTATACTTTAAAGCCCAGTTTGGTATAAAGTTTTTTCGCCTTTTCATTTCCAGCCGTTACGGTAAGATTGAGTTTTTCAATTTCATCGATGGTTTTTGCTTTATTGATAGCTGCTGCTAATAAAGCCTCCCCAGTGCCCGTACCTCGTTTGCCAGGCGTGACATACATAGCGAAAATGTTGGCGCGATGGCGGATTTTATATGGTGTTTCTTGTAGCAGTGTAACGACCCCAATCAGCTTATTTTCGTCAAAGGCGCCGAAGGTAAAGCTCCCGTCGGTTTCGAAGTTCCGCGCTGTCTGTTCGACGGGATTTTCTCGTTTGATGGCGTCTTCATAACTGGTGAGGAACGCTTCCGGGTTCTGTTGCAATGCCTCAAGCCTAAGAGCCCAATATTGTTCGGCATCTGCTGAATTTAATAGTCTAATTTCCAAGTTATTCTCCCCGCCTTCAAAAATTAGTTAAATAACCGCTTAACCTCTTTTTCCAATTCCTCGACTAACGGAAACGATCCGGATGAACGTAAACTTGCTGCCAAGCTCGTATAATACCATCTCTGATCGTTCTTGCCCCGGTTAAAGCGGTCCCAGACAGCCTCACCGTTTTTCGCGTAATCATCGATGATCGAGCGGATATTATGGAGCTTGTCTGCACAGGCGACAGCACAAATGTCTTCCGAGGCAGTTTTCAAGAATTCAATGGTATGTTCTTTGCGGTCTTCCCAGGAAAGCGTCTTTTCCGGCTCCGAACAGCCGGCAACGATTTCTGCAATCACCTGGCCAAATTCGCGCCGAATGTCCCCGATCGTTAGGTCTGTATCTTCCACTGTATCATGGAGGATTCCGGCCGCCACCACCTCATCCCGGTAACCCGCCTTCAATAATAGCATGCCAACAGCAACCGGGTGCGTTATATACGGGATATCCGTCCCTTTTCTGAACTGATGCTGATGGGCTCTGCCCGCAATCTGAAGTGCTTTTTCAATTACATCCATTGAAACCCCCTCCTTTTTATAAAAATAATTCTACCACTATTTTCCTCCCTGAAGCCATTAAAAAGGAGCCTGCACGAATACAAGCTCCCCTCCTAAATTAGGCTCCTTCCGTTTTTTTCATAACAGTCGAGCCTTTTACTAACGGAACCAAGAAAAGGACACCAACAAGGAATAGCAATGCTGATCCTTCATACATGGCAACAAGCGAAAAAGTCTGCTTCAACCAGCCGCTCGCGGTCATGGTAATGACCATCGTCCCCATAAACACCGGGTTTAAAATTCCATTCACACGGCCGATAAAAGCCGCATCCGTATTTTTCAAGATCATCGTATTGATTCCGATATGGATACATGGCATGAATAAACCAGTAACAAATTGCACTCCTAATGTCAGCCAGAACCATTCGGATAGGCCCAGCATGATAAAACCAATGACATTCGCAGCCATTCCAATAGCGAGTAGGATTTGAGGCGGCGTTTTCTTCGCCAGACCGACCGTCAGACCGCCACCCAAAATCATTCCTGCACCAAAAGCGGCCATCAGCCATTGTAGATTTTCCTTCGGTAACCCCAGCTTTTCAGTGACGAGGAAAACCGCTAACGGCTGCGTTAATCCCAATGCCAGTCCGGCAGCAGCAAAGCAGCCGCCAAGGAGCGTCAATGCCCGGCTGTTTAGCACATACTTGAACCCTGCTTTCATTTCCTGGACAACGGTTGTGTTTTCTTCCTTTTCCTCTACCACATGATCGGGCGGAAGCAGGAATAATATGGCAGCGGAAAGCAAAAAGGCCACGCCCATAATCGCAATCGCGACATCGATTCCGTATCGCTGGTAAACAAAAGTACCAAGAACGGGACCGAGAATCATAAACAACGCGAACATGGTCTGGTAAATCGACATCCCCATTTGGATGAGTTCTTCCCTTACATGGGTTTTAAACAACTTCATTCCGGACGGCTGAGAAAATTGGGATAAAATCGAAGACACAAGTGTCGCGAAGAAAATCGCCTTCCAGCTGCCAAAGACAAGGGCCAGCAGGACGACAAAGATCGAAACGGCACTGAGGAAATCACACCAAATCATCGTCCGTTTAGGCCGCCAACGGTCTGCAAATGTCCCGCCAATGAAAGAAAACAAGAAAATCGGGGCAAACTCGGCAACTGAAATCAGCGAAACCGCGACCGGGTCTCCATTCGTCTTTTCGACAACAAAAAGCAAAATTGAATAGTTTCTAACCCAAACCCCGATTTGCAGGAAAAACGTCGACAGTAGAATCGTTTGAATGACTCGATTTCGAAATAACGCCCCTATCGTCATTTCAGAATTTGTTTGTTCCATAAAAAACCTCCTGATCCACTCTGGATAGGAGGCAAAACAGGCACCAAAAGGCAAAGTACACTAGGTACTTTTGCCCTCCATTTATAAAAAAGCCCGCACTAATCCTATCCAGAAAAATGTTCGTTTATTTACGAATGGTTTCTAAAAATAGGACTAGTTCATCATTGGCTTTAAGTCCACCCTTTCGCAATTTCGTATTACCATATTACTTGATTTGTTTATAAGTTTCAAGAAAATACAATTATTGGAAAGGGAAATTTTAATAGGAGGATTTTCCTAACTAAAAATAGCCTAGTCCTGTAAATTTTTTTCAAACATGACCATATCCAATGCCCGAATACCATATTCATAAATCGGCTCCGGATATTTTTTGAAAAAGTCTTTTTTAATTTCGCTTATGCGGAAGCCTGCTTTTTGATAAAAAGCCAAGTTGGCAATACTGGAATTGGCAGTTCCCACTATCATTTTTTGCATACCTTGAGCTCGGTAAATTTCAAAGGCCTCTTGTAAGATTGTTTTTCCCAGACCCATTCCTCGGAAATTTTGGGCCAATGCCATATTCTTGACCTCTACCACTTGCCCGGGCTGAAAGGTAAATAGGACCACCCCTGCCGTTTCTCCATCAAAAAGGACCGAGAACATCTCCCCGTCATTGATGTACCCCTTAACGATTTCCTCACTTTCATCCGCTAATAGCAGCCATTCCATATACAATTTTCGTTTATCTTGTTCTACTGACTTTAAAACAACTTTTTTCACAGCATACACTCCTATGAACCGTTTTCATATATATGGTAATATTATACAAGCAGGTGGTGATAAATATGGAACCAAAATGGCTAGAATGGGCGAAGCAACTGCAGTCGATCGCCCAGGAAGCTGTTTATCCAATGTGAAATTATTGGTGGACAAGCTACCGAAGGAATAGAGACAAGCGGTGTTCAATTCTTTGCGGAACACGAACTGCCGCCGCTATCACCCTCTCGCATTACGAAGGACCAAATCGGGATTGCGTTGATTAATTAAAAGGGTATGGCGCAGGCGACCATACCTTTTAATTCGCAGGCAAAAATTTAAGAAAATTTTCTAAGAGTAACCGTTCGATTTTTTTCAACTCAAGACAAGGCTGGTTACCAATTGGATAGGGGTAAATGGTTCGTTTGCAAAGGGGGCAAATTCCCTGCTCCTTAAAGGTATGGATAATATTGAGCGGCATCGGCGGGTTTGTTCTGGCAATCATGAAATTATATAAGTTTCCCTTTACGGTGAAGTATATTTCTAAGCCACTATAACCGCTTGTCTCTCTTACCTTAATCTTTTCCAGTGTTAGATCTTTTACCTTTACTTCTGTCATCTTAACCACTGCTTTCCTAATTTTCTCGCCTTAATCATACCACAATCATAATTTATTGAAAAAATCACCTGTTTTGGTGGGATTAATAAAAATTCACGCAGATAAATTTCTCCACAATCAATATATACTTGGGTCAATTCGATCAACTCCAATTTCCAGATACCAATAAATTCTCGTTCTATAAAGAAACTCCTTTTTTTAAAAAGAAAGGATATGAATACTCGCCAAGCGCGATTGGAAACCTAAAGCTGTAGTCAAGAATGCATGATAAACGGGGTGTGGTTATGGCAGATAGTCTGGAACCAACGGATTACGAAACAGGGTCCGCAATTCGTACGTTTAACATTATTGATTCAACCGTTGGACCCGAAGGATACGAAGTTCTGTTGGATATTGATTTGGATAGCGGTTTTGACTTGGAGAGCGTAAAAATGAAAATCTCTCACGAGGACATGGAAGCTTACGAAACAAAGGATATTCATGAAGCGGTGAAGTACGCGTTGGGATTTTTCGATACTTGGCAATGATTACGTATAAATGTAGAGCTAACTAAGGAAGCAGCAATGTGAAAAAAGGTGATAAGAAAATCCCGGCCGATGAATTTAATAATCCTGCAACCCAAAGTCCGGCGGAAAAGACGCTAAAAAATAAGGCGAACATAAAAGATACCACAAGAGGATGGGAAGATGACCGCCTGTAAAGCGGCGGTCTTTCCTAAATTAGCTTGGACGATGTATATTTATCGACATATTCATCAAACAGTTTTGTGCTGCTAAACTTAATAAGTTAAAATGAAATCCTTGCGCCGGTAGACGCTTAAAACAACCCCTATCAAGATTGCATTCACCAGTGTTGGCATTAAACCGTAGCTGATAAACGGCAAAGATATTGAAATGATAGGAAAAACCCCGAACGATGTCGCAAGATGGGTTGCCAACTGGACAATATACAGTGCCAGTGCTCCAATGAGCAGCAGTTTTCCGTATGAATCTTTTATTTTGAAAGAAACGGCCACCATTCGCACGGCCAGTAACGTAAGGATTAGCACTAGCACGATAGCGAACATCCAGCCATAGTGGTAAACAAAACTGACAAAAACAAAATCCGTATGGGCTTCAGGGATAAACTCTTTGCTGCCTGCATTCCCGAACCATCTTGCCTTAGTCAGTATCTCATGCATCCGACTGTAAAGATATCCAGTACCGTTAGGATCATTGTCAGGATGAAAAAAAGCAAGCAGCCTTGTTTTTTGATAACTCTTTAGAATATTCCAGAAACTAAAGAGCAGCACCGCCATGCCCCCAGCCATCGCTGTCCAAATGGCCATAACGATTTTCCTGTTAAATTTGCTCCACCACATCATCACGAAGACCATCACTGTGTAGATATAAGTATTTACCATGCTTGGCATCGTAACAAACAGACTGAAAGGAATGGCAAATAACATGATAAACTGCCAAACCTTAAGCCTCTCGCTATTGAAAAAGGAAGCCCAAGCAAAGAACAAGAATGGAATAGCCATCGTACTTTCTATTGTTAAAATCGATGGAATTCTTAAGACTGGCGCCCCATTAATCGTCGTGGAAGTAAAAAATCTTAAAATAGTTAATATGAAGATTCCGATCAGGTAAAACAGCCAGCCTAACTTCTTCCACTTTCGATAATCAAAAAACATTAGCCCCGCGGCAGCTGCTGCACCGAGAAGGACGGTCATCAATTTGCTAACCGAAAAATATCTTTCATCTATATAGCCGAGAGAAATCAGCGGCAAGAATCCAAGGCCGAAAGCCATTACAAGCAGGCCAATCAGTATCCAGTCTACCTTGGGACGATGAAGCCTGCTCAGCTGTTCCCCCAGTTTCCCTGGACTCCCCATTTGTTGAACGGCTTTTTCCTCCGCTTGAGATTCTGTTAGTCCTTTTTCTAACCATCCCTTTTTTGCCTCTTTTATATGATAGGTTAATTCTTCTGCCACATACTTCTTAGCTTCCTTCGATTTTATATGATTAATAACCTCTGTTATAAAAACATGGCGCTTATTCATGTAGCTTCACCTCTCAAATAATTCTTTCAAAACCAGCCGTTTGTCTTTTTGGCTTCTTTCAGCCTTTTGAAGTCTTTTCAACCCTTTTTCCTTCAATCGATAATATTTAATCTCCTCTTGCCAATTTGATTGGATCCAGCCGGACTGTTCGAGCTGATGTAATTGGATGTAGAGGAATCCCTCATTGTCCTCAAATGCCCGAATTCCTCTTCCTCGAAGGAGCTTGGTCAATTCGAAGCCTGTTTTTTCCTGAACGAGTAGCTGTAGGAGAGCAAGAAGCACTTCCTCCCTTGAATGTTCTTGCTTGCCAATTCTCTCATGGATTTGCTTTTGATGCTGTTCTGTAAACCGCAGCTTGGCAAAGGTGGTTCGATTCATTGACTTTTTTAAATTCTTCAAACGGTCCTCCATCATTTTCCCTCCAATTGGTCTTTTAGAAGTTCTTTGGCACGCCTTAGCCGCGTTTTCACCGTGTTGCCACTTACGTCAGTCAACACGGCAATTTCATTAATGAGTAATTCCTCATAATAATATAAATAAATGACTTCCCGATATTTAATCGGCAGCTTCATAATTGCAGTTATTAACTCGACATCCTCTTCCTTTTGAATTACAGTCTGCTCGACCATTTCTTTTTTTGTTTCGCTGTGCAAAGGGTCTTCTCCGGTAATAATGACGTTTTTGCTGTACCAGCTTTTTAAATAGTCCTTACAGTGGTTAATAGCAATTCTCCAAAGCCATGTTCTTAATTTAGATTTACCGCTATAAGTATGTAAGCTGTTATAGCACTTCATAAAAATATCCTGTGTCAGATCTTCGGCGGCAGTCCGATTTTTAACATATGAATAAACAAGCTGGAGAATTTCCTGCCCATATCTTGACATGATTTCATCGATTAGGACTTCCTTGTTTTCCGTTTCAATCATTTGTACTGTTAGTTCTTCCAATATTAACCCTCCTAGCTAATTCTTAGACGATGTAACCATCCTGAAGGTTTTTATTTTTCCTCAAAAAAGTATACATGAGCGACGTTCCCAACCCAACATGGAACAGAAAAAAGCAGGGTTGTTCCCCTGCTTCATTAGCTATTGGCTATTTTTTGCAACTTTTTACCTCTTTTAATCGTCTAATATGTAAAAATAAGTAAATAGGGTGATTCCATGAGTATGCAAAGAAGTCCATTTGATTCAAAGCAGCAAATGGTTCAAAAAATCTATCGGGATACTTTGTATAAAAAAAGGACTAAGAAAGTTGAGCACAATGAGAAGAGAGATATTTCCCTTTTTATAGGATTTGTTATCTTTGGCTTCTTTTTATTGGCTATCTTTGAACAATTCCTTTAGCCTTGATTTGGATATTGCTTCTGTAAGAACTGGACCGACTCGATAATTAGCTGTTTTAAGATTTCAATATCGATATCCGCGATTTTATTGATGTATACACATCCTTTACCTGATGTATGTTTTCCAAATGCCTTTAATAATTCCTCGCGTTTCGTTTCACCTGGAGCAAAATACAAACTAATTTTGGCCTTTCGCGGTGAAAACCCGACAAGCGGAGCATCTCCCTCGTGACCAGAGGCATATTTATAGTGATAAGACCCGAACCCGATAATGCTTGGCCCCCACATCTTCGCTTCAAAACCGGTTGTTTCTGTAAACACCTCTACTAACTTGTACGCTTCCTCTCGTTTTTTAGGACTGTCCACATTTTCAATAAACTCAATTACACTATTGTCAGTTGGTTTTGTTTTTTGTTCGTACATTTTGGTACGCTCCTTTTGGATATATTTACGTTGCCGTTTCCTACATATTATTTCGTGAAAATGCCAAGCTAGATGTAAAAACAAAGGGGGCTTTTGAATGCGAAAGGTCATGTTTAGCCTAATGGTTACTTCCGCGCTGGTTTTTACTGAAGGTGCATTCTTGGTGGGATTGCCACCTATTTCGATTGCCCAGCAGAAACCAATTCCGCCGTATGCCAAATGGGGACAATTAGCCATGAAAAAAACCCATGAAAAATATCCCCAGGCGCAAATCGTGGATTATCTTCATGTTGGCAGAACAACCGGACCGCAATCGTCAGTTGAAAAATTCAAACTTTGGCTGAAAGATTCTCAGAGGGAATTTGGTGTATTTGTTGATATTGAATTCGAAAATACAACTGAAAAAGTCATTAGCACCAAGTTTAGGGAGTCGACAAGATAAAGTTCTCACGAATTTTTATCAAATGAAAGACCCATTTCCGCGAGGGATTTTTTGAGCAGCTCTAACGCTTTTGGCCCCATTCCATGCAATTGCATAATCTCCGCTTCCCTGACCTTAGTTAATTGTTCAAGTCGAACATACCCGGCACCCTGGAGAGCTCTTTTTGCGGGTTTAGACAGACTTTCGGGCAAATTACTTTTGGTTTCCATAAATATTGCTCCTTTTTGATGTGTTTCCGCCCTGTTAGAGAGGGATTTTCCGACGATAAAAATTTTTCCGCGCTAAAACTCATTATATCCGCGATTTGGGGTGAGATATCCGTGGAAAAACCAATATATCCGCGATATTTCAATTATATCCGCGAAAATCACCCATATTTCCGTGATGTGCCTAAACAGATATAGCCTGTTTGGGCCCGACAATTTTTAAAAATCTGTAAGTTCTCGTATTTCGTAAGTTGGCCTTATTCCCATTGCCCCTGCTCTAATTCTCCCGAAAGTACCTTACTTATTTCCTTATATCGTGGACGGTAATCCTCCGTTGCAGCTGGAAACCCAAACTCCAAAAATGCTTTTTGAAATGCATTCTCTTCCGATTTTCCAAAGTCAAACAATGTACCATCAATATCAAACAAAATGATTTCGTAATTCATGGCTGCCTCCGAAATCTAAATTTATTCCATTTTATCATTTATTTACAGTTTTAAAAGATAATATATCCTCAATTTATTTTTAAGTAATATATATGTTCAAAAAGTAAAATATATATTACAATATAAGCATATAGCATTTAAGGGCAGGTTATGAAGTTGAAAGAGTCCATTGTGAAAAACAAGGTGAAAGTGGCCCGTATTGAGAAAAACAATTTGACTCAAGGCGAACTGGCAAAGTTGGTTGGGGTAACACGACAGACAATGAATTTAATCGAAGCTAACAAATATAACCCCACTATTCGTGTTTGTTTGCTAATCAGTAAGCACCTGGAACGCCCCTTGGACGAATTGTTTTGGTTAGAAGAGTAACTTTTATAGGGAGTTGATACAAACCATGCAAGTACAGATATTAAAAGTATTGATTAGTACAATTGTGGTTTTTTCTATTGTCAGTTTATTGTCAGGCCACCTTCAGTGGGGCATTTTTGCTGGGCTTGTTGTTGGGGTTGGAAGCGCCAAATGGTTTAGATTGAAACGGCAAGAAGCCAATGATGAAATCGAATATGACGAAAGGATCAACGCTAACATCAAAGAATATTCTTTTCATACATTTTCTATTTCCAATCTACTCTTATTAGTTTACTTGATCGCCTCGGACCTAATTCTTAATGAACATTTAGTCAAGGCAAGCTACCTTGTTATTTATGTATCTATCACATTTATTGTTGCATTTTATATCGTTCCGTTATTGGCACGCCGGGGATAACCAGATTTTTAAGGAGGCATGGAGATGAATCAACCGTTTATTATTACTGCCGTCATTCTTTTTGTGTTAGCTTTTCTTATTGGGGTAAAAAAACAAACCTGGATATTGTCAGGCTTTAATCAAAAACGTGTGAAAGACCAGGATAAACTTGCAAAATTGGTCGGTGGATATAACTTGTTTATAGGAATTGCCATGTTAATCGCCGCTTTTATTGACCATCCAAATACAGAAATTTTATTTCCGATTATGATTGTGGGTTATGTGATCCTTCTTGGTTATGTAAATACTAGGATGGTCGAATAACATAAAAAGCAGGAGAATTCCTGCTCAGGCTGTCGAGAAACTTTCGACAGCCTTTATTTTATATAACTACTTTAACAATTCACCGCGTTAATTTGTTATGATGATATTAATCAAAAACTATTCGATATGTCTGTTGATTTGCGCTCCAGGCACTTCGCTTTCCGCGGGCGTGCCTGGGAGCCTCCTGATATGAACGAAACTGTCAAGGCCCCAACTCCACCCCTAGGTTTCGATCCATTTTTGACCAACTCTAAGAAGAGAAGCTATTTGTCGCTTCTTCGCTTGTTGGTTTGGTTAGATATTTAGCCGTACTGGCTAGAGTAGCTCCTTCTTTAGCTTACTGACCACTTCTCACCTCTTGGAATGGTTGTCAAGTGCTTTCCTTGACAGCCATTCCAAGAGGTGAGATACTCCGTTAAGCTAAAGTTGGAATAATCTTTACCTCTTTCATCTTTTTTTGGAATAGAAGGTAAGAACACGGCGCGAAGGCAAAAAACTCTACTGCGGTTAGCGCTCTGATATCCGTGGGTTTTCACATTTTATCTTTCCGTATAAAGGACTTATCCACTAACTCGGAACGTGCGTTAATCTGAATAGATATAGCACAGAGGAGGCACGTGGGTTTTCCTTTCCGGTTTTTTTCTTTGCCTTCGAGCCCTATTCTCATCAATCTATTTACTTTCCGATATTCTTTTGTCATAGAATCATTTTTCTTTAAGCTTTTAGTACTACCTCGTCCAATTCTTGTGTGATTGCCCAAATGAAACCCGCTAATTCTCTGGCTACTGCTGTTATGGCCTTACCACTTTCTTTTCCTCTTGATAATAATCGAAAATATTTCTTATGAAGTCGGTTTTGTG
>NZ_JAMBOX010000040.1 GCF_023715785.1 Neobacillus niacini
ATGGGTAATGGCGTGCCTTTTGTAGAATGAACCGGCGAGTTACGATTGCATGCGAGGTTAAGTTGAAAAGACGGAGCCGCAGCGAAAGCGAGTCTGAATAGGGCGACATAGTATGCAGTCGTAGACCCGAAACCAGGTGATCTACCCATGTCCAGGGTGAAGTCCAGGTAACACTGGATGGAGGCCCGAACCCACGCACGTTGAAAAGTGCGGGGATGAGGTGTGGGTAGCGGAGAAATTCCAATCGAACTTGGAGATAGCTGGTTCTCTCCGAAATAGCTTTAGGGCTAGCCTCACGTAGTAAGAGTCTTGGAGGTAGAGCACTGTTTGGACTAGGGGCCCTCATCGGGTTACCGAATTCAGACAAACTCCGAATGCCAATGACTTATCCGTGGGAGTCAGACTATGAGTGATAAGATCCATGGTCGAAAGGGAAACAGCCCAGACCACCAGCTAAGGTCCCAAAGTATACGTTAAGTGGAAAAGGATGTGGAGTTGCTTAGACAACCAGGATGTTGGCTTAGAAGCAGCCACCATTTAAAGAGTGCGTAATAGCTCACTGGTCGAGTGACTCTGCGCCGAAAATGTACCGGGGCTAAACGTATCACCGAAGCTGTGGGTGGACACCATTAGGTGTCCGCGGTAGGAGAGCGTTCTAAGGGCGTTGAAGCTAGACCGTAAGGACTGGTGGAGCGCTTAGAAGTGAGAATGCCGGTATGAGTAGCGAAAGATGGGTGAGAATCCCATCCACCGTATGCCTAAGGTTTCCTGAGGAAGGCTCGTCCGCTCAGGGTTAGTCGGGACCTAAGCCGAGGCCGAAAGGCGTAGGCGATGGACAACAGGTTGATATTCCTGTACCACCTCTTTATCGTTTGAGTGATGGGGGGACGCAGGAGGATAGGGTAAGCGCGCTGCTGGATATGCGCGTGCAAGCAGTTAGGCTGGTGAATAGGAAAATCCGTTCACCTTAAGGCTGAGCTGTGATGCCGAGGGAATTATAGTACCGAAGTTCCTGATTCCACACTGCCAAGAAAAGCCTCTAGCGAGATAAAAGGTGCCCGTACCGCAAACCGACACAGGTAGGCGAGGAGAGAATCCTAAGGTGAGCGAGAGAACTCTCGTTAAGGAACTCGGCAAAATGACCCCGTAACTTCGGGAGAAGGGGTGCTTTTTGGGGTGAATAGCCCCGAAGAGCCGCAGTGAATAGGCCCAGGCGACTGTTTAGCAAAAACACAGGTCTCTGCGAAGCCGCAAGGCGAAGTATAGGGGCTGACGCCTGCCCGGTGCTGGAAGGTTAAGAGGAGGGGTTAGCCTTAAAAGCGAAGCTCTGAATCGAAGCCCCAGTAAACGGCGGCCGTAACTATAACGGTCCTAAGGTAGCGAAATTCCTTGTCGGGTAAGTTCCGACCCGCACGAAAGGCGTAACGATCTGGGCACTGTCTCAACGAGAGACTCGGTGAAATTATAGTACCTGTGAAGATGCAGGTTACCCGCGACAGGACGGAAAGACCCCGTGGAGCTTTACTGTAGCCTGATATTGAATTTTGGTACAGCTTGTACAGGATAGGTAGGAGCCTGAGAAGCCGGAGCGCCAGCTTCGGTGGAGGCGTCGGTGGGATACTACCCTGGCTGTATTGAAATTCTAACCCGCACCCCT
>NZ_JAMBOX010000041.1 GCF_023715785.1 Neobacillus niacini
TTCGTATTATAAGGTTAACCAGAATGCTAAATATTTCTGGTTGACCTTATTTATTTTGGTCTTATTATATCAGTAGCCAGGGTAGAACGTAACTGCCCGTGGGGCTTTGACCCCGTCAGCTAAACGGTTCGCCCCCTACTTGTAGAAACATGATTGAGGCTGGTTGGGACTTAGATCTCGTATAACAAGCGAAGCTGTGATACTGCATGGAGGATTAGGGGTTACTGGCAAATTACTAGTTAGGAGGAGATTTAGAATGAATCCAGTCGTTGGTCTGGATGTTTCGAAAGGGGAAAGTCAAGTTCAGGCATTTTTAGATAAAGGCAAACCATATCGAAAGAGTTTTAAAGTTTCACACACTATTGAAGGTCTTGATTTACTTGTAGAGTTTCTAGAGGTCGTGAAGAGAGAAACAGGTAAGAAACCACCTATCGTTCTAGAAGCAACAGGACATTATCATTCCTCTGTTGTTCAATACTTGGAGGACCGTGGGTATTTATTGATCATTATTAATCCATTGATTTCTTATAAGGCTAAAAGTTCAAGTCTTCGAAAAGTAAAGACAGATGCGATAGATGCTTACCATCTCTGCGAGCTGTTTTATAAGGAGGATTTAGAGCCGTATAAGAAGCGTGGTGTACAGCTATTAAACCTTCGGAATCTTACAAGACAGCACGAAAATATTACTGGTGTGTTGATTCAAACAAAGCTACAATTTCAAGCGATTCTGGACCAGGTCTTTCCTGAATATAGAGGAGTTTTTGGGGACTTGTATTCAGTAGTATCACTCTTAACTCTTTCAGAGTTTCCCTCATCCGAAGATATATTAGAGGCAAGTGTAGAAACCATAGCTGACAAAATCGCTCAATTATGTAAAAGTCGTTCATACAGATGGGCCAATGAAAAGGCTATTCAACTCAAGGCTGCCGCAAACCGAAATCCGTTTGAAAAGACTTTGTATCAGAGTCATATTTTGAGTCTTGGTATGTATATTAATATCATTCTTCAATATAAAGAGCACCTATCCAAGTTAGAGTCAGAGATAGATGCCCTCGCAAAAGAAGTTGAAGAATATAATATTATCAAATCTATCCCTGGTATCGGAGAAAAGATCGCTGCAACGATCATTTCAGAAATTGGGGAGATAGATCGATTTACTGATCCTAAAAAGCTGGTAGCTTTCGCTGGAGTTGACCCTAGTGTATTTGAATCTGGTAAGTTTACAGCCACCAAGAATCGAATCACAAAAAGAGGGTCCAGCAGGCTTCGTCACGCCCTATATATGGCTGTTCGTTGTGCTATACGTGACTGTCGCAAGAGCAAAACAAGCGATGAGATCATTCCTCGTAATAAGAAATTACGAGAGTTCTATGATAAGAAACGTGAAGAAGGAAAACCTTTTAAGGTAGCTGTCATTGCTTGTGTAAATAAGCTCTTACATTGGATATTTGCCCTACTAAAGAATAAAACGACTTTCCAAGATAAAGCTTAGAACCTATATCTAACTAAATAACACAAAACTTCCAAAATTAGTCTAACGGAAGGTTATTTGGCATGTACATTTTTAGTATATCATGAGATATTTTAAATCTTTATTGAAAAATATTGACAAACTATTAGCTGGTTTAGCT
>NZ_JAMBOX010000042.1 GCF_023715785.1 Neobacillus niacini
TGATATGCTCCCTATAAGGTAGACAGATGAAATAATAAAAATCTGTTTACTTTATTAGGGGGCTTTTTCTATGGCAAAAAGAGTTTACTCAGCACAGGAAAAACATGAGTTAATTGTGGCGTTTGAGGATAGACAAACATCGATTAAAGACTTCTGTCGGCAATTCAATATTTCTAAAGTAACGGTTAAAGAATGGATCTCACTATTTGAGAAATATGGAATGGATGGACTTCAAGATTCCAGTGGCTGGAGACGGTACTCCAAAGAGGTAAAAACGGCTGCCGTTCTTGATTATCTTTCAGGGAATTATTCTCAGTCAGAGATTGTGCGTAAATATGAAATATCCAGTAGATCAGTGTTGAGAAAGTGGATAAAGAATTATAATGATCATAGAGAATTAAAAGACACGCAAAGGATGAAGAACTCTATGATCAAAGGTCGATCCACCTCACTTGAAGAACGTTTAGAAATTGTGATGTATTGTCTACGGAACGGAAAAAATTATCACCAGGCATCAGAGAATTTTGAGGTCTCTTATCAACAGGTATATCAATGGGTAAAGAAGTACGAGAAAGACGGAGAAGACGGTCTTAAAGACAAGCGGGGCCAGCATAAGGCGGAACCGGAGCTAACTCCCGAAGAGAAGATTCAACGTGAAGTGAAACGGTTAGAACGGGAAAATGAGCGGCTGCGAGCAGAAAATGAATTCTTAAAAAAGTTGGAGGAGATCGAAAGGAGGCGTTTAAAGAAGCGTCCTTAAGCCAGGTTCGCTTAACCGATAAATATGTAGCTATTCAGGAATTACATGAGAATGAGAACTTCTCCATTTCGCTATTATGCGAGATTGCTAGAATTGCACGTTCTGCCTACTATAAGTGGCTTCACCGTACCCCTTCCGAGAATGAGAAGTGGAATGAAGAAATTCTGGAGGAGATAAAGCGTCTAAATAAGAAGGTGGACGGCATATACGGATATCGCCGTATAACGTTGAACTTGAACCGTACTTTATCCCAACCAGTTAACCATAAGCGTGTGTATCGACTGATGAAGATCAGTGGAATCCAGTCGGTTATTCGACGCAAGCACAAGAACTATAAACCAAGCACACCGCAACATGTGGCCGAGAACGTACTGAACAGGGATTTCCACGCAGAGAAGCCAAATGAAAAATGGCTGACCGATGTGACTGAAATGAAGTTCGGGACTTCCCAGAAGGCTTATTTGAGTGCGATTTTAGATTTGTACGATGGATCGATTGTAAGCTATGTATTGGGCACTTCCAACAATAATCCGTTGGTGTTTCAAACCCTGGATTTGGCGTTGGAGGCCAACCTGGAAGCTACTCCCCTCCTCCATAGCGATAGAGGATTTCAATACACCTCGCCAGCATTTAAAA
>NZ_JAMBOX010000043.1 GCF_023715785.1 Neobacillus niacini
GCCTGCATGAAGCCGGAATCGCTAGTAATCGCGGATCAGCATGCCGCGGTGAATACGTTCCCGGGCCTTGTACACACCGCCCGTCACACCACGAGAGTTTGTAACACCCGAAGTCGGTGGGGTAACCTTTTCGGAGCCAGCCGCCTAAGGTGGGACAGATGATTGGGGTGAAGTCGTAACAAGGTAGCCGTATCGGAAGGTGCGGCTGGATCACCTCCTTTCTAAGGATATAAGCTGGACTTATGAGCCAGACAAAAATGTTGCACGTATTTTGTTTGTTTAGTTTTGAAGGATCGAATTCCTTCTTAAAATATCTTCTGGGGGCCTATAGCTCAGCTGGTTAGAGCGCACGCCTGATAAGCGTGAGGTCGATGGTTCAAGTCCATTTAGGCCCACCATACCCTTCATAAATTGGGGCCTTAGCTCAGCTGGGAGAGCGCCTGCTTTGCACGCAGGAGGTCAGCGGTTCGATCCCGCTAGGCTCCACCAAACAAACTATTGATACTTCGTTCTTTGAAAACTAGATAATCGTAAAAGAAGAAGTAACCAAGTAAAAACCGAGTGATCGCCATTTTAGTTTTTCTCTCTAATTATTAGAGTAAAACCTTTTAGGTTAAGTTAGAAAGGGCGCACGGTGGATGCCTTGGCACTAGGAGCCGATGAAGGACGGGACTAACACCGATATGCTTCGGGGAGCTGTAAGTAAGCTTTGATCCGGAGATTTCCGAATGGGGAAACCCACTGCTCGTAATGGAGCAGTATCTTTACCTGAATCCATAGGGTATGGAAGGCAGACCCGGGGAACTGAAACATCTAAGTACCCGGAGGAAGAGAAAGCAATCGCGATTCCCTGAGTAGCGGCGAGCGAAACGGGAACAGCCCAAACCGAAAGGCTTGCCTTTCGGGGTTGTAGGACACTCAACATGGAGTTACAAAGGAACGGGGTAAATGAAGCGGCCTGGAAAGGCCAGCCGTAGAAGGTAAAAGCCCTGTAGTTGAAACTTCGTTCCCTCCTGAGTGGATCCTGAGTACGGCCGGACACGTGAAATCCGGTCGGAAGCAGGGAGGACCATCTCCCAAGGCTAAATACTCCCTAGTGACCGATAGTGAACCAGTACCGTGAGGGAAAGGTGAAAAGCACCCCGGAAGGGGAGTGAAATAGTACCTGAAACCGTGTGCCTACAAGTAGTCAAAGCCCGTTTATGGGTAATGGCGTGCCTTTTGTAGAATGAACCGGCGAGTTACGATTGCATGCGAGGTTAAGTTGAAAAGACGGAGCCGCAGCGAAAGCGAGTCTGAATAGGGCGACATAGTATGCAGTCGTAGACC
>NZ_JAMBOX010000044.1 GCF_023715785.1 Neobacillus niacini
GAGTAAAGTCTATTGCAAAATCCCTAGGTTTGCATCATACAGTTTTATTAAATTGGATTAAACAATATGAACATCATGGTGCGGACGCTTTTATAAAACCCTATACATCTTATACAACAGAGTTTAAACTAGACGTACTGAAATATATAAAAGAGACCGGGACGTCTATCAGAGAAGCAGCTGCGATATTTAATATTGCAACACATAGTACCATTTCAAAATGGAAAAACAGTTTCGAAATACACGGAATAGACGCCCTAAAACCTACACAAAAGGGGCGTTCACCTATGAAAAAACAAACAAAAAAAGCTCAACCAGTGGAAGGGTCTGAAGAAGCTTTACGCGCTGAAGTCGAGCGTTTACGCATGGAGAATGCCTATTTAAAAAAGCTGAAAGCCTTAATTCAAGAAAAGGAAAAATTACAGAACAAGAAAAAGCGCAAGTAGTATATGAATTAAGGCGCGAATTTAAAGTCATCGATCTAGTAAAGGTCGCTGGTATTGCGCGGAGCACGTATTATTATTGGGTAAAACAAATGAATCGTCCAGAAAAGTATAAGGAAGTCAAAGAGATGATTCAGGAGATTTTTGATGAGAATCAAGGACGATATGGATATCGTCGAATCACAATGGAATTGCATAATCAGGGTTTAAAAATAAATCATAAAACAGTCCGCCGTTTGATGAATGAAATGGGACTAAAATGCCTTGTACGCATGAAGAAATATCGTTCTTACCGTGGAAAGGTAGGAAGAATTGCCCCTAATATCTTGGAGCGCGATTTTAAAGCATCAAAGCCGAATGAGAAGTGGGTAACAGACGTAACAGAATTTCATCTATTCGGGGAAAAGCTATATTTGTCCCCTGTTCTAGATTTATACAACGGAGAAATCATTGCTTATAATATGGAAAAACGTCCTGTTTATCCTCTTGTTTCAAAAATGTTGGACAAGGCTTTTGAACGTTTAAAAGGGCAAGACACCCCCATCCTCCATTCTGATCAGGGTTGGCATTATCAAATGAGTCAGTACCAACACGCTTTAAAAGAACATGGGATTACTCAAAGTATGTCACGTAAGGGGAACTGTTTAGATAACGCAGTCATGGAGAATTTCTTTGGCTTATTAAAGTCTGAATTACTCTATTTAAAAGAATTCGAGAGTATTGAGCATTTTAAAGTAGAATTAGTGAAATATATTTACTATTATAATAACAAGCGAATTAAGGCAAAATTAAAAGGCATGAGTCCAGTTCAATACCGAATTCATGCCCAGGTAGCTGCCTAATTTTTGTGTCTAACTTTTTGGGTTCAGATCA
>NZ_JAMBOX010000045.1 GCF_023715785.1 Neobacillus niacini
AAATAAATAGTCCGGTAACAATGGCGAGAAGGTCACACCCGTTCCCATCCCGAACACGGAAGTTAAGCTTCTCAGCGCCGATGGTAGTTGGGGCGAAAGCCCCTGTGAGAGTAGGACGTTGCCGGGCGGTTTCATATGGAGGATTAGCTCAGCTGGGAGAGCATCTGCCTTACAAGCAGAGGGTCGGCGGTTCGATCCCGTCATCCTCCACCATAAATATTTTTATCATGCCGGCTTAGCTCAATTGGTAGAGCACGGCCGAATAAGCGCCATGAGTATGCTACAGCATACCGACCGAGCTGCTGCTTGCATAAGCTTTCTGAGGTCGGGATGACGTCAACAGAGTGCGAGCGCATGATTTAATTTTATAACTTTTATTATGCCGGCTTAGCTCAATTGGTAGAGCAACTGACTTGTAATCAGTAGGTTGAGGGTTCAAGTCCTTTAGCCGGCACCATTAACGAGCCATTAGCTCAGTCGGTAGAGCATCTGACTTTTAATCAGAGGGTCGAAGGTTCGAGTCCTTCATGGCTCACCATTTGAATATGCGGGTGTGGCGGAATTGGCAGACGCACCAGACTTAGGATCTGGCGCCGCAAGGCGTGGGGGTTCGACTCCCTTCACCCGCACCATTTTATTCATGCGGAAGTAGTTCAGTGGTAGAACACCACCTTGCCAAGGTGGGGGTCGCGGGTTCGAATCCCGTCTTCCGCTCCATTTATTTGCCGGGGTGGCGGAACTGGCAGACGCACAGGACTTAAAATCCTGCGGTAGGTGACTACCGTACCGGTTCGATTCCGGTCCTCGGCACCATTGAATTTGTATATGCGCCCGTAGCTCAATTGGATAGAGCGTCTGACTACGGATCAGAAGGTTATGGGTTCGACTCCTGTCGGGCGCGCCATATTATTTCATTCTTTCGGGAAATAGCTCAGCTTGGTAGAGCACTTGGTTTGGGACCAAGGGGTCGCAGGTTCGAATCCTGTTTTCCCGACCATTTAATTTGGGGCCTTAGCTCAGCTGGGAGAGCGCCTGCTTTGCACGCAGGAGGTCAGCGGTTCGATCCCGCTAGGCTCCACCAACTTTTTTTGAAAAATATATTGACATTAGATTTAAATATTGTTAATATATAAAAGTCGCTTTTGCAAGCGAACGTGATTGTTCTTTGAAAACTAAACAAACAAAAACGTCAACAATAAACATTCATTTCTTTCGAAATGAAGCCAACGTAACTTTATGAGCTAATCAACTCAACTTTATTGGAGAGTTTGATCCTGGCTCAGGACG
>NZ_JAMBOX010000047.1 GCF_023715785.1 Neobacillus niacini
TCGTCCAATTCTTGTGTGATTGCCCAAATGAAACCCGCTAATTCTCTGGCTACTGCTGTTATGGCCTTACCACTTTCTTTTCCTCTTGATAATAATCGAAAATATTTCTTATGAAGTCGGTTTTGTGCTTTCCAGGATATTGCTAGAATGTTTGGCGGTAACCCATTTTGTCTCTTTTGTAATTCACCTTTAACAGACGGTTGATATCGATAACTCCAGGCTGATTCCACCAATAGACGACGAACATGGCGATTCCCTGTTTTGGTGATCTTTCCTTGTCTTCTACTTTCACCACTCGAATACTCACTCGGTACTAATCCCACATATGCCATAAACTGTCTTGGAGTGGTAAAACGTTTAAAAGAACCTATTTCTGCCGCAATGCTAGTCGCTGTAATCAGCGCTACGCCTCTTAAAGCTTGTAAAGCTTGGATGGTTGAGGCATGAATACTGTCTGTTGCTTGTATTCTGATTTCCTCTTCTAGTCTTATGATTCGTTGTTGTATTTCTTTAATTTGATGATAGTACTCTTGAAATACCACTTGTAGTTTAGAGTTTTCGAACTTTAACGTGTCCAACCATCTGTAATATCTGACGGTCCATTTTTTGCCTTTTGATGGTGGTTGAATATCATAACGCAGTAAAAATTTACTTAACCGGTGCTTAGCTCTTAATTCGTCTTCTACTGCATCTTCTCGACATCTAACAAGATCTCGTAAAGCTTCATCCTCTGGAGTGGGAACGTAAACAGAAGTTAATTCTCCAGCTCGATATAATTGAGCCAGTCGAACGGAATCTCTACGATCCGTTTTAATACGCTCACCAGGTCTTTGAGGAATTAAGGATGGAGCTATCACATTACAGTGAATATTTAGAGTAAGAAGTAATCTGTACAACGCATATCCGGTAGGGCCTGCCTCATAACACACTCGTAAGTTCTCGCTGCTTCCTAGCTTTTTCATCAATTTCGTAACTGCTTCTGGTGTATTCGAAATCATCCCCCAGTATCTAGGCTCATCTCGTCCTTCATCGGCAATCGCAACAGCTATTTTTTCCTTTGATACGTCTAAACCTACATATTTTATGGTATCCTTCATAATAACTAGCTCCTTTCGTATTGCAGCTCTGATTTGGTTTGTTTTTCCAGTAA
>NZ_JAMBOX010000048.1 GCF_023715785.1 Neobacillus niacini
GTGCCCAAAACATAGCTTACAATTGATCCGTCGTACAAATCTAAAATCGCACTCAAATAAGCCTTCTGTGAGGCCCCGTACTTCATTTCGGTCACATCTGTCAGCCATTTTTCATTAGGCTTTTCTGCGTTGAAATCCCTGTTTAAAACATTCTCCGCGACATGTTGTGGAGTACTGGATTTATAATTTTTGCGTTTACGTCGAATAACCGACTGGATACCGGCGATTCTCATCAGTCGATATACACGTTTATGGTTAATGGGCTTAAAAAAGATTCGGCTCAGGTTCATTGTCATACGGCGGTAACCATATATACCATCCACTTTCTCATACAATCTCTTTATCTCCTCAAGAATTTCCTCGTTCCACTTTTCATTACCAGAAGGGGTGCTGTGAAGCCACTTATAATAGGAAGAACGTGCAATTCTCGCAATCTCGCATAATAGCACAATAGAAAAGTTCTCTTCCTCATGAAGCTCCTGAATAGCTACATATTTGTCGGTTAAACGGGTCTGGCTTAAGGACGCTTCTTTAAACGCCTCCTTTCGATCTCCTCTAACTTTTTTAAGAACGCATTCTCTGCTCGAAGACGCTCATTTTCTCGCTCCAACCGCTTCATTTCACGCTGGATCTTCTCCTCGGGAGTAAGTTCAATCTCATCCTTACGCTGTCCACGTTTATCTTTGAGACCATCCTCTCCATCTTTCTCATACTTTTTCACCCATTGATAAACCTGTTGGTAGGACACATTAAAATGTTCAGATGCCTGGTGATAATTTTTTCCGTTCTGTAGACAATACATCACAATTTCTAAACGTTCTTCAAGTGAAGTGGATCGACCTTTGATCATAGAGTTATTCATCCTTTGCGTGTCTTTTAATTCTCTATGACCATTATAATTCTTTATCCACTTTCTCAACACTGATCTACTGGATATTTCAT
>NZ_JAMBOX010000049.1 GCF_023715785.1 Neobacillus niacini
GCGCCGCAAGGCGTGGGGGTTCGACTCCCTTCACCCGCACCATTTCATTCATGCGGAAGTAGTTCAGTGGTAGAACACCACCTTGCCAAGGTGGGGGTCGCGGGTTCGAATCCCGTCTTCCGCTCCAAAATGCCGGGGTGGCGGAACTGGCAGACGCACAGGACTTAAAATCCTGCGGTAGGTGACTACCGTACCGGTTCGATTCCGGTCCTCGGCACCATAAAATTTCATATGCGCCCGTAGCTCAATTGGATAGAGCGTCTGACTACGGATCAGAAGGTTATGGGTTCGACTCCTGTCGGGCGCGCCACTTGTTTTAAAAAACGGGAAATAGCTCAGCTTGGTAGAGCACTTGGTTTGGGACCAAGGGGTCGCAGGTTCGAATCCTGTTTTCCCGACCATCTACATGATTATGGGGCCTTAGCTCAGCTGGGAGAGCGCCTGCTTTGCACGCAGGAGGTCAGCGGTTCGATCCCGCTAGGCTCCACCAGAACTTAATTAAAAATTTGGCGGTGTAGCTCAGCTGGCTAGAGCGTACGGTTCATACCCGTAAGGTCGGGGGTTCGATCCCCTCCGCCGCTACCAAATTGTTTTATAACCATATTGGTTAAAGAACCTTTAACTTGGACCTTTAGCTCAGCTGGTTAGAGCAGACGGCTCATAACCGTCCGGTCGTAGGTTCGAGTCCTACAAGGTCCACCAATAGCTTTATATAATATGGAGGAATACCCAAGTCTGGCTGAAGGGATCGGTCTTGAAAACCGACAGGCGGGTTAAACCGCGCGGGGGTTCGAATCCCTCTTCCTCCGCCATCTTTACATTTTTTATACCTTCTTATTGTCGCGG
>NZ_JAMBOX010000004.1 GCF_023715785.1 Neobacillus niacini
CCTTCATCGGCAATCGCAACAGCTATTTTTTCCTTTGATACGTCTAAACCTACATATTTTATGGTATCCTTCATAATAACTAGCTCCTTTCGTATTGCAGCTCTGATTTGGTTTGTTTTTCCAGTAAACATTCTAACCAAATTAACCTACGTATTTACGAGTAGGAGCTAGTTTCGTTCATGATAACTCGGCGCAAGCACCTGGAACGGAAATCAACAGGCCCCCTAGCAGGGGCAATTTTAATAAAATCGGCCATTCAATTTCCATTAAAATAAAAAATTGCCGAGAAATATACCCTTTCTCGACAATCTGACTGCCGGGGAACGGCAGTCTTAGTCTTTATGGGCTAAAAACGTTTGAAACAGCTGCTCCACAGCTGTCGCTACAGTTGTTTCTCCGGCAATCACTTCATTCTCGTATTTTGGCAGCAGATTTTTAACCTCTTTACTGCCAAAAAATTCATAATGGAGCTGATCAGTGATCATGGAATAAAGCCATTCTTTTAATTGCCCCTTCCTTCTATCACCAAAAACCCCCGATTCCTTTGTCTTTTGTTCAAAGGATTGAATCACCCTCCAAATATCACCGATCCCTTCATGCGTCATCGATGAGCATGTATAGGCTTTCGTTTGCCATCCCTTTGTCGCTGGCTGGAGGAAATGGAGGATCCGGTTATATTCTTTTCGTGTTTTTTCGGCAATGGGCTTGTTCGATCCATCCGCTTTATGGACAATAATACCGTCGGCCAGTTCCATAATGCCTTTTTTCATCCCCTGCAGTTCATCTCCGGCACCTGTCAGGACGAGCAGCATGAAAAAGTCCACCATATCACGAATGATGACTTCACTTTGGCCAACACCAACTGTCTCAATCAATATCACATCAAAGCCAGCCGCTTCGCAAATCAGCATGGCTTCCCGCGTTTTCCGGTGCACCCCGCCAAGCTTGCCGGCCGTTGGTGATGGACGGATAAACGCTCTTGGGTTGCGTGACAGTTGTTCCATCCTGGTTTTATCGCCAAGTATGCTGCCGCCGCTGATTTTCGAGCTTGGGTCAATCGCGAGGACAGCGACCTTTAATCCGAGTTCACAAAGATAGGTTCCAAATGCCTCGATAAAGGTGCTTTTCCCGGCACCCGGCACCCCGGTAATTCCGATGCGGATTGAATTTCCTGTATGGGCTAACAGCTTTTGCAGAAGCACCTGCGCTTTTTGAAAATGCTTCTCGGCATTGCTTTCTGCCAGGGTAATCGCCCTTGCCAGCAAACTCCTGTCTCCCTTTAATACCCCCTGATAGAGTTCCTCAACAGAAGGATCCGAGGAGCGGCGTTTCTGGAAGCGGATGTTTTTTTGAATCGATGCCGCTTGCCCTGCCTGCTCCTGACCTTTGCGGATGACGGTTGAAAATTTGTCCGGTTCATTCGGGTTTGACCATTCCGGTCTTTGCTCCCCCGTCATTTAATTTGCCACTTCCTCGTACCCAAGCTGTTTATAAATCTCCTTGATGACCTTTTGCGCGGCAACGGGGATAATCGTGCCAGGACCGAAAATGGCAGCTGCCCCGTTGTCATATAAGAACTCATAGTCCTGGGCTGGTATAACGCCACCGACTACGACAAGAATATCCTCCCGTCCGAGCTGTTTCAATTCATCAATAAGCTGCGGCAACAGAGTCTTATGGCCGGCGGCAAGCGAGCTCATCCCGATGACATGGACATCATTTTCAACCGCTTGGGTCGCTGTTTCCCCTGGGGTTTGGAACAACGGACCGATATCGACATCAAAGCCAAGGTCAGCGAAGGCGGTAGCAATAACTTTGGCGCCGCGGTCATGACCGTCCTGGCCCATCTTTGCAATCAGGATACGAGGTCTGCGGCCTTCATTTTCAAGGAACTCGTCCGTCATCCGTTGCACTTCGGCGATTTCTTCTTCATTTGTAAATGCGGTGCTGTAGACGCCGCTGATTGAGCGGATAATCGCTTTATGTCTTCCGGCTGCTTTTTCAATCGCGTCGGAAATTTCGCCTAATGTCGCTCTGACACGAGCGGCTTTTACGGCAAGCTCTAACAGATTTCCATCACCGGATATGGCTGCATTCGTCAGGACGTTCAATGCCTCTTCTACTTTTTGCGGGTCACGGGCTGCCTTAAGCTGATTCAATTTTTCAATTTGCTTTAAACGGACTGCGGTATTGTCAATATCGAGAATGTCGATTGGTTCTTCTGTTTCGAGACGATAGCGGTTGACGCCAATAATCGTTTCCTTTCCGGAGTCGATTTGTGCCTGCCGTTTTGCAGCTGCCTCTTCAATTCTCATCTTTGGCAATCCGGTTTCAATTGCTTTTGCCATTCCGCCAAGGTTCTCAATTTCCTCGATATGGGTCCACGCCCGGTTAATTAATTCATGTGTCAATTTCTCCACATAATAGGAACCCGCCCATGGATCGATGACCTTAGTGATTCCGGTTTCTTCTTGTAAAAATAACTGGGTGTTACGGGCGATCCGCGCCGAAAAATCAGTCGGCAGGGCAATCGCTTCGTCCAAGGCATTGGTGTGAAGCGATTGGGTATGGCCCATTGCGGCGGCATGCGCTTCAATCAGCGTCCGGGTAACGTTGTTAAACGGGTCCTGCTCAGTCAGGCTCCAGCCGGAGGTCTGGGAATGGGTTCGAAGCGCCATTGACTTTTCATTTTTCGGCTGAAACGATTTCATCATCTTGGCCCATATGAAGCGGGCAGCCCGCATTTTTGCCACTTCCATGAAATAGTTCATGCCGATTGCCCAGAAGAACGATAGGCGTGGCGCAAATGAATCAATATCAATCCCAGCTTTTAAACCAGTTCTGACGTATTCAAGACCGTCCGCCAAAGTGTAGGCCAATTCGATATCAGCCGGTGCACCAGCCTCCTGCATATGGTAGCCGGAGATACTGATGCTATTGAACTTTGGCATATATTTAGACGTATATTCAAAAATATCAGCAATGATTTTCATCGACATTTCCGGAGGGTAGATATAGGTATTGCGAACCATGTATTCTTTCAAAATATCATTTTGAATCGTCCCGGCCAGCTTATCCTGGCTGACTCCCTGTTCCTCCGCTGTAACGATAAAAAAGGCAAGAACTGGAAGCACAGCCCCATTCATCGTCATCGAGACGGACATTTGGTCCAATGGAATCCCGTCAAAAAGGGTTTTCATATCAAGTACCGAATCAATCGCCACACCCGCTTTGCCAACGTCCCCCATTACCCGTGGATGGTCGGAGTCATAGCCGCGGTGGGTGGCCAGGTCAAAGGCGACCGACAGTCCCTTTTGCCCCATTGCCAAATTGCGTCGATAAAAGGCATTACTTTCTTCTGCAGTAGAAAAGCCGGCATACTGCCTGACCGTCCAAGGACGGTTAACGTACATTGTCGGATAGGGTCCGCGTGTATACGGCGGCAGTCCCGGCAGGTGGTCGAGATGATCCAGGTCATCACGGTCTTTCTTTGAATAGAGCGGTTTTAAGCTGATTTGTTCATTGGTTTCGAACAGCAAATCGTCAATCGCCCCGTCAATTTCATTGTCGACTTGTTTCTTCCATTCTGCTTCCGTCAAAAATTCCCGCTCGTTGAATAATTTCGCGTTTTGAAAATCAGGCTTCATTTACGGTCACCTCGATTACTGAAAGGATGTTTCTCAGTGCTTCATAGCAATTGCTCTTCACGTGAATAAACTGGCTAATGCCTTCCTCTTCCCATTGTGCTTGCTGCTCCGTTTCCGGCAGTCCGGCTAGCAAAACGTTTAAGTTAGGAAACTCGGATTTTAAGGCCTTTAGAATTTCATGGCCCATTTGTGCATATTGTTCATTTGTGCCGCAGAAGCAGACATAATTTGTCTTTAGGCTTGCAAAATATTGTTGGGCATCCTCAACCGTTAAAATGGGCTTACTTTCAATCGTGTGGATTCCACCAGCCGCAAAGAAGCCTTTCATAAAATCTAGTCTCGGCTTATGTTGTTTTAGTTCCCCGAGACAAAGCATGGCTACCGATGGTACCGAACCAGCTTTTTCGGCAAATTGTCGGGCCTGTTGGCGTAGTTCCTCGTATGGTTCTGCCAGTCTCCGCTGCCGGATTGCGGCGAATTGTCTTTCAGTGATGGTCTCCTGTTTATGCTGTCGAACCTGTTCATCCAATTTTGCATAGACATTGGTTCCAATGATGCTTTGCTTTCTTGTTTGTATGTCGAGGTTCTTTTTTTCATAGGTTGCGGCAATTTGCTGCTGCAGCCAGTTGGTTTTTAAAGCTTCTAACAATCCTCCGTTTGCGTCAATTTGCTGGAAGAATTCCCATGCTTTTTCGGCCAGTTCTGTTGTTAATGCTTCGATATACCAGGAACCGCCGGCAGGGTCAACCACTTTTTTCAAATGAGCCTCTTCCTTTAAAATTAGCTGGATATTGCGGGCAATCCGCTCTGAAAAGTCGTTAGCCCCAGTAAGTTTATCGAACGGATCCACATGCAAATAATGGACCCCGCCCAGCACCGCGGCAAATGCCTCGTTTGCAGAGCGCAGTAAATTGACATGGTGATCATGGATTGTTTTTGTAAAATAAGACGTCTCGGCGGCGATATGCATTTTTCTTGCATTTGTTTCGGCACCAAAGAGTTCAGTTATGTTATTCCAAACGATGCGGGCCGCTCTCAGTTTGGCCAGTTCCATAAAGAAATTGCTGCCTATCGAGAATTGGAACACCATTTTAGACAAAGCTTGTTCGAGCGGCATGCCTGCTTCAGTCAATTGCTGAATATAAAATACCCCTGCAGCCGCGGCAATGGCAAGTTCTTGAACAGCGTTCGCCCCTCCGTTATGATATGGGGTTGTATCAACCAGGACAGTACGCAAATTTGGGAATTTTTCGGCCGCCTGGAGGACCTCATCATACCAATTATGGAGATACTCTGATTCGATTACCCCTTCTTTTGCAAAAAGAGAAATCGGGTCATTTGCGATATATCCTGTAGCATCGTTTTTCAGTTGATTCAATAATTTTACTCTTTCCCATTTCGCGTTGATGACAAATGGATATTGGGTGACTAACTCCCCAATGATATCCGAAAAATTTTCGGCTATGTCTTTGGAGACTTCAAACGAAATGGCTGTTTGCCCCTTTTCAACAACATGGTGAAGCTTCTGCTTTAGTTGTTCCGGGGGTTGCGCAGTGAGACGTTGCGCTACCTTCCAGTCACGAGTTATATAGCCAAGCGGGCTGGTTCCCCTTCGAAAGTCGCTGCCGCCAGGGTAATCCGGCACAGGCTGTTCATCATGGGAGGTATAAAGCGGTTTCAAAATAATATTTTCATATGTAGCACTTTGCAAAGTCTCAACGTTTCTTCCCCTAAGAGATTCCTCTGCTTTTGCTTTCCAATCCTCCAAAGAATTGGCTGGAAAGGTTTGATTCTTTATCGTTTCCAAGTCCCCGTCCCCCTTTCAAGGCTTAATTGAAATAAAATTCAATTAATTTTATTTTAGAATACAAAGCCCATTGAGGCAATGATAACGGACAAAATAGGACCGATTTTAAAAATGGCTATTGACGGTTCCATTCAAATAGTCTATTTTTAAATTAACTACTTTGTATTGCAAGGTAGTTAATTATTCATCAGCTATCTTGCAATACAATATACCGATTGAAAGGATACAAACCATGTCATTACGAAGCCAACTTTTAAAGGGGATACTGGATGGATGCATACTTGCTGTTATTGAAAAGGAGCCGGTGTACGGTTACGAACTTTCAAAAAAATTGCAGAATGCCGGTTTAAAGGACGTAAGTGAAGGAACGATTTACCCCGTGCTATTGCGCCTGCAAAAGAACAGCTACATACGCGGCGAGATGCAGCCCTCTGAATCAGGGCCGAATCGAAAGTATTATTATTTAACGGACACGGGGCGTGAGGCGCTTAGGGAAATAGCTATGGAATGGGAAGAAATCGTAATTCCAGCAAATTTTTTATTAAAAATGGGGGATTCAAAATGATGGAAGCGAAGCAGTTGATTGAAATGAATAACCGGCGGCGGACAGAGCTAACACCTGAAAACGAAAAATATTATTCTGATTTTCTGATTTATATCCGACTCCAGTTTTTTCTTTCTGAGCAACAATCAGAGGAAATATTAATGGAAATATTGGATCATATCATTGAGGGACAAAAAGAAGGGAAAACAGCTTTGGAAATTTTCGGAAATGATCCAAAAGCATTTGCGGATGAGCTCATAGCCCAAATACCAAAAGAAAATAAACGCAATCTTGCCAGATTTATTTCGAGCCTTTCCTTAAATATGCTGGGCTACCTTTTGATGATACGCGGTGCGATTATTTATATCATTTCCTTCTTTAAAGATGTGGACATTACTGTCTACCCGGCAAAATCAGTACTATTGTTTTTTATCATTTTGGGAGTGAGTTTGTTTAGTGCCTGGGCCATTTTCAAAATCATTGGCGGTTCACTCTTCTTGGAGAAGAAAAATAGTGCCGCAGATACAGTGAAAGCCGCTGTTGTTGGAATGACGGCATTTGGCGTTATTTTTTCTTCGAGCCACTTTTTGCCGAACGTTGGACCGAATTTTGATTTTTCGTGGTATTTTTCTTTGGTTATAGGATTTTTGGTTTGGGGTGCATCAAGGTTTTTGAAAAATTGGTAACAAAAAGCATTTAAATTCACGAAGGACATTTTTTAATATAATAAGCTGGATTTTGTACTTCATCCGCTTAATCAAAGACAATTTTTGGGGTTACTTAGTGGATATTGACCTTCATTCGCTGTAATGAAAGACATTTAGCTGGGGGCATCAATAGATTTTATCCTTGGTACGCTTGATGAAAGTCATTTCGGTGGAGGGCGTGGGCTAGTTTTTCCTTCATAGAGAAATATATAAGACATTTTAATCTTACCGGGGGAATTGTGCCTTTTAGAGACGTTCTAATAGACACTTTCACCTTATCAACCAGCAATTTTGTCTTATAGAAGCAATCTATTAGACCCTTCAACCTATCAACCGGCAATTTTGTCTTTTAGAAGCCCTCTATTAGACACTTTCAACCTATCAACCGGCAATTTTGTCTTTTAGAAGTCCTCTATTAGACACTTTCACCCCATCAACCAGCAATTTTGTCTTTTATAACAAATCAGGCCGCCTACAAAGGCGGCCATTTTTAACATTAGTAAATGGAAGTTGTCGATTTTGACATGTTTTCGATGATTTCTTTAACACGGGCAAGGAATCGGCCGCATACGAGGCCATCCAATACGCGGTGATCAAGTGACATGCACAGATTGACCATGTCACGGACCGCAATCATGCCGTTATTCATGACAACTGGGCGTTTGACAATTGATTCAACCTGGAGTATTGCCGCCTGCGGGTAATTAATAATACCCATCGATTGTACCGAGCCAAATGAACCGGTATTATTCACTGTAATGGTTCCGCCCTGCATATCTTCAGGACGCAGCTTTCCGGAACGGACCTTTACAGCCAAATCAGAAATTTCCCGTGCTATTCCCTTGATTGTCTTTTCATCAGCATTTTTAATGACTGGAACAAATAAGGCATCATCTGTCGCTACTGCAATTGAAATGTTGATATCTTTCTTTTGAATGATTTTGTCCCCGGCCCACATCGAGTTAATTTGCGGGTATTCTTTCAGTGCCTGGGCGACCGCCTTCACAAAGAAAGCAAAGAACGTTAAATTAAAGCCTTCTTTTTTCCTGAACTCATCTTTAAGCGAGTTTCTGTACTCCACAAGATTGGTAGCATCGACTTCGACCATTGTCCAGGCATGCGGCACTTCGTGCTTGCTGCGGAGCATATTGGCAGCAATCGCTTTGCGTACACCAGTAACGGGAATTTCAATGTCTCCGGCACCTACCGGAATCGAAGGTGCAGGTGCCATTGCCGCTGCAGGCTGGGAAGAAACTGCCTGCTGAACCGGCTCAGCTTGTTTAACAGGCTGTTCAACTGCCACTGCCTTTTGCCTCGCAACAGGAATATTACCGGAATCAATAATCTGCAAAAGATCCTTACGGGTGATCCGTCCGCCTGCTCCGGAGCCTGATACCTGACTTAAATCGATGCCATGCTCTTGAGACAGTTTTAGAACAGCAGGCGAGTAGCGGGCTTTGTTGCCTTGGTCTTCACTGTCTGCTGCAGCGACTGCGCCAGCATCAGCAGCTGCAACGCCAGCCTGCGGCGCAGAAGCTTCCGCGGCAACACCGCCGCCTTCCGTTTCAATCTTACAAATAATTTCGCCAACCGCTAGTGTGTCGCCTTCCCCAGCAATCAGTTCTTTAATGATTCCAGTAAAGGATGACGGCACTTCGGCATTTACCTTATCGGTCATGACCTCAGCAAGCGGGTCGTATTTGTTTACCTTATCACCAACTGAGACAAGCCATTTGCTAATTGTACCTTCCGTAACACTCTCGCCTAACTGCGGCATTTTAATCAATTCAAGTGCCATGTCTAAACCTCCTAGAACTCCGCAAGCTCGCGCATTGCTTTTTCCACTTTATCTGGATTGATCATAAAGAATTTTTCCATTGTTGGCGCATAGGGCATTGCCGGAACGTCCGGACCGGCCAGGCGCTTGATTGGCGCATCCAATTCAAACAGGCAATGTTCAGCAATAATGGCAGCCACCTCGCCCATGATGCTGCCCTCTTTATTGTCTTCGGTAACAAGCAATACCTTGCCTGTCTTGGATGCCGCTTCGATAATCGCTTCTTTATCAAGCGGATAAACTGTCCGCAAATCCAGAATATGCGCTGAAATACCATCCTTGGCCAGTTTTTCAGCAGCCTGCAACGCAAAATGAACACAAAGTCCATAGGTGATTACAGTTATATCATCGCCTTCGCGCTTTACATCGGCTTTTCCGATTGGCAGCGTATAATCATCCGTTGGGACTTCCCCTTTAATTAAGCGGTAAGCCCGTTTATGCTCGAAAAATAACACCGGATCATTATCGCGAATGGCCGCTTTCAACAGCCCCTTTACGTCATACGGCGTAGAAGGCATAACAATCTTTAAACCTGGCTGATTGGCAAACACCGCTTCCACCGACTGCGAGTGATAAAGGGCGCCGTGAACGCCGCCTCCATAAGGAGCACGAATCACAATCGGGCAGTTCCAGTCATTGTTGGAACGATAGCGAATTCTTGCAGCCTCGGAAATAATTTGGTTTACTGCCGGCATGATAAAGTCGGCAAATTGCATTTCCGCAATCGGGCGCATCCCGTACATCGCCGCCCCGATGCCAACACCGGCAATTGCCGATTCTGCCAGCGGCGTATCGATGACCCGCTCTTCGCCAAATTGTTCGTACAAGCCCTGCGTTGCCTTAAACACACCGCCTTTTACCCCAACATCCTCTCCAAGGACAAAAACCTTTGGATCCCGTTCCATTTCCTCACGAATCGCCATTGTTACGGCATCGATATATGAAATTATCGCCATTTTCCTTCCCCCTTACCTGTCAGCATAAACATATTTCAACGCGTGCTCCGGCGCTGCATACGGTGCATTTTCTGCATAATCAGTTGCTTCGTTCACCAATTTCATGACACGGTCATTGATTTCCTTTTCCAGATCGTCGTTCATAACGCCTGTTTCTTTTAAATAGGCGCCAAAGGTAATAATAGGGTCTTTTGTTTTCGCCTTTGCCACTTCATCCGGAGCTCGGTAAGTCCGGTCATCATCATCAGAAGAGTGTGGAGTCAGGCGGTAGGAAACCGTTTCAACCAAAGTTGGGCCTTCTCCGCGGCGCCCTCGGTCTGCCGCTTCTTTTACCACTTTGTATACTTCAAGCGGGTCATTTCCATCTACGGTAAATCCAGGCATACCGTACCCAATCGCACGGTCAGAAACGTTTTCACAGGCCAATTGCTTCTCAATCGGTACTGAGATCGCATATTTGTTATTTTCGCACATAAAAATCACCGGAAGCTTATGGACACCGGCAAAATTTGCCCCTTCATGGAAATCTCCTTGGTTTGAGGAGCCTTCACCAAAGCTGACATAGGTGACAAAACCCTTTCTTTCCATTTTTCCAGCAAGCGCGACACCGACTGCGTGCGGCACCTGAGTAGTAACCGGAGACGAGCCCGTTACAATTCGGTTTTTCTTTTGTCCAAAGTGCCCAGGCATTTGCCGTCCACCGGAGTTCGGATCCTCCGCTTTGGCAAATCCGGACAGCATCAGTTCTTGAGTTGTCATCCCAAAAGCGAGGACCACTCCCAAATCACGATAATACGGGCATACGTAGTCTTTTTCACGGTCAAGGGCAAAAGCGGCGCCAACCTGGGCGGCCTCCTGTCCTTGACATGAAATCACAAAAGGTATTTTTCCGGCACGGTTCAATAGCCACATCCGTTCATCAATCCGGCGGGCAAGGAGCATCGTTTCATACATTTCCAGCACTTTTTCGTCAGATAACCCTAACGCTGCATGACGCTTTTCCACCATTGCATTCATTCCTCCCAATTGTTCGCTTGTTATTCATTTTTCCACAATTCCAATATTGGAAACTAAAGCCGGAAAAAAAGATGCTGAATACCAGCAACCTTTTTTCTCCTAAAGTCCACTCTTAATCTAAAAATTAACCATGTATCGCTTTCCCATCCACTGCCAGCGCGGCTTCCCCAATAGCCTCTGACAAAGTTGGATGCGGATGAATCGTATGGGCAATTTCCCATGGCACAGCATCCAATACCATTGCCAGACCTGCCTCTGAAATCATATCGGTAACGTGCGGGCCAATCATATGGACACCGAGTAGATCTTCCGTCTCCTCATCTGCGATAATTTTGACAAATCCATCCGCCTCACCGAACACAAGCGCTTTACCGATAGCCCGGAAGGAAAACTTGCCCACCTTTACTTTATGGCCTTTTTCCTTGGCCTGCTCCTCTGTAATGCCGACACTGGAAACCTCAGGGCTTGAATAAATACAGCGCGATACCAGATTATAATCTATTGGTGTCGGATCTTCCCCGGCAATATGCTCGACTGCCACGATTCCTTCATGTGATGCAACATGGGCAAGCTGGAGGCCGCCAATCACATCGCCAATCGCATATATATGGGATTCTTTGGTTTGAAAAAATTCATTGGTCACAATATATCCTTTTTCAATTTGAATCTCGGTATTTTCAAGTCCGATTCCTTCTGTATTTGCCTGCCGGCCCACAGAAACGAGCAATTTTTCCGCTTTAAATTCCCTTATTTCGCCTTTTACCTCGGCGGAAATGGAAACGCCATTATCCTTAACAAGTGTTTCAGCAAGGACTTTCGCACCAGTTATGAGCTTGAGGCCTTTTTTCTTCATTAATCGCTGCATTTCTTTGGAGATATCTTTATCCTCGGTCGGGATTACCCGGTCGGCATATTCTATTACGGTAACTTCAACTCCGAAATCGGACAGCATCGAAGCCCATTCAATCCCGATCACACCACCGCCAACAATGATGATTGAGCTTGGCAAAGATTGCAGCTGCAACGCTTCATCAGAGGACATCACGTACTCTCCATCGATTTCCAATCCCGGCAATGTCCGCGGTCTGGAACCAGTCGCGATTATCACATTCTTTGGAAGGAGCATTTCATTTTCCGAACCGTTGTTCATTTCGACTGATATCGTTCCCGGCATCGGCGAAAATATGGATGGACCAAGAATTCGGCCGATTCCTTCGTAAACATCAATTTTTCCTTGCTTCATTAAATGCTGAACACCTTTATGAAGCTGGTCGACAATTTTATTTTTCCGTTCTTGAACTTTGTTAAAATTAACCGATACATCACCAGTGATAACCCCAAATTCTTCACCGCGTTTCGTGGTGGCGTATACTTCCGCACTTCTAAGGAGCGCTTTGCTCGGAATACAGCCTTTATGAAGGCAGGTGCCCCCCAGTTTACCTTTTTCAACGATGGCTGTTTTTAAGCCTAGCTGTGACGCTCGAATGGCAGCAACATAACCGCCGGTTCCCCCGCCTAGTATCACTAAATCATATTCTTGTGCCACGTTTTCTTCCTCCTAAAAACCCCTATATTTTAACCGTTTCAAATTTGCCGGGATATTCTTTCACTTCTTCCTCGCCACGCAAGACCCGGAGTGCTCCTTCCGCTAAGGCTTGCAATTCATTTTCCCCCGGATGGACAATCACATCGGCAATCCAATTAATGCGCTCGCTGATTGTTCGGACAAAATCCTTCCCATAGGCAAGCCCGCCTGTTAACACGATGGCATCCACTTTTCCGGAAAGTACGGCGCTTGCCGCTCCGATTTCTTTAGCGACCTGATAGGCCATCGCCTCATACACCAGTTCCGCTTTTTTATCACCGGCGGCAATCCGCTGTTCCACCTTCACGGCATCGTTTGTTCCTAGGTAGCCGACAAGCCCGCCTTGGCCCACAAGCCGTTTCATAATCTCATCTCGATAATGTTCTCCCGAAAAGCATAAGGCAATCAGGTCACCGGCCGGAACTGTACCGGCACGTTCAGGGCTAAATGGCCCATCCCCATGGAGGCCGTTGTTGACGTCAACCACTCTGCCTTTTTTATGGACACCGACGGTGATGCCGCCGCCCAGATGGGTGACAATTAAATTCAGCTCATTGTATTTTTTTCCTAATTCCTTTGCCACTCTTCTGGCCACTGCTTTTTGATTCAAGGCATGGAATATGCTCTTTCGTTCAATTAGGGAAAACCCTGAAATCCGTGCGATTGGATCTAATTCATCGACAACAACAGGGTCAACGATATAAGCGGGGATATTCAGGCCAGAGGCAATTTCAAACGCGATGATTCCGCCAAGGTTAGAAGCATGCTGACCTGAGAAACCAATCCGCAAGTCACGGAGCATCGTTTCGTTAACACCGTAGGTCCCGCCTTCGATTGGCCGCAGCAATCCTCCGCGCCCGCAAACTGCACTTAACTTGGAAATATTGATTCCTTCCCTGTCGAGTGTTTCCAAAATCATATTTTTTCGAAATTCATATTGATCAATGATTGTAGGAAAAGAACTGATGGAATCTGAATCATGGCGAATGGTTTTCTCCAGAATGGAAATTTCATTATCGAAAACTCCGATTTTAGTGGATGTCGAGCCCGGGTTGATGACGAGAATTCGATAGTCTTTATTTGGCAACGTTTAGCCCTCCGTTTTGCTTCATATATAGAGTAAAAGAGAGTCCTATATCTGGGGAAATAACTGCTGATTCTTTAAAGGCAAAGACGCTGAATTTCTCATTCAGCGTTTTGCCGGAACATATTTCACCAGTGAAGCTGTTTATCTTGTTCTTCTTCTGCTTAAAATGTGGTGGCCATTTTGCAGGAATTGGCTTCTCGAATTGCGCATTCTTTCAATTCTTTCTTCAGCCATTCGGTCTGCTGCCACATAGGTTGGGATTCCATCACGCTTGGAAATTTCAATAACCTTTTCAATGCTGTTGTAAATCGTTTCAACCTTTTTCAACGCACGTTCGCTATTGTATCCGTATAGCTCATCGGCAACGTTAATGACCCCGCCGGCATTGATGACATAGTCAGGTGCGTACACGATTCCCAATTCGTGAATAAGGTCGCCATGACGCGTTTCCTTTAATTGATTATTGGCAGAACCAGCAATGACTTTCGCCTTTAATTGAGGTATTGTGTCGTCATTGATGGTGGCACCTAGAGCACAAGGAGCATAAATATCACATTCGACGCTGTAAATTTCATTTGGATCGACCGCCCGGGCGCCGAACTCTTCGACTGCTCTCATAACAGCTTCCTTATTAATATCTGTTACGATGAGTTGTGCACCTTCTTCATGCAGGTGGCGACACAGAGTGTAAGCAACGTTACCGACACCTTGGATAGCAATTATTTTGCCTTCAAGCGAATCAGAACCAAAGGCTTCCTTTGCTGCTGCTTTCATTCCACGATACACACCATAGGCCGTAACTGGAGAAGGATTCCCTGATGAACCGAAGGCAGGAGAAATGCCAGTTACATAGTCGGTTTCTTCATGGATTAAATCCATATCGGCCACTGTTGTACCTACATCTTCCGCAGTAATGTAGCGTCCGTTTAAGCCCTGGACATAACGGCCGAAAGCACGGAACATTTCTTCATTCTTGTCTTTTCGCGGGTCTCCGATAATGACTGTTTTACCGCCGCCAAGATTTAACCCGGCTGCTGCATTTTTATATGTCATGCCCTTGGCCAATCTTAACGCGTCTTCGATCGCCGCTTCCTCGGTCTCATATGTCCACATCCGGGTTCCGCCCAATGCTGGTCCCAGAGTTGTATCATGAATCGCAATAATGGCTTTTAATCCTGATTGTTTATCCTGGCAGAATACCACTTGCTCATAATCATAATTTTCCAAGTACTTGAAGATTTCCATTTTCTATTCCTCCTCGATTTTTGAAGCAATCTATTTTTGCACAGAACACAATGCTAATGCTAATGAGTAAAGCTTACTTTCAGCTGAATCCGCCCGTGAAGTTAACACAATCGGAGCTTTGGCCCCGGCAATAACAGCGCCGACTTTCGCTCCTGCAAAATAAATCAAAGATTTATACAAGACATTTCCGGTTTCAATCGCAGGTACCAATAAAATGTCTGCCTGCCCCGCCACATCACTTTGAATCCCTTTATGTTCCGCAGCCAAACTGGAGACGGCATTATCAAGAGCAAGCGGCCCATCAATAATGCAGCCTGATAGTTGCCCACGCTTATTCATCATCGTCAAAGCTGCCGCATCCAATGTGGCCTGCATTGCCGGATTAACGACTTCTACAGCCGCAATCGGTGCAACTTTTGGATTCTGAATCCCGATGGAATTCGCAATTGACACCGCATTTTTTATGATTTGCACCTTTTGCTCCAAATCCGGAGCAATATTCATTGCGGCGTCGGTGACAAGAATGAATCGGTCATATCCTGGGACTTCAAAGACAGCGGTGTGGGATAAAACATTTCCGGTCCGTAATCCGTATTCTTTATTTAAAACTGCTTTTAAAATGATATTGGTCGGAAGATTCCCTTTCATGACGACTTCCGCTTCTTTGTTAAAAATAGCTTTGACAGCTAATTCGGCGGCATCCGCCTGAGAGCCCGCCTGAACAATCCTTACCTGTTTGCCGTTTTTCCAGTCATACTTTTTCAGGTTGAGAATGGTGTTGATTTTTTCCTCATCACCAATTAACAGGAAATCGGCTAGGTCACGTTCCAAAGCATCCAATACCGCTTCCATCACTTCTTCATCTTCTGCCGCAGCAACTGCAACTGTTTTTCTATTTGATTGGGTTGCTTTGTCAATCAGTGACTCCAGTAACAAGTTGTCATCAACCCTTTCCATCCATACTGCAACTCCATTTAGATACTATGCAAGAACCGTGCCAAAATATTTTTATGAAAACGCTTTATTTCTCCGATACCCGAGTCTGCAAATTTTTTCAATGTGTGAAATTTATTGCATGCTATTGTTTTCAAATTTGTATTTTTCGAGCTTATAATATAAATTCCTTACAGACAAGCCAAGTGTTTTTGCTGTCAGCGTCTTGTTTCCCTTAAACCTGCTAAGAGTCTGTTGAATGATCCCCGCTTCGTATTCTTCCATTAATTTCGTTAAAGTGCGGCCAGAGGTAATTGGATTGTGGCCCCTCATGTCGAAAACTTCGCTTTCCGTTAGTCGATTTTTCAATTCGGGCAAGTGCCGGACATCAATGAATGTTTCGTAATAATTCATAAAAATGATCGCTCTGCCGAGAATATTCTCCAGTTCCCTGACGTTACCCGGCCAATCATACTCCATAAATTTGGTTATCGCCGCAGATGTGATTCCTTCGACATTTCGCCCATAATCACGGTTTATTTTTAAAATCAGCCGCTCACATAAAGCAGGAATTTCTTCCTTGCGTTTCCTTAATGGCGGTATATGTATTGGCATCCGGTTTAAACGGTAATATAAGTCTTCCCTAAAGGTTCCTTTAGCAATCCCCTTTTCCAAATTGACATTGGTGGCGGCTATTATTCTTACATTAATGGCTATCGGTTTGGTCCCGCCGACACGAAGAATTTCACTTTCCTGAAGGACGCGAAGCAGCTTGGCTTGTGTATTGGCTGACAGTTCCCCGATTTCATCAAGAAAAATGCTGCCATTATTCGCTTCCTCAAAAAGACCCGTCTTCCCCCCCCTTAACGCTCCGGAAAAAGCCCCCGCTTCATAGCCGAACAACTCACTTTCAAGCAATGATTCGGAAATGGCCGCGCAATTCACGCGGATAAATTTGTTATATTTCCGGTCACTGGCATTATGGATGGCGTGGGCAAATAATTCCTTCCCCGTTCCCGATTCCCCGCGAAGCAGGACAGTTGCAGGCGTTTTTGCTCCAAGCTTCGCTTGTTCAATCGCCAGCATCATTTCATCCGATTTGCCGATGATATCTTCAAATGTATATTTTGCTTCTAGCTTGCGAATCAATTGCCGTGCCTGGTTCAATTCCCTGCTGAGTGATTTCATTTCTGACATGTCGTGAATAACCCCGACACTGCCTTTTAGTTTTCCGCTTACGATAATCGGGGCAACATTAACGATGACCTCCCGTTTATTGGGGCCCACTCGCATATGTGCCCCCCGCACAGCCCTTCTCGTTTGCAGGACTTTCATGTGCATGCTTTCGCCTTCAGAAATATCTGTTGTGGCAGGCTGGCCAATGACTTCCGCTTGCGACAGACCGGTAATCCGTGTATATGCAGGGTTGATCATGATCCCGCGGCCCGACTCATCAACAACTGAAATCGCGTCATCACTAGAATCGATGATGGCCTGCAACATTGTTTGTATTTCTTTCAAGTTGGTTATTTCTTCGGCAAGGTTAACGACCTCTGTAATATCCTTAAACACGGCCAGCGCCCCGATCAGTGTTCCGTTTTCCTCTATGATTGGGATCCTGGTGGTAATGATTTTACGGCCATTGCCCAAGACCATTTCCTGGTTTGTTTCGATTCTGCGTGTTTCCAGAATAATTGGAAGCCTCGTGTGCGGAATGACCTCGGCAATATATTTTCCTATCGCCCGCTCTTTTTTCAGGTCCATCATTTCCTCGGCCCGGCGGTTAAATAAGATAACATCGCCCTGCCGGTTGATGACCACCATCCCGTCATTGGTAGCGTTAAAAATCAGTTCCTGAAGATAGGATTCATATTGATGCTTTTGAAGTAGTTCTTCTTTTTCCTCCATTAATTTCGAGACAAGAAAGGCCACACTGCCGGGGATTAGGATTGTTTTCTTATGTTTCTTGCTTCTTATCTCTTGAAATACTCTTTCGCTTCCCGTTAGCTCGATTACAATATCGATTTGGTCCGATAAAAACATGTTCCAATCTGTTCCCGTTTTGATTCCTTCTCTTTTTGCCATTAAAATTCCAGGGGCATCCTCATGTCGGTCAATTACGGCATACACATTCAGGACTTCTGATTCCTTTAGAATCTTTAATAACGCCGTTCCGCCTTTACCAGCACCTACAATCATTACGTTTTGCATGTTTTTTCCCATTTTTTCACCTTTACGCAGGAAGAATTTTTCAAGGTTCTCAAAAAAATAATGCAACTTTTTTCAATATCTATTTTATCTATAAGTGCTCATCTTGACAAATTTCTTCTATGTACTATTATTTTTTTGAAGGCTTATTGTTTTTGCACTGTGCCTTATTATTTTGTGGAAGGACTTTCTATGAAACGGATTATTGCACTTATTATTTTAGTAATTCCCGGTTTCTTGGCCGGATGGGGGATTAAACTGATGCGGGACATGACCTTCGGGATCTTGATTGCCCCCTTTCCATGGTATTGGCTGCAATTTCTTGTTGGATTGATTTTGTTTCTAGGCGGACTCGGATTTGTCGCCGGATTTATTCTGCACCGTGACCGAAAAAGAAATAAAGTTCAAACGAGATTTAAGAAATAAATTTCGTTTCCATTAAAAAAAGAGGCCATAATTATGGTCTCTTTTCATACTTTTTTTTAATTTTCACAGCTTTGGCCGGGTCATCGGTTATGAAAGCGCTGCAATTTATTTTGAACAGCCGCCGCATATCCACCTCGCGATTGACCGTATAAGGGCGGACGGCAATCCCATTTTCCATCGTTGCCGTGATAAGATCGTCTGTTATCGTGGAATGCTTTGGATGAATCCCTTTTGCTCGAATCGATTGCGAATAAATCCACGGCATATAAATGCTCTCCAGGAACAGCGGAGCCGTTTCAATTTCTGGAGCCATCCGAACACAATTCACAATGCTATAATGATTAAACGAAGAGATGATGATCCGATCACTTAAGTCATACTTTTGGACGAGACCGATTACTTTTTCCTCCATGCCTTCATAAGGAAAAATGCCATTTTTTAATTCAATATTACAAATCAATTTGGTTGTTTTCAGCCATTCCAGCACTTCTGTCAACGAAGGGATCGGTTCCTTCTTTGTGCTTTTTTTATTGGCATTGAATAAACGAATTTCTTTATAAGAATGGTCTTTCACAAAACCTGACCCCGACGTGGTCCGGTCTAATTTCTCGTCATGAATGACCACTGCCTCCCCGTCCCTTGTTAATTGAACATCGAGCTCCAACCCGTCTGCACCTGCTTTTTCAGCAGCCAAAAACGCACTCATTGTATTCTCTGCATAAGCAGCGGAGTAGCCGCGGTGAGCAAAAATTTGTGTCATGTAGTCACATCCTTATTAAAAATTGGGGGTAAAAAAGTTGAAACCATTGCCTATATCACCTGAAACAGCAGTAATGCTTTCGAAGAAATTAAAGGTCCCACTAGAACAGATTATGCACATGCCACAGCATATTCTAATCCATAAACTGATGGAACTTGAAAATGAAAAAACTAAGTAAAAAAAGCCTCGCAAAAGAGGCTTTTTTTTACTGGTCCTTTCAAGAAGCTTTATGCTCCAAACGCAGTTTATCTGCGACCATCGCAATAAACTCAGAATTGGTTGGCTTCGCTTTTGACATGCTTACGGTATAGCCGAACAAAGAAGAGATTGAATCGATATTCCCGCGGCTCCAGGCCACTTCAATCGCATGGCGGATGGCACGTTCCACCCTACTGGCGGTCGTGTTGTATTTTTTGGCAATATCGGGATATAAAACTTTTGTAATCGAACCCAATAATTCAATGTCATTGAATACCATGGAGATGGCTTCTCGCAAATATAAGTAGCCTTTGATGTGTGCCGGAACGCCAATCTCATGAATGATGCTCGTAATGCTTGCATCTAGGTTCTTCGGCTTTGCTTCAGACTGAGAGCGATAGCTGGCAACCGGTGCCTTTCGGCCTGCGAATGCGCTTCTTGAGCCGCTTACCTGGCGAATGTGGCTGCCAAGGTTATCCATATCAAATGGCTTCAGGATAAAGTAAGATGCCCCCAATTCAACTGCCTTTTTTGTCACGTCTTCCTGGCCGAATGCAGTCAGCATAATAACGTTAGGGAGCACACCTTTTTTTAGTTCACGAAGTCTCTCAAGAACTGCCAGACCGTCCAAGTGCGGCATAATAATATCAAGGACCAGTACATCTGGTTCAACCGTGCTTAACATTTCCAAACATTCTTGGCCGTTATGAGCTACTCCAGCCACTTCCATATCATCTTGGGATGAAATATAATCCTCCAATAAACCTACAAGTTCTCTATTGTCATCCACGACACAAACTTTAATCTTTTTCAACTCGGTTCCTCCTCAACTCAGTTCAATTTCTCTATTTTAGTTCCAAGCATATTCGTCTAACTCTATTCTAAATTAGAAATTCGACAATGCAATAAAAATTCCTCTGTTTTTTTTAATATTTCTTAAATTAGTGATAAAATCTTATCTTTTCTTCATTTTTCTTACACATTCGACGAAAATCGCCCTTTTTCCATTTTTATACTGCGTTTTGTCGAAAAATACTGATGAAAAAAGAAGCAAAATAGGCAATTATCCCTATTTTGCTTCCTGATTAACTTGCCTTATTCTTAGGCATTTCATATATGTTAATTCCGGCTTCATTTAGCATCCATTCAATGTGAACTCCATAACCAGAGGTCGGATCATTGACAAAAACATGGGTGACTGCTCCGATGAGCTTGCCATTTTGGATTATTGGGCTGCCGCTCATTCCTTGAACAATTCCCCCTGTCTTTTCCAAAAGCTTAGGATCGGTTACTTTAATAACCATCCCTTTGGTAGCCGGAAACTTTTGCGGAATTGTACTGACAATTTCAACATTAAATTCTTCGACCTTGTCATCATTTACTACTGTCAAGATCTTGGCTGGCCCCTCTTTTACCTGATGTGACAAGGCAATCGGAAGCGGCTTATCCAAGACGCCATTCTTTAAATCCTTATTTAATTCGCCGAATATCCCAAATGGGCTGTTCTTCTTAATATTTCCGACCACTTCACGATCTGATGAAAATCGGGCGAGTTTTTCTCCTGGATCGCCGTTGCTGCCTTTTTCAATGGAAGTGACGGTTGAGCGGACAATTTGTCCATCTTCGACCACAATCGGCTGTTTTGTATCCATGTCGGAAATGACATGGCCAAGTGCACCGTATTTTTTCGTTTGCGGGTGAATGAATGTCATCGTCCCGATTCCTGCTGCGGAATCCCTAATATATAAGCCAAGTTTATAGGTGTTTTCCCCTTTGTCTTTTAACGGAGTTAGTTTTGTTGTAAATTTGCCGGACTCCCGGCTGATGACCATATCTAATGGTTTTTCTTCTTGCCCTGCTGCCTGGACATATGGTGCGACATCTGTCATTTTTTCTATTTTATTTCCATTGATTTCGGTAATAATATCTCCGACCTTAATTCCTGCGATTTCACCCGGAGATTTTTTTCCATCAGCGGTGTTCACCAAGTGGTGGCCTACAACTAAAACACCGACTGTATTCAATTTTACGCCGATTGATTGTCCCCCAGGAATGACACGAAAATCCTTTAAGACATTTACATCGACTTTCTTAACCGGAATGCCGGCAAATTCCAGAATCATTTCATCTTTGCCCTGTTCCGCTGCCTGAAAAGAAACAGAATGTTTTTCCTGGTCAAGGGTATTCAAATTGTGAGAAACTAAAGAGGCTGTAACCGGTGCAGCCTTTTTAAAGGTATAATCCTGTCCTTCAAATACGGTAATGCTTTTGGGAATGCTTAAAAACTCACGCATTGGCTGAAAAAAAATTAGGCTTATTAATGAAACAAGGAGAATTCCACCAATAGTTTTTCTTAATATTTCTAATTTCAAACTTTTCACTCTCCTCGCTTCTTTTTCTGCAGTTGAAAATGGCTACATCTTTAATTTTGCCTCCTTGACAATCATTTATAACTTTGTTCAATATAAAAAAGCTACCCAAGATGGATAGCATTTCAATTTTTTTTATTTTTTACAGCTATTTGCAGTAATTCCTCTGCATGTTGTTTGGTTAAATCGGTTATTTCGGCACCCGAAATCATCCGGCCAACCTCTTTAATCTTTTCTTGCTCATTTAATGGCTTGACAGAAGTCGTTGTCCTGCCCCCCTTAACAACCTTGGAAATGAACAAATGAGTATCTGCCATCGCAGCTACCTGCGGTAAATGAGAAATGCATAAAACTTGGGAATTGATGGCCACTTTATAAATCTTCTCAGCTATTGCCTGGGCCACCCGGCCGCTAACACCAGTATCCACTTCATCGAAAATAATCGAGGTAACGCCCTGATGCTTCGAAAAAATACTTTTGAGACCAAGCATAATTCGTGACAATTCCCCGCCCGATGCCACCTTGGATAATGGCTTTAACGGTTCCCCGGGATTGGTTGAAATAAAAAACTCCGCATGATCTGCACCGGTTTTGGAAAAGTGGTCGGTTTCCGTTTCAAAACGGATTTCAAAGATTGTTTTTTCCATGTACAGTTCTTTTAATTCTTTATGGATTAACCCTGTCAGTTTTTTTGCCCACTTTTGTCGAAGCTCAGTTAAAAACTTAGCCTCAAGGCTTAAGTCCTTCTTTACAGAAGCTAATTCTTTCTGCAGTTCATCAATCCGTGTTTCCTTATTTTGCAGTGTTTCGATTTCTTCTTCAATTTTCGCGGCATATTCGAGAATTTCCTGTATCGTCTTTCCATATTTTCGTTTCAACTGATTGATTTCATTCAATCGGTCTTCAATTTCATGTAACCGTTCTGGATCAAATTCCAACAGGTCAAGTTCATTCCTTAATGACCGAGCGGCGTCTTCCAACTGATAGAAGCTGTTTGAAACATTTTCAAACATTTCTTTATAGCCAGAGTCCAGGGCAGCAGCAGCTTCGAGGTGACCCATCGCCATGCCAATCCAGTCCAAACCCTTTTGATCACCATTTAAGGCATTATGGCTCAACTGGAAGGCTTCATATAGTTTTTCAAAATTCGCCAGCCTTCGTTTCTCTTCCAACAATTCCTCATCTTCATTGAGCTTTAGATTGGCTTTTTGAATTTCATTTAATTGAAACATGATCAAATCCAAGCGATGAGCCATTTTCTGGTCATTCTCACTTAAGGCCTTCAGTCTTTGCCTCGTCTGTTCGAAGCGTCGAAAAACTTCTTGATATTCATTAATCGCTGGGAAGATTTCCTCAGCCCCAAATTGGTCGAGAAGCGGCAAATGCCTTGTTTCATCCATCAATTCCTGATGTTCATGCTGTCCATGGATGTCAACAAGAGCGGCGCCAATTTCTCTAAGAGTGGAAATGGTGACTAGTTTACCATTGACCCGGCATATGCTTTTTCCCGTCTTGGAAATATCACGGCGCAAAATAATTGTGCCTTCTTCCATATCAATGCCAAATTCCAATGCTTTTTTACAAACGGGATGCTCGGTATCGTCAATTTGAAACAGACCCTCCAGTTCTGCCTTTTCTTCACCGTGACGGACAAATTCCGCTGACCCCCGGGCACCAGTCAGTAAATGAACGGCATCAATGATTATGGATTTTCCTGCACCCGTTTCTCCAGTTAATACTGTTAAGCCTTTATTAAAAGAGATAGAAATTTTTTCAATAATGGCGAAATTTTTAATGGATAATTCTGCTAACATGAAACATTCCCCCAGATTAGAGCATTTCTAGGAATCGGTTTGTGATGGTTTCTGTATCTTCCTGCGTCCGACAAATAATGAGAATCGTATCATCTCCGCAAATCGTTCCGACTATTTCATCCCAATCCAAATTATCGATTAAAGCCCCTATCGCCATGGCATTTCCTGGAAGACTCTTCATGACGAGCAAATTACCGGCGGAGTCAATCCGTACGAAGGCATCGACCAGTGCCCTTTTTAGTTTTTGCAGCGGGTTAAAACGCTGGTCGGCAGGCAGACTGTATTTGTAGCGCCCATCACTTAACGGTACTTTCACTAGATGCAATTCTTTTATATCTCGAGACACGGTGGCCTGGGTTACATTATATCCGGCATTTTTTAATTCATCGACCAATTCGTCCTGAGTTTCAATATCATTGCTGGCAATGATCTCTCTTATTTTGATATGACGTTGACCCTTGTTCATGGTTCCACTCCTACGCATTTTGGACTATATTTCACCTAATCATATGTTAGCCCATTTTGGCAAACTTGTACATTTTTTATTTATAAAAATACAGCGGTATACAAAAAAATTTAAAAGGAGTAGGCAAAAAACGCCTACCCCTAATCTTGCTTTGAATTAAATTCTTTATGCGCTTCTGTAACGATCTCTACTGGCTTTATAGGAAGTTGATTAATACCCGTTTCGCGCGCGCCTTCCCACTTGAGATGGAGCAGGAATTCGATATTCCCATCGCCGCCGGTAATTGGCGAATAGGATAAATTGGAGATGACATAACCCTCCCCAACTGAAAAATCAATGATTTTATCTATTACCTGAAGGTGCACCTTTTGGTCACGGACAATGCCTTTCTTCCCAACCTGTTCTCTTCCGGCTTCAAACTGAGGTTTTATTAGGGCAACGACGTCGCCTCCAGGGACAAGCAGTGTTTTTAACACTGGCAGTATTAAGGTCAAAGATATAAACGAAACATCAATAGTAGCAAAATTCGGCATTTCCCCGGCTAAATCAGCAGGAGTGACATAGCGGAAATTGGTTCGCTCCATGACAATAACCCGAGGATCCTGGCGCAATTTCCATGCCAGCTGATTATAGCCGACATCGAGTGCGTAGGACATTTTAGCGCCATTTTGCAGGGCACAATCAGTAAACCCCCCCGTTGAGGAACCAATATCCAGCAATACCTTTTCTGCCATGCTGACATCGAAGACTTTTAAAGCTTTTTCAAGCTTTAAGCCGCCACGGCTGACATAGGGAAGAACATTCCCCTTCACGGTCAATGGAATATCCGTTTTGACTTTTTCCCCAGGTTTATCCATCCGTTCTTGGTTTGAATAAACAAGGCCTGCCATGACGGCGCGTTTCGCTTTTTCCCTAGTCTCAAATAAGCCCCGTTCCACTAGCAAAACATCTAAACGTTCTTTTGTATTCATTGGTTATGCCCTTTGCTGTTTTTTTCGTGCGAGGATTGAGATTCTATTGACTGCCTCTTCAGTCGTTAAGCCAATTTCTTCAAGAAGAGAATTAACATCACCGTGTTCGATGAATTGATCTGGTATCCCCATGCGATCAATTTGGGCGTGGCAATACCCCAGCGTCTGGGCGGACTCAAGCACGGCACTGCCGAAGCCCCCTTGTAAAATGGCTTCCTCAATTGTAAGGATCGGCATATTGTCCGCGAACAGTTCCGCAAGCATTTTTTCGTCCATCGGCTTGATAAACCGGGCATTGACAACTCTCACAGAGATCCCTTGCTTTTCAAGAATCATTGCCGCTTTCATTGCCATCGGAATCGTCGTTCCAAAGGTTAAAATCGCAGCATCGTCCCCCTGTTTTAAAACCTCCCAGGTCCCGATCGGTATGCTTTTTAGCTTTTCATCCATTGGAACACCGACTCCATTACCGCGCGGGAACCTCATGGCGATTGGGCCGTCATCATAATTCAAGGCCGTATAAACCATATGTTGTCCTTCATTTTCATCCTTTGGCATCATCAGCACAATATTCGGAACATGTCTTAGAAAGGCAATATCAAATACGCCCTGATGGGTTTCACCGTCAGCGCCGACCAATCCGGCACGGTCAATTCCAATAAATACATTCAGGTTTTGCCGGCAAATATCATGCACAACCTGGTCATAAGCTCGCTGCAAAAAAGTGGAATATATCGCCAAAAATGGCTTCATATTCTGTGTGGCAAGTCCTGCGGCAACCGTAGCAGCATGCTGTTCGGCAATCCCGACATCAAACATTCGATCAGGAAATTCACTTGCAAAGCCCTCAAGCTTTGAACCTACCGGCATGGCAGGCGTGATCGCCACAATCCGATCATCCTCCCGGGCAAGGCGGCGCACTGTTTCACTTACAAGGCTGCTCCAGGCTGGAGGCTGCTTCGTATTTGGCTTAACAAAATCCCCCGTATCCATTTTGTACGGTCCGGTTCCATGCCATGTTCCTTTCTTATCGGTCTCGGCAGGTTGGAAACCTTTTCCTTTCTTGGTGATGACATGAATGAGCACGGGACCTTCCGTTTTTTTCGCGTAGGTGAAGTTCTCAAATAAATCATCATAGTTATGGCCATCAATCGGGCCAAGATACGTAAAGCCCAATTCTTCAAAAAACATCCCGGATACTAATAAATATTTCAGGCTGTCCTTAATCCGTTCCGCAGTGGCAGCCAGCTTCCCGCCGACAGCAGGAACTTTCTTCAACAACATTTCCAGCTCGTCTTTGACCCAATTATATTTGCCGGCGGTCCGTAATTGCCCAAGAATATTGTGCAAGGCTCCAACGTTAGGGGCGATTGACATTTCGTTATCGTTCAAAATAACAATCATGTCTTTTTTCTCATGCCCGATATGGTTTAGTGCTTCTAGAGCCATCCCCCCGGTTAAAGCACCGTCGCCGATGACAGGAACAACAAAGTGTTTTTCCTTTTTTAAATCCCGGGCAATCGCCATTCCCATCGCCGCGGAAAGAGAAGTGGAGCTGTGGCCGGTCTCCCAGACATCATGCTCGCTTTCAACCCGTTTAGGAAAGCCGCAAAGTCCCTTAAACTGTCTTAATGTATCAAATTCACAGGCCCTTCCCGTTAAAATCTTATGGACATAGGATTGGTGTCCGACATCCCAAATAATTTTGTCACGCGGGCTATCAAAGCATTTATGTAAAGCGATTGTCAGTTCAACCACACCAAGATTTGGGCCAATATGGCCGCCGGTAACAGAAAGCTTTTCAATTAAAAATTGGCGTATGTCCTGACTTAAAGACTCCAATTCTTTGTTGCTCATACTTTTTAAAAATGCCGGGTCTTTTATGTTTAATAGATCCATTTACGGACCACTCACTTTCATACTTTTTCTTCGTCCCAGGCAGTTAATCTAAAAGACGGTTTGATTTAAAAACCCGGGCTCTTAAAAAATAGCCGCTAACACAACTGTGATAACGGCATTGACAACGGTTTCTACATTGAAACCAATTATAACACAGTTAATTTCCTGCCTCAAATGCCTGGATGCTTAATGATCCCGGGATGCCACCAGTTCGGCTAGCTCCACCAGAAGGTTTATATTTAATCCCGTTTTCTGCAGATTTACCTTTGCCGCAGTGATTTGCTTGGTTAATTCGGCTTTAGCCCCTTCCAATGTTAACAGTTTCGGATAGGTGCTCTTCAAGTTGGCCGTGTCACTTCCTACTTTTTTTCCAATCAATTGCTGGCTGCCAGTTACATCCAGAATATCGTCCTGAATTTGAAAGGCAAGACCTAGATGGTGGGCAAAAGCTGACAGGGATTCCATTTGGTTTTGATTTGCCCCTGCAATGATGGCCCCGGCCAAGACACTATAGCTCAATAGTTTACCGGTTTTATGAGTATGGATATATTCCAGCTCCTGAAGGGATAGAAACTTGTCTTCCCCTTCCATATCGGCCACCTGACCGCCAACCATTCCTTCTGCTCCGGCTGCTTTAGCCATTTCGACAACAAGCTTTATTTTTGTTTCTGGAGGTACCGATTCATTTGGAAGCTTTCCGATTACTTCAAAGCTGTAAGTTAATAAAGCATCCCCTGCCAGCGTGGCAACAGCATCCCCGAAAACCTTATGATTGGTCGGCTTGCCTCTTCTAAGATCGTCATTATCCATGCTTGGAAGGTCGTCATGAATCAGTGAGTAGGTATGAATCATCTCAATCGCACAAGCGGGAAATAAGCCCTTGCGCGGATCCTCTCCAAATGCTTCCAGGGTTGCAAATAACAAAAGCGGACGGATTCTTTTGCCGCCGGCCTTAAGCGAATAGACCATTGAATCTTTTAATATGGAAGGAGCATTTAGCGTTTCAACCAATGTACGAAGCTCATGATCCAAAAGAAGCTTATATTCATGTGCGAATTGATCTAATTGCCTGGTTTCCAACATTACTCCTCCTCGTTAATGGAAAAATTATCTGTACGTCCATCCTCCGTTATGATTTTCGTAATTTGTTCCTCAACATTTTTCAGCTTGTCATGACAAAGCTTTGAAAGTTCCATGCCTTCCTTATAGTAAGTGATTGCTTCCTCAAGAGGGACATCTCCCGCCTCAAGCTTATCAACAATTTTCTCAAGCTTTGACATTGCCGCTTCAAACGAGATGGTTTGCTCATTTGCCATTGTTTTCGCTCTCCTTTATATTCTCCACTTTACAAAAAAGGCTTCCATCTGACAGCTGAATCTGCACCTGATCAGATACCTTTACTTGATTGACACTTTTAATTAACCCGTTATTGCTGGTATACGCTACGCTGTATCCACGTTCCATAATTTTCAAAGGACTTAGAGCCTGCAAGGTGGAAATGATCCGGTCAAAATCTGTTTGTTTTTTTCCAAGGGTTTGTTGCATTGCCCTGTTCATATCTTTTTGTGTCCGTTCAAGTTGCTTTTTTGCTTCAGTTAACGCTTCACTAGGATGATTGCGCTGCAGACGTTTATAAAGCACTTCATGTTGTTCCGATTTTTCCGAAAACATTCGGGTGGTTCCGCGAACAAGAAGTTCTGTCAGTTTATCTACCTGTTCCATTTTCTGTTCGTAAAGCCGCTCTGGATATCGAAATGCGTACGACCTTTCCATACGGGCCAGCCGTTCACTTTCGAAGCGCAGTTTTTCCTTCATTGCTCTAATGAGCCTTGTTTGCCGCTGCAGCACTCGGTCCATCAGTTCATCAATATGGGGAACTGCCAATTCGGCGGCCCCAGTTGGTGTTGGCGCCCGAAGATCAGCGACAAAATCAGCAATGGTAAAATCCGTTTCATGCCCAACTGCAGAAATAATCGGGATCCTTGAGGCATAAATCGCCCTGGCTACCAGTTCTTCATTAAAAGCCCACAGTTCCTCAATGGAGCCGCCGCCGCGGCCGACAATCAATACATCTATTTCGCTCATTCTATTGGCTTTATCAATAGCTCCAGCAATCGAAGGGGCGGCATTTTCGCCTTGAACCAAAGCTGGAAAGACAATAATTGTGGCAATCGGATACCGTCTTTTGATTGTTGTAATGATATCCCTAATGGCTGCACCAGTAGGGGATGTGATGACTCCGACTGTTTTTGGAAAAGCCGGCAATGGTTTTTTTGTCTCGGCAGCAAATAATCCTTCCGTTCCCAGCTTTTGTTTTAATTGTTCAAATGCCAGAAACAGTTCCCCGATACCATCCGGTTGCATTTCTTTAATATAGAGTTGGTATTGTCCGCTCGATTCATAAACGGTGATATCACCTCTAACGATAACCTTCATCCCATTTTCCGGAACAAACTTCATCGCCCGGGAATGACTCGAGAACATGACCGCAAGAATTCGGGCCTTATCGTCCTTTAAAGTAAAATACATATGGCCGCTCGAATGCTGTTTAAAATTTGATATTTCCCCTCGGACATGAAGATCCTGCAAATGTGGGTCGGCATCAAATTTTCTTTTTATGTATTTTGTTAAAGCATGCACAGATAAATATCGTTGCTCCTGCATAAAGATGTTACTCCTTTTGGAACCCATTGTTTAAACTGTTAAGAATAAAACTGTCCTTATCCATTATATAGTCAGTTCTTCCTTATGTCAGCCAAGAAGAAACCAATCATAATCGGATAAGGACAATCTGTTTATTAGTGATTCAGGCTTTCAACTGCAGATTTTAAGGTATTGTACATTAGCATTGTGATGGTCATCGGACCCACACCTTTAGGAACAGGAGTGATGTAACCGCATTTTTGGCTAACTTCATCAAATGCAACATCCCCGCAGAGCTTCCCGGCTTCATTGCGGTTAATACCGACATCGATGACAACAGCGCCCTCTTTGACATGTTCGGCCTTAATAAAGTTCGGTATGCCGACGGCAGCAATCAGGATATCTGCCTGGCTTGTATGTTTCACTAAATCTTTTGTTTTGGAGTGGCAATACGTTACCGTTGCATGTTGATTCAAGAGCAGTTGTCCTACCGGCTTGCCGACAATATTGCTTCTGCCGACAACAACGGCATGCTTGCCGGCAACAGAAATTCCCGTCTCTTCAAGAAGCACCATAATTCCATAGGGAGTACAGGGCAGGAAGGCATTTTGGCCTGTCATCATCCTTCCGATATTAATTGGATGAAACCCATCGACATCCTTGAAAGGAGAAATGGCTTCAATGACCTTTGTTTCATCAATATGTTTTGGAAGAGGGAGCTGAACCAAAATCCCGTGGATTTTCGGGTCGTCATTTAGTTCATTAATCCTTGAGAGCAACTCTTGCTCCGACACCTCTTCAGCCATTTCGATTAACAGCGAATGCATACCCAGTTCCTGACATGTCTTTTGTTTATTCGTCACATATGTACGTGAGGCATGATTGTTTCCGACCAAAATTACCGCCAATCCCGGCGTTACGCCCTGACTTTTTAATTTTTCAACCTCTTTGGCAATTTCAAGCTTTTTTTTCGCGGCAATGTCTTTACCATTAATAATAACAGCAGTCATTTTCTTCTCTCCCTTAAGTTAAGAAGACCCAATCAATTATTCTTGAATAAGCGTTTGTTTTACCTTTGAAAGCACTGCATTGATAAATTTGCTTGATTGGTCATCTCCGTATATTTTTGCAATTTCAATGGCTTCATCCAAAATTACATTTTCCGGAATCTCCGGCTGAAAAAACCTCAATTCGTAAACCGCAATCCTTAAAATGTTGCGATCCACCGCTGCTAATCGTTCAATCGACCATTTTTCAAGATTGTCACTAATCAGCTTGTCAATTTCCTCCCGCTGCTCTGTCACTCCTAAGACAAGCTTTGAAAGGTAGTCGTCACCTGCCTTGCCTTCCAATACATGCTCAATGGCTTCTGCTGGTTCTGTTTTGCTGATATCAATTTGAAAAAGTGCCTGTAATGCCTTTTCCCTTGCTATTCTTCTTTTCATTATACCTTTAACTCCTTTAGAGAAATTAGCTATTTTATGAATATTTTCATACATAAATATAGTATTTAACTATACGCATAAAAATAATAGCATAAGTAAGCAGGATTCGCATACAAGCGTCAGTAAAAAAGAAAACCAAAGGAGAGGGTCCTTTGGTTTTTTTATACTTCTTCTTCGATTACCGGTTCCTGTTTTGGCGTTTCAAATTGAACGCCGACAATATGAATGTTAACTTCTTCCGCCTCCAAAGCGGTCATATTCAATAAGGCTTGGCGGATATTTTCTTGAATCTTTCCGGCCACCGTTGGAATCGAAATGCCGAACTTCATGACACAATACACATCAATTTTGATTCCGGACTCAGTTAATTCGACTTTAACACCCTTACCATGATTTTTTTTGCCAAGCCGCTCCACAACACCAGCTGCGAAGTTTCCGCGCATACCGGAAACACCTTCCACTTCAGATGCGGCTATCCCAGCAATCACCTCAATTACTTCAGGAGCAATTTCAATTTTGCCAAGACTGTTACTTCCCTGATCCATTTCCAAAATACTGAATTCACTCATCAAAAACACCTCCAGTTCTTTTTTGGCTAAACTGATTTCATAACATCATATAACTCGAGGAATTTCGTATTGAATCCGCCCTCAACGAATTTTTCATGATCAAGCAGCTTTAAATGAAACGGAATCGTGGTATGAATCCCCTCGACAACAAATTCGCCCAAAGCGCGTTTCATACGGGCAATCGCCTCATCCCTTGTACTTCCATAGGTGATGACCTTTGCAATCATCGAGTCATAATATGGAGGTATTGAATAGCCGGGATAAGCGGCTGAATCAACACGTACACCAAGTCCTCCGGGAGGCAGGTACATCTTAATTTTTCCGGCTGAAGGAAGAAAGTTCTTTTCAGGATTTTCAGCATTGATGCGGCACTCGATTGCCCAGCCGTTAAACGTGACATCAGCCTGGGTCAATGTTAATTTTTCATTGTTTGCCACACGAATTTGTTCCTTAATGAGATCAACTCCGGTAACCATTTCGGTTACAGGATGTTCGACCTGAATCCTGGTATTCATTTCCATGAAATAGAACTTGCGATTGCGGTAGTCATATATAAATTCTACCGTTCCTGCCCCTGAATAATCAACTGCTTTTGCAGCTTTTACTGCGGCATTTCCCATTTCGGCACGAATTTCTCCGTCCAAGGCAGGTGAAGGAGTTTCTTCCAGCAATTTCTGAAGCCGGCGTTGGATGGAGCAATCCCGCTCCCCTAGGTGAATCGTGTTTCCGTAATTGTCACCAAGGACCTGAATTTCAACATGGCGGAAATCCTCAATATATTTTTCAATATAAACTCCTGGGTTTCCAAAGGCGGTCAATGCTTCCTGCTGGGTAATATTAATCCCTTTTACTAATTCCTGTTCATCTCGGGCAACGCGGATTCCTTTACCGCCGCCGCCTGCTGTTGCTTTTATGATGACTGGATATTCAATTTTTTCTACAAGTTCAAGTGCCTCATCAATATCATTGATAATCCCGGTTGAACCAGGAACGATCGGTACGCCTGCCTCGCGCATTGTTTCCCTGGCAATGTCCTTTGTACCCATCTTGGTTATTGCCTCAGGACTTGGCCCGACAAAGGTTATGTTACACTCACGGCATAGCTCGGCAAAATCGGCATTTTCTGCGAGGAATCCATAGCCGGGATGTATCGCGTTACAACCGGTCAGTTTTGCGACACTAATAATATTGGTGACATTCAAATAGCTATCCTTTGATGAAGTGGGACCAATACAGTAAGCTTCATCGGCCAGTTGAACATGAAGGGCTTCACGGTCTGCTTCAGAATAGACAGCAACAGACTCAATCCCCATTTCCCGGCAGGCACGAATAATCCGCACTGCAATTTCCCCTCTGTTTGCAATTAACAGTTTTTTAATCATTTGTTACGCTCCTTATTCAGGCTTCACTAAAAACAACGGCTGTCCGTATTCAACTAACTGTCCATTTTTAGCGAGAACTTCTACAATTTCGCCGTCTACTTCCGCTTCGATTTCATTAAATAACTTCATCGCCTCGACGATACAGACGATGGAATCCTTTGAAACCTTTGACCCGGCCTTGACATATGCATCTGCATCCGGGCTCGGGCTTGCGTAGAAGGTACCAACCATCGGGGATGTGATCTTTTGAAGGTTAGCCTGTTCATCTGCTGCTTCTGCTTTTGGCGATTCCTGGATTGTTTCCTGGACAGCAGCAATTGGCGCCGCTTGCGGGGAGGAAACTGGCTGAATTGGTGCGGGAGCCGCTTGAACAACAGGCTGTGGTGCCGGTTGTACTGCTGTAACGGTTACTCCGCCATTTTTCTTCATTTTGATTTTTGAACCGTCATTTTCATATACAAATTCATCAATGCTTGATTGGTCTACTAATTTAATTAATTCTCTGATTTCTTGTACCTTTAACATAATTAGGTAACACTCCTCGGAATATCTTTTTAAGACTAGATACTAATACTATACCTTAATACTTTGTAAAAGTTCAATAACCTTACTTCAACCATGAAAACAATTTCACCCAGGCCCTCACTTTTTATCTTAATATTTTTTAATTAAAAAGTGAAATTTGACTGTAGGAAACCAGGGCAAAAAAAAGGAAGCATCGTTAGCTTCCCTTTTAAAATCATTATTTAGCCGGCTGAAAAGTTACGGCAACGAAATTACTGTCGCTGATTTCTTTTTTTACTTCCAGAATAATTTTATTTGCTTCAGCCTTCGTATGCTTCTTCTTTGATTTAACGGTGACGCTGACCTTTTCTCCATCTGCTCTAACAAGGGCATCCTCATAGCCCATTGCTTTAATCATCGTCTCAAGATACTCTTCCTTTTGGGAAATATCCCTTAATCGATCAATCTCATCCTTTGCCTTTAACCGGTCATCAGCAGGCAAGCTCGTTGTCCCCATCGTTTCTGTTAATTCTTCCCTTTGCTTGCTCCTGGATTCCTCAAGCTCCATTCTCAGTTCTTCAAATGCAACGTCACCGGCAACAGTCGATACAACGGTTTTGCCATCTTTCGCTTCCGGTTTCGTTTTGGCCTGTTTTTGTCCCTTTTGTTCCATTACAGTGAGGTCATTTGCTTTTTGTTCCGGTGAGGTAATGTAATAGACTGATAAGACAACCACTAAACTTAACATTGTTAGTAACCAAACTGTTTGTTTTTTCAATAGCATTCAAAACTTCCCCCTTTTTATTTTTTAGGCAAGACAGCTACCCTGTGGCTTGGTACATCCAAAGCCTTCGTCACTGCCTCGACAATCCATTTTTTTACTTGAATATTATCAGCACCCTTGGCTACAACCAGAACCCCGCGAATATTCGGCTTTTTGGTCTCCACCACAATCGGTACTTCCTTTTCCCCATTTCTGATAATCACAAGTTGTTCGTCTTCGGAGGTTTCCTGCACTTTCCGTTGACCGCCTTCGCGGTCTCCTTCCTCAGTTGTTTGGGATTTTACGCTGCTGTTCTTTTCAAAAACCTTTCGGTCGGTTGAATCAATATTAACAACGACAGTCACATCATTTACCCCGAGCATTTCTTCAAGGGTCTGTTTTAGCCGCTCCTCATATTTTTCTTCATATTCGGCAATCGTCTTATTTCCGGCACTTTTTTTCATGCCGAAGGCTTCGACGTCTTCCGTGTCAGCCTCTTTACCCGCTGCCGCCGGAGCGACAGAAGAGTTATTTTCAGGTTTAAAAAGAATATTACCTGCCAGCATAAAAGCGGCGCCAATGCAAAGCACCAACAGCATATACTGGATTCTTCCCGGTTTTTTTTCAGCATTCTCGTCCAATTTGAGCCACTTTTTCAACCATGATAGTGGTCCTGATCGTTTATCCATCCTTGTTCTTGATCCCCCCTTCAATCGAAACCTCTACTTTTCCTTGTGTCACATTCCATTTTTCCGATAAAAATGCTGCAACCTTTTCTGCTTCCGCTGTTGATTTTTTAGATGGAAGAGGTGTTTCCGTATTAATGACGACCGGTTTAATCGCTTCGACTGTCGTTTTGCCCGTGTCCGGATGCTTTAAAAGAACGATTACCTTTTGGAGGTTTTCAGGGTTTGCCATGTCCATTTCTTCGTCTGTTTCAAATTCAATGTTCGCGATCTCCAATCCGTATTGCTCCATCAATTCCCCCTCTGCATCCTTTTTTAGCTGGACAGCCATTTCTTTTAAAATATATGCATGCTGGGAGGCTTGTATTTCTTTTTTCTTCAAATCTATTAAATTTTTCATATTTTTTTCACCAGGTGCGTGATAATCGGGTATGGCCGCAATGGCACCCTCAAAATCTTTCGATATGATTTTAAAGATCGGGGTGAGAATGATTGCAATCAACAATAACCCCATCACCATTTTTGTATACTTCTGCATGCTAGAATTGGGCAGAAGCATGTCAATGACAACAGCCAACAGGACAAAGAGAATGATATTCGTTACCCATTCGGTTATAAACTCCATCATTTCAGCTACGCACCCCTATCGCATCATCATCGTCAAATTTCCTGCCGCCACGATGACGGTGATACTCAAAAAAAACATAAGCGAGACAATTCCCAGCGCCGCAAAGACATAAATCACACTCTTGCTGATAATATCCAGGCAGGTAATGATTGGGCCGCCGCCAAGAGGCTGCAGGATAGCAGCAGCAAACTTGTAGATAAACGATATCATTAAAATTTTCAGGGCCGGGAAGGCGACGATAATCAGCAGGATGGCTACACCGGCAATGCCTACAGTATTTTTCAACAGGACAGAGGCACTGACGACGGTATCCGTGGCATCGGTAAACATTCTGCCAATTACCGGGATAAAGTTGCCGGTAATAAATTTGGCGGTCCGAATCGTAATTCCATCGGTAACCGCCGCCGATGCGCCCTGCACGGAAATGACCCCAAGGAATACAGTTAAAAATAATCCCATTAAACCGATGCTCCAGTTTCTGAGTAATGCGGCCAGCTGGGTTACTTTATATTGATCTGACATCGTGCTGACAACGCTGAGCAAGGTGGCCAAAAACAACAGCGGCAGTATGATGTATTGCATGAACAGACCGCTCATGTTCATTAAGAACAAAATGACCGGATGGAAAAACGCGGCAGATATCAGCCCTCCGGAGGCGGCAATTAACGCCAGCAACAGCGGAACCAGGGCAAGAACAAAGGATATCATCGTGCCAATCGCTTCGTTTGTATAGGTGATGGCGATATGAAAACTGTTAAGGGCCAGGATCACCAGCACCATATAAACAATGGCATATGCCACTTTACTTATATTGCTTTTTTCAAATGCATTTTGCATCGTTTGCAAAAACATGCTGAAAACAGCCAACAGGATTAACGAACCAAGCAACTTTCCGTTTGCGACAAATTCATGGAAGATAAACTTTAAAAATCCCATTCCCCATTGTTTAAAAGAAAATTGTTTCTCGCCTTTAATGAAGTCGTAAAGACTTCCTTTCTGGCTTTCGGGAAGAAAGCCTCCATATTTATCAGTGATATCCTGCCAAAATTGTTTTAGTTGGGACAAATCCAGGTTTTCGAGCTGAGCATCTACGAGGTCCTGCGCCGCTGTCGGGGTTGAAGGCGGGGTGGATTCTTCGGCAGCTTGGACAGATGGCGCATAGAAAATAAACAATAACAGAGTCAAAATCGGAATAAGCTGCAGCCTTTGCTTCATTTTAGGACACCTCTACTTTTAGGAAAAAAATGGCGACGCTAGCTCGGAATCAGTTTGATGATTGTTTCAATTAAAACTGTCAAAATCGGAATCGCCATCGCGAGTATGATGATTTTACCGGCCAGTTCAATCTTGGAAGCAATCGCCCCCTGGCCAGCATCCTTGGTGATTTGGACGGCGAACTCTGCAATATAGGCAATCCCGATTATCTTCAGAATCGTTTCGATATAGACCAAGTTCACTTTGGCATTGATGGCAAGTCGTTCGAGCATGTGAATAATTTCATAAATCTTGTCCACCAAAAATATAAATATGGCACTCCCGACAAAGACAATTAACAGGAACGCAATATTTGGCTTTTGTTCCTTAATGATTAAGGCAAGGAAAGTGGCAATAAGAGCTACGCCGACTATTTTTATGATTTCAATAGCAAAGCCCTCCCCTCTATTGGAACAAAAACACGGATTTAATTTTCTGGAACAGGTCGTCCACAATCGAGGCTACCTGAAACAAGATATAGATAAACCCAAATAGCGTTACCCACTGCGCATATTCCTTTTTTCCCACCTGATCCAATACCGTATGCAAAAAAGCGACAACAATGCCGACACCGGCTATTTTAAAAATGATATCGACTTCTAAACCCATTGCTTTTCCCCCTAAAATAATAAAATAATCAGCAGTAACCCTGATAAAAATCCGAGACTCTTTACCATTTTTTCATAAGTCGCCTGCGCTTGAACGGCGTCAGCTTCCTCCCTCTCAAGATGGGAAAGAGCCAGCATAATATGCTTTTGCTGGGAAAAGCGGTCATGGCGGCCAAGGGTTTCGCCAAATTGCTTCATAATCTCAAATTCGCCCTGTTTTAATGCAGTTGATTTCCATACCTCTCGTAAACTAGTTTCCCAAGCCTCTTTAACGGTCGTTTCGGTATCCATCAGCTTCTTGGCAAAGGTATCGAAAAATCCTGACAGGGGCCTTGACAGTTGGGCTGAAAGCCGCCTTGCCGCCTCATGCAGCGGAGTATGACCATACATAATCTCTGCCTCCAGCGATTGAAGCGCCGAACGGAGTGCCCTAAGCTGCCTTGGCCGTTCACTAAAATGCCTCGCCGCTTCAAAACCAACGACTGTCGTAGCAACAATAATAAAAATGGCGCCAATTACTTTTACCATTTAAGTCACGCTCACTTTTCGAGACAATTCTTTTCCCGTGTCGTCGATTATTCTCGTAATTGTCCCGGGTCCCGACTTTCTGCTGAGAATCACAAACCGCTTAAAGATTTTCAGGCTGAGAATTTCCCTTAAAGAGGGCCGTTTGTTTATTTCCTCTATACTTGTCCCATGTGTCGTCATGATCAGTTTGATCCCGGCATGAACAGCCTCCTGAATCGCGTCTGCATCCTCCTTGCGGCCTATTTCATCGACAACGATTACCTCTGGACTCATGGAACGAATCAACATCATCATCCCCTCCGCTTTTGGGCAGGCATCAAGTACATCGAGGCGGTAACCAAAAGTTAATTGGGGGACACCATTGACACATCCGGCAATCTCGCTGCGCTCATCGACTATACCAACCTTGGAGGCCGGGATCGCCCCCGTTCCGGTAGAAATCATTCTGGCAATATCACGCAGCAATGTCGTTTTTCCTGTTTGCGGCGGCCCGATTATCATGGTATTCATCCAATTTTCCTGATAAATATATGGGATAATTGGTTCGGCAATTCCCACTTTCTCTCTGGCGATACGAATGTTGAAGGAGGAGATATCTCTAATCGCCTTCACTATGCCATTTTCGAGAATCACTTTCCCTGCAAGGCCGACTCTGTGTCCTCCCGAAACGGTAATATATCCGCGCTTAAGTTCCTCTTCCAATGCATAAATAGAGAACTGGCTAATTTTATTCATCAACTGGGAAGCATCATCAGGCTGGATAATATACGGTAAGAAGCGAGGAGCTCCCTTCATAGTGATTTCTATCGGGCGGTCGACCCGGATTCGAATTTCTTCCAATTCTTCTTTTTGATTAGGAGGGATTTGATCGACTAGGCAGGCAATTTTTTTCGGCAAAAAGTTAAGAATACTTTCCACAAAGGCTTCCTCCTTGATTTGCTTGTCTCATTATTTAAAATGTATGCCTGCTTAGCCACAATATGACTTTCAAATCGACCAATTCTTTTAAAAGATGCTAAATCTATTTAATTAGAATGCTAGAATTAGGCAAAAAAAAAGGATTAAGCCCCGTTTATGGCTCAACCCTTTAGTATCATTTATCGTATTTTTTTGCCCAGTTGTATAACATCATTTCTGTAACCGGCCCGTTGTAGTGCTCCCTGATTACGCCTTGTTTATCGATGACAAACGTTTCAGGCTGGCCGGTAACATTGTACCTCTTGGAAATCTTAGCGTTATAGTCAAATAAATAGATCATTCCCTCTTGATTGTTCTTTGTGGCCTTTTTTATTTTATCCATTGTTTCACCGCGGTTCATCATGATTAATGGATATTTATCGCCATAGTCTTTATGGAAGGCGGCAAGCTCCGGAAATTCTTCCTTACAAGGTGCGCACCAGCTGGCGAAGTAATTTAAGATGACGACCTTTCCTTTGTAATCGGAGAGTTTGGTCGTGCTGCCATCTAGATTGGGCAGTTCAAAATTATAGGCCTTATCGCCAACATCGGTATGTTCGCCTTTTGTTACCAGACTGTATCCGAAAAAGCCGAACATGCCTACGATAAGAATCAACACAAGTGGCTTAATTATCCGCTGGTTCATTGGACTTCCTCCACTAGTTTATTTCTCAATCTGTTTTAAGAATTCGATTTCCTTTTGGATCTTGCTTTGTTTTTTATCAATGATAAATATATACGCAAAAATAATCACCCAGGCAACGGAATAGGCAGCATACATAAATTCGTAATTCATCAGTGATTCCTCCTATTATTTATCTAAACTTTCCCTTATTTTTTCTTTGTACTGTTCAACTTTAAGTTTCATATTTTCAACGGTAACACCCTTATTCAACAAATAAGCGAAAAGGACGGTAAAGGCCGCAATCGACACAAGCAGGGCGACCAACATTGTTGGGGCAATTCCGCCGCCTGATTGGTTCTGTCCTTCACCGAATACAATCGGGTGAAGTTTCGTTTGCCACCAGCGAATCGCGAAGAATACGATCGGTACGTCCACAAAGCCAATAATGCCAAATACTGCAGCGAGTCTAGCTTTTTTATCCCAAACACCATCCATATGGCGAATCATAATGTATGCAATATAAATGAAGAACAGAATCAAAGTTGTAATTAACCGCGGTTCCCAAACCCACCATGTATTCCAGGCGGATTTTGCCCAAATTGGGCCCGTTGTCAGGACAATCAGCGTAAACACAACGCCAATTTCAGCGGAAACGTAGGCATAGGTATCGAAAATTCTTTTCCGTTTGATTAAGAACAAAATACTTAGTACACAGGTGACAAAGAAGGCAAAAAATGCAACCCATGCCGAGCTGACATGGAAGTAAAAGATTTTTTGTGCCGCTCCCATCGTTTTTTCTTCTTCTGCAAAAATGAAGATGAAATACAAGGAGGCCAGCATTGAAATGACGGTTCCGTAGAATAATAGTTTCGGCAGGCTCGAGCTTTTTGCATTCGGCAGCTGCGCGGCAGGAAGGGACGTTTTTTCCCGTTCGAGATTCATACTCATTTGTTAAACCTCCAGCACATAATCAATTAGTAATAAAGCAACAACAAAGAAAATCACATCATAAGCGGTGACCATCTGCGTCCAGGCTAAAGCACTCGATAATTTGCTCATGTCGGATAAAATAATCCTTGTTGCCTGGGTAACACCGATCAAGATTGGGCTTGTAATCGGAAACAGCAATAATGGCAAGAGCATTTCACTGCTTTTGGAATTGGCGGCCAATGCAGCCAAGAAAGTGCCAATCGATACGAAGCCAAAACTTCCGACAAAGATGACGAGTATAAAGTAAGCAATGCTGCCGGTCATTTTAAAATCAAATAACAAGAACAAGAATGGGATGGAAACAATTTCGACGATTAAAATCATCGTAAAGTTGGCAAAAAACTTGCCCAAGAAGATGCTTGCTGCTTCCATCGGTGCCACTAGAAGACCTTGCATCGTGTCATTTCGCTGTTCAGATATGAACGACCGATTGAGGCCCAAGATTCCGGCAAACACAATAATAACCCATATGACTCCTGGAATCACAGCTTTTGTCGTGTTGTTGGCCGGATCAAACGCAAAGCTAAACACGACAATGACCAAGGCCGCAAAGATAATCTGAGTAACCAATATCTGCTTTGTTTTTAATTCCGAAAGTAAATCTTTTTTTGCCAGTAAGAGGGCCGATGAAAAGAGATTCATGATACTCCCTCCACTTGAAGCTCGTATTTTTCCGAGACAACGCTTAATGATGGCTGCTCGATTGTGAAATCATCAACAATTTTTCCGTTTTTCACAATGATGATTCTGTCGCAAATCTCGGCTGCCTGTTTGAAATCGTGTGTAACCATTAATGTCGTTGTGCCTTTTTGTTTCATGTTAAGAATGACATTATTCAAAATGGAGATTGCTCCCTGGTCGAGCCCTGTATGTGGTTCATCCAAAAGCAGGATTTCCGGCTCATGGATAATCGCACGAGCAATGGCAATCCGTTGAATCATCCCCCGTGAAAAATTTTTCACCGGCTCGTTTAAAAAGAAGCCTAAGCCAACTTCTTTAACTAATTCAATCGCCCGCTGTTCCGAATTCTTAACTCCATATAAATCACCAAAGAAAATCAAATTTTCCAATGGTGAATAATGATCGTACAGCAAGCTGGAATGGGGTAAATAACCTAGCATTTTTTTTATGGCAATCTGGTTCTTTTTTAAATCCAAGCCATTGATTTTAATTGACCCCGATGTGGGTTTGATTAAGGTGGCCAAAACTTTTAACAGCGTGCTTTTCCCCGCTCCATTTGGGCCAAGGATGGCTACTGTTTCCCCTTTTTTTACCGAGAGGTCTACGCCACGTAAGATCAGCTTGTTATCAGCCTGCTTCGTCAGCTTTTTAATTTCTATCATTGCGGTCCCTCCCATTCCGGCTGCTAGTCCACGAAATTGCGTAAGTTCAATTTTACCTGTACCAGATGCTGTTTATAGGCATCCAGCTTGGCTTGGTACTCCTCCTCGGAAAGCTTTCCATCGCCAAAGGTTTCTTCCAGTTCAATGATTTTATCCATAATCGCTTTTTGCTTGGTCATCAGCAGTTTAAATGCTTTCTCTTCCTTATCTGCTCCTAGCCGCTCTTCCTCCAATCTCGCTTTTCGTCTGAAGTAGACATAATAGGAGATTCCAGCAATGACGATCACTCCGACAATAATCAAAAAGATATGCGGGTCGAAGCTGCGCAATGGGGATTGCGCCCACATCCGCAAATGGCCCGGGTTATGGAAGGCAGGGGCCGTATGGGTAACATTGCTCGCTGCCCCGCTGTTACTAGCTGTCTGCTCCTGCTTTGAAGAATCAACCGCAGGCTGAACATCTTGCTTATATACCATAGTAAAAGTCTGGTCAGCTTTTAAATCTTCAAGTGAATAAAGCCAAAAGTTCTTGCCATCCATATTCAAAAGCTCCGGTTCTGTTGAAGTCACCCCGTTAAATTCAACGCGGCCATTTCCTTCTTCAACAAGCATCATCAGTGATTGTGTTGGATAATTGATGGTTAACTTTATGTCTTTTCCCTTATCCATTCGGTAGCTATATGCCAGTTCAATCCGCTCATTAGGCCTAACCGGAGTTGTTGTAATAAACCCTTTGTCGATTTGTTTTGCGGCAATTTTGCTATCCAAGAAATTTAAGTCCTTCGCTCCTTCTGGAAGTGTTACAGTCAGGACGGCCTCACTTTGACCGTCACCCTTGTATTCCTCGGCACTGGAGTTGACATAGTAGCTTCGATTATTTAAATACGTAGAAGAACCATCTTCAGCCGGACCGACTACGATATACTGCATATCCGCAACAATCTTTGAATCTGAAGCTGCCAATCCTTGAATCGGAATGAACAGCATCAGTCCAAGGAGGAAAACGGTGATTTTTCTGATCACTTTCCTTCCCCCTTTTTGTTTTTATAGCTTTTCATTTGCGCCTCAATCTCTTTCTCGACTTCAGCCATTAAATCCTGGTCGACTTTTGTGACGGCCACGTCCTCTTCTTCCTTCATAATCTTGGCAATTTCCATTTCGTATTGCTTCTTCAAATGCTTGTAATCATTGTGGGAAATCTTATCCATCTTGTACTCAAATTCCAATTCATTTAATGTTGTCAACAATGCTTCCTTTGTTGACGCCAAATCCTGATTTTTGGGGGCGAAATGTAAATACGTATCCCACTTAAATAACGGTGCCAATATTAGAAATAAACAGGTCAGTGCCAATGCGGCTGTAAAGATCATCGAAATGATGGAAATATCCTGCATTTTGTTCACATCCTAAAGATACTTTTTGCGTTCTTCGTCAATGATGGAAGAAAGAATTTCGCTTTCCACTTCCTCCTCAGGGTTCTGGGTGATCATGTCAGTTTCCTCTGGGCCTCTCCGTTTTACCCATTTGCGAATCACGAAATACAAGCCTGCTCCAGCCCCGCCTAATGCTGCAAAAGGAAGGACCCATGCTGTAAGACTAAAACCCTTTTTTTCGGGGGATGTCAGAATTTCTTCGCCGTAAATGTTGACATAATACTCACGAATTTTATCTTTATCCCAGCCTTTATTCATCATATCAACCAGGTCTGCTTTAAATTCAGTGGTTAAGTTGCATGTATTCGGGTCGCATTCGTAATGGTCCTGCCCGCAGCCGCATGTGCAGGCAAACTGCTGAGCGACTGCTTTAAATTCAGGAGATTTATAGTCAAACTCTTTTGCTTCCACACCTAGGAATGAACCTTGAAAAATAAACGCTAGTACGAGGAGCCCGACATAAAACTTGTTCTTCATATTAAGACACCTCTTTACGTACTCCAGTGTATCTTGGAGTGACGTTTCCATATTTGCCGTTCCATACAGCGAAAAGGGCACCGATGACGATCATAAATGAACCGAACCACATCCAGTTCATCATAGGGTTAATTTTGACAACAAAGGTTGCTTTGCCGTCATTTTCCCAGGCGCTTAGCACAATGTAGAGGTCCTCTTTAATAGATGAAATAATCGCCACTTCTGATGAAGGCTGCTCCCAGTTGCCGTAAAAGACTTTTTCAGGCTGGAAGGTCCCTATTCTTTTACCATTTCTAAATACTGTTACATCGGCATAGACAATATCGTTAATACCTTCACGTTTTTGATCCAAACGCTCGTAGTTTAATCTATAATCCTTCAACTCTATCGAACCGCCCAGCGGAACGGTTTTCATTGTTTCCACGTCATAGTTCTGTGAACCGATAATCCCCATAGTGATAAAGGCGATGCCAAGGTGAACGATATATCCACCGTAGCGACGGCGATTGCGGATCATTAATCGGTATAAAGCGACGAGCGGTGATTCTTTTGTCATCTTTCTTCTTGCTTTGACACCTCTATAAAACTCCAAGAAGTGAGTAACTAACAATAGAGCAATAACACCATAACCAATCACGGCCCAGGCTTTTGTGATGCCTAATACTACCATCAGTACCATCGCCACTACTGCAAGAATGGCAGGAATCATAAAGTTTTTCTTGAGATTTTTAACGGTTGACCTTTGCCATGCCAGCAGCGGACAAACTGCCATTACGAACATCATTGATAATAATATTGGTGCTTCCACCTTGTTGAAGAAAGGAAGTCCCACTGTAACCTTCGTGCCTCGTACAGCCTCGGAAACGAGCGGGAATACAGTTCCCCAGAACACCGCGAATGCCGCACCAACAAGCAACAAGTTGTTTACAAGGAAACTGCTTTCCTTTGAAACAAATGATTGAAATTCACCTGCACTCCGTTTTAAAAGGTTGTAACGGCTCATCAGCACGTATAATGCCAAGATGGTTGCAATTGCCATAAAAATTAGGAAATATAATCCTAGATTAGAATTGGCAAATGCATGGACAGATGTCAGCACGCCGCTTCGAACCAGGAAGGTACCAAATAGAGTCAAGGCATATGAAACGATAATTAAACTGATATTCCAAATCTTCAACATGTTTTTCCGTTCCTGAATCATGACAGAGTGCAGGAAGGCTGTAGCGGTCAACCATGGCATAAACGAGGCATTTTCAACCGGATCCCATGCCCAGTATCCGCCCCATCCTAGTTCGACATAGGCCCACTGGCCGCCAAAAATGTTGCCAAGGCTTAGGAATAACCAGGCGATAATCGTCCAGCGTCTGGTCATTTTAATCCAAAAATCATCAACGTTTTTCAAAAGTAACGCTGCCATTGCAAACGCGAATGGTATGGCAAGCCCTACATATCCGAGGTAAAGTGTTACAGGGTGAATAATCATTCCCGGATTTTGTAGCATTGGGTTTAAGCCTTTTCCTTCTAGCGGAACCTGATCAAGCAAAACAAATGGTTTGGCAACAAACCCTAGAATGAAAAAGAAGAAAACCGCGTTTGCCAGCAAGATGGATGAAATGTAAGGAACCATCGGGTTGCCTTTCATCTTTCTTGAGAAGGCAATCATTGCGATATATAGTGTTAGAAAGAATGTCCACAGTAACAGGGAGCCGGCGTTGCCTGCCCAAAGGGCTGTGAGTTTGTAGATAACCGGGAGCTCGCTGCTCGTATAATCAGATACATATTCGTACTGGAATTGTGAAGTTGCAAGCAAGTAGAACATGGACAGCATGGCCAGGGATGTACAAACAAGAAGTGCAATAAGTCCGCCTTTACCGCTGTTTACCATTTTTTGATTTTTTACGCTTATTCCTAGTGTCATAATTAATAGTGAATATATCGCGATTGCCAATCCGATATATATGGTTGCATTAGCAAATAAGTACATTTCGTCACCTTCTTAAGTTTGCCTATTATTGTTCCTTCGGTGGCTGATTTAGCTTTTCTTTATGTGTTTCAGGATCATAGTTTTTCATATCTTCACCTTCATATTTTGAAGGGCAGCGCGTTTTGACGGTTTCTGCAACAAAGGTATTCTTTTGAGTGGGTGCACCTTGAAGAATGGTAATAACGCCATCTGAGAAGTTATCCGGCTTTGTTCCATTATGAATCACGTGCATGATGTTGCCGTCGTTATCTTTTACATCAAATTTCAATTCTATTTTGTCTGCGTCCCATTTAATAGAATCTTCGACCAGCAGTCCTTCTACGGTAACAAAATCGTCTTTATAGTCTTGTTGATTTGCCAACAGCTCTTTCATTGTCAATTCAACACCACTCGATCCAGGGGTTGCGGCCATTAAGAGGAAAACAATTGCACCAGCAATAATAAATCCGCCAAGCATGACGAGTGTATTCTTTTTCATCCAAATCACCTCATTAGATTAATTTTTTCATTTCTTCATCGTACGTTTCTTGGTCAATTTTTCCGGTTAATAGTTTTTTGCGCAGTTCTTTCTTGGCTTCGTTGCTGACTGCTTTATTCACCTTTTGAGTTGTGGTTGGCCCTTGTCTTTTTTGGGGCTGTTTATTTTGTTTGGACATTTTTGCCTGACTTTGGGAATTGGCCTTTAATCCTAGGTAAACGAAGGCTCCAGCAATGATGATGGCAATCCCGATAATCGATGCCCCGCCGATTCCAATGATTGGACTCTTGCCTCCATCCTTGCTGTTGTCTCCCAAAATTTGGTCTGTCGCACTGCCGCTGACACCCTCATGGTTTTTATCATTAGGCGGCTGGGCTTTGGAGATGGCCTCCATTGTTGATTCCGTCCCATCTTTTTTATAGGAGAAGGAATACTTCAACGGTTCACCAGCTTTGACATTTTTATATTGGTAGAAATAAAGCTCCTCGCCATACTCATTTTTGGAATTTTCTTGCGCCTTTGGCTCAAGCTTGATTTCTTTTGCATTCATCGGTGCATAAAAAATGACATCAAGCTGTTCTGTTTCTGCTTTATTCGTAAATTCATAGGTAAAGCTTTTCTGATCTTTTACATCAATCGATTGGGTGTAGTACTCAATGACAAACTGATATTCTTGATTATTTTTAATCGGTTTTCCCGGTTTCCAGCTGATGATCCCCTTCTCCAGGTCTACGTCATATGGACGTTGAACCTCAGGCTTGTTTTCCTCGGGAAATTCGGCTACCAGGAAGGCATCAAAACCTTTTTCCTTTGCGGGTACCGCAAGTTCAATTTTTCCGTTATAGTCCTGTCCGGTCTTATTTGTAATCGTCCCGTACATCCCCACTAATAGCGAAGGAACTTCTCTTGAAGCCCAATCCTCTGGGTAGTCAAACTCTGGCATTACCTGAATCTGCATCGCCTTATAAGGGAATTTTTCCGGCTGAAAGTCTGCTTCCGCATAAGCTTTGGGCAGTATCCAGCTTGTTAGAAATGAAGCGATCACTATTAATGCCACTAACCTTTTTTTAAGCATATTAATCCTCCTTGACCTTAAAAGCTCTCTCTCATCTGATAGTTTTCTACTATAGTCCTCTTCGAAATAAATATAATCTTTATCTACTCCGTATTGTTGATATACCTATGAACATTTTGTTAAACGATAAAAATCGTTACGTTTTTGACATAAAAACATCACAAAATGTTCATATTTAGGGAAGCGTCACGTCAGAAATCTTTTATACTCAAAAATAAAAAACCTTGACTCCAAATAGATGGAATCAAGGTTTTAGATAATCACTGGGCTTTACGTTATTATACTTGATCGAACGTATATAACTGATAATGTCCGAGATTTGCTCCTCTGAAAGCTGGCGAGCCCCCTCAAGCCCTTTTAATGAGGGACCCATTCTGGTTTCTTCACGGCCATAAGCGGTGGTAATCCATATCTGCTTGTCCGTTGTATATTTTAAATACTCCGGATGAGCAAGGACAGTCCCCATTTTTATTTTGCCTGCGCCAGACTCGCCATGGCAGTTAAGGCAATACAAACCATAAAGTTTTTTTCCATTCTCAGGGTCACCCGAAATCGTTTTCGGAACATCAAACTCGATTTTTTCTGTCTGCCAATCCCTGATAAAAGCAACCAAATTATTGATTTCTTTTTCAGACAATCTTGGGCCATAGGCCGGCATCCCGGTGCCTTCCCGCCCATACTTCACATAATGGTAAATATCCTTATCAGAAACGGAGTTCAAAAAGTTTTGATTATTTATTGCAGTTCCAGCATGGGAAGCTTCACCTTTTCCAGTTTCCCCGTGGCAAATGAAACAATTTTTTTCGTATACCTTTTCTCCGGAAGCAATTGCTTCGGCATTGCCGCTTCCAAAGATCCGAGTATTTCCGATTGCAAAAATGATGCCAATAATGATTAGCATATAACTGCCAATTAATATTTTCTTCATGGGCTACTCCTTAGGTTCAGGTGTTGGAGTTGGCTCCCCGTAATTTCCATATTTCGTGGTAATTAGATCGTAAATCTTTTTAGGGCTTTTACCATTAAGATGCAGTTCTACCGCCTCCCGGGCGATATCTATACAAACATCTCACGATATACTCATGGAATCCCATTCCTTGACAGCCTTGTCATCCCCGAACTGGTCAATATAGCAGTCTAAATTGCTTTCATGGCCATCCTGGGCAAAACAGCCGCAATAACACGGGACTTGTGCCACTACCTCTGGGTAAGTTGCCGCCATTACATAAGTTTCTTGAATTTTATCGGAAGAATTTAACACATAATCAGGAAACGGCGCATGCTTTTTATCAAGCGTCCATTTTTGATCTTCAATTTTGGAACCGCAGCCGGCTGCGATTAGAACAATTGCAATGCAAAGAACGAAAAGAGAAGTAATTCGTTTCAATAGTTGTCACCCCTTTCTCCTGTATTACAAATTCATTTTAACAAATAGATTGAATCGTAACGGGTGCTAATTATTACTATTTGGTGAAGTTTTTAAGATTGTGATGCTATTTAAGATACTTGGCCCAACACACGTCCAAGGTTATAAAGCAATGCCGGCTTGAGTTTTCTGTGCTGTAGCCAATCCGATTGATGGCCTCTTTAATTACTCCCAGGTTGCATATTTCATCGTCATACTCGATTTCCGTAAATTGTCCGCTGAAATCGGCCTTTACATCACGGACCCCATCCAGTTTTTTGACTGTTTGTTCGATTCGTTTTTCGCAGGAGGTGCAGGTCATATCAAAAACCTTAAGTTTTGTCTGTCTCATGCTCATAGTGAACCCTCCCTTTACTCTTTTTGTTCCTTTCTGATGAGTAAAGTATAAGGATTTCATATGTTGACGGTATGAAGAAATATTGTAAGGAAGTGAACATTTTGTGGGCATAATTTTGCAATTAAATGAATGAGTTTTTTACTATTAAGGCTCCTGTGTCCTAACTATTCGATGAAAAAAATTCTGCTTGTCACCCGTACTATTTCCGTGTGTTTCCGCTTAAAGATGTATCAATAAGTACATCTTTGGGAGTGGCTGCGTATGAATATAGATGGAGTATTTTCGGGTGGCGGCATCAAAGGGTTTGCTCTCATAGGCGCTTTAGAGGAAATAGAAAAAAGAGGATTTCAGTTTGTCAGGTTAGCTGGAACGAGTGCCGGTTCCATCATTGCAGCACTAATCGTCGCCGGATATACCAGCAAAGAAATTTATCAAATGATGGATGAGGTAGACTTAAAAGATCTGCTAGATTCAAGGAAGACTTTCATTCCCTTTAAATTTGCAAAATGGTTGCTGTTGTATTGGCGATTGGGCCTTTATAAGGGGAATGAACTTGAAAAATGGCTAAGAGGCAAATTGGCAGACAAGGGACTGCGAAACTTTTCCGATTTACCGGCTAACACCTTACGTGTAATTGGGTCGGACCTCTCTAATGGGCAAATGATGGTTTTTCCTGATGATTTGGTGAAATACGGCATAACGCCAGGAACATTCTCGATTGCAAAGGCCATCCGAATCAGCTGCAGCATCCCTTATTTTTTTGAACCTGTGAAGATGCGCTCGCAGGATGGTACCAATATTTTGGTGGATGGAGGAGTACTAAGCAACTTCCCGATGTGGCTGTTTGACCAGGAAAACGTTAAAAAGCTTAGGCCTATCCTTGGAATTAAGCTAAGTTCCAGTGAGTATGAGCATGAAAAACATAAAATCGATAATGCCATAGAACTTTTTGGTGCCCTATTCGAAACAATGAAGGACGCCCATGATTCAAGGTATATTTCGAAAAAACATGCACAAAACATTATTTTTATCCCCGCAGAAGGGATTATGCCGATTGAGTTCAATTTGACTGAGGAAAAGAAGAAGGCATTATTGGAGCTCGGCAGAAACCAAGCCAAGAAGTTTTTGGATCGCTGGGGATATTAAGCTTAAACATAAAAAATCGAGCGGCTAGAAAGACGCTCGATTTTTCTTTTTCCCTTTTTTTCCATCGATAACCGTCAGGTGAGCAGGAGGCTTCTTTTTGGCTTTGGTTTTCTTCAATGTAGACAATGTACCAAGAGCGGAACCTTTTATATTCGTTTCTCCACCCTTATGCTGCAATCGTTTCTTTGACCTTTTGGCTGCTTTGAGAAATGCCCGCTGCTCTCTTTTTTGAGGGCTCGAATTTGAAAATTTCCGAACAACGAAAAAAATAATCAAGCCAATTACGGCGAAGACAAAGATATTCTGTATAAACTCAGCAGGATTAGTTGTAAATTTAGTAAAAATGCCTAATAACGCGAGAATAATCAGTCCCGCAACAACAATTGTGGATGTTCGATATTTCAAGAAAGCCACCTCCCTAAGAGCATCATAAGCATTTTTTTCTTCTTTTAAACACTTAAAAGGGAAGATTTAGACAATTTCTTCTGTTTTGATGATTCTAGACGTTTCCTCTTCTCTTCTAAGCAATTCTTTAAAGGAAAGAATCGCCACCTCCACCTGTTCATCATTTGGTTCCTTGGTCGTTAACAACTGAAGCCAAAGCCCTGGAATACCCAAATATTTTAGTATGGGTATATCCCTTAATTTGTTCGTGAATTGCAGAATTTCAAAAGCAATTCCAAGCACAACTGGGATTAACAAAAGCCGATCGACGATTCGTAACCATAGCGGACTTGTCGGCACAAGCAAATAGATAAACATTCCTACAATGACAGTAAACAGAATGAAACTGCTGCCGCATCGATAGTGGAGCCGGGAATGGGCTTGCACATTTGCTACGGTCAACTCCGCACCTGATTCATAGGTATTAATTACTTTATGCTCAGCGCCATGATATTGAAACACCCTTTTTATTAGAGGTGTCAATGACACAAAATAAATATAGGAAAGCAGCAAGATTAGCTTGAAGGTACTTTCTACCATTACCTGCGCAAAGTCTGACGGAAAAATCGGTTTTGTTAATTCTGCCAGAAAAACAGGTATTAACGTAAAAGCGAATTTCCCAAAAAGAAATGAAATGACCCCGATTACGGCGACTCCAAGGTACATTGTTAATTTGGAGACTTCTTGCTTCTTAAGCGTGTCATCCTCTTTAGGGTCGAGGTCAAATCGTTCAGTGGAGAAGTTCAGATGCTTGGATCCGTTTGCACTCGCTTCGATGATGGCGATGATTCCACGAATAAACGGGATTTTTTTCAACATAGTTAACGAGGGCTTGCTTTTTCGCGGCAAATGGAAATATTCGACAGAATGGTCTTTTCTGCGAATCGCAGTAACATAATGATGCTTACCGCCAAACATTACCCCTTCCACTACTGCTTGACCGCCATAAACCGGTTTTTCTAAATTTGACATGTAGGATAACACCAACCTATAACATAGTTGCACAATAAAGAATATGATTCATCTGAATGTACTTATCTGTATTCTACTAGAAAAATGAAAAAACCTCTAGAAGATGGCTTAAGATTTCCATTTATTTTAGGAAATTTTTTAACATGCAAGGCAATGGTAATACTTGGACATACTAAGAGTGGCATTTATTCAACAGCACCATCAGGAATCATACAGAATAAATTCAGCAGGAGGTCATCATTATGACAAAAGAGCATGAAATGGGAAACTATCCAAAACCAATGCCCATGCCATTAATGGTCTTCTGGACAGGACTATTTGGAGGCCTGTTTTGGAGTACAATTGGTTTTATGGCATACTATTTTCATTTTACTGAAATTCGGCCTAACGTTCTTCTTGAACCATGGCTGCTTGGAAAGTGGAAATTTGGCTGGCAAGGAACACTCGTTTCGATACTCATACTCGGAATTCTGTCGATTGCCGTTGCGTTTGTATATTATGCATTATTAAAAAAGTATAGCAGCTGGTGGTTCGGACTCGGATATGGAATCCTCTTGTTCTTGGTCGTGTTCTTTTTAATCAATCCACTTTTTCCGGGGATAAAACCAATAGCTGATTTAAGCCGGAATACCATCATTACCTCCGTTTGTCTCTATAGCATCTATGGAATCTTCATTGGCTACTCGATCAGCTACGAATATCAAAATAAAAAAATGGAAGAAAAAGAGGCCGCGACCTAAGTTGTTATTAGTAGGCTGCAGAAGGTTGTGATAAAATATTTCTGTCTAGGCATGGAGGAGAAAAGGAGAGTTGAAACGATGACGAAGTTGGAAAAGTTGCGTAATAGTTTTACTGAAAATGGAATTGATGGATTGCTAATCACCAGTCCATATAACCGCCGATACGTATCAAACTTTACCGGCAGTTCAGGAGTTGTTTTAATCAGCGCTGAAAAAGCAATGTTTATTACAGATTTCCGTTATATTGAACAAGCAAAAAAGCAGTGTGAAGGATTTGAAATCATTAAATTTAACGATTCTATTCCGAAAGAAGTAGCAGAACTATCGAAACAACTGGGCATTCAAAAGCTGGGATTTGAAGAGGATCATCTCACATACTCTTCTTTTACAGTATATGATAACGAAACAGAAGCTGAACTTGTTCCGATTTCTGGAGTAATTGAAAAGTTACGCTTGATAAAGACTGAAGCAGAGATTAAGATATTAAAGGAAGCGGCGGATATTGCCGATGCTGCGTTTAAGCACATCTTGGATTTTATTCGCCCAGGAAAAACAGAACTTGAAGTTTCCAATGAGCTGGAATTCTTTATGAGAAAAGCGGGTGCTGTTTCCTCATCCTTTGATACGATCGTTGCTTCCGGATACCGCTCTGCCCTTCCTCATGGAGTGGCAAGCGATAAGGTCATTGAGGCAGGAGATTTCGTTACACTAGATTATGGCGCTTATTATAAAGGATATGTTTCCGATATCACGAGAACGGTTGCCGTCGGGACTCCTGATGCAAAACTGAAGGACATTTATGATATTGTCCTTGAAGCACAGCTTCGCGGCGTGGCCGGAATCAAACCTGGCCTTACAGGAAAGCAAGCCGATGCCCTAACAAGAAACTACATAACTGAAAAAGGGTACGGTGAATTCTTCGGACATTCAACCGGGCATGGAATTGGGTTAGAGGTTCATGAGGGCCCAGCGCTTTCATTTAAATCAGATATGGTGTTGGAGCCAGGAATGGTTGTTACTTGTGAACCGGGAATTTATATACCGGGCCTTGGTGGTGTTCGAATTGAGGATGATCTGCTGATTACGAATGACCATAACGAAACACTGACTCATTCAACAAAGGAACTCATTATTTTGTAAAGAACTTAGGAGGATATGTTACATGATTTCTGTTAATGATTTTCGTACAGGGTTAACAATCGAAGTCGACGGCGGCATTTGGCGCGTCATGGATTTCCAACACGTAAAACCGGGTAAAGGTGCGGCATTTGTCCGTTCCAAACTGCGCAACCTTCGTAATGGAGCAATTCAGGAAAAAACATTCCGTGCCGGTGAAAAAGTGGAAAAAGCGCAAATTGATAACCGGAAAATGCAATATCTTTATGCAAGTGGCGACCAACACGTCTTTATGGATATGGATTCCTACGAGCAGGTTGAACTTCCGGCAAGCAGTATTGAATATGAACTAAAATTCTTGAAAGAGAATATGGAAGTCCATATTATGATGTTTGGCCATGAAACTCTTGGTGTTGAATTGCCAACAACAGTTGTACTTGAAGTGACAGAAACTGAACCAGGGATAAAAGGGGATACTGCATCCGGCGGTTCCAAGCCAGCCACTCTTGAGACAGGTCTTGTCGTTCAAGTCCCATTCTTCATCAACCAGGGGGACAAACTCATTATTAATACGGCCGAAGGTTCTTACGTATCCAGAGCGTAATAATTTTAAAAAGCCTTATAACTGAACTCGGTTATAAGGCTTTTTTTCACATTAATCATTTACCTGCCAGGATGTTAACGCTATTGCGCAGGTCCTCGAGTTCCTTAATGTTACTTCTGCTATTTGATTTCATTTGGCTACTTCAAGAATCGGAATGGAGAACTGTCTTGAAAAGTAGAGGCTTAAGGCACCGATAATAACAAGTGTCAAAACCCCGCTGGCAATAATACTTTTATTGATCGATGTTTTAAAATTTTGGTCCTCTTCGGTAAGCAGTACAGAATTATATTGGCCAATATCGACCTGCGAAGGATTTTGCACACTTCTTCGCCACTGATGTCAGGCAGCATTAAATCAAGGATTACAAGGGAAATTGGATTCCTCTTAAAAAGTTCGAATCCCCTTTAAACCGGTCCCGGCACAATGAACCTGATAGCTTTCCTTTTCCAAATATGCTGTAATAACACCGGATACACTTTGTTCATCTTAGATTAATAAAAGGTGGTTCAAACCTCTCACCCAGTTCTTTTACAAGGTTATTTATAAATTAGTATACTAGGTAAAGATAATGTAAAAGCGAAAAAAGGCTGACAATTATGTGTCAGCCTTCAAAACATGTTTTATAGTTTTACCTTTTGCAGTCTAAGGGCATTGAGGACAACGGAAACTGAGCTAAAGGCCATTGCTGCACCGGCAACCCACGGAGCTAGGAATCCAAAGAATGCAATAGGAATACCGAGCGAATTGTAGCCCAGGGCCCAGAACAGGTTTTGTTTAATATTGGTGATGGTTTTCTTGCTCATATAGATGGCATCGGCGATTGCTTCTAAATCGCCGCGGATTAGCGTAATATCCGCCGCTTCCATCGCCACATCGGTCCCTGTCCCGATTGCCATGCCGATATCGGCCACCGCCAGCGCCGGGGCGTCATTAATGCCATCCCCAACCATCGCTACCTTCTTGCCTTGTGCTTGAAGCTTTTTGATTTCGTCCGCCTTACCCTCCGGCAGCACTTCGACAATGACATGGTCAATCCCGGCTTGGGCAGCAATTGCTTTGGCCGTTTGCCCATTATCACCGGTAATCATGATGACATCAAGCCCCATTTTTTTAAGGCGGTCTATCGCGGTTCTTGATGTTTCTTTAATGGTATCGGCGACAGCGACAGTTCCGGCATACTGCCCATTAACGGCTGCCAGCATCGCGGTTTTCCCTGCACGCTCTAATTCATCCATTTTGCCAAAGGCATTCGCGATTGAAATATTATATTTATTCATTAATTTTCTAGTCCCAACAAGGACTTCCTGTTTATCAATAATGGCTCTAATCCCGAATCCAGGAATCGCTTCGAATTCAGTCGGCTTCTTTAGAGATATCCCCTTTTCCTTTATCCCTTGTACAATTGCCTGTGCCAGGGGATGCTCGGATTGCTTTTCAGCAGAACCAACTAACGTCAAGAATTCTTCCTCAGTCAATGATTCGCTTGTCAGCACATCCGTTAATACCGGTGTTCCATTTGTAACGGTACCGGTTTTATCCAACACAACCGTAGAAATTCGGTGGGTCATTTCAAGATGCTCGCCGCCTTTAAACAAGATGCCGAATTCTGCCGACCGGCCGGAACCCGCCATAATTGAAGTAGGCGTTGCAAGCCCCAGGGCACAAGGACAGGCGATGACAAGCACGGCAATCATTTTTTCCAATGCTTCCGGGAAGTTGCCAGGCTCAGTCCACACATACCAAACAATAAAGGTAAGAACAGCAATGCCGACAACGATTGGGACAAAAACTCCGGAGATTTTGTCAGCCAGACGCTGAATCGGCGCTTTTGAGCCTTGCGCTTCCTCAACGACTTTAATGATTTGTGCCAATGCTGTATCTCTGCCGACCTTTGTGGCTTCGACTTTTAGGAACCCATTCTTATTAAGTGTTGCACCAATGACTTCGTCACCGATCTTTTTATCAACCGGGACACTTTCCCCTGTCAGCATCGATTCATCAATTGCGGATTGTCCCTCGATGATCATCCCGTCCACAGGGATTTTTTCACCTGGTTTAATATAAAGAATATCGCCAACAATGACTTCTTCAATCGGGACTTCCATTTCTATTCCGTTGCGATTGACGGTGGCCGTCTTGGCCTGCAAACCCATGAGTTTCTTAATCGCTTCCGAGGACCGCCCTTTCGCTCTGGCTTCGAACAGTTTGCCTAACAGAATCAATGTAATCAAAACGGCGCTTGTCTCATAATATAGCTCGACCATATGAGCACTCTTGCCAAGCGACATCACTGATAAATATAAGCTGTAAAAATAAGCTGCCGAAGTGCCTAGGGCCACAAGGACGTCCATATTGGCGCTTTTGTTTTTCAATGTTTTAAAGGCCCCGATATAAAATTGTCCACCGATGATGAACTGAACAGGGGTTGCCAGAGCCAACTGGACCCATGGATTCTTGAACGCATCCGGCACCCAAATAAATTGAGTAAGTGAGAAGTGTCCGACCATTGCCCACAACAACGGGAACGAAAGAATTGCGGCAAAAATAAACTTTTTCGTTTGTTTTTCAATTTCTTTTTGGCGATGGTCTGCCGTATCCTTAGATTCTTCTTTAAGGTGTGCCCCATAACCGAGGTTTTCCACTTTTTTGATAATATCACCGGCTGAAAGTGCAGAACTGTTAAACTCAACTGTTGCTTTTTCCAATGCCAGGTTGACATTGGCCTTGACCACGCCATCGAGTTTATTAAGCCCCTTTTCAATTCTGGCTGAACAAGCCGCACAAGTCATCCCGGTAATATCAAACTCAGCTTTCTCAGTTACTACATAATAGCCCAGGTCCTTGATTTTTTTTTCAATATCTTCGACTTTGATTTGGGCCGGGTCATATTTAATGGCCGATTTCTCCAAGGCCAGATTGACAGTCGCCGACTCAACACCAGACAATTTGTTTAGCCCTTTTTCAATCCGGGCGGCACAAGCGGCACAGGTCATGCCAGAAATTTGCAAACTCGTTTCTTTCAAAGTTTGACTCATACAAGCCAACTCCTCATAGATTGGTTATATTATTTTTCCAAGGAATCAGCAGTTTAACGGAATTTATACAACATCGTAGCCTTGGTCATCGATGGTTTCTTTGATTCGATCGAGACTGACCTGCTGCGGGTTAAACTCCACGTCAACTGTTGCTGCATCCAGGTTTACTTTTACAGTACTGACTCCCTCAAGGACGCCGACACTGCCCTCCACCGCTTTCACACAATGGCCGCAAGACATTCCTTTTACGTTTAAGGTTACCTTTTCCATTCCAATCTTTCCTTTCGTGTAGAAGTTTGTTTTATATTGGTTACACTCTTATCCTACTATACCCCCCTATCCTATGTAAAGGGAATAATTCCCGCTTTTCATTATTTCAAAAAATATTCACATGTTTAGGGGTATGTTTGTTTGAAGCGTAGCATAACGAAATGAAGACGGTTTGAAGATTGCCGACTTTTCATATTTTAGACAAATTCTATGATAGTTCTTTTACACAAAATAATATTTTCATATGGTCTTCATATTTTAGCGGTATGCTGAAATCAGATCTTAAAGAAAGAAGTCATGACATATGAAAAAGCTGGCAGTTGGTTTGTTTAGTGCCGCCATGATACTGGGAGCGGGAACAGCTGTTTTTGCCGCAGGAAACAGCGGAAAATGGGAATGGGTTGAGCTTTGAGGAAATGTTGCCATTTATGCAAAAAATGCATCCTGATTTCTCAAATAGTGAATTAAATGAAATGTACAAGGCTTGCCATGGCGAAGGCGGGATGATGAGCGAAACGAACGCTGTGAATGTTGAAGGTGAAAGTAAGATGAATAGTTTTTGATTAAGGTAACAAAGTTAAAAAGCCAAGAACAACGGGAGACCGATTGCTCTTGGCTTTTACAATTCTGCAGTGATCCCTGCCTAAATGCACGTTTGATAAAGTCTATTAGACAAAAACACCTTGAATAGAGGCAAAGTGTCTTTTAAAGCCGTTCTATTAGACAACATTCGTTGGAACAACGTTGAAAGTGTCTTTTAGAACGCCTCTATTAGACAAAATCCACCGCTCCAATCAACAAAAGTCTTTTACAACCGCTCTATTAGACAACTAGCACGTCCACATCGGCCAAAATGTCTTTAAAAAAGAGGGTGGAGAATCTCCACTCTCATCTAATTCTTATAATCCACACTTTAATTGGGCTCCACAGTTTGTACATGTGTTGCAGCCGCCCATTTCTTCTACTTTACCTTTGCGGCATACCGGGCAAGTGTTGCCAACTTCCGATCCGATTGTTACATCGGTAGATCGAAGATCGGTAATGGTCTCAACTAATACTACATGTTGCTTTTCTTCCTTATCATCAAAAATTGATAACTGTTCGCTTGTGTTTTCTTCAGCTTTTAATGTTAAAACCTGAGAATCACGTGAACCGTCCACGTAGACAGTGCCGCCTTTTGCACCGCCACGGTACAGACGCTCGTATACTTTTTCAACCTGCTCTACGCTGTAGCCTTTTGGCGCGTTTACAGTTTTACTGATGGAACTGTCAATCCAGCGTTGGATGACACATTGGACATCAGCGTGTGCCTCAGGAGCCAACTCCATTGCTGTTACGAACCAATTTGGCAGGTTATTTGGATCCGCTTCAGGATTATGATCTAAATACTCTTGAACGATGTCAGCTTTTACCTCGATAAATTTACCAAGACGTCCGCTACGGAAATATGAGAATGAGAAATAAGGTTCTAATCCGGTACTAACTCCAACCATGGTACCAGTGGACCCCGTGGGAGCAACAGTCAGCAAATGAGAATTTCTAATTCCACTTTCTAAAATCGATTCGCGGATATCCTCCGGCATTTTTTTCATAAATCCGGTATTAATGAACGCTTCGCGTACTCGGTCAGTTTCCTCTTTTGTATCAGCAGTTAAAAATGGGAAGCTTCCCTTTTCCTTTGCCAATTCAATGGATTCTCTGTAGGCAGTAGTTGCAATCGTTTCGAATACTTTGTCTACAAGTTTATTTCCTTCCGGTGAACCGTACTCTGTCTCACAGTAGATGAGGAGATCATGCAAGCCCATTACGCCAAGACCGACACGGCGTTCACCAAGAGCTTGCTTTTTGTTTTCTTCCAAGAAGTATGGTGTAGCGTTAATGACGTTATCCTGCATGCGGACGCCTACTGCTACTGTATTTTTCAACTTTTCAAAGTCTACTGTTTTAGTTTCCTTATTGGCCATTTCTGCGAGGTTAACCGCAGCAAGGTTACATACAGAATATGGTGCGAGTGGTTGCTCCATTTACTCGCGCTCTTATTTCTAAGAGGATTGGACTATCGCTTACAGTACCGAAATACTGGCTCAACCGCTTTAGTCTCTCACCGTCCTAAAGGAGTTATCTCCACCTCATTTAGAGTGGTTCGGCCCTGTTGCCCTCAGCTCTACCTGGTAGGGTTCCAAGTCAATTAGGTCGAGTTTTTAACGTGAGGCAAGCAGTTTACCACACGGATTCGTTGCTACTACCTGTTGACCATATGCTTTCGCATTTGTCATGTCATTGGCATTGTCGATAAAGAATATGCCCGGTTCTGCAGAATAGGTCGCACAAATGTTGACTAAGTTCCAAAGTTCCTTTGCCTTAATCTTTTTATAGACGCGGACTTTGTGGCCCATTCTTTCCCACTCACGAACATCTCCTACTTGATGCCACTGCTCATTGTAAATTCTCATTTCCTCTTCGTCGTAGCTTTCAACATAAGGGAAACGCAGTTCATATTCACTGTCGTTTTCGACTGCTTCCATAAATTCTTTCGTCAAGCAAACTGAGATATTTGCACCTGTTAAGAATTCTGGATTATGAACCGTATACGTACCGCCTGTCGCCAGTTTTTCCTCAGCATCCGCGATAATCGCCTCACTGAAGCCGCCGTAACCAGGCATATTTTTATAATTAACGATTCCCTGATACATTGCCTCCTCTGTTACAGTAAGAGGTGTAAATTTCAGCTTTTCTTTAGCAAGCTTTTTAATTGTTTCATCGGTTGTATGTTCAATTAAGAATCTTAAAATTCTCGGATTTTGCATCTTGGAGATAATAAATTCAATAATGTCAGGATGCCACGTATTTACCGTCCTTTTCAGGATATTTCCTGCCAGAGGCAGCGGACTAGACTATATCATCACCCTCAGCATAATCTGTTAGGGGCCGGGCGCTTGTGAAAGTTTATTGTTGGGACTCACTTTCTAGTCGTTGAACCTTCGCCATAACCTTTGCCCTATGACGCTTGGCTGCAGATTGTCCAATACTTGCAATTTTTAAAGCATTCACGCTCACCGTTTCCAGTCACGTTGTAGCTTGCAAGTCTCTAAGGATTTTCCTGCAATTCACCCGATTTTCTAGTCGTTCATTTTCTGAACGACGCGGACTAGTGCATCTGTTTAATCCGCCTGCATTATCATTTGTGCTCCACGCTTTTTTGTTACACTCAAAAAATTTGAGTGGCTAGGTCATTTCTGCCTAGCTCTCATGCTTTCACATGAGATCAGAACTATATCATCAAGGAAGAAAAGATTTCATATTTTCGGGTTAATTTTATATCCCCATGCTTATAAATTTCTATAAAAATCAAACGGAGTTCTTTAATGCTACTCAAATATAAATCTGCACAACCCTGTTTTAAAGTAATTGCATTAACGTTTTGTGCAAACCCTTTTGATTTAAAGAAAGTTAGTATTGAACTTAGCATTTCGAAATTGCCGGTAAAACCCATCCTTGCTTTCAAATAGCCATATCTCTCGTAAACCCTAATATGGCCATCAGCATCGAAAAATCCTCTTAGGAAGGCCCAGGTTAGATTTCATCATTAAATGAAATTAATCTTTCCTTTCCAGTTTTTCGAGGGCCAATACCAAGCTTAATTAAATCGTCACACATCTTAGTGGATTTTATTGCTAAGGAATATTTATTCTGCTCATTTTCCTTACTCTTCCTTCTAAATTTAACCACATTTTTCATGTTAAATTCTTCGGCTATATCATAAATAAGTTGTTTGTCTTCCTCAGCTAATGATAAAACTAACCTTTTCGATTTGCTGCGATCAACGATTGTTCCGTCTCCTGTAATATAACCTAATATATAGGCCTTATTGGGAGTATCAATATCGGAAAAGAAGTTTTCATCATATTTATAAATTTTGGTTTTTAGTTTGCCTGCTTCACCAGGTTTTCTTGGTTTTATAAAGTGAAGCTCATCATTCCACCGTTTAAGTGTGCCACGACTAATTTTCAGCATGTTAGCAATTTCTACTTGGCTCAAGCCAATATCATGAAGATATATAATTTTTTCAATTAGTTCTTCCTTGTCTCGTGCCCCATAAGGACGTCTCCGTACAGTATGGTTTACTCCTCCCATTTCTCCCATAAATGTCACACCTTTTTAATGTGTTTTTGTGGTAAGAATTAGGGAGTTTCAATAGTCGTTGAACGTTCATCTCCGTTTCCAGAGACGCTTCGCTGCTGATTGCCCAATTCTTATCATTTTTAAACCTTCACGCCCACCGTTGCCAGTCACGTTGTGGTTGATAAGACTCTAAGGGTGTTCCAGCAATTCACGAGATTTTAATCCCGCCGTTTGGAGCTGGGTTAACGGGATCCACCTTGCTCCACAAGATGAGTCAACTTCGCAATATCATCCAACCACGATACCGAACCGGATGATTTGCCGTTTACACCTCTCGCCAGGGTGTTTCGCGGTCTTAAGGTTGATCCGTTGGTGCCGACACCGCCGCCGCGGCTCATGATTTCCATGACCTGTTTGCGATGGTCAGAGATTCCTTCACGTGAGTCCGGAACGAATGGCATCACGTAACAATTAAAGTAAGTCACTTCGGTGCCAGATCCTGCTCCGTAAAGAACGCGACCCGCAGGAACGAAGTTGAGATTAACCAATTCTTGATAAAACTTCTCGGTCCACTCAATCTGCTTCTCTTCCGTTTCCTCAACAGTTGCTATTCCGGTAGCCACCCGCTTGGCAATTTGCTCGTAAAACAGTTCAAGCGGCTTTTCAATGACATCCAGCGAGCTCCAAATAATGCCTGTTTGTGCTGCATCACCATCGAGGACGCCTCTAAATTCCTCTTCTACCAAAACCTTGGCTTTCTTTTTCTCCCAATCTATTTCTTGGATGTACCCTAAGCCTCGTGCCGGGAATTTTGGGTCTTCCTTAATCGTCAGAACAACAAAGTCTCCGTTTGTGAGGGTAATCTTTTCGGTGTCTTTAAAGGTGTAGCGATCCAGCATAACCAATCGCGAAACACCCTTATGAGTTATCTTCATATCTGGAGTAACCGGGTGTACCTGTGGAAATAGGCGGATATCCTCGTTCAATCTTTCAAAATCAATATTTAATTTTTGTCTAAAAACAACAGACATGGAAACAACTCCTTCAAAAAAATCTTTATCTCTATGCCAGAATCTAGTTGGAAGCTAGTCCTAGGTGACTTGATATACTAAAGGTATCATAGAGGAGGATAAGAAATCAATATATAGTGTTCGATATTTTTTTCACACTACTATATATTGTATGTCACGCAAATAACATTCATTTTGTCAAACATAAAAAAAACTAGATTTTAAAGAAAATAAAAGCTATACGCTAATTTTCTATAAAAAACGAGAAATTTTAACAAATTTTGCGGTTTGCATTCGTAAAAATTTCCAAATTAAAAAGCGGCCCAGCCGCTTCCCAATTTAACGTTTAAAATTCCATTCATCATTTTCATAACGCTGTTTTGCAAGGTTCTCGACATAAGCCAACTCTTCCTCAGATAATTGGTATGGCTCTAGGTCAATATTTAGCCCCTCGGCAAAGCCTTTATAGAAAGCCTCTTTCGCTTCCTCAAGGGTAATTTTCCTCGGACTGATGGCATTAATCGCCACCGCCTTATCCTTGAATGCCTTCTTCATCCGTTCCTTGACCCGCTCGTTTGGATACTTGAATAAGCTGAATAGCTTATCTTCTTCCAAGTCCAAAAGAATCGAGCCATGCTGCAGAATGACCCCCTTCTGCCGCGTTTGCGCACTGCCTGCCACTTTCCTGCCTTCAACGACCAACTCATACCAGCTTGGGGCATCAAAACAGACCGCTGAGCGAGGGTTTTTCAAGGCATCACGTTCTTCGTTTGTCTTGGGTACTGCAAAGTAAGCATCAAGCCCCAAATGGTGAAATCCTTTTAATATTCCTTCCGAAATCACCCGATACGCCTCAGTCACAGATTTCGGCATTTCGGGATGTTCTTCCGAAACGATTACACTGTACGTAAGCTCATGTTCATGGAGGACACCTCTGCCGCCAGTCGGCCTCCTGACAAACCCCAGTCCGTGGGCCTTAACTGCGTCCATATCAATTTCTTTTTCTACCTTTTGAAAATACCCGACCGATAACGTTGGCGGATTCCAGCCATAGAATCGGATTACGGGCGGGATTTTCCCTTCGCTATGCCAATCAAGCAATGCTTCATCAAGCGCCATGTTAAATGATGGTGAACTGTTGCCCGAATCAATAAAACGCCATGTTTCCTTTTCCATCCCAAAAACCTCTTTAAATAAAATTTATACCTTGTTAAGTCTAACAAAACAAAAGGCGATTTCAAAATAAGATGATTCTGGCATAATTTTTTAACAAGTTTTTTGCGAGTTCAGCTTTATCTTTAGGTAAATGACTTATATAATAAATACTAGTGCAACGAAGTTTGAAAGGAGAAAAAGAAGTTGGATTCACTTTATGTATTGTTAATCATTATTGGAGCGGTACTAATCTACTCCCTTGGTACCTACTTCTATCAAAAGAAAATTGTAAAAACAGTAACAGAAGAGGAGTTCCGTGCCGGATACCGCAAGGCACAGCTTATAGATGTTCGTGAACCAAACGAGTTTGAGGCTGGGCATATTTTAGGCGCCCGCAACATCCCGATGTCCCAAATCAGAATGCGAATGAAGGAAATTCGCCCTGATCTGCCAGTTTATTTGTATTGCCAAAGCGGGATGCGCTCAGCACGTGCCGCACAGTTCTTATATCGCAAAGGCTATAAAAATTTAACCCAGCTTCAAGGGGGGTTTAAAAAGTGGACAGGCAAAGTTAAAACAAAAAAATAAAAGAAGATAACAGGTTCTGGAGCCCCCGGAACCTGTTTTAATTATCTCAGACTTGTTAATTGTTCAGATCCTTTGGAAATTGTCTACATAACCACATTCCCGGCAGGAACGGTGATCCTTCTACGTGACCACTTATTCCGTCATTCTCCTTTTCGGGCACGTAACCCCCTCATACGTGACCTTTTTTCACGATTTCTTTCCTTTCCGGGCACGTAGACCTATCATAAATAAACATTAAAAAAAGGATGATTCAAATGAATCACCCTTAAATATATTATGCTTTTTGATAGCGCAAAATCGGTTTGCGGGCAGCCGTTGTTTCATCCAGACGGCCGACAATAGTTGTGTATGGAGCCTCTTGAACGATTTCCGGATTTTCTTCCGCTTCTTTAGCAATTTGGATCATGATATCGATGAAACCATCAAGTGTTTCTTTCGATTCCGTTTCAGTCGGTTCAATCATGATGCACTCTTCTACGTTTAACGGGAAGTAAATGGTTGGCGGATGGTAGCCGAAATCAAGCAGGCGCTTGGCGATATCGAGCGTGCGCACGCCTAACTTCTTTTGGCGTCTTCCGCTTAAAACAAACTCATGCTTACAGTGACGGTCAAATGGCAGATCATAATGCTCAGCCAGCCTTCTCATCATGTAGTTGGCATTTAATACTGCATATTCGGTTACAGCCTTCAAGCCGTCAGGGCCCATGGAGCGAATATACGTATACGCACGGACATTGATGCCGAAGTTTCCGTAATAAGGCTTCACGCGGCCAATCGACTGCGGACGGTCATAATCAAGCACATATTCGTCACCGCGTTTCGTAATCACCGGTTTTGGCAGGTACGGAATCAGATCCTCCTTCACGCCGACAGGGCCAGAGCCAGGACCGCCGCCGCCATGCGGGCCGGTAAATGTTTTATGAAGATTCAAGTGCACGACGTCAAAGCCCATATCTCCAGGTCTTGCCTTGGAAAGAACTGCGTTTAGGTTTGCACCGTCATAATAAACCTTTCCGCCAGCCTCGTGGACAATTTCAGCAATCTCGACTATATGCTCTTCAAACAAACCGAGCGTATTTGGATTGGTCAGCATCAAAGCTGCCGTGTCGTCGCCAACGACTCTTCTTAAATCGTCTAGATCAACAAGTCCACTTTCATTTGATTTTACAGTAATGGTTTCAAGACCTGCGACTGTTGCCGAGGCAGGGTTTGTCCCGTGTGCAGAGTCAGGAACGATGACCTTTGTTCGTTTCAAGTCGCCGTTTGCTTCATGGTAGGCACGGATCATCATTAATCCAGTCCATTCCCCATGGGCGCCTGCAGCCGGCTGAAGGGTAACCTCATCCATACCGGTTATCTCAATCAGATGCTGCTGCAAATCGTATAACAGCCCGAGCGCACCTTGTACGGAGCTTTCGTCCTGGAGCGGGTGGATATGGGCAAATCCGTTATACCGGGCAACATTTTCATTGATTTTTGGATTGTATTTCATCGTACAAGAGCCTAAAGGATAAAATCCTGAATCTACTCCGTGATTTCTTCTTGAGAGAGCCGTATAGTGGCGCATGATATCCAACTCGGAAACCTCTGGGAGCAATGGCTCTTCTTCACGTAAATACCCCTCAGGAAGAAGCCCGTTTACATCCAGCTCCGGAACATCCATTTCCGGAAGGCTGTATCCGACGCGACCTGGTGTACTAACTTCGAAAATCAGCTTCTGGTCTTGATTATGCATGCAGATCCCCCAATTCTTTCACTAAAGTATCAATCTCTTCCTTCGTTCTTTGCTCGGTAACAGCCAATAGCATATGGTTCGCAAGTTCAGGGTAGTCACGGCCCAAATCATAGCCGCCGATAATTCCTTTTTGCAACAGCTGTTGATTAATCTCTTTAACCGGTTTATTTAATTTCACCACAAATTCATTAAAGGTATAGCCGTCATACGCCACCTCAAAGCCTGCAGCTTTTAAGGCTGATTTGGCATAATGTGCTTTTTGCAGGTTGGCAGCTGCGATTTCCCGAACACCTTTTTTGCCAAGGGCTGTCATCGCAACAGAAGCAGCAAGTGCATTCAACGCCTGATTCGAGCAAATATTGGAAGTAGCCTTATCACGGCGAATATGTTGTTCACGAGCCTGCAGGGTTAACACGAAACCACGACGTCCTTGGTCATCCGTTGTTTGGCCGACAAGACGTCCCGGAACTTTGCGCATTAGCTTCGTTGTTACTGCAAAATAGCCGCAGTGCGGACCGCCAAACGCGGTAGGGATTCCGAATGGCTGTGCATCACCCACAACGATGTCAGCACCAAATTTACCAGGCGGGGTTAAAATGCCGAGTGAAAGCGGATTGCTCGATACGACAAACAACGATTTATGTTCATGAATAATTTCTTCCAGTTCCTTTAAAGGCTCAATTCTTCCGAAGAAGTTTGGATATTGTACAACGACAGCAGCGATATCATCATTAATTAATCCTTTTAACGCCGCCACATCTGTAATACCGTCTTTTACAGGAACCTCAATCACTTCAAGGTATTGACCCTTTGCATAGGTCTTTAGCACTTCGCGTGATTCAGGGTGAACCGCACCCGAAACCAGGATCGTTTTGCGTTTTGTATGCCCGGCACTTAGCATCGCTGCCTCGGCTAGGGCTGTTCCGCCATCATACATCGAAGAATTGGCAACATCCATTCCTGTCAATTCACAAATCATTGTTTGGAATTCAAAAATGGCCTGCAGCTCGCCTTGGGAAATTTCAGGCTGATAAGGCGTATACGCTGTATAGAACTCGGACCTTGAAATCACGTGATCGACAATTACGGGCATATAGTGGTCATAAACTCCGGCACCCAAAAATGACACATTCGTTCTTAAATCAGCGTTTTTTCCGGCCATTTGAAAAAGTTCTTTCATGAGGGCTGTTTCTGACTTTGCCGGTTTTATGTTGTAATCACCCTTAAAACGAACCTTTTCAGGGATGTCGTTGAAAAGCTCATCAACGGAGGAAACACCAATTGCCTCAAGCATTGCGTTCTTGTCTTGTTCAGTCATTGGTAAATAGCGATGTTTCATGTACCTTACTCCCTTCAGCTATTTCTTTTCTCTTTTATAAAAAGGCGTTGGAACCACTTTCGCTTTTAAACGTTTGCCGCGAACTTCAACTTCGACTTCGGAATCTACGGCTGTGTATTCTGAAGAAATCAGGGCAAGACCAATATTTTTCTTTAGGGTAGGCGATTGTGTACCTGTGGTCACCTCGCCAATTTTCTGCTCACCTTTGAATACCGGATATCCATGACGTGGAATGCCGCGGTCTAGCATTTCAATTCCGACAATTTTACGGGCAAGACCGGTTTCCTTTTGCTTGACTAATGCTTCTTTTCCGATAAAATCTGCCTCTTTATTTAATTTCACCGCAAAGCCAATTCCGGCTTCGAGCGGAGAAATTTCTGGTGACAGTTCTTGTCCGTAAAGGGCTAATGTCGCTTCGAACCGAAGTGTGTCCCTGGCACCTAGGCCGCATGGAATAACGCCGTCTTCTTTTCCTGCATCAAGAATAACTTTCCACAGGTCTGCGACATCATCGGCAGCGCAGTAAACCTCGAAGCCGTCCTCTCCGGTATAGCCTGTTCTTGATACCAATGCCTTTTTTCCATCTATATTGACTTCCTGCTGGAATTTGAAGAAGCCGATTTGACTTAAGTCCGTTTCTGTCAGCGTTTGTAAAACCTTCTCGGCAAGTGGCCCTTGAATGGCGATTTGGGCCGTTTTTTCCGACAGATTTTCGATGGTGACATCCCCTTCAAGATGCGTTTCAAGCCAGTTATAATCTTTTTCAATATTGGAGGCATTGACCACTAGCAGGTAATGATTGTCTTCGATTTTGTAGACAAGCAGGTCATCAATCGTACCGCCGTTTTCATAGCACATCGCCGTATACTGGGCAGCGCCGTTTTTGACCTTTGAAATGTCATTGGTCATCATTTTTTGCAGATAGTTCAGGCTGTCGGCACCTTTTACCTCAATTTCCCCCATGTGAGAGACATCAAACAAACCTGCCTTCGTGCGGACTGCTTCATGCTCATCCTTGATGCCGGAAAATTGCACAGGAAGCTCCCAGCCGCCAAAATCAATTGTTTTTCCCCCATATTCCTTATAGACGTTAAACAGTGGAGTGCGTTTTAATTCCGTCATTTTCAATCCCCCTTCTTCAGCTACATGTTCATTCGTTCTTAAAAAGATAAAACTCATAAAATCAATTGGTACAATAAAAAAGGACAGAAAACCCCCTTTATCATAAAAGAAGGTCTCTGTCCTTGCACCTGAAAGTTTACCTAAAATGGCTGTCCCCTTTGGTGGCCGGATACAACGGCACTCTCCAGAGCTGCGTCCAACAAGAGTTCTTTTGCCTGAGAGATTCACATTCTCTGCTTGCTCCTTCGGCGCTACATAGTAGTCTCTCCCCTTGTTATCATTCGCATCATAATAAAATTTTCCATTATGGTCATACTAATTATACTTAAAAAATAGATACTCTTATTTAAAATATTTTAAACTTTCAAAGCTATTATCATCCTACCATTAAACTAACATTCTGGGCAATAACAAAATACAAAATGAAAGCGCATTCGCATAAGCTATTGCAGAATAAGGAGTTGAAACATATGAATGTTGAAATAGAATTCGATTCTTCCTGGCAGGATGATTTTTTGCAAAAAATTGACCACGACGGCCCATGGGGAAATTGGGAGCTCTTCAAGCTGGCGATCGATATCGAAAGGCATCTGATCATTCCTGAATTTGAGGGACTCCAGGCACCGAAACATCTGCCAAACCTAACACCGCTTCCACATCAGCTAGAAACCGCCAAACAGGTAATTGAAAATATGAATGGGAAAGCGATATTGGCCGATGAAGTTGGACTGGGAAAAACAATTGAGGCAGGGTTAATTTTAAAAGAATATATGATTCGCGGATTAGTCAAGAAGGTATTAATTCTCGTTCCTGCTTCATTGGTAACCCAATGGGCACAAGAGCTAAATAATAAATTTTATATTCCGGCGATTACCCAGCGGAAAAGCTATGTATGGGATCAGTGTGACGTTGTCGTTTCATCCATCGATACAGCGAAGCGAAACCCGCACCGTGACATTATCTACCAGCAGAATTACGACCTGATCATTATCGATGAGGCCCATAAATTGAAAAATAATAAAACGAAAAACTATGAATTTGTCCAAAACCTAAAAAAGAAATTTTGTTTATTGCTGACAGCGACACCCATCCAAAATCGAATTGAAGAGATTTTCAATCTTGTGTCCCTGTTAAAGCCAGGACATTTAGGGAGTGAAACAGCGTTTTATGAAAAATATAAACGCGATTCGCGCTCGTTAAATGACGATGAGCACCTAAAGGAGATTGTAAACAAAGTGATGATTCGCAACCGCAGGGCCGATACGGGAATTGAATGGACGAAACGTCACGTCGAAACGATCCCGATTGAATTTAGCCCATCTGAGCGGGAGTTATACGACTCAGTTACAGAATTAAAAAATGAAGGCGACTGGCTTCAGACCAGCAGTTTCTCGGTGATGACACTGCAGCGGGAAGCCTGTTCAAGTCGCGAGGCCGTTTTCTATACGTTAAAAAACATGCTCCTGAAAAAGGAAAATCCAACTCAGGCCTATCAACAGCAAATCGAATCTTTAATTAAAAAAGTAGAAGCGGTCCAGAAAAATTCAAAAGCGGAAAAGGCGCTTGAATTAATCCAAACGATAAATGATAAGGTGATTATTTTTACTGAATATCGGGCAACCCAATTGTACCTGCAATGGTACTTGAAACAACACGGCATTTCATCTGTTCCGTTCCGTGGCGGGTTTAAGCGCGGGAAAAAGGACTGGATGCGCGAATTGTTCCAAAAGCATGCCCAGGTATTGATTGCGACAGAAGCTGGCGGTGAAGGGATCAACCTCCAATTCTGCAACCATATTATTAACTTTGATTTGCCGTGGAACCCAATGCGGTTGGAGCAGCGAATCGGCCGGATTCACCGTCTCGGCCAGGAAAAAGATGTGATGATCTACAATTTCGCCATAAAAAATACCGTGGAGGAACATATCTTAAAGCTTTTATATGAAAAAATTGATTTGTTCGAGAAGGTAATCGGCGAACTAGACGATATCTTGACCAAACTGGAATTCGGAAATATCGAGGATCACTTAATCGATATTTTCAGCGGTTCCAGCTCGGAGGGGGAAATGCGGATCAAGATGGAGAATTTATCATCGATGATCGAGTTTGCCGAATCCATGAAGAAAGGAGAAGCCCATGCAGCAGCAGGAAATTCGTAACTTTCTGTTAAACTATTTTCAGGCAAATGATTGCCCCATTGTTGAAAATCATCCGGCCTACCTAACGGTTCAGTTAACGATCGAAATGGATAAGGAATTGATGAATCGGCCGTTTTACTGGCACTACCTAGAAAAAACCGGCGGCATTCCCAACCCTATGCAGTTGACCCTGATTACCGATAAGGAAGGCGCACCTGAAAAGTTAAGGGGGGAAACGATCCATTTTGGGTCGCCAAGACTCCATCAAATTTTTGAATCAACCAAGAATCTGTCACGCTACATCAGGCTGTATGAAAACCATCCCAACGCGAACCGGCAGACGCCGCTCCTGCCTTGGCTGTGCATGAACGTAAAAATATCATACCAATGTGACCGCAAGCGCGATATTTTTAAGTCAATCGGCCTCCAGTTAATTAATGGACAAATGGTCGAGGATTTTCATGATCGGCTAATGAGAGTGCCGTTGACACCTAAAATTCCCGACTATTCCTTTACTTTGTCACCTTTAATAAAACCAAAAAGCGGGATGCTCAGGATTGAAAGTTATTTAAAATCGGCAATCGAAATGGACGACCATTCATGGGCAGATGAAGCCAGGGAGCGCTGGGAAAAGGATTTAGAGCTGTTAAATCATTTTTATGAGGATGTTAACGAAGAAACAAAGGAAAGCTACGAAATTGAGCAGCAAGCGTTAAAGGAGCAATATGAGCCAAAAATCAATATTTCCTTTATTAATGGCGGCTTATTTTATCTAACCGCTAGAGCAGTTTAATCAGATAAAAACCCCCAAAATCATCGCTTTCTGATTTTGGGGGTTTAATATTATGCACCATTTTTTCTACGGATTCTTTTTAATTCTGAATAAACAATATAGGGCAGAATGCCAAACCAGCGATACCAGAAAGAAGCTTTTGCCTCTTTTCTCTCCTGGCGCAGCCGTTTACGCTCATCTCTTGGCTGATCGGCATATTTAACAATGGTCTGAGTCATGTATTTAACATAGTCATTTGTTTTCATGCAGCACACCGCCTCCCAAATTACATTACAAGTATGCCCATTTTTACAAATAACAAACGACTAAAAAACAGTCCATTTCATCAACTTCTTCGTTCTTGTATCAAAAAGACCCCTGCCGGTTACCTTTTCACCAGTGTTCAGGCTTAACGTAAACGTCACCCTTTGGGTGTAGCCGGATGGTGCTTCGGTTTGAAAATCCATCCATCCCTTTTTATAGGTGTAGGTCCCCTTGACGGGGAGGCTCCCATTTGTTTGGAACGTTTCTTCAAGTTTTTTTACAGACGCCAAAAAGTAATACTCTTCCTGCATGACTATTGCGGTTTCATGTGCAAGCTTCCTTTCGGATAGCAATCTTTCCGTTTGGATTGAAAAGAATAACAGAAATAATAAAAGCAAACACAATGTTAAGGGATAGGTGAAACCATGTTCACTCACAGCCCATCCCCCCAATCAACCAGTGAGTATGCAGTCACAGAATAATTCTTGCCCTTTAGGTCGGTTACCGTAACCAGGATTCTGTTGGGCATTTTCGTAAACGAGTAATTGGAGACGTTCTGAATGAGTATTTCATGCCCCAATGAGTTTACCCGCCTTCTTAAATACGAACCGTATTTTTCATAATAGACCGTCTCACCATCTTTAGTTAAAATCAAACGGCCAGAAACGACCTCCGCTTTGGAGGACAAGCGGATTTCTTTTTTTATTTGCATGCAAAATACTTCCCACTCCATCGCCTGCAACGCTTTTTGGGAAGCTTGGTTTTGAAGGATGATCTGAAAAATGGGTCCCATAAAGAAAACGATTATTGACAACATCGAAAGGGCCAGCAGCACTTCAATCAATGTAAATCCCGTTTCATTCGATTTGACCGCACACTTCTGTTTTAGAATGCAGCGAAGTCTCCTCAACCTTCACGCACACCTCCATCATACTGGTATATTCCCGCCAATAAATTTGGTACTCAACGCCATTTTTCGTGATTCCATAATTGATTGGATTAGTAATATTAAGCAATTTTGCCTGCAATTCTTCAAACATGATCTGCCGTGCTGTTTTTTCAATTTCAAGACGGACCGACTGCTCCCTGAGGTTAATCAATAACGGAGTCAAATACAGAAAAATGAGAAACAAAGCCGATAGCGACAGGAGGAGATCTAGCATAAAGTATCCCTTATTGTTCCGTAACATAAAAACGCCCTTTTCCAATCAGGATTGTCATCATGTAGGTCTTATCCCGGGAAATAATCAGAAAGGTTCCGAATTTGTTGACCGTTCCGTCATGCAAATATTTAAAATATAAGGTGATGGTCCCTTCAATCAGTTCAATATCAGTCGAGTATGACCTGTCAAGCAAATGATCCTGCCCAGATCGCAGCAACAGGGAGTAGGAATGATTTGAAGGAGAAAACACGACAGAAACCTCCTGCTGATGCGAGATGGCATAGGCTTGGGCAAAAAATAAATCTGCCTTTAATTGCGTCAGAAACGCCTCATCATTAAGCACTGAGTGCTGCGGTTTTAAAGAAATGACCGTGGCAGTGGTAAGAACCATGAAGATAGACAGCACCACCAAGGACTCAATCATGGTAAATCCTTTTTGAAAGTTACTCATTATGGGGAAGTTGTTGGAACGGAAGCAACATTACCCTTACCATCAATTACAACCGTATCGCCGTTTGGACATCCCTTCGCATTCTCGCCCAAATAATCTTTCGTTTTTAAATCTTCCATAGTTGGTATTTTATTGTTCTCCATCTGATAAGCTTGCACCTGGGCTTGAACCATTTTCACATATGCATCGCAGCCCTTTTTATTGATATTGGAATTATACTTGGCGACATTTGGTATCGTTATGATTAATAAAACCGATATAACTAACATAACAATCATCATTTCTATGAGAGTAAAACCAGCTTCTTTATTAATTTTCTTATTCATCTTCATAACCTCCATTTTTTAAATGCCATTTAACAGATGGAACATTGGCAATAAAATTGCCAAATACATGGAAACAACCAACATGCCGATAACCAAATACAGAATGGGCTGGATGGCCTTTAATCTCTTTTCAACCAATTCTTCCATGGTTGACACGCAGTGCCTGCTGAAAAAAAGTAATTCCTGTTCCAATTTTCCATTTTCTTGGCCGTGTTTAATAATCATCGGAAACTCCTTTTCGAAAAAAGCATAGCTGGACAGGATTGTTTCCAATTTTTCACCGGAAACAAGCTTTAATTTAATCTCCTGCCCAAGTTGGCTGAAAAATGGCTGACGTTCATTTTTTTCAAATAGCTTTAATGCTTCGGAAACGGATATTCCCCCGGATAATAGGAAACTTAATTGAATGGAAAAATAGTGGGTAAACAGCAATTTGAGGATTCTGCCGATAATAGGGAGTCGAATGAGCAATGTCCGCTGTTTGAGTGCGGAGTAGTTTTTAAAGAAGAAAAGATAGTAAATTGCTGTTATGACAAGCAAAGCAAGCACGGCCTCAAGACAAACAGGAAAATAATAATCAAAGGCATAAACCACCTTTGTAAAAAAATTCGCCTCCAGACCAAGTGTTGAAAATAAATCGGTAAACCTCGGCAACAACGTATTCTCGACAAATACAAACAACAAGCCGGTAATGAAAATAAGCAGCATCGGATACTGAAGAAGTTTGATCAGCTTTCGTAAATCCTTATCCTTTAATAATGCAAGGCTGCTGCCCTCGAGCAATGCCTCTGCAAAGCTGCCGTGCTGTTCGGCAAAATAGACATAACCGATTAAATCTTTGTTAAATCCCAAACCTTCTAGTGCGTCATGAAACGGCGACCCTTTCTTTAATTCAGTTAAACATCCATACAACTCCTCCTTTCGATTTGCAGGCAAATGTAATGCTATGGATTCAATTGCAGCCGCAATTGGGTATCCCCTGGCCAAAAGTTCGCCAATTCTTCGCAAGAAATTGGCTTGTTCACTGACAGTCCATTTACGTTGTTTCATCGGCATACACCAGCCGGTCATACTCAGATTCCTGAATATAGCCGAGCGCAATTCCCATATTGATTACCTGTCCCAGCGTCCGATAATTCGTATTGACCTTCTCACCTTTTGCCGCCTTCATCGCCATGTTTAGATTTCTCCCTGATAATAGCTCAAACACACTCGCCCGTTTCCAGTGGCCGTAGGAATAACACAGCGGCGGGCATTCTTCCTTGCAAAACGGACAGGTCAGTTCCACCAATCTTTGCGCCGTGACGGCAATCAGTGTCTGTTCAACTTCCAACCAATTTACACCAAACTCATGAAGCCGGAACACCGCCCCTTTTGCATCACGTGTGTGCATAGTGCTTAAAACCAAATGGCCGGTTAATGCAGCACGTACCGCGATTCTCGCTGTCTCTGCATCCCTGATTTCTCCTACCATAATAATGTCCGGGTCATGCCGCAAAATCGCCTTTAAACCGGCAGCATAGGTTACACCGGCTTTCTCATTCACTTGAACCTGAAGCACGGAATCGTAATTTTTTTCAATTGGGTCTTCTAAGGTAATGACATTGCGGTGGAATAAATGCGCGGTTTCATTGATGAGAGAATACAAAGTAGTCGTTTTGCCTGATCCAGTCGGCCCGGTAAATATTATTAAACCGTGTGCATGCTTGAGAAGCGCTAATAGTTTGCGTGTCATGGAAGGAAATAGTGAGAGCTGGTGAAACGGTATTTGTTCCTGCTGAGGCAAAAGCCGGATGACGAGGCTTTCGTGATTGTTCGATGGGAGGGTCGAGAGCCTTAGGCCCATCAATTGTCCATTGACCTCAGAAAAAATGGCACCGCTTTGCGGGCGTCGTCGTTCCCCGATATCCATATTGGCTGTAAATTTAAAGTGTGAAATAAGCCTGTCGCATTCATCTTTTGGAAGGGATAATCGTGGAATCAGTTTGTTCGTTAACCGGATTTGAACAAGTGTGTCATTTTTCCGCGGGATAATGTGGATATCAGTCGCCTGGTTTCTGGCCGCATCCGAAATGATCCTGTTAGCTAAAAGTTCAATTGAACTAACAATCGGAACCACCACCTTTTTTATTTGTCCTTGCTATCATTCGACATCATTCTTCTTTTTCCTTCTTTATTTTTATAAAAAATTATTTTTTGTAAAAAAAATCATCTTTCAATCGAAATTTGCAGAAAAATGGCTCTTTTTTCTAATATTGTTACAAACTAACGTCCGCTTTGTGAACATTTTCTAAACATATAGTGGAAACGTTAGAAACCTCATTCCAACTTTATTATTGCTGTATTATAATGGGAATAAATTATGGGGGTCCGAGGTGAACCGAGATGGAACATACATTAAAGATAACAAATGTTTTGTCAGATCCAACCAGATACTACATTTATCAATACATCACAAAACGTCACAAAGAAGTAACAGTACAAGAGGTGGCGGAGAATTTCGATATTCATCCAAACGTTGCCAGATTGCATTTATCCAAGCTTGAAGATGTCAACATGCTCATTTCTGAAACAAAAAAAACAGGTAAAGGCGGACGGCCAAGCAGATTATATCGTCTATCTGACGATGTCATTCAACTTCATTTCCCATTCCGCGATTATATGCTTTTATCAAAAGTGGCAATGCAAACGATGATTTCCTTGGGTGAAGTAGGCAGGGAAGCACTGTATTTAACAGGCAAGCGGTTTGGCTCCGAAGTGATTGAGCAAGAAATTGCTAAGAGATCAATAGGGGAAGAATTGAATTTCAATGAAAAGGTAAGTATATTAAAAAATGCTGCCACGCTTGCAGGTTTTTATCCAGTATTTGAAGCAAATGGCGACCAAACCAAAATCTTTTTCCAAATCTTCAACTGTCCTTTTAAGGAAGTGGCGGAGGATCATATGGAGACAGTATGCAACATGCACCATGAATTTCTTAAAGGGATGTTTGAAGCACTATTCGATTCTGTTGAATTAATTGAAAAAGATAACATCATTTCTGGTTGTGAAACTTGCTCTTACCAGGCACTTGTCACAAACTAAATCGAAACCATTATTTACATTCAACCTCCTTTTCCTTTATAATATTGTAATGATGGTATCGAGGGGTAAAGGAGGGATACATATGGATCGCATGTTTAGAGTATGTGGATTCTGGACGGGTATTTTTACTGTTATGTTCTATCTTGGCGATATGGATAAAACAGCGATGCTTTTCTTGGCCCAAACTGGATTCTTCGTCCTGCTTAGCTATCTAAAATTATCTGAACGTATGTATTTATGGGTATTCGGGGCATATTTAACTATATTCTTCGCAGGCTTTACATATTGGACTACGTTCATGATGCCGCTTGGCGGAGGACACTGACGAAATAAAAACGCCGAAATGATTCGGCGTTTTTATTTTTGCACTAAAATTTTTCCTCTTTGAATAAATCAGTTGTTAATAGGGTTAGCCCTTTTTGTTGGATGACAATATGAAAATACGAACTCAATCCGCCAGGCATAATCAGACTGCGAATCGCCCTGTTTCGTTTGCTTACCTCAGAAAATGGATTAGGATCATAATGATTCTCCAATTCCTGCAGGATCCCCGCCTTTATCAGAAACTCATCCTGCCTTACCTTTGTGACCAACTTCAGACCGGCATCCCTGCCTTTTTGAATGAGATAGTCCAAATGAATATGCGTGGTTATATCCATCTCGCCCGGATTGACTAACACATTGTCAAACATCTTATGTTGATAATAACCCCTTAGGCTGCCGTTTCTCCTTCTAGGGTCCATCCATTCTTCATTCGTATAGCCATAATCGGCGGTCACGATCAGCCCGCTGGTAACATGGCCAGCTATTTCTTCAATCATTTTCTTCATGGCGATTGGTACCTCAATTCGCTGCTTATCCTGCAGCTCCAGATTGCTCTCCTGTAAAAAATGGAGTATTTCCCCGTTAGCGAGCGGTACCTTCTGCTCAATCAATTGGTCATTTTTTATCCCAATCATCACCTCAAACAGCTGGCCACGCTCCTTTTCTATGACATGAACCGGCAAGGCATCAAACAGTTCATTCGAGAAAACCATACCCGCTATGCTTCCAAGCTCTTCAAGGCTGTCCACCTGAACGACTGATGGATAGGACAGTAACAATTCTCTTTGCAGCTTCCGATGGTAGGGACTTGTTTCAACAATAATATAATCTAAAGGGTTATTGATAGAATTACTCCATTCTTGTAAAAACGCATGCGCAAACCGACCATTTCCGGCTCCGATTTCATAAAATTTAGCGGGCATTTTCAATTTTTGACAGATAGAAGAAAACCACTTTGCCATTAGTCTCCCATAAACATCTGAAATATTGCTGGTCGTAATAAAATCACCCTGACGGCCAATTTTTGGCGATTCCTTCATATAGTAGCCAAAATCGGGATGATAAAGGGCAGTGCTGATGAAATCCGCATAAGAGATTAGGTGATCCGGCGAATTCGAAATAAGACTTTTTAAATAATTAATCATATGAACTCCTTTTCAGGTTAACATTATTGACACAGTGTAAACTTTACTATATTGTTAAGTTAGTAGCTTAAACTTTTATCCCTCCCATTAATGAATAAAACATCCCCCAGAAAGGCCCTTCTCGTAAATCGAGAAGGGCCTTTCAATTTTAGAGTTACACTTCTCTGTATTAAAACCCATTCAAAAACGGATTGCTGTCCATTTCATCCCCGATCGTCGTTACCATGCCGTGTCCAGATAATACGTATGTATCTTCCGGCAGCGTCAAAAGCTTATCATGGATGCTTTTTAATAGCTGCGACTGATTGCCTCCGGGAAGGTCTGTCCTGCCGATACTGCCTTGAAATAAGGCATCACCCGAGATGACAAACCCTTCACTCTCAAAATAAAACGAAACACTTCCAGGTGAATGACCTGGAGTATGAAAAACAGTAAATGCAAAATTGCCGATGTTAAGCAGACCTTCTGCAGTAAGAAGGTGATCGGCAGGATTAATTCTCATCGGTTCGATGACCGGAAAGAACTGTGAGCCGTTTAGCATTGGGTCGCCGAGCCATTTTTCTTCCTGCTTGTGAAGATAAACAGGAACTTTATATGCATCGCGCACCTCATCAACAGCACCGATATGGTCAAAATGAGCATGTGTCAATAACACGGCCAACGGCTTTATGCCTCTTGAGTTTAGAAGGTTAATTAGCTTTTTAGCCTCGCCGCCAGGGTCCACTATTAAGCAGTTTTTTTCTTTGTCTTCTACAATATAACAGTTTGTTTGGATGCTTCCCAAAGGGATCTGCTGCCATTTCATTATATTAATACCTCCAACATTCTCGTATGCAATATCACTATTTTACACTAAAATATATGTTATTAGAAAGATTTCTCGAGCTTGCCAAAGGCAAATGCAATAGTCTTTTTTTTGCCCTCGACAAACGCTTGAAAAAAATATAAAATAGGAAACGAATGTATATAATATTGTTACATAACTATCTGGTGCAGGTTAGTGCCTGCTTATCACGGAAAAAAGGGGGAGCTTTTCATGGGATTGGTTATCATTTTTGCTTTAGTTGCCCTTCTGGCAGCATATGGCGCTTTTTCGGCGTTCAAGAATAAAAACCTTTTAGGCGCATTTTGGGGATTAGCCTCATTGGTCGTATTTGGATTATTCGCAATCGCAACTGTTGTCAATTCAGGTTACCCAACTGGAACTCACTAAAAAGACTGTCCTAGGCAGTCTTTTTTTATTGTCAAAAAAAAATGACCCATTTAGAGTCATTCTTTAATTAAATCAAGTATTTTCCTTTTAGACACATCAATGATTTTTTCAAAGCGATTGCCATAAAGCAAAGCATCTCCTGATGGCGAAAATTGAATGGGTTCATTTTCCAAACCGGACATGATCACCTTGCTGCTATGTTTTTTAAGATTATAAAATTCAAGGTCAAAGCCGTCCATATAGGCATCAGCCTCTCCGCTTATCTTTGGCTTTAATGCCGCAAATTGGCTTCCTGAGGCATAATAATCATAAAACGGGATCAGCCAGTCGGAGAACCTCGATAGCAGCGGACTGGTAAACGAGAAAACTTCCTTCATTTCCCCATCAAAAAAAGCATAGGTTGCCTGGGGATTTTCTGTTGCATTTGCTGAAATGGTCAATAGTATGTCTTGATAGGGTGAAAATTGAATTATCGCCGGAAATAACGTACTTCCTTCATCTTGCCCAATTTCCATTTCAATAAGAGGTGCATACAAGCTCGGATTGTTGTCATCCCAATTCAAGAACCCATATTTATGGTTCCCTGTCCATTTGACAAATGGCTGTGGAAGAGACAATTTACTGATGGTGGCTTTTTGGGTGTCAAGCAGCAGAACTTCAAAACTCCAATCCTCATTAAACTTCGAAATGAGAACCTCCGAATCATTATAGGGATTCCAATCAAACAATAACTCATAGGAAGCAATCGATTGGCTTGCCAGTACCGATCCCGTTGTATCAATGATTGTAACGATACCCTCATAGGAAGACGGGGAGGAATGAATCAAGATGTATTCTTTTGATGAACTTATTTGTGCATTTACGATTGGAGCATTACTTTTATAGATCAATTCACTTTTTCCGGTGAATAGTTGATATCGATATAAACTCGAGGTTTGCTCCAGATTAGTGATATAAAGAATATCGTTGTCTGCCAGCCATCCTGCAGATTTATAAAATTCGCCTTCCGCAACAGCGATGGGCAGCTTCCATTCTTTTTCTGAAACAGTGGATTTCGGCGGCCGGTTTTTCTCTGTTTTTACTGGAGCTTTCGGCTTTTCCTGTACCGGCTCAGTACAAGCGCTTAAAAGAAGGGGTAAAACAATGATAATCATCAGCCAAAAAAGATTATTTGCAGATTTTACATTCAATCGTACCTTCTCCCCCCTCCCGCTTTTGTTCCCTATCATTTAGTACGTACAAATGATAAGAATGTTTCAATATTTACAATATTATAACAAAAATTGAAAAAAAGCCGTATAAAAACGGCTTCCTTCCAGAAAAATTTAACTTATTTTATTTTTAATCAGCCAAGCGGCCCCCAGCACCCCTGCATCATTACCCAGCGTAGCCAGAGCCAGTTTAGTAGAATTTTTTACGGCAGAGAAGGCAAATTTATCAAAGTTTTCTTGGACCGCATCCAGCAGTATGCTTCCCGCCCTTGATACACCACCGCCGAGAACGATTTTTTCCGGGTTAAGCGTATTGCCGGCATTGGCTAATACAAGGCCAAGATGGAAGGCCACTTCCTGCAATACCTTGTTTGCGAGGGTATCACCGTTTCTAGCAGTATCAAAGACGTCCTTTGCCGTTATTTTATGATTTCGGGCATACAAATCGGCCAATTGACCTTCTGCATCGCCCTTGGCAAGCTCTTCAAGTGCTAAACGGACAATCCCCGTAGCAGACGCTACTGTTTCAAGGCAGCCCGTTTTCCCGCAATTACAAGGTGCTCCGCCAATAGGAATCGCGGTAGCATGGCCAATCTCCCCGGCAGCGCCATTTACTCCTTGAACAATGTTTCCGTTAGCGACGACCCCGCCGCCGACCCCTGTTCCCAAAGTGACAAAAACCAGGTCATTGGCACCGTTTCCGGCCCCTTTCCACATTTCTCCCAATGCCGCACAGTTTGCATCATTTTCGACAGCTGCCGGAAGCTTTGTTGCATCCTCAAGACTTGACTGCAAAGGAAAGTTATCCTTCCAGCCGAGGTTAACCGCATTTAGGATGACGCCCGTTTCATAGTCTACAGGACCGGGAGCACCCATCCCCACCCCGACAAGGACTTCTTTCGATTGACCAAGCTCATTTAGTTTTTCATCAATTGATTTGCCGATATTAACCGTAATATTTTCCCCTGCATTAGAGTTGTCCGTTGGTATCTCCCATTTATGCAGAATTTCCCCATCCATTGAAATAAACGCAATTTTCGTTGTAGTCCCGCCTAAATCGACTGCAGCAATCCATTGATTCGCCATTCTTCTCACCTATCTCATATGGTCTGTTTTTTCTTTTTCAAGTTGAATTTCATGTCTTAGCAATAATAGTGCTGTTTGGTATTCCCTTGGTTCAATCAGCTGAGCTTGAAACAGTTCCTTTACCTCCGCCTCCATTAATTCCAAATCGGCTACACGGTCACCGATATAAATAATCGTTCCAAACCTTTTTAAAAATTGTTGAATGTCGTAAATTGTTTTCATTTCTGGAGCCCCTTTTCCCTAAAAGTATACCCCATGCCATATTTGTCCTCAAGAGAATATTATTAGACATTTTTATCTATGGTCATTCCTCAACCTGAGACCCCAGATATTGATTAATTTCCTTAACCAAATTGGAATACTGGGATTCTCCAGGCATTAACTCTACTGCCCGTTCCGCATTCTCCTTCGCCTTTTGCAAATCATTTTCTTCCAAGTAAATTAATGCCAGATTATAGTAGGCTTCATGAAAATCAGGATTAAGCTCAATCGCTTTAAGCAGATGAGGTTTGGCATCCGAGAGCAAACCCTTTTTGATCTCCACATAGGATAATAGGAAGTAGGTACGTTCGGATATTTCCGAGCCCTGCTGCTCATAATGCTTTAATGTATCATAAGCGTCATCATAATTATTTTGCTGGATATAATCCTGAGCCAGTACTAAAGTTGAACTCTCATCAAGCGTCTTATTAGAATTGCTGAACCCGTAGGTCATCGCCCCCCAGACAAGTACTGCCGATGCTGCAAGGAAAAGGATTTGAATGAACGGCTTGGCTTTCTTCGGAAAATGGACAAGACCTGCAGCGAGAAACCCTCCAGCTAGTCCGCCTAAATGGCCGGCATTATCAATACCCGGCATCGAGAATCCAAACACCAGGTTTAATGCCAAGACCGCAAAAAGATTCATTCCCATTGTTCTCATGAACAATTTAGGATAGGTAACCCCAAAATAAAGCAATGCGCCAAAACAGCCGAAAATAGCGCCGCTCGCTCCTGCAGATAAAGTGGAGCTAAATAGGAAGCTCGCGACCACGCCAGCAAACCCTGCAAATAAATAAATAATCAGGAAGCGGAAGCGGCCATAAATTCGCTCCACCTCTCCACCAAGATAATATAAAGAAAGGGTATTCATGGCTAGGTGCAAAAATCCGATATGAATAAAGACCGGCGTGATAAAACGCCACCATTCCCCTTGATATATTAATTGATTTACCTTTGCTCCATATTTAATCAGGTTGGATGTGTTCGTACTGCCGCCGTTAACCTCCATCCAGAAAAAAACAGCACATTGGATCAAGATAAAAACATAGGTAAAAAAGGGTTTCCCGCCGCGAAGAATTTCTCTTTCTGCCTTCTCTTTTTTTACCGAATGTTCTATCGACGATTTTTTAACAAGTTCGACTTCCTGGTCCGAATATTGCTCATTAATTGGAAATTGAAGATCAACAAGCAGCTGTTGGGAAATGGCTCGCAGACCACTCTCCGCTTTTCCATTTGTCAGAAGAAGTGTTTTAACAACGGTCTTATTCCCTTCAGGATGGACGAATGGTTGGGTTATTCGGGATTCATAGTCGTCCACTGGTGGAAATTCGCTGACATAAATGTTTGTCAGATGCAGCTCGCTTTTGCCCAACTGTTTGCGAATTCTTTCACCATTTACAGCCGAGAATTCTATATCTCGCTGCATCGCATTGCTCCAATCAAAATTTTCAAGCATTAGCCTGACAATCGGAGCATGCTTATTTTCCAGTTTCTCAAGCCATAATTCCTTTTGGTTATCAAATAACTGTATTAGCCTGTAACCATGCTCAGATATTAGTGAATAGGCTATCTGCCAGAAGATAAAATTTTCTCTATTTTTCATTTCTCCCCTGCTCTCCAAAAAGATGTCTTGTTTTTATTATAAACGATAAGTTCGAATGAACATGAATGAAAACCTGCGATGAGGCTAAGAATTAACGATTTTGACATATATAAAAAAACCATCTGTGGTTTTCACCTAGCAGATGGTCCGCCAAATACAGTTTGCATTAATTTTTGTTTTACACCTGGCATATTCATAACTGAGCTGACAGCAATTCGTCGAAGCCAGCTGGATGAAAACAAGAGATTCATCAATCGATACCGATAGCGAAAAACAAAATAGCCAATAGAGCCAATCATGAAAATAGATGTTAACATGCGTGACATCTTCATCCCTCCTAACCCTATTTTGTGATTGTTGATCGGGTTTTATCCCACCACAAACGCCAAAAAGAGTTGAATTCTAGTGAATTCAACTCTTTTAATGGTTAATATTTCTTTAGAACCGTTTCCATTGTGTTTTTCAGTACTTGAACAGAACCGGCAAATTTTTCTTTCTCCTGGTCATTTAAATCCAGTTCGACAATTTGCTTGATCCCATTGCGGTTCACAATGGCCGGTACCCCAATATAAATATCATCATGGCCATATTCACCATTTAGATAGGCTGACACGGTCAATACAGAGTTTTCATTTTCAAGCAAAGCCTTGGTCAACCTTACGAGCCCCATTGCAATTCCATAATAAGTGGCGCCTTTTCGTTCAATGATATGATAGGCGGCATCACGGACGTTCAAGAAAATTTGGTTCAGGTCACCCCGGCTGTATCCCTCCCGATTTTTTGTCCATTCCGTAATAGGCGTACCGGCTATATTGGCATTGCTCCATACCGGAAGTTCGGTATCTCCATGCTCGCCAATAATGTAGGCATGGACATTTCGGGTATCGACATTGAAGTAATCTCCAAGTAAAAATCGAAACCGCGCCGTATCTAAAATAGTCCCTGAACCGATAACTCTCTCTTTCGGAAACCCGGAAAACTTCCAAACAGCATATGTGAGGATGTCAACTGGATTGGTTGCCACCAAGAATATGCCATCAAAACCGCTGGCCAATATCTGCTCCACTATTCCCTTGAAGATTTTTGTATTTTTTTCAACTAGGTCAAGCCTTGTTTCACCTGGCTTTTGATTCGCGCCGGCTGTAATAACGACAATATCCGCTTTTCCACATTCGGAATAGTCACCATACCAAATTTTCGTATAGGAAGGAGCAAATGGAAGCCCATGATTAAGATCCATTGCATCCCCTTCTGCCTTATGTGCGTTTAAATCGATTAAGACAAGCTCTTCTGCAATTCCTTGATTTAACAAGGCAAAAGCATAGCTTGAGCCAACAAAGCCTGTTCCAATAACAGCAACCCGATTTACCCGATTTAACAAGTCAATTCCTCCCTACCCTTAAGTTATAATAAAATTAAATAAAGTGCTATAGCGAGCATTGCCGCCAAGAAACCTGACAAGAAATTTACCATGTCATTGTCCATTAACAAAATGCCTTTTATTTGGCTTGTCGGTTGACCACAGTGGAACCTTTTCTCCGTTTCGATGCCGCATTGGCGGCAAGCATAAACCTGTTGGTAAAAGGCGCCAAATAAGGTATCAATAACATTCCCGAGATAACCAAAAATAAATACCAGGACTAAAACAAGAGGGGTCGGTTTAAATAACAAGAAACCAACCACAGCAATGGTTAGTGCCCCCAAAAGTGCCGCAGTACTCCCAAGCATGCTGACCGCACCGGAGGTTCCCTTATCTACCCGCTTGAAAGTTCGAATATAAATAGGGGCCCTTTTGCTCAAGCTGCCTATTTCAGAGGCCCATGTGTCAGAATTGGCACTGGCAAGTGACACCATAAATCCAAGCAGCAAGATGCTGTCCTGATAGAAGAGATAAAGAATACTGAACACTGCCGCCATTCCGCCATTAGCAAACACTTGACGCCAGTCCCGCGTTGCTCCTTTGGCCAATTTCTCCTCCAGAGTCCTTTTCGCCGCACTTTTATAGTTTGACCAGAAACTTGAAGTCGCAAAGAAAATCCCTAAAAGAAATAGCCCTTTTGCACCAACGCCGGCATAGACAGCAAGCCCGACTAAAAAAGCCGCTGCGGCGCCCGAGGTTGTCAGCGATTTCACCCGATATCCGGTTATCCCTGTCATGATGATTACAGCAACAATGAGAACTGCCTCAATCATATGGGTGAATGACCTCGTTGACAGTAATTATTTTGGAAACCGGGATATCAAATTTTTCTATCGGGAACCTTGGAATCATTTGTTCCGTAAAGGCAAGTGAGATTGTTTTGCCAGTGAAATCCATCAAAAAGCGATCATAGTAGCCGCCGCCAAAGCCCAACCGATACCCTTCCCGAGTGAAGGCCAAGCCTGGTACAATAAGAAGGTCAATCTCCTTAGGTTCAATTTCCGTTGTCTTTTCTATAATTGGCTCCAGCAATCCAAAATAAACAGATTCCAGCTGAGAAAAATCGGTCAGCGTCCTAAAAGACAGCACTTTCTCTTTTGGGTCGCATTTTGGCACGACTACGCGCTTACCTGATTCCCACGCCTTCCGTATAATTGGGTATGTATCTACTTCAGGCACCCTGGAAATGGTGATCCCGATGGTGGCAGATTGTTTCCACTCGTCTTGTTGATAAAGAGTTTGGGCAATTTTATTTGAATAATCTTCATATGTCTGTTCTGAAAGATTGGAAAGTATAGCTTTCATTCTCTTGCGAATTGAAGTTTTATCCTCCATCTCAGGAGCCCTCCCATTTTTTACTGCAACAAAAAAAGCAACAGGAAGCCCTGCTGCTTATTTTGTTTCGCGGTGTACAGTTGTACGCTTTTCTCTTGGGCAATATTTCTTAAGCTCAAGACGATCTGGGTTGTTGCGTTTATTTTTGTTTGAAATATAGTTACGGTCTCCACACTCAGTGCAAGCTAACGTAATATTCACACGCATGTTTATTTCCCTCCAAACAATTAAGCTGTTCGTTCATACGACTTTTCTATAATATCATTTTTCGTTTGGAAATGCTAGTGGGTTTTTTAAAAGTGCATTTTCTATTGAAATTAATTCTTTTTTGTCGGTTCCTGCTATTGCCCAAACTTTCATTTTTATCGTTTCTTTCGGCGGAATTGTTATGTTAACCGCAAAAATACTGGCTGCAGGCCCTTTGGCCATGGGTTGATATTTTAATATCCCTTTTTGGAGGGAACTCCAAATCTGATCTGTGTAAGCGTTCCACAATGGAATTGTTGTATATTCCTTTAATCCTGTACCTTTATATGCAGCATTAACCAGAAATGTCTGTTTGGCGGCATGATGTAAAATCATGTTATCTGACGGCGAAATAAATGTTAAGCCATCTTGGTCAAGACTGGAAAAATGGTGCATGGCCAATAATTTAATTTCTTTCTGGCAATCACTATGATTGCCTGTAAAAATAGTAGAAAAGCGGATTTTGGAGTGTACTTGTTCACGCTTCACATTTAAGGTCAAAGCTTCATCGTAAATCACTTTTTCGCTGCCGTTTTGAAGCCAGAGATATCTTCCATTAACCCATATGCCTGGAATAAATTGAAGCTGATCAATAGTGCTTTGCTTCATTCTCTCATTGTAACTTTCGATTACATTCATGATCATTACACCTTTTTGGGAAAATTTATTTATAGTTAATCCTTAACCTGTGAATGAATAACTGTATCTTCCATTATTCTGGCCGTTTCTGAAGCAATTCGTTTCCACCCGTACAAGCTTTTTACAATCTCCCTGCCTTTAAGGCCAATTTCTTTCGCTATTATTGGATTCTCTTTAAGAAACTGAATTTGCTGAATCATACTTTCCGGATCACCCGGATTCATCAGGAGCCCGGTTTGCAGATGCTTAATAATCCCTTTCATGCCTCCGGTGTTGGAAACAATCGTTGGTTTCCCTAATATCATTGATTCAAGGGCAGCAATGCCAAAAGGTTCGTACAGGCTTGGGATAACGATCAATTGACTTCCGGCGATTAGGGCATTTCTTTGTTCATCTGTAATGTAGCCAATAAACATGATGTGATTTGTTAATTGTCTTTCGTTTATTTGGCTTCGATATGTGTCCAGCATCGGGCCTTTTCCAGCAATAACAAAAAAGTAATCCAAATTATTTTCCTTGGCAATTGAAGCAGCCTCAATCATTGTTTGAAAGCCTTTTTCTTTGACAATCCTGCCTATGGAAAAAATGTATTCCTTTTTGTTACGCTCCAGAAATAACATTGCGCCATCCTCTGTGGCCGCTGGTGCCTCAACGCCGTTGGGAATAATCGCAATTGCGTCGGAAACCCCATTAAAAACAGAAGCAAGATGTTCTTTCATATATTCGCTGCAAACAATTATTTGATTGGATGCAATAATTAGCTGCTGTTCCTTTTCATGGATAAACTGCTGAGTTTCCGTATGAATACCATTATTTCTTCCATGTTCAGTCGCATGAATCGTGGTTAACAACGGGATGGACCATAGCTCCTTTAGAGCAATAGCAGCAGCCCCCACCAGCCAATCATGGGCGTGTATTAAATGGAAGCGGATTTCTTGTGCCAGCCTTTCCGCCTTGAAAGACATCGCCAGATTAAGACCGCCAATCCAGGACAGGAAATTCCGGTCCATTTCATTGATCGGTTTGACCCGATGCACCCTCACCCCATCCATCAGTTCAAAGGCAGGAAGCCTGTCGTTTTCGGCGGTTATAACATGAACCTCATAGCCCATTTTTGCCATATGTACGGATAAGCTGAATACATGTCTTGAAAGTCCGCCAACGACATTCGGGGGATACTCCCAGCAAAGCATCAAAATTTTTAAACCAAGCCCTTGTTCCGAATTTGGGGTTAAGCATTCCACCGGGACAAATGTTTTAGGCATTTTTCTCCTCCATGTTTTCAGGTTCTTCATAATAACTATAAGTGCTTACATAGTTCCGCCATTTTGGCGGACTTTCTTCATGCCCTTTCAATTGCAAGTAGTCTCGGTAAAAACTAGTTCCATCCGGTATCGCCATTGCAGGCGTTTGGATGCAGTTTGATCGGAATAAAGGGAAAAATCCTGTTTCCGGCAAATATACACCCAGTTCTGCTTGATAGCTTCGGCTTGCCGTTAATCCTTTCACCACCCAATGGCTATTGGGATAAGGAATAGATATCTCGTAATAATGATGGGCATTTTTCCCGTTAAAAAGGATATCTGTCACATCGAATACTCTGATGACAGAAACCAATTCCTCAATCGGTTGATTAAAATATAATTGAATGATCATTTTTGGCAATTGGGATGGATCCCAGAAGAGAAACATTTTTTGAGGGGCAACAAGTTTTGCGATAAGCTCACCCTTTATAGGGGTAAATAAATCTTGCTTAATCATAGCTTCCTCCAATCTGCAACGTATCAATATATGGTAAAAGAAAACAAACTATTCTTTTGACTCTTATTTAATCGTAACATCAGACAGTGAGGCAGACAATAAACGCAATTTGTCGTATTTTGCCTATCCTAATAGGGGGCTGTTCGAGCGGCTGCAAATTTTTAAAAGAGTGGAAAATGCGGTGTATTTTTTAAGTGTTTCAATCTAAACAAAGATTTTTCGACATTAATTGGATCGTACACCAAAAAGGATGAAGCCAACTGCCTCACCCTTTTTGAATATAATTAATGATTTAGATTCAGCCTTTTTCCAGTTTCAAGAAAAACAACATTTTCGGCAATATTGGTGGAGTGATCGGCAATCCGTTCAATAAACCGGCAAACAAAAGACAATTGGATGATTTGGTTCGTCGACTCTGGATTTTTCGGAATATGTCCCATGAGTTCATGAATTAATTTTCCAAACATATCGTCAACGGCGTCATCCTTTTCGGCGCATTGCCTTGCGATAGAAATATCTTCTGTATAAAAGGCAGTAAGGGCATCCGCGACCATTTCTAAGGCCATTTCCATCATGTGAGGAATATCAGCCAATTCTTTAATATGTTTATCTTTCCCGATTTGGACAACCGATTTGGCTATATTTACAGCCATATCGCCCATCCGCTCAACCTCGGATGACACCTTTAAGGCAACATTAATTCTCCGTAAATCCCTGGCAACTGGCGATTCGGTAGCGATCAGCATCAAAGCTTTTTCATGTATCTCATGCTCAAGCTCATCAATCTCATTGTCACCTGAAATGACTCGATTTGCCAGGTCAATATCCTGATTAAGCAGGGCGAGCATGGCGTCTTTAATTCTTTTCTCCGCTTTGGCGGCCATTTCCAGCTGCATCTTTTTTAATTGATTTAAATTTTGATCGAAATTTGACCGTGTGTTCATCATTATTCCCCCCTTATCCAAATCTCCCAGTAATATAGTCTTCGGTGCGGGTATCTTTAGGCATCGAAAAAATGTTTGGCGTTAGATCCACTTCAATTAACTCGCCCATAAGAAAGAAGGCCGTTTTATCCGATACTCGGGCCGCTTGCTGCATGTTATGGGTCACAATGACAATGGTGTACTTTTCTTTTAATTCAAGGATTAATTCCTCGATTTTTAATGTTGAAATCGGGTCGAGTGCGGAGGTTGGTTCATCCATTAGCAGTACCTCCGGTTTGGTAGCAAGCGCCCTCGCAATGCACAGGCGCTGCTGTTGTCCGCCTGAAAGTCCCAATGCTGGTGCGTGCAGACGGTCCTTCACTTCATCCCATAATGCGACATCGATTAACGCCTTCGTCACAATTTCGTCCAGATGCGTCTTTTTCTTTACACCATGAATTCTCGGCCCATAGGCAACATTATCGTAGATAGACTGAGGGAACGGATTCCCCTTTTGGAAAACCATGCCAACACGTTTCCGTAATTCTACTAGGTCTGTTTTTGGGTTTAAAATATTGTCACCGTCAAAATTCACTTCTCCAGTTATTTTGACATTCGGTATCATTTTATTCATTAGATTTAAAGTCTTTAAAAACGTGGACTTTCCGCATCCTGAAGGCCCAATCATTGCCGTTACTTCTTTTTTCTGGATTGGGAAATCAATATTTTTTAAGGCATGGTGATCACCATACCATAGGTTTAGATCTTTCACATCAAAGATGTCTCTCGTTAATGTTTGTATCGCCACAATGCTTCCCCCTTATCCGAAGCGTCCGGAAATGTATTCCTCTGTTTTTTTGACTGATGGATTCGTAAAGAGTTTTTTAGTATTGTCATATTCTATTAAATCACCGTTTAAAAAGAAGGCTGTTTTATCTGAAATCCGCGCTGCTTGCTGCATATTATGGGTGACAATAATGATGGAATAATCCTTTTTCAACCCGATAATCAATTCCTCAACCTTGGCATTTGAGATTGGGTCCAATGCCGAAGATGGTTCATCAAGAAGGATGACAGTCGGCTTCATGGCAATTGATCTGGCAATACAAAGGCGCTGCTGCTGCCCCCCTGATAGCGATAAGGCAGATTTGTGCAACCTGTCCTTCACTTCATCCCACAAAGCCGCTTTTTGTAAACTTTCTTCGACGATTTCATCAAGCTCAGTTTTTTTTCGAATCCCTGCAAATTTTAAGCCATGGGCAATATTTTCATAAATTGATTTTGGAAACGGGTTTGGCTTTTGAAACACCATGCCTATTTCCTTCCTTAAGGCAACTACATTGATATCTTGTGATAATATATTTAGATCTTCATAGATGATTTCACCGGCAGCGCGTGCTCCGGGAATCAAATCATTCATACGGTTGATACTGCGTAAGAACGTTGACTTTCCACATCCAGAGGGACCGATTAAGGCCGTTACGGAATTTTTCTTAATGTCCAAAGAAATTCCATTTACTGCCCGCTTATCCCCATAAAAAATTTCCAAATTCCTTACCGCAATAATATTTTCAGACTTAACTTCAATTGGCGTTGGTTGAACAGTTAAATCCACTTGTGTTCTCTCCTTAACGGCTGTCATCATATGACCCCCACCTTTTATTTAGTCGCTGTTACCCGCTTATGAATCAAGCTCCCAATCCAGCGGGCCAATAAATTGAAAACCAATACTGAAAGGACGAGAACGGCAGATGAGCCGCTGGCAACTTCATTTACATCAGGAATTAACCCCTGCGTATTTACAGACCATATATGAACCGCCAATGTTTCTGCAGGACGGAAAATATTCAATGGTGATTGTTCTGAAAAAGGATTCAAGTTCATGTAATCCAGTCTTGGAGTTGATAGGCCAGCAGTAAATAATAGTGCGGCTGCCTCACCGAATACCCGGCCCGCAGCAAGAATCGCTCCGGTTAAAATTGACGGAAATGCTGCTGGTAAAATAATCGTTTTGATTGTATGCCAATGGGTAACGCCTAATGCCAGGCTTGCTTCTTTTAGATCACGAGGAACAGCACGGATTGCGTCTTCCGTAGTACGAACCATAGTTGGTAAATTAAATATCGTTAGTGCCAAGGCCCCTCCTATGATTGTGTAGCCCCAGCCCGTTGTGTTTACAAAAATCAATAATCCAAACATACCGATAACAATTGATGGCAGAGAGGACAAAACTTCAATGCAGGTCCGGATTAAGTCGGTTACCTTACCGGGTTTGGCATATTCGGCCATATAAATCCCGCCGCCGACTCCAATAGGTACCGTAATCAGCATCGTAAGAAACAAAATGTAAAAGGAATTAAATAATTGGTCGCGAATTCCTCCACCAGCCCTTACATTGCTTGAAGGAGAAGTTAAGAAATCAAATGATATATATTTAAATCCATTTACAAAAATATAGAAAAATAATCCGACAAGAATCGTGACGATAACAATCGCAATCGCAACAAATACACCTGTCGCAACTCGATCGGCAGCTTTACTGTTCATCGTAATTTCCTCCTTGATGATAGATAACGAATAAGGAGAATGAATGCAAACGACATGATTAATAAGATTAGACCCATTGACCATAGCGTATTATTTTCTACGCTGCCATATGTGGTATGGCCCATATTTAAGGTAATAATGGTCGTTAGTGTCGCAGATGCATCCAAAATACTTGATGGTAAGTCCCTGACATTACCGATAACCATTTGTACGGCCAAAGCTTCACCAAAAGCCCTCGCCATCCCGAGAATGATGGCCGTCAGCAGAGAAGGCATCGCTGCTGGCACCAATACTTTTCTAATCGTCTGCCATCTTGTCGCTCCCAATGCATAAGACCCTTCGCGCAGATGGTTCGGGAGCGAACTCATCGCATCTGTCGCGATCGTTGTGATTGTCGGTAAAATCATGATGGAAAGGACAATTGTCCCGGCTAGCAAACTAAAACCTAAACCGCCGACATTCTCTCTAATAAACGGAACCAATACAGATAGTCCGATAAAACCGTATACGACCGATGGAATTCCTACCAGGAGTTCAACAACCGGCTGCAGGATTTTTTTTCCCCAGGAAGGAGCAATTTCCGTCATAAAGATGGCCCCGCCAATTCCCAATGGCGCCGCAACAAGTGCGGAAAGAAAGGTAACTGCAAAGGAACCAAAAATAAATGGCAGAACACCATACATCGGGCTCGCCTTATCTGTTGGATTCCATTTTGTGCTTGTTAAAAACTCGATTAAACTAATTCCGTTTTTTGTAAAGGATTGCATCCCTTTTGTTCCAAGGAAAATAGTGATCGAAATCGTGGCAGAAATCATGATAATTGCACATAAAATGACTAGCATTTTTCCGCGAAGTTCGCCATTCAGCCCGCTTTTGTTTGACTTTAGCAATCTATCTTTGGCAGGAAGAACCTTTTCCATAATAAACCAAACTCCTCTTGATTATGTCGTAATAGGGTAAACGCAACTGCATTTACCCTCTTTACTAAAAGAAATATGTGTCCCTATTTAATATCTTTTTGATTTCCTTCGACATCTCGTTCTACCTTCATTTTTGTAACAGGCAGATATCCTTGTTCTTTCAATAAAGTAGTTTGGATTTCATCTGACATTACATATTCAAGAAACGCTTTGGCTAACCCTTCCGCTTCGCCTTTAGTATAGGAATGCTGGTAAGCCCAAACAGGGAAATCTCCGGATTGCACATTTTCTTCAGTCGGTTCAACACCATCGATCGCAAGCGGTGTAACTTTATCATCGGTAAAGTATGAGAATGCTAGATAACCAATTGCGCCATCTGTTTCACTGATAATCTTTTTAACTGTATTTGAGGAATCCTCTGTAATACCTTCTGCAGGTGTCGCGCCATCCAGCGCGAATTTATTAAATATTGCTCGAGTTCCGGAAGAGTCGGGACGGTTTACAAGAACAATCTTTTGATCTTTACCGCCGAGTTCTTTCCAGTTTGTAATTTTTCCGGTGAATACTTTAATTAGATCTTCTTTCGTAATATCTTCAATTCCCACTTTAGGGTTAACTGCAGCAGTCATGCCAACTACCGCAACCTTGTGGTCAACAAGTTCGTCGGCTGGAATACCTTCTTTTTCTTCAGCAAAAACGTCAGAGTTACCGATTCCAACAGAGCCTTCAGCAACCTGCGATAAGCCTGTCCCAGAACCGCCCGCATTTACTTGGATGTCAACCTTTGGATTTTCAGCCATGAATTCTTCAGCTGCGGCAGCAATTAACGGCTGCATGGCCGAAGAACCGGAAATAACCAATGATCCCGATAGTTCACCATTATTTCCTGTTTCATTTTCCTTACCTGAAGAGTCAGAGCCGCACGCTGCTGCAAATATCATTAGAATAGCTGTTAATATCGCTAGACCAAACTTTTTGAAATTTTTCATCGTGTAAATTCCTCCTACGACTGTTCGTTTTGCTTTACAATTACAAGAATAAAGAATCTCTGTAAACTGCGTTTTAATGAAATGTAAAGCTTATGTAAATCAATGTATGAGTTTTGTAAATCGTTAAACGATTAAACTATTAAACTATAAAAAAACCTGTCTCAAATCGAGACAGGTTTACTGATTATTATCCGCTGCCAGCACTTCCGCAGCATTGGCTGCATTTTCTTCATCGGCAGGTTCTTGGCGAGAATTTTTCAGTTCAAAATAGGCATCCAATACCCTGCGGCCAATTAAATGGTTAATGCTTGGACCGCTGTGCCCTTCATAGGCCCATGGAACAACAACTGCCATGGCAACCTCCGGGTTATCTGCTGGCGCGTAAGTAACGAGGCTTAGACTCGTAACAGGCGTCATGCGTTTTGATTTATCTGATCCGTCATAAAAGGCCTGTGCCGTCCCGGTTTTTCCGGCCGGATTATAAGGTGCACTCTTCCAATGACCGACACCGGTTCCGTCGCCAACTTGCATGACCATACGGAATCCTTCCTGAACCCTCTTGACCCATTCGTCCTTCATATCGATCCGATTTAACACTTTTGGCTCCAATTCTTTTATGATAGGACCCAATTCATTATTTTCCATTAGCGGCTCACGAATTTCTTTCACGATATGGGGCTGAACCCGATATCCGCCATTGGCAATCGTTGAAACGTACTGGGCAAGCTGGAGCGGGGTATACGTGTCATACTGGCCGATCGCAAGGTCAAGCAGCAAACCAGGTGTTTTGTCTGCACCAGGGAATCCGGTCATTTCATTTGGCAAATCAATTCCCGTTCGAACACCCAGACCAAATTGGCTGAAGTATCTTCTCATCGTATTAAATGCCGTATAATCAAGCGGCAGCGGTTTATTTGGAACATAATGTCCCCCCGCCATAGCAATCGCTGTTTTAAACATATAGACGTTGGATGATACCTGGAGTGCTCTTAGATCATTAATAGAGCCGAATGTCTTCCATGAAGATTTCGGCTTTGTACTTGCGATACGCAATGGTTCATCTAAAAGGACTGTTCCCGGTTTGATCGCCCCGGTCTGATATCCCGTCAATATTGTGGCCCCTTTGACCGATGATCCAACCGCATACGAAGATGTGAAGGTTCCTTGGGCATAATCCCGCATTTCAGGTTTTCCAGTCTCTTTATCTTTGACTATTTGTCTACCGCCGAGCGAAAGGATTTCCCCAGTTTTTGGATTCATTACAACCACGAATGCGCGGTCCAAAAGTGCCGCATTTGGATATTTTTGCTTGGCAGCCCACATTTCTTCTTCAATGATTTGTTCAACCTGTTTTTGCAGGTCCATATCAATTGTTAATACGAGGTCCTTGCCCCGTTTTCCTTCTGATATAACCTCAGTAGATAATACTTTTCCGGATTTATCGGTAATATTTTTTACCTTGGCTTTTTCCCCATGGAGAACATCTTCATATTTTAGTTCAAGATAGCTCTTGCCAACTCGATCATTACGGCTGTAATCCTTGGCAAGATACTTTTCCAATTGATCTTTAGGAAGCCCTGATTCGGAAGAAGACACATCACCAAGGATGGATCTTAACGTATTTCCTGTCACATATAACCGGTCCCAATCGGTAGTAGTATCCACTCCGGGAAGGTTCTCGAGATTTTCACTCACTGCAGCAAATTCATCTGGTGTTACATCTTTATTTTTGACGATTTGCGGCGTCAACGCATAACCGCTGTTAAATTTACGATAAATCGCCAGTATTTCAAGGTCTTCCCCTTGTATACTGTTCAATTCCTCATCGGTAACCCTTTCGAGCTGCAATTTGTAAATATCTTTGTCTTCCAATTTCTTCTCTTCATATTGAGCCCATTCTTTTTTTGTAATTTTTTCCTTTGCCTGCTTCGGATGTTTGATAATCCAGTAATCCTTCTTATCCCGAACCGGAATCTTTTCTGTATCCATATTAATGATTTTCGCCAATTTTTCCGCGGTTTTTAGCATTTCTTCTTGGCTTGTATTTTGAGACTTAGTATAAGTAATCGCATTTAACGGAGTGTTGTCAACAATAATATTCCCGTTAGTGTCAAATATTTTTCCGCGTGGCACAGGATTACTAACGGTTATATCCTCGGTCCGTTCTATTTCCCGCTTAAAGTCCTCACCAAAAACAATTTGCAATTCACCTAGTCGCAAGACCAGTATCGAAAAAAGCAGAAACACAATGAAAAACAAGACATTTAACCGAAACGGAACCAGTTTTTTCTTTTTCTTCTTATTCAAGGGTAAAGTGCACCTCCTCTTCCTTTAACCTTTATCTATTTTAAAGGATTGTCCGTTTTTTTTCTATGAGGAACACTTACCATTTTCGACAAAATTCAACTCCAAGTAAAAAGCGATGAGTAAATTCTCATCGCATTAAGTGACAGGCAGTTGAACTCTTTTTATAAATAAATAGATTAACGTATGGCCGGCACCCAAAAATAATAATAGGACCGGGATGCTCTTTTCTGCGTTAAATAGGGTCACCGCACCCAGAAATGCCAAGATGGAAACAATGCGGCCGATATTCAGAAATATTTCGCGGACTACAATATACTCAATCCTCATTTCAGCAGCCTTCCAGCCAACACCGATCACATCATATGTTGTAGAAATATAAGGTACCAGCAGAAGCGGATAGGCGATGGCAATCATGGCCGCATAAATTAACAATTTGGCATAATTAACATCCCAGACAATCAACAACACGGATGCATAAAGGATCAGTCCTCCAATAAGGATGGCCTTTTTTCGATAATGTTTCTTAATTAGCCTTGATGCTAGATAATAAGCCACAAAGGAAATCCCTGAATTAAGAAGTCCGAATGTGCCAAGAGCCAATTCACTACCGGTAGAAATATAAACAAATACAGAGATAACAAATAAAAACGTCCCTTCTCTCAGGCCCTGAAAGAAATGGGCGTTGGTAACGAGACGCCAATTTTCATTTTGTTTTCTTTCTTCAATGATACGTTTAAAACAGTACTTGCCGTTTGCTGGTCTTGGTTTCAATGAGAAACTCAGGATCACCGCCAGGGCGAACAAGGAAAGCGACAAACCAAATACAATGGTATACCCGGTAAACTTTTCAAATCTAGTAATAATGATGCCCGCCGCAATGGGACCGATCATTCCTCCCAAAGAGGACAAAATTCCCAAGAATCCGTTAAAAAAGTCCCTCGTTTCCGGCTCGGTTATTTCAAAGGTCAGCACATTATAGGCAAGCCAATAAAATCCGTAGCCCACCCCCAGCAGGCTCCCCAGGACCAATAAAAAAGTGGCCGCTTTTGAGCCGGTGATTAACACGGCCATATAAAACAAAGCTAAAAAAATGACACCAATTCTCAACACAATGACACGGTCAATTTTTTTTGCCCAGCGCCCGGCCAAAATGAAGGTTAATGGCTGCAGGACGACGATTGACAGATTATAAAGCGCCAAGTCAGAATACTTCCCTGTTTGCTTCCATAAGTAAATGTTTACAAACGTATTGGACAGAGCCACACTTAAGGAATAAAGCCCGCCAATGATCAAAAGCAGTGACAAATCCTTGGTTAACTCGACATCACCCAGAAATTTAAACTTTTTTGGCATTAAAAAACTCCCCTTTTTCTTAACAGGTAGTCTTTAACAAGCGGGCTGTTCTTATGCAAAAAAAAAGACAGCTTAGTCAGCTGCCTTTGATTTTAATCTTAAATTATTTTGCTGCGCTGTAACGCTTCGCGACTTCATCCCAGTTCACAACGTTCCAGAATGCGCCGATATAATCAGGACGCTTGTTTTGATATTTTAAATAGTAAGCATGCTCCCAAACATCAAGGCCAAGAATTGGCGTCTTGCCTTCCATTAATGGAGAGTCCTGGTTAGGCGTACTGCTTACTTCCAATTCGCCATTGTTCACAGACAGCCAAGCCCATCCGGAACCGAAGCGGGTAGTAGCCGCTTTTGCAAACTCTTCTTTGAACGCTTCAAAGCTGCCAAATTTAGAGTTGATTGCATCTGCTAATTCACCGCTTGGCGCGCCCCCGCCATTTGGAGAAAGGATTGTCCAAAACAAAGAGTGATTAGCATGACCGCCGCCATTGTTGCGGACAGCTGTACGAGCAGATTCAGGAACAGCGTCCAAATTGGAAATGACTTCTTCAACTGATTTCGATAGCAATTCTTCATTTCCTGCTAAAGCATTGTTTAAATTAGTAACATAGGTATTATGGTGTCTGGTGTGATGAATGTTCATCGTTTCTTTATCAATGTGCGGTTCTAGTGCATCTTCTGCATAAGGCAGTTTTGGTAATTCAAATGCCATGAGAAATTCCTCCTATGTAAAGATTATTTGCTTCAGCCATTCCAAAAGGACTTTTGGAATATTCTAAAGCTTTTAATTAAGATTACCAAATAAGTGTTATCGTTTCAAATAAAATGCTCGATTCCACCATATATAAAATACCCAAATTTCCAACAAATATTCCAAGGGTCGTATTTAAGATATTTCGAAAAATTGTCATGAATCCCGCATCTCGCATTCTGTCAACGATTTTTGTCATAGCCTCGCCGTTTAGATTCCATTTTATGTAAAACCAATATTGACACACTGTTTTTAATTCTTTTTAATCAAAGTAGAAGGGATAAAAGGGAGTGGCAGGCATGCTGAAAACAGGGAATTCAATTTACAGCTTATTGTATCATTTTTTCTATAAAACTGAGCCCGTACAGAAGGTAAAGGCAGGTTCTGTTCTGTTTCTAGAAAAGGACTCTGCCCATTATGTTTACATTCTTCTAAGCGGAAGTATTGCCCTTGGCCGCGTGCATGTGCGAGGCAAGGATTTCATTTTAAAAGTATTAAATAATCGTGAATTAATCGTCGAGTATCCGCTGTTTAAGGCAAACCCGCGATACCAATTTTATGCCAAAACATTAGATGACTGTGAGCTGCTGTATATTAAACGGGAAGAATTTGAAAACTTTGTCATGACCGACCCGGAAGCGATGACTGCACTTGCAGCTTGGCTGTCTACCAGCTATTTAAAGGCACAAATGAAATGTCAGGACTTAATCATGAACGGAAAAAAAGGCGGCCTGTATTCCATCCTTATCCGACTATGCAATTCCTACGGGATTGTGACCTCTGATGGCATCCTTATTGATTTGCCATTGACACATCAGGAATTGGCCAACTTAACCTATGGCACCCGGGAAGTGATTCAGCGGGCCCTCAAGGAACTGCGAGAAAAGGACATAATCGCCTACGATAATCAGAAATTTACCATCAAAGATATTCATTATCTTAAACGTGAAGTCGACTGCCAAAACTGCGCTTACGAAATTTGTGGGGTTAACTAGCCTAGACCGCCGATATTTGGCGGTCTTTCTTGTATATCTTCCCTGCAAAGGCTACAATAGATAGTGAATTTATGTTGTTAAGGTGGTCATTATGAATATTTTTAAGCAATTTGCAAAAAGCATTTATTCCCCAAAAGACATTGCCTTGTTTCGGTTTCAGGGGATTGGCAAAACCATTCTTTATGTCTTCTTCCTGACGTTTATTTCTGTCCTTCCTTCGATCATTTTTTTTAGTACGGCCTTGTCAACCGGATTAGAATCGGCCAAAACCATTATCGAGGAAGAGACACCGGGGTTTTCGATTAAAAATGGAGAGCTTACTGCTGACACCAAGGTGCCGGTTACCATCAATAAAGAAGGCTTTACATTTATTCTTGATCCAACCGGGGCTGTTTCAGATGATGAAGTTGCGGATGAAGGGGATGCATTTGCCCTTTTGAAGGATGAATTTGTTCTATCTGCAGGTGGTCAGACTGAGACATATCCCTATTCGATGATGCAAGGGCTTGACCTGACCAAGGACAACCTGCTTGATTTCCTACATAATATCAGCAGTGCCCGAGGAATCATTCTCTCTGTCATTTCAATCGTTATTTATTTGTTTTCAAGTGCGGCTAGTTTTATTGAGGTATCGATTGTCGCTTTAATTGGACTTGCATTAAAGAACATTCTTGGCAGAAAACTAAACTATGGCCAGCTTTGGAGAATGGCGGCCTACAGTGAAACACTTCCGACACTGTTCTTTACAATCATGACCGCGCTTAAGACAACAGTCCCTAATAGTTCCCTAATCAACTGGATTGTTGTCCTTATCGTGTTAATGCTGGCGATTAACGAAATCCCCAAACCGAAAAAAAGCAGTTAAAAGACACCCGTTTTTAGGGTGTTCAGATTGTCGAGAAAGGGTATATTTCTCGGCAATTTTTTGTTTATTAGAATCTGAAATACCGATTTTATTGAAAAAATTGTCCCTGCTAATGGGCCTGTTGATTTCCGCTCCAGGTGCTTCGCTTTCCGCGGGCGGTTCGGGAAGCCTCTCGGTGCGTTCCGCACCTGCGGGGTCTCCCCTGTCCCGTACTCCCGCAGGAGTCTTCGCACCTTCCGCTCCAATCAACAGGAGTCTAAATCAACCTAAAGAATTGCAACACACTTTTTCGAGTCTGAACAAGTGAGTTGCAATCTTTTTCATGTTCTGGCAAGCTGCGGTTAGAAGAGCCTGCTCACTTACTTTTTTTATGCCCCGTAACCGGCAGTAGCGAAGCCCGTGCAGCTCTTTTGAGTCTGCAAAGCTTCGCTCAACTTTTTCCTTCCTAAATTTATATAGCTCTTTTCCTGATTTAGATAAGCGATTTCCTCTTACCTTTTCTTTGTAACTTCTCCCATACATGTCGTGTTACAACTTTCACCTTATTTTTTGAACGTGTGCACTGGGATAAAAGTGGACAGTTTTCACATTTTTTTGAATCAGATTTGTATTCTCTATAACCCTCTCGGGTTGTTGACTTGTAAGGTAATTCTTGGTTATTAGGGCAAATGTAAAGATCCCGTTCTTTGACATATGTAAATTTCCATTTAGGAAATAGGCCGGTAGTAGGATGGAATCTTCTATGGGCAATAACTCCAAATATATTACGATCAGAAAGTCCTTTACAAATAGGATTAGTGAGATAGCCTGAATCTAGAGCAACAGCTTCTACATTAAAACCAAACCGTTGGACCTGACGGTCCAATCGATTCAGGTAAGGAACGGAATCATGAACATTACCCGGAGTAACAAAGACATCAGTAATAATATTGAACTTCATGTCAGTAGTCCGATGATCAAGATAACAAAACATTTCCTGCTTATTTTCTCGGGACATAAATCCACATTCAGGATCTGTAGTACTCACCCGAATTTCTTTTGTCTCTTTCACTTCCTCTTTTTCCTTTAGCGGCTTTTTTCCATGATTAATCCTATCCTCTTCTATAGCTTTATTAAGTTCCTCAAAATATTCGCGAGTCTCTACTTCTACCTCTTCCTTTGTAAACTTATGTTTATTGGCATTTGCCTTTAAATGAGTAGAATCAGTAAATAAGACTCGACCGCCTACCATTTTATGATTCATTGCTTGGAGGACGATTTCATCAAAAATATCCTGAAAAATATCAGTATCCTTAAAACGGTGTTGACGATTCCAACTAATAGTTGAATGATGGGGAACCGAATCATGAAATTTTAAACCCAAGAACCATCGATAAGCAATGTTCATTTTAATTTCTTTTTCTAACTGCCTTTCTGAACGAATGCCAAAGAGGTACCCAATAAACATCATTTTAAAAAGTAAAAGGGGATCGGATGGACGACCGTTATCGTCACTATAAAATGGACGTACTTTTTCAAGAAGAAATGAAAAGTCTACATATTTATCAATTAAACGAAGAAGGTGATCGTCCGGAACTAATTCATCAATAGACACAAATTCAAATTCACTTTGGCTAGGCTCTTTTGGCTTAAACATTGAATTCACCACTTATTTTAATAGATTATTGGTTGACCTTTTTGATTTATTAATAACACCTGTTGATTTGCGCGGAAGGCACGAAGACTCCTGCGGGAGTACGGGGCAGTGGGAGACCCCACAGGCGCTTGCGCCGAGGAGGCTCCCAGGCACGCCCGCGGAAAGCGAAGTGCCTGGAGCGCAAATCAACAGACATATCGAATAGTCTATTTATTAATAATATTATAACAAATTAACGCGGTGAATTGTTAAAGAAAATAAACAAAATAAAGGCTGTCGAAACTTTCTCGACAGCCTGGACACCCGTTTTTAGGGTGTTTTTTTATTTGTCAGTTCTATTCCCAATTGGACAAGCATACGAATTAGTATCTTTCCATTTGGAGGCCATTTAGGATGAAAACATTATTTGGGATACTTCTATCTATTTTGATTATATATGTCATTTATTTTGATTTAACAGTTGGCACACTCCCAGCCCCTGCTAATGGACAGGTTGAGGCCAATGCTACCAAAACCAAAATTCAGAAACCTGATGCGGCTATACCCTCGTTTTCGGAAAAGGTAAAACCAGGGGAAACCGTCATTTCCATCGTTGAACATAGGTTGGGTAAACCACTCCCCGTATCCATTTCCGAGCTGATTGAGGATTTCCAAGCCTTAAATCCTGGGAAAAGTCCCGAAAAAATCCAAATCGGGTCTACATATCATTTTCCCGATTACTCACACTAAGGGAGATGGATTGGATTCCTTATCCTTGTCAAAAATAGCGGCTGGCGATACAATTATAATGAATTGTTTTTCTAATTTACTATTCGAATCCAGCTGAAGGAGCGAATTATACGTGAGTGAAATCATACATCGCACGAAAACCCGGCCAATAAAGGTAGGAAATTTAACCATTGGCGGCAATAATGAAATCATTATCCAAAGCATGACCACAACCAAGACTCATGATGTTGAGGCAACGGTTGCAGAAATAAAGCGCCTTGAAGATGCTGGCTGCCAGATTGTCCGAGTCGCCTGCCCGGACGAAAGAGCGGCAAACGCGATTCCGGAAATTAAGAAGCGCATTAATATCCCACTTGTGGTAGACATTCACTTTGACTATAAACTTGCCCTCAAAGCAATTGAAGGCGGAGCGGACAAAATTAGGATCAACCCGGGGAATATCGGCAGAAAAGAAAAGGTTGAAGCCGTAGTAAAGGCTGCTAAAGAGAAAGGGATCCCTATTCGTATCGGGGTTAATGCGGGGTCGCTTGAAAAAAGAATCCTTGATAAATACGGTTATCCAACCGCGGATGGCATGGTCGAGAGCGCCCTTCATCATATCAAAATTCTTGAAGACTTGGATTTCCACGACATTATCGTATCAATGAAGGCATCTGATGTAAACTTGGCAATTGAAGCTTACGAAAAAGCGGCAAAGGCGTTTGATTATCCGTTGCATCTAGGGATTACCGAGTCAGGAACCCTTTTCTCAGGCACGGTAAAAAGCGCTGCTGGATTAGGAGCGATTCTCAGTAAGGGAATTGGAAATACATTAAGGATTTCCTTGAGCGCCGACCCTGTTCAGGAGGTAAAAGTGGCCAGAGAGCTGTTGAAGGTGTTCGGACTCTCATCCAATGCCGCTACATTGATTTCCTGTCCAACCTGTGGCCGAATTGAAATTGATCTGATCAGCATTGCCAATGAGGTCGAAGAGTATATTCAGAATATTAAAGCGCCAATCAAGGTTTCCGTACTTGGCTGTGCGGTTAACGGCCCTGGAGAGGCCCGTGAGGCGGATATTGGCATTGCTGGTGCCCGAGGCGAAGGCTTGCTGTTTAGGAAGGGCCAAATCGTCCGGAAGGTTCCGGAAGCGGAAATGGTCGAAGAACTGAAGAAAGAAATTGACAAGGTTGCTGAGGAATACTTTCAGAAAAAAGCAGCCGAAGAAAAAGTGAATAACTAAAGAAACCCGGCCAATCGTCCGGGTTTCTTTTTTGCTCCTATTTAAAAGAACGGAAGAATAAAGATACCGATGATAATCGATACCGCTCCAATTCCAATTGCCCAAGCGCCCATGCCTTGTGCCCCTCTGCGCCTTGCGACGAATCCCAGCACAATGCCTGCAGCACCAAACAGAATTGGCATTACAAACAAGGATAAGATGGAAAGAGCCAGTGCCAAAGTGCCAAGTCCAGCTCCGCCCATTGCCTGAGACTGTCCATTTTGCTGCTGATTAGTTTGCTGTGGCTTGTTTCTTGTTAGTGGTACAGGCGCCGCAATCTCTGCAGCCGTCTCTTCCCGATGATTAGAACGGATTGGAACCGAAGCCCCTCGCATTGTATTCGTATCGTCCTTCTTGAGCGAAACCACCATTGGAAGGTTGGATCCGAATTCCGAAGCAGTTTCTTCCTTATATTTCGAGGATTGAGTTGTTACAGGTGTAGCGATTTCGGAAGCTGTCTCTTCCCGATAATCGGAAGGAGAATTGGGAATTTCCTCACCGATAATTGGGCTTCTGAGAGCCTCCTGCACTTTCGTGTCTCGTTCATCTGCCATCAAAATCCCTCACTTTCAATGATAGGAGCCTTATTAGTGTTAACGAAGGAAGGCTTTTTACTATGTCAATGTTTGTCTAAACTAGGTTGTCATTTCATTTTCATATAAATTTTTCTTTTAATTTTTGCCTTTTTTGTCTTCACTTCTTTGGTAAAATAACTAAAGAAGATTGTATTTGAAGGTGAACAATAAATGAAAAAAAGATTTGGAATTGACATCGATGGAACGGTTACTTGTCCAACCTCCATGCTGCCGTTTATAAATAAAGCTTTTAATTTGAAATTGGCCTATGAGGACGTTACCGAATATGATTTAACCCCGTTTGTAAATGTGCCTGCGGGGGAGTTTGCCAAATGGTTTGCTGATAGTGAACCGGTTATTTACGAACAGTCACCGCCCGCGAAAGGGGTTAAATCTGTCTTATCCAAATGGGAAAATCAACATGAATTGGTATTTATCAGTGCTCGTGGCTCACATTTGCTCGATGTGACTAAGAATTGGTTTTTGGCTCACGGACTTACCTACCATCAAATTGAACTAATCGGTTCACATGATAAAGTGGAAACAGCCAAGAAAAACAACATTGACATTTTTTTTGAGGATAAACACGATAATGCGGTTATGATTTGTGAGGAATGCAATATACCAGTCATACTATTTAATACACCCTATAACCAACTGCCTGTACCGACAGGAGTCATCCGCGTGGATAATTGGTATGAAGCCGATAAATGGGTAGACAACTGGATGAATCTTCGAGACGAAATCAGGGAAAGGGCCGTTATAAAAAAAAAATGAAAACTCGCGAATCGCGAGTTTTCATGCTATTGGATACAATCAGGGCAGCGTCCATAAATTTCAAATTTATGCCCGGAAATATCATACCCCTTTAAATTTTCACTTAGGTCGTTCATTGGACAAGTTTCAATCTCCTTGGACTTGCCGCAGGCCAAACAAATAAAATGATGGTGATGCTCGTGGTGCGAACAAGCGAACCGAAAATGCTTTTCACCGGATAATTCGGTCATTTCCAAAATTCCCATATTAACAAATAGCGAAAGATTCCGGTAAATCGTATCAAAGCTGAGCCCTGGGTAACCATCCTTTAAATGGTCCAGCACATCCTTTGCCGTTAAATATTTATCCCTTTCGGCAAATAATTGGAGTATGTCCTCCCGTTTCCCAGTCTGCTTAAAACCGTTCTCCTTTAAATATTGCAACGCCTCATTTACGTTCACCCTTCTGCACCTCCTGAATTCCTTTTCCTGCCCTTATTTTTCTATAAAAAATGGCAAGAACCAAAATGAACACCGATAGCATTACAATCGTTCCACCGGGAGCCAGATCTAAATAATAGGCCGCAAACAGTCCTCCAAGCACGGAGATTTCCCCAAACAGAACGGATAAAAAGATTGTCTGCTTAAAGCCTTTGGCAACCCGAATGCTTGCCGCAACAGGCAAGGTCATCAATGAGGAGACAAGCATAATCCCCACAATTCTCATCGATGCCGCAATGACTAGGGCAACCATTACGATAAATATGAAATGTAGACTTTTTGCCGCTAAGCCAGATGCTTTGGCAAACTCTTCATCAAAGGACAATAAAAATAATTCTTTATACAACAGAATGATCGTTAGAATCACCAAAACACTGATTGCCAAAATCACCCATAAATCAGTCCGGCTAACCGCTGACACACTTCCAAATAAATAACTGAATAAGTCCGTATTAAAACCATTGGCCAGGGAAATAAAAATGACACCCAAGCCGATCCCGGTTGAGAGGATGATCGGAATCGCCAGTTCCTGATAATGCTTGTAGACACCTCTTAATTTTTCGATAAACAATGAACCGCTAACTGAAAACACCATTCCCAAATATAACGGGTTTAAGCCCGCCAACGAAGCGAAACTTTTTTCAAGCAATAAGCTTGCAGCAATACCAGCAAGAGTAACATGGCTTAGAGCATCCGCGATCAGTGAGAGTCGCCTGACGACGATAAATACACCCAAGAGCGGTGCGAGGATGCCTATCAGGATTCCTGTCAAAAAGGCGTTTTGTAAAAATTCATATTGAAAAATTCCTGAAATCAATTTAAAACGCCCCCGTGTTCATGGTTGTGATGCAGCAGATGAATTTCATGCCCATAAACTTTGGATACATCTTCTCTTTGCAGCTGTTGAAATTCCTCAACATCGCCATGGAAATGCAGCTGTTTATTTAAGCAGGCCACTTGGGTCACCCGGTCAGAAATTGTGCCAATATCATGAGTAACCAAAAGGAGCGTAATTCCATGTTCTTTATTTAAGCTGCTCAGCATTTGGTAAAACGCGTTCACATTGCCGGCATCCACCCCGACAGTGGGTTCATCGAGAATAAGCAGCTCCGGTTCACTAATCAACGCCCGGGCAATAAAAATCCGTTGCTGCTGCCCCCCTGACAATTCACCGATATTTCTATCCTTGAAAGGCCTCATTCCTACTGCATCAAGTGCCGTCAGCACCTTTTCGGCATGTTCTTTTTTAAAAAAAGTAAACATTCCAAGCTTTTTAGTCAATCCACTGGCAACAACTTCAAAAACGGTAGCAGGAAAGCCGGTATTAAAGGAATTTGCCTTTTGGGAAACGTATCCGATTTTCTGCCAATCCTTGAATTTATGGATTTCTTGGCCGAATAGGTAAATTTGTCCGGTTTGCATCCTCAGCAGCCCTAAAATTAGCTTGAGCAATGTTGATTTTCCGGAACCATTTGGACCGACAATCGCCAAAAAAGCACCCTTAGGCACCGATAAACTTACATTTTCAAGAACGAGCTCTTTTTCATATTGATAAAATAATTGATTAATTTCGATAGTAGATTCCATCGCTTTTGCCATCACCTTTAATTTTAAGAATCATTACGATTTAACTCCAAGTAGTATACAATAGCTATTTTTGATTGTAAAGCAAAATAGCCATATTAAACCGTGTCACACTCCTTTTAACTGTTACATAAATTATCACGGAGGAGTGATCAAGGGTGAGGATTTTTGAAAGCATCATTAATCATAAAATAAACACGATTACTGCGGAAGAATTAGTTAAATATGCCAGGCAATTTAATATTTCCGTTACTCGCGCACAGGCAAAAAAGATTGCCGAATACTTAAGAGGGAAAAATATCAATATCTTCGATGATGGCCAGCGTACCCAATTAATCAGGGAAATTGCCAAAGCAGCAGGGCCGCAAACAGCACGGGAAGTAAATAAATTATTTACGGAACTGGCAAAAAAATAATAAAGCTGTGCACCTTGGCACAGCTTTTTGTCATCTATTAGGATTGCATAATTTTTATTAGTAGATCTTCATCGAAGTTTTGGCCGCGCAGCATGGCTATCTCATGCTTATACGGGGCTTTTTTATTATTTTTGTCTTCCCCTACAAACGGAGTTTCCAAGATTTTCGGAATGTCCGTCAACTGTGGATGATGAACAATATAGTTTAATGCTTTAAAACCAATTTGCCCAAAACCGATATTTTCATGACGGTCTTTTCTCGCGCCGCTTGGATTCTTACTGTCATTAATATGGAGGACCTTCAATCGGTCCACACCGACAATTTTGTCAAACTCATTTAATACGCCATCAAAATCTTCGACAATATTATAGCCGGCATCATGAGTATGACAGGTGTCAAAGCAGACGGAGAGTTTGTCGTTATGATGGACGCCATCGATAATCATCGCCAGCTCTTCAAACGATCTGCCGCATTCAGATCCCTTCCCAGCCATCGTTTCCAGGGCGATCTGGACGTTTTCTTTGCCTGTTAATACTTCATTCAAACCCTCGATAATTTTCATAATCCCAGCCTCGGTCCCGGCACCGACGTGAGCGCCCGGATGAAGGACAATTTGTTGTGCCCCTATCGCTTCTGTTCGCTCAATTTCCGAGGACAAGAACCTGACCCCAAGATCAAATGTGTCGGGGTTGGTTGTATTGCCAATATTGATGATATAGGGGGCATGAACAACAATTTCGGTAATGCCGTTAGCCTCCATATGTTTTCTTCCCGCTTCAATATTAAGGTCTTCTATTTTTTTCCTTCTTGTATTCTGGGGCGCACCAGTATAAATCATAAAGGTATTACCGCCATAGGATACGGCTTCCTCACTGGCGGCAAGCAGCATTCCTTTTCCGCTCATCGAAACGTGAGAACCAATTTTCATCATATTTCCCTCTCCATCCTTATTTCTTTTTATTTAATTTCCGCTGGCGCTTTTTGATTTTGTCCATTTCCGCCTGCATTTTCTTTTTATAGCCCGGTTTTACCTGTTTTGGTTTTTTTACGACTGACTTTGCCAATTTATCGGCCTCGTCTTTTTGTTTAACCCGGGTTTTGCGGCGATTGCGGTTTTCCAATTCGATAAACTCGCCATTTTTTAAATCGACATTCATAAATTCGATGCCCATTTTTTCAAGGCGATTCAAGGCATCCTCATCCGACAAAGTGTAGATGGTCAAGGCAATTCCTTTATTGCCTGCGCGTGCTGTCCGTCCAACCCGATGAATATAAAAATCCAAATCAGTGGGAAGTTCGTAGTTAATCACATGGCTAACGCCTTCAATATCGATTCCTCTTGAGGCCAGATCAGTTGCGACAATATATTGGAACTCCAAATCCTGAATTTGCTTCATCATTTTTTTTCGTTCTCTTGGATTTAAATCCCCATGGACACGGCCAACCTTCAGGCCTTTCTGATTGAGAAACTCAGCCACTTCTTCCGCCATTTTCTTTGTATTGGTAAATACAATCGCCAAATACGGGTTGTAGGCAAGTAACGCATCGTGAACGAGTTCTTTTTTATCGCGGTGCCGTGAAGGCAATAGATAATGCACAAGATTGTCGGCCGTTTTTCTTTTCGGTTCAATTTGAATCAGCTTTGGATTTTCCATATATTTTTTTAAGAATGGCTTTAACTTTTCCGGTATGGTTGCTGAAAATACTAACATCTGAAGGTCTTCAGGCATTCTTGAGGCAACGCGGTCGACATCCTCTATAAATCCCATGTCCAACATCATATCGGCTTCATCGACAACAAGCATTTTTGCCGTATGAATGAATAGAGCCTGTTCATTAACTAAATCATGAATCCTGCTAGGCGTGCCAACAACGATATGCGGCTGTACCTTTAATTTATCTATCGTCCGCTGTTTGTCCGTTCCGCCAATATACATTTTCGTACTGATCTGCTTTTCCGAAGGGCAATGCTCGGTGACCTTCAGGATTTGCTGGTAAATTTGTGATGCCAATTCCCTTGTCGGTGCGGTAATCACAGCCTGAACCTGCTGGTGCTGAGGGTCTATCTTTTCTATTATCGGAAGCGCAAAGGCCAAGGTTTTACCGGTCCCGGTTTGGGATTGGCCTATTGCACTCTCCCCTTTTAAGACTACCGGAATCATCCTTTCCTGGATTTCCGTCGGTTCAAAGAAACCTTTATGATTTAGCGCGTCCATAATAAACGGCTGAAACTTAAAATGATCAAATTTATTTTCTTTCATCATATGTACTCCTTAACAATTTATAAAAAGCGATCTGCTCATTAACTCCATTCAATTCGCTATGTCCCATGTAATTATAGTAAAGTTCCGGCCAAACCGCCAGTTATTATCATCTTTTACCACTCTGATGTTTTTAAAACCAAAAATTCAACGTTTATCTGTGCCGATTACCTAAACCAAAATGGGTTGATAGCATATTGTAAACCAAGGGGGTAACGTATAACTTGCGTACTTTACGAGGCGAATGCACCTTAGGTGTAATGCGGGTACAAACGCCTGTTAACGTGTAAACGAAGAGAGGAGGCTGACAGGTATGCAGCCAAGACCTATGTTTCCGATTCAAGGGGGGATGGGACCGCCCGGAGCTGGTCTCCTTGGCGGTGGTGGTTCAATGATGAGACAAGGAGCCGGCTTGTTTGGGGGTGGACGGCCGATGGGCGGTTTAGGCGGAACCGGCCTATTTGGCGGCGGAAGATCGATGATGGGACAGACGGGAGGCCCATTTGGCGGAATGATGGGCGGCCAGCAAATGGGCCGTGGCGGCGGTTTGTTGTCCAGACTATTGGGAAGAGGAAATCCAATGAGCGGAATGATGGGTGGGCCGGGCGGAATGATGAGCGCGGCCGGAAGAGCAGCAGGAGGCGGCGGCGGGCTGCTCCAATCGCTGTCAAATCCAGGCGGACTTATGAATATGCTCAACAATACCCAGCAGCTAATCAGAACGGCTCAATCAATTGCCCCGATGGTCCAGCAGTACGGCCCATTGGTTAGGAGTCTTCCGGGATTATGGAAGCTTTATCGCGGGTTGAAAAACTCAGACGATACGGAGTCATCAGAAAAATCAACGGCAAAGACTACGACCAAGAACCGTGATGAATCCTCGGATACTGAAGCTACAACAAAAAACAGAGCTACGAAGAAAAGGACTGGCAAAAAGAGAACTGGCACGACGACTAAACAAAAGAGCACTGGCACGACGACTAAACAAAAGACCACTTCCGAAAAACCTCGGCAGCAACGAGGGACATCGGTCCCAAAATTATATATCTGAATGATGGAATGCTGCGGGCACTACTCCAGCATTCTTTTCATTTTTACATAACCACAAGACACCAGGAAAAATGTATCTTTGTATTATTTCTATTAGTTTTATATAATAAACACGTAGACTATTAAATTTAAGCCTTTATCAGGAGGATAAAATAAATGCAAATTATCAAGATTTCCCCGCGCGGCTATTGTTATGGTGTTGTCGATGCCATGGTGATTGCCAGAAATGCCGCTTTGGATAAAACTTTGCCCCGTCCGATTTATATTCTCGGAATGATTGTCCATAACAAACATGTTACCGATGCATTTGAAGAGGAAGGAATTATTACCCTAGACGGAAAAAACCGCATGGATATCCTTGAAAAAGTCGATAAAGGAACCGTCATCTTTACGGCACATGGCATTTCTCCGGAAGTTAGGGAGCTTGCCAAAAAGAAGGGCCTCGTCGCGATTGATGCTACGTGCCCGGATGTAACAAGAACACATGACCTAATTCAAGAAAAAGCACAGCTGGGCTATCAGACTATCTATATTGGCAAAAAAGGTCACCCAGAACCGGAAGGCGCGCTTGGCGTTGCGCCAGGTATGGTGCATTTAGTCGAAACACCCGCTGATGTTGAAGCCTTAGAACTGGATTATGATAAATTGATTGTCACCAACCAAACAACGATGAGCCAATGGGACGTTTCCGACACAATGAAAAAGGTTCAGGAGAAGTATCCGCATGTTGAGGTCCACAATGAGATTTGCCATGCGACCCAAATTCGTCAGGAAGCTGTCGCCGAGCAGGCGCAGCAGGCAGATGTAACCATTGTAGTCGGTGACCCAAAAAGCAATAACTCCAATCGTCTGGCACAGGTTTCGCAGGAAATTGCTGGAACAAAGGCTTATCGGATAGCCGATATCACCGAACTGGACATAGAGTGGATCAAGGATGCCAAAACAGTGGCTGTTACCGCTGGTGCCTCGACCCCTACACCAATTACAAAAGAAGTGATCAGCTTCCTTGAACAATTTGATCCGAATAACGAAGCCACTTGGGAGCGCAGAAAAAACGTCCCGTTAAACAAAATTTTGCCGAAAGTTAAAAAAGAGAGCTAAAAAACCGGTCTGCCGACCGGTTTTTTTATACATACTTAAATGGATTTGTATCGACTTCTGATGGAAATATCTCCACTTGGTAGCCTTCGTCCTGGCACATTTGCTGCAATGTTTTTGTTAGTCCTTTTTTCATGACTTTTTCGACGTTATGACCCGGATCGATCATATTGAGGCCCTGCATCATCGCATCGTGTGCGGTATGATAATAAATATCTCCAGTTACATATACATCAGCGCCCTTAAATTTGGCATGGGAGAAGTATTTATTGCCATCGCCGCCCAGCACAGCAACCTTGGAAACCTTATCATGTAAATCTCCTATAACCCGTACTCGTTCGACATCAAGAGCAGATTTTACTTTTTCCGCAAACTCACCTAATGTCGTTTGAGCAATTTTTCCAATCCGGCCAAGTCCGAGAGCCTCTCCCTTGTTATCAAGCGGATATAGATCATAGGCGACCTCTTCATAAGGATGGGCCTTTATCATGGCCGTTACGGCCTTTTTAACCAAAGTCTCAGGAACAATTGTTTCAATGCGCACTTCTTCAACCGCTTCTAGCTCACCGGTTTTTCCAATATACGGGTTGGTATCTGCACCTGGCTTAAAGCGGCCGGTCCCCGCCCCTGTGAAGGAACAATGGCTGTAATTGCCGATGAAACCGGCACCGGCATTGCCAAGCGCCTCCCTGACTTGATCAGCATGGCTTACCGGCACAAAGATGACCAGTTTTTTAAGCTTAGTATCAAAAGTCGGCACCAAGACCTCGGTCCCTTCCAACCCCAATGCCTCGGCCAGCCAATCATTGACTCCGCCTTTAGCCACATCAAGGTTCGTATGGGCCGCATATACCGCAATATCATTTTTAATTAACTTTTCAATCATCCGTCCCGGAATGGTATCCGTCATGATATTTTTCAACGGGCGAAAAATAGGTGGATGATGGGCAATAATTAGCTGGACATCTTTTTCAATTGCTTCGTCAATGACATTTTCAAGAACATCGAGGGCAATCATCACCCTTTCCACCTTTTTATTTAAGCGGCCAATCTGCAGGCCAATCTTATCCCCTTCCACGGCCAAGTTTTTCGGTGAAAATTTCTCAAACAACCCAATAATCTCATGACCATTAGGAATTTTCATGTGCTAACGCCTCCTCAACCAGTCTTATTTTTATTAACAGCTCCTGTTTTTTTTCATTCGTTCCAGGGGTCTGTGCTGCCCCTTCAAGCTGCTGGATGATTTTTTGCCAATTTTTGATTTCTGAGAGCCATTTTTTCTCAAAAGCAGCAGACTTCGTTTGGAGCAAGAAAGGTCCCATTAACAGACCCCTTGGCAAATTTTCTGTATAAGGCTTATGTGGGTCCCCTTTTTCGGCAGCCAGAATCTCGTAAATTTTCCCATCCTCTTCCAGGATTTCTTCAGCGATAAGTTCCCAGCCATTCTCAAGGAACCACTTGCGAATGGCTTCCGCGCCAATATTAGGCTGCAGGACAAGCCTATTTACCGATCCGAGCTTTTCCTTTCCCGCTTCTAAAATACTGGCAATTAAAGTACCACCCATCCCAGCAATCGTAATGCAATCGACTTCTCCTGCTCCAATAACATCAAGCCCATCCCCCATCCTGACTGAAATCTGGTGGGTTAATCCTTCTGACAATACATTTTTCTCCGCAGAATGGAACGGGCCTGCTGCAACTTCACCGGCAATTGCAAACGGAATTCCGCTATTTTTAACCAAATAACATGGCAAATAGGCATGATCCGAGCCAATATCGGCGACCCTTGCACGATTTGGAACATACTTGGCGACCGTTTCCAGTCGCTTTGATAACTTATCTGTATTCAAATATTTACACCACTCTTTAAAATATGTCTGTCTTAATAATATAAAAGGTCCTTTGCAGATGCAAAGAACCTGTGAAGTGCATTTGAAAAAATTACTTTAAATTAGAAATAAAATCAGCCATGGCATCAATCTGGGCTGGTTGTAAAGATTGCGGCGGCATGCTGCCTTTACCTTTGGTAATGATTTCTGCAACCTGTTCTTTAGATAATCCGGTACCCTTTAATTTTGGACCGACAACCCCTTGATATTGATCGCCGTGACAGGCAATACAAGATTGCTTATAGATGTCCTCCGGCTTTGTCGCGGCAACTTCTGTTTTCTCGTTTCCGCCGCCTTCCCCATTTTCCTTTGCAAGTTCTTTCGCATCACCAAGGCCTTTGAACGACAATATGAACATCAGTGCAATTCCAAAAACCATGATAAGAATGTAAGGAATAACTGGATTTCGTTTCACGATATAACCTCCCTTATGTACGTATAACGGTTAAATAAATAAATCGACTGCAAACAACTACTATTTTACTTTAAAATGTCCGGAAGGGAAAGACCTAAACTTATTTTATCACTATAATCTTTAATAAAAATAAAGTAAACCAAAAGAGGCTGACGATTTTTGTCCAGCCTCTTGTTAACTTTCCCTATTTTATTAGATTAACAACCAATCAATCTTGAAATGACCATTCTTTGAACCTCCGAGGTGCCCTCGCCGATTTCAAGGAGTTTGGCATCACGCATCATCCGCTCTACATGGTATTCCTTCATGTACCCGTATCCGCCATGAATTTGTACAGCTTGGCTGGTTACTTCCATGCAAATTTCCGATGCATACAACTTGCACATTGCCGCCTCCTTGGAAAACGGTCTTCCTTGGTCCTTCAACCAAGCCGCTTTATAAACCATATTCCGGGCGAGTTCAATTTTAAGGGCCATATCGGCCAGCTTAAATTGGATTGCCTGGAAGGATGAAAGCGATTTGCCAAACTGCTTCCGCTCCTTAGCATAGGCCAGCGCCTTTTCAAAAGCTCCTTGGGCAATTCCTACAGCCATTGCCCCAATTCCGATCCGGCCGCCATCAAGGGTAATTAAAAATTGTTTAAAGCCCTCACCGCGCTTGCCCAACAAATTATCAACTGGCACTCTTACTTCTTCTAACACCAGTTCCGTCGTATTGGATGAATTCAACCCCATTTTTTCATAGTTATCAATGATAGAAAATCCTATGCTGTTCGTCGGGACAATAATCGCACTAATTTCCTTTTCCCCATGCTTTTCACCGGTAATGGCGGTTAGGGCCAAGTGCTTGGCAAAACTGGCATTGGTAATAAAGCATTTATTGCCATTGATGACAAATTCGCCATTCTCTTCCTTGGCAGTTGTACGGGTGCCGCCTGCATCCGAACCGGCATTCGGTTCGGTGAGCCCGAAGGCACCGAATGATTCACCGGTACAAATGGGGGTTAAGTATTTTTGCTTTTGTTCCTCCGTTCCGAACAAGTAAAGCGGAGCGCCACCCAAAGATATATGTGCCGAATATGTAATTCCCGTAGAACCGCATACTCTGCTTAACTCTTCAACAACAATCGCAAAACTGATCGTATCAGCCCCGCCTCCCCCGTATTGTTCCGGAAAGGGCAGTCCCATTATGCCTATGTCTGCCAACTTTTTAAAAATCTCAACTGGAAATTGTTTGGTCCGGTCACGCTCAATTGCACTTGGAGCCACCTCTTCTTCGGCAAACTGGCGAATTGTCCGCTTGATCATCTCCTGTTCCGAAGTTAAATCAAAGTTCACTTCCATCCCCCCACAAGCTTTTTTGTATGCGCTTTCTTTATTATTATACGTGGGGCAACTGATGTTTCTCAACATTTAAAAACTTTCAAAAATATTTTATTATCTAAATATAATGGGTATATTCATTAATAATTCCTTGAATCCTCTTTACTTACTGACAATATAGTGCATTTTACGTGCATTTCCTTTTCTAAAAAAACAAAGTAAGGGGCTTTTGCTAATTATTTTTTCAAGGTGCATTTGCAAAATGAGAGACAATTCAGTAAAATAAATTACAACTACAGAAAATGCTTTCATTTCCAGAGATGTAGGCATCAGGCAAAAAAAATAGTTTACCTCTGTTAGGAAGTAAACCATTTTTTATCATATTTTATTCCAAGAAATCTTTTAGACGTTTGCTGCGGCTAGGGTGACGCAGCTTCCGCAATGCTTTTGCTTCAATTTGCCGGATACGTTCGCGCGTGACACCGAAGACCTTTCCAACCTCTTCAAGAGTCCGGGTCCGGCCGTCATCAAGGCCAAAGCGAAGTCTGAGGACATTTTCTTCCCTGTCTGTTAATGTATCAAGGACATCTTCAAGCTGCTCCTTTAAAAGTTCATAGGCAGCATGCTCTGAAGGAGAGGTGGCATCCTGGTCTTCGATAAAATCGCCAAGATGGGAATCATCCTCTTCGCCAATTGGTGTTTCCAAAGAAACTGGCTCTTGAGCAATTTTTAAAATTTCTCTAACCTTATCCGGTGTTAAATCCATATCTTCGGCAATCTCCTCCGGAGTTGGTTCGCGGCCAAGGTCCTGGAGTAATTGACGCTGAACACGAATCAGCTTGTTGATCGTTTCAACCATATGGACCGGAATCCGAATCGTTCTGGCCTGGTCAGCTATGGCACGGGTAATCGCCTGGCGGATCCACCATGTCGCATACGTACTGAATTTAAAGCCTTTACGATAATCAAACTTTTCAACAGCTTTGATAAGGCCCATATTGCCTTCTTGAATAAGGTCCAAGAACAGCATGCCCCGGCCGACATAGCGTTTGGCAATGCTGACAACGAGACGAAGGTTCGCTTCTGCCAGTCTGCGTTTTGCTTCTTCATCGCCTTGTTCAATCCGGTGAGCCAAGTCAATTTCTTCTTCTGCAGACAGCAAATCAACGCGTCCAATTTCTTTTAAATACATTCTTACGGGGTCGTTTATCTTTACCCCCGGCGGAACACTGAGATCATTTAAATCGAATTCGTCATCGTCCCCTTTTGCCAATTCCTTAACGCTAGGATCTTCCTCATCACTGTCACCGACTAATTCGATTCCCTGATCACCCAGGAATTCAAAAAACTCATCCATTTGATGGGAATCCAATTCAAAGTTAGCCATTCTCTCGGCAATATCGTCATATGCGAGGACACCGACTTTTTTTCCCATTTCCGTAATTTGATCTTTCACTTGTTCTAAGGTCAGTTCATTCTCAACCTCATTTGCGCGGGCTGACTTTTCAGCTGCCATATGGGGGCCCTCCTTCCAAAATCAAAGACACTACACTGAATTTATAGATTTTCGTAATAATCCAATTTCTGCTAATAAAGTAACAGCTTTAGTAATATCACTTTGCCGTTCTGCTTCCTTTAATTCCACTTCTTTTTCTTTTATTTTTAACAACTTTTTATGATTCAACACCTGTTTGATATAATCAGTTAATTCCTGATCGGATAATTCATCATTAAGTGACATCATTTCGATGTTGGCAACGATTCTTCTAAGATTCTCATCTTGAATATAGGATAGAAATGCGCTTGAATCAGGATGCTCATGTTCTTCGTAAAATGCCAATAAATAGGTTATTATCGCCTGATGGTCATCGATATTAAACGTGTCTCCCGCCAATTTTTCTTGTACCTTATAGGCAGCTTCCCTATTTTTCAGCATATGAGCAATTAACCGTCTTTCAGCGGTATAGTAGGCAGGTTTTAATTCATTGGCTTGTTTTTGAATAAGCATTGGCCTATGGTTTGTATCAGCTTTGCCTGCCGCCTGCTTTTTCTCCGCAAAATAAATCTGTCTTTCCTGCTGTTTTAACGAATCCAATGACAAGGAAAATTCGGACGCTAGCTGTCGTAAATAATGGTCCTTTTCAACTGCTTTTGTCAGCTTGCTAATTTCTTTAATTATTGTTTCGATATAGGAAAGCCTATCTCCTTCATTTTTCAGATTTTTTCCTCTGCGGAAATAACGAAATTTAAACGCCATCCAAGTTAAACTTGCCCCAATGACTTCACTTCGGAATTTCTCTGGGCCATTTGCCTTAATATACTCATCCGGGTCCATGCCATCAGGCATAACAGCTACTTTAATTTGAAAACCGGCTTCATTAAGAAGGTTACCTGCCCTGAAGGCTGCTTCAATCCCTGCCTTATCGGAATCGTAGCAGATAGTCATGGCTTGGATGCTTTGACGCAATAGAGCGATATGGTCATCTGTCAAGGCTGTCCCCATCGTGGCTATGCCATTATCGACCCCAGCCCGATCAGCTGCAATGCAATCGGCAAACCCTTCAAATAAAACAGCTTGCTGCAATTTTTTTATAGCAGGTTTTGCCAAGTGGTAATTATATAAAATTTTGCTTTTATTAAAGATTGCCGTTTCAGGGCTGTTTAAATATTTGGGCTCTTCGGCCCCTAGTGTTCTCCCGGAAAAAGCAATCGTATTGCCATTCTTATCAAATATCGGAAACATGATTCGGTCGCGAAACCGGTCGAAATAAGTGCCATCCCGTTCACGTTTTATAATGAGACCGGCCTTTTCCATCCATTCTGGGGGGAAGTGGCGTTTTGCAAGAAATTTCACGACAAAATCCCACGAATTTAACGAATATCCGATTTGAAACTTGTCAATCGACTCGTGGGTAAAGCCCCTTGCCAACAAATATTCCAAAGCATGCTGGCCTTCCTTTGTGTTTACCAATAAGTGATGATAAAATTTACGTAATAGTTCATGTGCTTCGTGAATCGATTGCAGCTCTTTGGATACCTTCGTCTCTTTATGGGCTGACGACAGATTGATATCCAGCTCCACATTGGCTTTGGCTGCCAGTTTTATCGCGGCTTCCTGAAAGGAGATGGCTTCAAGCTCCATTAAAAATGAAAAAACATTTCCTCCTGCTCCGCATCCGAAGCAATGAAAAATTTGTTTATCAGGTGATACTGAAAAAGAGGGGGTGCTTTCCCCATGGAAAGGACACAAACCGAAGTAATTTCGCCCCTGCTTTTTCAATTGGACATAATCGCTGATGACCTCGACTATATCGACAGCCTGACGAATTTGGCTTATTTTTTCCTCGGCAATCCGTTCCGCCTTCATGGAATAACATCTCCATTTTTTTCGTACTACTTCTTATTCGGCAGAAAATCTTAAATTCCTGCAAATTTCGACAAAATTCTTCTTAATTACGTCGTAAACCGTAACCGATCTTCCATTTGGAAAGGTTTTGGTCCTTTTCCCTACATGCCCCTTTTTCTTGCTTTGGCTTTTAAGAACCTGATATCCAGGGCAGTTTGGATATCTTTTTCTTCAAATAAAAACCCCTTTGGAGAACTCGTTTGGATCTCCTTAGGAAGTAAAGTGGATGCGAGGCCGATATCATGAGTAATAACAATGTCCTCTCGCTTGTCATGATTCATAATGAATAGATCCGCGGCTTCCTTTCCGGAATCAACATATTTCCAGCTAGTGTATGTATCCTTCTCGTTTGAATGGTGATTATAGGAAGCCACAAAAACAACTGGAACGGCAACTGTTGAAGCAATTTCGACAATCTCCGCTTTTACTGGACATGAATCTGCATCGACATATATTGTCGGAATGCCGATTATATCTGTACTAATTCTACATCACTCCACATATTCCTTCTTTTCCGCTTAATTTTATTAATAAATCTCAGAAAGCAAACCTAAAGCGAAAAAGGATTTATGTCGAATATTTTTTTAGGTCTCCCCTTGACATCTCACAATAAATAGTTTATTCGTTCACTAGCAACTCTAAACCTAAAAAGTATTATTTTTATCACAATTTTTTATTATAGTACATTCATTGGCTTTTTGCCATAATAATTTCTTCGTTTTTTATAGTTTTTTATATAGGAAAAAACACATAATCTGATGATTATGTGTTAGGCTCTTCCTTTTTGAATATAATTTAAGATCACATTCGCTGTTTCTTCCACAGCCTTATTGGTAACATCAATGACAGGGCAATTTATTTTATTGACTACCTTCTCAAAAAAGAGCAGCTCCTCTTTAATCCGATCAATGTTCGCATAGCTTGCTTGGTCATTTAGTCCCAGGGAAATCAAGCGTTCCCTTCTGATGTTATTTAACTTTTCCGGACTGATTTTTAATCCGAAGCATTTTTCCTTTGGCACTTTAAAAAGTTCCTCCGGCGGTTCCACTTCCGGGACAAGCGGTACATTGGCCACTTTCAAACGTTTATGGGCAAGGTATTGAGATAAAGGCGTTTTTGACGTTCTGGACACGCCAATCAAAATAATATCCGCTTTTAAAATCCCTCGGGGGTCGCGGCCGTCATCATATTTAACAGCAAATTCGATTGCTTCGACTTTTTTAAAATATTCCTCATCTAGTTTTCTGACCAGTCCAGGCTCAAACAGAGGTGTCTTACCGCTAAATTGCTGGATTTGGTCCATAATCGGACCGATTAAGTCGACTGAAGAAATCCCCTCCTGCTCCGCCCTGTCTTTCATATATGTACGAATTTCCGGCTTGACCAGGGTATAAGCCACCATGGCTTTATCCAAAGAAACCAGCGATAAAACTTCATCAATATCCTCTTTATCTTCTACATAAGGGAACCGTTTTAACGTCATACCGGCACCATTGAATTGGCTGATTGCGGCTTTTGTTACCAACTCAGCAGTCTCACCTACAGAATCGGATACAACATAAATGATTGGTGAATTCATTCTCCCTCACCATCTCCTTCTTTTCCATCATTTTCTATTCTTCACCTAACGCTACGAATGCTTTTGTTATATTTGTTTTGGTAATTCTTCCAATGACCTCGTAACCTTTATCTGTTTTTCTGACGACCGGGATGGCATCAATTTGCTTTTCAATCAGCTTCCTGGCGATATCAATTAATAAATCATCCCGTTCACACATTGTAATATTCGGCATTCGAGTCATGATAATATGGACTGGAATCGTAATCAGTTCCTGTTTGCCGATGCTTGCCCGAAGAAGGTCCTTTCTTGATACAACACCGACTAATAAAGAATTTGTGTCTACAACAAATAATGTTCCCACATCCTCAAGGAACATGGTGCAAATGGCATCGTAAACCGAGACATTTTCATTTACCACTACAGGGATGGACTGGTAATCCTTCACGTGGATTTTTTGGAGATTTTCGGTAAGCAGCTGCGTACCGGATTTTCCTGTATAAAAATAACCGACACGCGGTCGGGCATCAAGAAAGCCTGCCATCGTCAATATCGCCAAATCGGGGCGCAAGGTTGCCCGCGTCAAATTCAACTGTTCGGCAATATTTTCCCCGGTAATCGGACCTTGTTCCTTGACAATATGTAAAATCTGCTCTTGGCGTTTGTTCAGTTCTATCGTACTCACCACCTTTTTTCAAGAGAAAGGTATTTTAATAAATATTATAACTTAGTCGGTGATTTATTTAAAATGAATTGGTAAAAGGTGTGGACCATGTCCGCACCTAAGGGAGCAGAAAAATCTTAGGTGACCATTTATTTTATTGCTAGTTATCAATAATAAATTTAATTGAATAATCTATGCCACTTGTCTGTTGATTTGCGCTCCAGGCACTTCGCTTTCCGCGGGCGTGCCGGGAAGCCTCCTCGGCGCTGAAGCGCCTGCGGGGTCTCCCCTGCCCCGTACTCCCGCAGGAGTCTACGTGCCTTCCACGCATATCAACAGAGCCTAATTCAATAAGACTCTCCACACAACTTTTTCTTCATGAGAAGAAAGGCTTCCTCAACCCTAATTAGGCCCAAATTTCGATAAAGTCCTTCGTCCAGGTCAATAAGAGTAGTTCATAACGACCGAGACCTTGAGAATTAACCTGGCTCGGGCGATTAGAGCGGTTCATAACGACCGAAACCTTGAAAATTAACCCGGTTCGGGCGATTAGAGTGGTTCATAACGACCGAAACCTTCAAAATTAACCCGGTTCGGGCGATTAGAGTGGTTCATAACGACCGAGACCTTAAAAATTAACCCGGCTCGGGCGATTAGAGCGGTTCATAACGACCGGTCCCCTGAAAATTAACTCGTTACGGGCGATTAGAGTGGTTCATAACGACCGAGCTCTTCAAAATTAACCCGGCTCGGGCGATTAGAGTGGTTCATAACGACCGAGACCTTAAAAATTAACCCGGCTCGGGCGATTAGAGCGGTCCATAACGACCGGTCCCCTGAAAATTAACTCGTTACGGGCGATTAGAGCGGTTCATAACGACCGAGACCTTAAAAATTAACCCGGCTCGGGCGATTAGAGCGGTTCATAACGACCGAGACCTTAAAAATTAACCCGGCTCGGGCGATAAGAGCGGCTCCGGGTCATATCGGTCCACGAATTTGCTTGCCTTTTGTACACCAAGCTAAAATTTGAAAAAGATTGCATGATACTTAGCAATGCTTGAAAAAGGTGTATCGCAATACTATTGTTCATTACCTGCCTGTTGATTGGAGCGGAAGGTGCGAAGACTCCTGCGGGAGTTGGGGCCTTGACAGTTTCGTTCATATCAGGAGGCTCCCCGGCACGCCCGCGGAAAGCGAAGCACCTGGAGCGGAAATCAACAGGCCCTTTAGCATAAAGAATCACTATATTCGTGCAATGGAAAATGCCTCTTCTCACAAAATAAAAGGTGCGGATCCAGTCCGCACCTTCTTTTAATACGCAATCTTTTCTTGGATAAAGTTTACTAACTCGGCAATCGGCACCCGGGATTGTTCCATGGTGTCCCGGTCGCGGACTGTTACCATGTGATCCTCTTTAGAGTCAAAATCGTAAGTTATACAGAAAGGTGTTCCAATTTCGTCATGGCGGCGGTAGCGTTTGCCGATGGAGCCGGCTTCATCGTAATCAACGCTGAAATGCTTGGACAGTGCCGCAAACACTTCTCTTGCCTCATCTGAAAGCTTTTTCGACAGCGGCAGGACCGCGGCTTTAAACGGAGCAAGTGCCGGATGGAAATGGAGAACGGTCCGTGACGTGCCGTCTTCAAGCTGCTCCTCGTCATACGCATCAATCAGGAACGCCAAAGTTACCCGGTCAGCCCCTAATGACGGTTCGATGCAGTATGGAATATATCTTTGGTTTGTTTCTGGGTCAATATAGTTGAAATCCTCGCCAGAGAATTGCATGTGCTGCTTCAAATCATAATCCGTTCGTGAGGCTACGCCCCATAATTCGCCCCAGCCAAACGGGAATTTGTATTCAAAATCAGTGGTTGCGTTGCTATAGTGAGAAAGTTCATCTTCGGAATGGTCACGAAGGCGCAGATTTTCCTCTGTCATGCCTAATGACTTCAACCATTGCTCCGCGAAACTCTTCCAATAATCAAACCACTTTAATTCCTCACCCGGCTTGCAGAAAAATTCAAGCTCCATTTGTTCGAACTCTCTAGTACGGAACGTAAAATTCCCCGGTGTGATCTCATTTCGAAAGCTCTTGCCAATTTGGGCAATGCCGAATGGCAATTTCTTCCTCATCGTCCGCTGGACATTTTTAAAATTGACAAAAATCCCCTGTGCTGTTTCCGGACGCAAGAAAATTTCATTAGCGCTTGTTTCCGTTACACCTTGGAAGGTTTTAAACATTAAGTTAAACTGGCGAATGCCGGTAAAATCATGGCTGCCGCAATCCGGGCAGGCAATGTTATGCTCCTTAATCAATTCTTCCATTTTGTCAAAAGGCAGGCCATCGACGATCATTTCAATGCCTTTTTCATCAAGTGCGTTTTCGATTAATTTATCGGCACGATGACGTGCTTTACAATTTTTGCAGTCAATCATCGGATCATTGAAGTTGCCAATATGGCCGGATGCTTCCCATGTCCTTGGATTCATCAAAATAGCTGCATCCAACCCTACATTGTAAGGGGACTCCTGGACAAACTTTTTCCACCAAGCGGCTTTAATATTGTTTTTAAATTCTACTCCCAGAGGGCCGTAATCCCATGTATTGGCAAGGCCTCCATATATCTCTGACCCAGGAAAAATAAAGCCCCTATGCTTCGCATGTGAAACAATTTGTTCCATAGTTACACTCATTTTTTCTAACTCCTTTATTCATTTTCTTTAAAAATAAAAAACTCCCATCCCTATGCTTATAATAAGCATAGGGACGAGAGTTACCCGCGGTTCCACCCTATTTGCCGTATACACGGCCACTTTCACTTTGACATTGCTCCAGAACGCCTTCGTTAGTGCTCTATACCCTGGCTTACACCATCCCAGGTTCGCTTTTATAGAGAGGACTAAGTACTACTTTCCATCACTGCAATTATTAAATTTACAGTTAATATTAACCAAATCTAATTATCTTGTCAATAAACTGTTATAAAAGATTGCGAAATTGGGCCATCGAATCCAAAAATTTTTTAGATTTTAGGTGAAGGCCGGAATATTCCTCATAATAGGCTGAAATAATTTTTTTGAGTTCTGCCTTCGTTTCTTCCTTTACCGAAATATTACCCAACCTTGCTAAATCGAAGTAATAAAATAATCGTAATAATTTTACTGTAGCCGGCATCAGTTTGAAATGGTATGGATCTTTATCGAGACACCGATGACAGATAAACCCGCCTTCACGGATAGAAAAAGAAAAATGCCCGTCAGTTTGGCCGCAGACGGAACATTGATTCAGTATCGGGTAAAGTCCGAGCACATTTAACATTTTCATTTCATAAATATTTTTCAAAATTTCCGGGTCATACCCCTCATTCAAATAATGAAGTGTCTGGTACAGCAGTTCAAAATGAAAGGGGTTCGGTTTCTTTTCATCTGTGGCTTTATCGGTCAATTCAACTATATAACTGGCATAGCCAGTCAAAAAAATATCTTCACCAATCCCCCGCATTGAGGTAATTAATTCCCCCTGCTGCAGCCCGCCAATCCCCGAACTTTTTTGAATGAGATAATAGCCGTGGTTAAACAGCTGGGTAATCGAGGAAAGACGGCTGTTAGGCTTTTTAGCACCTCTAGCCATTACGCCAATCTTTCCCCATTCTCTTGTATATAGGGTTACGATTTTGTTGGTTTCACCATAATCGGTGGTTCTAATGACGATGCCTTCACATTTCTGAAGCATGATTGTCACCATCCAGGGACGTTCGACTTGCTAGAAAATAGGAAAATCGATTTGTGCTAGCTCTTCATTCAAATTACCGGGTATTTCTTGGTTTTCCTTCTCCAGTTCTTTAAAGAGGAGATATGTGTCAATATTACCTGTCTGGCTAAATATTTTCCACGTAAAATCCAACATGAAAACCCCACCTCTCGATATTTAGACTAGCGTTTCTGCATTTCCTGCCTTACATTTATCATAGCCTGCCAACGATATAATCATGAGACGTAAATTTTGTTAATCTTGGATGCGCATATTTTGATTGTTAATTTAATAATTTTATTAGAGCAGGTCATTAATACTCATCTTCATTGAATCCATATTCTCTGAGTTGGGACATACGATTGCGCCAATCTTTTTGCACCTTTACCCATAACTCGAGAAAAACTTTGGAACCAAGGAGATTTTCAATATCAACACGGGCCCGTTTGCCAATTTCCTTTAACATGCTTCCCTGCTTGCCAATGATAATCCCTTTTTGTGAATCTCGCTCGACAATAATTGTCGCCATCACATGAATAATGTCCTTATTGCCCTGACGTTCCATTTTGTCAAGAACAACAGCCAATGAATGGGGGATTTCTTCCCTGGTCAAATGCAACGCCTTTTCCCTAATCAATTCCGTAATGATAAACCTCTCAGGATGATCGGTTACCTGGTCTGCCGGATAATACTGTGGGCCCTCCGGCAACACCGCTTTAATTTGCGAGAGCAGCCGCTCCACATTGTTGCCTTCCAAAGCGGAAATTGGCACTACCTGCTGAAAAGCGTATTTTTCTTTATACGATTCAATAATCGCTAGCAATTCATCGGGGTGAATCCGGTCAATCTTATTAATGACAAGAAAGATAGGTGTGTTAATTGTTTGGAATTTTTCAAGGATAAATTCCTCGCCACGCCCAAAGCCTTCTTCAGCATTTACCATAAATAAGATTAAATCGACTTCTTTTAACGTATTTTGAGCAACCTTCATCATAAAGTCGCCTAATCGATGCTTTGGTTTATGGATTCCCGGTGTATCAATAAAAATCATCTGGGCATCATCATGTGTCAGGACCCCTTGAATTTTGTTCCTTGTTGTTTGGGGCTTGTCGCTCATGATAGCAATTTTTTGGCCGATTACCCGATTTAAAAAAGTGGATTTCCCTACGTTTGGACGGCCAATAATGGAGATAAAGCCCGATTTGTAAGATCTGGATTCGTTTACATTATTTTGCATGCAAATCCTCCGGGGAAAATGCGCCTGGCAGCAGGTTTTCCACTGTGATTTCCTGTATATCGCCCTTCAAATTTGTCAAAATCACTTTCATATCTCGCGGGCAAAGCTCCGAAATCACCTGACGGCATGCCCCACATGGTGAACAAGGCCTATCGGTATCGGCAATGACAGCCATCATTTGAAAATTCCGGTCACCTTCCGAATACGCTTTAAACAATGCGGTCCGCTCTGCACAGTTACACATACTATACGCAGCATTTTCAATATTGCAGCCATGATATATTTTACCGTCTTTTGTTAGCAGTGCTGCTCCAACTCCAAATTTCGAGTATGGAACATAGGCTTTTTCTCTTGCTTTTTTTGCTTCTTCAATCAGTTGTTCAACGTGCACTAGTCTTCTTCCTTTCCAGCAAATAATTGCTGTTCCTTTATTTTACCTCAACTTTGCTTGAAAATCATTATTTGAAATAAAAAATATCAAAAATTTTAAATAATTGAAATATTCCTAAAATGACTCTGTTGAAAAGCTAGTTAAATCATTTTAACGAATTTATCCAACCATTTCAAATTCAATTACTGAAATTTTTCTTTCAAACAATATTTAGAAGCTTCAGGATATATGGAGAAAAAATGATGATTCCAATAATCACCGATAAACAAGCATACACAAAAACCGCGCCTGCTGCGATATCCTTTGCCTGTTTCGCCAGCGGATGAAATTCCGGTGACGCAAGGTCGACAATGCGCTCTATCGCCGTATTTACCATTTCTAGGGCAAACATGCCGCAGATGGCAAACAGAATAAATAACCACTCGATAGCGGAAATCGAGAAATAGATCGAGACAGACAGTACAACCACCGAACCGGCCAAGTGTATTCGCATATTTCGTTCCTGTTTTACAGCAGTCACAATGCCAGCAATTGCATAGGAAAAGGAGTGCCAGACTGGTCTGGATTTTTGTTTATCGAGTGAGTCCATAATCATTCAATATTTCCCTTTGCAATGTGAACATTTCCTTCTCGTCTTCCTCGTTCATATGGTCATAACCCATTAGGTGCAAAAATCCATGAACGGCTAAAAAACCTAATTCCCGCTCAAATGAGTGCCCATATTCCTGAGCCTGCTCCTCAGCCCTTTGTATCGAGATAATGATATCTCCCAGAATGCGGGGCATGTCGCCACCAATAAGCTCCACCTCGCCCTCGCCAAGCTCTTCCATGGCAAACGAGATGACATCGGTCGGTGCATCCTTATCCCGATAATCACGATTTATCTCCTGGATCCGGTCATTTGTAACAAAAGTTATTGATACTTCGCTATGCTGTTCAACCTCAAGTTTTCCTGCTGCAAAATTCACCAACCGTTCCACGTCAAGGATTTGTTGGTCTGATAGCAGATTCGTTTCGTCAAGGCTGTCAATTAGTAATGTCATGCTTGCTTCACCTTCTTTGTAAGTTCGGGATATTCAATCCGGGAGTGGAAGATTCCCTTAAGCGTTTCACATAAAGAATGGGTTACCATTTCAATTTCTTTTAATGTTAAATCACATTCATTTAACTGCCCATCTTGAAGCCTGTCCGTAACAATTTTTCGGACGAGCGATTCAATGGCTTCCGGGGTAGGTTGGGAAAGGGAACGGACTGCCGCCTCTACACTATCCGCAATTCCGACCACAGCGGATTCCTTTGATTGTGCTTTTGGACCGGGATAACGAAAATCCTCCTCTTGCGTGTCGGGATTATTTTGCACTGCCTTATGATAAAAAAACTTCAATAAAGACGTTCCATGATGCTGTTCGGCTATTTCAACGATTTCCTTCGGCATGTGGTGTTTTCTTAAGATGGCGGACCCATCAATGACATGGGCAATGATAATGCTGGCGCTTTTATCCGGCGGCAAGCGGTCATGCGGATTGTCACGATGCATCTGGTTTTCGATAAAAAAGTTCGGACGCCGCGTTTTTCCAATATCATGGTAATAACTCCCAACTCTTGCCAACAGACCGTTTGCCCCAATTGCTTCACAAGCAGACTCAGATAAATTTGCGACCATGACACTATGATGATAGGTTCCCGGTGCTTCCATCAAGATTTTTCGTAGCAGCGGATGATTGGGATTAGACAGTTCAATCAGCCTCATTGTTGATAGAATGCCAAAGCTGGCCTCGAAAAATGGCAGTAATCCCATCGCCAGCACCGCTGAGCTGATCCCGGAAACAAGGGCGGTGACAAAATAATAACCATATTCTAGCCCGGAAAACTGCCCGTTAGGCAAAAACATTAACGCCAATAGCGTCATTAGGTTCACAAATCCGGTGAATAAGCCAGCGCGCAATATATTGGTCCGCTGGTTTTGGCTGCTCAAAAACAAAATCCCCGCCAATGAACTAAAGAGAATATAAATTCCCTCCGAATAATTTAACGTTCCGGAAACACCTTCATTAAACAGGATGCTCCCACACACAGCCAAAATAATCGAAGATAAAATTGCCAGCCTCTCATCGATTAAAATCTTAATTAGGATTCCGCTCAATGCGGCAGGGACAAGATAGCCAATCCCCGAAAAATTAAAAATTTGCAGCATGCTAATCAGCTTCATTATAAGGATTGATAAACTGAAAATAAAACCAAACAGCAATAAGAACGTTTGCCGCTTTTCTGGCTCTGCCTTCATTTCATAAAAATAAAAGTAGACAGCAGACAGGATGGTCACAATCAACATGATCAATCCCACAAAAGGTTTAAATGATTTTTCCGTTTTCAGTAAACCGACAAGCTGAAGCTGGTGAAATATTTCCTGATTGATAAGCTCACCTTCATCGACAATCACCTGTCCCTGAAGGATTTTCACCGGATCAACACTTTCCGCTGCCTGCTGGCGCAGCTCTTCCGTTGCTGACGGATCATAAAATTCGTTTTGAATGACCGCATATCTTCCAAGTTCAATCGCTGCCGCTTTTAGGCTGTCATTCAGTGTCGTATATCTTAATTCTTCCTCGACTCTTTTTTTGGCGTTTTCCACCTCGTCAGCCGGAATTCGTTTAGTCATGACATTGTTTATCGCCGTAACCGTCAAATCCTTGGCAATCGAAAGCTCTTCATTGGCGGAGAGAATTAAGCTTGTAAAAACCTGATCGGACAGCTGCTTTGTGACAGTGGTTGTCAATTTGCCCTTAAGCAAAGTAACCTTTTCCGCAGAGGACGGTTCCACGGGTGCGGGTTGTTCCTCAGTCGCAGCCGCTTCTTGTTTCTTCATAGTCTCTTTTACTTCATCATTTACTTCCGCAGCGGCTTTAAAAATAGAAGTAATTAAGTCGACACGGTTCTGCGTATATTCATTTTTCAAAGTATAAACAGGCTGTACTTGATCGCGTGCTTCCTTCCGTTTCCTCTCCGTGCTTTTTTTATCTTCAACTGTCGCCGGGGAGCGAATCGTTTTTTCGGCAATGGAGAACATATCAATGTCCAATTTTTCCGGTTTGACATTATTAAACATGACCGCAAACAATACCAACCCTAAAACAATAAAGAAAAGTATGCGAAAAAACGTAATATCCAGCAGTTTTCGTATCCGTAAGAAGTACTGATGCAGTATCTCCAAACAATATCCCTCCAACCAAGGCCTCTGAAATTCCATGCTTCAACAACTTATGTATTTTACAGCAAGGCTGCTTTATGTAAAATGATAACAGTTTTTTCTTGAAGTTTCATCCTCAATTGACGGAACCCTCCATAATTTATGAAATGAAAATGGGATAAACCTTTAAATTTGGTTTATCCCAAAGCCTACATTCGTTCAGTTAAAGACTTGGTTTCTTTTCGTACGCCTCAATAATTCGGCCGACAAGCGGATGACGGACAACATCAGTTTGCTCCAGGAATACAAATGAGATGCCATTAACGTCCCGTAAAATGGCTTCCGCCTCAACCAGTCCGGATTTTGCCCCTTTCGGCAAATCGATTTGGGTCCGGTCCCCCGTAATGACCATTTTGGAGCCAAATCCAAGTCTGGTCAAAAACATTTTCATTTGCGCATGGGTCGTATTTTGCGCCTCATCCAAAATCGCAAAAGCATCATCAAGGGTTCGCCCCCGCATATACGCCAGCGGCGCAATTTCAATCGTCCCGCGTTCAATCAGCCTGCCGGTGTGTTCCGCACCCAATACATCATGGAGTGCATCATACAACGGCCTTAAATATGGGTCGACCTTTTCCTTTAGATCACCAGGCAAAAACCCCAGGCTTTCACCAGCCTCAACAGCCGGTCTTGTCAAAATGATTTTATTTACCTGGCCATTTTTGAGGGCATTGACAGCCATCACGACCGCAAGATATGTCTTGCCTGTTCCGGCAGGTCCGATGCCAAAGACAAGATCATTCTTTTTTATGGCATGAATGTAATGGCGCTGGCCAAGAGTTTTGACGCGAATCGTTTTCCCTTTAACATTTTTTCCAATTTCTTCATCATACAAGTTTTCAAAATAATCTAAAGTGCCTTTTTGCGCCATTTGCACCGCATAGAGTACATCTCTCTGGCTAATATTAATCCCCTTGCGGATTACTGCCATTAGCTTGTCGACAATTTGACCTGCCATGATGACGCTGTCTTCGTCACCACTGAGGCTAACGGATTCGCCTCTTGTAATGAGTGAAACATCAAGCTCTTCTTCAATGATCTTCAAGTTTTGATCAGCATTTCCCAATAGGGCGATGGCCTCTGCCGGGGTTTCCAGCTGCACTTTAATCGTTGTTAACTTTTCTGTCATTCATTAGTCTCCTTGGGAATAGGTTGTCCGACTGCTATGTTTTCAATCATCTTAAAATGGATGTCAAGTATAACTTTACCATTTTCAACTGTCTTGTGTAAAATTTTTTCGTCTTTAAAGATAGCATCCTCATCCAATTGGCTTTTTATTTCTTTTCTCGCCAATTCCAATGCATTTTCTTCCGCTTCCTTCTCTGTATAGGTACGAGGGAGCACTTCGCTCTCGCGGATTGTTTTATTTATATAAGCGATGGGAAGTTCCCATTTTAAAAAATGAAGCTTATATATATTCTTTTCCGTTTCATACTCCTTAAATTCAGTTTTGCCAAATCCCCAAAATGGCAATTCAACTTTTCCAAAGGAAAGGAAATGCTTCACTTCTTCATTTCCGGTATATGTTTTAAAGTTCGTTTTAAATGGAAGTTCCACATGACTCTTATACCAAGTTTCTCCCCAAATTTCGCCCTTCGCGGCAACCTGCCTGGGATTTTTGCCCTCTTGTCCGATTTCACCTGATACCAGCAATTGCCCCTCTTCAACATGGTCATTTGTGTCGACCATTTTTTGTCCTTCCTCAACAAAAGTTTTCACGATAATTGCTTTCTTTTTTGCGATTAAATTTTGTGGTGCCAATACTTCCGGTGCTTTTGGTTCATTCTTTTCGACAACCTGTAGATGATAGGTTGTCCCGTTTAATTCCACACCAACCCACGTAAGTTCACCAATACTATTGGTTAACCCCCGTTGGATTCCTTCCACATTTTTCACAAAAAATTGTAGTTTGCCAATTTTAACGCCCATCTTGTCCAATTCCTGCCGGATTTTATATTCTGTTGCAGGCTTTGCCCCCTTAATCTCGATTCCCCAAATCACATTTGACAATAAAAAGATGATCAGAAGAAAAACCCCTGCCCCCACCATAAAACCGCTGTTTTTCATCATTCTCCGCAATAAAAAGGGGAATCCGTTCCTTCTCAAAAAGGAAACTCTGCACCCGCTATTGCGGACATAGGGCCTGATTTTTTTCGCTTCTTCCAGTCTCATTTTGAAGGTGATTGTCTCCGTTCCATGCCGTCTTACCCGCCAAATAAAAAAACCGTTCCGGGTCAGGACATTGATAAACCGCTCAATGCCTTTACCGGTTACCTTTACAGTGACAAAGCCAAATAAAAATTCCAACCACTGATTCTTCATTTCGTTCCTCCCGGATTTTCAGTTAAATATAAAACCTCATCAATTTTTCCTTCGAGCAAAATCTCTTCAGGTAAAATTGTTTTGATAACAAATGAATTTCCTTTTATTAATAATTGGCCTTGTTTTAACAGGAGACGGAGTTCTTTATCTGTAAACGCCAGCAAGCCGCGGTGGTTCTCGATGTAGATGTGGATTTGTCCGATCATTGTAATACGGGGCAAATCCATTATGACATCTTGAGGAAGATCCATATTGCTCGCCATCCAGTTCCGTATGCGCTGGCCCCATTTTTTTGCCATAAAAAAAGAACCCCCTTTCATCTCATGTTTATGAAATGAGCAGAGGTTCTAGCACATATTTTTCGATTTTGAACCTATTGAAATGGCCGTGTATACCTATCTTTTTTTTGCAAGGTAAGGCTTTTTGGAACGGGGCTCTCCCAGAATTTCAGCCCAAATGATTCCATTGATCAGTGTGTCCGGATTGGGTTTTTCGGAACGAACGGGCTGTTCCTCTTCAGCATATTTGATAGTGTCATTAATTCTGCTTTGCGGCATTTCGACTTGCTGCGGGTTTGCCCGATTGGCTGGACTGTCGGCCATTTCTTGTTTAGCCTTTTGATGCTTATTGGGGAAGTTATCCTTTTCAATAACTTCCTTTAACTCAGTTCCAGTTTCATTTGGCCATTCAGTTTGAAAAATCTTTTTTAAATCGTCAAAGGTATTGGCAGTGAACGGTTTGCCCGTTTGGAATGGTTTATTATTCTTGCCTTTGCCCTTTCCGAAAATCGTGGAAATAATCCCGATTATGATCAGGAACAGCAGTGTTTCCATGCTTCACCGCTCCCTTCTTTCGATTATTGTCCGTCCTTTTTCTCGCCTGTCATTTTACCGATAGAGCCTCTCATATCCGTATCCGCGGAGATGTTTTTAAAGTTCATATAATCCATCACGCCGATATTTCCTGATTTAAGGGCCTCCGCCATGGCCAGTGGTACCATTGCCTCCGCCTCGACTACCTTTGCTCTCATTTCCTGTACCCTTGCTTTCATCTCCTGCTCCTGGGCCACCGCCATAGCCCGGCGTTCTTCGGCCTTTGCCTGGGCTATTTTCTTGTCTGCTTCAGCCTGCTCAGTCTGCAATTCGGCACCAATGTTCTTGCCAATATCAACATCGGCGATATCGATTGATAAGATTTCAAAAGCCGTCCCTGCATCCAATCCTTTTGCCAGTACGGTTTGAGAAATGAGATCAGGATTCTCCAACACCTTGCTATGGCTGTCTGATGAACCAATGGTAGAGACAACCCCTTCACCAACACGGGCGACTACGGTTTCTTCGCCGGCCCCACCGACAAGACGATCGATATTGGCACGAACGGTGATTCTCGCTTTCGCCTTGACCTCAATCCCGTTCATCGCCACACCGGCGATAAACGGGGTTTCAATAACCTTTGGATTAACACTCATCTGAACTGCTTCCAATACGTCGCGGCCGGCCAAGTCGATGGCGGCACAGCGTTCGAACGATAATTCAATGTTGGCACGGTGCGCCGCAATCAATGCATTTACGACACGGTCCACATTACCACCGGCAAGATAGTGGCTTTCCAATTGGTTGATCGTTACTTTTAATCCTGCTTTATGGGCTTTAATCAGCGGATTGACAACCCTGCCCGGAATAACCCTTCGCAGCCTCATGCCGATTAAGGTAAAAATGCTGATTCTTACACCTGCGGCAAGCGCCGAAATCCACAGCATGACCGGCACAAACGACAATAATATACCAAATAGAATTAATGCTACGACAACAACTGCCAAAATAAAAATGGTTCCGCTTTCTAACATTTATTAAAACCTCCTTATTTGTTTACTTCTCTGACCACAATACGCGGCCCCTCTACCTTTATCACTATTATTCTGGTGTCCTTTTCTATAAAATCTCCTTCGCTGACCACATCTACTCGTTCATTCTTAATGATAGCTGTACCCGATGGACGCAACACCGTTAGTGCTTTGCCCTCTTTCCCCAATAGGTCAGTACGATTTACATTTGATACATAGCCATCTTCTTTTTTGGCAACATCAAATAAAACCATTTTATTAAAAAGAAGCAGTTTCTTCCCCCAAATCTTGATCATCATAAAGAAAACAACAATTGAGATTAAAATGGCAATCAAAATAGAAACGCCCATTTGCAGGGTGTCTTCCCCCGCCATAAAAAAACTTAAGATCAGGGCTGCGAACCCAAGTGTTCCCGCAACTGCCCCCGGGAGAAAAAATTCAAAGAAAATCAGGAGTATCCCGGAAATAAATAATGCCAGTGTTCCAAAGCCAGCCAGACCTGCCTGAAAATGTCCATAAAAGAATAATAGCAATGCTCCTATACCTATGAAGCCTGCAAGACCGAATTTTGGCGAAAACAACTCCAGCACAATACCTACACCGGCAATTGACAATAAAACGGTTACAACAATCGGATTAATTAGAAATTCAATCAATGAATGGCCCTCCTTTCTTGGTCGGTATTATGTATTACGGATGAGACCTGTAAAGGTTTCATCCAGTAAATTAAAAGACCGCAGGCAAAGCTGCCCGCGATCTTAGGTGTCAGAATACTATGAAAGGTGTTGTTGTACAAATTTATTAACAAGTGAACCATCTGCCTTGCCCTTAACTTTTGGCATAATCGCAGACATCACTTTTCCCATTTCCGCTTTTGAAGTTGCACCGACCTCAGCAATCGTTTGTTTCACTATGTCTGATAGTTCCTCTTCAGAAAGCTGCTCCGGCATGTACTGTTCAACAATTGTCAATTCTGTACGCAACTTTTCAACCAAGTCTTCACGACCGGCTTTATCAAACTCATGGAGGGAGTCTTTGCGTTGTTTTAATTCGCGAGAAAGGACTGTTAACTCATCCGCTTCGGAAAGTTCCTTGACGCCAAGCTTAATGGCTTCATTCTGCATGGAAGCTTTGATCATCCGAATGACAGAGAGTTTGTCTTTTTCCTTACTTTTCATCGCTTGTTTCATGTCATTATTTAAACGCTCAAGAAGACTCATTTATTACACCCTCTTAAAATTTACGTTTTCTAGCTGCTTCAGACTTTTTCTTACGTTTTACACTTGGCTTTTCGTAGAATTCGCGCTTTCTTGCCTCTTGCAAAGTACCAGTTTTTGATACAGAACGTTTGAAGCGACGAAGAGCATCTTCAAGCGATTCGTTTTTACGAACGACGGTTTTAGACATCCTCTTTCCCTCCCTCCGAAACACAACACACTTACATCAATCCATGTACCTTGCAATTATAATATAACCTTGATACAAGGTCAACTGTATTTCACAATCCTTAGAACTTTGTACTCAGTTTTTATGCACAATCCTGTTATTTTTGATTGAATGTGACATGTCCTATTCTATCAGGCCATACAATGATTGCAGGGGGGCCTAAGACATGCTGTACATATTATTATTTGTTCTTTGCATTTTATTATTTCTTTTTGGAATGACGATTATCAGGTTTGGGTTATTCAATTTATCCGCTAATAAATTGAAAACATGGCTGATTAAGCTAACCAGTACGCCGTTAAAGGGAATGGTTACCGGGACGCTTATTACCGCTCTTTTGCAAAGCAGTTCTGCTGTAATGGTGATAACAATCGGGCTGATCTCTGCCAGAATTATGACTTTTCCTCAATCAATCGGCATTATTCTAGGCACCAATATCGGCACTACTTTTAAAACGGAATTAATTACCTTTAATATAGATGCAGTCTTGGTACCTTTTGCAATTATTGGCGCTTCGCTCATTTTATTTCCCAACAAGAAGGCAAGAAGTATCGGGATGCTCCTTTTTGGGATTGCCTCTGTTTTTACAGCAATGAAAGGTTTTGAAATGCTTGCCCAACCGTTAACATCGATGAATGTCATCCATCAATTTATCCTCTCGATTAATGACAATATTTTGTTGAGCTTGTTGACGGGGATGTTCATTACCTCGGTCATTCAATCGAGCACGGCGATGACAGGGATTGCGATGGGCTTCTTGACCGCAGGGCTGCTGCAATTGGATGCAGGGATTGCGATTGTGTTTGGGGCCAATATCGGTACTTGCATCACCGCCTTGATTGCTTCGTTTGGCGGAGGAAAAGAGTCAAAACTGGCAGCCTACGCCCATGTCTGGCTGAACGTATTCGGCGTCCTGTTATTTGTACCACTAATTCCGTTTCTGACCGAGAATGCACCGCTCTTGGCGGCACGAAAAGAGGTGCAGCTTGCACACATCAGCGTTATATTTAATGTCGTTTCCTCACTTCTGGTCCTGCCTTTCGCCGTAAAATTTGGCGAGATGATTTTGTTTATCCATGACCGCAACCGAAGGACCCAATAACGAAATAAGGGCGCCACATAGTTACGTGGCACCCTTTTAATTAAATCGCTGCTTCTTCTTTTGTAAATACTTCTTGTTTAACAGCCGCTGTATCCTCAACAACCCGGACAAACTGGCCTTCGTTGTACGGATAGCCCGCCTTGGTGATTTTAACTTTTACGATTTTTCCAACCATGTCCCCAGACGCTGGGAACACAACCTTCAGGTAATTATCTGTGTAGCCCACATACAGACCAGGAGTTTCCGATTCTTTGAATTCTTCTTCAGGAATGACCTCAAGAACTTCGCCTTCAAACTTTGAAGCGTACTCCTTGGCCAATTGATCTGAGAGAGTAATGAGGCGGTGTACGCGCTCATTTTTAACGTCTTCATCCACTTGGTCATCCATTCTTGCCGCTGGAGTGCCGGTCCGTTTCGAATAAGGGAACACGTGGAGCTCGGAAAACTTATGCTCATTAATAAAATTATAGGTCTCCATAAATTCTTCCTCGGTTTCACCAGGGAAGCCTACAATAACGTCGGAGGTAACCGCAAGGCCTGGAAGCACTTCCTTCAAACGCTCTAGGCGCTCTGCGAAAAATTCCATCGTATATTTTCGGCGCATTCTCTTTAAAACCGTATTGGAACCGGACTGAATCGGAATATGAAGATGACGCACAACAATATTGGAATGATTGATAACATCAATGACCTCATCGGTGATTTGGCTTGCTTCAATCGAAGAAATGCGCAGTCTCTCCAGTCCCTTAACTTGGGCTTCTAAATCACGCAGCAGCATGGCAAGATTGTAATCCTTCATATCCTCGCCGTAGCCGCCTGTATGAATCCCGGTCAAGACGATTTCCTGATAGCCTGCATCGACCAATTGCTGTGCCTGGCGGATGACTTCCTTCGGATCACGCGATCTCATTAAACCACGTGCCCATGGAATGATACAGAAGGTACAAAAGTTGTTGCAGCCTTCTTGGATTTTTAATGAGGCACGAGTTCTGTCGGTAAATGAAGGAACATCAAGTTCTTCGTAAACGCGGTTTTTCATAATATTACCGACACCATTAATTGGCTGGCGCTCTTGCTTATATTGCTCGATATAGTCAAGCATTTTGATACGGTCTTGTGTCCCGACAACAACATCAACGCCAGGGATGGCCATAATTTCGGCAGGAGAAGTCTGCGCATAACAGCCAGTTACGCAAATGACAGCATCCGGATTTTTCCGGACAGCCCGTCTAATCACCTGGCGGCTTTTTTTATCGCCGGTATTTGTTACAGTACAAGTATTAATAATATATACATCAGAAATGGATTCAAAGTCCACCCTCTCGTAGCCCTCTTGCTTAAACAACTGCCAGATGGCTTCTGTTTCATAGTGGTTCACTTTGCAGCCTAATGTATGAAACGCAACTGTTGGCATTGTTTTTCTCACCTCAGTAATTCAAAATGATAGGAAATGGCGGCCAGTGTGTATAACGGTGCCGTTTCCGTTCTTAAAATGCGCGGACCCAAGCCGCATAAGGTAAAACCATTGTTCTGCAGCTGTTCGACCTCTGCTTCAGCCAGGCCGCCTTCAGGGCCAAACACTAGCAATAGTGATTCACCTTGTTTCATTTGCTTTAGGACGGCCGAAAAAGCGGAAGCTTCCCCGTTCCTGCTTTCCTCTTCAAAAGCTGCCAATTTATAATCAAACTCTTTGCCGAGTGCAAGCAATTGTTTAAAACTTGCTGGTGCTTTTACATCGGGAATTCTCGTCCGATGGGACTGTTCGGCGGCTTCTTTGGCAATTTTTTGCCATCTGTCTATTTTTTTCGCCGCTTTCTTGTCATCCCATTTGACTACCGACCGGACCCCGGCAAACGGAATAAATTCTCGGGCTCCCAGCTCGGTTCCCTTTTGAATAATCCATTCCAGCTTGTCGCCTTTCGGAAGACCGCTGGCGATGGTCACAGATATCGGCAATTCAGGATTCTCTTCTTTCCATTGTACAACCTCAGCAACAACACTTTCATCGGTAATTTCTGCAAGTTTGCACACGGCCTGTTTTCCATCAGGACCGACACAAATGATTTGATCACCAACCACCATCCGCATAACCTTAATAATATGGTGACGGTCCTCGGCTTCGATGAAAAAACAGCCATTGCTTGCCCGATGTTGGACAAAGTAGCGTTGCATAAAATTGCACCCTCTCTTAAACGTTTTACGCTTTATTTTACTAGAGATAGGAAAACATTGAAAGCAAAAAATAAAAAGGGGACCAATTATCCCCCCTTAAGCCTCTATCATTATAACCGTTTAGAAATAATCGCAACCCAATCTTCCATTAAGATTGTTTCGACAATTTCGAAACCGGAAGCAATTAATGCTTCTTTAACCAAGTCTTTCTTCGGTTGAATAATGCCGGAAGTAATAAAGAATCCACCTGGTTTAACAACCCGAGCTGCATCATCGGTAAATCTCACGATGACTTCGGCTAAAATATTTGCGACAATAACGTCTGCAGCCCCTCCCTCCACATTATCAAGAAGGTTATTTTGGGATACAGTCACAATATTACTGACTTTATTTAACTTTATATTTAATTTCGCCTGGGTTACGGCGACCTCATCCAAATCAAATGCCTGGATTTCTTTTGCCCCGAGCATGGCAGCAGCAATGCTTAAAACGCCAGACCCGGTTCCGACATCGATGACTTTGTCCCCTTGTTTCACCGTTCTCTCAAGGGCTTGGATACACATCACCGTGGTAGGGTGTGTCCCAGTTCCAAAAGCCATGCCCGGGTCTAATTCAATGATTAATTCATCACTGCTGACAGGCTCATAGATTTCCCATGTTGGTACAATCGTAAAGCGATTGGAAATTTTAACCGGATTATAATATTTCTTCCAGGCGGTAGCCCACTCTTCCTCATTTACCTCGCTGATTGTGACGGTGTTTAAGCCTACATCTATATCATAAAGGATGAGGTTATTGATTGATTCTTTTATAGCTTCTACCGTTTCACCCAAGAAACTATTAACCGGCAGATAGGCTTTAACGATAACACCTTCCACGGGATAATCATCCGGATTGAGCTGGTAGATTTCACCGAATTGATCTTCTCTTTCTTTTGTCAACTCAAATGGATCTTCAATCACTACACCGCTCGCTCCGGCTTCGTGCAGTATATGTGATATAGGTTCAATCGCTTCATTCGTTGTATGGATACTTATCTCGGACCACTTCATTTTGCCAGCCCCAATCCTTATTCGCCCTTAAAGGCGCGCTTTACTTTTGAGAAAAAACTCTCCTCGTGTTCACCAAGCGGTGTTGAACCGCTGATGTCGGCGAATTCACGCAGTAGCTGCTTTTGTTTGTCGCTTAGCTTTGTCGGTGTAATAATCCGAACCTGAATATGTTGGTCCCCAACACCATAGCCGCGGACATTTGGCACCCCTTTGCCTTTTAAACGGAATCTTGTTCCCGTCTGTGTTCCGGCTGGAATTTTAAGTTTCACTTTTCCATGCAGCGTAGGTACCTCAATTTCATCTCCCAGTGCGGCCTGGACAAATGTTAATGGCATCTCGCAATAAATGTCATCGCCATCTCTTTCGAAAAACTCATGCTCGCGGACATGGAAAACTACATATAAGTCTCCTGCAGGGCCGCCGTTAACGCCTGCTTCTCCTTGTCCAGCCATGCGCAACTGCTGCCCATCGTCAATCCCGGCAGGAATTTTGACATGAATTTTCTTGCGTTTCTTCACTTTGCCCGCCCCGCCACAGGTTGAACACTTGTGTTTAATATCCTTGCCTGTTCCATTACAGTGATGGCATGTTCTGCGGTTCACAATTCTGCCAAATGGCGTATTCTGCTCGACGCTTACTTGGCCGGACCCTTGGCAATGCTTACAGGTTTCAGGCTTCGTTCCAGGTTTGGCTCCGGATCCATGGCATGTTTCACAAGTTTCCTCACGCGGAATTTCAATATCAGTCTCCTTGCCAAACGCCGCTTCCTCGAAAGAAAGGGTCATTGTGTATTGCAGGTCTGCACCTTGTCTTGGAGCGTTTGGATCCCTACGCCGGGAACCTCCTCCTCCGCCACCGAAGAAGGTATTGAAAATATCCTCAAAACCGCCAAAGCCGCCAAAATCTCCACCACCGCCAAAACCGCCAAAGCCTTGATTCGGATCGGCATGGCCGAACTGATCATAATGCGCCTTTTTTTGGTCATCGCTTAATACTTCATAAGCTTCCGCGATTTCTTTAAATTTATCCGCCGCATCCGGCTCTTTATTAATATCTGGATGATATTGTTTAGATAGTTTGCGATAAGCCTTTTTAATTTCATCCTTTGAGGCGCTTTTGCTTACCCCCAGCACCTCATAGTAATCCCGTTTACTCATGATTACCACTCCCGAATCTTTCACATAAAGATTATTCTAACACCCATAGGGGGGGATAGCAATGAAAAAGCCAAAGCCTTTAGCCTGACTTTGACTTTTTCATCGATTACCTATTTAGAAATTATTTATCGTCTTTAACTTCCTCAAATTCTGCATCGACGACATTGTCATCGTGTTTGGCAGAACCGCCAGCATCTTGGTTGCCTTGCTGCGCTTGTGATTGTTGCGCGGCTTGTTCATAAAGCTTAACGGTTAAAGCTTGAACGATTTCCTGCAAAGCATCTTTCTTCGTGCGGATTTCATTCAGGTCATTTTTCTCGATTGCCTGCTTCAAAGCATCTTTTGCCTCGTTTGCCTTTGCCACTTCTGAAGCATCGACTTTGCCTTCAAGGTCTTTTAATGTTTTTTCAGTAGTAAAGACAAGCTGATCAGCTTCGTTGCGAAGCTCAACTTCTTCTTTACGCTGTTTATCAGCTTCAGCATTGAGTTCTGCTTCTCTGACCATCTTTTGGATTTCCTCTTCTGATAGACCAGTAGAAGATTTAATCGTAATTTGCTGTTCTTTGTTTGTACCGAGATCCTTCGCACGGACATTGACAATCCCGTTTTTATCGATATCAAATGTTACCTCGATTTGCGGAATTCCGCGAGGTGCTGGCGGGATATCGGTTAACTGGAAGCGGCCCAATGTTTTGTTGTTTGCGGCCATTGGACGTTCGCCTTGAAGCACATGGATATCAACGGCAGTTTGGTTATCTGCTGCAGTTGAGAACACTTGCGATTTAGATGTTGGAATGGTGGTATTACGGTCAATTAACTTCGTAAATACGCCGCCCATTGTTTCAATTCCCAGTGATAATGGGGTTACGTCAAGCAGGACAACATCCTTAACATCACCAGTGATAACACCGCCTTGAATCGCAGCTCCCATTGCCACTACTTCATCAGGGTTAACACCGCGGTGCGGCTCCTTGCCGGTTGCCTTTTTAATCGCTTCTTGAACAGCAGGAATCCGCGTTGAACCCCCGACAAGAATAACCTTATCAAGATCAGCAGAAGTCATGCCGGCATCGCTCAGTGCCTGGCGGACAGGTCCCATTGTGCGTTCAACAAGATGAGCCGTTAATTCATCAAATTTAGCTCTGGATAAGCTTACCTCCATATGAAGCGGACCAGCAGGGCCTGCTGTAATAAATGGCAGGGAAACCTGCGTTGAGCTGACGCCTGATAGGTCTTTTTTCGCTTTTTCAGCCGCATCCTTCAGACGCTGAAGAGCCATTTTATCTTGAGCTAAATCGATGCCATTTTCTTTTTTGAATTGGTCAACAAGATAATCAATAATGACTTGGTCAAAATCATCACCGCCAAGACGATTGTCACCTGCAGTTGACTTTACTTCAAATACACCGTCGCCAAGTTCAAGAATGGAAACGTCAAATGTACCGCCGCCAAGGTCATAAACAAGGATTGTTTGATCTTGGTCGGTTTTATCCAAACCGTAGGCAAGTGCTGCAGCAGTCGGCTCGTTAATAATCCGTTCCACTTCAAGACCGGCGATTTTACCAGCATCTTTTGTGGCCTGACGTTCCGCATCGTTAAAGTAAGCAGGTACCGTAATGACTGCTTTTGTTACAGATTCTCCCAAATAATCCTCAGCATACGATTTTAAATATTGAAGAATAATCGCTGAAATTTCTTGGGGAGTATATTGTTTACCCTCAACCTCTTCTTTGTGGGTTGTACCCATATGACGCTTAACAGACATAATCGTATTTGGATTTGTAATTGCCTGGCGCTTAGCCACTTCTCCAACTTGGCGCTCGCCATTTTTAAATGCCACAACAGAAGGTGTGGTCCGGTTACCTTCCGGATTTGGAATTACTTTAGGTTCGCCGCCTTCAAGTACAGCCACACAGGAGTTGGTTGTACCAAGGTCAATACCAATAATTTTGCTCATTCCTTTTTCCTCCCTACTACATTATGTAACCTTATTGGTTTACTTTTACCATTGATGGTCTGATGACCCGATCCTTTAATAAATACCCTTTTTGGAACTCCTGGATCACTGCTCCAGGGCCAAAGTTTTCATCCTCACCTTGCATGACGGCATGATGGAACTGTGGATCAAATTCTTTGCCTACTGCCTCAATTGGTTCTACGCCTTCCTTTTTCAAAGCTTCCAACAGGCTGCGATAAACCATTTCCACTCCTTGAAGCAATGCCTTTGTTTGTTCATTGTCAGCCTCCATCACAAGCGCTCTTTCAAAGTTATCGAGGACTGGCAGCAAATCGGTCACCAATTTCTGCGCTCTATATTTTTCTGCCGCTTCCTGGTCTAAACGGGTACGGCGGCGGAAATTATCAAAGTCGGCATGCAGGCGCAAATATTTATTTTCAGCCTCTTCAAGCTTGCCCTGCAACAGTTGGATTTCTTTTTGTAGTTCTTCAGTCGCAGCATCTGTCGCATCGCTTTGTTCAGCCTCAACTTCAATGGCTTGGTCGATGGACATTCCTTCGTTTGATGCTGTTTCCTCAGTAAGTTCACCATTTTTATTGACAATTTCTTCTGCCTCAGTATTCACTGCGGAGTTTTTTTCTTTCGTCAACTTACTCACCTCCCTTAAAGGAAAAAATTGATAAGTTATTTTCTTTCACGGTAATAGGGTGAAATAGAAATTTCACCCTTATCAATATGACCGGCTCTATTTTAAATGATACAGCCTAGTTAAAACCGATGTTAAATCCCTGCTTAACAATTGCAATAAACTGATTACCCGAGAATATTCCATTCTAGTGGGACCTAAAATGGCGATCGTTCCCAGCTTTTCCGTTCCTGCAGAATAGGTAGCGGTAATCAAACTGCAGTCTTCCATCACGCTATTTTCATTTTCACTGCCAATCTTTACGTTTATTCCTGCCGATTTGCTTCTGATCAAGTTGGAAATCCATTCTTCCTGGTCAATCATCATAAAAAGATTGCGCACCTTGTCGATGTCATGGAATTCCGGCAAGGTTAACATATTGGTCTTCCCAGCGAAGAAAAGCTTCTCGCTGATCGGCACTTTAAAGGTCTCCGCAATATTGTGCAGCATGAAATCATAGTTATGAATATGCTGTTTAAGCAGCATCGCCACTTCTTTATAAATTTTATCATGCAGTTCGCTAAGCGGCGCTCCAGACAGACGGTCGTTCAAAATGTTAACCGTCTTTTCCAAATCACCCGCATCCATTGAAGCTGGTAAAGAAACTGTCCGGTTTTCAACATGACCGGTATCCGTGACAAGAATGGCGACAGCTGTTTCTTTATTCAACGGGATAATTTGGATTTTCTTTAATTTATTCACGTTTACAGCTGGACCAAGAACGATTGACGTATAATTTGTCATCTCAGATAAAATCTTTGCAGAGCGCTGAATGATTGTTTCAAATTCAAAAATCTTCTCTGCAAAAATAGATTGAATAATCGAGATATCCTGGTTATTCAACACTTGAGGCGAGAGTAAATGGTCTACATAATATCGATAACCTTTTTCCGATGGAACACGTCCTGAAGAGGTATGGGGTTTTTCAATAAACCCCATCTCTTCCAAATCGGCCATTTCATTACGAATGGTTGCCGAGCTTAATGATATTTCCTCTTTTTTCGACAAGCTTCTTGAGCCGACTGGTTGCGCAGATCGAATAAAGTCATCAACAATAACCTGAAGAATCAACAATTGACGATCTGTTAACAACATTCATCACCTCTGTTAGCACTCACTTTAAACGAGTGCTAATTATATTAATAAATTATCAAATAAGAGGGGATGGTGTCAATTAGATACCCCTAAAAATGCTTGAAAAACTTCATTCCCCAAAAGTCGGCCCCTTTTCGTCAGGCGGATTCGGTCTCCTTCCAGTTCCAGCAATCCTTTGGTGACTAAGTCTGTTATTTCGTTCTTAAAGATTTCGCCTGGGTCTTGTGCAAATTTTTCAATAAAGTGTTTAACGGAAACTCCGTCCGTCTTACGCAAACCCAGGAACATCTCCTCTTCCATTTGTTCTGCCGTTGATACGGAATTTACTTCAAGGACTGGCAGTTCCCCACCGGTAATCCGGTCGATGTATTTTTTCACCGGAGCGATATTTGAGCGCCTAAACCCATTCAAATAGCTATGTGCGCCCGCACCAAAGCCATAATAATGTTCATTATTCCAATACGTCAGGTTATGCCTGCTTTCATATCCAGGGATAGAAAAATTGCTGATTTCATATTGGTGAAAGCCGCGTTTTTCCATCTCTTCCATCACCAGTTCATACATTTGCGCCTCGATATCCTCTCCAGGTGTCGGAAGCTTGCCTTTTTTCATCAGGTTATAAAAAACCGTTTTTGGCTCTATGATTAAGGAATACGCCGAAAAATGTTGAATATCTAACGAAAAGGCAGTAGTTACTGTTTGTTTGAAATCCTCCAAAGTTTGAGTTGGCAAGCTATAAATCAGATCAATGCTGATATTTTTGAATCCGACGGACTTTGCCAATTCAATTGTCTTAAAAACATCCTTTGCCCGGTGGACGCGGCCGATTTTTTCCAACAGCTTGTCATTGAAGGTTTGGACGCCGAGGCTCAAGCGGTTTACTCCTGCCTCCTTTAATATTTGTAATTTATCCTTTGATAAATCACCGGGGTTGGCCTCAAACGTAAATTCCAGATTTTCTGATTGCGGCAGTTGGCGATTAATACTTTCACAAAAACTGTAAAGCTGCTTTTCATCTAAAGAAGTAGGAGTGCCGCCACCGACAAAAATTGTTTCCAATTCGGTTGTTGGATAGCGCTGAAGTGTCTGTTTCATTTCTTGTTGCATTGCCTGTAAGTACTCATCAACAGGCTGACCTTTTAAAAACACCTTATTAAAATCGCAATAATGGCAAATATGCTCACAAAAAGGAATATGAAGATATGCCGCTTTAATCATCCGTTACACCTGCTTTTACTTGTAACAAAAAGAGGCAGGGTCTGCCATTGTTTCAGCTTCCCTAACCTCCAGTCCTGTTACTGTTTTTTTGTATTGTTATCGTCCATTTTTAACACGGCCATGAAAGCTTCTTGTGGTACCTCAACGGAACCGACTTGTTTCATCCGCTTTTTACCTTCTTTTTGCTTCTCAAGCAATTTGCGTTTACGGGAAATATCACCGCCATAACATTTGGCCAGAACGTTTTTCCGCATTGCTTTAATTGATGAACGGGCGACAATTTTTGTGCCGATCGTTGCTTGAATTGGAACCTCAAATTGCTGCCTCGGAATGAGATCCTTTAGTTTTTCAACAATGATTTTTCCACGTTCATAAGCGAAATCTCTATGGACAATGAAGCTTAATGCGTCAACTTTTTCCGCATTCAATAAAATATCCATTTTAACCAATTTTGATGGTTTATAACCGATTAATTCGTAATCAAATGAAGCGTAACCTCTTGTACTTGATTTCAATTGATCAAAGAAATCATAGACAATTTCCGCTAATGGGATCTCATAAATAATGCTGACACGATTTTCATCGAGATACTGCATATCAATGAAAATTCCACGCTTTTGCTGGCAAAGTTCCATAATCGCTCCAACATAATCATTCGGCGACATCATGGTTGCCTTGACATATGGCTCTTCTACCCGGTCAATTTTTTGCGGGTCCGGCATATTGGAAGGGTTATCGACATTAATTTGTGTGTCATCTGTCATATGCACATGATAAATAACGCTTGGTGCCGTCGTAATTAAATCAATCTTAAACTCCCGCTCAATCCGCTCCTGAATAATTTCCATATGAAGCAGACCTAAAAAGCCACAGCGGAACCCGAAGCCTAATGCTTGTGAGGTCTCTGGTTCAAATTGCAAGGCGGAGTCATTTAATTGCAGCTTTTCAAGTGCTTCCCGCAGGTCGTTAAATTTTGCGGTATCAATCGGATATAGCCCACAATAAACCATCGGGTTTAGTTTCCGATAGCCTGGCAGCGGCTCTGTAGCACCGTTTTTTGCATTCGTAATCGTATCACCGACACGGGTATCTCCGACATTTTTAATGGCAGCGGTAAGAAAGCCGACATCACCAACTGATAATTCATCACGAAGGGTAGCTTTTGGCGTAAAAACTCCAACTTCAGTTACTTCAAATTCCGCTCCTGTCGCCATCATTTTTATTTTATCGCCCGCTTTAACGGTGCCTTCAACGACACGAATGTACGCAACCACACCGCGATAGGCATCATATAAGGAATCGAAAATCAACGCTTTTAATGGTGCTTCAGGATCGCCTTGTGGTGCAGGAACTTTCTCTACCACCTGTTCAAGAATGTCTTCAATCCCGATTCCCGCTTTCGCAGAAGCTAATACAGCTTCCGAAGCATCTAAACCGATTACATCTTCAATTTCATTACGCACACGTTCAGGGTCAGCGCTTGGCAGGTCAATCTTATTGATAACTGGCAAGATTTCAAGGTCGTTATCAAGTGCAAGATAGACATTCGCCAGCGTCTGTGCCTCGATCCCCTGCGCAGCATCGACCACCAAAACCGCTCCTTCACAAGCAGCAAGGCTTCGGGATACCTCGTAAGTAAAATCGACGTGTCCCGGCGTGTCGATTAAATGAAAAATATATTCTTCCCCGTCTTTTGCTTTATAGGTTAATTGGACAGCGTTTAACTTTATCGTTATGCCGCGCTCTCTTTCTAGATCCATTGAATCCAAAAGCTGCTCTTTCATTTCACGGGATGATAAGGCATTGGTTTTTTCAAGGATCCGGTCGGCCAATGTTGATTTTCCATGGTCAATGTGGGCAATGATCGAAAAGTTCCTAATCTTCGATTGCCGTTTCAATCTTTCTTCTCTGTTCATGTCGTTCACTCCTACTAGACTTACGTCCACGCACGTAAAACTATTTTTGATTATAACAGTAGGAAAAACAAGATTCAATTAAAATCGAAAAGCGGAAGCGCCTTGTTCAGCCCCGACAAGCATAAGGCGAGCCGGCAGGAAGGTTGCTTTTTAACCTTCATGACGGATTGACTTATGTCCTCGAGGGGCTAGGCGCTGAAGCTAGACAATTTCGAAAGGCGGCACCTTTTTGGTACCGCCCAGTTTTTAATCTGTTATCAGTTCTATCAATTTTTCCGAAGCAGTCGTTAACCCTTCAGACATTTTCTTCCCCATCGAGGAAAAGAAATTATAGGCACTGATTTCTTCCAACTTCTTCTTTTTCGCTTCAAGATCGTGGCTAGTGATTTCATCGCCTAAAAAAGTCGCATTCAATTGTTGGCCATTTTCATTGATGGATACCGCATTTTGAAAGTTGGGGTCATCGTATCCCTTCATTTTATGGATGCCGTTATTCGCCAATTCCATCCCGGTTAACACCGCGATAAACATCAGCGCTGCAATTACAATGCTTTTTAGCATGAACATCTTCATGGGTATCCACCTAACTTCTATTGATTATCTGATGATTGCTCCACGTCTTTGTTTACCTGTTCCGCCTGCCAGTAAAATTCGCTGAATACATCGGCAAGCGCATCTGCAGAACGGTTCAATTCCTCGAACGTATTGTCAACGCCGCCAAATTCAATTAAAATGGCATTCTCCGAGAGGTTTTGATTGTAAACTGCATTTCCAGATCCGGCTGGCTTAACCATTACTCCCCTGCTTAATCCCTTATATTTTTTCTCTAATAATTTGTGTAATTCTCTAGCCAGTTCAGCGTTTTTTTCATAATTCGGATTTTTCCCGCCGATGACAAATGCAAGTTTTGCATAAGCCTGACCGTTAATCGAAATGGTTGTATCATTTTTTCGTTTTGAATCTCTGTGAATATCAAAGAAATAGTGCAAATCACGATTGGAAGCCATTGCTGCCTGGACCACTTCACGCGATTCCTGATATGATTTAGGGTATGTTAACCCCTTTTTATTTAAATTCCCTTGAACATCGGTTTTATCTACATGGGTTCCGATTCCCCTCTGCTCTAGGCTGGCCTTTAACTGGTCCCCGATATTGGTGACATTAATTTGCGAATGATAGGCCAGATTAGGATTCGTTACACCCTTCAAGTATGGTAAATAGGATTCCCGATTATGCGTAAAGTAAACATAGACAACTTTACGGTCCCCGGTTGTCTGATTGGGTGCAGGTGACGGATTTTGATCCGCCGGTTGATCCAGGCCCTCCAGGTTCTGCAAGGCAGCCTCTCGCTCTGCCTGCATGATTTCAAGCGGCGGCGAGGATTCAATCGGCATATTCGTATAGTTTGTCCCCTCACCGGCAACCAGAATTTTTCCATCAAACTCATAAAACCCGGGAAGTTCCCTGCCTAGTAAACTGCGGGGATCATCCAGATTAATATTGCTGGACAGCTTAAAAATTAGATTGGTCATGGTCGGGAAGGTAAAATCCGGCTTTGCCTTCAAGAAATGGTGGTTCTCCCAGCCCATCAATTGATACAGCAATTCACCGTTGACCTTTGTTGCTGCTTGATTGACAGATGCGGATGATAGCCGATATTGTGGCTTTAACGAGGTTAATAGCCCGCTGATGGAAAAAATGGAAAGCATAAATATAAAAATGGCTGTCATTAGCTTCAGTACTGTTGTCCCCTGGACCATTATAAAAGTTCCCGACGTTTTTGTTTTCATGGTTCCACCTCACACTCAGGATTCTAGTAAATCATATGAGGTTACTAGAGTTGGTAGAACCATTTCTTAACAGGGTCTATTATTTTTAAAAATAGACCCTGTATGGTTTATCTTGTGTAGAAGCCAGCGTTGTCCTGGTCAATCGAGCTGTGCAGGGAGGCATTCAGTCCATTTGCAATCAGGTTCGCCATGTCTTCGATAAATACATCGACTTCCTTCGGGGTAACCATCAGATTATGCCCAAGCGGCGCCAGCACTTCCTGAATGAGTCTTCTTTTTTCATCATCAGGCAGCGTACCGACAATGCCAAGAAAGGTTTTTCGATGCTTTTCTTCCGGGAGGTCTTCCTCGGTAAGTTTTCGCCTTTCGCCAAAAGTCAGTCCTGCCGGGGCAAGCGCCCGTGACGGACGATTCCCTTCCCGCATTTCCTTGCCAAAATGCTTTAAAATGAAATCAATCGTATCACTAGTAATCGATACGGCATCGACAACGGTCGGAACACCGATTGCGATGACCGGAACCCCTAATGTATCCTTACTTAGTTCTTTTCGTTTATTGCCGACCCCCGAACCCGGATGGATGCCAGTATCGGAAATTTGGATGGTCGAATTTACCCGTTCAATGGAGCGGGATGCAAGCGCATCGATGGCAATAACAAAATCGGGTTTGGTTTTTTCAACAACACCAAAGATGATATCGCTCGTTTCAATTCCGGTCAGCCCCATCACCCCTGGTGCCAAAGCACTGACAGGGCGGTAACCTTCCTCCACATTCTCAGGTTGGAGTTCAAACAGGTGCCGGGTAACGAGCAGGTTTTCACAAACCATCGGGCCGAGAGCATCCGGAGTGACATTCCAGTTCCCTAGGCCGACAACCAAACAGGAATCTGTTTTTTTAATTCCGGCTCCCTCAACAAAATGGGCAAATTCTCGGGCAAACACCTCTTGAACCTTTTGCTGTATATCGGTATTTTGCTTGCGAATCCCCTGCACTTCCAGAGTTAAATACCTTCCAGCCTTTTTGCCAAGCTGTTGTTCTCCTTGTTTCGTCACTTCCACTAGGGAAATTTTAATATCATCTACATCTTTTTCTTTTATGATGACGCCTTCAATCTGAGAAAGATTTTCCTCCTGGTCAACTGACTGCTGCAGCACCATCTCTCTTGCTTCAATCGCCAAGTCAGTCCTGACAGAGTACATGCTTAAGTCGATCGATTCATTCATTTACCATCACTCCTATGAAAAATAGAAACTATTTCCTAATTTTTCCCTGATTACAATAAAACATGCACCCGAAAAATAAGTAACCTAATAATGTATTGCAATCTGGGGTTCTGTTTGATAAAATATCTCTTGTTGCAATTAAATTGTGAATGATTGTTTAGTCGAGTTCATATAGTCTCGATTCTCGATTCTTTACAGGAGGTGAAATTAATGCCTAACATTAAATCTGCTATCAAGCGTGTAAAAATTAACGAAGCTAAAAATGCTCAAAATACAATGGCGAAGTCTGCTATGCGTACTGCTGTTAAGAAGGCTGAAGCTGCAGTTACTCTTAACGATACTGCTACTGCGAAGGAAGCTTATGCAACTGCTGCAAGCAATTTGGACAAGGCAGCTGCAAAAGGTCTTATCCACAAAAATGCTGCTGCTCGTAAAAAAGCTCGCCTAATGAAAAAAATTAACGCTTTGTAATAAATGAAAACTCGTCGATTGGCGAGTCCGATAGGACGAAGACAGAGACGTAGTTGAATTTATGCGTTTAGAAAGGATAAAATTTGCTAAAATTTTATCCTTTCTTATTGGCTAAAAAAAACGATTCCTCGAGCAGGAATCGTTTTTTTATTTATTCAGCCGGAACAGAAGCATTTCAACCAGCAAGGATTTATTCATTCCGCCTGTTTTCATTTTGTAGTCGGCTTCAGCAAGGTAATTCATGATTTTCGATAGTTCTTGATCGGTAAATTTTGCCGCCTGGCCAAGAGCAAGCTTGACACGAAACGGGTGAGTTTTTAATAATCCGGCCGCCTGCTGCTGTCCATAGCCGCGTCTGGACAATTCTTTTACCTGGTAAATAAGCCTAAATTGTCCTGCAAGCAAGGCCAAAATCTTGATTGGCTCTTCATTTTGCTTGATCAAATCATAATAGATCCGTAATGCCTCATCAAGCTTACGCTGGACAACCTTTTCTATCAGGGTGAATATGTTTTGTTCCAGTGACCTGGCAACAAGTTTATCAACAAGTTCAACATCAATTTGTTTTTCATCGGCGGCATATAGTGCCAGTTTTTCCAGCTCACTTGAAATCATAAACAAATTTGTCCCGACAAGGGCCAGTAAATGTTCAATCGCGTCAGGATGGATGTCGATGCCATTTGTTTTTGCCCGATCCTTCACCCAATTTTTCAATTCAGGCTCTGATAATTTTTTCGCTTCTACTACTTCTGCCTGCCGTTTCAGTTCCTTTACGATTTTCTTCCGCTCATCCAATTTCTCATATGGAGCCGAGAGAACGAGTACCGTATACGGTGCAGGCTCTTTTATGTAGGTTTCTAACCTGGATATATTGTGATTGACCTTTTCCTTGGTCTTTTCGGCGGTCAAAAACACGGGATTATGTAGAAAAATGACTTTCCTCTCACCCAAAAACGGAAAAGTCTCGGCATCCTCGATTGCCGCTTCAATTGGGGTCTCCTCTAAATCATAAGCGGAAAAGTTAAAGTCCAGGTCGTCCTCATTGAGAACCTGGTTGAGGATTAACTGCTTCGTTTCATTGATTAAAAAAGCTTCCGTCCCATATAATAAATAAACAGAAGCGATATTTTTTTGTTTTATTTTTTTCCATATGTCCATAACCATTGTTCAGCGCTCCCTTTACTTCACTCCTTATTATCGTAATGAAGCTAGAGGCGTTTGACAAGTAGTAAAAGGGAATTGACAACTGTCGCCATAGTGCCAACTCCCGATCTATAATAAACGCCTGCAATATTTGCCCTAGGAACTCATATTATCAGGCGGGAATCATCTGTAAACTTATTGTAGCCGTTAGTTAGTCAAACTATTTTGACAACACTTGTCAACAGAGGAAAAGCAATTTAAGGCGTGCTGGATTTTTTCAAGAGAATAGCTTATACTATATTGTGAAATAGGAGGGGTAGACTGTGAACGAATTTGAAAAGAATTTGCAAAGTAAGCGGAACGATGCAATTGATTCAGGGGTTGGATTTATCGTTTCTTTTGGTTTTTTTGCCACTATGTTTATAATTGCAACAGTCATTAAGCTGATTGGTTCTTAATATTTGGCTACATATGGTTTACTCAAGGAGACTGCCGATACCGGCAGCCTCTTTTTAATTCTCTATATACTATGGAAGATAAGGGATAAAGGTTCCTTCCGTATGATAAAATCTGTAGGTTATTGCCCCGCTTTTATCCGTTCGATAAATCATCGTCTTCTGATCCCCCAGGAGGGTTAATACCTCCTGATGAGGATGTCCAAACCGGTTGTTCTCCCTGGCTGAGATGAGCGCAATCTTTGGCCGCAATTGATGTATAAATGAGCCAGCACTTGATGTCCTGCTGCCATGATGGCCGGCTTTCAAAACATCAACCTGTAAATGGGGGTATTTTTTTATAATTCTCTCTTCCCCCGCTTGATCCAAATCGCCGCCAAAAAACCAGCTGAGCCCCCCGATTTCAGCAGCAATAGCAACCGACCCGCTGTTTCTTTCCCCTTCAAAAGATTGTTCTGGGGCGAGTATATAAAATGAACCTTCATCACTCCCCCATTTATATCCATTGGATACAAATACCACGGGAATTTCCTGAAGCTTTGCTTCTTTAATAATCGCTTGTTCCATTTGCGATGACTGCGTTACGTCAGGCAGCAAAATCTGTCTTACTTTAATTTCTTGTAAAACGGCAAGCGCACCGCCAATATGGTCCATATCACCATGGGTAAGGATCAGCTTATCAATCATTGTGACTCCTTTTCCCTTTAGATAAGGTACAACGACATCCCTTCCCACTTCATATGGTTTTGCCCGCCTTTTCCATTGTTCCTCATTGAATTCCAGAGTACCGCCGGTGTCAATCAAATAGGTACCTTTCCGCTGAGGCAAATCAATCAAGATGCTATCCCCTTGCCCTACGTCAATCATCGTAACTTCACCATATGGATAAAACCAGTTCCAGGCAGGCTGAATAAAAAACAGGCAAATAACAAAGATAAGCAAATATTTTTTATTTTTAGGAGACAAACATTGTTTCCCAAACAAGAAAGATGGCACAGATCAGGATTAGGTAGATTATTAGCAGCCACAGATTTGGCCTACCCGGAGTGAAGGCGGCAAAATCCAAATTGGCAATGACAGCAATAAGCTTGTCAAACATATTTATGATTTTTACAAAAATCGCGCTTAGGATGAACGGAGTTTTATCAAATAAAAGCTGAAGAAAAAACAGGATGTATAAGCCTGGAAGGTAAACAAAGGAAAATAGTGGAATGTATAATAAGTTGGCAAAAATGCCAATCAACGAAAGTTCGAAAAAGTGATAAAGCAGAAAAGGAAATGCTGCTAGTTGTGATGCGACCGAGACAGCTAACATTGCACCAAGTTTTTCATAATGCTTTAGGAGGTGCCCAACCGACAAAATAATCGCCCAACTTACCGAAAAGGACAGCTGAAAACCGACATCAAAAAGGTATAACGGGTTAATTGCTAGACAAAGCAGACATGCAATGCTGATTGCATCAATCGGTAACAGCCTAAGCCTCCCGTTCCACTTTTCCGTCAATAACACAAGAAAGATCATCAATGCAGCGCGAATAACCGAGGGAGAAGCGCCTGTCAAAATAACATAGACAGGCAAAAGGATAAGTAGGAAATTGCCCATAAACTGTCTGGTTAATCCCATTCGTATCCCCAAATAGAATATCATTGCGATAAGTAACGAAACATGAAGACCGGAAATGGCCAGCAAATGGACGATGCCTGTCTCCTGGTAATCACCCAGCACATCCGGGTCAAGCAAGCTCCTATCCCCAAAAATTAATGCGGCGGATAATGAGGCAATCTCCGGGGGAAAGTTATTTTCCAGATAACGAATCCCATTCAATCGTAATAGTTTAAAAGTGATGACCGGATTACTTTTCGCAGCCGCCACACAATTTTCCAAGGGATTTCGGTCGGTTTCGATGATCCAATATATTTCCTTTGTCGCAAGATACCGCCGATAATCAAAACCATTCGGATTCTTGGCGATTCTAGGCAATTTCATTTTGCCTGAAACACGACAGGCCATGCCATAAAAAGACTGGGCTTTTAACGCCGCTTGTTCTTGTTGGGATTTGATGTTATATCGGACAAGGAGGTTTTCGTTATAAGCTATCTCTTTAGCTTGGATTTGCAGTAAGTCACCATCTATTTTGGGTTCTTGGCTGTATTCGAGGGTAAATGTCGTGGAATCGTTGGGAAGAACGCTGTGATTGTTCTTTCCCGCTTGATACCCAATAGCAAAAAAACAAACAAACGTTAACATAAGAACTAAAAATTGTTGCAGCGTTAAGCTTTTGTATGTAATTAAAAGATAAAGATAAAAAATCAGCAGCAGTAAAAATGGGGCAATTTTAATTAGGGATGCTGACACCGCCAACAGTGCGGCAACAGCAAAATAAAAGTATTTTCCAGCCATGTTTTTTTTCTCCATATTGTGAGGGATGGAACCAGCGCCGGTCATGTAACCAGCGCGGCCTTTTAATGATTGAGACCCCGAAAATCAATTACCTGTTCAATCAATTCAACTTTTTCCAATTTCACATTTGCTTGCTGGAATAATTCAAGCGCATACGGATGGTTTTTATAGTCCGCAGCATAATAAACAGTCTTAATTCCTGCCTGAATAAGAGCCTTACAGCATTGCAAACACGGGAAATGGGTAACATAAATTTCGGCACCATCCGTTGGGACGCCAAACTTTGCACATTGCAAGAGTGCATTCATTTCGGCATGAATCGTACGCACGCAATGATGGTCAATCACATAACACCCCTTATCAATACAATGATCGCCACCAGCAATAGAGCCGTTATAGCCGCCTGCAATAATCCGTTTGTCCCTTACGATGGTAGCGCCGACTGTCAGGCGCGTGCATGTGCTGCGCAGTGCAAGTAAATGGCTTTGTGCCATGAAATATTGATCCCAAGAAATTCGCTCCATAGTTTAACTCTCCCTCGCAGGTTCTTTCTGTTTAGTTTAATGTGGCTTGTCCATCCGGTCAATGAGGAATTTATTTCACGACAACCAAATCCTTTAGTTTTTCAAAGGTCTTCTCACCGATTCCGGTCACATTCTTTAAATCCTCAACTGTTTTAAAAGGACCGCTTGTTGAACGATACTCAATAATCGCTGCCGCCTTTGCAGGACCAATCCCCGGGAGGTTTTGCAGCTCCCCTTCATCGGCTTTATTGAGATTGATTTTACCTTGACCTTGGCTTGGTCCGCCCGTAACCTGCATCGGTTGTCCACCATTCGAGCCCGCCGCGGCATTTCCGGCTTCCCCAATCGCAGGGATGTAGATCACCATGGCATCCACGACATGCTCGGCAAAATTCACCTGTGTCTGGTCAGCCAGTTCCGTTAAACCCCCTGCTCGACTGATAAGATCAATAATCCGCTCCCCTTCATCAGCTTTGTAAACACCCGGCATTTTTACTTGCCCTTTAATATCCACCATAATGATTTCGAATTCTTTTGCATCTGCTGATTGCTCCTCGGATAATGGGTCTGCCTTGTTATTCGGTACCTTTTCAAGCTTTTGTTCCATTCCCAAGGCTTGCCCGGGAACTGGAGTGACAGGATTATTATTGTATAAATAATAACCCCCAATCGCGATCAGGACCGCAGCGGCAAGATAGTACTTGTGTTCCAGTAACCAGTCTTTCAACTTGCTCATCCTTTCAAATGGTATATTTTACTTACATAGCTCATATTGTTATAAAAGAAACCGGGATGTGAAGGAGGGTTGAATCATGGAGGTAGGAATCATCGGAACCGGTAATATGGGAAGAATTTTGGTGGAGGCTTTCCTTGATGGCAAAGCTGTTTCTCCCTCATCCATGATGATTACAAATCGTACGATTGGGAAAGCAATGCTGCTAAAAGATAAATATTCCGAACTCAGGGTTGGGGCAAATGCGATGGAAGTTGCGGCTCAATCCGATTTGATATTTGTATGCGTAAAACCGCTGGATGTTTTTAAAATTATCGATCAAATCAATCCATATTTAACCAAAAGTAAATGCCTTGTTACGATTACAAGCCCCATCAGTACAAATCATATTGAGAGCAAAGTATCCAGCTCCGTAGCCCGGATCATTCCAAGTATCACAAACCGGGCACTGGCCGGAGTCTCATTAATTACCTATGGAGAAAATTGTTCAGGATATTGGCGAAAGGAACTCGAAAGTTTAATGTCCAAAATGTCTGTGCCTGTTTTCATAGAAGAAAATATTACGAGGGTCGCTTCCGATATCGTCAGCTGCGGGCCAGCCTTTTTCAGTTATTTGCTGCAGGCATTTATTAAGGGTGCGGTTAAGGAGACCGAAATTGATGAAAAAACCGCTACCATTCTTGCAAGCGAAATGATTGTCGGTCTTGGGGAATTATTAAAGCAAGGTCATTACACCCTTCCGTCGCTCCAGGAAAAGGTATGTGTAAAGGGCGGCATTACCGGTGAAGGGATAAAAGTATTTGAGAACGAACTTGGGGAAGTATTCCAACACCTGTTTCAGGCAACGCACGCCAAGTTCAAAGAAGATTTGGACCATATTGACTTGCAATTCTCTAAACAATAATTCGCCTTTTTTCTACAAATTCCTCCTAAATTCTATACAAAAAACCATCTTTTTTAAAAAAAGATGGTTTATTTCTTTTGGGCGATAAAAAAGATCCGTTCAGAATGGTTTTGCGGCGGACTATGCTCAAAATCCGCATTAACCTCTAAAATCTCAAAGCCCGCTTCTGTCAGCCACTCGGAATAATGCTGGATCGTAAATGTTCGTTGAAAGTGGAGCTCATCATACCGGTCATACTTACCGGAACGTTCATCCAGGACAAAAAAACTTAACTCGTGCTCAACACTGTTGGCTTCCTCACCGGGGAAGCTGTTCCAAATATAAGCGATATGGTCATCATTTAAGGCGAATGTCTGATTGATAAATACTTGGGTTATTTTAAAAATCGAATGGACATCGAAAATCAGAAGTCCACCAGACTTTAAATACAAAAAAGCTTGCCCGAAAGTATCCTTAACCTCTTCTTCGGTCTGAAGATAATTGAGGGAGTCGCAAAAAATGCCGATAACATCAAATAGGGCAGGCACTTCAAACTCAGCCATATTTTGTTCATAAAATGGAATCCTGACACCTGCATCCTCGGCCTTTGCCTGTGCAACCGCCAGCATATCGGCAGACAAATCGATTCCGGTTACGTGGAACCCTTCTTTGGCAAAGCGAGTGGAAAGTTCTCCCGTTCCGCAGGCCAAATCAAGAAGCTGGAAGGGCTCTCCTGATGATCGGTTCATTTGATATTTCCCCAGCGTTTCCTTGACGTATTGAACCCATTGATCATAAGGGGCATCTTTCATCAGTTCATCATATAAATAGGCGAAATGCTCGTATGTGGTCATGTATTTAATTCGCTGAGGATATCTTCCCGCGGTGCATCGCCCCATAGGCGCTCCAGATTATAATAGCTACGTTCATCGCGATGGAACACATGGACAACTACATCGCCAATGTCAATCAGTACCCATCTTGCCTCGTCAAACCCTTCGATCCTTTTTACATCATAGCCATTCTCGTGTGCCTTTTCGCGAATTTCCCTGGCGATTGCTTGAACCTGCTTATCTGAGTTACCGTGACAAATGACAAAATAATCGGCAATTAAAGAAATCCCCTTCATATTTAACGCAATGATATTTTCCGCCCGTTTATCGTCCGCTGCTTTTACAGCCATTTTTAATAACTTCTGATTTTCCATTTAATCAATCCTTCCATTTCGGATTAAATCATTATACGTATGAAACGTTTCAGGATAGACTGGTTGATTCTTTTTCATCAAGAACATAATTGTATTTTGCACCGACTTTAACAGGGCCCGGTCCAAATTTTCAGCAGCCATTCCCCTGACTTCGTCTACTCCGGGAAAATGACGTCCCGGTTCAATATAGTCTGCCAAATAAATTATTTTTTCTAGCAGGGACATCCTCGCTTTTCCGGATGTATGGTACCGGATTGCCGATAATATTTCCGGGTCGGAAATCCCAGCTTCCGTCTTTGCCAGATAGGCTCCTGCAGGTGCATGCCAAAGCTCGGCGTTATAGTCAAGCAGGTCGGCCGGAAAACCCTGGCTCAAAATAATTTCCCTCATCTCTTCCTTTGGCCGGAATTTGGCGTAATCATGAAAGATTGCCGCCAATTCGGCTTTCTTTACATCCGCACCGTATGCCTTAGCTAACACGATGGCTGTTTCCATCACCCCGAGGGTATGCTGGTAGCGGTGCTCAGTCAATTGTGGTTTGACGAGCTGCAATGCTGTTTCACGTTCCATATAAATGCTTCTCCTCGATATACCGTAATACTGAATCGGCTATTAAATACCTGACTGTCTTCCCTTTTCTAAGCCTGTCTCTGATCATGCTTGATGATACATCGAAGGCAGGTACGTCAACATATTGAACGGGGTAATCGGTTTGATGACTATAATTCGGCCGCTCAACTCCGACAAATTGGACGAGTCTGACCAGTTCGTCTATTCTATGCCATTTCGGCAAATATTCAATCATGTCCGCCCCGATAATAAAGAAAAACTGATGGTCTGGAAATTGTTCCATTAACAGAGTCATGGTATCAAAGGTATAGGACTTCCCCTCCCGTTCCAATTCAATCGGCTGAATTTTAAAATCAGGATGATCCTGGATAGCCAGTTCGAGCATCCGCAAACGATCCTCATTGCTTACCGCTTGTGATTTTTGTTTATGCGGTGGTTCGCGATTTGGCATCAGCCATACTTCGTCAAGCCCAAGAGCGTTTAACACCTCATTGGCAATTAACAGATGACCGTAATGCGGCGGGTCAAAGGTTCCCCCTAAAATACCGATTTTCTTCATCTCTGCCTCCTACTTTGGAAGGGTAATTTGCTTATTTTCGACAGACTCCTTATAAAGGACAATCGTATTGCCAATGATTTGTACAATCTCTGCGCCGGCACCTTCTGCCAGTTGCTCAGCAACGACAGTTTTATCTTCCTCACAGTTTTGCAGCACGCTAATCTTAAACAATTCCCTTGCTTCGAGAGCTTCGGCAATTTGTTTAATCATGTTCTCGTTAACCCCGCCTTTTCCGACTTGAAAAATCGGGTCCATATGATGGGCTTTCGCCCGTAAAAAACGTTTTTGCTTACCTGTTAACATTACTTTCCTCCTAATTGTTTAAGAACAATTTCTCTCATTCTGGTTGTGTCCGGGAAGATTCCGGTCCATTTTTCAAATGCCAATGCCCCTTGAAACACAAACATGTCAATGCCGTTTTGTATCATGGCACCTTTTTGTTTGGCATACCGTAAAAATTGTGTTTCCAACGGATTGTAAATGATATCACAAACCATCGCTTGTTGTTTGAGATTTACTAAATCCAATGGTTGTTCAGCCAGTTTCGGTGCCATTCCGATCATCGTTGTTTGGATAATTAAATCATAGTTTTCCAACTGACTTTCCGCTTCATACAAGGAATAGGCCCTTGATTCGTTTGTGTATGGACACTCTTCGATTAATTTCTGTGCTTTGTCCACCGTCCGATTGGCAATATCGATTGCTGCGGGGTTTTCCTTTGCCAAGGTAAAATAGATAGCTCTTGCCGCCCCGCCAGCCCCGATGATCAAAACTTTTTTTCCGGCAGCCTGAGGATAATGGGCGGTTAACCCTTTTAGAAAACCTGGTCCATCGGTGTTATAGCCGACAAGCCTTCCTTCTCGGTTGACCACTGTATTGACAGCGCCGATGCTGGCAGCCAGTTCATCCACTTCATCGAGATATTGAATAATGTCACTTTTATGCGGCACAGTTACATTGAATCCACTCGCGCCAATCGCCTTAAAGCCGTAAACCGCAGCCTCCAAGTTTTCAGGTTTTACCTGAAACGGGAGATATTGAGCATCAATTCCATAAAACGAAAATAAATCATTGTGCATAGTCGGGGACATCGAATGGCCGATTGGATCCCCGATCACGGCGTACAACTTTTTCACTTGTTTCCCCCACCCATATAAAAATTATATCAACGACTTTCGAATCAAAGCTTGAACACCCTTTGGAACATAGGCGGCAACCTTCGCTCCAGGATCGTTAACCGTTATCCAGCCAAGTCCCGAAAAGACAATATCAGTCTTAGCATCTTTAATCATAAATTCATGTCTTACCAACTCAGGAAATGTATCAAGGTCCGATTTCCTCGGCGGAGTCAACAGTTCCCCAACATGATTTTCATAAAGCTCGGCGGCATTTTCTGTTTTTGTACGGTGTAGATTAATTTCATTGGAAACGTAGCAAACAAATGACCGTCTGCCGCCACTAATATAATCAAATCTGGCCAGCCCGCCAAAAAACAGGGTTTGTCCTTCATTCAATTGAAATACTTTTGGCTTGATTTCCTTTTTTGGCGTAATCACTTTTAAATCCCTTTTATCGACAAAGTGGGCCATTTGATGATGGTTGATAATTCCTGGCGTGTCCATTAGCGCTTTTCCGTCATCAAGCGGTATTTCAATAATATCCAGGGTCGTCCCCGGGAAATGGGAAGTCGTAATCACATCCCCTTCGCCGGTCACTTGTTTTATGATTCGATTAATAAATGTTGACTTGCCGACATTGGTACAGCCGACGACATAGACATCTTTACCATTACGATGTTGTTCAATCGCAGCGGTTGTTTCTTCGATATTCCAGCCCTTACCGGCACTTACGAGGAATACCTCCTCCGGTCTTAGTCCAAGTTCTTTAGCTTGCTGGGTCATCCAGTTGATCAGCTTTTTATGTTTGACCGATTTAGGCAGCAAGTCCGCCTTGTTGCCGACAAGAAGGACTTTGTTGTTCCCCACAAAGCGGTGCAATCCCGGCAGCCAGCTGCCGTTAAAGTCGAAAATATCAACAATCATGACAATCAGGGCATCTCGTTCGCCCAGTCCGTTTAAAATCTTTAAAAAGTCATCATCCGTCAGGCTGACATCCTGGACTTCATTATAATGCTTTAGACGAAAGCATCGCTGACAAATAATTGATTCTTTTTCGAGGGCGGAAGTGGGCGCATAACCAATTTCCGCCGGATTTTCCGTCTGAACCTTTATACCGCAGCCAATGCAGATATGTTTTTGTTCGTTCACGTCTACTCCTCCCAAGACAGCATACCTTTTTTGCGAAACCAATTCATGATTCTCCGTTCCGCAAACCGGTTAAATTTGGTCATGAATCCATCAGTCTGGGCAACCGGAACTACCAGAATCGTATGGAAGCCGCTGCGATTGCCTCCGAGGACATCCGTTAATAATTGGTCGCCAATCACTACGGTCTCCTCTTTTTTCAAGCCCATTTGCGCCAAAGCTCGATTAAACGCCCTTGCCAGCGGTTTTCGCGCCTGAAATACAAACGGAATCTTTAGCGGGTCGGCAAACGCTTTAACCCTTGCTTCATTATTATTAGATACAATTGTTACAAGAATATGATGCTTCTTCATTTCTTCAAACCAATTGACCAACGCAGGGGTGGCATTGGGGCGATCCCATTCGACGAGCGTGTTGTCCAAATCGGTAATAATTCCTTTAATCCCTCTGGATTTTAACTGTTCAGGCCGAATATCGAATACACTTTTCACGTGTTCGTTCGGCAGAAATTGCTTTAACACTAATTGACACCTCAAAACTTCTTCTAGAATTTATTAAACTGTCCTAAACTTGGCTAATAAGAATTTTACCATATGTTTCAAAGAATAAAAGTCCTTATGTTATTGTTCTTCATTTCTTGACAATCCATGTCACGTAAATCAGAAACCTGCTGGAATAATATTAGGGTATCTCCCAAATTGTGGAGAATTTTTAAACAAACAAAAAAACTTTTCGACAAATATCGCCTTCCTTAACAACTGTGGATAAAGTTATTAACATTATACCCATTGAATCATTCACTTTTAAGCGATTTATAAACAAAATAATCACAAGTTATCCACCTAAACCTGTGGATAGTTGGAACGATTGTTCTCCAGGAATAAATTTGGTAGATTTAGGGTACACCAATTGAACCTACCATTATATGAATCCTTTTCATCAAATAGAACACTTTATTTTAAAGGTTGGAGGTGTCTTCTACGTGAGGAAATTGTCAGATGAATTATTGATTGAGTCTTATTTAAAAGCAAGAGAGCTAAACCTGAGCCCGGATTTTATCAGCCTGATCGAATCCGAGATTCACCGTCGTTCCCTTTATTATAGAATAAAGAAGACTTCCTAATTATATTTGCCCAACCAAGGGATATTTTACGAAAAAACGGCGGCGCCATCATGCGCCGCTGCTTTTTTTACTTAAAATCCCAAGCTTTTCGCCAACCTTCATTTCCTGTGGTGTTTTAAGGTTTGAATCGAGTTCAAATGTATTCTTCTCAAACAATAAAACAACAGTTGACCCAAAAGTAAAATAGGCAATCTCCCCGCCTTTTACTAAATTCGAGCCTTCATGGACAGTTTCAATCGAATTAACAAACATGGCGCCAACCTTGACAATCGCCACATGTCCAAATTCAGTGTTAACCTCTGTAATGACTCGATAATTTTTGGCAAGCGTCCGTACCCCATATTTTAATCCCCATTTGTTAACCGGATAGGATTTCGATCCAAGCGTCCATTGATTTGTAACTGTACCATTAACAGGGCTGTGAATCCGATGGTAGTGGCTTGGACTTAAATACAAAATGACGTATGTACCATTCAAATATTTTGGCAGCACATTACGATCTCCAAGCATTTCCTCTATGGAATAAGTTTTGCCTTTGACGATAATTTCGCTGTTTTCCTTAATCGGCCCGACATCCTCAAGTACCGCATCAACGGGACTGACAACCGCATCATCGCTTTTGTCTATGGTCCTTGCGCCCTTTTTGAGATTCCTGACAAACAAAGCATGCAGGGTGGGGAACTCGTGAAGCCCTTTTTCCATTTCCGTCTGATTAAGCTGATAGATTCGTGCAAACGATGGAACGACAAAACGGCTGATACGTGACTGGGCAAAACGTTTTAAAATAGCCGATGTCCATCGGCCATTCGTTAATTCAATCATTAGACGATAAACTGTCTGTAACAAAGGCATTACCCCCAAATAGTGTAAAAATACTCTTTACGAATAGACATAAAACCCGTAAAATTAAATAATATAGAGTTAACAACAATGGCACGGATTAATCTTCCATCCAAAGAAAGGAGTGGAAAAGTGAAATGTTTTTATTAGATGTAATCGACCAGACGATTAAGAAACTAAAGTCCCAGACAGCCAATGTCATAACCCTGACGAATTTATCTTTAGGCGGTTTTGCCATCGTATTCGGACTCCATGGGAATTTGAGATTAAGTCTGCTGCTGATTTTTGTTGCAGCATTGGCGGACCGGTTTGACGGCATGATTGCCCGAAAGTTTAATATTGAATCTGAGTTAGGCAAACAATTGGATTCCATGAGTGATATTATATCATTTGGCGTGGCCCCAGCACTATTGTTATATCAGGGAATTTTACATGAATTCGGTGGACCGGGTTCCTTTTTCACCGTATTTTATATCGGTTGCGGCGCATTCAGATTGGCACGATTTAATATTACTGAAAACAATGGATTCTTTACTGGATTGCCGATTACTGCGGCAGGCTGTTTGGCTACGTTAAGCTTTTTGGCCATCCCCTATCTTCCGGCACAAACGTTCTTATTTATTATCATCATTCTTTCATTCTTAATGGTTAGTACGTTCAGATTAACGAAAGTATAAATTTTTTAATGTAATGACCTACTATTGCCTTATGGTATAGTAGGTCATTATTATAATAGCACTAATTTCAAATTAAATAATCTGGACAGACACAATTTCCCGTTTTCTTCATAGGAATTATTAATAGGCTTTAGTCCAAAGAAGATACGGGGTGGATATGGATGTCTGGAATTTTAACGGCTCTTGGCTATTTACTTAAAGAATTTTTATTTCTTGTATCCTATGTAAAGAATAATGCCTTCCCTCAGCCCCTATCCGCTGCAGATGAACGAAAATATTTAAGATTAATGGCCGAAGGGGACTCCCACGCACGAAATATGCTGATAGAACACAATTTGAGGCTCGTTGCCCACATTGTAAAGAAATTCGAAAATACCGGCGAAGATTCAGAGGATCTAATATCGATTGGAACAATCGGATTAATAAAAGCAATCGAAAGCTATTCCGAAGGGAAAGGAACAAAGCTTGCAACCTACGCCGCACGTTGTATCGAAAACGAAATCCTCATGCATTTACGCGCTTTAAAAAAGACCAAAAAAGATGTCTCCCTACATGACCCGATTGGCCAGGATAAAGAGGGCAACGAAATATCGTTGATTGATGTATTAAAATCGGAATCTGAAGATGTGATTGATACGATACAAATGAACATGGAGCTTGAGAAAATCAAAAAATACATTGAAGTTCTCGACAGCCGTGAAAAGGAAGTCATTATCGGCCGCTTTGGCCTCGATTTGCAAAAGGAAAAAACCCAGCGAGAAATCGCCAAAGAGCTGGGAATCTCCAGAAGCTATGTTTCAAGAATTGAAAAGCGAGCATTGATGAAAATGTTCCATGAATTTTATCGCGCCGAGAAGGAACGAAAGAAAAAAAGTTGATGAAAAAAGGGCCGGAGTTACATTTACTCCGACTCTTTTTTGCCTTCTTTTAATAAATTTTCCCAGGACTTGCCTACGTCCACTGTTTCATACAGGTCATTCTTATAAGTGGAAAAAGCGATTTGCATTGGATTTTTTGGATTAACCGTTATGTATGTAATAGGATTATCATAATCAAGAAATGGAATGTTAAGACTTATTTGTTCCCCGGAGGACGGATTTAGCGTCTTCAGCAAAATTTGTTCGTTTTCCACACTTGAAAATATGATCAAATCTCCAGCAAACGCAAGTGCTGTTATCATGACCGGATCACTAATCAGCTTCATTGTATTCCCGTTATCATTGGAATAATAAATACCAGATCTTGTTGCCATGGCGATTGTATCACCATAGGCCGGATGGACCGCAATCATCCCGAGTGAATCGGATTTGAAGCCATTAAGCTCACTTTTTTTCCAAGTTTCGCCGTTATCCTTGGAATAGTTGACGCCCATGCTTAAGCCATTTTTTTGCTGATCACTTATCAGATATAGGTTGCTATTCGAATAGCCTGCTGCCATAAAAACAAAATTGGCTTGCCCGTAAAAGGCCAATTTTTCAAGCGTTTCCCCTTTATCGGTACTCCTTACCAGGCCTAGAGGATCCTTTAAATCAGCCCCCTTTTGCGGATGTCCGCTCGAAATAAAACCTGATTCCACAGCCTGGAAACCCATATATTTATGGTTATTCGTTGTGGTCTCAAACCATTTCCCGTCTATAAACATTTTCAAGCCGGCATTTGATGCAACATAAAGTGCCTGATCATTCCCCGGATAACCGACCCCAAAAATACGGCTTATTTTTACCGGCTTTGCCTCAGTGACTTCATATTTTATTGTGTCAGTACTTTTGGTTTCCTGCCGATCTTTCGGATTCGAGTTTTTTTTCTCCTCCTGATTACTTGTACAGCCTGTAACGGCAAGTAACATGACCATTAAAATAGGCAGTATTAGGCGTTTTCGAGATTTCATCGTTCTCCTCCTGAACATGCTTTTAAAACTCTATCTTCAAATGAATTTATTAATCCTCATCCATCCCACTTATAACTCAGATATTATGACATTGTCAAATAATCGGGACCATGATGTGCTGCTCAGCAAAATTCAAAGTTATAGAAATTTTCCGCCAACAAATTTATAATGAGTAAGTACATATATAAAGGGGGTACATAAAATGTCAGCCACAACCTATAAAGATGTGTGGAACCTGGATGTGTTTTTCAAAGGCGGAAGCGATTCCCCTGAATTACAGGAGCACTTAACCCATACAGCAAAATTAATCGAACTTTTTCAAGCAAGGATAAATAATTGGACTCCTGCCAATTCCCCTGAGGACGGCAAATACCTTCAGGAACTGCTTCTCGATTTTGAGGAAACAGGAAAAAAACTTCGCCAAGCTGGAGCCTTTGTCGGATGCCTTCAAGCCCAAAATATTCACGATGAAAAAGCCTATAACCTTGATGCACAAGTAACAGGGTTAAGCGCTTCCTTCCAGACAGCGCTTGGAGCATTAGACAACCAACTGACCAAAATTGATGATAACGTCTGGAAACAGCTATTGGCAGATGGCCCGTTGGAAGAACTATCCTTTGTTTTGACGGAACGGCGCAGCCGGGCAAAGGAAAAGCTGTCCAAGGAAGAGGAAGCACTTGTTAATGCTCTTGGTGTGGACGGCTATCATAGCTGGGGGCAATTATATGACTTAATCGTCAGCAAAATAAAAGTCTCCTTAACGGAAAACGGCGAAGAAAAACAGCTTTCCGTCGGGCAGGCCTTTAATAAATTTTCAAGCTCCGACCGAAGCTTACGCAGTACGGTATTTGCAGGTTGGGAAAAGGCATGGGGCGACCAGGCTGACATTCTCGCAAAGACATTAAACCATCTTTCCGGCTTCCGATTGAATGTTTACAAAAAACGCGGCTGGGACGAGGTATTGAAGGAACCGCTCGACATCAATCGCATGAAAAAAGAGACACTTGAAACGATGTGGGCCGTCATCTCGGAAAACAAACAAAAGCTTGTTCAATATCTGGAGCGTAAAGCAAAGTTATTAGGCTTGGAAAAATTAAGCTGGTTTGACCTGGATGCGCCATATGGGACAACAGAAACGAAGGTATCCTATCAGGAAGGGGCCGAATTTATCCAACAAAACTTTGCTCTGTTTGGCGAAAAAATGGCTGCATTCGCAAAATTGGCATTTGAGAAGCAATGGATTGAAGCGGAGGACCGCCCAGGAAAAGCGCCAGGCGGATTCTGTACTTCTTTCCCAGAAAGTGATGAGTCGCGGATTTTTATTACTTACTCCGGAACGCCATCCAATGTATCTACACTGGCACATGAACTGGGGCATGGCTTCCATTCGTATGCAATGAAAGGAGTACAGCATCTTAACCGAAATTACGCGATGAACGTGGCTGAAACAGCCTCGACTTTTGCGGAAATGATTGTTGCTGATGCATCAGTCAAAAATGCAAAAGATGAGGACGAAAAGCTGGCGCTGCTTGATGACAAAATTCAGCGGACAGTGGCGCTGCTGATGAATATCCATGCCCGCTTCCTGTTTGAAACACGTTTCTATGAAGAAAGAAGGCAAGGGCCTGTTTCGGTCGAAAGATTAAATCAATTAATGCTTGATGCACAAAAGGAAGCGTATTGCGAAACACTGGATGAATACCATCCACTCTTCTGGGCTTCCAAGCTCCACTTCTTCATTACAGGGGTGCCTTTCTATAACTTCCCTTATACGTTTGGTTATTTATTCTCACTGGGAATATATGCACAGGCACTTCAGGAAGGCAAAGGCTATGAGGAAAAGTATATCGCGCTGTTGAGGGATACTGCCTCAATGACAGTCGAAGACCTTGCCAATAAGCATTTGCAGGTTGATTTGACCAAAAAGGATTTTTGGAAGAAAGCTGTTGATATCTGCCTGGCTGATATCGATGAGTTTTTGGAACTGACAGAAGGAAGATAAGAGAATATAAAAAGCATCGGCCGCATTTGACCGATGCTTCTTTATTACACTTCTACACTCAATTCTGCCAAGATAACGCAGCCAATCGCCCCAGTAATAACGAAAGCCATTGCAACCATAAACATCATCTTACTCCACCCCTTAGATTGATCACCTTAATTTCAATTTATCATATTTTCACAGTATCAATCTGAAGGAAATGTGAACATTGTGTTAACAACATTTTGATATTCTTAGCATACTAAGAGATTTATGATATTATTTTTAGTCCTTTTTCTTGTTTTTAAAAATCAATGATAACAGTAAAACATGCAATGGCATTTTTGATTACCTCCCATCCTCGATTTTCATGGACTAAGTGGTATCTTTCGAATCCCACAAATCTGCACCTCGTCCTTTAATTAAAAAATTAATCATTTTAATTACCACCTTTCTTTCATTAGTTTTTACACGTATCCAGTTAACGTGCTTATCTGCCAAATGGCGATAACTTACATAATTCGGTACATGGAAATTTGGCGATCTTTATTTTGCTCGTAAAGTTTATTTACCATTTCTTGTTGAATCGCTTCATCAACGCTTACTTTACGTTTTGTAATTGTAATTGTTAAGAAAAATATATTTAGGGTCATGTCAATTCACTTCCTTTGGAAAAACCCCATAGATTTGTTTTACATAAGACGATGCATGGCAATTTGCCGATCCTTGCTTTGTTCGTAAAGCTTTTGCGCCAATTCATTGCGGGACTCTTTATTCAAATCTACCTTGCGTTTATTAATTGTTAATGTAAAAAAGAAAATATTTAGTGTCATTTTATTAACTCCTTTTGGTTTGTATATTATTTACATCAAATGATGCACTGAAATTTGCCTGTCTTTTGTTTCCTGATACAGTTTTTCAACCATTTCCTCTCGCGCCACGGCTTCGAGGTCTACAGGTCGTTTTTTAATTGTAATTGATAAGAACAATATATTTAGGGTCATTTTTGTCACCTCCCTTAATGAAGTCTTCCTTACAAATTTTAAAGCAGCCTCATTACCTTATGCCGGACATATCCATTTGGCTCGTAAAAAGGGCACAAAAAGGCCGCAAGAAGTCACCCCTTGCGGCCAAGTATTATTTGCCTATTTTTAGGCACAAAAAAGCCACAAGGCGTCATTCTCCCTGCGGCATGGATATGTACGGCAATAAAAAGTTAAGACATCCATTCCAATCCGGTCGAATGAGCATGATGAAAATATTCAGTTGTACCAACACCCGAAGACCAAGCAACATTGTTAACACATACAATTCCATTAAACAATAACATTCTCATCGACCTCCTTTTTGGAATAATTTACTTACTACGGTAATTATATCCACATCTATGTGGTTTGTAAACCATTTTGTGAACTTTTTATGAAATTAATTAAAATGCCCTGAAATAGCCACGAAAATGGGTGTCAGGCACATGTGAAAATTTCACATGGTGCCTGACACCCTTTACAACATTACTCCAGTGCTTGCGTTAGATCCTCAATTAAATCCTGGACGTCTTCTAGTCCTACGGAGATGCGGATGAGTCCGTCACCGATGCCCAGTTCTGCTCTTCTTTCGGCGGGAATGGAAGCATGGGTCATTCGAGCAGGAACGGAAATTAAACTTTCAACTGCTCCAAGGCTTTCAGCAAGGGTGAAGTATTTAATCTTGGCCAGGATTTGGTCAGCGGTTTCGGCGCTGCCGACATCGAAGGATACCATACCGCCAAAGCCCCTAGCCTGCTTCTTAGCAATTTCGTGGCCCGAATGGGTTTCGAGCCCCGGATAAAATACTTTTTTCACCTTAGGGTGCCCTTGTAGAAATTCCACAATTGCCTTTGTATTCGCCTCGGTCTCTTCCATGCGGACACCCAATGTTTTGATGCCTCTAATCAGCAGCCAGGAATCCTGTGGCCCCAAAATCCCGCCTGTGGAATTTTGCACAAAATGCAGGTCCTGTGCCAGCTTGTCATCATTTACCACTACTAGCCCGGCGACTACATCACTATGGCCGCCGATGTATTTAGTCGCACTGTGCAAGACCATATCTGCCCCGAGCTCGATTGGATTTTGCCAGTATGGGGTCGAGAATGTGTTATCGACGATCGTCAACAGATTATGCTCCTTGGCCAATCTGGCAGCCGCTGCAATATCAGTAATTTTTAGAAGCGGATTGGTTGGTGTTTCAATGTAAATCGCCCTTGTATTTGGCCTGATTTCTTTCTTAATATTGTCCAAATTACTTGTATCCACAAAGGTTGAATCAATCCCAACCCGGTTGAGCACCTTTGTCATCACTCTGAAAGTTCCCCCGTAAACATCATCCGTCAAAATAACATGGTCACCACTGTTAAACAGCATAAATACAGCTGTAATCGCTGCCATTCCTGAACCAAAAGCAAAGCCGGCCTTGCCGCCCTCGATATCTTTAATCAGTTCCTCCAGCGCATGTCTGGTCGGATTGCCGGTACGGGAATATTCAAAGCCTTTATGTCCGCCAACTCCCTCCTGCTTATAGGTGCTGACTTGATAAATCGGAAAGGAAACGGCTCCTGTTGCCGGATCTTCGCTAATTCCGCCATGGATTAATTGTGTTTTTCTTCTCATGTCAAATGCCCCCTTCAAAAATCTTTTTGCTTAAATAGCGCTCGCTGCCATCAGGGAAAATGACCACGATATTGGTTCCTGCTTCAGCCGCCTTAGCTTCTTCCAAGGCAGCATAAAAAACAGCCCCTGATGAACTACCCACAAGCAACCCTTCTTTAGCCGCCAAATCTTTTACATAGGCAAAAGCATCAACATCGGAAACCGTGTGAATGGCATCAAAATAATCGGGATCCATAAACGGAGGCAAAAACTCCATTCCAATCCCTTCCGCCTTATGCGGACCAGGTTCTCCTCCATTTAAAATTGACCCCTCCGGTTCGACAATCACCGTTTTTATATCCGGTTTCTGTTCCTTTAAATACCGGGCAGTGCCCATAAACGTGCCTCCCGAACCCGCGCCGGCGACAAAGATATCAATCTCGCCGTCCAGCTGCTTCCATAGCTCGGGGCCCAGAGTTTTGTAATAAGTCGCGGGGTTGGCGGGATTGGCAAATTGCTGCGGACAATAGGAGCCCGAGATTTGTTTAAGCAGCTCCTCTGCTTTGGCAATTGCCCCCTTGATTCCCGCTTCCGTCGGGGTTTGAACAATTGTGGCTCCTAACGCCTTCATGATTTCCTGCTTTTCAGTGCTGAATTTTTCCGGCACACAAAAAATAACCTTAATTCCTTTATTGATGGCGGCAAGAGCCAACCCAATTCCCGTATTCCCGGCGGTCGGCTCAATGATCGTCCCTCCCGGACGCAACTTGCCGCTTGAAAACGCCTCGTTTAACAACTCCATCCCGAGCCGGTCCTTAACGCTTCCTCCGGGATTCATGAATTCAAGCTTCGCAAATAGACGAACGCCTTCAGGCAAAGAAAACTGTGTAATTTCAACCACTGGTGTATGCCCAATCAATTCATGGACGTTCTGATAAACCTTCATAATTCCTCTCCTAGGAGTTTTTTAGCGCCTCCACCATCTTCATAACAAGCGTTGCCGAATTGGTAGCGGCTTTATCAATAAACTGATCAAATGATATTTCCGATTCTTTTCCGGCAATATCAGACAGCGAACGAATGATCACAAATGGAACGCCAAACCGGAAAGCAACCTGGGCAATTGCGGCCGCTTCCATTTCTACTGCCTGTAGATTATTAAATTTACCGCGGATAAACTCAACCCGTTCCGCATCTTCCATAAACGAGTCACCTGTAGCAATTAAGCCTCTGACAATCTGAAAGTTTTCTATCTCTTTTGCCGCCGATTCGGCAATGGCCATTAATTTTTCATCAGCAAGAAATGCGGCCGGCAGCTGCGGCACTTGGCCATATTCATAATTAAACGCGGTTACATCAACATCATGATGGCGCACCTCGGTCGATATGACGGTATCCCCTACATTCAGGTCAGGATTTAATCCACCTGCCGAACCTGTGTTAATAATGCAATCTGGCTTATATTTTTCAAGCAGGATGGTGGAGGACATTGCCGCATTGACCTTGCCGATTCCTGATCGAAGTAAAATTACGTCCGTGTCGTGCATTTTGCCAAATGTAAATTCGCAGCCTGCCACTTCCTCCTGTGTTTGCGCTTGAATATTTTCTCTTAATAAAGTCACTTCTTCTTCCATTGCTCCAATAATCGCGATTTTCATTTTTTTCTCTCCTATTGTGTTTCCTGCATTATTTTTTGCTTTAACGATTATCTGATGATAATTTTCCTCAGATTACTACAACGTATCCGCAAACACCATTTTACATGTTTTGCTGAAGGGTTGCCAAAAACTTTCTCAATTTCCTACAAGTATACTATGGATGATTAAAGGTAAATGCCCCTAGTCTTTCCTTGGCTAATCGTTGCCGTACGAAAAAAATATATTTAGAATGGAGTTAAGGAGGACTTTAAAAATGAATTTTCAATTTGAGTTAATAGAGGACAAAATAGAATTCTTTGAAGCAGGCGATTTGAAAACTTTACAGAAGAAAATTGAATCACAAATTGAAGTGAATCGGGCGATCTTGCTCGGGGTACATTCTGTTTCGCATCAGATGCATGTAAATGAAAATGGCCAAACCTATTTCACGGCTGTCGTTCATTTCAAAAAAAAATAGGATGGGGCCAAGTCAGGCCCATCCCATTTTTTTGCCCACATTTTTTATGGCTTTACAATTTCCGCGATTTCTTCCACTTTTGTCGGCATCCAGCCTTTTCCATCAACCCATTTAATATAAACATTGTATTTTTGCTGTTTGTCTTTTGAAGCAACTGTGCCAACGGAAGCATTGGCTGCGGATTTATCGCGGCCAAGCCAGTAAACAGTCATGTTGCTTGGGTCCAATCCGGTTGCATAGGTAATCGCGTTCAGCATTTCCTGCCAATCAACGGATGTCTTATCATAAACTGGCGTATGCTGGCCTGTTTGTGAAGTACCCACAGGCTCCCACGCCGGGTTGACAATCGTTTTTAACACATTGGACGAACTCCCGCCGTCTGAGACAACCGCCTGGGAATCATCCGGTTTTTCAATAGTTGAAGCCTCGTCGCTCTGTTCTTCCTCTTCAACTGCCTTATCCTTCGATTCATCCTTATTGGCGCCGGTTTCTTTTGTTTTTTCCGCTTCTTTTTTAGAAGCATCTTCTTTAGGCTTACTCTCTTTTTCCGCATTTTGCTTCTCTGTTTGTTTTGGCGTTACCGCCGTTGTGGAGGCTTTCTCATCATCCCCACCTACAAATATGTTATAGGCGACAATGATAATTAAAGCCAGGACAAGAATGATTAAACTATTTAAGACAAGATTTGTTTTTTTACGTTTTGCGCGGTAATCAGACCGCGAATTTCGATTAAATTCATTAGGCAAACCAACCACTCCTCCTAAACAATAGGCTGTGAATATTTTAACATGATTTGCCGATAACTTGAAGGAATTTTGTTTTTCACAAAAAGCCGCATGCTTTGCAATACGGCTTTTGACTGTTACTCCATCATATATTATTGCTCAGACAGCAGCTTCACCATGTCAGAATATAACAACTGAACCCCGCCTTCCTGTTCCGTTACATCCAAATTAACTGCCACTAAGGCATATTTGGGATTTTGGTATGGAAAGTAGCCGGCAAACCACTTGTTATATAATTTTTTCCCATCCTTAACTTTTCCTGTTTCGGCAGTACCTGACTTTCCTGCAACCTCATAAGGAAGGTCTTTATACCATTTTCCGGTGCCGTTTGGATTGACGACGACTTCCCTTAACAACTTTTGCAGCTTCATAGCGGTATAGGGCGATATAGTGTCTCCCTTTAAACTCTGCTCGGGGAACTCTACCATCGTCGTGCCATTCTTGTATTGAATTTTCGTAGCCGTCCTGACCATTTCCTTTTGCCCTCCTCTTGCAATCGTCGCCATCATATTAGCAACGGCTAATGGAGTGGCCCGAACCTCGTGTTGTCCAATGCCGGACATAGCAGCGAAATTGGCATCTTTTCTGGCTTCATCGGATAAAAAAACGCGTCCTTTATCCTCTTCGGCAAACTGTCTGAAATTGCTGGTATGATAGATATCGCCATTCCAGCCAACAGAACTGATCAGTGACAGTTTGGTTGCAAATTCCTCCAACAGATTCGGGTCTTGCTTTTGCAATTCCTTTGCAAGTTCCCCAAACGTCCGGTTGCAGCTTCTAGCAAAGCTTTCAGTAAAATTCAACATTCCATAATCATATTTGAGCTCGGGCTTACCGTTAATTTTCTGGCTGCAATTAAACAGACGATTGGGATCGTCAAGATTATGTTCAATGGCAGCAGCTGCCACCACTGTTTTAAATACCGAGCCGAGGATGTGCTGTTTTAACATTAAGTTGGTAACCCCTTCGTCATTATAGGGGTTTTTCTTATTGATTTCCGGCCGTGACACAAGCGCCAATACACTGTTGTCCTCAATATTCAGCAGAACAAGGCCGCCTTTTTTTATTTTATGCTGTTCGGCTAACTCCTCGGCTTTTTGCTGAATATTTTTATCAATGGTTGTCCGAATATTGACGGGATAAAACGGATTAGCTGGGTCAACATATTTTACATTGATTCCAAATAACGGGGCACCGCCGCCATCGACATGGTAGACTAGTTTTGATTTTCCTTCAGGAAGGAGAAATTCATCAAAGCTTTTTTCAAGTCCGGATATTCCGATTAGCGTTTTGTCCGATAATTCCTTATCAGGGTATCGCGCCTTCAAAAGCTTGGGATTTTCACCAGTAAGTCCTAAAAGCTGTTCGGCAGGAATATCTGAGCGTTCAAATTTTTTCTCAATCGCAAACACCCCAGGAATCTTTAGCGCATTAATTTTTTGCATTTGCGAAGGCGTTATTTCGAGTGGATGTGGTTCGCCGTAGGCAAATGGCTTTTTGGCACTATCCACAGCCGATTTAAGTGAATAGGCAGGAATCCCAGTAATTTCGGAAACTTTGTCAGCTTCCCAATCCATTTTTTTTAAAAAAGGAAACAAAACAAGCACGCTGACTTTTTTATGGGTAAGCATTTCGCCATTACGGTCCAGAAAATTTCCACGCCCGTTATCAATCACCAGCTCTTGTGTTCTTTGTTTAACACTTTCCTCAAGCAAATTGACATTATGCTTTGAAAACGTTTCTGTTTCCACTAATTGAATTTGAATTAATCGGGCAATCAACAGCGCAAAGCCAATAATGCAAATCATAAGCCAGCCAATCGCTCTTCGTCTCCACATAAAAAAACACCTCGTCAAAAGTGTTGACGAGGTTTTGTTTTTTCAAACTTTATTTTATTAAAAGCGCTTTAATTTACTTAATACTTACGATACGTACGCTCATTTCGCCGCCAGGCGTTTGGACCGACACCTGGTCGCCGACTTTTTTGCCAAGCAGACTTTTGGCAATCGGCGAGTCATTGGAAATTTTCCCTTCAAAAGGGTCAGCTTCGGCGCTGCCGACAATGCTATAGGTTTCTTCTTCGCCATCGGGAAGTTCGACAAATGTGACTGTGCTGCCCAATGAGACTGTATCCCCGGCAAGTTCGCTTTCACTAATAATCTTGGCATTGCGGATCATGTTTTCTAACGTTGTAATTCTACCTTCAACAAAAGCTTGCTCTTCCTTCGCTGAATCATATTCCGAGTTCTCCGATAAATCCCCAAAGCTTCTGGCGATTTTAATCCTTTCCACAACTTCTTTGCGCTTCACCGTTTTTAAGTATTCAAGCTCTTGCTCCAACTTCTCTTTTCCTGCTTGCGTCATTGGAAATACTTTCTCAGTAGCCAAAACCCTCACTCCTTCTAGTCCTTCACAACCCCAGTGTTGTGTATGAAATATATGTATTTATGATGCTTGAAAAAATAAGATAGCAAGCGCGTCCTTTGAAAGGGCGCGCGAATCGAAAAGCGGAAGCGCCTTGCTCAGCCCCGACAAGCATAAGACAAGCCGGCAGAAGGTTGCTTTTTAACCTTCATGACGGATTGGCTTATGACCTCGAGAGGCTAGGCGCTGCAGCTAGACATTATAATAAATTTAGATATATATTTGCTATTGTTTCATAAAATTGCTTTTTGTTCAAGAATTGTTTGAATTTTTGTTACCATCAAATCGATTGCCACATGATTGTGTCCGCCTTCAGGAATGATAATATCCGCATAACGCTTTGTCGGCTCGATAAACTGATTATGCATCGGCCGGACAACATTTGTATATTGATCAATGACGGAGTCAAGAGTGCGCCCGCGCTCTTTGATATCGCGCTGCAGGCGGCGCATAATCCGGATATCTGCATCCGTATCAACGAATAATTTAATATCCATTAAATTACGCAGACGTTCATCCTCAAGCACCAGAATTCCCTCTAAAATGATAACATCCTTCGGTTCTACAGTTATGACCTGTTCTGACCGTGTATGCAGGGCATAATCGTAAACAGGCTTTTCGATTGGTTCATATCGCAACAAACGCTCAATATGTTCAATCAGCAAATCATTGTCAAATGCCAGCGGATGATCATAGTTCGTTTTCAACCGTTCCTCGAATGGTAAGTGGCTTTGATCCTTATAATAATAGTCCTGTTCAATCACTAAAATGGACCGATTTTTAAAGCTTTCATAGATTGCTTTTGTTACACTGGTTTTTCCCGAGCCTGAACCGCCGGTTACACCAATCACAACCGGTTTATACATTTTGCTAGTTCTCCTTTCGCATCATGTTGTTAGGATAAACCGGTTTGTCCAATTTAAATCGTACAATTTGCAGCGGATGTCTCGCAGCATCCAGCTCATTCCCTTTTTCATCCCAAATTTTATCAATCACATGTGTAAAGTTTTGGATTTCCGGTCCAAAAAATTCAACTTCCTGCCCGGGTTTGAAGTGATTGCGCTGCTGCAAGGTAACCATTTGTGATTCTTTATCATAATCCAACACAAGACCGACAAACTCATAGCTTGTCTTTTTGCTATGATTACCAAACATCTGCTCTTTATACCCCGGTACACCTTCGAAAAATGCCGTTGCGGTTTCCCGATTGGCACACTTATCAAGTTCCTCGAGCCACTCTTTCTTGATGACAAAGTTATCGGGATCGGCACAGTAGGCATCAATGACTTTTCGATAAACACTGACAACTGTCGCGATATAGTGAATCGATTTCATCCGTCCCTCAATTTTCAAGCTGTCAATTCCAATTTCAATCATTTTCGGAATCGATTGAATCAGATTTAGATCCTTCGGGCTCATAGCAAATGGAGCATCGTCATCAGCAAATAGTGCAGTCTCTGCATCCTCCCCTTCAAGCTTGTAAAGATCATAATCCCAGCGGCAGGACTGGCAGCAGCCGCCGCGGTTGGAATCCCGGGCTGTCATGTGATTGCTCAATGTGCAGCGGCCTGAATAGGCGATACACATCGCTCCGTGAATGAAGGTTTCGATTTCAATATCAACCTTTTCCTTCATCTCGCGAATTTCTTCCGCACTCGTCTCACGAGCAAGTACGACACGCTCCAAGCCTTCTTCTTTCCAAAATTGAACGGCCTTCCAGTTGGAAAGGGATTGCTGCGTACTTAAGTGAATCTCGATTTCCGGTGCGATACGACGGCAGGATTCGATAATTAACGGGTCAGCCACGATTATGCCAGCCACCCCTGCCTCTTTTAAGCCAAGCAAGTAATCATCGAGTCCATCAATGTTTTCATTGTGGGCATATATGTTTGTTGTGACATATATTTTTGCTCCGTATTTTTCCGCGAATTCTACCCCTTCCTTCATTTCCTCCAAGGTAAAATTATCGGCGTTTGAGCGGAGACCATATTCTTGACCGCCAATGAATACCGCGTCGGCACCATATTGAACGGCAATTTTCAGCTTTTCAAGATTTCCTGCAGGAGCTAGGAGTTCCGGCTTTTTTACAATGACACGTTTTCCATCAATCATCTCAGAAATCTTATCTTTAACTGTATTCACGATCGAACGCCTCCCTTTCTAAAAATTAATAAACTGTTTCTTTAAAGAAGAATCCCGTATCAAGCGGACGGTTATCGGGCTGGATTTCCTCGATTGCCTCAAGCAGTTCGTCCTTTTTATCCTCATAGAGATCAGGGTCTTCGGCAAATAAATCAATCGCCTCACGATATAATTTGGTGACAGCGGCAATGTATTCCGGCGTTTTTAAAATCCCGTCGATTTTAAACGAATCGACACCGGCTTCGAGCATGTCCTGCAGCTCGTCAATAATGCAGATATCATTCGGGCTCATGATATGAGTGCCATTTTCATCTTCAAAAATCGGATATTTATTTTCACGTTCTTTATCGTGGAGAAACATATTTTTTTGCTGTTTCCGGTTCTCAATCTCCATCACTTTGCCTTGGTATTCAAAATAGTTGCCCAAAAGCGACCGCTTGGATTGGAACATACAGCTCATGCCATGGACCTGAACCTCAATCTCCACTTCAGCCTGTTCCATGATTTCCACGATGGAGTCCATGTTGATTTCACGGGCCAATACCGCTCGTTTTGCCCCTTTTCTGCCCCAATAGTTGCATGTATACCAGTTAGTCCCAGTCGTTTCGGTGCTCCAGTGCAGCTTCATCTCAGGAGCCGTTTCCCTTACAGCCAGCAAAACAGCCGGATCGCCAAAAATAATTCCATCAGCCTTAGCGTCAGCCGCAAAGCGAATATAATCGTTCAATTCAGCAAGTTTTTCATTATGAAAAATGGCGTTCATGGCTACATACACTTTTTTCCCTTTGGAATGGGCCAGTTCGATCGCTTTTTGAACTTGCTCGCGGTTAAATTCCCCCGCAAGCCTTAACCCATAGCGCTGCTCTCCTACAACAAACGCATCTGCCCCCGCCTCGGCGAGCGGCAGAATATCATCTACAGTGATAGGAGTAACTAATAATTCAGGTTTCTTCATTTCCTCTCACCTCTTCTTTTACTAATGGCGACCCCGTCCCCGACAGGAAGAATAACAGAATCGTAATCATGATGATTCATTAACCAGCGATTAAAACCATCTATTTTTTTTACGAGATTGCGTGTGCGTTTTGACTCTATTTCAGATTCGGCCACTAAACCTTTAAACAATACATTATCCGTTATAATCATGCCATCCTCATTTAGATAACTTGAGTAAAGTTCAAAGAATTTTTGGTATTGTCCCTTGGCTGCATCGATAAAAATCGCGTCAAATGGGGCATAATCGCTTACCTGTTTTTCAACCTCAAGGGCATCGCCTTCAATCAGAGTAATTCTCCGCTCATGCCCGGAACGGCCAATGAATGCTTTCGCAAGTTGAATTCGTTCCTCGTCCCGCTCAATAGTAATAATTTTCGCCTCAGGAAGGGCAACTGCCATCCGTAAGGCAGAGTACCCAATCGCCGTGCCGACCTCGAGAATTTTTCCGGATCGATGAAGCCGGAGCAGCTGGAGCATCGTTTCAATCCCGACAAGTTCCATAATCGGGACCTCATGCTCTTTTGCATAAGCTTCCATCTCCATCAGCAATGGATTGCGCTCACCGATAAGGTCGTCTATATAAGAATGCAGCTTCTCATTTAACAAGCTGCTTCACCTCTATCCTTTTTAAAAGCATTGTTGCCAAATTCAGGGTCTTTAGACATAAAAAATAGCGTCCACAGATATTGTCGTTGCAGCAAACCAAATGCCTGTCCGCCTTCGGCAAGATACCACAAAGAGTCCTTTCTGTGAGTTACGCTATAAATTCCTTATTAAACACCTGAATTATTCTATCACAAATAACGGGGAAATGCGACCATTTCCCCCGAGAGATTGATTATTTTTTATTGGTAATATGCTTGGCTTTTTCGTTGTTATGTTCATCTAATGTTTTCGTAAAAATAATTTCGCCTTCCGAAGTGGCCAGGAAATAATAAAAGTCCGTTTTTTCCGGGTCCAAAGCCGCCTCAATCGATGTCTTGCCTGCATTAGCAATCGGACCAGGAGGCAGTCCGGTATGTTTATAGGTATTGTATGGAGAATTTACTTCCAAATCCTTATAAACGACCCTTTCCTTGTGTCTGCCCTGAGCATATAACACTGTTGGGTCTGTCTGGAGCATCATACCCTTGTCCATCCGGTTATAAAACACACTTGATATCTTTTTTCGGTCGGCTTTTTCTGTTGCTTCCTCTTCAATCAAGGAGGCCATCGTTAACATTTGATGGATCGTCAGATTTTTTTCTTTCCCAACCTCGGAGTAATTCCCCAGAACATCCCGTGATTTATTCAGCATGGCTTCAACCATTTCCTCTACCGATGGATTCGTTTTATAAAATGGGTAGGTTGCCGGGAATAAATAGCCTTCTAGCGGATACATGACCGCTGGATTTAAAACATCATCAGTTAAAATATCAGGATATTTGGCAATGAGCGTTTTGACGTATTCCTTATCATTCAGCTTATTGAACACATCTGCTTCATTTTGTTTAGTGGCCTGCGCCATAATCGACGCAATTTCTTTTAGCTGCTTCCCTTCAGGTATGGTAATTTTGAAGGTGGCCTCAGCAAGCACCTTGCCCGTTTTCAAGCGGCCGACGATTTCCTGAACATCCATGGACGGGCTTAACTGATACTCCCCGGCCATAAAGCCACCTTCATTCTTGAGCTTAACATAATATTTAAACACTTTTGCATCTTTGATAATTCCATTGCTCTCCAGTCGCTGTGCTATTCCGGTTACAGATGAGCCAATTGGAATTTCCACCTTTTTCTGTACCTTGCTGCCGGGATCCATAGGCTTAAGTGCCGATTGTATGTAAAGATATCCTCCTCCGCCAATAATTCCAATCAGGACAAGAAGCAATACCGTAACAATTAGGACAATCCTGCGGACAACCCTTGCCTCACTTTGATGCTCCAGCATTTTTTGCCGAATAATGTCTTTTTTATCCTTAGTCATAACCAACCTCCCTCGCCGCCATCAGTCGTGCCCATAAGTTATTTTTCTATAAAATTATTATTGCAGTTGCAAAAAATTAGACATCGTAATTATTTCAGCATATAGGAAGGAAAATGTCAATTTAACATTGATTTTGTCATGATTTGCCCAAAAAAAAACCAGCAGTTGGTCTGCTGGCCCTTCGTTCATTTTATTCTTCATCATCCAAAGTAAACGTATTATAAACCTCTTCAATGATGTCCCACTCTTCATCAGTTGTAACTGGCATTAACTCACCAATGCTGCCGTCTTCTGCAGGCGTATAGGCATAGGCATGTACGATGACTTCTTCTTCATCCTCGCCATCTCCGACCGGATAACATAATACATAGGACTTTTCGAACTCTTCCGAATCAAAAGTAAACAGGATTTCAAATAATTCTTCATCGCCATCTTCATTAACTAATGTTATATATTGCTCTTCTTCGTGGTTGTGATCGTGTTCGTGTGTCATTTCTTCACCTCATTATTTTTTGCTATCAAGATAGCCCTGGAGAATCATGGATGCGGCCATTTTATCGATGACCTTTTTCCGTTTTTTCCTGCTGACATCCGCTTCAAGCAGAACGCGTTCGGCCGCCATGGTCGTCAAGCGCTCATCCCATAAAACGGTTGGAACATTAAACCTTTGTTCCACTTCGTCTGCAAACCGCTTACTTGCTTCTCCGCGCGGACCAATCGTGCCGTTCATATTTTTCGGCAGGCCTATCACTACTGTACTAACTTGATACTCTTCTATTAATTGCCCAATTTCCTCAAAACCAAACTCCTGCTTGTCCTCATTGATTTTGAGGGTTTTCAGCCCCTGTGCGGTCCAGCCTAGTTCATCACTTAGAGCTACCCCGACCGTTTTGGAGCCGACATCTAAACCCATTATGCGCATGCCTTAACCCTCTCGCTGCTGTTTTAAATAGGATTTCACTAACTCCTCAATAATCTCATCCCGTTCAAGTTTGCGGATAATATTGCGGGCATCGCGGTGGCGCGGAATGTAAGCCGGGTCACCGGATAGCAAATATCCGACAATTTGATTAATTGGATTGTAGCCTTTTTCCTTTAATGCCTCATAGACCTGCAAAAGAACATCGTTCACATCATGTTCAAACGGCTCTTCGGGAAAATTAAATCGCATCGTTTTATCAAAAGAGCTCATGAAAGTGCACCTCGAATTGGAATAGTTACCTATATTTTACACTACTTTGTCCTTTTATCAAACCGATTTTACCCATTCCTCGACAAATTGCAGAGCAGAATCGAGTTTTTCCGGGTCCTTTCCACCTGCTTGAGCCATATCCGGACGGCCGCCTCCGCCGCCTCCGCATCTAGTCGCAACCTCTTTAATTAACTTTCCGGCATGATACCCTTTATCATTTAAATCTTTGGTTACGGCCGCAATCAAATTAACCTTTCCATCAAGGGCACTGCCAAGCACAATGACAGCTGAGCCAAGCTTTTGTTTCAAGTCATCTGCCATGTTCCTTAAGTTATTCATGTCAGCTGCTTGAACCTTCGCCGACAATACGGTCACCCCGTCTACTTCCTTCGCTTTTGATACAAGGCTGCCGGCTTCAATATTCCCAAGCTTGGCCGCCAAGGATTCGTTTTCCCGCTGCAGATGCTTAAGTTCCGCGAGCAAGGTGTCGATCCGGCCGCCAACTTCTTTAGGACTGGTTTTCAGCTTATCTGCTGCATCTTTTAACAATCCTACCTGCTCATTTAATACTCTGTAAGCAGATTCGCCTGTAACGGCCTCAATTCGTCTTGTGCCGGCGCCGATACCGCCCTCGGAAACGATTTTAAATAAGCCGATGACTGAAGTGTTCGGCACATGGCAGCCACCGCAAAGCTCAAGGCTGTAATCGCCCACTTTCACAACGCGCACAATATCCCCATATTTTTCGCCAAACAGGGCCATCGCACCCATTGACTTGGCTTCGGAAATTGGTTTCAGGCTGATATCGACTTCCATGCTATTCCAAATCTTCTCATTGACGATTTTTTCTACTTGTTCAAGCTCCTCCGGCTTCACCTGGCCAAAGTGGGAAAAGTCAAAGCGCAGACGATCAGGTTCAACTAGTGAACCGGCCTGATTGACATGCTCGCCCAATACATCCTTTAATGCGCGGTGCAGCAGGTGGGTGGCCGTATGATTTTTAATGATTTTGACACGATTGGCACCGTCTACCTCAGCAGCTACCTGCTGGTTGGTTTTTAGCGTTCCGGATTCAACAACCACTTGATGGAGGTTCTGTCCATTTGGTGCCTTTTGCACATCTTTAACCGCCACTGTCACTCCGTCCCCTGCGATCACACCTCGGTCAGCGATTTGTCCGCCGCTTTCAGCATAAAATGGCGTCATGTCAAGAATCAGTTGGACCTCTTCTCCAGTTTCAGCCTGATCGGCAAGCTCGCCATTTTTAATAATCGCAAGCACGGTGGAATTGGTTTTCAGCTCATCATAACCGACAAACTTGCTTTCAGAAGTAATATCGCGCAGCACGCCGCCTTGGACATGCATGGAGTTTTCATCATGTCGGGCAGCCCGGGCTCGTTCACGCTGCACTTCCATTTCATCCTCAAAGCCGTCATGATCAATTTTTAGACCTGCTTCCTCGGCATATTCCTCGGTTAGCTCAACCGGGAATCCGAAGGTGTCATACAAACGGAAAACATCTTCCCCGGAGATCGTATCGCTACCTGTGTCTTTGGCCTTCTTCATAACGCTTGCCAGGATGGCCAAGCCTTCGTGAAGCGTTTCATAGAAACGCTCTTCCTCATTTTTGATGACTTTTTGGATAAATTCAGTTTTATCCTTTACCTCCGGATAGAAATCATGCATGATTTCGCCGACAACCGGAACAAGTTCATACATAAATGGGCGGTTGATGTTGATTTGCTTTGCATAGCGGACAGCTCGGCGCAGCAGGCGTCTTAGCACATAGCCGCGGCCCTCGTTTGACGGCAGAGCTCCGTCGCCAATTGCAAAGGCCACCGTACGAATATGGTCGGCAATGACTTTAAACGCAACATCCTTCTCTTTATCGATTCCATATTTTTCTCCTGAAATTTCCTCAGTTGCGCGTATGATTGGAATAAACAAATCAGTATCAAAATTGGTTGGAACGTTTTGAACAACGGATGTCATCCGTTCCAGCCCCATCCCAGTATCGATATTTTTCTTTGGCAGCGGTGTGTACGTGCCGTCAGGATTATGATTAAACTGAGAGAATACAAGGTTCCAAATCTCAAGATAGCGCTCGTTTTCACCTCCAGGATATAATTCCGGATCGTTCGGGTCGTCGCCATACTCCGGACCGCGGTCATAGAATATTTCCGTGTTAGGGCCGCTAGGGCCTTCACCGATATCCCAGAAGTTTCCTTCGAGGCGGATAATCCGTTCCTCAGGAATGCCAATCTTTTTGTTCCAAATTTCATGAGCTTCATCATCTTCTGGGTGAATCGTCACCGATAATTTTTCCTTTTCAAAGCCAATCCATTTTTCATCGGTCAAAAATTCCCATGCCCACTCAATCGCTTCTTCCTTGAAATACTCACCTATCGAGAAGTTGCCCAACATTTCAAAGAAGGTGTGATGGCGCGCCGTTTTTCCGACATTCTCAATATCGTTGGTGCGGATGGATTTTTGGGCATTGGTGATTCTTGGATTTTCCGGCACAACCCGGCCATCAAAGTATTTCTTTAATGTTGCCACACCGCTGTTGATCCATAACAATGAGGGATCGTCGTGCGGAACCAGCGATGCACTTGGTTCAATATGGTGTCCTTTTTCCTCGCTAAAAAACTGCAAGAACATTTTTCGGATTTCTGCACCTGTTAAGTTTTTCATACTGATTTAGCCTCCTTAAATTAATAAAATACAAATAACTACTTGAAAAAGGCGGTGTGAGCAGAGCTTCGCTATTCTGCTTCCGGTGGAAAAATTTGTATTTTCCACTCAACCTGTATCAAGCGAAAACTCTATGCGGCGCTCCGCCCCTTTACCGAAAAAAAGAATACAAAAAAGCCCTCATCCCTATAGCAGGGACGAGAGCTTGCCTCGCGGTACCACCCTGATTATGGATACAAAAAACCGTACCCATCTCTCAAATGTTGCCTTAACGCGGCTAGACGGCAGGGATTAGCTGCACTCCGGATTAGCGTTCTGTCATCCTTCATCTGGAGTCCCTTTCAGCCGGGGAGACTCCTCTCTTCCACGCAAATGCGTTACAGATGGACTATAACATACTCGATCCTTCTCCATGTTGATCCTATTATATGACGAATTATATCTACCCGCCACGGGTTTGTCAAATCACTGCGAATTCGGTTCAGTTCGTGTGGTCATGAAATGATGTTTTGCGTGAATAATCCCGACTTTAAGGACAGCAAGAACCGGTACCGCCAAAATCAATCCAAGAATCCCGCCAATTTCTCCCCCCGCAGTAAGGGCGGCCATAATCATTAGCGGATGCATATGAAGGCTCTTCCCGACAATATAGGGTGACAAGACATTCCCCTCGAGGAATTGCAGGCCAAATACAATTACCAAAGTAATGATGACAAGCTTCATAGAGGTAGTTGCGGCAATAATCACTGCAGGAACAGCCCCGATAAACGGGCCGAAATACGGAATGACATTAGTGGCACCAACAATCAGCCCTAATAGCAATGGGTATCTTAAGTCAAAAGCCCAGAACAGTATGGTCGAAACCGTTCCGATAATTGTACAAACGAGCAACTGGCCCCTGATATAGCCGCCCAGTGATTCATCAACATCATGCAAAAACTGTGTCCCTTTCTTCCGCCACTGTTTTGGAGTAAGATACCAAACCGTCCTTCTGATCAACTTAAAGTCCTTCAGCATATAAAAAGTGATAAAAGGGATAATCATTAAAATTAACGCTGAATTAAAGAATTTAATTAAAATCCCAACAAGAATGGTCAAGAGCGAATCGAGCCTTTGTTCAAAGGCATCAATTCCATCATTTATCCTCGTTTGCAGCCCATCCGGCCACTCTCTTGTATGTGATTGCAGCTCCCCAACATAGGTGCGATATTGCTCGGCAAAAACGGGAGCACTCTCTGACAAATCCTTAAGCTGATCAATGATTGCAGGAATCCCTTTATAAAGGGCAAGGCCGATGCCGCCAAAAAAAACGACGTAGATCAGGATAATGGCAAGGCCGCGATGGAGCCCTTTTTCATGCAATTTTTCGATAATGGGATGGAGCAAATAAGTAATAAACCCGGAAATGACAAAGGGCATAGCAATGATTGCGGCCACTCTGACAATAGGCACCCAGACAGAGCGAATTTTTAAAAACACGTAAATCGCAATCAGTAACAGAAGCAAAAAGCCGATTCGGTAAAACCATTTCATGCGAATGTCCACTAGAATGCCTCCTTACCGTTATTTTTGGAGACCGCATGTGGAAATATTCCCATTAGCTAAAAATCCCCCTCAATTCAGAGGGGGACTCATTCATTAAAAAATCGCTCGTTTAATTTTCCTTTGCATTTTTCGCATTTGGCGGCCAGTCATTACATTATTTCTTTGGGCTACATTATAGGCTGCCATTCCGGCACCAAAAGCAATCACCGACGTCATCAATTTGTTCATTACGTTCACCTCTAATTATTATTGTCCAGCTCCAGCGCCTAGGAGCTCGAGGTCATAAGCCAATCCGTCAAGAAGGCTAAAAAACAGCCTTCTGGCCGGCTCGTCTTATGCTTGTCGCCCCTGACCACTAAGGAAATCTCCCTAGAATAATCATCGCAGGAACAAGCTGTGCTTGTTCCGAAGGCGCTTCCGCTTTTCTATTTTAAAGAGTGTAACGACGCAATTCTTCTTCAAACAAATCATCCAATGAACTCAGCGTTCCGTCTTCCTCAACCTGATGGGTATTTATGATGCCTTTGGATAGGGACAATTCGATAAAACAGTTCCAGCAATAATATTGATTAATGCCGATTTTTCCAATATCCTTGCTGGCGCAATTTGGACACTTAAGCATGAAAAGACACCTCACGTTTGATTAACGTCTACGATAATGGCGTCCTTTCCAATCGTTAAGGGCTTCTCAGATTGGATGATTTGTTTCCCTTCTGCAATATCCGAAAAGAAGCCATCCGTAATTTCGTACCCTACGATTGTGCCCAATTCTTCCTGAAAATATACATCTTTTAACAATCCGAGCGACTCGCCGCTACTCGTCAGCATCATCATCCCATCAAGCGAATGCTGATGAATTAATGTATATTCCGGACTTTCTTTCAGTTTTTCCAATTGCCCTTCATCCTCGATCATGACCCCATCCCAGCCGAAGGAAGCTACCTTTTGAATATCCAAAAAGTAAGTTTGTTTGAAGAAAACGCCTTTCTTCATCAGCAGGCCTTTGACGACTCCGTCCTTGGAAATACAAAGGTCACAAATTTCGCCGATTTTCGTCCCTTTTTTCGTATCAAAAACTGGCTGTCCCTTAAGTAAGGAAAATGTTCGCAAGAGTGTCCCTCCTCCTTTGAACATTCTTAGTTTCAGTCATTCACAAGGAAATCATAAGGTGAAACATTATCCATCCCAATCATCGGGTCAGCCTGCATTATCTCTTCCTCTAAAGAAAGCCCTGTTTGTTTCGTTTCTGTACTGGAATGGTCAGCTGTTACTGTTGAAGCGGTTGTTTTCCCAGGAATGGCTTCTTGCAGTTTTTCGCAGAGGCTTGTCAAGCGGGAAAGCTCATCAGCACGCTCGACACCCATTTGCAGCGCATCAACCTCGCCGCATAGCAGCAATGACTGCTTCGCCCTTGTGATCGCCGTATAAATCAAATTTCTTCGCAGCATCCGATAATAGCTTCTCGTTACGGGTAAAATAACAATTGGAAACTCGCTTCCCTGCGATTTATGGACCGAACAGCAGTAGGCATGGGTAATTTGCGTTAAATCCTGCCTCGTGTATTCGACTTCATTTCCTTCAAAGGAAATATAGATCATGTCTTGCTTCTCTGTATTTTCCTTAGCATAAATAATCGAGATGATTTCGCCGATATCCCCGTTAAACACGTTATTTTCGGGCTTATTGACGAGCTGCAGCACCTTGTCGCCAATTCGGTATTTGACTTCGCCAAACTGAATTTCTTTGCGCTTTCCATCGGGATTCGGATTAAAAATTTCCTGAAGCAGCACATTTAGACGGTCAATCCCTGCCGGGCCGCGGTACATGGGTGCCAGAACTTGAATATCCTTTGCGGTGTAGCCTTTGTTTTTCGCATTTAAGGCCACTTTTTCAACGACCTGTGGGACCTGGGCGGTGACACATTTAATAAACGAGCGGTCGGCTTGCTTCACCGTAATATCGTTAGGCAAGTGGCCTTTTTTGATTTCATGAGCAAGTTCGATAATCGAAGACCCCTCTGCCTGACGGTATATATCTGTTAATCTGACGGTGGGAATCCGTTCGGAACGCAGCAGGTCCTTTAATACCTGGCCAGGACCGACTGACGGCAGCTGGTCCTCGTCACCGACCAAAATAACTTGTATATGTTCAGGCAACGCCTTAAACAGCTGGTTGGCGAGCCAGATATCGAGCATCGACGTTTCATCAACAATTAATATTTTTCCCTCAAGCGTGCTGTTTTCATCACGGTCAAAGTTTTCCGTTCCATTATAACCAAGCAGGCGGTGGATCGTCACAGCGGGAAGACCTGTCGATTCGCTCATCCGTTTGGCCGCCCTGCCCGTTGGCGCTGCCAGCAAGAATGGAAATGGTTCATCTTTATGTAAGTAATCCTTTGGTTCTAACGAGCAGCCATGGAGTTCTGCGTAAAGCTCGACAATTCCTTTAATGACCGTTGTTTTCCCGGTTCCTGGTCCTCCGGTTAAGATCAGCATCGGTGACATTAGTGCCGTTTGAATCGCTTCACGTTGTGTGGGCGCGTATTGAACGCCAAGCCTTTCCTCCAAGCTTCCCAAGGCAAGCAAAAACTCCGACTCTGGAAATTGGTCCTTGTACTCTGTCTGCTTTAGGATGTGGCTGATGCTTGTTACCAGTCCTTTTTCCGCAAAAAATAGCGACGGCAAATAGACGCGCTTCTCCTCGCCGATGATTTTCCCCTCTTCTTCAAGCTTGATGATTTCATTGGAGATCGCAAGAAAATCAATTTGGTCCCGTTTGTTTTCCTCTAGGAGGGACTTTACTTGCTTCAGCAAATCCTCGGCATGGACATAGACATGCCCTGTTTGCATGCATTCATTTTCCAGCGTATACAAACAGGCCGCTTTTATTCGGTCAGGATGGCTGCCGGAAATCCCCAGTTGAAAACCAAGCTCATCGGCCCGTCCAAACCCGATCCCTTCGACAGCCTCAACAAGCTGATAGGGATTTTTCTGGATGACCTCCAGGGTATTCTCCTTATACGCCTGATAAATCTTCATCGACAACTGAGGTCCGAATCCGTATTGGTTGAGGGCGACCATTATCTGCTCTAGACCCTGGTGCTCCATCAATGTATCATACAGTGTTTTCGCCTTATCGGGAGGGAGCTTTGGAATGGAATCCAAAAGGGACGGCTGGTTGAGAATTTTAGAAATAGCATCTTCCCCCAATGTTTCGACAATGTTTTCCGCTGTTTTTTTACCAATGCCTTTAAACATTTCCCCTGAGAGGTATGCAATCACGCCCTGCTTCGATTGCGGCATGTCCTTGCGAAAATGGCTTGCCGAAAATTGCGGGCCAAACCGGGGATGCTCCTTAAATTCGCCGTAAAAAATATAGGTCTCCTGCTCGTGGATTTTTGGAAAATAACCGGTGATGACCGCTTCTTTGTCACTATATTGATCATTTGTTTCATCGACACGGATTCTAAGCACTGTATACAGGTTTTGCTCATTATGAAAAATCGTGACAATCGGCCGGCCCTTAACAAATTTCCCTTGATTACCGAACAAATCCAATGAATCCTGCTTTTCCATTTCGCTCCCTCCTTCCCTGTTTAAATTGTTCTATTATTGATTCATGATTTTCCTGGCATGTCCCGCCAGCAAGTGATCCGGTTGAATCTCCAGCGCTTTCGTAAACATTTCTTCCGCTTTTTCGGCATTATCTTTAAAAACATTGGCAACACCGAGATTGTAGTAAGCATCTGAATGAGTCGGGTCGAGCTCAATGCATTTTGTGAATTGCTCCATCGCTTCATCAATGAGCTCAAATTGGGTCAGACATAACCCATACTGGAACCTGGCCTCTGCATCATCCTCATTGAGTTCGACACTTCTTTGAAGGTACGGAAGCGCAAATTTTGGCTGCTCCAAATGCATCAGGGTAAGCCCGAGCATAAAATAGTTATCGCCTGTGTCGAGGCCATGTTTCAATGCGATCTCAAACATTTTTTTTGCCTGGTCATATTCCTCATTGCTGAAATAAAGGTTGCCTGCGCTATAATAGGCCGCCGCCGCAGTTTGATCGATTTCCATCGCTTTTTTATAAAAATTTAACGCTTTATCGTTATCGCCCAAAGCGGCAAGGACATTGCCGAAATTAATGTAGGCGGTTGGATTTTTCGGGTCTTCGTTAATGGCATCGTAAAAGGCCTTTGCTGCCTCTTCCAGATTGCCTTCCTGCATGTATTGGACACCTAATTGGTTTTTATCCACTATTTTTCAACTCCATTTCAAAGGGAAGTATACCATATTTTGCTCTTGGAAGGCGACGTATACGGGTGTGCTTTGCCCGTCGTCAGACCGCTGTAAAAGTTATTCCCCCCAAAAAACCCCGACTCCGGCAACCGGAATCGGGGTCAACATCAACCAACATATGTCAGGCGTTCGCCCTTTTTATAGACTTCATCAATCGTTCCGCCGCCGAGACATTCATCTCCGTCGTAAAACACAGCCGCCTGTCCTGGTGTCACCGCACGAATTGGTTCGGCGAAAATGACCTCAACACGGCCGCCTTCAAGCAAGCGAACCTTAACTTTATGGTCCTCCTGACGGTAACGGAACTTGGCCGTACAATCAAATTCTGCCAATTTCTCCCGATTGGATACCCAGCTTACATTCGTGGCAATAATGGAATCGGAGTAGAGCTTTTCATTATGAAAGCCTTGGCCGACATATAAAACATTCCGTTTTAGATCCTTGCCTATTGCAAACCACGGCTCACCGGAACCGCCAATGCCAAGCCCATGGCGTTGGCCGATGGTGTGATACATCAACCCTTCATGGCGGCCTTTGATCTCGCCGTCAAAGGTCTCCATATTGCCCGGCTGAGCAGGAAGGTATTGACCAAGGAACTCCTTGAAATTCCGTTCGCCGATAAAGCAGATCCCGGTGCTGTCCTTTTTTGCAGCCGTAGCAAGACCCGCTTCTGTGGCAATTTCCCGGACTCTTGCTTTTTCCAGATTCCCGATTGGGAACATGACTTTGCTAATCTGCTCCTGTGACAGCTGGTTCAGGAAATACGTTTGGTCTTTATTTTCATCTATACCGCGCAGCATTTTGTATTCCCCATCGCGATATTCCACCCGGGCATAGTGGCCGGTGGCAAGATAGTCCGCACCCAAATTCATCGCGTGCTCCAAAAACGCCTTAAACTTGATTTCCTTGTTGCACATCACATCAGGATTGGGCGTGCGTCCGGCACGGTATTCTTCAAGGAAATAGGTAAACACCTTGTCCCAATATTGCTTTTCAAAATTGACGGCATAATAGGGAATGCCAATTTGATTGCAGACGCGGATGACGTCATTATAATCCTCCGTCGCGGTGCAAACCCCGTTTTCGTCAGTGTCATCCCAGTTTTTCATAAAAATGCCGATGACATCGTAGCCTTGCTGTTTCAAGAGCAAGGCTGCTACAGAGGAATCGACGCCGCCTGACATTCCTACAACCACCCTAATGTCTTTTGGATCACGTGTTTCCACTTTTGTTCACCTCTCTTTGCTGCAAATTAATAAAAAATTTATTTTTTCAAGCGCGAAACAACCTTAACCGTTTCTTCCGCCGCATTCATGACTTCTTCAGCACTCGTCGTAAACCCAAAGCTATAGCGAATCGAGTTCGTTAACCGCTCTGACTCTTTGCCAAACATGGCAACCAGCACATGCGACGGCTCGATCGACCCAGCCGTGCAGGCGGATCCACTGGAAACCGCAATTCCTGCCAAATCCAAATTCACAAGCATGGCTTCGACGTTAGTGCCCGGAAAGCTTAAGTTTAATATATGTGGCAAAGATTTTTCAAGCATTCCGTTTAGCGCGAACTCCACTTCATGCTCTTGAAGGACTTTCAAAAAGATCTGTTTAAACTGGGCAAACTTCTCCCGCTTGGCATCACGGTCCTCCATCGCAATCTCCACGGCTTCGCGGAAACCGACAATCGAAGCGACATTCTCGGTACCGGCCCTGCGCTTGCGTTCTTGTTCGCCACCAAACAGCCGGGGTGCCAACTTTACTCCAGACCGGACATACAGAAAGCCTGTCCCCTTTGGCCCGTTAATTTTATGGGCGGAAACGGATAGCAAATCGATCAAACTTTCATTCACATCAATGGCTTCCATTCCGTATGCCTGAACAGCATCGGTATGAAATTTCGCAGGATGGTCTTTTAAAAGCTGTCCAATTTCCGTAATAGGCTGCAAGCTGCCGACTTCGTTGTTGCCATACATGATTGAAACGAGAATCGTATCGGCTCTTAATGCCCGTTCCAAATCCGCAAGCGAAATCATCCCTGTCTCATCGACAGGCAGGTAGGTGACCTCATAGCCAAGTTTCTCCAGTTTTTCACAGGCATGAAGGACCGCATGATGCTCGACAGCGGTGGTAATAATATGCTTTCCTTGTTCGCTGCTTTCGGCGACCCCGAATAATGCCATATTATCGGCTTCCGTTCCGCCGCTTGTAAAAATAATCTCGTTTTCCTTAGCGCCAATACTTTTCGCCATCACTGCGCGCGCCAAATCAATCTCATGACGCGCTTCCCTGCCATACGAATGGATGCTCGAGGGATTTCCGAACGTCCTGTTCATGACCTCAAGCATTTTTTCAATGACTTTTGGGTGCATAGGCGAGGTGGCGGCATGGTCGAGGTAAATTCGTTCCATGGATTACACCTTCTATCAAAATAATTCTCCAGTATTACCATTGTCATTAAATATAAAACATATAACCTTCCATTTCCGCATCATCGCGGTGATTAGCCAAATCCTCGAGTGTGGTATTATCAAGCACATCCCTGATGGCATCGCGGATCCGAATCCACAGCTCCCGTTTCGCCGGCTCTTCATCTTCGATTCCTTCGACAGGAGTAATCGGTCCTTCTAGGACCCGAATGACATCGCCCGCCGTAATCTTGGAAGGAATATCGGATAAAATATAACCGCCGTAAGCGCCTCGAATACTTTTTACCAATCCTGCATTTCGGAGCGGAGCAATTAATTGCTCCAAATAATGTTCAGATAAATCGTTGGCCTGGGCAATCGTTTTTAAGGAAGTCGGCCCCTCCCCATAATTTTTCGCCAGTTCGATCATAATGGTCAAACCGTACCGTCCCTTTGTTGATATTTTCATCATTACACCTCTATTTTTAAAAAATATTCTTAGTTAATTGATAGGCATTTGAATTATATCATATTCTTCTTTAATATGCTTTTTCGGAAAAAAATGATAAGATTAGAGCGAATATTTATTGGGAGAGATGATTATGCAGTCAAAACCTCTCGCATTTCGGATGCGGCCTCGGAGCCTGGAAGAGGTCGCCGGCCAGCAGCATCTTGTTGGTGATGGAAAAATTATCGCCAGAATGGTCAAAGCGAAACAGCTTACATCAATGATTCTATATGGTCCGCCGGGCATTGGCAAAACGTCGATTGCCAGCGCGATTGCCGGTAGTACTAAATATGCGTTTCGAACATTAAACGCCGTTACAAACAATAAAAAGGACATGGAAATCGTCGCCGCCGAAGCGAAGATGTCGGGAAAAGTCATTCTTCTCCTTGATGAGGTTCATCGGCTCGATAAAGCGAAGCAGGATTTTCTCCTGCCCTATTTGGAAAATGGAATGATTGTGTTGATTGGGGCTACAACGAGCAATCCCTATCACGCGATTAATCCGGCCATACGCAGCCGCTGTCAAATATTTGAATTGAAGCCCCTGACTCCCGATGAAGTCAAACAGGCCTTAATTCGCGCTGTGGCAGATAAAGAACGCGGTTTGGGTGATTACCAGATTGAAATTTCCAATCAGGCTCTGTTACATTTTGCCCAAGGTTCAGGAGGCGATGTAAGGAGTTCATTAAATGCTTTGGAATTGGCTGTCCTATCGACTGACCCGGATGAGGATGGCGTCATTCAGATTGATGTTGGAACCGCCGAAGAGTGTTTGCAAAAGAAAAGTATCGCAGCCGACAAGGATGGGGATGCCCATTATGACGTCCTTTCGGGGTTTCAAAAATCGATTCGCGGCAGTGATGTCAATGCGGCCCTGCATTACCTCGGCAGATTAATAGAAGCCGGAGATCTGGTCAGCATTGCCCGCCGCTTAATCGTGATTGCCTATGAAGACATTGGGCTTGCCAATCCGCAGGCCGGGGCCCGGACATTAGCGGCAATTGAAACGGCAGAACGGCTGGGATTTCCTGAAGCGAGGATTCCGCTAGCGAATGCGGTCATCGAATTATGCCTGTCGCCAAAATCCAATTCAGCGATTATGGCCATCGATGCGGCCCTTTCCGATATTCAAAAAGGAATAACCGGCGATGTGCCGGATCATTTAAAGGACGCCCATTATAAGGGGGCAAAGGACCTTGGCAGAGGCATCGGCTACAAGTACCCGCATGATTATGAAAATGGCTGGGTGCCGCAGCAATATCTCCCGGACAGGATCAAGCATAAACAATACTATGAGCCGAAAAAGACGGGTAAATTCGAACAAGCGCTTGCGACTGTTTACGAAAAGCTTTCGCGAAAAAATTAGCCAAAAAAAATCCCTCGTGAGACCGAAACATCAGCCTCGCGAGGGATTTTTTAATTATTGCGCTTGCTTATAAAGCTTGTTCACTTCGTCCCAGTTAATCAGGTTAAAGAATGCACCGATGTAATCCGGGCGCTTGTTTTGATATTTCAGGTAGTAGGCATGCTCCCAAACATCAAGACCAAGAACAGGCTTCTTGCCTTCCATTAATGGGCTGTCTTGGTTAGGTGTGCTAGTAATAGCAAGGTTGCCGTTATCTACGACTAGCCAAGCCCAGCCAGAACCGAAACGGCCTGTAGCCGCTTTAGTAAACTCATCTTTGAATTGCTCGTAGCTTCCGAATGCCTGATTAATCGCATCGGCAATTTCACCTGTTGGTGCGCCGCCTGCATTTGGAGCAAGGATATTCCAGAATAGGCTATGGTTAGCATGGCCGCCGCCATTGTTGCGTACAGCAGTGCGGATATTCTCAGGAACAGCGTCCAGGTTAGCGATTAGTTCTTCGACGCTCTTGCTTGAAAGGTCATCATGTCCTTCAAGAGCGGCGTTTAAATTGTTCACATATGTAGCGTGGTGGCGGTCATGGTGAATATTCATTGTTTGCTCATCGAAATGTGGCTCAAGTGCATTTGCTGCATAAGGTAAAGCCGGTAGTTCATACTTTGCCATTTTATAGTCCCCCTGTATTATTAAATTGATTACTCTCTCATTATAGTGCAGGATATTTAACTTTTTCAACTAATAAGTTTAGAAAATAAAAACGACTACTTAGACAATTACTTTTAAAGCTGTCCCTCTCTAGTAGATTTTCCGCTGCCTAATCCACTTAGTGGCAACCCATTTTTCACCCTGTGTAACTGGTACAGAGGTATGTAATGAAAATCGATCCACCTGCCCTTTGCTATTGCCATAATGAAAATAAACGGCAGAGCCTTTTTTAGGGACAATTGAAACACCGGCTTTTGGAAAGACTGTTTCCCCACCTGATGAAACATCGTTTAAGTAGATTAAAAAGGTTCCTATTCGCTGTCCGCCTTTTTCCGCTTTAATCTGTCCTGAAGGAAAATAATCAAAGTGAGGCTTGTATTCTTCGCCAATTTTATAGTGTAAAACCTGGAGCCCTTCTCCCTGTTCAATCGGATAATTCGTTAATTCAGCGATTATTTGTTCAATTTTCCAAACAAGCGAATTTTCACGAATGGTATAGTACATCCCCTTGCTTGTCCTGCCCGATACCGCTACTTCCTCACCGGTACTAGCGTCAATGACATGGGATGGCTCCAGTCGACCCATAGAGAGATTAATCAGTTCATCACATTCTTCCATGCTTAAGACATTGTCCAGGTGCAGGATAAATGGATGCTCAACTCTGGAAAGGACCTTAATTTCACGGTCACTGGTATAAAGTGTATTGCCCTTCTGTCCTATATCAGGTACTTCATGCAAATAAGGAATTTGCTTATCTTTGGTTTCAATTGATTGGTTTCCAATAATCCGTAGGATGGTCCTTAGGGCAAACACTTCGTCAAATCCTTTTATTACCATTGCATTAACGATTGCCTCAGGGGCTGCGCCGTTATTCACTGTCTGCAAAATCCAATCCTTTAAATCACCGGATATATGCTTGATTTTTTCCATTGCGAATTGCTCCTTTAAGCGAATGCCAACCGGCACAACGGACTCATGGCTTTACATATTTGTATTCCAGTTCATCCTCTTTTTCATCATACTCAATATGAAGGTCATGACCGTCAAAAAACCATAAATCATCCGCTTCGATATAAAATAGAATCCCATCCATTTGAGAACTGACAGCAACTTTTACTGGCTCCTCCACTGTAAAAGCCAAACTATAGCCTTTCTGAACTGGACTATTGCCATAAATCTGCGTATAAAACCGCAATGTATCACCGCTTTTAAGCCCGATATCTTCCTTAAACCACTTTAATGCCTGATTACTGATGACAATTTCCATAAATTTATTCCTCCTCTGTCATATTATACTAAAAAGAAAAATGGAAAATAAAATAATTTTAGTCGATACTCCCATATTAGTTTTGATAAATCAAAAAGTAGTATACCAGTAAATAAATATGTTACAATGGACCTTATAATTTTGCATATTTTCATTCCTTTTGGTTTGATAAATATAGGCAGGTGATGAACAATGGGCGTAAGAGTCTCAACTAAAGATAAAATCCTTGAACTATTAAAAAAAGAGACAAATCTAACCGTAAGCGAACTGTCTAAATTTTTGGGGATTACTGAAATGGCGGTCAGAAAACACTTGACCGTTTTGGAACGAGATTCGCTCCTTACGATCACCGAAGTCCGGCAGCCGATGGGAAGGCCGTTGCAGGTCTATTCTTTATCTTCACAGGCGGATGAAATGTTTCCTAACAGTTACGAGACATTGGCGATTGAATTTCTTCAGGACCTTGAAGAATTGCATGGGGAGGAAATAATCGACCTTCTATTGGAAAAAAGAAGCGAGCGCCAGAAAAAAAATTACTTGCCCCAAATGCATAACAAAAATTTCGCTGAGAAAGTTCACCAGCTGAAGGAAATCCAACTTAAGAAGGGCTATATGGCCGAACTGAAAAAAATTGATGACAAAACGTATGAGTTGATTGAATATAATTGCCCGATTTTCACAGTGGCGAAACAATATAAAAAGGCATGCAGCTGTGAAACCAATATGTTTAAAAACGTTTTGGGCACAGAACTCGTCAAAAGAGTTACCTGCAAGACCGATGATGAAGACCATTGCCGATTTTTAATAAAAGCCCAATGAGAACAAGCCGGATACCAACACCGGCTCTTTTTTTTGAAAAATTGGGATTCATATTTCTGTCTGTAACGAGAAAACTAAGCCATATAAATATTCACAGAAAGCAGGGGAAATATGGCTAAAGTGTTAGTTGTCAGGGCCCATCCATTAAACCAGCGAACCTCTCGCTCGATGCAAGTGACAGATGCTTTTGTTGAATCTTACCGGAGGCACCATCCGGATGACTATATTGAAGACATCAATCTCTTTAATATGATGGTCCCTGAAATCGATCAGGACTTGTTAGATGCCTGGGATGAGCTGGGACAGGGCAAACCCTTTTATCAATTATCCAACTCTCAACAGCATAAAGTAACGCTATTTAATTCATTTACCGCAGGCTTTATGGAGCAGGATAAGGTAATTATCGCCAATCCATTATGGAATTTAAGTATCCCAACACGATTAAAAGCATGGTTTGATTCGATTACAGTTGCCGGTAAGACATTTAAATATACGGAAACTGGGTCGGTTGGATTGGCCGAAGGCAAAAAAGTCCTTCATATTCAGGCCAACGGCGGTTTCTACAATGGCTCGGATCCTGCCAGCCAATATGTAAAAATGCTGTTAACCTTCCTGGGTGTTGCAGATTTTTATCAGCTGTTTGTCGAAGGAATGGACCAAGCACCGGATCGGGCCACCGAAATTGTTAATAATGCCATTCAGAAAGCTACAGAATTGGCAAAAACATTCTAAAGCAAAAAATCCCCAATCCGGGGATTTTTCTATTTCTCGTCGCTCACTCGGACAATTTTAATGTCTTTTAACAGTTCCCTCACCACGTAGCTAGCCATGATTAACCCGCAGGCTGACGGCACGAACGCATTGGAAGCAGGCGGCATTTGGGCCTTTCGAATTTCGGCTTTGTCATTCCCGACAACTTGTCTGACATCCTCACGAATGACAATCGGACTTTCGTCGGAAAAGACTACAGGAATCCCTTTGTGAATTCTTTCTTTACGGAGCTTTGTCCGGATAACCTTTGCAATCGGGTCAGTATGAGTCTTGGAAATATCGGCGATTTGGAACCGGGTCGGGTCCATTTTATTGGCTGCACCCATGCTTGAGATAATCGGGATCTTTCTTTTGAGGCATTCCTTCATCAAGTGGATTTTATAAACAATCGTATCCGAAGCATCCACGACAAAGTCCAAGTTATGGCTGAAAATTTCCTCATAGGTTTCTTCAGTATAGAACATTTTTAACGCGATGACTTCACAATCCGGATTAATATCTTTAATCCGCTCCTTCATTAAATCAGCCTTAGGCTGGCCGATTGTAGACAGCAGGGCGATTAACTGGCGGTTAATATTCGTAATATCGACATCGTCTTTATCGATAAGGATTAATTTACCGACACCCGATCGGGCCAGTGCTTCCGCGGCAAAGGAGCCTACTCCGCCAATGCCGAGAACCGCCACGGTGGTATTTTTCATAATATCGAGTCCTTCTTTACCTATCGCAAGCTCATTACGAGAAAATTGATGCAGCATTATGTTCACTCCAAGTATTAATTTCGATTTTATTCTAATATTTTTCACCCTAAAAAATATATCATACTCATCAATAAAAACAAGTATCTGGATAGGAATTATATTAAATAACGAAAATAAAACCCCTCTGCATGAGCAGAGAGGCTGAATGATTAAAAAAAGCGAAGAGTCCCAATGGTGCCGTCGCTTTTTGATCCTTCGTTTTGATCCCGCACTCAGCAGGTGGGTGTCCTGTTCCCGGTTTTGTAAGTCCCCTTGCTCGTTATAGAGTGGGGCTTTTACGCAATCGGAAAACGCTGGACTCCCGGATAAAATGTGTTCGGTCAAAACTTCAGGTAACACAACGAACATTTCAGGACTCTTCTTGATTGATTTAATCATAGCATATTTTCAGGATGCCTTCAAGGCGGCCTGAAAGCAAATTCCAGTTATTTTTTAACATTTAATGACAAATTAAGCTCTGTCAATTGAGCCGGAGCCACCTCGCTCGGCGCATCCATTAACAGGTCGCTGGCGCTTGCTGTTTTCGGGAAAGCAATCGTATCGCGCAGGTTAGTTCTTCCAGCCAGCAGCATCACCAATCGGTCAAGTCCCAGGGCAATTCCACCGTGCGGAGGTGTTCCATATTCGAACGCGTTTAACAGGAAGCCGAACTGAGCCTGAGCTTCTTCAGGAGTAAAGCCAAGCACATTGAACATTTTTTCCTGGATCGACCGCTCGAATATCCTCAATGAACCGCCGCCAAGCTCGTAGCCATTCAGTACAATGTCATAGGCCTGGGCGCGCACCTTTGACGGATCACTATCCAAATATTCCAAATCCTCCCGAACCGGCATGGTAAATGGATGGTGGGCAGCAAAATAGCGGCCTGCTTCCTCGTCGTATTCCAATAACGGCCAATCCGTTACCCAAAGGAAATTGAATTTGCTCTGGTCAATTAGGCCAAGCTCTTTGCCAAGCTTTAAACGTAACGCTCCGAGCGCATCGGCCACAACAGACTTTTTATCGGCAACAAACAGGAGCAAATCCCCTGCTGAGGCCTCCAAGGTTGCTGTTAATGCCGCGGCATCTTCATCAGGGAAGAATTTCGCAATCGGTCCCTTTAATCCTTCGGTATCAACCTTCAGCCAGGCAAGACCTTTGGCGCCATATACAGCGACAAACTCCGTTAACGCATCAATGTCCTTGCGCGAGTACTTTTCAGCAGCTCCCTTCACATTGATGGCTTTCACTTGTCCACCGCTTCTAACGGCTGAAGCAAATACTTTAAACCCGGATTCCTTCACGATTTCAGACAGATCAACAAGCTCAAGACCAAAGCGGGTATCAGGCTTATCTGAGCCGAAGCGACTCATCGCTTCATCATAACTCATCCGCGGGAATGGCACAGTCACCTCAATGCCTTTGACTTCCTTCATCAACTGGGACATCATTCGTTCCATCAATTCCATGATGTCATCCTGGCTTAAGAAGCTTGTTTCAATGTCAATTTGGGTAAATTCTGGCTGGCGGTCAGCACGCAAATCTTCGTCACGGAAGCAGCGGGCGATTTGATAGTACCGCTCCACTCCCCCAACCATCAGCAATTGCTTAAACAGCTGCGGTGATTGCGGCAACGCGTAGAATTCTCCCGGATGCACACGGCTTGGAACCAAATAGTCGCGCGCCCCCTCAGGTGTGCTTTTCGTTAAAATCGGTGTTTCAATATCCAGGAATCCTTCCGAATCCAGGAAATCCCTAATTTGCTTGGTTACTCTATGGCGCATTTTTAATGTTTCAAAGATAACCGGTCGGCGGAAGTCCAAATAACGGTATTTTAGCCGGATATCCTCCGCTGCATCCGTTTTGTCGGAAATCGTAAACGGCGGTGTTTTGGCCTCATTAATAATCGTTACTTGTTCAGCCTGAATTTCGATTTTTCCAGTTTTCAAATTTTCATTGACAGTGCCGGGCTCACGGGCCACGACGGTTCCGACAACATCCAATACATATTCGTTACGGATTTTTTCCGCAATCGCCAAGGCATTATTTGATACCTCCGGATTGAATACGACTTGAACAATCCCGGAACGGTCGCGCAAATCGATAAAAATTAACCCGCCAAGGTCGCGTCGTCTCTGGACCCAGCCCTTTAATGTCACTTTTTCCCCTACTGCTGTTTCAGGTACTTCACCGCAAAAATACGATCTCCCAAACATGCGTTACTCCTCCTTCAACCCTTGAAAATATTGCACAACAGAATCAAGGTCCACTTCCTTTTGTTCCCCTGACGCCATATTTTTCACATTGATTTTGCTGTTTTTAAGCTCATCGTCACCAAGAATAGCCACATACTTTGCCTTTAGGCGGTCAGCGGCTTTAAACTGGGCTTTAATTTTTCGATTCAAGTAATCTCTTTCGGCAGAAAAACCGGCGAGGCGAAGCTGTTGCAACAGTACGACCGTGTAATCCTTAGCTTCTTCTCCAAGCGCCGCCAGGTAAATATCGATGCTCTCATTCATTTCCATTTCAACGCCCTCAGCCTTTAGAGCGGCGATCAGACGTTCAATACTAAGGGCAAGCCCAATTCCCGGTGTTTCCGGTCCACCGATTTCGTCAACCAGGCCATTATAGCGTCCGCCGCCGCACAGGGTCGTAATCGCTCCGAAGCCTTCGGCGCTACTCATGATTTCAAATGAGGTGTGATTATAATAATCCAGGCCGCGGACGAGATTGGAGTCAACCTCAAACGGAATATCAAGCTGGGTCAAATAAGTTTTCACCTTTTCAAAATAGGCTTGCGATTCCTCGTTTAAGTAATCGAGAATCGATGGCGCCGATTTCATCAATTCGTGGTCACGGTCCACCTTGCAATCCAAAATGCGAAGTGGATTTTTTTCAAGCCGGTTTTGACAGTCTTTGCAAAACTCGCCAATTCTTGGTTTGAAGTGATTGATTAACGCCTCTCGGTGTGCATTGCGGCTTTCCTTGTCGCCAAGACTGTTGATAATCAGCTTGAGCTTCGTCAAGCCCAATCCCTTATATAGGTTCATCGCCAGGGAGATGACTTCGGCATCTATTGCCGGATCATTGCTTCCAAGCGCCTCGATTCCAAATTGGACAAATTGGCGGAATCGGCCCGATTGCGGGCGTTCATAGCGGAACATCGGTCCCATATAATAAAGCTTTACAGGCTGATTGGCATAGCCAAACATTTTTTTCTCGACAAATGCTCGCACCGTTGAGGCAGTGCCCTCGGGCCTTAATGTAATGCTCCTGCCACCGCGGTCTTCGAATGTATACATTTCCTTTTGAACGATATCTGTGGTATCCCCCACACCCCGTGAAAACAGCTCCGTATGCTCAAAAATCGGTGTCCGAATTTCTTTATATTGGTACTTTTCACAAAGCTCACGCGCCTTCGTTTCAATCAGCTGCCACAGCTCCACTTCGCCTGGCAAAATATCCTGCGTCCCTCTTGGTAAGCTAATTGACATAGCAGAAAGCCCTCCTTCTTTTTTTCATTTTTTATGTATAGCGGACATTTTTTCCAAATAAAAAAACTCCCATCCCTTGTATAAAACAAGGGACGGAAGTTTGCTTCCGCGGTGCCACCCTAGTTGAAAGGCCAAAAATTGCATAAGCCTTTCCTCTCAAACAGTTAACGCCTGTCACGTTCTTCTCCTACTAGAGACCAGATCTTTTTCAGAGAGAAACCTACGGAGTGTTCTTTCATTAAGATTCATGCGGAAATACTTTCAGCCCGGGGCATTTCCTCTCTTTTCATGGATTTCGCCTTAACTACTATGCTCCATCATTGGTTCAGATAATTTCATTATTTAATAATAATACGGAGCATCGTCGGCAATGTCAAGCAAGAATTATGATCTTTCCAGCCGTTTTTTTAACTTTCTGACATCGCGCATCGATAATCCAAATTCAGAAGCAAGCTCAAATGTCCCTGAGTGCTGCTCTTTTTGAATAAAATCATGAAAATCCACCCCGAACAACCGTCCATCCATTGATTGTATGTTTGAAGCTTTGTCGCTTGCTCTCATTGCTAATCCCCCCTGATTGGACTTCCTATTATGCTTATTATTTCCAAACAGGGTGAAATCATTCGCTAAACCATTGCAAATTATTATTATATGGCCGAAATTGGCAATTTAGGAATGATTTTCAGCAAACTTTACGTTAAAATGAATTTGAGAAGGAGGTTCACGATGACAAAAAAGTTAAGTTTACTGGTATTATCCGTTATTCTCATTTTCGGAGCCTTCCTGCCGCAAGAAAAAATGGAGGCTGCGGGCGGTTCGGTTGTCATTGCATCTGATACCGTCAATGTCCGTACCGGACCCGGTCTAAGCTATCCATTGGCAAAGAAGGCAGTACGAGGGGAAAAATATCCAATCGTTAAAGAAAAAGGAGATTGGATCCAAATTCAGCTATCACTCGGGAAAACAGGCTGGGTCGTCAATTGGCTCGTTACAAGCGATAAAGTTAATACCGTGAAGGCTGCAACCGGTACAGAAAAAACTCAAGCCAAAGCCAACACCGGTCAGTTAAGGGTTCGCTCAGGTCCCGGGACAAGCTTTCAAGTGGTCGGTTCGTTAACCAAAGGGCAAGAGGTGACCATCCTCAGCCAAAACGAAAACTGGTATAAAATCTCATCCTCGTTTGGCGAAGGCTGGGTATCCAAAGAGTACATAAGTATTACATCTGTTAAACAGGAATCAAGTGCAACACCTGCCGCTGCCAAGGTGACTGGTACAGCAGTGGTGAGTACCGACACATTAAATATTCGCAAGGGCCCCTCTGCGTCAAGCACGATTGTCGGCAAGCTGTCAAAAGGGACAAGCGTTACTATCTTATCCAAACAAAATGACTGGGCTGAAGTCAGCTATCTAAAAGTAAAAGGATGGGTCAATGCCAAATATCTGGACAACCAAGGTGTGGCTGTAAAGACCGCCGCTAAGAAGCCGACTAGCGATTTAAAAGGGACGGTAACAGCCTCAAGCCTTAGTGTCCGGTCTGATGCTTCATTAGATTCGAACGTCATCGGAAGCGTAACCAAAGGACAAAGCTTTTCCATTCTTGAGGAAAAAAATAATTGGCTGAAAATAGAGTACAATTCTGGGAAGGTTGGCTGGGTTGCGGCTTGGTATCTTGACCAGACAAAAAATACAAAGCCCGTTTCTACTGAACAAGGAAAAACTGAACATGAGAGTTCGATCACCATTCTGCAAAATGGATCAAATATTCGAACGGAGCCCAACGCCCAATCGGACGTACTGCTTCGCGCCAATGAGGGGGACACCTTTCAAGTGAGCGGGGTAGAAAATGATTGGTATCAAATTAAGTTAAAGGACGGCAGCACCGGATATATTGCCGGATGGATTGTCTCTGCCAGCGGTACTGTGCCTCGTATTGAGAAGTCGGGTGCCGGTGGATATTTGAAAAATAAAACAATTGTTATAGACCCTGGACACGGCGGCAGGGACGGAGGAACAACAGGAGCCAGCGGAACATTGGAGAAAGACCTTACCCTCCGCACAGCGAGACTTCTATACGATAAATTAAGGGCGGCTGGAGCTAATGTGTATTTGACACGCAACAGCGATACATTTATTTCACTGCCATCAAGGGTAAGCTTGGCCCATTCGAAAAATGCCGATGCGTTTATTAGCTTGCATTTTGACGCCAACGAAGACAGAAGTGCACGCGGGATGACTGGGTATTATTATCATGTCTACCAACGAAAACTGGCGGAAACCCTTTATGCATCCACGGTAGGGAAAACGAAACTAGGTGACCGCGGCGTTGCCATTGGCGATTACCATGTCATCCGTGAAAACAATCAGAAAGCAGTTTTGATGGAGCTAGGGTTTATCAGCAATCCTGAGGAGGAAATGACTGTTAAAACAGGGAGCTACCAGGAAAATGCCGCATCCGGGTTATATGAAGGACTGGCAAGATATTTTAAAGAAAGTTAGCAGGAAAAAGTAAAGGCTTGGCGCCAATTATGTGCCAAGCCTTTCTCTATGCTTTACTCTCAATTATTAATGTAACTGGACCGTCGTTGATTAATTGAACATCCATCATGGCGCCAAAGACACCTGTCTCAACGTGAATCCCTTTTTCACGAAGCAGCTTGTTAAAGGTCTCATAAATCCCAATTGCATATTCAGGTCTTGCCGCATCAATGAAACTGGGCCTTCTGCCTTTACGGGTGTCCCCATACAGTGTAAATTGGGACACCGACAGGATTTCACCGCCAACATCCAGCAGTGATAGATTCATCTTCTCGTCAGCATCCTCAAAAATTCTTAGGCTGGCAACTTTATCGGCAAGATAGGCTGCGTCCTCTTCTTTATCATCGTGGGTGACGCCAACCAAGAGAACAAGTCCGCTCTTGATTTGCCCCTTAACTTCTCCTGCGACAGTGACACTTGCCTGCTTACTGCGTTGAACAACTATTCGCATCCTCTAAAACTCCTTAGTTCATCATTCGGCGCACCGAATAAATATCCGGGATTTGTTTAATTCGGTCAACGACCTTTTGTAAGTGGCTAACGTTATGAATCGCGATTGACATATTGATTGTCGCCATTTTATTGCGGTCGGTTTTTCCCGAAACAGCCGATATATTGGTCTTCGTTTCATTGACCGCCTGCAAAACCTCGTTCAGCAGCCCGCGTCGGTCAAATCCGCTGATTTCAATATCGACGTTGTATTCCTTCCGATCATTTAACGCCGATTCCCACTCAACCTGAATCAATCTTGACTGGGCATCTCCCGAGTCGATATTGGTGCAGTCGGCGCGGTGCACAGATACGCCTCGGCCTTTCGTAATATAGCCGACAATTTCATCGCCTGGAATCGGGTTGCAGCACCTGGAAAGGCGGATCAATAAATTGTCGATTCCTTGCACCCTTACGCCGGATTCCCGTCTTTTAGCCGACGGAAACGCCTTTAAGTCAGTGATGGCATTCGTAATACTGGCCGACTGTTCCTGGTCGCGTTTTTTGCGCCATTTCTCCGTCAGACGGTTTGCTACCTGCAACGCTGTGACGCCGTTGTAGCCCACGGCCGCATACATATCTTCTTCGCTGGAAAAATTAAATTTCTCGGCGACCTTTTTAAGATTATCAGCCGTCAAAATTTCTTTTATGTCAAATTCCATGTTGCGGATTTCTTTTTCAACCATTTCCTTGCCTTTTTCGACATTCTCTTCACGACGCTGCTTCTTGAAAAAGGCACGAATCTTGTTTTTCGCCTGTGAAGTTTGGGCAAGCTTTAGCCAATCCTGACTCGGACCGTAGGAGTGCTTGGAAGTTAAGATTTCAATGATATCGCCGGTTTTAAGCTTATAATCCAACGTCACCATTTTCCCGTTCACCTTTGCCCCAATCGTTTTATTGCCAATTTCGGAGTGAATCCGGTAGGCAAAATCAATCGGGACTGAACCGGATGGCAATTCGATGACATCCCCTTTTGGGGTAAACACGAATACCATGTCGGAAAACAAGTCAATCTTTAATGATTCCATAAATTCTTCCGCATTCGCGGTATCATTTTGGAATTCGAGAATTTCTCTGAACCATGTCAACTTTTGTTCAAAGGTAGAGCTGTCATTGATCGCTTTGCCCTCTTTATAAGCCCAGTGGGCGGCGATCCCGAACTCGGCAATTCGATGCATTTCAACCGTTCGAATTTGCACCTCAAGCGGGTCTCCCTTCGGCCCAATGACAGTGGTATGCAACGATTGATACATATTCGGCTTCGGCATCGCAATATAGTCCTTGAATCGTCCTGGCATCGGCTTCCAGCAGGTGTGAATGATGCCCAATACCGCATAACAGTCCTTTATGCTATTGACGACAATTCGAACAGCAAGCAAATCATAGATTTCGCTGAATTGCTTGTTTTGGAGTGCCATTTTTCGATAGATACTATAAATATGCTTTGGACGGCCCGAAATCTCCGCTTTAATGGAAACTTCACCCATCCGCGCCTTTACTTCTTCAATAACATCCTCAAGATATTGCTCGCGTTCTGCCCGCTTCTTTTTCATCAGATTGACTATCCGGTAGTATTGCTGCGGATTCAAATATCTGAGCGCGGTATCCTCCAACTCCCACTTAATCTTGGAAATCCCCAGACGGTGTGCCAAAGGGGCGAAAATTTCAAGTGTTTCATTTGAAATCCGGCGCTGTTTTTCCAACGGAAGATGCTTGAGTGTCCGCATATTATGCAAGCGGTCAGCAAGCTTAATCAAAATAACCCGGATGTCTTGGGCCATGGCCACAAACATTTTCCGGTGATTTTCCGCCTGCTGCTCCTCATGAGACTTATATTTAATTTTTCCCAGCTTTGTAACCCCGTCAACAAGCATTGCCACTTCGTCATTAAACTCGGATTCGATATCCTTTAAGGTTACACTTGTATCCTCAACGACGTCGTGAAGAAAACCAGCCGCAACCGTTGCCGGATCCATCTCCAAATCTGCCAGTATCCCAGCAACTTGGATTGGATGAATAATGTAGGGCTCGCCGGATTTTCGATATTGGTCACGATGAGCATGTTTGGCGAATTCATACGCCTTTTTTACCATATCAACATGCTCTTCGTTCAAATATTTTCTTGTCTTGTCGATGACTTGGTCGGCTGTTAACACTTGATCATTCGCCATGAAATCACCTTTATTTTTGACTAAAATACGAGTCGGTATTTTATATATCATTTCATTCTATGAAAAATCGTTCCTAAACTAGAATGATTGTTACTATTATCGAAAAAAATGGTGGAGATGTAAAGAGATAAAGACTTTTTTCTGCAATTTATATCATTTTTGTCGAATTTTCAATGAAAACAAACTTTATTAAAACTATATAAAGAGAGCACTCTTGCTCCCGAGTGCCCCTAAGAACTTATTAATAGTGCATTAATGTTAAGATATCATAGCCTTCAAGCTTGTTGCGGCCTTCCAAATAAGATAATTCCACCAGAAAGGCAATTCCCGCAACAACGCCGCCCAGCTGTTCCACCAATTGTATTGTCGCATCAATCGTGCCGCCAGTTGCCAGTAAGTCATCGGTGATCAGCACACGCTGGCCGGGTTTAATCGCATCCTTGTGAATCGTCAAAACGTCTTTTCCATATTCGAGGCCATAGCTGACTTTTATCGTTTCGCGTGGCAGCTTTCCTTCCTTACGCACTGGGGCAAAACCTACTCCAAGCGCATAAGCGACCGGACAGCCAATAATAAATCCACGTGCCTCAGGGCCGACAATGATATCAATATTTTTATCTTGCGCGTATTCAACAATCTGGTCTGTTGCATATTTATAGGCTGCGCCATCGTTCATTAATGGCGTAATATCTTTGAAAACAATACCCTGCTTTGGATAATCCGGTACAATAGCCACAAATTGTTTTAAATCCATTCCTTAACTGCCTCCTCAAGCTTAACAGGCTCTTCAATCAGTGTATCGAACAAGGCTTTCAACTCCTGGAAGGAAGAAAACAGCAGTTCTTTTTCCAGTTCATATTGCTCCTGTTTTAATTGATAGGTTCTCGAGTCTGTTAAATCGCGCTTCTGCGCCGACCTGTTTAGTGTGATAAATCCATTGTTAATTGTAACAAAATCCAGTTCATAAAACACCTTTGACATAAATTTAATTGTTTCCTGCGACCAGCCTCTCGCTTTTGCAATATCTGCACCGTAACGCCTTAAGTCAATCGGTCCTTTTTTGAGCAGAAATGCATAGTACCATTTAAAATGTTCCCGGGTAGGGACAGTGCTGAAGAAATCGCTGGATTCCTTGTAAAAATAAGCGTATATTCGCGCCGGCTGTTTCCCCTTCAATAACTGTGTCAACATGTTTTTTGATGTCGGGAAGTCTGCCAATACAAGATTAGCCTGGTGACAATCAAAGCGGACCGCCTCATCGGAATTTTGAATCAGGACGGCATCATCTTTTAATATAGGGCTGATTTTTTCAAAATGGTCCTGGTTAAATAAAACAATCTTCCTGGTTTCAGCGGGAACAGCATCCACAATCGAGTGAAGCCGCTTTTGGCCACGGAAATCAAATAACTGCCACTTTATAACAGCGATGTCATGAACAAAAATTTGCGGTTTACGTATATTGTTCCATTCATTTACGGATAATTCCCCAATTAATGAAATTTTTGATGCAGGAGAGATTTCATCAACCAATGGCCCCAAACCAAAGCCGACCCCATCCAAATTGGCACCATTGTCATTCAGCAAGATCTTTAAATGGTTTTGGTCGCTGCCGATTTTCTTGATGCTGGTAATGTCAACATTGTTTATTAACACCTTGGGCTTGGAATTGTCCATCCCAAAGGGGGCAAGCAAATTCATTTCTTCTAATGAACCAAGATTAATATCCTCCAGGTGAACCTCCTCATCGAGATAGGTCACCGGAATAAAATCCTCATCCGCTAAAGTTTCAGCGGCAAGGCGGTTTAATCTTTCCCTTAACTCGGGAACATCATTTATGCTGAGCGTCATCCCGGCGGCTCCCGGATGCCCGCCAAAATGAGGCAAAATGTCACGGCATGTTGACAGATTATGAAACAAATCAAATCCCGGAATGCTTCTCGCAGACCCTTTGGCAATGCCTTTTTCGGAATCAAAGCTGAGAACGATCGTCGGACGGAAGTATTTTTCGACAAGCCGGGAAGCGACAATGCCGATTACCCCGGCATTCCAACCTTCCCTCCCGATGACAAGCACTTTGTTGGCAGGATCCGAAAACTTTGCTTCGACTTCTTCAATGGCTTCCTCGGTAATAGTATTGACAATGGATTGCCGCAATTTGTTAAGCTCGTCCATTTCCTCCGCCAATTCTTCCGCCTCGACCGGGTCATCGGTAAGAAACAGCCGAACTGCCAGCTCTGCGTCTTCCAGGCGGCCGACAGCATTGATTCTTGGTGCCAATGTAAATCCTACCGTTTCTTCGTTAACGGTCATCGGATTTACACCCGCTATTTTTAATAAGGCTTTTAGCCCGATTGTTTGGGTGGTTTTTAGCTTTTCAAGACCTTTCTTGGCAATCAGGCGATTTTCACCTGTTAACGAAACCAGATCTGCAATGGTGCCAATCACGGCGATTTCCAATAAGTGCTCTGGAAGCCTGCCATAAAGGGCATGGGCCAATTTAAACGCAACGCCTACCCCTGCCAAGTCACGAAACGGGTATTGGCTGTCAGGAAGCTTGGGATGAATGATCGCCAAAGCTTCTGGTAAAACCGGTCCAGGTTCATGGTGGTCAGTAATAATCAGGTCAAGGCCAAGCTCTTTGGCAACAGCACCTTCTTGGACAGCGGATATGCCGGTGTCTACGGTAATAATCAATTTAATTCCTGCCTCCGCAGCTTGGCGGAAAGCGGGTTCATTTGGACCATAGCCTTCGGTAAATCGATTAGGGATATAAAATTGGACATTCGCTCCCAAATCGCGAAGGGTTATCATCATTACTGAAGTGCTGCTGACACCATCCGCGTCGTAATCTCCAAAAATAAGAATCGGCTCTCTTTTTTCGATTGCTTCCCGAATCCGGTTAACGGCAAGATCCATTCCTCTTAGTAAATACGGGTCATGGAATTCATCCTTGGCAAATAAAAAATACCGTGCAGATTCAACGGTATCGAAGCCACGATTGACAAGCAGCGATGCAACAAAGGGTGTTATTTTCAATTCATTTTCCAGCTTTTTTGCTAGATGCTGGTCAGATTTACGAACAATCCATCTTGTTTTCGACTTTAACATGCATGTTTCACCCCTCAGACTATCTTATTATACAGGAGTAGAAACCGGCTTTCAATGAGGATAATATTTGAAAAATAAAAACCGCAGAAGGCTGCGGTTTTTACTGAAAGTCATTAAACTTGTGGCTGATCGGAATATTTCCGTTTTTCTTTGACTGTTTTGATCACGCCTTTTTTCTTAAGTTCGCGGGTTTTAAACACATACCATAGCGGACCGGCTATACAGATGGATGAATACACACCTGCGATCAATCCTACAAATAAGGCAATCGAGAAGTTCAGAATCGATTCACTGCCAAAGAAGATTAAGGCAATGACCGTAACCAACACAGTAAATACGGTATTAACTGAACGATTTAAAGTCTGCCGGATACTGACGTTTAGAACTTCAGCAATGTCTTCATTGGTTTTAAGACGTTTTTTCTTATGCATGTTTTCGCGCATCCGGTCAAAGGTAACAATTGTATCGTTAATCGAATAACCGATGATTGTCAGGACGGCCGCAATAAACGTTAAGTCGACCTCAAGCCGAGTGATGCTGAAAAAAGCCACCATAAAGAATGCATCGTGGAGCAATGAGAAAATAGCGGAAATCGCCATCGCCCATTCGAAACGAACTGTAACATAAAGAACAATCCCGATGGAAGCAATAAGCAGCGCAATAACGCCATTTTTAGCAATTTCTTTACCGACTGTCGGTGAAACCGTACTTACATTTGGATCGTTGCCGAATTCCTTCTTCAATTCAGCTTTTAGCTTAGCGATTTCATCCTTTGTTAATACATCTTTAAGGCGTGCAGAGGCTCTTTCCTTGTTATCGCCAGAAATTAAAATATCATCTGTTTTAATGTTATGTTCATTTAAAACGGTTTCTACCTTTTGGGTAGTTAATGGTTGGTTCGATAATACCTCAATCCTGGTACCCTTTGAAAAATCAATCGATAAATTCAGCCGGAAAACGAGCAGTAATATAATTCCAAGCGCTAACAACGCCCCGGAAATAAGGAAAAATACTTTTCTTGGCTTAACAAAGTCCAGCTTGTCCCATCTCGTAGGAAGATCCAAGGTATCAAAGTTTTCAGCAATATCATGGATTGCTGATTCCTTGACGGCAAACCAGCTCTTCCTTTTATTTAAGAAGCCGCTATGCACCCATAATCCAAGAAATAACCGCGATAAGAATACTGCGGTTAAAAAGCTCAACGCGATACTGACTAAAAGCATGGTCGCAAATCCTTTAATTGAGCTTGTTCCATAGAAGAACAGGACAGCGGCTGCCAAAACCGTCGTTAAGTTTCCATCCAGGATGGAGGAGAATGAGTTTTTGCTTCCTGCTTGGTACGCGGACTTAACCGACTTTCCGACCTTCAGTTCCTCACGAATCCGTTCATAGGTAAGAATGTTGGCGTCTACCGCCATCCCGACCCCTAGAATGAGGGCCGCTATGCCCGGCAGTGTTAAGACAGCGTTCATCCAATCAAAGATTAAGAGCACTAGGAATATATAAACCGATAAGGTTACCGTTGCGATAAATCCAGGGAAACGATAATAGACAAGCATAAACAAATAAATAAGGGCAATACCGATAATACCAGCCAGAATTGTTTTATTTAACGCCTGCTCACCAAATTGCGCCCCGACGGAAGTTGAATAAACCTCTTTCAGTTTAACAGGAAGGGCACCGGCGTTTAATAAGGAAGCCAATGTTTGCGCTTCTTCCGCTGTAAAGCTGCCGACAATGGAAACCGTATTTTGGTTAAACACTTCATTTACCGTTGGTGCCGATAAAAATTTATGATTTTCCTTTGCGATTTCAGATTTAAAGGAGTCTTTGCCTTCTTCGAAATCCATCCAAATAACCAAGTAATTATTTGGTCTCATATTGACAATTTCTTGAGTAACCTTACGAAACTTTTCCGCACTCTTTAATGTCAGCGAAACGCTTGGAGCTCCGTTTTCATCAAACGTTTGCTTGGCTCCGCCTTCCTTCAAGTCTGTGCCATCCATCTTCAGTTTATCATTGGCATCCCGGAAGGTCAGATTAGCTTGTGTAGACAGTATTTCCCGGGCTTCATTTTGGTCCTCAACACCGGCCAATTGGACACGAATCCGGTTCGTGCCTTCAATTTGAATATTAGGCTCACTAACACCAAGAACATTGATCCGCTTATCAAGCGCCTTGGCAGTGCTGGCCAATACATCACTATCAATTTTTTGGCCTTTTTTCGCAGGCTGCACTTCGTAAAGTACTTCAAAGCCCCCTTGTAAGTCCAATCCAAGCTTGATGTTTTTTAGAATCCCATTTGTTGTTACTCCCATTGTGCTTCCCAATAATACAAGGATTAACAGGAAGGCCACAATCCGACTGCGTTTCACCATTATGTATTGTTCCTCCTTAATGCGCCGTGCAAAAGGCACTTACAAAAGCTGCAAAAAAAATAAAAAAGTCACTGCTACCATTATGGAATAACTCACAAAGAGTGTCAATTTACAAAAAATTGATCCTCATTTCAATAATTCTCTTAACTCGTTTTCATCTTCAAATGAGAACTCAGCTGTTTTATAGGCTTCGATTTGTGCATAGCTTAGATAATCGCTTACTTTCACCGAGAGGATGTCCTGGATGATCTCAAAAAGCTTCGCTTCTTCTTTTGCCTTGCGCCATTTTTTCTTGATTAAAAATCCCCAAAATTCCTGCTCTGTAACCGCGTCATACCCAAGCAGGCGAAACTCTTCCAATTTGCTGATGATTGCCGGTTGTACCTGTGTGCGCAATTCATCATGACCAAGGCTATGTTCCATGTCATCTTCCCCCTCGGAGAAACTCTCCCGATATAATAAAAATACAAAAAGCCGGACAACTTGTCATGCTTTGTCCACCATGGTGCATATAGTTAATTGTATATGATTTCGCCTATTTTGAGAAGGTGGGAAGTGGAATGTCTAAGTTTTTAAAAGGGACTTTCATCCTGTTGATTGCCGGATTAATTACACGAGTCCTTGGTTTTATTTATCGGATTGTCCTCGCGCGCAGCATTGGCGAAGAAGGCGTCGGTTTATATATGATGGCTTATCCAACCTTTATTCTTCTGGTAACGATTGTCCAGCTCGGGCTGCCAGTGGCCATCTCGAAAAATATTGCCGAGGCGGAGGCAAAGAAGGATTATGGTGAAATTAAAAAAATACTTGTGGTATCCCTTTCGATCACCATTTCGTTGTCGCTTATTCTTACGCCAGCATTAATCCTATTGGGCCCCCTTTTATCGACCACACTATTTACGGATGATAGGACGTATTATCCTTTAATGGCGATTATTCCTGCTGTTCCGATTATCGCTGTCTCATCCGTATTAAGGGGCTACTTCCAAGGACGGCAGAATATGCGGCCGTCCGCGTTTTCGCAGATTTTGGAGCAGCTAGTTAGAATTGCATTAATTGCATCCGTTACAAAAGCTTTTTTTCCGTATGGTGTTGAATATGCTGCAGCAGCTGCAATGGCCGCGTCCGTCATTGGCGAACTGGTTTCGCTTATTTACCTACTCACTACCTTCAAATTGAAAAAGCGCTTTAAATTACGGAAGAATTTCTTCCAATTTGTCCACAAAGGAAAACGAACATTCAATGATTTAATGAGTATCGCGTTACCGACGATGGGGAGCAGAATGATTGGGTCCGTCGCTTGGTTTTTCGAACCGATCGTGGTGGCCCACAGCCTGGCGATTGCCGGTGTGCTCGCCATGGATGCAACAAAGCAATACGGCGCTTTAACTGGCTACGCGATGCCGCTGTTAATGCTGCCGTCCTTTGTTACCTTTTCATTGGCAACCTCACTTGTTCCGGCAATTAGCGAGGCCAATTCAATGAGAAACTTTAAACTGATTGAATACCGGCTGCAGCAGGCATTGCGCTGGACCTTTCTAACGGGCGGACTGGCTGTGATTGTTCTCTATGTACTGGCAGACCCGCTTATGCAGCTGATGTACGGTTCCAACAAAGGTGCCTATTTCATAAAGCTGATGGCACCGTTCTTTTTGTTTTATTATTATCAGGGCCCTCTTCAGGCGGTCCTCCAGGCGTTAAATCTAGCAAGAGCGGCGATGATCAATAGCCTGATTGGGGCCATCGTCAAAACAACTGTCATCTTCCTCTTGGCCTCCCAGGCCTCCTTCGGGATTACCGGGGCAGCCCTAGGGATTATCGTCGGTTTTGTCCTGGTGACCATTCTGCATTTTGCCACCGTGTTGAAAAAGGTGTCCATTTCCTTATACATTCGTGACTATGCAAAAGGGTTTGTCGCCATGGGCGCTGCCGGCTGGCTTGGGTATTGGATATTTGAACATGTTTTTATTGCAGAGCATTTAGCGGTTCGAGTGCTATCCTCCGCTACCGGAATGGGAATAGCCTATTTGGCCATTTTACTGGTTTTAGGGCTGATTAAACGGGAAGAACTGCAGCGCATCCCCTGGATCGGCAGCCTGTTTGCCTGAAAAATAAGGAAGACACGCCTACGGTTAATTAGCGTGTCTTTATTGTTCATCCATTAGGTCAACGAAAAATTTTCCATTCTCAAAGCTGCAAAATGAGATTTTTTTTATGTCGCGATAGCCTTGCTTTTTCAGTTCTTGGCGCAGCCATAGATTTGTTTTATTGATTTTTCGCAAATTTTCTTCATCAATTGTCCCATCCAGGATCAACGGAATCGTGATATCCCCGGATTTGGGTTCATTGTTGGTCATTTGTTTTTCGATGACAGACAGGCTGCCGGAGGACTCCAAAATGGCAAACTCAACATCAGCGATGCTGCGGATATCTTTCTCCCGCAGCTGGGTCATTAAATCGTCAAAATTATATCGCTGTTTCCTCATCACGTCCTCATCTACTTTTCCCCTGTTGATAATAATGCTCGGTTTCCCGTCTACCAAATCGCGAAATTTTTTACTTTTCAAAGAAAAAAATGCCATTGAAATTTGGATGAGCATTAAAATAACCATGGGCAGGATTGCATCGAAAATCCGGACGTTTGGCCGCTCAATCGCCACAACCGCCAATTCGCCTATCATGATAAACACAACAAGGTCAAGAATACTTAATTCGCCAATTTCACGTTTTCCCATTATCCTAAAAATAATATGGATTAATATATATAAGATGAGAGTTCGAAAAATAATCTGCAAAAAATTCTCCACAGCCAGTTCGCTCCTTTACATGATTCAATTATATAGTGTCTACAACACTTGAAAATTCATGAAAGGAATTACCTTCCAAAAAGGTGAAAATTTTAATTCTACTTTAGGACACCCCTGAATACGCTTGTACTAAGAAAGAATCTGTTTTTCCGGGGCAAAGTTTATTGTCAGTCTGCCGGAAGCGGAAGGGGGAGAGAAAAATCGAATCAAGAAGCTATGGTACTGCAATACTGTTTGGCTTGATTTTCATCTTTGGCTTTGCAGTGATCTGCAGCCTGATTTTTTCCTTTATTCTTAGGTTTACATCCACCCAAGAGTCAACACTCCAATATATTGTGACAGCTTTATCCTTTGTCGGACTATTTGGGGGCGGGTTTTTGTCGGGAGGCAAGAAAAAGGAGAAAGGCTGGCTAATTGGCGGATTAACCGGCCTCATTTACTCGTTGATTGTATTTTTATTCCAATATCTAGGCTACGACCGCCTGTTTGATGCGGAGCAGGTTATTTATCATACCTGCTATACATTGATTGCGATGATGGGCGGGATTTTAGGGGTTAATATCGCGAACAGTAATTCCAGAACCGCGTAAAACAGAAAAAGGAAGCCATTCCAGGAGGAGGGCTTCCTTTTTAAAATTGTCTAGCTCCAAAGCCTAAAGGCTCGATTTTCGATTTAAACTTCGGCCGTTTTCGCAGATTCCGTAACTTCACGGATCGCAGAACGGTCGTATGTAAGACGGCTGCCGTCTCCACACTTAATCACGACTTTATTTTCATCAATAGAGTCAATAAAACCATGCAAGCCGCCAATCGTGACGATTTTGTCACCCTTCTTCAAATCGCTTTGCATTTGCTGAACCGCTTTTTGGCGTTTCTGCTGGGGACGAATTAGTAAGAAATAAAACAATACAAACATTAAAATTAATGGAATGAGTGTACTTGCTCCCTGCATCTTGTTTCCCTCCTTTCAAAAATCATCTATTAGAAATTTTTTGCATCCGGTTTGTTGAAACCATATTGCTCAAAAAATTCTTCGCGGAAATCACCAAGCCGGTCTTCCATAATGGCTTGTCTGACTTTCTCCATTAATCTTAACAGAAAATAGAGATTATGATAAGACGTTAATCGTATTCCAAACGTTTCATTACAGCGAATTAAGTGACGAATATAAGCACGGCTGTAATTTCGGCATGTATAGCAATCGCACTCGGGGTCAAGAGGACCATAATCTCTCGCATATTGCGCATTTTTTACGACTAGGCGCCCCTGGCTAGTCATCAAAGTACCGTTTCTGGCTATCCTTGTCGGCAAAACACAGTCAAACATATCTATTCCGCGAATTGCCCCGTCAATCAAGGAGTCCGGCGAACCGACGCCCATCAAATAGCGCGGTTTATTGGACGGTAGGAGCGGCGTCGTAAATTCGAGCACCCGATTCATCACATCTTTTGGTTCACCGACTGACAGTCCGCCAACCGCATAGCCCGGAAAATCTAGCGAAACAAGATCTTTAGCGCTTTGACGGCGCAGTTCCTCATATTCGCCGCCTTGAACGATGCCAAACAATCCCTGATCTTCCGGCCGTTGATGGGCCTTTAAGCAGCGTTCGGCCCAGCGTGATGTCCGCTCGACTGACTTTTTCATATATTCGAAGGTTGCCGGATATGGCGGACACTCGTCGAATGCCATCATAATATCGGAACCGAGGGCATTTTGGATTTCCATTGCCTTTTCCGGTGACAAAAATAATTTTTCACCGCTGAGGTGGTTGCGGAAATGGACGCCCTCCTCCTCAATTTTCCTGAACTCACTTAAACTAAACACCTGAAACCCGCCGGAATCGGTCAAAATCGCCCGGTCCCAGTTCATAAATTTATGCAGGCCGCCTGCTTCCTTGATGATCTCATGTCCGGGACGGAGCCATAAATGATAGGTATTGCTTAAAATAATCCCAGCACCCATTTCTTTCAGGTCCTCTGGCGACATTGTTTTCACCGTCGCCAGCGTACCAACAGGCATGAACGCTGGAGTATCAAATGACCCATGCGGAGTATGGACACGGCCAAGCCTTGCCCCCGTTTGTTTACATGTTTTAATTAATTCATAGGTAATCGCAGTCAAAATCTTTTCTCCTTCCAAAAGGCGGTGTGAGCAGAGCAAAGCTAAAACTTATTTAAGCGAGATTGTATTTTTTATAGCAAGCTTCGCTAAAGTGATTCACTTATACGGCGCTCCGCCCCTTTTCTTTAGATGATAAACATCGCATCACCAAAGCTGAAAAACCGGTAGCGCTCCTCCACTGCAGTGTTGTAGGCCCGTAAAATGTTTTCCCTTCCTGCCAAAGCGCTGACCAACATAATTAGGGTTGACTTCGGCAAGTGAAAATTGGTAATCATGCCATCGATGGCTTTAAATTGATAACCAGGGTAAATGAAAATACTGGTCCAGCCGCTGCCTTCAACAAAGCGGCCATCGTTGGCGGAGGCAATCGTCTCCAAAGTCCGGGTAGAAGTCGTCCCGACCGTAATAATTCTTCCACCGCTCTCTCTTACTTCGTTCAACAACCTGGCGGTCCCTTCGGTTACCATATAAAACTCGGAATGCATGTCATGGCCTTCTACATCATCCACACTGACCGGTCTGAAGGTTCCAAGCCCCACATGTAACGTAATAAAGGTTACATGGACACCTTTTGCTTGTATCTCCTCGAGCAGCTCTTCGGTAAAATGCAGGCCTGCTGTCGGCGCTGCCGCAGAACCAGGTTCACGGGCATAGACCGTCTGGTAACGGTCGCGGTCCTCAAGCTGTTCTTTTATGTATGGCGGCAAGGGCATTTCTCCCAGTTGATCAAGAACTTCATAGAATATTCCCTCGTATGTAAACTCTAGAGTTCGGCCGCCATGCTCGGAAGTTCCCGTACAAACCGCTTTAAGGAGGCCATCCCCGAAGTCGATTTCCGTACCTTCCTTGACCCGCTTCGCCGGCTTTACCAGCGTCTCCCATTGGTCGCCTTCCATTTGTTTTAGAAGGAGCACCTCGATTTTGGCGCCGGTATCGGTTTTGACACCAAAAAGGCGTGCCGGAAGAACCTTGGTATCATTTAACACAAGGCAATCCCCTTCACGCAAATATTGGGTTATATTTTTAAAAACCTCATGTTTCATTACGCCCGTTTCTTTATCCACTATCATTAATCGGCTGTCAGTTCTAGTTTTTAACGGAACCTGAGCAATTAAGTCTTCAGGCAAATGAAAATCAAACAAATCTACTTTCACAAAAACACACCTTACTTTTTATCGAAATCGTCCGATGAAATAAAATATTGCAGATAAAATAATGCTTACAACAATAGATGTGACAAGCGGGAAATAAAATGTAGTATTCCCTTTTTTAATGACAATATCCCCGGGAAGCTTACCTAGATGCAAAAACGGCATTAAAAACCCGATTAGAAAAATAACCGCGCCAATAATCATCAACGATTTGGATAGGCCTGTCACGGCGCTGGCACCTCCATGCCAAAATGATGATAAACATTTGCTGTCACGATTCGCCCCCTTGGAGTACGCTGGAGGAACCCAATTTGCAGAAGATAGGGTTCATAAACATCCTCTATCGTTTCAGCCTCTTCACCGATTGATGCCGCAATGGTATCTAGCCCGACAGGACCCCCGCGGAATTTTTCAATGATTCCTTTGAGCAGCTTGTGGTCGATATGGTCGAGGCCAAGCCTGTCAACCTGCAGGAGTTCCAACGCTTCTCTTGCGAGCGGAAGATCGATAGAGCCGTTGCTCTTGACCTGGGCAAAGTCACGCACCCTTCTGAGCAGGCGGTTGGCAATCCTTGGGGTCCCCCTTGCTCTTCTTGCGATTTCTGCTGCCGACTGGCCATCAATTTCCGTTTCGAATAATTCGGCCGTGCGTTTCACAATGCTTGTCAGTTCATCTTCTTTATAATACTCGAGCCGGCTCAAAACTCCAAATCTGTCGCGGAGCGGTGCCGATAACGCCCCTGCCCTTGTAGTAGCACCGACAAGCGTAAACGGCGGGAGATCAAGGCGGACGGATCTGGCAGTCTGACCTTTACCAATCACGATATCAAGGCAAAAATCTTCCATCGCCGGGTACAGGACCTCTTCAATTGATTTAGGCAAGCGGTGAATCTCATCGATAAATAACACATCACCGGGTTCAAGTGCCGTAAGAATGGCCGCTAGGTCCCCTGGCCGTTCTATCGCCGGTCCTGAAGTTGTCCGAATGTTAACACCCATCTCATTGGCGATGATTACCGCGAGAGTCGTCTTTCCGAGGCCTGGTGGCCCATATAAGAGGACATGGTCCAATGTCTCGCCGCGAAGCTTAGCCGCTTTGATGAAAACCTCAAGATTCCCTTTTACCTGCTCCTGGCCAATGTATTGCCTTAAGGTTTGCGGCCTTAGGCTCTGCTCAAAGCTTATTTCACTTTCGTTCACTTCACTGGAAATGATCCGGTCTTCCATTGATTATCACCTATTTCAAAAGCCGCTGCAGGGCCTTTTTAATATATTGGTCTGTTGACAACTGTTCTTTGCTCAGTTCCGGTGAAATCTTTTTAATTTCCTTATCGGAATAACCTAACGCCCTCAGGGCAAGAATAGCTTCTTCAAGCGCCAGGTTATCTGTCTTCGCCTGTGTTGGCAGCTTATCGGCATTAAATAAATTTGGAAAATAATCAGGGACAATGGACTCCAACTTGCCCTTTAAATCCAGAATCATCTGGCGCGCCGTTTTCTTACCCACGCCCGGGAATTTTACCAGGAAAGCTTCGTCTTCGTTTTCAATCGCGGCAATAACTTGCTGGACCTCTCCAGACGCTAGAATGGCCAGCGCACCCTTCGGCCCGATGCCCGATACATTTAAAAGCTTGGTAAACAGCATTTTTTCTTCCCTTGTTTGGAATCCGTATAACGCCATGATATCTTCGCGAACATAGTGGTATGTATAAACAGTAACCATTGTTTGCATTTTACCGGAATAAGCAAACGGATTAGGCGCGGCAATTTGATAGCCGATCCCGTTGTTCTCAATGACAATATATTCCGGTCCGACAAATTCGACGGTTCCTTTAATAAATTCGTACAATCCGATTCTCTCCCAAATTTTCTCTCGAAAAATTTCTCTACGTGCATTTTTCGCACTGTATTTCATTCTAACATACAACCTTGAACTATTTGAAGAAAAGTAAATGAAAACTTGCCGATTGGCGAGTCCGTTAGGACGAAGGCAGAGGCGTAGTTGAATTTATGCGACATAAGAAAATTGGAAAATTTTGCAATTTCTTATTAGCCAAAAAAAATCAGCCTGATTCAACTAAAAACAGTCTGATTTAGAATGGATTATTCATTTTTTATCGAATACGGTTTGAATGTTTCCAAAACCTCTACATAACGGTCCTTTGTTTTGATCGGTATCCCCTGCAACAATTCCTGCTGGGCTTTGCTTTCAAGCTTTTTAACATCTATTTGAAAAAATGATTGGATAATTCGCGAACGGTCTGGCCGCCCATTAAAAATCGTCAAAACTCCATCCTCCGTCAAGCCGAAATACCCGTTTGCCTTTAACAAAGGAGAAATATCGTCAACCTGCTTTTTAAAAACAAAGGTTGATTCATCATTTCTGAGGAGCTGCCATTGGTCATATTTAGCCCAAAAGTTCTCCATCGACCAGCATGTCTCCTGTATGACCTCCTGGCTGATTTCGCCATCCAAATAATTTCGTTCCAAAATTACCGTGATCTGCAGCGGTTCCTGATTAAGTTGGGCGCCAGCTTTAGTTGGTGTTCCCCAAATCGCATCGCCGGCTAAAATGGCAAGAATGACTGGTACCGCCATTATCGCTTTTCGATTGAACCTCATGCTACTCACCTCTTCCTCGGAAGAATTGAACAAACTTTACATTACTAGTTTAGCCTTATTTTCCCTTTTTATCCTTGATAGATAAATGGCAAAAGGACAAAGCACAATCGCTTTGTCCTTAGGGATTAATTTGGCTCCGGCTGGCGGACCTCATTGTTGATGTTGCGGTCGCGGCCAAGCGCCCCTTCATCCGTATCGACCTTTACAGATCGGTCGTTCACAAGAGGCTGTACCGCATTTTTAATTGCGCGCTTTGTTTCGGCGGCTCTGCTTTGATCATTTAATTTTACCGAGATCCGGACAGTATTGCCATAGGAAACGGACCGGATACTACGAACATTATCGATATCTCGTACCCTGTTTCTGATTTGATCCGTTATTCGCTCTTGAAATCCTGGATCGACCACAGAACCGGCATTCGTATTGCCGATATCTTTATTTAAATGGCCGTGGTAATTTACATCGCTTGTACTGAACCGGTTATCGCGCTGGAACCAGTTGCGGTCTGTTTTTGCTAAAGGTGTCGTCGGATTTTTTGGATGCCCGTTTTTATCTTTTTCTTGAAGCATCTTCCTTCTGTTTTCCTTGTCGAGACGGCCCTCATCCCCCAAATTATGATCCATCATCTCCATCAGTCCGCCGTCATTATCCCGCAGAAAACCATTGTTAGTAGCCCGATGATTTTCATTTGAATAATATCCGAGTGGAAGTGCATTATTATTGGAATCATTGGCGGTTGATCGGTCATTGTTGTTGGCGCAGCCCGCTGCTCCAGCCAGCAAAAGAAGGGATAAAGGAATCATCCACCGTTTCTTGTTCAAGCGAAAAACCCCCTCGCGCAAATCTGAGCATTTTCCATGCTCATGATTAGGTTGTGATTTAGGGGGAATTTCATTCTATTGCGAACCTACATGATTATTCCAACATATCCTTCAATTTTTCAATAAACTTTTTCCTGTTGTTAAATTGTCCAATCGACAAGTCGGTGACCGAGTTTAATTTTTTTTGATCTCGATACCAATTTTCCCTAATAATTCGATTCCACTCGCGATAAATGTCAGCAGGATAGACCAAGGCAGTTAGGAATGCCTGATCGTTCAAATATTTCTTAAGTTGTTTGTGGCTGAACAGTTTATCCAACGACCAATCTAGATAGGGCAGAATGCGGTTGGCATACTGCAAATAATCGTAAGCCGGAGGGCCGATATTAATTAAATCAAAATCAATCAGATAAAGCTGCCCGGCCCGATTGCGCATAAAATTATGATGGGCTACGTCACCATGAAGGATCACCTGTGGTTCGTCCCCGAAGTCTAATTCATTATAAATTTTTGATAAAGACCATTGACCCCATGAGAGGATTTCATTTGTATAATGTTCGGCAATAAAATAGCGGAGGAAGTGAAGATTATTGGCAAATTGCTGAAATCTACCCACCCATTTCCCAGTAATGTCTCCTTGTGGCAGCAAAGTCCGATATCTCGCTTCAAATGCTGCCGTTGACTGGTGGAATCGCTCCAGCAGGTCTAATCCTTCCTGGCGATTTTTTTGTGAATGGTAGGAAAAAACGGTTTTACTAGGTGGAATATATTCGATGCAGCCATAATAAGTGCCATCAAAAAACAACTGTGAATGGACCGGTGGAACAAGGAACTTGTATGTGTTTAAAAACCCCTCTTTTCTAAGAGTGTCTGTAAAGGCCTCTTGCAGTTTAAGTCTTTGATTTGTTTGATATCCTTTTACAATAAACGATTGTTTTTTCGTTTTTACAAAAAATACATTCTCCCGAAGCGCGCGAAATGTAACGACGTCTTCCTTAAACTGCGATTGAAAATAAGAGAAGAGACGATCGAGGTAGGAATCGTCTCTCATGTTGTCGTTATTATTAACTGCTCTCATCGGAATAACCTTGTGTTCCAAAGGAATCTGTTCCGACCGGTCCTATGCCGTAGGGGTTCATAAACGGCGGCTGGGCCACATTCAGAGGTGCTTTATATGGCGCACTGTAAATGGGCGGGGTTGGCGGTACAAAGGTTGGCTGCTCCGGTACTGGAGCCTGGGCCGTTGCCCCGCATCCGCAATCCTCTAATGAGCCTGTTCCAACCGGCAGGCTTTGCTGCTGAGTGCTGCCGGCCTGCATCATTGCTGGCGATGATTCCACTTCATAAGACGGAAACGCTCCCGGTGCTCCTGCCATTTGCGGGTAACCGTAAGGCGTGGCGCCATATGGTGTTCGTGTTCCTGTCCCGTAAGGCGATCCCATTTGCGGATTACCCATTGTTCCGTCAGGACCGGATGGCATTGACGGACCATATCCCATCCCCGTTGGATATCCGCCTTGCATTGGCATTCCGGCCGGATTGGCGCCTAATTCCGCCTGCCCTTGGGGGAATCCAGGTGTTTGCCCATATCCCATTGGCATTTGATTATATCCCATTGGCGTCTGCCCATATCCCATGGACATTTGATCATAGCCCATCGGCATTTGGCCGTAACCCATTGGCATTTGGCCATAGCCTGCTGGATATTGGCCTTGCGGAAATTGGCCGTAACCTGCCGGATATTGACCCGCCGGCATTTGCTCATAACCCATTGGTGCCCCGTACGCTCCAGGCATCTGACCAGCTGGCATTTGGCCGTAGGCGCCCGGCATCTGCGCGTATCCGGCCGGGTCCATTGTCATCGGCTGCTGATAACCAGGATTAAATGTGGTCCCCATCATGGCCCCTGGATTTCCTGCACCCATTACTGGCATTTGTGGCATAAATGATGAAGATTCATCACCAAAATGTTGCGGCATGTAACCTCCTACTGGCGGCATAGCTGCCGAAGCACCGGCTACCATTCCTGGTGTATAACCTGGGGCCATCCCGGGCGCCATCCCCGCTCCCATCGGCATGGCCATTCCTGGCTGATAAGGCATGGCCGGCATCACCGGGAAACCGCCAAATGGCGGACAAAATCCTGGACCAGGCATAACAGGCGTGACAGGAACACAATATTCCTGTACCGGCATTTCAACTGGTGTTGGTATTGGTGCAGGAATAGGATTAGCTTGAATTGGGAGCGGGGCCGGAATAGGATTTGCTTTTATCGGAACTTCCTTCATCGGCATTTCTTTTATCGGCATTTCTTTTATCGGCATTTCTTTGATTGGAACTTCTTTTATCGGAATTTCCTTCTTTGGAATCTCTTTTGCAGGAAGTATAGGCATTTTTGGCTGTTCCTTTTTTACCTCCATTTTTTGCATCTTTGTAATGTAATATTTATCGATTTCTATTTCAGGTGCTACTTGCAAAGGCATTTTTGGAGTATAAGGTGCTTTCGGCACTTCCTTGATGATCGGCTGCTCTTTTATCGGCACTTCTTTTACTGGCATTTCCTTAATGGGTGCCTCTTTTTTCGGCATCTCTTTTATCGGCGCTTCTTTTTTCACTCCCAGATGGACAGGCCCTTCTTTTTTAATGGATCCTCCTGAAGTAGGAACCTTTATTTTCATACCGGGCATAATCATATCAGGGTTGCTGAGCTGTGTGTTCATCTTTTTCAGCTCTTCAAAATTCACGCCGTACTTCTGAGCGATCTTCCAAAGAGTATCCCCTTTCTGTACGATATGGATCTTCACTCTGATTTCCCTCCTATGCATAAGTCCATATAGTGTATGTGTAAATGGGCAAAGTGCTATCATTCTTCAAAAAAACTTATGCTAATTTTTATCAAATTATGTTTGTACCGGCAAAAGACCCTATTGGCTTCGGGTTGGGATGAATTTTAATTTGGTACACAGTATGTTAAAATTGGTAATCATGCTGATTCGTAAGGAGCGTTTTTGATGGAACAGAAGAAGATTCTTGGGGAAGAGCGGAGACAATATATCTTGCAATTACTGAAATCAAGTACTGCGCCGATAACCGGGAGTGAACTGGCCGAGCGAACAAATGTCAGCCGGCAGGTTATCGTTGGCGACATAACGCTGCTTAAGGCTAAAAATGAACCCATTATCGCGACCAGTCAAGGGTACATGTACTTGCTGCAGGCAGCCAATGCCCAGGTGGTTGAACGTACCATTGCCTGCCGCCATACACCTGAGGAGACAGAAAAGGAATTGATTATTTTTGTCGATCATGGAGTAACAGTAAAGGATGTGCGGATAGAACATGCGGTTTACGGAGACCTCACCGCTTCGATTATGGTTTCCAACAGGCAGGAAGTAAAGCAGTTTATGGAAAAAGTCCGCACTACAAAAGCATCATTTTTATCAGAATTAACAGGCGGGATTCATCTGCACACTGTTTCGGCAGGGAGTAAAGATGCACTGGATAAGGTGGAGGAAGTACTTAGGGCGGAAGGGTTATTGATGGTTTAATAAGGTTTGTGGAGAAAGAAAGTCCGTAGAATGCGATTCCTGCGGACATTTTTATTGATTTTCCATACCATTTTGTCCGCAGAACACATTCCTGCGGACATTTTTGTTAATTTTCCAAACCGTTTTGTCCGCAGAACACTAAATTTTTAAGTTAGTTTAATTCCAGCATAATCTTAGGGTAGCTTCCGAGCACTTTCACACCGCAGCCCAGTGCTTCCATTTCCGCAATTGCACCTGGAATCAAGACTTCATCCAGTTTCATTTCAATATCGATGACAAAAAAGTAATTTCCAATTCCTGTTTTCATTGGACGCGATTCAATTTTTGAGAGATTCAATCTCCGCCAAGCGAATGCCGACAGTACCTGATGCAACGCCCCTGCTTGGTCGGATGGCAGCGTCACCATCAACGTAGTTTTATAATAATTTGCCCCGCTAAACTCTAGCAGTTGCTCCTGTTTTTCGGTCAACACGACAAAACGTGTGTGATTATAATCAAAGTCATGAATATTTCTTTTTACAATTGTCAGCCCATACTCCTCGGCCGCCAATTCGTTGGCAATCGCCGCAATTTTGCTTTCCGGAGTTTCTTGAACCAACTTTGCTGCAGCGGCAGTCGATGATTTACTTTCAGAAGGCACCCCTTTAAATTGTTTATGTAAAAAACGGTGACACTGGGCAATCGCATGAGAATGGCTATAAATTCTCGTTACCTCCTGCCAGTTTTCGGCGTTGGCGGGATGAACCATAAAATGCTGTTTAATAGGAAGGGTTATTTCCCCAACAATCGGAATATCCACCTCCTGGGTCAAATAATCAAGCGTTATGTTAACAGAGCCCTCCAAAGCGTTTTCGAGCGGAACCACGGCAAGGTCAATATCGTTGTTAACAACGGCATCCATGCATTCGGGTATGGTCTGAAAAGGTAGATGTTCTTGCGTATTAAATACCTTTTTAACCGCGAGTTCAGTAAATGTTGCCTTTGGACCTAAATATCCTACTTTCAATTTTCCTCTACTCCCTTTTCTGATGTACAAAACCTTATTAGAAATTTCCGAAAAATTTTATTAAAAAGAAAGCCGGGACAGGCTTGTGATCATAAATCACTACGCTCCTGTTCCCAGCACTTCGACCTTCTCAACAAACTCAAGCTTCCTCAGATTAGAAAGCAGGTCATTGATATCATTCTTCAGTCCGGCAGTGTTCAAAGACAAGGTCACGTTCGCCCGGCCTTGAAGCGGGATGGTCTGGTGAATCGTCAAAACATTGCAGCCGGATGCCGCAACAACAGCCAATAATTTTGACAATGTCCCGGAACGGTCCTCGAGATGGAAAAACAACGAGATAATTCGCTCTTTTGAAACCGTGGAAAAGGCAAAAACGGTATCTCTATATTTATAAAAGGCACTTCGGCTTAAATCGACTTTTGAAACTGCATCCCCAATCGATTCGGCCTTGCCTCTTTCAAGGAGGTCCTTTGCTTCAATCGTTTTCTTCATGGCCTCTGACAACACATCTTCGCGGACTAAATAAAATTTTTTCTCAAAATTATCCATGCCCAACCTCTCCCTCTATGGGACCCCTCATTATTCAATAAACTCGAATTCAAACTCCAATAACTTCACAATATCCCCGTCTTTTGCGCCACGTGCCCGAAGTGCATCGTCGACTCCAAGGCCGCGCAATTGACGTGAGAAACGGCGGACGGATTCATCTCTTGAAAAATCAGTCATCTTAAACAGTCTTTCAATCTTTTCACCAGAAACAACAAACGAACCGTCCGGATCTCTTGTAATCGTAAAGGCATCCGGATCCGCCTCGTGTTTATAAAGAACCCGGTTAACCCCCAATTCTTCCTCTTCGTGCTGCAGCGGGAATTCAGGCGTTTCTTCCAGCATGTCAGCCACCGCAAATAACAGCTCGCGCAAGCCTTGACGGGTAATCGCGGAAATAGGGAAAATCAGATATTCCTCTTTCAGCTGCTCTTTAAACTTTTTCAAGTTTTCCTCGGCATCTGGCATGTCCATTTTGTTGGCAACAATGATTTGCGGCCGCTCGGTCAAGCGCAAATTATATTCCTTTAATTCGCGGTTGATGGTCAAATAATCCTCATACGGATCCCTGCCCTCCATGGCTGCCATATCAATCACATGAACAATAACCCTTGTGCGTTCAATATGCCGTAAAAATTGATGCCCCAGCCCGACACCGGCATGGGCCCCTTCAATCAACCCTGGGAGGTCAGCCATGACAAAGCTTCGGCCATCCTCAGTCTCAACCATTCCAAGATTCGGTACGATGGTGGTAAAATGATATTCGGCAATTTTCGGTCTCGCAGATGAAACAACCGACAACAACGTCGACTTTCCTACACTCGGAAACCCAACCAGTCCCACATCGGCCAACAGCTTCAATTCCAAAACAACGTCACGCTCTTGACCAGGTTCGCCGTTTTCAGCGATTTCGGGGGCAGGATTGGCAGGTGTTGCGAATCGAGTATTCCCCCGGCCGCCGCGACCTCCTTTAGCAATAACCGCCCTTTGGCCATGCTCAACCAGGTCCGCAATGACCTCATTTGTTTCTGCATCCATGACTACCGTTCCCGGGGGCACCTTGACAATCATATCCTTCGAGCCACGTCCATGCTGCCCCTTGGACATGCCATGCTCGCCGCGCGGTGCCTTAAAATGGCGCTGGTAGCGGAAATCCATTAGAGTCCGCAAACCTTCCTCGACGACAAAAACTACATCCGCGCCCTTGCCGCCATCGCCGCCGGCAGGACCGCCCTTTGGCACATATTTTTCACGGCGGAACGCGACCATGCCATTGCCGCCATCGCCGCCTTTAACATAAATTTTTACTTGATCGACAAACATCTTTATCCTCCAGTCGGATACCTTAAATTACTGATTGATTACCATGCCTACATCACCGGCATAAACACTTCCAAAGCAAGTTCGCTATCGGATAATTCCTTTACTTCTGCATTAATTACCGATGACGCCATGAATGTTTCCATCAGTTGATTATTACTTATTATCCCGCGAAAATCAAAAAAGAAACGAATTCCATTTGACTGCGGCTCAATTGTTATTGATAAATCGTTCTCCTGAAATGCTTCAATGGCTTGATCCAGACAGTTAAAAAAGGACTTTGTCCAATCTGCCAGGCTGCCATCATCTATCTTTATGTACTCCGAATCCTGAAAAACTTCATATTCAAGCCGAAACGAGTGGTTTTCCCAGTTTGTTTTTAAAAGCAGTGCCGCAAACTTCGGCAGCGACAAATTGGACAGTTTTGTCTCATGCTGGGTCTCGATGACAATTTCATCAATTACCTTTTTCGCCCTGTCAATCCGCCCCAAATCCAAGTTTGCCTTGATTAGCTGCAGTTTGTTTAGCCAGTCATGGCGTGAATGCCGAAGCACCTCAATAATGTCCCATTCTTTTTCCATACCGTACTCTCCCAATTCATTGTCGGAAACTGTTTGCTGATAGTATATCAAAAAAACAACCGGTAGTAAGCATTTTTATGTATTGCAAAGGGGAAAATGAAGTAAATTTAACCAGCGAGAGAGGGAGCAGAGCGGAAAAATTTTCCTAAATTAACCAAAAAGAAAACCCTAACCATTTGGTTAGAGTTTTCTAAGCCATTAAGCTTCTTGAGCAGTTGGATAAACGCTCACCTTTTTGCGATCACGACCAACGCGCTCGAATTTAACAACGCCGTCGACTTTTGCATAAAGAGTGTCGTCTCCGCCACGGCCTACGTTTTCACCTGGATAAATCTTTGTACCGCGCTGACGGTAAAGGATCGATCCGCCGGTAACGAATTGGCCGTCTGCACGCTTAGCGCCAAGGCGCTTTGCGATGGAGTCACGTCCGTTCTTTGTAGAACCTACTCCCTTTTTAGATGCAAACAACTGAAGATCTAATTTTAATAACATCTAGTCCACCTCCCGCTTTTTGAAGGTTATTTTTATGTGCTCGCCATACTCTTCTTCAATCGCCCGTAATGAGACAACCATACCTTCCAGAAGAAGTTGAACTTTCTCATTAATGCCTTCAGGGAGCTGCCCCGGAAGAACACAGCGGAGAAAGCCCTCTTCAGGGTCAATGGCAATGTCAGGAGTAACTCCGGTTAACTCGTGTACGGCATTTATTGCCCCAACTGAAACCGCCGATACACCCGCACATACAATATCCGTTCCCTTTTCAGAGAAAAAAGCATGACCGCTGATTATAAATGATTGAATGGAATTGGCTTCCGTACGATTAATCGTAATGTTAATCATCTATAGGTTCAACACCTTACGCGTTGATTTTTTCGATGACAACTTTAGTGTAAGGTTGACGATGACCTTGCTTCTTGCGATTGTTTTTCTTCGCTTTGTACTTGAACACGATGATTTTCTTTTGACGGCCTTGTTTTTCAACTTTTGCTGTAACAGTCGCGCCTTCAACAACAGGGCTTCCTACCTTTACAGTTTCACCGCCAACGAAAAGAACTTTGTCAAAAGTAACTGTTTCGCCTGCTTCTGCATCTAATTTCTCGATGTAGATCGCTTGGCCTTCTTCGACTTTAAGCTGCTTACCGCCAGTTTCGATAATTGCGTACATGAACTGCACCTCCTTATAAACTCAGACTCGCCATCCACAGGCGTTTATGCCAGGCATAAATCTTACTACCTGTTCTGTGCGGTTGTAGCACGGGTGCGCTACAAACATAACATTAAAATCCTAACATAATTCAATCCCCAGTGTCAACAGATTTTTCGGCAATCTCTGACACTACGCCGAATTGCTTTAATAGATAATAAGGCTTGTCTCCATGCCGGATTGAAAAAAATAATTTCAAATGCAAGAGGCTTTCCACTGCATCCTTATGTTCATTATTTGGTCCAAGCAGCGCCTCGACAACCGCTTTTGTTGTCTCAATCAGGACGGCGTCGTGTTCCGAAAACCGATGCTCAAGCAGTTCCCGTTCCAACCTGAAGGCAATTGTCTCCGCACTTAGTATTCTCCCCGTTCCCTCGCAAACGGGACACTTCGCCTGCAATGCCTCAGAGAGAGTCACCTTCGTTTTCTTCCTCGTTAACTGAAGGATGCCAAGCGGAGTAAAGCCAATCACCTTTGTCTGCCTTTCATCCTTTAAAATCTCAGTCTCCCAGGTATCTAGAATGGCCTGCTTATCCTGTTCCCGGCTCATATTAATAAAATCAATCAGCACAATGCCGCCAATATCGCGCAGCCTCAGCTGCCTGAGGATCTCCCTTACCGCCCGCTGATTTGTTTTAAAAACGGTATCCTGGTAATCAAGCTTTCCGGAAAATTTCCCGGTGTTGACATCAATGATGGTCAGCGCCTCGGTTTCATCAAAAATAAGATAGGCACCTTGATCGAGCCAGACAATCCGCTTTAGCGCCTTATCGATTTCATGCTCAACCTTATAGGCCGAAAAAATATTTTCCTTTCCATTATAGTAATTCGCCGGAATCTTTTTGCCTTCCAGCAGTTTCTTTAACGCGAGGTCATCGACAATGACTTCTCCGGAAGCCATCCGTGCCGCTTGGCCGATTATCATTTCGGTAAAGCTGTCATTTTGAAAAATCAGCCCCGGCTTTTTTAATTGAGAGGACCGGTGCAGCAGTTCTTGATACTGTCCGCGCAGATGCGTGATTTCTTCGTGGATTTCCGTTTCTCCTGACTTCAAGGCTGATGTACGAAAAATTAGCCCCTCTTCCGCTGTTTTACATGTGCTGCCAATCCGGCGAAGCGAAGCCTTGAGCTTATCATCGGCAATTTTTTTCGAGACGGCCACATAGCGCCCGTTCGGCATGTAAATCAGGTTATCCCCCTGGATTTCAATAATTCCCGTCACCTTTGCCCCTTTTGTACCGGCTGCATCCTTTTCGACCTGGACGAGCAGCTTTTCGCCTTGATGGACAAAGGAGGATACATTTCGCTGTTTATCATCAGCCAGAACATAGGCAGGCAGCTGGTCGCGGTGAAGATAAGCCTGCTTTTCCTGACTGATATCCACAAACGCTGCATTCATTCCGGGCAGCACCTTGGTGACAGTCCCATAATAAATATTACCGACCAGAGAACGATGCTCTGGCCGGTCAATGACGATTTTTTCAACCTTTTGATTTCGCAAATAGGCAAATCTTTTTTCCCTTGAAGCATAATTAACAATTAATCTTTCCAATCGGCCGGCCTCACTTTTTAAATTGTTGGTTCTATTATACATTTTTAAAATAAAAAAAGAAGGTCGCTGATTTTATCGGTCAATCTTTTTTCAGTAAAATAGGCATGGAGGATTTCGTTTTCGTCCAAGGTCCCCTTTTCCTTTCCGTCTGATTCTACGATGATCGGGTGCTTGCAGCCGCGCTGGAATTTTTCAAGAACATGAATCAGCAAATCCTGTTCATTTGCCTGAATCGGGATTAAAGCCTGTGGGTTTGATTTTTTTCCGTAATACCTTTCCAATAAAAACCGGATAAAAATAAACCGCCGCTGCTTCCATTCATAGTAAAGCGAGAAAAACAAAAAGCCAATGACAACCCAGACATTGATATGTGCCGGTGCTGTAAGCAGGATGGCAGCCGAAAACAGGCAAAGGCTGATAAAGGAAATGATCAAGGTTAGCCGGTGGGCATTGGTAAAGGAATCTTTTAATGAGAGCAGTAAAAATACCAGTTTACCGCCGTCAAGCGGCCAAACTGGAAACAAATTAAAAATCAAAATCATGAGATTGTATTGGATAAACAGCGGGAATAAATCTACCGGAAACAAGTTGAAAGAATTCAGGAGAAACGCTCCGCCCACCAGCCACACATGCTGAAGCGGGCCCGCCAGGACGACGATTGCCTCTTCCTTAATCGGTCGGTTCCCGTGCTCATCCATTTCCGCCACACCGCCAAACGGCAGGAGGGTGATTTTTTTTATTCGCCAGGAAAAAAAAGAAGCTGCAGCAGCATGCCCCATTTCATGAACAAAAATAATACCTAACAGCAAACACAGCTCCACAAAATGTGCAGTCGCAATCGACAAGGCGATAACAAGCCATAACAGAGGATGGATATGAACATGACGAAGCAGCTCGATCGCTTTATTCAAGTCGAATCACCTTAATCGGGTCGATAAAGCCATCCCCTTTTTTAACGGCAAAATAATATTGCCCTTTCGTTTTGTCTTCACCTGCTGAAGCCGAAACCGTACCAACAACGGTTCTTTTTTCAGCGTAATCAAATAATTTCACTTTAATGTCGTTTAAGTTGCCGTACCAGGTTTCTGTTCCATCGGAATGCTGAATGATGACGGTCTTGCCAATGTCTTCTTTCAATCCGGCAAATACCACATTTCCGCCATTAATCGTTTGTACGGGGGCATCCTTGGCTGTTTCAATCATGATCCCCTGGCCGTTTTTCTCAAAGTTCTCCAGCATTTTCCCGGATACTGGCACTGCGCCCTTTTGCAGTTCTTCATTTTTCTCTGTTTTATCCCCCTCGGAGAACGGGAGCAGCGCCAGCGGCTTGCCAAATTTATTTTCATACCATTCGGATACAGCCGCAAACTGGAAGTCCTTGTCCATTGTTTTGGCAATGTAATCCCGCGCCGGATCTAGTGCTGCCGAGTGATTGCGGAACAGAATCGCCACCACTAAAAACAGCAGGACCGAAGCCAATATTTTGAACAGGAACACTTCCTTTTTAAATAGCGGATGCCCATCTTCACTATTGCCGCCAGCGGATGGAGGAATATAATTCAATGCGAGTTTTTCCTCATGTCCAGGCCAAAGCACTTGGCGGTCTGGACTGTTGCTTGCTGGCCCTTTTTCCCGTTTGCGCTTGGCAATTCGCCGCCGTATTTCATCCGGAGTAGAGCGTGCCATACCCATCAACCCTTTTCACACAGTTTGTACAAGTTTATGAGGATGGCAGGCAGAGTATGACCCTACAAAAAGAAAAAACCTGTCCACCTCGATGTGAACAGGCATGTCTATTAACGAACGCCAAAGAATTTTTTTAACTTGGAAAAAACGCCTTTATTGGCTTCCTCCAATGGTTGGAGCGGAATAGATTCGCCGAGAATACGGCGGGCAATATTTCGGTAGGCAATTGAGGCCTTGCTGTTTGGATTCAGGGCAATTGGCTCACCGTGGTTGGAAGCTTTAATAACTTCCTCATCATCGGCGACAATGCCGATTAACTCAATGGATAGATGCTGGGTAATTTCATCGATATCAAGCATATCGCCGCTTTTCATCATATTGTAGCGGATTCGGTTCACAATTAATTTAGGTGATTCTAAATCCTTTTCTTTTTCAAGCAAACCAATGATTCGGTCGGCATCGCGAACAGCGGAAACCTCCGGAGTGGTGACGACAATTGCCTTATCGGCACCGGCAACTGCATTCTTATAGCCCTGCTCGATTCCGGCAGGACAGTCAATGATAATATAATCATAATCCTGTTTTAATTCTTCCACTAACTCTTTCATCTGCTCCGGCTTAACCGCAGTTTTATCGACGGTTTGCGCAGCAGGCAACAGATATAGTAAACCATCAAATCGTTTATCCTTAACCAATGCCTGATGCGTTTTGCATCTTTTTTCGATTACATCAACAAGATCATAGATAATTCTATTTTCAAGCCCCATTACGACATCCAAGTTTCGAAGGCCGATGTCTGTATCGACTAAGCATACTTTTTTCCCTTGAAGGGCCAGCGCCGTGCCGATATTTGCGGAGGTTGTCGTTTTGCCGACACCGCCCTTCCCCGATGTAATTACAATAGCTTCTCCCACTTTAATGTCCCCCTTCTACCAATCTCGTAAGATTAGGCCTTAATTGAATTAAAGCTTGTAATCTATCGATGATAATTTGATGGTTATCATTTATGTAAGCACATTCCATTTCCCGGTTTTCGGTAAGTGGGTTGGAATCCGGTGCCCTATTGATGTGGCTGGCAATTCTAAGCTGAGACGGCTTCATGCTCGAGGCCGCAATCACTGCATGGTCATTACCAAAGCTTCCCGCATGGGCAATCCCTTTTAAAATACCCATAATAAAAATATTGCCGCCGGCGATGACGGTCCCGCCTGGATTGACATCCCCAATCAAGAGCAAATCCCCCGGAACCCTTAATACTTGTCCAGAGCGAACGATTCTGGATACCGTCATAACCTCGTTTTCTTCCTTCAGCCGATTGGCTTCTTCTTTCGTTATGACATTGGACTCAATATCGTCCACGACCAAGTTCTTCTTTTTGCGGATTAATTCTTTAAGCTCTTCTCGCTGCTCTCCTGTGAGATAACGATTGCCGACCTCTACCTTTACCGTGATTAAATGGCGTTCCTCTTGGGTCCGCAGGTTTGCAGTCAGTTTATCGTCCAATTCGCGCTTTAATTCTTGATAGGAACAGCGATCGTCTAGATGGAGGACAAGTCCGCCCTTTGTCCCCTTTATTGTAACATTTTGCCGATTTTTCATGGAGAAATTTCACCTCATAATAAAAACACATTTCAGTATCAATCTGGATGATGACAATCAAAACACACCCCATCTTTAAAAAATTCGCCATGGGGTGTCCAATCTCCTTCTTTTACTTTATTCTTCCTTCAGGACTTCGGCATGCTTCTCAAACCAGCGCTTAAAGGGATAGGCGGCAACCACCAAAAAGATCGCATTTAAGATTAGAGTTGGATACAAACGCAAATTCACAAAATCGATGAAAGACATGCTTGTGACATGAATTAAGAAGTTTAGTTCATATACGCCAACCTCAAGCAAGGCAATCGCAAGCATTGAGACTAGAAAAGCAACGATGATATTGGTATTAATCACCTGCATTAATTTCGTTATCAGGTAGCAAATAAACGGGTAAAGGAATAAATAAATGCCGATCACCTCGACATATACAACGTCAAACAGGAGGCCGAAGATGGCCGCATAAATGATCCCTTGCTTTTTTCCTACATAAATCGTTAAAAACGCCAAGGCGGCAAACAGAAACCTTGGCGCCAATATCCGGGACTCAAAGCTGCCCCCCGGCCAAAATTGAATAACGATACTTTCAAAAATAAAAAGAAATAAAAACAAAAGAGGAAGAAGGAATTTTTTCACAGCTCCTGCTCCTTCCCGTCTTTCAAAGCGCCTTCCTCAGGCTGTGTCATCAATCGTTTGATGACGATGACATTCTCGATATCATAAAAATCCGCACCCGGTTTGACCAATGCCGTTTGATTTAAACCGTACTGATCAGGCTTCACTTCGACCACTTTTCCGATTGTCAAACCCTTTGGGAAGACTCCGCCCAATCCCGAGGTAATCACAGCTTGGTCCTTTTCAATTTTTGCCCCTGAGGGAATAGCCTTTACTAACAGCAATTTTTGCTTATCATCAAAGCCTTGGACAAAGCCGAAAACCTCCGTTTCACCTTGGATAACGGCGGAAATGCGGTTTTTCGGGTCCATTGCGCTCAACAGCTGTACGGTCGAGCTGAATTGGGTGACACTTTTTACTTTGCCAATCAGGCCGCTTGACGTGACGACGGCCATATTTTTCTTAATCCCATTTGATTTTCCTTTATCGATAATAATCATTTCATGCCAACGATCAGGATTTCTGCCGATCACAGTTGCCGGCAGTGGCTCGAAATCTCTCAGGGTTCTGGTTTCATCGAGAACTTCACGTAGATCTTTATTATCTTTTTTCAGCTCTTGAACCTCTGCTTCAAGGCTGGCGATTTTTTCTACCCGTGATTTTAATTCCTTATTCTCTTCATATGTATTTTGCAGATCCTGAAGATTTTCAAAAAAGCCTGCAAGATAATGAGCAGGCTTTGATACCAGGGATTGAACCCAGCCGGTTGTATCCTTCAGAAACTGCTCCGGCCAGGTCAGGTTGCTCCTCTCCCGTAAAGAAAACCCAATCAATGCCACGAGAACAATTATGCTGACTAGCAAAATGATCAGACGTTTATTCAAAAAGAACTGTGGCATGATAGTACACCTCTATTTTTCTAAATGGCGGTATGTCCGCTTTTTTAAGTTAACGCGATTCCTTCGCTTTGTTTTTAAATAAATGGATGTGATCCAATGCTTTCCCTGTACCGATGGCGACACAATCAAGCGGATTTTCAGCAATCAGCACCGGCATTTTTGTTTCTTCGCTGATGACCCTGTCCAAATTGCGAAGCAGCGCCCCGCCCCCGGTCAGGACAATTCCTCGGTCCATAATATCCGCCGCTAGTTCAGGCGGCGTTTTTTCCAACGTGTTCTTAACGGCTTCGACGATCGCATACACCGTATCGCTTAAGGCTGAAGCAATTTCCTTGGCGGTAATTTCAATCGTTTTTGGCAGGCCAGTCAATAGATCGCGGCCGCGGATTTCCATATTGTCGATGCCTTCCGGCGTTCCTGCTGAACCAATTTCCATTTTGATGGCTTCCGATGTCCGGTCGCCAATCATTAAATTATAATTTTTACGAATATAATGAACGATGGAATCGTCCATTTCATCGCCGGCAACACGAATCGATTGAGATGTGACGATGCCGCCCAAGGAAATGATGGCAACTTCGGTTGTTCCACCGCCGATATCGACCACCATGCTTCCGGTTGGCTCCCAAACAGGCAAATTCGCGCCAATCGCAGCGGCGAACGGCTCTTCAATCGTATAGGCGTCCTTCGCCCCAGCTTGTCTGGTCGCATCGATGACTGCCCTTTCCTCTACAGCCGTGATTCCCGATGGCACACACACCATCACATAAGGCTTGCCTGAAAAGATTCCCTTTGTTTTCTGAGCCTGGCGTATGTAATGCTTCATCATCGCCGCTGTTATTTCAAAGTCGGCAATGACGCCGTCTTTCATTGGTCTTAGTGCGACTACATTCCCAGGAGTCCGGCCAATCATATTTTTTGCATCATTCCCGACCGCAACAATGTGCTTTGTGTCGGTTTGCATCGCCACGACAGATGGCTCTCTTAAGACAATTCCTTTCCCTTTCACAAATACAAGCGTATTTGCAGTTCCTAAATCTATTCCAAGGTCCTTCGTTCCAATTCCAAACATAATCAATGTATCTCCCTTTCTGATACGAAATGCAAAAAAGCTAACTGGCAGGCAATGAGTTTTGATTTTTTTTTGTGTATTACTGTCAGATAACCATGGTTTAGTGTCGGATAACGTTCGCCAACTGTCGCATAAAAACTGTTAACTGTCATATAACGTACTTCAACTGTCGGATAAGCACTGCTAATTGTCATATAACGTTCTCCACTTGTTGCTTAACCATACCTATCTGTCAGGTCATCCTTGTTCATCGGATTTTATTAATTAGTCCTCAAAAATCATACCCAATATTATATCCTATCGTCAAATAAAAACCTAGTATCATAAGTATCCTTTTTCCTTTAAGGAGACAAACTTGTTTTCTCCGATAATCAGGTGATCAAGCAGGTCGATTCCAATAATCTTTCCGCACTCCGCCAGCCGCTTGGTCACCTCAATATCCTCTCGGCTCGGAGTAGGATCTCCAGAAGGGTGATTATGGAGTGCGATAATCGAGGCCGCGGACCGTTTAAACGCTTCGCGGAATACCTCCCTAGGGTGGACAATCGAGGCATTCAAGCTGCCAATAAAAATGGTCTGCTTATGAATCACCTGATTTTTCGTATTTAAATAGAGACAAACAAAATGCTCCTGCGACAAAAAGCGCATATCGTTCATGACATATTTGGCGCCGTCCTCCGGTGAACGTATCACATAGCGATCGTTATAATTGAGGTTGGCAATCCTCCGGCCAATTTCAACGGCGGCCAGAACTTGGATTGCCTTTGCCGAACCGATTCCTTTGATTTCGGTAATTTCCTCCAATGTCGCCGACTTCAACAGACGTAACCCTTCAAAATGGGTCAAGAGCCGATTGGATAATTGCAATACCGATTCTTCCTTGGTTCCCGTCCGAAGCAGGATGGCAATTAATTCATGGTTCGATAGGCTTTGCGGGCCATGGTTGATAAAGCGTTCCCTTGGCCGTTCGTCTTGAGGAAAATCACGGATCATTAATGTATTTGTGGACATTTTTCTTCCTCCCATTGATTCGGGAGCAGAAGATTAATACGGCAATTGATAGCCCAGCCGCCGCAATTCCCGCACCGTTCTTGCGACCGGCAGGCCGACAACCGCAAAATAGTCCCCATGTATTTTCTTGACAAGCATGCTTCCAAGCTGCTGAATGCCATATGCCCCTGCTTTATCAAACGGTTCGCCGCTTTTTACATATGACCGTATTTCATCGTCACTTAACTCCCAGAACCATACTTCTGTTCTTTCATAAAACCTTGTGGAGTTCGTTGGAGACACAATCGAGACACCCGTAAACACTTCATGCTGTTTTCCAGAAAGACTTTGTAACATTGAAAAAGCTTCGGCCTCATCTGCTGGCTTTCCTAAAATTTTGTTATTCGCAACCACTATCGTGTCTGATCCAATCACAAAAGCATCCCGGTTGTTTTGAAAAACGGCCTGGGCCTTGCGATCAGCCAATTCCATCACTACTTCCTCGGGGGAGAGTGCCGGATCAAAGCTTTCATCCACATCACTGCTCGAAATTGCGAATGGTAAGCGGAGAGTTTCTAGAAGTTCTTTTCGCCGTGGAGAAGAAGAGGCTAAAATGAGGTTTTGCATGTCATCACCTTACCTTCTTGCAACGCTTTAGGGAGATACAAATTAATCGTATCAGAAATGGACGCTGCAAACAATTTTTATATGATTAAATTTTGAAGAAATATGTAAAATTATGCAAATGGATATCTAATGTTGGAATATTTCCAAAGCATAGTTTTGGGCCATCGCAGATAAATGCTGATAATCGCAGATATATTTGTTTTTTCGAAGATATATTGAAATTATCGCAGATATATTTGTTTTTCCGCAGATAAGTTGTAATTTATCGCAGATATAATTTTGAAATAAAGTTAATAAATAAAAACCTGCCCACGTTAGGGCAGGCAATATGCTGAAATAATTTCCCGGAAAATATCAAATGTTGCATTTGTATGTCGTTTTAGTGTCACATCGAATAATAGACGGACAGAAAGTTCAACAAATGCTGCTGTGCTTCGCTAAGATCCTTTTTATTCTTTGACTTTTGGTATGCTTTAACCTTATCATTGGCCGAAGTTAATTCAGCGTTTAACTTTTTCACGTTGTCATTTTTTAGCCCGTTTGCCTTCAGTTGTGCTTCTATTCCCATAAGTGCCTTGGTCGTTTCTTCTGAGATTGATTTAGAAGTGATAGCCCCGGAGGTTGCATTCGAAAGTGTTTGGTAGATTGTTGGGATAGTTTCAATAAAACTCTTTTCACTCTCACTCAACTCGGAAATTTGCTTTTCCTTAATTAACAGCGGTTTGGCAAAAGCATCGTCGACCCCGTTACCTTTATATTGGGTACCAATTGATTTGGCTGTTTCGATGGAGTCCGCAACACCAAAAAATAGATAATGCTTGCCATCCATTTGGATTATTTGGGCTGGAATACCACTTTCTTTTACTTCATTCAACGTTTCACTTGCGCCCTCTTCCGAGCTAAATACTCCGCCTTGAATCATATAGGTGGATAACTCGGGCACAGCTGCGGTCACTGCCTTACTATCCTTACTACCAGGTTCCCCTTTTTTATCGTCCTGTTCTTCCTCCACAACTGCAGGCAATGAAGCAGGATTAATAGTTGACTCTGTAAATACAAGCTTATACATAAAGACCCCAATGGTTGTGCCTATTAAAACAGCAAACACTACAGTAGAAATAATTTGAGTTATTGGCCAGTTCGGCTTCTTTTTATTTTTAAACGAAAAAGAAGTGATAATTTTATTGCTGCTCTTTTTGGGGCTTTTAGGCGGAACGATTTTATATGCCTCCATATCGTCTTCAGAGGATTCTGGAATGATCCAGTCGAAACTTTCATCAACAGATTCCTGCGCGGCCGCTGTTTCCTCCTTAGTATCTGATTCTGATAGAACAGGGTCTATTTTTATCACTCTTGGAATAGGTTCAATTATAGGTTCCGGTTCACTATTCTGACGTTCTTCTTTAAATTTTTTGTTATCCCCATTTAATTTTATTGTTATTGTATGGCCATTTTTAGGCTTGTCCACTATTCGTACTCCTTTCCGTTCGACAGTGATTTGTTCCATCCTATCATAACGGCAAAAAAAAATAACAAGACTTTTGTCGTCTTGTTATCATAGAGTTTCGTCAAATTATTTGTAACTTCGTAATGTTGTTTATGGCTGTGAATTCGTTGCTGCCGGCTGCTGAATTAATGGATTGATTTTACCTGCAGGTGCCGGGGCATCAATTTTTGGCAGGTCCGCTGCCAAGTCAGCCAAGTCAGGCATGTAGAATGCCGAAATGGTCAGTGAATAGGTCAATTTTTCAGCCAGTTGGTCAGCAGTTGTGGCCTCCTGTCCGCCCGAATAATTGATTGCTTCCACGACAACAATCCGTTTTAAGGATTCCAGTGTTTGGACAAATTTTTCTAGTTCCACATAGCTCGGTGATTCCACCGATAGCTGTACAGTCAATTTTTTTAATGAAGGTGATGCCGGCTGTTGCGCATGGGCCGAGTCAGCTGTTTTCTGGTCTGGAGCACCTTCTGCGGCGGCCGGTGTTTGACTGGCTGCATTTGGATCTGCCTGACCAATAGGATTTTGCTGGGGAGCTTCCCCTTCCGCTGCAGGCTGGGAAGTTTCCATAGCCAATTCACCGTCCTTGGAGAAGCTCATTGACAAAATTTGACTGTTGGAAACGGCTTCCGCTTTTTCCAGGTCCAAGATCAATTGTTCTTGTAATGGCAAGATTGGGAGCACCTTTTGCAGCTCTCTTGTGCCTTCGACAACCTGGTTTGTATTGTCCACTTTCTTTTGCGTAACAGCTTCTAGAAGTTTTTGTTCCATTTTCAGGGATTGCTGCTTGGTTTTCAAATCAGTTTTTAAAGGCGACAGCTTTATAAATTGAGCATAGACAATTACCAGGATCACAACAAGGGCAACAGCGGCCAAGATTAAATTGTCCCGTTTAGAGAAATGAAGCTTCATGAACCGCTCACTCCCTTCTCATCCTTTTGGGCAATTTCCTTCACCTTGGCTTTGTTAAGCGTAATTTCAAACTGTCCGTTATACCGCGGCAAATATGGACTTATCACTACGTTGTTTCCTGTTGCAGAAGTAACAGATACAGCTAATGAGTTATTCGAACCGGTTGTATTTGTCTCAGTCCCAGCTGGCGCTGTTCCCCCAGTCGTAGTGTCAGTGGGATTTGTCTGGCTCTGATTTGCAGGATTTGCAGCAGCATTGGCAGCTGCATCTGTTCCGGTTTGAGTTCCCTCTGTATTTTCATCTTTTTGCTCAACTGCAGCTAATGAACTTAGATTTACATCTTGAATCCACTCTGATTCCTTTAAGCTATTTAAAAAGTAAGCAGCTTCTCTAGAACTGTCAAATTGAACAGCTAATGTGATTGTCCCTGCTTCGGTATAGCCAAAGGACTGAATAAATCCACGCTCAGGCAATAACGAGGTAAGATGACGCATCACAGGAATCGTTTGGATTGGATACGTATCGGCCCAGTCAATTGCACTTTTCAGCTTGCTGACTGAATCGGCAGACTCCACAACGTCGCTTTTCTGCTCCTGTTTTTCCCTGACTTTTTGTGTCATGGAAATTTCACGAGTCACAGAATCTATATTTGCCTGTGTTGAACTAATTTGAAAGTAGTAGAATACACTCGCAAATATCAATGCCAAAACAAAGAGTGCCAAAACGATAAAAAAGGCAATTTTCTTCGGTTCTTTTTGGGGCAGCAGGTTAATTTCAACTAACATTAAACCACCCCTTTTAAAGCGAGTCCAAGCGGTACCAATAAATGATCTGGAACGGTATCTTTTTTATCCATAAATTCCGGATTAAATGTAATCTTTTCGACCGGCACCTCAAAGCGTTCATTGATTTCGGCTTCCACCGCTTGAAGCATCGGATGATCACCTAGCAAGAGAATCTTTGAAATGTCATGACTTTCATTATTTAGCGTATATCGGTAGTAATCGATCAGTTTATTCATTTCTTTAAAAATATCTTCAAACTGGATCACAAGTTCATCAACGTCACCCAAGTATTTGCATACAATTAGCCCTTGAAGGTCCCGCTTTACCTCCCATTGATCAACATCAAATGGCATAGCAAAGCTGCGCATCACCAGTGGAACAGACCCTTCAAAAATACTGAGATTGACACTTGTTAAATCAAACTGAACGGAAAACATAACTTCATTTTCTGAAGGCTGATTTAGTTGATGATATAACCGATATAAAGCCAACGGCGAAATATCTGCAGCAACAGAATGAAGCTTTAGCCGCGAGAACAAATTTTCATACGCCATTACGTATTCCTCAGGTGCAGCAAATAACAGCAGATCTTTTGTCTTGCCATTAGTGCCTAGCGGATAAATATCAAAGACCGGCTCCTCGAAGGGCAGGTGAATGGTAGAACCAAGTTCCAAGTACAAATAACCCTTTAACTCATCATCGAGAATATCGGCAGGTACATTAATTTTCCGGATAATGACAAGCTGATCGGGCACTATAAAACGAATCGAGCGGCGCTGGATTTTCCATTCATCGATACACTCTTCCAGTATGCTAGTTAGGGCATCGAGATTGACGATTTTTCCATCAGTGATGATGCCCGGTGTCAGGAACCGTTCTCCCCACCTTTGGGCGACAGGAGGATTGGCCTGCTTTAACTCCAGAAAGCGAACGGAATGGTCGTTAAGCATCAAATTAATTATTCGGTTTTTAGTTGAAAACAGGGAAAAAGCCATGTAAAAAACCCCTTAGTTAAAATCCGTTACGTGAAAAATTTATATAAAAATCAATAATTTCCGAACCCCAAAAATAAGCTGACAGCGTACCCGCTGCGATGAACGGTCCAAATGGAATAGGCTGCCGTTTTTTTACAATTTTAAATAGCATGGCAAGGCCGCCAATGACAGCACCGTATAAGGTGGATAAAAAGAATGAAAGTAGGACAAGTTTAAAACCAAGGACAAATCCTAGTACAGCATAAAGCTTGACATCACCAAAGCCCATGCCACCTTTGCTGACAAGTGCAATAATCAGCAGAAGGGTAAAGCCTGTCACCGCCCCTAGAAGGCTATCCCACCACGGGGATAGCGGAATAAAAATTCGTTCCAATAAAAAAATCCCTGCAAACCAAATTAAAATTTTATCAGGGATGATCATATAATGAATATCTGAAACTATGATAATCATAAACAACGAAATGAGTGTTAAGGCGACTACTAACTCTCCTGACCATCCTACAAAAAGTGGTGCCACTGCAAAGAGAATGCCCGTAAGCAATTCCATAATTGGATAGATAGGGGAAATCCGCGACTGACAGCCGCGGCATTTCCCTTTTTGAAGCAGGTATGATATTACTGGAATCATTTCATAAGCTTTAAGTTGATGCCCACATTTTGGACATGATGATTTTGGAGCTACAATTGACCTTTTCAAGGGTACTCTAAGTCCTACCACATTAAAGAAGGAACCAAAAATAATTCCATAACAGAAGGACAATAAGCTTATTAGACTATTCATGTAACTATTATGGAGTTACAGATACAACTTTAGTTTTATCAATTTTAGACAATTCTTCCACAGCAATTTGTCTCTTTGAACCATATAATGCAACTTTATAAGTTAATTTACCAGCGTTATTTGATACTATTACGTATGATTTATTTGTCGTAACCGCTGTCGTAGAATCTACTACAGTAGTTGCAGCGTCTGAAACATATGCTCCACCATCAGGGTCTTTAATAGTATCAAGGTATCCTGCAGTTTTCAAATAGTTTATTGAGAATACATTTGACTTGCCCGCTGCAGGCATTGCAGTTTGATCCTCAGTGATTGCCATTCTAGCAGCACTTACCAACATATCGGCATTAGACAAATGAGCATTTACTTTTGAATTATCAATTACATTTCCAATTGCTGGAATAGCTATTGCGGCAAGAATACCTAAAATAACAATAACTGCTAGTAATTCAATCAAAGTAAAACCCTTTTCCTGTTTAAGTTTTAAACCTAAATTTTCAACCATTTTTCCATCTCCTTTTGGTCTATTAAACCTAGTATTATTTCTCTATGAGTATACAATATTTGTAATCTGGTGGAAAGAGTTTTTTAAAGAGTTAAGTCATTATTTGTAGTTTTGGTACTATTTTTGTAGATTGTTTGTCATAATTTTATACTTAAATCATTTGGTCGAACATTGAGAACATCGGAACCATAATTGCCATAACAATTGTACCGACAAGAGCCGCCAAAAATACAATCATGATTGGCTCTATTAATGACTTTAACTTATCTGTACCAATTTCGACTTCTTTCTCATAGAAGTCGGCAATTTTTGATAACATCGTGTCAAGGGCACCCGTTTCCTCACCAATGGAAATCATTTGTGTTACAAGCGGTGGAAAAGCCCAATGCATTTTCATTGGTTCTGTCATCGATCTTCCTTGTTCAAGAGAACTGCGGGAATCCCGGATCACTTTTGCTATGACCTCATTTTCAACTACTTTTTCCACAATCGACATCGCTTGGAGAATCGGTACTGAACTGGAAAACAATGAACTTAAGGTTCGGACCATACGAGCAATCGCAGCCTTTTGCATCATTTTTCCAAATATAGGCATTTTTAATATAAAGTAATCCAAATAATATTTGGTACGGTTATTCTTTTTAATAGCAATAATCGAAAGATACACTAATAGAAATAATCCAATTATCAGCCACCAGAATGACTGCATAAATTCACTGGCACTTAGGACAAATTTTGTAATCCCCGGAAGCTCTGCACCCATGTCTGCAAACATGTTTACAAACGTAGGTACTACAGAAACCAATAAGTATATGACTGCAAGAACCGCAATAATTCCAATCACAAGCGGATAGGTGAGCGCCGAGACAATTTTTTGTCTTGTGTAATGCTGCTTTTCAAAATAATCCGCCAGCCGTTCGAGGGTTCCGTCCAAATTACCGCTGACCTCACCAGATTTCACCATATTAATAAACATTGGTGAAAATATTTTTTTATGTTTTGCTACCGCTTCTGACAAAGGATTTCCTTCTCTTAAATCCTGTTCCACGTCAAATAATGCTTTTTTCATTGTCTTGCTTTCTGTTTGGAAAGCCAGAATAACAGTTGCTTCTACAACAGTTACACCTGCCTTTAATAGGGTGGCAAACTGCCTTAAAAAGATGACAAACTGTTCAAGTTTGACTGGGGTACCAATGGAAATATCTTTCGTTAGCAGAGTTTCGGGCATTTCATTCATTTCAATGACCCGAATCCCTTCTTCTTTAAGCTTGAACATCGCATCGCGCTTAGAAGTAGCGTAAACGGTACCCTGCCGCTTCCCGGTCCGGTCACGTCCTGTATACTTATATCTAGCCATTAGCTTCCTTCTCCTGTAAATATTGCTGAGCTGCTTCTTTTTGAATAACCCCTCTTTCAATCAGCTCCCGAATACTCATTTCAAGCGTATGCATCCCTTGGGCACGGGAGGTCTGCATAGTACTTTGAATTTGGTGTATTTTCTCATTTCGGATTAGATTGGCTATTGCCGGATTATTAACCAATATTTCCGTGGCAGCTCGCCTCCCCTTTTTATCACTCGTTGGAAATAATCGTTGTGAAATAATTCCAACCAATACAGATGCTATCTGTATTCGAATTTGAGCCTGCTGAGCCGAAGGAAACACATCAATGACCCTGTTGATTGTTGTTGGTGCACTTGATGTATGAAGTGTCCCTAAAACAAGGTGACCTGTTTCAGCCGCAGTAATGGCAATCCCAATTGTCTCTAAATCACGCATCTCGCCGACGAGAATAACGTCAGGGTCCTGACGAAGCGCAGCCTTTAATCCGCTAGCGTAACTGCCGGTGTCGAAACCAACTTCACGCTGATCAATAATTGAATTACCATGTTTGTGAAGATATTCAATTGGATCTTCTAGCGTAATTATATGTTTCCGCATCGTTCGATTCATATAATCAATCATTGAAGCTAGGGTTGTAGATTTCCCACTTCCTGTCGGACCTGTAACAAGAATTAGACCTTGTGGCTTTTCTACAAGTCTCGGGATCATTGAAGGTAAATTCAATGATTCCATCGTGGGAACAGTAGAAGCAACAACCCTAAGAGCCATTGATACGCTTTTTCTCTGATGATAGGCATTTACACGAAATCTTGAACTGCCCGGAACCCCATAAGAGAAATCCAGTTCCCCTTTTTCCTTAAACATGTCCCACATATTTTCAGGAATGATTGCTTTGGCCATTGATTCAGTATCAGCAGGAAGTAATTTCTCAGTTCCATATCTTTTTAAATCACCATTTATGCGAAGAACCGGGGGTACACCAACTGTTAAATGAATATCTGAAGCTTTATATTCAACAGCTGCTCTTAATATTGCATCAATTCTTTCCTTCATCGTTCCTTCTCCTAGTCTGGAATTGCCACTCGCAAAACTTCTTCCGTTGTCGTTAAACCTTGTTTTACTTTTAACATACCATCGTCTATTAAAAAGATGGTTTTGTTTTTAACGGCAATTTCCCTTAGCTTTTGAAATGATTCGCCATCCATGATCACTCTGCGCATATCATCACTGATGACTAAGACTTCATGTAAGGCAATTCGACCTTTGTAGCCGGTCATATTACAAGAAGCACATCCCTTGCCGCGGATAACTTTATCTATTTTCATCCCGCGTCTAGCAAAGATCTCCTGCTCACGTTTTGACGGTTCCTGTTCTTCCATGCAATCTTGGCATACCTTACGGACAAGCCGCTGGGCTACAATCCCGCTTAATGTGGCTGCAAGCAAAAATGGCTCTACTCCCATGTCTAGTAATCGGGTAACTGTACCAAGAGAGTCATTGGTGTGAAGGGTACTTAATACCAAGTGTCCTGTCAATGAGGCGCGAATCGATACTTCGGCCGTTTCTTTGTCACGGATTTCCCCAACCATGATAATATTTGGATCCTGACGGAGAATTGACCGTAAACCAGCGGCAAACGTCATACCGACATTCTGGTTAACCTGCACCTGATTGATGCCTTCAAGCTGGTATTCAACAGGATCTTCAACCGTAATAATATTAACTGCATCACTATTTAACTTGTTGAGTGCCGCGTACAACGTCGAGGATTTTCCGGAACCTGTTGGTCCGGTAATTAAAACGATCCCCGTTGGTTTTTCAATCATTTCGTTAAACCGTTTAAGATTCAAGGCATTGAACCCAAGCTTATTAATATTATTTAAGGTTGAACCCATATCAAGTAGACGCATGACAATTTTTTCACCATAGACTGTCGGAAGTGTTGATACACGAAGGTCAACAGGATGGAAATCAAGATTTAACTTAATCCGTCCGTCCTGAGGGATTCTGTGTTCGGTAATATCAAGATTGGACATTATTTTAATTCTTGCAGTAAATACACTCTGCATGCTTTTTGGGAGTACTCGTTCCGTTCTTAAAACACCGTCAATACGGTAGCGAACGACCACTTTTGTTTCCTGCGGATCGATGTGAATATCACTTGCCCGCTGTACAACTGCATTTGACAATAGCTGATTAACCAGACGAACAATTGGTGAATCCAAATCTGTTATATCATCAGTTCTAGTTCTATCTTTTTCTGGCAGTTCACCAAGCAGTTCATCAAAATCATCATCAACATTATAATATTTATTAATTGCTCGAATAATTTCATCTTTTGTTGAAATCGCGGGTTCAATTTGGAATCCTGTTGACAACCTTAAATCATCAATGACAATAAAATCCATAGGATTCGCCATGGAAATAAATAACTTGTTTCCCTCTTTTTTTAACGGGATAATCAAATTTCGGCTTGCGGTTTCTTTAGAAATTAGTGTAAAAAGACTAGTATCGAAAGTATATTGATATAAATTGACATGAGGAATACCTAGTTGATATTCCAGTACCTCGATTAACTGCTGCTCAGTAATATAGCCTCTCTGTATTAGGGCTTCACCAATCTTTTGGCTGGAATCCTTCTCTTTCAAAACAGTCGCTAACTGCTCAGGGGTAATTAATCCTTCTTCAATTAATAGATCGCCAAGCCGTTTTCGTGTATGCTTCATTTTTGATCCCTACTTTTACTTAGGTTGTTCATTCGGCTTACCCCATATATCGCTGTCAGTAGTTTTTGGATCTGCTTCAGCTGAGTTTGTTTCTGCAATTGTGGAATTACTGGATTCAGTATTTTTGGTACCATCAGTCGTACCAGTCGCCGGTGACTCGGTACTCGCAGCAAGTCCATGGATTTCCACTTTATAATTTGCCGGATAGTAGTCCTCAGATACAAACTCGCTTTTTATAAATTGACTATCTTGATAAATATCACGATAAAGCTTGATAATTTGCCCATCCTCACCATTTGTTTGAATTTTTGTTTTCCCTGGTTTGACGGAGGAGCTGTACTGAATGATTGTTTTCGGTGTAAGCTTTTGTTCATCCTTTACGGTCAGTTTATAACTGTATAGTAGTTTTTGGCCCTTAAGTGCAACCTTCAACTGATTGTTGTCCACCTGCATTTCAAGGAAATAGCTTGCCATGTTAGGATTTTTGACAACCAAATCTACCTTTTTGTCCGGAATTACCATTGCTTCATATCCAAGTTTTGCATAACCAGGAAGTGATGAACTGATATTCCGCTCAACAATTTCAAAGTTTGATGCTAACACAGCCTGATAGATTCCTGTTGCCAGTAGATTAAGAGTCTTCGTATCCGTCAACTTATTGTTTGCAGCAAAGCCAAGTAAAGAAAAAGTGGCATCAGCTGCAATTTCAATCGTTAGAGTTTGATTAACAATCGACAGCAGTTCACTAGGAGCATTGTCCAGTTGCACAACAGTTTCACTAATGACAACATCGTCTTTTATTTGGTCAGCAATCAGATAATCAGGGTATAGCTTGTAGCTATGTGTGCCAGGCTCAAAAAGTGAAGCAATTTGATTTAATGTTTGCGTGAGTTTCTCCCAATCAATCTCCTCCGCTTTTAAAAGTGGAAAAAGACCCTTTAGCTGTTCTTCGGCCATTGCTTTGTCAACAGTAATATTTGCAGTATTTTTTTGCCCATCATTGATGGCTGCAACAGTAGCGCTTGAATCTAATTCAAATAAGTTAACATCGAATGGAGCAGACTTGTCACCGTACAGCATTTCAAATGATATTCCTTTCATCCACTCAACGTATTTTTCCTCTAGGAGGTTCACAGCTTCCTCTTTTGTTTTACCGGAAATATTAATCATGCCAATGGTGGTGCCCTCCGCAAACTTTCCGTCAACCTTTGATAACCCCTCCACTGCTTTAGCAGCAAAATGGGAGGAGCTAAAAATAAATGTCGTACTGAAAAACAGCACAACAAACAATTTCAACATTTGTTTATTATTACTCAAAATTTCTGGCCTCCCTTCAATTTAAAGGAAATTTTACACAGTAACTTTTTTGACCGTATCTGTTTTTTCAAGTACTTCTTCGTTTGAGACTGCCACTTCGTTCATATGATTTAGGAAATCAATTAGTGAATCATCGATAGGACCATTCTCGTCGTCTAAAGCTTGTAACACAACTTCATCATCAGCTGGATGAACCACAGTTAATTCTTTTTCATCCAAGTCCAATAAACTCTCCATATCTGATAAATAAGTTGTTTCCTGAAACGGTTCCTTAACAGAATCACTGGCAGCCAACTCCGTCTCTCTTTCAAGAAGAAATGAAATATCTTCGTTTATTTCAATAGAATTACTTAATGCCGGTTTATCAAGATTAGGAAGAAATGGTGTCGTGCTTTCTTCTTTAAACGAGTCTAGCTCAAGGTTTATCGGTAGAGTATCCGACGATCTATCTTCATCCTTCACTTTTGAACTACTATTCATATTTTGATATGTTTCACTAATAATTCCATCTTCCAATTCATCATCAAAATAGGCCGTTTCTTTATACAACATCGATCCCAAGCGTTTATCAAATAAATAAGCTATGACAAGTACTAGTGCCACTAGCAATAACCCACTTTGCCATAACTCAACTACAGAATTAGCTGCTGCTCCCCCCAAGGCAATCACAAAACTTGTTAAAGCAATGACCAGCTTCCCCTTATTTGTAAACCCAATCGGTAAAACTAACATAATCACTAAAACAACTAACATGGATACAAAGGCCCAAATTATTGTTTGCATTCATCCTCTCCCCTTACACACTGTTACTATAATTCGATTAAATAACAAAATACCACAAAATACCTAATTTTTTTAACATTTCTTCAAAGAAAAGACAAAATTCGTCTACTAAATATTGTATAATACTATTAAAGATTTTAAAAGAAGTTGGAAAAAATTATAATGACTTGGTCCTTGAATTTTTCACCAAAAACCACCTAAAATAGAAAAATTAAACTTTTTTCAAAAATCAAGCACGAGTTAAATTATTACCATTATGAAAAATAAATCAAATAGATTATACTAATCTTCGAATATACCTAACCTTTTTCCTAGCGAGAAGGTATTTATTAACACTTTTAAAACTATTTTATGAAGTGGTGATTCTCAATGAATAATATCATTAAATCGAATCATGGATTTACCTTAGTTGAGGTACTTGCTTCCATGGTATTAATTACACTTATTTTACTTAGTTTTTCACAATTATTTATTCAATCCTCCAAAACGGCTGTTATTAATAACGAAAAAATCGTCACTATAAATTTAGCAGATGCCATCTTAGCGAAAGTCCAAGCGAAATCGTATACGAAATTACCAACCGGTGCTGCCGTACAAGATTATTTTAAAGATTCCACAAAAACGAATAAGAAATTAATGGATCCCCCACAGGAAATTGACCTTAACGGAAAAACGTATTCTATATCTTATCAAGCATCACAAGAAACAGATAAAAGTAAATTAAAGTATGCAAATTTCTCGGAGAGTGAGTTGGACCTAGTAAAAGTTGTTATAACCGTCACCTCACCAAATGGCAAAACGAAGGGATCTTCAGAAGGGTATGTTTCCATTGAATAACAAACATTCACATGAAAGCGGACTTACATTAATCGAATTATTGGCAGTGCTAGCGTTAATGTCTATTATTTCATTCTTTTTAGTTCCAATTGTTATTCAAAGTACAGAGACAACACGTGAAATCCAGATCCAAAATAGTATCCGAGATGAAGCGGATCTTATCGTCAGCAAACTGGTGAAATCCTTATATGAAACGAATAAAGCCCATATTATTCAAAATCAAACCGGTACAGGATATAGCTATTTGAATATTACGAATGATCCTTCTAAATGCAAAAAAGATAATAGCGGGGCAATAATTGTGGATACAGCTTGTATAAATACTTTTAAGAAAATTGGGTTTGTAACAACAGGCGGCATAACAAAATTAGTTCTCAAAGATGAAGAATATGAGGTAATGAATAAGAACATTTCCATATTAAGTGATTCAAAAATAATTGGTGATCCCACTAGTGCGAAGTCCTATGAGATTTCACTAAAATTGCAATATAAGAGCAATCGCAAAGGCAATAATTTGTTAAAAACAATAGAATTTAAAAACATTATTCAGCCGTATTAATCGTATAGGAAAGAAGGAATACGAAATATGACCCAATTATTAAAGAACGAAAAAGGCTATATGCTTGTACTCACGCTTGCCGTCATCCTCATCATTATGATCATGGGATTAAGTATAATGACCATCACAACAAATGGTTTAGCCAAAAACAAAACGAGAGAAAACATTGTACAAGGTACCGATTTGGCGGACAAAGGGACAGAATACATGATTAAAAGTCTCCAAATGGAATTGGAAAAATATATTACTGCCGGCAATGTTGGAAAAAAGGGTTTCAGAGAAAAATTAACAAGTCTTCTTACATCCAGCAGCATGATTTGTAAATCAGATGGCACAGGCGGAATTGAAATTCCAGGTGAAACCGGAAATACAAAAGTATGTATTGATGCTGGTAATATTGGAAATGTCTACAGCAGTGAAGGCGAATTAATGGAATTAAAGAAGAGAGTACCGCTTATAAGTACAGGTATTGTGAATGGAAAGATAAAAAAAACTACAACAGAAGTTGTGATTGGAACAGACGCAGTTCCGGATCAATTACGTTATTCCCTTTCAACAAATAATGGTGGTAATCTATATCTACATGGTGGAATTGAAGTCCAAGGAGATATTAAAACGGATGAAAATTTAATTTTGTCTAGCAATGCTACTTGGTTTAGTGGCAATACCGCTAAATGGCAACCAAGTGTAAGGGCGAAATTAACGCCAGGTCCTGGAAGTGTTGCTCCAAAGATTATTTTTAGTAAGGAAAATAAAGGAGTATATGATTTAAAAAAATTCGAAGAATATGATAAACATATTTCGGGTGCTAATCTTGAGAAAACCAGTTATTACACTAAATATAATCCAGCGATTGAAAGCGATCAAAACAGCATATCCAATCTATTTTTTAATAGTCCCAAAATTAGTGTATTAACAAAAACAACAATCCCACAGGACACTCTCGATATCACAAAAAAAATTACTGATAAATATAAACTATCTTCAAATAAGTATAATTATACAAATAATTTAAATATTACTGATTCTAATCATCCTACACGAAATATTAATAAAACGGATGTTGTTTTCGTTAGTGATACCGGTACTGAAAAAGTTCAAGAGACATACACGTATTTTGATAAGGTATGTGCTAAAAGCTTTTTTGGCATTTGTTATGAATGGAAACAAGAAGAAAAAACAGGTACTAGATGGGTTGATAAAGATACGTATAAATTAGGAAATATGACAATTAATGGTGGAAGTGGAAAAAGAGAAATTACATTAAAAGGTACTTATTTTGTTTATGGAGATTTAGTGATTAGGAATGTAAATTTAAAGGCAGATGCCATTATTTATGTTCAGGGCAAAGTAGATATTTCAGAAAGTACTATAACTGGTGTTGATAACAATAGTACATTAATCATTTTTGCAAATGGAAATGTAGATATGTATAATATGTCAGTTGATAGCGGTCAGAACGGAGCTACAAAAATAAAAGGTTTTTTCTATACAAACCAAGATATGATCATGTATGGCGTAGGTTCGAATATCAACTTAACTGGTGGAATCTCAGCTCGTCGATTAATTTTAACCGCTGTACGTGGAAATACTAATAATGGGAATTATTTATCTGCTACCCAACAAGCACAGATAACAAATGGAGTTGCCTCACAATATTCAAGATTAAAAATTATTTACGATCAAGATTTAATTTCAACCTATACATCATTTAAAAGAGATGAAGAGGAAGAATATATTACTTCTTTAAGTGATCCTGAAATTGTGAAGAGAACCAATTAATAAGGTACCACCCAAACAACTCTATCAATTCATATTCCTCCTCAATCTACCTACTCACTAGATTGAGGGGTTTTTTTGAATTTTTTAAAAAACCATTTTGTCATCATTCTGTCAAAATGGTTTATTATTTGAAGGGAATTTTTGAAGGATTATGAAGAAGAGTGTCGAAAGAGATAAATGGCTAGAAAATAATAGAGAAATGGGGAATGAAAATGAAAAGAGTATTACCGATCCTAATTGGGAGTCTAATTGGTTTATTTCTCTTTGTAATGCCGGGCAGTTATGTAGAAGCAGCAGCAGAGGTAAATCCGATTATTCAATCTGCTGATGACGATTGTGCCTGCCATGATGTGACTCCGATTGAAGGAATCGAAAAGGTAAAAATAACCGCGAATCTCCTCATCAGTTTTGATTTTTGGAAAGCAAGTTTGCAAGCACTGAAAGAAGGGTACTACATAAAAGATATTACAAAAATTGAAGTAATTAAGCATAATCAAACTGGGCAAGTAATGGTTGGTGTCGCGTTTGAAAATAGTAAGGGAAAAGTAAAAATGTATGTATTCTCGAATGGCAAATTCCTTGGGGCAACCCCCTTGTAATCTCATCTGATATGAAAGAGCATTACATAATTCCATAGTTCAAGTAGACAATTTTTGCTATTAATACATAAAATGGGTGCTCACAACTTCAGTTGGAACATCCATTTTATGTTTAATGCGACGTATACTCCGCAACCCGATTCCGTCCCGCCTGCTTCGCCCCTATATACAACGCCCTGTCCGCATGACGAACCAGCGCCAACGAATCCTCCGCATCCTCTGGTGCCGTAGCCACTCCAATTGAAACGGTTACCTTTACTTGAATTTTCTTCTGTTCCTGATCAAGAGCTTGATAAAGGATAAATGGCCAGTTGGCAATCGATTGTCTGATTTGCTCAGCAATCTGGGATGCTTCTTCCTTCGAAATATCAGGCAGGAGCACCACAAATTCTTCGCCGCCATAACGGGCTACGGTTCCGCGGGTCGCTACCAATTTACTAATACGATTGGCGATATCACGAAGGATTTCATTGCCGCTTTGATGGCCGTAAGTGTCATTTATAGTTTTAAAATGATCGATATCCAGAATGATTAACGATAGCATCCGATGTTCGAACCTTGTCAATCGTTCAAATTCTTTATGTAATAATTCCTCAAAATAGCGATAATTATATAAATTGGTTAAGGCACAGCGTTCGCTTTGGTTTTTGGTCCGTTCATAGTGTTTGGCATTTTCCATTGCCACAGCAAAATAGGAACAGAGAATGTCGACAATGGTTAACTGATATTTTTCATATGCCCGTTTCGTTCTGGAGGCAAGCAATAAGATCCCGATCACCTTTTTATTGCGGATGATGGGAACGCATAGAATGGCTTCGGTATCATCTGGCAAATATCCTTTGGTTTTCTGCTGCCAGTCTTTTTTGGCGGAAAAAATTAGTGCCTCTTGTTTGTCCCACACCAACCCGCAAATGCCATCCCCTTTTTTCAGCGGAGGCATTTCCATGTATGTGCCTTCTCCAGACTCGATCCGGCGGCTCAATTTTAGCTCATCGCCTACCTTTTCAAAGATATAAGCATAATCAACGGGAAGCATTTCCCCAAGCTTTTGAATAAACAAATTGATAACATCATCCACCCGCAGGCGTTCTGCCATCTGGTGGCCAATTTCAGCAGCATCTTGTAAATAATGATTAATTTTTTGACTTGAATAATAGAGTTGAAAAATAAGCGATACACTGACAAACGGCAGGCCAACAAACAGAATGGCCAGTAAACCAACCTGTTTGAATAGAATGTAGAGAACAATTCCGATTGGTAATGTTATCACTGTCGTTAACGTTTCAACAAAAAAGTCTTTTCCAAAAAAAGCTTCTTTTCGCTTGTATATATAGTAGAAATTAAACGAGACAATAATTTGATTCACAAAATAGTATAGAACCGCATAAAAGACAGCCAGCCATAATGCCTTAGTGTCAGTGGATAAAGACGGTGCAGTTTGACCGCCGAGTCCGTAATAAGCTGCACCGCTGACGAAGGAGACAATAAAGAACATCATCAAATTAAACGGCAAGCGGAAAAGTTGTTCTTTTGGCAACCTAATTTTTATAAATAACGCCACAACAGCAATCTGGCTAATGACCAATTCAATAAATAGGCCAAACGTTAAAAAAGTGGCCAATGCCACCCATTGGATTAAGAAAATAGGAGTATGATTAATCATGATCGGCATGGCGGCAACTAGTACCGTCAACACCAAAAATGCCAGTAGTTTCAGCCAATTACCTGAAAATTGTGGAGGATAGGCCTGATAGGTAAACCACATTCCCGCAGGAACCAGTAAAAGCCATACCAGAAATATCGTCTTTTGAACATGCGGTTTCACCCCCATCCGACCTGCCCCCTTCCTAAATTTGGTTATTACAAGATAATTTCATTTTACCAAATGGCAAAAATTCTGTCATAAAGAAATCGTCATATTTTTCAAATATTTACGCACAAATGGTTTTGCTTCCGATATAAAGTACAGGGATCCTGTGATGACTAAAATTTCGTTTGACTCCAGGGACTGAATTTCTTCAGGGATATAGGTCTGCCAGTCATCAACTGCCAGTTTATTAGGAGATTGGCTGAGTTTCACCAGCTCTTCCGCTTTTGCAGCCCTTGGGAAATCGAAGCTGACAAAAGAAATTTGGCTGGCCATTTTGTCGAGTTTTGCAATCATCGCATCCAGTTTCTTATCTTTTAGGGCCGCAAACACAATATGAATGCTTTTGCCCTCATACCGATTGGTCAATTCCTCTACCAATGCCGTGATTCCCTCGTCATTATGTGCCCCATCAATGATGACTAGCGGGTCCTCAGATAAAATTTCAAATCGGCCTGGCCAGTACGCCTGTTTTAATCCGTTTCGAATGGCTTGCTGGTTGAGAAGGAGTTCGCCTTGTTGAGTTAAATATTGCGCAGTCGTTACGGCAAGAGCAGCATTTTCGGTTTGATGCTGGCCCATCATCGATATTTCAAGCTGCTCCAAGTGATTGAATTGGGTCTGCAAGGTAAACTGTTCCCCATGGGCAAGTGACTCGTGATTGCTTATCGAAAAATTATGATTTAGTTTAAAAATAGGTGCCTGCATTGTGTCAGCCTGTTTTTGGATGACTTTGAGAGCGCCGGGATGCTTAACCGCAGTGAAAATCGGTGTATGCTCCTTAATAATTCCCGCTTTTTCGAATGCTATTTCTTCATACGTGTTCCCTAGGATATTTGTGTGATCAAGCCCAATATTGGTAATGATCGATGCTAATGGGTTAATGATATTGGTGGAATCAAACCGGCCGCCTAAACCAACTTCATATAGGACGAGATCGATGCTGCTGTTATTGGCAAAATAATAGAACGACATCGCCGTAATAACTTCAAACTCGGTTGGCCCGCCGAGTTCTGTTTCCTCCAACTCATCTGCCAACGGGCGGATGATATTGGCGAGGTCCATAATTTCCTGATCGCTGATTGGCTTGCCATTGACACTAATCCGCTCATTGAACTGTTCAATATATGGCGAGGTAAAGGTACCGACCGTATATCCACCAGCTTGAAGAATACAGCGCAAGAAGGTAACAGTCGACCCCTTACCGTTCGTTCCTCCAATATGAATGGTCTTCATTTTAGCTTCCGGATGGCCAAGCTTGTCCATCATCCATTCCATTCGCTTCAAACCGGGTTTAATGCCAAGTCTCAGTCGTCCATGAATCCAGTCAAGGGCTTCTTGATAGGTAGAAAACATTTTTGTTACCCCCTTTTAATAAAGCTGAGACGAACCCTAAGTTGGATTCGCCTCACTTCCCTTTTTATCCCTTTAATTCTTTAATTCGAGCTTCAACGATGCCGCGCTTTTCGAGATAGTCTCTCTCTTTGGCCCGTTCTTCGGCCACGACGTTTTCAGGCGCCTTTTTCATAAAGCCTTCGTTGCTTAATTTCTTTTGAACTCTTTCCACTTCTTTGTTTAGTTTATCCCATTCTTTTTCAAGACGGGCAATTTCTTCATCAATATTGATGAGACCTTCGAGCGGAAGGATGATTTCCAAACCGGTAATAACCGCTGTCATCGCTTTGTCAGGAATGACAATGTCTGTATCCATTTGGAGTTCTTCCGGATTACAGAAGCGCTCAATATAACTTCGGTTTTTCTCGACAGACTTTAGAATTTTTTCATCCTTCGCTTTTACAAGCATTTTAATTTTCTTGCTTAATGGTGTGTTAACCTCGGCACGAATGTTGCGAACCGAACGAATCATTTCCACAAGAAGCTTCATTTCTTCGGCAGCTTCATCATTAGTAAACTCAGGGTTAACTGCTGGCCAGCTTGCTACAGTAATTGATTCACCTGCATGCGGCAGGTTTTGCCAAATTTCCTCGGTGATAAATGGCATGAATGGATGCAGGAGGCGCATCGTTTGATCCAGAACATAAGCTAGAATCGAACGGGTTGTTTTCTTAGCAGCTTCATCATCACCATAAAGCGGCAGCTTCGCCATTTCAATATACCAGTCGCAGAAATCATCCCAGATGAAGTTGTAAAGCGCACGGCCAACCTCGCCAAATTCATAACGCTCGGAAAGCTTTGTCACGTGCTCAATCGTTTCATTTAAACGCGTTAAAATCCACTTATCAGCAACTGACTTTTCCCCGCTAAAATCAATTTCTTCATATGTGAGGCCATTCATATTCATGAGCGCGAAACGGGAAGCATTCCAGATTTTATTGGCAAAGTTCCAGGTTGCTTCCACTTTTTCTGTGCTATAGCGCAAGTCCTGGCCAGGTGATGAACCGGTAGACAGGAAGTATCTCAGGGCATCCGCACCATATTTGTCGATAACCTCCATCGGGTCAACACCGTTTCCAAGCGATTTACTCATTTTTCTTCCCTGTTCGTCACGAACGAGACCGTGGATGAGAACATCCTTGAACGGACGTTCGCCAGTAAATTCAATGCTTTGGAAGATCATCCTTGATACCCAGAAGAAAATGATATCGTACCCGGTAACAAGAACATCAGTTGGGAAGTAGCGTTTGAAATCAGCCGCTTCCTTATCAGGCCAGCCCATTGTCGAGAACGGCCATAGTGCCGAACTGAACCACGTATCCAACACGTCTTTGTCCTGTTCCCAGTTTTCAATGTCTGTCGGCGCCTCATGACCAACATAAACCTCACCGGTTTCCTTGTGATACCATGCTGGTATCCGGTGTCCCCACCACAATTGTCTTGAAATACACCAGTCGCGGATATTTTCCATCCAATGCAGGTATGTCTTTTCGAAGCGATCCGGAACAAAGTGAACTTTGTTTTCCTTGCTTTGCAGGGCAATCGCTTCATCGGCGAGTGGCTGCATTTTTACAAACCATTGTGTTGAAAGATACGGCTCAACAACTGCACCGCTGCGCTCAGAGTGGCCAACAGAATGAAGATGCTCTTCAATTTTAAACAAAACGCCTTGCTCTTGAAGATCTTTAACAATTTGCTTACGGCATTCGAAGCGATCTAAGCCTTGGTACTTACCGGCGTTACCATTCATCGTGCCGTCCTCGTTCATGACAAGAACACGCTCCAGATTGTGTCGGTTACCTAGTTCAAAGTCGTTCGGGTCGTGGGCTGGGGTAATTTTAACCGCCCCGGAGCCGAATTCCATATCGACATAATCATCAGCAACAATCGGGATTTCCCTGCCAACAATCGGAAGTTTTACGGTTTTTCCGATTAAATGCTTGTAACGATCATCTTCTGGATGAACAGCAACCGCTGTATCGCCGAGCATTGTTTCCGGACGAGTTGTAGCGACTTCAATATGTCCTGAACCGTCGGCAAGCGGGTAATTCATATGATAGAACGCACCTTGAACATCTTTATAAATAACCTCGATGTCCGAAAGTGCTGTTTTTGTTGATGGATCCCAGTTAATGATATACTCACCGCGGTAGATGAGTCCTTTTTTATAAAGCGTGACGAAAACTTCACGAACAGCCTTTGAAAGACCCTCATCAAGAGTGAACCGCTCCCGAGAGTAATCGAGGCCAAGACCTAGTTTGGACCACTGCTGGCGGATGTGGGAGGCATATTCTTCCTTCCACTTCCATGTTTCCTCAACAAATTTCTCACGGCCAAGATCATAACGGCTTTTGCCTTCGCTGCGAAGTTTTTCTTCAACCTTTGCCTGGGTCGCAATCCCGGCATGGTCCATTCCCGGCAGCCAAAGAACATCATAACCCTGCATTCGCTTCATGCGGGTCATAATATCCTGAAGTGTAGTGTCCCAGGCATGGCCTAAATGCAGCTTCCCAGTTACGTTTGGCGGCGGAATCACGATGGTGTACGGTTGTTTCCCCTCGTCATCCTTTGCCTCGAAAAATTTTCCTTGCAGCCACCAGTCATAACGCCCTTTTTCAATACTTTGCGGGTCGTATTTGGTCGGCATCGTAATTTCTTTTGTTTCCATCCGATTTTGCCCTCCTATTGTACATGCTTAAACATAAGTTCTTAATAAAGGCGGTGTGAGCAGAGCTACACAATATTAAGTTGCAACGACTATCTTAGAAATTTCAGAAACCTATTGAGGAAACGAAATAAGGTGCGTCGCTCCGCCCCTGCACATAAAAAAACTCCATTCGTCGTAAAAGGACGAATGGAGTTTGCTTCGCGGTACCACCTTTTTTCCAATCAAAAATCTGATTGGCACTTAAATCGATAACGGATTTGATCCGTCTTCAACTACAAGGATTCTTGAATCCGTTCGCAGAAGAAGCTCTTGGGCGACATTCCGATGGTCCGCTTAGGAAATCTTCCAGCTACTGATTTCCCTCTCTTTAAGCCGGCTGGCACCGTACTCTTCCCGGTCAAAGCTTAATTTTAAATTATATAGTTATACTACCCAAAACAAGGGGTTGACGTCAATCATCATAACCAAATTTATTTATTTTTATACTATGTAAGATTTTTGGAGAATTCACACAATTTACGAATATACATAAAATAAATGCAACAAATAAAATGGGGAGGTTTGTTGGTGAAGAATTTCCACAAGTATAAATACCGTCCCTGGTTCAGAACGTTTCGGAGATTGAGCGGACAGTTAATTATTCCGTTTATTATTTTTCAATTCTTGAGGACGATATTTTTGCCGACTGTTTTTGATGTGTTGTTGTTATCATTCTTTATCGTTATTGCCATCTCGATTTATTTTGAAATCATTTAAGGAGCCCATTTAGCAGTTTAAATACATCTGCTACTGGGCTCCTTCTTTTGCCTGCTGTTCAGCTGCTTTCCGCTGATTTTCGATTTCCGTCATTTTCGAAACGACATACTCGATATTCTTCAGATGAAAGTAACGTTGCTGGAGCTGACGGACTAATTTCAGCTCATTCCTCGGCCGCTTCTTTCGATAGTACTTTTCTACGATTTGGATCACCTGGGTTGGATAGGCCAGATAGCTGTAGAACAATAGTTTTTCGTCATCCTTAAACGGAAAATATTTATAGTAATGATAAATCCAATCAATGACGTCATCATTTCGTTTCGGTCCGGTATTTAATGCTCTCGATACATATGGCAGCAGGTCGTGAATCGGCGAACCGTAGCTCGCATTTTCGAAATTGATAAAATAGCCGTAGCCCCGCTCATCATAGACAAAATGATCGGACGCCACTTTGCCGTGTACAACAACCATTCGCGCTTTTTCGTTATCTTTTGTTTTCTCGTACCACTCCTCAAATTTCGTTTTTGAAAATCGGAGTGCCAGGTTGATTTCATTGTAGTATAGGCAATATAACAACTCGAATGGAGACATGTAGGTCTTTTTTTCACAAACATCAATAAAACCATCTAAGAATTCCTGATGTTTATCGAGCTGCTGAATTGTTTTTTCATAATGCTCTATGCGTTCCTCTTTATTAATGGTAATTTCTTTTGCAGAAAGGGTGTGCAGTCTTGCCAGCTCACGAAACAGTTGGTGATGTGCCTGGCGGTTGCCCCTGCTGTCGTTTGACATCCAAGGCATGAGATAATATAAATTATTTTCATGCAGTACAGCATACCTGCCGTCCATGGTGGGATAAATCGGCACGATGCGGTTATAGCCCTTTTGATAAAGGTAATGAACATGCCGGATAAAATCCGTCCCGGTCGTCGGGGCAATTTTTTTTAAAGCAAAGGTGCCTTTGTTTGAGTAAATCTTTTGGATGCTGCCGTAATCTTCAACAAAGTGAGGCTCGACTTGATAGTGATCTAGTATGGGTGTCAGGGTATCAAGGCGATTGGAGTCATTCATAGAACTCAACCTTCTTTCAAAAGGAGAAACAAATATTAACTACCGGATAAGGTTTGAAAAAAGAAGGAGAGCAGGTCTAAAAATAAACCCGCTCATTCTCTTGGCACTACATTATTTTTTCGCAAGGGCTTTTGGCACATATAGGACTTGGCCTTCATAAACATCCTGATTCAAATCAAGATTGTTAACACGGAGCAGGTTTTGAACAGACACATCATACCGCTCGGCAAGGCTTTCGACCGTATCGCCCTTTTGGACAATGCATACCTTTAAAACGGATTGGGATGAGCCTTCATCTTTTCGGGCAAAAAACTCTGTCAGCGTCATGGATTTCTTTTTTCCGCCAAACAATTTCTTCTTTTTCTTATGTTCCACTTCTGGTGAAGATGATGATGAGCTTTCTTCATATTCCACATCAACTGTTTCCAGTTTAACCTCGACTTCCTCCTCCACCTCTACTTTAACAGCCTTATGCTCCTCGCTTCTTTCCTGATAACCCCATGCTGGCTGATTGGCTTCAGCATTATACTCCTGGAATTGCCAAGGCTGTGGGTTGGCAGGCTGGTCGCTTTCCTGGAACTGCCACGACTGGGGCTGGTAAGTATCTTCTTCATCCTCAGGTGGTTGATAGTTGAACGTTGGGAACTTAGGAAACGATTCTGCCTTTGGCTGCTCTTCCTCTTCTTTTCTAGCTTCAGTTTCAAACAAGAAGTTAGGCTGGTAATTGCTTTGGAACTCTGCCGGATTTACCGAAATTTCCTCAGGCTCTCCTTCTTCATTTGAGCGGTGGACCAACTCAAGTTCCGGTTCCGGTTCTTGCTGCTTATCTGGCCCGTATAATCCGCTAATCGTCAGTTCAGCGGAAAGCTTTAAGCAGCTGCGCTCAGGGAAGGAATAATCAAACGATTCCACGAGAACATCAATATCATAAACACTTTGAATTCGATTGTTCGGAATCGTGATATCAACTGGGAATCGATGTGAAAATTCACACGTCCCCTCCTCACGTTCGGCAACTCTCTCCACAAATTTTTGCGATGCTACCCCTTCACCTTGATGGTCATTTTCGTCCTGTAGGCTTTTGTATTCGCCCGATAGGTCCAGCGAACCGCGTATAGTGACGTACTGATCGTTTTCCTGGATGGTAATATCGGGGTCTAGGGAAATGGAGATAAGCTCCTCGACTTCCTGTCCTTTTCTAAACCACAACGACTCCTCCACGGAAAATCTAAGGTACGATTGATTCTCCTGGGACAAAGCGACTCCTCCTTTCGTTTCCTTTACGCAAAATCACTATGTCACTTACACTTTATGAAACCATTTTTTTATTTATGATAAAAAAGCGAGATTCTATGAAAAAGAAAAAGCCCCTCTAGTATGAGGAGCTGGTTCCATTACAATGTAACGAACAATTAAAACTTACTCCACTAAGATGGCTTGTCCCTTACCGGGTAACCAGTAAAGAAAAATAACCGGAGATTTTCCGGTTATATCCAGTATGGAGCTCATTTCGGGGAAAATAAGCGGAGGTTTTCCGACTATGCAAAGAAAAATACCCCATTTTCACGTTTTTCGAGTCAATAGGCGGAATCTCTCCGTTTATTTAAGCCTTTTTTAATAGAAATTACCAATTAAGCGGAATTCCTCCGTCTATTTATCAGCTGGGCTGCTTATAAAAACTCAAGGGGACATCCCCGGCCATAATGAAACCAGTGATGTCCCCTTGACAAATGAATTCCTTTATTTAAGCTTTGAAAAAGCAACCTCAACTGCTCCAATTGTCTTTACAATATCCTCGTCTGAGTGCTCGGTGGAGAGGAATAATCCCTCAAATTGAGATGGCGGCAGGAACACGCCTTGGTCAGCCATTTGACGGTAATACTCAGCAAAGAACTCCAAATTTGATGTCTTCGCTGTTTCATAGTTGATGACATTTTCCTTGGTAAAGAAGAAACCAATCATTGAACCAGCACGGTTAAAGGTAACCGGTACATCATATTTCTCCGCAGCAGCCTTGATGCCTTTTTCAAGCATGTCGCCTTTGCGGATAAACTCATTGTAATGCTCAGGTGTTAATTGGCTTAAGGTTTCATAACCTGCCGTCATCGCAAGCGGATTCCCTGATAGTGTACCAGCTTGGTAAATCGGTCCGCTTGGCGCAATACGTTCCATGATTTCTGCACGGCCGCCGTATGCACCTACTGGAAGCCCGCCGCCGATTACTTTTCCTAAACAGGTCAGATCAGGTGTGATACCAAAATGGCCTTGAGCACAATTATAACCGACGCGGAAGCCGGTCATTACTTCATCAAAAATAAGCAATGCGCCATATTCGGTGGTAATGTCACGCAGTCCTTGGAGGAATCCTGGCAGCGGTGGAACAAGTCCCATGTTGCCGGCAACCGGTTCAACAATAATACAAGCGATATCATCGCCAAATTGTTCAAATGCGAATTTTACCCCTTCAAGGTCATTATATTGCACTGTAATGGTATTTGCAGCAACGCCTTCAGGCACACCAGGGCTGTCAGGCAAGCCAAGTGTGGCAACGCCGGAACCTGCTTTAATTAACAAGGAATCACCATGGCCGTGGTAGCAACCTTCAAATTTTAAAATCTTGTTTCGGCCGGTGTAGCCGCGCGCCAGACGCAGCGCACTCATGGTTGCCTCTGTTCCCGAGTTAACCATTCTGATAATTTCAATTGAAGGTACGCGGTCTTGCACAAGCTTGGCCAGTTTATTTTCTAGCAAGGACGGTGCCCCGAAGCTGGTCCCTGATTCAGCTGTTTTTTTCAACGCTTCGACAACCTGATCATTGGCGTGACCAAGAATCAGCGGCCCCCAAGACAATACGTAGTCAATATATTCATTGCCGTCGATATCGTAAATTTTTGAGCCTTTTCCACGTTCCATGAAAATTGGATCCATGTTAACGGACTTAAAGGCACGCACTGGGCTATTTACACCGCCTGGCATTAATGTTTGGGCTTCTTTAAATGCTTCAATCGATTTTGTATATGAACGCATCTTTTTCCCTCATTTCGAAAAATATTATTGCTCTTCCTTCAACCAGCGAATAGCATCTTTTGCATGATACGTGATGATTAAGTCAGCTCCGGCGCGCTTCATGCCAAGTAACAGTTCAAGAACAGTAGCTCGTTCGTCCAACCAGCCGTTTTGCGCTGCCGCTTTAATCATGGCATATTCTCCACTCACGTTGTATACAACAACCGGTAAATTGAAGTTATTTTTAACATCACGAACAATATCAAGGTATGGCAAACCAGGCTTCACGATTAAGAAATCTGCTCCTTCGGCCACATCAGACTCTGCTTCACGGAACGCTTCCATGCGGTTAGCAGGGTCCATTTGATAGGTTTTGCGGTCGCCAAATTTCGGTGCACCCTCAGCCGCTTCGCGGAATGGACCGTAGAAGGCTGAAGCGTATTTAACAGCATAGGACATGACAGGGATTTCGGTAAAACCAGCTTCATCAAGCCCCGCGCGAATGGCTGCAACAAAGCCGTCCATCATGTTGGATGGGGCGATAATGTCAGCTCCTGCTTTTGCTTGACTGATGGCAGTTCTAACAAGCAAATCAAGTGACTGATCGTTGAGAATCTTCTCCCCTTCGACAACACCGCAATGGCCGTGGCTTGTAAACTCACACAAGCAAGTATCGGCTACGACAAGGATGTCAGGGAAGTGTTGTTTAATATAGCGTGTGGCTTCTTGGACAATACCATGATCATGGTACGCCTGCCCGCCGCATTCGTCCTTCGTTTCCGGAATGCCGAACAATAATACCGCCTTAATTCCATGCGCTGCGATATCTTCCATTTCCGCATGGAGGTGATCGAGCGAAACTTGGTAAACACCTGGCATCGAGGATACCTCTCTGCGGATGTCGCTGCCTTCGTATATAAATAACGGGTAAATGAAATCCTCAGCTTTGAGGTGGTTTTCTCTGACTAACGCACGCATACTTGCACTTGAGCGCAGGCGGCGGTGACGTGAAAATTGCAAATCCATATGTAAAACCTCCAAAATTAGTTTGAAACTCGTGACACATTGTGTGTTACTCTCGGATGAGGTTTGATTACTCTCGTTTGGTACGGTTACTGTCGGATAACACTCGTTAACTGTGGCAATCCACTTTTACTTGCGGATAACGCCACCCAACTTGCGGATAGCGTCACCCAATTTGCGGATAGCGCCACCCAATTTGCGGATAACGCAACTCAACTTGCGGAAGCCAGTTCAACTTGCGGATAGCACAACTCAACTTGCGGATAACGCCACCCAATTTGCGGATAACGCAACTCAACTTGCGGATAGCTCATTCCAACTTGCAGAAGCCAGTTCAACTTGCGGATAACGCCACCCAACTTGCGGTTAGCGCCTTCCAACTTGCGGATAGCGCAACTCAACTTGCGGATAACGCCACCCAACTTGCGCTAGCCATCTATCTATATAAACTCACCCTTTTTCAAGATAAGCAATCGTACTCTTAATCATTTCCTCAACTGTATACTCTACTGGAGCGGCATGCACCGGCAGTCCGTATTCACGAAGCCTATTTTCAGTAATTGGCCCAATGCAGCCGATGATGCACGGCTCTAGTCGGGTTTCCAATCCGTTTGCCGAAACTACCTCCATAAAATGGTCAACGGTTGACGGGCTGGTAAACGTTAAAATATCGAGCTCCCCGCCGCCAAGCATGCCCACAAGCTTCGCCCGGCTCTCTTCCGGCATGTAGGTTTCATAAATGACCACTTCATCGACGATAGCTCCAGCCTCCGTCAAGGAATCAGCGATATACTCCCGGGCGAGATTTCCTTTTGGAATTAAAACTCGGGACCCGGGACTCACAATAGGCAAGAACTCCTCAACAAACACCTCAGCCACATAGGCGGAAGGAACGAAGTCAACCGGAAACCCGCGCTCGTTCAAAACCTTCGCCGTCTTTTTCCCAATGACGCCGATTTTAGGAAAATCCGGCCCGACTACTCCAAGAAAGGAAAAGAACGTCTCCACCGTAACATTGCTGGTAAAAATAATCCAATCATATGTACCCAGCTTCTCCAAACACTCGGAGAGGCGCTGGTTTTTTTGAATCGGCCGGAATGCAATCAGAGGAATTTCCACCGGAATCCCTCCATACTTTGCGACAAGCCGGGAGAAAGAGGCTGCTTGGCCTTTGCCTCGTGGCACAAGCACCTTTTTATCAAGAAGAGGCGGTGATTTAAGCATGATCTTCAAGCTCCAGCTTGACACGATCAATCAGATCCTTCGCTCCTTTTTCAATCAATAAATCTGCGGCTTTGATACCAAGCTCTTCAGGATTTTGCCCGCGAAGCTCTTCACGGTAGATTTCTGTTCCTTCAGGTCTTGCCACCAATACATTCAAGACAATCTCATCGTTATCTTCCGCATAGGCAAAGCCCGCAATCGGCACCTGGCACCCGCCCTCCATTTTTTGCAGGAAGGCACGTTCTGCGCGAACGGCACGTTCTGTTTTCTTGCAGGTGAATTTTTCAAACAGCTCAAGCAGTTCATGGTCATCTTCACGGCATTCAATCGATAAAGCCCCTTGGCCAACAGCTGGAATACAAATATCTGCATCCAAAAACTCCGTAACAACATCACTAGCCCAGCCAAGTCGGGAAAGACCTGCCGCTGCCAAGATGATGGCGTCATATTCTTCGCCTTCCAGTTTGGCTAGTCTTGTATCCACATTACCGCGGATCCATTTAATTTCTAAATCAGGACGTTTCGCCAACAATTGAGCGCTGCGGCGCAAACTGCTAGTGCCGATAATCGCACCAGGTTTTAAATCAGCCAATTTCACATGCCCCTTGGAAATCAAGGCATCACGGTGATCTTCACGGAACGGTACGCAGCCGATTGTAAGACCTTCCGGAAGTACGGCTGGCATGTCCTTCATGCTGTGAACCGCCATATCAATCTCTTTATCAAGCATGGCCTGCTCGATTTCTTTAACAAACAGTCCTTTGCCGCCGACCTTGGAAAGGGTGACATCCAATATTTTATCGCCTTTTGTGACGATTTCTTTTACCTCAAATTCAAAACGGGGATCCAGCTTTTTTAGCTGTTCAATCACCCAGTTTGTTTGTGTCAGCGCCAATTTGCTGCGTCTGGAACCTACGATAATTTTTCGCATGACTGCCTCCTATGAGTACCAAATATGAAATGTTGATAATTGACCAAATAAGAAAAAGTTGATTAATACAATCAAAAATGATGCTGTATTCCAAATGGCGAGTTTTTTTCCTGACAGATTTCTCACTGTCCGTAAATATAAATAAATGCTGTAGGCTGTCAGCAGGATAAACGAACCAATAATTTTGATATCGTACCACGGCATTCCCGGGAGCTTTAAAAACGCCCACTGCAGGCCAAGAATTAAGCTCAATAGCAGCATCGGTACACCGACTACAGCAAGTATGTAAGACAGCCGTTCAAGTTTCTCCAAATCGGCAATCCTTAACAACCTTGGACCCCATTTTTTCCGTTTCAATAAGTCATATTGGAACAGGTATAAAAGGGAAAAAACAAAGGAAAGTGAAAATGCCCCGTAGGACAAAATCGCCATTGTGATGTGAATTAACAAAAGCTCCGATATCAGCTGTTTGGCCATTACATGGGAATGAGTATCCATCGGTGCAAACGTATGAATCGCCATGACGGTAAAGCCAAGAATATTGGTAAAAAAGACGATAAAATCTACCCGCAGCAAGTGATTTATTCCTATTGACAATGTTACTAATACCCAGGCATAAAAATAGAGTCCCTCAAAAATTGTCAGTACAGGGAATCTGCCCGTTTGTAACATATAGGAAATGAGAAAAACCGTCTGCAACACCCATACAAATGCAAGTAACCAGAAGGCAACTCGGTTTGCCTTCCGGTTATGGTGAATGAAGTCGAAAAAATATAACAACACACTGAAGGCGTAAAAAACAACTGTAAATTCATGTAGCCTTGTTATTAAATCATTGAACATAACAGGGAGCCCCCTAGATTAAAAGGAAGCTTGCGGTTGATGAACCGGTATTTTGTTAGTCGATTCAGCCGCTTTTACTTGATGTTCCTGTGCCAGCTCTTCAATGTTAAAAATCTTCATAAACAAATCCATCGCCTGTTCGGCATCTGGTCTTGCAGCGATTTCTTTTGCTTGCAAGATTGGGTCCTTTAACAGCTGGTTAATGATACTCTTCGTATGCTTATTTAAAACTTTCTTATCACGATCTGTTAGATTCGGCAGCTTGCGTTCCAAACTGACCATTGTTTCAGCCTGGATTGCCAATGCTTTTTCCCTTAGCGCCGAAATAACAGGAATAACCCCAAGCATGCCGAGCCATTGTTTGAAGTCGACAACTTCCTTTTCAATCATGAGCATGATCTTTTCGGCAGCCTTCTTGCGTTCCTGGAGGTTTGCCTCGACAATGCCTTCCAAATCATCAATGTCATATAAGAAGACATTTTCCAAATCGGCAATTCTTGGGTCGAGGTCACGGGGCACGGCGATATCGACCATAAACAACGGCTTGCCTTTCCGCTGTTTTTCAACTTTCGCTATCGTTTCTTTCGTGATCACGAAGTCCTTTGCTCCTGTGGAACTGATGAGAATATCTGCATCGACGAGGGCTTGGTTCAATTCTTCAATCGTTCTTGCCTCACCATTAAAGCGGCCGGCAAGGTGTTTTGCTTTATCATATGTCCGGTTAATAACCGTGACTTTTTTAACCCCATTACCGTGCAAATTCTGAGCGGCCAGTTCACCCATTTTTCCTGCGCCAAAAATCAGCACATGCTTATTGGCAAGAGAACCAAAGATTTTCTTGGCCAATTCTACAGCCGCATAGCTGACAGAAACGGCATTGGCGCCGATTTCTGTTTCCGAATGGCCTCGTTTTGCCACAGTGATGGCTTGCTTAAATAAGTGATTAAATACAGTGCCGGTGGTTTTTTGCTCTTGGGCAAGCATAAAGCTAGTTCGAACCTGTCCCAAAATTTGCGTTTCCCCGAGCACCATCGAATTTAAACCGCATGTAACATTAAATAAATGCCCTACAGCACCGTCATCTTCATATATGAAGAGAAATGGAGAAAATTCCGTTTGATCCATTCCAAACCATTCCGACAGAAATTCCTTAATATAATAACGGCCCGTATGCAATTGATCGACTACTGCGTAGATCTCCGTGCGATTGCATGTTGATAAAATCACATTCTCCAAAATGCTTTTCTTGTTGTTGAGCTTTTTAATGGCATCCACAACATCGGTTTCACTAAAAGTCAGCCGTTCCCGGATTTCTACGGGGGCAGTTTTATAATTTAGACCGACCACGACAATATGCATTTGTTAAGGACACCCCCAATATGATTACAGTATTAACTAGATTGATTATATCACGAACAATTTTCCGCCTATCACGAAAAATGTGAACATAAAACGACACTATATGTTATGATTAAGAAAATAAAAAGAGCGGTTTTTATAGAGAATACTTCCCTTTGTACAGTATCAAAAAAATAGACTTGATTCAAGTGAACCTTACTGGAAGTGGTGTTTATCATGAAAAATCAACGAATTTTTCCCGGAATCATTTTAATTGGATTTGGGGCCTACTTTTTATTGCAGCAAATGGGAATGACTATATTCGGTGAATTTTTCACCTGGCCAACCTTGCTGATGATTGTTGGGATTGCGTTTTTAGGCCAGGGTTATTCTGCTGGCGACTCGGAGGCGATCCTCCCGGGAGTTATTATGACCGGGTTTGGCCTTCATTTTCATTTGGTCGGCGACGTGAGTTTTTGGCCGAATAACCATATCGGCATGCTAATGCTAATCATTTCAATTGGCTTTTTTCTGCGGTTTCAAAAAACGAACTCAGGTTTATTTCAAGCCTTTTTATTTCTGGTTATAGCGGTCTTGCAGCTGTTTTATGATAAAATTACTGGATATTTTGGATTATTACAAAATGGAATGAGCATTGTCTGGAAATTCTGGCCTGTCCTTTTCATTCTAGTTGGTATTTATTTTCTCTTAAAAAGGAAAAAATAATCAAAAAACCGCCTTGCACTCATGTGCTTGGCGGTTTTTGTCTACATATAACTCTCCAGTATCGCCCATGCCTTGTCTTTCCCCTCGCCCGTTTCCGATGAGAAAAGGACAATATGGTCACCTGGGTCAAGCTCTAATGATTCGCGGGTCACTTTCAAATGCTTCTGCCACTTGCCTTTTGGAATCTTATCTGCCTTGGTGGCAATCACGACACAGGGGATTTCATAATGCTTTAGAAAATCATACATCATGATATCATCCTCTGTGGGCGGGTGGCGCAGGTCGACGATCAAAACCACGGCACGCAATTGCTCACGAGTCGTAAAATAGGTTTCAATCATCTTCCCCCAAGCCGCACGTTCGGTTTTTGAAACCTTCGCATAGCCATAGCCCGGAACATCAACAAAATGCAGCAGTTCATTAATCAGGTAAAAATTCAGTGTTTGTGTTTTTCCGGGCTTGGACGAAATTCTCGCCAAGCCTTTTCTATTTAGCATTTTATTTATAAATGAAGATTTTCCGACATTGGAACGGCCCGCAAGAGCAAATTCCGGCAAATTGGATTCCGGATACTGTTCCGGTTTTACGGCACTGATGACAATCTCTGAACTCGTTACCTTCATGCTTGAGGGCCCCCGCCTTCAAGCAGTGCATGCCGCAACACTTCATCCACATGGGTGACCGGAACAAATTCAAGCCCGCTGCGGACACTTTCCGGAATGTCGTCAATATCCTTTTCATTGTCCTTCGGTAAAATAACCTTCGTTAATCCGGCACGATGGGCACTTAATGTTTTTTCCTTCAAGCCGCCTATCGGCAGAACCCGGCCACGGAGGGTGATCTCTCCTGTCATTCCAACTTCGCGGCGGATTGGCTTGCCTGTCAACGCAGACACGAGCGCGGTGGCAATTGTGATTCCGGCAGATGGCCCGTCTTTTGGCACAGCGCCTTCAGGAACGTGAATGTGAATATCATATTTTTCATGGAAGTCTTCTTCAATCCCAAGCTCAGCAGCCTTTGAGCGAACATAACTGAATGCGGCCTGGGCAGATTCCTTCATGACATCGCCAAGCTTGCCTGTGAGCACAAGCTTGCCTTTGCCCGGTGCCAAGGACACTTCAATTTGCAGCGTATCGCCGCCGACTGTCGTATAGGCTAATCCGGTTGCCACGCCAACTTGGTCTTCCGCTTCAGCCTGACCATAGCGGAATCTTGTTTTTCCTAAAAATTCTTCCACATTCTTTTCCGTAACGACAACTCGCTTTTTCTCGCCTGAAACAATGATTTTCGCTGTTTTACGGCAAATCGTCGCCATCTGGCGCTCCAAACTGCGGACACCGGCTTCACGGGTGTAATAACGGACCACTTTCAAAATCGCGTCGTCACGAACCTGCAACGTATTTTTAGATAGGCCATTTTCTTTAATCTGTTTTGGAAGCAGGTGGTCCCTTGTAATATGAACCTTTTCAAGCTCGGTATAACCGGCAATTGTGATGATTTCCATCCGGTCAAGCAACGGTCCCGGAATGGTGCTGAGATTATTCGCCGTTGCAATAAACATAACTTTCGATAAATCGTAAGTTTCTTCAATATAATGGTCGCTGAAGTTATGATTCTGTTCAGGGTCTAGAACTTCTAACAGCGCCGCCGACGGGTCGCCGCGGAAATCGCTTGACATCTTGTCGATTTCATCGAGCAAGAACACCGGGTTGATTGTACCCGCTTTTTTCATCCCTTGGATAATCCGCCCTGGCATCGCCCCGACATAAGTCCTCCGGTGGCCGCGAATTTCAGATTCGTCGCGGACGCCGCCAAGCGAGACTCGGACAAAATTTCGGTTTAGTGAAGTGGCGATCGACCGGGCCAAACTTGTTTTACCGACACCCGGAGGTCCGGCGAGACAGAGAATCGGACCTTTTAAGGAATTGGTCAGCTTCTGTACTGCCAAGTATTCCAGAACACGTTCCTTCACTTTTTCTAGACCATAATGGTCCTGATTGAGTATCTTTTCAGCCCGGTGGATATCAATGTCATCCTCGGTTTTCTTCGACCATGGCAAGGAAATCAGCCATTCAAGATAATTGCGGATAACCGCGCTTTCAGCAGAACTGGTTGGCACCTTTTCATAGCGCTCCAGCTCCTTCATCGCCGCATTATAGACATGCTCCGGCATTCCCGCATCCTCAATTTTCTTGGTGAGGTCGGCGATTTCACCCGTTTTCCCTTCTTTATCGCCAAGTTCCTTTTGGATTGCCTTCATTTGTTCGCGCAGATAGTATTCCTTTTGCGTACGTTCCATCGAGCGTTTGACCCGCTGACCGATTTTCTTTTCGAGATTCAACACTTCTTTTTCATTAAAAATGATATTGATAACCCGGTTCATTCTTTGTTTTACATCAATCGTCTCTAGGATTTCCTGTTTTTCCTTCAGCTTGATTGGCAAATGAGAGGCAATAATGTCAGCCATTCTGCCTGGCTCTTCAATATCTGCCACGGAGGCAAACGTTTCTGAAGATATTTTTTTCGATAGCTTTATGTATTGTTCAAAATAATCCAGCATTGTTCTCATCAATGCCTGATCTTCTACGTCTTTTGTATCTTCGTCCTCGTGGGTGATGACGCTGACCGTATAGTAATTTTCTTCTTCATGGAACGAGACAATTTCCGCCCTGGATAGACCTTCAACCAGCACGCGAATCGTGCCGTTTGGAAGCTTTAGCATTTGCTTGACCTTTGTTAAGGTACCAAATTTGTATAAATCCTCTTCGGAAGGCTCATCGATGGAGACATCCTTTTGAGTTGTTAAGAAAATAATATGGTCATCTACCATTGCTTTTTCGAGCGCCTGGACCGACATTTCCCGGCCAACATCCAAGTGCAAGACCATTGTCGGATAGACAAGCAATCCCCGAAGCGGCAGGAGGGGGACGAGCAATTCGTTCTTTTTCGCCAAAACACTGCACCTCCACATGCAAACATTCATTCTTCTGATAAAACATTAAGTCTTTGTACAAATTCTATCCTATTTATTTTTTTGTGTCTATTTTATCTTCCCCAAACGATGAAAATATCTATCTTTTCTCCTTATTTCTGTTCTAATGAAAATTTTTTCATGTCGACCAAATAAAAACTTCGGTTTGAGTCAGTACACAAACCGAAGTTATATTAAGCTAAATACTTTCCTTTTTAGATAACTCAATGGAAGCGGGAATGGCTGTATTCTTTTGGAATTGATTTACTAGGGCAATCTCAAATACTTCGTGAAGATGAGTCACCGGAATAATCCGAATCCCTTCTATCTCATTTAAGATGGTTTGATTGTTTTCTTCCGGGATGATGACTGTTTTCGCGCCGGCTTTTTTGGCGGCCTTTACTTTTGGATAGACACCGCCGATTGGCTTCACATTCCCGTGAATGCTGATTTCACCAGTCATTGCGACCGTGTTATCGATTGGAATCTTATAGATGGCCGAATAGATTCCTGTTGCCATCGCAATCCCCGCCGACGGGCCGTCAATCGGAACCCCACCCGGAAAGTTGACATGAATATCATAGTCGTTGGCCGGTACACCCATCGACCTTAACACAGTTATCACGTTTTCAATCGAGCCACGCGCCATACTTTTGCGGCGAATCGACTTACCTTGGCCGCCGATACTCTCTTCCTCGACAATACCGGTTATATTGATCGTTCCTTTTTCCTTTGCCGGGATGACGGTGACTTCGATTTCGAGAAGCGCTCCCGAATTCGGCCCATACACGGCAAGGCCGTTGACAAGCCCGACTTGGGCTTCTTCATTGATCATTCGTTCCATTCTTGGCGTCATCTGGCTGGAATGGATGACCCATTCTATATCCTCATCTTTAATGTACTGGCGGTCTTCGGTTATCGCCAATCCTGCAGCTATCTGAATCATATTGACGGTCTCCCGGCCATTTCTTGCATATGTAGAAAGTGTATGGACACCGGTATCCTTAATCTGCATATTTACCTTGGCAGCCGCTTTCTTTGCGACCGTGACGATTTCTTCTTGGTTTAAATCCCGGAAGAATACTTCCATGCACCGTGACCTGATGGCTGGAGGGATTTCGCTTGGCGTCCTTGTGGTTGCGCCGATTAACCGGAAATCGGCAGGAAGTCCATTTTTAAAAATATCATGGATATGCGTTGGGATTTGGTGATTTTCCTCATGATAGTAGGCACTTTCCAGGAATACCTTGCGATCCTCCAAAACCTTAAGTAACTTGTTCATTTGGATCGGATGCAGTTCCCCGATTTCATCAATAAACAGGACACCGCCATGGGCATTTGTCACCGCTCCCTGCTTTGGCTGCGGAATGCCCGCCTGCCCCATCGCCCCGGCGCCTTGATAAATCGGGTCATGCACTGACCCAATTAACGGGTCGGCAATCCCGCGCTCATCAAACCGTGCGGTAGTGGCATCCAGCTCAATAAAGACAGAATCCCGTTTAAATGGTGATTTTGAGTTCTTCTTCGCTTCCTCTAAAACGAGCCGGGCGGCCGCGGTTTTACCGACACCAGGCGGGCCGTAGATGATCACATGCTGCGGATTGGGTCCGCATAATGCCGCCTTTAACGATTTGATGCCATCTTCCTGCCCGACAATATCCTGAAAGCTTGTCGGCCTTACTTTTTCAGATAATGGCTCTGTAAGGGAAATGGACCGCATTTTCCGAAGCTGCTCCATTTCTTTTCGCGATTCACGGTCAATGGATACCTTTTGTGTCCGTTGATTTCGGAGCAAATTCCAAAAATATAGTCCGATAATGATTCCAAAAAATAGCTGTATAAATAAAGCAATCCCCGTCCAACTCATATCGTTTCCTCCTGCACCATATTACTCAATTGATATTAATAAGTATTTCCTGCTGCATGGAGGAATAAACCACAAAATGCAAAAACTCACCAACGGCAAGTTGGAGAAGGTCATCCGCAAGTTGGCAAATGCTATACACAAGTTGAAGAGCGTTATCCGCAAGTTGGAGAGTGCTATACGCAAGTTGGAGAGCGTCATCCACAAGTTGTCCCACCACCAAAACAAAGAACCCAGCCAAAGGCCGGGTTCCCATAAAGCGTTATGCAGATTTTTCTTCTTTAACAACAGTGCCATCCTCTAAAATCAGCTTTGGCACGCTGTTGTTCGCAACTGTTTCCTTGGTGATGATACATTTTGAAATATCATCGCGTGAAGGAAGGTCGAACATGACATCTAGCATGATTCCTTCGATAATAGAACGCAAGCCGCGAGCACCTGTTTTGCGCTCGATTGCTTTCTTGGCAATCTCTTGCAACGCACCCTCTTCGAACTCAAGCTCAACATCGTCGATTTCAAGCATTTTTTGATACTGCTTGACCAGCGCATTTTTTGGCTTCGTTAAAATTTCAATCAGCGCAGCTTCGTCCAGTTGTTCAAGGCTGGCAATGACCGGAAGACGGCCGATGAATTCAGGGATTAACCCGAAACGCAGCAAGTCTTCTGGCAGAACCTTGGAGAGAACCTCTTTTGATGAAATTTCCTGCTGCTTTGGATCAGCTCCAAAACCGATTACCTTTTGCCCCAAACGGCGCTTGATAATTGGTTCAATGCCATCAAAGGCTCCACCACAGATAAACAGGATGTTCGTTGTATCAATTTGGATAAACTCCTGATGCGGATGCTTTCTCCCGCCTTGTGGAGGAACACTGGCAACCGTTCCTTCCAAAATTTTCAACAGCGCCTGCTGCACACCTTCACCGGATACATCCCGGGTGATCGAAGGATTTTCTGATTTACGGGCAATCTTATCAATTTCGTCGATATAGATAATGCCTTTTTCAGCTTTTTCCACATCGTAATCAGCAGCTTGAATTAATTTTAATAAAATATTTTCAACGTCTTCCCCAACGTAACCAGCCTCTGTAAGGGAAGTGGCATCAGCAATCGCAAATGGTACATTCAAAATTCTTGCCAATGTTTGAGCCAATAAGGTTTTACCGCTACCAGTCGGTCCAATCATACAAATATTACTTTTTGACAGCTCAACATCATCGATTTTGCTGTTGGAGTTAATCCGTTTGTAATGATTGTAAACAGCAACCGATAACGCTTTTTTCGCTTTATCCTGACCAATGACATATTCATCAAGAATTTCACAGATTTCCCGCGGCTTTGGAACATCTTTAAATTCTACTTCCTCCTCAGTTCCTAGCTCTTCCTCAACAATTTCGGTGCAGAGTTCAATACACTCATCACATATATAAACCCCCGGGCCGGCTACCAGCTTGCGGACTTGATCCTGTGTTTTCCCACAGAATGAACACTTTAATTGTCCTTTTTCATCGTTAAATTTAAACAATCCCTTTCACCCCTCGACACTTCTAAATCTTTAAAAAAGCTGGCGAATTTCCAACAAATCCGAGTTTTCTTAACATTACTTCAATAGTATGTATTTTGCATTGTAACACATTTTACAGGCCGACTGGAAATAAAACGCTTTAAACAATTATGGTATTATTTGTTGGAATTGCCAATAAATGAAGCATATGTACTCAAATCAGGATAACCAAATTTTTAATAAATCAACCTTAGCTTAATTTAATTCGCCGCAAAAATATTATCTCCTGCCGCCTGTTATAGAAAAGGTTTCCCTGTCTTTATTATAATATGTAATTGAAAAATTAGCTAAAACGAGGCACGACAAATATCGTGCCTCGTTCCTATTTAATGATTATTTTTTATTAGCAATAAGAAAATCTACTGCTTTTTGGAGTTTGAGGTCATCTTTGATGCTGTCTGTTCCACCTAATGCCTTTTTGATGTTGTCGACTGACATGTTGTACATTCCAGCCATTTTTTCAAGTTCGGCATTCACGTCTTCCTCAGTGACTTCAAGGTTTTCAGCTTTAGCGATTGCTTCTAATGTTAAGCTGTTCTTAACACGCTTCACAGCATCTTCTTTCATTTGCTCGCGAAGAGCCGCTTCGTCTTGACCAGAGAACTGGAAATATAACTGAAGGTTCATGCCTTGCATCTGCAGACGCTGTTCAAATTCTTGAAGCATACGGTTTACTTCGTTTTCAACCATTACTTCTGGAATTTCCACTTCTGCATTTTCTGCCGCTTTATCGACTAGAGAATCACGAAGGTGGTGCTCTGCCTCATGCTTTTTGCTGCCTTCTAAACGAGTCTTGATTTTTTCTTTTAATGCGTCTAATGTTTCAACTTCTTCATCCACATCTTTTGCAAACTCATCATCTAATTCAGGAAGCTCTTTTCCCTTGATTTCATGAACAGTAACCTTAAATACAGCTGGCTTACCTGCAAGCTCTGCAGCATGGTATTCTTCAGGGAATGTAACTTCCACATCTTTAGATTCGCCAGCTTTAACGCCAACTAACTGCTCTTCGAAACCTGGAATGAATTGGTCAGAACCAAGCTCAAGAGAATGGTTTTCAGCTTCGCCGCCTTCAAATGCCTCTCCATCAACAAAGCCTTTAAAGTCGATTACTACTGTGTCGCCGTTTTCAGCTGGAGCATCTTCTTTCACAACAAGCTCTGCATGTCGGCCTTGAAGAGTTTCTAGTTCTTTTTGAACATCTTCATCTGTAACAGCAGTATCAAGCTCTTCGATTTCAAGGCCTTTGTATTCGCCAAGTTTTACTTCAGGCTTCACTTGTACAGTGGCTTTGAAAGTGAATTCCTTGTCTTTGCCCATTTGGTCAAGGTCAAAGTCAACATCTTCAGGCTGAGCGATTGGCTCAATTCCAGCTTCTTCAATTGCACTCATATATGCTTCTGGAAAAATAAAATCTAATGCATCTTGAAAAAGTGCTTCTACACCAAAGCGCTTTTCAAACATCGAACGAGGCATTTTGCCCTTACGGAAGCCAGGTACATTGACTTGTTTTACAACCTTTTTGAAAGCTGCGTCCAATCCTTGGTTTACTTTTTCCGCACTTACCTCAATTGTAAGGACGCCGCGGTTTCCTTCTAACTTTTCCCATTGTGCTGTCATGCTTTTTTTCCCTCCAACATCTATTCTCATTTCATTCGTGACGAAATTTAATTTCGGAATATGTACTAAGCCATTTTCCACTTTTTTAATGTAAAAATAGATTTTTACACAATGCAACCCTTACATTATACCACATGATTTTTTTCTTTCAACTGCGAGCCTATAGATTCGGATAAGAAATTTGTTCAATTCTCTCAATCTGCCGGATGGCGGTTGTTATTTCATCCGCCGCAGTCTCATACTTATTTGCCAATACAGTTATTTCCGGGTCACTGCCCATGTATACGTGCACCAAATAGTGAAAAGCTGCTGCCCAGGCCCTTGGATTAGTAGGTTCCAGGTCAAATGGATAGCTAATGAAAAAGATTCGCTCGACCATATCAGATATATTTGTAAAAAGGACAGGGTCGCTGCTTTCTAGCATATTTTCCAGAAGTGATTTGATTTCTATCATTTTGGTCTGCTCTTTGATTTCCGGCATTAGTGTAGGAGACACCTTTCGTTCAATTGCAAACTTCTTGATGGTGACTTCCTGAGCGATTTCCTGTTCTTTTAATAGCGTTAATAAAATCGTTTTTAAAAATGGGTTTCCTTCATCATCCTGTAAATAACCCTCGATCTCCTGCAGATAAGGCCTGACATTTTTTTCTGCAAGGCTTGATACAAGCAGCATTTGTTCATTTAAAGTCTTTAGTGACGTTAGGTTTAGCGCCTTTTCCCCAGAAGGCTTATCAAAGTTGCCCTTGTAGTCGATTTCAGCCGGATTTGTTATTTCCTGTTCAGCTAAACTGGAATCATGATTTTCCGCCATTCTTTTGCTGAATTGCAGGATGGTTATAAAATGCTGCACTCTATCCGGCGGGATTTCCTTTTCATCAAGAAGGGCCTCAATCGTTGAGGCGATTTCCTGATATTCATGAAGCTGTAGCAGGACCGTCAAATACAAATCTACGGCCTGAAAATAGTCGCCAATGCCTTTATGTAAAATCTCCTTTGAAAGCTCCTTGGCTTTTAGGTAGCTTCCCGCTTCAAAGTAAGCCAGGACAAGTCCAACCAATATATCATCGTTATCTGGATCCAATTCTTTTGCTTCCTCTAGCAGCCTAATCGCTTGGGTAAAATTTTTATTTTGCAGGCTTTCCAAGCCCTCGTCCATTAATCTTTTTTCAATCCCGGGAAAGAAAATGATATTATCTTTTCTTTTTGCACGCTCCCGTTTCTTCATAAGAATACCGTCCTTCTGGATTGTCATTGAAAAATAGTGTAGCATAAAAAACAAGCAAAAAAAACTCACCCAATCCAGGTGAGTAGATGTTTTGGTATGTAGTATGGCGTCCCAGGAGAGATTCGAACTCCCGACCGTACGCTTAGAAGGCGTATGCTCTATCCGGCTGAGCTACTGGGACGTAGTCAGTTATCAAAGACAAGATTTATTATATTATCCTAGCATTTAAATGTCAACAGGTATTTTTCTTATTTTGCAAATAAAGCTGAGGGGAGAATTTTCTCCCCATTAGTTTCCTAGTACAAACTCCCGTGACAATCCTGCAATTTCCCTGCCGTTTAATTCGTATACCGCCATGCTCACGCGACCGTCTTGCAAATCTAAAATCACATATGTTTTTTCAAGGCGTTCCCGCGGCATGCGAATGCTTCCGGGATTAATATATAACCGGCCGTCAACCACCTCTGCCCCAAGTACATGGGAATGGCCAAAGCAGACAATATCGGCACTAGTCTCTTCCGCCTTGTATTTTAAGCCCATTAACGACGTCTTTACCGAATACAGATGACCGTGGGTAATGAAAAATTTCCGACCGGCAACATCCGTAACCAGTTCATTGGGAAATCCGCCCCAGTCACAGTTTCCCGCTACCGTAAAATATCCGGTTAACGCTAGATGATCGGGAGTCAATTGTGAGTCGCCGCAGTGAATCATTAAGTCCACTTCCTGCTGATGCCTGTCCCTGATTATTTCGAGTTCCTTTGTGAGCCCGTGGCTGTCACTGACCACCAAAACCTTACTCATGACCGACCCGCTCTTTCCAAAATGGAATCAAGCATTTCATCAAGCTTTTTTAAGGCATTGGCCCGATGGCTGATTTTGTTTTTTTCATCAGAAGACAGCTCGGCCATTGCCACACCTTTATCCGGCACGTAAAACACCGGGTCGTATCCAAACCCGTTAGTGCCCCTTGGCTCCTCCAAGATCCGTCCTTCACAGGTGCCTGACACGGTAAATGTTTCCTGTCCCGGCACGGCCACTGCCAATGCACAGTAAAATCGGGCTGTCCGGTTTTCCTCTTGCACACCTTCAAGTTCCGCTAAGACTTTTTTCGTATTGTTGGAATCATTTTTCGGTTCCCCGGCATAGCGTGCCGAATAAATACCTGGTCTGCCTTCAAGGGCATCAACCATCAATCCGGAATCATCGCCAATGACCATTTTATTTAACGCTGCTGACACAGCCTCCGCTTTCAGGGTAGCATTTTCCTCAAACGTCGTCCCGGTCTCTTCAACATCAGGGATTTCCGGGAAATCCAATAATGTTTTGACGGCAATCCCCCTGGATGCAAAAATATGCTCAAATTCCTTGGCTTTACCGGGATTTTTGGTTGCAATAATAACTTCCTTCATAACAGTAATCTCCCTAACTTTATTTCTTTCGTCTAGCATCAATTTTCTTGGTAATCCCCTCGCCAAGCGCTGCTTTTTGCACTTCAAACAGCTCCATTAACCCTTCCTGGGCCGCGTGCAATAACCCTTGCAGCTGGTCATAGGAAAACGTCGCTTCCTCCCCGGTGCCTTGCAGCTCGACAAACTCACCGCCGCCGGTCATGACCACGTTCATGTCAACCTCAGCCTTGGAATCCTCCGCATAATTCAGGTCCAAAACCGTTTGGCCACCTGATAAAATGCCGACACTTGTCGCAGCCAGATAGTCTGTAATCGGGAACTTCGAAAAAGGCTTTTTCTCCGACAAGCCATTTAACGCCATAGTCATCGCGACAAACGCACCAGTGATCGAGGCTGTCCTTGTCCCGCCATCCGCTTGAATGACGTCACAGTCAATCCATACCGTTCGTTCGCCAAGTGCCCCAAGGTCGACAACCGCGCGAAGCGCTCGGCCAATCAAACGTTGAATCTCCATTGTTCTTCCTGTCACTTTGCCTTTTGACGATTCCCTGATGTTCCTTGTTTCCGTCGCCCGCGGCAACATTGAATATTCAGCGGTAATCCAGCCCTTGCCCTCGCCCCGCATAAATGGCGGCACACGCTCTTCGATACTGGCGGTGCAAATCACCTTGGTATTGCCGACCGAAATGAGACAAGACCCTTCCGGATGCATTAAATAATTTGTTTCAATATGTATAGGCCGTAATTGCAGTTGCTCTCTTCCGTCAACACGCATCCACATATCCCTCCTCGATAAAAGCAATAAGAAAGAGGCGGCCCTCCAGCCAACCTCTTTCATTGTCACTATATAGTATAACAAAAATCTACTTTTAGCTAACATGAATGTATAAAATTTTTGCCAAATTTCCCATTTCAGCTTCGCACGCATACATTCAACTACACCTCTGTCTTCGTCCTAAAGGACTCGCCAATCGGTGAGTTTCCATTTAAAAACTACCTGTATTGACTTTTTCTGGACGAGTTACCGGCGCAGACAGTTTTTTCCCTTGGTCATTTTTTAATTCAGCTTTGCCGTCGACTTTAACAGCTACTTTTTCAATCCCTTTCTGCTCTGTCAACGAAAGGACAATGGAATTCAAAATGGATTGGGAAATCACCTTTTCCTCAAAGCTTCCATAAATATTCTTGTTGAAGTTCAAGGTGACAGTGCCGTTCTCGTACTTCGGTGCCTCAAGCAGTTTGACATCCGACATAAACTCGGAGACAAGGTTTGAATGATCACTTGGCCCTTTCACGAGCTCGTTGACCGCAGCTGCGATTGGATCCTTTTCTTTACTGCTGATCCGTTTTGTGACTGGAACATAGTAATAGGACCCCTCCTCACCACCGATATAGTAGACAGTGATTGGTTTGGTATTTGTAATATCCATTACATCTACCGTATCAATATTTATACCGGTCGCTCTTGTGAGGTTATCACTGATTGGCGTGCCGTTTACTGGCATTTCTGTCAGCTCATGGCCGTTCATTTTCAGTTTGACATTTTTTACATTATCAAACTGTGTCAGCGTCCAGGTGATAGATTGCAGGATTTTCTGCTCATCTGCAGCCTGATAGTCTTTAAATTCCTTTGAAAAATTAACCGTGGCAACCCCGTCCTTAATATCGACAGATAGCTCGGTATCCTCTGGGATAACTGCCCGGAAATCATTTGGCAGCATGTCGGTGACCTTTCCATTTACGACTAAGTATTCAAGTGCTTGCTTGGCCACTGATTTCGTTTTTGGCAAGTTCAGGGTTTGCGGGACGACATAGCCGTTCTTGTCAATGAGGTATAGTTCCGTTTGCACCACATCTTCTGCCTTCTTTTCAGTTTTGGCGGTCGTTTCCTGGCTAGCCGGTTTCTTCTCTTCCGTTACAGTTTTCGGCGGATCAATCTTTTTCGTTGTTTCCGTGCCAAATAAACCGCACCCCGATAAGAGAACGGCGGAAGACAGCACTGTGATTCCCAAGATTTTTGCTTTATTTTTAAACATATTTTTCCCCCCTAAGACAGTTTGTACTATTATGTATACGAGCCTAATAAAAAAATAGACCGTCTAATGGGACAAAACAGTAAAAAAAAAAGAGCCTGGATTGGCTCTGCTCAAATCTTTATTTTTTTTACATTTTCAATTGGCTGGCCAAGCCACTGTGAAGCGATTTTTGAAAAAATCCACCTCGAGCCGGTTGTATAAAACTCATGCTGCGGTTCTTCCCCACTCTCATCCAGCTGGCCGTTAAACTGTAAGATGGCGCTGATTTCCCTCGCGGTTTCGTCACCAGAGCTGATGACACTAACCTTCTCGCCCATGACATTTTTGACGAGCGGTTCGAGTAATGGATAATGCGTGCAGCCAAGGATAAGGGTATCCAAATTTTGATTTAACAGCGGTGTCAGGGCTTCCTGAACGATCCTTTCAGCAATCGGCCCATCGTATTCGCCGCTTTCTACGAGCGGGACAAATTTGGGACACGGTTGACTTGTCACATAAAGCCTGCTGTGCAAAGATTTCAACGCCTTCTCATAGGCGCCGCTCTTTACGGTCCCTATCGTTCCAATCACCCCGACACGATAGTTTTTCGTCTGCTTGACGGCGGCGCGTGCCCCCGGGTTAATAACACCAAGAACAGGAATGTTTAATTCCTTGCGAATGTCATCAAGAGCGGCTGCTGTTGCCGTATTACAGGCAATAACTAGCATCTTGATATTTTTTCTCAATAAAAAATTTGTCAATTCCCAAGTAAATCTTCTAACTTCAGCGGTTGTTCTGGGACCATATGGACAGCGGGCGGTATCACCAAGGTAGATAATTTTCTCGTTTGGCAGCTGCCTCATCACTTCTCTGGCAACTGTCAATCCGCCGACACCGGAATCAATCACTCCAATTGCTTGTTTCAAAATCCCTTCGCCTCTTTTTCTCTATTGGCGCCAAATTCACCTGCCCTGACAAATCGGCAAGGTTAACTTTTTAGCGCATTTCTTGATGCAGTTTCATTAGGTTGTTTTGCAGAAGAAGAACTTCTTCCCCCGTGAAATCTTTTAACACTTCTTCAAGATAGACCTGACGTTTTTTTATCACTTCGTCAATAATTCTATTGCCTTCCTCAAGCAAATGAATCCGCACAACACGGCGGTCATTTGGGTCTTTCACGCGCTCGACCAAAAGGTTTTTTTCCATCCGGTCAACCAAGTCAGTGGTGGTGCTGCATGCCAGGTACATTTTGGTAGACAGCTCGCCGATCGTCATATCCCCATCTTCGAACAGCCATTGCAGTGCGACGAATTGGGGCGGGGTAATCTTATAATTGGCAAGCATTTCTCTGCCTTTTTGTTTTATTATTCCGGAAATATAGCGTAAGTCCTTCTCAATATTGGCAACAATATCCCCGTTTAGCTTTTGGGTATTTTCGAGTTTCATGTTCATACACTCCTAAAATATGCGTCTCCTCAGCCTTTGATTATCTATATAAATAAATATCTATGGTGGATCACTTGAATGCTTGTCCTTATTTTCTACTTTTTTCGTAAAAAATTCAAGTTGAAACTATTTGCTCAAAAACCTCTTCTAATATGTAAAGTATGAACCGGCCTCCAAAATGGATGCCGGTCATGATTAAAGTTCTAGCTCTCCCATTCGAAGGAGCTCTACAACTGCTTGTGAACGCCCCTTAACGCCAAGCTTCTGCATGGCATTTGAAATGCGTTGTTTTTGCAAACCCTTCCAACAAAAAAGCCTATAGTCAGTAAATATTGGACTTAATTTGTGCCAGCCAATTCTTTTGCGCTTCCACTAAATCATAATTAGCATTTTCAATCATATTCAAACAGCTTATAGTTTCATCGATTTTCCCAATTTCTAAATAACATGCACAAACCGCTATTTGTCCCTCCACGTCTCCTAAATCAGCCACTTTTTTAAAAAATTCAATTCCTTTCCACACATCTTGCATAACACCCTCACCGAAGTAATACATCTGCCCAACTAGCTTTAAAGCATTTCTCTCATCAACTTCCGAACCCTGTAAGACGGTTTCTAAAGTTTCCCTGTCTTCTTTGGTTGTACCTACACCGAAGTAATGAAGGTAATCACACTGAAATTGAGCTATTTCATCCCCGTGTTCCGCGAGCTTTTGAAACCACTTTAATGCCTTGGGATGATTGGGCTCAATATCTGTTCCATTTAAACCACAAAGATACAGATTAGCTAAATAGGACTGGGCTTCAATTACACCTAAATTTGCTGCCATTTCATACAGGTCAATTGCTTCCCTATAGTTACCTTTATACATCTGGTTCTCTGCCTTTTTATAAAGAGACGAAAAGGCATCTTCTTCCTCGTTATTGTTTTCACCAATAACATCCCATGAATTGATATTTGAAAACTCATGCTCTTGCATACATTTCCTCCATTTATTCCTTAGGTTCTTCAAATGCATACTGAATATCAATTGTTCCATCAGGATGAATGACGATTTCTTTAATTAAAGTTTGAAATACATCAAATAAATCCTGATTTTGATTTTTCAATTCTTGAAATGCATCTTTTATTGTTTGGATATTTGTCTGAACCGTTTCCGATTGATTAATGATAAATAATTGATTATTTGTTTTTGTAATAGCCTCGTCTACCTCTTGACGCTTTTTTTCAAATTCATCCTTATCAATTAAACCATCCAAATATAAATCAAGCAGATTCTTTTTCCGTGTCTCGTTTTGTTTCAATGCTTGTAGTAATTTTCGTTCTTGTTTTACTTGTTCATTTTTAACATTGGTCGAAAGGTTTATTAAAACTGATTCACCCTTTTTTATTAGCAAATCAAGGATGAAGTTCCTAAAATCTTCATATTGAATTGGTATATGGTTCACACATCCATGTTTTCCCGCCCGACGATACTGAGAGCACTTTAAATACTTCCACTCTGTTCGCTCGCCGCTTTTCTTCTTTTTATATGATTGAAGGATAACCATATTTGAACCACATTCTGAACACTTTGCTAAATATCGAAATTCGTTCCAAGGAGTAATGCGAACTTTATTGGATTTAAAAACCTTTTTATTAGCTTGACCCCATGTATCTTCATCAACGATTAGAGGATGATGGTTTTCGAAAACTATCCATTTTTCAGGTGGATTCCGGATTTGCTTTTTCTTTCCTCCTACCTTTACATTTGTATATTGATTTAAAATGAATGTTCCTTTATAAATCGTGTTACGAATTAACCTTTGTACAGATGTTAATTGCCACACTTTATTGATTTTGGGCTTTATTCCTAATTCGTTGAGTTCATTTGAAATTTTCTTAAACCCCCAACCATCGTTGTACCACTTATAAATTTGACGGACATTTTCAGCTTCTACCTCATTAATAACAAGTTTTTGTTCAACTCGGTCATAACCATATGGGACCTTGCCAATATGCTCTCCACGTCTAACTTTCGCAGCTAATGCAGCACTAATACTAGATGATAATGTACGGCTGTATTGAGCGGCAAATAATGACCATAACTCAAATGCCATATCATTTTTTCCAGCTTTATTTGAGTCATAGCCTTCCTCGACGGAAATAATCCGTACATTATGTGCTAAAAAGACTTCTCGTATTTCAAGCGAATCCTTTAAATCACGGGCTAAACGAGAAATTGATTTAAAGATGACCATATCAATTTTCTTTTGTTTGGCTTTTTCAAGTATTAATTGAATAGCTGGGCGGTCAACAAACAATGTTCCACTTATACCCTCATCCCTAAATACACATTCATCATCCCATTGATACCCATTTCTCTCCAGCCAATTCCTACATATGTCCACTTGGTTTTCAACAGATGATATCTGCTCGTCTCGGTCTGTTGAAACACGCACATAAACGGCATATTGCTGCAAAGCTATCACCTTCTTAGTTGAACTTTATTTCTACGAAGCTAGCGATATGCAACATTATTATTAATTCATCATCCTTTCTTTCTTTATTTAAATATAGTATGTGGAAAATCACCGATAGTATTCACATTTGAAAATAAAATGTTTATATTTGTGAATAAAATAAAAGTACATACACAATAATAATTTTAGTTACCTAAATAAGGAGAGGGATTAAATGCATTGGATTTCAAAAATCCCAATTAATCATCACCCAAAACAAGCTCAAATTAAATACCTTGCTTCACAATTTCAATTACATCCTTTGCTAACACAGCATCTTTTTAATCAGGGATTTTCGGATTTTAATAAATTAGACGCTTTTATTTATCCAAAACTATCAAATATGTATGACCCTTTTTTAATGAATGAAATGAAGCATGCGGTAACACGCATCTTAAAGGCTATCCAACGAAACGAACATATCCATATTTTTGGTGATTATGATTGCGATGGCATCACATCATCGTCCATTCTTTATTTAGCATTAAAGGAACTTGGTGCGGTAGTTACTACTCAACTCCCACTTCGTTCAGAAGGATATGGATTATCAGTAAATGTTGTACAGCATTTACCTGAAAACATTTCTTTAATCATTACTGTAGATAATGGTTCAAGCACCCACGATGCATTACGTGCTGCCAAAGAAAAAGGGATTGATGTTATTGTGACCGACCATCATGAAGTGTTAAATGAACGTCCTGATTGTTTGGTTTTTCTCAACCCAAAACGGAAAGATAACGCATACCCATTCTCCGACCTATGCGGTGCTGGAGTTGCTCTTAAATTAGTCCAAGCTATCTTTATAACATTGAATCGAGATTGGATAAGAGCAACAGAGCCTTTTATAGATATCGTCATGCTTGGAACAATTGCCGACATGATGCCTCTTAATGATGAAAATCGAATTTTTTGCTACCATGGACTTCGAAAACTTCAACAATCTCCAAGGAAAGCATTTAAAATATTGCTGGATGCATTAAGAGTTAAAAGTATCGATAGTTCGACGATTGGATTTACAGTTGGTCCAATTTTCAATGCATGTGGTCGCATTGGTGACCCTAATCTTGCTGCATCTATTCTTCAAAACAATGAACCGACTCTAAAACATGATATGCTCCCTATAAGGTAGACAGATGAAATAATAAAAATCTGTTTACTTTATTAGGGGGCTTTTTCTATGGCAAAAAGAGTTTACTCAGCACAGGAAAAACATGAGTTAATTGTGGCGTTTGAG
>NZ_JAMBOX010000051.1 GCF_023715785.1 Neobacillus niacini
TTTACTCTTATCTTTTCCTTGTACTCCTCCCAAACATGTCGTGTTACTACTTTGACCTTATTTTTTGAACGTGTGCATTCGGATAAAAATGGGCAGCTTTCACATTTTTTCGAATCAGATTTGTATTCTCTATAACCCTCTCGGGTTGTTGTCTTGTAAGGTAATTCTTGGTTATTAGGGCAAATATAAAGATCCCGTTCTTTGTCGTATGTAAATTTCCATTTCGGGAATAGGCCAGTTGTAGGATGGAATCTTCTATGGGCAATAACTCCAAAGATATTGCGATCAAAAAGTCCTTTACAAATAGGATTGGTGAGATAGCCTGAATCTAGCGCAACAGCTTCTACCTTAAAACCAAACCGTTGGACCTGACGGTCCAATCGATTCAGGTAAGGTACGGAATCATGAACATTGCCAGGAGTAACATAGACATCAGTAATAATATTGAACTTCATGTCAGTAGTCCGATGATCAAGATAACAAAACATTTCCTGTTTATTTTCTCGGGACATAAATCCACATTCAGGATCTGTCGTACTCACCCGAATTTCTTTTGTTTTTTTCACTTCCTCTTTTTCCTTTAACGGCTTTTTTCCATGATTAATCCTATCCTCTTCTATAGCATTATTAAGTTCCTCAAAATATTCGCGAGTCTCTACTTCTACCTCTTCCTTTGTAAACTTATGTTTATTGGCATTTGCCTTTAAATGAGTTGAATCAGTAAATAAAACACGAC
>NZ_JAMBOX010000052.1 GCF_023715785.1 Neobacillus niacini
CAGCGCAACGGCCAGGAAAGGGATCTGCAGGGTCATAAACAGGGTGATGAGCACCGCGCAGCTTAGCGTCAGGCGCAGCGTGTAGCTGGCGCGTCCCGGCGCGTCGCGCAGTTCCTGGCGTAAAAAATGGGCGAGAGGAAACATAGCGTCGCCCGGCTACGGCTGCAGCACGGCGCTGGCCGAGGCGCCCATGCGGAACAGTTCCGGGTCGGGATCGCTGACGGCGATTTTCACCGGGAAGCGCTGCGAGACGTGGACCCAGTTAATGCTTTTCTGGATCAGCGGCAGCCCTTCGATGACGCTCCCACCTTCGGGCAGGACCCCGGAGCCGACCGAATCCACCACCCCGTTAAAGGTCCGGTTGTGGTTGGTCATCACGGTGATCCGCGCCGCCACGCCGGGGCGCACGTTGTTCAGGTCGGTTTCGCGGAAGTTCGCGATCACATACCAGCGGTCGTCATCCAGCAGGGTGAAGACCGGTTTCAGCGCCGAGGCGTACTGGCCGACGGTGGTTTTCAGCGCCACCACCACGCCGTTGAACGGCGCGCGCACTTCGGTAAATTCCAGATGCAGTTCAGCGAGGGCGATTTGCGCCAGGACCCCGGCGCGTTGCGCCACCATGGCATCCACGCCAGTCACGGCCGCCGAGGCC
>NZ_JAMBOX010000053.1 GCF_023715785.1 Neobacillus niacini
GCTCAATGCGCTCGAGGCGAAACATACGCCCGCGGGCCAGTTGCTGAACATTTATTACGAAACCGCCGATAACTGGCTGCGTCGTCACGATATGGGCCTGCGCATCCGCGGCGATCAGGGGCGTTATGAGATGACGCTGAAAATCGCCGGTCGGGTGGTCGGCGGCCTGCACCAGCGCCCGGAATATAATATTCCACTGGATAAACCGGAGCTGGCGCTTGAGCGCCTGCCGGCGGAGGTCTGGCCGCAAGGGGAACTTCCGGCCGCGCTGGCGGAGCATGTCCAGCCGCTGTTCAGCACCGATTTTGCCCGTGAACGCTGGGTGATCCAGGAAGGAAAGAGTGAGATTGAGATTGCCCTCGATCGCGGCGAAGTAAAGGCGGGCGAACATCAGGAACCGATCTGCGAACTGGAGCTGGAGCTGCTCGCCGGGGAGACCACCGATCTGCTGCGCCTCGCGCATCGTTTGCTGGAGAGCGGCGTCCTGCGTCAGGGGAGCCTGAGCAAAGCCGCGCGCGGGTATCATCTGGCGCAAGGTAACAATGAGCGTCCGGTGACCCGGCTGGCGGTGCTGCCGGTGGCAGCGAAGGCCAGCG
>NZ_JAMBOX010000054.1 GCF_023715785.1 Neobacillus niacini
GTGGTGGGGGAGTCGGGCTGCGGCAAATCGACCCTCGGTCGTCTGCTGACGATGATTGAGATCCCCACCGGCGGCGAGCTCTATTATCAGGGACAGGATCTGCTTAAGCACGACCCGCAGGCGCAGAAGCTGCGGCGGCAAAAAATCCAGATTGTGTTCCAGAACCCGTATGGTTCGCTGAACCCGCGTAAAAAAGTGGGGCAGATTCTGGAGGAGCCGCTGCTGATTAACAGCAGCCTGAGCAAAGAGCAGCGGCGTGAAAAAGCGCTGGCGATGATGGCGAAAGTGGGCCTGAAAACCGAGCATTACGATCGCTACCCGCATATGTTCTCCGGCGGTCAGCGTCAGCGTATCGCTATTGCTCGCGGGTTAATGCTGGATCCAGATGTGGTGATTGCCGATGAGCCGGTCTCCGCGCTGGACGTTTCGGTACGAGCTCAGGTGCTGAACCTGATGATGGATCTGCAGCAGGATTTAGGGCTGTCCTACGTGTTTATCTCCCACGACCTGTCGGTCGTCGAGCACATC
>NZ_JAMBOX010000055.1 GCF_023715785.1 Neobacillus niacini
GGTTTACGATGTGCTGGTGAAAAGGCTGGGGGCTTCCTTTATGCAGTACTGCCTGCGTCCGGAAATCGGCAAGGTGGAAATCGCGCCGTTCGCCTATATGCGCGGACGTACCTTTGAAAATGCGGTGGTGAATTCTGGACGAGGCCCAGAACGTGACCGCAGCGCAGATGAAGATGTTTTTAACCCGCCTCGGGGAGAACGTGACGGTCATCGTCAATGGCGATATCACCCAGTGCGACTTGCCCTCTGGCGTGAGATCTGGCCTGAGCGATGCGCTGGCGCGTTTTGAGGAAGACGAGATGATCGGCATTGTGCGTTTCACCACCGATGACTGCGTGCGCTCGGCCCTCTGCCAGCGGACGCTGAAAGCCTATTATTAATCGTCATACTGTGAGTAAGGCCCGGGCTAGCCCGGGCTTTGTTGTTTTGATCCTTGCGACAGTCTGAAGTGCGGATAAAATTTCTGTTTTGAGGGATCCATCGCTGTATGTGATAGAATTTCTTCTCTGTAATACAAGAA
>NZ_JAMBOX010000056.1 GCF_023715785.1 Neobacillus niacini
ATAAATGGTCTGGTAATTATGGCGAGAAGGTCACACCCGTTCCCATCCCGAACACGGAAGTTAAGCTTCTCAGCGCCGATGGTAGTTGGGGCGAAAGCCCCTGTGAGAGTAGGACGTTGCCAGGCTGTATGGAGGATTAGCTCAGCTGGGAGAGCATCTGCCTTACAAGCAGAGGGTCGGCGGTTCGATCCCGTCATCCTCCACCATATTAATGTGCCGGCTTAGCTCAATTGGTAGAGCAACTGACTTGTAATCAGTAGGTTGAGGGTTCAAGTCCTTTAGCCGGCACCACTTAAATTAAAGTTTTGAGCCATTAGCTCAGTCGGTAGAGCATCTGACTTTTAATCAGAGGGTCGAAGGTTCGAGTCCTTCATGGCTCACCATCTAAATATTGCGGGTGTGGCGGAATTGGCAGACGCACCAGACTTAGGATCTGGCGCCGCAAGGCGTGGGGGTTCGACTCCCTTCACCCGCACCATTTCATTCATGCGGAAGTAGTTCAGTGGTAGAACACCACCT
>NZ_JAMBOX010000057.1 GCF_023715785.1 Neobacillus niacini
GGGCTCTCTGACGGTGGGACTCAATCTCCGCTCAGTCTATCGGTTTGGCCACGGATCGTCTGCAACCCCGCGCCGCCCGTGGCGCGGTCTCACGGGGCCGCAGGACGCCCCGCGGACGGCCGGGAGCGAGGAATCGAGCATCATACACCGTGGTAGACTTGGCGGGCTGAAAGGGGTTTGTGCATGGTTTTCGAGGTTGGCGAAACGGTCGTCTATCCGCACCACGGTGCGGCGACCATCGAGGAGATCAAGACTCGCACCGTCAAGGGTGAAGAGAAGATGTATCTCCGGCTCAAGGTGACCCAGGGGGACCTCATGATCGAGGTCCCGGCGGAGAACGTGGACCTCGTGGGCGTCCGTGACGTCGTGGACGAGGACGGCCTCAAGCAGGTCATCTCGGTCCTCCAGGCGCAGGACGCCGAGGAGGCTTCCAACTGGTCCCGCCGCTACAAGGCCAACCTCGAGAAGCTCGCCTCCGGTGACGTCCTCAAG
>NZ_JAMBOX010000058.1 GCF_023715785.1 Neobacillus niacini
GCTTTAACACGGAAAATAGAGGCGCCGCCCATGCCGTCGAGCGGTTTCATGATGATATCGCCGTGCTTTTCCCAGAAGGCTTTCAGCTGGGCTTTATTGCGGGTGACCAACGTTTCCGGAGTCAGTTCAGAGAACCAGGCGGTGAACAGCTTCTCGTTACAGTCGCGCAGACTCTGCGGCTTGTTGACGATAAGCGTGCCTTTCTCTTCCGCTCGCTCCAGGATGTAGGTGGCATAAATAAATTCGGTATCAAACGGCGGATCCTTACGCATCAGGATGACGTCAAGGTCCGCCAGCGGCAGATCCTGCTCGCCGGGTGAAGTCATACCATTTATCGTAGTTCTGTTCGACGCTCAGCGTGCGCGTCCGGGCGCGGGCTTCGCCGTTGATCAAATAGAGGTCGTTCATCTCCATATAATGGAGTTCATAGCCGCGACGCTGCGCCTCCAGCAACATAGCGAAGCTGGTGTCTTTCTTGATGTTGATGGT
>NZ_JAMBOX010000059.1 GCF_023715785.1 Neobacillus niacini
GTTCGCTATCCCACTGGTGTGGGCTTGGTTCGATGGCCGTCGTCATGTGCTGCGCTCGACTCTCACAGTCTGGATCGTGGCTGCCGCGCTGGTGTCTCTCGCCGGTGTTGTCCGGTTCATGACCAGTGGTGGTTTCAGCGTTGCCGACACGGGCGAGGCCATCTTCCTCGCAGTCTTCCTCGCCATGCCGTTCCTGGCTGGCGGATGCGTCGGCGCTCTCCTCGGTGGCGCTACATCTCACCGGCGCGCCTGACGTGATGAAGTGCTGCGCCCGGACTGGCCCGGCTTCACCTAGGCCCTGAAGCCCTACGCCGCTCGACCTCACTCACGTGGTGCTCAAACGAAGGTTTTTGCAACAGCCGAGGACTGCGGCTGACCGATTGGTGCGAAGCCGCCGACCCGAGCGCCCGAGTGTGCCGATAGGGCCATCCCTAGATTCCCCTTGTCCGAGAGTGTGCATCTGAGGGGGTTCCTACTTGCG
>NZ_JAMBOX010000005.1 GCF_023715785.1 Neobacillus niacini
AAAGCGAAGCACCTGGAACGGAAATCAACAGGCCCCCTAGCAGGGGCAATTTTAATAAAATCGGCCATTCAATTTCCATTAAAATAAAAAATTGCCGAGAAATATACCCTTTCTCGACAATCTGAGCGTGCACTTCGATGTGCACGCTTTTTATATTATGCAAATTGGATACTGTTGTCATTATTGCTCGGAAACAGCTTTGATTACATCCTCATTAAACACTTTATAGGATGCTAGAATTTGATCCAAAGAATCGATCATAGCACCTCTGTTTAGTTGTTTTATCAAATATCCATCTGCCTCTGCTTCATATGCTTTTTTCTGGTATTCAAGATTGTCAACCATGGTGAAAATGACGATTTTTGCTTCCGGCAGCAGTTTTCGCAGTTTTTCAAGTGTTGCAAAACCATCTAATTCACCCGTCATAGACAAGTCAAGCAGGATCAAATCAGCAAGAATGGTCTCCGCAAGCTCTACCGCTTCAATACCGTCTGATGCATAATATAAATTGTCTACACAATAAGCCTGCTTAAGTATTAATGAAAGCTCCTCTACTACAATTTCTTGGTCATCGATGATCATAATATTCATCCCTTAAAAAACCCTTCCCCTCTTTATCATTTCCTCGTAGCCATCAACTTTTATAAAGCCGCTATTATTACAGGCCATCCAATCTCCCCAGCCATTTTCTTATTGAATTGCCATAATTCTCTTACTTCAATTTTAGCTTGAAAATGGGCCATTCTTCTGCTCATTTCTTTAACATTAGGTGACAGTTTCCACTAAATTGTTGATAAAATGTTACAAAACGTTGGAGAAATGGGAAACTTGAGAAAAAGTTAGTCCGGCCGCGTTACAATGAAGAGAGGACTGTAAAGGGGTGAAAACATGTCATTATGGATGAAATGGCTAGAAAGCCTTAGCCATGAAATAATAGCAGCCGACCATTGTCTGCGGAAAATTAGCCCATTTAGCACCTGTACCTCCTGTGTGGATAGCTGTGAGACGCAGGCGATTTCTTTTGAAAACGGAATCCCTATGGTCAACAATCAAAACTGTAACCTCTGCGGCCGTTGCGTAACGGTGTGTCCCGTTGTGGCGCTTGAGGGACAATCGCCCTCCAGAAAAGTTGTCAATAAAGTTTTAATTTTGGAAGATGGACCAACGCCTACGGTTAACGAATTATTATTTATGTATAAAAATGAGATTAGAACAATTTCCATATCCAGCCCCAATCAGAAAGTGGACCAAATTATAAAGGAGACGAATTCTCAGTTAATGGGGATGAATCACCTACCTTTTGATATTCGTAATGATCATGAATCTGTTAAATTGCAGGCAAAGAAGCTTTCAAGGCGCGATTTTTTCAATAAACTTTCATCTGATAGCAAGAAACTTGCCGCAACCACTGTAACACCAGCAAAGTGGCGCTTCAATCACGCGAAATTCAAAATGACGAACTTGTATCCCAATTGGGCGTTTTTTGCGATTGAATTCCGCAAAGAACAATGCACCTTATGTGAAGCTTGTTTTCGTCTCTGTCCCGAAAACGTATTTTCGAATGATGGAGAACAGCTTACGATCACCGCCGTGAATTGTACGGGTTGCTCGCTCTGCGTTGATGTTTGCAGATACCAAGGAATAAAGATTAAACAAGAAATACGTGAATCTGCAGCAGAGTGCATAACCATCCATAATACAAATTGTAAAACTTGCGGTGACCCTTTCTATTCATGGGAGGAAGAAGATAACTGTTTTATTTGCAAAAGCAAGGAAGCGAACAGTATTTTGAATTTCCTCTAATAGAAAAACAAAACAAGTATAGCAAACTGGCAGTTACCAAACTGTTCGTTTTTTATTTGCTAGCCAGATTCCACTTAACAAGTTCCAGATTGGTTAAGATTAAAGGAAATCTACTAGGAAAAATCAAGACGGATTTTGCAATTGACGAAGTAACAGTTCAGGACGGTAAAATTTGAAAAAAAGCGAACAGTGTTATAGACACTGTTCGCTTAACAGATGGTCGAGAAAGAGTTTATCTCGAAAATTTTTACTTTGTTTGCATTCAAATGATATTATTCCTGAAAGATTGTTGTTTTAAGTTCCATGTTTTTGGCTTTCAGATCGACATAACAGTTTATTCTTCACTTCGGTCGTTTTGAACCGCTCTTATCGACCAGCAACACGGTTTTTTCTTGGCTTCGGTCGTTTTGAACCGCTCTTATCGACCGGCACCACGGTTTTTTCTTGAGTTCGGTCGTTTTGAACCGCTCTTATCGACCGGCAACACGGTTTTTTCTTGGCTTCGGTCGTTTTGAACCGCTCTTATCGACCGGCAACACGGTTTTTTCTTGAGTTCGGTCGTTTTGAACCACTCTTATCGACCGGCACCTCGGTTTTTTCTTGGCTACGGTCGTTTTAAACCGCTCTTATCGACCGGCAACACCGTTTTTTCATGAGTTCGGTCGTTTTGAACCGCTCTTATCGACCAGCACCACGGTTTTTTCTTGAGTTCGGTCGTTTTGAACCGCTCTTATCGACCGGCAACACGGTTTTTTCTTGGCTTCGGTCGTTTTGAACCGCTCTTATCGACCGGCAACACGGTTTTTTCTTGGCTTCGGTCGTTTTGAACCGCTCTTATCGACCAGCACCACGGTTTTTTCTTGAGTTCGGTCGTTTTGAACCGCTCTGATCCCGAGCAATGACCATGGCACTGTTCGCTTTTTTCTTAATCTCTCTCCAAAAGAGCCGCACCGGAGATCCCCGGTTTAGTCATTTCATATATATTTAAGATGAGATCCAATTCTTCCTCGGTCAACACATCATATTTTAGGCATAATTCACGTACAGATTTGCCGGTTATCGTTGCTTCCCGGGCAATTCTTGCCGCCACTTCATAGCCAAGATGCGGGTTAACAGCCGTGATAATCCCGACACTCTTTTCTACGTATTCTTTTAATTTAGCTTCGTTTGCTTCAATCCCCTTCAAGCAATAATCGGTAAACGAACGGAAGCCGTTATTCATGATACTGATGGATTGCAGCAGGTTAAAAACTAGCACTGGTTCCATTACGTTTAGTTCTAACTGCCCCGCTTCGGAAGCCAAACAGATGGTATGGTCATTCCCGATCACCTGAAACGCAATTTGGTTAATCATCTCTGGCATGACCGGATTTACTTTTCCCGGCATGATCGAAGAGCCTGGCTGACGTGCTGGCAAGGTGATTTCCCCCAACCCCGCGCGCGGACCAGAAGCCATTAAGCGGAGATCATTAGCGATTTTCGACATGTTCATCATGCAGACCTTCAGCGCTGCCGAAACCTCGGTATACGCATCCGTGTTCTGTGTCGCATCAACCAAATGTTCAGCATTAACCAATGGCAGGCCGCTTATTTCAGCCAATTGTTTCACCACATCTTGAATATAGTTCGGGTCCGCATTTAATCCAGTTCCTACGGCGGTTGCCCCCATATTCACTTCATATAGGTGGGCACGTGATTGCTTAATTCGCTTAATATCCCGTGCAAGCACCCGTGAATACGCTTCAAATTCCTGCCCAAGGCGGATTGGCACAGCATCCTGAAGATGGGTACGCCCCATTTTAATCACTTTTTCAAACTGCTTCGCTTTTTCAAGAAAAACAGCATGCATATCATCCATTGTTACTAGCAATTTATCCAGTAGGTTGAGAGCGGCAATATGAATCGCGGTTGGAAATACATCATTGGTCGATTGCGACATATTGACATGACTGTTGGGACTTAAGTGCTTATATTCGCCTTTTTCATGCCCCAGCAATTCTAGCGCCCGATTGGCAATGATTTCATTGGCGTTCATGTTCATGGAAGTCCCTGCTCCGCCCTGGATCGGATCGACGATAAAATGATCATGCCACTGTCCGGCAATCATCTCATCGGCGGCTTGGACAATTTTTTCGCCTAGCCCACTATATAAACGCTTTGTATTCATATTGGCAATGGCCGCCGCTTTCTTCACCATCGCCAATGCGATGATTAACTCTTGGTGAACTTTATAGCCGGTTATCGGAAAGTTTTCAACTGCTCTCAGTGTTTGAATCCCATAATAGGCATCCGAAGGTATTTCCTTCGTTCCCAAGAAATCCTGTTCCACTCTTGTTTTATCCATCTGCAACATTTCTCCCACCTCTATAATTAAAAAGAATACCCTTTCAATAAAATAATACCAGTACATTAAGGTACTGTCTCCTATTTCACTGTTTTTTAATAATATTGGACCAGTAACTCCGCAAAAAGAGCACTGGTCCGGAAATGCTACAGATATGTTCCGTTTTGATTTTTAATTATTTTTGTATAATAAATGTAAATGGGCCATTGAAAGGAGATTTATTAAATGCAAGCACATGAGATTATGATCAGTCCAGTCCATAAAGTGAAAGACAGCGACCTGGTCAGAGCGGTTATTGAAAAATTTATTGAATATCGAATTAGCGGGCTTCCTGTCGTAAATGACAAAAACGAGGTGGTCGCCTTTGTCAGTGATGGCGACATTATGCGATACATAGGTAAACACAAGGACAGAGTCGTAGACAGCTTTTTCTATACGTTTGTTATTAAAGGCGACCAGGAAGAATTTGAAGAACGGGAAAAACGTTTGCTAAACTTAAATGTCATGGAAATTGCCAAGAAAAAGGTGTATAAAGTGGACTGGAATGAAAATGTCGAGGACCTTGCGGCTATTTTGGGTAATAAGCAAATCAAAAAAGTTCCGGTTGAACGTAACGGGGTATTGGCTGGCATCATCAGCCGTGGCGATGTGATCAGAAATTCCTTCAAGGCTTTGCTCTAAACCAAAAAAGGATCTGTACCATTGCAGATCCTTTTTTGTATAACTCTAATGAATATCCCGCTTTTTGAAGCGGCCGCCGCGCACTTCGGAAATATCAGCAATCGCCAGAAATGCCGAAGGGTCAATATCTTCTACAATTGTCGTTAGTTTTGATTCCTCAAGTCTGGTAATGACACTGAAAATAACCTTTTTATTGTCGCCAGTATAAGCTCCCATACCTTTTAAATAAGTGACTCCCCTGCCTAGCCGTGCATTTACGGCTTCACCAATTTTTTCGGCGTCATCACTGATAATCCAGACAGATTTTGATTCCTCGAGCCCTGCAACCACGGTGTCAATCGCCTTAGATGCAATCACATAGGCTAACAGCGAGTACATGGCCCGGTCCCAGCCAAATACAAAACCGGCCGTCCCCAAAATAAAAATATTCATTAACATGATGATTTGCCCTACCGAAAACGGCACTTTTTTATTTATGACAATGGCGAGGATTTCGGTTCCATCCAAGGCACCGCCATTGCGTATAACAAGGCCGACACCTATGCCTAAAATCATTCCGCCAAAAACAGTAGCCAGAAGGATATCTTCAGTGAACGGAGGAATCGGGTGAAAAAATGAAGTAAAAATAGATAATACGATAATGCCGTATATAGTTGAAAATGCAAATGTTTTCCCCATCTGTTTATATCCCATATAAACAAAAGGCAGGTTTAACAGGAACAGAAATATTCCCAATTTCCAACCAGTTATATGAGACAGCATAATGGAGATCCCGGTTATGCCTCCATCAATGACATGGTTGGGAACCAGGAATATTTCCAGCCCCGTCGCCATCAGGACGGCTCCGATGGTAATGGCAATGATTCTGACTATGATCCTGGTTAGAGGAAGTTTGCGGTGTTGAATTGTTGATTGAACAAGTTCTGTCATCCAATCACTCCTTTACGATATTATAGTCTCCCTAATTCAGTTTACAAGTGAGAGTTATCTTAATTATATCATTTTCGGTCAATAATATGAACCCTAGTTCAGGTTTGGATAGGAACAAAAAATAGCGGACGGTCGCTTTTTGACTGTCAGCTTCAGATTTATTATTCGGTAAAACCAACCATGAACTCGTCCGGATTAGAACCAGTACGCTCATCCTTATTCAATCCGTTCAATTTTTCCATATCTTCAGCAGTTAGCTCAAAATCAAAAATTTCAGCATTTTCAATGATTCGCTGTTCTTTAATGGATTTTGGAATGGTCACTACTTTATTTTGCAAATCCCAGCGTAAAATAACCTGGGCGGTTGTTTTTCCATATTTTTCAGCAATTTCCGAAATGGTCGGTTCATCTAATAACTTGCCTGCCTTGAGCGGTGACCAAGCCTCAAGCTGAATTCCTTCCTGCTGGCAAAATGCCAGTAAATCCTTTTGTGTCAGGTGTGGATGATATTCCACCTGATTCACCATTGGCTTGATCTCGGCATCCTTGAGCAGTTCCTCCAAATGATGGATATGGAAGTTGCTTACACCAATCGCCCGGACCCGGCCTTCCTTGTACAATGTTTCAAGCGCTTTCCAGGTTTCTTTAAATTTATCTTTACCCGGCCAATGGATTAGGTATAAATCCAGGTAATCAAGACCTAATTTCTTTAGGCTTGTTTCGTATGCTTGAAGCGTGGTTTCATAGCCTTGGTCAGAATTCCACACCTTTGAGGTAACGAATATTTCTTCCCTGGGAACTCCGGATTCGCGAATGGCCTGGCCAACGCCTTCTTCGTTTTTGTAGACAGCAGCGGTATCAATGCTGCGGTAGCCGTGTTTCAGGGCAGCTTTTACGGATTCAATAACCTCGCTGCCTTCTTTTACCTTAAAAACTCCCAGGCCGAACCATGGCATTTCTACGCCGTTATGTAATTTGGTCGTGTCCGTTAAACTTTTTGGCATCTTCATTCTCCTTTAATCATGATATGTACGAAACCTATTTCCCTGCCCATCCCAATAAAAATACTACATGAAAATAACGAAATCTTCCATTAAGAAACCTTGTTAAGCAAAAAAACACCCGCATGAGTGTTTTTCCTACTGTGACGCCCTCTTTATAATAATATCCTCGATGGAATGATGTTTGCTAAGCTGACCGGTATGGAGAATTTCTATACCTTGTTTTTGCATTTGGTGCACTTTCTGATTTACTTCAGCAAGGAGCAGACCGGAAAATAGTAAATACGGAACGACAATGACCCTGCCGGAGGTTTGTTCGGCAATCACTCTCAAACCATCATCAAACCTTGGTGACGCCGCGGCAAGATAACATACCGAAACAGATGCTGTTCCAAGCCTCTCACGGATTCCTTCGGCAATTTTTGAAAAAGCAGGATGAAGATCCGCGTCACTGCTGCCCCTGCCAACGATTAAAATCGAGTCGCTCCGGGAGATGTCCCCCGCAGATTCCCGAATAAGTTCTGCCAGCCCGTCAAGTAGGCCCGATTGTATACCAAACGGGTCCTTTACCTGCACTTTAACAGTTGGATAAGTATTTTTTAGTGCAGCAAGGGCTTGGGGAATATCCTCTTTAATATGTCCCGCAGCAAGCAGAAATAAGGGAACAACACTTATTTGAGTTGCCCCTTTTTCAATACAACGGGCGAAACCTTCTGCAATCGACGGCTCCGTCAATTCCAAGAAAGCGAGCTCCTGAATCGGTAGATGGATTCGCTCCATCACCCTTTGGACAAAACTCCTTGCTTCCGCGGCGCCTGTTTTTGAGCGCGTGCCGTGGCCGACGTATAGGATTGCTTTCATCCTGGCTGCCCCCCTTCTGCTGTTGCAAGATTGCCTTAAATGATATTTTGTCCACGTAAATAGTTTAATACTTGTTCTACGGCCTCGGCAACTGATACCTTATATGATTGAATCGTTATTTCCGGCTGTTCCGGTGCTTCATATGGAGAATCAATCCCTGTGAAATCCTTGATTTCGCCTCGGCGAGCCTTTTCATAAAGCTGCTTTGGATCGCGGCGTTCACACTCCTCGAGCGGACAGCTGACATATACCTCGATGAACTCCCCTGCCTCAAACAGAGTCCGTACCCCATCACGGTCCGATCGAAACGGGGAAATAAATGCCGTGGTTACAATTTTGCCGCTGTCAACAAACAGCTTGGCGACTTCCCCAATCCGGCGAATATTTTCAGTCCGGTCATCTTCCGAAAAACCAAGATCCTTATTCAAGCCATGACGGATATTATCCCCATCCAAGACATATTCATTGATCCCCATGCGGTACAATTCATGTGAAACAGCGTTGGCGATCGTCGATTTCCCGGAGCCAGATAGCCCGGTAAACCATAGCGTGCAGCTGCCGTGGCCATTTTGGATCCGGCGGTCTGATTTTGTGATCGACGTTTCATGCCATGTGATGTTGGTTGCTTTCCCCATTTTCCGATTCTCCTTATACAGTCGTCTTTTCTCGCATGCCTTCAATCAATACTTCCACCACTTCTTTGCGGCTGAAGGTGGAAGGCGGAAGCACTCCGGCACGAAGCATCTCCCTCACCTTTGTTCCGGAAAGAATGACCCTATCCTCTTTGCCATGCGGACAAGTTTTATCGGACGCCATTCCGTCACACTTCGTGCAATAAAAGCTGTGCTCAAAGAACAATGGCTTAATACCTAGTTCCTCTTCGGTAAATTCGCTAAAAATATGCTGGGCATCATAGGTGCCGTAATAGTTGCCGACACCGGCATGGTCCCTGCCAACAATAAAGTGGGTGCAGCCAAAATTTTTCCGGGCAATTGCATGGAAAATCGCCTCTCTTGGCCCGGCATACCGCATCGCCGCAGGATAGACGCCAAGCTGTACCCGCTCTTTCGGATAATAGTTTTCAAGTAGTACCCGATAGCTTTTTAACCGGATATCCGCTGGGATATCATCCGATTTTGTATCCCCGACAAGCGGGTTAACGAACAGGCCATCAACCGTCTCAAGCGCGGCTTTTTGAATGTATTCATGGGCGCGGTGGATTGGATTTCTCGTTTGGAATCCAACGACAGTTTTCCAGCCTTTTGCTTTGAAAAATTCCCTCGTTTCTTTCGGCTCAAACCACACATCACCGAATACGCCTTTTTCCGCCTTTTTTACTAGCACGATCTCACCGGCCACATATACCGGCCCCCGTTCAAATAAACGTTTTACCCCCGGATGGGCGATTTCCTCTGTTTTATAAACCTCGATGGCTTCTTTAGTTAAATCAGGTTTAAACGTTTCGGAAACTGTGATCACCCCATACACTTCGTTGTTGTAGGTGAGCTTGACTTCCTCGCCAACAACCAACGAATCTGCCACTTCATAGGAAACAGGCAGGGTTACCGGAATCGACCAAACGGTACCGTCCGCTAAACGCATCGTGGTGACCACTGCCTCGTAATCTCTCTTTCCAAGAAAGCCTGTTAAAGGGCTGAACAAGCCTATTCCGATTAGTTCCAAGTCACTTAAAGCAACTGAATCAATTTCTATTTCTTTTTTTACTGAGCTAATATCGTAGTGCGGATTGAAAGCTTGAACAAGCTTCCCGCCATGTGGTTTGGGTAGGAATGACATTTTTAATCAACCTTTCGTAATAAATCTTTTGTAAAATTTGTCTCAGTTACAGCCGCTGTCTTTATCAATTTCAGAACACCGAATACGGAAATGAGCACGCCGGCCATGACAATAATCGGGTAAACATTCTGTACAATTACCAGCTGGATGATGGTATAGGATAAGACCATGGATAAGACAGGGGAAACGAGCCAAACCGTAAGCAATTGAACAACAATATCCTTTTTTAGCACCGATTTTCCATGCTTGGCAAAACCGATTCCGATAATGGAAGAGGTAGTAATCTGCGTTAACGGCACCGGAATTCCAAAAATGGATGCTGCCGTGACAATGCCTGCCCCCGTTCCGGATATGACACAACCCTCTTCCAATCTTAATGTAGTGATTTTTTTACCATTGGTTTCAATGACCCGGTGGCCCAAGAGACACGCGCCCAACGCGACGGCTAGCCCGCCCCAAAGTACGCCGCTTTCCTTGGACATCAAGGATGCCGCAACAAGCGGCCCAACGGCATTGGCCACATTGTTCATTCCCGCCGAAAAGGCTTCAAACAGGCCCATAATCACAACCAAAACAGCCAGGATTGGAGCCGTCTTACTCGTTGCCAGCAGGGATTGAACGGCTTTTATTTTTAAAAAATAGGTGGCGAAAATCGCAATGAAAAAGGCAGCAAAGGGAGTGAGCAGCCAAAACATCATAATCCATAAAAGCTTCCCTACAAACACAGATTGATAGACAATCCCTGCTCCGACAACGGAGCCGACCGCCACTTCGCTCGTGGATAGAGGGATTCCAAAGATATTTGCCAGGAATAATGACAATGCTGCTGAGGCCAACACGATTAACGCAATCGCATTGGTAAATGTGCTGCTAGGTACGATTTCACTGCCAATTGTTTTGACCACTTCACCTCCGCCGAGCCATGCCCCTAGAAAAACAGCGATGGCACATAGAAATAAAGCCAATTGCTTCTTCACTACTCCGGCGCCATAGGGAATTCCCATTGAGGCTGCCGCCCCACTAGCACCGATATTGACGGCAAAAAACAACCCGATTGTAACTGCAATGATGGTTACCGTAGGAATCCCCTCCTTAAGATGTGTGCAAGCCACACTCTGTCTTGCTGCTTCCGCTCCAGCGGCCGGCACGGGAATCGCCATCACTTCCGACCGCCTGTGTACATGGGAAGCAGCCAATGCTCGGATAATTCCGGTCGTGCAGTTCGTTGTACGGGAGGTCTCGGCTTCTGATGTACTGCCAAACCTCATCCCATGTCCAATGAATTAACGGGCAGATTTTAATATTTTTGAACTTTTCATCTTTGTTTAGAAATTGGGTATCCTTCCTGGTTGGCGATTGATCCCGGCGAAGGCCGGAAATCCAGGCTTCCTTTGAGGTCAACGTCTCTCTTAACGGGATCACCTTCCTGATCTGGCAGCATTGGTTAGGCTCCCGTTTCCATAATGCCGAGCCATACTGGGCCGCTTGTTCCTTCAAGGTTATCGCCGGTTTCTTCTTTTCAATCTTCAATGACGGGAAACGTTTCTCGATTTTTTCAATAACTTCATAGGTCTCGAGAAAATGAAGGTCGGTATCCAAAAAAACGATATGGGCATCGGGCTTCACCTGATAAATCAAATCAATCAACACGATTGCCTCTGCCCCGAAGCTCGAAGCATAAACCATTTTGTTCTCTGAATATTGACTATACGCCCATTCCAAAACGGCGCGTGCCCCTTTTGTTTCATCATTTGATAAAAAGTTGTCGGAAATTTGGTTCCAATTTTCATATGTCACAGTATTTGTCAAAGTCGTTAGACCTCCTATCTCTGCAATAAAAAAAGGCAGTCTTCCACCATTATAGGTGCAGACCGCCTCTAGTTTGTCTAGTCAGCGAGTTTTATTGTTTTGAAGACGAACCTTCTCATTTTTCTCAATTTGCACTACTTTCCCATCTTGGACAACTAGTGTAATCGATCCAAATTTAATACTTTCAAGCATTGCCTTAAGATGTTGGGCAATTTCATGCCATTCTTCTGTTGGTCGCAGCCGATTCGCCCCCCCTTTTTTAACTTTTATCTCGCTTGCATTTAAAATTAATATTAAAATTAATCCTATTATACCGATAGGAATTTGTCAATAATGTGTATTTCAATTTTTCAAAATTTTTTACAGAAAAAAAAGTTGACAATGATTTTTCCCAAGCGAAACATTTTTTGCTATTACAATAATTTTAATAAGAGACTAAAAAGGTTGCTCTAGACACACTCGACAATCGATTGCTAAGATAATGATGGCAGTAGAAATTGGGGGCTTTAACCATGGAGCAAGAAAAGTATCTGGAATTAAAAAAGGGCGAACGCGGGGCAATTATTAGTATAGTGGCATACCTTTGTTTATCCGCACTAAAGCTAACAGTCGGCTTTTTTACAAATTCCGAAGCATTAAAGGCGGACGGGCTTAATAATACAACCGATGTCCTGGCTTCAATTGTTGTATTGATTGGGTTGAAATTATCGCAAAAACCTGCTGATCGAGATCACCCTTACGGTCATTGGAAAGCGGAAACTGTCGCCTCCATGGTATCTTCTTTTATTATGATGGCTGTGGGGATTGAAGTACTATATGCTGCGGCAACGACCATGTTGAATGGGAGAAGTGTCTCCCCAGATCCAATTGCGGCCGTTACCGGTTTATTTTGTGCGATTGTCATGTATGTTGTTTACCGCAATAATCGCAAGCTCGCTGAAAAAATCAACAGCCAATCGGTAATGGCGGCGGCCAAGGATAACCTTTCCGATGCCTGGGTCAGTATTGGGACGGCCATCGGCATCATCGGCGCCCAATTTCAGCTTCCCTGGCTTGACCCGGTAACCGCCATTGTGGTTGGCTTGCTTATTTGTAACACAGCGTGGGACATCTTCCGCTCCGCTTCCCATAGTTTGACCGATGGATTTGATGTGAAGGAAATGCACTCTTTTAAAAATACAATTGAGGAAATTCCCGGTGTAAAAGGAATCAAGGACATTAAAGCACGGAATTACGGAAACAGCGCCGTGGTCGATGTCGTCATCCTGGTCAATTCCACGTTAAACATTCGGGACGCGCATGATGTGGCCACAAAGGTAGAGAACGAGCTAATCAAAAAACATGATGTTTTTGATGTCCATGTACATGTCGAGCCAAATTAACGCGAAAAGGCGGAGAATCGTTCATTCACCGCCTTTTAACCATTTTTTCTGATTTATATTACTAATGAGGTAGGTGATAAAAGAAAGACCAACGAGTCCGGTTGCCCCTTTCCAAAGGATCTCTTCGTTAATATACAGACCAGAAAAAACTCCGGCCACTCCCAGGATCGCCAGAAAAAATGCTTGTTTCTTCTGATTTTCAAATTTGGTAAAGTAAAACTCTCTTTGCTTGAGTGCCTGCGTTTGCTCAAGGTAACGATTCGGCGCCTCAAGCAAATCAGTAATAGAATGAAAGATTTGAAAAACCGGCTGGGAATGAATCCATTTTAATACAAGCTTCCATTTACTTTGATTGCCATGATTCAGCCAATCAATAAAAGCGGGTTTGGCTATCTCTAGCAATTCCTGGTCCGGGCTAATGCTATGAAGCATTCCCTCAATGGTTACGAATGATCGGCCAAGGAAAATAAATCTGGTTGGAACCTGGATTGGCAGTGATTTAATCATTTCATTCAGGTCTTTTTTTACCTGAAACAGGTCCATCTCCTTCAACTGATTAAAATCAAAAGAAAAGGCTTCTTTTAATACCGGCTCAATGGCTTTTGTGTTGGCGCCAGGTTGGATGAAACCCAAATCTATTAAAACTTTGACTGCCATGGCATAGTTTTTTGCCAATATCGCTTGAATCAGGTCCTGGAAATTCAGCGCGTCTTTTTTCGAAATCTCCCCGATTATGCCAAAGTCCAAAAGGATGATGGTGCCATCCGCTTTCACCAGTACATTCCCAGCGTGTGGGTCTGCATGAAAGATACCGGCCTCCAGCCATTGTGGGATAAACATTCTAAACAGCCGCTGGGCTAGTTCTGCCCTGTCTATCGAGTTTTGTTCTAAAAAATCAAGGTCAGTAATCCTTGCCCCTTCCACCCATTCCATGACCAAAACTTTCGAGGTTGATAGATTGGGATAGGTTTTAGGAATGGCGAGCCCTTGAAAGGACTGAAAACGATGGCGGAAAGTTTGGATTGCTTCCAGTTCCTTTTTGAAATCCACTTCTTTTTCAATCACCGTTTTTAGTTCCTGAAATAACATCTTAAAATTAATAAAACCCTTTGGAACAGGGGCAAAATGATCGGCAAACCAAATAATAATCGACAATGCCCGAAAATCAGTCGTGATAATCGACTTTATCATAGGACGCTGCACCTTGACAGCCACTTCTATTCCGTCTTTGAGTATGCCGCGGTAAACCTCGCCAATGGATGCAGAAGCTACAGCTATCGGGTCAATAGATAGCATGAATTGTTCAATCGGACCGCCCCATTCTTTTTCAATGACCACTTTGATTTCTTCCCAATCGGAGGGGGGCACCTGATCTACTAAGTCCTGTATTTGGCTGATAAAACTATTGGGCAGCAAATCGGCCCGAATACTTAAAAATTGACCGACTTTTATTAACAATCCCTCTAAATCAAAGAGCAATTGTCGAAACTCTTGTCCAATATTCCCCCATAGCTTTTCCCGCTCTATTTCGGATTTTTTCATCAACTTGTACCAGTACACCCTTAGGAAAACAGACAAAGCAAAGGACAAAATCCTCCACATCCGCCGCGACTTTTGCTTGTATTTCATTGAATATCCACCCCTCGTTAAACAGCTACATTAGTATTATAGACGTTTTGCCTAGAACTGGAAATACTTTGATTTCATTGGTATGTTAGGGATATTTTTGTCAAGACGTGAAAAACTAATGTTGCTTAAAAAAGGAGGTTTTTCGATGGATAAAGAGATGTCCTACGGAAGTGATTACAAGTTTATTCCAGCTACTTCCATTGCCAGTGGTATTGGAATTGAAGTGTTACCAGATATTTATTCTTATACCATCCAAATTGTCAATATATGTTTTGTGGGAAACCCGGATCGAAACGAGTATGTTTTGGTGGATGCCGGAATGCCGGAATCAGCAGAGGAAATTATTAGGGTTGCGGAGGAACGGTTTGGCAGCGGCAGCCGACCAAAGGCGATTATTTTAACGCATGGGCATTTTGATCATGTTGGAGCCATTGTGGAGCTGGTAAACCATTGGCAGGTTCCGGTGTTTGCCAATGAAATGGAACTGCCGTTTTTAACCGGCCTTCAGAGTTACCCTGAACCGGACCCAACGGTCGAGGGCGGCATGGTAGCCAAGATGTCACAGATGTTCCCGAATGAGCCAGTTAACCTGGGGAGCCAAGTGGAAAAGCTGCCTTCCGATGGAACCGTCCCGTTTTTAGATGGGTTCCGCTGGATTCACACACCAGGCCACTCGCCTGGGCACGTTTCCTTTTTTAGGGATTCCGACCGGGCTTTGATTGCTGGTGATGCGTTTATTAATGTAAAACAGGACTCTTTATATAAGGTATTGACGCAGGAACAGGAAATCAATGGCCCGCCCCGGTATCTGACGACAGATTGGCAGGCGGCAAAGAGCTCTGTTCAACGGCTAGCCGAATTGAACCCTTCTGTTGCTGTTGTCGGGCACGGGGCCCCTGTTGCAGGTGATACGCTATCTAACGGACTTCGGAGGCTGGTGAACGACTTCGACCGGCTGGCAATTCCGGATTACGGGAAATATGTGGATGGTGGCGGGCCGCACTGAGGTTTTATTGAATAGGGTTTGCGGTGTCTTTTTGTGGCGGGTTTAACGGGTTATTGAGCGAATCGCGGATATATTCGGATTATCGCAGATATATTGAATTTATCGCGGATATAGTCGCGACTATCGCAGATATATTAAAATTATCGCAGATATAGTTGGTTTTACCGCAGATATATTTTTTTTCACCCGAGATGAAGGACAGTTTCTCCATTTTGTCCTTCCAAAAACAAAAAAAGGATTGCCGCACATCCCCATGCGGCAATCCTTCCCCATTCCTTACACCATAATTTTGCAAATATTGTTGGTAAACTCTACCGGGTCCTCGACTGGCAACCCTTCGATCAACAGGGCTTGGTTGTACAGCAGATGGGTATAGAGGCCAAGTTTGTCTTGATCGGAGGCAAATGCTTCCTTCAACGCATCAAAAACCTCGTGGTTGACGTTGATTTCCAATACTTTTTCGGCCTTGATGTTTTGGTTGTTCGGCATCGCACTCAAAATTTTCTCCATCTCGATAGAGACATCGCCGTCGGTCGATAAACATACCGGATGTGACTTCAGACGTTTGGAGACGCGGACATCCTTCACTTTGCCTGCCAAAATTTCCTTCATCCGCTCGAACAAATCCTTGTTGTCCTGCTGTTCGGAAGCAGCTTCCTTTTCCTGCTCTTCCGCTTCAAAGCCCAAGTCGCCACTGGACACGGATTTAAATTCTTTCTCCTTATAGCTCATCAACATTCTGATGGCAAACTCGTCAATTTCATCTGTAAAGTATAAAATCTCATATCCTTTATCTGCCACCAGCTCTGTCTGCGGCAATTTTTCAATTCGCTCATTGGAGGCGCCGGTTGCATAGAAGATGTATTTTTGGTCCTCCGGCATTCTGGACACATATTCATCCAATGTAACTAGCTTCTTCTCTTTAGAAGAATAGAACATTAATAGGTCCTGCAATTCGTCTTTATGTGAACCGAAATCGCTATAGACCCCGTATTTTAACTGGCGGCCAAACGCCCCGTAAAATTGCTCGTATTTTTCTCGGTCATTTTTTAACAAGCTCAAAAGCTCACTCTTAATTTTCTTGTTGATGTTCTTGGCGATCAGCTTTAGCTGGCGGTCATGCTGCAGCATCTCACGGGAAATGTTAAGCGATAAGTCCTCTGAATCGACCATCCCCTTAACAAAGCTGAAGTAGTCCGGAAGCAGGTCGGCACACTTGTTCATGATTAACACACCGCTGGAATACAACTCCAAGCCCTTTTCATATTCGGCAGAGTAATAGTCAAATGGAATATTCTCCGGAATATAAAGGATGGCATTATATCGGACGGCACCGTCAACGCTGATATGGATATGTTTTAGCGGCTTGTCGAAGCCATAGCGCTTTTCTGAATAGAAATTGTTATAGTCCTCGTCGGTTAGTTCGTTTTTATTTTTCCGCCAAATCGGCACCATACTGTTAACGGTCTGTTCTTCGACGTATTCTTCATACTCCGTTTCGCTTCCCTCTTTCAGCCGGCTATTGGTGACATCCATTTTTATCGGGTAGCGGATAAAGTCGGAGTATTTCTTGATAATCGACTTTAGACGGTATTCCTCAAGAAACTCATCATAATTTTCATCCTCGGTATTTTCCTTGATTTTTAAAATAATCTCGGTACCTAGGGAGTCTTTCTCACATGGTTCGATGGTATAGCCATCTGCACCCTTTGATTCCCATTTATATGCTTCTCCGCTGCCTAATGCCTTGCTGATCACGGTGACCACATCGGCAACCATAAACGCAGAATAGAACCCCACACCAAACTGGCCGATAATATCATAGCCGTCCTTTAACTCATTCTCCGATTTGAAGGCTAGTGAACCGCTTTTCGCAATTGTACCTAGATTGTTTTCCAGTTCTTCCTTGGTCATCCCAATCCCGGTATCAACGATTCTCAGGGTTCGATTGACCTTATCGGCAGTCACCTTTATGTAGTAATTTTCTTTGTCAAAGGTCAAGGACTCGTCCGTTAACGCCCGATAATAAATTTTGTCAATGGCATCGCTTGCGTTGGAAATAAGCTCCCGCAGGAAAATTTCACGATGCGTGTAAATCGAGTTGATCATCATGTCCAATAAACGTTTCGATTCGGCTTTAAATTGTTTTGTTTCCATCACGCTCTCTCCTTCCATTTCTACCTATTCATCATAATTGCCGGAAGTCAATAAATCAATTGGCACTCATCAACCTAGAGTGCTAACAACTATTTTAATATCATAAAATATCTTTTTCGTCAATAAAAACGCGAATGGTCCGGCACCATTCGCTCTAAGCATTAGATAGGCAATTTGACACTTATTGTTGTTCCCGTTTGGCTGCTTGAGATCCCAATTGTCCCTTGATGATTTTCAACAATTTGCATGCTAATCATGAGTCCGAGTCCTGTCCCATTTTCCTTTGTCGTGAAAAAAGGCTGGCCAATTCTGTCAAGATGCCCCTCTGAGATGCCACATCCTTCGTCAATAAATCGAATTTCGAGGTGCTCCTCGTCCATTTTTTTAACTTCGATCTCGATTTTTCCGCCTTTTGGCATCGCCTCGACGGAATTTTTCAGGAAATTGATAAACATCTGCTTGAGCTGATTTTCGTCGCAATATACCTCAGGGATATCTGTTAAGTAATGGATCGTAATTTCGATATTATTTAGTATCGCCTGGGTATCAATTAGTGCTTTCACATGCTCGAGTATATTGGACATTTCCCGCTTCTTAAATTTCATCGCCTGCGGCTTGGAAAGCAATAATAATTCACTAAGAATTAATTCAATTCGGTTTACTTCCGAATTGATAATGCCAAGGTAATTCGAATTAAATGTATGGTCTGCTTCCATCAGTTGGATGAAGCCTTTAATGGACGTCAGCGGATTTCTGATTTCATGGGCAATTCCGGCGGCAAGCTGGCCGGCAACAGACAGCTTTTCTGACTGCAGCAATAATTTTTGCGTCCGCTTCTTTTCCGTTATATCGCGGATAATAATATGGCGGGCTGGTTCATTTTGGTAAATCGCTGGAATCGCTTTTACTTCCACTTCGATTTTAGTGCCATTTTTGTGGAAAAGTTCCACATCCATAAACTCAACCGCCGTTCCAGCTTCCACTTGCTTAGCCCGTTTTTTTATAACTTTAAAATAGGAAGCATCAAGGAATTCAAACACGCTTCTTCCGATTAATTCCTGTTTATCTTTTGCCCCAACTAATTGAACAGCCGTATCGTTAGCAAATAAAATCTGTTCATCTTTGGCAATGACGACTGCATCAGGAGAATGTTCGACAATATCCCGATAGATATTTTCCCGGTGCTGAATATCTTGGAGGAGTTTTTTTCTCTTCAGCTTGATTTCTGTTATATCCTTTGCAATACCATATAACCCGACAATTTCTTCTTTAATAACAATGGGATAATAGGTTATGTTTAAATCTTTCAGTTCACCGCTTTGATAGACGATTTGGCAATCAAAGTTTTGCAGCTTGCCCTCCAGTGAATTGTAGAACATATTGATGGCCCGTTCCAAATGCTCTAATTTTACCACTTTCATATAGGACAGCTTGGAAAATGACTCCGAATCGTAGCCGAAAATTTCCTTGCATGCCGGATTTAGCGGCAGGAAATAGCCATCAAGGTCCATTGCATAAATCGCGTCAGAATCACACGCAAACAAGGGATGATAGCTTTTTAAACTTTCCCTTACGTAATTTTCTAATAATAACCGTTTTTCCTTTTTTATAGTGAGTATAGAACTTTGCTTCACGATCTTAAAGTTCCTTTCCTAAAACTTTCCAAAAAAGCCAAATTAGAAATAGTGCATTCATTCTACTTCCAATTCGGCTCTTGTCAAGATGCAATGATATACATAGTTCAAACTTACCAGATTTTTAGCAGATTGGCACTGATTTTTGCGGTTTTTCTAAAATAATTTTAATGGTAATGGCTGGGAGATTCAATATATAGATTGTAATTTACCTATTTTCATAAGTTGGGAAAAAACCTTTACAGATTTTTTAAAGGAGTAAATACATATCTTTGCAAAACAAACTTTCATATTCTTTTTTATTTCCTCATAAAATGGACAAGGAAGGCAAGTCCCAGGGGGCGAAGAAATATGAAAAATCCGTGGATTTACTGGAAGTTTTATTAATTGGCGATGAATAGAACACTATTAATATATGCCTGTTTATTTTTTGGGGCCACCCTGCAAGGCATGTCCATGTCCCTGTTTTTATTTCCCCACTCCATTCCTTCCGGCGGGGCAGCGGGTTTGGCCATCTTAATGAATCATTGGTTTGGGTTGTCACTAGGTTTTTCCTTGTGGCTCGCCAATATTGTGTTTTTGCTTTTTGCCTTGAAATATTTTGGCTATACATGGACATTCCGAACCATTCTTTCAGTGGCCACCACATCCACTGTTGTCAGTATCATTACGACATCCGTGCCGCATTCACACATTCATGTGTGGTTTGACATGATTGGCGGCAGCATCTTTTTTGGAATTGGCGTTGGGCTGTTGATTCGCGCAGGAGCATCGAGCGGTGGTATGGTGATCCCGGCATTAATGATTGCCTCCTATAAAAAATGGAGTCCGGGAAAAGTAATGATGGGGATTAATTTGTTGATCTTCTTGCTAACCGCACTGGTGATTGATTATAAGATCGTTCTTTACGCGGTCATTTGTCAATTCTTCTCCACCAATATCATTGATTTCATTTATGAGTTAAGGTTTCGAAAACTGCTTTTTTTAACCGCGAATTGGCGGAGAAGGTAAAAAGAAGACCCTTTTTTACAGGATCTTCTTTGATTTTAAAAAGCTTAAAATTTGCTGTACCGATTCCTCGATTTTTGTTTTATCCGTTTCAATTGTGATTTCCGGATGTTCAGGAATTTCATAGGGTGAGGATATTCCGGTAAACTCCGGAATTTCCCCTCGTCTCGCTTTCTTATACAATCCCTTTGGATCCCTGTCCTCGCAGACTCCAATTGGACAATGCAAGTAAATTTCTATAAATTCACCTGGCTCAAATAGCTTACGGACGATTTCCCGGTCACTGCGGAAAGGGGAAATAAAAGCGGAGGATACGATTTGGCCGCTGTCCACAAACAGTTTTGCCACTTCCCCAATCCGGCGGATATTTTCCCTTCTATCGTGGGCACCAAAACCCAAATCCTTGTTCAACCCATGGCGGATATTATCGCCATCGAGTACATAGCTTTTGCAGCGTTCCTGATATAAAGCCAAATCAACAGCATTTGCCAAGGTTGATTTTCCCGATCCCGATAACCCGGTAAACCAAAGTACACAGCTTTTATGCCCATTTACGAGATGACGGTCCAATTTGGTAACGGCTGAATGATGCCATGTAATGTGCCTACTTTTCTCCATTTCCGACACCTTCTAATTTATAAACTTCCTGCATCCCCTGTATTAGAATGGCGACAACCTCCGGACGGCTGAATTCCTTCGGCGGCTGTTCGCCATTTTGCAGCATCCCTCTTACTTTTGTTCCCGATAAAATCACATGGAATTGCCTGTCATGCGGGCAGGTCTTTTCAGATGCCATATTCTCGCATTTTTTGCAGTAAAAGCTGTGTTCAAAAAACAACGGCTTGATGCCAAGCTCTTCTTCAGTGAAGTTGGAAAATATTTTTTGCGCATCATAGGTCCCGTAATAGTTCCCTACACCAGCATGGTCCCTACCGACAATGAAATGAGTGCAGCCAAAGTTTTTTCTGACAATGGCATGAAAAATCGCTTCTCGCGGGCCGGCATAACGCATCGCGGCAGGAAACACCGATAGGAACACCCGGTCTTTTGGATAATAATTTTCCAATAACACCTGATAGCTTTTCATCCGGATTTCGCCAGGAATATCATCAGCCTTCGTCTCGCCGACCAACGGATTCAAAAATAAGCCGTCGACCGTTTCCAGTGCGGACTTTTGAATATATTCATGGGCACGGTGGACTGGATTGCGCGTTTGGAACCCGACAACTGTATCCCATCCCAAAGTACGAAATTTGTCTCTCGTTTCCACAGGGTCCAAATAATACTCTTCAAATTGGCCTTTCTCGGGTCTGGCAGTCAAGGTAATCGGACCGGCAAGATAAATTTCCGGACGGTCAAACAGTTTTTTTACACCGGGATGCGCCAAATCCGATGTTTTGTAAACATTTTTGGCCTCTGTCTTTTTATCGGGGACAAACTTTTCGGCAATCTCCATCATGCCATAAACCGTACCGTTATGAGTGAGGTGAACGGTTTCACCAACCGATAATTCATTCGACTTCTCGATACTTACGGCTAAGGTAATCGGCAACGACCACGGCAAGCCTGAGGTCAGCCTCATTTCCTGCACTACTGATTGATAATCAGCCTTTCCCATAAAGCCTTCCAGCGGGCTATAGGCGCCATTGGCGATTAGCTCTAAATCGCTTAATTCTAAATTATCCAGTTCCACAACATTCAACGAATAATCCACAAAATGGGTAAGATTGATTCGATTGATTAATTTCCCGCCATGGGGAATGCTTTTACTCACTGGTTTTCCCTCCCCAAAAATAGTTTTTGTCTCTATAATTGATGCAGTCCGCATTCTGTTTTTGATTGTCCTGCCCACCTGCCGGACCGCGGGTCTTCCGAATCCTTCACTGGGAGGGTGCATGGCGCGCAGCCAATACTTGGATAGCCCTTGTCGTGCAATGGGTTATAAGGCAGGTTGTTTAAATCGATATACGTCATAATTTCGTCCCATGTCCAATGGATCAGCGGACAAATCTTGATATTTTGAAACTTTTCATCTTTATTGATGTACTGGGTCTTGCTCCGGGTAATCGATTGCTCCCGTCTCAGGCCTGATATCCAGGCCTTTACACCCGATAACGCTTCCCTTAGCGGGGCGACTTTTCTTAATTGGCAGCAAAGATTGGGATTCTCCTTCCATAGTTCTCCGCCATATTGTTCGAATTGCTCTGTTAACGAAAGCTTTGGTTTTATCATCTCAATTTTTAGGGTGGGATAGCGGTCCTGCACCTGATCAATTAATTCGTATGTCTCCACGAAATGAAGTCCGGTATCGAGGAAGATAATTTTCGCCTGCTTGTTAACCTTGGATATTAAATCAATTAATACGATACCTTCGGCGCCAAAGCTGCAGGCGTAAACAACCTCTTCGCCATATTCCTGATATGTCCACTTCAGGACATCGAAATAATCCTTCTGCCCTTCGATAATACCAGCCACTTTTTGTTCATCCCAATTTTCATAGGTTAGCTCTCCTGTCATCCTCACTCCCCCAATTTCAATGTGACTATAGAATTATTTTCCAGCACCATTTTGTTCATCCGGTTTATATGACCGTATTTATAGTATGAAATCAGCGCCCGAATCCAGGAGCCGTGACCAAATACTAAAATATTTTGATAGTATCGATACTTTTTTAAAAATTGGACGATTCGTTCTTCGAAATCAATAAGACTTTCGCCAAGAACCAAGTCCAATGGATTATCGATCCATTCCTCCCCATACGCTTCAACCAATTTCCCTTTGGGATACCCTTCAAGCGGCCCAAAATCCAATTCATCCAGCAATCCTTCTGTTTCAGCGTCGAAGCCGTATGCTTCAGCGGTTTGATGCGTCCGTTTTAAGCTACTTGCGAGAACCACATCAAATGGAGCGAGCTCATTCAATAAGCAGCGATTCTCTTCGATACCACGAATAAACTCATCAGTAATCGGAGAAATTTCGATATCCCGCTTCCCTTGAAGTTTCCGCTTTTTATTCCAATTGGTCGGCAAATGGCGGATTAAGGTAATTTGCATGTCTGGTCCTCCAAATAAAACGTTTCACTTCTAAGGCCACAGCGCTGGGCTTCCAGCATTAAAACATCGGTTAACTTGACATTGCCCAAATTAACATTTGGTCCCAATTCCCGAATAAAATACATTTGATGCTTTGGTGTTGGTGCTTCAAAAATGATTTTGTTTTGGTCCAAATCCTTTACAAGCTCGCGAATTAAGTCTGATTTGACCGAGCCACAACTTTCATATATCCCGGCAGTTCCTGAATCTCTTCCTTCGGTGATGACATATTCGCATCCGGCATCGAGCAGCTGCTTCATTTCTTCTCGCCACTGTGAAAGTGACATTTCTTTTTCTGTATCCTTTGATCCCACCTCGGCAATGACATGAAAGTCATCTTTTAACATCGTAATCATTTCTAGTCGTGTCGCCAGCGGGATATCGAGTGTGCCGTTTGAAACCTCGACCCATTCAATTCCCAGATTTTTCAAATAGTCAATATATTCTGGGATTTTGTTTTGATAGTAGCATTTTTCAAATAAGGTGCCTCCACAATAGGGCTTAATCTGATAATCCTTATATAAATCCACTTTTCTCTTTAAGTTTGGCGTAACATACGCAGAGCCAATACCGATTTTGGCAATATCAATGATGTGGCTGTAATCTGCCAATATATTCCCTAATTCTCCCATTGGCGTTCCAAAATCAGCTATTGAGGTCAAGCCGTACGTTCGGTTTCCTTGTGTGCGGACAGGAAGGGTTAAAAAATCCATAGGCAATGTTCCTCCTCCTTTTTTTCTAGGATAGAGTATTCAAAAAATGGGTGAATGTGTAAATTATAGGTCAATTCATTAGAAATTAGGCATTCGCCTTGAATAAACTTCAGGCCCCTTTCACACACTAAAATAGCTTATTCTAACGATAGGGGTGCACTCTGTTGCCAAAGCAAAAACATAAAGGGATGACCATTACTGCCATTGGTTCCATCCCGCTCATATTAGTGTTGGGTAATTCGATGTTAATACCGATTCTGCCGAAAATGAAAACGGAGCTTGGTATTTCTCAGTTTCAAGTAAGCTTGGTCATTTCGGTCTTTTCTATAGCAGCAGCGATATCAATCCCGGTACTGGGCTATTTTTCTGACCGTTTTACACGGAAGGCAGTCATCATTCCGGCGCTGATCCTTTATGGTAGCGGCGGGCTATTAGCCGGGGCTGCCGCTGCCTGGTTCGACAATTCCTATACCTGGATTCTTGCCGGGAGGATTGCCCAGGGAATTGGCGCTGCGGGAACGGCCCCCATTGCCATGGCATTGACAGGCGATTTATTTAAAGGTGGAGAGCAGAGTAAAGTTCTGGGCTTGGTGGAAGCATCGAATGGGTTTGGCAAGGTCATCAGCCCAATTATTGGTTCATTGTTCGCCCTTTTGTTCTGGTATGCGGCATTCTTTGCATTTCCAATATTTTGCCTGTTTTCCATACTGTTAACCATCTTTTTTATCAAGGAAAAGAAAGCGAAAAAAGAGCCGCCTCCTATTGGAAAATATGTTAAAGGGCTGGTATCCGTCTTTAAAACAGAAGGGCGCTGGCTATTAGCCGCTTATTTAACCGGTGCTGTCTGTTTATTCACCCTATTTGGGATTTTGTTTTACATTTCCGATATTCTCGAAAAAGATCATGGAATTGATGGGGTCCTAAAGGGGGCCATACTGGCAATCCCACTGTTGTTTATGACTACGACCTCCTACATTACGGGAAGTAAAATCGGAAAAAGAATGAAACTGATGAAAACCTTGATTATTTTGGGATTGCTACTAATGACGACATCCTTTGCATCGTTAATTTTCTTTAAAAAACTGGTGCCGTTTTTCTCTGTGCTTGTCGTCAGCAGTATTGGGACTGGCCTCGTCCTGCCATGTATTAACAGCTTTATCACAGGCTCTGTTCCTACAGACAGAAGAGGGTTTGTGACATCTTTGTATGGTTCTGTCCGCTTTTTGGGAGTCGCCATCGGACCGCCAATCTTTAGTAAATTGATGGATTGGTCGCGGCCAGGCATGTTCCTAACGACGGCCGGGTTAACCTTGTTTTGCGCCCTGCTTTGTATGGTACTGATTCATGTTGCGAAAAAAGAACCATCTAAAGAAAAAGAAACCGATACATTATTTGAAAAATTGCAGTTTAGCTAAAGGAGTGGAATGGATTGCAAATATATTTTTCGCCTGAAGTAATTACACCCGAATATCAGGTACTAAATGTGGTGGATTCCGCTAATAAAGCCGTTGGGAACGTTGCCTTTTTATTTGATGAAAAAAAGCTGTTTGTGTATGGGATTTTGGAGGAGGAAGGTGTAGGCGAGGATTTCAAGGACTTGGTCACCCCCTATATCAAAGGTATGACCAAAGCAAAACCAGGTCTCGATGTTTTCTCCTGCCTGTATGTCGGCTGTAAAAAAATCAAGCTAAATGAGAAAGAAGAGGAGAAATAACCGAATATTTCACAAAATGAGGGCTTGTGCCCTCATTTTTTTTTAGAAATGGGCTGACAAGGCATTTAACTACTTCATATTTTATTGATGAAATGTAGTCTAGAGATATTGGAGTGTGTGCCTAATGAGTATTGGCATCATTGTCATGGGGCTGTTGATTGGCTTTATGGTCGGGTTGACTGGAGTGGGCGGGGCAGCCCTTTTAACACCTATCCTGATTTTATTGGGAATCAGCCCATCTATTGCTGTCGGAACAGACCTGTTTTATAACTCAATTACCAAATTGTTCGGCTCGATTCAGCATTGGCGGCAAAAAACGATTGATTTTAGGCTGGTAAAATATCTGGCCATTGGTAGTATCCCAAGTGCACTTATAGCCGTAGGGATGCTCCACCTATTTGATTCTTTTTTTCATAACCAGGAGCAGATCATCAAGCATGCATTAGGATACGTTCTCATCCTTGTTGCCATTGCCACCCTCGTAAAGACCTTTATGAAAAAAAGGCTGGAATGGAATCGCCTGCAATTAAAGCCACTTCATGAAAAAAAGGCGCTTACCATCATGATTGGGGCGATCCTTGGTTTTATCGTTGGCTTAACCTCAATTGGCTCCGGTTCCTTATTTGCTTTGGCAATGCTGTATCTTTACAGGATGAGTCCTTCCCAACTTGTCGGCACCGATATTGCCCATGCCTTTCTATTGGTCACCGCTGCCGGATTAATGCATGCCGGTATCGGCAATGTCGATTACTTATTAATGATGAATCTTCTTATGGGTTCCATCCCGGGTGTCCTGATCGGCAGTACCTTTTCTTCAAAGTTACCAGCTAAACCTCTAAGAGCCGTGATGGCGATTATGATTCTGTTTAGCGGATTGAAATTAATTTAGCCCCCTGCTTTGGAAACTGTGACTATCCCAGTCCCGTTCTAACCATAACAAGAAAACACGGTGGAAAACCGTGTTTTTTCTTGTACTAGGGAATGAAGCAATCCTGTAATCACATTGAATTTAACGACTTCTCGTGATGTTTACTAGCACTTCTCCTGACAAAGAGAAACAATAAGATCAGAAGAACTTCCAACCCGAGGCCCAGTGAAGCCCATGAATAGAAAGAAAAATGAGTATGCTCCATGCTATTTTTAAATAACAACAGCGATAGGTATCCAAAAATGAAAGCAATCGGGAACAAAAATTTATTAGTATTTGATTTATAGAAAAAACCAAGGCAATAATTAATCGCATAAAGCATGTAGGCCAATTTTGTTACCATGCAAGGGATCCATACCGACACTAATACTAAATCAAGTCTGTCCAAAAAATCAGTGATATTAATTTGTTGGATTAGAATGTACGTTGGATACGTGGTTTCCATAACAATATTTGTACCTAAAACGATGATTTCCATGAATAGGACAATGAAAACTAGCAGAAAACCTAGCGCCGTCCCACTAATGACTGCCTTTCTCGCTTGCTTAAGAGGATTCACACTCGCAATGATAATCAAGAATAGAATCATCTCTCCCAGCCATGAAGATATAAAATAGGCAGATTTTATTATATCCATTATATTGGAAATGCTGGGAAGCGGTTTTAAATTTCCAGGCTGCCACTCATTCAATAATAGCAAGGGCAATGATAATACGGTTATCACTAGAATAAAAAAATGGATGCTATTGATCCTTGATATGACCTCCAAACCAGCCATACTGATGTAAATAATAATGAAAATGGTCAGAATCATTAAAATATCCAACGGTGTACTCGGCAACAGCACGGAAGCAATAAAATCCAACAAGGCTCGCAGGTCCGCCAAAAAGGCAATCGACACAAAGAGAAAGAAGACGAGGATAAAGACTTTCTCCATCCCCCTGCTTTTCTTTCCAATCGCAAACAGATCCTTAACATGATCGATATTTCTTCTTTTCCCAATAAGCACATAGACAACCAGCCAGAAGACAGGAAACAAAATAATCGGAACGAGCCAAGAATTCTGGCCGCTAACATGAACAATGATTTGCGGCAGGCTAATGACGAAAGCCGAGAAGATAAAATTGGCGACCAATAAAATTAATTGAAGATTGGATATTCTCTGGGTCATATATTCACAACCATTCTTGAAAGTCTGCCAAATGTATGATTCATAAATGAGGTCACACCGTGCAGGGAGATATTGAGTCCGGCCACGATGGAGAACCCTAGTGCCGCGGCGACCAATAGATACATCCATTTTCGCTCTTTTTTTCCGATGATTTTGGCTTTCCATGAAATCAATATATAAATGAAAAGTGACAGCCAAATCAAAACTATACTTTGGTGCATTTTGTCATCCCTTCTCGACCTTTCCTGAGTTCATCCTTCTCTGAATATCACCATCAACGTTAACCTTAACCTTCAATTGCGGCAAGAGCCGTTCCCAATCCTTCTTCCATTCCTTCTCCCATCTCTGGTATCGGTTTTTATATAAATGCCAGCCAAAACCATAAAAATCGATCCCTTCCGAAAGGGAATGCCTTAGAATTTGATTCACATTTGTTTCTATTTCCTTTTCCATTTTTCGAATAATCATATAATATGTCTTCGGATCCTCTATTCTTAAGTTCGGCTCATTTTCAAGCATGGTGCCGGTCGCACGGATCTTTAATTCAAACACCGGCTTTCCTGCTTCCATGCTCAAATCCGTTTTGACATGATTATCAATAATTTGCAGGGTAATTTCCTTATTTTCCATCGTGGAGAAGGTGAAGGATTTCTTTTTCATTTTTCCTAGAAGCCAAAGAATCCCTTGCGTTTCCTTTTCGTTCGTAAAAAACGAAAGTTTATCTTGTTTCAGTACTGCAAATTGTCTCATGACGACCTCCTTGCCCTTATCATCTTCTTTAAGGGTGCCAGTTGTATCGATAACGGGGACAATTGGGTCTTTTCCTGGCCGCTGCAAATCCTGAAGCACATCCATTACAGTCCTGTTTGAACTGGCCTTGGCCATTTCTCTGATTGCCTCAGCCGAAAATTGTTCCATTCTGGGCTGTGATTCGAGCAATTTCACGGCGTCTCCTTTTGATATCGCAAGATAGGTAGACAATCGGGACTGCGGCTGCATGAAAACCGCACGAACTACTTCTAAAATTCCATCCTTCGCCAGATCCTCACCAATAATAATTACCCGGCGATGGGCAAAATACAGCTTTCTCGATAATCTAATTTGGATATCTTCCATTCCTTCCCGGATGTTTCTTCCCGTCCCTTGGGTTATTAAGGTAGGTCCTTCCCCACTCGTTCCACCACCACCGCCGCTAGACCCGGCACCGCCCAAGGAGCTAGGAAGAGGAATTTGAACAGAAAATCGGACTTTGTTCTTTTCCCCTTTATCGACTCCGGATGCAACCACATAGGCATTATCGTTAATTTCGGTCCGGTCCCAACAACCGGTCAACAAAACGGAGAAACAGGGGAGGATCAGCAGGAAACGTATTTTTCTCATCATGAACTCCCTTCCTCTCCAACTTTTGGAGGTGATGGCATGAGGTTATCTGCTTGTCTTGTCCTATCTTCCTTAACCAATTGACTTGGTCTCCGATCCATCGCCCACCATGGCACTCTTACAAGTACATCTTTTAATGACTTAAATGAGATAGGGGCGACAGGCCAAAAGTACGGAATACCGAAGGAACGCAATTTACAAAGATGGGTTAACACAAGGAGGGTGCCTAATACTACACCAAATAATCCAAACATTCCGCCCAATATCATTAACGGAAATCGAAGCATCCTTATCGACATCGACATGTTGTATCGCGGGATGGTAAACGAGGCTATTCCTGTAATCGAAACGATGATAACGGTCGGTGCCGATACGATCCCAGCCTCAACGGCTGCCGACCCAATGACGAGCGCTCCCAATATCCCAACGGCCTGCCCGACAACCTGCGGCAGTCGCACTCCCGCTTCCCGCAATGCCTCAAATGAAATTTCCATAATCAAAGCCTCAAAGAACATCGGGAACGGAATGGCCTCCCTGCTTGCTGCGATACTAAACAGCAAAGAAGTGGGAATCATTTCCTGGTGAAACGTTGTGACTGCCACGTAAATTCCGGGCAATGTCATGGCGATGAATAAGAAAAACACCCTGAGCAGCCTTAAAAAGGTGTAAATATGAAAACGGCTGTAATAATCCTCGTTTGACTGAAAAAATTGCCAAAAGGTCGCCGGAATTATCAGCACAAATGGCGTCCCGTCTACGATAATGGCAACTCTTCCTTCAAGCAGATTGGCAGCGACCGTATCTGGCCGCTCCGTATTTTGTACTTGCGGGAACGTGCTCCAAGGGCTGTCCTCGATAAACTCCTCAATATAGCCGCTTTCCAGAATCCCGTCAATTTTGATTCGATCAAGCCGGGATAACACTTCCTCCAACAGTTCGGGCTGTGCCAATCCCTCGACATAAAGAATCGCAATCCCTGTTTTGGTTTCTTCGCCAATATCTTTGGATAAGATTTTTAACCGGTTTGAGCGAATTTTGTGGCGGACTAAGGCTGTATTGGGACGCAATGCTTCTGTAAACCCTTCCCTTGGGCCCCGGATAACCGATTCTGTTGTCGGCTCTGACACGCCCCTGCGGTTCCCGCCTTTTGCATCAAAGATAATTGCCTTGGTAACACCGTCAACTAACAGAACCGTATTTCCTTTTAGAACATTGCTGACAACCTCATCCAATTTGGGGGTTTCATCAACTGAACTAATCGAAACAACTCTTTCTTTTATAATGTCAGCCGTAATCCGCTCGCTTTCCAGGTCTTCGATTAGCTGGCGTATTCCGTGCATCTCAATCGAGGAAGAATCAATAAAGCCATCCACAAACAATAAATATGCTTTGACCCTTCCTGCTAGAATCGGCCGGAAGACGATGTCGGAACAGTCCTTGAACAGGTCTTCCAATATTTCAATGTTGTCTGCTATATCCTTCTGAATCTCTTTATTCGTTTCATCACTTTCCACAGCTTTTTGTTTTTGCGCAAAGCTGGTCCTTTTAAATTTTTTCATTCGTCAAACCCCAAGTTTTATTTTTTCTTGCTGAGGAATCCTCCGCCATCATTACCTTTTTTTACTTTAACCCGCAAATAGAAAATTATGCCTTTTGGAAGGAGTTTGTTCGATAGTCAAAACTTTTCATAAAACTTGTCCTGCGATTGGGGAAGCCATCATATAATGTGACAGAACCATTACTAGGGTAAAGGGGCGGAGCGCCGCATAAACAAATTACTTTAGACAAGTTGAGTGGAAAAAATATGCTTTTTCAGAAATGGAATAGGATAAGCCTAGCTCTGCTCACACCGCCTTATTGGCAATGTGTAGAGGTCTGAAAAAGTTTCCATAGTGAATGTAGACTATCCACAAAACAAAGCTTGGACGGAGGGTACATATGTTTATTTTCATTGAAAAAGTGGTATTGGGAATGGCCCTATTAAGAATACTATCCGGCAGCATCGAAATCTTTGCCGCGTTTTTGATGCTTAAATTTAATTCGGTTGAAAAAGCTCTCATTGTAAATAGTTCATTGGCACTGGTAGGGCCGATTATCCTTATTCTGACAACGACAATCGGAGTTCTGGGGCTTGTCGGGGGAAATATCTCGGTCGTTAAAATTTTGTGGATCTTCCTCGGGGTAAGCTGCATTTTAATTGGGGTAAGATGGTAGACAAAAAAAGCAAAAATGCTAGTTGCACTAGCATTTTTGCTTTTTGTTTACGGCGTCTCTTTAAAACTAACCCCGTCTAAACCCTTCCTCAACCAGAAACACTTCTGCTTCCTCATATGTCGCAAAGGATTCCTCCAGGTTTAAGCCGAAATAGATATTCCAAAAATCGTCTTCATTAATCAACAAAAGAACTTGATTATCTTTATTCACCCACCGCTCCTCTTGGTTGTCCCCAACAATAGCGGCTTCCTCCACTGGTTTTTCCTCAGCAGACAAGCTTTGAATGGATTCCCCGATTACCTTTTTTAGCTCCTCAGCTGAATAGTCCCGGATGTTGACCATCCCCTTTTCATCCGTCTGATAGCCCTGCAAACGGCCAGCATAAACAAACCCATTTCCATTGGGATGCAAATGGTATACGACATTTTTCTTTTCATAGACACTTTCATTAAATTGGAAATTCACCCGGCCGAGTGACACATTTACTCGTTCAAGCTCCGGAAAAGATTCAATGATAGCCAGTTTTTCTTCAAAAGTCAGCATAGTAGCCTCCAGATTTTATTTTCCTACCTATTTTATCACAAAAATAATCCGGGCAACCGTGCAGTTCAAGGTACACTGGTCATTTGCCATGGACTAGCCTTTTAGACTCCAGTGGAATTTAGGGGAAAAAGGGTACAAACCTAGTGCCTGTCTAATCCAAAATTCATATAGATATTGTACAACCTGACAAGAGGGATAGATGGAATGGGGGGACATAAGCGGAATCAATGTCATATGGAGGCAATGCCGATACAGGAAAACACCCTGAATTTACAACTAGATGAAAGGAGATTTATATGATTCATTTAACCGTTTGGATCACCATTATTACCTTTTTGGTTACGCTCGGATTCATATTGTGGAGGCCACGAAATATAAATGAAGCCATTCCGGCCGCAATCGGCGCGGTCATTGTCGTCCTTATTGGAAGTGTCTCATTCTCAGACTTAGGGATTATTACCGAGACCATAAGCGGTGCGGCCATCACCATTATGGCAACGATCGTCATGGCGATTGTGCTAGAAAGCTTCGGTTTCTTTAACTGGATGGCGGAGAAACTCGCTGAAAAAGCAAAGGGATCAGGAGTACGTTTATTCTGGTACGTGAATCTATTATGTTTTCTGATGACGCTTTTCTTTAATAACGATGGAAGTATCTTAATCACAACCCCCATACTCGTGATGTTATTAAACAACATGGGCTTGAAAAACCATCAAAAAATTCCGTATTTGCTGTCAGGAGCCTTAATTGCCACTGCTTCGAGCGCTCCTATTGGGGTAAGCAACATTGTCAATTTAATCGCCCTCAAAATCGTGCATATGGATTTGTGGCTGCATACGGTAATGATGTTTGTTCCGGCCACATTAGGATTACTGCTACTGACCTGGTTCTTATTCCTACGCTTTAGACGAATCTTGCCGAAAACCGTTCCTACTAATGTTACAGGGCTAACAAGTTCTTCCTACCACCCACTGAAGCCACAAAGTGGTATTCAACATCCTTCGGAGAAAGCTCGTTCAAAATTTATGCGAAATGTTCTGTTATTTGTATTTGCGGTGCGGTGCAGCCTGTTTGTAGCTTCGTTCCTGCACATTCCTGTTTCTCTTATGGCTGTAATTGGCTCGCTCGTTCTTTTAGCCTGGAGATGGGCCTATTTAAAAATATCCCCTGCCGATATGCTAAAAAAAACGCCGTGGTATATTATCGTTTTCGCTTTCTGTATGTATACCATCATTTACGGTCTCAATAACATCGGGTTGACAGACTGGTTAATCACGTTCATGAAGCCGATGGTTTCTGGCAGCCTGCTTAATGCGAGTGTCATGATGGGGACCCTGCTATCTGTCCTCTCCAATATTTTCAATAATCACCCGGCTCTTATGGTTGGAACCCTCACGCTAATGAATATGGACCTAAGTCTACTTGAATTGAAAATTGCCTATTTGGCCAACGTCATCGGCAGCGATATGGGATCATTGCTGCTTCCGATGGGAACCCTTGCGACGCTGATGTGGATGCACATTGTAAGGAAAGGGAAAGTCATGATCAGCTGGTGGGAGTATATAAAAATCACAGTCGTCGTCATACCGCCTGCCACTTTGTTTACCTTAGTCGTTTTATATTATTGGGTTTATTGGCTGTTTGGAAGCACACTTGCACAGTAAGATTATGAGGAAAAAGGAGAATGAAGATGCTTATCGATTTTGTTGAATTAATCGGAAAAAAAATAGAAGTTGAAATTTCGGGAGGCAATTTTCACAGAGGCATTCTGGTAGACAGCGGACTTGACATCATCGTCCTTTTCGACGGTAAGTCAAATTTCTTCTACTATATTCCATTTGTTCATGTTCAAAGATTAAAAGAATCAGTTTCGGAGGAAGAAGATACCTATACTCAACCCTCGGAAAAACCAATTGAATCGGAAACAATCTCATTTCGCAAGGCACTTACCGCTGCAAAAGGATTATTTGTCCAAATCTATGTAACCGGGAATAAAACCATTCATGGCTATTTAACTAGCATTATGAACGACTATTTCGTTTTTCACTCGCCTGTTTATAAAACAATGTTTATCTCAATGAATCATGTTAAATGGCTCATCCCTTATAAGCCAAACACAACACCCTATTCCCTAAGCAATGAAAATCTGCCACTGATGCCGAAATCCACACCGCTTTCCCGTTCCTTCAATGAGCAATTAAAAAAACTTGAAAATAAGTTGGTGATCATTGACGGAGGAAACAATCCGGAAAAAATCGGTTTGCTCCAACAAATCCGAAATAACAAAATAACCCTCATCACAGCTGAAGGGGAAAACGTTTTTTGGAACCTTGAGCATATAAAAACAATTCAACAGCCTTAACATGGAAGGAGAGATGATGAAAATACCCTATCAAAAAGAATAATCCACCCTGCATGCAGACAAGGATGGATCATTCATACAATAGTCAAATTTTTGAACCGTGGTTCCCTGACCACGGTTTTTTCTAATGGACTTCTTAGTGATAAATTATGCAATTCCAAATAAAAAGGTTCTAAACAAAACGAATTATTTGCCCGTTGCGACTTTTCCCTTCATTACACCATTAAAAGCATTGGTTTTCCAATAAGCCAAGCCCATCGCTGCCAAGAGAAGGATTCCGGTTGTGGCAAACACAATTTGAACCGGGAACAGCCCCCCAATCAATCCGCCAAGCATTGGGCCGGCCATTCCGCCGATTTGATTGGCAGTTTGGTTTAAGCTGAAGGCCCGTCCGCGGAAATCGGAAGCCGTTGATTTTACAACCAATCCGTTTATTGCCGGGAAAACCGCACAGAAAAAAGCACCATAAACGAAACGGATAATAGAAAATCCCCATATGCTTCCAAAAACAATCTGCGCGAGAGTGCCAATCCCACCGCCTAACAGTCCAATTACCAAAACACGATGAAAACCGACTTTGTCAGCCCATCTGCCCCAAAACGGCGCGAAGAGTGCACTGGCAATTCCAGGGAGCGAGAATACAATCCCAGCAACCAATGAAGCTTTTTCTACAGATCCTCCCAATTCCACAATATATAAGGGGAGGACTGGTTCGATTGTCATCACTGACCCTGCGGTGATTACTGTTAACAAAAGGACCAACATCAAAGGGCGGTTTCTCCAGGCAATTTTTAAATCATTTTTAACCGAACCGCGCTCCTTGCTCGGTGTGAAATTATCCTCTTTTACCCAAAGGATGATTAAAATGGTCGAAATGAATACAATGACTCCGGCACTGGCAAACGCAAGCCGGTTTCCAACCAAATGGGAAATTGTTCCGCCGAGCAACGGGCCAATAATTCCCCCGGATGCGGACGCAGTGGAGATCATCGACAAAGCATAGCCCACTTTATCATTTGGGGTATTTGTCCCAATCAAAGCAATCGCTCCAGGAATAAATCCGGTCAGCAGCCCCTGGGCAATTCGCAACGCCAATAATTGATAGGGATTGGTGACAAATGCGGTTAATGTATAAATCAAAAATAGAAATATGCCAGCCCGAATGATCATCGGCTTTCGGCCGTACTTATCAGCGATGCTCCCCCAGAACGGAGAAGCGACGGCCCCCGCAAAAAACGCCGCACTAAATAATAAACCAGACCACATTTCTATATGCTCATGAACACCAATTTGCGGCAGAAAAATCGGCAAGAAAGGTATAACCATCGAAAAGCTTGCCGAAGTGAAAAAGACGCCAATCCAAAGCACTATTAAATTCCGTTTCCATACTACCATATCATTCCATCTCCAACTGTCACGCTACCTTAATAGATAAACTCAATACTACCATATTTTTATTATATTTTCATTCTCGAAATATTCGAGTAATGAAATAGATGAAATATAAAAAGAAAGCCAGCCCTATTGCAAAGGCTGGCCATCTCTCCATAACCAGACCACAATATGGTTAAAGTAAGTCTGATTTTACTATCATAGATCATTAATAACAATATAAGACGCCTTTACCGGCCCATGGACACCGACGACTAGATTTAGCTCGATATCAGCAGAATTACTTGGTCCGGTAATAAAGTTGATGCATGAGGCAACATGGCCAGTCTGTTGATAGATCTCCCGCATTTTTTGTGCGGCCTGCGTCATTCTTGGCACCAAGGAGCTTTTTGGAATAAGAGCGATAAAGGTGGATGGTAAAAAACTAACACTTCTCCCTTTATTTTCGTCGCTAAACAGTACTACTGTGCCTGATTCGGCAAGTGTAACCTCACTAATAATGATACCGACATTTGCATTTTCGGCTTTTGTAATGTTTTCTTGGCGTTTGGTGTTGTCCCATTCATAGACTTCGATGCTTTCCTGCGGCCAATCCGAGTTCATTAATCGTTTTAATCCCCATTGAGCGAACCTCTCATCCCTCCATGTAACAATTGGACCACCACCGTAACCCGCGACAACTTCGTTTAGGATAGACGGTAATTCTTTCAGGTTTGTTGTATAAAGAGAAGTATGGATTTTTTTGCACTGTTCTCTCAATACGTCTAATAGATGATCCTGAGTGGCATCTTTTAAAACTTCATCCTGCGGACGGTGTTTCCAAATCGGCGGTTCTTCAGGAGTAGACCTACGCGGACGCCCGAGTCGGCTGGCAATTTGGTTTAAAAACACCTCGCGATTTTGGATTGTGCCCGTCAACTCATTCGCCCTCCTTTTCACGCCTCTTAAACCAGTCTCTAAATCTTTCCTTATTTGGTGCCGGAAACTCGCGAATTTCCGTCCAGGCCTTTAATGGTCCAGGACCTTTGGATATTTTGTCTCCGACTGTAAATGGATTCATCGCAGTTGGCGCAATTTTCGAACCGATTTTATAAAGAACAGGTGATGCCGCTCCCAAGCCAAATGCCTTCATTGCCAGTTTCTCCGAAATCGGGGCTTTTCCTTCTTTTTCAACAATGACTTCTCGATGTTTATGAAGCAAATTATGCAGCGGAATTTTCACCGGACAAACCTCGGTACAGGCCCCACAAAGCGTTGATGCATATGGCAGTTCTTTGTATTCGTCATATCCGCCAAGCAATGGTGAAAGTACCGCTCCAATTGGCCCTGAATAGATGGAGCCGTATGAGTGGCCGCCGACATGGCGGTAGACCGGGCATACATTGACGCATGCGGCACAACGAATGCATTGCAGGACTGATTGGAATTCGCCGCCAAGAATATCGGAACGACCGTTATCAACTATGACAAGATGAAACTCCTCTGGGCCATCTACGTCACGTTCTTCTTTCGGTCCCGTTAAAACCGTAATGTAACTAGTTAATTTTTGGCCGACAGCACTTCTAGTTAAAAGCGAAACCAGAACTTCCATTTCCTCGAAGGTTGGCACAATCCGTTCCATACCCAATACTGTTATTTGCGTTTTTGGGAGTGCCGTGACCAAATCAGCGTTGCCTTCATTCGTAACCAATGTAATTGAGCCGGTTTCAGCAACCGCAAAGTTACAGCCTGTTATGCCGATGTCTGCAGTTAAGTATTTCTGACGGAGCATTTCCCGGGCGTGCCAGGCCAGTTCTTCAGGCTTGGAAGATTTTTCATAGCCAAGTTTTTTTGCAAAAACATCACGGATTTCCTCTTTATTTTTATGAAGCGCAGGTGCCACGATATGCGACGGGGGATCGTGATCATCCACTTGAAGAATGTACTCGCCGAGGTCTGTTTCAATCACCTGGCAGCCTTCTTTCTCCAAAGCATCATTTAAGCTGATTTCTTCCGTAACCATCGACTTCGATTTGACAATCTTCTTTGCGTTTTTCTTTCGGGCGATATCACGAATATACTCCGTTGCTTCTTCCTTCGTTTGGGCAAAAAACACATGCCCACCGCGTTTGGCAACATTTTCACTTAATTGCTCCAAGTAATAATCCAGATTCACGAGTACGTGCTGGCGGATTTCTTCCCCATGGGAACGCCATTCTTCCCAGTTTCCCAGTTCATCGGCGGCAATGCGTCTTTTCAGCCCCATCCCATCCTGGGCCTTGGAAACAGCACCGCGCATAAAGTCGTTATGTATCCCTTTCTCTACACGTTTCTTAAATTGCTCGTTGCCAATTTTCATAGCCATTGTATTTCCCCTCCAATCCGCCTTTAATAAAAAATTAACGACTATTCAAAACCTCAGCAATATGCAAAACCCTAATCGGTTTTCCTTGTCTTTGTATACGGCCACCGATATTCATTAAACATCCGGCATCGGCACCGATTAGATATTCCGCTTCCGTTTCCTCCACATGACGCACTTTTTCGTCGACCATCTGCTCGGATATTTGTGCCATTTTTACCGAAAAGGTGCCGCCAAACCCGCAGCATTGTTCCTTTCCCGGCAATTCCGTGAATTTTAGCCCTTTAACATTTTTTAATAGGATCATCGGTGCATCCTTCACGCCAAGCAGTCTTGTCATATGGCAGGAGGTATGATAGGTTACAGCCCCTTCAAAGCTGGCTCCGACATCCTCTATTTTTAAAACATCCACGATAAATTGGGTGAGCTCATAAGTTTTCTCTGCCAACCTCTTGGCTTTTGGTTCCCAAACCGGGTCACCCTCGAATATATCAGGATACTCTTGAAACATATAAGCGCAAGAGCCTGAAGGTGACACTACATAATCCGCATCTTGAAATGTCTCCATCATTACCTTCATCGCTTCTTTGGATTCTTTCACATAACCACTATTATAGGCCGGCTGGCCGCAGCAAACTTGCGACTCCGGAAAATCCACCTCACAGCCAAGCCGTTCTAGCAGCTCTACTATTGCTATCCCTACATGGCTTTGAAACATGTCAACAAGGCAGGTAGCAAATAAACTTACCCTCATTTTTTTACTTCATCTCCTTTTGCAATAAATAGCAAACACATTTATTTGTTTAATTATATTATATTTTCGAAATATTATAATGAAATTATCAAAACGAGCATTTTTAACAATGACATATTACAGAAATTTATTTTTAAAAAATGGATAAACTATCTTTGTGCTTCGGAAAGGAGGCACTTGTGATGAATAAAATTACATATTCACTTAGGAGGTTCAAAATGGGAATTTTAAGCGGCAACCCTAAAGAAGAGCCATTGCACTATGGCGAGGTATTTGATATTTGGGCGTCAGATTTAGGCGGGAATGCGATGATTGCTGGTTTCCAAACGATGGTAAATCATGCCGGGGATGAGGACTTAAAAAAGTTATTAGTAGAAGCTATTGAGTTAGGCCAACAGCACAAGAAGCAAATTGAGGAATTGTTAAAAGAAAATGGCATCGGATTGCCTCCGGCACAACCGGAACCACCGGAAGCATGTTTGGAGGATATTCCAATCGGAGCTAGAATCCCAGACCCTGCCATTGCTGCAACCCTTTCAGCTGATATAGCAGCTGGGCTGGTTATGTGCAGTCAAATTATCGGAAAATCGATTAGAGAAGATGTTGCGATGATGTATACCCAATTCCATAATCAAAAAGTTGCTTTAGGGGCAAAAGTTCTTCGTTTGAATAAAGAAAAGGGCTGGCTGATTCCGCCTCCATTGCACTTTAACAAACACGGCGACTGTTAGGCCATCTTGCTAAAAAAAGCAGCGACAAACCAAATTTTTCCCAACCTATTACATGAAAAAAGGCCGAGTCCCCTCAGTCTTTTTTCATTTTTTTCTTATGCACGGTTAGAAGCATAAAAAAGAGCTGTCGACCAGCTATCACAACCTTTTATATTTGTTTACGTTTTCTGACCATCACTCCTAACGTCAGGATACCAAGTGTGAAAATCAAACTTAAAAAGATATGGTAATAACCGCGAAGTTCCTCCATGATCATTAAAACGGATAGATAGATGAGGGTTCCGGCTCCTCCATAAACCGGAACTTGGATATTTTAGGATTACGGTTGATAAAAACGAGCTAGTTCGAACTACTCCCGATGATTGACCACACCAAAACACGTTTCCTTTTTTCGATTCGATTGGAAGTTCACGGACCACGATTCCGATAATCAAGGCACTGTCCACACTCATAATTAAATTGATGAAGATGACTTTCAATAAATCAATAAATAGATTGACGTCCATCGACTTGGTTCTCCTCATAAAAAACACATTTAGTACTATATTATTCTGTAAATATTTAAAAAGAAGGGTTTTTCTGACTAAATACTGAGCACCACAAAAAAGCTGTGTATACTCAGCTACACTGTAGAAGAAATCTTACCAAGCGCGATATATGAACATCTCTAATGACGTGTTTGAGAAAAGATCAGAGTCAAACGCGTTATAAGAACGACTCTTATGACTTGTTTGAGGTAAAATCAGAGTCAAACGCGTTATGAGAGCGACTCTTATGACTTGTTTGAGAAAAAATCAGAGTCAAACGCGTTATAAGAGCGACTCTTATGACTTGTTTGAGAAAAAATCAGAGTCAAACGCGTTATGAGAACGACTCTTATGACTTGTTTGAGGTAAAATCAGAATCAAACGCGTTATAAGAGCGACTCTTATGACTTGTTTGAGAAAAAATCAGAGTCAAACGCGTTATAAGAGCGACTCTTATGACTTGTTTGAGGTAAAATTAAAGTCAAACGCGTTATAGGAACGACTCTTATGACTTGTTTGAGGAAAGATCAGAGTCAAACGCGTTATAAGAGCGACTCTTATGACTTGTTTGAGAAAAAATCAGAGTCAAACGCGTTATAAGAGCGACTCTTATGACTTGTTTGAGGTAAAATCAGAGTCAAACGCGTTATGAGAGCGACTCTTATGACTTGTTTGAGAAAAAATCAGAGTCAAACGCGTTATAAGAGCGACTCTTATTACGCGTTTGAGGTAAAATTAAAGTCAAACGCGTTATAGGAACGACTCTTATGACATGTTTGAGGAAAGATCAGAAGTCAAACGCGTTATAGGAACGACTCTTATGACATGTTTTTTGATTATTCAGTTTCCTAAGCATCGAAATTCCTCCACTATTTAAACCTTAAATTCAACTATTTCGAATTCGAGATAATTCTAAACTTACTCTGAGTTTTGTTAAAACAACGACAATCTTACCAGTCTTTTTTTCCAGCAAATCCGTATATACATAATGAATACCTATTACAAAAGTCCTTTTCAGGATAGTTAAAAAGGTGGGAACCAGCTTGAAAAAAATTGCGATTGCCATTATTCATGGTATCGGCAGACAGGACAAAGAGTTTGCAAGAGAAATGATAGAATTGCTAAAAAGTCATTTTGCCAGCAAGGCAGGAAATCTGGTGAAGGATCCGTCTTCACAGCTCATTTTTCAGCCGATTCACTGGTCAAAGCTATTAGAAGAACGAGAGGAAGATTTGTATAAAAAAATTGTCCATGACCCAAGACTTGATTATCAGGGACTCCGAAAATTTTTTATTCATTATTTAGGAGACGTGATTGCCTACCAGCCTGTAGAGTCTGCGAAGCATAATTACGGGAGAATCCATGAAAGTATCCGCGAAAATCTAAACACCCTTGCCAAAAACGCCGGAGGTTATGCGCCTTTATGCGTTATTTCCCATAGTTTAGGTTCTGTGCTTGCCAGCAATTATTTCTATGATATGCAATCCAAACAGGTGGAAGGCACCCCATCCGCCTTGGAAAAAGGCGATACGCTGGCACTTTTCTATACATTGGGGACAGCCCTGCCATTGTGGAGCTTGCGCTATCATAATTTTGACCGACCGCTAAATATCCCCTCACCTAAACTTAACACATACTATCCAAGTGTTATGGGTGAATGGGTAAACTTTTATGACAAAGATGATATTCTGGGCTATCCATTAAAAGCAATAAACGAAGTCTACCAAGATGCGGTTACGGAAGATAGGCAGGTAAATGTAGGTAATATATTAACAAATTGGAACCCATTATGCCACACCAGTTATTTTACAGACAAAGACGTCATTGATGGAATTGTTGACGGGCTGATCCGAACATGGAGGCAGGTAAATAATCGATAATTTAGTAGAGTCGGAACATGGCGTTCCGATTTTTTTAATTGAAAAACTGCGAATATTTTGTCAATTCTGCAGGAGAAGCGATTGGACGCGTAAGAGGAGACAATAAGAATTTCTTCCCGGAATACTACGTGATTCCGACAAATGACAAGGAACAAAAAAATAATTATGAAGCCCACAAGATGGTAGAATACCTGCTTCGCAACGGCGTAAAAGTGGAACAAACGACAAAAAACATCAATGTTAATGGGACCATGTATCCTAAAGGAACTGGGGACTTCGAACCCTGTAAAAAGAGAAATTTTGAAAAAGCCTAAAGTAGCGGTACTCGGTTCTTCACAATTGATTTTCTCGCTAAAGGAACTGGGATTTGACCTAGTAGGTCAAGCTGAGGCAGACATCATTATTAGTGATGGCTCTACCTTCAGTCCAAGCACAATCTCAGGAAAATCATTTGTAGGGATTGGTTCTTCTGCTATGCGTGCGGTGAAAAACAGTGGAGTCCTCCCAGGGTTGGATTATGCGGCTACCGGAAATGGCCATGAAGGTCTAATTAAAGCCGTCGTGAATGATCACGTATTGACTTCCGGTTATCAGAAGGATGAACTACTTTATACTACTTGGGGTGCATGGATCACTTCTGTTCCCGAAGATGCCGAGGTATTAGCAACCTTCAGCAACTCTGATGATTTCTATGTGGCCGGATGGTGGCCAAAACACGAGAAAGCAAAGGGCCAAATACTTGCCATTACGAAAAACTTTGAAGACTCTACAATCACCTTGTTTGCCAACGACCTAGCCTTTAGAGCCCATACCCAGTACAGCTACCGCTTATTGGCGAATAGCATCTATGCATCAGTAGGGACAGAGGTTCTGAAGAAAGGCAAAGGAAAAGTGAACGGTAAAGAAGTGAAGGCTGAAAATAACAAGGCCGATAAATCCTTCTTTGAAATTGGCAGAGACCGAGACTAAAGCTTGAAATGGGGCCGCCCCAAGAGTGTTTCAAACTCTTGGGACAGCCCCATATTTATTATGCTTCTAGACCTCTTCCCCATTCGTAGCGATAACCCGCTTATACCAATCGAACGATTCCTTTTTCGATCTTTCCATTGAGCCGTTTCCTTCATTATCACGGTCCACATAGATAAACCCATAACGCTTTTTCATTTCTCCTGTTGTAAATGAAACGCAGTCAATGCAGCCCCACGGCGTATAGCCCATGACATCCACCCCATCGAGGTCAATTGCCTTTTTCATTTCTTTAATATGTGCACCTAGGTAGTCGATGCGATAATTATCATGAACGGTGCCGTTTTCTTCCTTCACATCGATGGCTCCAAAGCCGTTCTCAACAATAAATAGTGGCAGCTCGTAACGTTCGTATAATTGATTCAAGGAATAACGCAATCCAACCGGGTCAATCTGCCAGCCCCAATCAGATGCCTTTACATAAGGATTTTTCACGCTGACGCTTGAACCAACTACATGATCAGTGCCTTGTTCATTCACGCCGCTTTTGACAGCATCTGACATATAATAGCTAAGCCCTATGTAATCCACTGTTCCTTCTGCCAAAATCTTGTCATCTCCTGGCTCCATTTTGATGTCGAAGCCCTTTCGTTCCCATTCCTTTAGGGCGTAATTAGGATAGTGCCCTCTGCAGTGTATATCGGCAAAGAACCAGCGGGCATGCATGGATTCAACTTGAAGCATCATGTCATCCGGGTTGCAGGAATATGGATAAATCGGAACAAAGGCAATCATACAGCCAATTTCAAAATCAGGATTAATCTGATGCCCTGCCTTCACCACCATGGCACTAGCGACAAGCTGGTGGTGTGCCGACTGGTACATTACCTCTTCCGGATTCTCTCCATCTTCCACTCGAACTCCAGAATTGGTCCACAAAAAGATTGGATTATCGGTATTCATTTGGTTGTTGATTTCATTAAAGGTCATCCAATATTTCACTTTATTTTTATAACGCTCCATGACCGTGGTGGAGTAGCGGACGAAGAAATCAACCAGTTTCCGATTGCGCCAGCCGCCATATTCTTTTGCCAGATGGTACGGCACTTCAAAATGGCTTAAGGTAATGACTGGTTCGATGCCATGCTTTAACAATTCATCAAACATGTCATCATAAAATTGCAATCCTTCTTCGTTTGGTTTCATTTCATCCCCTTTTGGAAAAATCCTAGTCCAATTAATGCTCGTCCGAAAACATTTAAAGCCCATTTCCGCAAATAACGCGATATCTTGTTTATAGCGCCCATAAAAATCGATCGCCATATGATTTGGATAATATTTGCCTTCAACAATTCCATCGGTAATTCCCCTAGGTACACCATGAGCACCCGCTGTCATCACATCGGCAACACTCGGTCCTTTACCGTCTTTATTCCAACCGCCTTCGACCTGATGGGCTGCAACCGCACCGCCCCATAAAAAATCTTTTGGAAAAGTCATTTCGATTTCCTCCTCTAAAAATTATCTAGGACATCTTAAGTTTACCACTCCACCGCCGAGCTAGTAATCCGTTTCACCCCGCGAATGGAAGCTACTTCTTCAACAAGCCTCTGCATCGCCAAATTTTTCTGCTTCGCCTCAATCATAATATCAAAGTCCTGGTTTAGCTCCTTGGCCATTTTAAAAAATGGCAGGACAAATTCTAAAGAAACAAAGTCCGCATGAGACCGAAATTCCTTTTCGGACTTGGGTGAAGAGATATGAACTTTCGGTACATTTTTCGTATGATTCCATGTGTCAAAAATACGCGGCAAATAATCTTCTAGGGCAACTTCCCCTTTATTCGCCATAAAGTGATGGTAATCGAGAACCATCGGAACGTTTTCCTGTTCACAAACAAGCAGTGTTTCTTCCACATTATACGTTTTGTCATCATTTTCAAGCGTCATATGTTTTTTGAAATCGTTCGGCAGCTTCTTTAAATTTTTGTGGAACCGGATTAAAGAAGTTTCTTTATCCCCATAGGCTCCTCCAATATGGATATTGATGACTCCCTTTTCCAGCCCGTTCATGGCTTGGAGCATTTTGTAGTGATACTCCATGTCCTTAACGGCATTATCGGTGACCTCTTCACGAGGACTGGTGAAAAGCGTAAATTGATTTGGATGGAAGCTAGGCCGAATCTGAAATTTTTGAATCAATTGGCCAAGCTCCTTCCATTCCTTTTTAAACGGGGTGATGAAATCCCACATCACTTCCGGATGGGTTGCCAATGGTACGAGCCCGCTCGAAAACCGATACAATTCGATTTCATGAGCGATATTATAATAGAGAATTCTTTTCGTATGGGTTAAATTTTGGGCTGTTACCCATTTCAGCGTATCGATTCGCTCATTTTTTGGAAGCTTACCGTATCGAGTAAACGTCAATGTTTTTGAAGGACTGGCATCCCAGAGGTCCAATGCTGTGGCCACATATCCGAATCGTATTTTCATCAAGGTACCTCTTTACGTGAAATATTCGATTTTTGCCTCTGGAAAATAGGTATGGATATAGCCGCCGAGGGTGTCCTTTATGTCTTCCTGCTCCGAATCTGTGTACACATATTTGCCAATTCCATACTTTCCCCATTTATATTTCCGTTTTGATTCATCCAGTTCCAATTTGGTCATTGGATAATTTTTTTCAATGACACGTTTGGCAGGCTTGGTAAAGCGATGTTGAATCATTTCAAAGGTTAAATCTCTTTTAGCGGCAGCGGGCAGTTGAGCCTCCAATTTTTCAAACATTTCCTTATAGCCCTCTTTCCAGCCATCATGCAAATAAATCGGGGCAATGATAAACCCCAATGGATAGCCGGCCTGGGCCACCTTCCCCGCCGCCTCGATTCTTTCATCCCTTCTTGATGTGCCTGGTTCAAACGTCTTGATGATGTATTCGTCATTCATACTAAATCGAAACCGCGTCCGGCCATTATGCTTGGCATCAAGCAGGTGATCGACATGAGCAAATTTCGTGACAAAACGGAGTTTCCCATATTCTGATTGTCCGAAAAACTCAATCGCTTTCTTAAGGGTATGGGTTAAATGATCGACCCCCACGATATCGGAAGTACAGGAAGCTTCAAATCTGGTTGGTTCGGGGGCACGTTCCTTCATGTACTTCTCGGCAGCCTCAAAAATATCATCAATATTTACGTATGTACGGATGTATGGTTTACTTCCCATCGTTGTCTGCAGGTAGCAATAATGGCAATGTCCCATACAGCCCGTTACAAATGGAATCGCATATTCCGCAGAAGGTTTTGAGGTATCAAATTTCAGGGTCTTTCTGATACCTACTACCAGGGTGGATTTGGCAATCCGATACCGTTGAAAATCGGTATCCCCCGGCAAATTTCGAATTTGGTTGTGCGAGGTCGTTTCCCTCACTTCAATGCCCATATCGGTAAATTTATCCACCAATTCTTTCCCTAAAGGATAATCCAAGGCTGCCGGTTCAACATAAACAAGCTGTGGGACAAATGGCTTAACCATAATAATAATCCTCGATTTCTGTTTGGCCAAAGGCTTCCTGATAAGCATGTTCTGCCTCGCTAGCACTCGAAAAAACTGCTACTTCATCATTTAATGGATAGAAGGTTTCATACACAAATAATGCTAAATCGCCCGGGGAATCGGGGTTCTGGACAACGGCCGCTTCCTGAACGTTCGCGACGTCCTGAGCATGCGGGTTTCGAATAATGACGTAGACAATTTGCCCTGGTTGAAAGGCTTGATTCATGGTCGTGTCAACTCCTTAAATACATTTTGCTTAGTTTCTCCTAAGCTGAGTTCGTTCATCCTTTCGTTTAAATTAGACTTAATGGAAAATAATATCTTTTAAAAGAAGCAAATGGTGGGGTGCCAAATGAAGAAAAATGTCATTGGAGCAATTCGAGATCACGCAATACCGTTAACAGGTATCGACGATTTACAGCCACTTTTGGATGAGATTAAGAACGTCCCATATGTTTTACTGGGTGAGTCCTCACATGGTACATCCGAGTATTACAAGATTCGCGCGGAACTGACTAAAAAATTGATTGTTGAGAAAGGCTTCACCTTTATAGTGGTTGAGGGCGATTGGCCGGCCTGTCAGGAAGTAAACCGCTATATTAAAGGCTATACCTCTGACGATTCTGATGCCTATGAGGTGTTACGGTCGTTTAACCGCTGGCCGACCTGGATGTGGGCCAATGAAGAATTAATGGATCTAGTGGAGTGGCTAAAAACTTATAATCAGGCGCTGCCTCAGGAACAGAAGGTAGGTTTTTATGGAGTTGACGTGTATAGTTTGTGGGAGTCGATGGAAGAGATTCTTAGCTATTTGAAAAAAATCAATTCATTTGACCTCGAAGCCGCCAAGAAAGCGTTCGCCTGTTTCGAACCATTTAACCGCGAACCGCAAATGTATGGGGTTTCCGCTTCTTTATATGCTGAAGGCTGTCGCGATGAAGTAATTAGGCTTTTAAGGGATATTGTCCTTAATAAGAAGAAATATGGAAGCACGGAGGAAAGCGCTTTGGTGCTCGGATTGGGCACCGGGCGATTGGGGTTGTTTATAATCCGCAGTATGAGCAATTTGGAAATTATGTTCCTTCGGTTATGTCTGAGAGGTACGATGCTTTTATTTTTGTTAGTTCAACCAATGCGCTGCAGCCGCTGGAGGTTGAAAGAGTGTTTGTTTGACGGGTTTTGTTAGTTGGGGGGGGTCTACTTGACCATGAGCTCTTAAAATCTAGCTCTACTGTCTCGGAGACCCTGTGTATTTTTATAAGACCAATACATATTGTACTTGATTAGGCGAGATGGCTGTTACGGCGTGAATGCGATACCCAATACTAAGCAGCTGGGATAATGTTTCGGCACAATTAGGACGTGCGGTCTCGATGGGTGCATGATAGCTTTTATATAAATTGATAAATTGATTATCCTTAGTACAGTTCAGCAAAATGACGTGTCTGCCGGTCCACGCCTGCCCGATGATCGGCTGTGGTTGTATACGTCTTATTCGTCTCAACTCCATACACCCTTTCCTAATTGATACCCTAGTTTATGTATAAAACCCAGTCCTGGTTCAAAATTACTGACTAGGATTATTTCTGTTCCTTTATATACCCGGTAGAGGGTTTTTGAGGATAATCCGAGATAAATTCTAGGGTGTTTGTCCTCATAGAGGCTTCATGAGGACATTTCAAGTTTCAGGGACATTTTAATATTATCTATTTAAGTAGTGATACAGCGCCCCATAAAGATTGGCATCATTTCGGTATTCGCACAGCACCAGATTCGGTGATGCGGCATGATGTGGATTATTCTTTTTTATTTCTTTAATCGCCCAGTTCAGCCTGTCGAGCAAGATTGGCTGGGAACTGATGCCTCCGCCAATCGCAAATAGTTCAGGGTCAAGGATATACTGCAGATTTAGAATCTGAACTGCCAAATGAAGGCAATACTCGTCGAATATGGCCATGGCGTCCGCGTCCTGCTGGTTGATAAATTCAAAGACAGCCTCGCCATCATTGAGATTTTCGAGCTGCTTTAGTTTCGCAATTTGCTGAACCATGCGCACAGCCGAACACTCATATCCAACAAAACTTGCCTTTTTCGAAGTCGGATCAAACCCATTCATCACATAACTAACTTCCCCAGCGGATAGGTTCACGCCTCGGTGGACTTTTCCATCCATGATAATGCCACCGCCAACACCGCTTCCAAGCACCAATACGATGGCATCCTTTTTCCCTCTCACACTTCCCAGCCATAATTCCGCCATGGCCGCGCATTTTCCGTCATTTTCAATCGACACACTTTTACCGTATTTCCCCCCAAGGATTTTGACCAGATTTACCTCATGCAAGAAAGGAAAAGAACCTCCCTGATAAATGGTGCCTGTGTCAATATCAATGATACCCGGGCAGCTGATGGCAATCCCGTCAATGACTGATAAATCCTGCTCTTCAATAATCGAAAAAAGCATTTGTTCAAAGTCGGCCAAGTTGGTTCTTGGTGCCGGTTTTTTATTTTTATCGAAAATTGTCCCTGCCTCATCCATTAATGCATATTTGGCAAAAGTCCCGCCGATGTCGATAACTAAGTACATGGTCTTCCTCCTGATGTATACATGATTATTAATTCTACCACGGTTTATTTTTGATTTGGAACAAAGTTTGTGAATGATCGGCTGAGGCTCTTCAAGGTGTGGAGTCTGGCCGTCAACAGGAATAAATCATCATAGTTATTGTTAACGTATTCCTCAATGATGGTAAGTCCTTTAATAAACCAATCTACTAAATAATGGGTATATTTTTCATCCCAATCAAACTGATTGATTCTTAGCAGTTCATCAGCGATAATTTGAAACTTGTATTCTTCGACTAGGAGTTTAATTTGAAACAACCTATCAGGATGAAACTTTCTGCTATGTTTATTTTCATAATGTTTTTGGACAAATTTTATTAAATCGTTCATATTCTCAGCAAGCATAATCGCCTTTTGCCTCTCAAAGTTCATTATTCCAGCTCCTCAAATTAATCTACTAAAAATTGTATGTTCCCCCCCTTAAACCTAATACAAAAAGACGAGGCTACCCGAAGGCAATCTCGTCTCTACCATTAATAGATTATCAAACCAATTGTAGTCTCTCTCTTGCAGCTGCATATTCTTCGTAGAGCTTGTCAACAAATTCTCCCGCGCCAGTGATATCGCGAATAACGCCAATTCCCTGACCGCATCCCCAAATATCCTTCCATGCCTTTGTCTTCGCATCTCCGGAAAAACTCATCTTGGATGGATCGCTCTCCGGGAGGTTTTCTGGATCCAGACCCGCTTTCCTGATGGACGGTGCCAAATAGTTTCCGTGGACACCCGTAAACAGATTGCTATACACGATATCGTCAGAGGTTGATTCGACGATGGTTTGCTTATATTCCTCGACTGCATTGGCTTCGTGTGTCGCAATAAACGGGGACCCGATATACGCAAAATCAGCTCCCATGGCTTGCGCTGCCAGTACCGCACCTCCAGTGGCGATGGAACCCGATAGCGCCAGTGGCCCGTTGAACCACTCGCGGATTTCCTGAATTAAGGCAAACGGGCTCTTAACCCCAGCATGACCGCCGGCGCCAGTTGCCACTGCAATCAGACCATCTGCCCCTTTTTCAACGGCCTTATGAGCAAACTTATTATTGATGACATCGTGCATCACGATTCCGCCATAACTATGTATTGCGGTATTGACATCCTCACGTGCCCCTAAGGACGTGATAATCAATGGAACCTTATACTTTATGCACATTTCTACATCGTGTTCAAGCCGGTCATTGGACTTATGAACAATTTGGTTAATCGCAAACGGTGCGGCAGGCCGGTCGGGATTTTTGGCATTGTACGCTGCCAATTCCTCCGTGATTTCTGAGAGCCATTCGTCAAGCATTGCGGCAGGCCGTGCATTCAGTGCCGGCATGGAACCGACAATACCTGCTTTGCACTGGGCAATGACCAATTTCGGATTACTAATGATAAAAAGCGGCGCCCCGATTACTGGCATACGTAAACCTTGAAGAATCGATGGAATGTTTGACAATTTTTCTCTCTCCCTTTTTAAAAAGTTTTTAATACTGCTTCTGTACTGAACTCGTCACCGTTTATAATCAGCGCATTGAGCTGGCCGCCAAAAGCGCACCCGCCATCAATACCGATGACCCGGTTCGTACCGAAATAAACTTCATTACTTTTATGAAGTCTTCTCGTCGGTGTATGGCCGAAAACTACCGTCTCTTGGCCATTGTATTCATAAATAAATTCGTCCCGAAGATGGAGAAACTCTGTCCTAGTTGTTTTTTCCAGCCCTTTCTTCGGATTGATTCCCGCATGGACAAAAATAAAATCTGATTCCTGTTTAAATAACGGGCAGGATTGCAAGAAGGAAATCTGATGCTGAAAATGATTTTGGATCTTTTTCTAATATCATTTTCCTTATTCTCATCATGCAGCAATTGCGTGTATTCAACCCGTTCGAACTCGATGCGGTCCAGAAAGCTGTTAATAGTGGCGATTCCCCCGGTTTTTCCGTAAAAATAAATGATTTCTTTCCCTTCGAGCCAGCGCAGGAATAGATCGTCATGGTTCCCCAGCAAAGCGGTTGCCCCTTGACTGCACCATTCACCAACCCGCTCGGCCACGTCCAAGCTGTTTGGTCCCGTATCCACATAATCTCCTAGAAAAATGATTTCGCCCGCCACTGCCTTTGTTTTTTCAAGAAGCCGATCAAGCTCGGCAGCACAGCCATGAATATCCGAGATTGCGATTTTCCTCATTATTCACCTCGCCTTTACACTCCATTGCAAGTAACGGATTGTTTTTGGATAAGATATGAAAATCCGTATTCTACATTTTAATATTCAACAATAATTGTTAGAATTCCTTTTATTTTCAAAAAATATCTCTACCTTAAATTGGAACATGTTATTAATCAAATTAATGAGTTTTGATATTATCATAAAATATATATGTCGTGTCATAGATTATACGCTTGGGGGAATGGCTCATGCTTAAGAAGATAATCACCTCATTGTTAACATTCACCATGATCCTTTGTGGCAATTTGCCTTTTTTCTCAATAGAACTAGAAGAAGCAGAAGCCTCATCCTACAACAATTTGGGACAACGCCCGTTTATGGGCTGGAGCAGCTGGAGTTCAATCCGCAAGAATCCTACGGAAGGGAAAATCAAAGCGGCGGCCGATGTTTTGGCCGAGAAATTTAAGTCCCATGGCTACCAGTATGTCAATCTTGATGATTATTATATGCTGGATTGGACCACAACCGTTGATCCTCATGGCAGGTGGAAGGTTGACCGGAAGAAATTCCCAAGCGGTATGAAAGCACTAGGGGACTATATCCACAAAAAAGGATTAAAGTTTGGCCTGTATGTAACATTAGGGATTCCGAAGGGCGCGGTTGATCAAAACACGCCGATTGAAGGAACATCCTACCACGCAAAAGACATCGTAGACTTAAGCAAAGGACAGAAGGTAAATTTTAATTTCAAGAATATGTACGCGATTGATTTTTCGAAGCCAGGGGCACAAGAGTTTATTAATTCCTGGGCAAGGCTGTTTGCTTCCTATGGTGTGGATTACCTAAAAATTGACGGTATCCGTAACGAAGATATCCCTGATGTCGAGGCTTGGGCCAAAGCGCTTCAAAAAACAGGAAGGCCGATTCATGTGGAGCTATCGAACAACCTCGATATAAAGCATGCTGATACCTGGAAGAGATTGTCCAATGGCTGGCGGACCGACCACGATATCGAGGCTTATGGGACACCGTTTCTGACCAATTGGAAAAAGGTATCGCGAAGATTTGATGATGCAGCTATCTGGCAGCCCCACGCCGGGCCAGGCGCTTGGAACGATTTTGATTCACTCAATGTGGCTAACGGTGTAAGAGACGGATTAACAAAAGCCGAGAAACGTTCGTATGTTACCCTTTGGGCGATAGCCGCATCGCAATTTGTGATTGGAAACGACCTGACAAAGCTGGACACCTTCGGAATCAGTCTCTTGACCAATGAGGAAATTATTGGCGTCAACCAAAGCGGGGTTGCCGGGAAACGCTTATATAAGACACCAACGTCTCAGGTGTTTTATCAAGCCCTGCCGGATGGGTCGTACAATGTTGCCCTCTTTAATACAGGTTCCGACAAACAAAATGTAACAGTAAAGTGGGCGGATTTAGGAATCAAAGGTCCGGCCACATTACGAGATCTGTGGAGGCATCATGAATTAGGAAGCATGGAGTCGGGATTTACAGCAAGCCTGTCTGCACATGGTTCCCGGATGATCCGTGTGGTTCCTGGGCCATTACTTACTGATTCTTAAACACGTGGCGCTGCAAGTGTTGAACCCCGAAAAAATTAATACACCAGACTGGGTCATGATGGAGCGGAAAACAAAGGGCTCGATTTGACTAATATCGAATCCGAAAAATGGGTGCGGAATCCTATACGGTTTTTCGAAAAGAGGTTAACTTCCTTAGGTTTAGTAGCGGTTACACACTCTTCCTAAAAACCCAAGACAATCTCAGATTGGGTCTTGACTACTGACATTCCATAGTAAGAGGAATTTGGGTACCCAATCAAGCCTATTAGCGACCGTAACCGCATGGATGGAACCTTTTGGGTAGCCAATGAGTTATTGGTTACCCAAATTTCTTCATAAAATTTTTGCTTTTCTCTATTAATTTCTTTTCAACACCATCCAAAGTAGAGGTAATCGCCTCTGAATGGCCCGCAGCATCCAACAACCACACCTGGTGATGATGCAATTCATGATAAACCGGTGGTACTTGGCCTGCTTTTAAATGCTGTAGTATCCTTAAATATTCCTCCAATTCATTTACCATATGGTTTAAAAAAGTAGGAGTAAGATGGATTTTGATTTTACCGGTAAGGTGTTTTCTGATCAATTCCAATTTAAATTCCCTTAATCCAATGACCTCCGGTTCGGCTTTGGCGGCCAATTGCCCTGTATCAGAGGAACTTGCCTGTCCGAGCAATGTATCAAATACTCTTATAAACGTCTGGGCCTGTTCGATTTCCGCTTGTTGAACCGGTGCAATGCCTTCATAAATAAACCTCGAATGATCACCTAATATTTGCAGCCAGAAACGGTGTTCTAACCCTACTGTCCGCTCCAATCCATCATTCATGGTTTTTGCCTCCCTTTAAAAATTTCCACACTAATTTGATATTTATTCGCTTCAAGTCGTGCATATGTAACAAACGATAAAAATTAACCCCAATAAGCTCCACTATTTGTTATCTCACGACCGGAATAGTTCCAATGAATTGAGCCACTATATATATGTAAGACCAATTTTTAAGGAGATGATTCATTTGCATAAAAGATGGGCAGCTTTGTTATTGACCTCTACCCTTATTGGGTTAACTGGCTGTAATACCGATAATCGAAATACCGGCAATGATACAGGCGATTTCGGCGGGATGAATAACCTCAATAACAACAACTTCTACAATCGTGTTACTGACACAAATAATGGGAATAACGATAGAAACAATGATTTAAACAGAGGCACTACTGGGAGAAATGTTGCCAATCAAGATGTAAGGACCACTCGTGCTATTCGAAATGTTGAACGATTAAGAGAAGTGGAACGGGCCCATGTGGTCATTTATAATAATGTTGCCTGGGTAACTGTCCGTTTGAATAGAGGTCAAGATGATAATGCGACCGGAGACGTTACAGGAACTAGAACCGGAAATCGTGCAAACGACGTAAACAATAATATCGGAATCAACGGCGGCAATACAAATGCGATAATGAATGACAATAACGGAAATACCGGTGCGGGGACCAACGCAAGCATTTACAACAATAATGCGGGTGTCAACGATAATACAGGGGCTGGCACGGATCGGATCACCGGAAACACCACCAACGACAATAACAGAGCGGGCCGAACAGGTACGAGAAGAAACACAACTAATGACATAAACAAGCATAACTGGACAAACGGCACCGACTTTAAAGAAGCGTCCACCCGTTTGGAACAACGAATTGCCGACCAGGTCAGAATTACGGATAAGTCGATCCAAAAAGTTTATATTTCTTACCAACAATAATCAATAGACATCCGTCAATGATATTCCGGAGGTTTTTAACCGATCAAGCAAAAACTGCCGATTGGCGCAAAAATCGGCAGTTTTCCTTTATCACGCTTACTGTTGATCTGACACAAACACCTTATGGTCTTCAAAGAATTTATCCAAATCGCGTTTGCTGGTTTCTTCCATAATTCGAATAAAATCAGCCGTAGACGAAACGCCAAATTTCATTTCGTTGAAATAGGCATGCATGGAAGCGTAAAACTGTTCATCCCCCAACTCTTTGCGAAGATCATCCACGGTTTTTGCCCCGTATCTGTATGCCATATTATAGTAGGAAATGGTGCCTTCCTTTCCCTTCTCCTTAAATTTTTCAATCGAATGAGAAAGGTGCCAATCCCCTAATCTTGAATTGTCAATCCTAAACGGCGTCTGTTCCAATCCATCGTGTAACATGGCTGCAAAGCTAGCAAAGGACTCATCCAGCCATGGTTCATCATATTCATTATTGCCGATAATGCCGTAGAACCATTGGTGACCAATTTCGTGCGCAGTTGTGGAGGCCACTCCTTCTACTTGAATTTCAGGTGCAATCGTAATCATTACCAACTGAGGATATTCCATTCCCCCAAACCAGCCTTCCATTGCAGTAATATCGAGCTCCGGCCATGGATATTGACCAAACTTCTCACTGAATAACGCAATGCTTTTCGTGCCGGCATTTAGCATTGTATCGACAAACTTGGCATGCTCCTCTTTGTAGTAAACATTAATATTGACTTTCCCTGCCTTCGCCTGTTTAATTTTATAATTTGGATCCAGTTCCATGGCAAAGTCGCGGACGTTTTCCGCCTTATAATGATGGGTAGCCAAAGCACCGTTGATTTTAGGTTCCCCGACCTCGGTACCAGTAGTGGCAATGACCTGCTCTTTTTCAGTCGTAAAAGTAACTTCAAAATTTCCTGTTAAGGAATAAAAGGATTCACCGGAAGGGAAATAAGGGTCCACGTTCCAGCCTTCATCATCATAAACAGCTAAAATTGGAAACCAGTTTCCTAATGATGTCGTCGTTTTACTCCAGCCAAAACGGTCTTGACCTTCCGGGAGCGCTACGGAAAAATTCATTTCAACCTTCGCTTTCTCACCCTTCTTTATCGGCACATCAGGTATATGTAATGCCGTTCCGTCAAGTGTATGGCTGACAGGCTGGCCATTTACCTGTACTTGGTCTATTTCCACATTGGCATCCTTTTTCGCTGCCGCTAAAAAAACCTTAGCATTCCCCCACACATTGAAATACAGGTTATTTAAATCGACATCCAAATTATTGATAAATTCGACACTCATGGTGCCTGACACTAGATGACTAAAGGAATCATAGCTTACATCCATGAAATAGTTCAGATTTGCTGGCCCTTTTGTCTTGCTTCCCGGGCCGTTAACAATCTGTACACGATGCTCTTCCAGGTCATCTGCTTTTTCCGGCGTTGTGCTCTTTTCTTCCTCTTTAGGCTGATTTTCCGGCGGCTTGTTTTCTTCTGTTTGAGGCTGTGCCATGGCCTTTTCCTTTTTTAAAGCGGTTACATTCTTATCAGCGCCTTCTAGCAAAATCAGCGAACCCAGAAACAGAATCAGAAAGAACCCCAAGCCAATCTTGGGTGCCCTAGTGGTCACGCTATTTTTCTTGGAGGTAAGCAGGGTCCATCCAAGAAAAAACAACGCACCTGCTAATGAAAAAATCACAAGATATAAAAACATTAAAATCCCCCTTTTAATCTGACAATCTTCATTATACTAAATTTGAATTATTTTACAAAATAGCACATTTTTACTATATTACTATAATATTAAGTTACAGAGATTAGGCTCCTTGAGCGGATCTCCCGGATATATCTATATGAAAACACAGGTCAATTGTATATAAATGTCCTTTCATATTTTTCCAAACAGAGGAGAAAATAAAGGAACCAAATTAAATAAGCCATTTTTTCGAAGGGAATGACAGCAGTGGAACGCGAAACATCCCATTATGTAAGGCTTACAGCCCCAGAAATCGCAAATATCTGGACACAATATCAAAATGACACGATGGCCATTTGCGTGTATACCTATATGCTTGAAATTGTTCAAGACGATTCGATTCGCCCCATTTTAGAATACGCTTTATCCTTGGCAAATGGACATATTCCGGTGATTAAGGAATATTTTACAGCAGAAAAGTTTCCGATTCCTCATGGATTTACCGAGGATGATGTGAATTCACAGGCACCTCGTTTATTTTCTGACGAGTTCTGCTTAAGCTATACCTACATCATGAGTGTTCACGGTTTAGCTGGGTATGCAGCTGCACTGACCACGAATATGCGTCGTGATATACGGGATTATTATGTACAATGTCAAAATGAAACGATGGAACTGTTTAATCGTTCCCTGGATTTACTTTTGGAAAAAGGAATTGTATCTAGAGCACCAATCATTAATCCTCCTAATGATTATGAGTTTGTGGCGACAAATAGTTTCATGCATGGACTTTTCGGGGGACAAAGGACACTGAATTGCATTGAGATTAGCAATATTTTTTGGGATTTGAAAAAAGCACAGTTGGACAAATCATTGTGTATCGCGTTTGCCCAGGTTGCCCAATTACAAGAGTTGAAGGATTTTATCTGGCGTGGAGTTAAAATAGCCGGCAAGCATGTGGAGATTCTTGAAACATTATTGTCTCAGGACCATCTTCCATCCCCAAAATCTGAAGACGCCGAAATTACAAATTCCACTATATCGCCGTTTTCTGACCGCCTCCTGATGTACCATATCGTGATTATCGGTTCTACTCAAGCAGGACTTTATGGCACAGCGATTGCAACTTGTCAACGTTATGATTTAGGTGCACATTTTATCAGACTAATGATGGAGCTTGCAGAGTTTTTGAAAGATGGGTTTAAGCTGATGATTAAACATAAATGGGCTGAACAAATGCCTCTCGCAGATGATAGGGAGAAACTTTCAGGCCAGAGATAGAGATTCTCAGTATTGTCTTAAAAAATTTGTTCGCTTCTAGGTTAATCTACAAAGGAGCCACTGTCTTTGACTCAGGCTCCTTCCCAGGGTTGGGCTGTATACTTTATCCCTTATATGCTTTTCGTAATTCAGCAAGATCAAATTTCTTCATTTTAAGAAATGCTTTTGTTACACGGTCCATTTGCTCAGGTGTACCTTTTCTCATCATCTCATCCATTTCACGGGGCACAATCTGCCAGGACACACCAAACTGATCTTTCAGCCAACCACACTGCTCTGCTTCTGGAACTGCAGAGAGCTTGCCCCAGTAGTCATCAATCTCCTCTTGGTTATTGCAGTAAACCATGAAAGAGATAGCCTCGTTAAAACCGAAATTATGCTTATGGGCGCTGTCCATGGCCGTAAACCAATGATTTTCTAAGCTAAAATCAGCGAACATAATTGTTCCTTCTTTGTCAGGTTCCATTCCTTTAGGGTAGCGAAACAGAAGTCCCTGCTTTGCGTTCTTAAATACCGACAAGTAAAAATCAATCGCCTCTTCCGCTTTACCGCATTGATCACCGACAAACAAAAGAGATGGAATGATTGCCGGGCGCTCTTCCCCTTCAGGATTGGTTAGGATTAGCTGCCAGGACAAACCAAACTTGTCCTGAATCCAGCCATACCTTTCACTGAACGGATACTTATCAAGCGGCATTAACACTGTTCCGCCTTCGGACAATTTGTTCCAAACCTCATCTATCATTTCGCTTGCGGCTTTTTCTCGTGACGGGTCAAAATTAACCATGAACGAGATTGACGGATTGATCTTGAAAAAAGGTCCTCCGCTGATTGCCGTGAACTTCTGCCCCCAAAGCTCAAAAGAGACGATATCAGAGTCACCCGAGGGTGTGTCGTGAATGGTTGTTACATTTGTAATTTTCGAATCTGGGAATATGGCAGTGTAAAACTCGGCGGCTTCGTTTGCCTCTTTGTCATACCATAAATGCGGAACGATTATTTGATTTGTATCGAACATCGTTATTCCTCCTTGAATTTTATCTTCTAGCTATCATCTCGATTTCGACCTGTGCACCAAGAGGCAGGGATGACACACCTATCGTTGTACGAGCGGGATATGGCTCAGAAAATTGTTTAGCATAAACTTCGTTCATTGCTGTAAAATTATTCATATCAGTTAAGAATACATTTACTTTTTCAACATGATCAGGAGTTAAACCTGCTGCTTCCAATACATTGAAAAGATTCTTAAAACATTGATTTGTCTGTTCTACAATATCACCATCTACAAGCTTTCCAGTCTGTGAGTCTACTGGGGTTTGCCCAGATAAAAATATTAAATCTCCTGCTTCAATTGCATGTGAGTAAGGACCAACAGCAACAGCTCCAGATGCACTAAAAGCTTTTCTAGACATATAAAACTCCTCCTTTAGTATAAAAATAGGTATTTGTTTTTATACTTGCTATTTCCAATGCTGGTACTCCACAAGAGAACGGCTTGGTCTTAGGCTTAGGCCCCTTCGGTATTCGCCGCTTTTCTTGCTCTTAAGAATCGGACTGTATTTAAAACGATTACTTTAGAAACAGCATAGGTCGGAACGGCCAAGACCATTCCAAGTACGCCTGCTAGATTGCCTGCCGCCAACAGGATCATAATGATGGTTGCCGCATGTATATCCAATGACTTCCCTAAAATCATAGGTGACAGCAGGTTCCCTTCAATTTGTTGAGCGACCAGGATGACAACGATAACTAACAAAGCTTTCGTCGGTGAGTCAAATAGACCGACAATCACAGCCGGTGCACCGCCAATGATTGGCCCTACATACGGGATAATATTGGTGAAGGCGACAATGAGCGCCAAGATTAATGCATAAGGTAAATCAATAATTAAATAGCCAATAAAGGACAAGGTTCCGACTGCCAGGGCAACCATCACCTGGCCCTGGATGTAAGACGATAATGTCTCTCCTGTTTCCTTCAAAATTTTCATGCCCTCATCTCTGTAACTTGCAGGAAAAAACTTTGAAACGGCCTGCGGAAATTTATGCCCATCCTTGAACATATAGAACAATAAGAATGGCACGGTGACAAGAATGATCGCTAGATTGGTGACCACACCAAAAATCCCCATAATCCCGTTTGTCAAAGTGGTTGGAAGTGTGTTGGCATACTCCATTAATCGTTGTTGCACATTGTCGAAAATCTCAGCTTGTTCGTCCCTAAAGTTTTTAAACTCCGATGACTTAACCGTTTCATTAAAGAATTCAATCGTCTTATGAGCAAACACTGGTAGATTTTCTGCCAAATCAGCTGCCTGTTTTGAAACAGTCGGAACGAGACTGCTGATTGCTAGGACAAGAAGGCCAGCAAAGCCAATATAAATGACTAGTATTGCCGCAATCCTTGGAAGTTTTTTGCGTTCAAGAAATTTGACCAACGGGTTTAACAGGAAAAAGAGGAATCCGGTTATCAGGATTGGAAAGAAGATCGTTGAGAAAAAGATTCCGATTGGCTTGAACAAAAATGTAATTTTTGATGAGACGAAAATAATCGTTAAAATAAGTAAAATTTGAATCAACCAAAATTGTGTTTTCGATTTTAACACGGTATGTACCTCTTTGCTTAGCATATTTTGCTAAAAGTATATCAAAGTCATTGGATAATATACAGTATTTTCTGTTAGGGGATTGGACCTCAAATATAAAAAGCTGTTCAATGTGAATGAACAGCTGAAGGTCGACATAAACAACTTTTCTAAATTCCTAATGCTTTTTTCGTTGCTGGTCCGTAAACCCCGTCTACGGCCAGTTTACGATCCTTTTGAAATTTCCGTAGTGCATTTTCTGTATTTACGCCAAAAATCCCATCCGTCCCCCGGGTATCATAACCAAGAGATGTCAGCTTACTTTGCAGTTCCTTAACCGCAGGACCGCGGCTTCCTCGCTTTAGGATTTCCCCTTTGGTATTACCGGAAACTGGGACACTATCATCCCCTGTTACTCTAAAACCATTGGCTGCAGCGATGGCATTAAATGATTTCGACGAGGACGTAATAATAACAGGGGTATTAATTGGTACCTGGTCAAACAGCCACTCTACCTCCTCATCATACATCCGAACACAGCCGCTGCTTACATACCCGCCAATTGAACTTGGGTTGTTGTTTCCATGAATCCCATAAGTGGTCCCCCATGTTCCACGGGCGTTGAGGCCCAGCCACCTATTTCCAAGCGGATTTCGTGGGTCTCCTCCAGGTATTTTCCCTTTGTAATAGGGTCGATTGACAATTTTGTTAACAATTTTAAACTTACCTTCAGGAGTCAACGATTTGCTCCTTCCGGTACCTACTTTAAATTTTTTTATCAACTGACCATTGTCATAGTAGGCAAGCAAGTTGTTGGCCTTATTAATAATAATTAATTTGCCGCCGGTAGCCGCAGCAGACCCAGCCGGCACATTGACTATAAAACTAGCCACTAACAGAAAAGCTAACACGAAAAAAGTTAACCATCTTCTTGGCATGTATATATCCCCCCTTACGACTTTTCAATAACAATCTATACATCTTATGTCGCAGGAGAATGTTCGCACTACCTTTTTCCTAAAAAGTTTACAAGAAAAATGGCTCAGTTCACATACTGAGCCATTCCTTGGTCATAAAATAGCCAATTCCATTATTACTTCCAGTTATGAATAAAGTTTTCATCATCCTAGCTATTCAAACTTCCTTTTAACCAGGCACGAGGACGATATGGACCCATAGGGATTTGGATGAGGCTCGTTAAATTTTTCGAATCAAATCTGTAAAGTTCATCACATTGCTTCACATCAAAACCTAATAGCGGGTGTCCCCCCATTCCCAAGGCACACGATATCAAAAGCAGCCGTTGCACCAGGATACCCGCTTCCATCTGTTGAATTCGGTATCCTCGATATCCCAGTTCCTCTTTAAGGTGATCCTTGCTTCCAACAACATGCAGGCAGATCGGCACTTGAAATAAATTTACATTAGGCATAGTTAGTCCGTTTTGCAAATTCTGTCGGAAATCCCCATTAGTTATTCTTCGGAGTCCATGGGTGTTTTTGTCATAGGCGTAAGCGCCATTCGGAACAGCCTCCACGTTATAAAAAAATCCGTTCAATGATAAACTCGTCTCAGGATCCTCCTGTGTATCGTTAAGGTCATTATGATACGAAAAAGATAATGTCTCCTTTAACAAAGTGGAAATGGTTTCTTGACTGACTTTCCCCATTATAAAATCAATATCAGGAGAATGTCTCTCTCTGCAAACAGATGGAAGATCGTACGAAAAGGATTCCGTATAGGGCAACATAATGAACTCCGTACCAAAGGGCTTTTCAGCACGATCGTCTTTTTTTAGCTTCACAAATGACTGTGTAGAATCAAGCATGGATGCTTCATTCATCTCTTTAAGCAGCGGGTAATCAAGGATTCTCTTTGAGCGGCTATAGGTTTCCGTTTTTAGCAATGGCACTTCCTGAGTCAATTCAGCAGCAGAAACAGGTTCTTCACTCTTAAAATTGTCATCTGTTTGGATAGATGGGTAAATGGATAATGGCATTACCGCATAAACACTTTCGTCATGTTCTGATAGTCCTAACAAATGATTAATAGAACGATCAAGAAATTGGTAACATACCCGGGAGGAAAAACCCATAACATCGGCCACTTCCAATGCTTGCCCAATGACTACACCGGCATCCAAGCCTTGAAGCCTGTAAGAAAAGTTATTATATTTGTAGAAATTTTTCCAAAAAACCGTAGAGACAAAGATCGTGCAGAAACAATCAGAGACGTCGCAATTTCCGAGACTTCGAGACAAGTAGGAATCGTAATTTCCTTCTCGCAGCAAGCTGAGGCGGTGATGGGCCACATCGTAATGGTAGATTCCAGTTGGTACGTCCTCCAGTTTTATATATACATATAATTCATTTGGATACAATGCCCCTCCAGAGGGAACAAATCTTCGAAATAACTGGGCGTAGCTTACTGCCGTTTTTTCCTCCATGTCCATGATGAAAGGGGATTGTGCATATTGAGTTTGGCCATATACATACCATAAAAAATGACCAAGCTCCTCTAGTCTGGGGTCAGCCTGAGCTTCTCGCCTGCCGAGAGTCAATGGAACATCGCCGGTCAGTGCAATCGCCGGTAAACCACGGTACAGTTTGTAGGGAAGCGGCGCATCCTCCCAATCCACTTCCCAATCTGGCGGACTAAGTTTTTCCGTGTCAAAGTGAAGGTGGTGCAGAAATGTTTCCAGTTTCAAAAATAAACCTCCTACTTTTCATTTATGGGAACGGATGGGGATGTGGATTCAGCTGTTCATACGTTAACGGCTGTTTGGCAAATCCAAGCTTCACTGGTACTTGGAGGACCCTTTCCAGCCCTTTGACTCGGGTAAGATGATGTCCGAATGTCATCGGCAGCATCCCAGGAATCAATACCTTTACACAATATAATCCGTTCCGCTTGGTTATTGGCGTCGTTTGATCCACGACAATGACCTCAAGGTCCAACTGGCGGAACCTCAGAAGAATTTCCTCAAGATCATCTTTCAAATCGGCATTTGCCGGAGGCTGTTTAAATTCCTCAGCAAACTTTCGCAATGGACGAGGATCATCCAATATAAAGTTCAGACGTTCCTCTGCTTCCCGCAAGCCATAGAGCAGTCCGTGGTCCTCCATATTACGGACCGCATAAGGGTTCGTTAGCATCTCTTCATATTTTTGCCGGTTTTCCTCCAGGATTTGGTCATGCCTAACCATCATTCCCGCCAGTTCGTATAGCGAGCTTTTTACAGCTCTAATAGGATCGGGACTAGCACCTCCCGCACAAATAAGATTTACCCCCTCTAATCTTCGGTTTTTTGCCACTGCAAAAATGCTGGGTATCTCATGTTCCATCGTCGAATTGTACAAATAAACGTCATACCCAGACACCTCACGCAAGCGTTCGACCATCATATCTAGTTCTTTATCGTCAGCAGAACGAGGATCCAGGCGTGGAAGCGGCAGCCGGGCATACCAGGTTAACAAGAAGGAATCCCGCTCGACGACCTCCATAATGCCATGAAAAATGGCTTCCTCCATGCTGCCTCCCAATGCACACCCGTTGGAGGTTTCATAGACAAAGCCCTCCCCATGGCCCAAACTGTAATAGGCAAGCAACTCCGGAACCAGGATCGGACGTTCTTGTAAAAACGAATAGCCCCACACCCAATTCATTGGGGTATCAGGATGAAACGGTTTAAACGGAAAATGAGGCAATGCATAATGTTCTTGGTCATGTAAGCCTACCCTAGTGGGATTTAAGGCGATATGCTTTATATTTTTATAACTCTCACGAATCTTCTTCTTTTTGCCTTGTGGCTCGATGCCGCAATGTCGCTCTAACCCCTCCAAAATGGCCGTTAGCTCACTCATCTCATAGGAATTCGTACGCCCTGCTACTCCCTCATCAGCTCCAAACAACGGCATGTTAACCAAAACATCCGCAAATGGGAGTCTGAAATCCGCCATTTTTCCATTCATGATACCCGTACGCTCATCGAGATAGTCCGAAGTTAGCACTGTTTTCAATTCTTCCATAGAACGACAGCGATATTCGGCACCAGTTAATTTAGGACTGGAGCCCAAGCTAATGTGTGCTGACTCTGGAGAATCTTCTGGTATTGGACTGCAAATTGGGCACAATGGATCAGGCAGGAAAAAGTGACTCGAGGTGGTTAACATTTTCAGATTGGTAATGAATATCCTTTCTTCCAAAAAGGAAGATTCCCCCTGAAGAACTTTCTGCACTTCGGTACTGATCAATACTGCCATTTGAGAGAGCCCCGTTCGGGAAGCCCATGCATCACGCATCACATTGGCTTCAGTCCCCATTTTCGTTTGAAGGTTCCACATTTCATGACGATCGAGCCCTGCAAACAAGCGTCGTTTATCAGCACAAGCAGAACATCCCGATGTGCCATGCCAAACAAATGGACCAATGATTCCCTCGCCAAATGAAACGAAACCTCGGAGCCAAGGAATACCGGCATTCCTGAATCGCTCTTCCGCCTTATGATGTGTGGATGGATTCCAGGCATCGTCAAGAACAAGCGCTAATCTTGTATCTTTTGGTATTTCGTCCAGCATGCTTTGGCGTCTTACTAGATAGCTGGTAGACAATTGTTCGCAGACATAATCCGCTAATAAACCGTTTCCGTCAATCAGAATACATGCAGTCATTGAGGGGCCCCCTCTCGAATCTGCACACCATATACCCCTGCCAGCCCTTGTTTTAAAAACGGCTCAATCGACAGATCATAGACGAATAATTGTTTGTTGTTTTTTTTCAAAACCTGAATGGAAGATTGTAATAGTTCCAAATGTGACATTTCCTCACAAGAAGGGATTTCGAGTTTAGATTCGATTTTTTCCAGATAAAGTATAGGCTGAGTCTCTTGCCTCTTTACGGAATGGATCTTGTTTTGGGCATCCAAAATGGCTTGCTCCAAAGCATTTCGCAATGCCAATGTGGTATTTAGACCTGCGCCTGTGTACCAGCGGCCAGTTGACCTTACCCATACCACAGGGAAGCCTAACACATCCTCTTTTAGTCCAATGGCTGGTGAACCGTTCAAGGTAGTCAGGGCATTTAAATAAAAGCGGCAGCTTTTGTCCTCTATTGCTCCCATCGGCAAACGAAAAACAGCTTGATCGCCCTTTCTATGTTTTAATTCTTCATTAAGGTAGTCTTGCATCCCCCGACAAACAGCCTCTGCGACTGATTCCCCTGAACCGATGCCAAGAAATCCCTCTGGCAAGTTCCCACCTACCCGATCGATCAGATGTTTGAAGCCATATTCACGTGAATCTATCATTCTAGAAACATACATTTCAATACCCTTCAGGCCGGCATTTCTTCTTGCTTCTTCATGTGTCATGCCCGAACAGACAACTTCCGGCAACAGTTCCGCCGGTCCCGCTGAGACTGGGTCAACAACCTGAACAAAACACTGGGAAAGAGGAAGCTGTGGCAAATTTCGTTCCTCCCAGTTATGGAAAATACCAATTTCTTTTGAAGTTATCGAACCGAAATATTCCATAAGCAAACCCTCTTGTTCATCCCTGTCCGGTTCCTGTTGGAGTCTTGGTTCGAGATCTTCTATCAATTCAGGCTTAACACTTTTCAATGTAACAGATGGATGTGGAATAAATGAAAGCCAATCTCCTTCCATCGTATCAAGATCAAGCAGGTATATTTGATTACTTTGATCGGAACCTGCGATTCCTGTGGCCTTCTTGAACAATTCGAATACAGAAATATTTGCCAAAAGCGCTCCCGAAGCGGAAGAGAAGACCTGAGGTTTCTTATCGGCTTTCAGTAAAGATTGATGGATTCTGCGCCATGCTGACTCAAAGCACCCCTCTGATTCCGGATGAGTTAACGGACCGGACAACCCAACTTGATCTAAAAGGATGGCCGGGAGAAATGCCTTTTTTTCTTCTTTACAAACTTGGTTAATATTCCTTAATTCATTTACATTACCATCCTGAGAAACATACAGGATCCAATCATAATCCTGAACAACTTCTTTCCAAAAATTTCTCCCCGCCCCTTTATGATAGGGTACCTCCACCATTTCCACATCTGGGTCTATTTTCCTCGCATTTTGCACCAGCTCACCTAGCCGTAGTCTATTGGTTGGTATCGTATCTGGGATCATGACATTTATTCTGGGCAGTCCGGATTCGATTAAAGCAGCAACCAGTGATACCATGAAGGGGCCAGAGCCAACCGTCAGAACATTTGTATGACGGTATTCTTGAAATCGATATGCAGCTGATTCTACAAAATTCTCGATGAATTCTATTTGTGAAGCATATTTTTCAAGAACCTGAGGCTGCAACTGATGGGGAATATCTTTACTGACATCTCGAACAAACCCATTTTTGAATAACGTTTCGCCGATTTCGTATACCCTGTCTCGGTAGGGTGGCGTTAGCCCATGAGTCAAAGCGCCCAAGGTTTGTTTCCCATTGAACATCGGCACCAATTTTTCAATCCACTGATAGATGGTTTTCCCTTCCATTCGGAATGAACTCGTGTTATTTCTAAAATAGACACCACCCTTTGGGTCCGGGATAAAAAAGGTATCCCTTTTGACCTTTAGACACGAGGACGAGTTAAGCTCTGCCATTTTAGCCCTCCTTATTCTTATTAATAACTACTTGTGCACTATCAGTTTATGTAGGATTTTTTGTCCAATATGATTAACATGGTAAAGAAGTGCCCCTGAGGCACATGTCCAAGCAGGGGCATTTTGATTCAAGTATTTTTCGGTAATGACCAAAAGCCATACCAATTAGATAAAACCAAAACCGATGCCAACACAGCTAAAACCATAGCCACCGTAACCATAACCGCCGCAACCAAAGCCGCCACAACCAAAGCCGCCACAACCAAAACCGCCACAACCAAAACCGCAACGACCGAAGCCACCGCAACGACCGAAGCCACCGCAACGACCGAAGCCACCGCAACGACCGAAGCCGCCACAGCGCATACCAAACATGCGCGGGTCTTGGTTCTGTATATCCATTGATACTAACTGACCCGTTTGATATGGGTCAAAAGCCAACCCTTGAAGCTCATATTGAAAATTCTGCATTTCTTCCTCCCCTTTGTATTTATTCGGAATTTATCCTGAGTTGAGAGTTGAAAAATATTTATTAGATTCGTGTAATTAAACATTAGAAATGATGAAAAGCCAAACCAATTAAATAAAACCAAAACCGATGCCAAAGCAGCTAAAGCCAAAGCCAAAGCAACCGAAACAGCCGCCGCAGCCAAAGCACCCACCGCAGCCGAAACAGCCGCCACAACGAAAGCCAAAGCAGCCACCGCAACGAAAACCAAAGCCACCGCATCGGAAGCCAAACAAGCGCGAATCCTGGTTTTGAATGTCCATTGAAACTAACGGACCAGCTCGATAAGGATCGATCGCCAACCCTTGAAGTTCATGTTGAAAACTCTGCATTTCTTCCTCCCCTTTGTATTTATTCTAAATTAATCCATAGTAGAGAGTTGAATAGTAAATTATCAGATTGGTGTAAAACAACATTAGATTTACTGTGTACTCTCATCAACAAATTATGATTTCCTATAGGTCACTGTTACTAAATCAATAGCCTATTTTAAGTTGAGGGTGTAAATGGGTAGTGTGCGGATAATGTGAAAAGATAATCAAATCTGGCTAGAGAAGCAGATAGACAACAAGTAGCTGAAATAGCCGAAGAATGAGTTGACTTCTGGGCGGATTGAACAATTTTCCGAACACAATAAAAACCTGGCAACGTTCTGCCAGGTTTTTATTGTCTGTATTAGTTTTATGATAAGTCTACTCAAGCTCACTGGTAAATTCGATAGGCTGGAACGATGGTGTCCGAAACAATTTCTTTTCCTTTTTCGCGAATGAAGTCCAATTTATAATAGGCCTCAAATCGTTGGCTGATTTCCGTTTTCACCAATTCGGGCGGAGTAACGACAATGAATTGGAACTTCAGTTTTTCGGCAACTGAAAAGATCGGGTCGAGGACATGTGCTGACGCCGCTTGTCCGAACGGATTATCACAGACTAAAGGGACCCAGCTTTGGTCTGATTCGTTTTTAACAGACAATAACATCATCATCATAACCATTCGGGCAGACAGCTTTTGTCCCCCACTGCCATCTGATTTCGTCCTTGAACCTTGATTAATGGTCTGCCAGGTTGAGTAATGCTCTCTTTGCGGTTTTCCGTACATAAAAGCATTATCCGTTCGCATATTATAAACGAGTAGCTCCGGATAGCGATTTCGGAGTGATACGAATAAAATTTGCTCATCACTTATCAGTTGTTTAATTTCTTGATCTACGGCTTGGTTATTATGATCAATCGTATCAAATTGTTTGGTAATCTTGTTTATCGCAGCTACGAAATGCTGCTTCAGCAGCGGCTCAATATCTTCAGGCTTTTTAGGTAAGATATCTTCTTTTAACTGGACGAGCGGGAAGGATCCTCGTTCATTTTTCAGCTTCATTTTTGCAATCATCGAACGAATTGCCTCTGAAATGCTCATGACCTTCATGCTGGCACGGCTGGCCCAGAAGTTTTGCGCCTTCTCTGCCCTTTCTTTGTCACGCTCTAATTGTTCCAATCCACTTTGTGAGAAGCGCTTCATATTTTTAACGACACTTTGAATATGCGAATAATGCCTCGTATCCATATGGTCTAATGTGGTTAATACTTCATTTTTAAAGCGAATCTCCCAATCTTTCCCTTCAATGATCAGCTTTAAATTTCGCAACGATTGTTCGATTTTCGCATGCTTCTCCTTACCTTTTTCCTGAATAGCTTGATGTTCTTCACACCAGGATAGAATACATGCTTTACCTTGATTCTTCACTTTTTCTAAATCCGTATCAGTAAATGCTGCCGGGTCCTCCTTGAGGATCACGGATAAGGTTAACAAATCCCCTTCATACCCAGCAATGTTCGATTCTGTTTCTTTTTGAAGCTTTTCAGCCTGTTTTATTTCCTCTAGCGTTTGTTTTGTTTGGTCTTTTATTTCAATCGCCTTTACATCTAAGTCAAGGTTTTCCCATTCTTCAGGCTGTTGTTCATGCTTTGATATTTTCTTTGCGGCTTTGTCACGCTGTTGAGAAGCATGTTTTAAGGACGTTTCCGCGACGGTTAAAGCTGTTCCTTGTTCCCGTTCTTCTTTTTCTGCCGTTTTTGCTTCCTTCTGTGCCGTCTGCAGCAGATTTTCTAATATACTGATCGGTTCATGGGGTTCCGGAGCTTCCTTCCACTCCTTATTTTGGGTATCGAGTTTTTTCTCTAATTTCTTTTGCTGCTTTTGTTCCGTTTCTTTTTTCGCTTGAATAACCAGTAATTCTCTAGCCTGTTCTTCCTTTGATTTTTGAAGCTGCTTTAGCTCTTCAATGCTGCCATTGATCTCCTCTAATAAATGTGGTGATAAACGTGGAACTTCTTCACAAGCTTCTGTTTTTTCATCAGCAGGAAAAACGGCTGTTTCAATAAAGAGGGCAATCTCTTTTATATTTTGTTCGGTTGTAACCTTCCATTCTAAATAGGTTTGATGCCACTTTTTTTGCAGTTCAACAATATTTTGATGCTCTTTTACAATTTCCTTTTGCCCTAAAATTAACGTTTCCTTTCGTTTTTCTTTCTCTATTTTCACACGGTTATTTTCTTGCTGAACTAGCTTATCACGTTCATACTCTTCTATTTTCCCTACATCTCTGGTCAGCTTTTCAATTTTTATCTTTGTAGTCTCCAACTCTTCTTTTAGCTGGCGCTGTAATTCTTTTTGTTTTTGCTGTTGAGTTGTGTTTTCTTGTAATTGAACCTTCTTGGAAAGAAGGGCGTTCTGTTCCTGATTGAAAGCTCTCTCCATATCAACAGCAAGCTCGCGTGACAGGAATCGATCGATTTCTTTTAAAATACCACGTAAGGAGGTTTCTGTTTTTTCAATTTCAATAAGGGTTTCTTTCTTTTCTTCTATTTGTTTAGCAATATTAATTTTCCAGTTGGTAAATTGATTTTTATCCGTTAATAGCTCCTTCTCTGTTCCGTTAATCATGACAAAGGATGGCTGGTGATGTTCGCTGTTCATTTCCTCACGCAGGAATATCGGAACCGGGCTTTTAAACATTCTTCCTGAAAGAACCTGCTGATTAATTTTTTGCCATTGCTGCCCGCTTACGATTAATCCATATGGAAGGAGAGGATAGGTTAATAGATAGTTGACGAGTTCCTCTTTACTTAAAGATTGAAGAAACTGGGTTCCATAAAACACATCAATACCAGTCTTTTCATCAATCCATTCCTTTAATTCTTTCACATCTTTATTGGGAATCCAGAAGTGCTCATCATTTAAGGAATGATCCAATTGTATTTCCCATAAATCTTTTTTAATTTGTTCACCTTGTTCTCGATTATTGCCTAGTATCTCTTCAATCTGCAGGGCATATTTCGAAAGAAGCGCGTGAGTTAAAGGTACAGTGACATCATCTATTAACCCATGAAGTCTATCTATTAGTTTTGCTTCTTTTTGCTTTTTTTCTTCAATTTCAGCTTTTAACTCTTCACATTTTTCTTCTGAAAACTGAATGGATTGAACGAGTGTCCCATGGGAGGTGGCAAATGTGTTTAGCAATTCTCTAGATTCTTTTTCTTTTGCCTGCAGCTCTTCTACCCTGGCTTTTTTATCTTCAATTTGCTTAAATAGAAACTCGATAAAGCCTCTTACATCATAGGATAAGCGGTCGCCAAATTCCTTGATCAGGTTTTCTTCCTCCAACTCAAATGTTTGCATTTGCGTATAAAGGAAGTCAATTTCGGAACTAAGCTGGGCAATCGCTGTAGTCTTTTGTTTATCCTGCTGTGACAGGTCATTTCCTTTTTTCGTTAAGAACTTTTCATACCCCAAATACTGCTTAACTGATTCTTGTATGGATAGATATGACTGCTCCCATTGTTTGCTAGCTTCTTGTTTGATTTCGTCCATTCTTTGATTCACTTGCTCTAAACCGCTATTTTGTTCTAATGTCGCGATCTGCTGTGAAAGAGAGCGAATACTTTGCTCGTTTTCATTCCACTCTTTCAATAGCAGTTGAAAATCCAGCAGTTTTTTTCGTTCCTGTTTTTCTTTTACAAATTCTTGTAAGGAAGCATGCTTATTTTTTTCCTCTACTAATTTCTTCTCCCAATCTAGTACCTCTCTGTGAGCTTTTGCATACTCTAAATTGTCTTGTTGAAAGCGTAAATCCGCTTGCCGCAGTTTTAATTTTTCCGTATCTTTCGCTATCGTAAGCAGCGTCTCCTCATCTGTTTGCTTCAAATGCTGGAGCGCACCAAGCAATTGCCTTCCTACCTGTACACTGTCCGTAACAATTTCTTTATGCTCTACTCCTTTTGCCAGGTTTTCTTCAAAAGGGATAATGTCTTCCAAAAATTCTTTATGTGCTTGTTCTCTTTTTAAAAGAACAGGTAAATCCTTCGCAATACTTGCCTGACTCTTGAATATCTCGACAAGATCATTCTTTTGATGTTCTGTCCTGTGCAAGACTTGACTTACAGTCGGAATGATTCGTTTTTGAAACAGGGAATGATCATCCTCCGCTCCCTCAAAATATTTCCCAACTCCTCCCTCATCTTTGTTAATCTCTTTCATAATATCCCAGTCTTTACGGTTAATTCCGTATGTATCAAGAATGCGATAGTGTTTCTTTATATCTTTGTAAACGTCATATCCATTCCATTTTAAATAATCCTTCAAGCTTTCTGTTTCCGCAACTTCATCATTTTCATAGAGAGGAATATGCTCTAGTGATGCCTCTTCTTTCCGCTCAAATTCTCTTGTATAAAAGGTAATATTAGGGAGAATCTTTGCTTCCTGCTCCAAGGATTTGCTTTCATTGCCGCTTTCTTCATTTACCGAAATCCGCTGCTCGGCGGAGAACATGCCTCCTGTTACCAAGTGCCGGCGGTCGGCGCCATCCAATTCCCATTGAATAACAACATGAAAGGTATAAGGAATAAATTGCTCTTTATTATTAAAAAAGAACTGCTGGTAATATCGGTTGTTTTGTTTTCCCCATGAAGTCCCTGGCTTGAGAATTTGGAAGATGGTTTGCAGAAACACACCCTTCCCGCCCCCGTTCATCATCGCAATCAGGCCATTTGTGGATGTCTCTTCATTATGAAAGTTAAAGGTGGTATCTTTATATTGCTTTTGCATGCCATCATACTTCAGGCCTACAATTCTAATTCGATGGATTTTCGGCATGCTCCCCCTCCTCCATTGTCATTAACTTTTTAAATAATTCATAACGATCGTAATCGTGGTATAGGTATTCAATCCGCTCAAAAAGCTCTTGTTTAGGAAGTGCCTTTGGAATATCGTCCCGGTCAAGAATAATGATCAGTCCTTCTGTCTCCAATAAACGCATCGAACTGGCAACTAAACCGATTCTGGTCCGCCGATTGCCTTTTTTGGCGCCATAATCATCATTGTCAACCTCCATGTATTTCCACGTTGTCACAACATCCTTCATATCAATTCTTTCCTCTTCGCCAAACGCAGGTTTTGCTTTAAGGATGCTTTCCCAATTTGTAATGAGATCGTTGACAAGACGTTCCAATGCGTAATAGCTAATCCCTTCCCGCTTTGTTCGGATTTTTGCAGCCTGATTTTGGTCGATGGCTGCAAGGAAAGCCATAATCACAATGCTGATTAGATGAAAATGTTTTTTCGTTTCCACCTGCCGATGCTTGTCCTTCAAATGGGTAAAATTCGTAGCAAAGACAGAGCCGGTGGGCTGGACAACTAAGTGAATCCGTTTAGGCGATTCAATGATATATGTACCTGATTCGTCTGCTAATAAAAGAACGGTCTGTCTCACTTCCGGCTCAAAATACGTCTGGAAATGTTCACTATTTTCGTCAATTACTTTATCTTTTAATAGCGTAAAATAGACAGTTGATGCTTTTTTGATTGATTCTGCATTCATCTTTTTTCCTCCATTACACAAATCTTAAACGGGGTAATTTTCATTTGATACCAATAATGAGGCTCTGCTCGGTGATCAAACATAGTAAAGAGTTTTAAGCCTTCAAAAGTTTGAAATTGTGGATATTCCTGCATTAATTTATAAAGGAGAATTTCCCTCTCGTCACTTAATGTTTCTTCTTTCCTATGCAGCACTTGAACCTTCAGCGGTTTTTTATCAAACATCATCCATAAATCAATCGTTTCCGATTCTTCAAACCATATATCCTGCACTTCTAATGGCAGCGTGGATAAATCTGCTAATGAAAATTCTCCGTATGTTTGTAAATGCTGAAAAACATAACTCCATGCCTTAACAACAGAATCCCAGTTCGTCACTCGTGGACGAGCAACACTTTCTTCTGATTCTTCTTCGATTACGGCATCACTAAGTTGTTTTTCTTCAAATTCCTGTTCTCCCCAGATCCAATCAAGCGGCAAAATAAATTCATTCTTCGGTGAAAATAACGGAGAAAGTACTGTTTCGATTGTCTCGAAACGTTTAACCCCTTCCTTCATGAACCAATTTTCATAAAGATGTTCTCGAAATGAAACCAGACTGGTTTCCCAAAACAAGGAAGGATTTTCTGCTTTTAATTTCATCTCATACGAGATATTTTGAATGACGAGCTTGGCAAAACGGTCATGCAGCTGCCTTGTATGGCCAATTTTTTCTTGGAGAAATATCAATTCTTTTTGGATCGCCTCATCATCTTCATTACTTCGTTTCGTTTTTTCTATCATCCTCGTAATCGTACGGAAGTGATTTTTTTCTTCTTCAAATTGCTTTTCAATTTCAACCCGATTGTCGGCCCTTTGCCATTCTTCTTCCATCAGCAAGATTTTGGGATTGTTAATCATTTCCTTCTGGAAAGTGAATTCCTTTGCCATTAAGCGGTTTACGCGTGAAATGAGGTGATCGAGGTTTCGGGTAGCTTTTCTAAAGTTACCGTTTTTAATCAGCTGCATACTATACAGTTGTTCGATCGTTATCGAGAATTCTTCCGCCATTTCCCTGCTCATAAAAATCATTTCCTGAGAAACATCTGTAAGTTTATAAACAATCGATCCGCCCAGCTCTAAATTCGTATAGATTTCATCCATCGTGACATACCGGAACACCTGGGTTTCCCATGATTGTCTGATTTCATCGTAATATAAGGCTTCAAACGGTTTGCTATACTCTTCTTTTCCCTGATATAATAGCCCACTTGTAATCCGTTCAACTTGCTTATCGTCTGCCAACAGCTTCATTTGCTTAATGGAATCTTCTACCATATACTTGATATCTGATTTGCTTCTATGATCATCATCATTTAATTCTCGATAAAAGATGGTAAGGAGCACCTGCATCAGAATACTTTGGATATGAGGCTTTAGCTCTCCTACTTCCATTCCCCTGCCAAGCTCAAACAGGGGATTCAATCGTTGCATTCGCTTGGCAAACCCTTCCCATGATTCGTTCACGTCCATCGCCTCCATGTTTCTACCGTTAAGACCTCTTGAGGAATTCTCTTATTTTCGTGCCATAATTGCCGTAATTGTACTTGCTCCTCCTCTGTAAACCATTTTAAAAAAAGATCACGGTATTTGAGGTTTTGTATTTGACCGATTTTCTGGTCATTTTTTTGGTCTAAACATTCTAGCATTTTACGATAGATTTTTAAGGCAGGCTGAATACTACAATCTGGATATTTTTCGATAAGCCGAATGAGGATTCCGTAACCTGCGGCATCAAGATCTCCTGCGTAGTAGAAAAGATAGGACTTTGGCGGAAACATTCGAAAGAAAAAGGAGAAGCTCCGTTCAATTTTCGTGCCTTCCCCATAAATAATCAGTTCGGGTTCATAATCGAGTTGATGATCTTCCAATAATTTAATAGAAGTATGAAAGAATGATAGATTTTCGACGATTAGTACTCTCTGAATATCTTTCAATTCTTTCCCTTGTTTCATCCAAAATACAAAAGGTTCCCCATAGTTTACCATTTTAAGTTGGTCATCTGATATGCCTATTCTAGTCAAAAAGCCTTTTCCATCTGGAAAGCTTTCACCATCTAATAAGAATTTTTCATGGCCAAACAGCTCGAGGCTTCTTTCTTCTACTGATACGAGTTCCCGTTCCTGACTGGCCTTTAGAAACGTATATACCTTCTGGATTCGCTGCCATTCATCCTCCGTCTGCCATTCGGGATGCCGTTCATAATAGGAAAAATCAAACTGATCACTTAATTTCATCATCTCAAGACGATCCCATTTTTCAGCCAGAACTTTTTTATTTACCCAGTAATACAAAGGAAGCACAGGGGTTTTCCCATTGTATTGATTATTTTGAATGGGGGTTAGCTGTCCTTCCGCTTGCAACGTTTCGATCGCGCGATAAAACAACGAATAACCATCCATTTCAAAATAATCATCCATTAACTTGCGCAACTGAAATTCCAAATCGTTACTATTGATTTTCTTTTTTTGTTTCGGGTGTTGAATATCAGAGATAAAACCCCTCACCCGTGTTTCTATGATGTCGATTGTACTCACCTACTTACATCTCTTGGAGTCACGAATAGACTCCTATTCCTATTTTAGACATCCTTTTATTATAAACTAGTTGCGTATCTGTGGGTAAATGAAATTTTCTTAAAAGGATAGCAGACTGCACCAACGACATTACCACGCATAAAAGTGTTTTTTTCCGCCTATTAAAAAAATTATCCCCCCCTGTCCTTTTCACCCAAAAAACCATATATAGAGGGTGAAAGGAGGTGAGTGACTCATGGCACAGGGATTATTAGAAGGAACTAAGCTTCGTTTGGTGTTTGAAGCAGGGTTGGATGACCTTGGCAAACCAATCTACAAATCTAAGACGTTTAGCAACGTGAGAAAGGAAGTTACTGTTGATCAGTTATTCCAGGCATCACAGGCGATTGCCTCATTATGTATGGACCCGCTAAACAAGACGGAACGTAACGACAGCACTGAAATCACCGCTTAATTTTGAGAGTGATGATTAAACCGGTACCTAGCCGTCAAAGCGGAGGCCGGTATGACAAAGGAGGTGAATAACATGGCAAAAACATTGGAATTGCAATTTGGTACGGAGCTGGGCAAAACTGCCCGCCTTTCCTTGGACAACCCGAAGGAACCGATTGACGAAGCGGCGGTTAAGCAAGCGATGGAGCAAATCATTGGAGCGGCGGTTTTCACATCGGCCAGCGGCAGATACGTGGAGGCCAAAAGTGCCCGCGTTATCAATCGCAACGTCGTAGAATATGAGATTGTATAATGTGCAGAGGCCGGGATTCAGACGATGAACCCGGCCTTTTTTATAAAAAATGTCAGGAAAGGAGTGAACACCCGTGGATCAACTCATCCCCCTCGTCAGCGAGGTAGGCTTCCCTATCGTTGTGACCCTTTATCTACTTTACCGAATTGAATCCAAGCTTGATTTAGTGGTCCAATCGATTCAAAATCTGCCTGAGCGGATGAAAGGCTGACCATATCCGAATTAATTGGACGCGGAACCCCACTACAGACTTGGGGTTCTTATTTTTTGGCGCTTTTCTAAGATAATGTTGCTTTTCGACGTAAAACACCTTTCTTTTAAGAAGAAATGGCTTTCTGCTTCAACGTAAGCATTGGAGCTTTGAATAAATCACCGCTTCAGCCGTACCTAGCCCCTCTACGTGACCGCCAGATAGGAAAAAGGTTGAAATTGGTCACGTAGGCTGGTTCTACGTGACCCCGGCCAAGAAATCCGGAGGAACTGGTCAAGTTGGGCCTTTCTATGGATCCAGCGTTTTTAAAAACTAAAACGTATCCAAGAACTTGTCTTTAAAGTTATCAAACTGAATATCTATGGTCCCTGTGACAATATTAAATAGTCTTGGGATGGACAAAAAGAGCGCAAACCCAGTGTTGATACAGGTAAAACGAATGAAATAATGCCCAAGTGTTTTCATTTTTTCCCCCTAAACTTAAATTACTGCGCCCACAAAACGACTAGTCAGTTTATTTTACCAATAATATACTAATCAGTCTATTTTTAAGCTATAATCATTATTAAATAAGGATGAATAATCAAGGTTTTTTGCAGATTGATGATAAGTACAACGAAGTATTCAGAACCATTTAATCAAATTTATCTATATGAGGAGCAGGACTATGCCAGTAGTGTCTGATGACTATAAAAAAAATAAAAAAGCCTTAATACTGAAAAGTGCTTTTGAATGTTTTGCCGAAAAAGGATTTCAAGTTGCTACAATGGAGGATATCGTAAAACACTCTAACATAAGTAAGGGTGCTATATATAATTATTTTAGCAGTAAAGATGAAATCTATATTGAGCTTATGAACGAGCGCACTTCTGAAAGCATTAATAAGCTGAGGGATGAACTGGGCAGGTTAAAAACCTCCAACGAAAAGCTGGAGCATCTGTTTAATGTATACAGCGATGTTAATAAAACATCTGACTATGTCAATGCGACAAGAGTGCACATTGAATTCTGGCTGTATTCCACTAGGAAAGACGATTTGCGTACAATTATGATCTCAAGATTCAATATGTATAAAGATTTATTCAAAACGATTATTGACGAAGGTATAAAAAATGGGGAATTTTCCAAGAAAGCAAATTCGGAGGAACTCTCTCTCATCTTCTGGGGGGTTATAGATGGCAGTTCGTTACATCATGCTATGCTTCTAGAACTTTTTCCCTTTCAAAATGTCATAACAGAACTGAAACAAATCATTTATTTAAAGTTAAAAGAAAAATAACGGGCAGGATTGTTGAACAAGGCTGTTCTTTAATGATATTTACTAACAGAAAATCAATTTTACAAGATAATATTATTATTAGGAAGACGGCAATTCTTTTATCAGCAATATATTCCTACACGCGTCATGAAAACCAGTTTCATGACGCGTTTTTTTCCTAAATGAAAAATATTATCTACTTTTATTAATTTAGGACGTTTATACACAGCCATTATGTTCGAACTATGAAAGAAACAAAAAAATTTATTGGGAATTTTTTTTAAAACCAAGAAAAATAATAAAGTAAAAAGTAGGTAAAAGGAGATGGTTGAAATGACCTATAATAAAGAAATTCAAAGTATACTTGGTTTTGATGTTCATGCACGTTCACGATTTTTTTATGAAGATAGTGAAGATCATGATCCCTTTAAAAACCCAATAATACATAAACAAATAAATGGACGGGTGATCGTTCCACTTAATGTAGAAAAATTATTTGGAAAATAGGTCATTTTTCCTAAAAAACGTATACTCATTAGAAACTAAATCATGATAAAAGGGGCACTTTGAAGTGTCAAAAACTCTCCCAAATCCCAGAACAAATGTCGTCACACAAACACCCGTATTTAACTCCATAATCGGGTGTTGTGGCTTTTTTCACTGTTTGGCCATACTTACAATAAATTTTTTGATATTTCCTATTCCCTATAATAAAGTTTTTTTCCTAATAAGATAATACAAAAGAAAATCAGTATTCCAATGAGATGGGGGTTTTTTAGCATATGAATTTTACTTTGTTTTTTGGGCTATTAATTTTATCTCAGCAAGTAAGTATGCCAAGTAATTTAGTTATCACTAATAACGGGTACCCAATCTCAGTTGTAAATCGTACTGACTTTTCGATAAATTATCCTGTATTACCCATTATTAATACGGAAAAGTTAATAAAATTTATAGACGAAATTGAACAACAAGTTACTAAAGAACCTAAAAATGCCGTAATTGATGAGTACGGAAATATCATACAAGAACAAGTAGGTTACCGATTAAATCGCCAAATTTTCACAAATAAAATTATGTCTTATTATTTTGATAATAATTCATCAGAATTGGAAATCCCCTTACAAACAATTTATCCAACTGTTGATAGTGAACTACTTGGAAATATTCGAAGTGAAAAAATTGGAGAATATATGACATCCTTTATTAATAAAAGAGTAGAAAGAAACAATAATATTCATCTTGCTGCAAAAGCTATTAATAATTACGTACTTTTTCCAGGTGAAATATTCTCCTTTAATAAAGTGGTTGGTGAAAGAACAGCAGGGAAAGGATATATGCCTTCTACAGTAATCATTAAAGGGGAGTTTTCAGAAGACTTAGGTGGTGGAATTTGTCAAGTATCATCAACCCTTTTTAATGCTATCGATAATGCTGGTTTAAAAGTTATTAAGCGTTACTCACATAGTAGAGAGGTTTCATACGTTCCACCAAGGCGGGATGCCACTGTTAGTTGGAATGGACCTGATTTAGTCTTTAAAAATGAATACAATCAACCTATACTAATTCAAGCTAAAACATTAGAGAATCGATTATTAATTGAGATTTATTCTTCTGATGTAATTACTTATACCCCTAAGAGTGTTCCATACCTTCCTTATGAACAACATCGCCCAAAGTAAAGCTATACTTGGGGCTTTTTCTTTTAGGGAATTAACGGATAAGACCACTGAGTTAGGCTTCGATTCACCTCATTACATTCCTTGCAAAAACAGGAATAAGAAGGTGGGCAGGACACAAACTATGCGTAAAAAGGAGGGTGTATATCATGGATGAAAAGAGTTTAACACAGAACGCCAGTAATACTTTACGTACGAATAAACAGAAAACTTCAGATAGAATAGCAAGCATTGATGAGTTGAAAAGAGAGCATGAACCAGAGTATGTCTTTTTATATTGGGATGAATCGTGATAAGAACTTAAGAAGAGAAGATAAAATGGCACCAAAATATAGCAATTCTCCTTATTGAGAATTGCTTTCAATCCACCATAATTAGAAAACCAGTCGCTCAAATTATTATTTAAGATCAGATAATTTTTCGCCAGTCAGTATCTCGAATAGTTCTGCTTAATGGTTCTTATCTAATTGAACATATTTGCTTTCAGCATCAATTACAAGTTCTACCTTGTCGTTATTTGGACTTATTCAAAGTTCATACAACGCAACTTTTGTTTCTATTTCCGGATTTTCATATTTATTTCAGCAGCAATGATGGAATGTGGATAATGCTCTTTCCGTTGGGCAAAATAGGTTGGGGAGCGATGCTAACAAAGGTTTGCATCTGGTCTCCTATCTTAATTAGGGAGTGAAATATATGGCTAAAAATAACGAACGCAATCGATTTGGTGGAAATGAAGACAGTAATGCTATGAACCAAGCTGGGAACAATGCAACTAATCAAAATGGTAGTGATGTCGGTGAGGCGGTAGGTACTATTGGTGGTGGTGCGGCAGGTGCTGCGTTAGGTTCTGTTTTTGGACCTCTTGGCACTGTAGCTGGCGGCCTAGCGGGTGGCGCGCTTGGTAACCAAGTGGGCGAGGAAGCTGGCGGAAACAACAATGCTTCCGCTAACAATCGTAATAATAACCAAGGTTCTCAGAACGATTAAGAAAAAAGGGCTTGAGGATTTCCTCAGCCCTAAATTTATTTATGAAACAAATTGGTTTTTACAACCTCTTTCGTAGCTGCACTCAAGTTGATGGCTTATCTGTGCTTGGCGAAAATTTTTCAGCATATAGCCTTCCCGTCTACACTGAATTGGACTTTCTTTTCCCAGTGGAGTTTTTTTTTCGATTATTTGAAAATAAAAAAGACATACCCCATAAAAGGAGTATGTCTTCATATTTGGTAATTATGCTTTACGGACGTTAGCAGCTTGTGCTCCACGTTGACCTTGCTCAACGTCGAAAGTCACAGATTGGCCTTCTTCAAGTGATTTGAAACCTTCGCCTTGGATAGCTGAGAAATGAACGAAAACATCTTCTCCACCTTCGCGCTCGATGAATCCGAATCCTTTTTCTGCATTAAACCATTTTACTTTACCTTTTTCCACTTTTGTTGCCTCCTAGTGTGTATGACACACAATGTTAATACTATCCTTGATCTCAGTATCGCAAAGACGAAAAGTTAAACTTATACTATTCTTTACACTGAACAAAAATAATTCTAATTTAGAATACCACTTTTTCAAAATAATTACAAGCCTACTTTAGTGTTTTTTAAAAAAATAGCTAATGGAACTGCATTTAAACGACTTTTTTGTTCAACATATCTGTGGCCTGATTTTCAGTTAACCCTTTAATGAACCCTAATTCACTGATGAAAATCTTTCGTGCACTCTCCAGCAGCTGCTTTTCACTTTGATTAAGTGACTTCTTTTTATTTATGCGCATTAGGTCCCGTACCACTTCAGCACACTCTTGAATATCGCCCGTTTTAAATTTTTCCAGGTTTATTTTGTACCTTTCTTTCATGGAAAGATTGGTATCGGTTTGCCCATAATAAAAATTATGCAATACCTTTTCAAGCGTAACATTATCCGATACTAAACGAATCCGTGATTTTTTTTCCTTACCAATAGGAACCATGACTTCCATTTTACTGCTAGGAATATTAATCACATAATACTGTTGTTTCTCACCTAAGATTTCCTTTTCTTCAATAGCCTCAATCACTCCGGCTCCCTGCATCGGATAAACAATGAAATCGCCAACTTGAAACAACTACAGCACCTCCAAATTTAATACCTGTTTAATTGTATCACACATGGCTATTTTTATCAAATTTTTTATTTTAACACGAATTATCATGGAGAGTCAATATTTTTCTTTTCTAGAAAAATATATTTTTTTCCTGTTTATTTTCTAAACGATATTGCAAGCTTAATGAAGCATTTTTGGTAATCTGTCAAATGAAAAAAGCGTATTTCTTTGGAAACACGCCAAGTTTAGTCAAAGTACTTTTCTCTTTTAAAGATTTCGAGCGAGTATCATTGTTAAATGTTTAATAAGTGGCGGACTGCATAAGAAAACCCATTTTCATCATTTGTCTTCGTAATCATATCCGCTTCCTGCTGAATCCAGAAAGGGGCGTTACCCATTGCTACAGAGGTAGTGGCCACTTTGAATTGATCAAGGTCATTTCCCCCGTCACCAAATGCAAAAATCTCATCAAATTTTTGGTTCACCAACTCTTGGTACCGCAGCAAAGCGGCTCCTTTATTCGCATCGATCGAGGTAAACTCCACATTATTCGGATGCGAAGAAGCCATTGACATATCAAATTTTCCCTCGACGGCTTTTTTTACTTGATCAATTTTCTCTTGCTGATCCACTCGTGATACAGCCATGACTTTATAAATTTTTAGATTTTCTTTTTCAAGGATTTGATCGTAATCATAATTTCGGAAGATCGGTGAGATTTCTTCAGGACTTTTATCTTGAATCTCGGGATTTCGGCATGGAAAGCCGCCCTGATTGGTGTAGACCATGATCCATACACCGATTTCCTTTAAAATTGGCATCAAATCTTTATAGATGGAAATCGGCAAAGAGGCTTCGTACAGGACATCTCTTGTTTTCGAATATAGAACCGTTCCATTAATACTAATAACTGGGAGTTCCAGCCGGCGCACGGCATCAAATTTAATGACATCTTCATAAGCCCGGCCCGTATTGATAATAAGGCTATGCCCTTGTTGATGCAAGTCCTGTAAAACCATGAAATTCTCTTCCGTTATTTCATGGTTTGAATTCAGTAACGTACCGTCTAAATCAATTGAAAAACATTTCATTTTATTAGTCCCTTTCTCTTTTTGCAAGATAAAAAAAGCATACCCTTTTGCTAGAGTACACTTCAAGAGTTTATGTTTATATATGTTCTACAAATATCGATTCATTCATTTTACTTTTGCAACTCCTAATGCAAAATGGCTCCAAAGTATTTCTTCTATTAAATCAACTTGCGATTCTTTACAATCAACAATTAAGATTACTTCCGAGCGTTTTCCATTTAAAACTCTTTTCTTTTTCTTTATAACCAATTCCATGAAAAGCCGAATCGCAAATCCTAAAACAAACCCAACAAAGGCACCTATCAGTCCCCAATAAATGGGTCCCCAGGCTAATGTAAACCCAATACTTGCTCCAATAACTGAAAAAGCAGTTGCAAGCCCCATTCCAATATCAATCAGGCTTGTTCCATCTGAGCGATGAAGATTATCAATGATTTTACGGTCTTCTGCTCTATTATCCAAAGGGATAGCAAAAATACTTTCTTTTTTTATTCCTCTTTTTTCTAAAGTTGAAATGGCCATTTCTAAAAATCCAGTGGTTTCAAATGTTGAAAATAGCTGCACATCGATCACTTCACTTTTTGTCCTTTTAGTATTTTGAAACCCTCCGATTGATAATTCTTGGTTAAGTGGGACCTTAACTCTTTCTCGAAAAGTTTGTTATTCTCAACCGTATTAATATAAGAATCATATATAGCAAACCCATAATGCGAAGGGAGAAAAAGGAGCCATTCAGGCTCTAAAACAGAGGTTGCTTCTTTGATTTTACCTAAAAACAAGAGTACGACCGCCTCCTGAACATGCGAATAGTAAAAAAACACCACTAACCATATGATGACAAATACAGCGGTTAAAATCCTATGTATATATAGTTGTCCTAGACCAGGCACGAACAAAGACCACATGACTGAAATGACGGGATTTCGTTTATCTAGGTAGTTAATCTCTAATGTTCCTAATGAAAATGTATTAAAACGGTGTTCCTCTCGCTCGGCTAAAAGATAGACCTTGTTCATATCAACTGTTGTACGATAACTGTCCCAAATACCGAAAAGGTAAACAGGGATATACATAAGAAGCCAGCTTGTATCTATTACCTCTTTTGCCCTGTCAATATTCCCTTGAAAGGAATAAATCATGGCTGAATTAACATGGGCTTTAATATTAACGAAAACTTCCCAAATAAATAATGCATATCCTCTAAGATATTTAGATAAAAGCATGTGCCCGAATCCTGGAAACGCTGCGGACCACCAAGCAATAATATAAGGATTTCTCAAATGCAGTTGTGTAGTTCCTAAAATACTAACATGGGCTTTATACCTTCTGGCGGTGTTGTCGTTTGTGTAGTTATTCATAAATTCACCTACAGGAACCATTTATAATAGGTTTCCAAATTTAGGATATATTTATTCCCATCTGCCATTTAGGTAATAAAATGCCAGCAAAATAAGGCTGACCCAATGGGATGTTCTCTTCATTCAAAACCTTTAGTCATCTATATGATTGAAACAAAAAACCCTTAGAAATTAATCTAAGGATTTTTGCTACTAGAACAAAATTAACATTAATTAAAAATATCCCGCTTAGTAAACATCGAGCTGGCAAACCGCCACATGACCTTCGGTTTGGTCAACCACTGGATTTTTGCATCATTGTCCTGGTTTTCAAGCACTTTCTCGGCAAGGAATTTCGTGACCGGTTCGACCTTGTCACCCAAGATGTTGAAAATCTTCCGATTGTGGTCATCAAGCGATTTTCGTAAAAAATCTGTGGCGACCATCCCGGGACTTAGCGTACCGACTTTTATATTTGTCTGCTTGGCCTCAATTGCCAAAGAGCGGGTAAAATAGCTGACGGCACTTTTTGACGTTCCATACAACGTCATCTTTTCGCGCATCATACCATTGCTGCCAAAGCCCTCCATGTTAAAAATCTGGCCATAGCCCTGTTTTAACATATGATTAAACGCTACATGGCAGCCATTCATGACACCTTTAAGATTGGTATGAATAACCTGATCGTACGCCTCTTTGTCCAATTCCCAAAAGAACTTTCGCTCCTGGTCAATTCCGGCATTATTAATCCAAATATCAATCGTACGGAACTTTTGCTCGGCGTAATTCCATAATTGCTCCAATTCATCCCGTTTGGCGGCCGTTCCTGCAAACCCTTCCACTGTACCTGAAATAATCTTTCTAAGACTATCCAATGCAGTATCAACACTTTCCTGTGATTGTCCATTGATCATGACCCGACATCCTGTCAATAAAAATTCCCGAGCTAATCCATAGCCAATACCTCTAGTGCTCCCAGTAATGACAACATGCTTCATGTGCTTGCCAACTCCATTTCCATGAAAAAAATCGATTACCTTCATTATAAAACTTTTTTTCAATGGACAAATGCTGCTGGCAAGCGTTAAATATTTAGATTTCGTGAACTTTTATCAAAAGATCTTAGACGTGTTGCTGCATTACAGTACAAATGCCTCTTCAAAATAGGCTTTTGCTGTTTTTATTCCATTAATAAGTGAATCAACGTCTTCCTCCGTATTGTAGAAATAAAAACTAGCACGGGCCGTTGCCGATACATTTAACCATTTCATTAATGGCTGGCAGCAGTGGTGTCCAGCGCGAATGGCGATTCCCTCTGAATCCAAAACGGTTGCCAAATCATGAGGGTGAACATGATCAACATTGAATGTAATCAATCCACCTCTTTGTTCAGTGTCTTTTGGCCCATAGATGGAAATCCCTTCAATGGTGGACAGTTGTTCCAACGCATAGCTGGTTAGTGTTCTTTCGTGAAGTCGAATAGTTTCCAGTTCAATTTGCCCCAAAAAATCGATGGCAGCCCCAAGACCGATAGCTCCCGCAACGATTGGTGTGCCGCCTTCAAACTTCCAGGGAAGCTCTTTCCAAGTAGAGTCATACAACTCGACAAAATCAATCATTTCTCCCCCAAATTCAACTGGAGGCATTGCCTCTAATAGTTCTTTTTTGCCATATAACACGCCAATTCCAGTTGGTCCCATCATTTTGTGCCCAGAAAAAGCCAGGAAATCACAATCAAGGTCTTGGACATCTACCTCAAGATGGGAAACGCTTTGGGCGGCATCGACGCAAATGACTGCGCCTTGTTGATGTGCCAGCTTGGCGATTTCTTTTATCGGATTAATGGTTCCTAATACATTTGAAACATGTGTAATTGAAATAAATTTTGTTTTAGCGGTGATCGATTTCTTTACATTGTTCAAATCGACCATTCCATCTGATGACAGAGGAATATACTTTAATACCGCCCCAATTTTTTTAGCCGCCTGCTGCCAGGGGATCAGATTGCTATGATGCTCCATCTCGGTAATTAAAATTTCATCGCCCTCTTTGAGAAATTCCCCCACATAACTTTGAGCCACCAAATTTAACGAAGAAGTCGTTCCTCGTGTAAAAATAATTTCTTCCGTTTTCTTTGCGTTTATAAACGTTTTTACTTTTTCCCTTGCATCTTCGTAGGCATCTGTTGCTTTCACCCCTAAAGTATGGACCCCTCTGTGTGGATTTGCATTGTAAGTTCGATAGTAGGTTTCCAATGCATCAATTACGGCTTTCGGCTTTTGTGAGGTGGCAGCGTTATCAAGATATACTAAACGGTGTCCATTAACAGACTGGTTCAAAATCGGGAAATGAGTTTTTATTTCTTTTAGGTTCATCTTTTATGCTCCTTTCACTCAATAATTTTATTTTGACAGCGAAAAAGGTATAATACAAATATAATTATTTTTATAATAGTATAACTAAAGTATTATAGGTGTGATATTTTATGAATACCCATCATTTATCTGTTTTTAAGAGAGTTATGGAAATGGGGAATATTAGCCAAGTAGCAAAAGAAATCCATGTCAGCCAACCAGCGATCTCAATGATGCTAAAACGGCTTGAACAGGATGTAGGCGTCCACTTATATACCGTAGTTGGGAGAAATATTGCAGCCACAGACGGTGGTTTGACCTTACTGGAATATGCTGAGACAATCCTGTCTTTAGAGGCGCAAGTATATCGAGCAATGGAGGAGTTTCAGGAAGGCAGCCGGGGGAGAATTGTTGTCGGTACTTCGCAAGTATTGGGGACCTATTTATTACCCAAAATGATCCTTTCCTTTAATCAAAGTCATTCCAATATTACTGTCGATTTGGAAATTAGAGAAGATCAGGACATTGAAGGTTTAGTTAAAACCGGGAATATTGATATCGGGATCACCTTAACGCCTCCGGTGGATCATTTTTCACTAAGAGTAAGTAAAATTTCCGAAGATCGATTAATAGGAGTACAGCCTCCATTTCCGATCGATTCAAAAACTATATTTATCTCTTCTGACATTCCTTATTTAATAGATAAGCTGGAGACAAAGATACTGTTTTCAACGGAGGCAGTAAAGCAGTTTGTTATCAAAGGAATGGGATATGGCGTCGTCTTAAAATCTGCGGTGGAGTTGGAGCTTTCTTGTGGCATGTTAAAGTATTGGGATGGATATGAAGCAAACTCAATGATAACCAATGTGATAACACGCCCAGCGGAACGTCTTTCGAAAAGTGTATGGTTTTTTTTGTATCATTTAACTGAAAATTAATATTTGTCCCGTATTTTCGGTGTTTTTTTCAAAAAAAATAGCCTAGCTCCGTATGGAACTCAGGCTTATTTTAAGTTTGTGCGAAATATGATTGCTTTCGATTTAGCTACAATTTCTTGTTTATCATTATAAATCGAACACTATGCTTAATATTAGTATTTGATATAATTATCTGCCCTTTAAAAACTTAATTGAGTATTTTGGTCATGATAAAGTCCGTTTGTTCTTCATCCCCCATATAAAAAGAGTGAGCACTTGTTTGAACAAATCCCAATCTCTTATAAAAAGCAAGGGCATTTTCATTTTTTTCCCATACGCCTAGCCAGATTTTCTTTTTATTGCGTTCCGTCGCAATTTCTATCGCTTTATTTAACAGAACTTTACCTAGACCATGCTTTTGAAATTTGCTCTTTATGTAAATCCTCTCGACTTCAAGTGATTCATTGCCCATTTCTTCGGACTGGGCATCATCGATATTGACCTTTATATAGCCTGCAAGTTCATTGTTAAAATAGACAAAAAAGAATCGCGATGAACTATTGGATAATTCTTTTTCTAATTGGTTTAAGTTAAATGCCCTTTCCAAATAGGCATCCATATTTTCAGGTGAATTCTGATCCTTAAATGTCTCGTTAAAAGTTTCAATACTTATTTCTTGAAGAGTGCGCAAATCCCCAAGGTTACACTGGTTTATTTGTATTGTCATGTAAATATGCAGCTCCTTACTATCATCAATAATTTCTCTTATTTCCTTTTTAACATAGTCATAGACTTTTTCTATATTTTTACTATCTCTATGATTTCGGTCGCCAATGCCCGCATTAAATATAAAAAAGCCGAAAATATGCAACAATAAAAGCATGCATATTTTCGGCTAATAAATCAATTATTTATTGCTCAAATATTCATTTAAGAATTCTTTCGCTTTTTTGCTGTCTGCCACCACTTTTAAACCAGTGTCGACTAGAGGACTTACCGTCGAAACAGCCTTCATCTTGTTTCCTTGGTAGAAGCTAATGAATTCATCTTGGTTTACAGAGTAAAGAATAGCTTTACGTAATGCCACGCTTTTAGAAACTTCGCGTCCTTTCATGTTGAAGGCAAGGTAGGAAACCCCGTTACTCTTGTTTTGTTGCAGCGTTAATTTTTTATCTTCTTTTACAAGATTATATTTTGTTTCCGGCACACCATTGAAGATATGAATTTCACCGTTCCGCAGTGCAGATAAAGCACTGTCTGCATCTTGGATGAATTTCACAACAATTTCATTTACTTTTGCTTCATTTTCAGTACCCGGCATGTAAGCAGGATTTTTTACAAAATGAGCTTCATAATCATTTTTATAAGTTAAAATATATGGACCGCTAGCATAAAGGTGATTGTTGTAGCTTGCACCTTCTGTTATCGTTCTTTGGTCGCCATATGGCACATCTTTGTTGATATCAAAGTTTGCTACATCATAGGTATTGATGCTTTCCACTTGTTTTTTCGAAACAATGCCGGCAGATTGGTGAGCCAGATAGTTCAATACCTGCGGGAATGGATTCACAGTTGTTATTTTTACGACTTGGTACGCACCAGACTCGTTATTTGCTTGCGTTTTGTCGGTAACTAATTGCTTAATTTCTCCATTAATTCCTGCTTCTAATGCTTTACGGATGGTTTTTCCATCTGCTGTTTTTCCATCAAGCTCGCTTAAATCGTTAATGATGGAGATGGAGTCCATATTTTCATGCAGACTGTAAGTACGATGGTCCGGAACAGATTTTTGATCCTTCGCACGGTTCAGAGAAAAGACTACATCTTCTGCCCCAACACGTTCACCCGTATCTACCGCTTTTTTGTTGTTAACAGCCGCGAAATGAATATCATCGCGCAGCAGGAAGTAGTAGTCTTTGCTTCCTTCAGCAATCGCGTGATTTAAAGAAAGTGAACCATCAGATACAACCTTGTCATCGTCAGTTAGGTTTACCAAACGTACATACATGTTTGTATTTAACGTGTTGATTGAACCGTCATTCCCTTTAATCGGGTCTAAAGATGTTAAAGAAGCAATCTGCTGATGAACGATCAACGGCTGGCTAGCGCGTTTGGATGGGTCGACGAAGTCGTATTTTTCCCAAACCTGTGCCCTTGATTTTGGCAAACGGACAGTTGATTCATTCACTACTTGGTTGTTAACCGCTTGAGCTTTATAGGAAGTAAACATCGGTACAATGTAGGCATTGTCTAAAACCACGTGTTGTTCTAATTCTTTGTATGTTTTTTGGTATTCTTTAGGTAATTGTTTAGCCGCTTTGCCTACTAACTCATCCGCTTTTTTATCAGCAAATAAGCTATTGTCACCGTCTGAAGTAAATAATGAACGAACGGCATAATCAGGGTTACCTGTTACGGTTGTCCAGCTATTTACCGATAAATCGTAGTTACCAGCTTCTTTTTGAGCCGTAAAGCTGCCGTAATCCGGTTGGATATTTAGCTTTACCTCAAAACCATTTTTAGTCAGTTGGTCTCGCAAGATGTTCATACTATCTTCGCTTGTAGACATCCCTAAAATTTCAATCGTTGGTGCTTTCCCTTTTGGAGCTGATTTAGCATCATCTTTTACATCTGATTCAGTTTTAACGCAGCCTGTGATAAATAACATGAATGCTGCTAGCAGAAAACCTAATCTCTTCATTTCTGTTCAACCTCCGTTGTGATTTTTTTAAAAGTGATCTATTAAAAAAAATAAATCTACGAATCTAACTTTGGATCCAACGCATCCCGTAAACCATCCCCCAGGAAGTTAAAGGAAAGGACCAACAGAATAATGGCTATTCCAGGGAAAATGGCTAAATGTGGATTGGTTTCCAGATACATACTGCCGATTTTTAATATATTTCCCCATTCCGGAATATGCGGTTCCACTCCCAAGCCTAAAAAACTTAAGGAGCTTGTCGCAATAACAGCACTGCCAATAGTTAACGAAGCTTTCACAATCATTGGCGCAAACGCATTTGGAACAATCTGTTTAAAAATAATTTTCCATTCGTTTTCACCTAATGCTTTGGCTGCCTCAACGAATTCAAGATTGGAAACAATCAAGACATTCGCCCGCATCGTTCGTGCATATGTCGGAATCGAGCCGACGCTTAATGCTATGATTAAGTTAAAGGTACTCGATCCAAATGCCGCAATAATCGCAATCGCCAGCAAAATGCCTGGGACGGCATATAACACATCAAGGCAACGCATGATGATATTATCTATCGATTTTTGATAGTAGCCCGAGATGGCTCCTAAAAAACCACCAATGACAAGTGGGATCAAGGTCGTCAACAAACCTACCACCAAGGAAATCCGCGCACCGAAAACGATTCTGGAGAAAACATCCCTACCGAAATTATCGGTACCAAAGGGATGTGCCAAGCTCGGTTCCAAAAGGAGTGCACCGTAGTCGTTTTCTGTCGCAAAGGAACTGACAAAGGTTCCGTAGCTGGCGATTGAGATCGCCAACATTAAAAACACGAATAAAAAGCCCAGCATGGCCGTAAAGTTGTTCGTCATGCTCATCCAGAATTGATTCCACTTATCGATGGTCGAGGCATCATTGCTTCGTGATTTCATCACCAAGCTATAACCTAGAATCAAACCAAAGACATTCCCAGTTAAACCAGTCAAAAAAACGATGATGCCCAGCCATTTCAATAATGGCTTTACACCCTGTTCTACATCCGTTTTTGCCAGGATGATGACCAAAAAGAGTTCAATTACCATTGCGAAGATTAGCAGGATCATCGCGGGCATGAATAGATTTGACACATATGGTTTAAACAAATTGAACAGGGAAATCGCGAAAACCAGAAATTGTGTCAGGAACATATAGTAAGCAAGGGTATACTCAATCGAATCCTTCTTTTTCAACATTCGAAAGGCAAATGCCGCAGTAAAAAGATTCCCTGCAAATAAACTGAGCAGTTGAACAGCACTCAGTAGTCTTGTGCGTTTCTGGATCGCCCCATAAGTCAATAAATCTTTTTTTAGAAGCAGGGCAATGGCCCCTTGCAGGATGGATATAACAAAATAAGCAGCCGTTACGATTCCCCAGACGAAATTCCAGGTCCCTTGTGCAAAATCATAAGCATTAAAGAGGAAGAGCAAGGTTAATGCGAATGAAAGGCACACTGAAAAATTTGCATTCTTATATTGTTGTGATTGTTTTAGGGCAAACTCCTGTTGTGTTGTCACTCCATTCACCTCTTAAGAACTTTTCATCTGAGAACGGATTCTCGGATTTAATAAAGCATAGATAATATCAACCACAAGGTTTACAAGAGAGATCGTAATCGCAATATAGACAACCCCTGCTAAAATCGATGGAGTGTCCGGAACAAATTGTTTATCGACGATAAAGCTTCCGAGACCGCTAATATTGAAGACCTTCTCCGTAACGGCAGCGCCGCCGAGCATTCCTCCAAACTGCAAGCCAATCACCGTAATGATTGGAATCATCGCATTCCTTAGGGCGTGCTGGATTAGAATTTTTCTAGGCTTAAGCCCTTTCGCCTTCGCCGTCACGATGTAATCTTCATTGATGACTTCAAGTATGGATGAACGTGTCATCCGAGCAATCGATGCCGTCAGTCCTGTACCAAGGACCATGACCGGCATGATGATCGACAGCCAATCATTCGGTGAATAGGTTGCCGGCAACAAATGCCATTTAATCGAGAAGTTCAGAATGAAAACCAATCCCTGCCAAAAATTCGGAATCGACAACCCGATTAGTGCAATAAACATAAAACTGTAGTCCCAGATGGAATTCCGTTTCGCTGCAGAAATGATGCCGATTGGAATCGCCACCACGACGGCCATCAACAAGGAACATACCGCGATTATTAATGTAATGGGGAACTTATTGGCGATGCTTGCTGCAATGTTCTCATTTCCTGTGTAGGAAAACCCTAAGTCAAAGGTGATAATTCCTTTGACTGCATCAGCAAGTTGCACCAAATACGGTTGATCGAGACCGTATTGATGATTAAATTCTTGTCGCTGCTCCATCGTAGCTGCCTCACCCAGAATGTTCGCTGCCGGATCTGACGGTGAAAAATATAAAATCGTAAAGACGAAGATGGCTACCGATATAATAACGAAAATCGTCATCACTAGCCGTTCGAGTATATATCGGAGCATCGGTCTTGAATAGCCCCATAAGAACAAATACATTAAGATTCCCGGTATAAAACTAACCTTAACGAAGGCTGGATTTCTTAAACGCTCTCCAAAGAATGGCAGATAGGCGGCATCTTTGATATTTTCCTCTGACAAACGAGCTTTAGCCATTTCCTCAGCTTGTATATCCGCTAGTTTTCTAGCTTCACGGCGCATCTCTTGCTCATCTATCGATTTATTAAAATAGTGCATTTTACTTTTGTATTGATCTTCATAACGGTCAATCCATTGGTCGTATACAGGAGACTGTTGCACTGCTTTTTTCTCTTTTTGGAGTAAATGCCCATAGGATGAAGGTTTATACTTAAGTTGATAAATGAGCCAGGTCACCATATGAACAGGAAGTCCGAGCAGGATCAATAAGTACTTGAATAATGGCTGTTTTATGATTCCTAAATAATTCTTTTCAAAACGAAACGGTGTTTGTTCATTTTTTTGACCCTTTTCCGAAAGCAAATACTCACCCCCTTAGGACATTTTTTATTGTTGATAATTCCGAGTAGTTTAGTATATATTATATGTAACAGTGAAAAGTATATTAATAAAATGATTATATGTCAACTTAAAAAAATACAATAATATTACTACTAGAAATTGAGGCTATTCGACATGGACAAATTATTATCAGTCAACAATTTGCATATCTCTTTCCTGTCTAATCATGAAGTTTTCGAAGCGGTCAAAGGGGTTACTTTTGATGTCCGCAAAGGAGAAACACTCGGGATTGTGGGTGAATCCGGTTCTGGGAAAAGTGTGACGGCTAGGACAATCATGCAGCTGCTTCCTTCTCCCCCGGCCTTGATGACAGAAGGCTCGATTGAATTTGACGGAAAACTTATCTCTACTTTTATAGATAGTGAAATGGAAAAAATCCGCGGTAAAGAAATCAGTATGATTTTTCAGGATCCGATGTCGTCATTAAACCCTACCATTAAAGTAGGTAAACAAATCGATGAAGTCTTAATCAAACATCAGGGGCTTTCCGTAAAAGAAGCGAGGAAAGAATCTATCGAAATGTTAAAACTCGTCGGCATAAAAAACCCGGAAGAACGCTACGATCAATACCCGCATGAGTTTTCAGGAGGTATGAGGCAACGGGCCATGATTGCCATGGCACTCACCTGCCGGCCAAAGCTATTGATTGCCGATGAGCCGACTACCGCTCTCGATGTCACGATTCAAGCGCAGATTTTACGGTTAATGAAAAAAATGCAAAAGCAGTTTGGCACATCGATCATCTTAATTACCCATGATTTAGGGGTTGTTGCCGGGATGTGTGACCGGGTTGTTGTCATGAAAAATGGCGAAATCGTCGAAAGGAATACCACGGATAAGATTTTCTCCTCACCGGAGCATCCTTATACTAAAAAGCTTTTGAACGCCCTGCCTCGGTTAGATGAAAAGAAACATCCCAAGGGTAATATCGCTTTACCCGAAGATATCAATCCGGGACGCCCGTTAATTGAGGTACGGAAATTAAAACAAGTCTATCCGCTTGGCGGCGGAAGAACGTTAAAAGCGGTAGACTCGATTAGTTTTTCGATACAGCCAGGTGAAACGCTAGGGCTCGTTGGGGAATCCGGCTCTGGAAAATCGACAACCGGCAGACTGTTATTACGTTTGCAAGAGGCAACGGAAGGAGAAATCCTTTATAAGGGGATGGCGGTCAACCGATTAAATAAGAAAGAATTGAAGCAGCTGCGCAAGGAAATTCAGATTATTTTCCAAGATCCTTATGCTTCACTTAATCCACGCATGAAGGTGCTGGATATTATCGGACATCCCTTGGATATTCATAAATTGGTAAAAAACAAAGCCGAACGAAGAGAACGAGTTAACGAGTTATTGGAACTTGTCGGGTTGGAAAAAGAACATGCGGATCGATTCCCACATGAATTTTCAGGCGGTCAGCGGCAGCGGATCGGAATTGCCCGAGCGCTTGCGGTTAATCCGAAATTCATTGTATGTGATGAACCGTTATCTGCGTTGGACGTATCCTTGCAGGCTCAAATCGTGGACTTATTAAAAGACCTGCAGAAAAAGCTAGGGCTGACCTACTTATTTATCGCCCACGATCTTTCGATGGTCAAACACATCAGCGACCGTGTGGCTGTGATGAATGCCGGAAAAATTATTGAACTTGCTGAAAGTGAAGAGCTATACAGCAATCCGCTCCATCCGTACACGAAATCGCTGCTGGCTGCTGTTCCGGTTCCCGACCCTGCAGTCGAGACGAACAAACTAAAGCAAGAAATGCCGGAAATGCCTCGTTTTGATTTCAGTCAATATGCTTTGCAAGAGGTGAAACCCGGGCATTTTGTGCTAGCCTAATTTTGGGGGCCTGTACTTCCTGCGCATGTTAAAAAAGCAGGAGGAACAGGCCCTTTTCGGCATAAAGCAATGATATTGATAGATGATTAGGTTTACACTACAATTATAGGGATATTGCCTTAAATCATGATAGTAAGGAGTTTAACATGAAGCCGAAAATATGGATATTGTTCCTCGCATCCTTTCTTCTATTATCTGCGTGCGGACAAAAAACACTCAGCGAGCCCGTTACATTATTAAATCAGGACCTGGACGAAGTAACATTTCCTCAAGAAAAACCGACGGTATTCTTTTTTATTACGTCCTATACCTGAGGACTTTGTGCACAGCAGCTGGTTCAGTTGCATGGAAATCTCGATAAGTTTGAAGACATGGATGTTCAAATGTACATTATTAGCAAGGATTCACCGGAAGAACAATACCAATTATATAAACAACTGGAAGAAAATTATGGTCACAGCCTCACCTTTGTTTCCGATCCGAATTTTGAATTAATTGAACTTATGGGGATGAAAAATGGTGATGTCGCTTATAGGGGCTACGCAATGATGGACCAGGAGGGTAAGGTTGTTTTTAATAGGATCAACGACCATTGGGGAGAGCAGATTGACAAAACTGCTGACGAACTGAAAAAAGAATATAACGACCTCAAATAGTCCAATAGATATAACAAAGCTAAAAGTTAAACAAAAAAAGTGCCCTAAAGCATATGGGCACTTTTTTGACCTATTTGATCAATCCCGCTCATTTCGACGATTGTCTGATTTTTTCTTGTAATTTTTCGTAGTAAAGATCCGCATTTACAGGGAAATCAACGCTCTGGTTCATCCAGGATGACAAATAAATCGCATTGGCAATTTCTACACTATGTAACCCATCTTCACCAGGTGCAAGCAGAGGTGTTCCTTGCACAATGGCATGGATCCAATTTTGAATGATTCCTAGATGGCCTGGATTATTACCATCCACTGGTACATCAATTCTATTGGATTCCGGCATTCCAAAGCCGCCTTTATATGTGGCGTTAAATTCTCGTTCTGATTGTGCCAGTTTGTAAAAAGTTAGGGCGTTATTTTCTACTACCATTTTTCCGCGGTCGCCGGCGATTTCAAAGCGATTCGTTCCAGGAGCTTCCCCGGTTGAAGCGATAAATACGCCTGTCGCCCCATTTCCATACTCCACATAGGCAGTCACATCATCTTCCACTTCAATATCATGATATTTGCCATAGTGACAGAATGCATGAACACGCTTTATTTCAAGGCCGGTTATCCATTGCCACAAGTCCAGTTGGTGTGGAGCTTGGTTTAACAAAACGCCGCCCCCCTCCCCTTTCCAAGTCGCTCTCCAGCTGCTTAAATCGTAATAGCTTTGGGACCGGTACCAATCTGTGATGACCCAATTGGTCCGTTTTATTTCCCCCAGTTCCCCCGCATGAATCAGTTCCCGTAATTTTTGATAGAGCGGGTTTGTCCGTTGATTTAGCATAATCGAAAATACCTTGCCGCTCTCTTCGGCCGCCTCATTCATTTCGATGACATGCTTGCTATAGACCCCTGCCGGTTTTTCAACGAGAACATGTATCCCGTTGGCAAATGCCTTTGTGGCTAATTCTGGATGACTAAAATGGGGTGTCGCAATAATCACCGCATCAATCCCTGATTCTTGAAAAAATGCATCTTCATCTTGGTAATATTGGACATTTCCTGTCACTTGCTCTTTCATATCAGCAAGCTGCTGATTTCGGCCGCAAACCGCCGTTAACACTGCACCCTCTATCAGGCCCTTATCCAATTGAAGCGCATAGGTCCTGCCCATATGACCGATTCCAATTACACCGACTTTTATGTTCCTCATCATATTACCTCGCCATTCATCATACTTTTTATCCCAATAGTTCGTTCGATAGGAACAGCTTGGATAGCCTAATCTGTACTAATGGAACACTTCTACTCATATTCTAAAAAAAAGAATACCATAAAAAGGAGTGGAAAGTTAGGTGATAAAAGTTAAAGTTCGGCTACGGCCCATCGTTAGCAACATCAATTTACCGACGGTTTTGAAAACAGCGATCCTCCCGGGTGACTCTGTTGAAAGATTATTTATTGCCACCCAAGTTGGCGAGATTTATTACATAGACAATGGCGTGATCAAGTCCTTTTTAGATATTCGCCCGCGAATCATTAAACTAGGCACTTCCAACGGCGGTTATGATGAACGGGGCTTGCTGGGACTAGCGTTTCATCCCCAATTTACTTATAACGGCCTATTTTATCTTCATTATTCAGTTGTCAGATCGCAAGGACCGGGTTCTCTGACTGCTTCTTTTGAGCCTAACCCGTGTGATCCAAACACCTTAAACCTAAGGTGGACAAATCGAGAAACCCAATTTGATCATATTGATACAGTGGAAGAGTGGATTTTGCAAGATAATGGCCAGCCGCAAAAACGACGGACATTGCTTAACTTAAGAAGACCATTTATGAATCATAATGGTGTCAATAGCTTAAACTTTTCGCCTGAAACGGGAAAACTTGTGTTAACAACCGGTGATGGCGGATCAGGCTTTGATCCATTTAATTTAAGCCAGGATAATCTAGAAATCGCCGGTAAGATTATCGAAATTGATGTGGTTAAGAATACATTTATCTCTAATCCACCTATCGTCACCCGTTTTGATGAACTCCCCCTCCCCATTCAGGAAACGCTTACGGTCATAGCCAAAGGGGTCCGAAATATACCAGGCATTTCCTATCAAAGATTTTATAATCAGTATGTCAAATATGCAGGACAAGTCGGCCAGGAACTGGTAGAATCAATTTTTTCATTCGTTCATTATAAACCTTTTCCGGTTAAACAGCTTGTCAACGCTTCTTTAAGGAATATCGAATCTATCGAGGAAGGGTTAATAAACTTGGGCTGGCGCGGATGGGAAGGCACTTTTCCTACTCCGATTATCAGGCCATGCCCTGAAAACCAAACTTCTGATGCTAAAACGATTGCCTATTACAATGAAGTGGTGGTAACCGCACCGAGACGTCTTCCGCCTTTAACTAGTTATTTTCATCGGGATCTCCGGGCCGATAAGTTTGCCGGAACCGCACTTACTGGTGTGCAGCCCTATATGGGCACTGGAATCCCCGCTTTGACGGGAGGCGTTGTGTTTACGGATATTGCGCGGAGAGGAGAATCGGGGTCTCCTACTAGGGGGGTATTAGCTTATACCAGGGTAAGAGCGGATGGCAGACTAAATGATTTTAGCGTAATTGAACCCGATGATCCTTTTGGTTCACAATCTGCTTATTATGTCAGCTTGGGAACAAATCGGGGGCAGACCAGACTGTATTTAGGTGTTTATGGCTCGATGACCGTGACGAATTTTAATCAAGGCACTGTTTTTGAAATTGTTCCGTGATTCATAAAATTCGACTGCATGCAAAACATAAATGAGAATCATTTGAACAGAATATAGCTTTGGAGGTGATAAACATGGGTGAAAACACAAAGATTTACCAGAACGTACAATTAGGCGGACAAAAGTCTAATGAAAAAGGTGAAGGCGATTCGAACCATAAGCGTTATGACTTTCCGGATAAAGAAGAACTCAAGAAAAGAAAATAGTAATGGTAAACCCAGATTGTACTAGTATCTCTGTAGAGTAATTTTAATTTGCATAAGTTGTTCGGATTCCTTGATTTAAAGGATTTTTCGAGCAACTTTTATTATTTTCAGGATTTCTAATCGATTATCCCATAAGACTTGCCTTATCTCTGTTTATTTCATTATAATGGAAGTACAGGAAAATTTTAAATTTTCCCACATATTTTCATCCATTCAATTATAGCGACGATCGTCTACTATTTTCATTACTTCACCTATGAACTTCATGATTTTGAAAACCTTTTCACCAGCATCATTGGCCTACTTAAAGCATACTGTAAAAATTTTCATCCTCATTTCCCAAACATATTTCTTTCAATTTAGATTCATAATTTATTATAATGCTAAATAATAATTATTATAATGATTAATTAATAATTATTATAAATTATAGTATCTTAGTTTTTTAACTAGGATACATAATTATATACTATTAAATTTACATAGGAGGAGAGAAAAAAATTATGGATACTAAAAACAATGGCAACATCGAGGGTTGCCCATTTCATGGCGGTGCGACTAGCGTAAAGTCTAGCGGTACTACAAATCGGGACTGGTGGCCCAACGCGTTAAACTTGAATATTCTCCGTCAGCATGATAAAAAATCTAACCCAATGGGAGAAGACTTTGATTACGCGGAAGAATTTAAAAAGTTAGACTACGCCGCCCTTAAGCAGGATCTTCGCGAGCTTATGACAATCAGTCAGGATTGGTGGCCTGCTGATTATGGCCATTACGGACCTTTCTTTATCCGTATGTCCTGGCATGCTGCCGGTACATACCGTATTGGTGACGGACGCGGCGGCGGCGGAACAGGCAACCAACGTTTTGCACCGCTTAACAGCTGGCCTGACAATGCCAGCCTTGATAAAGCCAGACGACTTCTTTGGCCAGTTAAGCAAAAATACGGCAACAAAATTTCTTGGGCTGACTTGCTCGTTATGGCAGGCAATGTGGCGATTGAAGACATGGGCGGTCCAACCTTAGGTTTTGGAGCAGGACGTGCAGACATTTGGCATCCGGAAGAAGATATCTATTGGGGAACTGAAACGGAATGGCTAGGCGATAAGCGTTACACCGGCGACCGTGAGCTTGAGAATCCGCTTGCTGCCGTGCAAATGGGGCTTATCTATGTCAACCCAGAAGGCCCGAACGGGAAGCCAGATCCGATCGCAAGTGCCAAGGATATTCGTGAAACCTTTGCCCGAATGGGAATGAACGACGAGGAAACGGTTGCCCTTATCGCCGGCGGCCACACGTTCGGCAAGGCACACGGTGCAGGTGATGCCTCTCATGTCGGCCGGGAGCCAGAGGCTGCCCCTATCGAAGCAATGGGCTTGGGCTGGCAAAATTCATATGGCAAGGGTAAAGGCCGCGACACCATCACCAGTGGCATTGAAGGTGCCTGGACTGCCAATCCGACACAATGGGATAATGGTTACTTTGAGCTATTGTTTGGCTATGAATGGTGGCTGACAAAGAGTCCTGCAGGTGCATGGCAGTGGCTGATTGTCGACCCTGCTGAGGAGCATCTAGCTCCAGACGTAGAAGATCCTTCGATTAAAGTGCCTACAATGATGACCACGGCTGACATGGCCTTGCGTCATGATCCAGAATACGAGAAGATTGGTCGTCGTTTCTATGAGAATCCGAAAGAATTTGCCGATGTATTTGCTCGCGCCTGGTTCAAACTATTACACCGTGACATGGGGCCAAAAGCAAGATATCTCGGTCCAGAAGTTCCAGAAGAAGATTTCATATGGCAAGATCCTGTACCTGCTGGCAATTACGATTTAACAGAGGCTGATGTAACTGAGCTTAAAGCTAAAATTTTAGACTCCGGACTTACCGTCAGCAAGCTGGTAACAACTGCTTGGGCTTCTGCGAGCACTTACCGCGGCTCCGATCATCGCGGTGGTGCCAATGGTGCCCGTATCCGCCTTGCTCCACAGAAGGATTGGGAAGTCAATCAGCCGGAACAATTGGCTCAAGTTCTTCAGGTGCTAGAAGGCATTCAAAAGGAATTTGAAAAAGAAGTCAGCTTGGCCGATTTAATTGTCCTAGGCGGATGTGCCGCAATTGAAAAAGCGGCCAAAGATGCAGGCTTTGATGTTACGGTTCCTTTTGCGCCTGGACGCGGCGATTCCACCCAAGAGCAAACAGACGCAGAAAGCTTTGATGTGCTGGAGCCTGTAGCTGATGGTTTCCGCAACTACCAAAAGAAGCAGTATAGCGTAAGTCCGGAAGAGCTTCTGATTGACAAGGCGCAGCTATTAAACCTAACTGCACCTGAAATGACAGTTCTTATTGGCGGTTTGCGTGTTCTGGGCACAAACTACGGCGGCACTGCACACGGTGTATTTACTGATCGTGTCGGCCAACTTACGAACGATTTCTTTGTGAACCTGCTTGACATGGGCGTGGCTTGGAAGCCAGTGGATGGAGTTGTCTATGAGGGACGCGAACGCAAAACGGGTGAAGTCGTACGTACTGCCACTAGAGTGGATCTCGTGTTTGGTTCAAACTCGGTTCTTCGTTCAATTGCTGAAGTTTATGCTCAGGATGATAATAAAGAGAAGTTTGTTAAAGACTTTGTCTCTGCCTGGGTTAAGGTAATGAACGCTGATCGCTTCGATCTTAAAACAGCTGACGTTAAGAAAGCTCAACTAACAGGTAAATAGAAATGTAAAAAGAACCGCCGTCAGTTTTCGGCGGTTCTTTTTTTATTCAATAAAACTTGAAATATTTAGTTAGAACGCTCTGCTAACCAGTTGCCAATCGTAGGATACGTTATTTTATTTGCCTGACTGCCAAAGGTAATGGAAGTATGGCCAACCGGTAAATTCTTGTATTGTTTATCCTGGCTAGAGATAGCGCCCATTAATGCTTCCACCATATGCGGCTGGGCAATTATGTCGTTTTGTCCTGCTAGATTAAGGACATTGGCCTTGATATTCTTCAAATCGACTTTTTGGCCGCTTACAACAAGCTCCCCTTTAATCAGCTTGTTTTTCTGGTAGAAATCCCTGATCCACTGACGATACGCTTCACCTGGGAATGGAATGCCATCGTTTAACCATTTTTGAAGCAGCTTAAAACTTTTTACGAACTTTTCATTGTCCGCACGATCCACAAGACTGACATAAGGTCCATAGAAGCTTGCCATTGGTTTGATTAGTTTGTTGCCAAAGTCGATCATTGTAGGTGGAACAACCCCAAGTGTGTCTACTACTTTATCAAGATCAAAAAATTGCTCGTTTAGCATGGCGCCGTAAGAGCCTGAATTCTCAAAATTAAACGGAGTTGTCATAAATACAAGATTTCGAATAGGCAATTCAGGATGCAATGCTGCAAAAATAGACGTCATTGTACCGCCCATGCAATACCCAAGAATGGACACTTCTTCCACATTAGACTTTCTCATCACTTTTTTTACAGCCCGCGGGATGTAATCCATAATGAAATCATCGAGTTTCATATTCCGGTCTTCATATCCAGGGGTGCCCCAATCCAGAAGGTAAACATCAAAACCCTGATTAACCAAATATTCTATTAAGCTGCCGCCTTTTGTTAAATCTAGTATATATGGTTTATTAATGAGCGCGTAAACCATAAGCAACGGAATTCTGTGTTTTTTCGGCTGGTCAGAAATGTAACGATAAAGCTTCGTTTTATTTCTCGTCCAAACGATTTCCTTTGGTGTTGGTGCTACTTCTGGTTCAGCATCGGTGGTTAGCACTTGGGTAGCCCGGTATACACGCTTCAGTATATGCTGAAATTCTTTAGGGTACAGATTGGTGTACTTTTCCCAATCTTTGGTCATAGGAACACTAATGACAGCTCACTCCTTTTCAGTTTTAACGTTATACAAACCACATTAATAATTTACATCTATATGAAATTTACATATATAGGCCGTCTGTAGACTTAAATCGTCGACCCGTTATGTAAGCCACGTCTTTATATAAAAACATGGCACCGGTATTTCCACTTGTTAATTTGATCCTTCCGACGCCTTTAACAATGCAAGAATTTGATTCACTTTATTTTCAAGACTCTTTATATCCTTTTTGATGGAAACCATTTCCTCTTGGAGGCTGGCAACATGAGGTTGATTTGCGCTGCTTTCTTCCAACAATTCTTCTAAGTTATCAACTTTTGCATCCACATTGACAATCATGGAAGAAAGACTGGCCAAATCGTTACGCGATGGAATGTTTACTAATTCCAGGTACTTTTCCGTACTTTCATCGATCATTTTTTTGAACATTAGATTCATTTCCATGACTTGAGCAATTCCTTGTGATGGAAAATTCTCCGTGATCCTCTCATCAAACATATTTGTAGACTTTGAATAGAAATCCTTCCACATATCAAAAAGGTTGGTTTCCAGGCTCATTGTTCTTCTCCCCTATTCGTAAAAATTTAACATTCTTATCATACTAATTACTGGAAAATAAATGAAGGAAAAACATTCGAAATTATCAGAACAAATTCTTACATTTTTTGACAAAATCCGAAGAAAATTTGCAATCAGCGATGTACATGTTCAGTATCAATCAATGATTACATTACAAGTAGCTTCCAATTTTGATCCAAAAGCAACAAGAAACTCAGTTTAAGAACATAACCGCCATCAAATCGACGGCGGTTACTTTTTACCTGCCAGAAAAAGGCTACTCGACTACACCATGTCCAATCAATTTAACATCTGCCGAAACCTCAAATTTCGCATTTTTATATTCTTCATTCCATTTTTTGTAATCAAAATTTCGTGTCCTTGTTTTGGCGAAGTGGCCAAAGCCGACCGGGTCAATATTCTTTCTTTGAAATTCCTCAATCAACATTTTGCATTCCTTTGAGATTTGTTGTGCCAATTTGTTCTCAATTTCTCGAATCTCGCCTTTCTCAAGGATCCTTTCCTGATGCTCGGTAAGATCTCCCTTTAATTTAATCTTAATCGAGAATGTATAGGGATTCCTTCCTTTCAGTCTTATGTTTTTCTTTAACCCAATACTTTTGACAGTCGATTCTCCATGAGCCTCCTTCACTTTCACGACCCCCAATGTGTGATGGTCTACAAGGAGCTTGAAATAATACATTTTATTCTCATGGAGAATGTCAACGAGCTTTTCATCTTTAAAAAGCGCTAATCCAGATATCGTCACTAAATTACGACTACTCTTCTTAAGCATTGGTAAATATGGATCCATCCCTTTTTGGTAAAACGCAGCCAAAAATCGATGAAGATTGGTTAAAGGCAAATTTTGTTGCTCCATATTATGTTCTAGTAACTGTGTCAGGTATTGAGCGTTTCCACGGTCACCATATTTTCCTTTAAAAATATCAATCGCTTTCCCATTTACTACAGCCAATTGAACCCTTGCACCCACACTTGGATCCCGCAAAAAGACGTCTAAAGTATTAATAAGTCCCTCACGCGCGACATCCTCTCCAAAAAGGGCAATATCAAGACTGCCGCTGACAATTGGCTGTGATGCTTTTTTCTGCATTTCAGATACCAAATCCCGGATCACTTTTCCTTTGGCCTTAAAAGTAAAATTCCCGAATGACTTGTCTGGCTTAAACACGGGGATCATGATACTTCCAAGGAACTGTTTCTCACTTTTATCAATTCCGATGCCAGTGGCAATATTTACATCATCAATCACCTTTTTTTCTACACATCCAGGCAGGATTGTCAAACACAACAGTAACGTTACAATAAGGCAGGATTTTTTCACTCCGCTTTCACCTTCTTTTTGATCAGCAGTAAAAGATAGAGAAGAGGTGTGTAAATATAAGCTAAGGAAAACCCAACAATTGCCGTATAGTTAAAAAGGACGTTTAGTCTTTCACGAGTAGGAATGAGCACCACAATAACCAGACACACCAACGCAATAAAAATAACCGATTTTTTTTGATTAATATGAAAAATGCGTTTGGTCACTCTGCTGGCTGCCCATAAGGAAAGGGCTATACTTGGGAGCATAATCAAGGTCCAATTGGCAATTCCCAAATACTCAAACCTCTCAATTATTGGAAGCCGGACAATTTTCCACATTTCCAATGTTGCCCATATTGATTTTTCAAGCAAACCCAGCGGAAAATAGGCAAAGGTTATAACTGCTAAGGCCGTGTAAATGAAAATGGTTGACAAAAGCCCGATATGAACAAATTTCTTTGATTGTTCAGGGTTCTTAATAAAAGGGTAAAAAAACAATAAAATGCCATATCCCAGGTAACTGAGTGACATGTGGTAGCCGCCTTTTACTAGTTCAATAAAGGAATGGTCCATAATCGGCAACAAGTTGGTAAAATCCCCGTACTGTAAGGCAAAACCAAAAGAAAAAAGTAAATAAAAAGGTATAACCATTCCGAAAAACGAGGTTCCTGCTACGGTCCGAAAGCCTCCGAAAACAATATAGATTCCTAAAAGTAAATAGACAGCTCCGAACCAAAACGGACTTAAACTTTGAAACATCCAAGTACGTATAATTTCATAAAGGCCGCCAAGTGTCCCTGCACACGTAACTGTATAATAAAAGATAAAAAAGGTATTTATGCTATTGCCGATTATTTTTCCAAATAAGTAAACATTGGCATCCAGTATATCACCATTTACGGTCTCACAAATCTTATACATCATCCACACGATGATGTGGATGGTTAATCCCGCCCCAATAACCGATATCCAGGCATCTGTGCCGGCATCTTTGGCAATAATGCGCTGAAAACCAAGGACTCCTATTCCAATCTGCATCGAAACAATGACATACGCGGCCATAAATGGTGATATTTGGAGTCTCTCCTGGATGGATCCCTGCATCATTGCTTCTCCCTTCCTTTATTCATCAATGTCCTTCTTTTTATTGGCCTTCTTCTTGCTAAACCGGATGGGATCATCGGTCCTTAGATACTGCGGACGTTTCGCCTGACTTTTAAAAGGCAGACGAAATAAGGCATCTTTAAAATCTCTCAATCTTAGAGGGAATATCGGCTCCATAAACGGAAGGCCTAATGAAGTAAGCCGCAGCAGATGTGTAAGCAAAAAACAAAAAGCAATCGTAATCCCGACTAATCCCCATAATTCGGCCATGATCAGAAACGGAAAGCGCAAAATCCTGATGGTATTACTCATTTGATAGACTGGAGTGGTAAAGGAAGCGAGTGCAGCTAGCGCGATTAAAATTAATAGAACATTACTCGTAAGCCCCGCTTCCACTGATGCTGTTCCCAAAACAATACCGCCCACGATACCAATTGTCTGGCCGACCTTGGTTGGAAGCCTTGCCCCTGCTTCCCGTAGAAGTTCAATCGTTACTTCCAAAAACAACACCTCTAGTATGGGTGGGAAAGGGACAACACGCCTAGAGGTAACTAACGTAATTAATAAGTCTTTTGGAATCATTTGATAGTGGTAAGTCACCACTGCAACATAAAGAGGTGTAACCATAATCGAGAAGATAACCGAAAATAAACGGATTAATCGAATAAAGGTTGCGAGAATCCAGTTTAGAAAATAATCTTCGAAAGAGTTAAAGAACTCCGTCAAAGAGGTTGGCCCGATTAAAGCATGGGGTGAGCCATCAACCAAAATAACGACTTTCCCCTCAACCAGGCTGGATGACACACGGTCAGGCCTTTCTGTGTCGAGCAGCTGCGGAAAAGGAGAGTTCCCATTATCAGAAATCATTTGAGTAAAATAGGAACTGTCTGCGATTTCATCCTTGTCAAGATCGCTAATCCGCTGCTTTACAGTATTGATTATTTCCTTATTTGTAACCCCTTCGATATACAGGACACACACCTTGGTTAACGATAATTTTCCGACTATGAATTGTTCTATGATGAGTTCCTTTAATGGCAAACGCTTCCGAATCATATTTATGTTCTGGTCAATGGGTTCCACAAAGGCTTCTTTTGGACCTACAACACTAAATTCAATCTCGGGTGCTGAAACCGACCGCACAATTTGTTTTGGTGAGGAAATGAAGGCAAACACCTTATCCCCTTCCAAGGTAAGCATGACAGAACCTTTCAGCAGCTTTTCGGGGATATCTTTAAAACTGCTTGATAATTCAACATCTGCTAAAGGAAGGAGCTTTTTAACATCGTCTATATGATGAAACTCGCCCTCGAGTAAAGGCGGAACAGCATTATTATCCATCACCTTTTCTTCGACAAGCGTAGATAAGTACGTAAGAGTAAATTTCTTACCTGACTTTTGATTAAAATAATAGCTCTTTTGATAATCCTTTGATTTAGTAAGCTCCTTCTCCCAGTCTTCGGCTTGATCTTTGCGATGTTCACGTTTTTCCGGGCCGCTTTGGTGGTCTTTTTGTTCATCTAGTGTGAATTTTCTCTTTAAAAGACGTTTTACTGATTTGAAAAGATTAGCCATATTAGCACCATTTGGAAAGTTTTTCTTTATCATTTCCGAAATAGATAAGAATATCCTTTTTTAATAAAAAAAGCCAAAAATATGCAAGATGAATAAAACATATTTTTGGCTTATTTATATTTTAAGTGACAGAAACTAAGATCTAATATCGGTTTACGAAACTGGTTCCTCAATCGTTTCTTTTTTGAAAAAGTTTAGCTTCGTTTCGGAAATGATAATGGCGCAAAGTATCAGGAGTGCTCCAATGATCATTTTCAAGGTAATAACCTCGCTTAACAGGATGATGGAGAATACCATCCCCCATAACGCTTCGGTCGATAAAATGATGGCTGCATTTGTTTCGGTTGTAAATTTTTGCGCAAACGTCTGTAGCAAAAACGCAATCGTTGTCGAGAAAACACCCAAATATATCACATTGGAAACCCCTTCGACATTCATCGAAAAGCTTGTTTCCCCTTTGAAAAGGACGACAATCATTCCTAAAATCGCTGCGACTGCCATTTGAACAATGGTCAAAAGAACCGGATCTTCATCTTTTACAAACTGTGCTGTGTAGAAAATATGGAAAGCAAATCCTACCGCACACAACAAGGTAAGCAGGTCCCCGAAATTCACTTCAGCCGTAAGCTTTAACGAGATGACACCGACACCTGTAATCGCCAGAATCGCTCCAAAAAGCTCAAACTTATCCATTTTTCGCTTATAAATAAAAAATGCAATAAACGGAACAATCACCACATTTACCGCAGTGAGAAAGGCATTTTTTGATGGCGTTGTATACTGCAAGCCCACGGTTTGCAGGGCAAATGCCAAGTATAAAAAGATTCCGATAATGGAGCCCTTAATAATCGTGCTTTTCTTCATCAGTTTAAATTTCTTAGAAAATACAGCACTTAACAAAAGTACCCCTATCAAAAACCGGATCGCTAAAATCTGGTATGGCGTATAATGCTCCAGTGAAACCGCACTGGCCACAAATCCGCTTCCCCAAATGACCGCTACAATCGTAAGACTTATTTCCCCAATGTATTTACGCATTTCATCATCCTCTATTTCTTCTCTACTTAGTTCGAGAAAAACACTCGATGTCCACGTAAAGGAGGTATCGACGAGTCCCTTGCCGGAGAATGGGTCAAAATTCTCTGCCATACCGCCTGCTAACGTAGTTTATAAACTTATCGCGAATTCTCTCCCCCATTTCACTGTAGCCAAAACTTATCAAAGAATCAACAAAAAGATAATTAACCAGCGCCCAAATCGGACCGAGCCAATACGCGATTTTCGTCTTGAAGGCGTTCCTCAAAGAAGAGCAGCTAATGTCACAACAATCGACCTCCAAACGCTGCAAGGTGGCTAAGTTAGACGTTGGATAATGACCTAAAATCGAGAGGGTGAAAAAATGAATGAAAAAAAATGGAGAGCATTGGATCAATGCGAGAAAGATAAGAAAACAGAAGCAGATGTAACGCAGGAAGCAGATCAATTATTTACAAACAAACAACAATCTTTCGAATGGATTATTGTAAAAGATTCTGAGCAAGTGGATGTCCACACGACTGACACTCAAGTGGCCATTTCCTTACAAGCCGCCATTCAAATTGCCATTGTCATTACCATTACAGTTGGAGATTCAGATAAGGGCAATGCCGTTGTGGAAGACCTAAAACAATTCTTTAAAAATAAACAACGCAACACCCAAAAAAACAATTATTCATGGATCTAAAAATGTAGAGGTTATCACAACCGATACTCAAGTGTCTGTTAATATTCAAGCATTGCTCCAAGTGCTAGTCGCCATTGTTGCCAAATTGGATGTTGGTTAATCATTGTGAAAAAGGAGAATACATCTTCACGTATTCTCCTTTTTCCTTAAAAATTGTCGAATAAATGACAATTAGAGTCGGATTGTTGATTTACTACTATAATCCATTGTAATATAGTAGTACATTCATTTTATGGGGCCGAGTGGGGTACTGGTGTCCTCCTCAGTCTTCAAAACTGCACGAGACCTGCGTGCCAGGTCTGCTGGGTTCGATTCCCAGGCGGTCCCGCCAAATCATACATATTGACACGCACAATGATTGTGCGTTTTTTTTGTGTTTTCGATTAACACATTGTGTTTGCTTGTCAATTTGCCGAAAAACAGACTATAATAAACTGAATAAACGTTTTTGTAGGTGAATTTGCATGCAGCTTAAAGGTTGGTTTTTGTGGTTTATCCTGTTTTGGGTTGTTTTTTTAGTAGTGATGATGGCCATCGGCGGCTTCTTTATGTTTCGCAAGTTTTTAAAAAAGATGCCAAAAGAAGATGGCAAATCCGATATGGAATGGGAAGAATATTATGTAAATGAATCGCGGCATTTATGGGGCCCGGAGGAAAAGGCCTTGCTTGAGGATTTGGTCAGCCCGGTACCCGAATTGTTCCGTGATGTGGCCCGCCATAAAATTGCCGGCAAAATTGGCGAGCTTGCCCTTAATGAAAAGGTGCCCAAAATTACCGAAGATTTGGTGATCCGCGGGTATATTCAGGCCACCCCGAAACGAGATCATAAATTTTTACGGAAAAAGTTGTTTGAAAACAAGATTGACGTCGCTCCTTACGAGCATTTATTCTAAAACCGTCCTGATTTGGGCGGTTTTTACTTTTTTTGCTGCAGTTATCGCACTTTTTATATCTGTTTTGGCCCGCTCAAAAATATATCCGCGATGTTTCCCCGTTTATCCGCGATACTAGTGAATATATCCGCGATAAAATAATTATATCCGCGATAATTTTGATATATCCGCGATGATCCCAATTATATCCGCGATGCCCAAAATCCACTCCCCTCTCAAGAGGATTTTATATCCTGTTTGAAAAACAGGCCCTTTACATATTCTATTTATGGGTTGGTTGTTAACTCAAATTATTTTATACGGGGGGATTTTGATGAATACCATTCAGCATTCTCTTTCACATATTCAGAGCTGCCGTCATATTGCTCAACAAATGATTCAACAAACACAGCAGAGCAATCATCAGTATCAGCAAATGCTCCAGAATGAACAGCAGAACGTTCAAATGTTGAATCAGATGCTGCAAAGGGAGCAGGCCGCTGTACAGACGATTCAGCAGAGTCTGAGAGGTCATGAGATGGCGATTCAAAGATGCCAGCAAGTGATTGCTGAGTGTACCCGCTTGGAACAGGAACTGTCAGGTCAAGTCGGATTTAACGGCGGGTTCCAGACCCAAACGTTCACAAATCCATCCTTCCAACCAGCAGGTCCAAGCCGTTCAGAACTCCCCGTTTAGACAACACTAATGAGCATGGGGGCGGTTCATGCGATTTTTAAAAAGCGTGGCACCGCCCCCGCTCCCTGAAAAAGAAAAACACCAACCCCAAAAACAGAGTCAGTGTTCATTCTTTTGAAGTTCCTTATAAAGTTTTTTATAGGAAAGATACATCGCAAATCGCCAAGGGACAATCATGCTGAACGCCAGTAGGAAGAACATTCCGCTCAATTGGCCAAAATCAATGGTACTGCTTAAGATTGATTTCAATCCCAGTCGAATGACAAGCAGCCCAGCTAGAATAAAGAAAAAAGCTTTAGACCTTTTTAAGTAAATATCATGATCACGGATCTCGAATTTTGAGGTTTTGATTAACAGGATAGAAAATAACATCCCCAACACGACAGCCTCAAGAATCTCCATCGGAGTCAACCTGAATTGCGGCACCACGTACATCAGCGCACCGCTTGACATAAACACAGGCGGCATAATGATTTTTTTCACGCTTGTCGGCTTTTTGGCGGCTTTCATCCGAACGAACAAGGCAAGTATCCCCATAAAAACAGCGCCGATTGAAGAAATCACAACGTAGTTCATTGAATCCTCTTCCTTTGGATAAATAAGTACCTTCACATTATATCTCAAAAAAACAAAAATGGTTATCTATTTGTACTGTAGTCCTGCTCCCAATATTGGAAACCTCGTGCATTAAAAGGAAGAGTCAGTTGATTCTTCCAACTTAAAAACCGGTAAAACCGCCGAATAATGGTGAAAGGATTTGAATGATTTTAGTCATCCAGTCAAAAAATAACACAATCCCCATGACAATCATAATGTAGCCGCCGATTACCATAATTTTTGCGCTGTTCTTTTTGATCCAGTTCATGCGGCCGACGAAGAAGGAAAGAATAAAAAATGGAATCGCAAAGCCTAAGGTGTAGGCAGTCATGTACAGAATACCCGAGCCCGGATTTGTTGCAGCCAATGAAATAACGAAACCAAGAATCGGTCCTGTGCATGGCGTCCAGCCGGCAGCAAAAGCCATCCCAATCAAACTGGAGCCCAAATAGCCTGACGGACGATGTTTGAATTCAATCTTGCGGTCCTTCATCAGGAACTCCGGCTTTAGAATGCCGACAATCATTAGCCCAAAGAAGACAATGAAAATCGCCCCGAGCTGGCGAATCAAATCCTTGTATTCACTGAAGAAGCTTCCAACAAAGCTCGTTCCAAATCCAATTGCGATAAAGATGACAGAAAAACCGATGAGGAAAAATAACGTATGCAGCATACTGCGTTTTTGCAGCATCGCGTTTTCACCCTTCAGCTCACCGACAGACATTCCGGTTATGTATGACAAAAAGGCGGGATACAACGGTAAACAGCAAGGTGAAATAAAGCTCAGGAAACCTGCACCGAACGCCATAAATATGTTGACATCAGACATATAAACACTCCCACAATAGTTGATACCCTTTCATTCTAACAAATCTTTCACCCAATTGATATTGAATAACATGAATATTTTGTGTCGCTGATGCTTTATCGAAAATGTTTGTTCTATTTTTGACAATTATTTAATAATGGATATTTTTTTACATATGCCTTTGAAATAATTTACAAGTTAGGGTATACTAGTAAAACAGTGCTTATTTAATAGTCTCAAATTCTCTTATTTTTACCAAAGTTTAGGAGTTTTCCAGAAAGGACAGCGGTCGTGATCAAACAGGATCTAGTGACACTTATTGAAAAAAAGCGTGCTGAATTGATTAAAGCAGCAAGTGCCAACGGCTTGACCTCCACCGTCGTCATTCGTTACAGCCAAGAGCTTGATCATCTATTAAATGAATATAATCGAATCTTTTTAGGAAAAGTTTCCTCGCATTCATAACAAAAGCCCGGGTTGCCCCGGGCTTTTTTTCTATTAGTTGACAGCATCTTCCAGCTTTTCTACCAATCCGTTTTGCAGCAGGTACATTTTATGGTAGAGGCCGCCATGCGCCAGCAGCTCCTGATGGTTTCCTCGTTCAATGATTTCCCCCTGGTGCAGCACGAGAATCAAATCGGCGTCCTGGATTGTCGACAGCCTGTGGGCAATCGCAATAGTCGTCCGCCCTTTTCGCATTTTTGCCAGAGCGGTCTGAATCGCTTCCTCCGTCTCCGTATCGATATTAGCTGTTGCTTCATCCAACACCAAAACTTTCGGGTTGGCCGCAATCGTTCTGGCAAAGGCGATCAATTGCCGCTGTCCGCTTGAAAACGTCGAGCCCCGCTCAACGACCCTATGGTTATAGCCACCCTCCAGCCGCTCGATAAAGGTATTCGCTTGAACAAATTTTGCGGCTTCCTCAATCTGCTCATCTGACATCGTTTGATCGTGAAGCTTGATATTATCCTTTACGGTGCCATAGAACAGGAACGGGTCCTGTAATACAAGGCCCAGTTTCTCCCTTAATTCAGTTTTGGAATAATTCCGGATCGATTCGCCATCAATCAAGATTTCACCGCGGTCAAATTCATAAAATCGCATCATCAAATTGATAATTGAGCTTTTGCCGCTACCCGTATGGCCGACAAGCGCGACTGTCTCCCCAGGATTCGCCGTAAAGGTGATGTTTTTTAAGACGTCGCGTTTGCCGTCATAGGAAAAACTTAAGTCCTTAAATTCAATTTTTGCTTGATCGATCCGTTTCGTCCCATCATTTTGTTGGGCCGGTGCCAGTGCGTCTTCGTCCAAGAGCCTGAAAACCCTTGAACCGGCAACAATCGCCTGCTGGAATAAGGAAAGCCGCATCATCATCTGGTTCACCGGTTCAAAGAAACGGTCCAAATAATTAATAAACGCATAAATGACCCCGATTTTTACCGAAGTTTCAAACGAAGTGATCCCGAAATAACTCAATACAATGATTAAAGCGAAAATATAAATCAAGTCAATTGCCGGCCTTAACAGCAGGGCATCGATTTTAATATTTTTCATGCCAGCCTGATAGTGTTTGTCGTTAATCGCGCCAAATTCCTGACGCAGGCGCTTTTCCTGGCGAAATACTTGGATGATCGCCATCCCTTGCAACGATTCGCTAAGTTTCGCATTCAACTGGCTCAGTCTTTCCCGCATATCCAAATAATAGCGTGAGCTTAATTTACGGTATAAAGCCATGACAAAAATTAAGATCGGAATGATCACAACACAAAACAAGGCCAGTTTGACATTCAAGATGAACATCGCGATAAAAATCCCCGATAATAGGAATCCACTTTGAATAAACGTCGAAATTACCGTCACGAACATGTCTTTAATCGCTTCTGTGTCATTGGTTACCCGTGAAACGATGCTGCCCGCCGGTGTTTTATCAAAATATTTCAGGCCAAGCGCCTGTACCTTTGAAAACACGTCAATTCTTAGCTGTTGGATAATATATAAGGCAATCTCCTGGAATCTCACCAATTGAAAAAACAAAAGAATTCCTTTGACGATTTGGATGCCCATATAGGTAGACCCGAGAATCAGCAGCGGCTTATATTCAAGGTTCTCCGGAGTGAGATAATCGTCAATAAAAATTTTGACCAAAATCGGTAGGACGATATCCCCTACTGTTGTTAACACCAACAGCAGAAAAGCCCATCCGATGATTTTCTTATGTGGTTTTGTATAGGAAAGCAGCCGGAATAATACTTTGCGCTGTTCACGTCCTGATAGTTCTATTTTTTCTTCCATTTTATTGTCCTCCGAGCTCAACCAATTCTTCCAGCTGCTGGCGCAAATACATTTCTTTATACCAACCGCCGATATCCATCAGTTCTTCATGGGTGCCTCTTTCGATAATCCAGCCATCCTCCAGCACAATAATGAGATTGGCATGTTGAATCGCGCTTAAACGGTGCGAAGTGATGATTGTTGTTTTTCCTTCCCGATTCTCTCGCAACGAAGACAGGATGGCTTCCTCGGTTTTCGCATCGACCGCCGACAAGGAGTCATCAAGGATTAATACTTCTGGATTCATTAGCAGCGAGCGGGCAATTGAAATCCGCTGTTTTTGACCGCCGGACAATGATACCCCACGCTCGCCGACAACGGTTTGGTAGCCGTCGGTAAATTGAAGAATATCATCATGAATATTGGCCAGTTTTGCCGCCTGTTCAATTTCCTCTTGCGTGGCAAGCGGGTTGGTAAAGGCTATGTTTTCGGCAACCGTGGCTGAAAACAGGAAATGATCCTGCGGCACATAGCCGATTGCTTCGCGCAATTTTTCAAGCTTATAGGCTTGGAGTTTGTGCCCGCCGAAGCTAATCTCCCCTTGCTCGCCATCAAATTCGCGGATCAGCAGCTTCAACAGGGTGGTTTTTCCGGCGCCAGTCTTGCCGACGATTCCAAGGGTTTCGCCTTGATTTAACGTAAAATAAATATCTTTTAAGACCGGTTTTGCTTCCCCAGGATACGTAAATTCGCTAATATGATAGCTCAAATCACCGTTTGGAACAGCATCTAAAGCATCATCACGATCGATGATATCAACCTTTTCCCGCAGCAAGGCGGAAACCCGGTCATAAGAGGCCCTGCCTCGTTCCACTATATTAAACAACCAGCCAAATGCCAGCATCGGCCAAATTAACAATCCCAAATAAGCGGTAAACGAGATTAACTGGCCAATGGTCAGTTCTCCCGCAAGCACATACTTTGCCCCAAACACAATCGATAGGAAATAGGATATACCGACAATAATCGAAATAGTAGGATCATAGAGTGAGTCAATTTTGGCAACGACAAGATTCTTTTGCACCACATCTTCCGACTGTTTCCGAAAATCTTCGATATCCTCCTGTTCCTGGCCAAATGTCTTAATCACCTTGATCCCCATAATACTTTCCTGGGTTTTATCATTCAAAGATGAAAAAGCTTCCTGTGCCTTATAAAAGCTTTTATGCAACATCGTCCCAAACCAATTGGTCAACAGCGCCATGATTGGCATGGGAATCAAACATATCAACGTCAGTTTCCAGCTAATGGTAAAAGCCATCGCGATGATGACAAAGCCGCCGGTTGATAATGAATCAACAAGCGTCAGCACTCCCGCACCGGCCGTTTGCTGGATCGCGGCCAGGTCATTGGTGGCATGGGCCATCAAGTCGCCAATCCGGTTCTTCTGGTAAAACGATGGTGACATATTGGTAAAATGGTGATATAAACGGTTCCTTAAAATTTTGCTAAGCTTCACCGCTGAACCGAAAATCATATTTCTCCAATAATACCTGAGTGCATACATGCCCACCCCGACACCAATAAGCACCAGGATCCACTTAACCAGCAGAGCCATTGTCATCGTTCCATCATTAATATGGTCGGCAATAATACCAATTATTTTCGGCGGCAGCACCTGCAGCAATGCGACTAATAATAGTAAAATAACCCCTGATATATATGCTTTCTTCTCCTGCTTAAAATACCAGCCCAGTTGTAAAAATACCTTCATAATATTCCCCCGAAACATAAGACGTCTCTATATATTTAGCAACCCGAGGTATCTATTTTATCAAAAATTCCTAAAATAAGAAAGATTGAGACAGGCAAAGACAGAAAAAAGCACCCATTATAACATGAGTGCTTGTATCAACTTATTTTGATTGCTTGTTCATTGCGTTCAACATTTGGTTGATTTTCTTCTGCGATGGCTTTTGGCCCATCTGCATCATCATCGTTTTTAGCATTTGCTCATTGATTGGCGGATTTTTCTTTAAATAGCTCATCATATATCTACGAGCGATGAAAAATCCTAGTGCTATACCAGCTGCAAGGGCCAGTATACCAACTAGAATGTAACCCCACATTCAAATTTCCTCCTTCATGTTGTCTACCATACATCAGTTTACTAAATAAAACGAGATAAGACAATATTTCGTTTTATTTAGACAAATTTTCTTTCTTTAATTGGTTTTAACCAGCCAAAACGCTCGTGTTCAAGATCGATGGCCAGAAAGGACGCTTCGGATTTTCGCAGCACCTCAAAAAATGCCGTCTCTGCCTCATAGCTGCCCTCTGCCTCTACTGTAATTAAGTCCTGGTACACTTCTAATTTCGCCATACTTAATTTTCCACTTAATTCAATTGTATATGCACCGTGATCGGCTTTAAATCCCTTTGTTTTTCCAAGCTGTCTTTGAATCAATTGATGGAGTTTTAACACTTCCAATTTTTTCGTAATATAGGCAATTTGCCGTTGGATTATAAATTCAAGTTCCCCATGTGCTTGTTGATAATCCTTAAATAGTTGAAAAAACACGCGCTCTCGTCCGAAGTAATGGCTAGCAAATTCATCTTCTATTAAATAAAGCTGATATTTTCTCAACACGAACCTCTCCTTCGCTGACATTCCTTTTATCTATTATAAAAAAGAAGACAGGAAACATTTGTCTTTCCACGGCAAAAACTTTCACTAATTTTGTCGAAGTGCTATATCCATTACCTATTCGAGAAATCTCATCTTATTTCCTGCCTATTTTTCCAATGTTCAATTTTTTGTAAAAAAAAAGAGAACAGACATAAAGTCCATTCTCTCTTCGTTAGATTTATTTTTGCAGCAGTGCTTTCACACGGGCAACTACGTTATTCACGTTGAAGCCGTATTCGTCCATAACTTTCTCACCAGGAGCCGATGCTCCAAATTTGTCAATCGCCAAAACGTCACCTTCATCGCCGGTATATTTATGCCAGCCAAAGGATGCGCCGACTTCAATTCCCAAGCGTTTTTTCACGTTTTTCGGCAGGACTGAATCCTTGTACTCTTGAGACTGCTGTTCAAAACGATCCCAAGACGGCATGCTGACAACAGATACGTGAATACCTTCGCCGCTAAGTGCCTGTTGTGCTTCTACTGCGAGGCTTACCTCTGAACCTGTAGCCAATAGCAAGGCATCAGCTGTTTCTTTACCAGCAGGCGAAACAACGTAAGCACCCTTTGATACTCCCTCATAGGCATTTTCTGCCGTGCCTTTTAAGGTCGGTAAGTCTTGGCGCGTTAACACAAGCGCCGTCGGTTTATCGGTCGACTCAACTGCCAACTTCCAAGCGGCAGCTGTTTCATTTCCGTCTGCTGGACGAATAATCGAAAGATTTGGCATCGCCCGAAGTGCAGCTAGCTGTTCAATCGGTTCGTGCGTAGGTCCGTCCTCACCTACAGCAATACTGTCATGGGTAAAGACATAAGTGACCGGTAAGCCCATTAACGCAGCAAGGCGGATTGACGGACGCAGGTAATCGGAGAATACAAAAAATGTTCCGCCAAATACCTTTACCCCACCGTGAAGAGCCATCCCGTTCATGGCAGCCCCCATGGCAAATTCGCGGACACCAAACCAGAAATTGCGTCCTTCATATTCTCCAGGCATATAATCCTTTGAGCCCTTAATCATCGTTTTGTTGGAACCGGCAAGGTCAGCAGACCCACCGATAAAGTACGGCAAATTCTTTGCGATTCCATTTAACACTTCACCTGAAGAAGCGCGGGTTGCAAGAGCCTTTCCTTCACTGTAAACAGGTACATCCTGGTCCCAGCCTTCAGGCAGTTCATTATTTAAAGCCAGCTCTAGCTGTTTGGCCAGTTCAGGATATTCATTTTTATATTGGGCGAATAGGTCATCCCATTCCTTTTCCTTTTTCGCACCATTTTCTACGATTAGATTCTTGAAGTTTTCAGAAACTTCCTGCGGCACATGGAAATCTTCCTCGAATGTCCATTTATAAGCTTCTTTTGTAAGCTTCAGCTCATCAGCGCCAAGAGGTGCACCGTGAACACCGGAAGTTCCAGCACGATTTGGGGAACCATAACCGATTGTTGTTCTCACTTCAATCATCGTCGGTCTTTCCAAGTCCGCTCTTGCTTCTTCCAATGCTCTGGCAATTTCCTCAAAATTATTGCCATCCTCGACACGAATGTATTGCCAGCCGTATGAGTCGAAACGCTTTTGGACACTTTCAGAGAATGACTTATCTAAATCTCCATCAAGCGAAATATCATTGGAATCATATAGTACAACCAAGCGTCCCAATTTTAAATGTCCAGCAAGTGATGCAGCCTCTGCAGAAACGCCTTCCATTAAATCTCCGTCGCCACAAATACTATATGTAAAATGATTGACTAGTTCATATTTTTCCTTGTTATAGACGCTTGCAAGATGGCGCTCAGCCATTGCCATTCCTACCGCCATTGCAATCCCCTGGCCAAGCGGTCCTGTTGTCGCCTCGACACCTTCTGTATGTCCATATTCCGGATGTCCAGGTGTCTTGCTTCCCCATTGACGGAATTGTTTTAAGTCATTCATCGATAGATTATAGCCGGATAAATGAAGCATGCTGTATAACAATGCAGATCCGTGCCCTGCTGATAAGACAAAGCGGTCACGGTTAAACCAATGTGGATTTTTCGGATTATGGTTCATGTATCTTGTCCATAATGTATAGGCCATTGGAGCTGCCCCCATCGGCATGCCTGGATGTCCTGAATTTGCTTTCTCAATCATATCGATGGAAAGCGTACGAATCGTCGTTACTGATAATTCATCAATAGAATTAAACATCAATTACATCCTTTCTTGATCTCTAGGATAATAAACACACCATTAATAATATATGTCAATGGTATTTTATTCAACAATTTGCAACAGAATTAGCTATTAAAAGGACTTTGTTACTTATTTTGACACAGTACTTCTTTAATATGTAAAAAGGAATACACTTAACTGTATTCCTGATGATTAATGAAGGTTATGCTTCTTTCTATCTTTAATTTTTTTGGGTGTAACATCATTTCCTGCTGGGTCAATGATTTTCGTGTTGGTTAAGGTATCTAGCATCTGAGAACGAAACACGGCTAGGTACTCGCTTCTTAAACTCGTTTGCTCCTTTGCCTCGGCTTCTGATAATCCTGTTGCTTTTGCTTTTCTAGCCAGTTCATTGATTCTGGCCATTTTTTCTTTGGATAGCATTATGCACATTCCTTTCAAAAAAACTGCCTGCATAAAAACTGATTTTACTAGAAAAATGGCCAACTGGCAAGGCAAAAGGTAAGGTGTAAGGCACAGAACTAGTGACGAAGCGGATGCATTACTCAACTCCCTCTAATGTCTCTATGTATTCCTGATATCTTCTATGGACTGTGGCTTTAGAAATTTTGTACCCAAAGCCTCGCAGGGTTGCTGCGATTTCAGCAAATGTTAAGCCATTTTTTCGTAGTTTATAGATCTCCTCAATTGGTACCTCAATCTTATCTCTGCCGGAATGCTCGCCAAGATTTTTCAGGTTTTTCTCCGGTTTGTAGCCTTGCTGAATAGCCCGCTTCATGCCACGTTTAATTTTTACATTATGGAGCTTGCGCTGGTATTCCTCTACCATGCTGACAATTTTCAAAACCATCGAGTCGGATTCGGAAAGCTGCAATTCTCCATTGTGTGAAATGCTATAGAGTTTGATGCCTTCTTTTAAAATGCAATGCAAAATAGCAATTTTGGCATTGCCTCTTCCTAAGCGAGTTTCGTCCTGGATTAATACTGCTTCGACCTGTTCGTCTTTAATTCGTTCAAGCACCTCAAGGATGCCGTCGCGTTCATAGTCATAGCCGCTGGCTTGTTCTTTTATTATTGAGTCAACTTCGAATTGATAGCGGGCCGCGAGCTGGGTAAGTTCCTCTTCCTGTCGCTTTAAAGAGGTTTCTTGTGTTTCTTTATTCGTACTGACACGGCAATAGATGATTGCTTTCATGCTTATTCACCCGGTGCGCTTGCAAATTGTGTTAAGGATGGCTCGTTTACGCTGACAGGAATGACAATCTCTTCACCAGGAAAAATCTTTTCATCAACATTTTTGTTATGCTTTTTTACCCAATTGACAAATTCTTTGTTCGTTAAAGAGTGCATGGAAGCGTATTCCTTGGAAAGTCCCCAAAGGGAATCCCCTTCCGAAACAGTGACTTTTATGTATTCCTCCTCAACATCAGAGTTTCCTTGGGAGGATATGATGACTGCGGCGGCACAGCTTAAAATTAATAAAATAATAGCATAAGAGTATTGGTTCCATAATTTTCTCATTACTAAACACCTCTTAGTGGAATGTATGTTCGTTTATTTATTTTTATTATAATCCGAACGTTTGTTTGTTGTCAACAATTATTCGAACTTATGTTTGTATAAAAAAAGCGAACATGTTATAATAAAGTCAACATTAACCAGGCGAGGTGCATTTTATCATGGTAAAAATATCAAAGCGGCAGCAGGATATCCTTGATTTTATCAAGGGTGAAGTCAAGACCAAAGGCTATCCGCCGTCTGTACGGGAAATTGGCGAAGCTGTTGGACTAGCATCTAGCTCTACTGTTCACGGCCATCTTGCCAGATTGGAAAGCAAAGGTTTGATTAGACGGGATCCAACCAAACCGCGCGCCATTGAAATTTTGGATGCTGATGAAGCATCAAATATTCCGCGGAATATGGTGGTCAATGTGCCAATTGTCGGAAAGGTAACTGCCGGCTTGCCGATTACGGCAATTGAAAATATCGAGGAATATTTCCCTCTACCTGAGAGGCTTGTACCTTCCGGCGAACATGTTTTTATGCTCGAGATTATGGGTGAGAGTATGATTGAAGCGGGCATTCTTGATGGTGACTATGTCATTGTCAAACAGCAGCCGTCCGCTAATAACGGCGATATCGTTGTCGCAATGACAGAGGAAGATGAGGCTACTTGTAAGAGATTCTTTAAGGAAAAGGATTATATCCGATTGCAGCCGGAGAACTCTGCGATGGAACCGATTATTTTAAAGAATGTTTCTATTTTGGGTAAAGTGATTGGGGTTTATCGGCAGATTCATTAATTACGAGAGTTTGAATAAGGTATTCGCGATGAGTTAAGTCCATTTTCCGTTGGGGGAAATGGGCTTTTTTTACGTATGGTTGGTTTTTTTAGTGGAACAGGTAAAAAGAGGATCTTATTTTTTAATTTTGGCTTGGTTTTTTGAATGCAACGGGTAAATAGACGACCTCATTTTTACCGCTGGCTTGGCTTTTCTGGTGCAACGGGTAAATAGACGACTTCATTTTTACCGCTGACTTCCCTTTTTTGATGCAACGGGAAAATAGATGCCCTCATTTTTACCGCTGGCTTGGTTTTTCGGGTGCACCGGGTAAATAGACGACTTCATTTTTACCGCCGACTTCCCTTTTTTGATGCAACGGGAAAATAGATGCCCTCATTTTTACCGCTGACTTGGTTTTTCGAGTGAAACGGGTAAATAGACGACTTCATTTTTACCGTCTGCTGGTTTACCCAGGAACATCACAAGACCCCTTCCTAAACCGCTACGCATCTACATACACAACCACCCCAAAACAAAAAGCCCCATCCAGCCCCTACTAAAGGGACGGACAAGGCTCCAATTCTCTCTTTATTAATACATGCTCATATACTGCTCGCGCTCCCATGGATGCACGACGGTACGGAACATATCCCACTCAATCTCTTTCGCATCAAGGAAGCGTTCGAAGATGTGTTCACCAAGACCATCAACAATCACTTTGTCGGCCTTTAACAGGTGTAACGCTTGAGCCAAGGTTGCCGGAAGATCGATGATCCCTTCCTCGGCGCGCTCTTCAGTCGACATGACGTAGATGTTACGGTCCACTGGTGCCGGTGGAGTCAATTTGTTCTTGATTCCATCCAAGCCTGCCTTCAATAGAACCGCCATTGCCAAATATGGGTTTGCAGACGGGTCAACACTGCGAACCTCAATCCGTGTGCTCATGCCGCGCGATGCAGGGATCCGGACAAGCGGTGAACGGTTTTGGGCGGACCAAGCTACATAGCATGGGGCCTCGTAACCAGGAACAAGACGCTTATAAGAGTTGACTGTCGGATTTGTTACAGCTGTAAATGACGTTGCGTGTTTCAGGACACCGGCAATAAATTGGCGGGCCGTATCACTTAACTGCAAGTCGCCTGTCGGATCAAAGAAAGTATTTTTTCCTTCGTTAAATAAGGAAAGGTTCATGTGCATTCCAGAACCAGCAACGCCAAACAATGGTTTAGGCATGAACGTTGCGTGCAAGCCATGCTTGCGGGCGATTGTTTTTACGACAAGCTTAAAGGTTTGAATTTGGTCGCAGGCAGTTAGCGCATCTGCATATTTGAAATCAATTTCATGCTGTCCAGGGGCTACCTCATGGTGGGAGGCTTCCACTTCAAAGCCCATTTCCTCCAACTCAAGCACGATGTCGCGGCGGCAGTTCTCGCCCATGTCAGTCGGTGCAAAATCGAAATATCCGCCTTTGTCATTCAACTCAAGGGTTGGCTCGCCTTTTTCATCCAATTTAAATAAGAAGAATTCCGGCTCTGGCCCAAGGTTGAAATCAGTAAACCCAAGCTCTTCCATTTCCCTTAATACCCGTTTTAAATTGCTGCGCGGGTCGCCGGCGAACGGGGTACCGCTGGAATTGTAAATGTCGCAAATCAAGCGGGCAACTTTCCCTTTTTCTGCGGTCCACGGGAAGATTACCCATGTATCCAAATCAGGGTATAAATACATATCGGATTCTTCAATTCGGACGAAGCCTTCAATAGAAGAACCGTCGAACATCATTTTGTTGTCAAGCGCTTTTTCCAATTGGCTGATTGGAATTTCCACGTTTTTGATCGTTCCGAGAATATCCGTAAACTGCAGCCGGATAAATTTAACATTCCCCTCTTTTGCCATCCGTTTAATATCATCTTTTGTAAATCTCGACATTGTAAACCCTCCCGTTTTTTGAAAAAATTAATGGAAAAAGCGCGACAGGTCACCTTGACGCAATGATGACCGATTCATTCTGCCCGAATGCATTAATTCGTTGCGAAGAAGTTTTCTCAACTCCTCATCGGTTAGCTCCCGCTTTACTTTTTCGGTTTGCTGTACTTGTGAAGTGGCATGCTGCTCTTTGACGAAGAAAAGCTGTTTAATGCCAGCCATATTCACCCCTTGATCGATCAAGTCCTTAATTTCCAAAAGCCTGTCGATATCGTTAAGGCTAAATAGACGTCTGTTTCCTTCTGTTCTTGCTGGAGAAATCAATTGGTGCTCTTCATAATATCGGATTTGCCTAGCCGTTAATTTGGTTAACTGCATGACCGTTCCGATCGGAAACAATGGCATGGAACGGCGAATTTCTTTTCCGCTCACCTGAATTTCTCCTCCTTCTGTTAATTCATATTGCTATTATATTTTAATGTTATAAAAGATGTCAATCTCATGTCAGAAAATCTAACATGGTTTTTTCGTATAAAAAAAGAACAGCTTTTTAGCTGCTCTTCGGTAGTCTGCCTAATTAAATTGCGATTAACCCTTTTTCTGCCAGATGGTCCACAGCGAGACAGACCGCCATTTTCACATGAGCATAGGTAAGGCCGCCTTGAACATAAGCCACATACGGCGGGCGAATCGGGCCGTCTGCCGTCAATTCGATGCTCGCCCCTTGAATAAACGTTCCTGCTGCCATTATGACATCATCCTCATAACCAGGCATATAACTTGGATGAGGTGTGACATAAGAATTAATCGGCGAAGCGAACTGGATTGCCTGGCAGAAAGCCACCATTTTATCGCGGTCGTCAAATTGGACCGATTGGATTAAATCCGTTCGTTTGGCATCCCATTTCGGCGAGGAGTTCATTCCTAATTTTTCAAGCAAAGCCGCTGTGAAAACTGCACCCTTCAGCGCCTGTCCAACTACATGCGGTGCCAGGAAGAAGCCTTGATACATTTCCTGGAGACTGTACAATGAAGCTCCTGCTTCCGCACCAATTCCAGGGGAGGTCATCCGGTAGGAACAGGCTTCGACCCATTGTTTCTTGCCGACAATATAACCACCCGTTTTGACGATGCCGCCGCCAGGATTTTTTATTAACGACCCAGCCATTAAATCGGCACCGACATGGCAAGGCTCGATTTCTTCGACAAACTCTCCGTAGCAGTTATCCACAAACACAACGACATCCTGCTTGATTTCTTTGACGAAGCGAATCATCTCGCCAATTTCTCTAACCGTAAAAGATGGCCTTACTGCATATCCTTTGGAGCGCTGAATCCCAATCATTTTGGTGTTTGGTTTGATTTTGGCCGCGACGGCCTCCCAGTCCATTCCGCCTTCGCTCGTCAATGCCACACTATCATAAGAAATGCCAAATTCCTTTAATGAGCCAACACCATTGCCGCGGATTCCGACAATTTCTTCAAGTGTATCATATGGTTTTCCGGTGATATAAAGCAGTTCATCGCCTGGGCGCAGGATGCCGAATAAAGCGATGGATATGGCGTGGGTGCCGGAAATAATTTGCGGACGGACCAGGCCGGCCTCGCCGCCAAACACATCGGCGTATACCGCTTCCAGCGTATCCCGCCCAATATCGTCATAGCCGTAGCCGGTTGACGGGATAAAATGCGAGTCGCTGACCCGATGCTTTTGGTAGCTCTGAAGAACCCGGAACTGATTCTTTTCAATTTTTTCATCGATTCCTTTATGCACTTCCGCGATTTGCTGTTCTACTTCTTTCACAATGTGTTGAAGTTTTTCCCCATTTTTTAGCTGTTGAAACATCTTGCTGTTCTCCTATCTCACATTATATTTCTGTAATTGTCCGGTGATTTGATGGTCCTCCAGTGAATAACCCTTACAACGGTACACTTGAATGTCTTCATCAAATACCAATTCTCGTAGTATTGTGCCATTTTTCAACTGTGACAGCAGTTTTCCTTCAGTCGACGGAACAAGGACTTCATATGGCTTCATCATCCCCATCAAGACTTGTTCAATTTTCAGCTTTAACGCCTGCCGGTCGTTTTCCTCAAATGCACTAATGAAGACAGTCGGGGTATCGGCAGTTGGCACGAAATCAGCATGCTGGATGTCCCGCTTATTATAAACGGTTAACTGCGGAATGTCCTTTACATCAAGGTCCTCCAGCAGTTTATTGACCGTTTTTTCATGCTGAAAGTAATCTGGATTGGACATGTCAACAACGTGCAGCAGCAAATCGGCTTCCTTCACCTCTTCTAGCGTGGAACGAAATGCGGCAATTAACGCTGTTGGCAAATCTTGAATAAACCCGACCGTATCGGTGATTAACGCCAAAAAGCCGCTTGGCAGAATCAATTTACGGGTCATCGGATCGAGTGTTGCAAACAATTGATTTTCTTCATAAGAATCTGCTTCGGACAATCGATTAAACAAGGTTGATTTTCCGGCGTTCGTATAGCCAACGATGGCAACTTGAAACGTTTTGTTTTTCTTGCGACGTTCCCGGTAGCGGTCGCGGTGCTGGACGATGACGGAAAGCTGACTTTTAATATCATCAATCCGGCGACGAATATGGCGCCGATCGGATTCCAGTTTGGTTTCACCCGGACCTCTTGTTCCAATCCCGGCACCCAACCTTGATAGGGCTGTTCCCTGGCCGGCAAGGCGTGGCAATATGTACTGCAACTGGGCCAGTTCAACCTGAAGCTTTCCTTCTTTCGAACGGGCACGTTGGGCAAATATATCCAAAATGAGCTGTGTTCGGTCGATGATTAGCGCATTGATTCCCGAAGAAAGATTCCGTTTCTGACTCGGTGACAATTCATCATTAAAGATGACCAGGTCTGCCTCCAGTTCATCGACGAGCGCCTGCAATTCTTCGACTTTTCCTTTTCCGATATAGGTTGCCGGGTGGATACGCTCACGCTTTTGAACGAGTGAAGCCAGAACTTCCCCTTGAGCTGTTTCCGTTAGCGATTCTAACTCATCCATTGAATATTGGAACCGTAAATCGTCATCATCGGTCTGACAGCCAACTAACACAACTTTTTCCTTTGTTTCTCTTTGTTCCAAAAGACATCCTTCCCTTCCGGAATACTCTATTTCTCATCTTAACAAAAAACATCCTGATACACTATTTTTCCCATAAAAAACTTATTGTAATTTCCTGGTTGCTAACTGCCTTCACGGAGACTCGGGACGCACTAAAAAATCGGCGGTCAATCGCGAACCGCCGATTTTTTAATTATCTTCTTCAAACACCAAGTCATTGCTGCGAATCGTCATTAAATCATGCCGGTCATAATTGTTAAGCATAAGCAGTCGCATCGCTTGGGCGCGAATTGATTTTTCGATGATGTTCCGCACATACCGACCGTTTGAAAAACTGTTCGGGGTTAACGCAGACTTTACCCAAATTAAATGGTCCCTGATCTTCTTCTCAGCCTCATGACTCAAGGTGTACTCTCGCTCTTTCAGCATTCTGGCCCCAATCTCCATTAGTTGATGAATGTCGTAATCTGGAAAATCAATCACCAACGGAAACCGGGAATGCAATCCGGGATTCAATGATAAAAAATAGTCCATTTCCCGAGAATAACCAGCGAGAATCAGGATAAACTCATGCTGCTTATCCTCCATGTGTTTGACAAGCGTGTCGATGGCCTCCTTGCCAAAATCCTTTTCTCCGCCACGGCCGAGTGAATAGGCCTCATCAATAAACAAGATTCCGCCCTGTGCCTTCTTGATTAAATCCCTCGTTTTCTGAGCTGTATGGCCGATATATTCACCGACGAGGTCGGCACGCTCCGCCTCAATCAGGTGGCCTTTGGAAAGGACGTTCATCTTTTGAAAAAGCTTGCCGATCAGCCTTGCAACCGTTGTCTTTCCAGTTCCCGGATTGCCTTTAAACATCATATGGAGCGCTTGCTTTTTCGCCTTAAGTCCCATTTCCTCGCGTTTTTTATTCACATAAATCCAAGCATATATTTCTTTAATGGTTCGCTTCATTTCTTCCATACCAACCAAAGCCCCGAGCTCGTCTTCGATTTCCTTTAGCGCCGAATGCTCAGGGGGAATCACCTTTGGAGCAACTTGGAAGTCGGGTAACTCTTTTGTAACGTTTTTTCTTTTCTGGGAGTTGAGAATAACCCTAATTTGACCGTTGCTTTTCATGCGATTATGTTGGTCCAAAGCTTTCACCTCTCATTTTGCAGCGTCAGGTCATTTGTGGGAATGTACAAATGTTTCAAGAAAAGCATAATGCTTCATTTTATATGTATTCACTGCCTTGGAATTTCATTAAAAAGATTTCCTGAAAATAAAAAAGAGCCCTAAAATCATGGGCTCGAGTTTGTCGCATTTTATTGATTATCAAGATCAAGCTGGACGTATTTTAACGGTGCAAAAGTGGAAATGGCATGCTTATACACTAATTGTTGTTTCCCTTCTGATTCAAATAACACGGTAAAATTATCAAAGCCTTTAATTTGGCCTCTTAATTGGAATCCGTTCAGTAGGAATACGGTTACATGAGTGTTATCTTTCCGGCACTGGTTTAAAAATTGATCCTGAATGTTAATCGACGTTTTCATGATAAATATCCTCCTCTTTTATCTCTACTAATATGTATTCGATTTTACTCCAAGCTTTCCTTCAACATATTGTGAAATTTCCTTTATTTTTTGTGAAAAATTGTTCACATCTGTTACATCAAACCATTTTACCTTCATTTTGTTACGAAACCAAGTTAATTGTCTCTTCGCATAGCGCCTGGAGTTTTGCTTCAAAGTCTCAATCGCCTGTTCAAAGGGAATATCACCATCCAAATATTGATAAATTTCCTTATAGCCAATGGCCTGAATCGATTGGCACTCACGCAACCCCCGGTTGTACAAGAATTTTACTTCATCCAAAAGCCCTTCCTTTACCATTATATCAACCCGGGCATTAATTCGCTCGTACAACAGCTCCCTATCCATGGTTAATCCGATAATGGCGGTATCGTACAACAGGTCTGGCTTCTGCGCATTTTGATACTCCTGACGGGTTTTCCCTGTAAGATAGTAGATTTCAAGGGCACGGATCACCCTGCGGCTATTGTTTGGATGGATTTGTTCGGCGCTTTTTGGATCAATTTCCTGCAGCTCTTTGTACAATGCATCATGGCCGATTTCCTTTAGCCGTTCTTCAAGCTTGTGTCGGAGAGCTTCATCTCCAGACACATCGGAAAATTGATAATCATAAATGACAGATTGAATATAAAGTCCAGTTCCGCCCACAATGATGGGAAGTTTTCCTTTTTTGGAAATCTCCGTTATTTTATCACGAACGAGTGACTGAAATTCAGCCACGGAAAAATTTTCATTAGGTTCCTTGATATCAATTAAATAATGGGGAATCCCTTCCATCTCTTCCTTTTTGATTTTCGCCGTCCCAATGTCCATTCCCCGGTAAATCTGCATCGAATCCCCGCTGATAATTTCACCGTTAAATTTTTTGGCCATTTCAATGCTCAGTTTCGTTTTTCCAACCGCAGTTGGTCCAATGATTACTAATAATTTTTGTTTTGCATCCAATCTTTTCACACTGCCTTGTCGCTTTTTCCTATGAAAATTTTGACTTTCACACCTTTATCGTAACACAAATTTAAAAAGCAGTTGAACATCAAATAAGTATAGTCAAAAAATATCTTTTATATGCGTTTTAAATTTATTTCAAAAGAAAGAAGTTTTTTCCTCATACATTACAAATGGATAACGGTTCATTTACAAAGCGCTTTCCACCCCCAAAATCATGTTAGGCTTATACGTAAAGTATTTTGTAAATACAACTCGCAATTTGTTGTAGTTTGACGAAATTCATGAAACTAGGTGATGAAAAATGTTACAAACATTTGATATGGGAATAGATTTAGGAACAGCCAATACATTGGTTTACAGTAAAAATAAAGGAATTGCTCTGAATGAGCCATCAGTTGTCGCGATTGACACAGTAACGAAAAAGATCGTGGCAGTTGGAACCGAGGCTAAGGAAATGCTCGGGAAAACACCTGAAAAAATAATTGCCATCCGCCCGCTGAAGGATGGGGTCATTGCCGATTTTGACCTTACCACTGAGATGCTGAAGGAAATCATGCGCAAAGCCTCGAAGAAAATTGGGTTTGCGATGCGCAAGCCGAATGTCGCGGTTTGTATTCCTGCCGGGTCGACAAGCGTGGAACGAAGAGCGATTCAGGATGCAGTCAGAAACGCCGGTGCTAAGAAAATAAGCTTGATTGAGGAGCCGGTGGCAGCCGCTATAGGCGCCGGCCTTCCTGTCGATGAACCGGTAGCGAATGTTGTCGTTGACATTGGCGGCGGCAACACCGAAGTGGCGATCATTTCCTTTGGAGGAGTGGTTGCCTATCATTCTATTAAAGTGGGCGGCGACCGGTTGGATGATGATATTATCCAATACGTCCGCAAGGAATACAATGTGTTGATTGGCGAACGGACTGCCGAAAATATTAAAATGGAAATCGGTTATGCCTTGATTGACCACGAGGAACTGTTTATGGATGTCCGCGGACGGGATCTCGTGTCCGGCCTGCCCAAAACGGTGAAACTCTCATCCTATGAAATTCGCAATGCTTTAAAAGAGCCATTATTGCATATCCTGGAGGCCATTCGCGCCACTCTCGAGGACTGCCCTGCCGAGTTGAGCGGTGATATCGTGGACCGCGGCGTCATTTTGACTGGCGGCGGTTCCCTGCTGAAGGGAATGGAAGAATGGTTGAGCAACGAGATTGTGGTTCCAGTCCAGTTGGCGCCAAGCCCGCTCGAATCCGTGGTGGTCGGTACCGGGATGGCCTTGCAGTATTTGAACAAGGTGCATGCTGTGGTGAAGTAATGGGTTGTGTGGATAGTAGTTTAGTTTGGAATGGATGGAACTCAAGGGCGGGATGTTTTGCCCTTGAGTTCAGGAATTCTTGGAGGCGGGGCGTACTATGACACTTTCATAGTACGCGTTCGCTGACCATTTTAGTTGTTTTTTGATTCTTTTAACTTTAATCCGTTAGCAACAATTCCAATTAATCCTGTAATGATGAATACATAAGCTACAAATAGAGGCGTTGAGGAAAGCGACTCATTAAATATTCTAAATAGGCCAACAGCAAAAACAAAAAAACTACCTACAAGTGCAATAATTCTATTTTTCATTTTAATCCTCCCCTACAAAACTGATTATTCTTTATCTTTAATGTTAACACATTTGCTTGCTTGGTTGACATTAGTTTTTAACAAAAAAAAATGAGTGCCAAATTCACATACAATTTGGCACTCATTTTAAGTTTCATTTTTAATGTTTACGATAGGTAACCGAACCCGTTATCAAATGAGAATGCACTTTTCCCCTTTACATAACCCTCTTAAACATCTTTTCCATTTCATAAATCGAGTAATGCACAATGATTGGTCTGCCATGTGGACAGGTGAACGGGTCGGACGCTTTTCGCAAATCGTCGAGCAAGGCCTGTATTTCATCATTCCGCAAATGGCGATTGGCCTTGATCGAGGCCTTGCAGCTCATCATAATCGCGGCTTCCTCGCGCAATTTTTTAATATCGACTCTCTTCATCGCCAGTAACTGCTCGATCATTTCTTCAATGATTTGCTTTTCCTCACCCTTCGGAAACCACGCTGGGTGCGACCGGACTATGAAACTGTTGAGCCCGAACTCCTCCAAAAATACCCCGACTTTTTCAAGCTCATGAATATTTTCCGAGATTTTTATATAATCATCGGTCGAATATTCAAAGGTCAACGGCATTAACATCTCCTGCAGCTCAGATGCAACCTGTCCCACTTTTTCACGAAAGTACTCATATTTCAACCGTTCCTGGGCGGCGTGCTGGTCTATAATGTATAAGCCATTTTCATTCTGAGCGAAAATATAGGTTCCGTGCATTTGCCCGATTGGATACATTCGGGGCACCCGGCTTTCGGATGGAGTATCACGAGCTTCTATAGAAGCCGTTACCTCAGGGATTTCAACTTGCTCTTCAAATTTTTCTTCCGCAACTTGAAATGGATTGGCCGCCATCCAGTTCTGAGGTTCATGAACCTCTTCCACAGCTCTAGGTTCTGGTGTCGGGATAAATTCTTCTACGAAAGGTATCTTCGGCGATGGATTTTCCACAAAAACAGGTCTAGGAACCGTCCCCTCATCAAGCGCCAAAGCGGTCTGCTCCGATTTCGGCTGGTTCTTTTTGGCAGTTTGAGTGTAAGCTGTCGGAATCAGCACCTTTGTTTTAAACGCATCTCGAATAATAGAGGTGACCAATTCATTCAGTTCCGCTTCCTTACTAAAGCGGACCTCCATTTTCGACGGGTGCACATTGACATCCACCAGCAGCGGGTCCATCTCAATGTTCACCAGTACAATGGGGAACCGACCGATTGGCAGCAATGTATGGTAGCCCTCTTGAATCGCCTTTGCCAATGGATAGTTTTTAATAAACCGCCCGTTTATCATCGTGGAAATGTAGTTTCGTGACGCTCTCGTCACCTCAGGCATCGAGGCAAATCCGCTCACCTTATAGTCAAGTGAACTTCCCGATATCGGTACCAATTGTTTCGCAATGCTCACCCCGTAAATAGAGGCTAGCACCTGTCTAACATCCCCGTTACCATTGGTTTGCAGCAGTTTCCGGTCATTATGGATCAAGCGGAAGGCAACCTCCGGATGTGACAATGCGAGCCTGTTGACGACATCGGTAATATTCCCAAGTTCGGTATGAATCGTTTTCATATACTTCAATCGAGCGGGCGTATTGAAAAATAAATCGGTAATCGTAATATCAGTCCCGCGGCGCGACGATGCTTTTTCAAAAATCTCCACCTTGCCGCCTTCGATGACAACCCGGTTGCCGGCACCCTCGCCGGTTGAAGTTTTCAGTTCCAATCTGGACACAGAGGCGATACTCGGCAGGGCCTCACCGCGGAATCCGAGGGTCCGAATCCGGAATAGGTCGTTTTCATTTTTAATCTTTGAAGTGGCGTGGCGTTGGAAGGCCAGCAGCACATCGTCTTCATCAATCCCATTCCCGTTGTCGGTGATGCGGATTTTCGCCAGACCGGCTTCCTCCACCTCGATTTCTATCACGGTACTGCCGGCATCAATCGCGTTCTCAACCAGCTCTTTGACGACAGAGGCGGGGCGTTCGACTACTTCTCCCGCCGCTATTTTATTTGATAGGGCATCGTCCAACTGGATAATCTTGCCCATGCCAATCGCCTCCTTTATAAAAAATTACTTCAACTTTTTCTGCAGCTCATAGAGCAAATTAATCGCCTGCAGCGGCGTTATATCCAATAAATCAAGGTCACGCATTTTTTCAAGAACCTTCTTTTCTTTTGATGAAAGCTCAGGCTTTTTCGTTTCCGTAGGTTCATCAAAGAAGGAAAGCTGTGCCGGCTGTTCACGGACAGGCTCCTCTTTTTTCGCAACAACGGTTTGAGGATCCGACTCTTCCCTTTTGACGGCGACGGTTTGCGTATCAGATTGTTCAAATTCCAGTAAAATCTCTTTAGCACGCGAGATTAATTCAGCCGGCAATTCCGCCAGCTGGGCCACATGGATTCCGTAACTTTTGTCGGCCGGGCCTTCCTTTATTTTATGAAGAAAAACAACTTTGCCGTTATGTTCAATCGCACTGACATGGATGTTTTTTAATTTCGACAGTTCCTCATCCAGCACTGTTAGTTCGTGATAGTGGGTTGAAAATAATGTTTTCGCCCCAATTCGCTCATGAATGTATTCAATGATCGCTTGCGCCAGGGCCATTCCGTCATAGGTGGACGTACCGCGGCCGATTTCATCAAATAGAATCAAGCTGTTTTGCGTCGCATTGGCAATGGCGTTCTTGGCTTCAAGCATTTCGACCATAAAGGTACTCTGACCTGAGATCAAATCATCCGCAGCCCCGATTCTAGTGAACACCTGGTCAAAAATTGGCAGCACCGCTTCCGATGCCGGGACATAGCAGCCGATTTGCGCCAAAATGGCAGTCAAGGCAATTTGCCGCATGTACGTACTTTTACCGGACATATTCGGTCCTGTGATGAGCAGCACCTCACGGTCGGTATCCATGATGCAGTCATTTGGAACGTACTCCTGGGCATTCAACACCTTTTCAACGACCGGATGGCGTCCGTCCTTCACGATAACACGGCGTTCCTCGGAAAATTGCGGTCTCACATAGCGGCGCTCTTCACTTACCTTGGCAAAACATTGTAGAACATCAAGCTCGCTGACAGTCTTCGCCAACGCCTGCAAGCGCGGGATATATTCTTTAATCGTCTCGCGAATTTCCGTGAATAATTCATATTCGAGCTCGCCAATTTTCTCTTCCGCTTGTAAAATTAACGCTTCTTTTTCCTTTAGTTCAGGCGTAATAAAGCGTTCGGCATTCGTTAAAGTCTGCTTGCGCTCATATTGCCCTTCTTTCAATAAATGGAGGTTTGCTCTGGTGACTTCAATATAGTAACCAAACACGCGGTTGTAACCGATTTTCAGCGATTTAATTCCGGTCTTTTCCCGCTCCGCCCGTTCAAGCTGGGCAATCCACGTCTTGCCGTTCCGGCTGGCATCGCGATATTGATCCAATTGGGCATTGTAGCCGTCGCGGATGATATTCCCTTCCTTTAACGACAGTGGCGGATTTTCAACGATTGCCTGCTCCAATAAATCAGTGACATCTTCACATGGATCCATTTTTTCAGCCATGCCAGTCATATCCATCGAAAGCAGAATTTCTTTTAAAAATGGTACCTGCATGAGTGAACGGTTTAGCTGCACCAAATCACGGGCGTTCACATTTCCAAAAGCTACCCGGCCGGCCAAACGTTCCAAGTCGTAAACTTCTTTCAGTTTTTCCCGAAGGTCCTGTCGCTCAAAATAATGGTTCATTAAGATTCCAACGAGGTGATGGCGGTTTTCGATTTCGTCACGATTAATCAGCGGCCGATCAATCCAGTGCTTTAACATTCTTCCGCCCATCGCCGTCATCGTTTCATCCAACAACCAAAGCAAAGAACCTTTCTTCCCTTTTGAGCGGATGGTTTCGGTTAATTCAAGATTGCGCTTCGAATAGTAATCAATTTTCATAAATTGATGGATTTGATAGGTAGTTACCGGCTGAAGGTGATCAAGACTTCTCTTTTGCGAACGGTATAAATAATGGAATAACCGAGCTACAGTTATCTTTAACTTGTCTTGATTCAAATCCTCGAGCAGCTGGGAAAAATTGATTTCTACTGAACTATTATCCTCAAACGAAATCGCGAGCACGTCACGTTCGCGCATTTTCTTCTGCAGGTCACCATCGAAATCGCTGGCAATAACCACTTCTTTGGCACCCAGAACAGCCAGCTCATTTAAAACCTCATCAAAATTCGTCAGCAAGGTTACTTTGCTTTCACCAGTTGAAATATCGTTATAAGCCATACCAAAGGATTTGTCATCAAAGGCTGTAACCGAGGCAATATAGTTGTTTTCTTTTTCGGTTAACCCTTTACCGTCCATCACTGTTCCGGGGGTGATCAATTGAATGACTTCCCGGCGGACAACCCCTTTTGCCTGTTTCGGATCCTCGGTTTGTTCGCAAATGGCGACCTTGTAGCCTTTTGCAATTAATTGTTCAATATAGTTCGCCGCTGAATGGTAAGGAACACCGCACATCGGAATTCGTTCCTCGGTTCCACCCTCACGGCCGGTTAAAGTAATTTCCAATTCCTGAGATGCTTTAATAGCATCTTCGAAAAACATTTCGTAAAAATCCCCTAAGCGAAAAAATAAAAAGGCATCTTGATAGTCTGCCTTGACTGCTAAATATTGCTGTATCATCGGCGTATAACCAGCCATAATTTCCTCCAACATTCTTGTTTCTTTCGAGTATCTTCGACAATTAATTATATCACAAATTCAGGTTATTTTTTTAGGAAGAAAAATCTTTCCACTAGTTTGAGGCTCCAAAAAATAAAGGTGCAACGGAGATAACTCCGCTGCACCTGTACAAACTAGCTGCTTATTATTTTGTAAATTTTACATTAAATGTGATGGATCCATCTACCTTTTCAACGATATGATCAAATTGAATGCCAGTCTCTGTACTCTTTTTCGACCACTGGTATAATGATGTCGTGTTTGGTGCCACATTCCCTTTGGCACTAATAGATGTCACATTATTTTTACCTGAGAATACGTCTCCGGCATCACCGTCATTCAGGTACCACTCCATGTCATATTGTCCGTCCGCCTGCATGACACTAACTGCGTAATGACGTTCCCCATTATCAGGATTGATTGGAACTTGCGCCAGCCCTAGATGATTAAAATCCCAGTTCTGCGCTTCATTTGGCCTCCAGAAGCTGCGGGAGAGGATATCCTCGACTACATGGTAAACAACTAATCCATGTAGCGCGGTTCCATCCGCATTAGATTCCAACCCGGCATCAAAACCCTTCTGCTGACGGTTTTCCAGCAAGAAATATTCTCGGCCGTTTGAGCCTGGCACAATCACTTTATAAATATCAGGGTACTGGTCAACCGGTCGAAGCGTTAAGGAAGTACTCTTCGTTACTTCCTTCGGTGCAGCAAATCCTAAATAGGTCTTTGACCATGCATCAGGGTGTACCGGTGAATTCCCGGAATAGTTACGGTTTTGCATATCTCGACCATAGGAACCACCGGCCATTAAGCTGTACATCCCAACACCTTCCGAATCATATCCATAGTCATATAAATCAGGAAGACCAAGGACATGGGCAAACTCATGGGCGAATACCCCGACACTTGGCGGTGATGGCGGCCTGCCGGTAAAATTTTCTGGAACTAGGTCAGGATAAGCTACCTTTAAATATCCAGTGAGATCCTGCCCCACTTCAGGGACAATATTGTAGGTATCAACTGCGACACCGTCAACCACTGTGTGCTCCCAATGTGGCTTCATCTGGTGGTGTGCCTGTTTTATAGTATTCTCCATAATAGCTTGCACTGGTAATATCCCATTTATGGGAACAGATGAGGCTTGGGTCCGTGCTGAATTCCGCACCTGTTCCGCGGTGGATAATGAGAATATTTGGCACGATTTTGTCAATCGTTTGGTCACCTTTTTTAAAAGATGTGGCATCGCCATGCAGCCAGAAATCGCCCGGCTTGGCTGGAACAGCATATTGTGAGAAATCAACATCCTTTGAGGCAAGTTCAATTGCATCTTTTACAAGTTCTCCGATATGGGCATCGGATTATAAGTGTCTCCGTTCATAAGGTCATTGAAATAGTGATATGGAATCTGCGGGTAGTTTACTCCTGGAACATCACTAATTTCTCCTGGAGTTTCAACTGGAAAATCCACAACAATGGCAATTCCTTTTTTTATTAACTCTTCTGGTTTTTTCGGTTGAAGCTTTTCGGATTGCTGCGGCTTTATGTAGGACTTACCATTCGAGGTCTTCAATTCCTTTCCTTTAATGGCACCGCCTTTTGCTTTCACCTCCCTGGTTAAATCAGGGTCTACCTTGTGATAAGATGGGGGGAAATGTGCTCTTCGGTTGTGGATTGGTTTTTGCAAATGCAGGTACAATTGATACTAAAACCAATGCCAAAATAAGCCCCACGGAAAATAATTTTTTCATCACCTTACCCCTTCCTAATTAATATTTTTTGATAGTAATATTTTACTATCTAGTCTCATTTTACGGTTAGTTGTTAGAATTTTTTGTCAATATTCCTTGTAAAAACACCACTATTTATGTAAGATGATGTAGATAAAAGACCCTTTTTGCACACCTATTTTGCCAAACAAAAATAAGTATCAAATTGGCTCAATTTTTTGATTTTCCAACCTATTATTCTGCTTTCTCCCATTCGGTTTTTTCTTGTAGCAAGTTTAATTTTGTCTTATTTTGTAAGAGTTTCCCTAACGATTAGTCCTTTTTCTATGAAAATAAAAGCATCATAATAAAAGTGAGAATATTCTTTTCAATCATAAGAGGTGATACAAGGTGGCGTGGTTTGGCGGCAGTTATAAGGAGTTTGATTTCGAAATGTTTTCGGTCAGCCATTTTGTGATTATTGCCCTTCTCTTCATTATTTCGGCAGGGGTTTTTTTCAATAGGGAAAAATTAAAACGGGGTAATTGGAGAAAGGTTGAAATCGCGGCAGCCATCTCATTAGTCTTGTTCGAAGCCATGTACCATATTTGGATGATGGTAAACGGCAATTGGAACGTAAGCCACGCCATCCCACTGGAATTATGCAGCATCAGTCTGTTCCTAACTGTTTTCTTGCTGCTTACAAAGAAAAAAATCATTTACGAAATATTGTTATTTACCGCTTTACTGGGAGCATCACAAGCAATCTTTACTCCCTTATTAAATTTCGAATTCCCGCATTTCAGGTTTTTCCATTTCTTTTATACGCATTTGATGATGATCTGGACAGTCTTGTATTTTACCTGGGTGAAAGGATATCGCCCGACGATTTGGTCAGTGGTAAAACTGTTTGTCTTCTTAAATGTGATGATGCCAATCATTATGGTCATTAATAAACTGGTGGATGGAAATTATATGTTTTTAAGCCATAAACCGAAGTCTCCGAGTTTATTGGATGTATTGGGTCCGTACCCTTATTACATTGTCTCAATGGAAGGGCTGGTCATTACGCTAAGCTTACTAGTGTGGTTAATTTTTCGGGAAAAAGATGAGATTAAACGGGGCATCACTGTTCAGTAACAAGAAGTTATTATTGACCTTTTTTGAATATCTGAGTATAATAAAATACGTTCCAAATAAACTTGTCCTAGTAGCTCAGCAGGATAGAGCAACAGTTTCCTAAACTGTAGGTCGGAGGTTCGAATCCTCTCTGGGACGTACCCAAAACCTTGTCAAATCAACCTTTCGGTTGGTTAATGCAAGGTTTTTTATTTAATGAAAATTTGTTTTGCCGCAAATGAAAATAGGTTTAAAAATTTGTAATTATTATTAACTATGGTCTTTAGTTGAGGAGTACTCAAGAAATGCTCTGTAAAGGGCATTTAAAAAAACCCTAGAAATCGCGTTATATTAACGTTTCTAGGGTTTTTTTGTTTTTTCGCTTTGTAGAATTATGTAATCTGCCCCAGCGAATTGGGGGGCATTTTGGGGAACTTTTTTACCAAAAATATTCAAATGGACAGACGCATGCTTGGCGGTAAAGTAGACATCCAGGCATATTATAAGCAAGAAATTTAGCATTTTCCTTATCCTCCCATTCGTTTTCCTTCAGCCATTCACTGAAGAGCACACGGTAAAAAACGCAAGTCGATGGGTCTAAGGAATTTTTTTAAATTACACTGAGTTAAATTTCCATTAGTGACTTCTTCATTTGATTTTTAGAAATTTTACCGAGGAAGAAATTGTGATAGGTATTACTAATTTTAGATAATCTTTATGGGTAACCAATTGTTTTATGGCCATTTTTTCACCCTTCTTTACGACTCAAAAACACTTATAAGTTCTTTTGTATAAGAGTGTCGTTTATTAGAAAACAGATCTCTCTGATTACATTCATCAACGATTCTCCCATGCTGCATTATCATAATCCGATGACTCATAAAATTAACAGCAGCTAAATCATGTGAAATAAATAAATATGATAATCCTAGAGATTCTTGTAAATCTTTAAGTAAATTGAGAATCATTGCCTGGATCGAAACATCAAGACTAGCTGTAGGTTCATCCAGAATAATCAATGAAGGTTCAATACTGATAGCTCTTGCAATATTTACTCTTTGCTTTTGACCACCACTTAGTTCATGTGGATACATCATTAAATATTTTGAAGGTACTCCTACCATTTCCATTAAGTACTGCGCTATATGTTCACGACTATGATGTACTTCTTTTAAGAATGATGGGGTAACATCTTTTTGAACATCTAATGGTTCCATCAGCTGGTCTATAATTTTGATCCTTGGATTTAAAGAAGCGGTTGGATTTTGTAGAACGGCTTGGATGTTCCTTCTTAATTTTCTTAACATACGCTTATTCATTCCATGTAATGGTTGGTTAGCAAGATACATTTCACCTTGATCCATTTTTTCTAATTGTAATAAGCATCGAGCAAGTGTACTTTTTCCACTACCACTTTCCCCTACTAAACCTAAACACTCACCTTTTTTTATATGGAATGATACCGAATCAACAGCTTTATGACCACAAGAGAACTTCTTTGTAACATCCTTACAGGTAAATGCTTTATCAGTTATTTCAATCACTTACATTCATCCTTTAATCTATAGTCTTAAGCAGGATTTTCACTTATCATAAACAACCTTGATGGTGTTTCCCTAAGTGGAGGGATCGCTGCAAATAGTTGTTTTGTATAGTCATGCTGAGGGTTTTCAAAAATGCTTTCTTTACTACCTTGTTCCACTACTTTTCCTTGCTTCATAATGGCTACTTGATTTGCATATTTTTTTACATGCCTTAAATCATGTGTAATAAATAGTACTGCACAGCCCATTTGCTGTTTCAGCTTTGCAATCAATCCTAGTACTCTTGAAGCTGACATACTATCAAGTGCTGTAGTTGGTTCATCTGCAATCAGTAGCTTAGGCTTTAAAACAACAGCCATTGCAATCGCAGCTCTTTGTAGTTGACCACCACTTAATTGAAATGGATAACTATTATATATACGTTCATCAAAAAGGTTAACATCTTTTAAAATGGACAAAGCCGCTTTCTTCCTCTCTTTCTTAGATAATGTGGTATGTGTCTTTAACAATTCATCAATTTGGTTACCTAGTTTAATAAATGGTGTAAAAGCACCTTGATAATCCTGAAATACATATGATATTTCCTTACCTCGAATTCTGCGATACTCTTTTTCTGTCATATTTGAAAGATCTGCTCCATTAAAAGAGATTCTACCTGAAACAATCTTTAATTCCTTCGGTAAAATCCCTCCAATTGATGACGCTGTTATGCTCTTACCGCTTCCACTCTCTCCCACTAATGCCAGCCATTCTCCTTCAGCAATTGAGAAATTTACCTGATTGACAAGAATAGTATCTTCGTGATTAATAGTTAAATGATCAATTGTTAAAATTGCCATTTTCCCTCCTATTTATTTTTGACGTCAAGTCGATCTCTTAGTAAGTCGCCTAGCAGATTTAAGATAAGAACAACTAGCATGATCGCTATGCCAGGGATATACATGAGTTGTGGCGCATTATGGAAAAAGTTTCTTCCTTCGTTTAGCATTGCACCCCATTCTGGTGTTGGAGGCTGGGCGCCTAAACCAATGTAAGATAGAGAGGCAATAACTAAAATCACTTTTCCTAAATCTAATGAAGCATAAACGACTAAATTCCCAACAACATGTGGAATCATATGCTTGCTTAATATTTTAATAGATGATAGTCCATTAATCTTCGCAACTGCAATGTACTCTTTTTGATTCTCTGATATGACTGTACTTCGTACTAGTCGGGCATAGCTAACCCATTTAACTACAACTAAAGCTAAAACTAGATTAAACATACCTGGTCCTAGCAAGCCACTAAGGACAATTGCAATGATGAAATCGGGAAATGCCAATAAAGCATCAACAATTCTCATGAAAAATCGATCAAGAGCACCACCGATATAGCCAGATATTAGTCCTACTGGTAACCCAATAGATAAAGCAAGAACGATCACAAGTATACTTGTACCCACTGTTGTTTGAGCACCAACTAGAATACGTGATAAGATATCTCTTCCCATATGATCCGTCCCTAATAGATTCTCCGAGCTCATTGGTTTTAACCTTTCAGTTAATTGAACCTCTGTTGGATCATAGGGTGCTATTAAAGGTGCTACGAGCGTTAAAATTATAATTAATCCAAGTAAAACAATCATTCCAAATAATTTGAATTGCGGCCTTTTAATATTCTTCGTTACATTATTTGGTCGTACTACTATCATTGACGATCTGCCTCCTTTAGTCGAATCTCCGGATTGAGATATCGATAAGAAAGATCAACTAGAAGATTAATTATGATAACAAAGCCACCCATAAAAAGAATATATCCTTGAATAATTGGGTAGTCTCGTTTTCCAATTGCATCTACTACAAACTTTCCTATTCCTGGATAGGCAAAAAGTACTTCAATGACAACAGTACCACCAAGTAAACTACCTAAGCTTACTCCAAAAATTGTGATAACAGGAATCAAGCTATAGCGAAAGGCATGAAAGATAAAGATTCTACTGTTACTTAACCCTCTTGCCCTAGCTGAACGAATAAAATCCTGTCCAAGTGTCTCTAATAAACTCGAACGGAGCAGACGAATATACACAGCTGACATTGCAAGCCCAAGTGTTATGGATGGTAACATCATATGTGAGAATGTTCCCTTACCCATTGAAGGTAGCCAATCTAATTTGATTGAAAAAAATTCAATAAAGAGCAGTCCTAGCCAAAAGCTAGGAACTGCTGCACCAATTAAGGATAGTACTCTACCAATATGGTCAATCCATCTGTCTTTATATATGGCTGATATCGTTCCAATCGGAACAGCAACCAACGTCATAACAACAAGTGATGCAAACGTAATCGCTAAAGTTGATGGAAACCTACTCCATAATTCATCAAATACGGGTTTTTTGGTCATGTAGGATTCACCTAAATCTAATTGCACAAAGCGTAATAGCCAATTCCAATATTGAACATATATTGAATCGTTAAAACCAAGCTCTTCCCTTAATTCTTCTATTTGCTCCTCAGTTGTTTGAACGTCTATCACATCTAACATATATCTGGTTGGATCTCCAGGTGCTAGTTTCATTAGTGCAAAACTAACGAAAGAAAGAAAGAACAAAAATATAATTAACTCTATTATTCTTTTAAAGAGCTGTTTCACGTTTACTTCACGCCTAAATCTTTTGTAATCATGTAGAATTCACTTTTATTTGTTACCCAATCTTCAACGCTATCTTTGTGAGCAACAAAAATATTTGGATAAACAATTGAAGAGTGTAAATATTCTTCATCAATAATGGACACAGCTTCCTTTGCTAATTGAATTCGCATATCTTCTTCAATCGTTCCATTAAGTTCATTTATGATCGGTTTAAGGCTCTCATGCTCAAGCTTTGAAAAGTTCATTGCTCCACCAGGCATATAAACTGAATTTAAGAAATAACTTGCATCTCCTCTAGGAGCAGTATTTAGACTATAGGTTGCTAAATCCCAATCAGTAGTCATTAAATATTCATCAATATTTTCAACAACTTGAATGTTTATCTTAATTCCTAATTGTTTTGCATTAGATTGTAGAAGTTGAGAAATTAATGGTAACTCTGGTCTATATGAATAAGTTACAACTGTTAATGTGAGAGGTTTTCCATCTTTTTTTGCTTCTCCATTTACAATCTCATAGCCAGCCTCTTCTAAGTATTTCTTTGCTAAGTCCATGCTAAATTGCTTTTTTTCATAATCTGGAGCAAATGGAAATTGTGGTAGGAATGGTCCATACGCTGCAGTAGCCTGATTCGCCATAATACTTGCCACAATCGCATCTCGATCAAGCATTGCATCAAGTGCTTTTCTTAGCTTCACATCACTTAAGGCTTCTTTATTTGTGTTATACATTAATAAATGTGTGCGACTACTTGGTGCTACATCCGATTTAATAGAGCTATCGCCTTGAAGCATTTCAATACTCTCAATTGCTGGTCTAAATGAAATATCTGCATCCCCTGATTGTAATGCTAATGTACGAGCATTTGCGTCATCGTTAAATGTAAGTATTACAGAGTTAAGTTTTGGTTTACCATCCCAGTATTGTTCATAGGATTTTAAAGTCACCTTCGTACCCGCTTCAAAAGCGTCAACCATAAATGGCCCTGTCCCCACTGGTTTTTGCTCAAAGTTCTCTTCAGTTGCATCTATAATGGCAGCATTTGGGTGAACGAGCTCTGAGGGGAATTGTGGTAATGGTTCCTCTGTTATTATCGTTAATGTTTGACCTTCCGCATTCATGGATTGAATCTTTAAAGCATTTTTCATTGAATCACTTACTACTATTAATCTTTCAAACGATGCTTTTACAGCTGCTGCATCTAGTTTATTTCCATTTTGAAACGTTATATTTTCTCTAATATTAAATGTCCATGTTTGCCCATCTTCACTACTCCACTCTGTTGCAAGCCATGGTTCAATTTGTAAATCCTCGTTAATTTTAACAAGTGTCTCAACTATCCCTGCTCGAAGTGGAGTCCAGTTCAAATGTGGATCCATTGTTTCACTTGGGAAGTTTGAAAGGAAGGTTAATTCTTTGTTTTGATTAGTTTCTTGATTTTTGTTTTCTGCCCCACTCGGTGAATTTGCTCCTTCTGATGAAGAGCAAGCCGAAAGTAACATTAAGATTAGGCTAAATAGTAAACTAAATTTATTCAGCTTTAACATATATTCTCCTCCCATTATCGTAATGATTACGATTTAAAATGTATACTAAGTCCTTACAACTTTTGGATTAAGAGTCTTTGTTGAGGTTTCCTTCATTCTTGATAACGCAACACATGAAGCAATAATTAGCATGCCACCAATAAATGTGAGTGTATCGGGTACTTCCTTCCAAAATAGCAGGCCCCACATTGCATTAAACACAATGCCTATATATCTAGTCATTTCAACTACGACTACATTTGCATGAGTAAACGATTTCGTTAAGTAAATTTGACCTATCAATGACACAACACCTATACAAATGAGCAAGAAAAGATCTCTTAACGAAGGTAGAACAAAGTTATTCCACATTAAAGGAATCGATACTACTGTTGCAGTAGCTAAAAAATAAAATACAATTTCATAAGAATGATGTTTTTTGCTTAAATAACGAATACTTGTTGCCGCTGCACCAGCAAATACAGCACTTGTGATACCGATGAAGGCGTATAGTGAGTATGATGAAAATTGAAATGGCTTCACCAATAAGATTGCACCTATAATTGTAAGTGGTAATATGTATATAACGCTTTTCGGTACCCTTTCTTTTAAAAGAAAAAAAGAAAATCCTACTGCAAAAAATGGAGATAAATGCGCCAATATACTCGCATCTGCTAGCGGTATTTTCGAAATTGTATAAAAATAAGCGATTAGATAAAAGGCTCCTAGGGCTCCTCGCAGCGCTAACATTGGAATGCCAGTCGTTGAAAATGAAACTTTACTATTTCTCATAAGAATAAAAATGATAATTGTACCAATCAAACTTCTAAAAAACACAACCTCAGCGGTAGGAATCGAAGAACTCACTTCTTTTACTAATGCATTCATTATGCTAAAGATCAATGAAGCTAAAATTGCTAAAATAACACCATTTTTCATAAAACCTCCGTTATTGACTTGCTACTTCTACCCAATATTTAACTCCATATGTACCGTTTCATATTCGTCCTGTTCATCTAGTACACGATTGAATCCTTTTGCTAGCCAAAAATCTATTCCACCTGGAAGACATTTGTGTGAATGTAAGTACAATGTTGTGTAATTACAATTTTTAGCAGCATCTTTTACTTTATCAAACAGTAAGGTACCAATCCCTTCCCTTCTTTTGTCCTCTCTTACATAGCACCTTACGATCTCGCATGTTACATTAAGATCATATTTATTTTTCAGGGACGTAATACGATTATCATACTGTACGAATGCTATCGTCCCTACTATCTCATTGTTATAATCAAAGGCTGCAAAAAATCCGTTTCTATTATTACTTATATAACGTTCCTTGAAATTCTCTAAGTCACGGAAATTTTTCTCTGTTAGTGGGAATGAAAATGATTTTGATATTGCTTCTCTTACAAATTGATTGACCTTAAGAACCTCACTCTCTTTAACATGTTGAATAGCACAAGTCATCAAACACACCTCCTTGCTCTTATTTCTAAAAACACTAATTCAGTATAAATCGAAATGATTACTATTTGCAAGAAGTATCCTTCGACATTATTAAACAAAGAAAACACGTTTATTAGCCATTATTTTTACTACATCGGAAAGATATCTAGTCAGTAGAGATCATATGTAATTAATCTAGCCAATGGAAAAAATTTAAAAAGGCATTACAAATTGCAATGCCTATAATCCTAAAAATTCTACCTTTTTTTCATGATTATTTAAATTCGAAACCTCTTGACCTATTCCTTTTTGAAGACTAGTTTGAAAAAAACTCTCCAGAATAGTTTTAGAATACATAAAAAAATAAATTACTCTATTTAGTTTCACGATGTAATGTATGCTTCTTCAATCTTGGGCAATACTTCATTAACTCTAATCTTTCTGTATTATTTCGCTTGTTTTTTGTCGTAATGTAATTGCGATCTCCTGTTTCTGTACATGCTAAAGTAATTTTTACTCTCATATTTTTTTCCTCCTAGTATAGTTTTCTTTATGCTATGACTGTAAACGCTGGAAGTGGATCGTTAAATACACTCCAGTCCCTTTTCATTTCATCTTCTGTTAATAAACAATTATCTAATGAAGCCTCAATGTTCTCGTGATTCATATCAATCCCGATTAGAACGAACTCAGTCATCCGATCACCGAATTCTGGGTCCCATCGTTCAAGAAGTTCTGGTTCTTCCTTTAAGATTTGCTCTCTTTCCCCTTCAGGATAAGCAGCAATCCATTCTCCCGCACCTTGGAAGATAATGGAAGGTCCTGCTTGAGACAGTAATCCTGTCATATTGTTTCGAGTTGCCAGCCAAAAGAAACCTTTGGCCCTGACCACATCCACAGGCCAATTCTCCAACCATTTTCTCCAACGTTCAGGATGAAAAGGTCTCTTTCTTCGGTACACAAAAGAAGAAATTCCATATTCCTCTGTCTCAGGGGTGTGTTCCTCATTCAATTCCTTAATCCAACCGGCACCTTGGCTTGCTTCTTCAAAGTCAAATAGTCCAGTATCCAAAATGTCTGTTAATGCAACTTCTGAATGTGCACTTTCTATGATCCTTGCTCCTGGATTTAGCTTTTGCAAGACTGCCTTAAGCTCTAATACACTTTCTTTATCCACTAAATCGATCTTATTTAAAATTAGAACATTGGCAAACTCAATTTGGTCGATGAGCAAGTCAACTACTTCACGAGTATCCGATTCATCGGTTTCCTGCTTTCGATCCATTAGGCTCTCTCCCGAAGCAAAGTCATGCCAGAATCGGTTCGCATCAACCACGGTCACCATTGTATCAAGCCTGCAATATTCGGATAGGTCGATCCCCATACTTTCGTCTACATATGTGAATGTTTGGGCTACCGGGATTGGCTCTGAAATTCCTGATGATTCAATCAATATGTAGTCAATGTCCCCTGCTTGGACCAGCCTTTCTACTTCGATCATTAAGTCTTCTCTCAATGTACAGCAGATACAGCCGTTTTGAAGCTCGACCAATTTCTCATTCGTCCGTGAAAAACCGCCCTTTTTTACCATTGATGCATCTATATTCACTTCACTCATATCATTGACAATGACAGCAATTTTTTTATTTTCCCGATTTGACAGAATATAATTTAACAAAGTTGTTTTCCCTGCACCTAAGTAACCGCTTAACACCGTTACAGGAATTTTCTTAACCATTTGTTTCACCTCATTATGATAATAGAAATCATTACGATTTATCTTTTATAGACTGTTAACGATTCTTTCTGCAGCATGCCTCGCTCCAGAAATGTTCCTAGCAATTGGTCCAATTTCTAATTCGGCTAGCGGTCCGGATACATATAAATTGGGATACCATTGCAAAGAGTGGTTAATAATAGGATAACCGCATTTTGCACATGATAAATTTAAATCGTTAATTATCTCATTAAGCCAACTCTTTCCTGGAAGTGATGGGATAAATCCAGTTGCTAATAGAATGTTATGTACATTTGCTTCTCCATCTCCAATTTTTAAAGTGATTTCAGTTCTATTAGCAAATGCTGATTCCACCTCGCCATCTAAAATGTTTATCTTTTTTTCCCTTTCAAGTCGTTTCAATGTATAAAAGAGTTCTTTCGTTAAAGAGCCTTTATTCCTTGACTGTTGAATAATGATTCGGCGTTCATCATAGTTTTTAATTTTTATGATAAAACTTTAAATTTTTTGGACCTAACCATCCAGGATCACTATCAAAATCGCAAATTCGAAAAGGATGTCGTTTTATTAAAAACACCTTCCCAGGAAACAAACTGGATAATTTAACCGTCAGATGTGCTGCAGTAATCCCACCGCCAATAACTCCAACAGGAGGTATTAAAGAAGATAGATGAACCAGATTTTCTTCAAAAATATGAGACACTCGATTTGGCAAGTCAGCTCTTAGTTGATGAGCCCAATCTGGGATATTTAATTGGTTATTAATGCTAATCGATAATACGATATTTTTCGCTATTAATATCTCACCTTTCTCCGTACTGACTTTCCAATATTCTTGTTCTTTTTCAATGGATATAACAAATCCTTTGTGCCACGAACGCTGTAAGTCAACTTCTTTTATAATCGATTCACTATGTTCATTAAACAACTGTAGTGAAGGCCGCTTGTATATTCCATAAAAATGCCGTTTCCCTAAGTTTTCCTTATACGCATATTTTTGAAGACTAAATGGATCGACATCTATATGATGGACAGATGGCGAACGTAAAAATTCCATCCCAATGATTTCGGTCTTTTTCTTCCAGCTATACATGGGTTCATCGTAAGGGTCAATGATACGAAGTTTCTCTGCCCTTACTTTTCCAGACTTGAGCAAGAAAGATGCTATCGTGCACCCATGGATTCCGCCACCGATTACAATCCAATCATACAAAAACATACCTCCTTCTTAAATCGTAATTATTACGATTTAAATGTTATTATATATATTACTCTAAATCAAGTTCTTTTATAAAAAATTAGCTTAGCATTCGGAAAATTTCACCAAATCCTGTAAATTCCTTCTCAATTAAACTTCGAACCTCAATGGTAATGTCACGTTTCGCTATGCATGTTCCCCATTTAACAATATGACTTCTATTTCTTTGTCTAGACAACCGGTCTTTATAGCTTCATAAATAACATCATAATCATCAGTTACAACTTGATAATCTTGTATAATATGTATGGCATCTTCCAATATCTTCTTCCACTTTTATCCGTCTCTATCGTACGTGTGTCACTGACTGTTATGACTTTACACTTCACCTTTTTAGGTGCTTCTTTCTTATGTTGACTAACATTCATTTTCCCTCTTTTCATATATAGATTAGCTAATATTACCAAAATCCGTTAACAAAATAGAGTTAAAGGTTAATCAAACTCCTTAAACTTCTCTCTCATTGTATTGGTATTTTCACATTCCTCATCAAGATAGATTCGACTTTCTTTTACTTCTTCTTGTTCGTAATATTTCCCTATATACCCAGTCCCTTTTTGATCTAAAAGAGCTAATACCAACTGGCAAACACGTCTCCCTGCTTTTAGCTTAATAGGTGCGCGATTAGCATTGTAAAGTACTAAAGTAATTTGTCCCTTAAATCCTGGATCCACCCATCCCGCATTTTGAATAAATAAACCTAGCTTCCCAATAGAACTTCTTCCCTCAACAAAGGCTGTCATATCATTAGGCAAATTAATATATTCAATCGTGGTGCCTAATACAAATCCTTGAGGCGGAATAATGATCGTTTCTTGATATACTTCGTTATATATAGCTGGTCTTTCTAGGGAGATAAAAGGAGTAGAAGACTCATCAATAATCATGAAATGGTTCCCAATCCGTAAATCAATGGATGCTAGTTGAACATGAGATTTTGTGAATGGTACAATCGTGAGCTCTTCCTCTTCTATTTTCTTTAGAATTGTTTTACTGGAAAGAATCATTAGTAGAACCATACTTGGGCTTACATATTGCCCACAATAGGAAAAATGCCGTTTATTTATCAGGTAATGGACCATTAGTCGATGTGCTGCAAGATACATTAAATAATAGAACCTTCGTACAAGGGCTGTACGGTTATAAGATGGATTACCTAGAAAAAGAAATAGTTCCACATGAGCAGATTATTATTTTTGATGAAGCACAAAGGGCGTGGGATGCTGGTAAAGTGGATCAATCTTTAAGAAGAAAAAACAAGCATCCGAAGAATTTAAGTGAACCAGATATTATTAAGCAAATTGCAACATCAAACAAACCATGGAGTGTAACCATTGGTTTAATTGGTGAAGGACAAGAGATTTACTCAGGTGAAGAAGGTGGACTAAAACTTTGGAATACGGCTATCGCTAGTAAAAATATTATTGTTCATGCAAAACACCATAGCTCATTATTTACGAACGCTTCCAAGTATGAAACACACACTCATTTACACTTGGATTGCTCATTCCGTGCCCATGCAGTTCTAAATTATTACGCAATCGTTAATTCATTATTAGATGAAAAATTCGACTTAACAAAAAAACTCGCTCAAAACCTCGCAAAAGATCGTTATTCACTTTTTGTTACAAGGGATTTAGATCGAGCAAAATCCGTTGCTAAGGGACTTTATAAAGATGATGTGAAAACAACCGGGGCTATTTGTGCGAGCGGCGCAGATTATCAAAAAGAATACGATCACGGTATTGTGTATTGCCAGATTGATAGCGCATAATATCGATGCCAACGTAAGCGTTCAGTTGTTTCGCGTTTTTAAATCGGCGAATATCACCTAGTTCGCCAATAAGTCTGCACGCTGTTGTATCACCAATCCCTGGAAAAGAGCGTAATACGGTATATTCCTTTCTTCCTTCAGACATCATAACCATTTGTTTCACAAGCTGGTCTTTCTTTTCCTTTAAATCCGCAATACGTTGGGCATAATCGCGTACTTGATTACAACGAATATCCGTTGGTTCAATGGCAGGATATGAATTTTTCGCAGCCTCTAATAACACGATGGCTATTTTCTCTGCACGTTCTAGTGAAAGCTTTTTACGTGTATTGCTTTTTAAACGATTTTTAATAATTGTCTTTGAATGAGCTAATAATAATGCTGGATGTGGATACAATTGCACAAAATTTAAAAATAGTGCTGAACTCGGTGTAATAAGTCGTTCCAACTCTGGAAATGAAATATGTAAAATGGCATGCATACGATTGCGTAAAAGAATAAGTTCTTCTTCAATCTCGTCATAATAACGAGTAATCGCCCGCATCTGTTCATAATAATCATTCTGCACATACGTGGTTTCTCGTTCCAATTTAAAGTGGGTTTTCGCTAACTCATGGGCATCGCTAATATCAGTTTTGTGTCGACGCATTGAAGCCATTTGTAGGTTCGCTTCAAGCGGGTTCATGCGACAGTATGTATGTCCGTAATCCCGTAGAAACTTTTCAACTGATTTTGAATAGACACCCGTCGCCTCAAATACGATTTCGGGGGCTTGTCCATCAAGAGCTGTTATTTCCTTAATACGAAGGTGTAGCTGCTCAAAATCAATGCGTGTATGATACAATTCCCCTTCAAATTCACATTGTCTATAACCATCATAAATGGCAATGGTACTTTTCCCTTTACTTACATCAAGAGCGATGACATGTTTCATATAAATATTCTCCCTTTATAACCAATCATAGAAGTCTTCACAGTGCCTTATCGATTCCATTTTCTTATACACGGTCTCTAGGACCCAACATACTAAACTGATTCAAACAAGGGTGTGAAGTTGGTCTGTTTAAGATACGGACTCTTACATGGTCCCATAGACGGATCGACCTTCCTTCACTTCTACTATAAAAAAATAGTAGCACAAACCATGGCCTTGGTTTGTGCTACTAATGTTAGTATGTTTAAGCTTTTTTTAATACTAATTACTTTGGTTCGCCCCATACGCTATTTCCACCAAACCGCTTTTGCAATTCCGGAACTAAATCTCTTGCCTGCCCGTAGGATAGGTTATCGACAATGACACGAAATCCAATTAGAGTTAATTGTTGAACTCCGTTTTGATTGCCTTTAATCCAATGGGCACCTCCGACGTTATGCCAGTCATTCTGATTTGTATATACGTCAAATTCCTCACCTATTAAAGCCTGTCTTACTACAGCTGAATTAAAATCTGGCGCAGAATAAATGTTTACGTTGTCGGCAATAACCCTCACTTTTGCAATGGGGCCTGATGTGAAAGAATAAAAATTAGGTTCTACTGTAACTGCAGCTAATGGCTTTGGAGCACCCGCTTTCTCTGGCAATCCTAAAAACTTAGCAACTCCACGAGCATGAGCCTCTCCAATGCCTTTTATAAATGCCTCATCCTTTAATCGATTGGCGTCCCCGCTATCAATAAACAGATTTTCTGTAAGAATGCTTGGCATATTGGTTGTTCTAAGGACCGCAAAATTTGCACGCTTCTTCCCACGGTCGGTAATGGAACCATATTGCCTCATTGCCGCTAAAACTTCGGCATGAATCATATTCTGCAATGTAATGGAAGAAGGACTGGCGCCATTATAAACATAGCTTTCAAACCCAGTTCCACCTCCAGCGTTAATATGCACTGATACAAAGACATCGGCTGGCCAGGCATTTGCAGAGTCATCTCGCCTGAACAATTCCACGGTTACATCGGTTATCCGGGTGGCCCGCTGTTCAAAGCCATAGTAATAAGATTCCAGAAATGTCATCGCATACTGTACAATCTTTAATGTTAATTTTGATTCTTGGAGTCCATTGGCAACGGCGCCGGGGTCTATGCCACCATGGCCAGGATCCCACATGATTTTTTTAGCCATTACTTATCCTCTCCTTAATATTGTTTATGCAGGATCTCACATATGCGGGTGTATTCTATCTCAATTTGAGACTTTCTTACTATTTAGCGGCCAACAAACCCGAAGTTTTTTGAATTTGTCGACAGTCTGACCCTTGCCACTGCAAGGGTTTCTTCATTATCCTAACGCATATAAAAAAGGCAACAATATCCGCCAAAGGTGGAGTATGTCGCCTTTTATGATTAAAAGGAGCTGTCTCGAATAATGAGTTCGGTTGCGATTAATGTTTTTTTGGCCGTTTTTCTACCTTCTATCCTTTCCAAAAGGGTATCAACACCCATTTCCCCCATCAATTCTGTGTAAACCTTTACCGTGCTTAAGGGCGGGAAAACATATTTTGCCACGCTTATATCGTTTACTCCAATAATATTGATCCGTTCAGGAACAGAGATCCCTTCTTCATGCAACGCCCTCAGAGCCCCGATAGCCAGCGAATCGTTCCCGGCCAAAATCGCCGTAGGCAGGCAGTCTCCATGATCCTGGACCACTTTTTTCATAAGGGCATAGCCACTTTCCACCGAGAATGTACCTGTATACATGAAAGCATCATTTAACAAGCCCTGCTCTTCCAAATAACGTTTGAAGGCCCGTTCCCTTGGGTCTTCAATAGCAGAAGTTTGGTCTTTAAATACCTCTCTTCCCCCAATATAGCCAATTTGCGTGTGTCCTTTTTTTAAAAAATAATTGAGAACCTTCACGGCTGCTCTTTCAAAATCTACCACAATACAATCAAATATATCTTCATCAGGAGAGAAATCAACAAAAACAATATTCTCCGAAACAGAAGTTAGATCGCTGACCTGATTGGCACTGAATTTTCCTATGGCAATCAATCCTTGAATTTCATCCTGCTTCATTTCTTCGATGCTATTTTGATAGTACTTGACCACCTGTATTCCATGGTGCCGGCAGCGGTTTTCGACTCCAAGCCGAATCGACATGTAATATAAGTCTTCAAGCTCCTCTTTCTCGGTATGCCATTGAAAAAGGGCAATCTTCCCGATTTCCGGCTTGCGGACACCTGCTTTTTTCTTATAGTCCAGCTCCTCAGCCACTTCAAAAATTCGCTTTTTCGTTTCATCGCTCACCGATAGAGTTGTATCATAATTCAGCACTCTTGAGACAGTCGCAATCGATACGCCCGCTTTTTTTGCTATATCCTTAATTGTCGCCATAAATCAAACCCCTATTTTGTTAGAAAACCGATACTTCGTCGTTGAATAGTATACCTCCTCCGGATTTAAAATGACAGTCGGAAAATCCGGATGGTGGATCGCATCTGGAAACCCTTGCGTTTCCAGACACACACCCAAATAATTCTTAGCCGGAACACCTGATATCGAAAACGGGCCTTCGAGCTTGTTTCCTGTATAAAGAACGACACACGGCTGGTCTGTTGTCACCAAAAGCGATCTGCCGCTTTCCTTTTCACTTAACATGATCGAATTTTCTCCCTCCTGTGTAAAAAGAAGTGGGTGGTCATAACCATTTCCAACAAGAACGTTTTGTGGATGGTCAGATTTCATTCCTGACTGCAATAAACGGCCTTGATTAAAATCAAATGGAGTATATTCGGCCGGAATGATTCTTCCGGTCGGCAACAGATCTTGGCCGAGTTCTAAAAACCGATCGCTTTTTAATTGAAGAATATGTTCCGAGCAAACTCGCTTACCTTCGCCACTTAAATTAAAATACGAATGATTGGTTAAGTTTACTACCGTTTTTTGGTCTGTCATAGCTTCATAGGTAATACTGAGTTCATTCGTATTGGATAAAAGATAAGTAACAGTCGTATCCAGGTTTCCAGGGTAACCCTCTTCTCCGTCGTGACTTCGGTAAAAAAATCTTAAACCAACTAGATCTTTCCGCTCAATCATCTCGGTTTCCCAAATGACGGAGTTAAACCCCTGGTTTCCGCCATGCAAATGGTTCGGAGACTCATTGGCTGCGAGCCGATATTGTTCGCCATCAAGTTCGAAACTTGCGCCTTTTATTCTCCCTGCCACACGGCCAACCACAGCACCAAAGTATGGGGAAAATTCCAAGTAATCTTCAAATTTATCAAACCCAAGCACTACATTTTCCAAAATGCCATTTCGGTCAGGCACGATTATTTTTGTAATCACACAGCCGTAATTCAAACAGGATACGGACATGCCTGATTCATTGGTTAATGTATATTCGATTACTTTCTTTCCATCGTAACTGCCAAATACTCGTTCTAAGATTTTCATTGGTCCTTCACCCAGTTCATGATATTGATTCAATAAATCGATGAAACCCGTCGGCACCCGCAGGATTCCGTTTAAACACGCCAGCGTCTTCTAATACTCTCAAAAACTTACTGCCAACTTCCCCTCTGACTAAAGCAGTTACATTTGATTCATTTGCAGTACTGCTTAAACGCGCCTTTAACTGCTCTGCCCACTCCGAATGGTATTCTGCAACCAAATTCGGTTTTCCAAGGATATATTTTTCAACCTCTGCCAGCTCCTCCTTTAACCGTGGCGGCAATACCGCAAGCCCCATGACTTCAATCAGTCCGATGTTTTCTTTTTTAATATGATGCACATCCGCATGAGGGTGGAATATTCCCAACGGATGCTCTGCACTCGTTCGGTTGTTACGGAGAACTAAATCCAGTTCAAACAGGTTTCCATTTTTGCGGGCAATCGGTGTGATGGTATTGTGAGGGGTCTCCCCCGTCCAGGCGATGATATCAAGCGATTCATCGCTGTATTTTTTCCAGCTGGTTAAAATATACGCGCCTGCCTCGACAAGCGAAGCAATTTGTTCCGAGCGAAGACGAATAACCGACATTGGCCACTTGATCACAGAGCATTTCACATCGGTAAAACCCGTCATTTCAAAGGTCCAATCATCCTCGGCTTTAGCCATGGCAAATTCATAGCTGCCTCCCTGGTAGTGTTCATGTGATAAAATCGACCCGCCGACAATCGGAATATCTGCGTTTGAGCCAAGAAAATAATGTGGAAACTGCTCGATAAAGGTTAACAAGCGCAAGAAGGTTGTCGGACTGATTTTCATCCTGGTATGTTTTTCTGACAGTACAATACAGTGTTCGTTGTAATACACATATGGTGAATACTGTAAATACCAAGGCTCATTTTCCAAATTTAATCGAATCATCCGGTGGTTTGAACGGGCAGGATGGCCTGTCCTCCCTGCATACCCTTCATTTTCGATACAAAGCAGGCACTTGGGATAGGCAGTTTGCTGGATTTTCCGCTCCCGGGAGATACTTTTTGGGTCTTTTTCAGGCTTCGATAAATTAATCGTAATGTCCAACTCGCCGTACTCTGTTGCAGCTTTATACTCAATATTTTTCCGAATCCGGTTCATTTGGATATAATTGCTATTTTTGCTTAACTGATAAAAATACTGGGTCGCGGCTTCCGGATTCTGTTTATAGTTTTCATAAAATTGCCGATTCACTTCGGAAGGCTTGGATATAAAACAATTCATGATATGACTCGACAATATTTCCTTTTCATCAAAAATATCCTCAATAATACCTTGATCGCACGCGTAGTCGTTAATGTGCTCAAGTAAATCGGGAATCGTTAAATGAGCGTTACCTGGATAATCAGATTCCGTAAAATTAGTTAACTGCAATAGTGCCAGCACTTGATTCCTCGCATAGATCACATCTTCCTGCTGTATCAATTTCAGCAACAACGCCCGATTTACCAATTGCTGTACCAGCCAATTAATCATTAGAGCCGCCCCACATTTCGATTTCTTTCGCGCCGTCTCCTATGTTTGCCACATAGAAATCAGCTTGGTAGCCGATTTTTTTAAGATAGGTTGTTCCTACATTGGCAATAAACTGATCAACTGCTTCATTTGCGACGATTCCGATGGCACAGCCGCCGAAACCAGCACCGGTCATCCTCGCTCCCACAACCCCGGGCTGCTGCCAAGCCGCTTCCACCAAGCTGTCCAGTTCTACTCCGGTTACTTCATAATCGTCCCTCAGCGAGATATGCGATTGGTTCATCAGTTGGCCAAATGCCTCGAGGTTTCCGTCTTTCAGCTCCTTGAGAGCCTTTAATGTCCTGATATTTTCATAGACTGCATGCTTTGCCCGCTTGCGGACAATTTCATTTGTAATAAGGGTTTTGTTTTCTTCAAACTCATCTTCGGACAGCTGCCCTAATGCCTCGATGGGCAATTTCTGCTGAAGCTGTGCCAATGCCTCTTCGCACTCACTTCTGCGCTCATTGTACTTGGAATCCGCCAACTCCCGGCGTTTGTTACTATTCATTATGATAATTTTGTGACTTTCCAGTTGAATCGGTGCGTATTCGTACTCAAGAGTCTGGCAATCTAACTGAATCCCGGCATTCGCTTTGCCCATTCCAATCGCAAACTGATCCATAATCCCGCTGTTGACACCGATGAATTCATTTTCGACCCGCTTGCCGATTTTGATTAAATCGATTCTCGGGATGTCCAATCCAAACAAACCGTTTACAAGTACACCTGTTAACAATTCAATCGATGCTGAAGATGACAGACCCGCGCCATTTGGAATGTCACCTTGAATGACACACTCAAAACCGGTTGGAACAGCAAATCCGGCCTCGATGATATAGCGAACCATGCCCTTTGGGTAATTAGCCCAGTTGTGCGCTTTATCATATTCGAGATTATCCAAGTTAAATTCCACGATGCCTGTTTCAGGGAAATTAACGGAGTACAGCCGCACCACCCGGTCCTCACGGCTTTTCGCGACGGCATACGTACCATAGGTAATGGCACACGGAAAAACATGCCCGCCATTATAGTCCGTATGTTCACCAATTAAGTTAATTCTTCCAGGGGCGAAGAACGCTTGTACTGGCACCGAATGAAATATTTCTTTGAAAGTTGTGTTCAGGGCTGTGATGTTCATTTTTTAGTCCCTCCGAAAACGTGAAATTTACTTTCTTATCGCTATTTTACTCCCAGCAGTAAAAACTAACAATTGTTTTTACTAAAAATTTTACTAAAATATAAAACTATAACAAAAAAACATCCATTCTTGTCATTAGAATGGATGTGTTCTAGATTATTAATTCCCCCCCTGCCGCCCGAAAAATTAAACTGTTACGCCGTCTTTTTTCTTTGCAGCTGCAGGAAGGACGATTTCCACCTCTGAATGTGGGCGTGGAATCACATGAACGGAAACCAATTCGCCAACACGCTCTGCTGCTGCTGCTCCTGCATCAGTAGCTGCCTTAACAGCTCCTACATCACCACGTACCATTACCGTTACTAAACCGCCGCCTACATGTTCTTTACCGATCAAGTACACGTTTGCTGCTTTTACCATAGCATCTGCTGCTTCAATTGCTCCTACTAAACCTTTTGTTTCGATCATACCTAGTGCATCGTATTTCATCATTTTTTCCTCCAAATAGTATTATTTTTATAAAATTCGTTTTTTAGAATCCAACAAAATTTCGATTACTTTTCAGTAGCTGCTGTAGGAAGAACTGTTTCTACCTCGGCATGCGGACGTGGAATAACATGAACGGACACTAATTCGCCAACGCGCTCTGCTGCTGCTGCTCCTGCATCAGTTGCGGCTTTTACGGCACCTACGTCACCACGTACCATAACTGTCACTAATCCGCCGCCTACAAGTTCTTTTCCGATTAGGTTGACGTTCGCTGCTTTCACCATCGCATCTGCTGCTTCGATTGCCCCTACTAAACCTTTTGTTTCGATCATTCCAAGTGCATCGTATCTCATTTTTTCATTCCTCCAAGAATATTATTTTATAATTCTTACTTTAGTAGCTGAATTAACACCCATGGCGTTTGCTTCTTCTGTATCAATGTGACATTCAAGAGCAGATGCCGCGTTTGCCCTGATGGCAACATTGTTGAAGATACCCCCGCGTGGGCCAATAAACTCGATTGAAACAACCTGTCCATTTTGTACACCTAAACGCTTTGCATCGTCTGGGGTCATGTGTATATGTCTTTGTGCCACGATTAAGCCTTCCGTAAGCTGCAAGGAACCGTTTGGACCGATTAAGGTGATACCAGGAGTTCCTGCTAAATCTCCGGACATTCTCGGTTTAGAGCCTCTACCAAGCTTATAGGAATCCCCTTCAAGAATTTCCACCTGGGTCTTGCTGCGGCACGGACCGAGAATTCTTACTTTTTCAATCGCGCCTTTAGGTCCGCAGATGATGAGGGTTTCCTTGCAAGCATATTGACCCGGCTGTGACAAGTCTTTCACCTTATGAAGCTGATACCCTTCACCAAACAAAATGTATAAATCCTCTTGCGATAAATGGATGTGCCGATTAGAAATACCAACTGGAATATTATATGAACTCTCTAATACCGGCTCTTCACTCAAATTCGCTGAAACAGCTACCAGTGCCTCTTTTACTTCTGCCGGAGAGATATTAGACTTTACTGCCTCTATTAAAAGCTTCAGAACATCCCCGTATTTGTCCATTTAGACTTACCCCCTTGCCATTGCTGCGACTAACTCGTTAATCAACTTGACAAGCTGTTCATTATTCGCGATATCTATATTTTCTGCCAATGATGCATGTACTTCACTGCTATTTGAAAGCTCAGGGTAGTCAAATGTTGGATCAGCAGAAGCCAATGTACTGCAATCTTTTAATCCGTAAGCCACCCGCTTGATATTGATCAGGTGCATTGGGCTGACGTTTTCGGAAACTGAGCTGCCTCCCCATGTGCCGCATCCAAGTGTAAATGAAGGCGTAAGACCGGTGCTGGCTCCAACACCTCCCTGGGTGCTTCCGGTATTCACTAAAATCCGGGATGCCGGTTTTTTCGCGAACTTCATCACGATATCTTTATTCTGAGTATGAAGGCTCATGCTGTGACCGATACCATTCTGTAGCAGCTGGATACTAAGGTGACAGGCTTCTTCCCAATCTAATACAGTATAAAAAGCTAGAACGGAAGTCAGTTTTTCATAGGAGAGCGGATAACTCGGGCCAACGCCATGCTGCTCACCTATGAGAACCTTGGTTCCTTCTGGAATGGCGATTCCGGCAGCATCAGCAATTACCTGAGGTGATCTGCCGACAAACTTCGCATTCATCGCATGGCCATTTTTAAATAGTAATTGGCATACTTTTGCTGTTTCTTCTGGGCTCATGAAATAACCGCCCTGTTTTTTAAATTCTGCGATAACCTCACCGCGGTTACATGCTTCCACTATAACCGACTGCTCAGAAGCGCAAATCGTTCCGTAGTCAAATGTTTTGCTGGCTAAGATATCCGAAACAGCCTTTTGAATATTGGCAGTTCTTTCAATATAGGCCGGACAGTTGCCAGCTCCAACGCCGAGTGCCGGCTTCCCTTTACTGTAAGAGGCTTTAACAAGACCAGGACCGCCAGTGGCGATGATCATCTTCACCTCATTACATTCCATTAATTCATTGGTTGCATTCATGCTAGGGAGAGAAATACAGCCGATAATGTTGGCTGGAGCACCTGCTTCCACAGCAGCCTGGTTCATAATCTCCGCAGCCTTCATAGTACATTTAGCTGCCGATGGGTGTGGCGAGAAAACAATCGCATTTCGTGATTTAATTGCAATCATTGCTTTAAAAATCGCGGTCGATGTTGGATTTGTCGAAGGTATAATTCCCATTAACAAACCTACTGGCTCCGCAACATCCATCATTTGTTTTACCTCATCATGGGCAATCACGCCAACGGTTTTCATATCTTTAATTGATTCATATAAAATCGTGGAGGCCAAATGATTTTTATAGGTTTTGTCGGCCACCTTACCAAATCCGGTTTCTTCAACCGCCATTTTAGCCAGCATGACAGCATTTTCTTTCGCTGCTTTCACCATGTTGCGTAAAATTTTATCAATTTGCTCTTCTGTATATTCGGCAATTTGCTGTGATGCAGTTTTTCCTAACCGGGCAAGATCTCTAACTGCTTGGATCGACCTTAAATCATAGTCGAAATTTTCCATTAGAGGTTTCCCCCTTTCACAAATCTAGTAGTCTATTTTTTTATGTCTTTTTCGTAATAATTTTTGAGCTCAGCTAACAGCGTTTTCTTATCTGCCTTTGAAATCTCTCTTCCCGCAATACTTAATGTCCTATATTCACGAGCAAGAGTTCGAAGTTTTGTCACTTTGAAACTTGTAATCATCTCAAAGGCCATGTTTAATCCGTACTCTAGAACGATATAATCCATCCGTTCTTTATGGATATCCCCAAGGTCCACGAGCGGGAGAATCGGTCTGTCTTCTTCTACCAAAGTAATCTCAGCTGCTAATTCCCCTTCTACCGCAGGTTCCGTCTCCAAAGGTTGATCAACTTTTACCACTTTTGGTTCTTTAGCTCCCAATGATTGCATTTCCTCGTTCTTTACAGGTCCGATGATTGTGCCCTTCAAATCCCCATTTGGCCTTGGAATGACATGCTTCGAAACCAGCATTTCTTTTTTTAGCTGTTCCACTGCCGCTGCACCGGCTTCCACTGCTGCTTGTACCGCACCGACATCACCGGTGACAGCCATGGTTACAAGGCCGCCGCCTACGAGAGTTTTTTCAATCAGGTTTACATTTGCAGCCTTTAGCATCGCATCTGCACACTCTACCGCTGCCAGGAGGCCTTTTGTTTCAATTAACCCAAGTGCCTGCATGTTCGACCCTCCTTACCTTATACAAGGTCAGCCCAGTTTGCCGGATATGTAGTGTAGAATATTTTTGCCTTATCAGGGGAGCCCCAAACGACCTTCGACCCCTTTGGCACATAAAGTACATCTCCCGGAAGAGCCGTATAGGTCTTTCCGTTAATAGTGACCGTTAACGTACCTTCAATGACATAATCAATTTCCTCGTAAGTTAATTCCCATTCAAATTTTGATTGTTCAATCGTTAAAAAACCGGCACTCATTTGAGATTCATCTTTGCTGACTAATTCCTGGTAGAACACTTTATTGTTTGAATTTCCTGTATCAAAAACGTCATATTTTACGGTATTACCCCTAACAATCTTTAAGCCGCTGTCATCGCGCTCAGCATGATAAGGCGCGGCTTGTAGGTTAAGAGCATCCATCAGACCTTTAAGGAGTCCTTTATTTGCTAGAGCCTTCAGCGCCGTATAAATCATGTCACTGTTTATTTCATCGCCATAGGGATTTGCAGCTACGAAAGGTGCTACATCACAAGCTATTTTTTCAAAAGAAAACTCTATCCCGTAAACTTTTGCTGCATCCTTCGCTGCTGGAGTAATAATTGTGTTTTTATCAATACAAACTACTTTCTGCCCTTGCTTCTCATAAGCTTCCACATCTTTTACGGATATCAATTTCTTCATCCCCTTCACCTCCTCTCAACGGATGGGGAAAAGTTAAAATAAACTTGGAATCAATCTGTCGGATACTGCCGCGATGATCTCGCAATTGACGAGAAGGCCTTTTTCTGCTGCAATGGCCTTTCCTGCTTCCATGCTCTCCTTCACTGCAGCTACATCACCGGTAAACGTGAAGAATGCCTTCCCACCAAGTCCATTGCCCAATCGAAGTTCTAGTGCTTCCACATCAGCCGTTTTTAGAATCGCATCTGCTGCAAGGATCATGGAGGCCAACGAGAAAGACTCGATAATGCCGAGAGCATTGATGCGCTCCGGCATGGTTGTCCCAGCAATCGCTGGAAAAACAGCCGGGCTGACATTCGGGATAATCAATGAATCAACGAAACATTCCTCTGCCAGACGCTCACCTACTGCCACGGAATCCTGAACCGCGGCAACATCGCCGTGAACAATGGCTATATACTTACCCGGGCAAGTGGATGAAGCCGTGACGATTTCAACATCAGCAGTCTTCACCATCTGGTCGGCCGCGTAGATTCCGCGGGCAATACTTGTAAATTCTACAACTCCGATTGCATTCGCCATATTTAGACCCTCCTTATTGCAATATACGCATGTTCAATCTCAACAACCGTTCCGGAAATACTTGCATGGATCGCTGCTCCTAAGCTGTTATCGGGAATTTTCCCAATTAACTGTCCCGCACTCACATTGTCACCAATGGCGACAATCGGAATCGCAGGTGCCCCGACATGCTGGCTTTTAGCGATCCTTACAACCTCCGGATTTACAGTTACGTCAGTCATGGGTGCTGGTTTATCCAAATGATACAAACCCAGCCTTGCAACGAGACGCTTGCTCGGAACCAAGCGAAACTCGCGATTTTTGCGCGCTGTATAGGAAATAGGTACCTTCGTAAAGCGAATATTGTTTTCCATTAATTGCTGCTTCAAATACTGGTTGTTAGACTTTGGAAACAGGCCGATTGGACATGAGAATAATTCACACAAATTGCACTGTGAGCAGAGATAGACCATTTTTTGATCCTCTTGATCCTGCAGGCCATAGTTGGTGACTCTCATCATCTTGTGCGGCTGCAGATCATGTCCAAGCAAGTAGCGCGGGCACATTTCAGTGCACATCCGACATTGCTCGCAGGACTTATTGACTCTCTTCGCTGCTTCCATTGTCGTTGTTTTTCGTTTAATCAGGTTATGCTGTTTTTTTAATATGACCAAGCCCTTGGTTTTCTTTGTTACGTAACCGTCCAAACTGATCATGACTGGCCCCATCATTGGACCGCCATCTATGACGCTGTATTCAGCAAAGTTTTCAATACCGCTCAAACGCAGAACATCGATGATTGGTGTGCCTACCGGAACCTTTACGGTCATCCTCTGTGGAATATCACCGGCAACCGTTATATATTTTTCCGTTACGGGCTTATTCCTCGAGGCATGAAAAATATTTAACGCAGTTTCGGAATTAATCACAACACAACCAACCTCAATCGGGATGCCTGCCTCTGGAACGACCCTTCCTGTCAGTTCGTAAACCAACACCTGTTCATCACCTGCAGGATAGGCATCCTTCAGGCCTCTGACCTCAACGTAGCTGTCCATACCGAGTGCTTTGATTCGCTGGTTTAAAATCTCCACAACTTCTTTATGCTTTTCTTTTATTCCAATCAGGGCTTTCTCCGCGCCAACCAGTCTTCCTGCAGCCTCGAACCCTTTAATGATTTCATCTGGGTATACTGCCATTAATTGCTGATCGACCCGTAGCAGCGGTTCGCACTCCGCTCCATTCAAAAGGATATATTCTGCCTTTGCAGCTAACTTCACATGAGTCGGGAATCCCGCTCCTCCTGCTCCGACGATGCCTGCTTCTTTTACTAAAACTAGAAGACTCAATTTTCCAGCCCCCCTTATCACTTAAACTGACAATCTTCATCTATGATTCCGACAACACATGCATCAACAGGTACGGTGTCATCACCGAGCATTTTCCTGGCCGATGAGCCAGTCGTAACAATCACCCTGTCGCCAATCCCGGCACCAATGATATCGACAACGACTAAGCGTTGCCCTTCATTGCTGCCGCCAATCACTTCAGCAAGCATAAACTTTAACCCGTTAAGTGATTCTGCTTTTCTAGTTGCCCAGACATTATCAATAAGTTTTGCCGTTATCATATTGACACCTTCTTCCACATTATGTTGAAGTCCTTCACAGAATTATTTCTTAAAATAATCCCAGTTTTAGTCCTGCCAGCACCTAATCCATGATTTCCTGTGTGCACTTTAGGGCAATTCCCAATGGAGTCACGAACATTGGATTCCTTGGCTTATGCGTATAAATTCCTGTCTTTTTCTCAATGATCTCCTCGATACCTGCCAGGCAGGCGGTACCCCCAACTAAGGCTATTTCCTTTACGTCATGACCGTTGATATGACGAGTAATAATGGAAGAAATTTTTTCAATAACCGGCTTTAATACCGGCAGTAATTCCTTGTGATTCTTGGGATCACGTTTGTATTGGTCTGCATTGGCAAATGGAAGTTTGTAGGCTCCGGAAATCACCAATGAAAAATGAGTTCCCCCTGTCGGCTCATCCTCGACGTAAACGACCTTGCCATCCTTTAGAATCGAAATTCCTGTTGTGCCTCCGCCAATATCAACAACCGCACCGTTTTGCATTTTGAGTACTTCATTCGCAGCGGACGGTTCATCGAGAAGGTTGGTCAGTTCAAATCCAGCCGCCTGGACAACATTCTTAACCGCCCCACCGTCTAATTCATCTGTGCCCGGAGGAATCGCCGCAGCGGCATACATCAATTGTGAACCTACTTTTACTTCAAGCTCGCGCTTCATTTCACGTACGAGATTCACGGCCCCAATATAATCGACAACCATCCCGTCTCGAACGACATCGGCGTAGCGGTAGGCACCTGCTACAGGACGGTAACTTTCATCCAATACAGCTAACACGACACAAGCTGTTCCTAAATCCACTCCGGTATAGTAAACAGATGACTTACTGACTCTAGGGTTTGCAATCACTTTTTCAAAGTCCTGCACTAACTTGTCGCAGTATTCAAACGTCTCAGACATTCGTTCCCTCCTACCGTCATATGGATGTATTGCGAGAGCGTGTTAATAACCTGGTTCACCTTGCCAATCATATCTTCGTACCATGCCTTTTCCTCGTTATTGCTGTCACTGAGTTCCAGCATCACAGGCTCTAGCTCCTGAAGCGCACTACGAAGTCGATGCAACAGTAACAGTTCCCTGCCTTTTTCAAGCTGCATGTGAAAATCCGTCATTTCAAAACAGTCACCCAGATTGCTTGAAAAATTGCATTTCTTGATCCCAGTGCATTCAATGCAAGGAAGATTTTCAACAGTACCATGCGAATTCACGGCACTTTTTATCGAAGTAAATTGCTTGTAAAGCTTCACGACATGATGAGCAAGAATAACATCATTACCAAGAAGCTCTTCACAGGTTAACAGGAACAAGGCTTCTGTGGATTTCATCTTGCTTTGAAACTGAAGCTTCTTCCAATTCACCTTGTTTTCCACCGGCGACAGTTCCTCAGATAGCCGGTTTGCCCCGTCAGTTTTTTTCTTGGTACTGGCATCGGTCAGCTTAATCCCCTTATCTGTGAGATACTGCCTGCCGCCTGGAGTCAGTCTCGTTCCCGTTCCTACCATATAAGCGGTAAACGGTTCTTTTTTATATAAATCCCTTAAATAACTTTCGGTAATAAATTTCATTTTCATTACCTAGCTTTCTGGTTAAATAAATATTCTTTTAAAGCACTTATTCCAACGCCTTGCTGCACACTTATTTTAAAATATGGGTCTGCTGCGCCAATTTCCTTAAGCTGCTGGATACATTTAGCCTCATTTCCCGGCATTATATCCGCTTTCGTAATGACACCAATAACAGGACATCGAAACACTTTGGCAAAACCGGGCGAATAAACCTCCGCCGGCTTAGATTGGTCAACTAAGATTAAGACTTGGGATGCGTCCTGCATGGCAGATATTAAATATTTGTACATCCATGTATTCTCAATGTAAGCCCCTGGAACATCGATGGTATTCTTGCCATAGATCAGATTCTGCGTTTTGCGAATCGGTTTGTCCTCCTCATTAAGGGCATTGACCAATGTGGTCTTACCGCAGGCGGTTCGTCCGATTACCATGATTCGCTTCTTTCTCATGTCCGTGTTATAGGGGCTGTCATAAAACCCAGCATTGTTTTCAATGTTTCGTTTACCGCTTCAAGTGCTGTTACTACACTTTGGACATCACCACTAATGACGACTGAGCCGGTAAAGCGGTCAAGAAAGCCAATTTTCACATCAGCAGTCTTTGTGGCGATATCTGCTGCGATGATGGCCGTTTCATAGGGTGTCAGCGTCAGAATGCCGATTGCCCCTTTTTCGTCAATCCCCAACCGTTCATAGATATCCGGCATGGGGGAAGCAATCACATGAGCAATCGTCACTTGTTTTCCCGGTACCGATTCCTGGATGATGCGGTCAATTGCCTTTTCACCAAATGCTCCCATTGTCACCACCTCAATCTATTTGTCCATTAGTGATTGACTACCTTAACCGGAAAGTCATATTGTTTGAACCAGCCCTCAATCCGACTCATGTCAATCTCGGTCATAATTGGATTTCCGGCAATCTGGTACTCCTTGCCTAGTTGGCTGTACTTGTTTACCCCGAACTTGTGGTAGGGTAAAAGATCAATGCCTTTAAAGTTTTTAAAATCCTTATAAGGCAGTAAAAATTGAATGACCTGATCGATTTCTTCTTTTCCGTCGTTGTAGCCTTTCAGCAAAGGCATTCGGATTTGTACATTATACCTGCGCTTCAGCAGTTCACTTAAGTTGTTTAAGATCCGCTCGTTGCGCACGCCAGTTAATTCGAAATGCCGCTCAGAACCCATGTGCTTGATATCATAAAGGAATAAGTCGGTAAACTCCGCCACTTGAAGGACGGAATCCAGCTTTGCATAACCGCTTGTTTCAATTGCGGTATTTATTCCTACTTTCTTGCAAGCTATCAGAAGATTTACGGCAGCCTCAGGTTGCATCAACACTTCACCGCCGCCGAGGGTAATTCCGCCGCCGGACATTTCGTAAAACAATCTGTCTTCTTCAACGATTTCCAGCAGCTCGGAGATCGTCTTTGCCTCTCCGGCTATCGAAAGTGCTGATTCCGGACAAACATCGATACACTTGCGGCAGCCAGTACAATCTATATCGCTGGATACCTCCAGCTTTCCTTTTGAAAGATCGAGCATTCCAACCGGGCAGACAGGAACACAGGCGCCGCAATCTGTACATACGCTTTGTTTTAGCATCACTTGATATTTCCGATCTAAACCTTCAGGATTGGCACACCACTTACAGCGCAATGGACAGCCTTTAAAAAACACAATGGTTCTTACTCCAGGTCCATCGAACATGTTATATTTCTGCACGTTGAAAATGAATGCTTTTCTTTCAATCAAACCTGTCATATCCCCTTATTCTCCTTAAGTGATTTTTCTGTTACCGGACCATGGCTATGGAAGGCAACAGAAAAATCTTTATTAAAAATTACAAATGGTTCAGCATGGTTCTACTGATGATTTCATCCTGTACATCCTTGCAAAGTTCAACGAAGAAGGCACTGTAACCTGCTACGCGTACAATGAGGTCGCGGTAGCGTTCCGGATGTTTCTGTGCATCAATTAAGGTCTTGTTATCGAGATAGTTGAACTGCATCTCGCCATTGCCAAGTACCGATGCTGTACGTAACAGGGTAATAATTCCTTCTTCACCTTCAGGCGTATCGAGCAATCCGGACATTAGCTTGAAGTTATGAACCATACCGATGTTCATGTTGTCATTAGCCATTTTGGAAATAGACTTGATAATCGCCGTCGGTCCCTTGACATCAGATCCCTGCGACGGGCTGATACCATCAGATAACGGCAGCCAAGCATGACGTCCGTTGGCCGATGCACCTGTCATTTGTCCAAATGGCGTGTTGTTGGAAATAGATAATGTACCATGGCTCAAAACAGAATATAGAGTTTTGTACTTCCGGTGTTCAATTTCCGTAAAGTTGACTAAATCGGAAGCGATTAAATCGGCATAGTCATCGTCATTGCCATACTTCGGAGCGTTCAAGCAGTCTGTACGAATCTGTTCGTAGCCGGCAAAGTCTGCTTTTAATGCTTCATTTAACTGCTCCAGCGTGTATTTCTTCTCATCAAACACTAATTTTTTAATTGCAGCCATGGAGTCTGTGTAAGTTGCCAAGCCTGACCAGACAACGCCTGGACCGAAGTTGTACATTGCACCGCCGGCAGAAACATCGCGGCCATTTTCCATACAGCCTTCATACATGATTGACATAAGTGGTTTAGGTGCCAATTCTTTGTGAATGCGTTGGGAAATGACGGTAGCAACGGCAGACCATTTCGTAATGTACTTGATTTGCTCTTTCACCGCATTTTCAAAGTCCTCGTATGTTTTAAATTGGCTCAAATTCCCTAAGTCAGGAGTCACCTGCTTGCCATACCAAAGCGGAACACCATGGTTCAGCACCAATTCAATACAGATTGGCCATTGTGTATAAGCAGTGGAAGTCCACTGATACAGGCGGCCTGACTTCTGTGGTTCCACACAACCCATCAAGCAGTAGTCCCTTGCATCTTCTATGGAAACTCCTTTGGCCAGCATCATCTTGATATGGGCATCATCGAAATGGCAGGCAGGAAATCCCATACCAGAACGAATCACTTCAACAATTTTCTTCAGATACTTCTGTGGTGATTTGTTATGAATCCGTGCCGCCAATGATGGCTGATAAATCTTCACGTGACGAACGGCATCCATCAACAGGTAGGTCAGGTCATTAGTTGCATCACGGCCATCACGGGTTACACCGCCAACACACATATTGACAAACGGCTGGTATCCCGCAAAGAACTTAGAACCGCCTTCACTTGTTACCCACATCATTTCTGACATTTTAATTAACATACAGCCTGCTAGTTCGAAAGCTTCATAATCGGTCATGCGACCAGATTCTTTGTCTGCTTTATAGAATGGGTACATGTACTGATCCACGCGGCCAATTGACATTCCTGTCTGGTTCTCTTCGACAACAAGCAAGGATTCAACCGTCCACACTGCCTGAATGGCTTCCCAGAAGGTTTGCGGCTTATGTGCAGGTACTCTGGCATTCACTTCGGAAATCTTCAGTAATTCCGCCTTGCGCTTCGGGTTTGTTTCCTTGGCGGCAAGTTCTGCAGCGTACTGAGATAATCGCTTGGCATAAATCATTACGCCCTCTGTCGTATCAATGACAGATTTATAGAAATAGATTTTTTCAATATCCTCCGGATTTTGATAATCTAGTTTTGCCAGGTGATCCTTTGCCTCCTGCTGGATATCGAGCATTCCCTTCTTCATCAGGATGACATCGTATCCTGGGTTGGAGTCACCGCCGCCATTTAGCGCATGGTAGGAACAATCGGAAACGAAGGATTCGCCTGAAAGCTCCCAAAGGCCAGCTTCACGGTATTGATCTTCACAATACTCATCAACGGATTTGCCTTTCCAGAATGGGAACAGTTCTTCGCGCATAATCCGTTTATCTTCATCAGAAATATAAAATGGATCCTGCGGCCGTGTCCCGATGGTGTCGATTTCCTGCTCCATCCATCTCCAGGCGATATCTGGAGAAAACGCACCTGCACGTGGTGCCCCGTTCGGTGCTCCAACAATTAACTCGTGATCCTGAATGATGAGTGGTGCTGTTTCACAGCAATAACGGAAACATTTAGCACGCAGCATAATCTTCGGCATGCCTGGGTTTTCCTCCGCAATCTTCGTGATGGCTCTAGCACGATGTGTAGTAATGGAAGGAACATGCGTCAAGTAATTTTCTTTCAGCCTTGTTAATCGTTCAGTCATCCCACTTGGAATTCCGCCGTCCTGGCTGCTGTTGCCAGAAGGTTCTTCCTGGCCCATATTCTTTGAAACACCTTCAAATAATTTAATGAGTGATGCCCGCTCTGCTTCAGACATGTTTTTAGTCGCTTGGGCTAATTTAACTGAAAAGTCACGTATATCTAACATTCCTACCTCTCCTTCTTTGAAACATATCCATCAATATGATGCTTAGGGCAATCTAGTTTCCTATTCATTTCCTTGAAGCACATTTTTTAAAATTTGCTGGAGCATCTGAAGATCTTCTAGCTTATAGCCAAGAGGCTGTGCCGCATTTCCGGATAAAGGTTTTTCCGCCACCCTAGTACCAAAGCTCATCTCTTCCGGCTTTCTCACTCCATAACCAACCTTCCGGATATAAATCAGGTTCAATGGCGAGACATTATCGGTCGTAATCCCAACACCCGCCGATCCACTGCCAAGGGTCATGGCCGGGAACAAATTCGTTGTGACCCCCATGCTCCCAAAGGATGCCGCAGTATTTACAAGCACCCTGCCTACTGGCTTTTTCATTGCAAACTGGCGAATGACTTCCTCATCTGATGAATGGATGACAAGGGTGTGACCATCCTTTTCACTGATTAATAATTCAATACACTTTTCACAAGCGTTCATCCAGTCATCTTCAATGTAATAGGCGAATACCGGACAAAGCATTTCTTTCGTATATGGATTTTCATCCGAAACATATTTTTGCTCTGAAACAAGTACCTTCACACGATCTGGTACAGTAAGCCCGGCGCGCTTTGCTAATTGCGATGCGGTTTTTCCCACCATTTCAGAGTCAACACAGCCATTTGCTTGAAAAAGATGGGTGCTAAGCTTTTCCGATTCTTCAGGTGTCATAAAATAGGCTCCTTGCGCCTGAAACTCACGTTTTACTTCGGCTGCTATACAGCTGTCGACCACAACAGAATGCTCCGCTGCAGATACAACACCATTATCAAAGGTTTTGCTGGCAATGATGTCCCTAACTGCCTGCTTGACGTCAGCCGTACGTTCAATAAATGCTGGTCCATTGCCGTTTCCGCCGTATATTATGGGCTTCCCAGCATTATTGGCTGCTCTAAGCAGACCTGGTACACCAGTATTGATAATCAAGGAAGCGTCCGGATGATTCATCAACTCCAATGTGCCGCTTGGCGTTACCGTATGTAGATAGGAAAGTGCCCCTTCTGGCAAACCAGCTGCCTCAGCAGTGCGAATCAGAATATCCAACGCTTTTCCAACCGTTTTCCTTGCTCTTGGGTGCGGCGAAAAGATGATAGCATTACCGGATTTTATAGCAATTAACGTCTTATATATAGTAGTAGAAACCGGACTCGTTGCAGGACAAAGAGCAATGACAACGCCGATTGGAACCCCGATATCCATTGTCTTATTGTGCGGATCCTGACTAATGATGCCTACGCAGGTCATTCCTTTAAGTTTTTTTGGCAAATATTCGCAAACGAATAAATTTTTCAAGTACTTATCCTGCCAAATCCCGTAATCCGTTTCATCACTGGACATGATTGCGAGTTCTTTTGCATGTTGCTGAATTTCTTCTGCCATTACTTCCACAATCTCGTCCAATTTCTTCTGCGGAAAAGCAGCGAGTTTTTTTTGTGCTTCTCGCGCATTTTCCACGAGGATTCGCGCTTCTTGGATGGAGAGCAAATCGTTATCAATAATATTCATTTCTGACTCTCCTTATCATTTCATCCACTTCTATCCAAGCAAGTTATCGATAGAATAACGTGCAATGATTTTTTCTAAATCCTGATGCGGCCTTGCTATTACGACAGAGCTGTATACCTGAGTGCCCAACTTTTCAACTGCTTGGACACCGGTTTCTACCGCCGTTTTACATGCTCCTACATCGCCGCTGACAAGAACAGAGATGTAACCCGATGCCACGTTTTCGAAGCCAATCAACTCCACATCTGCTGCCTTACACATCGCATCTGCAGCCTCTAATACATAGACAATCCCAAATGTTTCAATTAACCCTAATGCTTCGTATCTATTCATTTAGGTAGTCTCCTTACCTTATTTATCGACGTCATATAATGAAACGATGTCACCAACACTCCTGATTGGGCGCGGCATTACATTGTGAGCCGTTAATTTACCAATTGCAGCAGCAGCGGCAGCCCCCGCTTCTACAGCTTCCCTGACTGCAGCCACATCCCCCTTTACCATGATGGTAACGAGCGTGGAGCCGACATTTTCATACGATACCAATTCAACATTAGCTGCCTTCAGCATTTTATCTGCCGCCTCAATTGCCGGCACCATACCAATTGTCTCGACAAGTCCTAATGCTTCTTCACCTTGATACCTCATCGTATCTCCCCCAAAGGTTGATCAATCTTTAATGTATTTATTAATGGTGTTTGCACCGTCTTCATGAGCATGGTAATAAATTCTTAAAAGGCCAGCCGCATCCATTTCAAATCTTGATTCTTCAATAAGTCCATTTGCTTCGGCCGTCATTAATGACGAAATTACATCTTTTCGATTTAGGGCCCTGAACTTTCCGTATTCCCCTTTTAACGCTTCGATCACGTCTTCTGCACAAGCTTCATCGACTCGTGTAAAGTGTTTTAAAATAGCATAGTTAAGTGGGTTCAAGATTTATCTCCTCCTTGGCCAACCAAACAATTAGCTGGCAATTTTTTGGTCATCCATTTGTTTCCCTTTTTTGAATAGGTCGAGAGGGTTCATGGCGATTAATAAGATACCAAATACCATTACTACCGCAGCAATCCAGGCAATAGGGGGAATGGACCATCCATCCATACCGAAAATAACACCAAGGACGATCCAGCAGCAGAATGGTCCCCAGAAGGAATATGTCCCATTACAAGCCATGCCAAGAGCGGCACCACACATACTGTTCCCTCGATACCAGCTCATATAAGAAAGCCATGCACAAAAACCACCGATTGCAATCCAAATCATCGCTGGACCACTAGAAAATGCCTGAACAGCAAGATCAGCTGAAAGACCGATATCGCCAGCCAGTAACCCAAAAATTGGGATTAGAATTATTAAGTTTGATAGACCTGAAATGACTTGGCGAATTGTGATGCTGATTTCATAATCAATCATCGATGTGCCATAGCCGGCAACGCAGCCTTCAAAGCCCCAGCCCAGAGCCGCAATAAACGCGATACAGATTCCAAGGAACATCCCTTCTGGCGCATCGCCGCCAATGCTTGTGCTGCCAATCATGAAGCTGGCAATAACACAAATGGCAATCCCTAGCATCATTCTTTTGTTTAATTGCTGTTTGAACAGCAGTCTGCCTAGAATTGCGCCAATTGCCGGGCAAAGTGCCGTTATTGGAATAACGATGGAACCCGCCATTTGAAGTCCGACAACATAAGCAGTACTAGAGATCGGTCCGCCGACGAGTGCTGCTAAAATCATCACTTGACCAGGCTTGGTTTTAAGCGTTCTAAAGAAATCTCCCATTTTTCCTTTTACGCCGACATTAAGCAGTGCCCAGCCAGCGCTCGTGGTATCATTGACTGCACTGCCCAGAGCACCAAGCAAATAGGTGATCACAAAAGCAGATAAGACCGTTTTAGCCCCATACCAGTCAGCCCATACGCCCTTCGACATCCCCAATGTCAGGAATGCGGAATAGAAACCGTACATCAAGCCCGAGAATAAAGCGATTACAATTCCCTTTTTAAAAAATTGTGAGGCTACCTTCTTCTTAGCAGCAACTGCTAGTGAATCAGAATAAGTTGATCCCGTCACAGCGTTCATTCGCAAAACTCCTTTGTAAAATTTATTTTTACGATTTATGAATTGCATCTTTATCTTAATTGATGGAAGCGGTTTATCATGGTATCTAGGGAAGTTTTTACTGGATAATTTCCATCTGTATTTTTGATGGATTGTACAATCGTTACTTATTTGCATGTAATTTACGTCCATAAATTCGCCACAAATCTTGTAAAATTTCCATAATAAAAGAGAATGTTCCATATGAAGGGGTTAAACCCTTATGAAACATTCTCTTTAATCGCAGTTTATTTAATTTTTCACTATGCTGGAGATGGAATACTGAGATAAATGTTTGATTACTTCCATATTCTTACGGAACCGTTCGTACCTAAAATAACAATAGTCAAGAAAGTCATCGCCATTGTAATGCCGGATGAGTGCCCAGACTGTCCATAGCAGATCCTGTGCCAGCATGAAGCCTTTTATTTTTACAATCTCTTCGTGTTGCGGATAATGTCCATAGTAGTCCACAAGAAAATCCTTTATCGGTTCTTTGCCTAGTTTAGATTCAAGAATATAGGCAGCAATATCCCATGCAGGGTCGTTCATACCAGAATATTCCCAGTCAATCAGAAATGCTTCATCCTTATCATTTATTAGTATATTCTCTGGTACTGGATCATTATGGCATGGAAGAAAAATAGTTTGTTTTATATTTTGTTCAAAAAAACACAGCAGGTCTCTCTTCAGACTTTGATAATCATAGAAAAAGTCACCGTTAAGCTCTTTGACAATCTGCTCATATTTGGCTAGTTCAGTCTTCCAATCAAAGAAATTAGAAAAATGCGTTTCGCTCAAATGAGTTTTTTTCAACAAACTGGAGACAGCTGTTAAATTTTCTGACTTACTAGGATTACTAACTGCTACGTTTTGGCTGTTTTTTATATAGGCACTGATTTTAATCCCGCTGATTTCATCAAAATACACACATTGTGAATTTAGACCAAGTTCCGATGCAATTCTGTTGTTAACTTTTTCAATCCTTCGGTCTATCATCTGGTTCGTCATTCCGCCCGGCTGCCGGATTATATACTCTGATCCTTTTATATTCATAATGTAGTTATAATTGGTAAGTCCGCCAGCAAAACGGGATTTGTCATAGATAAGATCGTCGTCGTTAAAAATGCTCCGCAATTTGCTCTCTACCATATCTTCTATTTTCATATATTATTCCACCAGTACACATTTAATTGTTTAGTAAAAGTATAGTTTCATTAATATGGGGGGTCAATAAACCTATGTGAATAAATTAGTAATATTACCTTTATAAATAGCGATTGTTCAAGAAAAAAGAATTAGTACCATTTTTATTATAAAAATGCTCCGAGAGTACTATACTATCTGGCAAATCTTCAATCTTTGGGTTTTCGTTCCATGATATTGTTAACATGGATTATTGTTATAAAGCCGAAGAATGGGGGTATCTACCATAGAAGATCAGTTTTTTCTTAAAACCAAAGTATATTTTAGCCGGGATTCGTTGAAATCTCTGAAACATGTTAAAGGGTCGAGGGCATTTATTGTTTCCGATTCTATTATGGAATCACTCGGATACTTGCAGCAGGTTGTAGATTACTTGAATGATGCCGGAATCAGCTCCACCATTTTCACAGGGGTCCGCCCTGATCCAGATGTTTCGCTAATTGCTGAAGGACTGAAGCTTTACAGAGATTGCGGCGCCGATGTCCTTGTGGCCATCGGCGGCGGCTCAGCGATTGATTCAGCGAAAGGAATCCTTTATTTCGCCTGGAAGTTTGGCGCTATAGAAGGGGCAGAAATCAAAAAACCGCTCTTTATTGCCATACCTTCCACTAGCGGCACCGGTTCTGAAGTGACCGACTTTTCCGTCATTACCTCCAATGGCGAAAAGGTAGTTGTCATTGATGAGTTTATCGCACCAGACATGGCCATCCTTGATTCTACCTGTATCCAGCATGTTCCCCAGCGTGTAGTCGCAGATACAGGAATGGATGTTTTGGTTCACGCCATCGAGGCCTATGTTTCCACGAAGGCAACTGATTTTACCGATGCCCTTGCAGAAAAGGCAATCAAACTGATTTTTGAAAATCTCGAAACACTCTACAAGGATCCGAAAAATGATATTGCCCGCGATCACGTCCTGAATGCTTCTTGTTTAGCGGGTATGGCATTCACCAATACCGGTCTTGGTATTAATCACAGCCTTGCCCATGCCTTTGGCGGCACTTTTCACATTTCCCATGGCCGTTCGAATGCACTATTGCTCAATGCGGTGATTGAATACAATGCCGATTTACACGGAAGCTCGGGAGAATATGCCGCCAATCGCTATGCTAAACTTGCCACAGTCCTGCAGCTCCCAGCGAGAACGAAACGAGAGGGAAGCGTAAATTTCATGCAAGCAATCAAACGCTTGAAAAAATCCCTTGGAATCGAGGATAAAATTAGAGACCTTGGCATTGATCAAACTGAATTTACAAATGCATTGGATCATATGATTGAATCAGCGCTGCTAGACCGCTGTACCCCGTCAAATCCAAGGGTGCCTGCTAACGAAGATTTAAAACATATTTTTAAAAAGTGTTATTAAAAAAATTCCCCACTGTAGCCTTTACGGTGGGGAGTTTTTTAACCGTTCACCCTTGCCCCGAGAGAGGAATCATTTTGATTCAAAGCGTGGACGGATTTTCGATAGTTTTGCGGTGTCATATTCATCTTGGCACAGAAAACTCTATTAAAATAGGACGGGTCCGAGAAGCCGCATTCAAGGGAAATCCGGTAAGCCTGATAATTGGTTGTTTCAAGCAGTCTGCAGGCATATTGTATTCTCAGTTGAATAATATAATCAGTGAACGGAATCCCCATTTCTTTCTTGAAGACATGGCTAAAATACTTTGGATTCACAAATACCTTGTTGGCCACCGTTTCCAAGGTCAACTTTTCTCGAAAACTTGCACCAATATATTTAATCGCTTCTTCGATAAAATGAGAGTGTTCATGATCATTTATTTCCGTTTTACCTACTTCCGCCTTTTCATCGCTCTCCTCTTGTTCAATAACCGAAACCGTTTTCAACATTTTGCTCAGTACCTCTGTAAACGCAATCGGTTTTACCGGTTTTAACAGATATTCAAAAACTCGCAAACTAATGGCCTTCTGCGCGTAAGAAAAATTGGAATAAGCTGATAGAATGCTTATGCACGACTGAGGCAAGAATTTTCTAATTTCCTGAATTGCGCTAAGTCCATCGATATCAGGTATCATTAAATCCATAAAAATAATATTCGGCCGATACTGCTTGGCCATCCTGACAGCCTCGACTCCGCTGTCTGCAGTCAGCAGAATATCCTCGGGCTGAAGTCCATCACGAACAACCATTGTCAAGAACTCCCGTTCAAGCATTTCATCTTCTACAATCAAGACAACGTTCATTTTAGGACCTCCCAGTTATTTGGGTGGGAATCTTGATGGCGACGGTACTTCCACTAAAATCAGATTTTACAATCTCTAAGCCATAACATTCTCCATAATTTTGTTTTAAGCGCTTATCAGTGCTTCGCAACCCCAGCCCCGACTTATTTTCAGACTGTTTGATTCTTTCAAGGACATCCCTTGGGAAACCGTTTCCATTATCTTCAACAGTAATTATGACCCCCTCATCCGTTTCCTGGGCAATTATATTTATTTTTCCCCCATCACGTCTGGGCGTAATACCGTGAATAAGGGCGTTTTCAACAATTGATTGAATAACCATATTCGGGATTCTGTAAGCTTTAATGTTTTCAGGAACATCAATTGTGTACTCCAGCCGGTTTTTAAAGCGGGCTTTTTGGATATACAGATATTTCATAATGTTATCTATCTCAGAACCGATGGTGTGGAGCTGATCGTCCTGCTTCAAATTGTAACGCAGCAAGTCGGACAGGTAGTAAATCAATTCCTCTGTTTTATGAGAATGTTCAAAATAAGCAATACGGGCAATACAGTTCAAGGTATTAAACAAAAAATGCGGATTGACGACAAGCGACATGTTTTTCGCTTCTAGGTCAATAATCTTTTTCTCCAGCATTTCCTTTTCGATTGATAATCTGGCTACAGCGGAATCTGCATGATTTTTGGTGCTTTCAGTCAGGTCAATGGTTATGTTTTTGGCAATGTGACTGCATAACTGCTCATGTACCTTCATTTTATTTTCATCAACGGTTTTCAATGAGGCAATGGATTTGGCGATAAATTCCAATTCCGTGTTTGTTTCTTCCCTTAGGGCCTGGACATCAATCATAAATTTTTGGTATTCGGTATCCTGTGAATAAGCCTTCATTCCGGAAACAAACCCTACCGTTTCGTCATGCTTTTTAATCGGTATAAAGATATTATGCAAGCCATAATGGCAGGTAAAATGGCCCTCCTCCCCCTTATCCGAGTTAAAGCGACTCTTGTAGTCGGGGCAAATCTTCTGACCGCCTTGCTTTTTGCAATATGTACAAAAATCCGGAGCTGGGATTAGCTCATGCATAACTTGGCCATCTGTATTGACCAAAACTAAAGGAATATCTGTCAGAGATAAGATTCCACTATAGCGGGCATATAAGCTCGTTGGACTCAATTCTTTTAGAGGGTTTTCATTTATATTCATCTTATTAGTACACCTCCCGCTATGAAATGAATTATATATGGATGAAGGGAGTTTGCAATCTGCTCCTCCTCATGAGGATAACAATTCTATTATACTTACTACTTAACTGGATTTTTTGCTATAAAAAAGAATTTTTTGTGTAAATATTTTCTTCAAAAAGGAAAACGACCTGTCCAAATTTAATTCAAACAAAAATAAAAGAAGTTGTCTAACATAGAACAACCTCTTTTTTAACTAAGTAACTTTATATAACCAGCACTCCTTTTTATATATAATATGTGACAAATTAATGAACAAATAAGCATAAAGTTGGTTTGATTGTTAATTATATTCCAGTAAGTACTTTTAATTATCTTTAGTATTTGCTATTATTAACATAAAGTTATTAATAATAACCAAGGAACTATTTGAGGTGTTTATATATGGATACAGAAAATAAATTATGCAGTAAAGTTGAAGAGTGCTATCATATCATGGGAAAGAAATGGATGGGTTTGATTGTCCATACTTTAATGGAGGAACCAAAAAGATTTAGTGAAATTCATACTTCTATACCAGACTTAAGTAAAAGAGTATTAAATGAACGGATGAAAGAGCTTGAGGACAATGGAATTGTGTTAAGAAATGTCATTGCAGACCGTCCTGTACGGACCGAATATTCATTAACCAAAAAAGGGACTGAACTCGGGCGATCTCTTAAAGCTTTAGAAGAATGGGCAGATAAATGGCTTTAATGAACAGATAAATGGTATAAAAATTTAAAAACCTCTTCGTTTTTACTTTATGACGAGGAGGTTTTTTATTGTAAATAATACTTTTTGTTAATCACCATAGCTTTGAATCAAATTGGCGATATGAGCATAAGCCCCTCCAGCTAGTAAAGCGGAAGTCACCATTACTGCTTCTGCAAGCTCTTCATTTGTACATCCGAGCTTTATGGCATTTTTCGTATGAACATCTATACAATATGGACATTGAGTGGCATGAGCAACTGCTACTGCAATAATCTCTTTAAATTTCCCACTTCTGTTTTAGAACTAAATATAATAAATAAAGGAACTTGGTATCCAAGCTCCTTTATTTTTAGCTAATCTTGTTTATTTCATTATATTAAACAGCTATTAGTGATAATTTCTTTGCTGCTTCTTTTACTTTTTCTAGTCCTTCAGCAATAATAGTTTCAGCTTGAGCCGGCATTGCAGCATGTCCCTCAATAATGACTTCGTCTACGATTTCCATACCGAATACGCCGCCTACCACGTTTTTAATATAATTTGCCGCCATTTCCATTGGTGCTGCTTCAGGTGTTGAGTAAACGCCGCCGCGTGCGCTTAGGATGATCGCTTTTTTGTGTGTCATTAATTGAACTGCTTGACCATTTTCATCGTATTTAAAAGTGAAACCAGCTTGGTATACGTAATCAATAAACGTTTGTAATGGTGCTGGGATGGTTAAATTCCATAATGGAAATGCGAATACAACTAAGTCTGCAGCTGTTAGAGCATCCATTGCTTTTTGTTTTGCAGCAAGAAGACGTTTTTCTAAGTCAGTCAATTCTTCGCCTTTTTCAAGTTTGCCAAAAGCGTTAAATAAATCTTGGCCAAAGTAAGGCATATCTTCAGCGAAAACATCGAAAGTTGTGACCTTCACGCCTTCTAAGTTCTCCATAAAAGTTTCATACATTTTACTTGTTACAGCCTCCGAAGCTGGACGATTGTTTGCTTTAACTACTAAAACATTCATATATAATTCTCCTTTTTAGCTTATATTTCATTGTTTTTAAATAAAGTATCTTGAATTAACAATATATTAATACAGTATTAATGTCAATAGAACTCGCATAGTAGTTATTTCCTGTTTTTTATTTATAGCTGATAAAAAAGTCTGTGGAATAATAGTCCCATCAGACCATTGCATTATTCTCAATAAAAAAGTTCATCGATGAGTCGGATCGGACGTTTTGTAATCATCAATAATCAATAGAATTTTTTCCGCGAATCGAAAATTTACTATTTCAATATAATAGTAATACCAAGATTTTTCGTTTCTTCCAGAAAATAAAAAAACTAATCGAAAGGTCCGATTAGTTTTTGATTATGTTTTATTGATTTGCTTTTTTAACCCATTCTGCAACTGTGACAGTACGCTTTGCTTGATGTTTTACAGCCGCCTGAACATCTTCGATCATTTTCCCATCTTGACCTACAGTTACACTAGTTCCATATGGGTTACCACCCGCCCCAAATAATACTGGGTCTGTATAACCTGGAGGAGCAATAATTGCACCCCAGTGCATCATTGATGTGTACAATGATAAGAGAGTTGCTTCCTGGCCGCCATGTGGGTTTTGTGCAGATGTCATGGCACTTACGACTTTATTGACTGTTTTACCAGTCGCCCACAACCCGCCTTGGGTATCAAGGAATTGCTTCATTTGTGATGGCATGTTCCCAAATCGAGTTGGAACACTAAATATAATGGCATCTGCCCATTCAATGTCAGCAGATGTTGCGACTGGAACGTCTTTTGTAGCCTCAACAGTAGCTTTCCATACATCATTTCCCGCAATAACGGATTCAGGCGCTAATTCTTGTACTTTTAATACCTTTACTTCGGCACCAGCTTCTTTCGCACCTTCTTCTGCCCATCTCGCTAGTTGATAGTTTGTTCCACCCATGCTGTAAAAGATCACTGCTAACTTTACATTTGTCATTTTTTCTGTCTCCTTATCAGTTGAATTTCCAAACAATTTGGATAAGAAACCCATTATGAATGCACCACCCTAAGCTATTATTCGTTTATTTGAAGATAATATTCATTATTAAGCTGCTTTTTTGTTTTTGGACTCATTTGAATTCTTGTGAAAAATCAATTAGTTAACTGATATTAGTTTGCTTCAATTGTTCTAGTTTAATACCACGGATTAATAAATCTCGGATTTAAGATAATAGGAATACACATAAATAATTTGTTAATATCAGTTATTCATCATATTCTAGTAGACCCACTGACTTTATTGAACTTCTTCCAATAAGCTATAAACTTCATCAAGTTGGATTATACGCATATTACGTGGCAAAAAGCTCCGTATCTCTTCTTCGTTAAACCCAACTTGTAATCTTTTTTCGTCTAGGATTAATGGTTTTCTCAAGAGCCCAGGATTCTCTTCAATAATTGTATACAATTCTCGAAGCGAAATAGAGTCAATATCAACATTTAGCTCCTTGAAAGCTTTTGAATTAGTAGAGATAATTTCATCAGTGCCCTCTTCTGTGAAGTGAAGGATATGCTGAATTTCATCTAATGTAATCTTTTCTGATTTAATATTTCTTTCTTTGTAAGGAATTTGATGTTCATCAAACCAAGCTTTTGCTTTTCGGCATGAAGCACAACTAGGTGATAAATATAAAGTTACCATCATTAACACTCCCCTGGTGTTTTTTAGTCAGTTCAACTTATATTAATTAGCATTCCTATATAATTCTCAAATCAATGTATCTCAGATTAAAATATCTCAAAATCAGGATATTTTTATTATATATCATCCTCTACGTATGTCAACAAAATATTAAATAACAAGACCACTTTATGAAATTATGTTTTTACCCTGTAAATCCTTGGAGCTTTAGAACAAAATCGGGTTTCTTGTGTTTATCGGATATAGCTTTCCATCTAACGCAAATGAAATTTTTCCTGTTTTTCCTCGTATTAATACTGCCCCATCATGTAATGGATTCCCAGGGTAAAAAATGGATTCCAATAATTTAGGTGTCACAAGTGCTCCTATTGTTGTCCCTTTTGTATGATTGATTCAATCGGATCACCACGTTCAACTACAATCAGCGCCAGACTAGTTCCTCTAATTTTTTTTACTATTACAAATTAGATTTAGTATTAGTTTTGGTGTTTACAAATTATAGATGGACATTCCCAATAATTTTCAGGCAACTTTAATTGATTTATCCGCCTATTATCACTATAATGTAATTAGGTTACTAAAAGTATACATGTTACTTTTTATAAATAAATTAATAGAAACGAGGTAGTGAAAATGAAAATGTTAGAATCAAAAGTAATTCAAACTAGGTATGAAAAAGAAATTTTTATAGATGAAAAACCAAACATTGAAATTAACGGGTTTCGTTCTCTTAATAAGAACACACCTTTTTATGAATTTATGATTGGCCTTGATTTAATGCGGATTAGGGATAATGAGTATTATGGATATAAGAAAAGTTTTATTCGCATCAGAATATCAGAGGATTTACAATCTCTTTTCGTACTAGAACCCGATTTACAAAGTATCTTTGCAGGCAAAAATACGCAGGAAAAAGAAGCAGCCATGGAATTGATTCATTACCTATTAGTTGATTCTCAAACTTTTAATCAAGTAGTATCAGATATGATAAGCAGCCTAAGAAAAGTAAATGTCGTAAACAGTTTAGAAATAAAGGAATTAAAAATTAAATTGGATGTGCTAGAAAGATTATTAAATGTTAGCGAGGATGATATTAAATTCACAATTCCACTGGAAAATATAGCATAGGTTTTTCGCAAAGGAGAAAAGTGCTCATCATAACTGGCTTTTCTCCTTTTTTAGTATTTGTAATATTTCATACTTCAAGGAAAAGCAACCTTATCTGAGACAAGGTTGCTTTCAATTACAATTATTTAGTAATGCGTTTTCGTAATTCTTTCCTTTCTTCTTCGTATCCAGGTTTTCCTAGTAGTGCAAACATGTTCTTCTTATATGCCTCTACTCCTGGTTGGTCAAAAGGATTTACTCCCATTAGCAAGCCGCTAATTCCACATGCCTTTTCAAAGAAATAAGCCATTTCACCGAAGGTATATTCATTTAATTGATCCAGCTCTACAGATAAGTTAGGAACTCCTCCATCCATATGGGCTAAAACTGTACCTTGAGCGGCATTCTTATTAACATAGTCCATTGTCTTTCCTGCTAAATAATTTAATCCATCAAGATCCTTATCCTCTATCCCTAGGGTAATATCTACTTTAGGTTCTCTTACAGATAACACGGTTTCAATCAGTTCACGGCGACCTTCTTGCACATATTGTCCCATGGAGTGAAGGTCCGTTGTAAAGTCAACAGAAGCAGGATAGAGACCTTTTTGATCTTTCCCTTCACTCTCACCAAATAACTGTTTCCACCATTCAGATACAAAATGAAGGGCAGGTTCAAAGTTCACCAAAAGTTCAATTGATTTTCCTTTTCGATAAAGAGCATTTCTGACTGCCGCGTACTGGTAACTTTGGTTCACTGCCAAGTTTGGGTCATTGTACTTATCCGCCGCCGCAGCAGCACCTGCCATCATTTTATCAATATCTAGGCCAGCCGTTGCAATTGGCAATAAACCTACTGCTGTTAATACGGAATATCTTCCCCCTACATCATCTGGAATCACAAAGGTTTCATATCCTTCTTCATCGGCAAGAGTTTTTAAGGCTCCTTTAGCTGGGTCTGTTGTAGCATAAATGCGTTTCCTAGCTTCTTCTTTACCATACTTTTTCTCCATATATTCACGGAAAATACGGAACGCAATCGCAGGCTCGGTTGTTGTACCTGATTTTGAGATTACATTGACGGAGATTTCCTTGTCCTTCAGCACGTCAAATAAGTGAGAAATATAAGTGGCACTGATATTTTGCCCAGCAAAATAAATCTCTGTTTTGTCATCCATTTGATTATGAAACGAATGAGATAGAGCTTCAATAGCAGCTCTCGCTCCAAGATAAGAGCCTCCGATTCCAATCACGATTAAAGCATCGGAATTACTGCGAATTCTTTCTGCTGCTGCTTTGATACGCGCAAATTCTTCTTTATCGTAGTTATGCGGTAAATCCACCCATCCAAGATAATCAGAACCTGGTCCTTTTTTCTCGTGTAGCATATTATGTGCAGTTTTTACAAATTCACTTAAATAATCAACTTCATGCTGTTGCATGAAAGATAAGGTATCTGAATAATCAAAAGTAATTGACATACGATTCTTCTCCTCACCGGTTTTATTTGGTTATGTAAGGACGATAACTCTCCTTGCCTAACGCCCTTAGATTTCAATTTTTTTATACAGTCTTCCAGTCAGCAGCAAATTTCTCAAGTCCTTGATCGGTTAACGGGTGTTTTGCCAATTGTTCAATAACCTTGAATGGAATGGTTGCTATATGCGCTCCAGCCATCGCAACACGAGTAACATGGTCTGGATGCCTTACAGATGCTGCAATGATTTGTGTATCCAGATTTTGAATCCGGAACATCTCAGCAATTTTTGCGACAAGCTGCACTCCATCTTCATTAATGTCATCTAAACGGCCTAAGAATGGGGATACATAGGTAGCTCCTGCACGTGCTGCCAGTAATGCCTGGTTTACACTAAAAATCAGTGTAACATTTGTTTTAACCCCTTTTTTGGTTAAATAGCGGCAGGCTTCTAATCCATCCAATGTCATCGGCAGTTTAATGGTAATGTTCTTATCTCCGCCATTTATTTTTATAAGTTCATTTGCCTCCGCAATCATTTGATCAGCGGTTAAGGCATTAGGTGTTACTTCGGCAGAAACAGACTCAACCTCTGGGACCGCAGTTAGAATTTCTGCAATGCGGTCTTCAAATTTAACTCCTTCTTTTGCCACTAATGAAGGGTTGGTTGTAACACCCGATAAGACTCCAATTTTATATGCTTTTTTAATCTCATCTAAGTTTGCAGTATCAATAAAAAATTTCATTTTCGCTTTCCTCCATTTTGTTATAAATTCGGTTATGTTAATTCTTTACAACAGCGTGGCCGCCAAATTCATTTCTTAATGCAGCCACAACTTTACCTGTAAAGGTATCGTTTTCTAAAGAACGGTAACGCATTAATAAAGACATTGCAATCACTGGAGTGGCAGTTTGTAAATCTAAAGCTGTTTCCACAGTCCATTTTCCTTCCCCTGATGAGTGCATAATTCCTTTGATTTCATCTAATTTTGCATCCTTTGAAAATGCATTTTCTGTTAATTCCATTAACCATGAACGAATAACAGAACCATTATTCCAAACTCTTGCTACCTTTTCGTAATCATAATCGAATTCACTCTTCTCAAGCACTTCAAAGCCTTCACCTATAGCAGCCATCATGGCATACTCTATGCCGTTGTGAACCATTTTTAAGAAGTGTCCGCTGCCTGCTTTGCCTGCATATAAGAAACCATTTTCTACTGCTGTATCTTTAAAAATTGGTTGGACTATTTCCCAAGCATCAGAATCGCCGCCAATCATATAACACGCACCATGACGGGCACCCTCCATGCCGCCCGAGGTACCTGCATCCATAAATCTGACGCCAATTTCTTTTAATTCATTGTAACGGCGAATGGATTCCTTATAATGAGAATTCCCCGCTTCAATAACAATATCACCTTTGTCCAAAAATGGGATTATTTCCCCTATGACTGGGTCAACAACTGCATGCGGAACCATAATCCAGATGATTCTAGGTTTTTCTAAGGATTCTACAAGTTCTTGATAACTTGATACACCAACAGCCCCGTATTTCTTCATTTCTTCCACAGCATTCGGGTTAACATCAAAAGCTATGACTTCGTGGTTGTGATCCAATAAATTTTGTCCTAGATTTAAACCCATTTTCCCTAAACCAATTAATCCAACCTTCATAGTGATTTCCTCCTCTACTTTAATGTTTCTCTTTTTTAAGAATTCAAAAGACTTTTCGTCAGTTGAATGACATTTTCGGTCGTAAATCCGAACTGTTCCATAACTGAAGCACCATCTCCAGAAGCACCAAATGATTCGATGGATAAAACTTTTCCTTCAAATCCAACAAAACGCTCCCATCCCATTGAGATTCCCATTTCAATCGCCACTCGTTTTGTAATTGAAGAAGGAAGTACCGATTGTTTATATTCAGCAGATTGCTGATTAAACAACTCCCAGCTTGGCATTGCAACGATACGAACCGATCGATTTTCTTTTTCGAGTTCGGCTTTTGCTCTAACAGCTAATGAAACTTCAGAGCCGGTAGCAATCAAAATAACTTCTGGTGTGGAATTAGTTTCAGCCAATACATAAGCTCCCTTAGAAACATTCTCCAAATTCGCTTTTGTTTCGTTATACACAGGCAGATTTTGGCGGCTTAAAATCAATGCTACCGGGCCATCCGTTTGCTGAAGCGCATAGGCCCACGCACTAGCAGTTTCATTTGCATCCGTTGGTCTAATAACCGTTAACCCTGGTATGGAACGAAGGGCTGCCAAATGTTCAACCGGTTCATGTGTAGGTCCATCCTCACCAACCGCAATGGAATCATGCGTAAATACATAAATGACAGGCAGCTTTGATAATGCTGCCAAACGGATTGACGGACGAAGATAATCATTAAAGACAAAGAATGTACTAACAAAAGGTTTTACACCGCCATGATAGGCCATTCCATTGGCGGCAGCTCCCATGGCATGTTCACGGACTCCAAAGTAAACATTACGTGCACCGTATGATTCAACTGCGTAAATTTGTTCCCCTTTAATGTCCGTCATTGTAGAACCGGAAAGGTCTGCACTTCCCCCAAAAATCGCTGGAACAGATTTTACAAAATGATTTATGGCTTCTCCACTGGCAACGCGCGTCGAAACAGCTTTTCCTGTATCAAAGGTTACTATATCTTTTGCATCGATTAGGACTTTTCCATCTATAGCACTTGTCAATTGATTGGCTAATTCAGGAAATTTTCGATTATAGGATTCGAATAAGGTAATCCAGCTTTGTTCAGCATCGATCCCCTTACGCTTTAATTGTTCAAAATGGGCGTTTACTTCCTCTGGAACATAGAAATCTTCCTCATAAAGCCAGTTATAGGTTTGTTTTGTCACTTTCCCTTCTTCTACTCCCAGTGGTGCACCATGTGCTTTATTTGTTCCAGCTACCTTCGGGCTTCCATATCCAATTATCGTTCTGACTTCTATCAAGCTTGGCTGATTTGTATTTTTCTTGGCTGCTTCAATTGCTTTAGAAATCGCTTCGATGTCATTTCCGTCTTCTACTCTTAAATAGTGCCAGTGTGCCGATTCCGCTCTTTTCTCAATGTTTTCGGAAAAGGAAACGTTCAATTCACCATCAAGGGATATATCGTTTGAATCATATAATACAATCAGTTTTCCTAGTTTCATGTGGCCAGCCATCGACATCGCTTCATAGGAAATACCCTCCATTAAGTCACCATCCCCAACTAACGCATAGGTGTAGTGATCAATAATCGGATGTCCTTCTTTATTAAACTTTGCTGCTAAATGCGCTTCTGCCATCGCCATCCCAACAGCGTTCGCAATCCCTTGGCCTAAGGGACCTGTCGTTGCTTCCACACCTGGTGTATGACCGAATTCAGGATGTCCCGGCGTTCTGCTATTCAATTTTCGAAAGTTTTTCAAATCATCGATTGTAACCTTGTAGCCAGTTAAATGCAGCATGCTGTACAGCAAGCTTGACCCATGGCCCGCAGATAAAACAAACCGGTCACGGTTAAACCATTTCGGGTTTTCAGGGTTGTGTTGAAGGTGTTTTGCCCATAATGCATATGTCATTGGTGCTGCCCCCATCGGGAGACCCGGATGACCAGAATTGGCTGCATTAATAGCATCAATCGATAACGTTCTAATTGTCGTAACGGCTAGATTTTCAATTGTTTGTGACAAAAGTTTTTCCTCCTCAAACTTCTTAGTAGTGTAGGATCTTATCCTTGCGTTCTTGAATTGGTTCATCGAGCCACCATTTAAAGCCATTTTCCAATAGTAAGCAATCAGCAGCTATAGGACCATATGAGCCTGAACGATATTCATATAAAGGTAGTTGATTCGCTTCAAATGCATTGAGAATTGGCTGAACCCATTCCCATGACAACTCAACTTCCTTCCAATGGGCGAAGAAGGTAGAATCTCCGTTAAACGCATCATAAATAAGTCTTTCATATGCTTCAGGTACTCCCATTTCTGTTTGTCCATTAGCAAGATTAATCCAAACAGGTTCTACTTTTCCATTGTTCAATGGGTTTTTACTGTTTAATTGAAAAGATATATTTTCATTTGGATTGATTTCAATCACCAATAAGTTAGGATTTATTTGAGTATTTTTATATTCATGGTTCTGATTATTTTTAAATTCGATGACGATCCGCGTTGATTTTTCCTTCATTCTCTTTCCAGTACGGATGTAAAAAGGAACCCCTGTCCATGACGGATGATCGATCCACAAACGAGCAGCAACAAAGGTATCAGTGGTGGAAGAAGGATCTACCCTAGGCTCTTCTAGATATCCAGGAACTACTTGTCCATTTACCTCTCCTAAAATGTATTGGCCGCGAACAATATCATTTTGAACATCTTCCTCTTTTATGGGCCTTAGTGACTCCATGACCTTTCGCTTCTCCTTTCTAATTTCCGCCGCACTTATATTTTCAGGTGTTTCCATTGCGGTCATCATCAGTATTTGCAGAATATGGTTTTGAACCATATCACGGATGGCTCCGGCATGGTCGTAATAACCAGCTCTTTTTTCTACCCCAACCGTTTCACTTGCTGTAATTTGGACATTAGCTATATGGTCCTTATTCCAAATGAACTGTAGAATCGGGTTGGCATAAGACAAGGCTTCAAGATTTTGCACCATTGGTTTACCTAAATAATGGTCGATGCGATAGATTTCCTCTTCATCAAAGGCACGGCTTAGTTTTTCATTCAGTTCTCTTGCTGATTGGAGATCATGACCAAATGGCTTTTCAATAATTAGTCTTTTCCAGCCGGTTGTCTGTCCCAGTCCACTATTTTTTATATTCAAGGCAATCGTGTCAAAAAACTCTGGTGCAACCGAAAGATAAAACATCCGATTTTCTTCTAAATTTAACTCCTCTTCACGCTGCCTAACTAACTGAAGTAAAGTTTGAAAATCTTCTTTCCGATTTACATCCAACATACTGTAGCGAAAGTAATCTAAAAATTCTCCCATACTTGCTGCATCATGTTCTAGGCGGCGTGAAAAATTTAAAATAGAGTCTTTCACTTTGTCTTGGAAATCTAGATGAGAAAGTTCCCCTCTACCAAGTCCGATAATAGAAATGGACTGTGGCAATTTTTGATCAACATACAAATTGTATAGAGCAGGGAATATTTTTCTCTTCGCTAAATCCCCTGTTGCACCAAATAAGACAAATGTCATTGATTCCATTTTTATTTCCCCCATGTTCGTATTTTCTAGCCCCGGACTTTTGCGATGATGTTTTGATGACAATCGATTGTGATGACTCTGTCTGCAAAACCGACAAATAATCCATTATCCACAACGCCCGGTATCAAATTTAGCTCCCTCTCTAATGTTTTTGGATCCTTTATTTTTGTAAAAATACCATCAATAATATAGTTACCGTTATCTGTGAGAAAAGGGATCCCATCCTTTTGCCGCAGCTTCGGACTTCCCCCAAGCTCCAGAATGTGCTTCATGGTCATTTCATATCCAAATCGCACCACTTCTATCGGCAGTGGAAAAGTTCCTAATGTCTCCACTATTTTGTTCGAGTCGGCGACGATAATAAAGGTCTCAGCTGCTTTTGCGATGATTTTCTCTCTTAAAAGGGCCCCTCCTCCCCCTTTAATGAGATTTAACTCGGAATCTACTTCATCTGCTCCATCAATGGCCACATCAATTTTTTCAATCTCATTGATCGAAATTAGTGGAATTCCAAGTTCAGTCGCTAATTTTTTCGTATGTTCAGAAGTAGGAACTCCTTTAATGGAAAATCCTTGTTGAACAAATTCCCCAAGTTTTGAAATGGTATAGAAAACAGTCGTGCCAGTTCCTAATCCAACTACCATCCCTTCTCTCACAAAATCAACAGCTTTTTCTCCAACTTCTTTCTTTTCATTCAAGGCCTTTTACCCCTTTCCATTAAGGTCTGGAGATTGCCTTATTAATTTAACCATTGTTTCTTAATTTGCTCTTGTGCGATATTTAAAATCTGTTTTTCGGGTGTGTCTTTATTAACAATTACATTGGTAAGATAATTTTTTCCTTTGTAACTAAGCTTTACAGTTACTTCGATCATAATTGTCACTCCTATCTATTTTATTTAATTTACGTTTAAGTTATTTTATTTTAACTAGTAACTTTTAATAACCAAGGTTACTTTATGTATTCATAATACCTTTTGTCAAAATTACCGTCAAGAAATGTATCTTGAATATGAGATATTTAATTTTTAAATACAACTCCAACTATAAAATAAAAATAGGGAGATAAATCAAACTATGATTTATCTCCCCATTTCTATCATTTTTTGAATCCGTTGAGAAGAAGAGTCATTGTTACATTAAAGAGATCACATCCTTTGTCAGAGGGATTGAATAGAGAATTTCCGTGCCTGACAGCATTCGTCAATCCCTCCTACAAACAACGAATCAACGTATATTTCATAAGTTATTATTTCGCACAAAAAAGCCAGCACAGCACATTTGTGCCGTGCCGTGCCTATTTATCAAATAAGTTAATTTTGAAATCATCGGAAACTGTTTTGATTATTTTTTCTACATCTTCGGTTGTAACCGTCTCCTTTTCGGCTTTTTCCTTTATGTTTAACAGGGTTTTCTCTTTTTTGTTAAGAACTTCAACCGCCACTTTCTTGGCCTTTTTTGCCAAGAATGGCGCCTCTTCATTTTTAAATTCGTCAATTTCATCTGTTAGTGTATTAATTACTTTAATAATTTGTTCTTGATCTTTAGATGATAGATTTTCTTTTTCCTTTAAAGGTTTCAAAGTATCCTTAGCATCCATGAAGGTACTTGCCAGTTCATCTGCTTTGGAAGCAAATTCGTCCGACTTTGATGAAGAAGTGTCAATTTCAACGGAGCAGCCTGTAAGAAACATCACCAACAACAATGATAGAATGCCAAATTTCCTCATGACTATATCCCTACCCTTACATTTGAATAATTTTTTCATTTTTACGTCCTCCTCTTCTTTCCTCGTATTTACCAAAAATACTTAAATACCCATTGTAAACAAGCCCTAAAAATAAGGTTACTCCAAGGCTTATTAAGCCAATAGCCCAATCATACGGATAACCATAGAAACCTATTTGAGTTGGTCTTACAAATAAAAGTAAATAGCTAATTACTACTAAAAATAAGAAGCAGATCAAACTTATGAAAATCCGCAGCCAGCGATATTTACTGACTTGGTCCTTTCTTTTCAGTCTTTTATTAATGGCCCATAAGAATACAACAAGACCAAGGATGCTTGCTATGAACAGAAATAACATGATAAACCCAGTCAATTTAAAAAGAGGTAGAGGAGAATCAGCCGCTTTTGCCTCCTCGCCAATCAGAATTTGCAGCATTCCTTTTGCAATGTCTTGCTTAGGTTCTGAATTGGATTCCCCAATAAGTAAAACGACGCCGATTTTGTCCTCGGGAATCAACATCATCACAGCGGACGAACCAATTCCATCGCCGCCTTTATATAGAACTTTTCGATTGGAAATCTTTCCAGCTTCCATTCCTCCGCCTGTATACTTCCACTCGTTGTTTTCCGTTGGAAGAATACCTATATAGGACGTCTTTAAAGTTTTTTGACTTAAGATCGAAGTGGAGCTATGACCTAAAATCCCAGACACATATTTAGCCAAATCTACACTATTTGTATAGATACCGCCTTCGGGATCCTGGCTTTTTCCAAATTCCCGATAGTTTAATAGTTTCGTATTTCTAAAACCAAAGAACCAACTATATTCCTTAGCAATGTCATTGGCCGTAAGAGATTTAAGGTCTTGACCGAAGCCTGTGTACTCCATACCTAATGGCTCGAAAATATTCCTCTTCACATATTCGTAATAGCTAACCCCTGTTACTTTTTCAATAATTAACCCTAGTGTGTTAAAGCAGGAATTGCAGTATTGAGCTTTTTCCCCTGGATTTGTTTTCATGTCAACTGTTCTTAATGCCCTTATTGAAGCTTCTAACGAATTTTTATTTTTTTCTTCATCTATAAAAATAGCTCCGTCCGCATCAAATCGACTGACGCCGGCTGCATGTGTTAATAAATGCTGAATCGTGACTTGCTTTGATTTTTCCTCGTCTTTATAGGTAAACCATGGTAAATATTTTTGAACAGGATCATTTACATTCATTTTCCCTTGTTCCTGAAGTTGTAGAATCGCCGTGGCAGTAAATGATTTGGTTACCGATGCAATGGCATAAATTGTTTCATCGGTTGCTTTTTTTCCTAGTTTTAGATCACGGTATCCTACCCCACTGGAATCAATCACTTTGTTATTCGAGACAATAGCATAGGAACCGCCAACTATTCCCGCATTATTAAATTGTTCATTTACAAAGGCTTTTATTTTAATTAAGTTTTTTTTCGATAAATCAACTGTTGACGCCGACGCATTAACGGGCAATAAGCTGATAGAAAAACTGAGAAACAAAAGAAAGAAAATAAGCTTTTTTTTCATAATGACCTCCTTTTCTTGATACCTTAACTATAAAAATTTAAAGTCATATCAAGAAGTGAAGGATGGCTAAATCTGGGGAGGAAAAAGTCATATATGGTAATGAAAAAGGACGGAATCATTATTTCCTCATATGCCCAAAATTTGTCCGTGTACAAACAAATTACCAACCTTTCCAATAAAATAGGAGTAACATTGAAATGTTCAATTTGGAGTGGTTCTATTGGGTGCTATTAATGGAAAGGAATTCGTAGGGCGGATTGATCAGTTAAACAAAGAAATTTGGTTGGATGGGAAACGGATAGAAGGCAAATTATCCATGCATCCTGCATTCAAAGGGCTTATTAGAACAAAAGCATCCCTGTACGATTTACAGGATGCTCCAGAGTATAAAGACAAATTAACCTATACTTCTGAAGAAACAGGGGCGCCAATCGGGGTTTCTTTTCTACAGCCAAAAACAAAGGAAGACCTAAAGAAACGAAGAGGTGCAAGTGAGATATGGGCGAAGCACACAAATGGAATGATGGGCAGAAGTCCGGATTATATGAATACAGTCTTAATGGCATTCGCCTCATCTGCATTCATCTTGGAGGGTAAAGAAAATTGCTTTCCGGAGAACATTCAATCGCTTTATAACCGGGCAAAAGACAACGATTTATGTTTTACCCATACCTTCGTCTCCCCACAGGTTAATCGATCCTTAATCAATCTTCAGATCTCAAAAGAACCCATATCAGCAAGAGTAGTCGACAAGACAGAACATGGCCTGATCATTAAAGGTGCCCGTCTGTTGGCAACCCAAGGCGGTGTAACCGATGAGGTACTTGTTTATTCCGCAGGCGGAATAATCGATGAGGCGGAAGCTTTTGCCTTTTCCATCCCTTCCGATACAAAGGGTTTAAAATTTATTTGCCGGGAGTCCTTTGTGGGGGGGGATTCTTCCTATGATCATCCATTGAGTTCACGGTTTGAGGAGATGGATACAATACTGGTGTTTGATCGTGTATTGGTGCCATGGGAGCGGGTGTTTTTTTACGATAACCCTGAAGCGGCAAATGAGTTTATGCTGCAAAGCACTTTTCATCATCATGCAACACACCAAGTGATTACAAGGCAAATTGTCAAAACGGAATTCTTACTGGGTCTTACAGATCTGCTTGCCAAAACGATTAATGTATACGGTTATCAACAAATTCAGGAAAAAATATCGGAAATTATCATCGGCCTTGAATCCATGAGGGCACTTTTAGCGAAGGCAGAAAATGATGCGGAATTGGATGAATGGGGAACTATGGTGCCTAGTATTATTCCACTCAAGGTTGCCAGCAACCTATTTCCAAAAATATATCCGAGATTTGTAGAAATCATACAACTAATCGGTGCTAGCGGCATGATCACACTACCAACAGAAAACGACTTTTCCTCTCCTATCAAACCGGATTTAGATGTATATCTTCAAGGAACAAATCTAAACGCCGAAGAGCGTGTCCAGCTTTTTCGATTGGCCTGGGATATGACAATGAGCCCGTTCGGTACCAGGCAAACTCAATACGAGCGTTACTTTTTTGGAGACCCTGTCAGAATGGCCAGTCATTTATACCAAAGCTATCCAAAAGATGAATTTTGCGATCGTATTTCCGAATTTTTAAATCTATCCAATGAAAAAAGCGATCAAAACTGATCGCTTTTTTACCTTGTATTAATAGTTTAAGGCATTGACAGCATTGATTAGTCCAAACCCAGATTTCTCATCATTACCCGGTTTAAACACATCGTCCGCTGACGATTGGATGATATGTTTTACCTGGGCAGGTTTCAATTTATCCTTGCCGTATTTCGCAATGATCACACCAGCTAATGCGGCAGTTTTGGGAGCTGCCATTGACGTGCCGGCATAATATGCATAACCGCCAGGTACAGAACTTAAGCAAAGGTAAGTATTGTCTCTGCCTGTTTTTGTCACTGGATCATAATTCGGGCCATAATCCCCGCCTGGCGCCATAACGTCAATTTTTCCTACTCCGTAGTTTGAATAGAAGGTTAAATTTTTCAACTGTCCGCCGGCGGAAACCCTAATCATCCTTTGGCTGCTTGGGCTGCGATGTGTAGCACCTTTATCGTCTCCAGATAACTTACCTGGGCTGCTAATGTCCACGCCATTATTACCTGCTGAACCAACGACTGTACCCCTTTTTGAATCGCATATTGAATGGCACGATTAAATAAATTGACATCCGCAACAATGTCCTTTGTGGCGTAGTCAGGATCCTGGAACCAGTCATAGCCGCCTAATGACATATTAACTACATCAACATTGTCATCTGCCGCAGTCATAAGTGCCTCGGCAATGTGTGCGGTTTCAGCCCCCCCAGCATCAAGATCCACTGTTTCCTGAAAAACTGGCTTTTCCGGGTAGATTTTGTTTTGAACACCGGCCTCCTGAACTAGGTTTGACTTTTTAACCTTTTCTAAAAAGCTTGCATCTGTCGAACTTACTTCGACTGCACCTAGCTTATCAAGCTTAGCTGTAACTTTTCCACCGGCATCCTTCAGTAATTTATCATATCCAGCAGGTAGTTTCGCTTGATCTTTAAAAATAACTATGTAGTCCTTGCTCACAGGTGCGGCAATTTTAATAGATAATAGGACCTGGTTTTCAGAAAAACTTTTATAAAAACATGAGAATAACATTAGGAAAAGGCACAGTATCCACCGTGCCTTTTGTTACTGCATTTGTAATTTTGACAGTAGAGGTCTCCCATTCTCCCAAATAACACTTACAGGAAGTCCGAAGAACTGTGAAAGCTGTTCACTTGATAGCATCTCTTTTGTCGCCCCGGCAGCAAAAACCTGTCCATCCTTTAGTAACAAGGTTTTATTGAATACAGGCAAGATCTCTTCCACATGATGTGTCACATAAATAATGGTTGGCGCAACCGTTTTCTTTCCAATCGTTTCGATTGATTCCAACAGTTTTTCGCGTGCAATAAAATCTAAGCCATTTGTCGGTTCATCCAAAATAAGCAGGTAGGGGTCAGCCATTAAGGCCCGCGCAATTAACACCCGCTGTTTTTCCCCTTGCGATAAAGTTTCATAGTTTCGGTTCGCATACTCAAGACACCCCAAGTCTTCCAGGAGACCTATAGCCTTTTCTCTCATTTGATCTGTTGGGGTTTCATAAAGACCGATAGAGGCAAACGCCCCACTAAGCACCACTTCAAAGGCATTATCACCCCGATAAAATTTTTCCTGGAGGGAAGACGACACAAAGCCGATTTGCTTGCGCAGCTTTTCCCCAAGATAGTGTTTGCCGAACTCCATTCCTAGCACGTTAATTCTCCCCCTTGTCGGGAAAAAGTAGGCATTTAATAGATTTAAAATGGCCGTTTTCCCGGAACCATTCAATCCAAACAAGACCCAGTGCTCCCCTTTGTCTATTTGCCAATTCACATCATTTAAAATCCACTTTCCGTCTCTAACCAAGGATACTTCCTCTAGTTGTAGGATCATCCGTATTCTCTCCTCCACGGTAAACATTTTAAATATAATGGTATCAAAATTTTCAAAAAAATAAAAACATTTAAGCCTAATCTACCATCAACTGTATTTTTTGAACATTCTATGAATTTATCCCTTCGAAGGGGCAATCCCCATTTTTCGCCACATTTTTCTACAAATTTCTTCCCTCATGATTGCTATATTTGATGACAGATTGGTAATTGAGCAGGCTTTACTTTATTCAGTTTGTTCAAAAACTAACATACTTCAATTATGGGGAGGAAGTTTTTTATGGCAGTAGATGAGAAGAAAGTACTACAAACGCAAACGAGCATTTCCGTTGAGCGATTAGCCACTCAAGGGGTCCAGGCACTCGAAGAGTTTCGCGGGTTTACACAGGAAATGGTCGATGAAATCGTCACAGCAATGGCGCTGACAGCACTTGAAAACCACGAAAAATTTGCAAGGATGGCCGTTGAGGAAACCAACCGGGGATTATTTGAGGACAAAATCTCAAAGAACATGTTTGCTACTGAGATGATCTATCACAGCATTCGGGACCTAAGAACTGCAGGAATCATTAGTGAAAACGAACATGAAGGAACCTATGAAATGGCCGAGCCAGTTGGTCTAATTGCAGCCTTGGTGCCGGTAACCAATCCTACTTCCACTGTTATATATAAATCTCTTATTTCGTTAAAAACAAGAAACCCAATTATTTTTGGCTTTCATCCCGTCTCGCAAAATTCCGGGAGGTTCGTGGCCGAACTGCTTAGAAATGCTGCAGTAAAAGCCGGAGCTCCGGAAAATTGCATCCAGTGGCTTGAAAGTACCACCCTTGATGGTATCGAGGCATTAATGAAACATCCAAAGGTTTCATTGATACTTGCTACCGGCGGTTCAAGCATGGTTAAGGCGGCCTACTCCTCCGGCAAGCCGGCAATTGGCGTCGGACCTGGAAACGTCCCGTGCTATTTTGAAAGAACAGCGAATATCAGGCGCTCGGTTCAGGACTTACTGCTGTCCAAAACTTACGACAACGGGATGATTTGCGCTTCTGAACAAGCCCTGATTATCGATAAGGAAATATACACGGAAGTTATTACCGAAATGATTGCCAATCATTGTTATTTCTTGAATGAAGAGGAAAAACGCCAGTTGGAAAAAGTGGCAATCCGACAGGAAACCGGGTTGCTCAATCCGATGGTTGTCGGACTGCCTACCTCTAAAATTGCCCAAATGGCTGGAATTGAAGTGCCTGCTGAAACAAAGATTTTGGTCGTAGAATTGGAAGGAGTCGGTCCAAAGCACCCGCTTTCCTGTGAAAAATTAAGCCCGATATTGGCATGCTATAAAGCAAACAGTACGGAAGAAGCCCTCAAACTTGCCAAGGCGACATTGGAGTACGGCGGACTGGGACACACAGCATCCATTCACAGCGCCGATGATAATATCGTTGAACAATTTGCAATGAGGATGAAAGCAGGCCGGATTCTTGTGAATACACCTTCAGCACAAGGGGCAACCGGAAATGTGTACAATGATTTTCTGCCGACCTTAACCCTGGGCTGCGGCACCTATGGAGGCAACTCAGTCTCCACCAATGTCGGTGCCATGCATTTGATTAACATTAAAAAGGTGGCGAAACGGAATGAAAATGCCCAAATCTTAAGGACGCCGCCACAGATCTATTATAAAAAGAATTCCATTCAAGCCTTGGAGGTCATTCCTGATCTATCCAGAGCCTTTATCGTAACCAGTCCAAGCTCGGTGAAGTATGGCTACGTGAAGAAGGTTCTTCATTATTTGAAGAAACGTCCTGATTTTGCGGGATTTGATGTCTTTACAGAGGTTGAGCCGGACCCAAGCATTGAAACCGTCATGAAGGGAGCAGAATTGATGAGGCATGCCCAGCCGAATATCATCATTGCTCTAGGGGGCGGTTCCGTACTGGATGCCGCAAAAGCCATGTGGCTATTTTATGAGCATCCTGAGGTGGATTTCCATGCCTTAAAGCAGAAGTTCCTGAACCCGAGAAAACGAGTAGTTACTTATCCGAAGCTTCGGGAAAAAGCAAAGCTGCTTGCCATCCCAACTACATCTGGTACTGGTTCTGAGGTCACTTCATTTGCTGTCATTACCGATAAGAAGGCGAACATCAAATATCCGCTATCTGATCCGGAATTACTGCCGGATATCGCGATTATCGACCCGCAATTTGCGATGACAGTTCCAAAGCACATCACCGCTGATACTGGGATGGACGTGTTGACCCATGCACTAGAGGCTTTCGTATCGGTTGTCGCCAATGATTTTACAGATGGCCAGATTATTAAGGCAATCCAGCTTGTTTTCGAATATTTGCCTAGAGCTTACCGGGATGGGAATGATGCGGTTGCCCGTGAAAAAATGCATTATGCCTCCACCCTTGCCGGACTTGCGTTCAACAATGCCTATTTGGGAATAAACCATAGCCTAGCCCATTCGCTAGGAGCGGAGTTTAACATTGCCCACGGCCGGGCCAATGCCATCTTCCTGCCGCATGTGATTCGGTTTAATGCTATCAAACCGACAAAATTCACTCCGTTTGCGGGCTATGAGGCTTTTGTAGCAGATAAACGCTATGCCGAATTGGCCAGGATGCTAGGTCTGCAGGCCCGGACCACGGTGGAAGGAATCGAGAGCCTGATTGAAGCGATTGTGGGATTGGCAAAAGAGCTTGATATGCCGATGAGTGTCGCTGAGTGCGGGGTCGATAAAGCAGAATATGAAAGTAAAATTAGTCTGCTCGCCCTAAATGCCTTTAACGATCCGGATACAAATGTGAATCCTAAACGGCCGCTTACACGGGAGTTAGTCGAAATCCTTCGCCTAGCCTATAAAGGGGTTTAATGATAATTATAAAAAACGCCAGCTTTCTCTATGAAAGCTGGCGTTTGTGCGTATATTATTCTGCTAATGAACGATATTTCCCGCTAAAATAAATGAGTGGTTCTTGATTTGTTTCATCTAGTTTTATTTCCTTGACCCTTCCGATAAACAAAGTGTGATCTCCCTCAACATGCTCTGCTGATACTTCACAAACCACTTGGGCCAATGCACCCGGCAATACAGGGATCCCGCCGAGTCGATCAAACACTACTTCTCGGGAATCTTTTATCTGTTTTGCAAAAATCATCGATTCTTCCTGTTGTTCTGCAGAAAGAATATTGATAGAAAACGACTGGCTCTGCTTTATTTTTTCAAGCATTTGCGCTTTTTCAGCGATGGAAACCACCACAAGTTTCGGATTAAGCGATACGGACATAAAGGCATTTGCCGTCATCCCATGTACCTTTCCGTCAACTTCTGTTGCCACCACTGTTACCCCTGTTGCAAACTTACCCATTGCGTCTCTAAAAAGTCGATCGTCCAATTGGTCTCCCTCCCATAACTAACATTCATATATGACTATAACACTTGGCGGCCTAACAAAACAAATAACTTACCCGCCAAGCATGACAAATAAAAGGCCAAAGCAGGCGCCAATTAATAAAATAAAAATCCCTAGGCCAATTAACAGCCCCTGAGCCATCAAGCTTCATTCCTTTCCTGAAGCAGATCACAATTGCGGCAATATGCGCGATAAATGTGACCAACAGAGCAAATGGTCCAAGAACAAAACCTAAAACGGATGAGCCAAACAAATAGGCCCCGATGGAAATAGCAATTCCCAGCCAAAGGTCTCTTAAAGACCCGTCATTACTGTTTTTATGATTCACTTCCAATCCCCATTTCAAATTATCCAATCTAAAATACTTGTCCACTTTAATTCGAAACAAAAAACCCAAATGGTCTCTGCTTTACCCTCATAGGCCAGAAATAATAATGCCAAAGCAGGCGGTGAACAACAGAATATTGAGGCCAAGGCCGATTAAAGCCCCCTGTCCTAGGCGCTTTTTCCCCTTGGTAAAACTAACAATCGGAAGAATAATTAGAGCCACAACCGCGATACACAAATAGGCAAAAAACGCCTCGGAAAAGACGAACAAAACCAGCAGGCCCAGAACGTAAATACTCAATGTGATTCCTATCCCAAGCCAAAGGTCTTTTAAATTTGCCTTATTCCCCTGATTTTGAACCATGCCTCCATCTCCTTATTTGCTACTTCATCACCGTTCTTACTTCCAGCTCCTGCTGTATTTTCTTCAGCTCCTGTTCTTTATCATCACGGTAAAATAAATTGTACGTATCAAACGGAATGATCCGTCCGTCGAGGTGAGCAATATGGACACAGGACTTCTTAACCGAGCGGACATCAAAATTATGTGCATCCAAAAACTGCATAATGATCACTCGGAACACGTTATCGTAACCGATTTCTCCCGGCATAGCCACCTTAGGCAGACAGCATAACAAATCCTTCAAAGACAAAGCGGATGAGTCCGGTGAATGATTTAAGGAGAACAATTTAAAAATCATATTTTTAATATTGTCGTCTTGCTCAAAAACAATGGTATTTCTCTCGCCTTCCAACAAAATATTGGGATCGATCAATCCAGTCAACGGGGTGACCTCCCCGTTTACCTTCAATGCATAACCCATCGCCAAACAATCCGGATGGCACGGAACCGGGATGATATCCTTTGACCCGAACACGTTGGATTGGTCGATAATCATTTGCCTTACTTCACTGAGTGTCAAACGATTTACCGCTGGGTCGTATTCTTCCAGTCTGCCTGCAGCCTGAATTGGCTGGAAAGTGACACCGCGGACGCATTTTTGCTGCAAGCCATACTGAATGATTCTTCCGACTTCCTGGTCATTTAAGCCTTTTTTCAACGTGACGACAAGAGTAGTAGAAATATTGAACTCATTCAGATGTTCGATTGCTTTTTGGCGGATATCACGCAAGTCGACTCCTCTTAATTCCTCCAGGGCTTCTTTTTCAAAGCTGTCAAATTGAAGATAGATTTCAAAGCCAGGCGAATAGCTGGCAAGCCGTCTTACAAACTCTTTATCGTTAGCAATTCTCAGCCCATTTGTATTCACCATTATATGCCGAATCGGCCGTGATTTTGCCAGATCCAATATGTCAAAAAACTGCGGGTGAATCGTTGGTTCCCCGCCGCTGATTTGGACAATATCTGCCTGTCGCTCATTTTTTATAATGCTATCAAGCATAAACTCGATGCTCTCTAGGCTGCGGAAGGTTCCTTTTTGCGGTGATGAATCTGCATAACAAATCGGACATTTTAAATTGCATCTTTCGGTAATCTCCAAAAGGGTCAAACAGCTATGCTGTTCATGGTCCGGGCAAAGCCCGCAATCGTAAGGGCAGCCATATTTTATCGGCGTATTCCAGCGGTAAGGCATTTCCGAAGGTTTGATAAATTCCCGGCACCACTTGTAATAGGCGACATCCGTGGAAATCAATACCTTTTCGCGTCCATGCTGCAAACAATTTTTTACTAGATAAACCCGTTCATTTTCGATGATGACTTTTGCTTCGACTTTCCGTAAACATGTTGAGCAGATGCTGTTGGTCAATTCATAAAACAAGTAAGGACGGTTAGGCATGAAGTTCTCTCCTCTTTTCGATTTGTTTTTTATTGATAAGCCAAATGTAATACAGGATGCCTAGTAAACTTGCTAGTTGAATATTGTTGAAAATCCAATAAGGGTGTGGTGTCGGTTTAATAAAATCAATCAAGAAACGGAACAGGAGATAGCTTAGCATGAACAACTGGAACAGAAGCCCTTCCCAACCGGCATTTTTCCGTTTTATTTGAAGCAATGTGAAGGCCAACAGTGCCAAAAAAGCAATTTCATATACTTGCGTGGGGTGGCGTTTAATCCCATCACCAAAATCGACTCCGGTCATCCAGGTGGTTGCGGTGCCGTATGTATGATCATCCAAACCGGTCAAAAAGCATCCAATTCGGCCAATCATCATTCCGACCGCTAAGGGAAGCACAAAATCATCACCGGTGGAGCGCGTCAAGCTAATGCATTTCTTTGCTGTTTCAACGCCAATTAATCCCCCCAATAAACCGCCGACAATCGTTTTACCCTCGATTAAAAAAATGAGATTATTCCAGTTTTCCATGGTGGCCTTTGGATTTTCAAACCAATAGAGAAATTTTGAGCCTAATGCCGCCCCCAAAATCGCACCGACAATGACCCAAAGAGCTTGATCCATTGGAATCCTCTCTTTATTTCTAGTAAATAAATAGACCCGAAAGCCAATAAAATAGGCGAGTGATTCAAATATCAAATGGGGATGGATACCAAATATATAAACCGGGAAATTCACCAGTTCACCTCTTTTCTACTATTAAAACCTATGTTTCTTTTTTATCTTATCAGACAACAGGAAAAAATTATCACCTTTTTAAAAATTTTCTAAATAGTACTTAACCGCCATAACAAGGTGAATTTCTTCTTTATTTTTCGGGAAACAACTTATACACTTAATAAAGAGTGTAGATCTCTAAATGAAAGAGAGGGTAAAATCGTGTCATTTCCTGTCTTAGAAACAAAAAGACTAAAGTTGATAGAAATCACTCAGCACCATGTGGACAGTCTTTTTGAAATTTTCTCTTTGGAAGAAGTAACAAGGTTTTACGGTTCCGAACGCTTTACCTTGCCGGCAGAAGCGGTAAAATTAATTGATATGTTCCAAAAAAACTACCAGGATAAACGCGGTATCCGCTGGGGAATTAAATTGAAGGAAAATCAAAAAATAATCGGAACCCTTGGTCTAAACGGATTGCAATTAAAAAACAAACGAGCGGAAATAGGTTACGAGTTGCACCCCAGCTATTGGAGATATGGTTATGTCTCCGAGGCACTGCAGGAGGTCTTAAGCTTTAGCTTTGAGAAATTGGATTTGTATCGGATCGGGGCTGTCGTATTTCCGGAAAACGAACCATCTTTAAAGCTTCTTGAAAAATTCGGCTTTGCCAAAGAGGGCCTGCTGAGAGGCTACATCCAACAAGATGGAGAAGTCCATGACACCTATACATTATCCTTGTTAAAACCGGAATGGGAAGAAAGCCAGCTTGACTAAGGCTGGCTGTCTTTTACTCTTCAAAATACTCCTTAAACTCCTTCGGATCTTTTACGTCTTCACCATCATAATAGGGGTTATTATCTGTAACATTTTTCGGATCAAGATTGGTTTTAATCACCAGCATCGGCCCTGATGGACTGTCGGCAATGATTCGATCGTTTAGCTTATCGAAATCCGGCATCTCCTTATTTCTCGGCTGTCTTGGTTTCATTTGAACACACCTCCTCAGAGATAGGATGCTGATTTTGCCCAAAAACATGCACCTTATATCCCTGCGGTGTTCATTAAGACAATTCTCCATCCATCTGGATCCTCAATCGTCACTCCGCCTCGTCCCCAATAGGGATTTTCCGGTTCTACCTCACGATAGCCCATTACCGCCAGTTTATGTACCATCTTTTGGAGCTCGAACAAATTGGGGATATATAAAACCAGCAAGTGCTCTTTTGTTGGACAAGGCAGTTCCATCGGTTCTTCACATTGAGTGAACTCGAGATGATAGCTGTGGCCAGGTGCGCCAAACAACACCCCATCATAGCCGTCATGACCGTGAAACTCGCCTATCTTCTCCAGCCCTAGACCATTCTCGTAAAAATCAATGATTTTCTCAATTTGATTGGTGGGCCGGGCCATACGAAATTGGACTGCCGGTACCTGCCCGCTCCATTCCTTACGAACGACAATTTCGTATGGCAGTTCCTGATGAATAAATTTCCCCTCATGACGGCCCGATACAACTGCCCTGATTGGATGAATAGTTGCTCCGCGGTCCGTCGGATACCAGTTCCGTCCCTCCTTTACAAGGACAAAAACCCCTTCTTGATTTCCGTAAAATGCAAATCTGTCATTTTCACTTTTTTGTTCGTCTTCAACGAAAGCCGAAAGATTATTTTGCATTTCACTGATATCCTTTACCGGCAGCCCGATTTCGCCAATATCATACCATCCTGAATCCGGGGCCACGTCTCCCCAATGAAACGGACGTTCCAGTAGTTCGAGAATATTTCCGTCAGGGTCCGTGAAGTAGGCCTGCTTTCCGTGCCAAAACATGCTGAATTGACCGTTCTCATCTGGCAGTAAGAGGTTTTTATCGGATAGTCTTTGAAACATATAATCAAAGAACTCAGAACCAGTTCGAAAACACAGATGATAATATGGCATTTTCGCATCGCATTCAAACACTAATTTTGAAGTACCTGCCATTACACTGAAATATGTTTCCGATTCGCTTATGATGGGCATATTTAAAGTTTCACAATAGAACTTTTTCATGGATAAAATATCAAAACATTTTACATTTACCTGATATATTTTCATGTTCTCTTCCCCCTTTGCTTTTATTATAGCCAGGGCGAACCGTTGTTTTGTCGGTCTTTAGGCTGATGTTATCCCCATCTTTTTTATGAAAAAAGAAAAACTAGGAAGCAAAAACCTCCTAGTTGGAATTATTCTTCTTCGCCGCCGACCAAGAAATCCGGATTTAGTTCCTCGAATTCCTCATCATCGACGTCCATGCTCCATTCGTCGTCATCGTCTTTGCATCCTTCAGGATTGACACGGACGCAAACCTTCGTTTCACCGATTACCTCGACCAGGAATTCCCTTTCCACATGGACAATGATTTTGTTGCCATTAGGGGAAATTACTGCTTCACACGTATTTGGCTGTTGCAAAACTTTTGCTACGATTTCCTGATCATCCATGCTATCATTGTCACGGTATTTTAACTTAATGACATCGGTATATTGAACCCGTTCTGTAACAACTTCAGTTCTGGTGTTATCATTAAAGGAGTACCAAGCATTGATGTCATAAGAGCCGTGTATCTCAACTGTTTTACCAACTTTTTTTGCGTTGTATTTATGGTTGATAACCCAACAGCCGAGAACGCTTGATGGATTATGTGCCGGGCTAATCGTATGATTGGACTGGGTAAATTTACGTCCTTTCGCTACTACGGCCTTCGCAAATATCTCTCTGTATTCTCCCATTTCGCGCGAACCCTCCTCATTTCTGTTTCATTTCATCCTATGCGAATGTCTAGACTAGTGTGATATATAATCTTTGAATACTGGAAAATCTTTAACTCATGCTTTATCTTATGCGGGATTACTAGGTGTGTGCCATGGGAGGACATTTTTCGAAAGAGGACCAAAGAAAAAAGCCAGGCCCAAAATAGGCCTGACTTACATATTAATGATCGTGATCGCAATCATCATGTCCAGCGCATTCACCGCCGCCGTTTTTCATACTGGAGCCTGTTTCCCCACGAAGGACATCTCCACCGGTTGAAATGATAATTTCATCGGTGACTGTATTAGAAATCGTTGATGCGATCAATTGCAGCAAGTCATTTACATCCACTTGCGATTGTTTAAATTCCTGAACAACCGGAATTTCATCCAACTCCTGTTCAAGCTGAGCCATCTTGTCTTCAACTTTCTTTAACGCTTCAGGTTTGCCGTAATGTTGCAAATTCACTGCCTGCTTTTGCAATCCTTTAATATCGGAAATCAGTGTAGTTACCTTTTGGTTGTCATGAATGGCCGCTTCTGCTCGCTTGAAGAAGTCCACTTCCTCTGTTTCTGCAATCATTCGTGCCAATTCCGCTGCTCGAGCGACGATATCGTCTTTCGTATATTTCGCCACTTTAGTTCACCTCTGCTGGTTCTAATTCTTCCACCATTTCTCCGTTTAATGACCATGTTTTTGCTTCTATAATTTTTACTTTCACAATTTTTCCAATCGCTGATTTAGGACCGATAAAGTTCACCAGCTTGTTCTTGGTTGTGTAACCTGCAAGGACATCAGGGTTGTTTTTGCTTTCCCCATCCACAAGAACCTCAACAATTTGACCTTTGTATTTTTTCATTGCTTCAGCCGAAAGTTCGTTTACAAGGTTGTTTAGGCGCTGCAAACGCTCCTTCTTCACTTCCATCGGAACGTTATCCTCCATTTTTGCCGCAGGAGTACCCTCACGTGGAGAATAAATGAACGTATACGCTATTTCAAAACCAACTTCACGATAAAGCGACATCGTTTCTTCGAATTGTTCGTCCGTTTCATTTGGATAGCCAACGATAATATCCGTTGATAGTGCCACATCCGGAATCGCTGCTTTGATTTTTCTAACAAGCTCTAAATATTGTTCTCTTGTATACTTACGAGCCATAATCTTCAATACATCAGTAGACCCTGATTGTACCGGAAGATGGATATGATTCATCAAGTTGCCGCCTTTTGCCAGCACTTCAATCAAACGGTCATCAAAGTCACGCGGATGGCTAGTTGTAAACCGGATTCTTGGAATATCGATTTTACGCAATTCATCCATCAAGTCGCCAAGGCCATAGTTCATTCCCTCAAGGTCTTTACCATAAGCATTAACGTTTTGGCCAAGCAGGGTAATTTCTTGGTAGCCCTGGGCCGCTAATTGTCGCACTTCCTGGATGATTTCCTCGGGAAGGCGGCTTCGTTCCTTACCGCGGGTGAATGGGACAATACAATACGTACAGAATTTATCACAGCCGTACATAATGTTGACCCATGCTTTAATATTGCCGCGGCGTTCCTTCGGAAGATTTTCGATGACGTCGCCTTCCTTGGACCATACCTCAACGACCATTTCCTTGGACATATAAGCTTCATGCAAGATGTTTGGCAAGCGGTGAATATTATGAGTTCCAAAAATCATATCCACATGCTGATACGTTTTTAAAATCTTGTTTACGACTGATTCCTCTTGGGACATACAGCCGCAAACCCCGAGCAATAAATCAGGCTTTTCCATTTTTAACGCTTTTAGATGGCCAAGTTCCCCGAATACTTTATTTTCCGCGTTTTCGCGAATCGCACATGTATTAAGAAGTATGACATTGGCATCCTCGGTACGGTCTGTAGGCTCATAGCCCAAAGCCAAAAAGATGCCGGCCATTACTTCTGTATCATGTTCGTTCATTTGGCAGCCATAAGTGCGGATATAAAACTTTCGGCCTTTGCCCATTCCGCGAAATTCTTCCGGAATCGCAAAATCATTGTGATACTTTACTTCTTCTTTACCACGCTTTTTAGCATCTTTTAAGGATGGCGCCGTAATGACTTGCTCAAAGTATTTGCTGTAATCCTTACTAGATTTTTTGTCCGAAGAATTAGCAGCAGCTACTTGCTGGCCTTCTAATCGTTGCTTTTCATTCATGTGCAATAACCCCTTTCTCAGGATCTTGTTTCTATCAGATTAATTTTTTCGTTTTTTTGCCTGTACAGCTGTTTTTCTTAATCTGCACATTATTATAGTATAAAGGTTTGCGAGACTGAAAACAATAGAAAATCCAGGCTGCATTTGACATCAGCAAAAAATCCCGAGGCAAGATCGCCTCGGGATTTTTATTACGTTGTCTAGCTTCAGCGCCTAGGCGCTTCCGCTTTTCGGATTACATAAATTCCGCTACTAATTTATCAAAATAATTCTGATCAAGACCGAGGTCCGCTTGTGTTAACGGAGCTTCAGCGTAACCATGAACAAGTTCCTGATAGGATTTTCGCTCAGTGTTTTGGTAAATAAGGCCGGTCACTAAACCATTATGCTTCATTAACGTTTGCATGGCCTCTTCACGATTATGTGGGTCATAGCCTTCCACATCGCTCAATTTGGTCAAGTTTTCTTTGAACCAGTCATACGTGTTGACTTTATTATAGGTTACACAAGGGCTGAATACGTTAATGAGCGAGAAGCCTTTGTGATTGATCCCTGCTTCGATTAATGCAGTCAAGTCTTTTAAGTCAGTTGAGAAGCTCTGGGCAACAAATGTCGCTCCAGCTGTCAATGCCAACTCCATTGGTGAAATGGCCTGCTCAATCGAACCTTCAGGTGTCGATTTTGTTTTAAAACCTGCAGCAGAACGCGGGGAAGTTTGCCCCTTAGTTAAGCCGTAGATTTGGTTATCCATAACAATATAAGTAATATCAATGTTACGACGGATCGCGTGAACCGTATGACCCATACCAATGGCGAACCCGTCACCGTCACCGCCGGAAGCGATAACCGTTAAATCACGATTTGCCATTTTAACGCCTTGTGCGATTGGAAGTGAACGGCCATGAATTCCATGGAAACCATATGAATTTATATAACCGGAAATCCGGCCTGAACAGCCGATACCGGAAATAACTGCAAGATTTTCAGGCTCTAAGCCAACATTGGCGGCAGCACGTTGAATTGCCGCTTGTACAGAGAAGTCACCACAGCCAGGGCACCAGTTCGGTTTCACATCGTTTCGAAAGTCTTTAAAAGTGGCCATTTAGAACAACTCCTTAGCTTTTGAATATACTTCATGAGGCAAGAATGGATTTCCGTCATATTTTACATGTTTTACAATCTTATTGGCATGTCCAACATTCATTTTTAAGATATTGGCCAATTGACCTGTTGCGTTGTTTTCCACTACTACAACTTTTTTCGCTGATTGAACCAATGGAAGAACCTCGTCAGTTGGGAATGGGTGAATCAACCGGATATGGGCATGATTTACTTTCAGCCCGTCCTTTTCAAGACGTCCCATTGCTTCTTCAATTACTCCGCGAGTCGAGTTGAAACCAACGAATAAGATGTCGGCATCTTCATGCTTGGCATTCTTATAAACCGGCATATTGAAACGGATGTTTTCGACTTTTCTCATTCGCTTATCCATTTGCGCTTTACGGTTTTCAGCAGATTCAGATGGCTTACCAGTTTCAGCGTGTTCAACGCCTGTCACGTGGTGAATGCCGTTTTTCATTCCAGGAATAACACGCGGTGAAACGCCATCTTCGGTCACTTCATAACGCTTGAAATAGCCTTTGGCTTCAATTTCAGGAAGATCTCCTGTTAACAATTTACCACGTCTAATTTCTACCTTACTAACGTCTAAAGGTTCAACCGTTTGTTTACCTAAAGATAATTGCAGGTCAGATAAAACAATAACCGGAACTTGGTATTCTTCCGCAAGGTTGAATGCCTCAGCAGTATCATAAAATGCTTCTTCTACAGTACTTGGAGCTAACACGATTTTTGGAATTTCACCGTGTGTTCCGTAAATCATCGCCATTAAGTCGGATTGCTCTTGCTTCGTTGGCAGACCAGTTGAAGGGCCGCCACGCTGGGTGTCAACAATCACAAGTGGGGTTTCGGTCATACCGGAAAGGCCGATTGCTTCCATTTTTAAAGAAAGTCCAGGTCCTGCAGATGCAGTAATAGTACGAACACCAGCATAGTTGGCACCGATTGCCATTGTCGCTGCCGCGATTTCGTCCTCAGTTTGAATGACAGTGCCGCCAAGTGCCGGAAGTTTCTTAATTAAGTATTCCATAATTTCTGATGCCGGAGTGATTGGATAAGCAGCCATAAATCGGCAACCGCCAGCAATCGCACCTAATGCGATGGCATCGTTTCCAATCATGAACATCCGCTTTTTGCCGTCCGCTTTTTCAAGTTGCATTGTTTGAACGCCTGCACCAAGATTAGCTTTCAGATTATCAAAACCTGCTTTGATTGCATCCATATTCTTCGCAACAACTTGATCGCCTTTTCTGCCAAAAATTTCTCTGACGACTTCTTCAAACACTTGAATATCCAAATCTAATACCGCAGCTGTAGCACCAATAGCAACCATGTTTTTCATGAGTGATGTGCCAAGCTCTGTCGCAATTTCTGTGAATGGAACCGCATACAAGCTTGCTTCAGTATCCTCAGGTTTTTTTGGATTGAATTTGGCATCAGCCAGGATGATCCCTTTGCTATGAAGCTCTTTGTAGTTTACGTCAATCGTTTCCTGGTCAAAAGCGACAAGAATATCCAGGTCATCTGAAATAGTACGAACCTCTGTTGTACTAACTCTGATCTTATTGTTAGTATGGCCGCCTTTAATACGTGATGAAAAGTGACGATAGCCATACAGGTAATATCCTAGGCGATTCAATGCAATTGCAAAGATTTCCCCAGTACTTTCTATGCCTTCCCCTTGTTGTCCGCCAACTTTCCACGAAAGTTGCTTGATCATGTCTTACACCCCTTTGGATATGTAAAAGATATTAATTGAATCCATGTATTAGTGTAGCACTTTTCCAAGTAAATCACTAGAAATTAGCCCTATTTTTTACGCTTTAAAGAGATAAAACTAGAGTCATGGATACGTACTAAACGCTTACAATTCTAGACCTATGTGCAAAAAATTGCAACCCTTTGGCTCGAAATATTGTCTAAAATATGAATATTTTTTTATAATTTTAAATTAATTCGTTTTTACCCCTTATAACATCCGGCAAAACCCGTTATTTTAATATTTTTACCAAATAAACCTATTTTCAGACCTTCAAAGATTCATATAAAAAAAGCTTTCTATCATATAGCAGAATAATATCTTTCAAATGAATGATGGGCGGGGCAGCTTTTTGTCGACACAAAAATACCTGCTTGTATAATACAACCAGGCATAAAGATTGGGATGTTTCTTTATCCACGGTTCAAAAATGGAATGCTCTGTTACCGTGGTTCCACAATTAATTTGATAGCTGTGCGTTCTTCCCCGTCAATCAAAATATCGGTAAACGCAGGGACACAAATCAAATCAACTCCGCTAGGCGCCACAAATCCTCGTGCAATTGCTACTGCCTTGACGGCTTGATTTAATGCACCCGCTCCAATTGCCTGTATTTCCGCTGCACCTCTTTCACGCAGAACTCCGGCAAGTGCACCAGCTACAGAATTAGGATTAGATTTTGCTGAAACTTTTAATATTTCCATTCCTAGCTCCCCCTTGTAAAATCCCGATTCCGCATGAGCAGTTTCATGAACAAATCAGGTATATAACATTCCACTGCTACTATATTCACTTTACAGATGACATATTCCAGCTTGGACGAAAAAGAAAAGAGAAAGCGCCTTGAACAGGGGCGACAGGCATAAGACGAGCCGGCGAGAAGGTCGCATTTTGACCTTCTTGACGGATTGGCTTATGACCCCGAGCCCCTAGGCGCTGAAGCTGGACAATTCTCAAAGTATAAAAAAGAGCAAAGTTTTTGCCTTTGCTCTTTAAGAATAAAACGGATGATCATCGTTTATTAAAATAGGGGTGATTTTCTTCGCTAAACCCGTTTTTGGGTCCAATTCAATATAAACAGCACTTAATTGGGCTCTGCCCTCCTTTGGCACTTCAAATCGAACCGGGAGGCTTGTCAGGAACCGTTTCAGCACTGCCTCCTTTTCCATGCCAAGAATGCCATCATAGGGACCGGTCATCCCAACGTCTGTTAAATAGGCCGTTCCGCCTGGAAGAATCCGCTGATCCGCCGTTTGTACATGTGTGTGTGTCCCGACTACTGCCGACACCCTTCCGTCCACATACCAGCCCAAAGCCTGCTTTTCACTGGTAACCTCCGCATGAAAATCGACAAAGATAAATGGGGTTTTTTTTCGGGCAGTTGCAATTAATTCATCCGCTTTTTGAAACGGACAATCAATCGGATTCATGAACGTCCGGCCTTGTAGGTTAATAATCGCCACTTCAAAGTTATTTATTTTTATAAAAATAAGCCCTTGTCCTGGAGTGCCCTCCGGGAAATTGGCCGGGCGCACCAAATATTTTGCTTTATCAATAAACTCAAAGATTTCCCGGTTATCCCAAGCATGGTTTCCAAGCGTGACGGCCTGTGCGCCCTGTTCTAAAAATTGCCGATAGATCTTTTCGGTAATGCCTCTTCCACTTGCTGCATTCTCACCATTAATGATGGTAAGGTGCGGCCGAAATTTCTCCTTTAATTTTGGCAAAAATTCCTTTACCATATCTCTGCCAGGCGAACCGACAACGTCGCCAATAAAAAGTAAGTTCATATCCTTGCCCTTTCCCTGTTTGATAGCTTAAAGTTTACCACATTTCGTTTCCTTACAAAATAAAGCGGCGCATGCGCACCGCTTTATTTTGCGTATTCAACAGCCCGTGTTTCACGGATAACTGTTACTTTAATATGTCCCGGATAATCTAGCTCTTCCTCGATGCGCTTGCGGATGTCGCGAGCCAATCGGTGGGCGGCAAGATCATCAATGGCATCCGGTCTTACAATGATCCGAACTTCACGTCCAGCCTGAATCGCAAATGATTTCTCCACACCCTCATAGGATTCCGAAATCTCTTCCAGCTTTTCTAGGCGGCGAATGTAGTTTTCAAGTGTTTCGCTGCGGGCTCCCGGTCTTGCAGCAGAGAGTGCGTCAGCAGCAGCGACTAGAACGGCAATGGTTGATGTTGGTGCTGTATCGCCATGGTGTGAAGCAATACTGTTGATGACGACAGGATGTTCCTTGTACTTGGTAGCAAGTTCGACCCCAATCTCAACGTGGCTTCCTTCGACTTCATGGTCAATCGCTTTTCCAATATCGTGCAGAAGTCCGGCGCGTCTTGCCAGCGTTTCATCCTGACCAAGCTCAGCAGCAAGCAATCCAGATAGCTGAGCTACCTCCATGGAGTGTTTCAGCACGTTTTGTCCGTAGCTTGTACGGAACTTTAAGCGGCCAAGAATTTTGATCAAATCCGGATGGAGCCCATGCACCCCAACTTCAAATGTAGTCTGCTCCCCAACTTCACGGATGTATTCATCCACTTCGCGGCGGGATTTCTCGACCATTTCCTCAATCCGGGCAGGATGGATTCGTCCATCTTGAACAAGCTTTTCAAGGGCCAAGCGCGCTGTTTCTCGACGGATAGGGTCAAAACCAGATAGAATAACAGCTTCAGGAGTATCGTCAATAATTAAATCGATACCCGTCAACGTTTCAAGGGTACGAATATTACGTCCTTCACGACCGATAATCCGTCCCTTCATCTCATCGTTTGGAAGGTTTACCACTGAAACAGTTGTTTCGGCGACGTGGTCCGCTGCGCAACGCTGGATGGCGAGCGAAAGAATTTCCTTCGCTTTCTTGTCAGCTTCTTCTTTTGCACGATTTTCGCTTTCCTTAATCATTATCGCGGTATCATGAGCAAGTTCTTGCTCTGTCCGATCGAGAATGATTGTTTTTGCTTCCTCGCGGGTTAAGCCCGAAATTCGTTCAAGTTCTGTTTGTTGTGTACGTACCAACTCGTCCACTTTGCTTTCCATCTCTTCAATATGCTGTTGTCTTTGGTTTAGAGAATCATCCTTCTTTTCTAAAAGAATTTCTCGCTTGTTTAACGATTCATCCTTTCGGTCTAAATTCTCTTCTCTTTGCAGTAAACGGTTTTCTTGTTTTTGCAGTTCATTTCTTCGTTCGCGAACCTCACGCTCCGCTTCAGTTCGAAGCTTGTGAATTTCATCCTTTGCCTCTAACAGGGCTTCCTTTTTTAGTGATTCAGCATCACGTTTACCATCTTCAAGAATCTGTTCAGCGGCATTTTTAGCTCCTGCTATTTTTGCTTCAGCAATGGATTTACGAATAAAATAGCCAACAACGGCACCGACGATAAGGCCAAGCAAAATGGAGATGATTGTAATTGGTTCCATCATTACACCTCCTCTTGCTATGAACTTTTGTTACATTTTTTAAGTGTCGGCATGTACATTGTTTAGACTCAACATACAGCAAGCACCAAGGCTTTTCATCATGTAATATTTTCAAAAATGTAAAATATACATGTTAATTGTAAAGCTGGGACTTGTCATTGTCAAGGTTTTGTCAGAATTGCTTCTATAAATATTTCCAACTTATCAGGTTTGAGAGCGGTTTCAATGTGTATATTTGTTGGTTTTATTGCATAAAAATACATTTACATAAAAAAATGAGCAAAACCCGAACACGGGCCTTGCTCAAGAACATTAATTATCCAGCAATTCAAATTGCTCATCGTCATCGGTTTCGGTGACGACTTTTTCGCCATCTAAACCGTAATGCTCGCGGATTTTGGTTTGAATCTCCTGGCGAAGATCAGGGTTTTCCTTTAGGAACAGTTTGGCGTTTTCACGGCCCTGTCCGATTCGTTGATCGTTGTAGGAATACCATGAACCGCTTTTTTGGATAATATCCAATTCTGAACCGATATCGACAATTTCGCCTTCTTTGGATATACCTTCTCCATACATAATATCCACTTCAGCCGTACGGAATGGAGGCGCCACCTTATTCTTGACAACTTTAATTTTTGTCTTGTTACCGACCATTTCAGTGCCTTGCTTTAACTGCTCGGAACGGCGGACTTCAAGACGGATGGTCGAATAAAACTTCAGCGCACGTCCACCAGGTGTTGTCTCGGGGTTTCCAAACATAATTCCGATCTTCTCTCGGATCTGGTTTATAAAGACGGCAATTGTTTTAGATTTGTTGATTGAACCTGATAGTTTACGAAGGGCTTGGGACATCAAGCGGGCCTGTAAGCCTACGTGAGAGTCTCCCATTTCACCTTCAATTTCGGCTTTTGGTACTAGAGCTGCTACAGAGTCGACAACGATAATATCGATTGCGCCGCTTCGCACAAGCGCTTCAGCGATTTCAAGGGCTTGTTCACCTGTATCTGGCTGGGATAATAATAATTCATCAATGTTAACGCCTAGTTTTTGTGCATAAGTTGGGTCCAATGCATGCTCAGCGTCGATAAACGCTGCTTGTCCGCCTTTTGCTTGAACTTCCGCAATAGCATGCAGAGCGACGGTGGTTTTACCAGAGCTTTCTGGTCCATATATCTCGATGATCCGTCCCCTTGGGTATCCTCCAACACCAAGTGCTGCATCCAGTGCCAGGGACCCGCTCGGAACTGTTGAAATCTTCGTTTCCGATTGTTCTCCCATTCTCATGATGGAACCTTTACCGAATTGTTTTTCTATTTGTTTTAGCGCCATTTCTAAGGCGGCCTTTCGGTCACTCACAAATAGTTCCTCCTTTTATAATTAAATTAAAATTATTGCTGGAATCTATGAAATTGAAACCTATTAATACTATAACCTCTTTCGGATGATTTGTCGAGCAAAAACACGAACATCTATTCGACCTTTTTCTAGGCAATTATTTATGGTATAAGAAACAAATTTACCCAAGAAAAGGAGTTTTTCTGAAGGGTATTTGATAGAAAAAGTCTTATTTGCTTATTTTCAGATAATTTCAAGAAATTTAACTGAAACATTTGGCAATATGATCCCCAATGGAGACAATTCCTCATAGACTTTCCAGCCTTTTGTCCTCATGAACCGTCTATGAGGACAGTTCCTCTCATTCTTTCCAGCCTTTTGTCCTCATGAGCCTTCTATAAGGACACCTCAGCCCCAACTGACCACTATTTTGTCTTCATGAACGGTCCACCCTTCCCCCAAAAACAAAAAAACACAGAACGCTCATCCAGCATCCTGTGATTCCTTCAAATATTTCAACAAATAGTAACAGCCAAACTTTACCGCCCGGCCACGGTTGGCTTCGCGCGTTCCGCTAAGACTAAGCTTCTCAACCATCACCGGAAGCCCCGCCACCGAAATACCGATATATACCGTTCCAACCGGCTTGCCTTCCAACTCATCCGGTCCGGCTACACCAGTAAAACTGATTCCGATATCCGCCCCAAAGATCCGTGCCGCATTCACCGCCAGTTCCCTGGCACATTCCTCACTTACCGCTCCATGAGCAGCGAGAGTCTCCGGGCGGACCCCAACGACCTTCTCCTTGATTTCGTTCGAATAACAGACGACGCCACCCTTAAACACCGAACTCGCCCCGGAAATGGAGGTGATTTCCTGCTGAAACAATCCTCCGGTTAAACTTTCTGCAGCGGTAACCGTCAATTTCTTCTTTTTTAAGACCTTCGTCAATTCTTCCAATAATGAAGAATTATTATAACCGTATAAAAATTCGCCCACGCGCGCCCTGATTTTTGCTTCTACGTCATCGAGCATTGCCTGAGCCGAGGCAACATCCTTATGTTTGGCGGTCAGCCTTAGCGTTACTTCTCCATCACCGGCAAGCGGAGCAATGGTTGGATTGCTTTGGGCTTCAATTAAATCAAGGACATCTGTCTCCAATGCTGCCTCACCGATGCCAAAAAACCGCAGCACCCGGGAGACAATTTGTTCCCCAGAACCGCCAAACCCTGCCAGAGCAGGCCCTCCATATTTCAAAAACATCGGCTCCAACTCTTTAGGAGGTCCCGGTAATAGCATATAGGTATGACTCCCCCCCTGGTAAACCATCCCGGGAGCCATTCCATGGTCGTTGGGCAGAACTAGAGACCCCTTCAAAATCAATGCCTGTTTTCGGTTATTTTCCGTCATTACCCGATTGGTCCGTTTAAAGAAAAGTTCAATCGATACCAGCGCGGCTTCGTCCATGGTCAGATCTGTTCCGAGATGGCGGGCAATCGTTTCCTTCGTCAAATCATCCTTTGTCGGGCCTAAACCGCCGGTAAAAATAATCACATCCGACCGCTTCTCAGCGATTTCAATCGCCGACTTTAGCCTATCCGGATTGTCCCCGACAACCGTGTGAAAATAAACATCAATCCCCAGCCCCGCTAGTTGCTGAGATAGAAACCGTGCATTGGTGTTTACGATTTGGCCCAAAAGCAGCTCCGAACCAACTGCAATAATCTCAGCATTCACAAACCGCCCCTCCTTTTTCAAAGGTTTACAGAATTAAAACTGCACCTATTTCGAATTTTTCAGCACATGGCTGTTTTTCGCAAAATAATCCCATCCGGACCAGATTGTAAAAAATAATGCCACCCATAATGCCAAAAGGTCAAATCGAAATGGAATCATAGCAAAAATAATATTATGTAGTAATAACGCTGAAATCGCGACGATTTGCGTCCACGTTTTAATTTTTCCAAGCATATTGGCCGCGACGACTTCCCCTTCGCCGGCAAGCAGCAAGCGCAGTCCGGTAACGGCAAACTCCCTACTGATAATCACGATGACAATCCATGATGGAGCAAACCCCAGTTCAACCAGGACAATCAAAGCCGCGGAAACAAGCAGTTTATCCGCCAAAGGATCAAGAAATTTCCCCATGTTGGTAACAAGATTGTATTTGCGGGCATAATGGCCGTCCACCCAGTCAGTCGTCGATGCCAGTATGAAAATTAACGCACCGACAAAATGGGTTACCGGAAGGTCAGCACCGAGCAATCGGAACTCGCCCCAATCAAAAGGAACCAGCATAATAATCAAGAACACCGGGATTAATACTATGCGTGAAATAGTAATCTTGTTAGGTAAATTCATCAAACTTCCTCCTAAAATACAACAATGTGCCGTTCAGTCGGCACCCTTTTCTATTTATAAAAGTTCATGTATGCGAAAATAGTCATCGAATGATGACTATTGGTTCTTCGGAACAAATTGAATGGTGATGTCCTGACGAACTTTTTCCGCGGGCGGAACCGCATACTCCAGCTTTTGGTCATTGACATAGATATCGGCATCAAGCGTTCTGCCGACAGTGATGACAGCTGCAGTCTCAGGTGTTAAGTCATAGGTTTGGCTTTCCGTCTCGGTGCCGGCCTTCAGCGTTCCCTGGAAAAATGATTTTCCTATGCCGTTTTTAATGCTTACCCAGGATTCTCCTCGGGAAACGACCTTTACAACAAATTTATCGGCATTGGCCAATGAAAATGTTGAATTTCGGCCGCTTGTCTGCACAACCGTCAACTCTTGCTTTGGCGCCTCAGGTACTGGTGTCTGTGTTTCTTCTTTTGGCGTTTCTTCTTTTGGCTTTTCATCCTTGGATTTTTCCTGTTTCTTATCCTTTGCCTTTTCTTTGTCGGCGGCTTTTTCTTTCTCATCAGCCTGAGCCTTTTCAAGATTGTCGGATTTGACAAGCTTTACCGGCTCATTATCCTGGCTAACGGATTCATTCGTATCATCGCCGGCATTCGTGGAAATAAAATAATAGAAAAGGCCGGCAACCCCGATCACAAAAACGGCAATCAAAATTTTGGGCAGGAAATCAAAAATTTTCGAGCTGCCCGGAGAGATATTTTTATGTGTTTTTACTCTCGATAATTGCGGCATTTCATCATTAATAGATGGCGGGATTTCATTTTTATAGGTTTCAAATATTTCCTCCGGATTTAGGCCGAGCGCCTCTGCATACTGCTTTATAAACGCTCGAACATAGAAGTTACCTGGCATGCTGGAATAATTGCCTTCTTCAATTCCAATTAAATATCGCTTTTGGATTTTCGTCATGGATTGTAAATCATCCAAACTTAAATCTTTGGCTAAACGGGCTTCTTTTAATCGATTCCCTAATTCAGTCACGTAGAACACCTTCCAATTATTTAAAAATCAAAATCTCCAAAATCAGAACCGGAGAACATATTATGCTGGTCAACAATATCGTATGTAATTTCTTCATCCGCATGATTTCTAAGTTCGATGATATAGTCAAAATCATCGAGCGTGTACTCGGAGTTTTGCACAAAAATATCGGGATGTTCGATCACCTTAACGGACGGCATCCGCATAATTTCCCGGACAAGCTGCCAGTGCCGTTCATTGGCTCTCTTGGTCGACACGATCCCATCAAGAATAAATAAATTGTCGCTGTTGTATTCATCCTCAATCAATTGGTTGCGGATTGTTTGCTTTAACAGGGTCGAAGACACAAACAGCCAACGCTTATTGGCACACACGCTTGCGGCAACTAGTGATTCGGTTTTTCCTACCCGGGGCATCCCGCGAATACCGATTAATTTATGGCCATCCTGCTTAAATAATTCTGCCATAAAATCGACTAATAGACCAAGCTCGTCACGGACAAAACGAAATGTCTTTTTATCATCGGCATCACGCTGAATATAGCGGCCATGCCGGACAGCGAGACGGTCCCGCAATTTCGGTTCCCGCAATTTTATTAGTTTTATTGTGTCCATAGTATGTAAAATTGACTCAAGCCGTTTAATTTGATTATCGTCCTTTGCCAATATTAGCAAGCCGCGTCTGCCCTCATCAACACCATTGATGGTAACGATATTAATAGAAAGCATTCCTAAGAGGGAGGAAATGTCCCCTAATAAACCGGGACGATTTTTCTGAATTTCGTATTCCAAGTACCATTCTTTCTTCATGTTCATTTCAGTTGCGCACCCCCTTAAAGAAGTTTCGACAATTTTTTCAAAAATGCTTACCTAACCCCTATCATATCTGATTTTACTGTAAGATGAAAGAAAAAACACATGCAAACTGATATTTCACTGAAAAACTGGTATATAGCAAAAAAAGAGGCGGGGAATCTCCACCCCATCCTCTCTTCTATAGCTTTATTGCTTAACAAGCTTAACCATCAAGTTGGCAATTGCCTGCTGCTCCTTTTGGTCTGCAACTGACCACAGGTCGGCGAGAACACGCTCCTGCTCGTTTTTCGGGTCAACATTTTTCGCCAAATAGTCACCGATCTGATAAGCGAGGCTGTTAATTGCCCCTTCACTCATCCCTTGATCTTGGGCAAGGTCAAGACGGTCACCCAAAAATTCCTGCCACTGTTTCCAGTTATCTAAAACAGACATCGCATAACCCTCCTTTAGAATGGTACATGGTTATTTTGCTACCCGAGGACCCAATCTATACATGATGGCGACACGAATTTCAGGTATACCATCCGCCATTTATTGCAAGGACCTGGCCGGTCATATAGCTCGAGTCATCCGAGAGTAAAAATGCGGCAGCCTTTGCGATTTCCTCCGGTTGGCCGAGCCTGCCCATCGGAATCTCAAAGGTAATCCCTTCCAACTCCTCATCGGTAAAACCCTCCATCATTTTCGTCTCTACAGCTCCAGGAGCAATCGCGTTAACACGAATCCCATTTAAGGCTACTTCCTTACTAAGAGCCTTTATAAACGCAATTTGCGCCCCTTTTGCAGCTGAATAAGCCACTTCACAGGCAGCCCCAGTCTGTCCCCATATCGAGGTAATGACAACGATATTGCCCGAGCCCTTACTTAAGAATTTCGGCAACAGCTCTTTGGTCAGCATGAGTGGACTAAGCACATGAACATTAAGCAAAGCCACGGCCTCTTCAAGCTTTAAATCCATCAGCAGCCCATAATGGCTCATTCCACCGCAATGAATCATGGCATCGAGCGAAAAAATCTGTGAGGTAACTTGCCGAAAGCCTTCCGGTTTTGCAAGATCGGCATGTATCGGAATGTACTCACCATCAAAAGCCGAGAGCCTTTCCATTAGTTCTTTGATATTCTGTTCACCTTGATTGTAATGGAGATAAAGATTGTATCCTTTGGCCGCTAAATGGCTGGCGACCGCTTGTCCGATTCCTCCGCTTGCTCCCGTAATTAATACATATTTTTTCATGTATATTCACTCTCTCTATTTCATTTGCCGTGAAAAAGCGCCGAAGTAACCGGCGCTTTAAACTATTTGGCCTTCGGGATTACTTGACAAACGGAGATCCGTTCATCGGCAATCATCTCTGAGGCCAGGGACTGGACGTCCTGCAGTGTAATTTTTTCCAAGGTTGGCACGACATCAAATAGGTTCATTTCGTTGAAGGCATAACGGGTAAATTGATTGGCGATGTATTCAGGAGAATTGATTGCTCGTAAAAAGGCACCAATTTTCTTCCTTTTCCCTCGTTCCAATTGCTCATCCGTAAAGGCATTCCCATCCTTCGCCGCCATCAGCATTTCCTGGAGACGTTCCGCAAGCCTGTCGGGGCTATTTGTGTCTCCGCCAATCATGGCAAATCCAAAGCCCTGCTCCTGCGTGTAATCAAAGGAGAACGTTTCGTCCACCAAACCCTCATTATATAGCTCATCATAATTATCCGAGCTTTTGCCAAACAGCAAATCCAGAAGGACATTCATGGTCAGCTCGGTTTTAAGCATTGCTTCCCCTGTTTGATCCACGTGGAGAGCCTTGATGCCCAGCAGGCATTTGGAGGTTTGCACATTCATCTGCAGCACTTGCTTCTTTTCCGCTGCCTGAACAGGTTCACTTTCGAAATGACGCTGAATTTCCGGCATATCTTTGTACTCTTTTTTAGCCTGATTATCCTTCACCTGTTTCATCACTTGATCCGGGTCAACGGGGCCGACAATAAACAGGAGCATATTGCTAGGGTGGTAAAAGGTGTTATAGCATTCATACAGCCAATCCTTCGTAATATTGGAAATGGATTCAATTGTTCCGGCAATGTCGATACTGACTGGATGGTTTTTATATAGATTTTGGATAATCCCAAAATATAAGCGCCAGTCAGGGTTATCGTCATACATTGTAATTTCTTGGCCGATGATTCCTTTCTCCTTTTCCACTGTCTTCTCGGAAAAATACGGGGATTGGACAAAATCAATCAGCGTTTCCAAGTTCTTTTCCACGTCAGAGGTGCTGGAGAACAAATAAGCAGTTCGGGTAAATGATGTAAAGGCATTCGCCGATGCCCCCTGCTTACTGAATTGTTGAAAAACATCGCCATCTTCCTTCTCGAACAGCTTATGCTCCAAAAAGTGAGCAATGCCGTCTGGAACGGTGACAAAGTCCTTTTTTCCGAAGGGAACAAAGGTGTTGTCAACTGACCCATATTTGGTCGTAAACGTGGCATAAGTTTTGTTGAACCCCTGTTTCGGCAAAATATATACATTCAAGCCATTTGGCAATTTTTCGTGGAAAAGCTCTTCCTGAAGTTGGTCAAACGTAATTTTCTCCATCATTGCCCTGCCTCCGTTCCCGTTAAGAAATAAATGGTATCAAGATTTATTTTATTCCCGACCGCGATGATGTCCTCCCTGGTGGCTTTTTGCATTTCGGAAAGCCATGTATCAATTCCAATATTTGTTTTGGCAACCACATTATGATATAGAAGCTCGAGCAGTCCCCTTGAGGTATCAATTGTTTCGAGAATTTGATTTTTAATGACCGCCTTCGTTTGTTCAATTTCTTCTTCTGTAAAATCACCTTTTCGCATGGCTTCCATTTGTTCGCGGATGATTTTTACAGCCTGATCATAATTTTTATTATCAATTCCTGACATCACCATCAGCAAGCCTTTATGGCTTTCAAGCCGGCTTGCAGCATAATAGGCCAGGCTGGCCTTTTCGCGGACGTTGATAAACAGTTTGGAATGGGCAAAGCCGCCAAAAATGCCATTAAACACCTGCAAGGTGAAGTAATCAGGGTCTCCATAGGAAATATTTGTCCGATAGCCGATATTTAATTTACCTTGCTTGACATCCTGCTGCTCCTTTACCTCATTTACATCCGATTTTTGCGAAACCCGAAGGTCCTCTGCCTGTTTTGGTGTCCGGGTTTCAAATTTGAGTAATTCCTCAGCAAACGCCTTCACTTCCGCCTCTTTCACATCGCCAATCACATAAAGATTCATTTCATCCTCGGCGAGGGCTTTTTGATAATATTCATACAGGCTGTCAGGAGTGATGGCTTCAACTTCTGCAGCTTCACCGTGAACCTGGAGAGCATAAGGCTCTCCCTTACACATTTCCTCAATCAGACGGACATTGGAGTAGCGCATTTTATCATCATAGACCGATTGGATACGCTGCTTTTGGGTGCGCTTTTCTTTTTCTACTGTTTCACGGTCAAACGCATTTCCGCTTGCGTTAGGATGCAATAGGATCTCCGCGAGTAATTCAAACCCCTTTTTGAGAAGCGGTGCCGGGTCTGTCAGGAATTTTTCATTGGCAATTTCAATCAGAAAGCTGATGACATGATATTCACCTTTTTTTGACAAATCTACATAAAGTGTTGCCCCATATAAATCATCTAGATAGGAGCGCAGCTTGATTGTGGTCGGATAATTGGCCGAGCTTGATTGGAGCACTTGCGGGAGCAGGGCCCTTTTTGTGACATCCTTCTTGGTTAATGGGGCTTTCATCCGCCAAACAATGGTATTGGTTTTATATTTATCTGTTTCAATTACATGGAGTTTATATCCTTGCATTTCCGTTATTTTTTCCGATATATTGCCCATTTGCCTTCCTCCTTGTCAGTCTTCAGACTTACATTTCTAAACATTTTTCTTTATATTTTTTCCTTGGCGCTGAAACCTATACTTATTACTATAATTTTACATGCTTGGTTCATTCAAGCAATGACACTTTTTCCAAAAAAAAGAACCCTCAGTGATAAACTGAAGGTTCTTCATTTATTAACGGCTTCCCTTAATATAATGGGTACCGGATGCTTTCGGTGCATCGGCACGACCGATGAATCCGGTTAAGGCCAAGATTGTTAATACATAAGGCGCAATTAACAGATACACACTCGGGATTTCTTTTAAAAATGGCAAGCTTGACCCGATGATACTGATACTTTGGGCAAGGCCAAAGAAGATACCGGCACCAAGGGCACCAAGTGGATGCCATTTACCGAAAATCATTGCCGCGAGCGCCATGAAACCTTGACCACTAATCGTAGCGTGGCTGAAGTTGGAAGTAATCGACTGGGCATAAACGGCACCGCCAAGACCACCAAGCGCGCCGGAAATGATAACACCCAAATAACGCATTTTCGTTACATTGATCCCCATCGTGTCTGCTGCCATTGGATGTTCACCAACCGAACGGAGACGAAGACCAAATGGTGTCTTAAATACTACATACCAGGCAATAACTGCTACGATAATGGCAAGGAATGATGTCCAATACGTGTTTTGAAAAAAGATTTCGCCAATAATTGGAATATCTTTCAAAATTGGAATGTCAATCTTACTAAAGCTCTCTTTGATGATTCCTGTTTCACCTTTATCATAAATCATTTTAACAAGGAACAATGTCAAGCCAGTTGCTAACAAGTTAATGGCTACACCGGATACAGTGTGGTCAGCGCGGAAGGTAATAGACGCCACCGCATGGAGAATCGAAAAAACTCCCCCGACAATCATCGCCACGACCAAAGCAACCCATGGAGTTGCATTACCGAAAGTGCCTACAAATGTCAAGTTAAAAACAATAGCCGTAAATGCACCAACAACCATTAAACCTTCAAGACCGATATTTACCACCCCGGAGCGCTCCGAGAAGATACCGCCTAATGCAGTGAAGATAAGTGGAGCTGCCCATAAAAGCGTAGATGGAACAACGATTGTCAAGATATCCATTAAGCTCACTTTACTTCACCCCTTTCTTGTTGAATCGATCAAGAAATACTCTGATGATGTAGCTGGACGCTACAAAGAATACAATCAACGCTATAATGATATTTACAAGCTCATTCGGTACGCCAGCTTCAAGCGGCATATTTAATGAACCGACCTTTAGAGCACCAAATAAAATGGCTGAGAAGAATACGCCTAAGGCGGAGTTGGCCCCTAATAACGCAATCGCAATTCCTTCAAACCCAACACCCGTAAATCCACCCTTTACAGCCGCATAGCCGAAGGTTCCCAATCCGTCCATTGCCCCTGCAAGTCCAGCAAATGCCCCGGAAATGACCATCGAAAGAATGATATTTCGATTTACGTTCATCCCGGCATATTGCGCCGCATCTTGGTTAAAACCGACGGCACGTAATTCAAATCCTCTGGTAGTTTTTTCTAGTAAAAACCACATTATGAAACAGCAGGCAATGGCAAGAACGATTCCCCAATGCAGACGTGAATAGTCGGTTAGGCTTTCCAGCCATTCTGAACGTAATGAAGCTGTTTGATGAATAGGTTCAGTTTTATCACCGCTTTTAGCAGCGAGATAATTTCTAATAATATAGTTTGTCGCATGAAGCGCCACATAGTTCATCATGATGGTGACGATCACTTCGTGTACACGGAAACGAGCCTTTAATAGCCCGGGAATAAATGCCCAAATGGCACCCGCCACAATAGAAGCCAAAATGGCAAGCGGCAGATGAATAATCTTTGGAAGGTCAAAGGCAACTCCTACCCAAACCGCCGCCAGCCAGCCGACGATAAATTGGCCTTCAACTCCGATGTTAAACAGGCCGACGCGGAAGGCAAATGCTACCGCCAAACCAGCCAGGATGTAAGGTGTAAACTGTCTGATAACTTCCCCCACATAGTAAATATCACCAAAGGCCCCATTCCATAATGCTGTATAGGCTGCAACTGGGTCGTAGCCGCTGACTAACATGATAATGGTTCCAACGATGATTCCTAACAGTACCGCAATAATTGGCGTCAATAATCCTGTTAAGCGTTTAGCCATTTGAACCAGCTTCCTTTCTATTTGAACCGGCCATCAGCAATCCAAGCTCTTGTTCATCCGTTTCCTTCGGATTGACGACAGCTACGATTCTCCCCTCGTATATGACAGCAATTCGGTCGCTGACATTCATGATTTCATCTAACTCAAACGAAACAAGCAAAACGCCCTTTCCATTATCCCTTTGCTCAATTAAGCGCTTATGAATAAATTCAATCGCCCCTACATCCAACCCGCGAGTAGGCTGAGCAGCAATTAACAGATCGGGATTACGATCTACCTCACGGCCAATGATTGCCTTTTGCTGGTTACCGCCGGAAAGTGCGCGTGCCAAAGCAGATTCACTCGGTGTCCGTACGTCAAACTCAGCGATTAATTTCTTAGCTTGTTTATATATTTCTTTAAAATTTAAAATGCCATTTTTCGAATATGGTTGTTTGTAATAAGTTTGAAGCACCATATTTTCGGCCATTGGATAATTTAAAACCAATCCGTGTTTATGACGGTCCTGCGGGATATGGCCGACACCCGCTTCGGTAACCTTTCTCGGCGGTAAATTAAACAATTCCTTGTCATTTAATTTCACACTGCCATTTTCCGCTTTGCGCAAGCCTGTAATCGCCTCGATAAATTCAGATTGCCCGTTTCCATCCACCCCGGCAATCCCGACAATTTCTCCTGCACGGACGTTCAGGTTCAGCCCGTTTACAACGGTTACTCCACGTGAATCCTTTACGACTAAATCCTTCACAACCAATACATCCTGCTTTGGTACAGACTCTTTCTTTTCCGTTTTAAAAACAACTTCACGGCCTACCATCAGGCTGGCAAGTTCATTGGGATTCGTTTCACTGACATTGACCGTCCCGATCCCTTTTCCTTTGCGGATTACAGTACAGCGATCAGCTACCTCCATAATTTCCTTCAACTTATGGGTAATTAAAATAATCGATTTCCCTTCCTTAATAAGGGTTCTCATAATTTGAATCAATTCTTTAATTTCCTGTGGTGTCAATACAGCTGTCGGTTCGTCAAAAATTAGAATTTCGGCACCGCGGTACAGTGTTTTTAAAATTTCTACCCTTTGCTGCATTCCAACAGAAATATCAGAAATTTTCGCTTGTGGATCGACTGCAAGTCCATATCGTTCGGAAATTTCCCGAACTTCCCGCTCGGCCTTTTTTAAATCGATTCGTCCACCGGTTGTGATCTCCCGACCAAGGATAATGTTTTCCGTCACCGAAAAGGTATCAACAAGCATAAAGTGCTGGTGCACCATTCCGATTCCCAGATCATTAGCGATATTTGGGTTAGAAATTTTTACAGGTTTTCCTTTTACCTTAATTTCTCCCCCTTCCGGTTGATACAATCCGAAAAGAACGTTCATTAAAGTTGATTTGCCTGCACCGTTTTCGCCAAGTAAGGCGTGAATTTCGCCCTTCTTTAATTGAAGGGTGATGTTATCATTCGCAACAAAGTTACCGAACTCTTTGCGTATGTTAAGCATCTCAATAACATATTCCATATTTCTCACTCCCTGCAGATAGATAAAAGGAAAAAATGACCAATAGTAGTAAGAGGTCAGACCTTTTGCTGTTATAAAAAACAGGGATTTATCCCCAGTTAAAACCTTAAGTGAAAAGTAGAATGATTCTTCTACTCTTCAATTAAGGTTTCATTAAGAAGGAATAAGCGGTAAAGGTATATCCGCTTATTCCTTTAATTTCACTCTTATTGTGCGCTAAAATTTTTCGCTTCATCACGAGTTCCCGGGACTTTTACATCTCCGGATTTGATTTTTTCAATCCATTCTTTAACAGCTTTATCAATAGCATCCTTGTTAGCTGCCTTTGCATTGATTGGAGCCAAGCCTACACCATCTTCTTGCAAGCCGTATAAAACAACTTCGCCGCCAGCGAAATTACCTTCTTTTGCTTTAGTGGCAAGGTCTTGTACCGCTACGTCTACACGCTTAAGTGCAGATGTAAGGACGATTTCCGGACCCATGTCGGCCTGGTCACGGTCAACACCGATTGCCCAGAAATCCTTTGCAGGTTCTTTTGCTTTACGGTCAACAGCCTCTTTAAATAATCCGTTACCAGTAGCGCCAGAAGCATGGAAAATGACGTCAGCGCCGGAAGAGTACATTTTCGAAGCAATAGATTGACCAAGTTCCGCTTTATCAAATGCTCCAGAATATTGAACATCAACTTGTACTTCTGGTTTAGCTGCCTTTACACCAGCAAGGAAGCCGGCTTCGAAGCGTTCAATAACAGGGATTTCCATACCGCCGATAAAGCCGATATGATTAGATTTTGTAGTTAAAGCAGCGGCAACACCTGCAAGGAATGCTGCTTCTTGCTCTTTGAACATGATGCTTGCCACGTTTGGCTCTTTCACTTCAGCATCAACGATGGCAAAGTGAGCATCCTTTTGTTGTTGAGCGATTTCTTTAATGGCAGATTCCATTAAGAAACCAATACCGTATACTAAATCAAAATCTTGACGAACTAGAGTATTAAGGTTTGTTGCATAGTCAGCATCTGATTTCGATTGTACGTAATCAAAGCCGCCTTTACCCTTTTTCAAACCGTTTTCTTTACCGAAGTTTTGAAGACCTTCCCATGCGGATTGGTTAAAGGATTTGTCATCAACGCCGCCGACGTCAGTAACCATACCTACAGAGAATGCTTTTTCTTTGTCTCCGCCTTTAGTCTCATCGGTGCCTTTGTTGTCATCACTCTTTCCACAAGCTCCCAAAAGTGTGCCAGCAGCAAGAACTAGTGATAGTGCCATTCCAACTTTACGCTTTTTCAAGGTATTGTCCCCCTAAAATTGTTTTGATCTAGTAGAAATGGTTAAAGCTAGGACTGATTGCGTTTTCATAACCAATAAAAAATTAAACGCGTTTCCTAAGTACATGAAAACTAAACATGTCCGCTTTAAAATAGTTTACCGAAAATAGGACAGGCTCATCCATTTCATCGAAATGCATCTGTTTTAACACCAACAATGCAGTTTCAGGGTCACATTCCAGAATTGGGGAAATCTTTTCATGATAACCAATCGGCTCGATTTGAGCAACCGCGTATGTAATTCTTCGGTTTGCCTCTTCATCTAATATGGTGAAGATTGATTCTCCCTCATGAGAAAAGGTTTCCGGAAATATGTGGGCAGGTACCTTGTCGATACAATATACGACCGGTTCCCCGTTTGCGGTTCTAACCCTTTCGATTACCACCATTTCCTCACTAGTGGAACATGAGAAACGACGAATGTCCTCCTCGGTTGGGTCTTGCTTTGATGATCTTAAGAAAATGGTCCCTGGTTTCATGCCAGCCTGCTTAATCATGTCAGTAACACTATTTAGTTGTTCAATTCCTGAAGTAAAAAGAGGCTTTGCATTTACAAAGGTCCCGACTCCGTGGCGTCTAATGATAACGTTTTCTTCTTCAAGTATTCGTAGTGCTTCCCGGAGTGTCGCTCTGCTGACACCCAGTTGCTTGGCAAGATCGAATTCGGAAGGCAATTTTTCTTTTTCTTTATAGACCCCATTTTCGATATCTTGCTTGATTCGATCGATTACTTGGAGATATAAATGCCGGTTATCTGACTTTATCGACATGCTGCTTTCCTCCAGCCTTTTTCCTAAGACATCAGACCTCTGATATCATTCCTACTAATCGAGATTTATATTATCATGTTTTCATTTAAAATTAAATAGAAATTCAAGATTTTGTCGAAAAAAGGCGTAAAGATAAAAAAAGTTATTAAATAACCAATTTCCTTTTTACAATTTCTGATATAATTTAATATGTCATTTTTAAAATGGAAATTTAATAGAAAAAAACAGGGTCAATCGGCCCTGTTTTTTTCTATTATGAGCTTTTTTCTTCATCTTGTTTTGCCATCAATACAGACCGTGGTTTACTGCCTTCATAGGGGCCTACAACACCGCGGACCTCCATTTCATCAATTAAGCGGGCGGCCCTGGTATAGCCGATTCGAAACCGGCGCTGCAGCATGGAAACGGATGCGGTTTGCATGTCAATCACAAGCTGGACAGCATCATCATACAAGTCATCATCCACCTCTCCGGCTGCTTCAGGAACATCATCTGGAATCATTTCCTCTTGGTACTGCGCCTTTTGCTGGGAAATAACAAATTCAACGGTATTCTCCACTTCCTGGTCGGAAAGGAATGCACCTTGGACGCGAACGGGTTTCGTTGCTCCAACTGGCATGAACAGCATATCTCCTCGTCCCAGCAGCTTTTCGGCTCCGCCCATGTCCAGAATTGTTCTGGAATCGGTCGCACTCGAGACGGCGAAGGCGATACGTGAAGGAATATTCGCTTTAATAACCCCGGTAATGACATCAACGGAAGGACGCTGCGTGGCAATAATTAAGTGAATGCCAGCAGCACGGGCCATTTGCGCAAGCCGGGTAATCGAATCCTCCACGTCTGATGATGCAACCATCATTAAGTCCGCCAGCTCGTCGACAATCACAACGATATAGGGCAGGAGCGGTTGTTTATCATTCTCTTCAAGATTATGGGTCCTTACATGATCGTTATAGCCTTCAATGTTTCGCGTCCCGGTATGGGAAAATAATTCATATCGCCGCTCCATCTCACTGACAACCTTTTTTAATGCCTGCGACGCCTTTTTGGGATCGGTCACGACCGGAGCCAGCAAATGGGGGATTCCATTATAAACATTCAGTTCCACCATTTTAGGGTCAATCATCATCAGCTTAACCTCATGCGGTTTTGCCCTCATGAGCAAACTGGTAATAATTCCGTTGATGCAGACACTTTTTCCGCTTCCAGTTGCCCCTGCAACAAGAAGATGGGGCATTTTGTTTAACTCGGCTACAACCGCTTCACCGGTTATGTCCCTGCCAAGGCCAATTAAAAGCTTGGCGTCGGGCTTATTGTTTTGTGTTGCTTCCAATACCTCACGCAAGGAGACCATTGACACTTCTGAATTCGGGACTTCAATCCCGATGGCCGATTTTCCTGGAATCGGCGCTTCTATCCGTATGCCTTTTGCGGCAAGCGCCAAGGCAATATCATCACTCAAGCTGACAATCTTGCTTACTTTTACGCCAACATCGGGATGTACTTCGTATTTCGTTACAGCAGGCCCTAGATGGACTTGAGTAACCCTGGCCTTCACGCCAAAGCTTTGAAACGTCCGTTCAAGCTTTGCTGCATTTTTATTAATAAGTTCAAATTCACCACTTTGGTCGGTTTTCTTGGGCATTTTAAGGAGCTTGAGCGGCGGCAGCTGGTAGTCGACATTTTCAACCTCAGTAAAAGTGATTGGCGGAGTATGGTCTTCTTCCGCCTCCTCGTGTTTACTGCGCCTTGTTCTGGTTTGTTCCTTCTGCGGTTTTTCCTTTGGCGTTTCATCACTAAAAGCCCGGTCGGCAAAGTTGGAGATAATCGGTTCCGGAACGATTGGCTCGTCCAACGGAACAGCCTGTCCCGCATTAATGATTGGCTGATTACCTACCGGTTGATTTTCTTGTTCCTCCAGCCTCTGGGTCCTTCGTTCATTTTTTCGATCCTGCTGCTTTTGTTTCCACTCGGTCACATCTGTTTTAAAGGCAGTCCATTGTGTTTTGGCGAAGCCGGAAATGGCCACCAAAATTTTTGCGAGGAAATCCCCAAAGGACTTTCCGGTCAATAAAATAAAACCGACGAGAATAAAAATGAATGCAATAATTTTCGTCCCGGTTTCAGCAAACAAATAATGAAACAAGGCATACAATATCGCACCTAGTATTCCCCCGCCAAGGTCGGTCGTACTGGTTTCACCGCGCAATTCCATCATAAACAGTTCCCAAGTATTCCCGATCACGCTTGGGTTCTTAAATTTCCCTTCATTTGTCAACAAGTGAAAAAGGGTTACATGACTTAATAGCAGAATAGCTGAAACAATAAAATAGCTACCCACTAATTTAATATGAAAGAAAAAGGGTATTTCTCTTTTCCACATTAAATAAATGCTTAGTAGAACAAGGCCGAGCAAACTGAGCATATACCATTCGCCCATCCAAAAACGGAAGAATATAACAGTAGCCCGTCCGACAGCCCCCAGTTTCGCAATCGAGATAATCGTTATTGCGAGAATAAGCAAAGCGGATAACTCATATTTAACCGTCCGTTTAAGCTGGGTGTCCCTTCGTTTCGGTTGTCGTTTCTTTTTTTTAGCCATTTAATCACCTTGGTTATTAATCGATTTGGCCGCAATCCTAACTGTAAAGCGCCCATCTAAAAAAGGAAGAAGCAGCCCTGTTAAATGGCTGCTCTTGTCTCATTTCCCTCATTATACCATAGTTTTTTCTCAGATTTCCTGATATCCATTAAGATTTGCAAAAGAAATTTTCGTTCCTGGACAAATCTGCTCATTTAAAAAATGCTGCGGGTCACTACTTAAAACCCGAATCACTTGGGCATGCTGGCCATCGACCGCTTCCACCAATAGAGGTACGCCCTGATAGGAAACCGTCTGCTGGTTAGCTAAAGAATCAGTTTCATAGGGGAAGATTAATTCCTGTGGCATCATTGTGTAAAGAATCATTGAATCAACCCCTCTTTATTTTCCCTTTTCAACTCAATCAGTTCATTTAATTTTTTCATGGCCTGCCCAAGCCCGCCGATTTCATCAATTAACCCAACTTTTACCGCATCTGCCCCGATCACATTGGTACCAATATCTCTAGTTAAATTTCCTTTTGCAAACATTAAATCCTTAAAAGTCTCTTCTGGTATCTTTGAATGTTTTGTTACAAAATTGACGACCCGCTCTTGCATTTTATCCATGTATTCAAAGGTTTGTGGCACTCCAATTACCAAGCCTGTAAGCCTGATTGGGTGAATGGTCATGGTTGCTGTCTCGGCGATGAAAGAATAATCACAAGAAACAGCGATTGGCACCCCAATGGAATGCCCGCCTCCTAGGACAATCGATACGGTCGGTTTTGACAGAGTGGCGAGCATCTCGGAGATGGCCAGGCCTGCCTCGACATCACCGCCAACTGTATTTAGGATAATCAGTAATCCTTCGATGTTCGGATTTTGCTCAATTGCCACCAGCTGGGGAATAAGATGTTCATATTTCGTTGTTTTGTTTTGAGGAGGCAAGGCCAGGTGTCCCTCGATTTGCCCGATAATCGTTAAACAATGGATCTTCGAATCCGGTGAAAGCTGCGGTACATTTGTTTGCCCGAGCTGCTGGATTTTTTCCATTAAGGCGGAAGTAGGTTTTTCCTCTTTTTGAGGCTCGACGCCTTCTTGATTATTGGATTGGAATCTATATAAATCGCGATCCATTTTAATACTCCCTTTCAAACATGATATAGTTTAGTATTTACTTGCATGATAAATTCATGCAAAAAAGCACCGAGGGAATCCCCCGGTGCCTTTGTTAAACCTCCATAATAATCGGCAGAATCATAGGTCTGCGTTTTGTTTTTTCAAATAAATAGCGGTTTAAATCATCTCTGATTTCCTGTTTAAGGCTAGCCCAGTCGAATGTGGCTTTTGCAATATTACGGTCAATTATTTCTCGGACCAATTTTGTCGAATCGTCCATTAATTTTTCCGATTCACGCACATAGACAAAACCCCTGGAGATGATTTCCGGACCTGCAGCAATTTTCTTTTCCTGTCTAGTTAGCGTTACTACGACAATCAAAATGCCGTCCTGTGACAGGAGTTTCCGGTCGCGCAAGACAATATTGCCAACATCGCCAACCCCAATGCCATCGATCAGAATATTGCCCGAAGGAACTTTTCCAGTGATGGCAATGCGTCCATCTTTCCACTCAACAACGTCCCCACGGTCCGGAATGCAGATATTTCCATCAGGGATGCCACATTCCAATGCGATTTTTCGATGTGCTTTTAGCATCCGGTACTCCCCATGGACAGGAATAAAGAATTTGGGCTGCATCAGGTTAATCATAAACTTTAATTCTTCCTGACTGCCATGGCTTGTCACATGGATGGTCCGCTTGCCCGAAACGACATTGGCGCCTGCACGGAACAGCATATCGATCGTTTTATACAAAAATACTTCGCTGCCTTTTAATGGTGATGCCGCAATCAGAACAGTGTCGCCCTGTTTAATATTCACATATTTATGTGTTTGCTTCGCCATTTTTTGCAGCGCTTCAATCGGTTCCCCTTGTGAACCTGTCATTAAGACAACAATTTCACGATCCGAGAAATTCTTTAGCTCCTCTACCGAAATAATCAAATCGTCGGCCACTTCCAAATAGCCGAGATCCAGAGCAATATGATAAATACGCTCCAGGCTTTTGCCAACAACGGCCACTTTTCGATTGTGCTCAGTAGCGGCATCAAAGATATGCTGAATTCGGTTTATGTCAGAAGCAAAACAGGCAGCGATGATTCTCCCTTGTGCATTATAGAAAGCATTGGACAGTTCGCGTTCCACAATAGCTTCAGAAGTTGTATAGCCTGGTTTCTCAGCCTCAGTACTGTCAGATAGCAGGCATAATACCCCCTGCTCGCCAATCGCAGCCATTTTTCCGATTTCAGGCTTGTAAAGTTTTGTGGCGGCCTGATCAAATTTAAAATCACCGGTATAAACAATAACCCCTTCGGATGTATGCACACAAACTCCCACAGAATCGGGGATGCTATGGTTGGTTCGGAAAAAGCTTACATTAACCGAATCCAATTCAACAACGGTATCCGAATCTACTTCAATAAAGTTTGCATTTTTGTTATTGTCTTGTTCTTTTAGCTTTGCCCCCGCCAACGCCAGAGTCAATTTTGTGCCGTAAACAGGAACGTCAGTCAGTCCCAATACATAGGAAAGAGCGCCAATATGATCTTCATGTCCATGTGTCAGAAAAATGGCCTTGACCCGATCCTTGTTTTCTTTTAAATAGGTAATATCCGGAATGACCATATCAATGCCAAGCATCTCTTCCTCGGGGAACATTAAGCCGGCATCTATTATCAATATGTCCTTGTCCACTTCCACAAGATACATATTTTTCCCAGTTTCCCCTATCCCACCAAGCGAAATAAACTTAATGGAATGATTTTTTTTCTTTATCACTACCCGTTTCCTCCTAAGTTGGTTTATGCCGATCGAAATCAGTTATGTTTATTATACTTGAAACAAGAAAATCTTTACAATCAAAAAAAAGAAAACCAACCGAAGTTGGTTTCCTTATGATCAAAGTGTATTTAAAATTGAGGCTAAAGTGGCACGTTCCTGCTCTGTCAATCCTACCAGCGGCAGTCTGACAGAACCTACATCCAACCCTTTTAATTGCAGAGCTGTTTTAACCGGTGCCGGACTTGGTGCTTTAAATAGGCCTTCCATAATCGGCAGCAGTTTTTGGTGCAAGGCTGCCGCTTTTTTCGTTTCCCCATCAAAAAATGCCTTCACCATTTCCTGCATTTCATTTCCGATTACATGTGAAGCTACAGATACCACTCCCGTACCGCCAATTGAAAGGACTGGAAGCGTGGCCGCATCATCACCGCTGTAGAGGACAAAATCATCAGCCGTGTTGGCAATAATGTGGGTCATCCCATTTAGATCGCCACTCGCTTCTTTTACCGCCACAATATTTGGTATTTTCGAGAGCCGAATAATCGTTTCAGGAACAATATTAACTACCGATCTGCTCGGGATATTATAGACCATGATAGGAAGAGATGTGGACTCGGCAATGGCCTTAAAATGCTGGTAAAGACCTTCCTGATTAGGTTTATTGTAGTATGGCGCTACCACCATAATACCGTCCACACCAACCTGCTCCGCTTTTTTTGTCAATTCGATTGAAGCGTAGGTGTTGTTGCTGCCCGTCCCGGCAATAACGGGGATTCTTTTGTTCACAACCTTCATAACATGATCAAATAATGCCAACTTCTCTTCCTTTGATAGAGTCGGTGATTCCCCAGTGGTTCCTGCTACGACAAGCGACTCAGTTCCATTTTCTATTAAATAATTGACCAACTTCGTGGTTTTGGCAAAGTCAATATGCCCTTTTTTATCGAAAGGGGTGACCATCGCCGTGGCTACTCTCCCGAAATGAACCATTTTGTTTACTCCTTTCAAGAACGGATGCATGTATTAATGGAACCCGTGTTCCTTAGCCTTTTTAAAAATCAGTTGCGTTTAGCTCAAGCGACTCTTCTTCTAAATGAAAAGCATCGTGCAAAGCATTAACAGATTTTGCCAAATCATCCTGTTTCACGAGTACCCAGATTGTTGTATGGCTGTCTGCAGATTGCAAAATCCGGATTCCCTTATCAGAAAGAGCTGTTACAATTTTTGAAGTGACGCCCGGAACACCGGCTATTCCTGCACCAACAACCGATACTTTTGCACAGTGACGCTCCACTACGGGGTCATGTCCCAATTCGTTTAACACGGTGATCGCTTTGTCAGTCATGTCATCAGAAACTGTGTAAACGACCCCATTTGGCGAAATATTGATAAAATCAACACTGATTTTTTCATTGGCCATCGCTTTAAACACTTCAGCTTGCAAGTAATACTGTTCTTTTTTCGCAAACACTTTAATTTGCGTGACATTGGAAACATGAGCAATCCCCGTCACCAGACGTTCCCTAATGTCACTTCCCCGATTATGTTTGGTGATGGAAGTGACCAGCGTTCCAAGAGAATCGGAATAAGTTGAGCGAATACGAATTGGAACCTTTGCCTGCATCGCAATTTCAACAGCCCTTGGATGAATAACCTTCGCTCCCTGATAGGCCATATTGCAAACTTCGGTATAAGTGACAACAGATAACGGGCGGGCATTTTCAGCAATCCGTGGGTCTGCTGTCATAATGCCTTCCACATCTGTAAAAATATCAATCCACTCGGCATTAAGTGCTGCACCAAGCGCTGCTGCCGAAGTGTCACTGCCGCCGCGGCCAATGGTAGTCACATCGCCGTTCTTCGCTGAACCTTGAAAGCCCGCCACAACTACGACATCATTGCTTTCGAGCTCCCTCAACAGCCGGTCGCATTTCATTTCCATAATTTTCGCATTCGTATGGTCATTATTGGTACGGAAACCTGCTTGCGAACCGGTTAACGCTGTCGCATTTATTCCGCTTTCCACAAGCATATTCGTAAACACTACACTTGAAATCACTTCGCCGCAGGACAATAATAAGTCATGTTCCCGTTTTGAGAGTCGGCTTGCATTCCCGCCAATCAAAGACAATAGTGTATCTGTTGCATACGGGTCGCCGCTTCTTCCCATTGCTGATACAACTACGACTACTTTATATCCGTCAGCTAATGCCTTTTCGATATGTCCTTGCGCTTGTATTCTGCCTTTTTCATCTTTAACAGATGTACCGCCAAATTTTTGTACGATGATTTTCATGGTGACACCCAAACCTGCCTTTTTTGGCTTTTATTTTACTAACCCCAATTTCACTAATCTTTCCGCTATTTGTACTGAATTCCAAGCTGCTCCTTTAAGGAGGTTGTCGGAAACAACCCACATATGAAAACCTCGTGGTTCATCGATATCATTTCTAATTCTGCCTACGAAGACCTCATTTTTCCCAACACAATCTGCAGGCATTGGATATAGCTGATTCTCAGGGTCATCCTGTAAAATCACACCTGGAGCATCCTTTAACAGCTCTTTGATTTCGGCTGCGTCCACATTGTCTGATTCAATTTCAAAGTACACCGATTCAGAATGGCCAACTGCAACCGGAAGGCGAACACAGGTTGCAGAAACATGCAAATCTGGCGAATGCATAATTTTCTTTGTTTCATTAATCATTTTCATTTCTTCGAATGTATAACCATTTTCTTCGAATTTATCAATTTGCGGAATCGCATTGAATGCAATTTGATAATGTTTTTTATCTGATTTTACCGGAAGGATATTTGTTTCAAAGGACTCGTTATTTAAAATTGCTTTGGTTTGCTCCATCAATTCTTCGACCGCGGCGGCACCCGCACCTGAAACAGCCTGATAGGTAGAAACAATGATTTTTTTCAGGCCATACTTTTGACGAATCGGTTCCAACGCTACAACCATTTGGATTGTAGAGCAATTTGGATTGGCAATAATCCCATTATGCTGAAGCAAGTCGGCTTCATTTACCTCAGGGACTACTAAAGGAATATCGGTATCCATTCGGAATGCACTTGTGTTGTCCACAACGATGGCGCCTCGTTTTACAGCTTCCGGGGCAAGTTCTTTTGATACACTGCCTCCTGCTGAAAATAATGCAATTTGCACTCCTTCAAAACTCTCAGGCTTGGCTTCTTGAACGATATGGTCCTCACCGTTGATATTGATTGTTTTCCCTGCAGAACGGGCAGATGAAAGCAAAGTAAGCTTTCCGATTGGGAAATTCTCTTTGATTAATGTTTGGATCATCTGTTGTCCAACCGCTCCTGTTGCTCCTACAACGGCAACGTGAAAACCGTTTTGCTGACTCATTTTAGTTCCCCTTTCAAATCTACTGGCTGGGTTATTTCCTGCTTTTCTTCCAGTTTTAATATTAGTTTATTGGTCAACCTCATCAGTGGGTTATGGAAATAACCCACTGATGAATGATTATTTTATTTTATCATATTCCTAGAAAGAAATAACCTTTTTTAAACATTGGGGAATGAATTTAATCTCCATCTTTATATCTTTCGACCAGAACAGGCTGCAACTGCCTTCCTTCCAATGCCTCTTCCACGGTTTGAGTCAGCAAGGCCATTCTTGCTACCAACGAGTTTGGTTTCTTGAGTGGATCATCCTGGCCATATGGGATAAAGTAAATGTTTTTGGTGGCCATTAATCTCATCAAATTCACGCCATTTAACCCTAAAGCATCATTGGTGGATATGCCAAGCACAACCGGCTGTTGGTTTCTTAACGTCGCTTTGGCGGCCATTAACACAGGGCTGTCATTAATGGCATTGGCAAATTTACTCATTGATACGCCTGTCATCGGTGCAATAACCATGCAGTCCAATGGCGTTTTTGGCCCTAATGGTTCAGCCTTGACAATGGAATCAATCACCTTATTGCCTGTTAAATCCTCAATCCGCTGAACCCAGTCCTCTCCTTTTCCAAAGCGGGTTTCGGTATTTTTCACTGTAAAGGTGACAATCGGAATGACCTCTGCACCGGCTTGCACCAGTTTCTCAATTTCAGGAAACACAGCGTCATACGTACAATGGGACCCGGTTAGGCCAAATCCAATTCTTTTTCCATTTAAACTCATTATGCATTCCCCTTTCTATTTTGACCGGATTCCCGAAGCAATTGTGTGAGAACATCGGCTAAAATCTGCCCGGCCGTTTTTGGAGCAACAATCCCCGGCAAACTTGGTGCCAAGAGTGCTTTAATCCCCCGCTTTTCCGCATAGCGGAAATCGGTTCCTCCTGGTTTTGAGGCAATGTCAATCACAAGAGTATGGGTAGGCAGTTTGGCTATGACTGCCGGAGTCACTATTAATAGGGGGATTGTATTAATTAAAATGTCAGTGTCTGTTACCTCTTTTTCCGTATCGTCCAAATGAAATGGCTTCAAGCCCATTTCTGTGATTCTGGCAAGATGCTCGCTTCTTCTTGCTCCGACCTTTACCTTGGCACCCAAGGCATGAAATGCCCTGGCTATGCTCATCCCGCACCGTCCTAATCCAAGCACGGTCACATTGGAGCCATGGATGGTAAAGTCCGTATGTTGAATGGCCATCATGATTGTTCCTTCCACAGTCGGGATGGAATTATAAATGGCCACATCATCCCTCGCAAACAACTGGACAAGTTTTTTCTTGGACTGCTTTACGATTCCATCCAGATATGAATTGGTAATTCCAGAATAAATCGTACAATGTTCGGGCGTTTTTGAAAGAATATCTTCTGTTAGGACTACTTTCTCGTTAGAGAAAATGGTCTCAACCTGCCCTTCTAAATTAGTGCCTGCTACTGGCAAAATCATTGCATCTATATTCGAAAAGTCAACCTCATCCAGCTTTTCCTTGACTGCACCGGTGAAGGCGTGGTCTAGCTGCTCAAAACCGATTAATGACAATCTTGCATCCAATTCGGTTAACTTTCGGATAATTTCCAGCTGTCTGGCATCTCCACCAATAACGGCTATCTGCATCCCTGTCAGCATGAAAATATTCACCTTCTTTTTTAAAGAATCCTTTCGCAATCTCTCTTTGAGCTTTTCACTTCAACATCTTATGTAACAAAGATTCATTCGGTGAGTATTCCACACTTACGAAATAAAAAAAGCCCAAGCAAATGTTGATTTGCTTGGGCTTTTGACACTTTTATTCATCTTCGTGAACATCAATAATGATCATATCGGAACCGATTTTTTTTATGTGTTGCCAAGGAACCCGGATTTCTCCTCCTTGCTTGCGAAACCCAAACCATTTTACCGAAGGAATTAACAGCGCCTGAACTTGTCCGGTAGTTTCATTGATTTCCAGATCCGTCTGCCCCAATACCCCAAGGCGCTCTGCCTTCTTCACGTCCACTATTTCTTTTCCACTTAACTCACTCAGCCTCATATAAAGAACTCCCCTCTACCCTTTTTATATTAGTTTATAGAAGGAAGTCCATATTTAGACTAAGGAAAAATCGAAGCTTCATCTCTTTAAAATCTTAGAGTTTAATGTTTGGATTGAACCTGCTATTGGGCCTGTTGATTTGCGCTCCAGGTGCTTCGCTTTCCGCGGGCGTGCCGGGGAGCGCAAATCAACAGACTATTGGCATAGACCGACCATTAATAAAGAACACACCACTACAAAATGAAAAAAGGCCATCGAAGTTTATCGACAGCCTTACATTTCCTTATCCGGATATTATATCAATTTATTGGGAAACTCTCCGTCAGGACTGATTAATGAAACAGAGAATGTATCTTTAAATACATTCCTTGCCATGTCATCCACGCTCGCTTTTGTAACTTGATCGATTTGTTCAATAATTTCATCAAGGGAACGATGGCGTTTTAATAGGAGTTCATTCTTGCCATTACGGCTCATCCGGCTATTGGTGCTCTCCAAGCTTAACATTAAGCTGCCTTTTAGCTGCTCCTTGCTGTTGGCCAGTTCCTTGTCGGTAATTCCGGTTTGTTTTAATTTTTCAAGCGTTTCCTGAATGGTTTCGTATAAAACATTCAGTTGCTTTGCCCCGGTTCCGCCATAAATGGTTACGATCCCGCTATCTTGATAAGCTGAGTGATATGAGAAGACGGAATACGCTAATCCGCGCTGTTCGCGCACCTCTTGGAATAATCTAGAGCTCATGCTGCCGCCAAGAATATTATTTAAAGTAATCAGGCTGTAAATATCCTCATGGCCAACCTTCAAGCCTTCAAAACCAATGCATAGGTGTGCCTGCTCGGTTTCCTTTTTACGGGAAATCCGATTAGAATGGAATACCGGGATATTCTCCATATCCTCTTTGCTGCTGCCGCTATAGGAACCAAAATAGGCTTCAACCTCATGAATGAAGGTTTCTGGTATATTCCCGGCAATGGAAATGACAACATTCTCAGGTGTATAGCGCTCATGAATATAATCCTGAAGTGATTGCCCAGAGAAGGTATTTAATGTTTCCTCTGTTCCCAAAATTGGATAACCTAGCGGATGATCCTCGTAGACTGCTCTGCTGAGAAGATCATGAACGATATCATCTGGTGTATCCTCATACATTTTTATTTCTTCAAAAACAACATTTTTTTCTTTCTTTAATTCCTCTTCGACGAAGGTGGAATTAAAGAACATATCTGCAAGTACGTCCAAGGCGAATTTTGAGTGGGTATCAAGAACCTTAGCGTAATAGCATGTATATTCCTTGGAAGTAAACGCGTTTACCTGACCGCCAATGCTATCGAAGGATTCAGCTATTTCTTTGGCAGTTCTGGTCTTTGTTCCTTTGAAAAACATGTGTTCCAGGAAATGAGAAATTCCATTATTTTGCGGATTTTCGTTCCTTGAACCTGTACCGATCCAAATCCCTATTGCGACAGAGCGAACGGTAGGAATTTGCTCTAATACGATTCTTACTCCATTTTGGCATGTGTATTTGTTTATCAATCGACTTCCTCCTGACTATAAACAGCAGATGCTTCTACCCATTAGATAATTATACCTATAATAACTATTTTATCCAACTTTTAGATTCTTGCCCCTATTATTTAATGATTCTTTCCTCTGACATAAGTTCGGATACAGTGCCAATTTTTAAGTTTTTTTCCTTAATCAATGTAATTAATCGGTCCAGCGATTTTGCTGTCGAGTCGGTCGGATGCATTAACACCATTGAACCGTTATCAATTTTTGAGATCACCCGATTAATTAGAACATCTGGAGCGGGTTTTTTCCAATCTACTGTATCCACTGTCCACAACACTGTCTTCATATTAAATTCGTGGGCAATTTTAACCGTTTCTTCACGATAACTTCCGCTTGGCGGCCCAAACCAGGTTACTTTTTTCTCTGTTACTGCTTCAATGATTTCATTGGTTTTTATTAGCTGCTCTCTAGCCTGCCCCGCAGTCAGCTTTGCCATGTCCGGATGGGAATAGGAATGGTTGCCGACTTCGTGGCCAGCACTAACAATCATCTTTGCCAGCTCGGGGTTTTTTTTAACCCAATTACCTTCAAGAAAAAAACTGGCCTGGACATTATGTTTTTTCAATGTTGCCAGGATGTCCGGCAAATATTCATTCCCCCAGGCCACATTAATGATAAAGCTTACCATCGGTTTTTCTGGATGACCTCTGTAAATCGGCGAAGCGGGTAAATCAGTAAGCCCTACCTTTGGTTTGATTTGGGTATAAACGAGTCTCTTTTCGTCAAAAACACCTTTTGTTTTCATATTTTTATAAGAAGCCGCAATGTCGACTTTCAACCCATTGTAACCGGGCATTGCTTTCCAAACGCGATCTATTTTGGCATCGGAAGCCGGCTTTTCGTATGTAGGAGCGTTTTTTAAAATGGTTTGATAAAGCTCATCGGTTTGTTTAACAGCCGGTTGTTCGGCGGGTTTTAAAGAACCAAAATAGTTGTTCACATATGGATTGTCAATCGCAACCCAGGCAACCAAGCAAAACAGTATCATTAAACTTACCCTTTTCATTTACCTTTCCCCCTCTTCTATACAGATTATGTATAAAACGGACAAGGTAGACCATAAAGCGGAAGCGCCTTCGGAACAAGCACAGCTTGTTCCTGCGAAGATTATTCTAAGAGCTTTCCTTAGTAATCAGGGGCGACAGGCATAAGACGAGCCGCCCAGAAGGCTGCACTTAAGCCTTCTTGACGGATTGGCTTATGACCCCGAGCCCCTAGGCGCTGTAGCTATACAGTTTCAAATTTCAGGGAACGTTGAAAAAGTCAGGGACAGCTAATGCCCCTGACTTTTGTAAACAAGTTAATATGCTAAGGGTTGGTTATTGGTTTTGCTCTGCCTTTTCCCGCTGTTCTTTCAGAACTGCCTTGCGGGACAAGTTTACCCGGCCCTGCTTGTCAATTTCCGTGACTTTCACGAGAATTTCATCGCCAATCTTGACGACATCCTCTACTTTACCGACACGTTCCTCGGCTAACTCGGAAATATGAACCAAACCATCCTTCCCGGCAAATATCTCAACAAATGCGCCAAATTTCTCAATTCGTTTTACTTTGCCAAGATACATTTGACCGACAACGACTTCACGGACAATATCTTCGATAATCTTTTTCGCTTTTTCGTTCATTTCTGGGTCACTGGATGCAATAAAAATTGTGCCATCTTGTTCGATATCAATTTTTACGCCCGTTTCTTCAATAATCTTATTGATTTGTTTTCCGCTTGGTCCAATGACGTCACGGATTTTATCCGGATTAATCGTCATTGTCATGATTTTTGGAGCAAACTTAGAAAGCTGTGCTCTTGGTTCGGCAAGGGTTGCCAGCATTGAATCCAAAATTTGCATTCTGCCGACTTTGGCCTGCTGCAATGCCTCTTCCAAGATTTCGCGGGAAAGACCCTCAATTTTAATATCCATTTGGAGGGCAGTAACCCCTTTGGCGGTACCGGCAACCTTGAAATCCATATCGCCAAGATGGTCTTCCATGCCTTGGATATCTGTTAAAACAGTGTAATAATCTCCCGATTTTACAAGACCCATAGCAATACCGGCAACCGGAGCCTTAATCGGCACTCCTGCATCCATCATCGCCAACGTGCTTGCACAAATGCTTGCCTGAGAGGTGGAACCGTTTGATTCAAGAACCTCGGATACAAGACGGATTGTATATGGGAAATCTTTTTCTGATGGCACAATAGGTTCTAAAGCCCGTTCGCCCAATGCACCATGTCCGATTTCACGGCGGCCTGGTCCACGAATTGGGCCGGTTTCACCGACACTGAAGGAAGGAAAGTTGTAATGATGCATAAAGCGTTTTTCTTCTTCAATGCCAAGGCCATCAAGGATTTGAACATCCCCCATCGCTCCGAGTGTACAAATGCTCAACGCCTGGGTTTGGCCGCGGGTAAACAGTCCTGAACCGTGCGTACGCGGCAAAATGCCAACCTGTGACGACAACGGACGGATTTCATCAATTTTCCGGCCGTCCGGACGAATCTTTTCAACGGTAATCAAGCGTCGAACCTCTGCTTTTACCATCTTGTCCAAAATCTGTTTTACCTGCTTAAGGTCATCTTCATTTGCTTCTTGTTCTTGATATTTTAATAACACGCGATCTTTCACTTCTTTAATTGCATCTTCACGGGCATGTTTTTCTTGAACCTGAATCGCTGCAATTAAATCGGCTTCACATATTTCTCTTACTTCGGCTTCGAGTTCTTTATCTAATTCAAATAAAGAAATTTCTCTTTTTGGCTTGCCAATTTCAGCCACTATTTTTTCCTGGAATTGGATCAATCGTTTAATTTCATCATGACCAAACATAATGGCCTCAAGCATGATTTCTTCCGGCACTTCCAGTGCCCCTGCCTCGACCATGTTGATTGCATCTTTTGTCCCGGCAACAGTCAGATGGATATCGCTCTGTTCCGCCTGCTCTACAGTTGGGTTGATGACAAATTCATTGCCAATCCGCCCTACAACAACACCAGCAATTGGACCTTCAAATGGAATATCTGAAGTGCTGAGAGCTAAAGAGGAACCAAACATTGCCGCCATCTCTGTCGAACAATCTTGGTCTACACTCATCACGATGCTGATGACTTGGACATCATTTCGGAAGCCATCAGCAAAAAGCGGCCGAATTGGCCGGTCAATTAGACGGCTGGCTAAAATTGCCTTTTCACTCGGGCGCCCTTCACGTTTAATAAATCCCCCCGGAATTTTACCGACAGCGTACAGCCGTTCTTCATAGTTAACCGTTAATGGGAAAAAGTCTAAGTTTTTCGGTTCCTTTGATGCGGTTGCAGTACTTAATACTGCGGTATCGCCATAGCGGACCAGAACGGCACCGTTAGCCTGTTTCGCTAATTGTCCGATTTCAACCGTTAATTTGCGGCCAGCCCAATCCATGGAATACACATGTTTCTCTTGATCCATATTTATTGCCCCTCTCTATCTAAATCACTTAGGAGGATGATGCGAAAAAAAATCGCGATAATCATCTTTCTAAAGATAAAATATATAAAAAATGACTTAAAAAGCCTATGTTGTCATTCAAATTAATATTAGTATGCACAAAAAAGCCTGAACTTAAAAATATGTATGATGCAAAAACCCCAAATTGTTTTATAACTAACAAAAAAGCGGGAAAAATCCCGCTTCTGAAAGACTAACGACGTAGACCAAGCTTATTGATTAACTCACGGTAACGTTGTACATCTTTGTTACGTAGGTAAGTCAAAAGATTACGACGTTTACCAACCATTTTCAAAAGACCGCGACGTGAGTGGTGATCTTTTTTGTGAGTGCGTAAATGGTCGTTGAGTTTGTTGATTTGCTCAGTAAGGACAGCGATTTGAACCTCTGCAGATCCAGTATCGTTCTCATGAGTTTTAAACTCGTTGATAATTTCATTTTTGCGTTCTTGAGTGATTGCCATCCATATTCACCTCCTAATATCCTAATCCCCTGTTACCGAGCAAGCGTCGGTGACTCGTCTTGCCAAGCAAAGGTTATTTTTAATACGTATTTAAGAATACAATGTTTTATGGCAAAATGCAAGTTTTATCGTGAGATTTTGCAGAAAAAACCACTTATGACAGCGATGGTTAGGATGTTTGTCGGTTTTCCTCAAAATAAGCGATTGAATTTTGCTTATCTTTATTAATCTGCGCCACAAGCTCATCAATTCCCGCAAATTTTTGCTCCGAACGAAGATAGGTATGCCATTCGATGACAACCTCTTCCCCATAAATATTTTGATTAAAATCAAACAGATGAACCTCTACCGTTTGCTTTAACAAATCCTTATGGAACGTAGGCTTATAGCCAACGTTGCAAACACCATTATACCAACGATTATTCACATTCATCCTGACAGCATAAACACCGACCGGAGGCAGAATATAGCCGCTATTTGTATCAACATTGGCGGTAGGAAACCCAATGGTTCTCCCGCGCTGATCGCCGCCGACGACATGCCCTGAGGTAGTGTAGTATCGTCCTAACAATGGTGGCAGCTCGTCCATCTTTCCCGCTTTAATTAAAGTACGGATTCTTGTTGAACTGACTTTTTCATTTTCTTCTGTGAATTTTGGAACGACAGTAAAGGTAAATTGTTCACGGGAATGGAAGGGCAAGGTTTCCATTGTTCCTTTTCCCATCCGGCCATAGGTAAAATCAAAGCCAGCGACTACATGTTTAACATTAAAACCGATGAGAAACTGATCAACAAACTCCTGTGGAAGGAGCGAAGCAAATTCCGTTGAAAAATCGACAATAAAAAGATAATCAATCCCGAGTTTTTCAATAATACTTATTTTCTGAGCCAAAGGGGTGATAAATTGTACATTGGTATTGCTTTTCCCCAAAACGACAGATGGATGAGGGTCAAATGTCATAACGGCACTTTGTAAGCCGTGAGCAAGAGCTTGTCTTTTTGCCTCCAAAATAACTTGCTGGTGTCCTCGGTGAACCCCATCAAAATATCCAAGTGCCATTGCCAATGGGGGAAAATCAATTTGCTCTATATCTAGTGGAAACTTTACCTTTTGAACTTTCAAATGAAACTCACCTTTTTCTATACTGGAAGCTTACAACTGGTTATTTCTTAATACCTTATCAGGTTTTAGCAAGCCCGGTTTTCCAGAATGCTTTGAATAAACCGCAAGTGCCATTCCATCCTTTGTTTCAGCAACAATCGGCCCGCTATAGCTATTAAACTGTTCAGGTATGGGTAGAAGTGCTCCATTTTTCACTTTCTCTGCTACTTTATCATTAATATGCAATTTCGGCAAATGAGAAAGCGCGGATTCCAAGGGCCTTAATTGGCTCGAAATGTCTCCTTCTGCCATCAGTCGTTCAATTTCAGCAAAAGTCAAGCAGTCATCCAATGTAAACGCAGCAGACCGTATTCTTGTCAAGTTTGACATATGGGCAGGGAACCCAAGTGCTTCCCCAATCATGACCGCCAATGTCCGAATATAGGTGCCTTTACTGCAGCTGACGCGGAACCTGAAGCGAATTTCGTTTCCGGAAAACTCACTTCTGTCATCCAACAATTCAATCTTATATATCGTTACGATCCTTGTTGGACGTTCAACCTCGATGCCTTTTCTGGCATATTCGTACAGGCGCACACCACCGACCTTAACAGCTGAATACATCGGAGGAGTCTGCTTAATTTGCCCTGTTAAAGACGCTAAAACACGGAGTATTTCCTCACGTGAAATCGGTCGGTCGACACTTCTTTTCTCCACCACTTCCCCGGAAGCATCTTCGGTAGTCGTGGAAAAACCGATTGTGACCTCTCCTTCGTATGCCTTTCCGGCATCAGTGATATACTCTGCCACCTTAGTCGCTCTTCCGATACAAATCGGGAGAACCCCTGTAACATCGGGATCAAGTGTACCAGTATGGCCAACTTTTTTTGTTTTTAAAATCTTTCTCAATTTAAAAACACAGTCATGACTGGTTAATCCGGCAGGTTTAAATAAGGGCAAAATTCCTTCCATTTTATCCAACTTCCCTTCATTACCGAAAAAAATGGATAGACGATTGTCTATCCATTCCCCCTCCATTTGGGGTATACCACAATATTACTCCTCTTCGTTCCGCTCCACCGGCTTATCGTCTGTATGGAGCTGGTGCAAAAGAGTTTCGATTCGATTTCCATAATCGATAGATTCATCAAATTCAAAGATGATTTCGGGTGTTTTACGGAGGCGAATCCGGTGGCCAATTTCCGAGCGGATAAATCCTTTTGCTTTGGCCAGGCCTTTTAACGTATTCTCCTTTTGCTCATCATCACCCAAAACGGAAATATACACTTTGGCTTGCTGCAGATCTCCCGTTACTTGAACATCAGTAACTGTTACAAAGCCTATCCGGGGATCTTTAATTTTACGGCCAATGATCTCCGTCAGCTCTTTCTTCATTTGTTCACCCACACGATTTGGTCTGTGGCTCATCTCATATTCACCTCTTTATAGCCATTCAATCTCGGTGATGGTTCTTTCTATTTCTGGAAAGGAATCCAAAAATTTCAAGGCATTGTTTAGCTCCTGCTCGGTCGCCACTTTGGCGCCAGTAACAGCCACAATGGCAATTTTGGTCCTTTGCCAGACATCCTGATAGTCAACCTCGGCAACTGACACATTAAATTTTTGCTTTAATCGTGTCATTACACGCTGGAGAACAGCTCGTTTCTCTTTCAAAGAATGGGCATCGTATATCAGGCATTCACACTCGGCAGCGCCGATGATCATTTACGTTCCACTTCTTCCATTACAAATGCTTCAATGACATCGCCTTCTTTGATATCATTAAAGTTTTTAACGGTAATACCACATTCATAGCCTTGGGCTACTTCTTTGGCATCATCTTTAAAACGTTTTAGGGCATCAATCGTTCCTTCAAAAATGACCACTCCATCACGGATTACACGGACACCGCTATCGCGGGTAATCTTGCCGTCGGTGACATAGGAACCAGCAATTGTACCAACCTTTGACACTTTGAATGTCTGACGAACTTCCGCTTGACCAATAATCTTTTCTTCAAATTCCGGATCAAGCATCCCTTTCATGGCAGCTTCGATTTCTTCTATCACCTTGTAAATAATCCGGTGTAAGCGGACATCTACATCCTCCGCTTCAGCCGCGCGTTTGGCATTTACGTCAGGACGGACATTAAAGCCGATGACAATGGCGTTGGACGCAGATGCCAGGCTAATATCGGATTCATTTATCGCTCCTGCTCCGCTATGAATGATTTTAATGTTGACACCTTCAACATCTATTTTAAGCAAGGAAGCCGCAAGCGCCTCGGCTGATCCTTGAACATCCGCTTTAATGATGATATTTAAATCCTTCATTTCACCCTGCTTTAATTGTTCAAAAAGATTATCAAGGCTGACGCGGGATTTTTCGCCGCGCTGGGCAGCTAATGCCTGCTGAGCACGAGCTTCCCCAATATGGCGAGCTGTCTTTTCATCATCAAAAACGACGAAACGGTCACCAGCTTGCGGTACATCATTTAAACCGGTAATTTCGACTGGGGTAGAAGGTGCAGCTTCTTTTACGCGGCGTCCGATATCATTGACCATGGCACGGACACGGCCAAATGTATTTCCGACAACAATCGGGTCGCCGATCTTTAATGTTCCGTTTTGCACAAGAAGCGTTGCCACTGATCCGCGGCCTTTATCCAGCCTTGCCTCAATGACGGTCCCGGCTGCATTTCGCTTTGGATTTGCTTTATATTCTTCCACTTCGCTTACAAGTAAAATCATTTCGAGTAAGCTGTCAATTCCTTCGCCATTTTTTGCAGAAATCGGTACAAAGATAGTATCTCCGCCCCAAGCCTCCGCTACTAATCCGTGTTCTGTCAATTCTTGCATGACACGGTCTGGATTAGCTGCTTCTTTATCCATTTTATTTACCGCTACGATAATTGGAACTTCAGCAGCTTTGGCATGGTTAATCGCTTCGACTGTTTGCGGCATGACACCATCATCGGCGGCAACTACGAGAATCGTAATGTCTGTAATCTGTGCGCCACGAGCACGCATGGTCGTAAAGGCGGCGTGTCCCGGGGTATCGAGGAACGTGATCCTCTTACCATTTTCCACTACTTGGTAGGCCCCGATATGCTGGGTAATCCCCCCGGCCTCTCCTTCGGTCACCTTTGTGTTACGAATGGAGTCAAGCAAGGTCGTTTTACCGTGGTCAACGTGCCCCATAATCGTGACGACAGCAGGACGCTCTACTAAAACTTCAGGAGCATCTTCTGTGAAATAGATTTCCAGGTCAGTGGAATCCACTTTAATTTCTTCTTCTACTTCAACACCGTATTCACCGGCAATTAATTCAATTGCGTCTTTATCAAGCTCCTGGTTAATCGTAGCCATTACACCTAATAAAAATAGCTTTTTGATAATTTCAGAAGGTTCCCGGTGCAGCTTCTTCGCAAGTTCTGAAACAGTTAAGGATTCACTGAATGTAATTTTTGCAGGAAGTTCCTTTTCTTTTCTCTTTTGCGGAGCCTGTTGTTGCTGCGCATGCTGATGATTTCTCTTTTTATTTTGATTATGATTGCGATTTTGTTGATGGCTGTGGTTTTTTTGTTTACCTTTGCCTGGTTGGAAAGGCTTATTTTCCTTTGATTGATAGTCTTGTTCTTGCTTTTTGCCTTCTTTGGCTTTCGGCGCAACTGCCACTTTCACCTTATTTGGGACAGCGACTTCGTCTTCTTCCCCCACCGCTTTTGGAGTAACCTTAGGCTGTGCCTGAGGCTTCTTCGCCGCATTTTGGTGGGCTGGCCTATTATTGGATCGTTTTTGCCCTGGAGCAGCATTATTCGACTTTTGCTGTGCCCCATTATTTTCCTTCTTATTATAGAGAGCGTCCAGCTTTTTTAAATCTGACGCTTCTAATGTTGCCATATGGTTGGAAACTTCTATGTTCATTTCTTTTAATTTCGTAATAATTTCCTTACTCGAAATGTTGTGTTTTTTTGCATATTCATAAACACGCATTTTACTCATTCTTTTCACCCCCGCAAGATTTAATCGAGCATTAGTTTCAATTTCTTGGCGAATCCATTATCCAAAACAGCTACAACAACGCGGGCTTCCTTGCCAATTGCCTGGCCAAGAAGATAACGATTTTCCACCATTTTAATCGGAACCTCATACGTATTACACTTATCGGTAATTTTTTTTGTCGTATTTTGAGATGCATCTGCGGATAATAAAACAAGCTTTGCATTTCCCTTTTGGATTTGCTTTACGGTTAGCTCCTCACCTGAAATAGTTCTACCTGCTCGATTGGCCAATCCAAGAAATGACATCCATTGATTTTCCTTCATTTGGCCGACCCGTTCTCCTTCTCTACCAACCCTAGCAGCTCATCATATAATGATTCATCGATGGATACTTCTAAATGGTTGGCTAAGATATTCTTTTTCTTTGCCAAGAGGATGGCTTCTTTATCCTTTGAAAGGTAGGCACCCCTGCCGGATTTTTTCCCGGTCAAGTCAACGGATACTTCACCCTCTTTAGAGCGAACGATGCGAACGAGTTCTTTTTTCGGTTTCATTTCACCGGTAGCCACACATTTGCGCATAGGAACTTTTCTTTTCGTGTTCACCATCATTCACCCCTTATTTATTCAAAATCTTCCTCATAATCGAAATCAGTATCATCTTGATCATCAAAAAGTCTGATTGTTTCTTCACGCGGATAGATGCCCATTTCACGAGCTTCCGATTCTGATTTGATATCAATCTTCCAGCCGGTTAATTTTGCAGCCAAGCGGGCATTTTGTCCCCGCTTTCCAATCGCCAATGACAACTGGTAATCCGGAACGACTACAGTCGTCGCTTTATCATCCTCACTGACCATAACATCGAGAACTTTGGACGGGCTTAAGGCATTGGCCACAAATACGACCGGGTCATCCGACCACTTGACAATATCTATTTTTTCGCCCTTCAACTCATTAACAACCGCTTGGACCCGTGCCCCTTTAGGGCCCACACATGACCCAACAGGATCTACTTCCGGATTATCAGAATGGACGGAAATTTTGGAACGGTCGCCTGCTTCACGGGCAACGGACTTGATTTCCACGGTTCCATCATAAATTTCAGGAACTTCGATTTCAAACAACCGCTTTAACAAACCGGGATGCGTTCTAGAAACAAAAATCTGCGGCCCTTTTGTGGTTTTTTCCACCTTGGTAATAAAAACCTTAATGCGGTCATGCGGCTTGTATCTTTCATTTGGCATTTGCTCATTAATCGGGAGCAATGCTTCAATTTTTCCAAGGCTGACGTAGATGAATTTAGCATCAAGCCGCTGGACAATACCGGTCATAATGTCTTCTTCCCGGTCGATAAATTCGGAATAGATAATGCCTCGTTCCGCTTCTCTGACGCGCTGGGTCACAACCTGTTTCGCTGTTTGTGCAGCAATCCGGCCGAAATCCTTTGGCGTGACCTCCATCTCAACGATATCTTCCACTTGATAGTTCGGGTTAATTCTTCTAGCGTCCTCCAAAGAAATTTCAAGGCGCGGATCGAAAACCTCATCGACTACCTCTTTACGGGCAAACACCCGCATGGAACCTGTCTCGAGATTCAGGTCAATTCTTACGTTCTGGGCTTGGTTGAAATTTCGCCGATAAGCCGAGATTAGCGCTGCTTCCATCGCCTCAATTAAAACATCTCTGGAAATGCCTTTTTCTCTTTCCAGTACTATAAGAGCATCTAATAATTCGCTGCTCATTTCTTTTTATCCCCCTTTTCTCCTAAATTTTTTACGAAAAAGCAACCGCCAAACGGGCATTAGCCACTTTCTCATAAGGAATTTCAATTATTTTCTTTCTTGTTTTAATCTTTACTTCCACTTTTACTGTCTGGCCGTCAAAAGCCGTCAGTGTACCCTCGAAGCTCTTTTCGCCATCAATTGGCTCATAGGTTTTGATATAAACATTCTTGCCGATTGCCTTTTCGAAATCTTTGTCTTTTTTTAACGGGCGTTCTGCCCCTGGCGAAGATACTTCAAGAAAATAGTTATGCGGAATTGGATCGACTTCATCCAGTTTTTCACTAAGACGTTCGCTTACCAGACCGCAGTCCTCGATGTCAACTCCGGTGTCCTTATCGATATATACGCGAAGAAACCAGCTTTTTCCTTCTTTCACATACTCGATTTCTACGAGTTCCAAACCAAGTTCCTGAAAAATGGGTGCAGCCAGCTCTTCAACAACTTCCGTTATTTTGCTCATGCTATACCTCCTTTTTCCACTTCATTCTATGTAGCAGACATTTGTAGAAAAATACGCAAAAACCTGTAACAACACGAAAGAGTGGGAGAATCCCCACTCTTTTACACGAGAGTATGTCTTAGTATTTCCAATAAAACTATAACATAATCAAAGGCCTTATGCAAATTAAACCAAAAGCGCCAAGGGCTGGAGCTAGATGACACTATAAGCTGAACGCCCTGGCATCGCCTTAAAACAAGGAAAGCTGGTTTTGCTCGGGAAGGGCTGACAGGCAGCCTTGCTTATCCAGGTATTCCAGAATGGTCTTTGATACTTTTCCTCGCTGCTGGAGGTCTTCTTTTGACAAGAACTCCCCATCTTCCCTGGCCTTGACAATATTGACGGCGGCATTTGTTCCGAGACCCGGTATCGAGTTAAACGGAGGGATTAACGAATTGCCATCAATAATAAATTCCGATGCGTCTGATTTATATAAATCATAGTTTTGGAAGGAATAGCCCCTCTCGGACATCTCAAGGGCAAGTTCCATCACCGTCAGAAGGTTTTTCTCTTTATTCGAAGCCTCGAGACCTTTTGCATTAATTTCCTCAATTTTAGCTCGAATCGCCTCAGAACCGCGTGACATTGTTTCAATGTCAAAATCCTCGGCGCGTACAGTAAAGTAGGCGGCATAGTACAAAAGCGGCAGATGCACTTTAAAATAGGCAATCCTTACAGCCATTAATACATACGCGGCAGCGTGCGCCTTCGGGAACATGTACTTAATTTTTTTGCAGGAATCGATATACCATTCCGGTACTTCGTTTTTCCGCATTTCCGCTTCCATTTCTTCAGTCAGGCCTTTACCTTTACGAACCGATTCCATAATTTTAAAAGCAAACGAAGGTTCCAGCCCCTGGTAGATCAAATAGACCATGATATCGTCACGGCAGCCAATTACCTCGCTCAATGTACAAATCTTCTGGTGAATCAGCTCCTGGGCATTTCCCAGCCATACGTCGGTCCCGTGCGACAAACCGGAAATTTGTACAAGCTCCGAGAAAGTGGTTGGCTTTGTATCCTCAAGCATTTGTCTGACAAAGCGGGTTCCAAATTCCGGAATTCCAAGCGTACCGGTCTTGCACATAATCTGTTCTTCTGTCACACCGAGAGATTCAGTGCCGCTAAAAATTTTCATGACTTCCGGGTCATCTGTCGGAATCGTTTTCGGATCAATTCCGCTCAAGTCCTGAAGCATCCTGATTACCGTCGGATCGTCGTGACCTAGTATATCGAGCTTTAGGACGTTATCGTGAATCGAGTGGAAGTCAAAATGGGTCGTTTTCCATTCTGAATTTCTATCATCCGCTGGAAATTGAATCGGCGTAAAATCATAAACATCCATGTAATCGGGAATAACGATGATTCCACCCGGGTGCTGGCCGGTCGTTCGTTTTACACCGGTACAGCCGGCGACAAGCCGGTCCATTTCTGCATTGCGCAGATGAAGATTTTTTTCCTGCTGATAGGCTCTCACATACCCATATGCGGTCTTATCAGCAACGGTTCCAATCGTTCCAGCGCGGTAAACATAGTCCTCGCCAAACAGAACCTTCGTATAATTGTGGGCCCTTGGCTGATACTCACCAGAAAAATTCAAATCTATGTCTGGGACCTTGTCGCCTTTGAAGCCAAGGAAGGTTTCGAATGGTATGTCGTGGCCGTCCTTGCGGTATTTGCCGCCGCAGTTTGGGCAGTCTTTATCAGGCAGGTCGTACCCTGAACCTACGGAACCGTCATTGAAAAACTCCGCTTGTTTGCAGGTCGGGCAGATGTAATGCGGCGGCAACGGATTTACCTCGGTAATTTCGGTCATTGTCGCAACAAACGATGATCCGACCGATCCCCGCGAGCCGACGAGATAGCCATCATCCAATGACTTTTTAACGAGCTTATGGGAAATCAGGTAAATAACGGCAAACCCGTGGCCGATGATACTTTTCAATTCCTTTTCCAAACGGGCTTCCACGATTTCCGGAAGCGGGTCACCGTAAATTTTACGAGCCATGGCATAGCTCATGTCCCGCATCTCATCCTCGGCGCCTTCAATTCTCGGTGTATATAGATCATCTTTAATCGGTTTGATGGAATCAATTATATCAGCAATTTTATTCGTATTCGTTACGACAATTTCCTTTGCCTTTTCTTTTCCTAGGAAGGCAAAGGCTTCAAGCATCTCATTTGTAGTCCGAAAATGGACATCCGGCAGTTCATGGCGGTTTAACGGATTGGCACCGCCCTGAGAACTGACAAGGATTTTTCGATATATCTTGTCGTTCTCATCGAGGTAGTGAACATTTCCGGTTGCCACCACCGGTATTCCCAGTTTGTCGCCGAGGGCAACAATGTTGCCGATAATTTGTTCAAGCGCTTTTTCATTACGGACCAATTCCATTTCAATCAATGGCGCATAGACCGGTTTCGGCATGACTTCGATATAATCATAAAACGTCGCGACGGATTCTACCTCGTCAGGTGACTTTTGCATCATCCCTTCAAATACTTCGCCCTTGTCGCAGCCGGAACCCACAAGAATGCCTTCGCGATATTTTTGCAAAACAGAGCGCGGGATTCGCGGCACACGGTAAAAATATTCAAGATGGGCAATAGAAACTAGCTTAAATAGATTTTTTAAGCCCTGTTCTGTTTGGGCTAACAGTGTACAGTGATACGGGCGCGCCCGTTGATAGGCATTTCCTTTTCCCATATTATGGTTAAATTCATCGTGATAGGCGATACCTTTTTCTGCGGAATCCTTCAACATTTTCATTAACAAGTATCCTGTCGCTTCCGCATCATAAATGGCCCGGTGGTGCTGGGTCAGTTCAATATCGAACTTTTTCGCCAACGTATTCAACCTGTGGTTCTTCAACTCTGGATACAGGAAACGGCCCAATTCGAGCGTATCAATAACCGGATTCTTGGCTTTTTCCAGTCCCATCTTCTTATAGCCGACATTCAGGAAACCCATATCGAACGACGCGTTGTGGGCAACCAGGACCGCGTCGCCTGCCCAGTCATAAAATTTCTGCAGGACCTCGGACACTTCCGGCGCAGTTTGCACCATATCATCGGTGATTCCGGTCAGGTTAATAGTTGTCGCTGACAAGCGGTGATGCGGATTGGCAAAGGATTCAAACCGGTCCACAATTTCTCCGTCCCTTACCTTAACAGCAGCCAATTCAATAATGGTGTCGTATACCGCTGACAGACCAGTTGTTTCGACGTCAAAAACGACATAGGTATCCTCCGCCAGCAAACGGTGGGCATCATTATACGTGATCGGAACACCGTCATCGACTAAATTGGCTTCTACCCCATAAAGAATTTTAATGTCATTTTTCTTTCCGGCGCTGAATGCTTCCGGGAACGACTGCGCCACAGCATGGTCCGTGATAGCGATTGCCTTGTGGCCCCATTTTTTTGCTTGGGCGACCAGGGCACTTACTGGGGTAACGGCATCCATTTGACTCATCGGGGTATGCAAATGCAATTCAACCCGCTTTTCATCATCCGGTGCCGTATCCTTGCGCAGGGCCGGCTTTATTTCGTTAATATCATTACAAATCATCACCAGGTCACGGACAAAGGTATCATTTTGGATGCTGCCGCGAACCCTAACCCACATGCCTTTTTTCACTTGTTGGAAAAGTGCGGCATCTTCTTTGTCGCGTGAAAACATTTTTACCATAATCGAGCTTGTATAGTCGGTCATTTTAAAGGTCAATAATGAGCGTCCGCTCCTTAACTCACGGATTTCCGCGTCAAAAATATAACCTTGGACGACAATCCGTCTTTCCTCATCGACGATATCAACAATACTGCGAAGCTCGCTGTCGTCCTTAATCGTGAGGCCGATTGTAAGCGGCCCTTCCAATGCTGCACCGTTGGCCTGGTCCTTCTCGGCTTCCTTCTTTTGCATTTCGACCATGGCGAGGAGTGCCCGTTCCTGGTCTTCCTTCTGTTTGGCCTCTAAAAATTGTTGGTATTCTTCACTTTTTTCATCGGGATTAACCTTTGTTTCGAATGATAGCGGAGGAAAGCCGACTGACTGATAGATTTCCGAGATAATCGGGCTGTATTTTTGTTTTATTGTCAGTCCCTCCGCCTCGTTTCTGACAGAAAGGGTTATTTTATTCCCGCTCACTTCGGGTACCTGCCCATTTAACAGCTTTACTAGTGGCGGTGAGATCCCGTCAATTTGCCGGATACAGTAACTCCAATAATCGCAGAAAATTTCCGGCGCATAGGTATGGTTGGCTGTCTTTAAGCTGAATGAAACAGTCGCTATATTTGAAAAGGTTCGTTCGAGCTGGGTGGTAAACATGGTGAAAACTTTAAAGGGAAGGATGTTTTCAAGTAAAAATTGAAAATGCCATTTCCTAGCTTTTTTTTCAACCAGTAGCCTGTCAATTTGTGCATTGTTGAAATACACTACAACAGCATCTTCTGTTAATTGGAGCTGCTGGAGTAAGAGTTGGAATCGCTCTTTTTTGCCAAGGGCATGTTCGCTCAACCGACATCTCTCCTATCTATAAAATCTCTTTCTCTTTCTATTTCAAAACATAATTATACCATATGATACGATAAGATTCGGGAATGTTCGACAGAAAACTTTATCCAAAAAAAAAGGAACCGCAAATACGGCCCCTCTAATAAACTTTATTTTAAGAAAAACCTTTGAATGTCGTTCCACGTAACGACCAGCATCAGCAGCATCAACAGGGCAAACCCGATGAAATGAACCATGCCTTCTTTTTGACGGTCGATCGGCTTTCCCCTGACAGCCTCAACAGCGAAGAACATCAATCGGCCGCCGTCGAGTGCAGGAATTGGCAGCAGGTTCATGATCCCCAAGTTGATACTGAGGATTCCGGCCCATTTCATTAAGTAATAAATCCCCGATTTAGCAACTTCATCTGTTGAAACATAAATGCCCACCGGTCCGGATAAGGCGTCAATCGAAAATTGACCTGTCACCAATTTCCCCAGCATGACAAAGATCTGCGTAGTCCAAAAATAAGTTTCCTTTGCCCCGGCTGTTACAGCCTGAACAGGCGATTTTTCGACAGGGCTGTACACCCCGATGATTCCTATTGTTTTGCCTTCTACTGTCTTTTCATTCGGTGTGACTTGTATTTCTTGTTCGGACCCATTTCGGACAATCATAAATTCCAGTTTTTCATTCGGATTTTCGCGAATAATTTCAACGACATCCGTCCAGCTGGAAATTTCTGAACCATTGATACTTTGAACAATATCGTCCTGTTTCAGCCCTGCAGCCTTTGCCGCACCATCAGGGGTAATTTCGCCCAATTTTGGCTCGTTTGTTGGGACACCCTGAAGCAGGGCAATTATTATAAACACAACAAATGCAAGCACAAAGTTCATCATCGGCCCAGCAAAAATGGCCATAAATCTTTGCCCTAAAGTTTTAGAACCAAATTGACGGTCAAACGGAGCGATTTGGGATTCGACCCCATTTTCAATAATAACTGCCTGTGGATGAATCAAAAAGGTTTGCATATTTTCTGAATCATCTTCAAGATAGCCCTTAATGATAAGGTCCTTTTCTATATCCGCATGCTCCACTTCCACAATGCGGCAATTAGGAAACTTTTCTTTATTATTGATGATGATTTTTGTTACTTTTTCCTGCTTGTCGAATAATAGTCCAATTCGGTATCCCGGCTTAATTTCAACCATTTCCGCATCTTCGCCGGCCATCCTAACATATCCGCCGATAGGCAACAGTCGAATGGTGTAGGTTGTTTCATTTTTATGATAAGAGAATACTTTTGGCCCCATGCCTATCGCAAACTCGCGGCAAAGAATGCCCGCTCTTTTTGCAAAAATAAGGTGACCTAATTCATGAAAGAAGACGAGTGCGCCAAAAATCACAATGAAGGCAATAACTGTACTCAAAACTCAAAACCACCTTTTTTATAAGAGTGAACGTACATACTGTCTCGTTTCTTTGTCGACCTCCTGGATCTCAGCAAGACTAGGATGTTCCATCGTTTGATGCTTGCTCAATGCCTTCTCAATCAGATCTTCAATCTGCAAGAAACGAATTTTGCCTTCCAAAAATGCCGCGACTGCCGCTTCGTTCGCCGCATTTAATACTGTTGGCATTGTTCCGCCCTGCTTTCCGGCACTATAAGCAAACTGGAGACAGCGGAATCTTTCCAAATCCATTTCCTGAAAATGCAATTTGCCAACCTGAGCCAAATTCAACCGATTGCCTGATGGAAGCTGCAAACGGTCAGGGTAGGTTAGGGCAAATTGGATTGGCACCCTCATATCAGGTGTTCCCAATTGGGCTATGATACTTGAATCGTGAAATTCAACCATCGAATGGATAATACTTTCCTTGTGAAGCAGCACATCGATTTTTTCATATGGCATTTGGAATAACCAATGGGCCTCAATCACTTCTAGGCCTTTATTCATCATCGTTGCCGAGTCAATCGTGATTTTTGCCCCCATTGACCAGTTCGGATGATTTAGCGCTTCCTCGACAGTTACGTCTTCCAGCTCTTCCCTGGACCGATCGCGGAAACTGCCGCCCGAAGCTGTAAGGATCAAGCGCTCGATATTTTTCTCCCGTTCCCCTTGCAACGCTTGAAAAATCGCGGAATGCTCACTATCAACAGGGAGAAGCGATACATGATTCCTCGCTGCGGCCTCCATCACCAAATGTCCGGCCGTAACGAGGGTTTCTTTATTAGCAATGGCAATCGTTTTCCCAGATTCAATAGCCTGTAGCGTAGGATTTAAGCCGACACTGCCAAGAACGGCATTGACAAGGATGTCAGCTTTTTTATAAACTGCTGCTTCAATGAGCCCATCGTCCCCATATGTAAATTTTACAGAGGGGAATTCTGCTTTTAATGTATTATAATCATTGCTAGTTTGTACAGAAACAAGCTCCGGTTGAAATTCATTAATAATTTTTCTGGTTAACTCAATATTTTTACCTGACGACAAAGCCACGAGGCCAAATTCGCCGGGATGTTCACGAATGATATCTAAAGTTTGGGTGCCAATCGAGCCAGTTGCACCCAATAAACTGATCTTTTTCAAAAAACTTCAACTCCCATATATGAACAGCAGATTACCAAAGGTGGAATAAGTGCAGCAATGGCAGGACAAATAACAAACTGTCAAATCGGTCGAGAATTCCTCCATGTCCCGGCAGAATATTCCCGGAATCCTTAACCCCAAAATGCCGTTTATAGGCAGACTGCACTAGGTCGCCAATTTGTCCAAAAATAGACAGGACCACCGTAATCCCCATTATTGTGATGAGGGATGCATTAAATTCGGAAAACAATCCGAAGAAAACGGCAACAATGACGGCGCAGACAACCCCTCCTAGCGACCCTTCAACCGTTTTATTTGGGCTGATTTCCGGCCACAATTTTTTCTTGCCCATCGCCTTTCCAATAAAATAGGCACCAGAGTCCGTTGCCCAAATAATAAACAAGGAATAAAAAATATAAACAATCCCTGCTGTACGTGCTTCCATCAGGAAATAGAAGCCAATCCCAACATAAATGGCCGACAAGGTAGAAAATGCGGCATCCTCAAACGTAAAGCGATTTTTTGTAATAACACTGTAGGTTAATAACAATAGAATAAAAGCGATACCCAGTTCTGTTTTGGAATAATAGAAATCAGCAATTATTTCATCATATTGTTTTGGAAATAAGATCACCCATAGCAATACAAGGGAGAGAAATCCGTTTGGTGAAAAAATGTTAAGCCCCTTCATTCTTAATAATTCATAAAGCCCGACAGTGGCCATCACATACGTTAACAATACAAACGGAAGGCCCCCATAAAAAACGATTGGCAAGAAGAGTGCCGCTGCTATGACTCCTGTAATGATTCTTTGCTTCATAAAATTGAATTCAACACCTTTTTTTAAAAAGCTACTTAAATTCCCCCAAATCGACGCTGGCGCTTTTGATAATCCTCAATCGCAGTAATCAGGTGATTCTCACTAAAATCTGGCCATAGGACATCAGTAAACCAGAATTCTGAATAAGCCAGCTGCCAAAGCATAAAATTGCTCAGGCGAATCTCGCCACTTGTCCGAATCAATAGGTCAGGATCGGGAAAATTGGCTGTCATGAGATAGGAGGAAAATCGCTGTTCGTCAATTTCCGTTTCTTTAAGTATTCCACTTTTGTATTCATTTAAGACTTGCTTAACCGCATCAAGAATTTCGGCCCTGCTACCATAATTTAAGGCGAAGTTTAACACGAGCCCGGTATTATTCTTCGTTTGCTCCATCGCATTATTGATTGCCCTTAACGTATGATCCGGAAGCTGATCCTTATATCCCATCATTTTCACTTGAACATTGTTTGCCACCAATTCAGGGAGGTAAGAACCTAAAAATTCCTCCGGAAGCTTCATCAAATAATCCACTTCATTTTTTGGCCGTTTCCAATTCTCGGTTGAAAACGCATATAAGGTTAACACCTTTATTCCCAAATCATTGGCAAGCATTGTTGTTTTTCGGACAACCTTCATCCCTTCATAATGACCGGCAACACGGGGAAGGGCCCGTTTTTTTGCCCACCTGCCATTACCGTCCATAATGATGGCAACATGCTCGGGAACAGGCAGTTTTTTTATTTCCTCTATTTTATCTCGGAGAGTGGAAGAGTTGTTTTGGTTCTTCCAGAGTTTTATTTTATTTAACATACTATTGCTCCTCCAATTAATTGATCATTTCCTCCGATAATAGATGATTCCGTTGACGAGTTAGTCATCGTATGTATTATAAAAAAATGTAGCATGCCTATATCATACCAAAAATGAAAAAAGATATCTCTTTAAAATACTTATGTAAATATTGAGGAAATAAGAATAATGTTCAGACAACTTTTAATAGACGCGGTCGAAATTGAACAATGCTTTTAGATAGTGAAAAAACCCCCTAAAAAGAGGGTCTTTTCGCCTGTTTATACTTCCATAATTTCTTTTTCTTTGTCTTTGGTGATTTGGTCAATTTTTGAGATATGTTCATCCGTAAGCTTTTGGATATCGTCGGAATAACCGCGAAGGGCGTCCTCAGTAATCTCACCATTTTTTTCAAGCTTTTTCAATTCGTCATTGGCATCACGGCGAATATTGCGGATCGCTACCTTTGCTTCTTCTGATTCCTTTTTCACTACCTTAACCAGCTCTTTGCGGCGTTCCTCGGTTAACTGAGGAATGGCAATTCGGATGACTGAGCCATCATTGGTAGGATTTATTCCCAAATCAGACTTTAAGATTGCCTTTTCAATATCGCCCAAAATCGTCTTGTCATATGGCTGAATGACAAGCAGTCGCGCCTCCGGCGTAGAAATCGATGCCATTTGGTTGACTGGAGTAGGCGCGCCGTAATAATCAACCGTAATTCGGTCCAAAAGCGATGCGCTTGCCCTGCCTGCACGAATGCTGGCAAGCTCACGAGTATAGGCTTGAATTCCTTTTGTCATTCTTTCTTTTGCAGAATTGATGACTTGCTTTGCCATTATTATTTCCCCCTAACGATTGTTCCAATTTTTTCGCCCATGACTGCCCGCTTTATATTTCCCTGTTCCATAATCGAGAAGACAATCAATGGGATATCATTATCCATACATAAGGAAGATGCGGTCGAATCCATAACGGCCAAACCTTCCTTGATTACATCCAAGAATGATAAATCATCATATTTGGTGGCATTCGCGTCAACCTTAGGATCCGCGGAATATACGCCATCAACATTATTTTTCGCCATTAGTATCACTTCGGCATCAATTTCTGCTGCCCTTAATGCCGCTGTTGTATCAGTTGAAAAGTACGGGTTTCCAGTACCGGCAGCAAAAATGACAACACGTTTCTTTTCCAAGTGTCTAATTGCCCGGCGTCTTATGTATGGTTCTGCAACCTGGCGCATTTCAATAGAAGTTTGAACGCGAGATTCGATGCCTAATTGCTCCAAACTATCCTGCAATGCCAAGGAATTCATCACCGTTGCCAACATTCCCATATAATCGGCAGTGGCCCTGTCCATTCCCATTTCGCTTCCGATTTTGCCTCGCCATATGTTTCCGCCGCCAACAACTACGGCAACCTCTACTCCCAGCTCAGCAATTTCTTTTACTTGAATGGCAATCGATTTGATTACAGAAGGTTTAATTCCAAAGCCCGAATCACCTGCCAGGGCTTCTCCGCTTAATTTTAAAACAACACGCTTATACATAGGATTGCTCATATAAACCTCCGTAAAAAAGAATGATCATTTTTCATAACCTTTAAAAATAGGGAACACTGCGTGTTCCCTATTCAAAATCAATTAATTAACAAGTTTTGCAGGCCAAGAATAATTGACTATTTCTTATTTACTTGGTTCATAACTTCTTCAGCAAAGTTATCTTCGCGCTTTTCAATACCTTCGCCTACTTCGTAGCGGATAAATTCACGAACAGTGCCGCCTTTTGATTCAACAAACTGACGCACTTTTTGATCAGGGTTTTTAACAAATGTCTGGTCAAGCAAACATACATCCTCAAAGTATTTACCAAGACGGCCTTCGACCATTTTTGCGACGATATTTTCCGGCTTGCCTTCATTAAGGGCTTGCTGAGTTAATACTTGACGCTCATGCTCAACTTCTTCTTGAGATACTTGGTCACGAGAAACATATTTAGGATTTAATGCAGCAATGTGCATGGAAACGTCTTTAGCAGCATCAGAATCAGTTGTTCCTACAAGAACAGTTAATACAGAGATACGGCCGCCCATGTGAAGGTATGCGCCAAATGCATCGTTATCTGTTTTTGAAACAACTGTAAAACGGCGAAGTGTTAATTTTTCTCCAATTTTAGCTACTGCAGCATTAATATAGTCATTAACAATTGCTCCATTTTCCATTGTTTGTGTCAATGCCTCTTCAACAGTTGCAGGCTTATTCTTTAATAAATGTTGGCCAAGTTCCTTTACAAGCGTTTGGAAACCTTCGTTTTTCGCAACGAAATCAGTTTCGGAGTTCACTTCAAGAATAACAGCTTCGTTACCTTCTGTTAAAATGGAAGTCAATCCTTCTGCAGCAATACGATCCGCTTTCTTCGCTGCTTTTGCAATGCCTTTTTCGCGAAGGTAATCGATGGCTTTGTCCATATCGCCATTTGTTTCAGTAAGAGCCTTTTTACAATCCATCATACCTGCGCCTGTTTTTTCACGTAGTTCCTTAACCATTTGAGCAGTAATTGCCATAACTACATTTCCTCCTTAATTTTACTATGTATTCCTATCTTTACCAATGAGTGTGAAGAAAAAACTTTCATTCTTTAAAAAAAGGTGATAAAGGGTCTCCCTCTTATCACCTTTTTATCAGTACACGCTATTAGGCTTCTACAGCTACCTCTTCGCCTTGCTTTGCTTCAAGGATCGCATCTGCCATTTTGCCAGTTAATAGTTTAACCGCACGGATTGCATCATCGTTAGCAGGAATTACTACATCGATTTCATCCGGATCGCAGTTTGTATCAACAATGCCTACGATAGGAATGTTTAATTTCTTCGCTTCAGCAACTGCAATGCGCTCTTTACGAGGGTCGATGATGAATAATGCATCTGGAAGCTGTTTCATATCTTTAATTCCGCCAAGGAATTTTTCAAGGCGTTCTTGTTCTTTCTTTAATTGAACAACTTCTTTCTTCGGCAATACATCAAAAGTGCCGTCTTCAGCCATTCTCTCAATATCTTTTAAGCGGCCGATACGCTTTTGGATGGTTTCGAAGTTTGTTAAAGTTCCGCCTAACCAGCGTTGGTTTACATAGTACATACCGGAACGTTCTGCTTCTTCTTTAACAGAGTCCTGAGCTTGTTTCTTTGTACCAACGAAAAGCATTGTACCGCCGTTAGCAGCAAGATCCTTTACCCAGTTGTAAGCTTCTTCAACCTTCTTGACTGTCTTTTGAAGGTCGATAATGTAGATGCCGTTACGCTCAGTGAAGATGTATTTCTTCATCTTAGGATTCCAACGGCGAGTTTGGTGTCCGAAGTGTACACCAGCTTCAAGCAATTGCTTCATTGAAATGACTGACATGATTTTTCCTCCTAGTGGTTTTATTTTCCTCCGCTCGTCTCATTTTTAAACAGAAACTAAAATTTTAGCACCATCTGCCTAAATCAACAAGCGTGTGTATTAACACCATCAAATAATATAGCACATGGTTTTTAAACAATCAAGGTTTAGGTGCGAAAAAAATTCCCAACCGCTGCTGGGAATTTTTTTCACAGAATAAATTAATGAGATTTCAGTTTATCCAGTTCAACAAGAAACTTGTCGTTTAGAACTTTGATATAGGTCCCTTTCATGCCAAGGGAACGTGATTCAATAACTCCGGCGCTTTCAAGCTTTCTTAATGCGTTAACAATGACGGAACGGGTAATTCCAACGCGATCGGCAATCTTTGAAGCAACCAAAAGTCCTTCATGACCGTTAAGCTCTTCAAAAATATGTTCAATGGCTTCCAATTCGCTATAGGATAATGAGCTAATCGCCATTTGAACAACCGCTTTGCTTCTTGCTTCCTCTTCAATTTCTTCCGATTTTTCACGTAAAATCTCCATGCCGACTACGGTTGCGCCATATTCACCAAGAATAAGGTCATCGTCATTAAACTTGTCATGCAGACGGGCTAGAATTAGCGTGCCGAGGCGTTCCCCGCCGCCAATAATCGGAACAATCGTTGTCAGTCCTTCACGGAATAAATCTCTGTTTTCCACTGGGAAAGCGGTATATTGGCTTTCGATATCGAGGTTTGAAGACGTCTCGGTAATATTAAATAAACTGTTGGTATATTCTTCAGGGAATTGGCGGTCTTCAAACATCTTCTTCATGCGTTCATTTTCAATTTGCTGGTAAATTGAAAATCCCAAAAGTTTCCCGCGGCGGCTTACGATATAAACGTTTGCTTCGATTGTCTCGCTTAGGGTATCAGCCATTTCTTTAAAGTTTACCGGCTTACCTGCAGCTTTTTGCAATAACACATTAATTCTTCTTGTTTTTGATAGTAAATCCATCTGTTTCTTCCTCCTAAATAACTACAGCCATTATTAATTTTTTTATTTGATAATACGATAATTACAACGTATTAGGGCAACAAGAATAAAAGGGCGTCGATTATGACTATAAAATGAATTGACTTAAGTCTTTGTTTTTAGAAATCGCCCCTAGCTTTTCATCAACATATTGCGGCGTGATCGTGATTTTCTCCATCGTGATATCCGGTGCTTCAAAGGATAGGTCTTCTAGCAATTTTTCCAATATCGTATGAAGGCGTCTTGCTCCAATATTATCGGTATTTTGATTGACTTCAAACGCTACTTCCGCAATCCTACGAATAGCATCGTCAGAAAATTCAATTTGTATACCTTCTGTTTCCAATAATGCTTGATATTGTTTTATTAAAGCGTTATCTGGCTCGATTAAAATCCTGAAGAAATCCTCAACTGTCAGCTTTGTAAGCTCGACTCTGATTGGGAAGCGTCCCTGCAGCTCCGGGATTAAATCCGACGGTTTAGCCATATGAAATGCGCCGGCAGCAATAAACAATACGTGGTCGGTTTTGACAGGGCCGTATTTTGTCACGACCGTAGAGCCTTCGACAACAGGTAAAATGTCCCGCTGGACACCTTCCCTAGAAACGTCTGCCGATGACCCGCCTGTATTGCGGCTGGCAATTTTATCGATTTCATCGATAAAAATGATTCCGTTTTGCTCAGTACGGTAAACAGCTTCGGCAGTTACCTCATCCATATCAATCAGCTTGGCGGCCTCTTCATTCGTCAATACTTTCCTTGCCTCACGAACCGTCAGCTTTCGCTTTTTGCGTTTCTTCGGCATAAAGCTGCCGAGGGCGTCCTGCATGTTCATGCCCATCTGCTCCATCCCGGAACCTTGCAGCAGGTCGAACATGGATGGCGCTTGCTCTTCCACCTCAACCGTTACCATTTGCTCTTCCAATTGGCCAAGTGCAAGCTGTTCCCGGACGATTTTGCGTTTTTCATGAACGGAATAATCCTCTTGCTGCGTGTCCTGGTCCTGAGTTTGGTTTCCGCCGCCGAATAACATCTCAAGCGGATTTTTATAAGCCGTTGATTTTTTTGCAGACGGCACTAACAAATCAACGAGTCTGCTGTTGGCATTCTCCTCAGCCCGTTCCTTTACGCTTTGCATCCGCTCTTCCTTTACGAGACGAACTGATGTTTCAGCGAGGTCACGTACCATGGATTCAACATCACGGCCGACATAGCCGACCTCAGTAAATTTGGTTGCTTCCACTTTTATAAACGGCGCGCCAACAATCTTGGCAATTCTTCTTGCGATTTCGGTTTTCCCGACACCAGTAGGACCAATCATTAAAATATTTTTCGGGATAATTTCATCACGGAGCTTTTCGTTGAGCAATCCCCGTCTGTAGCGATTTCGAAGTGCGACCGCAACAGCTTTCTTTGCATCCTTTTGGCCGATAATATATTGATCAAGTTTCTCAACAATTTGCCGGGGGGTTAAATTGGTGGTTCTTGCCATTAACTTTCAGCCTCCTCCCTCATATTTCTTCAACGATAATATTATGGTTTGTATAGACACAAATCTCGGCAGCAATTTCCAAAGCTGCCTTGGCAATTTCCTTGGCATTTAAATGGTCGCCCGCATATTTCTTAAGCGAACGGCCTGCGGCCAATGCATAATTGCCACCCGAGCCAATTGCTAGTATTCCGTCGTCCGGTTCGATTACCTCACCGGTTCCTGACACCAATAGTAAACTGTCACGATTCATCACAATCAGCATAGCTTCAAGCTTTCTAAGGACTTTATCGCTTCTCCACTCTTTGGCCAGCTCAACCGCCGCCCTTTGAAGGTTGCCGTTAAATTCCTCCAGTTTTCCTTCAAACAGTTCAAACAAGGTGAAAGCATCGGCAACCGAACCCGCGAAACCGGCTAATACCTTTCCATTAAATATCTTCCTTACCTTTCTTGCTGTGTGTTTCATCACAACTGCATTGCCCATTGTAACCTGACCATCACCCGACATCGCGCATTGCCCATTATGATGGATCGCAAATATCGTGGTGGCATGGAATTGTTCCATAAGAAATTCCTCCTTTTGGAGTTTCGGTTTCGAGTACACAAACTATGTAAAAAATCTGTCTACAGAGAAAGTTATGAAAACTGTAACCAATTATTCCCTTTGTCAAAAAGGATTAAACGTTTTTTTCATCTTGTTCAATTATGAACAAAATGAAAGCACTGATTCCATTATGATAATATTCATTTGTATTTTGAGGGAATATGTTCCACTTTGTAAATAGCTGCCAACCAAGTTTAATAAAACATTCACAATTATAAAATCTAGTCAATTCACAAGGGCTACTAAATAGTATCATACTTCCATAGCCCTTGCAATAAATTTTACAAAACCTTCACAAAGTTCTGAATTGTTTCCAGGGCCCGATTTGCATGCTGCAAATTACGTTCCTGTTTCCCTTTGATCTTTGCCGGCAATTCTGGAAATAACCCGAAATTGGCGTTCATTGGCTGAAAATTATTTGGGTTAGCACTTGTAATATAGCGAGCCATGCTGCCAATCGCAGTTTCTGCCGGGAATTCCACGGTCTCGAGCCCCTTTACCAACCGTGCCGCATTCAAGCCGGCAATCAGCCCGCTTGCGGCAGATTCCACATAACCTTCCACACCGGTCATTTGCCCAGCAAAAAATAAATCTTCACGATTTCTAAATTGATAAGTAGCCTTTAACACTTTTGGAGAATTGATAAAAGTATTGCGGTGCATGACACCATAACGAACAATCTCGGCATTTTCAAGACCCGGGATCAATTGAATGACCTCTTTTTGCGGCCCCCACTTTAGATGTGTCTGAAAACCGACAATATTATACAACGTTCCCGCCGCATCATCCTGACGAAGCTGGACAACGGCAAACGGACGTTTTCCTGTCTTTGGGTCCTCCAGGCCGACCGGCTTTAACGGGCCAAACAGCATCGTTTTCGGACCCCTTGCTGCCATAACTTCAATCGGCATACAGCCTTCAAAGAAGACTTCTTTCTCAAATTCCTTTAACGGGACAGTTTCCGCTGCTACAAGCGCCTCATAAAACCGGTTAAACTCTTCCTCCGTCATCGGACAATTCAAGTAAGCCGCTTCGCCTTTATCATAACGGGATTTTAAATACACCTTGTCCATGTCAATGCTTTCTTTTTCAATAATTGGAGCTGCCGCATCATAGAAATAAAGATAGTCCTCGCCGGTCAAGCTCTTAAGCTTAGCCGACAAATCCGGGCTTGTTAACGGACCGGTGGCAATAACCGTCGGTCCTTCAGGAATATCGGTTACCTCTTCATTAATTATTGTAACATTTTCATGATTCTTGACCATCTCCGTTACTTTCGCGGCGAATTCATGGCGGTCTACCGCGAGCGCGCCGCCTGCAGGAACGGCACAGGCATCGGCAGCGGCAATAATGACCGAATCAAGTCGTCTCATTTCTTCTTTTAAAACACCAACCGCGTTTGTCAATGTGTTGGCTCTCAGTGAGTTGCTGCATACCAGTTCGGCAAATTTATCAGTATGATGGGCCGGCGTTTGTTTTACCGGACGCATTTCATAAAGACGGACCTTGACACCGCGTTTGGCAATCTGCCAAGCCGCTTCACTTCCGGCGAGCCCGGCACCAATTACGTTTACAGTTATATCTTTCATGTTGACCTCCTGAAAAACTTCCACTTTTCGAAAAAAGTATCTATAAATTTAACTTTCCCTGAATTTAGTCCATCTTGCATTGTACTATACGATTGAAACAGAAAAAAGTTTTATGTTTTTAAAAATTAAAAAGAGTGAGCAGCGCCCACTCCTTAGCTTTGCGGTTCCTCTTTATAATCACACGAAACGCATTGCACCTGGACTCCCTTTTTCAATTTCTTTTCAACAAGGAGACCTTCGCATTTCGGACAGCTTCTAGGCAGCGGCTTATCCCATGAAAGGAAATCGCAATCTGGGTACCGGCTGCAGCCATAAAACAGCCGCTTTTTCTTGCTCTTTCGTTCAACGATTGTGCCTTCTTTACAATTAGGGCAGGTGACGCCGATTTCTTTTACGATTGGTTTTGTATTTCGGCAATCAGGAAAATTGCTGCAGGCCATAAATTTGCCATAACGGCCCATTTTGAACACCATTGGATGGCCGCAATTCTCGCAATCCTCGCCTGCAGGCTCATCCTTGATTTCCACTTCCTGCATTTCTTTCTCCGCTTTTTCCAAATGGATTTTGAAATCCTTGTAAAATTCATCAAGAACCCGGACCCAAGGAATTTTTCCTTCTTCAATATAATCCAAACCCTGTTCCATTTTCGCAGTAAATTCCACATCAAGGATCTCTGGGAAGAACTCCATTAATATCTCATTAATAATGATCCCAAGTTCCGTCGGTACAAAGCGCTTATTATCCAAGGCGACATAGCTGCGCTTTTGAATGGTATCCAAGGTCGGTGCGTAGGTAGACGGCCTTCCAATTCCAAGTTCCTCAAGCGTCTTGACCAATCTTGCCTCTGTATACCGTGGCGGCGGCTGGGTAAAATGCTGCTTTGGCTCGATGTCCTTTTGGAATACTTCGTCACCTTCATTCAGGTCTGGAAGCATTTTATTGATTTCTTCGACTTGGTCATCGGAACCCTCGACGTACAGCTTCATAAAACCTGGAAACTTTATTTTCGATCCGTTTGCTCGAAAAATGGCGTTTCCATTTTGCAAATCCACGCTCATGGTATCCATTACAGCTTGGGCCATTTGGCTGGCTAGAAATCGTTCCCATATTAATTTATACAGCCTGAGCTGATCCCTTGATAAGAAATCCTTTAAACTATTTGGGTCTCTATAGGTGCTTGTCGGCCGTACAGCCTCGTGGGCATCCTGGGCATTTGTCTGCTTTTTTTCTTTTCTCTGTTCAACCTTTAGGTAGTTTTCGCCATAGGTGGTTTTAATATAATCGGCGGCTTCGGTTTGTGCCACTTCAGATATTCTCGTTGAATCGGTTCTCATATAAGTTATGAGACCAACCGTTCCTTCTTTTCCTAGCTCAATCCCTTCATATAGCTGTTGGGCAAGCATCATTGTTTTCTTGGCACGGAAGTTTAGTTTCCTGGCAGCTTCCTGCTGTAAGGAGGAAGTCGTAAACGGTGGTGCCGGATTCCTTTTCCTTTCCTTTTTCGTTACCGAGATGACCTTGTATTTATTGCCGTCCATTTGCCGCAAAATATTTTGCATCTCTTGCTCTGAACGCAGTTCTGTCTTTTCCTGACCGGCCAATGTATTAAAACTCGCACGAAATTGTTCATTTCCTTTTAAAAGATCGGCTTCAATCGTCCAATATTCCTCTGGAACAAAGGCCTGTATTTCCTTTTCCCGATCAATAATTAATCTCACTGCAACAGATTGTACCCTTCCCGCACTAAGGCCCTTTTTTACCTTTTTCCATAACAATGGGCTGATATTATAACCGACAAGGCGGTCAAGGATTCTGCGGGCCTGTTGCGCATCAACCAAGTCCTTATTGATTGGACGCGGGTGCTTAAATGATTCTTTAATGGCATCTTTCGTGATTTCATTAAAGACCACGCGGCATTCCGATTCCGTATCAACACCGAGGCTATGGGCCAAATGCCAGGCAATAGCTTCCCCTTCGCGGTCAGGGTCGGCTGCTAGATAGACTTTTTTCGCCTTTTTGGCCGCTGTTTTTAATTCTTTAAGCACAGGGCCTTTTCCGCGAATGGTTATATATTTTGGCTGAAACCCATTTTCTACATCAATCCCGGTTTGACTGCGGGGCAGGTCGATCACATGCCCCATCGATGCTTTTACTTTATATTTTTTTCCTAAGTATCGTTCAATCGTTTTCGCTTTTGCTGGCGATTCTACGATTACCAGAAAATCTGACATATCAAAATCCTCCTTCAAAGAGGGAAGTGTGAAAGCGCCTTGAATTCGGCAAAAGCCTGTTCTTAAGATGCTTACCATTTAGAAGTTTTTTATATTTATTTACAAAATTACTTGCAGAAATACTTGACAAAACTCCCATATCCCAAATTTATTTTCAATAATAGTTTATTTACATTCATATTTTACCAATTTTCATATATTCTATTTTTCGAACATCTGTTGGAAAATGTAATACAAATTAGAAATAATTTCAACCATTTTAAGCTACTTTTTCTTCATTTATTCAAAAAACCCTGCAAAAACGTTTAAATTTTTTTCTTTAAAAGCAGTTTCATCTTAATTCAACCAAAATATCCCCGGCATTCGTTACAAGTTTTGCCCCCTGCTGAATTAAATCATTCGCTCCGACTGAACAAGGATTAAAGATGCTCCCTGGCAGCGAAAATACTTCCCGCCCTTCATTTACAGCGTAATTGGCCGTAATCAGCGAACCGCTTTTTCTTTTTGCTTCTATAATAAACGTTCCTTGGGACATTCCGCTAATAATTCGATTCCTTGCTGGAAAATGCCAACGCTGCGGCATCGTGTCAGGTGGGTATTCTGAGACGATCAGCTGGGTGTTCATCATTTCCTTAGCAAGTTTCACATTTTCCTTTGGGTAGATATGATATAAACCACCCGCAATAACAGCAATGGTCCGGCCATTATTTTTAATGGCATGCTCATGGGCAAGAGTATCAATTCCCTTCGCCAACCCGCTGACAATGACGATACCATTTTCAATTAGTTCCGGAAATAAGCTGCGAATGGCATTTTTGCCATACTGGGTCGCCTCCCTTGAACCCACAACAGCCAGTTTTGGCTCTTTTTCCAGAAGTGATAAATCCCCCTTGGCAAACAGGGCCCATGGCGGCTGATAAATTTCTTTCAAATATTTTGGGTATTGTTTATCAAAAATCGTAATGACCGTAATGTCATTTGTTTTGTATTGACGAATTTGTTCATGAATGATTTCGGGATAAAAGGATTCATTTGAAGGCTCAGTGGCAAGATTACCGGTGGAGGGGAAGGCCATCTTCAGCTGTTCAGATGATTGATAGGGGTGAAGGGTGTCGAGTGTGGGGTCTCTTTTCAAGATCTGGAAAACGGTACTCCACGAAATAGTCGGATAATGCAGCAATGCAATCAGTTTTTCATTAAATTCATTCACAAAAGTTTTCCTCCTTTTTGTTTTTAATCTATAGAAATAGCCCCTCAGAATATGAGGGGACTATCTGCTAGTTTCGTTAGTTGAAAAATACTATTTTAGTGGGTTTTGCACTTTTCATATAACCCTTTTTCTTTTAACACTTCAATTAAAGTTTCACCCATAACGGAAGGGGTTTCAGCCACTTTGATTCCGCACTCATTCATGACGCGGATTTTTTCGTCAGCTGTCCCTTTACCGCCAGAAATAATCGCGCCGGCATGGCCCATGCGCTTGCCTGGAGGTGCAGTGCGGCCGCCGATAAAGCCGACAACAGGCTTGGTCATGTTTGCTTTTACCCATTGTGCCGCTTCTTCTTCCGCCGTTCCGCCGATTTCCCCAATCATGATCACAGCATAGGTTTCAGGGTCTTCATTAAACGCCTTTAACACATCGATGAAGTTTGTGCCATTGACTGGGTCGCCGCCGATGCCGACTGCGGTAGTCTGGCCGACGCCGGCCTGAGTCAATTGATGAACCGCTTCATAGGTCAATGTACCAGAGCGTGAAACAACTCCTACATGGCCTTTTGTATGGATGTAGCCAGGCATGATGCCGATTTTACATTCATCAGCCGTAATCACACCAGGGCAGTTAGGGCCGACCAATCGGGTCTTTTTGCCTTCCATGTAACGCTTCACTTTAACCATATCAAGAACCGGAATATGCTCTGTGATACAGATAACCAAATCCAATTCAGCATCGACCGCTTCGATAATCGAGTCTGCTGCGAATGGAGCCGGAACATAGATAACAGAAGCGTTTGCGCCGGTTGCATCTACAGCTTCTTTAACTGTATTGAAGACAGGAACGCCTTCTACTTCCTGGCCGCCCTTGCCCGGTGAAGTGCCGCCGACAATTTTGGTGCCATATTCAAGCATCTGTTTTGTATGGAAACGGGCGGTTCCGCCTGTAATCCCTTGAACAATAACTTTCGTATCTTTATTAATAAAAACGCTCACGTTAATTCCCCTTTCTTGAGATCCTATTTTACTAATTCGACGATTTTTTGTGCGCCGTCAGCCATCGATTCAGCAGCAACGATGTTAAGACTAGATTCAGCAAGGATTTTCTTGCCCAAGTCCACATTCGTACCCTCCAAACGGACTACAAGCGGAATAGATAGTCCGACCTGTTTCGCCGCCTCGACAACACCCTCGGCAATAACATCACATTTCATGATACCGCCGAAGATATTAACAAAAATACCTTTTACGTTTGGATCAGAAAGGATAATTTTAAATGCTTCTGTAACCTTCTCAGCTGTAGCACCGCCCCCAACATCAAGGAAGTTGGCGGGGTCACCGCCGTAGTGCTTGACAATGTCCATAGTCGCCATTGCAAGGCCGGCACCGTTTACCATACAGCCGATATTTCCATCTAAGGCAATATAGCTTAAATCATACTTGGATGCTTCGATTTCCTTTGGATCTTCTTCTTCCAGGTCACGATATTCCAAAACATCCTTTTGACGGTACAAGGCATTGGAATCAAAATTCAATTTGGCATCCAGCGCCATAACTTTGCCGTCGCCGGTCACAACCAATGGGTTGATTTCAGCGATGGAACAATCTTTTTCAATGTAAGCAGTATATAAACCTGTCATGAATTTGACCGCTTGATTGACCAATTCTTTTGGTATATTAATATTGAACGCCAGTCGGCGTGCCTGGTATGGCATCAAGCCAAGAACCGGGTCAATTTCTTCTTTAAAAATTTTCTCTGGAGTCTTTGCGGCAACTTCTTCAATCTCTGTTCCGCCTTCTTCAGAACCCATTAACACCACCCGGGAAGTGGCACGGTCCAAAACAAGACCAATATAGTATTCTTTCTTAATATCGCAGCCTTCTTCAATTAACAGGCGCTTTACTTCTTTCCCTTCAGGACCCGTTTGGTGGGTCACCAAGGTTTTCCCAAGAATTTCACTTGCATATGTACGAACCTCATCAAGATTTTTCGCAACCTTTACGCCGCCGGCTTTTCCCCGTCCGCCTGCGTGGATTTGCGCTTTGACGACACATACTTGAGTGCCAAGCTCTTTCGCCGCTTCAACTGCTTCTTCAACAGTAAAAGCCACTTTTCCGTTTGGAACCATTACCCCATATTTTCTGAGGATTTCCTTCCCCTGATACTCATGGATATTCATTTCCCATCCTCCTAATCAAACTGTTCAAAAAATTGACTCCGTTTTCATTTTATATAATGACTGAAACCTTGTCTACCATAAAGCAATAATTATATTTATATTAAAATTTTTCTGTGCGTATGGAGGTGTGTTGTAAGAAAAATAATCGTATGCCTGCAAATTATTTTATTAACATAATAAAAACAGGCTTTCGCCTGTACAGATTGTCGAGAAAGGCTATATTTCTCGGCAATTTTTTGTTTATTAGAATCTGAAATACCGATTTTATTGAAAAAATTGTCCCTGCTAATGGGCCTGTTGATTTGCGCGGAAGGCACGAAGACTCCTGCGGGAGTACGGGGCAGTGGGAGACCCCGCAGGCGCTTGCGCCGAGTTATCATGAACGAAACTAGCTCCTACTCGTAAATACGTAGGTTAATTTGGTTAGAATGGTTACTGGAAAAACAAACCAAATCAGAGCTGCAATACGAAAGGAGCTAGTTATTATGAAGGATACCATAAAATATGTAGGTTTAGACGTATCAAAGGAAAAAATAGCTGTTGCGATTGCCGATGAAGG
>NZ_JAMBOX010000060.1 GCF_023715785.1 Neobacillus niacini
GCTTCGCCGTGAACAGGTCCGCCCCGGCATTCTTGAGCGCGCGCACCGGGATGACCGGCAGGCGCGGATCGATCTGGACGCTGGCGACCGCGTCGCGTGCAGAGGCACGGATAAACGCCTTCTTGAAATTGGGATGGGCGATGCTCTCGGCCGCGCAGACGAAGCGCGTTCCGAGTTGGACGCCGGCGGCACCCATCTCGAGATAGCCGGCGATCGCCTCGCCACGGCCGATCCCGCCGGCGACGAACACGGGCAATTGCGCGGCGATCTCGGGCAGCATCTCCTGGGCGAGAACGCTGGTCGAGACCGGACCGATATGGCCGCCCGCCTCCATCCCCTCGATCACCAGCGCATCGACGCCCGAGCGAATCAGCTTCTTCGCGAACGGCAGCGTCGGCGGAAAGCACAGCACCTTGGCGCCCGACGTCTTGATCCGCTCGATCGCCCCGCCCGGCGGCAGCCCGCCGGCCAGTACGACAT
>NZ_JAMBOX010000061.1 GCF_023715785.1 Neobacillus niacini
TAATCGAGCAAGGCCGCCTCGGCGAGGTGCTGCAAAAGCGCTATCCGCAAGGGCACGACGTTAACAGCGATAAAGCGCTGTATCAGTACACCCAGGACTTGAAAAACCGCTTTCTGCGCGGCGCGGCGCCGATCAACAAAGTGATGTATGACAGTAAGATCCACGTGCTGAACAATGCGCTCGGCCTGCATACCGCCATTTCCCGCGTGCAGGGCGGTAAGCTGAAAGCTAAAGCGGAAATTCGCGTGGCGACGGTATTTCGCGACGCGCCGGAAGCCTTTCTGCGGATGATCGTGGTTCATGAACTGGCGCATCTGAAAGAGAAGGATCACAACAAGGCTTTTTATCAGCTGTGCTGCCATATGGAGCCGCAGTACCACCAGCTGGAGTTCGACACCCGCCTGTGGCTGACGCACCTTTCGTTAAATCGTTCTGCGTAGTGACGCACTGGTTTTGTCATGACGGCATGATAGAGTG
>NZ_JAMBOX010000062.1 GCF_023715785.1 Neobacillus niacini
GTACTCATACAGGCCTGAAGTGGTGGTAGATCGCCATAATCGAATGCTCGTCGTTGGCATGAACCGGCCTGTACGAGTTCGCCGCCTCACCTGACCCTGCCCGTTTGAAACGCGGTGGCCCGTCTCGCGAGGGACGGGGCACCGCGTTTCGTTTACGGCTGCTCCTTGAACCGGTTCCAAGCGTTACGCGCTCGACTCCAGTGCCAGCCTCGTACAGCTTCGCTTTTTGCCCGTCGGGACTGCTGCACGATCTGGTGACAGTTCGACGTGACCCTCACCCTGTCACCTGATCGTGCAGCAGTCCCGAAGCTCCCTCGCGCGGGAGCAAGGCCGTGCGTTGCCGCACCCCACTCGCACGAGTTCTAGGGCGGGCCTCGGTCCGCCCCGCTCGCGATTGGTAGCCTCATCCGACTGCACGAGGCGCGCCGAGACCTAGTCATGCCCGCCGCTGCTCCCCCATGAAAGAAGGCCTATCG
>NZ_JAMBOX010000063.1 GCF_023715785.1 Neobacillus niacini
ATTCAGCAGGGGAACGACAACTGGAACGCCACCTTTTTCTGCGGCTCCTGCGCGGTGATCCGTCGCGAGGCGCTGGCGCAGATCGGCGGTTTCGCCGTCGAAACGGTGACCGAAGATGCTCATACGGCGCTGAAGTTTCAGCGTCTGGGGTGGAAGTCGGCCTTTCTCGATATCCCACTGGCCGCAGGCCTCGCTACTGAACGCCTGGTGGTGCACGTCATCCAGCGTACCCGCTGGGCGCGCGGGATGACGCAGATTTTCCGCGTCGATAATCCGCTGTTTGGCCGCGGGCTGACTTTTCAGCAGCGCTTGTGCTATCTCAGCGCCATGCTCTACTACCAGTTCGCGCTGCCCAGGGTGGTGTTTGTCACCGCCCCGCTGGCTTACCTGCTGTTTAACCTCAATATTATTTACTCTTCAGCGAGCCTGATTGTCTCCTATGCGCTGCCGCACCTGTTCCTCGCTATTTACGT
>NZ_JAMBOX010000064.1 GCF_023715785.1 Neobacillus niacini
GGATGATGAACGGCCCTATGATCATCCTCCCGGCAGCAACTACAACCGTTACCCATCTCCCAAAAAAGGAACGCTGTTTTACTTTGATCCAAACACTTTGGAAGCAGAAGGCTGGAAGAAACTGGGCCTGCGGGACAAAACCGTGGCTACAATTCTCAATTTCAGAAACAAGGGTGGAAAGTTTCGTCAGCCCGAAGATATTAAGAAGATATGGGGTCTTTTCCCGGATGAGGCGGAAAGACTAGTGCCCTACGTACGTATTACCGCAACTTCGGATGAATTATCTGCGAATAAGTATTCCAATGATTTTTCGGAAGGAAAAAAATACGAAACCCGTAAAACATATTCAACTGTTGATATAAACAATTCCGACAGCAGTAGCTGGATTGCCTTGCCGGGCATTGGCAGTAAGTTATCTCAACGCATCATCAATTTCAGGAATAAATTAGGCGGTTTCTATGCTGTTAACCAGG
>NZ_JAMBOX010000065.1 GCF_023715785.1 Neobacillus niacini
CCCCGACCCTCAGCTGGAGGGTCATCCGGTCGGCTTCCTCCCGCGCCATGGTCCGGATGTCGTCGGATAGCACCAGCATGTCACGGGCAGCTTGGGCGATGCGTTCCCCCACTGGGGTGATCTCGATGCGTCGTCCCACCCTCACGGCCAGCACCACGCCGAGCTCGTTCTCGAGCCGGGGGATTTGAGTTGAGAGGGTGGGCTGGCTGACACCGCATGACGCCGCAGCCCGGCCGAAGTGGTGTTCTTCGGCCAGGGCGACGAAATACCGCAGATCATGAAGGTTCACACGGCCTCAGTTCTGTGTCGGATTTTGACGGATGAGGTGGTCGAAGGCGCCTAGAGCAGCGGTGGCGCCGGCCCCCATCGAGATGATGATCTGCTTGTACGGCTGAGTGGTGCAGTCACCGGCGGCGAAGATTCCGGGGGCTGAGGTGGTGCCACGCTCGTCGATGACGATTTCTCCCCGCTGG
>NZ_JAMBOX010000066.1 GCF_023715785.1 Neobacillus niacini
TCGTGTTATCACCTTGCGGCAGCTCGGCTACGGCAGTGAAAGTTGGCTTTACCGGCACTCCGGATAGCAATAATGACAAACTTTTAAAAATCGATAGTGATGCTTTTGCCGCATCGGGGATGGCGGTACAGATCCTGGACAATCAGCAAACGATGCTGCCCATAAATGCGGCTGCATCATCAATCGCTTGGACGAATTTGACACCTGGGCAGACCAATATCTTGGGTTTTTATGCGCGGCTGATGGCAACCCGTGTACCAGTCACCGCTGGCCATGTTTATGCGACAGCAACCTTTACCCTTGAATTCCAGTAACCGGAGGTTTTAATGAAATATCGATTTGCAGGAGCGCTACTGGTGGGGTTACTGTCCATGAGCGTCAGCACGTCACAGGGCGCCGATATCAACATTACGGTGAACGGTCGAGTGGTGGCCAGGCCGTGTAATATCGCAACTACCAACGCTAGTAT
>NZ_JAMBOX010000067.1 GCF_023715785.1 Neobacillus niacini
ATCCACACTTTTTCCGCCACCTCATATAACTGACCGTTGAGCGCCTCCAGCGCCAGCGGGCAGGCCAGATAAGGCACCGGTTGCCATCCGGCATCGCTGCCGATCATGCCCGCCATCACCACCGGCAGCGCGGGGTCGCCGCGCCACGGCGCCAGCTGCTGCTGAAATACCGCTTCGGCGCGCTGCCCGTTCAGACGCGTGACGCCGCAGGGCAGTTTCAGCTTGTCGATGCATTCGCCATCACGCATCCGCCATGCCCGCAGCTGGGTGGAGCCCCAATCGACGGCAATATACTCGTTCATGATTGCCCCTTACCCGCGTGAGGTATGACGTTTGCCAATCGGCAGCGGCGGCGGCGTTGGGCGGCTTTCACGCTCGCGGGTAATCATCTCCAGCGCCTGCTCGCGGCTCATGCTGCTTGCCGGGGTCAGTAACGTCACCACAACCGAGGCCACCAGGCTCGTCAGC
>NZ_JAMBOX010000068.1 GCF_023715785.1 Neobacillus niacini
GTGCCTTTTGTTCGGTTTGTACTGTTTTTTGTGATGAGTTTACATACTGCCAGGCAGTAACCGATATCAGCCCCCCTGCTATGAGGCTGCTGATAATTATTGCAGCATATTTTATCTTTAAAGAAGCCATACAATTTCTCGCTGAAAAATCAAAACACCTGGCATATGCGCCCGATCATTCATTCACAGTAATCCCTTAATGAATGTTCAGGCGCACTGGATGTATTCGCTCCGGACTGATAATCAGGATTGCGTAACGTTAATGCTTTTGAGTAAGGAGATATTGCCCTGCTGAATAAACGAGAAATCGACATGGTTGCCGGTTTTCAGGGCATTGATAGCGTCGTCTGCATTAACAAAAGTGAAGCGCATGGTCATTGCAGGCCAGCCCACCGCAGGGATTGCTTCGTGCGAAATGGTAATCTTTTTACTATTCATATCAATGTCTTTAACGACACCGGTGCCC
>NZ_JAMBOX010000069.1 GCF_023715785.1 Neobacillus niacini
CCCCTGATTGACCAGCAAAAATTACGTTCTTGCCGGCAACGGTGTTTTTTAATTGGGTTAAATCACCATTAGATTGGGTCACCAAGGTGGCGTAGCCAAGCTGTTGATAGGCTGACAGTAGCTCTGTCACCTCGCTATGACTACCATCTGCCAACAAATCGGCTTTATTTAAAATCAGCAATGGGGTGATGTCTGAGTGATGGCAAGCCACCAAATACCGATCAATCAGCTGGGCAGACGGTAACGGCAGCGGCGCAAATACGACTGCTAGAATATCGACATTGGCGGCGATGGGTTTGAGTTTGTGGTAACGGTCGGGGCGGTTGATGATGCTTTGTCTATCATAAATCGCTTCAATGCGTCCAAGCCCTGTATTTGGGTCAGCGACAAAGCGGACTTTATCCCCAGTGGCAATCAGTGGCAAGTTGGTACGGGTGTGACAACGCCAAACACTGTGCAGGGT
>NZ_JAMBOX010000006.1 GCF_023715785.1 Neobacillus niacini
TCAAACGCCACAATTAACTCATGTTTTTCCTGTGCTGAGTAAACTCTTTTTGCCATAGAAAAAGCCCCCTAATAAAGTAAACAGATTTTTATTATTTCATCTGTCTACCTTATAGGGAGCATATCATATGAAGCAGCCGCACCTTTTTTATGTTCTCCAAATGGTGTCAGGCACCGAAGAGACGTTTTGCACGGTGCAAAGATTCAAATCCGACCTTTTGTTTTTTAGCTAATATGAAAGTATAAAATTTTTACCAAATTTTTTCTCTCAGCTTCGCACGCATAAATTCAACTACGCCTCTGTCTTCGTCCTGACGGCCTCGCCAATCGGCGAGTTTTCATTTAATCCACAAAAGTATGGTTCTTATAAAAAAAATGTTAAAATAAGAGGAAATTGGTTTTTACATAGAAAACAGCTGAAGTTTTCATTATTGAAGGAGGACATTTCCTTGTTAAAAGTACGTACCAAGGATATTCTTGAAAAGTTTGATTTGGAATTAATCGGTGGTGAAGAAGGAATTAACCGCCCGATTATGATGAGTGATATTTCTCGGCCGGGTCTTGAGATTGCCGGTTATTTCGAATACTATCCTGCCGAACGGATCCAGCTGCTTGGAATGACCGAGCTTACTTTTTTTGAAGGGCTTTCCGAGCGGGATAAGGAATCCAGGATGGAGCGACTTTGCACCGACATCACCCCGGCCATCATTATCACCCGGGGCTTGGAGGTTCCAAAGGAACTGATTGAGGCCTCCGAGCGCGAATCCGTGCCCGTTCTGAGAACACCCCTGAAAACAACCCGTTTTTCCAGCCGCCTGACCAACTATTTGGAAAGCAAGCTGGCCCCAACCACGGCTGTTCACGGGGTTCTCGTCGATATTTACGGAATTGGTGTGCTCATCACCGGAAAAAGCGGCGTCGGTAAAAGCGAAACTGCCCTTGAATTGGTCAAGCGCGGCCACAGGCTTGTCGCCGATGACTGCGTCGAAATCCGTCAGGAAGACCAGGATACCTTGGTCGGGACCTCGCCGGAATTGATTGAACATCTGCTGGAAATTCGCGGTTTGGGAATTATCAATGTGATGACGCTGTTTGGTGCCGGTGCGGTCCGCAGCAATAAGCGGATTACGCTGGTCATCAATTTGGAATTATGGGACCCGAAAAAGCAATATGACCGACTTGGTTTGGACGAGGAAAAAATGAAAATCATCGATACTGAAGTGACTAAACTGACCGTCCCGGTTCGCCCTGGCCGGAACCTCGCTGTCATTATCGAGGTAGCGGCAATGAACTACCGCCTCAAGCGGATGGGCGTGAATGCTGCACAGCAGTTTACCGAGCGGCTTTCCGATGTCATCGAAGATGGCGAACATGAGGAAATGTAAATAACGATGCACTAGTAACAGTTTTAACAGGAAGAGGAGATGAAATATGAACGAAAATATTCAGCCGCTTAACCCGATTGCCTTTTCGCTTGGGCCGATTCCGGTGCATTGGTATGGCATCATTATTGGTTCCGGTCTGGCACTTGCTCTATATCTAGCGATTCGTGAAGGTGACCGCCGCGGCCTGCCAAAGGACACGTTTGCCGACCTGATGCTATGGGCAATTCCGATTGCGATTATTTCCGCCCGGATTTATTACGTTATTTTTGAATGGGATTTTTATAAAAACAACCTTGGGGCCATTCCGCAAATCTGGAATGGCGGGATTGCGATTCACGGAGCGCTGATCGGTTCTGTTGTGACGGCGTACGTGTTTGCAAAAAAACGCGGGATTTCGTTTTGGAAGCTAGCCGATATTGCCGCACCGAGCATTATTCTTGGCCAGGCAATCGGGCGATGGGGCAACTTTATGAACCAGGAGGCCCACGGCGGTGAGGTGTCGCGGGCGTTTTTGGAAAACCTGCACCTGCCGGACTTTATCATTAATCAAATGTACATCAACGGCACCTACTACCACCCGACCTTTTTATACGAATCGATTTGGAACCTCGCCGGGTTTATTCTGTTGATTTTGCTGCGCCGCGTCAACCTGCGCCGCGGGGAAATGTTTTTAACCTATGTGATTTGGTACTCGGTTGGGCGCTTTTTCATCGAGGGGATGCGGACTGACAGCCTGATGTTGGGAGGCCTGAGGATGGCGCAAACCATCTCGATTGCGTTAATCATTGGCGCTGTTGCAATCGTGATTTACCGCCGAGTAGCGCGGCTTTCTGAAACTCGCTATTTGGCGCAGGAAAACTAGAGACATCTAAAGGGGAGCGCGGGAGAAATGCTAGTCAACTCAGTAAAAAAAGGACTATTGGTTGGTTTAAAAACAACATGGACATTAGGGAAAGTCATTTTTCCTGTTACACTCATTGTGGCAGTACTGCAGTATACGCCGGTTTTGCCGTGGATTATCAAAGTTATTTCTCCGCTAATGAAGTTGATTGGCCTGTCAGGGGATGCAGCCATTCCGCTCGTGCTCGGAAATTTCTTAAACCTATACGCGGCGATTGGCGCGATTTTGACGCTCGATTTTTCGGTTAAAGAAGTATTCATCCTGGCAGTAATGCTGTCATTTTCACATAACTTGTTTATTGAATCCGGGGTCGCCATGAAAGCGGGCGTCAAGATCTGGATTATATTGACAACCAGGCTTGGCCTTGCCTTTGTTTCGGCAGCTGTGATTAATCTGGTCTGGCATGGCGGCAGCGAGCAGGCCAAATATGGTTTGATTGAGACAAATACGGCACAGGCCTCCGGGTTAGTGGAGATTCTATTACAAGGGCTTGAAAAAGCAGGGCTTGGCATTCTGCAGCTGGCGCTGATCGTCATTCCCCTAATGATCGTGATTCAATTTCTGAAGGATATTCAATGGCTGAATAAGTTTTCCAAGATAATGGCGCCGATTACGAGGTCTCTTGGCATGCAGGAAAACACCTCGACCACTATGGCGGCAGGATTATTGTTTGGCCTTGCTTACGGCGCTGGCGTGATGATTCAGGCCGTTCAAGAGGATGGGGTCAGCAAAAAAGACGTAACATTGGCATTTATTTTTCTGGTTGCCTGTCATGCCGTTGTTGAGGATACGCTGATTTTCGTACCGCTGGGCATTCCGGTCTGGCCGCTGTTCCTCATCCGGCTTGGAGTAGCGATTACGCTCACACTGATTGTCGGTACAATTTGGCGGCGCACTGGAATGTTAAAACGAAAGGAAGCAAGCTATGAATAACAAAATGACCACTCTGCTGTTTGATTTGGATGGAACATTAATCGATACGAATGAACTGATTATTACCTCTTACCTGCATACACTTGAAAAATATTATCCCGGACAATTTCAGCGTGAGGATGTCCTGCCGTTCATGGGGCCGACGCTGCATGAGGCATTTAGTACGGTTGGGGCTGACCCAGACCGTGTAGAGGAAATGGTGAAGGTATACCGCACCTTTAATATTGCGAACCATGACGTGCTTGTGAAAGAATTTGAGGGTGTATTCGAAACAATTCAAACGTTATATGAAAAAGGTTATAAGCTGGCGATTGTCACAACAAAGCGGCACGATGTTGCCTTGAAAGGGCTGCGGTTAACGGGTTTGGACAAATTTTTTGAAGTGGTCATTGCCTTGGATCATGTTGAAAAAGTAAAGCCTGACCCGGAGCCGATTTTTAAAGCATTGGAAGAACTGGGTTCGAGTCCTGCAGAGGCCGTGATGGTCGGCGACAATTATCATGATATTTTAGCCGGGAGAAATGCCGGCACCGTGACGGTCGGGGTTGCCTGGTCAATCAAAGGCCGTGACTACATTGCTAAATATGAGCCTGATTACATTCTAGAGAATATGACTGATTTATTAACCATTCTCGAGGTATAAGTAAAATGAGGAACACGACACGCTACCCTGTCGAAGGGGCAAACTCGCTGTGGCAAATATATAAAACCGTGTCATTTTGGAAGGTCGCCAAAAATTTTATCGTGATTCAGATTGCGCGTTATACGCCGTTTTTGGGCATGAAAAATTGGCTGTACCGCACGTTTCTCCGGATGAAAGTCGGAGAGCAGACTGCATTCGCTTTAATGGTCATGCCTGATATTATGTTCCCGGAAAAAATCAGCGTCGGCCGCAACGCGGTGATCGGCTTCAACACGACCATCCTGGCGCACGAGTATCTAATTAAAGAATATCGGCTCGGTGACGTCGTGATTGGGAATGAGGTCATGATTGGCGCAAATTCGACGATTATGCCCGGTGTCACAATTGGCGACGGCGCCATTGTTTCTGCCGGCACTTTGGTACACAAGGACGTCCCGGCCGGCAGCTTCGTCGGCGGCAACCCGATGAGGATGGTCTATACGAGGGAACAGCTCACCGAACGCTGGGCTGATGACCCGATTTATGGAAAAAAGAATATTTAGTTTCTGCCCGGTCATTGGATGTGACCGGGTTTTTTGCTGTTTTGCCGGAATCTTTTGCGAAATATGCGGATTCTGGGATTAGATTCGATGCGCCAAACAAGGTTTGGCGAAATCTCTTCCGAATTCGGCGAAATGTAGTCTGTTTTGCGCGAAATACAGGCCTAGTTCGGCGAAATACATAGCAAGTTCGGCGAAATAAATCAGGGGTCCGGTAAAATATATTCCAGATTTGCAAGAATTACCCTTCTAGAGGTACGCTTTAATTAAGGCTTGGCGAATAAGTTACTTGATTCGGCGAATAAGTTACCATTTTCGGCGATTAACACACTACATTCGGCGAATATCCTCCAACGATTGGCGAATAACCAGACAATTTCGGCGAATAACTTTCAAGCAGGTCACCGTCCGAACTTTTTTCGGTTGACGAAACCCTACCCAAGCGTTAAACTACTAATAATTAACTTTATTCCTCTAATATATTAGCAGACTAAAGCAAACGAAAAGGAATGAGCACAATGAGCCGCTTGTTTATGTTTGAAAAGCCTTTGGGCATGCGGGACACGCTCCCGGAACTGCTCGAAAAAAAGCATCGTGTCCGCTCGTCCATTGCGGAGACGATGAAGCTTTGGGGCTACCAATTTATCGAAACCCCTACTCTTGAATACTATGAAACGGTGGGCGCCGCCTCGGCCATTGGCGATGCCCAGCTTTTTAAATTGCTCGACAAGGAAGGGCATACACTCGTACTAAGGCCGGAAATGACGACCCCGATCGCCCGGGTTGCTGCTGCCAAGCTATTAAACGAAGACCTACCCGTCAGGCTCGCTTACTCGGCCAACGTCTACCGGGCCCAGCAGCGCGAAGGCGGCCGTCCGGCAGAGTTTGAGCAAATCGGTGTGGAGTATATAAACGACAAGACGATTTCTTGCGACGGTGAAGTCATCGCCCTACTGATTTCTTCATTAAAAAAAGCAGGCTTACAGCAATTTCAGGTATCGGTCGGCCATGTCGGTTTTGCCCAGGAATTATTCATGCAAATCCTAGGGACGAACGGACGGGCAACGGCATTGCGTAAATTTTTATTTGAAAAAAATTACGTCGGTTACCGTGAAAATGTCCAATCGCTTAATCTATCTTCGATTGACAAGCAAAGGCTGCTCAAGCTGCTCCAATTAAGGGGTGGGGAAGAGGTCATCGGCCAGGCTCTGGAAATTATCGAGAACGACAAGGGTAAGCAGGCGATTCTCGAAATCCAGGAACTTTGGAAGGTAATCAAGGATTACGGTGTCGAGGCGCATGTGAAATTTGATTTTTCCATCGTCAGCCATATGAGCTACTACACTGGAATTCTCTTTGAGGTTTACGCAGGGAACGTCGGCTTTCCGATTGGCAACGGCGGCCGCTACAGTCTGCTTGAGAAATTTGGAAAAAATGCCACGGCAACCGGGTTTGCGGTTCGGACCGATATGCTGCTCGAGGCCCTTGGCGGCGGGAAAACTGAAACCGTGACGCACTGCATTTTTTACAGCCAGGAGCGGCGCCGTGAAGCTTTCCAGCTTGCCAAAAAGCTGCATGAAGAGGGTAAACAGGCGGTACTTCAAGATATTACTGGTGTGAAGAACCCTGATGCCTTTACAAAAAAATTCGCCGAGACGACCTTTTTAATCGGAGGTGGGCAGTGATGTTCGAAAAACGATTCCCCGGAGGTGCCGTACGATGAAAAACGTTTTGACAATCGCGATGCCAAAGGGACGGATTTTTGAAGAAGCGGCGGAACTGCTGCGAAAAGCTGGCTACAGGCTGCCTCCGGAATTGGACGAATCGCGAAAATTAATTATCGATGTTCCCGAAGAAGAGCTGCGTTTTATTCTGGCAAAACCGATGGATGTGGCCACCTACGTCGAGCACGGCGTGGCCGATGTCGGAATTGCCGGTAAGGATGTGCTGCTCGAAGAAGAGCGCGATGTATACGAACTTCTGGATCTAAAAATCAGCACCTGCTATTTGGCGGTCGCCGGCATGCCGGATACGAAAATGAATGACGTAGCCCCAAGAGTGGCGACGAAATATCCAAATGTCGCTGAAGCTTATTTTCGCGAGCAGGGGGAGCAGGTTGAAATCATCAAACTGAACGGCTCAATCGAACTGGCCCCGTTAATCGGGCTTTCAGATCGGATTGTCGACATCGTTTCCACCGGCCGGACGTTAAAGGAAAACGGGCTTGTCGAGTACGAAAGAATCGAAGATGTCACATCGAGGCTGATTGTCAATCCCGTCAGCTACCGATTGAAAGATTCACTGATTGACGACCTGGTTGCCCGGCTTCATCAAGTTGTCTCCACGGAGGAATTTTAAGATGAAAATCGTAAAAGTAAATGAACAGATTTCGCTGAAGCGTTCAATTGAATCTGGAAACTCGGATCAACATGCTATTGTAAAAAGAATCATCTCCGATGTGCGTGAGCGCGGTGATGCAGCATTAAGGGAGTATACAGAAAAATTTGACAGCGTGCCGCTGGCTGCTTTTTCTGTTGATGAAAAAGAAATCGCCGACGCCTATGAGCGAATGGACGAGCAATTTATTTCGATTGTCCGCGAGGCAGCCCAGAATATCCGGACGTATCATGAGAAACAGCTACGCCCGTCATGGATGATGACCGAAGAGAACGGCACGATTCTGGGGCAAAAGGTTACCCCGTTAGATTCGGTTGGAGTATATGTGCCGGGGGGGACAGCGGCCTACCCCTCGTCAGTGCTGATGAATGTCATCCCGGCGAAGGTTGCTGGAGTCAAACGAATTGTAATGGTCTCGCCGCCTGACCGAGACGGAAAGCTGCCGGCAGCGGTACTGGTGGCCGCGAAAGAAGCAGGTGTGGAGGAGATTTATAAAGTCGGGGGTGCCCAGGCGATTGCGGCACTCGCCTACGGCACAGAGACGGTTGGAGCGGTCGATAAAATCACTGGCCCTGGCAATATTTATGTGGCGCTTGCCAAACGAGAAGTATTTGGCGATGTTGACATCGACATGATTGCCGGCCCGAGCGAGATTGCTATTTTAGCAGACGAAACAGCCCGTGCCGATGAAGTGGCGGCCGATCTGTTGTCACAGGCAGAGCACGACCCGCGGGCCTGCAGCGTATTGGTGACACCTTCTACGGAATTGGCGGAAGCTGTAGCGGCGGAGGTGGAGCGTCAATTGGCACTACTGCCCCGCCGGGAGATTGCCGCCCAATCGATAGCTGACTACGGGGCGATTTATTTGGCTGCCGACATGGACGAAGCGGTAGAAACGGTAAACCAATTGGCCCCGGAGCACCTTGAGATTATGACAGCCAATGCTATGGGGCTGCTTGGAAAAATTCGTCACGCAGGGGCCATTTTTATCGGCCGTTACAGCTCGGAGCCAGTCGGCGACTATTTTGCCGGCCCGAATCACGTACTGCCGACAAATGGAACGGCCCGTTTCTCCAGCCCGCTTAACGTCGACGATTTTCAAAAAAAATCAAGCGTGATTATTTATAGTGGCAATGCATTAAAGGAGAACGGCGCAAAAATAGCAGAATTCGCGCGGAAAGAGGGCTTGGAAGCCCACGCTCGGGCCGTTGAAATCAGACTTGAAAACGATCGGAAGTAGCTTTATTCCAGCTTCGCGGATATATTGGAATTTCCGCGGATATATTTAAAAAATCGCGGATATATCTAAATTTTCGCGGATATATGTTAAATCACCGCGGATATATGCTAGATTACCGCGGATATATCAAATTGAACCAAAGAATTTTTATATAATCTGCCTTATTTTTAAAAAAAGAGGTGTTTTTCATGGAACGAGTGGCAAGAGTTGATCGAAAAACGAATGAAACAAATATTAAACTAGTATTTGATGTGGACGGTGAGGGGCGCTCCAACCTTGAAACCGGTGTGCCATTCCTCACTCATATGCTTGATTTATTTGCCAAGCACGGACAATTCAATCTAACCGTTGATGCCAAAGGCGATATCGAGGTCGATGACCACCATACAACTGAAGATATCGGAATTTGTCTTGGGCAGGCACTTCGCGAAGCGCTCGGTGACAAACGGGGAATTAATCGGTACGGCAATGCGTTTGTGCCAATGGATGAGGCGCTGGCTCAGGTAGTGGTCGACCTCAGCAACCGTCCGCACCTTGAGATGCGCGCCGAGTTTCCGGGGCAGAAAGTAGGAACCTTCGACACCGAGCTTGTCCATGAATTCCTTTGGAAGCTGGCTTTGGAGGCCAGGATGAACCTGCACGTGATCGTCCATTACGGCAAAAATACACACCATATGATCGAAGCAGTCTTCAAAGCACTAGGCAGGGCACTGGACGAAGCCACCACCATCGACCCGCGCATCAAAGGCGTTCCGTCAACAAAAGGAATGCTCTAGGAATCAGGCACCAAGGAGTAACTTGGCACGATAAATACGTTGGTAATGCAGCTATGGGTGTCAGGCACCCAATTTAGAAAGGATGTATTTCGATGATCGGGATTGTTGATTACGGCATGGGGAATTTGTTTAGTGTGAGTAAAGCTTTGGAACGGCTGGGGGCGGATTATTTTATTTCGGCCGATAACCAGGAGCTGCTTGCTGCGGATGCGTTAATCGTGCCGGGGGTAGGTTCCTTTCGCGATGCGATGGAGCGGCTGCCAAAAGACACAATTAAGGAGTTTGCGGCAACTGGAAAGCCGGTGCTCGGCATTTGTCTCGGCATGCAGCTGTTGTTTGAAAGCAGTGATGAAAATGGCTTTACGGAAGGTCTCTGCCTCCTGCCAGGAAATGTTCGCAGGTTCCCAGGTCGAACCAAGGATGGCGTTCCGTATAAAGTGCCGCATATGGGCTGGAACCGTCTTAAATTTGTGCAACCCTCCCCGCTTCTAAAAAACCTAGAAGAGGAGTACGTCTATTTCGTCCATTCCTATTTTGTCGATGCCGGCACATCCGATGTGCTGCTGGCGAAAACGGATTACCACGAGCAGGTAGCGGCGGTTGTTGGAAGGAATAATATCTTCGGCATGCAATTTCATCCTGAAAAAAGCAGCAAATTGGGAATGGCCTTACTAGATAACTTTTTAAAAATGGCAGTGGAAAGGAAGGCGGTACGATGAGCTTCACCATTTATCCGGCGATTGATATGCGGGGCGGCAAATGCGTCCGCCTCCTCCAAGGTGATTACGAAAAAGAAACGGTCTATGGTAATTCGCCTTTTGATATGGCACGCAACTTTGCTGCAGACGGAGCACAGTGGATTCACATGGTTGACCTCGACGGCGCCAAGGACGGCAAGCGGGTTAACGACCAATTTGTGATCCAAGCAGCAAAACAGCTACATAATGTAAAAATTCAAATCGGTGGCGGGATCCGCACCGAGCAGGATATCGTCCATTATCTAGAAAACGGCGTCGACCGTGTGATAATTGGTAGCATTGCCGTATCAAATCCAGACTTCGCCATCGGGATGATTAAAAAATACGGCGCACAAATTGCAGTCGGTATCGACGCCAAAAATGGCTATGTCGCTACCCATGGCTGGCTCGACACCTCAGCGGTCAAAGCGGTCGAGCTCGGCAAGCGGTTTGCGGACGCTGGAGCGGAGACGTTTATTTTTACCGATATTGCGACAGACGGCATGCTTTCCGGTCCAAACATCACTGCTGTCCAAGAACTTGCCAAAGTAACTGGCAAAAATGTTATCGCCTCAGGCGGAGTCAGCAGTCTCGAAGACTTAAAGGCACTCGCCGCCGCAAAGGGCATTGGCGGGGCAATTGTCGGCAAGGCGCTGTATGAAAAGCGGTTTACGTTAAAAGAAGCACTTTTGGTGTAAGGGGAGGGGATTATTTTGGCACTAACAAAACGGATCATCCCGTGCCTTGACGTAAAGGACGGGCGCGTAGTCAAGGGGATTCAGTTTGTCCAGCTTCGCGATGCCGGCGACCCGGTGGAACTGGCACGGTTTTACGATGAGCAGGGCGCTGACGAGCTTGTGTTTCTTGATATCTCGGCTTCGGTTGAGGGTAGGAAAACAATGGTCGAGGTCGTTAAAGCCGTTGCCTCCGAGCTGGCAATTCCGTTCACAGTCGGCGGCGGAATCAATTCACTAGAAGACATGAAAAAAATCCTTCGCGCCGGGGCGGATAAGGTGTCTCTCAACACAGCAGCAGTGCAAAATCCTGGCCTCATCAAAGAAGGGGCAAGCTACTTCGGTTCCCAGTGCCTTGTCGTCGCCATCGACGCAAAGTTTGATGCAGAGCTTGGGACGTGGCGGGTTTATACCCATGGCGGCAGAACTCCGACCGACAAAAAGGTAATTGACTGGGCTCAGGAGGCCATGGAGCTTGGCGCCGGTGAAATCTTGCTGACAAGCATGGACAGCGATGGCGAAAAAAATGGTTTCGACCTGGCGTTAACAAAGGAGGTCAGTGAAGCTGTGTCGATTCCTGTTATCGCTTCAGGCGGGGCTGGCAACGCCGAACATTTTGCCGAAGCATTTACCAAGGGAAAAGCAGACGCTGCATTGGCTGCCTCCATTTTCCATTATAAAGAAACATCGATCCATGAAGTCAAAAGTTATTTGCGTGATAAAGGAATATTGGTTCGCTGAAAGGGAGTATGGACAATGAATATAGAAGAAATACGTTTCGACGAAAAGGGTCTTGTCCCAGCCATCCTTCAGGACGCCGAGACATTGGAAGTGTTGACACTGGCCTACATGAATAAAGAGTCGCTTGCGAAAACGCTGGAAACGGGCGAAACTTGGTTTTTCAGCCGCTCGCGCCAGGAGTTGTGGCATAAGGGGGCAACAAGCGGCAACACCCAATCAGTTGTCGGCATCAAGTACGATTGCGATCAGGATGCCCTGCTTGTCCAAGTGCAGCCAAGAGGCCCGGCCTGTCATACGGGAGCCGTCAGTTGTTTTTCCGGCGAGGGTGCTACAAAGCGAACATCAAGCCTTGCCGATTATGGAATCCTGCAATCTCTTGAAAAAGTAATCTTGGATCGCGAGCGGGAACGCCCGGAAGGCGCCTACACCACTTATCTTTTTGAAAAAGGCGTCGACAAAATTTTGAAAAAAGTCGGCGAAGAGGCGGCCGAGGTGATCATCGCGGCAAAAAACCGGGACCACGAAGAATTGAAGTGGGAAGCCGCCGATTTGCTGTACCACCTCCAAGTTTTATTAGTGGAACAGGGACTTCCATTTAAAGAAGTATTGCGAACATTAGAAGAACGGCACAAAGGCCGGTCCTAAAAGGGGCCGGTTTTTTTGGTCACTTTTTCAATTATTCTGGGCCAAAATGACAAACGATCTGGCCATATCGCATTCCGCCACTCCCCAAAGCCCCCACCCATCCCCCATTCCAAAAAATACCCATCCCCTTACCAAAGCCAATCCCTTCTCGTACAAGCCCGAATTGTGTTATACTACATAAGTTATTAAAAGGAAGATGGAGGACTTCATGGTTAAGGACGCTAAAGCAAGACTGCAAAAAGGGAATATCGTTACATTTGTCCCGACGGGGGAATATTATTTCAAAAAAGGAATAAAGGCATACCATCGACGTGATTTCCTCAAAGCAAAAAAATATCTGGGACGGGCGCTGCAGCTTGAGCCGGGTGAACCGATGATTGCCTGCCAGTTGGCGATTGTGTCAACCGAACTTGGCGAATTTGAAAATTCCAACCGACTCTTGCATCTCATCCTTGAAGATCTTGAGCACGAAATGGTGGAGTGCCACTATTTTTTAGCGAATAATTATGCCCATTTGGGATTTTTTAAAGATGCTTATCACCATGTAAAACTTTATTTGGAACTCGATCCGGACGGAGATTTTTCCGAAGATGCCGAGGAATTGCTGGAGCTTTTGACATTTGAATCGGATGACTTGGAGGAGGAGTTCTACCACCAGGACGATTTAATCGTCAAGCAAGAGCAGGCCCGCGAGCTGTTGGAAACGGGCTACTTTCATAAAGCGATTGAACTACTGCATGAAGTGGTCGAGGAGTATCCGGAATATTGGTCAGCCTACAATAACTTGGCACTCGCTTATTTTTACCTTGGCAAGAACGAAAAAGCGGAGTCGATTCTGGAGGATGTCGTGAAGCGAAATCCGGGCAATCTGCACGCGTTCTGCAACAAAATGGTGTTTGCCCACTACCAAGGGCAGCTAAAATATGTTGCTGAGATGCTGGAAAAACTGAAAAAGGTCCAGCCGCTTCTAAGCGAGCATCAGTTCAAGCTAGGGACTTCGTTCGCGTTGGTCGGGGAATATGAACTTGCGTATTTTTGGTTAAAAAAATTATATAAAACCGGGTTTGACGGCGATGGTCCGTTTTATTACTGGCTATCCCATGCAGCGTTTTTTACAGGGCGAGAAACATTTGCCGTGACGATATGGAAAAAGGTTCTCGAGCTTAATCCAGATAAGGAAGGTCACGAGCCCTGGAATGTCGAACGGCCAGCCAGTGGATTTGAAGACCTGTCTCGGTCGATTTTTCAAAAGCTTGAAAGTGACTATGTAGAGGAGCGGCTATTTGCCCTTTTCCTGACATCGGTTTCGAGCAAAAAAGACGAAATCATTACTTCAAAGCGACTGTTTCAAAATCAGAAGTTTACGAAGCTGGAAAAGGAATATATTTCGCTTCTCAGGTCGGGGAAACCATCCCGGACGGCCGAGGCCCAAGAGGTTGCTGAGTTATTTTACGAAAATTATCAGCCAATTGGCGCCGTTGAAGCAGGCTTGTATTTGATGTGGTTCTCGGTGTTTGTAGAGGTCGCCAAATCCAACATCTCCTTGAAAAATAAACACGCCTGGGCCGGAGCTGTGGAGTACGTTTGGCATCGTCTCCGCAGTGAAAAGGTGTCACAGCAGGAACTGGCCAACCGCTACGGCGTGTCGTCAGCGACGATTGGAAAGTATGCGAAGTTAGTTAATGAATTGCTGGACTAGTAATTTAGGAAAATCAGAAGAATTAGCCCAATTACCGCGGACGATGAGCAGATTTTTGGACTTAAAATAGAATGTTTAATACGATTAAGTCGGGAATACTAGACTTAATCGTTTTTTTTATATAGGGAGTGTGAAAACCATGTCTGAAGAAAAAATTTATGATGTCATTATTGCTGGCGCCGGTCCTGCAGGTATGACAGCTGCTGTATATACATCTCGTGCGAACCTGTCGACGCTTATGATTGAACGCGGAATGCCGGGCGGACAAATGGCCAATACCGAGGATGTTGAAAACTATCCGGGATTTGAGAGCATTTTAGGACCGGATTTATCTACCAAAATGTTTGAACACGCGAAAAAGTTCGGCGCAGAGTATGCTTACGGGGATATTAAGGAAATCGTGGACCACGGTGATTACAAGGTGGTCAACGTAGGTTCAAAACAGTACAAAGCCTACTCCGTTATCATTTCAACCGGTGCCGAATATAAGAAAATCGGCGTACCGGGTGAAAAAGAGCTTGGCGGCCGTGGGGTTTCCTATTGTGCTGTTTGTGACGGAGCGTTTTTCAAAGGAAAAGAGCTTTATGTCATCGGCGGCGGCGATTCCGCTGTTGAAGAGGGTGTGTACTTAACCCGTTTTGCATCAAAAGTAACGATTGTCCATCGTCGCGACCAACTTCGCGCCCAAAAGATTCTTCAAGATCGTGCCTTTGCCAATGAAAAAGTAGACTTCATCTGGAACCATACTGTGAAATCAATTAATGATAAAGATGGCAAGGTGGGCAGCGTAACATTGGTAGCGACAGTTGATGGATCCGAACAAACCCTGCCTGCTGATGGGGTGTTCGTATACATCGGTATGGTCCCTCTATCAAAGCCATTCGAAAGCCTTGGCATTACCAATGAAAACGGCTATATCGAAACAAATGAAGAAATGGAAACAAAAGTAAAGGGCATATTTGCAGCCGGTGATATTCGCGAGAAATCGCTTCGCCAAATTGTAACCGCCACTGGGGACGGAAGTATTGCCGCACGAAGTGTACAGCACTATGTGGAAGAGCTTAAGGAAGAAATGAAATTGAAGCAATAAAAGTAATAGGGTCACTAAGGGAAGAAGCACGGAAACGAAGGGGAAACTATCCTATTGTAAATTTTGTAAACAAAAAAGTGAAAAAAGTAACCCGTTTTTCACCCAACTGTAACAGAAGTGAAACAAAAATATTGTATGCTTATATAAATTGACCCCCTTTAAAATATATACCTTTTCCGCACAGGACCAGCAGCCTGTGCTATTTTTTTGTGCTCCACGCAAAAGGGGAACCGTGATAATACCTTTAACAAGGTGCAAAGTCATAGATTGGTGCCTGACACCAATAACTATTATCACTGTTAACAAATAATTAACAGAATTATCAATTTTGTATTCGTTGTGGCGGTGTTCTAAACATAGTATAATGGTATGAATCAATATTTATGTTATATTGGGATATTAGCGTAACCAACCGTTTTTATAAAGAGGGTGAATTGTTGTGCAACGGGTCACCAATTGTGTGTTGATTAGAGATAATAAGGTATTGTTGCTGCAGAAACCGCGGCGGGGCTGGTGGGTGGCACCGGGCGGAAAGATGGAGCCGGGTGAATCGGTCCGGGATTCTTGCATCCGGGAATACCGTGAAGAAACGGGCGTATACTTAAAGAACCCACAGTTAAAAGGAATTTTCACGATGATTATGAAGGAAGGGGATCAGCTCCTTTCAGAATGGATGATGTTTACGTTTGTGGCCACGGATTCGGACGGACTCGACCTCGAGGAATCAGAAGAAGGGAAGCTCCAGTGGCATCCGATTGACCAAATCAAAGGTCTGCCCATGGCCGCTGGGGACCATCATATTCTTGATTACATGATCCATGGAAAAGGGATAATTTACGGTACTTTTACATACACCAAAGACTTCCAGCTTATCAGTTATCGATTAGATCCAGGTTAAATATTGAATAGGGGGAATACAAATGAGTACCGGTTCGACAAATGATATCCAAATGGTCATTATTACCGGAATGTCCGGCGCAGGAAAAACAGTTGCAATTCAAAGCTTTGAGGATTTAGGGTTCTTCTGTGTCGATAATTTGCCTCCTACATTGCTGCCAAAGTTCCTTGAACTTATGAAAGAATCTGGGAATAAAATGAATAAAGTGGCCCTTGTCATGGACCTTCGCGGCAGGGAATTTTTCGACCATCTGTTTAAAGCTTTGGATGACGATCTCGCGGAAACCTCTTGGGTTACCCCGCAAATTCTTTTCCTTGATGCGGATGATTCGACACTCGTTCGCCGCTATAAGGAGACTAGGAGGTCCCATCCGCTGGCAAAGTCAGCTTCACCGCTTGAAGGAATTAAGCTTGAGCGCGAGCTATTAGAGGAATTAAAAGGAAGAGCCCAGATAATTTACAATACTTCCCAAATGAAACCGCGGGAATTACGTGAGAAGATATTATCTGAGTTTACTGCGAATAATCATCAAATCTTTACTGTCAATGTGATGTCGTTTGGATTTAAACACGGAATCCCAATTGATGCCGATCTTATCTTCGATGTACGATTCCTGCCAAACCCACATTATATTGAGCACATGCGTCCAAAAACTGGTATGGATGAAGAAGTCTCCAGCTATGTTTTAAAATGGACTGAAACGCAGAAGTTTTTGGAAAAAGTTACCGACCTGCTCAGCTTTATGCTGCCTCATTATAAACGGGAAGGCAAAGCGCAGCTGGTCATCGGGATTGGCTGTACCGGCGGGCAGCATCGTTCAGTCGCCTTAGCCGAATATCTCGGGCGATTTTTCCAAAAGGATTATACAACTGTTGTTTCACACCGTGACATTGAGAGGAGAAAGGAAAAGACAACATGAGCTATATTGGTCAGCCAAGAATCGTTGTTATCGGCGGGGGAACGGGGCTGCCGGTGCTGCTGCGGGGCCTAAAGCAATATCCTGTAGACATCACCGCGATAGTCACCGTAGCCGATGATGGCGGCAGTTCTGGCAGAATACGCGATGACCTTCATATACCTCCCCCTGGCGATGTCCGCAATGTCCTGGTGGCGTTATCGGACGTCGAACCGCTCGTGGAGGAAATGTTTCAGCACCGCTTTAAAACATCAAATGAGCTTTCCGGGCATTCGCTTGGCAATTTGATTTTGGCGGCCATGACCTCGATTACCGGAAACTTCGTCCATGCCATCCAGGAAATGAGCAAGGTATTGAATGTCCGAGGCAAGGTTCTGCCAGCCGCCAATCAAAGCGTCGTGCTTCATGCGGAAATGGAAGACGGTATGATTGTTTCCGGAGAATCGAAAATTCCTTACTCCGGTAAAAAAATTAAAAAGGTTTTTTTGACGCCGAGACATATTCGTCCGCTGCCGGAGGCGATTCAAGCGATTCGCCAGGCGGATTTGATTATTCTTGGGCCTGGCAGCTTATATACCAGCATTTTGCCCAATCTCCTCGTTCCAAGGCTGGGGGATGAGGTATGCCGCTCGGAAGCCAAAAAGGTGTACATTTGCAACTTGATGACACAGGCTGGAGAAACGCATGGTTATTCAGCAAGTGACCATGTGCGGGCGCTGTATGACCATATGAGCTGTGCGTTTATTAACACAATTCTGGTGAATAATGAAGAGATTCCGCCGGATGTTCAGCTTCGCTATAAAGAGGAACTGGCAAACCCTGTTTCCTACGATTTGCCGGGTCTTTCCGAGCTTGGACTTGAGGTGGTTCACGCCGACATCGCTAACCTAGAAAACGGTGCGCTTCGGCATGATCCAAAAAAAGTCGCAAAAATCTTATATAATTTATTAATTGCTGAAACCAAAAAGCGTTATGAAGCGTAAATAAGGTGTCTGTATTATTTTTTATTTCAGCTTCGCACGCATAAATTCAACTACGCCTCTGTCTTCGTCCTAACGGACTTGCCAGTCGGCGGGTTTACATGCGGGTTTACATTTAATAAAGTGTCTGTTTCAGTTGGAGGTGAGGGAATGTCTTTCGCTTCGGAAACGAAAAAGGAATTAACGAACCTGGAAGTGAAACCCTGTTGCAGCCTTGCCGAGCTGTCGGCATTGATTCGCATGAACGGTTCCCTTTCCTTTTCTAATCGAAAAATTGTTGTCGATATTCAAACCGAAAATGCAGCGATTGCCAGAAGAATTTACACATTATTGAAAAGGAATTACCAGGTGCAGGTCGAACTCCTCGTTCGGAAAAAAATGCGCCTAAAAAAGAACAACGTCTACATTGTCCGGCTGACGGAACGGGCAAAAGAAATTCTTGAAGACATGAAAATCATCGGCGAAGGGTTTACCTTTATCCACGATATTTCAGAAGAGCTAATCAAGAAGAAATGTTGTAAGCGTTCTTATTTACGCGGCGCATTTCTCGCCGGGGGTTCTGTCAACAACCCGGAAACGTCTTCCTATCATTTGGAAATTGCTTCACTTTATAAGGAACATAATGATTCCTTATGTGAATTAATGAATACATTTGGGCTCAACAGCAAGACGTTGGAGCGGAAGAAAGGTTATATTAATTATTTAAAAGAGGCGGAAAAAATCACTGAGTTTTTAAATATTGTAGGCGCCCATAACGCCTTGCTCCGCTTTGAGGACGTGCGGATTGTCCGCGATATGCGGAATTCAGTGAATCGCCTGGTAAACTGTGAAACCGCCAATCTGAATAAAACCATTGGCGCATCGCTCCGGCAGGTTGAAAATATCCGTTTTATTGACCAAACTGTCGGTCTGCAGATTTTGCCTGATAAATTGCGGGAAATCGCCGAGCTTCGGATGAACTACACCGAGGTGACACTGAAAGAGCTGGGAGAAATGGTGTCCGGCGGCACGATCAGTAAATCGGGCATCAATCACCGGTTGCGGAAAATCGATGAGATTGCTGAAAAGCTGCGCGCCGGGGAAGTGCCTAAGCAATAATTTTTTGTGAAGAAATTGTCAATTTATTTTTTTGGAATAATATATACAAAAGGAACATATTTGAGGAGGAATTTGTCATGTTGGAGAAACAAGTAGAAGTCAAATTGAAAACAGGTCTGCAAGCCCGGCCGGCCGCACTGTTTGTGCAGGAAGCGAATCGCTTTTCGGCCGACATTTTTCTGGAGAAGGACGGCAAAAAGGTCAACGCGAAAAGCATCATGGGCTTAATGAGCTTGGCGGTTGGTTCCGGAGTGGTAATCAACATCATCGCGGACGGCGATGACGAAGAAAAAGCCATCACCGAACTGGCACAGTTTATTGAAAAAGATCATTAATAGGAAGGGTTCGGCTGTTGTGGATGGCTGGACCTTTTTATTTTGGCTAAAATCAATCTTAGATTTGTTTTTTTTTGGAATCCATGCTTTTTAAAAAGGAGCATTGGTCCAAGCACATACCTTTGTAATTCCATATATTAACATAGAACATGTACTAAAGCATTACCTACGTTGATCTTCTCGTGTCCCAAGGACAGCAAGTTTAAATGGAAGGGAAGTGAAAAAAATGGGATGTGGCTGTGGAGGTAATTCTTCCAATGTAAGATCGTCATATATTGGAAACTATTATTCATCCGATCAGAAAAAAAAATCTAAGAAACCAATATTTTTACGACCTCAAAACAATCATCTGAAAAACCAAGAAAACCAAAGTGAAAAGAATGAAGGATGATTGGTTTTGTTTTGGAACTAATAGATAGTAGTTATGCCTTGATTACTTAACTAATCAAGGCATTTATATTTTATAAAAATAAAACAACCGGCATCAAGGGCCGGTTGTTACTGTCAAACTTATTTAGCTAATCAGAATTTATATCCATAAATTCTGAACGCATAAATTCAACTACGCCTCTGTCTTCGTCCTAACGGACTCGTCAGTCGGCGAGTTTTCATTTATCTTTCTTTTCAATAGGGTTGCGTGTTACGATATTGTCGATTAAGCCATACTCTTTGGCTCTTTCAGCTGTCATGAAGTTATCGCGGTCGGTATCGCGCTGGATGACTTCGATTGGCTGGCCGGTACGCTCAGCTAAGATGCCGTTTAATTTTTCACGAAGGAACAAAATACGCTTGGCGGCAATCTCGATTTCAGTTGCCTGGCCTTGTGCCCCGCCGAGCGGCTGGTGAATCATGACTTCCGCGTTCGGTAATGCAAAGCGCTTGCCCTTTTCCCCTGCAGAAAGTAAGAAGGCACCCATGGATGCTGCCATACCGATACAAACAGTCGATACATTCGGGCGAATATATTGCATCGTATCATAAATGGCCATTCCGGCTGTAATGCTTCCGCCAGGGCTGTTGATGTATAGGGTAATGTCTTTTTCAGGGTTTTCTGCTTCCAGGAACAATAATTGCGCCACGATACTGTTGGCCACATTATCATCAATCGCGCTGCCAAGCATGATAATCCGGTCTTTTAACAAACGGGAATAAATGTCATATGCACGTTCGCCACGGTTCGTTTGTTCAATAACTGTAGGAATCAAATTCATTTTTCTTCCTCCTCTGAATGGAAATGTAAAAGCTTATGTATAGTTATCATACAATGATGGTCAATAAAGGTCAAACAATTCACCTCGAAATTTGTTCGACAACTTCCCTCAATAAGCATAACCAATCCCATAGCTTTTTAAAACTAATTTCCACCTAATTGATTAAACGAAAAGAGACAGTCTAATAGTCATTTGTTTAATGACTCTTTAGACTGTCTCTTTTAGTAACGCCCTCGGCAGGAATCGAACCCACATTTTAAGAACCGGAATCTTACGTGCTATCCGTTGCACCACGAGGGCAAAATTATTAGCGACTTTTATATTATAGAATATTTTATTTGAAATTGCAAGTGTCTATTCAAGGTAGCTTTGAATAATGGCATAATTCTAGCACAGGAAAAGCTTCCCTTTGTATATAATATGATGTCATGTTTTTAGGGGGGATTTTATGAAGGTTGCCTTGCTTACAATGTTTAATGGACTGGATAGCACTTACTCATTAGTAAATGTGGTTGCGGAGCAGCTGCGTATGATGTTGGATGCGGGGCTCGAACCGGTGTTACTCGTTAGTGAAAGTTGTCCACTCGATAATTTGTATGGTGTTTTTCAGGATAAAAGGATTAAATGGGAAAAGGTCGTTAATTCAATAGACGGAAAACTAATTCATTGGAGGGATTATTCGCAGCCAGATGGTAAAGTACACAGTACTTTTTTTGAAGAAGCAAATGTGATTGCTGAAGATTTGGTTGGAAAATTAACTGATGTTGATGTCTGCATCATGCATGACATTCATTATCAGGGCTGGCATCTAGTTCATAATGTAGCAATCCGCAAAGCACAGGAAAAATTGCCCCGTCTAAAATTTATTGCTTTTACCCACTCTGCACCAGTCAATCGTCCGCCCGATCCGAAATGGCCTTTTTCTGCCCGTTATACTGGCATGCCGAACACGATTTATGTCTATCCGACACAGTCGGGGCTGGCCGCTCTTGCGAAACAATACAATGTTCCTGAGGGACGCTGCCGGGCCGTAAATAACAGTCTAGATCTTTTAAGCTTTGCAAGCAGTGAATTACAGGCATTATCCAATGAAATTGATTTGGTAACACCGGATATTTTAATCGTCTATCCAGGCCGGCTTACGCCTGGAAAAAAGTTTGAGAAGGTAGCCATGTTGGGTGGTGCCATCAAAAAGACCTGTGAAAAATCCGTCAAGGTCATTTTTTGTGATTTTCCAAGCAGTGACATCTCACCGAAGAACTATAAAAGCTTCATACGAAATCAAGGGGCCACCTTAGGATTGAAACAGGAAGATATGTTTTTCACTTCGGATAGGAAGGATTTTAAAAATGGGTTTCCTCGAAAGGCAGTATTAGAGCTATTCAGCTTATCTAACCTATTCATTTGCCCATCTTTTTCTGAATCGTTTGGGTTGACGGTCCTGGAAGCGGCAAGCAAGGGGAATTTCCTTGTATTAAATGAAAGGGTGCCTGCATTGGAGGAACTGGGGAAAAATCTGAATGCTTATTTTATGAAATGGGATGCACGGAATTTTGGCTATGATACCCATGAAGCTTACAAACCTTCTGAACAAGCGTATTTAAATGAACATGGACAAATTATTGTGAATAGAATGCGGGAGGAACCTGTGATCCAAGCAAAAACGTTGGCGCGGCAAAGATACAGTCCAAAATGGATTTGGGAAAATCAATTGGAGCCGTTAATCAGCTTTTTTTAAAAAGTAAAAAGGAGGAAATCACAGGATTTCCTCCATTACTCTCGGAAGTGATTAGCAGCCGCAGTTATTGCCCTTACGAATACAAACCTTTACAATATCTTTTTCGGAAATTTTCCAAACAACAGGTACGGACCCAACTCCGCCTAAACCTGGTTTTGATCCTGCATTTTGTACTACTGGTGTACCTTGACACAAGACGGCAAATCCACAAACAGTGAATGTGTCTCCTTCATTTGCGTCCATGCGATCAATGACACATTGGAATGGTCTTTCGTCACAAATTTCTTTACTCATTTGATTTCCAAATTCATCTACTGCTGTAAACGTGATTCGTTTTGTTAATACACCGCAAATAATAACCTTTTCAGGGCAAACACTTTCTACAACTGGCGGTTCCGCGAAGAATACTTCAGTCATAATATTCTCTAATCCTGCTTCTGTTGCCAATGCAGGAGGTACGAGTTGTGTTAAAAATTCAACGACTACTTGACAGCAAGTTTGCGGATTTGCAACTGGACAAACAGCAGTAGTTGTAGTGGTTGTTGTAGTTGTAGATGTAGTAGTTGTAGTAGTCGTAGTAGTTGTAGTGGTAGTAGTGGTAGTAGTGGTAGTAGTTGTAGTGGTAGTAGTGGTAGTAGTGGTAGTAGTTGTAGTGGTAGTAGTGGTAGTAGTAGTGGTAGTTGTAGTAGTTGTTGTCGTTGTAATAGGTGGGCAAGTGCCAGCAAGCACACATACACTGTTAACATTAGGGACATTTTGGAAATGGATCGCTACATCTAAAAAGTCAGCCTCAGTCAATGCAGGTGTATTAGCTGGTGGACAGATTAAAAAGTCGCGAAACTGGCCTGGAAAAATTCTATCGGCTTGCATAGTTGTATCAATAACAACTTCGGGATTCTGAAATGTATTGCCGCAGCCTGGACAATTATTCGCTCTAGGATTTGGAACGCCATTTACAGAAAGACCACTCCTAGTCGCTTGTATACAGATAGATCCAATAAACCGTTGGTCATTTGGAGAAGATACAGTAGATGTGTTTGTTACCCTTAATGTTACACAACCGGCATTTGGGCCAGATGTGATTTGTGTAAAAGTAGCTTCGAAGCCTACTTGATTAGTAAAATCACAACCGGTGAACATCTTTGGCATTTTATGATTGCACTCCTTTTCTATAAGTTAGTATTAAAACAGAATAACATTTGCTTAAATTCGCTTTTCTGTTTTTCTTAGATATTGTATGGCTTCATTGTAATGGAAGCTTGGACAAAACCATCAATTATATAAAAAATTATAATTGTTGGAAAGGCCTCTGGGTTCCTTGTTTCAGGGGCTCTTGCCAGCTATGGTGAAGCTGTTTTTTTAATGCAAACCTTTATGACTTCTTTTTCTGCAAAACGGAAAGCAACCACTGCCCCATTTTGTTTTTGACCAAAATTTGCTTCCCTTTCGAAGACATCGCAGATAATCTGCAGGTCGCTAATTTCAAATTGATCGCCCGCCGAGATATCCTCTCTGTCTATTAAACACTGAAATGGAACTTCGTCAGTCAAGCAATGGTTGATAATGTTCATTTGCGAATCAAAGGTTGAGTAAGTTATTTCTTTGTGAAGTATTCCTGAGATAACAACCACTTCATTACATACTTTTTCAATGCAAGCACTTAGTTCTTTGGAAACATTTGTAGTTCCTTGTATTGCTGGCGGCACTAACTGAGTGCTATGTTCCAATATAAAGCGGCAACAAAGATCCTTCATCCCTGGAGGCCCTTGAGGTCCGGTAGGTCCGGTAGCGCCAGTAGGTCCAATCGCCCCAACTGCTCCCGTAGCTCCTGTTGCACCGGTAGCCCCAGTGTTTCCTGGAGGCCCTTGAGGTCCAGTGGCCCCTGTCGCTCCGGTAGCACCAGTCGCACCGGCAACATTGTTGATATTTACTTCAACATTAACCTTTTGCTTACATTTGCACTCCTGTTTACCGCATTTTTTGCAACCCTTTTCCTTATGACATTTGCATTTTTTGCTGCCGCAATCAGAACATCTTTCTTCTCCACTGCTGACGACATTACTCCAATCATCATTCGGTTTAAAACCGCTATATCTGTTTCTATTCAAATTTTTCCCCTCCGCATCCTAAACCTTTTGTATTTTATGAACCAAGCTGTAAATGGGTTTGGACGGGTATCCATTAATTTTCATAATTTGAGCAAAGAAAACTATTCTAATCTCCAAAATGGATTATATCGTTACATCTATCCAACCAAGCTGTGTATTAAATCATATTATATATGGCGTCTTACAGATTGGAGGAGAACCGGAACCTTTATAAAGCATGATGAAAAGAGGATGAGGATGAAAGTAGTTATTTTAGCTGGCGGGTATGGTACCCGAATTAGTGAAGAATCACATTTGAAACCTAAGCCTTTAATTGAGATTGGCGACTACCCGATTATTTGGCATATTATGAAGATTTACTCTGCCTATGGATTTAACGAGTTTATTATTTGTTTGGGGTACAAGGGCCATATGTTAAAAGACTATTTTTTAAACTATTTTTTATATAAATCAGACGTTACCGTTGATTTTAGCAAAGAAAATCGATTAGACATCCATCAAAATTTCGCAGAACCATGGAAGATTACATTGGCGAATACGGGTATTCAGACAATGACAGGTGGAAGAGTTAAGAAGATCCAGAAATACATCGGGAATGAGCCGTTTATGCTTACTTATGGCGATGGTGTTGCGAATGTGGATCTGAAAAAACTAGTACAGTTTCATAACGAGCATGGAAAGATTGCAACCCTTACTGCTGTCCAGCCCTCTGGAAGATTCGGTGCATTATCTTTGAATAATGATCAATTAGTGAAGAGTTTTAAAGAAAAAGTAAAAGGTGATGGCAGCTGGATTAATGGCGGTTTTTTTGTTTTCCAGCCGGAAGTGTTCCATTATCTAGGGGATGACCGTACTGTACTCGAAAAAGAACCGCTTGAAAATTTGGCAAATGAGGGGCAGCTAATGGCTTATAAACATGATGGATTTTGGCACCCAATGGACACGTTACGGGATAAGAAATATTTGGAAGAGCTCTGGATGACCGAAATCCCTCCTTGGAAAGTTTGGAGTTAGGGGGTGGGATGATGATCGATAAAGAATTCTGGAAAGGAAAAAAAGTATTTATTACCGGGCATACGGGGTTCAAAGGGTCTTGGCTTTGTTTATGGCTGCATCATCTAGGGGCAGAAATTACCGGATATTCCTTACCGGCGCCCACAAATCCGAGTCTGTTTGGGTTGTGTGAAATAGACAAGCTGACAAACACCATTATTGGTGATATTAGGGAGCGGGAAAAGTTACGTCTATCCCTAAAACAGTCAAATCCGGATATTGTTTTTCACATGGCAGCACAACCCCTTGTGAGGCCTTCGTATGAAAACCCGATCGAAACCTATGAAACAAATGTAATGGGTACAGCTTATTTGTTTGAAGCTATCAGGCTGGCAAACCTGAAAAACAAAAAAATAAAAGCGATTGTAAATGTAACTTCGGATAAATGCTATGAAAACAAGGAGTGGCATTGGGGATACCGGGAACATGAACAGCTAGGCGGTTACGACCCTTATTCAAATAGCAAAGCCTGTTCGGAATTAATTACGGCCTGTTATCGAAACTCTTTTTTTAATCCTAAAACCTATGAAACGCATGGTGTCGCCATAGCATCCGGAAGGGCCGGAAATGTGATTGGAGGCGGAGATTGGGCAAAGGACCGCTTAATACCGGATAGCATTCAGTGTCTATTGGAAGGGGAAACGATAAAAATAAGAAACCCCGAATCGATCCGTCCATGGCAGCATGTCCTGGAGCCGCTAAGTGGATATTTATTATTGGCGCAGAAATTGTATAAAGAAGGTGTCCAGTACGCGGAAGGCTGGAATTTTGGACCTGATTCTGAAAGTGAACAAACAGTCGAATGGGTTGTCAGCCGATTATGCAAAAAGTGGGGTTCAGGGGCATACTTTGAAATGGTTCATAACAACGGTCCGCATGAAGCACATTATTTAAAATTAGATTGTTCAAAAGCAAAAACGGAATTAGGCTGGAAACCGAAATGGGATTTGGACTACGCATTGGATAAAGTGATCGAATGGTCGCTGGCCTATAAAACTGGAAGAGACGTTAGGGGCGTATGTCTAACACAGATTATTGAATATGAGGATGAGGAAGCCAATGAAACTAGTGCCGGGTATTGATTTTATTACAGGAGTTACAAGTTTTATAGGATCACATTCTTATTTGATTGTGGGGGACAAAAAATGATTCAAAGGTTTTCATTTGAGAAACTGGATTTAGAGGGTGCGTTTTTAATCAAGCCTTTTGTTGCCTATGACGAGAGAGGGTATTTTATTAAAGATTATTCCAAAGAAGTTTTTGAGGAGAATGGCATTAACCATGACTTAAAAGAAGTTTTTTATACAAACTCGCATAAAGGGGTTATTAGAGCCATTCATTTTCAAAGAGTAAACCAGCAGCCTAAGCTTGTCCGCTGTGTCTCAGGAAAGATTTACGATGTGATTGTAGATTTGAGAAAAGATTCCCCGACATTTGGAGAGTGGAGGGGCTTTTATCTTTCTGAGGAAAATAAACATCAACTTTATATACCATCGCACTTTGGCCATGGATACCTTGTGCTGGAACATTCTATTGTTTCCTACAAGTGCGCTGAGAAGTTTTATGGTGAGTATGATGACGGAATCATGTGGAATGATCCAGATATCGGGATCAATTGGCCGCTTCATTTAATCGATCAAATGATCTTATCAGAAAAAGACAACAATCTACAGAGCTTTTCGGAGTTTAAAAGTAAAGAGAGAAGTAATTAAACGCTTCTCTCCGTGCAACTGCTGCCATCGGGGCAGCAGTTTTCTTATTTTCTATACTGTTTTAGCCATTCCATTGTTCTTTTAACACCTTCAGGGAAAGATACAGTGCACTCAAATCCAGTATCTCTTTTTAAATCAGCAGTACTAAATTCTTCGAGGCCCATATTAATACCCGTAAAAGGAATGTCACCAAAGGTAAGCTCTATTTCCGGTGCTAGCGTTTGCGCCATCTCAATAATAAATTCCCTTAATGGTTTGGCGTTTGAACCTCCGATTGTATAGTTACAAAAAGGTTTTCCCTGCAGACCAATTAGATAAAAAGCCTTTGCTACATCGGTAATGTAGATAAAGTCGTAATTTTGTTTTGCTGAAGTAAATTGTAAGGGTTCATTGTTGATTATTTTTCTAATCGTAGTGTTTATAAAACGTGGTGATAACTCGCCGGGACCATACGCATTTGTAATGGTACCCCATACATGCTCAATTCCTATTTGTGCTGCTACAGCCTTACTAATACAATGTGCTGTAAGCTTACCTGCTCCATATATATAAGCCAATCCAGGCTGATTCTCTTGAGAATATACAGCAGCCATCGTTTCATTTTCCATAATACTGCCCGCACCTACAAACCTCTTACAACCTAATTCTTTTGCGATTCTTACAGTATCTACTGTCCACAATGCATTTTGCATTTGAAGTGTTTCATCTGTTCGAGCATTCCCCGATGGGCCTGACCATGCAAAATGATAAAAAACATCGATATCTCGATCATTCATTTTTTGAGATAAACTTGGAAGTTCATTTAAGTCACAATATACAATTTTCAGTTTATCGTTTTTGGCTAATTTATCTATATTTGAGTTTTCATTTCTTACTACCGCAATAACTTCTATGCCAAGAGAGAGTAACTCTTTTACAAGATAGCTTCCGATAAATCCATTAGCTCCGGTTACAATTGCCTTCTTCATTTACTTCCCCCTCAATTCGTGAAATTCATTATTAAACCCGGCATTATCATTGGATCGAATTTAGACCTGAAATGATAATGCCGGGTTTGAAGTTACTCTTCAAGAATTTTTATAATCATATCTCGAAGTTCCTTTGCCCTGATATTTGTGGTATGTCTTTTTTGTATTAATTTATAGCCGTTTTTGGCGATTCTTTCCCTTTCCTTGCTATTCTTTAAATAAAATTCTGCCTTTTCCACAAAATTAATCTCATTGATCGCTACATAATTTTTTTCTGAACGGAACCCTAAATCGTAAAGTTCTGGTAAGTCTGGTGCGAGTAATAAAGTATTGCATGCTAATACTTCCAAATATTTTAGTACCGGATATCTAAAGAAGGTACCATCTGTAAAAAATAGTTGCGCTCTGTTCAATTCTTTTGCATATTTTTCTTTTACGAGGACTTCTTCATTGTCATTAATATCTCGATAACCCGGGTGAGGATGATACACAAAGTCACTGTTACTAGAATAAGTTTGGAGAATTTTATGCCTTAGAGGGTATAGGCCGTCATGAACTGCGCCCATCATCAGCATTTTAATGTCCTTTTTTAATCGATAATCTTTAAAAATATTTATGTTTACATGGTGCGGAAGCCATTTCATTTTATCTGCGAGGTCAGGATAGTAGTCTAGAAAAGCATTACGATAACAAGCGAAGATATGTTTAATATTGTCCTTTTTAACACCTTCTCGCAGGTCTGTAATATTATGAAGGTCCTCGACATATATCCCATAGGGAATCACTAATGTATCCAGTCCAGAAATAGGTGGAGAAAATTCAGCCGCTGACCCATAAAGATAGATCAAAATAAAATCCGGAACGAATGGTATATCCTTTAAAATATTGTGAATATTACCGGGCTGATGCCAGATGTGGAGGTCGGTTATCGTGGATAATTCATTTGCCAGGTAAAAGGGTTCAGTGTGGACCCATTTACTGAAATCCCTGGTAATTAGCAATAATTTGAGTCTGCGCATTAAAGTAACCCCTCTTTATTAGTAGTGGAGTAATAGACAATGTGTTAAAAGTAAGCTATTTTTTAATTTTTATGGTTTCGTTTTTTTTCTTTTTTCAATTTCCTTCTTTAAAGAATCAATTCCTTCATAATAGGGTTTCAAGTATTTCAGGTTTTCTCCGTAATAGGTAAGGTCACCGGGTGGATGCCATAGATGATAGGCTGTATGATTCATTCTATATAGCCATCCACATAATCCATTCACGCTGCAAGCGAATGCATCATCCTCTCCTCCCCAGCCTAGAAATCTCTCATCGAAGCCTCCAACTGCTTCGAAATGTTTTCGAGGAATAACATTCATTAATCCATATCCGATTTGTCCTGGTATGTGTCCATTAACTTTAACAGTGAGTGGCCAGCCAGGCTCCGTTCTAAGAAGCGCTTCAGAACTTTGTTGCTCCATATTAAAACTTTTGTCGAACGGGAGTACCCATGTATAGACATTAAGTAATTTAACAGCTTCTATCAGAATTGCCGGGTCAAAAATAATATCTGTATCAGCAATAACGAAAATATCTCGTGTAGCCTGCGAAGCCGCATGATTAATCGCTTGTGACCTTGAAAATGGTTGATCTCTGGACTCTCCAATACATATTTCTACTTCAGCCATCATCTTTTCATAAAACCGTCTTGTCCAATTAAAATTCTGCTCTCTTGGACCATGGTCGGTACCAAAAGGAAAAAGCACAGATATCTTATCTAACATGATTTCACCACCTTTTAATAATCCACTACTAGTAGATGGGGATAAGTCAAATTTGGTGCATGCATGGATGAAAAATGGGGACATAGAAGAGAGCATAATATTTTGAAGCGAGATTGATTCGAATCAGCAAATCAAACTATTAAATTGTTATTTTAGAAATATTTCTCATGCCCATGAATGGTTGAAATGATGGATGGCATGCGTATTTTGTGTTAATGTTATTTTCCTGCTATGAAAACTTTTTGGACTGAAATAATCCCTTGGATAAATATGGAGATTATCTTTAAGGACCTGATAGTAATCATTTCCTCGTTTTAAACCGAAATTCCGTTCTGTTAAATCCGTAATGGGGACAACATTAGGAATAGGCACCCAACTGCCATCATCAAAAATAAAAACTTTGTTCTTGTATAAGTCTAACAATTGGGCTATCCAAGGGTGATGCTTCATTGCCCCCAAAGTCGCTGAACTTAATACCCATTCATCTTCAAACCCTGCAAAAGCGGCATGCTCCAAAAATGGATCAAGATTTTTGACAACCTCTACATCCGTATCCAAATAGATTCCTCCATAATGGAAAAGAGCATAAAGGCGAACATAGTCACTTACAAAAGCATATTTTTTTGCACCATAAGCTTGTTTAACATATAAATTTGAATGAATATCAAAGTTTTCTTCATTCCATATCACTTTTTTATAATCTGGCAGTAGACGATCCCAACTTTCTAGACACTTTTTAACCTCATCCGGATAAGAAGTTTTACCAAACCAGCAAAAGTGAAGAACTTTCGGTATCATAATTGTTTCAACCCCTTTTGTTTTTTTTTAAAAGCATTGGATTTAGAAACCCAATGCAAAATTTTTTGTCTGTTGAAATAGCAAGGTGAACCATACCATAGATTTTTAATTGGGGACGAACCAATTCCCCACTGTTGCATTTTTTCCATGAATATGCCAGATGATATTTTTGGAATTATCTACATTCGCATCTTTCAATCCATGCCTGCTCCAAGCGTCCCTCCACAGCAAATCATCAGGTTGACCGTTATCTGCAACGGTATACAATACTTGAAGCGCTTTATGATTAAATGCAAATGTTTGAGGCATCAAGAATGTATTATTTGGAAAATGGCCGCCCAGGCTTCTAAATTTACCTGTTGAAAAATAATAATTATTTAACTGATAATGAATTTCTGAACTTATAATATCACATTCATGCATCTGGAAATAATTGACAATTGTTTTGACATAATCCTTTTTGTGGATATCATCGTCATCAATTTTAATATAAAGATCATAAGGTTCTGGACAGTGCTGGATGGCAGACAAGGCATTCGTATGATGAGTAGAATCTTTCATGTAATGGATGATAAATCTTTCATCAAGAATATCATCAAAAAGGATGTCATAATTTGAAACTTCAGATTCTTTATCATACTTAATGCTTATAGAGTAGGTAAAATCGGTATAAGATTGGTTTTTTATATCGTGCATACATTGACGAAGCATATATGGTCGTTTATAAGAGGGGGTATATAACAGAACTTTCATATGGAAGCTCCTCCTAAATGTGTATTTTAAAGGCCGGAATATTATATTCTATTTAAAATATGAAACGAGCCTTTGTAATGTTCTAGGTTGATTTCTCCATTTTAATATCTGCCCTTTCCAGCCATAAGAAATAAAACAATTTTCCGATACCAGAAACCCCATCTTTCATGTAAAATAACGATAAGGGGGGAGAGGGAATGAATTTTAAGACTGGTTTATGGCAGCAGCAGACGCTGAAGATGACAATGACCCAGGAATTGTCACAGGCGATTGCCCTGCTGCAATACTCGGCGCAAGAGCTGACCGACTTTTTAGAAAATAAAGCACTTGAAAATCCCCTTATGCAAATTGAACAGGTCAATGTCAGGCCGATGAATCCTTTGATCGACCGGAACCGCCGCAAATTTCAAAAGGCGGAAAAAGACTGGATGGACCAGATTGCCGCCAAACCATTTTCATTGGAAGAGCAATTAATTTCCCAACTAAACATAAAAAAATTTCCGGAGGAGCAGCTGAAAGTTATCCGTCGTCTGATTCAGAATCTTGATGAAAACGGTTACTTCACTGGCGATTTAAAGGAAATTGCCGGTAAGTTAAACATTTCAGAGGAGCTTGTGGAGGATTGTCTGGTGATTATCCAAACCCTTGAACCGGCGGGAATCGGTGCCAGAGATCTTCAGGAGTGCCTGCTTATACAAGTGGAATATGAACTACCGGATAACGAATTGGCAAAAAAAATTATCTCGGACCACTTTGTTCCATTCGCCGAAAAAAGGTGGAAGCAAATTGCAAAGGAACTCCAGGTATCATTGAAGGAAATCCAGGATGTCTTTGATTGCATCCAGCTGTTAAATCCGAAACCGGGGGCAATGTTGGGACGGGAGGAAGCTCACTACATCATTCCGGATGTGATTGTTGAGCAGACTCCCGAGGGATTAACGGTCAGAATGTTTGATGACCCAGTACCAAAAATTAGCTTTAATGACCAATACTATAAAAAGTTCAAGGATCAAGATCAGCAAGTAAGCAAGTATCTTCAGGATAAGGTTCAGGACTATCAGTGGATTTTGAAAAGCATTGAGCAGCGAAAAGAGACATTGACACGGGTGGTGTCCAAGATTGTCGAGAAACAGCCGACATTTTTCCAGAAAGGCCCTCAAGGCTTGCTGCCGATGACGATGAAGGAGATTGCTGTGGAATTAGATGTACATGAGTCGACGGTAAGCCGTGCCGTTCGCGAGAAATATGTGCAAACCCCTGTAGGGACATTTACGTTGAAATCGTTCTTCACTAGCACGATTCAAACAACATCCGAGGATGAAGCCACCTCTTCTAGCCAAGTAAAAAACGCCATCAGCCAGCTTGTCGCCGAGGAAGACAAAGCAAAACCTTTGTCGGATCAAGAAATCGTTGACCGGCTTAAAACGTCGGAGGGCATTGTTGTATCCAGAAGAACCATCGCCAAATACCGAGACCAGCTCGGAATTCCGTCCTCTTCGAAGAGGAAAAGGTTTAATTAACTGCTATTTTTAGAAAGGATTATGAGCATGTCACAGTCAACAATCACGTTATATACAAGAAGAGGCTGTCCGTTGTGCGACAAGGCGAAGGCGGCTATTTTAGAGCTTGAGGATGAATGGGAATTCACCCTCGAGGAAGTGGATATTGAGCAAGATGACGAGCTGCATGAGCGATATGGTTTAATGATTCCCGTCGTTCATATCGATGGAGAAGAGGTCGCTTATGGGTTTGTTACCAAATTTGACATAAGCAACCGTTTACATGAAAAAAGCCAGAGTTTATGAGTTGAAATACCCTTTCACTCCTGCTACAATGAAAAACGTAGACAGGGTGATTTTTTTTTGGATGTCGTGGGACATAATATGTCTATGGTGGACATTTTTTGACCAGCGGCATATAATATAAGGAGAATGAGATCATGCAGTCATTCATCGAAATTTCAAAAAGATTATTACCCGATTTTTTTCAAGTCCTGCAAAAACGATACACGATTCTCAGGTACATAGGATTTATGCAGCCGGTAGGCAGAAGGAGTTTGGCGACAAGTCTCGGCCTGACCGAAAGAATTCTCCGTAGTGAAGTAGAATTCCTCAAAGAGCAAAATCTTATTTACAGTAACAACATCGGCATGAGTTTAACATCTGATGGAAAAAATTTGCTTGAGGATTTAGAAGGGTTCATGCGAGAGTGGAAGGGAATCGATGTCATGGAGCTTGAGCTTAAGCACAGGCTTGGCATTAAAAAAGTCATCATCGTTCCCGGGAATAGTGATGAGTCCCCAATGGTAAAAGCTGAGCTTGGCAAAGCCAGTGCGTCCTGCATGAAAAGACTATTTAAAGGGGAAAATATCATCGCTGTCACTGGCGGCTCCACAATGGCTGCTGTCGCAGAACGACTGACTCCCATGCAAGACAAAAAGGAATTGCTGTTTGTTCCAGCCCGCGGCGGGATAGGCGAGGATGTACATAACCAAGCCAACACCATTTGCGCGAATATGGCGGAAAAAACGCATTCCAAGCATCGCGTGTTTTATGTTCCTGATCAAGTTAGCACCGAAATTTACAATTCCTTGGTTAAAGAGCCGGCAATTGATGAAATTCTGCAATTAATCCGTTCAGCCAACATGGTTTTGCACGGAATTGGAGATGCTATTACAATGGCCGAACGGCGACACACCAGCCAGGATGTTTTGAGAAAGCTTGAGACGGGTAAAGCAGTCGGGGAGGCATTCGGCTACTATTTTGACGAAAAGGGCGAGATTGTCCATAAAGTGTTGACAATCGGGCTTCAGCTGGAGGACCTTGCTGAAATCCCTAATGTGCTTGCCGTTGCAGGCGGAGCATCCAAGGCCAAGGCAATCAAAGCCTATATGAAAAAAGCGCCCGCATCAACGATTCTCATCACCGATGAGGGGGCTGCGACAAAGTTGTTGAAGGGCTGACATCATTTTTTAAGCACCAGTGTATTAAAAAGGATTTTTCCTTTTTAAAAAATAAAAACCTTACCCAATTAAGGAGGAAATTAACATGACAGTAAAAGTTGGTATTAATGGTTTTGGACGTATCGGTCGTAACGTATTCCGTGCGGCATTAACAAATAACAACATTGAAATCGTGGCAATCAACGATTTAACAGATGCAAATATGCTTGCTCACCTTTTAAAATATGATTCCGTACACGGTACACTTCAAGAGGATGTAACGGTTGACGGCGAATATTTAGTAGTTGGCGGCCGCAAAGTGAAGGTTCTTGCTGAGCGCGACCCTGCACAGCTTGGCTGGGGCGGACTTGGTGTCGATGTAGTTGTTGAATCAACTGGCCGTTTCACAAAGCGTGACGATGCAGCGAAACACCTTGAAGCAGGTGCAAAGAAAGTTATCATCTCTGCTCCGGCAACAAACGAAGACATTACAATCGTAATGGGCGTTAACGAAGATAAGTACGATGCGGCTAACCACCATGTTATTTCTAATGCATCTTGTACAACAAACTGCTTGGCTCCATTCGCAAAAGTATTAAATGACAAGTTTGGCATCAAGCGCGGTATGATGACTACGATTCACTCTTACACAAATGACCAGCAAATTCTTGACTTGCCACATAAAGATTACCGCCGTGCCCGTGCAGCTGCTGAGAACATGATTCCAACTTCAACTGGTGCAGCAAAAGCGGTTGCGTTAGTATTACCAGAACTTAAAGGCAAGTTAAATGGTATGGCAATGCGCGTGCCAACGCCAAACGTATCTGTCGTAGACCTTGTTGTTGAACTAGAGAAAGACGTTACAGCTGAAGAAGTTAACTCTGCATTAAAAACTGCTGCTGAAGGCGATTTAAAAGGCATTCTTGCTTACAATGAACTGCCATTAGTATCTACTGACTACAATGGTGCACCTGTTTCTTCTACAATCGATGCCCTTTCAACTATGGTAATGGAAGGCAACATGGTAAAAGTACTTTCTTGGTACGATAACGAAGTTGGTTACTCCAACCGCGTTGTAGACCTTGTTGATTACCTTGCTAAAAAAGGACTTTAATATTGGATAAGGTTGGAATTTATTCCACAAACTATATATAATGAGTATGGTATTCCAAAGGGGAGTGGGTGAGGTTGCCCCTCTCCTTTTTTACTGCGTTTCTGGATTTTTAAAAAAGCCACTACATAGGAGGTCCTTTTTCGATGAACAAAAAGTCAGTCAGAGATATCGATGTGAAGGGTAAACGCGTATTTTGCCGGGTTGATTTCAACGTACCGATGCAGGACGGAAAAATCACCGATGAAACGCGGATTCGTGCGGCGCTGCCAACGATTCAATATTTAATTGAGCAAGGAGCAAAGGTAATTCTGGCAAGCCACCTCGGCCGTCCAAAAGGCAAAGTGGTAGAGGAAATGCGCTTGACTCCGGTTGCGGCACGCTTATCCGAGCTGCTTGGAAAAGACGTAAAAAAAGCGGATGAAGCATACGGAGATTCCGTCAAAGCGCTAATCGGCGAGATGGGCGAAGGCGATGTACTGTTACTAGAAAACGTTCGTTTCTATCCTGGAGAAGAAAAGAATGATGATGAGTTGGCTAAATCATTTGCCGAACTTGCAGATTTATATGTCAATGATGCATTTGGCGCTGCCCACCGTGCGCACGCTTCTACTGAAGGAATCGCGCACCATCTTCCAGCAGTTTCTGGTTTCTTAATGCAAAAAGAGCTTGATGTTCTCGGCAAGGCATTATCGAATCCGGAGCGCCCGTTCACAGCGATTATTGGCGGGGCAAAGGTTAAGGACAAGATTGGCGTAATTGACAATCTTTTAGAGTTAGTCGATAACCTAATCATTGGTGGCGGTCTTGCTTATACATTTGTGAAGGCCCAGGGCCATGAAATCGGCAAATCGTTGCTTGAAGCGGACAAGATTGACCTAGCCAAGTCATTTATGGAAAAAGCAAAAGCCAAAGGCGTTAACTTCTATATGCCGATTGATGCGGTGGTTGCGGATGATTTTTCAGCAGATGCCAACACAAAAGTGGTAGCGATTGAAGAAATCCCGGCCGATTGGGAAGCTCTTGATATAGGACCAAAAACAGCGGAAATTTATCGTGACGTCATCCAAAAATCAAAGCTTGTCATTTGGAACGGACCAATGGGTGTGTTCGAAATCGATAAGTTTGCTGGAGGTACAAAGGCTGTTGCTGAAGCTTTGGCTGATGCTGGGGACACCTATTCCGTTATTGGCGGCGGCGACTCCGCGGCAGCTGCTGAAAAATTTGGCTTGGCCGATAAAATGAGCCATATTTCCACAGGTGGCGGCGCTTCACTGGAGTTTATCGAAGGAAAAGCACTTCCTGGTGTTGTGGCATTGAACGATAAATAACTATATCTACAAATTTTTAATGGATATCTACAATTAGTGAAGGATGTCTACAATTTTTCAAATATATCTACAAATTTCGGACAGATATCTACAATTCTGAACAGATATCTACAAATCCGCTTTTTAGAAAGGATGTTCCAGCATGCGTAAACCGATTATTGCCGGTAACTGGAAAATGCATAAGACACTTTCCGAAGCAAAAAGCTTTGCCCAAGAAGTGAAGGGGCAAGTTCCAGCGGCAGACAAGATGGATTCTGTCATCTGCGCCCCTGCCTTATTTTTACAAAGCTTAGTGGACACCGTCCAAGGCAGCGAAGTAAAAATTGGTGCGCAAAACATGCACTTTGAAGACAAAGGTGCGTTTACCGGAGAAATCAGCCCGGCGGCACTCGCTGACCTTGGCGTCCAATACGTCATCATCGGACACTCCGAGCGCCGTGAAATGTTCAACGAAACCGATGAGTCCGTCAACAAAAAAGTGCTAGCAGCATTCAAGCATAATCTAACCCCAATCGTTTGCTGCGGCGAAACGTTAGAGCAACGCGAAAACGGCGAAACCATGAACCTTGTTGGTTCACAAATCCAAAAAGCGTTGACAGGCTTAGCGGAAGATCAAGTGAAGCAAACCGTGATTGCTTATGAACCAATCTGGGCAATCGGCACCGGCAAATCTTCTACAGCACAGGATGCCAACGAAGTATGCGCCCATATCCGCCAAGTGGTGGCACAACAATTTTCACAAGAAACAGCCGAAGCCATCAGAATTCAGTACGGCGGCAGCGTGAAACCGGAAAATATTAAGGAATACATGGCCCAGCCGGATATTGACGGAGCCCTAGTGGGCGGCGCAAGCTTGGAGCCACAATCATTCTTACAATTACTAGAAGGTGGAAAATATGAGTAAAGCTCCTGTAGCTTTAATTATCTTGGACGGTTTCGGCTGCCGGGATGAGCAAAAAGGTAATGCCGTTTATCATGCGAAAAAGCCAAACTTTGACCGCTACTGGGAAACATACCCGCATTCCCACCTGACGGCAAGTGGTGAAGCAGTGGGTCTGCCAGAAGGACAAATGGGGAACTCCGAAGTTGGCCACCTCAATATTGGTGCTGGCCGGATTGTCTACCAAAGCCTAACTCGTGTCAACATTGCGATTCGTGAAGGTGAGTTTGTGAAAAATGAAACCTTCCTCGACGCCATGCAGCACGCGAAAAAGCATGGAACTGCCCTGCATTTGTTTGGTTTGCTATCTGATGGCGGAGTTCACAGCCATATTAATCATATGTTCGCCTTGCTAAAACTGGCAAAAGAAGAAGGTTTAGAAAAGGTATATATCCATGCCTTCCTTGACGGCCGTGATGTCGGTCCAAAAACGGCACCAACATATATTCAGCAAACCCTGGACAAAATGAAAGAGTATGGCGTTGGCGAATTCGCCACGATTTCCGGCCGCTATTACTCGATGGACCGTGACAAACGCTGGGAGCGTGTGGAAAAATCGTATCGGTCAATGGTATACGGCGAAGGCCCGACCTACACCAATCCATTGGAGCTTGTCGAGGATTCATACTCTCACGGAATCTTTGATGAATTCGTGATTCCGTCTGTCATCACTAGGGAAGACGGAAAGCCGGTTGCAACGATTCAGGATAATGATGCGGTCATTTTCTATAATTTCCGTCCTGACCGGGCGATTCAAATTTCCAACACGTTTACGAACGAGGATTTTCGCTCGTTTGACCGTGGACCGAAGCATCCAAAGCATTTACATTTTGTTTGCTTAACCCACTTCAGTGAATCTGTTGACGGCTATGTTGCTTTCAAGCCGACCAACTTGGACAACACGCTTGGTGAAGTGCTGTCGCAAAACAATTTAAAACAGCTGCGGATTGCCGAAACGGAAAAGTATCCGCACGTCACCTTCTTTATGAGCGGCGGCCGCGAGGATAAATTCCCTGGCGAGGAGCGGATCTTGATTAACTCGCCGAAGGTTCCGACCTATGACCTTAAGCCGGAAATGAGCGCTTATGAAGTGACCGATGCCTTGTTAAAGGAAATCGAAGCGGACAAATTTGATGCGATACTCTTAAACTTTGCCAACCCGGATATGGTTGGACACTCAGGCATGCTTGAGCCGACGGTTAAAGCCATCGAGACAGTTGATGAATGTTTAGGAAAAATTGTCGACCTCATCCTGCAAAAAGGCGGGACAGCGATTATTACCGCTGACCATGGCAACGCCGATGAAGTTGTGACCCTTGACGGCAATCCGATGACGGCGCACACTACCAATCCTGTGCCGGTTATTGTAACCAAACAAGGTGTTGACCTCCGTGACGGCGGCATTCTTGGCGATTTGGCGCCAACCATGCTGGATTTGTTGAAGGTAGACCAGCCGGCCGAAATGACCGGAAAATCGTTAATTAAATAATTTTTTTAAATAAAAGGAGAGAATATAAAAATGCCATATATTGCTGATGTTTATGCTCGTGAAGTATTAGATTCCCGCGGAAATCCAACTGTTGAAGTTGAAGTTTTTACTGAATCCGGTGCCTTCGGACGCGCGCTTGTTCCAAGCGGTGCTTCCACTGGTGAATACGAAGCAGTTGAGCTTCGCGACGGCGACAAAGGCCGTTACCTTGGCAAAGGCGTGCAAAAAGCGGTTGACAATGTTAACGAAATTATTGCACCAATGCTTGTTGGCGAAGAGTATAGCGTCCTTGACCAAGTTTCTGTCGATAAAGCCCTTATTGAGCTTGACGGTACAGATAACAAAGGTAAATTAGGCGCAAACGCCATCCTTGGCGTTTCCATGGCGGTTGCTCATGCTGCGGCTAACTACCTTGACATTCCATTATATCAATACCTTGGCGGCTTCAACTCCAAGCAGCTTCCAGTTCCAATGATGAACATTGTGAACGGCGGCGAGCACGCTGATAACAACGTGGATATTCAAGAATTCATGATCATGCCAGTAGGCGCTCCAAACTTTAAAGAAGCGCTTCGAATGGGTGCAGAAATTTTCCATACTTTAAAATCAGTTCTTAAAGGCAAAGGCTTGAATACAGCTGTCGGCGATGAAGGCGGTTTTGCTCCAAACCTTGGATCTAACGAAGAAGCATTGCAAACGATTGTAGAAGCAATTGAAAAAGCAGGCTACAAGCCAGGCGAAGAAGTTATGCTGGCAATGGACGCAGCATCTTCCGAGTTCTACAACAAAGAAGATGGCAAATACCATCTTGCTGGTGAAGGTGTGGTTAAAACATCTGCAGAAATGGTTGATTGGTACGAAGAGCTTGCTAACAAATACCCAATCATCTCCATTGAAGACGGTTTGGATGAAAACGACTGGGAAGGCCACAAGCTATTAACAGAGCGTCTTGGCAAGAAAGTTCAATTAGTGGGTGACGATTTATTTGTTACGAACACGAAAAAGCTTGCTGAAGGAATCGAAAAAGGCATTGGCAACTCGATCCTAATTAAAGTAAACCAAATCGGTACCTTGACTGAAACATTTGACGCAATCGAAATGGCGAAGCGCGCTGGTTATACAGCAGTTATCTCTCATCGCTCCGGCGAAACGGAAGATGCAACTATCGCTGACATCGCTGTTGCGACAAACGCAGGCCAAATCAAGACTGGTGCTCCATCTCGTACAGACCGTGTTGCGAAGTACAACCAATTGCTTCGTATTGAAGACCAATTGGGTGAAACTGCACAATACAATGGTATTAAATCTTTCTACAACTTAAAGAAGTAATGTTTGAAGCGACCCCCTTAAGTTGGACTTAACAATCCAGCTTAGGGGGTTTTATTTTTCCATTAAAAGCAGGGAATCAACTGTTCTTTGTTTAATAAGTATATAAACAACCTATGACAAAGAAAGACTGGGGAAGAGGAATGAGGAAATATTTGAAACGTTTATCAAAAACCCAAATGTTGATCATCCTTTTTGCGGTGCTGGCGATTGGATTTTATTATTTTTACTCCACTGGGTCTTTTCCATTTCAAAAGGCTTCTGTTGTGGTGAAGGAAGAAAAAACGAAAGAAGGCGAACCGGTCCTTCAAATTCAGGATGCTACAACCGAGCAGGCAGAGAAAGAGTTTCCCGTTGATATGCCGGAAACGGAAGTGATGGCGGCGCTTCATAAAATGTCTCACCAGAAAGTTGTTGCGAGAAAGAAGTGGGGCGCAATTCCGTTAACCCCTCAGCGCGTGGACAGGTTATTAAGCGTAGTCACACAAAACAAGTCCAAATATAAAAATTCCGAAGTTTACATCGACATTTTAAACCGCTGGGCTGACGGGGATTTTTCCCATGCGGACGATGACCATAACGTGATCTGGAATCTTCAGGGCGGCACGGTCGGCAAAGCCACGGGGCTCGCGTCCACTAATGAGGAAAAGGAATTCATCGAACAAAATTTTAATATTAAGCTTGAAAAATAGACACACTGATGCCATATTCCCAAAAGCTGTCACAGAACTTTTGTTGTGAAAAGGCAAAGAATATGGTAAATTTAAAATACTGTGCAGTACGTTTTCAGGAGGTGGCCATTCATGCATGCATTTTTAGTTACACTATTAGTCATCGTAAGTATCGGACTTATTGTTGTTGTCTTACTTCAATCAGGTAAAAGCGCTGGTCTATCCGGTGCCATTTCCGGCGGGGCAGAAACCCTATTCGGCAAGCAAAAAGCAAGAGGAATTGATTTGATTCTGCACCGTATCACCGTGGTATTATCAGTACTATTTTTCCTGCTTACCCTTGCAGTTACTTACTTTAAAATCTAATAAAAAAGTGAAACCCGGCCGCGAAAGCCGGGTTTTTTATTATACTAGAAGTCTTTTTAATGGAATGTTCATACCCTGTTTGCTTAAACTAAAGAATAGTGACAAACTGGTATTAGAAGGAGTTTTTTGTATGAAAATCGCATTGCCAAAACCATTTACGTTCGAGGGGGGCCCACGGGCGGTACTGCTGCTTCATGGCTTTACCGGAAATTCCTCCGATGTCCGGATGCTGGGCCGATTTTTAGAAAAGAAGGGGTATACATGCCATGCGCCGCATTATAAGGGCCACGGCGTGCCCCCGGAAGAGCTGGTCCATACCGGCCCCGAAGATTGGTGGCAGGATGTTCTAAACGGCTATGAATTTTTGAAAAAACGCGGCCATGAGGAAATTGCCGTTGCCGGACTTTCACTTGGCGGCGTATTTTCCCTGAAATTGGGATACAATGTACCTATAAAGGGCATTGTGCCGATGTGCGCCCCGATGCATATTAAAAGCGAAGAAGTCATGTACGAGGGAGTTCTCGAGTATGCCCGTGAATTCAAAAAGCGGGAAGGGAAAAGTGACGAGCAAGTAGAATCGGAAATGAACGAGTTTAAAAAAACACCGATGAACACGCTAAAAGCGCTGCAGGCGTTAATTGCTGACGTCCGGGATCATGTCGATCTGATTTATGCACCGACCTTTGTCGTCCAAGCCCGGCACGACAACATGATTAACACAGAGAGCGCCAATATCATCTATGAGAATATTGAATCGCCGAAAAAGCAAATTAAATGGTATGAAGAGTCAGGCCACGTGATTACGCTGGACAAAGAAAAGGAACAGCTCCATGAGGACGTTTATGCTTTTCTGGAAAGCTTGGACTGGCGCGTTTAAACACAGAGTCCTTCCATGAAACCGGTGGAAAGACCAAGAGGAGGGATATATAAATGGAAGAAAATATTCAAAAGCACATTGATAAGCTTTTGCAATATATGAAGGATGAGGCTTATAAACCTTTGACGGTTCAGGAGCTTGAAGAGGCTTTTGGAATCGAGGATTCGGCCGATTTTAAAGAGTTTGTCAAAGCGCTCGTGCAGATGGAAGAAAAAGGGCTGGTAGTCCGAACCCGTGCCAACCGCTACGGCTTGCCGCAAAAAATGAACTTGATTCGCGGCAAGCTGACAGGCCATGCCAAGGGATTTGCGTTTGTCATCCCGGATGAGCCTGGGATGGATGATATTTTTATCCCGCCAACCGAAACAAACACGGCGATGCATGGTGATACGGTTTTAGTGCGAATTTCGTCTGAAACGTCGGGGCAGCGCCGTGAAGGCAGTGTTGTCAGGATACTCGAACGGGGCATCCAGCAAATTGTCGGAACCTATGTTGAAAGCAAGAGCTTTGGCTTTGTCCTTCCCGATGATAAAAAATTTACCAGCGACATTTTTATTCCAAAGGCCGCAGCCAAGGGAGCGGTTGAGGGGCATAAGGTTGTCGTTAAGTTAACCTCCTATCCAGAGGGCCGCAAAAGTGCCGAGGGAGAAGTCGTCGCGATTCTCGGGCATAAAAATGATCCGGGTGTCGATATCCTTTCTGTCATACATAAGCACGGGCTGCCGATGGAGTTCCCTGAAGAAGTGCTGCAGCAGGCCAATGAGGTGCCTGACACCATTGATGAAAGCGAGCTGGTCAACCGCCGCGACCTTCGCGGTGAAACGATCGTCACGATCGACGGAGCCGACGCCAAAGACCTTGATGATGCCGTAACCGTAACTCACCTGGAAAACGGCAATTATAAGCTTGGTGTCCATATCGCTGACGTCAGCTATTATGTAAAAGAAGGCACGCCAATCGATGTGGAAGCCTCCGAACGGGCGACGAGCGTTTATTTGGTCGACCGGGTGATTCCGATGATTCCCCACCGGCTGTCGAACGGCATTTGTTCATTGAATCCGAAGGTCGACCGACTGACCTTGTCGTGTGAGATGGAAATCGATTCGGAAGGTCATGTCGTTTCGCATGAAATTTTTCAAAGTGTCATCAAAACAACGGAGCGGATGACGTACCACGATGTGAATCTGATTCTTGTTGAAAAAGATGAGGCTGTCAGGGCACGGTATGAGCCGCTAGTTCCAATGTTCGAGGCAATGGAGGAACTGGCCGCGATTCTTCGGAAAAAGCGGATGACACGCGGCGCTATCGACTTTGATTTCAAAGAATCAAAGGTATTGGTTGACGAAGAAGGGCACCCGACCGATGTTGTGTTGCGCGAGCGCTCGGTGGCCGAGCGTCTAATTGAAGAGTTCATGCTGGCCGCTAACGAAACAGTGGCCGAACATTTCCACTGGATGGATGTTCCGTTTATTTACCGGATTCACGAGGATCCGAAAGAAGACAAGCTGCGGAAGTTTTTCGAGTTTATTACGAACTTTGGCTACATCGTACGCGGTACCGCTAACGATGTCCACCCGCGGGCGTTGCAGGCAATTATTGAAGAGGTCCAGGGCAAGCCGGAGGAGATGGTTGTCTCCACCGTGATGCTCCGGTCAATGCAGCAGGCGAAATACGACCCGGAAAGCCTTGGCCACTTCGGGTTATCGACGCAGTTTTATACGCATTTCACGTCACCGATTCGCCGCTATCCCGATACGATTGTACACCGCTTGATTCGCACCTATATCGTGGAGGGCAAGCTGGATGAGGCGACACGGGCCAAATGGGATGCTCTGCTCCCGGAGATTGCCCAGCATGCTTCAAAAATGGAGCGCCGGGCCGTTGATGCCGAGCGCGAAACCGATGAACTGAAAAAAGCGGAATATATGGAGGACAAGATTGGCGAGGAGTATGACGGCATTATCAGCTCCGTTACCAATTTCGGGATGTTTGTCGAGCTGCCGAATACGATTGAAGGCCTTGTCCATGTCAGCTATATGACCGATGACTATTACCGCTTTGACGACCGACATTACGCAATGATCGGCGAACGCACCGGCAACGTGTTCCGAATTGGCGATGAGATTACCGTTCGTGTAGTCAAGGTCAACAAAGATGAACGCATCATTGATTTTGAAATCGTCGGCATGAAGGGCACCCGGCGCCGGGAGGTTCCAGATCGACCGAAGATATTTAGAACAGGCAGCGACACGAACAAGCCGCGTCGGGGCAAAGAAGGTGCCCGCGGTGGTGCAGGTGCTGGCGGTCAGGGCGGTCGTAAGTCAGAGTCTGGCAGTGGCAGTGGCGGTGGCGGTGGCGGCCAAGGAAGCGCCGGCAAGTCGAAAAAGAAACGCAAATTTTACGATAATGTTCCAAAGGCAAAAAGCCGGAAACGGAGAAACAAATAGGGTTTTTTGGGGAGGGCCTGGTTTTTGGGCCTTCCTTTGTTGTTTCTTAAAGACAAAACGAGCTTGATAAGTGTGAAAATGTCTAATAGAAGGCTTCTAAAAGACAAAACGAGCTTGATAAGTGTGAAAGTGTCTAATAGAAGGCTTCTAAAAGACAAAACGAGCTTTATGAGTGTGAAAGTGTCTAATAGGGGGCTTCTAAAAGACAAAACGTGCTTGATAAGTGTGAAAGTGTCTAATAGAAGGTTTCTAAAAGACAAAATCATCCTTGTTAATGTAAAACTGTCTAATAGACCTGTAAAAGGCACATATTCCATTTTCCTAATTGTACACCTCATGCCCATTCTGTTAAAATTAACTGGTAAACGAGGTGAAAAATATGCCAAAAGGTGAAGGGAAAGTTGTCGCCCAAAACAAAAAGGCAACCCACGATTATTTTATCGAGGAAACGTACGAGGCCGGAATCGTCCTCCAAGGAACAGAAATCAAATCAATCCGTGCCGGCAAGGTCAACCTGAAGGATTCATACGTCAGAATCCAAGATGGCGAAGCTGTTTTGTTCGGGATGCACATTAGCCCATACGAACAAGGAAACCGTTACAACCACGATCCGCTAAGAACACGCAAGCTTTTGCTTCATAAAAAAGAAATTAATAAACTGTATGGTGAAGTGAAAGAGGCAGGGTACGCGCTCATTCCGTTGAAGCTTTATTTGAAAAATGGTTTTTGCAAGGTGTTAATTGGCCTGGCAAAAGGGAAAAAGAATTATGACAAGCGCCATACCTTGAAAGAAAAAGAAGCGAAGCGTGATATTGAACGTGCCTTCCGTGAGCGTCAGAAGCTGTAGGTTGGAGACGTCGAAAACCTACAAGTTGGTTCGCCTTACAAATACTTACAATTTGAAAAATACGCTCAGTATGTTATAATAAGTTTGTCGCTAAGATCCGACACAAACTTTAGCTCAAACAAGCTTGCCAGTATCCTAACGTCGTTGCTGAAAATAACAGCACATTCTTATAATGGGGACGCTACGGATTCGACAGGGGTAGTTCGAGCTTAGGTTGCGAGTCGAGGGGATCGGCCTCGTTAAAACGTCAAAGCCATAACTGGCAAAACTAACAACAACTTAGCTTTCGCAGCTTAATAACTGCATAGCTGTTCGCCCCTCCATCGCCTATGTGGTAGGGTAGCGGACTCACTCTTAGTAGGCTACGCCGGAGTCCACCGCCTGAGGACGAAGGAAGAGAATAACCAGGCTAGCTGACCGGACGCCTGTCGATAGGCATAAGGCTCGGCGAATCGCCAATATATCGACTACACTCGTAGATGCTTAAGTGCCGATATCTTTGGACGCGGGTTCGATTAATTTTTAGTCGCCTTATGTGGTAACACATAAGTGAAAATCCGGCTTTATCGGTGAAACCTACGTCGCTTAAAAAGCGATACGGCAATGCCGAGCGGTATGTGGAGTAATCCAACAGCCGTGTATCGACTTATAGGCTACCACTTCAAAATGGTAGTACTAGGATGCGAAATCGCTGCCTATCGAGGTAAATTTATGATTCGCATAATACGCCGGGGGACCTGACACCGTGCAGGTTCAAGATATAGTCAGTGCCATAGCGAAAGCATGGAAACGCACGTCCCGCCGTCTCCACCATACATAGGTGGATAACAAGATCAGTCTTTGTGGCTGGTCTTTTTTATATTTGAAAAAATTTTTCTTCAAAGTCAATTTTTTGATTTTGTAATTGGGGGCTATACTTTCCGTTACGAGGCGTGACATTTTCATACTGTTCTAGTATCCATTCTGCACGCTTCCTTTTTTGTGGAACTCTAAGGAACGGTGTTATGTACCTAAGGGCAGTAAATACTTCATTTTTCTTTTTAAATTATTATATTTTATCATTCGACATTCTTCACCAATTACCCTGAGTATGAAATAGTGCTTCCTAAGTGGTATGATACCGAATCAATTTGCTAAAATTTGATAACTTTTAGTTTATACATAAAGTGGAGGGTCATTCCCGAAATTCAGAAAAAGCTACCCATCACGGATAGCTTATTATTTCCTCTAATGTTGAATATTGTTCATGTTGTTCATAGTGCCCATGCCTGTGTTCATATTCATAGTGCCCATGCCGGCATTCATGTTCATGGCTTGCGGCATGCCTGTTGCCGGCGCGTAGGCATTGGTCATCGTTAACACATCTTGCTGAGCCAACTGTGGAACTTGGTAATAATGGTTTTTGTTCATGTAAATGGACAGTTCGTAGCTCATTTCGATGCAGTTTGGCACGGAATCGGCCAAGACACGGCGGACAACAGGATTGGTCGTTTCCAAGGCAGCCATTGTTTTTTGAGCAGCACCTGCTTTACAAGCAGCCAACATCGCTCCAGCAATGAATTCATCGGAAATCTCTGTCATATTCTGCATTGGTTTCTTCGGCTGGGCCGGCTTCAGGCCATAAATGAAATCATTATCCTGCTTCATCATGTAAGTTTGCGTGTCTTTGGAGGGCTCCTGCCCGGTTTTGAAGCACTCCAGCGTGATATTGTATTCGTCCTGCATAAATTGATATTGGCGGTTCAAAATATCCCGCAGCTCTGGGTCCTTCACGTGCTGCATGTACATCATATAATGATTCATTGACCCAATCGAACTCGACAACACCTCATGCACATCAAACATCTCATGCCCGCCATGATTCATTTGCGGCGGCACAGCCCCAGTATGCATATTTTGGTGCATTTGCCCCTGCTGATTTTGCATCATTCCAAATCTCCTCCTTCGTATAATTGGACACAGCCAACCTTATTTTGTTACAAAAAGGATTTGTTATGCTAAATCAGGCTCATATTTATGAGGAAGAGGAGCAGCGCTTTTCCAGGCTGGCCGAGCTGAATCCCCTGGTCAGCAAATTCCAGACGGAAAAAGACGAGAAGGTTTTTGCTCCGACCAACAATATTTAACCGGCTGCTACAGGAGCTGAATCCCGAAAATTTGACCTTGGCGCGACCTGCAGGAACTTGTTTCCAAATGTCTTTTGGAAAATTTTAGACAAAACATCATGGTTGTTGCTATCATTAAGTTAAAGAACGAATGATAGGAATGAAGACCTATGCCTACAAACAGAAGCTGGATATGGGTTGATACGATATTGGCAATCGTAAGGTTTATTTATTATCTAACCGGAGTCATTTATTTCGCCCAACATCCTGAAGAAATGGGAATACCGTCTGGACTGTTTTTTTTATGGTTTGCATTTTGCGTTCTCGCCCCCCACTTATTTTGGCGACCAAGATACATAAATGATGTTGTATACGCGATTACTGAATTAACGCTGGTTGGCCTGTTTCATATATATTTTATTTTTTATGTCGAAACAACGGTCGGGATCTCGCTGTTGTTTATGCCGGCACTCATTCTTGGTTATTTAGGCCGAAAAAATACCCTGGTGCTTAGTTCCATCGTATTATTGTTTTTAACTCTTTCTATTTATACTATTGAGCCAAGGTTTATGAGTATTGCAACTTACTACTTTGTCCTTGTGGTGGTATTCTCTTTTGGGTTTATTTTCAACAGGATGTTGAACACCCAGCGAAAAATGAAGCTGTTACTGGAAGAAAATCTCCAAAAAACCGCTTTGATTGGAGCGCAGAACAAAGCATTGGAGCAATACGCCCGTAAAGTGGAGGAGTTGACGCTCGAGGCAGAGCGCAACCGGATGGCCGGCGAGCTGCACAATACCATTGGTCACACGTTTACTTCGGTCATTTTAGGAATGGATGCAGTCTCCTACTTAATCGACCTTGCCCCGGAAAAAGCGAAGGAACGGCTGTCCGTTCTGCGCGAAGTCGCTGGTCCAAAAGCTGTAACGCCAAAAATACGAAAGAGAAGATTTACAAGTTTAATTTAGGTGTGTTTCTGAAGGAAACGAGTGAGTTCATTGGAATCTGCGGCCTCGGACCCCACGATGTCTACCTCGATCGGATTGAGGTTTATTACAGCCTGAAGAAGAAATACCAAGGGACAGGGTATGCAAAGGAGGCGGCCCAGGCGGTAGTTGCCTACGGCTTCAATACGATAGAACTTCCTAAGATTGTCGCAACCGTCCACCCGGAAAATACCCCTTCTGTAACAATTATTGAAGGGTTAGGAATGAAATATCAATATACACTTTCCGGATTTGAAGGCGACCTTATCGAGCACAACGGATATGGATATTATGAATTGGAACCAACTAAATAAATGTAAACAAAAGTCGGCCTAACCAGCCGGCTTTTATTTTTTTGATGACCGTTTTGATTATTCCAGTAACTAACAATGTGTGACTTTTTCTCAGTATAGTTAGGGCAGATGAAAATGGATGGGGGATTTACAATGAAAAAAACACTCATGATCACATGCCTGGCTCTGCTGTTAATTGTCAATATCGGTGTCACGGGATTTTTCCAATGGCCGTTGCAGCCAAATATTGAGGCAAACATAAAGGAACTCGATCAGTACCTGACCGAGCAGGAATTCAACGGCTCGGTGCTGGTTGGATATAAAGGAGAAATTATTTTTGAAAAAGGCTACGGCTTTCAGGACAAGGAAAACGGAATAAAAAATTCAAAGGACACCGCATTCCTTGTTGGCTCGATTACAAAACAATTTACAGCTGCCGCCATCCTGCAGATTACTACGAGGATGAAGATTATGGAAAAGAGTATACGGTTAATCAGCTTTTTGAAAAGGTTAAAGATGCACCGGTGAAAAGTCAGCCGGGCGAAAAATTTGAATACAACAATACAGACTACAACTTGCTTGGCGGGATTATTGAAAAAGTAAGCGGCCGGAGCTATGAGGATTATGTCAAGAGGAAATTTTTCATCCTGCAGGAATGAAGCAATCCGCTGTTGGTTACGATTCCGACAAACAGACAAAGAGGGCAGTTGGCTACATGAATGAAGATTTCGAGAAGGCGCCCTATGTTCATCCGTCGTTTGCCTATGCCGGGGGGGCCATCTCATCGACTTTAGAGGATTTGTTTTTGTGGGACCGGGCATTAGCCGGGGATAAGATTTTGTCTGGAAAAAGTAAACAAAAAATGTTCCAATCTTATACAAAAAAGACACTCATGCCAGGCCAGGCTTATGGTTATGGCATGTATATCGTCGAAGAGGGAAAGTCGATGTATCACCCGGGATTTATTCATGGCTTTAGCTCCAATATCTTCCGAAGTAGGGAAAATGACTTTGTGATTATTGGGTTAAGTAACCAAGGGGACAGCATGCATTCAATGCTACCAGCGATTCTTTACGATTTTAGTGAGCACCTTGAACAGTCTTGGAATGGTTATTCGGCAAAGGTCCTTCTATATTTGTTGTTGGCCGTTAATGTTTTTGTACTTGTGAGATGGATTGTTTGCCTTGATCAAGGCAAACAGACATTAAAGCCTGCACGATGGTACCGGGTAGCATTCCAAACCGTTCTTTTGGGGTTCATTTCGTTAGTGTTGCTGGTCATCCCATTCGCGCCAAACTTTACCCATGAACTGTTCAGCTCGCAACGGCTATTGTTTGCAGTAGCTCCAGTATGGAAAACGGCCGTGAATCTGGTGGTTGTCTTATCAACATTAGCAGGAATTGGGGCGATTCAGCCGTTTATTAAAAAAGAAAAGGCTGCTATTGCGCCGAATCAGGCGCCGCAAGGGGGTAAGATTCTGTGTCGCAGTTAAATATTGATGTGTTCAGGTTAATAAATGATTTAGGGAAAGATTATGAGTTTTTAAATCCTGTTATCTTCTTTTTAGCGAAATATACGCTGTATGTTTTATGTTTGGGTCTGGTGGTTTATTGGTTGACAAGGACGCGGGAAAATCGGCTGATGGTATTGAATGGAATGCTTGCATTTGTGGTTGCGGAGGTGCTTGGGAAGGTCTCCGGGCTCCTTTACTCCCATAACCAACCGTTTGCCGTGCTGGCGGATGTAAACCAGCTTGTGGCCCATGAAATCGATAATTCGTTTCCAAGCGACCATACCATCTTATTTTTTGCGATTAGTATTTCGATTTGGTTAGTGAGGAAAAGGGAAGGACGGTTGTGGCTGCTTCTTGCCATGGTCGTTGGTGTTTCGCGGATTTGGGCAGGGGTACATTATCCGGTGGATATCCTGGTTGCCACTGTTTATGGAATGGGTGCGGCACTGATTGTACATTGGGCTTCTCCACGGCATGCCTTCTTTGGAAAGATGCTTTCTTTCTATGAAAAGCAGGAAGGTGCGCTCTTACCGAGGGCCAATAGACAGGCACAAGGATTTTTAATATAAAAATAAATGGCTATTGACAACAGTACTGGTGGAAAAACGAAGAAAAGTGCTGTCAATAGGACTTAACGACAACAGTTCTGATGGAAAAACGAAGGAAAGTGTTGTCAATAGTGCTCATTGGCAACAGTTCTGGTGAAAAAACAAAGGAAAGTGTTATCAATACGGCTTATTGGCAACAGTTCTGGGGGAAAAACGAAGGAAAGTGTCGTCAATAGTGCTCATTGGCAACAGTTCTGGTGGAAAAACAAACAAAAGTGTTATCAATAGAGCTGATTGATAACAGTTTCGGTGAACAAATGAAGGAAAGTGTCGTCAATAATTCTCAAAGACTAAAACCCCCTGTCCGAATCATCATTCGAAGAGGGGGTTTTTCTAAAAAGAGAAATTTTGCTTTTAACAATCTACGCCAGAATCGGTGCACCCAGTAAGGAAACCACTGTACCCGCTTTTCCTTCAACGGCCGCTACTGCCTGATCCAACGAAGTTATAATTGTCCTTCGACCCGGACTGGTCGCCGCGAATTGAATGGCTGCCTCAACCTTAGGAAGCATGCTGCCAGGTGCAAAGTGGCCTTCTGCAATATAACCATTCAATTCTGGAATGCTCACGTCACTCAATTTTTTCATTGTTGGTTTGTTAAAATCAATGCAAACATTATCAACACCGGTTAAAATCACCAATGCATCTGCGTTCACCAGCTCAGCCAATTTCTCCGAGGCAAAATCTTTATCGATGACCGCTTCGACACCAATAATGCCAGTCTCTGTTTTAACGACAGGGATTCCGCCGCCACCAACGGAAATCACGATATTACCAGCCTCAACAAGGGAATTGATCACCTCGTGCTCTAAAATGCTGACTGGTCTTGGTGATGCTACCACCCGTCTCCAGCCCCGGCCGGCATCTTCTTTGAACTTGAACCCTGTTTCTTCCATGATCCGCCCAGCTTCATCTTCACTGTAAAAAGGTCCAATCGGCTTGGTTGGATTTTCAAACGCTGGGTCAGCAGCATCGACCGCCACGCGAGTCACAACCGTCACTATATTTTTCACAATTCCCCGTTCCCGTAGCACTTTATCCATGGCGTTCTGCATCCAGTAGCCGATCATGCCCTGGCTCATCGCGCCGCATGTATCAAGCGGCATTGCCGGATTTTTCACGGAATCGGCGGCTGCCTGCTGTAACAAAATATTACCCACCTGAGGCCCATTGCCGTGCGAAATAATGATATCTATTCCTTGTTCAATAAAATCAACCAATTGACGGGCTGTAGTTTCAAGCGCCTGCTGCTGTGCCGCTGCGGAAGCATCACCTGATTGAATCGCGTTACCGCCTAAGGCAACAACCACTTTTTGTTTTTTCATCTATAATCGCCTCTCCGTTCGTTGTTAAGTCAGGGTATGGGACTCACCCGCGCCGCCCTATGAATCTCTTAAGCCATAATGGTAGCAACACTCATTAGCACCATAACCACAATGGATAGCACCAATACTAATTTCCAAACATGCTTCAGATACGTGCTGTATGGGATACGGGCAATCGCCAACGCGCCCATGATGACCGCACTTGTTGGTGTAATCAAGTTGACGATCCCTGATGCGCTTTGGTAAGCGGTAATCATGATGTCACGGCCAACACCGGCGAAGTCCGCCAATGGCGCCATAATCGGCATTGACAACGTTGCAAGTCCTGAAGTCGATGGAACTAGGAAGGAAAGCGGCAGGTAGAATAAGTACGACAGGTTCGTAAACATCACGGAACCTATATTATCCAGCATGCCTTCGCCCCAATGCAGTACAGTTGCGGTCATACCGCCAGCATCCATGACAACGGTGATGCCGCGGGAAATTCCGATGATAATGGCTACTCCAAGCAAGTCGCGCGCGCCATTGATGAAAGTACTTGTGAAATCCTCTTCACCCATTTTGTAAATGAACGCGATGATAATAGAGGCGGTTAAGAACAGCATCGTTAACTCGCCAAACCACCAGTCGCCTAGCGGAATCATGCCGCCAAGCAATTTTCCGATGAATGGAATTTTTCCTAAAGCATTTACCAAATCTTCAAAAATAGTAATATTAAATTTGTAAGCCCATGGAATAACGCCGAGAATCATGATGACAAAGGTTAGACCGAATACGGTGAGAACAGCTTTGCGTTTGCCTGTAAATTCAATGTCTTCATTTTTTTGATTTAAGAAATGCTTTTCGTTATCCTCTTTCATATTGGCAATAATCGATTTGGACGGGTCGTCTTTTACCTTTTTCGCATACCGCATGACGAACAGGATGGAGATAATTAAGGTAACAACCAAGATTATAAGGCGAAGCAGCATGCCATCACCTATGGAAACGCCGGCAAATCCGGAAGCAATCCCGGTCGCAAACGGGTTAACTGTCGACCCCAAACAACCCACACCTGCACCAATCGCAATAATGGTTACCGCGGTCATCGCGTCATAACCCGCTGCGATTAGGACAGGAATTAAAATTGGATAGAAAGCAATCGTTTCTTCGGCCATCCCGTAGGTGGAACCACCGATCGCAAACAAGGTCATCAAAATCGGAATTAGCCATTGTTCCCGGCCCTTCAATTTCCGAATAACCCTCGTGACTCCGGCGTCAATCGCCCCGGTTTTCATGACAACCCCAAGGAATCCGCCAATGACCAGAACGAACAAGGCGATATCTTTTGCATCGAAAAATCCGTTAATCGGAGCGTTCAAAACTTCCCACAAACCTTGTGGTGTTTGGTCGGCACTCGGAAGCTGCTGGTATGTCCCGGAAACAGGGATTTCCGTCTCTGTCGCTTTGTCGACTTTTGTGTCATATTTTCCTCCCGGGATCACCCAGGTTAACGCCGCAATCACAACAATAATCAGGAATAATAACGTATAAGCGGTAGGCATTTTAAACTTTTTCATTTGGAATTCCTCCATTAAGATGGAATTGTATCTCACGGAGCGCGGTCGTCACTCCGCAAGAATGCAAGCCTATCGTGTTAATTGATAAATCGCCTTGGCGTAAATCAGCATTGCTTTGAACATTTCTTCCAGTTCGATGTGCTCATCTGGCTGATGCTCTGTTTTCGTTTGATTCGGGAACACCGCGCCGAAAGCTACAAAATTGTCCATCGCACGGGCATAGGTGGCTCCGCCGGAGGAAATCGGTTGTGATTCCATGTCACCGGTAACCTCTTGATAAACACCAATCAATGTCTTGATTAAAAAATCATCCTTTGGAATGTAGATGGATTTCAGATAATCGAATTCCTTATATTCCAGGCCGTATCCTGCTGCCGCTGCCGAAAGCTTCGCAACGATCTCTTCTTTATCCGCTGTGACCGGGATGCGAATGTCTATCGACAATCGTTCAACTTCCTCGTTTAACTCCAACTTTCCAACATTGAACTTCAACTTTCCGGAAGCTTCATCTTCACATTCTCCAAAAATCGCCGTTGCAAACGGGTCTTCCTTGACCAAATCATTGATAAACTCAATTGTTTTTGAGGTGTAGCCGATTTGTTTTAGGGCTATGAGCAGGCGGTTAATCGCATTAATGCCTTTTTCGGTCACTTGGGCGTGAACAGATTTCCCGAGAACAGCAATTTGAAGATCATTTGTTTCATAGCCAAACCCTAGTTCATCTAATGCTGCTTGTAATTCTGCAAACTTAGGTCCACCGTATCGGGCTGTGTCAGGCACCGCGTTAAATGCATGACCACCAGTAATTCTTAAATCGGTTTCATTGCGGCCTTCAAGTGTGAGCTGCAGTAAACCTTTTTCAGCGTACACGAGCGGGAAAACAGAATCCGGGGTAAAGCCCATTGAAGGAATTTCCTCGATTTCACAATAGCGATTCATGCAGCGCCACAGTGTTTCTTCGTCAGTGCCGAAGATAAACCGAACCCTCTTTTTAAAAATAACCCCAAGATTCATTAACGCTTTTACCGCAAATAACGCGGAGAGTGTCGGACCTTTGTCATCCTGGGTGCCGCGTCCGTACATTTTCCCGTCTTTGATAGCTGGCTGAAAGGGAGAAGACTCTACCCATTCATCCAGTTTTCCGGCAGGTACAACGTCGAGATGGCCGAGAACGCCAATCATTTCTTTGCCAGCACCAATCTCGGCATAGCCGTAATAGCCTTTCGGATCGTAAAAAGTTCTGAACCCAAGCTTCTCACAGATTTCAAGGGTCTTTCTTAACGCACGGTCGATATCACGGCCAAACGGGAACCCGTCCTCGCCCTCATTGATGACACTTGGAATTTTCACCAGCTCCATCAACGCCTGATGGAAGTCACTTTCAATTTTTCGAAGCTCCGGAATGAAAGATTCGGAGATATTATTCATTGGCATGCTCCAAGGATTCCTCCTTTTTAAAGGAATTTTCTTAAAACGCAAGTAGTATTATCTTATCCGCAAGTTGGGAGTGCATATCCGAAAGTTAGGGTAGCTTATCCGCAAGTTAGAAGTGCGTATCCGCAAATTAGGGTAGCTTATCTGCAAGTAAACCGCTAACTTCGAGAGTAAATTCGAGTTATCTGAGAGAAACGCACTCTCATCCACGAGTAAATTACCATATCTGACAGTAAAACAAGCTTATCCGACAGAAAGAGATCCTATCCGACAGTTAAGCAAGCTCATCCGACAGTAACGAAACCCCATCCGACAGCAAACTCGCCAACCACCTCAGAAAGAGGAGAAGGAGCAAATCTCCATCTCCTCCTAAAAACTCCACTATTCTAGTTTACCCAAAGTAGCCGCCATTACTGCTTTAATGGTGTGCATTCTGTTTTCAGCCTGGTCAAACACCTTGGAGTGCTGGCTGCGGAAGACTTCGTCGGTTACTTCCATTTCAGGCAGGCCATGCTTTTCATGGATAGCGCGGCCATAGCTTGTTTCAAGGTCATGGAACGCAGGCAGACAGTGCAAGAAAATCATATTGTCGTTGCTGGTCTTCCTAACCATTTCCATGTTGACTTGATATGGAGAGAGAAGCTTGATTCTTTCCGCGAACTTGTCTTCTTCACCCATGGATACCCATACATCTGTGTAAATGACGTCAGCACCGGCCACACCTTCGTCGACATTGCTGGTGATGGTCACACGGCCGCCGGATTCAACAGCAAATTTTTCAGCAATCGCCACGATTTCAGCATCTGGGAACAGGGACTCAGGAGTGACGATGCGAACATCCATACCAACAAGTGCGCCGCCGACAAGCAAGCTGTTGGCCACGTTGTTGCGGCCATCGCCTGCATAGACAAACTTGATGCCTTCCAAGCGGCCGAAGTTTTCTTTTACTGTTAAAAAGTCAGCAAGTGTTTGGGTTGGATGCCATTGGTCAGTCAACCCGTTCCATACTGGTACGCCGGAATGCTCAGCAAGCATGTCAACTTTCTTGTGTTCAAAGCCGCGGAATTCGATCCCGTCAAACATACGGCCAAGAACTTTAGCTGTGTCTTCAATGGATTCCTTTTTGCCCAACTGGATGTCGTCTTTTCCTAAATATTCTGGGTGTGCTCCAAGGTCGATACAAGCCACAGTAAAGGCGCAGCGAGTACGTGTCGATGGTTTTTCAAAAAGCAATGCAATGTTCTTGCCGGCCAAATAACGATGTGGAATGCCGTGCTTCTTCTCATCCTTCAGTTTCATGGCCAAATCGATGAAATATAAGAACTCTTCTTTAGAAAAATCCATTTCGCGAAGAAAGCTTTTTCCATATAAATTAGGTGCAACTGCAAACATTTGAATCTGCTCCTTTAAATTGTTTTTTTTGAAAAATTCATCCCTGGCCGGCATCAAACCGGCCGCTTCCTTTACTAGCGAAGATCCTCACGCACAATCGGCATGCTCATGCAGCGTGGGCCCCCACGACCTCGGGACAATTCCGAGCTGGCAATTTCAAGCACTTCAATGCCGTATGAGCGCAATAACTCATTGGAAATGTAGTTTCGGTCGTAAGTAACGACAACACCAGGTGCAATGGCCAACGTGTTGGAGCCATCATTCCATTGCTCACGGGATGCCGCAATTTCGTCGCCGCCACCGCAAGGAATCAAAACAAGCTCATCAAGATTCAGCACTTCTTTTAACGCTTCCTGAAGGTTGGTGCGATGCGTAATATTTACATGCTCCTCATCCGGTCCTTTTTCAAGAATGTAGACATTCATATTGCCGGTTGGGCCTTGGATTTCTGGGTGAATCGTAAACTTGTCGTAATCCACCATCGTAAACACGGTGTCAAGATGCATAAACGCGCGGCATTTTGGAATTTCTACGGCCACAACCTTTTTAAAGTTAGATTGCTTTTTGAACAAATTTAAAGCCAATTTTTCAATGGCTCTCGCCGAAGTCCGGGCAGAAACCCCAATCGCTATCACTTCATCACTTAGTACCAATTCGTCGCCGCCCTCAATCGAGAAGCCGAAGTCGCGGTCCAGCCAGACTGGAATGTCGTGGCCTGCAAAGCGTGGATGATACTTAATGATATATTGCATGAATAAGGATTCGCGGCGCCGTGCCGGTTCGCGCATTTTGTTAATCGACAAGCCGTTTCCGATGCTTGCTGCCGGGTCACGGGTGAAATAAAGGTTCGGCATCGGATCAAGATAGAATGGATAATGATCCTCCATCAGCTCGTATAGGTGAGATTTCTTGCTCGGCTCAATTTCTTTTTTCAAAATCCCTGACATCACTTTGTCGACCATGCCGGCAGTCGTGAACGAATGTAAATAATCTCTCAATACGCTGGAAGCCCCGTTGACATTCGCCTTGCTTTCTCGTAAAATATCATCAATGAATTGTTTTTTTATCTCTGGATTACTCAGGGTTTCAACAACCAATTTTTCGAGGTATAGGACTTCTATGCCTCTATTTTTTAATGTCTCGGCAAAATAGTCATGCTCTCTCTGAATGATTGGCAAATAGGGAATATCGTCAAACAATAATTGCTGCAGATATTCAGGGGTAAGATTCTCGACTTCCTTGCCAGGGCGCTTTACTAAAACGGTTCGAAGGGTACCGATTTCTGATGTCACATGGATCGGATGCTTCAGCTGGTTTTGTGTATGCTTCGGAGAAGTCAGTTCCAGGATACTGCTCATTATTTTTCTTCCTCCTTTTAATTAACTATCCTTTCTACACCTTCATTGTAAGCGATAACAGCCTCATGCTTTTGTAACCGATCTAACACCCCATCTGTTAAAGTCCTTACGTTTTTTTGTTGACCTCCTTAAATGGCCATGCATGTTTATGCAAAATCTTATACATTTCGACATTGTCAAGGGGGATTTCTTGCATATCGATTGAATGACAAATATAGTTCACAACTGAAGTTCTAATTTTCTGAAAAATGAGCATAAAAAAAGACCAGCACTGAGAGCCGCCCCTTAATGGAAATATTCAGGTTGATGAAATCGGATTTTCTTGCAATCAACGGAAATGACTTGCTCCCGTTTTAATTGATTCATGAATAAACTGACCGTTTCCCTGGTTGTCCCCGATATTTTGGCGATATTGGCGGCAGTTAGCGGACAAGGGATGACGATTTCGCCGTCGGCCTTAACCCCAAGATCCTCCATTAAAAATTGCAGCGTATGCAAAACACGGTCTTGGGCGTTCGGGACAAGAATTTTTTGCACCCTCTTTTGATGAAGAATTAAAATATCGGACAGTTTGGAAATAACGTGGAATAAAAGTTTTGGGTGTGTTTTAATCAAATTTTCTAACACATGTGTCTCCATAAAGTAAAGATACACATCGGTCACTGCAATCGCAGTGTCCTGGTAGGCTTTATCCTGAAACAAGCCGCCATACGGAAACATCTGATTTTTTTTAATAAAATCAAGATAAAGCATGCTGCCATCCTCGCTGCTCCGCTCATACATTACGTATCCGTCCATCAAAAAGTAGATTTTATCTCGGGGATCACCCTGCGTGAACAAGCGTTGATGTTTCTTGTAGCTGCGAAAATAAAAATAGGGCAAATATTTTTGCAGGGTTTTGGTTTGCAAGCCTTTTAAGATATCAAACTGGTTCAAATCATAAAGCGCATCCATATGAATCACGTTGGAGTTGAGCATGTGGCATTCTCCTTTCGGTGTGAATCATTATTTTTTCAATAACTCAAGCTGCTGCTTAAGCTTAAGCGAATCGCGGGGGGAGCGGCAGATAATCAGGCAGGTATCATTGCCACAGACCGTTCCGGCCTTGCCGTCAAGCTCCATCGAATCGAGGAGCGCACCGAAAGAATGGGCATGGCCTGGCAATGTTTTAATGATAATGAAGTAGTTAATAACCTCCATGCTGACAAGGGCATCCCTAAACTTGTGCCGCAGCTTTTCTGAATTTAAATGTTCCTGATCGACTTTAAAGCTATATTTAGGCGTACCATCCTTGGAAGGAACCTTGATTAGCTGTAAGGACCGGATATCCCGTGAAATCGTCGCCTGTGTCACACTTAAACCGCTTTCATAAAGCAACTGTTGCAATTCTTCCTGGGTTTTCACCTCTTGTTCAGTAATCAGTTCAGATATAAGCTGTAAACGCATCTCTCTATTCATAGGCGGAACCCGCTTTCATAGTGGTCTCATTTATAGCATATGGCTAAATTCTTCTAATTGAAATGGATAAATGGTGAACATATTTTGAAGGATTTGGGAACGGTTTACATCATAACATTGTCATATGAAGCTATCAAAAAAGTGCTGCTACAAAATTTAATCTAAACCAACAAAAAACACTGCCAAACGAGTGGCAGCGAGCATTTTCTACTCAATTAATTTTGAAGTATCACCCTTAGGTAAAACACCGGCAGATATATCATATACTTTCATAAACTTTAAGGTAACAATTTTATTTTTAACTTCAACGATTTCACATTCTAAAAGAACCGTATCTTTAAGTGGAATTAGATCTTTGTTCTTCAATTCTTCCGAACCTTTCTTTTGGTAAACTCCAGAATCTATTACCTTGTTTGACAAACTAAACAAATATACAGTTCTGCCCACTTTCAATATATTATCCAACGCAGCATTAATACTGTTATCTTTCCCTTTTTTAAACATAATGGATCCATCTTGGTACTTAACTTTGATACTAGTATTATCTTTCGAAATAACTAAATCATCATTATGGATTCTTTCCTTATCACCAGGGTCGACTTTATTCCAAGCTTTAAGTATTGTACCTTCTGCCCCGTATTTGTTATCCAGATTTATAAAAGGTAATGCCTCTCCATCCCATTTATCGTTTTGAGCTACTGCACGAGCTGGTATATCTGTGCTCGTAAATCCCAAAACTCTTGCAAAAGTAAATGAAACCTTTCTTGTCAAATTAACCTCAATCTTGGTTGTGTCACCTTGATAAGAAGAATTAATGGAAGTAATCTCTGCCTGTTTGACTCCATTTTCTTTAGCGTATGCTTCTGCAGAGATTCTAGAAGTGCTTGCATTTGGTAGTTCCTGAGCCCCTGCTAATGCTGCGGCATCTGCAGCCTTCTGAAGGTCCGATTTTGTAGCATATAATCTTCCGCCATCAATTGCTACTCCTGCAAATCCGATTAATACTGCTAACATTACAGCAATAAGGACCAATGATTGACCTTTTTCCTCATAAAGAAATATTTTATACAATAGATATTCCCCTCTCTTTTGTTCTATATAATGAATTATAATTTTAAAGTTATAACTTAGAGTTTTTAATTATTTCCCAAGGTTCGAAAAATGGATAATGCAACCGTTTTTAATCCCTAATTTTTCGGTCGATCCTGCTGGGAGTTCAAGTGTAGAATAAGCATATTTTAAAGGTTTTGTCATTCTCCAGGGCTTTAAATGCTGATATACTCTAACTACTACATTTTGTTTATTAAGCAGAACAATATCAATTGGAAACCTCATAAAAAACATATGCACTGCGTTACAAGGCACAATCCAGAGTCCTTCACTTTTAATAGGTTCCTTTCGAAACATTAATCCTTTTAACCTAGTGGAAAAGGAATCTGCCACTTTTATTCTAAAAGGAATATTAATTTTGCTTCCTTTCATATTAAAACTCCTCCATTTTGTTATTAATTTCATTATATTAAACTTGATGTTCTTTTAAAAGAACAAAATATTAAGAAAAAGCAAGAAAATCAAAGGGTTATCTAGAAAACTATAATAAAGTACGATAAAACGAACAAAAATGAGAGTTTTCAAAATTTATCGTTCAATATATATTAAAATTAAGTTTCAAATACAGAACAAAAAAACCGTAAATTATTAAAGGAGGAAATGAAATGCTAGAAAAAATTAAGAATTTAGTTGTTGAAGAAGAAGGACAAGCCTTAACCGAGTATGGATTGATTATTGGATTAATTGTAGTTGGTTGTGTAGCATTGCTAGCAACTCTAGGCACAAAAATATCTGGTTGGTTTAGTGAGATTACTACTGCTATAGAGAAAAAACAATAATCCGTAATTAGCCCTGCTTTTCAGGCTTGAGAAGCGGGGTTTTTCAATAAAAAGGGGGAGCAATAATTGGTAAATGTAATATTAATAATTATTCTTTTGATTTGTTTATTTACCGATTTAAAATATCGCAAAATATTTAATATAATCACTATCCCTACCATTATTTTTGCAGTTATTCATAATAGCTTAATCGCGGGTTATGAAGGTTTTCTTTTTAGCGCGAAGGGCTTTTTTGTTGGCTTAATTGTATTTTTAATACCTTATTTACTGGGCGGAATGGGTGCTGGAGACGTGAAGCTAATGGCAGCCATAGGGGCATTAATGGGAACAAGCTTTGTATTTTATTCTTTTATTTATACCGGATTGATTGGCGGCTTTATAGCAATTGTTTTAATCGTTAAAAATAATGGTTTAAAAAACTTAATTAAATCATTAATTTTTAATGTTGTTTTTTTTAGAAGTAATCTTGGGTCTATAATTTTTCCTATAGGTAAAGAAAAAAGTCGAATTTTATTTCCTTACGGCATTGCTATTGTTCTAGGTACTTTATGTACGCTAATCTGGGGTGGATATAAATGAAATCAGAAAAAGGTCAATCTATGGTGGAGTTTGCACTAATTTTGCCCATCTTGGTAATGTTATTGTTTGCAATTGTAGATTTTGGTCGTGCTTTTCATGTCTATTTAACTTTAGACCATACAGGTCGAGAAATTGCCAGACTGATGAGTATTGGAAGTGATGAGGCGACTATAGATAGTAAGATTACATCAACTACCAGCAGCCTAGACACTACCAACAAATTAACGATAATCTTCCCAAATGGAAAAACAGGTCTCGCTAGCGGTTCAGAAGCAAAAATAGTTTTGAATTATAAATTTAGTTTTATTACTCCGCTAGTCAGTCTTTTAGATAAATTGTTTGATACTAAAATTTCAGAATATTCCATAACAGATACAACTGTAATGAGGGTGGAATAACAAATGAATTTTATTATTCACATTGGTTAGGTATAGGAGGTCCACTATGAACACAAAAAAAATCTGGATAATATCCTTAATATTCGGAGTTGCTGTCGCAGGTTTTGTTTATCTAACCATCTTTGCAAAGGAAAATGATACGACACCAGCCAGTGCTTCAGTTGGTCAGAAACTGAAAGATGCAGCTGCTCAAAAATCACCGGAAGAAATTAGGAAAGAGAAACAAGCGGAGAAGGAAAAGGCTCTGAAAAGAGAGTTTGTTAATCCGGTTGTCGATGTCAGCCAGGGTAAAAGGGCTATCTCCATAAGAGCTGAAGTGGAGCACGGTGTTTCCGGCTACATCGTTCCAAATTCCATGGTCGATGTAATTGCCTATGAAACTATCAAAGACGATGCAACAGGCAAAGAGTATAAATCAGCTGTACTTGTCCTTGAGAACGTTAAGGTACTTACGTCTGGTAAATCAGCTGATAACATGGAAGCCGCGCTTAACTATGAAACGGTTACGCTGGAAGTTACACCTGAGGAAGGCGTCATGCTAAGTCTGGCCTCGAAAGCCAAGGATGGTTTCTATTTAATGCTTCGTAATACGGAAGATCCGGAAACAGGAAAGGCAGGCTATAAACAAACGAGAGAAGTCATTAAAGAGGGGGATTCTAATACGAAATGATGAACATAAACTGGGTTTATTTTTCCGATACGAACACTTGTCCAGAAGAAATCAAAACATTTTTGGAAAGGCAGCAATACAGTCTTAAAATCATAGACAAGATTGATCGACTTCACCCAGCATTGAATGACCCTAAAACTGTTTTGTTTCTTAATGTCCAATTACACTACAGCGTCTACGAACTATCCCAAGAAATTTCTGCTCTTTATCCACATGTTTACATCATTCTGATATTGCCCGAAGAAAAGGAAAATTTGAAAAAGGCAATGCAAGTCGGGGCTTCCGATACTCTTCTTGCCAGATTCGGACTCGAAGAACTGAAGGAAACCGCTGCCCATGCCAAAAAATTTATGCAGCACCGGGCTAAGATGGAGCCTGATGTTACGAAACTGGCAAAGGAAAGCAGCAAAGTAATAGCGGTTTCCGGTCCCAAGGGAGGCACTGGAAGAACAGTTATCACAGTAAATCTTGCAGTCGCCTTTGCCAAAATGGGGAAAAAAGTTGCGGTGATTGATGGCAATCTCCAATTTGGTGAAGTTCCCATCTATTTCAACGAGAGGCCTAAACGGACTATTTACGAATGGGTAAAGGAAAGAAATCGCCGCGAACAATTCTCAATCAGACAGTATATGACACAAGTTGATGGGGATGTCTTTGTACTTGCCGCACCGACACGCCCTGAATTTTTTGAAGGGATATCCGAAATACATATCAAAGCGGCAATCGAAGAGGCAAAAGAATTTTTTGACATCATCCTGATTGATTTACCTCCCTATTTATCAGAAATTCATTTGCGCTGTCTTAATATGGCGAATGAAATCCTCGTCCTTACTGTTAATGAATTATCGATAGTACGGTTATGCAAGCTTTATCTTGAAACCTTGGAAACGCTTCATCTTAAGGAAAAGGTGAAATTGATTTTGAATAGATATGGTAAGGGACAGGGTCTTGACATTACTAGAATCGAAGAGGTTTTAGAAACAAAAATCTATCAAACTTTCCCTGACCAGGTTACAATCGCTTCTTCCTCGATTAATGCGGGTCAGCCGTTTATGCTCTCTAATTCGCGCAGCCATCTTGGAAAGGCGGTTTGGCAACTGGCTGACAACCTGAGTGGAGAGCCGGTCGAAAAGAAAAGAGAGAAAAAATGGTTTCTACTTGGGAAATAAGGCGGTGAAATAAGTGTCATTATTTAAAAAGTATATTGAAGAAGCGCAGGCTACTGAAATAAAAAAGAATGTTTCTGATTTAACTGACATCAATAAATCTCTAGAATTTTGGGAGATGGAAACCAATCTTCATAACTATCTGTTAGAAGAATTGAAAAAATACCCCGGGCAAACGAAAGAAAAGGAAAAACAGAAAATTATCGAACTGGCAGATACATTTTTTGAACAAGAGAGCAGTAGGCTGACATTTGAAGAAAAGCAGGAAATCATCCATTACGTCACTGATGAACTTTTAGCCTATGGTCCGATCACTCCGTTGTTAGAGGATCCGAAAATCTCCGAGGTGATGGTGAATCACTACGATGAGGTGTATTACGAGAAAGAGGGAAAAATATACCGGAGCCATGTTCATTTTGTTGATAGCCAGCATGTCATGCGGGTCATTGAGAGAATTGTCGCACCACTCGGCCGCCGAATCGATGAAAGCTCGCCAATGGTCGATGCCCGCCTTCCGGATGGATCACGGGTTAACGCCATTATTCCACCGCTCGCTTTAAAGGGTCCAAGCCTCACCATTCGTAAATTCTCTGATACACCATTTACGATAAAAGATTTGATCAATTTCGGGACCCTAGATGTAAAAATGGCCGAATTTCTTGAGTTGTGTGTAAAATCGAAACTCAATATTTTTGTTAGCGGCGGAACAGGTTCTGGGAAAACTTCGACATTAAATGTATTGTCGTCTTTTATTCCTAATAATGAGAGGATTGTCACTATTGAGGATGCAGCCGAACTAAAGCTTCATCAGGAACATATTGTTGCACTGGAATCCCGTCCACCAAATATTGAAGGAAAAGGCGAAATTACGATTCGGGATTTGGTGAAGAATGCCCTAAGGATGCGTCCGGATCGAATTGTTGTCGGTGAGGTTCGTGGTGCCGAGGCGCTCGATATGCTTCAGGCAATGAACACCGGCCATGAGGGAGGTTTAAGTACCGGCCATGGCAATTCTCCACGGGATATTCTTTCCAGGATCGAAACGATGGTGTTAATGGCAGGCTACGAATTGCCAATAAAGGCCATTCGGGAACAAATTGCCAATGCGATCGATTTAATCGTGCACCAGGCGAGAATGAAGGATGGCACAAGAAAAATCACGCATATTACCGAGGTGCTAAATTTGGAGGGTGATACAATTGTTCTTCAGGATTTGTTTGTTTTTAAAGAAAAAGGCTACACCGAGGATGGACGGATTATCGGAGATTTTGCAAGCACTGGAATCCGTCCAAGGTTTACCGAACAGCTTGAAGTAAATGGCTACAAATTACCTGCGTCATGGTTTTTTGGAGGTTGGTAGATATGGAAATCGCACTCCTAACTTTTCTTGTCTGTATTGGCGGCACTCTCAGTATTTACCTCATTTTAAATAAACTTTCAGCAAAAAAAAGAATGGATCACAGGATGAAAACTTTCTTGGACTCTTCACAGACGGTGGAGAGTGAGGAAGAAAAACCGCAATCAGTTGTCTATCGATTTTTTCATTCCATTTCCGCAATTTTTGAAAATGTTAAAATTAGCAGGAAAACAGAAAAAATATTGAATGAAGCCGGCAGCACATATAAACCGGAAGAGTTTTTGGCGCTAAGATTTCTGGCGTCCGCCGGGTCCATCATCTTAACCTTTCTGCTTGGGCTGCCTTGGTATCTTCTAATTGTTGCGTTTGCGGTTGGATTTATGATTCCGAAGACTATAATGAAGCAAAAAAGAAAAAAGCGCCTGGCGCAAATCAATTATCAACTGATTGAGGTTTTGGGGATGATGGCCAATTCTATGCGGGCGGGCTTTAGTTTCATGCAGGCGATGCAGCTTGTCGGCAAGGAGTTCCCCGATCCGCTTGGTCCGGAATTTGATCGTGCTTTCCGGCAAGCGGGACTGGGAATGCCGATGGAGGATATTTTTGAAGAAATGGTTGAGCGAATGCCGAATAATGAATTGGAAGTGGTCGTCAGGGCGATTCTGGCGCAGAGAAGAAGCGGCGGAAATTTGGCTGAACTTCTTGAAACGATGGAGGAAACAATCAGGGGGAGGGTGCGTATTCTCGAAGAACTGCGCACATTAACCGCACAAGGCCGGCTGTCATCGTGGATTATTGCCCTGCTGCCTATAGCACTTGCTGCCTATTTATCGCTAGTAAACTGGGAATACTTTGCACCGATGCTGCAGCATCCGTTAGGCTGGTTGATGATATTTGTCGGGGCATTCGGAAATATAATTGGCTGGATCTGGATCAGGAAAATCATCCAAATTGAGGTGTAACCACAATGGGAGATTTGATTTTAGTATTTTTAATAACCGGGTTTGTAACGACGATGTTTGCGGCGATACTCTTAACCATTTATAAAAGAAAAATTGCGATCAATGAACGTGTGGAGACGTATTTTGGCGGAACCGCCATTAAAAATGATGAGAGTTTTCAGGAGAAACAAAAATCCGAGCTTAAGCAGATTTTCGATCAATATTGGGAAAAAGGAACTGAGGCCTTAAATAAAAAGGTTTCGAAAGAAGATAGAAAAAGATTGGATTCATTGCTTAGAGATGCGGGATATCCATTGAAGTCGGCCATTGATTTTAGGTTGTTTCAAATTCTGCTTAGTGCCGGCATGGGCCTTGCCATCTTTCTATTTATTTTTCCAAGTGCCGAAAATAAAACCTTGGCCTGGGTGATGGTCGCCACCATGGTATTACTGGGCTTCCGGCTGCCGATTTTTTATCTTGGGAAAAAGAAAACAGCCAGAATCAAGGCAATCAATAAAGCGATGCCGGATTACTTTGATACCGTAAACCTGTTGTTGGAAGCCGGCATGGGCCTCGATTTGGCTTTGAAAGAGGTTTCCTACAATATAAAAGGGCCGCTCGCGGATGAATTCCTGATGACGTTGGAAGATATGAAGCTTGGAAAATCAAGACGGGAAGCCTTCTATGAATTGAGGAGACGGGTGCCGTCGCACTCATTTCAAAGTATTATTACTTCGCTGATTCAGGCGGATCAGCTCGGAATCGGTATGGCAAAGGTGTTGGGGAATTTGACACTGCGTGTCCGGGAGCAGCGGCGTGAGTCGGCCCGGGAGCAGGCGATGAAGGCGCCGGTAAAAATGCTGTTTCCGATGGTATTTTTCATTTTTCCTTCCCTCTTTATCGTAATATTAGGGCCGCTAGTGATTACATTGGTGACGAAGGGGCTGGGCGGGTAAAAATGCCCCACCGGTTCACAATTTTTAAGGAAGGTGTTCAAAAAGGAGAGGTATAATGGATGGACAAATACTGCAAAGACTCCGAAAGGAAAAAGGGCTTTCAATCACAAAATTGAGTATCTTGACGGGGATTTCAAAGTCCTATATAAGCTTATTGGAACGGGGTATTCAGACAAATCCAAGTTTGGATATTTTGGAAAAAATAGCGCAAGCGTTACAAGTTGATGTTGAATACTTGGTGAAAAATCGAATTGGGACTAGTCCTTCCAATAATGACAAGGAACCTGGAATGAATAAACTAAAAGTTGAAATTGAGCTGAATGAGGAGCAACTGAGTCCTCAAAAAATAAAACAAATTAAAGATTTGTTGGATGCCATTAACTCGGACAAATAATCAATTTTTATTAAGAGGCCATTTGATGTAAAAGGGAAAGAATAGATAAAAATCCCAGACTTATAAATACAGAAACGGCTAATCTTAAAGCTGGAATATTAAGACGTGAAAACATAAATGAAACACATAAGCTAAACCAGATAACAATAGTAAAAATTATTAAGCTATCGAATAAATAATAAGGAAGTTTACTCCAATATACCAATCCACCGATTGATGCACTAAAAAGAATTGGAATAAACATATCCTTATTATTTTTTATTACTGGCTGACTTACGTGCTTAAGTGATTTTCCCAAAATCAAAGGAAATAGAAAGTACGGTAACACAAACCCAAAACACATCCCAGTAATTAATCTCCTAAGATTATTACTTTCAAAAAGGTTGATATATGATCCGATCCCATCAATAATTAGCGGCACCATTAATAATAGAAGAAAAAAACTCATTTTAATTGAAGGAATGGTTATATTTACTTTCCTTTTGAATAATTGTAAATAAACCAAGGTTGAAAAAATCCCTATATAAATCCCTGTGCAACGCGCACAGACAGATAGTGGTTTACCATCAATCATGAGTGAACGGTCCTCAAGCTGGTGACATATTGCCCCACCAAAGAAATGAAGTATTTCATCCAGCATACGTGATCACTCCTTTCCCAAAAAGACGAGACCCAATTCACCCGAGATGAATTGGGTCTCGTCTTTTTTTACAAAAAATTAATACCCCGTCATAAACGCCGGGACAATCGAAAATGCTGTTGCGGCAAACCAACAAATACAGCTCAATACAATCGAGACAATTCCAATAATCAAACAAGTCTTGCCGATGGCCATCTTTTCAACATCCTCACCATTCATCCAAATAATCCCTACAATAAGTCCAACTACAGGTATGAAAAACGATAAGATGTAAAGCAGGGCTTTCAGTCCGCCGGACACTTCAACACCTCCACTTGGTTTGCTTCGGCCAACATGAAATTCATTTCATTCCTTGATATGTATGTGAAAATCATCCGGATTTTGCCTGTCTGTTTTTTGGAAAAAATTTATAATTTTTCAACCATTATCATCATATATAAGTTACAATGATAAAGAAGGGATTTGTTGGAACTTGTCTGATTTTCTACTATTCTGGCTAATGTTTTAATAGAATTGTAATATTTTTAATAGATATGAAACACAACGGTCGAATTTTCGTCTATAATGAGGAAGGAAATAAAATTAACAAAGAGGGATGGAAAAATGGGGAAACTTAAGCAAAGAAGACAGGTCAAGGGTGTCATCGCACTTGCTGTCACGATTGTGGTATTGTTTACTGCCGTACTTGTGACAAACTACTTTAAGGCTAATGCTGCCGAAGAAACTACTAATCATAAAAACAATGAAAATATCAAAAAGGCTGTAGCGGCCAACTATCTTAATGAAAAACCTGAGAAGGAACTGCATCGCAAACATCAGGAAAAGGCGATGGCTTCATCTCGTGAAAGCACGGATACCACATCATCTGATATAGCCGCGACACCGCCTGCATCAAATGCCACTGCTTCCCAAACAACGCCGACTGAACCCAATGCTAATCAAACTCAGCCTGATGGGGCACAATCAGCGATTAACAATAAAACTGTTTTTCTAACCTTCGACGATGGCCCGGCGTCATTTAGCGGAGAGATTGTCACGTTGTTGGAGCAATATAATGCCAAAGCTACGTTTTTCATGATTGATGGGAATATTCGAAGGTATCCTGAAGCGGTTAAATTGATGGTTGATTCAGGACACGCGGTTGGGCTCCACAGTGTGTCCCACAATAAGAATGCATTTTATGCTTCGGCCAACTCCGTTTTGGGTGAGTTAAACCAAAATCGGAATACGCTTCTTGAAATTTCAGGCATTGATTCGCACTTGATGCGAACCCCATACGGCAGCGCGCCGTATATGACCGATGAATATAAAGCGGCTGTAGCGGCTAATGGATATCTAATGTGGGATTGGAATATCGATAGCAAGGATTGGTATTATAAAGATGAACGCTATGTCAATTCAGTCATAGAACAAATGAATGCTAAGGCCAATCATTCGGGCCCATTTGTCATTTTGCTTCATGAGAGAAAAGAAACACTTGCCCATTTGCCGAAGCTGCTCGACTATTTAAAGCAGCAGGGCTTTGAACTCAAAGCGATTGACAGCTCAATGGTTCCTGTTCAATTTTAATCATACTCTACATGGGAAATTTCCTTTTTAATTTGTTATAATAAACATGTAATTTCACTGGATGGGTGGATTATAGTCAGAATAATGGGGTTTGATAATTGCCGATGATAAATAAACTCTTTCAAAGCAGCAGTTTCAAAAGGATTTTAATCTTTGTTTTCGTTGCCATTGCGTTATATGCGATGCGGTCGATGATTAATTTAATATTGCTGACGTTCATTTTTACCTTCCTAATGGACCGGCTTGTCCAATTTATTGAACGGAAAATCCCGCTAAATCGTAGGCTGCTGGTCCTGATATCGTATGCCGTAATTGTCGGATTGCTCTCCTATGCTTTGGTCATGTACCTGCCGATGATTGTAAGTGAGATTACCCAGTTAATTAGACAGCTGACTGCTTTTTATACATCGAAGCATGATAATGTGGTGTTGAATTATATAATCGGCCAAATTAATGAGGAAAAAATCTCAAGCTACCTCGAACAGGGGGTAACTGTTCTATTCAGATATGCTACCGATATCAGCAAGATTAGCTTGCAGGTCCTGCTGGGACTATTGCTAAGTTTATTCTTCTTATTGGAAAAACCGCGCCTGATTGAATTTACCAGGAAATTCAGAACGAGCAAGGTTGCTTCGATCTATGTAGAAATTGAATTCTTTGCCCAAAAATTCGTTAGAACCTTCGGTAAAGTCATTGAGGCTCAGATTATCATCGCGGTTGTCAACTGTGTGCTGACCACTCTGGCCTTATGGCTGATGGATTTTCCGCAGCTTGGCGGCTTATCCATCATGATATTCGTATTAGGCTTGATCCCGGTTGCCGGAGTCATCATTTCGTTGATCCCGTTGACGATTATTGCCTATAGTATTGGCGGTTTTATCAAGGTTCTGTACGTCGGAATCGCGATTGCCATCATTCATGCAATTGAGGCGTACATTTTGAATCCAAACTTAATGAGTTCGAAAACCAATCTTCCCGTATTCTATACATTCATTGTGTTGATCTTCTCCGAGCACTTCTTTGGCGTCTGGGGATTGATCATCGGAATTCCGGTGTTTGTGTTCCTCCTGGATGTGTTGGAGGTTACGGAAACGAAGAAAACGTAAAGCCCTTATTCGGGGCTTTTTTGTTTGGACGTAAAAATGGTATGCTATGGTTATCATTGAAATAGGAGGATTTTTTCATGAGTGAATGCAAGCTGGATCATACCCATGAGGATGTTCAAAAAAAGTACGAGTCGCAAAAGCCATTTTTGCCTGAGGATATGGTGCCGTTATTTGAAGCGTTTTTCGCCAAGGAACACACCCAGGATATCCTGAACGAAGTGTTTCACTTATTGAAAAAATATGACCTGGCATCCAAAGAAGAGAAGGGTGAACGGACCAGCCGGTTGTATATGGTGTTGAGAAACCTATAAACGAATCATTTACCAGGGCCCCCTGCTTTTTGTATGGGGGTCTTTTTATTTTATCCCTTCTTCGTTCCCTTCTTCGCTTTCAAGACAGGTCCTTATTTTTTCATCATTATGGAAAAATTCCCTTACCTGCATTCATCGCTTCAATAAAGAAAATATTAAGGTTAGCAAATTCAATTAAAGGATTGGGGATACAATGGGAGAAATTTTTCAATTATTGAAACGTGGAAATCGATCGGCGATGCTTGCGGCGATTGTCAATACGGTTATTGCGATCATAAAAGGGATCGCCTATATGTTTACTGGGAATGTTGCGATGTTTGCGGAGACGATGCACAGCTTGGGGGATGCGGCAAACCAATTTTTTGTGTTCTTTGGGTCAGCATTAAGCAAAAAGGCCCCGACGGAAAAATTCCCTAACGGATTTGGCCGTCTGGTCAATCTGGTTCTGCTTGGCGCTGTTTTGATCGTCGGAATCATGGCGTTTGAAACCATCCGAGAAGGGTACCATCATGTCCTTCATCCTACCAAGTCGGGCGGCTTCATCATCAACCTGATTGTGCTGGTAATTGCGACCCTGTTGGAAACCTTTGTCCTTTACAAAGCGATGAAGGAGGTGCTCCATGAAGTTGGTAAGGAAGTAAGCGGACCGACTGTTTTTGTAAAAAGTTTTGCCCATTTAGGCAGGGCAAAACCGGCAACCAAGCTAGTGTTCATGGAAGACCTGGTTGCCACCTCGGGCGGTGTTTTAGCCATTCTTGCCGTAGTAATCGCCCATTTTACTGACTACCATCGGCTTGAGGGAATTGCCTCTATTTTGATTGGGCTTATGATGTTTTTTGTAGTCGGCAGAGTGTTTTTGGACAATGCCGCTGGAGTGATCGGTCAGGCGGACGAAGAAATGGAGAGCAAAATCGGTGCTATGGTGATGGCGGACCCGGATGTCAAGGATATCCAGGAAATTACCGTCATAAAGGAAGGCGAGGATTTGCATGTCGAGCTGGAAATTGAAATCGACCCGAGTCTGACAGTTGCGGAGGCAGATGACATTAAAGACCGCCTGCATGAAAAAATATTCGCAGAAAACGGCGTGGCCGATGTCAAAATTGAGATTGACGAAGAAGACGGAGTAATAACTTGGCAAGGAGAGAAGGAACCTGCTGAAACCAAAACCAAATAAATGATACCTGAGAATAACTCAGGTTAATGTTTGGAAATCTACACGTAGAGAATGTTTTAGGGGGCATATGTGATGGTTGAGCGCAGCATCAGGTTATCAAGTTCAGAAATCGCCGGTCTTTGGGCGGCCTATTTACAAGAGAGCATGACCGTTTGCCTGCTCACCTATTTCCAACATCATAATCAGGATGATGATTTAAAGACTATTTACCAGCAGGCCTATCAGATTTCAAATGGACATCTTGAAAAAATAACCGGCATCTGTAATGCGGAGGGCATTGCTGTGCCAGCAGGTTTTTCTGAGGATGACCTTGATTTATCAGCCCCGCCATTATTTTATGATATGTTCGGGCTCACCTTCATCTACATGATGAGCAGGCTATCGATGATTAACACGGGCTTTATTACCGCAAATGTTGCCCGTAAAGATGTGCTCGATTTTTTCGTGACAATGGTTCAGGAATCCACGGTTTTATACCAGAAATCCACGGAGTTACTATTAAAGAAAGGCTTATATGACCGACCGCCAATGATTCCTTATCCGACTAAGGTGGAATATGCAGAAAAGCTTTCCTACCTTAGCGGCTTTGGAAAAAAGCGGCCGGTAAACGTCGCCGAAATCACTGAGATTTTTTTCAATATCGAACGAAACTACTTTTCTACTTTGCTTTGTATGGGCTTGCTTCAGGTTGTTAAGGACAAGGAAATCCATGCCTTCATAAAGCAGGGGAAAAAAATATCCGAGTATCAAATTAGAACCTTTACTAATATTTTGATGAAGGAGGAACTGTTGGGCAACATTTCGACCAACATGGAGGTGACGGACTCAACTGTCTGTCCATTTTCTGACCGTCTGGTCGTCACCCTTTTTCATTCTCTGAATAGTATTGACATTACCCTGCTCGGCCACGCTCTGTCGCTGTCAATGAGGTCTGATTTGGTCATGCATTACCAAAAATACATTGCAGAGATCCTGCTGTATTCCGCCAAAGGGGTCGATATCATGATGGATCACGGCTGGTTCCAAGAACCGCCCCAGGCGCCAAGCAGGAGGGACCTTCAAAAAATAGACTAGGTTCGCGGTTTGATGGCAGCGAACCTTTTGGGGTGTTTATTCCCAACAAAACGGCCGATGGGCGAGTTTGCACTCATTCCCAAGGCTTTTTTGTCGTAAAATAAGCCGCCAACTCCTTGCTGTTTTTGCGGTGCAACTTCCGTTTTTCAGCACGTTCTTTTCCTGTTTCGAACAGCTTTTTTTCCTCTTCTGTTTCCGGGATGATTTTTGGTACCGGGGTTGGTTTGCCGTGTTCATCAAGGGCAACGAAAGTTAAAAACGCGGTTGCAGCGATTTTTCGATCACCGGTTAATAGGTTTTCAGCGATGACCTTAACAAACACCTCCATTGATGAAGTGCCGGTCCACGTGATAAACGATTCGATGCACACCGAGTCCTGTTGTGTGATAGGCTGAAGAAAATCAACGGAATCGGTTGAGGCCGTGACAATCTCTTTCCTGGAATGCCTTGTTGCTGAAATTGATGCGACCATGTCCATATCGCTCATCAGCTTGCCGCCAAACAGCGTGTTATGGTTATTGACATCGTTCGGAAACACCCGGCTTGTCCGGACCACTCGTGATTCATTGCATGTTTTTGCGTCCATTTTTTCAAAACCTCCTCTCTATAATTTACCCTTAACTTTAGTGAAAATGAAGCGATTGTGGTACATTAACAGTAACAATAATGTAAAAAAGGGGGCTCGATATCGATGGGCTTGCAGGCACAAATAATCAAGGATTTGAACGTTTCGCCTTCGATTGAACCAAAGGAAGAGATCCGCAAGCGGGTAGATTTTTTAAAAAATTATTTGTTAAAAACGAAGGCCAAAGGATATGTATTGGGCGTCAGCGGCGGCCAGGACTCGACGCTGGCAGGACGACTGGCGCAGCTGGCCGTGGAGGAACTCCGTCGTGAGGGGACTGACGCGACGTTTATAGCCGTGCGGCTGCCATACGGAGTCCAGCAGGATGAGGACGATGCCAAGAAGGCGATTGCGTTTATTCAGGCTGATAAGGAAATGGTGTTTAATATTAAAGCAGCTGTCGATGAGGTACAAAAGGAGTATGATGCAACTGCTCCTGGCCAGCCATTAAGCGATTACCAAAAAGGTAACGTAAAGGCGCGGATGCGGATGATTGCCCAGTACGCAGTCGGCGGCATGGAGGGTCTGCTTGTGATTGGCACGGACCATGCGGCCGAAGCGGTAACCGGGTTTTACACGAAATATGGCGATGGCGGTGCTGACGTATTGCCCTTGACGGGCCTGACGAAACGGCAGGGAAAGGCGCTGCTGCAAGAGCTCGGTGCTGAAGAACGTCTGTATTTAAAGGTGCCGACCGCCGATTTGCTCGATCAAAAACCGGGCCAAGCCGATGAAACGGAACTTGGAATCACCTATGATGAACTTGACGATTACCTAGAGGGAAAGACCGTCTCGCCAGAAGTTGCCGACAAAGTCGAAAAACGCTATATGATGAGCGAACACAAGCGAAGACTTCCCGCCTCCATGTTTGATGAATGGTGGAAGTGAGTTTTTTTGGGGGGCCGCCTTGGATGGGCGGCCCTTTTTGATGTTAGAGAGCCTCAAAATAGAGGGTGCGGATTTGGATAAGGTGGATTGAGGAAAAAACATAGGGGAAATTGACGTGAAGTGTCCTCAATCAGGGTGATAGAGGACAACACGGGGTGAAAATTGAAGCAAAGTGTCCTCAATGAGGTGGATAGAGGACTGAACGGTGTGAAAAGTGAAGCAAAGTGTCCTCAACAAAAACAGGCAATCCTATTGGAGCAGTCGAAGGCCGAAAATCCCCCATCCACTAAACGTATTTAAAATTTTCACAAAAATTCTATAAATGCAACCGTGTTAAGGGTTGTTTCGGGTCTATAATAAAATCAGGAAAAACTCTGGTCAATAGAGGTGGTGTTGATGATGAAGTCGCAATTAACGGAAGGGAAATTTCTTGTTTTTTCAACGATGGCGATCGTTTTGCTACTTGGCATCCATTTGTTCCAAGAGCAAATCAATATCATTTATAACCCTACTAATTATGTTGGTTTCCATACCCTGCTTGAAAGCTTCAGCATCTCGACATCATCCGCCATCATGCTATATGGATTGAAAAACTACGGAAAATCCGGGTCGAGTCAAATGCTGCTGCTGTCGTTTACGTTCCTCGTTGTGGGAACGTTGGATATGCTTCATACCTTAACATTCAAAGGAATGCCGTTTTTCCTCACTGAAAGCTCGGTGGCCAAAGCTACCTGGTTCTGGGTATCCGCACGAGCGATTCAAGCCGTGTTGATTTTAGCCATTCTGGTGCTTCCAAATTGGAAATTAAAAAGGGATTACCGCTTTCCGATGTATCTGTTGGCTTTCCTAATGATTGGTGCCATCGGAACAGTCGTCTTTACTTTTGAAAAAAGCCTCCCTCTCCTGGTGATAGAGGGGAAGGGAACGACTCCATTAAAAAACGGAATTGAATATTTCGTCTGCTTCGTGCAGTTTCTCGCACTCATTTTCACGCTCTACAAATACCACATGGAGAAAAGTGAAACAAAGCTGGCGATTGCGCTCGCACTGTTTTTCCTGCTTTTAACCAGCTTGATTTTTACCATTTACCGTAGTGTATTTGACCTCGATAATTTTACGGGCCATATTTTCAAGGCGATTGGCTTCTATTATATACTGAAGGGTTTTTATTTCAAAAAAGGGGAGTTTGAGCGCGCCGAAATGGAACATCAAAAGCTGATTAACGACCTGCCCGGGTTTATTTTCAAAGCGGCCAAGAAGGGCAATCAGTTTGTCTTTACTTATGGGGCGGGCGAATTGCTTCAGCAGCTGCATATTGAAAAAGATCAATTAATCGGGAAGCCGCTCAAGGAAGTTTTTGCTGCGAACCCTGCGAAAATCCAAGAATATTGCCAATTGGCGCTAAACCTTCAAGAAAAAACGGTTTTTGAAATGAATCATCTTGATAAAACAATGTTAATCTCAATTAAGCCCGGGTTCGATGAATTTGAACCGGAAGTGGTGCTCGGATCTGTTATTGAAATGACTGGATTTTATCAGGAGCCTGCTATAAAGGGTAGAAACAAGAAAGGATCAAAGTTTGCTGTCATGTGACCCATCATTGGGTCGCATTTTTTTGCGCAATTATTTTAATTCTCTAATACTTTAGCGAGGTAAATTTTTCAATTGACAGGTGCTATTGCAGGTTTTATTATATTAGCATACTAAAGGAAATGGTGCTCATCGAGAGGGGCTAACATCATGGGGAAATCAAATAAATTAGGTTTTTGGGTATTAACGGCATTAGTCGTTGGAAATATGGTTGGATCAGGCATTTTCATGCTTCCAAGGTCGTTATCGGAGGCAGCGAGTCCTGCCGGTGTCATTTCGGCGTGGCTGTTTACCGGTTTTGGTGTGTTGACAATTGCGTTGGTGTTCGGCAATTTGGCGATTCGCAAGCCGAACTTGACGGGCGGCCCGCAAATTTATGCCAGTGCACTTTTTAAACAAGGTTCTACGGCTTCGAAATTATCAGGTTTTATGTCCTCTTGGGGTTATTGGGTCGGGAACTTGGCTGGGATTGTCGCGGTCATTACCACTTTCGCCAGCTATTTATCGACGTTCTTTCCAATCTTAACGAGCGCAACGCCATGGTTTACCATCGGCAGTTTCACGGTTAAAGTAGGAAACGGTTTAACCTTTATCATTTGCACTGCGCTTTTATGGGGGATTCACTTTATCATTTTGCGCGGCATGGAGAGTGCCGGAAGACTAAACTTTGTGGCCACAGCCGCAAAAGTGGTCGGTTTCTTTCTGTTTATTATTGTCGGTTTGTTTGCCTTTCAAAAAAGTAATATCATGCCGTTTACCGCTGCAAGATTTAATGAAGCGGGACAGGCCATTGGCATGATGTCACAGGTTAACAATGCAGCGGTTAATACATTATGGGCGTTTATCGGGATCGAGTCGGCCATGGTGTTTGCCGGCCGTGCCAAAAAACAAATCGATGTAAAGCGCGCCACGATTCTTGGATTATTTATCGTGTTGGCTATCTATATCGGCATCAGCACCCTGGCAATGGGAATGCTTGACCAAAACACCTTGATTCAGTCGGATAAGCCGTTAATCGATGCGATTCAAACCGTATTGGGCCAGCTTGGCGGCAAGGTATTGGCGGCTGTCGGATTGATCAGCTTGTTCGGTTCAACCATCGGCTGGGTCATGCTAAGTGCGGAGGTACCATACCAGGCGGCGAAACAAGGCTTGTTCCTGCCAGCATTTTTAAAAGAAGATAAAAAGGGCTTGCCGTCCTTTTCGCTGCTGTTAACGAACGGATTGGCGCAAATCTTTGTTTTTTCAACCATATCGAAATCGATTTCCGGCGCCTTTGACTTTATCATTGTCATTGCAACACTGGCATATCTGGTCCCATATTTCATTTCATCGGTTTACCAGTTAAAGCTTGTCGTAACCGGAGAAACATATACTGGCAACAAAGCCAGAATCACCGACGGGATCATCGCTTTGATCGCCACTCTCTATTCGACATGGGTCATCATTGCCGGGACTGCAGATCTCAAAACGTTTGGGTTGGGAGTCCTACTAATTGCGAGCGGCATCTTGTTCTGCCGCCCGATTTTGAAAAAGCGTACAATCGTCAAACAAAAGAAGGCATTATCCGCCTAGCCTATCGATTTTTTTTCGATAGGTTTTTATTTTTTAAAAAAGGGAAAAATAACACCGAAATATTTCTTTTGACAGAATTGAACTATTGTAATAAGATTAAAAACCGATAAGACAACTGAGAATTGGATGTAGGAGGTTCAACGATGAAAAAACTTTCACTATTATTTGCGTTATTGCTAAGCTTCATGCTCGTATTGGCGGCATGCGGCAAGGATGATGAGAAAAAGGATGAAAAGAAAGAGAATAACAAGACGGCTGAAAAGGCTGATAACAAAGATTTACTGGCCAAGGTTAAGGATGACGGAAAGATTCTTGTCGGAACAGAAGGTACATATGCTCCATTTACGTTCCATGATCCAAGCGGTAAATTAACCGGTTTTGACGTTGAGCTGGCTGAAGAAGTGGCCAAACGGATTGGCGTAAAGGTAGAGTTTAAAGAAACCCAGTGGGACGGCATGTTTGCCGGTCTTGATGCCAAGCGCTTTGACATGGTTGCCAACCAGGTAGGAATCCGTCCTGACCGCCAGGAAAAATACGATTTTTCAGATCCGTATATTAAATCTGCGGCGGTTTTGATTGTTTCTAAGGACAACGATAAAGTAAAAGCATTTGAAGACATTAAGGGATTAAATGCCGCACAAACGCTGACAAGCAATTACGGCGATATGGCAAGAAAATATGGCGCGAATATTGTCGGAGTGGAAGGCTTCCAGCAGTCCGTTGAGCTGCTAGCCCAGAAGCGAGTGGATTTGACAATCAATGATAAAATTTCCTATCTCGATTATATGAAGCAAAAGCCGGATGCGCCGATTAAGATTGCTGCAACAAGTGCCGATGCTTCTGCCAGCGGGTTCCTGTTCAGAAAGAACAGTGACACACTCGTTGATGCTGTCAATAAGGCATTAAAGGAAATGGTGGATGACGGTACTTATACAAAAATTTCCGAGAAATGGTTTGGTGTAGATGTACTTAAGTAGTATTTTTACTGACCCGGAACGGGCCGAAAAACTCATTGAGATTGCAAAAACCTCCCTCTGGCCGATGCTGGAGGGAGCTATTATGAATACAATCCCGTTAACGCTTCTTTCGTTCGTTTTTGGCTTGATTCTGGCGGTGTTAACGGCGCTTGCAAGGATTTCCCATGTAAAGCTGTTTCAGGGAATTGCCCGCGTGTACGTTTCCATCATTCGCGGCACGCCGTTGTTAGTGCAATTATTCATTATTTTCTATGGGCTGCCGAATTTAGGAATCACACTTGATCCATTTATATCAGCGGTAATCGGCTTTTCACTGAGCGTTGGGGCCTATGCGTCGGAAATTATCCGCGCCGCCATCCTGTCGATTCCGAAAGGGCAATGGGAAGCGGGATATTCCATTGGCATGACATACACTCAGGCATTGCGGAGAATTATCCTGCCTCAGGCCGCAAGAGTATCTGTACCGCCATTATCGAATTCATTTATTAGCTTAGTAAAGGATACTTCACTTGCCTCGCTTGTGCTAGTGACAGAAATGTTCCGCCGCGCCCAAGTAATTGCCGCACGTAACTATGAATTTTTGCTCGTTTATACAGAGGCTGCGATAATTTACTGGGTGCTTTGCTTTTTCCTGTCGATTTTGCAGCAATACATGGAGCGTCGCTTGGATCGGTACGTGTAAGATAAATTTTATTTGCGAAATAGGTAAGTTTATTTGCGGCTCGCGAGGGACCCCAAATTTTATTTGCGGATTTTAACAGTTTATTTGCGCTTCTGACTGTTTTATTTGCGAAATTCCTATATTTCTTTGCGACTCAAAAAAGATCCCATAAAAAAGGGAGTATCACAATGATTTCAATTAAAGGATTACACAAGCAATTTGGTCAGCTTGAGGTATTGAAAGGCATTGACCTACAGGTGGAAAAAGGAAAGGTAGTGGTGGTCATCGGCCCATCCGGTTCCGGCAAGACCACTATGCTCCGTTGCCTCAATGTCCTAGAAACGCCGACTAGCGGTGTCATTTCCATCGAGGGTCAGAGCCTTGACTTTTCCAAAGCTGTTTCGAAAAAAAATATTGCCTCGTTCCGGCGTCTGACCGGAATGGTGTTTCAAAACTATAATCTCTTCCCACATAAGACGGCACTCGAAAATGTTATGGAGGGCCCAATAATTGTCAAGGGTGAGTCGAAAGAAACGGCACGGAAACGAGCGACATCACTGTTAGAAAAAGTGGGTCTCGGCGATAAGATGGACTATTATCCTGCGCAATTGTCAGGCGGTCAGCAGCAGCGTGTCGGCATCGCCCGCGCGTTGGCGATGGAGCCGGAAGTCATGCTGTTCGACGAACCGACCTCGGCGCTTGACCCTGAGCTTGTCGGCGAGGTGCTAAAGGTAATGAAAGACTTGGCGCAAGAGGGGATGACGATGATTGTCGTCACTCACGAAATGCGCTTTGCCCGGGATGTCGCCGATGAAGTCATTTTCATGGACGGCGGCGTTGTTGTAGAACGTAATAAGCCGGAAGAAATCTTCACCAACCCAAAAGAGGAACGAACAAGGAAGTTTTTGAATATGATTCAGTAAGGTGCTCTAGCTTCAGGCTGGGGCATTTTTTTGTGGAAAAACTTTTCATGCATGTGATTGCTCATGTATTATTTTGTGAAAAATACAATAGATACTGTCGAAGGTTAGAAGGATTAGGTATAATTAAATATAGGAAGCTTTCAAACTTATAGCTTGGAAAATAACATAATTTTCCCACAAAAAAAGTGAAACTTTTCCCGTTTTTGTTCGTATTACATACCATACAGCATCTAGGGAAGGACCGATGCCACCATGCTAATTTGAAAGCGTAATCCCCCTGAAATACCTTTCTTTGTATTTCCCAAAATACAATTTATGAAAAGGAATGATGCTAATGGAACTTTTCGGCTTGCCAATCGTGACGGTTTATTTGTACGCCCTGATTATTTCAGGGGTCCTGACGTTTTTGTATATCCTGTTTGCGGATGTATTGCATATTGATACCGGTGACCTTCACTTCTTAAACCCGGTACTGATTTTGGCGTTTATCACCTTTTTATCTGCAAGCGGTTATTTGTTTGAAAGATTAACCAGCCTTCATTATTTGCTTATTTTGGGTATTTCCGCAGTTATCTCATTTATTCTTGTTACGTTATTAAATGTATTTATACTTGTACCGTTGTCTTCCGCGGAGGAATCACTTGTTTATAAAGAATCTGACCTGAGGGGACGGATTGGCAAGGTCATCACTCCAATTCCTGTCGACGGATACGGCGAAGTGATCATTGAGAACGCCAGCGGTAGAATTGCCAAGCCGGCGAAAAGCTTTGATGGCGAAGCGATTCAGAGCGACACCAAGGTGCTTGTGGTTCAGGTGAAAAACGGCGTCCTCGAGGTAACCGTTAATCAGGAGTTGGAAAGTTTTTTATAGTGAGGTACTCGGTGGACCAAAAATCTGCCGGCTAAAATATTCACCACAGAAAGAGGAGGTTGTTCGATGGAATTTAATTTTGTATGGGTCATTATTGGGATTGTCGCACTTATTTTAATTGCACTGATTGGAGTCTTTGTAACTAAGTACAAAACCGCGGGACCTGATGAAGCGCTGATTGTAACAGGAAGCTTTCTCGGGAATAAAAACGTACAAGTAGATGAAGCGGGCAATAAAATCAAAATTATCCGCGGTGGCGGTACGTTTATTTTGCCAGTATTTCAACAGGCCCAGCCGTTAAGTTTATTATCCAGTAAATTGGAAGTTACCACCCCTGAAGTTTACACCGAGCAAGGCGTTCCTGTAATGGCCGACGGTGTCGCTATCATTAAAATAGGCGGCTCGATTAGCGAAATCGCTACTGCAGCCGAGCAGTTTCTTGGTAAGCCAAAGGATGATCGGGAAAATGAAGCGAAGGAAGTTTTGGAAGGACACCTACGCTCTATCCTTGGTTCGATGACTGTTGAAGAAATTTATAAAAACCGTGATAAATTCTCGCAAGAAGTCCAGCGTGTCGCATCACAGGACTTGGCGAAAATGGGACTTGTCATTGTATCATTTACGATAAAAGATGTCCGTGATAAAAACGGCTACCTGGATGCCCTTGGTAAGCCACGGATTGCGCAAGTGAAGCGAGATGCTGATATCGCCACAGCTGAGGCGGATAAAGAAACCCGGATTAAAAAAGCGGAAGCAGCCAAAGATGCCAAACGTTCTGAATTAGAGCGGGCCACTGAAATCGCTGAAGCTGAAAAAGTGAATCAATTGAAAATAGCGGAATTCCGACGTGAGCAGGATATTGCCAAGGCTCGCGCCGATATGGCCTATGATCTTGAAAGTGCCAAGGCGAAACAAGATGTTACCGAACAAGAAATGCAGGTTAAGATTATTGAACGTCAAAAGCAAATCGAGCTCGAGGAAAAAGAAATCCTTCGCCGCGAGCGTCAATACGATTCCGAAGTGAAGAAGAAAGCCGACGCCGACCGTTATGCAGTCATCCAGGCTGCCGAAGCGGAAAAAGCGAAGCAAATCGCCGAGGCCGAAGCCAATAAATACCGGATTGAAGCGATGGCAAAAGCCGAAGCAGAACGCGTCCGCATCGACGGTCTTGCGAAAGCGGAAGCACAAAAGGCCCAGGGTCTTTCAGAAGCAGAAGTTATCCGCATGAAGGGTCTCGCCGAAGCGGAAGCCAAAGAAAAGATCGCCGAAGCGTTCGAGCAATTCGGTCAGGCTGCGATTCTTGACATGGTTGTCAAAATGTTGCCTGAATATGCGAAGCAGGTCGCTGCACCGCTTTCTAATATCGATAAGATTACTGTTGTTGACACAGGCGGTTCCGGTGAAAATGGCGGCGGTGCCAACAAAATTACCAGCTATGCCACCAATTTGATGGCGAGCCTCCAGGAGTCATTGAAGGCATCCAGCGGCATCGACGTTAAGGAATTGATTGAAAACTACTCCGGGAAATCAAATGTAAAACGAAGCATTGAAGATTTAACTGACGCAATTAAGAAGGAAGATTAATAGATGTACGAAATCCCTACCGGGCGAAGTGCTTGGTAGGGATTTTTTTGAGGTATAAGGGGTCGGAGTTCCATTTTTGTTCCAAAAATTGTCGTGAGGGCTGAAATTTTTGTAGTGAGGACCCGATATTTTGTCGTGAGCGGCCAAGTTTTTGGAGTGAGAGTTCGAAATTTTGTCGTAAGCGGCCAAGTTTTTGTAGTGAGAGTTCGAAATTTTGTCGTGAGCGGCCAAGTTTTTGTAGTGAGAGTTCGAAATTTTGTCGTAAGTGGTTCAACTTTTGTAGTAAGGGCCTACACAAAATTTTTGTGGGGAAATCGACCTTGTTGTGACGAATTTTTTTCAAAAAAATAGTGCCCCGCATTTCGGAACACCCGTTATATCAAAAGAAAGGTATTTTGGGATGAGTAAGTGGCTTACTGCATCAGGAAGGTGATCCCGCTAACTTGGGGGTCTGTCGTGATCACCTTCTGTACCTTCATCCTATCGAAAAAGATTGAAGATGTTATGAAGAACTTGTGGTGAATTTGTGAAGTTAGAAAAATCACAGACCCGGCATGGTATATTTATTGTATGGGGAGTGATTACGATGAAGATTTTAATAGTCGACGACGAACGTAGAATTGTAGAAGTTCTCGAGGCATATTTAGAGAGAGAAGGCTATGAAATTCACAGTGCTGATAATGGAATCGATGCGTTGAAAAAAGCGAAAACTGTCAGCCCTGATTTGATTATATTAGATTTAATGCTTCCGGACATTTCCGGGGAAGAGGTTTGCCGCCTTGTGCGGAAGGAGTCGGACGTGCCAATTATCATGCTGACAGCCAAATCAGCCGAGGACGACCGCATCAACGGAATTGTCATGGGGGCCGATGACTACATCACAAAACCTTTCAGCCCGAGGGAGGTTGTTGTCCGGGTCCAAGCTATCCTCAGACGCATCAAGAAACCTGAAAAAGTGGAGCGACTGGAGTTTAACGGAAGGAAACTCTCGATCGACTTAGAGAAGAAAGAAGTTACCGCTAACGGGCAGTTAATAACCCTTACCCCAATTGAGTACAAACTGTTAACCAATATGGCGACCAACCCTGGCCGCGTATACAGCCGCATGGACCTCCTCGAAAAAATTCAGGATGAGGGCATGTTTTATGAGGGCTACGAGCGTAGTGTCGATACCCATATCAAGAATCTTCGTAAAAAAATAGAAACCGATTCACGACAGCCGGAGTTCATACTGACTGTGTTTGGCATGGGCTACAAATTTGGAGGGGTACTAGATGCTGCAAACGCTCCGGTCTAAGATTCTTTTTTATCTCGTCCTGATTTCGATGATCGGGATCCTGATTGTCAGCTTTTTTATCCAGTGGGGGTTTGAGGAAAGCTTTAATAGTTACCTGGACCGAAATAGGGATAAGAAGGTTGACCGAATTATCACTGAAATTGAGAAGGATTATCAAAGGCACGGACATTTTACGCAGGATCCGGTGTTTGCGATGCTCCACGAGTATGCGATGGGCGAGCAGCTTTATTTTCAGTTGTACGACCGGTTCGGGCAAATCCAAATGGATTCCTCGAACATTCGCAGCATGCTGAACAGCCTGGGGTTAACCGAGCCCGGGCTGAATGATGAACAGTGGCATTCCAAGACTTACACTCTCAGGGTGAATAATACCGTCATCGGAAAGCTGGTGGCGATCTACCCCGTGGGACTGATTGATGATGAATACAAGTTTATCCAGACGATTCAGTTATACATTTATGCGGCCGTCTGTTTGACAGTCGTGCTGGCAATTGTCTTCAGTATGCTTTTTTCAAAAAAATTGACCTCCGGGCTGCAAAAGCTGCAGTTTGCCGCCAATGAACTGCAACAGCATAACCTAGATATCCGGATTCCTCTGAAAGGGCTGCCGACAGAGGTCAAGCATTTGGCCATCTCATTTAATAATTTGGCGGAGTCGCTGGCGAAGGAGGAAATGCTGCGGAAGCAATTTACCGGCGACCTTGCTCATGAATTACGGACACCACTGGCTACATTAAGAAGCCAAATTGAGGCATTCCAGGATGGGATTTGGGAGCCAACCTCGACGCGCCTGCAGGCCTGCCATGAGGAACTGATGCGCCTGGTCCGGCTAGTGAATGAGCTTGAAAAATTGCTTGCCGCGGAAAACCCGCAAATGAAGCTTGAAAAAATCGAGCTGGATGCCGGAAGCGTACTGGCGGCGCTGTGGGAGATGTTCATGCCGATTTTTAAAGAAAAGGGTGTGGGGCTTTTGATTGAAGAGCCCGAACATGAAGAATTATTTGTCGCCGACAAGGACCGGTTGATGCAAGTTCTGTCCAATGTTCTCAACAATGCGTTAAAGTACACACCAGAAGGCAAAAGCGTGACCATCTCAGTGGCGACAGACAGGGGAGGCTTTGTAGGTTTTAGGATCGCTGATGAAGGTGCTGGCATGAAAGAGGAAGACATCCCGCATATTTTCGAGCGCTTCTACCGCGGCGACAAATCGCGCGACCGCAAAACCGGCGGCGTCGGGATCGGCTTGTCGATCGTAAAAGCGCTGATGGACGCCCATAAAGGCATCATCAAGGTAAAAAGCCGACTCGGAAAAGGGACAAGCATCACCTTGTGGTTTCCGAGGGAGGACTAGGTTTGTGATTGGCGACCGGATGGGAGAGTAAACTTATGAATGAGTAGCCAATAAGGCCGATTGGCGACCGAGATGAAGAGCGAAGCGCGATATGGGTAGCCAATAGGGTCGATTGGCGACCGAGATGGAGAGCGAAGCGCAAAACGGGTAGCCAATGGCATGTGATTGGACCCTACGACCGCATAATAAACGGCAGCTATACAAGGGCTGCCGTTTTTCTGTCTATTTGTTTAACAAATCATTGATATGATAAACCTTCCCGCTCTCTGCATCCCCGCTCAAAACTAAATCCACTAGGGCATCCGCGACCGTTTCCGCCGGAAGCAGCATATTGTTTTCCTTATACCCCTTGAATTGATCCAGATCCCTAAAGGCATCCTTGGAGGATGAGCGGATGGTTGCCTGCATGTCGGTATCCATAATCCCCGGGCTGAACGCGATAATTTTATTCTGCGTTTTCAATTCCGCCTGCTCCAGCGCCGCTGTTTGCGTGAACATATTGAGCCCGGCCTTAGAGCTGCAATAAACGCTCCAGCCCTCGATTGAGCGAACAGCCGCACCCGAGGTCACATTAACTGCCTGGACCTTTGTTTCTGTATGTTGTGCTTTGTTAAAAAATATATTGGTTATCAAGATTGGCGCAATTAAATTAATTTGGACGTTTCGAATGACGGGTGTCTGATCCAAGTTCCCTACTGTATGAATAGGGTCTACAACACCGGCGTTGTTAAAAAGAAGAATCTCACTCGGGTCCTTTTGAAAAATGAAATGAGAAATTTCCATAAATACTTCCTGAACCTCTTTTTCCAAAGCAAGATTACAGGAGAAATGTTTATATACAGTTCCTTTTTCCAATGCAAGCTTTCTGAGCTCCTTATTCTCTGTTCGGGATACGGAAATGACTGAAATTTCTTCGTTCATTAGCCGTTTGGCAATCGCCGCTCCCAAACCTTTTGAGGCTCCGGTAATAATCGCATATTTCACAAAAAACTCCCCCAGCAACATTTAATCTTTACCCATATTTTAGGCCTCAGCCCAGTTTAAAGCAAATATAAAAGGCAGCCCCCATAATAGGAGCTGCAATAAAGTCATCTTGCTATCGGATAAAACTTCTTCCACTCGTTCAGGAAGGATTGGGTGGAAGAATTGGGATGCTCCAGGACCAGAGGGGTCGGCCCTGATTGCTTGATTTCGCCGCCAACAATAATCGCCAGACGGCTCGTCAAATAGTTGATTTCCATCAGGTCATGACTGACAAAAACAGCTGTCGTTTTCGTTTCGGAGATGATTTCCTTGAAATCTTCCATCAGCTTAATTTTTGTCGGAAAATCGAGTGCAGAAAAAGGCTCATCAAGAAATAGGATTTCCGGCTCGATAATCATCGCCCGCGCCAAATTCACGCGCTGGGCCTCGCCGCCCGATAAATACAGGGCGTTTTTTTTCGCCAAATGGCTAATGCCAAACAGCTCAAGCCAATGAGCCACTTTTTCCTTAATAATGGCTTTCGGAACCTTTCTTAACGTCAATCCAATTGCAATATTGTAAAAAACGGTTCCATCTAAGAGTAATGATTGCTGTAAGGCAATCGAGAATTTTCGTCGTAACTCAAGCGGTGCGCCTCCAGAGGGCAGTGCCTCGCCACGGTACAGAATTTCCCCGCTTGTCGGATTGTCCAAAAAAGTCAGCTGTTTTAGCAAAGTGCTTTTTCCCGCACCGTTAGGCCCCATGATTCCAAGAAATTCGCCATCCCCAATCGCAAACTGAGGGATATTTAAAATTTCTCGGCTTTGTGCCTTATAAGTGAGGTTTTTCAGCTCAAGTATCGGTGTCGTCACGAGAAACGCCTCCTTTGCTGCAAGAATGTCAGCAATGCGGTAATCAATAGCGCAATTGATAAGAGAATGAACGATAGTGCCAAGGCGATGTCGAAGTTCCCCTTCGAGACCTCCATGACAATGGAAGTCGTTAAAATCCGCGTGTCACCCTTAATGTTGCCGCCGACCATCATGGCGGCGCCAACCTCGGCAATCACCCGGCCAAACCCGGCCATGATCGCAGCCATTATGGCGATTTTTGCTTGTTTTAACAGTATCATTAATGTTTGCAGTTTGGTCGGACCAAGTGCTTTGATTTGCAGTAACATTTTATCATTAATTTGCTGAAATGCGGTGCAGGTGAGGCTTGTCACGATTGGCAAAGACACTAGGACTTGCGCCATGACAATCGCCGTTGGTGTATATAGCAATTTCCACTCGCCTAGCGGACCGGAGCGCCAGAGGAACATCGTAATCCATAGACCTGCAACCGTAGGGGGAAGGCCCATGCCCATATTGATGAACAGCAACAACACCCGGCGCCCGCGGAATTTTGTTAAACCAAGAAGGAGGCCAAGCGGCAAGCCGATCAGGGTGCTAATCAAAATAGCAATCAAACAAACCCTTAGAGTCAGCCATGCAATCGAAAACACTTCGGGATCGCCGGTAAAAATCATCTCTATCGCTTTCTTAAGTCCATCGATTAGCAGTTCCATAATGCCCTCCACATTCCATCACTAAGTTGTCGAAAAGGCCGGGACTAGCACCTAGCACCGGCCTTGAAAGATTATTCTGTATAGCTGACAAATAATGATTGTCCGTATTCCTTCTTGCCGAATTCTTCGATTACTTTTTGAGTTTCAGGTTTTACCATGAATTCTACAAATTTTTCAGCGTCTTTTCCATTAACCATGTTGTGTTTTTCAGGGTTAACCTGCATAACATGGTAGATATTCATTAAATCATTGCCACCTTCAACAACAATTTTCAAATCAGGCATGTTCTTCTGTTGCGCAAGCCAGGTTGCACGGTCAGTCAACACGTAGCCTTTTTTCTCAGCAGCAACTTGAAGCGTTTGTCCCATCCCTTGGCCGGTTGATACATACCATTCGCCTTCTGGCTTAAGGTTGGCAGCAGTCCAGATACCAAGTTCTTTTTTGTGGGTACCGGAGTCATCTCCGCGAGAAACGAAAACTGCTTTTGATTCAGAGATTTTTTGGAACGCTGCTTTAATATCGCTTCCACTTACGCCTGCAGGATTTTCAGTTGGTCCGACTAACACAAAGTCATTGTACATAACGCGCTTGTAGTTGATGGCATCGCCAGCGTCAACGACAGCTTTTTCAGAGGCAGGAGCATGGGTGAGAAGCGCATCTGCTTCACCTTTTGTACCCATTTCCAAGGCTTGTCCAGTTCCGACAGCAATTGTTTTTACTTTAACGTTATTTTCTTTTTCAAAAATTGGCAGGATCACATCAAGCAAGCCTGAGTCTTGAGTACTCGTAGTAGTCGCTAGGATCATTTCGGTTGGTTCTGGTTTTGGTGCTTCTTTCTTTTCCTTTGCTGCTGAAGTATCTTTGGTGTCTGAATTGCCGCATGCTGCTAAAACTAGAAGCATGAACGCGAACAGGATAGTCAATAAACGATTTTTTCTCATAGGGATAATTCCTCCGCCGTGGTAGTTTGATAGATAATTTTTCCTAACTGTGAAACATCATAGCCTTCCAAGTAGGTTAAGCTATTTTTAAAGCTGTCAGATTGTAAATAATGAATCAGTTCGGTGAGACTTTGTTTGTTCTCATCGGTGAAACGAAATACAAGGTCAAAATTCTCCCTTGCAACCGGAATGAAGTCGAGCCCCAGTTGGCTGGCGGCAGACTGAATTCCGAATGCGACATCGACAATTCCTCTGCTTATGTAAGAGGCTGCAGAAAGATGGTTCCATTCTTCGTTGTCGTAGCCGTTGATTTTGTTAGGGTTAATCCCATGTGCCGAAAGCTTGGAATCTAGCAAAAAGCGGGTACCTGCGCCTTTTTGGCGGTTAATAAATTGCACGTTTTTTCGCGTCAAATCGGAAAAATCCTGAATGTCTTTTGGATTTCCTTTAGCCACGATAAATCCTTGCTCCCGCTCCGCCAGTCTCATGACCAAAATCTGTTCATAAATAAAGAGCTGCTGGATGAACGGCAGGTTATATTCATGGGACGTCGGGTCCAACAGGTGCATGGCGGCAATATCGGATTGGCCCCGGTACAGGAGCATCAGCCCTTCAAGACTTCCGATGTAAGAAGGCTGAATTTGCACGGTTAAAGCACTGGTTGCCTGCTTGGCAAAATGCTCGACTAAAAAGTCGTGGCTGCCAGACAAGCGAATCGGCACTGCGGTATTGTGCGCGGCTGGCCCTGGTTCTGCCGGAATTTTCTTTGCTGGTGCTTTCATATTCTCTTTGAATCTTTCCAGCTCTGCATGTTCAATACGCATTTTGTTTCCGATTTTAAAGGCCTGGAGCTCTCCTCTTTTAATGAGCTCGTATACAGTGTGTTTGGAAATTTGAAAAATCTGCGCGACCTCATCGGGAGTATAGGCCTTGTCCTCCATATTAACGCCTCCTATGCCATTATTTTAAAAAAATCATATCATATTGGATGTGATTTTTGTTATGTTTTGTTAAGTTTTATCTGGTTTAATTGAGTTTTGTTAGGAAATGTCACGAATTGTTCAATGTTTATTACATTAACATATTATCTATAGAACCCAGTTCACAATATCTTCACAAACTTCACTTATTGTTCAATGGTGAGCTTAAAAAATTGTTGTAGTATTGATGATAGGAATTAATAAATTTTTAAGGTAGGGATCCAAATGGCCAAGCTTTTATATATTACCGCTAATCCAAAAACAGACATCAGTCGCTCGAAAGGTGCGCAAATTGGGGAAGTCTTTTTAGAGGAGTTTAAAAAGGTGCAGCCGGATGTAGAGATCGAGCATATGCATTTATACAGCATGGATATCCCGGAAATTGACATGGATTTATTATATGGCCGGGCAAAATTATCGTTCATGGGCTACACCAAGGACCAGCTGTCTGAAGGAGAGCGAAGCAAGCTTGAAAAAATGCATGCCCTGGCTGATCGCTTTATCAATGCCGATTACTATGTGTTTGTTACGCCGATTTGGAACCTCGGGGCACCGGCCATTTTGAAATCCTTCATGGATTGTATGTTCCTTCACGGAAAGACTTTTACCAATACGGCTGAAGGCCCAAAAGGCCTGTTGACTGGACGCAAAGCGATCCACATCCAAACCCGTGGCGGCATCTATTCCACCGGCATGATGGTCGACTATGAGATGGGCGACCGTTACTTAGGCACAGCGCTTAAGTTCCTAGGCTTTGATGTGATGGAAACCGTTTATGCGGAGGGCTTGGACCACTTCCCGAAACAAATCCCAGAAATCATGGCAGCCGCTAAGGAAAAAGCAGCAGCAGCCGCACGGGAAATGGCAAAAACACCTGTAACTCTATAAGAAAAAACGGCTCGATTGCACAGAATCGGGCCGTTTTTTATAAAACATAGAACTTTTATTTGCGGGAATTAGCCATTTATTTAGGAAAACTCCACTTTCATTTGCGCACCTGCACCACTGGCCAAATTAGAACTTCCCAGTAAACTGAAAGAACAACACTAGTACTCCGAGTGCCCACACATAAATCGCGAACGGCTTCAATGAATGTTTTTTCAAAAAGCTGATCATCCATTTAACAGCGATGTAGCCGAACACGGCGGAAGCGACAATTCCGACAATCAGCGCTGATAAAGAGATTTGCTCTCCGCCACCGCTGAACAGGTCCTTTGTTTGTAACACAATCGCACCGGCAATGGCAGGTGTCGATAATAGGAAGGAGAAGTATGCCGCTGTTTCGCGGTCCAACTTGCGCCACAAGGCAGCGACAATGGTCATCCCGGAGCGGGAAATCGCCGGCATAATCGCCACCGCCTGAAACGTTCCGATGATAAAAGCATCTTTATAACTGATGTCGTCCATACGCTTATGGCCATTTTTCGCGGAATCGGCTAGCCATAAGAATAGACCCGTAATTAAAAACTCCCATCCGATCGTTACGCCGGTTTTGGAAATTTCATCAATATAATCTTTAAATGCCAGACCGAATATCACAGCCGGAATGGTCCCGATGACTAACAGAAACGTCAGTTTACTGAAGGGATTCTTAATCATTTTAATAAATTCATCTTTATAAAAAACAAACACAGCCAGCAACGTCCCCACGTGGAGCATCGTATCGAGCAACAGCCCTGCTTCCTGCAGGCCGAACAAATTTCGCCCCAAATAGAGGTGGCCGGTGCTGGAAATCGGCAAAAATTCCGTCAAACCCTGAATAATCCCAAGGATGAAAGCTTCGAGTTTTGTTAACATATTGTTCCCTCTCATTCTCGTAAATTTACGAAAGCCTGTACTATTCATGAATATGCCAACTTATCCAATTTCATGAAACACTCTCTTAATTGTAGGGTGCATGAACTATTATGGTTAATAAATTCTAAATCAAAATATGTGCAAAGCTGGCGCGTTCTCCCATAAAATAGAACTAAAGCACTTGAGAGGGGATACGGGTTTGGAAAATAAACATCTTCACTTTAATACTTCCATCGGTGTCAAAAAGCCGGAAAACTACCGTAACAAGGAGCAGGCCTGTCCCTTTTGCGCACGTGACGAGCTGACCGACCTGATTGAGGTAGATGGTCCGATTATCTTATTGAAAAATAAATATCCTGTTTTGGAGAATGCTTACCAAACCGTGCTGATTGAAACGGATGACTGCCACGCCGAACTGTCAACCTATCCGAAAGACCATTTACATAGGTTGGTTCGGTTTGGTTTGCGGCATTGGCTGGATTTAGAGGCAACCGGCAGCTACAAATCGGTTATTTTTTTCAAAAATCATGGTCCGTTGTCTGGGGGCACGCTGGCCCATCCGCATATGCAGATTGTTGGCCTGCATGACCTTGATTATAATGAAAAAGTCAATCATGAAATGTTTGAGGGACTCTTACTGGCCGAGGAGACAGGCGTACAGTTTACGCTGTCGACGCTGCCGCGTGTCGGGTTTTATGAGTTTAATGTCGAAATCGCCGATTTAAGCTTTGCCGACCAGTTTGCTGATTATCTCCAAATCGCTGCCCATTACATTCTGCACCATTTTCCGTTTAGGGCGACAAGCTATAATATCTTTTTCTATCATCTTGATGGAAAAATTTATGCCAAAGTCGTCCCGCGGTTTATCACAACACCGCTGTACATTGGTTACGGACTGCCGCAGGTGCCAAACAATCTTGGCTGGATGGCGGAACGAGTTAAAGAGATTTACTTTTAAAAAATGGCTGGCTTCTCAAGTGGAAGCCGGCCATTTATAGTAAATAAACCCATCCCCAGTTTAGAAGTTGTGATTTCATCTCAATAAAAATATAATGTAGAAATGGACAAGTTCATCTAAGGTGGGGACTTCAACATGACTTCAACGAAAAACACAACGTCTAAGCTGGATTACAGCTTGGTTTTAATAGTAATGCTGCTGTTTTTGGCGAGCTGTGTGTCGATTTACAGCGCACAGGCAACAGGACAATATAAAGAGAACTTTTTGATTAAGCAGATTGTTTGGTATGTGGCCGGAGGCGGCATAATCGCGGCCGTCATGACATTAGATTCCGACCAGTTGCGGAAGCTTACCTGGTATGCCTACGGGTTTGGCATCTTTCTGCTGGGCTTTTTAATCGTGGCACCGACAAGCATAGCCCCAGTAATCAACGGGGCGAAAAGTTGGTACAAGGTTCCGGGTTTTGGCTCCTTGCAGCCATCGGAATTTGTAAAAATATTTATCATTTTAGCATTAGCTAGAGTGATTGACGACCACCATCTGAAAAATCAGGAAAAAACAATCCAGTCTGATTTGTGGCTGTTGGTTAAGCTCGGTCTGGTTACGCTGCTTCCATTGATGTTGGTGATGAAGCAGCCGGACTTGGGAACGTCGCTCGTATTCCTGGCGATATTAATTGGGATGATCTTCATTGCCGGCATCTCCTGGAAGCTGCTAGTGCCGATTTTTACCGCAGGAATCGCGATGATTTCGGTCATTTTCTATTTTGTATTGTTGAAACCGGAAATTTTGGAAAAATACCTTGGGGTAAAGCAGTACCAATTCGGGCGGATTTATTCGTGGCTCGACCCGTACAACTTCCAAAGCTCGGCCGGGTACCAACTGACGAAATCGCTGCTGGCAATCGGGTCCGGTCAAACCGGCGGAAAGGGCTATGGCAATCGCGAAGTGTATTTGCCAGAGAGCCACACTGACTTTATCTTCAGTGTCGTTGGTGAGGAATTCGGTTTTGTAGGGGCAAGCGTGTTAATCAGTTTGTTCTTCCTGCTAATTTACCATATTACCAAAGTGGGTATGGAAACAAAGAACCATTTCTACACGTATATCTGCGTCGGGGTCATCAGCATGATTACCTTCCACGTGTTCCAGAACATTGGCATGACCATCGGCGTGCTGCCAATCACTGGTATCCCGCTGCCGTTTATCAGCTACGGGGGAAGTGCGCTATTGGGGAATATGATGGGGATAGGGCTCATATTTTCAATCAGGTATCATTATAAAAAGTATATGTTTTCAACTTCTGCGTAAAAGGGCGGCCTGCGGGCTGCTCTTTTTTTTGTGGGATTTGGCGTTTGGCGAATACTACATGCAATTCGGCGAATACCTCCAAAAGTTTGGCGAATAATGAACCAAGCTCGGCGAATAACCGCCACAATTCGGCGAATACCGAACCATCTTTGGCGAATATCCAATAAAAAATAATGAAAAAAACGAGGCCATGGCAAGCCTCGTTTTTTCATCTGGGAAGGTATATAAAATTTATTTAAGCAACTTCTTTTCTAGATCATCCAGCATCAAGTTTGCTGCAAGCACGCCGCCGGCTGTGTTCCAAATGGCGTCGCTGACCTCAAAGGCATTGCCACTTTTCACTGCATTCAGGTTTTTCCAAAGCGGGTCAGATGTCCATTCTTTGGCCGTGTTTAACGCGGTTTGGTCCCCGTTTGGAGCATATGTGAAGTAGAACATGTAGTCGGCGTCCATTTTTGGAATGACTTCTTTTCCAACCTCAACAGCCAGGTTTCCGAGCTTGTTTTGCGGCGTGAACAGGTCAGCCTGCTTGGCCGCACGTTTAAACCCTAATTCGTTAAAAATCACGCCGGAGAAGGAGTCGGTATAGTAAATCCGGGATTTGCCGGCCATGAAGCGGACGACAGAAACCTCTTTATTCACTTTATCACCGAGCTTGCCTTTTAAATCAGCAACATGTTTATCATAATCTGCTAATACTTGATTTCCTTTTTCCTCAAGGTTTAACGCTTTTCCATATAATTTGAAGTTTTCTTTCCAGTCGCCTCTAAGCGTTTCCGCAAACACAGTCGGGGCAATCGCGCTAAGTTGATTATACACTGCTTCTTGGCGCATCTTGTTGCCGATAATTAAATCAGGCTTTAGTGTTACGATTTTCTCGACATTTACTTCACTTTCCGTTCCGACAACTTCAACGCCTTCCATATCCTTTGAAATATGTTCGTACCAAGGATCGCCAAGCCAGGATTGCACCGCACCCACTGGTTTTACGCCCATGGCCAATAATGCTTCTGTGCCTTCGTTTGTAAGAATCACGACGCGTTTCGGTGTGCCTTTAATGGTTGTTGAACCCATCGCGTGCTCGACAGTGTAGGACGTTTCTCCCGTTTTATTGGGTGCTGCTTTTTCATCCTTTTTTTCTTCGGTGTTGCCGCCGCATGCCGATAACAGAATCACAGCCATAACGGACATAAGGGTAAGGAATGTTTTTATTGCTTTCATTTTGTTATGTAGCCCCCTTAGCTAATTGTTAATGATAATCATTTTCATTTAAAGTCTACAACCATATCATAAGGGGCACTATACCCAATGTCAACGCTTAAATGAAAATGATTTTCATAATCAGTAATTATTTTTCCTCCATTCATAGTATAATTAAAAAAGATTATCAAATATGAGGACCGCTCTTTTTTGAGTCAATTGAAAATGATTCTCACTTATTCATTGACAATCATTATCAATTACCGATAGACTTAAATGGAAACTTGCCGATTGGCGAGTCCGTTAGGACGAAGACAGAGGCGTAGTTGAATTTATGCGTTCAGAATTTATTTAATAAATTCTGATTAGCTAAAGTAAGACAACCATGTTGGAAAGGTTTACGAAAATGTTGTTAAAAAATACTTCATTAAAATGGGCCGGGTTTCTCATCGCGATTATTGTCATGCTGTTCTTGATGGGCGCGAGCATTGTGTTTGGCTATACGGACACGACCTTGCAAATGGCAATTGATGCGTTTACCAATAATAACGGTTCCAATGAACATATCATCATTGAAACGGTGCGGCTGCCAAGGGCGTTAATTGCGTCGGCGGTAGGAGCAAGCCTAGCGATTGCTGGAGCGCTGATGCAGACATTGACGAAAAATCCGCTGGCAGCGCCGGGAATATTCGGAATCAATGCCGGGGCAGGCTTTGCGGTCGTCGCCGCCATTACATTATTTAACGTGAACAATATGCAAGGATTCAATGCGCTGGCTTTTCTCGGAGCGGCGGTTGCAGCTATCAGCGTGTATGCCATCGGGTCCTTCGGACGTGAAGGTATGACCCCAATGAAGCTGACCTTGGCCGGGGCGGCGATTTCGGCGATGTTTGCCTCGTTTACCCAGGGGCTGCTTGTGCTTGATGAGGCGCTCTTAGACCAGGTTTTATTTTGGCTTGCTGGCTCCGTTTCTGGCCGAAAGCTAGAGACGCTGATTTCAGTTCTTCCGTATATAGGAATTGGCTGGGTGGGCGCCCTTTTCATTTCCGGAAAAATGAATATCCTTGCCATGGGGGAAGATGTGGCCAAGGGACTAGGGTTAAATACTGGCTTTATAAAAATTGCTATCGGAGTAATTGTCATTTTACTTGCTGGTGCCTCAGTTGCGGTTGCCGGACCGATTGGCTTTGTGGGGATTGTTGTTCCGCACCTGACCAGATCGATTGTTGGAATTGACCACCGCTGGGTTATTCCTTTTGCCGGTGTGTTAGGGGCGATTTTGTTATTGGCAGCAGATATTGCCGCACGCTATCTGCTTATGCCGTCGGAAGTCCCGGTTGGGGTCATGACGGCGATCATTGGAACTCCATTCTTTATTTACATTGCGAGAAGGGGGTTCAATGCACGATGAGCAAATATAAAAATTTTCGCCTCTTAGGCGGGAAATTTTCGGTATTGGTTGACCGAAAAGCGAGCTTCATTTTTATCATTCTTGTCCTCATCGCGTTTGTAGTTTTCACTATCAGCACCGGGTCGGGAGAAATGAAGATCAATCCACTGACTGTGGTAAAAGTGTTGTTTGGTGCCGGACCGGAAATGGAGACGCTGGTGATTACCTCATTCCGTCTGCCAAGGATTATCGTGGCGTTGATCGTGGGGATGTCATTGGCCGTAGCCGGTGGAATTTTGCAGGGGATGATCCGCAACCCGCTCGCTTCTCCTGATGTGTTGGGAATAACCGGCGGTGCCGCCGCCGCTGTCGTCGGATTCCTCGCAATATTTAGTGATAAAAACCATTCATTGACGGTCAGCATTGCCTGGTTGCCGTTGGCCGCTTTTATCGGGGCCGGGGTTGTCGCTTTCCTTGTATACTTTTTGGCTTGGAAAAATGGCGTTTCACCCATTAGGCTTGTGCTGATCGGAATCGGAATTTCCACGCTGATGCAGGCGCTAACGACCTTCCTGATGGTATCGGGGCCAATCTATCAGGCCAGCCAAGCGAATATTTGGATTACCGGAACCGTTTATGGATCTAATTGGCAAAACGTTGCGATCCTCGTTCCATGGGCGGTCATCTTTCTGATTATTGCCTTGATAGCGGCCAGAATCCTTAATATTCAGGAACTTGGCGATGATGTCGCCACAGGCTTAGGCGAGAAAGTGCAAAAGCACCGGTTTATCCTGCTGATGATCAGTACAGCCTTGATTGGCGGTTCGGTCGCGTTTGCCGGCGGCATCGGCTTTGTCGGGTTAATGGCGCCACATATGGCGCGGAGATTGGTAGGCTCTTCGTTCGGAGCGCTGCTACCGACTTCGGCGATGCTCGGCGGGATTCTCGTCATGCTTGCCGATTTAATCGGTAGGACAATGTTTTCGCCGCTTGAAGTTCCGGCTGGGGTGTTTACAGCCGGGATAGGAGCCCCTTATTTTATTTACCTGCTTTTTAAAACAAGAAATGCATAATATATAGCGAGGGAAACTTTGTCCTTCAGCTTGAAAAAAAGGAGCTGTCATTGATGACGAATGCGATCGAAACGAGAGATTTATCGATTTCATATGGGGAGACGCTCATTATCAATGAGTTGGACTTAAACATTCCAAAGGGCGAGATTACTGTGTTTATCGGCGCAAATGGCTGCGGAAAATCGACGCTCCTCCGTTCAATCGCCCGTCTGTTGAAGCCAAAGTCTGGTTCGGTCCTGCTAGATGGCAAAGCGATTTCCAAGCTTTCCACAAAAGAGATTGCCAAAAAAATGGCGATTCTGCCCCAGTCCCCCTCCGCACCGGAAGGATTGACTGTCCTGCAACTTGTCAAACAAGGCCGCTATCCGCACCAATCTTGGCTGCGCCAATGGTCGGAGGAAGATGAGAAAAAGGTAAACGAGGCCTTAAAAGCGACGAGGCTTGAGGAATTAAAGGACCGCCCGGTTGACTCGCTTTCGGGCGGGCAGCGCCAGCGTGCCTGGATTGCGATGACCCTGGCTCAGGATACCGAGATTATTCTATTGGATGAGCCCACGACTTATCTGGATATGACCCATCAAATTGAAATTCTCGATTTGCTATTTGAATTAAATGAAAAGCAAAACCGCACAGTGGTAATGGTGTTGCACGATTTGAACCTTGCCTGCCGTTATGCCCATAATATTGTCGCCATTAAGGACCAAAACGTGTATGCCCAAGGGAAACCGGAGCACGTGATTAGTTGCAGCCTGGTCAAAAATGTATTTGACATGGACTGTGAAGTGACGATGGACCCGCTGTTCGGCACCCCGCTTTGCATTCCATATGGAAAAGGCAGACGGATCTTAAAAGAGGCGGTGGCTGCCAATGGCTAAGGCACTGACGGAAAAAGAAATATTGTCGCTGCAAAAGTACAGGTTAAATCAGGACCTTAGTCATTCATTTGCGGTTTATGATTTATTGGATAGGGAGTTTTTGGAGGAATTTATCGCAAATCTGGCGGAAGCAATTGGTGCTCCTAATCAAAAAATAGCTGCTTCCATATTTATAAAACGGTATGCGTTTTTAGCAGTAATCTCGCTATATGCGATGTCCGCGTGGAATAAAAAAATTGATGTGGGGCTTGATAATGTTACTATGGAGAGGCCAGTTAAAGGTTCTGCATGGTTACCGATGTTTTCGTTTAGCGAGTTGGCGGCGGAGGATTGGAATCCGGCTGAAAATCGTGAAGAATGGCGAAAAGCTGTCATCCGCGACCTGTTTACGAAAAACATTGATCCGGTTATTGTCATGTTGGAAAAAACATTTCAAATTTCCCGGTTCATTTTATGGGAAAATATCGCGGTCTATTTATTTTGGCTATATGAGTCGGAGTTAAAGGATACCGATCCTAACGAGGACTTTAAGTTTTTGCTTTTTGAAGCAGACGGCTCGTTATTTGGTAGTTACAGGAAAAACCCAATACAAAAATATTATGGTGAAAAGGTGTACATGGAGGAATGGGGCGGCGAGGTCAGGAAGCGGAAGACCTGCTGCTTCACCTACCAGCTTGCAGGAAGCACGAAACGCTGCAAAGTCTGCCCATGCGCCCATATCGCCAAGGATGGAAGGTGTGCTTATGGAGAAGACCTTTGCGGACCAGCTCGAGGCCTTGCTTGAAAAATACAGCGAGCTTTTGGTAGGAGAGGCGGATGAAGAAACGAAGGAAAAGGTAAAGGCATGGGCGCTATACAGCCACATCGCCAAATCGATGCCGGCACTGATTAATCATTGGAGCACCTTGTACCCTGAAGCTCGGGCTGAGATGAAGGAAATTATTAATGAAATTAAGGTGCTGAACGAGCAGCATCGGAAGTCGATGAAGAAATAATTTGCGAAACGCAAAAAAAGTATTAATTTTCGCAAATAAAAGTGGAAGAACCGCAAATAAAACGGAGCTAAGCGCAAATTAAACATCAAAAAGTACAAATAAAGGTCCAACAATCATTACAAAAAGGTGCTCCGACCAAGTCGCAGGGCACCTTTTTTAAAAAAATTATCTCTTAAACTGGCTATTCTGGCTGTTTTGCTTATCGACCCCGCTGGCTTCACGGCCAGGTCCGGCATTGCCTTTTACACTTGCGGCACTGACCCCGGCTTTTGATGGATTTTTCTTCATTTTGGCCATCGTTTATCACCTCATCAGTTAGGATGCCCTTCCCTGAAAAATATATCTAACTGAAAAAGAATGTCATTATTCAAAAAAATTTCAATTTTCCGCGTTTACTGATTGCACAATTTTTTGAAATATTTTATAGTTGTAGTAGTAAAGCTCATTCTAAGTGTGAATTTTTTTTGACAAAAAAATGAATGAGCATTCATTCAAACGTTTGAAGGGGGAGACAATGTTGAACCAATTAATCAAAAAAGCGGCTGTCCTCGGGTCCGGTGTGATGGGTTCAGGAATTGCAGCTCACTTGGCCAATATCGGCATTCCAACACTATTATTGGACATTGTGCCACGTGAATTGACGAAGGAAGAACAAGCAAAAGGACTCACATTACAGGATAAACAAGTACGTAACCGTATCGCGGAAACGAATATTCAAAAACTGCTCAAGCAAAAGCCGGCACCTCTAGCCGCCAAGAAGAACATCGCACTTATTGAAGCAGGAAACCTCGAAGACGATCTCGTTAAATTAAAAGATGTTGACTGGGTCATCGAGGTCGTAGTCGAAAACTTGAATGTCAAAAAACAGGTTTTTGAAAAAGTCGACCAGTACCGCAAGCCTGGCAGCATCATTAGCTCCAACACTTCCGGCATTTCGGTTGAGGCAATGGTTGAAGGCCGTTCAGAGGATTTCCAAAAGCATTTCCTTGGAACACACTTCTTTAACCCGCCGCGCTATCTGAAGTTGCTAGAAATTATTCCAACACAGTACACGGATCCTGAGGTCCTCTCCTTCATGAAGACATTTGGTGAAGATGTCCTTGGGAAAGGTGTCGTTGTCGCAAAAGATACACCGAACTTTATCGCCAACCGCATCGGTACTTACGGCCTGCTCGTGACAGTAAGCGAAATGCTGAGGGGCGGCTACAGTGTCGGTGAAGTGGATTCGATCACCGGTCCATTAATCGGCCGCGCCAAAAGCGCAACCTTCCGTACCCTTGATGTTGTCGGACTTGATACGTTCTATCATGTGGCCAACAATGTGTATGAAAAGGTTGAAGGCCACGAGAAAGAAGTATTTGAAGTTCCTGCCTTCATGAAGAAGATGGTCGAAAACGGCTGGCTTGGAAGCAAATCCGGGCAAGGATTTTTCCTGAAAAAAGGTAAAGAAATACTTGAACTTAATCCCAATACATTAGAATATGGACCGCGCAAAAAACTGTCCACTGCTTCTATGGAACTTGCCAAGCAGGAAAAAGGAACCGGCAACAAATTGAAAGCGCTTGTTTACGCGAATGACCGTGCCGGACAATTCCTGTGGAACACGAACTCACAAAATCTTGTATATGCAGCCAAGCTTCTCGGCGAAATCGCGGACGATATTGTCTCCATTGACCGCGCGATGAAGTGGGGCTTCGGCTGGGAGCACGGTCCGTTCGAGGCATGGGATGCCATCGGCGTTGAGAAATCAGTCGGCAAGATGAAGGAATCCGGCTTGGAGGTCCCGGCGTGGGTTACTGAAATGCTGGAGAACGGCTTCACTTCCTTCTATAAGGAAGAAGAGAACGGAGATTTGTATTACTACCATAAAGGCGAATACTTAGCGGTCGAGTTCAATCCAAAGGCAATCGACCTTAAGAAAATCAAGAAGCAAAAAGGTGTCATTAAGAAAAACAGCGGCGCCAGCTTAATTGATATTGGTGATGGTGTAGCACTCTTAGAGTTCCACTCGCCAAACAATGCGCTTGGCATGGATACCATTCAAATGATTAACTTTGCCATTGATGAAGTCGAGAAAAATTACAAAGGTCTCGTCATCGGCAACCAAGGCAAAAACTTCTGTGTCGGTGCCAACCTAGCGATGATGCTGATGGAAGCCCAGGACGACAACTATTGGGAGCTTGACATGGTTGTGCGCCAGCTTCATAAGGCATTGTTAAAAGTAAAATACAGCTCGAAGCCAGTTGTTGCCGCTCCATTCGCGATGACACTGGGCGGCGGTGCCGAAGTTTGTCTGCCGGCAGCCCACATCCAGGCATCTGCGGAAACCTATATGGGTCTTGTTGAGGTCGGTGTTGGATTATTGCCTGGCGGCGGCGGAAATAAAGAACTTTACATCAAACACTTAGAAAATATGCCAAATGGCGTTCCGTTTGACCTGCAGCAGGTAGCCAATAAAGTATTCGAAGCGATTGCCACTGCGAAGGTGTCGACTTCCGCTGAAGAAGCACGTGAAAACAACTTCCTAAGCAAGTCTGACGGAATCAGCGTCAACGGTGACCATTTGTTATACGATGCGAAGCAGGCTGTCCATGCCCTTCACGAAAAAGGATATAAGCCGAGAGTCAAGAAAAAGGTCCCTGTTGTCGGTGAAACCGGCTATGCGACATTGTTGCTCGGTGCCGAAGGAATGCGCTTGTCCGGCTACATCTCAGAGCATGATATGAAAATTGCCAAGAAGATTGCCTACGTTATTGCTGGCGGCAAGGTGCCATACGGAACCGAGGTTGATGAGGAATACTTATTAGATCTTGAAAGAGAAGCGTTCCTAAGCCTAATTAAAGAACCAAAGACACAGCAGCGGATGCAGCACATGCTCGTAAAAGGCAAACCTTTAAGAAATTAATTAAACACAGGCTGGAATTGCCCAGCCCTTTTTCGAAAAAATAGATTGCTAGAAAGAGAGGGAACTTGCATGAGAGAAGCGGTAATCGTTGCCGGAGCAAGAACACCGGTCGGCAAGGCAAAGAAAGGTACGCTTGCCCAGGTTCGACCCGATGATTTGGGCGCCTTGGTTGTCAAAGAAACATTGAAGCGTGCCGGCGGTTATGAAGGAAATATCGATGATTTGGTCATAGGCTGTGCCACACCAGAAGCAGAGCAAGGAATGAACGTGGCAAGAAATATTGGAGCGTTGGCAGGTCTTCCGCACACTGTTCCGGCCATCACAGTCAATCGTTTCTGTTCGTCAGGACTTCAGGCGATTGCTTATGCGGCACAATCGATTATGTTGGGTCACACTGACACAGCAATTGCAGGCGGCGTCGAGTCGATGAGCTTGCTGCCGATGGGCGGCCACGTCATTCGTCCAAACGTGAAGCTGGTTGAAAGCGCCCCTGAATATTACATGGGCATGGGTCACACGGCAGAAGAAGTTGCCAAGAAATACGGCATCACCCGCGAAGAACAGGACGCCTTTGCAGTACGAAGCCATCAGCGTGCCTATAAAGCGATACAGGAAGGCAAGTTTGTTGATGAAATCGTGCCAGTCGATGTCACGTTCCGTTCCGTCGGCAGTGACAACAAGCTTGTTGAAAAAACCGTTCAATTTTCCGTTGATGAAGGCGTTCGTCCTGAAACAAATCTTGAAACATTGGCGAAGCTTCGCCCGGCATTTTCAATTACCGGTTCCGTTACAGCAGGTAACGCTTCGCAAACAAGCGACGGTGCAGCTGCTGTAATGGTGATGGACCGTGAGAAAGCAGAGGCGCTTGGCCTAAAGCCGTTAGCTAGATTCCGTTCGTTTGCTGTTGGCGGCGTTCCGCCAGAAATCATGGGTGTCGGTCCGGTAGTGGCTGTTCCAAAAGCCTTGAAACTTGCCGGACTCCAAGTATCTGATATCGACCTATTCGAATTGAACGAAGCATTTGCTTCCCAATCCATCCAGGTCATCCGTGAACTTGGCCTTAATGAAGAAAAGGTCAACGTTAACGGCGGAGCGATTGCGCTTGGTCACCCGCTTGGCTGTACCGGTGCAAAATTAACCTTAACTTTAATTAACGAATTAAAACGCAGACAACAGCAGTTCGGTGTCGTTACGATGTGTATCGGCGGCGGAATGGGCGCTGCCGGCGTATTCGAATTACTGTAATCCATTAATAGGGCGCCTGTTTGACGGGCTCCCCTCCCTACAATTTTTTAATAGGAGGAATTTTAGATGACTGAAACAAAAAAGGTTGTAAAAGGCGGAAGCTTTTTAATTGAAGATGTTTCATATGAGCAAATTTTTACACCTGAAGATTTTACTGAAGAGCATTTAATGATTGCCAAGACTGCGGAAGACTTCGTTGAAAAAGAAGTCCATCCAGTGCTTGAGCGCCTTGAAAACCATGAATTTGATATCACCGTTAAATTGTTGAAGGAAGCCGGCGAACTTGGCCTGTTGGCTGCTGACGTTCCTGAAGAATACGAAGGCTTAGGCTTGGACAAAATCACGTCTTCGTTAATAACGGAAAAAATGGCTGGAGGCGGCGGTTTCGCGCTTTCTCACGGTGCCCACGTCGGGATCGGTTCCCTGCCAATCGTATTATTCGGTAACGAAGACCAGAAGAAGCGCTATTTGCCAGCGCTTGCATCTGGGGCAAAGCTTGCCGCTTATGCATTGACTGAGCCAGGCTCCGGTTCTGACGCCCTTGGTGCCAGAACAAATGCCAAATTAAACGCAGAAGGCACTCACTACATCCTGAACGGTGAGAAGCAATGGATCACCAATGCCGGCTTCGCTGATGTATTTGTTGTTTATGCAAAAATTGATGGCGAGAAGTTTACCGCCTTCATCGTAGACCGCGACTTCCCAGGCGTTTCGGTTGGTGCAGAAGAAAAGAAAATGGGGATCAAGAGCTCATCGACTCGTACGTTAATTTTAGAAGATGTACCAGTTCCTGTTGAGAACCTGTTAGGCGAAATCGGTAAAGGCCACGTGATTGCCTTTAACATTTTAAATATCGGGCGTTATAAGCTTGCAATTGGTGCAGTTGGCGGCTCAAAGAAAGCATTTGACATGACTGTTCAATATGCAAACGGCCGTCAGCAATTTAAGACTCCAATTTCTCAATTCAATTTGACGAAAGAGAAGTTCGGTACGCTTGCTTCCGAAATCTATGCCGCTGAGAGCTCCGTATGGCGCACAATCGGCTTATACGAAGAGAACCAAGGCAAACTTTCTGACGAAGAAACAAAGGATATCAAGAAGTTGGCTGATTCGATTGCCGAATATGCCATCGAGTGTTCTTTGAACAAATTCTTTGGCAGCGAAGTGCTTGCCCATGTGGTAGATGAAGGCGTGCAAATCCACGGAGGCTACGGCTTCATGCAAGAATATCCAATCGAGCGCGCATACCGCGATGCCCGGATTCAGAGGATTTTCGAGGGAACAAACGAAATCAACCGCCTGCTGGTTCCAGGAACGCTTGTGAAGAAAGCGTTGAAAGGCGAACTTCCTTTATTCCAAAAAGCAATGGCGCTTCAAGAAGAATTGATGATGCTTATGCCGGAAGAGCCAGGCGATGAGCCATTGGCACAGGAAAAATATCTTGTAAGACAAGCGAAGAAACTTGCCCTGGTTGCAGCTGGTTTATCAGCACAAAAATTCGGGAAAGCTCTTGAAGCGGAGCAAGAAATCCTTGCGAATATTGCTGATATTATATCAAACGTTTATGCCATGGAATCGGTGGTATTACGTACAGAAAAATCGATTGCCAAAAACGGCGTCGAAAAGAACAAGCAAAAGCTTCTTTACACTGAAATCTACTGCCAAGAAGCGTTTAATCAAATCGAAGCGATTGCCAAGGAAACACTTGTGGCTGTTGAGCAAGGCGATATGCTGCGCATGATGCTGTCAACGCTTCGCAAGCTGACTCGCCACACTCCAATCAACGTCATTGCGAAAAAACGCGAAGCTGCCGATGCGATCATCGCTGCAGAGCGCTATCTAGTATAATAATTAACAGGGCTCATTGGTTTTTCCGAGAGCCCTTTTAAATTTTTCCGTAAAGAGGCAGGATATTTACGAAATTAGTCGAAATTGTTGATTGAATATTTTTTCTTTAATGGTGGTTATGGTAAGATGCTATTGTGAGCTATATTTGTGAAGGCGGTGAAATGGGTGTCTCTGGCTTTTTATTGGTATCCGAAATGCGGTACCTGTCGAAACGCAAAGAAGTGGCTTGATGAACATGGGCTGTCATATCAAGCAGTACATATTGTGGACAATCCTCCATCGCGTGAGGAAATCAAGGATTTTTACCAAAAAAGCGGTCTGGAATTAAAGAAATTTTTCAACACAAGCGGAATGAAATACCGTGAACTGGGCGTCAAAGATAAATTGAAAACCGCTACAGAAGACGAACTGCTCGATCTGCTGGCATCCGACGGCATGTTATTAAAGCGTCCGATAGTAACGGACGGCGAGCATGTAACAGTCGGCTTCAAAGAGGACGAGTATAAGGAAATCTGGCAGAAGTAATATTTCTAATGGAAATCGAAATTTTTCGATGATAGATTTTTTTGAAAAAATAATGGAGGGATTTTAAACAATGAGCACACCAAAAGAATTGCGTTATTCTGAAGACCATGAGTGGGTAAAAGTAGAAGGAGACAAAGTGCGCATTGGTATTAGCGACTTTGCGCAATCTGAGTTAGGAGATATCGTGTTCGTTGAACTTCCGGAAGTCGGCGATGACGTCACAGCCGGCGACCCATTTGGCAGCGTTGAGTCTGTTAAAACTGTTTCCGAGCTTTATGCGCCAATCAGCGGCAAGGTGGTTGAAGTAAACGAAGACTTAAACGACAGCCCAGAGTTTGTGAACGAATCACCATACGAAAAAGCATGGATGATTGTGGTTGAGGTTTCCGACAACAGCGAAGTTGAAAAGCTGTTGACGGCTGAACAATACGAGGCAATGATTAAAGAAGATTAATCATTCCGGTTTCCCACCAAGTTGGGTTGCCAAAATTTTTGGAAAAGCACCTTTTCGGAGGTGCTTTTCTGTTTTTTATTACCACTATTCCAAAGGTTAAATTAGGGGACCCTAATCGTAAAACAATTGGAAGGTGGAAAAATCGTTGTTAAAACAACAAAAGATCGATGTCACAGACCGCGTCATCGGCAAGCTGAAAAATGGGGAAATCGAACTCTTTTTGGAGAACCAGCCGATTGGAAAAATAAAGCTGGATGAACAAATCCGACCGGAACTCGACCACCATTTCGAAGCGGAACAGCAAAAAATATTTCAGCATGTCACGGTGACAGAGGGCAAGGATGCCAAGTATACTGATTGTGATGACGGTGGATGGTGTTAGGATTTTGTGATTCATCATTCATGAGCATATCCCTATTTTTAAAATAATAATGATGCTATAGTTAACATATCAAACAAGCGCACACAATTAGCAAAATTCGGAATATGTTAACATAAAACAGACTTTCTCAGGTGATGAATGATGAATGATTCGTATGTTGACAAAGTTTTGATCGTCGAAGGAAAATCAGATAAAAACAAGGTAAAGGAAATCGTTAAGGAGCCGGTCGAAATCATTTGTACCAATGGCACAATCAGCCACTCGAAATTGGACGAATGGATTGATTTCCTTGAAGACAAGGATATCTATATCCTGGTCGATGCCGACGAGGCGGGGGAAAAGCTTCGCAAGCTGTTTAAACGCGAATTTCCCAATGCCGAGCATTTATATATAGACCGGATGTATCGCGAGGTCGCCACGGCTCCGGAGCATCATTTGGCGACCGTGCTCCTTGGCGCGAATATTGATGTTCATAGTGAGTATTTGGAGAATGGGCTATTGTAGGTATGGCAGCAATTCCGAGTGGTTGGAGAATGGGCCGTTTAAAGAGGGCGCAAGTCCGAGTGTTTGGAAATGAACTGTTTAAGAAGCGCCAAGCCGGGTGTTTGGATAGTGTGCTGTTTTTAGGGATGTAAATTCCGAGTATTTGGCTAAATAAACTGTTGTATGGGCCATTCAAGAATTTAGAAATGGGTAACTTATCATGAAAGAATGGAATCAAAATGATTTAACCGACTTTCTGGTTGCTGCCGGGACAGGGCTGGTTTATTTTTATACACCCATGTGCGGCACTTGCCAAGTGGCCGGGAAAATGCTTGGGGTAGTTGAGGAAATTGCAGATATAGAAATTGGAAAAATGAATTTGAACTTCTATCCGGGACTGGCGGTGGAGTATTTTGTGGAGAGCGTCCCCTGTTTGCTGTTTATCCGGGAGGGGGAAGTCGTCGAAACCTTATATGCCTTTCGCTCTGTGATGAATTTGCTGGAGAAGACTAAGGGCAACTTGGGGTAGTATGTGAAGCAGATGCTAGGAGTGGCGTCTGTTTTTTTTGTGTAGAAATTACAACAGGGATTATTAGTAATTGACATAACGCGTTTTGGGGGTAACTTCGGTCAAACGGGTCATAAGAAAGGGTTAAATAACGCGTTTGAGGAGAACCCTGAGTCAAGCGCGTCATAAGAGAGGGTAATATAACGCATTTCAGTCGAATCTCCGGCTAAACGCGTCATAAAAGAAGGTCATATAACGCGTTTGAGGAGAAACCTCGATCAAGCGCGTCATAAGAGAGGGTTATATAACTCATTTCAGTCGAATCTCCGGCTAAACGCGTCATAAAAGAAGGTCATATAACGCGTTTGAGGAAAAACCTCTGTCAAACACGTCATAAGAGAGGGCTATATAACGCGTTTGAGGAAAAACCCCGGTCAAACGGGTCATAAGAAAGAGTTAAATAACGCGTTTGAGGAAAAACCTCGATCAAGCGCGTTATAAAAGGAGGTCATATAACGCGTTTGAGGAAATACCCCGGTTAAACACGTCATAAGAAAGGGCTATATAACGCGTTTGAGGAAAAACCTCGATCAAGCGCGTTATAAAAGGAGGTCATATAACGCGTTTGAGGAGAACCCTGAGTCAAGCGCGTCATAAGAGAGGGTAATATAACGCATTTCAGTCGAATCTCCGGCTAAGCGCGTTATAAAAGAAGGTCATATAACGCGTTTGAGGAGAACCCTGAGTCAAGCGCGTCATAAGAGAGGGTAATATAACGCATTTCAGTCGAATCTCCGGCTAAACGCGTCATAAAAGAAGGTCATATAACGCGTTTGAGGAAAAACCTCGATCAAGCGCGTTATAAAAGAAGGTCATATAACGCGTTTGAGGAAAAACCTCTGTCAAACACGTCATAAGAGAGGGCTATATAACGCGTTTGAGGAAACACCCCGGTCAAACGGGTCATAAGAAAGTGTTAAATAACGCGTTTGAGGAGAAACCTCGATCAAGCGCGTTATAAAAGAAGGTCATATAACGCGTTTGAGGAAAAACCCCGGTCAAACGGGTCATAAGAAAGAGTTAAATAACGCGTTTGAGGAAAAACCTCGATCAAGCGCGTCATAAAAGGAGGTCATATAACGCGTTTGAGGAAAAACCCCGGTCAAGCGCGTCATAAAAGAAGGTCATATAACGCGTTTGAAGAAAAACCCCAGTCAAACGCGTTATAAGGAATGATGATATTAAGCAGTGTTTAGGTATAATAGCGATTTTTCTTTACTCCAACACTTTTAAAATGTTTAATCAAGTTTCTGCTGATCGTTCTTTTAGATATATGGCCACCCAACCACTCATAAACCACTTTTGTTGTTATCTTCATTTCCGGAAACAGCATCATAATTTCCCGTACATTTCTCACCACAGCATCATCTACCGGTTCCTCAGCTCCACAATCCCGACACACTAGTCTAATCCCTCGCAAAAAAGTAGAAAGCCTATGGCACATACAGCAACAGTTACCTTTTGCGAGTCCTTTAAAACTGTAATCAGGATAATTAGCATAAGGCGAATCAATCAAATCAAGTGATACCAATAGCTCAGCCAGCTTCTCGTGACCTTCGTTAATTTTTGAGTACTCCATATTCAACTTTTTCAAGAACTTATTCACTTGTGTCGGGAGTATAACAAAATGATTTTGAGGAGCATTGTATAAGGTAAACTCGGGGTTAATATAAACCAAAAATGATTCAATAGTAAAATTGTATCCATATTGATGTTGTAATTTGCGGAACAGAGTCTCTGCCCGTTCTAATTGATTTAGTGGATCTCGTATAAATGTTTCGCCTTTTTTTAGTCGACCCTCAGCATCAAAATGGTAATCGCCTTCGTAATTTTTAACATCAATGAGGTAAATTTTTCGCAGAAAAATCATCAGCTTGTCAATTTGAAAAGCGCTGTCTCCAGATTTCAGCCACAAACCGTTTATGATGCAGCATTTATTTTGAAGCATCCCATCAGTCAGGGCATCAAACTTTACCTCTCCGGTAAGGCCCTTTTCAATTTTCCATTTTTCTTCCGCCAGTACATCCATCCTTGCATTTAATGAACGCGCCATCGATAATTCCTTTGGGACCTGCCGCGGCTTTATGAGCATAAATCCACCAACTTTCATAATTTTAAAATACAACTTAATTTTACAAGATTTCCCCATACTCCCGGACCTAACATATGAAACTTTTGTTAACTTTTGTCGATTCCTAAAATTGCGAACCTTCCTGATTTACAAAAACTTAGTTACTGGACTATGATACTTAGGGATACGAAATATCACTTCCGCAAACCGATTCCGTAACACAAAAAATCGCACCCGCACACTCGGTCCCGGAACCCAGAAATATCAAAGGAGCATACACAAAATGGTCTTTTACCACAATTGGGCGGCCCAATTCAGTACATATAACCGGAATATCAAACTGAGCTTCATCGCCAACATTCTTGCGCAGATCGGCTTAGGCGTGTTTATGGTGATATACAATTTTTATATAAGAAAGCTTGGCTACTCGGAGGCCGTTAACGGGCAAGTCATTTCGATGACCTCGCTTGCCACCGCGCTTATCCTGATACCGGCGGGAATCATCAGCGACCGCTACAGCCGAAAAAAAGTCATTTTATACGGGGTTCTTATTTCAGGGATTATTTTACTAGCCAGAAGTGTGGTTTCCGGCCAGCAGTTGTTAATTACATTGGCGTTCATCAGCGGGCTGGCAATGGCCTTTCTCCAGGTATCTGGAATCCCGTGGCTTGCGGAAAATTCAACTCCAGAACAGCGGGTCAATTTATTCAGCCTGCATTTTGCATTTATGACCGCGGCCAATGTGGTCGGAAGCTTGCTCGGAGGCCTGTTAACCGATGTATTTTCATACTTTGTCACCGATGTAAACAGCATTAGGTTGACACTAATTATTGGCGCGATTATCTATACAGTTGCGATTATACCGACTATGAAATTTCAAAATCCGGTCCGGAAATCTACCGAACCCAAGAAATCCGCCAAATCATTCTCTTGGAAAAATAACGGCATGAAACTAATTGTCTTATTCGCGGTTGCCCAAATTTTAATCGGCTTTGGTTCAGGCTTGGTTATTCCATATTTAAATTTGTATTTTTCCGACCGTTTCAGCGCTTCCACAACATCTATCGGGTTCATTATCTCACTCGGACAGGCGGCTACGGCGTTTGCGATGTTTATTGGCCCATGGGTCGTAAAAAAGGTGGGCGAGGTAAAGGCGGTTGTGTTCCTGCAGCTGGCTTCGCTGCCGTTTCTCCTGCTTACCGCTTATACGAATCATCTATGGATTGCGGCCTTAGGATTTTTATTCCGTCAAGCATTGATGAATGCCGGGAATCCGATTCAAATGTCACTGATGATGTCAAAGGTGAACGACTCGATGAAAGGCCTGGCCAATTCGGTAAACCAAATGGTGTTTAACCTGGGATGGGCGTTAATGGGGCCAGTATCAACCGGAATTGTCGTTCAGTACGGCGCATATTGGGGCTATGCCTATGTGTTTACGATTACCGCAACCTTATATTTAATCGGGTCGCTCTATTTCTTCATCGTTTTCAAGGGAATCTCCACAAAAGCAGAAAAATCGGTAACGACAACCAAAATATCATAACCCGACATATTTCTTGAAAAATCAACCCTATTTCTCAACCCCTGCCAGATTTTTGTCGAGCGAATCTTAAAGGAATAGGAGAGCTATTGCTGAATAGTATTTGTATAGACATGCGATCGGAGTGGTTATGATGAACAAAGCGGTTAATTCCTTTTTAATGGCGGTTAAAGAGCAGGGGCAGCTGCAGCCGCTGTTGGAGTCTGCTGATTTACGGCTATCCTTGATTACGGAAGAACAAACTATTCAGTTGGTTTTTAAAAATGGCGTTGCCTCCGTCACATATGGAACAGAGATAGAGCCGACAATGTACAGCATTTGCGGTGATGCAGACGATATAACACGTCTTCTCCGAGGGTCGGAAAGATTAAGGACGCTTCAAAAAGGCGGATTCTTGAAAGTATCTGCACCGCTGAGAATGGCTCTGTTGCTAGAATCTATTTTTTATCTGGCCAAGCCGGACCGTGCGCTTGTCTCCTGAAGGGCTAGTGCACAATACGCTTGTTTTACGAATCACCTAATCCGGACCCTAGGCTTGTCTCGTAAAGTGGCCAAGCCGTACAGTGCTTAAGTTTTATGAAGACCCTAAAAAACAATATTTTAATCAAAGGTATTGACTCGGAATTAAAAGTCTAGTATTATATTTTTTAAATATTCTACTAATAAAGTAAATTTATAAAGTTTCTTATCAAGAGAGGCGGAGGGACTGGCCCAAAGATGCCCGGCAACCGGTTTTACACACGGTGCTAATTCCAGCAGAGCAAGTGGGCTCTGGAAGATAAGAAGAGCGGGAGCCCCTCTTCTTATGAAGTGGGGATTTATTTTTAATCAAAGGGGAGAAAAAAGATGACAGAAAAGAAGAATTATCGGTTCGAAACATTGAGTGTTCATGGAGGATTATCGCCAGATCCGGTAACGGGTGCGCGTGCGGTGCCAATCTATCAAAACAACGCCTACCAATTTAAAAACACCGAGCATGCGGCTAACCTGTTCGCCCTCGCAGAGCCAGGCTACATATATACCCGGATTCACAACCCGACGACAACTGTTTTTGAAGATAGGGTGGCGCTGTTGGAAGGCGGAGTCGGCGCATTGGCGGTGGCAAGCGGCATGGCGGCGATTACACTGGCCATCCTCAACGTTGCTGAAGCCGGCGATGAAATTGTGGCAGCTGGAAATCTTTATGGCGGAACATATAATTTATTTGCGGTAACCCTGCCGAAATACGGAATCAAGGTTAAATTCGTTGATGCCGATAATCCGGAGAACTTCCGCGCAGCGATTACGGAGAAAACAAAGGCCGTTTTTGCGGAAACCATTGGTAACCCAAGCCTACGCCTCCTTGATATAGAAAAAGTGGCGGAAATCGCCCATGAGGCAGGGGTTCCTTTAATTATTGACAATACGTTTGCAACACCATACTTGTGCCGTCCAATTGAATATGGCGCCGATATTGTGGTCCATTCCGCCACGAAATGGCTATTAGGAAACGGGACATCAACTGGAGGCGTCATTGTCGACGGCGGCAAATTTGACTGGAATTCGCCGAAATTCCCAGGCTTCACAACACCGGATGACAGCTATCATGGCCTTGTCTATGCGGAGGCATTAGGTGCAGTTGCATATATTATTAAAGCACGTGTCCAACTCTTACGTGACCTTGGTCCTGCGTTAAGCCCACAGAATGCATTCCAGTTTACGCTAGGTCTAGAAACGCTCCACGTACGGATGAAGGAGCATGTCGCCAACACCAAGACAGTAGTGGAATACTTATTAAACCACCCTGCCGTGGAGTGGGTTTCCTATCCGGGGCATCCGTCGCATCCTGATTATGAGCTGGCGCAAAAGTATTTGCCTAAGGGTGCCGGTTCGATGGTTGTTTTCGGAATTAAAGGCGGCAAGGAAGCAGGGGCGAAATTAATCGACAACATCCAGCTTTGGGCGCATGTGGCCAATGTCGGCGATGCCAAGAGCTTAATTATTCACCCGGCCAGCACGACTCACCAGCAGCTTGATGCTGAAGGGCTGAAAGCAGCAGGAGTGTCTGAAGATTTAATTCGTCTATCCATTGGGATCGAGAATGTCGAGGATTTAATTGAGGATCTGGAACAAGCCATTGAGGCGGCAACTGGCCTAGTCTCGCAAAAGGCAAAGGCATAAGGATTTTCCAGTCATGCTAAAAACAAAGGCGTAAAGCTTTTCCAGTAACATTTTCGTTGACACTACTTTTTATCCGTGATAAGATAGCCAACATAAATCATTTTTTGAAAAATATTTTAATTGAATATTAAGATTGCTTAAGCTCTTATCAAGAGAGGTGGAGGGATGTGCCCGATGAAGCCCGGCAACCGTCAATTTTTTAAAATTGAAATGGTGCCAATTCACACAAAGCCAAAAAGCTTTGAGAGATGGGAGAAAGGATTGTATTTTATGATGCCTTTCTGCCCGTGCAGAAAGGCATTTTATTTTTCAAAAAAAGAATCCTTTCGCTAGAATAATCAAAACCTATATCAAGGATGAAAAGTAGGTGATTCAATGATTTCAATCAAAAATGTCCTGAAAATATTCCAGTCAAAACAAGGGCAGATAAAAGCTGTTGATGATGTCAACCTAGAAATAAAAGATGGAGAAATTTTCGGGGTAATTGGATATAGCGGTGCCGGTAAAAGTACCTTAATTCGCATGCTAAACGGTTTGGAGTTGCCAACAGAGGGAAGTGTGACAGTTGCCGGCCGCGAGATTTCGAAAATCAAAGGCAGCGAGCTTCGAAAGGCTAGGCAGGAAATCAGCATGATCTTCCAGCACTTTAACCTCCTTTGGTCAAGAACGGTAAGTGAAAATATTGCTTTCCCATTAGAAATTGCCGGGGTAAGCGCACCACAGAGAAAAAAGCGTGTCGCCGAATTGATTAAACTGGTTGGACTTGAAGGACGGGAGGATGCTTATCCTTCCCAGCTGAGTGGCGGGCAAAAGCAGCGCGTTGGGATTGCAAGGGCGCTGGCGAACAGCCCAAAGGTTCTCCTTTGTGATGAAGCGACCTCGGCACTCGACCCGCAAACGACTGATTCAATCCTGGAATTATTAGTGGATATTAATAAAAAGCTAGGCCTGACAATTGTATTAATTACACACGAAATGCATGTCATCCGGAAAATCTGCCACCGGGTTGCGGTAATGGAGAGCGGGAGAGTCGTTGAACTTGGCTCTGTCCTCGATGTATTTAAAAATCCGCAGCAGCCAATCACGAAACGATTCGTACAGCAAGTAACTGAGCAGGAAAAAACAAAGGAAACAGCCGAGCATTTGCTGGGGCGCTATCCGCATGGCAAGATAGTCCAACTTACTTTCCTTGGAGAGTCCGCTGAACAGCCTCTTATCACTCGTGTGATTCGCGATTTTGATGTAGTGGTAAATATTCTGCAAGGGAATATATCACACACGCAAAACGGGTCGTATGGAACATTATTCATTCACTTGGATGGTCAAACGAATGAAATTCAGAACGCCATCGATTATATTCACTCACAGCAAGTGGGCGTGGAGGTGATCAGTCATGGCTGACTTTATGGAAATGGTCAAGTGGGACAACTTGATGCTCGCGACACGTGAAACCATTTATATGACATCGATTTCTGTGCTGGCAACATTTATATTAGGTTTGTTGCTGGGCCTGCTGTTATTTCTGACAAGTAAAGGAAACATGTGGGAAAATCGGGCAATAAACGTGATAATCGCTGGCTTTGTCAATATTTTTAGATCGATTCCTTTTATCATTTTAATTGTTTTATTAATCCCTTTTACCAAGATACTAGTTGGAACAATGCTTGGTGCCAATGCGGCATTGCCGGCGCTGATCATTGGGGCAGCTCCGTTTTATGCTCGAATGGTGGAAATCGCCCTTAGGGAAATCGATAAAGGTGTCATCGAAGCCTCACAATCGATGGGAGCGACACATGGCCAAATTATTTTCAAAGTATTAATTCCGGAATCAATGCCAGCTTTAATTTCTGGCATTACTGTTACGGCGATTTCACTTGTTGGCTTCACGGCAATGGCAGGGGTGATTGGAGCCGGAGGGCTAGGTCATTTTGCCTACCTCGAAGGCTTTCAGCGAAATCGGCCAATTGTTACGCTAACAGCAACGATTGCAATTTTAATTTTAGTATTTATTATCCAATTTATTGGAGATTATTTTACAAAGAAAACAGATAAACGATAACAGGAGGAGAATAACATGAAAAAAGTTCTTAGTTTGATTTTTATTGCATTTACTGTATTTGCCTTAGCCGCTTGCGGTGGAGGAAAAAATGATTCCGCGGACAAGGATGGCAACAAAACATTAGTGGTGGGTGCATCTGCAGTGCCGCACGCAGAAGTACTTGAAGCAGCAAAACCTTTATTAAAGGATAAAGGGATCGACTTAAAAATCGAGGTATTCCAAGATTATGTCCTTCCGAATGTCGCGTTAAGAGATAAAGATTTGGATGCAAACTATTTCCAAACTCCAGGGTATTTAGACCTGCAAATGAAAGAAAATAAGGATTTTGATTTTGTCAGTGTTGGTGGGATTCATAAAGAACCAATCGGCATTTATTCTAAAAAGTATAAAAGCCTAAAAGATCTTCCAAACGGTGCGACCATCATTATGAGTGATTCCCTGAGTGACCATGGCCGTATCCTGCCTATTTTTGAAAAAGCAGGATTAATCAAGCTTAAAGAAGGCGTTGGTGCTAACGCACGAATCGACGATATTGTTGAAAATCCAAAGAACCTGAAGTTCCCTAAATTAATTGAAGCAAAATTATTGGCTTCTTCCTTTGAGAACGGTGAAGGCGATGCAGTGGCAATTAACACTAACTATGCACTCGAAGGCGAAATCGATATTGAAAAATATGGTATTGCCTTTGAAGAAGCGAATGCTGTACCGGCAAACCTAGTAGTCGTTCGTTCCGAGGATAAAAACCGTGAAGAAATCAAAACACTTGTAGAGGTTCTTCGCTCTAAAGAAATTCAAGACTTTATTAAGGAAAAATACCAAGGCGCCGTCATCACGGTTTCTGAGTAATATTAAATATGAAGAAAAGCGGTTAAAGAGGCTGTCGCAGACAGCCTCTTTTCCCTATACATTAAACACCCTGCTTAAGTAAAAAATAGAATGGATGATGATCAATTTCAACCATTGGCATTTCCCTGTAAAATAAGGTATGATTTTAATCGAGTTTATTTTACATAATTCTTATCAGAATTTTCTTTCAACAATTCTTATTCATTCTCAATTGGTAACGCTTTAGTGAAAATATAGACTAGTTATCACTGCATAAAGGTTGCTAATAGATTTCATTTGTTATAAGATTGTAATGAGAATAGATTGAGAATGAATTTTCAAATCGACGGTGTCGACACGATACAAAACATTCTTTTGCGGAGGTATTAAAATGGCTGGATCGACTTTAACAATTAAGGATCTGCATGTTGCGATCGATGGGAAAGAAATTTTAAAAGGTGTCAACCTTGAAGTAAAAGGCGGAGAAATCCACGCAATCATGGGTCCAAACGGTACAGGGAAATCTACATTATCCGCTGCCATCATGGGTCACCCAAAATACGAAGTGACCAGTGGCAGCATTACTTTAGATGGTCAAGATGTTCTGGAAATGGAAGTGGATGAGCGTGCGCGTGCCGGTCTATTTCTAGCGATGCAGTATCCAAGTGAAATTAATGGTGTAACCAATGCTGACTTCCTTCGCTCGGCGATTAACAGCCGTCTTGGTGAAGGCAATGAAATTTCATTAATGAAATTCATCCGTAAGATGGATAAGCAAATGGAATACCTTGAAATGGATCTCGATATGGCGCAGCGTTACCTCAACGAAGGGTTCTCCGGTGGTGAGAAAAAGCGTAACGAAATTCTGCAGCTTATGATGCTTGAGCCAAAAATCGCTATATTGGACGAAATTGACTCCGGTCTTGATATTGATGCACTTAAAGTTGTATCCAAGGGTGTCAACCAAATGCGCGGTGAAGACTTTGGCTGCTTAATCATCACTCACTATCAGCGTTTATTAAATTACATCACTCCTGACTATGTCCATGTTATGATGCAAGGCCGTGTCGTTAAATCAGGCGGGCCAGAACTCGCACAACGCCTTGAAGCAGAAGGGTATGACTGGATCAAGCAAGAGCTTGGAATTGAAGATGAAACAGTTGGGCAAGAAGCTTAAAGCTTGAGTTAGGAGGATTAACATGACAATCGAAACTATTGATACTGGTTTTGTTAGCTCTTTTTCAAAAGGGATGAGCGAACCTGCTTGGTTTGAAGAGCTTCGCCTTAAGGCATTGACGCAATTGGAAGAATTGCCGATGCCTAAACCGGATAAAACGAAAATTGATAAATGGAACTTTACCAAATTTAATCGACATACTGTTACAAGTGCTGCCTATGCTTCGTTTGAGGAATTTCCTGAAGAGGTAAAAGCTTTAGTCGACCTTGAAGCGAAAAACCAGAATTTATATATCCAGCGCAACCAGACTCCAGCATTTTTGTCATTGTCACAGGAGTTAAAGGATAAAGGCGTTATTTTTACCGATATATTTACTGCTGCTAGAGAGCATAGCGATCTTTTGAAAAAATATTACATGACACAGGCGATTAATGCTGATGAGCACAAGTTAACAGCGCTTCATGCGGCACTGGTGAATGGCGGGGTGTTCTTATACGTACCAAAGAACGTGGAAATCTCCGAACCAATCCAGGCTGTTTATGTGCATGATGATGCCCAAGCGAATTTGTTTAACCATGTGCTCGTAGTTGCTGACGACAATTCTTCTGTCACATACGTAGAAAACTACATTTCCACGATGGAAGTATCAGATACCTTGGCGAATATTTTAACTGAAGTTATTGCCAATACAAACGTAAGAGTACAATATGGTGCTGTGGACACCCTGGCCAAGGGAATGACCACCTATGTGAACCGTCGCGGTGTTGCCGGCAGAGATTCCCGGATTGAATGGGCACTTGGCCTGATGAATGAAGGCAATACTATTTCCGAAAATACGACCAACCTGCTTGGTGACGGTTCTTATGGCGATACCAAGACGGTTGTTGTCAGCCGTGGAGATCAATCCCAGAACTTTACAACCAAGGTTGTTCATTTTGGCAAACACACGCAAGGAAACATCTTAAACCATGGAGTTGTAAAAGATAGTGCGACTTCTATCTTTAACGGTATCGGCAAAATTGAGCATGGTGCTTCAAAATCCGATGCCGAGCAAACTTCTCGTGTTCTAATGCTTAGTGAAAAAGCACGCGGGGATGCCAACCCAATTCTGTTAATTGATGAAGATGACGTTATGGCAGGACACGCAGCTTCTGTTGGCCGTGTGGATCCAGTTCAGCTTTATTATCTAATGAGCCGGGGGATTCCACAGACAGAGGCAGAGCGCCTAGTCATTCATGGCTTCCTTGCACCAGTCGTAAACCAACTTCCGATTGAGCACGTAAAGAAACAATTAACGGAAGTCATCGAAAGGAAAGTAAGATAATGAATATCCACGATATTCGCAGCCAATTTCCGATACTACATCAAGAGGTTAACGGGAAGCCGCTCGTTTATCTGGACAGCTCTGCCACTTCGCAGAAGCCAATTCAGGTAATCGAAACGATTGAAAAATACTACCGCGAATATAATTCAAATGTCCATCGCGGTGTGCATACACTAGGAACAAGAGCAACTGATGCTTACGAAGGTGCCCGTGAAAAGGTGCGTAAGTTCATCAATGCCAAGTCCACTCAAGAAGTTATTTTTACAAGAGGAACGACGACTTCCATCAACACGGTGGCAGCAAGCTACGCGGCCGCCAACCTGAAGGAAGGCGATGAAATCGTCATTACCTACATGGAACACCACAGCAACATCATTCCGTGGCAGCAGGTGGCAAGACGGACCGGGGCCCAGTTGAAGTACATCCCCCTTCAAGAGGATGGAACCATTTCACTGGATGATGTCCGGGCCACCATCACGGCTAACACAAAAATTGTCTCGGTGATGCAGGTATCCAACGTACTCGGCGTCATTAATCCCGTAAAAGAAATCGCCCAAATTGCCCATGAGCATGGTGCTGTGATGGTCGTCGATGGTGCACAGAGCGCTCCGCATATGAAGATTGATGTGCAGGATCTCGATTGTGATTTTCTTGCTTTCTCTGGCCATAAAATGTGCGGTCCAACTGGAATCGGCGTTCTTTATGGCAAAAAACAGCTGCTTGAAAACATGGAGCCGGTTGAATTTGGCGGCGAAATGATTGATTTCGTAGAACTGTACGAATCGACATGGAAAGAACTGCCGTGGAAATTTGAAGGCGGAACACCGATTATTGCAGGTGCTATTGGTCTCGGTGCGGCGATCGACTTTTTAACTGAAGTCGGCCTTGACAACATTGCGGAGCATGAGCATAAGCTGGCAGCTTATGCGCTTGAAAAAATGGCAACGGTTGAAGGCATGACCATTTATGGTCCGCTTGACCCCGCAAAGCGAGCCGGTCTGGTGACGTTCAATTTAGCGGATGTTCATCCGCATGATGTCGCCACTGTATTGGATGCGGAAGGAATTGCCGTCCGTGCCGGCCATCATTGCGCCCAGCCGCTGATGAGATGGCTGAAGGCTTCGGCTACAGCACGCGCCAGCTTTTACCTTTACAACACCGAAGAAGATATTGATAAACTTGTTGAAGGGCTTGTCAAAACGAAGGAGTATTTCAGCGATGTCTTCTAATTTAGATGCATTATACCGAAGAGTAATTATGGACCATTACAAAAATCCGCGCAATCGCGGGGTTTTGGAGGATGGCAATCATACGATTAACATGAATAACCCAACCTGCGGCGACCGCATTCAGTTGACCCTAAAGGTGGAAGATGGCATAGTGGTTGACGCTAAGCAGGAAGGTGAAGGATGTTCGATTTCTATGTCTTCAGCATCAATGATGACCCAGGCAATCAAAGGCAAAAAAATTGAACAGGCACTAAAGCTGTCCAAGATTTTTTCCGATATGATGCAGGGCAAAGACTATGATGAAGAAGATGTAGATTTAGGCGATATCGAAGCACTTCAGGGCGTATGCAAATTCCCGGCCAGAATCAAGTGCGCAACATTGGCTTGGAAGGCGATGGAAAAGAGCCTAAAAGAAAAGGAACAAGAATAATACGAATTTGGAAGTGGCCGGGGTGCTTGCCGACCTGGTGCTTCCCTCTCGTAAAATAGGAGGAATACGACGATGGCGAAGAAAATGCCGGAGATCGGTGATTATAAATATGGTTTTGCCGATAAAGACGTTTCCATATTCCGCTCAAAGCGTGGTTTGACCCGTGAGATTGTCGAAGAGATTTCAAAAATGAAAGACGAACCGCAGTGGATGCTTGACTTCCGTTTAAAATCTCTTGAGCATTTTTATAAAATGCCAATGCCACAATGGGGCGGCGACTTAAACTCTTTAAACTTCGACGAAATTACCTATTATGTAAAACCATCTGAGAAATCAGAGAAATCATGGGACGAAGTGCCTGAAGAAATCAAAGCGACTTTCGACAAGCTGGGAATTCCTGAAGCCGAGCAAAAATATCTTGCCGGGGTTTCTGCCCAGTATGAGTCTGAAGTTGTTTACCATAACATGAAGGAAGACCTTGAAGCACTTGGAATCGTGTTTAAAGATACCGATTCTGCGCTTAAGGAAAACGAAGAAATTTTCCGCAAGCACTGGGCTACGGTTATTCCGCCAACAGATAACAAGTTTGCTGCGCTTAACTCTGCTGTATGGTCCGGCGGGTCGTTCATTTATGTTCCACCAGGCATTAAAGTGGATACTCCGTTACAGGCGTATTTCCGTATCAACTCAGAAAACATGGGTCAGTTTGAAAGAACACTGATCATTGTTGATGAAGGCGCACATGTACACTATGTTGAGGGCTGTACCGCTCCTGTTTATACAACGAATTCACTTCACAGTGCTGTAGTTGAAATCATTATTAAAAAAGGCGCTTACTGCCGTTATACCACCATCCAAAACTGGGCAAACAACGTTTACAACCTGGTTACCAAGCGCGCGGTCTGTGAAGAAAATGCGACAATGGAATGGATTGACGGTAATATCGGTTCCAAGTTGACGATGAAGTATCCTGCGGTTATTTTAAAAGGCGAAGGCGCCCGCGGTATGACATTGTCGATTGCGATTGCCGGTAAAGGCCAGCACCAGGATGCTGGAGCGAAAATGCTTCACCTGGCGCCGAATACGTCTTCTACGATTGTTTCGAAGTCGATTTCCAAGCATGGCGGTAAAGTAACGTACCGCGGCATCGTCCACTTTGGCCGCAAAGCCGATGGCGCCCGTTCCAACATCGAGTGCGATACGCTGATCATGGATAACCAATCAACTTCTGATACAATTCCTTACAACGAGATCTTGAACGACAACATTTCACTTGAGCACGAAGCGAAGGTTTCCAAAGTTTCCGAAGAGCAGTTGTTCTACTTAATGAGCCGCGGCATTTCCGAGCAGGAAGCAACCGAAATGATCGTCATGGGCTTCATTGAGCCGTTTACAAAAGAACTGCCAATGGAATACGCCGTTGAGATGAATCGATTGATCAAGTTCGAGATGGAAGGATCCATCGGTTAATATTTTGAAAAATGACCCGCTTGCTGGGAATGGCAGGCGGGTTTTTTGGGGTTTGGCGAATACTTTGAGGAATTCGGCGAATAACTCCATCAGTTCGGCGAATATCGAAGCATTTTTGGCGAATACGTTATGTCCGGGCTTAATTGCAAAACGAGAATTTTCAAAATTACAAAAGGGTTATGCTATATTAGTAATAAATGGAGGTGATTTGTTGATTTATATCGGTGTTACAGGCTGGGGTGATCACGACAGTTTATATCCTGGACAAATCTCGCCAAGAGATAAGCTGAAAGAATATGCCGGGCATTTTCCAACAGTCGAAGTTGATACAGCGTTTTACGCCATACAACCCAAACGTAATTCCCTTAAATGGGTCAATGAAACTCCCAAAGGTTTCCAGTTCGTTGTCAAAGCCTATCAAGGGATGACTGGCCATCTTCGTGGCGAAATCCCGTTTGAAAATAAAAAAATCATGTTTCAAGCGTTTAAGGAATCATTAGATCCCTATATAGAGAAAAATAAACTTGCGATGGTTTTGTTTCAATTTCCCCCTTGGTTTGATTTAAAAAGAGAAAATGTCGATTATTTGCGCTGGTGCAAGCAGGAAATGGAGGATGTCTCATGTGCACTAGAATTCCGGCACCAATCATGGTTTGTTCCCCAGTACCGCCAGCAAACACTCGATTTTATGAGGGCAGAAAAATGGATTCACAGCATTTGTGATGAGCCACAATCCGGAGAAGGCTCGGTTCCGACTGTGTTGGAGTCAACCCATCCCGAAAAGGTCCTTGTCCGGTTTCACGGCCGGAATCTACATGGCTGGCAAAAGCGCAATGCCGATAATTGGCGTGAGGTGCGCTACCTTTACAGGTATAATCAACAGGAACTGAAGGAATGGGCAGGCCATGTTCGTTCATTGGAGGAAGTATGCAAAGACGTCTTTCTTCTGTTTAATAACAACTCCGGCGGCGATGCGGCAGACAACGCAAAGCAAATGATAGAGTTACTACATATTGAATATGATGGGCTTGCTCCCCGCCAGCTGGATTTATTTTGATGTTTGCTTAATAAGGATTAACGACCAAATGGTGAAAGAAAGTACTGCACGGGTCGATAAGAAGGGTTCTAAACGACCGAAGGGTGAAAGAATTGTGCTGCTCGGTCGATAAGAAGGGTTCTAAACGACCGAAGGGTGAAAAAATGAAGCTGCTCGGTCGATAAGAAGGGTTTTAAACGACCGAAGGGTGAAAGAATGGAGCCGCTCGGTCGATAAGAAGGGTTCTAAACGACCGAAGGGTGAAAAAATGGAGCTGCTCGGTCGATAAGAAGGGTTTTAAACGACCGAAGAGTGAAAGAATGGAGCTGCTCGGTCGATAAGAAGGGTTTTAAACGACCGAAGAGTGAAAGAATGGAGCTGCTCGGTCGATAAGAAGGGGTCGGCGTCTATCTCAATACCCGTCTAAATGCAAATGAATAGTCTGGATTTTACGGGCTATCCTGCTGGTTGTCGGGATTCGAAAAACTCATCAAGGAATGGAAGGCTAATGGAAAAAATTTATCTTTACCATACCAATGATTTACATAGCCATTTGGAAAATTGGCCGCGAATCAAGCAATTTTTACAAAAACAGCAAAAGCTGCACCAGGAAAGCGGGGAAGACAGTTTCCTGTTTGACATCGGTGATTTCATCGACCGCTGGCATCCATATACGGAGGCAACAATGGGCAAAGGAAATATAGCGCTATTAAATGAATGCTGCTATACTGCCGCCACAATTGGCAATAATGAGGGCGTCAATCTGCCTCACGACGATTTGGACAAGCTTTATAAGCATGCCGACTTTGATGTCCTTGTCGCGAATTTCTTTAATAAAGACGGCTCTTATCCTGACTGGGTAAAGCCTTATAAAATTTATCAGACGCCAACAGGAACAAAAGTCGGTGTTCTCGGGTTAACGGCCATGTTTGCCCAGCTTTACGATCAACTGGACTGGGAGCTGACAGAACCAATCGAGGAATTAAAAAAATGGGTTAAACAGCTTAAACAGGAGTCGGATTTGGTAATCCTTCTATCACATTTGGGCCTTCGGGACGATGAGAGGATTGCTTCCGAGTTCCCTGAAATTGATGTCATTTTGGGCGCCCATACCCATCATGTGCTGGAGACCGGAGAGATGGTCGGCGACACTCTTATCGGGGCAGCGGGTAAGTATGGCTATTACGTTGGCCAGGTCATACTCGAGATAAACGACCAAAGGACGATCAGCAGTAAAAGTGCCTTACTTTTTAACGTGAACGACCTCCCGCCTGTCAAAAATGAGGAGAGAGAGATTCAGTTATTTTTTGATAAAGGAAAAGATCTGTTATCACAGACCATTACGACTCTCCAGAGGCCGTTGGCAGCTGAACCTTTTAAGAAAACGGACTTGGGCTTGTTGTTATGCCGCGCGGTAAAGGAATGGTGCCAGGCTGATTGTGCAATGATTAATGCAGGGCTGCTGTTGGGGCCGCTGGCAGGCGATGTAACGAAGTATGATTTGCTCACAATTTGCCCGCATCCGATCAATCCATGTGTTGTCGAGATAACCGGGGAGGAATTAATCGCTGTTATCGAAGAATCATTAGATGAAACCCTCCATCATCGGCATATAAAAGGCCTGGGATTCCGAGGCGATAAATTGGGGATATTCATTTATGACGGGGTTGAATTCGTGGAGGGAAGGGTCCTAATTGGAGGAATGGAGCCTGCTCCAGAAAAAACATACACCTTAGCTTTGCCTGATATGTTTACATTCGGCCATTTTTTCAAGAGGGTTATTCCGCAAAAGGCCAAAAATTATTTTCTGCCGGAATTCATGCGCGATCTGCTGAAATGGAAGCTGCAGTCAATGTCCTAAATTGGGACACACGCTTTTTAACCTGCTTTCATACTGTGTTAGTAGGGAAAGGAGTGTGGAATCCTTTGATTAATCTATCACCAGTTGAAATTGAAGGCCATACGTTTTTGGCCGTTTCGGTGTTACTTCCTAAAACTACCCTGCTTGTCGTGACAAGCGAAAAAGGATATATTATGTGCGGTGCTTTGGATGTCGGGTTACTGAATGAAAAGTTAAAGGACCTCAAAGTCATTGCTGGCAGGGCTGTTGGCGTGCGGACGATTGAGCAGCTGTTAGATGCTCCGCTGGAGTCTGTAACACTCGAGGCAGAAAATTTGGGAATCAAGAAAGGGATGATCGGCAAGGACGCCTTGCTGAAAATGCTGTAAAAAGTCTGCCTTTAAGGCAGGCTTTTATTTTTACCCTACTTGTTCAAACATTAGTGGGCTAGACCACCTCCTTAAAGCATACATATAGCTTGAAGGGGTGATTTTTTTGGCAAAGTTTCGCAGAAGGCTATCAAAGCGTGGACCATTGCCCTTCCGCTATGTCATTCTAATAACAATCGTATTTTTTCTGTTTACGACCGCTATTGGAATCTTGCTTGTCAACAAGGGAATCGAACCGACTTTGATGCGATATGCAACATCTGAAACCCGAAATATTGCATCCCTTGTTATTAATAGAGCCATTACAAAACGAACAACCAATGTGGGGGAAAATAATAATGTCATCCAAATTATCCCCAGTGCAGATGGCTCGAAAGAAAATGCGCAATTAAATACAGATTTGATTAATAGGGTTTTAGCTGAAACAACAGCACAAATTCAAAAAAACTTAAAGTCTGCCAAAGCAGGCAATATTGCCTCATTGGAGCAGTTAACCGACGTGGAAATTGAGACAGAAGACACCTCGTCAGAAGATGGGATTGTATGGTATGTTCCGCTCGGGCAAGCCACCAATATCACTTTATTGGGGAACCTCGGTCCGAAAATCCCAGTTAAATTTCATGCTATCGGTGAGGTTGAACCTGATGTTCATATCGAAACGGAGCCAATTGGAATCAACAACACGTGGATTAAAGTTTCGGTAGAGATCGAAGTATCTGTGCAAATTATTACCCCATTTGCAACAGAGATTACAAAGCTAAAGCAGACCATACCTGTGGGCGGCACCTTGATACAGGGGGAAGTCCCGCAATTTTATAATAGCGGCGGAGATTCAACGCTTTCCATTCCTGTTCCGGAAAAGAAAGCAAAACCAACAAAAAAATCAGGAGGAGAATAAAGGACTGTCCATTTTGTGCGGACAGTCCTATTTCTTCACGGCACGGGCCCGTTCAAGCCGTTTCCATTTTGCCAAATGCGGATACGGATCAAAAGACCATTCGGTAATTCCGTTGTCCTTATACATCCCATAGTGCAAATGCGGCGGGAATTTCCCGGAGGTTCCTGGTGGTCCATAGCCGGAGCTTCCTACTCCGCCAATCAGCATGCCAGGTTCAACAATTTGCCCAACCTTCAAATCCTTCGCAAAGCCGCTTAGATGGGCAAAGTAATGATAGTTGTTGTTAATATCTCGAATTCCGATTCTCCAGCCGCCAAACTTGTTCCAGCCCTTGATTTCAATGACACCGTAACAGGTGGCCCTGACCGGAACGCCGTATCCGGCGAAAATGTCGGTGCCTTCATGAATTCTGCGTCCCCCCCAGCCGCGGGCGTCTCCCCACGTGCTGCGATAGCTATGATTGCTGCGGAGCGGAACAGGAAATACGTTTGCATCCAAATTAAGCCGTCCATAATGGCGGTAGATTTTTGCGTAATTGGCAATGCTGCCTACTGTTCGGTCGCGGCGGTAATAATTCCATAACCCGATTTTAATATTATCATGGTCAACACCATAAGAAAGAAGGTACTTGGCAAATGCATATAAGACATCCTCGTCGCTTTTGAGGCTAGCCTTTCCATCACCATCCCCATCAACACCCATTCCATGAAAAAAAGAGATGATTGCAGGGTCTTCCTCGGCAAGGTTCGGGTTGGTCAATCCTACCCATACCTCAGGCTTAAAATAGATGGCGATAAGACGATCCGGCTTAGGCAAGTCACGACGAACGTTACGCACATTTCGTTCATATTGATCAATTGCCGCCAGGTAGTACCATGGAATTTGCGTAACTGTTTCAACTTTTTTATAAAGCTCCATTCGTTCCCAATAAGGGTCGATTTCACTGGCATAAGCATTTCTTGGAACAATTATTGAAGTAAAGAACAAAAGGAACGTTCCAATCATCAGAACAGCCCTCACAGGAATCATCCTTCCCTTTAAATGTACAAAATTAGTTTATGGAACCTAGGAAATTTCATAATGGTTAATATATGGTAATCAAAAGGTATTCGCCGGATTTGGTGAGTATTTCGCCAAACTTAGGCGTATTTTCGCCGAACTTGAGGATGTTTTCGCCGAACTTATGGAGTATTTCGTCGAATTCACATCGTATTTGCCAAACCTCTTTTGAAGCCCCGCAAACAAACCCCTTCGCTTGTCGTTCCATCCCCGGTATGTTAAAGTGACAAAAGAAGATGTTGTTTTTGATCATATAAGGGGTGTAATCATGAGCAAGCAAGAAGAAATTTTACGAAAACCGGAATGGTTAAAAATAAAGCTAAATACAAATGAGTCTTACACTGGCTTAAAAAAATTAATGAGGGAAAAAAATCTACATACGGTATGTGAGGAAGCGCGCTGCCCGAATATCCATGAATGCTGGGGGGCAAGAAGGACGGCAACGTTTATGATTCTTGGCGACACTTGTACCAGAGCCTGCCGTTTCTGCGCAGTAAAAACTGGCCTGCCGACCGAACTTGATTTGCAGGAGCCGGAACGGGTTGCAGACTCGGTTCAGCTTATGAACCTGAAGCATGTGGTCGTCACTGCTGTGGCCCGCGATGACCTGAAGGATGGCGGTGCAGCCGTTTTTGCAGAAACCATCAGGGCAATTCGCCGCAAGAATCCATTTACCAGCATTGAAGTGCTTCCGTCAGATATGGGCGGAAAAGAAGAAAATTTGAAAATGCTGATGGATGCGAAGCCGGATATTCTGAATCACAATATTGAAACTGTCAGACGTTTAACTCCAAGAGTCCGCGCCCGGGCCAAATATGATCGTTCTCTTGAGTTCCTGCGCCGCGCCAAAGAAATGCAGCCAAGCATCCCGACTAAATCCAGCCTGATGATTGGCCTTGGGGAGACAAAGGAAGAGATTATCGAGGTCATGGACGACCTGCGCGCGAACAATGTGGATATCATGACGATTGGCCAGTACCTGCAGCCAACCAAAGGTCACTTAAAGGTTGAAAAATATTACAGCCCAGCTGAATTTAATGAACTGCGGGAGATTGCTCTCAGCAAAGGCTTCAGTCACTGTGAAGCAGGTCCGCTCGTCCGTTCTTCATACCACGCCGATGAGCAAGTCAATGCTGCTGCAAAGCATAAACAGATGCTTGGAGAGCATACACAAAACGCCCAGGAAGCATAAAGAAATAAAGGAGTTCGGCCCATTACTCGGGTCAGAACTCCTTTTTATAATCCAGCTCCAGCACCTAGCCCCTCGAGGTCTTAAGCCGTCCCCCTCGAGGGCAGGCCCATCCTGCGGGTTACGTCTTAAGCTTATCGGGGCTGATCGAGGCGCTTCCGCTTTTTAAATTATCGATTTGTCATTGTCCGGTTAGAATCATCCGGTGTTAGGCCATTTTCGTCCTCACTGTCGTTCATCCGGTAGCCCTGCGGTGATTTTTTCATTTGTTTTATTACCTGATTGACCGAGTCGCGCGCTTTTCTATTGGTTGAATCAAAGCTTGCCAAATTTTCGACATCCTGCATTAAGGCTTTATTGTCACTGACATACACATGGTAAAATCTTGGGACGACAGACATGGCGGTTCTTTTTACCTGATCGGCTGTCATTTTGCGATCCTTTGAATTGGTATCATAGGCCACCAATACTTCCTGGTCGGTAACAAGGGTCGCAACATCGCTGACATGTGGAATATTGACACTTAACTTGCTGATAACGTTAGCTACCTGTTCGCGGTCAAGCGCTGAATAGGTGTCATTGGCGGTGTTGTCGTTCATCAAAGGGCTTTTCTGATGACGGACAAACCCATAGGAGGTACTGACGTTGCGAACATCCTTTGCTGCTCCCTCACGGTAAAGTTCGTGGCGTTTATTGTTTACATTAATGGTATTGCCGCTTTCCTCATAGACATCGCGGTTGGCCGTGTCCTTCTGGCAGCCGGCGAGCGCTGTCAGCGTACACAGTCCCGCGATTACGACTAGCTTTTTCAATGTGAAAACACCTCCTTTTATTAGAATTTCCATACGGGATGTTTTTTTTCTTAGTAATTCATGGTGAATCGGTTATAATGGAGTTTAGAACCGCTGGCAAAAAAGAGGTGACAAGGTATGGTAACGATCAATAATTTACATTACGAACTGGTGCAGGAGTTTCGCGACGGCTTTAACGAGGATGCGCTGAAAGCCAGGTATAGCGATATTCTGTCCAGATATGACTACATTGTCGGTGATTGGGGATACGGCCAGCTTCGCCTGAAAGGCTTCTTTGATGACCAAAACCAAAAAGCAACCTTTGATACAAAAATCAGTACATTAAGCGAATACCTTTATGAATACTGTAATTTTGGCTGTGCTTATTTTGTGTTGAAAAAGGTAAAAAAATAAAACGAAGGGCAAATGCTCCTTCGTTTTTTACGCTTCATTATTATTATACGGTGCCTGTTCATCGGTTGATTTATTATCATGCGGTGGATGGGCGCCTGGCACTTGCCGAGGGAGATCTTGGTGCAGCGATTTAAATTCGTAATTAAAGCTGCTGTAGCGGCGCTGCCCTTCCTTCCAAGGGGTGCTTTTCAATTCAACGGGTTCATTTTGCCTGAATGGCGACCCAAAGGGCCCGTCGGGGAATTCTTCAGCAGTCAGATAATTCCGCTGTTTTTCCACATTGGAAAAATCACCGTACTTCTCAGCATCCTTTTCAGCCATGTGGCTCACTCCTTTTTTCTATAGTATCTCTAAAGGAGCGAGAAAGCATGAGCTTATTTAGATGATTTCAATCAGAAAAGATTTCAATTCCTCTGCTTCTTCTTCATTCAATTGAAAGGCATACTCCAAGTAGCCCTCTTCCTGCAAGTCATCCTGGCCAATAATCGCAAAACGGTTTCCCTGCATATTTAAAACAAGCGACTTGCCATAATGGCGGTCGGATTTGATGATGGCTAAATCATAGCGCTGGTTTTCACCCACAAAGCTGACAAACCTTGTCCTTGTATTTTCCGTATCATCATATAAGAAAAAACGATCTACCATAACAGTCTCCTTTATCAGTCCTATTGAACACCTTCTATCATATCAAAATAATCTTGAGGAAGGGAAGCTTTGAGGATTTTCCCAACATAGTCTGAAAAAAATGCTGTAAAAAAAATAGAATAATGTAAAAATATGTTACAATATACCTAACTATGATGTCTGAAGCTAAAGAGGGAAACTTATGATCCGCCGCTCCATCGACAAAGTGAAAGAAATAATGCAATGGGGAAAGCTTCTGTTGCCTCTTTCTTCATTACGATTTTATCCGCCTAAATTCGTGCTGCGAAATCCAGTATTAGAGGGAGTCGTCACCGCTTTTCAAACGGGACATGAGGTGGCCGTTATTGTGTTTAATCTGCAAAATGTCGCCGAGTTGGCCGAACAGCTTGGGGAGAACCAGCATCGTCATTTGCAAAGGCAGATTAAGAAGGCATTTAGGGAAGTTGTAATAGAAGAACTGGATGAACAGGATATTATCTCCCTTCATGATTATTATGGGGATGGACTTACCTTAGTCGTTCAGGTGGATCATGATTGCCATTACATATCCGAAATGGACCGAATCATGAAGAACTTGACAAACCAGGTGGAAAAAAGGCTGCATAAGCTTTACCAATCGATTCAGCTTCAGTTTGAAACGGGTTATATGTTCGTTGACAAAAAACATTACTCGATTCAGGAATCGATGGAAAAAGCGCAGCGGCAGGCGATTGCCATGGCCGAGAAAAGACTTGCCGCCAAATATGACAGCATGTTTTATACAATCAATAAAATTATTTCCCAAAAGAATATTAAGCTGCTGGCACAGCCGATTATTGATGTTGCCACAAATGAAATCCGGGCGTGGGAAATGCTGACCCGCGGTCCAAAAGGAACGGCGTTGGAGAGTCCTTTGCCGTTATTTTCCGTTGCCAGACAGACTGGGACGCTCTATGAACTAGAAATGATTGTCCTTGAAAAAGCGTTGGAACAAATAAAGGCAGCCAAATGCCGTGATGATGTCTTCATTAATTTTACTCCGATCACACTTGGGAACATTCGCTTCACCAGGGATGTAAAAATTCTGCTCCAGCGCGTTCGCACCATTCTGCCGACACAGATCATCATTGAAGTAACGGAAAATGATTCAATCGAAGGGCTCAAAGATTTCATTTATAATATAAAAATGTTACGATTAATGGGGTTCCGAATTGCAATTGATGATACAGGTGCCGGATATTCCAATTTGAGTACGATTAGTGAGATTATGCCTGATATCATTAAAATTGACCGATCCCTTATTTCAGATATCGATAAAAATTCTTTAAAGGAATCCATGCTTAAGGGGTTATTGCTGGTGGCTAGGGAAGCAGGTTCCCTCGTTGTTGCCGAAGGAATCGAAAGTGAGGAGGAAGCCTCAGTCCTGACCCGCAATAAGGTTGACCTCGCCCAAGGCAATTTTTACGCTCCGCCAACGGTGTTGATGAGGGAAATGGCAACGTAGATTGATGATGATGAAGGAAGTGGAGTACATGTATTTTGTAGACCGGGAAAAAATTGAAACTACATTAGTGTATTTGGAAACGCAAACTAAGCTTTTCTCGGAGGTCAAGGAATGGTCCACACCGCTAGAAACAGCCGCTTTGGAGCGGGTGGCGCAGATGATGCTGGAGTCCGTATTGGATGTTGGCAATTCCATGATTGACGGATTTATCATGCGTGACCCGGGAAGCTATGAAGATATCATTGACATTTTAATGGATGAAAAAGTTATCAGTGGAGAAACTGGCAGCAGCTTGAAAACCTTGATTGGGTTTCGCAAAATGCTTGTTCAATTTTATACAGAAATAGATCATTCGGAACTAATCCGACAATTTTCTAAGAATTTGCCGGCCTTGGGTCTTTTTGCGGCAAATGTCCGTGATTATTTGACAAATGAACTAGGACCGGTATCCGCTTTTAAAAACTAAGACCGCCGAACGGTCTTTTTCTTTTATGGGAGAAGCTAATTTCAGAGGTGATTTTATTTGAAAAAATATAATGGCTATTTAATTGATTTGGACGGGACGATGTATCGAGGCACAGAGCGGATTGAGGCTGCTTCCGATTTTGTCAAAAAGTTAAAAGAAAAAGGGATTCCTTACTTGTTTGTGACCAACAATTCATCCCGGACGCCGGCCCAGGTTGCCAAAAAACTGCTCGACTTTGACATTCCGGCTTCCGAGGAGCTTGTGTTTACGACAAGCCAGGCAGCAGCAAATTACATATATGAGTTAAACCCAGGTGGTACAGTCTATGTGATTGGGGAAGAGGGAATTAGAACGTCGCTCGAGGAAAAAGGGTTCCAGTTCGCCGGGGAAGATGCCGATTTTGTTGTTGTCGGAATAGACCGGGAAATCAGTTATGAAAAATTGGCCGTGGCCTGCCTTGCCGTCCGCAATGGGGCGACATTTATCTCGACTAACGGTGACATTGCGATTCCGACAGAGCGTGGGCTCCTTCCGGGAAATGGATCATTGACGTCTGTCATTGCCGTTTCCACACAAACTAAGCCTATCTTTATCGGAAAGCCTGAATCCATCATTATGGAACAGGCGTTAAAGGTGTTGGGAACAGCCAAAGAAGATACATTGATGGTTGGCGATTATTACGATACCGACATTCTTGCGGGCATGAATGCCGGAATGGATACTTTATTGGTTCATACCGGAGTCACAACGAAAGAATTGTTGAAGGGTTACGAGCAACAGCCAACTTATACAGTTGACACTTTGGACCATTGGGAACCATAAAAAGGATGGCACATCGCCATCCTTTTTAATAACTTATTCAACATTCGCTGCACGGTGCGCTAATCTGCTCGATGCCGCAGCAGCAATCGCGCCGACAATGTCATCTAAAAACGTATGGCACTCGCCGGTAGATTTATCATTTAAATGAGCCAATATTCCAGGTTTTTGTTTATCGATGTAGCCGTAGTTCGTGAAACCGATTGAACCGTACACATTCACAATGGAGAATGCGAGGATTTCATCGACTCCATAAAGGCTTTCGTCGGTGGCAATGATCGATTGAAGCGGCTCCTCAAGCATGCCCTTCTCTGCAAGAATGTCTAACTGGATGCCCGTGATAATCGCATTTTGCACCTCGCGTTTTGAAAGTACTTTTTCCACGTTTTCGATGCAATCTTCCATTTTTAAATTTTCGTGGTATTTTTCCTGCAAATAGAAAACTAAATCGGCGATGTCCTGTACTTCAACGCCCCTTTCTTTCAACCATTTGCGTGCTTTATCCTCTACGTGATTAATCTTTTTGTCAGCTGCCATTCCTCGGATCACCTTTTTCTGTGAATTTTTCTATATATATACTCCATTAGCTTATGATATGCAAATTTCTTTAAGACAATCAAATAAAATGTCTTACTTTTTATAAAGCAGAAGACAACAAGTTTTTAGGCATCGATACATATAAATGTCTTAGAAGAGGGTAGGAAATGGGGTGAAAAGATGCTGCAGAAACTGCTTGAGACTCACTATGGGGTCAAGGCCGAGGAACAGCTAAAAATTGACCAGTTTGATGCGCTGAGAGGCAATGGCTGGCTTTACCTAATTGCGGCAATCCGCAATCGTGAAGAAGCCGATATTCAAGAATTGGGCAGCATTGCCGAGCATTTAAGGAAATTCGGAGACAAGAGTGTCCCGATGTTTTTGCCGACGAAGGATGGTTCATACATCGCCACCTGGGAGCAAAATAAATATTGTGTTCTTGCCAATCGGCAGCTGGAACAGCAACAGCGAAAAACAAAGATCGGCAGAAAACTGGCAAAGTTTCATGAGCGCGGCAGAAGAGTGCCATTTCAAATTCAGCGGTCAAGCCGGATCGGCCAATGGAAGGGAATCTGGGAAAAGCGGCTGGAGCAAATGGAGCGGGAGTGGAACCGTCTTCTGTTTCAAACGCCGGAGGATGAGTTTGAAAAAATGTTTGTCGATTCATTTCCTTATTACATGGGGTTGACAGAGAATGCGATTCAATACTTGGTCGATACGGAAATCGATGATTCGCCGCTAGAGACTGACAGCGGGACCGTTTGCCACGAACGGTTTACGGAGGTGACTTGGGGCAGCCGCTATTTCAAAAATCCATTTGACTGGGTTTTCGACCACCGGAGCCGTGATTTGGCCGAATGGACGAGGGAACGGTATTTTCGCAATAACCAGACCTATGATGTTGAGGTGAAGCAATTTTTCGCTGAGTATCAAAGCGTTGTTCCGTTATCTCCTTTTTCCTGGCGGCTATTGTATGCCCGCCTGGTTTTCCCGCTCCATTATTTCGAATGTGTGGAAAATTACTACATTACCCGCTCCGAACAGGAAAAAAAGCTGATGGAGGAGCAACTGGCGAAAATATTGCGCCAATCACCAGAGTATGAACGTTTTCTAGCTGGCTTCTTTCAAATTTCTGGAGCGCCGATTAACCGGGTAAACCTTCCTCAGCTTGAATGGCTGTTTATTTAATTTATGTTAAACTAAAAAGCGAGGAAACAGGTTGAGGAAAGGGATGCGGTAATGAAACCATATGTTTTTATAACAAGGAAACTACCAGAGGAAGCCATTAAACCATTATTTGAAAAATTCGAAGTGCATATGTGGGAACACGAAGCCATTTCTGTTCCCCGTGATGTGCTGCTGGAGGAAGCCGCCAAGGCGGATGCGCTGTTTACGATGTTGACTGAGGCTATTGATGAGGAACTTTTAACGGCAGGGAAAAACTTGAAGGTCATCGCCAACATGGCGGTTGGTTATGACAATGTCGATGTGGCCGCGGCTACTAGGAAGGGAATTGCAATTTGCAATACGCCCGAAGTATTGACGGATGCGACGGCCGATCTGACTTTTGGCTTGCTGATGACTGCGGCCCGGCGGATTGTGGAGGCGGCGGAGCTGGTTAAACAGGGAAACTGGCAAAACTGGAGCCCATTATTCCTGGCTGGCAAGGATGTCCATCATAAAACAATTGGGATAGTGGGAATGGGGAAAATTGGCGAAACGGTAGCGAAACGGGCTACTGGCTTTGACATGAACATTCTTTACTACAACCGAACGAGAAAGCCCGAGGCGGAAGAGAAGTTGGGAGCGGTGTATGTTTCATTTGATAAACTCCTTGCTGAGTCCGATTATGTTGTCTGCTTGACTCCTTTAACTCCGGAGACTAGAGGCATGTTTTCCCGTGAGGCTTTTCAAAAAATGAAATCGTCAGCAATTTTCGTTAATGCAGCAAGGGGAGCAGTTGTTGACGAAACGGCATTATATGAGGCATTAGTTGCGGGGGAGATCGCCGGTGCCGGCCTGGATGTGTTTGAAAGAGAGCCGATTGGGGCGGATCATCCGCTTCTTACGCTTCCGAATGTCGTTGCCTTGCCACATATCGGCAGCGCCACCCTCGATGCCAGAACAGACATGATGCAGCTGTGTGTCGAGAACATTGAAGCGATTTTGGAGGGAAGGTCACCGAAAACGCTTGTGAATAGAGAATGGTTGACGAGGGTGGGGTCATGAATCGAGCCTGCGCAACTATTGAGCAAGGCTGTGCGACAATTGAGCAAGGCTGAAGGACAATTGGCGATATTTAAACGACAATTATGCTCAACCCCAACAAAAAAGCGATTGCTTCTTCATCCAGCAATCGCTTTTCCTATGATGTTATTAAAAAACCTGCTCTACTTCAACAACGCCAGGAACTTCTTCCAACAGTGCGCGTTCGATACCTGCTTTTAGTGTGATGGTCGAGCTTGGGCAAGAACCGCAAGCACCCAGCAAACGAAGTTTTACAATACCGTCCTCCACATCGACTAATTCGCAATCTCCGCCATCGCGAAGAAGAAACGGACGTAATTTATCTAATACTTCCTGTACTTGTTCAAACATTACTTGTTCTGACATTATGATCGACTCCTTTCCTACTTACATTATACTGAGGTCAATAGTAAAAATCCATTATCAGAATTTGGGGAAACGCACAAAAAGCATTTTCATCGTTTTTATCATTTGGATAGTATAAAATAAAAGAAAACAGTAAGGAAGGGTAGCTATGGAATTTACCAAAGTGGAAATTGTCCTTTACGGTGCCGAGCAATTATGCCCGAGCTGCGTGAATTTGCCTTCATCCAAAGAAACCTTTGAGTGGCTGGAAGCGGCCATCGCCAGAAAGTTTCCCGATCAGCCGTTTAAAATGACCTATGTTGATATTTTCCTGCCCCCGGAAGAGACCGAGAAATCCAAGTTTGCCAGACGTGTGATCGAGGAAGATATGTTTTATCCGGTCGTCGTCATTAAGGATAAGGTGGTAGGCGAAGGAAACCCGCGGCTAAAAACAATTTATGCCGAGCTTGAGAAATATGGATATAAAGGAGCCTAAAAAATAGACTGACCCTTTAAATCGGGCTCAGTCTATTTTTTGCTTAACATTCCTCAGGAGTACCTGTCGCTGTTGCGGTTCTGAAAGAAGATCCGCAGCCGCAAGATGCAATCGCATTCGGATTATCAATCGTAAATCCGCCGCCCATCATCGATTGCTTATAATCAATTTTAGTGCCGTTTAAAATTGGTGCACTTTCTTTATCGACAAGAACTTTAATGCCAAACTGCTCGAACTGGTGGTCATCCTCGCCCGCTTCATGGTCGAAGCCCATTCCATATGACAGGCCGCTACAGCCGCCGCCCTTTACGCTGACGCGTAAGAACGCACCTTCTTCTTCATTGTGCTTCATCATATCTTTAATTTGCAACGAGGCCGCTTCTGTTAAAATGACGAAATCCTGACTCATGAGAAATCCCCTCCTTCAAAAATTTGAGGCTTTTATCATTAGTATAAACTCATGTTAGAAACTACTCAACCTATTCGACTTCTATGAATAGGGTATGCCATATAGTTGAAAAAGGGAGCGGCAAACGCTCCCTTTAAATTTAGAACATTGGATTCTCTTCCAAATACTGATAAATATTTTCGACCAGTTCATCTGCTGTTTTTCCGGTGACAACCTCACCGTTGACTAGAGCATAAAGAGTGGTTGCGCATTTACCGCAATAGCCGAGACATCCATATTCAATAATATCCAAATTAGGATCTTTTTCTAATTTTTCAAGTGCTGCTTGTCCGCCATTGGCAAGATTGCTGACACAAAATTCTATGATCGGCTGAATCATTGCTCTCACCTCTCCACTATTTACTTATCCTACTCCTTTTGAATAGCTTCGTCAAATACCATGTTTATGGCAGTTCTGTCAAGGGCACGGATATATATGTTGTTATTTTGCCATATTTTCGATATACTCTAATTTGTGTGAAAAAACTGGACAACTATAGATGTATCAACAATATTTTCAAACTTTAAACAAGCATACATACCAAGAATAGTTTTTTCAAAGGGGATAATTAGCATGAAAAATCTAGTGATTCTCGGCGGTGGATATGGCGGGATGAAGATAATGAGCGAACTTCTGCCCAATGACTTGCCTGAGGACGTAACGATTACACTTGTGGACCGGGTTCCCTATCATTGTTTGAAAACGGAGTTTTATGCACTTGCCGCAGGGACGATTTCTGACATTGAAGTCAGGGTCGCGTTCCCTGAGCATCCACGGGTACGGTTTCAGTATGGGGAAATAATAGGGGTTGACACAGATGCAAAAAAGGTACTGCTAAAAGATAAAGAACCGATTGTTTATGATGACCTTGTTATCGGCTTGGGCTGTGAGGATAAATACCATGGAGTGCCCGGTGCCCACCAATTTACTTACAGCATTCAGAGTATCGCAAATTCCCGAGCCACCTATTCCGCATTGAATAATCTTCCGCCGGGATCCGTAGTCGGCATTGTTGGGGCTGGCCTCAGCGGTGTGGAACTAGCCAGTGAATTAAGCGAAAGCCGGGAGGATCTGAAGGTAAAATTATTTGATCGCGGCAAGCATATCCTTTCCGCTTTCCCGGACCGCTTAAGCAAGTATGTGGAAGAATGGTTTAACAGTCATAATGTCGAAGTCATCAATAATGCCAATATCACCAGGGTGGAAGAAAATACTCTATATAATCATGACCAACCGATTTATTGTGATGTAATTGTCTGGACTGCAGGGATTCAAGCGAATAAGCTTGTCCGCGAGATGGAAGGGGAGAAGGATCATTCGGGCAGGCTGCTGCTAACACCGCATCACCACTTGCCGCATGATGAAAATATCTTTGTCGTCGGTGACTGCGCGAGCCTGCCGCATGCCCCAAGCGCGCAACTGGCAGAAGGGCAAGCGGTTCAAATTGTCGAGGTGCTGAAGAAACGGTGGGCCGGCGAAAAACTGCCGGAAGCCTTCCCGCAGATCAAGTTAAAAGGCGTGCTCGGTTCACTTGGGAAAAAGCATGGATTTGCTATGGTGGCAGATTTGCCGGTTACAGGTCGAGTCGCTCGTCTCATCAAATCCGGTGTGCTGTGGATGTATAAGTTTCATAATGGTTAATAACACAAATAAAGAGGCGTCCTGCTTTGAGTGACGCCTTTATTTTACCTATTAAATTACTTGTCAAACATAGATGAACTATGTAAAGGTTGGATTTTTGCTTTTGGATCCATGAACGCTTTTGCATTGTTAACAGCAGTTGGCGCTTCACCGAAACCGCAGGCGATTAGTTTCACTTTGCCTTCATAGGTACAAATGTCACCGGCAGCATAAATTCCCGGTATATTCGTTTCCATTTTGGAGTTAACCTTAATCGAGTTCTTTTCGATTTCCAGTCCCCATTCTTTAATTGGTCCAAGGGACGAAACGAAACCATAGTTACAAATGACGGCATCAACGTCGATTGTTACTTTTTCTTCCCCATTTACGGAAGCAATGACAACTTGCTTAATTCCGTTTTCATCGCCAATCAATTCAGCTGGAACATACGGTGTTTTCACATTCACCTTGGAATTAAACAGATTTTCAACACTATGTTCATGGGCACGGAATTTGTCACGGCGGTGAACAATGGAAACCTGCTCGGCAATTGGCTCAAGCATTAATGCCCAGTCAACGGCAGAATCTCCCCCGCCGAATACAACTACTTTTTGACCGGCAAATTGATTGAGATCATCAATGAAGTAGTATAAATTTTTTCTTTCGTATTGGACAGCGCTTTCAAGTTCTAAACGGCGAGGCTGGAATGCACCGTTCCCGGCTGTAATAATAACAGTTTTTGTAAAATGAACTTCTTTATTGGTGGTAAGCTTAAATGTGCCATCTTCCTGCTTTTCCACTTTTTCAACAGATTGCTCCAAAGCAACGGTCGGTTCGAATTTTGCCATTTGTTCTTTTAAATTATTGATTAATTCCTGTGCACGGACTTTTGGAAACCCGGCTACATCATAAATATATTTTTCCGGATAAAGTGCTGATAATTGGCCGCCCAACTGAGGCAAGCTTTCAATTATTTTTACTGACGCTTGTCTCATTCCTCCATAAAAGGCGGTAAATAAACCGACGGGACCTCCGCCGATGATGGTAATGTCATAAACTTTTGGCTCTTGCACACCGTACCCCCCCAACTTGTAGTAACAACTCCATTCATTATAATATCACAAAATATGAAAATCCTCACATTTTTCTGGAAAAAACAAGTCCTTCAATGAATAACAAAAATTTTTAGACTTGAAATAATTAACATGATATTTTTGGTAACTATATTGGTTAAATTGCTTGATATTCCGGAAGAAGTAGCATAATATGTATTGTGGATATATTGTTAAGTTTTTGTGACAAAACTAGCACAATTTATGTTTGTTTTTTCACAAAATAACGGCGATGTTGGAAGGCAAATTAACTTTCCAATTAGCTGCTTTATTTTATCTTCGTTCGTGAATTATATCACATACTTTTTTGTTTCATAAAAAATAATAATCATCAAAGCTGAGGAAGATAAAAGAAATAGAAAAAATAAAAGGGTGGAAGTGATCAAGATGAGAAAGCCAAAAATTGTTATTCTCGGTGCTGGATATGGCGGATTGATGACAACTGTTCGTTTACAAAAACATCTTGGCGTGAACGAAGCCGATATCGTTCTGGTTAATAAACACGATTATCATTACGAAACTACTTGGCTGCATGAAGCTTCAGCGGGTACGCTGCACCATGACAAAGTCCGTTATGATATACGGGATGTCATTGACCGCAGCAAGGTTGACTTTGTTCAAGCGAATGTTGAACAAATTGACAAGGAAAACAAAAAGATTATCTTGGATAATGGTGAGCTAGATTATGATTATCTTGTCATTGCTCTAGGAGGCGAGCCGGAAACCTTCGGCATTAAAGGGTTAAAGGAATATGCGTTCGGAATTGTCAATGTCAACTCTTCACGGTTATTGCGTGAGCATATTGAATACCAATTTGCAACGTACAGCACGGAAGAAGAAAAGAATGATAACCGTTTGACGATTGTTGTCGGCGGTGCCGGGTTTACAGGAGTTGAGTTTCTTGGCGAACTGACCAACCGGATTCCAGAATTATGCCATGAATATGATGTGGATTCCCATAAAGTAAAAATTATCTGTGTGGAGGCAGCCCCGACCGTTCTTCCTGGGTTCGATCAGGAATTGGTCGATTACGCTGTTTCACAATTAGAAAGAAAAGGCGTCGAGTTTAGGATTGGAACTGCCATCAAAGAATGTACTCCTGATGGAATTATCGTTGCCAAAGGTGAGGAAGAGCCTTATGAAATCAAGGCAGGTACAGTTGTCTGGGCTGCGGGTGTCCGCGGGAACTCCGTCATTGAAAAATCAGGCTTTGAGGCGATGCGGGGACGCGTAAAAGTGCAACCAGATCTTCGTGCGCCGGGCTATGAGGATGTATTTATTATTGGCGACAGCTCTTTGGTAATCAATGAAGAAATCAATCGTCCATACCCGCCAACTGCGCAAATTGCCATGCAGCAGGGAGAACTAACAGCCCGCAATCTTGCAGCCTTGATCCGTAACAAACAAGATCTTGAAGAATTTAAGTTCGATAATAAAGGGACTGTTTGTTCGTTAGGTGAACATGATGCGATTGGGGTTGTCTTCGGCAAGAAATTAACCGGAACCAGTGCATCCTTCATGAAAAAAGTCGTGGATAACCGCTCTTTATTCATGATTGGCGGCGCCGGTCTCGTATTGAAAAAAGGAAAGTTTAATGTATTTTAATGGAAGAAAGGACAGGTTTTTGCCTGTCCTTTTTAATTTATCTGTAAACATTTTTTAAATTTTTTGAAAATTTGAGTAACAATTCGAAAATGTAAGAAAATTTAACTTGTATCCGCTTTCTTGTGTCATTTTGCGCGATTTTCGCTCTTTTCATTTTTTGAAATTATTGATATATTATCAGAAAATTAAGTTAATTAATTAAGGAGTTGAGAGAGATGACAGTAAAAAGCGTAGATACAAAAAATTGTTATTATTGCTCGGGGAACGGTTATTTCCAATTAGTGCTAGGTGGATCGGAAACCTGTGCGTGCTGTGGCGGCACCGGGAAGAAAAAGGACTGATTTAATAGTGTTTTTATTGACTCCCTCTTTCACATTAAGTACACTAAATGTTGATGTGAAGGGGGAATTTCAATGCAGATGAGCATTGTTGTCTTGATTATATCGATGCTATTATTTTTTGTATTATTTTTTGGAATCGGTTTTATTTTGAATATGCTGCTTCGGATGTCCTGGATTATGTCGTTCGTTTATCCGATTGTGGCAATTCTAATTATCGACAGGGTTCAATTTGTTGAATATTTTACTGATAGCGGGGCTGCTTTTCAGGATCTGGGCATCCGGATTACCTCGCTCGCGACAGCTGATATCCTGATTCTATCAAGTGGTCTGGCCGGAGCGGTTGCCGCCGGATTTACCATAAAACTGTTACGAAAAAGTGGATACCAAATGTTTTAAGATCCTTAGCGATGGCTAGAGGGTCTTTTTTTGCCATAACTGATAGGTTTGATACCTGGAAATTTTTTTCACTCCTTTTTTGAATATTTCATTGCATCTTGGGAATGAATATTTTGGGAGGAGTGAAAAAATAAAATGCATAAAATGAAAAATTGGACGAAGCGTTTTATAATGACATGCCTTTTCCTATTGGCTTTAATCGTTACGTTCCAATCTATTACGGGAATTAAGGCCCAAACGTTTGTCACAGCACTGGCAAATACAATTGCCCAAAGCGAGCCTGCATCCGGGTCAGCACCTACTTTAGAAAATTCTGTAGACTGGTCAAAATATCCGAAACATACCGTAACAGCTACCGGTTATACTGCTGGAGCAGAATCAACCGGCAAAAATCAGGGACATCCCGAGTATGGTATTACTTTTTCAGGTGTAAAAGTAAAGCGTGATTTATTTTCAACAATTGCCGCCGATTTAACGGTGTATCCAATCGGCACCATCTTGTTTATCCCGGGGTATGGTTATGGGGTTGTGGCCGATAAAGGCGGGGCCATTAAGGGAAATAAACTGGACCTATATTATGAGACGGTAGAGGATGTTTACCGGAACTGGGGCAAAAAGACGGTTGATGTTTATTTAGTGCAAAAAGGCGATGGCAGATTGACCGAGGAACAGCTTCAAGCGCTAAATGAAGACAAATCCCTGCAGGTTTTCCGCCAGCAATTTATAACTTCAGAAAAGAAATGACAGGCCGCGAGCCTGTTTTTTGTTTATAAATTTCATTACAATAGTAGTAAAAACTAAAGGGGAAGCTGGATATGGATTACCCAATGGAATACTATGAGTTTTTTGTCAGCTTTAACGAAGGCGACTACTATACCTGTCACGATTTGCTTGAGGAAATGTGGATGACCGACAAGGATAATCTTTTTTTAAAAGGGCTATTGCAGATGAGTGTGGCGATTTATCATTATGAGTATGGCAATGTAAAAGGCGCCAGAATGATGATGTTTACGGCTTATAACTATCTGCAGGCCTATCGCCCGAAGTATTGGGGCCTTGATTTGGAAAAGGTCTACCCGTTTATTGAAAAATGTTTGATGACAATTCCTCTCGATATCGACCGAGTGCCGTTTGAGCAGGTGAATGAACTTCCAAAGCTGCCGGAATTAGTCCTGTATCTGGAGGATGATTAGATAGTCGAAATATTTTTGCGTTTTCGCTATAATTAAACTCGTAAAAATTTGGAGGTGTGGGCAACAATGTTTCAGGTGAAAAATGGTTGGGAACTTACACAGAAACATGAAGGACTGGTGGTTGGACTTTTTGACAAGCCTGAGAAATTTGGCAGGCAGCTTGCCAAGCTGGATGAGCAGTTTTCAGGACAGCTGACAGAACTCGTCAAAGCTGGTGATATATCGGCAAAATTAAATGCAATTAATAAGGTACATAGTTTTGGGAAAATCGGAGCCAAGCGGATTTGGTTTGTCGGACTTGGCAAGGAAAAGGAGTTTACCTTTCACAAGCTCGAAAAAGCGTTAGGCAAACTGTTTAAAGAAATCAAAGGAAGCAAGGTTACGGAAGCTGCCGTTTATTTGGATTCCTTCCTAACTGATCAAGTAGATGGCTTGGATGCCGCCCATGCTGTTAGTGAGGCGTTGTTGCTTGCAACATACCAATTTGATGGTTATCGGCAGAAGTCAAATGAACCGGAACGGAAGCTGGAGATACTGACTGTTTATTGCGATACTGTTCCTGAAGACGAGGTTGCTGCCTCGCTTACGGTTGGATATGCATTTGGAAAAGGCACCAATTCGGCACGTACGCTCGTTAACACACCTGGAAATATGCTGACTGCAACAGATATGGCCAATTATGCGGTTGAGCTGGCCGGGAAGTATGACTTTGAAGTGGAAATTCTCGATAAAGCGGACATTGAAAAATTGGGAATGGGTGCATTTCTTGCGGTAAACCAAGGTTCAACCGAACCGCCGAAAATGATTGTCTTGAAATACCAGGGCAAGGATGAGTGGAAGGATGTCATCGGTTTGGTAGGCAAAGGGATTACGTTTGATACCGGGGGCTATTCGATTAAAACGAAAACAGGCATTGTCGGTATGAAAACCGATATGGGCGGTGCTGCCGCTGTTCTTGGCGCGATGGAAATCATCGGAGAAACGCGACCGGAGCAGAATGTCGTTGCCGTCATTCCTTCAACTGATAATATGATTAGCGGACATGCGTTCAAGCCGGATGATGTGGTTGCCTCGATGAGTGGCAAAACAATTGAAGTATTAAACACTGATGCTGAAGGCCGTCTCGTGCTGGCAGATGCTGTCACCTATGCCAAGCATCATGGCGCCGAATATTTAGTCGATGTTGCTACCCTGACTGGTGGCGTAATTACCGCGCTTGGGGTTAATACAACCGGGGCAATGACGAATAACGAGCCGCTTTATGAGCAGGTATTGGAGGCTGCCCATGAGGCTGGAGAGCAGATGTGGCAATTGCCGTTATTTGAAAGCGAGAAAGAGCGAGTCCGCACCAGTAAGGTGGCTGATTTGAATAACTCTCCTGGCAGCGAGGGGCATGCGATTGTTGCGGGTGCATTTATTGGTGAGTTTGCCGAGAGTACCCCTTGGGTGCATTTGGATATTGCCGGGACTGCAACTTCTTCCAAAGCACACGACCTTGGCCCGGCGGGAGCAACCGGGGTCATGACTCGCACCCTAGCTTTGTTTGTGGAACGGTTTGAGCCAATTGAAAAGTGATAAATAACTTCTTAGGCTAAGCCCGCCCACTCCAAACACCCCCTTTTCGCATATGAAATAGTGTAGGTAATTAGCATAGAAAGGGAGGTAGGGCCTTTATGTATCCCTATTATCGAAGCCCATACCCTGTGGCAGATCAAAGATTTATCGGAGGTTGGGGATTGGGCTTGCCGCTGGCAATTGGCGGACTTGGCTTTTTAGGCGGATTAATCGGCGGGGGTCTAGGTGCGTCTTTAGCTTTACGCCCTCCATTTGGAGGGTTCGGATATGGCGGTTACGGCTTTGGGGCTCCAGGGTTCGGATATCCCGGCTACGGCTTTGGGGCTCCAGGATTCGGAGCACCGGGATTTGGAGCGCCATATTATTACTGAACACAGAAAAAGCAGCTCATGCAGGGCTGTTTTTTCTATAGGCAAACATTTTTTTAAAAAGCAAAAAGGAAAATTCTGAAAATAATCGAATACAATTACTATAATACATATGGAGGGGAAATCATGATTGAAAACACATTGATTCATGCATTGGGAATTGAAATAACCTATTTTGAAAAAGGGAAAGTAGTGGCAACCATGCCGGTGGATGAGCGGACGCGTCAGCCATACGGAATTCTTCATGGCGGCGCATCCGTTGCACTCGCGGAAACAGTGGCGAGTATGGGGGCATTTGAACTAGTTGACAAGGAGACAGAAATTGTCGCCGGACTCGAAATAAATGCAAACCATGTCCGCCCTAAAAGTGAAGGAGTCGTTACTGCCGTAGGAACTGTACTCCACCAGGGCAAAACGACACAGGTTTGGGATATAAAGATTACGGATGAGCAGGATCGCCTGATTTGCATTTCGAGATGTACAATGGCAGTCATAAAAAAGAAAAATTAACCCGAAAGGAGGTGGATGAATTTCCCTCCTCCTTTTTGGCTATATTGTGAAAAAATTTAAAAAATTTACTTGAAATTCGTGTTATAATGTAAGGAATAAGCACAATTTTTTGTACAGGTTTCTCTATATAATGTAATAAACTTACTCTAAGGAAAGGTGGTGAATCTGGGGATGGCAAAGCGGCAGCATTTATTTATTGATTTTGAGTTTACGATGCCGGAACGAAATGGCCGAATGAAAGATTTTTTTGCGGAAATTATCGAGGTAGGGATTGTTGCGGTCGTTGATGACGTGGTGACGGAGCAGTTTTCCTCCTTTGTGACTCCGCTTAAGTTCCCAAAATTATCCGAACGTTGTAAGTCATTCTTACATATTTCCCAGCAGCAAGTGGACATGGGACTGTCATTTTTTGAATTTATTCGAAAGCTAGAAGAATTTAATAAACCAATTCTTGATACCACCATCGTTACCTGGGGAAATATGGACATGAAGGTGCTGCGCCAAAATTGTCTGGCTGCAGGGACAGCATTTCCGTTTAACGCAAAAGAATTGGACCTCTCGATGGAATATAAACGGTTTTTCGGTGACCAGAATCAAACAGGTCTTTGGAAAGCGGTCCAAGAATATGGCAAAGAAGGAACCGGACGGCACCACCGGGCCCTCGATGATGCCTTGACTACCTACAATATATTCAAACTGGTGGAAAAGGATAAACGCTACTTGGAGAAACCAAAGCCAACTACAATTGGTGATCGGGTTGATTTTTCAAAGTTATTAAATGAATTCGCTTAAAAGGCCAAATACCGAACCGGATTTGGCCTAAACAATTTATTGGCGAAAATAATCCTTTTCTAATGAAGCCAAACAGTTTAAGCTCATCTCCGCCCATTTCGTGTCCATTTCCGTCAGTTCCTTTTTCATTTTCTCTACAGCTTCACGCAGCGATTGTAAATAATCCGGGATTTCTCCATCATATGGCTTGACCATTTGCTTTGGAACATTTGCCTGCTCCCTGAAACTTAGCGCTTTTCGTTCATGAAAAATCAAAACATCGGCATCCTTGGGATTATGCAGGTCCCCTTGCATGGGATGCTTGGCAACCGCCAATACTCTTACCAAGTAAGCTTGAGGGCGAATATCGGTAATTTCCCCAACATATTTCCCCGTTTTATAAATTCCTGTTACTTTATCTCCTAATTGCAATTCCGTCAAAATCAACACTCCTAACGATATCTTTAATTCCATTTTAGTAGAAAGTAGGATAAATTAAAAACATAGTGCAAAATTTTTCTATTACATTAAAGTGAAAAAATGGAGGGAAGATAAATGAGAAAGAGTTTGCAAATGTTATTTATGTCACTATCAATTGTTCTGGTTTTGGCGGCATGCGGTACTGCCGACAAGAACGATGCACCGAAGCAGCAAAGCGCTCCGTCTAAAACAGAACAAAAGGAAGGAGACCAGCAAGTGGCAAATTCGGTTTATCCGCAGCTTACTACTGAGGTAGCTGAGAATGAGCGGCTAGTGGAAATGGAAACATCAATGGGGAATATCAAAATTAAGCTGTTTCCGGAAGCTGCACCAAAGGCAGTCGAAAACTTTATTAAACACAGTGAGGACGGTTATTACGACGGACTGATTTTTCACAGGGTTATCAAGGACTTCATGATCCAGGGTGGCGACCCTAACGGCAATGGGACCGGCGGCGAAAGCATTTGGGGTGCCCCGTTTGAGGATGAGTTTTCGAAGAATCTAATCAATCTCCGCGGAGCCTTGTCAATGGCCAATTCCGGTGAAAACACAAATGGCAGCCAATTTTTTATCGTCCAAAGCAGTAAGCTTGACCCGTCGCTAAAGTCACAAATGGAAAAAATCGATTATTATACAAAAGAGATCATCGCGGCCTATGAAGAAAGAGGCGGCACGCCTTGGCTTGACCAACGCCATACTGTGTTTGGACAAGTCATTGAAGGAATGGACGTTGTTGACAAGATTGCTGATACACCTGTAGATGGGAAGGACAAGCCTGAGACCGATGTCATCATTAAAAAGATAAACGTGTTAAAATAATTGGTCCCAACCCATTTTTATTGCTATAATTTCTTTAGAGCACGTCTCTAAAGAAAGGAAAGATATCCATGTTTCAATCCTTCATCCTGTCATTATTCTTATACTTTCCGGAGGATAAGTCCGAATATTTTCCTGCCGCCATCAGCTTTACGATTTTCTTTATTGCCTGCATTTTTACGATGCGGTTTATCATCAAGATTTCGAAACGGGAAGCGGAAAAAGCAAAAGAACTTGAAGAACGAATTGAACAAAACGAAGCCACGCAAAAGAACAGTTAATAATACTGTCCTCAGATTGTCGAGAAAGGGTATATTTCTCGGCAATTTTTTTATTGGAAAATGAATTGCTAATTTTATTTAAATTGCCCTGCTAAGGGGCCTGTTGATTTCCGCTCCAGGTGCTTCGCTTTCCGCGGGCGGTTCGGGAAGCCTCCTCAGCGCGTTCCTCGCCTGCGGGGTCTCCCTTGTACCGTACTCCCGCAGGACACTGAATTACTTCCTCGAATCCGCTCACGCACGGTTTTTTGTTGACTTCGGTCGATAAGAACCTTTTTTAAACGACCGGCGCGCAGTTTTTTGAGTGGCTTCGGTCGATAAGAACCACTTTAAACGACCGGCGCGCAGTTTTTTGAGTGGCTTCGGTCGATAAGAACCACTTTAAACGACCGGCGCGCAGTTTTTTGAGTGGCTTCGGTCGATAAGAACCACATTAAACGACCGGCGCGCAGTTTTTTGAGTGGCTTCGGTCGATAAGAACCACTTTAAACGACCGACGCGCGGTTTTTTGAATGGCTTCGGTCGATAAGAACCTCTTTAAACGACCGGCGCGCAGTTTTTTGAGTGGCTTCGGTCGATAAGAACCTCTTTAAACGACCGACGCGCGGTTTTTTGAATGGCTTCGGTCGATAAGAACCTCTTTAAACGACCGACGCGCGGTTTTTTGAATGGTCTTGGTCGATAAGAACCACTTTAAACGACCGACGCGCGGTTTTTTGAATGGCTTCGGTCGATAAGAACCTCTTTAAACGACCGACGCGCTTTTTTTGAATGGCCTCGGTCGATTAAGATCTTTTTATAGGGCCTCGATTTCTATGATGGCCATTAGTCTCCGAATAGTCACCATCTCGGTTGTTCATACTAATCGCAAATTGTTTATTGCGGGGGGATAGTGATGAACAAAGTCTGGTTGATTGCCTTGTTGTTGTTTCTATCGGGCTGTATGGAAAAGACCATTACAAAAATAGATGTTGAAATGTACAATGATGTCGGTGATTCGCTTGGGAAAATTGCAATGCAGGAGCTGTCAAGCGGGGTCCAATTAAAGGTGAATCTTAAAGGGCTTCCTTCCGGTGAACATGCGATACATATTCATGAAAAAGGTAAATGCACACCACCTGATTTTAAATCCGCCGGGAATCATTTTAATCCGGAGCAAAAGGAACATGGGCTGCTTCACCCAAAGGGGGCCCATGCCGGGGATTTGCCGAATCTAATCGTTGAGGATGATGGGTCTGTAAAGGCGGAACTTTTGGCCTCAAATGTCACCTTAAAGGATGGGATGAAGTCATTATTCCAAAAGGACGGCACTTCCATTGTCATTGACGAAGGAATAGACGATGGCATGACCCAGCCTTCAGGAAATTCAGGAAAACGCATTGCCTGTGGAGAAATAAAAAAGTAGTAAGGTTAGGCTATTCCTGCAGAGGATTAGCCCTTTTTTCTGTTTTATAGGTATCAATCTATGCTCATCCCAAAAAATGTACATACACTACCATGAGACTTAATAGGAGGGATTATTAATGGAAAAAAGACAATTCGGCACTCCTGCAGGGATGATGCCGCAAATGGGCTATCCACACATGGGCGGCTATCCGCAAATGGGCGGCTACCCGCAAATGGGAGGTTACCCGCATATGGGAGGATACCCTCACATGGGGGGGTACCAGCAATATCCGCATATGGGGGGCTACGGGCAGTATGGCTATCCACACATGGGCGGTTTCCAGCAGGGCTACCCTGGCCAAATGATGAGTCCATTTATGGGACAGCGGAAAAAGGATAAGAAATAAACAGAAATCATAATCCGGGTACAGAATCTGCCTGTTCCTCTTATTGAGGGGCAGGCTTTTAAGCTTGATTTCTTTTGCTTTTTTAACGAAAATGAGGGTAGGAAACTAAGATTGGAGAAAAAATATGTTGAATTCCAAATTATATTACAGGGACCCATACATAAAATCATTTGATGCTGAAGTATTAAAGCAGGAAAAAGATCAAGAAGGCAACTGGTATGTAGTATTAAATCAAACTGCCTTTTATCCAACCGGAGGCGGTCAGCCATTCGATACAGGAACGATCGCCGGTCAAAAGGTTATCAATGTTGAAGAAATCGACGGAGAAATAAGGCATTATCTTAATGCACCCCTGTCCGAGACAAGCGGCCGGGTTGAGGGGGAAATTGATTGGCACCGCCGTTTTGATCATATGCAGCAGCACCTCGGCCAGCATATTTTATCTGCTGCTTTTGAGCAATTGTATGATTTCGAAACCATTGGCTTTCATTTGGGCAATGAGATTGTTACGATTGACTTAGAAACCGAAGCGCTGACACAAACGGAAATTGAAAGAGTCGAGACGCTTGCCAACCAAGCTATTTTGGAAAATAGGCCAATCGAAGTGAAATGGGTGACACAAGAGGAATTGACCCAATATCCGTTGCGCAAGGAGACAAAGGTCAAGGAGAATATCCGGCTTGTCATAATCCCTGATTTTGACTATAACGGCTGCGGCGGAACCCACCCGAAAGCGACTGGCGAGGTCCGTGCGCTTAAAATCCTTGATTGGGAGCGCCAAAAGAAAAAGGTGAGGCTGCAATTTATTTGTGGTGACCGCGTAATTAATCAGTTGGGCCAGAAGCAAAAGGTTTTGCTCCAACTGACCAAGCTTCTTAATGCTCCGGAGCAGGAAATGGAGCAGGTTGTTGTAAGGCTGCTGGAACAACGTAAGGTTATGGACAAGTCGGTTGAACAGCTCAAAGAGGAACTTCTCGAATACGAGGCGAAGGAACTAATCGAAAAACATCAGGCGGCAAGTGCCGTCAGCGAAGTGTTTCAGAATCGTTCGATACAGGAGCTGCAAAAGCTTGCCCGCATGATAATTGGAAAGAATGAAAATACAGCAGCCCTGCTTGTATCACAGCAGGACGACAGATTACAACTTGTATGCGCCAGGGGTTCCGCAAGAACGGAAAATATGAGGGGCTTGGCCCAATCTGCCTTCTCGCTGATTAATGGGAAAGGCGGCGGCAATGATTCCTTTGCACAGGGCGGCGGACCTGCACAAATTTCCGGTTCCGAGCTGCTTCAGTACTTAACACAGTCGTTGATGGCAAATCAGGAAGTCTCTCGTTAATCTGGAAGGATGAGCTTTCTTTTTGGGCAAATACTAAAGTTGAAAAGTGTTATCATTTTATAGTAAAAATATAATCGCTTATAATTATGTTTTATGTAGAATTTTTAGCACCTAGAAGGGATGATAGAATTGAAAAAACAACAGGTAGGTGTAGTCGGAGTCGGCGTCATGGGCCGGAGCCTGGCGTTGAATTTTGAAAGCAAAGGCTTTTCTGTGGCGGTATATGACCTCTCCGCAGAAAAAGTGAATGAAATCTTAGAGCACCATCACGAGAAAAATATTGTTGGTACAGCCAATATTGCAGAGTTTATCCAGTCGCTGGAGACGCCCCGGAAGATTTTATTAATGGTCAATGCGGGCCCAATAACCGATAAGGCAATTGAATCGCTGCTGCCCCACTTAGATCATGGCGACATCCTGATTGATGGAGGAAACAGCTATTACAAAGATACAATCCGCCGCAATGCAGAGCTTGCACATAAAGGAATTTTGTTTATTGGTGCCGGCGTTTCCGGAGGGGAAGAAGGGGCGCTTACCGGACCGGCGATTATGCCGAGTGGACAGAAAGAAGCATATGAGCATGTCGGTCCGCTGCTGACGGCGATTTCTGCCAAGGTAAACGGCGAACCATGCTGTACATATATTGGGCCAAATGGTGCCGGGCATTATGTGAAAATGGTGCATAACGGCATTGAATACGGCGATATGCAGTTGATTTGCGAGTCATACCATTTAATGAAATCACTGCTCGGGCTATCGGCACAAGAGCTTCATGAGGTTTTTAACGACTGGAACCAAGGCGAGCTGGATAGCTATTTGATTGAAATTACCGCTGATATTTTTTCAAAAATCGATGAGGAAACAGGCAAGCCATTGGTTGATGTTATCCTAGATACGGCCGGCCAAAAGGGAACAGGCAAATGGACCAGCCAAAGTGCGCTTGACCTTGGGGTACCGTTATCGATGATTACTGAATCTGTATTCTCGCGCTTCTTATCTGCAATGAAGGCGGAACGGGTGAAAGCAAGTGAGGTCTTAAAGGGTCCGAGCGAGAATAAATCCATTGGAAACAAATCGGAGTTTATTGAATTAATCCGCAAAGCCTTATACTTTAGCAAAATTATTTCCTATGCCCAAGGCTTCACTCAATTTAAGGTCGCATCCCGTGAATACGAGTGGGATTTAAAGCCGGGTGAAATTGCGAAGATTTTCCGGGGTGGCTGCATTATCCGGGCAGGCTTCCTCCAGAATATTATGGATGCCTATGACCGTAATCCTGATTTGGATAATTTGCTGCTCGACAGCTATTTCCAATCGGTGACAGCGGACTACCAGGATGCCGCAAGGGAAGTGGTTGCTACTGCTGTTAAAGCCGGTATTCCGGTTCCGGGAATATCAAGTGCCTTGGCTTATTATGACAGCTACCGGTCTGCGGTGCTGCCGGCCAATCTGCTTCAAGCACAGCGCGACTATTTCGGCGCTCATACGTACCAGCGCATTGATAAGGAAGGTACCTTCCATACAGAATGGCTGGAAAAATAAATGATAAGAGCCCGCACATTACGATGCGGGTTCTTCTATTGAAGCATTTATTTTAAAGCCTTTTTTAGGCGATTCATGCCTTCGATTACATCAGCCTTCGGGCAGGCAATGTTCACCCGAACAAATCCTTCTCCGCCTGGCCCGTACTTAGGTCCCGGCTCTAGTACGAGCTTGCCTTTTTGGATCAGCGCATCCTGCAATTGCTGGTCTGTCAATCCGAGCTTGCGGCAATCAAGCCAAAGCAAATAGGTCCCTTCCGATTCGATAGAGGTGATTTCCGGCAGATGCTCTTGGATAAAAGACAAACAATAGTCTTTGTTTTCCTGCAAATAATCAATTAGCTCGTCCAACCAAGCTTCTCCGTCACGATAGGCCGCTTCCATCCCAGTGATGCCCAACGCACTTAATGAAAAAAATCCTTGACGATTTAAGGTGGCATTAAACTGCTTCCTTAATGCATCGTTTTTAATCACCACAGCAGAAGCCTGCAAGCCGGCAAGATTAAAGGTTTTGCTTGGCGCAATAAAAGTAATGGTTTTCTCCGATAATTCCTCATTTAACGATGCAATTGGAATATGCTTGTATTGTTTATAAATAAGGTCGGAATGAATCTCGTCGGAAAGGATCAAGCAATCATATTGCAAGCATAATTCCCCGATTTTTTGAAGCTCCTCTTTGGTCCATACCCGTCCGGCCGGATTATGCGGACTGCATAGCAAGAACAGTTTACAGCCCTCCTTTAAGGCATTCTCAAAACTTTCAAAATCAATCTTGTATCTGTTTCCTTCGAGTACAAGCGGTGAATTGACAACAACCCGGTTATTCTTCTCAATCATATTGAAAAAAGGTGTGTAAACGGGGGATTGCAGCAATACCCTGTCTCCTTCTTTCGTAAATGACTGAATCGCCGTGCTGATGGCCTGAACAACCCCGCCGCAATAGGTGAGCCATGACGGCTGGATAGTCCATTGGTGCCGCTTATCAAGCCAGTCTGCAATCGCCTTTGCCGCCGTGTCGGGAACGAAGGTATAGCCAAAAACAGAATGTTCAACCCGCTTTTGTAACGCATCAAGGACGGCATGAGGCGGCTTGAAGTCCATATCTGCCACCCACATCGGCCACAAATCCGCTTCGCCAAAGATTTGCTTAGTTAGCTCCCATTTGACGGAAGCGGTATTGATACGGTTAATCCTTTCATCAAACATAGACATTAATGCTCCACCACCTGTTAAATTTAATCGTGCTTATCTATTATGATAAAATATTTTCTGCAATTCGGAAAATAATAGGAGCTATATATTTCAATAAAAAAAAGCGGAACTGCCATCACGGCGGTCCGCTCAAAAAGGGGGGAATACTAGAAAGCTTATGTCTTCAGGTTATCCAGATTTTTCCCCTTCTATACTTTGGAAAAATAAAAAAGCGGATCATTTTTCCGCTTTTGTCATGATTAATCTTGTGAAGGTACTGCAGGTTGTTTAGCTAATAGCTCAGCAGCAGGTATATCTAAAACAGTAGACAATTTTAGAATGGTTTGAGTGCTGGGAATTTGTTCCCCAGATTCATACTTTTCAATCGTATGTGTTCCTACCCTAACCTTTTGGGCCAGTTCTTCCTTGGTCAGATTCTGCTGTTCACGCGCATCTTTAATCGTTTGACCAATCGATTTCATCCTGTCCACCTCTTCCAGAAAAGATAGTTTCTCACTATTATTTTATCATGGAAAGTTATTATTTTTACATTCTCAAAATTGAACATTATGTTAAGTTTTTTCGACATGTTGTTATTTTTATCATCTTAGGCTGCTTCTATTTTTGATTCCAATCACACTTTGTGGTATAATTTTATAATGCGTATAAAAGGGTATAAATTTATTTACTTAGGAGTGTTTTCATGACAGAAAAAATCGAAACTGGAAGTATATTAACGGGTAAGGTTACAGGAATTCAACCATATGGAGCGTTCGTCGCATTGGACGGAAATACACAAGGTCTTGTTCATATTTCGGAAATTACGCACGGATATGTAAAGGATATTAATGACCATCTTAAGGTGGGCGACGAGGTACAGGTGAAGGTTTTATCAGTTGATGAAGCTGCCGGAAAAATCGGCCTGTCCATTAAGGCAACAGAAGAGCCGCCAGCACAACAAGTGGTGAAGGCGAAGCGCCCAAGAAAGCGCCAGGCTGCTGCTATCGTTCCAGAAATTGAGGGCCAGCAAGGTTTTAACACCTTAAAGGATAAACTTCAAGAATGGATTGACCAGTCACAGCGTGAAGATTTAATAAAAAAATAATACATTTTGCCCACAGCCTGGACCCTGCATATATAATAAGGGACCAGGCTTTTTTTGGCTAATAAGAAAGTATAAAATTTTGTCCAATTTTATACTTTCTTAACGCATAAATTCAACTACGCCTCTGTCTTCGTCCTAACGGACTCGCCAGTCGGCAAGTTTTCATTTATGTTTTGAATAACAAAAAGTTTCTAATAACTGTTCATTCTTTTATTGCGCTAGGCTACAATAAATATGTGCATACATAAAAATTAAAAATGGAGGGAAGCTGCTGTGACGACAAATGTTAATACCCAGGGAATTATTGAACAAACGGAAAAGTATGGTGCCCACAATTATCATCCGCTGCCAATCGTGATTTCAAGTGCGGAAGGAGTTTGGGTAAAGGATCCCGAAGGCAATAAATATATGGATATGCTCAGCGCCTATTCGGCAGTAAATCAAGGCCATCGTCATCCGAAAATTATTCAGGCCTTAAAAGACCAGGCGGACAGAGTTACTTTGACATCCCGGGCGTTTCATAATGACCAGCTTGGCCCTTGGTACGAAAAAATTTGCAAGATGACAAATAAAGAAATGGCCCTCCCAATGAACACCGGTGCTGAAGCGGTAGAGACAGCGTTTAAAGCAGCACGGCGCTGGGGCTATGACGTAAAAGGAATCACTGAAAACCAGGCGGAAATTATCGGTTGTATCGGCAACTTCCATGGCCGGACCATGACCGCTGTTTCGCTATCTTCAGAGGAGGAATATAAACGGGGATTCGGCCCGATGCTTCCGGGCATAAAGCTTGTGCCATATGGGGATTTGGGGGCATTGAAGGCAGCCATTACCCCAAACACCGCTGCATTTTTAATCGAGCCAATCCAGGGGGAGGCCGGCATCATCATTCCTCCTGAGGGCTATATCAAGGCAGCATATGAACTATGCAAGGAAAACAATGTGTTGTTCATTGCCGACGAAATTCAGGCTGGGCTGGCGCGGACCGGAAAAATGTTTGCCTGTGAATGGGAAGGAATACAGCCTGATATGTATGTTCTCGGCAAGGCCCTTGGTGGAGGGGTGTTCCCAATCTCCTGTGTCGTCGCAAATAAAGATATTTTAGGAGTTTTTAATCCGGGTTCACACGGTTCCACGTTCGGTGGAAATCCAATGGCTTGTGCGGTATCCATTGCAGCTTTGGATGTTTTGGTTGAGGAAAAGCTTGCTCAACGATCATTGGAGCTTGGTGAATATTTTATCAGCAAATTAAAGGAAATCAATAATCCAATCATCAAGGATGTTCGCGGCCGCGGCTTATTTATCGGAGTCGAACTGACTGAGGCAGCGCGCAAATACTGTGAACAATTAAAAGAACTTGGATTGTTATGTAAAGAAACCCATGACACGGTGATCCGATTTGCGCCGCCGCTAGTGATTACAAAGGATGAGCTTGACTGGGCAATTGAACGGATTGAAAAGGTATTGGGGTAACCAGTTCCGATTTGCCATCCTGAATAAATGTAAACGAATCTAGAAATACCAGGGGTGCCGATCATATGGGGAATATTGATGGGGATGGACAAGAAAAAGAGCTGCTTAACCTTCTTACATCAACGCAGGTTGTGGTACATGAGGCAATTAAAAAGCTTGGCTATCATCAGGGTATGTACCAATTATTAGCGGAACCGCTTCGCACAATACAAGTGAGGATTCCTGTTCGAATGGATGATGGCTCAACGAAGCTGTTTACCGGGTTTAGAGCCCAGCATAATGATGCGCTTGGACCCACTATGGGAGGAGTCCGATTTCATCCAAAGATAAATGAAGAGGAAGTAAAGGCGCAGGCCATCTGGATGAGTCTGAAATGCGGGATTGCAGGCTTGCCGTTTGGGGGAGGGAAAGGCGGCGTCATCTGTAACCCGCGGACAATGTCGATGGGAGAGTTGGAGCGGCTAAGCCGGGGATATGTACGGGCCCTTAGCCAGATTCTTGGTCCGGCCAAGGATATCCTGGCACCGGATATGTATACCAATCCACAAATTATGGCATGGATGGTGGATGAATTCAGCCGCCTGCGGCAGCATGGTTCCTCTGGGTCTATCACCGGTAAGCCGCTTGTACTCGGCGGTTCCGAAGGCAGGGAAATCGCCGGTGCAAAAGGCGTTGCGATTTGTATAGAGCAGGCCGCCAAGAATTATGGAACCAGATTAAAGGGTGCCCGGGTCATTATCCAAGGTTTTGGCAATGCCGGGAGTTATATTGCCAAGTTTCTCCAAGACTCCGGAGCTGTTATTGTCGGAATATCGGATGTTTACGGGGCTCTTTATGAGCCCGATGGATTAAATGTCGGCTATTTATTAAAGCGCCGCGATAGTTTTGGCACGGTAACGACGCTTTTCGATGGAGTCATCAGCAATGAGGAACTGCTTGAGCAAGACTGCGATATTTTGGTTCCTGCTGCTGTCTCCAATCAAATTACAGCTGAAAATGCCCGCAATATTAAAGCGGAAATTGTGGTTGAAGCGGCAAACGGGCCGACCACCTTGGAAGCGACAAGAATTCTTACGGAGCGGGGGATTTTGCTTGTACCCGATGTGCTTGCAGGGGCGGGGGGCGTCACGGTCTCCTATTTTGAATGGGTCCAAAATAATCAGGGCTATTATTGGGACAGTGATGAGGTAGCCGGCAGGTTACAGCAGAAATTGGTTGATGCCTTTAACGTCGTGTATGAAACAGCCAGAACACGGAAGGTTAATATGCGGCTTGCGGCTTACATGGTCGGTGTGAGTAAAATGTCAGAAGCCTCCCTGTTCCGCAGCTGGGTTTAAACTTTTTACCGCATGGAACCAAATGAAGATTTAAGGATGGTGTCGAATATGCAAAATTTTATTTTTCAAAATCCCACCAAATTAATTTTTGGAAAAGACCAGTTGGTTCATTTGAAAACAGAGATTCCGCGCTACGGAAATAAGGTGCTGCTCGTCTATGGTGGCGGCAGTATCAAGCGGTCTGGTCTATATGAAAAGGTGATGTCCCTTTTAAATGAAATCGATGCTCAGGTTTTTGAACTTTCCGGAGTGGAACCGAATCCGCGCGTAACAACAGCACGCAAAGGTGTGGATATTTGCAAACAAGAAGGAGTAGAATTCATCCTCGCTGTCGGCGGCGGCAGCGTGATCGATTGCACGAAACTGATTGCGGCCGGAGCAAAATATGAAGGCGACCCATGGGATCTTGTAATCAAAAAAGCTTCTGCCAAAGAGGCCCTTCCATTTGGCACTGTATTAACACTCGCTGCAACCGGTTCTGAAATGAACTCCGGCTCTGTCATCACCAACTGGGAAAGTAATGAAAAATATGGCTGGGGCAGTCCACTGACCTTTCCGAAATTTTCAATCCTTGACCCGGTTAATACATTTACTGTCCCTAGAAATCAAACCATCTATGGTATCGTTGACATGATGTCGCATGTTTTTGAACATTACTTCCATCTCGAAGAAAAAACCGAATTTCAGGACCGTATGTGCGAGTCGCTATTGATTACTGTCATGGAAACGGCCCCGAAACTGCTGGATGACTTGGAAAACTATGACCATCGGGCAACAATCCTGTACAGTGGCACGATGGCGTTAAATGGCATGTTGAACATGGGTTATCGGGGAGACTGGGCCACCCACAACCTTGAGCATGCGGTGTCGGCTGTTTATGACATTCCGCACGGCGGCGGACTGGCCATTCTGTTCCCGCATTGGATGGAGCATAATCTCCATGTCAAGCCGGAGCGCTTTAAGCAGCTTGCCGTAAGAGTTTTTGGTGTCAATCCAGAGGGCAAGACCGCTGAGGAGGCAGGCCTGGAAGGCATCCGCAAGCTGCGTGAGTTCTGGAACAGCATCGATGCCCCATCCAGACTGGCAGATTACGACATCGATGACAGCAAGCTTGAATTAATGGCCGACCGTGCTATGGTCTACGGAGAGTTTGGCAATTTTACTAAGCTCAACAAAGAAGATTGCCTGGCGATTTATCGGGCTGCATTATAAAGTGGAGAGGCTCAGGCTGGTTGGTCTGGGCCTTTTTTACGGGGTTCGACAGAAAAACTCGGTTATACGACAGAGAAACTAGACTATACGACAGTAAACTAGTGTTATGCGACAGTAAACTAGGGTTATGCGACAGAAAAACTGGATTATACGACAGTAAACTTGGGTTATACGACAGAAAAACCCAGTTATACGCGAATAAAGCCCCCCACACGACAGTTTGTAAAAAAATCATCGAAATTGGGCACGCTTACACAAGGGGCTTCGCCTTGATTATCTGTCCCGCTTTGTATAAAGTTGTTAATGAAAATAAAAATATGGAGGATCATGCATGACACACGTTCATTTTGACTATTCAAAAGCACTCTCCTTCTTTGGAGAACATGAACTTACATACTTACGCGATGCGGTAAAAGTGGCGCATCATTCCCTGCATGAAAAAACGGGGGCAGGCAGTGACTTTTTAGGCTGGATTGAATTGCCAACCGAATATGACAAAGAGGAGTTTGCCAGGATTCAAAAGGCCGCGGAAAAGATCAAGTCTGATTCGGATATCCTTATCGTAATCGGCATCGGCGGTTCCTATTTGGGAGCACGCGCTGCAATTGAAATGTTGCAGCATAGCTTTTACAATGCCCTGCCAAAAGAAAAGCGCTCCACTCCGCAAATTGTATTTGCCGGAAATAATATTAGCTCTACTTATATGAGAGATGTCATGGATCTCCTCGATGGGAAGGATTTTTCCATCAATGTCATTTCTAAATCAGGTACTACAACAGAACCAGCGATTGCTTTCCGGATTTTCCGAAAAATTTTGGAAGAAAAATATGGTGCCGAGGAGGCGCGCAAACGTATCTACGCCACTACAGACAAGGCCAGAGGTGCGTTAAAGACACTGGCAACTGAGGAAGGCTACGAAACATTTGTCATTCCTGACGATGTTGGCGGCCGTTATTCCGTTTTAACAGCTGTCGGTTTATTGCCGATTGCTGTGAGCGGTGCCGATATCGAAAGAATGATGGAGGGTGCCGCAAAGGCTCAGGAGGATTTCGGACATTCCGAGCTTGAGGAAAATCTCGCCTATCAATATGCCGCGGTCAGAAATGCTCTTTACAACAAAGGAAAAACCATTGAGATGCTGATTAACTATGAGCCGGGGCTGCAATATTTTTCTGAGTGGTGGAAGCAGCTGTTCGGCGAAAGTGAAGGAAAGGACCAAAAAGGGATTTTCCCTTCATCGGCCAACTTTTCGACCGACCTGCATTCTTTAGGACAATACATTCAAGAAGGGCGCCGCGATTTATTCGAAACCATTATTAAGGTGGAAAAGCCGCGCCATGAACTGACCGTTGAGGCAGTGGATAACGACCTCGACGGCCTTAATTATCTTGCCGGCCAGACGGTTGATTTCGTCAACAATAAAGCATTTGAAGGAACCATGCTTGCCCACACAGATGGGGGCGTGCCGAATTTGATCGTAACAATTCCAGCTGTAGATGAGTATACCTTCGGCTATCTAGTCTATTTCTTTGAAAAAGCCTGCGCGATGAGCGGCTATCTCCTCGGAGTCAATCCATTTGACCAGCCAGGCGTCGAGGCATACAAGGTCAATATGTTTGCCCTCCTTGGCAAACCAGGCTTTGAAGAGAAAAAAGCGGAACTTGAAAAACGATTGAAATAACATCTATGTAAAAAGTGCTTGGCCATTTTAGGCCGGCACTTTTTTTATTTTTCAAAATGGGGAAAACTAAAATGATTGATTTAAAGGGGGGATTGCTGATGATTCAATTGCCATCAAAAGTTGAGAGCAAACAGTTTGATTTGTATAAACTGGAACAAAAATTAAAACCAATCGGGTATTCGATTGGCGGGAATTGGGATTATGACCGAGGCTTCTTTGATTACAAAATCAATGAGCATGATGGCTATCAATATTTAAGATTGCCGTTTACGGCAGTCGATGGCCAGCTTGATATGAGAGGCTGCACGGTGGAGCTTGGAAGGCCGTTTTTGCTGTCTCACCAGTTTGAGGCAGGAATAGACCAACAGGGAACTGCCGGCGTGTTCTCAGGCAGTTTTAGTCAGTTTCAGGAGCCTGAAGACAAAGATGCAAATCTCCCTGACCGCTATCAAGAGATCGGCCAGGCTCTTGTTGCAGAATTGGAGTCGGTGCTTCTATCGGATTAACCTTATTTTATCCCACATTAACGGGCTGTAAGACCCCCACCTTAATACTTAGACAAATCGAAGAAGTATAGGTGGGGGATAACTGCCCGTAAATGTCCGATTGGTTCAACTAACAATCAGTGGGGTATGGAAAAAACTCCCACTGATTGAAGTTTCACTTTATCAATAACAGCTGATCGGCTTCTTCGAGCTTTAACGAATGGGGAGGATTCAAAATGGTTTCCTCCCCTCTTTTGATTCCGACTATCACAAAGCCTTCCGTTAGCTTTGCTGCGCACAATTCTCTAAAGGACCTTCCAATCTCCTTCTCGGAAAGGGAAACGGCAGTGACCCGGTTTTCCTCCAGCTCGTTCACAAGCTCCGAAAGCAGCCCGTCACCGCCCGTGTGCAGGCTGTTGACCATAAACACACTCGTTAGCTTATTGGATTGAATCACCTCATCCGCCCCAGCTCGTTTTGCATTTATTACCTGCTCCGCTGTTAATATTTCAACAATACATTTTACATTGGCACATAAGCCTTTAATCGTCAGCAAGGTAAGAATACTGTTCATATCTGCCTGCAGCTCGTTATTGCCGCGGTCTGCAGTAATTAGCACCTTTTCTGCATGGTTAATATCACTTTTAACAATCGTATCGTCAACGTGTGCCTTCCCTTTGATAAAATGGACAAACCTTGACACCACCGGGTTTTCGTCCAGGGTTTCATCAATCAGGACAATCATTTGTGGATAAGGCATTTTTGTAAGTTTATTTATTAACTCCCGGGATCGTTCATTCCAGCCAATAATAATAATATGCCCCTTGCCTTTAAACGGGATTTTTCCTTCAACAAAGGCATCCTGCTTTGTGACGGCCGCAGCAGCGAGCGTCCCAAAATAGGAGGAAACAACGCCGACTCCAATTAATATCAGGATTAATGCGGTAAGTCTACCTAAGATGGAATGAGGAACAAAATCGCCATAACCTACGGTTGATGCCGTGATGATGGCCCACCAAATTCCATCAAAAATCGTTGGGAAGGTGTCAGGCTCAAGGAAATGAATGGAGATTCCAAATATCAAAAAAACAAGAATGGCAATCAGCAATATTCGAGTAAGAAGCGGCATCCGCAGGAAGTTGATAAATATTCGATTTGTCATGGGCAATCACCTCATTTCCAGCATCCATTCCATTATTATTTACGAAAAAAAATCATCTAATAAGATTCCGCGGCTTATTTTTCAATATGGGCGCTGTTGTCACAAAACCTTCGAAACTTTTCAAAAAACCAGCTTGTATAATCTGCCCAAAACTTGTAAATTATGTTTAATAACATGGATATAGTCCTAAATATGAAAAGAGGTTGAGACATGGAAACTAGTATGAACTCCCTGTTAACCAGCATTGAAAAAACTAGAATGGAAATGATTCAACTGGCTTTTCAGCACGGGTACACCAACCCGGCTGTGGTACAATGCAGCCAAAAACTTGATACACTATTAAATTCATATAATCATACAGCCGATAAGCCTTCCCGTCGTTAGGGAAGGTTTTTTTGTATCCAGGCAAAGGAATAAATTCCAGATGTTTTGCGAACGTTAAAGGGAAAATGAACGATTTTCTTATGAGGTGCAGCGAAGTGATCAAGGAAACAACCAAAGAGCGAAGATTTATCCTTTTTGCCTTGCTTGTACTGGCGGTCTATCTTTCTCCATTATTTATTCTGCAGGAAAATGCCCATATCCGTGTCCATGATAATCTTGATTCAAACCTGGCCTGGTATAAGGTTCTGGCACGGAGCGGAGAAATATTCGGAGGTGTCCAAGGGGTCATCCCGCAAATCATTAATGGGGTGCTGCCACGGAATGCATTTGGAACCGAGTATAGCGTGATTGTCTGGCTCCACTCCCTTCTGCCAACCATGGTTGCCTATGGGGTAAGCCAGGCATTGACAAGGGTGGTTGCTTTTTTCGGGATGTATATGCTCCTGAAAAAACATCTGCTACCCGGTGAAAAATGGCTCACGCTAAATGTTACGGCCTCGCTTGCCTTTGCCTTGACCCCATTCTGGCCATCCGGCATGCTGAGCACATTGGGGATGCCACTTGCGCTTTGGGCATTCTTGAATATCCGAAGCGGTGAAGGCTCGGTAAGGGATTATGTAGTTCTCACACTAATCCCGTTCTATGCCAGTATCGTGTTGGGCTTTTTCTTTTTCTTGAGTGCAATGGGGATCTTTTGGCTGACGGATGTGATTCGCAAAAAAGGCTGGAATCTGCCCTTTCTAGCTGCAATTGCTTATATGACATTTGTCTTTATGCTGGTGGAGTACCGCTTGGTTTACTCGTTCCTCTTCAAAGGAGAGCCGAATAGCCGCGATGAATACTTTCATGCCCATCTGCCGTTTTGGCGGGCAGTCCGGCTGACCTTTAAAAACTATGTTCTTGGCCATACCCATGTGATGACCTTGCATACATTATTTATTCTGCCTGCCACATTCATTGCCATTTATTTTGTTTATTCAAAAAAGCTGTGGAAGCAAGAGAAAATCTATGTATTTCTTTTTAGCTTGAATTTCCTTTTATCGCTTTGGTATGCGTTCTGGTTTTATGAGGGCTGGCTGCCGTTGACAAAAAAGTTTCATTTTCTGGATACGTTCAATTTCGCCCGCTATCATTTTTTGCGGCCGATGGTGATTTACGCGAGCTTTGCCTTGGCATTAAAGATCATCGTGCTTCAAGGGGGCAGTTGGGCGAAAACAGCGAAGTGGCTGGCTGTTATGCAAATCTTGTTTTTGGGATTATATAATGATGAAATTATCTACCGAAATAAACCATCCGTAAAAGAATTTTATGCCGAGGAACTGTTCACAGAAATAAAAAATCATATTGCCCTTCCGCCAGAAGAGTATCGAGTTGCCAGTATCGGACTCCACCCGGCTATCGCCCAGTATAATGGCTTTTACACGCTCGATACCTATAACAATTTTTATCCATTAAGCTATAAACATCAATTTCGGAAAATAATTGAAAAGGAATTGGTCAAAAATAAGGCGATTCGAAAATATTTTGACCAATGGGGCGGCCGCTGCTACCTGTTTACGGCGCAGCTGGGAAAAAGATACATGATCAAGAAAGACTCGAAACGGCGGCTGAAAAATTTGGAATTGAATACCGATGTGTTTAAAGAAATGGGCGGCCGCTATATTTTTTCCGCTCTTCCCATTGATAATGCCGCAGAAAATCAGCTGACCCTTGAGCGGGTGTTCCAATCAAAAACGTCAGCTTGGAAAGTGTACTTATATAAGACATATTGACATCGGGGGTATTTGACAGATGACGGAACCAGTTCTGACTATTGTTGTCCCATGTTATAACGAGGAAGAAGTTTTGCCGGAAACAATGGCCACGCTTACGCTTTTGTTGGAGGAATTGATTGCCGAATCGCTTGTTTCCGGGCAAAGCAAGCTTCTGTTTGTCGATGATGGGAGTAAGGATCGGACATGGGAATTGATTTATAAAGAGGGGCTCCGAAATGACTTTGTCCGGGGCCTGAAACTCTCGCGCAATGTCGGACATCAGAATGCGCTGCTGGCCGGACTAAGTGCTGCCAAAGAACGCTCGGATTGCGCCGTTTCCATTGATGCCGATTTGCAGGATGATATTACAGTCATCCGCGAGTTTATCTTGAAATACCATGCAGGCTGTGACATTGTGTACGGCGTCCGCAAAGGCCGTGATCGTGATTCAGTCTTTAAGCGAAGCACCGCCCAAGGCTTTTATAAAATCATGAAAAGGCTCGGAGTCGACCTCGTTTATAACCATGCTGATTTCAGGCTAATGAGCAAGCGGGCATTGCATGAACTGGAGCAATTTAAAGAGGTAAACTTATTTTTGCGGGGAATCGTGCCCCTCATCGGTTTTCACACAGATATCGTGTACTATGACCGTCTTGAACGGCAGGCGGGTGAGACAAAATATCCGTTAAAAAAGATGCTTGCGTTTGCTTTTGACGGGATCACCTCTTTTTCTGTATCGCCGATTCGCATGGTGTCAGTTGTAGGATTTGTTTCCTTTCTGATGAGTATGGTGTTCGGAGGGTATTTCTTGGCCCTTAAATTCACCGGGAATACTGAGACCGGTTGGACCTCGCTAATTACCTCTATCTGGCTGATTGGCGGCTTACAGTTGATTGCAATCGGCTTAATTGGCGAGTATGTCGGAAAAATATATAAAGAAACGAAGCAGCGTCCTAAATTTATCGTTGATATCGATACGTTAAATTTGCCGTTGCCAAGACGCCATTTTCTTGACCAAGAATTAGATTATCGAAAAGTATCTGAGACGAGTCAGTAGTAAAAGGGCTTCCCGGCTTGGGGGGCTCTTATTTTTTGAGTAAAAGGGCGGTTTAATTAATTTTTAGTCGTACACCCCCCTGTTTTTGAATACATATGGGTAGACAGGCTTAATTTTTAACATGCGGCTTGGAACGCCATAACTGTTGGGGGGCAGATTAGAATGAATGTATTTTTAAGCTATATATTGTTGGGACTATCTCTTGCCGCACCAATTGGCCCCATTAATGCGGCCCAGATTGACAGGGGGATTCGCAACGGGTTTATGCATGCTTGGCTGGTAGGGGTCGGCGCCGTGCTTGCCGATGGTGTATATATGTTGATTGTTTACATAGGAGTAGTCAACTTTCTGGAAACGGAGTTCATGCAGACATTTCTCTGGCTGTTTGGCTTTTTTGTGCTCACTTATACCGGCATAGAAGCAATCATAAACGCGGGAAAAATTCATTTGGCGGAGCATCGGGGCGGGGAGCCATTAACCAAATCCTTTCTAACCGGATTTTTGATGTCGATTTCCAATCCATTAACGATTTTGTTTTGGCTGGGAATCTACGGATCGGTGCTGGCGAAGACTGCAGCCACTTATGACACAAGCCAGCTGGTGCTATACAGTAGTGCCATTTTTATTGGGTTGCTGCTATGGGATATCACAATGGCCGGCGTTGCCAGCAGCTTCCGCAAGTTTTTGACTTCGCGGCTGTTGGTGGTGATTTCGCTATTTTCAGGGATTTCAATGATTGGCTTCGGCGTTTACTTTGGGGTTCAGGCGTTCCAGACATTATTTGGTTAAAAAAAAGCTGGCGGTTGTATCACGCCAGCTACGCCGTCGGCCATGGCTTCAGTACTCGTTTCCGTTTCTCGTGCTTTTTCCATTTTGCATTCATGATTAATGTAATAGAACCGATGATCCCAAGAAATACCAAACTGATAAAGAATCCGGGACGGCTTGAATCATGAAATAATGTTCCGCTCACTGCAATGAGGATTAAAACCATGCCCAGGTAATATTTCATACGATCCCGCGCCTTGGTTTTAAGGATCTTCCTTGGGGAGGCCAGAATAAACATCCAATTGTATAACAGCATCAACCCGGCTGCTGTTGTAATATACTCGTAAATTCTATTTGGCATCACCAGAGCAGATACTACTGAAGAGGCAATCCCAAGCATCGTCAGAATTAAGGTTGGCAGAGGAACCTTCAGCTTGCCATTCTTCGCAAAGCTTTCCGGGGCATCTCCCTCCTCGGCCAGAGTAACGAGGACACTCGTTACTCCATAAAGCGAAGCTACCATCGTTGAAAACCCGGCTATGATTAAGGCCCCGTTAAAAATATGGGGGACAAAAGAAAGATTGTATGCATCTAGGGCAATCACGAACGGACTCTCTTTGGCATTAAATCTGTTCCAGGGCACCATGGTCACAGCCAGCCCAATCGATAGAGCGTAGATAAACATCAATGAAAACAGCATGACCCGGCCTGCTTTCGGTGCCTCCTTTGGGTTTTTCAATTTTGTCGCCATTAACCCAAGAATCTCAATTCCGCCAAAGGCATAGAAGGCAAAAATCACCGCTGACCACAAGCCCAAAACACCGCCGGGAAGGAAATCCCTTTTAGAGTCCGGGTACTGAATCGGACGTTCGCCATCGATTACCCCAAATAACGCCAGTAAAGCAATAATAATAAACATCAAGATGGCGGATACCTTTAATACAGCTAGGATATTTTCAAGCTTGTTTAAAATCCCGACACCGATTAAAATAACCACGAGCCCGAGGAGTGCGTAGCCCGCCGCAAACACCCAAAGCGGGACATTGGGAAACCAAAATCGGGAAAAAATCGACAGGGCCGTCATCTGGCTGCCCATAATCAGCACTTCCGAGCACCAGTAAACCCATCCACTGGTAAAACCGGCCCAACGTCCATATGCCTTCTTAGCGTAAGAACGGAAGCCCCCTTCAAGCGGCTCCTTTGCCGTCATTTTTGAAAGGGCATCGAAAACAAAGTAAGTCCCAATTGCTGCAATAAAATAACCAATTAAAATGGAAGGTCCCGTCATTTTTATAGCTAGACTCGAACCAAGAAAAAAACCGGTTCCAATCGTGCAGCCCACACCGAATAGGGAAAGCTGCCACCATTTCATGTCACCGGGCGTTGATTTACCCATGAAAATAATCCTCCTACTAGGACATTTAAAAAGGTTGAGAGGAACCCCAACCTTATCAGTAAAAAAATGTTTATAAATTACGTCCGGTTGCCCCTGGAGATTTATCCGTATTGCTTTGGTTATTGTATTCCCTGTCGTTTAAACCGGGCGGCTGTTTTCTATCTGTCCCCAAATATTCCCCCTGATGTTTCTCTTGTGCCTTCCTGAATTTATCAAAGTTCCAATTTACCACGCTAAACTCCCCTTTTGATTCACTTTATTTTTAAGATACTCGTAATGAATTTTCTTATACAAATTCCCGCCAAGCGGAAGTTAGGTTTTTAATGGAATTATTTTTTTATTACATAAAGAGCCATGAAACAAATGAAACTATAAAGGAACTAGTTAATGTGAAAAAACATGGTTAGAATAGATTTTTACGAAGGAGCAGAACTATGTTATCAACCGAGCAGTTATCCAATTTGCGCTTACAATTATTGCAGGAAAAAGCTGAATTAGAGGAGCATCTGGACCAGAATGACAATCTTGGCTTTGACCGGGCTCATTATCATGAATCAGTCGGTGAATTGTCCAGCTATGATAACCATCCGGCCGATGAGGGAACAGAGCTCTTTGAACGAGAAAAGGACAATGCTTTACTTGAGCATTATAAATTGCAGCTTAACAATATTAATAAAGCATTAAATGCTATGGAAAATGGAACATATGGTAAATGCGAGGTGTGCGGCAAGGAAATTCCACTGGAACGCTTGGAGGCCCTGCCGAATACAACCTGCTGCATTGAACATAGCCCTGATCAGCGCACTTCCAATAGTCGTCCCCAGGAAGAAGGGGTATTATTGCCGCCATTCGGTAAATTTGATATGGATGAAAAGGATGAAAACGTCGCCTTTGATGCTGAGGATGCCTGGCAGATTGTGTCTCAATGGGGGACGTCAGAAACCCCATCCGACTTTGCCTTCACCAAGGATCATTATAATGATGTGTCCAACGAGGCGGAGGAAAATGAAGGTTATGTGGAGGATTTTGAAAACTTTGTCGGCAATGATATGTACGGGAAAAATATAACCGTATATCCGAATCCGCAGCATGAGCAATATGAGAATGCCTTGGATGAAGAAGGAATCATGACCAGTTTTGGGGATTTGCCGGCATATGAACATGACCCTTATGTGGAGGATGATAAATAAAAGCAGGCAAAAAGAAAACAGCTTTCTCATAAAAGAGAGCTGTTTTCTCTTACCTTACTCTTCCTCAAAACCTTTGCGGGGAATAGGGATGTCTTTGCCGTCTACATCATCAATGACTGCACCAATCTCACCTTCCATATAGGCGTCACTCACCTGTTCATGAGTAGTGGCGAGTCCTTGGGAAAGCGGGTCATTACTTTGATAGTCGCTTGTATGGTAAATACTTCCGGCAACCTCATTACCTTTTTTCGGTTCATTTTTTTCCATTAGTAACACTCCTTTTTATGAAATCACTTCAGGAGTATTTTTTGTTTTTTTTTAAAGATTACTCTTAAAAAAAAATTACTTTGAAAGGGGCACTACATTATGAAGAAACGAAATGACTATCCATCAAGAGAAGAATTGGATCAAGCCTTTCATTTTTTGCACGATCAAATTAACAAGATTTCTGTAATAGAAGAAATGGAAATGAATAAAAAGGAGGAGGAGGGGCATCAAGAATAAGGTGAAGTTTTCATAACAAAGGATGGTAAGCATGGTTGTAAGGGAATCGCTGGCGAAAAAAATCGCCTGGATTAGCTTAATTAGTAATATAATCCTGACGGCAGGCAAGATCATTATTGGCTGGCTTGGAAATAGTGATGCCGTATTTGCCGATGGTATCCACTCCGCCGCCGATGTGGTCGCCTCGGTCATCGTTCTGTTGGTCATAAAAATATCCAATAAACCTGCTGATAAGGAGCATCCGTATGGCCATGGCAAGGCAGAGGTCATTGTATCAGGCGTCGTCGGCATCTTGCTCTTCCTCGTTTCCTTGTATGTTGTCTATGAAGGAATTGATGGATTCTTTCATGAAGTGGAGCTGCCGAGTTTACTGGCAGTGTGGGTGGCGTTATTCTCCTTTGTGTCAAAGGTTATTTTGTACCGAAGTTCTTTAGGGGTGGCGAAGCAGCATAACAGCAAGGCGATTGAAGCCATTGCCTTTGACCATAAAGCGGATATCGTTGCCTCTCTCGCCGCCGCTATAGGCGTCCTGCTGTCCATTTTGGGTGAAAAATTTGATGTCATGCTCCTGCTTTTTGGCGATAAGGTTGCCAGTATTTTTGTAGCCTACCTTATTTTTAAAATAGCTAAAGATATGCTGACAGAAGCGTTTGATATTTTGCTCGAACGGAATATTAACAATGAGACGCTTCAAGAATATATTGCTATTATCAATGACTTCCCTGAAGTGAAGCGGATTGACCGCATCCGCGCAAGAGAGCACGGGCATTATATTTTGGTGGATTTACGCATTTCGATTGATCATTTTAAAACCATCAAGGAAGGCCATGACCTTGCCAAGTCAATTAAAAGACGTTTGATGGACCAATTTGATAACATTGAAGAGGTGCTTACTCACTTAAACCCATATTTTCAGGAAGACACGTAATTTCCAAAAAATCCGGTTTGTACTTTCGAGTATTTGGGTTTATCATAGTAGTGGATATGCACGGCCGCCGCATGGATAGGTATTGCTTAATATAGCGGCCGACTTTATTTTAATTTCACATGCGTGAGAAAAGGAGTTGATATTGTTGAGTTATTCCATAGACCCGGACCCTAGTAGTCCCGGGGGAGTCAATCTAATTTTGGATTTGATCAATTGGTTCTGCACAAGAATATCAACTCTGTTAAAGGTGGTTGGCTTCCTCAATTAAACAGGTGGGGAGGTTTTGGCATGTTGGAGATTTTTAAAAGCACCGAAACTAGAAATCTTGAAAAAGTTGAAGCTATTTCAAAGGGCTGCTGGGTTAATATGTTTGCACCGACAGCTGAAGAAATCGCCAGAGTGTCCAATGATGCTCAGGTCGATATCGATATTATCAAAGACGCACTGGACGATGAAGAGCGACCAAGGATTGAGCGTGATGATGGCCGCGTTTATATCATCGTTGACTTTCCGTATATAGTCCGCGATGAAACAGGTCTTGACGTCTATGAAACGATTCCAATCGGAATTATCTTAACCGATGATTATATTATTACCGTTTCCTTAAAGGATTCGCCGATTATCGAGGAATTTCGAAAAAACCGGGTAAAGGAATTTTTTACGTTTAAAAAGACGCGCTTTGCCCTCCAATTATTATTTTTGATTTCATCTTATTATCTTCGATATTTAAAGCAAATTAATAAGAAAACAAATGATATCGAGCGTGTTGTTCATAAGTCCTTGAAGAATAAGGAGCTTTACGCCTTCTTGGCATTGGAAAAAAGCTTGGTTTATTTTACGACCTCGTTAAAATCAAATAAGGTCGTCATGGATAAAATTCTGCGGTTTAACTATGTAAGAATGTACGAGGAAGATAAGGACATTCTTGAAGACGTCATAATTGAAATCACTCAGGCAATCGAGATGGCGGAAACATATCACACCATTTTAACCGGGATGATGAACGCCTTCGCCTCGATTATTTCCAATAACCTGAATATCGTGATGAAGTTTTTAACCTCCATCACTATTATTCTATCGTTTCCGACGATGGTGTTCAGCCTGTACGGAATGAATGTCGAGTTGCCATTCCAGCACAGTCCGCATGCGTTTTTAATTGCGCTGGTAATTTGTAGTGTCTTGTCTTCTTTAACAGCCTTTATATTTTGGAAAAAGAGATATTTCTAGATTATTAGAATAGCCGCCCATTCAGAGAGGGCGGTTTTTTGATGCTATTTTCCTAATAATATATTCCCTTTTATTCGACAATTAACTGGAAAAGTAAAAATTTTCCCAACTTTTTGTGCTTGACTGCTGTTGGAATTTACAACATACATGTTACTTAATTCGGTAAATTTTGAAATTATCAGACAAAATTCTGTATGTCAGGGACCTTTTATTGTAAAATAAGAAAAAATAGACGAGCCTGGTGATAATATGGAATTTGGAGCAATGATCAAATACTATCGGACGCAAAGAGGCATCACCCAAGCGGAGCTGGCAAAGGGAATTTGTTCGGTGCCGCATTTAAGCAAGATCGAAAACAACTCAAAAGAAGCGAATGCCGAAACAATCTCCTTGTTGCTGGATCGTTTAAATGTCAACCTTGAGGAAATGGAAGAACAAGAGGAATACATTCAGGTTTTGTTGGGGGATCTCGGAGAAAAAATCAATTATTACTTAATCGATAAAATCGATGAAACGTATCGCAAGCTCCAAGAAATCGAACATATTATACCGTTTTCAAAACATATTTATACGTTTGAACTCTATAAATATCGATATCTATTATTTAAGGGCTATTTGGCCGAAGCTGAAAAACAAAAGGACTTATTATTTAAACAACGAATAAATTTTTCCCAACATGAAGAGTATTTATATAATTACTTTAATGCGGTATTTTTAATTATGAAGGGGCAGTATAAGGCAGCAGATGAAATTCTTGATACATTGAATGTTAATTCTAGTAATTATTCATCAAGTGCAGAGTTTTTTTACCACCGCTCTTTAGTAAAAGGTTCACTTGAACAATCAGGCCACGCCATTCACTTTGGGAAAATGGCACTGCAGCTATTTATGAATGAACATAATTTTTTTCGGATTCTACATACTTTAATGCTGTTGGGAATTAATTACACTCTATCAAACATTTATGAAGAAGCTGAGGAATGTTTCAGACATCTGATTCGCAATGCCGAATTGCTTAAGCAGGAAAAATTGCTTCCGCAAATTTATCACAATATGGGTTACCTGCAAAAAGAAAAGAATAAACCGAGAGAGGCATTAATTTATTTCCAAAAAAGCTTGGAACTCCAACCAATTAATAATCCTCATTATTTGGTTACTTTATATACGATTGGCGAAATCCAGTTTTCACTTAAAGAAATTGAAAAGGCCAAAGAGTGCTTTCAGGTAGTCAGTTCCTTAGCCAAGGAACTTGGTAGTAAAAAGTATCGTTTATTGGCAGAATTTTATTTAATTCATTTAGTAACGCCTGAGAAGGCGTTTAAATATCTATCCTCAAAGGTGATTCCATTTTTGGAAGAAACAAACGAACATTATAAAGACTTAACCGGTTTTTACAAAATGCTTTCAGATTTTTATACTGAACAAGGAATGTATCTGGAAGCAGTAAATTATTTAAATAAAATTACATAAAGGGGGAAAATATGATGAAAAAGGCTCTGATTGCGGTCTTTGCGTTGGGTTTGCTACTTTTTGCAGCTCCTGCCAATACCACACAGGATGTCACGGTAGCAAAAGAAACAACTGTTATTAATCATCCAATTTGGCCTCCGGTATGATTTATAACCATCCTCCTGAGAAATCAGGGGGTTTTATATTTTTATGGATAAATTTATTTCTCCTGTTACATATTATTTGGAAAAAGCAGGTGATGCATATGACAGAAAAGGAAAAAGATCCGCAATTTCAAAGTGGAGAAGACTTGGAGGAACTGGCGAAGGGCTATTATGGACTGGATCCGGAAATGAGTTTATTATCTGTAAGTTTTGCAACTACCGAAAATCCATATTTAAATGAGCATTACCAGGAAGATGCGAAGGAGAGTAAAGATTAAGCTGAATTTGGTTATACTATGGTGTGTTATGGCTGAGGCTAAAGGAGGAAATTCATGCAATCATTTGTGGTAAGTTTTCATCAAGAGGACAATGTTGATACGATGCAGATTCAAAAATTGAACCAGGAAGAGTTTGAAAATGCATCAGAAGGCGGCACCCGTCATCTCTTCGAACTAGATACCAATATCGGCTTTTTCGTATTCTTCGATGCAGAGGACATTGATGGCGATCTGTCTTATATGGTGGCGCAATATGAGGAGGACAGCGAGGAACCAAACGCTTACTATTCCTTTCAATTAAAGGATTTTTATGAATTTATGGCTCTCTACTTAAATGATCTTGACTATAATCAGGATGACGAGGGTGAGGAAGAGGAGTACGGCCCGATTCATCATCTAGCCCACCTGTTGTTCCATATCGCTGAAGAGGGCAAGGATTTGCAGGTTTAATTTTTTGAAAAGGACGCCTTTTGGGGCGTCCTTTGGATTGATTTGAAGTTTTTTTATGCCTAATGGAGGGACTAAGTTTACCCTTTTGATGTCTCTTTATTAACCGCAACCCGTGCATTTCCCATAAAGAAAATGGTGAGTGCCGCCAGCGCGATGGGAATCAGTGTTAGCATAAATGTAAATGTAATCGACTCAGACAACGCATGTATGATTTTATCTAAAATAAAATCTGGAATCTTTACCCGCTCGCTTTCTGTGAATATTTCTCGCGGGTCCCCCATTTTAAAGCCACTGCCTCCAGCACCAGCCATTCCTTTGAATGCCTCTTTTAGCTGATCTGTAAAAACATTATTTTGAATAGTACCGTAAATGGTTATCCCCAACGTCATTCCAAACGAGCGCAAAAACGAATTAGTGGAATTAGCTGTCCCTCGATATTGCGGCTCTAGGTTGTGAAGAGAGGCGGTCGGCAATAGTGAAAACGAGAAGCCGACTCCGAACCCAACTAGAATCATATACACCGTTAACAGCACGCGGGAGGTGTCCTCATTCATTGTTCCTAAAAAGTACATGCCCACCATATAGGAAACAATCGAAACAAACATTAAATTTCGGTATGACGTCTTAGTTAGGAATATCCCGCCAATCGAACTGCCAACTACGGATCCAAGCATCATTGGTGTTAAGATCAACCCGGCATTCTTGGCACTTCCGCCGTAAACTGCTTGAACAAAAATGGGAATAAACACCGTTAATATGATGAACGTGCCTCCATATAAGAATGCAAGGAGCTGTGAAGCTGCAAACAAGCGCCGTTTAAACAGCCATAGTGGAAGAATTGGTTCCTCTGCTTTAAATTCGGCAATAAAAAACACTACAAAAAACACAAAAAAGCTCACAAATAAACTAATAATCGGTACAGAGTCCCAAGCATACTCTTTGCCGCCAAGCTCCAAAGCGAACATTAAACTGACAACAGAAATAACAAGAGTGATTGCTCCAAGCCAATCAATTTTTTGTTTGGAGTGCTGTAACGACTCCTTGTAATAATAGCTGATTAAAAATATAGAAATTAGTCCAAGCGGTATATTCACATAAAAGATCCAATGCCAGCTAATATAATCAGTAATATATGCCCCTAATAGTGGTCCTAAGACGCTTGAAATACCAAAAACAGCACCAAGCAGGCCTGTCATTTTTCCGCGTTTCTCCGGGGGGAAAATATCAAAGACTATCGTAAAAGCAATTGGCATCAGTGCCCCGCCGCCAATCCCTTGAATCGCCCGGTAGATGCTTAACTGAACGATGGACTGTGCGATACCGCAAAAGGCAGAGCCTATTAGGAAAACAACTAAGCCAAAAATAAAGAAGCGCTTCCTTCCATACATATCAGAAAGCTTCCCGAATATCGGCATTCCCGCCATTACGGCGACCATATAGGCCGAAGTGACCCAAACAAATTTGTCAAAGCCTCCAAGGTCAGAAACAATGGTTGCCATTGCCGTTGCCACAATGGTATTGTCCATAGCCGCCATTAAGATGGCAAGTAATAAGCCGGTTACAACCAATTTAATAGTATTGTCCTGTTTAATCATTAAATAGCTCCTTCTAAATAAGGGTGTAAAACGTGTGCAGTTTGTGCCGGATTCCTCCTCCCAATTCATATTTTAATCGATTTCTACCATAAAATAACAGATGTTAATACAAAAAAAGAACCCCTTCATCAAAAAGGGGTTCTCAGATTGTCGAGAAAGGGTATATTTCTCGGCAATTTTTTATTTTAATGGAAATTGAATGGCCGATTTTATTAAAATTGCCCCTGCTAGGGGGCCTGTTGATTTCCGTTCCAGGTGCTTCGCTTTCCGCGGGCGGTTCGGGAAGCCTCCTCAGCGCGTTCCGCGCCTGCGGGGTCTCCCCTGTCCCGTACTCCCGCAGGAGTCTTCGCACCTTCCACTCCAATCAACAGGAGATAATCAACCTGAAGTATTGCAACACACCTTTTCCAACCTGAATAAATGTGCCGCAATCTTTTTCATGTTCTGGCAAGCTGCGGTTTGAAGCGCTTGCTCACTTGCTTTTTTTATTCCCCGCAACCGGCAGTAGCGAAGCCCATGCAGCTCTTTTGAGTCTGCGAAGCTTCGCTCAATTTTTTCCTTTCTAATTTATAAAGTTCTTATCCTGATTTAGATAAGCGATTTACTCTTATCTTTTCCTTGTACTCCTCCCAAACATGTCGTGTTACTACTTTGACCTTATTTTTTGAACGTGTGCATTCGGATAAAAATGGGCAGCTTTCACATTTTTTCGAATCAGATTTGTATTTATAAGGGGATCAGATGGACGGCCGTTATCATCACTATAAAATGGACGTACTTTTTCAAGAAGAAATGAAAAGTCTACATATTTATCAATTAAACGAAGAAGGTGATCATCCGGAACTAATTCATCAATAGACACAAATTCAAATTCACTTTGGCTAGACTCTTTAGGCTTAAACATTGAATTCACCACTTATTTTTAATAATTATTGGTTGAACTTCTTAACTTATTAATAACACCTGTTGATTTGCGCGGAAGGCACGAAGACTCCTGCGGGAGTACGGGGCAGTGGGAGACCCCGCAGGCGCTTGCGCCGAGGAGGCTCCCAGGCACGCCCGCGGAAAGCGAAGTGCCTGGAGCGCAAATCAACAGACATATCGAATTGATTAATATCATTATAACAAATTAACGCGGTGAATTGTTAAAGCGGTTATATAAAATAAAGGCTGTCGAAAGTTTCTCGACAGCCTGAGAACCCCTTCATCAAAAAGGGGTTCTAATAATTATATTGCCTACGCTTTTAATACATCGTGGTCAACGTAACGCTCGCCGTTGAGTTCGCTAATGACGTTGATGGCAACCTTTGCTCCGTCACCGGCTGTAATAATGGTATGCATGCTCACACCGGCAATTGTGCCTGCTGCCCAAACGCCGTCAACATTTGTTTTTCCGGATGCATCAACATCAAGAATGGTCTTCACTCTTGGCTCAGTACCTGGTTTAGTATTTAAGCCTGCTTTTTCAGCAAGATCGGCCAACATCCCGGTTGCAACGATCACATGCTTTGCTTGATATTCATTTCCGTCGGTTTCAACTTTGAAACCGTCATCGGTTTTGCTAATGTTTGTTACAGTAGCAACGGTAAATTCAGCACCAAATTTGCGGGCCTGCTCTTTACCAGTTTCCACAAGGTCCGGACCGGTTACTTCCTTTACACCATAATGATTTTCAATCCAGGCTCTTTTGGTTACGCTTTTATCATTATCAATCACTAAAGTGCTCTTACCAGCTTTTGCTGTAAAAATCGCTGCACTTGCCCCGGCAGGTCCGGCGCCCACAATCAATACATCAAACATTTGAAGACCTCCCAAATTATTCTTTTACAATAATTAGCATAGCCAAAACCGAAACGAATGTAAAATTTAATGCTTAATTTGGAATATTTGCAAATCGAAATATATTTCACTTGAAATGTACCCGGTTAACATATACTTTAAAATCAAAAGGAAAATGGGAGATTGCTATGATTGAGATTGAACCGCTTGGGGATACGGCGATCCGGGTTTATTTCGGCGATGAAATTAGTGAAACAACGCATAATCAAATTCTGCAGTTTACGGCCTGGCTTTCGATAGTAAAAATAGACGGAATTGTCGAATGGGTGCCGGCATATACAACAGTTGCCATTTATTATCGGCCTGAAGTTATTTCCTACGAAAAATTAACAGGTGTGGCTGCAAAGGTATTCGCCGCTTCCAGCGATTCACCTCAAAGAACACCAATCGTTTATGAAATACCTGTTTTATACGGCGGTGAAACGGGTGAGGACCTTTCCTATATTGCCAACTATCATCATTTAACTGAAAAAGAAGTCATTGCGCTTCACAGCGGACAGGAATACCTGATTTATATGATGGGTTTTGTTCCGGGCTTTCCGTATCTTGGAGGCCTGCCGGCTAAGCTTGCGGTTCCGAGGCTTGAACATCCTAGACCAAGTGTACTGGCGGGGGCAGTGGGAATTGGCGGAAACCAGACAGGGATTTACCCTTCTGACGTTCCGTCCGGCTGGAGAATTCTTGGCATCACGCCTGTTAAGTTATTCGATATCACAAAACAAACGCCAGTATTATTTGCTGCGGGAAATTACATCAAATTTTATCCGATTGATGGAGCTGAGTTTTCCAGGGTTAAGCAATTGACAGCGGAAAATAAATATAAGGTAAAAACATACTTGAAGGGAGAAGAGCAGCCTTGAAAGCTATCGATATAAATGCTGATTTGGGGGAAAGCTTTGGCGCGTTTAAGGTTGGCAATGACCAGGAGATTTTACAATATATATCTTCGGCCAATATTGCCTGCGGCTTTCATGCAGGTGACCATAATGTCATGTTTGAAACGGTGAGACTGGCCCAAAAGTATGGAGTCCGGATTGGCGCCCACCCTGGCCTGCCGGATTTGGCGGGATTTGGCCGCAGGGAAATGCAGCTTTCAGCCCAAGAAATTTACCACTTGATTGTTTATCAAATCGGAGCGCTGACTGCTGTTTGTAAAGCATGCGGAACCCGACTTTCCCATGTGAAGCCTCACGGGGCATTATATAATATGGCGGCAAAGAGTAAAGACTTGGCTGGGGCAATTGCCGATGCCGTAGCTGATGTGGATTCTTCATTGGTGTTATATGGACTTGCCGGCAGCGAACTGGTCAAGGAAGGGAAAAATGCAGGGCTCCTTGTTGCCGAAGAAGTGTTTGCCGATCGAACGTATCAGCCGGACGGCTCGTTAACCTCAAGGCAGGAAAAAAATGCAATGATTCATGATCCAGATATTGCAGCAAGAAGAATCATCCGTATGATTAAGGAAGGGAAAGTATCGGCTGTAAATGGATCGGATATTGAAATTCATGCCGATACAATCTGCGTTCATGGTGACGAACCGCAAGCCTTGGAATTCGTCAGGAACTTAAGGGCAGCACTTAAAAATAATGATATTTCAATCAGGGAAAGCTGGCGTTCCTAATGTCGACAGAAATTTTTAAAGTAATAAAGCCAGGATTGCAAACAACTGTCCAAGATTTAGGGAGATATGGTTACCAGCAATTCGGGATTAGTCCATCGGGAGCGATGGATCCTTATTCATTGCAAGTGGCAAATATTCTCGTTGGCAACCATCCGGGAGAAGCAGGGTTGGAAATTGCCTTTGTTGGTCCGGTGTTGAAGGCAAAGCGTGATATGGTCATCGCAATCTGTGGAGGAGATTTTTTTCCTCAGGTCGATGATCATGAGGTATCGCTGTGGAAAAGCTTTCTGCTAAAAAAAGGGCAGGTTCTTTCGGTCGGGGTCTGCAAAGCTGGAGCTAGAGCCTATATTGCTGTAGCCGGCGGTCTGGATGTTCCGGTTGTTTTGGGGAGTAAGTCGACATTTTTAAATGGCCGGTTCGGTGGTTTGGAGGGGCGCTCATTGCAAAAGGGGGACATTTTAAAAGGGAACCCGGTATTAAGGAAGCCACATAGAGCATTACATCCAAGCTTGATTCCTGAATATAACAGGAAACTGAGGCTTCGAGTTATTCTAGGGCCGCATCAGCATATGTTTACCGAAGAAAGTATCGGGAGGTTTCTAAACGGCGAATATGTAATAACACCACAATCCAACCGTATGGGCTATCAGCTTAACGGCCCAAAGCTTGAACATCTATCAGGCCCGGATATTATCTCCGATCCTGTTCCACTCGGTGGAATCCAAGTGCCGGCAAGCGGCCAGCCTATCATCCTCATGGCCGAGCGGCAAACCACAGGCGGCTATACTAGAATCGGCACCGTCATTTCAGCAGATATCCCTAAACTAGCCCAAGCGGTGCCTGACACCATTACGCAGTTCGCCACAGTGTCAATAGAGGAAGCACAAAGACTTTATTTGGAAAGGCAAATTTTAATTAAGTATTTGTCGCTTGCAACGGCAAAATAAAAAGAACCATCGCTTCCGTCCTGGGATTGATGGTTCTTGTGTTTGAAATGATACAAATGATCCTTTTTCGTTTTCGTCATCCGGGTTCTCATGTCTGAAAAAACAAACGGACTCCGCTTTGCTTCCGGATTCAGTTTTCCTTCGCGGGCAAGTTTTTCACGCAGCTTCTTGGCTTTTGATTTCGCCACTTTAATCACTCCTCCAATATTTGGTTAATAATACATTATATAGTATGTGTAGGAGTGTTGTAAACGAAATTAAGAGATTTCCTGAACTTTTGTATGCTGACTGTTTGTCGATTTTTCAGCAGCGGCTTTCTTTTTCGTATGCAGGAAGTAAAAAAGAACTGCCCCGATTAATACGTAGAATGTGCAAAGGAAATATAGCGTGCTATAGTCCATTTTCGCTGCCACCATACCTACAAAAAGTGATCCCACTGCAATGCCTATATCATAAATGGATAAAAAGGTCGCTGTTGCCAGACCACGTTTTCTTGGCTCGGCATTTTGGATTGCAATCGTTTGGAACGTTGGAAACAGCGTTCCCCAGCCCAAGCCAATTAAACCGGCAGAAACAAGGAACGTAACCGCTCCGCCGCTTTGACTCAAAGCAAACATGCCGATTGCAAACAGAATGATGCATGGATAGGAGATCACGTTAGCTCCATATTGATCAAGCCATTTTCCGGTAAACGGTCTTGAAATCAGGAGCACGACCGCATAAACAACAAAGAACAAGCTCGCAACATTCTCTACGTGAATTTCTACAGCATAGATGGATACAAATGATAGAAGTGCCGAATAGACGATGGCCAAAAAGCTGCCGACAATTGCAATTGGAACGGCGGATGCTTCAAATAAGCCGCGAATCGAGAAGCTTGAAAGCACTTCGATTTGATTATCTTGTTCCGGTTTTGCAATCTTGACGCTTAAACCAGTAAGCAGGGCCCCAATCGCTACCGCGATGCTTAGAATAAACATTGTTTTTGCGCCCCATTGTTGGATGGTCATCAAACCGACAAAGGGTCCCAACACCATGGCCATATTTGTTGATAAAACAAAGTATCCCATACCTTCACCTCGGCGGGCAGCAGGAATGATATCGGCTACAATGGCGCCTACAGCGGTGGTAGCCATCCCAAAGCCTATACCATGCAACAGTCGGATTGCCAAGAACCCAATTACTGTTTTTGGAATCAAGTATAGTGGCGCTGCTACGGCAAATAGAATCAGCGCTGTTAACAAAACTTTTTTGTTTCCAGCATGTTCAAGCCACTGGCCGGCAAGAGGGCGCGAGATGATGGCGGAGAGTAGAAAGATGGTTGTCATTAAACCTGCCTCGGTTGCGCTGGTATGAAGTTCATCCAATGCATAGCTTGGAAGGGTGACGAGCAAGATATAGAATGTTAAAAATAAGAAAAAGTTACTTGAAGAAACACTGATAAAATCCTTTGTCCATAATTTCGGTTTAGTCATTAGATGCACTCCTTTTTAGAAAAGTTGTTCCAGCCAGCCTTTTTGCAGTTGTAGCAGTTCTTTTTGTTTTTCTTCTGAAAGTCCGTTTAATAAAGCTTTATTTACTTCTTTTACGATTCGTTCCCACTCTGGATACCTCGCCAAAGCCTCGTCAGTCAATTCCACACGCTTTTCCCGTTTATCATGCTGCCCGGGCACCTGCTTCACATATCCTTGTTTGACAAGCCGTTGAATCGTTCTTGTCATTGGCGGGGCCTCAACAGCCAGATATTCTGACAATTCCTTTTGAGTCAAAGAGGATTTTTCTTTTAAAACAAAAATAACGGCCCATTGCGAACCGTACAAACCTGTTGGTTTTAGAGCTTCATTGAGTTTGTTGGTAAGACGGCGTGAAAGCTGGTGAAGGGTATGGAAGAGTTCGTGGCTATACATAATACACTCCAATTTTAAAATTAGTTACCTAGGTAACTATAATGGATATATTAAATATTGTCAAGAAACCCGCGGTAACTAAACGGCGGGTTTCCAGTAAATAAAAACTTATCTCAACACATTAAAATATCTTGCTTCCGGATGGGCAAAGACCATCGCAGAGACGGAGGCCTCCGGTTCCATCATGCAGCCATCGGTGAGATTAACGCCGATATTCCCCGGTTCAATTAATCTAAACAGCTTCTTCTGATCTTCTAAATCTGGACAGGCCGGATAACCGAACGAAAAGCGCTGGCCTTGATATTTAGCAGCAAACCGGTCTTGCATCGTAAACGTAAGCGGGTCCGGGAAGCCCCAGCGGTCGCGCATTTGCCGGTGAATCAACTCGGCCAAACCTTCGGCGCTTTCAAGCGCCAGTGATTGAAGCGCGTGGCTTTCCAAGAAGCGGCCCTCATTTTTCAATCCATCAGCAACTTCGCGTATTCCCCGCCCGGCCGTTACGGTAAAGAAACCGACATAATCCATCACGCCACTGTCAACAGGCTTTAAGAAGTCCGCCAAACAAAGATACGGGCTCGAATCCTGACGCGGGAAGTCAAATGTTTCAATAATCTGGCTGTGATTCTCCGGATTATAGATATGAATCTTATTCCCATCCGATTGCGCCGGGAAAAATTGATACACAGCTGCCGGTTTAATCCAGCCATTAGCGCTTGCATCCAATAATAACTGATCGACCATCTCTTTGACCTTCAAAGCCTTTTCATCTTTTTCGGCAATCAGCTTGGCAATTTTGCCCTTCACACCAAGATGGTGGCCCAGCAACATTTGCATATTGATATATGGTTCCACATGGGATAAGGAATACGATTTTAATACGTGCCGTTTTGTATCTTTCGGAACAAACACTGGCACCGTGGTCGAGACTGCCGGTTTTGGCTTGACGGCCACCGAGGCCGCCGACCTGATAGGCAAATCAAGCGGCACATCCACCTTAGCCAACTTTTCCTGTTTTTCGGCAATCAGCTTTTCAAGTTCCTCCGGGGATTGCAGCTGGTTTGCAAGACTTAAGCCATTCATCGCATCCTTTGCATATAGAACGAGGCCGTCATATTCCTTGGAAATTTTTGTATCAGTAAATTTCCGTGACAGGGCGGCACCGCCAACCATAATCGGCAGGTCGATTCCAGCTTCCTTCATATCCTGTGCGGTTAACACCATTTGCTGAGCGGACTTAACCAGCAGTCCAGACAGACCGACAATATCCGGTTTTTCCTCGCGAATGGCTTTAATCAGCTCCGCCGGAGTTACTTTAATCCCAAGGTCAATTACATTATAACCGTTGTTACTAAGGATAATGTCGACCAGATTTTTGCCGATATCATGGACATCGCCTTTAACGGTCGCAAGCAGTACCTTACCCTTAGAAGCAGACACGTCGCCTTTTTCCATAAACGGTTCCAAATAAGAAACCGCCGCTTTCATAACTTCGGCACTTTGCAGTACCTCGGCAACAATCAATTGGTTGTCATTAAATAACCGGCCGACTTCCTTCATCCCGTCCATTAACGGGCCATTGATAATATCGAGGGGGGCAGGATATTGCGCCAATGCTAATTCCAAATCAGGCTGCAGACCTTCCTTTGTACCTTCCACCACATAATAGGCAAGGCGTTCCTCAAGGGTCATATCCGTCCCGGTCACTTTCGCTTCCTTCTTTTTATCGCGATAAAAATTGGTAAACGTAGCTAAGGTTTCATCGGTTGTTTCAAACAGAAGGGCTTCTGCAAGTGCGACTTCTTCCTTGGAAATCGACGCAAATCGCTCGAGTTTTTCGGTATTAACAATCGCGTAATCGAGTCCTGCCTGTGTACAATGATATAGGAAAACAGAATTCAAAATTTCACGGCCAACCGGCGGCAGTCCAAAGGAAACATTACTGATTCCAAGAATCGTTTGCACGCCCGGCAGCTGTTCTTTAATCAACCGGATTCCTTCAACAGTCGCTTTAGCAGAACCGATGTATTGCTCATCCCCAGTTCCAACCGGAAAAACTAATGGGTCAAAAATCAGGTCCTGCGGTTTCAAACCATATTTATTGACTAACAGGTCATAGGAACGCTTGGCAATTTCCAATTTCTTTTCAGCCGTGACGCCCATTCCTTTTTCATCAATCGTTCCGACCACAACAGCAGCGCCGTATCGATGAATAAGAGGAACAACCGCTTCAAAGCGTTCTTCGCCATCCTCAAGGTTAATCGAGTTGATAATAGATTTTCCTTGCGAATATTTTAGCGCTTTTTCAATGACCTTATCATCGGTGGAGTCAATCACAAGCGGCACTTTGACCTTTTTGACGACTTCTTTAATGAAGTTTTCCATATCGATAAGCTCATCCCGGTCCGGGTCGGCAAGACAAATATCGATGACATGCGCACCGCCCTTCACCTGCGCCCGGGCGACTTCGGCTGCTTCTTCAAATTTCCCTTCCGCAATCAGGCGTTTAAATTTGCGGGATCCGATGACATTTGTCCGCTCGCCGACCATGATTGGCCGTAAAGTTGGATCGTCGTAAATGAACGGGTCAATCCCAGATACCATGTGCACAGGTTTAGCGGAAAATTCCCGCGGTTTAAATTCCTTCATCGCTTCAGAAATAGCGCGAATATGGTCAGGGGTTGTTCCGCAGCAGCCGCCGACAATATTGAGCCAGCCATGGGCAGCAAAATCAGCCAGCTTTTTCGCAAGGGTTTCCGGTGTTTCATGATAGTGCCCTTCCTCGTCCGGCAAGCCGGCATTTGGATAGCAACTGACCGCGGTCGAGGCAAGGCTCGCCAAGGTACGGACATGGTCCTGCATGAATTCCGGTCCGGTGGCGCAGTTCAAGCCGACTGCCACAGGATTCATATGCTCAACCGAAATGAAAAACGAATCAATCGTCTGGCCAGCAAGAGTGGTTCCCATTGGTTCAATCGTACCGGAGATAAACAACGGCAGTGTTTTGCCTGTTTTGGTAAAAGCATTTTGAATGCCGACGAAGCCTGCTTTGACATTTAGCATATCCTGGCTTGTTTCAAGCAGGAGCAGGTCAACTCCGCCGTCAATCAAACCAAGTGCTTGTTCTTCATATGATGCAGCAAGTGCGTCGAAGGTAGTGCCCCCGGTTACACTCAATGTTTTTGTCGTTGGTCCCATCGAACCGGCGACATAGCGGGGCCAATCATCAGTGGAGGCCTTCACCACTTCCGACACCGCGATCTGAGCTGCAATTTTATTAATTTCATAGGCTTTATACCCGAGCCCATATTCATCAAGGACAATGCTGGTAGCACCAAACGTATTGGTCTCGATGATATCAGCCCCGGCCTCTAAATATTCACGGTGAATGCCGGCAATAACCGAAGGGGCAGTTAGATTTAAATTTTCGTTGCAGCCGTCGTATTCCTCACCGCCAAAATCTTCTGGAGTAAGCTCGGCTCGCTGCAGCATGGTTCCCATTGCCCCGTCCATGACAAGGATGCGTTTTTTCAATTGTTCAGTAAATGGTGGTCTCGGCATAGCTGTTCCCCCTCAGTTCACGAGCACGCTGGTTGGCATAAAGTGCCAGTTCAGCGGTTAGCTCATAACGTAAAAATGGTGTAATGAAATAGATTCCGTTAAATAAATCCAGTGCTGTATCGACTAACGATTTCGTAATGGCGATTCCTTCCTGTGCCGCAAGAACAGGGTCGGACAATGACGCCATCCGGTCGCGAATAGAATCGGCAATTTTGATGCCAGGAACCTCATTATGAAGGAACTCGGCGTTTTTGCTGCTGGTCAGCGGCATCAGTCCAATATAAATGGGTGCATCCAGGTGTTTTGTCTGATCATGAATTTCCAGTAATTTTTCCTCTGAAAAAACAGGCTGCGAGATAAAGTAATCAGCACCGAAAGCTATCTTTTTCTCGAGGCGTTTTACTGCTTTTTCAAGCGACCGGACATTCGGGTTAAAGGCGGCAGCAATGCTGAACGCCGTTTTCTGCCCAAGGTCTTTTCCGGAAAAAGACAACCCTTCATTTAGCTGTTTGATCATTTGAATCAGTTCAAACGAGGAAACATCATAAACGGAAGAGGCTCCAGGGAAGTCGCCGACACGGGCCGGATCGCCGGTAATGGCCAATACATCATGCATGCCAAGCGTATGCAGCCCCATTAAGTGTGATTGCAGGCCGATCATGTTACGGTCGCGGCAGGCAATATGAATTAATGGCCTCATTTCTAATTCTGATTTTAACAGATACCCTAATGATTCATTAGAAATCCTGACTGTCGCAAGCGAATTATCGGCTAACGTAATCGCATCGATTCCTGCTTCCTTCAAAGCTCGAGCGCCTTCGAAAAACTTGGTCGTGTTCAGTTTTCTTGGCGGGTCTAATTCGACAATAACAGATGGTCTTTCCTTGACAATATCCTGAAGAGGAGCGTAGTCCCTATCAACACTTTGCTCTTCAACAATAATGTTTTTCGTCTTTAATTTTACTACTTTTTCTGTAATTGGGGCAGTTTCTTTCAATGCAGAGGAAAACGCACGAATGTGTTCCGGTGTCGTTCCGCAACAGCCCCCTAAAAGCCGGACGCCCTGTTGGCGAAACTCGTGTGCTGACCTGCGAAAGTATTCCGCATCCCCATCATAATGAAACTTTCCATCGGTATAGGAGGGAAGGCTGGCATTCGGATAAGCAGAAAGAAATGCGTGCTTTGGCAATTCAATTTGTTCAAGGGCAAGCAGCATATGGTGCGGGCCAAGTCGGCAATTGAGGCCGACGACATCGGCACCAAGGGTCTCCAACCTTTTTAACGCCTCGTTAACAGGTGTTTGATCTTGCAAATTACCAGGTTCCTGAAGGGAAACTTGGGCAATGATCGGCAACTTTGTTTCCTTTCGGGCAATCGACAGCACCGTCTCAAGCTCTTCAAGGTCATAAAATGTCTCTAGCAACAGCCCATCGACCTCTTCTAATAACAGACAATAAAGCTGTTCGCGAAAGCTCCGTTTAATTTCTTCTATAGGAATAGAGTTTGGTTTAATGCCGCGGTTGCCGCCCATTGTCCCGAGAACAAAGGCGGCATTTCCGGCAGCCTTTTTTGCATTACGGACAGCGGCACTATTAATGTCCTTCACTGAATCCTCCAAACCATAACGCCCAAGCTTCAAGTAATTAGCGGCGTAGGTGTTGGTTTGGATAATATCCGCCCCGGCAGCTATATAGGCCTGGTGGATATGTTGAATCTGATCGGGATGAGATAAATTCAATTCCTCAAAGCAGGAATCCGTCCCATATGAATAAAGGAGCGTTCCCATGGCGCCATCGGCAATTAAGATTTGGTTATGCAATTTTTCTAAAAGGCTCATGGTCATTCTCCTTGAAGTAGTACTAAGTTCTTCTGTTGTAATTTTTCAAAAGCCTGGGAGAAATCCTTGATTAAATCATCGGGATTTTCCAGTCCAACGGATAACCGAAGCAGGCTGTTTTTGATGCCGCGCTTTTCCCGTTCGGCTGGCGGCATCGCCGCATGCGACATTTTCGCCGGATACGATAAAATCGACTCTACTGCGCCAAGACTTACGGCAAAGACCGGTATCTTCACCTCTGATACAAAGGTACGGACCGCATCCTCGTTTGCCAGTTCAAAGGAAAGTACGGCTCCTGCCCCGCTTGCCTGGGCGGCTTGCAATTCACGCTGAGGATGATGTTCCAAAGCCGGGTAATAGACTTTTTCTACAAGGTGATGTGATTCTAAAAATCTTGCAATCTTTAATGTGGATTCTTGTGACTGTTTCAAACGGACATGAAGCGTCTTTAGGCCTCTTAACACGAGCCAGGCATCCTGAACGCCAAGAATCGCGCCAAAGGAATTTTGCAAAAAGTAAAGCTGTTTCGCCAAGTCCTCATCCTTCACTACGGCAAGACCGGCGACGACATCACTATGACCCGATAAAAACTTGGTTGCACTGTGAAGCACGACATCCGCGCCAAGCTCCAACGGCTTTTGAAGCGCGGGCGTCAGAAACGTGTTATCGACAAACGTAAGCGCCCCTATTTCTTTCGCCATTTGGCTGATTGCTCTAATATCCGTGACTTTCAATAAAGGATTGGAAGGCGTCTCGACATAAAAAGCTTTTGTATTTTGGCGGATAGCCTGTTTTACCTGTTCCAGGTCAGTCATATCGACAAAAGTATGTTGGATTCCTAATCTTGACAGCACTTGGGTAACCATCCGGAACGTTCCGCCATAAACATCCTCCGTGATGACAATGTGATCACCTGAAGAAAGCAGTAGGAAAGCAGTTGAAATGGCTGCCATTCCTGAGGAAAAAGCAAAGCCTTTCACGCCGCCTTCCAGTTCGGCAATGACATCTTCGAGTGCTTCCCTCGTCGGATTTAAGCTCCGTGCATAATCGTATTTTCCAAACTGGTCGATATCAAATTGATGAAAGGTGGAAGCATGCTGAATTGGCACACTGACAGCCCCAGTCGCGGCATCTATCTTATGGCGATTATGAAGCAGCCTCGTTTCAAAACTATATTTCTCGTAATCCATTATACTCTCACTCCTTCATGAATATTGGCAAACGCCTGCTGGAGGTCTGCCACTAAATCCTCTGCATCCTCAATTCCCACGGAAAAACGCAATAGTCGATTGCACACGCCTTTTTCAATCCGGACTTCCTCAGGAATATCGGCATGTGTCTGTGTGGCCGGATACGTAATAAAGCTTTCGGTGCCGCCAAGGCTTTCTGCAAAGGAAATCAGCTTTAAGTTCTGCAGGAACGGATTTACCCAGGTTTCGTCTTTGACACGGAAGGAAACCATCCCGCCGCGGCCTGGATATAAAACGTCAGTAACTGACTCGTGCTGTGATAGATATTCAACGATGGCCTTTGCATTTTTTTCATGTCGTTCCAAACGGAGTGATAAAGTCTTCATACCGCGCATCAGCAGCCAAGAGTCGAATGGGCTTAATACAGCACCTGCGCCATTATGGTAAAGAGCCAAATCTTCACAAAGTTCCTTGCCTTTGGCGATAATTAGTCCGGCAAGAACATCATTATGGCCGCCCAGATACTTGGTGGCGCTATGAATAACGATATCTGCACCCTGCTGAATCGGCTGCTGCAACAGAGGTGTGTAGAACGTATTGTCGACAATCAGCAGAATCCCATGTTTTTTGGCAATCTCGGCAACTGCAGCAATATCCGATTCCTGCATGAGGGGATTAGTCGGGGTCTCCAGAAAAATGGCTTTTGTTTGCGGGGTGATCCTCCGTTCAATCTCCTCCGGAATACAGGTATTTACATATTGGGTTGTTAAGCCGTATTTTCTATAGCCTTTTTCGAGAAGGCGGTACGTGCCGCCATATAAATCTTCACTGACCAGCCATTCATCCCCTGATTGGAATAAAGAAAGCACCGTCATTATTGCCGCCATACCAGAGCTGCAGGCAAAGCCTTGGTCGCCACCCTCCAGTTCAGCAATTGTTTTTTCAAGGAGCTGGCGCGTCGGGTTCCCCGTCCTTGAATAGTCAAATCCGGTGGACTGCCCAATTCCTTCATGCCGATAGGCTGTTGAAAAATAAACCGGCGGATTCACTGTCCCTGTTGCAGTTTCACTGCGATTTCCAATTTGGGCAAGTTTTGTATCAATTTTGTACATGACGCACACTCCTTGTGTAGGTATAAATCGCTTTTAGGCTTTAATGTATTTTGGTGTTAAAATCTGCAAATAAAATAAAAAAGCCTTCTATAAGAAGAAGACTTTTGTAAGCACTATTCACTCGGTCATTCTTCTTATCTCGCAAACTCGAACATTTGCAGGACTTAGCACCGTTTCAATGATCAAGTCATTGAAGGTTGCTGAGGTGTCATCGGGCCCTTCCCTCAACCTCTCTTGATAAGAAAATCAATATTTAGATTATTAATAAAATTACTACACCAAAAGAGTAGTGTCAATGCATTTGCCAAACATTTTTAAAGAAAGCGCTTTTATTGATCCGCTTTATTCTTTTCCCAGATTTTAAACTTAATATAGTTGATGTATTCCCGAAAATCTTCTTTGTTGATTCCCTCTTTAATGGCAGTTTCTAAAATGATCTGCCATTCATCATCAAGTGTGGCTTTTTCCGGATCGATGGTTTTCTCAACTTCAGCTCCTGTTAGTAAATATTCAATGGAGACATCCAGGGGCTTTGCCAATTTCATTAAAAAGTGAATGGAGGGATTTGAATTTAAATTCCGTTCAATATTACTGAGGTAGGATTTTGAGATATTTGCAAGCGCGGCGAGTTCCGTTAAGGAAATCCCCTTCTGCTTTCTTAATTTTTTTATCCGGTCTCCAATCATAATATTCTCCTCATATATCAAAGTTTTTGAGAGCGTATAGACATTGAGGTATGTTGCGGAAGTCTTAAATTTCTAGCAATGGTGGGTATTTTGAAGCATTTAGTTGGATTTTTTCGAATATCCTCCTTATAGAGGTAACAATCTTAAAAATATTATACGCGAGTTTGTGTTCTTTTTAAAGAATATTTAATCGTCGCTTTTCGTGCGAAAGATGATGAAATTTAAAATAAAACAATTATATATGACTTATATCTTTCTAAAGGAGCAACATATCGTGGGGGTGCGGGTTTAAATTGGCGAAAATTGGGTGTGTGTGGATGAATTTGTATTTTATTATAATTTGTAATTTTCGGATGAAAGGGTTATTATGTTCTTAATAACGAATTTATTTGACTCTCTAAGTCGAAAAGGTTTGATATAAAAAATTAATTGTTTGGTGATGTCTCCTCTCCGTTATCAATGGAGACACTCGGTCATACTGTGGGTTGAAGGAACCTTAGACGCTAGTCGTCGAGAGTGTGATGTGAGGGGGGGTTAGATGCCCCAAACTATTAAAGATTATCATGATTTGGCTTATTTAAGCCAAATCATAATAGTCTTTAATTACATTTTTTATACAAACCCAATAAAGGGGAGAGATCATGACCTACCGAAAACGGCTGTCTCTGCTATTCCTTGCAGATTCGCTTATTGTTTTATCTGTAGTTTTCTTAAGTAGATTTTTGGTCGACGCCACATTTGATGTCATCACGATTCCGATTACAGTCACTTCTCTGATCATTCTTCTAAGTCATCATATTTTGTCATTTTTCTTCAAACTTTATAAAAAAGCCTGGAAATATGCAAGTATAGGAGAATTGGTGATTATTTTCAAGGTAGTCACAGCTACTATAATAATGGCCGCTTTTATGCAGAAGTTGTTTTTTTCTGAAATTTACTTTCGGCTGCTTGCAGTAACATGGTCCCTCCATATTTTGCTAATAGGGGGTTCAAGGTTTTGCTTCAGATTGTTCCGTGACTTCTATTCACAAAAAAACCAAAGTAAAAAAAGAACACTGATTATTGGCGCCGGATCAGCAGGGATCATGATTGCAAGGCAGTTATTAGCGGAGCAATGCTCGGAACTTTGTCCGCTTGGATTTATCGATGACGATAGTCATAAGCAAAAACTGGATATCCTCGGTATCCCAGTAGTCGGTGGCGTTAACATGATTCAACAAACGGTAAAAAATCTGAAAATCGAAAATATCATCATTGCCATACCATCACTTAGTAAAAGGCAATTAAATATCATTTTTAAGGAATGTGCCAAAACAACCGCTAAAACCCAAATTTTGCCCAAATTGGAGGATTTGGTTACGGGAAAGGTATCAGTGAATCAATTCCGAGATGTTCAGGTTGAAGACTTATTGGGAAGGGAACCTATTGAACTGGATATCGAATCTATTTCGAACAGCATTTCCAAAAAAACAGTTCTTGTTACAGGTGCTGGAGGGTCAATTGGTTCTGAAATATGCCGGCAGATTATCCGTTTCAATCCCAAAACTTTAATTTTGTTAGGACATGGTGAAAACAGTATATATTCAATTGAACTGGAGCTTCGGGAGTATTTTAGAGAAACCCCGATCGAAATTTTAACCGAAATTGCTGATATTCAGGATTCTGAGAAGATGAATATAATTATGAAAACATATAGCCCCGATGTGGTATATCATGCTGCAGCACATAAACACGTTCCCTTAATGGAGCGGAACCCGGAGGAAGCGGTTAAAAATAATCTTATTGGCACACTAAACGTCGCTAATGCGGCACTTGAAAATGAGGTTAAAACATTTGTGATGATTTCTACTGATAAGGCTGTTAACCCTACTAGTGTTATGGGGGCAACTAAAAGATTGGCTGAGATGATCATTCAGTGGATGGGCCAAGAAGGCAGGACAAAATTTGTTGCAGTTCGGTTTGGCAACGTTTTAGGGAGCAGAGGCAGCGTCATTCCCTTATTTAAAAGACAAATTGAAAAGGGAGGCCCTGTTACCGTTACCCATCCAGACATGGTTCGTTATTTTATGACCATACCAGAGGCCTCAAGACTTGTTATTCAGGCTGGCGCACTTGCCCAGGGTGGGGAGATATTTGTTTTGGATATGGGGGAACCGGTTAAAATAGTGGATTTGGCAACAAATTTGATCAAATTATCGGGGAACTCAGTGGAGGAGATTGGAATTGAATTTTCAGGGATTAGGCCTGGAGAAAAGCTATTTGAAGAATTACTAAAAGAAGATGAAGTACATGAGGAACAAATTTATCCCAAGATTTACATTGGCAAGACATCAAAACTATATATTAAGGAAATCGAAGAATTCCTTTCAAACTTCTTAAACATGGAGAAAGAAGAAATAAGAGAAAAACTGATTAGCCTTGCCAATCAAAAAGAGGAATGGTCAAAGGTTTCTGTTTCTATATAATGAACTGATTTGGTTTATGAATAGGAGGTGTCAAATTGCAGCACACATCAGTAAAAAAGAGAATTTTTCTGTCTCCTCCTCATCTGAGCGGCAGAGAACTGAAGTATATATCAGAAGCATTTGCATCTAATTGGGTTGCTCCAGTAGGACCAAATGTAGATGAATTTGAAAAGGAAGTTGCTAGTTTGGTTGGTGCCAAAGGTGCAGTAGCTGTGAGTTCGGGAACTGCTGCCATTCATTTGGCACTTTCTTTATTGGGCGTCAAAAAAGGGGATACGGTTTTTTGCTCAAGTTTAACTTTCGTTGCAAGTGCAAATCCCATATTGTATCTAGGTGCAGACCCTGTTTTCATCGATTCAGAACCTGTTACTTGGAGTATGTCACCATCAGCACTTAAGGAAGCTCTTAAAGAGGCAGCAAGTATTTGTAAACTTCCAAAAGCAGTGATTATCGTTAATCTGTACGGACAGTCCGCCAAAATGGATGAACTAGTATCTATTTGTAAAGAATATCAGATTCCCATTATTGAAGATTCGGCAGAATCCCTTGGTGCAACTTATAAAGGAAAAGCGAGTGGAACGTTTGGTGATTTTGGAATCTATTCGTTTAATGGCAATAAGATTATTACAACCTCAGGTGGAGGGATGCTGGTTTCCGATGACACAGACGCTCTTAGTAAAGCACGTTTCCTGGCAACTCAAGCAAAAGACCCGGCCCCTTTTTACCAGCATAGTGAACTTGGTTATAACTATAGAATGAGTAATATTTTAGCTGGATTAGGCAGAGGCCAATTGGAGGTATTAGAGGAAAGGGTTGCCGCAAGAAGAGCTATCTTTGAAATCTACCAACAAGAATTAGGCCCGTTTCTTGCTGTATCATTAATGCCTGAGTTAGAAAATTCATTTTCTACCCGGTGGCTAACTGCTTTAACGATAGATGAAGAAGCATTGGGTGTGTCAATCAATGAATTACTTGAATCCTTAGAGTCGGAAAATATTGAAGCAAGACATGTTTGGAAACCCCTTCACATGCAGCCCCTTTTTACGAAGAATAAGTATTATTCGCATAGCAAGAATGAGAATATATCTGAAAAACTTTTTAAAACAGGAATATGTTTACCGTCAGGTTCTAATATGACTCTAGGAGAGCAGAAGAGGATTATTGACTGTATAAAAGTTACCATCAGCAACGGGCTAAAAAAGCGTTAATTGAATTGAAATGATTAAATGACAGACTGAAATTACGGGGGCAAATGAGCGGCGGATTTTAAAAATAATAAATTGATTTATCGTATGCATGGAGGTTTTTATGGGGCAAACAATAAGTGCTTTCAATTTTTTTCAAATCCTTAGGAAACGTTGGCGATGGATTGTTCTCACAATATTAATCACGATGTTGATTAGTATTATGTTTACATATTATTTAATTACACCAGTGTATCAGGTTTCTACACAAATTCTTGTCAATCAAAAAACATCTGAAAATCAGATAGATCTTTCGCAATTAAAAAATAATGTCGAGTTAATCAGCACTTACACCGATATCATCAAAAGTCCGGTGATCCTGGAAAAGGTAATAGATAAATTAGCAGTCAATCAAAGCGTTGAGCAGCTTAATGGAAATATTTCTGTCAACAACCAAGGAAGTTCACAGGTTTTTTCTATATTGGTTAAGGATTCCAATCCGAAAAGGGCAGTAAACATAGCCAATACCGTATCAGAAGTGTTTCAAACCGAAATTAAAAAAATCATGAATGTAGACAATGTGAGTATACTTGCAAAAGCAGAGTTAAAGAAGAATCCAGTTCCTGTGAATCCGAAGCCATTATTTAATCATACTATTGCCATTGTGGTAGGCATATTGGCTGGGATAGGCTTAGCAGTATTGCTGGAGTTATCTGACAAAACTCTAAAGGATAGTCAGGATGTTGAAGCTTATTTGGGGCTTCCTGTATTAGGGGAGGTACAGATAATGCCAAAGCAAAAAGGGAAAAAGGGCGCAGAAAAAAGTAATGTGGGAGTTGAAACTCTTGAAACGTAGTCTGAAAAATAAAGTGAAAGATGCTGTGAATTTAGCCCCCTACAATAATCCAGGTCAACCAATCACTGAACAATACCGGATGATAAGGACAAATATTCAATTTTCCGCAGTTGATCAAGATATTAAAACCATTTTGATTACATCCCCTGAACCCGGTGATGGAAAATCTACAACTGCAGCCAATCTAGCGATTATGCTGGCACAACAAGAAAAACGGGTTTTACTAGTGGATGCCGATTTAAGAAAACCAACGGTCCATTATACATTTAGGGTTAGTAATATTGAAGGACTAACGAGTATTTTAACTAAGAAAATCAGTAGAGATGAAGCCATTTCGAAGACATTTATTCCAAACCTTCATATTTTAACCAGCGGCCCCAGACCTCCGAATCCCTCAGAAATGCTGGATTCAAAAGCAATGGAAACACTAATGGTAGAATTGAAAAGCTTGTTTGATTTTGTTGTGTTTGACGCCCCGCCTGTAATGGCAGTTACAGATCCGCAAATCATTGCAGCTAAATGCGATGGAGTTGTAATGGTTGTGTCTAGTAAAAAAACCAATAGAGACCGAGCGGTCAAAGCAAAAGAAATGCTGGAAAAGGTTAAATCTCGAATTCTCGGTGTTGTTGTGAATCGAGTAGTGGTGAAAAAGAACGAGTATTCCTACTATTATTAAAAGGTTATTTAAGGGGGATATCGGTGTGATTGATATACATTGTCATATTTTACCCAATATTGATGACGGTCCTCCTAATGATTTTGATTTTCTGATGATGGCTAATCAGGCTGTTAAAAATGGAATCACTCATGCATATGCAACACCACATCACCTGAATGGCTTATATTTTAATCCTAAAGAAAAAATCCTAAAACTTGCTGTAGAATATAATACCCTTTTAGAAATGAACAATATTCCTCTTCAGATTCATCCAGGTCAAGAGCTGAGGATCCATCGTGAAATCTTTCAGTCTTTGGAAAGGAATGAAATACTGACACTTGATAATAAGGGAAAATATTTATTATTAGAACTTCCATCCAGAGAAATCCCTGATAATACACAAGAAGTGGTTTATGAATTGTTATTAAAAGGATTAACACCAATATTTGTACATCCTGAGAGAAATAGAGGATTTCATGAAGATCATAATCTTTTATTTGACTTGGCCCAAGAGGGTGCATTATTCCAGTTGACTGCTGGAAGCATTGTAGGGCAATTTGGAAAGAAAATTCAGTCCTTTAGTGAAAAAATAATCGAGCACAAATTGGCCCATTTTATCGCAACAGATGCTCATAATATCCACTTTAGAGGGAGTAACCTAAAGGAAGCCTATGAATGGGTCACTAATAAAATTGGAATTCATCATACTTTTTATCTCAAAGAAAATACTGAATTGCTTTTAACAGGGAAAAACGTACACATTGAGCAGCCAGTACCTTTTAGGAAAAGGTTCTTGCGTATTTTTTGAAATTATTACGAACTCTTAAAAATGAAGTTGGCTAATGACTGAAATAAAATAGTAAGAAAGATGGTGTTAGGAGCGTGTGAGGTATTCGCTTGAACTAAGGCAGAGTCAAAAAAATAGCCACGTGCTATTACCAGTCATACTCTTTTGGATGGCAATTTTATTGCACCAATCTCAGGTGATATTGGGTATTAACATTTCATTTGCTGACTTTTTTTGCTTAATGGTCTTTATTAACTTGGTAATTAGAAACCAATTAATTATTCCAACACTGCCTTTAAATTTTTTTATTATTGTCTCGCTCCTTGTTCTGGCAACTGCTGTTATTTATGTTCCTATTCAATTTAATTCTAATTCAAATCCTGCTGCCATTGTTAGTGACTACATTAAGCTTTCTGCCAGTTTTGTCTACTTTCTTATTGGTTACAATTTATCAAATATAAATTATTTAGATAAAACAATAAAATGGTATTCATTATTTTCTATTTTAGTGGGAATTTTGGGGATTATTTTTACAATATTCAGTATTAATGTTTTTTCAAATATTCTTTTCTTTGGAGGTACCCGGTTTAGGGGGCTGATGATTGACCCGAATTACTATTCAGTCCTGCAGATTACGGGTCTTGTGTATTTTACCAGATCAAAAATTGTAGAGGCGAGATATAAGTATTTGGCTGTATTCATAACCTTTCTTGCAGTTCTAACTTCAGGATCAAAAACAGGAATTATTACTCTGATTTGTTATTTGGCTTTAAGACTAATAGAATATTTGTTTCTGAAAAAGAAAAGAACAGGTGAAGTGGTCGTTCACCTGTTTTTTATTGTGTTTTTGATTTTATTGGCACCATTACTTTTCGGTATATCTGAAAAGGCCATGTATCATTTAACCTCCAGTATACCTTCATTTTTTAGAATTCAAGAACTATTAACAGATATAACTGGTGCCGTCTCTGAAAGTGGTTCTGGAAGAAGCGATGCTTGGAACGTCGCTTTACAAGTCATTCAGCTGTCACCATTCTTGGGAGTTGGAATTGGAACTTATACTTCACTTACCGGGGAAATGTTTCAATATGGAAACTTGGCCCATAACACCTTTTTGCAGCTATTAGCCGAGTGGGGAATACCACTAACCACTTGCTTTTTTGGTTATGTATTTTTTTTGCTGGGGAAAGTGTCACTTATTGACTTTCACCGTACAGAAACCAATTTAATACTGCGGGATTTTATGATCATTCTGTTGGTTGGGTCAATGGCAATCTCATTAAACAGTGCCCGGATACTTTGGTTAATTTTAGGGGCGTTAATCTATTCTGCCAACGCACAACGGGTAAATCATACTTAAATCGAAATATTGAATCGGAGGGGGATTAATGAGTGTATTGGTAAGTGTGAACTGTATTACCTTTAATCAAGAAGATATGATCGGAGATGCGATAGAAAGCTTCCTGGCTCAAAAAACAAATTTTGCCTACGAGATTCTTGTTGGCGAGGATTGTAGTACAGATAATACCAAAAAGGTAGTTGAGTTATATAGAGATAAATATCCAGACAAAATTAAACTAATAGCTAATAAGCAAAACTTAGGGTTTATTGGAAATGTAAGAAAACTGCATGAACAATCAAAGGGGAAATATATTGCCATTTGTGATGGTGATGATTATTGGACCGACCCTTATAAACTTCAAAAGCAAGTAGACTATTTAGAAGAAAATCCTGAGTGTACACTTTGTTTTCATGCTGCAAAAGTGGTTGATAATGAGAAGGGACCCCTAGGTACATTTGTCAGGCCGAGTAAAAATAATAATAAATATTCAGCTGGTGACCTGGTATTTGGTGGAGGAGGTTTTATGCATTCATCCTCAATGATATATCCTAAATATCTTATGGATAGCCCGCCCAATTGGTTTTTTACATCTTCAGTGTATGACTATCCATTAGCGTTAATACTTTCAAGTCATGGCTATGCCTATTATATTGATGAATTTATGTCTGCATATAGAATGTCCCATGGATCGTGGACGACCAGTTTATTGTCCATGAAAAATATAAATACAAAAAAGATTGCTATTAATAAGGGCGATATACAAATTTTAAAATCATTTAATTTATATTCGGATTTCAAATATAAAGATCAAGTGGAAAAAGAGATTTTATATCGAGAGTTCTTGATATCAATTTACGATAGAAATTTGAAGGAATTAAAAAAACCGAAATACAAAAAAGTTTTTAATGAAATGGGACTAAAGAGAAAAGTCAAGTATTTGTTACTGTTTTGCATGCCAAATTATTCTGCGAAGTTAGCAAGATTATATGGCAGTTTTATTAAAGTAAAATATAATTTATTTCAAAAGAGGATGGTTTAATCATGATGAATTCTTTTAAGGAGCATATTTATGTAACAAGACCACTCCTTCCTAATTTAGATAAAGTCGCTAGTCGAATGAGGGATATATGGGAATCAAAATGGATTACAAATACTGGGTACCAGCATAAAGAACTTGAAAAACAATTAAAAGAGTTTTTAAACGTAGAACAGCTTTCATTATTCAATAATGGGACATCAGCATTAATTTTAGGTTTGAAAGCGTTAGAGATTAAAGGGGAGGTAATAACCACCCCTTTTACTTTTCCGGCAACATTACAAGCTTTAGACTGGAACGGTTTAACACCAGTATTTTGTGATATTGATGAAAACTTGTTAAATATTGACCCCAATAAAATTGAGCAGTTAATTACTGAAAAAACAAGTGCCATTCTCGGGGTCCATGTTTTTGGAAATCCATGCGATGTTGAGAGAATTCAGTATATAGCTAATCAATATGGATTAAAAGTAATTTATGATGGTGCTCATGCTTTTGGAACAGAGTATGCTGGTCGACCGATTGGAAGTTTTGGGGATATGACTATGTATAGTTTCCATGCTACAAAGCTTTTTAATACTGTCGAAGGCGGTGCATTGGCGTTTAAAGGTGACCTTTTGAAAGGAAAATTGGATTTACTAAAAAACTTTGGGATAGCTGGCCCTGAAGAGGTCGTTCTTTCAGGATTAAATGCAAAAATGAATGAAATCCAGGCAGCGATAGGTTTAGAAGTTTTAAAATTGGTCGAAGAAGAAAGGGAGAGAAGAGAAAAAATAAAGGAAGTTTATGAGAAAAATTTAGATGGAATTGAAGGGATTAGAATTGTTACTCAATTAAAAGGCATGAGTAATAGTTATCAATATTTTGTTATCGAAATTGATGAAGAAAGGTACGGAAAATCGAGGGATTGGGTTCATGAAGAGTTAAAGAAGTACAATGTTTTTACTCGGAAATATTTTTATCCTTTATGCAGTGATTTTAAATGGTATCAGCATTTAGATTCATCACAGGCAAGTAATCTGCCTATAGCTAAAAAAGCTGCGAAGCGAGTCTTGGCAATGCCGTTTTACGGAGAGCTTTTAGAGGAGCATGTGGAAAGTATATGCCATTTACTTGTTAATTTTTCGTGCCTTTCGGAGCTTGCAATATAAATCATTTAAAGTATGATGGGGGAAGCTTTAGGAAAGCCAAAAAGTATAAATGAGGACATAAAAATGCCTAAAGAAGGGTTACTAAAACAAAAAGCCATAAAGAGTGTATTTTGGAGCATTGGTGATCAATTTGCGAACCAGGGAATTCAATTTATCTTGCAAATTATTCTGGCTCGAATATTGCTTCCGGAACATTTCGGCATTATTGGAATGATCTTGGTGTTTGTGCTTATCTCTAATATCATTATTGAAAGTGGCTTCTCTCAAGCCTTGATTAGGGAGCAAGATGCCACTCAAACGGATTATTCCACTATTTTTTATTTTAATTTGTTGTTGTCTCTTTTGTTATATGGTGTTCTATATGGCTTAGCCCCGATGGTTAGTGCATTTTTTAATGAGCCGCAGATCATTCTGATTCTTAGAGTCCTCTCATTAAGCCTTATTATGAATGCGCTGAGTATCATCCAGAGAACACTGCTTGCAAAGAAAATTGATTTTAAATCTCAAACGATCATTAACATAATTTCAGGTGTATTATCAGGTGTAATCGCCATCGGTTTTGCCTTATGGGGATTAGGAGTTTGGAGTCTAGTAATTAAAACCCTATCGTTGCAGCTTTTTCAATTGATATTTTTATGGATATTTAATAAATGGCGGCCTTCGCTAATTTTTGAGTTTAACTCGTTAAAGAGGTTTTTTGGATTTAGCTCAAACCTTATGCTATCTGGATTACTTTCAGTCATCTACTCTAATATATACTTTATTGTCATTGGGAAGATTTATTCAGTTACTCAACTTGGGTATTATACAAATTCGGTAAAAATCACCGAGGCAGCCTCACTGTCAATAACATCAGCACTTCAGCGGGTGACTTACCCTATACTTAGCACGATCCAAAATGAAGATGAAAGGCTTAAGTATAGTTTTAAGAAAATTATAAGAGTTTCAGCGTTTATTAACTTCCCGTTAATGGTGGGCTTAGCGGCAATTGGAGATTCGCTTGTTTATGTTTTATTTGGAGAAAAGTGGATGCCGATGGTGATTTACTTTCAATTATTATGTATTGCAGGAATGTTATACCCTTTGCACGCGATTGATTTAAATATTCTTCAAGTGAAAGGGAAGTCAAATCTTTATTTACAGTTGAATATCACAAGAAAGGTAACCCTGACTCTGTTAATCATAGGTGCTGTTTTTTTAAAGATAGGTGTTATTGGATTAATTGGAGTGATTATCTTGCAAACATATATTGATTTTATGTTAAATAGCCATTTTGGCGGCAGGGAGATTGCTTACTCGACAATTGAACATATAAAAGATATCACTCATATCTATATCATCACTTTTACAATGGGAGTAGTCGTTTATTTAAGCGGTGTCTTTTTACCGGTAAATCATTATTTAAAATTAATCATTCAATTGATGCTTGGTCCCGCCTATTATATAGGGATTTGTAAACTTACAAGAGTCGAAGAATTAAAAGTTGTCATGGATATCATCTCCCCATTATTTAAACGGTTCTTAACTAGAAAGAATGAAAGAGTAATAAATCATAATATGTGAGATTTACTTTCGAAACCTGTGTAAACAGGTTTTTTTTCTTTTCTCTTTTTTTATCAATGAATCAAAAAGGAAGGAGAAGGTATATGAAAATTTTAATTGTGACCACAATTTCTAATACTGTTAATGCCTTTTTAATTCCTCATATAAAATTTCTGATTGAAAAGGGAAATGAGGTTGGAGTTGCTTTTAATACCGTTGAAGCAGTAAGCCCGAAATTATTTGAACTTGGTTGTCATGTACATCAAATAGAGTTTCAACGGAATCCATTGAAAAAAGAGAACATCACTGCGTACAAGAAAATTAAAAAAACGATTTTAGGTGGCGGATATGAGTTCGTTCATGTTCATACTCCTGTCGCTGCATTTATAACTAGACTAGCCTGCCGCAGCATCAAGAATATTAAATTACTTTACACTGCGCACGGCTTTCACTTTTTTAAAGGTGCCCCAAAGAAAAATTGGGCAATCTATTATCCATTAGAAAAAATTGCTGCAAGATGGACGGATGGAATCATTACGATTAATGATGAGGATTATCATGCGGCTAAAAAGCTAAATATCAAAACACGTGATTCTGTTTTTAAAGTAAATGGAGTCGGTCTTGATTTGAATAAATTCTTTCCACGCCCCACAGAGGAAAAAACTTACTTGCGGAAACAGTATGGGTATGACGACAAAGATTTTATTTTAATCTATGTGGGAGAACTAAATCATAACAAGCATCAAGATTTATTAATAACTTCGGTAAACATGTTAAAGGGGAAAATTAAAAATATAAAACTTTTACTTGTAGGTGGCGGAAATCTTTTAAATCATTATAAGGAATTAGTGAGCCGGTACAAATTGGAGGAAACTGTTCATTTTTTAGGATCTCGCGAAGATGTTCATAGTTTGATGGCTATATCCGATATTGCAGTCTCAACATCAAGGCGTGAGGGTCTTCCTGTAAGCATCATGGAAGCTATGGCGACAGGATTGCCAATAATTGTAACGAATTGCAGGGGGAATCGTGATTTAGTAACGGATGGAGAAAATGGCTTAGTTATTAATTATGATACATGGGAGTGTGCCAATGCTATTGAGAGGCTTTACCACTCAAATGAATTAAGGCAGAGGTATGGTAAAAATAGCAGGACACTGATAAAACAGTATTCACTAGATATTGTTATAAGAGAGCTTGAGGAAATTTATCTTAAACATAAATTAATAAATAATGTAAGTATTTACGCTGATATTCAAACTCCCGACAATCTAAAGAAACTGAGTTAACGGGGTGGCATTTTGAATAAGAAAGTATCCATCATTATGGGGATCTATAATTGTGAGCAGGTGTTAGCCGAGTCAATTGAGTCAATCGAAAAACAAACATACAGCAATTGGGAATTAATTATGTGTGATGACGGTTCTGTTGATCGAACATATGAAATAGCTGAACGGTATGCACAGAATAATGGAAGAATAAAATTACTTAAAAATAAGCAGAATAAAGGGCTTGCTCAGACACTTAACCATTGTTTGCAGCACTGTACAGGTGACTACATTATGCGCCATGATGGCGATGATATTATGCTCGAAAACAGGATTGAGAAACAAGTTAACTATATGATGGCCCATGCATGTGATGCATCTGGCGGAGGGGCATATTTATTTGATGATGATGGTGTATGGGGCGAAAGGCAATTAAATAAGAAACCGGGTAAAGAAGTAATGATAACGGGTACGCCTTTTATACACCCTACTGTCATAATAAGACACGATAGATTACTTGAGGTGGGCGGGTACTCCGATAACCAATTTACAAAACAACGATTGGAAGATTATGATTTATGGCTGAAGTTTTATGAAAAGGGCTATACTCTCGAAAATATGGAGGAGCCATTAATTTACTTTCGTGAAGATAAAGATTCCTATACACGGAAAAGCAGGAGATTTAGATTAACGGAGACGAAGGTTAGACTTAATGCATGTAAACGCCTTAAGATCCCCTATATAAAAAGATTTCTAGCTTTTAAACCATTACTTGTCATGTTAATCCCCAAAAATACCCTAAGAAAATATCATATTTGGCAAGCAAGTCAAAATAGCTATCACACAAGATAATAATTTTGCAAAAGGAGTCATTGAAATGGTGCAAAGGGTGTCGGGTATCCTGGTTAATAAGAAGGTGTAAAACAAATGATGTATGGCGAACAACTTTTGAAAAAAGTCCGTAGCCGTCTTGTTTTTATCAAGAGGAAAATTCAATACTATCTTTCAAATTCATCTAAAAAAATAAAAACATTTAAAAATAAACACAGCGGAGAAAGATGTTTTATTATTGGCAACGGTCCAAGTTTGACACCTGAGGATTTAAATCTCATAAAAGACGAAACTACCTTTGCTTCTCATAGAATTTTCAATATCTTTGATCGAACAGAATGGCGGCCGACGTATTACATTGGTCAGGATGTTACCGTACTTAAGGAAATACGCGACCAGGCTAAAAATGTTGTGGCAAATTATAAGTTTTTAACAATACATGTTCAAGATATATATAAATCAATTTTTAACGATGCTATCTATTTCTTTTTACGGTCAACAAACTTTTATCCTAATTTGCCGAAATTTAGTACAGATGCCAGCAGGCAGTTATATGAAGGATACTCAGTTACTTACGGGGCGATTCAACTAGCTGTCTATATGGGGTTTAAGGAAATTTATCTTCTTGGGGTTGATTTTAATTATTCCTTGACAGTTGATCATGGGGGAAAAATTACAAAAACAGAGGGGGTTAAGGATTATTTTTCCAATGATAACAATATAGGGCTGAATTTACCCAATTTAGAACTATCTTTGTTGGGTTTTCAAGCTGCCGAGAAATTTGCTAAGGAAAATGGTGTTGCAATAAAAAATGCAACTAGAGGAGGAAAATTGGAAGTATTTGAGCGTATTAGGTTAGAAGATATCGTAAGGAATAAAGATATTTACAAAAAATTAGCAGCAGTTGAGTAAAAATATAATGGGCAAAGGAGTCAACAATATATGAAAATTATTGGTGTTATTCCTGCAAGATATCATTCTTCAAGATTCCCGGGAAAACCTTTAGCGGACATTTGCGGAAAGCCGATGATATGGTGGGTTCATAAGCAACTAAAAATGGTAGCTGAATTAGATGGTGTCTATGTTGCAACAGATGACCCACGAATTCAAAATGTTTGTAATGAATATGGAATGAAAACGATTATGACCTCCCCCGGCCACAAAACTCATTTAGATCGGCTGTTTGAGGTTTCTACAGAAGTAAATGCGGATTTTTATATTAATGTGAATGGTGATGAACCATTAATTGAGGCTGCAGAGATTAGGAAGATTATTCCTAAAGCGATAGATCCCAATTCATTGTTTGTTGCCAATCTTATGACAGAACTTAAGAACCCCCTGGAAGCAGTTGACTTTTCCAAGATAAAGATTGCAACGGATATAAACGGTTATGGATTATACATGGCAAGAAGCCCCATTCCGTATCCAAAAGGGACATATAATTTTGTTTATAAGAAGTTTGTTGGTGTCCAATGTTTTACAAAAAGCGCCCTGGAATTCTGTTATAAAGCCAAAAGGGGGCCTTTAGAATCTGCTGAAGATATTGATGAGTTTAGGTTTTTGGAAAATGGGCAAAAAATTAAATTTATTGAGGCAGAGGTTCAGACTTTATCAGTGGATACTCCCAAGGATTTAGAGGCGGTTAACTTGATTTTAAATAATCAATTAGAACAGGGAGAATATATCTATGAGTGAAATTATGATTCTTGATTGTACCCTTCGTGATGGTGGCTATATTAATGAGTGGAATTTTGGAGAAAGAACAATAAAAAGAATCATTTCAAAATTAACAGAGTCCAAAATTGATATTATTGAATGCGGCTTTATTGAAGAAGGCGATTTTGATCCTAACAAGTCATTATTTGAAGGAGTAGAAAGAATTATAGATTATATAGGGCCAAAAAGTGAAAACATAACTTATGTTGGAATGATCGCGCAGCCATATATCCCAATAGATAAAATTTCTGATTGTAATGGCCGTTCGATTGATGGTATTCGATTGACTTTTCATGAACATGAAGTAGAAGAAGCGTTGATATATGGAAAGCAATTAATCGAAAAGGGATATAAGGTATTTATTCAACCGGTCGGAACCACAAGTTATTCTGACTCAGGCTTATTGGAATTAGTGGAGAAAGTTAATGATTTGAAACCGTATGCTTTTTACCTGGTAGATACCCTTGGAATCATGTATAAAAACGACCTGCTCAGAATGTTTCATTTGCTGGATAATAATTTGGTTCAGTCCATATCCATTGGGTTTCATTCACACAATAACCTTCAATTATCTTTCTCCAATGCACAGGAACTATTGATGCTTCATACAAAAAGGAATATTATCATCGATTCTTCTGTAATGGGTATGGGAAGAGGCGCAGGAAATCTATGCACAGAGCTTGTTACAAATTATATTAACGAGAATATAGAAGAAAGGTATGATACCATCCCTTTGTTAGAAATCATAGATGAACATTTAAGCCATATTTTCACTGAGACAAAATGGGGGTATTCAATACCATATTATCTTGCTGCAGTTAATAGCTGCCATCCTAATTATGCTTCCCACTTACTAAATAAACAGACAATCTCTGTAAAAGCAATCAATACCATCTTGAAACAATTACCCATTAAAAAAAGAGACCTCTATGATAAAAGCTTTATTGAAGATTTATATATCAACTATCAGAGTAACTTTGTATATGATGCTGACGACCTACACTTAATAAAAGAAATGATATCCGGAAGGGAAATACTTATTATTGGGCCCGGAAAGTCGATTGAGCTGGAAAAAGAAATGATAAATAATTTTATTAATCGATATGATCCCTTTGTATGTAGTGTCAATTTTATCCCTGATTCATATAAAGTTGATGCAGTTTTTATCAGCAACCTAAAACGCTTTGAAAGTATCGCAGACCAATTAACTGATAATGTTGAAATAACTGCTTTAATCACGACATCAAATATTACTAAATCTAAAGAAGTTCCTTCGTTAACTATTAATTATTCAGATTTACTTATTAATAATCCTGTTATTTCAGATAATGCCGGATTAATGTTAATAAATCTTTTTCATCATTTATCTGTAAAAAGTTTGTATTTGGCTGGTTTTGACGGCTTTAGCATAAATAAGAACAGTAACTATTTTTCTGCCGATATGAACAATAATGCGGGTATGGAAAATCTGATAAAGATTAATGAAGAGATTAGTGATTACTTGTTATTGCTTGGGAGGAAAATCAATATTCAATTTATTACCAAGACAGTTTATAGCGATACTGCTATTGATACTATTATGCAATAGGGTTAAGTGGAGGAGCTATGAAATATTCTACGGTTATTTTCGATCTAGATGGCACCTTACTCGATACTTCTCAAGGTATCATGTTGGGGGCGAGTTATACAGCGAAAAAAATGGGTGCTCCCGTGTTATCGCCTGACAAGCAAAAAAGCTTTATTGGTCCGCCACTCTTGGATTCTTTTATTCGAGAATGCGGCCTTTCTGAAAATGAAGCCAGAATTGCGGTAGAAATATATCGGAAAAGATATAAAGAACAAGGATTATATGAGACAAAGCATTATGGTGGAATAGAAAAATTACTTGTTTATTTGAAAAAAGCAAATTATCAAACTGCGGTAGCTACTTTAAAAATGGATGCCTTTGCAAAAGAAATTTTGAATCACTTTGGCCTTGGAAAATTTTTTAATTCAATAAAAGGGATTGATGAAAAAGATACACATTCTAAGTCCGATATCATTTCCATGTGCTTGAAGGAATTAGGCCAAAGTGATCCTTCAAAAGCAATCATGATAGGGGACAGTATTTATGATGCAAGAGGGGCTGAACAACTGGGAATGGACTTCATTGCTGTAACGTATGGATATGGATTTCAAAATAAAGAAGAAGCTTGTAAAAGTAAAAACGTATTTATTGCTGAATCTGTAAGAGATATTATTACATTTTTTGAATTTTAATCATTGGAATGTCTTATCCTTATGGGAGCATAAAATGAGAATAATAACTTTTATTATTCTTGGTTTTCTTCCACTATTTTTACTGTTTTCTTGTTCTAAACAGTTAAACAGAACATTAAGTTTCAGTGTAATGGATTACGGTGCAATAGGTGATGGATTAGGTGATGACACCATATCATTTCAAAAGGCGATTAATGCCGTTGCAAAAAATGGAGGCGGAGATGTTTACATTCCATCGGGAACCTATATTTTACAGCCTATTTATCTGAAATCAAATGTCAATTTAGTCGGAGAAAGCCGAGACACTGTTAAGATTAAATTAATCGATCATGCCCCTGATTGGTCAAGAATAGTTACTGTTGAAAAAGTTGAAAATGTAAAAATCCGGAATATCACTATTGATGGAAATTATGAGATGAATAAAACTGGAAATGAACATATGCACAACATATTCATCTTTGATAGCAAAAACATAGTTATTGACAATAATCGGTTAATGAATGCTGTCGGAGATGGAGTATCGGTTTCAGGTTCAAGGAAAACAAGTAAGTACATCACAATATCAAACAACCTCATCGAAGATTGTCATCGGTCGAACATTGTTATTGAACAGGTGAACCATGTAAAAATCTATAACAATTTAAGTAAATCTAATACGGGCAGGCCGGTACTGCATTTTGAGCCCTGGGAAGAAATAAATTTCTCAGATGCAAAAATTTATAGTAATACATTTGAGACAAATCAGGAACCTGACTACTATTCAATTGAACTTCGTGGTGGATGGGGAGAAGGCAACTATTTTAATGGTATTGAATTTTATAATAATACAGTAAATAGTCCTGATGCCGAATTTCTTGTCATGGTGACTAAGGGTGCAAAAATCCATGATAATATCTTTAATGTGGCAAATATTTACATTTGGGTCCAGAATGAAGATTTGAATTTTTATAACAACAAAATTAATTCCCATGATGGATTTGTCATTGAGGGTACATGGGGAATGAATTCCAAACGATTGACCATTTCGGATAACACTGTAACTCTTAATGGGGGGGATGCGGTTAGAATCCTACTAGGTTCAAATGATACAACCTTCAAAAGAAATACTTTTAAAAATAAATCAAAAACCCATAAAGCTGCCTATATGAATGCAAGACTTACAGATATTTCAAATACGAGCTTCATTGACAATACATTTACTAACTTTGAATATGGAATTGTGACAGATAATGATCAGAATAAATTTGTAAATGGTTTAAAGATTAAGGGGAATACCTTTAAAAACATAAAAAAGCATTCAATTTATGCACCAAGGGAATCCAGCAGGTCTGTAATTGTTGGGAAGAATAAATATATTAATGCGGGAGCCATATTAATAAAGGATGATGGGTTCGTTGAATAGTCGGAATATTTAGAACTAATATGCAAGGGGGGGGAATGTTGCAGAACTTAAATGAAGTTAATGACAGGCATCAAGTTCAAGGTGATAACCGAGATTTTGTCGAACTAAATTATTATACAATGAAGCAATTAGAAAAGAAATATGGGTCATCCTTTTACATCCTGAATATGAAAAAATTACGGGACAACTACCAAAAAATTTATCATGCCTTCAAAAGTAAATACAAAAATTTTGTAATCGGTTATTCCTATAAGACAAATTATCTTCCTATTTTGTGTAAAGAATTATCAGTACTTGGTGCCCACGCCGAGGTTGTTTCAAGATTGGAATATGATTTGGCTATAAAAATTGGTGTTGAACCGGAAAAAATTATTTTAATGGACCATTAAAGACCCGGGAAGATATTTTTTATGCTTTGGAAAATGAAAGTAAAATGAATGTTGATTCATTATATGAAATAGATTATGTGAAAGAATATGCTATGATAAACCCTGCTAATCTAATTAAAATCGGATTAAGAGTTAACTTCGATATATCTGCAGATGGAGTAAATCCACTTGCAGATGGTTATGAAATAAGCAGATTCGGAAAATGGGGATTTAATGCATGTTATTAATGAGCTAAAAAATATAAAAAATATAAAAATTGCAGGTTTGCATGGTCATTTTTCCACAAATGGCAGGAGAGTTACAACATACGCACAAATTACGCAGATGCTATGCAATATAGTGAAAGAATATCAACTTCCAGAAATCGAATATATTGACATTGGAGGTGGTATTTATGGGGAAGTACCTAAGTCTTTAGTAAAAAATACACCTACTTTTGAAGAGTACGCAGAGGCAGTGTGTAAAATCATGAATACAGAATTTAACCATTACAAAAATAAACCAACCTTAATATTGGAACCTGGAATTTCGATGGTTGCAAATGTATTTGTATTTGCCGCAAAAGTCATTGGAACCAATAAGGTCAGGGATCACAAATTTGTTGTGGTGGATGGAAGTGTACATAATATTAAACCTGTGTTTAACAAAAAAAACCTTCCAATCAAGTTCCTACGACAAAGCAGCGGAATTAGCCGAAAAAAAGAGTCTTTTAATATAGTAGGATACACCTGTATGGAAAAAGATTACTTAGCCCACGATGTTAATTGGTATTTACCTCAAGTTAACGATTTTATTATATTCGAGAATGTAGGAGCTTATACAATAGTTTTTAATCCGCCATTTATTTAAAGAACGCCCCAGTATTGTAGCTATGGATAGTAATAAATATTTTCTTGCGAGACAAAAGGAATCCATTAATCAGTTCTTTAATGAAGAGATCTATTGCTTTAGATAACTAATCGGAGAGTTAGTCGTTCAATTTAGAATATAAGGTTAAGAGGAGCAGTGTAATTATGAAAAAAATATTATTTCTAGGTGGTACTGCTCAACAAATTCCCGCTATCAAATATGCCAAGGAAATGGGTTACTATACAATCCTATGTGATTATCAATCAAATACACCCTGTCAAAAATATTCGGATGAGTATTATTGTATAAGTACAACTGATAAAGAGGGAATTTTGAAGATTGCCAGGAAAAGAGAAATTGATGGAATTGTTGCTTTTATCTCTGATACTGCTGCTTCAATCGCTGCCTATGTAGCAAATAAATTAAATTTGCCTTCCCATCCGTATGAATCAGTATCTATTCTAACAAATAAGGAGCAATTCAGGAAATTTCTGCACGAAAATGGATTCTCTTGTCCAAGGGCAGAAAGCTACAAAGTTTTTAAAGAAGCAAAGAATGGTTTAAGTAACTTCCACTTTCCTATCATGCTAAAGCCTGTAGATTCATCAGGCAGCAAGGGAGTCACTCGTGTTGACTCGATAAAGGATCTTGAGGGGGCCTTTGAAAAAGCTCTTTCGAATTCAAGAGAAAAAACGGTCATTGTCGAGGAATTTATCGAGAAGAACCATGATTATCAAATTGGCGGGGATGTTTTTATAATTGATGGCCGCCTTGAGTTTTGCGGATTTTTAAATTGCCACAGAAATAATCAGGTAAATCCCAATGTTCCAGCAGGTAAAAGTTACCCATTATTTCTGGATAAAGCGAGAGCAAGTTTAGTCCGTTCAGAGCTTCAAAGACTGATTGATAGGTTAAACCTTAAAACGGGCGCCTTAAATATTGAAGCCATTATTGGCCGCGATGAAAAGATTTACTTCATTGATATTGGACCGAGGAATGGCGGGAATTTAATCCCCGACTTTTTAAAAATCATAACAGAAATTGATTTTGTAGGGGCAACTGTAGAGGCTGCAATAGGCAATAATGAGCTTGATGTAAATTATAAGCCTACTACGGAGGAGTTTTATTTCAGCTACACGGTCCATTCCGCAAAATCGGGGAAATTGGAGGCTATTCTATTCAAGAATGGAATTGAAAATCATATTATTCATAGAGAAATTTACAAGGAAAAAGGCGACATGATAGAGGTATTTACTGACGGAACAAAGGCGCTAGGATTTGTGTTTTTGAAGTTCAAAAGTTTGGAAGAACTTAAAGATAAAATGAATCATATGACTGATTATATTAGTGTCCAGGTGAGCTAGATTTTTTATTGTAATATGAGGTGAAAAGATGAGTTACTATTTTCAAGTAATCGAGTCACCGCTCGACTGGGAATTATTATTGAAAACCTTCAATGACCCGGATGTCTACTATACTCGTGAATATGGCAGTTTATTCGCAAAAATGGAAAATGGGCAGCTCCGTGCTGCTTTTTATAAAGATGAATTATCAAAGATATTCTATCCATTTATAAAAAGGAAAGTAGATTGGGCGGGCGAAGAAATTTATGATATTGTCACTCCCTATGGCTATGGGGGGCCTTTGCTGGAGGGACGCGAGGAATCGATTGAATCGTTTTATTATTGTTTTACAGATTATTGTATTGAAAACAAAATCATTACGGAAACCATCAGATTCCATCCGGTTATTCGAAATTATGAAGTTTGCAAAAATATTATGGATGTGGATTATATCAGAAAAACAACAGCTGTTGATTTAACCGCCCCCTTGGATCAAATAAAAAAACAATATTCATCTATGACAAGGAGAAATATAAAAAAAGCCCAAAATGCAGGGCTTTTTTGTTATTTAGCAGACAATACCCCAAAAAATATCGGCCTTTTTATTGACATGTATAAAGAAACAATGGATAGGAACAAAGCAGACAGCTATTTTTACTTCAGCGAAGAATACTTTATTCAGCAAATGAAGAAAAGCAATAAAAGTGAAACCTTTTTACTTTTTGCCCAATCAGGCAGTGAGGTAATTGCTGGAGTCATGGTTATGAATGGACCAAAGTACTCGCATTATCATTTGGGTGCTTCAAAAACATCTGGCCTGCATCTTAAACCGAATAACTTGCTATTTGATTATATGATTGAATTTTGTAAATCAAAAGGGGCATCGCTCCTTCATTTAGGAGGCGGCTATCAGGAAAACGATGGCTTATTTAAGTTTAAATCCTCTTTCTCAAATGCAAATCATTTAGATTATTATGTGGGGAAGAAGGTATATGACGAAAAAAGGTACTGTAAAATCGTGGATGAAGTAAGAAGAAGCTATAATGTAAACGAAACATATTTTCCTATTTATAGAGCAAAAAAGGAATTACTGGCAGACTCCCCAACATAAAATTATTAAGGGATTTTTATTTCGTTTAAGTTGCTCTCTATTGAGAATAATTTTCCAAGTGCAAAGCTGTATTTTTTAGGAGTGATCATTTTGAAAAGAATGATAGACTTGTTTGGATCATGTATATTGATTGTTATTTTCTCCCCTCTACTGTTAGTTATCGGGATCATGATTCATATTAGTATGGGGAGGCCAATCCTATTTAAACAATTGCGGCCAGGGCTTCGTGGAAAACCATTTAATATTTATAAGTTCCGTACAATGATAGATAAACGGGATGAATCTGGGAAATTGCTACCTGGAAGTTTTCGCTTGACTAAATTAGGGATTAAGTTGAGAAAGTATAGTTTGGATGAATTGCCGCAGTTATTTAATGTTCTAAAAGGAGATTTAAGTTTAGTAGGACCACGTCCCTTATTAATGGATTATTTACCATTATATACAAAAGAACAAGCGAGAAGACATGAAGTCAGGCCGGGAATAACCGGTTGGGCACAAGTGAACGGCCGCAATTCAATCAGCTGGGAAGATAAATTTGCAATGGATATTTGGTATGTAAACAATCAATCGATTGCTCTAGATATTAAAATTTTACTTTTAACACTAAAGAAGGTTTTAAAAAAAGAAGGGATTAATGCTGATGGACATAACAGCATGGAAGATTATAAGGGTATAAAACAAAAAGCTAAATGATATGTTATGAAAAAACAGGTTGAGCATCCCGCTCACCCTGTTTTTGAATTTTTATACATGCAAAAACTTCACACAAACCGCCTCAGGCGCCTTAACCCCAGCCTGCAGCAATGTCAACCGCCCAGACTCCTCATCCCTTGCAAACAGCGCCAGAGTCCCCGATTCCTGATTGGAAGCCACAATAAACTTCTCGGAAGGGTCCAACGCAAAATCCCGCGGCCAGTCGCCCTCGGTTGAAGTATGTTCCACAAATGTTAGTTCACCGGTATTTCCGCCAACGCTAAACACGGCAATGCTATTATGCCCGCGATTGCCCGCATACACAAACCGGCCGTCCGAGGAAATATGAATCGCGCTGCCCTGGTTATTTCCCGTAAAATCCCCTGGCAAAGTCGAAATATATTGCTTCTCGGAAAAATGGCCCGTTTCGGAATCGTAGTTTAAAGCGATGACTTCCGAGCTGAATTCTGTCATCAGATAAGCCCATTTTCCATTAGGATGGAACGTAAGATGGCGCGGTCCGCTTCCAGCTTTCAGAGGCAGCAACTGAACCTTCGTTAAGGTCCCCTCGTCGCCGACGCTATATGTTATTAATGCATCAGTACCCAATTCGACAACCGCCAAATACTTTTCATCAGGGGTTAGTCCGGCATAATGGGTGTGGGCTTTTTCCTGGCGCGGGTCCGGACCGCGGCCTTCATGCTTAATCACCGATACAGCAGGAGAAATCGAACCGTCTTCTGGGTTAACCAAATGTGATTCAACTGAGCCCTTATGATAGTTGGCTCCAAACACAAACTTGCTGGCACTATCCACACTCACATGACATGGAGGAGCACCCTCGCTCACTTCACGATTAATAGCTGTCAATTCCCCGTTATCTCCGACTGAAAAAGCCGCAATTCCACCATTGCTGCCTTCTTTCGCAACAGCATATAAATAGCGATTGTCCTTAGTGATATTTAAATATGTAGGATTACTTAGTTCTGCGGCAAGCTTCACATTCTCTATTTTTCTTTCTAGGGTATTTAACATAAATGTGTAAATTCCCTTACTTTCCCCTTTGGTATACGTTCCGATATACCCTATATAACTCTTATTGTTTGTCATTTCTTAGGCACCTCGTTAAATAAAAATAATCATTCATTCATATCATAACCCAAAAATCATTTTTCACCATATTGAAACGACTTTGCGGTGTTTCACCTTTATAAATAATGGTATGATATGATTAAATGCAAAAAACGACGGCATTTGACATCAGAAGCGGGGGTTTTAATATGTTAAACACTCGAATGACGGTTATTATACGTGAGCTAATGAAAGCGGATACTCCAGTTACAAGTGAATACTTGGCCAAAGTACTTGATGTCACTTCAAGGACAATTCGAAATGATGTCAGGGAGCTTGAGTCCATAATTGCTGACTTTGGTGCGGAAATTAAATCAATTCGCGGGACAGGCTATCAGTTGATTGTGCAAGATGACCATTTATTCCGCCAATTACTACAAGAAGCGGCAGATAACAAACGGGAGCAAAATAGTGAGGTACCAACATTGCCGGAGGAACGGGTACGTTATGTCATCAAGCGGCTGCTGCTGTCGGAAGAATATATAAAGCTTGATGATATCGCTGATGAACTATTTATCAGTAAGTCCACCCTTCAAAACGACCTTAAGGATGTCAAAGACGTTTTTCGCCGCTACGGAATTTCATTGAAGAGCAAGCCGAATTTTGGCTTAAAGGTAAAGGGTGAAGAATTTAATCTGCGTTTATGCATAGCTGATCATATTTTTAACAATATCGAAAATGAAATGGATATTGACAACAACCATGTTCCGTTATTTCTAAAAGACGATTTAGATACAATTAGGAAGATCATCTTGGATAGAATAATTCAACATAATATCGCCTTATCTGATATTGGGTTAAATAATCTGGTCATACATATCGTTATCGCCTATAATCGAATCAAAAATGAAAAGTATGTTTCCTTAGTTACGCAGGAATTGGCAGAGTTGAAAAAGCAACAACAATATCTAGTTGCCGAGGAAATTGTTAACGAGCTCCAACGTGAATTGGGCGTAGCTTTTCCTGAAGAGGAAATTGCCTATATAACCATTCATTTGCTAGGTACAAAAATGGTGACCGAACTTCATTTGGATGAAACAAAAATTCAAGGAATCATCGATCAGCAAATATATGAAATAGTAAAGGAAATTATTGATACTGTTGCCGATGATCTTCATTTAAATATTAAGGACGACCATGAATTGTTTGTTGCGCTTAGCCTGCATTTACGGCCGGCGATTCATCGCTTCCATTATGGGATTAACTTGCCGAACCCACTGCTTGACGATATTAAAGCAAAATACCCGGCGGCATTCCAGGCTGCCGTCATTGCCGGGATTGTTCTGAAGCGAAGACTTAATATTGATATTAATGAAAATGAAATGGGCTATTTGGCGCTGCATTTGGGGGCCGCCATGGAAAATCAGAAAATCGACAACACGCCGAAAAAATGCATGATCGTTTGCGCATCAGGTGTAGGAAGCGCAAGGCTCCTTGCGTCGAAAATCCAGTCGAAGTTCGGTTCGAGAATTGAGATTGTCGGTACGACCGACTTCTATAAAATTGGCAAAATTCCTCTGGATTCTCTGGATTTCTTGATTAGTACTATACCTATTCCCCAGGATATGCCGATCCCGGTCATTCAAGTCAATACCATTCTTGGCGGTTCGGATTTGGATAAGATTGAAATGGTCATTACCGAAAGCCTTAACCAAAGACTGAAGTATCTAAAGGAAGAATTGGTGTTCCTGCAAATGAATTTTGCCACCAAGGAGGAGGTCCTGAAGTTTCTCGGGGACAAACTGCTAACACTCGGACTTGTAGATGACCAGTATCTTGACAGTGTTTTTGAACGGGAAGCGTTATCGCCTACAAGCTATGGGAATTTTGTAGCGATTCCACATCCATTAACGCCCAAGACAGATTCCACGTTTTGGACAATCTGTACATTGCAAAAGCCAATTGATTGGTCCGGGAAACGAGTTCAATTTGTCTGTCTCCTAAATGTTGAAAAAAATAGCTCCACGGATTTACAAAGCATGTACGATTTGTTAGTGCAAATAATCGATGATAGTCAAGTGGTGCAGCAGCTGATTAAATGCAAAACATTTAAAGAATTTGAGGCAATTTTTCGAAAAGCTTAACCGCTGCACCTGGAGGGAAATGTGAATATATTATTATGTTGTTCAGTAGGTATGTCTTCAAGTCTTTTGGTATCCAAAATGAAAAAATGCGCTTTGGAGCAAGGGATTGATTGCAAGGTTTGGGCTGTCGCAATTGATACTGTATCCAAACACATTGATGAGGCGGATGTCCTATTGCTGGGTCCGCAGGTTCGCTATTTGCTTCCTGATTTTAAACGCGCGGGTGATGAAAAAGGGATTCCGGTTGCTGTTATAAATTCCGTTCACTATGGAACAGTCAACGGTACAGAAGTATTTAAATTCGCCAGACAATTATATAACTCAAAAAATGAAGGATGAGCTACTGCGCTTATCCTTCATTTGCATTAGATTGAAGGCGTTTGCATTTTTCAAATAATTCTTTCTAACCATTTCCGTTGCGTAACGGAAAAAGGTTGTGTGTAAATGAAAGCGTTTTTATTTTATGATTAAGACATCAAGAGGGAAACAACTTAGAGAGCAAGATGAATCAGCCATTATTCAATTATTTTAGCGATGACTCTCTCTCTTGAATAAATACTTTTAGGGGGAATTACCAACAATGAATATCTTATTATGCTGTGCAGCAGGAATGTCTACTAGTCTTTTAGTAACAAAAATGGAAGCGTATGCAAAAGATCAAGGAATCGATGCGAAAATTTGGGCAGTAGGTGCCAGTGAAGTAAATAATCACATCGACAATGCCGATGTTCTTCTACTTGGACCACAGGTTCGTTACTTGCTTCCTAAAATGAAAACACTTGGAGCAGAAAAAGGAATTCCAGTGGATGCAATCAATCCAGTACATTATGGGATGTGCAATGGTCCAGAAGTAGTGAAATTCGCCCAAAATTTAGTGAAAAAATAAAGGAGTGAATTAAATGAGCAAGGTTAATAATTTCCTCGAAAACAAGGTTATGCCTGTCGCTGCTAAGATTGCCGGTCAAAGACACTTGCAAGCGTTGCGTGACGGTCTGATCCTTACAATGCCATTATTAATTATTGGTTCTATTTTCTTGGTTATCAGATGGCTTCCGTGGTTTGGGGACCCAAATCGTCAATACATGATTACAAATGAATTCTTACAAAACATCTTGAATTATCCATTCGATGCAACCTTTAACACAATGGCCCTTATTGCTGCCTTTGGAATAGCCTACCGGCTGGCTGAAAGTTATAAAGTGGATGGGCTGACTGCTGGGGCTGTTTCACTCGTAACATTCTTGATGGTAACACCTTTTAAAACCGTATTCACACTTGCAGATAAGACTACTGTAGATGTTGGCGGTGTTATCCCAACTGCTCTAACAGGTTCAGGCGGGTTGTTCGTTGCTATTATTGTTGCCCTTTTATCAACAGAAATTTATCGATTCGTGGTTCAAAAGGACATCATTATCAAAATGCCTGATGGTGTACCTCCAAGTGTGTCTAAATCATTCGTAGCCTTAATCCCTGGTTTTATTGTCATCATCATTTTCTGGTTATTGCGTATCGGAATCGAACAAACTAGCTTTGAAAGCGTTCATAATATTGTTAGAGACTTGCTGCAACAACCAATTAGTAAGTTAAGTGGAACACTAGTTGGTATGCTAGTTGTTGTATTCTTGGTTGAATTGTTATGGACAACCGGTCTTCACGGTGCAAGTATTGTCGGTGGAGTAATGAGCCCAATCTGGCTTCAAGCTGCCGCTGAAAATGCTGCTGCAATGCAAGCTGGTAAAGAGGTTCCTCACATCTTTACTGGACAATTCTACGAAATCTTTGTTCACGTGGGTGGTTCCGGTGCAACTTTAGCTCTAGTATTTGCAATGGTATTATTCGCAAAGAGCCAGCAACTGAAGCAATTAGGCCGCTTATCTATTGGACCTGGTATCTTCAACATCAACGAACCGATTACATTCGGTATGCCAATTGTTATGAACCCGGTTATGATGATTCCGTTTATCTTAGCTCCACTAGCCATTGTCATTACCACATGGATGGGTATGGAATTCTTCGGTGTGGCTAAACCAAATGGAGCAGTCCCACCATGGACAACTCCAATCTTCTTAGGTGGTTTCTTGGCAACAGGTAAGGTTTCTTCATTAGTGATGCAGCTTGTAAACTTTGGAGTCGCCTTTGCGATTTACTTCCCATTCATGAAAGCATATGACAAAACATTGGTTAAGCAAGAAAACGACGCAAAAAATAGCGCAGCATAATGAAATTAACTTGAAAATTGAATTAGGGCTTGCCAATCGGCAGGCTCTTATTCTTTGAAACTTCTATAAAGGTGTGAGCATAATGACAAAAGAAGAATTATATGGTTTAAGTTTCCAATTAATTTTACACAGTGGCAACGCCAGAAGCCTGGCTATGGAGGCCATCTATGCTGCAAAGGATAAAAACTTTGACGAGGCAAATGAAAAACTAAACGAGTCTGAAAAAGAATTGAACGAAGCTCATCAATTTCAAACACAATTAATTCAAGCCGAAGCAGGCGGGGAAAGCTTCGACATTCCCATCATTCTGGTTCATGCTCAAGATCATTTAATGACAGCCATGACATTGAAAGATCTAGCAAGAGAATTAGTGGAAATTCGTCAAGAAATGAATAACTAGAACGTCAGGAGGTTTTTTAATTGACTAAACAAACACTTAAAATCGCCACAATCGGCGGAGGATCCAGTTATACTCCAGAATTAGTGGAAGGATTTATCAAACGATATGATGAACTGCCATTACGTGAACTATGGCTTGTCGATGTGGAAGAAGGCCGCGAAAAGCTTGAAATCGTAGGTAATCTGGCGAAGCGTATGTTTGAAAAAGCCGGTCTGCCAGTTGAAGTTCATTTAACATTGGATCGCCGTGCAGCTCTTAAAGACGCGGATTTTGTTACCACTCAGTTCCGTGTCGGGCTATTGGATGCGCGTGCAAAAGATGAGCGAATTCCGCTTAAGTATGGGGTGCTAGGTCAAGAAACAAACGGCCCTGGTGGATTGTTTAAGGGTCTGCGCACAATCCCAGTCATCCTTGATATTGTAAAGGATATGGAAGAGCTTTGTCCGGAAGCATGGTTGATTAACTTTACAAATCCTGCTGGAATGGTGACTGAAGCAGTGCTCCGCCATAGCAACTTCCGTAAAGTTGTCGGTCTGTGTAACGTTCCAATCGGAATGGAAATGGGCATTGCCAAACTGTTGGACGTGGAGCACTCCCGAGTCCGCATTGATTTTGCCGGTTTGAACCATATGGTTTACGGTTTGGATGTGTATGTTGATGGTGTCAGTGTGAAAGACAAAGTAATTGACATGTTGACTAACCCTGAAAACACCAGCTTTGTTAAAAATATTGAAGGTCAGGGCTGGGAGCCTGAATTTATCAGAGCATTGGGTGCCTTAACTTGCCCTTATCACAACTATTATTACAAAATGCCAGAAATGGTTAAGAAAACGATTGAAGCCGCTGAAAAAGAAGGAACTCGTGCTGAAGTGGTTAAGCGTCTCGAAGATGATTTGTTCGAATTATACAAAGATCCTAACCTGAACATTAAGCCGCCTCAATTGGAGAAGCGTGGTGGTGCTTACTACTCTGATGCTGCAGTTCGTTTAATTTCTTCTATGTATAACGATAAGCGCGACATTCAGCCTGTCAACACAATGAACAATGGTGCAATTGCCAGCATACCAAATGATTCCGCTGTTGAAGTAAGCTGTATCATTACTAAAGATGGTCCTAAGCCAATTACAATGGGTGACATTCCGGTTGCCGCCCGCGGTCTTGTACAACAAATCAAATCGTTTGAACGCATCTCAGCTGAGGCAGCAGTTGAAGGAAACTATGACAAGGCAGTTCTTGCTTTGACGATTAACCCGCTTGTTGCAAGCGACAAGCTTGCTAAGCAAATCGTTGATGAAATGCTTGAAGCCCATAAGGATTACTTGCCACAATTCTTCAACAAGTAAAAAGATTAGGACCTGAGCTTTCAGGTCCTATTTTAAAATAGGGGGAAAGATCATGATTAAATTAATTGTAAACAGCGACGATTTTGGTTATTCAAGAGCGATTAATTTCGGTGTCATTGATGCACATAAGTATGGGATCTTAAATTCAGCTACGCTTATGACCAATATGCCGGGTGCGGAGCATGCATTTCAACTGGCAAAAGAAAACCCTGAACTTCAAGTGGGTATACATCTTGTTTTGACATGTGGAAAGCCGCTTACTAACGTACCTGATCTGGTTGATGAGGATGGCTATTTCAAAAAGAATAGCATTATCTTCAATGACCCGAATCTTAATGTTGAACAAGTTGAGCAGGAATGGACCGCACAAATTGAAAAATTCCTTGCTTCCGGGGTCCCTCTTACTCACATGGATTCACACCATCATGCACACGGTATCCCGCTTCTGCTTCCAGTGGTTCAACGACTTTCAAAAAAATACAATTTGCCAGTCCGCTGCTCTGGTGATGTACAAATTGAAGGAGTTCCTGCATTTTCAGATGTTTTGACAACTGATTTTTACGGGGAAACACTTACATTTGATTACTTTGAAAAATTGGCCGACCGTTTTCCAGACGGGACAGTGGTGGAAGTAATGGCTCACCCTGGTTATCTTGATTCATCAGTACTTACTGGTTCATCTTATAACGTAGACCGAGTAAAAGAGCTTGAGATCCTAACGACTGTCAAGCTTCCGGACAATATTCAACTTGCCTAATCGTAAGACAAATCGTAGTTCCGGTGTATGCTTCCACCGGAACTAACTTAGTATAGTTAAATGACTGCATAGTAAGGAGAGAAATGAAATGATACATGAAAATCTAAAACCATTTCCTGCTGATTTTTTATGGGGGTCGGCATCAGCTGCCTATCAGGTAGAAGGCGCCTGGGATAAAGACGGCAAGGGGCCATCCAACTGGGACCAGTTCGTCAGAATTCCTGGCAAAACCTTTAAAGGGACTACAGGCGATGTCGCCGTTGACCACTACCACCGCTATCAGGAGGACGTGCGGTTAATGGCGGAAATGGGACTGAAGGCTTATCGTTTTTCAGTGGCATGGAGCCGTATTTTTCCGGCTGGAAAAGGGGAAGTTAACGAGAAAGGCTTAGAGTTTTATAATAATTTGATCAATGAATTAATAAAGTATAAAATTGAGCCGATATTGACAATCTATCACTGGGATTTGCCGCAGGCGCTTCAGGATGAATATGGCGGTTGGGAATCCCGGCAAATCGTTGATGACTTTACAAACTTTGCTGTCACCCTTTATAAAAACTACGGCGACCGCGTCAAGTATTGGGTCAGTCTAAATGAGCAAAATGTATTTACTGGGCTTGGCTATAAAACGGCGATGCACCCGCCAGGAGTCAAGGATGAAAAGCTGTTCTATCAGGTCAATCATCATGCCAATCTGGCTAACGCCAGTGCCATCAAGGAATTCCGCAAATATGTCCCTGATGGAAAAATTGGCCCAAGTTTTGCTTATTCTCCTGCCTATCCGGCAAGCTCCAAGCCTGAGGATATTTTGTCAGCAGAAAATGCTGAGGAAGCAAACAGCCACTGGTGGATGGATGTATATGCCTGGGGCGAATATCCAAAGTCTGCATGGAATTACTTGGAAAGCAAAGGGCTGGCACCAAAGCTTGAAAGCGGCGACCTCGAGTTATTGAAGGAAGGCACACCTGATTTCATGGGCGTGAACTATTACCAAACTACCACCTATGAAAAAAATCCTCTAGTAGGCGGGGTGACAGAAGGAACTTTTAATACGACCGGTAAAAAAGGAACATCCCAGGATACCGGGGTTCCAGGTTTGTATAAGACAGTCAAAAATGAGAATCTTGAACGGACAAATTGGGACTGGAATATTGACCCAACGGGACTTCGTATTGGTCTGCGCCGCATCACAAACCGTTATCAGCTGCCAATTTTAATCAGCGAAAACGGCCTTGGAGAGTACGACAAGCTGGAAGACGGCGATGTTGTCAATGATGATTACCGGATTGATTACCTGCGGTCTCACTTAAAAGCAGTCCAGGAGGCCATTACCGATGGTGTTGAAATGCTCGGTTATTGCACATGGTCCTTTACAGACCTGTTAAGTTGGCTGAATGGCTTCCAAAAGCGTTACGGCTTCGTGTATGTCAACCAGCATGAAGAAGGCGACCATGACTTGCGCCGGATTAAAAAGAAGAGCTATTTTTGGTATAAAGAAGTCATCGAAACAAACGGAAAAGATTTATAGGAGGGCAATATAATGGCAGAAAAAACATTTACAGTAATCGATTCAGCGGGAATCCACGCACGTCCAGCAACTGTTTTGGTTAGTACGGCATCAAAATTCAAATCAGAGGTTACAATCGCTTATAAGGAAAAACAAGTAAATCTAAAATCAATTATGGGAGTCATGTCCCTTGGAATTCCTAATGGAGCCGAAATTAAGATTAACGCAGAAGGTGAAGATGCGGACGCTGCCATTCAGCAGCTTGAGGAAGTATTGAAAAAAGAAGGCTTGGCCAACTGATTTATGATAGTAAAGGAAACCCCTTACATGGAAATGGCCCGTGTAAGGGGAATTTTTTTGATTGGATGATGGGACATGGAAAATAAAGTTTTATCCAATGTAAAAGAAAAAGCGGTTTTTGTGTGGAAGATTCCATCGTTTCCAGCCTTATTTTTAATTAACTTTATTTTTGGGCTATCAACTTCATTTTTCCTGCCATTTTCCTCTTTGTTCGGTATTGATGAGGTGGGAATGAGCAATATCGGATTTGGGGTGTTTATGACAATCACTGCTATAGGCGGGGTTGCCCTCAGCACTTATATCGCCAAATTGTCAGATACGAACATGAGCCGAAAAAAGCTGTTGGTTTTAACCGCGCTATCGGGAATTGTGGGTTATGGCTTATATGCTTTTTTACGAAATTACTTTGCGTTGATGATTACGGGGTTTTTTGTGCTCGGTGTAACAGCTGCCGCAGTGCCACAGTTATGGGCTTACGCTAGGGATGTGCTAACACAGTCTAGTATTGCAAAAGAAGATACTCCATTTGTGATGAATGTATTTCGGATGTTTTTCGCTTTGTCCTGGACGGTGGGGCCTGCTCTCGGCGCATGGCTGCTTCAGGCCGGCGGTTTTAAAGGGTTATTTTTATTTGTGGTAGCTGGGTAGCTCCTGGCACTTATAGCTATTATCTTTCTCTTAAAAGATGTATCTAGTCAACAAGTCTCAGTTCGGGCAGAAGTGCCATCGGTAAGCAAATATGTGAAAAGGCCGTATATTTTTGGTTATTTGGCTGCGGCATTTTTACTTTCTACCGCAACTTCTATTCACATGTTAAATGTGCCACAGTTCGTCACCAAGGTATTGCATGGTACCGAAATGGATGTCGGGATTATTTTTAGTGTAGCGCCAGTTTTTGAAGTGCCATTGATGGTCTTGGTCGGAATCTGGGCAACGAAAATTGATAATGCCATCTTAATAAAAATAGGATTTTTCACTGCATTTCTGTACTTTTTGTTGTTTGGCTTTGTCAACGCTCCATGGCAAATCTATCCGTTGCAGTTTTTGAGTGCTGCACAGGTTTCGATAACGGCAGGGATTGCGATTTCTTATTTTCAGGATTTCATTCCGGAGGCACCTGGTACGGCAACAACCCTTTATATGAATACCACACAAATCGGCTCAACTGTTGGTTATTTGCTGTTCGGCTTTATTTCGGAACTGATTAGCTATGGACACCTCATTTTCATCTATACTATTTTTGCTGGTATGGGTCTAGCATTTCTGTTCCTATTTAAGAAACAAAATACTACTAGTTTTGACAGCGGAAATGAAAGAGTTTCTAATTTATAAAGGCTATTAACAGTGCCTTATGTTTGCATTCTTGATTAAGATACGTAATATTTATATTAGCTAGTCAAATCATTATTTGAAGGGGCACGATGATGGCTAATAATAAACTAAATGGGAAGAAAGAACAGGGTTCATCTTCAAAATTTGTTTTTTGGGTGATCGGATTAATAGCAGTAGGGGTATTGGGACTAATCTTTTTAAATAGTTATTCAGATAAGCAAAAAGAGAAAGCAGAAACTAAAACAGCGGAAATTGATTACAGTTATCAGCCGTTCCTTGGTGATAAGGCCGCACCGGTTTCGATTGTAGAATTCGGGGATTACAAATGCCCGGCTTGCAAAAGTTTTGCTGAATCGTTCGTTCCGTTAATTCTGGATGAGTTTGTGGATACTGGAAAAGCCAAGTTTTATTTTATGAATGATTCATTCATTAATGTGGATTCAGAGCGCTCCGCCAAATTTGCCGAGTCTGTGTTCCAGGAGCTTGGGAACGAGAAGTTTTGGGCATTCCACGAGCTTCTTTATAAAAGGCAGCCTGAGGACACAAAGTATGAAAAGATTGATTTATTTACGGAACCATTTTTAACGGATGTATTAAAAGAGGTTGCCAGCGGAGAAGAAGTTGACAAAGTAGTGAGAAATTTCCGTGACAAAAAATCGCATGAAGCTTGGCAAAAGGATATGGATTATGTCGCGAAATTAGGTGTTACGGGAACACCGACACTTTTTGTTAATGGCAAGATGTTTACCGGACAATCAATGGATGACTTAAAGGCGATGGTTGAAGAAGCCGCAAAGGGGAAGTAATATGAATAAATCCCTGCTGATTTCCTGGATTGCCGCAATTATTGCCACACTTGGAAGCCTGTATTTTAGCGAGGTCATGCATTTCATCCCTTGCACGCTTTGCTGGTATCAACGGATTTTTATGTACCCGCTGGCGGTAATTCTTGGGGTTGCCGTCTATCGCAATGACAAGGGCATCACTAAATATGTCCTGCCATTATCGGTAATAGGTGTACTGATATCGGGTTATCATACATTATTGCAAAAGGTGCCAGCCTTGCAGGAATTCGAAATGTGCAGCTACGGAGTCCCGTGCTCAAAGGATTATATCAACTGGCTTGGATTTATTACAATCCCGCTGCTGGCATTCTTCGCGTTTACAATCATTACCGTTTGCATGGTTATTCTTGCACGGAGAAAAATGTAAGAGACTATCCTGCGATAGTCTCAGATTGTCGAGAAAGGGTATATTTCTCGACAATTTTTTATTTTAATGGAAATTGAATGGCCGATTTTATTAAAATTGCCCCTGCTAGGGGGCCTGTTGATTTCCGTTCCAGGTGCTTCGCTTTCCGCGGGCGGTTCGGGAAGCCTCCTCAGCGCGTTCCGCGCCTGCGGGGTCTCCCCTGTCCCGTACTCCCGCAGGAGTCTTCGCACCTTCCGCTCCAATCAACAGGAGATAATCAACCTGAAGCATTGCAACACACCTTTTCCAACCTGAATAAATGTGTCGCAATCTTTTTCATGTTCTGGCAAGCTGCGGTTAGAAGCGCTTGCTCACTTGCTTTTTTATTCCTCGCAGCCGGCAGTAGCGAAGCCCATGCATCTCTTTGGAGTCTGCGAAGCTTCGCTCAATTTTTTCCTGATTTAGATAAGCGATTTACTCTTATCTTTTCCTTGTACTCCTCCCACTGATTCATCAATAGACACAAATTCAAATTCACTTTGGCTAGACTCTTTAGGCTTAAACATTGAATTCACCACTTATTTTTAATAATTATTGGTTGAACTTCTTAACTTAATAATAATACCTGTTGATTTGCGCGGAAGGCACGAAGACTCCTGCGGGAGTACGGGGCATTGGGAGACCCCGCAGGCGCTTGCGCCGAGGAGGCTCCCAGGCACGCCCGCGGAAAGCGAAGTGCCTGGAGCGCAAATCAACAGACATATCGAATAGTTTTTGATTAATATCATCATATTAACGCGGTGAATTGTTAAAATAGTTATATAAAATAAAGGCTATCGAAAGTTTCTCGACAGCCTGAAGAGACTATCCTGCGATAGTCTCTTATTTTTTAGTTATGCTGTTCTTGTTGCTTTACTTTTAATCGGCCTTCTAATACTAAGAAAAAGGTTCCCATCCAATAATAGTAAAAGGGCTCCCATATAGGAGCCCTTTTACTCGAAACCAAGCAGCTTTTTTAATTTTTTTTCCTGAAAACCTAATACCAGTTTTCCGTTAATGAAGGTAGCAGGAGTTGCATAGATTTTCTTTTTCTTTAATTCATCGAGATACTCATTATGTATTGATGCATTCCGCTCCTCGAATTCAATTCCCTGTTCCTTCAAGAACGTTTTAACTTGTTCACAATAAGTGCAGCCATTACTGGTATATACTATTACTTCATGTAGCGGCATTAAACAGATTTCCCAAGGAATGCTTTCAGCATCCATACATGCTTTTCCAGACCAGAATGGATCGCCAGCAGCATATCTCCGGTTGTTTCATCATTATTTTCCTCTGCAAGGCTCATGCCTTCTTTTAATTCTCCGATGATGATGGAGAAATCGTTAATGATGGACTGTACCATTTCCTCAGCAGATTCTGTTCCGGCTGCCTCTTTAATAGAAGAAATTTCAAGGCTTTCCTTCATGGTAGCCACCGGTTTGCCGCCAATTGCCAGCAGCCGCTCGGCCAATTCATCAACGTGTAATCCCGCTTCATTATAGAATTCTTCAAATTTGGCATGTAAGGTGAAGAATTGCCCCCCGGTCACATACCAGTGATAATTATGTAACTTCATGTACAGGACAGACCAATTGGCAATTTGTTTGTTAAGTGTCTCTGCTAACTGATTTTGCATGCTAATTCCTCCTTATGCTTTCCCTTACTATATTTTACCCAAGTTTTCCTGGAGATTCTGCACACTTTCGAGGAAATAGTTGACAATCTCGTGAAAATTATTGGATTATTTACCTCAATTTATATTACAAAGATGATACATTTTGTAAAAAAAAAGCCTAAACTCGCCACTGCTTCCAAATTTTTGTTGATTGACTGGTGAAGGAAGTATTTTCCACGTGGTAGATTAATGCTTTAGGATTGGGCAGTATGGTCGTCTTGGAGGTCTTTCCATTTATTGGACGATGAATAAGTATGTTACAACTGATAGCCTTAGTTGTAGAGAAAGCGAGCAACAAAAAACTAGGAGGTTTTAAAATGAACAAACTTAAAAAACTAGTAATTGCAGCCGGATTAATTTTATCAATGTCAGCATTTACGTTAACGGAAAAAACAGAAGCAGCGACTGCGACTCATAAGGTACAATATGGGGAAACGTATTGGAAAATTGCCACAAAATATGGTGTGCCTGTAAATAGCTTAATGGCCGCAAACAATGCAAAAGGTTCGATGTTATACGCGGGGACTAATCTAGTAATCCCAAACGCTACTACATCAGAAGCAGATAAAGACTTAATGGCAAGACTTGTCCGCGCCGAAGCGGTGGGTGAGCCTTATGCTGGTAAGGTTGCCGTGGCAACGGTTATCTTAAACCGTGTAAAAAGCACTGAATTTCCGAATACTGTCCGTGATGTAATCTATCAAATTGAGTCCGGTCACTATGCATTCACTCCGGTCCAAAACGGAGCAATCAATCAGCCAGCCGATGCCGAATCTAAGAAAGCTGTAAACGAAGCACTGGCTTTCAGTGGTCAAGGTAATGGATCTTTATATTTCTATAACCCAAGAACAGCAAAAAGCAGCTGGATTAAATCACGTCCGGTAACAATTACAATCGGTAACCATACGTTTGCTAGATAATATACCATTTTTACAAAAAGCAGTGGATTAAAACCCCACTGTTTTTTGTTATGCCTTATTTTCCTCCAAATAATACTAGGGATTTTGCAAAAACAGTCAACCAAATTTATCCATTTAGGATTACATGTTATAATATTTGTGATAAATGTTGGCCAACATTGATTTTACGATGGCATGTAAAGGGAAGCCGTATCAGGGCCAAACGGGTGGGGGAGGAATGGACACTGTGAAACAAAAGCATCTAATTTATCCAATGTATCTTGACGGAAAATGGGTTGGCAATGATTATGAAGTTCTTACTGAAGTTATCAACCCGGCAACAAATGAGGTGTTAGGGGCGGTGCCGACGGGAGGAGCGCTGGAAGCAGAGCAGGCGGTGGATGCTGCTCATAAAGCATTTAAACTCTGGTCGAAAAAGACGGCTGAGGAGCGCTATCACCTCCTGATGAAATGGCACCATCTTATCGATGAGAACAAGCATGAGATTGCCAGAATTATGACGATGGAGCAGGGGAAACCATTAACAGAGGCTCTTGGCGAGGTGGCTTATGCCAATAGCTTTATCTCCTGGTTCGCGGAAGAGGGGAAACGCGTTTACGGTGAAACGATTCCGGCTTCGCATCCAAATAAGCGGATTTTGGTGCGTAAGGAGCCAGTTGGTGTCATTGCGGCGATCACGCCGTGGAATTTCCCGGCAGCGATGATTACCAGGAAGGTGGGCCCGGCCCTGGCCGCAGGCTGTACGGCTGTAGTGAAGCCGGCCAGTCAAACCCCGCTTACAGCATTGAAACTAGCTGAGCTTGCACATGAGGCAGGAATCCCAAACGGGGTACTGAATATTGTAACAGGAAGGTCGTCAGAAATCGGCGATGTTTGGTTAAAGGACCCGCGGGTAACCAAGATTACTTTTACCGGTTCAACCGAGGTAGGGAAAACATTGATGCGCGGGGCCGCGGAAACAGTCAAGAAAGTTTCGCTTGAGCTTGGCGGCAATGCTCCGTTTATTGTCATGGACGATGCCAATTTGGCAAAAGCGGCCGCCGGCTTAGTCCAGTCAAAATTTCGCAATGCCGGACAAACTTGCATTTGTACGAATCGCGTTTATGTGCAGGAAAGTGTCGCGGAAGAATTTACAAGGCTATTCCAAGCAGAATTAGAGAAACTTAAGGTCGGAAACGGCCTTGATGAGGGTATTGATATCGGTCCATTAATTGACCAGGCTGCCCGTTCAAAAGTCGAAGAATTGGTGGAGGATGCGGTCGCTAAAGGTGGAAAGGTCACTTATAGCGGACTTAAACCTGCTGTAGAAAACGGCTATTTCTATTCCCCAACAATTTTAACCAATGTTCACGATGGAATGGAATGCATGAAGGATGAAATCTTTGGCCCCCTTGCGCCAATTTCGACGTTTAAAACCGAGGAAGAAGTGATTGAGCGTGCCAACAATTCCAACTACGGATTGGCGGCCTATGTATATACCGAGAATTTAAGCCGATCGTTCCGAATTACGGAACAGCTCGAGTATGGAATTGTCGGCCTCAATGATGCTCTGCCATCCGTTGCCCAAGCTCCATTCGGCGGCTATAAGGAGAGCGGGATTGGCCGTGAAGGCGGGCACTATGGAATTGAAGAGTTTTTGGAAGTGAAATATATTTCCATCGGTTTGGATTATTAATTTTGCTAAGAAACCAAAGCCGTGTACCGGGGGTTCCAGTCCACGGCTTTTATTTTATGTCGAAAGTATCGCACACTTTAAATAGAAGGAGGCGGTATGGTACGATAGTGGAAAAAAGCGAGTACTTTAAGAGGGTGGGGACATGATTAAAACGATTTTATTTGATGTTGACGGTGTATTGCTAAGCGAAGAAAGGTATTTTGATGCTTCGGCGTTAACTGTTTGGGAGATGTTGATTAGCAGCAATTACCTGGCATTGTCCCCTGAAAAATTTAAAACTGATTATAGCGACAATGAAATTGATGAAATACGTTCTTTAGTATTTGACAATGATCAGCACCTAAAACTAATGAAATCACGCGGCTTAAACGCCAACTGGGATATGATTTATTTAACTTTTGCCCACCAACTCATCCACCTCCTTTCGCAACTGAAAGAAATGGGATTCGAAAATGTTGGAAAATGGTGTCAGGCACCAATCGGTCGTGAAACATTATTGGAAATTGGCAGGGTGTTAAGTAATTATCCTGTAAAGCTGGATTTCAGTTTGTTTGTTGCGGATTTTGAGCGGACTGATGCGATGAAGCAAGAGCTCCTAAGCTATTTAAATGTGTTGGCACAGGAGAAGCTTGGGGTCGAGACCACGATTTTTGAAAAAGGGGAGCTGTGGTCGGTTTGTGAGCATGTTTCCCAAGAGTGGTATGTTGGCGATGAAAATGTGGTTGCCTCAACGGGGAGACCTTCGGTGCAGAAGGGGAAGAAGGGGTTTCTTGCGAATGAAACCACACTGGCTCCAAAGGAGGAAATAGCCGGGCAATTTGAATTTTTAGCTTCCTCCGGGATTGAGATTGGCATTGGAACAGGCAGGCCGGAATTAGAAACAATCCAGCCGTTTCGGCATTTAGATTGGTTAAAGTATTTTGATGAGAGCCGAATCGTGACGGCTGATGATGTTTTGAGGGCGGAGGAGCAGGTTCCCGAATGGAAGTCGCTGTCGAAGCCGCATCCGTTTACCTACATAATGGGGCTTTACCGAAAAGAGCTAGCTGTTCAGGAATGCTTGGATTTTGAACTTCCGCTTGAAAAGGGTGAAACGCTGCTGATTGTGGGAGATTCTTTGGCTGATCTTCTGGCGGCGCGGCAAATGGGCGCGCAGTTCGCCGCTGTTTTAACCGGCTTGTCCGGGAAAGAAGCAAGAGGCGAGTTTGAGGAGCATCATGCGGACTATATTCTTGATTCTGTGTTGGAATTGAAGGAAATAATACATCGTTAGATTCCAATTTTTGGATTATTAAAGACAAAACTAACCTCAAAGGGAACCAAAATGTCTTTAAGCGTGGTTCTTAAAGACAAGACAGACCAGGAATGAAGCAAAAATGTCTTTAATATTCCAATATTTGGAACAAATAATACCAACCACAAGAAAGGAACAAATGATCGCTTATAACCAATAAGGAAATGCCGCACATCCTGTGTGCGGCACTTCTAATAAATGTTAAACGCTCTCCACTTTCTCCGGCTCGAATCGGCCTGGTTCAAACGTATCTACGTTCGAAACCTCCAAAAATGACGCTTCCTCCAGCCCGTCGATCAATGTCAACTGACGAATCACCTCAGGAACCAATACTTTATCAAGCGTCAGCACCATGATCGCTTCCCCGCCGACCTCGGTCCGGCCAACCTGCATCGTCCCGATATTGATCTGGTAATCCCCAAGCAACGACCCCACCTTGCCAATCATACCTGGCACGTCTGTATGTTTGATGTACAGCAAATATTTTTCCGGCCTTACGTCAATCCGGTATTGGTTGATTTTCACAATCCGGGCTCCGTAGCCATTCAGTACGGTCGCCCCAATGCGAGCAGTCTCAGTACCTTGGGACACGGCCAGCTCCATATAGTTGGCAAAGCCTTTGTTTGTGGCATTTTTCACGACATTATAGGAAACGCCCTGCTCCTTCAATAAGTGAAGCACGTTGATGAGATTAACAGAATCGCTTAAATGGTAAGAAAGTACGCCTCTTAACAGTGTACGTGTCAGCAGCTCTGTATCTTCATCGATTAAATCGCCATAATAATTGATTTCGATTTTACTAGGGGCTTGCTTTTTCAATAGCTGCACAACCAGCTGGCCCATTTGGTCGCCAAGCAATAAATACGGCTGGAGCTTGGCTTGGGTTTCCCCAGACATTTGCGGCATGTTGACCGCATGTTGAATTGATTGTTTTTCAAAAATCTCGATAATCTCCGCGCTGACCTCTTCGGCGACCTTTTCCTGTGCCTCTACTGTTGATGCACCTAAATGCGGGGTCACGATAATGTTAGGGTTTCCGAGCAATTCCGGGTCCGCCACCGGCTCCTTTTCAAACACATCGAGAGCCGCACCGGCGACATGGCCAGAAACAATCGCCCGTACCAGCGCCTTTTCATCGATAATACCGCCGCGGGCACAGTTAACGAATCGGACACCCTTTTTCGTTTTTGCCAAAAATTCATCATTAATAATGCCGCGTGTATCATTGGTCAGCGGGGTATGAATTGTAATAAAATCAGCCTCCGCCGCAATTAAATCAAGGCTTGCCTTCGTAATCCCGAGCTTTTTCGCCCGGTCCTCGGTTAAGTAGGGGTCAAAGCCCAAAATGTTCATGCCAAAGCCTTTTGCTCGTTTTGCGACTTCTGTGCCGATTTTGCCCATCCCGACAACACCGAGTGTTTTCTTATAGAGCTCAACTCCTTTAAAGGAATTGCGGTCCCATTCGCCGCCAGCTGTTTTCTGATGGGCCTGGGGAATTTTTCGCGCCAATGAGAGCATCATTGCCAGCGTATGTTCCGTGGCGGCAATCGTATTGGCACCTGGCGCGTTAATGACGATAATCCCTTTTCGGGTGGCCGCATTGACATCAATATTGTCAACGCCCACACCGGCTCTGGCAATGACGCGGAGGCGTCCGGCAGCCTCGAGCAATTCGGCGGTCACCTTCGTTTGGCTGCGCACAATCAAGGCATCATATCCGCCGATGATTGTTTTTAATTCCTCAACTGGCAAGGTAGGCTGACGGTCAACCACAAAATTCGGATGATCAATTAGGCTTCTCAAGCCTGTTTGGCTGATTCCATCTGTTACTAATACTTTATACATTTTCGCTCCAAACCTCCTGTGCTCGTTTTACGGCAATACCCAATACATCTTTTCCTTCTGAGAACTTCACGATCATCTCAATGCTGCTTAACACTTTTAACACATCAAACGGTGTGCAATAGCCCATGTGGCCAATCCGGAAAATTTCACCCTTTAACTTTTTCTGACCGCCGCCAACTGTAATCGCAAACTTATCCTTTAAAAGCTTTTTCATTTGCTTGGCCGGCTCGCTAATGGTGCGGACTGCAGTAACTGTTGGTGATGCATCATTATCGGAAGTCAGCAGCGGCACCTCAATTGCCTTTAACCCTTCCCGGGTCATGTCACGCATTAGCCGGTGACGCGATATCACATTCTCAAAGCCTTCTTCATCAAACATGTTGCAAACTTCCTGTGCCCCGTAAATCAGTGATACAGCCGGAGTAAACGGCGTAGATCTTTCATTGTCATAGGAGGCCATGTAGCGATTCAAATCCAGGTAAAATCGTTTTGTCCTGCAGTTCTTGATCACCTGCTTGGCGTGGTCATTGACGGCAACAAACGCCAATCCCGGCGGTAACATCAATGCTTTCTGTGAACCAGAAACAAGGATATCAATATCCCAATCTTTCATATTAACTGGAACAGCACCGATGCAACTGACGCCATCGACGATAAACAAGGCATTCGTTACGCGTTTCACAACTTCACCCAGCTCTTTAATTGGCTGAAGGACCGCGGTTGAGGTTTCGCAATAGGTGGCAATGACAGCTTTAACATCCTTTTGCAACCCTTTTAAAAATTCCTCCAGCTGCTCTGGCTGGCAGGCTTTGCCCCACTCAACCTCGAGGCGATGGACATTGGCCCCGAATGTTTCGCAAATGGAGGCAAAACGGTCGCCAAAGGCACCGGCGACAATAACAACGACTTCGTCACCTTCCTCAATCACATTGACAGCGGCCGTTTCCAATGCGGCTGTACCGCTTGAGGCAAGGACGGTCACGGGATTTTTAGTTCCAAAAACAGGCATCAGGCGGGTAGAGACATCTTCAAGCAACTTGGGGAATTCTTGGCCTCGGTGGGCAATCATCGGCTGATTCATGGCATTTTTCACACGGTCTGGTACAGGTGTCGGTCCGGGTGCAAACAAATATTGCTGGTCAAGTAACATCAAACTCATCCTTTCAAATTGATTTTTCCTAAAATAAAAATAAAAACGCCCCCCATAACAGACATAGTGGTCGTGTTATGAGGGACGTGGATAAACGTGGTGCCACCCTCGTTTGCCGCCTGGAAACAAAAGGCGGCCTCTGGGACAGGTAACGGTTTTAGCCGGGCATGCCTACTGGATTCGGCAGCCAGTTCAGAAGGGCTGGGCGTGATAAGATTTGGCACCGGTTCGCAGCAGCCACCGGCTCTCTGAAGCCATTTCTTAATGCCGTCTTCATCATTACTGTTATTTTTAGAATACCGCAAATTGGTGCAAATTTCAAAATCCAGTGAATATAGGCTCTATTCTACAACCTCATCTTCAAACTTGTAAAGGGAAAAAACGCAAAAAATTTTGCCTATTTCCGGAGAAAAATTTTGCTGAAAATTAAGAACACTGATATGATGCAGGAGTAAGCGATTACAGTGTAAAATTGAAAAATATAACTATTGTAAAAAAAATCAAACAACTTTATAATGTCTACAACAGAAATACATTTGTTTCCGCTGTGAGGACAAATGCATGGGATGGAGGGGATTATGTGAGGGCTATTTCGATAGGTTTACTGGGTTTAGGTACGGTTGGATCGGGTGTTGTCCAAATTATTAAAAACCATCAGGACAAATTAATGCACCAAGTCGGCTGTCCGGTTGCCGTTAAAAAAATACTAGTTCAAGATTTATATAAAACAAGAATGATAGAAGTAGAACAGGAAATGTTGACATCAAATCCTGACGATATTTTGCTTGATGAGGAAATTGATGTGGTCATTGAGGTCATGGGCGGTGTCGATGCCACAAAAGACTATTTGATTACTGCTCTTCGCCAGGGAAAGCATGTTGTAACGGCTAACAAGGATTTGATGGCCTTACACGGTTCGGAACTGTTAACGGTTGCTTCCGAGTATGGCTGCGATTTATTTTATGAAGCAAGTGTCGCCGGAGGGATTCCCATTTTAAGAGGGTTGGTTGACGGGCTTGCTTCCGACCGGATTACGCAAATGATGGGGATTGTGAACGGGACGACGAACTACATTTTAACAAAAATGAGCAATGAAGGGCGCTCTTATGATGAGGTTCTCAAAGAAGCGCAGGCACTTGGCTTTGCCGAGGCTGACCCGACTGCGGATGTTGAGGGACTGGATGCTGCCCGGAAGATGACGATTCTTGCAACGCTGGGATTTTCAATGCATATCGATTTGGAAGATGTCCAGGTGAGCGGAATCTCAAAGGTAACAGAAGAGGATATCAATTACGGAAAGCAGCTGGGCTACACGATGAAGTTGATTGGTTATGCCCATCGTGAGGGGGAAAAAGTGGAGGTCAGTGTCGCTCCGACTTTTCTTTCAAACAACCATCCGCTTGCGTCCGTGCAGAATGAATACAATGCTGTTTACGTTTATGGTGAAGCTGTTGGTGAAACGATGTTTTACGGCCCGGGTGCCGGAAGCCTTCCAACTGCGACAGCGGTAGTTTCCGACCTCGTCGGCGTGATCAAAAATTTGCGCATTGGCGTTAACGGGAAAAGTGCGGTCACCCCGCAATACCCTAAACTTTTAAAGGGTAACAGTGAAAAATTCTCGAAGTACTTTCTGCGGCTCCATGTAAAGGACGAGGTTGGCGTATTTGCCGAGATTACCTCGATATTTGCCAGACATGGGGTCAGTTTTGAAAAAATTCTTCAGCTTCCGGTTAAGAAGAATGAGGTATCTGAAATTGTGTTAGTGACACATCGGGCATCATTGACGGACTATGACCAAATTTTGCAAGAGTTAAATGAGCTGCCCACATTAAAAGAAATTAAAAGTGCATATAGAGTGGTGAGGAAATCATTATGAGATGGCCAGGATTATTAGAAGCGTATAAAGAATATTTACCAGTAACGAATGAAACACCCCAATTGACCCTGAATGAAGGAAATACTCCGCTGATTAAGTTGGAACGGCTCTCGGAAGAATGGGGCGTAGAGCTTTATGTCAAAGTCGAAGGAGCAAACCCGACAGGCTCCTTTAAGGATCGCGGAATGGTGATGGCGGTTGCCAAGGCGGTAGAGGAAGGAAGCAAAACCGTCATTTGCGCTTCCACGGGAAATACATCGGCTGCTGCTGCTGCCTATGCGGCCCGGGCTGGATTAAAATGCATCGTCGTGATACCAGAAGGAAAAATTGCCATGGGTAAGCTGGCTCAGGCAATGATGTACGGTGCCGAGATCATTTCAATTGAGGGGAATTTTGACCAAGCGCTGAAAATAGTACGAGACATTAGTGAGGTCGAACCAATTACGCTTGTTAATTCAGTGAATCCTTACAGGCTTGAAGGGCAAAAGACAGCCGCCTTTGAGGTATGTGACCAGCTAGGCTCTGCACCGGAAATTCTGGCGATTCCAGTCGGAAATGCCGGAAACATCAGTGCTTACTGGAAAGGATTCAAAGAGTACAACGACAAGAAGGAAACCGGTCTGCCGCGTATGTTTGGCTTTGAAGCGGCGGGTGCCGCCGCCCTTGTCCATAACCGCGTATTTGAAAATCCGGAAACGATTGCGACAGCGATTCGCATTGGCAACCCAGCTAGCTGGGATTTGGCTGTGAATGCCGTTACCGAATCAAATGGCCAATTTGATGAGGTTACCGATGAAGAAATCGTTGCTGCCTATAAAAAACTCGCTTCTACCGAGGGGGTGTTTGCCGAACCGGCATCCTGTGCCTCGATCGCCGGTGTCTATAAAGCATTGCAGCAGGGGAAAGTTTCCAAAGGGGCAAAAATTGTCGCCGTCCTTACCGGAAACGGCTTAAAGGATCCAGATACGGCGATAGGAAGCAGCTTGGTAAAGCCGACACAGCTGCCTAACGATGAACAAGCGGTGAAAAAGCATATCCAAGGGGTTGTCGGCAATGCCGTTACCTAACAGAGTGAATATCACGGTCCCGGCAAGCACTGCCAATCTTGGGCCCGGGTTTGACTCAATGGGACTTGCCCTTGATTTATATTTAACCCTTGAGGCAGAGAGCAGCGATCGCTGGGAGTTCTTCTCGGATGATGAGGAACTGAAAGGACTTCCAACGAATGATCAGCATTTTATCGCGCAAATAGCCGTGAAAACAGCTGAGCAATTTGACAAGGTGATGCCGCCATGTCGAGTGAAAATGAAAAGTGAAATTCCATTAGCTCGAGGGCTAGGGTCAAGTGCCTCTGCGATCGTCGCCGGGATCGAACTTGCTGATACGTTCGCCGATTTGAGGCTGACCAAACAAGAAAAGCTCCTTTTCGCAACCGGGATTGAAGGCCATCCCGATAATGTCGGTGCATCGCTTTATGGAGGTCTTGTGGTAGGTTGTTACAACCACAAAGAGGTCGAAATGTTATCGTTCTCGGAGCTTGAGATTGAAACCGTTGCGGTAATTCCAAAGGAAATCCTGTTAACAACAGATTCACGGGGAGTGTTGCCGGCCACTTTTTCAAGAAATGATGCGGTCCAGGCATCGGCAACTGCGAATCTTTTAGTGGCAGCATTGTTAAGCAAACAGTGGGCGCTTGCCGGAAAAATGATGGAACAGGATTTATTTCATCAGCCTTATCGAAAGCCGTTGATCCCTTTTTATCAGGAAATCCAACAATTTGCCAAGGAAAATGGGGCGTTTGGGGTGGCATTGAGCGGTGCTGGCCCGACTATTCTATGCTTTACGGAAAAGGGACAAGGTGAATGTTTGTCGGCGAAGCTGCAGTCTGCATTTCCTGACATGACAGCTAAAACATTGAACATTGATTATGTGGGAAGCAGCGTACAGGAAGTTGAAAAGTGTGTGAAATAAAAGAAAAGGGGCGGCTCATTGGGGCAGCCCCATTTTTTCACCCTTTTAACCCTTGCAGCCATTCTTGGTAGCAATCAGGGCAAAGAATCTCGTCTCTCTCCTGGTTTGAGGAAACAAAGGACACAAAATGCCGTTGTTTTTCATCTAGTTCATCAGTACAATAAAAACATTTTTCGCTCATAGAAATCCTCCTTTAAAAATTTCGATAGGTTAGTTTCTTCAGGTGTATATCGTTTTATAACATTCCCCATTCATGTAAAATTAGGTCAGAATGTATGTTTCAAAGAGAGGGAGCAGACAGATGAATTTTTCAGGAAAAGTTGTGATGGTTACCGGTGCTGGAAAGGGCATTGGCCGCGGTGTTGCCATGGCCTATGCCGAAAAAGGAGGAAAAGTGGTTGTAGCCGATTTTGATGTGGTAGCAGGAGAACGGACGGTCAATGAAATTCGTGAACAAGGTGGCGAAGCTATTTTTGTAAAAACAGATGTGCGCCTTGAAGAAGAAGTTATTCGTTTAATGGAGGTAACAGCAAATACATACGGGAAAATGGATATTCTAATCAACAATGCCGGGATCAGCAAATTTACCCCATTTTACGAACTAACCCTTGAGACATGGGACAATGTCATCAATACGAACCTGCGCAGCGTATTCCTTTGTTCCAAGGAGGGAGCCAAGCTAATGCGAAACAATCCAGACGGTGGTTCGATTGTCAACATCGCTTCAACTCGAGCGTTAATGTCGGAGCCGAATACTGAAGCTTATGCGGCCACCAAAGGCGGAATTGTCGCGCTGACACATGCATTAGCGGCAACCCTCGGTCAAGACCGGATTACCGTCAATGCGATCTCGCCTGGCTGGATTCATACCGGTGATGAGTCCGAGCTGCGAGAAATCGACCATGAGCAGCATTTCTCGCAGCGGGTGGGCAATCCTGGTGATATTGCCCGTGCCTGTCTCTACCTGACAGCTAAAGAAAATGATTTTGTCACTGGCATTAATTTGGTAGTTGACGGTGGGATGACAAGAAAAATGATTTATGAAGAAGACTAATGGGGGCTGGAAAACAGCCTCTTTTTTTCGTCCAATTTTTGGTGGTATTGTGGTAAAATAGTGAATATTAGGAAAATTCGTTGAGAAGGGGGCGCTTTATGAAGCTTCCGATTATTGGGACAAAGCTGCGCATACCAACAGTAAAGGACGATTTTATTAGGCGGGCCAAGCTTACCCGAAAAATGAAGACAATCCCCAACTATCCGTTAACAGTTATTCACGCCGGTGCAGGCTATGGAAAAAGCACAGCGATGGCCTTATTTATGAACGATGAAAAAATCTTGGGTTGCTGGTATTCGATTTCCTCAATGGATGATGATATTCTTCCGTTTCTCGCACATATCATCCATGCCATCAGAAAAATTGTCCCCCATTTTGGGATGGAATTATCGGCTTATATTGAAACCATCGACCGCTATATACGTGAAGAGGAACTAAATTATTTATGTTCACTGTTCATTAATGAACTTCTTGATATCGACTTCGAAATTACCCTGGTTCTCGATGACTTTCATCAGATTGAACAATCCTACACGATTAACAGCTGGATGGAAAAACTGCTCGAGCATATTCCCGACAATTTACAAATCGTCATCTCGAGCCGGAGCCGTCCCGTTTGGAAGCAGCTGACAAAAATGAAGGTAACAGGTCGGTTGTTGGAAATCACTAGAGACGACCTCATTTTAACGATTGAGGAAATGGAATTGCTGCTTTTAGACCTCTACGGTATCGAGTTGGAGGAACCTCAGCTACAAACCATTTACCAATTGACGGAAGGATGGATTATTGCCCTCTGCATGATTGCCCAGCAAATTCCGTTGAAATCGGATATTTCCGATTTTTTTGCCCACTCTACCCACTCCCTAACCGAGTTTTTCCAGTACTTGGTCATGGAGGTTTTTGCAAAGCAGCCGCCGATGATTCAGCAGTTTCTTGAACAAACCTCGATTTTTGAAGAGATCGACGAGGAGCTGTGTGTCGAGGTGATCGGCTTTCAAGCAGCTTCAAGCCTGCTTGAGCAGTTGAAGGAGCGAAATTTATTTATTCAAAAGGTGGGCCAGAATCATTATCGCTACCATGCCCTTTTTAAAGAATTTTTGGAAAAGCAGTTTCAAACGAATAATCCGAGAAATTATGCCATGCTTCATGAAAGATGTGCCCGATTCTATGAAAAAAGAAAGATGTTGGAGAAGGCGCTTTATCATTATCAAAGACTCCATCACACCAAAGCGATGGCTGCAATACTGCAGGAGAATGGTTTCCGGATGCTTGAAAACGGCAAGCTTGAGAGCTTGTCCGATCATTTGGCAAAAATAGCCGATGAAGAGCTGGGGACGTATTATCAATTATGGCTGCTGAAAGCGGAGGTCTGCCGCTATCGTTCCCAATATTCCGAGGCTGAACGTTTTTATCAACTTGCCTATGATGGGGCGTCGAAAGAACAGGATTTTCTTGGAATGAGCAAGGCGCTCGAGGGAAAGGCGAAAATTTATTTGGATACGATTCAGCCGCAACATGCCGAGCGTCTATTATATGAAGCAATCAGCCACCGTGAGAAAAGCAGAACGCCAGCCGAAGAAAGCGGGAAGCTGTATGAATTGTTGTCGGAAAACCTGTTAAACTCTGGAAAGGCGCAAAAAGCGGAGAAGTGGCTGGAAAAGGCGAAGGAAACAAATCATGCCGACCTTGATGGCAGTCTTGAAGCAAGACTCTATTTGCGGACGGGCCGGTTTGAAATGGCAAAGAAATTCCTTTACAAGAAAAAGGCAGAACTCGAAGGAACAAAACCTTCCAATTTGCCTCAGGCTCACCGTGAAATAGACTTGTTGTTATCCATCATTGAGGCCTTTACAGGCGAAGGAAACAAAGCGAAGGAACTTGCACAGGCAGGAATTCAACTGGGCATCAGTTTAAAGGCACCGTTTGTCGAGGCGTGCGGTTGGATTCGCATGGGTCATGCCGTACAAATCCTCAATAAATACGATGCTGCCTTGGCGGAAAATTGCTATCAAACAGCCCTTGAGCTGATGGGCAATTTAAATGTCTCGCGCGGGAAAGCCGAACCGTTGATGGGCCTGTGCGTTTTATATGGAGTACGAGGTGAATATGAGCGGGCCATCACTGCCGGAAGACTCGCCTTGCTGGAAACCGAAAAAGTCCATGATGTTTGGCTTTCTGCCATGATTATGCTTGGCATGGGGATTGCCAGTGTTTATAATGATCGACTGTCAAAAGCGTTGAATTACCTTGACCAGGCTGGAATGCTATTCCGCGAGTGCGAGGATTCCTATGGGCAAATGCTGAGCGCGTTTTGGCTGGCCCATTGCTTTTATCTTGAAAAAAAGCAATCTGAAATGCTAAGGTATGCAGATTCCTTTTTAAGTCTTATTCAGCTGCATGACTATGAGTTCTTTTTTCATAAGCGTTCTGTTTTTGGCCCAAGGGATTTGCAAGTATTTGTGCCGCTCTTGCTTCAATGCCTAAAGGAAGGCAGCCAAAAGGCATATGGAGCAAAAATCCTGCAGGATATGGGAATAACCGCACTCGAATCACATCCTGGCTATTCGATCCGGGTCCAGACCCTGGGCCAATTTAAAATTTGGCTGGGTGATAAGGAGTTTGGCGAGAGGGATTGGCAGCGGGAAAAAGCCAAGGAATTATTTCAATTGCTCATCACGACAGGTGAATTAATTGCCAAAGAGGAAATTCTCTCCATACTCTGGCCCAATCAGGAAAAGAAAAGTGCGGACCGCGATTTTAAGGTCGCCTTAAATAGTCTTCATCATGTGCTGGAACCGGAACGAAAAGCAAGGGGAGCGCCATTTTTTATTATCAGGGATGGGAGTTTCTATGGTCTTAACCCGCTTGCGGTTATCGAAGTAGATACAGAGCAATTTCAAACATGGGTTCAAAATGGTCTTGATGAATCAGACCAGAATAAAGCCGAAAACTATTTGGAAAAGGGACTTTCCTTTTATCAGGGGGATTATTTGCCAGAGCGGCGTTATGATGATTGGTGCATCAGCAAACGGGAAAGTATGCTTGTTTATTTTTTGCGGGGAGCCGAGAAAATGGCCCAAATTTCTGTCCGCAATGAAAATTACGACCGGGCCATTTTCTGGTGTGAAAAGATACTGGAGCGGGACCGTACCTGGGAAGAAGCCTATCGTCTGCTGATGTATTGTTATTATCGAAAAAATAACCGCCCGCAGGCATTGAAATGGTATAAAAAGTGTACAGATGTCCTGGAGGAGGAGCTGGGGGTAACGCCCCTCGAACCGACAAAGCATATGTACGAAATGATTATCCAATCAGACAGCTATATAAAGCCGCTCTAAACAGCCTGACGACCAAGCTGTTTTTTTTTTGTAACTTCTATGTAACTCTCTTTTTTTATGATAAGTCCAAAGCAATACAATCAAATTTTTAAAATTTTAAGGGGGAAGAACATTGAAGGGAAACCGGAAGAAATGGGCATTTTTAGGGTTACTTATTTTTATGATGTTGTTTGCAAGCGCATGCAGCTCCGACAAGTCGTCATCAGATCCAAAGGAAGGCGGCGATGATAAGAAGGCGGAGACGAAGGAACCAATCAAGATTGGGGTGCTTGCATCCAAGACAGGCGCGCTTGAGTCCTACGGCAAGCAAACATTGAGGGGCTTTGAGCTGGGCTTGGAATATGCCACTGACGGCAAGATGGAAGTCGACGGAAGAAAAATTGAATTTTTTGTAGAAGATACGGAAACAAAGCCTGAAGTCGCTGTTCAAAAAGCAACAAAACTACTAGAGGAAGATAAAGTAGATTTCTTAGTTGGATCGTCAAGCTCTGCGGACACGCTGGCAGTCCTGCCGCTGGCCGAGGAATATCAAAAAATCATGGTAGTAGAACCGGCTGCAGCCGACACCATTACAGGTTCCGAATTTAATAAGTATATTTTCCGTACCGCACGAAACTCTTCCCAGGATGCTGTGGCTGGTGCCGCCGCGATTGCCAAAAAAGGTGTGAAAATCGCGACCCTAGCTCCTGACTATTCATTTGGACGAGATGGTGTTGCCGCATTTAAAGAAGCGGCTAAGAAGCTAGGCGCCGATATCGTCAAGGAGGAATACGCCGACCCAGCAGCTACCGATTTCACTTCCAACATCCAAAAAATAATTGATGCCAAACCTGATTACCTGTTTGTTGTCTGGGCCGGGGCGAACTCTCCATGGAAGCAAATTGCCGATATGAAGGTTCAGGATAAAGGCATCAAGATTTCAACTGGTGCACCAGATATTGCGGCATTGGCAACAATGGAGCCGTTGGTTGGTATGGAAGGCTTCACCGTTTATTATCATGACCTGCCAAAAAATAAAATCAATGATTGGTTGGTAACTGAACACAAGAAACGCTTTAATAATGAAGTGCCAGACCTGTTTACACCGGGCGGAATGAGTGCGGCAATCGCCATCGTTGAAGCTGTCAAGAAAACAAAGGGCGATACGGATGGGGATACGCTGATTAAAGCAATGGAAGGCTTGAGCTTTGAAAGCCCAAAAGGAAAAATGACATTCAGACCTGAGGACCACCAAGCATTACAAGCACTATATGCCATTAAGCTTGAGAAAAAGGACGGTGTCCCATATCCGGTTCCAGTGCTGATGCGTGAGTTGAATCCGGAGGAAACAGCTCCGCCAATTCGAAATAAATAGAAAAATAAGGGGGACTGACCGTGTATGTGCCGGTCCCTCTTTTCATTATTTTTAACTGAGAGGCGGTGCCATAAATGACGGCATTGATTGAAACAAAGGATTTAACCATAACTTTTGGCGGACATACCGCGGTCGACTCGGTGACGATTACTGTTCCGGAAAAGAAGTTCAAGTCGATCATCGGGCCAAACGGTGCAGGTAAAACAACATTTTTTAATTTGTTAAGCGGCCAGCTATCCCCGACAAAAGGCAGCATCTACTACCGCGGAAAAGATATTACCCGCCTTTCCCCGACAAAACGGACACGGGAAGGGATTGGCCGTTCGTTTCAAATTACCAACGTGTTTCCTAATTTAACTGTTTTGGAGAATGTAAGATTGGCAGTGCAATCACAGGCAGGTGTTCGTTATCAAATGCTGTTTCATTATAAAAAATACCACGACTTTGAAGAAAAAGCATTGGAATGGCTGAAGCTTGTGCTGCTTGATGATAAAAAGGATTCCTTGGCAAGCAATTTGGCACATGGCGAAAAGCGCAAGCTTGAAATTGCGATGCTGCTGGCTTTGGAGACGGAGCTTCTGTTGTTGGATGAGCCGACGGCAGGAATGTCCCTTGAAGAGGTCCCGGCGATTTTGGAAGTAATCAAGCGGATTAAGGAGCAAGGGAACCGAACGATTATCCTGATTGAACACAAGATGGATATGATCCTAGATTTGTCGGATTCCGTTATGGTGCTGTTTAATGGCCGGCTGCTTGCCGATGGCACTCCAGAGGAAATCATGAAAAATGAAACGGTTCAATCCGCTTATTTAGGGGGGGTGTACGAATGAGCGACTTGTTGACACTAAACGGTGTGGAAACCCATATCGGCCAATATCATATTCTTCAAGGTATTTCACTGGAAGTTAAGCAAGGGGAAGTTACGGTCCTCCTTGGCAGAAACGGGGCGGGAAAAACAACCACGTTACGAACAATTATGGGGTTTTCGCCTGCAACGAAAGGCAGCGTCATGTTTAAAGGTGATACGATTCACACTCTTCCAACGTACACCATTGCCAAAAGAGGAATCGGCTATGTCCCGGAGGATCAAGGGATTTTTGCCGGATTAACCGTTGAGGAAAATATGAAGGTAGCGATCCAAAAGGATAATGAAGAGACAGCCAAACGGATGAATTGGATACTGGAGTTATTTCCCGACTTGAAAAAGTTTTGGAAAAAACCCGGCGGCCTATTAAGCGGGGGGCAAAAGCAAATGCTGGCGATTGCCAGAGCCTATATCAACGAAAATGAACTGCTGTTGATTGATGAGCCAAGCAAGGGGTTAGCCCCGATTGTCGTCGAGAAGGTGATGGAGTCAATCATGCAGATGAAGGAGCAGACAACGATCGTGTTGGTCGAGCAAAACTTTATGATGGCCAGCACAATTGGCGATCGGTTTTACATTATCGATGATGGCCGCACCGTCAGTCATGGCTCGATGCAGGAATTAAAACAGGATGAAGAAAAGAAGCGCAAATATTTGGGCATCGCGTAGGAAAGGAGGACGGAGCAGGTGGATTTATTTTTCAATTTAACGTTAAATGGGCTGGCAACAGGAATGCTGATTTTTCTACTGGCAGCGGGTTTGACGCTGATTTTTGGCTTAATGGATGTGCTTAACTTTGCTCACGGCGGGTTATTTGCTTGGGGAGCCTACAGCGGGCTGTGGGTATACAGCCAAACGGGCAGCTTCCTAATCGGTATCGCTGGTGCGATTCTGACTGGCTTCCTGCTCGGAATTATAACGGAAAAATGGATCATTAAACCGGTGTATGGCAATCATGTTCAGCAAATTTTGATTACCTTGGGTCTGATGCTTGTGTTATCGGAAATGCTGAAGGTGGTTTGGGGACCGAATCAACTAACCGCCAACCCGCCTGATTATTTAGTGGGAGCCTGGGAAGTGGGCGATGTCATCATTATCAAATACCGTGTGTTTATTATATTTGTCGGTCTGCTAATATTTGGCGGGGTCCAATATTTATTGAAAAAAACGAAAATTGGCCTCGTTGTCCGCGCCGGTGTTATGAACAAGGAAATGGTGCAGGCATTGGGCATTAATATTCAAAAGGTGTTTATGTTTGTGTTTATGATCGGTTCGGGCATGGCAGCGCTTGGCGGCGTTCTCCTGGGCCCATATTCCGGTGTGATTCATGCCGGGATGGGGATGGAATTCGCGATTCTTGCATTTATCGTTGTGGTGATCGGCGGAATGGGGAATTTCAAAGGGTCCATCCTGGCCGCGATCTTAGTGGGACTGTCCGGGTCGTTTATGGCCTATTATGTACCGGATCTGTCACTTGCGGTCAATATGCTGTTAATGGCTGTTGTGTTATTGGTACGGCCGCAGGGTCTATTCGGGGCAAAGGGGTGAGGAAATGAAGTGGATACAAACGAATAAAGGCACTTCCATGTTTTGGCTAGTTACTGCCTTTCTGCTGGTACTGCCATTTGTCTATGAATCTAGAAACTTGATGATCTTGCTGACGCAAATCTTTATTTTTTCAGTATTTGCTATGAGTTACGATCTTTTGCTCGGCTTTACGGGAATTGTCTCGTTTGGGCATGCGATGTTTTTTGGAATCGGCGCCTATTCGATTGGGATTTTTATGAAACGTTTTGAGCCGACAATGGTCCATTTTTTGCTGGCACTAGTGGCGACGCTTGTTTTAACCGCGGCAATCAGCTTTATAGTCGGTTTACTGACGCTCAGGTTAAAAAGTCATTTCTATGCGATGCTGACGTTGTCCCTGTCCGGCTTGTTTTTGGTGCTGGCGGAAAAATGGCGCAGCTTGACGTATGGAAATGACGGCTTTACCTTTAGGATTCCTGAGCCATTTATTGACCGAACCCATTACTATCTGCTCTGCTTGGCAGTAATGGCCGCGGCGTTCATGCTGCTGAAACGGTTTACCAATTCCCCGTTGGGCCGGGTGCTGCAGGCAATTCGAGAAAATGAGCAGCGGACAGAATCATTGGGCTTCCAAGTGCTGCATTATAAAATTGCTGCCAGTGTCGTTTCCGGAGTTCTAGCCGGGATGGCTGGCATACTTTATGCCATGTCATTACGGTTTGTCAACACGAGTGTGTTTTCGATGGATATCACCCTTGATGCGTTATTGATGACGATTATCGGCGGGGTCGGCACACTGTACGGGGCGATGATTGGCGCTGGCTTAATCGAATTTGCCCACGACTGGTTGACTGAACTCGCAAAAGAGCATGCCATTTTTGAACGGTGGATTATATTTTTTGGAATTATCTATATCCTGGTCGTGATGTTTTTCCCGAAAGGAATTGTTGGAACATTAAGGAACGTTTCTTTCAGGCGGAAAAAGCCGGAGCCGGCAAAAAAGGCGGAAAAATTGGCAGGTTAGAGGGAGGAATTCGGGTGGATATGAAAGCAATTACCTCCTTCGTTGTCCGCTTTCAAATGGCAGGGGTCGAAAGCGAAACAGGAGAGCGGCAATGGCGGATCAAGGTGACCCATGTCCAGGAGGATCGGGAGACATTATTTGAATCAATTGAAGAAGCGATGACCTTTATGAAGGAAATTGCGGAAGATTCATAGAATAGTAACATTAATTAGGGAAAGGGATGAGGAAGATGGTAAATATGGCAGTAAAAAGTGTCGAGCTGTCAAATGGGGAAACGCTTTATTACCGTGAAAGGGATGGCGGAGAAATTAAAGTATTATTAATCCATGGGAATATGACCTCATCAAAGCACTGGGATCTTGTGCTCGAAAACATGGACGCGAAGTATAAACTTTATGCCGTTGATTTACGGGGCTTCGGCTTGTCCACCTACAATAAGCTGGTTATGTCGATTAAAGACTTTTCCGATGATGTGAAACTGTTCGTGGATGCGATCGGACTAAATGATTTTGCTGCAGTTGGCTGGTCAACCGGCGGAGCGGTCGCGATGCAATTTGTCGTCGATTACCCGGGCTATTGCAATAAGCTGATATTATTGGCGTCGGAATCGACTCGGGGGTATCCGTTTGTCGGCAAGTTGAATGATACTGATGAGCCGCGCCGTTTTACCACGCATGATGAAATTAAACGCGATCTTATGGTTACACTTCCAGTACAGACCGCCTATGATACGAACAATGTGGAACTGCTCAAGCTAATTTGGAACGCGGTGATTTACACGCATAACCAGCCTGCGCCCGAGCTTTATGATGAGTATGTTCAGGATATGCGGACCCAGCGGAATTTGGCCGAAGTGCATCACTGCAATAATACTTTTAATATCAGCCATCACCATAACGGACTCGTTGCAGGGAATGGTAAAGTGGATGATATTAATGTTCCGGTGCTGGTCCTCTATGGGGAGCGCGATATGGTTGTTCCACGGGCAATGACAATGGAATTGATTGAGGATCTTGGGGATAAAGCGACTGTTGTTGAGTTGAAAAATTGCGGCCATTCGGCATTGGTGGATGACCTGCCGCAATTGCTGGGGGCAATGGAACAGTTTTTGGAAAAAGAAGTTCAGGTTTAGTAGTTATGTGGCGGCCTTTTGGGGCCGTTTTTTTGACTTTTGGAATATATGCCTAAAAAATGTCGTGAGATTATGGAATTTTGTAGTGAAACCCTAAAAATTTGTCGTGAAGGTACAATTTTTTGTAGTGAGGGATGAAGGAAAATGAGTATTTTCCAGTTTATTCTAAAAATTGTAGTGGCACTTCAGATTTTTGCAGTGAAACCCTAAAAATATGTTGTAAGTGTACAATTATTTGTAGTGAATACCTAATTTTTTGTCGTGTACCCCAATATTCTGTCGTAAGTTGCACCGATGTAACTCCCCTGTAACCGCCCCCGGCTAAAATAGTACCATCTAGTAGTGAAGGAGCGAATTTTTGGTGAGATGGGAACTGGATTGGCTGGAAAATAGGGCGAGACTATCGCCTAATAAGGCTGCCGTGATCGAAGAAGAGACCAATACGGTCTGGACATATACACAATTGAACGGACGGGCCAAGACATTAGCGAACTGGCTATATGAACGGGGTGTAGAAAAGGGTGACCGGATCGCCCTGCTCGCCCCGAATCATATCAGTTATTTTGATTTGCTGTTTGCCTGCAGCAAAATTGGAGCGATATTTGTTCCGCTAAATTGGCGGCTTTCCTGGCATGAGCTTAGCGGAATTTTACAGGACTGCACCCCTAAATATATAGGCGTCCATCAGCAATTCAACGAAATTTATCAGCAGCTCCCCCTTGAGAAACCAGACCCCATCTTTATTGAGATATGGGATTATCCGGAGTGCACCCCTGCCCCAGCAGTCGAAATCCATGAAACCGACCCATTGGCGATGATTTATACTGGCGGAACAACCGGTAAACCAAAAGGGGTGGTGTTAAGTCATCAAACTATCCTTTGGAACGGGATCAATACGATTTTAAGCTGGGGCTTAACTGACCAAGAGGTAACGGTCAACTATATGCCGATGTTTCATACCGGGGGGTTGAACGCGCTTTGCATCCCGATTCTGATGATGGGTGGGACAGTGGTTATCGGCGAAGGGTTTACTGGCGAAAAAGCAGCGCAATCCATCAACCGCTATCAGTGTACGGTCATTCTGTTGGTACCAACCATGCACCATATGTTGGTTCAAACAGAAGATTTCAAGAATAGCCAGTTTCCGTCCATGAAAGTTTTCCTATCAGGAGGGGCGCCCTGCCCAATCCAAATCTACGAAGCTTATCAGCGAAAAGGCTTGGCATTTAAAGAGGGATATGGCCTCACGGAGGCAGGACCGAATAATTTTTACATTACCCCAGAGGAGGCACAAGTGAAACGGGGATCAGTCGGAAAGCCGATGTTATTTAATGCCATCAGGCTGGTAAAATCGGACGGCCATCCGGCAGGGCCAAACGAAGTCGGGGAGCTACTTATTAGCGGAAAGCACGGATTTTCCCATTATTGGAACAATGAAAAGGCAACAAACGAAACGATACAAAACGGTTGGATTTCAACCGGGGATTTGGCCAAAAGCGATGAACAGGGTTTCCATTATATTGTCGGACGAAAAAAAGATATGATTATTAGCGGCGGAGAAAATATCTATCCCTTGGAAATTGAGCATTGGCTAGCCGCCCATCCGTCGGTCAATGAAGTCGCCGTGGTAGGTCTTCCAGATGAAAAATGGGGTGAGATTGTCTCAGCGTTCCTTGTTTTAAAAAATACATCAATACAGGATGATGAATTGAAGGCCTATTGCGAGGCAAAGCTGGGCCGCTATAAAATTCCGAAGTTGTTTATTCGGCTGGAAGAACTCCCAAAAACCCATGTCGGAAAAATTGACAAAAAGGCGTTAAAAGAAATGCAGAATCAAAGATAAAAGGAGAACCGCCCGCCGGCGTGTTCTCCTTTACAATTTTTGCGCCAAATTAATTGCCGTTTCACCGACAGATAAATCCAGCTGCAGCTGTTCTGACAAGTTATGGGGATGATAGAATCCCTTTGCCACCATATAATTCGTAATGTTTTCATGGGTGGCAATCGCATCATTTAATTGTGCCCGTAATGCGGCCTTCAATTCAGGTGTCGCTGTTTCCGTATTCGCAACAGAATAGTTTCGAACCGCTGCCTTTGCCGAGATGAGAAAATCCGTGGCAATGACCTGATCAGTAAGGCCACCCATTCCGGGCAAAACGGGTCATTGCCGTTGATTATGTAGGTTACCGTCTCGAGCACGCCAAGCGGACGAATAAAGTGGAAATCGTCAATTTTGAGGACCATGAAAATGTCGGCGATTACTTACTTGAAATTACTCAAGGCGGAGCTAATATTGTCATCGACGCGGTAGGCATGGATGGCAAAATGACGCCACTTGAGTTCCTGGCTTCCGGGTTGAAGCTCCATGGCGGGGCGATGGGGGCGATTGTCATTGCCAGTCAGGCGGTTAGAAAAGGCGGTACGATTCAGGTGACAGGAGTTTATGGGGGACGTTACAATGCCTTTCCGCTCGGAGACCTCTTCCAGCGCAATATTGACGTTAAAATGGGGCAGGCACCAGTCATTCCCTATATGCCTTTTCTTTATAACATGATTAATAATGGAAAAATCGATCCGAGTGATATTATTACCCATGTGCTTCCGCTGGACCAAGCCAAGCACGGATATGAAGTGTTTGATACTAGAACAGACGATTGCATTAAAGTTATTTTAAAACCATAAATTTACCGGAAGGCTGAGGAAATATTCAGCCTTTTTCTTTGTTATGTAACTTAATATATGGTACCATTAACTTATGTAACATTAGGAGGCCCTCCATGGAGTATGTGGATCCGATTAGAGATATTGAAAGTATCGATGCTATTAAATGCATCTTAAGAACACAATCACAAAGAGATTTATTGCTTTTTGTTTTTGGAATTAATACTGGGATTAAAGTAAATGAACTGCTTTCCATTAAAGTGAAGGATATAAGAGATGAAAAAGGGATTAAAGAGTTTATCTATTTAAAGGATTGCAATAGCGGTGAAACTCACGCCTACTATATAAATAATAATGTTCAGCTGGAATTAACGAATTATTTGAAAACCCATGAATTTGAGGACAGCGATTTCTTGTTTAAGTCCAAAAAGAACAACCAGCCAATCACACGGCAGCAAGCCTATCGGATCATAAATAAAGTGGCAAAAGAAGCAGGGATCCCGGGGAAAATTGGCATGCATACACTTAGAAAAACATTCGGATATCATGCCTATCGGAAAGGGATCGCGATTTCGATTATTATGCAAATTTACCACCATCATTCTCCGTCCGAAACTTTAAGGTATATTGGAATAAATAAGCAGGACGAGAAGCGTCTTATAAAAGTGGATGTGAATTTATGAGCAGCCTTTCTAATTAGCAAAAGAAAAAACCTCCGCAAAGGGGGAGGTTTTTTATAAATATTCATTATCCTTCGTCGTGTCGGTATCCATTGCAACGTTTGTCAATTCTTTCACTATACCATCATGAACTTGGACTTGTAATGTCTCTTTATCCTTCATAAATTTAAAAATACCATTATCAAAGTCGGTTCCAAATTCCTTGAAGAAAATCCCTTCAAATTCAACCTCCTTTGTATGTTTGAAGATGATCCTGTAGAGGTTCTCTTCCTTCACAAGGTAGGCACGCACACCCTTATCGTAATGACTGTCCGAGTTTTTTAATTGACGGGAGACGGAAATAATATGGAGGTCAACAAAAGGTATTTCACGCAGCAGAGCGTTAATGATTGATCCCTTAGCAATTTGTTCCCACCGGCTTTGCGCAGTTTGGCCCAGAACAATCTGGGTAACGTTTTTATCTCTAGCCACTTCCGCGATCACCTTTGAAATTGGCCGCTTTTCGTTGTCCTTCAATATAAACGCGTTTGCACTATGCTGTTCGGCTAACTGTTTCCATTTCTCAATGTAGCCTGTTTTTTCGGCATCCAATTCATCAAATGGTTTCGGGTCGACGGTAAGAATGTAAAGCGGACAATCTAGCATATTGGCAATTTTACATCCCCGTTGGATAAGCCTTTCGCCATTAGGACCATAATATACACAGACGAGGATGCTTTCGTCTGTTCGTCCCTTGATTCTTTTCATTATTTGTTCACCTCGGATTGGCTGTGTAGGACTCTTTACGGCCAATTACTATAGATTATGTATGACTATAGCGTATGGAACAGTTTCAGTCAATCTATTTCACGGTCTGCCTTTTTTATAACATTTTCTAAGGAGGGGAATTGATGTCTTGGTTACATCTGCTGATTTTACTGCCATTTATCTTTGCGGCTGTAGTCCCGTACATTTATAGGAAATTTACGCCGCGCATTCATACAGGCTGGTTTGTTCTTGTCATCCCGCTGGTGATTTTTGCATTTCTGCTTTCCTTTACCACAGCAATTTCTAATGGGAATACTGCTTTCTCGACAGTTCCGTGGATCCCGTCCTATAATATCAACTTCACAACTTATGTAGACGGGTTAAGCTTAATATTTGGATTGTTGATTGCCGGTATCGGCGCCCTTGTTATTTTATATTCCATCTTTTATATGTCAAAACGCGAGGCCCTTAACAATTTTTATGTATATTTGCTCTTGTTTATGGGAGCGATGCTGGGACTTGTATTTTCCGACAATATCTTTGTGCTCTATGTGTTTTGGGAGACCACGAGTGTTTCTTCCTTCTTATTAATTGCGTATTGGTATGAACGTGAGAAATCACGTTATGGTGCCCAAAAATCTATGTTGATTACGATATTTGGCGGGCTTACCATGCTTGCGGGCTTAATCATGCTTTCCATGATGACCGAAACGTACAGCATTCGCGAGATGGTCAGCCAAGCAGCTAACGTTCCATCTCATTCGTTGTTTGTTCCATCCATGATTTTGATATTAATCGGGGCATTTACAAAGTCAGCCCAATTTCCGTTTAGTATTTGGCTGCCTGATGCTATGGAAGCCCCTACGCCAATTAGTGCTTACTTGCATTCAGCAACCATGGTAAAAGCGGGAATCTATCTGGTCGCCCGCCTGACCCCGGTCTTTGGCGGTCAATCAGAGTGGTTTTGGATTGTTTCCAGTGTGGGGATGATCACTTTACTATATGGGTCTGTAAATGCTGTAAGACAAACCGATTTAAAGGCATTATTGGCGTATTCCACGATCAGCCAATTGGGATTAATCATGAGTCTGTTAGGGTTAGGATCTGCCTCTCTCTATACTGGGGGTGAGGAATCCTCCGTCTATATGGCCGCTATTTTTGCTGCTATTTTTCACCTGGTAAACCATTCGACCTTTAAAGGCTGTTTATTCATGGTTGTCGGAATCATCGACCATGAAACCGGGACACGAGATATCCGCAGGCTGGGGGGCTTAATGCATTTAATGCCAATCTCGTTTACTTTGGCGGTAATCGGAAGTTTTTCGATGGCCGGGCTGCCCCCATTTAACGGATTCTTAAGTAAGGAAATGTTTTTTACTGCCGTTATAAATGCAGCCGAAATGAAGGAATTCGGCGTGTACTCCATTGGGAATCTGTTTCCCATCATCGCCTGGATCGCCAGTGTATTCACGTTTGTGTACAGCATGATTCTTGTGTTTAAAACATTCAGAGGAAAAAATAAGCCTGAAAAATTAGCGAAGGAAGTTCATGAGGCACCGCTTGGGATGTTAATTTCACCAATTGTGCTCGGCTTGTTTGTCGTTATTATTTTCTTTTTTCCCAATATCCTTTCTAAGTATCTGTTAAGTCCTGCACTTGCGGCTATCGTGCCGACACTGGCTGCTGCAGGGGAAACCAACGTGAAAATAAGTGCTTGGCATGGCTGGAATATCGAGTTATTTATGACCATCGGGGTCATCGTTCTTGGAACCATCATGTATCATTTATTAAAAAAATGGTATCGGATTTATCTTTTTTATCCAGAGAATCTGACGTTAAATCATCTGTACAACATTGGGCTGGAAAATACGGAGGCTGTCTCCCGTCGAGTGACTGACCGTTACATGACCGGGTTTATTCGCGATTATTTAGTTTATATTTTTGCCTTTATTATCGTTATTGTTGGCGGAGCGGTTTGGTTATCTGATGGGCTTACGATACAGACATCAGGCGATGCGCCGGTAAACTGGTTTGAGGCGGCTTTAATGATTGTGATGATTATAACGGCTGCAGCTGTTCTTTTTGCAAAAACGAGGCTTAAGGCAATTCTGGCTGTTGGGGGATTAGGGTTTCTCGTCTCCTTTTTCTTTGTACTCTTTCGGGCGCCCGATTTGGCATTGACGCAATTGGTGGTTGAGACAGTAACAACCGTGCTGTTTTTATTATGTTTCTACCATTTGCCGCAATTGCGTAAGGAGTTTGCCCGGATTCAATTCAAGGCAGTGAATGCGATCGTTTCTATCGGGGTTGGCGCCGTGGTCACCATTGTTGCCTTATCGGCAAATGGAAAACGATTGTTTCAATCGATATCCGGTTATTATGAGAATTCATACGAATTGGCCGGTGCAAAAAATATCGTCAACTCCATCCTTGTTGATTTTCGCGGAATCGATACAATGCTCGAAATTCTCGTATTAAGCATTGCCGGCCTCGGGGTTTATACCTTGATCAAGCTTCGGTTAGCTGGGGGGGATAGTAATGAAAAAGTCAAATGATGTGATCATACGGAGTGTGACAAAGGTGGCCGTCGTCATCATCTTAACCTTTGCCATCAACCTGTTTATTTCAGGTCATCACCAGCCTGGCGGCGGGTTTATCGGCGGCCTGGCTTTTGCTTCTGCCTTAATTCTGTTGTTTTTGGCATTTGATATAGAAACAGTTCGAAATCATATTCCGCTTGATTTTAAAGTGGTGGCCGCAGTCGGTGTATTGATTTCCGTGCTGACGGGAGTTGGCGCCATGCTCCTGGACCACCCGTTTTTATTCCAGGCATTTGGCTACTTCAAACTTCCCATTTTTGGCAAAACGGAACTGGCCACAGCGGTTTTATTTGACATCGGGGTAGCATTGGCGGTAATAGGCACCTCTATCACCATCATCATGACGATAGGGGATGATCGATAATGGAAACATTAATGTCTATCCTTGTAGGGATCTTATTTGCAATTGGAATCTATTTAATTTTGACAAAGACTCTGCTGCGAATCATCCTCGGAACATCGATACTTGGACACGGGGTGAACTTATTGATCATCACAATGGGGGGGCTTAAAAAGGGGGGGCCGCCGCTCTTGGGAATAGAGGATTTAACCTATGCGGATTCCTTGCCGCAAGCCCTTTTGTTGACGGCCATCGTGATAAACTTTGCGACCACCGCTCTTTTATTAGTGTTGAGTTATCGGGCTTACAAAGTATTGGGGACGGATGACACAGAGCAAATGCGAGGTACAGAAAATGAATAATTTTGTGATATTGCCAATCATTATCCCAATTATTGCCGGGATGGTAATGGTGATTTTTAGAAAAAGAATAATCTTCCATAGGTATTTAAGCGTTTGTTCAATCATCGCGGTTGGCATCGTCACGCTTCTATTAATACTCCAAATTGATCAAGAGGGTGTGCAAACATTACAACTGGGCGGATGGGAGGCTCCATTTGGCGTGAGTATGGTGGCCGATATGTTTGCTGCTTTGCTCATCCTGACGACCTGTGTTGTTGCGCTTTGCTGTTTGCTATATGCATTCCGCTCGATTGGTCAGGAACGAGAAAATTTCTATTTTTATCCGCTGTTTATGTTTTTGATTACTGGTGTGATTGGCTCGTTTATGACAGGCGATATTTTTAATTTGTTTGTCTGCTTCGAGGTGATGTTAGTTTCGTCTTATGTGTTAATCTCTCTTGGCGGTACAGGAAATCAACTAAGGGAATCAATTAAGTATATCCTGGTTAATATCATTTCCTCGTTTCTGTTTCTTGTTGCCATTGCCTTCCTGTATGCGATGACAGGGACGTTGAATTTTGCCCATCTATCAATCAGGGTCGCCGAGGCAGGGCAAGATGGGCTAATGACGGTTGTCGCCATACTTTTTTTAATTGTTTTTAGTTTGAAAGCAGGGTTGTTTTTATTCTTTTGGCTGCCTGGCTCGTACAGTGCACCGCCAACGGCGATTGCTGCCATCTTTGCCGCATTGCTGACGAAAGTGGGCATCTATGCCATTATCAGGGTATTCACGCTTGTTTTTTATCATGAACCGGAGGTTACCCACTTATTAATCGGTATTTTAGCGGGATTCACCATGATTTTAGGCGCGGTCGGAGCGGTTGCCTATTGGGATATTAAAAAAATCATAACCTATAACGTCATTGTAGGCGTGGGATTCATTTTAGCTGGAGCTGCTTCATTAACAGCGGAAGGGCTGACGGGATCTCTTTATTATTTGATTCACGATATGGTCGTAAAGGCTTTGATTTTCCTTTTGGGCGGAACAGTTATCCACCTGACTGGGACCAGCAGATTGAAGGATTTCAGTGGTTTGATCCGGTTATACCCCGGATTGGGATGGATGTTTTTTATTGCAGCCCTTTCCCTTTCAGGCATTCCCCCGTTTAGCGGGTTTTTAGGAAAAATATTCATTACCAGGGGGACATTTGAAGCAGGGTTTATTTGGCTGGGGATTATTGGACTGCTGACAAGCCTTATGGTTCTGTATTCGATCATGAAGATTTTTATAAATGGGTTTTGGGGGACAGACACTTCGGAGGAAAATGAAAAGAGGACAACTAAGGGGTTATTGCTGCCATTGGGAATACTCACCATGTTAACGATCACGCTTGGACTAGGAGCAGAAGGAATTCATCATTACGTGGATTTAGCGGTAGAAGGCTTAATCAATCCCGGCAACTATATTGAAGCCGTTTTTGGCACCCGTTCAGTGCATTAAAATCCATGATAGAAAGGGGTGGTTCCAATGCCCATGCAAGTTTTGATCAATTTATTTATTGGGGTAATCTGGATGTTTCTTCAGGATGATTGGAGTGTGCTAACATTCTTCAGCGGTTACCTTTTTGGATTACTGGTGCTTTTTATTCTGAGAAGGTATTTTCCAACTAAATTCTATTTAATAACGCTGCTTGCGATCGTCCAGCTCTTTTTCGTATTTATATATGAATTGTTTACTTCAAGCATTTTGGTTATCCAACAGGTGATAGCCCCTAAGATTAACATCACACCGGGAATTTTCACCTTGGAAACGGAACTAGAGGGAGATTTGGAAGTCACCCTGCTGGCTTTATTGTTGACATTGACCCCCGGTTCCGTAGTCGTGGAAGTCTCTCCAGACAATAGGAGGTTTTATATCCATGCGATGGATATACCAAAATCAAGTGATGCCGTTCTTCAATCGACAGCCAAATTTGAAAAAGCAATAAAGAAGGTGACACGGGCATGATTCAAACCATTTTAATTTACTCATTGGTATTTCTAAGCTTTGCTATTTTTGCCACCATCTATCGGCTGATCAAGGGCCCTACTGCGCCGGATAGAGTACAGGCACTGGATGCCTTGGGAATCAATTTATTGTCGGGTGTCGCCATTTTTTCCGTATTGGTAAGAAGTACGGGTTTTTTTGAAGTGATCTTATTGATTGGAATCCTTTCTTTTATTGGGACGATTGCCTTCGCACGTTATATAGAAAGGGGTGTAGTCATTGAGCGGAAACAATCAGATTGAATTGATTGCTGTCCTGTTAATTTTTGTTGGAACGATCTTTAGTTTTTTGAGTGCGATTGGTTTGATTCGGCTTCCAGATATCTACACCCGTGCTCATGCGCTTTCAAAAGGTTCAACGATGGGTGTTCTTTTTATACTTGGCGGAACATTTCTGTTTTTCATTTTGGAAGGGTATTTTAGTATTCGCTTATTCCTCGGAATATTCTTTGTGTTCCTTACCGCCCCCGTTGCCGCTCATGTCATTGTCCGGGCGGCGCATCGTTCCAATGTAGAACTGGCAAAGCAGAGTGTTCAAGACGACTTGAAGGAAGTCAGGGAAAAAGATTTATATGAATCTCGAACTGACTGAAAAAGAGGGCCAGAGTTTACAGCTGCTGACAGTGCGTAAGCTCAGGCCATTTTTATACTAAATCTGGTGCCTGTTCGATAAACAATTTCCCCAAAATCGATTGTGTTTTCTGAAGATTGTAGACAAGATAAAAGTATCTCTCCTCGTCGAATCCGTTGATTTCGTACATTTTTAGCTGGTTTTGCAAGGCGTACTCTTTAGCCGCAATTTCAGAAATGATCGATATTCCTATATCCTGCATAACAAATTGAATTAAGCTCTGACTAGAGTCTGTATAGGCAATAATGTTTAATTGGTCCTTTGAGATTTTATTTTTTTTAAGAAGCCTTTCCAATATCGCGTTTGTTCCTGAATCGCTGTTTCTCATAATAAATGGATATTGCAATATATCATGGATATCTACAGGACCGGCTATATTAACCTGATTCGATGTGATCAGGACAAGTTTTTCTTTTAATAATGGTATATATCTTAGCTTATCGCTTTCATATTTATCCCCTAAAACCCCTAAATCTACGGAGCCATTTAATACTTTATCTACCGTATTTTTCGAGGAGGATTGATTGATGCGGAACAGAGCATTAGGATACTGATCCCGAAACAGCTTCACCATTTTCGGTATCATAAACTGCCCTGGTACTGAGCTCGCCGCAATCCGAAGCATCCCTCGAAGCTCTTGTTGTCCTCCCTTAAGGTCAAGCAATGCCTGGTCCTTCAACAATAATAGTTTCTGCGCCCACTGGTAGAGACGTTCTCCATGAGGGGTTAAAATGTTTTCGCGCCCGACACGGTCAAACAGCTGGACATTCAGATTTTTTTCTAAAGCATGAATATGGGAGCTAACCGTAGACTGGCTTAAGAATATATCTTCCGCCGCTTTGGAAAAGCTCTTATGCTCGACAACTTTGGTAAATACATATAGCTGGTGTAAATCCATATATTAATCTCCTTATATTCAAAAAACCGATGAGTTTTCATTCATTAAATAGATAAATTGAATTTATCTTAGCATACCACTTTCTTATAATGAAAATGACAAGACTATTTGACAAGTTTTTAACATTTGTATGTTGTAAAGGAGTTATTTATGGAACAGCACTTCGATTTACTTTACGACGCCGGCCCGACTGGGTGTGGTGAATTAATTATGAACTTGTTTTTAACAATGAAAAAAATGGAGCCGGGACAAATCATCAAGGTGATTTCCTACGACCCAGGTGCCCGCGAGGACTTGCCGGCGTGGTGCCGCATGCAAAAGCATACTCTTTTGAACCGTGAGGATTTTGGCAAGACAAGTCATTACTTTATTGAAAAAGGCTGATTATTACAGTCTTTTACATAAATTTAATCCAAATGGAGGAACAAAAAATGGCTGGAAAATTTTTAGTGAGTTTAACAAATGCAAAAAATGACCCTGATAAAGCAACTGTGGGGTTCGTGGTGGCAAATGCTGCAGTGGCATCCGGGCAGGAAACAGTAGTTTTCTTAAACGTTGAAGGCGCTTACCTTTCTTCAAAAGGCTATGCCGATGAGATACATGAAGAAGGCTTTGCACCATTAAAACAGTTAATGGAGCAATTTGTAGAAGCAGGAGGAACACTTTGGGTCTGCAGCCCATGCTTCAAAAAGCGCGGCCTTGACGAAGAAAATTTAATAGAAGGTGCGACAATTGTCGGCGGTGCTAAAGTAGTAGAGTTCCTAAGCCAGGGCGCAGCTTCGATTACGTATTAATCCAAGGTGAACAGAATGTATAATCCACATGCAGTCTGTGATGGCGGGGATTTGGATTGCGGTTCGGGTTTGTTATTGATTATAAAAAAAGCAATGGATCCGCTCGCTGGAGGTCAGGTGTTGGAGGTTCGAAGCAGAGAAAAAACGGTTGCTGAGGACCTCCCGGCATGGTGCCGGATGGTTGAGCATGAATTTCTTGGCTCTCAGCCTGGCGATAATACGACAAGATATTTTATTAAAAAAGGATCGAATCAGGCGGAGCTTGAACAAGACCTTCAGGCCGCAAAAGGCTATCAATGGAGCGTTCGTGTTCGCGGCGGGAACGACCTTTCTGCGACGGTACATTCACGGAACCACACATTTATTGCCGGGCAGTCAGCAGACTTTAGTCCAAAAGTGAGTGCGCCAAGTGCTGTTGACTATTTGTTGGCTTCACTTGCTTCGTGTCTGACGGTTGGATTTAAAGCACAGGCGTCAAGGAGAAATGTTGAAATTGATAATTTGGAGCTTAGCTTAAAAGGCGGCTTGGAAAATGTGTTATACCATATGGAGCTTGAAGATGAAGGCAGCCCGAGAGTAAATCAGGTTACTGGCACTTTTTATGTATCATCACCGGAATCTGAGGAGATTCTGGAAGAATTATGGAGCAACACGCTTGCCCGGTCGCCAATCTTTCAAACTCTCAACCAAGCCGTAACTATTGATATTAAGCTAGCGATTGTATTTTAACAGGGGGTTAGTCTAGTTATGACATTACCTATGTTTCCTGTCACCGTTATTGGCAGTTGGCCGCGGTCAAATGAAGTTAAACGGGCCATGCGCGATAAGCGTGCCGGAAGAATAAGCGAGGAAGAATTTCAGACAATAGCGGACACAGCCGTTTTACAATGCTTAAAATGGCAGGAGGAGGCTGGGATTGATATCGTTTCGGACGGCGAGCAGCGGCGCGATAATTTCATTTCGTTTGTTGCTGAGCATTTAGATAATGTCCGGATGCTGATGGTATCAGAACTGCTTGAATATGTCGAGGATAAGGCGAGCTTTGAGGAAATCCTCGGGACATTGGACGTACCGGCTTTTTCCATGTCCAATCCGGCTGCAACCGGAAAAATAAGCCGTAAAAAACCACTCGCCTTAGATGATTTTTTATTTTTAAAAAAGCATACAGATAAAGCGGTTAAGGTTGCCTTACCCGGTCCCTACCTGTTAACAAGGTCAATGTGGGTGGAGGGCCTATCGAAGGATGCTTATCCGACCAAAGAAGACTTGGCAGTCGATATTGTTAAAGTGCTGCGGGAAGAATTGGAAGATTTGATTGCTGCTGGTGTTGAGTTTGTCCAATTTGATGAACCGGTCTTAACCGAGCTTGTGTTTACCCAGAAAAACGCAAATCGTACCTTTATGTGCGGGGCATTGACGGCCAAGGCCGATGCCGAACAGGAAATTGCTTTTGCGCTTGACTTGATGAATCAAGTGACAGAAGGAATGCTCGGCCGAGGTACAAAAATCGGTGTCCATGTTTGCCGTGGCAATTGGAGCACACAGGAGCAGGTATTGCTAAGAGGGCCATATTACCCGTTAATCCCATATCTTGCTAATGTCAACGTTGACCAACTCATTCTCGAATACGCCACACCAAGGGCGGGAGAATTGGATGCCATCCGCGAATTTGGCGGGAAAGAAATCGGACTCGGTGTTGTCAATCCGCGGACGGAAGAAATAGAAGAGGTTGAAGCGATTGTGGCACGTGTTCAGGAAGTAAGAAAATATCTGCCGGATGCAAAAATCTTCCTAAATCCTGATTGCGGCTTTGGAACGTTTGCTCAAAGGCCAATGAACAGTGATGAAATTGCGGTTGAAAAATTAAAGGCAATGGCGGAAGCTGCAAAGAAATTACGAGAGATTGTGCTCGTTTAATAGTCTGAAATGGAGTGGAGAATCTAAAATGGGACAATTAACGAAGTTTAAGGTTGAGGGAAAAGGTATGGGCATGCGTATAGATGCGGTTGCCGGCAAGCACACGATTGCAATTGATGAACCAGAATCATTTGGCGGCAAGGACTCTGCAATCGATCCGCTATCAACGCTATTATCATCTTTAATTGCCTGTGAAAATGTAATGGCGCAATTAATCGCGCAAGAGATGAAGTTTGATCTCCAGGGAATCACCTTTGATGTCGAAGGCCATTTAGACGTCGCCGGATTAATGGGTGACTTATCAGTTAAGCCGTATTTCCAGCAGGTTAAGGTGAAGGCCGTAATTGAAACATCAGAATCTCAAGAAAGAATCGAAGAATTGCGAAAATCCGTCGACCTGCGCTGCCCTGTATTCCGCACCATGAAAGACGCTGGAATCCCTATCGAAAACCTATGGACCAAAGCAGAAGTAACCGTCTAAAATTCTGCAACTAATAACCTATATAAACAACTTTAAAAAGGTGCCGACCCAGCGATGAGTGTCAGGCACCTTTTTCCAAAAAGTTCAAAAAGTATTCACTGTATAATAAGGGTACGTATTGGTATTATTGGAGTGTAACTTACTTTAGCATTGGGGGGCTTTATATGGCTAAAACACTCCAAGAATATTCGTTAGCAGAATTAATGGCAAGAATTGAACAAATATTCAATGAGAATCCGGGTCCGATTCAATGTTTTAATGCTGTCGTTCAATATGAAGTTACTGATCAAGAGCCTTCAACCTATCAACATTTTTTCCAAGACGGTAAACTGACCATCAGGGAAGGAGTCGAAGTTACTCCAACTGTTGCTTTAACTCTAAACTATGATACTTTCAAAAAATTTGTTTTATGTAAAATGAGCGGTTCAATGGCTTTGCTATTGGGGAAAGTAAAGGTAAAGGGCGACGTGGGTACCGGGTTTAAAATTGAAAGCATTCTAAAGAAATATAACTTAAAAGAACCATTATAAGCATATAAGGCTGTTGAGTGATTTCTCGACGGTCTTTTATTTTGTTTCAAGATTTCACCTGAATAATTGCTAAAAACGTTGAAAACAATCATTATTAGTGGAAGGTACATACAGAAAGTAGGCGGTCTTTTGTTAAAATTCATACAACTAGGCATTTCCACAGAGTTAGCTGAAAAATTGCAAGGTCAGGGTGTGGCGAACCCAACCCCAGTACAACAACAGGCAATTCCAATTATCATGGATGGCCGGGACCTCATTGCTCAGGCGCAGACAGGGACAGGGAAAACGTTTGCCTTCGTCCTGCCGATACTGGAAAAATTAAAACGGGATGGGGACCAGATTCAGGCTCTTATTGTCACCCCGACAAGGGAACTGGCACTGCAAATAACGGATGAAATACAAAAGTTGATTGATGGTTTGGATGAGGTTCATGTTCTGGCAGTTTATGGCGGACAGGATGTAGACAAGCAATTAAGGAAATTGAAAAACAAACCTCAGATTGTTGTAGGGACGCCAGGAAGGCTTCTAGATCACATCCGGAGAGAAACAATCGATCTGGCCAATCTGTCATTTCTTGTGTTGGATGAAGCGGACCAAATGCTCCACATCGGGTTTCTCAATGAGATAGAGGATATCATTAAAGAAACGCCGAAACAACGGCAAACCATGCTTTTCTCGGCAACGATTCCTTACGAAGTCAGAAAACTGGCTAATAAATATATGCGGAGCCCTGAATATATTCAAATTGAAAAAGTTCAAGGTCCTGCAGACAATGTAAAGCAGATTGCCATTCATACCATCGACCGGGCAAAGCAAGCCACACTGATTCAGTTAATTGAAACCCATCGACCGTTTTTAGCGGTAATTTTTTGCCGGACGAAACGGAGAGTGAGTAAGCTCTATGAGATATTGCGGGCTCGGGGATTTTCCTGCGATGAATTACACGGTGACCTTTCACAAGGTAAACGGGAGCAAGTGATGAAGCGGTTCCGCGATGCTGAGGTTCAATTGTTGATAGCCACGGATGTAGCGGCAAGAGGACTGGATGTTGAAGGCGTCACACATGTGTTTAATTACGATATTCCCCAGGATTCCGAAAGCTATATTCACCGGATTGGCAGGACAGGAAGAGCAGGATTGAAGGGATTGGCGATAACCTTATATTCCTCCGCAGACAGGCCAACTCTTGATTTAATTGAAAAAGAGCTAAATATTCGAATTCAAAAACAAAACCTGGGCAATGTCGATAAAGAAAAAGGTCAAAAAAAGGACATGCCAACAAATGATGAAAAACAAAAACGAACTGCCCGGAAAAAGCCGGACGGTCATAGAAAAGAAAGTGGAGACCGCAAGCCGCAGGGAAAGAGCGCAGATAAAAAGAGCGGGGCACAGCTTACAAAGAGCCGAAGCGCGAAACCAAGCTTTGCCAAAGGAAAACCAAACGCCAAAACCGCTGGAAAGAGGAACAGCACTAAAAATAGCGCCGGAAGAAAAAAACAGCGCTAAATTTATTCCGCATTATACTATAGACACATAATAAAGGTGCCTAATCCCCTATGGGTGTCAGGCACCTTTTTCCTTTATTTCCCTTTACCTTCCTAATCCGATACCAGTATTTGATTTGACCAAGACTTCCTCGTATTTCTTCACATCCGCTTTTTGGCTAGAGAGGATGGTTCCGAGATAGCCTGCAAAGAATCCAAGCGGTATGGAGACGATTCCCGGTGTTGTGTAAGGGAAGATTGGGTTCCCTACAAAAATCGCTTTTCCGGCTTCAGGGCTAAAAATGTTCGGGCTGGAAATGAAAAAACCTTTGCTTAACGCAAAGGTTTTCGAAAAAATGATGGAGAATAGGGGGCTCGAACCCCTGACCTCTTGCATGCCATGCAAGCGCTCTCCCAGCTGAGCTAATCCCCCGCTTGAATCGGTACAACAAGAATTATATCTGGATTATATTTTTATTGCAAGAGGAAATTTAGGGAAAGGCTAAAAAAATTCTCCATTAACTGATGCTTTCTATTTCCACCTTATTCACACCTTCTAATTCCGACACGGAGGCATATACATCTGTTGTCTTTTCACGGTAGTCAACCGCAACCAATATTTGCACAAGATGATCGCCGTTGTCCAAATCCTTAATCCTGAGTCTGCGGATAATATATTCTTTTTCCATTAAATACGTAATGGCTTTATCAATTTGGACTTGGTCCCTTATAAATAATTGAAGCATGATCTCTTTTTCGCGTAATTGTTTAGGGCCAAAAATTTTCATGACGGCCGGAACTAATTCGACACTAATAATCAGCAATGCGACTCCGGCAAACGCTTCTATGTAAAAACCGGCACCGACAGCAATCCCAATCCCTGCTGCCCCCCAGATCATAGCAGCCGTCGTGAGTCCGGAAATACTGTCGTTACCCCGTCTTAAAATAACACCAGCACCTAGAAAACCGATACCTGAGACGATTTGGGCAGCCAATCGCAATGGGTCCATCGTTATTCTAACTTCTGCGGAATCGGGGAACATATAAGCTGATTCAATCGATACAATGGTCAGAAGACAACTGACTACAGAAATGACAAGACTGGTTTTTAGTCCCACAGGTTTTCTTTTTAGTTCCCGTTCAAGTCCAATAATGAGTCCAAACACAGCGGAAATGCCAAGCTTAATTAATATATCAATATCGATGCTGCTCATAATCTCACGTCCATTTAATATTGTAATAGGGCTTGTTTTTTGAAAAAACAACTAAGAATACTTTACGATTGCTATAAATATGTAATTTTATTTTACCTATAAAGGAGTCCAATATGGAAGAGCCAAAAATAAACCCCTACGCCGTGTTGGCAATTGGCGTCATTTCAGTGTCCACATCGGCCATTTTTGTGAAATACAGTTCTGCGCCCTCAGGTGTCATAGCTTTTTATCGCCTGTTGTTTTCCGTACTTTTGATGTTACCCGTTTTTTTAATAAAGCATGTTGGAGAACTGCGTAGATTACGAAAAAAGACTGGTTGTATTCCATCATTGCCAGAGTATTTCTGGCCTTTCATTTTATTCTATGGTTTGAGTCGTTAAACTACACATCGGTAGCAAGCTCCACCGTGTTAGTCACGCTTCAGCCTATTTTTGCATGTGTAGGAACGTATTTTATCTTTAAGGAAAAAATATCTGACAAGGCCATCATCAACGGAATCATAGCAGTTGGAGGGAGTATCATCATCAGCTGGTGAGATTTTCGGATTAGCGGAACGGCCCTTTTTGGAGATATACTTGCCCTAATAGCCTGCGCTCTAATAACCGCTTATTTATTATTTGGAAAAATGTTCGAAAAAGGGTATCACTAATTACATATACATTTCTTGTGTATTTTATGAGTTCGATTACTTTATTCATTTATAGCTTTGCAGCTAACCAGCCCTTACATCCATATCCGGCAAGTGATTGGTTTTTTATTTTATCTTGCTGGCTCTAATTCCGAACCTGTTGGGGCATACCTTATTTAATTGGTCGTTAAAATGGGTGAGTACTTCAACGATCTCAATGGCGATTTTATTTGAGCCTGTTGGAGCGACAAACTTTGCTTACTTCTGCCTAAGTGAATATGTTGTTTGGACACAAATACTGGGTGGCATTGTCATCATCGGCGGCATTCTATTATTCGTGTTTGATGAACGAAGATTGAAATTAAAACATGAAATGAATAGCCAATCCTAATGAAATGATAAGGGGACGATCACACTTTTATTTTTCAATGGATAACATTCGAGCTTTAGCCTTTTATATAGATAATAAAAACCCATTAAAAAAACTCTTTTCAAAACTTATATTGCAAACATATTTAAAACATGGTATATTAATTCCTGTCCTCTTCGAGAGCGTCAAACGACAAATTAGAAATTTTTTAAAATTTTGTTGACATCACGAAGTGAGATATGATAAATTAAAGAGGTCGCTTTCGAGCGGCTTAGTCGAATTAAGTGCACAAGCACTTGGATGATCGTTCTTTGAAAACTAAACAAACAAAAACGTCAACAATAAACATTCATTTCTTTCGAAATGAAGCCAACGTAACTTTATGAGCTAATCAACTCAACTTTATTGGAGAGTTTGATCCTGGCTCAGGACGAACGCTGGCGGCGTGCCTAATACATGCAAGTCGAGCGGATCACTGGGAGCTTGCTCCCAGTGATTAGCGGCGG
>NZ_JAMBOX010000070.1 GCF_023715785.1 Neobacillus niacini
TTGCATAATCGATCATGACGACAGCCGCCAGTTCCTCCACGATATGCAGAATATCGTCGAGGGGGGAAATTCTGACTACGCGCTGCATAAAACCCATTACCTTCCGGCGCTGGGGCAGCGGATGCTGGATACCTGGCGCCAGCTCAGCCCCAGGAACAGCAGGCGCTGCGTCAGGACAAGCAGCGCTGCGGCGAGATATTGCGCGAAAAACAACAGGGGAAATCATCCTGACGAGTTGGCAAAATTGCAGCATATCGCCAGCGTCGAATAAGATTGTGCTGTTGATGACCGGATCGCTGTCACAAAATATCCGGTCGTCGTCGCGTCACAGTACGACGTTTTTTCTGCGGCGGAATACGATAAAAAGTAGTTGATCTGGTACGAACTAACTCTTATTTTGCTTCACAGTTTTCAAAATGAGATAAAACTGATGCCTGTCATTATTGCCAGTAGTGTTAAAG
>NZ_JAMBOX010000071.1 GCF_023715785.1 Neobacillus niacini
CCACTGCGGTGTTGCCGCCGCCGATCACCGCCACTTTCTGGTTGCGATAGAAGAATCCGTCGCAGGTAGCGCACGCGGAAACGCCGCGGCCTTTGAAGGCTTCTTCGGAAGGCAGGCCCAGGTAACGGGCGGAAGCGCCGGTGGCGATGATCAGCGCGTCACAGGTGTACTCGCCGCTGTCGCCTGTCAGACGGAACGGGCGGTTTTGCAAATCGACGCGGCTGATATGGTCGAAAATGATCTCGGTTTCGAATTTTGCGGCATGCTCGTGCATGCGCTCCATCAGCAGCGGACCGGTGAGATCGTTCGGATCGCCTGGCCAGTTTTCCACTTCCGTCGTGGTGGTCAGCTGACCGCCTTTTTCCATCCCGGTGATCAGCACCGGCTGCAGGTTGGCGCGTGCGGCATAGACCGCCGCGGTGTATCCCGCAGGTCCAGAACCAAGGATAAGCAGTTTACTG
>NZ_JAMBOX010000072.1 GCF_023715785.1 Neobacillus niacini
GGCGAAGGTCACGCCAACCGCGTCCTGCGGACGGCTGGAGAGCAGACGGTACAGATACAGCGGACCGCCGGCTTTCGGACCGGTACCGGACAACCCTTCGCCGCCGAACGGCTGAACGCCGACCACCGCGCCAACCATATTGCGGTTGACGTACAGGTTGCCCACCTTGGCGCTGCCGGTGACCTGGGCGATGGTTTCGTCGATACGGGTATGCACGCCGAGGGTCAGGCCGTAGCCAGAGGCGTTAATCTGCTCGACCAGTTTGTCCAGCTCTTTACGGTTATAGCGCACCACGTGCAGTACCGGGCCGAAGACCTCTTTTTTCAGCTCGTCGAAGCTGTCGAGCTCGATAAGCGTCGGCGGCACGAAGGTCCCGTGACGCCATTCGCGGGCGTCTTCGCTATTCTCGCGCACCGCCTGGTAGACGGTGCGGCCTTTGGCGCGCATCGCCTGAATAT
>NZ_JAMBOX010000073.1 GCF_023715785.1 Neobacillus niacini
TGACAGCCTGCTGCGGATGGTGGAAGCCGCTCGCCAGCAGCTTCGGCAGCCAGAGGGCGTGGCAAGGCTGGTGCTGGAATATGCTGAAACTATCGATTTTCGCCAGCAGAGCCGCTCCGCCGCCCACGTGGCGCAGCTGCAACGTGCTGGCGTGCGCGTGATGCTGGACGACTGCTTTTCTCAGGGGAGCGTTATCTTTCCGGCGCGTCGACTGCACTTCAATGCGTATAAACTGGATATGAGCATCGTCAACGACGCCCAGCACGATCCAAAGGCGCTTGCGCTAATAAAAAGCCTGGCCTACTACTGCCAGTTAAGCGACAGTCGCTGTGTGGCGGAAGGGGTGGATTCACTGGCGAAATTTACGCAGTTAAAATCGCTGGGGATTGATCGCTTCCAGGGCTATCTGTTTTCACCACCGATGCGGCGTGAACATCTCCCGGATCTGATCCGC
>NZ_JAMBOX010000074.1 GCF_023715785.1 Neobacillus niacini
GATTGGGGTGAAGTCGTAACAAGGTAGCCGTATCGGAAGGTGCGGCTGGATCACCTCCTTTCTAAGGAATATACAGTCCTGTCGGACTGATATAACGTTGACTGTTTTCTGTTTGTTTAGTTTTGAGAGATTAAATTCTCTTAAGATAATGATGGGGGCCTATAGCTCAGCTGGTTAGAGCGCACGCCTGATAAGCGTGAGGTCGATGGTTCAAGTCCATTTAGGCCCACCATACCCTTCATAAATTGGGGCTTTAGCTCAGCTGGGAGAGCGCCTGCTTTGCACGCAGGAGGTCAGCGGTTCGATCCCGCTAAGCTCCACCAATTCGTTCTTTGAAAACTAGATAATCGTAAAAGAAGAAGTAACCAAGTAAAAACCGAGTGATCGCCATTTTAGTTTTTCTCTCTAATTATTAGAGTAAAACCTTTTAGGTTAAGTTAGAAAGGGCGCAC
>NZ_JAMBOX010000075.1 GCF_023715785.1 Neobacillus niacini
TGGTAAGTCGGGATGACCCCCTAGCCGAAACAGTGCTCTACCCCCGAAGATGAATTCACGAGGCGCTACCTAAATAGCTTTCGGGGAGAACCAGCTATCTCCCGGTTTGATTGGCCTTTCACCCCCAGCCACAAGTCATCCGCTAATTTTTCAACATTAGTCGGTTCGGTCCTCCAGTTAGTGTTACCCAACCTTCAACCTGCCCATGGCTAGATCACCGGGTTTCGGGTCTATACCCTGCAACTTAACGCCCAGTTAAGACTCGGTTTCCCTGCGGCTCCCCTATACGGTTAACCTTGCTACAGAATATAAGTCGCTGACCCATTATACAAAAGGTACGCAGTCACACCCGAAGGTGCTCCCACTGCTTGTACGTACACGGTTTCAGGTTCTTTTTCACTCCCCTCGCCGGGGTTCTTTTCGCCTTTCCCTCACGGTACTGGTTCACTAT
>NZ_JAMBOX010000076.1 GCF_023715785.1 Neobacillus niacini
TGCTGGTGTCGCTCTCCGGCATTATCAAGTTTGTCGATCAGCTGAAAAAGTCCGGGCAGGGCAGCTACGATGCGCTGGGCGCTGGTCTCTACACCATCCTCAGCGTGCCGAAGGACATCCAGATCTTCTTCCCGATGGCGGCGCTGCTTGGCGCGCTGCTGGGGCTGGGGATGCTGGCCCAGCGCAGCGAACTGGTGGTGATGCAGGCATCCGGTTTCACCCGGCTGCAGGTAGCGCTGGCGGTAATGAAAACCGCGATCCCGCTGGTGCTGCTGACCATGGCCATCGGCGAGTGGGTGGCCCCGCAGGGCGAACAGATGGCGCGCAACTACCGTGCCCAGCAGATGTACGGCGGCTCGCTGCTCTCAACCCAGCAGGGGCTGTGGGCGAAAGATGGCCACAATTTTGTCTATATCGAACGCGTAAAAGGCAACGATGAGCTGGGGGG
>NZ_JAMBOX010000077.1 GCF_023715785.1 Neobacillus niacini
CTTGTGAACCACCGCCTCTTGGTCATTGACGCCAGCAGAATGATTGGCATCGACAGCGACCAACTCGTCAGGAAGATCCAAGAAGACCCGCAACTCGCGTCGCTCATCTCCACGGACGGAACCGACGTACGTACTCGCCATCGCTGGTTGGCTTTGCAACCTATTGTCAAGCGTCTAGGTGCTCAAAACGCTTCCGAAATACTGCGAGACGCAGTTCGGAGTGTTTCATCGAGACTGAACCAGCAAAGTCTCAGAGAACGCAATCCAACTGCCCTCCTCGTTGGCTCATTCATGTCGCATCGAAACCTGACCGAAGCTTTTCCTGGCGCGGATCTCGATTTGTGGTACACGTCTCTTATCGACGTTTTCGGATCTTGGAGCGCAAGGTATTGGGAGCAGCGAGCGATTGTTGCACGACGAAACTCTCGATCCGATGTAAAACTGCTT
>NZ_JAMBOX010000078.1 GCF_023715785.1 Neobacillus niacini
TTTTTGTAGTCGTTTTTCATTGTAAAATTGTATGTAGTCTTCAATGTCCTTCTTCAACTCTTCAAATGTACTGTACTTGTTTAGATAATACTTCTCGCATTTCAATGTTCCCCAAAACCCTTCCATTGGCCCATTATCGATGCACCTTCCCACTCGGGACATGCTTTGCACCATTTCTGCCTTCTCTAGTTTCCTTTTAAATGCTGGCGAGGTGTATTGAAATCCTCTATCGCTATGGAGGAGGGGAGTAGCTTCCAGGTTGGCCTCCAACGCCAAATCCAGGGTTTGAAACACCAACGGATTATTGTTGGAAGTGCCCAATACATAGCTTACAATCGATCCATCGTACAAATCTAAAATCGCACTCAAATAAGCCTTCTGGGAAGTCCCGAACTTCATTTCGGTCACATCTGTCAGCCATTTTTCATTAGGCTTTTCTG
>NZ_JAMBOX010000079.1 GCF_023715785.1 Neobacillus niacini
GTGTACCAAATCGCTGGTAGTGGGCAAATGCATTTGCCGAGTCATTGTCAATAACGCATGGGCAATGGGGTGACGACTACCCACTTCAAGGCTCGCTGCAATACTTAAAAAATGGTTTTTTATCTCGTCTTCGTTTTTGGCGTCATCTTCAGTAAAATCCACTGACGGATTTTGTTTAACACCATACGACACATCCAGCGTTTCAATCGCCATCAAATTGGGTTGACCGTACGTCAATGTACCGGTTTTATCAAACGCCACATGGGTGACTTCAGCGAGTGTGGTAATGGTATGCCCGCGCGTCGCTAAAAACCCCAGGCTTGCTAATCGATTGGTAGAAACGGTTAATGCAATGGGCGTGGCCAATGACAAGGCGCAAGGACAAGTAGCGACCAATACGGCAACCGTTGCCCAAATGGCATGACTCGGCTCAATAAAAT
>NZ_JAMBOX010000007.1 GCF_023715785.1 Neobacillus niacini
GCAGGTTGCCCACGTGTTACTCACCCGTCCGCCGCTAACCAGCGGGACTTGCGTCCCAGTGATTCGCTCGACTTGCATGTATTAGGCACGCCGCCAGCGTTCGTCCTGAGCCAGGATCAAACTCTCCGAAAAAGATGAGTTGATTAGCTCATAAAGTTACGTTGGCTCATGTTCCTTATTTATATAGAAGAAACATGATGTTTTTATTGTTGACGTTTTTGTTTCAAAGAACAATCATGGTCACTGTAAAGAAGCGACAATATCAATTGTACCATTTTGTCTCAAACACATCAACTATTAATTTTTACCAATCAGTGATTGATAGTTAATGAATGTTCGACATGTTTTAAAGCGACTTTCCTATCATAACACCTTAGGAGTTAATTAGCAAGAGAAATTTTTTTCAAGTTCCTCAGGATTAGAAAACAAAAAATGATGTAAGTTTAGGAAGTTTATCGCCACTCGTAAGTGGCTGGGTTATTAATATACCGTGCATTTGAAATATTATCAATCAGCAATTTTTTCCAATAAGAATGGTGTCAGTACCCGTAATAATTTTGCTAGGGCCTGACACCACATATGGACTATCTGTTATTTTTGAGCATTTCATTCACCATCGTTTTCATGGAGTGAATAACCGTTTTCTTGTATCTCGCCGCTAAAATTAGAACTCTAATTTGTCGTGGATTCATGTCTTATTTCTTTTAAAAACTGGCACAGTATCCATCAGTCAATCCATCATTGTCTATTTATCTTTCAAACTATTTTTATATTGATCATAATCCGTTTTAATATAATGGAAGGCTGCAGCGCTTCCTCCGTGGTCGGGATGTGTTAGTTTTAATAATTTTTTAAATCCCGTTAACACTTCTTTCTGTCCCGCTTTTTTGGATAGCCCTAATTTTTGTCGATAGTCAGAAGGATAAGAAACAGGTGGTGCTTCTGCTGGTTCCTCTACTCTTTTTCCTTGCCTCGAGCGTTCCTCTTTTAGTTTTAACAATACCTTTCGTAATTCAAGGTTTTCTTTTAATACCTTTTCAGACTCCTTGGTCCATTCCGATTTTTCTTTCTTAAGAACGGCGAGTTCTCTTTTCAAATTGTTTCTTTGCTCAATCAATGCTCTTACAGAAGTTTTATGAAGCTCTTCCAGCCCCTGCAACTGCTTATCCTGTGCCTTTATTTTTTCTTTTATATCATGAAGGGATTTATCTTGTTTAATAGGCCTATTTTCAAACAGGTGTTGCCTCGTTATGTAATTCGATAGTTGGTACCCGTTCCCCACTTTTTGAATCTTGCCTTCAAGGTACCAGCGTTTCACAAGCGGGATGCCTATACTGGCGGAAACACCGGCATCCTTCAACAATTCGATCGCTTGGTCTGTATCCTCAAGTATATAGACTGTTTCCCACTGTGCTGCTTTTCCAACATAGCTAATTTTACGCTCGCGCATCCAGCGTCTCACGGTTTCAATACTTTGTTCCTCCGAAAAACCAGCGTTCTTTAATAAGTCAAATGCTTGATCTGTATTCACATGATCACTCCCATCCAAATATTGAGGCTTAGATGAATGACGAAATGCTTTATTTTTTATCGAAATGAACCATTTTTTGTACTACCATAACTATATTAATTTAGATAAAAACGAAAAGGAATGGCTAAATTAGACTATTAGGATGCTGTTTTTCTGGTGAAAAATGTGAGGAGATTTAACTATATTGGAGGACGGATGGCGGAAAATAGCGAGTGTAGAAACAGTACGCTAACGAAAAAAAGCCCCGTCAAAGGGCCTTTTAGTGTATTAACGTCAGTACGCTAAAGAAATGCATGATGCTCCCAGCAATCACAAACAAATGCCAAATGGCATGGTGAAATTTAAAGCCTCGCCATATATAAAATACAGAGCCTACCGTATACATAACTCCCCCTAGGACCAGATAATGAAGTCCTGCAGGTTCCAAAGCGTTTGTAAGTGGTTTCCATGCGAATACAATCATCCAGCCCATTAATATATAGAGGGCAGTAGAAGTGAAGAGGAACCGTTTGACGAAGAAACATTTAAAAATTGTACCGCCAATAGCCACTCCCCATACAATACCAAAAATCGTCCAGCCCAACCATCCATTTACAGCGTTAAACATAAATGGCGTATATGTCCCCGCAATGAAAAAATAAATCGACGAGTGGTCGAAAATCTCAAAAATGTCCTTGACCTTACTTCCTTCCGGAAATGCATGCAAAAGTGTTGATGACAGGTACATTAGAACCATTGTTGAACCAAATAATGTGAAACTGACAATATGCCAGGCATTCCCGTTGATCGACGAAAAAACAATAAGTAAAACCAAAGCCGCTATACTGAGAAGAGCACCGATCCCATGTGTAATGGAATTAGCGATTTCCTCCCCTTTGCTGAATGTATGTGTGTTTGCCAATGGATTTCCCCTCTTAAAATGTTTAATATAAACCGATAGCAAAATGAATGGCTAGCCACTTAATATTAAGTTTAACATACCATTACTTTATCTGTTCTTGCAAAATGCTTGAGTCTTTGACTAGCCGCTTATTTTAAGTTTCGGGACTTAACTTTTTGGACGACTTGTTCCCCGGGGCAAACCAACCAATTAGAGCAATGGCAACCAAAACACTATAAAAAATCACCGTCCAAGTGGTACCGTGGGGAAAATCATGATTGATGACGCCAATATCTTCATGGGCGAGGGTAATAACCGCAAGTTTAACTCCGACCCAAGCGACAATGGCATAGGCAGTTGTTTCCAAAGCTGGACGTTTTTCCAAAAGCTGCACGAACCAGGTTGCCGCGAACTTAATCAGGATAAGACCGGCAATACCTCCAAGAAGGACAACAATAAATTGCCCGCCATCCATCCCGCCAAATTCGCCAAGAGGTGAATCCGGAAGACCAAGGGCAAGTGCAACCGCGGCCAGAATTGAATCAACAGCAAATGCCAGGTCGGCCAAAGCAATCTTCCCTACAGTCGTTCCGAAACCTTTACCTTTCGCTTCTTTTTCATCATCCTTATGAATGGTCTTATTTTCTTTTCCAAACTTTGCTTGTATGACATGCTTTAATCCCAGGTATAGGAGGTAAGCTGCTCCTATCGCCTGGATCTGCCAAACATTTGCAATAAAAGAAATCACAAACAGGGCTGCAAATCGGAAAACAAATGCCATCAATATTCCATAATTTATCGCTCTTTTTTTTTGGTCTTCAGGCAAATGCTTGGCAATAACAGCAAGGACCAAAGCGTTATCAGCAGATAACAACCCTTCCAGTCCGATTAGAATTAATAATGCCCAGGCGTACTCCAGCCATATTGACTCCATCCATTTCTCTCCTTTCTAGAGCTAAAAAATATACACTGACTTCTAACGATATAATTTCCCAGAAAGTCATAGCTAATCCCGGAAATTTCCTAAGTCAATTCCGTTTTCATAATCAAAACTATGTTGGGGTATCCTTTAAATCAAAACCGTTTTTACAAAAAAATCCGTAGCCACTCTCCCTTTTTTCGGGACGTGGGCCTACGGATTTTTCCGAATGTTATCTTCTTCGATTTCTTCGATTACGCAATAACGAAGATACATCTAAATAATCTTCTGGTTCTTTTGTCTCTCGCTCAGAATAATAAACCGGCTCTTCCTGTTTTACAGGATGGCTTCGTGCAGGCTGTTCCTTCTTAATTGAAAAAGACTTTTCCGTGGATGGTTGAGCGGACGTTTGTACCACCCTGTCTTCTTGTTCGTTGAATCCTGTGGCGATTACGGTAACGATAATTTCATCCTGTAAATTTTCGTTAATGACTGAGCCAAAAATCATATTTAGTTCTTCATGAGAAGCAGAAGAAACGATTTCAGCTGCCTCCTGCACTTCAAAGAGACTTAAATTTCGGCCCCCGGTAATGTTCATGATGACACCCTTAGCACCATTAATGGAGGTTTCTAGCAGCGGGCTATTTAAGGCTGACTTTGCCGCTTCAGCTGCGCGATCATCCCCTTTCGCTATCCCAATACCCATTAAGGCGGTTCCTTTGTGGGACATAACGGTTTTCACGTCGGCAAAATCAAGATTGATTAACCCTGGAACCGCTATTAAATCAGAAATCCCTTGAACACCCTGACGAAGGACATTGTCCGCTTCTCGGAATGCTTCGAGCATAGGGGTTTTCTTATCAATAATCTCCAATAGGCGGTCGTTTGGAATAATAATTAAGGTGTCCGCTGCTTCTCGCATTTCCTTAATTCCTTGTTCGGCGTTGACTGCACGCTTGCGGCCTTCAAATTTAAACGGTCGCGTGACAACCCCGACTGTCAAAGCGCCAATTTTTCGAGCGATGGCAGCAACAGCAGGGGCTGCCCCCGTCCCGGTCCCGCCGCCCATACCGGCTGTAACGAAAACCATGTCTGCTCCTTTCAGCACGTCTTCAATCAGCCCCTTACTTTCCTCCACGGCTTTTCTTCCGATCTCCGGATTTGCTCCCGCTCCTAGACCTCTTGTTAAGGATGCGCCAATTTGCACCCTGATTTCTGCGTTTGATTGATTAAGCGCTTGTCCATCGGTATTGACCGCAATAAATTCTACACCTTCAACTCCTGCCTCGATCATCCGGTTGACAGCATTGTTTCCGCCGCCGCCAACACCGACTACTTTAATCGAAGCAAATTGGTCTATATTGATATCATAATTTAACATGGTTATCCCTCTTTCTTCATCCATACCTAGAGAACAGGTCATTTTCAGTCTTTTTCATGTGGTTAGTAGAGTAATAGACATTCTAATCCCTACTATATAAAAATAAGTATACACAACCTTTCCATTTCATTTATTAACATAAGGTAACATTCTAATTACGAACCGGTTAAAAACAAAAAACGCTAAACTCCAAAATAGGAGTTTAGCGTTTTTCTGACTATGTAATAGCCCACACAATTCCACTAGTTATGGCTGCTGCGTTCCCGCCCTGACCCTTTCCTAGTACCGTTGTTGGACTACACTTATAATATACCACGTTTCTAACATGGAAGTAATCTGTAAAATTTGGGAATCCACAGGTTAATCTAAAACAGACATTTCGTGGTTCTTGGCCTTAGCAGAAATTATTCCAGTATATTCCTTAATGTGCCGATTCCTTCAATTGTAATCTCCATTTCATCCCCAGAAGTTAGCCAGATTTGTTCATTCTCTGGCAACCCTAAAATAACTCCTTCCGGTGTTCCGGTAAAAATAATGTCCCCTGGTTTCAATGTTATATGTTTTGAGATATAGCTAACGATCGTCGCACAGTCAAAAATCATATGTTTTGTATTGGAAGACTGCCGGACTTCACCATTTACCCTACATTCGATGTTTAAATTTTGCGGGTCAACTTCCTCAGCGGGAACAATATATGGGCCAATTGGAGCGAATCCGTCAGCGGATTTCCCAAGTAACCATTGACTAGACGTAAACTGTAAATCCCTTATACTCAAATCGTTTCCTACGGTATAGCCGAAAACGAAAGATAGTGCTTCATTCTCCTCGACGTTTCTTGCCTCTTCCCCGATAACAATCACTAACTCGGCTTCATAATCAAACAGGTTTCCTTTAGATGGAAGGGATATTCGTTCGTTATGGGCGGAAAGGGAGTTGTTAAATTTACTGAACAGGACAGGGGCCTTTGGGATTTCTTCTGTCTTCGCTTCTTCAACATGACTAAGATAATTTAATCCGACACAAACAATCTTTTCTGGATTTTGGATCACTGGCTGATACACAATCTTCTCTTCATTTAAAAATAACGATGGATACGAATTGTTTGCTGTACGATCAGCTAATTTCCTTATGGTTGATAAGCCTTTCCCTTTTATTAAATCTTTCATACTTTTTGGTACATCTTCGTTAAATTCTTGTCCTGCTTTTTCAATATCAAGAATTCCCTGCTCGGTTTTGACACCTAATTTCACTTCGCCATTTAACTTAAAGTTTAATAATTTCATAAACTAATCTCCCAATTTCTAATTTGTTAAACAGTTTTTTTCAACTCAATGCTATGGCAGGTTTGATACGGTGTAAGATCCAACTCAATCTCTTCATCCTGAATGATGGAAGCTGCCAAACGACCGACATATGGCCCAAATGTAAGCCCGGATTTCCCTAATCCAGTAGCAAGGACAATTCCTTCGAGTGTATCTATAGTTCCTAGAATCGGTAATAAATCTGGACCCATTGGCCGAAATCCGATCCGAACCTCTTCCAACGTTCCATCTTCTAAACCAGGCGCAACCATCAGAGCTTCTGTCAGTACCTCATTTACCCCACCGGCAGTCAATCGATAATCAAATCCTGATCCGGTTTCTCTAGTTGCCCCTGCTACTATTCTGCCATTATCAAATGGGACCAAATAATGGCCAGACTCTGGTATAACAATTGGCCAATTAGAAGTATCCTTTTCCAGTAATTTTATATGGGCGATCTGACCGCGCTGTGGACTCACGTTTAACTGAATTCCAAACGGCTCCAATACTTCAGGAGCCCATGCCCCTGAAGTTAGTAGCACTTTATCTGCAAAAATAGTTTCTTTTCCAACCGTAACACCAACTACTTTCCCGTTCTCATGAACTAAATGTGCTTCACCGTCCACAAACTCAGCCCCGTTACGCCTAGCAGCCCGTTTTAGAGCATCACGTAACAAAGCACCATCTACTCTAGCCCCTCCAGATACATACACAGCTTCCATATTTTCGTTAAGTGGTGGAAATACCTCTTGTGCCTGCGCTCCATTTAAACGAACAATATCGCCAATCTCAGGTGTTTCCATCCGCTGTTTTTTCAATCTTTTTTCAACTTCATCCATTTTATCGGGGTCCGTCGAAACACGTAAAGCCCCAACTTTTTTGTAGCCGACATCATCTTCTCCGTCCTTTTTCAAGGAAGAAATTAATTCAGGATAGTCAACATAAGCTTTCACAGCGAGGCTATACCAAGTCTCATTTTCAATGTCTCTAATCCAGGGACAGACGATCCCAGCCCCAGCAGTAGTTGCCTTACCTTCTTGTTTTTTATCGATCATGATGACTTCCACATTATTTTTGGCCAAGTGATAGGCGGCGCTTGCGCCTGCAATTCCTGTTCCAATTACAATCACTTTCATTTATATCACTCCCTTTGACCCAACTCCGCTTTAATGCGTAAGTTCGTAGTATTCACTTTGGATTTTCTTGGTTATTTCGCCTATTCCGACCGTTTTCTCGTCTACTTGACGAATGGGTATGATGCCTAAAAAAGTTACCGTTAAAAATGCTTCATCTGCGTTTAATAAAAATTCCTTACTGAAAGCTGTTTCAACTATTTCAAAATTATTCTTTTGGCAAATTTCAATGACTGTTGATCTAGTAATGCCATTCAATATATAGTTATTGGCAGGATGTGTGTAAAGCATACTCCCCTTTACCACAAATACATTGGATGAGCTGCCTTCTGTTATGGTCTCTCCCCGATGCAGGATCGCCTCGAAACAATTATTTTTAATGGCTGTTTCTTTTGCTAATACATTAGGCAACAAATTTAAGCTCTTTATATTACATCTAAGCCACCTAACATCTTCCACAAGCATCGTTTTTACCCCATATGCATAAAAGTCATCTGGCAGTCTCGTTGTTTCGGTTACATGCGCAATTAGTTTAGGCAGTACCTCTGGTTTAGGAAAATGATGCGTTCTTGGAGCTGCCCCTCGGCTAATTTGTAGATAAATAAAGCCAGTAACTAAATGATTCTTTGCCTGAAGTTCCATCAATTTTTCCTCTAATACCTTTATATCGTATGGAAGGGGTAGTTGGATTTGGTCAGCGCTCGACTGCAGTCTAGTCAGATGTTGATCCATCTTAAAAGGCACGCCATTATAAACCCCAATGACTTCATATACGCCATCGCCAAATACATAGGCTCGATCCAAAAAACTTATCTCGACATTTTCTCTAGGAACAATCTGTTGGTTTTCAAGAACATAGTTCACCTAAAACCAGCTCCTTTAATATTCACATTCATCACAGATTGCTTAAATACAGACACTAATCGTTCCATTCCGATTTGGATCTGTTCTGGGCTGGAATGGGTAAAATTGAGGCGCAGCGTATTTTGCTGCGGGTTTTCCACATAGAATGGACCACCCGGTACATAAGCAACACCATGCTCTAATACCTCAGCTAATAATTCTGTTGTATTGATGCTTTCATGCACTTTAACCCAGATAAACATTCCGCCTTTTGGTTCAATCCAGGATACTAAATTAGGATCTAATGTTTTTAAATAATCCTGCATAATCGTCATATGGTGATAATAATTTTTTCGCAACATACCGATATGTGCATCTAAATCCATATGTTTAATCAAGTAATAAAGAGCCTGTTGGTTAAGGGTGCTGGACATAAGATCTGCCGCTTCTTTAATTTGCGATAAATATTTAAGAATAGCTTCTGGACCCGTTACCCAGCCGATCCGTAAAGAAGGAACGACTGTCTTGGAAAAAGTGCCTGTATAAACAACATGTGATTTTTGATCATCCATGGCCGCAATTGGTATATATTGCTCATTCTCATAGAATTGAATATCGCCATACGGGTCATCCTCTAAAATAAGCGTATTATATTGATAGGCTAGTTCCAATAAAGCTTTGCGGCGTTCTTGACTCCATACTCTGCCCTCTGGATTCGAAAATGTTGGGACAATATAAATAAACTTCGGGTTGTATTGTTTTATTTTTGATTCCAACTCATCAAGATCCATTCCATGTTCATCACCATTTACTCCAACCACATTTGCTTCATACGATTGGAATGATTGGACAGCCGCAAAAAAAGTCGGATTTTCAGTAAGAACAACATCGCCTGGAGAAATCATGACCCGGCCGAATAAGTCAATCGCTTGTTGGGCACCTGTTGTCAAAAGAATAGCTTCTGGCTTCGATTGGATTCCTTTAGCACTGACACGTTGGCTTATTTGCTCCCTTAACGGCATGAACCCCGGAGTCATTCCATATTGCAAGCTTTTGTTTCCAGATTCAAAAACGTTATCGAACGCTTTTTTGATATCTGCGGACGGAAAATAAGGTTCATATGGATTTCCTCCGGCGAATGATATGACATCACTTCCTTTTTGTTGAATAAGACCCGCAATTTCACGGATAGGGGAAGATTTAAACATTTTCGTTCGGTCTGCAAAGCGATAACTCATAAGGGAGGCCTCCTTTCAATATCCATTTCATTCAAAAAGTATAATGTTATAACTTTATATCTTATAATGTTAAGAAGTGGCAAAACTCTTGCCATTGAGATAATACGCCGATTCCAAAAATGTACTGAAAGCGACCTCTACTTCTGGAATTCCGAGTGCATGAATCTGTCTGGTGACAATATTGGCAAATTGGTCCTGAATTTCCTGGCCGCGTTCAAACCACTTTACTTCAATCAATGAATACCCTGGCACTTCATTGCCATCAAATACATAGGTAGAATGAACAAGTTCCAAGGTGAAATTGTCCGTTCCACAGGCACATAATTCCGCCAGTTCTTGTACAAGTGCGGTACTGATTGATTTAACCTGCTCGATCGAGACTCCTCTAATGATTAAATGTGGCATTTCAATTCCTCCTAATCACTTTAAAATTTTATCTTACTAATGAATCAAAGCGGCTGATGGAATAGCGGTCAATCGGGACCGATGTTTCGCCATCTAGTATTAATTCGCTCATAAGCGTTCCTATCAGCGGCGATAGGGTCATCCCACTATGTGTTGCCGCCACATAAAGACGATCGATACCCGGAATACTCCCAAGAATCGGAAGCCCATCTTCCGGCATCGCTCGAATCCCGGAAAAAGCACGCACCACCTTGGCCTTCCTTAACCCCGGTATATAATGAACGGCCATATTAGCTGTTTCTTGAATAAGATCCAATGTTGTTGCCCGGTTAAATCCTTCCTTTTCCATTGAATACCCGATTAATACTTCGCCATTAAACGTCTGTCTTACACCACTGATCGTATAATTTAAGAACGGCTTCAAGGGTTCTGTCACGAGGATTTGACCTCTCACCTGGTTTACAGGTATGTTAATGTCCACTAATTTACCTAATTCTCTTGACCAAGTGCCGCCAGCGAGAATCAGATTTTTACAGACAAACGTCCCTTTCTCCGAAACGACAATGAATTTATCATGGAGCTTTTGGATTTCTGTTACTTTATTAAAGGTAGAATATTGGACACCATTTTTCTTTGCCGCCCTCATATACCTGTCGACTAAGCGAAAAGGATTGACGTTCCCATCGATGGAACTATAAGTAGCGCCTGCCACATTCGGATTGAGCGAAGGCTCTTTTTCCAAAGCCTCCTCACGAGATAAGACCTTGATTTTAATGCCAATTTCCTTATAGGCTTTAGCGAGCTGCAAGGCTTTTTCGCGATCAGCCTCATTAAAAAATGGAGAAAGTCCTCCCGTTTGTTTATATTCCACATCGCCAATTTTTTTCGCTAAATACGGAAAAAGTTCTGCACTGTACATATTAAACTCGGCATACCAGGAAGGAGTTTTATTATGAACCCATATCCAGGCTTGGGTCGATCCTGATGTTCCGGCCAACGGGAATTTCTGGTCCAGAACTAAAATTCTATCCTTCTTGCAATCAGAAAGGTGATACGCGATACTGCTCCCGAGAACCCCTCCCCCGATAATGATCGTTTCATAATTGGTATCCATCTATTTCACCTTCCCATCCTCTAACTCCACCTCGTCTAGCACAGATTTGACCGAGGAAAAAGTGGTACTATTGGTAGTAAGCGTTCCAATCTTAATCGGGCTAATCGGCATCCTCATCCGCGGTAAAGGAATCTCAGGAAAAGGAAGACCTGTTTTATCATGAATAATTTCAGCAACCAGGCTGCTGCAAATTTTCGACTGACAGGGGCCCATGCCGCAGCGGGTCAGTCTTTTTACATCATCAAATCTTCTTGCGCCAATCGAAATGACATCCTCGATTTCTTCGTAACTGATTTCTTCGCATCGACAAATAATCGTGGTTTTATCCAATCTATTCACCTACTAGTCTCTTAATCTTTTCTAATTAAGAGATAAATTGATCTGTAAGGACAGGATGTTCATAGTTTTGCACATGCCGAATCCTAGCATTCCATACATCCGGATCGAGCTTCGTCTCAAGAGTTTCGATCTCTTTCCATAGAGACGTTGTTTTAATTTCGGCCTCTTCCTTACTTAAAGCTCCCAAGGATTCACTTGCATTAATTCCTGCGATTATCCCTGTTACAAGTAAAACTCCTTGGGAACTCACCCCAGCAGCGTTTCCTGCTAAAAAAACATCCTCTCGGTCTGTTCGAAAGAATGGGTTGTATTGCGGGATCCAGCCGCCTAGTTCTCTTTGATAGCCGAAGGAGCACTCCAACTGGTAAAAAACATCGAGGATTGGAGACCGGCCGCCGTCGACACAAACAGTATCCAAAGGAATGGTCATAATCTGTTCTCTCTGCTCAATATCAATTTCCTCCACCCTACCAATTCCCCTTGCTTCTTTAATAGAAGAGTTTACATGAACAGGGATCCCCATTTTACTGACCTGGTTCACTTTTTCTGTGTCACGTGCAAGTACAGTTTGGCTTTTTTCCACCATTGCCTTTACCTGCACGCCACCCTCAGAAAGCTGAAGGGCCACATCCATCGCAAAGTCGCTGGTCCCAATAATGACAGCATGTTTACCAGGTAGGACAAAATCCCGATTCAATAGTGTTTGGGCTGCTCCAATCGTCATAATCCCCGGGAGCGTCCATTTTGGAAAGGCGATGGCCTTTTCAGCTGCACCCGTGGCCACGATTATTTTTTTAGCTTTCAGAGGAAACACATTAGCCTCATCCGATATTCCGACACTTCCATCCTTATAAAAGCCAATCACCCGGTGACCTAATAAACACCGAACAGAGGTATCTTCTACTAGTTTCCTTAATCGTTGTGCCAACTCAAAGCCCCTTTTTGGCTGATAGAAAGATGGCAGCGAACCCAGGACTTGGGTTTGCTGGATTAGTTGTCCGCCCATTGATAGTGATTCTTCCACAATGGTTACATCCAGCCCTCTTGATGCTGTTTCCACGGCAGCGGTAAGACCGGCGGGTCCGGCACCGATAATAAGAACATCAGTCTCCATGGGATTCACTCCTAACTTGTGGGTCACCGTCATTCGGATATATCTTCATCCCATCCACGACCTTGGTCATACAAGTCCGCACATGGTCCTCCCCATTTACCGTCATATAGCAGCTGCAGCATCTTCCCCGCGAGCAAAACATGCCTCGTGGCTGAACTAAATTCCGGCTAACGCCCAATTGTTTTATATCATTAGCCAGCAAAGCTGCCGCAACAGACTGCTGTTCATAAGCAGTGTATGGTTCATCTTTAAAATAGATGGTTACTTGTTTTTGAAGCTGTTCCCCAAGGATGGGGTGATGTTTGATGTGCACAAAAACACCTTCTTATTCATTTTTCGACTCGAATACTTTTCCAACCCCTAGTACTCTTTCAATGACAACCATTAACACGACTGTCAAAAGAATCACGATACTAGAAACGGAGGTTATGATAGGGTCATACTGGTATTGCATGTAGGTGAAAATCCGGACTGGCAGCGTCACAACATCGGTACTGACAATAAATAGAGCCACGGTTAAATCATCAAATGAGGTAATGAAAGCAAAGATCGCCCCTGCAATAACGCCTGATTTAATGATCGGAAGTGTAATTTGAAAAAATACCCTCATGCTTCCTGCCCCCAGGTTCATCGCAGCTTGTTCAATAGAGCGGTCAAAGCCTACTAAACTGGCGACCACCAAGCGCATGACGAAAGGTATCGTTAAAATGATATGACCAATCACTAAAGCTGCCGGGCTTGTTGCCAAACCGATCCAGGAATAAAACTGTAAAAGAGCTACCCCAAAGACAACGGTTGGAATCAAAAGAGGTGATCCGACCAGCTGCATAATGGCTGTTTTCCCTCTGAACTGATACCTAACAACGGCAATCGAAGACATCGTTCCAATAACTGTTGAAATAATCGCGGTTCCAAAGGCAACGCCAATACTTAGCATGAACGACTGCATAAATTCTGGATGATTCACTAATTCGGTGTACCACCTTAATGTCAAACCTTTGGGAGGAAACACGATATATTCGGTGGTAGTCAACGATGAAAATAAAACAACGACGATTGGAGCAGCCAAGAAGATGTAAACGAGCAGACAAAAGAAATTTAATCCAAATTTAGGCAATGCCTTCCTCATTGAATGGCCACTCCTTTTTTAGAAGTAGTTAATAGTTTGCTATAAATAATGATCGTAATCGTCGCAATAAAGATTAATAGGAAGCCAATTGCCGATCCATAAGGCCAATTCAGCATGACCGCTACCTGTTCATATGTAAGGAACGACATGACCTTTACCTGTGGGCCCCCGAGAATAGCCGGAGTAACGAAAGAGCTTATTCCTAGACTAAAAACCATAACAGAACCAGCAAAGATGCCCGGTAAGGTTAGCGGCAAAACGATGGAGAAGAAGGTTCGAATTGGGCTGGCACCTAGATTTTGTGAAGCACGGATAACCGATGGGTCAATTCTTTCCAGCGAACCCATAATACTTAACACCATGTAAGGAAACAGTACGTGCACCATACCGATTACCACGCTAAATTCCGTATACAGCAAGGTTAACGGCTTATCGATCCACCCAAACTTCAATAACGCATTATTGACAACTCCGTTATTGGATAACAAGATAACCCATCCGTAGCAGCGGATTACCATACTGATTAACAATGGTGACAGAACGATTAAGGTTAAGTAATTTTTGATTCTTCTGTTTGCTTTCGTAATTTGATAGGCAACCGGGAAAGAAATCACTATGGCAACTAAAGTAGTCAGCAAAGCAATTTTTACCGTCCGCCATAGGACCCCGAGATAAAATGTATCGGATAAAAATTTTGTGTAATTCTCGAGGGTCCAGTCATTTCCAACCCCACTTGATGCGTCGAACGTCTTAAAGCCGGTAATAAAAAGGAAAAACAACGGAAGCAAAAAGAAAAATATAAAGATACCAAGGGTCGGAAGTAATAAAAGCAAATAGTCCATTCTCTTCTTCGATAAATTCTTCTTTTTCTGCTTGAATAACAATTCCTGTTCTTGATATGCGGTTTCAGGTTGCATGGGAGAAATGTCACCTCACTTTTTGGTTGCTAATAAATCCTCTGAATTCCACTGAATACTTACATCCTTTCCCTCTTGAACATGATCGGGATTTAGAACGGTATTTGGAATATCTGCAATGATATGCTTATTTTCCTTGTTGTGTAGAATGTATCTCGTTTTCGCCCCCAAGAACATTTTCCTATCCACCTTGACGACAATGCCATCGTTGGGTTCTAAGGAGATATGGATTTTTTCAGGGCGAATATAAAAATCAATAACACTATTTTTCGCTAAATGCCTTGTTAAAATCTGCTCATAGCCATAAAACGAAACCAAGCTTTCCTGATTGTTGAGTGTTTTGACAACCTTGCCTTGTACCTGGTTTACTTCTCCAATAAACCTGGAAACAAAATCAGTCTGAGGGTGGTTATAAATCTCAACCGGCGTATCAAGCTGTTCAATTCTTCCTTCATACATAACTGCGATCCTATCCGAAATCGCAAGGGCCTCTTCCTGATCATGGGTTACAAATATGGTTGTGATCCCAACTCTTTTTTGAATGTCCACGATTTCTTCGCGCATTTCTTGACGCAGTTTCGCATCCAAATTGCTCAATGGTTCATCAAGTAATAACACTTTCGGTTTGATGACAAGAGCCCTAGCCAATGAAACGCGCTGCTGCTGTCCGCCGGAAAGCTCTCTCGGATAGCGCTTTTCATAGCCTGTCAGCCTGACCATCTCCAGGGCTTCTGCGACACGGGATTTAATTTCATCCTTGCTTACCTTGCGAAGCTTTAGCCCGTAGGCAACATTCTCAAATACAGTCATATGGGGAAAGAGAGCATAGTTTTGAAAAACCATGCCCATTTCCCTTTTATTCGGGGGAAGCAGGTGGACAGGCTTTCCGTCCACCACAATTTTCCCTCCGTCCACTTCCAGGAACCCGGCAATCATGTTGAGGGTTGTCGTTTTTCCGCAGCCGGATGGCCCTAGAAAGGAAACAAGCTCACCCTGTTTGATTTCGAGGTTCATCTTTTTCACGACTTCTGTTTTATTAAAAGTCTTTACAACATTTTCAAGACATAAATAGCTCATTTCCTTCACCTCTTTTAGTGGGCTACTTCAATTTCTTTATTGGCCCGTTCTGTCCATTCGGCCCTTTTTGTATTGACATACTCCCAATCCACTTTTACTAGCTTTTTAATTTGATCTTCACCGTAAATGACTTTTTTCGCTATATCCCCGTCAAGTTTCGTGCTTTTCGTTACTGGTCCAGAAAATGTTGCGTGCGCCATTTCCACCTGTACTTCTTCGTCTAATATAAAATTAAGAAATTTTTGAGCAAGCTCCGGATGCGGTGCACCTTTTATAACATTAGTGGTTACAAGTAAAGCCGGTGCGCCTTCCTCAGGAGTTACAAACTCGATTGGGAATCCTGTGTCTTTTAAAAGATTCACCCGGCCATTAGCCCAAGAGGTAGCAACAGCTTGACCCTGGAGGAAAAAGTTAGACATATCAGCCGTTTTATCAAATGTTACTGCGTTTTTAGCTATTTCCTTCATTTTCTCAAATCCTGGTTCAATATCTCGATCACTTCCACCGTTTGAAGCAGCAGCCATGAGAAGCATATGCACTCCGTACGTTGTGGCCATGGATGGTAAAACTAATTTACCCTTGAATTTCGGATCGGCTAGGTCATTCCATGATTTAATTGGGTCCCAGCCATTTTGTTTAAAGACATCTTTGTTATATGCCAGGCCTGTTGCCACAATCCCGGTACCAACTCCGATATTGTCCTTATCTTTGGCGATATCGTATACGTCCTTTAGGTTGGTGACAACGTTTTCATCTAGTGGAGCAAGTAATCCAAAAGCTTTTGCCTGCGCTTGCGGTCCATCATCCAAGAATGCGACATCGATTTGCGGCTTATCCTTTTGTGCCTGAAGCTTCGACAAGGTGTCAACTGAGCTTCCGGTAATATAGGTCACCTTTACTCCAAACTCCTTTTCGAACTTTGGAATCACTTTTTCTTTTAGCCCTTTTTCATAGCTTCCACCATATGCCGCCAATACTAGTGTTTTATCGCCCTCGCCCCCTGATTTTTTGGTCGTAGAATTAGAGTTACTCTCTTTGCTGCCGCATGCAGTCATGATCCCAAGCATAAGACAAATGATTAGAATAAATGATGCTTTTCTTTTTTTCACACTTACTCCTCCTCAAATAATTTTTACATGTGGACAAAAACCTAAGAACCTGCCTTTACCCCTCCTAAAATTTGATTCACTCGGTTATATTGATATAATCTTTAAAATTTTCAGATAAGTTTTTTCAAAAAAATATAATATTATAATCTTATAGGTTATAATATTATATTTTATCCTTATCTAAAAATTGGCTGCCTTACGAAAAATTAATTTCAGTATAATAGGTAACTTTGTCTGGACGCACATAAAACTTTGAGTATTCAATTACCTCTCCCTGCTTGGTATACGTAAACTTCTCCCATTCAAATATGGGCGTACCGGCTTCGATTTCAAGTCTCTCCGCCATTTCGCTGTCAGCAATGAACGGTTTGACAAACATCCGGGCCCTTCCCAATGAAATCTTAAATTTTTTCTTTAAAATGTTGTAAATAAACTCATTATTGATATCATTGGGAGTAAGTGTAGGACATTTATCAAATGGCAGATAGGAATACTCCAGATGAGTGGGCAGACCATTTTCGATTTTTAAACGCTTAATCTTAAATACTTTTGCACCAGACTGTAAGCCAAATTTGCCTGCCACTTCGTCTCCCATCAATTCCATCGAAAAACTAAGTAATTCATGTGGAGACTCTACGTCTTCAACTGAAGTTGTGACCAACAATTTATTTATATCCAGTTCATTTGTGGTTCCTGCTACAAAAGTACCCTTCCCGCTTTGCCGGTAAAGGTATCCTTTACTCACCAACTCTAGAACAGCCCGTTTAACAGTAATGGTACTTACATCAAAATGTTCAGCCAATTCCTGTTCAGTCGGCAGCTGATAGCCAATTTCCCACTGCTTGGATGTTATTTTCTCTTCTAACACCTCTTGCACTTGGCGATATAAAGGTACAGGTACATTTTTATCTATCTTCATAACAACTCACCTAATTTATAATATTATAATTTTATAAGCTTATATTCTTTGTTCCTATTAACACTTAGTTTATAGTGTTTTTCTATAGTTGTCAATATTTTTCGAATTGTTAGATAAATAATTTTTAGCCTTAGAAAACCATCCTGTAATACCGCCAAATAAATGGGTTAATCTTTTCCTTTATCATGCTTAATTTGGTCCGCAGTCCGTTTCCTACCATCCTTTTACTCTATCAAGGACCTCATCCGAAACGCGGCCTTGTTGGACATCCTTAATGGCTTCTTCGATGTTACGTAATCCCTTTTCTAGAGACGCTTCGGAAATCGTTAGGGGCGGTGCAATTCGCAACACAGAACCCGAAAAGAAAGTTAAAAATAAACCTTTTTCCCAGCAGCGCCAACATATTTTAGCCGCCATTGAACTGCTACCAATTTTTGAATTCCTATCTTCCACAAGGTCAATACCAATCATTAATCCTTTTCCTCTTATATCACCAATCATTTCAAACTTTTCTTGCAATCTAAGGAAGTACCCCTGAATATATTGTCCCAGCAGGTTGGAACGACTGACAAGATCTTCATCCTCAATCACTTGGATCGTAGCCAAAGCGGCTGCACATGCGACGGGATTCGCTGCTAGTGAAAAAGCTCCAGATGGAGGTTCCACAGAATTCATAATTTCGCTTCTGCCTACCACTGCACTAAGGGGCATGCCTGACGCGATTGCCTTGCCTAATACGATTAAATCAGGCTCTAATTGAAAGTGGGTACTTGCAAACCATTCACCCGTTCGACCAAATCCTGTTTGAACTTCATCCGCAACAATTAGGATTCCGTGTTTGGCGGTTAATTGCTTTAAAGCGTTGATATAACTTTGCGGCGGAACTAAGACGCCTGAGTCGCCTTGAATCGGTTCAATAATGATCGCCGCAACCTCCTCAGGAGGACACACTGTCTCAAATAAATGCTCAATCGCCAGGATACAACGTTTACTTTCTTCTTCACTATGGAATGGCGAGCGATAAACATCAGGAAATGGGATATGGTAAACGTCCGGTAATAATGGTCCCATGTTTTTTCTCATCGGAAGACTGACTGCCGAGATACTTAAAGCCCCATATGTGTTGCCATGGTAGGAGCGGGTGTAGGCGATAATTTTAGAACGTTTTGTATAACTCCTTGCTAATTTGATGGCCGTATCATTAGCATCCCCACCTGATAAGCCAAACGTCACCCGTTTTGGAAATGAACCTGGTGTTATACGAATAAGCTCTTCTGAAAGGGATACAATTTGTTCGTGACTGGCGTATGCAGGATTATAATGGACTAATTGATCTAACTGTGCCTTCATTTTTTCAATAATAAAAGGATGCGCATGCCCTGTGTTTGTGACACAAGCACTGGATAAAAAATCAATCCATTCATTATTGTCGTGGTCTCTGATTATTTCACCTTTCGCTTCCTTTATGACTAGTGGAAAAAACGGAAGTCTCATCCCTGGTGAAAGAACGCTCGTTTCACGTTCTAGCCAATTGGCGCTGCTCATTTTATTCACGTGTTCCGCTCCTTTTTAGCAATTATTCACGCTCTTCAAGTAGTCTTCAATATAATCAAGCTCCTTATTAACCTCTTGAGCTAAAAATGCCTTATCCAAATCGGTCAATCTCTGACTGTCTACATCTTTTAACACATTTCTTAAATAGGAGGTTCGAATTCTATCCAAATCGGCATTCTTGACATCCAATTGTTCAATATGCTCTGGAATCGCGATAACCGAGCCCGGAATATTCTCCTTTTGGTTTCCACTCATGATCTTTACGCCCTGCTTCTTGGCAAAGTTTAATTGCGCAATCGGATGTTTTCCTGCTCCGGTATATTCGGACTCCTGGACAACAATAATTTCATCTTCATCATACTGTTGGGCAAGGACCAATGCCGCAGCCAAAGACGTATTTCCAGCGGGCCCCCTTTCGAGTCCCTCCAGTTTCGCTAATAATTCGGTTACATAGAAAACTTCCCCCTGTGTCACAGTGACGAATCGATCTAGGTACCGTAACGGCCGAGCAGCATTCCTTGGTACATCCGAACGATCCGGATCAATCGAAAAAGGAAAACTAAAACCTGTGTGGCCTGTAGTGAATGATTTTCGATTAAAATCCCTGTCAGAAGCCATATGCAGCCCCGAAAGATCAACAGATACCCCGATGATTTCGGTCTGATTATTTCCAAACTTCTTTAACCCCCGTGCCGTTCCTGTCACATTGCCTCCGCCAGCATGTGTGACACAAACCGCTGCAGGTTCTTTCCCAAATTGCTCCTTCACTTGCTGCCCAATTTCATAACCTAACGTTTCAATCCCTGCGATTCCGTACGGAGAATATAACGAAGCGTTAAAGTATTGTGTCTGATCAAGCAACAAAAGTGCCATATAGAACAGCTCCGGTCCTACCGTTAGCTGAATCACTTCCGCTCCTAGAGCCTCGCATTTTCTGCCCTTTTCTAAAATTTCAGGCTGCCCCAACCCCTGGCTATCATAGGTCTCTTGAAGCACAATGCATTTCAGCCCTTGTTTTGCTGCTTGGCTGGCAACTGCCGCACCATAATTTCCACTTGTGGCGGCAATCACTCCCGAAAAACCTTTTTTCTTCGCTTCGTGAACGGCTAAAGTGGCCCGCCTATCTTTAAAACTGCCGGACGGATTTGCTGCTTCGTCCTTCATTAAGATCGTAGCACCTTTGCCTTTGGGAGAAATTCTCCGGACTAGCTGGGTAAGATTCTTTAATTCGAGTAGAGGCGTATTTCCTACTTGGTTCTCCTTTTGGATACGAGCAACATCTTCCAAGGAATAACCAAGTTGGGTCATCATTTTTTCATAATCAAAGCCGATTTGCCCTTGTTTAAATTGGTCATAATCTATTTTTAAGGAGCGTTGCATAATCTCATTTTTACGGTTCATAACTTCTTGATAAGCTACATCAGTTAACATTGGATCCCTCATTTCTTAATAAACTAGGTTCATTATTTAGTTTCAAGCATCCGTTTTTCTTCATCGCCTATATTCAACAATTCATAGACTGGCGGTCCATAGCTGTGTTCATAACAAGGCTCTATCTGAATCAGTCTGCCGGAAATCACTCGTCCGCTAAGCGTTTTAATAGTTACCTCGTCATTAAGCAACGCTTCTTCTAGTAAAAATCCCCTTGCTCTCATTTCGTAAGGCACAGATTTGGAATCTTCAGGAAGCCGGTCACTTCGTTCTTCAGGTTGTAACAATATCCGATGGATTTCCACCCATGTACCTTTGTTTACTTGTTCCATACAAAGCCCTCCTCATTTTTCGCGATTTTAGGAATCTCCTATAGGTATTTTTCGATCCGTCCCTCCCTTAAGAGCCACTTGCCCTTAGGAGTGGCATTTTAATAAAGTTTAGCAGTTTTATTTAAACATAACTTTTGATATTTTACAACAATTCAAAATATTTAAACTAAAGTGAGATTTATTTTTAGATTAAATACCACCACGTGCTGCTTCTCTTTTTTCTTTAAAACTACGACTTTAAGCACCCGGACTTAACCTCAGATTACTGGTCTATTTACTTTGGACATGCATAAAATGATAGAAAGAATGTTTGGTGCTGAAAGGAATACTCCGCATGATTGATCGTAAAAGATTAACAGCTACTTTATATGCGACATTTTCCATTAGTTTCTGGGGCGTATCATTTGTTTCGACAAAGGCTTTACTTGGTAAGCTGGACCCCTTCTCATTGCTAGTTCTTCGATTTGGAATAGGCGTAATCTTTTTGCTATTATTATTACTGCTTCAGCGGATCCGGTTACATGTTTCCCTCAGATATATTCCTCACCTACTGATTTTGGGCGTACTTGGAGTTTTTGTTCATCAAGTGCTGCAGGCAAGCGCATTGTTAACGATTAGTGCCTCCTCTGCCGGATGGCTCATCTCTTTTTCTCCTGTGTTTACCTTCATTTTGTCGATTCTTTTTTTACATGAAAAAATAAGTTTTGCGAAAGCGGCGGGGATCGTTTTGGCCATCTTCGGAGTCCTGTTGATTACAACAGCCAGAAATGGAGAATCTATTCAGTTTACGATAAATCTTGGCTTCGTTCTCATGATGCTGAGCACATTAAACTGGGCAGTTTATTCCGTACTGTTAAAAAGCTTGGGAATTCCATATCCACCACTATTGGTCACTTTTTATATGAGTCTGCTGGGCTTACTGCTGACAACACCATTTCTAGTCCGAAATAGGGGCTGGGAATCTCTTTCCCTGCTAACTCAATCGGAATGGACTCACCTACTTTTTCTCGGAATCTTTGTTTCGGGAATTGCCTATTGGTATTGGGCCAAGGCTCTGGAAATTTTGGAGGCTACCAAAGTCTCGATGTTCCTGTATTTGGAACCCATCGCCACTTTAGTTGCAGCGGTATTGATCCTGAATGAAAAAGTTTTACTCATAAGTGTGGCGGGCGGAATCATAATTATTATTGGAGTAATCATGGTCAACGGTCAGCCTTTGCCACTCTTGCTAAACCTCATTAAGAAAAAACCTCGATAGGAGGACAACTATGACTTTGACAACAAGAATCAAAGGGGTATTAGATCCGTTAATAAGCCCTTCACAAGCCGAATTAAAGGACGCTCTTTTACAAATAAACCTGACTCTGGATGATTTTGAACACCTGCCAGAGCCTGCAGACGGCAAACCGTATAATCGGAAGCTTCTTTATAAAAATAGCGAGGTTGAACTCCTCGTGATGAACTGGTCAGAATTGGAGTGCGCCCCGCACGACCATGGCCAATCGCACGGCTGGATTCAAGTCATTTCCGGGATGACCAAAAATACAGTGTTTGAGTTAAACGGAGATGGGCTCCCTACTGAGTTATTTCATGAGTATCAAGATAGAGGTCAATATTTGTATGCTCCGAAAAAAGGGATTCATCAAATGCAGGCTTCCCAGGGAACAGACTTGGTTACCCTTCACCTTTATTCTCCTCCAATTACCGGGATGATGGTTTATGACTTGCAAAAGTGTGCAGTCTGTGTCGTATCAGATGATTGTGGGGCATGGTGGCCTGAGGAGCAAGTTCAAAAGGTGAAAGAGATTCAACTTAAGAGGAATGCTAAAAAAGGACCCGAGTGACATCGGGTCCTTCCTTTTTTTTATAGTTTACACCCACTGAATCGAGCCAAACTCACCATGCGGGTGGTTTTGCAGCTTATATCTCCGATACTCATTTTCTAGTTTGCGAAGTGGCATCTCATAGAGTTGTTGATCTTCTATTTTATAGACGTTTAGAAAAATCAGCTTATTGATTAGTTTTTGACGCTTTTTATCGTCGTTCGTTCTCATGAGAAACACTCCTTGTTTTCAAAAACTTCTATTTTATTCCGTCCTAACTTAGTTTATATTATAAACTTATAATTCCCATCTGTAAAGTAGGAAATGGAAATAAAACGAAAAAAAGGCACTAAACATAGAATAGTGCCAGTCGATACTTCAATACCTAAACTGCTAAAATCCAGTCCGCGATATCACTTATCACTTGCTGATCAACTTTCTGTGCAATTTTATATTCTTTTTGTACTTTTAAAAGTTCCCCATAAATGGATGGCATCATAAGATGGTTCAAATTAGAATATAGTTTATATGTTACATTTGGCTTGTCGCCCAGAATACTTTTATACCCATTGAAATCTTTTTCTAATGAGGCTTGGACATCCTTTTCCCCTTGCATGATGAATATGGGTTTATCCAAGTCTTTAAGATATTGACTGGATGGATGTTCCCCTGCCTCTTTAAAATAATAGGCCATAAGGTGTTTGCCCATAACAGGGGTTGACTTTGCCTGTTCATCACTCAAATGGTAGATGTTTTCAAACTTGGATGCTAAAGCGGCTATCTGCTTCTTGGCAATGAATCGCACAAACCTATTCAGCGAGTCTAACACAACGTCATTTTGGCTCATCATAATTTCTTCCAATGTCCGCGGCGACCCGGCCATAATGATGATTCCCGTGAAATTTCCACCTTCCGAGTCAATTCTCGGAGCAAGCATCCCACCCATACTGTGGCCGATAATAAAAATTTTGTTCCTATCAATGCGGGAATCATTACGTAATAACTCAGCAGCAAGAACCGCATCTTCAATGGTTTCCTCTTTCACAGACAATCCGCCATCGTGCTTCATTTCTTTTCCATACACAAAGGTCCTCTTGTCGTAGCGAATGGCCGCAATCCCTCTTTCTGCCAACCCTTCGGCAAAATCTCTAAAAACATAATTGTTTCCTACATTTCCGTCCATATTACTTGGACCTGAACCGTGAACCAATACAACAGCAGGGACGGGCCCAGCCGTGTTTTCTGGAATGGTCAGCATGCCATTAAGCGGGTACTTTGTCCCGGCCCCAATCACAATTTTTTCTTGAACTAACGTTTTTTCCCCCATCAATTCTCTCCCCTTCTTTTTGTCTAGTACTAAAATACTATTCCTAACATTTCGACATTATTATCAAAAAGACCTGCTCTTATTTCTTACATTTAGAATGAATTTTACAATCAACCACTTGAAAGTTAAGACTAATAGGGAATCATCTCTTATTTTTCAAAAAGGAAATGGATGCCCTTACTAAAGCGCTAGTGGAGTACTTCGGGGATAAGAACTGAGCTTCAGGTTCGTCGTCAAACTTTAAATGTTAAAAAGTAAAAGAGCAGGCCAAAAAGCCATGATTAACAAAAACATGGCTTTAATTGATTAACTCTGTTTTTCTTTTATCTTCTCCTGGAATTTTTGGAGTTCTTTTAGCGACAGTTCCCCGAGTGATTTTTTAATTTCATCCTCTAGTTGTTTTTTATTGCTCTCCTGATACTCGTTCCACCAATCTCGAAGTCCTTCCGTTTGATCAATAAGGCCTTCGATGTCAATTTCCACTAATTCATCATCCGTCATATACGTTAATACAGCACCAAGCATACGTGTCAGTTTTTCTACTTCATTATCATTCTTCCATTCATTTGGAGTATCGGTTTCCTTTTCAGTCTCCTCAACAGTTTGTGCAGATTTTCGCGGCATCGGTACCCTTCCTTACCATTTACTGATAAATCTTAGTATTACCAGTAAGCATGAAATCAATTAACTTTATTGCATGTCTGGAAATGAAAGGCTGATAAATTATATAAAAAAAGGCCAAAAGAAGTATCTTTTAGCCTTGTACTGGGGTTTCTTTTTCCAATTCCTTTAATCTCATTTCCACTTGCTCCGGTGTGAGTTCATGTTCTTTCACATACAGATTTCTTGGGTGGACACGGCACTCATGAGTACAGCCGCGCAAGTATTTGTGTTCGTTTTCTTCCGAACAGAGTATTTGTTTATTGCACTCCGGATTTGCGCAGTTGACATAACGTTCGCATGGCTCGCCTGTAAAGTAATCCTTGCCTACAACCACATGCTCAATCCGATTAACTGGAACACTGATCCGTTCATCAAATACGTAGCATTGACCATCCCACAGGGTCCCTTTTGTTTCTGGATCCTTGCCGTAGGTCACAATGCCGCCGTGAAGTTGGCTCACGTCTTCAAACCCTTCCTTGACCAACCAGCCGGAAAACTTCTCGCAGCGAATGCCGCCTGTACAGTAAGTCAGGATTTTTTTTCCTTCCAACATGTCTTTATTCTCATGAATCCAATCCGGCAGCTCACGGAACGCCTTAATTTCAGGTTTAATCGCCCCACGGAAATGGCCCAATTCATATTCGTAATCATTACGTGCATCGATCACAACAGTGTCAGGATCCTGCATCGCTTCCAACCACTCTGTCGGGCTTAAGTGTTTTCCTGTTGTCACATTAGGATCGATATCATCCTCCAAACGGAGAGTCACAAGCTCTTTCCTGTAACGAACATGCATCTTTTTAAAAGCATGTTGTTCAGCTTCATCCACTTTAAAGACCATTTCGGCAAAACGGGCATCGGCTTTCATCGTTTTGATGTATTCGTCCGTTGCTTCAATCGTTCCCGATACGGTTCCATTAATTCCTTCATCTGCTACGAGTATGCGCCCTTTTAAGCCAAGTTCTTTACAAAACTTCAAATGGCCGGCAGCAAACTCCTCGGCGTTTTCTATGGGAACATACATGTAATATAAAAGTACCTTGTAAGGTTTTTGAGTTGTCATTTTCTAATTCACCTACTATTTTATAATCGTCTACTTTTTAAACTCAAAAATATAAAAAGTATTTTACAGGTTTAAGCAGGTTTTTTCAATGTAAATGCATGGGAAAAGGATGACTTCCTTACATATGCAAAGCTTTTTGCCAGTCGATTTTGGTTGGTTTCGCATAAAAAAGAACCGATAAATGTTCGGTTCTACGGTTTCATATTCCCTGATTTCAATTTATTTTTCACGTCATAGTATAGGGCCACAATAATATCAATGTTATTATCAATAAAGTTCAGTCGGTTTCTGGAAACCTCTGACCACTCACTATTTAGGTGGCGTGCAGATAGAATATGCCTAATGCTAAAGGTATAGGTGTGATGCAATTCCGAAATAAGATAGCTTGCACCTGAAAGAGGCTCCTTGCTGACTATGCTTTCAATATCATTTTTTAACCAGTCTGGCGCCACCGCAATGGCTCTCTTTAACAGCAGTTCATGCTGATCCTCATTCATGACTTGTCCTCCTCATAATTATTATTTTAATCATGTTTTTTATCATACAACATCATCCGTCATTCTCCTAATCCAACCAATAACAAACGCAACAAAAATCATATACGGCGATAAAAAAACCGAACATGCAGCAACATGTTCGGTGTGTTATATGTTCTAGTACTCTACCTTCCACATATACCGTCTTGTTGACAGTGGATGGTTGCGTACATCTGCAAGCTGATCGGCAAATTTTCTTAATACATGATTCAGGACAAGCGGTGCGATATAGCCTTGAACTTCTTTGGAAACCCCGGTGAAATCAAAGTCTTTGGCATCAAGAACCACCAATCTTTTTCCATAGCGACGCGAGAATTCAAGGGCCCTTTCTTCCAAAGGCCTTGTTTCATCCAGGCCAAGTAAAATGATAAATGGAACATCTTCATCCAGAATCTCAAATGGACCATGAAAGTATTCTCCGGCATGGATGGCGTGAGAATGAACCCACTGCATTTCCATCAAAATACAAATTGCAAATGAATAGGCCACACCAAAATTTGCTCCACTTGCCATCGTATAAATGATCTTTTCATTTTTATAAGATTGAGCAAAATCCTTGGCTTTCAGGGCATATGCGTTGGCAGCCTTATCGTAAAGGGTTTGGAGGTGTTCAAGACTGGCTTCGACTAAATCTGCTTTTTGATTATTTTCCAATACCTTCAATACCCCAAACACAAGCTGGTAGAGGACAGAATAATTGGTCGTGAGAGCATCCGCCTCCTCGCCCCATTCATATTTTAAAACAACATCGGATTCTTGGACTAGTGATGACCCTTCTTCATTCGTTAACGATACTGTCAACGCTCCCTTTGTCCTGGCAAATTTTGCTGCAGCCACCGTTTCCGGGGTTGTACCGGAATGGGAACAGAGGATAACAAGAGATTGGTTTCCTAACTTTGCGTGATTGCGATGGATAAATTCATTGGAATTGTATAAATGGGCATCAAGCTGTTTTGCTTCACGATCCATAACATACTTGCTGGGATACATGATTGCCGATGAACCGCCACATGCCACAAAGAATATATTTTTTACATTCCGTTCCTCAACCTCAGCTAACGCCTGCTTTACTTGATTTTTAAGCACTAACTTTGCAGCCATTTCTCTTTCTCCCTCCTTTAATGGTTAAAATGGAACCTTTTTATAATATCTTCTCGTCGACAGTGGATGCTTTCGCTGCTCCTCCAAATGGCAACTAACCCGCTCGAGTAAGGTGGCCAAAACAATTGGGGATAGGTAGCTTCTCAATTCAGCAGAAATCCCGTCAAGTTCATAATCCCTTGTATCAAAAACGGTTAATTCTTTCGAGTAGTGCTTTGCAAAGCGTTCGACCCTTTCAGCAAGCGGACGGGTCTTATCCTCACCCTTTAATAAAATAATGCTTGTATCCTCTTCGACCAATTCAAGCGTACCGTGGAAGAAATCGGATGCATGAACCGGGCGGGTTTTAATCCATTGCATTTCTTCTAAAATACACATTCCGTAATAATAGGTTTGCCCCCAGTCAATTCCTGTCCCGGAAAGAATGTGATATGGCGTGTGTTTATGTTTTCGGGCAAAGTCAGCGGCACGCTGTTCAGTTGCACTCTTAACCTTCAATAAAACTGCCGGAAGCTGTTTCATTTCCTCGACAAATTGATGATACTGAGGAAATTCATTCCGCTTATACATCACCCGGAATGCAATCAAGTAGGATTGGATGTAGAAAGATTCACATGAGGTATCATCAGCAGCATAATTCACAAAGGTATAATCGGTTAAATGACCTAAAGGAGTGTCCGCGTGCCCGACTAGACTAATGGTTGTTGCGCCTTTTTCCTTGCAAAATTGTGCAGCCGCAACCGTTTCTTTTGTCGTACCTGACAGAGAAGGCAGAATCACCAACGACTTTTCTCCTAAAAATTGATGATCCATTAACATCAGTTCAGAAGAAATTTCCGTAAAGACGGGCAATGTGGAATGATTTTTTAAAATATACTGTGCTGGATACATAAGAATCGTCGCCCCACCGGTACCGACGAAAAAGACATTTTCCACATCTTTTTCCATTACAACGTCAATTGCTTGATTCAACTCATCCTTTAATTGCACAGCACCAGCTTGAATTCCCAAAAATCTTTCAGTATCAAAGTTAAACATCGTGTTAATCCTCCTTTTTCTATCTGATGGTGCACTCTGAGAGGCAAAATGAACAAACGAAACGTCCGTTCATTTTGCCATAACGCAGCTTTTTAGTAGTCCATTTTTCGATAATATCTTCTAAGCTCTAAAGGATGATTTCTTTCCCTCTCAAAATAGACACTGAGTCTACCTGTTAATGCCCAGTTGACGTTGACGGCAAAAAACTTTCGAAACTCTGCTCTGATTCCATTCAATCGATAGTCCTTAGTATCAATAATGAACAGTTCCTTCGTAATCTTTTCTGCAAACCGCTCAACGCGCTCTACTAATGGACGTGTTTCATCTTCGCCTTTAAAAAGGATTACACTTGTATCCTCTTCCACCAGCTCGAGTGTTCCATGGAAAAATTCAGCTGCATGAATGGATTTGGATTTAATCCATTGCATTTCTTCCAAAATGCACATGGCATAAGAGTAGGTGTTTCCCCAAAGATTCCCTGCACCTACTAGCATGTGGTAGCCGGTATCTCTGTGCTTAATGGTAAATTGTTCAGCGCGTGAATCGAACGCTTCAAGCGCCTGAACTATGCCTTCTGGTAAAAGGGCAATTTCTTTAGCAAATTGGTCATATTGCGGAAATTCGTCATGGTTATGGATGAACCGGAATGTCAACAATTGCAAAAATACAAAGAATGTATCAAACGAATGCTTTTCATCTGAAGCCAAAATACAATGATCAACTTTCTCTGCAAGTGGTGTGCCAGGTTTTGCTACCAGTCCAATCGTGGTTGCACCCTGATCTTTACAGAATTGTGCGGCAGCCACTGTTTCTTTTGTTGTCCCGGTAACGGAAGCAAAAATACAAACCGAATCCTTTGATAGATGACGGTGGTTCATCACTAGTAATTCAGCTGCGATTTCAGCATGTACTTCCAGCGTAGAATTGGACTTAAAAATATACTCATATGGATACATCAGCGCAATCGTCCCGCCGGAGCCGATTAAGAAAATATTCTTGAACCCCTTGGCAGATACTTCATCGACAACCTTCTCAATTTCTTCTCGTTTCGCTAGTGCTTCCTGCCCCACCTTTTGTAAAAATAACTCACGATCAAATTTTAACATCTGTCCTGCCTCCAATTTTTTTAACATTTGACTTTCATTTGGTATATACCATTTGTACCATTCATGGTAAAAAAACATGTCCCAGGCAGAATAGGAAAGGTAAACACCTCCCTATTCAGTTGCCTGAAGACACTTTTTACTCATTTCTCACCCTTTAACACTTCCGGCTGTTAAACCACGGACAAACTGTTTTTGGAAGATGATATAGGCGATGACCATTGGAAGTGCAGAAATCGCCAACCCAGCCAATTGGATGCCAAAATTGGTGTTTAACTGACTTCTTAGGTTCATTAACCCGACTGGAATGGTTCGAAGACTGGAATCCTCCACAAATACTAACGCAAACATAAACTCGTTCCATACATTCATGCCTGTTAACAAAGCACAAGATGCAATAATCGGTTTACCCATCGGGATAATGATGTGCCAATAAACCTTCCAGCTATTACAGCCATCGATGATCGCCGACTCCTCCAGTTCCCTCGGGATGGAGAGAAAATAAGATCGCATCAAGAAAATGGAAAAGGGTAATTGAAACGCTACATACGGCAAGATTAATGCCCAATACGTATTATAAAGTCCCAGCCCCTGTAGCAGTTTGTATAGCGGAATCAAGCTGACCTGCGGCGCCAACATTAAACCGCTTAGAATGAGAATCAGTAGAATGTTTTGACCCCTAAATTGAAACCGACTCAACCCATAGGCAGCCATCGATCCCAGTACTACCACTGCCAAAACCGAAACAACCGTCACCAGTACACTATTAAGGAAGAAGTGTCCAATTCCCGCATCCCAGGCGGATATGTAATTGCCCCAATGCCATTCTTCCGGAAGCGACCATGTGTTTAGAAAAAAGTCACTATTGGATTTGAAGCCACTTATAACCAGCCAAAACATCGGATAGATGATGACCAGGGCAAACAGACTAAACCAGACAAGGACACCAGCTTGAAACATTCGATCCTTCAATTTTGTGCCGAAATGGGTACCACCAGGACTGAGTTCTGTTAGATTTTTTGTCTTTACTGCGGGTTGACTCATCTGCCTACACCTCCTGTCCTGATTTCCCAAGCTTCATCTGGATTAATGAAAGCACCAGGGTAATGACAAAAACAACGGTCCCAATGGTAGAGGCATAACCCATTTCGTCATTTCGGAAGGCAGCACGGTAAAGCATTGTGCCTAAAACTTCTGTCGAACGCCCCGGCCCACCGAAAGTCATGATATAGACTTCATCAAATACCTTAAAAGCACCAATCACGGTAATGACTGAGCCTACCAACAGCATTTCTTTGATTTGCGGCACCGTAATGTTGAAGAATGTTTTTATCTTGGAAGCACCATCTATCATGGCTGCCTCATAATATTCAAGAGGTATTTTTTGCATGGCAATCAAGAATAACATGGCCATATAGCCTGTGTATTGCCATTGTGATACAGCCACCACTGCGTAAATGGCCACCTCACTATCGCCAAGCCAGGACCGTCCCCATTCCGCTTGGCCGATTGCTTTTAATGCCCCATTCACCAAGCCGACTTCAGGATTGTAAAGCAGCTGCCATAATAAGCCGACGACGGCAATTGAAATGACAGAGGGAATAAAAAACACAGTTCGGAAAAATGGCTGGAACCTGCGAATCAATTTATCTTCCAATATAGCCGCAATTATTAACCCGCCGCCTACCTGAAATACCAACGAAATAATAGCGTAAAGCGAGTTGTTTTTTAAGGCAATCAGAAAAACTGGATCCTGAAAAAGCCTTACGTAATACTTTAAACCGACAAAGGTTCTCCCGGCATCAAAGGAATTCCACCTAAATAAACTGTTATAAAGGTTTAATACAATTGGCAGAAATACAAAGAACAGAATTAGCAGGAGTGCCGGCACGATATAGAGTAAGGCGGTTCGTCTGTTACGAAATGTTTTTATCATCCATTGGCCTCCTTAGAGGGGGTAAACAGGACTTTCCTGCCTACCCAGCATTTTTTGCAATCAAGCGCGTCCTCTTTCTTACTCCACTTCGCTTTTTACTTGTTTGGCTACATCTTGAACTTCCTTAATGATTTTATCCGGAGATTTAGACCCATCAAGCAACAATTGAATATTAGACAAATAAACGTCTGCCACCTTGGCATGTACATCTGTGTCAAGCCATTCTGCCATACCTTCCGCCTGCTTCATGTATTCGACACCTTCCGCCACTTCCTTAAGAGCGGTGTCAGGGTTAGTTGCTCCATCAATTGGACTTGGCCAGCCAATTTGTTTTACAAGCTTTAAGGCATTATCTTTACTTGTCAGGAATTTCAGGAATTTTATTGCTTCATCTGGATGCTTTGTTTTCGAAGAAACGATAAATCCATCTGGGGCACCTGTAATATATTTCTGGCTGCCTTTGCCCTCAGTGATGTCCGGCATTGGGAAGAAGCCCCAGTTGCCCTTCATATTTTTGTCCGCATCAGGGAATTCCTCTAGCTCTACATAGAAAATGGCTCCTTTACCTGCAAAAAACAATTGCTTGGCCATATCATGTGAACTGGAGTTAACATTTTTCATAAAATATCCTTTTTTATTTAAATCAGCGAACATTTCCATCGCCTTTACATAGCCAGGATCCGTGAATTCTCCTGAAGCAGGATTATAGTCTTTCATTCTGACATCCTGTGCAACCATCTTTTGGTTTAATCCCGTTAAGTAGTGAATGGCTGCCCAAGGGCTTTGGTTTCCAAGAATTAACGGAGTTTCTCCGCCCTTTTTCAGTGTTTCTAAAACATCTAAAAATTCATCCCATGTTTTAGGGGCTTCCAAATGATATTTTTCGAATATTTCCTTGTTGTAGATAAAGAACTTGCCGTTGAATCGTAACGGAATACCATAATTCTTTCCATTTGATGAGAAAGGCTGTAGTGATGCAGGAATAAAGCCATCTTTCCAAGCTGCATCTTCATTTAAATATGGGGTTAAATCCAAAGCTGCATCAGCACGAACAAATTTGCGGGCAAATTCACCTGACCAGGAGAACATAATATCCGGTACTTCATTGCCGCCTAGAATGACACGAAGTTTATCTTTAATCGGCTCATCTGCAATGGCTTCCATTTTAATTTTGATATCGGGATTTTGTTTTTCAAACTCTTTTACGACTTCTTCAAAATAGGGAGCAAATTCTGGTTGGGGCCACTTATGGAGGAACTTTAAGACAACTTTTCCAGATTCCTCTTCGTTGGAAGAAGAGCTAGAACAACCTGCAACAACGAGTGACATAATTAACATTACTACTAATAACAATTTCGCCTTCATTTTCACTTTTATTAATCCTCCTTATTTTGTTCTACTAAACTATTGAAAATAGCTACTAATCTATCCACCCCCGCAAGATATATTTCACTATTTTATTTCCCTCATTTTAGATAGGGAAATTAAAATGGAATACCGTAACCAAAAGCACCGTCTACCAAGCAGGTTTGCGCTGCAAATTTTGCTCCTGCTTCTAAACTCTCAGTCAGCAGGACAGCGTGATCGCCTGCCGGATTTTGCTTTTTACCAGCAAGATAATGGAGAATAAAAGCAGTAAAAAAGGAATCTCCTGCACCAAGGGTATCAACAGGCTGGACAAAATGCGGCTTTTGCCGATAAAATGCATCTCCATCATAGACAATTGACCCGCGGGAACCCATCGTCCCAATCGCCAGCTGGCTGCCGTAGGAATAAACTTGTTTTAATAGATTCTCAACATCCGGTTCCAGCAGTTGTCCACAGGAGATCAGACTGACATCAATAAAGGGACAATTCTTTTTTAGCGAATGATCATTATAGTCACTAGAAAAATCGTATGATACCAAAACACCTGATGTTTTTAATTTATGTAACTCTGAATCCATGTCGCTGTAAATGCTGCTGTGAGCAATATCAAAGGTTTTAATATATTCCAAGTCTTCATCTGAAAGGATAACCGGAAAATGCTTTTGCACTCCACCATCATTCCCGCCGATGAAAACCCGGTCACCATTTACTAAATCTACGGCCGCGAAGCCATTTTCCCCTTCGTGCTGACGGCAATGGGAAATATCCACTTCCAACGCCTTTAAGGTTTCGATAATATGGTCAGCCGCACGATCGTTTCCAAACACACCGAGGTAAGCGGCTTCAATCCCCAGCTGCTTTGCATAAACAGCAAAGTTTAGGGCATTTCCTCCTGGATACATCGTTTTTTTGTACATATATTTATCGACCACATTATCACCAACACCAATAACTTTCATCAACGGTCCCTCCTTATCGATAAGTGGTATATACCATTTGTGGCATTAAGCAATATGGTATATACCATTATATTTATTTTGAAGTGAAAATAATCATTTCAGTTTTAATTCGGAATAGAATTTGACGATATCACTTCTAGTGAGAGAAGTCGAAAATTCGATTTCGGTATTATTTCGGTCGAAGGCAACTGACTCCTGAAAGATACAAGGGCTCTCAGAACGGATTTTTAACAATTTACTTTCACTTTCGTCGGAAAAGGTCACTTGCATATATTCCTTCGCCTTTACAAGAACGATCCCAAATTCTTTTTCTAGCAGTTCGTATAAGGATTGGTTCTCTTCTATCATCCGATCGAGCCCGGGACAAAGCTTTTCCGGGATAAACGATTCTTCAATCGCGATGGGTGTCTCATTGACGAAACGCAATCGTTTAATGACAATCATCATTTCTCTCGGCAGTATTTGTAGTTTGTGAGCCAGTTTAGCATTTGCTTCATTTTTGCCGATGGAAAGTATTTGTGTACTTGGAATCAACCCTTTATTTAACATGTTTTTCGTAAAACTGTTAAATGTCACAAAGTCCATGGTAATTTTGTTATTGGTAATAAAGGTTCCGGCACCTACACGCCGTTCAACGACCCCTTCCCTCTCCAGAATCGATAATGTATGCCTTGCTGTCATTCGACTGATTCGGTACTGCTCGGCCAATTCCCTTTCTGAAGGGAGCTTGTCACCATGCTTTAGCTTACCGCCCTCAATATCTTCCATAATTTTATTTTTTAGCTGCTTATAAAAAGGGACTGTCTCTTCATCATTAAACACCCTGCTCATCTTCCATTCTCCTGATTTAATTATTGTTATATTCCTATTATAATGAATCCGATTATACCCAGTCCATTAATCAATTTTCCAAGAACAAAATGGTATATACCATTTTTAACGTTTTTTTTAATAAAAATGACCAGGTGCTATAACATGTTAGAGAAATATGAAGCGCTTTCAATCCGAAAAAAGAAAGGAAGTAGTGTGTGGATGGTCTTGGATGATTTTAGAATAATTTAAATTTTCTGTATTGTCAACATTATTTTTTAGAAAATTTAATCCTACTCCCTATCTCCATCAGCAGAATTGTTTGAAATCGAATTCGTTAAATGATTCGAAACGAATGGTACTTTCCGGAAACTCCAAATGGGCCGTCACGTCATTTGGGATGACAATGCATTTAACTCCTGCCTCAACTGCAGCAACTGCTCCATTCAATGAATCTTCAATGGCTAGCGCCTCATTAGCTCCCACTTCCAATTCCTTCAACGCCTTCTGATACAGAGAGGGATTCGGCTTTACTTCCAAGACATCATCTTTTGTTTTTATAACAGAGAAATAATCGATAAGGTTAAATTCCCGAAGGTAGCCTTCTACCCATTTTCTGTCGGAACTGGATGCCAAGCCTATCTTTAGCCCAAGCGCTTTTGCTTCTTGCAGCTTTTCTTCCACACCTTCACGAAGCTCCAGCGTCTGTCTATACTTTGAATAATGTTCATGCGCTAACTGTTTAATTTCTAGTTTGTTTATCTCCATTCTAACTTGTGTTTGAATGTATTGATAAAGTCCTCCGTCTGAGGTTCCAATCCCTTTTGCAAATTCCTCAAGCGCAAGGTCTAACTGATATTTCTCCCTTAGCACTTCTTTAAAAGCCTTATACCAAAGGGATTCTGTGTCAATAATCGTTCCATCAAAATCAAAGATAACCGCTTTAATAGTCAATCATTCTTCAATCCTTTCTATTATTTTTATTGGATACCCCTATTATAAACACTAACTTGTTGTTTACCAAACTTTTGAAATTTTTCACTTACATCCTCTTAACCCCACAAACCAACTGGACCGAACATGGGCAACATGTCCGGTCCAGTTGATTCAACCCTTGCTCGCAATATCTACCTTCTCCTTGGATAAAGCATTTTCAAACATTTCGATGAGGATAGGGACAATCTCAAAGGCATCGCCTACAATACCATAATGGCAGTTCTGGAAAATCGGAGCTTCTTTGTCCTTGTTAATGGCAATGATTAAACCGGAGTTTTTCATGCCGACAATGTGTTGAATTGCGCCGGAAATGCCAATCGCAAAATAAATTTTTGGCGTGACCGTTACACCAGTTTGCCCGACTTGATGGGCATGGTCAATCCAGCCCGCTTCGACCACATCCCTGCTCGCGCCAACCGCTCCGCCAATCGTTTCCGCCAAATGGTGAATGAGCTGGAATCCCTCATAGCTACCTAATCCCTTACCGCCGGCAACAATAATGTCTGCTTCGTCGATTCGGACCTTCCTTACCGTTTCCTTTACGATTTCCAAAACTTTTGTGCGAATGTCGTCTTCTTTTAAGGAAATGGTTTCTTCCACAATTTTGCCTGCTCGCCCAGGCTCTGGTTCAAGTGCCTTCATGACTTTCGAGCGGACAGTCGCCATTTGCGGCCGATATTTTTTACATAGGATCGTTGCCATAATGTTACCGCCAAAAGCGGGGCGACTTGCCAGCAGCAACCCCGTATCCTCTTCCACATCAAGCTCCGTCGTATCGGCCGTCAAGCCTGTCGGGAGGTCAGTTGCCACCGCACTTGCCAGATCCTTACCTGTTGAGGTAGCCCCGAACAGGATAATCTCCGGTTTATGTTTATCCGAGCAATCCAGAACGCCCTTCATGTATGACTCGGTCCGGTAATGTTTAAAGATCGGCTGATCATATAAATAGACGGTATCGGCCCCGTATTCAAAAACCGTCTTCGTTAAATGTTTAACATTCTCCCCGATTAAAATGCCTGCCAATTCTACGCCCCTTTTATCTGCTAATTTCCGTCCGGCTCCCAACAGTTCGAGGGATACAGAGGCAACCTGATCGTCCTTTTGTTCAATGAATACCCAAACACCTTTGTAATCTTTGAAGTCCATCTACATTCCCCCCTTGCCTTGAAAAAGTTCCTTCTTTTCCAGCACAACCGAAAGCAGCTGCTCTGCTTGTTCCCTCGGGCTGCCTTCAAGGAACGTTCCCCCTGCCGGTTTAGGAGGAGCCCAAACCTTCGACACAATTGTCGGTGACCCCTTCAAACCAAGCTGCTTAATGTCCACATCCTCGAGGTCGTCTACAGACCATATATGCGGTTGATATCTTGCAGCCCTTAACATGTTGGGAAGCGGAGAATACGGCACTTCATTGATGGTTTTTTCGACAGAAAATAAGCATGGCAATGTCGAGCGGACAACTTCATAGCCGTCCTCGAGCTTGCGGTGGACAATGGCATATTTTTCGTCTGGATTGAGTTCGACTACTTTGTTCACGGAAGTGAGCGGCGGAATATCGAGCCTTCTAGCAATTCCGGGGCCAACTTGCCCGGTATCGCCGTCGATGGACATTTTTCCGCAAATAATCAAATCGACGGGCTTTTCTTTAGAGATTTTTTCAATCGCCTTGGTCACAGCATAGCTCGTTGCCAAGGTATCGGCCCCGGCAAACCGGCGGTCCGTAATCAAATAGCCTTCATCGGCACCGATTTCAATACACTTCTTGATCGCGGTTACTGCTGGAGGCGGACCCATTGTAACAACAGACACGGTCCCTCCATACCTTTCCTTTAGACGGACCGCTTCTTCCACCGCATGGGCATCATATGGATTCAAAATCGCAGGCGCGGTCCTGCGGTCCATCGTGTTTGTCTTTGGATTCATCTTGATAATTTTCGTGTCAGGCACTTGCTTGATACAGGCTACAATATGCAGCATTTTAATTTTACCCCTCCTTTTTTATCGCTTTCAATCAAGAGTCATATTTAGTCCGTTACCACTACTTTATTAAACAAGATGTCTCCACATTCGTAATTTTCAGTAAAAAAACCACTGGGACGGTTCTCCTGGCTTTTTCCTGGTTAAAACGCCAGCGGAACTGTCCCTGTGGTTCATTTCTCTTTAATTATTTTCTCATCAATTGCTTTCATAATCGCGGATGACCGGTTTTTGACATCCAATTTCGAGTAAATATTGGAAATATAGTTCTTTACCGTACCAAGGGACAAAAACATTCTTTCCGAAATGGCTTTATTGGAAAGGCCCTGTGACAGATACTTTAACACTTTTAATTCCTGCTGATTTAATTCATAGGTGTTAACCGCAGAAGCTTTTTCGCCCAGGCCCATCGCCTCGTTAGAACTCAGCGACTGAAAAACCTCTTTGGCAAGCTCTCGCGGGATCAACGAACCGCCATGATAAACCATTTGAATCCCGGTTACTAAAAACTGCGGATCGACTGCCTTCAAAATGTACCCTTCAGCTCCGGCATTTAACGCGTTCATGACATAATGAATATCTTGAAAAGTCGTTAAAATGATGACTTTAATATGAGGCATGCGCTTTTTTATTTCTTCCGTTGCCTTGACCCCATCCATTTCCGGCATTTGGATATCCATTAATACAATTTCGGGGTTTTCTTTTTCACACAATTCAATGGCTTCTTTTCCGTTGGCTGCCATACCGATAATACTGATATCCGAGATGCTTTCCAATACGATCTTCAAACTTTTCCGGATCAGCTCCTGGTCTTCTACGATAATTGTTTTAATCATTTTCTCGACACTTCCTTTTTAAACGGGTAAATCCTTTTTCTCAATAATGAATGGTTTTTCTTACCTCATCCAGGCCTTTTCTGGCCAGGTTAGCCATTTCATTTATATTTTTTTCAGCCTCTTCCGGACTCTTTTTCATCAGGAATGGCAAAGCATCCAAACTGGTAATCACTGACGTAAAAGTTTGACCAATGCTGTTATGCAAATCCTGCGATGCCTGGTTCTTTTCTTCCATTATGGTCAGGTCTTCAATTCTTTTAGAAAATTGTTTCAAGGCACTCTTAGATTTCTTCCTGGATAGGAACGCAATGATGGCCAATACGGAAATAAAAACTCCATACTTAACATTTCTTCTTTTCAAGCGAAATTCCTCCTTTTCCCCATTCCCCTTTATATCTCTACAATAACCATGAAAAGTCATATTCCAAAGTGTCTGAAGGTCATGAAATTGGTCATAAATGAAAACTCGCCGACTGGCGATTCCGTTAGGACGAAGACAAAGGCGTAGTTGCATTATATGCGTTCAGAATTTATGGATATTAATTCTGATTAGCTAAAAAAGAGAAGTGCAGTTAAACACTTCTCTTTCCGTCTTCACTACAATTATTTCAATAGCCCCGTCATCTTTGCCACACCTTTTGTAGATGCTGGCACTACTGTCTCATTCTTCCTTCTAAACTTAGCCTGAATCGACCGCATAATATGATACGTCGTTGGGACAATCACTAAAGTTAATAAAGTCGAAGTCAACAGCCCGGAAATAACGACAATGGCCAAAGCATTCGAAATCAATCCAGCATCACTAGAAAGAGCCAAAGGCATCAGCGCGCCGATCGTCGCCAGCGCCGTCATCAAGATAGGGCGAAGACGTGTTTTCCCCGCCTCTAACAAGGCTGCTTTAATCTCCATTCCCTGTTTCTCATTCTGCTTCACCCGTTCCATTAACACGATCGCGTTGGTCACAACAATTCCGATTAACATTAAGAATCCAACCAGCGCCGGCATCCCCAGTGCTTGCTTCGTCAAATACAAACCGAGCAATCCGCCTGAGAACAAGAACGGCAAGGATGATAGAATCGCAACCGGCATCACCGTATTTCCAAACGCCACTAACATCACAATAAACACAAGCACAACTGCAACGCCCATCGCAACGCCCATATTGATAAAGCCTTCATTCATCGCTTGCGCCTGGCCTACGGAACGATAGGTTACCCCGTCCGGCAAATCTAACGCTTTAAGCCGCTTATCAACTTCTGCCTGCACGCCTGACGAATTATCGGTCGTAATTCGGCCAGAAACCTCTACATATTGCTCCTGATTTAATCGGTACAACGCTGAAGGACTTGGCTGCTTCGATAGTGTTGCTACTTCAGAAAGAGTTACTTGCTGTCCCAGTGGATTCATGATTTTTTGACTCAAAATATCATCAACGGAGTTCCCCGAACCATTGTTTAATAACAAATTAACACTCGTTGTTTTCCCTTCAACCTGAATCTGTCCCACTTGGTTACCTGCAATCAACTCTCTTACGAAGGCGGCCACCATGATCGGACTCAAGCCTTTTTCAGCCGCTTTCTGATCATTAATCGATAACTGCAGCTGTTCCTTCTCACCAGTAAGGTTCGATTTTACATTTTCCAACCCGTCAATATCCTTAATCTTATCTACAATCATCTTTCCGGCGGCCTCTAAATTTTTGGCATTGCTGCCCTCAACAATTAGCCCTAGACTGCTTGTTCCGACCAGCCCTACTGGTGCAAGGGCTACCTTCATCTGATCATCCAATTTATTAACCTTGGATTTGACACTCTTTTCAAAATCCTTCGTTTGTTCCTTCGATAAATCATCCTTTAAATCGATGGAAAAATAAATTCTGTCGCCGCTCACAATCGTCTGAGCATTTTTAATATGGTTTTCTTTTGCTAACACCTTTTCTACTTCTTTTGCCAGCCCATTAGCCTTTTCCAACGAAGTTCCTTCAGGTAATTCACCTGTTAACCTGTAGGAAACGGCTTTTTCCTGCGGTAAAAAGTTCATTGGTATCATCGGAATTAAAGCGAGTGAACCAGCAAACATGACCACCGCCAGCACAATGGTTATCGCACGGCGATTTAATACCCAGCCCAGCGTATTCCTATAGACTTTTTCAAACCAAGTTTCTTTCACTTCTTTATGTTTAATTTTTAGTAAAAATAACTTCGCCAACAGCGGAACGACCGTCAACGCAACAATCAATGAAAACGCGAGGGCAACGATGACCGTGATGCCAAAGGGCGCAAAGAATTTGCCAACAATCCCCGGTACAAACGAAAGCGGTCCGAACACAGCAATCGTTGTCAGCGTCGAAGAGGTAATCGCTCCGCCCACTTCTTTTGCAGCTGTCAACACCAACCGCTCATCCCGTTTCGGACTAATCAGGGTGCGGCGGTACACATTTTCAATGACAACAATCGAGTCATCAATAACCCGGCCGACAGCGACGGCAATTCCCGCTAGGGTCATCATATTTAAGCTGTAGTCAAAATACTTCAATGTCACCATCGAAGCCAAAATCGATAATGGAATCGAAAGCACAGCGACAATAGTTGCCCTTATATTCCGCAAAAATAGGAACGTCACAATAACCGCAAACAATGTACCCAACAATACCTCGCGAAGCATCCCGTCTACTGATGTTTTTACCTCTTTTGAAGTATCGTATAATTTGGTTAAGGTATAGCCGCTAGGAAGATCCAATTTATCCAACTCTTCCTTCGCCTTGCTTACGAGTTCAACTGTATTGGAGCCTGGCTGTGCCTTCATTTCCACCAAAACAGCCGGCTTCTGATTCAAACGGGTGTATACCTGTTCTTTTTTATTGCTATAAGAGACATCGGCAATCTCCGACAAATTCACATTCACGATACCTTGAGGACCTTGGGCCAGAATTTTCATATCCTTCACATCTTGCACAGACCCCAGCTTGAAATCAGCCTGGACATTCAAGGTTTTATTATCAATGTTCATTTGCCCCGCCGGAAACGCAAAATGATGAGCGATAAATGTTTGCTTCACGGTTTCATAAGATATCCCGTGTTCCTTCATCTTTTCCGAATCAAGCTTGATGGCGATTTCTTTTTCCGTTTCACCATTAATATCAATGGCTCCTGCCCCGTCAATTCTGGTTAAGGCCGGCTTGATGTGTTCATTGATATATTGAGTAAGGTCGGACTGATTGGCAGTGTCCGATGAAAGTGCAAATTGAAACACCGGCATCGCCGAAGGGCCATCCTTGATAATTTGAGGTTTTTGAGCCCCATCCGGCAGCTTAATCGAAGCAACAGCTGTCGTCACTTCCTTTTCCGCCTCATCCATGTCCTTGCTCATCTCAAACTCAAGAATTCCGACGACTGCATTACTGTGTGATTCAACATAAAGATTATCGAGTTTTTTGATTCCTGACAGCGTCGTTTCCAACGGCTTCCCTATATCCTCCAATCCTTGTTCCGGTGTGGCTCCAACATATGGAACCTGGACGATAATATAAGGGATGTCGACATTAGGCATCGATTCCATCTTCATCGTTTTGACGGAATAAATGCCGCCCGCGATCACCATTAACATCGCGATAAAAATAACCCCTGCGTTTTTTAAAGAAAATTTAATCCATGACTGCATAACTTTTCTCCTCCGTTACTTGTTTGGTTTCCCCTTTTTCTAGATTACTTTTATCATTATAGGATTTTCACTTGCTGTCCAGCCTCGGGCGGCTGCTGTAAAATTACCTGCGACCTGAGACCTAGAAACAATTTCCAACAACTCTAAGTTTAAAGTCTGGAAATAACAACCAATAGTGAAGATAGTCATGTAAAAAGTCATATTATTTCAGGGAAAAGTCATATGAAGGAAGGAAAGTTTTATAAAAATAAAAGCCACTCCATCCATTGTGGAGCAGCTTTTCAAAGAATCAACCTACTTGTAACTGCTTTGGTACCGGAACCGTACAGGTCACCGTAGTTCCGAGTTTTTGAGACGACTGGACGCTGAACGTCCCTCCAACTGTAAGCACCCTGTCAGACATCGAACGAAGGCCAAAGCCATATTTGATCTCATCATCTCCTATTCCGTTATCCTTGATCACTATTTGAATGGCCTCCTCTAAAAACTTAATTGATACATTAATTTGTGAGGCGCGGCCGTGTCTGATGGCATTGGTTAAAGACTCCTGGAGACAGCGAATCAATGAGGATTTAACTAAGTCGCCCAATGCCCGCTCCTGCCCATCTGTATCGATTTCGACTTGAGTTCCCGTGTGCTTGATAAAATCATCGACCAATTCTGTGCAACTTTCCAAAAATGTTAGTCCCTTTTCTGCCAAAGGTAAAGTGTGAATCGTATGGCGCAGATCGGCCAGCCCCTTTCTGGCCAAGTTTGATAGTTCTTGAATGTATTTCTGTGCTTCCTCCGTATCACGGATATACGGGAGTGCATCCAAACTAGTAATAATTGCGGTAAAGACGTGACCGACTGTATCGTGCATATCTTTCGAAAGCCTTCTTCTCTCTTCTAATAAGGTTAACTCTTCAATTCTATTGGAATATTGCTCTAATGTTCTGGAAAATACCTTAAGGTTCGAATAATTGTCCTCAATCATGTTCATCTGATTGATGGCTGTCTGTATTAATTCATCCGTGCTGGGATACTCCGTTTCTGATGGTGGTTCGGATTTTTTGGGATCTTCACTTACTTGCTGAGCAGTAGTGATGACTTTGCTAATTAAGCTCTTTATGTTCGTAACCGCCGTATTGAACCCTTCTGCCAATCTCCCTAAATCGTCTTTTCTATTGATGTTGAGATGAATGCTAAAGTTTCCCTGTCCCAATTCCTTTACAGCGTTCAATAAAAGTTTAAGCGGTGACAGGGTTCTTTTTAAGGCGAGGGTTTGAATGGTAATGGACAATATGAGTAAAATAGCAAAAGCGCCCACAAGCCGTGATAAAACTTTGAGCTGATCCTCCCTTATTTCACTGGCACTCATATCCATGACAAACATGGCAATGACTTTTCCGCTCTCATCCTTGAAAGGAATCAAAATACTGGACCATTCTCCGAGCATATCCTGATAGATTCCGGAACTTCTCATTTCGCCTGTCACGGCAATTTCTTTGTATAACTTGACGAATATGGGATTTTGTTCAACCATGTCGCCGGGTCTCATGCCAATATCCAAGTAGTTTTGATGAATGGCCAGTGCCATCGATTCATCTTTCTCATTCACGCCAATGTCCACAAGCACAACCTGGGCAATATTCGGATTTTGCTTCGTGATGTCTGCCAATTCCTTTAAAATTTTTTGATGAACATCGGAATTTAAATCATGATTGGTTTGAATTTCTTTAATGTCCTGAAGGTCAAAGCGGCTAAACGCCATTTGCGCTACACCACGGGCCTGCTTATCCAAATTTTCAGTCATCAGTTTCCCCTGGATGTAGTAGCTGGCAGCAGTCAGGACTGTCCCAATCAGGATAATGCTGATACTGGATAAGAGAATGGTCCGCTGTATGATTGAAAAATGAAAGTAATCCTTAATTTTCTTCATGGTTATCCCACCCCTGCCATAATTATCCTATTACCAAAGACCTAGGGTCAATAATAAATATCAAAAATGGCACGGAGGTATTAGGTTACGGTGGAATGAGATGTTGGAAGGGTGGAATTAGGGGTGAAAAAAATTTATCTGCGATGATTTTCCTTATATCTGCGTTAAATCAAATATATCTGCGTTGATTTCATTTTATCTGCGAAAATACAAATATATCTGCGATCATCCCAATTTATCTGCGATGACTGTTCCGTGCCTATAAAAGAGGATACAAACAAATGTTCATATCCTCTCGTTACCTTTTTTCGATTTAAACTGTTCCTTTAATCATACCTTTCGTTTTTCCGGTCTTGGTTATTGGATGTTTTTAAAATACTTCATCAATTCAATGTTAATCAGAACAGCTACACCGTTTACAATGAGATTCCCTGCCACTGCACTTACAATATAGCCAGTGATATGGCTATACGCGCCAGCAGCATCAATCAAAGCAATGGTGAAAAAGGCAAAACCAATATTGTTAAAAACCTTCGGGATGTAGGTTGATAATCAGGAATAATACAATGGTTAATGGAATCATGACAAGTCGCCTCGGTACTCCCGGGGACACTGTACATTCTTCTCTATTTTTCAGAAATTTTTGAAAAAAGTCCTGAAAATGGGTCTGATTCTTTTGTTTAAACCCTAAGGAATGTAGCAACAAATTACTTTTTCATATTGGGAAAATTTTTGGAATGTAATTTTACAAGGACTTGGATTTCAGAATATCGGTATTTGTCCCCATACTAGTTAGTTTCCAAGTTTAGTATAATGTTAATACACCAAGATTTACCTTAGGTCAAAAAATTTAGGCTTAAGGAGAGTGAGAAACAAGTGTTGGCTGACATTATTTTCTCTTTAGTGATTGGTGGAACTGTTGGAATTGTCGGACATGTTCGGAAGCATGGTAAAATGATTATGCCACGCCGAACAAAAAAGTTTATTTATCTTGGGTTTCTTGAAGAAATGCTCCTTGGTGCAATAGCCGCGCTCCTTATCGTTTTTTATACCGCTCCTAATTCTTATGTTGAAAATATCATCTTCTCCCTAATTGCCGGAATTGCCGGTGATGCCGCCCTTTCAAGCTATAAACTGATCAAGCAGAACAATGCAGAGAAATCAAAATCCAAAAGTTAATAACGCAATAAAATGGACACCATCAGTCAAAACTGATGCTATTCATGCAACCACATGTCCGGTCCGGCAATAGACGGTTCCCTCATAGGGGATCGCTATAAAAGCAGGATAATCCACCCATGCTGAATCATGGGTGGATTAATTTTTTAGTAAAATCTAAGATATTAAATTCTCCGCTCTTTCCCTTCCCAATGCGGGTCCCTTAAGAAGCGGCGCACCACTTTCCCGACGGCACTTTTCGGCAATGTGTCAATAAATTCAATCGACGAAGGCTTCTTATATGAAGCGAGTCTGTCTTTACAGAATTGAATGATTTCTTCCTCGGTAGCTGTTTGGCCGCTTTTGAGGACCACATAGGCCTTAACGGTTTCGACCCATTTTTCATCAGGGACTCCAACAACAGCGGCCTCCATGACGGCCGGGTGCTGATAAAGTACTTCTTCTACTTCCCGCGGATACACATTAAAGCCTCCGGAAATGATCATGTCCGATTTGCGGTCAACCAGGAACAGGTAACCGTTTTGATCTAAATAGCCCATATCCCGGGTATGTACCCAGCCATCCTTAATCGTTTCTTGGGTCAATTCCGGTTCTTGCCAATATCCCACCATAGCCTGGCTGGACTTCACTGCAATTTCACCAACTTCACCTGAAGGAAGCTCCTCGCCCGTTTCATCAACAATTTTTATAGAAGCGGTTGGAACGGGACGACCGCAGGATAACAGTCTTGCTTGCCCTTCTTCTCCTTCGCCGATGTGGTCCTTCTTATTTAAAATCGATAGAATGAGAGGCGCTTCTGTTTGGCCGTAATATTGAACAAACTTCGGCCCCCACAATTCAAGCCCGCGCTTCAATGCTTCGCGCGGCATTGGCGAGGCGCCATATATAATATTTCTGACAGATTCAAACGAATATTGCTCGACATTTGGATGAGATAACAGCATGACAATCATGGTTGGAACGAGATTCAAAGTAGTAGGTTTTTCATGGTGAATGACATGGAGGTATTGTTCTGGATGGAAGCCCGATAATACGGAATTGGCTGCTCCGGAAACCCAATGCGGGAGCACCAGCGTTCCTGATGCATGGGTGAGCGGGGCTGCATGCAGCATCGTATCCCCTTCTTGAATATCTAATGCGGTGATAATATTATTGCAAATGGCGACCCATGTTTCCTGAGTATGGACAGCCGCTTTTAAAACCCCGGTTGTCCCTGACGTATATTGAATTGTCGCGATGTCAGACTCGGACACTTTTACCGCCGGTTCATCCTCGGAAACACCTTGGACAAACTCATGCATGTTAATCATCCAAGGCTCAGCGGTAGTACCGTTCATTTGGCAAAAATACTGAAGGTCGGGGCAATACTTTTTGATTTGCGCAGCGCGTTCGCTAAATTCTTCCGTATACAAGAGTGCTTTCGCATCGGTATCCTTTATCATATGAACATGCTCGTTCTCGGACAGTCTAGTGTTCAGCGGCACCCTGACAAGCCCCGTTTGCAACAGCGCGAAATCAATCTCCAAGCTTTGCAATGAGTTGGCCAGTAAAAACGCCACCCGGTCTCCCTTTTTCAATCCTAGGCTCAACAATGAATTAGCCAAGCGATTACTGTTTCGATACACTTGGTCGAATGTTAATTTTTCGCCTTGAAAAATAGCTCCTGTATGATTCGGAAAATAGATGGCTCCCCTTTTGATTAATTCAGCAGCATTCATTCACAATTCCTCCCCTTTGCTTTTGAAAATTTCCTAACATAATCTCTACCTACATTGAAAAAATTAGAATCTCCCATGTCTGCCTTGTCCGCTTGAAAAGCGAGTAGCGCCTTCCTTTGTCTCCCCACTGTTCACAACATTTTGGCCTAACAAAAATTCGAGTTGCATACCTTTATCAAAGTCCAAATCAAAGCCCCTATAAGCGGCCTCACGATCACTGAGCATGCACGTTTGCGGGAACTCGGCGATTTGTGCCGCTAGTTTCTCCGCTTCATCCTTTGCTGTCCCAGGTTCCACTACCCGGTTTGCCAGCCCTATCTGCCATGCCTCCTCAGCTTCCACCGGACGCCCAGTTAAAATCAAATCCATAGCACGGCTCATGCCAATCAAACGTGGCAAACGTTGTGTCCCGCCATCGACGAGCGGAACACCAAAACGCCTGCAAAACACACCAAATACTGCATCCCGTTCCACCACCCGAAGATCGCACCAGATGGCAAGTTCAAAACCCCCGGCAACGGCATAGCCCGAAACGGCCGCGATTACAGGTTTGGATAAATGCATTCGGCTTGGGCCCATCGGACCATCCTTTGACATATCCGGATTCATCTCGTTGCCTCCACCGATTGACAACGCTTTTAAATCCGCTCCGGCACAAAAAGTCCCTCCTGCTCCTGCCAGGACAGCAACATGTAAAGTATCGTCCTCCTCAAATGCTCGAAAGGCATCAGCCAATTCCTTCGCTGTCCTGCGGTCAACCGCGTTTCTTACCTCCGGTCGATTGATCTTAATCGTGCAAACCTTCCCGTTTTTTTCTACAAGGACATTCATTCGCTTTTGCCTCCATTCTTGTCAGCCAAATAATTGGTAATTAACTTTTTTAAGCTTTGATCCATCTCATTGATGTCATATAGTTGGTCATTCAATGTCCACATGATCCCGAGGCCAAAGCCAAGTGCAATGATCATAATCGGCAAATTTTTTAACGGTTGCCCATCTGTGGAAACGTCCCCCAGGTATTGACCAATATAATTCGTCAAATTTTTAAAAAGTTTATTTATCATGTCGCGGATTTTTGGATTATGATTGGCCTCGCCCAGATAATTTAAAAAGACAGCCATATATTCCGGGTTATCCTTTGGCACTAGATTGATATTTTCCAAATGTTTCAGCAATTTCTCTAGTGAAGGTTCTATCGGTTCCACCGTTTCCATAACCTTTTCATGTGATTGGCGAAAAGAAGCTTTCAAAACCTGCATGAGCAAGTCTTCTTTGCTTTCATAATAGTGATAAATAATTCCTGTGCTCACGCCTGCGTGTGCGGCAATATCCTTCATTGATAGATTTGAAAGCCCTTTTGAAACAATTGCATTTATTGCAGCCTCTATCACCTGACCCTTCCTGATATCCTCCATTCCAACCTTCGGCATAACGACACCTCCTTTTTTATTTATAATGAACGTTCAATATAAATTTTAAGATTTTAATGAATAGTCTGTCAATATTATTTTAAAAAGGAAACCGTCAATAGAAAAACCACAAGTTTCGGACGGTACAATGTTCATATTATTTTTCTTCCTCTTGTATTGATAATTCAACTGGAATATCGTTTTGTTGAGGATTTGTCTTTCTATCTTATATAGATATTTGGTTATTTCTGTTAAAATAAAAAAATGAGATGTGTTGATTTGTACTTAAACAGTCAAGTTTCTTGAGGAAAAAATTTAGAATAAATAAGGTGAGTAGAATGAGGAAAAGTATTGCTTGGACCATTGTTTTTATGACACTTGCAATAGGAATTGGCATTGGTTACTATTTTATTGCATTATCACTCTATGAGCCGTCAGAAGATTTATACGGATTCCTCATTCCTAAAAATGCTGAATCAGTTAATAGTAGTAACAAATCGGAAAGTTATGATTGGTCAAGAGCATCTGAAGAATATGGAATACCGTTTGATTATGAGATTGCTCTCAAAGCAAATGGTTGGAGAAAAGGAGAAAGAGAAGGAGCTTCTATATTATACACAAAAGGAAGTCATTCAATAGATTTGATTTCTACTACCAAAAGGTTGGACATTATCAAAGTAAAGTAGAGACTTCTTTATATAATTTCAACATACAAAAGAGTGTTAATCCTTCTTGGATCAACACTCCCTGAAACGAAAATATTTAACACCTAACATATTTACGTTTGAAACCAATTCTTCCTTTATCCACTTCTTTTTGTATACTTTCATAAGCATTTAGGTAACTGCTTTTTTTCTTTTCCCGTTTGACTTCTACTAATCCTACTTCCTTAGTGGTATCAACTGCTTTTTCATGCATCGGCATAAAGGAAGTCCCTACGGTGTATAGAAAATTATTCATCGCGGATTTTGTTCGTTCCGGCGAATCGTGAATCGTATTTTTTACCAAATCGAGCATATTGGAAATCTTGGTTTCGGAAAACTCATGGTCCTTGCGATTTCCTAAAAGCCAACAGTAACAGCTCCAGCCCGCTGACATTCTCAGCTCGTCACCACTTGCAATCCATTTATCTGCAACCTCTTGGGCTATGTCGGACTCTGATAAAGTGACTGCCACCACATAATCAGACAGCATATAAAAATACGCGGCATCCATCCAACGATCATAATCCGACTCCGTCATCGCTTTTGGGTCTGCAATGATGCCGGCAAAGTACATGGCATCGTAGTTGCCTGTGGCGTAAAGCTCTTCTGCTAAAGATTGATTGATCTTTATTTTCTTTGCGATTGGTTTCATAGCACCTGTTGCCACGCCAAAAACCGGCTCATGCGCACCATTGGAGATGTACATTTTTTTCGTTCGTTCCTTGCCGAGGGCTTCAAGCTCCCTCATGACTGTTTCGAAATCCATCGTTTGCACTTCCTTCTTAAAAATGACTATTCATCGTAATGATATCATACAATTATCCCAAAAATCGCAATCCTGTGGGGTTAATTCGAAAACGAAAATGGCCTGATTACTGCTTCAATCCCGCCAATTGTTGTAGTTTACAAGCAAATATAAGTAATTTTTGGACTCGATTTTTGAATTTAAAACTATATCTGCGATAACATCCGTTATATCTGCGATATATTCAATATATCTGCGGTAATTTGATTTTATCTGCGTAAAAACAAATATATCTGCGATAATCCGAATTTATCTGCGATAAGGGCGGCCGATAGTTTGAACAGCTTCCTACAATCCTCTCAAAAAAGGAATGTCCCCTGGCAGGTGAATTAGCACGGTCATAATAAAAATTATGCTTCTGCCATTAGCGGTGCGCTTAGACTTGCTAATTTGATAACTAAAAAACGACAGTTACCCTGTGGTCATTAACATTTTAATTTGAACAAAGCACCCCTTCGTAAAATAAGAATTTAGTAATTTTATTTTTGAGATTTCAATTTGATAATACGTTCACTAATAAACCCCACTAACATCCCAACTGCAATTGGTAGTAGAGCAATCTCAGTTTCCGAGAGTGAAATTTTAAATATAAGAAAATCAATATCAGCTATAAAGCCTATTATATAAAGTAATATCATCGTTCCAAATGAAGCCATTAACGGAATCCAAAAGGACTTATTCACAACTCCACCTCCCATTTATAATATTAATTGCTCAACTAATGCCACCCATTACTTTAAGTGCAATTTTTCACAAACATAGCCGCAAGTTTATATATTTTCTGGAATGCTGTTCATATAAGATTATTAATGTTTTCCTTTCTTTTTTCCTGCAATGAAAACACCCCCTAAAATACATCCAAACCCTATAATATGCATTATATTGTTACCCATCTTACCTAAGCTATTACTTGTTAATCCCATAAAAAAAATCCAAATAAAATAAGTAATATAGCAAAAAATAATTTCATATTTTTTCATCCCTTAATGTGTTCTTTTCCAATTTATTAACTTGATATTAACATATTTTGTAATTACAAGAGTGAATATCGTCCATTTCCCGTGTTTCCTTTTTATTTTCTGCTTTGACTAACTGCTGTCGATTCGAGAGGTGTCCTTGTTCAGCTTACCTCGCCCGTCCGTTCCTTCAATAAAAAAAGCGTCTCCACACTATTGTAGAAACGCTCCAGTTGATACTAAAATAAAATCATAATAAAACTATTGGAAAATTACGGATACCCTAACCAGCAATTCCCTTGGCAAGCAACAGGAGAAATACAAATACCAACACTGCTCCATTTAATAGTACACCCAATATTCCTGACAACCACTTCTTTGAAAGTACCGCAAATACAATACCCAATATCGAAAGTGTTCCTAGAACAATAATACCAAATGTCAAATTCGCATTAGGTCCTCTCATTACTAAAAATGAAATAATACTTGCAATAACCATTTACGATAAGGAATCAGGTTTTGGCATTACTCAGTTTTCAAAATGTAATTATTGATGACCCATTATTGGGTGAGGCACATACGGCTCTTCCAGGAATGCTATTTCTTCCTGAGTTAATTTTACTGACAGTGCACCTAAGGCATCTTCGAGATGGGATGCTTTTGTTACACCAATAATTGGAACTGTGACAGGTTGTTTCTGCAATACCCAGGCAAGGGCGATTTGAGCCCGGGCAACACCACGTTGCTCAGCCAGCGCAGCGACACGTTCCACCACAATTCGGTCTGCTTCAGCGGTTGATTTATAGAGTGTTTTCCCATATTCATCCTTCTCGGAACGGTAGGTTGTTTCCTCCCAATCCCGTGTTAATTTCCCTCTGGCTAACGGACTCCAAGGCATGACAGCAATTTTTTCTTCCTTGCAAAGCGGCAGCATTTCCCGCTCTTCTTCCCGGTACAATAGATTAAGATGATTCTGCATCGAGACAAACCTGGTCCAGCCATGCTTCTCCGCTATATGTAAGGCTTTTTGGAACTGCCAGGCGTACATGGAGGAGGCGCCAATATACCTTGCCTTCCCGGCTTTTACCACGTCATGCAAGGCTTCCATCGTTTCTTCAATTGGCGTATCGTAATCCCAACGATGGATTTGATAGAGGTCCACATAATCCGTTCCTAATCGTTTCAAGCTTTTATCGATTTCACTCATAATCGCCTTGCGAGAAAGGCCGGCCCCATTTGGACCTTGATTCATACGATTGTACACCTTCGTCGCAATGACAATCTCATCTCGATTGGCAAAATCCTTTAACGCCCGTCCAACAATTTCTTCACTGGTACCGTCTGAATAAACATTCGCTGTATCGAAGAAATTAATTCCGGCATCGAGAGCCATCTTGATGATCGGGCGGCTTTTCTCCTCATCAAGCACCCAATGATGACTCCCGCGCTCCGGCACTCCAAAACTCATGCAGCCGACACAAAGACGGGATACATCCATGCCTGTATTGCCAAACTTCACATAATCCATTTGAGATCCCTCATTTCTGTTTTACCGTTACATTTTTATTTTACCTGCTTGTCCTTCGAAAAGGTAAATGGCAGCTTTTGCTTTTTTTCTAGTTTCACCATTAAAATACTTGCGGTTTGCTCCAGACAGAAGTGGAGAATAAATAAACTCTTCTATAACCCTGTCATCCTTACAATTGATAGGGCGTTTAAGCTTTTGAGTGAGTTGATTTTTTTCTAATAGCAGAGATTTGGGGTTCAACAATTGTAAAGCATTAGTTCCCATCGCAATGATAACATCTGGAGAACAGAAAATGATTTCTTTAAAAATCAGCTCCCTGCTGAGTTCCTCGCATTCTGCCAACCATTTTTGCCTCTGTTTTTGGTCAACTTGATGGTTTTGCTGCCTTTTACCTTTAGGATAGACCTTTTTTGCGTCCGTCACATAAATATAGTCCATGTCTAACTCCAGGTCTGTTATAAAAAAGTCACGAGCATCCTTCCAGCTTTTAAAAGGAGTAAGGCCAAATCTAGTAATATAGGTATGAATGTCATCTGGATGAATTTCATGATTCATAAGATTGGCATAAAAGACAATACTGCCTGCATCTAGTGAATTCGAGTCTTGTGAAATGACAAAATACCGAGTTTTTCTATCGTTTGAAAAATAGTTCTTTCCCCAATAGGGAAGATCGGCTCCAATTCTCTCAGAATGGCGCTGTTGCGTATGAATCAAATATTGGGCTTCCCGTGAAAAGTGATGGTTTGGATGCGTTTTCTGAAAAACTTTAAAAGCCGTTTGCTCGTTGTATCGATCCTGCGGGTAAATCCCATAGGGTCTAAATATTTCTCCAAGCTCTTTAATTTTGATTAAATCATTCATACATTCCGCCCTTTCGATGATTATAAAGAGAAAGACCTTATTTCCTATTATAATCCAGGGGGCATGTCGGAAAATGTCTAATTATAAAACTAAAATCAGAAAATTTGGGCAAAAAAGCCACAGGGACAGTTCTAGAGGCTTTATATGCCACTAGAACCGTCCCTGTTTTCGCTATGCCGGCCCTTTAAGCATCGAAATGTTCCGAGTCCACTTTATTTAATAAAAAGTCCGAAGGAGCCTTTCCGTACAAATATAACCGATGCAACGGCCTCGTCATCGAAACATACAACAATTTAATGTCCAGGTCCATCAGTGAGTAAACTTCTTCCAAACAGACAATCAAAACGGCATCAAACTCTAAGCCTTTTGACAAATAAGATGGCAGAATCACGATGTGCCCCTTCTTCATTTCTTGTTTTTCTTCCAATAGCTGAATGGGAAGATGACTTTTTTCAAAAAGTTTTTGGATTCTCAAACATTCCTTTTCGGTCCGTCCAATCAGCGCGATGGAGTGCAGTTCCTCCTCTTTTAGTGAGGCAATATCTTGTTCCAACTGCAGCCTTACCTGTTCCGGATTTACCGGGTCTATCTTTTTAAAGCAGGGTTTTTGGCCATGTCGAATGACGGGTTCCACTTTAGGCAAGTCTTGGTCCATCAACATTAGGATATCGTTCGCCACATTCATGATTTCAACCGTGGTTCGATAGCTTTTTTGCAGTGCCTGATAATTCGCATTCGGAAAAATATCCTGAAGTACCGGTGTCCAGCTATTTAAGCCGCGGTAAGAATGAATTCCTTGCGCCAAATCTCCTACAATCGTAAATAGCTCGGATTCAAAGCCTTCCTTTAAGGCGGCGAATTGAAAATAGCTGTAATCCTGTGCTTCATCTATGAAGACACTGCGCATTTTAAATGGTTCCTCGATGCCTTCCAGCTTTGCCTTCATATAAAAAAGCGGAGCTAAATCCTCCAGCTCGAATGCACCTCGCTCAAAGATTCGCTGACAATATTTACTGAGAACCTTGCATTCTTGATCAGTAAGAGTAGTGGAATACTGACGGATACTTTCAGGTGAAGACATTAGCTCCATATACAAGGCAAAAATATCTTTCATCACAAACGCAGCCATATATTTTTTTACAACGACCTTTGACTCCTGTTCAATCCTCTTCTTTCGTTGGTCTACCCGATCCATTAAGCTGGTTACTTTTTGCTGTCGCTTCTCCGGGTCCAGCCTCCTGTTATAAAGGACACCATCGAGCGCTTCTTCATATTTCTTATTAAGATTCGTTAACATAACCGATTTTTTCTTTTTTACATCCTCTTCTAATAGGCTTTTTATTTTTCCAAGCCTTTTGTAGATTGGTAAATAAGTATATTCTTTTAAAAATAAGGCCCTCAGCCTTTTGCCCTTCATGAGGACGGAATTTTCAACGACAACATCTTCGCTCGGGGCAAGATTACTTTCCAATTCATTTACAAATCGATTGATTAATTCCTTAAATTCTAGCGAACCTTTATATCTCGAAACCCATTGCATCGATTTATTCGTTCCGTTCCCCTCAATCAGTTTCATCAGCTTGGCATTTGGCGAAAATAGTTTTATTTTCTGCGCTAAGCAGCTTCGCATAAAATCAATGTAGGTCGTTTGGTTGATTTTGTTGACCCCTAATTCCGGCAAGACGGCGGATATATAATCTATAAACAAGCGGTTTGGTGCGAGAATCATTAATTTTTCTGGAGGAAATTGAAATCCAAAGGAATAGAGGAAATAAGATATTCTATGAAGTGCGATGGTTGTTTTCCCGCTTCCAGCGGCTCCTTGAACAATTATGGGCCGCGTCAGTGATGCCCGGATGACTTCATTTTGCTCATTTTGAATCGTCGCCACGATTTCCGTTAAGCGATTATCGGCTTTACCTGCTAAAGATTTTTGCAAAAGCTCATCGTGGGTTGTCAGATCGATGTCATTCATTTCTTTTAATAAACCGTCGACAATGTCATACTGTCGCTTTAATGAAAGGTACCCGGTTTGTGTCTCCCCATAGGCATCATAAGACACCTCTCCCAACCGGCCGTCATAGTAAACATTGGCGATTGGGGACCGCCAATCCACAATAATCGGCTGCTGGGTGACACGGTCAAATAAGGATACTTTTCCTATGTACAAGATTTCTTCTTTTTTCGTGCTATCGCTGGTATAATCAATCCTTGAAAAATAGGGCTTGCCGATCACGCTTTCAAGTCGTTTTAATTCAGTTTCCGCCAATTCAAGAAAACTGGCATTCGCGAGGAGGTCTGTGTAGCTCGCACTGCTGTCCTTTGAATTCAGTTCGGAAAAAGATTGTTTCATATTTTCCACGAAAAATTCTTTATTGCCCTTCGAAATTTCTAAAACGGTGCGGATATATTCCTTGGTAAACTCTAAGCGCTCCGCTTCTGCCTGATAGTCCTTATGGTCACGGACAGAAACTCGATTGTTGGTACTCATCCAGTCACCTCACTAGGTAATTTTGGAAGTATGGGATAATTAGATTAAACCAAGGCTCAATTGGTAGTCAAGTTTTATCCCTTTATTAACCAATACTCTTTACTAAAGAAAGCTGCACGATTAGGATTAAGGGCAGCCTTCTTAGCATGCACTAGGCAGAAAAAGTTATGGGACAATTATTGGCGGCATGACGGATTCTTCTTCAAGAACATTTATACCCCCAACGACTTCATAAGCCGAACCGATTGATACAAGCAAATCTCCTGTGATAGCAATTTTTTGCTCCTGAAGAATCTTAATGAGATCTGTTTCATTAATTTGCCTTGATACGGAGAGCGCCTCCAGCAGTTGTCCAATAGTTCTAATCCATACACCCGTCAATATTTGTTGTTCTCCAACCCGATTGGTATCTTCCTCTAATTGGAAAATCCCTGTTAAGCCTTTTAGCTCGATCAGCTGACCAACCACTTGAATCCAAAGGCCTAGGGCAACCTCTTTTTCTAATTTTTTTATCTCCTTACTTTTTTGGTCACTTTTATTGTTGCTGTTTTTGTTCATTTGCTTTGGATCATTCATGATTACCGACCCCCTAAAACTCAAATTACAATAATTTATGTAAAATGAGAATAAGAGTGTCTTCCGGATTCACATGGACTACAAAGAATTTTCTTGTTTTTCCGAAAAACAAAAAACACCCAGAAATGATTGGTGTTTCAACATTTATTAGGTGTTTTATCGTTTTTAAAATTTCTAAAGTGAACAATTCGGAGGAATGAGTCTCTTTACCTTTAATTTAGCGTTTCCTTTATCCATTCCAATACCTGGTTGATTTCATCTTTTGTCGTATGTCTGCCCAAGCTAAATCGGATAGCCCCCATCCCCACCTCTTCAGGAACGTTCATTTCCTTTAATACCGGTGAAAGTTCGATGCTGCCGGCATGACAAGCGGAACCGGTTGAGGCTGCTAATTGAGGGATTGCATCTAGCAAGTCTTGACCTATTTTTCTGACAAAACTGACATTCAAGGTATTAGGCAGTCGTTCCTCTGGATGACCATTTAATTGAACACCATCTCCAAATGCTTCCTTTAACTCGTTCCAGAAATCGTTCGTCAGTTCTTTTAATTCCGGGTTTCCTAGGTGGGTTTTAACAATTTCACATGCTTTCCCGAGGCCGACTGCCAACAAGGTATTTTCCGTTCCTGCCCGTAGCCCGAATTCATGACCGGCCCCATGAATGAGAGGTTCGAGTGCAATTCCCTGCCTTATGTACAGCGCTCCAATTCCTTTAGGAGCATACAGTTTATGGCCAGCAATTGTCAGCATATGGACATTTAGCTCGTTCACATTGATAGGCACTTTTCCCACTGATTGGGACGCATCGGTATGGAAGGCGATTCCGTACCTTTCTGCTAGTTGTCCAATTTCTTGAATCGGCTGCAGGCTCCCGGTTTCATTATTGGAGTGCATGATTGAAATCAAAATGGTCTCTTTTGTGATGGCTTTTTCAATTTCTTGTGGTGACACTCGACCGTACTGATCTACACCTACATAGGTCACCTTGGCCCCGATTTTCTCAAGGAATTTACATGGGTTCATCACCGCCGGATGTTCGATTTTCGATGTGATGATGTGGTTTCCTTTGTGCTTATTTTTAAAATAAAAACCTTTTAACGCCAGGTTATTCGCTTCGCTTCCCCCACTGGTAAAGATAATTTCCCCAGGAGAACAGCCTATTAAGCCGGCAACCTGTTTCCTTGCGTTCTGCATTAGTTCTTTCACTGGTGCCCCAGCCCAATGCAGCGCGGACGGATTTCCATAAAAATCGTGGAGCAGCGGCATCATGGCGTCGATTACCTCGGGGGCAATTGGCGTGCTGGCATTGTAATCTAAATAAATTTGTTGCATTTAGTGATGCATTCCTTCCCTGAATTAAATTTGGTTTGTTGTTGCATATCAGTTCTATTTGACCGTGTCCTGGGTTATTTCTTCTTCTCGGTCGTTTAGAGATGTTCTTATCGACCGTGTCCTTAATTTTTTCACGTTCTCGGTAGTTTAGAGGCCTCGTTATCGACCGTGTCCTGGTTTTTTTCATCGTCTCGGTCGTTTAGAGACGTTCTTATCGACTGTGGCCTTGTTTTTTTCGCCTTCTCGGTCGTTTAGAGCCGTTCTTATCGACCGTGTCCTGGTTTTTTTCACCTTCTCGGTCGTTTAGAGACGTTCTTATCGACCGTGTCCTGGTTTTTTTCATCGTCTCGGTCGTTTAGAGCCGTTCTTATCGACCGTGTCCTGGTTTTTTTCGCCTTCTCGGTCGTTTAGAGCCGTTCTTATCGACCGTGTCCTGGTTTTTTTCATCGTCTCGGTCGTTTAGAGACGTTCTTATCGACTGTGGCCTTGTTTTTTTCGCCTTCTCGGTCGTTTAGAGAAGTTCTTATCGACCGTGTCCTGGTTTTTTTCACCTGTTCGGTCGTTTAGAGCCGTTCTTATCGACCGGTACCTTGTTTTTTTCACCTGCTCGGTTGTTTAGAGCCGTTCTTATCGACCGGTACCTTGTTTTTTTCACCGTCTCGGTCGTTTAGAGCCGTTCTATGGACCAAGCTTCTTTTAAACACTCATTATTAATCGTAAAGAAGAACAAAACTTTAAGAGTTCTTGCGTATATTCAGGATAATATAGACCTGTTTCGTATTGGGTCAGCGTGAGAATTTCCCGTACCGTTCTCTTGCCGTCCATCCAGTAAAAAAGGAAGTCAGCATACCCCATTGGCACATTTCCCTCGACTTCTTTCAACCAATGGTATCGGTCTTCAAACGGAAGATCCTTGATTTCATCACCCATACGGACCGGTGCTTGATACGTTCTCCGATAAACCGCATTTAACCATTTTTCACCAAGCACATCACCGGATTCAATAATAGCTCCCTCTTTTTCTACCAATTCAAAGATCAAATCCGCATGTTTTGAAATTAGCTCTTTCTTTTGGCCAATATACTCTACCAGACTCTTAAACTGACGCAGCTTCGCATAAGACACCAGCTGGCCCAAGGCTTCATCCTCATAACTAACATAAAAAGACAATGCCTCCGTTGAAAGTTTACTTTTTAAAACAAATTCTCTAGCCTTATGAAGGTTTGCGCCTATTTGCCCAATATGGTTAGTAGCATAGTCTAGCCAATCCCCCTCTTCCCCATTCGCCAACCCATAACTGTACAACGCTGCGGCTCCACCCACTAGCTTCATCATGTTTTCATCCAAATGGTTCGTAGAGTCGGAGGATGTATGATAATACTTGTCAGGCCACTGAATAAGCATCGGGCATGGAATTCCAATTGTAGGGTCGGAAATAATATAATGATCGCTCCCGCCGGAGAAACGAGTAGAAACATAATTCACGGTGCTATAATTTGTTGTTCCCGAGAAAGTCTCTATGTTGTTTGCCAGCTCTTCCACCAGCTTATAAGCAAACTGGTCGACAAATGTAGGTATGGCCATCGGGGGCTGCTCCACACACAACGGGCCTCCGCCTATCTTTTGGTCGGCGCCGACCATATCCAGGTTCAATGCCGCAATCGTGTTCGGAATCCTATCGGGATGCTGATGGAAATAAGCAGCGGTTCCCGTCATTTCCGGCATCAGCAAAAATCGGATGCCCAGTTCTGGCTGAGGGAGATTCCCTTCCTTGATGAGACGCGTTAACGTCCGCATCACTTCCATTAATGTCCCCGGGCCAGAGGCATTGTCCTTCCCACCCGGATAAGGATGACAGAGGTGGCTAACGAGCAGGATTTCTTTGTCGATTTTTCCGGGGATAAAATATTCAATATTTTCAAAGTGGCCATCCTCCAAATGCGCCCTAACGAAGGCTTTCAACTGGACCTTTTGTTGTTTGGCTAGCTGGCGCAGTTCTTCCCCAATCCTCGGAGAGACAACAAACCCAAATGATTTAACTTCCTCTTCTGTATGCCACCAGTAGGAGGTGTATTGCCTAGTATCCGGCATGTCCATCCGGGTGCGGATAGGTGGAAATTCACTGAGATTATCAAATATAAGTCCGGCACACTTGTATTTTTCTACAGCTAACATATGTATAATGAACTGGTTGCCTCGGACAAGAGCGAGTTTCCCCTCAAGGTCGAGTCCTTCATAACTGCTTTCTTCCTCGGCATTTTCAATGACAATTAATTCAGCCACTAACCCACCATCAGGTGTAGAAATACTCCTCTGTACAACGGAAATCTCTTCCTCTGTGAATCTGGCAAGCCTCTTCCTTACCGGCGACTCAATCCATAGTTCAGCCTGTTCGCAGGACCATTCTTGAAAAGAACGATGGGATAGAAATCTTTCGCCAAATTGGGCAGGATACGAAACTAGTTCTGCCTCGACCCCATCTCGCTTTAATAACGAAACCACTTCCTGCGCAGCCTGCCGATAACCGGGTGATGCCTGGATGCGGTGATACTGGGCGATGCGTTCCGCATAGCGAAAGGCTTGCCTGCCGGACATTTCTTCCTCCAAAACCTTTTTCCAACTGGTGAACATAGGAAAACCTCCAACCTGCTTTTCTATTATTTTATCAAAAAAACAGGGGGACGGGTCTTTCTGCAAACAAACAATACCGTCCCTTTTTGAAAAAGCCGACTAAAAAACCAAGTCTAACCTGTATAAACACTCTCACATGTATTAGCTTTTGGTTCATAGTAACAATGCTGTTTAAATTGACCAGAATGTGGTTGCCCGTACCATGTTGGAGGACATGGAGCATACGGATTAAAATACCAAAGGGCAAATTTGGATGGATGTTCTCTCCAATGTTCCAATGTTTTTCTGGCTAACCTTCTTTCAGACTCTCGCGCTTTTTGATAAAATACATTTCCTTTTTGAACAGCTTCAAAGGAATAATTTCCTCCTTGGACTTGAAAAATGACCTGGGGAATGGTTCTTACTTGTTTAAAGTCTAAACAATCTGCAATTACACGATTCACAATGACATTGCCAACCATCAACATCCCCAATTTCCCTTCACCTTCGGCTTCTGCCCGCATCATCCTAGCCATTAAGTCAACGTCCGAACTTCGGTAATTTGTTCTTGGCATAATTACACCCCCAACATACAGTATGAAAAAAAGCCTACAATGTTGTAGACTTTTTTCTGCTTCCTGATATGGAAAACGGCAAGAAATAAGGGTTAAGCATCTTTAGATAAATTTATTCATTTGGACAACAAAAAAATCATACCGTCCGGGTATTTCCCTGCCATTATACAGGTTAATCCGAGTGGTATGATCTCTTCCATCACTAAACTCCAGGTAGTGGAGGATCGACAGCTAAAACCGTTTTGCCGTTAATGACAATCCAAATGTAGGAATGGTCAATTTCTTTACCAGTGACCTTTGTAATTTTCTCATGGATTTTTTCTTGACGTTCAAACATGGCCTGAGCCGTACTTTCATCTAATGGGAAATTTTTCATATTCCCATTCGTCTCAATCCGGATATATGTATCATATTCAGGTAAATATGCTGCACTGCCTACCCCAGCCCATAAAGTCATAGAAACTAATAAAATAGCAAAAACCGACAACATTTTTCTCATATTTTCACCTCCTTTCTACCTATTTTCGATGATTTCAAGGAAAATTTCAACAACTTTTGGGTTATACATGGTTCCTGAATTCTGCTTAATTTCTTCTATTGCTATTTCTTCTGTTAGTCTCTCACGATACACCCGATCCGTTGTCATCGCATCGTATGAGTCTACTACAGATATAATGGCTGCTCTAATGTCTATCTCCTCTCCCTTTAGCCCCTTAGGATATCCTTTTCCATCCCATCTCTCGTGATGTTGTTCAACAATTTTTCCAGCTTCAATTAGAAAAGGGTTATCTGTCTCATGTAAAATTTCTCTTCCAAATGTCGTATGCTGTTTCAAAATGTCCCATTCTGAATCAGTTAATTTGCCAGGTTTATTTAGAACCTCGATTGGGACCTTTATCTTCCCAATATCATGAAAGAAAGAAGCCCAATTTAATATATACAAATCAGGATTGGACAAATTCATTTTTGTCCCTACTTTCATAGCAAACGTTTTAATTCTCTCACAATGGTCTGCCGTATAGCCGTCCCTAGCCTCCACCTCAACTGCCAGCCCCATATATTTTCTAATAATTTGACTGTACCGTAAAAAAACTGGTTGTGAAGTAACATAGATAAATTCTGTATCTTCATCTGCGGTAAAAAATAAAACCTCTTTCACCGGGGAACAGCTTAAATGATCTCCTGTTTGTAAAACGATGTCACCATCGTCCTTCTTGGACGTCATTTTTCCTTTTGTAATATAGACAAATTCTAAAGCATCCCATCCTTCTTCCGGACCTAAACCCCAGCTTCGGCCTTTTTTTAATTGATGCTTTATTACCTCTGTACCGTCTTTTGAGCCCAAAAGTGATACAACCAATCCTTTTAATCTTACAGTATCTTTTAAATTATCATTATATTGATCGCTCATATTTAATCCCTCTTAAAAGTTTGGCCTAATCTTACATGGAAATTCCAGAAAAAACGCTAATTTCTAATTTTAATCTGGTTACTTCCATCATAAATTTGATAGTTATTTTTCCCCTGCTCTTTTACTTCATACATCGCCTGGTCCGCATGATTGAGTACCATTTTTGCATCCATACTATGCTCTGAATAAAAAGAGATGCCTATACTTGGTGTAATATAGAATGGCTGCTCTCCCAGGACAATAGGTGCGTTAAATTCATCAAGAATCCGCTGAGCCGAAGTGATGGCCTCACTCCTGGTTATGTCCGGGAGCAAAATAGTAAATTCATCCCCGGCGTGTCTAGCTACCGTATCCTCTTTTCGAACACAGCCGGTTAGCCGTTCTGCCACCTCTTTTAATAGAGTATCTCCTTTTTGATGGCCATAGGTGTCGTTGATTTGCTTAAACCCGTCCAAATCGAGGAACATAACAGTAATGAAACCTTTCATTAAATGCGCTTTTTTGATGGCGTGTTCCAGACGTTTTTCAAATAGTCTTCTATTTGGCAGCTGGGTTAAATAATCGAAGTATGCCATTTGCGCCAACAGCTTCTCTGCCTTTTTCCGTTCGGTCATATCACGAGCAATGGATAAAATCATCGTTTCCTGTTCAATACACAGTACCGAAGCGCTATATTCAAAGGCAATTTCTCGTCCACCTTTTGAAACATACGAGCCTTCAAAGGTTATGTGCCCGGAATCCAGTAGTTTATCCATTAGCTCAGGTGTTTTCTCCCAGCGTGCTTCAGGAGTGATCCTAAGTGGAGACAGATTTAAAAATTCTTCCTTCGTGTACCCTAATAATTTGCATGCATTCTGATTGACATCGATAAATTGGCCCGGAAGCCTCTGTTCTGTTAGGGAAAAAAGAAAGATTGCATCGTTTGCATGTTCAAATAACGCACGTGATTTGACTTCGCTTTCCTGTAAAGCCTGCTCTATTCTTTTTTGTTCGGTCACATCACGATAGGTAACATGAATGGCTTTCCTACCCCTAAAGGAAATGGGAACGGCCGTTAGGACAGATTCTAACGTTTGACCGTTTCTATTTCGGATTTTTAAATCAAAATCATAAAAGGGGTGATTTTCATTTAGTACTTCATTCGTAATGGTATTGGCATAATCTAAATCTGAAGGATCAATAAATTCCTGTATATAACTCCCAACTATCTCATCTACCGGTCCGCAGAGTAGGGTAGCAGCTGATTTGTTAGCAAATAAGATGGTTTCACCATTATGTACCATAATCGGATTCGGCGAAAAGGTGACGAGATTCCGGAACTGATCTTCGCTTTCTTTCAGCTTCTGTTCCAGTTGTTTTACTCTGGTCAAATCTTGAATTTGAGCCATAAAATATAAAGATTTATTTCCTTCCCGCACGATGAATACGGAAAATAACACCCAAATCAGCGATCCGTTCTTGTGAATCAATCTTTTTTCTAGTTGATAAAACTCTTTTTTTCCTTCCACCAAGTCTTGTATGTGATTGAACTCTTTTACTAAATCTCCTCGGTATGTAATTCCTTGAATGCTTGTAGAGAGGAGCTCTGCTTCCGTATACCCTGATATCTTCGTAAAGGCTTCGTTTACCTTCATCCACATACCATCTAAGGAAACGAAAGCCATTCCATTAGGAGAATACGAAAAAGATTGGTGAAATAAAGCTGTATAATTTAACATAAATAAATCCCCAAATCACTCACCATGGTTCACACCCCGGATTTCCTTTTAAAATATCATTATTAAAAGGGATAAACTTCAAAAAACTCCCTTAAACTGAATAAAACACTAAATAATTTTACTATATTTTTATAATAATTCATAAATTTTTTTACGAATTGATTAAAAAACAAGAAAACCCACGGGGACGGTTCTGTTCGCTTATTTTGCGAGTTGGTTCCCAGACCACAATAACATAAAAAGCATTCCCATGGAGAAATGCTTTTTATCTAGTGCCAATTAATTTGCTTTATTCAAAACGTAGTTTTCTTGATTTAGTTTCCCTTAATGAAATACCTTCAATGTCTGTACTGAAAAGGGTGCCCCATAAGTACCTTACTCGTTTTTGTCTTTGAGATCGAATTCCAGGTCAGCACCTTCAATAGACTTTTCCCCATTTTGGACAGGAAATTCAGGGAATTGGTTTGTTTTCGTTTCCCAAATACTGTACTTAATATCCTTTGGGGAATTTGCATGTTTATTTTTCATTCATTCCACCTCCACTACCTATCATTTCAATAAAAATCAGGGGATATTCATTGACGAACAGTCCCTTCGCAATGTGATTAATACTGGAATTTATCCTTCTACATTACTATGTCGGCATGTTGGTGAATTTCTTCAATGGAATAATCAACTAGGGTCTCGGCAAGACGGTATACGTATTGGATTGTCCTTTTGATACAACATTAAAATAGGTCGTTTCATGACCGCATAGGAGATTCCGCCTCCGTGGTCCTTCACCCCGCTGATGGTACTGATGCGGTTGGCCACCACTTCTTCCGCGATACCTTCGTCACTAAAACTGGTCGTAAACACGCTGCCAAGTAAGGCAAGCCCTAAGACGAACAACGAAGCCCACCCAAGGGATTTACGGATTAAGGGCTGATGCGGGACAATCTCTGGTTGATTCCGTTCCCTGTCATAATTGGCATCTGGCTGGGTAGCATCGGTATACTGGCTACGATTGGCTTTCTGTCTCATTTTTTTCATCGTTATCCCCTTACACCTTGTGTACTTTATAACTGATCGGGTATTTACAATACCAATATGATAAATAGACTCGAACCAAAATCAGACTAATGATGGCCAGAGCGATCGCCGTTCCTTTACCGTAAAAAAGTTTATCAGCCCACAGTTTGGCAAAAAAGATGGCAGCTTTGTTTTATTTTCCCCAGCATGTGAATGAATACAAGGATGTAATGATCTTTATTGTTTTTAAATATTCTGCTCGTTCGTGGAGCATAAAAAAAGGCTGCCTATGCAACCTTTGTTAAACTCTAGCCCCTTTTGTTTCTCTTAATGAAATAACTTCAATATCTGTACAATAAAAGTGTAAGGTATCTTCCTCGTAGTCGATTACTTCATATTGCTTATTCTCCCAACCTCTGTCGCTAATATCAAAAATCTCGATTGACATTTGATGATATAGTCCAGCACTTTCAAATTTGATACTATTGGGGTTGTGGAAGCGAAAACAAGCAATATATTGTTTTTCTTTATCCTTGACCGTAAAATCAATGTCGAGGACACAATGATCATCAAGAGATTGAGCTTGAAAGTTCAAAACGAACCCAACTATGGACTCTATATTTTGTAATGAAAAATCTTTTAGTTTATCCGTGATAAGACTTACATTTTTTATCAATTTGAATCACTCCACATTATAACTTCAGTATTATTAAGTTAATTATTTACTCTTCTTAATTCAGCCTTTTGAATCGAATCACCGGTAAGTTCAAAGAATAATTCCTGGTTATTGACTAATTGTAAGGGCATTTTTTTGTTGATGGGTATTCTATCACTGCCATCATCTTTGTGTATGTCTGTAATAATACGAACTTCCATGTCAGCTTCACCATCTAATTCAAAATCATCTTTAAGGAATTCAAACCTTAGTTCTTCTCCTTTTGAGATTTTCGAGCCATCCGCGTTTATCATACTTGGTGAATGATTCAAGATTGCTGTTTCTAGCCCATAAAAATCAAAATTAGCATTGTTTTTTATAGTGATAATCATATTGTTTTCATTTGGTTCAACAGGAGTACCAGGATGATTTGTACAGGCAGATAAAATAATGAGAAAAATAGTCATTGGAAGTAAAAATAATTTATTCAAATCAACATCCCCTTTTATTCGTCACTTCGGTATTCTAATATATCACCTGGCTGACAATCTAAAGCCTTACAAATCGCCTCTAAAGTAGAAAATCGAATCGCCTTCGCCTTTCCATTTTTCAAGATCGAAAGGTTCGCCATGGTGATGCCAACCCGTTCGGAAAGTTCTGTCACGCTCATTTTCCTTTTAGCCAGCATCACATCAATATTGATTATAATCGCCATTATTCTCACCTCAGACCGTTAAATCATTTTCCGATTTAATATCAATCGCCTCTTTTAAAAGCCTTTGAAGAACAGCGGCAAAGACAGCAATCACCATGGAAGCAAACGGAACAACGCATCCGACAAAAATGACACCTGGTGCGTCGTCTGCCTCTGCAAAAAGATAAAAGAGCGGCAAGACTAGGATATGCAACGCACTGATTGAGATGGCACAGTGTTTAATCTTCCTTAACGCTTCTACAGAAATGTCCGAGAAAGCTTCATTTTTGTCAATATAGCGCAAAAGCTTGAAAGCCTGATACAAAGCGAAGTAATAAGGGATCGCTGATGTCCAAAATATGATGGAAACGAGATATTTGATAAAAGAAAACTCCGGAAGCAATTTTGCTGCAAGCTCCGCTAACTCAGGCACCAAAAAAATGCACAAAGCAAGAACCGGAATTCCCATAAAAATGACCGTTAACTTTAAAAAGAGTGTTGAACCTCTTTTCATAGAAAGCACCTCACTTATTTATTGTCAAATTGATTTTAAAACATTATTTATCGTTTTTCAATAAATATTTATTGAATTTTATATTTTATTTATTGTTTTTTTAAATCTTTTATTTAATAAAATCCTTCCAAATCCATTAGTCATAAGTGAAATCTTAAATTGAAATTATTTTGGCTCTTTTCCTTTAAATCGGTTATAATATAAATAGATAATTCATAAATTAAAAAAAGACCGAACATGCAGTAACATGTTCGGTCCAGCAATAGACGGTCCCTCTAGGGGGTCGGCTAAAATAAGGGGAATAATCCACCTGAGCCGCTAACTCAAGGGTGGATTATTTTTTTCGGTTAAATGACAGAATGGTCACGATTAAACTAGCAAATCCAATCGCAAACATTAATGATTCAAAAACTGTCATCCGGCATAACCCCCTTTCGGTTGGGAGTGGCGCCGACCACCCTTGAGAATTCCTATTCTATTGCAATTAAAGTATAACATATCCAACAATGAGAACAAACGTTTCCGATGAAAATTATCTTCATCTTAGTTTACCGGCTTCTATCCCCATTTTACCGGCACTTTTTCTAATTTACCCGCACTCCCTTCAGTTGTTACTGTACAAAATGTTTCTCGCCATCAAAAACCGGATCGCTGGTATTAGGCAGGTACCATAGTGTCTTGAGTTCTATGCCCTTCTCAGCAAACATGGCCGTCAATTCTTCCATGAAGATGCCGCGTGTAGGGTCACAGGAGGGGCTGCTTTGGATACCGAGTATTCCTGCAAGCTCATAACCGTTTTTCAAGTAGTCCTCCGCTTGCCACAGGACAGTCTTCAGAATCTCACGGCAATGCTTTCGGTATTCCGGCGTGTTATATTGCTCATATGTCATCGGCGGCCGGTCCAATCCCAGAAAAGTAAATTCTGGACAGGGGAGCTGAAGAAACCCGTAGCCCTGCTTCATTGCCCATTCGACAGCTGAAAAAATCGCTCCCTCCGCTCGTGCCTCCTCCGGAATGACCGTATTCTGGTTTAGGATACAATGAGAGACAATGAGAATCTTCTTGCTACGCTGCATGCCGGTTTTCCTTCTTTACGAGTTTTAAAAAAGCCGGCAGCCGGGTAATGATGTACATAACGAGCAGACAAGTGACGATCTTATCGACAAAGTTCCCGGTAATTCGGGAAATAAATGTGGAAGCAAACACGCTTTCACCAGCAGCCCGGGCCCAAAGCACCACCAAATCCATCCCGCTTCCATTCAAACCACCAAATACAGCAACGGCAATCGGCGTCCCGATTAAAGGGGCAACGACCGATAAAATAAGTCCCGTAATCAAGGCTATATACCATTTGGTAAAATCGAATTTCTTCGCCATATATCCCACCACTAATGCAATCGCCACATTCACAAGGCCAAAGAAAATGGCAGTAGGTCCAGTTGTAACACCGAGCACGACATTGGTTAAAGCCCCCGCCAACGCGCCCCACCATGGACCGAATAAAACCGCTACTAACACTGTTCCAATCGTATCGAGGAATAATAGCGGAATTTTTAAAGCTGAAACCACAGTCCCTAAGATGACGTTTAGGGCAATTCCCATCGCGGAATAGGTTAAAATCATGGTTTTACTTGTTTTCATGTGTTCACTCTCCCTTTGGGTCATTATTTTTAAAAAGTAAATTCGTAAACTCTTTAATGATTGGACGATGTTCGTCGTCTTTCAGGGTGGTAAAATAAATGCTGCGCGGTATGGGGTCGATATTCTCCATCATTTGCACGCGATTTGCCTTTACTGCAGGAAGTGCAGCTAATTTAGAGACAAAGCTGATTCCAAGACCCGCTTCGACTGCGGCAATCACCCCCTCTGTACTTCCAATCGACAGCCCTATTTTTAAATCGGTTACTTCTTGCCCATACCCAGCGAGAAATTCTTCCATTCTCCTTCTCGTGCCCGAACTGCTTTCTCGTACGACAAATTCATAATGATGCAGTTGGCTGAAATCTGGCTCTTCCTTTTCGAGGAGCGGGTGATGATTTGGCGTGATCAATACAAGCGAATCATATGTAAGTGGAAGAGAGCTTAATTTAGCAGAGGCAGGCTTCACCCCCACAATGGCAACATCAACCTGTTGATCAAGAAGCCGCTTTACCGTGTCTTCGGAATCATGGATCTCAATTGAAACCTCTACCTTAGGAAAATGGTTGCGAAATTCCCTCACTAGGCTGGGAACCAGGTAAGTACCAGGAATCGTGCTGGCCCCTATTTTCAAGCTTCCAGTTAAGGTGTCTTGAAATCCAAGCAGATCATCCGCCAATCTCCGCCATCTTTGTATCATCTCCTTTGCTGCCTGGTAGACCAGAGTGCCGGCCGCAGTTGGTTGAATGCCAGACACCCCTCGGTCGAGCAGTGTCAATCCAAGGTCTTCTTCTAAACTCTTAATCTTTAGGCTAACGGCTGGCTGGGAACTGTTAAGAGCTACTGCGGCTTCGGAAAAGCTGCCCTTCTCAACAACTAATCTAAATGCATCGAACTTATTTAAATTCATATGCCTGCTCCTTTCGTATTAGTAATTTTTATTTAAGGTATAAAGAAATTTTATGGGGAGGTCAAAAAAATAATAAAGTAAGCTGGAAGCAATAATGTTTTATCTAAATTTTACCTTACCATGACTGGAATTTCTAGCGCGAACAGTTCTAATATATATAGACAATTCATAAGGCTAAAAAAGACCGAACATGCAGCAACATGTCCGGTCCAAGGGTTAACATATGACAACGGAATCAGACCCGCTAATAAAGCAGTGTTTTTTTGAGATGACCCCTAAAAACTATGCGATTTTTTTCATAGATAATTTATCTTACCGATTTGCTCATTAGTGCATCCAATTCTTCCCCATTCGAGGCAATCACTCTCTTATACCAATCAAAGCTCTTTTTCTTATATCTCTTTAAATCTCTTAAATCAGATTCCCCTCTATTAACGTAGATAAAGCCATATCGCTTTTCAAATTGACCGCCCGAGCTAATAAGATCGGTAGAACCCCATGTAAGGTATCCTATAACATCTACTCCCTCTTCCATGGCCACTTTCATTTGCTTGATATGTTCCGATAAATACTCAATTCGGTAATCATCTTCCACCGTATTTTGATCATTTAGTTCTTCACGCACACCGATTCCATTTTCCGTTATGAAAATGGGTAAACGGTATCGAGCATACATATCTTTTAAACAAACTCTCAACCCAATAGGATCGATTGCCCAGCCCCACTCATTCGTCTTTAAATTTGGATTTGGTGTCACCCCGGAAAGAATCCCTTTTTCATCTGCAGTTGCCGCCTTTTCTGCACTTACTGTCTGGCTTTGGTAATAGCTGATGCTTAAATAATCTACTGTATTTTCTTTGAGCAATTCAGCATCGCCCTCCTCACCAATTGGAATAATTCCCTTTCTCTCCAAATCCTTGATTACATAAGTTGGGTATTCTCCGTTCGAAAAGACATCAAAAAAGAAATCTACCAATAGTTCTTTCGTTTTCATGTTTGCAATGACATCTTCAGGCTTGCAGGTATTCGGATAAGTAGCCAGATAGGTGACCATTCCTGCCATTTGCCCTCCTGGCACAAGTTCATGAAGCGATTTAACAGCTTTTGCATGGGCAACAAATACATTATGTGCCACTTGATAAAGCATCGCTTCTTTATGATCTACTCCATCTAAACTGACTCCCCAATATTGAGGTTTTGTTAAAACTAGGTTCTGTTCATTAAATGTTAGCCAGTATTTTACTTTATGACCATATCGCTTAAAGACAGTTCTTGCATAACGATCAAATAAGTCAACCACTTTTCTAGAAGCAAAACCGTTGTATTTCTGAGCTAATGCAAGCGGCAGGTCAAAGTGATAAAGTGTAATTACAGGCTGGATGCCATTTGAAATCAGTTCATCAAATAGATCATCGTAGAACTGCAAGCCTTTTTCATTTACTTCTCCTTCCCCATCCGGAAAAATTCTTGACCAGGATATGCTTGTTCGATAAGCATTGAAGCCCATTTCTCTAAATAGGGCAATATCTTCTTTATAACGGTGATAGAAATCTACTGCCGTTTCCCAGTTCGAATATCCTTCCTTAACTGGCCGAGCATCTACAATGGAAGGTCCTTTTCCGTCTTTATTCCATGCCCCTTCCGTTTGGAAGGACGTAACAGCACCTCCCCAAAAAAAACCTTCTGGAATGATGTTATCATTATTCTTCTTCATCTTTATTTCTCCTCTCTTTTTGGACTGTACTTTTTTCCTTCATACCTCTAATCGATTATTTCCTCTCTCAAAAGACTGTATGAAACCATAAACCGCTCCTAAAATATTTGCATTTTGGCGAAACTGACACGCGGCAATCTTTGGCTTGATTTTTGCAAGACTGATAGCTTCCAATATCTCATCCAATTTCTGGTTAACGTTAGTAACTAAATCATCTCTTGCACTGATTCCTCCGCCTATGACGATCACTTCAGGATCATAAATGTATTGCAAGTTATAGATCCCTACTGCTAATAAATGATAAAATTTTTCGACAGCCGCCAAACAATCTACATCTCCAGCTTCTGCCAGTTGAAAAATCTGCTCACCGCTGAGGGAGTCACTATCTATTCGTTTCGCTTTAGCCACATTTTTCACAAGGGCTTTAGTAGAAGCCAATCTGCTCCATACATCATAGTTGCCTTGGACTTCGCCATTCAATATCATGTATCCAATTTCACCACCATGGAGATTCGCTCCCTTATGTAATTCCCCGTTTTTGAAAACAGAGCCGCCAATTCCTGTTCCAATTACCATTACAATCACATCTTTTTTTCCTTTTGCTGAACCATTCCATACCTCTGCGTATCCAGCACAATTTGCATCGTTTTCCATATAAACAGGAAGCAATGTACGTGCTTTTAGCAGATCTTTTATATTCGGTCCATGCAAATAGGGCAGTGCACTGGAACCATAAATGACTCCTTCATCTGAAACAGCACCAGGGGAACTTACGGCAACTCCTTTAACATCACCGTGGGATTGGGCAAGTTTCTCAATAATCATTAGCAGTTCTTCTAAAGTTTTTGGTGTTTTCACTTTCCCACTTTCTAGAATTTCAGCGTTTTCCGAAACGATTCCATACTTAATAAATGTCCCGCCAATATCAATAGCAAGGTATGTATCCATCTCTTTCCTCCCTGATTTTTATAAAGGACCGAAACTGTACTACTGTACATCATTCTCCCTATTAAAGGAATAATGTAGCGTTTACACATGCAGCGTAGTTGAAATGGCGTCTGCTGCAATATTTCTATACTGTGTAGGTGTTAGCTTAGTAACTCTTTTAAAAATTTGAACAAAGTATTTATAATCTTTGTAACCTACCATTTCTGAAACTTCGAAAATTCTATAAGGTGTTTCTTTTAATAAGCTTTTTGCTTTAGTGACCCGCACATCATGCAAATAGTCATTAAAATGCTTTCCTGTTTCTTGTTTAATTAATTGGCTGAAATAATTCGGAGACACGTTAATCACATCAGCGATTTCAGTCGCTTTTAGGTCACTTGAATAATGTTCATTGATATAGGCGATTGCTTTCTTTACTAGCCATCTCTGACCATCATTAACAATCGATTGCCGGTATGAAACATATTCCTTTAAATCTTCAAGAAACACCTTTTTAATTTGATTGTAGGAATTATAAACCGTTACATTTATTTGATTGACCCTGCTGGATTTCCTGATTACCTGGAATTCGCTTAACAGCTTTTTTTCAAGCTGCTTTAATGCTGTCACGACATCTTCTAAGGACCATTTATTTTCTTTAAAATGGGTGAATAAATCTTCAGCAAATTGTTGAAGTTGCACTTCATCATTTTCCCATACCTTCTTTAATCCTTTTTCAAACATGTCCGAATCCAGGATTTTTGGTCCTAAAGTTGGCAGGATCTCTTTAGCCGTATATACGGTTCTATTCATATAGGGATGTGCCTTCAGGGCAGTAAGTAATTCCAGAAAATAGTTGTTTATTTCATTAAGCGATTGAAAACAAGATGATAGACATAGATAGATCGGTTTCTCCAGCTGTCTTTCAACATTTTTTACAATCTTACCCAAAATATGAAAATCAGGCTGTTCTTCTTCAGAAAATTTACAACACGTCACCAAACGGTTTTCACTTATAAATACAGAAGCGGCGAGAATCCCTTCTTCAATAAGATTTTCCTCAAACAAGCTAACCCACTTATTTTTAAGTATTTGCTGTTCAGTTTCATGTAAGGGCATCACTGTTTCCGAAAAGTCCCTTATTTCGCTTCCTATTAAGCAATACCTGCTAGACAAATGATCTTTAACGGGTATATGAGTAAGCTGCGTGTCTTTTCCCGTTATCGACCAATATTCAACTTGCCTTAAGATAGATCGAAATTCATTTTTCTTTTCAAGGATCATTTCTGCTTGAATGTCTGAAATAATTTTCATCAATTCGTCAATATCAACCGGTTTTAGCAGATAATCCTTTACACCATATTGGATCGCCCGTTTCGCATACTCAAACTCTCCATAACCACTGATAATGAGGATCTTTATATGCGGAAAGTGGTTATGGAGATGCTCTGACAATGACAATCCGTCCATTACAGGCATTTTTACATCTGAGAGAACCAAATCTACCCTATTTTCTTTAATCATTTTCAAAGCTTCCTCACCGTCAAATGCTGATCCCACAACTTCTACACCGATTTGATTCCAAGGTACCGTCTGCATCAGACCTTGACATATGATTGGCTCATCATCAACGATTAACAACTTTAGTTTTATGAGGATCACCTTCTTTTTTTGAAACTTCCCCTTCCACCGTACTCTCAATGTACGGATGCACAATTCTCAACCAAGCTCCCGGAGAATCCTTTTCTTTTATGGTAATACTCCCGTTGTCACCAAACGCCAAATTTAGTCTTTCCTGAATGTTTTGCAGTGCATATCCTTTCTGAATGAAACTGCTGAAATCATTTGTGGGGAAACCTTTTCCGTTATCCATAACATCTATTACCAAGTGTTGATTCTCACGATAGCAGCGAATATAGATTTCACAATTTGAACGCCTAATTTCAAAGCCATGCGTAATACTATTTTCTATTAACGGCTGAATGATTTGCTTTAAAACAACAGCCTCTAACACTTCATAATCATAATAAACAATACAATGTAATTTACCCCCCAACCGCCTTTTCTGCAATTCTAGATAACTTTGGCTGTAGGTTAATTCATCTCTAAGAGAGACCCATGGTTTCCCCTGGTTTAAACTAATCCGAAACATTTTGGACAGTAATTCTATTAATTTGCTTGTTTCAATCGCTTTTTCAAATCTTGCTGTCCATCGAATCATATCCAGTGTGTTATAAAGGAAGTGTGGATTAATTTGACTCTGTAACAATTTTAGTTCTGATTCTCGGTTCCGAATCACCATCTGATATTCATTTTCAATCAAGTTCCTTACTCTTTCTACCATTTTATTGAATTGTAATCCCAATAAACCGATTTCATCCTTCGACTTCACATCGACACGGGCTAAAAAATTCCCGTTTTCTACTTGTTGAGTTTGCTTAGCTAAATCCTGTATACGCTTAATATGAAAGTGATAGAACCCTAGTAACGCTATAACCCCTAACATTGTTAGGACGATTGTCATGATTCGGATGGAGTCTTGGATTGGGATAATTCCCTCCGCAACAGTTGATTCATTTACCATTCCAACAACAACAAAATCTGTCCCTTCGACAGGTTCTGTAATCACTTTATATTCCACACCATTTTTTGAGTAATCAAAAATTTCAGGCTGCACATGATTTTTCTGGACTTCTGTCTTAATCATAGGATCAGGATAGGAAGATCCCATATAATTGGAATCAGGATGAAGCAAAACGGTTCCGTTTTGGTTTAATACAAATATTTCTCCATATTTACGAAAGTCGATATCAATTAATTGGTAGAGTTTATCCGCATCCAATCGGATCGTTACCGTACCCAAAGGAGTGGTAAAATCATTGATATCGTTAATGACACGATATAAACTAAGCACTTTATATTCTCGTCCCCAGTAATCCTGTATTCGATAGACTCCACTCCAATAGATTTTACCTCTCAATTGAATGGCATTCCGATTCCATGTTTCCTCATTGTTTTTTCCCAGAGGGATTCCAATATCTATTTGATTTCCATCATTGCTCTCAAGGGAAATGGAGTTTAGGTACATCTTTGAGGTGAGATGAAATGTAGCAAATCCCTTAAAATGATTTTCTAGCTCATTTAATCGCGTGCGATTTTCAGGAATATTGGGGGTATTCAAAAAATCCCTTATATCTTTACTGTAAATCATATAGGAAGAGATGTCCTCTATATCAAACGCCACGGCAGAAATATTCTGGTCGATTTTTTCAAGATGGCTTTTCATATTATGGACGGCCTGTAACTGTACTGCCTTATTAGCCTGCGAATAGATATAAAGGCTAAAACAGAGCATTGGCAATATGATGAGAATGATAAATATAAATAGAAATTTCCAATGAAGTTTCCATTCAGAAAACACGAACAGCATACTTAGATCCTCTCTCTCATCATCCTAATAAAACGATTAACCTTTTACTGCTCCTGCCGTCATCCCTTTTACAAGATGTTCTTCCATAAGCAAATAAATAATAATGGTTGGGATAATGGCTAGTGATAATCCAGCCATCTGCGCTCCATAATTTGTCGTATACTGTCCCGCAAAATTAGCCAATCCCAATGGCAATGTTTTTAATGATTCATCATTGAGCAGGACTAGAGCAAACGAAAACTCATTCCAGCAATGAATAAAATTTAAAATGACAACGGTTGCCAAAGCAGGTTTCGTCATTGGCAAAATGATCGACCAAAAAATTCTAAAAACACCGCAGCCATCCATCACTGCCGATTCCTCTATTTCAGTAGGAAAACTCTTCATAAAGCTAACTAATATAAAGATTGTAATTGGCAGATTAAATGCAATGTAGGGAAGAATTAAACCAACATGTGTATTTAATAATCCCAGATTTTTCATTAGTAAAAACAAGGGGACTAATGTTGCATGGATCGGAATCAGTAGTCCGAAAATAAAAAAAGAATACATGATTTTTCCTGACCTAAACGTAAATCTTGCCAAGAAATACGACGCAAGAGCACCCAAAAATACTGTAATCGCAACGGATACAAACGAAACTATTAGACTATTAAAAAAATAGGTATTTAATTTTGCTGTTTCCCAAGCAATCTTATAGTTCTCAAATACCCATTGAATCGGAAAACCAAAAGGATTTTGGGAAATTTCAACATTTCCCTTAAACGAGTTTAAGAACATCCAAAAAATAGGGTAGGCATTAACCAATGCATAGATTACCAACAATAGATAAATGATCGACTTCTTTGAGTATTTTCGAACCTTTAACTGTTTTTCATGCAAAGATATAGTTGACTGTTTTTCATAGACGGTTTGCTCCAACTAAAACTCCTCCTTTCCATCCCTTTACGTCTCTTTCCTTTTTAATACTAAGGTAGATACATACACCAAAAGCAAGCTAAAGAAAAAGATAAATAAAGATAAGGCACTTCCATATCCATATCGAGTTGAAGAGAACGTTTGATCAAACATGTACATAGCCAGAACTTCTGTTGAATGTCCCGGTCCACCTGATGTCATAACATAGATGAGGTCAAACGTACGAAGACTGCCGCTAATACAAAGAATAACTGCCACAATAATGGAGTTCCTCATCATTGGGAGGGTAATATAGCGAGTTTTTTTCATTTCTGAGGCACCATCGATTTCAGCTGCTTCGTAAATTTCTTGTGGAATATTTTGCAATGCCGCCAGGAAAATAATTAAATAAAGGCCTACAAATTGCCAAACCATCGTAATACAAACAGAAATCATCGCCCATTTTGGGTCTCCAAGCCAATTTTGCGCCAAGTTCTCTAAACCGACTGCTTCCAGCAGCTTATTGAATAAACCTCGTCTTGAGTTATACATCATCCCCCAGACAAGTGAAATAATGACAGTTGAAATGACAACAGGCATAAAACCCAATGTTCTGAAAATTTTTCCGCCTTTTAATTTTCTATTTAACAACAATGCAAAAAATAAAGCAATCGGTATCTGTCCAAAGACAGACGCGGCCACAACCAATAAGTTATTTTTTAAGGATGACCAAAAAATAGGATCTGTTAGGGCTTCCCGGAAATTTTCTAAACCGACAAATTTCATATCCGTAAATCCATCCCAGTCCATTACAGAATAATAGAAGGAAATAATAATCGGTACGATGGCAAAAAGCAAATATATGACCAGGGCAGGAGCCAGCCCAATAAATATTGGCCATTTATTTCGACTTAAGATGTGCATGCTCTTCCCTCCTTAAATAAGGAGGAAATCAAGGATCACCATTCCTCGATTTCCACCCCATGGATTATTTTTGTTTATCTACTGCCTTTTGGAGTTTTTCAGCCAATTCTTCCGGAGACATCGTTCCTAAGGTTACTTCCTGTAGCCCGGTGTTTAGAATATCTGTTACATTTGTCGGTAACGTTGCATCGTAAACAGGGACTAATTTATGACTAACTAGCTTAGATACTTCTTTTAATAATGGGCTTATACCAGCTGGAGGCTCAATATTGGCTGGCACCAATACATTCGCCTTCAATAATTCAGTAAAATACTCTTTAGAATAGAAATACTCAAAGAATTCTTGTGCGGCCTTTAATTTTTCACCCTTTAGCTCACTATTGAGTGCAATTCCTGTACCGCTTACAGCAGATACAGCCGCTGGGTCACCCTCGCCGCCTTCTACTTTAGGGAATACAGCAATACCTACATTTTTATCAGGAGCATCTTTTAATAGTGGTCCAAGAGACCAGGCACCGTCAATCATCATGGCAGCTTCGCCCAATACAAACAGATCCCTATGTTGTACATTATCAATGGAGTTGAAATCTTCATTAAAAGCCTTCAAATCAGCTAGTTCTTTTATAACCTTAACAGCTTGTATAAACTTCTCATCGGTAAATTTCTTGTCGCCGCTATCCAAAACAGATGACAAGAATTGATCACCTGTTAACCGATCCCCAATCGTACTAATATAAGAAGATTGTAATATCCATTGTGCTTTGTTTCCAAGAGCGATTGGGATAATTTTCTTGTCGTTTAACTTTGCAATTAGTTTCTTAAACTCTTCATATGTGTTAGGAAATTCATCATAACCGACGTTTTTCAGAATATCTTTGTCATAATAAACAAGACTTGTTGGTGTAATGCTTCCAGGAAGTGCATATTGTTTTCCGTTCATACGATAGTCACCAAGTTTTTCTTCAGGAAGCAAATCACTCCAATGGCTTAGCATATCATCGATTGGCTGTATCAATTTTCCATCTACTAGTGGTTTAAGTTCAGCTCCTGGCCAAACTTGAATTAAATCAGGAAGCTGTTTGCCGGCAGCCTGAGTTTTCACCTTTACTTTGTATTGATCATGTGGAATATTTTGCTGCTTTATCACAATATTGGGATGCTCTTTCATAAACGCTTCAACCTGTTTTTTGCTTGCTTCAATTTGCGGAGAAGGATCGGTCCAAATATTCCAAAATGTCAATTCTATTTTATTCCCATCTTTCGCCGAAGCATTATTATCACCAGAAGCTTGGTCACTTCCTTTTCCAGAACATGCAGTCATCAAAGCCAAAAGAAAGGCCATCATGACTAAAAAGCTGCGAGATTTCATCTTTTTCAACATTTTTATCCCCCTATTACCAATTGTTAAACGCTTACATTGGTAATTGTACCCGCTTTCAAAAATATTGATAATCCGAAAAATCTAAGAAAATATCCTAAATTTCCACACATTATTCAATATTCAGTAAATAAAATTTAAAAGATAAAAATTAGGGGTAATTGAAGATCTTTACCTTTGCGCTTATCATTTAATAAGTCTTATATTTTTAATTTACATTCAAATGACTTTTACTAGTTCCACCTTTTACTATATTGTTTCTTATGAAATGCTCTATTTCTTTATCGGAAAAGCCCATTTGCGCTAAAATTTCCTCTGAATGTTCACCTAGACTTGGAGGGAGGGTAAACTCTTTTACTGGATTTCCTTGTATTTTAATCGCAACACCGGGAACCGGCACATCAATACCATCAGTCGTTAGAGTTTGAATCATTTCTCTATGTTGGATTTGAAGATTATTTATGACCTCCTCTAAATTATTGACCGGGCTACTGGCGATTCCCTTTTGTTGTAAAAGTTGAAAGGCTTCCTCTTTTGTATGTTTAATCGTCCATTCCGAAATCGTCTGATCCATAATTTCTCTGTTTTTGAACCTTCCATTTTCGTGGAAGAATGGCGAATCACTTTGACCCCATTCACTTTTACCAATTAGCTTAGCCAACTCAATCCACTTTTTCTCTGGGGCATTAATATAGGCTCCCAAAAATACATACCCATCCTTTGTCGGGAATGCTTTCGAATATTGAAAACGGTCACTCATTCCCCACCGTTGTTGTTTGATGCCATGTAGTTTCGCTTCAGCGATGCTAAAGCCTAATAATGAAACTACTCCATCAAGCATACTTATATCCACCATGCGGCCTTTTCCTGTTCTTTCTTTATGAAACAAAGCTAACATCGTCCCTAATGTCGCTTGCAAACCTGCAATATGATCGGCAATAAAAAATCCAACATAGGTCGGCGGACCATCAGGATGTCCTGTTAATTCCGCTAATCCGCTCATGGACTGAATGACTCCATCATATGCTCCATAATCCCGATAAGGGCCAGTCGTTCCAAATCCAGTAATATGCACCATACTAATTTTAGGATTAATAGCAGAAATAGTATCATAACCAAATCCTAATTTTTCAGGTACATTGGAACCATAATTCGTAACTAAAACATCTGCCGTTTCTACTAGACGGTGAAGAATTTCTTTCCCCTTTGAACTTTTCAAGTCTAATGAAATACTTCTCTTATTCCGATTTTCCGAGGCAAAATACAAACTGACGTCATCTTCCATCGGGGACGAGGTTCTTCCCACTTCCCCTTCTATTCGTTCAATCTTTATGACATCTGCACCATAATCAGCAAGCATTTGGCTGCAATAGGGACCAGCAATATAATGGGTTAAATCCAACACTCTTACTCCAGATAGAACAGTCATAAATGCCACCTCATTTTAATAAATTCATTTCTATACATCATTCCTCGTTTGCTGAGCAGGAATCGTTGCAATCGCCCTAACTTTAGAACTCACAAGCGCTTTGCCACTGAGTTCGTTTTTGCGGAAGTTCCCAGGAGACGTACCGACAATTTTTTTGAACGTCTTAATAAAATGATAGATGTTATTGTATCCCACATTACTGCCAATTTCGGCTATATCCAAATTAGAGTTAACCAGTAACTCCGCGGCTTTATCAATTCGTACTTTATTGTGAAAGAGATTAATTGTCATACCAGTATTTTCTTTAAATGTTTTGCAAATATAATTTTTGCTATGACCAACAAACTGTGCAAGGTAGTCCAAAGAAATCTCATTCTTATAATTTTCTAGGATATTTTCTTTAATTTGTTCCACCACTTTTGACTTATGAGGATTTGCCGATATTTCAATTTTTTGACAACGAATCATATAGTAGAGCGCAGCTATAAATGTATGCGTTGCTATTTCTAGGTACCAAGGAAGTGTGTCAATTCCTTCTTTAAAAACGACCTCAAGCATTTCTTCAATCTGATTGGACCCCTGGCACACAATTGGAATCCTGTTTAGACTTTCTTGAAACTCATTATCGAAAACAACATACTTTACTTCCAACATTCGTAAAGGTTTACCATCTACATCTCGGGTGTTGGATATGCCGTGAATATCATTTGGTCTTGTAAAAAGATACATCCCCCGCCCCATTTTTACGGTATCATTTCCTACGATAAAATCGCCTTCTCCACTTATACAATAGTAAATCTGATAGTATTCATGTTTATGAGGCTGAAGACTGCTGCCTAACGGATATTCACTCTTAGCAAGCCAAAGTATATTGATCATTTGTTTATTCATTTATCTAATCACCTTAAAAATATTTTAGTATTATACTATTTCTTTACTCTCCTCTCAAATTCCTCTAAACAAGTTCATCAAGTTGTAGCCCCTCCGCTTATAATGAGACACTGACCCGATATGAAGCTTGCATCATCACTGGCAAGAAACGATACAGCGCTGGCAACTTCATTCGGTTGTCCAAGTCTTCTTAAAGGGATTAGCTTCATATGTTCCGTGATGATTTCTTGAGGAACATTGTTGTACATGTCCGTTTCAATATATCCAGGAGCAACACAGTTCACTATAATATTTTTGGGCCCGCCTTCCTTCGCAAGCGTTTTTGTAAATCCTATTAACCCTGCTTTTGAGGCGGCGTAATTAGCTTGTCCTGCATTACCAAATGCAGATACCGATGAGATGTTGACGATTCTTCCATAAGCCTGATTTCTCATGATCGGTATGACGTATTTACAAAGGTGGTAGGGTCCCTTGAGATTCACATTTACAACAGCATCCCATGCATCATCAGCCATCTTGTGAAACATGCTATCTCTTGTGATACCAGCATTATTGACAAGGATGTCAACCGAGCCAAAACGTTCCACAGCTTGAGCAACAGCAGTTTTTACTTGTGCTTCATTTGATACATCACATTGAATAGGCAGAACTTTATCTCCGACTTCACCAAGGTCCGAAATCAATTGTTCCAGGAGCTTTCCATCATATTCAAGTACTGCAACTCCTTCAATACCGTCCACCAAAAAGCGGTTGACGATTGTTTCACCGATCCCCTTTCCACCACCAGTTACAATCGCGTATTTTCCTGACAATTTCCCCATAATAATTCCTCCCGTAGACGAAATAGTTCAATGAAGCTAGGTATTTTTTATATACTGGAATAGAGAATGTTCAGCATTTTATGCTCAAACAGTTGCTTAGGGCAATATAAGGTATGCTGCGCCACAAAATAGGAAAGCCTGTTGGTCGGATCGATCAACGCCTGCACCCCGCCGAGACCACCCCAAGAGAAAGAGTTCTCAGGAACAAGCCTTAGTGCTGCCGCAGAGTCCATTGCCACGGACACACCCAGTCCATATCCGATCCCTTCGGACACGACCATTTCCCGATAATCGCTAAGACATTTGCCTTTAAGTTGGTTTCTGCGCATGAGATTGATGGTATTTTCACTGATAATCCTGGCGCCATTTTTCCCAATGCCCCCGCAGGCGAGGGCATCAGCGAATAAAATGTAATCCTCTGCAGTCGTTATCAGTCCTCCGCCACCGCTTTCGTGCCTTAATCCGGCAGCACCAATACAATCACTGCTTACCCGTACAACCGAGCCTGTTTCATAGCTATACTGGTACTGAGGAGCAATTCTTTCACGTTTTTCCTCCGGTACGGAAAAACCGCTATCCTCCATTCCAAGAGGGTCAAAAATGTTCTTCTTTAAATATTCTCCAAACGACATTCCGGAAACGACTTCAATCACAGCCCCAAGTACATCATGGCAATAGCTATAATTCCAGCCTTCACCCGGTTCAAATAGAAGAGGTTCCTTTGCCAGTGCCTGTACGAAATCCCGAGTATTGAAATCTCGTCCGGTATCGGCCATCAGTTTCCGCATTTCCGGAGTATCCAGTTCGTAGCTGAGACCTGCGCACATGGTAAACAGGTCAACGATGCGAATATGCCGGGTTGCCGGTTTGATGACGAAGGTTCCACTTTTGACCTTCATATCCTTGAATTCCGGCAAGTATATATAAAGAGGGTCGGTGAGGAGAATCTTTCCTCTCTCGACAAGTTGCAAGGCGGCAATGCAGGTGATCATTTTTGTGGCTGAATATATGTTATAGAGAGCCTTTTGCCTCATCGGAATACGATTTTCAATATCGGAATACCCCGCCGCATAGCGGAAAATCAACTGATGATCCTTATAAACAATACAATCAATGCCTGAAACACCAAGCTCGGGTACCGTGTCCATAAAGTTTCGAAGCACATCAAAATTTGCCATGTTTTCCTCCCGAAAATTATTAGGAATATTTGAAGGTGGGAAGATGGGATCTCGCTCCCGCCGACTTCACCTTCGTTACTTTTTAATACAAGCTACATAATCATCTTATTTTCAGTAGAACCTTCATCTTCAAATAGTAAGCAAGCTGTTATAGTATTCTTTGAGGTTTGGATTAAACTTGGATCAAGGCTCTTACATTTTTCCATTGCAACAGGGCAGCGTGTATGAAAACGACAGCCTGTTGGAGGGTTTGCAGGGCTTGGCAAGTCTCCTTTTAAAATAATCCGCTCTCGATCCCGCAGCTTTGGATTAGGTAAGGGAACGGCTGATAATAACGCCTTGGTATAAGGGTGATGCGGGTTTTCAAATAGCGCCTCTTTTTCGGCCAATTCTGCTATTCTACCTAAATACATGACGGCAATTTTATCACTAATATGCTTGACCGCTTGAATCCCGTGAGCGATAAATAGATAGGAAAGACCCATATCTTTTTGAATCTCTTTTAATAGATTTAAGATTTGGGCTTGAATGGATACGTCTAATGCGGAAACGGGCTCATCACAGACAATCAATTTTGGCTGTAAGGCAAGGGCGCGAGCGATCCCGATTCTTTGTCTTTGTCCCCCTGTTTTTTTCGCCTCTTTATAGCTAACTTTTTTATGAAGAACAATCGATTCCGCTATTTGTCTACCAATCGGGTGTACCGGGTTTAGAAGGCTGGAAGGAAAGTTCAAAGATCTGTTTTAACTTACTTTGATCCATTTGTTCCCAGATCGGATCAAAATGAGTAAAAAGGAGTGATTCATCCTTATTTGTACCGACTAATACCGGAATATCGTTTGCATAGCCTTCCTCCAGCACTTTTTCTGGCTGCTCGGGAATGATGACGTCATCTCCAACAGGGCCGAATGCTGTTCGTGGAAAAATGGTAATGGCCTGTAGGATCGTTTCTGCAGGAATCGTCTCTAATGCTGACAAGTCTTCTAGATTCACCTGAAGTTGAGCGAGCAGCTGTTCCGTCATTTTTTTAGCTTTTTCAGCTGATACCTTACATCTGGCCGTACCGCTTTGCAGGATGGCTTTATGGTAAAGCCCTTTTGCAATCGGCATGGCGAACTAAACTCCTTGGCTGCTCTCACCCCTGCCCATGATTCTGGTTCTTGTGGCGGACGAAATCCGAGCGTGTTAATTGGGGTGCTGCATAAGGTATACCTTTCCAAACAGTAACTTCTTCTTCTCTTATTCCTTCTACCAAACCGAAGCGGGTTTTTGCCAAAATGACAGACATCTTACTCCCTCTATTACATTAAAAATAACAAAAGTGGAACATTTATCTTCCATTTTTCAATCTTGCTAGAATACAAGTAATCGCTTTCTTTTTTCTGATTGTATCTCCATGCCCATTTACCAATAAGGGGGCCGGCTAGATGTGTATGTATATCTATTTCTTACAACTTCGTTTCATTGTTGTTTAGCGTAACTAATAGAGCAAACGGAAGTTGTCATATCTTAAAGCGGTTTTATTTTTTTCAATTAGAGATAATAATTTTTATCAAAATGTAAACCTTACAAATAAATCACCACCTTTAAAGCGTTAAAACACCTGGATAATATATGACAATTTTTATCATCAGTTATCCTATATTAACCAGTTTTATTTTTTTAATTTTTCCACTTTTTTTAAATAATCTGACTAATTTAACAACAATATAACATGTGTTATATTTTTAAGTCAACAATAAAATTGATATATATTAATCAATAATTCCGAATAAGATTTACGTAAAATATTACTTGTTCATTTATATACCAATGCCTGCCCACACCTCTTTATTTTAGCTAGAATATGGATTTATCATTTAGATTTTACTAGTTATTCACTTTATTTTTGATGTATTGTAACTTTTGATTTTGTTGATTTATAAATTTATAGAGAAACATTCAATTGAAGCATTTCTTGGATGATGAAGACTTTCTGCTGGGGATCTATTTGGAATGTTGGCTTCCTATTTATCGGAGGGTCGCTATTGGAATTAAGGGAATATTTTTGGGGACTATTACATCAGTATCCTGGAAAAATGGAATGAGCAATATTCCGTTGAGCAAGGATTCCATACTGTTAATGAAAAAACTGGAGTTTTGGCTAAAAGGAGTAGAGACTGGGCCTGCTTACACACAATATGCTGTTGAAACAAGCGAATATTTTTTTAAAGGATTATGAAGAGCAATTGAAGCAAGGTAAAGACCCAGAATTTAATTCAACAAATTTAGGAATCAAGAATGCTGAATTTTGGGCTAATGGTTATCAATCAAAGGACCAAGAGGAAAAGAAACGTGTTGCAAACTAGGATAAATCAGTGGTTGCAGTAAAAGCAGTTGTAACTAAGGGCACACTCGCACTTTTGCTGGTGTGCCCTTTTCTTCTGGCTATTTCTTTTTTCTCTCTTGTGCTTGTAATGCTACTCTTTCAAGTCCACTATTCGCAAATTCCACATCTGTTTTTGGCATCGCAGGATTTTTCTTCAACTCGTCATTCTTCCTCTTTGACATGTCTTCACCACCCCAGGAAGCTTGTTACATTCGCAAAATTAGTTTAGCTTGTTTTTTTCATACTATACATTTATCATGTTGACACAATAAAGAAAAAGCTTTCTTGATTTCCTTAATATTGGCTGCCTTATGCTATAATTTGGAGGGTAAAATAAAGATAGAGGTGACCAGTCTTGGCAATACATGTTGTACTATACCAACCAGAAATTCCCGCTAATACGGCAAATATTGCACGCACCTGTGCCGCGACCGATACAGCCCTCCATTTAATCCGGCCGCTTGGCTTTTCCACGGATGAAAAAATGATCCAACAAGCAGGTTTAGATTTCTGGCATTCTGTAAACCTGACGTATTATGATTCATTGGATGATTTTTTCTCAAAAAATCAAGGTGAGTTTTACTATATTGAAACGTTTGGTGAAAAACCACATTCATCCTTTGATTTTAGTGATGCATCAAAGGAACATTATTTCATGTTCGGAAAAGAATCGACAGGCCTGCCAAAAGATTTGCTCAATAATAATAAAGATCACTTTATGAGAATCCCTATGAATGATCATGTTCGTTCGCTGAACCTTTCAAATACAGCGGCAATATTGGTGTATGAGGCTATGCGCCAGCAAGCATTTCCCAATTTAAAATAGCATAATCTAAACACTCTTCTAAGCAAAAATTTAGGGCACATCTACCGGGGTGCCCTTTTTTCCAGTTCCGAGCTCTAGTTTATTTTTTATTGTCCCACCCGACTTTTTCTTATTTTATTTTGGATAAATATTTGATAGAATAAGATGTTATTTTAATATAATATTTACAATGGAGGTTTAAGGCTTGAATCGGTTAACGAATAAGGAAATCCTGTTTATTGGCTTTATGTTGTTTTCCATGTTATTCGGAGCTGGAAATTTGATCTTCCCGGCTTATTTGGGGCATGTTGCCGGCGAAAATGTTTGGCTTGCTGTGGCAGGTTTTATCTTTTCCGATGCTGGCCTTGCGTTATTAGGCTTTATCGCGATTGCCAAAGCAGGAACGTTTGAGGCTTTGGTGAATAGAGTTCATCCGGCTTTTTCTTTTCTGTTTCCAATGGTGATTTATATAGCAATCGGACCGGGACTTGCCATCCCGCGGGCAGGAAGTCTGTCATATGAAATGGGTGCAAAACCCTTTTTACCAGAATCAATAACCTCATCACCGATTGGTCTGTTGGTATATACCGTTGTCTTTTTCTTTTTGGTCTTTTGGTTTGTCAAATCACCATCTAAATTAATCGACCGGTTTGGCAGAATTCTGACACCGTCTTTATTACTTTTAGTTATCATTATGCTGATCAAAGCGTTATTTACAGATTTACCTGGATTTAAAGAAGCGTCTTTCTCCTATAAAGACCATCCCATTTCACAGGGATTTTTAGATGGATATCAAACCATGGATGCTCTTTGTCCATTACTCTATGGCATTATGTTTGCCAATATTTTTAAAAGCAAAAACATAACAAAGCAGTCATTACAAGTAAACTATTTGGTCAGATTTGGACTTGTGAGTGGCCTGCTGTTAGCGTTCTGTTATGTGATTATTGCCTACCTTGGAGCATCTGCCTCGTTGCCGGATAAAGTGGATAATGGAGCGAATGTATTAAGTACGGTTTTGGTACAGTTGTTTGGAGAAGGCGGAACGATTGTTTTAGGAATTATTTTTACCTTGGCTTGTCTGAGTGTTTCCATCGGATTAATCACATCCTGTGCCCAATATTTTTCAAGTGTATTTCCAAAATTATCGTATATCAGATGGGCCATCATCCTTTGTTTGGCGAGCGGTTTTGCTGCCAACATGGGGCTGTCGCAAATCTTAAAAGTGTCTGTCCCGGTGCTTGGATTCTTGTATCCAATCGCCATTACCCTAATCATGCTGGGACTTTCCCATGATGTGCTACCATATCGCGGTCGGCCGGTCTATGTGATGACTATTGCCATGGTTGGATTATTCAGCATATTGGATATCTTTAACTCGACATTTTTCCATGGTTCGTATTCAAAATTATTGGCACTTGTCCCCCTGCAAACTCAGGGCTTCGGCTGGGTGATTCCCGGATTAATTGGATTAGCCATAGGAAGCATTCTCCAAACGGTCCAACGCAAGGAAGTAATGGCTGAAAAGAATGCCGCATAACCTTGGAGCCCGACCGCATTGCCTGTTATATTTTTGAGAAGAAAATATGAAAAATAGAGTAGCCATGAGATGGGCTGCTCTATTTTTTATACAGAAAGTTACCAAAATCCACGGTTTTTAGGCTTAGCTAATAGACTCTTTTCGCCCCGACGTAATATTTAGCCCAATACCCGACATTTAATGGTTGAACGTCAATCCCCTTTGAGTTAGTTGCTGATATAAATTGGTTGTTTCCTATGTAAAATCCTACATGAGAAATGGTTCCAGATGTATTTACGGCAAAGAAAACCAAGTCTCCAGGCTGCAGCCGAGCACGGTCGATGGCTGTCCCGGTTTGATACAACCCTGCTGAGGTATTACGTGCCATGTTGACACCATGCTGATTAAACATGTAATAGACAAAACCTGAACAATCAAACCCTCTTGGTGTCACTCCTCCCCACAAATAAGGAACGCCGAGATAGTTATTTGTGTCTTGAATCAACTTCTTTTTAACGACTGCATGGTTAATTGCTGTATTCGTAGCTTCATTAAGTTTGCCTGTTATCGGAAGACCATATGCCGCTTGGAAGTTCTTTATGGATTCCGTTGTTGGGTCGTCATATCTTCCTGTCACCGCGGGAACGGAATAATACCCGAGAATTTGCAAATTCCTTTGAACCGCTGCCAATACCTGATCAGGTGCTGTGGTTGGCACAGGTGTTGGTGCGGAGACCGCCGGAGCTGTTGGGATTTTTAATACCTGTCCCACTTTAATGAAATCGCTTTGTAATTGATTTGCCGTTCTCAAGGTATCGACATCTATTTTATATCTTGAAGATAGTCCCCACAAAGTATCTCCCGCAACAACGGTATACTCCGTTCCTGTTGTTTTGGCGGGCTCGGATGGAACGGCCGGAGTCGGTACGCCTGTTTGGGTCGTTGGAATGATTAAGGTTTGACCGATAGGCAGCATCTCGCTTTGTAATTGATTAGCCTTCCTCAAGGTATCGACATCTATTTTATACCTTGAAGATATCCCCCACAAAGTATCTCCTGCAGCAACCGTATGGGTTGAAACTGTCTTGTCTTGGGGAGGTGTCTGAATTGCGGCCTGGGCCTGTCCATTGGCCGTCCCTCCCCCGATTATTATGGGAATAATCAGGGTTTGACCAATAAATGTTGCATCACTCTTTAGGTTATTAGCCTGCTTAATTCCCGCCACACTCGTTCCGTATTTTTTTGCCAGCACCGTTAAATAATCCCCTGTGCCTACCGTATGAAAAGCCATAGGGATAATCAAAAGCTGATTTACTTTCAACATATCCGTTGTTAGTAGGTTTGCTCTTTTGATATCATCAACCGTTATCCCGAATTTCTTGGAGATTCCCCATAATGTGTCTCCAGTTGAAACATGGTAATAGATCGAGTCTGCCTGCGCCGTCTGCGCAGGAGCGCTACCATTTGAATCCTCCGCATGGGCAGTGGATGAATGGGTAGTTAATGGAATTGTAGTGATGGCTACCCCTCCGAGGATCACTTTAATAGCGGCTACCTTTAAATACGGGTACTTATCCTTTATAATCTGCTTTGCCAAAGCGGTAATATCCTTTTTTTCGCTCGGAACGGTCCCTAATTCAGTCGCAAACTCCGTAAATTGGCCATCAAGGTGGAGGATAAATTCAAACTCATCCCGATCGGGAGCGATCTTCTTTATCTCATAGCTTTGAATGTTTTCCATGTATAGCCTTCTCCTTTGCCTCATTAAAAGTGTCTGTATATTCTTCTCGAAAAAATTTTGATTACAACCTTAAAGAGGTTTTTACCGCATATTACCAATCGGTTCACATAGGTCTAAAGGCTCAATATAGCCACTTTATTTCCTCTTCTGAATGAATAGAATTTTTCAAGAAATAATAGCAAAGGAATTTACAAATTTGAGGTGGTTTAGTGGACATAAGACAATATGAATTAATCCCGGATCGTAGCGGATTTACATTGGTGGTTTACCTTGATCCACATTTGGAGGAGTTTGCTAATGAGCTAAGGCCCTCCTCTTCCAGTAAAGCAACTCTCCAGGTACAAATCCATGAATTAATTAAGGACAAATTCCCATATATACATATTACAGCCGCCAAGGTGATGGTTGGATCCTTTTTAATCACAACCATTTATTTCGGTGCAGACGCTTTAAAAGCAGGCGCGGAAACGACTGCTGCAGGCCAAGTGGAGATGACAGGACAATATGATGTATATAAAGTGCAGGCCGGTGATAGTTTATTCGTTATTGCAAAAAAGTTTAATGTAACAGTGAAGGATATTAAAACGGTAAACAAGTTAACGTCGGACACAATTTATGTAGGACAGGCATTAAATCTGCCCTATTATACATATACAGTCGTTGTCGGAGACACGCTGACCCAGATTGCCAGGAAGTTTAACACGACCGTGGATAGCACTCGCTCCTACAATCAGCTTTCGAGTGACTTCCTTTCGATCGGGCAAAAAATGAAAATTCCAAGAATCGTGGAGCCAACAACAACTGTAACGCCGCCGGCAGTTATTAAGGCCTGGCTCACATTGATCCAGGCCTTTTATTAATGAATTTCAATCCGTTTTAAAAAATCAGACAGCTTTTTTCCGGACCAAAATAAAAAGAGCAAGCAGTTTATTCCCGACTGTTGGCCCTTTGCTAAATATGACTCTATTTAAGATAATGAATTGAGAAACTAAAACGTGATGAGTAAGGAAACTCTAAATAACTCGAATTCTACCAACTCTTCTATTACGATGACGGTCCTTATTATCCTGAGCTCTTTGAGAATCTGGAATTCTTGGAAACGAAATGAGTCCAGCCTTATATAGAACATATCCGACAAAGGTAGTAAAAATCGTGCTGCCGATTAGAAACCAGATGAACTTTCTGCCAACAGAACGCATCATATTTTCACCTCTTTACCCTCTCATTGGTGATAATATGATGAAATCATTTGTTTTATGTCGGCATATTCAACTCTACTCTAGTTTCATAGATGAATAGTTTCTGCCTGCATTGAATGTGAGTTTTTCGAAATCCAAGTTTAACCTACCTCCTTGGAGCGTTGACTGGCCATCCTCCCCATCGCAACTTTTACCGCATAAAGGACAGGAACCCCAAGAAGTGACAATCCAGCTAGCAGTCCAAATACAGAGACAGCATCCCCATAGCCGAAATGATCCAATAAAAGGCCGCCCAGTGACGGGCCGATGATACTTCCAATTTGCGTGAATCCCATCGCCCCAAAGTAAGTGCCTCGCAAATCTGATTTTGCGATGGAATCAATAAAGGCATCGGTCATGGCAAACATGAGAATTTCACCAATGGTAAAAAGAATGATGACTGCTCCCCAAGACGGAATCGACTCCGCAAGTGAAAAAGCAAACACCCCTAGCGCACAAAGCATATTTCCTATCATAATGGAAACAATCGGCGAATACTTTTTCCCTATTTTTAGCAGCGGGTACTGCAAAGAGATCACCGTTATCGCATTCAGGATCAAGAAACCCGAAAACATGCCTGCCCCTTTATTCTGGCCAAATGCTCCAGAAAGGAACTGAGGCAACGTCGAGTTAAACTGTGCATAACCTGTTGTGGCAAGAATGATGCCAAGCAACGACATAAGGAGTACCTTATCTTTCCTCACTGCCATAACTGCTTCGGAAAATGTAGCTTTCTTTTGCGAAGGCATCTGCACAGTATTCTCCTTGTACCCGGTCTTGCTAAAAGTGAGCACAAGCGATAGCCCATAGATGATATATACACCAGCTGCAATAAAGAATAGGAAAGTCGTTTCCGATGAGCCGAAATAAAAGCCAAGCATGGGTCCAAAAATAACTCCAATATTGATAGCGGTATAGCGCAGGTTAAAGATGGCCAGCCTGTTCTTTGGCTCAGTAAGGTCAGCAAGAAGAGCTCTCGATGCCGGTTCAAACACGGATTTACAAAACCCGTTCAGAGCATTGGCAAGAAAGAAGCCAGCAACAGAATCAGCCACCCCGAAGAGGGCAAAAACAGCTGCCCACAAAAAAACGGATAAAAACAGAATGATTTTCCTGCCAATCCAATCGGATAAATAACCGCCGGCAAAACTAGTACAAATCCCGACAAGGGAACTTACTGCAATAATTATCCCTGTTTGAGACGGGGAAACGTGCTTGACTTGAGTTAAGTAGATCGCCAGGAAAGGAATGCTCATTGAAGTGGCCATCCGTCCGAACATGGTGCCGACCAAAACATTAATGGTAAGCGGATGCAGATTTCGCAGATTCTTTATCAAAATACACTTCTCCTCTATAAAAATTCAAAACTACTGTTATTTCTTTGATAATTATCAGTCCACAGAAACATTCGTAAAAGGATAATATTCCTTTGCTCCAATTCCTCTCTAACATCTATTTTTCAATAATTTCGGTAAAAAAATAGAATTATGCAAATCATATCATAAAAAAGACCGAACATGCAGTAACATGTCCGGCCCTGCATCTTAATTATATTATGTTACCACATAATATTATTGTCGTTCACATAATATATTCGCCTTAACCTTACCAACTACAAGTTCGTCTAATCTTGGCATAAGCCGCCCGATTCATGTAGAACCACATGACGTGAGAATTGATTTACTGGCCAGTTTTTACACGTTATCTTGCCTACTTTTTCAACATTTTTAGATATGTGTTGGATATCCAACACATCCAAGAAAGTATTGGTGTTTTTAGATGATAGGATCCACTAAACTAGTATTTAGATTCCTCCAGGGTCATTTGGGGAATCATACTTTACAGGGAGAAAAAACAATGTCTTACGTATTACAAGTGGATTTTAAAATGAGTGGACCTTTCGGTGATGAGATGGCCGAGGCATTTTCGGACTTAGCAAGAAGTATTAATGAAGAAAAAGGATTCATGTGGAAAATCTGGACAGAGAGTCCTGACACAAATGAGGCCGGTGGAATTTATATGTTTGAAACAAAAGAAATGGCCGAAAAATATTTAGACATGCACTCAAAACGATTGACTGGATTCGGAATAACAGAAGTAAACGCAAAAATCTTTGCTATCAATGCGAGACTTACTGAAATCACGAATGGTCCAGTAAAATAAACTTTAAAGATTTGATATCACATGATATCAAATGAAAAAGGGAGTAGAGTGCTACTCCCTTTTTCATACAGCCAAATCATCCTAATGCCACATCGAGAATCATCATTAATACAAAACCAACCATTAAACTCATAGAAGCCAGATCCTTATTGCCTTTTTCTTGTGAGCTGGGAATGACTTCTTCAGCAACAACAAAAATCATGGCTCCCGCGGCAAAACTTAATGCATAAGGCAATAATGGCTCAATAAATGATACAGCAAATGCACCAATAACAGCGGCAATCGGCTCAACCATCCCTGAAAATTGTCCGTACATAAAGCTCCTCCTACGTGTCATTCCCTCCCCTCTTAAGGGCATGGCCACCGCTACTCCTTCAGGTAAGTTTTGAATGCCGATTCCTAAGGCAAGTGCCAAAGCACCCGCTAACGAAGCTTCTGTTCCCACATTGGCAACGGCGCCGAAAGAAATTCCGACCGCCAACCCCTCTGGGATATTATGGAGGGTGATGGCAAGGACTAGCAATGTACTTCTTTTTCTCGCTTTAGGATAAAATCCCTCCGCATGGCTAAGTGGAGAATTCGGATGAAGATGAGGCAGAATCTTATCAATTCCCCATAAAAAAACCCCACCCAATATAAATCCAAATGCTGCTGGAAACCAGGCTCCAACGGCATGGTCCGCTGACATTTCGATTGCCGGTCCCAATAAGGACCAATAACTGGCTGCAATCATGACACCTCCGGCAAATCCTAACATGCTGTCTAGTAATCGCTGGTTTATTGTTTTTGTTGCAAAAACAAGCGCAGCCCCGATCGCCGTCATTCCCCACGTAAATAAAGTAGCGATAAATGCTTGTCCTATAGGACTAAAATGTTGAAAAAAATGAACCATGAAAACGAATGTCCTCCAACTCCTTTGTTTTAACCCGTATTTTAACCAATACTTGTTCCATTTAGCCATTTTTCCAAACTAAAAAGATCCTTCCCTTTACATCGACCATTCAACTATATCCTTGTTCATCATCTCTTTGTAATGATTGTAGTGAAATAGTAATTCAAAGAGGACAAGCATTGACGCATAAGTATGGAAAAAGTAAAACCTTTTTTTAAAAGGAGGATTTTTCGATGGGTATCTAGTGAAAATTAGTTGTAAGGTAAAGGGGCACGTTTATGAAGAAACAAATGAGAGACCAGATGGCTTTGGATACATTGCTACCTGGTTGCAGCGCGACTTACTTCGGGCTGTGCTCTCTGTCTATATATTGGCATGTCGCTTGTGAATACGGGAATGGATCCGTATGAAATATTGGGAAATGCTGCCCCATTTGCGAAGGCTACTATATTATGTGGTGGGAAAAAAGAGAGTTGGCGTCTGCCAACTCTCTTCCTAATCTCTTTTCACCCCAACCGCCATCCAAATCATAAAGCGGATCTAGGTAATCGAAGGCAGGCTGATATCAGATAAACTAAAAAACCAATACCGATTAAGGAGACAAATGGCACAAATGGTGTAACCTTTTAACCTTGAAGCCATATGGCTTGCTGTGCCCAGCATTGCCCTTAGGATTTCATGGTATTAGGCAAGAAAAGTGCAATTTCAGGGAAAATATAGATCAATATAATAAGAATTACAATAGGTATTATGAAAATTAATGCTCCCTTAAAAATATCCACTAATTCCAAATCATCGGAAACACCTTTTAGGACAAAGCAATTCATTCCGACAGGAGGAGAAATTAAGGCCATTTCTACGACGAGAACAATGACGACTCCAAACCAAACTAAATCAAATCCTGCCATTTCGAGTACTGGCATAAGAATAGGTATGGTAACTACCATCATCGCTAAAGAATCCATAAGTGCACCTAATATGATATACATGATAACGATTAATATAAATATCATTGTTGGGCTAAGATCCTTCTCAAATAGAAAATCTGCAAGTAAAAAAGGCAGCCGAGTAATAACCAAAACATAATTTAATATGAAAGCGCCCAATAAAATGGCAAACATAAAACCTGTTGTTTTAATTGTGCTTATAATTGCTTCAGAAAATTTACCAAGTGTTAGTTTCCTTCTCATCAAACCAATAATAAATGCACCGAAAGCACCAACACCTGCTGCTTCAGTAGCTGTGAATAATCCGAGATACAGGCCGCCCAATACAATGAAAAACATGATAATAATACTTAAATTGGACCTTAGAGAAATAAATCGTTCTGTCCAGCTTACACTCGCATCTACTTTGTTTGAAACCAAATTTGGCTTTACAATTACAGTAATGATAATCGTAAGCATAAACATAGTGGTCAATAATATTCCAGGAATGATGCCGGCTGTTAAAAGTGCACCAATGGACTGTTCCGTAATCATTCCATAAATGATAAAGGTGGTACTTGGGGGAATTAAAATGCCTAATGCACCACCAGCCACGATGGAACCGCCAGTTAAACTTTTACTGTACCCTGCTTTTAACATTTCCTTTGAGGCAATGACCCCCATTGTCCCTGTATTGGCTACACTCGAACCAGAGGCAGCTGCAAACATCGCCGATGATCCAATCGTCGCAAGCCCTAATCCTCCCTTAAATTTTCCAAACCATTTGCGAAATGTATCAAACAATTCCTCACTTATACCTGCTGTATATAAAAAATTACCCATCAAAACAAATAAAGGTATGGTTGAAAGCGTGTAGCTATAACTCTGGTACCATACTATACTATCAATAGATGTCATCAGGGTATTAAATCCCTTTAGGTAGATGATGGCTAAAGCTGCAGGAATTGCCATCGAAATAGCAATGGGGATTCGAAGGAACATTAGTATAAAAACTGAAATAATTACGATAACGCCAACCATCTCAACTGACATTTTCTCACTCCCTATGAAAAGCTTCGAACTGATTTAATGAACCTTAAGAGGGACTCTAATCCCCAACCACAAAAACCAATGATGATAAAAATCTTAAAAGGATAAAAGGGAATTTTTAATAAATCAGAAGCCTGCAAAAAATTTATTCTGGTAATAAAAATCCAACAAATTAGGAAACAAAACGAGGTCATTAGTAACTGCGAAAAACAACTTATTGCAACTTGGATACGCGGGGGAAGTTTATCTACAATTAGCCCGATGGAAATATGCGAATCAGATTGTTCCGTTAGTGCAAGTGAACCCATAATGAGTAATACCATCGTAAACTGTACCAACTCAATATCCCCAATCACAGGATGTCCTGTGGTTCTTGAGATGGAAAAATAAGTAACTGCTATCATCATAATAATAAGGGTAATATAAGATACCCATTTATTGATGTTAGTGATGAGGTGTATAACTTTTATTAAAAGCTGCATGCCTCTACCTTCTTTCTTTAAAAAAGTTCAGAACGGAAGAAGGATCTTTTGAATAGATGGCTGACTTATTCAAAAGATCCTATTCCAAATGTTTTAGTTAAAAATAGCACCTACTCTATTTACAGCTCAAAAAGGTAGCTCAACGCCTTCTTTTTCAATTAATTTCTCAAATTCCTTTAATATCTCGTTACCCGAATAACCCTTTCTGTTTGCTTCCTCCGCCCAGTGATTCCATATTTTCTCGCTAGGTTTTTTAAATGCCTTTAATTCCTCACCGCTTAATGTAGTCACCTGGCCACCCTTGCTTTTTACTTTTTCACCATACTCTTTAATGGCTGAATCCGCTTGGCTTTTGTACATTTCGCCAGTCATCTCCCCTAACTTAGGGCCTAATTCTTCGACAAATTGTTTTTTAAGGTCGGCAGGCAGCTGGTTAAGAGATTCTGTGTTTATTAAAAACACGAGCGTCGTTGCACCTAAGTCAATTTTTGTTAAATAGGGGGCAACCTCATATAATTTAAGGCCAACTGCACCAACTGATGTGTAGGTTGTTTGGTTAACTGTTTTCTTTTCTAAAGACTCATAAATTTGTTCAAGACCCAGGGATACAGGCACTGCCCCCCAGCCTTTTACAGTTTCGATTCTCTCTGCCCCTTGAGCAATAATTTTCTGTTCCTTAACGTCCTTTATAGATTTTACTGGCTCCTTACTATACAACTGATAAGAGTCCGTAGAAGATATCGTCAAAAGCGTTGCTTCTTTAAAGGCATCTTTCATATATTTGTCAGATAGTTTTCCCAAAACCTTTGCCTTAACGATGGGATCTGTAATCCCAAATGGCAAATCACCTATTGTTAATGGGTAAAGATTACTGTCAAGATGAAGGCCCGGGCTTACATAACCAATATCATATACAGCTCCCTTTATATCGTCATAAGCGGTAGCCAGGGTTCCAAGAGCGCCACTATTATAAATTTCTATCTTTACTTTGCCATTTGTTTCTTTTTCTACAAGATCAGCCCATGGCTTTACAACATCTGTATGAAATTTATGGGTAGCTGGGATTTGTATATTAAAGCTTAGTTTGTATACATCTTTCTCTCCGGAATTATCCTTTGAACTTGTTTCATTTGCTGACTTTCCACACCCTAGTAAACCAATTGAAATAGTGAGTATTAGGGTAATCAAAATACTAAGTTTTTTTGCCATTGTAGGCTTCCTCCCCATAAAAATAAGGATTTTATTTTCACTCGTAAAATTGTAAAGCAAAGTGTATAATTTCTTCCAAGTCTTGAAACAAATTTATTCATCAAACGCATTTAAAGCATTTACACCATGTGCCAAGGCAGAACCAGCTTTTAATGCAGTTGCTACCAATATAGCCTCCGCCACTTCTTCCTTACTGGCTTTCGATCTTTTTGCTCCTTTAGTATGGATATCGATACAATATGGACAGCCTGTTGTATGGGCAACGCTAACTGCAATGAGTTCCTTATCCTTTACACTGAGCAATCCGGATTTCAATGCTTTTTTATCAAAATCTACAAATGAAGCAAATACGTCCCCATTAAGATCTGAGAACTCTTTCAACCTACTAAAATAGGATTTCTTATACAACTCCTCTTCATCTATGTTGTCGTAGCTATTTAGGGCATTTACTCCATGTGCGAGCGCCGATCCTGCTTTTAGTGCAGTTGCAACCATAATCGCTTCAGCCATTTCCTCTTTGCTTGCTCCCAGAGATTTCGCTTTTTTCACGTGTACATCAATGCAATAGGGACATCCCGTTGTATGAGCAACAGCTATTGCGATTAACTCTTTTAATTTTGAATTTATCACCCCGCCCTTTAATGCCAGGTAATCAAATCTGACAAATGCCTTAAACGTATCAGGAACTAAATCGCTAAATTCCCCTAGGCGTGAAAAATATGATTTTTTGTATAAACAGTCATGACTCATTTTTTATTTCCTCCCTATTCATCTTAATAAATGATTTATTTTTTCTTGCTTGAAACAAATTTATTTATTTCTTCCCTTGCTTCCCCATAAAGCATCATCTGTTCCTGTAGTTCCGGCTCATAAAAGAGAAGATTTTCAAATCTCGGGGTTGCTGCATTAACAATCTTTTTGGTTAGTCTAATCGGTGAAAATGGACTTCGGTTCAACTTGCCTATTAATTCTTCCGTTGCTGCAGCTAAATCTTGTAATGGAACTACTTTGTTGACCAACCCAATTTTTAAAGCTTCTGTTGCATCAATTGCATCACACAACATAATAAACTCCTTAGCCTTAGCGGGGCCGATCAAATTGACTAATCGAGGTGTCCCCCCTCCCGAGAAGAATAACCCCCGTTCAACCTCAGGGAGACAGGCCGTGGCATGGTCCGCCATAATACGGAAATCACATACCATTGCTAGGGCCAAACCCGCTCCGTACATGGGGCCATTTATCGCTGCGATAGTGATTTGATCAAGAGAATCAAACTTTCTTAAAAACTCCTGTCTTGATAGTTGATCTTCCCTTATAAAAGAACGGCTAAAAGAGTTATTCTCTATTCCTTGCAAAACCTCATTCATATCGGCACCAGCCGAAAAGGCTTTGCCGTTTCCAGTGAATACAATAAATTTATAATCTGTATCTTTACGAACTTCAGTTATTATGGAATCGAGTTCTTCGTTCATTTGTTTATTCATGGCATTCGCTTTTTCAGGTCGATTGAAAGCAACCTTTAGAACCGGTTTACTCCATTCTACTGATATCGTTTGATAGTCTTTCATTTCATCCTCCCCTTATCATTAGATTTTTCTGTCAACCATTTCCCAGTAAGGTGTCCGTAACGCTTTTTTATCTATTTTTCCGTAATTGGTAAGAGGTAATTCCTCTACAATGTTAATCGACTTGGGCACTTTATATTTTGATAGATTGTTTTTACAGTATTTCATAATGCCTTCAACATTTAATTGGTTGTTTTTAGGGATAATGAAGGCGGTAACTGCCTCTCCCCAATCTTGATCAGGAATACCAATTACAGCTACTTGTCGGACATCCGGGTGCTTTTGAATTACATTTTCTACCTCTGATGAATATACATTCATTCCACCACTGATGATCATATCCTTTTTTCTATCCAATAAATAAAGATATCCTTTTTCATCCATAACCCCAACGTCGCCAGTGTGCAGCCAGCCATCCCTTATTGTTTCACTTGTTTTATCAGATAATTTGTGATATCCCACCATATTTGTCAGCGCTTTCACAGCAATTTCACCTTCAACACCAGGACCTACTTGATTCCCACTTTCATCGACAATTTTAATTCTGCTCATAATGGTGGATTTGCCACAGCTTTGCAATACTTTCAAATTGTCGCCATCCAAACGATGATCGTATTTCTTTAGCCATGTCGCAGCACTTTGAGTTTCAGTTAATCCATAGATTTGTAGAAATACTTGACCAAAAATCTCGAGCCCTTGCCTCAATCGAGTGGCTGTAATTGGTGCCGTTCCATATTGAATGGTTCGAATGGAGGTAACATCAAATTCCTTTCCTTCCATAAAATCGAACAGACGATAAAGTGTTGTTGGTACTGCACTAAGGAACGTAATCTTATTTTGTTCTATATGTTTCAGCACGTTCTCTGGATCAAATTTACTTTCAATATATATTTGGGCTCCTTTTACTAAACCTGCGTACAAATAAAGCCCTGCTGCATGTGGAAGTGGTGTTGTTAATAGAATTTTTTCATCCTCTTTCATGTTTGTCTCTAGCACAATAGAAAGAAAAGTCAAAACGGTTCCCTGGTGTGTGTGCACAACTCCCTTTGGTTTTCCCGTGGTCCCACCGGTATATAGAATTAATGAGAGATCGGTAGGTTTTGTTTGAACCTCTATCAAAGATTCGGGTTCAGTTGCTTGAAAAGTTTCCCATGAAATAAATTGATCCGGTAATTTTCCCTCGCTGCCCACACCAATAATCGTTTTAAGCTTGGGTAATTCCATTTGTATGTTTTTGATTATGGGAAAGAATTGTTCTTCCACGATTAGGACTTCTGCATCCGAATCATTTAAAATGTACAGAATATCACTCTCTCTGAGCATATTGTTTAAGGGGACCTTGGTTCCCCCCGCAAAGAAGATTGCTAATTCACTTACTAGATATTCGGGAGTGTTGGATAAAAGCAAAGCCACCCTTGTATTATTTTTCACCCCACGCTTAATCAATCCATGGGCTACTCGATTAGCATGTTTATGTAATTCTCGGTAAGTGAATGATCTAGATGGAAAATGTACCGCGATCCTATTAGCATGATTGAAAAACAAACTGTTTAATAAATCGTTAACAGTAAGTATAGAAGAATCCAAATTACTCCTCCCCCTTGTCTTTTTTCTTCGTTTTTGATTTTTCATAAAATTAAAATAATAATTATTCCTGGTAAAATGGTATCACTTATTGTAATTGCTGGTCTAATACATGTTATAGTTGTTTTAATATTTAAAAAATATTATTCTTGTAAAATTGGAGGAAATTATGGAGTTTAGACATTTACACTATTTTATAGCAGTTGCCGAAGAACTCCATTTTGGCAGAGCAGCTCAACGCTTAAATATAAGCCAACCGCCTCTTAGTCATCAAATAGCACAGTTGGAGAAAAATTTAGGGGTTGAATTATTTAAAAGGACAAAACGTCATACAGAGTTGACACCAGCGGGAAAATATTTATTGGAACAAGCCTATGAAATTTTAAATAAAATCGAAAAAACCCGTATCGATGTCCAAAAAATTCATCAAGGCGAAAAAGGTCAATTACATATAGGATATACTGGGATTTTGAGTAAACTAATTTTACAATTGATTCGGACCTATCGTTCACGGTATCCAAAAGTTGAAATTGTTTTACAACATTTGTCAACATCTAATCAGATTCGTTATTTATACGAAAATAAGATCAAACTAGGCTTTGTATGTCCGCCAATTGAAAGCAGCCAATTGAACTCACGATTAGTGGGCTTTGCGCCGTTTGTAGTGGCACTACCTTCAACCCACCATTTAGCTAACGAGACATCCCCAATAAATTTAAAGGAACTAGAAAGCGAACCTTTCATTATGGCGCATCGAAAAAGTGAACCAGGTTATTTTGATACCATCATTTCGATTTGTAATCGTGCCGGTTTTAGCCCAAAGGTTGTCCAAGAAGCAGAAGGGATATTTACGATTCTAACCCTCATCTCAACGGGTATGGGTATCTCACTCGTCACCAATCTAACCCTTGAATATGGAAATTCTGGAATTGTATTTAGACCCATTTTAAATGATAATGCAGCAATGGACCTTTCGCTGGTCTGGAGGAAAAATGAGGAATCACCGTTAGTAGAATCTTTTCTGGAGGTATTTAACGAATTATTTAAGGATAATATTAATCTAAATGTAGATTATGACCAAAAAATATAAATGTAATCTAGCTAAAATCAAACTTGATTACCCTGAAGAGTTGCAACGGTTGCTTTTTATCATGCTATAAAAAGACCCCCACAGCTTGTGAGGGTCTTATATCCTTAAACGTCGCTATTTACTTTTAATAACCGATGTAAGTGATAAGATTTCCCTTGCTTCGTCAGGGGTAGCAAGCTCTTTTCCGATTTCAGCTACTAACCTTTTTGCCTGTTCAACGAATTCAACATTGGATTTCGCAAGGACTCCTTTTTTAATAAAGATATTATCCTCCATCCCTACTCTGATATGACCGCCCATCGCAATCGTTGTCATCATAATCGGGACGCTCATTCTTCCTATCCCAAATGCACTCCAGGTTGTATTTTCGGGAAGTAATCCCTTTAGAAAAACTAGATTCTCAATCGTTGCTGCTATTCCACCAGGCGCACCGAGTACGAATTGAACGTGCATCGGTTCCTTAATCATTCCCTTTTTAATATAGTGCAGGGCGTTATACAGCATCCCGGCATCAAATACTTCGATTTCCGGCTTAACACCGAAATTCACCATCTCGCTCCCTAAGCGTTCCAGAAATTTAGGATTGTTGTCAAAAACAGTCTCATGTCTCCAATTCATCGTGCCTGCATCAAAAGTAGCTAGTTCGGGGACTAATTCAACAATCGGGCGAATTCGATCATCTTCGTCTAATCCAATACCACCCGATGAAGTAAGATTAATCACAATATCGCATCGTTCTCTGATTAACGCAACCGTTTCTCTGAATTTGTCAATATTCATTGAAGGTGTTCCATCATCCTCACGAACATGAATATGGGCAATCGCTGCGCCTGCCTGATAACATTTGGACACTTCATCTGCTATTTCTTGCGGGGATTGAGGTAAATAGGGGGTATCTTCTCTTCTTGTGACAGCACCTGTTGTGGCAACCGTTAAGATGACTTTATTTTTCAAATGGTCTTTAGACATTTTATTCACTTCCCTATCATTAATCTAAAATCGCAACGGCTCGAACCCAACCGGCACTAGCACTCTTAATTTTTACCGGAAAACAAGAGACTTTGAATCCATAAGGCGGCAATTTATCCAGGTTGGTTAGTTTTTCAATTTGGCAATAGGCCTTTTCAATTCCGGCAAAATGACCTTCCCAAATGAGACTTTTATCATGAGTTCTGGCAAAGTCCTTCGCAATGAACCCAAGTGGCCGGTCCCAACTCCACCCATCCGTTCCCATCGTGCGTATGCCTTGATTAATCAGCCACAAGGTGACATCGCGCCCCATCCCGCAACCTGCTGTCAAGTATTCTTTTGTGCCCCACTTTTTAGAGGCACCGGTGTGGACTAAAAGGATATCACCTTTTTTAAAGGTATAATTTATTTTCTCGAAATACTGTTTAAAATCATCTATCGTGGTCGCATAACCATCCGGTTTGTCCGTAAAATCCACGACGACTCCATCTCCATAAAACCACTCCAATGGGACCTGATCGATGGTCCATGACTTCTCACCATTATTCATCGTCGGGTGATAATGCCAAGGTGCATCAACATGTGTTCCTGAATGTGTCGTAAGCTTTACATTTTCCAGTGCCCAAGCCAACCCGCCAGGAAGGTCTTCCTTCGTTGCCCCTGGGAAAAAACTTAACATGTCGTTGATTTGATTTTCGTGGTTTTGATAATCAATTTCAGGAATCATTTGAGGCGGGTCAGACGGAAGCTTACTTTCAATGGCAACGCTTAAATCAATAAATTTCATAGTGAACAACCTCCTGCTCCAAAATATGTAACACTGCTTTATTAAAAGAGGAATCCTTTCTATGCTATGTCTACGGAACCTTTCTTAGAATTCCTCTTGTTAGGTTACTAGTTTTCTAGTGTTTCTTTTGGAGAATGGGTTCTGTCATCTTTTTCAAGGCTTGGCCGAATGTAGCCGATGGATTAATGCTAGGGTCGAGCTTGCCTTCCCATTCGAGTTTCTCCCATTCAACCAAATTTACAGAGGTTTCAACGACCAACTTTGACCGTTCTATCCTTTGATTCATAAATTCAGCAAGCAAACGATCAAGATCCTCCTCACGGGCCACTAATTCAGCTAAGACGACGGCGTCTTCAATGGCAAGTGCTGCACCTTGGCCCAATTGTGGCGGAGACGCATGGACAGCATCGCCAATAAGCAGGACACGCCCCCTATACCAAGGAGCCGGCATTAATATTTCCTCGTATGGCCGGTATACGACATCCTTTGGATTCACAATTTTTTCCCGCAATTCTGCCACAATACCGCCAAACTCTTTTAATCGATCACGCATTAACAAGTGGAGTTGATTCTCCGGCATATGGGCATCACGTGCCTCAGGAGAAACAGCTGTAAGATAGATAGAATCAGGGCCCATTGGGACGATGACCGCTTTATTTTTTTCACCGTAAACAAGACCGCCCCATACAAGGCCTTCTGGTTTCTCCATTGGGTATCGCCAGCCGCCCTGCCCAACAAAATTAGGCTGGTATTCCTCCCCAAAAACCTTGCTTCTAACCTGTGATCTAATTCCATCAGCTCCAACCAATAAATCGTATTCTCCGGAAATACCCTCAGTAGATTCTACATACACGCAATCTTCCCGATTTTCTATCTTTGAAAAAGTGAGGCCCATTTTAATAGTGGCACCATATTTAATGGCATTGTCCAGCAAAATTTGATGCAACTCTCTGCGGGAAATTCCATTATTCGCTGGATAGTTGTCAGCTCGAGGAGTTGGAACTTCTGTTAACACATCACCCTTTGCATTATAAAACCGCCAGCCGGGAAATTCGCAGCCTTTTGCCAAACATTCATCCACTACTCCCAATACGCCTAATTCCCGTAATTGGTTGGACGCTTGAATGATTCCAACCCCATATACATTCCACTCACTATTTTTTTCCCATACTTCTGTTTGGACACCCTTTTTTTGTAGTGCAATGGCCGTAGATAATCCACCAATGCCACCACCGATAATTAGAACCTTATTCATCTTTGCCACTAAGACATCTCCTTTTACTGAATATTCTAAATTCAATCGGTAGTCATACACCTTTTTAATGAAGGAATCATTTACTGCTCACTAACTCATTCTTTGGAAGCCTTGCATTAAGTTGTTGTTGAATCCAATCAAATAATGGAAAGGCTTGTGTTAGGTTATCCGATTGACAGTGAGCGGCACCTGTTTTATCAGGTGTAACAATGTTTAATACCTTTTGGCAGGTTAAGGCATTATAGACACGGTAGGCCTGATCAACATTCGCTTGTTGATCCTCCTCACCATGAAGTACATAAGTAGGACATGTTATCTTTTCTGCTACGCCGCGTAAATGGTAGTTTTTCAATTTTTCCCGTGCTTCAGGCATACTTTCTACACCTATTACATGCTGCAGTATTGCGGCTAGCGGATGATGATCTGGCCTATTTTTCCACATATCGTTATAATCATAAACTGCACTATAGATACCGCAAGCCTTATACCTTGGTTCGAATGCAGCAATCCTGGCGGCCATATATCCGCCCATCGACCAAGCCATGATCGCCATCCGTTCAGAATCAATGTTAGGATGATTCTCCGCCCAATCTGCCACGGCAGAACCTGCCACTTCAAAATCAAAGCGGGAAGCAATCTTGTTTAATCTTAAGGCAGCACCTTGACCTGGACCATCTACTGCGATCAGTCCCAACCCACGATCGTAAAGACTTTGGGATAAAGCAAAATAGATCTCTTCTGCTGTGGAATCAAGTCCTCCGAACATCACCACTACTGGGGATTTTTCTGCTTGAGGGCCACGACAGAAATAACCAGGAAGATAAGAATCTTCATAAGGAATTTCGATGATTTCTGGGGGATTTTCCATCAATTTTGCCCCTTTTCGAAACACTTCAATTCCCTTTAAATACGTGTCCATTTTCCTAGGATCATTAGGCTGCAGGAAAAATTCACCCAGGCGGATATAATTCGATGCCCTCAAGAAATGAGCCCTCGCTGTAACGAGATTTCCTTGATCAAATGCCTCGTGCCCTTGAGCTAAAACCCTGTCACCTAATCTCGTCCACTCTGTGAACCAGCTATCATAATCTCCCATCTTAATTCGTTCTGCCGCTTGTAAACATTCACTAAAGTTACTACCGCCAAAATTAGAATGCCCAATAATTCGCACTAATTGATACGACCACATATAGCTTTCTGGCCAAAAATGCCACATAATCGATAACGCACCCTTCCTATTTTCTATGGTTGTAGATTCTTAGATTACTGTTTCATTTTAGCTGTATTTTAAACTTCCATCTGGATTAAATAGATTATAGCTGGACCAGGCATCATTAGGATTTTCAGAAATAATCCATTTTTTCGGACCCCAATCAGGCGCAAAGATTAAATGTGCCCCAGCATACAGTTCGATTCTATTTCCTCCAGGCTCAATTGCATATAAGTTTAGCCCTTCAGCAACGGCATGTTTACCTGGGCCGGATTCAATTTCGTAACCATGCTCGCGGATCGTATCAGCAGCAGTCAGCAATTCCTCCCGGCTCTCTACCGCAAAGCATACATGATGGAAGCCGCCCTTAAATCCCGCATTAATAAACGCAATGTCGTGTGAAAGGTTCGTCACAGACATCCAAGCGCCAATCTCATCACCAAAATCGGAATAAATCCCTTCATTGTATTTAATCCCTAAATCCTGATAGAATAAGCGATCCACAGTTGTATTATCCGTTAATACCGTAACATGGTCTAAGCGGCGGACCCCAATTCCCCGGCGCACCTGCTTTTGGGGGCGATTTTTCCAAACGCTTGCTTTTCCTTCAGGTGCCTCATACCATTCCACATCCCAAAACACCTCGGAAAGGTGACCTCCAGGAGTCATAAATTTATACGCTTTCCCATGCCCCAAATCTCCTTCGATCCATCCTTTGCCTAGTTCCGTTTTTTCTAAATGCTTAACAACATTTTGTAAGGCGCATTCACTGTCGGCTCGCCAACTAATATGGCCTAAGCCAGGTCCAGCAGCTTCGGTGATTTTTAATGAATGATGAAAGAAGTCTCCCCACGCTCTTAAATAGACAGACTGTCCGGATCTTGTTGTCTCTTCCAGCCCCCATACTTCCTTTAAATACTGGACTGTTTCCTCTGGTTTAGGGGAAAGCAGTTCAACATGTGCCAACTGGGATAAAAAATGTGGATTTACCATTATTCGTCACTCCTAAAGGTATTTTTCGTTTTTGATAAATTCATAGAAATAACGGTTAATGATCTCCCTCCCTTCCGTTGTAAACGTTTACAAACTACGCGTTAAAAAATAGTTGTTTCGTTAATAGTTAACATAACAACTATTTGAAATCATTGTAACAACTGGTAAATAGTGGTGTCAATAATAATAATCTAAATTGAATTAATTATTTGAATCTTATGAATGTTATTTGTGTTTTTATGGATAATTTAATAGTTTTACTTTTTGGCTTATGGTACCTTTATAAAGACGTTACATTTTTATAAAATAGTATTAATAGTGCGAAATTTTTCTATAGGAGAAATAAAAAATGAAACAAAGTTTACTGGACTCATCCATCGGTTATTTAATAAATAGAACCGCATTAAATTTAAATAATTTGTTAGCACGAAGAATAAAAGACTACAATATTACGCCTGAACAATTTGTGTTAATATCACGATTAATGGAGGAGGAAGGCATAAGTCAGAGGGAGCTTGCCATAAGATCCGAGAAAGATCCTCCTGGTATTACCAGAATGTTAGACAACATGCTGGCCAAAGGTTTAATAACAAAGGAGCATAATGACAGACGTTCACTTTCCATTTTTCTAACTGAAAAAGCTAGGACGATTTATTACGATCTTGAAAAAATTGAACAGCAAACAATGAAAGATATTGTTCAAGGGCTGACTGAAGAACAAATCCATTCTCTTAAGATAATGTTGACACAAATAAAAGGAAACATTGGTGGATTAGAATAAGGAAATGCATGGCTAACTCAAAGAAACAGGCGTTTCTACCATTGTAGAAATGCCTGTTTCGCAGATACGTCTTTTCATATTAGTTGTACGTTTTAATCAGCAAATCTTAGTATGGGTAGTAGTGGTGGTGGTATGGGTAGTAATGATGGTAATACGGATAGTAGTGATGGTAATGCGGATAGCCATAACCAAACCCTGGACCTCCGAATCCGAGACCTGGCCCAAAACCAAAACCTGAACCTGGTCCACCTAAACCAAGACCCGGAGAGAAACCAAAACCTGAGCCTGGTCCACCTAAACCAATCCTGTCTTCCATTATATAAGGGGTATAATAATTAGGGATCATGTTCTTCCTCCTCTTTTCTTTTTACAGTAAAGTTTATGTATTTTTGGGTAAAAGTTCTTGGGTATATGCCCTATTTGATATGAATTTTTCATACAATCGTCTAATTAGGCAGCTGCCTGTTATGTTATTTTTATTCAAAAAAAATGACCCACAATCTAGCAGCTTCTCAAACAATTCAACGTCCCTTTTAGAATTGTCTATCCCGTGGCAAATAACAACGCCTATTTTTGCATGCGGGAATAAGGTCCAAACTTCATCTTTAATGATAAATTTAGTCATAAAGGCTCTCTCCATTTCTATCCTTCTTATCACAACACGATAAATTTCATCCTATACCATTTCAAGTATTATTAAACCAATGCTCAAACACCCTTTTTATTTTTGCAGGGTTCTTCATTCAATAGATTTCTTTTATAAAAATAAAATACTTCATCAGTTCCTTTTCACCGATTGATATCCGATTCGCTAAATCATCGGTCCTAAAAACAAACTCTTTAACCCCAATAAATTCAGATTCACTAATTAAGAAAAACTGAGTCCCTTTTTTATAGCCATTAAATTGACGTTTAAGTTTATATACCTTCATTCCATACCCTCTTGTGAATAAATATAGTAAATATTTAAACTATACCACAAAAAGCCAGGCACCACTCCAATAAGGCGGTGCCTGGCTTTTTTCTGATGGGTTGCCAAAAGATAATCTCAGAACATAACCTCTGAGCTTCAGATTGAATACTTCCACAGTTGCGCCAATTTTAATGGATTTTCTTTTATCTTATTCTAATCTTTCATATTTTCCTTCATACATCAAACCTTTTAAAAAGACTACGTGGTCTATTGTGTCCTGCGTTTTCTAATTAACCACATTATTCCAAATATTAAAACTGCTATAATTAACGGGTAAAAAGCGCCAAGATTAAATAAACTGTGTAATAATCCTTTAAGAAAAGTCATAATGATCTACCCCTTTTTAAAAATAATGTTTTTCTGAAAAATTATGCTCCTTATTTTCAAAGTAATTCTACCAACCAAAAGTCACATAATATAGTGAATAACGTTTAAAAAAAGTCACATTTATAATCGACACTTTTCATGTAAAAGAGTTGTTATAGAGTGAATGATTTATAGATAATTACCTGTTACGGTTGGGATCCACACATTTATGTCTCAACCTTTTTCATATTTATCGAGGTTTCTTTCGTCACACCTTATAAAAAATATCCGTATTTTTATTTTTCACTTGCTTCTCATGTTACGTTAGGTTTTGTCCGAGAAATTTCTGGTAAAGAAGTTAATGAGGATGCATGGCTATTTCACTCCCCCTTCTCATCCGAAGAGGAAGAATGGCTTGCTCGTGCATTAGGTTTTTACTTGGAGAAAAAAGGAGTGAAATTAAATAATGGAAACGAAACAACAGAACCTTCCTAAAGCAGACCACATTCGTACGTTCTGGCACTTACTTAGACAATCAAAGCCACCCGTCACAATTTTTGTCGTGGCGGTTATTCTGAGCCTCCTTGAAACAGGTGCCGGTTTAATTGTCCCGCTTTTTACAAAATCATTAGTCAACCAACTCTCAGAATCTGCGTTAGAAATATCTGTCATCCTTTTATTAGCGGCTGCTTTTATCGTGCAAACGGTATCTTCGGGATTTTCCTATTATTTAATGACTTATCTCGGTGAATATGTCATCGCTTCGATTAGAAAAAGACTTTGGGGACAAATTCTCCATCTGTCTCTCCCTTATTTTGACCAGCATCAGTCCGGAGATACGATGAGCCGGATAACCCAGGATACAACACAATCAAAACGTTAAAAAAACAGCATTTAATCACATTTATCACAGGGTTGATCTCCATCATCGGCTCTATCGTGATTCTCCTGTTCATTGATTGGAAAATGACCTTGATTATGCTAATCGCCGTGCCGCTTGCGATAGCGGTCATTATGCCGCTAGGACAAAAAATGTATAAAATCTCAAAATTAACCCAGGATGAAATGGCGAGATTTTCAGCCAATTTAGGAAGAGTTTTGGCAGACATTCGTCTAGTGAAGGCTTATCATTCCGAGAGCCTAGAAAGAAGTAAAGGAAATAAGGGCATTGACAATCTGTTCCTGTGGACTGATCCTTGAATTTGACATATAAACGGCTCAGGTTAAAACTCATAAATACTTAAAATAGATTGTTCTTTTTTTCCATGGGCAGACGCCCCTTTTTTGCCGATTTTAGGACGTCCATGTTTAAATCAGTTTTGCCATTTTTGATTGATCTTCGCTCTCCATCATTACTTCCGTCACTTTGACATTAGAGGGCAGCAATGGATGGTTTCGAATCACTTCCGCATTCGTTTGCTTACTATTGGCTGAAGTTTTGCCACCCTCCAGCCATTCTCGTATGCTGGTATTTTGATATTCGGGCTTGCAATTTTTAAACAGATAATCCAATGTTTGAATTTTCTCTTGTAATTCTTGATTAGCATACATTTTTTTTAGCGTCTCTTTTACATTCTTTTGATCAACTTCTGGAGCGGCAACAAAAATTTCTTCGACATTGTCCCGATTAACAGCAAGGATGATGTCCCGCATGAGATCACCAAAGGGTTCAATCACTGCTCCATAGGTTTGCATGACTAAGATATGATCCGGTGTAAGGCCGCTCATTTGGTTTAGAATCCGTTCCGGTCCTTGCTCCAATCCCATCACAAACAGCACTTTTTTCTTTTCGTCGGTATTCATTACTTTCACCCCATTATCAATTAAATCCGTTCAAATCCTCATCCATTGGATAGTTTTTTCTCTAAGTCCCCTGAAAGTTTAAAGACCATGACCCGTTCACCGGTTTGGGTGCTGATGTCGGTATAAAAACTGGTTACCTCTTGGTCAGTTATCGAAAAAATAATCTGCTTTAAATCTTCTTGACCTGACTCCACTAGGCTGTTTCGTGTCATTTTTATTGATAATAATCCCTCTTTGTCCTTACATAAGGCATATTCAGCAGGGGTTAGTATTCCATTCAGTGTCACAATCACCATATCCCGTAAAATATTCGTTTTCACAGCAATGGAACCGCGGCCAAGATAACTTTTCTCCCATTGCGTTAAGGCTTTACTAATTTCGGCTTCAATCGATCCTTTTGACTTCTCCATCTTGATTTCAACCCTTTTCTACTATATATATGGCTATATTATTTTAATCCAAAGTTAGTACTTTTCATATAAACCGAGGCGCACTAAGACCAGCTTTTCCAGTTTCCTTCCGGATCAATCGACGCAAGACGAAGCCAACCGTTTTGGACTTTTTGCCGAAAGGCCCGATCGTGATTCAACAATCTTTCCACATATTCCGTTGGTGCCTGGATGACCACCAGCAGCCTTAATGGAGCATGATAGGCTTGTTGGTCCGATTGCATGACCGACTGCCATGGCAGCCCAGATAACAAATCACTGGCATTTCCCTGCATTACTCCAATTCCAGCGGTTACGGTCTGGGTGACTTTATTGCCGCTGCCATAATAATGGGGAGCCACGGTGGATGCGTAATATTGCAGGTTGATCCATTGACAAACCGTTCCCGGACCAGCAATGATACCGGCAAGCAGTGAACCGTTTTTATCCTTTTTCCAGTTATAGTTATGGAGAAACACTCTTCCCTCCAGATTGCAGTCCTTGGTCAAGCTTCGTTCCCCGATGACAAACGCCGCATTACGTGCCAACCCCCATTCCGGACGCACTTCACTCCAGTCCTCTGAAAGCCGCTCGGCTTCCGCTTTAGGATGTTTGAAGGTATTTTTGAAATTCGGCAATTTCGAGATTCGCTCGGCATTTACCTCCTCACTCACCTTTGGCAGCACGGCTTGGATTTGTTTATAGGCTTGTTCAGCCTGCTCCGAAAGCTGTGGCAGATAAATCCAATTTAATTCATCCAGTGATGTAATATGTTCTGCGGCTGCAAAAACAGTATCTTTTGGAATCGAGATCCCTCTTTCATCCAGGGCCTGGCGTACATGGGAAAGATTGCACAATTCCGCCAGCACCCGCGCATTAAAAGCGCTCGAAGCCCCGCCACATGCCCCGCAATCGAGCGAAGCGGCATATGGATTATTCACGCTGCGGCTCCCATGTCCGCATATCACCACGAATGGAGCGAAATGATCGGTGAGCCCCATCATTTTTAAAGCCTGCTCCGCATATTGCACTTTCTCTCCCTCTGTAAAACCGACCGGTAACTCCGTGCTTGTGTGTTCCATTCGGTCAAGCGTTAATTTCACATCGGGTTTCTTGATCCATGACTCAAGTATTTTCCTAAAAGTGCTGCCAGTACTCCTTGGTAAAAAGGTTCGCGCCAAAGTCTGTATACTGAGCCACGGTCCGCTCACCTCTGGCAGTAATAAGCTGGCAGGCAGGTTGTGTTTCATCTGTTTGAATGTACCTGAAAGTGATTGGACTGCCTCTGTACGCTCATGAAACGCTTGGTATTGCGATTCAGGCAAATATTCTCTTACCTTAAATTGCGGTTTTGAGATGATTGGCAAGGATGGATGGCTATGAGGGTGATCCAGTTTGCAGGTTTCAATGTCCAAATTGAAAAATCCAGCTGTACCAAAGGTTTCAAAACCATCTATCTGTTCCAGTTTGCGGCGGAAAGGCTCTGACCGCACATCGATACAAAAAACGAATTGGGCCATTAAAGCTTTCTTTTGCACAGAGGTCCTCTGCTTCGTCGAAACGAATTTTTCTTTTAACTGGTTTTCATACGTCTTTTCCCAAGCTTCCAGCCAAAGTCTATTTCGAGTAATTTTATCGAACTGCCAAGCAAGGTTCAAACGTGCCCCCTGTTCCGCAGCGGGTAATCGGTACCACTGATTGATGGATAAGTTCCCCCAATGGAGCCAGGCAGAAATGAGCGTTTCCAGTTGCACTTCTCCTTCCGTCCCCTGCTCGGGCAAAGGAAGATAAGGCTTCAAGAATACCAGCTCCATTGAAATTCGTACAGCTAAATAATCAGTAAGCAAGGAACGTTCTTGTATATTTTGCTGCGAACGCCATTGCATCATTCCCGCCCATCCTGGCAGGGCAAGCAAATGGGCTTCAAGATATTCTTGCCTCTCTGAATAAGCAATACCTAATTGGGATAATGCCTCTGTTAAGGCCCTGTCCGCTTCTTTGGGCAGATTCTTTATCTGGCTGCGTTTCTTTTTCGTTAAGGCAGGGTCTAAGGTGGCCATTTGCTGCCATGCGGAATAAAAACCTTCCTCGCGGATTGGCATCGGCCAGACAGCCTGGGACTCATCCAGGAACAATTTACACCATTTAATCATATGGCGATTCAGTTCGACTAACGCCCACTCGCCATCTATCGGTCCAAACCGCTGACTGAGCGTTTTGACGGATGGTCTTGCCTTCAGATGAAACTTAAACCCTTTCAGTTTCTTTGCCAATCGTTTCACTTCAGGAAGTGCCGTCAGATCATGAGCCGGCAGTTCCTGTGTAAGCGCCGCGCGGCAAAATGCCTCCGTTGCTGTACGCGGTAGACCGAAAGAGTGCCGCTCCAGCCATTGCTGCAGCCCTTCTTCTAAAAAATTTACATCAATTTCCCCTTGATTCCGTGCCATTTGCAGGATAGAATCATCAGGAAATAGCTCGAGATCAGATATATTCTTGAGCCGGCGCGCGATTTGTTCAAATGATTGCTGTTCCAAACCGGCCCAGGGGCTGCGTGCGGCAAACCTGCTGATCGGCCCAAGCGGTACAATGACTTCGCTAGCAGCTTTTACTACATCCTGAATCGAAAACTCGACAACTCGTTTTTCCCAATTTAATGTTTCAGCCAATGACGTTGTCATCTAAAATACCCCCTGTCAGAAAAGGATTTTGCCAAATAGGTTGGGTGGCTTTCCACTACCTCTTTGTGCGGCTCACCCAAATGCACCAGCCAAAGATAAATGATGGTAAATGCCTTTGAGGAGCGATTGTTTGCTAACCATAAACCAAAAGCACTGCCTCCCAGCAAAATAAACAATACCAAGATGGTGGCAGGTGCGGGAGGCTGCATCCCAGACATGATTGTTTCATGCAGCAGCTTCTCTAAGGCCATGTGGATGAATTTGAACATCAAAATGGCTGCGGCAAGGGTGATAAATCCTGCCAACCGGCCAATCCGGCCGTTTCCAAAAGCAACCAGTCCGGACCAACCTATTATCACGGACCAGCCTAAAATGAGGGCGCTGATGATTTGATAACCCCCACCGCCAGAAGTCAGCCAATAGCCAATACCCGTCATGAAACCTAAAATCCCCCCAGTGATCCCCCACAAATAGGGAAACGTATGGTGCTTGAAGGAATGAGTTTTGCTGTGCTGGATGGCGGAACCAGCCTGCAGAAAGAGGCTCGCTTTAAACAGGCCGTGTAAAATCGCATGAATAATGGCGGCCAAATAAGCTCCCAATGCACACTGGATCAGCATGAATCCCATTTGAGCGATAGTGGAGCCGACCAGCTGCCGTTTATAGTCGACATGGACAAGCATCATTCCGGTCCCCAACAATACTGAAAAACCAGACAAAACGAGTAAAATCAGCTGTGCCGAATCACCACTAAAAAGCGGAGCGAATCGAGTAAACATAAGACCAGCGGCATTGACAATACCGGCATGCATGACAGCAGAAACAGGCGTTGGCGCCACGACCGTGTCGAGCAGCCAGCGTTGGAAAGGAAACTGTGCTGCGGGAATCATCATCGCCACTATTAATAGGAGGTTGATACAGGTTACTTCCCATGGTGCAAGTTGCGCAAGATTATTTTTTTCAAGTACAAGTGATAGCTGCCATTGTCCTGTCGATTGTGTCATCCAAATGACAGCCAGAAGCAGGATAATCCAGCTGAGTAAGAATAGCCGACCAGCAAAGGCGGCTGCCTTTCTGGCCACATGCCACTGTTTATTTAATCGGATCAGCAACGTCAGTGCCAAAAGGGTGACTCCCCAGCTGGTCAACATTAGTCGAAGGTCATTGCTGAGCCAGGCAAGGGTGTCAGCAATTGTAGTGAGTGTGAGTAAAGTAAAATAGCTTCGGTAAAAACGATCGCCAAATAAGTACCGAACAGAAAAGCGCTGCACAATCAACCCAAGGGTCAAGACAAAAAAGGCCAGAAGCCAAGAAAGGGAGTCAAAACGCCAAGGTCCATACAACACCGATCCTTTGTTAGAGAGAAGCCCCCACAAGGCGACGATTGGAGATAATGATACGATACCGATGTGATAACGAATATAGTATAAGGGAACCTTTTCCCATTGCAGGAAAATGGCGCTTACCATGGATAAGGCAAGAATGATGAAAAATACAGCTGGTAATGTGATTAACTCAAGATAATGGGACACACTCTCTCTCTCCCCCATAGATTTTAAGAATAGGAATCTATTTTAGTTTTTTAGAACAAAAAAACCGGCAAACTCTCAAGCTAATGGTCATGTTAATACCATTAAACATTGAAGATTGCCGGTTTACCTTTAACTGCCTATCAGGCTTTTAAATAGTCTACCTTTATTGTATGTAATTCATGAATAAACGGATGCTTATATGATTTTTCTAGACTATCCCTTTTTCATAAGGCCCATGGGTTACATTAACGTTATGCTAAAGGGTTTTATTTTTAAAAAAATCATCAAGTATTATTTGCATTTAAAATATTACTATTGAATAAACATTCTGTCAAGTTCCTTTTTATCGAATGTTTCTAGGGAAGGTATAACATACCGTGTTACTCCTGTAAAACTTTACAATTTTTAACTATTGATTGAAAATAATGTATAGGGAAAAATCTCCAATATTCTAAGGAGTTGAAACATTTGATTACACTCAAACAAATGGAATACTTTGTTGAGGCTGTTTTATCCGGCAGCTTTTGTAGATAGGTATTATAAAAAGATGGGTTTATCGTTCAAACCATTAATAGAATTAGAATTTAATGATTCCATCGTTACTTTTGTAACAAAGGGGATTGGTTCCTCTATTATCCCACGTATGGTATCGACACAGCTAAAACACGCTACTCCTGCTGCTATTATTAAATCCATTGATGACCCATACTTCCAAAGAAGCATCGATTTACTTTATAAGGATGCATACAGAAAAAAAGCAAGTGAGATTTTAAAACATTTGGACGAAGCTTTATAAAACCGGTAAAGAGTTTACTCTATACCGGTTTTAAATTTGTATTATAACTTTTTCTTATAAACTTGTAATTTTTATGTATTACCATCCTTTGCCAACAGACTGTATTCTTTAACTAAATAAATCTGCTTCGACAGGATGTGTAAAGATGACTAAAAATTATTATTTGTTGGTAAAGGAAAAAAACTTTCTGTATTTTTTTATTGCCACTCTAATCGGTGTTCTAGGTGAGGGAATTTTTGGACTTACCTCCATCGTATTAATTTTGAGCAAAACCGGTTCCGCCTTTGAAGTTGGCAAGATGTTCGTACTCACCCTGTTTCCATCCGTAATTTTAGCGCCCTTTGCCGGCGTGTTGATTGACCGATACGACAAGCGAAAGATAGCAGTACTTTGCAACTTGGTGCGGCTTATGGCAATCCTCATCATTCCCATAAGTTTCTACGCTGGGGTTTTTTCTATTTCTTTTTTTTCAATATCGATTTTCTTTAGCTATATTGCCTGGTATATTTTAGAACCTACGAAAGAAAGCATATTAAAATCCATCCTGGATAAAGATCATTACCGCCAAGGGATTGCCTTAGTTCAAGGTGCTTGGCAGGTAGGCCTCTTGGCATCGGCAGTCATTGCAGGAATCGTAATCGACTGGATTGGAATGGAGTTTTCCATTCTATTATCAGGAATGTCCTATTTGCCAGCCGCCATCTTTTTTCTGCTAATCAAACGGCCGAATCCACTCACTGGGGAACAGGAAAGCCATCCATTTTCCCTTAAGAAATACACCACTGATTTCTGGGAGGGGTGGACCTATTTCCTTCAAAATAAAAAAGCGAAATTTTTTGTATTAACGACAAGCGTCACTTTGCCATATTTTTACGGAATTAATGCACTCATTGCCCCTTTTAATCATCACGTCCTAAATGGGACTGGAACTACATTAGGTCTCATCGACAGCGGAGCTGGGATTGGAAGCTTACTATCGGCAATGATATGTACTTTTCTTGCAGCAAAAATGAACTCGCAAAAAAACCTATTATTTTCCATCCTTTTATTAGGTGTTTCAACAGTTTTTTTCAGCTTAACCAAATCAGTGTTACTTGCTTTTTTTACGTATATCATAATTGGTTTTTTTATAGGAAATGTGAAAGTGTTATCGAGAACCCTTGTTTTTGATTTTGTGGAGGAGAAATTTATTGGCAGGGTCATGACGACTGTTTCACTGCTCAGCTTGGCACAAGCTATCATCATATCTTTGTTAGTATCTTATTTGGCAGACAAAAGTATATTATTCTCCTATCTAACCATTTCATTCCTATTAATTTTCCCGCTTCTGTATACGATAATGGGAATAAAAGCTTCGAAAGAAGCAGCACGGTATGATCATAGTTCAAGAAAGAACCGATTCATCAAGGTCTAAAAAGTGATGTTTATGTAACCTCTGATCATGAAAGTGCGAAACAAATGGTCATGGAATTATTAACCCCCCTTCCTTTTAGAGTAATGGATGGAGGAAAGCTGGAAAACAACAGGATAATTGAAAGACTTACCCTATTTCAACGGGAAATAGCCATGCGATATGGGAACTACCCTTATGTAGCAAATTGGTTATTTGGTATGTAGGATTAAGAATGGAAAAAAAATAGTCTATTACGTGTTAAATATTTTCATATTTTATGCTGGTAAATATCCATGGGAACAGGCGATCTCTACTCCATCTATGCCTGCCTCTTTTGTCCCGACAACAAGAAAGTGACGGTTTATCTTTTTGAAGATAATAACAACAGCAAAAGTGCCACGTATAAGAATAATGAAGTTGCTCAATCCTTCCTGTTTAAAGGACTTGGCGTTTGAAATTAGCAGGATATTTAGAGTTTAGATTTTAGCATATACAAAAAAATCCACCTGAGTTCAACTATACTCAAAGGTGGATAATTATTTTGTTTGAATCGGGGGATTTTATATTTAATTTTTCATTAGCCACCGATAAATCATAGCATTCGGTGAAGAGTTAAAATCTTTGTGTTCATACACCCCCGCTTTTTTTAAAAAATTGGTTACACCATTTTCCAAGAAATAATCAACTTTTAAACACATAAATTATGTTTCCAAATTCATTTGACTATAACGACAATTATTTGTTTCAACTCTAATAATATTGTTTGTAATAAAATCCTCTATTTCCTTGTCGGTAAAGCCCAATTGTCCTAGGATTTCCTCTGAATGTTCACCTAGGGCTGGAGGGTGGGTAAACTCCCTTACTGGATTTCCTTGAATCTTAATAGCAACACCAGGAACAGGCACATCAGTTTCTTCAATTTTTATAGTTTGGATCATTTCTCTATGTTGAATTTGAGGATTATTTATGACTTCCATTAAATTATTTACTGGACTACTAGCAATACCTGCTTGTTGTAAAAGTTGAAAAGCTTCCTCTTTTGTATGCTCCATCGTCCATTCCGTAATTGCTGTATCCAATATTTCTTTGTTTTTGAATCTTCCTTCTTCCCTAAAGAATGGTGAATCAATTTGGCCCCATTCACTTTTGCCAATTAGTTCAGCCAATTCAATCCACTTTTTTTCAGGTACATTCATATAGGACATAAATACATACCCATCTTTTGTCTGAAATGCTTTCGAATATTGAAAACGATCACTCATTCCCCATCTTTGTTTTTTAATCCCATGGAGCTTCGCTTCAGCGATACTAAACCCTAATAATGAAACCAATCCATCAAGCATACTTATATCCACCAAGCGGCCTTTTCCAGTTCTTTCTTTATGAAATAAGGCTAGCATAGTCCCTAAAGTTGCTTGCAATCCAGCAATATGATCGGCAATAAAAAATCCAACATAGGTCGGCGGGCCATCTGGATGTCCAGTTAATTCAGCTAACCCACTCATGGACTGAATGACACCATCATAGGCTCCGTAATCCCGATACGGGCCAGTTGTTCCAAAGCCAGTAATATGGATCATACTAATTTTTGGATTAATAGCGGAAATGGTTTCATAATCAAAACCTAATTTTTCGGGTACATTGGAACCATAATTGGTGACTAAAACATCTGCAGATTCTACTAAGCGGTGAAGAATCTCTTTCCCCTTTAAACTTTTCAAGTCTAATGAAAGCCCTCTTTTATTCCGATTTTCTGAGGTAAAATACAAACTCACATCATCATCCATGGGAGCAGATGTTCTTCCTACTTCCCCTTCCAATCGTTCAATCTTTATGACATCTGCACCATAATCAGCAAGTATTTGGCTGCAGAAAGGGCCTGCAATATAATGGGTTAAATCCAAAACTCTTACTCCTGATAGAACAGTCAAAAATTTCACCTCGTTTTATAATTTTATCTATGTTATACATCATTCCTAGCCTGTTGGGTTGGAATAGTAGCAATCGCACTTACTTTGGAACTCACAAGTGCCTTACCACTCAGTTCACTTTTGCGAAAGTTCCCAGGTGAAGTACCGACTATTTTTTTAAACGTCTTGATGAAATGATAAATGTTATTATATCCGACATCACTACTAATCTCCGCTATATCAAAATCAGTGTTAACCAGTAATTCAGCGGCTTTATCAATTCGTACTTTATTGAGATATAAATTGATAGTCATTCCAGTATTTTCTTTAAATGTTTTACAAATATAATTTTTGCTATGACCAACAAACTTTGCAAGGTGGTCCAAAGAAATCTCATTCTTATAATTTTCTTGTATATTCTCTTTAATCTGTTCCACCACTTTTGACTTTTGGGGATTTGACGATACCTCAATACTTTGAAATCGAATCATGTAATAAAGTGTAGCAATAAATGTATGTGTTGCTATTTCTAGATACCAAGGAAGTGTATCGATTCCTTCTTTAAAAACCAACTCAAGCATTTCTTCTATATTATCTGTCCCCTTGCATACAATTGGTATCTGGTTTAAACCTTCTTCTAACTTGGTATCAAAAACAACATACTTAACTTCCAACATTCGTAACGGCTTTCCGTCTACATCTCGAGTGTTGGAAATTCCATGGATATCATTTGGTCTTGTAAAAAGATACATCCCCTTACCCATTTTCACGGATTCATTTCCTACGATAAAATCTCCTTCTCCTGAAACGACATAATAAATCTGATAGTAATCATGTTTATGTGGGATAAGACTGCTACCTGCTGGATATTCACTTTTAGCAAGCCAAAGTAGATTTAATATTTTACGAGACATTTAAGCTATCACCTTTGTAGGAATTTATTATTTATTTCATAGTTATTATGTTTATTCAGGTATGTATAGAAATACTCGAAATACGTATCAAATACTTCCCAAATATGCTTTTGCAATATCTGAGTTATTCCGAATTTCCTCTCCCTTACCCTCCAGAACAATACGGCCAGTCTCAAGAACATAGGCTCGATCAGATATTTTTAATGCACTATTCGCCATCTGTTCCACTAAAAGTACTGTCACACCTGAAGAACTAATTTGCTTTAAAAGGTCAAATACTTCTCCTACAATAATTGGAGCAAGTCCAAGTGAAGGCTCGTCAAGAATTAACAATGTAGGGTCCGTCATGAGCGCCCGAGCAATAGCCAGCATTTGCTGCTCGCCACCTGAAAGAGTTCCTCCCATCTGATTTTTCCTCTCCTCAAGCCGTGGAAACCTTTCAAAAATAGATTGTAGTCGAGAATCAATTTTATTGGCGTTCTTTTCAATATACGCCCCTAAAAGAATATTTTCCAAAACAGTATGCTGAGGGAAGATCTGCCTCCCCTCAGGCACTAACCGAATTCCTTGCTTAACTAGTTGATCAGGCCGGGCTTTAGAAATTTCTTTACCCTGAAAACGAATGCTCCCATCCTTTGCTTGATGAAGGCCAACAATGGTGTTGAGAATCGTACTTTTTCCTGCACCGTTCGCACCCAAAATGGTAATAATCTCCCCTTTTTGTACATGAAAAGAGATATTGTGTACGACTTCAGTTTTTCCATAACCTATCGTTAGGTTTTCTACTTGTAACATTGATTACGCCCCCTCGCCCAGATAGGCTGTTCTTACAACCGGATTCGAATTTACGCTAACAGGGTCGCCCTCAGCAATTTTTTTACCGTAATCGATAACTGTAATGTAATCGGATATTTCCATAACAAGATCCATATGGTGCTCAATCAACAAAATGGAAATTCCAGCATTACGGATTTTTTTAATAATCTTTGAAAATTCCTTCGTTTCTGTTTCAGAAAGGCCGGCGCATGGTTCATCCAGTACTAAAAGTTCTGGCTTCATATAAAGGGCACGTGCAAGTTCCAATAACTTTTGTTGGCCTGCAGAGAGGCTTTCTGGATCGTAATTTGCTTTGTCTTCCAGATCAATGATCTTCAAATATTCCATCGCCTCATGAAAGGATTTTCGTTCTTCCTTCTTCATTTTGCGAGTTCGGAGTATTGAGTCAATAATCGAATAGGTATAAGACAAACGTCCCCCTATTGCAACATTCTCAACTACTGAAAGATTGTTAAAGAGTCTTACATGTTGATATGTTCGTGAAAGACCCTTCCTCGTTAGATTAAACATTTTGTTACCGGTAATTTCCTCCCCATTGAAAATGATCGACCCTTCTGTGGGTTTATCTATCCCGGTAATCATATTGACAGTAGTACTCTTACCGGCACCATTAGGACCTATAAGAGAGTGAATCGTTCCTCTTTTTATGGTCATGTCTAAGCCGTCTACAGCCGTTACTCCTCCAAACCTTTTAGTAAGTCCCTTCACAACCAGAATGTCTACCGTGCCCGTATTATTCTCTGTAACATTCCGGGCAATGTCAAACTCATTTTGCTCTGCCTTTTCCAGTATATATTTGTTATTATCGATTTCCTTAAAATACTTCTTAATATTTCCTGCAATACCAGCGGGCATTATCTGCGGCAAGATGACCAGTAACGCACCGAATACAATTTGCTTTAAATCAGGGGTAGCATTAAATAGCATCGGTATAACGGTGACAAATACTGCCCCGATAATCGGACCAGTTAGGGTACCCTCACCACCAACAACCGCCATCAGCAGGATGAATACGGTAAATTCAAAATTGAAGGTATCAGGGCTCAAATAACCGCTGAAACTGGCATAAACACTTCCTGCCAAGCCAGCAAGCATAGAACATAGAAAATAACCAGCTATCCTATATTTGCTAAAATTGATCCCCACTCCCGCAGCTGCAATCTCATTATTTTTAATGGCAATCAAGTCTCTGCCCCACCGGCTTTTCAATAAGTTCCTCTGTAAGACAACACAGAATAACATAATAACAAAAATGAAATAGTATTTTTGAAAGGTATCTAAAACAATGTTAAAAAAATTCCAAGAAGGGATGTACATTCCCCCGGACCCGCCAGTAAACCATTGCCATTCATTCAGGACTTGTTGGACGATTCCTAATAAACCTATGCTTATTAGGGCTAAGTAATGGTGCTTGACCTTAGAAGATGGAAGAGAAACTGCCAAGCCGACTATACCTGATGCGATTGCGCCAGCCAGCAATCCTACAAGAAAGGGCATATTATAGCGGGTAATCGCGACTGCTGAAACATATGCACCTACACCATAATGGGCGGCAAATGCGAACGAGGTAATTCCGCTAAACCCCGCTGATATGTTATATCCTATTGCAAGAATAATATAGATAAAGATTAATGAAATAAACCGAGTGTAATAGTCACCTGCAAATAGAGGGAGAACTAAACTGATCAATAGTAAGGCTGTCCAAAACAGGATAAAAATACGACTATACTTTTTCTGCATTGAGTTCGCCTTTATTAAAGAGTTTGGCACTTAATATCCCTCCCGGTAAAACGATAATTACGATAATCATAATTAAAAAGCTAATCGCGTCTTTTAATCCGCCTGGAACAACCATATTGGCAATTTCTTCGATCAATCCCAGTGAAATCCCGCCAATGAAAGCACCCTTTGTGTTTCCTAGCCCACCTATCAATGCCGCTGCAAAGGCTTTAATACCTATTGAGTATGTCATCGTATAGCTTGCAAAGGTTATAGGGGCAATAAGAGCACCGCTTATGGCTGCTACAGCACCTGATATCGCAAAACAAATCAACACAATGTGATTACTCCTAATGCCCATGAGCCGTGAGGTATCCGGGCGAAAGGATACGGCACGAACAGCCCGGCCAAAGTTCGTTTTTTGAATCACAATCTGATAAACAATTCCAATAACTACTGCTACAAGAATCATCATAATCTCATGTACCATAATCTTCGAGCCAAAAATCGGAATAACTTTTCCATCAAATAGGTAAGGATACGCCTTTGGTTCTGTACCGAACAAGATTCGGGCGGTATTGTCTATAATTATACCTGCACCAAAGAGGGTTACTATCCATCTTGAATTATTGGTTAGATCCCCTAATTTTTCTACAGAGACTTTATAAATCACGATACTTAGAACGATGTTAATCAAGACAGCCAGAAGCATGGCTGTGATAAAGTTCATTTGAGCAAAGCTCAGTAACCAGTAGCTGGACATGGCACCGATCATAATGACAGAGCCGTGGGCAAAATTAATAATCTGAGTGGTAGAATAAATGATGCCAATCGCGAGCGCCATCAATGCATAAATGCTACCGTTGGCTAGGGCAGTTACTATTTCCTGCATTAACAGACTCCTTCCAAATTTATTTTTTGTGTGTCAATTTTCCCGAATTAACCCAATTCACTTGATAAGTGCCGGGCACCACATGATGCGCGACACTTATCTTAAAAACTAATCCGCTTTTTTATAGATTTCATCGTAGGCCATTTCACCAATTTTTACTTTAAACAATTCATCTACCGGAAATCCTTCGTGAGAGTCCTTTGAAAATGCATAACTTTTTACATATACGGAATCAAAATCTTTTATATCCGTTTCTAAAACCGCTTTTACTTTATCGCTATCAGTTGTACCCGCTTTTTCAATAGCCCATTTCAGCAAATATACTGCATCATATCCTGAGGCAATCATAGATGCGCTGGTATCCCGTTTGGCTTTTTCACCATATTCAGAAACGACTTTTTGATACATATCCCAATATTTTCCCGTTAATTCTGTCTTGCCTGGGTCTAATGCCCAGCTTCCAGGAGTAACAGTGTTCACTTTTTCCGCACCAGGACCAGCCAGTTCATTGAAATTAGGCATATTTAAACCTGTATAGCCGATTATTTCTAAATCTTTAATGTAGTCTACCCGCTCAAGCGCCCTAACAATTTTTGCACCATCAGCGCCCAGGGTCCAAAATAAAGCTACGTCTGCTTTGGCATCCTTGATTTTCTGAGCAACAGGTGTCATGTCAGAATCATCCGCTTTATAGGTAACTTTGGCTGCAGGGGTAACACCATGGCTTTTCATGGCTTCTTCCATTACCGACATGCCGTCTGTACCTAGGGCAGAAGTATCAGCAACCAGCGCGATCCTTTTAAATTTTTCTTCCACCGCAATTTTGACGATAGCCTTTGCCTGTATTTCATTTGAAGGCAGCAATCTAAATGCATATGGATTATTCGGACTGATTAGTTGGGTACTAGTTGCAATTGGAAGGATTGAAATTATTTTGTTTTGCTGAAGATAGGCCATGGAAGCAGCAGCAGGTGTTGAGTTGGTAGGACCAACCACATATTCCACCTTTTCCTTGTCCACCAACTCTTCCATAAATGTTTTCGATTTAGTAGGGTCGGCTCCATCATCACGATTTACCACCTTTACCTTAGCACCCAAGATACCGCCATTCTCGTTTATCTCCTTCACCGCTAAGTCGACCCCTTGAGATTGTGCCCTCCCAAGGACAGCACTAGAGCCTGTCATGGCTCCTATATTTCCGATGACAATCTCTTTCGGTTTACTGCTGGCCTCTTTCGCCTTATCATTATTGGCACTGCTACAACCAGTAAAAAGTAATGTCATACTCAGAATGATTGAACTCAATGAAACTGCACTTTTTCTTCTCATCTTTTTCCCCCTATTATTCATATTCTTATCCGATTGAACTATTTATTCCCCTAAATCGCCTATTATTATCTAATGCTTTGTTTATACTAAATAAAGGTTATGTAACCCCTTACAAAACATTCAAACCAATCACCTCCTAATTTTCAATGCGAATAATATATATCAACTTTCAAAAACCAACTTACCCTATATTATCCGCAAAGAAATCATCATAGTTTACCAAGTTAGCAACAATTTTTATGATATTTATCCATAAATTAGCATATAAAGTGCGTGGAGTCAATTAATTATTGTAAAATTTACACAATTCATAATTGTAATTACTAATGAAAATTTACTTATATCACATGAAATAACAGATATATAATATATCAATTTAAATCCTATTTGTTTTTGTATAAATTGATAATAAAAGATTGACAGCTTTGAATTACTCTTTAATCAAATAGAAAAGGAGTAGCTCAAAAGCTACCCCCTCTTCTATGGGAATGATTAATCAGGGGTAAAGAGTCTCCTCCTAAGTTACCTTTGAAGGCTTGCCTGCTTCCTTCCCATCTCAACTTTTACAGCATAAAGGACGGGAACTCCAAATAGCGAAAGTCCAGCTAGCAGTCCATATACAGAGACAGCATCCTGATAGCCGAAATGCTCCAATAATAGCGATGGGATAAGCTGGGTTCTTGCCTACTGTGTTAATAAAATAATATCAGGTTGATAATGTTTCCACTTAAATACATTTTCCTTTTCCATACTGACAACGTCCTTTTTTAGAGTACTAGTATCAGTATGTCCAAGTTTTAGAGATTACTTGCAATTTTCTTAAGTTTTTGCACCAGAACCCTTTTTTCTTTGCGGATATTACTATTCGACGATGTAGCAATCACGGACCTGGGTGTTGCCCTTAGAGTCGACATACACCTTGTAATCATCTACCTTGTAGATGTCGGCAGCGTTGTTGTTGATTGTGTACGTCTCGGTGACAACATCCCGTTTACCGTTGTCGTATACCTTCGTAACGTTGACTGTCAACTCGTTCTTGTTGCCGCTTAGCTTTTTGACGGAGGCTGACGGGGTCTCGCTGAGGAGTTCAACCTTCAAATCTTCCCACATGAGCTCGGAAGCGTTCGCCTGCATGCTCAATTGGCCAACAGTCGCAAGGGACGCATACTGTGTACCGCCCGGCCAGGTATGGCCGCCTTCATGTACCCAATACACGATTGCCGCCCCGTCGATATATTCATAACGAGTGATACTAGTCGGATCCGGGTATTCAACATTACTGTTATAATCTTTCACCATTACGTCTTTATGCGGCAGTGGAACCCCTTCCGGGTTGTCCATTACAAGGCCTTCGCGGTCCAGGAACCACTCTATGGTTTCGTTGAGCGTCAAAAAATTGTCGCTCACTGCGCTCCACGGGTGCGGACCAACCGTCCTGCTATAATATCCGCCTTGTAATTTCCCCGACGGTACGACAGCATCTTTATTGCCATGGAAAAATACGAGTTTCACGAGATCCTTCGGCGTATCTTCCGTAACTTGCTTTATAACCGACTGAGTCAGCTCTCCGGAGACAATACCGGCGCCCGCGAATATATCCGCGTGTAAAGCCGCCAAGCGGAGCGACATAAACGCGCCTTGGGACAGACCGGAGGCGAAAACCCGGTTTTTATCTACCAGGCCCTGGTCGATAAACTGGTCTATCAGCGCACAGAAATATCCTTCGTCGTCAATCCCAACTCCGGCTAACCGTTCCGTGCCGAGGGTGACTGCTTGAATCCAATTTGAAACACTTTTTGCTCCAGTAACAGTATTTACAATCGGATGCGTTGAGTTGCTTGTATAACCTGCACTTCCATTTACATAGGCGCCCCATTGACCATTGACTTCATAATAATTCCCCATTGGGCCGGTATAGCCATCAGGCACCGGCATAAATCTATCCGCATAGATCGGTTTACCAGCACTATCAACCCAATCTTCATAATCTTTCGGAAGCCACGTGACGACATTGCTAGCAATGAGTATAAAACCTTTTTCTTCCGCTAAACTTTCAAGATTGCTTATTTCGTCCAGTTGCATAGTAGAGTTATGTCCGCTGCCAGGTATCGTGAACATAAGCGGCATTCTTTTACCATCATACGATGAGGGAATATAGTATTCGAACATCCGCTGAATCCCTTGATATTCCATATACCCCTTCGCACGCTCACCGATTTTCATATCGCCCGCGAATTTAATGCCACTGGCCGAGTCGGCAGCAAATGAGCTCAGAGAGCCACCGAATACCGTCGTAAGGCACATTGTCAGTAATAGCAATAAGGAAAGAAGTTTTTTCTTATTCATAATATACCTCCAATTCTTTTCGTTTCAATTTGTTTAATAACATAAGACCTTGTCCTTGTCCCTCATGCTGGAATTACACTCTCGCAAAGCAAGTACAATTACAGTGAAATTGTATAAAACCTCCCTTTTAGTCAATAACCCCTGCTTGTCAATAAATTTTGCCTGTAATGATAGCCTCGATTAACAAAGTACAATACGCCACAAGTGGCGAGGCTACTAAACCTCCCCCGAAACAATAGACACTAAAAACGGAAAATATCACCCCCTTAATGGGTTTCTGCTTCTCCCTTCACCAACTCCTGCATCAGCTAAAATATCTTCCAAAATTAATATATATTGATCAAGAAACTTCACGTTGTGGCGAGCACTGATGAATCCTTAATGTCAGTTCACCGATACATATTACTTTAGGTTAAGGTCCAAGGTTTGGAGGGAGGGTAAACTCATTTATGGGATTTCATAATCCTCTTTGGTGAATTGAATGGTCCACCACTATGCAATTGTCTTATCCAATATTTTTTTGTTTTTGAATCTACCTTCTTATGTAACCCCTTACAAAACATTCAAACCAATCACCTCCTAATTTTCTATGCGAATAATATATATCAATTTTTAAAAAGCTAACTTAACTATATTATCCTCAAAGAAATCATCATAGTTTACCGAGTTAGCAACAATTTTTATGATATTTATCCATAAATTAGCATATAAAGTATATGTAGTCAATTAGTTTTCGAAAGATTTACAAAATTCAAAATTGTAATAAAAATTTACTTATATCACTTAATAATGCTGGTATATAATATGTCAACCTTTTTGTATTTCTATTAGTCTGTTATACAATCAAAGTATTGGATATAATTTTACATTATAATGAAAAATATGATGAAATGTGTTACCTGATAAGGATATTACTGCAGGTTGCCAAGGGTATGTACATCTCAGATGAATTGTACAATGACTTCTCGTAGAATATAGAGAGATCTATATAGTATAGAAAATCACTAAATTAATAATTAAGAGGAAAAGGGGTGAAATATTATCCCAATATATCTAATTATTTCCTTTAAAGTTAGGCAAATGAAATTTAAGGAATAAATGAAATTACTACCTTAAACAAAAAAAGTGTCCCAAAGCTAAGCTATTAGGACACCCTTGAAATATCATAACATTAATTTACCGGCACCCCACGTCAGAAGAAAACTAGCATAGAGACAAATCCCTTAGCTTATATAGATAAAAAATTACGTATCTTACTTTAATGTCTTAATATTGTGATTGTACCGAAAAAGATTTTCCGGATCGTATTTTTTCTTAATCTCCACTAGTCTAGAATAGTTTTCCTGGAATGCATTTGTTGTTGCCTCTTCATTTGCGCCTATTCCATTAAGATAGGAAGCCTTTTTATGAGAGTGTGGCAGCAATCCACCATATACAGAGTCAACCCATAGTTTGCATAGCTCGTCATCCCCTGCCATAGCCATTATATCAACCAACAGAACAAATTTTGCATCCCTGATGGCAAATGGGGTAGCATTTGCGGGGACTCGATTCATCTCTCCACCAAGAGCCCAAAGCTGAACAAGGATACTCGGAGCAGGGACATTGTCGATTTTATAAAGAAGCTTGTCAATGGTTTCATCGGTTAATTGATCAAAATATAATGAAGTTCCATAGACGTTAACATGATCAGGAACCATGGGATCTAACTTCTTTTGATACGAAGCAAATGGGATCATGCCGGTTTGGTCAACGATTGGTTCTGCTAATTCGCGAAGCGGCTGAAAAATGCCTTCCCCCTCTTTGGGATCTCCTGCGTATACGCCCATAAGCATAATGACCTTCTTAAAGTGTAAGAATTCGGGTAAAAATGGAGCCGGTGGCAATACGGTAGCTGTTATATTTAAAGAAACAGCCTCATCAGGAGCTTTGGCCAGATAGGTTTGCGCCTTTTGCAGAATGGTTTTTGCATCGTTAAAATCGTACATGACATCTAGTGCAAACACTTCTGGGCCAACTTGATGCAAAGCAAATTCAAACTTCGTTACCACACCAAAATTACCCCCGCCTCCACGGATTGCCCAAAAAAGATCGGGATGGTTTTGAGCATTGACATCGATGGCCATTCCTTCTGCTGTAACCACCCTTGCACCGACGATGTTATCGCATGTTAAGCCATACTTTCCTCTTAAATAGCCCAATCCGCCGCTCAAGGCAAGGCCTGCCACACCAGTTTCAGAAACAGTCCCGGTCGGCACCGCGAATCCATATTTTTGTGTCTCTAGGTCAATATCCCCAAGTGTCGCTCCACCTTCTACAAGGGCCACCTGTCTGGTTTCATCCACCGTTACTTTGCTCATCGGCGATAAATCAATCATCAAGCCCCCATCACAAACGGCAAAGCCGCCAACATGGTGTCCACCGCCACGAATCGAAATGGACAGCTGACGTTTCTTTGCGAACTGTACAGCTGCAAGCACATCCTCCTCTGACTCGCAAACGACAATTGCTGCTGGCCTTTTATCAACGGCCGTATTCCACACTTTTCTTCTTTCATCAAAGCGTTCATTACCTGGAAGCAATAATCGACTACCAACCTGATTTTCTAACAACTGAAACACATTCACCCACTCCTTAAAGTAGAAAAATTGACCCAGTACTAATATACCATTTTTATCCATAAGGAGCTTTGCGTTTTTTAACTTTTAACAATTTTCTTACAAATTAGTTATCCTGTAATCTAATTGTAATCTTGACCAATACTAAACTTTCTGTGGCAATGCAATAAAAAATGGCTAACAATTCGTACATGAATTTGATAGCCATTTTTTATAATTAAGATTAATAATAAAATCTCTTCTCAAAAGACGCCGTTTTCATTAGGAGAATCCTCGGGTATGGGCTGACCTATATCCCACAATTCGACGATAAGGTTATTATGAAAACGGATTAGATGGACCACAGCCGCCCCAAGGTCCTCTTGATTTTGCTTTATATGGGAGTGAACGGCAACCATTTCACCATCAGCAATCACATGTTTTACCTCAAAGACTTTGTGAGGGTTCATCGTGTGGTTCTCTTCCATTGCGAGCATAAGAGAGTCAGCATCCCCACAGAAAAAGGGATTATGATTGCGGAAATCCGGTGCAATGTACTTTTGGAAGGCTTCGCGAATCTCCCCTGAGACAACCAGTTGCAAAAAGGAGACAGCCTTTTCTTTTAGAGAATCTTTCATTACAAACCATCCTTTCTTTAATGAAATAATATATCTTCATCGTACCAAAAAGCCAACTTTTTGTTTATAGGAGTATTTTGTATAAGAATAGGGAATGGAGAAATCCATGCCCTTCTTACACAGCATATCAAGCCAATTAGTTTTTAAAAATTTAACAGTAATTTTCCTCGAGAAAAGAAATCATCTTTCTAAACTCATCTGGATGAATAAATTCGTCACCTGTCCAATTCCTTTTGATCCATTCAATTAATTCGGTTGGGTTATTAAAAAATTCACCGCTCGAATCTGATTTCCTAAGCATATACCTGCCATTGTCTTCATCAATCGTGACTTCACAAGGCAATGCACTATCATAGCAGTTTAAATAAAACTCCATGCCATTATACCTCCTTAACAAATTGTTCCATCAATGACGAATCATACGTTCAGCCAAAGTATTTCCATTTGGCGGTATTCCTATTGATTCAGCTCTATCATCTAAACGTCTAATTTCTGATTGGACATATCTGGCTCCAATCCATCGTAACGGCTCGGGGAACCATTTAGTGGAGGAATGTTGCACCATTGGGAGTTCGGTAAGACTTGATTTTTTTTCATAAATTAAATCACTGAGAATTCGACCTGCCAGGTTAGCGGTCGATACACCTTGGCCGAAATAACCAAAAGCTTTGGCAGCCCGGGTTTGCTTATTAAATTGAAAGTTTGGCGTCCAATCACTTGTCACCCCTATGGGACCACCCCATGCATGGGTAAACTTAACCTCTTTTAATAACGGGAACCATTCTTTAAACCTTTGCTGTAACCAGTTGAGAACAGGTTCATATGTGTCAAAGGAATCACTTATTTTTGATGCAAAACGATAGGGACTTCCGTTCCCAAGCCCAAACAGGATTCGGCCGTCAGCAGTTTGCTGGAGATAATCCTGACTCAATGTATTGGATCCGACTGCTTCCCGGTTTTCCCACCCTATGGCAGACCATTGATCTGGGGACAAGCGCTCCGTTAAAATCATGGATGAATACATTGGAATGATACGACGCCGGAATTTGGCCATTTGACTTAGGTATGCTTCCCCGGCTATGACGACCGCCACATTTGCCGTTACACTGCCGCCATTGGCGACCAATTTGGGAGGTGTTTGTTAGTGTGCCTAAAGTAAAGGATATTGAAGAAATTTATGAGATGAGGAAAGCATTAGATGTTCCTTCCATAAAGTCGATTACTTCCGTCTGCTCATATAGTGTAACTCCCCGTTGCTCAAGAATTCTAGCCAGGTTCCTAACCAATTTCCCTGGGTGAAGAACTGCTGAAACCTTGGTCAAGATCCCACCCTTCAAATTATTTGCCATCATTCGTTCCTTTGTCTGATTCTCGTTCAATAATTGGTAGAATTCTTCTAAACCGAGCTTCCTGAAGGTGGACATCTCGGTCTCCAATTGAGAAAGCATATTTTCTCTTAATGCCACCTTTAAAAATCCGGCCTTATTCCAATCTGCATCCATTTTCTCGTGGTTAATAACCCGTTCAACCTCATTTACCGCATCATACATCGTTAATTGTAATTCTTTCGCGGTTTCTAACCCAAACCGCTCAATCGCCCTCTCAGGGGTAATCGAAAATTTGGGAGAACACCAGCCTGCATTTCTCCCGGAGGCTCCAAAGCCAACAATATGTTTATCCATGATCACGATTTTTAAGGATGAATTTTGCTTTAGTAAATAATAGGCAGTCCAAAGTCCTGTATAACCAGCCCCTAAGATCGCTACATCTACATTTATTTCGTCCGTTAACCGTGACCTTGGACTTAAATTATCCATACTGCTTTCAAGCCAATAACTTCTTGAAGCATAGTAATGGAGTAAATTTGTCTGTCCTTCTGTCATTCTTGAGCACCTCCTGTATCCTTTCTAAGCACCCAGTTAGATTGCGAGCCTAGTTTTTTTATCAAAACTAGGCCCGCAACCATCATATTTTATTTAGGAAAACATTTTAGGTCAGCTTTATATCCTCCAATTTTTCAGTAGAGATAGCTTGCTTGCTGTCAGGAGCAGCCAAACTGACAACCACTCCTGCTAGCAGGGCAAGAACCAAGGTGGCACCACGAGATGTAACGATTGCCTCCAAAGGTGTATTAATCCAGATGATGGTACTAATAAAACCTGTAAGTAATGCGGCAAGAACCCCAGCGCCGGACATTCGTTTCCAGAAGAAGGTGAGAAGAATGGCGGCAGCAAAGCTGTTCCCTACACCGGCCCATGCCCAGCCAATGACCACATAAATCAGAGATTTAGACAAAAGTCCTATGACCAGGCCAAAGACTCCCACAAGCGAAACGATAACACGGGAGATCATGACTAATTGTTTATCCGTAAATTTCATCTTCATGATCTTGACTAAAACATCTTCACTAATGGAACTCGAAACAACTAATAATTGAGACGAGGCTGTTGACATGATGGCAGCGAGAATACCAGCCAGTAGAATGCCGACTAACCATCCTGGCAGTAATTCAGTAAGCATAAACGGCAGGATCATTTCAACATTATCAATGCCATCTTTCCCGTATAAGGTTAAACCAGTTAAACCAATCATGAAGGCACCGCCGTAGGCAATGACTCCCCAAAGGATCGCTGCATTTCTGCCAATTCTAGCGTCCTTTTCATTTTTCAGCGCCATAAATCTGGCACTAATATGCGGCTGTCCGCCCAAATACCCCAATGCCCAGGATAAGTTTGCATAGATGAGAAGCCCCGCAGCAAATCCGGTAACGCCACCAGTCCAGGAATCGGCTCCATTTCCGGCTTGTACAAGAGCGTCGGTGATAGATAAATCCATCGAAGATATTTTAATCAAAGCAACAATTGGAAGAACACCAAGTGTAATAATCATTAAAATGGCTTGAATTGCATCAGTCCAAACAACAGATAAGAATCCCCCTAGACAAGAATATACGATAACAACAACTGCTACTATTAGGATTCCAACTAAAGGCTTAATCCCCATCGTTTGTTCTAGTGTTTGTCCAGTTCCTCCAAATTGAGTCCCAACATATAGCGTAAAGAAAGGAACGATTATAATAGCCCCAATCCCTCTTATCCAATTTGCATGGTTAGGAAATCTCGCTGATAGATAATCAGGAAGAGTCAGGGCGTTGTACTTGATTCGCTCTTCCATAAATTTTTTTGCCAAGAATAACCAGGAAAAGATGATGCCCAGTAACATTCCCACGAACAGCCAAACACTGGATAGACCGGTGGAAAAAGCAAATCCGGTAGCCCCGAGTAAGAGCCAGGCAGATGCTTCCGTTGAGCGCTCAGAAAATGCCAAGGCCCAGCCCGGTATTTTATTGCCGCCAAGGTGGTAATCGTCATACCCCAGCTTTTTACGGCTAAAATAAACCCCGATTCCAATCATGGCCACAAAATAAATGATAAGTTCAACAAGTACAACCATATCCATACCTATCCACTTCCCTCTCCAATTTTTTAACCAAACAAGGTATCCCTGTTCTTAAAATTCGTAATTTTTGAAATACTCAAGACGTTCTTTTATCAGTTTTCATGTTTTGCCTTTAGGAAGTTACATCGACCTATTTATTAAAAACAAGGAAAGGATTTTGGAAAATCACGTTGGTAGTTTTACATTTTTAATGGACTGTAGAATTTTGAAGTTCCCTGCTAAAGAAATGAGTAAAATCTAGAAGTTTTTCAAATGTTGGGGCATTTTTAAAGATGAAGCATCTAGTCCTTAAACAAGAGTTTAGATGCTCCATCTCGATTAACTAATGTTTCTTCCAGTTAGCTGGATATAAGGAAAATAGGAAGGTACCGCGAGAAAGGGCTTCATATATGATTGGAGTCCCTTTCTCGATAAAAAAGGAATCCCCTTCTTTTCCAACCATTCTTTCACCATTTGATTCGATGATGATTTCACCTTCCGTTACATACAAGATCTCATCATATCGAACCGTCCAAGGAAATTTGCAGTTTTCCATTTTGACCATTCCTCCGCCAAGAGTAGCGGATAGTTCGTCAGTAACAAAACGGGCGATTTTTGCTTCACCAGTCCCGATTGTTCCATCTAACGGTTCAAAGAGATATCCGGTCTCTTCTAATAATTTTACACCCATGAAGCTCCTCCTTTATTACCATCCGCCATAAGCGACCCAGCCGCCATCCACATTATAAATGGACCCTGTCACATAACTTGATTCATCGGATGCCAGAAATAAGACAACATCCGCCACCTCTTTTGTCGTACCGAACCGTTTTAATGGCGTTCTCCTAATGACATCTCCATCATCATATCCGCCTGCTTCCTGATCTGTTTCATCCAGAGGTGTTTTAATATAAGCCGGAGCAACCCCATTCACGCGAATATTCTTTTCCGCCCATTCCACCGCCAACACTTTCGTCAACCCGTTTAGAGCGAATTTGGTTGAACTGTAGGCAGCCCTCATCGGAACACAGACCTGGCCGTAAACTGATGTAATATTGATAATCGAACCACCACCATCTTGCATATACTTAGCCGCTTCTTGTGCACCAAAAAAGGTACCGGTAAGATTTGTGTCTAGAACAGTCCGCCAGTCTTCTTCACTTAATTCAATAGAGGGTCCAATCCGATTAACACCTGCATTGTTGACCAAAACATCGATCTTTCCAAACGCTTCCACGGTTTTCTTCATTAATTCCACGACAGACTGCTTATTGGACATATCTGCCCCAATGGCGATGACATCATACCCTTTTTCCTTTAGGGGTGCCGCCACCTTGTCTGCCCGTTCTTGACTTCTGGAGTTTACAACAACCTTCGCGCCCTCCTCGGCAAAGCGTTGAGAAATTGCCTCACCAATTCCCATGCTGGAACCTGTTACAATACACACCTTATCTTTTAAACGCAATTTTAATCACTCCTAATCTATCAATTTATGAATTAAAAATGGACACCTGTTTGCGTAACTGTTTTGCCTTACCTACACTCTCAATTCTTCGCTCTGCCAATATGTCAGCCGCTTTATAAGTTGGAATATTTTCGGTTTTTGAGATATGAATTAAATTTGTCATCGTTTCATAGATGCGTTTGACGGAATTGATTCCTCTTTGCTCATTAAAACCGCCGGGCTTAATGCGATCGGTATCGAAAATAGTCCCTCCAGCATTTGCAATATAATCAGGGGCATAAAGAATCCCTAGCTCCTGCAGGAAATCACCATGTTTTTCTTCGGTAAGCTGGTTATTAGCAGAACCTGCGATTATCGAACATTTAAATTCTTCTATTGTCCGGTCATTGACAACCTTCCCAAGTGCACATGGAGAAAAAATATCAACATCCAGAGCATGTATTCTATCAGGTGTTTCAATATTTGCGCCGAATTCTTCAGCTACTTCTTTGACCCTTTTTTCATCAATATCAGCAATGGTAAGGATGGCCCCATCTTTGGCCAAGTACTTGACAAGATTGTAGCCTACACTCCCGACCCCCTGAACAGCAACCCTTACACCTTCAAGACTGTCAGTGCCTAACTTCTCCTTCGCACATGCCCTGATAGCTTGATAGACACCTAGTGCTGTACTTGGTGAAATTTCCCCCGCTCCGCCAAACTCTCTCGGAAGTGTGACAACATAAGGCGTTTCCAGCCGGATGGTTTCCATATCGCGTAAAGTAGTTCCCACATCTTGACCGGTGATATAGAGTCCATTTAACCGATTAATAAACCGCCCAAAGGCTCTAAACAAGGCTTCGCTTTTTTGCTTCTTAGGATCACCAATAATAACAGCTTTTCCGCCCCCAAGGTCCACGCCGGCCGCAGCATATTTGTAGGTCATACCTCTACCAAGGCGAAGGGCATCCTCAATGGCATCCCATTCATTTTGATAGGTCCACATCCTTAAACCGCCTGTGGCTGGCCCCAAAGTGGTATCGTGGATGCAGACGACACCCTTCAAACCCGTTTCATTATCATTAAAAAAGAAGAGATTTTCATAATTGTACTTTTCTAAGTATTCATAGATTTTGCCTTCCATTATCTTCACTCCCGTTTATAGCTTTTAAGTATTTTAGATTTAAATGATATTTGATTTTAAGTAGGATATGACATCGCTTTCTACAACTTGTTTCCCTTTATATCGAGAACCGCTCGTTTTCTTTTCCCAAAGCACGCCGACATTGAAAGGGTTTTCAGAAAGTAACGATACTAGTTCCGGGGCTGACGCTGCGGGCTGTTCCTGATAGGTGATATTCTGTTTATAAAAATCATACCCTTGTGCTTTATTGAAAACGACACATGGACTAAAGACATTTATTAACGAAAACCCGTCATGCTGGATACCTCTTATAACCAACTCTTCCAAATGTTTAATATCTCCAGAAAAGCCTTGGCCGATAAAGCTGGCACCGGAAGACCAGGCTAACAGTAAAGGATTAATGGGCTGATCAAGATTTCCCGTAGGTGAAGTGGATGATTCATATCCTAATGGACTAGTTGGTGATGTCTGCCCTTTTGTATTTCCATAAACAGAATTATCCATGACGATATAGGTAACTGGCAGATTTCGTCTTGCCGCATGGACAAGATGACCAACTCCGATTCCATATCCATCCCCATCACCGCCTGCGGCAATAACGGTCAATTCTGGTCTTGATGATTTGATTCCTAAAGCGGTTGGCAGGGTTCTGCCATGTGTAGTATGAATCGAATATCCGCCAAAATAATGTCCAATTTTTCCGCTGCAGCCTATTCCTGACACAAGGACAGCATTTTCTGGTTGAACATTTAATTTTGCCAATCCCCTTTGGATCGCGCTTAACACGCCATAGTCTCCGCATCCTGGACACCAAGTTGGGGAGTTCCCATTGGAAAAGTCCTTTGCCTTAACAGTTTCCACCATTTTATCCCCCCTAATTTGTTAGGTTACTAGTAAATCCGTCTAATATAGCAGCAATTTCTTGCTCAAACTCTTGGTCTGTAAAATGTTCACCATCAAACCTTAATAAGGAATGGACCTCTTTATCCGTTAAGGCAGCTTCGAGGATGGTTCGAATCTGAGCTTTGGCATTATATTCTGCCACAACGACTCTTTTTGAATGCTTTAAAGCTTCCTGTAATTCTTGCTTTGGCAATGGGGCAAGTTGTCGAACAAGCAATCCTTGGTAAATGGCACCGTTCTCCATCACAAAGTTTTCTATTAGTTCTCCCATTGCGCCTGTACCAATTATGGTAATTGGAGCTTCCTGATTACCAACTCTGGAAAAAGGCCGTTTATAATGGATTGAATTAGCCTTATTCAGCCTCCTGATATGCAGAGAACCACGAACCTGTTTAAAGTCAGGCTCCATAAATCCCCTTTCATCATGTTCATCCCCACTGGCGACGTAGGCTCCGCCTTTTACACCCGGAACGGTTCGCTGTGGCGGCAGGCCTCCAACTGATTCGTACCTTTTATAGGTTCCTGTCATGGTTTCATTTAAGATAGTGGGTCCACGATCAATTTCAATGGATCTGATAGCGTTTTCAATTTTTGCCCATGGAATGGATATTCTTCTGAGTGCTAGATCTAAATCTAAAGCGATGATGACGGGGCATTGATAATACTCTGAGAGGTTTAGTGCTTCTTGTATGGTGACAATACAATCTAAAACACTGGTTGGGGTTAGAAGGATCCGGGCAAATTCCCCGTGTCCTGCATTCATTAGATGGAACAAATCACTTTGCTCTGTTTTTGTAGGCATCCCTGTTGATGGACCGCCACGCTGATTATCTACCAAAACGAGAGGAATTTCTGTTGCTGCTGCATAGCCCAGTCCCTCAGTCATTAGGGCCAATCCAGGTCCACTAGTGGCAACAAAGGTTCGTTTACCTGCGTAACTGCAACCTAATGCGGCATGGATCGCCGCTATTTCATCTTCCACTTGGAATACTGCACCTCCTAATGGCGGCAGCCACTTAGAGAAGTTTTCCAGTATTTCGGAAGCTGGAGTGATCGGATACCCATAGTAATAGCGAACATCTCCTGCAATTGCACCTAGACATAAAGCATCGTTACCCGAGATGGTTGCATTCTCGACGGATAAATCCTGTAGCGGGTTTTCACATGCAACGGTTAAGCCTAATTGATAGCCAGCTTCGAATAACTCAGTATTTTTCCCTTTTTTAAATTTATGTTCTATCTCAACCTTTACCTTTTCAAATGATATACCGAGGTATCCAGTAATAATTCCTAATGCCCAAACATTAAAGCCAAGCTTTGGTGGTTTCCCTTGATGAGCAACTGGGATATCCTTCACATTTTCAGGTCCAAAGATCATGGAGTGATCTTTTAACCTTGGTAAATACCGATTGACACCTTCATCTGTCCAAACAACAGCCATATCAATTGTTTCGAGCCTTGGCGGCGAATCGGATTCATACTGGTCAGAAATGTAAATTTCGAATGAAGTATTTCCTCCCCGAATAATCGTTGAAAAATCTCGCCAATTCCGATGTGTGTAACCAAGTGATTCAATCAGCTTTGATAAGATTTCCCCGGCTGTTTCAATCCCTTGCCCTGTTAATCCAAAGAGTGCAATGCTTTTCAAAAAATTCCCTCCTTCTGTAACATTTATTACTGGCTCTGATATAAAATATCTGATATATTAGATAATAATATCAATATTCGTAATTGTCAATCATTTCTGAATATAAATAATAATTTTAGGAGGAAGTAAAATGAGCAACGTTGCCTTTGATAACCGCAATTTAAATGAAAAAATTTATTATTACCTCAGAGATAAAATTGTCAGTACTGAATTAAAACCTGGAACAAGAATTGACTATAATGAAATTGCTAATGAGTTAGGCGTTAGCAAAACACCTGTGCGGGACGCATTACAATTACTTCAGCAGGATGGGTTAATCGAGGTGAAGAGCAGATCCGGTACATTTGTTAGTGTACCTAAAGTAAAGGATATTGAAGAAATTTATGAAGTGAGGAAAGCATTAGAAAGGCTAGCGATTCAACTTGCTATGACGAACCTCCCAAAACAAACTATAGAACAACTTTATCAAAATGCCTTAGATGTGGATAAGGACATTAATGCAGGGAACTTCCACTCCTTTTTTCAATCTGACCGAAATTTGCACAAAACATTAATCATCTATTCCCAGAACAGCCGGTTAATTAAAATAATGGAATCCATCGAGGCACAAATGCATTGGATTGGCGTCATCATTGCCCATTCCCAGGAAAGGCCACGAAAGGCCAATGAGGAACATAAAGAAATCTTACAAGCACTATTAAACTCCGACATCTTATTGGCACAAAATCTGATGGAAAAACACATCGAGGGAATTAAACAAATGACGTTAAAAGATTTTAAGTAATAATGAGAAAAAAAGAATCCACCTCACTTCCGTGGACATGGTTCTAAAAAAAGGGTCAGTCCCCCATCGCGTTAAAGATTAAGCGAGTTGGGGGTCTGACCCTTTGCCCTATAACTTCGAAAAAATTAATCAAATATTCATATTTAATTAATATAAAATTTATCCGAAAGGTCTAAATTAGAATTAGGAACATGAAAATTAATGTTAGGGGATTTTTATTGTGAGCAGTTTGTTGGATATATTTTTGCATCTTGATCAGCATTTGAGTCTTTATATGAATGAGTATGGACCGTTTATTTATCTGATCCTGTTTATCATTGTATTTTGTGAAACAGGTCTTGTCATTATGCCATTTTTACCAGGGGACTCCCTCCTATTTGCGACCGGGGCTTTAGCAGCAGCTGGTTCAATCAAGTTACTGCCTATTTACCTTATCTTTTGCCTTGCAGCTATTGCAGGTGATACAGTGAATTACGCCATTGGACATTATTTAAGGGACAAGGTAGCTGCTCGGGAGAAAATTCGTTTTATAAAGAAGGAATACTTGGACCGGACAACTGAATTCTTTAAAAAGCACGGGTCTGCTACCATTATTCTTGCTAGGTTCGTTCCGATTATCAGGACTTTTGCGCCGTTTGTGGCCGGAGTAGGTTCGATGCCTTACAGAAAATTTTTATCTTTCAATGCCATTGGCGGGATCCTTTGGGTTAGTATTGCCCTTTTTGCTGGCTATTTCTTTGGGAATATACCAGTTGTAAAAGATAACTTTAGCATTGTGGTTCTAGGTATCGTAGTCGTTTCGCTGCTGCCTGTTGTTTTTACAATTATTAAAAATAAAATCACCGCAAAAAACCTTTAGGGGACCCTTCCCTGTTCACAGGAATTGGTTTTCTTAATATAAGCAGTTTTAAAAAATAGCGTAGGTCATTATGAAAGCGGAAGATATGGATCACAGCTGCCCCAAAGTTTTCTTGATTTTAACCCTCCCCGATGTCTACAACGTTAACCCTTTTTTCTTTGCATCCGCATCTAGACCAGCTCCAATTGCAAGGCCAATACTTAAACCCATAGGCAGACCCAGAGCGATATTGTCGAAGATTGCGATTCCAAACGCAATCCCAAGGCTCATGCCAATCGACATGAACGTAGCTAAGTAAGTCCCATTGGTGATTATTTTATGAACTTTTTGTAAGTGGCGAAATGACTCCGATTCTATGTTTTTGCTTTTTTCAATATCCTCTTTGCTCCATTCATTCATGTGTTCATTCAAGTAGCGCAAATGAGAATCTACTTCTTTTAAATAGAGCCTACACTCTTCGCAATTCGGTGAAAATGAGTATAATTTATCGGTGATCCGACCTAGCTTATCGAAATTAAGAACAGCTGAATCTGTGGGGGTTCCTTTCAAATGATTAAGCCTATCCTTTAACACATCATATTGTTCTTTATTCATCGATCAGACACCCCTTGTCAAATTTGATAAACATCCTTACCCTTCATACGTATTTGTAATGCACTAAGTTTCCTAATGGACGTAAATTTAGGATCAGACCCCCATCGCGCTAAAGATTTGGTGAGTTGGGGAGCTGACCCTTTGGACTTCAATGGTTGACTAAACCAGTTTTTGTCCGCAGTTTGGACAGAAGTTGGCCCCTTCGTTTTTTGTACCACAATTGGGGCAGAAGTTCGGCCGCTTTTGCCCTTCTGTCGACGCTGGTGCTGCCGACGACGATGGAGGTAATGGTTGGTTCTGAGGCTGCTGGTTCATTTGGTTCAACATTTTACCCGCAATATTCATTCCCATCATCATCCCGGCCATATCCGATGCCGCCCCGCCGCCGCTCATTTTTCCCGAGGACATGCCATCAGTTAACTCGATTTGCTGGTAACGGCCTAGATCGCTGACCATGCCATGCGAAGCATTTTTGGTAATTCGGTCTTGAATCTCTTTTGGATAGCTGAAGCTCATCACATTAAATCCGGTCACCGAGATGCCGCTTTTTAACATTTGCATATCTAAATCTTCCTGAATCCCTCTGGAGATATCGAAGGAATTGGCTTGAAGATTGAACATATCCTTTCCTTCTTTCGTAATCCACTTCATCAACAGCTGGTCAAGGACAGCGGTAATCCGGATTTTGACATCCTCCACCAAGTATTGCTCGCGGACGCCGGCAATTTGATCAATTAACGCGATATAATCCGACACTTTAAAATGAAACGTTCCATTTGCTCGGATTGGCATCCCGCCCGGTAGCCCTGGCGCCGGAATATTAATCGCGTTTTGCGTACCCCACTTCACAACAAATTCCTTCGTGTTTACAAACAGCACTTCCACCCGCATGCCGCTATTGAAGCCGAATTTGAACCCTTTTAACGTCGATAAAAAGGGAATGATTTGCGATTCGATATCATACTCGCCTTCGTCTTGGAACACCCCTTCGATTCTCCCATTGTTGAAAAAGATGGCATCCTGGCCGGGGCGAATGATCAAACGGCTCCCCTTTTTGATTTCACGGTTGCTCCATTTATAGAAAATCATATCATCGCGAAATTCCTGCCATTCTACTACGTTTGCAAATTGATTTTTAAAAAATGACATCAATCCTCTACTCCCTTCCACTATTTAAAACTTGCCTCTGCTGCCACTATGCGAGTGGCCGCCGCCAGTGATACCGCCACCCCCGCCGCTGCTAGAATTATTTTGCGGTTTTCTTTGCCGTGTCACGGTTTGATGGGTAAAGTTATCGTACTTGCTAAGTACTCTCGATTTATTACGATCCATATAGGTCTGGCCATTGACCGTGACTCTGCCGCCGGAGCGATTGGCCATGATGGTAACCACGAAACCTGCCACAACAAGGGAGGAAATTAATTGAAACCACCATTGAAAAAAGATGTTTTCCGCATCGGAGCCCGTCTCATAGCTATTTTGCCCAACATAACCACCGCTGGACCCATAGTCTGTGTATCCACCGGAGTCACTAGTTGGCTCTTGGCCCATGTATTCATATGAGATATTTAAAAACTGCGAAAATGCTTGAAAATATTGCCCATCTGATAAAGCAGGTGTAATTTCCTCGCGGATCACATCAAGCCTTCCATCATTCAAATACTGCTCGGCTTTTTTAAACCCCGCCAAGTAGATATCCCGCTCCTGCATATCAATCGCTAGTATCGCAGTATTTCCATGGGGTTGGTCATAGCCGGGAGCATTATCATCATAGTAATCCTCCACATACTGGACAATGTCCTTCCCATCCGTCCCATTCAAAGTAAGGATGATAAAAGATGTTTCCCTTTGTCCTCCCAAATCCGCCGCCAAAGTTTGCAGCTCCACCGCTTCCTCACTTGTCAACAAATGAGCATCATCATAAATATAATGCATCCGATCAAATTCTTGCGCTTTCGCCGTCTGAGGGAACCCAAATGGCAGCGACAACAGAAGAACCGTTAATAAGAACAGCAGGCTTTGTTTTCGAAAATGACTCACACTCATCAGAAGCCACCTCCCATAAAATAGGAGACGCATTTCAACGCAAAGAAGGTCCCCACCGCAATACCGCTAAACCACGAAGCCACTTTACCCTTGCTAATCGGCGGTTTGCCGACAACTTTTCCCGTTTGCCCATTCATCGCAAATATATAATTTGAATGGTTATAATCATAACTGACCAGCCATACAGGCAAAAGAACATAATCACTTTTTTGGTTTTTTGTATCAATCTGCTTATCTCTTATCCTGATAGAATGATAGCCTGTTAATGTCGACTGGATATAGGATTCGATATAATCGCTGATTTTGTCTTTTGCCCGTGGGAGCAGCTCTTCGTGTGAATAATTGTATTTCTCGGCAAGATAGCCAGCCAAATATGGGGTTTTAAAATCCTTTAATTGGTCATACGGGTACGGCTCCAATTTATCCATTAGTCCATCATTCATTTTTTCCGATGCATCAACAGGAATCTTGACATAATCAAGGTTAATATCGCGAAAAACATCATAATATTTTGTTTCCGTATAAATATAATCACCCTGCGTGTAAGTCCTGACTTTTGTACCAGTCGCATTTACTTGCACCTTACTATTTAGGTCATACAGCCAAAAAGGGACGTACAATCCTGTCATACTTTTGATTCGATCACCATTCATGAAGCCTTTCGGGGTAAGCAACCCCTTTCTGCACCACTTTTGAAACGCCGTTGTGGCCTGTTCCTTGCTAATCATAAAAGGAATGACCTTTGACGGTGCCAAATTACCTGATAATCGGTCGGCAATCACAACACCCGCACCGCAGAAACTGCAATGGGTAGCCGCCGTTTCCGTATCAGTTATAAGGACGGCGCCGCAATTCTCGCAATGGTACTCATTTGCCTCATCCTCGGAAAATCGCAGTGACTTCAATTCTTCCGGATAATTTTCAATATTTTCGTGCCGGCCGCAGCTTTGACAGGATAACGCTCCTGACTCCGCATCAAAGCTCATATCACTCCCGCAGCCGGGGCATTTATAATGAAGGATCATGTCCCCTCACCCCTCTATAAGAACAAATAAGAATCTGTCATGTTGCTTTCAGGATCTTCTTGCGCGCTCCCACTCTTCAATTTCTTTCATCAGTTTATCATGCATTTGCATTATTTGCTGGGCGTTTTGAGATGACAACAGGTGTGCATGTTGAAGTTCCGACAATTTGGCTGTCAGCAACTCTTTTTTCTCTAGGAATTTCCTTGCGTCGCCCTCATTGCCTGCCTCCAGTGCCTTGGATGCGTAGCGCTCCATTTTATCCATCTCATCCTGGCACTCATCCACCTGCCGTTTTGCTCGCTGCTCTTCCGCCAATACCGATGCCGTTTCTGCTTTTACTTTTCCTAAATCCTTGTTCAAATTCCGCAAATACTGATCAATCATTTTCTCTGGGTCTTCCGCCTTATCCAACAACGCATGGATGTTACTGGCCATAATATCTTTAAATCTTGTCAAAATACTCATCCCTGCCCCCACCTTCCAAAAAACATCATATACAATATACTGTTTTATCTTCAAAAAGTTTCACATTTTACTCACGCAATCACACCAAAATGAAATAACCAAGGAAGCATATCCCTTGGTCAACAGTTCTTTTTCTCTTAAAGACGCAACTCCCCAACTTCCTTGGGTTGAAAATGTTACTGGATGTATTCCGCCTCTTTATTGAAAAAATACCACACCGTACTCTTTTCACTCATAAAAGGGAGCTTAATTTGTCAGCTTAGCTAGTTCGTTAATTAAGATTTGTTCGTTTTCTTTGGCATCATCAACGTGAAAAGCATGCGAAGATTTTTTCGACCAAAATAATTTTTTCTGCGGTGCTTCCAGCTGCTCGTAATATTTTTGAACTAGTTCCCCGAAGACATGGGTTTCTTTTTCGCCATGAATGAAGGTAATGGGAATGTCCAACTTCGGAACATCTCTGAAAAAATTAAAATGGTTTAAGTCAGCAATCATTTCGTCAGTGTAAGCAAGCTTGAAGCCCGAAATAAGTGAATGGTAGACATCCATCAATGAGTAATCGGGAGAGGTCAACATGATGGCGGTGCATTTTGCAAAAGTTGTCGAACCTTTATCACCGGCATTATAGAACATGGAATTATACTTGAGCAGCCATTTCCGCATCAAAGACCATTGTTTGTAGCCTGTAAGATACGGCGGCTCTCCCACCTCGGTTAATTCCTTCAGCGCCTTTTGATTTTCGGTTTCCTTCGCCCGTTTCAGCAGCCATTGATAGCAAAGTTTATCGTTCTCGACCCAACTTGTAATTTGTGAAAAGGCCGTATAGGAGTGGAATTTTTCAGGATGCTGGTTCGCAAGCGAGAGTGCAATCACGGATCCCCAGGAATGGCCTGCCAAATGCAATTTTGGCTGGTTGAAACGTTTTAACAGGTATTCCGTAATGCTATTGGCATCGCTGATATATTGTTTAAGCCGCATCGATTCCTTCGGAGTCTGTTTTGTATAGGATTTACCTGTTCCGCGCTGGTCCCAAAAGACAAGAGTAAAATGTTTGACCAACTCCTTCGTGCCTGTAACCATGGCATAGTCTTTCCCCCGGTTTGACAACCCAGGAACCGGCATACTCGGTCCGCCATGGATCATCAACAGGATTGGTTTCGAAGGATCTTCCGCCTGGATGAGGAGGTACTGTCTCACTCCATCAATCATGACGGACTCGATAGAGCTAATGCCTTTTTCAGAAACTTTAAAATCGGGTTTTCTTGTAAACAGCTTCATCATTTTATTCACTCGTTTCTATATTTTCTATTATATATATTCTCCTCATAGGACTTTTTTCCTTCAATTGCGTAGAACTTCTATCATTGAAATATCCTTTTCAGGAAGCTCGATCAAATGGTCGTATCTTAGTAAAATAGGTTTTGTTTTGTCCAGCAGAGGGAATGCATAGTGTACAACCTAAAAAGGAGTGACTTTTATGGACAAGCAGTTAAATGAGCAAGAAATAGAAACTCATATGTACAAAAACGGAGATTCTTTAACAAATTTTGATGATTTTAGGGAATATTTGAGAGGCAAAATTAATTTAGGTAAAAAGCTAGGCATAGACGAAGAGCAATTAGCGAATTCGGCTCAAAAAGTAGCAGAGTACCTAGCAGATAAAGTTCCGCCTAAGAATTCCGAGGAACGCTTATTACAGGAGCTTTGGAACGTGGGTACGGAGGAAGAACAGCACAAGCTGGCACACATGCTTGTACGGTTAGTGCAGAACTGATGGAATACTAGATTTAACTATTACAAGAAACTAACCCCTGCCTAAAGCATGGGTTAGTTTGGTTTGTTAAATAGGATCAAATGGGATCCCCGGATGTATCACGCCACATATTAGTTTAGCAACATAACTATATCTTTCTTCGGCGCAAATACTCATCTTTTTACTAAATATTCCGGTTTTCTTTTTATCTATGATTGGCCTAATTTTGTTTGACTATATTTATTTCCCACTCATTAGCTCTAAGGCTGAGATAGCAGTTGAGAAAAGCCTCGAGGAAAAATATGGTGAAGACTTTGTAATGGATGGATCAAGCTTTTCAAAACCACTAGGTGATGACATAGGGACATACCTGATTGATGCTCACCCTACGAAAAACCCTAACCTAACTGTAAACGGAAGATTCTATTGGTAAATAGCAGGGGTCAATATGAATTCGCAAAAAAATAGCATTTGATGAACATTCAAATGCTTATTTCAGCCTGTCATGTAGAATGCTAAAAATGTAAGGGGATATTTTGTATCCCCTCTCTACAAATAAGATGGTCACCGAACCGTCCAAGCACTATCCACTGTTAAAACTTCACCATTTACAAATTTTGAATCGTCAGAAGCGAGAAATAACACTGCAGCAGCTATATCTTCTGGAACTCCTCTATTAAATGGACCGAGGTCCGTGAACGCCGCCATGCCTATCTCATCTAAGCTCGAAGTATCCTTTGGAGTAATATTGGTTAAGATAGACCCTGGGGCGATTGCATTTGCCCGAATTTTTCCGTTATTCCTTCCATAAAACGCCGCTATGTTTTTAGTGAGACCAATAACTGCATGTTTTGCCATGGTATACCCTGTACCGCCACGGGCTCCAAAAGTACCTGCAACAGAAGCGATATTCACAATCGTCCCGCCTGTTTCTTGCTCTTTGAATACTCTAACTGCCGCACGTGAAGCAAAGAATGGCCCCATCACGTTAACGGCCATGACTTGTTCAAGTAATTCATTGGAGTAATTTTCGATAGATGTCATCTTATCGGTAATACCTGCTACATTTGCCAAAATATCCAGCTTGCCATATTCATCCAACGCTTTCTTAACCATGGCCTCACAATCTGCTTCTTTGGATACATCTGTTTTAATTGCTACAGCAATTCCACCGTCAGAATTAATTTCATCCATTACTTCATACATCGTTGCTTCATTAAACTCGGCTAAAACAACTTTAGCCCCTTCTTTTGCAAGTAATTTTGCACTCGCACGTCCTATACCGGAACCTGCTCCAGTTACAACAGCCACTTTACCTTTTAATTTGCCCAAACGTCATACCTCCTGAAAATACTGTCTAAACCCATCCGTTTCTATGAAAATGGTTTTTAACTTTGAACTTCATAGCCGGCGCGCTCACGGTCCCAAGTATCCAAAGTAATACCTTCCTGACGAAGTTTATATTTTTCTACCCTTTGGGACGTATTTCTAGGTAACTCTTTTACAAGCCTTATATAACGTGGAATAGCAAAATGGGCCATTCTAGGTGTACAGAATTCAAGCAGCTCTTCCGGTTCTAGTTTTGCACCATCTTTGACCATAATTACGGCAAGTACCTCTTCATCGCCATTATTTTCAGCAGGAACCCCAACCGCAGCAGAATCATATACACTAGGATGAGAATTGATGACTCGCTCTACCTCATAGGAGGAAATGTTCTCCCCTCTTCTTCGAATGGCATCTTTTTTCCGGTCAATAAAGTAAATATAGCCATCCTCATCCTTCATTCCCCGGTCCCCGGAATGGAACCAGAGATTTTTCCATGCTTCCACTGTTTCTTTTTCCATCTTGTAATAACCCGTAAACATAACTCCCGGTTCCTTTGGACGAAGGACAATCTCACCCGCTATACCCGGTGGACAAGGGCGGTCATCCTCATCGTGAATCTCTATTTCATAGAAAGAAACTGTACGGCCACAAGAGCCTTTCCTGAAGGAATCTGCCAGATTGTTCGTCACAGTACCCACTTCTGTTAACCCATAAATTTCAGTCACTTTTACATTGAACCTTTCCCGGAAAGCATCATAAAGTTCTGGAGGAGTGGGTCCACCATAAGCTTTTCGAACCAAATGATCTGCATCATCCGACCTCTCTGGCAGCTTCATAAGTAACGTGAAAAGCGAACCAAGAGCGTTAAACGAGGTTATTTTCTCAGCTCGGCAAATATCCCAGAATTTCGAAGTGGAGAATTTCTCATGGAGGACGACATCACTGTCAGCCAGCAAAGCTGCCAAAACCGTCGTAAAACGGGCATTCCCATGAAATAGCGGATATCCAGTGAATAAACGTTCCTCCGGTCCATAATCCATGATTTCACAACAATTTTCAGCAAGTTTAAAGTTATGGATGTGTGTCAATACAACTCCCTTTGACGGACCGGTGGTTCCAGATGTAAACAGGATAACAGAAGGATCATCTGGATTGATTTCTACATCGATCTCCGAATCACTAGATTGAGAAATTAATTCCTCAAAGGAATGAACAGAGACTGAATCTACACTAGACTTAGAAAATCCGCCAACGACGATAATATGACGCAAATTCTCTAACTCTCCTAAAACTGCTTCTACTCGGTCTACCAAATCGGCTGAAATCACGATGGCCTGACACTCAGCTTTATTAAGCATGTAGGTCAATAGGTCACCACGAAATGAAGTATTGATTGGAACCTCAATGACGCCAATCCGTGACAGCCCCAGCCATGTAAAGAGAAACTCTGGGCAATTTGGTAACATAACAGCACAGGTTTGTCCCTTCGACAATCCCAGTGACTTAATAAAATTGGCAACTTTGTTTCCATTTTTATGAAACTCATTATAAGTAACATCAGTATGTTCAAAGCGGACAAATCGTTTAAAAGGAGAGGTTTTCGTACGAAATTCTACTACTTTACCAAATGTCCATATCCCTTTATACATATAATACCTCCTATTAGTCCAAATAAAGTTATTCTACGAAGGCCGTTAATATAGAATTTACTTAAATTCAGGTGGTCTACCCCATCCGTTAACCTCAATGGTATTTCTTACAATGGCCCGGCTGCCTGGTTCACACAAATATCCCACCACATCCGCTACGTCCTTTGGATGCATCCAATCGGTTGTATCAGCATCAGTTCCGCTTGCTAAATCTGTCAATACATTCCCCGGACATAATGTAATGACACGAACCCGATAGGGATGACACTCTTCGGACAAACATTTGCTCATCCCAACCAATGCGTGCTTCGATGCGGCGTAAGCGGCACGGCCGCTAGCCCCCCTTAATCCCCATATCGAAGCGATGTTAACAATCAGTCCGTTTTTCTGTTCCATCATTTTTGGGAGGACCTTTTGGCTGAGTAAAAATGGGCCTCGGACATTGACAGCAAAGGTTTGATCCCATTCAGAAACACTGTAATCTACTAAAGCGTTCAATCGGCCAATACCGGCATTATTGACGAGAACATCAATGGGAACAAGCGTATTGGAAATACTTTCGTATGCGCGCTCCACATCATTTTCATTAGAAATATCAACTACTTCTGCAGCACAAGCGACTCCCAAGGACTGAATTTCTTCAAGTGTTTTCCGGACATCGGGTGAGATATCACATAAACCTACGGCAATACCTCTTTTAGCCAGTGTCAGTGCAATTTCACGGCCGATTCCCCTGGCAGCTCCAGTAACAATAGCAGCTTTGTATAGACTCTTTTCTTCAATGGCCATAAACGTTTCCCTCCTCGAAACAAAAATAAAATGCTGTTTGGCAAAATAAATTTGCCGAAACAGCTTTTTATTGCTTTAAAATCGGATAACAGAACTAAATCAGTTTTTAAACTCAAATGGAGGCTCAAGCCCTTCTTCTTCCATAATCTTCAGGACACCATTGACCAGCTTTTTCCCGTCATATCCCTTTTTATCTGCTTCCTTTATCCATTCTTTCCAAACGGCTTCGGCAGGTGCAGTAAACTTCGCTAACTCCTTAGGAGAAAGTTCAATAATTTCTCCTTTTCCTTTTAATTCAGCTTTAATCTTTTCTTTGCTTTCTTTGGCCCCATCAGCATAAGCAACATTAAGGGCTTCTTCTAAATTTGCATCTAGAGAATCGTCAAACTTTTTCTGGGTCTCAGGAGACAAACTATCCCATTTAGCTTGATTCATGATAACGGCTTGAACTGAGTTGGACACTGGTAGGTTTGTAATATATGGTGCAGGTTCATAAAACTTTTGTGAGTACATGCCCCCAAATGCATATATGGCCACGTCCATAGTCCCTTTTTCAAGTCCAGAATAAATATCCTCAATAGCCATAGAGACTGGTACAGCATCCCATGATTTAAATAACGGCTCATAGCTCGGCAAGTCGAATTGGGTTTTCTTGCCTTTCAGGTCTTCTGCTGTACGAATCGGTTTTGTGCTCGCAAGAACGGCAGGGTCAGAGAGATAAATCCCTACGATTTTCACTCCTAATTTCTTTAAATCTTCTTCTAGATACTGCTCCATAAACTTCTTTGCGATTTTCGCCTTTAAAAGATGATCATCTGACTTGGAAAATAAGAACGGTAAATCGAGCACAGTTGATTTAAAGAGAGGTGAATCCGGGAAAAATTTACCAACAGCTAAGCCTATGTCGTATACGCCGCCGCTGACATCCTGAATAACCGTTTTTGTGCCCCCTAATACTCCTCCTGCCTGAATATTAATAGTTGCTGATCCATTCGTTTCTTGCTTTACTTTCTCAGCCCAAGGTTCAATACCTTTTACATTAATAACATGGGAAGCTGGAACCGCTATTCCAAATATTAACTCCGTTGATTTTCCACCGGTTTCTTTCCCATTATCTTTTTCATTGGAAGTACTTGATGTTTGATTTCCACCACATGCTGTTAAAATCATCGTGAGTGCTAGAATAATAGTGGCAAAACTAAACAAAGATCCTTTGGCCCGCTTCTTCATTTACGTTATTCCTCCCTAAAGGGTAGATTCTTAAAATTATTATCATCTTTGAAAGATCCCTGCGTTGCCATAATGTGGTTACTGTTTGCTAGCTGCATCCTCAATGATTTTCAAATCCTTTGCAGAAAGCCCCAAATAGGTTGCTGGGTTATCAAATAAGATTTTTCTCCGCAGGTCAGCCGGAATTTTATTAAAGGCGGCCTTCGGTGCGTCAAACTCCCAGTGTGGATAATCACTAGAAAAGATCAAACGATCCGTTCCAATCATTTCAATTAGTTTTACGATGTTTTGCGGATCCTCATGAGACTCGATAAATGGTTGTGTTCCAAACCAGAAATGCTCTTTTACATATTCACTCGGATAACGCTTCACCCATGGGGTTTCCAGACGTAAAGCTTTCCAGTGAGTATCCATTGTGTACATCATGTTTGGCACCCAGCCAAAGCCACCTTCCACAAAACCTACCTTTAGTTCTGGGAATTTCTCGAACACTCCGCCAAAAACCATACTGGCCATTTGCGCCTGAAAGGTTAAGCAATTAAGCGTTTGGTATTCACCGTAGTATTTTTGTGCACCTGTGGCGTGATACTTGTTTTGCCCCCCTGGCAAGGAAACATGGAAGGTACAAACCAAATTATTGCGGACGGCCGCTTCCCAAATCGGATCATAGAAAGAATCGCCATAGCCACGGTGCGGGGAATGAATCGCCAATCCGACTTGAACCATTTGCGGGTGTCCGCCAACACGGTCGATTTCACGCGCTGCAGCAATCGGATCGGCAGCAGCAATGGAAACTGTTCCTTTGAAACGGGGATCCTTTGATAACCAGCGGTCGATTAACCAATCGTTTAAAGCAGCCCCTATGGCGGAAGCCCAATGATCCTGCGGCAAGCTATTCAAACAGAAGGTATCGTTCGGGTACAATACCGCCATATTTACACCGTGTTCTTCCATCAATTGTTTTCTCAAGAAATCAGGAGATGTTCCAGGATAACCACCATCCGGGGTCCATGAATCTTTTCGGACTCCTCCATTGGCCACAATCGCATAGCTAATACTCATCACTTGTCTAAACTGCGTGGCAGATTTTGCGAAATTTTTCCAATGATTATCCATGTATTCTATTAATTCATCAAACGAATTTTCATGTACATGAACATCACAATCAATCACTTTAAGCGAGTTTCCCTTTTTAGTTAATTCTTCCTGGGTCATTGCCATAGTATATCCCCTCCACATAAATTTGAAAATTCAATAAATTATAGGTAAACCACGATTTCACCAATAATTTTGACGGTACCCTTAAATGTCAATTAATACATTTTCTTCTGACACTTCAACCGAGTAGCTTTTCAGCTTATAGTTACAATCGAAGAGTGATTTGCCAGTTGTAACATCAAATTCATAATGATGCCAAGGACAAGTTAGTACCAGATTCTCCTTACCAAAGCAATAAACCCCTACGTCCGATGTTAATGTTGTTCCTTTCAGTGCTCCTTCTCCCATCGACGCTGCCTGGTGTGGACAAATACCACTTACTGCATAAAAATCATTTCCGTTTCTAACCAAGACAATTTCACGGTTCTTAATTTTAAATGTTTTCTTTTCTCCTGATAGGAGGTCATCTACCCTACAAAGCAACTGTTTCATATTTCAATTTACACCTCTTGTATAGTTGTATTTAAACCTCTTTCTAGGACAGTCAATATCTACATTTCCCGAAAGCCCTTACATGGTAATGTAGGGGATGAATCCCGTGTACTCTATGAAAGGACACAAACGATTAAATCTTTGCAAAGCCAAGCAAAGTTTGATCCCCAACCTTGTAAAACGTTGCTTTAACCGGCATATCCGCTTTTAGCGAGAACCGATCATCGCTAGGAATTAATCTTCCTAATATTTTGGCCCCTTCCTCTAATTCGACAGTAAGGACCGTGTAGGGCAAGTCTTCAGCAAAGGCCGGGTCAAATGCACGATGGACAACAGTCCAGGAGAACACCTTTCCCTGCCCAGAAGTCTTAACCCATTCCCAGTTCTTACTTGCGCAGTAAGGACAGCGGTATACAGGTGGAAACCATTTCTTTACACAATCATGACATGCCTGAACATGAAGCTCATGTTTGCTGATTTTCTCCCACCAAAATTCACTTTCTGGGGTTATTTCCGGAGTAATTCCCGTACTCTGTTTTTGAGTCATCCTTAATCCCTCCTTAAAATGAGTGCTGAACCGTCGGCTTGATTTCCGCTGGTAACAACGCCGATATTCGCATTCGCCACCTGTCGGGATCCACTTCTTCCCTGTAACTGCATAACCGCCTCAGCTACTGAATTCATCCCATGAATATATCCTTCACAAAGGAGTCCACCATGCGTATTCACTGGCAGCCTTCCGCCAAGTCCTGTCTCTCCCGCCCGAACAAAGGCCCCTGCTTCCCCTCGTCCAGTAAAGCCCAGACCTTCCAAGGCAAATAATACGGCACTTGAAAAACAATCATAAAACTCGGCAAAGTCTACTTCTTTTGGGGTGATTCCTGCACTTTCCCATAAGGGCTGAGCTAATAGATTGGTATAGTTCGTTGTAATGTCATCCCAAAGTAATTTATCATTCATATCTAAACCTGATCTTGGTCCGCAAACATAAGCAGCCCCTTCAATGATGACAGGAGGATAATTTAATTGGCGGGCATTTTTTACTGACGTTACTAACACCGCAACTGCACCATCAACCTCAGTGGTGCAATCAGCTTTGCGGAAGGGGTCTGCAATCATCGGGCTATCCAAGTAATTCTCAAAGGTTAGCGGCTTTTGGATAATCGCACGTTCATTCAGCAGTGCAAACTTTCGCTGAGCAATGGGTACTGCAGCAATATCCTCGATGGTTGCACCCGTCTCAATCATATAACGGCGTGCCCACATCGCTGCAAATGAAGGCTGTCCCATATATCCAATCGGGTCGCGAAATTGAGCTGCTTCTCCAGCCACCGTCATACCGCCAATTCGTTTGCCGCTCCTGCCATTCAGAGCTCGAAACACCAGGATATTTTCAGCGAGCCCCGCTTCTATGGCCATGGCTGCAAGCATGACAGCATAGGCAGGAGCTTGACCTCCTGTATTCAAATTGAGTATATAATTCTGTTTCGGCAAGGCAAGTGCGGTCGCCACTGACTCACTGGAGACGGAGTCCCCTAGCACACTAAAGCTAACCACTCCGTCTATATCTTTCAATTCCAACCCTGATTCAATGACTGCATTGACACAAGCATCTGATGCAAGTTGAAGAACAGACTTGCCAGATTGTCTTGAAAATTCCGTATAGCCTACTCCTGCTATCGCGGTATTCCCTAGAAATGATGGACGTTTTTTTGACAACAATATCCCTCCTAAATGAATCTCCTTAATTTACCGAAATGGCTCCTTCATTTTAATGGTTAGTCAAGTGATATAGTTAGAGGAAAAGGAGCCACTGTATTTACACCTTATTGTTTGCTGGAAAACTGTCTCACTTCCTGTTTGGCAATTGCCTCCCGGTGAACTTCATTTGGTCCATCAGCTAAGCGAACAATACGAGCGTAAGTCCAATGTCTGGCAAGAGGAAACTCCTGACTAACACCTCCGCCACCGTGAACCTGAATGGCACGATCAATTACTTTTGTAGCAACTTCTGGCGCAACCACCTTAATCATGGCTATTTCTTTCTTTGCTTCTTTGTTTCCTACTTTGTCCATCATATCAGCTGCTTTTAAAGTTAAGAGCCTTGCTTGATCGATTTCAATACGTGAATCCGCAATCCATTGACGAATAACGCCTTTGTCAACAAGTGTACTTCCAAAAGCAACCCGATCTTGTGCCCGTTTAATCATTAGTTCCAGTGCTCTTTCAGCTAAACCAATCATCCGCATACAATGATGAATTCGGCCGGGTCCCAATCTTCCTTGCGCAATCGCAAACCCTTTACCTTCACCCCAAAGAATATTACTTACAGGAACACGGACATCCTCAAACAAGACTTCGCCATGTCCATGAGGAGCATCATCATATCCAAAAACACTAAGATTACGAACGATGGTTATGCCTGGAGTATCTGCAGGTACGAGAATCATAGATTGTTGTTCATATGTCGGTGCAGTTGGATCTGTTTTACCCATAAAAATGAAAACTTTACATCGGGGATCTGGAGCTCCAGATGTCCACCATTTACGCCCGTTTATGACATACTCATCCCCATCTCTTACAATACTGGATTGGATATTTCTTGCATCAGAAGAAGCAACAAGCGGTTCCGTCATGGCGAAAGCAGATCTGATTTTGCCTTCTAGAAGAGGAACAAGCCACTGTGCCTTCTGTTCCTCAGTCCCATATCGGTCGATTACTTCCATATTCCCTGTGTCTGGGGCACTACAATTAAACACCTCTGGTCCTAAGTAAGGGGAACGGCCCATTATTTCCATTAACGGAGCAAATTCAAGATTCGTAAGTCCATAACCATGCTTACTATCCGGTAAAAAGAGATTCCATAATCCCTTTTCTTTTGCTTTTTCCTTCAGTTCATCAACAATTGGCGGTATTTGCCATCTAGTAGGGAATTCATTTAATTGCTGCTCATACACTTTTTCAGCCGGATACACATATTGCTCCATAAATTCCGTAACTTCAGCCTGGAGTTTCTTTACTTTGTCTGTGTACTCAAAATTCATCGTTTCATCATCTCCTATTTTATAGAACGAAAATATTTGATCCCATTTTTCGTGAGTTCTTCCACTTCACCGCGCTCTACCAGCAGGTCGAGATGACCTATTGCTTCATAAACAACTAACATTAATTGTTCCTTCACCGTCTTTGGTGAAAATAATTCCTGAACAATCTCAAACCCAGTTTTGTATTTTTCGCTTATGATACCTTTTATCACGGCAGCACGTTTTTCAATATCGTCCAATCGTTCCTCCACAAGTTCTTGCAGGTTCATCACTGGAGTGCCGTGACCTGTAAATATCGTATCAATGGGGATTTCGACGCATTTTTTTAGATTACTCATGTATTGGATTAACGGTGTTGCCCTATTTTCATTTGGTGTTAGAGGCGGTTCAATCGCTGCATTGGATGAAATGTGTTTAATAATATGGTCTCCTGCAATCAACAACTGATCACTTTCCCGATAGAAGGAAATGTGACTTTGGGCATGCCCTTTTGTCTCAATAATTTGCCACTCGGGTAATCCTGGTATGGAATCTCCTTCATTTAGTTCCACGGTAAGATCCACATTGCTGCAGGACAATTCCTGTAATTTTTCGAAAAACAGTTTGCCTGTTCCACACAGTTGTGCTGGCAAGCCAAATTCAGAAAGAAACTGGTGAAAAAATTCATGGTGCCATTCCACAAACTGTTTATCTGGTAACAGCCAAGGGCGATTATTCGGATGTCCTAATACAGGGATGGGATGGCACTCTAAAATACGGTCTAACAGCCCAACGTGATCGATATGATGATGTGTCAACAACACTTGGTCAATATCATGTATCGATAACTGTAATTTCTCTAATGACTTTGTCAACATCCCCCAATTTTTAGGTAAATTGGCCCCTGTATCGATAAGTGTTAATTTCTCGCCAAATAGTAAGTACGTATTGATTGACCCCACGGGTGAGCCAGTGTCGAGTTGTATTAGCTCTATACCTTTATTGGATATTTCGAACATAGGCATCCACCTCAAGAGTTTAAAAATTTTCGCAAAGAGTTTTATACAACTTAAAAGATGAATCATTTTTCAACAACAGGCACCTTGTATGGAGGATGTTTAGCTTATTAGGCTAAACGATTCTCCATACTTTTGAGCTCACTTGATAACTACATATGATTAGGCAGCCATAGCGCCATATTGGGAAACAGCACCAACAGTACCAGCATAACGATAATTGGGACCACAAAACGTAATGCTCCCTTAAAAATATCTTCAAGGCGCAAATCAGGCACTGCCCCCTTTAAAACGAAACAATTCATTCCTACTGGTGGTGTAATCAACGCAAGCTCGATTATCACGACAATCCAGACGCCGAACCAAATCAAATCAAATCCCAAAGCTTGGATGATAGGAACGATAATTGGCATGGTAATAACAATCATCGCCAATGAATCCATTACACAGCCCAACACAAAATACATCGCTAGAATCAATAGCATAACGACCCACCATGGAACATCCAATGAAGTAATTAATGAGGCCAAATATTTAGGGAGACCTGTTAGAGCCAAGAAATAATTTAAGATGAACGCACCAATGATTATAGCAAACAGAAAACCCGTGGATCGAAGTGTTCTTTCAAGAGCCGTAATCAAGGATTTTAGATTCAATTTTCTTTTGGCCATGGCAAGGATGACGGAAACTGCTGCTCCAACTCCGGCTGCCTCTGTTGGACTAAACCAGCCCGCATACATGCCGCCTATAACAATGGCAAATAACACCAATATCCAAAGGGTAGATTTTAAGGCTACCAGTTTTTCCTTCCAAGAGTACTTCATATTCATATCAGGAGCTAATTGAGGCTGAAATTTAACTGTAATTAAAATCGTGAATATAAATAGTAAAGTTAAAACAATACCAGGGATAATGCCAGCAATCAAAAGCTTTCCGATGGATTGTTCTGTTAGAATTCCATAAATGATGAACGCTCCGCTTGGAGGGATTAGAATGCCCAATGTGCCGCCTGCAGCAATCGTTCCGCTGCTGAATTTGTCGCTGTAACCAGATCTTTGCATCTCCTTGTGAGCAATTACCCCCATGGTTCCGGTAGATGCCACACTCGAACCGGAAGCTGCCGCAAATAAGGCGGAAGCACCAATGGTGGAGGTAGCTAGACCTCCTTTGAAATTGCCAAACCATTTACGAAAAGTATCAAACAAATCCGTACTGATTCCCGAGATAAATAACAGTTCTCCCATTAACATAAACATCGGAACAGTACTGAATGTATAACTAAAGCTTTGTGTCCATGTAATTGATTCAATAGCAGATTCCAGGGCAACCGGCCCCCGAAGGTATAGAATTCCCAAAATGCCAGGCAGCGTCATAGAAATCGCAATCGGAACCCTTAAAAACATTAGTACAAACATTAAAAGAATCGCTAATAGTCCCAACATCTCAAATGACACTAACTTCACTCCCTTCTTGTTCTTGTTCCACAACTTTACCGGTAACCAGTTCAACGAGGTTATTGATAATTTTTACCAGGGACTCCAGCCCCCAGAGGAAAAAGCCAATTCCTAGTAAAAATTGAAACGGGTAATGCGGAACATGTAGAATCGTGGTAGAAACTAAAAAGGTGTGAAGGGCCTTTAATCCTGCTCCAATCTGAATCGTGCCGACAACAAAACAAATGCCACTTACTAAAATGTAACCGAAAACATTAAATGCCGCCTGTACTCGTTTATTAAACCGGTCCACTAACAAACCGACCTTTATATGCGCATCAACACTTTCCGAATAGGCAATCCCTAATCCCACCAAGACGACCATCATTAATTGCACAAGTTCATAATCTCCAATTATAGGTTTGTTAATAATCCCCCTAGAGATTACCGAACAAGCAATCAATGTCATCATCAAAAAGATTGTTATAATCGCTCCCCAACGAATAATGGCTGTTAAACCCTTAATAACCTTGAATAATAGATTCATTTCAGCACCCCATTTCAACTAGTAAGTTCCATCTCTCTGTTATTTTTGATACACTATTTGCAAGGTTTGCTGGAAGCTTCACAGCTTAGACAGTTGTTATAGCCCCTCAACTTGGGCCATAATCCGCATCCCCCCATCTACGCGAATGATCTCTCCGTTAATCATTTCCATTTCGTCAGAACAAAGTGTAAGAATGACCTTGGCAACATCCTCAATTTCCATCGGCCGCTTAAAAGGAATGTTCGACTGGGCTGCCTCAATACGTTGGTGAAAATTCGGGTTGAGTTTTCGTAAAGACTCAGTATTTAATGTACCGGGAGAGATGGTGTTGGAGGTTATTCCATATGGGCCGAACTCTACCGCCATATATCGGATAAGAGCTTCCATTGCAGCTTTAGGTACACCGATAGCTGCATAGTTCTTAACAGCTAATTCTGAACCTAGACTTGTAATGGCAAGGATTCTGCCCCACTGCTTTTCTTTCATATACGGAGTTAATTCTTGTGCCCCTATAAGCAATGGGTTCAAATTAATATTAAATGCATGGCTCCATAGTTCAGAATCAATGGTTGAAAGACTTGATTTAAAAGCGTGAACGGCATTATGTATAAAAATGTCGATAGCACCCATTCTTGCGATAGCCGTTTTACAAAGACTAGCCATTTCCTCAGCATTGCCAACGTCAGCTTTAATGATCTCTACCTTTGTTCCAAACTTTGATACTTCTTCAAATGTTTCCAATGCACTACTTTCATTATGATAATAATTAATGACAACATTTGCCCCATTACGTGCAAAAGCGATGGCTAATTCTTTGCCTAAACCTTTTGAACTGCCCGTTATTAAAACATTTTTATTTTTCATTCCAGCAACCCTCACTTTCTAAAAAACTATATTTTATTAGCTGTTTTAATACAGTATGCGCTTTCAAAATAGAAGGAAACTAATGAAGGCAGCAACGCAATTTGATATCTGATTCAAGTTTCACTTATATTCATATTTTATAGCTGCCCATATCAATAGTCAACATTTTTTCTGTTAATTTGAAAAATTACGTTTATTCCAAAAAATATCATTCTTTGTTAACTGTTGCGACAATAGACCGGAACAGATTACTCTCGTAATCTGTTATCCTTGAAATCTCAAAACGGAGCTCCTGTTATCAATAACTATTTTATAATGCTCCCTAAATCTGAAAAACCCTTTTTTATTGTTTGATAATACCATGCTTCAAGAGATCCATAACCCCACCTAAAAGGGCATCATCTATATCCTCATCATTCCATAATATCCAGTTCAATCCAATATAATTGGTAATTCCCATGATACTATATACAATCACTTCTGGATTTAGGGGTTTAATCTCCCCCTTCCTAATAGCGATTTCTATGGAGCTTATATATGAATCAGCCAGTTTTTCAAACATATTGCGATGAAGTTCCTTGTTTACAAATTCGGCCTGTGGGAATAAGCTATACCAATGCGGTCGTTCCTTGACAAATTCAAATAAAGCTTTTATCCCCTCTCTTTCTATCTCAATTCTATTTTCCAGCCCTGATATTCTCTTCCTAATTAACCCAATTAATTTTTTTTGCATTTCCCACAGAAGTGATTCAAAGATTTCATACTTGGACTCAAAATAGGTGTAAAAGTTTCCAAGAGATACTCCTGCATGTTGTGTAATTTCCGTTATACTGCTTTGGTGGTACCCATTTTTTCCAAAAACGTATTCAGCAGACCGCAACAATTTTTCTTTTGTCTTAAGTCCTCTGTTGGTCTTTGGCAATAGATTGTTTTTTTGCACTTTTGGCCTCCTGAATCATGTTTTAATGTTAACTAGGAAGTCGTAACATTCATTAGATCTTAAATGGTTTTTGTGTTAATTATTTCGTAGGAGTATTCCATTAAGCTATCAATCGATTGATTTAGACTACTAAACCGTGGATCTGTCGCTGAACCCTTTACCCATCTGTAATAAATTTGCTGCATAACCACAGCTGTTTTAAAATAGGCAAAAGCAAGGTAAAAGTGTAACGCTGGAATATCTCTACCTGACTTCAAGGCATAACGCTCAATCAGGTCGTTTCTTGAAAGGAAGCCAGGTTGGGATGTAACCGAAGGCAGGCTCGTTTTCAACTTTTCACTGTCACCTGGTTCTCTCCAATAGCTTAGTGAGATAGCCAAATCAAAAAACGGATCAGCGATGGTAGACATTTCCCAGTCAAAAATAGCCTCTACCTTCCCTAAGTTTTGACTTGAGAACATCATATTGTTCATTTTATAGTCATTGTGTATAACAGATTCTCCATAAGATAAGGGAATATTGTTACTAAACCACGTGGCAAGCTTATCAAACTGGGGTACTTCATGAGTTTTACTATTCTTATATCGTTTTATCCAGCCATGTACCTGTCTCTCAATAAACCCCTGAGGTCTTCCAAATGACTCTAATCCGATTTCCTTATAATCTAGTTTATGTAACTCAGCAAGAGTATCAATAAATGCATAGGAAATCTGACGGCCCCTCTCTTCTGTTAAATCAATACCCTCTGGTAAACTTGTATCGAAAACGATTCCTTTCTTTCGTTCCATTACATAGAACGGCACACCAATTACTGATTCATCATCACAAAACAGATAGGGTTTTGGAACAAAGGGAAATACTGGATATAATTTGTTTAATAGTGATGACTCTCTTTCCATATCATGTGCTTTAGGCGGCAATGGTCCACCAGGAGGGCGGCGCATAACAACTTCCACACTTCCACAGCGAATAAGGTAAGTCCAATTGGAAAATCCAGCAGAGAATTGATTTACCTCAATCGGTTGGTTGGGCCAATCAGGGAAATTTTTTAACATAAATGCATGAAAATTTTCCTCGTTAAAATCCTCTCCTTTTCGTATGGAAGTAATCACATCATTTTGATTTTCCATCTTATTACCACCTTTCATCTATTTAAATTGTTTTATAATTTACCTTATCAAAAAGATTCTCAATTTGTTAGACAAGGAGTAAGCAGCAAACAATCTTGGTTATTTGCTGCTTATCCTTTTTTCACAAACTATTAATTGATTCTTTCAATAATAGTGCCATTGGCCATTCCGCCGCCCTCACAAATTGCTTGAAGACCAAACCTTCCTCCTGTTCTCTCCAATTCATTCATCATGGAGATCATCAATTTGGCACCCGTAGCTCCAAGCGGATGTCCCAATGCAATTGCGCCGCCATTTGGATTTAGTTTCTGAGGATCAGCCTTTATCTCTTCTAACCAGCACATTGGGACCGAAGCAAAAGCTTCATTTACTTCATACGTATCCATGTCCTCAATAGTCAGGTTTGCCTTTTGCAGAACCTGTCTGGTTGCTTCAATCGGGCCAGTCAACATCAATGTAGGATCAGAACCCACAACTGCCCTGGCAACAATTCGGAAACGCGGCTTTAATCCTAACTCCTCGGCTTTTTCCCTGGACATCAACAGGACGGCAGCGGCTCCATCGCTCATTTGACTAGAATTGCCGGCATGGATTTTTCCGTTCTCCATAAATGCCGGTTTAAGTGTTGCTAGTTTTTCAATGGTTGAACCCTTGCGCGGCCCTTCATCCTGTGTAACAACCGTTGTGGTCCCATCCTCTAATGTTACCTCTATTGGCATGATTTCCCGGTCAAAACGCCCTTCTTCTTGGGCCTTAAGTGCACGATGATGACTTTCTAAAGAAAATTCATCTAATTGACTTCTCGTAAATCCCCATTTGTCTGAAATCCTTTCGGCAGATAATCCTTGGTTAATCATCTCATACCTAGTTGTGATTTCATCACTCCAGGTGGAATTTTGGCGTGTTGATCCCATTGGCACCCGTGTCATGCTTTCCACACCGCCCGCTATCACAATATCCATGTCCCCGCTCATAATAGCTTGGGCCGCGAAATGAATAGCCTGCTGACCGGAGCCGCACTGACGGTCGATGGTGGTGGCTGGCACGTGAATAGGGAAGTCCGCCATCAATACAGCAGTCCGGGCAATATTAAAGGTTTGTTCTTCTATTTGCGAAACACAGCCCATAATGACGTCTTGGACCATTCCCGGATTGATGCCAGCCCGGGTTACTAATTCCTTCAGCACTTTAGCGGCTAATTCATCTGGGCGAACAGTGCTTAGTAGGCCCTTTCGTTTTCCAACAGGTGTTCTGACTCCCTCAACAATAACAACTTCTCTCATTTTTCACGCCTCCGAAATGGTTTAATTTTTTTACAATCCAATCCAACTCTTCTAGTAATCTATAAAAAGCGCAAAATCTCTACTGGCAATCCACGGTTGGGCACCATAAACTTTTCTCTGGGGAAGATATGCTTATGCATAATATCCTTTGCTTTTTCGAGCATGATTTCCTTCTCCTAGGATTCGGTGAAATCAAACACTTTATTCACTCCCTTTTCGGAATGAAGTTTATGTATGACCTAATTCCAAGGAGTATAATCATTCACCCCATGGCTAGGCCTAAATATTGCTTCTAACCATTTTTAAATGTTTTATAGCCCCATCCGCTTTGCAATTATGGTTTTCATGATTTCATTTGTGCCGGCATAGATCGATATGGCTTGAACATCTCTAAACCTTCTGGCAATCTCGTATTCTTCCATATAACCGTAGCCCCCATGCAGCTGCATACATTGAGTCGCGACCCTTTTGGTCATTTCGGTTATCCACCATTTCGCCATTGATACCTGTGTGACGACTTCCTTCTTATTAATATGATTGACAATCAAGTCATCTACAAATGTTCTCGCTATCTGAATCTCTGTTGCCATTTCAGCGAGTTTAAATTGTGTATTTTGAAATTGGCTGATTGATTTTCCGAATGCTTTTCTTTGTTTAACATAATCAATGGTTATTTCGAGCATTTTTTCCGCTTGGGCTACGCTTCCAACCGCAACTAGGAGCCGTTCCTGCTGTAGTTTTTCCATTAAATAGTAGAAGCCTTTTCCTTCCTCACCCAGTAGGTTCTCTGCTGGGACCCGAGCATCCTCGAAAATAAGTTCAGCTGTATCGGAACAGTACTGTCCTACCTTTTTCAGCTGCCTGCCTTTTGAAAAACCAGGAGTATCACGTTCCACTACAATTAAACTAATTCCCTTATAGCCGGGTTCAGCTTTTGTGTCGGTCTTGCATGCCACTACGAATAAGTCACCTGTGATGCCGGTTGTAATAAATGTTTTCTCACCATTTAATATATAGTAATCTCCATCTCTAACAGCCGTGGTCCGGATGCCCGCAACGTCAGAGCCTCCACCCGGTTCTGTCATAGCAATTCCTGTAATAATATCACCGCTTATGCAGCCTGGCAGCCAGCGCTCCTTCTGCTCTTCATTGCCAAACGTATTAATGTATGGAACGACAATATCATTATGGTTATTAATTCCAACCAAACCGCTGCCTACTCTTTCCAATTCCTCGTTGATAATAATAGAATAGCCGAAATCAGCATTGGCCCCGCCATATTTCTCATCCACCCACGGACAAAGAAAACCTTGTTCTCCCATCTTCTTCCAAAATGACCGAGGAATCCTTTTTTCTTCTTCCCACAGCTCGAAATAAGGAATCGCTTCTTTTTCTAGAAACTTCTTTAAGGCACGTCTAAAGATTTGATGTTCTTCATTTAAATAGGTTGGACTCATCATTCTGCTCCTTTTATTAAAATTTAATTCTAAGCGCTTTCAACTAAACTTCTACTTTACTAAAATGGTTACACAGGAGTTTCCTCCAGCCCCTTCGCTGTGGCTTAAAGCAACCTTTGCTCCTTGCACTTGATTAGGACCGGCTTCTCCCCTAAGCTGCCAAGTAATCTCCGCAATTTGTCCAAGAGAGGATGCTCCCACTGGTTCCCCTCTGGAAAGGATTCCTCCGCTCACATTGATGGGGATTCTGCCTCCAAGAGAAGTCTCACCGGCCAACGCCCTTGGCCCTCCCTCTCCGATTGGGCAAAAGCCTAATGACTCGGAATAGATAATTTCAGAACCGGCATCTACATCTTGGATTTCAGCTACATCTATATCCTCAGGTCCCAGCCCGGCCATTTTATAGGCAGATTGTGCTGCCCTCTCAGCTAAGAACGGATAGGAGGCCTGTGCCGGTGCTGATACAGCGGGTACGAACATATCCCTTCTTCTCCTTGTTTCCAGAACAGAAGCGGCTATTGTCACATAATTTTGGGTAAATCGCTCTGCGGTTTCCTTATTGCAAATAACGGCTGCTGCTCCACCATCATTCGGGGCACACAGCATATACAGTGTCAATGGATCACAGACCATCCGTGCTTGGAGGATTTCTTCAACTGATAATTCTTTTCGAAACATGGCATATCGATTATGAACAGCATGTTTATGACTTTTATAAGCAATATGAGCGAGTTGTTCTTTGGTTGTACCATACTTCACCATGTGCTCATGAATATTTAGGGCAAAATAAAGCGGATTCGCCCCTAACCCTGTAGATTCCTGCCAATGGTCATAACCTGCCCCATGCAAGAAGCCTCTCGGGCTTTTCTCAAAACCAACCGCCAGGACGATATCGTACTGACCGGATTTAATGGCTTGGTATGCCAAGCGCACCGCGGAAGCCCCGCTGGCACAGGCATTTTCAACGTTCACGATTGGAATGCCTGGTAATCCTAACCTTTCCAAGACATTGTGACCAGATGCTGATACTTCATAAACATTGGCACAAAATGCCGCCTGAACATCCTTCATATTCATATTTGCATCCTTCAATGCACGCTGTGCCGCAACAGATCCTAAAGTGCGGTAATCCTTGTCATTGTATCTGCCAAACTCGTGCATACCCACGCCTGCGATGACGACCTCTGTCAAGCTAATCCCTCCCTGTTATTGAACGGGTTTAAATTTATATGTCAAATATTCTTTTTCATCTTCTATAAAAGCGGTATCCATGACGATTTCGATATCCATGCCCGGAATTAAACGGTCAATGTTCTTTTCCGTCATAACTCCTAAAATTCGAATGCCCTCAGGAAATTCTACAATCCCAACAGTATATGGAACCTCCCCTTTGAAACCCGGCGGAGGTGATGTGATTCCCGTAAAACATACTAGTTTACCTAATGAACTGATTGTTTTCTCTTCCATGGTATCTGTACAGCATTCAGGACAATAATCTTGCTTGGGGAAAACTAATTCTCCACATGCTGAACAACAAGAAACAATCAGCATAGGTGATGGGGATGTAAATTGAAATAAGCCGTCTTTCACAGGTACTTTTACTAAACCTTCCATTAATGTTCATTCCTCCTTTATTAAGGATCATCCATTCTAAAGTGGTTTTATCTGCAACTCACTCCAGTAATTTAAAAAGTGAATCAACTTTCAATATTAGTCACATCCTTCCAAATTAAAACCAAAATGAGGGGGTGCCCTCCGTGATTATTGCATTTTCAAAGATATCATGATTGAAGCGCTTTCTTTCACCTGATATATGAATCAACTTTCAAGTTATAACTTAATTTTAATAACCGAGTTAATTATTGTCAATATTTTTTCTGATAATTTAGAATTATCGAGACAAAATATAGTAGATCTTCACCTATACAGGGTAAGATCTACTATATTTTCATTTCTTTGTTTTAGTTCCGCCAGACTACAGCGTAAACGGCGGTTCTACTCCTTCTTCTTTCATAATACGCAGGAATCCATCCATTAACTTTTGTCCATCATAGCCTTTTTTGTTTGCTTCGTTGATCCATTGCTTCCAAACTCCCTTTGCCGGTTCCATAAACCCTTCTATATCTTCATTATTTGGTTGGATAATTTCACCTTTCCCTTCCACTTCTTTTGATAGCTGGTTTATGGCCTGGTCCATTGTTTTCAAAAAGCTTCCTTGCCATAGCTCCATTAATTTAGGACTGAATTCCTCGTCAAAGCGCTTCTGCATATCTGGAGATAAATCATTGTATTTATCCAAATTCATGATGGCAACTGCAGAAACCCCTGATATCGGCAAATTGGTTATATATGGTGCTGGCTCATAAATCTTAGTGGAATAGGCACCCGCAGGAGCATAAAGGCTGACATCCAATGTTTTCCTATCAAGAGCAGAATATAAATCTTCGATGGCCACCGATACTGGCGTGCCGCCCCAGCCTTTAATAATTGGATCCCAGTTAGCTCCTTGCAGTAGAATCCGTTTCCCCTTAAGGTCCTTGACTGATTTAATAGGTGTTGTGCTAAATATGGTTAATGGATCACTAGAATAAACCCCGAGTAACTTTACACCCATTTTTTCAAATTCTTCTTTTACATATTCATTGACAAATCGCTCTGCCACTTTTACTTTTTTCTGATAGTGATCTTTCGCATTAATGAAAGCAAATGGCAAATCTAAAACGGTCATTTTAAATAGTGGTGTATCAGGATAGTACTGGGCTACAGTGTAACCAATATCATAAACCCCGCCACTTACATCCTGAAGTGATTGTTGAGAACCGCCAAGCACCGATCCCCCTTGCACATCGATATTTACCACACCATCTGTTTCGTCCCCAACTAATTTTGCCCAAGGTTCAAAAGCGTTTGTTTGTGTATGATGGGTTTCAGGAGTCCAGGATCCAAATTTTAAAGAAATCGATTTCTGTTCACTATTTCCCTTTTCTTCACCTTTGGTTTCATTTCCTGAGGAAGGATTCCCTCCACAAGCTGCTAAAGCAAAAATCATCACCACAAGTGTAAAAACTGTAAATGTTAATTTAATGGTCCTATTCATCCAACGCACCCCTCTTTTTTATATTTTAAATATTCTGAATTATACAGACAAAAATTTTTAGTATCTTGTACGCCTGAAGGAAAAGTGAAACTGCAGAGAATCCACTTTTCCTCTCAAGTTATGAATCTTAAGATACTTGTAACTTAAAAATTTACTACACTATGGCGCTGAAATGCCAAATTTGACAAAATCCATTATGTCATCAATTAATTTATCGTCAATTTCTTTTCCATCCCATAGTATCCATTTCATACCTAGGTAATTTGTAATTCCCATGAAGCTGTAAACGAGCATTTCAGAATTAAGGCTTCTAATTTCCCCTTTTTCCATTGATTCTTCAATCCGGTTAATATAGGACTTTGCAAATTTTTCCATCGTCTTCCGATGCAGTTCTTTATCTACAAATTCTGCTTGAGGAAATAGACTGTACCAATAAGGGCGTTTTTTTACAAATTCAAATAAGGCTTTAAAGCCTGCTCTTTCAATCTCAATCCGATTGTCAATTCCTTCTGTTCTTTCTTTGATAAACAATAATAATTCCCGTTGCATCTCCCAAATAAGTGCTTCAAATATTTGATATTTGGACTCAAAATAAGTATAAAAATTTCCAAGTGAAACCCCAGCATTTTGTGTTATTTCGGTAATACTGCTTTGATGATATCCATTTTTTCCGAATATATATTCTGCAGACCGTAATAGCTTATTTCTAGTCTGTATTCCTCGATTGGTTTTTGGTTTGAGATGATCAATTGACACTTAAGGTGCCACCTCCAAAAAATTATAATATGAATCAACTTTCAATTATTATGATAAAAAAAGAGTTTGTTTTGACAAACAATCCTACAGTGGTTGCTGCTTTCTAACCATTAACAACACTTGAATCGGGTTTCAAATTCATTGTATATAAACAGGTAAGCGCTGTCAATTTTATTTTCCGAATGCTTACATTTCAAGTATATTTATTCCGATAAGATCTCTTTTTAAGATTTTTCCGATGGAGGATTTCGGCAGGGAATCTATAAATCTTATGATTCGAGGGATCTTATAATGCACCAGAAATTTTTGACAATGGTCTTTTATATCATTTTCGTTGAGGGGATATTTGCAAACGATAAAAGCAGCTACCTCTTCTCCTAACCGATTATCCTCTAATCCGATGACTGCACATTCGACAATGCCATGATGCTTGTACAGTACCTCCTCTATTTCTCTGGGATAAACATTATAACCTCCACGAATAATTAAATCCTTTTTCCTGTCAACGATATAGAGATAGCCTTCTTCATCTTGATAGGCAAAATCACCAGTATAGACCCAGCTGTCTTGAATCACTTCATTTGTCTCTGTTGTGTTATTATAGTAACCTTTCATTGCATTGGGTCCTTTGAACACCAATTCACCGATTTCACCCTGAATAACCTCTACTCTATCATCGCTCACTATTTTGACCTCTACCCCTGGAATGGGTAAACCAACCGAGCCTATTTTTTGTTTACCCTTGTAGGGATTTGTTGTGATTTGAGCTGTACTTTCTGTCTGACCATAGCCTTCCAAAATATCAACCTTCATCAGTTCCTTTACCTTTTTGATTACTTCGGTTGAGATACTGGCTCCTCCCGACGCGCAAATTCTTAACGTAGAAAAATTCAAATCACTGATAATGGGAGATAGGACTAACATGGTGTACATTGTTGGTACACCAAAGTACATGGTGATTTTTTCATTAACAATGGTTTCAAGGACATCATCAGCATGAAACCGCTCTTGTATATGAACGGTTGCGCCTTGTACAAACGGAGTCAGCATGCATTGAAGATTTCCATAGACATGAAATAACGGCAAGGTACAAAGGACACGATCATTGGAAGATACTTGCAAAATAGCCGCTTCAGTAATAGATAGCCAATTCAAGTTTGCGTGTGTAATCATCACCCCTTTGGGACGGCCCGTTGTACCTGAAGTATATATAATGTGTGCTGTATCATCTGGATTGCACCGGACCGGTAGAAAGTCAGCTCTCGATTGTAGCAGGTCATGCCCTTTTATAACATTTGTCAGATTGATATTCTTTTCGAAACAAACTATTTTTTCTAGTGTCTTAACTTCATTTGCTATTTCCATGACCGTAGAAATTCCAAGACCATCTGTTAAAATACCAACTGAATCAGAATTATTTAGTATAAAGGTTACTTCATTTGCTGTAAATAATGGATTAATGGGTACTACAGTTGCTCCGATTGACAATATAGCATAGTAAGAAATGATATATTCAGGGGAGTTTTGCATCATTAAACCAATATTTGTATTTCTCCTAAATCCTTTTCGGTTCAGCCCATCAGCCAAACGTAAAACATCTTTTATTAACTCTTCGTATGTGATGAGTTGGTTTTGAAATTTAATGGCAGGCTGATGAGGTAACCGATTGGCTGTGGAAATTAATAAATCAACAATATTCATCCCATTCCTCCTTTACATCACCAATCTATTCAGCTGTAACACCACCATCAATACTAATGGTTTGGCCCGTCATGAAATTAGAGGCATCGGAAGCTAAGTAAAGTGCCATACAGGCAATATCACTTGGCGCTCCTAATTTTCGTAGAGGGATCATTTTCAGCATTTTCTGCAGGAGACGTTCATCTCCAATTTCTTCCGTATTGATATCGGTACTAATTAGTCCAGGAGCAATACCATTAACAAAGATTCCATATCTGGCCCATTCCGAGGCTAGTGATTTTGTTAAATGTATGACAGCCGCCTTACTTGCACCATATGGGGCAATACGTTTAAACGTCTTCAAGCCACCTATTGATGAAACGTTAATAATCTTACCATTTCCTTGTTCCATCATGATTTTTGCTGCTTCCTGACAGGAAAAGAATAATCCCTTAATATTAATGTTAAACATAAAATCCCAATCATCACTGGTAACTTCAACAGATGGCTTCGTAATACTTACACCGGCATTGTTTACGACAATATCCAATTGCCCAAATTCCTCGACAACCGTTTTATACATGTTTGTAATATCTTCTAAATTAGCTATGTCGCATCTTACACCTAATGCCTTCCCGCTCTTTTGAATAACCTCTTCTGCAGCGTTGTTACAGTCATCTATATTTCTGCTTGCAATGACAACTGTGGCTCCCTGGGCAGCATATGTGTTTACAATTTCTTTACCTATGCCACGGCTCCCGCCCGTAACTAAGGCGACTTTTCCCGTTAAATCGAAAATTGCATCCAATTAAGTAAACCTCCTACTAATTAATTATGATTTTTGATATTACTTTGGACATAAACGAAAAGTGAATCAACTTTCATAATTAATTTTAAGTCCCAACTATCAATCTTGTCAATTTAAATATTGAATATTATAACTTTTCAAAATTATCTGCATAGGTTCTTAGTTTTGTCTTTAGAATTTTTCCTGAAGCATTCCTTGGTAACTCTTCTAAAAATTCAACATAGCGCGGTTTTTTATAGCTGGCACTTCTTTCGGAACAATAGTGAATAATTTCCTGTTCAGAGAGTTTCTTTCCTGGTTTTGGAACAATGTATGCTTTGACCGTTTCACCCCACTTTTCATCTGGGACTCCAACTACAGCTGCATCAAAGATATCTGGGTGTGTATATAATACTTCCTCAATTTCCTTCGGATAAATATTCTCCCCACCGCTAATAATCATGTCCTTTTTACGATCTACCACTGTGAGATACCCATCTTCGTCATAGGTAACGAGGTCGCCACTATGAAACCAACCACCTTTAAAGGCTTCTTCAGTAGCAGCCGGGTTATTATAGTATTCCTTCATAACAGTGGGTCCTCGATAAATGATTTCTCCTACTTCCCCCGGACGGCAATCATTCATATCTTCATCTACTACCCTTATTTCAATATTTGAAAATGGAAGCCCAACGGACCCGGATTTAATGAGAGAATCACCAGCCTTCAATGTGGAAGTACTAAAAGTCTCCGTATGCCCAAAAGTATCGTAAACGTTTGCATTTGGAAAGTGTTCCATCAATTTTTTCTTAAGCTCAAGTGGTGTAGTTGCAGCAGCTGTGCAAATAACTCGTAATCTCCCAACATGATAATCTTGAAAATTAGGGACCTGTAGTAATAAATTCCACATAGACGGAACCATAAAGGCATAGGATACCTTCTCTGCATCAAATGTTTCCAGTACAGCATTCGGGTCAAATTTACTGTGAATAATGGACGTCCCGCCAACTAAAACAATCATGGTCATAGCAGAAATTCCGCCAACATGAAACAGCGGGGTCGTTATGAGCTGCACTTCATCCTTGGTAAGACCACATTCTAGTGTCATATTAACAGCATTCATAAATGCATTTTTGTGAGTAAGCACAGCCCCTTTAGGCCTTCCTGTTGTTCCGGAGGTATACACGATAAGCAAGTCATCGTCATCTTCCAGATATTCCAGTTTCGGCTGTAACGTGCTTTTAAACATGCTATCATAAAATAGGAAGCCATCCTCTTTTAATGCATCATACGGATCAACAATTACCACGCCAGATAATTTTGGAAGTTTACTGCGAATTTCTTGTATTACATAGGTAAAATCATCATGAGCAACGAGTATTTTAACATCGGAATTACCCAATATGTACTCTACTTCACTTTTTTGCAATCTAAAGTTCACAGGAACAATGACGGCCCCGATTCGGGCTAGAGCAAAAAATACCTCAATAAATTCAATAGAATTATAGAGCAGTACGCCTACTTTATCACCCTTGAATATTCCCCTTGATTGGAACCATCCGGCTATGTTGTCAACCCTGCTTTGAAGCATCCCATAAGTCATCCGGGTATTACCATGTACTAAAGCAGTTTTTTGAGGAAATCGACGTGCTGATCTATTTAACATTTCATCAGCTAATAATTGCTTTGCTCTTTGATATTCCATCATTTATCCACTCCTCCATTTTGGTCATAACCTTCGTTTAAAGGAAATAAATAATCATATTTTCCCAATCCCACCTTTTTATGGGGATAATTATATCTGAATATTCAGTATACATCAAGCTACATCCTTGCATCAGAGTTTTTTCTTATCATGTATGGCATTAAAACTCCTCCTCCAATTTTTTATAGGTACTTTGTATCAATTGCTTTTTTACGACAGAAGGTTATTCATTTATTTAGATTTAAGGTAATGACATGAGTACTTAAACTCCAAATAGAACGATACTAATAAGTCCGTCGCGCTACCCTACCGTATATGTCATTACCTTTTGGGCAACAAAAAAATCCATGGACATTTACAGCAAACGTTTTATCCCCTTTTATTAAGTTGCTAAAGCACCCCCATCAATCGCCAAATAGTGTCCCGTCATATGAGATGCAAATTCGGATCCTAGAAAAAGCACTTTATGTGCAATCTCGATAGCCTCGGCATACCTGCCATCTGGAATCGCTTTTTCTCGTGAGGATAAGAAAGCTTCCGGATCGGATGGAGAAACCCCATTCTCGATGGAACGCATCATGCGGGTATGAACAGCACCAGGACAAATTGCATTTACACGAATCCCTTCCCGTGCCACTTCTAGTGCAACTGTCTTTGTCATTCCTATCACGGCATGCTTACTCGCGGTATAGGCAACAAACCCAGGAGCCCCAACTAGTCCTGCAGCGGAAGCGGTGTTAATGATAGCTCCGCTTCTTTGACGAATCATTTCAGGCAATACATATTTCATCCCTAAAAATACGCCTCTGACATTAATATCCATCACTTTGTTAAAGATTTCTTCTGGATACTCCGTTGTGGGCTTGATAACCCCCTCCCAACCCGCGTTGTTAGAGAAAACATCTATTCGATTGAAGCGTGCGATGGTTTGATTCACATAATTTTTCACATCCGATGGATTGGAAACATCTGCATGGATGAAGATGCCTTCCCTTCCTTCTTTTTTAATGAGAGATACCGTCTCCTCCCCCATCTTTTGGTCAATATCAACACACACTACATCTGCACCTGCTTTGGCAAACTCTATGCATATCGATCTGCCAATCCCTGATGCTCCTCCTGTCACTAATGCCACCTTGCCAGTATAATCAATCTTCACTTTGTCCACCCCTCTATTTATTAAAAGGTCACCTGCGACCATCGTAATAATAGCTAAGAAATAAAGGGTACAGGTGCCTTTCAAATTTATAAGTTGCTTGTTTCCTTTTACGCACTATAACCACCATCAACGTTAATAATTTGACCATTTACATAGCTGGAAGCATCAGAAATAAGGAAGTCCACGACATCGGCTATTTCTCTTAGCTGCCCTCTACGTGATAATGGGGTTTGAGCAAGAACACTATTTACTAGATTTCGAGTAACCTCATCTCCAGAATCGAATTTTTTATGAATACTGTTCGTTTCAGTTACTCCCGGAGCGACACCATTCACGCGAATCCCATCTGGGCCATATTCACGTGCAGCCATCCGCAGCAGTCCTTCGACAGCCATTTTTGGTATCGTAGACATTCCATCATATTCAATGGTCCGGCTAGTCACATTGGTTAGGAAAAGGACAATCGAGCCTCCCCCCTCTTGCTGGAGCAGTGGAATTCCGTGCTTTAAGATATTATAGGTGCCGATCACATCTGTCTCGATGATGGAGCGAAATAAATCATCATCATAATCTGTAATTTTCTTAATTTTAAAGGGTGTACCAGTTGCGGAAACGATAGAATCAATCCCGCCCCATTGCTCTTTTACTAAGTTGTAAAAGGAGCTGACAGATTCGGGATTAGTGATCTCAACTTTACCTATTTCAGCTTTACCGCCTGCCTCACGGATTGCTTTAGCTGTTGCTTCTGCTTTTTCCTTATTAGTTCTATAGGCAATCGTAATCGCTGCATTTTCAGCAAGCTTCGATGAAATCGCACCCCCTTGTGCACCGCTTCCTCCAAAAATGACAATTCGTTTTTGTTTTTTACTATTTTCCATAATTACTTCACCTCTTAATAGATTTATAATGGAAAAGAATTTAAAACTATCTAAAACAGTACAAAATTAACGTAACACTTGATAACCGACACGTTCACGATCCCATGTGTCGTTCGTAATGCCTTCTTCGCGTAGCTTGTATTTTTGAACTCTTTGAGAAGGAGTCCGAGGGAATTCTGTTACAAATCTTACAAAGCGAGGGAGGGCAAAGTAAGCCATTCGTGGCTGACAAAAATCCAGCAGTTCCTCTGGTGTTAGCGCTTCCCCTTCTTTTACAATGACAACAGCCATAACTTCTTCTTCACCCAGCTCTGATGGAACGCCAATTGCGGCTGAATCAAGGACCTTTGGATGATCGTTAAGAACTACTTCCACTTCAAAGGAGGAAATGTTTTCACCGCGTCTTCTGATAGCATCTTTTTGCCGATCGATAAAATATATATATCCATCTTTGTCCATTCGGCCCCGGTCCCCAGTATGTAACCATAAATTTTGCCAGGTTTTTAACGTGGCTTCCGGCATTTTATAATATTCCGTAAACATGATGCCTGGTTCTTTTGGTCTGATAACGATTTCTCCAGCTACACCTGGCGGGCATGGATAATCCTCTTCATCATGAATCTCAACATCATAATAAGGAGCGGCTATTCCACAAGAGCCCTTGCGGAAGGATTCGGATGGGTTGTTGGTTACTGTTCCACCCTCAGTTAAACCATATATTTCACTGATTTGAACACCGTATCGGTCTTGAAAGTCATCATATAGGTCAAGTGGAGTTGGTCCTCCAAAAGCCTTTCGAACCAAATGTTCTCTATCTTCAGGGCGTTCAGGCTGTTTCATAAGGATGGTGATTAATGATCCCATGAAATTAAAGGCGGTTATTTTCTCGATCCGGCAAATATCCCAGAATCTTGATGCTGAAAACTTATCATGTAAAACCACATCACAATCAGCTAAAAGCGCAGCGAGAACGGTCGTATAACGAGCATTTGCATGAAATAGCGGGAATACGGTAAACAATCGGTCATTGGGACCATACTTCATTACCTCACAACAGTTTGAAGCATTCTTGAAATTGGAGCGATGGGTGAGTACAACTCCTTTGGATGGCCCTGTGGTTCCCGAAGTAAAAAGGATAATAGAAGGGTCGGTTGGTTTAATCTCTACCTCTATCGGTGCATCACTTGATTTATCAAGAATACTAGCAATGGAATGAGTAGTAATGAGACCTGGGACTGGTTTTTCATTATCTCCTACCACAATGACATGACGGAGATGGGTCAGATCGTCTAGTATATCGATTAATCGATCGACCCATTGTGAAGAAATGATGATGGCTTGACACTCAGCTTTATTTAAAATATACGTCAGCAGGTGCCCACGGAAAGCAACATTGATAGGAACTTCAATGACACCAATCTTAGCCAAGCCTAGCCATGTATATAAAGCTTCCGGACAATTTGGAAGCATCGAAGCACAGGTTTGACCTTTTGTGAGTCCCAAATCAGTTATATAATGGGCCACTTTATTCCCATTAGAATTGAACTGATGATAGGTCACATCCTCCTGTTCAAAGCGGACAAATCTTATGTGAGATTTGGCGGATGCACGGTATTCAACTAATTTTCCAAATGTTTCAATTCCACTGTACATAGTTTCTCTCCTTTTAAAATTCTTCTCTATCCATTTACCGTCGATTATTATATTTTTATAACCCTATTCAACCTTTCTAGTATATTGGCTTGCGCCTTGACCTCCATCGATTGGAATCACTACACCATTAATAAACGCTGCTTCTCCTGATAAAAGAAAGGCGACTAAACGGGCCACTTCTTCTGGCTTGCCGAGCCGTTTAGCAGGGATTCCATCAGCATGTTTCTTTGCCAAAGCCTCCCAGTCTTCGGAATTCATAGATTTAAAATTTCCAATCAGCATATTTGTTGCAATTGGACCAGGTGCAATCCCGTTTACGCTTATACCAAACTCCGCGTATTCGATTGCCGCTGCTTTTGTTAATCCGACTACTCCGTGTTTTGCCGCTACATAACCAGGCTTATCTAAGATTCCGCGTATCCCTGCAACAGAAGCAGTGTTAACAATGTACCCCTCACCCTGTTTCTTCATGATTTCAAGTACATATTTCAACCCATAAAAGACACCATTCAAGTTAACATCTATTAATTTTGAGAACAGCCCACTGTCATATTCAGCAGTTGGGGCATTTCCACCGGCAATACCGGCATTGTTGAAAAAGCCATCAATTTTACCGTACTCACGAATGGTATTGTCAACATATCTTTTTACATTTTCCTCATTGGAAACATCCGCTGTCAAAACGATGATTTGGGTATCAGGTGAATCCTCCAAAATCAGACCTTTTGTCTCATGAAGTGTCTCCATGTTTTTGTCCACAAGAGAAAGCTTTGCTCCCTCAGCAGCACATTGAATCGCTGTCGCACGGCCCAAGCCTGAACCTGCACCCGTTATTAACACAACTTTATCGGTAAACCGTTTAAACATAATGATCAGCCCCCTGCTGGTTTCAATTGCATAGCAATTCCATTATTTTAATATTTTAATAGTCCGGTGAAGCATGGCTGACAACATTTTCAGATAGTCCTTGCAATCCTATGTGCCTCGAGGATGGCATTGTTGATTCGTCGAGGTGAAACAGAATCACCCACAGAATACATCGGAATTCCTAAACCATTAAGTTCCTTGGCAAGGGTATTTTCTTGCACTCTTCCTGTCTCGATTACGACTAAATCAGCTTTGAAGTCAGACTCTTGCCTGGTTAGGATATTACGGACCTTGATAACTTGGTCGTCAACTCCTGCCAATTGGTGGAAGATCATAAAGTTCACTCCTGCAGCACCAAGTCTTTTGAGAAGTGGCTGGATGCTCTCATGAGGAATCGATGCCCCAATTCCACTCGATTGGGTCACATAGGTAACGTGAAGTCCATTCGTTGCAAGGCGTTCTGCCACATTTAATGCAGGCCAAAATCCTGACCCATCATCAAAAACTATCGCATTCTCACCTGCAAAATCTGAAAAGTCATTTCCTTTAAGTGCTTCAAATACTGATATAACTTTCGTTGTTGTATTTCCAGATACTCGAGGGGATGCTGGCACTGCACCAGTAGCGATAATGATTGAATCAAAGCCCGTTAAATCTTTTGCATTCGCTAGTTGACTGAGATGGATTGTTACACCCAATCTTCTGACTTCAGCTTCCAAGTAATTGATTATTTCTAATAATTCACCACGATGTGGTTCTTTGGAAGCAATGCGAACCTGGCCTCCTAAAGAGGTTTCTTTTTCAAAAAGGACCACAGAATGTCCTCTTAAAGCCGCAACTCTTGCTGCTTCTAGTCCAGCCGGTCCTCCTCCGACTATAGCAATTCTTTTGGATGGATGACTAAGTTGTATATCCTTACCTAATTCACCTTCACGTCCCGTTACAGGATTCACCGTACAATATAGGTAGGGATCAAAGGTACGACATTCTTGATTGCATCCGATACATGGGATGATTTCAGCACTTCGGCCTATTTTGGCTTTGTTTGGCCATTCGGGATCGGCAATAAATGCACGAGCAGAGCCGACCAAGTCAGCGTAACCGCCTGCTACTATTTCTTCAGCCATCATTGGACTTTTAATCCGTTGACTGACGAGTACCGGAATATTAGTAGATATTCTAATAGCTCCTGCTGCTTCAACAGCAATTCCTTGAGGTGTAGTCAAATCTTTAACGTATGCTCCACGAATCCCTAAGGTAATATTCAGATAATCTACATGACTAAGCTCTCCAAGCTTGTTAACAATCTCAAGGGTATCTGACAGATGCAGTCCATCACTAATCTCTTCATCAGCACTTAAACGGATTCCCAGCACAAATTCAGGATTTGTAGATTGACGAATAGCTTCAATGATCTCCAACAAGAATTTCATTCGCCCCTTTAAAGAACCGCCATATTTATCTGTTCGATAATTTGTTGCTGGTGAGAGAAATTGAGCCACTAAATAGCCATGGGCAGCATGGATTTCGACACCATCATACCCTGCCTTATTCAGGTTTGAAGCAGATATCGCAAAGGCATCAATAATTTCAGCTATATCTTCATGAGTCAATTCAACCGGTCGGTATTGAGCTCGTGGGGATTTGATGGAGGATGGTGCTCTTAAAGGATGGTCCGATTCTCCCCCGATCATTTCACGCCCTAAGTGCAATATTTGACCAATTACCTTTGCACCATGAGCATGAATGACCTCTGCCCTTTGGCGGTATTTAGGGACAGTTTCTTCCAGGTATGCTTCACTCAGCATCCGTCGCCGAAGAATGGAACTCGGGTGAACGACCGTTCCCCCAGTAATAAGGAGCCCTGCTCCACCACGAGCAAGCTTTTCCCAGTAAGCAAGATCTTCATCAGTCGGAATCCCATCTATCATCTTTGCAGTCGCATGAGCTGTTGCGACAACTCTGTTTTTAAGTGATAGTGAACCAAGTTTAAACGGAGAAAATAAATGCGGGTAATTTACCACTAGACATGTCATTCCTTTCTGTTTAATACTAAATGGAAATAATTCCAAATTGTTACAAGGAAACGTTTTCCTTTTTTGAAGCTATACCATTGCAATAGCTGATTTCTTTTTCTAATAAGAACGTGTTTATTTGATACAGAATTTATTTTCTAATATATGATTCACTTTTCAATTTAAATTTGAAAACTACAAACTATTCTTCCTAAACGCTAGTTAAGCGGATAATCTTAGGAGGAACCCATGATTTAGTAAGTACCTCTTTTCGAGGAATGTATAGTCGTAACATAAGATAAAATGGGCCCTGGGCAGGTGTAGGCAGCTAATTGACGTCGGATTTTGGAGGCTGATGCTGCAGCCTTATATCAACACATCCATCACTTTCCACAATTAACCCCGGTGTTCTATCTCCAATAGAATACCGATTAATCGGGTTCTCCACCATTGCACCACTATCGTTATACAAGGTAATGGACCAAAAGGCATCAACAGGCGGCAGTTCGTTAACAGCCATTCTAATACGGTATTGTTGGCTGCCATCAAGAGGTATTCCACTTGCATCAACACGTGCTAATGGATAGAGTGCCTCTTCAGGTAAGGTAACGTGCCTTTGATCCTTGCAGACTGCCGCTCGTAACAGATAATCTTTGCCAAACCGTGGGCCAGCATAGTTAATTGTCCAACCGTTTACGTTTGTACCGAGATTGAGGGACTTTTCCTCAACAGTCTTCTTACCATCAGCTAACCCTCTAATCATTTCAGCCTTGGTCTCTTGAGACAGAGAATCTGGGTCAAAACCACGTTCCTGTGTTAAACCTATACTCTGAAATGATTCTATCAGCTTGCGTTCATCATCATTTGTGATTACCCAATCACGTAAAACATTGCCTAGCATTTCTAAAAATTCAAAATTGGGATGGACCGGTCGTTCCGGATCGGAGAGAGGGCGCTGTTTTGGCACTTCCCTTTCCCCAATAGTCCCTGAAAGGTAATCGGACCATGAACGTAATCTTATTTGGTCTTGGAGTTTATGTACAGCTTCAAGATCCTCAGGACCGTTAACTAGAAAACGACCAGCAATCAGACAATATCGAGTATAGCTAGGAACACCAAGCATGCCGGTTGGTACAGTACCATGATAGGCTGGACCATAAATGAACAATGGTGGTAACTGACCTCCGTTTGTACGTTGACCCGCCGACATGGATGTAGAAGTATCAGCCAGGGCCAGTTGGAAGGTATAATAGCGATTACCAAATTTTGGTGTTTCCAGCACCATAGGCTCTTGGCTTAAATCAAGCCATGCCAAGCTATATAGCGTGTCGTTGTTCGGACCAATTCCCTTGCTGTTAGGATTAAAAAGGGAACGCCCGTGTCCCACATGATTTAACGGTGCTCCCGCATTGACATCACATACTGCCATGGATTGAACCTGCTGCGTTAAATTCAGACGCATTACTGCGGAAGAGATTAATGGATAACCCCAAATATAGGCCCTTAGAGCAAGCGTATACACGTCTTTTTTTCCCCAGTAAATATGTTTTTTGTTATCATCAAAACTTTCTCCTCCTAAACAACTCATTACCCCCAAATTTAAATAGGTTGATGAGACAAAGTCTTGTTTTAACTAAACTTACCTTTCCTACTCCCTTCATTCACAAGTAAATCGAACATTATATGCCAATATATCGGACACCTTCAGGCTCCCACTTTCCTTCAAGCAGCTCGGGTCTTGGCATGTAGGAACGAATGGACAAATAGAAGGGCCCATTGGGAGCTGGAAGCCAATTCGTATTTTCTGTCGGAGAAGTGTGCTGAACTGTAATAGTCACAGAGCCATTTCGTCCGTATTGAAGACCCGTAGTTCTGTTATTGATGCAATAACGGTTAATGCTGTTTGGGGAAAGTTCTTTCGTCTTTGCATCATATAAGGTAAGTGACCAGAAAGCATCTGCGGGTGGTGGAGAATCCATATGCAAGACATATCGTCCCTTGGATCCGTCAAGCTGGTTGCCATTTTCATCATAAAATGTTACAAATGATTGATTTTCTTCCACCACATTAGCACCTAAGCCAACATAATTCACTGCTGCCCTGCTAAGGTAATTGAAGCCATATGCACCTTTACTATTTGTTTTTACCCAATGCGTACAAAGAGGAATACCTAGCTGGGACTGAGAATTAGTGATCACATTCATGGCATCCGCATAGCCGGCAATCATACCCTCTTGACTTTCCGGGTACAAGTTATCGAAATCGAACGGTATCTGTCCTCCAATACCGATTGTGCGATAACGATAAGTTAGCCCATCCTCTTGAGCCGGCTTCCCGTTTGAACGAAGGACGAAATCTAGAATCTTAAAAAAACCAGCGGGTCCATCCAATTCTGCTTGTGGATAGGTACCACCAAACAGAGAGAATTCCTCGCTCGCCTTCACATCAGACGTGAAGGGAGTAATCTTCACCGCATCTTGAAGGGCGTGGACCTCAGGCAGGTCAAACTCGTGAAGCGGGAAAATCCGCATAAGAATCCATAGATAGGGTGTAGAGACCTTAAACGGCGTGACTCCTGGAGAGAGTTCCCCTTGCCAATCTGTTGCTGTAACGAGAAACCTTCCAGCATTGGATCCATGCGTTCTTTGGCTTATGTTTGCTGTGTTTCCGTACATATCTAATAATTGAAGAGTGTAATATCTTTCCCCAAAAGCAGGTACTTCGATTAGAAGAGGCCCTTTGGTCAAATTCAACCATGCATTTGAGTAAATCGTATCCACGTTCGGTGACTTAAAAGCCTTGTAACCGGGTTTTGCCAACTCTCGATCATGGACAAATTTATTAAAACCAACATAATCAGAGCTTTCATGGTTGATGGCTTGCCGGTACATCTCCCGATACTGATACACACTCACCAATCCATAAATCGTTGCATCCATGCTTAGCATACGTGTATATGCAACTCGGGCAGAGCTATCACTAGGCACGATATCCGGGTGAAGTACAGGCGCATATTGCTCCACTTTTGAAACATCATAGCCGGAAGTATAAAAACCCTTTATCTTTTCCATTCACTTTATCCCTCCATGTAATCAATTTTGTCAATGCGACATAAAGTCCGGCAGCCACATGACCATTTCTGGGAATATCAATAATAAAATAATGACTACCAACTGTATGGCCATAAAGATCATGCAACCTTTAAAGATTCTAAAAAGGTTAACCTCTGGTGCAATACTTTTTAACGAATAAACAACAAGACCAAATGGCGGACTGACCATTCCAACCTCGATCATCGCAACAACGATAACACCAAACCAGATCCCATCGTACCCTAACTGATTAATGATAGGATAGTAGATTGGAATGGTTATGAGCAGCATCGTTACACCATCCAAAAACATCCCCAATACATAATAAGTTGCTAATATTCCCAACAAAATGAGAAAAGGTGGAAGATCTAAATTTGAAACCGTACTTGAAATCGTTAATGGGAGGCCTGAGAAAATAAGTAGTTTGGAAAATACATAGGCACCAAGAACTAGAAAGAGGAGTGAAACGGTAATCGAGGCGGAATCCACGCAAGCGCTGACAAATTTCTTGAAGAACCCTTTTCCCGTTCTTATTACTAATAAAATCAAAGATATAAAAGCACCCCAGGCAGCTGCTTCTGTCGCGGTAAAAAATCCTGTAAACATGCCGAAAAAGATGGTTCCAAATATCGCGATGACTCCCCATGTCTTCGGCAATACACTAAATTTTTCTTTCCATGTATAAGTTTCATTGACAAGCGGTGCTACACTTGGTTTAACTTTTGCAATCACAATAATACCTAACGAAAAGGCTACTACGAGAATAATACCTGGGACAATCCCACCAATCAGGAGCTTTGAAATCGACTCCCCAGTAGCAAGCCCATATAACACCATCATTCCACTTGGAGGAATCATGGAAGCTAGCAGACCTCCTGCTCCACAAGCACCAAAACTTAATGTATCACTATACCCGTTCTTCCTCATTTCTGGAATAGCCAGTTTTCCCATGGTAATAGCTCCTGCTGTACTAGAGCCGGAACAAGCAGCAAATACAGATCCAGCCGCTATGGTTGTAACACCTAACCCTCCTGGTAACTTTCCTAGCCACCGGCGCGCTACATCATAGCCATCCTTGGCAATCCCTGCGGATAACGCAAACGCTCCGATAAGGATGAACAATGGCAATGCTGCAACATCATTTGATAAGACGCCACTTAATGGAGAAAGGTGGATCACAGAGTTTGCCACATCAAAACCCTTCAGAAACCAGATTCCGCCAAACCCAACAATAAATAATGAAAACGATATAGGCACTTGCAGGAAGATCAGTACAAGGAGTAGGATTATAGCAAGTATTGAGAGCATCATACCTCTGGCACCTCCGGTTTCTCATTCTTCATAGGATTAGTGGACCCGTTATCCGGTTTTGAGAATATTGCTTTAATCTCCTTTACTAAATCAAAAAATAGCTGAATGGTCAGTAAACCTAAACCCAATGTCATCACCAGTTTCAATGGAAAAATGGGAATCTTGGTAATACCTGCTATGACTTCACCATTGACATACGATTCATAGGCTTTTCCACCATAGAGGTAAGTTATCCAACCAAAAAACACCAAAGATGCGGCGTAAACAAGCATAGAGATAAAATGGACGATAGGGTTTGGTAAATATTGACCAAGAATGTTGACAGCGATATGTTGTTTGTCTTTTTGGGCCTTACTTAGACCAAGATAAATAGTCATTCCTACTAGGACCCCTTGTAATTCGAATACTCCATATATGGGTGTTTTTAGCCATCTCATAATGACATCAAGTACTACCGCAAACATCATGACAATGATGATAACTGTCGATAGGACACTGCAACAAAAGGAAATCCGTTCAAATATTTTTTGGGCAAGTCCAAAACCTTTCATCCATTTCCCCCCCTGAAAAAACTCGTTTGTTATTAAACATAGAATCTGCTAGCCACACAACTACCTTGTTGGCAGCTAGCAGTCTATAAAAAGGTGAGGTTAAAGCTCCCCTTTTTCTTCCATCTCCAAGAATTCTTCAATAATTGTCTTACTTGGGTTCTTCTTGTGGTATTCCTCCAACAGTTTCCTGGCTTCTTCCACTTTTTTTCTAACATCCTTATATCCAGCTGCTTCTGCAGCTTTTATTGCCGGTTCCCATACAGCAGGCGGGTTAATCGCTTTTTGCCAGCGGGAGGCTTCTTCAGGTGAAAGCTGAACAATACGAACATCATTTTCCCTAGCTAACTTAAGGCCCTCGATTGCATCGTTAAAGTACGCCTCATGTTCAACTTCAGAAGGGAGTGAGCTAATTTCGGCAATTACCTTTTTGACGTCATCAGGCAGGCTGCTATAGACATCTCCATTAAACGCAATTCCAAACCACATAAATGCACCATTATGACGGAAGTCAGTAACCTGTTTTGAAACTTCAGCCATTTTATTTGATAATAGAGCATAGGGAGGAAATGGAACCACGTCAACCGTTCCCTTTTCAAGTGCCCCATAAGCATCCGCAGAAGAAATTTGCACTGGGACCCCACCAAGATTTTTCGCTGCTAAGGAATCTGCTTCACCAAGTCCTCTTATCCTTTTGCCTTTAAGATCTTCAAGCTTATCAAATTCAAAATTACTCATAAATACATTATTACTGCCGTTAAACCATGCTACAGGCTCGACGTTATATTTTCTCCACTCCTCTTGTAATTCAGGCATTTCTTCCCATAGTTGTTTTTGAATATCTGCTGCGCTTGTAGCTAAATCCTCTAGGAATACCGGTTGGAGAGCATTCGTCAGCGGTGTTTTACTTGGATTATAAGCATTTGAAATAAAAGCAACATCAACAATTCCATCCTTTAACCCTTCAAGTGTGCTGGCTGCATCCATGGCTACACCACCATAGGAAATTTGCTCAATTTTGACTTTTCCGTTCGTTCTTTTTTCTAGCTCTTCCGCCCATGCTCTGAGTCCTTTTGACTGTGCTGCACCTTCTAAAAGCGCTGTGGAAACTGTAAGCTTTATCGTTTTTTCGCTATTTTTATTTCCACCTTTAGAAGATTGCTGACTACCACTAGATTCGGTTGAACACCCAACTGCAACTAATATAAGGAGCAAAAGTAACATAAAACTGATGGTCAATTTTTTCATTAATAAATCCCCCTTTTTTAAATAGTTAAGCGAAATTTTACATGATTGATAGGATTATTTGTTTGTCTTGCTAGACTAATCCTTTTTAGGTAGTGTATTGAAAAAATGATTATTTTCCTTATTAAGAAGTGAATCACCTTTCAGATTAAATGTAAAAAAAATACTGGTTATATCTCGCTTGCTCAATGAGGTTTAGGCAATTTAATCTTGATCAAATCACAATGAACCAAATTTAATACATGAATCAGCTTTCAGTTTTAGTAATTAAAAAATACTGGTTATATTTTGCTAGACCAATAGGTTAAGGCAATTTAAATCGTGTTATATTTCGCAATAAATCAAAGTAATACATGAATCAGTTTTCAATTTTAGAGTAAAAAAATTTGTTGGACATCCTTTTTTTTCAGTAATAACCTATAAACAGCCAATTTAATCAACGATTTTTTGATAGCGTTTTCATAAATTGATATAAAAAATTTGTTAAGCACCACCTACCTAAAATAGTATGGTATTACAACTATACTCTTGGACTACTACGATAGAACACTTTACTCTAAATTTTCCACTCAACTTCTAAAGGTTAGAACATTAAGGATTAAATCCCTCCCTTTTGACTTTAGGAAGTGTCCTTCTTTTTCATACTACAAATATCATATTAACTTATGATAAATTTGTCAATTATGAATTTTCAGTTTTTTATGATGATAAACATAAACTATTTAATCTGCTCAAGCAAAATAGTTTTCAACACAACTAGGAAATAATCAGCCACCCCCTGTAAAAAGTACAGGGGATGTTATGCATAGAATCTGCTATTGAATAGTGGCCTTCGGTTTGAGTGTGTGCTTTAACACCTTTCCACTTGCATTTCGTGGTAATGTATCAAAGAATTCTACTTCCGCAGGCAGTTTATATTTGGCCAGTTTGTTTTTGCAATAGGATATGACGTCTTCCTCGGACAAGGATTTTCCTTCTTTTAACACGACATATGCTTTGGGCACTTCGCCGTAAACTTCATGAGGAACGCCGACCACAGCCGCCTCGAGGATTTCATCCATCGCATATAATACTTCCTCGATTTCAACTGGGTATACATTCTCTCCGCCGCGGATCATCATGTCTTTTTTTCGGTCAACAATGTATAACAATCCGTCCTCATCCAAACGGCCCAGGTCGCCGCTATACATCCAGCCATCCTTCAGGGTTTCCCGCGTTGCTTCCTCATTTTTTAAGTATCCCTTCATGACCTGAGGACCTTTTACGATAATTTCGCCCACTTCTCCAACAGGAACATCCATCCCGTATACATCTACAACCCTTACTTGTGTATGAGGCAGCGGCTCTCCAACAGAACCGATTTTGTCAAGAGCGTAATGATCCTTTAGAGTAGTAGCCCCAGGAGAATTTTCTGTTTGACCATATAAGTTTTGAACCTTTACATTTGGATAGAGCGTTTTCACTTTTTTCACCAATTCATAAGGCATTGGCGCTGCACCATACGTAAATAGTCGTAATTGGGACAGGTCGGTTTGGGACAGTTTTGATGTATTGAGCAGAATGCTGTAAATCGCCGGTACGCCAAAGAAAATCGTTACTTGTTCCCTTTCCATTGTTTCCAATGTTTTTTCAGGTGAAAATGCCTCCTCAATGACGACCGTTCCACCCCGTAGGATTGTCGGAATAGAAAAACAATGGCTTGCTGCACAATGGAATAGTGGTGTGACGATGTGCATTCGGTCGGATGAAGTAACTTCCAGAGACTCGGCCCAAATAGTAGCAATTGCCCGGACGTTGCCAGCGGAAAGCATAACACCTTTTGGCTTTCCCGTTGTGCCGGATGTGTAAAAAATAACAGCTGTGTCCTCTTCACAAATAGCAGGTTTAGTATAAGAAAGGGAATCATCGGCAATAACCGACCTGAAAGATTCGTTACCGCCCACTTCAAGAAGATCTTGGAACCGTTCTAGTGGCGTTTCCATTTGATTTAATACGTCTTTTAACCGTACATCATAGATAAGGGCTTTTGCTTCAGAATGATTGAAAATGTACTCTACTTCAGGGGCAGCTAGTTTCGTATTAACAGGAAGTACGGCGAATCCTCCCAGTTGACATGCATAATAAACGATAAGAAAATCATCGGAATTCTGCAGGTAAAGTGCGATAATGTCCTCTTTTTTATAACCTTTACTCTGAAAATAGCCTGCTAGGTTTACTGCTTTTTGGAAAAATTCTCCGTAGGTAGTTTCCCTGTTTTGAAAAGATGTAATAACTTTATCAGGTTGAGTTTGCGCATGTTGTGCCAACTGTTCAAATATAAACATAGTATACACTCCTTTAAATGCAGTCAGAATAATTATACTAGATATAATATTCTGATAACAATATGTATATTTAATACTCTCTTTTATTTAACGCTGTGGTTTCTTTAAAAATTCAAGTGTGATAAAGCGGTCCATATTTCGTCAAAGGACCACATAAATCTAACATAAAATCTAATACGGCCTATTTTCTAATCAATAATATCTGTTAGTATTTTCTACTAGACTCAAAAATCACTCTATTATCTTTCGTCCTTAAGGGGTAATTGATAAGAATATAAACATAATCCACCCGGATCACCAACTCAAGGGTGGATTATGTTTTATGGTTATGAATTAAGAATGACGTGGCGAATATTATTTTTCACCCTCCATGCCCCGCCGTCATGTTTTTCTCTTCTCCAATTCCTAATTTATTAGGGAATGACAGGCTTTGTGGCAGTGTGATGGAGGCAAAACTAGCTAGCAGCGCAAGGATACCTGCAGCGCTGAACGAAAATAAATGTGTGCCAAACACCTCATAGCCCCAGCCTCCGAGGAATGACCCGATGGCTGCCCCAATCTGGTGTCCAACGAAATAAGCCAATCCATTTAAAATGCCCAATAGCCTAACTCCATACAAATCACTTAAGATAGCGGTGGACATGGCTACAGAACCCGCCCATACCAAACCCCCAATCGCGGAAACAAGAAAGAGCTGCCAAGTGGCCATCGACAACACCAACCCGAAAAATCCCAGGCCGCGGACAAAAAACACGAGAAACAAAATGTTTTTTCGCGGAAAACGGTCTGCAAGCTGCCCTAAAAAGATGGTGCCGAAGATGGCGACAATCCCGATCATTCCCACTCCAAAGGAAGCGGTCATCGGCGCAAAATGATGATCCATCAGCATCGGGACCCCGTGGGAGCCTAATAAATTCATTCCAAAGCCGCAAGCAAATAAGGCAAAAACAATTTTCCAATAGGTTAGTGTCTTAAGAGCATCTTTTAAGGTGAGATCCGTCGGGGCTTCTTGTCTAATTTTTCCTCGGGCATTCCCAGGCCCATCTGCGCCTTCCGGAACATCCTCCTTCATGATAAAAACGGCTGAAGGAAGAACAAGACAAATAAATACTGCTCCAAATAAAAGAAGCGTATTGTGCCAGCCAATCATGCCGATTAGCCAAGTTTCGACAGGTGTCATTACCGCAATCCCGGCCATCCCCCCTGTCGTCAAATAAAAAAGCGCCTTCCCCCTTTGGCGGACGAACCATTTGCTAATAATGGGCGACAAGCTGATACTGCTTAAAAAGGCAAGCCCGATCGACAGAAACACGCCATAAGAAAGCAGAAAGGAAATCAGTCCTTTTGATAATACCGTCCAAATAATCGAAATACAGACAATGGTCAGCCCAGACAGCAGCAAAATACGGGTATTATAGGCTTTGATCAGGATTCCCGCGATGGGCATCCCGATTCCATAAGCAATCATTCCAACTGAAACAATAAGGGAGAATTCAGTCCGCGACAACCCTAAATCATCCATCATCGGATTGACAAAAGGTCCAATCCCCATCCGCATCCCTGTTGTAAGCAAGACAATGATGCCGGCGAAGATGACAATATACCAGCCAAAGTAGAGTCGTTTGTTATAATTCATGGTATACCTCACCTACGATTCTAATTTCATACATTCCATATAACCTCCGGAGGTCGAAAGTTTTCGTAATACTATGAATATAATACATATATTTACTTTTGCATAGAAATTGTTATGGAAGTTTAATTGGTCACGAGTAAAACTTTTAGCAGAAGAAATGTACGTAAGCTCCCTCCTTCCCAGACCCTAATGAAGCAGCAATTGCATTGCGCCTTAGGCTCCAAAAAAATGGCGACTGACAGGCCAAAAGAACTGTACCCAAGTTCCCAATCAAAAATCAACTAAATGTAACCTGATAGTTAAAAACATGAAACCTAATTATGCAATAATGACTATTCGGGGATTGTAAAAAGAGATTAAATCCGCTATTATTGACCCGTTATTAACAAGGTAATAGTTTGAAAAGTTTCACAGCGTAGGTGGTGCTAAATTTGTCACGGAAGAAAAAGAAAAGAATTAGGTGGGGTAGAGTGTTTGGGGCTCTTATTCTATCAAGTATATTTATGGTTGGTCTTTATACAATCTATCAGTACATAGAAGGAAAAATTAACGTACTTAACGAACCGCTTAAAAAAGTAGAAGGAAAACATACTTTTAACGGAGCAAAAACAAAAAATAACCTAGATGCCGTAAATGTTCTTTTATTAGGAAGTGACTCGCGGGGCGAAAAACAAGCCCGAACAGACACGATAATGATTGCCCATTATAATCCGCAAAATAATGCATTTAAACTGATTTCGTTCATGCGCGATATGCGTGTCAATTTCCCAGAACATGGCCAGCAAAAACTAAATGCTGCTTTTTCTTTTGGTGGTCCTGAATTACTAAGGCAAACCATTAAAGAGAATTTCAATCTGGATATTCATTACTATACCATAGTTGATTTTGAAGGGTTCGAAAAAGCGGTCGATCTCCTCGTTCCAAACGGGATTGAAGTGGACGTACCCTATGAGATGTCTTATGGCATTGGAATGACGATAAATGAGGGCAAGCAACGGCTTAATGGGAAAGAATTGTTAGGATATGTCCGGTTCCGTCACGATCGTTTAAGTGATTTCGGACGAATTCAAAGACAGCAAGAAGTCATTTCCAAATTAAAAGAAGAAGCACTAGATACGCAAAGCATTATCAAACTACCTGAACTAGTAGGTCTTTTAAATAAATACTTAGATACCAATATCGATAGTTCCACACTTATGGCGATTGGAAAAGATCTTCTCACCAATAATAGCAGCAATGTAGAAACATTACGCATCCCAAAGGATAGCAGTTTTGAAATAAAACGTTACAAAGGGCTTGGTGAAGTCTTAGAAGTGGACTTCGATCAAAATAAAGAAGCACTTTCTACTTTTTTAGAAGGACATGGCACTGTACAAAGAGAAGAATAGTTCCTCCGATCCCGGAAAAATGCCCGCCAAGAGATTGCTCTTGGTGGGCGTGAATTTGTGTTGGCTTACTGCAATAGGTCCGTCACAAGTATTGGAGAACAGGGGCGATTCTCATCGTATACGTAGGTCCCCAGAACAGGCCTTCGGGTTCTAATAGTTTTTTATCAGCATTTTATCTATTCCACGAACTTTATCATATGAATGTAATAGTTTCTCTGGTACCAAGGTTCTGCCATATTCCCAGGCATTCTCTTCTATTTGAGATAAAAGCTGAGCTTTTTCCTCATCCCCGCCATACAGCAATGTCCTTAAATCATGTTTGTTTTTCTTAAAATCCAGATAATAGCCGAGCTGATGATAAAGTATAAGCTTAACACAGTCTTCATCTGCCTGTTTTATTTTTAAAATTAATATTTGCTATGTAACCATTTATTTGCAAGTAATTAAAATCTACATCATTCACTATTTTTAATCAAAAAGTCCTATTAATATGCAAGATTATTACCTTTTACTTAATCCATTACCAAGCCGCCATCTACAACAAGGTTCTGGCCTGTAACAGCTCTTGCCCATGGTGATGCAAAGAACAATGCTGTGTCAGCGAATTCTTCTGGAGTCGTTGCTTTTTGCAAAGGGGTGGTGGATTCAATGATGCCAAATACCTCTTTAGTAGTGACACTACTTGCATCCGTTTGCTTTAACAATCCGCCAGAAATCATATTCACCGTAATACCATACTGTCCCAATTCTTTAGCCAGATTTCGTGTAAATCCAAGTAACGCCGCTTTGGCAGTGGTATACTCGTGATAGGCAACGACCGGATTTTGAACCAAATTCGTTCCAATGTTGATAATACGGCCATACCCCTGTTCCTTCATATCTACTACACATGCTTGAACGGTATTTAGAGCCCCTTTAATACTTCCCTCAAATTGTGTATTAAACTTCTCCCACTCTAGTTCGAACACATTTTTTTGAGTAACTGGATTGAACTGAAAATCTATTAAAGCATTATTAATAATGGTGGTGATGGGAGTATGAAAGTACCCTTTTGCTTTAGCCACCATTTCATTTACTTGATCCTTGTCTCTAACATCCGCTTGAATGGCAATGGCATTTTCACCTAAGCTTTTTGCTAGGTCTTCTGCCTTTTCTTTGCTTTTATAATAGTTAACAATGACATTTGCCCCCTCCTTTGCAAAAGCGGTTGCCAATGCAGCTCCTAACCCCCTGCTTGCTCCTGTGATTAAAACGGTTTGTTTACTCAATTCCATAATATTCCCCTCCATTTTCATTGCTGAATTTATGTATGTGAAAAATAAAATTTCAGCCAATAAACAAAAAAACTAAGCCAAAAGGGCCTAGTTTAATAGTGAGCTAAACTACTTCCCTACGCTGGCATGATCCAGATCAGGTACTGAGGGTCAAAAAGTCATCATCTTTTTTCTCAGCCTGAATCACAGGCTCCCCTAGTAGAACGAATATTCACTTAAATCTTTTAGAGTTCATTCTAAACCGGAATGATAAAATACGCAATAAATTAGTATTATGAAACCAAGAGAAAAACAGCCCTGAGTCAAATTTTGAGAGTGTTGGTGACAATGTATTTTAATTAATAAAAATTTCGGTTATAATAGTAATAAATATTGAATAACTTAAAAAAGACCGAACATGCATAAACATATCCGGTCCAGCAATAGACGGTTCCCTCAGAGGGGATTGGCCGAGAGGCGAAATAATCCACCTGAGCGCCTAACTCAAGGGTGGATTATTTTTTTCGGTTAATTGACAGAATGGTTACGATTAAGCCAGCAAAACCAATCGCAAACATTAGAGATTCATAAACTGTCATCCAGCATCACCCCCTTTCTGTTGGGGAGTGTGCCGACCACCCTTGAGAAATCCTATTCTATTGCAATTAAAGTATACCATTACCGCGCAAACAAGAACACACGTTTCATTCTAATTCCACTAAAACCTTTGCTATCTTGGTTGTTATTTCTACGACGGTGGTCCACTTTAAGATATCTAGATACACGCATCCTTATGTTTTTCTTCAACTACATAATTATAAAGTTTATCAAAGCACTTAAATACTATTTTTAATGACTCTTTCAATTTGTAAAATGAGAGCAATAAACTCATTATTATCATGGTAAATTTTTTGTTGTGAATGTGCCGTATTATTTCTAAGTTTTTCAATCTTTTTAAAGAAATCTCTACATTGACTTTTGGATTCAAATCCTAATTTTTCAACCAACTCTAATGTTTTTTGGACAATTGTACCTTTATCGCCCAGCTGAGTATTATCCAATAATGTGAGAGCCTCATTATTTTCCATCCTTGCATCTATTAATTTCTTGGCCATATCTAATCTGGATTCTAAAAGCAAAGGAATCCAACTTTTCATTTGAATGATATTCTTTTATCAAAGATATTAAAAACATTTCCAATAATGAAATTAAGCTAAGTGCCAGGACCACTCTGAATGAGGTGTTGCCTGGCATTTTTATTTCGACGGTTTCTATGGCAACCTGGGGCCACCACCCCCGTCTCCGTGGCACCTAAAAATAGACTGTAACCTATTCTCTGTACTTTTATTGCAATTGTAAGGAAATATAGAAGTGTTATCTTCCATCAAAATTTTAAATGTTACTGGTAGAGTGTACCCTTCATCTGCTAGGATAATTATATTGTAGGTTTCGACGGTGTGTTTTTACTAAAAGTGGGGTTTTCTTAGAGAAAAATACAGTCTTTGACCCAAAGCTACAGTCGTGCTTAAGCCATCGTATAATTATAATTTTAAAGGGGGTTTACGTTAATGAAAATACTATTTCCGTTACTAGCAATCATTGGCGGTATAGCTGTCTCGATTCAAGTTCAAATTAATGGAGGGTTAGGTAAAAAAGTAGGGGTGCTTGAAGCCACGTTTATTTCGTTTTTGGTTGGGACACTTGCATTGTTTTTTTTCGTTCTATTTTTTGGAAAAGGCAATCTGTTAGCAATGGCAACGGTTCCGAAATGGCAGCTAATTGGAGGATTTTTAGGAGTTGTATATCTTATAATTGGTGTTTATACCGTACCAAAAATTGGTGTTGCGGCTACTTTAGTTGCGGTCATTGCCGGACAAATCATAATGGGTGCAATTATTGATCACTTTGGGTTATTTGGTGGAACACGCCTTCCCATTGACTTAAAAAAAATGGTTGCAATTATGTTATTACTTACTTCACTTTACTTGTTTAACCATAAGTGATTTTCTATTATTTGAAAAAAGGCATTGCTCCTTAATTATTTCAAGGCCTTTTACTATATTCCAGTCACCGTTATTCTGCAAAACATAATAAAAAGACCCCAATATGGGTTCTTTTTAGTTTTCAATGGACCTATGAGGTCACAATAGCAGCGCTTCTACGGCACTTCCCTTCCCAAGTTCGGCCACACCAGTTTGTGCAAAGGAACCTCCAAACTTTGTGAACGCGGTTCTGGCACCGTTAATCAAATAGACTTCCGTCATTTTCTTACCCTCCAATTAATTCAAATCTTTTTACAAGATTTTGTTTAACCGTGTTAAATTCGCTAAGTCAAACAAGTTGGCAATCGGAATAGAAAGTCTCGCGAACCGCTCGTCATCTGCTGCACCTTTTTTCCAACGATAATAAAGCTGTTGCAAAATGACGGCAAGCTTGTAAAAGCCAAATGCCACATAATACTCAATTTGTGAAATGTCACGATTACTTACCTTTGCATACAGTTCGGCCATTTCCCTTCTTGAGTAGAAGCCTTTCTGGTTTGTCACTACCGATATTCCAATGTCTGGATCACCCACTTCCCCCCAGTATGCAAGTACTGAACCGATATCTGACATCGGGTCGCCAATTGTAGCCATTTCCCAGTCAAGTACCCCATTTACCACGCCAGGGTCATGTGGTTCTAAAACGAGGTTGTTTAGTTTAAAGTCATTATGAACAATCGTTGTATCAACGGTTAAGGGTATTTGCTTTAACAGCCATGCCTCCAGTTCTGTGACTCCAGCAGCATCATGCGTCTTGGAAGCACTGTACCGTTTGACCCAGCTATGAACCTGCCTTTCTAAAAAACCTTCTGGTTTCCCTATGTCCATTAAGTTCGCTTTCTTGTAATCTACTTTTTGAAGATCAACTAAGCTATTAATGATACCTTTTGAAATGGCGGGGCCTGCCAATTCAGAAGTTCCATACGTGTCAGGAAGAACATCGTTAATGACCACCCCTTGCTTTTTTTCCATGAGGTAAAAATGTCTCCCCATTATGCCAGGGTCATCGCTGTATAAATATGGTGTGGGGGCAAGTCGATAGACTCCATGAAGTTTGGATAGAATTGTGTATTCGCGTTTTATATCATGGGCTTTCGCTGGAATTTCACCAAACGGAGGCCTTCTTAACACTGATTCCCAATTCCCAAATGACAATAGGTAGGTATGATTGGAATAGCCTTCAGAAAATTTCCTAACCTTCATAGATTCATTCGGAACGCTTGAAATGTTATTACGGATCAAGTTCTCCAATAAACCCCAGTTAATATGTTCGTGATCAATATATTGGTTGACAGTTTTCATCATCATTCACCCCTTCTTACCTGCTGTAATAGGTTAGAACTTGCTTCACTTTAAATGCCTTTTCCCCTTTTTGCATGTCCTTAGTCTGACAAAGGTCCAGCAAAGCATTTTGTTCCGCCCACTTGACCATCCCTCAAATGTACTGTCTGAGCTTTGGTAATCACTTGTTTTGCTTTTGTAACAGCTAATGGCCTTTGGTAGCAATTTGTTCAGCAAGTGCAAGTGGATTAAAAACAATATGACCGATTCCCTATGTCCTCTTTTTTTCAACGTAATCAAACATTGGTTTCCTCCTTTTGTGTCACAATAACTAATTTTCCCCATGTTTCCCGGCTTCCCAATTGGTTTAGGGCAATTGGGACTTCCTCGAATGAATATTTGTGATAAACAAGCGGCTTAATTTTTTTAGCTTTGTATAATTCCATTAACTGGTCATGGGCAGCTTTTACTTTTTCCGGAAAAAGCTTACGGAAATAGCCGAAGTGTACGCCAACGAGTGAGTAATTCTTAATTAAAGCATGGTTTGTGGGTGCCTCAGGGATAATCCCACCCGCAAAGCCAATAATCAGAAGCCTTCCATCAAAGGCAATGCATTTTCGTGATAAATGGAATACATTTCCTCCGACAGGGTCAAAGATTACATCTGCCCCATGCCCATGGGTTTCTTTCTTTACTCTTTGACTAAAGTCTTCTTCTCGGTAGTTAATGACCACATCTGCACCCTGCGCCTTGCAGATTTCGAGTTTTTCAGATGAGCCAGCAGTTGCAATGACCTTAGCACCTAGTGCTTTTCCGATTTGAATCGCGGCCGAACCTACGCCGCCGGACCCAGCGTGAACAAGAAGTGTCTCATCGGGTTTGAGACAGGCTTTGGCGTGTAGAGCATAATATGCTGTATGATAGGTAATAAACATTGCGGCCGCTTCCTCGTATGATAGCTCATCTGCAATCGGGAATACATCTTCTTCCTTAACAACCACTACATCAGTAAATCCTCCATTTGGCAGCAGGGGAAGAGCAAGTACACGTTGGCCAACGGAAAGTGACACACCCTCTCCAATTTCTTCAATCACACCAGCCACTTCTGCACCTGGTGTAAACGGTAGCGCTGGTTTCTCCTGGTATTTTCCTTGGCATTGCAAAATATCAAAGAAATTGAGGCCGAAAGCTTTCACTTGAATAACTACTTCCCCTTTTGTAGGTACTAATCTCTTCATTTCCCGTATTTCAAGAGCTTCTTCCGGATCTCCTATTTTTGTAACAAACCACGACCTCATATAGTATTTACACACCTCCCTATAATTGTTCCTTTATTTCCAACCTCGCAATATCTCTTAAATGGACTTTATCCGGTCCATCCACAATCCTTAGCGTCCTAGCATTAGCGTAATGTGCAGCAAGTGGAAAATCATCGGATACACCTGCTCCTCCAAATACCTCGATTGCTCGGTCAATGACTCGAATGGATACACGTGGCACGGCGACTTTAATCATCGCAATTTCTTTTCTTGCACTCTTTGCCCCTTCTTGATCAATCTTGTTTGCTGCATGTAAGGTAAGAAGTCTTGCCTGCTCGATCTCAATCCGACTCTCAGCAATTTGTTCTCTGATCGTTTCTTTATCAATCAGTTTTGAATGAAACGCTTCACGGCTATTGGCACGCTTAATCATTAAATCAAGAGCCCGTTCTGCTGCTCCTATTGCACGCATACAATGATGAATTCGTCCTGGCCCTAAGCGGCCTTGAGCAATTTCAAAACCTCTTCCCTCACCAAGTAACATATTAGATGTTGGAACGTGTACATTTTCGTAGTGGACTTCTGCATGTCCATTGGGTGCATGATCATAGCCAAACACCGGCAAATGCCTTTTCACTTTTACCCCCGGAACATCAAATGGCACTAGAATCATAGACTGCTGTTTGTGCGGTTCCTCATTTGGGTCCGTTTTCCCCATCACAATCGCTACTTTGCAGCGTGGGTCTAATGCCCCTGTTGACCACCACTTTCTAGCGTTAATTACATACTCATCACCGTCACGAACAATGCTGCTTTGAATATTGGTTGCGTCTGACGATGCCACTTCCGGTTCTGTCATCGAGAAAACCGAACGGATTTTCCCTTCTAGAAGTGGTATAAGCCACTGCTTCTTCTGCTCATCAGTTCCGTACTTGATGAGAACCTCCATATTCCCAGTATCAGGGGCATTGCAGTTAAATATTTCCGGGGCCAATAGAGAGCGTCCCATAATTTCGCACAGATGCGCATATTCATAGTTTGATAATCCTTTTCCATACTTTTCATCTGGAATAAATAAGTTCCATAGACCTTTTGCTTTCGCTTTCTCCTTCAATTCTTCAATTAAGGCCGGAACTTCCCACCTATTTTCTTGGCGGTTCAACTCTTCTTCGAATACTTTTTCGTTCGGATATACATTCTCCTCCATGAAATCTATAATTTGTGTTCGTAGTTGCTTCGCTCGACTCGATAACTCTTTTAGCATCATTTTCCCTTCTTTCTATCAGGGTGTTTTTCAGAATTTTTTAAGAGGAGTTTTGGTTGATTTATTCATCAAATGGTAAATTTCTATATTCCTTTAAACACTGGTTTCCTCTTTTCGAAAAAAGCTTTTGCTCCCTCATTTTTATCTTCTGTCCCAAATAAATCTCTAGAGCACAGCGCCTCAATATCCTGACCTTCTTGAAGAGTCACTTGCATTCCTTGGTTAATGGCATATTTGGCTTTTGCGATTGCGATTGGTCCTTTACTGATAATTTTATTTGCAAATTCCCGTGCATGCTGCATGAGGTCTTCCTCTGTAACTAAGCGTTCCACTAGTCCAATTCGATGGGCCTCATCTGCTGAGATTGGTTCACCTGTAAAAATCATTTCTTTCGCTTTACCAATGCCTACAAGCCGTGGAAGTCGTTGCGTACCACCATATCCAGGAATAATTCCTAGACCAGATTCTGGCAATCCAAATTTTGCATGACTACTTGCTATTCGGATATCACAAGCTAGTGCAAGTTCACACCCAGCACCAAGAGCATAACCATTTACTGCGCTAATAAAAGGAATATTCAGTTTATTAATTTTATTAAAGATATCTTGACCTACCCTTACCATTTCCTCACCAGTAACGCTGTTTAAATGTGGAAATTGTTTAATATCAGCACCAGCAACAAAAAACTTATCACCTTCACCGGTTATAATTACTACACGTACATCTTTATTTTGTTCAATTGAGTCAAACATTGTGGATAACTCAATCATAACCTCTGTTGACAATGCGTTTACTGGTGGATTGTTAATAATTATTTCTGCTATTCCCTGATTTATTTCTAAATTAATAAATTTCCCCTGTTTGACTGTTTTCGATTGGCTCATTTTTATCCTCCTCATTGCATTTTCAAAAATATTCCCTGCCATCATTTCACTATGAAAGTTACTTTTTCTCACAATGACTTTTCATCATATGTTTGCTTCTAGTTCTTCCTAACCTCAAATGAACCAGTTATTTTTACCTCTCCTTTTTCGTTTAATGCTTTTGTTTGGCATAACCAAGTTTCATTTGTATCCCCAATAATACTCCCAATAACTATAATCTTTTCGCCCGGTCTCGTGATGGAGTTGAATCGGACAGAAAATTTTTGCAATCGATTCACATCAAACCAAGTTCCGATTGCTTTCCCGACAAATCCCATAATTAGCATTCCGTGTGCAATTACTCCCCCTAGCCCAGCCTTTTCAGCAAAAGGAACAACTGTGTGAATGGGGTTGAAATCACCAGAAGCACCTGCATAACGAACAAGTTGGGTATGGGTAATTTCCTCCTTTGTTAATGGTATGAATTCTTGACCTACCTCCAAATTGGTTCCTCCTTACTGATTGGCTCTGTAATGCAAAAATCTTTAGCTTAATGTCGTTCAATAACCGTATTACGACTAATTAAAACAAGCTCCCCAGCTTCATTTTTGTAATGGGTTTCTAGTTTTATCAAATCCATGTTTTCTTTACTTATGGCATTTGTAACGCTCGTTACACCTGTTACTCTTTCCCCAACCTTGATCTTCCCTAAATACTCGTATTCTTGTTCCCCGTGAAGCACTTTTGGTAATTCAAGCTCCAATTTTTCTGCAAGCTCGATAAAATCAGTCCCTCCCCACATTTCAATTACCGTTGCAAATGTCGGAGGGAGGGCTTCACCCGCTTGATAACAGGGATTGGCATCTCCTATAGCCATGGCAAATTCTTTAATTTTCCCCTTTTCAATTTCAAATGTGAACGGTTCAAAATGGATTCCAACCTTATCCCGTAAACTCATGTTCACCCCTCCTACACTTAAAAAGGCCGAAAATTCATAGTACATTTCCGACCTTTATCCATCTTTTTAGAGCATTCTAGTCCATAACCATATATTTAATATTTATAAAATCCTTGACCGGATTTCCTACCATATTGTCCAGCCTCCACCATTTTCTTCAACAACGGACACGGACGATACTTTGACTCTCCGAAACTTTCATGCATCGTTTCTATTACGGATAAAACAGTATCCAAGCCAGCAAAGTCTGCAAGTTCAAGCGGACCCATCGGGAAGTTCGCGCCTAATCGCATTGCCTTATCGACTTCTTCTGGTTTATTACCTTCCATAACCAAAAACATCGCTTCATTCCACATTGGCACAAGCAAACGGTTGACCGTAAAAGCTGCATAATCCTTTGCCTCAACGCTCTCTTTTCCACAAATTCCGGATAACTTTTGGGTTTGTTCAAATGTCTCATTGGAAGTATTTAGTCCCTTAATGATTTCTACTAACTTCATAACAGGTGCTGGAATAAAAAAATGCATGCCAATTACTTTATCCGGCCTTTCCGTGACGCCGCCTAATAAGGTAATTGAAATGGTAGATGTATTGGAGGCCAAAATCGCATTTGGTTGACAAATACTATCCAACCTTCTGAATACATCTTTCTTAATTTCTGTATCTTCTGTAACTGCCTCGAGCACAAAATCAACTTCTTGCCCATCCTCTAAGCTTAAGGTTGGAGTAATCCGTGCTAAGGTTGCAGCTTTTTGCTCTGCCGTAATTCGCTCTTTTTTCACACTTCTTTCAAGCATACTGCTAATATTCCCAATGCTTTTTTCCAGAATTTGTTCATTCAAATCTACCAAAACCATTTCATGTCCTGCTTGTGCAAAAACTTGCGTGATTCCAGTACCCATTTGTCCGGCACCTACTACCATGATTTTTCGAATTTCACCCATCAGCCAGAACCCTCCATTATTTTGTAATATTTTCACCAAGAAATGTTTTGTAAACACGTTTTGCTTTATGCTCAAACCTCGGTAAGGTATTTGGTTCTACCAAGTCAATATTTGCTTTAAACAATAAAATTTCTGCAATTTTCTTTTCAACCTCTTTTTTCAGTGTTTCTATTTCTGAAGAATCTACTGAATTGGCATATTCCGCGACAATGTTAAGGTAATCCTGTTGAACGCCTTCTTTTTCTAGTAAGATAGCAAATTCACCGGTTAGTTGGTCTATACTGCGTAATACATCTTCTACTGCACTTGGGTATACGTTAACGCCTTTGACAATTAACATATCATCCGTTCTGCCTACTACTCGATAACGATATCCGTTATGTCCACATTCACATTCAGTTCCCAAAATTTCAATCATATCATGTGAACGAAAACGCAAGATCGGATTTGCATAGCGCTCGAGATGCGTATATACTGCTTCACCAATTACCCCTGTAGCAATTGGAAGCATTTCACCTGTATCAACATCAATTAATTCTGTTAACACTAAATCAGGAACGGTAAAATGCATTCCTTGTTTATGTTGACACTCAGCGCCGATCATGGGGTGAATATCCACCATCCCCATTACTTCATGGCATTCGGCATTCCAGGTAGATTCGATTAACTCCCTTGTAGCGGGAACACCACCGCCAGGCTCTCCCCCCGTAATAATCGTCTTGATTCCCAATGCAGCAGGTTCAACGCCCAATTCCTTACGAACAACATTAGCTAAGTACAAGATATAAGAAGGTGTACCAGTAATGGCAGTTATTCCAAGTTCCTTAATCATCCTGACTAGTCGATTGGATTGTCCAATTCCAATCGGAATCATTGTCGCACCTGTAGTCTCACCACCCAAGTGGTTTGCTAAGCCCCCGACAAACATACTATAATTCCAGCAATGAGCGACTACGTCTGTCGGACCAATCCCTGCAATAGATAGAGCTCTTCCAATTGTTTGATCCCAAAGCTCTGCATCTTGCTTCGTTAACCCAACATAGGTAGGCCTTCCTGTTGTCCCACTTGATGAATGAATACGAACAAGACTAACATCACTAGCTGCTTGATTTGCTCCTAGTCTTGGCGGCTGCTGTAATAATGCATCCCTCAACTCTTGTTTTTCGGTAAAAGGTATTTTTGTAAGATCATCGATGCTTTTTATATCATTAACGGACAAATTTTGATCTGTAAATTTCTTTTGATAAAAAGCAGAGTTTTTTAACACATAAGCTATTTGGTTCAGAAACTTTTGGTTTTGAAATTCTATAACCTCTTTTGCATTCATTTTCCCGATTTCGCTTTGGATTAACTGAGTATGATCCATTCGATTTGATAAACCTCCTAAGGGCACTGATTTAAACACCAAGATATGATTTCCTTAATTCATCATTCGCTAGTAACGCTGCACCACTGCCTTCCATGACAACCCTTCCTTCTTGTAAAACATAACCTTTCTTGGAGATTCCAAGGGAAGTCATGACGTTTTGTTCGACCAAAATGATCGTATATCCATTCATTGCCAGCTGTTCAATCGTATCCATAACTGTTTTCACCATAATCGGCGCTAATCCCAATGAAGGCTCATCGAGTAAAATAACCTTTGGCTCGGCTATTAGAGCCCTGCCAATGGAACACATCTGTTGTTCCCCTCCGCTAAGAGAACCTGCTCTTTGCTTAGACCGTTCTTTTAATCTAGGAAATAGGGAATAAACTCGGTCCAAATTTTCACGTGTCTTAGATTTTGCGTGTTTCGAAATCGCACCTAAAATAAGATTTTCTTCTACGGTTAAAAAAGGAAATAATCCTCTTCCCTCAGGAACTAAAGAGATTCCTCTTTCAACAATTTCAAAGGTTTTTTGACTTGTAATATCCTGGCCATTAAAATTAATTTTGCCTCTTTTCGGTTTAATTGCACCCAAAATACAATTCATTAACGTGCTTTTCCCTGCTCCGTTAGCGCCGACAATGGAGGTAATTCCTCCCTCTTCAATCGATAAGGAAAGATTATTGATGACTTGTAAATCACCATAATAGACATCTATATTTTTAATTTCCAAAATCACCAAGTTCACTCACCCTCCCAAGTAGGCAGCTACAACCTCTTGATTTGTTAGGACTTCTTCTGGAGTCCCCTCAGCAATCACGACCCCGTGGTGAAGGACGTATACTTTATCGGATATACCAGAAATCACCCTTACGTTATGCTCGATAACCACAAAGGAAATCTTTTTTAATTCTTTGATACTATGAATCAACTTAATTATTTCCTCTATTTCTGTTGGGTTGAGACCTGAAAACACTTCATCTAAGAACAGATATTTTGGTTCAGTAGCAAGAGCCCTTGCCAGCTCAATCTGTTTTCTTTCAGGAAGACTTAATTTTCCTGCCTTTTCATTTGCTTTATTTTGTAAACCAACCAATTCGACATACTCTTGGGCAATTCTTCTAGCTTCTGCTGTTTTTGAAGTATGTGAAAATGCACCAATCATTACATTCTCTAAAACAGTCATATTGGCAAACGGCTTAACTAGCTGAAAGGTTCGGGCGATGCCGTAACGGTTAATTTTTTCTGGCTTCTTTTTGGTAATGTTATGGTTATCAAGGGTGACTGTCCCTCGATCAGGAGATAGGTAGCCGGTAATAATATTAAATAGTGTTGTTTTTCCAGCTCCATTGGGCCCGATTATCCCAACAATTTGATTTGGCTGAACCTCCATACTGAAGGAATCAATTACCAATAACCCGCCAAATGACTTGGATACATCATGAACTTTCAGCATTCGGGTTCACCTCGTTTCTCGTTTTGTCTGTTTCTACCGAATATTCACCAAGTAATTTTGTTTTTCGCTGTTCCAATTTATTCTTGACGGTACCAACAATTCCTTCTTTAAAAAATAGTGCTACGATGATTAATAGCAAACTAAATACAACAATATTTAAACCAGGTCTTACTCCGCCTAAACTTCCCCTTAGTAGAATGTCAATTGGCATCATTAAAATGGCACCAATTATTGGACCAGATAGTGTACCCATACCGCCAATCATGGTAATTAACACGAACATAGCTCCTATTTCTGCAACTGACAATATTAAATATGGATCGACAAATCTAATATACATGGCATAAATTGAGCCACCCATAGATGTGAGCGCTACACTAATAAAAAGTCCATTCATCTTAACCCAAAACGGATTGACTCCAAGGATTCTCGATGCATCTTGATTTTCCCTTACGGCTTGCAATTGATAACCCAATTTATTTTTAAGCACTATATATGAAACGAAGATGGTAATCAACATAAAGCTAAAGGCAATATAGACAAATGCCATTCTATTTTCAAAAATCATATTTTTAAACGACGGCTCATAGGGCAATAGAATACCCTGAGATCCATTCGTTATTTCCTTGTAATATAGGACGAGAACTAAAACAAGCTGATTGATAATTAAAGTAGCGATCGAGAAGAATGCTCCCCTAAGTCTAAAGGTGGGTAATGCAATAATAAACGCTACAAAGAGGGAGATCAGCATTCCAATCCAAATGGAAATCCATGGACTAATTTGGTAATTCATAAATAAAATGGCGGTTGTATAGGCACCAATACCAAAAAAGATGGCATGACCGAAGGAATGCTGACCGCCAAAACCGCCAATGATATTCCAGCTAGAAGCTAGTGCAGCGAAAAGAAAAGCTTGAAATACAATGTCTAAGTAGTATTGCTCCTGTGAAAGCAGTAATGGAACAATACAAAGGATGAACAAGCCAGCCACTGCATAGATTTTATTCTTACTTAATTTGCTGTTTGCCGTCTGAATACTATTAGACTGACTCATTTCACACCACCCTCCTCAGAACCAGCAATTCCAAATAGACCGGCAGGCCTGAAAAATAGTACTAATAGGAAAAGCAGATACCAAACAATTTGGTTTAATTCCGGTGCAATTAAATAACCACTTAAACTTTCAAGCAGTCCGATAATCATGCCGCCTGCTAATGCGCCTGGAATACTTCCTAGCCCGCCTAAAATAACAACGGCAAAGGAAACGATAACAAAGTTGAAACCTACATGGGGGAAAATGGTATAAATTGGAGTTAAGAGGACAGCCGCAATACCAATACAAGCACTGCCTAAACCAAAAGCCAAGATATAGAGACGTTCAACTCTTAGGCCAATGATACCTGCGGCATATCGATTTTGACTGACAGCCCGAATTGCCCATCCAATCTTGGTATGATTGAGAAATAATAGCAGCAATATCGCTAAAACAATAGCAGCAACTAAATTAATCAATCTTCCCCAATCAAGAACTAGCGAACCTATAGGTATAGTTCCCATATTCATATCAAGACTAAAAAATTCTCCCTTAGTGACCGCTAACATGACATTTTCAAATAGCAATAGCAAACCAAATGTTACAAACAATTGCATATCCGGTTCATTGATAACCTTCGAAAGTAAATATTTTTGGATCAAAACCCCTAATATAAACATTAATGGGACCACTATGAGCATCATTAAATAAATATTAAGGTTCATTCCCTTGGATAAATAATAAGCCATAAACATGCCAACCATTAATAATGAACCATGGGCGAAATTGATTACACGAATAACACCAAATATAAGTGTTAGACCATAACTAACAATGGCATATATGCCTCCTAATAAAATACCCGAAATAATAATTTGCCCCATACTATCCCCCTCTTCATTTCCAGAAAAACCCGTATATTCTGAAAATAATAAATATACGGGTTTGTTTCCAACTACAATTACCAGCCTCTTAATGGAAGTTCAATCTTAGCGTCAGTACCAACAGCTTCAGGAGGATAAATTGTTTTGATTTCCCCGTTTTTCCATTGTGTTAAAACAGGAAAGGCTCTTGTATTATCAAGTGTTTTCGGGTCTAGCTTTACACCGTATCCTGTTGGATATGTTCCACCAATTTTAACATCCATTTTTAATGCTGCTTCTCTGATCTTATTAGCATCGGTGGATTTAGCTTCCTTAATTAAATCAAATAATATTTCTGTACCACCATAAGAAACCAAAGTTTGAGGGATTTTTGGTTCAGAACCATACTTATTCCTATAACTATCTAAATAATCTTTAATACCAGGAGCATATTTCTCATTCATGTCATAGGAAGGATAACTAATACTTAGGATACCTTCCATTCCTTTATCGCCTAATGCTTCTAGTAAGTACGCATTATCATCTGCTTGACCCATTATTACAGGTGGTTTCCACCCAATATCTCTTGCTTGTTTGAATAACAATGCACCATCATTTACATATCCTGTTCGCAGCCAAATGTCAGGGTTTTCATTTTTAGATAAATTTACAACACTGGATAAATCTGCAGAAGCTGCATCATATGGTATTCTTTTTACTTTAGCACCTAACTTTTTTAGTTCTTCCTCCTCTATCTCACCAATTGACGTACCATAGATACTTTGTTCATGAACAATTACTACTTTTAATTCTGTAAGTGACTTTCCAAGTGCTGGTGCAACTACATCTTTTATGGAATTTACAGCAACAGTTGCCATTGGTACACCATACTGACCAATTCTAATGACATTATTAAATCCTTGTTGTGTGATATTAGGAGCTGATGCATTGGTTTCCCAATATAAAACCCCATATTTATTTGCAATTTGGGTTGCAGGATATGCTACACCACTTACATAAGTACCTGTAATAATATCTACTTTTTCTTTTGTTATTAATCTCTCAGCTTCTGAAATGGCCTCTTGTGCATTAGTAGCGTCTGCTTTAATCAGCTTAACCTTCTTACCAAGCAAACCTCCGTTTGTGTTTATATTTTCAACAGCCAATTCGTTTCCTTTATAGGTTTCTTCTCCTGCTTGAGCATTCGGACCAGAGAATGGTTGAATAACTCCAATCTTAATAATTTCTTGGGAATCTGAGTCACTGGATGCTGAGTTACTACAACCTACTATAAAAATTGTAGCTATCAACAATAGGATCAATACGTTTCTTTGAATTTTCCCCATAGTAATCTCCCTTCTGGAGTTTATCTACTTCTATTACCAGCCCTGAAGCGGGAGTTTAATTTTCGCATCTGTTCCAACTGCTTCAGAAGGATAGATTGTTCTGATTTTCCCATCCTGCCACTGTGTTAAAACTGGGTATGCTCTTGTGTTATCAAGAGTTCCCGGATCTAACTTAACCCCATAGCCTGTAGGGTAAGTACCCCCAATTTCAACATCCATTTTTAAAGCTGATTCTCTAATTTTATCGGCATTGGTTGATTCAGCATTTTTGATTAAATCAAATAAAATTTTTGTTCCACCAAAAGAAACCAAAGTTTGAGGGATTTTCGGATCACTTCCGTACTTTTCTTTGTAGCTTTTCATCATCGCCTCAATACCCGGTGCATAATCTTCACTTACATCGTATGGAGGGTAACTAATACTTAAAATTCCTTCCATCCCGTCTTTACCTAGCGCATCAAGTAAGTAGGTGCTATCATCTGCTACACCAATAATCACAGGAGGTTTCCAACCAATGTCTCTTGCTTGTTTCAATAACAATGATCCATCATTTACATATCCAGTTCGCAGCCAAATATCAGGGTTTTCATTTTTAGATAAGTTTACAACACTTGATAAATCCGCTGCTGCAGGGTCGTAAGGGATTCGTTTCAAAACTTGTGCACCCAAATCTTTCAATCTTTCTTCTTCCATTTCTCCAATTGAGGTACCATAGATACTTTGTTCGTGAATAATTACTATTTTTAAGTCTTTAACTGATTTTCCAAGTGCTGGAGCAACTACATTTTTAATGGAATCAACGGCAACCGAGGCAAATGTGTCGGAATTTTGCCCGATCCTGATTACATTTTTAAATCCTTGCTGGGTAATATTAGGAGCTAATGCATTGGTTTCCCAATAAAGAACATTGTGTTTATTTGCGATTTGAGTTGCTGGAAAAGCTACTCCACTTAAATACGTTCCGGTAATAATGTCTACTTTTTCTTTTGATATTAATCTTTCAGCCTCAGAAATTGCTTCTTGGGCATTCGTTGCATCGGCCTTTATAAGTTTGACTTTTTTACCTAATAAGCCGCCATTTGCATTGATTTCATCTACTGCTAATTCATTTCCTTTAAACGTTTCCTCACCCGCTTGAGCGTTAGGACCAGAGAATGGCTGAATCACACCGATCTTAATTTCACCTTCCGAATCTGACCCATTTGATACAGAGTTGCTGCATCCTACAATGAAAATAGTAAGCATTAAAAATAAGATTAGTGTAATCTTTGAAATTTGCCGCATACTCATCCCTCTTTTCCGATTATCGGTTTAAATTGCACAATTGGAACATCACCTAACCCTGAGGTAAAGACAGCTTGAATTGGCATTCCTACTTTTAAAAAATCAGAATCATAATTGATGATGTTTGAGATCATTCTAGGGCCTTCTTTTAATTGAACAATGGCAACTACATAGGGAATTTTATCTTTGAAAGCTACATGATAGGCTCGGTGGTACTCCACCCAGCTATATACAGTCCCCTCACCAGATAAAGCAGTCCAGTCAACTTGATCGGATAAGCAATTGGGGCAATGGTTCGCAGGTGGTAAAAAAGTATGTGCACATTCATTACATTTGTTTGCAGTTAAACGTCCTTCACCTAACGCATCATAAAATGGTTTATTGCTTTCTGTAATAACAGGGAATAGTTCATTTAAAATATTGTCTAAACTCATCTACCATCACCTCCCAAGAATCATTGTCGAATGTGTTGTCATAACGCCGCCTTGGTTACTCACTACGCCTAACCGAGCATTAGGAACCTGTCGTTCTCCGCATTCACCTCGGAGCTGCCTGACACCTTCTATTATTAACTGCAACCCAGGCATACCCGTTTCGGATAAAAGTCCACCTGAGGTATTCACAGGCAAGGAGCCCCCTAATTCAATACGGCCATTTTCAACAAATGAACCGCCCTCTCCCTTTTCGCAAAAACCATAGTCTTCTAAAGTAATTAAATTTACAATGGAAAAGCAATCATAGATTTGGGCAAAATCCATATCTTGTGGTCTTAATCCAGCCATTTCAAACGCCATTCGACCTGATTCTTTAGCCCCACTAACGGTGATTTCTTCCCTTAACTCAATATCCCATGAAGGATGAGACTGTCCAAGACCTAGGATGGTAACAGGATTTTTGATTCCTAAATTTCTAGCATTTTCTAAGCTTGTAACAATTACAGCTGCACCGCCATCAGACACCAGGCAGCAATCGTATAAATGCAAGGGTTTTGCAATAAACTTACTATTTTGATGGTCTTCAATGGAGATGACCTTCCTGCTTTGAGCATTAGGATTTAGTGAAGCATGTTTATGTGCCGCGACTGCGATCGCACCTAGCTGCTCACTTTTTGTACCATATAAATCCATGTGCCGTTGTGCAATCATTCCGTATGCTGGTGGTGTGCCAAACCAACCATATAACCCATCATTTCCCCAAGGATGTGTGTAAGCATTTCTTGATCCAGTTAACGGATTATCTGCGAAGGAAATAACTGCTGTTGTACACTGACCTAATTCCATTGAAGTGATTGCATATTGGATTAAATTGATATTGGTTGCTCCTCCCATATCAATAACACCTGATACTTTTGGTACAATACCCACCGCTTGAGCCACTTGTGTACTGTACATCATCGAGTGATTTGAGGTTGGATATTTACATAAGACTGCATCAATTTCAGATTTATTTATTCCACAATCTTCGATTGCATTTTTGATTGCTTCTACATTCATTTCGAGGGTAGTACGGCCAGGATGTTTTCCAAACTTTGTATGACCAACCCCGATGATGCAATACTTTTCCGAAATAGAGCCCATCATTATTCCTCCAGTACGTTATATCACTTTCTTTTCTATTAACTCCTCAAGTGTTTCCATTGTTATTCCTAACAAGCCATGGTAAACCTCCATGTTATGTTCACCAAGCTGTGCTGCTGGGACAATATCCAAATCATTTTGACTTTGAAGACGTATCGGATTACCAGGGACAGATATTTTCCCATGAACTGGGTGTTCAATATCATTAATCATTTTACTAATTCGGTAATGTTCATCATTATGAATATCCTCCAAATCTTGAACAGCAGCACATGGAACATGGTGTCTAGATAACAGCTGGAACAAGTCCCTTTTGTTAAATCCTTTCGTCCACTCCGTAATCAGTTCATCAACTTCATCAATGTTTTTGATTCGTTCAGGAATGGTAGAATATCGTGGATCATCTATAAATTCTGGTAAATTCATTACATTCATTAAATTTGCCCAGTGCTTATCATTCACACAAAATATAGCGATATGACCATCTATTGTTGGGTATACATTATAGGGAGCCTCGGCAAGACCGCTGTGACGGTTTCCTGTTCGTGGAGGTGGCTGTTTATGTCCAAAATAATAGCCTAAACTAGATGCAAGTGACGGATATACGGCATCAAACATCGAGACTTCGACACGGTCACCCTCGCCAGTTTTCGCCTTTTTATAGAGAGCAGTCATAACACCGCCAAACAAATGGATTCCACCTGTAAAGTCTGCGATTGCCGGGCCGGATTTTACTGGCGGCCGATCTGCAAAACCAGTAATACTCATGATTCCAGATAATGCTTGAATGGTTAAATCCATCGCAGGTAAATCTTTATAAGGTCCACTGCCGCCAAAACCGGTGCTAGATGCATAGATGATCGATGGATTAGCCTCTTTTAATTTTTCATAACTAAATCCTAGACGGTCCATGACACCATAAGCAAAATTCTCGATGACCACATCAACTTTCTTCACTAGCTCAAAAAAAAGTTTTTTTCCCTTTTCATCTTTTAAATTTAACGTGATGCATTTTTTATTGTTATTTAGCATGAGGAATGGAAACTGTGCACCTTCTTTTCCTAACCGTTTTCGAAGGTGCTCTCCTCCATTTACCGGTTCCAGCTTAATGACTTCAGCCCCTAAGTATGCCAATAAAAGCGTACAGTAAGGCGCATTATAAATCTGCCCAAGGTCTAGAACTGTAACACCCTCTAAAGGTTTTCCCATAAAAACACCACCTAAAAATATTTCACTCTTTGATGCTGGAAATCACATACATTTTTTAAATAATTTCTTTGTCTATCAAATTATCAATCTGTTCTTGGCTGTAGCCTAGAACATTTTTTAAGAATTCTTCTGAATATTCCCCCAAAAAAGGTGCTGGGAACACCCGCTCTTCATTAGTCCGTGACATTTTGATTGGATTTCCCGGTGCTTTGTAAGACCCATATGTTGCATCAACATCTACAATCATTTTGCGGGCAAGGACTTGTTCATCTTCCATTACTTGATCAAGTGTTGAAACAGTTGCACATGGGACATCCATTTTATCCAATATTTTTCTCCATTCAACTGCTGTTTTTTCTAAAAACACTTTTTCTAGAATACTCTCTAACTCCTTTCGATGATCTCTTCGCCCAATAGGATGATTAAAACGCTCATCTATGGCAAGTTCAGGGAGTTCCATTGCTTCTACTAATCCGAGAAAAAAGTGTTCTCGATGTGCGACAACTACGATATACCCCTCCTTCGTTTCAAACATCCTATAAACAGACGCAGATGGATGTCCAGTACCATGTGGCTTTGGAATCTCCAACGAAGTATGATAATCAGTTAGTTGATAGGCTAATAATGAAATCTGTCCATCTAATAAGGACGTATCGATATGCTGCCCAATCCCACTCTTTTCTCTTTCATATAGCGCGGCAAGAATACCAGTAATGCTACACATTCCACCGCCCAAATCCCCGATTGGAAGCCCCATTCTGACAGGGGGCTCACCTGGATTTCCGGTTAAACTCATCCCGCCGCCTAATGCTTGAATAATTAAATCATATCCTGGTTTATTCTTATATGGTCCTGTAGCTCCATACGCAGAAAGGGAGCATGAAATGATCCGAGGATTAATGCCAGCGAGTGTTTGATAGTCAATTTGTAAGCGCTCTCTTACACCTGGCCGGAAATTATCAAACACTACATCAGATTTACGCACGCAATCATAAAAGATCTCTCTACCTGTTTCTGATTTTAAGTTCAGGCGGATACTCCGTTTTTGTCGATTCATGGCAACAAAATAGGAACCTTGATCACCAACCATTGGTGAGGGGATTTCACGTGCCTGATCCCCTTTAAACGGCTCTATTTTAATCACCTCTGCACCCAGGTCAGCCATTAAAAGGGTTGCATAAGGACCCGAAACAGCTTGTGTTAAATCGAGAACTCTCACTCCTGTTAAAGGACCAGGCATAAAACTCCCTCCTTGTCATCTAGTTACCTGTAAAATTAGGTTTCCTTTTTTCCGCAAATGCTTTAGGACCTTCTATGGCATCTTCTGTTCCTCTCAAATAGCTCTCAAATAACTGCTCCATCCGCAATCCATCTTGAAGCGATAAATATTGTGATTTAACAGCCAATTCTTTAACTGCTCTCACAGCTAGCGGCGCATTTTCTACAATTTGCTTTGCATAATCCAATGCGCGCTCCATCAAATTCTCTTGAGGAACAATTTCATTTATCAGACCATATCGTAATGCTTCTTCAGCAGAGATTGTACGTCCTGTCATTAATAAGTCCATTGCAACCGGATATGGTAATTGGCGTAAAGCCCTTTGTGTTCCACCATTTGCGGGAATGAGTCCACGTTTTACTTCAGAAAGCCCAAATGTGGCATTAGGTGTTGCTACACGTATATCTGTCGCTAATAACAATGTGACACCACCGCCGAGACAATACCCATTAACGGCAGCAATAATCGGTTTCCACACCTCTAAACCTCTATTTAAAAGCTGATCTTTTTGGGTAAGAAACAATTCCCATTTTTCAGGTCTTTTTGTCACGGTTTTCTTTAAATCAGCCCCAGCAGTAAACGATCTTGTTCCAGCACCCGTAATGACTGCAGCCCAAATCTCTGGATTATTTCTGACTTCAATCCAGGCATCAGACAATTCTTTATAGGTTTCAGGATCCATTGCATTCATAACCTCAGGCCGGTTGATGGTTATGGTTGCAATTCGATTTTGAACTTCAAAAAGTAACGCCATTTACTAGTTACCTTCTTTCTCCTAAAAGATTTCTGGCAATAACCATTCGGTGAACCTCAGAAGGACCCTCTCCAATTCTCTTAATCCTTAATTCTCTGAACCAACGCTCGAATGGGAATTCTTTACTAACACCCATTCCACCAAAAATTTGCACACAGCGGTCTACGACACGGTTAGCAACTTCTGTTGCATATAATTTGGCAATCGAAGCTTCATTTTTGAATGGCTCACCACGATCTGCCTTCCAAGCCGCTTCCCAAGTCAACCATCTGGCTGCTTTTATCTCAACCTCAGAATCAGCAATCATCCATTGTATAGCTTGTTTGTCAGCTAGAGGTGTTTTAAAGGTTACTCTTTGCTTCGTATACTCAACTGCCATTTTCAATGCCGCTACAGCAATACCGATACATCCGGCAGCATATGGAATTCTCCCTTTTGTCAGCCAATGCTCTGCTAATTTAAAACCCTGGCCTTCTTCACCTAATTGGTTTTCAAGTGGAATCTCACAATTATCAAACACCAATTCTTTTGGGTACCAAGAGCGGATAACGGGAATTGGTTTATAAGAGAAGCCCGGAGCATCAATTTCTACGAGAAAGGCTGTGATCCCATTTCTACCTTCGGATGTTCGAGCATAAACGACACCCCAATCAGCAAATTCCACTGCAGAAATAAAAATTTTACTTCCATTCAAAATCCACTTATTTCCATCTCTAACTGCTTTTGTTTCAATTGCACGAGCAGGATCCGACCCGCCGCTTGGTTCTGTAATCCCCACAAACCCAGATCCGCCTTTTTGAATCGTTGGAACAGCAAATCTTTCAATTTGGTCTGGGGTTCCTTTAAAGATTACATTTGGTAACTCAAAGCCAAATGCTCCTCCTGCAGCGTTATATGCACCCATCCGATGCTGAGAAGCCTCCTCAGCAATAATCGTTTGAGCGAAAATACTTAAATCTGCACCACCGTATTTTTCAGGAGCATCCACATACCAAATTCCCAGCTCTCTGCCTAACTGTTGAACTTCTTTTTGTATATCTTCCGGAAAAAATGGTGCATCTAAATCTATTAATTGTTCTCTTGGGAGAATTTCTTTTTTAATAAACTTTCTAACATTATCACGCAGCATTTCCATCTCATCTGATAAAACAAAGCCTTCACTCATCAATTTCTCCTCCTAGTTATCTGAGTAGTATTTATTTCATTCAAACCTCTTCTAATCTAATTCATAAAATGTATATCCATGCTCCGTTACTTTTGAATGGAACTTAATCCCATAGTCATTTTTTGCTTGCTCTTCGGTAATGAAACCACCATTTAAATCGGCTAACACTAACTCTGGTAATCTGGCAGTTGGGTCACCATATCCACCGCCGCCAGGGGAGTTGACTTCGATTGTTTCATTCTTTTTCAATGGCTGTTTGTCAATCTTTGTTTGCATAACTGGAACCATCTCACCCGTCTCCAGGTGAAACACTACCTTATTGGGAACGGAATCTTTTCCTCCTGCAATTCCAAATGGCCGGTATTTTGCGCGGTCCCCCATGATAGAAACAACCATTTGATCTGACAAAGAGCGGATGGTGTAACTTGAACCAGTGCCACCGCGATGATAACCTGCTCCAGCAGAACCTTCGCGTACTTTGAAACATTCAAACATTACTGGGTAACGATGCTCTGAGGATTCAATCGACATAAAGTTCGCCATACTTTGAGGTGTATTTCCATGAATGAGTCCATCCGTTTCCTTTGACCCTCCATATCCACCTGGGTAAGGAAAAACTCCGACGAAATATTTTTCTGTTTCTGGATGAACACCACCAATTGTCATCACTCCTGTCGTTCCAAATGTTGCAGCTGGCACTTTATCTGGGACTGCTTTTTGCAAGGCTCCGAAACATACATCAATAACACGTCCAAGAACTTCTGTGTACCCACTGACAGAGTGCGGCGGTTTAGCATAGACTAATGTTCCCTCTGGAATGTTGAATTTGATTGGCTTAAAAGTCCCTCCATTGACCGGAACGTCTGGAAATATATGTTTAATTGCGATGTGACAAGCACAAACAGTGGTAGAATAGGATAAATTCATGGGTCCAACAGTATTTGGATCGGTTCCTGTAAAATCAATCTCCATATTGGGACCAGTAACTTTTACCGAAATGCATATTTTCAATGGCTTATCAACTACACCATCATTATCCAAGTAATCTTCAAATGTATAAACTCCATCTGGAATCTCTGAAATATAAGACGCCATTTGTCTTTCAGAGCGGATAATCATTTCATCTAAGCAAGCAAGAACATTGGCCTTCTCATAACGATCAATAACTTCTAATAATCTAGATTCTCCTGTTTCTAGAGCGTTTTTCATTGCTTCAATATCACCAAGCACTTGCTCAGGTAATCTGATATTTTTCAAGAAAACTTTTAAGAGATCCTTATTTAATTTGCCTTCGTTATAAAGTTTCACAGGTGGGATTAGAATGCCTTCTTGATAGATTTCAGTTGCACTTGGTGCCCATCCGCCTGGTGTTCCACCGCCAATATCCATAAAATGCCCCGTATTTGCTAAGAAACAAAATAATTCTCCATCGTAAAAGATTGGCCGAACAAACTGAGTGTCTTGTAAATGCGTACCGCCTAGATAAGGATCATTCAACATATACACATCACCAGGCTTAAAGTCAGACACATCTTGTACAGAATTAATCACGGATTGAACGGCGAATTGCATATTTGATAGGAATACCGGGAGACCTAAACTCCCTTGAGCAATGGTTTCACCTGTCTTCGGATGATAAATACCATTTGCCATATCATTTGTTTCAGCGATGATCGGAGAAAGAGATGATTTAATAAGAATGGTATCCATCTCATTGGTAACCTGTTCTAATGATCCTTTAATTACAGCTAATGAAATATTATCTATCATTTGATTACCTCCATAATAAGGTTCCCAAGATCATCCACATAGGCAGACATATCTGGCTCTAAAATGATGGTTGTATCCTCTTGACCAAAAATCGCAGGTCCTTCAATGACTTGATTAAGAGGGAATCGATTTTTATCATAAATTGGTGTGTTATAGAATCTTCCATTAAAGTACACTTCTCTTGAAGATTTCTTCGCTTCTTCAATCGTTGTTGCGTGATGGTTTTTCATGAATGTCGTTAACTGGATTGGCTTTCTTCTTCCCGTAACAGAGACTCGTAAATTAATTAAAGTAAGTGGGATATTTGGGAGTGTATGCTTATAGAGCTTTTCGTACGTTTTTTCAAACGCTTGAATAATCGATTCTTTACTTAATGGCGGTAGTAGTGGTACTCGAATGGTGTGAATTTGACCTTCATATGACATATCAGCAAAAATTTCATTCTCAATGCCTTCTAGTTTAATTTCTTCTGCTTCCAATCTTGAATGTCCCTCTGAAATCTTTTCATCTACAACTCTATTGATTAGGTTTAAATCCCAATCACTTTGAGGTAGATTGATTGTCTGGGTAAAATCGTGTTTTACATCTGCAATGACGCAGCCTAATGCGCAAATAACACCGGGATAACATGGAATCAATGCCTTCTTCATTCCAACTTCTTTAATAAGTGAAGCGGTATGTAATGGTCCTGCTCCACCAAAGCCCACAAAAACAAAATCTCGAGGGTCATGTCCTTTTTCAATCGATAGAATTCTCATTCTTCCAGACATCGTATTATTTACGACCCGTAGAATGGCTTCTGCTGCTTCATGCAAAGATAGTCCAAGTGGTTCTGCAATTTTTTTGGTAATGATTTCCTCTGCTAATTCCTTGTTCAATGTACCATCAATACCGATCGGGTTTTCAGCGTCAATTCTTCCCAGGACAAGATTTGCGTCAGTTACCGTTGGCTCCAATCCGCCATTGTTATAGCAAACAGGACCTGGAAACGCTCCGGCACTTTGTGGACCAACCTGCAAAATTCCGCCGCGGTCAATCCAAGCAATACTTCCGCCGCCCGCCCCAATGGTATGGATGTCAATCATTGTTTTTCTTAATGGAATCCTAAAATCAAGATCAACTTGTTCAGATACTTTTGGAACACCTTCTAACACAAGTGAAACATCAAAACTAGTTCCTCCCATGTCACCGGTAATAATATTTTTATATCCGATTTGTTCGGCAATAAATGATGCCGCAATCACACCTGCTGCCGGACCTGAGCGAATAATATTGGAAGAATTTTTACCGAGTAAGTCGATATTTAATACCCCGCCATTGGATTGAATAATGGAAATAGATTTATTATATTGTGATTTGGATAGCTTCTCTTTAAGGTTTTCAGAATATTTAGAAATTAGGGGACGTAAATATCCTTCTACTACCGCAGTACTGGTTCTTTCAAACTCGTAATATTCATTAAGAATTTCAGAAGAAGGAACAATATGCCAGTTGGGATTTATTTCATTCAGGAATTGCCCTGCTTCTAGTTCATGTTTCGGATTCACATAGGAATGAAGAAATGCAACAACGACAACGTCTACATTTAAATCTAATAAGTAACCGCCAATTTTTTTCACTTCTTCTACATTTAAGGGAGTGATAACCTCTCCACGATGATTTAATCTCTCAGCAACCTCAAATCGAAGATTTCTAGGGATTAATGGATTTTGAACTCCTGACAAACCGTAAATATGCGGCCTATCTCTGCGTCCTAATTCTAAAATATCCCTAAAACCAGATGTCGTTACTAACGCTGCTTTGCAGCCTTTTCGCTGGATAATGGCATTTGTCGCAATGGTCGTACCGTGCAAAAACATTTCCAAATCACTAATCGGGATATCTCCTGCTTTTAATGCTTGGATTAATCCCTCGCTGGGATCTTTAGGTGTCGATGAAACTTTTGTTATTCTTACTTCCCCTGTTTCGATATCGATATAAAACAAATCTGTAAATGTTCCCCCTACATCCACACCGGCTAACTTTGACAATTCAATCCCTCCTACAAAATCTGATTGTAAGTGCTTTCATCTATGTGATAAGATTAATACCAACTAGTTGGCAATGGTTAACAACTTATCAACTGTTTTTTTGGTCCGCTGAATAATATATTCCCCCTTTTCATCTGAATATCGATAAGTTGGGATAGCAATATCGAGAACAAAAGAAGCTGAGCCATCTTTGCCTACGAGAGGAAACGCAATACCTGCTAATCCTTCGAACCTTTCTTGGATACTCGTTGAATATCCATTTTTCCTTATATCAGGCAATTGTGCTAAAATTTTATCGGGCTCTATTTGATAGAAATTTAACATATCCAGTACTTCTTCTTCCTTCATGAATGCCATAAATGCCTTTCCAGTAGCTCCATAAGGTAAGTCATATGGCGTACCCATTACTGGTACATACTGAATGGCATGACTGGATTGAATTCCTTCGATGAAAACAGTATGTTTGTTGCGTCTTTGACAGATATAAACAGTTTCGTCTATATCTTTAACCAAGTCTTGAATTTCTTGAAGCATGATCTGAATCGCATCAACTCTGGATTCAACTAATTTTCCTAAGTAGTATAATTCCCTGCCAAGGACGATTTTTCCTGATTCATCCTTATCTACGTATTTATGCTCTTCTAATGTTTTAACGATCTTTTCAGTTTGTGTTAAAGAGCACCCTGTAATTCTAGACAATTCTCTTACACCGACTGCATTTTCTACAGCAATTTGATTTATTATACTTATTGCCCTCTCCAGGGATTTATTTAATTCTGTCATATCATCCACAACCTTTACTGAAAATGAAATGTTTACGGGCTGCAAATTTGCACTGGTTTTGAATTTTTGAACAACTCCCCCAAAAAAGGGAACACCGTACCCTTTTTTCTTTTAAGTTTAATTTTTGTTCACTTTTTTGTCAATTTTAAATATTCGGAACAATTCTACAATTTACTAATTCCTCACTATGTCATAGTTTCAATTGAAACAATCAAAAGTTTACTCATTATATAATTTTAAAATAAAGTTTTGATCGTTTAGAAAGAGTTAACCAAAGATAAAGTCAAATGGATTCCTATTAAGTACTCCAATTTGATAGTTACGAGGAATTTCAACCACTTTTATCTTATAATGTTTATAATTTATAGTAAAATAGTTAATCATAAGGACTTATTTCATATTTATTGTCGAGGAAAGTCAGCAAATCGTTGCGAAATAAAGAGAAAATCATCGAAAATTTTATAATCGATAAAACTGATGTAGATGTAGCTCCTCCTTTCTACATGAATCTCTTAATAAATAAGTAAGAGCCATCCACAAAAGACGGCTCTTTTTTCTTAGACGGCATAACCAACACAAACAGTCTAGTTAAGCTGTCTCCACTTGGTTTCAATATTGTTTAAATACTCTCACTTTTTTTTGGATACCGGTTTTCACAATTATCCGGCATCCAACCTGATTTAATGTATTATCTTATTTGATATCTCTTTAAATATTTGTCTTATTTCACCAAATAAGCACCATCTACTGGAAGATTGATTCCACTGATGTATTCAGATTCATCTGAAGCAAGAAAGAGAGCAGCATTGGCAATATCTTTAGGTTTTGCTAACCTGCCTAATGGAATATTATCTAATAGCGTTTGTTTGTTCTTCTCAAGGTTATCATTCTCAGATCTTTTTAAAAATTTTTCCATCATTGGTGTTTCTACCAGCCCAGGACAAATACAATTAAAACGAATGTTGTCACTTCCAAAGCGAACAGCCAATGAACGGACGATATTCACTACCGCACCTTTTCCTGCTGCATAAACTGGACTAAATGGTGAAGCCTTTAAACCAGCAATGGAAGCAGTATAAATGATCGAACCTCCACCTATTTGTTTCATAATCGGAACTACATATTGTGTCGTAAAAAAGCCACTTTTTAAATTAAGATCCATGGCAAAGTTATATTCAGATTCTTCAACTTCTTCTAAATCTGAAGGACCCGGAGTACCTGCGTGATTCCATAGTACATTTATTTTCCCATTGTTGTCATAGATGTCTTCTATCACCTTTTTTATTTCAGTCATATCTAATAAATTTGTATCAAAAAAATTTGCTTCTCCGCCAGTTTCTCGAATTTGTTGAACAACTTTTTCCCCATTTTCCTTATCAAAGTCTAAAATATTGACTACGGCACCCTCTTTTGCGAAAAGTAATGCTCCTGCTTTTCCCATTCCAGACGCTGCAGCAGTAATAACTGCGACCTTTCCTTTTAACCGCATATATTCTCCTCCCAAAATTAATAGGCATTTATGAATCTTCCAGAACAACATTTTATTCTACTATCTAATACTCTCCCGAAAGTTGATTAGAGATTTAGATAGTTAAATATCATAATTATTATAATATTCTGTATTTTAATTGTATTCTTAAATCAATTTTTAGTAAAATAAATATATATTCAACAATTTCATTAAATAAACTTATAGTAAATCTTGATTGGAGGGGAAAAATGAATCTTGTTCAATTAGAATTTATAGTCGAAATAGCAAAAGTCAACAACATTTCAAAAGCATCAAATATTTTACATGTTTCACAATCAGGAATTAGTCAGTCGTTAACAAGTCTTGAAGAAGAACTCGGTGTTAAGATTTTTGATCGATCACGTTCCGGTGTTTTCCCAACTGAAGATGGAAAAATAATTATTCAAAAAGCACAAGAAATATTAAATCAAATTGAAGATCTAAAAAGTTTCAGTCAGTCCAAACACGCTAACACTCCGGTCGAAATAAAAATTTCGTTAACTCCTGGTTTTATTGTTAATATTCAGGAAGCGATTGCTTCTTTTAAAAGTGATTATCCGCATGTCAATATTGTCGTTTACGAGAATATTTCAAAACAAATTATTCAAGAAGTGATGGATAACGAGATTGATCTCGGGTTAATTGGTTTCTATAGAAACAAGTGGCAAATCGATAAGGAATTAGCATTTCAGCAATTATTCAAAACAATGGTTAAGGTCTGCGTAGGGAAGCACTCGCCATTTGCATCTAGAAAAACAATCACACACGAAGATTTAAAGAATCAGTCTATTGTGTTATATAATAGCGACGCGTTTAATAGATTTGCAAAAGTTTTTGAACAAAAGTACGGCCCATTAAATATTTTATTTCGTACGAATAATTATGAAGTAATTAAAAAAACAGTGATGGATGGAGATGCCTTCAGCCTATTTACTGATGTGTTTGCAAAAAATGATCCCGATGTAAGAAGAGGAGATATAATTCCTCTTACGTTATTAAACTTTAGCAAAGCTAATATTGATTATGGATGGATTTATAGTAAAAAAAGAGGACTAACGGACTATGCATCAGAATTAATCGAATATTTAAATCCATTCATTATAAATAAAGCACCTTCTTACTCATGAGTACTAGTTGAATGATAATTTTGAGACATGAAATGCAGTCACCCCACGAATTGTGTGACTGCATTATTAATGTTAATATTAACAACTTATCCCATATACATCCCGCCGTTTACATCAAGTACCGTACCGGTAATCCAGTTGGATGCTTGTGAAGATAGAAAAACAACGGCTTCTGCAATATCTTCCGGTTCACCCATTCGCTGTAATGGGAGCTCTGGATAACTTCCTTCTTTAATCATCTCTGTTCGAACAGGTCCTGGGGCCACTGCATTCGTATATACGTTAAATGGTGCCCCATCTTTAGCAAACCACTTAATCATGGAATGAATTCCACCTTTAGCGGCAATGTAATGCGGACCCGATAAAGAAATCCCTCCTATTTTTGCAGCAATTGAACCTATCATTACGATCTTCCCATAAGATTTCTCTTTCATTTTTGTATAAACCGCTTGGCAGCATAGAAATGTACCTTTTAAATCAACATTTAACACTTGATCCCACTCCTCAGATGAAAGGTCTTCAGCTTTTGTCGCTTTAAGGATCCCAGCACATGTCACTAAGATATCTATTTGACCAAATGTTTTTTCGGTTATTTGCACCATATTTTCAATTTCTTCTTTTTTTGTTACATCACACTTTATACCAACTACTTTACTGTTAGTTTGTGCATTAATAGTTTGTATTGTTTCCACAAGAGAAAGCACATCACACACAACAACATTTGCTCCCTCACGCGCTAAAGCTACTGCTACTGACCTGCCAATTCCCCTACCAGCCCCTGTAACGATAGCAACTTGGTTAGTTAAATTTGTTTTACCACTTATTGGTGCAGGCAATGTAACTACCTCCTCACTAAAATAAATGTTAATGAAAAATTTTTATATGAGTTCAAGATCCTCTAAAAAACTTCCAATATAACTTAATGAATTTTCAATTTGCTCAGAGAAAAACGCAAAATTTGTAAAATATCCGTGGATCATTTCTGGTACACATATATAATCAACTCGAACTCCAACTTTATCGAGCCTTTCTGAAAATTCTTTTCCCTCATCCCGGAGGACATCCTTTTCTGCGGTAATAATTAAAGACGAAGGTAGCATACTTAAATCATTGGCAGCTAAAAGATTTGCATAGCTGTTCTTCTTGTCCTCCTCATTCCTAAGATAGTGCTTGCTAAACCAAATCATCAAATCACGCTCAAGACCAAAACCATTTGCAAATTCGTGATAAGATTTAGTATTAAAACAAAAGCTTGTTACCGGATAGACAAGGACTTGTGCAGCTATGTGGGGACCATTTCGATCACTTGCCATCATTGAAACTGCTGCAGCTAGGTTTCCTCCTGCGCTATCTCCTCCAACTACTATTCTATTAATATCACCATTTATAGCGGTTCCATTCTCCTTAACCCATTGCAATGCCTTGTAGGAATCCTCTGCAGGAATAGGGAATGGATACTGAGGAGCAAGCCGATAATCGACTGAAACAACAAGAACTCCTATTCTGGAAGCAATCATTCGACAAACAGGATCTGCCGATTCTAAATCTCCGAGGACCCAACCACCTCCATGGTAATAAACAAAAATCGGAAATACACCTTTACCCTTAGGGGTATATATCCTTAATTTGATTTCTTCATTTTCACCTACCGAAACTAAGCAATCCTCCACTTTTGTAAGCTGATCCAAATTTTCATTCGAGCGAGGAAATTGCGCTAACATAGTTCTTGCTTTATTGGGATCCATCCTATGAATGCTTGGCATTTGATAAAATGCATCTAAATATTTCTTTACCTGTGGATTTAAGTGGTTCACCCCTACCAACCTCCCTTCGTTCTTATTAAAAACAGGGCCTGCAATGTACAGAGCCCCTTCTTTCAAATAGGATTCACTCAAATTTCTCTAATATTTATTCTTGTATTATGAGTAATTCTAAATCTATTAGGATCGAAATTCTCCTAACCACTGTAATACTAATTCGGGATTTGCATTTTCTTGAACTGTCCCATAAACCCAGCCTCTTACTGGAGTAAGTAAGTTCGATTTCTCCAGCCCAGCCTCTTGATCTATTCCGCTGAAATGAACAACTTCACCTTCTTTGATTACTTTAGAAGTGTAGTTCGATTTTCCATCAAACAGGAAAAAGTCTATTTTTTCTTTAATCAATAGAATTTCTTCTTCAAATTTTTCTCTTGTAGTGTCATCTTTTAACAGAATCCCTAATGCCCATTGGTAATGGGAGGCACTGTTAAAGATTGATTGATATAATTCACTTATTTTTATTTCTTGATTGGTAAAAGGAACAGATTCATCAAGAACAATTCCTGCTATTCCCGATTTTGAAAAATTACGTAAATAATCGGCTACATACATCGAAGCGCCATCGAGTTCACTTTCTCTTACTTGTAGGTCCCCATCAAAATTTTGCACTTCCTTTAACCAGTATAGCCAGTGATGTGGGGACGGAACGGCTATTGTAATTGGATAATGATCTCCATATAGATTTTTGATCCCTTCCAATACTTCTATCAGATTTATACGTGGGGCTTCTAAATTAAGAATCTTTCTTAAAGCGAAAGTCGTTTTCTTCCCTTCCCATTGATAGATAATCTCTGGGTTGTTCTTGAGATAAATCTTATAAAAGTCAATAATAGGGATACTTAATACATCCGAATTCAATAATTGCTGTGCTTTGCTATACAAAGCAAGAAACTGTGAGGGATGACTCCAAATATCATCATCAGTCTCTCCTAATATTCGTTGTGCATAAGCAATATAGTTTAACCAAACCTTACTCTCCCCCTTAACAGGGGGAGTAAGACATAACTTTGATGATGAATGCAATCGTAACTCCCCTTTCACTTATGCATAAAACTTTTTAATTCCGCTCAGCAAGCAGTCTTTCTAGTTCAGCAATTCGAACGTCCTTTGGATCAGGAAGAGTGACTGGCTGAAGATGATCAACTTGCATGACATTGTCAGGGGAACCAGCATAAACGTTTTTGTTGTTTCCCCAGCTTCCATACCAAGGGAGATGTCCAGGAGGTCTTTCTGTCACCCATCTCTCAATAAATTCTTGATATGGAACCCCTCGTTTTTTCCGCGCTTCTCTTTCTTGCTGCCTTTTCTTTATCGTGGCTTCTACATCTATGACTAGTGTTTCAGGATCGTAGACTACATGATAAATATTTTGGGAAACATAATCGGAGATAATTTGATCTTCTAAATCCTTAATGACCATATTAGGATCCCGATCAAGAACATCTCCGTATCCCCCTCCTGCTCCCTGTGTCTGCATGTAGAGTTCTCCTTCTTGCATTTGTTCAAATGCCATCCCCTTTTGACGAGTATTATAAGTTCCTCCTTCAAAAGGCTTAGTATTCATTATTTCATCGATTGAATATTCAAACAACTCAGGATGCTCTTGCATGATCTTAAACACATTCACTCCCTTTACCCTGGCTAGTGGATACACCGGGCAGCCATACCCCCCAAATAGACCACTAACCATTGGAACTCTTGAAGCAGGGGTCACTGACTGCAATCCCCAGAACGGACTTCCCTTAACTGAAACTATTTGTTGAAACCCGCTTCCGCCGCGATATTTACCAAATCCTTGATTATCCTTGAAAATTCTGCGAGATAAATGAATCCACGGTAATTCTTCTTCAAACAATTCTTGTTCTCCCTGATCTGCCATTGCGGCTGAGGTTAAATAAATGGAGTGTTCACCATCCATATCTTCCCTTGCTCCGCTTGGCATACCATTAATATCTGCCGAAATATTGCCGACTATTTCCCCATGTTGTGTAACCCCTCCATAGCCGAAACCGTCAACAGAACTATAAACTGGTGATATAATCCTCGTATAGCGCCGCTCTGCACTATATAAGAATTTCCCAAAAATTTGCTGTAATACTGAGACCATGGATTCGGCAATTGAAATAGCGAGTGCAACAGGTACATCATCTGAACCATTGACCACTGACTTCGAATGCGCTTTTATTTTAAATGAATTAATAACAGCCTGGTTGCGTGGTAAATCTGGCCAAACATAATATAAGAAGCCGACTGCAATCATACCGTGCATGACAGACAGATTAACGTTCACTGCTCGGTTCAGGAATTCAGGGCTTGAACCGCTAAAGTCAATGGAGAGCGTATCTCCCTTTTTTTCAACCTCAAGATTCACTTTGATCATGATATTTTCCCGGCCTGTGTTGTCTAGAACGAAGAAAGTTCTTACGGTTCCATCCTGCCATTCCGATATCCTCCTGCGAACCTCCTGATCTGTATCATCTAATGTTTTTCGCAACGTGGCAATGACTGCATCGACTCCGAACTCTTCAATAATTTCTTCCATTCTTTTTTGCATACGTATACATGCTGATAGTTTTGTTTTAATATCTTGAAGCATCAGCTTCGGTTCTCGGGTAGAATTTTGCAAAAATGTAACAATATCATTTCTTAAATTATATTTCTCAGCGATTTTAATTGGGGAAATAGCTAACCCTTCCATAAATTTAGATTCAGCTATTACAGGCATTCCACCCGGTTCCACAGCCCCATTTTCTCCTTCATGAATGATACAACATCCCCATGCAACCAATTCGCCCTTATGAAAAATCGGGATAAAAACACTTTGATCGGCGTTATGGACACCGCCATATCTGGCATCATTATGCATGAAGGCATCGCCAGGTCTGATACCTACATTAGGGTCCTTTCCCCAATACTTGATCGTGTACTTTAATGCATACTGACTCGATGTTGCAAATGCGGTAATCCCTTTCGTACTTCCTAAGGTCATATCTCCACTTGCTGTATAGAAGCTTGCCGTTAGATCACCCCATTTTGCTCCTGGTGCAGATCCAAGCTGCATAATCATTTCTGTTGCCTCAGTGGCAACCGCTTGAATACGACTACGGATGATGCTCATCTTTTCGTCAGAAGTGTTAGCAATAGCCTTTTTCTCCCGATCAGTAATAGGTTCTAGTCCATGATTCTCAATAATTTCCCTATCCGGCCCCCGAAAGTATGCATTATCCTGTAAGAACTTTTCCACTAATTCTTGTTCACGATTCGTTTGTGTCATCCCTGAGTCACTCCTTTAGAAAAGTATTTTTCTCTATACAGAAGCTTATCTTGACCTTTACGGTTTGATCTAGTAATCAGCGCAGATCCCTGTATACCCATTTTGAGCACCCAGCCTGGTTCAATAAGGTAGGTAGTATTCGATGAATCAATCAATGCTGGACCCTGGATTATAGTTCCCTCGGAAATCCTGTTAATATCATAGACCGGCGTCAAAATAGGCTTTTCAACATCGATAAAATAGCAGAATTGCTCCCTTACAGGGACAGGTTGTTCTCTTTTTTCTGTAATTTCTTTGTTAAAATAAATCGGTTCATGTTGTACGTAAGATATGACGCGAATGACACTTACCCGAATCCCAGCCTCAGGCATTTCACTTCCTTCACCAAAACGGGCTCTAAAGTTTTCTCTGAATGTAGAAATGATTTGGAAGACATCATCGATATTCTTTAACCGCGAGATTGGACATATAACAGAGCTTTCAATGACCTGATTCCCATACCGCATATCAAGTTCCAAACGAAATTGAATATCCCGTTCTTCAACACCCTGACGAAGCAAATCCTCTCTCCCTTTACTTTCTAATTCTTCAACAATCGCATTGATAGATTCATAGTCTTGGAATAAGCTCCGTTTGTTGACATCATAAATATTAATGTAGACATTTTTTTCGTGAATATGGAGCTGACTCATCATTCCCGCCCCCAATGCGGAGAAAATGGGGCTGAAGGGAGGGACTAAAATTTGATTAATGTCCAGTTGGTCGGCAATTCCACAGCAATGAAGTGTACCGTTTCCACCATAAGCTAAAAGAGTAAAGCTTTTTGGATCATATCCTTTTACACGTAATTCGGTCGAAATGGCATCAGCCATATTGCTATCAACTTTTTCTTTAATTTGTTTTGCGGCATCAATTATGGAAATATCCATTTCTTCACTAATATTGTCTGAAACAACGAGTTCTGACCTTTTTTTATTCAGTTTGATAGTACCACCTGCGTAATGATCTGGATCAAGGTATCCCAATAGAAGATCTGCATCCGTTACAGTTGGCTCCAATCCTCCTCTGTCGTAACAAGCAGGACCCGGATCAGAGCCAGCACTATTAGGCCCAACTTCAATCGTATTAAAGATTTTATCTAATCGTGCAATCGAGCCGCCCCCTGCACCAATAATTTTCAAATTAACCATCGGAATATTTACTAACCAACGATCAATAACAGGGTTAAAATCGTAAAAACGGGTACCATCTTTTACAACCAATCCGATATCACAGCTCGTTCCACCAATGTCCATACAAATTAATTTGTTTAATTTAAATTGTTCAGCTATCACTTCAGCTGCATCGATTCCGGCAATAGGACCAGAATTAATGGTTTGAAGTGAATGGGTTGAATTTAATTGGGCCATCCCGCCGCTGTTATGCACTACCTGCATAGGTTTGGTGTAGCCATTTTCCTTTAATGCCAATTCCAATGTACTTAGCGCATGAAACATTTGTCCATGCAAGTAAGCATCCAAAATGGTTGCGGTTGTACGAACATACTCACCTTTACGATTCACTACAAGATGAGACAAAATCACTGGGATTGCACCAAGCATATTTGAAGGATATTCCTCAATGATAATCTCTTCGATCCGTTTCTCATGAATAGGATTCGCAACAGAATTCATCAAGGAAACCACAAGAACTTGTGCCCCTCGATTAATTAGAAGTCGAACTTGTTTTCGAACATCCTCCTCATCGAGTGGCAGTAAGACCTCTCCTTTATAATCAATCCTCTCTCGTACACCTGCAATCATACGCATCGGTACAATGGGTTCAGGACGTTTTGCAGAAGGCAGGTTTGCCTGTTCTGTTGGTGTTAGTCCTTCTCCATAGCCGCGGCCACGACTAAGTGGAACGGATGATTCATATCCTGCTGTCGTTAAGAGTCCAACACTGGGACCATTTCGTTCAATCAGTGTATTGGTTCCAAGAGTAGTAGCATAGCGTACTGAGCTCACTTGTGAAAGTACAGTTCGTACCCCCAAACCTAATTTATCACACCCTTGTTTAAGGGCATCCATGAATCCAAGTGAAAGGTTATGGTGGGTAGTCAACGCTTTAGTTTCCAAATATTGGTCTTCCCAAGCAAGAAAACAATCTGTGAAGGTTCCTCCAATATCTACACTTATTCTCTTCATCATATTCGACCCCTTTCCTTAACCATATACCGTTCTTTTAAAGAATGAATATCAAACTCCATATCATAAGTAGGTGGATGTCCCGGCGGCAAATATTCCACTTCCATCATGGTCGCGCATCCCGGGCAATAATATTCAACAATTTGAACCCAAGTATGGTCTGGGGAAAATGTAAATTCATAAAGTTTAGGATCTAAAATGGGCCGATGAATTTCGCGAGGATCACGTACATACACTAGTAATCCTTCCTTATAACTCTTGTGTGCTGAACCAATCTCGTAGTTACATTTCCTGCAACACCATATATCTTTATTTAGTTCAATTTCTAAATATTCTGTCATTTTTACCTTCATTATTTCTTTCTCCTTTCATTCCGTAAGAAAATATCCTTATTTTCATTTACTAAGAATGACCAACCTTCTAGAACTCGACAAGTAAATAATGAATCCTCGATTAGCGCAGGCCCTACACCGCTTGATCCTGGGCTGATATCCTCAAATTGGTAAACAGGGACATTTCTCCAATCATTGTTTGATTGCAGGATACGCTGCTCGCGTATTGGAACGAGCTTAATGTCCGCATTTTTGTTTTCATTTACGAATGCATAATGGTCGATTGGCTTAACCACTTTTAAATGGATATGAGCTTCATCGGCATTATTGATTATATCAATATCTTCCTTTATCAATGAAAGAGGATGTAATTGTAAGGACTCGTTTTTAATAATGCCTATACTCGTTTCAATTTGACATTGAGAGAGTTCAAATCCCTCTGCAAACATATCACGTTTCGCTTTTGTCATTAAATCTTCGATTATTTCTTTTACTTCACCCTCGGTAAAATGAAGAAAAGGAATTTGATATTCATGTGCAATATCACTAAAACTAATACCGAAAGCACTGAAAACAGCAGCCTTCTGAGGCACAATGACTTCTTCAATTCCTGCTTCCTCAGCAATTCCACAAGCACTCATCGGACCGGCGCCTCCAAACGCCAAAAGTGTAACTTGTTTTGTTTCCTTTTGATAAATTTGAAGACCACTAGCGATTTTTTGGTTATATGCTTTTTCCATCTCTAGCAAAGCTTGCTCTAAACTAACTCCAAGTCGATTCGCGATCTTTTCATCTATTGCTGCACTCGCTCTCGCTTCGTCAAGCATCATTTTCCCTCCAAAATAGGAGTTGGGGTTAAATATACCCATTAAAAGATTTGCATCCGTAATCGTGGCTTCTTTTCCTCCTCGACCAAAACAAGCCGGTCCTGGAAATGCACCTACACTTTCTGGGCCAACAACCACTTGCTTTTCTTGAACCTTAAAAATGGAGCTTCCTCCTGCACCAATACTTAATAAATCCCCAAGGCGATAGGATGTTTTAATTCCTTCAATTTTCCCATAAATTTCCTCTTTGACTTTTTCAGCTTGTATTAAGGACACGTCAGATGTCGTTCCACCGATATCAAGTGCTAACACTGCTGGGATTTGGTATTGCTGGGCCATTACCTTCGCACCCTCCATCCCTCCACGTGGGCCAGAACCATATGTTTTAATCGCTGTGGTCTTTGCCACTCTAGTTGAATTTCCATCATTATGAAAAATTAACAAAGGATTTTTTGCTCTTGCATTTCGCAAGACATTTTCTGCGTTATAGAGGAATTGTTCCATGGACGGATGTAGAAATGAGTTGGTTAAGGCACTCCAAGTTCTTCTTTTATCATTTTGATCTTCTGTCATTTCGTGGGAAAATAAAACAGGAATTGCTCCTAACAGATGTCGAGGGTACTTTTGTAAAATGATCTTTCGAATTTTGCGTTCGGCTGCAATTAGATCCTGTCCGCTCATACTAACCACTAACCGATTTGCACCGAGGGATAGGAGTTCATTTACTGCTTGCACTACACTCTTTTCCAATATGCTTTCCTCTTGTATTGGATTTACATGGACATAGCGGTTATTTACCATCGCAGCGAACATATCTTGCTCTTCCCTATTTTCAGCGATGCTGATTATGTCTATTTCTTCACTTACGATTAAGCCAAGGCGAGGACCTTTTTTCTGAACAATGGCATTCGTTCCAGCTGTTGTAGAATAACGAATATATTCTGTTTCCGAAAATAGCTTTTGCAGATTTTCCTCTCCGTACAATTCTTTTGAACCTTGCTTTAATACATCAATAAAACACTTAGTCAAATCATAAGGCGTTGTAAAAACTTTAGATCCAATGATACGTTCGTTTTTGATTAAACAAATATCAGTAAACGTGCCTCCATTATCAATCGTAATTAACTGGCTCATTTTTATAATCACCTCGTAAAATATTTCTCAATTTGATCTTTTTTAGACTCAATGCCAAAAATAGCCACTATTAAGCAGAAATTAAGCATCACCTCATTAAAATGTGAATATGTAGTGATTTTACCTATCATTAAATCCAAGGAGGAATATGTAAGCCCTTACATATATTCACATTCTTTTTTTCAATATTCATTATATTTCATAAAATACAGCTAGTAAAATTAATATAACTTCATTTATTCCATTAATTCCATTAATTAAAATTTGTGGTGCATTTGCATAAAGTTAATATATTAAGGCTTTTTTAAAAGAAATCATCTTTTAGTTTCTTTGGATTTAAAATCGATTATCTATCAATTTTTCTAAAAGATTAGATAAACATATACTTATTTTACAATCGTGATAATCAATAATAACATTAAATTGTAAGAATTTCCTGATTATTTATACACCATGAACAGGACAACGAATTGGATCCTAATATCTAAAGTACCTAAAGTATTTAGTCTATAAAATTAATTCTAGGGAGGTAATGTAAATGAATGAAACGCATGTGAAACTTTCTAATTTTGACGCAGTCGTTGTTGGAGCAGGATTTGCGGGCATGTATATGCTTCATCGACTACGGGAGGCTGGATTTTCAACTCGGGTTTTTGAATCGGGTGCCGGCGTAGGCGGCGTTTGGTATTGGAACCGGTATCCCGGAGCACGTTGTGATGTTGAAAGTATTTACTATAATTATATGTTCTCAGAAGAACTTTATAAAGGATGGACATGGACACATAAATATCCTGATCAAACAGAAATATTAAACTACTTAAATTACGTAGCAGATACCCTAGATTTACGCAGGGATATTCAATTCGAAACAAAAATTACTTCTGCACATTATGATGAAGCAAACAAGCAATGGAACATTAAAACAGACAAAGGAAACAGCTTAACAGCGAAATACTTCATTACAGGGGTTGGTTGCATTTCTGCCTCTCATATCCCGAAATTTACGGGACTAGATTCATTTAAAGGAGAATGGTATCACACTGCTCACTGGCCACATAAAGATGTAAATTTCAAGAATAAGAAAGTAGGTATTATTGGAACCGGATCAAGCGGGATCCAGGCGATTCCTGTAATAGCGAAAAAAGCTGCGCATCTTACCGTTTTTCAACGCACACCACAATACAGTTTACCAGCTAGAAACCAGCCACTTGACCCAGAATATGTTCAAAACATTAAAGAACGCTTCCAGGAAATTAGGAAAGATGCACGTGCGTCTAGAAATGGTTACTCTCTGAACGCAACAACGCTATCAACCCAAGAAGTTACACATGAAGAAAGGGAAAAAAAATACGAGGAATTATGGCAAATGGGTGGTGTGGGTGTTGTACAGTTAGCCTTTAACAACATACTCACTAATGAAGCTGCAAATGAAACTTGCGCAAATTTTGTCAAAAAAAAAATTCAGGAAATAGTGAAAGACCCTGTTATTGCAGAAAAATTAAGCCCTACTTATCCTATTGCAGCAAAAAGAATTGTACTGGATACAGATTACTATGAAACTTACAATCGAGATAATGTGACATTAGTAGATGTAAAAAAGGCTCCAATCATAGAAGTGACACCAAAGGGGTTAAGAACAACAGATGAAGAATACGATCTTGACATCCTCATTTTCGCAACTGGATTTGATGGCATGACTGGTCCTTTGTTGAGAATGGATATCCGAGGGAAAGATGGTGTTTCATTGAAGGAAAAATGGGAAAATGGTTCGCAGACGAGAACATATCTAGGAATAGCAAATGCAGGATTCCCAAATTTCTTCATGATCACTGGACCAGAAAGCCCTTCTGTGTTAGGAAATGTCCCCGTTGCAATTGAACAGCATGTAGATTGGATTGCAAATTGCTTAGAATATCTTAAAGCAAATAGGATCGAAACCATTGAAGCATCAAAGGAAGCTGAAGAAAAATGGAGCAGGCATTGCCAAGAGGTAGCTCAAAACACTCTTTATGTGAAAACAGACTCCTGGTATACGGGCGCTAACATTGAAGGGAAACCGAAACGATTTCCAATTTATGCAGGTGGATATGGAACATATCGGGAAATATGTGATGAAATAGCCATAAAAAATTATGAAGGCTTTATTTTTGTCGGAGTGCCACTTGAACAGAATTAGAACCTTTCATATAAAATAACTTAAAATAACTCGCTTGTCATGATACCCTCATTGTTTTTAACATCCTAAGTTTTCCGGAAGTTGACGGTACTACCTGTCCGAAATTAGACGAGTATAATGACCTCGTGTAATTTCGTAGATGGGAAAAAGACGTCAATCCAAATGGAAAACGTAAATTTGTCACTTCAGACTATCTGAAAGCATTACATCGCGAACTAGACGGCTCCAAATCGAAACCTGGGAAGCCGTAGGATCTACATTCACATCAGTCCCAGACCCTCCAGGTGATATTGCCGAGTACACGATTTAGGTCTACCCGTTTCCAATCATGTTCAAAGCTGTGCTTAGACTTGAACCCGAGCTTGCTTGTAACGAGTCGCTCAACAATGCTGCTCCCGCCCGACAGCTATCACCTGCCAAGTGGACGCGATACAACACACAAAATCTATCGTGATGCTGCACATTCATCACGATTGTTGTATCCGATTATTCCAAAGTTATCTGCGATCGCAAATAGGATATCGGTTACACAACATTATCTAATAGCGTTCTCTTAAAAGCAAAAACTCACAAACTTTGTTAAAAAATTGTTTGTGAGTTTTTTTCCAATTAAAGACACTTTAAATGGTAGATAAAGCTCTTCGAAATCAAAAGTTAAGTGGTAATCTGTTAGTTCTTATCGTAACGGAAAACTATTATGGTAGCATCGCTTAAAAAAGGTTACAGATCATTTACTTTTGTCTTAGCCTCCTCAACACATAAAGGCAGTTTGGGATGTGTTTCTGCAACTACAAATTCCTATAGTTTTTCAAATCACTTAAATACTATTTTTAATGACTCTTTCAATTTGCAAAATAAGAGCAATAAACTCATTATTATCATGGTAAATTTTTTGTTGTGAATGTGCTGTATTATTTCTCAGTTTTTCAATCTTTTTAAAAAAATCTCTACATTGACTTTTGGATTCAAATCCTAATTTATCAACCATCTCTAGTGTTTTTTGTACAATGGTACCTTTATCGCCAAGCTGAGTATTATCCAATAATGTTAGAGCCTCATTATTTTCCATTCTTGTATCCATTAATTTCTTGGCCATATCTAATCTGGATTCTGAAAGCAAAGGGATCCAGCTTTCATTTGGATAATATTGTTTAATCAAAGCTATCAAATACATTTCCAATAATGAAATTAAGCTGAATGCCAGCATTCTGATGGGCTGTTTTTGTAAATCGGCTACGGTTACTATTTTAGATACGCTATTTCTTTCAAGAATAAAAATGAATTCCTTGTCTTGAAATATATCAAGTAATTCAATCAAAGAAGTGGAATCCGAGATCAGATTATCCGCACTAAATTTTCTAACAAAGTTTTCAATTTTTTGATCATCACTATTTAAATCATCTCTTTTTACAAATCCGATTACCCTGTCTTTTTCTCTTACTCCAAAGATATCATAATCTTTTCTTATCATTGTATTTTTTACATCGCTTGCATGATCATCTACACTACATGTAATTAAATTTTCTGCAAGCAATTCTACAGTTAAATTATTCTCATATATATATCTAAGTTTCTCGTAACCACTCATGGCAACTAATTTCATTTTTACCACTTCCCATTCACGATTTCCTGTCCTGGTTGAAGAATCTCTACACCTTCAATTTGCTATATTTTTTATTGGGATAACATTTTAACCAAATTGTACCAAGTAACACCGCCATGCTCCGAGTTTGATACTCCCATGTTGATATATCCAAATTTTTCATAGAAGCCAATTAGGTCTTCCTTGCAGGTAAGTGTAATAGTCTTACGGTTTTTTGATTTTGCGGAGTCTTCCAGATGAGCAAGTAAGGCAGCTGCCACACCTCGTGTTTGAAAATGCGGCGTAACTGCTATTCCAAGAACACTTTGATGTCCGCCGGTCAGTGGATTATCCTTGATTTCCCGAAACAAGTCATCCGTAATAAAAGGTGTTTCAATAACAGGTCCATTAACAAACCCCACAATTACACCATTCACTTCAGCCACAAAGAAACTATCGGGTATTAACGCAATGCGTTTTTCAAACGCTTCTGTTGTAGCAGCCTCTTCTGCTGGGAAACATAAACTCTCTATGATGGTAATCTCATGCAGATCTTCGATTTTTACATTACGGATATTCAGCATTTCTACTTTGCCTCCAGAATTTAAATAGTTTCTCCCTGCTCAAATGTACTTGCCTTCGATAGGTAAAAACTTCAAATAAGAAATATCAATCTACTTCGTCATTGGTTATGACTATATTCTACTATATTATTGGTTTGTACGTTACAACAAGTGCAGCAAAACATGATAAAGCAACACATAAAATCTGTGATTAAAAAATTGGGTGCGACAAATAGGAATCAAGCTATTGCTGAACTTATTAAGCGAGGAATTATTTAGTCTAACCATCAGTATACTCAAATGACAACTCTATTTTATAATGTAAATCCTCTGTATATAACCTGCTAATATTATCTACTTAATAAAGAATAAAAGGCAGAATCCTAAGTCGGATTTCTGCCTTTTATTTTGTCACTTTGCTCTTATAATTGATATTAACTTAGTAAACTATTAATGCCCAGTCACCATTAGTCCAATCTGTGATAATAAGGCACTTCCTACATAGGTGCCAATGAAAACAAATACGGCGACGATTGCGACCTTCCAGGAGGTTTTTCGCAAATCAGCCAGCCGGTCCACGACAGAGATTCCCGCAAACGTCAATATCGGGGTGGTGATCGATAGGAAATCAACCGCCGAAATAGCTTTTATGAACGTATCAGAAAGCATGCAACTTACCAAAGAGGTGATCGAAACCCAGCCTAATACAGGGAAATTCTGGATGAATCCGATTGGCACTTTTTTAGCCAAATCGGAAATCACGATTCCCACCATCGAAAAGAGCCAGAGAACAAGCAGCCCCCAAATGGTCATCGATGAAACTGGCGTTGATTCGGGATTTTTTAGCAATTTGATCTCTTGGGTAAACAAAATCAGTCCAACACTCATGAATACAACTAAACCAAATTTCACATATTTATTTAAGCTGCTTTTTTCCATGGTTTTTCACCTCTTACCATTAATTTATACATCAATTGCTGCAATGGGACCGCAAGGAATACCATTGTAAACGTTCCTAAGAAGCTCGTTAACAATTGACTGGCGGATGCATAAGCAATAATCGTGCTTTCCATTCCCGGCATCGATGCCGCCAATGACGAAGACGCTGCTGTCATCATACTGCCGGAGCCCATTCCTGAAGCCATTGCCAACGCCTCGACTCTAAAGCCCAAATGCAGCATGATTGGGGCAAAGATGCTAAAGAACACAGCACCGAATAACGTTCCGATAATGTATAAGGATAAAACACCGCGGCCTTCGTCCGAATCAAGCGTATATTTTTCAGAAATGTACGCAAGCTCTCCTTCCCGTCCCAATCCTAATGTGGCACCGATTGCTTCACGCCTTAGACCCAAGAATATCGCTACAGGCAGTCCCAAAAGTACTGTACCCAAGTTACCTATTTCCTGAATTAAAAAAATCCAGCCAATCTGCAAAATTTCCTGCAGCTTAGGGGCCACATCAGCCCCATATCTCGCCATCAACGGCAGCATGATAAAAATAAGGTACTTGCCGGCAAAAGACACGTTTTTTTCACTATAAATCTTTTTAAATATCCCTTTTCGAAAAATGGCCATGCCGAGTACCATCGTAATCAGAATGGCAAACACAAGCGGCAATAAATTAATCGCGATCGGGCCAAGCGGAATCCGTTGAAAGCCGATAAATTCAGCAATCGTAATAACGGCAAGTGCAAAAATAAGGAATAAAATAAAATTCTTTTTCATTTCTATGATGCCCCTATTCGTTGATAGATTGTATTAATGTTTCATAGTCTTCGTAAGTTCGTTTGTACAGCTTATTTTGATTGATGTTTCCATTCATTTCATCGAAAACCCGAACTAAAAATCTTGGGAATATTTCAAAAATATATTCCGGATCAATGTCAATGAAATCGTCCCCATGAATGGTCCCCGTAAATCCGCTATAGCCAATTTGGATGCATGGGAACAGATAGGACAGGTCACCAATATCACCGGCTGCGCTGATTGGGGTATCTTTTTTGATTGCCTTGATCTCCTGGTTGTTCTCAAATGCTTGAACGACAAATTCCGTCAAGTAACGGTCCTGGATAAATGGCAGGTAGCCCATCTGCGTTTTGATGGATACCTCCCCTTGCAGAGCTATTGCGCTCCCTTTTGCGGCGTCATCCATTTTGATGGCCGCTTCCTTCATATAGTCAACTGACTGGGTACGCAAATCACTTCCGACCGTTATTTGATTGGGAATGACGTTGGTGGTCATATCCGATTCCATCACGATTGGGTTGATGCGAACCATTTCCGAGTCCTTGAGCTGCTGGCGGCTTAGTCCCAACGCCACATTAAACAAGGTGGACATGCTATAGGCATTTTTCGCCGAGAATGGATCAAATCCGGCATGAGCCGCTTTCCCATGAAAGGTATATTTTTTATATAGGAATCCCGCCAAGTCACAATTGACTTCTATGGTCCGCTCTGGGAATTCGCCGCCCATAGAGTGAACACAAATGCCAGCGTCAATATCATCAAAGACACCCAGTTTCATTGCTTCCGGCTTGCCACCATAATAGGAGATTTCGCCCCTCGCCAGCAATTCATCCCGAAAAGCCAAATCCAAATACTCTTCAGCCGGGACAAAAATAAACGCCAGATTAAAATCGTACTGTTGATAGGCTTCTGTTTGAATGAAATAGTTATATAATGCCAGAGCGATGGCTACCTGTGTATAATGGCCGCAGTTATGGGCCGCACCAGTCTGTTTGTCCGCCCACCTATGTGAAGGCGCATAAACAGCGTCAAGCTCTGCAATGAAAGCAATCGTAAAAGGTTTGTCTGATGTTAACTTTGTCTTCAAGCCCGTTTTGCTGAATTCCTCCAATTCAATCTGCGGATTCACCTTTTTTAAAAAGTCAACGACCGTTTGTTTGGTTTTATATTCCTTATATCCAAGCTCCGGATTCGCAAAAATCGTTCTGGCAATCGCTTGGATTTCTGCGTATTGCTCTTTGAATACCATAATTCCACTCCTATTTTTCGACAATTTCCACTTCCTTATATTAAAGCGACGAAGCGATCTAGTCAACCCAAAATGCGAACATTTTTATTAATATAGGTATAATTATTCGTATTTCACTCTATAAAGGAAATAATTATTTCTAATTTATAACTTTTGTACGCAAAAATATGGAATTCACTATAAAATATCTGTTATATGTTCTATCTCATCCGCCAACGTACCTAATCAACTATGATTTATAAGAATAAACAGCTCTAGTATTCTCGTACAAAAAAGAAAAAAGCCACCAAATTAGCAGCCTTCTAAACTTTTACCCCTGTTTGTTTATTGTAATTTAAAAGAAATAGCGTTTTTAGGACAGTTATCAACACATGTCCCGCATCAGATACACTCATGATCATCCATTTGAACTTTTTTTACTTTCTCTGAGACTTTTAGACTCATAGGGCAACTCTTATCACAAATGTGACAGTTTATACATAACTCTTTATTGGATTGTAACCTCAGTCTTTTAATATGGAGGAGATTTCCAATTTTCATCCCAATTACTAGGAATGGTGCCATCCAACAAAAATAATGGCAAAAGATTCTTTTTCCAAAAATAATAGAAGGAATAAAAATTAGGAAGACCACTCCATAATAAACGACATAGTCGTATATATTGGCTATTGATATTCCATGGTCAGTCATATAGAAAAAATCGACTGTCAATTCGTGCTTTCTAAATAGAAAACAAAACACAATACCAATAATCCACAAAATCCAAATGACATACTTGATATTATTTTTCCAACCCTGCGAGGGTGGTTTATCATTAATAAGACTACCGCATTCTTGAATTCCACCCGCTGGACACAAATATCCACAAAATAGTCTTCCTAAGAAAATAGAACTTATTAACATGGCGATAAATACAATAAAACTACCAGTCACTACTCCATCGATCGCACCTAAAATGATCAGCTCTGGTGAAAAATACCATATGGTGATTGGAAATAACAACATGGAACTTATTAAGACCAATTTTCTAACATTTTGTCTTTTCATCATTTGTTCCCCCAACACGATATAAGGTTATGCTCACGGAATCACAAATATAAGCAAAAACTTTCATGTCTTTAAAGTGAGTACCAAGCTATATATAAAAAGTACTTAATGCGTAAGTTGTGCGGCCTTTAAATGCTGAATGTGTATGCCAATATGCCCTACACCTATGATGACAGCAGATGCGATCAGCCAAACCACTTTCCCATAAATACCTAATAGGAGAAAAGCCAAAACTGGTAAACTGGCACCAGGGACGGGAATTCCGTAAAAACTCAGGTAAAAATTTCTTTCAGTATGCTCATTTTTAAAATATCGAATCCAACTCATTTCATAGAAAATCATCAGAAAAAATGAGGCAATCAGCCACCAACTCCATGCTGAAAACGGCGCAATTTTGAAATCACTAAAAATCAGGATACTCACGGTGCAGCATACTTGGCCAGCACGTTCAAACAATAATAATATTTTATTTTCAATAGTGGTGTCGTAGTCGATTGGCTTATTCCTGCTCCAGATGATAATTGGAATCCATAGCATCAATAAATAGATCAGGCCAACATAAGAAAACCCTAAATGACCTACCATAAAAATACCTTCTGAAAAATTAGTACTTTCCTAACAATTTAACATTTTTTCACTTTATTGATTCGAGCTAGTTCCCCCCAATATTTTTTTTGCATATTCACACCATTCCAGATATGCCTCATAGATCTGTTTCCCAAAAGTGGCTGTCAGCAAAAAGTATTTATGGTCATCCTCTTCATCCTGAATTTCCGTGAGTTTTTGTACAGCACCTTCAAGAGAAGGTAAATCATTTTTTATTTTTGATTCGAAATTATGTATATGCTCCAAAGTAAGGCTAGGCCCTATTTTACCGCCAAAGAACACTTTCATTAGGGTCTCGTATCGTAATTCATCTTTGGTCACTGGAAGAACAAGCCACTGTTTTAGAAGTTCTTTGCCGGCAGCTGTTATCGTATAAAGCATTTTATCTCTGCCATTTTCTGTTATATCAAGCTTGGTTACCAAGCCATCCTGGACTAGGGAATTGAGCGTTGGGTAAATGCTTCCATAGCTTGCACTCCAGAAAAATTTGAAGGTTGTATCCATTCTTTTTTTTATTTCATATCCAGTCAAAGATTCATGACTTAACAATCCAAGGATCACAAAATTCATCTTTTTTTCATTTGCCATTTCCATCCTCCTTTATCTGCCTCATAAACTGTACATATATCACCTTGATACATACAATATATATCAATCTGATATATCTGTCAAGAAATGGATAATGGTTGGTTTTAGCATGTTTATCGAAACCTCATTTCACCACAAAAAGACCGAAGTCATTCATGATCTTCGGTCAGGGTTGGGGGTATACTAATTTATTTTTAAATTCTATATTCTAAGAGTTGAAAATTCCTGCCTTTAATTTTTAATCGTTACAACTTTATGCCATGCCACTTTTTCAAATGCTCCGCATGGGTGGATAAATAAGAATGCGGATCAAATAGTTTGTCATAATACTCTAAATCTAGATGGTGCACCTGTAAGTACATTAATGAATAAACCGAAGGGATGGTTGCCGGAAATTTCCCGAAGGTATCATACATGTATTGAGCCTGGAGGGCAATGATTTCTTTAAATTCTTCATCATGTACTTGTGCACTGCTGCGCACGAATGACGGATTCTTCCAAATCCCCTTTGTTTCCGGATGAAATGGTCCGCCCTTCCCAAATTTACGTTCCACTAATGCTTCAACTGCATCTCTCATCGTCGGATAATGTGGAGGTGTATACGAAGTAAATACCCCTTCAAGTCCTGTTGGATTAGGTATGGCCCAACGTTCATCTGTATCATAGCGGAAGCCAAGACCGGGAACATCTGGATCACCACTGGCTCCTAAAACGGTTAAACGGTCAATTCCATCGAACATCCAGCCTCCGAGTCCAATTGCTTGCTGCAACAACATGCCTGAATATGTCGCTGTGGCCAACTCAGCAGATAGTTCAGCAAGTGAATATTGATCAAGAAAGCTAAGGGGGACCGGATTATCGACATCGACAATATGTCTGTATTTCTCTAACCCTGGGATTTTTCGTTTATTTATATCATCATAGATAGCGAGCCCATTCTGAACGTAGAAGCATAAATTTAATAGCGTATGCTGGGCTAAATCCCCAACCGGAAACACCAAGAAAGTACCTGGTTTATTGGCCACCCAAGAATTATGCCCCTCCATATAGGGCTCATAATTGGGAATATGCAGGCGCTCGTCGGATAATTTCTCAATTCTTTTTTGATGTGATAGCAGAAGTTCTTTTGTAGAAAGCTGTCCATTGTCTGAGCGTTCCACTTCTGGTGCAAAATCACGGGTACGGAAAATGTAGGTCCCTGTATCATCCGTAAAAAATACTTCAGAAGTATGAAAACCAGCCGCAGAAGGATGGGTTCTCCCCGATGCCGATCCTGAATAATTGGAAAGATGAGGCTTATAACGATCATGTCTAGTAACAGAATGGTGCCAACCCGTTACACCACTGACCCCTAATAATAGTAGCAGCTTTTCTAATTTGCTTAGTGGAACGGGTTCGTGTCTAGATTTATAAGCAAGAGGTCCATCAGGAATTTCGGCGCCAAGAAAAAATCGGCGGGAACGCCGGCCAAAAAGTGCTTCAAGAAGTGGGAATTCTGATAATTCTTTTAGTAATTCTTCATTTATGTCCTCCTGAGAAAGATCAAAACCACTTTGCTTCATATTAGTCATCGTTATATTTCCTCCCCTTTATCAAAAAATTCTGTATAATTGAATTATAATTGGATAATAGAGTACTGTGAATAAAGATTATTTAATAGGGCTATAAGCAATACTTATGTCAAATCACATGTTGAAAAATGAAAAAAATGATTATGAATTCACTATATTCAAAGTCATATTGAGCCAGGTATTTTTACCTGATAAATTAGTTTCTTTCATTCCTTATAATAGGATTATGCAAGTCTTAAACTAAAAATGACTGAACCTGCTGTCACATGTCCAGTCTAGAAATAGATCAAAAAGTAGTGCCAGGCACTCCCATTTTTCTGAATCGTGCTAACAGATTAATCGTCAATTTAAGCTTGGACAAATTGAAATCCTTCAAGGCATCCAAACCGTTGCCCAAATAGACTTTGATGCCTATCGGCAAAATATAGAAATACCCATCTTCCTTAATAGGTGGAGAATTTCCGGTTAATATATATAGTCGAGGCTTAAGAAGGAGATATAAGCGGAAATATTCCGGTTAACAGCTCTAAATAAGACAAAATCCAAAGATTTTTATAAGATAAACGGAAAAAATTCCTTTATTTTTAGGGAAATATAGGTATTTCCCGATTTAAACGGAATTTTTCCGTTTGTTTTCAACCACAGTAAAATCAACATTCAGTTTTTCCAACAGGGCTTGTTCAAGATCTGCCACACCATAGCCGATAATCGCGATATCGCTCCCCTGCTGCCGCATTTTATCGACAATGCCGACTAAAAATGCAATAGACTCAGTCAATTCAAAAAGGCTTCCCAAAGGCCAGTTACCTGACTTTTGGAAAGCCAAAACTTTCTATTATCCTGCTAAATCTTTACTAAAGAGACCCGCCTAAACATTTTACAAGCTTCTATGTTCAGCACCTGTGCGTTCGTAGCAAACCTCGCTGTTAATAATCGTCTGCTCAATCTTGACTGTCAGGATCTCATCCGGTTCTAAGGCAAAGAGATTCTTCGAATAAACGGTCATATCTGCATATTTCCCTCTGGTTAGGGTTCCCTTGACTGCTTCTTCATTCGTAGCCAAAGCACCACCATAGGTGAAAATCCGCAGGGCTTCCTCCATTGATAATTTTTCACTTGGATTGTACCCTTCATGTGTATCTGTGGGTGCCCGGCGCGTAATGGCTGCGTGAATCCCCAACAACGGCTCGACTGGTTCTACTGGAGCATCGGAGCCACCAGCACACATGATTCCTGCATCCAGCATGGATTTCCAAATGTAGGCATTATTGGCCCGCTCCCATCCGATTCGCTCTGCAAGCCATGGGAAATCTCCCACGAGAAATCGTGGCTGAATATCAGCGACAATATTTGGGCTTTTCAGGCGTGCTAACAAATCTTTTCGAAGTAACGACGTATGGATGATCCGGTCCCGATAAGCGACCGCCGGAAATTGCTGCAACGTGTTTAGCACATTTTCCAGCGCCTGATCGCCAATGGTATGCACTGCTATTGGCATATTGGCATCACGTGCTTGTTTGAACAGCTGGTACAATTCCTCCTTATTATGGATCTCACTTCCGACGTTTCCTGGATCATCCTTATAGGGAGAGGAAAGTAAGGCGGTCCGGCCGCCAAAGCTGCCATCGGCAAAGTATTTTGCAGCGCCAATCTGCAGGTTATCATTCCCATAACCGGCATACATATTGCGCTGGACAAGTTCCTCAATATGAGGATAATAGATTAATAGGTTGCACCGCAGGCCTAGTTTCTCTTGGTTCAATAGCTCGTCATACAATTGCCATGTCTGATCCAGCCCGCCAAAGGTTCGCAGATCCTCTGTATGGACACTTGTAAGACCACACTGCATCGCTAGATGGATCGCCTGTTTCAGCCCTTGTTTAAACTGCTCGTAACTTGGCTTGGGAATGTGTCTTTCTATAATTTTTGAAGCCGTTTCTAATAGTAACCCTGAAGGTTTATTTGTTACCGGATCCAGCACGACCGTTCCGCCATCCGGAATCGTCATATCTGGAGAGTAACCGGCCACTTCAAATGCCTTCGTATTGGCCAGATTGACATGGCCGCAAATTCGTGTAAGGAACACGGGGGTGTGCGGTGCTACTCGGTCGAGTTCTTCGATGCTAGGTAAAATGCCTCCCTCAAAACGGTTTTCGTCCCAGCCTCTCCCAAGAACCCACTCCCCCATCGGCGTTTGAGCAACTTGCTGTTGAATCGTTTGCAGCAGTCCATCCTTTGATTTAACATGTTCCAAATCAAGCGTCATCAATTTAGTCGCAATCGAAGAAAGATGCAAGTGACTGTCAATTAAACCAGGCGTCACCATTTTCCCATCGAGATCCTTAATGATGGCATGATGACGTCCCCAGTGCAGCAGCATATCTTCATGTGACCCCATATCGATAATCTTCCCATCGTTGACTACGACTGATTCGACTAAGGGCTGAGCCTGATCAAACGTATAAAACTGTCCATTTGTAAAAATTGTTGTCATAGAAAGCCTTCCTCCATCATCTTATATACATCGCTATCAGATGCGGTAATATCCTTCTGGGACCGCTGACTGATTCGATTAGCTGCTTCTTGAGCATTTATAATTGCTTGTTTCTCATCCACCGTTAAAAGCTTACGATCCTCCATAATAACCCGTCCATCAATGATAACCGTTTCCACTTCATGGCCTCTGGCCGAATAGACAAGGTTAGGAACAAGGTTGCGAATGGGATGAGTGAAAATGGGGCTTAATCCAGGTTCTTGTAAATTAATGATAAGGATGTCAGCTTTTTTTCCTTTCTTCAAACTTCCAATTTCGTGATCCAGTCCGATGGCCTTTGCTGATTCAATCGTAGCCAGCCTTAGAGAGAGCCATGCAGGGAACACACGGGGATCAGCTCTTTTAACCTTGTTAAAAAGAGCCGCGAGCTTCATCTCGTTGAACATGTTACTGCAATTGTTGCCAGGAGCCTGATCCGATCCAAGTCCCGCTTGCCCGCCTGCTTCTAAAAAATCCAGGATAGGCGGCACCAAGCCGTCAATAATGCTAATACTGCCTGCACAGTAAATTAACGATGCCCCTCGTTTCGCCACGAGTTCCGTTTCGGCCTTGCTTGCTTCTGTCAAGTGCACGGCCAGCAATCGGGAATCCAAGTATCCGATCTCGTCAAGAAACGGAATGGAACGCTTTCCGTACCTTTTGAGCATCTGATCCATCTCCCGCTCTCCTTGAGCCATATGCATATGAATCTTGGTATCATACTTTTCTGCCAAAGCTTTTATCTCAAGCAGAAGCTCCCTTCCCATCATATCTGCTCCCTGGGGTCCAAAAAGACAGGTGATTCGCCCATTTTCCCTGCCGTGCCATTGTTCGAACAATTGAATATTTTCTTTCAATTTTCTTTCGCCGATAGAGGGGTCAAACGGGTACAGCTCCCCTATCGGCAAATTCCCAATGTCATCTGGCAATTCGTTGACCATTTCCGTTACTCTGGCACGGGCACCGACCTGAACATAATTCTCTACAATATGGTTCATTGACAGATCATAGTCGCAAAAGGTAGTCGTCCCTGCTTTGATTCCTTCTATAATATTAACTAACGATCCGTGAAAAACTTCGTCTGCCTTGGCGTTTTTCATGAGTGGCCATAGGCCTTTTTGCATCCAGTTGGACATGTCCTGCGCCATCCCCCTGAAGATGGACATGCCTGTATGTATATGGGCATCAATCAAGCCAGGCATGACCAGTTTGCCATTGCCGTCCACGATCCGGTCTGTCTTGTATGATGCAAGAATTTCATCCGTTCTGCCTACATCGAGAATGGTATTTCCCATAATCGCAACAGCACCGTTTTCAACCATTCCGACACCTTTACCTTCCATGGTTAAAACAAAGGCATGGGTAATGATAATATCCGCTTTCAATGAAATAACCTCCGTTTCCCTCCACCCCCACGAACCGCCAACTAGCATTCCCAATCATTAACCTTGGTCAAAACGGAAAAACAGCAAGGGAAAACATTTTCCCTTGCACTGTTAATGATTCAGAACTTTAGAAAGGAAATCTTTTGCCCTTTCTGTTTTAGGGTTGGTAAAAAACTGTTCAGGTGAAGCAATTTCTACAATCTTGCCTTCTGCCATGAAGACGATTTGGTCGCATATTTCCCGTGCAAACCCCATCTCATGGGTGACGACCACCATCGTCATTCCACTAGACGCCAATTTTCGTATGGCATCTAGCACTTCTTTGATCATCTCGGGGTCCAGCGCTGAAGTAGGTTCATCAAATAGCATGACGGCAGGATCCATGGCCAAGGCTCTGGCAATGGCCACCCGCTGTTGCTGCCCACCCGAGAGCTGGCTGGGATAGGAATGACATTTTTCTCCCAAGCCGAGGGATGTCAGCAAATCCTTTGCCTTCTCCACTGCTTGTTTTTTCGGTGTCTTTTTAACTTGAATCGGGGCAATTGCCACATTCTCCATAGCGGTGAGATGAGGATATAAATTAAACGATTGAAACACAAAGCCAATTTCGGTACGCAGTTTATTTATATCCGTGCTCTTTTCGTGTACAGATATACCATCTACAATAATTTCCCCAGAATGGATAGTCTCGAGTCCATTGATGCTGCGGATCAGTGTGCTTTTTCCGGCGCCGCTAGGTCCGATAAGCGCATATACATGAGATTCCGGCACTTCCAAATTGATATTTTGTAACACATGCATGCTTCCGTAACTTTTGTTTACCTGTTTGATCTGAATCATAGGTAGTCTCTCCTTACATTTTGGTGAAAAAATGCGTTATTCCGTTACTCGATAGCGCCGCTCCAGCAGATTGATGAGCTGAGAAAGGAGAAACGTGATGCAAAAATAGATGATTGCAATCGAGGTCCACACTTCCAACGCTTTAAAAGATGTTGCCACAAGGTTTTTGGCAACCTGTGTTAGATCAATCACAGAGATGACAGAAACGAGAGAAGAATCCTTAATTAAGGTGATAAATTGAGATGCCATAGGAGGCAGCACCTTCCGAAATGCCTGTGGCAGGATGATAAAACGCATGGCTTGTATATGCGTCATTCCCGAAGAGCGCGCCGCTTCCATCTGTCCACGCGGCACCGCCTGAATACCAGCCCTGACGATTTCTGCGATAAACGCTGCAGAAAAGATTCCTAATGCGACAACACCAGACCAAAATGGCCCCAATTTTAAAAATCTCCCCAACACAAAGTACATCCACATTAACAGGACGAGCAATGGAACACCTCGAATAAATTCCACATAACTAACCGCTGCGGAAGAAAGTATTCGATTTTTCGAAACCCGGCAAAGTCCAATTAAGATTCCCACCGGAATGCTTAACAGAAGCGCGAATGCCGAGAGTTCCAACGTTGTTAGCAGTCCTTTCATTAATAAACCCCAATTATCAGTGATCACAGACCATCCTGAGCTACCCATGTTGATTTAACCCCCTATCCCGCAATCCATGCAGCAAAACATTTTTATTCTTCATCCTGAATTTCATTGATCCAGTCATTAGATTTAAACCATTTATTGACTGCTTTCTGGTCTTCCGGCCCATTTCGGTACGAATTCAAAAATGAGTTAAGCCAGTTAATAGTGGCATAATCATTTAATTGAACCGCTACACCTAGATTTTCATCAGAAAGCAGCTCATAAATCCCGCGAACGGAGTCGCTATTTCGGGTTTCATATATACGAACGGCTGGTTCGTCACCTACGACAGCATCTGCTTGCCCTTGTTTCACTGCTAAGGCAGCATTGGTATAACCCTCAAAATCAAGGACTTCTGCATTTTTAAACAACTCTTTCGCTAGGAGTGCACTGGTTGACCCTTGGGAGACAGTAATCTTTTTCCCTTTTTGATCTAAATCCTTCCAGCTCTTCGTAGTGGTATCACTTTTGGGCACTAAAATGACTTGTCCGGAAGTGTAATACGGATCAGAAAAGCTAACAGCAAGTGCGCGATCACCGCGAATCGTCATAGCCGAGATGACCATATCAATTTCTCCTGTCTGCAGAGCAGGAATAAGTCCGGTAAACTCGAAATCTCTGAATTCCACTTTGACGTTCAATGCCTTGCCAATCGCACGCCCCAGATCCATGTCATAACCAATAAACTCCCCTTTTTTATCCTTCATCTCAAAAGGCGTATACCCAGAAGATGTACCAATAACTAATTTTTTCTTATCCAAAACTTTTTGAATGGTAGAAGGACCACTTCCCCCTCCACTCGTTTCCTCCGTACAACCTGCCATCAAAGCTAATAGTAACGCCAGTAATAAGACCCATACTTTCTTCATCCATTTTCCCCCTCAATTTTTAAAATCGGGCAAATATACCCCTTTAGAAAAACTCCTTGCTTAATTTCCAATTTTTCCCTCAACATCTAAGAGTATTGTCTAACGCGAACACCTTCCACCTCCTATGTACACCACAAAGCTTGGAATAACTTTTTTCGGTAGTTTTGCATTATATAAACCAGAAGACTGGATTATATCAAAAAAGCAAAAAGAGATTTTATAAATTATTATAAACTATGAATATTCATAATTATATGCGTATTTTGATAAAAATAAATAAATTTGTATTTTTTTATTATTATTCAAAGAGAGGGAACAACTTAATGAATTGAAAGTGTCGATGATATACAGCCATAAAGTTGAATGAAAAAGCACCCTTCGCTATCCGAGCAGAAAGGTGCGGCGATACGTCTAGCTTTATTCCATTGAGAATGAGAATGATAGATAATCCTTCCTTTTAAAAAAGGATTATTCTTTAGCGAGGATTCAATTTTTGAAGGAATTTATGATCGTTTTTATCATTTTTACTGAACATTTATCTACCTTATCTTGAGTTTAATTATTTCTTTTTCATAATCTTGGGTTATAATAGGAGTAAGAAAATCATATTCTAAAAAAAGACCAAACATGCAGCCACATGTTCGGTCCAGCAATAGACGGTTCCCTCAAAGGGGATCGGCTTCCAAGCGGATGATCCACCCGAGCCTCTATGATCTGAACCCAAAAAGTTAGACACAAAAATTAGGCAGCTACCTGGGCATGAATTCGGTATTGAACTGGACTCATGCCTTTTAATTTTGCCTTAATTCGCTTGTTATTATAATAGTAAATATATTT
>NZ_JAMBOX010000080.1 GCF_023715785.1 Neobacillus niacini
GATTTTTGCCGCTCAACGGCTTAACCCATCACCAACGTCATAGGCTGGGAATATCAATAAGGGAGAGGTATCAATGGGCAGACGCTTCATAGTCTGTCTGTATATTCGCGCTGGTGGCGTTTTCGGCCAGTGCTGCGCCTGGTGTTCACGGTGGCCATAACGGGCAGTCGGTGAGCGCTGGCGCCGACGGCGGCAACGGTTCGAACGGCGGCGATATCGATATTGCCTCGGGTCGGGCAGGGTGCCCTGGCGGCACCGATCCCGATAAGCACGGTCATTTTTATCTCCCTGGCACCAGCGAACCCTGCAATCCTGGGCCCCAGGATGCAGAGAAAGTCGGGTCTTCCCGCTAGCGTTCAGCTCAGATCGTGCAGCGCTTTGTCCAGCGGCGGGGAAAGCTGAATATCCTGAAACGCAACCGCCAGTCCGCCA
>NZ_JAMBOX010000081.1 GCF_023715785.1 Neobacillus niacini
CCCCTGCACGGACGCGAAGATGTCGAGCACCGGCTGCACGTTGTAGTGCGACACCACGGCCTGCTGCGTCGCGCGCGAGAACGAGCCGAGCGCGCCGAGCAGGTTCTGCGCGGGCGCGCCCGCGGCCGGGCCGCCGGCCGGCGTCTGCGGCGAGCGGGCGGTGCCGGCGGGCAGCGGCACGTTCGCAAGCGACTGCAGCGAATTCACCGTGTATTGCGGCGTCTGCACGAGCACCGGGTAGCTGACGCCGGTGCGCGGATCGAGCCAGAAGTTCGGCGTCGTCTGCGAGCTGCCGGACAGCGCGATCAGCAGGTTCTGCGCGACGTCGCGCTGTTCGAGACCGGCCTGGATCGCCTTCGTGCGATCGACGTTCACGTTGATCGCCGGTTCGTCGCCGGGCTGCTGGATGCGCGCGTCGACGAGCCCGCGCA
>NZ_JAMBOX010000082.1 GCF_023715785.1 Neobacillus niacini
CCGATTACTGGAACCGCTCCGGGACCGAGAAGCAGTATCAGGTCAGCTACAACAATTCATTTGGTCGTCTCTCCTGGTCGGCGAGCGCGCAGCGCGTCTATACGCCAGACAGCTCCGGTCATCGTCGCGACGATCGTATTTCACTCAACTTCAGCTACCCGCTGTGGTTTGGCGATAACCGCACCGCCAACCTGACGTCGAACACCTCGTTCAATAACTCGCGCTTTGCCAGCTCGCAGATTGGTATCAACGGTTCGCTGGACAGTGAAAACAACCTTAACTACGGCGTGTCGACCACCACCGCCACCGGCGGTCAGCATGATGTGGCGCTCAACGGCAGCTACCGTACGCCATGGACCACCCTCAACGGCAGCTACAGCCAGGGCGAAGGCTATCGTCAGAGCGGCATTGGCGCCAGCGGGACGATGAT
>NZ_JAMBOX010000083.1 GCF_023715785.1 Neobacillus niacini
TGCCAAGGAACACCACGTTTTTGAGCGCAACTCCTTTTAAAAGTTGTGATGAAGGCGATATGTGTTGACTGCTATTCACTAAACCTTATACTTTATTCGTTAATTCATTTAATATTGCCTCGGCTATCCTTGCATCTGCATCATACATCGCCAGGCCCCCGATATTATGTTTTAGACTTTCCTGTGCCGTGCTATCTCTTGACAAAGCCACCACGGAAGGCACCAGGATTTGTAACGTTTCATTGTCTTTGATCATTTCCGCGGCATGAGCATTTACCAAATTTTTTGCATTCATGGTTTGATGATCCTCTGCAGCAAACGGATAAGGCACAAAAATAACTGGCTTTCTTACCACGCATAGTTCTGCAATTGCCATTGCACCACTGCGGCTGATAACCATATCCGCAGCTGCGTAGGCATATTCCATC
>NZ_JAMBOX010000084.1 GCF_023715785.1 Neobacillus niacini
GTTTGCGCAAGTTTGCTATGGATTTATCCAGGACAAGCTGGGGCTGCGCAAACATCTGCTCTGGTATATCACCGCGCTGCTGATCCTCTCTGGTCCGGCGTATCTGCTGTTCGGCCACCTGCTGAAAATCAACGTCCTGTTGGGCAGCATTTTTGGCGGGATCTATATCGGTTTGACCTTTAACGGCGGCATCGGCGTGCTGGAATCTTACACCGAGAGGGTGGCGCGTCAGAGCCAGTTTGAATTCGGCAGGGCGCGGATGTGGGGCTCGCTGGGCTGGGCGGTGGCCACCTTCTTCGCCGGCCTGCTGTTTAACATCAATCCGCAGCTAAACTTCCTCGTCGCCAGCTGTTCCGGGCTGGTGTTCTTTATCCTGTTGGCGCGGCTGCGGGTCTCCTCGGCGCCGCATGCGATGCAGGAG
>NZ_JAMBOX010000085.1 GCF_023715785.1 Neobacillus niacini
GTACTGAGGCGGATCATGCCGCTCTCCCGGCGGAATAGTGGATCAGGCACCAGTTCGCCAGGGTCAGCACCTCTTCCGCCGCCAGCGAATCCTGACGATACTCCCCGAGAGGTTGTTTCGCCGCCAGGCACTCGGCCATCGCCTCGTCGCGGTGAATCGTCACCGGCAGGATGCGCGGCTGGCTCTCCAGCCACAGCTGGTAGAGATCTTCCTGCAGCTGGCTGCCGACCCGCAGATCGTTAATCAGAATATCGCCGTTGGCCGGGAGGGGCTGCTGGTGTAGACGGATATGGCTATTGGCGTCGGGATGAACCACCACCAGCGAGCGATCGCAAAGCGTCAGCAGCTCGCGGGTCAACGGCGAATAACCCGCCGGCAGATCCAGCAGCAGCCAGCGGTACTGGCCCTGTAGCTGCTG
>NZ_JAMBOX010000086.1 GCF_023715785.1 Neobacillus niacini
TTGATATGGTAATCGCTGGCTTGCACATTCGAGAGCAGTTCGGTCATCAACAGTCCCACCAGGAAATTGACGCGTATCTCTTTTAAGTGGTTATTACTGTAGATCTCGCTAATGATGACATGCATAATGTTTTGAATTGCGTCGATTTCCCCCACTTTAAAGTGAATATGTTCTCCATGTTTTTTTCTGCCATTAATTGCTGAAAGGATAAAACGGGAAATGATGTTATTTTCGTCAAAAAGTGACATGAGTCGACCGAAAAATTCGGTCTTAATAATAAAATTGATGATAATATCATTCTGCCCTGCGGCTTCAATTTCGTGTCTGGCAAACTGGTTGATAAGCAGGATCTCACCCTTACCTAAAGTGAGACTTTCTTCATTAATCTTCTGATGCATTTTACCCTGATATATAT
>NZ_JAMBOX010000087.1 GCF_023715785.1 Neobacillus niacini
CACAAAACACCGTAAGCACAGCGATACCTTAATTACAGCGATTCATGGTGGAAGTATTGAACCTGGAACCACTGAACTCGCTCGTCGTATTTCAAATATTGGTCAATATAATTTTTATTCATTTGAAGGTCTACGTTCAGATAATAATGCTCAACTACATATTACTTCTACTGTTTTTGATGAACCTCAATTATTAGATATGCTCAACCATTCGTCAAAAACAGTATCTATTCACGGATATGCAGGCGATGAACCCATTGTTTACGTAGGTGGTCAAGATAAAAAATTGGTTCAAACATTACGTCATTCATTAACTGATCATGGATTTACAGTACAAAAAACGCCTAAAGGAATTGAGGCCCTTTCCAATAATAATATTATTAATAGAGATAAAAAAGATACAGGAGTGCAACT
>NZ_JAMBOX010000088.1 GCF_023715785.1 Neobacillus niacini
GTTTAAGGCGCGTCTGGCCGGGATGCTGCACGAGGTCGCCCGGCGGCTGGCGGCCCCGGACGCTGAAGCGCCACCGACCTTCGGCGAGACCGCCGCGCAGTTCAATCAGCTGCAGTCGCTATTCGCCCAGGCCAGCCGGGCGACACCGGAGATCGCCGCCGATCCCCAGGCCTGGCGCTCGCGGCTGGCCGCCACTTTGCGCTGCTACCAGCTGGCGGCCCTGCTGCAAGCAGACGAGGCGGATAGTGACGATCGCCAGCAGCTGTCGCAGGCGGTACTTCAGCTGAAGAACGCCCTTAGCGAGGAGCCGTTTGACGGCGCTATTCCTCCCCTGACGCTCAGCGGTCGCGGCGTCAATCGCGCTGTTCTGCAGGAGATGGCTACCACTCTGCAGCGGCTGGCGCAGGGTGAGC
>NZ_JAMBOX010000089.1 GCF_023715785.1 Neobacillus niacini
TGACATCATTGCGATTGCGGTTGAAGGTGCAACATTATTGCGTGATTTGGCGAAAGAATACCCTGAAACCGAATGGATTTTTGAATATTCCCCTGAAAGTTTCTCGCAAACCGAGGTCGATTTTTCGGTCAAAATCTGTGATGAGGTGTGTAAAGTTTGGCGCCCGGACTTAGGTCAAAAAGTAATCTTTAACTTGCCATCAACCGTAGAAAGCTCAACGCCCAATATCTATGCCGATCAGATTGAATATTTTTGCCAAAACTTACCCATGCGAGAGCATGTGATTGTGAGCCTTCACACCCACAATGACCGTGGCTGTGCTGTGGCTGCCAGTGAGTTAGGTTTGATGGCAGGCGCTGACCGTATTGAAGGTACGCTTTTTGGTAATGGCGAGCGCACAGGCAATATGGA
>NZ_JAMBOX010000008.1 GCF_023715785.1 Neobacillus niacini
ACTAAATAACACAAAACTTCCAAAATTAGTCTAACGGAAGGTTATTTGGCATGTACATTTTTAGTATATCATGAGATATTTTAAATCTTTATTGAAAAATATTGACAAACTATTAGCTGGTTTAGCTTGAATATATCTATTTACAAACTTTATTTAATTTTAACAAAAATATCCAATTTTGTTTACATTTAAAATGCAATCTTAAAGAAAGTTTCTGGCACCATCCGAATTTTCCCGCGAAGAATCGATGACGGGCACTTTTAGCATTAGTCAATCCCCCCACTATTCTGTTTAAGCCATTGAATAAGTAACTATTTTGATTATTGCATCGACTTTTGAAATAATATGAGTGCATATGCTTTTATGAAAGGTGGAGAACATGGTGAAAGTATTTTTAATCGGTGCCAACGGTCAGGTAGGAAAGCATATCGTCCATTTATTGCAGAACAGCGATGAACATACATTAAAGGCAATGGTACGTAATGAACAGCAGGCGGAAACCCTTAGACAATCAGGAGTAAACGCAGTAGTTGCCAATTTGGAAGGCAGTGTGGATGATCTTGCAAAGGCAATGGAATGCTGCGATGCTGTCATTTTCTCAGCGGGTTCCGGCGGCAAGACTGGGCCAGATAAAACATTGCTTGTGGATTTGGATGGTGCGGTAAAATCGATGGAAGCGGCAGAAAAAGCCGGGGCACATCGTTATATCATGGTTAGTGCAGTCCAAGCACATAATCGGGAAAGCTGGAAGGACAGTCCGATTAAGCCCTATATGGTGGCCAAACACTATGCAGATCGAATGCTCGTTTCAAGCCAGTTGAATTATACCATTGTGCGCCCTGGTGCGTTGCTTAATGAACCGGGTACAGGGAAAGTACAGGCTGCGGAAGATTTGCAAAGAGGGTCTATCCCGCGCGAGGATGTCGCCAAATCGATAGTAGCTGCTTTAAACGAAGAAAATACGTTCCGCCGATCATTTGATTTAATGTCGGGGGATCAATCAATTGAAGAAGCTTTAAAAAGTATATAGAAAGAGTGCCTGTTACTGTCCGAATTTTTTCGAAGACAATTCGACAAATTGCGGGTAGTGACAGGCACTTTATTCAATCTATCATGGAGATCCCACTGTTAATGTGAATCCCACAAGAAGTGGAAACAGAAAAAAAACTGTTATAATAAATATATTGAAATAATAATGTAGGTGGAGAAAAAAATGATTAAGATCATAACAGACAGTTCATCCGATTTACCTGAAGAATTAATTGAGCTATATGATATAACGATAGTTCCAATGACAGTGACTATTGGAAATCAAGATTATCTAGAAAAGATTAATCTTGCCCCAAAGGAATTCTTTACGAAAATGTTTTCTACTGATGCGCTCCCCAAGACATCCCAACCCTCCCCTGCCACTTTTGCCAAGACTTTCTCTAAGTTCGGAACGGACACCGAATTGCTTTGTCTTACCATCTCGTCTGGACTTAGCGGTACCTATCAATCAGCGTGTATGGGGAAAGAACTTTCCAATGCAAATGTTACAGTTTTTGATTCATTAGCTGGATCATTGGGCCATGGACTCCAAGTTATTCGAGCTGCAGAACTTGCAAAACAGGGGTATACCCTAGATGAAATTATTAAAGAATTAACCGATTACAGAGAAAAAATGAACATACTTGTCCTATTGGATACATTAGAAAATATCGTAAAAGGCGGTCGACTATCTAAATTTCAAGGTTCTTTGGCTAAGATCCTTAATATCAAAGTAATCCTAGAAAGAGTTGACGGTGGCAAGGTAGAAATTCTTGAAAAAATACGAGGGACCAAAAAATTCCACAGAAGAGTCCTTGAACTTATTCAGGAAAATGGAAATGATTTTTCTCAAACGACATTTGGTATTACACATACCGGAAATGAAGAGGATGCTGAAGCAATCAAACAAGAACTTATACATCTATTTCATCCAAAAGAAGTAATTGTAAATTTTATGGGAGCAACAATGGGAACCTATGCTGGAAAAGATGGAATGATAATCTCCTTCTAAAAAAAGTATATTTCACAGGCAAAAAGGCTTAGAGTTTTCAACCCTAAGCCTTTTTTGTATTATCCTATTTAACAAACGGACCCATTAGCTTAATAAGCACAACAATGTAATGCCAGGCACATTCTTTGTTAGATATTAAACTCGGTCTGGCTTTAAAGCCTAAAGTTTATTCTTGATTCAATGCACTTTCATCCATATAAGCAACTTCCCATAAGAATGTTGTGCATCAAACATATATATTCATTTTTAGTTTTTCGAGATTTTGCTTATGAAATCCCTTTACGATTAACCAGACTGCCAAACTCATTTCATAAACACCTACAGGTAGAGCAATGAGTCCTTTTGCTGTAGAGTAAGGTTCTACTACCCCAAACATTTCTAATAAACCGGCTATGAATACTGAAACAGCTGTAATCATTCCAAATAATGCTAACGGTTTGGGCACTAAACCTGTTCGAAAAAGTAAATAACTATACATGACGGTATTTAAGCCTAACATGAGATTGGGACCTAACATTGAAGTCCAACGATGAAAAGCTTGCAACAGTAAACCCATAGCGGCAAGATGTTCATCACTTGCTAAACGGTTCGCATCATAATATATACTGAGTTGGAGTAGACCTAATATACTTACTAAACCTATTGCAATAAAAACAGCCTCCATGAATCGAAAACAAAGATACCCTAAGGCAATATGTTCATTCCACCGACGAATATAAGGAAACAGCATCACAGATGTCCCGACAGCTGTTACTACAAGCAAAAGGTCATTTAATACACCAATCAAAACCTTCGTTTGAAATCCATTTGCCACGGACATATGCCATTGCTCTGACAGTACCGGCTGATAAAAAACAACCGCAATAACTGAAGTAACCGCAGCTGCTATATATAAAACACCTATAATAATGCTATTCATTCTGTCGTTTGACTTCATCTTTGCCTCCTCGAACTAATTAATGTGTTAATTGCATATGGTATACTAGATTACAAATATAGGAAATAATTAAATAAGGAGTATTTTATGGACCATTATGAAGTGATTGAGAATGCTTTACTATACATTGAAGACAATATACAACAACCTTTATCTCTTGAGTCAGTCGCAAATACCTTTAACATGTCCAAATACTATTTTCACAGACTATTTTCTGCCCTGATGGGTTGTTCCTTAAATAATTACATACTATCTAGAAGGTTGAATACATCATTAAAATTGATTCAGGAAAATAACCTATCTCTAACAGACATTACTTATCAGTTAAACTTTGGAACACCATCATCCTTCACCCGGGCGTTCAAACGCCGATATGGTGTAGCACCAAGCTCACTTAGAGCAAAAGATAAGACCTTACCTCAAGTGCCAATACCTCCAGTAGTTAAAAGACCCATCAAAAACATCAATGGTGATATTGTCACCGATTTCACTCTTACGGAATTTGAAACGATCAGGGTGAGTGGTATAGCCTTCGAGGTTGACCTGGCAACTGATGATTACAAGACGAAAATCCGCTCTTATTCAAAAAAGCTTTTAAATAACATTGATGATACAATAAATGGTTCATGCTATGTCATCTATTCAGACTGTCAACCAAACTCGACTCGCTTCAAGGTTCTTTTCGGGATTCCATATGATATACAAATAGATAAACCCTTTTATTTTACCGTAGATATTCCGCAACTCTTTTGTGCCAAGTTTAAATACTCCGGTGATCTACTTGACATAGGAGATGTCTTGATAACTGATTTTGCAAGATTTTTAAAGATCTCTAAACAGGAAACTGAGAACTCACATATTGAGCTCATTCAAGTTTTTGATAACATTCACAATCTTGATTCAGCCTACCACATATATACACCTATCAAAAAACTACCTATAGATTCAGACTTTTAATACCGTTTTAAATTTCTTATCTGCTCCTTTCTAGTTCATAAAGTTATTTAATTAATAATAAAATATCAAAATATTGTTCATTACACTTTCCAATTCTTGCTGTAATTAGTTTTTATAATGTAACATCAAGTGCCTGGCACCGATTCCGATTGATTTGGAAAAGGGATAGGGTGGATTTTATAAAAAGGTGAATAATTTGTGACCATAAAAAAAAGTGCCTGGTCAACGCCGAAATTATGTAGATCAAATATCAACATATTACGGGTAGTGACTGGCACTTTATAGTCGTGGCATTTAATCAAAACATTTGTCCATCGGTGGTCATGGCACCAAAATCTTCATCTAGTTATAGGTTAGCAAATATGCCAGTTGCCTGTGCAACTAGTTCATTTTGGTCGTTGTATATATTACAGTTGACGTGATTAAGAGTTCTTCCTTTTTTAATGAGGTGTGCGTCTGCTGTTAAGAAGTCACCTTGTGCCCCTTTTAGATAGCTTGTTTTTAGGTCAACTGTCACCACCGATTGCATACTATTGTCGTCCTCTTGAAAGGTATTACATATATTGCCCATTGCTAGGTCAGCTAACAAGCTAATAATACCTCCTTGAACATAACCTTTTGTATTTAATAGTAGTGGCTGAACCGGCAAAATTACTTTTAGGTTGGTATCACTAATTTTTTTATATTGACATTTGAGTAAATGATCAAATGGATTTTTAATATACTTTGTTTCCATTTCTATCACCTCAGAATAGATTTCAAAAAAGGCCGAATCCAAAATGTGGAATCCAACCTTTTCTAACTGCCACCTCCGACGTACTAAAAGGCTATTTTGTCCTAGGGGCACTGACAAACACATCTCTTGAATCAATTGTTGAACCAAAGGAGTCATGAATGCTAATTTTTAATACTCATAGAATCCACGTCCGGTTTTTCTGCCGTAGTGTCCTGCCCGAACCAGTTTTCGTAATAGTGTAGCAGGCCGGTATTTGGAGTCAGCTGTTTCTTCATAGAGAGTTTCCATTACCATTAGCAAGACGTCCAGCCCAATCATATCAGCTAATGCTAATGGTCCAATCGGGTGATTGGCCCCCAATTTCATGCCAAGGTCAATATCCTCTTTTGTGGCAACGCCTTCTTGAAGCACGAATATCGCTTCGTTTATCATGGGGGCCAATATTCTATTTACAGCAAACAATGGTGCTTCATTCACTGTAATCGATTTTTTACCAAAGCTTTCACACAAATCTCTGGCAATCCTATAGGTTTCATCTGAGGTATCATTTCCTCGAATGATTTCGACCAGTTCCATTAGGGGGACAGGGTTAAAAAAGTGAGTTCCAATCACCCGGTCTGCCCGTTTAGTAGCAGATGCCATCTCGGTAATACTTAAACCAGATGTATTAGAACAAAAAATTGTTTCCTGCTTACATATTTGGTCAATCTCCCTATATAACTCTTTCTTTTTCTCCATATTCTCGATGATAACCTCAAAAACTATATCAGCGTCTTTCAAATCTTCCAATTTAGTAGTTGTCGTAAACCGATCTAGAATGGCTTCAACAGGGTCATTCAGTTTTCCCTTAGAGGCAAGCTTTTCTAAACTCTTTCCGATAACTCCTAAACTTCTTGTTAAAAAATTTTCTTGGATATCAGATAATATGACTTGAAAACCTGCACAGGCCGCGACCTGGGCAATGCCGGAACCCATGCTTCCAGCCCCAATTACACCGATTGTTCTAATAGACATGTGACAACCTCCAAAAATTTTTCTAAAAGTTATTCCCCTTTAAATTTAGGTGCCCGTTTTTCCAAGAATGCATTCACACCTTCTTGCCGATCATCACTTGCAATCAGGTGGGCTTGAACCATGGTTTCTTGTTCTAAAAATGCCTCCCAAGGGAGCTGCACCGTATGGTTCAACATTTTCTTTACATATCGATTACTTAAAGGCGGTCCATTCAAGATCACTTGAGCAAATTCACTTGCACCTTGAAGCAGTTCACCATCAACTACCTTATTAACAATCCCCCATGTCTTAGCTTCCTCAACACCCAAAATCTTCCCGGAAACAATCCATTCCTTAGCAATGGCAGTAGGCACTCGTTCCGATAATAACTTGATTAAGCCCAAATCCGGTATCACTCCAATGTTTACAAAGCTTAAGCCAAACTTCGCTGAGGAATTTGCCACAATAAAATCAGAAGCCAGCGCAAGGCTGAATCCTGCTCCCGCCGCATATCCATGAACAGCAGAAATGACAAATTTATTCATATTCAATATCACACGAGTCACATTAATCGCCTTCTCTAAATAAGAAGCGATATCACTCTGTTTCGTAAATTGCTGAATGGTTTCTAAATCTCCCCCAGCACAAAAGGATTTCCCTTCACCCGAGAGAATGATTACCTTAACCTCAGGATTCTTATCCATGCTTAACAGGGCTTCCGTTAGACCCGTTACTAAATCTGTAGACATCGAATTTAGCTTTTGAGGTCGATTGAGAAAAATGGAACCAATTCCGTTCTCAATTTTTACGACTATAGGCTGAGTCATTGTTATTTCTCCTCTATAAAAAAATTATTTTCCTTGAAACTGTGGTTTTTCCTTTGCTAAAAAGGCTCTCGCACCTTCTTTTTGATCATCTGTGGAACAAAGGCTTTTAAACTGAACCGCCTCAAGTTCCAATGCTTCTTCCATCGGCAAATCCATGCCCTTGGTAATCGACTTTTTAGCAGCTTTGATAGCGAGTAGTCCCTTTTTCTGGATCTTTGCTGATAAGATATGTGCTCGACTAAGCGCTTCTCCCGCTGGAGCGAGAATATCTACCAAACCAATTCGATATGCTTCACTAGCGTCGATGTTATCTCCGGTAAAAATAAGCTCTTTTGCTTTACCAGCTCCTACTAATCTAGGTAAACGCTGTGTACCACCATATCCTGGAATGATTCCTAAATTGACTTCAGGTTGTCCAAATAATGCTTTTTCGCCTGCAATGCGAATATCACATGCCATTGCTAATTCACAGCCAGCTCCAAGAGCATAGCCTTCAATCGCTGCAATCACTGGCACTTCAAAGTTTTCAATTTTATTGAAAATCTGGTGGCCAGTTTTCACAAGGTCGTATCCTACATCAGGAGTGATATCAATAAACTGCTTAATGTCTGCTCCGGCTACAAACGCTTTGTCACCAGCACCGGTTATAATAACAGTTTGAACATCCGAATTCTCCCGAACCACGTCCAAAGTCTGATCAAGTTCTTCCATAATCTGTGCACTAAGTGCATTCACCGGTGGATTTTCAATCGTTATCACAGCCGTCCTATTTTCAACCTTAAATTTTACAAAAAGTGTCTTTAGCAAATTCCTTACCTCCTTCATTCTTTGAAAAATGGACTCTATTAACTGAATAGACCAGTTCTGCCAAACTCGTCGATTTCCTCTTGGGAGTAGCCAAGGTTTTTCATTACTGCCTCTGTATTCGCCTTTGATAGAGGAATCCCCGTGTAACGATATTGAGGAATAGACTCTGAGAACTTAATCGGATTGCCAATCTGTTTTACTTTTGTACCATTAGGCCCAGGGACCTCAACCACCATTCCCCGCTCTTGAACGAGCGGTCCCTCTAATACTTCACCTAGTGTAAGCACAGGCTCAACACAAGCATCAACACGATTAAATAATTCCATCCATTCATCTAACGTCTTCGTCTTTAAAATCTCCCGAACCTCTTCTTTGATTTGAGCCACATTCTTTGGCGCCACGCCTCCTGCAGCAAGTTCATATCTATCAATTGTTTGACAGAAGGCTTTAAAAAATTGCGGTTCAACCCCACCGAAACTAAGATATCTGCCATCCAGGGTTTCGTAGTAATCATATAAGGAACCGCCATTAATCAGGTTTTCCTCCATCCCAATGTCTTTACCGTTTACTAGATAACTAGCACCCTGCATAAAGGAATTAAAGGCAATCATTCCATCTGTCATTGAAACATCAATATGCTGGCCATTCCCTGTCCGCTCTCGATAGATGACGGCTGACAGAATTCCAATAATGGCATTGTTGGAACCGGAAGCAATATCAGCCACCTGTACACCAATCAACGGAGGCCCTGACTCTTTCTTTCCTGAGTAAGAAGCAACACCGGACAAGGCTATGTAATTAATGTCATGACCTGCACGGTCTCTCATTGGTCCTGTTTGACCGTATCCAGTTAACGAGCAATAAATCAATCTAGGATTGACTTTCCTAAGACTCTCGTAATCGAGGTTCAGCTTCGCCATTACACCTGGGCGGAATTGTTCAATAATAATATCGTACTCAGTCAAAAGCTGGTGAATCACTTCTACTGCACGAGGATCCTTAAGATTAAGAGTCATGACCTTTTTGTTCCTGCTCAATTGTGCGGATACAGCTGACACTTCTGTTCCAGGTAGGAAAGGCGGCAAAAAGTCGATCATATCAGGCCTTGTTCCAGATTTTATCCTAAGGACATCCGCTCCCAAATCTGCTAAAAACATGGTGGCGTAGGGCCCCGGAACCAATGTGCTGAAATCTAATATTTTTAAACCTTCTAGTGCTCCGGCCATTTTTATCTCCTTTCCGACTTTTCATTGATTTTTACAAAATGCTTTCTAGCTATAGGTGTTATTTCTTCTGGTAGTTTAAATGACAGTGGTTCTTGATGGAGTGCTTGGAAGAAGTTATAATCACTCGTATTTAAAAAACCCAGTGTAAGCCGTGGGATTAGACGGACATGAATCGGTTGTTTTAATTCCGAATTTGATGAAATATGAACCATTAAATTAAAACTGGCAAATCCTTGTTCATCTAAGGTGGAAAAAATAGCTCGTAAACCTTTCGAAAAATCAATCCAATCTTGTTCATTTACATCATCTATTGAATTAGATTTTGAAAAAACAGCCAAAAAATCATTGTGGCTCTTCGGTGCGAAGGAATGTATCCAAGCAATATCTCCTACTTCACCGATCCATCTTTCCTCTAGCGTTTTTTCTGTTTCACTTAACTGTGTAAAATATTCTTTACCTGTATCATTCTGAAACGCGTGTGCTTTTTCTGCTACCAATCTTTGATAATTAGATGGAGAGTCTGAGACCATTACTTGGATATGTGGATGGAGAATACTCCCACCTGATAACGGCAGATAATTCCAGTTAATCGAAGCGTGTTTTGCCTTAGAATCTATGGCAGCTACCCGTTGGATATAGGTTTGTGCAGCTAAGAAGGCATCTTTTATCATTTCGATTGTAAATTCTTCTAATCTGACATAATGTTGGTCAGAAAAAATAACGACCCCATTATGTTTGCTATACGGGAAAAGATTCGGAAAAACAACAGCGCTACCTTGAGAAATTCTACCTTGTTTTGTGATTTCGCTCTTGAATAAAGGGGTAAGTTTTTGTAAATTTTCACTGCAAAACGGGCAATTTTTTCCACCGGTTTTCTCGCTTGCTTCGATATAATCAGGTGGCTGTATTTTCAATCCTGGATCAAATATTAGCCGAGCGGATTCCCCTGTTAGTGGATCAAATCGAATTTCTGTTTTACGTTCGATGTCATTTCCGTGATTATCTGAAAAGCTGAACCATTCTTCTTGTTTACGAAATTCTATGGTCATGGCTGTGTCCCCCCGCTTACTTCGCAGGCAGCTGCGCTGCACCATCTAGCATAATCGTAGTTCCATTTAAATAGGGATTTTCTATAATATGTCTAACCGTTGCTGCATATTCAGTCGGCTTGCCGAGCCTCTTTGGAAAAGGAATATGCTGGGCAACTTCCTGTTTAAAACTTTCAGGCATTCCGCTAGACATTTGCGTATCGAATAGACCTGGTGAAATGGCAACAATCCGCATTCCATAATCACCAATCTCCCGGGCAATTGGAAGCGTCATCCCGACAACTCCTGCTTTTGACGCACTATAGGCGGCCTGTCCGAGCTGTCCGCCAAATGCAGCTGCAGAAGCAGTATTCACAATAACCCCTCTTTCCCCGTTCTCATCAGGTTCATTTTTCAACATTTCTTGAACCGCATATCGAACCACGTTCATTGTGCCAATTAGATTTACCTGGATTACCTTATTAAATTTATCCATTGGAAAAAGTCCCTTTTTGGAGTGGACCTTCGCACCAAAAATAAGACCGGCACAATTCACTGCGACATGTATCCCACCAAATGTGCTTGAGACCGTTTCCACAGCTTCACGTACAGAATTTTCATCACTTACATCTGTCTTACAAAAAACAACGGATTCACCAAGCTCTCTCACAAGATTTTCTCCGCGGTCTTCATTCAAATCTAAAATTCCCACCTTTGCGCCCTGCTCCACAAACAGCCTTGTACAGGATTCACCAAGCCCTGATGCCCCGCCTGTTATAATGAATACACGATTTTTGATATTCATTTTTATCTCCCCTTAATAACCCTTAAATTCAGGTTTACGTTTTTCTGCAAACGCTTTTAGTCCTTCTGCTAAGTCATAGGAGCGAACATGCTGCCTTAAATGAAGCATTTCATGGCGTAATGCTGCGTCTTGTGTTTGATCAACCGCCGCGTTGGCTACTTCCTTCATCCGTCGGAGCACCAATGGACTTTTAGCAGCTAGCTTTTCAACAAATTTTTCGACCTCCTCCACTAGCTGACCATCAGCGACAACTTTATTCACCAAACCAAATCTCTCCATTTCCGCAGCTGATAGAAAATCACCGCTAAAAAGAAGATATTTAGCTCGATTAAGCCCGACTTTCTTTGGTAATACAGCCGCTCCACCTGCACCTGGAAATACGCCAAAGTTAGAATGGGCATCACCGATTTTGGCACTTTCAGCGGCAAATACGAGATCACAACACATGACAAGCTCCAGACCTCCTGCAAGTGCTAAGCCATTAACTGCAGCAATGACGGGTTTTGGCATTTTACGAAGAATACCGCATACCACATCGAACATGTCAAGAAAATCCCTCGTACCTGGTTCCGAATTATGGAGGGAGGATAGGACATTTTTAAGGTCTGCTCCAGCGCAGAAGGCAGACCCTGTTCCAGTAAGGACGACAACCTTAATCCTGCTATCTTGTTCACATTCATGTAACACGCTCTCCAACTCATCCAGCATACCGGATGATACTGAATTCATATTCTTTGGACTATCTAAAATAATCCAAGCGCCGGCACCGCGACGCTCAAAATGAATACTTTCGTATTGCATAGGTATCTCCTTTCCAAAATAGAAAAGTTAGTTTTTGTTTAATTGGAAATTCTGAACAGAACAACTTGCGCAATCTTTTGCGGGTACACGAGATTTATCTAAATCTTGCTCTTCCTCTACTTTTTTCCGAATCCCTGTTGCGAAATCATTCGCAAATAGTGCAGCTCCTAATGCCCCGATAATCTGAGGTTCATCAGGAATAAAAATAGAAACACCTAATGTTTTTTCTAATGCTTTTACCAATCCTATATTTTTTGCTCCTCCACCTGTCATCATTACTGGTTGCTGCATACCTACACGCCCGACCAATCCTTTCATTCTCCCTGAAATCGCCTTGTGCATGCCAGAAAGAATGTCTACAGTTGTATGACCTTCAGCCACTAATGAAATAACTTCCGACTCCGCAAATGTTGTACACATAGAACTGATTTTGATATCCGCATCTGATTGCAGCGACAAGGCTCCAATTTCAGTTAATTCAACGTCCAATGCTCTCGCGAGAACTTCAAGGAATTGGCCAGTTCCAGCAGCACATTTATCGTTCATTGCAAAGTTTTTAACATTACCTGATGGATCGACCGCGATTACCTTGCTGTCCTGACCGCCGATATCAATGACTGTTTTTACTTCAGGATAAAGGTAGTTGGCGCCCTTTGCGTGACAACTGATTTCCGTTAAATTCTTTCCTGCAATTTCTAACCTTTTTCGTCCATAACCAGTGCTAACGGTATAGGTGATATCTTCGAGGGCCAATCCTGCTTTTTCTAAAGCGTCATCAATTGCCATCATGACAGCTTTTTGACTAACAAATCCCAACTGTTTGACGCTATGGGAAACAATTTGTCGATTTCCATCAATTATTACTGCTTTCCCTGTTAAGGAACCGCTATCTACACCCATTGTATAAAAGGAAGAACGATCACTTTTTGATGTCATTTAACTCTCTCCTTCAACATTCTGTTTATCTATAAGGAATTATCTCTCCCCATTTCATCATATGTCCGGGACATTTTCCCCGGACATATGATGGATTTATTACCCTCGACTTTTTTGTGCTTCAAGACTTTCAATCAGTGCTTCAATACGAGTATTAACCAGTTCTTCCTTGTAGAAGGAATCGTCGACCATATCTCCTTCAAATGAAGTAGATTGAATCCCCATCTTTTTATTTAAGTTTTCAGCTAATAGGAAATGCGAGCGTGAGAAAGATCGGCAAGTTCTTGCACCATGGAAGACAATACCGTCAATGGAGTAATCTTTGGAAAGTGTCATCATTCGCTCTTCAGTAATTGGGTAGCCTAGGTTAAGCTGACATTCCAAATGATTAATCGCAATTCCTCTTAATGGGTGTTCAGGATCAATCGTGTCAGGCTCGTGCCAGAAGGCCATATGCGTATATCTACCTGCAACAACTGTGGCATCATAGCTCGCAAACTTATCAGCCATCCATCCCAGCTTGTTCCAGTTCATAATTCCTTCCCAGAAAATTCGGTATTTCTCATTCGGAACAGCACTTACACCATTATCGAGTCTCTCTTGTACCTCGTCTTTTACAGCTTGCATAGCTTCCACGGTTCCTGGCCATGCAGTGAGATAATTAACCGGTGCAATTTGAATCGACCAATCAAAGAAGCTGGCAGGAGCTGGTTTTGCCTTACACAGTTCCATCGCTTCCATCCGAAGTTTTCCAACTTTCTTCGTAACACCCATTAACTCCTGGAATTTATCCCAGTTATATGGCTTGCCGCTTACAACCTCTAAAAACTTAATCAAATCCTCAAACTGTCTAACAACGTATTTTACGTTTTCCTCAAATTCTTCACCTTTCATATAGGTAGAACCATTTCGCCCCATATGATACGGAATAACCACATTGAACCAAGGGATTTTTTTACCAAATACACGCTCAATTGCCCAATCCCACTGTGGTCCAGTTGAACAACCTGGATAACATGTAACAATTGCATCTGGTGCTGGGATTTCAGTCGCAATTGGACCTGGGTTCAAATCATCCGGAACACCTAATTCTGCGAACATCGCACATCCCATTTGTGTTCTGGCATAGGAACAAAGTTCACGATTAAATCCCTTGTTCTCTGCAAATGTTTGCGGTTCCTTTTCTTCATGTCTTGCGGCTACACGAGCACCGTACCCTTCCCCATGAATCCAAGCCATATCCTGAGCGGCCATAAATGGTCCGATTGGCAGACCAGTCGTATAAACAACCTTTTTACCTGTCTTCTTGGCATTAATCAGATCTTCCCAATATTCATTAACGAGCTTATTAACCAATTTCCCTGACTTTAATCGATTCGCTCTTTTCGCTTCCTGTACTGCCATCTATTATCATTCCTCTCAATTTTGTTTTGCTTTTTTTAAAATCTTTAAACAGCCATTTCTACAAAGGCTTCTAATCTGGTTTTTATTGTTTCGATGGAATCAAGTTCGTGTGAGATTTCTAGGAGTAGGTGTGGGATTCCAGCTTCTTGCATGGCATCTTTAATATCTGGGTAGAAGAACATATGTGGTTCACAGAATTGGGCCATCACGATGACAAGTTGATCTGCCTTATACTTTCGCATAGAATCAACCAGGTATTGTGGCCAATCCGTTTTAGGATCACATCGAGTAGGACAAGGGACGTTTGTATTTTTATCAATGTAATGAGCGGCGATGGCTTCGAGTGGCTCTCTGTCCTCGGCGATATTATCACTGATATATCGATAGCCGTGGAAAAGGTCATCTCCTACGACAACAGCACCGGATTGTTCCACAAGCTCCAATATTTCGTTTTTCGGTGCACCGCAGAAGCTTCCAGATAAGAAGACACGCACCCCTTCTTCTTTGATCGTTTCCTTTTTAGATTGAAGTTTCGGAAGCAGACTCTCTAAAATTTCGTTATGCTCTTCCTTCGGCATCACCATACTAGATTTAATAATCGATAACATATCACTGGAGGTTAGCAGCGACGGATGGACGGATTTCAACTCATATATTTCCCTAATCAGGCACCGATTTTTGTTATAAATTCGGATACTTTTAAGGATATCTTCATCACTAATCTTTTTGTCTGCAAATCTTTCAATATCGCGTTTTAACTCCTCTAAACCTTGAACAATATCTCCATGGGTCCATGGCTGGTTGCCAACCGGCAAACGGAAAAACATGTTACTGACCTTTGGAAGAAGGTTTCCAACCACCTCTGCACCTCCGACGGCTTGGATACAATAATCTCCACCAACAAAACCGTCTAGGAAATCTAGTTCCCCCTTTGCAGCTTGATCCACAATACTGCGAGTCGGACCACAGAAATAAGCAGGATAATAGGCGTGCCCGGTGGTAATCGGTTCCTCTTTTACTTGAAGGACAATCGGTAAGACGCCTGCCGCATGCAGTAACTCTTCAGGAAAATGCATGATGTAACAGCCGATAATCTTGGAGCCGGTTTCCATTTTCCATTCTTTTGCTCTCTCATAGGGATCCGCTGCTATTTGGGCTAATTTGTTTAAGATTTCATCTGATGATAAATTTTGGTACATAATCGTGTTCCCTCCTAAATTTAAAAGAAAATGAAGTTTTATCCTGCAAATGAAAGACCGCCGTTGATACTTAAGGTTTGACCTGTAATTCTGTCGGATTCAGGCGAGGCAAAGAAAAGTGCCGCCTCTGCAACATCCTCAGCATTTGGTAAACCAAGCTTTGCACGGTCCACAGCTTTTTGAAAAACATGACTTGCCTCAGTAGCCATTACTGCCTCAAATCCCGGTGTGTCTTGGATAACCGTTAAACAAAGAGCATTCACGCGAATCTGCCAGCGTGCAAACTCATTTGCCAATGCTTTGTTCATTAGTACAAGTCCAGCTGCCGCCGATCCGATCAAAGACTCTCTTGGGGTCGCAATTCTTCCCGCGTCAGAGGTAATGATGACAATTTTCCCGTAATTCTGCTCTCGCATGTGGTCGAGCAAAGCACGTATTGCATATAACCTAGAGGATTGTTGGCTATTTAAACATCCGTCGTAGTCATTAGGGTCGAGTTCGTGAAAGAACTTTGCATATTGAACAGTGGCACCACCATTTGCTATCAAAATATCAATCTTTCCCATTTCAGCAACAGCACGGTCTGCCATCTGTTTGACAGAATCATAGACAAACAAGTCACATTCTAAAAATATTGCCTTTCTACCCAAGTCTTCGATCTCTGCTACTACCTGCATACCCGCTTCGTGATTTCTGCCGCTAACCACAATATCTGCTCCACTTTTTGCCAGTTTCAAAGCGGTCGCTTTGCCAATACCATTTGTCCCACCTGTAACAAGGGCTACTTTCCCTTCAAGATTTGTTATCATCGTTTTCTCCTTTTCAGACAAGGTTTAATATTCAGACATTTCAACAAAGATTAAGACTGGAGTACACGGCCAATCGCCATTACCTCTGCCTCTTTCGTTCCTTCATAGATTTCAAGAATTTTTGCGTCACGGTACCATTTTTGGACATTGTATTCTTCCATATATCCGTACCCGCCATGAATTTCGATAGCTGCATTTGCGCAGAAGACTGCTGTCTGTCCGCCTAAATATTTTGCCATTGCTGATAGTGTAAAGTCAGGTTTCCCTGAATCAACTAACCATGCCGCCTTATAGACGATATTTCGAAGCGCCTCAACCTTGACGGCCATTTCCGTCAATTTGGTCATCGTTGCTTGGTAGCTTCCAATTGGGTTGCCAAAGGCATATCTTTCCTTTGAATATTTGACCGCTTCATCAAGACATGCTTGCGAGATTCCCAATGCCTGAGCAGCAACCATCATTCGAGTTATATCAAAAAAGTGCATGAGCTGCTGGAACCCTCTTCCATCAGTCCCAACTAGATTGGACTGAGGAACGCGGACATTTTCAAACGAAATTTGTGCGGTATCACTTGAGCGAATTCCTAACTTTCCATGAAGCTTACTTCTTGTGATTCCCTCGCTATTGGCGTCAACGATAATTTGTGAAAAGCGTTTATGTCTTTTTTCATCTGGCTGTGTTATCGCTTGCACCACCATAAAATCACTGACAGTACCATTGGTGATAAAGATTTTGCTGCCGTTTAGAATGAAATCCTCCCCGTCACGAACTGCTCTTGTTTGATAACCAGCAGCGTCCGTTCCGGCATTTGGCTCGGTGAAGGCTCCTGAGGAAACCCACTCGCCTTTACACACCTTCGGCAAATATTTTTGCTTTTGCTCCTCGGATCCGTATAGATAAATTGCCTCACATCCAAAGCTTGCCGTGATAATATTTGTACCAATTCCCATGTCGACACGGGATAGCTGCTCTGTAATAACGGCCTGACCTAGTATCCCAACACCTGCGCCACCATACTCTTCAGGAATCCAGGCTCCCACAAGACCTAGTTCAGCTGCTTTTTTAACAATTTCAGGAGTATACTTCTCTTCTTTATCACATTGCGCTGAATGAGGGGCAATTTCATTTACGGCAAATTTATAGGTCATATCCTTTAAAATCGACAATTCCTCTGTTAAGGTATAATCCAAGTCCCAACACCTCCACTTATACTTTTTCTAAGATATGAATACACATAGCAGCTTCTTCGACACCAATACTGCCGCCCCCATTTTCAGCTAGACCGATTTTTGCGCCAATTACCTGTCTGTTTCCTGCTTCTCCTCTAAGCTGGGTAACAACTTCGTATATTTGCGCAAGACCGGAGGCTCCAATCGGATGGCCCCTGCTTTCAAGTCCACCACTCGTATTGATGGGAATCGATCCTCCTAGAGTTGTGGCACCTGATTCTGCTAGTGCCCCGCCTTCACCAGGAGGGCAAAATCCCATTGCTTCACTTTGGTGCAGTTCACCATAAGCCGTAGCGTCATGCAACTCAGCTAAATCAATATCCTTTGGACCAAGCCCTGCTTTTTCATATGCCTCTTTTGCAAGTCTTTCACCGATATCTTCACCTTCAAGGTCTCTATCCGTGCCTTGACCATGGACGGAAGCAAGAATTTTTACTGGACGTGACTTTTCAAGCTTTTTCAAAAATCTCTCAGAACAAACGATAACGGCCGCTGCCCCGTCCCCAACTGGAGCACACATACTGCGAGTTAAAGGGTAGGTAACAGGACTATCGTTCAGAACCTCTTCAATACTCATCCGATTCTGATACTGTGCTTTTGGATTAAGGGATGAGTGAAAATGATTTTTGGATGCGATAGCTGCTAATTGTTTTTGTGTTGTTCCATACTTGCTCATATGCCAACGAGTCATCATCGCATAAACATCCATAAAAACACTTCTTCCTGCACCAGGTGCCGATTCTTCCTGTGGGAGGGCAACCTTTAGGTTCTTTCCATAATCCAATAACAAGCTGATTTGCCTGTCAAAGTTCTCTACATCCATACAACTGGAGTATGCGGATAATGATTTTGCTTTGTCTGGGTTAGTTAGCTTTTCTGAACCAACTGCAATAGCAACATCATACATTCCTGCTCGAATTCCGGTATACGCTAGGTGCAATGCTGTGGAAGCTCCTGCACAAGCATTTTCTACATTGGTAACAGGAATCCGGTCAATCCCCATTCCCCTGAAAACCACCTGACCGCGAATGGAGTGCTGCCTATCAAACATTCCCCAAAAAGTATTCGAGAAGAATCCAGCCTGTAAATCTTTTACGCTAATTCCAGCGTCCTCCAAAGATTGCTGTATGACTTGCTCTGCCATGGTCCTAACTGTTTCTCCTGGGTACTTACCAAATTTGTTCATCCCAATCCCGATAATATAAACATCTTGCATGTGATAGAAAACCTCCCGTTCTCTTTTATATTTTCTTTAATGCATATGTACCTATGCTTTATAGAATAGGACCAGCTACTACTCTATAATTCAGGTTTCAAGCTTAAACACCGCTTTATAGCAAAAATCTGTTAAAGACTCTGCCGTCATCTGCGTCTCCCTTGGACTGGATGGCAGCTGCATTAAGTAATGTCCATACCCTTCAAACATACAAGCAAGTGCTCGAATCGTAATATCGACATTCATGTTGTGGCAGTATCCCTTTTTCTGGGAGCCTTTGATATCATGCTCAATCCTTTTAAATAATCTATCACTTATTTTCAACCATTTTTCTTTATAATGCTGGTCTACCATCATCGCTTCCTTTAACGCTAGAAGTACTCCTCTGTTTTGATTGTAAAAGCCTAATATTCTATAGGCTTCATCCTTCATCATTTCGAAGATACTTTCTGCCAAGGGGTTGGACTGTAAATTGTGATTAACCTTTTCGAAAAGGTCGTCTACTAATTGATCGAGGAGGTCATTTTTATTTTTGAAGTAATGGTAAAAGGTTCCGTGCCCTACATTCGCTTTTGTCGTGATGTCCTTGACAGTCGCTTTCGTGTAACCGATTTCAGAAAAGACTTCGATAGCACAAATCATGATTTGTTCCTGATTCAACGTCTTGCGTTGGTCTGGTTTCGTTGTCTCCTGAAATTTTGCCATTTTCATATTTTTTAACTCCTATTTTTCATAAATTTCGCCTTTATAAACATTGTAGTCATATATGACATTGATGTCAATATTTAAAAATATATAATTTTCAAACAAATCGAACTAATCAAAAGTACGTCTCCAAGTAGTACTAACTTTATAAGATTAAATAAAATAAGGTGTCCCTTTTATCGGACACCCGCGAAAAATACCATGCTATTGTATTTTTTAAATTCCCGCAAAATTTTTTTCGGTTTGAAGTTCGCCATTTAATATCAACTCACGAAGCTTAAATTTTTGAAGTTTACCTGTTGCTGTGCCAGTAGGACTCAGTTAAACGAGTCGTACGATAAATATTGTCCTTTTTCAAAATGATTCTCCCCTTTAAAATAATGACTATTCTTTATTGATTTTATATTCAGAATATTTAAATGAAAGAGAGGGTAAAATTTTGTGACCTTAAGTCATGTCGACAATCTAAAAACCAAAAACAAGAGAGTGCTTCAAATATGTTGGAAAAACCGCCAGAGAGATTCCTTAACTAATTAGATTACAAGATTATTTTATTTGGAGTTTACCATTACTTATTATCTATATTTGAGTCAAATTGGCCCCTTGTTGAATTTCACCATTTTTGACCATTTCTTGCAGCTTAAATTTCTGGATTTTTCCTGCTGCTGTCTTTGGAAATTCATGTACAAAGTACCAATTCCTTGGTCTTTTAAATCCTGCCATATTGGCTTTACAGTATTCAGTAAGTTCAGATTCTGTTGGCAGGTCTGCAAAAGAGGTTGGAATGACCAGTGCGGTCACTTGTTCTCCCCAATATTCATCTGGCAAGCCTACTACAGCTACATCGGCAACCTTTGGGTGTTCTCGCAACAGTGATTCCACTTCGCTTGGATAGATATTTACACCGCCGCGAATGATCATATCCTTCAAACGACCCTTGATTTTAATAAAACCTCGTTCATCCATTGAACCAATATCACCTGAATGAAGCCAGCCATCATTTTTTAGAGTTGCAGCTGTCTGTTCTGGCATATTATAATAGCCAATCATCGTTTGATATCCACGACAACATATTTCTCCATCCATACCTAGTGGAAGCACCTCTCCTGTTGCAGGATCTGCAATCTTTACTTCAATATAAGGGTACGGCTGCCCAATGGTTTCGGCCTGGTCCTGTGGGGAATCCTCCAAATGCGTTTGCGTTGTTCCGCCGTGCATTTCTGTCTGACCACAAACGATTGACATTCCGCAACCTAGTTCATTTTTCACACGACGAACTAAATGTGGTTCTACCTTTGAGGCACCAGAAAGAATAGACTTCAAGGTTGAGAGATTGTATTTTTTACGATCAGGATGGTTTAATATAGCTTCGACCATGGTTGGGACGAGAAGTGCAAAGGAGCCTCCCTCTTTTTCGATTAATTCAAGAAAAAGCTCTGGGTCGAACGTGTTAACAAGGACATGAGTGCCCCGTTGTTGAAGGGTTCCAAGTACCGCGAATCCGCATCCTCCCATATGAACAAGTGGCATAACATTTACCCATACACCGCCAACTTCCATTCCAGCACGTTCAGCCATAAATTTAGTACTGTTGGTTATACCCTTATTGTGAAGTATGGCACCCTTGGACTTACCAGTTGTCCCAGAGGTATACATAATGACAAAAGGATCCTCCGGCTTTACCACTGGAAAAATAGTTGATTGGCTGCCGCTATTCATGAATTCCTCAAAATCTGAAAAACTAATCACTTCCCGTAGTCTTGGCAAGCCTTTCCGAATATTGGTAACAGCCTCAAGCATGTTATAGCCCCGGTATTCATTAACAAGGAATACCCCCGCTGCTTCCGATTGACGTAACAGGTAATCTAGTTCTTTCTCCCTTAATGCAGGGTTTACAGTCACTAAAGTGACTCCAGCAATCGCACAACCAAATTCCAGAAGTACCCATTCCACTTCATTTGGCGCCCAAACCGCAACATGCTCTCCTGGTTTAAATTTAGTAAGCAGTGCTGAAGCAACACGTTCAGAATCTGTTAATAGCTGAGTGTATGTCCATCTTCTGCGCTTTGCCGGGTCCGAAACTCCTTCGACTAATGCTATTCGGTCTGGAACCTCCGCTGTAACTTCCCTTAATACCTGAGCAACAGTCCAATCATGCAGCGGCCTTGATGTATCTGCAGGCCAATAAGATTCCGTTAATATTGTAGAATTATATACCTCTTGTTTCACCAATTTAATCCTCTCCCTTTGCATCCAAATAATAAGACTCCATTTACACTATAGAATTTATATTGCTCCTTAAAAAATCATTAATGTGGTGTTTCCCCTTTTCCTGTTAATCAGTAAGTATGGGTTCATTGGTGCTGACTATATTCCATCATGAAAATAGCCCTTCAACCGAGGATAAAGAATTACAATTTTAAATCGGGTTTACTTTTGGAGAATTAACCTAATTAGTTTTTCCTCACCTCCTTATTGGTTCGGCAGAGTTACGTTAATACCTTTAGCTCATAAAAATGACATTATTATCAGTAGTGACATTTATGTCATTTTTAGATAAAAAGAATTCAAATAAACTTTTTATATACATTTCTACTATAATAAGTTTATTTGAATCTAATTAAACACATAATAATGTAAACGCATTCATTAAACTGTAAAAATTACTTTTTCCATGGAATTCACTCAATTCGTCTTTAAGAATAAGCAACAACCTGAAAATTTTTGTTGCTTATTAGTAAATCGAATTAATTATTCCTTAAATACTGCTTTATAGCACAAGCTGGTTAATGATTGGGCAACTTCATGGATTTCAGCCGGAGTTACTGGCTGGGTCATCAAATAGTGGCCATAGCCCTCGAACATACATGTTAAAGCACGAATGGTTACATCAACATTAATGTCGTGACAGTATCCCTTTTGAATCGATCCCTTGATGTCTCGTTCAATTCGTCTGAAAAGACTTTCACTTATTTTCAACCATTTTTCCTCAAACTGTATGTCAACCATAAGGGCTTCTTTTAGAGCCAACAAAATGCTGCTGTTATTTACGTAATACTCCAATATTCTCTGTGCTTCGTATTGCATTCTTTCATAAACACTTAATTGCATATTCTTTGGTTGAACATAATCATCTACCTTTTCAGCTAAATCATCTACTAGTATACTCAAAAGGTCCTGTTTATTTTTAAAATAATGATAAAATGTCCCATGGCCCACATCCGCACGTGAAGTGATATCATTCACAGTGGTTTTCGTGTAACCCAATTCGGAAAAAGCCTCTAGAGCACCGTTAATAATCTGCTCTCGTATCCATGCCTTTCGACGGTCTGTTCTTGAAACATTTTCAGCCTTCATACAAAGTTCTCCTATTATGAATTAGATTTACATATTTCAAATTGTAGTCATTAATGACTGTTGTGTCAATATATAAAAACAATTCTGAAAATATAAAAATTTATCAGACGTCTTTGAGTAATACAGATAGCTATAATTTTCGATTATTACACCCCGCTTCCTGCCTGTTAAAATTCACTGGCTAGTCCATCCTTATCAAACACAGAGCTGGCAAATCGCCAAATAACTTTTGATATGGTCAAAAAAAAGTGCCTGGTTCACCCGAATCTCGTCGTTAAGAACTCGACAAATTGCGGGTAGTGACAGGCACTTACCTTCAATAAGAAAGACGGAGACGGTCCCCCCAATTAAATAAAAATGATCTTCTCTTAATTTATTTAATTCGGCTATTGTGGAAGCCTATTAGAACAAAAAGCAGCTCGGAAAAGTCTTTTTATAGGAATGGATGCCTTAAAACTCTCTTCCACTAGGAACTATTTTGATAGTAAAGCAGACAATTCCGTTTCTAAAACTTGTTCCCCTTCATTCTTAAAGGTTGAAAGTAATATCGTTATCTCGCCTGCCTTTTTTTTCTCTTTTTTTCCGATGATTGTAGATTTTACATACAAAACATCATCTGGATACACTGGCTTAGTTAATTTAAGGTAATTTAACCCTGTGCCAGCAATTACATCATCACCTAAAACATCCATTTCAGTCCATAGTTTAAAAGAGATGTTTAATGTATGAAGTCCTGAGGCGATGATTCCTTTAAATCTACTTTGTTTAGTTTTTTTCTCATTAATATGCATGTACTGCGGGTCATAATTTAAGGCAAACGCTATAATTTCTTCCTTCTTCATCTTGTATGACTTTGTCTCAAACATTTGTCCTATCGATAAGTCATCAAATTTCAATTAAAATCACCTCTACTATGTAATTTCAAACGTCAAGATTGTATCTACTACTCTTTCACAAGAATGAAAAAATCTGTTAAGTACTATTAATAGCTATAGTACTTAACAGTTCCTTTAGTCTTATATCCACTCGTTTTAACGAAATGGAAGGTAAATTAAATTGCTTGAGTTTTATTGCAGTAACAAGTTCCTAAATTAGCTCCTTTTCTTTTAATGTACCTTTCTGCCTTCATTTTTCCAGTATTTATCCTTTACATGTCTTCTTAACACTTTCCCAACTGAACTAGTAGGAAGTTCTTGGACAAAATGAATGGTTTTTGGCACTTTATAGCTTCCTAATTTTGTTTTACAATAGGCTATTAACTCATCTGCACTAATTTCCTGACCCTCTTTTAAAACAACCTCTGCATGAACCATTTCACCCCATTCCTCATGAGGCACTCCGACGACAACTGAATTGCTTACAGCAGAATGTGAGTTAATCACATTTTCTACTTCAACTGCATACACATTAAATCCACCAGAGATAATCATATCTTTCTTTCGGTCTACAATATATACGTAGCCATCTTCATCTAAATACCCTAAATCGCCCGATTTAAAGAAACCGTTTTCTGTAAAAGCAGCATGTGTTTCCTCTGGAGCGAGGTAGTATCCAGGAATGACGCAATCTGAACGAACCCATATTTCACCTATTTCCCCTGGCTTTAATTCAGTTCCTTCAGCATTAACAATTATTAGTTCTACGCCTAACACAGGCTTTCCAGCAGAGGATAATTTCTTTCGTTCCTTTTCAGACTGAACAAGATGGTCCTTTTTAGGCAAGACCACTGCTGGCGGAAATGCCTCTGATGCTCCATAAATTTGAATAAATACATTTCCAAATTTACTCTGTAATAATTCTAACTTGGTCGGACTCATCGGCGATGCCCCATAAACAACAGCTTCCAATGAGCTAAGATCATACTTTTCTTCCAGCCCTAGTTCCAGTAATCGATACAACAAGGTTGGAACTACAAAGGTCCCCGTTAAATTATGATCTTGTACAGCTTTACAAATATTTTCAAGGTCCGGTGTGTTTAGTGTAAAGTTAGTCCCCCCCTTTAACAAAGTAGGTATAAAATAGGCCATGGTAGCATGACTAAGTGGTGAAACGTGCAGGAATTTAGTTTTGTCACTAAAAATTTGGTCATCTTGAGAAAAGTTTTGTATGGCTGCCCCATAGATATTTCGATAGGTGTACTGCGTACATTTTCCTCTGCCGGTTGTACCTCCAGTAAAACGATACATGATGATATCTTTGTCAGCATTATATTCTGCTTTCACTTCATCATCACGTTGTTCCTCTACTAAAACCCAAAAATAATAAACATCCTCTAAATCAACTCGTTCGAAAGAAACGATTTGAATTTCCAGTTCTTTTAATGATAGATAGAAATCTTTGTTCAGTAAATTAGCCTTTTCTGTAAAAATAACCTTTGGTTTCACATAATTTAACTGATAGATATGGTCATCAACACCATCTCGATAGTTTAAAAGGGATATCGTAATATCATTTTTTAACATACCATGCGTAAATAGACTGAGATTATCGTTTTGGAGCAAAACTGCGTAATTATCGCCTTTCTCCAATTTGAAAAAGTCTGTTAATAAATGACTAATTTTATTTGTAAGCTTGTGAATTTGACTGTAAGTAAATGTCCTATTCTTCTCTAAATTAATTAGTGCAGGCTGGTCCTTAAATTGGTCTGCAACACCCTTATACAATCTGGCAAAATTAACGATCATCCCGATCTCTCCCCATAGATTATTTTTTGCGAACCTTGTATGTGGAATTCTAGCAGCCTTATTAAAAACCTTTAAAATTTGGGTTTCTTTTTTCATTGAAGGCTGATAAGCCTTCTTTAAGGTCATAAGATCTAAGATGTGCTTGAAGTGTACTCATTTCATTTTCTAAAGCTACGTTAAAAGGCTGTTCATAGCCATTCGAAACAAGTTTTTTCATTTTTTCTAATACTAAAGGGCTTTTCTTTGCTAGTTTGTTTGCGATTCCATTTACTTCATCTATTAAATCGCTTTCCTTTACAACCTTATGAACAAGACCATACTCTTTCATCTCTTTTGCAGAAATGAAATCTCCACTAAGCAATAAGTACTTTGCACGGTTTTCCCCGATTTTTCTCGCTAATTTGATTGAACTGCCGCCGCCAGGAAGAACTCCAAAATTCGCATGGGCATCTCCAATTTTGGCAGATTCGGATGCTATAATAATATCTGCAGTTAAGGCAATTTCAAGACCACCCGCCAATGTCATACCGTTAAGTGCAGCGATAATTGGTTTAGGAAAGCTATATAGTTTTTGGAAAAATACACGTCCATAATCGAAAAATCCAGGTTCATCAACCTCTTTATCTTTCAATTCTTCCATGATCTCTTTCAAATCGGCTCCTGCACAGAATGCCTTTCCAGTACCTGTAATAACTACGACCTTTGTTCCTTTATCCTTTTCTAAGATTGTAAGAATCTCAATAAATTTAGATAATACCCCCTTTGAAAGGGCATTCATTGATTCGGGTTTATTTAAATACACCCATGAAGCTTCTCCATTCTTCTCATAATAAACTACATCATTCTCCACTATATCTCTCCTCATCACTTATTTAGAAAACAACTCATTACTAATGATTTTTTTCATGATTTCAGATGTACCACCATAGATTCTTTGAACCCTGGCATCAACAAAAGCTCTAGCCACCGGGTATTCCATCATGTACCCATATCCTCCATACAACTGGAGACATTCATCGATAACTTGACCTTGTAACTCAGAACATGTCAGTTTTGCCATACTTGCTTTAACTGTATCCAGCTTATTTTCAGTTAAGAGTTTGATGCATTCATTTACAAAAGCCCGATGTACTTCCATTTTTGCGTACAAATCCGCTATAACAAATCTCGTATTTTGGAAATGATCTAATGTTGTCCCAAATAGTTCTCTTTCCTTTGTATACTGAATCGTCGAGTCTAGAACACCTTCCATTGAAGCAATAGCACTAACAGCTATTGTCAGCCGTTCTCTAGGAAGCTCACTCATTAAAATACGAAAACCTTCATTCTTTTTTCCTAAAATAGCATCTTCTCCGACTCTTACCTCATCAAAGAAAAGTTCAGAGGTATCACAAGAATGCAATCCCAGTTTTTCTAGGTTTCGGCCCCTTTCAAATCCAGCTGCAGGCACGTCTACGATAAACAGAGTAGTACCACGTGACGGCTTTACATTTTGGTCTGTCTTTGCTACAACTACAACAAAATCACAATGCTGTCCGTTGGTGATAAACGTTTTGGACCCACTAATTACATACTCATTCCTAGTTTCATCATATCTTGCTAAAGCTTTAATTCCTTGCAAGTCACTTCCAGCATTAGGCTCAGTCATGGCAACCGCACCCACTAGTTCCCCAGTAGCCATTCTTGGCAAGTAATATTCTTTTTGTCTTTCTGTACCATAATTAAGAATATATTGAGCGGTAATAAGGCCATGAACAGAGATATTTGCACCGATGCTATTAAATCCCAAACGATAAAACTCTTCCATGATCACAGCTGAATATTGATATGTTGTGCCTAAACCGCCATACTTTTCGGGTACTTCCATTAGCAGGAAACCCTGTTCACCTAATTTATTCCAAAGTTCTCTAGGAACTAATCCATCTCTTTCCCACTGTTGGTAATAATCCGCTACCTCCTTTTTACAAAACTCCTGGACACTTTTACGCAGAAGCTGCACTTCGTTGCTTTCCACTTCCTGAGTGATTTTCAAAATGAATCCTCCTTAAAAACAGATTCCAAATATTCAAAATTTAAAATATCTAGTTGTCTACTTATCTAGCTGGTAAACGTGTTCCCCCATCTAATCGAACTACTTCCCCATTAAAATAGGTGTTTTCGATGATGTGTAACACTAAGGATGCAAATTCTGGAGGGTTGCCCAATCGTTTTGGATATTCAATTTGTGATTCAATCTTTTTAATGGCACTTTCAGGGAGTCCTGAGGCCATTGGTGTCATAAATAACCCTGGTGCAATGGCATTTATTCGAATATGGTATTGTGATAAATCTCTGGCTATTGGAAGAGTCATCCCAGCCACACCCGCTTTACTTGCTGAATAAGCTGCCTGACCCATTTGACCTTCGAATGCTGCTCCCGAAGAAGTATTGATTATTACACCACGATCTAATTCCTCTTCTGTACTATTGTTAAGCACCATTTTTTCCGCAACTAATCTTGTAACATTGAACGTACCATTTAAATTAACATCGATAACCTTTTTGAATCTTCCAAAGTCAAATGGCCCTTTGGAGCTATACGTTTTTTGACCAACTGAAATCCCTGCACAGTTTACACAGATATGAATAGCACCGAAAGTATCATATGTCTGATTGATTGCTTGTTGAACGGATCCTTCATCTGTGACATCGGTTTGAATTGCTAATAACTGATTACTGCCGTAGTTTTCCTGAATTTGTTTTACCTTTTCTACATCCATATCTAAAATAGCGACTTTTGATCCTTTTTCAAGAAGCTGCTCTACCGTTGCCAATCCTAAACCAGAAGCACCCCCGGTAACGATTGCAACTTTCCCTTCCATTTTCATAAATTTCATCCTCTCCTTTAAGTACTTTAAGATGCTAAATTTTTATATCAGAATAGTTTTGTATCCGCTTTCATTTTATTTGTTATTTTTTAATATCGTGATGGATGCAACCGCTTCTTCTATCCCATATACCCCACCTCCATTTTCTGCGAGAGCAATGGTTGGTTTCGCAATTTGTCTCTGACCGGCTTCCCCTCTAAGTTGAACAACCAATTCGTAAATTTGTGCTAAACCTGTGGCACCAATTGGATGACCCTTTGATTCTAAGCCTCCCGATGGATTTACAGGCAGTCTTCCAGACAAACTAAACTCGCCTTTTTCACTTCGGAATCCACCCTCTCCAAAATGACAAAAACCGAGATTTTCCACTTGAATAATTTCGCCAATTGCTGTGGCATCATGCACTTCTGCAACGGATATATCCTCTGGTCCCACTCCTGCTTTTTCATAGGCCTTCTTTGCAGCAATAGCGGTTAAGTGTTTTTCGACCTCTTCCGGTTTCCTCGTCGATCCCGTTTGAATAACCGATGTCAATACCTCAACAGATCTATCACGATTAAAAGCTAATCTTTTTAACCCGCTTTCAGTACAAACAATGGCTGCTGCAGCACCATCACTTACCGGAGAACACATAGGTAAAGTAAATGGATATACAATTGGTGCAGCATTAAGCACTTCTTCTATCGTAAATGGTTTTTGATATTGGGATAGAGGATTATGAACAGAGTTCTGGTGGTTCTTTGCTGCTACGGCTGCAATTTGATGTTGTGTTGTTCCAAATGTCTTCATATGGAATCTTGCAAATGAAGCATACACATCCATAAACATGCTATATCTTTTGGCCTTAGTAAAACTTTCTGGAACTTGATATCCTTCACCAAGCTGCATCAGCGTTTCCATATTTTCTTTTGGTGTTTCAACATCCCAAGCTGTATTGAATATTTCAAAGTCTTTTTCTTGCGGACTTTTATACATTTTTTCTACGCCTACTGCCAGAGCAAATTCTCCTTCACCTGCTTTTAAGAAGTTGATTGCTTGATTTAAGGCGGTACTTGCACTAGCACATGCGTTTTCCACATTAATGACAGGGATTTCTTCAAAACCTAATGGTCGTAATGCCACCTGCCCTCTTACAGAATGCTGTCCATTAATTAACCCTTGACCCACATTCGAAAAGTATATGACATCAATGAGTTCTTTCGTGATACCAGCATCCCCTAATGCTTCTTCAACTGCCAATCTAGTGAGATCCTTATAAGAATAACTAAATAGTTTCCCAAATTTTGTCATACTTATACCGATGATATACACCTTTTCCATCGTTAACACTCCTTAAAATCTGCTTTTTAGAAAAATGATTACTCTTTGTATCGAATATTTATTAAAGCTTGATGGATTCTATCGTTGTGATTGGGATCCAAATACAAGAGTGTAAATTATTTACTTTTTAAAATGAGACGTAATAAATGGTTGGCAATCATTTCGGCAAATTCCTTTTTATCCATTTCTCCTTCCTGTGAATACCATTGAACAACCCCATTCATTGCTCCAAATATTAAGTTTCGGACAACTTTTACGTTTGTTGAAATGAATAAACCTTCTTCCATTCCTTTTTCTAGCAGGGTATCAAAATCCTCAGAATACTCTTCTCGCAATTGGATTAATTCCTCTAAATATCTTCCTGTAAATATTTGCTCCAGTCGAATACTGATTGAAAACCCTGATCTTTCACTAATAATAGAAATTGTATGTTGAACAATTGCTTTTTTTAATTTTTCAACGATCGTAATTTCTTCTTCAAGGACGCTTCTAATTTTATCTATTGTCTGTTCCATTAACATCCTTATACTTTGATACAATAAATCCTCCTTATCATTGAAGTAATAATAAACAGATCCCTTTGTCATCAATAATCTAGAAGCTACTTCTTCTACTGTTACTGCATGATATCCTTTCCCAGCCATTATCTCTACTGCGGACTTTAAAATCTCTTCTTTCTTCTTAACTGCTTTCTTTTCTCTTAAAGACAAGATATTCACCCTTTATTATCCATTTAAAAAAATTATATGCATTCAATTTTTAAACTTCAAGTATTTTTTCTGAAAAGTTAAACTCTTTTGAAAATCTAATATTATAAATCATTTGATTTTCTCATCAAAATAAATTGAGCTACTTTCGAACGTAGCTCAACTATCAATAATTTTACTAATAAGTTAATCCAGTTTACTCAAACACAGCGAAGGGAGTATAAAAAATTCATTATTTTATTCCACCTTCTCAAACCGCCGCGCTATCGCCGGAAAACTCGTGAACTCCTTCCTCATCTCCCGAAATGCCACCACTTCCTTTCCTCTCGTAAACTCAAACTCTAGTGGATATTCATGGCAGCTTAACGGGCTTCACTGATAGGTTTCCTTAAAGAATTGGATCGCCTCTTGCTGGCTGGTAGCAAAGATGAAGATAAAATCCTTCGCATTCTTCTTTAATGAGTAGATGCGGCTTTTATGAATGCGTAATACATTTTTTCGGATTAGTTCCGCCACTTTCTGAGGATCAGCTTGAACCCTGTCTATTTTGGATATGTCATCCTCCAAGGAAATTTTATGTTTCGCTAGTAAATGGTAGATGTAATGAGCCAGAGTGGATTCTTTAAAAAGAAAACTATCCTCGTAAAGTTCTTTTACCAACAAGTAATCACACCTCATTTTTTAAAAAGAAACACTGATGATCTCTCTATTCCATATATAGAGTTTTATAGCCCTTTTCTAATTGTTCCTAAACGAATGAATGCAGTATAATTAATGAAATGTAACGATTGTAGGGAGAAATCTGAAAAAGTTAAATGGTTATGCAGCGGATGTAATAAAAAGAGATGATTCAAGAAGAAAAATCAATTTTTGAAATTGATGGAAAAAGATATTATTTAACTTTGATTGAAGAGTCGGAAACAACAGTTGAGGAAAGATGTTTCTCTTGAATCTGAGTTAAAGCAAAAGTTATTACAAGCAAAAAAGGAGATCTTAGAAGGAAAAGTTTTTTCAACAGATGAAGTTTTAGAGATGATTGAACATGGTGAACTCTAAATGGACTAAACAACAATCGAAATTTTTTTCCAGACAAATTAGATAAGCTAAATAAGATATGTATGAATCTGATATCTTATTTAGCTTATTTTTTATGAAATAGAGTGCCGCCAACCGAGTTAAAAAAGTGACTTGGCACCGGCCATAAATTATCCCTAGTTGTAAAAGGAGACCTATTATAGGTCAGAGATCATTCCACCATCTACCACAAATTGAGCTCCAGTTGAATAGCTTGAATCATCAGAAGCAAGGTAAATAACTAAATTAGATACTTCTTCTACTTCAGCTCTTCTTCGTAGTGGAATATCTTGTTCAAGTTGCTTAAGATATTCTTCAACATCTGGTTGGTCAGCCATAGGTGTTTTGATAATTCCCGGATGTACAGAATTTACACGGATGTTATGTTGTCCAAGCTCCGCAGCAGCACCCTTTGTCATACCAGTTACAGCATGTTTAGAAGCACTATAAGCAATAGCCGTTGGCGCACTTACCAAACCATCTACAGATGAAATATTTACAATAGAACCTACACCAGCTTTTTTCATAGAAGGCAATACTTTTTGCATTCCTAAAAACACACCAAGCTCGTCAACTCTAAATGTTAATTCGAAGTCTTTTACAGTTAGTTCTTCTAATGTTTTGAAGATACCAATCCCTGCGTTGTTTACTAACACATTGATAGGGCCAAATGTTTCTTCTGTTTTTGCTACAACTTCTATCCAGTTTTCTTCATTTGCAACATCTAATTTAAGAGCGATTGCGTTTTCTCCTAATTCACCAGCTAGTTTTTGTGCACCCTCAAGGTTAAGGTCAGTAATCGCTACTTTTGCTCCTTCTTCCACGAATTTACGAGCATGCATAGCACCCATACCTTGTGCTGCCCCTGTAATGATTGCTACTTTACCGTCTAGTTTACCCATGATTCATTCCTCCAAATTTTTAGAAAAAAATTATATTAATAACTCTAAGGTGTGTATTCACATACTTATAGCCATCACAACTATTATTTTTCCAAGAGATTCCCTTTATACTTATCAAATAGCAATGGAATAACCATGTTATTTAGCCGTATATCCACCATCAACATGAATAGTTGTGCCTGTAACAAAGTCATTCTCAGCTAAGAAAACAACTGCATGTGCAATTTCTTCCGGATTTCCTAAGCGGCCAATTGGATGCTTAGCGACTAAACCATCATAAAAATCTCCCAATGCCTCTTTGTTAACTAAACCAGATTCAATAAACCCAGGTGCAACTGCATTTACACGAATGTTACGATCGGCATATTCTAACGCTAATGATTTAGTCATTAAGTTAACAGCACCCTTACTTGCAGCATAAGGAATCGAAGTAGGTTCACCAACTGTTCCTAAGATGGATGATGTATTAATAATCGAACCGCCTCCGGTTTTTAACATTTCGCGAATCGCATATTTTGAGCCATAAAAGACTCCGTCTTGGTTTATTTCAATAACTCTTTTATATTCTTCAGCAGTCATTTCATGAGTAGCCTTTTGTATTCCAATACCGGCATTGTTATAGAAGATATCTAATTTACCGAAACGATTAACCGTTTTAGAAACTAGATTTTCAACTTCTTCTTCATTTGCGACATTTACCTTCACAAATAATACATTGTCATAGGTTTCTTTCAATTCTTTTTCTACCGATAATCCTGCTTGCTCGTTGTAATCAGCAATCACAACTTTTGCGCCTTTTTCTAAAAATGCCTTCACGGTAGCAAGTCCAATTCCAGAAGCGCCACCTGTTACAATTGCTACTTTATCTTGTAAATTTGTCATGTTAATTCCCCCATTGTTCTAAAAGATTTGTGAACTTTTTGTGAACAACTTCATAATAATCCTATCTTAGAATATTGTCAATTAGAGAATCTCGAATTTGAGATATTTTATTTCCGATTAGAATTGATGCATTCCACGACCAGAAAATCGCTCGGTTTTGTTTAATGTTTATACGTGACGCGAAAAAGAACCCATTCTTTTAAGAATTGGACCCATTTCCTCTTTCGTTACTATTAGAGCATACCGCACCGCATACTGAGTCTCCGACAGGGTAATAGGAAATAAATACCAAGTCGTTTGGGTAATCGATCTTAGAAATAGAAAGGTAGGGATTCCTAGGAACATTATTATTTTTTTAGTATATAATTCCTATATGTGATCTCCCAACGTTCACCCCACCCTCTCAAACCTTCCCGCTATCGCCGGAAACCTCTCAAATTTAAAGACATCCATTTCATCTACTTCATAAATTCTAGTTTATAAGATTAAATATTCCCTTTTTAGTTCTTCCTTAAATGTTTTTACCTTGTATAAATTACGTTCTATTTCAATTTCTAAGATCTTGTCAACTCTATCTTCTGTCGGTTTTCAGAAATCGGTAATGGGCGTTTCGGATATAAATTTTTTGCCATTAATTCTTTTTGATAATCTAAGAGGAATTGCGGTTTTGCCTCATTAAATAAATATAATAGTTTTTCAGTATCAAAAGGTTCCCTATCTTGTTCCCCGGGTAAACGGTAGAAGTTTACATCATTGCGATTTATTAAAGATCAACATGTCGTTTTGGGCTTGATACATCCAAAACTCCTGAACTCGAAGATGCAGATGAGATCAAACGAAGAATTGATGAAGCCACTCAACCCCTTTCCTCTTCCATACCATTTATATATTTTTTAAAGCTTCTTCAATTGGTTGACCTCTTTAGTGATAAATCTTTGTTCTCAAAAATAAAATAATCTCTATTTTTTTGACCACTTAGCATGCTCATAAACGAAAAGCCATATGTTGCATAATTATTGATTCCCGCTGTTCCCTTTGGAATCTTGTTTGCAATTTCTTTTATTGATTGCCAGTAAAATCACGTTTTAAGTTTAAGCATTTCTATTGCCAATTTATCTCGAACTCAAGGTAATTATATTGAGTTCAAAATAAAATTATCGTTGGTAGTCTTCGTAAAAATTCCTACTCAAAACAGGTTGCTAATAACGTAGCACCTTTATTCCCAGAGGGATATGTAACAGAGTTTGTTGAAATTGGCAACCTACCATTATTTAACCAAGATTTTGAAGGAGACCTAGGAACTCCTGCAGAATATACTGCATTCCGCAATACAATCAAAGAATTAGACGCAGTATTATTTGTAACACCTGAATATAACCGTTCGATCCCTGCTGTATTAAAAAATGCACTTGATGTAGCATCTCGCCCTTATGGAGAAAGTGTTTGGAATGGAAAGCCTGCAGCAATCATTAGCCAATCTCCAGGTGCGCTTGCAGGATTCGGTTCAAACCATCACTTGCGTCAGGTACTTTCATTTTTAAATATGCCCGTTGTTCAACAACCGGAAGCATATATTGGTTCTGTACATGAATTATTAGATGAAAATGGTAAGCTGAATGAAGGAACAGTAGAATTCCTACAAGGTTTCGTTAATGAATTCGTTGAATTAATCAAGAAATATCATTTATTTAAATAATCCATTAACCGACCAACTAAACCTAAGCAAAAACACCAAAGTACCTTCAACCAAGTCTCCTAAACTGACTACACCTCACCTTCCTACTATAAAGAAAAGTGTCGAGACCATCTCGACACTTTCCTTATGACCAAATAATTAAAATACCCGAATGGCCAAAGAGAAATCAATACTTCTTTAACTCCCGCCCCAAATTAGGCTCTGCCTCCGAAAATCTCCCAATCCGAAAATGAGAAAGATCGAACTTTACCTTTTTCCCTAAAGTCATATTGGCTAATATTTCTCCAAACACGCTTCCAAACTTAAAGCCATGTCCTGAAAAACCGCCCGCAATGGCTACATGTGGGTAATCGGGATGAAAATCGATGATAAAATCTTCATCTGGCGTTCGGGTAAACAGACAAACCTTTCCTGCCTTTAGTTTACCGGCTGCATCTGGCATATAGGCTTGGACAAAAGACCTTAATTCGCCCTCATCCTCCTTATAAATGCCAAAGCTTCGGTCCACTTGGTCGGGATCAATATTCTGCCCTCCATCCATCCGTCCCACCTTAACACCGCTCCCATCTATAGAAGGAAAACCATAGAACATTTGGTTTGGCACTACGTAGTAAAACCCCGGGAATTGATACTGATTATATTTTCCCTCATCTGCCTCAAACCAAGCCACCGTTTTTCTTACAGGCGTCAATGGAATATTTAATGAGTTCAATAGTTTGCCTGTCCAAGCTCCTGCCGTAACGATACATTTGTCAGCATAAACCCGATCATTTGCTGTTTCCACTATTACTCCATTAGGTTGGAAACCAATAGTATTCACCCTGGTATTGGTCCATAACTCAGCGTTTTCGGACAACGCAAGCTTGCGGAACGCTCCAATACACTTTTCGCTCAATAGGACACCAGAGGAAGATTCAAAACAGCCGATATACCCTTCAGGCACCTCAAAGCCAGGCCAGCGCTGTTTTACACCGTTGGAATCCATCCATTCAAGCGGCAGATTATAGGTTTTTGCGCTCTTTACAACCTCCTGGATAAACGGAGAATCCTCTGGCCCTATTCCTAGAATTCCTGTTTTCAGGAATAATGTTTCTTCTGCTTCCTGTTGAAGTTCCTCCCATAACTGCTGCGCCCGGAGTACCATTGGAACATATTGTTCTCCTTCACCGTATGCATGGCGGATAATCCTTGTATCTCCATGGTGGCTTCCATTCGAATGGGGAGGGTCAAAGGAATCAATGAGTAACGTTTTTACCCCCTGCTTGGCTAAAAAATACCCTGCCGCCATTCCCGCAGTACCTGCTCCAACGACAACACAATCGTATTGTTTCTTCAATAATGACACCTCATTTTTGTTTATCAAAATAATCTATTTGCCCAGAATCAATTCAGGCAGATATAACACTATTTCAGGTAAATAGGTTGTTAAAATTAAGGTAGGGAGCCAGGCAAATAAAATCATAATCATGGTTGGTTTAAGCATTTCATTGATGGGCGTTTTTCCAATCCTTCCTCCTAGGTATAATAAGGGAGCGGTTGGCGGAGTAATATTGCCCATCCCCAAATTGACGGCAACAATCGCGGCAAAATGAATCGGATCTACCCCTAAGTTTGTGACAACCGGCAATAAAACTGGTGTGGATAGTAATACGGCACTTACATCATCCATCAGCATGCCGATGATCACCATAAACAGATTAATCAAGATTAACAATACATATTTATTTTCTGAGATAGAAAATAAAAAACTCGTAATCTGGCCTGGCAAATCCTCCATAATGTACAATCGGCTCAATATCATAACCGCATACAGCATCACCATGATGACACCTGTGGTGGTGGCGGTTTCGATTAAAATCTGTTTAAAGCTTTTTAAGTCCAACCCTTTATAGATAAAAAAACCCACTGGAATCGCATATAACACGGCAATTCCCGCTGCTTCGGTGGGAGTCATGATTCCCCCGTAAATTCCCCCTAACACTAACAGAGGAAGGGCAAGGGCCGGAGTGGCGGAATAAGTCTTCTTCCCTAAACTTTTCGCAAACATATTAAAATCAATGGATTCCTGTTGTGGCTTGATGGCATCGTTCTTTTTCGCATAAAATGTATTAATGATGATTAATAGAGTAAGTAAAATAACCCCGGGGACCACCGTTGCCAAAAAGCTCGCCAGAACGGACTGGCCGCCAATCCAGGCGAAAAGAATCATAATCGCGCTTGGAGGAATTAGCATCCCAAGGACAGATGAATTTGAAATTAGCGCGGATGCGTAGCCTCTTGAATACCCGGCTTCTTTTAAACGAGGCAGTATAATCGTGCCGATGCAGGTAAGCGTTGCTGCTGCACTTCCAGTAATCGAGCCGAATACAGCACAGGATACCACGGCTACAGCACCCAAACCTCCTTTAATTTTTCCAACAAACACTTCAACAAGGTCTATTAGCTTTCCTGCAATCCTGCCTTTTTCCATAATGCCGCCAGCCATAATAAACAAGGGGATGGCTAATAATACCGTTGTGCTCATTTGGCTAAATCCATATGGCAGCAGAAAACTAGGTTCATAGCCTTGGGCAAAGATCAGATAGACAACGGATGCAAAAAATGCAAAAGGCACGGGGATTCCTATAACCAAAGCAAGACACAGGATCAATAATGCAATAGAAATGACCAAGTTACCACTCCCTTCTCTAGCATTCGTTTATTTGTCAAAGCATGCTCGAATATCATTAATAAGGTGAACAATGGAGTAGAACGCCATCAAAATAAAGCCAAAGCAGATGGCACTCTTTGGAACGACTGAAGGGATTCCTAGGGTCGGCGATTTCCCGCCGCTTTCAAAGCTCCAGATAAAAAACTGTACGGCCCACCAAGCAAAGATTAGACACAATACGGTTGTTATCAGTGACGTTGCTGCTTTAATCATTGATTTCGTCCGTTCATTCTTTACATAGGACGAAATAATATCAGCAGAAATATGGCTTCGCTCGTAACTCCCATATGCCCCGCCGGTAAAATAAAGCCAAAACGCAAAAATCACAATAATCTCTTCCATTCCAAATATATCGACTTTAAAAACATATCGAAAAATGGCTGTTATACTAATTCCAAGGACAATTAGAATACTCGTAAGGATAAGGATTGTCCTTTGAAGGCGTAATAAGCCAGTCCAAATCATACCCATCCAGGTTTTATTCAATTTTAGATTGTGGTCCTGTTTCACGTCTGGAGACAATGGATCATTCTCCTTTCACCTATTTAATAAGGAACAGGGGTGGCAGAGAGAGCCAAACCCTTCACTTCCACCCTTTGCCCCCTTTATTCTATTGTTCAGCACTTAATCCTTTAACGATATCTTCGCCTAAACGATCCTTTAATTTTGGCCATGTTGTTTTTCTAGTAAACTCGGCGAATTTCTTTAAATCCTTATCACTAAAGGTAATGACTTTAACCCCTGCTTCTTTCAATTTTTCCATATATTCTTTGTCGTCCTTTTCAGCCGCATCGACACTTCTTTGCCCTAATGCGCTGGCAGCATCTTGAATAATCCTTTGGTCCTCCGAACTCATTTTTTTCCACAGGTCCAGATTCATGACTAATGATGTATTTTCAAAGAAGTTATTATATTGGTAGTAATATTTAATAACATCCCTTACTTCGGTATAGTTTGCAGATGGCGGGCCGCCGACCCATCCCTCTGCCACTCCGGTTTGAAGGGCTTGATAAAGTTCAGCAAATGGAACGGCAACGGTCCTAAAGCCTAAATCCTCTGCATTTCCCCTAAACACATCAATAGGCGGCACCCGAATTAATAACCCTTTATCAGCACCCGGTTCCGTTGGGTTTTTAATTTCTTTTGTGGTACCAATCCCGCCAAACCCTTCCACATGGAATGAAAGAAATTTTACACCTAATTTTTCATGCAGCTTTACATTCGTGTTATAGATAAACGATCCGGGCTTGAACAATTCCTTCGCTTTCTCATAATTCTCAGCAAGATAATGCACATAGTTAACTTCTAATTTCGGCTCAAATTCGCTTGGGACAGAGATGAGCGCCATATCAATCGTGCCTCTCATAACCTCCTCGTAAACAAGCGTATAATCACCTAACTGATTAGCTGGGTAGACTTTTACCTCAATTCTCCCTTTACTTGCTTTTTCCACTTCATCCTTGAACTTCATTAAATTTTTTGTGTTAGGATGCTCTAATGGATATTGACCTCCAACCTTTAAGGTAATCTTTTTGCTTGAATCACCATTTTCATTCGATCCGCTCTTCGTTCCTCCACAGCCTGTAATGATTAATATGAAAGCTAAAAACACCGGAAGCAATTTTTTAAACAAAAGCTATCCCCCCTCAGATTTTAAAAAAATCATTCTTCTTTATGTTTGATTCGCTGCTGGCAAGGAAAACCTTTCAGGTGAAAAAGGCGTCAGGTTTATTGGCGACTGGGAGTCGTAGATTAAATTGGCCATGATAACACCGGTTGCTAGACTCATAGAAATTCCGCTCATGGCATGTCCAGAAGCAACATATAGATTGTTGAAGGTTGGAACAGGACCTAGAATCGGCAAACCGTCAGGAGTCATTGGCCTCATACCCACCCAAACCTTTTTACTGCCGGTTATAGAGGTTTTCAGATATTTTGAAACGGATTTCTCCAGACTGCTGATTCTTTTCGTATTCATGCTAGTGTTAATTCCAGAGAGTTCCATTGTGCCTCCAATACGGATTGCATCGTGAAATGGACTTAGCCCTACTTTTGAATCTCCTAGATAAAGCGGATGATTAAGAGTGGTCGATGGATTGGAAATGGTAATGCTGTATCCTTTACCGGCTGTCATAGGAATATTTAAATCTAGATTTTTTAAAAGCTGATGGGTCCATACTCCTGTTGTCAGTAAAAATTGATCCCCTTCCAATACTTCATGATTGATACGTATCCCGGTCATTTTGCCTTCCTGAAGGATAAAGTCCGTGACCTCGCAATTGGTCTTTACTTCCACTCCATTCTCTACTAGCCACTTACACAATCCTTTACTCAAGGATTTTGGCCGGACATGCCGTTCAGCCGGGAGATATAAGCCCCCTGCAATGGAAGTAGATAAAGCCGGTTCCATATCCAATACTTCGGACCTTGTTTTGATTTCTGGCAAAGGCAGGCCGATTTTCGCTGCCTTTTGTAGCTCATGAAACTTTTCTTCCACCATTTTTTCTTTTAGAAAAACAAATAACAGCCCTTTGCGGTGCATTTCAAATTGAACCTGTTTTTCCCGTTCAAGCTCATCAAACAGCTTGAACGTTTCCCTGCTTAACAATAGTCCAGCATCATAACCCTTTTCAAATGCAGCTTCATTACAATTCCTCCAAAATTGGTATAACCAAGGAAATAACGAAGGTACAATCGTAGGTTTTATGTAGAGTGGACTATCTGGGCTCAGCATCCATTTTAGTGTTGTCTTCACAAGTCCAGGAGCCGGTACGGGTTCCGATAAAGTAGGACAAATCCAGCCCATATTTCCTCTTGAGCAAGCAGCCCCTGGCTCTCCCTTTTCCATTACAACCACTTCACAGCCCTTTTTTCTTAAATAATAGGCACTGGCTAGCCCAATAATCCCCCCACCAATGACAATAACTTTGGACATTCAATCCCCCTTTATTCTTTTTTAAGGTTTGTACTTTAATGTATTAAGCAAATTAGAGAAAAATTCCTGAAAACAGGAAAAGCACGGTGTTTATTTGGGGAATATAGTAAAAAAGGATGCAAAATTAATTCGAGAATTAACGGGGGAACTGGATTTCAAACGAGCAAAATTGATCATTTAACTAAAGAATGGGCGCGTTTATTCGCAGCACCAAAATCTAGTAGACTATTGTTTGAACTGCTTAAGAACCTCTGAAAGAAAGAAGATAAATGTAGAAAAAGATACGGTGATGATTAGTGAGGATGGCCATGCTTGGGTTATTTATCAAAAAGAAATTTAGATAAGAATGCCTGTCACCACCCTAATAATGTCGAGAACAAACCGACAAATTACGGGTAGTGACAGGCACTCGCTTTAAAAACTATATAACTTTTCTCATTTCTAAGTTATTTCCTAAACGCTCTTGTACTTTCCTTTCACCAATTGGTAAAAGGGTTTTGTCATATAATTCATTTAGCACTTGTGCCATTGCCGCATAGATGGCTGTAAAACCGCAAAGAATCCCTTCATATCCAGCTATAGTTAAAATCAAGCTAGAGCCTGTGAAATTTGCAATGGCCAATAAGAAAAATAGAATCGTAAGTGTTCCAAAAACAACTTGAAGGGCCGCATTAATACGCAACGTTCCGATAAACATGAATAACGTAAAAAGTCCCCACATAAATAAATAGGCGGACATTGATAAAGAATTAGCTGCTTCACCATAGCCCATTAATGGAATCATGTTTAAGGCAACCAATGATAACCAGAAAAAACCATAGGACGTAAACGCTGTTGTTCCAAATGTATTATTTTTCTTGAATTCCATGATGCCCGCAATAACTTGTGCTAATCCACCATAGAATATTCCCATTCCTAAAATCATGGCATTCAATTCAAAGAAACCTGCATTATGAATGTTCAGCAAGATTGTTGTCATACCAAATCCCATTAAACCAAGTGGAGCAGGGTTTGCTGTTATTTCTTTGATGTTTGTAACTGTCTTTTCCTTTTCCAATATAGTCACTCCAAATTGATATACTAGTATACACACACTAGGTTGTATTATAGGCACGGCGATTCTGTCATGTCAACTGTACTTTTCTTCCAAAATATCGCTGAAACTTGTAGGTTTTCTATTCATTTCAGGTTAAATACGTAACCCCACCATGTTACGCACTCTACATGTGCAGAGTGTATGTGGTAACACAAGGTGCTGGTGGGTTTAATTATATATAGGCTCGGTTCCTATTTTAGTGCGAATCGAGCCTATTTTTTTATATATACGAATGGTGCTTATTCAACTGGAGCACATTTATCTTTTACTTTGTCTCAAGGCTCCTATAGTGTTCTTTCAACATCTCTTTCTCCGGAAGTACACCCCAATACGGAATAAGTAATCTTTTTTAACTCACAAATCTATCTAATAATTACTGTAAATAATTATTCAGAAGACTATTTATGGAGTTATTTATTTCATTTATGTTAGGATTTCCTACTTTCGTATCGTTAAGGCTATAGTTCCTTTTTAGTTGAATAATTCTTTCTATACTTTCATTTAGTCTTTGTTCGGAGATTTCCCCATTTTGAACAGCCGTTTTTAAAGAGGAGATAATCTTTACAACATTATTATAGTCATGCCCTACTAAAATAATATCGCTTCCTGCCTTTACTGATTCTACCGATGCTTTACCAATATCAAAATGTTCTGCTATGGCTCCCATTGTCATATCATCCGTTATGATTACTCCTGTAAAACCAAGTTGTTTTCTAAGAAGATCCGTCATGATAGCTTTTGACATGGTCCCTGGATTCGTTTTATCTAATTGAGGCAATAAGATATGAGCGACCATCACAACATCTGCACCTTGATTAATCGCACGTTCAAACGGTATTAACTCTAGTTCTTTAAGTTCCTTAAGGCTTTTATTTACAATTGGAAGGTCCAGATGGGAATCAACCGATGTATCTCCGTGACCAGGAAAATGCTTAATTGTCGTGATAACGTTCTGAGACTGTATCCCTTTCATCGTTTGAACCCCAAGTTTACTTACTATTTCCGCATTGTTCCCAAATGATCGATCCCCGATTACTGGGTTATTCGGATTGCTGTTAATATCGAGATCAGGTGCAAAATCGAGATTTAAACCAAATTCTTTTAATTCTTGCCCTAAAAGTGTTCCGACTTTAAAAGAAAAATCAGGATTGTTTACTTGTCCAATCTGTTTATTTGGAGGAAAGTTAACAAGTCCACCCGGCAATCTTGTCACACGTCCACCCTCTTGGTCAACACCTAGTAAAAGCGGTAGACTTGAACTATTTCCAGATTTTAGCTGATTCGCAAATTGAACTGCTTGTGCAGGGGTTTCAAAATTATTTTTGTAAAAAATAATTCCTCCGACATGGATTTGGCTTATTAATTGTTTTGCGTTTGCATCCATTGTAGTCCCGGAAACCCCTGCAAGGATCATCTGGCCAAGTTTATCTTCTAAGCTCATTTTAGAAATTACCTTTGAAATGCTTTGATTTACTTGTTGATTTGGCTTTTCAGCTTGTGCTTGTTGATTTGGTTCCTTTTCAATCTGTGTAAAGAGTGAGATATGGTCAACTTTAGGATTTGGCTCCTGCTCTGTTTTTACTGGTAAAATCCATAATAAATCAGTAGTAGCAGTTGCATGATAGACAAGTATCATTTGGTCATACGTTGAATCTTTATAGTATCGAATGGCATCGGGTTGTCCACCAGTTTTCTCAATTTCATTTAATGAGATATTTTGTAGTTCCGAATCATAAGATCGTATATCATTTACAGTCTGGTCGGCATAGCCGATTGTAGCATGATGATTTTCGTATTCCTCGTACCTGCCTTTAGCAGTTTTCGAAATATGATCGGACTTTCCCCACTCTTGATTTACTTCCTGCCATTTTGTTTTACCAGAAACAAAGGAAATGTTTGGGACTTTGCCTACCTTAGACAGAGAAAACGTTTCCTCTACTAATTTCTCAAGGTTTGAATTCTGATCATTCTTCGAGTCCATTGTATTTTTACCAGAAGGTTGAGTACTTTGTGTCGTCTGTTCACTACTATTGTCTTTGGTTGCATAATAATATACGCCAATAATTAAGGCTAAAATTAAAAGTGGAATCGTAAAAATAAGCTGTTTATTTCGAGATTTCCTTTGTCTTTTCATACTCCAATTCCCCCTTTCTGACTGTTCGCTTTTAGCTAATATGACGTTTTTTCCCGTTTTTCGAGTTTATCATCCGCTTGTTAATTCTTGTTTTTAATCCATTCAAGAAAGTCTTTAACTTATAAGAGGATGAAATCATGATCCTTGCATCCTCTATTTAAGTTGTTAATTATAATATTTGCGCTTTTAGCAGAGCTTGTTAGGAGTTGTTACTGTTTTGTTTCATATTTTATTACCATTGTCTTCCCGGATCGTTTGACATATTATTAACGGTCCCCCTTGGATAAAACACAGAGTAGTGGTCCATTACCGGGTCCGTATTGCTGTTTGAAGGCTTAGGAAATACTAACAAAATATTGTATTCTGAATTTGCAACATACCCTATAATTTCCTCACCATTACTTACCACATCATATGCCGGAGTTCCAAATACTTTCTTTACCATAGAAAGTGATAATTCATTTAAGTTCTTATCAAAGGATCTCGCCTCAAAAATCTGTGACCCTTTGTTGAACCCAAATACCACATTGTATTTCGAAAATACAGCATAATTTCCTTTAGCATTAGGTACCCAATCAACCTTATCCGGTTTTCCTAGCTTTTTCTCTATGTCTTCTATAACAGTAGTTTTAACCGGAAACTCTGAGTTGATGATTTTACCCTGCTTTGCCAATTTCATGATACTTGAAAGAAGCTCTCTTTGAGTATCCCCATTAGATGATGAAGCAGCGGTATTGTTATTCGATGCTGAAGCTTTACTTGTTATGACTTGTGTTGTATTGCTTTGCGATGCCTGGCTTATATTGCCTTGCGTTGTATTACTTTGAGATGCCTGGCTTATATTGCCTTGCGTTGTATTACTTTGTGTTGCTTGACTTGTGTTGTCTTGCGTTGTATTGCTTTGTGATGCTTCGTCATGAGATGCCTTTTCCACTGACAGAGTTGACCTATTTGTATCGCTATTTTCATTTGGGATAACATCTGCACTGCCTGGTTTAATGGTGCTTGAGCAGCCTACCATAATTGTAAGAGTTACAGCTAAAACTGCACATATTGCCGAACTTTTTTTAAATCCCGTAATCATAATAATTCTCCGTTTATTGTATTTATTTGCATATCCTAATGTCCCAGTAGTACTTCTTTTCTCTGAGAATAATCTAAGCATATTGATCATAGTCTGACCGTATTTTTTGACTTCTTCTTCTTTCTTCAAAGTGTTGATGACAGACGCATCACAGGCAACTTCACAGTCTTGTTTTACCTGATTAAGTGAATACCAAATTAAAGGATTGAACCAATAAATTGCTTTAACAATCATAAGCAAGTTGTTTACCACTAAATCCTTGTTCTTAATATGATTTAACTCATGACTGAACACAAACCTAAACTCTTCCAGGGTTAATTTATCTATAAGCTCCTCTGGAATTAAAATTTTAGGACGGATCATCCCGTAAACTGCGGGTGATTTCAAGTAATTACTATAAATAGTTTTTACCTTTGAATTTATTTTAAGTCTTGATTTTTCTACTTCTAGAATTTCAAGTAAATCTTCTCTATCACAGATTGAACACTTTTTGAATTTAGCCATCATCAAGATATTTACACATAGAATATACAATAAAGCTGATAAAACACCTATTATCCACAGCACCGCTGCAGTATCAAAATTAAAAATAGCGCCCATAATACCTGGATCAGCTAATGCGTTACTATCTTCAATAGACGGTGTATTTTCGGTTGTGATAGTACTGTTTGTTATTATGTTAGGAACATATTGATCTGCTATTAAATGAGGATCAAGTTCCTTCTGTTCAATTGTAATAAAATTCATAAAGCTTATATGACTTTGAATGTCTATTGGGAGTATTAGCCTAAGTACAAGCAAAATCCAAATATAATAATGAAGCTTTGCACTAAGCCTTTGTCTAAAAATCGCCTTTACCGTAAGTATCCCCAATGCTAGAATACTACCCATAAGTGACAGTAATAAGACTTCTTTAAATACTGCAGATAAAACCATGCACCATTACCTGCCTTTTAATCGTTATTTTTTTTATTAAGCAATCTTTCGAGTTCTTCTATTTCCTTCTCAGAAATCTTCTCTTCTTTTATAAAATTGGCGAGCATAAGGTGGATAGAACCATCGTATACCTTTTGCAGAAACGACCTTGTTTCTTCCAGTACACAGTCTCTTTTATCTACCAAAGGATAATACTCATAAAGAGGCATCTCCTTATTTACACCTATAGCACCTTTTTTTACCAGTCTACTTATTAATGAATGAATTGTTTTGGGACTCCATTTCTTCTTAGAACTTACAGCCTCTACTATCTTCGCAGAAGTTAATGGAGATGGAGTTTCTTCCCATAGCACCTTCATTACAATCCACTCTGCATCAGATATATTGCACTCTGCTTTCTTCATCTTTCTCCTCCATCCTACAAGTGTAATCCACAATAAAGACTACACTTGTAGGACGGAGTTGTCAACGTCCTTTTTTCCCAAATTGAATAACCCACAATGTTTTTGCTACAAAATTAAAAATGAATAATAGACCGAAGCTGCGAAGCAGAAGGTTGACCTGATAAAACGTCAATTTGAAGATCACAATATTCAGCAGGTACTATATTTTTTTGCAAATGAACGATATTATCTATCCAAGAAATAATTTTTCTTGTTTCATATTGAGAGGAACTTTGTCCTTCAACAAACTGATAGCTTTACTTTAACTAGAGTAAAGCCTTTCTCTTATTCTAGTAATGGGATTAGAAGAATTTCGGAAAGGACGAAAGGGTTATGGTTTGATTAGTATAGTTGCTTCTTTATTTATATTATTTGTATCACTTCAAGGCTTCATCTTGAACTAACGGGGCGGTAGTGAAAAAGTACTTTCTATAAAATTCCCTTCCAATTAAGACATAAGACCGACAACTTCAATAGAAAAATACGATGCTCTTATTTCGAGAGCATCGTTCTTTTATCTCTTATTAAAGTATTTTCCACCCAAAGCTACTCTCTCATTAAAGATGCCGGTTACTTCCCTTGCTCACGACAACCTTTTCACCGCGGCCAACTACACAAGTCAAGAGTTTTTTCCAAAACGATCTTCTATTTCTCTGTTTCCCAACCCATCTAAACTGCTCCGACTGGCATTGTTTATACCCCTCTTGGACATCTTTCATTCGTTGCTTGAGAGTATATTCATTTACAAGAAACATTTCTATTCATCCCTTTCTTAAAGAGATAGTTTACCAACATTATGAAGAGCCGCCCCTTGTTCTTTTACCTTTTCTTCTTCAACAATGCCTGTATTTACTCGGACGATGTTTTGAAGAACACCTTTTAATCTCTTATCTCGGACCGTTATTTCCCCCAGGTTATCTATTTCGGTAACCTTATTTCTCAGTACCTCTTCGCTTACATCTTTATCAAGAACAAGCTTGCCATTAACGATAAAATTGGCCGGTTCATCTAAAGCTAGGAATTGTTCGTTCGACCAGACTTCTTCCCCCTCAATCATGATAAAGCTATGTTCATAAGATAATATTTCTGTATCCAACGAGCTTGTGAGTTCATACATAAGATCTTCTATCTGCTCATGGCAAACGATAATAGATGTGGAATGAACCTTGGCAATGGTCTCGGTGATTATATCTCTTTGTACATCGGCATCAAATAAAATCGGCTTTTTAGTATATAAATTTTTCTGTTTAAAACGGCGAATCGAACGGTTATTTAACCGGAGCGTCCTATTTAACACCTCATAACCTGCCGGAATCACCTCTATCTTACAGCCCGCTAAAGAAGCTGCTTTTTTATATAAAAAGGCTTCCTGTTCTTCGTAAAGAGAGATTTTTCCGTTAACCTCCAACCTGCTTATTTTTTCGTCAAATTTCTCCATGTTTAAATCCTTTGAAAAGGAAAGAACTCCACTTATAACTAAATACGCTTGCTCATCAATGGCTCGGAGGAAGGAATTTGTTAAAGTGAATTTACCGCTTTCCAACCGTGGCGGTGTCTCTTGATAGCTTTCAAGCTCAAATGCCCCTTTGGAGATAATAGCGCTTAGTATGCCGGAGAGATGATCAGGGCAATAAACCTTCCCATTCACCATTAAATGAAGCAGCCCTATTTTCAAATCATCAGGTTGAATGTTTTTGTCAACGATGACTTCGCCGTTCACCAGTAGATGTATCGATTTCGAAATAGAGTTCAGGTATGCCTGATCAAGTTTCAGTATTCCATTTAAAATGCTATAGCCCTCCGGTAACTCACAGGTCGAACCAATATTTCCAATATTCAACCCCGTTAAAAGATGGGCATTCCCTTTTCGATAAAGTACCATTCCGACATTTTCAATTCGTTCAATTCCCTTAATGCTTTCTTCTGTCGCATCCAGCAAATTTAATAATCCAACATTTCCAATTCGTTGATTCATTGTTTTTCCTCCTCTAGTACCGTTCTTAATTTTTTGATGGCTAAATGAAGTTTGTAACGCACCGTTGCGGCTGGAATTCCCAATTGACTACCGATTTCCTGGCTGGAAAGCCCCAGCCAATAGCGCTTGAATATTAAATCACTTATTTCCTGTGGCAAACAGGATAAGAGTTCCGTTATTTCTTGGTGGCTATGGGCCGCTTCCCGAATGGAAAAATCTAAATCGTCCTCCCACTCAGTTAACCATTTTTCTTTTCTTCGTTCATCAATCATTTTGTTTTTCATGACACGGAAGAACCATGCCCGCTGCTTATAGTCCGGTAAAGTGAGAAGCTGTTCTTCCCTAAGTGCCTTAAGCACAGCATCCTGAACAAGGTCATTCGCTTCTTGTTCATGCCTAGCTATCGACCGGGCAAAGCGGTGAAGATCGTCTTTTAACTTTTCATATAAATCACTCACTTCCACTTTGATCACTCACTTTTGTTTTTTTAAAAGATAAGGAAGTATAAATTTTGACTTTGAGGATTATCTAGCTCCAAAGCCCTAGCGGCTAGTGTCCTTCGCACTTCACCCTTACGATAAGTCAAACACGAATGCGCTGCGCTCTTCGTGTTTGCTTTATCTCAGTTGAAGCGCTCCATAAGGAAGACTTCGGCAGCATAAGCATCGCACGAAGGAAAAGCGTTAGCTTTTTCGAGGAGGTCATACATTGTTGAACAGAGCGCTTGCTCTTTTCTTATCACTTCATAATTTGGGTTATGAATGAAGAATTTTTACTCGGAGACTGCCCCGGCGCTTTCGCTTTAAGCGAAGACACTTTGTTTAATTCTGCGTTCTCATATAGTTAACGGTTTAAGACCGCAAAGTGTTGGAGGAATTTATAAAATTTTTTAAAACTTTCTCAGAGCTTGGATGAACGAGCTTGAAAAAAGTCCTTTATTTGTATTTAAACAAACGTTCGAACAGTTTTCCAACCATATCAATAGTTGAAGCCTTTACATATAATAGGACGAAAATATGTGCTATTTAGCTATTGTCGTTTTGAAAAAGAGTGCCTGGCACCACCCGATTAATGTCGAAAAGAAAACGACAAAGTGCGGGTCGTGACAGGCACTCTTTTGATAGTTATTACTAAAAAACAAAGTGAACCACCGATTAATCATTCCATCGGTGGTTCTCCTTTGTCCGGACAATTTTAAAATAGTTGCCCGCCAGCCTAATCCAATTTCAAGCCAGTATCCTTCTTCATTAGCTTCAAAACAATTAAATAGACAATGCCAATTCCCAGCCAGATAAAGCCAAGTTGCTTAGAAAGTGGATCCAGGTTAATCCAAACATAACCAATAATAATGAATCCGATGATTGGAAGGATCAAGTGTTTGACATAATCCTTGCTTTGCTTTTTCCGCATGAAATAGTTGATTACGGACAAATGCAAGAATAAAAAGGAAGATAATGCCCCAAAGTTAACAACGGAAGACAATGCTCCTATTTGTGATTCAAACGCAACCGTTACAATAACAGACAGAATCGCAATAACAATGGTTCCAATATAGGGTGTTTGATATTTTGGATGAACCTTTGCTAAAATCTGCGGAAGCTTGCGATCTCTTGCCATACTGAACAGGATTCTAGAAATCGCAGCTTGTGCCACCAACGAGTTTGCAATTCCCCAAGAGAGGGCAGTTGCTAAGATCGTTACATATTTAAGCCATGTTCCGCCAGCTACTTCAGCAATTTGATAGAAGGCGACATCCGGATTATCAAAGCTTTTGAAGTCTGGCCAAATAAGGGCTGCTACCCATGTTTGGATAATAAATAAGGCACCGACCGTTAACAGAGCATAAATACACGCTTTCCCAATCGATTTGCTGCCATCCTTCGTTTCTTCAGCCAATGTGGAAATCCCGTCAAATCCCAAGAAGCTAAGCACCGCAATGGAAACAGCCCCCATGACCATACTCATGCTAAAATGGCTTTTATCATATAATGGTTTAATGGTCACTTCTGCTCCATTTACCCCTTTAGCTATGGCCACGATGCCAACAATCACAAATATGGCTAAGATGATTAATTCCAAGATGACGATAATTTTATTGGCCCGCGCCGTAAATTCAATCCCCCGGATATTAATGACCGTATTAATGGCGATAAAAATGATTACCCAGACGATAAGCGGAACTCCCGGAGCCATATCATGTAAGGCGGATGCACTGACTAAATATAATAATGCCGGAACAAAAATATAATCCAGTAAAATGAGCCAGCCGGCAATAAAGCCAACCGAATCATTAATGCCTCTTTGGGCGTAAGAATAAACGGAACCCGCGATTGGGAACGCTTCTGACATTCGGGCATAACTGAACGCTGTAAAAATCATTCCAACCATCCCGATTAAATACGCGAGGGCAATCATCCCATTGGAGCCTTGCGCGACAGAGCCGTAAATGCCAAACGGAGCAATCGGCACCATGAAGACCATTCCATAAATGAGTAAGTCCCAAAAGGTAAGAGAACGTTTTAATTCTTGTTTATATAGTGGCTTCTGTGCGGGAGCTGCTACTTTTCTTGCTTCCATGTAACTTCCCCCCCCTTAAAATACTTTCCCGATTTGAAGACTAGTTAAGATACTTTTCGGTACATAACATCTTGCCGTCTTCAGTGGATCCACAATTTGGCTTACTTGAACTTGACCGGCTGCGCTTAGCAGCATGGCAATTTCCTCAATTGACATTTCCGTTCTTTCCAGTAAATAATCCACCATTTCTTCTACCGCTGAATCAGCAGCCTCATCCAGCGTCTCCTTAGACACGATGAAAGCGATGCCCTCTTCGTTTTCCACAAGCGGCGTCCGCAGCGATTCCCCTTTAATCACTGATAAGGTCACGGTTACCTTCGCAGGGATTTCAATTCCCGATACCCCCACCTCGCCATCACCCATGGCAGCATGTAAATCTCCTAATGAAAATAATGCCCCCTTATGAAAAACCGGGAAATAAACAGTCGCATTTTCGGCGATTAAAGTGGTATCCATATTTCCGCCATGATCACCAGGTGTTCCGCAGGCAACATCCCCCTCTTTTGGGGCAACGCCGATTACACCAATCATAGGATTTAACGGTATATGGATGGTTTCATTAAAGATCGCATGGTTATCTTCAATCGGCACCATCTTAATGGCAAAATTGGAAACTCTTTTGCCCATCACACCTAAATCAGGACCGGTTACCATGACTCCTTGATCAGCTAATTCAATTTTCGAAATGTGAACTGCCAGAATATCCCCTGGCTCGGCTTCCTCGACAAAAATAGGGCCTGTTGCCGGATTAATTTGATTCCAGTCAATCGAAGAATACGTCGCCGAATCAGAGGTAATTTGATTTAAAAAGCAATCATACGTTTCAACGATCACTTCACTGCCAGATTTAACCCGAATAGCAGGTTGATGTTTGCTACTCATTTCATAAATATATGATCCACGTGTTAGTGTCTCCGTCATTTCTATCATCCTCCTTTATTTCAATTATAGGAAGATTTAGATAATTATTTTTGTGTTTTCTTAACCTACTTTTGCAAAATGTTGCCCATTTTTGAAAAGTTTGATAATTTAAGTCCGGCCGTACAAACCACAGAAAACAGGATCGTCATCTTTACAGCTAAAAAAACGCTTTGACTGACAAGGAATAGGATAATGCCAAGGCACCAAAAAAGGGCTATGAAACTAGCCAGCCCATAGGAATATTTCTTATCGCTCCCTACCAAAGCCCTTAAAGGGAAAGAAACGGTCAAATAAAACAGAAGATAGCCGACAAAAAGAATCGTTACGTAGTTGACCAGCCAATATTGGCTGATATAGACAAGCAGTGAAAGTACCATCACCATGAGGTACATGATCCTGATTTTCTTTGCAGGATGCCATCGGTTTGGAAAAGTATATAGAAAAAGCGATGCCATGGAATACAAAGAAATCACGAGCGAATGAACCACACCGGACAGCCAAACTAAACTAATTAAAAATAGGATTATCCCAGATGAATTCCGCATCAGTTCACTACTAAATAAGAAAAAAGAATCAGGGTGATATTTACTCACCATATAAATACCGTATATTAAAATGGAAGCTGGGATCGATGCGGCACAAAAAATGGATAGCTTCAGCGAAGGAATCCGATAATTTCCTTTAATCGACATCAATACTTGAACGAAAAATGAATTTGTTAACAGCCAGCCTATAAAAGCAAGCGGCAAGGCAGCAAATAACGTCAACATGTCCGCCCAACCCAAGCCTTGATCGTTGTTTTTAAAGGTAAGATAGGCTTCGAAAATCGGATGAATTCCATCCTTCAGATATAAAAATAAAGGAACAAACAAAAAGGCAAACCCGCATATGAATAAAAGCAAATGAACCGTCCGGTAAATCGTAAACATGCCTCCTAATCCGGCAATAATCACGCAAAAAAGCAGGATTAAAGCAACAAAAAGACCCGGTTGCTGTGGAAACCAGAGCCGAAATAACTTGTTAGCCAAGGTAAGCTGCAACAATAAACCGTCCAGATTGGCGACGATTAAGAGAGGCAAAAAGAACCGAAATCCAGTTGCTGTAAACTTATTTCGGTACCATTGCGTCAATACCGGTTCATTAACACCATTCATTTGAGATTTTCTTAAAACCCCTGCCGTCACGAAATAAATAAACAAGGAAAAGCATAAAAAGTATCCCACACTGATTAGTAGATCAAAATGGTAGACGAAATAAGCCGGCATGAATAAAGAATAGCCGCCAAAGAAAGAAGCCCACAACAAAATCGTCCCTTGCTTGATTCCGTATTTTCCCCCTAGTAAGAGGTATTCGTGCGGCGTCCGATGCTCGGCTACCTTATTTAAAACAAAAATAATGATCCCCGCCGCTAAGAATAAAATCATATACCAATCAATCATGAACCAAGCTCTCCTTATACCGGCTAGGTGACATGGACACCAATTTTTTAAACGTAGAGCTGAAATGGTGCAAGCTTGCGAATCCGGTTTCCTCGGCAATTTTATGAATACTCCAATCCGGATGTTCCTTTAACAGCTGCTTCGCCCTGTCAATCCGAAACGAAATAATAAATTCCTGCAGGCTCATTCCCAGTTCTTCAGAAAACTTCCTACTTAAATAGGTTGGTGCCATATGTACTTGCTCAGATAAATCCTTCAAGTTTAATTTAGAGGAGTAGTTTTTTCGAATCAAATCGATGACCTGTTTAACCGCCGGTGAGACTCCCTCCAAGTACCCATACTGCTCCCTAAAACGGTCTAATGACTGATAAAATTCCTCGCTGATCACAGGTTTTCCGATATAATCGAAGACATGCATACGAATCGCCTGTTTTGCGTATTGAAACGTTTCAAACGCGGTAATCATGATACATTCCGTTTCATAATTCTCCTTAATATATAAACACAAATCCAAGCCTGACTCTCCAGGTAAGTGGATATCCAAGAGGGCTAAATCAATCTGATGCTGCTTGAGCACTTTCTTTGCCTGCACTGCATCCTCTGCTTTATAAACAGTCCAGGATGGATATCTTTGCTGAATTAAATAGTGCAGCTGTTCCAATTCCAGCTGTTCATCATCCACAAGTAATATGTTCATGTTCTCCCCTCCGGTGTGTACGGCCAAACCGCTTTTGCGATGGTTACACCCTTCTCCCTTGAAATCGAAACTTCCGTATATAAATCAAAAATTAACGTCAACCGTTTACGGATATTCTCCAGCCCTACGCCTAGATGGGGACTTTCTCCGACAACAAACTCAGGACCATTGTCACAGACAAATAAGGTCACCCAGCTCCCTTTTCGTTTAAGCAAAATGGTTAATTCTTTTCGGCCGATTTTTTTCTCTAACCCATGTTTAAACGCATTTTCCACCAACGTCTGGAGGACATAGGGAGGCAAATAAGTAGGTTCCGCATTTTGATCGATCTCATACTTCAAATGCAAATGATCCCCAAACCGGATCTTTTGAATCGAAATATAGTGCGAGGTATAGGCCAATTCTTTTTGAAATGGGACAAGTGCATCCTTTTCCGTATATTTATAACGAACAAATTTCGAAAATTCCTCTAAAGCGTGCTCCACATCCACATTTCTGCCTAGGCGGTTTAACGACAGCATCGCATTGAGGGAATTGAACAAAAAATGCGGCTGAATCTGCTGGCTTAATTGCAAATATTCCACCCGATGCAATTCCTTCTCCATTTCCATTTTCTTATTTTCAATTTGGAGATAATCGAATTCTTTGCCAAAAAAACCTAACAAAAGCAAAATGACAAAGCCTGCAATAGGGATCCCCAAACAAACTAATATTAAAATAGTGAAAACAGACTCGTTCATATTGTTTCCCTCTTTAAAAGAGTGCCTGGCACCACCCGAATCTTGTCAAATCGACAAATGACGGGGCGTGACAGCACTTAAATTATAACATTTTGACACTCTTTATACTTTTTACTCAGATAATGTAACTCATTCTAGCATATGCAAAAGGACTACTTCTGTATGATTTCAGAATAATATCGTATAACCTTATCCTTACTTTTTGCATACTCTATTTCTTTTTCTGTGCTGGTTCCAATATATCCGTTAACATCAATGACCACGATTTGATCCGACATATCAATCTTCCGATGATGCAGTTCCTCAAAGAGTTTTTCTTGCTCTTTGGTTGTTTTTATCCCTTCACTTTGTTCGAAAAAACCAAGGCTTAATACAATATTCCCCTGCAGTGTAAGGGCAGCTTCCATTTCTCGAAACTGTTTCTTGAATTTTGTCGAACCGCATAGCGTAATTACTTGCATTGTATTCTCAACTCCCATATAAACACACTTACTATTTTTCCTGTTGAAGTTTTCTTAAGTAGTAAGTAATTCGACAATTCTCGCCAAAATCCCTTTCGACACTATCCCTAGTACCTTATCAAATTTCAAAAAGCGTATCTATGTTGATAAAAAATGGGGGAAACGTTTTAAAAAAACCATTAAGTCCTATGAGGAAATGGCCTTTCAATTCAACGATCAGCTTACGGAAAAGGGGATCACTGCTTATATGTAAAGAGAGTCATCACTCCAAGTAGGGCCACTCTTCTCTTTGAATACCCCTTTTAATCGATAAACAAAAAAATTATTTCTACTGAACTATTAACTCCTTATTCACTCAAAAGTTTGGTATATTTTTAGATAAGGGATAATTTTACATTGGAGGGGTATCATTGATAAAAAAAGAGTTCAATTAGGACCATTTTGCCGGTTAGTACAACTAAAAATATTTGAAAAAGACCGCTTAAAAAATGGGGGCAGTCCCCATTCAGGTAAAGCTTTAAAGCAGCTGGGGACTGACCCCAAAATACTAGTATAAAATTTCTTTATGTGAGGCATTATTAAAATTCCTCACATAATAGATTAGTGGATGATAAGGATAAAGGTGAAAAAGATGGATACAAATAGAGAAAAAGACGAAAAAATTGCACAGCTAGAAAGACTATTAATAGAATTAAAGGAAGCACAACAGCAAAGTGCGGCAGCTATTGCGGTAGATTATAACTCAAGGACCTTTTCTCCACCGAAAGGAAAATTTAAGTTTTTCTTAAAAGCGGGTAGATTAAATATTATTTTGGCCATCCTTGGTTTATTAGTCCTCGCTTTAGCAGGAATTGGAATTTGGCTATTTACGGGCAGTAACTCCAAACAAGAGTCTGTCATCTTTGTTGAACATGTTCAAGAGCTATCCACATTGGCAACAGCTGAAGCTCATATGAAGGCAGTTATACACAAAGAGGATAATAAGATTTTCGGGAAAGACATCGCTAAGAATCTGCCAGGAACGAAGCGAGAACTATTATTTATTGTACCTGGGACGGTCATTGCTGGTGTTGATTTGAAAGGGATTACTTCTAAGGACATGGATATTAATGAAAAAACAAAAGTAATAGATATTACCCTTCCTCCTGCCAAGCTCATCCAGGAACCGTCATTACAGATGGATAAAATAATAACCTATGAAAATGGTGGGCTTTTCCGTGCTGATACTAAAATGGATGAGGGGTTTGACAAGGCCGCTGAGGCACAAGAGCTAATGCGTAAAGAAGCCAAATCTATTGGTTTACTAGATACTGCAGAGAAAAATGCAGAAAAAGTGTTAAAGGAATTTTTTAAGAATATTGGTTATAAGGTAAATGTCACGTTTAAGTAAAAGGAAGGCCTGCCCCTGCTACCTGGGACAGGCCTGTTCTGTTATTTACTGGGGGAACCATGAGGTTTGTCGAATTCTACTTATTGTACAAATCGCCAATCATTATTATCACAGGTAAACCTTTAAAGCATTTCTATCGCAGCCATTCTTTTGTCGTGAGCATGGCTTTCTGCATGATCTACTATGTAAAGACTGATATTCTTTCGTTTTACAACAAAAAAAGCGGCCTTCCTATTTGGGATAACCGCTTTTACGAACTTAGATTCCGATGATCGGGGGCGAACTTAGCTCCTTACCCTTTTACTCCTCCTAATGCAATCCCTTCAATCACTTGTTTCTGGCCAATAATAAAGACGATCACTAACGGCAGAATCGCTGATACTGCTGCCGCCATAATCAAGGAATAAAATTCACCATTGATGGTGGAGAATTTCTGCATTGCTACCGGAATTGTTAATAAACTGTCAGTACGCAAGAAAATCAGTGGGTTTTGATAGTCATTCCAGGTCCAAATAAATCTGAGTATCCCATACGTCGCAATTGCCGGTCTAACAATTGGCATAGCTATGGACCAAAATATCTTCCAGTGCCCTGCACCATCAATTTTTGCAGCTTCAATCAAGTCGTTAGGAATACTCATAAAAAATTGCCTCAGCATAAACGTTCCCAAAACACTAAAACTGCCGAGTAACACCAATCCCAAATGGCTGTCGAATAAGCCAATTTTTCGGTATAAAATAAATTGGGGAACGAGAATTGCCTGCTGCGGTACCATATAAGTTGCCAATACAAAAATAAACAGGACTTTTCCCAATGGGAATTTGACCTTAGAAAAACCGTAAGCGGCAAGTGAAGATATGGTAACGGAGATCAGTGTAGTTAGTACCGTTACTTTAATCGTATTCAAGTAATAAATGTAAAATGGATGTTTTCCAAACCAAACTTCCTTATAATTAGCTACACCATTCCATCTTTCCGGAATCCACTGAATTGGAAATTTAAAGACATCTGCTTCAATTTTAAAAGATGCCGAAAGCATCCACGCAAATGGTAATAGGAACAGGATGCTGCAGGCGAGCATAATGATTGTGATAATACTTTTTCTAATAATTAATGACCTTGCCATGTCTTCCCCCCCTTAATAATTCACCCATTTTTTCTGCCCGACCCATTGAATTACCGTAATTGTGAATACAACTACGAAGAGTACAACAGCCATGGCTGAAGCTGGGCCAATCTTCAAATTAACGAAAGCGGTTTCATACAGATTCCAGACAATCATGGAGGTAGAATTTATTGGCCCACCCTTTGTCAGTACGGCAATAAGGTCAAACACCTTAAAGGTTGCAATAATGCCGGTGATAAATAAGAAGAATGACGTGGGTGAAATCATCGGCAAAGTAATGTATCGAAACTTCACCCAGGCATTTGCGCCATCAATATCTGCCGCTTCATATAAATCCTTTGGAATGTTCTGCAGTCCTGCTAAATAGACAATCAAGTTAAAACCAATGGATACCCATACCTGAATAAGCATAATAGAAAAGAGAGCAAAATTGGGATCAGCAATCCATTTCGGCGGATTCTCCATTCCCAAGGACATAAGTACCTGATTTATCGGCCCGGCTGATGGATGAAAGAGAACCTGCCAGACAACCGCAATAGCTACAATACTTGATATATACGGCATAAAAAAGGCTACTTTAAAATATCCTTTGAAAAATACATTTCGATCAATGATAATAGCCAATAGGAGTGAAATCATCATGCAGGTCGGTACAGTTAAGATAAAGATTGCATTATTCATAAGTGATTTTAAAAAGGCTTTATCTTGGAACAATCTGATGAAATTATCGAATCCCACCCATTTCAATTCTGAGAGCGGGGTGATAAAGCTCCAGTTTACGAAACTAAGAACAAAAGTAGCGATAATTGGGAGCATCACTAGGATGGAAACCCCGAGGAGCATTGGCGATACAAAAAGCAAGCCTATTAAATTTTCAGTTTTCTCCTTACGGACCTTTCTCTGTTTTGGAGCTTCTGATACCTTTACAGGTGTGGTGAGTTCAGTTTTTAAACTCATTGTCTTCACCTCGATTTTTAGTATATTTCTATTATAAAGTAATGGCAGATTCGTCTATTAACGGTATTTTGATAAATACATACACAATTTTGACTTCTTCCTATATGTGAGTTTTTTTGAGAATGAAAAAAATCCAGCATCGAAATGATCTGGACTTTTTGTCATCCCTTCCCGCCCCGATACTCGATAGGGGTGACGCCGACATAGTTTTTAAATATCTTGATAAAATAGCTTTGATTATCATAACCAAGCCTGTCGCATATTTTTCCCACGGAGTCTGTTGTTTGTTCTAGCAATTCCTTTGCCCGGTTTATTTTTATCTTCGTGACGTATTCTACAAACGTTTCTCCAACTTCTTTCTTGAACAAGCGGCTAAAGTAGCTTGGATTTAAATACAGGTGGCTAGAAACCTCTTCCAAGCTAATCTTCTTCTCCAGATTCATTGCCACATATTTAAAAGCATCCAAGATTTCTTTACGCCGAGTTTGCTCATATACTTCATTAACCAAGGAGAGGAAAGAATGAAAATTATCTATAAGCCATGACTCCAACTCACCCAAAAATTTTACCTCTAAAATTTCTTCGTACATGGATTCAATCGTTTGTTGGGCCCGAAAAAACTGTAATGCGCTCAGCTTTACCCTCAAATCCAATACTAATTTAAGGACCCATTCTTTTACCAATTCAGGTGGGAACTGACCATGTTTTAGAAACGAAATCCATTTGGAAACAAAACGATTAATGCTATCCTGATCCCTAAGCATCATTAACTCTCTCATATGTGCTGCAGCCTCATCATATTTGGACAATAAATCTTCAGATCGTGCCTCAGGCATTTCCTTTCTTTCTACAATCTCCCCAGGCTCCAAATAAAAACTTTGATGCTTGCTATTCTTTAAAAGCACTAACTCCCGCTTAAACTCTATCATCGTACTGCAGCCTTCACCAATAACAAACGATAACGATATATTAAGTGTACTTTTTATTGATTGCTGAATTCTTCTCAAACATTCCCTAACATCAGAAACTGAACTCTTTTTTAACTTTAAAGAGGAGGGAATAAATACAAAGAACTCCCTGGCACCCAGCTGAAAATGGACTGAATCTTGCCGGAATCTTCCAACCTTTTCTGATACAACATTATTAATCGCAAATGTCAGCGCATCTTCTGATTTAAATTTCTCCTTTATAACTTGGAAATGATGAATCATCGCAATGGCGCCCATATACCCGGTCTTGCCAAAATCAAGGCCAAACGTTTTTGCCTCTATCAGCCATTCTTTCTCATTCAGGTCAGAAGAGTCGATGGTTTTCCTGATGAACCGTTCTTTAATACTCTCCTTGTTTTGATTAAACATCTGTTTTAGCTCGATTACCTTCGAGGCTTTATTGTTTTTTTCATCGAGATTTTTCTTAAATTTCCTTATAAGATCGGATAATTCCTCAGGGACAAAGGTGTCTTTAATCAGATAATCTTGGACCTGCAGCCTGAGTGCCTGATGGGCATATTCAAAATCGGCATGGCATGATAAAATCGCAACCTGTAAATTAGGATTTAACTCCTTTAATTTCTGCGTCAATTCAATGCCATTCATTTTCGGCATGCCAATATCCGTGATTAATATATCAGGCATGTCCGCTAACGCTTTTTCAAAGGCACTGGCGCCATTTTCATGCATGCTTTTTAGTGTCACTCCAAGCTGATCCCATTCAATTACTTCGGATAACAATTGTAATACCGGATAATCATCGTCAACTAGCATTACTTTGTACATCAGCATTTCCTCCTTTTTGAATGGTTAAAATGACCTTTGTACCTACTCCAGGTGAACTTTGAATATCCATTTGAAATGATCTTCCAAAGGTGATAAACATTCGTTCATAAACATTTGACAGTCCCAATGATGAGAACCCTTTATTATTCTCATGATTGCCTTGTTCGATTCCATTCGATTGATTTAACCTGCTTCGCAATAGACTTAATGTTTCCATATCCATCCCCAGTCCATTATCTTCAATCTTAATCACCCACTGATTTTCTGCCAATTCTGACTTTACAATGATCGTTCCTGCTCCCTGATTAAGGCCGTGAATAATGGAATTTTCGATAATCGGCTGAAGGATAAACCGTGGAAACCGCTCTGAATAAGACACTTCATCGACCTGTATTTCCACATTGATCTTCTCTTTTTGCCGCATATTCATGATATTGATATAGTCTGAGATAATTTGGACTTCTTCACGAAACGTGACTATTTCTTTATTTTTGTCGATTGTCATACGAAGCAATTTGGACAAGGAACTGATCATCTCTGCACTGTCCTTATCTCCTTTTACCAATACCTTCATTCGGATCGAATTAAGGACATTAAACAGGAAATGGGGGTTGATTTGTGCTTGAAGCATCGCCAGCTCTGCTTTTCGTTTTCTTTCCTGTGTAAATTTGATTTCCTCAATCATTTCATTGACACGGTCCAGCATATGGTTGAAGGATTCAGACAATCTCCCAACCTCATCGTAGCTCCGAAGGCGGGAACGAATCGATAAATTGCCCCGTTTAACCGCCTCAGCAATAGTCCCTAAGTAGACCATTGGTTTCGTGATCGTTCGCAACAGATACGTCATCAAAAGAAGAAAAATGGTAAAAGAAAGAACATGAACAATAAACACTTTATTAAAAATCTCATTAATTTGGTTTACAGCTTGTTTATATGGAATAATCGAGACCAACTTCCATCCCACAAATGAAATATTGTGTTCCGCAATTAAATAATTTCGATTTGATATTTGGAAAATATTAGAGGAATTTATTTTCACGAGTTGGTCACTATATTGAAATAGGTCACCGATTTTGGAATCCTCCTGATGAGAAATGATATGGTTTGATGAATCCAGAATCATCATTTCCTCACTACCATGAAGCTTTTCAAATACTTGATTCACCTTGTTTTCCATGATGGTGACGAGTACATACCCATAAATCTTTAAGTTTTCGTCCCTTAAGGTCCTTCCAACTGATATTTGGTAAGGATTGTTCCTTTGTTCGGAATTAATCATGGTCGGCTGGCTTGCAATCCAGGCCGACTCATATCCTTGTAATTTATTTAATTGCTTAAACCAATCTTTCGTCACTAAGTTACTAGGGTCGAATTCATAATAAGAATAGTTGGTGTACGACTTCCCATTTTTTAAAATAATCGTTACGTACGCTTTTTCTCCGACCAATGTTATATTTTCAATCGTTCGATTAATTTTGCTTTCATCGATATACCGTTTATAATCCGAATCGGATTCTGGTTTACTTTTGTCAACGCCTTTTAAAATGGTATTCATTTCGGCATCGAGTTGAATAAAATTGACAATGTACATCATATCTCTCAAGAGTTTCTCTACATATTCATTTGCGATTGTCAGTTCCCGGTTCGCATTGGCGAGCGCCTGATTCTTTAACGTATCTTTTGTTAGATAGTTATAGATAAATAGCGTAATCGTTGCAGGGATGACCAAACAAATAATCGAAATGAAAATGACTTTAAAACGAAAAGAACGAGGTGCCTTCATACGCTGTTTTTTATTCCACACATGAGGTCCCCCTTTCTAATAGAAAGATGGGGCTGTAATAAATTACAACCCCTCTTAATAAATTATCATTTTAATTCAACTAATTGTCTATGATTATTTGTTGTTTTTAATAATCTCCTGAACTCTTTCCTCTGAAGCTTTAATCGTCTTGTCAATATCCTGCTCGCCAAATGTCAATTTTTCATACTCTTCACTGATCACTTTATAGATTTCCGCTTGATAGGATACCGGTGGAATAATCTTAGATGATTTTGCATTTTGTAAAACGAAAATCAGAGAGTCTTTATCGACTTTTTCAGGCGTTTTTTGGGTGCTGAGAATCTTGTCGACAATACCGGCTAAATCAGTTTCACTTACTTTATTCCAAGATGGGACGCTTTTACCTTGAACAATTTGTCCTTCGGTAGTATACCAGCGGATAAAGGTATAGGCTTCTTTTTTGTGTTTTGATGCGGAAGCAACTGACATATAGTCGGTCGTAACCGGTGCATAACCCTTACTGTCTTTTTTATTTTTCGGATATGGCGCAACTGCAATATTGAAGTTTAACGGGAATTGATCGGTCCCGCCAAGTTCGGTATTCATCCAGCTGCCAATAACGATGGTGCTTGCATCCTGATTAAAGAACTGGTTACGGTAATGAAGCTTCTGAGATAAAATATCAGAATATGGAACAGCAGACTTGTCTTCTTTTTCCATTTTCATTCTTAGTTCAAGCGTCTTCTTGAATAATGGATTGCCGACATTTGACTTGCCATCCGCAGTAATAAATTCAGTATTATCAGCCTCACTCGCCTGTGCAAGTTTCGTAAACTCCATCCAGCCGCCATTTTGTGGTCCATGGAAGTATGTCCCATAATGGCCGTCACGCGTCAATTTCTTTGCGTATTCAGCAAATTCATCCCATGTCCAATCTTTCGGCACCTCAAGACCAGCTGCATTTAAATGGTCTTTGTTTAAAAGAACATACCAAGGGTTGAATTTACCTGGCAGCGCATGATACTTGCCATCAATTTGTGTATCTACTTTGTATTCTTCGGAAACCTTATATCCCTCTTCCTTAATGAACTCATCAATGGGAGCCGTCATTCCCATGCCTACACGCTGGGCATAAAATGCCGGGTCAGTAAACATCAGCACATCCAGTTGCTCTCCAGATGCAGCCGCAAGATCGAGCTTTTTAATGGCTTCCACCGAATCTCCCTTTTCACTGAGAAGCACTAAATCAACTTTGATGTTAGGGTACTTTTCTTCAAATGCCGCGATAGTGGTCTTCCAGTTGTAATTTTCTTCCGTACCATGGGTATGGAATTTAATCGTGACTTGTTCCTCTTTTTTTGGATCATCCGATGACGAAGATGCCTTTTCCTTGTTATCATTTCCTGAACATGCGGATAGGACAAGACAAACTAACATGGTGAAGATTAACATTGACCAAAGTTTTTTCTTCATTACTTTTCCCCCTACCTAATATATTGGAAACCCTTACATAAAAAGTGTAGCAAATTCAATTTTTACGAGTATATCAAAAAATTTACTGGTTATAGGACTATTTTGACAACAATTACGTTTATAGGAAAAAAAGAAGAAAAGGATTATCACCAGTGCTGTCTATTTCTATGGTTGTTAAAATAGACAGCACTAAGGAGCTAGTGGATTATATTGTTTCGAGATTTTGCTAAACAAAAGATTAGAAATATACATTAGGATATAGCTTAAACCACTACCAAAAAAGAGGAGGCCAACACTATTAAATACAATGCTGATTAAAATTACACATATTACAGAAAAAATCATGGTAGCGGTATGCAATGGATAAGAGATTCCGATAAGAAATGCCGTTTTAATATATTGCAGCGTCTTATATTCGTAATGGACATACACTGGGAAAATATAAATCATGACAACCAGAAACAGGAAACCAACACCAAGTAAACAACCTATTAAGACCGGCTGCAAAAATCCTTGTAAGGAACTAATTAAACGCCAATCAAGATATAAGACAATGCTGATTCCTGCTAACACAGTTCCCAGACAATTCGCCTTCCAAAATTCTTTTTTATAGTTTTCCAAAAAAAACGAAAAGACAGGTATACCAGTTTCCCCCTTAATCCATTTGCGAAAAATGGAAAACATCGCCACTGTTGACGGAGCTGCCCCAAGAACAAACAAACCAATCCCCATAAAAAGGAGCCAGAGAAGATTTACATAGACTAAACGGGAAATCCATTGACAAAGACTATAAAGTTTATCCATCCAGGTAGATCCCATAAGGATATTCCCCCTTTTTTCATAGACGTTCTTTGAATAATTAATTTTACTAGAAAAACCCGGCCATGATTTACCATCTTTTTGACTAATATCGGAAATATTTTTACATCTTTTTTTCCATATGAGGGCTGGAATAAAAAAAGACTCCGCCGCTAAGCTAAAAGCGATAGAGTCTTTGTCTCCCAATTCGAATATATAACAGTCTATTTATCATTTCATCTATCTAAGCTTCCCATACTGATGGCAACCCATTTGTGATAGCGTTATTTATTCTTATAGAACTCCTGCATGACGTAAAAAGCTGGCTTTTTATAGCTCTTGTCTGCAGAAAGCAGTCCCTTTGTATTGTAATAATTTTGAGTGACTGGATGCAGTCTCCGAGGACAGCGAAAATCATAAAGAATCCATGGGCTAGTTCCTTTAACATAAGAAATTTTCCCTATTACCTCTACTTGTTTCTTGTATATGTCAAGCTGGCAGTCCTCGGTACCCTTGTCATCGATTGTCCCTCGATGTCCTGCCTTGGCATCAGCACCAAACTCAGTCATTACAACTGGTTTACCCAGCAGGCTGTTCTCGAATAGCTTGATCAAATCGTTGAAATTCGTCTGATACCAGCCGTAATATTGATTCGCCCCGATAACGTCCAAGTACTCGGCTAGTCTGTCATCAATTATATGGTTAACATGATCAAGCATACATGCAGCGGACACAAGCCTAGTCGGATCCAATTCCTTCGCCTTTAGGGCAAGTGAACTCATAAACTTAAGCCTCGCCTCCGAATCGGCATTCTCATTGCCTACTGACCAAATAATGACGCTAGCTCGATTGCGGTCCCTTTTAATTAGCTCCGTTAGCTGATTCTCAGCATCCTTATACGTTTCTTCATTATGAAATTGGATAGCCCAATAAACAGGGATTTCCTCCCACAGCATGATTCCCATTTCATCAGCCAGTTTGGCTGCTTTTTCTGTATGAGGGTAATGAGCAAGTCTCATGTAATTACAGTTCATTTCCTTGGCCAGTTTGAAGTTTTCAATAATTTCATCATCCGTAATGGCCTTACCATTCAACACGCTTTCTTCATGCGTGCTGATTCCCTTAAGAAAAATCTTCTCTCCATTCAAAAGAATGTCTGTTCCCTCAACTCGAATTTCTCTAAACCCGATTTTTTCGTGGATGACATCATCCTTATAAGCAACCGTCACAGCATAGAGCTTTGGATTCTCAGGACTCCATAGTTCCGGCTGTGCATCAAGTACAAAAAATCCTTTTCCGCCAGTTACCTCAAACGAAGTATGAATCCCAAGTTCGTCAATCGTCCATTCTGCACGGCCGTCAAGCTCCGTTCCATTAACAGCGAGTTCCACTTTGATTTTCGATAAATTACTGCCAGGCACCAAGCTGATGATTAAATCTTTAATAAATGTTGCAGGGAGGCGGATTAATTCTACATCCCGATAGATACCGCCGTAGTTAAACCAATCTGTATTCTCAGTAGGAACATTGCTCGGTTTGCGTGTATTGTTTGCCACTACAAGAATCCGGTTGGTTTCCTTCAGATCGCCGGTAACTTCTATAAAGAAGGGAGTCGAACCACCTTTGTGAAAGCCGAGATATTTCCGATTCAAAAAGATTTTAGCGTCATAATTGACCGCACCAAATTTAATAAAAACCCTCTCTTCGCCGTGGTTGGTATATAAGAAAGTTCGGGTGTAAACCGCACTTCCTTCGTAGTAGAAAAACTTCTCTTTTTGTGTATTCCAGCAGGAAGGAACCTTGATTTTCTCCCATTCATCAAAGCTGAAATCCATGGGATGCCTTCTACCTTCATCATCGAAGTATATTTCTTCATACCATTTAGCCCTAAGGCAAGTATCATACTGATCAATTCCAAAATTCCAAAAACCGCTCAGAGATTCCTTCTCCCTGCCACTATCGTAGACCATATTATGATGAGTAATACTTTTTGATAGATAGGGCTGTTCAAAATTTTCATTATGAAGATGATCGACAAAGTTTGGAGCTTTTTCCACCGAAAACACCTCTTTCTGTTATCATACACCATCCATTAAACCTCTTAGGTTAACTCAGAACAAGAAAGAGATTTGACTAAAATCAAAATATTTTTACCTAAATACTTTTTCAATCGGCTGGGAATGTCAAATTATTTTCAAAATAGTCAAATAATCATTATTTAAAAGCTGTTACATTAAGAATATATGAATGTTCTCCGATAAGCTTCAATGCGTTCAAAATAGATAGCGCTTTCAAACTAGGAGAAAAAACAATAGGGAAAGGAGTGGATTGGTATTGTAGTGCTTTTTAGATAGTGAATTTTATTCGTAGCTAGGTTCAAAGGTAAATTTAAACTTTTAGGAGGCAAATATGCGAAAAAGTTTATCTATCATTCTTTTATTCTCTATGTTCGTAAGTCTTTTCACCGCTACACCAGGGATAACCAGTGCAGAAGAATCATCGGAAGCATCCAAACCAATGATCTCTAATGGAGTCGAGGGACTAGATGCATCTACTGGACCTTTTGGCCCCAATGTTTATGTATTTGATGAATCAACCCCAGATTCAGAAATTCAAAGAATTAGTAACGAAGTGTTTAAAAAACAAGAATCAAATGAATTTGGAAAAGAGAGATATGCTCTACTCTTCAAGCCAGGTACATATAACGCAAACATCAGAGTAGGCTTTTACACACATGTAGCCGGCCTGGGGCAAATGCCCGACGATGTCACCATAAATGGTGGTGTAACGGTTGATGCTGAATGGTGGAATACGCCGCCCGGGAATGCTACCAAAAACTTTTGGCGTGCGGCTGAAAATTTCGCCATTAAACCTGCCTCTGGCACCAATAAATGGGCCGTATCACAAGCGGTGCCTTTTAGACGAATGCATGTTCAGGGCAATCTGCAGCTTCATGACGGAGGATGGGCAAGCGGAGGCTTCCTTGCTGATTCCAAAATTGATAATCAAATTACTTCCGGAGGACAACAGCAATGGTTTACTAGAAATAGTGAAATGAAAAACTGGTCTGGTGGACTTTGGAACACTTTTTTTCTTGGAGTCGATAATCCACCTGAGTCTAACTGGCCTGTAAATTCAAATACAGTTATTAACGAAGCACCAATTATGAGGGAAAAACCTTTCCTAACTATAGACGAAAATGATCGTTACCATGTTTTTGTTCCAGACCTTCAGACTGACACGAAGGGAACCACCTGGGCAAACGGGCCAACCGCTGGAAAATCAATACCTATAGAACAGTTCTATATCGCCAAACCGGAAACATCTGATGCTGCAAGCATAAATGCAGCACTTGATCAGGGGAAACATATTCTGTTTACCCCAGGTATTTACCATCTGAATGAGACAATTCGAGTAACAAGACCTGACACGGTTGTGCTTGGCCTTGGATTCGCCACTCTGATGCCGCACGGCGGAGTTGCCGCTTTATCGGTTGCAGATGTAGATGGCGTAAAAGTTGCTGGACTCCTATTCGATGCCGGCTCTGAAAGTTCGCCTACTTTAATGGAAGTCGGACCGAAAGGAAGTTCGGCAGATCACTCTGCTAATCCTACATCTCTTCACGATCTATTCTTTAGGGTTGGAGGCGGAGATGCTGTCGGCAGAGCTGACGTCAGCCTTAAAATAAACAGCAACAATGTTATTGGCGATCATTTCTGGGTATGGCGGGCCGACCATGGCAAAGATGTTGCGTGGGATTTAAATACGACCACAAATGGCCTTGTTGTAAACGGGAACGATGTAACGATATATGGTTTGTTTGTGGAACACTTTCATGAATACCAAACGTTATGGAGTGGCGAACATGGCCGCATGTACTTCTATCAGTCCGAAATCCCGTATGATGTTCCTGACCAAGGTAGCTGGATGAGTAACAACGGTACTGTGAATGGCTACGCTTCCTATAAAGTGGCAGATACAGTGACAACACACGAAGCCTATGGACTTGGTATTTATTCCTTTTTTAGGGATGCGGCTGTGAAACTGAATAGCGCAATAGAGGTCCCTTATACTCCGGGCGTAAAAGTTAAACATGCGACCAGTGTGTTTTTAGCTGGTATGGCGGGAAGTGAAATCACCCATATAGTGAACAATTTTGGTGAAGCCGTAACCTATGCTGGCCACAGGAAAACCATTACGGAATACAGCGGGCGAAACGTAAACGTTACTGACATCACCGTAACGGGTGAAGGCGGAGCAACTAGTATTACAACGAAAGGCGGCACGCTGCAAATGTCTGCTGCTGTGACTCCAGCCAATGCGGATGTCACAACAGTCTCTTGGTCTGTTGAAAACGTTACCGGCAAAGCCACAATTGATTCTTCAGGGTTGTTAAAGGCACAGGACGACGGAACCGTGAAAGTAATCGCGACAGCACAGGACGGATCTGGTGTCACTGGGAGTAAGACAATTACCATCAGCGGCCAAACGATGATTTTGGGGAATGGCTGGACATGGGTAAGAGAAAACAAAGATAATTGGGCGATTGACCCCAAAAATGCGAATGTAATGAAATTAACGACTCAAGAAGGAAGTTGGGGCGGAACGAAGCCGAGTCTTCTTCTGAGGAATCCTGGGACAACTGAGGATTTTTCCATCTCCACCAAGCTGAAGTTTGATGCAACCATGGGCTTTGAATGGGCGGGCTTGATTATTTATCAGGATGATGGCAACTTTATCTCCTTGGGCCGCCAGGCAAATGGATCAAACCCTGGTGCTGCTAAACAAATCAGGTTCTCCCAAGGAAAAAGTAGCCCGAACCTAGTGCAAACGGATAAAAATTACCCGGACCCGGTGACACCTGGAGATATCTATTTAAAAATCGAAAAAACAGGCAATACTTATACCGGCCATTTTAGTTCTGACGGAATTACATGGACTCAATTGGCCGATACCTTTACGATTTCACTAACGAATCCCAAAGTGGGGATTTTTGTACGGAAATTAAATACTTCTATTCCTGTTAAGACTGCGGAGTTTATGAATTTTACTTTAAATGATCGAATCATTCCGTTCTGGAATCCTGTTGCATCCATAACTGTAATGGGAGAAGGCGGAGCTGCAGCCATTACGGCTAAAGACGGTACACTGCAGATGTCAGCTGCGGTACTGCCCGAAAATGCCGATAACAAAACAGTCATTTGGTCCGTCTTAAATCCGGACGGTACGGAAACAGACAAAGCAACTATTGATGCTGATGGACTTTTAACTGCTGTGAAAGATGGACAGGTGAAAGTCGTGGCAACTGCCAAAGACGGTTCCGGTGTTACCGGCAGCATGACGATTAATATCAGCGGCCAAACAGTACGAGATTATGGGAAGGTAACGCTCACATTGGATAAGACGGAACTGTGGCCTGCAAACAATAAGTTGGTTCCGATCCATGCAACACTGCAATACGATGGTGACCCGAAAGATATTTCCGGGGTATCATTAACATCAATTACAAGCAATGAACCGGCAAAGAACGATATAAGCGGCGCTAAATTTGGCACTACTGATTATGACTTTGAACTGCGCGCCACACGTTTAGGGAAAGGAAACGGAAGAGTATATACAATTGAGTATACGATCACCTTTACATCTGGGGAAGTAACAACGGTAACAGGAATCGTGACTGTTCCGCACGATAAAGGGAAAGGAACCCCTGGCAAAAATGAAGAAGGGAAAGAACCCGGCGATAATGAGGGAGGTATTGATCCCGGCGATACGAATGACCCACAATGGAAGCTTGTGTGGAGCGATGAGTTTGATGGCAATGCATTGGATGAATCCAAATGGAACTACGTCCAAGGTGGAGGCGGCTATGGGAACAACGAACTGCAGAACTATACGAATCGTCCTGAAAATATCCGTATTGAGAATGGGAAGTTAGTGATTGAAGCACGAAAAGAGAATTATCAAGGAAACCAATATACTTCTGCCATGCTGGATACTAAAAACAAAGGCGATTGGACTTATGGCCGATTCGAAATCCGCGCCAAATTACCTGAAGGTAAAGGGATGTGGCCTGCCATCTGGATGATGCCGACCAGCAATGTATACGGTGGTTGGCCGGTTGGAGGCGAAATTGATATTATGGAATTGCTCGGTCATGATCCGGGCAAGGTGTACGGAACGATTCATTATGGCAATCCTCATGTACACTCTGGAGGTAATTATACACTTCCCGACAACCAAAAGTTCACGGATGATTTCCACACATTTAGTATCGAATGGGCTCCGGGTGAAATTAAATGGTTCGTTGATGGACATCTATACGCCACCAAAAACGATTGGTTTAGCAAAAGCAACAATGAGGTGGCGGATTACCCTTATCCAGCACCTTTTGACAAAGACTTTCATCTCCGACTAAATCTGGCGGTTGGCGGCGATTGGCCGGGAAATCCTGACGCAACCACGGATTGGTCGACACCGAAACAAATGCTTGTTGATTATGTTAGAGTATACAGCTATAACGGACAATATCCGGAACCTGGACCGCGTCCCGGCAAAAACTTAAGCAGTGGATGGTCTTGGGTGAGAGAAACCGGCAGCCATTGGTACGTGGAAGGCAATCCAAAAATCATGAAAATTACGACCCAGGATGGAAGTTTTACGAACACGCAAACAGCTAAGCCCAGCAATATATTGTTAAGGGATCCTGTCACAAACGAAGCTGGTGATTTTACAATTTCCACGAAAGTCAAATTTGATGCCACGCAAAACTTTGAATTTGCGGGACTCATCGTGTATCAAGATGACAAAAACTATGTATCCCTAGGGAGAGCGTTCTCAGGGAGCAAGATCATCAGGTTTACGGAAGGTCGCAATGGCGGAGCAATTGACAAAAATTTCACTGACACTATGAGCGCACAAGACGTTCATCTAAAAATTGAAAAAACTGGTGATAGGTATAGTGCATTTTATAGCAGTGATGGTGAAAATTGGGCGTATGCCGGTTCCATCGATATTTCGTTGACAGACCCCAAAGTGGGCATCTTCACAAGGAAATTAGGCCCAGCTGCCAAAACTGCCGAATTTCAATATTTCGAAATGAACGGCAATCAAATTTCGTTTTAAAACTAATAAAATGGAGGCTATGATCAGCATGATCATGGCCTCTTGTTATAAGGGGCTTTTCTATCCAGATCAAATTTTTTCAAAAGAACAAATCATCAATACCGTATATAAAAAGAATGAAAAAATCATCAATGAACGAACAGTAGATGTTCATATCAAAAATTTAAGGAAAAAAAGTGCCTGTCCTCCCCCTCGAATGATGTCGATGAGTTTGACAAAATACGGGTGGTGACAGGCATATTTTTAACACCTATTGTTTCTGTTTTACTCTTTGTTTAAACAAGACCGTTCCCCCCATAAGCAGGAGGATGATTCCAGCAAACAGCCAGTTATACATGTTTGTTGCGGTGTCTGGCAGTTGTCCTTCTGTTGATGGATTCGCTTTTTTGTTTGTTTCTGTGCCTGGTACTTGTTTTTCTGTTGATGGATTTGCTTTTACCAGATCATTTGGATGGAAGACGCCATACGTACTTAAGTGCTTCGTCATGGCTTTAATCTGGCCATTTTCGAATGTGCCCCCGATTAATTCCCACTCCTTTTTATCTGGATTCCAATAAAATACTTTTAATTCTTCAGGATGTTCCACTCCACTTACAGGGAAAGCAAGCTGTATCTCATGGGCAAAATGACTGATGATGTTATCTCCCTGTTTGATTGTGAAGTCATACACAGCCCCTGCTACCAAATTGGATGAAGGAAGCTTTTCAGGGGTTTTTGCGACTCTTTCCATGCTAATCACAAGGTTTTCCCCTTTTGCGAAGTTTGCGGCATCTACTAGAAGCTCCACATCATCTTTAACTATTTTAATTTTAGCCCGGCGATTGATGAGCGTTTCCAGCTGGCCTGCCGTAAATTGAATCGTTGTGACTTCGTCCAGACCCATCTTCAATTCAACCACAAGTGTTCCTTCTTCATCTAGCTGATTGATTTGGTCATCAGAAACGGTTGCATTGACTCCATCTTTTACAGGAGTGACCCGTACTTCCTTTTGAAGACGAGGCACGTCACTAGAGATCACATTTATGGTGATCGTGATCGTTTTCTCATGTTGTCCATCACTTACCAGAATGGAAAGTGTATAAACTGCTTTGGCTGCTGCATGTAACTTCGCTGCATCGGCAACCGTTATTTCTCCGGTCTTTTCATTAATAGCAAACGTTCCTTCATTGTTCCCGGAAGAGATTTTGTATGTTAATGCATCACCATCGGCATCACTTGCCTTAACAGTGCCGACTACTGTTCCATTTTCAGTCTTCTCATCAATGGTAAACGAGGCATCATCCGCAATCGGTGTGTGATCATTCAAATTATTGAGATGAATCGTTACGTTTGACTTTGCGATATGCACTCCATCACTCACTTGAATCTTAAGGGTAAAGCTCTCCACTTTTTCATAATCCAATTTTCGGGAATCCGCTACCACGATTTTTCCTGTTGCCTCATCAATCCCAAACGCACCCATTTCGTTACCACTTATGAACCGGTAGCTTAACGGATCCTGATCTGCATCGGCGGCTTCCACGATACCAACCGTTGTGCCGTTCGCGGCATTTTCATCAATTGAATAATTCTCATCCTTCACAGTTGGCGCATTGTCATTCAGGTTATTTAATGAAATGTTCACCAATACCTCCGTTGTAAAAATTCCATCACTTACCTGGACAGTGAGCGAAAAGCTTTGAATCGTTTCATAATCTAGTTTTGACGAGTCCGCAACAGTCACTTTTCCTGTACTAGAATCGATCGCAAAAGCGCCCTCATCGTTTCCTGCAGTAATCCTGTAATCTAAATGGCTGTTACCATTCTCATCCGTTGCCGATACAGTTCCTACTTCCGTATCATTTGCTGCATTTTCATCAATCGTGGCGGTAAATCCCTGCCCAACTGGAGATATCTCATTTCTAATGGTAAATTGATCCAGGGTTTCCCCATCAGATGTAACCGTAGTAAAGGTGATTTGGTCTTTGTCAACTTTGGCCCGAATTGAAATGGCGATATTATCCATGTTGACAAACTCAAATTTTTCATCGGCAATCGCATCATAGTGCTTTTTACCTGTTGTGCCTGTGACCATATAAACTGCTCCGTTTGGATCTTCCTGCCCGGCTTTTAACTTTTTCGTTCTGCCATAAGCATGATCGTGGCCGGAGAATACAACGTCAATTCCTAATTCATCGACAACTGGCGGCAATTTTTGTTTCATGATTTCGTTCCCGCCAAATGGGTTGGTGTAGTAAGGTGGTTTGTGTGTCACCAATATCTTCCAAGGTTTATTGGATTCTTTCACATCTTGTTTCAGCCACTCCAATTGTTTGTCAAGAACCTCCGCGCTATCCGTATAGCCTATAACACTGATATGCAGGTTATGGTAATCAACTGAATAGGTCCCGCCTTTGTCCGCATCTGGTCCATTTTTAGGGAGGTTAAAGATGGCCCTTGCCAGCTGTGCATCAGGATCTCCCATGTATTCGTGATTACCAAGGTCTACAACAAAATCTGTTGCACGAATGTTGCTGTATTGACTTAAAACTTTTAATGCACCGTCCCATTGATAAAACTTTGACGATTCATCAATCAAATCTCCTACATGGATCATGAATGATAAATCTCTATTATTTAAATCCCCAAGGATTTTTGAGAAATCACTCAAATCTGCCGGTGATTGTGTATCGCCTAAAATAGCAAATTCAAAGCTTTCCTGATATTTTAATGTGGAGAATTCCTGGATATCTGACCAGTTTTCCCCATCCCCGACACGGTACACATATGTGGTATCCTGTTTCAAATTCTTTAAGGTTACTGCGTTTACGCGGACAATCCCATTTTTCAAAGGATCTTGTTCACCAGAGAAAACCTGGTTACTGGAAGTGCCTTTCACCGTTTCCAGTGACTGTTCTCCCTTCGTGTCAAAATCCATCTTTTCGGCAAATTGGATAACAGTCTGATCTTTCGCTAACGGGCTGGACATCCATGAAAATGCTTTTTCTTGATATGGATTTCCGGTTGGATTTGAAATAATGTTTTTTATTTCAGTCGCAGCTGCAAGCGGCGGATAAGTCTGCGTATTCATATTAAACGAATATTTTCCATCTTTTACGGCAAATAAAGCGATTTTCTTTACTTCATTTGTAATGGCATCCACAACAAGTGACCCTTTATCATCAGTATTCCCAAGAAGAACAGGCACCTCGCTGCCTTCGATCAGAACGAAAACTTCAGCCCCGGAAACTGCTTCATTCTTATCATTTATCACTGTTATCATTGAAGGCTTTCCAATTAGTACCGGGTCTGCCTTCAGATTAAACGCACCCTTCACATCTGCGCTTTCAGGACGCATCGAAAACGTTGAAATAAAGCTCTCTTCTTTTGGCACGTTGTAGGCCAGGTTTGCTTCCACTATTTCATAGGCTGCCTTACTTCCTTCTTTTGTCGAAGCTGGAATCCGGATTGGAATGGTTGCCACCTCAGCTTCTGCTGCAGTTTCACCACTGTTCACCAGATTTAAGGTGAGAATGCCGGTTAGTGCATCATACTTTGAGGTGCTTGTTTTAAAACCATTGGAAAAAGTAACATTTTCCACCGGGAAGTTTTGATCGACTTGCAATTTAATCGAAGCACCTGTAATCTCAGATACATTTGTTGCCTTTATGGAGAGTTCAAATACATCACCCAGAAAAGCTTGCTCGTGTTTTTTGGAAAGCGCCAGCTTTGCTGATCCGGTGTTTACTGTAAAATAAACCGTTTTAATGCCTTGGTTGCCATACTTATCAGGGACAATAAAGGTTGCCTGATGGGTTCCATCCGCCCATGTTAACCCGGATAAGGAGACTGTGCCGTCCATATCATATGAAAAGTGGCCAGCTGATTTGGAATAGTCTTTTCCATCCACGAGAATCCTGATTTTCTCCCAATCAATTCCGGTTTTAAATGGGTCATCTTCATACTCAGTCACGTCTGCTTTCAGATTAACAGCATTGGTTGTGAAATCCTTTCCATCGACGTTGATCGACTGAATCACAGGAGGATATAAGTCATCGACTTTTTCACCATAAACAGCTCTAATATTATCGATATAAATGGTGCCTTTTGTCATCGGTCCGACTTTGCCTGAATTCGTCGACATTAAGCGAATGGCTTGAGTTCCGGATAGTTTGTACGGCCCGGTAAAGGCGGAAGGTATTTCTGCCTCAATGTATTTCCAACCCGTCCAATCAATTCCCGGAACATTGTTATTTAGGTCAATGGTTTGGGTTTTGCCTTTACCGTCGACAATGTTCATTCTCAGCCAGTAGCCCTGTGCTTCAGGAGTGGCGTACACCCACATTCCGAAGCTAGTTGGATTATCGGGAATGTCAATGTTTGAGCCGGGACCTGCATAGGCGCCAAGAGTGGTTCCGGTTTGAGCATTCGAAAGATCAAAATCCATTTTTAGCGCTTGATCCCCAAATCTTACCGGTTCCGGAAAGGAGGATAAACTAACCGCTGCTTTTTCTCCACGGCCGACAACTGTAGATTTCCAGCCTCCAAGCCCGTTTTCAAAATCAAATAAGACTTCAGGAAGCTTGCCGACTGAAACTTTGATTTGCGCTGTGAGATCAGTTCCTTTCAAGCGAGCCGTGATGTTCCCTGAAACTGATTTTTCTCCTGTGTGAAGTACGCCGGATGCATCAATGGTTCCCATTCCTTCAGGGATTTCAAACTCTATATCCTGTGTGTTCCATTTCACGTTTCTCTTTTGGAAGTTAGTAGACAGGATTAAATCCACTGTACTATTTTTCGCGGCAGTCAGTTCCTTAGAGAAAAAAGACATCTCGTCCGGCCGGGCTATTTCAACAATACTTTTTCCGACCTCTTTTCCCTGATATTTCACGATGACATCAAACTGTCCGGTTTTTCCACTTGATAAAAATTGGCCATTTCCATCGATAGTACCAAAGGATGGATCAGACAATTCCCATGTAAGTCCGGAAGCCGGTAATGGAGCGGAAGCCATGGATTTGTCTCTCCCCTTGGCAGTGAAGGAAATCGCTGAACCTGGTGTAAAGGACTGATCATATGGTGCTATGTATGCAGATTCAAAGACACGATCGGATGGTTCTTTTGTAACAACCAGCCACGTGTTTGCGACACTTCGTTCTGAACGGTCAGAAGGCAAGTTGTCAACCTCAAGGTTATCACCGCCCAGTTCGCGGGTTGTGAAGGTGGAGGATCCGCCTCCGTCAAGGTTCAGTGCCTGTACGGCGCCTAAATCTATCATTAATTGAGCTAAATCGGGCATAGAAATGCCGGCTGAATAAGGTTCCTGCCTGCCATCTATTACAACAAAAAAGACATCGCCGTCCGCTTTAATCCCAACCGCTGTCCGCGGCTCTTTATCCGCTCCTGTTTGCGGAGTTTGATAGATTTTGCTGTTTTTTACGAGAATAGCATTACCACCAAGTGCTTCCTTTAGTTGGTCTTTCATTCCCTCGTACTCAGCTGCGTCACCGATTACCGCTTCACCTGATTTTTTAATGCCAAAAAATTTATGCGATGAGCCATTCTGGGCTTTCACAGCCTGTCCATCTTTGTAAACAATGCCAATAGGTTCGCCTGTAGCCATATTGTAAAAGTCGGCATTGACCGCAGCGACCACTTTATGATTTTCGCCATCTGCTGCCTTTGCCTGCTGTCTGACAGGCTGCAGACCATAAGCTGTCCCGTCATTTGGGGTACCTGCTTCGATCGCGGTGCTTGCGTTTTGCATATCCACATCGACTACAAAACTCTCAATCTTTTTCCCGTCTTTTCCTTCAAAGCTGTAATGCTTTTCCACAATACCTGGGGCAAGGTCTGCCTGGTATTCATTTATGGGTGTCTGAATGAAGGTAGAGTGTAAATCAAAACTACCCAAAGCGGATGCCAAACCCGGGGAAATCACACTGCTTGCTATGGCAATAGACAATGTGATTGGCAGAAGCTTTTTCTTCCATCTCCTCATAACGCAACCTCCAACAAAGTTTTTTACGCTGTCAAAATCTGAGTAATTTTGACAATTATTGGCGCAACCTCTATGATATCTAAATATTATTAATCTACTGTATTTTTTGTGTAATTTTTCTATTATTTTTATGAGAAGTGGAAATCTGAAAAAATACTCTAGGAAAAAAAACGGAACGATTGGAGGTAGAAAAATGAAAAAGTTAAATGGTTATGCAGGAGAGGAAATCAAAGAGATGAATGCAAAAAGAGCCAAAATACGCAAGTAGTGTAAAAATTATTAGTAGGCAATCCCTACACGTGATTTTTTATAATCGCTTGCTTTTATCTGTTTATAGGCAAATTCTGCTGTATCCGGTACGGATATCTTCGCTCCTCCCTCGGGCAAAAAGTTTCGTTCTATCCGATAGTTGCCTACCCTTTCTCCATCCGGCAAATACGTAGGACAGACAATCGTCCATTCGAGAGATGATTCTTTAAGCATATTGTAAACTTTATGATGTTCTTTCGCTGCACGGGTTGACCTCCGCTTTGATTCACTTGTTTGATAACGCAGGGAATTTGGCGTGGTTCTACTTTGCAGAATACCCGCGGTACCTATTGTTATGATTCGTTCTATACCTTCGTTTTCCATCGCTTCGATCATAAGTGGCATACTTTCTGATAGAGTGGTTGTGCCATCAGTATTTAGGGCACTAATCACTACATCCATCCCATGCATGGCACGTACGATATCCTCTTTATTTAAAACATTCCCTTGTAAAATGGTTAAATTGTCATTTTTCAATTGGAACTTCTCTGGAGTGCGAACTAATACCGTAACATGATGTTTGTCATGAAGGGCAAAACTCACTATTTGACTTCCAACTCGTCCGGTTGCACCTAAAATTAAAATATTCATAAGAATGAGGCTCCTATTTTCATTATTAATTGTTTATTATAAATTTTAATTTTAATAAATCAACCTGTCGCTACCGTAATCTAGTCGATATGATTAAGGAGGTATTTTCACATGGCTATTGAATTTAAGCCAGTAAAAAGATCTTAATTTTCATCAAAACACAATGAGGGCTCAGCCATAAGAATCTAAGCCCCCCATTCATTTGAAATTTAACACATCCCCCATCGCAACATATTTATCCTTCCCTAAGGTTCTACACAATTTAATTAACGTCAAACCATAAGGGTTCATCGTCATCCGGTTCTCCATTATAGTTAATGAAAATTTCTTCTCCAGCCTTTATGTCGATTAGTGCATAAAAGTCAATTGTCCTATTTTCGAAATTGAGTTCAAAGATGGCATTTGGCGTATAGGAGTGGTTAAATAATGAACCATATCCTAATGCAAGTGCACACTCATCATGATCTGGATCCCACCAGAACACGTACTCCATCATAATCGTCTTTTTCAAATATTTGTAATCCTTACTAGGAGATACAATAACTGGAGCTTCATGGATCAGTTCACCATTATGAATGTCACGGGTTGCAAATATCCCTCTGCCATATTTTGATTTCTTTACTTCAATCATCTTTCTCCCACCGCCGTTATAAATATTATTGTTATTAAAGTATGTCAGCAGGTTCTCAGGTGATAAATGAAATGAGAAAATGGGGTGAGGGTATATATAGTTATAAAAGGGCAAAAAAAGAGGATGATAGCTGATATCATCCTCCTGTGTATTCATTCATAATCATTTCTTTTGAAGACCTGTAAGTTTTTCCGTTTACCGTTTACCATTTCCCCTTTTTCCCCCATACTCCCTTTTCCCTTTATAATTTCTCCTTGATTTGTCTTGTACCTTTATAGTAGATCTTTTGGCATATCGCGGTGCCTCGGAGGTTAGCTGAACGGGAATATCCCTCTGCTCCTTCGACAACAATTTCAAGGCAACTGAAACTAATGCGACTGAATCAAACTCGTCGAGCAATTCGCTTGCTGCACGTTTAAACTGTGTGTACTGCTCTTCTTCAACTAATTGAATCATCTTTTCTACTGCGGCTTGCTGTATAGACTCCTTCGCCTCTGCGACCGTCGGTATTGATTTACGATGGATCTTGCCTTTCGATGCTTTTTCAATACTGTGAATCTGTCCCTTTTCCCTTGGTGTAGCAAATGTAATGGCTAACCCCGTCTTTCCTGCTCGACCTGTTCTGCCGATTCGGTGAACATAACTTTCTGGGTCTTGAGGAATGTCAAAATTGTAGACGTGAGTAACTCCTGACACATCGATCCCCCTCGCAGCCACATCGGTCGCAACTAAAATATCAATGTGTCCCTCACGGAATTTATTCATTACAACATCTCGCTGTCGTTGATTTAAATCTCCGTGCAACCCATCAGCAAGATACCCTCTTTTATTCAATGCATCACTTAATTCATCCACGCGTCTTTTTGTTCTTCCAAAAATAACGGCTAATTCTGGGTTCTCCACATCTAGTAGACGGCAAAGCACTTCAAATTTATCTCGTTCATTAACCTCATAATAAATTTGCTTTACAGTTGGAGAGGTCACTTCCTTCGCTTTCATCTTTACTAACTCTGGATCCCTCATAAACCTTTCGGCAAGATTTTGAATCGGTTTGGGCATGGTGGCAGAGAACAGCAAGGTTTGTTTTTCTTCAGGGGTCTCTTTAAGGATTCGTTCGATATCCTCCAAAAAGCCCATATCCAGCATTTCATCGGCTTCATCCAAAACCACCACTGAGGTGCGGTCTAACTTTAGAGTTTTGCGTTTAATGTGGTCCAAAAGTCTCCCAGGTGTTCCCGTAATAATGTGTGGTCCCTTTTTTAATGCTTTAATTTGGCGATCTATAGACTGCCCTCCATAAATAGGAAGAGATGATATACCCATATATTTTGCCAGCCGATTGATCTCTTCTGAAACCTGAATAGCTAACTCTCTTGTCGGTGCAATGGCTATAGCCTGAACATATTTTTTGCTCGTATCCACTTTCTCCAAAATCGGTATGGCGAAGGCAGCCGTCTTTCCTGTACCCGTCTGTGCTTGACCAATAATGTCCTTACCCGTCAAAGCGACGGGAATGGCTTTCTCTTGAATAGGAGATGCTTCTTCAAATCCCATATCCCTAATCGCTCTTTGAATGGGCTCACTAATTCCCATTTCATGAAATGTTGTCATACTCAAAATTCCCTTCTTATGTGTTTACTATTTTTTATATTGGACTAAACTCTTTGATTGAATGCACAATGTAATTATAATTAAAAAATGGTCTCCTGGTCTGGAAACCATTCTCTTCAACGTAATGACTCTGCTCAAATAATGTCTACCTAAAACAATGAAAGCCCTACCTCTCTTTCATCCTTACGGCTCCTCGTCCGTGCCAGTGTGAATCAGGATTGCAAAAAATCGAGTTATTTGATGAAACTTCAAACGTTCCTTAAAAATTTAAATAATTAAAATGGATTAAATGGTAGAAATGGCAAAAGAGGTTAATGTGATAAAAGTGAGTTGAAGAAGTTGAATGTCTTTGAAATGATTAACTTTTAAAAATAATCATATGCCCAGAAAATGCAGGATCTATCCGGGAGTTGTCATACATTATCTATAATTACCTTAACAGAAACTTTTTATTTGATTTTCAGTGATCCCTTCAATTAATCTCAGTTCACTAATTAAAAATTCATGTGCGTGATCCAACATTTTTTTTTCGCTTGTATTAAGTGCTTTCTCTTTCTTCATACGCATTAAATCACGTACAACTTCAGCACCTTCTTGTATTTTACCTGTTTTTATTTTGTCCGTGTTCATTTTATACCTCTGTTTCCAAGGTAGTAATTGACCTGATTCTCCATGCTGAAAAATGTGTATGATGTGTTTTAATGCCATTATGTCAGTAACTGGGCGTATGCTAGAACTCAATATTTTAACCGTAGGAATCATGACTTGCATATTACTGATAAACATTTTTATGACATAATACTGTTGTTTTTCCCCTGAGATTTCCTTTTCTTCTATGGCATTAATTATACCTGCTCCGTGCATTGGATAAACTATGTTATCCCCAATTTGATACAAATAATCCACCTCCATATTTGGTAACCTTCATAAGCATAACACACATATTATTTTTTATCAAATTTATAATAATATCATAAACTTATTTTTATTGTCAACTATTTTTCTTAAAAAACGAGAAAACCAGCTCTTTCTTTTTTGCAGCGACAAGTTCACAGCTTACGATTCACTATCATAAGAAAAGTGGAGACTACAAGGGTGATATCGAGGTGTTTTCCTTTAACCAAGCAATCAAGAGTGCCAAAGATTTCCTAAAACACATGGACAATCAAGGATTGCAAAAACAAATTTCCACGAACGCAAAACGACCTCTTAGTGGTGAAGCAAATACTTTAATTGAAGCATTACCAGATTAAAGCATTTAACATTAGAGACTTTGTTAAACAAAGTCCCTGCACCACCTGAATGCAGACATTTTTCGGGCGATTCTATTTGTAACTTCAACCCCTGTATGTATCTCCCAAAACCACGGATATTCGCTATTCGGATGCCCTTGAGCGATAGGTACTGGGGTTTCAAGCGGAATCAATGGTGCGAGCTTGGGCAGCCAAATAAACTCGCGACTATCTGGTGTCGTTGGCCCCTCCCGCCGCGCGAGTCGAACGGAATATTCGTCGCCTAGCCGGAAGATGGCGTTCACTGTACCAGCAGGCTCAATCCGTCTTAGCGGCAGCTCTGCCCAGTGGGGAAACTGGGTGGCAATCAGACGGCTCACGAGTGCCTCATCAATTTCCATTTCGTCGACGTGCATCTTCTCACCCATTAGTCGTCGCCTCTTCGATCGCTTTCACGAGTGTAATTCGATGCCGGCGTCATGTCATAAAATGATGTTCCCATGTTAACACCTCAATCGTAATCTTCATTGATTATCCCCCCACTCTTGATCCTCACTTATGGCCTGGGTAATTTCCTTAATTACCTAAACTTCTATTATGTGTGTTTTAAATCCTTCTTCGGGATCAGGATTTACTTCCAGAATGAATCGAAGGCAGCACATTATGCTGCCTTAATTAATTGCCATTATACCAAGGGTTTTCAATTTAACGGTCCAGTTCCCAACCCCGTTCGTCAACTGGCTTTATTGCTTTTCGAGTATTGGGCATTTTCTTTAATCTTTCCTGCCACTCGCGATTTTCAGCCATCTCCCTCAACTTTTTTTCCCATGAATTAAGGTATTCTACTCTTGTCTCGTTATCCACTCTTGGAGCAGCATAAGCCACAAATGGATCCTCTACATCAAGCCCCATATATTCAAGCATACAGTGATGAATCGGATAAAGAACCTTCTTCATATCACCATACACATCAGAATCTGAGAATCGTTTCTTTGTTCCACCGGTAGTTAGGCACATAATCCCTTTTCGTCCCAGAAAACGGCCACTGGTAAAACGTTCACCATCAGCATAAGCAACACCATAAGCTAAGACGCGATCAAACCATCCTTTTAGAATCGCTGGAATTCCGCCCCACCACAGTGGAAAAACAAAAATCAGCAAGTCTGCATCTAGCATTCTTTTTTGCTCGCGTTTCAAATCCTCTGCAAACCCATCGTACATACTAGCGTGAAGTTGCTCATTTTGATAATGGAACCTGTTCGGCTCCGCTACCGTTGTAAAATCATGGCGGCCTGCAACTGGGTTAAAATTTTCAGCATAAAGATCAGAAACAGTTACATGATGACCAAGATCAGCAAATGTCTGTACGGCACAATCTTTAAGCGCACCACTAAATGATGTTGGTTCGGGATGAGCATATACGATTAATACATTCACCATGTTCCCTCCGCATTTTCCAATCCCTGCACACTAATTTTAAACAAGGAACCATTTGTTTTTTAGTAACCTAGCATGTGTGGAATCCATAAAGATATTCCTGGCATATAAGAGATAATAAACAACGCAACAATTAAACCTATAAGGAGAGGAAAAGAGGCTTTAACTAATTCCCCAAGCTTTACCTTCGTCATATTGGATACAATATATAACACTACACCTACTGGCGGCGTCACTAACCCAATCGTTAAGTTCAAACAGATAATGACCCCAAAATGGACTGGATCAATTCCTAACGCTAGAATAACGGGCAAAAATACAGGGACTAAGATTAATAGAGCTGCTGTTACCTCCATAAACATCCCAATGATTAATAGCAAAATGTTAATAATAAATAGAATAATATATGGGTTATCACTTAAAGTAAGTAAATAATTTGCCATTTGCTGCGGAATTTGTTCAAGGGCCAAAGACCATCCTAGAATATTAGCCGTTGCAATGATAAAGGTAACGGTAGAGGTAATCAGCCCTGTTCGTAGAAATATCTTTGGAAAATCAGAAAGTTTAAGTGTTTTATAATAGAACATTCCTACTAAAATAGCGACAAAGCACGCTACCGCTCCAGCTTCAGTCGGAGTAAATGCTCCAGAGTAAATTCCTCCTAAAATCACAATTGGAATAGATAATGCAGGTAGGGCTCTTAAAAAAGATAGAAAGATCTGTTTTACCGGAGGAAATTTTCTAACCTTGAAATTTCGTTTACGTGCATAAAAATAAACAATGATAAAATGAATAGCGGCAATAAAAAATGCGGGTAGTATTCCTGCCATAAACAAAGCGCCGATCGATGTACTGGCAACTACCCCATAGATGATAAACGTCATACTTGGAGGATGAATGGGACCTAGAACAGAGGAAGTGGTCGTCAAGGCAGCTGCAAATTTTCTGTCAAACCCATCCTTCTCCATTTCAGGAACAATGGTAGAGCTTCGGATTGCCGCTTCAGCATTTGCAGATCCAACAATTGCTCCAAGAAACAAGCCAATTAATACATTCACATAGGCAAGGCCGCCACGTAAATGGCCTACTAGGTTTCGAGATAAGTCCAATAATCTTGCTGTTATTCCGCCTGCATTCATTAACTCTCCTGCCAGTACAAAGAATGGAATAGCAAGTAGTGTAAAGTTGTTAACGCTTGAAAGCATCCTTTGGGACGTGACGCCAATTAATGTAGTACCATCTATGCTTAATAAATGTAGGAATGCAGTTATTCCGATTACAAAAGCAATGGGGATCCCAGAAAAAAGCAGAACAACAAATAGGATCAGTATCATCATAGAGTTTGCTCCTCATTAAACGATTTAGGAGAAAATAAAAATGCCAATGCATGAATGAACATAAAGGTCATTCCTAGTGGAATAGATAAATATGGCCACATCATCGAAACACGGAAGCCAGATGCAACCTGCCTCATAACTGTATCTGAGAAGGTTGAAGCATAACCCAGGTATGCTAGAAAAACAATGAAAACAATAGTCACCATTTGTGTTAAAACGTATATAGGTTTGCGTACTTTCCCAGGGAGTCTTTCAACAGCATCTATAGCGACTAGTTCTCCCTTTTTGTAACCTACACTCGCCCCAATAAAAGTTACCCATACCAATATAAATCTTGCTAATTCCTCACTCCAAGAAAATGAATGATGGAAAATATTTCGGGCTCCAACCTCCATAAGCGTAATAACAGTCATGAATCCAACTAAGAAAGCTAGAAACCATTTGGAATATTTATAGACTATAAGACTGAGCTGTTGCATTCTTTCGCCTCCCAACAAAACGGGGGAAATAGAGACTATATCCCCCGATTCTCATTATTTTAACTTTTCAACTTCTCCTACAAATTCTTTAATTAGCGGGTGCTTCTTTGTATAGGTTTCGTAAACAGGTTGTGCCATTTCAATAAATTCGTCGACATTTTCAAGTTCTGTTACTTTGACCCCGGCGTTTTTGACTTCTTTTAGGTTTTTCTCATCCTGACTCTTAATTTGCTCGAATAAGTATGCAGTCGCTTCTGCCGCAGCCTCGTTAATCAATTTCTGATCTTTTTCTGGAATCGACTTTAATACTTTATTGTTAATGAGGATGGCTGCTGGGAATGGAAATTGACCTGCAAGTGTAAAATGTTTAATTACTTCTAAGTGTTTCTCAGCATACATGGTTGATAAATTTGTTTCTTCACCATCGATGACCCCTGTTTGTAACGCACTGTAAACCTCACCATAGGCCATTGGTGTCGGGGAAGCCTTTAATGTTGAAAAAATATCTGAAATTAATGGTGACTGGACAACACGAAGCTTTAATCCTTCTAAATCCGCCGGTTTCTTAATTTCCCGAACATTATTTCCAAGATGACGCATGCCCCCTTCTAGGTAAGCCAGACCAGTAATTCCTAATTCATTTAGGCTATCAAGCATTTTTTGTGCAGTTTCAGTTTTAAGCGCTTGTTCTTCAATATCATAAGTATTTAATAAAAATGGCAATTGAAGTGCATCAAATACAGGTGTTACAGCACTCATAACAGGCGTTGAAACCATTGCCATATCTAAAGTGCCATTCATGACGTTTTCTAAATTTTCCCTTTCTTCACCAAGCTGTCTATTCGGGAAAATAGTAATCTGAATTCTTCCATTTGTTTTTTCATCTACTAACTCAGCAAATTTGACAACGCCCAAATGAAACGGATGCGCCTCTGCAGCTGCATGAGAAAGTTTTAATTTATGTGTAGCTTCTTCTTTCGCTCCTGTATTAGGCTTTGAATCCGGTTTATCAGCTCCTGATGTTTGGGTTGCAGGTTTTCCGGAACCTAGACCACAGGCAGTTAAAAACGTCACCATAAGGAATACCATGAAAACAGATGTTAGCTTTTTCAATATCTTTCATCCCTTCAAAATTAAATTTTTTTATTTTAAAAATAATTTTCTCTTCTGACATCCCTATATGATGTGTTGCCCATTGTTAATCCCGTTGAACCAGGATACTGATTCTAAGGCAGCAAAGAGCCGCTTCGTACTAAATTCTTTTTGATGCCGGATAATTTGTGATGCCCGTTCCGCATCATGATTCTTTATCGCTTCAATGATTTCCTTGTGTTCCTTATTTGAATCCTTTAAACGATCGGGAACAAGAGTAAAAATAGACTTTGAATACAAACTTCTAGCCGTAAGATTTTCTATGGTCTCTATTAATATTGGCGAATGACTGCCTCTGTATAGGGTATTATGAAATTTGGAGTTATAATTACCAAACATTTCTCGGTCGTTGTTATCAATACAATCATCCATTTTTTTAACACATTCTTCCAAAAATTCAATTTCCTCATCTGTGATGTTTTCTGTGCTAAGTCGAGTAGCATAGACCTCTAGTTCGAATCGGACATTGCAAATATCCATAAAGCTTTTTGCATCAAAAGGCGCAATCCTTGCACCCCTATTTTTCTCGAATTCTATTAATCCCTCTGACTCAAGTCTTTTTAACCCTTCCCGGACAGGGATATCGCTCAAACCTAATGTTCTTGCGATATCCCTTATATTTACCTTTTCTCCCGGTTTATAATGAAAAAGGATAATTTGATTTCTTAAATATTCATAGGCCTCATCTGATTTACTCATTTCTTTCACCTTTACATATAGTTTTTGTGGATACATGTTGAAGGCAATGCCATTTTTTAAGTTGCTTACATATATAAATCCTTTTTGCTATATATAAACTCTGTATATATATTTAAATAAATAAGGATTATATATAATTTATTTGTGCAAATATTTACTAAGAAATTAAGGTTACCTATCCCTCAACGAAAAACGTAGTATTATGTGTAGTCATTGTTCTAATTTCTTCTTCAGAAAAACCATTTTCAGCAAGATTTTTCACAAATTCAACTAGGCCTTCATCAGGATTAGGATTTGAGATTTGTCCAAGATCTGATGACAGTATGGTCTTTTCGGGACCAACGTATCGGATATGCTCATACAATTCTTCCCATGTAACCCCATATCGTGGATCAATACAGCCGAAGCATTGCTCCATATATGCTCCTAACTCAGTCAACTCTTTTTGTTCCTCTTTTGTGAATGCAATCGATGAAAACGTTGGGTGAGTAACGAGTAATTTTCTAACCCCACGGTCTTTTGCAGCGGTTGCAAGAGCATAGATTTCTTTTTTGGAAAGGTGACCTGTCGCTAAAATTAAATCTCTTTCGTAAACCAGGTCAAGAATTTCAAAAATGGGCTTTTTCAATTTTCCATCTTCAAGAATGGTGATGGATGTTTGAGGAAGCCCTTGTGCTTTACGCTCTACCTGAACCTGAGCCCAAGGCGGAAGCACTTCATAACTGCCCCTATTCGTTACATAATCGATTTCATTTTCAGAATCAAAAGTAGGCATCCAGACAATTTTTGCACCATCACGTGCTGCCATTTCCACAGCCGTCGGATTTATTCCCCCCACCGAATTATTCAAGGTGATCGCACCAACAGGATTTAGCTTGGGATATAATTTTTTAACTATACGAGCTCTTTCGGCGGTGCAGAAGTAATGGGACTTAATCCCAAACCCTTTCATACCGATACTTTGAAGACGCTCTGCATAATCTAAATCATCTAATTTCCTTTCGGGAATATCAGGCCCTGTATGGACATGTAAGTCATATGCACCTTCAAGCAATTTTTGGTACATCAAACCTTCTCCTTTCTATTATTTAGCTTCGTTTTCCGGCATTGGGTATTCATCTGCGTTTAAAACCCAGCCTTTTTGAAGCGAGAAATCCTCGCGTGGCGGACAGAAGATATCAACCAATTGATTGATTCCTTTCCCTATCGCTTGTGTAGTATGAATGGCTCTTGCAGGAATGACAGCAACCGAAGGACTTGCACAATACTCATGGTCATCCTCACGCCATTTCGTCATATCTGTTATCCAAGGCCAGCGGAGATGGTGGACGAATTCTCCTTCTAGTGCCAAAGAACATTGTTCAAAATCATCATGAGAATGTGGCGACATTTTTGAAGGGTCACGCGGTCCAACATTCGGATCTAATACGTTGACCATAAATGTTGAACATCTAAAGATTCTCCCAAATCTTCCTTCTTCCTTGGGAATATCCAGGCTGTATACTCTGACCTTGTATCCATTTACCGGTTCAGGCCATGGCTTGAGTAATGCTGTGTTTGGATGTGGTTCACGATATGATTCCTTGTTAATTGGCCATTCCTCTAAATCTTCATTTGCGGAACTAAAAAGTCGAACAACCTTTCCACCTTTAACGATCTTTATTTCACTATCTCCAGGAGGTAAAATCGCAATGCTAAATCCATCCACAACGGTTTCTTTATCACCCCATTTTACAATCGCCTTACTCTCTTTATCTGGGAGAAGCATGACGTATTCATCAGTTTGACTTTCTCGGATCAATACTCCGCCATCCTTAGCCTCCGAGTAGGATATATAAAAATTTTGACCACGGAACCACCAAGTTTTTAGTAATTCACTTGATTCAACTGGCGGAGTTTCATAGAATTTCCCATACTCTGCTCCTGCAAAGTCCGTGGGAGCCGCCTTTTTTTCCTCTAGACCCTTCAAAGTAGCTCTTGGATCGCTTTTATCAAACATCGTTTTTTAACCTCCGTTTTCCTAAAATATTTTTTGTTTCTAGTCATCTATTTTCCGATGGATAGTCCATCAAAATTTTCCCTAAATGCCTTAACTAGTGAGTTTGCACCCGCTGCCACTAGGGAAATATCACCACTTACAGCCAGAAAACGGTAACCTCTTTCTATATAGTATTTTGCCTGCTCAAGGTTTCCTGCAAATGCTCCCATGATCGTTCCGGTTTTATTCGCTGCCTTTTCAATTTCAGCAAGGTGCCTTTGAACATTTGGATCATGAATATTTCCAGGTACTCCAAAATCAACGGCTAGGTCAGTTGGGCCGATAAATGCTACATCCAACCCATCAAACATGTTTTCAATACAATCATCAATCGCTTTTGTTTCAAATTGTCCTACTGTTAACACTCTGGCATTTTCACTATCCAAATAATCCTTAATGGTAACGCTTCCATAATTAGCGAAAATATTGGCAACCCCTACTGATCTTGTTCCTAATGGAGGAAAATGCATCATGCTATACAATTCTTTCGTTTCGCTTGCTTTTCGTAATCTTGGCATTTGGATGCCAACAGCACCGGCCTCAAGCAAACGATTGACCAGCCCTTGAACAGGTTCAGGCAACCGAACAACAACTGGGATACCGGCATTTACACCTGCTCTAATGACACTTCGTGCTTCCTCTTCACTTATTTGCGCATGTTCCATATCACAAATAATAAAATCAAATCCTGCAAGTGCTAAAACATCAACGATCTCCGGACGCGGGATTTTTAGAAATGTTCCAATACAAGGTTTTAGCTCCAGTCTTTGCTTTAAATCCATCTTCATCGCAAAGCATACCCCCTCTTTTGTTATGTATCTGATTGGATCTTGTTGAGATTATATATAATCTATGTTGATTATATATATAAAATTATAAAAATTCAATATATTTTATTTATTAAGATATTTCTAATTATTTTAGGGGATAAATTTCTCTAAAACCTCAATTATACAAACTTTTTATAATTTAGGGTTTCTAGTCTAAATAAGGTTATTTTATTAAATAACAAAGGCACAGTTTTTTGGTCGAGCCAAGATTTCGCCTCACGGTACAGAACTGGATTGTTTTCCGGCGTGTAGTAAGCCAGCACTGCAACAGTGATAGATATATGATGCAGAAACGATACACACTATATCTCTAGCTACATTGCATGATGAATTTGCCACGATACTTACAACAGAGCAGCTAATTAATGATTTTATAAAATAAGCTTATTCAATTAGAGCGCAATTCTTGAGTAGAATTTGCGCTCTTTCCATTTTTTTATTTAAGCTTAAGAGACATAGAATTTGATTCTTGAGTTACCACAATATCTTGTTGTTCAGCGTTACCATCTGTATATTTTACATTTACGTGGATTATGATGTCCTCCTCTACTACATCGTTGCCATCATGTGGAATGGCAAGTGTATATTTATATTGATCCTGTTTATTATACGTTACTGTATAAGTATTCCCGATTTCCTTGATACCTTGATATAGATCTGAACCAGGCTCACCATAAATGACATGTATCTTTTCTGATAATAGCCAGTTTTTGTCTTCTTTATCTGCTGCTGTAAGTGTAACATCTTCTATAAACAAGCCTTTATTTATGGTATAAGTGATGGAGTCGATATCGTTTCCAGTTACATTTAGCATAACATCTGTAAAAATGAAATTAGCTCCCACACCACCTATACTATTTACAAGACCTATTCTTTCTTTCGTTGATAATTCAAAAGTAGCTTTCTCTGATGAAAGATTTGTATGAAGCTGATTCCCCTCATCACTCACCGCATAAGCTGTGATTGCAAAATTTGCAACTTGCACTTCTCCATTCTTATTAAGGTATGGAATGCCTATGATCATTGACAATAATATTCCAAATGCACATGCTACGGAAATCCACCTGTTAAAATTTAATGGTGCCGCTTTATCTTTTTCTACACTATTGCAATTCTCTATAATGCGCTTTTTCATCGTTTTTGACATTTCAATAGAATGAAGAGCATCTTTCATCTTATTAAAATCCATCATTCTTTCTCCTTTCGATATCTTTCGCGAATCAGCTCTCTTCCGCGTTGTAATCGTTTTTTTACAGCTGACGGGGTAATGCTAAGTATAGTGGCTACTTCTTCTACCCTATAACCCTCAACATAATAAAGTAATAATACAATCTTATGCTTATCTGGTAATTTCATAAGAAGATCAATCAAACCATAGTTTTCTTCATTCTTACTAAATAGTTGCAAATCACTGATATTCATATGCTTGTGCATAAAATGGAATCTCCTCTTATTTTTACAGTGATTAGTGGCAACAGTGATCAACCATGCTTTCTCATGTTCTGAGTCGCGAAAAGTTGGGGATTTCGTTAGATATTTAATAAAAGTGTCTTGTACAGCATCTTCAGCATCATACTGATTACATAGAATAACAAAGCAAATTCTAAATAGCATATTCCCATATATATCAACCATTCGCTCTAAATCTGTTTCAGTCGGTCGAACTGATTGTTGTAACACCCCATCCACTCCTTTCACCTATAACACACATGAGAATACCATTTGGTGAATTTTTATATAAAATAATCATTCCGATCAAATATGGTAAGGAGAAAACAAAGAAAAAAGCACAAGATCAGGAATGAATGCATAGCCTATTAAAACAGTTACTTAATGGAAAAGGATGCTGTTAAAATGCCTGCGATTATTTGTGGACCAATTATAATAAATAATATCACTGGAAATGGTGACGTCCAATTTGGTGATAGCTTATTCAACTCACCAAAGGTTGCATCTAAGACTCCTGCTGGTGCCGGAGGATTTAACACCGGGGCATTCATTTTATCAAATACCCTTGCAAGTTCTACGAATTATATTGACCCAAACGTAATTGACATGCCAGTGGCCGGAAATAATTAATGTGATGAAACCAGTTTTCTCATTCAAGAGTACGCATCTCTTACATTCTAGGGATATAAAAAATAATGAAAAGGATGGCTGCCAAAATGCCTGCAATGATTAATGGATCTGTAACAATAGATAATATCGGTACTTATGCTGATGTCCAATTTGGTGACATTACCTTTATAACACCAAAAACGGCATCTAAAGCCCAGGGGGGTTCTGGAGGATTTAACACTGGGGGAGGAGTCATCATCACTACCGGCGGAAGTGTTACAAATTATATTGACCCCAGCCTAATCAATATGCCTAGATACCATAATAACTAAATGGATAAAACCAGTTTTTTTCTTAAGGAGGGAAGGAACTTGGCTGTTCATAAAGATGGCATTCATATCGGCACCATTTCAAGCGGAGTTGTCAACTTCGGGATGTCCGTATTTAATTCACCAAAAACGATATCAAAAACAATTGCTGGGGCTGGAGAAAGCAACGTGGGGATAAAAGTTATCACTAAATCAGGAAGCAAAACTTGAATTCATACTGCAGTTTGAATTGGAAGGTTTTTTAAGTATTCCAGACAAAATAGATAAGCTAAACAAGATCTGTTTGAATGAGATATTTTGTTTAGCTTATTTTTTATGATAAAAGGAGTGCCTGTCACCACTCGATTCCTATCGAAGAGAATTCAACAAATTACGGGTAGTGACAGGCACGTATTAAAAAATTATAATCCAGTTTGTTATCCCGGTTTCTACTTCAAATCTTCGATTGAATCAATATCCATATACTTTGGTACAACCAGTCCATTCTTCGTTCCATGAAGATTGCTTCCAAGATCAACGAAATCATTTTTATATTGGTTATGATATTCCCTGTGGGTGCTCGGGAGCCATGAACCCACCATGGCGTCAGCACTGCCGTTTGCTACACCGGCATACATCGGGCCGACCTCCACCTGACTCATCTTCACCTTGAAGCCATGCTGTTCCAGTACCTTAGCAATGACATTGGTACTGGCGATTTCTGTATCCCAAGCCACATAGACAAGACTAATCGCTTCCCCATTGCCTGCTTTGGCACCATTTGTCCATTGCCCCACTTTATCCTTGTTGGCACTGATCCATTTTTCTGCTGCCTTCTCTGGTTCCATCCCGTCTTTAATATCGACCATCACTTTTTCAAGATTGGCAGGCTTCCAAGAAAATTGATCAAGGATGGTATACGCACCCGGTGCATCCTGCTCAAGACCTTTTCTTACAATAGTATGAATATCCTCTGCTTCACCAAAGGTTTTCTTTGGATCTTTGAGAAATTTTAAATCGTACGTGGAAAACATCCAATGCGGCGCCCAGCCGGTGACAATGATCGGTTTCTTCTGATTATAAGCCTTCTTTAATTCCGCTGTCATCGCAGCCGATGACCCCTCCTGTAGCTGCCAATGATCAAGCTGATAATCGTTGATTGCCCTATCCGCTTGTGCCATAATTCCTGCCCCAGGTTCAATCCCGATGATTTTGTAATCCATTTGGGCCCCAATACCGTTCCCGCCCTTTTCCGTGGCATTTTGTTTTGTCACTCCTGTCACGATTGCTGTCAGGATAACCAAAACAGCTAAAATGGAAATGGCGATTTTTTTCTTCATCACATGTTCATAGGCCGGTTTCCGTAAGTTTTGGCTGATCCGGTCGAGAATAACGGCGATAAACACGATGGATAAGCCTGCTTCAAAACCTTTTCCTACATCGATTTGGCTGACAGCCCGGTAAACATCTGCCCCCAACCCTGGTGCCCCTACAAGGGAAGCCGTCACGACCATTGATAAAGCAAGCATAATACTTTGGTTGACCCCGGCCATGATGGTTGGAGTCGCAATCGGCAATTGAACTTTAAATAATTTTTGGCTGGCGCTGGAACCAAAGGCATCGGCGGCTTCAATTAAATCCCTTGGAACTTCCTTAATACCAAGATTCGTCATTCGAATGGTTGGCGCAATCGCAAAAATAAACGAAGCAATAATTCCTGGCACCACTCCAATGCCAAAAAACAAGATCGAAGGAATTAAATAGACAAATGCCGGCATGGTTTGCATAAAGTCCAAAATCGGCGTTACGATTCGATGGACTGTTTGTCTCTGAGCACACCAGATGCCCACAGGAATTCCAATGATGATGGTGAGTAATCCTGACAGCAATACAATCGCTATGGTTTGAATGCTGGAATCCCAATACCCGAGATTATCAATCAAGAGCAAGCTCAAGAGCGTAAATATTCCTAACGGCCATCTGCTGGTATAGGTGACCAACAGGGTTAAGACGATAATTAAGATGATCGGGGGACCTGCGCTTAATACAGCCACAATGATATTTAACAAGGACTCGATCACGGTGGTTAACAAGGTAAAGAATCCGGCAAATGCAACGGTAATCCATTGGACTAGGACGTCTACCCAATCTCCTAAAGGGATTTTCGGCACATTCATCTCATTCACTCTCCAAATCGTTCAAGGAATCTTTGTTTCCTGCCAACGCACCAATCACGGCACCGCGAATGACCACACCTAATAGGCGGTGCTCTTCATCGATCACAGAGATTGGCAGACTCGATGTGGCGATTACGTCCATTAGTTCAGCGAGTAAGGTGTCTCCGGAAACCGTTGGTATATCCGTTGCCATGACTTCGGCAATCGATTGATTCTGATCAATGGCCTGTCGTGCCGATTCAGCCGTGATGGCACCTAATAGTTTCCGATGGCGATCAACGACAAACACACTGGAATATCCCTGCTTCCGCATGATTTCCAATGCCACCCGCGGCCCCCGGTCTACAGCAATTCTTTCTGCTGCTTTCATTACGTGGGATGCCGTTAATATTTTTGATAAATCTACATCTTCCACGAATTTCTCGACAAATTCATTCGCAGGATTCATTAGAATTTGCTCAGGTGTTCCCAGTTGAATGATACTGCCATCCCTCATCAACGCAATCCGATCGCCGATTCGCAATGCTTCATCCAAATCATGGGTAATAAAGATAATCGTTTTCTTATATTTATCTTGGATCTCCAGCAATTCATCCTGCATATCTTTCCGAATTAACGGGTCGAGCGCACTGAATGCTTCGTCCATCAAGATGACATCTGTATCACTGGCAAGTGCCCTGGCTAGTCCCACCCGTTGTTGCATGCCGCCGCTTAATTGTTTGGGCAGCTGATTTTCGTAACCTTTTAACCCGACAATCTCCAATGCACTAAGTGCTCTTTTCCGTCGCTGTTCAGCAGGGACCTTCTGAATTTCCAGGCCATATTCCGTATTTTCCACGATCGTTTTATGAGGAAATAAGGCAAAATTCTGAAACACCATGCTAATCTTTTTCTGCCTGACCTCCCTTAAGCGCGCATCACTCATCTTCACGATATCTTCATTGTTAATCAGGATTTCTCCGATAGTCGGCTTAATCAGCCGGTTAAACATACGGATTAACGTGGATTTTCCGCTTCCGGATAAACCCATAATGACAAAAATTTCACCAGGGTAAATGGCAAAGGAAACATTTTTTACCCCAACGGTCTGTCCGGTGGCTTTCAATATTTCCTTCTTGGTCTTCCCTTGTTTCAATAACTCGATTGCAGCCTTTGGATTATTGCCAAAAATCTTAGAGACCCCTCTGACCTCTATGTTGGGATTCATGCAGTCACCTCATCCAATTAATTAACCGTATCATATACATTTTTGCCGAATATCCCTATTCTATGTTACTTCCGCCAAATTTTTAGCTAGAAAAGGTACTATTCGAGTAACTCAAAATCTACTGCAAAGGTCCTTTCTATAGGAAACTCAATTAAAAAAACGCTAATCTTTTTAACGGGTTCCGTTTCCTATCGCAAAACGTCAATTTGTACAGAAAAATGCAAACCAAAATGTAATCTATTTTGCATTTTAATATGTAGGTCAATTTGTAAGGATAGAGAGGTTCAAACACATTAGAAATAGCAAGGATTTTTTTAGTCGTTCTTATCCCTTCACTTTGTTCGAAAAAACCAATCCACTTGTGTCCATTTATTGAACTCCCCTCTCATTGACCCCATGTTCACGAAACGCTCAATTTTACTTAACCGAATCTTAACACTCGTTTTAGATAATGAGCCTGTAAAAACAAATCGGATAGATCCTCTCTTATGAGAAATCCCCCTGATATGGAGATGAGCTTAAACATGAATAAATTATTTATTTCTTCCGTAGCGGCTATTGTTGCCACGATCGCGCTTGGATTTAGTGTATTTTTCTTATTTATACTAGATTCAAAGGGGCAGCCGACTGTAAGTTCTGCGGCATCAGCACCAGCATCAACACCTGGAAAACAAATAGAAACCAAACCAGAACATCCTTATTTACCGCCAAGTATGGACAATGTTCCAGTAGGGGAAGAAGGGGAATTAATTAAATTAGGGTATAAAGAACATAATGAAACGAGCACGGTTTTGGATGAGTATGTAGGAAACAAACTGAGCTGCGCCAGCTGTCATGCGGATGGTGGAATTGGTTCTTCTCTTGACCTAGTAGGTATTTCAAAAACGTATCCACAATATAATCCACGTGCAGGAAAAGAGGTTACCATCGAAGAACGTATTAACGGCTGTTTTAAAAGAAGTATGAATGGAAAACCACTTCCTTTAGATAGCAAAGAAATGAAAGCAATGGTTGCTTATTATCAATACATTTCAACCAATGTTCCTGATGGCACAAAGGAAAGACCTTGGGCTAAAATGCCAAAGGCTGAAGGTGATTTAACTGCGTTAAATGTGGATGCCGGCCGGGAACTTTACAATAAAGCCTGCATTACCTGCCACGGTGAAGGCGGAGACGGTGGCGCCACAGGACTTCCTCTTTGGGGAGATGAATCTTACAATATTGGAGCGGGTATGGCTCGGGTAAGAACGGCAGGAGGCTTTATCAAAAAGTATATGCCTAAAGCACCGATGGGCGGTTATGAAGCAGGTTCCTTCACAGATGAAGAAGCGATGAATATCGCAGCCTATATTAACTCTATGTCTAGACCGGATTTTCCTAATAAAATGAATGATTGGCCGAAAGGCGATGCACCGGACGATGCAGCCTATGAAACACTTGCAGGGAAGAAGGATACGGTAAACAAATAATAGAATGGCCCGTTAACAGCGGGTCGTTTTTCTACATAAAACAACCTTTTGTGAGTCTCTTTTTATCACTATAATAGAGGTAAGGGGCTGAGACAGTTGGAAGATAAAAAATTAAGAGGAAAGACCATTTTAATTATCGATAATAATAAAGAAAACAGAGCTGTGTTAAGATTTCATCTCACAAGGCAAGGTTTTGAAATATTGGAAGCTGCCGATGGACAAACAGCTCGTGAGATGTACTTGAAACACGATCCTTGTTTTGTGCTTCTAGAAACCTCTCTTCCTGATATGGATGGACTCGAAGTTTGCTCCTGGATGCGTTACAAACTGGGAAGTAACGTACCCATCATCATTGTATCTTCTAATAATTCAGATCAAGATCGAATTGAAGGGCTGAAACGCGGTGCCGATGATTATATCGGTAAGCCATATAATGTAGAGGAATTGTCAGCTAGAATTGAAACAGTTTTACGAAGAACCGCCAATCGTTGCAGTAAGCTAAGCTATAAAGGGTTAACGATTAAACCATTGAAGGGAGTCGTTAAATTCCACGATGAAGTACTGGATTTAACCCATTTCGAGTACAGATTGCTCTATCTATTCATGACCCATCCAGATCAAATTTTTTCAAGAGAACAAATCATTAATACCGTATATAAAAAGAATGAAAAGATCATCAATGAACGAACAGTAGATGTCCATATCAAAAATTTAAGAGAAAAAATTGCGGCGTACACAGATTATCCTTTTATCGTAACGTTAAGAGGGATTGGGTATAAGTTTACAACAGAAGGTTAGGGAAATGTATGTAAAAGTGTGCCTGACACTACCAGGCACTGAGATAGTAGGTATCAAACCATGCTTTGAATTGTATGTAAATACGCACGTTTATCTCCCAACTAATCCCGATTTACTTTTAGTGCTTCATATTTAAATCCATAGTACTGATAGTTTTGTTTTCTGTACATTTCTCTAGGGGTATCTTCCCCGTCGTTATATTATCAGGAAAAGAAAATTTTACGTGTTTTTGGCCCCTTTTCAGATGGTAATCCCTTAGGTAATTTTCAGCCTCTTTGAATGCATAAAGAGAACATATGCTATTTTTCAACTAAATTTTTAAACCTTGACCAAGAAACATTACGACCCGTAACAACAACCACTACTTTTTTACCTTTTAGTTCATGTTCTCCATACTTTAAAGCAGCCACTCCAGCCGCGCCTGAAGGCTCAACCATGTAATTAGCATGTAAAAGCCTCTTCATCCCCATTACTATATCTTCATCAGATACAGTAATTATTCGATCCATGTATCTTAAAATAATTGGGAAAGTAATGGTTTCTGGCTCAATTGGACCACTTAATCCTTCTGCAATAGAGGGTTTTAAATTTACAGATGTGGCTCTTCCTTGTTGATACCAAACGGCAATCGTAGGACTATTGGCAGTCTGGACGCCCCAAATTTGAATGTTGGGGTTTATAGACTTAAGAGCAATACATATTCCAGAGGTTAGTCCCCCGCCTCCTATGCCCGCAATCACAATATCCACATCTGATAAGTCATTTACTATTTCTAAACCTACAGTGCCTCCAGCTGCAATCATCGCTTCATCATTATAGGCTGAAACAAAAGTAAGTCTATTTTCTTTAGCATCCAAAAGGGCAGATTGTCTAGCCGCCTCTATGGAAGGAAAGAACTTTAGTTTCACACCATAACTCTCCAACATGGTAACCTTACTCGGATCCGCATCTTCGGGTAAGTAAATATGTGCCTCCATGTTCAACTTTTTAGCTGCAAATCCTAAACCTATTCCGTGGTTTCCCGCCGAAGGAGCAATAACACCACTATTTTGGTCATTTTGCGGTAAGGTCAAAACTTTGTTAAACGCTCCACGAGCTTTAAAACTACCAGTTACTTGGAAATTTTCTAATTTTAAATATATATCCGTATGGTGGATTCGGCTTAAATTTTCACTATATTCTAATGGTGTATGATGGATATAATCGTGAATTCGTTTCTTTGTTTGTATAATTTCTTGTAAAGTAATGATTTTCTTCAAATGTCTCACTCCTTTTTGTCATTACGAATAAACAGGATTATTCTAAAAAACAATTTTACGCGTGCCATTTTTATGAAGTTTAGAAATTTTATTCATAAATTAATACTAACAGTTAATTTTTTCGGAGGGGTAATACCAAAAAGTTTTAAACTCATAACGTTAAGTTATTAACCTAGTACGAAAGAAAGGTTGCATTACCATCAAAAATCATTTCAGTTATTCTTTATGATGAAAGGAACTGTAACACTGAAAGTAAATTGAGCAAATTTTCCATATCAATTCAAATGAAGCAAAGGAAATTCTCCCTTTTGCACACCATCAAATACTAAAAGAAACCACAGACAATCCGAGTTTTTAGTTATTTCCAGCCCAAATCTGTGGGGGTTAGAATGAATTTATAGAGGAAAGAACATTCCTTAGACCTCTATTGGTCTCTTCATTCATATGACTATCAAACTTATAAATATTTCAAACCATCCCCCTATAACTTTAAGTTATAAACCTATAGAACATAGGTATTTCCAATTTCTTCATACCTTGGATAATATGTTATTGTCATTTAAACATTTTGGGGGAATAAAAACATGAAAGTAAGTATTATCGGAACCGGACGAATGGGCAGCGGTCTTGTTAAAACGATTGATCCATATGTAGATGAATTAATTTGGGCCTCTAGGGATAAAGAACGTATTGAGTCAATCATACATGCCAATAAATTATCCCGGATTGTACCCGTCGGGAAATTGCGATTAGGTATGGGAACTACCCCTATGTATCAAATCGGTTATTTGGTATGAAATTTGGCTACTAAGATTTTTGAACTATTTTTAACTTGGAGGGACTGATTATAGTGAAAGCAATCGTTTTTGGAGGAACTGGCTTTATTGGAAGTCATGTGGTAGAACAGTTGAAATTAAGCGGTCATGAAGTGACTGCGGCCGTCAGAGAAACCAGTAATACGACTTTCTTAAAAAAACTAGGTGTAAACATTGTTAAAATCGATTTCCAAAATCATTCTTTAATCGGCCATGCCATTAAGGGCCACACTGTCGTCTTTAATTGTACAGCCGATCCAAATTTCGGAATCTACAAGGACATTAATGACTCAGAAGAAATCATTTTGGCGAAAAAATTGATCAAAGCAGCGGCAAAAAACGGGGCCAACCGGTTTATACAGTTGAGCACAATAGTAGTTTATGATTTTAGAACAGAAGAACCTATAGATGAATTATATGAAACCAAACCCGATTATCCCATTCAAAGGTTTAAATTAGAAAAGGATCAAGTTATCCAAGAAATTGGATTGAAAGAAGGCATTTCAACCATCATTCTTAGACCGGCAAGTACGATTGGTCCTAGAGATGCCAAGTCATTTTTCTCACGGCTTCTAAATGCCCATTTCAACGATCAATATCCTCTCGCCAATAATGGGAAATCGAAAGTATCACTAATAGACACTCGAGATATCGGGCGTTGTATGGTGTTTTTAGGAGATACAAAAGAAAAAAATATAGACGGTGTCTATCTTCTTAAGGGGTTTGATACTACTTGGCAAGAACTGAAGAAGGAAATTGATCGCGCAGTTGGCAGAACTGCAAAAATCGTCCCAATACCGGATCATGACCATTCCTTTGCATCTAAAACATTAACGGTAAACAGAATCTGGAATGATCATAAAATTCGACGATTAGGCTTTGAAACAAAATACACATTGAGTGAAGCGGTTCAAATGTCATTCGATGAACTACTTTGGTCATATATTATTACTAAGCAAACAAAGAAAACCACCGATTAATCAGGCAATCGGTGGTTCTCCTTTGTCCGGACAACTCTAAAAGAGTTTGCCGCCATCCTAATCCAATTTCAAGCCAGTATCCCTCTTCATTAGCTTCAAAACAATCAAATAGACAATGCCGATTCCAAGCCAGATAAATCCAAGTTGCTTAGAAAGTGGATCTAGGTTAATCCAAACATACCCAATAATAATGAACCCTATGATCGGGAGAATCAAGTGTTTGACATAATCCTTGCTTTGTTTTTTCCGCATGAAATAATTGATCACAGACAAATGTAAGAATAAGAAGGAAGATAATGCCCCAAAGTTAACAACGGAAGATAATGCTCCTATTTGTGATTCAAAAGCAACCGTTACAACAACAGACAAAATGGCAATGACAATCGTTCCAATATAGGGTGTTTGATATTTTGGATTTGGCGCCATCCTTCGTTTCTTCAGCCAATGTGGAAATCCCGTCAAATCCCAAGAAGCTAAGCACCGCAATGGAGACAGCCCCCATGACCATACTCATGCTAAAATGGCTTTTATCATATAATGGTTTAATAGCACTTCTGCTCCATTTACCCCTTTGGCGATGGCCACGATGCCAACAATCACAAATATGGCTAAGATGATTAATTCCAAGATGACGATAATTTTATTGGCCCGTGCCGTAAATTCAATCCCTCGGATATTAATGACCGTATTAATGGCGATAAAAATGATTACCCAGACGGTAAGCGGAACTCCCGGAGCCATATCATGTAAGGCGGATGCACTGACTAAATATAATAATGCCGGAACAAAAATATAATCCAGTAAAATGAGCCAGCCGGCAATAAAGCCAACCGAATCATTAATGGATCACTATCCCCTCCGACACGAGTCGAATGAAATAAAATCTTTTATGAATGTAAAAAGAGCCTAAAATAAGTAATGCATAAAAACTTGTCGATTTCAGGCTTTTTTAATTTATTTCTTTTTGTGTTAAAGTACCTATTAGATTAATAACTATCTCAATGGATTTCCAGAGACTATATGCCAATGAAGATGTTTTGAGTCCTGATAATCTCCTAAGTTGGTAATAACTCTACAAGCACCTTTTTCTTCAGTAACCATAGTTGCAACCTTTTTAATTACTCCTAGTAATTCTATAAATAATTCGTTATCACTTTCTTCTAATGTAATTAAAGAAGATATATGCTTCTTTGGTATAGCAACAATATGGACTGGATAAAAAGGTCTTGTGTGATAATAGGCTAATACATTTTTTGTCTCTAACACTTTATTTACTTGGGTTTTACCACTTAATACTTCATCACAATAAAAATCTTCAGTCATAATGCCCTCCCTAAAAATTTCTATAGGCAGCTAAGACAAATATATTATTTTAAACACTTTATAATATCATTGATAGCTTGTAAATGCATTCCTTCATGGAAGATGGTTCGAATTAACACTTGTTCGATTGTTCGCATCCCCATTTCAGTAGGGGGATACTCTTCTTCCAAACGATGTCCATAGTTTTCCATCAACTTGAACGGTGTAAAACACCCTGCCATAACCAATGTAAGGTTATTTTACTAATTCTAAGGTTTCAAGTGAACTCTGCTTGTAAATTTAATTCCCATTTACACTCAGCCAATTATCATGCAACCACTTTTCAGTTACACGTCCATTTTCCCATTTAATCCCTTGCTCAAAGGTAATAATATGTTCATCTGGACCAACAATTACCCACGCCCACGTACCCTCATCTGGCAAATAGCACTTATATTTCATACCAGTAATTGTAACTTTTTCGCCATTTACAGTTATGATTTCATCATGCGGACGTATCCAATGATTCTCTAAACGTTCAAAAAGTTCAGGTTCAGTAAGGTTTAGAAAGAATTGCGCAAGTTGCTCTGTTCTTCTCTCCGAAGGAAGTTGCTGACCTGAAGCAAAACGCTGATCGATCCATGTAACCCCAAGGATTTTATGGCTGACTCTATCAACTGTAAATGAATAATGCTCACCACCAAGTCCATTATTTTCCCCAGTTGACTTTTCGTAACGGAAAATCCATACATCTACTTCATTGTGTTTTCCGCTGCGAATCTCTTTAACTTCATATCCTTCAGGAATGGATAAAACTTGTAATGCCGCCTCTAGAGGAGGCTGAGAATCCAGATTATTCATCAGGACTTTTTGTTCTGCCTGCAGCATATCGTTCACCTCATTATTTTTTTATTCCAGGGGCAGTGATTTTTTGTCTTCGTTTTTCATCCAATGCATCTTTACCTATCGATTGATCAAGAGTACTAAAAATTCCTCTCACTTCGGGAAATTCCTTTTTAAATAGTTCAAATGCTGGGTTCAATGTCATTAAAATACCTTCAAATTATTTAGCTGCCCAAGCTTCAATTTCAATTTTAATATCTGGGTTTGCTAATGCTGCAACATAGGCATAAGTTGTTGCAGGTGGAGTTGCGTTATGGAACTCATTCCATTTCTCAGAAAAAACCTTCCGATTTATATCTTCTGTCAACCAGAAATTTATTTTAAAGATGTTATTTGTACTTAGGCCTTCACTTTCAAGTATTAATTTTATATTCTGAAGTGCATTTACAAATTGGCTTTCAATATCTTTTGGCAATCTCCCCTCTTTGTCATTCCCAATTTGCCCAGATAGAACAACTAATTCCGCTTCTCTAGGTATTACTGTAACGTGGTGGTATTGAGCAATTGGCGGCGATACACTTTCAGGATTTACCCTTTTAATTTCCATATTCTATCACTCCCAATTTTCTAGTTTTCATCATTCACCTACATTTAGTAGATTGGTTAATGCACACCGGTGCTCTTTTTTATGATTACTATCATCCAAAATTCTAACTGATCTATTCCTGTTATTTTCCAATAGGGCTTTTTAGTCAAGTGGAACTTTATCTATATGTCTAGTGATTTTTTGTCTTCGCTTTTCCCTATTCCTCTGCAATTCTCCTTGTTTCCAAATGTATTTCTGCATATAAATGGTTAAAACTTCCTTCATGGTCCTTCCGTTTCTTTCAACCGCATCACGAAAATTGTCTCTAATATTTTTTTGCACATCAATATTCAGTCTGACTGTATTGATCTGTCTATTTTCCGCTTGTTTCTTCCTTGATATTTCTCCTTGTACCCGCTGCATGTAACTACTCCCCTTAGTATTAAGAATGCATAAAGAGAACATATATTATTTTAAGGTTGAACCCCTTTATTGTTATTCGTGTAATGATTTTCTTAACTGTCTCACTCCCTTTTTGTCATTACGAAAAAACATGATTATTCTAGTACACAATTTTACGCGTGCCATTTTTATGAAGATTAGTAATTTTATTCATAAATTAATACTAACAGTTCATTTTTTGTGAGGGGTAATACTAAAAAGTTTTAAACTCATAACAATAAGTTATTAACCTAGTATATAAAGGAAGTAAGTTACTTAGGTGTGGTGTAGTGGATTTCATTCATCGTGGCTATATAGGTATTGATTCCCGCATCATGTAATACTTTACAATTTCCAGACATTGATTGAAAATAAATACAGGAAGAAATGCCCAATACTTCTTAAAGGAGTTGAAACATTTGATTAAACTAAAGCAAATGGAATACTTTGTTACTACTGTTTTATCCGGTAGTCTTACATCCGCCTCTAAAAAATTATTCATTTCGCAGCCTGCTTTAACGAAACAGCTTCAGCAATTAGAAGAGGAACTCGGTTGTCAGTTGTTTTACCGCAAGACAACAGGCCTTGAAATCACCGAGGCAGGAAAATATTTATTCGAAAATGCTAGTAAAATATTGAATGATGTAGAGAATCTAACTGAGCATATGAATACATTTAATCAAAAGAACATTATTCGTATTGGCGCTTTACCCAGTATTGGCAGCCATTTGTTACCTGCACTCATTCCCAAACTAAGCCCAAAATATAAACTGGAACTCACTATTAAAGATACAACCTCTCAACTAGTATCATTAATAGAAAATGGCAAAATTGATCTTGCATTTGTTCAAGATGCTTCTACTTACAATGAAATCATTGTAAAGCATTTATTTAATGAACCCTACGATGCAATTTTATCTCACGATTCCCCTCTAATAGACTTAGAAACTGTTAGTATAGAGCAGTTATTGAGAGAACAATTAATTTTGCAAAAAGTTCCTTGTGATATCAGAGCTTTCTTAGATCGGTATTGCGAAGAGATGGGTTTTTCCATCCATCCAATTATAGAATTAGAATTTAATGATTCCATTATTGCTTTTGTTACAAAGGGGATTGGTTCTTCCTTTGTACCACGTATGGTGGCAGCACATATAAAACACTCGACTCCTTCTGCCATTATTAAATCGATTGAGGATGAGGACTTCAAAAGGAGCATCGATCTATTGTATAAATATGCTTATAAAAAGAAAGCAAATGAGGTTATTCAACATTTGGAACCTTTTTAAGAGTAAAAAAATAGGTCTCGTCTTTTTAACGAAACCTTAATCTTGCTTCACTGGACGCATTGATAAATATGTGCCTCATATGCCAAATTCATTTATACAAATGGCAAGCAGTGAAATGGCCCTTTTTAACCTCTTTCCATTCCGGTTGTTTTTCAGTACAGATACTGGCAGCATGCTTGCATCTAGTTCTAAAAACACATCCACTTGGGGGATCGATGGGGCTCGGAATTTCTCCATTTAATTCAATTTTCTCTCGTTTTGAATGAGGCTCAGGAACAGGCACAGCAGATAAAAGAGCTTGGCTATAGGGATGCAAAGGGTCATTGCATAATGCTTCACTGCTGGCTAGTTCTACCATATGACCTAAATACATGACGAGTATACGGTCAGAAATATACTTTACCATTGATAAATCATGGGCAATAAATAAATAGGTTAAACCCAATTTTTCTTGTAACTCTTTCAATAAATTCACAATTTGAGCCTGAATGGAAACATCTAAAGCTGAAATCGGCTCATCACACACGATAAATTTTGGATTTAGTGCCAGTGCTCTTGCTATACCAATCCTTTGTCTTTGCCCGCCGCTAAATTCATGGGGATACCTGTTCAGATGGTCATGATTTAGGCCTACTAGTTCCAATAATTGTATTATTCTATCTTTACGTTGTTTCCCCTTATGCGTTTTGTGAATATCCAAAGGTTCTCCTATTAAATCTTCCACCGTCATTCTTGGATTTAAAGAGGAATATGGATCCTGAAAAATGATTTGCATTTCTTTTCTAAGACCGACTAGTGACTTTCGAGATAGGTCAAATATGTTCCTTCCTTTGTAAAAGACTTCTCCCCTAGTTGGCTCGTGCAGCCGTAAAATGGTTTTCCCCGCTGTAGATTTTCCGCAACCGCTCTCCCCAACTAAACCAACCGTTTCACCAGGATAAATATCAAAGCTCAAATTGTTTACTGCTTTGACCTGTCTTCCTTTACCTGAATGATAATATTTAGATAAATGATGGATTGAAATGAAAGGTTCATCTTTCTTTATCAATGTATACACTTTACATTCCCCCCATGGATTCTTTTTCAACAGGATTGGCCATTGGATGATATAACCAGCATGCTGTTTGTTGTGTAGTATTTATTTCCATTAGATTTGGGGAATGCTTCTGACATACTTTCATTGCATATTCGCATCTTGAATAAAATGCACATCCGTTTGGCGGGTGTAACAAATTAGGCGGTGACCCTACAATCGAATACAAAGACTCGTTTCTGCTCATATCCAGCCTAGGAACCGACTTCATTAGACCTTTTGTGTACGGGTGAGAAGGATTGGCAAAAATCTCTTCCACTTTTCCAGATTCCACTACTTCCCCTGCATACATGACAACCACTCGATCACATATCTCTGCCACTACTCCTAGATCGTGGGTGATTAATATGACGGATGTATTTAGTTTAAACTGCAGATCTTTGATTAATTTTAAGATTTGAGCTTGAATGGTGACATCTAACGCTGTGGTTGGTTCGTCTGCAATGATTAATTGGGGCTCACATACGAGTGCCATCGCAATGACGACTCTTTGTCGCATTCCACCTGAAAATTCATGTGGGTATTGATTCATTCTTTTTTCAGGCTGCGGTATTCCAACTAATTCCAACAACTCTTTTGCTTTCCTATAGGCCTCGCTTTTTGAAACCTTTTTATGTTTCATAAGACCTTCTATTATCTGTTCACCTATTTTACTAGTAGGATTCAATGAAGTCATTGGATCTTGGAAAATCATACTGATTTCGTTCCCTCTAATAGTTTCCATTTCCTTTTCCTGCACTTTTAAAAGATCCATTGAATGATATAAAATCTCCCCGCTTTTATAATGGGAAAATGCAGTAGGTAATAATTTCATAATCGACTTTGCTGTCACACTCTTTCCACATCCTGACTCCCCAACCAAGGCAACGATCTCCCCCTGGTTCACATGAAAAGAAACGCCTCTAACGGCTTGAACTTCTCCTAAATAAGTATGAAAATTCACTTTCAAATCTTTTATTTCCAATAACTTTTTCATCACATCACCCTTATTTCTTACTTACGCAGTTTAGGGTCTAATGCATCTCTCAATCCATCGCCCAGCACGTTAAAAGCAAACATGGTTAACGAAATTAATATGGCAGGTATGGCCAGTTGATAAAAGTTTCCTATTAATATACTCCCCAATGCATCACTTACCATCGTACCCCAGCTGGCTTCTGGTGCTGGTATACCAAGGCCTAAAAAACTCAACGTTGCTTCTGCAAATATGGCATTAGGAACAGTAAGTGTTACATTAACAAGGATCGGTCCCATCGTATTCGGAACTAAATGCTTTCTTAATACCCATAAGGTGTTGGAACCCATCGCGTTTGCTGCTTGAACGAAATCTTGTTCTTTTAACTGCATTACCTGCCCCCTAACCAATCTTGCCATCGGTATCCATCCTGTAATCGACATGGCGATTATGATGGGCCATATACCTCTTTCAAGTACAATCATAATGAGAATAACCATAAGCAGATATGGAATTGAATATAATATTTCGGAGATCCGCATCATGACATTATCGGCCCTTCCACCCTTTAAGCCGGCAATACCCCCGTAAAAAATACCTATAATAAAATCAATCATCGCAGCCATAAAGCCTATAAAAAGAGAAATCCTCGCTCCATACCAAGCACGTGTAAAAATGTCCCGACCGGCTTGGTCCGTTCCGAACCAATGTTCAGCATTAGGTGTAAGATTTTTTTGAGTAAAGTCCTGTTCATAATATGAGTATCCATTCAGATAAGGGCCAATGGCAGCAAGTAATAAAAGCAATAAGGTAACCATTAAACCTGCCATGGCTAGTTTGTTTTCTTTTAAACGTCTCCAAACATCTCGCCAGAAGCTTACCGTTGGGCTATTGATTTTCTCGACATCTTTCAAATGATCCTGGATAGGAACAAATAAATCTTTCGTTAAATGAACGTTGCTCTCCATTAATTATTTTCTCCTATCACTTTTATTCTGGGGTCTAACCAGGTATAAGCAATATCGATGATAAAAATAAGGAAGATAAGGATCATGCTATAGAATACGGTTGACCCTAGAATAACGGGATAATCTCTATTAAATATTCCTTTTACAAATAACTCGCCTATTCCTGGTATCCCAAAAATACTCTCAATGATAAAACTTCCGGTTATGAGATTTGCTGTTAATATTCCTAAAACCGTCACAACTGGAAGAATGGCATTTTTTATTGCATAGTGAATTAAAATAAACTTACCCTTTAAACCTTTCGCTTTTGCGGTAATCATATAGTCTTGACTAAGTACTTCAAGCATACTTGATCTCATTAACCTTGCTATAAAAGCCATTGGCATCATACTAAGTGCTATTGTCGGCAATACTGTATGTGCCCATGATTTCCAAGTTGCTACAGGGAAGATTCCCCATTTTACTGCAAAAAAGTTAATTAAAAATGTAGCCATGATGAAACTAGGAACAGATATGCCAACTATGGCGAGAATCATAGATAAATAGTCCTGCCATTTGTTTCTGTTATAGGCTGCAACCACGCCTAAGATCATGCCCAGGACAACTGCCAGTAAAATAGCTTGGGTACCTAAATGGAGCGATACAGGGAATCCTTGCTTAATAAAATCATTTACAGTCATAGTGTTTGATTTTAGTGAGGGGCCAAAGTCAAATTGAATCAATGATGTCAGATATCGTGTATATTGGATAAATAACGGTTGGTCCAGATGATAATGTTCATTAAGATTTTTATAAACTGCCTCCGGCATTGTACCTTCTCTTGCAAAAGGATCGCCTGGAATAAAGTGCATAATCATAAAAGTAACCGTAATCACTGCCCATAGCGTCAGAATGGACCATAGAAATCGCTTAAAGATATATTTGAGCATATTGTATGCTCCTTTCAAACATAATCAATCTAGATAAACTAGGCGTGCATCTATGATGCCCGCACGCCTGCTTTGAAATACCTTTACTTTATATCTGCGTACTTAAATGACGGTTCATCATTTATTAGTGTAAACACACCCGTAATGCTCTCTTTATAAACAAGTGGCTTGGTGTAGAAATATATAGGTATGATAGGTGCTTCGTCTACCAAAATTTTCTCCGCTTTATGAAGTGCATTCATCCGTTCTTTTTTATCAGTAGCCGTTTGAGCAAATTGAATAAGCGTATCATATTCCTTGTTGCTCCAATTAGGATCGTTATAAGACGCTCCGGTTATGAACAAATCCAAGAAAGTCATAGGGTCAACATAATCACCTACCCAGCCGGCACGACTGATGACATAATCACCTGTTTTTTGCCGGTCTAGCTTCACTTGCTGTTCAACATTCTCTAGTGTCATTTCGATTCCTAAATTTTTTCTCCACATTTCTTGTAATGCTTCCCCAATTGCTTTATGTTTTTCATCCGTATTATAAAGATAGTTAAAAGAAGGTACCTTTGACATCCCTTCCTCCGCTAATCCTTCCTTTAACAGTCTTTTCGCCTCAGCTAGATCCTCTTTTATCAGATTTCCCGTATTACCTTGGAAGTCGCCTGAGACATCTGGTATACCGGGCGGAATAAATGAGTAAGCTGGAGGCTGGCCACCCTGAGCAATATTCGTAACAATTGCCTTTCTATCCATGGCCATCGATAGAGCCTGGCGGATTTTAGGATTATTAAACGGCTTTACATCCGTATTTACATCAAGGTAATAAGTGGATAAGTAAGGTCCTGTATGAAACTCAGGATTTTTTTCGGTTAGTAATTTTCCAATAATATCAGGAGGAAGCGATTTTTCAGGCAGCAGGTTGAACTCCCCAGATTGATACATCTGCCAAGCAGTATTGGAATCTGTAATAATAGCTAACTCCACTTCATCCAAATGGATGTTTTCCTTTTCATAGTAATAATTGTTTTTCGCTAGTTTAATAATCTCTTTATGTTTCCATTCTTTTAATTGAAAAGGGCCATTTGAAACAAAATGATCTGCACTCTTATACCAATCAGGATTACTTTCTGCGAGTTTCTTATTTACTGGATAGTATGTGTAGAATGAGGTTAGCTCTAAGAAATATGGAACTGGACTAGTCAATTCTACTTTTAGGGTTTTGTCATCCAAAGCCTTCACACCAACTGCGTCTTCCAATGCTTTGAGATTATCCTTGGCTGAATTATATTCTTTTGCTCCCTTTAAATAGTAAAGTTGAAAAGCGTAATAGGAGCTGGATTTTGGATTTAATACATACTTCCATGCATACTCAAAGTCATCTGCTGTGACAGGTTCACCATTCGACCACTTCACGTTATCTTTCAAATGGAATATCCAAGTAATTCCATCCTTGGATTCCCAACTTTCAGCCATCCCTGGAACTGTTTTTCCTTCTGGAGATCTCGTCGTAAGCCCTTCAAATATATGATTGATTACCCATGAATCGTGAGTCCCTTCTGCTAATCCTGGATGTAAAGTACCAGGTTCTGAACTGTTATTTGTCTTTAAGACTTTTTTCCCCTCATTCTTTCCAGATTGAGTAGAGCCGGTCTTTCCTGAAAAAGAACAGCCTGTGAAGAACAGCGCTAGTACAAGCATCGATACAATAATAAAACTAAATTTTTTCAATTTATTATTCCCCCTATTTCTATTTGCAAATAATGGTTCTATCCTCCTTCATTTTGTTGCTAAATATTCTAAATATTTATCTATAATGCCTTCCGGTTATTAGTCTTCAAAAAACCTAGTACATGTAGGAGATAAATATTTTGAATGGCTTTAGCATACCAAGGTATTTTTTTTGAAGGAAATACCAAAAAATCATAACTTTATAACCTTTCGTTATAGAACCAAAATTTTTGCCAATGTAACTCCGAATAGCTTTTTACTAACGTTTTTTTGTTCTTTATTCCTAAAAAAATAAAAGCGTCATCCGTAGATAGACGCTAAATGCTTATAAAATTATACCCTGATTAGCTTTAAGCATCTGAAAAAAGCTTGTTAAGATCAGCTTAATGGTTAATCGTTCTGAAACTCTTCTATCTTCTTTATCACAGCTTTAGGATCTTCAAAGGGAACAAAATGCCCCACACCCGGCAAAATTTCTAAAGAAACATTGGAAAAATGTTCGTCCAGTTTATCTGACCAATTCACTGGGATTACTGGATCGTCTTCGCCCCATAACACTTTCGTCTCATGTGAAATCGGAGGAAGAGTCGGCGTGTTTACAGCCTTGCTAGTCTTTGCTGCTGCCCTAGCCTTATAATAAGCAATACTTGCCGCAAAATGCCTTTCACGTGAATATACTTCGGTAATCGTGTCTAATTCCTCTGGTGTAATTCTAGCCTTTTTCCCAATCCAATGTTCATAAAAATGTGTAAGATAAATTTTTATATTCTCTTTAGAATTGCTTATTAGTTTTTCTGCCAAAGGCAGATTATGAAAATACTGATACCAAAACTCCTTTTGGATAGTGGGGTCAAAACGCCTTGACCCGATCCCAGGATATGGAGGGTTCAGTAATACAAGTCCTTTTACACTTTTGGGATAGTTTCTAACAATCGTTTGAGCAACCGTAGCACCAATATCATGGGCTACCATTATAACATTTTGCAATTCTAGCTCCTGGATTAAGGAAAAAATATCACTTGCAAGATGCTCAGGAGTATAACCTTCATGTGGCAATAAATCTGGTTTATCTGAATTTCCAAAACCTCTGAAGTCCGGTGCAATAACGTCAAATTTTTCAGAAAGTGCAGGTATTACTTTACGCCAGTCATACCAAAATCCCGGCCATCCATGCAATAAAATAACTGGCGCTCCTTTCCCTTTTCTAACATAGTGAAGACGAACACCCTCATTTTCACGACTATAAAAATGGTTTAATTCTAAATTTGATGTGGTGATATTAATAGAATCTTGCAACGTAATTCCCCCTAATTTTTATTAGCCATTTATCAATGTGCACATAAATAGGATATCAGCGGGATTGCTAAATAAATAATATTCATTTTTTATAGGCCTATAACTTATATTTATTAACAAAATTTATACTCTACTAAAAAGATTTTATCATGATAAAGAACAAATTAAGGAATAATTTGACAGTTTTGTAGGAATATTTTACATTTTACATACTACAGAATGTCAACTATCAAAAAGTAGGAGGAAACGTACATGGTTTTAAGCAAAAATAACACCTTTCATTATATCTGGGGCGAAAATTGTGATGGTTGGAAATTTTGGGATCACCAAAATTTAAGTATAATCTTGGAAAAAATGCCTCCCGGTACGAAAGAAAGGTTGCATTATCATCAAAAATCATTTCAATTATTCTTTATGTTGAAAGGAACTGCAACACTGAAAGTAAATGAACAACTTTTCCACATCTATCCAAATGAAGCAAAGGAAATTCTCCCTTTTGCACACCATCAAATACTAAATGAAACCAAAGACGATATCGAGTTTTTAGTTATTTCCAGCCCAAACACGCTGGGGGATCGAATGAATTTATAGAGGAAAGTACATTTTTAAACCCTCAATGATCTCTTCATTTGTATCAATGTCAAACTTATAACTAATTCCATCCATCCCCCTATAACATTAAGTTATAAACCTATAAAACATAGGTATTTCCAATTTTTTCATACCTTGGATACTATGTTATTGTCATTTAAATATTTGGGGGAATGAAACATGAAAGTAAGTATTCTCGGAACCGGACGAATGGGCAGCGGTCTCGTTAAAACGCTTGAACCGTATGTAAATGAATTATTTTGGGCCTCAAGGGATAAAGAACGTATGGAGTCTTTCATACATGCCAATAAATTAACCCGTATTGTACCCGTTTCCTATACAGAAGCACTTGAAGCAGACATCATTATTCCAACACTCTGGTTCAGAGATGTAATCCCTTGGGCAAAGGAAAATAAGGAAAAACTAGCCAATAAAATTTTGGTTGATATCACCAACCCATTCACAGAGGATTTTACAGATTTTACTTTAGATTGGGGGAACTCTGCCGCTGAAGAGCTGCAAAGGAGCATTCCCGACACAAAAATAGTAGGTGCCTTTAAAAATACCTTTTTCCAAGTTTTCGAAAATCCTATTCATGAAGGTTTAGAGAGTGATGTTTATGTAACCTCTGATCATGAAAGTGCCAAACAAATGGTCATGACATTGTTGAAGCCTCTACCATTTAGAGTGATGGATGGAGGGAAATTGAAAAACAACAGGACGATTGAAAGACTTACACTTTTTGAGCGGGAAATTGCCATTCGATATGGGAACTACCCTTATGTATCCAATCGGTTATTTGGTATGAAATTAGGCGACTAAGATAGTTGATTCAGGAATCCAGTATAAAGGAAGGTATTTTTACTAATGGAAAGGAAATTACCCTTAGGTATTTTTTTATTGAAAATGCAAACCAAAGAAAGGACTCCTTTAACCGTCATTCCCAATAATGTCTATATGGGGTTTTTGGGCGGATTTATCACAATCATGATACTAGCTTTGGTTACGCAGATGTCAGCAAACATATGGTTGATGGCCCCTTTTGGCGCAAGCTGCGTATTAGTTTATGCTTTATGGGATGCTCCTTTATCACAGCCGAGAAATGTGATCGGCGGGCACTTTATTTCGACTTTTATCGGACTGGTCATGTCCCATTTAATGGGCAACTCCATATGGGCGATAGCACTTGGAGTTGGCTTATCCATTTCCTGTATGGTGTTAACCAAGACGACCCATCCACCAGCTGGAGCAGATCCCATTGTTGTCATAATGGCAGGTAGTTCTTGGTCATTTCTATTTTTCCCTGCTTTGGTCGGTGCAATAAGCATTGTCCTCTTGGCCCTTATTATCAATAATTTAAGCCCAAATCGAAAATATCCAAAATTTTGGATGTAAGAAAGCGAGTGATCTAGATGATAGGAATGCAATATAAGGTCATTTTACCAAAAGATTATGATATGGAAATTATTAAAAAAAGAGTCCAAAACAATGGACACAAAACAGATGGTTTTCCTGGGCTAAAATTTAAAGCCTATTTAATGACCAAGAAGGGGAAAAATGGGAATTTATACAATTCCTACGCACCATTATATATTTGGAATAGTTCACAAGGAATGAATAGATTTATCTTTGAAGGTTTCTATGACAATATCTTAGAATCCTTTGGATGGAAGCAAATAAATATTGGTGTTCCCTTGAATATGGAGCTGGGCAAAGATTTCAAAAGCGTAAAATATGTTGTGGAATATACAGGTAAAATTCCTGAAAGCACATCTTTAATTCATACACATTTTCAAACTTCTACTGATTATGTGATAAATAGAGAAAAAAGTGTAGGGAATTTATTAATTTATAATCCAGATAAATGGGGATACAGCCACTTCAGTTTTTTTCAAGAAACACCACAGATAGACCCATCAGAAAATCTTACTGTATATGAAGTTTTACATGTTTCAATGTAAACTAGAGTGCCTGTCACCACCCGAATCATGTCGCAAAAAAACGACAAATTACAGGCAGCGACAGGCACCTAAGCTATTCTTAAAGTTAAGCCTTTTGTTTTGTAGATTCTTTTTGTTCAAAGTATTCCTTGGCTATTTGATCAATTTCTTTTTTCAATTCTTCAACCATTATTTCTTCAGGCACTTTGCGGACAATTTTCCCTTTACGGAATAATAAACCTTCACCGCGTGCTCCTGCAATTCCAATATCAGCCTCTCTTGCTTCTCCAGGACCATTTACCGCACAGCCGAGAACAGATACTTTAATCGGTGCTTTAATCGTTGAGATATATTCTTCCACTTCATTTGCGATGCTCATTAAATCGATTTCGATTCTTCCGCATGTTGGGCAAGAAATAAGGGTGGCGGCATTTGATGACAGACCAAATGATTTTAGTAATTCACGCGCAACCTTTACTTCTTCAACGGGATCGGTACTCAATGATATACGAAGGGTATTGCCTATTCCTTTACTTAAAATCGCACCTAAGCCTGCCGCACTTTTGACTGTACCGGAGAACAGAGTTCCTGCTTCTGTGATTCCAAGATGCAGCGGGTAATCAAAGGCCATTGCGGCCTTTTCATACGCTTCAATCGCTAAATTAACATCAGAAGCCTTCATCGATACGATAATATCATGGAAATCTAAGTCCTCTAAAATTTTAATATGATGGAGAGCACTTTCCACCATGCCGTCTGCAGTAGGATATCCATATTTATCAAGAATGCGTTTTTCAAGAGATCCCGCATTCACGCCGATTCGAATCGGGATTCCTCTTTCTTTCGCTGCTTTGACGACCGCTTCCACTTTTTCGCGTTTTCCGATGTTTCCAGGATTAATTCTAATTTTATCTGCTCCAGCTTCAATCGCTTTAAGAGCTAATTTATAGTCAAAATGAATATCCACGACAAGTGGAATATTTATTCTTTTTTTGATATCAGCAATCGCATTCGCTGCCCTCTCATCAGGACAAGCGACACGGACGATTTGACAACCCGCCTCTTCAAGTCTTTTGATTTGTTCAACAGTTGCCTCCACATCATGAGTTTTTGTAGAAGTCATACTTTGAATGAAAAGCTCATTGCTGCCACCGATTGTCAAGTTGCCTACTTTTACCGGTCTAGTTTTCGTACGATGGATCATTTCACTCAATCGTGATTGCCTCCTTTAATTATTAATTTCTATATGCAATATTATTATTGTAGCAAAGTATTTTTCAACAAGATAGTAGATTGCTATATACGATTGGATTTTTATTCAATGCGGTGTATGAATTAGATTCATTCAAGCGAGGTAAAACCCTTATTTTTAAAGGGTAATTAATACCGATTTTCCCCTTGACCCTTGATTATGTCAACTAACTGTGTATATAATATAGAAGTGCAAGACATTTACACTGTCTGCGGAGTAAAATATATATTTCTTTTTCTAAAAAAAACATGCTCAAAAATACACATTCTGCTGCCCCCTAAAACAAGCATTCAATCTTGATCGGGTGTAATTGAATGTGAAAAATAAAACATAGGAAGGAGGTAGAATGTGAGGAGCATCATGAAAGGATGATTGCATGAGTGTAGATCAAACTAAAGGTCTCCAAGAAGAAGAAAAAGACGATTATTCATTTGATAAGGTTCCGGAAGAAAAACGGAACATGGGTTGGTTTAGCGTAACCAACATCACGTTTGGTATTGCCACTGCGATCTTTTATTTTCAAACAGGCAGTGTGATGGCCCTTCAGTATGGCGCGATGAACGCGATTATTTCAGCTATTTATGCCATCGTGATTGCTGGAGTCTTAGGTACAGTGATTGCCTATTTATCTGCGAAGTCAGGAATGAATGTAAACCTCATGTCTAGGCAAGGGTTTGGGTACATCGGTGCTTCGTTAACTTCCTTAATATACGCATCGAATTTCATTATGTATTGCGCCTTTGAAGGGATGATTCTCGTTTCCGCAGTACATGCATTTTTCCCCGCAATTCCACTGTGGCTTCTAATTATCGTTTTTGGATCCATTGTCATCCCGCTAAATTGGTTTGGTATTAAACAATTAGATAAATTACAAAAATGGTCATTACCGATCTTCTTTCTATTTTTAATTGCTATCATCATTGTCGCAGTCAATATTCCATCTCAATTTGATGGTCACTTTTGGACCTATCTGCCAGAAGGTGTACAGATAGGCGGAACAGCTTTACTGTTATGTATCGGAATGCAGCACGGGATTATGGGATTAACCGCTTTAATTGCGTCGGATTATGCGCGGTTCCTTAAACCAAAAGATATTAAACTTGGATCCATTATGATCGGATTTATTCCGCAAATTTTCTGTTTTGGTGTCATGGGCTTACTTGGAATATGGTTTGGTGTCCGGTTGGCTGAATCGAATCCGGGGGTTTATATTGTCACCATTCTTGGACTAGGTGGAGTCGTTTTTACGATGTTAACACAATTACGTATTAACGTTACAAATATTTATAGTGCTTCCCTGTCACTCTCCAACTTTTTCGAGAATGTATTCCACTTCAAACCCGATCGTCGCTTTTGGGTTGTTGTCTCCGGCATCGTGTCGATTGCGCTCATGCTTGGCGGTATACTGGATTATTTAGGCAGCGCGATGACATTTCAAGGGGTTCTCTTAATGGCATGGGCTGCTATTTTAGTTACAGATGCCTTAGTCGTGAAGAAGTTATTGAAAATTGTACCGATGGAATATGAAGCAAGACAAGAGAATTTATATAAATGGAATCCTGCTGGGGTTGCACCATTAATCATCTCTAGTGTCCTTGGAACGATTGCTGGATTAGGGTACATGGGAACATTCCTACAAAATACAGCCACTTTCTTTGCGGCCGTACTAGCCTCATTCCTCACAATAGCAATAGCTGTCTATACGAAGGGGAGCTATTACAGTAAAGAGTCTGAGGAAGTAATGGTAAAACGTAAAAAAGAAAAAGAGAGAAAACAGTCCACATTCACAAGAGAAGTACGCAGTTGATTAAAAAAAGTGCCTGTCACTCCTCAGATATTGTCGAGAAGTCATCGACAAATAACGGGTAGTGACAGGCACATGCTTTTCCTGTGGATCCATCGTTAAAAATGGTTCCCAAAGATATTTAAAAAACCAAGCTGATAAGACAATAAAACACTAACAAAAAACATGACAAAAAAGAGACTTACAAAAACCCAATCACGTTTATCGATGGTCATTTCATGATAATGTGTTCGGTCGGTTTCCCCGGTAAACCCCTTTGATTCCATGGCGAGGGCTACTCGCTCCGCTTTACGGATCGCATTGGCGAAAAGTGGAATGGCATAGCGCCGAAACTGATGCAAACGCTCCTTCACTCCCCTTGCTCTCCCTACCCCGCGAATGCGGTGGGCTTGCCTTAATACTTGAAGCTCATAACGAAAGGTCGGTAAGAAGCGATAACCCGCCAAAATCCCGAATGTTAATTTTGGTGGCAGCTTACATTGCTGCATTAAACTTAACATAAACTTCGTTGAGTCGGTCGTTAAAATAAACAGTAAGGATAACGCTGCGAATGAAAGGGAACGTAAACCTAATGAAATTCCGGCCCAAAAGCTGTCTGAAGTGACTTGAAACGACCAAATGGCAAATAGAACATCCCCACCTGAAAAAGTATCACTAGGATGGAGCATCGTCATCCAGGCAAAGCTCCCTGCTAATAAAAGAAATGGCGAAAACATCGCGATCCATCGCTTGAAAGCCACTTTACCAAAGAGAAATGTTACGGCAACCGTGAATACTAAATAGATAAATGGTGTCAGCGGATCGAACGTAAAAGCTAGCAGCAGTGCCGGTATCAATACAGCTAGAGCCTTCATCGTTGGATTAATGGATGTTAGCATGCGCCCGTACACCTCCCTGCTTTTTCTCGTTTGGATGGAGGTTTTCAAGCAACCGATTGATTCTTACCCGGAAAGGGAGTCTGAGTTTCGCATGATGGAGTATTTCCGGTCTCTCCCATAATTCATCGGGTTTTCCGCTAAAGCTCACTTCCCCTCCGTAAACGACATACACTTTTTCACAATACGTGTCGACCAGATCCATGTCGTGCGTAACGAATACAATAGCTGTCCCTTGTCTTTGTAACGTTTGAATCATTTGCATTAATTCTTCCGTTGTTTGTGCATCTTGGCCAAAGGTCGGTTCGTCGAACAATAAAACACTTGGTGTGTCCTCTAGCATCGTCGCCACACTTAGACGCCGCTTTTGCCCGCCGCTTAAGGCAAACGGATTGCTCCATTTATGAGACGTTAGACGGAACCGTTTCAGCAGTTGGTTTACGTTTTGCTCTATTTTGTCCTGGTTTACACCGTTTATCTTCATGCCAAACGCAATTTCCTCATAAACCGTATCCGTAATAAATTGATGTTCAGGGTTTTGAAACACATACCCCATGACTTTTCTCATCTCATGCTCTGACCATGCCTCATACTGTTTATTTAAAAGCAGCCGACTTCCTGTCTTGGGAGCCAAAATTCCTGACATGACCTGCAATAACGTCGACTTTCCTGCCCCGTTTTTACCGACAATGGCGATTAGTTCTCCCGATTGTAGTGAAAGGTCAATTCCTTTCAAAATGGACTGCTTTCCCCTAGAAAATGAGATATTCCTTATGGATAATACCTCACTCACTTCGTTAGCCCCTGAATCGAATGGTTGAATTTTTTCACTAATAAGGCTTGTCATCTGGCCAGTGACATTCATCCATGATCCTAGGTCCGCTTCGGATAAGGGACGATATGTTTCAGGGACCTTTCCCTCCTGTCGATCAAGAACGGTTTCAACGATTCTAGGGATATGAATCCCTTCTTCTTTTAGTTTTTCCGCCTCGTTATAAAACACATCCTCTGGTTTTCCTTCTAACAGAATGTTTCCACGACGATTGATGGCGATTACCCGGTCCATCAAAGGAAGCCAATCATCTAATTGATGGTCAATAATGAACAGGGCAAACCCCCGCTCTTGTTTTAACGAATAGATTAATTCAATAAACTCTAACCGAGAAACCGGATCTAAGTTCGCTGTGGGTTCATCCAATATCAATAACGTCGGATTTAAGAGGAGAACAGAAGCCAGAGCGACCTTTTGCTTATTTCCACCTGATAATTCATGGATGGCCCTATGTTTTTCTTCAGTTAGCCCAACGGCACTTAACATGTCGTCAATTTTTCCGGTCATCTCTTCTCGTGGTGTTTTCATATTTTCTAACGTAAACGCTAATTCATTTTCGACCGTAACCATACAAAATTGACTTTCAGGGTCTTGAAAAACAACCCCGATTTCTTTGTTGATTTCTCCCTTTTTAAAATGACTCAAGGGTGTTCCGTTATACATTATTTCTCCTTTTGCCCACCCTTCAACCGCTTCAGGATAAAGGCCATTTAAACAAAGAGAAAGCGAACTTTTCCCGGAACCGCTTGGCCCTATACAAAGAATGGTTTCTTGTGGATGAATAGAGAATGTCAGGTTTTTTAAAAGCGGCTCCTTATCCGAATCATAGCCAAACGAGAAATTTTCTAGTGAGAGGAGTGGCTTATGATGCTTTATGCTCACGTTTTGCCTGCCACTCCTTTCCTAGCGCATAGCTTCTCAACACTCCTGTATCTGCTAATTTTTCCGTGATCCACTTTCCTAATAGACCGGCAATCAAGGCCCCGCTAATCACACGAACAATCAGCATCGAGCTGAGCAGCGGGAGGGATAGAGCGATATATCCAGAATGATACAAGCCCCAGATAAAGCTGGATATTGCCGGACCAACGCCCGCAGCCACAAGAACGCCTCTAGAATAATTTCGGTATTTTGTTGCAGCAAAAGCAGCCTCCGCGCCAAGTCCTTGAATAAAAGCGGAAACGATTAACATCGGACCTGCCGGCGAACCGAGTAGCACTTGGACACCGCCGGCAATGGTTTCAGAGATCAGTGCCGCTCCAGGCTTGCGAATGATGTAGGCGGTAATAATCGAAACAATAAACCAAATCCCGAATATCACTTCATATCCAAAAGGCCCTAAGCCAAACGGTGTTAAGATGTTGGTAAGACCTGTGCCAACGGTGAAAAAGAATAGGTAAATAAGCGCAAATACCACACCAAGTATCGCCATAAGCACAATTTCACGTAAATTCCATTTCGTTGTCATTTGATGAACTCCTTAATAGGTTTATTTATCCTTTTTTGACGGGCTGTTCGCTGAGATGGCTGCCGTCATTGTCACATGACTGCGTTCATGTGTTTTAGACACATTAACAAAGGTTTGCTCAAGGGTTTTAAAAACATCATTGGCATCCCCATCAAGGCGAGACGCATAATGAATGCCCTTGGTGAAAGTTCCGTGATCCTTTGCCACCTCTACCTGGTCTGCGATAATCTGCATATAGTCTGGATTGTTCATCGGATAGAGGGCAAATTGAGCAGCCACCTCCACTTTTTCTTTGCGGGATGCGTCTTCATTCAAGCGTTCATCATTCTCTGACATATAACTATCCCCTTGGCTGTCCCCAGGGCAGCCGACAGAAAATGTTCCATTAAAAACAACGTGTACACCCGTTTTAGCAGCGTGAATAAAAATAGCCTTGGCTACATCAAAAACGTGTTCACTACGCCCTCTAATGCACGTTGTCACATCATCCGTTTCCATCCAAACCTTGCTTGTATCGACCTCGTTTAATGCCTTTAAAATCACCTCAACGAAATTGTCTGTCATGGGATAGATGGAAAAACGGCACCCTGCGATTCTACTTGTTCCACAACTTAAACCTTGCATTCTATCTTCCTCCTAAAATTTTTTCTGTCCGTTTCGCCTTTTCGGTTAGGGGATGTATACTCCAAAAAACACAAAAACTGCATCTCCAAATAGGAAGATGCAGTGAATATCATAAAGAATATACAGAAAAATAATGAAGTCACTTGCACTTCCCCACGCTAGCATTACCTAGTTCTGGTCATGAGGGTCAGCAGGAATCTCACCTGCTTCTCAGCCTTACAGCTCCCCTAGTGCGAAACGAAATATGAATTTGTCTATTTCATTGTACGACAAATCTGATTAATTGCAACTATCAATGTTCAGTTTCTTCAGAAATATGAAAAATAATACGTACTTTGTTGGTTCCCAAACGGCAATCCATTCGGAGAAGTTTAATTAAGGGATCTCTCAAAAATAATCTCAAAAAATGAAGAAGAACCGTTTCCAGATGTAACAGGGGCAAATAATTGGACGAATCTCCATCCCTCCTTCGCATGATTGGCAATGATTTCATGATAATTTTCTTTCGGTGCATTGTTCCATATACTAAGATTAATTTGAACAAATTTATATTCGTACATATTTCAAACCTCCACTTAAAGAATAATAGATGATTAAAGTGATATAAAAATTTGATAATATTCCCGGAAATGAACAAATGACTTGGATATTCATTTGTTTGAAATGATCCACCTATTCATCCAATACTTAAAATGCGTATTGAATAACAAAGTTGCTAATAAACAGAACGGCAATCAAATAAAGTACAGGGTGCACTTCCTTCCCTTTCCCCATAAAAAGCTTCAACAATGGATATAGAATAAAGCCGATTGCCATACCATCTGCTATGCTATAGGTTAAAGGAATTAATACAATAATGAGAAGTGCTGGTAAGCTTTCTGTTAGTTCACCTATTGAAATATGAACAATATTTTGAAACATAAGAACCCCTATTAATATCAGAATAGGCGAAACCGCACTTGCCGGAACGATTTTAATAACCGGTATGAACATTATCGAAACGAGAAACAATAGTCCTGTCACAATGCTGGTTAACCCTGTTCTCCCACCCGCTGTTATTCCAGCAGCTGATTCCACAGACGCTACAGTGGGACTCGTTCCAAATATTCCTGAAGATAATACCGAAATAGCTGTAGCCTGTAGTGATTTCTTATTGCCTTCATAGCGATTTAACAACTTGTTATGCCCATGTATCAAACCAATATTTTCAAACACAATCACCATTGCAAAAGAGATGGAAGTCAGCCAGAAGACCACATTCCCTGCTTGTGCCCACGATAACTGTCCAAAAACGCCCATGTATTCTTGTAAAGATGGAATGGTAAGAGAAATCCCTTCGAAGGTAGCTCCTCCAAAACAAATCGATAGCATTGCTGTAATAAAAATACTTAGAAGAAGGTTTCCTGGTATATTTTTAGCAAATAATAAAACCGTAATGATTAAACCAATAAATGTAGTGACAGCTTGGGGACTGCTTAAATCTCCGATTGCAAGGAGCGTGTGCTCAGAATCCGTAATAATACCAGCATTGTGAAACCCAATTAATATCAATAAGATTCCGATTCCAATGGTTATGGCTTCCTTTAAGGAATTAGGAATCGAGGAGGTTATCACTTTTGCAATGGGTGTAAAGGCAATCATAACGAAAATCAGCCCTGTAACGAAGACCATCGCCAGCGCCTCCTGCCAAGTAAATCCGCCAGATTGAACGATTGTATACGTGAACATCGCATTGAGCCCCATCCCTGGAATGAGGAGTATAGGGGTATTACTCCAAAAACCAATAATTAAACAACCAAAAAAACTAGTTAATATGGTTGCTATGATTCCTGCCTCCATGGGAATGCCGGCTGCGGCCAAAATCGTCGCATTGACAATAATAATGTAAACCACAGTTATATAAGAAATAAAACCCGCAGAAATTTCCTTCGCGAGTGTCGTACCATGTTGCGTTAATTTAAATAAGCGTTCCATGTTATTCTCCTTTCTAGTTCGTTCGTTATCGTATCATAGACAAGAGGTATATTAGAAATATATAATTTGTATAAAAACCATATATTTTTTAAATAGAGGGAGAAATCCATGGACATTAAACAATTACGGTATTTCATAGCGATAGCTGAAGAAAAGAATATAACTGCCGCTGCAAATCGGCTTCATATGTCTCAGCCACCTCTCAGCATCCAGTTGAAACAATTGGAGGATGAATTAGGTGTTAAATTAATCGAGAGAAATGGGAAGAGTATGGAGTTAACCGATAAGGGAGAGCTGCTCTATCAACGTGCTCTGCATCTCGTCAATTGCTTTGAGGAAATAATAAATGAAATACAGGATACGGAGGAGGGAAAAAAGGGCGCACTCAATATAGGAATAAATACTTTATCCGTTTCGGGATTTTCAGAAATGCTCCAATCCTTCCACAAAAACTATCCCCATGTATCGTTAAAAATTGTACAAAATGATTCATTTTATTTAGCAGAAATGGTTAAAAACAGAGCGATTGAAATGGCATTTGTACGTCTTCCCCTTGAACATCGAGGTCTGGTTTACCATCATCTTATTAATGAGCCTTTTATTTTCGTCAGCAAAATGGAAGTCCACAATATATCCTTAGAAGAGGTTGCAAATATGCCCCTTATTTTACCTAGTACAGAGGGTCTGGGTATCTATAATACAATTCTTGAAGCATTTACTAGGCAAAAGCTTCCACTAAAAAATATCGCGGAATGCTCTGATATGCATGTATTAATGGAATTGGTGAAGGGTGGAACAGGGGTAACGATTGTGCCAAAATCTGTATTTGATGTCTACGGGGCAAAAAGTCTTTACTCGGCGCCAATAAGCAATGCCAATATGACCTCTTCTTTAGGAGTGATTTTGCTTGAACATCACTATGTCTCCACACCGGCCAAAAATTTTATGGATCTAGTAAAGGGATATTATAAACATTCACAACTTTAGCATTGTCTTTAATTAATCTAGCATAAATAAATTTATTGTAGTAACGAGGGCTAAATAGAACAGCGGGGTTGTGGTGGCAACCCTTTTTTATTGAACGGGGCAGTACAACCCAGATACAACAACAAAAAATAATGCAGGTAGGTCACCATTAAACTTTGCACGGCAAATTGGAGACAAGCAAAGAACTTCCTGTTTACAGAAGTTCCTCTAAAATGAAAATTATTTAAACATATCATTTTCTAAGATAATCACATTTTCATTCAAAGATGATGTACTGCCCATACGTTTCGTATTTTCTACCAGCCTAAAAATATTATCACAGCATTGTTTGGCACCTTTCACTAATAACGGTACACCAATAAAGTCAATCTTTAACCCTCTTGAAAAAAATCCCCCCATTGACATCAAAAATGGAACAGTTGGTGAGGTGTTTGAAAAGACAATTTTTTCATCAACTTGGAATTTTTCCTGTAGTAATAAAATCATTTCTTTCAATGCTGGCACCACATACTTATTCCTTTTTCTACCGATTGTATAAACAGCATTCCCCTCATCATCAATTCCGTGAAAAATCAGCTTCCCAAAATCCTGTTTTGTAAGTTTGTTAAAATATTTTACGTTTAATATGACATCCTTCGTTAGCTTCATTTCTGATTGGGGCAATTGCTTTAAATGATAGGCAGCAGCCAAAGAAGACGTATGGGTTCCGCCATAATCATTATAAATATAAATCATCGGAAATCATCCTTCGATGTTTTTTCAATATTCCTTAGGTTATTTATTCCAATCTGGCCACATATTTATTCTCCTAGCTATCAAATAAAACTGCTAAATAGATTAATGACAAAGTTTATATATTCGGAAATATCCCCCCATAATGGTTGCTCCCTGAAACCTCTAAATCAGCATCCTTTAATGCTTGAAGTTAAGTTTCTTAGGGTTTTCCTAAAGAATTTTTCATGAAGGGGAAAGGACTCTAGATGCTGCACTATCGCTGCCAGCGTTGCGCTCCCCAGCTCACCTAAATTACCAAAAAATTTAATCAACAACTCCGTTTAAGCGAAGCTGTCACATCCCCTAAATGATTAAGGTGGTGATTTTTGCGATTGAATAATAATAGTAAATGGACACAGCCACGATGTTACCCTGTCCAAAAACTAACAAACCAGTCTACAAGAACATTTGTTTTTCGCAAAAAACATGGAGTATGCCGCCGGACTTTCAAACCTGATTGCCACTTTTAATACTTTACTTGTAAGCTAGTACAAAATAACGAAAGTTTTAAAAATAATAAGTATGGTGTAGAAAATAATGCATTTAATCATGTTTTTGACAGAAATTGAACCAAACCTGGATATTTTACTGTTTTTTGAACCTTTACTTTCTTTCACTGCTAGTTGTAGTATTTAACCATAAAAGTACAATTTAATGCCTAATCCCATTATGGGAACGGAGGACCCAATTTTTTGGGGTTAATTCTACTCACTGTAGAAGGGATGACACTCTTTCGCCATCCTACCCGCCAGCTAACTTCGTCGGCAAAAGCGAAGGAGGTCAAAAGACCACCTTATTTGAAGGTGCTTTTTTTGTGGAGTTTCACAAAAATCGCGTTTTCTAAAATGGGTCTTTTTTGTTGTGAATTAAAACGGATCAGAATCACAAGAAACTTTAATTTGTTCTATTAAAAAAGGTGAAGTAAAGACTGATTATTTATAACCTGTTTGGGAGGGATAACCGTTGGAGAAAAAATTTAAATTAGACCCTCCTAAAATTCTTGTTTTAGGATTTGCAACCCTGATTCTAATAGGTGCCATACTGTTGACTATGCCGATTTCAACAGTGGATGGACAAGGTCTTTCTTTTTTAAATGCTCTGTTTACAGCCACCTCAGCAACATGTGTTACAGGACTAGTTGTAGTGGATACAGGAACTACGTTTACAATGTTTGGACAATGGGTTATTTTGTCCCTGATTCAAATTGGCGGGCTTGGTTTTATGACAATTGCCACTTTATTTGCCCTCCTTTTGGGAAAAAAAATTTCCTTGAAAGAAAGAATTTTACTTCAAGAATCTTTAAACAACTTGTCAATGGATGGGATTGTAAGGCTGGCAAAGCGTATATTAATATTCACTGCCGTAATTGAAATACTGGGGGCTATGTTACTAGCCATTCGGTTTTCATTTGATATGCCCCTTAAAAAGGCCATTTATTACGGTATTTTTCATTCTATTTCAAATTTTAATAATGCGGGATTCGATTTAATGGGGGAATTTCGCAGCTTAACTGGTTATGTAGAGGATCCAACAATTTCTTTAACGGTTTGTGCATTAATAACCCTTGGCGGAATTGGATTTATTGTGATGAATGAACTTTTTGAATATAGAAAAACAAAAAGATTATCTTTACACACAAAAGTCGTTTTGGTATCTAGCTCTATTTTGGTGGCAGTCGGAACCATTTTAATTTTGTTATTGGAGTTTTCTAATGATAAAACGTTACAACCATTATCTTTTACTGGGAAAATTCTTGCGTCTTTATTTCAATCCATAACGCCTAGAACAGCTGGTGCAAATACACTGAACATCCCAGATTTAACCCAATCAACCTTATTATTGATCATTTTCCTAATGTTTATTGGTGCATCACCTGGTTCAACAGGGAGTGGTATTAAAACAACGACCTTTACCACTTTAATTGGGGCTGTTTGGTCACAAATTCGTGGGAAAGAGGATGTTATTCTTTTCCGTCAACGGATTGAATATGAAACGATTTATAAGGCCCTCACGGTAACAGTAAGTGCGTTATTTCTTGTATTAACCGTTACCATGTTTTTAACCATAACTGAACCTGGAAAAGATTTTTTAATGATACTATTTGAGGCGACATCCGCATTTGGTACTGTTGGACTTTCTATGGGATTGACTCCAGAATTATCTCCCATTGGCAGGTGTATCATTATTTTCACCATGTTTGCAGGAAGGGTGGGACCATTGACGATCGCCTTTGCAGTAACTATGCGTAGAAAGCCTGATGCTTTCCGTTACCCAAAAGGCAAAATTATGATTGGGTAGTTTTCAAAAAAAGGAGTGCCTGTCACTACTCGTACGGGTAGTGACAGGCACTTTTTTAATTAAGGGTGAGCCAAAATGGGACACCCTATCATTATAGAACTATAACCTCTTCTTTGTTTTCTTCCGCTTTATTAGCCACCGCAAAAATCCCGAAATGTATAAATATGTTAAATTTTTATAGGATGCGATATAATTTTAATCAGTTGAACGATAAAATGGCAATATCCCAGTCCTGGACCTACTAATCTTTATCCATTTAAAAACGAGGTGGTTACCCACTATGCAAAATAATGAGCTATTTAAAAATAGTCAGCTTGCACAAAATTATATGGCTTCCTATGAGAACACATTATCATTATGGCCCGTTCCTTTTGAGTCGCTATATGTGGAAACAGAATACGGTAGTACTCATGTCATTGTTTCAGGACCGGAGGACGGCGAACCTGTCATTTTGCTGAATGGATTTGGTTTTAGTGCAACCATGTGGTATCCGAATGTCGAAGTTTTAGCGCAAACGTTTCGTGTATATGCAGTAGATGTTATCGGTGAATTTAATCGAAGTATCCCAAAAGCGCACTTTAAAGAGCGAAAAGATTATGTCAATTGGCTTACATCACTGTTGGACAATCTACATATCGACCAAGCCTATTTTATTGGACATTCTAATGGAGGTTGGCATGTACTTAATCTCGCCATAAGCGCACAGCATCGGGTCAAAAAAATGATTTTATTGGCTCCAGCAGCATCCTTTGCTCCTTTCACCAAACAATTTGGAATTCGTTTGTTAGCTGCTAACATCATTCGTACACGTTCGGTAATCATTAACTTTTGTGCAAAATGGTTTATTAATAAAGACAATCTACATATGGTCAGTCATCATCTCATTGAGCAATTTTATCATGGGATTGTAGGATTTGGATGGAAATATAAAGTCCTGATTCCAGCGGTTTATCGAGATGAAGAATTAATGAATATTACTGTACCTACATTACTCATCATTGGTGACAAGGAAGTCATTTATAATCCAACACGAGTATTTGCAAGAGCAAAACAACTAATCCCTCACATCTCCACCATATCCATTCCTGGAGTGGGACATGGAACCAATATCGAAAAGCCTGATTATATTAATCAACAAATGGTAGATTTCTTGATCATTAAAGCTTAAACAGAGTGCCTGTCACCACCCGAATCATGTCGAGAAGAATCGACAAATTACGGGCAGTGACAGGCATTTGCTTTAAATGAAGTTTTGGAGAGTTCAGGTGTTGGCCCAAAGAAATCTATTTCTCCTAAGATTATAAACCTATCGATCGCAGGTCATTTAACCTATAAAGTTAAGGATTTCTCCTTTTTTATATAAGAAAAAATAACTGTTTTTTCCAGTTTACAGATTATTCAAACTCTATTAACTATCACTCAACATTTCTCCTATATGTTTATAGTCGAAGACATAATTTTATAGGAGATGATGGAAAGATGAAGAAAAGTTTGATTGCCGGCCTTGCCACTCTCTCGCTGTCGGTTTCAGCAGCAGCCCCTTATGCCGTTTTAGCCAAACCGATTGAAGTTTCAGCTACTGACAATGGACAATCGACCTTAAAGCCGCTTACTTCCGATGTCGCAGTCATTGCCCATCGCGGCGCCTCCGCTTACGGCCCGGCACACACACTTGCCGCCTACAAACAGGCCATGACCATGGGGGCCGATTATGTCGAATTCGATTTGCAAATGACCAAGGATGGCCAATTGATTGCCCTGCATGATGAAACCTTGAACCGGACCACCAATGTCGAAGAGCTCTATCCGGACCGGGCACCATGGCGAGTAAAGGATTTTACCCTCGAAGAGATCAAGCGCCTTGATGCGGGCTCATGGTTCAATCAAGCCTATCCTGATAAGGCAAAAACGGCTTACATAGGTCAGCAAGTTCCGACCCTTGAGGAAGCCATCAATTATGTCAAGCAGCACGGAAACGGAAAGTTCGGCCTTTATATGGAAACAAAGGCACCCAATGTTTATCCGGGAATGGAAGAGAAAGTAATTGATATCTTGAAAAAAACCAATGTCCTGGATCAGGAAAAGCTGTTCCTCGAATCGTTCAGTGAGGAAAGCCTTCGCAAATTAAGAACACTTGCCCCTAACGTAAAACTAGTACAGCTTTATACGGGAAGCATGTTGGCCGGCAAAGACGTATTTCTGGAAATGAAACGGGTTTCCGACTATGCTTCTGGCGTGGGCCCTAGCAAAGAACTAGTGGTTCCGAAGCTAATGCAAGCAGCGCATCAAAACCAGCTGCTTGTTCATCCTTGGACCGTCAACTCCCAGGATGACATGATCTCCTTACTTTCACTAGGAGTCGACGGCCAGTTTACCAACAACACCGACTTGCTAGTGGACTTACTGGACAAGCCAATTATCTCACATGGAGTAGCAAGCGGTGATGTGACCGATTCTTCCGCCACCCTATGGACCAGGACCAACGCCAAAGCCAATGTGCAATTTGAGATTTCAACAGACAGCACGTTCAAACACAATACGATTGTTAAAACAAGCGCCGCAAAGGCCAAGAACGATTTTACAGTAAAGGTCGAAATAAACGGATTAATGCCCGACACCAAGTATTTTTACCGGGCACACGCGGTTTCCAGCAAGTATACCGTAACTGGTTCCTTTAAAACGGCACCGGCAGAAAACAGCCTAAAGCCATTGACGATGGTTTGGGGCGGTGATACGGGCGGTCATGGCGAGATACCGCCATATAAATCGTTCGAAGCAATGTCCGCCATAAATCCAGACTTCTTCCTGTACAGCGGTGACACCATTTATGCCGACAGCCCAACCCCAGCTGTACCGAATCCGCCTTCACAAAAGGTAGAAGATTTCTGGGCAAAGTATAAAGAAATAAGGACGGACAAAGGGTTCCGCAGCCTCCTGCAAAAAACAGCAACCTATGCGACCTGGGATGACCATGAAGTAATCAATGACTTTTCAGGACCATCCGAGCCGCTGACGCCAACCGGATTACGCGCGTTTAAAAACTACTGGCCCATCTCCAATCAACGCAGCGACGCAGACAAACTGTATCACAAGTATTCTTGGGGCAATACGATGGATATGATGATGTTAAACAACCGGGGCTACCGCTCTCCAAACACGCAGGCTGATGGACCTGATAAAACCATGCTTGGGGGCGAACAAGTAAAATGGCTGAAGCAGCAGCTTTTGGAGTCAGATGCAAAAGTGAAACTGGTCGCGTCTTCTGTTCCGATCTCCATCCCAACTGGTAAAGCCATGTCGCGAGACGGATGGGCCAACGGCGACAATGTCAATCCAAATGATCCAACAGGGTTTGAGCAGGAGTTCAAGGAAATCTCTGATTTTATCATCGAAAATGGAATTAAGAACGTTTTCTTCGTTACAACTGACGTTCACTTTGCAGAAGTCATAAAATATGATGCCAATCATGATGGGAAAACGGATTATAACGAACTGATCAGCGGACCGATTGGCGCCGTGAAGATTAATCCAGGAACATTGGACCCAACCTTCGGTCCTGAACGGTTATATGCCGAAGGAAACTTCTTCAACTTTGGCGTATTCCGTATTGACCCAGCCACCCAGCAAGCAACGGTCGAAATTCAGGATGAAAATGGCCAAGTCCATTTCAGCCATACCTTCCAATTGGAGGAATAAAGCAAGAGTACGGTTCTTTGCTTCAAATGTAGCAAAACCGTCCTTTCTTTCCGGCCTGGCTGACCGAAAACATATTTAATTGCTTAGCTGCCACCTTGTCAAAGGTGGCATTTTTTAATTCCAACATAAGAAACCGAAGACTTGAACAAATCACCGCACCTGCTGAAGGTTCTACGTGACTTCCAGTTCAGAAAATTGGTGAAATTGGGCACGTATAAAGGTTCTACGTGACCTCCAGTTCAGAAAATTGGTGAAATTGGGCACGTATAAAGGCTCTACGTGACCTCCAGTTTAGAAAATTGGTGAAAATGGGCACGTATAAGGGTTCTACGTGACCTCCAGCTCAGAAAAAAGGTGAAAATGGTCACGTATAAAGGTTCTACGTGACCTCCAGTTCAGAAAATTGGTGAAATTGGGCACGTATAAGGGTTCTACGTGACCTCCAGCTCAGAAAAAAGGTGAAATTGGGCACGTATAAGGGTTCTACGTGACCTCCTACTCTGAAAAAAGGTAAAAACGGGCACGTATGAAGATTCTACGTGACGGCTGAAACGGTTTCCTGAAGGCACTGATTCACTGCTGACTAACGTCGTTATCTCTCTGTATATTGGAATTCATTATGATAAAATTCAAAAAAGAATGGAAGGAATTTGTCTACTATCTCAGAGTTATGATCCTTTCTCCACGCAATAGATGCCTCAACCGCAATATTTATGTCTTCTACTTTACGTAGTATGACCCTATCTGCAGGAATCATGGGGGATGGAGTCAATGCTACTCCCATACCGGCAGCAACCAGCACCAAAACAGTTTGAAGGTCATTGGCCTGAATCTTAATTTTTGGAGCGAATCCCGCCATTTGGAAAATGCTCATAAACGTATCGTAATACAAAACACCAGCTGATTTAGGTGTCATAATAAAGGTTTCGTCTGCCAAATCACGAAGGTAAACGGAAGGTTTGTTTGCAAGGGGATGATCCTCCGGTAATGCAGCCTTAAAACTCACTTTTGTTATCGGTCTTACATGAAGTTTATTGCTGGTGACTGGAGCGGATACGATACCGATATCAATCCTCTTTTCATGTAAGGCTTTGACTATATTGGCTGTACTCATTTGGTGAAACGCAATTCCTACTTGAGGATGAAGTTCAAGGTATTTTTGAACCAAAGGAATAAGATTATGTACTGTTCCAGTGAACCCCATTCTTAGTTCACCTTCCATCCCGGTGGAAGATAATCGCGTAGTAACGCATGCTTGCTCCACTTGATCAAGGATTTGGTATGCCTTGTTTAGAAACACCTTTCCGGCGTTTGTCAACTCAACATGCCGCTTAGTCCGATAAAACAATTGGGCACCGATTTCCTCCTCCAACTCCTGAATTTGCCTGCTAAGAGGCGGTTGGGCGATGTGCAACCTTTCCGCTGCTCTACCAAAGTTTAATTCCTCCGCAAGTGCCAGAAAATATCGGATATGCCTCAGTTCCATATACGCTTACTCCTCCCCGCTATTAATACCCAATAGGTATTAGTAGCTGCATTTTTAGGTATTTCTCTTCATTATTTTGATTTTTTAAAATAAAGTCAAGGGAAGAAAACTTCTAGCCAAAGGGAGAATTTATATGTTGAAACAAGAATTGCTATATAGAATTGGCCGCCTTCAAAAGACAATGGAAACACACTCTATTGATTCCTATATCATCACTGCTGAAGAGGATATTTGGTACTTTACCAATATTACTTATAAACCGGAAGAACGACCATTTTTTCTCGTTATATCTCCCGATCAACAGCCCGTATTAGTGGTGCCAAAACTCGAAGAATCCCATGTTTATAAAGGAATTATAGATTGTAAGGTTATCACCTATTGGGATTATCCTTCACCGGTTGGAGAAAACTGGAATGAGGTATTGAATGATTTTATTAAAAGATTTGAAAGAACGGGAATAGAGGACAATGTGAAAGCGGAAGTATTTTTAAAAATCAAAGCAAAGGAACTGGTTCCAAGTCAGCTAATCGTAGAACAACGGAAACGAAAAAGTCCATACGAGCTTGAAAAAATTAGATCGAGTGCAAGGATCTCAGACAGAGCAATGGAAATGATTTTTAAATCCGTTTATAAAGGGGCTACCGTCATTGAACCATTCGCCTTGTCAAGAAACATCCAAACCGAGCTGATTCGGACAAAGCAATTTGATCCCATCACGACTTCACTCCTGACTGCCGTTTGGCCAGCACCCATTAGTTCCATGCCACATAGTATTCCCAACTTAGGTGACAGGTTGGGTTCAGGCCCGAATGTGGCGATGGCTTATTTTAGAATAAACGGATATGCCTCGGAATGTGAACGAACCTTTTTCCTCGAAAAGCCAACAAGCGAAGAGGAAGCGTTATTTTACCTCATGATGACTGCAAGGCAAAGGGCATTGAAAGTTCTGAAAACCGGGGTAAGAGCAGCTGATGTCGATTCTGAAGCAAGGAATTATCTTATCAAGAATGGATTAAGTGAAAATCTGCTGCATCGGACGGGGCATGGTGTGGGCCTGGGGAACCATGAGGCACCTTTTGTCGCGGAAGGCAGTAATGAAATTTTGGAAGAAAATATGGTAATCACGATAGAACCCGGTATTTATATTGATAGAGTTGGAGGATACAGGCACTCCGACACGATTCTTGTGACCAAGGAGGGGTATGAATTATTAACAACAGCCCCTACGGAACTATCAGATGTCATCATTAAGAGGGCAAATCCCATAGCTAAACTAAAAGGCAGTCTTATACAAAAATCATTAAAAATTGAATAAAATCTTGTGGAGAACCGTATGGACGGTTCTCCTGGTCTTATTAAACCGTAATGAAAGCGAACCGATATGTACCCGATCCCATACTAGCGGTTCACTTTATTATTGAAGGGAGTCTTTCCCCTTGGCTTTCTTTACTTGTAAAACGCTGGTTTACGGTCGCGGACGCTTGGCAGTTTTTGTCTTACCCGTTGAATTCGTTCGAGGTCGATATCGGTGACAATAAGCCCCTCCTCTTCGCCGCCGCTGGCGATGACGACGCCCATTGGGTCGACGATCATGCTTCTGCCAGTGAACTCGACACCGACCAGGTTGGCGCCGCAGATAAACATCGTATTTTCAATTGCCCGGGCGCGGATCAGTGTCTGCCAGTGGTCCTCTTTCATTGGCCCTGCCATCCAGCCTGCAGGAACAATCAGGATATCCGCTTCTTGAAGTGCGAACTGCCGTGCAATTTCTGGGAACCTCAGTTCATAGCAGACCATTAAGCCGATTTTTCCAAACTCTGTTTCTACTACCTTATATGGATTCTCGCCTGGAATGATGGTATCTGACTCTTTATAACTAAAAGCATCATATAAATGGGTCTTACGATAGGATTGAACAAGCTCACCCGAACGATTGATCATGACGGTTGTGTTATAAGCACGTTGCTCATCATCGATTTTCGATTCATACATGCCGCAAACCACATAGATTTCGTTTGCGCGCGCTGCCTCTTTAAGGGCAGAAATGAAATGACCGTCCAGCGGTTCCGCCACTTCTGCGGGCAGGACACCAGATTTTGTGGTCGCCAGCGCCATATAAAACTCCGGAATCACCACAAAATCGGCACCCATCCCTTTTGCCTTAGCAATGTATTCAATAGCCTTCTCTAAATTAGCGGCTTTATCAACACTAGTAGATAATTGAGCAATGGCTACTCTCACAGCAGCTACCTCCTAAACTCACATTTTTCATTTATTTTAAACGATTTTCCTTCCATTTGCGCAGCTTTGAGATTGTCTCTCTACTTTGGCACTTTTCAAACAACCTATTCCTGCACATTTGCCTTATTCAGCGGGTACACGACTCCCATCGACGTTTTGGCATCGTCTTTACTATTCCGGATGAAGGCAGCAGAAAGGAACGAGGCGATGCACAGTCCGCCGATAAAAATCGCGAGCGGAACCCAAGAATTGTTGTAAGCGCTTAATAAAACAGTAGCAATCATCGGCGCGGTTCCTCCAAATAAAGCGGAGCCAGATTGATAGCCAAGCGTGATTCCGGTATACCCGACGTTTGTACTAAACATTTCTGTAAACATCGTGCCTATAATGCTGGCGATAGCGGACCACAGAATTCCAAGAGCAATAATGGAAACCACGTACGTTAAAAACACAGATTTAAGTGATAATAGATAGAAGTACGGGAATGAGAACAGAGCAAGACCAGCGGCACCCATCATAAACACACGCTTACGCCCAATTTTATCAGAGAGTTTTCCCATTAACGGAATACAAATAACGGTGACAATGGTAGCAGCACTGACAACATTTAACGTGGTTGTCCTAGATAAGCCCAGAGTTCCAGTCCCGTAGGCGATAAAAAATGTAGTGAACACATAGAACGGACCGACTTCTACACATTTGGCACCGAGAGAAATTAACACAGCTTTCCAGTGATGGCGCAGCGTCTCCACTAGCGGGATTTTTACCACATTCCCCTTTTGCTTTTCCTCCTCAAAGGCATGCGTTTCTCCTAGCCCTCTGCGGATCCAAAGCCCGACAGCCACGAGCACCGCACTCAAGATAAATGGAACTCGCCAGCCCCATGCCATAAATTGCGCTTCCGGCAGTTTACTCATTAACGAAATCGAGAATGTTCCAAGCAGCATACCAAGCGGAATTCCCATGGCCGGGAAGCTGCCGTAGTATCCTCTTTTTTCCTTCGGAGCCGATTCAACGGCCAGTAAAACGGCGCCGCCCCATTCTCCGCCAAGCGCAATCCCTTGTAAAAGACGCAGAAGCACTAACAAGATAGGAGCAATAATACCAATCGCTTGGTACGTCGGCAATAATCCGATACATACCGTCGAGATTCCCATCAATAACAAAGAGATGACGAGGGTATTTTTGCGGCCGAACTTATCGCCCATGTGGCTGAAAATAAGCCCGCCGACAGGCCGGATGAAAAAGGTAACCCCAAAAGAGGCATACGCAATCAATAAGCTGACAAAGGGATCATCATTTGGAAAAAATAGTTGATTAAAAACAAGTCCTGCCACTGTTCCATAAAGGAAAAAGTCGTAAAACTCAATCGTACTTCCAATTAAACTAGCAAACAGGACCTTTTTGGGATTTACGGCAGGCGTTCCTTTTGTCTCCAACTTGCATTCCTCCTTATTTTCTTTTTTTAAAAAATTACGCGAGTGCTGAAGCACCTCTCATATCCAGGGCGCGATATAAGAATTTAATTGTGATTCCGCCGCACTCTCCTCCCTCCAGCACGCCTTGATGTACATCCAGCAGTTCAAAACGATTCGGAGTCTCATTGCAGCACTTCAGCATCCCGAGACAAGTCTTGAATCCATTCGTTACCTCCACCTGATATAAGCCCAGCTTCGGTGATAAATAGTTATTTTCCATATGGAAATAGCTGGACTGGTGCGAACGGAACATAACACTTCCACTTATTTCATAATGTTTACCTAAGTAATGCGGGACGAGGTGCACATCCCCGTCGCTGATTAAATTTCGAATGAAGGTAGAGCTGATTTTGTGTTCATCGTTTGTTACCTTTGGAATGATGGTTACATCAAATCCGCCAGAAAATTTTTTCAAAAACTCAGCATCCCCCGCGGCTTTACAGCCAAAGCGAAAATCAAACCCGACCACCACATGCTTCACTTGAAGGCTCACGAGATAATGTCGAATAAATTCACTTGGCGGGAGGGAAGCAAAGAGCAGATTGAAATTTACAACATACACCTTATCTGCGCCAAAAGAGGAGATCCTCTCGAGTTTATCAGGAAGAGGGGTTAAATAGCCCCTGCCGGTTTTATGGCCGATGACCTCGCTCGGATGCGGATCAAAGGTCATCACGGTAAATGGCAGCTGGCTGTCCCGGGCAAGTTCCTTCGCTTTTTGAAACAAACGCTGATGCCCTAAATGAACTCCGTCGAAAAATCCTAGCGCCATTACACTCGGTTCCTGCACCAGCCCTTCATCCAGCGGGTGGGTTACATGTAAAATTTCCATATTTCAGCTTCGCCCCTCCCAGTCATTTTAAATACTGCGCTCTGTATACACAAATGGACTAAAACATCCCCTAAAGCTCCTCAAAACGTGAGGAGCTACCCTTTACTGGCCTTTTGAATAATAACGCACTTCGAATATCTTGCAGCCATCCGGCGATTTCCACGGACCATGCTTCATTCCCGGCGGGCGGCAGGCCACTGCTCCGGCCTTAAATTCCTCATTTAATTCCAAATCAATGATGGAACCTTCAATAATATAAAGTTCCTCCCAAAAGTCATGAATTTGTATACCATTTGGCGACGTATTCGTGCCAGGCTCGAACTGAAGAATGCGGGTTGCTACACTGGATCCCGGGATTTGCGCAATAATTCGCTGCGACAGCCCCTCCACCGGATGAATGGGTTCTGCTTCGAAGTTTGTATAATCCGTGAATTCCAATTCTGGTTTTACTGCTTTTACGTTTTCCATTTATACCACCTCAGCGTCTTTTAATATTTTTATTTGATAGGATAATGAAATCCTTTCATTACTTTTTGGATCATATAATTCGGCCTTAAATTCCTCGCCATACAAAAATTCATTGGAGAGGATTGGCAGCGTCCCGCAAAGGATGGCTGCTTCCGAAACAGAATAGCCTCTAGCCTCAATGATTTCTACGAGCTCTGTCGGAGTTAAGAACTCGGCTAATTTGCCAGATTGGTATAAAATCTCTTTCCCATTCACGACATACCAGCTGTTCATCTCAATCTCGTCCCAATGATCCTCGATGCTGCAGAGCGGCCATAATTTTGTGGTAACCGGCTTCGCACATACCTGCTTTGATTTTTGAATCGAAACGGCTTCAAGAACCCGGTCCGTATGATCGCTTCCCAAGCCTACGTACCATTCACCCTCGATATTCAGGATGACAACCTCGGCCTCGCCGCTGGAATCATTTCGTACCGCAGTGATTTCTGCGTCCGTCGATAGCAGTTCAGGCGATAATTGATAAATCATCGGTACAGTTGGCGGCGCAGGCACCCCGATTTTTTCCAACTCCTCAATATGCTCGCGCAATGAGTTTTGATCTTTAGACGTATAACCGGCAATGAGAAGATTCTTCGGCTCCCAATTGACCTCTTTTCCATTCACTAGAAATTTCAACGATTCCACCTCTGTTTTTTGGATAATCAGGATTACGATTGATAACGAATCCGCCAATCGGCAATTTTTTTAAAAAGGTTAACTTTCTACTAAACTATCTTCAGGAATGCTGTAGCTGTTTAAACATTTTTCAGCCAAGGCTACCGCTTCATCGTAGCCGTAATTGCGGTATGCATAGCCCTTCGCCACGAACGGTGCACCGGCATAGAACATTTCATACTGCTGATGGCGCCCGCCAAATTCGCTGCCGATGATATCCCACGCGAGCTTGAACAATTGGACTTTTTCAACGGCCCCCATGGTGCTTGAGCGAACATAGCGGTCCATGTCAGCTTTCGTTTCCGGATTCACTAACTCTTTATAAGAGGAAGGAACCTGCAGCACCCCGCCGCCGACCAACTCTCGGAAAATATGAATCACCTGCGGATAGATCGAGTTTTGCAATCCCATCGCCCCGTACAGGAAGCGCGGATTCGGAATCGCGTTGCCGCGGTGGTCAAAAATACATTCATACTCGGAGGCCAATAGCAGCCCTTCTGCCGTTGCTGCCAAGGATGCCAATTCGCCCAGCTTTTCCTGCACACTAGGAATCTTATCAATTCCATTGGCGGCGGCAATCTTTCGAGCTAACCCGATGATAAACTTCACCTTCGTGACATATCGGGTTTGCGCCTGATTATTGCCGATGCGGTGGGCCGGTGTTTCATGGAACTGCGCCTGGACCAGCTTAATATCTTTATATACAAATACATGCTCCCACGGAATGAACACGTCATCGAATACCACGAGGGCGTCGCTTTCATCAAATTGCGTGGATAACGGATAATCATAGACACTCGGCTTATCCGCCGCAAAACTCGGACGGCAGTATAATTTCAAGCCCGGTGCGTCCATTGGCACGACAAACGAAACGGCATAGGTTTCATCACCAGGTCGTAATGGGGTAATACAGCTGACAAAGAGATAATTCGATACGGCGGCAGAGGTACCAAGCATTTGGGACCCACGAATGACAATCCCATCTTCGTTTTCCTTATACACGCCGGTTGCGAGAAACTGTTCTTCTAATTCATGAGCTGCTTTGCTGCGGTCAATCTGAGGTGGAATAATCACATAGGAGAGATACAAGTCGTTGTCACGGGCAAATTTATAAAAGTTGGCTGCATTATCTTTCAGCTTTGGCAGGCCTCGCTCAAACACGTCAGGGGCACTGGCAAAACCGGCCATATAGGCGGCCACATGGTCAGGCGAACGGCCGACAAATCCGTAGGTGGACTCGGACCACTTCTGAATTGCTGCGCGCCGGTCCCGTAATTCCTCACGGCTTTTCGGCATCATGTATATTTTATTGGCCGTCGTGCCCTCTTCGGTTTTATAGGTCATGTCGTTCGCCGGGTCGGCAGCAATGTCGTACAGCTTTGCAATAGATTGCGAAATCCCTTTAAAAGCGGGATGCGTTGTCACATCATCAACTTTTTTACCATCCATATAGATGCTGCGGTTATCTTGAATAGATGCTAAGTATTGTTTTCCTGTCCTCACCAATTTCATCACCCTCCAATTTTTTAATAACTATAGACCGCTTCCTTTACTTCGTGATCGAGCTTCTTGATGAGGGATTCTTTGTAGGTTTTAATAAATTGCGGCTCCTGGGTAATCTGCGCCCCGTAAAACGTGATGTCGCGGATTTCATTCACCTTGACTTCCACAATCGCCATTTTCAGCGTCATCTTGTCGGCCTTTTCCGTTACCAGACCAGATTGGCCGGAGATGGCGTAAACGCTTTCCTTTGCAAAAAAACTTAATGTTATCTCGCCATGCTCTTTCACAATATCGAGCAGTTTTGACTTAGAATCTACAGCGAATCGCACGGTTTGATCGTCGACGGCGAATACCCACGACAACGCACTGGAAAGCACCTTTCCGATTTCCTGATGATGGGCATTGCAAAAGACGATATTCTGTCCTTGGAGCGCTTCCATCATTTCCTCCGTTAAAACGGTTTCAATTGCTTTCATTGTGGTCATACACCTCACTTTTGATAGAGTGCCCTACATAAAAGTTCCTTCTAGATGAAGAATCCTTTTTGGGGCGCCTGCTACCTGCCTCTCCTAAATTAGGAAAGGTCAATATGGAGCAGGGTTTCCTTGGTATTGTGTAAATGATCGAGAATATATTTTTCTACCAAATCTGAATTTTTATCTTCTAATGCCTGAATAATTTGGTAATGCTCCTGAATAACATCCGTCGCTCTACCCTTCTTTGTTACAGCTTTCAAGCCCATAAGCTGCGTCAAGTTATGAAGATTCTGCAGGACCTGTTCCATAATGGAAAAGTGGGCCAAGCGCGTCAGTGAAATGTGAAACTCATGATCTAGTTCGATGAACTTTATGGCATCATCATTCTTGATAGCCTTCTCTTGGTTAGCTACGATTGCCTTCAGCACATCCAGTTCCTTAGACGACTTGATAACCTTTATGATGTTTCTCACCACTTGAACCTCAATCATGCTTCTTAACAGGAAGATTTCGTCTTCCTCTTCGGCCGTAATTTTCCTTATTGTCACCCCTTTGCGCGGAATCCAGACTAACAGCCCCTCTTTCACGAGATCCTGAATCGCCGCCCTAACCGGAGTCCTTGATGTATTAAGGATTTCTGCTAATTGCACTTCTGTAAAAATCTCATCGCTGGAAAAACCGCCAAACAAAATCGACTTCTTAATTTGGGTATACACCTTATCCTGCGTAGTTGTTTCCTTTTCAATTGGTTTTAATTGTATCTTCTCCATACTCATTCAACCTCCTTTCTACATTATATATGATTGGAAAAAATGCAGGAAATTGTTTTTAAAAACTGTATTCGTTATTATGTATACATAATACATTAGAGGATTTTCGGTTGTCAATAAATTTTTAGAAACTTTTAAATATTTTAATTTCCATAACCATGGGGGACGATTCTAGTGGTTTTTGATACCATCAGAACTGTCCCCCCATGATATGCCGCTACTTTAATACCCTCGCTGAATGCTGTTTCTGAAGCCATCTTTTGGTTAAATTATTATCAATTGCAAACTGATCCAATACTCTTGATACAGTGTGATTCACAATGTCATCGATTGTGTTTGGTTTATTATAAAATGCCGGCATGGGTGGTAGGATGACACTCCCCATCCTCGCCAGACGCAGCATGTTTTCAAGATGTATTTCACTCAACGGCGCTTCACGAGGCACAATGACCAATTTCCGCTTTTCCTTAAGGATTACGTCTGCAGACCGGGATAATAAGTTATCCGCAAGTCCATAACTAATTGATGCTAATGATTTCATACTGCATGGCGCAATGATCATCCCATCCGTGATAAAAGAACCACTAGATATAATGGCAGCCTGATTCTGGGCGGAATGCACTTTTGTAGCAAGCGCCTTTACCTCCTCAATACTGTAGGAAGTTTCGAGCCTAATGGTGGTTTCCGCCCATGAACTTAAAATCAAATGTGTCTCTACCTCGCAATCTCTGAGGGCTTCTAATATCCGAATCCCATAAATGGCCCCAGTTGCACCCGATATTCCCACGACAATCCTCATTTTTTCCTCCTTTAAAGTAAAGGCTTGTGTGAATCACTTTTAAAGGGAGAACTGCTTCTCTCCTTTTTTCGACGTTAATCAATAGATAAATAGGTTTCGCTCAGTGTTTCTGGCAGGGTATCTGTAACAGAGTCATATTTTTGATACTCCTTAATCCCTGGAATCCGCGTAACCTCATAATCCATTGGTTTGGCATTTAAAGGTATCGTGCAATCAAGGCCAATTTTTGAACTTACACCATCTTCTGATGATGGATCCAATTTGGAACCTAGTGCATCGTTAACAACAACTAAATCCCGTTTCGCTTGGAATCGTGTGGCAACACACCAATCGACCTGTTCTAAATCAAATATATCAATCTCCTCATCTACAACTATCACCTTTTTCACATCATAGTGTCCTGCAAACGAGGCTAAGATAACATTCTTCGCTTCTCCTTCATTTCTCTTCTTCATCGAGACAACTAAATGAAAGCGAGATTTTCCGCCTTTGGTTAAATGTACTTTCCTTACACCTGCACTTGTATTTCTTAGTGATTTTAGAAGACTGGCTTCCCGTGGAATAGCCCCTAAAAGCAGATTTTCATCCGATCCGGCTAAGCAGGTTTGGTAAATAGGGTTATTTCTATGAGTTACACAGTGAATATCAATGACTTCCTTATCACTTTCTGGTCCATAATAAGCAGGGAATTCACCAAAAGGTCCTTCCGACTCTCTTATGTTAGGAAGAATATGCCCCTCTAAAACAATTTCCGCGTAAGCAGGAACATCAATGTCTACTGTCTTGCACTTAACTACCGGAATCGGCTCCTTTTTCAAAGCTCCGGCAATTTCCAATTCATCTTGCCCTAGTGGAGCGATTGCCTGGGAGGCAAGCATTAAAACTGGATCAACCCCGATAACAATGGCTATTTCCAACGGCTTCCCTTGCTCTTCCATCTTTTTAAACGCATTGAATGTATGTCTCGGCAATAATAAAGCCCCTAAGCGATGTTTACCCGATACTTGTAAACGATGAATCGAAACATTCTGTTTCCCCGTTTCTGGATCGCGGACAATGGCTAAGGCCGCTGTTATGTAAGGTCCAGAATCCTTTTCTTGATGAAGTGGAATGGGAAACATTTTAAGTAAATCAATATCTTCATTAATGACATTTTCATGGACAGGCGCTTCGTTGCTATCTACCTTTTTATTAGGTAAAGGATGTTCCATTGCATCAAGAAATCGATCAATCGTCTCATCCTTTTCACACCCCAAAGCTTTAGCAAAATGATCTCTTGTACTGGCAATTCCCGAAACTGCACATACATCATATCCCTCCACCTTTGGAAAGAAGACGGGCTTTTCGCCATCATACAATTGGGTATAACCAGCCAGTTCAAATTTTGTTGATACCGCTTTATTGATAACAGCTAACTCTCCTTCTTCATTTAATAAACGTAACCACGAGCGTAATGAATTGATCGCCATATTTATCCCTCCTATGTTAATTCGTTTGAACCTTTATATAATAAAGATGATGCTGAGATTGTCTTAAGTTCTAAAGGAATCTCGATGATCGTGGGCTTCCTGTTTCGTAAGGCTTTATCCATAACTATTTTAAATTCATCATTGTTTCTTACTTTACATCCATATCCACCGAATAAAACTCCTAATTCATCAAAAGGTGGATTCCCCAAATCAGAACCGACCAGGCGGTTAGGAAACCTTCTTTCCTGGTGCAGGCGGATTGCCCCATATGCTTGATTATTAAAAACCAAAGAAATAATTGAAAGGTTATAACGTACGGCTGTTTCAAATTCTTGGAGAGTCATCATAAAACCTCCGTCTCCTGACAAGGTAATAACAGGACGGTCAGGATAAACCATCTTCGCCGCCAGGCCAGAAGGTAATCCATAACCCATCGTTCCAGATGTCGGACCTAAATACCTTTGAGTTCCTTTGAATAAAAAGTAATTCGTAAACCAGGTATAAAAGGTTCCGGCATCGGAAGTGATGATACTGTCTGCTGGGAGAATCTCATGCAAGTCATCAATCATCTTTTCCATTGAAAACGACACAGTTGTCTCCTTTCGCCTCTGTTCTTTTCGTTCAGATAAAACGGAGCGAAATCTATATTTACAATTTTTAACCCATCTATCAATGATACGGTGGTTAATCAACTCATCATAAAAAAACTGGTTTAATGCCTGCAGGGCTTTCTTTGCGTCCGCCTGATAGGATAAATCTGCACTAAAAGGCTGGTTTAATAGAACGGAATGATCAATATCAATATGAATAACCATTTGTTCGGCAGCAGGAAAAGTGTACTTTTGTGTTGTGATCTCAGAGAGTCTCGTGCCAATGGCAAAAATGAGGTCCGCCTCCTTAATGGTTTCAAGAATTTCCGGAAACGTCCCCAACCCCATATTACCTAAGTAATGCGCATGATCATTTGGAAAACAATCATGCCTACGAAAAGCGGACATAACGGGTATTCCTGATAACTCGGAGAATTTCACAAGTTCCTCCCTGCCATCTGACAACACAATCCCGCCTCCAGCAATGATAAGTGGTCTTTTGCTGCAATTTAAGAATGATATGATCGTGGATGCCTCATCTTCTCCCAAGCCTGGTTTCAAAGCTTTCTTTGGTGTAAAAAAAGTGAAATCTGACCTTTCAGCTAGAATATCTTCAGGTATGGAAACGACCACGGGGCCGGGTCTGCCTGCTTTCGAATACGATATTGCTAGATTCATAATTTCTGGAATCCTGGATGCATCGTTAATTTCCACTGTGTATTTGGCAATATGAGAAAAGAAGGAGGCTATATCTATTTCCTGCCATGCTTCTCTTCCCCTATGTTTACTATTTACCTGCCCAATAATCACCAGCATAGGAGTAGAGTCCTGTTTTGCTGTATGAATGCCAATCGTTAATTGCGATGCACCGACACCCGCAGTTGCGATACAAACTGCGGGTTTTCCGGTCGTTTTCCCAAAAGCTTCCGCCATAAACGAGGCCCCACCCTCATGCCTAGCAGAAACAAACTCAATTAAAGTCGAATCATACGTCGCATCAACCAAATCCAAAACTTGTTCTCCTGGCACCCCAAAAACATGGGTGATTCCTTCCAACTCTAAACATTTCATCACCGCTTGTGCACCAGTACAATTCACAAATTCCCCCCCTTTACCTGCTAAATTCTACTGGGCCTGAATTAGCTAAATTTGCAGTTTGGGATCTTTTTAAATACATTTGGAACAAGATAACCGCTATAAATACACCCAATCCAATAATGCTCATAAGCACATTCGGGGCAATTAAGCAAATTGATGCTATTACCAATACCAACCTTAGCAACATTTTTAAAGGAACAATAAAATACCCGATAATCGCTCCTGAAAGGGCGGTTACCCCTAGTAATGTAGTAGTGGTAGCTATTACGATTTCAAAAGGATCACCAATTAATAATAGGGCCGGATTAAACACGAATGAGAACGCAACCAAAAGGGCTGGAATCGATAAAAAGAACGCATAAAATCCAGTTGAGTTCGTATCGCTTTTGGCAATACTTGCTGCGGCATAGGAAGCCAATGCTACAGGCGGAGTGATCATAGAGAAACAGGCAAAATATAGGATAAACATATGACCAGCCAGCGGTTCAAATCCTAAGCCCTCCAAGGATGGCGCCATCAGTATCGCTGCCATAATATAGGCGGATGTGGTTGGCATACCCATTCCTAAAATAATGCAGCCAATTGCTACAAATACGCAGGAAAGAATCATGCTTCCAAACGACCATTGTGTGATGAGACTACTAAACTTTAAACCTAGACCTGAGTGAGTAATGACCCCGACAATTATCCCGGCAACCGCACATGGAATTGATACCTGAATGGCTTGTTTCGCACCGTTGATCAGTGAGTCCAAAATTGCGGTCAAACCCATTCTCGTCGATTTACGTACATAGCTAATGGCGATAATAGCAAGGATTGACCAAAAGGCAGCCAAACTTAGGGTATTCCCATTAAAGATAAACACAATTAATAAGACAAGAGGTAAAAGTAAATGAATTTTATCCAGAATTCTCTCTTTCTTTTGATATAATTCATCCTCTGGGCCTGAATCGGTTTTTTTACTTGCCTTCATCCCTATTTTCCCTGCCTGAAGGTGTACCGTCACATATAACATGACGTAGTAAATGAGGGCTGGAATCAAAGCTGCCAAGGCAATTTCTTTATAAGGGATTCCGAGTGTATCCGCCATTAAAAAAGCGGCTGCACCCATGATTGGTGGAAGAAATTGCCCCCCGGTGGATGCGAGCGCTTCAACAGAAGCTGCAAATTTCGGCGGAAATCCTACTTTTTTCATTAATGGAATCGTAAAGATTCCCGTACCCACGACGTTTGCCACGGCACTCCCACTAATTGATCCCATACCTCCACTCGCAACAATAGCTGCTTTGGCCGGCCCCCCCTTTGATCTCTTCGTTAATTTTAAGGCAATGTCAATAAATAACTGTCCCCCGCCCGAAATTTCTAAGAAGGAGGCAAATAAGATAAAATAGAAGACATAATCTGTCGCTACCCCGACCGGGACTCCCAAAATCCCATCTAATGAAAAGTACATCGCTTCTGTCATCCGCTTAAAGGATAAACCGGCATGTCCTAACATTCCCGGAAAATAGGGGCCTGCAAAGGCATAGACAAGAAAGAAGACTGCCAGAATGGTCATGGCTTTCCCAACGGTACGGCGCGATGCTTCTAAGAGAAGCAAAATGACCATCACACATACCGTATAATCAAGAACGGTAAGTTCACCGACAAATTGAATTCTAGACGTTAGTCTTTCTGCTTGGAAATATACATACCCACCACTTGTCAAGGAGAGTACTACCAAAACAAAGTCTAGGTTTCGAAGAAGAATGTTATTCGATTTTTCCCATCTTCTTACTAAAGCAAAGGTTAACGCCAAGGCAAACGAGACATGAATAGCTCGTTGGATTTGAGACGTTAAAGGTTCTACACCTGCTTGGTATAGTTGAAATACGGACCATACAATGGCAATAATGGCAACCCACTGCAAGTATTTTTTCTTCATTAATCAATCCCCTCCCGTATTCAGGCTGAACTAATGCTTCTTTCTTTTATTAAGTTTGGCAGCCTAACAGCCGCCATTTTGAATCTATTTCAAAATGCCAACTTCCTCATAATAACGTTTAGCCCCTGGATGAAGCGGCACACCTAATAAAATTTCATCCGCGGCTTTGGCAGGATCAAAATCTTGTACCGAACTATGACCTTTAACCAATGCTTCTTTGTTTTCCACGATTGCTTTTGTAATCGTGTAAGCCAGTTCTTCATCTAGATTTTTGTCCGTTACATACGAGGCAACAAAACCAACGGTATTAACTTCATAATCTTGGTTTTTAAATTGTCCTGATGGATATTTATCAGCCTCAAATCCATATTTACCTAACGAGTCCATAATATTATCTTCCATTGCCATTAAAGTGATATCCGTTGATAATGCAAGTTCTGTAATAACAGGATGGGCCTTCGTCATAACTAAAATATGAATGTCAGCTTTTCCATTTTGAAAAGCAGATTTAATGACATCATTTGATGTAAGTTCAACCGATCCACCCAATTTCTCAATAGCTTTATAGTCTAATCCGTACGCTTCTAATGTTAATCTGGTGCTATATTCAGCCAGCGTTCCCACTGGGTTGGTAATTACCCGCGTTGGAATCTTTTTCTCTTTAATATCGGCCAATGAGTCTATACCATTCTTTTTTAAAAACTCAGTTCTGGCAATAATTCCAATATAGTAATCATTTACGCCTCCCACTAAGCCGCGAAGGTTCTCATGTTTCTTATCAAAAGCAACTTCCCCATTAAACGCCCAATTACTGGCGACATTATGCATTAAAGCAAAGTCTGCCTCCCCCTGCTCAATTAAATCAACATTTCCAGTTCCGCCTGCAATCGGTAATACTTCTAAATCAATAGCTGGCGAAGTCTTTTTCAAAATTTCCGATAAAGCACTTGAAAATTGATACCAAGAGGTCTGAATGTTGTTTGTTGCTACTTTCAATTTCACCGGACCGCCGTTCGCACCGCTGGCTTTTTCCGCTTTGCTGCCACTAGATGAATCTGAACCACAACCTGCAATCATGAGACTGAGAACAACTACCAACATGAACACTGAATACCAACGAAATTTACTTTTCTGTTTCACAAAAGATTCCTCCTTTTAATAATGTACTCTGTATACACATAGTGCAAAAAAAGAATTGTGTTTTCACTACTATCAACGTAACAGCCATACTTTTTCATACTTTTCAAAGTAATGTAATTTGTTTGCGATTTCAGGATCCATATCGGTATAATCAAGTGTGCCTAAATAGCTCAATTGATAGGAATCCTTTGCCTCCGTCGATAAGATCTGTTCAATTTCCTGTTTGGCGCCAAGCCTATCAACCTTCGCAGAATCGCAAAATGCTATCGCTAATTTTTCCTCATCCTTAAAACTTAATAAAAAGGTATGATCCTTTTTCATGTATATCAACACACCTCCAATAAATAATTTCACGAACGATTAAGGGAAAAGGTACTTCCTATCTTCTTTCTGAATGGACACCCATTTTACAGAAGTAAATTCATCGATTGACCATGTTCCGCCATGTCTTCCTAAACCGGAATCTTTTTCCCCGCCAAAGGGTACAAACGGTTCACTGTTAATCGTCATATCATTGATGTGAAACATTCCGCATTGAATGTTTTCAGCAAATGCCATGCCTCTTTCAATGTCTTTCGTAAAAACAGCACCAACTAGTCCATATGGGGTATCATTAACCAGATGCATGGCATCATCTTCGCCGTTTGCCTCCAGGATGATCGCAACGGGTCCAAATATTTCCTCCTTCGCAATGCTCATCTGATTTGTAACATTAGTTAAAACCCACGGTGACATGGTATTCCCTTCTACACTGCCTTCAACAATGACCGCTGCACCCTCATCAATACTTTTATTTATGAGGTGCTTCACTTTTTTTACCTGATGTTCGTTAATCATTGGGCCAATATTTGTCTCATTGTCCTTTGGATCACCAACCTTTAATTTCCGGACGCTAGCCGTGAATTTTTCTACAAACTCTCTGACCACTTTTTTATCAACAATAATGCGATTGATTGACATACATATTTGTCCCTGGTGTAGAAACTTTCCAATGATTGCTGCAGCAACCGCTTGATTCAAATCGGCATCCTCCAGTACAACCATGGCATTGTTGCCGCCTAATTCAAGCGTTGCTTTTTTCAAAAGCCTTCCTGCAACCGATGCAATATGCTTCCCCGCTTTGGATGAACCTGTAAAACTAATAACTTGGGGAATTGAATGTTCGACAAGGAGGTCGCCAATTTCTGCTAAATCAGCAACAATGACGCTGATTAATCCCTTTGGAGCCCCTGCATCCTCAAACACCTTTGAAATAAAACTTCCCCCTGTAATAGCAGTTTGATTATCTGGTTTTAGGATGACTGCATTCCCAGCAGCTAACGCTGGGGCAACAGATCGGATGGCGAGATTAAACGGAAAATTCCAAGGGGTGATAACGCTTACAACCCCAACAGCAGAACGGGTAATATAGTTCTTTTTATTAGGGATGATTGAAGCCAGCTGTTCCTTCTTCATCATTAGCGGAAAGGTGGACGCTTCATGGATATACCGGACTGCCATATCTACTTCTAGATTGGCCTTTTGCCGGGTGCTGCCTGATTCCTCTATTAACAGGTTGACAAGTTCGTCCTTTCTTTCTTCGAACAGCCTTATCGCTGCAAGGAGGACATCTCTTTTTCTTTCGGGTGAGGTCCGATTCCACTCTTTTTGTACCCTATCCGCTACAATGAAAGCCTGATTAATATCCATTTTATTAGCCAAACTCATTCTGATTATCAGTTCATTTGTGTATGGATTTCGATTCTCATAGTGAAATTCACTGCTTCCTCTTCTCCATTCCCCCGCCAGTGGGATTTTCCCCCATTGTGGATACACACCCAAATGCTAACTCCTCCCTTGAAAAATATTAGTCCTACTTTCTTTACGCCTGGCCAACTTCAAAAACGTACATCAAACACGGTGTTCTGTATACATTAGGCGGTCAAAAAAATAAGATTATTTAGTTGGAGCCATACATCCTTCGATGAGATCTCCAATTCAATAGTCCTGTCTATCCAAATTATGTAGTGTGATTATGTTATTTAATTATAACCACACGCAATTAATTAACGCAAGATTATTTTTATTCAAAATATTTAAAATCCCATAAAACGAAATCGTCTACGTGGCGCCCTGGCGCAAAGTGAAAATCTTCTACATTTGGAATTCACAAGTATTCATGGGCAATAACATGGATATGGTGATCTTAAACAACAGGGGCTATCGCTCTCCGAACACCCAAGCTGATGGACCGGATAAAACCATGCTGGAGAACCTAGACCTAAAAAGTTTCAGATCTAGGTTCTATACAAGACAATGACAAGGTACTTATCACAATTTATAATAATGTCCTTTGAAATTCTCCACTTCTTTAAAACCGTTTTTCGTATCAAAGATGATAGTTGCGTTTGAGGCAATTTTTTCATAATCAAAATCGGTGTGATCGGTTAGTAATGCCACTACGTCAAATTCCCCAAGTTTATCGTAATTCACCTTTTGAACGGGGATTATTTCCCCATCCAATCTGAAACTTTCAACATGAGGGTCATAAACCGCAAGATTAGCACCTAACTTTCCTAATGATTCATAGAAACGGAAAATCGGAGATTCTCGAACATCGTCAATATCTTTCTTGTAAGCAGCACCTAAGATGGCAATTTTGCTGCCCTTCACTGTTTTACCTTGCAAGTTTAGAATCTGCATGATTTTTTTAATAGAATAGGAATTCATTCTATCGTTAATTTCACCCGCCATTTCAATCATCTGAGTATTGAAATTGTATTTTTTTGAATACCAAGAAAGATAATACGGGTCAACTGGTATGCAATGTCCTCCAATTCCTACACTTGGATAAAATGCCATGAAACCATATGGTTTTGTATTGGCAGCTTCAATCACTTCCCATGGATCTAGCCCCATTTTGTCACAAATGACAGCAAGCTCATTCGCCAAGGCAATATTCACAAACCGGAATGTATTTTCAAACACCTTCGCCATTTCAGCTGCTTTCGTTGAACTGACAGGGAATACATTGCCGCCAATAAACAGTTGAGCCAGTTCCGTACATCTTTCTGTATGGCCGCCCACAATCCGCGGAGTATTTTCAATCGTATATACTTTGTTGGATGGGTCGACTCTTTCTGGAGAATAGGCTACAAAGAAATCTTCTCCAATTTTAAATCCTCTGTCTTCCACTGATGTAACAATGATCTCTTCAGTGGTAGAAGGATAGGTTGTACTTTCAAGGACGACTAAAGAACCCGCTTTGGCATTCATCACAATTTGGTTTGTTGCGTTTTGAATATAAGACAAATCTGGCTGCTTGTGTTCATCAATCGGCGTAGGAACACAAATAACCATGACATCAACTAAGCGAAGTTCAGAAAAGTCAGTTGTTGCTCTTATTTTCTTTTGGTTTACTAATTGTTTCAAAACATCTTCCTGGACATCGCCAATGTAATTTTGGCCTGCATTTATTCGATTGACTTTTGTTTCATCCACATCAAAACCAATAACCGAATAACCTACTCTCGCTTTAGATACCATAGTCGGCAGACCTACATAGCCCATTCCAATCACGCCAATAACCGCATTTTTTGTCTGTAATTGAGCATATAACTGACTGTAGTTATTCAGGTCTGTTTCGGCCATAGAAAAATCCCCCCTTATCTTGTACCCCAAGATGTTTTATTAATGGTTACTAACGCCCAAACTCGAATCGGAACTAATATGATCATATACATAAGAGCAAATATCGGAGAAAACAGATAAACCAATGGATTTTTAAAAAAGTAATAAACACCACTAATAAAGGCAACTAGGACCATATATCCTAAAGAATATAAAACAAAAATCACGGCATATGTTTCTGTCCATTGAAGGAAAGATGCCGTTAGAGATACGGAAAAAAAGAACCACGTATATCCTTCACCAAGTAGCCACACTAACATAAACGGCTTTCTCCAAGCATGATTCAATGAGGCGATACTGAATAAATAAGTTGATTTTCCCCATCGGACTTGTTGTTTAAAAAGTTGTTTTAATTTGTTCGGTACGTCCGTCAGACACACAGCGGTGGATTGATATTTTGTCTTTCCGCCATATTTCAAGGCGATATCGGTTAACATCCGATCGTCGCCGACTTCACAAGGAACCCCAGCTACAGTCGGACTTAAAAATTCATCCAAATGGTCCACAACCATATTGGCCCTATGCATACTTATGGCGCCAGAACAAACCAAAACAGCATTGGTAACGGATTGTGCGCCACGCCCTACTCTAAATGCTTTATCATACACTACGTCTTGCAATCGAGTTAAGAAGTTTTCTTTTGCATTTCTTGCGTTAATATGACCGACAACTGACATGACTTGATCGTCATTAAATGGTTTTAATAACTCTCTTACGGCATCCGGGAATATATATCCATCAGAATCAACTAGCATGAAAATATCACCAGTAGCATGTGTAAATCCCCAGGCTTGTGCCGCTTTTTTCCCTTTGTTTTTTTCAAATTGATGCGTGATGATTTTAGGCAATGAAGGGTCATTTTTCGAATGAATGATTTGTGCCATTTTACTCACTTCAACAAAAGCTGAATCATCGGTACTACCATCATCAACAAAGATAATTTCATGAATGGGATAATCTTGTTGTAGCAAACAAGCTAAACTTTTATTTACGGATTCTATACTTTCATTGTAATTGGGGATAATAACAGATACCTTATACTCTTTCTTTGGCTCCTGTTTTGCTGGGTTATAAAAATAAGAAACAACCACTTTTAGTAAAAGGTAGCCGAAACTTAGAGTAGAAAAAGCGCCAATCACATATTCCCATGTTTTTTCAGCCCTAACATTGACAAACACCATCCCAGTTAAGAATAGAGCATATAAAACAACAATAGTTATTCGAACAAACCAATTTTCCACCACTACAGCCGTTTTCGGTTTCTTTTTCCTTTGATGTGGCCTGAGTTGATCATTTTCAAGTTCATTTTCTAATTGAGACATCTTAATCTCCTTTCATTTACTATCTTTAAATATTTTTTTGTGATATCAATCACCGCCTCACTTTGTAACTCTTGGTACCTTGTCATAATCCTCCTTTTTCATCAGTTAGTGCATCCTATGTAAATGCATCATTTTTGAAATGGGCAAGTGTTGAGAAAAGGAGTTAACGGTAGGAAAGTAATACGAACATATTATACGTGCATAATTTAGTCCTAGATTTAACGGGTTCTTTCGTCGGAGAGAATGTAAGATTTTTGGCGGTAAATAACTAAAAAGGAAAAGGGGTGTCGTTGTCTTTTTAGAAGCTAATTCAACAAATATACTGCTTTTGGGTAAAATACAGTTGTATTCTCATTAAGGATAGACAGATAAAATTTCGGAGGGCCTTAGTATGAAACATTTTACAGAAGAAGAAAAGATAAAGATTTTATCTGACATGATCGCGATTAAATCTGTTAATGAAAACGAAATCGAAGTGGCAAATTACTTGAAGGATTTATTTGCCCAATACGGCATTGAATCGAAAATTGTTCCAGTTACAGACACTCGCGTTAACTTAGTGGCTGAAATTGGAAGCGGGAGACCAGTCATTGGCGTTTCCGGCCATATGGATGTCGTTTCTCCTGGTGATGAAAGCGAGTGGACTTCGGATCCGTTCACATTGACAGAAAGAGACGGAAAATTATACGGACGTGGAACAAATGACATGAAAGCAGGTTTAGTGAACCTTGCTTTAGTGATGATTGAACTCAAAGAAAATAATGAACTAACAAATGGTACTGTCCGTTTTATGGCAACGACTGGTGAAGAGGTCGGTGGTGCAGGTTCTAAAAAATTATACGAAGAAGGCTATATGGAGGATGTAGATTATCTGTGGGTCGCAGAACCTTCTCATGACACGATTATTTACTCTCACAAAGGATCACTTAACTTGCGTGTAACGTCTATTGGTGAAGCAGCACACAGTTCTATGCCTGACCAAGGTTATAACGCGATTAATCCACTGATGGAATATCTATTAGAACTAAACGAAAAATTGAATGGCGATGATCGTAAAAATGAAGTTCTAGATAAATTGGTTATGAGTACAACTATTTTTCATGCAGGGAACCAAGTAAACTCTGTTCCAGAAAAAGCCGTAGCTGAAATAAACGTGCGTACAATTCCAGAATTTGATAACGATGAAGTAATGGACTTATTCAACACAACAGCTAAAAAGTACAATAAAGAAGGCTCTACTATTCATGTTGAAGTGACCATGTCATTACCAAGTGTTTCCACTTCTGGACAATCTGAAATGGTTGATCTTGCGAAAGAACTCGGTAAAAAACATTTAGATTTAGACATTTCTGTTAAAGGTTCGCCAGGGGTGACGGATGCATCAAACTTATTACGAGGTAAAGATGACAACTTTCCATTCATGATGTTTGGTCCAGGCGAAACAAAAATGGCACACAAAACAGATGAATATGTCTACAAAGATTACTACTTTGCATTCTTCGAAATCTATAAAGAGTTAGTTTTAGGATTATCGAAATAAAAAGAGATTTTTTAAACAATAAAGAGATGACTACCTTTTTTAGTGGTTATCTCTTTTGCTTTGGTTTTTATTTAACCCTCAAGCCGAACGTTAATCATGTGATGGGACAGAAAGAATGGGGTCAGTCTTCCAAATTGGAACAGGAGACTGACCCCGAGAATCATATTTGCTTGCTTTAAACCACATATTTGCTATTTCTTTTTCTGCCGATATAAATCAACAGATTTATACCCCTGTGACAGGATATCGACCATTTGTTCGAGGCGTTTTTCCCGTGTTTGCTGCTGTGTGGCAGAAAATAGATAGCGGGCCCAACCCTTTTGGTAGCCTGGTGTTAACTCCTTATATAATCTTAGTTCATTGGGATGATCAGCTAAAAGCTTTTCAATATCTTTAACATGCTCCTCATAATCGGCAACAGACTGACTTGGAGCGGATGACTTTTTCGTTTTCCTTGCTTCACGCTTCAATCCGACGACAGTGAATACATCATCCATTCCCACCATCCGCGAGAATTTCAAATCGCTATCTTCAACATAACCATCCTCATCCACCTTTAGTGCTGGAAAAATCTCATCTCTGTGGATGAACGTTTCGTACCGCTTGTTCCCTTTTTTCGGATAAGCAAAAAATAAGTACCCTTTTTCAAGCAATAGCTGTTCCTTGATCACCCTTTGTGTATAGTCCACCATTTGCTCTAGCGTTTCGATAAAAATAAAGATCCCATCATGATTTCCTGATAAATTCTTCTGATCGTCATTAAACAAATCATAGTCATCCGGCTGATTCAGCACTGCCATATTCCGATACTTACCCAGATTTAATTTATCAATAATGGTCATCCTTCTACCCCTTCCTTAAACCGGAAATTTAACAATCTTCAATAGTGGAAAGAACCTTGGCCAGGATCTGTTCTCTATTTTTCACGTCGATATGTATCTCTTCGAAAGCCTCAGCTATCGCTTCTCGAATCAACTTACTTGATAATTTCTGAAGGTCAGATGAGGCCTTAAAAAATAGGTACATCGGAAACCCACCATTGCTTGTCGGAAATTCATACCCAACCTCCAGCTTTTTGGCACCCAATCTTTCATAAAAGTGGATTCTCCTTAGCTGGTTGTTTTTATTTTCACCTTCAACAGGTATTTCCACCTCGAAAAATAAGCCCAGCCCATCCTGTTTATATTGTGCTAAGTGGTTTAATAAAATGGCCCCATACCCTTTATTCCGAAACTCTTTATTAACAGCCATATAATCGAGCCAAATGGCATTTACCTGCTCTAATTCATAAATAAACGCATACCCAACCAACTCATTATTGTTCCTTTGTTTCGCCACCAGCAATTTATATTTCTTTTTAGAAAGTAAGAATTCAAGCTGGTCGTAGGTTTTTCGTTCTTCGATGGGAAAGTCTTTCGCAAATAATTGATAGACATTCTTTAGTTCGTTTATTCCACCGTCCACTATGTAAAGATCAGCCAACTTTTACTCGACCTCCATCCTCATTTTGGTCCTTAACTAAATCAAAACGAACATAATCTTCTGTTGTTTATTTTAATTTACCACAAATTAGAGTCCATGGGGATGGTTCTGCTGGCTTTTCAGACACTGGAAAAGTGCCATAAGAACTGTCCTCGTGGTTCAAAATCCATTTTCCACTAGCCATTTCATAAGGCTTTCTTCTCTTTGCTTCATATTCTCATACTGCGGATCATACTTACTCATTTTTTTCTGTGCAACAATCGTTCCATCTACCATAAACAATATTCTTTCGGTTTTGGCTGCCACCTTTACATCATGCGTAACGAGCATGACGGTTGTCCCGTTTTTATTAATTTCTGCAAGAATGGACATAATTTCTTCTGTCGATTTGGAATCTAATGCTCCGGTCGGTTCGTCGCCAAATAGGATATTCGGGTCATTGATCAAGGCTCTGCAGATGCCGACTCTCTGCAGTTGCCCGCCAGAGCCTTGGGTGATCGTATGATTGGCAAGCTTCTCAATTCCCGTCACTTCCATCAGCTTTCTTGCTTTTTCATACACCTCATTTTTATCCGCATCTTTTGAAACAAGAGCAGGAAACATCACATTGTCAATCAAGGATAGATTTTTTAATAGATTAATATCTTGAAAAATAAATCCCATATTTTTCAAACGAAGCTGGGCCAGTTCTTCTTCCTTCATGCTGCCGATTTCACTGCCTTTGATTTTCACACTGCCGGAAGAAATGCGATCCATTCCGCTCACATTGTACAACAGTGTCGATTTCCCGCTTCCAGATGGCCCCATGACCGATACGAATTCTCCTTCTGCTATATCCAGGTTGATGTCCTTCAAGATATGAAGCTCATTGTCATTTCCCAATGCCACTTTTTTGTTCATCTTTTTTGCTTCTACTATATGGCTCATCTATATCCCTCCCATCCCTTTTTAGTACTGTTAACTTCTTAAAACGACGGATAAATCACCTTTTACGGCTACTTTACAGGACACAACGATCGTCCATCCAACGGCGCACATCAGCACTAACGGACAGAGCAGCCAGGTCTGCCAGATAATATGGACAAACTCTATTTTTGCCGCTCCTAAAGAGGACATGGCCATACTTACTAGAAACTCCCCTGCATAATTCGAAACCAGCGTGCCGAGTATGATTCCCGCTGCCAGGACCATCATCGTTCCTGCCATATATTGATGACTAATTTGCTTTGACGTTAATCCCACGCTTCGCATGATGGCAATCTGTGACATATCCTTTGATAATATCATTCGCAGGAATAATACAGTGATCAATACAGCTAGGATAACGGCGATTGCGATTCCGCCTATCACCACTATGCTCATCTGTTCAATCAGATTTCCAAGCGTCTGCTCCGTATATTCTTTGATACCATTTACCTGCGCAGCATCGTAAGTATTTTGGTAGTAATTCATTTTTTCACGAATATCCACGCCCGGGGCCAAATCCATGCTCACAATATACCAAAGAACGGCCTCTTCATTTACCCCAAGACTATTATGTGCCTTTGCTGTTTTTCCCCCATTTGTTATATCCTGATAAATACCGGTAACGGATAAAATTCGCTCCTTCCCGCCAACCTTGACGGTTACTTTATCTCCTACTTTCTTGTTTAATCCGCCTTTTGCGGCATTGGCAAAGGATAGCGAGATTTCTCCCATACCTTGGGGTGCTCTGCCTTGCAAATAGTTTAATGGAAATACCGAGAAATCTCCGGTTTCAATATTTATATTGTCCCATGTGCCTTCCTCATTTTTCACCTGATAAGAACTAGTGATGTACGCCGCATACTTTTCAATATCCGAATCATTCTGCAGTTCCACCTGCAGTCTTTTAAATTCTTCTGTAATCCGATCAGTCCTTCGAAGATCAATTCTCATGTCGGATTTTCCTATTCCCATGTATGTAGAAAATTTTGGTGAATTCATGGTGTTATAAATATTGACTGGGAGAATGACAATAAACGTACATACGATAAAAATAACAAACAGCAGCCTGTATAATTTGAATCGTTTCCATACATCCCTTAAGCCCATGTAAATAGTGGTGCTGAAGAATTTGTTCTTTAGCAGCGGGAAACTGTATTTTCGAGTCTTTCCGCGCTCCATAGAATCTCTCCGTAACGCTTCCACCGCAGAAATCTTATCGATTCTTTTCAGTACTTGCTGGCAGTACAGCACAATCAGGAAATAGACAAGTAATGGAGCGATAAGTGATAGGGCATATTGTAAGCTGCCTGATAAATCGGAAGATAGGTAAAGTCTCATATGACCGTTTATCAGATTTACCGCTGCAAAGGACATCAGATAACCGATCATACCGGCTGCTGCGGAGATAACTCTGTATTTGTTAAGATAGACCTTTTTTATATCCTTTTTGGATATCCCCATTGCTTTCATAACACCGATTTCTCTCATATCTTCATCAATCGCTGCTAGAAATGTAAGTCTAATACAAAGCGAAGCAATCACAATAAGCAGAATACTAATAAATAGAATGACAATCGCAACGGCCATATCTGACATGGCATTAAACATCGCAAATATCTTTCCTTCAATGATCGGACCGTTTGCCGGAAGACCCGCTTCGATATAGGCAGCCTGGACTGAAGCAGGATCCCCGTTTTCGTAGAGCTTGAATTCGATCAGATACTCCAGTTCCCCTGCCTGCGTTTCGAGCATTACATCATAGTCACTCTGATTGATCACAAACCGTTTCGAAGAAGTGAGGGAAGAGTTCATCTCAAAATCTCTTGCATAATCTGAAATGATAAACTCTTTCTCATAGCTGCCGCTTTTCAACGTAATCGGATCACCTATTTTTAAATCGTGTTTTTCCATGAAATAGATGGGAACGGCAACGAAGCCTTCCTTTACATCCAGCTTTTCATTATTCAGATCCAATATAAAATCAAATTTCTTATTCTGTACAACAAATGAAATATCCTGTATCGTCCCACCCATCGTTTCATTTTGGCCAAAATGAATATGGCTTCCATCCATATTCTGAAGGACCATCGTCTCCTGCTTCGCGATATGGTCACGGTATTGTTCTGTGAATTGGTCGATGTCTTCCTGGTCATATTCACCGGCATGCATCACCGTCATATCAGCCGGTACGGCGCTCTCCTTAAGATTCGACAGCGACTGAATCAGATTGGCAATGTTATTTGTAGCACTGGCTGCCAAAATAACGGCCATCGTGATAAATACAAATACTGTTATCGTGACAATTTTGTTTCTGAGAAAATCATTCTTGACTATTTTCAAAAACATGATAATTCCTCCTCCCTGCATCGATCATTTTTTTATCCTTGCAATATATCAATCTTTGTCAGTTCTTCAGAGGAATAATATCCATCACTTTTTGGGTTCATGATGGCTCCTAGCAGAATGAACAAGGAATTATTTTCCTTCTCACTAATGTCATCATACATAATAATCCTTATTCAATTAACCTGCTAAAGCCTAATGACTCTCTACATCCCCAGCCCTATTTTAGAAATTGAATGGTACGAAAAATAGGCGATGCCGACTCCCGCATCGCCTTTTACTTTTCTAAATTAAACTTCAGTCGTTTTTCTTCTTACTAACCAGGTTATACCACCAATGGTGATGATCAAAATTCCGATAAGAATGATGTTAAAAGTATTGGTAGCTGTTGAAGGCAACTGACCGCCATCTGCTGCTGGCTTCTTGTCAGGGTCCTTAGCTGCTGGACCTTTTCCCTGTCCTAAGTCATCTGGTTTAGATGTAACAGGGGAAGTGCCAGCGTTAGCTCCTGGGATATTCCCCAGATTATCACCTGGAACGGATGGTTTTTCCGGTGCCGCACTTTCATCCTTTCCTTTTGTAAAGGTCCAGATATCCGAAACAGCTTTTCCGGTATAGTCATCTTCTGCAACGGCATACCAAGAATAGGTTTGATTTTCCGTTAATCCCTTCCACTCTGTTTGCACAATCGAGCCGCTCGGGGTATTTTCAACCTTGCCAATTTCAGTATCGGTATACACATTGACTGTAAAATAGTCCGTAGCAACGCGTTTTAGCTTTGGCTGAAGGTCCACCTCTAAATCTCGCTCATCCTTTTCCGGGAATTGAATGGGATCATAGAAATTATAATTGTCTAAATACGGTGAATACGTATTGACCATGATTTTATTATTTTTTTGATCAAAATGAAGCAGCTTCATGTATCCCTGGCCGCCTTCAGGTCCGCCCTGGTAATCGCCAAGCATTTGATAGACTTGGCGATCCGGTACCCCATCACCATTATCATCAATAGCATCGACCAATGTTTCCGAATCATGGTAATGACCGCTAAGCACGGCGATCACATTTTCATTTGGCAGCACGAGTTGATTGTAAATCCGATTGCCTAATGGACTGCGATTACCGGAGACAAGCAAATATTCATGGAAACTCAGGATTGCCTTACGATGCGGATATTGTTTCAAGACATCACTCATCCATTGAAGATCCTCATCCTCCACTCCCCAGCCCATGTACAGCATGATGTAATCATTTCCATTCGCGGAGATTAAATCATAGTGGCCGCGGTTATTTTTATACGATTCACCATAGTATGGTTTATCCTTAAATCGGTCCTCGCCAAACCACTGATAATATTGGGTATAATCACCTGTCTTATGATCGACATCATGATTTCCCGCCAAAACGCCATATGGAATCTGATTGTCATCAAGCACTTTCATAGACCGGTCGGCATTTTGCCATTCGTACTCCATGTGGGCTTTGTCAACAATATCACCTGTATGGAAGACATATTTGATTTTCATCTCATCCTGCTTCTCAACAATCCAATTTGTCATCCGATCATAAATATGCGGGTAGCTTTGTGAATAATATTGTGTGTCTGACATCCATACAAATGTATAATCATACTGGTCCGGTGACGATGGAATTTCGTCTTGGATTAAAACATTAATCTTATGATCCTTAACAAAATCGCTGACAACAACATTACCTTTCAATTCAAAGTCTTCATCCCCGGCGATTTTAAATTGAATCATCGTCCAATCGCCAAGCTTATGATTCCAAGCATACATGGCTACCTTTCTACCCGGCAAAGACTTCCCTTTCCATTCCAGTTCGACAAGGGCCGTTTCGTCGATAGAAGGATCCACTTCTACCTCAAACCGCTGATATGGAAATTGCGTTGTTGAGTCCGTCACTAAATATTGCTGATCCTGCTTCAACACGAGCGAAATATCATCCGCCGTAAAGGCTTGTTCGCCTGCAGGAACCATTGTTTTTGGCGGTTCCGTATCTGCTGCATTTTTAAATGCCTTGACGCGGTCAGTTTGGCTGACATCATATTTAAACCCTTTATAGAAGGTAACGTCCAAATCATCGTCCGTTGGATCGGTTACTTTAACCTTTAAAGACGGATTGCCATTAACCGGAGTAGAAGTCCCGTCCGTTGGTGAAACAAGCTCAGGTTTGTTAGGATTTTCATTCGCAACGGAAAAACGAACAATCTTTTCTGCCTTGTTCCCTACCTTATCAAAGGCTGTCATAGCCAGCTTATGTTCTCCAGGAGCCAGTTTGGATGAGGCTGTTTCATATGGTACTGTAATAACCTGATCATCCAGCATGACTTGAAATGTTTGCACCCCGGCAATTGCATCAGCTGCATCGGCTTCGATGGTAAACTTGCCTTTGTATTCCTTTCCGTCCTCAAGGCTGGTAGAAAGCACCGGTGCGGTATTATCCACTTTTACGGAGGCGGATGCTTCCTCGTCAGCGTCTTGCACTTTTACAATATGATCGCCATCGGCTATCTTTGTGGTATCCCATTTGTATGATTTGGAAGATGCTTGATCCGCCGTAATCGTAAACGTAAAATGTTCAAACGGCCTGTAAGTCCCGTCATCCCCCATATCATAAACCTTTGTAGGGTTATTTTTCACAGGGTCCCGTAAAATCGTACCGTCTGCCAAAACTAATCTTACATTTCTAATATCAAAATCATCGCGATTTTCTTCGGACTCTTCCAATTGAAATGGTGATGCTTTATTGCCGGAACGAATGGTAATCACGTTTTCTCCAATTCTCAGGCGATCGGCATCAATAGGTACTGTGATGGTATCCCAATTTGTGATGGTATCATCAAAAATCCGGATAATGTCATCCCCCATGGTGACGCCATTTTGGAAAAAGAGATCTACACCGCTTGCTTCAAAAGCGAAATAGGCATCATGTTCCAGGGATTGGTAAGTATCTTCTGTCACCTCAGTTCCATCAATGAAAAGCTTCACCTGGTCCGGTGACTCCGTCTTGGATGTTCCTTTAAGAATCTTCTCTTTTGAAACAATTTCATTTGATTTCACATTTAGTCGCAGGCTTGAATCGTCAAGATCACTTGTTACGTTGATTTTATACGTCTCACTTGTCACTTCATTGGTCCCATCAGAAACAACAAAGTAATATTCCACGTATTGATTCCCAATGATTTCAGGGGAGTAAATCGTATGATGATACATCATATCATCGAAATCTTCTACTAACAGTACCTGGGTGTATTGCTGTTGATGGTTGGGACGATAAAATAAACGTACGGTTTTTACATCCCTGTCATCAGATGCATCGGCAACAATATGAATGTTTTCCTTTTGATTCACTTCTGTTACTTTTGTCATGTTTTCAATTACTGGCTTGATTGTATCATCGCTTATGTGGACAGGCTGTGCCGGGACTTGAGATGATTCAACCACTCCCGGTGTGGCAGCTTTGACACCAGCGCTTATTTTTACCATTTTCGTCGAACCATCAAGTGGGTACTTATAGAAAATCCCCTTATCCGGTTTGGTATCAAGGACATTGGATTCCTCATTATAGTAAGCAACAGCGATTTCCTTTTTCGTATTGGTTGCCACAACGAGACCTCTTGTCGATGCATTAGCCATCCCTGCACTATAAATCTTAACGATATCTTTGTTCTCTACTAAGCTTGAACCATAATTCGCGTTAAAATCGGCCACTGTTTTTTGCGTGTTTTGGTCATTAATAATCCAGAAGACGAGCGTCTTTTGAGAAGGAACCACCACATCATCCGGGATGGATGCCCAAATAACGTCTGTTGATGGATCCATTCCATACCTATACTGAATCTTGTAATCCTTAAAGTTTACATCTTTATCCGTATTATTATAGATTTCAATAAATTCATAGCCATCCGCTGATCCAACATTAGTGGAATCCGGGACAACTTCAGTGACTAAAAAGTCGGGAAGCTTTTGAAAATCAACGTCCGGTTTCTTCACCGTAATGCGATATTCTTCCGTTTTTGAACTATTGGCACCGTCGGAAGCTTCGATATAGTAGGTAAGATCGGACTCAACATTTACACTCGGAATTTCTGCGGAGTATTTAGTTGAATCATCCACACTTGCATTCATCGAAATGGATGTAAAGGTTTGCTCTCCCTTTGTTTTATAATAGAGAGTGACAAATGGTTTGGCCATGTTGTCTGTTACCGTTGCTTCCATTTTTATAGGCGTATAAGCATCACTACTGGTTACAGGTGTATGGACAATAACAGGTGCTTCCTCATCCACGGGAGTTTCATCGAGATTTACGGGCTGAGCCGGAACCTGTTCGGCTTCAATCGTCCCTGGTGTCGGTGCAGTGAGGACACGGTATTTTTCCATCTCGGTTCCTGTTGCCGGATATTTGTATTCAATCCCATTGCCATCGTTATCATTTTCATTACCTAAGTAGCTCGCAGATACAATTTCCGTCCCTGCTAGGTCTTTAATCACAAGGGCACGCAGCCCTCCGTTGGCAAACCCTGGGAATACATCCTTAAACTCGACAATTTGATCAGCAGTTAAATTCGAACCAAAATTTGAGTTAAAGTCTGCTAATGTATAGTTTCCATTATTGAACCAATAGACAATCGTTTGCTTTGGTTCCAACGTAACGGAAGGGACTTGGAAAGGCAACTCCCGTCCTGTGTCGGTATATTTATAAACAAATGAATATTTATCAAGTGAAATTGGTTTATTGGTATTGTTATAGAGTTCAAAATACTCATAATAATCCGTTCCTCCCCCTTTAGAATTGGGAGAAAGTTCAGTAATTAATATTTGAGGAAAAAGATTAAAATCTTCCCCTTCTTGAATGGTACCATCGATTTGATTTTCCACCAATGGATTCGACAAATCTTCCTGCTGCGTGCTGAATTCAGGTGCAGCCTTAACAGCCGGCGTATCCGCCGTATGTTCGATTGGCTGACTGTTATCCAATGAACCGGTGTCATTTGATGCTCCCTGACTTTTACCTTGTTGATTCGGGGCAACCTGTTCAATTGAGCCAGAATGATTTGGGTCTACTGGTTCACCTTGGCTTTCGCCCAACTGGACCGGATCAGTTCCCTCGCTTTGACCACTCTCAATAGGAGCAGTATCCACAGATTGTTGGTCGGATGCCAGTTCTTCTGCAAAAATCCTATTCGGTGAAGCTGCCAAACTTAAGTTTGATAGAATCATCACTACCATACATGCAAGTAATAGCAGCTTCCGCACTTTCCTATGTACTTTTACCTTCTTCATAGGCTCCCCCCTCTTTCACTTTTATATTACAACCATGTTCCATTTTACCTATGTATTGTTAAGGGGATTTTAAGTAATTGCTAAAATTTCAAAAGAATTATTATTTTTCTGTAAATAGAGATAATTCTTATCCTTTTCTTAACATGTTCTTCATATTGGATTAAAGCTTGTTTAATAGACTAAACATGTACCAGAACATCTATTGCTTTTTAAAAAAGGGGAGACATTTTATGCAGAAGAGTAACATACTTATGGCCAGCATTTGTTTGATTTTTATGGTGGCTGTATTTCTGCTTCAACCAAATGGAGCGGAGGCACATTCAGGATCAATAGGCTATTCAGAAGTGAAAATAGAAGGAAATAAAGTCAGCTATGACTTATACTTGCTTGATGATCTTCTAGGCGGGCTTCTGAACATTGATGCGAATCAGGACGGATATATGAAAGAAGACGAAATAGCCCAATCAAAAGCTTCCATTGAGCAGTTTGTTTTAAAAAATCTAACCGTCAACAACAATGGACTTCAGGGTAAGGCAACCATTCATGACATTTCGCTAGCGAAGCGCTTCAATCTTTCGATGTTCCGCATAAAAATAGAGTTCGTGTTTAAAGAGCCGGTTAAGGAATACGAGATTGATTATTTTATTTTTTTCAACGGAGTGGACCTGAACCATCAAAATTTTGCCACCATCCATATTGGTGATCAGGTCATTGAACATATATTTACGAAGGATCATCCCGTTCTTCAAGGAAATACCGCTTTGAAAAAAGAGAAAACAACGGGAGAAACAGTGGAGGAAACCAGTAACAATCCAAATAAAGTAATCGGTTTTTGGGAATACGTCCTCATGGGAATGGAACATATTTGGTCAGGAATCGACCATTTACTTTTTTTATTTGGATTGCTCCTTGCAAGAGGAACCTATCGGGAGTATGTAAAAACCTTAACCGCTTTTACGATTGGACATTGCTTGACATTAGCCTTGGCAGCGACAGAAACAATCTTTATTCCCGGTACCATCATTGAACCGTTAATTGCCCTTAGTATTGTTTATGTAGCCGCCGAAAATATTTGGTCAAAATCCTTCAAATGGCGCTGGCTTGTCGCTTTAGGATTTGGTCTGATACATGGGTTTGGCTTTGCTGAATTATTGATTGGAAAATTAGGAAGCCATTTCGTTCTGCCACTCTTTTCTTTTAATCTAGGGGTCGAAATTGGACAAATTGTCGTACTTATCATCTTTATTCCGTTCATATGGTACCTGCAAAGAGCCCGCTGGCAAAGACAGTTAGTATACAGTCTTTCCACTGTAATCAGCGTAATAGGTTTGTACTGGTTTATAGATCGTATCCTTTAGCAGAGGAGCATCATGTTCAAAAATTCCCAACTATCGGCAAAACACTATAGCCATTTTATTTGTGTCAACTAAAACTAAAGTAACATTACAGGCACTGGATTCTATTTTCTATTGTCAAGAAAATTGCTATAGTATGGTAAGGTTCGTTCATATTCTAAAAAAACTTTTTTATAAGGGGCTGGAAGTGTTAGATATAAGTACTTTAGTTCAGCAATACGGATACATAGGTATCTTTCTTTTGTTAATCCTGGGAATAGTGGGATTACCTATTCCTGATGAGGTTCTTCTAACTTATGTTGGCTATAATGTGTATTTAGGAAGATTGAGTTTAGTTACTTCCATTATCGTGGCTATTTGTGGAACCTGTATTGGAATAACAGTGAGTTATCAGTTGGGGAAAATGCTCGGTCTTCCTTTTTTGGAGAGATTTGGCCCTAAGGTGAAAATTGGTAAAAAGAAGTTAGACGCAACTGGAAATCTTTTTTCTAAATATGGCGGAATCCTCTTATTCATTGGCTATTTTATCCCGGGCATAAGACATATTACAGCCTATATAGCAGGGATTGCATCCTATCGTAAGACTTACTTTTCTCTTTTTGCATACTCTGGGGCCATCGTATGGGTTTCTGTATTTATTGGGCTTGGTAATTTGCTTGGCGGCAACTGGATGATGGTTGAACAGTTCCTTTTACAGTTTTCAAAGGCTCTATGGTTCATTCTCCTGCTAATCGTCTTAACGTTTATCTATAAATGGCTTTCTCATAAACAAAGTAGTAAGTAGATAGAATATTGCTTTACAGATTAAACAGTTTTCACGACACCTGAAAATGTCTAATAAAGAGTGCCACTGTCATTACCGTAATTTGTCGAAAAGCAATCGACAAATTACGGTAATGACTGGCACTTATTATAATTGGTCCTGAACGGATTTTTCATTAAATATGGATTTTGATAAACTATGGATAATGTCCCCTCGGCTTATGATGCCAACGACTCGGCCAGCTCCATTCACGACAGGAATCTTTTTAAAATGATGTTTGGATATTAAACGGATCGCACTTTCAAAGTCATCATCAGGTGCTAATGTCTTAATATTTTTCTTCACCATAATTTCCCCAATAGGCGTATTCATTCTTTCTCTTAATACATCTTCTATTTTTTGAGCCTCTTCAATATAGGTAATATAGTAGGCTAAATACAATTTCTCTTTATGTGGGGAAAGAAATCGCACTATATCTCCATCTGAAATGATGCCGACTAAATTTCCTTTCTCATCCACGACTGGAACTCCGCCAATCCGATTGGTTTCTAATATAGAGATTAAATCTTTCACAGTTGTGGACTGCTTAGCAGTAATGACATTACGAATCATAAAATCACGAACTTCCATATAGACCGTCTCCTTACGTTTACTATATAAGCAATTTCTTTTTAGTAAAAATAGGTTCTAGTTTAAGGATACACCTTATTAAAAGGTTCATGCCTTTCGAATTTATGAACTTTTTTTGAAGGTTTTAAAGTCGAAACATATGAAAATGGGATGATTAGAAGTATGAGGAAGACGCAAAAAAGAAAGCCTGCCATTTGGTGGAGGACACCAATGGATAGGCTTTCTTTTAAACTCTGATTTTACCTAAATCATAGAAACGGAGAAAGTAATTAGTAAATTCCCACCGCATCAAACCCGGAATGAACGGCAGCCTCTTCCTTGCTGCCTCCACCATAAAGGTCGATGGCAGACTGAACAGCCGCCTTACGTGCGTCGCTAAAATCGGAATTTGGAGTTAAATATACTGATAGAGCACGATAGAAAATTTTACCTAGTTTTTGCCTGCCGATATCTTGGGCAATCAAGTAGGCGGCATGGTTTGTAATCGAGGAGTTCACATGGACACCGCCGCTATCAACAGAAGTTGGCATATGATAAAATTCATTCATATGTTTCGGATAGACGCCCCCATTTGTGCTATATGCCCTTCTTTGCTCGTTTTGTACAATAACACTGTGTGGATCCCTTAAACTGCGCAATACTGTATTACCCTTAGCTTTTTCAGCTGGCGCCATAATATCCTCGCCCATTTCCCAATCATCATCGTCAACGAGTGCACCAAAGATGTCAGCGAATGATTCGTTTAGCGCTCCGGGCTGACCGCGGTAAACTATATTGGCTGTATAAGTGATAACGCCATGAGTCATTTCGTGGGCTGCAACGTCAAGACCGGCTGATAAAGAAATCATGAACTCACCGTCACCATCACCATAGGTCATCCAACGCCCATTCCAAGAGGCATTGTTATAATTCGTTCCATAATGGACCCTGGAGATGATGGCCATCCCGTTGCCGTCAAGGGAGTTGCGGCCATGCTCATTAAGGTAATAGTTATATACCTTTTCGGAATTATAATGTGCATCAACAAGAGCACGATCATAGTCACCGATAAATGCGGCAGAATTCCCTACATGTATCGTATCATTACTCGCAGTGGTATCATTTTTAGCATCATAGGTTATGATACCTTCAAGGTTTTTGTGAGAGTAATCTGCTAACGCAAACTTAGTACCGGATTTCGCTTCCTTCACTTGGGTTATATGTAGTTCCCTGTGTGCGCCATGCACACCTTTTCCGGCACCTTTTTGTGTTTTCATTTCATCCGCATGCATTAAGCCATTATATTTATTAATTACTTCTCCTGTTTTTGCGTCCACAAACACAAACCAGTTTCCGGGATCATCCCCTATGAAGTTAACATTCACTTTATAGGCAGTATAATTTTCCCCTTCAAAAGGATAGACAACCAGCTCAGAAGTTGGCTCGTAAGTCAGCTCTTCAGGGGCGTTGACAGCGGATAATGCCTTCTTTAATGCAGCATCACTGCTTAGAGAGGCCGTCATGTCCACTGCAGTATCGGCAATCTTTAAATAATTTAATGCATTGGGTGTGTTGCTGGAGGAGAATTTCTCTGCATGCCGCTCCTTCATAAATACCGGAACGCTCGCTTTCGCATTCCACTTCTCAGAAGCTTGTACACTAGTAACCACCTTTGAATCAACCGGATTCGCAAAAACACTGCTCATTGGGATCGAACCTACCAACATCGCCGACGAAAGAACCATAGGTACAATAAATTTTTTCCTCAATTTCCCATACCTAATATTGTTTTCCAACATCTTTATTGTAGATTAATAACAGTTGGCTCGCATCAATATTTAGAATTATTTGAATTATTGAAATAGTGGTAAAAAACGCCTAGTTAGAAGAGTGGGAATTTCTGAAAAGAATGGAGGAATATGGCGTGGATTGGAAAGAAGGGAGGAGAATTCTCTCCTCCCTTTATAGATAAGATTTAATCATCATCACGTTGTTCTGCTCGGGCTTTTCCGCCTTTTTCTCCAATTTCCTGATAGAATTCTTTATCGTGGCTTTCTGAGGTAGCTTCTCCGCCCTTGCTTCCAATTTCTTGATAAAATTCTTTGTCGTGGTTTTCGGAGGTAGTTTCTCCACCTTTACGTCCAATTTCCTGATAGAATTCTTTGTCGTGGTTTTCGGAGGTAGCTTCTCCGCCTTTACGTCCAATTTCCTGATAGAATTCTTTATCGTGGCTTTCTGAGGTAGCTTCTCCGCCTTTACGTCCTGCTTCTTCCACCGTCATTTTCCCTTGGTTATCGTTTTTGTTTGCCATAATAAGATCCCTCCTAGTGAAATTTGGAATTGCTATTTGACTTACACTTTTTATGTACCCATACTAGTTTTTCTTAAACATTTTTTTAGTTTTTAAAAAGATAATTCATTGCAACAATGTGAAAAGATACACTTTAATTAACCTGTAGCGTTAGATTAAGTAGCTATCGGAAGGGGAGATAAAAAGTGGCTCAGTATAGTGAACTGAGCCAGGGAACGATTACAAGAATCCTTATATGTAGAAATAGGTTAAAATGGGTAGAAAAAGTAGGTAAAAATGCCAACGAGGATGCCGGTCAAGGCCCCAAAGAAAACTTCTGTTGGCTGGTGCCCTAGTAATTCCTTTAATTTATCTCTCGACTCCGGTTTTTTCAGATTGGGGTGTTTGATGGTATCGATTAACGTGTTGAAATCTGCTAATAACGTATTTAATACTTCTGCGTGATAACCAGCATGTCTCCTAACCCCCATGGCGTCATGCATAACAATCATGGAGACGATCACACAAATGGCAAATTCATTGGATTGAAATCCTGCAATGAGTCCAATGGCTGTCGTGAGTGATATGATCGTGGCCGTGTGTGAACTTGGCATTCCGCCGGTACTGAACATCAGCTTCCATTTTAATTCTCCAGATGTTAAAAAGTGAATCGGGATTTTTACAAATTGCGCAATAAACATACCTAAGAGTGCAGCCAATATGGGAAAAGACAAAAACATATTGTTCCCTCCAATGATTGTATGAAGTTAAGTTTTTGGGGTTATTTGATATTTATATGTAAGGGTTCTATATTATTAATTTACTCCAAAAATTAAGGCATTCCAACCATTCAAATAAAAATTCTACAAAACAGATGCAGATCATCAACAATCAGCTGTTGCTTTTGCTTTGCCGAATAAAAAAGTACCTGTCACGCCCCTAAAAATGCCGAAAAGAAACGGCAATTTACGCGTAGTGACTGGCACTTTCTAATAGGCGGAGAATTTCCGGGTTGTACAGAAGTTTAAGTGCCATGCACATTCCCATTTTAGATTTTACTAGGGTATAAGAGGATTGTTAATAATGAAAGTTTCAGTAGTTGAGGGAGCATACGAAAAAGAGCCGCAAAAGGACGACTCTTTTTCAGTAGGTTTTATAAGAGACTACTTTACTTGTAGGTTCATTTCTAATTTACTTAACTTCTGATCGATTTCCTGATCATGTCCTAATTGGGGGCGGAACGTAATCTCTTTTGGAATCGTCTTAAACGGTTCATACGAGATCTTAACTGTTCCATTTTCCTTAAACATGGATAGTGGCTCCAACGCTTTCCCGTCGCTTCCATATAGCTCAAAACTCAGCTCCATCTCCCGCTCAGCTGGCTGCTTTAACTTATAGACCACTTCTGTTGATGTCGGAGCAAAAGTGACCTTCTCGACGATTAAGGAGATATCACCGCTCTCTCTCTTTTCCATAGGAAGGATTACCTTGTTCTCCGAAGTTATTTCTTCCACTGGAAAATAAATATTCCAATTTCCTTCCGTGTCGCCAAGCTTATTGAAATTCACGTCAAGGTCAAATTTACCTGGAAGTTGTGTAGATGAATCTAGGTGCATGACACCAAGAATCGTATGGTCATCGTATCTTTCACTGTTACCCCCTACACCATAATTCCCAGGTTGCTTTCCATCTATCTTGAAGCCAATCGATGGATTTACGTTGTCTTCAAGGGCCTGTTGTGATTGGACTACATATCCAATGGAAACCCGAGTCCCATCAAAGATGACCTCATTAACAGTCACTGTGATTCCTTTATCAGTAGCGCTCTTATTTATCGTTTGCGAAAGCCCTTTTTCAACGGTTGTTTTTAACGTACTATCTTTGGAATGGGTAAACACCGAACCTATAAACGGAATACTTTGCAGTACCTGGGCCATGGTGCTGTTTGTAAAACCAGTACCCAAAAGAATAGCCACACTAGCTACAATCCCACTGGCAATCATCGTTGACTTCTTCATTTTCTTTTTGCGCTCCGGAAGGCTAGAGAGGGTATCATCAATCCGCGTGCGTACCTGACTTGGCATTTCACCCTCCATTTGTCTCAATAACTCTCCTAATTTTTTATCATTAATTTCCAGCATTAAATACACTCCTCTCAGTTTTTGGATTTAGATATTCTGATAGTTTCATACGAGCTCGGCTGAGACGTGATTTCACCGTTCCATCAGGAATATCCAATGCTTGGGCAATCTCACGAACGCTCCATTCCTTTAGGTAATAGAGCGTTACCGGAACACGTAAATCCTCTTCCAATGATTTAAGAGCATCTGTCAACTCAAAATCCGAACGATCATCAGGGGTTCCTTGCTCCATCCATTCTTGTATCGGTACTACCTTCTTGTTTTTCCGCAAAATATCGTAGCAGCAGTTCATCACAATCCTAACCATCCAGGTTTTGAAAATACGAACGTCCCTTAAGTTATGAATGGAACTGTATGCTTTTAATATGGCTTCTTGAAGCGCATCCGCACAGTCGTCATCGTTATGCAGAATGGACTTAGCGACCTTGTAAAGTGTGTCTTCTATATCTTTCACGATCACCACAAAAGCTTTCTTATCCCCTTTTTGGGCTTTTTTTATATCTAGTTCCCTAGCCAAATGTCCCACCTCCTTGTTTTTCTATCTATTAGATGGTCTACAGATTGAAACGGTTCACGCAATTATAATTTTTAATTAAGTATCCAAAAATAGGTATTCCAAAGACAAAATTAACTTCAAGAGTTCAAAAATGTCTTTAAGACCAGTTCTTAAAGACAAAACTAATGGGTCAACCGGTGAAATTGTCTTTGAAATTCCATATATCGGTAAATAAAAGACAAAATTACCGGCTGGTGACTCAAAAATGTCTTTAAGCCTGACTCTTAAAGACAAAACTGATGGATCAATCGGTGGAATTGTCTTTAAGACTCCAAATACTGTTATCCCAAAGACGAATTTAAGGTCAGAAGATCATTTTATAAAAGAAACCTTGCTACCTACTAGCAAGGTTTCTCTAGAGAGGATATATAGAAAGTTGTTTACACCCTTCAAACCGTCATTTTCCAACCTGATCTAGTCAACCAGGTTTCTTGTTCCTTATAATCAGGCATTATTTTTCCAACAAGACGCCAGAAGGAGCGGTCGTGGTTAAGATGCACCATATGACACATTTCGTGAATCACGACATAGTCGATGACCTCTTGTGGTGCCATTGCCAGCCGCCAATTAAATGTCAACTGCTGCTTTGAATCACAGGTTCCCCATGTAGTTTTGCTATCTGTGATACGAATAGAACGTGGTTTTGTTTTGAAGTTGCCTTGATAGTTAGCTATGCTTTTCTCTACCAAAGCCTTGCACTGCTGGTAATAAAATCGTTTTAATGCTTGTTTGATTTTTTCATCGTCACGCTGCCTAACAAATATGTGCAGCCTATCTTCCTTAAACACTACATGGTCTTGATTTATATGCTGATCTTCAAGGATTTGAATGGGATACGCGCTGCCTAAATAAAGAAAACTCTCGCCATACTCATAAACTTTTTTCTGTGGCCCTTGTAGCCTATCCTTCATTTCTTTCAATTTTTGCTGAATAAGGTCCCAGTTTCCCTCTAATAGCTGATGAATCCGTTCTTCAGGTGTCCCTTTTGGGGCTTGGACCTCCAGATTCCCATAACTATCGATCGTGATGCCCATCGATGTTCGGTTTTTGTATTTGACCTCAAAACGGATAGTCTCCCCCAAGTAGGTATGTATCATGCAATCACCTTCATCATTCTCTCAAGAATTATCCCCAATCTAAACTTTCATTTTCAAAATATACTGTTCCCCAATTGGGCCCATTTTTCTTTCACCGGTATCATAAAACCCAACCTTTCGATATAGTTCTTGAGCAGGAATATTTTTATGGTTCACAGCAAGTACTAGTTCATCATAGGAAGGGAATTCAGATTTTACAAAACCCTTTAACAATTGCATCGCTTTTTTAGCGAAACCTTTCCCCTGTTCTAAATGGTTGATTGACAAAGCCGTTAATAGCAACGCATGAGGATTAGCTGAGTAATCCTTCACTCGAGTAGAAGTGTGAAGTAAAAAGAAACCAACGGGTTTTTCCCCATTTACAATGACTATAGGATGTCTCCCTTCTGTATCTACTAAAATATCATTCGGTAAAGCAGTAAATTTTTTTTGCTCTTCTGGAAGATGGAAGGACTTTAAAACCGCAATATGCTTTTTTTCCAAGCGTCTCAATGATATATTTTCCATTTTTTTCTCCTTCATATTATTTTATTTTCCCGATCTAAATCAATTACCAAAGGCAAAAATGAGTTCTGTTTCACAAACTAACACTCCATCAACAGTGGCGATCCCCTTTCCCTTTCCAATTGGACCTTTTAATCTGGTTATTTCAACTTCAAGTGAGAGTTGGTCACCCGGTTTTACTTGTTTTTTAAAACGGCAGTTGTCAATACCCGCTAAGAGCCCTAAACGTCCTTTATTCTCCTCTTTCGTTAGCATGACAACTGCACTTACTTGAGCTAATGCTTCAATTATTAATACCCCTGGCATAATTGGATATTCTGGAAAATGTCCGTTAAAATATGGTTCATTTACAGTTACATTTTGAGACCTACAGCTCTTTTTCCTTCTTCTAATTCTAAAATCCTGTCCACTAATAGAAATAGAAACCGGTGCCTTATAATTTGCTTAATATTTTGAGTATCCTCCATCATTCACCCTCCATAATTTGGTATAATATCCCAAATATAATATCACTTAACAACACTACCACTAGTTAGTAGGATAGTAAATATATTTAAGTGACATAAAAAAAGAGAAGTGCTCCCAACACTTCTCTTCTACAAATTTAGGGCAGTGCTACCGCGAGAAAACTACTTTAACGTAATTGTCGGCTCAAGTTCCGCTTCAAAAATTCGCGGCCATGGCAGTTTTACATGAACACTTTCCAGGGACGAAATGGTTTTATAAAAGTCTTTATTTCCTCTTGATCCAATATACACCTGTTTACTATCAAAATACTGATACCAGTATTCAGTTTGCTCCGTCAGTTTTTCCTGCACAAAACGGTTTACTTGGTCATAATGAGCCCCAAGGTCAAATTCTCCTGCGCCAAGCTGTTGAACATACGCTCTGGCTGCCGGGTGGACAACATTCTTATATCCCTGGTCTTTGGCAAACCGATGAAGTAAAAATTCATAATGGGCTTTCGCCGTTTGTTCGTACAACGGAACTCCAAATCCTGATGTTTGAACTATAAAGGCATACCTTGATGCTGCATGGCCTACCGTAATGCCAAGTGCATTTCCAGCTGTATTCCAGCCGCTATAAGAAAGAAGTTTTGTAAGATCTACGCTTCGCGCAAGCTTCATCACCAATTCTTCTTCGGCCTTATTAACAATTAATACATCTCCAATAGCCACTTGCTTACCCTTAGCAAGTAACTCTTTTGTTCGATTAACCAGTCCGTCAATATCTTTTGATCTGGATGAACTGCTGGACGAAGGGGTATTTAGCAAGAGATGAATATCCGCCTGATCCTCACTCCCAACCAACGTACCACCGGCTGATATAATATGCTTTTGCACATTGTAATCAAACGTAGTGTCTTCAAATGGTGCAATCCAATCATGACCTTGAATCCCGCCATATTCTACAAAGAACTTCGGTGAAGAATGGAAGAAATGGTTCACGAATCGCGATACTAACACCACATCCACTTCATCAGCGCCAGGGAAAACGGAGACTTTGTCCTGAACTTGAAGCTCATTCACCTTAGCATTTAATATTTCCCTCTCTGCACGATGAACTCCATAAGGGGCCGCATCGTCCTGAGATAAAATTAAGTAGTCAATATAGCCTTCCTGAACCCAGTCAATCATTAACTGATTCACCGTGTGATTTCTTGCTCTTGCTTTCTTGTAATCTTCTAAAACAGAGGCAGGGATTAGCGCCTCAAGTTGTTCCAGTCTCTCTTTACCATCCATACCCAAATTTACGACCTTATCGTACAAAACAGCCCATTCACTAATAAGCGAATAATATTTTAGATATTCATCATTAATGGCAGTAACCGCTAGTCTTTGAATGGTATCGTAAACATATACAGGCTTATTCGGATATAATGCTTTCAGCTTTTTAATGACTTGAATATCACGAAGAGAATCTTCTAGTGATTTAACACCTGTACGTGAAGCCACTAAACCTCCATAAGCCAGCATACTTGTGGAAATAACAAAACCATCTGCCTGATCGGCGTTTTTCAGGATCCATTTGCTAATTTCTTCCCCATTACCTGGTTCAGTGTAACGGCCGATCATTTCTTTTGGCGGAATAATTACCTCCATCCCTGCCGCCTTTCCAACTTGCTGTGGAAAATAAGTATTTGCCGGCCGGTCATCTAATGGAACCATTAAAATCGTCGCTAGCGATTTTTCCTTCCCTGCGGCAGCAACCATACCCATAGAGCTAAACAGCAAAAGTACAGCAAGACCTAATGAAAAAACTCTTCTCCAATGTTTCACAGTTTTCCTCCTTGATTACCTAATTTGTGACACAATTAAAGAACTACCCCATTATCAGCTAAATGTTCCCTTAGCTTGGTGATGTTTAGATCTTTGGGTGAAACATAATCAGTAATGGAGAGTGCTGCGGCAGCTCCGGCGGCTTGACCCGTAGCCATTGCACTTGGAGTTAATCTCGTGGTTGCCAATGCCTCGTGAGTGGTTGAAATACACCTCCCCGCTACTAATAAATTATCAATTTTCTTCGGCACAAGGCAGCGGTAGGGAATGCCATAGCTGCCATCTCCTTCGATGTCTTTTGCTTGAACGCCTTTACCGCTTGGATCATGTATATCAATTGGGTAGCCGCTGAGAGCAATGGTATCTTCAAATTTCCTGCCACCGACAACATCCTCAATGGCGAGTACGTATTGGCCATCAATGCGTCGTGTTTCTCGGATTCCTATTTGAGTTCCAACCGCAGAAATAGATGCCTTTTCAAAGCCGGGAATTTTCTTTTGTAAGAACTCTGCCATCATCAGAACCTGTTTTCTTCCTTCTCTTTCCCCGGCAGATAAGTCAAACACATCTGTGCCATCCAAGCCTTGAACACGGGTGCAATTGACGAGCACCTCATCTTCCTCAGGTCCTGCAAAAAAGAGAACTTGGTCCCGATTAATAGGGACACCGGATTCACTCCATTCCTTATAAAAACCCTGAACACCCGTTAATGGGATGAGGTCTAATTCATCAATTGGGGTCTTTTTGTAAAAATTACTTGGATTTGCTTTCATGGCCTCTTTTACTTTTTCAAGGTTTACACCCCTCATACGGAACTTCATCGTCATTGGCTGCGTTTTGTGATCTTCCTCTCTTCCTTTTAAACAAGGGGCACCGGAGAGATAGGCGATATCCGCATCGCCCGTTGCATCAACAAACCTCTTGGCGAAAACACGGATGGGGCCGGACTTTGTTGCCAGTCCTAGTGAAGTGATCTGATTTCCTTCCACTTCCACTTTATCTATAAAACTATGAACGAGTACTTCCACTCCGGCTTCCTCGAGCATTTCCAATGCCAATAGTTTATATTTTTCCGGATGATAAGGGGTTAACGAATACGTAAATCCAACCGTATCTCGCAAATGACCAGGCGACCCGCTTATTTCCATTAAGCGATCCACAATCTCTTGAGCAATTCCTTTTATGACTTGTTTTCCGTAGTTTGTATGAAAGGTCATCCACGGATAAACCAGTGCAACCGTCGACATTCCTCCCAAAAAGCCATACCTTTCAATCAGAAGTGTTTTTGCACCTGCCCTACCCGAAGCGATCGCTGCATTGATGCCGGCTGGACCGCCGCCCGCAACCACAACATCAAAAGTTAGTTCAGTCTTCAAACTAGACACATCCTTTTTTTGTAAACATTATTTTCCACCCGTCATCGTGACACCCTCGATAAATTGCTTTTGTGCAAAGAAAAAGATAATTAACAATGGAACGGTGGCCATTACAGACGCACTCATCAATAACTCCCATCTTGTTCCTACTTCATCCGTAAATAATGCCAAAGCCAATGGCAACGTCATTAATTCTTTGGAATTAATATAAATAAGCGGCTCGTAAAATTCATTCCAGCTTGTTAAAAAGGTGAAAATCGTAAGTGTCGCAATGGCTGGCTTCGCCAGTGGCAGCATGATATTCCAGTAGATTCGAAAATAAGAACAGCCATCAAGCATTGCCGCCTCTTCTAATTCTTTAGGGACCAATAAGAAAAACTGCCTCATCACGAAAATCCCAAATACTCCTGCCGGTCCTAAAATAGGAATGGCGATTAATGGTACATGGGTATTAATCAATCCTAAATCCCTCATAAAGAGAAAAAGTGGAATCGTTATAACCTCAACAGGGATCATCATCGTGCTTAATAAACATAAAAACAGCAAATTGCTGCCTTTAAACTTCAATTTTGCGAACGCATAGCCAGCCAGCGAGCCAAAGAAAATGGTGCCAATTGTGACTAAGACGGCAATATAGAAACTATTAAAATAAAATAGGTGGAAAGGGGTCGTTTTTAGTACTTGTAAATAGTTTTCCCACCTAAATGGATCAGGAATAAATTGAAAGGAAAATATTTTTGTAGAATCCTTAAAAGATGTGTTTATCATCCATAAAAATGGAACAATCATAATCAAAGAAATGACGGATAATATTCCATAAAAGGCTACTTTCGTAAACACACCATTCTTTCTATTATTGTTCATGGAAAACCCACCTTTTTCTTACACCCCATTGAATTAGTGTAAAGAATAAAATGATGACAAATAACACAATGGCAATCGCAGAGGCGTAGCCAAAATCAAATAATTTGAAGGCATTTTCCCAAATATAATAAACTAAGACCTTCGTGTGATTCCCTGGGCCGCCGCCTGTCATCACATAAATCTGTCCGAACACCTTCATCGAGCCAATCACTGTTAAAATTAACGTTAAAAAAACAGTTGGTGTAATCATTGGAAGGGTAACATGCCAAAATTGTTTTAGTTTGTTTGCACCGTCCAAATAGGATGCTTCGTAAAGGTTTTTATCCACCTGCTGCAGCGCCGCAAGGAATAGAACCATATTCAGACCCACATTTTTCAGAGCACTTACCACAATAACAGCACCCATGGCAAGCTTTGGATTATATAGCCAGGCAGGTCCAGTAATGCCAAAAACATCGAGTATTTGGTTAATAAACCCTTCATCTGTCCCAAACATGTATTTCCATATAATCGACCAAACCACAATAGAGGTCATAACCGGAATAAAAATAGCTGTTCTAAAAAAGCCAATTCCTGGCAAATGACGTTGCAGCAGCAGCGCTAGCAGCAATGCAATCATAATATTTATCGGAACAAGTCCCCCGGAAAATAGAAGTGTATTTTTCATAACCTCCCAGAAGTCAGGGTCGTTTACTAAACGCTGGTAGTTCTCGCTGCCAATAAAATTCGGATCTCCAAGCAGCTTCCAATCCGTTAAACTCATATAAACGGAATAGATAAAAGGAATAAACATGACTAACAAAAAGCCAATTACCATTGGGCTAACAAATAAATAGCCAAAAAAGGCTTCACTTCCAAAAAACTTACTTCGCACTTTTTGAATAGGCAGGCCCTCTGCTGCTTTCACTTTTACTTCCAACTTCGCTGCCTCCTTTACAATGAATCAATGGTTTTTCTAAAAGATGAAATAGCTCCTTTAATACTTTCTTCCGTGTTTCCAATGACAATCGCTCCAAGCATGATCGCTTTTACTCCAGCCCGATAAAGCAAGGGAATATCAGTTGGCTCAATCTTTCTTTGGGATGGAACCATTACAGGTACATCTACGTTTTGAACAAGCGAATTATAGGAAAGGATATCTTTAAAGGTCAATGGACTGCCGTATTCCTCCCCGGGAACAATGGAAGCCTCGAGGGCTGACACTCCGAGATGCTTCACCTTGCCCAACTGACTAAAACAATATTCATTTGTAATGGCAAATGTCTTTTCCATCCCGTCCAGCTGTGTTAACCAGCTCGGCTTATGATGGGCATAGATGGAATAGAAATTAAAACCAAGTTGGATTAACTGTTCCATTTCACTTTGTTTTATATCTTCAATTGCGCCGCCTGGAACAATCCCAAGCGGGCCGGAGAATTCCGCTCTAATACTGCGGAAAACTTCTTCATATTCATGAACAGAAGTAAAGCTGTTTCCTGATGCCCGATGATGGACATTTACGTGCAATTTAATCACATCAACACCGGCATGAATAGCTGCCCTTGCAAGATCCAATCGATTTTCCGGCAAACTTGCAATTAAGGTAAGCTTTTTTGTCTCTAATAACTGTGTTATGGAAGCAGTCAACGTAAACACCCCTAGTAAAAGGGATGCGGTTAATCCTTTTTAGGGTTAACCGCATCGCATTTTATTTCTTCAATAATGGATCAATCTTATCTTCCATACCTTTAAGTATTTCTTCAGGCTTTTTCAGCTGGCCAAATAATTCATCAAAGCCAAATTGAATCGCATTATCAATTTTTTGCCACTCGATATGTCCAGCTTGTAGTCTGGCATTGTCCATTTCATCAATAACAGCTCTTTTAATGCTTTCCGCCGGAGGATTATTCGGCTGATTCACAAATTCATCTGAGCTAAGGACCGACTCACGCGGCGGTACGAAGAAAGTAGATGTCGCTTGAATTCCCTCTTGGCTTGTAAAGAACTTCAGCAGTTCTTTTGCCTCCTCTGTATGCTTAGAGCCTTTAAATAATCCATATCCAGCCTGGCCCAACATTGGGAATCTGCCTTTTGGCCCTTCAGGAAGCGGGGCGATATCCCAAGCAAAATCTTTTATTTCGCGGGCACGGGAAACATAACTGTATACATCAAAGAACATGCCAATTTTCCCTGACTCAAAGCTTACTTGCTCGCCTGCTTTTGGATGGGAGCCATCTTTAAACATCATCCGGTCAAGCATCTTTAGTGTTTCTACACCTTGTGGGCTATTCCATGTGAACTTTGTTTGATCCTTATTAAATAAGTCTCCACCATAGCCCCAAGTGTGTGATAATAAGGGAATCCACGTATTCCAGTCACGGAAGAAGTTCGCACCATATGTGCCTTTTTCGGATATCGCTTTTGCGGATTTCTCAAATTGCTCCCAATTCCATGCCCCTGCTTGAACATGTTCGTTCGGAGTTTTTTCCCCGGCCTTCACGAATAAATCTTTGTTATAGAACAAAACCTCTGGTGGTGTTGAAAACGGAATGCCATACAATTTATTGTCTTTTCTAAACAAATCTAAGGTGGACGGGAAGAAGTCGTCCATATTGTATTCCTTATCGTCTTTAAAAGAAGAAACATCATCTAAAATTCCATTTTCCATGAATTGCGGAACCATCCGCTCCGCTACCCAGCCTACATCGGGTAATTCCCTGCCGGCAGCCAAGACGGTAATTTTCTGCTGGTAGTCAGGGAATGGAACACTTTCCATTTTCACCTTAATATTTGGATGTGTTTCATTGAATTTTGCGATTAACTTGTTATAGACCTCTTGGTGGGCTTCATTCCCCCACATCATAAAAGTCAATTCCACCTGTTCATCCTTTGCTTTTGAACCTTTATCTTTCGGGGCAGTTGTATTGGCATCTTTATTACACGCCACTGAAACCGCTACCAAAAGAATCACTAAAAAAATGATCCCAAGCTTTTTTATCATCTCATAACCTCCCTTTGTATCTCATTTTAATAAAGACGGAATCTAAAAAATATCCTCTCAAAACGAGAAATAGTTCGTTATTCTCATATTTTCGTCATTTCAGGAAAATTCACGGAACTCTTTTGGTGTCATTCCCGTTTCTTGCTTAAACACCGTCATAAAGTGCTTCGGACTTTTATAACCCGAAAGCTGTGCCACCTCATAAACTTTTAAATTCGTTTCTTTTAACAATTTCTTGGCCCTTTTTAAACGTTCTTCCGTTATGTATTCCGTAAAGTTCGTGCCTAATTCCGACTTAAATAATTGCCCAACATACTGGGGATTTAAATAAACATGCTCCGCAATATGTCCTAATGTAATTTCACGGCTTAAATTTTCGTCGATAAATTTCAGGATGTCTTGAAACTTTCGGGAAACAGGGATCCGGTTTTCTTCCTCGGTTTCCTTAAAGATGTTTGAAATTGCCTGTGACAGTTCAATCCGGTTTATTGGCTTTAAAAGATAATCCGTTATTCCATAACGCATGGCCGTTCTCGCGTACTCAAAGTCGCTATGACCGCTTAATATAATAATCGGAACATCTTTGGATATTTGTCTTACCTTCGAAATAAAGGTAAGGCCATCCATCCCTCCCATACGGATGTCCGTTACAATTAAATGAGGAATTCGCCGGTGAATCATGACCATTCCTTCCTCCCCGCTTTTAGCCTCCAATACTTGAAAACCGCCCATGCCTTGTTCAAGTAAAACTTTCAAACCTTGCCTGATAATAGCCTCGTCTTCAACAACTAATATTTCTTTCATTTTCATAGGCCCCCCTTCGTTGGATCGGTATTTTTAGCAAGATAGAAAATCCATTATGTTCTTGGCTTGCTATCTCAATTCCGTACTCTTTTCCATAAAGCAGTTGAATTCTTTCATGAACATTTGGCAAAGCAATCCCGGTATGATTTCGGTTTGGCTTGATTTGTCCTGTCTCCAATGTCTGCTTTAGCGCTTCCAACCTTTCAATGGGAACCCCCTTACCGTTATCATGGATGACAATCTCGAGGAGTTCATTCTTACTAGCTGCTTTAATCACGATGAGGCCTCCCTGTCCAAATAGCCCATGGATAATGGCGTTCTCAACAAGCGGTTGTAATACTAGTTTAGGAATAAGGACATCATGTAAGACCGGCTCAATCTCTTCTTCATATTTAAGATTCTCCCCCATCCTAACTTTCTGTATGGCTATATACGATTGAATAAAAGACAATTCTTCCTTTAAGGTTACGATTTTAGAAGAATTATCAATAGTGTATCGCAGTAATCTGCCGAGCGAGGACACCATATCGGAAACCTCCAGATTTCCCTTTGTGACGGCAAGCATATTAATGGTTTCTAATGTGTTGTAAAGGAAATGAGGATTCATTTGACTTTGCAATGCTTTAATCTCCGCTTCCTTCTCCCGCAGCCCTGTCTCGTATACTTCTGAAACCAGACGGTCAATTTCATTGATCATATGGTTAAAGCCTTTTCCAAGCTGTCCAATTTCATCATAGCCTTGAAAAGAAACCCTTTGAGCCAGATTCCCTTTTTCAACATTTTCCATCGCTTTTCTTAATTTATAAATGGACCCTACCATAGGCTTGGAAAGCATAAATCCTAGCAGCAAAGAAATGATAATCCCCAGTAAGACAACGACAATCACCACTTTACGGAGATGGTTTACCTCACTTAATACCATGGCACTTGGCGTTAACATAATGGTTTTCACTCCTGAATAGGATGACTCGTTATATACAACCAAATAGTCAGTCTGATTAATTGAAAAGTTCATATGTTGATGTTCTTTAAATCTGTTAATCTCAGTCAAAATGGAGTCTCCGATCATTTTGTCTTTTGCCTTTGGATAAATGAATTGATTTTCATTGTTTAAAATAAAGATGCGGCTCGCTAAATTGGTTCTGCTTAGAATATCCTGAATTAACTCTTGCTTTAAATCAATTATCATAATTCCCAGCGGTTTATACGACTCCGGGTCTCTAATCAGCCTGGCAACGGAAAAAACAGTAACATCTTTTCGTAAATAATAATTGGGTTGATGGAGGGGAAGCAGCACCCACTCTCCGTCAGCCTTATTAATTTTCTTCAGCCATTCACTATTACGATCAAATACTTTAAGCATGACGGTATTTGAATCTAAATTACTAAAAATGGTTCCATCATTAGCCATGATATGAATGCCTTTAATTTCATTTCTCATATGTATTAAACTAGAAATATACCGCCATAACGTTATTCGTTCATTTGCCGGTGGAAACATGGTTTTATCACTCGGGATTTGATGGTTTTCTAGAATATCCATTACTTCTTGATTATAGAGCGGGGACAATGAAATGATTTGCATTTCCTTCAGATATCGGTCTAAATTTCGATTGATTTGGTCCGCCAATTGGACTTGATATTCCTCCGTACGTTCCCGGCTCGACTTCGCCACTTGATAATATGTAATACTTCCAAGAAGGGTTGCGGTGGTCAAAATAAGAAGGGAGAAAATCAGAACCAATTTAACCCGATACGGAAGTGATAATAATGCTCTTTTGATTCTTTGCTTAATTGGCAATATGTCCATCAAAATCCCCTTCACCCAATGAATTTCTTACTTTTCTTTCTACAGATCCCTTCGAAACTCCTTCCTACCCCTAGACAACTACCGGTAGTTATCTATTAAAAAGTGCCTCGCACAACTAATGGGGTAGATTCAGAATTCATGATATTCCGCTGTTAAAAAAAAATAAAAACCACCAGTTATCTGATGGTTTGACAACCCGCCAATTTTGATTGAACCTACCATTGAGCAAGCAATTCAATCAACTGATCCTGTATTTCAGGTCCTTCCTCTTCATCTAATAAATTGTTCAGCATGATTGAAAAAATCAACCGCTTCCCTGACTCTGTTTGCATGTAGCCCGAAAGCGTGCTAACCCCGAAAATCGTTCCAGTTTTAGCGTGAACAGTTAAATCAGCAAGGCGTTCCCTCAATGTGCCGCCAACCATTCGTTCTATTTGACCACCGATGGGCAGACTGTGATAAAAGGGTTCAAACCATGCTTTGGACTGTACGTGGAATAATAGATTGGTCAATTGATTCGGTGGAATTAAAGTCACAGACGAAAGTCCTGATCCATCCCGGAGCAGAACGGCTGCTGGATCGACACCGAACTTGGCCACCTCTGTTAACAGCACGTCCATTCCCGCCTCCCAGCTGCCTTCCCCTTTTACCTGCTTCCCCATTTCTTTTACTAATATTTCTGCATGGCCATTGTTGCTTAGTTTCATGAATGGGATGAGAAGCTCTGCAAGCGGTATGGATGTATGGTGTATCAATCGTCTTGCGTGTTTAGGCACGCAGCCCATTTCCTTCCTGCCGTTTAGTTGGATGCCAGAACTTGTTAGTTTTTCAGCAAATACTTGTAATACGTACTTAGTCGGTTCCCAAACGGCAATCCATGCTTTGATTGGTTCCGTCCCCACTGCCAGCTTTCCGTTAATTACAATTGTATTTTCCCCATGGCGGCGAATGATCTTCAATTCCGTTTCCTTTGCTTCATCCCCTACCGTGATACCATGATTTTCAATTTGGACATAAGCCGTATCAGGAAATACGGAGACTTGGACTGCTTCACCGTCTGCTGTTCCTGGCCGCACTTCTATCATCACGGTCCCCGCATCAAAGTCGGCATTTGGCGAAAGCGTCAAGGCAGACACCTGCGCACCGTAATAGAAATGTTCATCATCCCACATCATATCCGGTGACAAGCGGACATCATCATACCACACGTCATCCGCAACCACATCGCCAGAAATGGACCGAATACCATGGAGATTGTAAATTTGATCTGCAAATTGATCCAAATCTTTTGGAAGCAGCATCGGATCACCCATTCCTTTTATGTACAGATTCCCTTGAAGTTCATGATTGTTGATTACGCCATCTATCCATATTTCAGTAGTGAACACGTAATCCTTGCCCAACGTGTCCAAAGCGGCAGCGGCGGTCAATAATTTCATATTGGAAGCCGGATGCAGCCTTGTACTAGCATTGTGATGGAAGAGATTATTGCCGGTTTCAGCCTCACAAACATTGACGCCTATTAGTGCACCTTGCAGTTTTGGATGCTGCGATATGTAATCATCCAGTTTATCCTTCCAACCTGTTTTTTGCACATGGTTTGTTATCCCCATACCTTATTTCCCCCTGCCCTTTTCGTCCGTTTTTTTATTTGGTAGAATCCAGACATTTAAATTATCCCATATTTGTGGTATTTCAGGTGGTTAACTTTTACAAATAGACTAAAAAATCCAATTTAAATTGGAAGAAAAAGCTAGGCATCCCCTATATTATTCCTTATGATAAAAATAATAATAGTAAGGGGATACATATGAGGTATTTTGTTAAAGTATTTGCAGGTTTCATTATACTGGATTTATATTTGAACATTGGGATTGCGAAATCAAGTCAATTTTGGTTACAGGTATTATTAATACTTCTGTTTTTTCCATTATTGAAAGGAATTCTATATATAACCAAAGCAAAAGAGTATAAAAATATTGGGATCAGCTTTCACTCAAAGTGGTGGAAGAATTTGATAATTGGGTTTAGTATCGGGTTTTCATTTTGGCTTATCAAGTACATGCTCGTTTATCTTTTTGGGGGACTCGAGATAAAGGGCATTAAACCATTTTCAGAATTAATTAGTTCACTTTTGATGGTTATGCTCACATTTTTGGTCGGCTCTTTTTTAAACGACATCATTGTTAGGGGATATATTTTTGGGCATTTGAAAAAAAGCATTCCGGTTAAATGGGTGTTTATCATCTCCCTCTTACTTTATGCTCTAGACGATTCATGGAATGAAGGATTCAGTATCTCCAACACGTTATTTTCATTATTCATAGGACTCTCTTTAACCTACACCATTTATAAAACAGGTTCCCTTTGGGCGGATACCGGCATTCATTGGGGGTTGAACGTCTGTTACGGCATCTTTAACGGAACCCTAGGTAATACAGATTCAGGAATCATCATGACAAAATTCAAACCGGAGTCCATGCCTATAGAAATCATCAGCTACATGGTCCCTCTACTCATGTTTTTGGTTGTATATTTGCTGCGAAACAAGTTTGTACGGAATAATGTCTAGGTTTCCTAAAGTCATTCAATATGTGTCCGAAGCAATTCCTAAGCAGGAAATTCGGACACCAAGTCTTGTCTTTACACTTACGGGAACTCCTCCTGCTTTTATCTATTGATAATTTTACAGTTTTTTCCTAATAAATTTCCACTACTTATTATTGCTTACGGGCAAAATATGGATATTCTCTCTTGTAAACTTTCTAAGACTTCTTTTGGCATTTCTATGACTTTGATGTCCCTGCCTAGGAACAGGAGCCAATTTGTTATTTCTTCCAATTCGTGGGAATAATGAACATTAATAAAAGTCTTTAGAATGGCTGTGCTTTGGAAAGGATCCGTATAAGAAATTGAAATTTTGAAAGGGTGGTATTTTTTAAACTGGGCAATGGCCGTTGGACCAAGTTCAAGGACAAGGTTGTTGACTTCTTCCTGCCCAATTAGTTTTTCGTGAATCTTTTTCTTGCTTAATTCTTTTTTCTTTTGGTAGGGTTTAACATCAATGAGTTGGTCGACATGAAAGATTTTCTTTTTTCCTTCCTTTAAATCAAAGCCTTCAATCAGCCAATAGCTTTTTTCACGATAAAGATGCAAGAGGTAAATGGGATATTCCTTTTTTCCCTTCGCTTCATCGATGGTAATCATTAAATGTTGATCCACAAGGAGGAGCTGGATGAGTCTTTCTAACATGGGCTGCGGAAGGTCCGAAAGCTCTAGCAGGTCGGGATTATTGGGATTGGTCCCTTCAAAAAGCAAGATTTCATTTAGATGAACCAGGTCATCCTGCTGGTTTTCCGAGATGAGGCCAAGCAGTTTTTCTGCTAGTGACTGGCGGCTTTTTAGGTAAGGGAGCTGTTGATTTCTTGTGGCCATAAAGGCAACAAAGAGTGCTTTTACCTCATTATCGGTAAAGCGGACAACCGGCAGGACAGAGTTTTGCATAACAAAATAACCCCCATCCCTTCCAACTTCAGCGACAAGGGGCATTCCCATGGACTCAATTTCTCTGATATCTCGGATAGCCGTCGAACGAGAGACGTTAAATTCGCGCATGATTTCAGAAATGGTAAAGTGGGAACGGTTATTTATATACCGCATGATTGTATTAATTCGTTCAACTTTTTTCATTGGAACTCCTAAACAGTATCATTTTTTGACATGGTTTAACGCTATTATAAACTCATCAAGTAAAAAAACAAATAACTTGATTAAAATGACGAAAAGGAAGGTTTTATACATGGCCAATTATATTTTAGAAGAAAAAGACAGCTTTACCGTTTTAGGGATTGGGACTGAGCTTAAGAGTCATTACACGGATTATGCAGGGATCAATAAGGAAAAGGCTGATTTTTGGGAGGCTGTCAAACAAGATGGAAGGCTTGACAGTTTAAAAGCAATCGCCACAAATGATTACATCTTTGCTGTAAACGAAGCGGTCAATAACAAGATGATGCATTATGCCGGCGTCATGACAGATGCCTCGATACCAGAAGGAGACAGACTGATCCAATTTCCTAAGGGGGAATACCTGGTTGTTAAAGGGGAAGCGAGGACGGCTGATGAATTGCATATGACGCTTGCCGGCATTGCGTTCGGTCAAGCCTTGCCGGAAGCAAATAATGTTGCCTATGTCGGCGGACCAAATGCATCGGTTGAGATGGGGCAGCGAAACGGCTTAGTATTTGGTGAAATGTGGATTCCGGTTGTAAGGAAATAAAGAGATAGATGGAGGAATGGAAATGTCCTATATCGTTGATTTCAAAAATGTGTCTACGGTTGGTTTAGAGTCTTCACCGGTAGCAGAAGCGCTTGCTGGTTTACGTGCCAATGAAGCCCGGTACTTTATGAACAAGTATAAGCATGCATTTACAGTTGTCCCAGCTAGCGAGTCCACAGAGACCCTTCATTATGTGAACCGAATTTTGAAAGAAGAACGTGACATTGAGTTTGCTGCCAAACCGTTAGAAATATCACGGTTTCAAGTGGAAAATATCGATTGGACTTATGTCTTTTATGAGGATGGTCTTTCCGTTAATGTCTTGTATACGATTGATGACCCAAAGAAGCGGGCCGTTGGGTTTAAGCTTTCTGATGGTATGGAAGTGCCAAAGGAGCTAGAAGGGAAGTTCAAGTTTGCCAGGCAGAAATCTAAACTTGCTGGAACCATTCGGGGCTCGTATTTTGTCATTAAAAGAGAATATTAAAGCAAGCAAAAAAAGTGCCTAGACACGCCCTGATAATGTCGAAATGAAACGACAAATTACGGGTAGTGACTGGCACTTGTTTTAATTAATCTACATTAATTATACTCTTCGACTGCATAGCGATCTTCATTTTTCTTCCTGCTCGCTAAAGCCCTATATGTCCCCTGCCGTAACCAATTTTAAGGAATTTGTGGAGAGGACGGGCTATAGAAATGACAAGTGAATAAATAAAAAACGAAAATCTGAGGTTTCTTCCTCTCTTCTAGACTTGTAAAAAAGCCCAGTCATGATATAACTGGACCATACGTTTATTCTTTAACTGCTTGCATCATATCTAACTAGGCAGCCAGTTTCGCTTTAACCTTGAATGGGGACACTTCTACTGTTCCACCCCATCAAAATTCTTAGACATAAAGTGATCAAGCATTTCGCGCACTTCATCTGTGGACTCTGTGTTCATTAATTGATTTCTTAATTCACTCGCCCCACGAAATCCTTTGACATATATCTTGAAAAATCGATGAAGCGCCTTGAACGGACGCCGCGTTAATGATGAATATTGATCATGGAGGTCCAGGTGCAACCTTAGGAGATCAAGCAATTCCTTACTGCTATGTTCTTTCGGTTCTGTTTCAAAGGCAAAGGGATTATGGAAAATTCCGCGCCCAATCATCACCCCGTCCACATCATATTGATGGGCGAGCTTCAGGCCAGTATGACGGTCAGGAATATCCCCATTGATCGTCAAGAGTGTATCTGATGCCACTTGGTCACGAAGTTTCTTAATTTCCGGAATCAGCTCCCAATGAGCAGGTACTTTGCTCATTTCCTCTCTTGTACGAAGATGAATGGAAAGATTGGCAATGTCTTGTTTCAATATGTGTGTCAGCCAATCATGCCATTCATCTATATCCTTGTAGCCAAGCCTTGTCTTTACGCTTACAGGCAAGCCTCCTGCTTTTGCGGCTTGTATTAATTCCGCTGCCACTTCAGGCCGGCGGATTAGGCCGCACCCCTTCCCATGCCCTGCTACATTCGGTACCGGACAACCCATATTGATATCGATGCCCCGAAACCCAAGTTCCGCCATACCTATACTCATTTGCCGAAAGTATTCAGGCTTGTCCCCCCAGATATGGGCGACAATGGGCTGTTCATCTTCGGTATAAGTCAAACGACCGCGCACACTCTGAATCCCATTCGGATGACAATAACTCTCACTGTTGGTGAACTCGGTAAAAAACACATCCGGTCTAGCTGCCTCACTCACGACATGACGAAAAACAACATCCGTCACATCTTCCATTGGTGCCAGTATAAAAAAAGGTCGTGGTAACTCACGCCAAAAATTATCTTTCATATGGTAACTCAAATCCTTTCATTATGGGATACATGGTCTACCTATTATCCCAAAACTCAAAACCAGATTATCCTTGGTTCTTTTACACTTATATCATGTTTAAGCCCTTTTTATCAAACGGATTGCAAAATCCAAATCTTCTCGTATTTCATCTAATTGATCGGATATCATTTTGTTTTTAATCAAATAAGTTTGAAATTGCACATCTTCCTGAGAATATTTGTAACGGTTATTACTAATTAAGTCATATTCAATCGAAGATATAGTAGGCTTGTTATTTCTTGGAATGAATGAGTTATAAGAATACTTTTATTACAATTTCAGAGGATTCCGGAGTTCATTCAGCTATTATACCTCTGGTTCTTGTTCTCTAAAGAATGCATTAAACAATTACAAAGGAGATAGGCATCCCTCACCATTACCTATTATTACAACATACCAGTCAATTTTCTCATTATTTCTGTAACTACTATGATTGGCCTAATAATTGAAATAAGAATTTATCACCTATCCCAATTCCAAAAACTGACCTCATCAACTTTTAATTCTCCAACCCATGGTTCTTCCCGCAGCTTCAAGATTTCCTTTGTAGGTCCTGTTATAACAACGCCATAATGCTTAATGCCATTCCTTTCAAGGAAATCAATTCGTTCTGAAAGGTCTAGTTTCCCGAAGTAAAGGTTGTTCGCTTTCCGTTCATGATCCTTTAAAAAGGATAAAGTTTTCAGGAATTGTTTGTGGAGAACTTTTTGGTCACCCACATTATATTCAGGAGAAGAATGTCCCTCGGAGATGATCCTGCTGCCGAAAAGCCCTTTCTTAACCTCTCTTGAATCTAGAATCATATCATCATCATGCCAAATTGGAAAACTTGGGAATCCAATGGGTTCATCAATAACTCCCTCATGCTTTCCCTCGAAACCAGTGTCAACGGCAAACCAAATTACATCCATCTCTTTTCCTTCGAATAGCTGAAAAACCTTTTTCGTTTCGATTAAATCTGCAAATGATACAAAGGCTGAAACGACAGTTCCTTCAGAAAGTTTCTCCAACCTATTCCAATCTGACATCATATGGTGTTCTCCAACCTTAGGATATGAAAAGGTTGGTTGGGCTTCTGATGATTTCCCAAAGTATATGCTCTCCGGATAAGACATCATGGAGAAAATAAATTTATTTTTTAATTCTCCAACCTTTATCGTTTCATCTCCAACCTTTTTAAATAAATCCCTCCTTGCGTTCAAACTGAAATAGGGACTTGAATTCGTACTCGTTCTACCTAAATACCCATATGGGTCCGTTACGGTTAGCGTATAATCGATTATGTTCCTGAACACATCTACACGATCTGGTTTCCCCCATGAATAGTAAACAGCAGTGAGTATAGATGAAACAAAGGTAAATACAAGAACCACTCCTAGAGCAAAAAAGGCAGTTTGCATTCTGGCTTTCCATTTACTTCGTTTTAATATTTTTTGTTGTCTTTTTTCATTAATATTAAAATCTTTCATCTGCTCAGTGTTATTTTCTTCAAGAAACTCCTGATATTTTTCTAGTTTTTCCAATTCCTTTTCGAAATCTTCTAATTCGCTATCCGATAGTTCCCCTTTTTCGTATGCTTCCAGTTTTCTTTTAAATTCATTGCTCACTTTTCTCCACCCTTCCCGCGTCTTATCGCCTGTCTGCCACGGAATAATAATACTTTAAAATGAGTTTGCTTCACGTTCATCACATGTGCTGCCTCAGTGTATGATAAGCCGTGAAAATCATGTAAAAGCACCGCAAATTTGTGTTTTTCCGGTAAGTCTTTTAACATGTTGATAATTTCTTGAACTTCTTCTTGTATTACAATCGTATCCGCTGGTGCTTTCCTTTTATCCAAAAAGGATAAGAAAAAGCTTTGTTCCTTTATCACCGTTCTTTTATGCTTACGATAGTGATCAATAAATGCATGATGCGCGACTGTGAATAACCATGTTTTTACCCTTTCCCCGCTGTAATCCTCAATGTAAAGATAGGCACGGAGAAAAGTTTCTTGAACTAGGTCCTCGGCCATATGGTGGTCATGACAAAGAGAAAGGAGAAAGCGATAAATTTCATGAAAATAGATATTATAAATGTCATCAAGATTCTCTTCCATCTGCTCCTCCCTTCCCTAATAAAACGAATGGACATAAAAAAAGTAACAATAAATATTCAAATTTATCAAATCTTTTACAACAGCTACTATTCCATGTTTGCTGTTATAGTGGATGTAGGTAGGTGAACGGGAATGGATTATTTGGTTTGTATACAGCGAACGCTTGATTACATGCTTTCAACCGGGCGTTCAAAAAGCATTATAGCGTTTCACCGAGGCAATATCGCCATGTAAAGAGAATATCCGGACCCTTACGAGGAAAAGCCTATCTTAATACAAATCTCTTTTCAGGAGGACATAAAATGGAACCAAAATTAGTCACGAAACCTGCTTTTCACATCATTGGATACGAACTAAAAACAAAAAATGAATACGGTCAGAACAATAAAGACATTCCTGAATTTTGGGAGCAGTACATGAGAAATAATTTGGGCTGTAACATTCCAAATCCTCTACACCCTAATGTGGAACTCGGCATTTGCACCGATTTTAATCCTGAAACAGGAGAGTTCGTTTATGTAATTGGAATGGAAGTGGAAGAGGGAACGCAAGCGGCTGATGGAATGGTTTACAGAGATTTCCCAGAACTGGAATATGCGGTGTTCACTACACCAAAGTCAGATGAAGGATCGTTTGTCGCATCCATTCAGTCCACATGGAAATATATTTTTACAGAATGGTTCCCACAATCGGGTTATGAACATCATGGTTCCATTGAATTTGAACTATATGATGAAAGATGTTACGGTTCAGAGAACAAACAAATTGACATCTACATCCCTGTAAAAAAACAGACCGTAAAGGCATAAAAAAAGTGCCTGGTGTCACTACCCGTATATCCATAAATTACAGGTAGTGACAATGGCATTTTCTATATTTTATAGAAGGAATACGCATCTATGGCCCTCTTGTAATAACGAAAAATCCCCTCTTGTCTTTTTCTTCAATACCCAAGCTAAAATGATCCCCCAAACCCATTAAAATAAAGCCAATATGTATATACCAGTAATCAATAAAAAACTCCCATTGAAGTCGGTAAATTTCTGTCAACCTGTCAAAATAGCCCATTACCTTACCATGAAACTTTTAGATTTTTATTTTCCATCCATAAAAAATTTGGAACAGAACAGATTGAAAAAATCTGCACAGTCCACTTATGTCTATGGTCTTGAATTTTTGCTGGAAAAATGTTATTATTTTTTCAATATTAAATAAATGTTTACGGAGGAGTCTGTCACCAAAGGGATACTTATGCCCTTTGATGACGGACTCTTTTTGCATTTTTTTAAGATTTAACACAAATGATAAAAAATGGGGGTAGCGTGATCTTGATAACAAATTAATTTCGAAACTATTTTTTTGATTAAGTTTAACAAGTTTAATTCTGAATGATGATAACTTTGTTATAGCATAAGGAGGATTTTGTATTGTCATATCTGCATTTGGCGATTATTTCGCCGCTGTTATTTTCTGTATTTATACCCATTTTCTATAAAAAGTTTATTCGCATTCATACTGGATGGTTTGTTCTTCCACTGCCTATTCTTTTGTTTATCTATTTTCTTTCCACCATTCCCAAAATAACAAATCGTCAGACGGTGACGGAAACATTCAATTGGATTCCTTCTTTAGGGGTAAATTTCACAGCTAAAGTGGATGGTCTCGGCCTTTTATTTGCCCTTTTGATCACCGGAATCGGAGCTTTAGTCGTTTTTTATTCGATTTATTACTTAGCGAAGGAAAAAGAAAGGCTCAATACCTTCTATGTCTATCTATTGCTTTTTATGGGGGCTATGCTTGGTGTTGTTTTATCGGATAACTTGATTGTCATGTATGCCTTCTGGGAGTTAACAAGCTTCTCTTCCTTTCTATTAATCGGCTACTGGCATGAACGTGAGAAATCACGGTATGGTGCACAGAAATCCATGTTGATTACCGTGTTCGGCGGTCTGGCGATGCTAGGTGGAATCATCCTTTTATACATCATGACAGGTACATTTAGTATTACCGAAATCGTTGCTCAATCTGGTGACATATTTCATCACTCATTATTTTTACCTGCATTGATTTGCGTTTTGCTTGGCGCATTTACCAAATCAGCTCAGTTTCCTTTCTATATTTGGCTTCCAGATGCCATGGAAGCACCTACACCTGTAAGTGCTTATTTACATTCAGCCACAATGGTTAAGGCTGGTATTTATTTAGTTGCACGATTAACTCCAGTGTTTGGAGCATCAAGTGTCTGGTTTTGGCTGGTTGCAGGAGTGGGGATTATTACGTTAATTTGGGGATCCGTGTTCGCCATCAGGCAAACAGATTTAAAGGGCATTCTTGCTTTTTCAACAGTGAGTCAGCTTGGACTGATTATGTCTTTGCTCGGCGTCGGCTCTGCGGCTCTTCACTACGAAGCGCTAAGTGAAAATATTTTTACAGTTGCTATTACAGCCGCCATTTTCCATTTAATTAATCATGCAACATTCAAAGGGAGCTTGTTCATGGCTGCCGGAATTGTCGATCACGAAACCGGAACCAGAGATATTCGGAAACTGGGCGGTCTTATGCCATTTATGCCGATTACTTTTACGATTTCCATTATAGGAGCTTTCTCCATGGCAGGCCTTCCTCCATTTAATGGGTTCCTTAGCAAAGAGATGTTCTTTACAGCCATGGTTAGAGTAACGCAAATGGATATTTTCAACCTTGAAACCTTGGGAATTTTATTTCCTGTTATTGCGTGGGTTGCTAGTGTCTTCACGTTTATTTATAGTATGATTTTGGTTTTCAAAACATTTACAGGAAAATATCAGCCTGAAAAGCTGGACAAGAAGCCGCATGAAGCGCCTTTAGGCATGTTAATACCTCCTGTCATTCTTATATCGCTTGTCGTCATTTTTGGCTTTTTTCCAAACCTGTTATCGGAAAGTCTGATTTCACCGGCTATGGCTGCGATTCTTCCAAGTCTGTTAAATGCAGGCGGAGAATTTGTGGTTCACATATCATTCTGGCACGGCTTTACGATTGAACTCTTTATGACATTGGGTGTCATCTTATTAGGAATCACCCTTTATAAAACCTTGCCGAAATGGAAAAGGATGTACGATCTCGTTCCGGAAAAGCTGTCTCTGTTCCGTTTTTACGATCGCCTTTTGGAATGGTCTCAGTCTGGTTCTTATAAAGTCACAAACAAATATATGACCGGTTCCATCCACTCCTATCTCGTCTATATATTGGCTTTCTTTATTTTCAGCTTAACAGTCACACTCTTTTGGAAGGATGCCTTTAAACTTGATACAGGCAATGTCTCTTCTATTGGGATTTATGAATGGGTACTCGCCATATTTGTAGTGGTCGGCTCAATCAGCATTTTATTTATCAAATCTAGAATGACTTCCATTATTCTGCTAGGTGCTGTAGGATATACCGTTTCACTGTTCTACGTCCTCTTTAGAGCACCGGATTTGGCTTTAACCCAGCTGGTGATTGAAACGATTTCAGTTGCTCTGTTTTTAGTCTGTTTCTACCACTTGCCAAAATTACAGCGATATGAAACGCGGATGAGATTTAAACTCACAAATGCCCTTATTTCGGTTGGAGTAGGTGCAGTTGTCACCGCAATCGCTCTTTCCGCCCACGGCAATAAACTGTTTGAGGCGATCTCGAAATACTATGTGGAAAATACGTACGAAAAAGCAGCCGGACAAAATATGGTCAACGTCATTCTGGTAGACTTTCGCGGCTTCGATACCCTTTTTGAAATTACTGTACTTGCTATTGCCTCATTGGGTATTTATGGAATGATTAAATTAAGATTGAACAGGAGGAAAGAAAGTTGAAAAAGACAAACAATATTATTCTCGAATCAGCAATAACCTTGTTGCTTTTTTTCATCGTCCTCTTTTCAGTCTATATTTTTACGGCCGGCCACTATTATCCGGGCGGAGGCTTTATTGGCGGATTAATGACAGCAGGAGCGATTGTGCTCTTATTAATTACCTATGATATTAAAACGGTGCAGCAGATTTTGCCTGTTAACTATCGAATCATCACGGCGATCGGGTTATTATTTGCCATTGGAACAAGTGCAGGCGCTCTTTTCTTTGATGTTCCATTTTTAACACATGTGTTCACACATGTCGACCTGCCTGTTCTAGGAGACATATCTCTTCATACAGCTACACTCTTTGACTTAGGCGTTTATTTTGTTGTTGTCGGTGTGACGATGACCATTATTCTAACGATTGGAGAGGATGAATAATGGAAATATTAATGGCATTTGTCATTGGCATTTTATTTATGTCAGCCACCTATTTAATGCTGTCAAAAAGTTTATTGCGGATCATTATCGGGACAGGTTTATTGAGTCACGGCGCACATCTTCTCATTTTGACAATGGGCGGGTTAAAAAGAGGTTCCGCACCTTTACTTGGAGAACATGCAGAACACTACACAGATCCGCTGCCACAGGCCTTAATTTTAACGGCAATCGTAATTAGCTTTGGCGTAACAGCCTTTTTCTTAGTTTTAGCTTACAGGTCCTACCAGGAACTGGGTACGGATAATGTGGAAGACATGAAAGGAACAGAACCAAATGACTAATTTAATTATTTTACCCATTTTAATCCCTCTGTTAACAGGGGCGGTATTAATTTGCCTGAATAAAAGCATTATGGCTCAGCGCATTGTCGCTGTTTTCTCATCCATTGCAGCCATGACGGCCTCTTTCTTCATCATTAAGAAAGTTCATGCTGATGGGGTGCAAGCTCTTAATATGGGAAGCTGGGATGCTCCATTCGGTATTACATTAGTTTCCGATATGTTCTCTGCCTTATTGGTATTCACGACAAACATCATTGCGTTTGTTTGTCTGCTTTACTCCTTTAAATCGATTGGAGATCAACGTGAAAAACATTACTATTACCCCGTTTTTTTCTTTTTATTAGTCGGGGTCAACGGCGCCTTTACGACGGGGGATATCTTTAATCTTTTTGTCTTTTTTGAAGTCATGCTCATGTCCTCATATGTCCTGTTGGTACTGGGTGGAACAAAGATTCAATTAAGGGAATCCATCAAATATTTACTAGTAAATGTGATTTCGTCTGCTCTATTTGTCATTGCGGTTGCCTATTTATATTCTGTTGTCGGCACACTAAATATGGCCCATATTTCAGAACGAATTGACGAATTAAGCGGTAACGGAATGCCTGGTATTATAACCGTCATTGCCGTGATGTTTTTAATTGTCTTTGGCTTAAAAGGGGCGATTTTCCCGCTCTTCTTTTGGATGCCAGGCTCTTATTATGCACCACCAGCACCTGTATTGGCTCTTTTCGGCGCATTATTAACAAAAGTCGGGGTTTATTCCATCACTAGAACGTATACACTGTTTTTTTATCATGATCAAGAGTTTACTTTCCAACTCTTATCCATTTTAGCGATTCTCTCGATTGTAGTTGGAGTCATTGGGGCCATAGCCTATTGGGACATTAAGAAAATCGTTATTTATAATATCATTGTAGCCGTTGGTGTGATTCTTTATGGCGTGTCTGTCATGAGTCCTGATTCGTTAACTGGATCCGTGTACTATTTGGTCCATGACATGATCATTAAAGCAGCATTGTTTCTACTGGTTGGCATTATGATCTCGATAACAGGAACATCTAATTTGAATCATTTCAGTGGTCTAATTCGGAGATACCCCGTTCTTGCCTGGACCTTCTTTGTTGCCGCTTTAGCACTTGCCGGGATTCCTCCTTTAAGCGGATTCGTTGGTAAACTACTCATTGTAAAAGGAGGATTTGAAGAACAGAGCTTTTTGGGTGCGGCAATCGTCTTAATGTCTAGTTTGCTTGTATTGTTTTCTATTATGAAAATATTTATAAACGGTTTTTGGGGGCAACAACCAGCTGATAAAGGCGAAGTAAAAGCACCTATAAAATGGCTTCTTGTCTCCCCAGTCATTTTAGTTGCGATTTCTGCCCTTTTTGGGATTAATTCTGAAGCTTTTTTGCCTTATATTTCCCAGGCAGCTGATACATTATTAAATCCTGATATATACATTAAAGCTGTCTTAAAGGAGTGATTAGAATGGCATTTCAAATTTTATTAAATATGGTCCTGGCCTATTTATGGATGTTTATTAAAGTTTCTTTTGATCCCAATAGCTTTGTGAAAGGTTATTTATTCGGGCTGCTTATCATATTCGTTCTTAGACGTTTTTTTAAAAGCCGCTTTTACCTTTTTAGAATTTGGTCCTTTATCAAGCTTTCCTTTATCTTTTTAAGAGAACTTATTCTATCTAATATCGCGATTGTCAAAATCGTGTTAAAACCAAAATTAGATATGCGTCCTGGCATCTTCGCCTTACAAACCGATTTAACTAAGGATTGGCAAATCACCCTATTATCCAGTTTGATTACCTTAACGCCAGGCACGTTAGTCATCGACGTTTCAGAAGACAATAAAATCTTATTTGTTCATGCGATGGACATTGGGGAAGTAGAAGAGGAAATCAACAGTATTAAAAATACGTTTGAGAAAGCTATTTTGGAGGTGAGCAGGTAATGCTTGACATTGTCATACGAATTGCTTTACTATGCTGCTCCCTGTCGATGCTCGGACTTATATACCGGGTTATTAAGGGTCCTACCGTACCAGACCGGGTCATTGCTTTAGATGCAATCGGAGTGAATCTTTTGGCCATTACGGCTCTTATCTCGATTGTAATAAAATCTAAATCATTTCTTGAAATTATCCTTCTACTGGGGATTCTTGCTTTTATAGGAACGATTGCATTTGCCAAGTATTTGGAAAAGGGGGTTATTATTGAACGTGAGCGTACTCGTTAATTTTCTTATTGGTTTTTTTATTCTTGCTGGTGCCCTGTTATGTCTGATTGCTACATTTGGCGTCATCAGACTCCCGGACGTGTATACAAGAAACCATGCAGCATCGAAAGCGGCAACATTAGGAGTCATGTTTATTCTACTGGGAACTTTTATCTATTTTTATGCCCTTGAAGGACATGTAAATTCCCGTATTTTATTAGGAATTGTCTTTCTCTTTATGACCTCTCCCATTTCCGGACATTTAATTAACAGAGCAGCCTATAATACGAGCGTACCACTTTGGGATAAAAGTATTAGAGACGATTTAAAGGAATATAATAAAAAAAGGATGAAAAAATCATCTGTGGAATAAAAATAGGAGTGAAAAAAGTGTTCCAAGAATGAACTTGGAACACTTTTTTTATTATTTTTCAATTCGAACATATTCCCTTGGCTTAAATGGTTTATGTAATTTCGGTTTGGCAGTTAATCCCTGGGAGTTTACATACGTATTCAACGTATTATTTTGAATACTTAATGGAACCCTGTTCAAGTTATTAGGAGGAGATTCCACTTTATAATCACTGTATTCTGGATTATTGTTTTGCTGCCATAACCAAGCTGCTGAAAATAAAAGTAAAAAGATAGATAAACTTACGATGATTTTGACTTTGATTATGCACAAACACCTCCATCAAGAGTTAGTTTGTGCTATAAAATGCAATATTATGCAGAAAAAACATCTCTCCGGTATTTTCTTTAGGCATTATTTTTACCTGATTTTGGTTTGAAATATAACCCAAGTTCCTTTTTTTCCTTTGTTAATGAGCGGTAAAGTGAAACCATCATTAATACAATGATAAATGAGAATGGGAATGCTGCAGCAATTAATGCATTTTGAAGTGCTTGTAATCCACCACTATATAAAAGAATTAATGCCACAGCAGACTGGGCAATACCCCAAGATAATTTTACAGAATTGGGCGGTGTTAGTGACCCATATGTAGTTTGCATTCCAAGGACGAATGTTGCTGAGTCGGCCGAAGTGATAAAGAATGTACAGACAAGCGCGATGGCTATTGCTGAAAGAACAGTCGACCACGGGAATTCATTAAAGATGGCAAATAAGACTTCCTCATTGGCGAATTTCGTTAAATCTACATTGCCGGCATTCTGAACATCTATCCCTGAAGTACCAAACACGGCAAACCACAAAAAGCTCACAAGGGTCGGAAGCAATAAAACACCAATGATAAATTCACGAATGGTCCTGCCCCTTGATACACGTGCAATAAAGATGCCAACAAATGGGGACCATGAAATCCACCATGCCCAATAAAAGATGGTCCACCCATTAATCCAAGAGCGATGTTCTTCATTAAGAGGAGCTATTCTGAAACTCATTTGAACAATATTTTGAATATATCCACCGATTGTATCTGTAAACATGTTTAATATTAGAATGGTGGGTCCTGTAACAAACATTAATATAAATAAGGCAATCGCCAAAAGCATATTCGCGTTACTTAAATATTTGATTCCTTTTCCTAATCCAGTCCATGCAGATATCATAAAAAGAATTGTAACCACAGCAACAATGATCAACTGAATGGTGAAATTATTTGGTATTCCAAATAAAAAGGATAACCCCCCATTAATTTGTGCTGCACCAAAACCTAAAGTTGTCGCAACCCCAATTACTGTAGCAAAAACTGCCAATACATCTACAGCTGTTCCTAGAGGTCCTTCCATTCTTTTTCCTAGTACGGGCTTTAGTGTAACTGAAATGAGGCCTGGTTCATCTCTGCGAAATTGATAATAAGCTAACGCCAGGGCAACAATTGCGTATATCGCCCACGCATGAATTCCCCAGTGGAAGAATGTGAATCTCATTGCTTCCTTCTGAGCAGCAGGGGTTCCACCCTCTGCTAATGGAGGATGAACAAAGTGAGAAAGTGGTTCCGCGGCTCCCCAAAATACAAGACCAATACCCATACCTGCACTAAATAACATCGCAAACCATGATACATTTGAAAACTCTGGCCTATCACCGGACTTCCCTAATCTAATCGCCCCAACAGGACTAAAAATAAGAAAAATACAAAATATGACAATGATTGAAACCAATATTAAATAATACCACCCAAAGGCGTTTGTAAGAAACTCCTGCAGGTTTCCTGTTGCTTCTTCAAAACTTTTGGGCGCCGTCACGCCAAATACGACTGCAGCGAGGACAATCGCAATGGAAATCCAATAAACGTTTGATATTTTTTTCATCGAATGCTCCCTTCTTCATGAAAGTAAATGTCCAATCCTCCATTAAAGGAGATCGGAACGATTCCTTTTTTCGACAAAGAATTTACTATCTCAGTGTAGTATAAATAAAAACCGATATCTACTAATAGGTATTATCTCCAGCCTTTCAAGAACGATGTAAAAGGTATGCTATGAATCCTACGTGCAGCTTGACCCCTTACAAATTGAACAGACTTACTTAATTGTGAAATCCGGAAAGTCTTGCGAGCCAGTCTCTAAGCATTGAATTCGACGGCAACGATTTTTTGGGGGGCGTTATAGCTATATGCGATCGGGGAGTTGTTTTTTCCAATACGAATTATTGCCAAAAGTGAAATTAGAGAGTAGTTAATAAGGAAGAAATCGTCATCAATTTTATTAATAATGACCGTTGTCTCCAACAAGGTGTGGGGAGATAGGAATAGAAAAGAAAGGAAAGTGCCACAGTATCCACCCGAACTATGTCTACCAAATCATCAGTATACTACCATGAAGCAAAGAGGATCTTTAAACACAAATAAAGAACTGGTTACCCCAGTTCTCAATTACTGCTTTATACCAAGCTGTTTTTGGCTGATGCACTGTCGGAAATATCCGGGTCGATGACACTGGAAATTGGAATGTTTATTGGAGAAAAATCCCCGTTTTGTTCTCCAACGGCTTGGTTTCGCTTATAAGATAGAAATTCATCTACGGAAAGCAGTGACCCGACATTTATCACAGCCCCGTTATCCAAGGAATTCACTTTAAAACCAAGTAGATTTACCGCTAAGGGTGTAAAAAAGACCATTTTACCACTCCCTTTGATTTTGTGATTTTTGTAACTTTCTACCGTTTAACAAAAGAAAATTTTATCCGTTAAATGATGCTGTATTTAGCAGTTGGGCTATCACTTAGATCATTGTCAATTACGTTAGAGTAAGTTAATAGAATTGGAGATAAGTCTCCATTTTGTTCACCAATGCCCTGGCTTCGTTTGTAGGAAACAAAAACATCAATATGTTTACTTGGTCCAAAATTGACGACTGCTGAATGGTCGATGGCATTAATTTTAAAGGATAAAAGATTAATATTGACCGGTCCAAAATACATATGCCCGCCTCCCCAAATGATGGATATAGCGTGAAAAATCGTTTACTTCCCAGATTTTACTGAATATTGATCCACCGTATCATTGTCGATCACATAATGTGAATTATAAGCTCGAAGGCAAGAGTCAGCATGTTGCTGTCCGAAACCTTGCGTTTTTTTGGCACTCACATTTCTCCCGACTTTCACGGTGGTTCCAAAGGAAATTGACCCCAAATGGTCGAGGTTGTTCACCTTTAAATCGTCAATTTTTATATCAATCGGTTTAAAAAACATGGCTTAATCATCCCCTTTATCAACGAGATCAGGTATGGGAACCCATTCGGATTCAAAGGATGAAGCTGAGTCGATTAGATCGCGGTCGTCTACCATACTTCTCGTTCCTAAAAAACAACTTCCATCCCCCATATTCTGTCCTAGTCCCATATTTTTCTTATCAGAATTATGCCATTCAGCTAATAAATTGTTGCCGACATTTATGGCAGAGGCATTTTCAAATGAATTCACTTTGATAATATGAATATTAATATTAAACTGAGCGGGGATTGGGACTCGAGCCATCATCAATCTCTCCTTTCGTCTAATTATTGTTATGTGCAATTAAACGAAATTATGTACAATCGTTGAAAATCACATGAAATAAAAACTCACCGATCGGCGTCTTGTTTTATAAAACTTTACATATTTTTTACACTATATTTCAAAAAATATGAAGCTTTTTAATATAAATAGGCCATCATGATCAGTTCATACTGGCCTTTTCTATTCCAATGTCTTCGTAGTGTGCATCGAAATTTATTCTTAAATTAGGTATTTAACTAGTCCGCACAAACAAAATTCCACATAGACTATTGATGTAACAAGACAAATTCCTATGGAGGTAATTTAATGATGTATAGACAAAGTGGAATGCCAAATATCATGCCGAATGCCTTGCCAAACGTAGCACCAAATATGCTTCCGAATATGGTTCCAAATATAATGCCAATGCAGATGGCACCGATTCAAGCATTCCCAGCACCATACTGCCCGCCAGAGCCATGTCCTGAGTACTGTCCACCACCACCATGTCCAGTGTACTGTCCGCCTCAATGCTTCCCAGCTGAATATGATCCGCCACTAGTATCACCGGGGCAACAGTACGTAAAAACAAATTTATTTAATAAAGTCGTTACACATCTGCATCCTTCCCACACTACTACAGTCAACAAGCTTCATGTTAATCATCAGCACTATTTCCCGCATACCGAGTCATGTGTGAATGAATGCTGCGAAACACATACAATGTGTGGAGTACCGGTTAATCCTTGTTGTCCGACTGGGCCCTATGGGTTCTAGCTTTTTAACCCCCATTTTCGGGGGTTATTTTTTTTACCATTACTAGACACATGCCTATATATCGATATTATTTAAGTAACTATCTTAGAAAGGATAAGTTTTTGTATTTGTAGATTTTATAGTTGCTGCAAGGCTATACAATAAGAAAAAGTCCGTCTCAATGATAGATCATCATCAAAACGGACCCGCTAAATTCCATTTTACTTTATGAATCATACACATTAGTTGATTATTTTGGTATCCACAATATCCTCTCTTTTTATAGGACTCATATTTTCATCACCCGGCATTAATCTCAAACCCTTATTGATTACAATCCGTAACCAAGTTCCTGGTATCCAAGAAGTCACTAAAGCTAACATGACAAGGACGGCGAAAAACTCTTGGTTAATGATGCCGCTTGCATAAGCAACCGATGACAAAACAATGCCCGGTCCTCCCCGATCATTGATGGCGATGCCAAGATTAAAACTAGTTAGCGGATCAAGTTTAATCATGCGAGATGTAACATATACCGCTATGGTTTGAGTAAGGGTTGCGAATAACAGGAATCCCAGGAAAAATAATGGATTAAAGTGTCTAACTAAGTCTAATTGCAAGCCAACCGTTGCAAAGTAGATGGGAATAAACCATGAAAAAGAAATATTACTTACCCCTTGTTCGACCCGTTCAGACACAGCCTTTGGCAACGCAAGCTTGGCGACAATTCCAGCCAATAAGGCACCAAATATGGTTTCTACATGTAAGTTCCCGGCTAGGGACGCGAGCATAAACATGATAAACAAAAAATACCCCAAATTTGACGACCGGAATAGCAAATTTTGTTTTATGATGGTTAATTTATTGAACAAAAGGTAGCCTAACAGAAGTGTGCCCGCGATAAACGCTAAACTGATGCCCACGCTCTGAACTGCAGACCCCACTGTTAGAACGCCCGTTTGACTTGCAATGGCAGTGGCTAACCCTAAAGCAACCCATAGTAAAATGTCATGAATTCCAGCACAGGCAATGACAATTTTTGCAAAACGTGTGTGCATGATTCCCAGGTCATTGAAAATTTTCGATATGACAGGAATCGAAGTAATCGCTATAGCAATGGCAATGACAATCTTGAATGCAATCGGACTGTTGGCCGTTCCAAAATAGGGGGCAATATTAAACATTCCTGCGGCAAGCCATCCAACTACAAACGCCGGTATTGTTGCGCCAATAACCAGAGCAGAAGTGATTTTGGCATCTTCTTTACTGAAATGAGTCTGAAATTTTAATCCACTGCTAAACATTAACAGCAACAAACCAAGCTGGTACAAAAGCGCAAATAGTTTGGGTTCTGATTCAAATCCTAAAAATAGCCACTTGAACGCTTCTGGAAAAAAATGTCCCAATAATGTTGGGCCTAACACCAATCCTGCTGCAACTTCCCCAATAACACGCGGGATAAAGATTTTCTCTGCTAAAAAGCCTAATAGATGGGCACAGGCTAATAAGCAGCCCATAGCAAAAAGAAAATGACTAACCTCTTGCCCGGTTAAACTAAACATATTGTTCCTCCTAGTTGAATTTTTTCGTTCTCTTCAAAATATGAGTAAAATGACGTGCTTGTATAGGCCGTTGCCTGTACACATCAACAAATAAGCACTCATTAATTATGAGTGCTACTTCTGAACCTTCCAGGCTATTATTTTCTAGGCAATTCTTCTTCCAGTGAATCTGCTTAGTTCCCCAAAATTTGGGAATGCTTTCCTATATCACAACATAGGTATAATTTGGTATTCATTTTTTGCATTAGGGGCTTTTGCATCAAAAGGTTCGTTTCCAAGGAAAGGTGATGTAGTGATGAATATTTTAGAAGTCCGGAATTTGAAAAAATCGTTCGGGTCTATTCAAGCTGTAAAAGATATTAGCTTTTCTGTAAGTGAGGGGGAGATTTTTACCATCATCGGACCAAATGGCGCAGGAAAAACAACCATACTTGAGATGATTGAAGGCTTGGTTCCGCCCGACCATGGAGAAATCCAGTTTGGCGAATACAACTGGAACAAACACGCAGTAACGATTAAAAGAAAGATTGGCGTGCAGCCGCAATCTAGTGCGATGTTTGATTTATTGACCCCGGAAGAAAATTTGAATCTGTTTGCCACCTTTTACGAAAAGGCCCGGCCAACGGAAGAAATTCTCCAATTGGTCAATCTGACCGAGCATCGAAAAAACCAAGTCAAGAAATTATCTGGCGGCCAGCGCCAACGACTTGCAATCGGGCTAGCGATGATTAGTGACCCTGACATTGTCTTTCTGGATGAACCGACAACCGGACTCGATCCTCAGGCACGGCGCAATGTTTGGGAGATTATCCTTGAGCTTAAGAAATTGGGGAAAACGACCATTCTCACCACTCATTACATGGAAGAAGCTGAAAAACTAAGCGACCGGGTGTGCATCGTTGACCAAGGGTTGGTCGTGACCTTGGATTCACCTTCCGCCTTAATTGAAAAATTAACAAATGAACGCGAAGTCCGCTTATCCTTCCTTGGTGGAGAAAAGGCCTCCCAAGATGCGGAGCATTTTGCAAATGCCCTTGATTCCGTGACCCGGACAGAACGTGAAGGTGCCTCCCTAAAGCTATGGACGATTAAACCCGAGGATTTACTGTTTGACCTTTTTAAATTCACAAAAGACAAGGACTATCAAGTTGAACAGGTTTCGATTCGGGAAATGAGTCTTGAGGATGTGTTTATTGCGTATACCGGCAAAGAGTGGAGGGATTAAGATGAATAATCTTAAACAATTTAAACAAATGTTCCTTGCTCAGTTAAAGTTAACGTTACGGGAAAAACAAGCGTGGTTTTGGGGGATCTTTTTTCCGGTTATTTTAATGGTCATCTTCATGACAATATTTGGCGGCGGTTCAAATGATGATTTTAGCACGAAGGTTGTCATTGTAAATGGATCTGCAAACGAAACGTCTGCGATGATGGCGAGCCAATTGCAGCAGATCCCTATTATTGAAGTTGCTGATCCTGTTAGCGAAGAGAAAGCAAAAGTTTTAGTCAAAGAGAAGGAAGTCGATGCTGCCATCGTTTTGCCGGAATCGGCACAGGCCACATCGATTAAACTGATCGTCAACAAAGAAAATGAACAAAGTGTATCGACCCAAGTCGTTGCGGGTGTCCTAAGTCAATTCATTCAGCAGGCAAACCTGCAGGCGGTTGGCGCAACCCCAACCTTCCAGCAGCAATTTGAAACCGTTTCTTCCGGCAGTTCGGAATTGGAGTATAGGGATTTTCTCTTAACGGGGATGATTGCGTTATCGATTGCCCAAGGCGGCTTATTCGGCATGGTGGACTTGGTCGATATGCGCCGAAAAGGGTTAATCAAAAGGCTGCGGATGACTCCGGCAAAAATGGGGATCTTTGGGCTTAGCGATATGGTGATGCGCCTGTTATTTAGCACCATTCAAATCATTCTCTTATCATTAATTGGGGTCTTCGTATTTGGTGCTAATTTATTTATAAACTTTCCCAGTCTACTGCTGGTCTTCTTAATCGGTGCCCTCGCCTTCAATGGAATTGGCTATTTCATTTCTTCTTTTAGCAATACGAATGAGGCCTACATGGGGGCAGCAAACATTGTCAGCTTCCTGATGATGTTTCTAAGCGGCATATTCTTCCCAGTTGAAACCATGCCCGAATGGCTGCAACCCGTGTCAAACATTCTCCCTCTCACCTATTTTGCAGACGGCCTAAGAGACAGTATGGTCTATCATACTTCTATTCTGGCAACCCCATTTTGGATTGGATTTGGGAACATGCTCCTTTGGGGCGGCATTGCCTTTATCATAGGTTCTTTGTTGTATAAAAGGCAATCCATTGTGTCGACCAGGTAGGTAATTCACGGGTAACGTGTCATCTGCTATACATTTTAAGTCACTGCCGGAAATTCAGGGCAGTGACTTTCTTTCATATTGCCCCCACTTTTGAATTTCTCATTTCCTCCACTAATTCACAAAATGTACAAATTTCCATCATATTTCGACACTAAGAATGAGATATGATAGCGATATCACATCCATGATTCCCCACTCTAACTCCATTTATTTTTTTAAAAAAAATTTGAAAGTGAGTTGATTCTTTTTATGTCAAAGAAAATGAAAATAAGGGATATTCGAAGTAAGAACGGACCTGAAGTAAGGATGCGCGTCCACCATTTTGCGAATCCTGAAGAGCGGCAACAAATACTGATGGATTTAGCCATTAGCTCACAGTTTCAAATGCGTTATCGCGGGCTCTTCGAATACTACGGCAAAGATTTTATTGCTTACAAGCGAGAAAAACCTTCTGACAAAAACCGCAATGAATTCCTCCGTGTCATGTCAATGTATATGGCTAACTATTTGGAAGATGATTGTCCCCCTTCATGGAAACTATGCCAAGCCTCATTTTGGGAAGACTTCATTTATTCCTTTTATCCTGATCACATCAAATTCTCACCAAACCAAAAATCCGTAGAAAACTTCCTGGATCAATTGAAAAAGTTTGTTCGCTGGCTTGATAAGCGCAGTGGCACCTCATGGTATTCGACCGTCGAGCCATACACTTCTGAAGCATTTCCAGATCTTAAAATTTGCGAAAAAGTCCTATATCGCCTGGTATTACACCACTTCCCCCGGATTCATCACGCTGACTGGAACTTCCAAAAAGATGTGGAACGAATCAATCAAGAATTTATCCAATGTACAGAAGAAGTAGAAAGCCGTTTTAAAGTCACCACCATCATTGGGACAACCGTAGTTGTGAGCGAACTGAAAACCAATTGTACTTATTACGTGAAAGATCTGCCTTCTGACTTGCTTGCCCCAGGCTTTACTTTAAGTGGAGTCATTGGCAAAAAAAGCGGTGAGCAGACGTGGAATTGGTACATTACTGTTGGGATCCACCCGCCTAAAGGAAGAAAACTGGATTACGCCATCTCGATAAAGCAAGAGAGTATCGACACGAATGATGGGGTTCATTTTTTAAAAAAATAATCATAACAATCGATGAAAATAAAATTTGTTGAGAAGAAGCAGAGAACCGTTCCCTGCTTCTTCCAAACTAATTTTTCAAGAGTCTTAAGCCATTTAAAATAACTAAGATGGTACTCCCCTCATGCCCAATCACTCCTAATGGTAAATCTAACACCTGAAGAAAATTGGAGGATATTAAGACCATGATCACTACTATTGAAAAACAGATATTTTGTTTAATGATTCTGTTCATTTTCTTTGATAGTTGAATCGCTTGTGGAATCTTTAGCAGTTCGTTCTTCATCAGAACAACATCTGCTGTTTCTAATGCTACATCTGTCCCTTCTCCCATGGCTATCCCTACATTTGCGGTTGCTAAAGCAGGTGCATCATTCACACCATCTCCGACCATTGCTACCACTTTGTATTTCTCCTTCAATGCTTTTACCTTTTCAACCTTGTTTTCAGGCAGGCAATCTGAGATATAGTCGCTTAACTTGATTTCTTTAGCGATGGCTGTCGCTGTTTTTTCGTTATCCCCCGTAATCATGACCGTCGCCAAATCAAGATCATGTATATCTTGTAATGCTTTCTTGGCGTCAGTACGAAGAATATCTTTTAATGCAACCAAACCAACTACCTTCTCATTTTTTTGAATATAAACCATCGTTTTCCCTTGTTCCGTGAAGTCATCAAGAGGTACCCCAAATAGTGTCGAATCCTGTGATAAATTTACAAAATCAGCTTTCCCTATTTTCCATGTATCGCCTTTTATCTTCGCTTCAATGCCGAAGCCTGAGACATCTTTTATCCCTTCTATTTCAACCAAGTCCATATTATTTTTTACAACATGACGAACGATTGCTTTGGCAAGTGGGTGGTTTGAATGGCTTTCAATGGAGGCTGTCATTTGTTTGATTTCAGTTTCATTTTCTTCCTCAGTAAAAAAATCAGTGACTTCAGGTGTTCCTCTTGTAATCGTCCCTGTTTTATCAAAAGCAATAGCTTTTAGGGAACCTAAACTTTCCAGGTGGACTCCCCCCTTAAATAATATTCCATTTCGGGCACCATTTGATATAGCTGAAAGGGTTGCTGGCATAATAGAGGCTACTAGTGCACAAGGTGAAGCCACAACCAAAAGGACCATTGCCCGATAAAAAGTTTCCTGCCACGACCAGTTGAATAAAAAGTGAGGTAAAATCATCATAAGCACGACCACGGTTAACACCACTTTTACATATGTGCCTTCAAATCTTTCAATAAACAGTTGTGAAGGCGACTTTTCACTTTGCGCCATTTGGACGAGATTAATAATTTTTTGAAAAATCGTGTCAGCACTCAGCTTCGTTACTTGAATGGACATTGACCCAGTGATATTTACAGTACCAGCAAAAACTTCATCTCCTATATTTTTTTGGATGGGCATAGATTCTCCCGTAATGGCAGATTCATCAATGGTACTTTCACCCTTAACCACCATTCCGTCAGCAGGAACTCGTTCACCCGGTTTTACGAAGATGACATGACCAATCTGCAACTCAGAAACATTCACTTTTCTTTGTTCTCCATTTGATACGAGCATGGCTTCTTCTGGCTGCAGTTCCATTAAAGATGATATTTCTTTGTTACTTCTATTCATCGTATACGTTTCCAACGCCCCGCTAAGCGCAAAAATAAAAATCAGCATGGCCCCTTCCGTCCAATATCCTATGACGGCTGATCCTACCGCGGCGATGATCATGAGCAATTCAACATTTAATTTTTTCTCCTTAATGGTCTCCTCCAAGCCTTCCTTTGCTTTCGCAAACCCTCCAATACAAAACGCTAAGACATATAGAGTGATGGAAGCCGCATTCATATCTGCCTTGCTTAACATCCAACCGCCCAAAATCAGGAGACCGCTTAGGATTGCCGCAATTAATTCTCCATGCTCTTTAACCTTGCCTTTCATCCTGCTTTCCTTATCTATCGTCTGTACCACTTGATTAGTGGAAGTTTTTGCTACTGAATTCATATTGCTCCCTCCTAATTGATAATAAAAATCAAAATCACTACCCTTAAAAATGGGCGAAAGCTGCCAAAAGGGTGGCAGCTTTCAAAAATATAATATAGATGGTTCGTTTCCTAAACCCAGCCAAATAATCTAGCAACAGTAGCTGTAAGGAATGTGACACCGATGGCGATCACTGTTGGAATCGCAAAGGACATAAAGGTCCATTTTTTACTTTTGGTTTCTTTATAAATATTAAATAGTGTTGTTCCGCACGGATAGTGCAATAACGAAAACAACATCATATTTAAAGCCGTTAACCAGGTCCAGCCATGGTCGATAAACACTTGCTTTAACTTGCCTAAATCCTCAATTTCCAGCATGGCCCCTTGAGATAAATAGGCCATGATCAGGATTGGGACGACAATTTCGTTGGCAGGCAGCCCCAGGATAAAGGCAGCCATGATAAATCCATCCATTCCCAAAGCCTTTCCAAATGGATCGAGGAAGTTAATAAAATACATTAAGATACTTGTATCGCCAATAAACACATTAGCCAAAATCCATGTGATAATCGATGCCGGTGCCGCTACGATAACGGCTCTTTTTAAAACATTCCAAGCTTTATCAATACTTGCTCTTACGATGGTATTGATAATCTTTGGCCTTCTGAAGGGAGGAAGCTCCAGTGTGTAATGCGAGGGAACCCCTTTTAAAGCCGTTTTAGAAAGTACCCAGGAAACCGTTAAAGTAACAACTATTCCAAAAAGGACAAACCCCATTAATATACCTGCTGTTGCTAATGTACCTGCTGCACCAGCAAAACCAGCTGTCATGAAAAGCGATGCTAATAAAATCAACGTTGGCCATCTTCCATTACATGGGACAAAGTTATTGGTTAATATCGCCAGCATCCTCTCTCTTGGTGATTCGATAATTCTTGTCGACATAATCGCTGCTGCGTTACAGCCAAACCCCATTGCCATAGTGAGTGATTGCTTTCCATGCCCGCCAGTCCGTTTAAATAAACGGTCCATGTTAAAGGCCACCCTTGGCAAGTATCCATAATTCTCTAATAAGGCAAAAATCGGGAAAAAGATGGCCATTGGCGGCAGCATGACGCTTATTACCCAGCCTGTTCCTCTAAACAACCCAAGAATCAGTATTCCATGCAGCCATTCTGGTGCATGGATGGCCTGAAAGCCCGCTGTTAGTTTTCCTTCTGCCCAGCCGAAGCCCTCGGCAATCATCGAAGAAGGTACATTTGCCCCCGCAATGGTAATGTAAAATACGACCCCAAGCATGAGCAGCATAATCGGAAAACCTAAGATTCGTGAAGTAAAGATTGCATCCAAGGCATCCGAGCGGTTGGCCTTTCCCTTCTGATAACTTACTGCTTCCTTACATAACGATTTACTTGCAGCATAAATACTGCTGACAATATCATCCCTGATATCTGTTTTTATAGTTGATTTTCCCTCATTGATTAAACTCTCTAATGATTTACGAATTAATGGCGTTTCCGAATTCATATGACTTCACCTCTCTTCCTTTCATCTGTATTTGCTCGTGGAGCTTCTTTAATAACGCATCATCTCCATCTAACAGTCTCAGTGCCATCCACCTTGATGGATAATCATGACCAATCAACTCTCTAACCCTGGATTCCAACTTTTTTATTTGTTCTTCAATTTCCGGCTGATAGGTCATTCGATAGGGCTTTGTTTGGATATCGCCCCTCAGCAGCCTTGCTATTGTATCAAGTAAAGTATCGATTCCTTGTTTATTTCGTGCCGATATCTTTACAACAGGGACACCGAGCTTAGACGATAGTTTACCTTCATCTATCACAATCCCTTTTTTCTCTGCTTCATCAATGAGATTAATACAAATAATTACCTTATCTGTCATCTCTAAAACTTGGAGGGCTAGATTAAGATTTCGTTCCATTGATGTACCATCTACGACTACCAATGTAGCATCTGGCTGTTCAAACACAATATAGTCCCTTGCTACTTCTTCATCAGTTGAGTTAGAGAACAACGAATATGTTCCGGGTAAATCGATAAGCAGATACTCTTGTCCTTGATACTGAACGTTTCCTTCTGCATGAACGACTGTCTTACCTGGCCAATTACCTGTATGCTGTTTTAATCCTGTTAAGGTGTTAAATAATGTACTTTTTCCCGTATTTGGGTTACCTGCAAGAGCAATTTTCTTTACGTTCACTTAGGCACCTCCTAATACTTCACCCAGAATTTTTGAACTTTCCTCATGCCGAAGCGCTACAGTTGTGTCACTAACCCGAAAGGCCGTAGGATCTCCTAATGGACTTCTTTGAAGCACCGATACCTCTGCACCTTTTACAAAACCTAAATCCAATAATCTTCTTCTCATAACCCCTTCTAGCTTTAACTCTTGGATAACAAAGAGTTCCCCGGTTGAACAGTCAGACAACGGCTTTAACACTTTGGACAAATGCATGTTTTACTCCTCCCCTTCCTCTTCGCAAATTAATATTTCCCTTAAGAATAAATGTTGACCAAGGGAAAATTTAAGGGTAAAAAAATATACATCCACCTATAGCTGATTATGGCCCCTCACTTTCACTATTGAATTTTTTGGTTGTGATTTGACTGGGTCTTGTTAATGATTGATCGATAATCTTCTTTGTTTATCACACCGAAAACCTTACAAAGATAGGCATTTACGATAATTTTCTTTTTGATCCGTTTAGATAAAAACATGTTAAATCAACTCACTTTATTTAAATTATATTTTCCATTTTCAAAATGTTTCCTTAGACCAAAAAAAATTCATTAATAAAATTTTATTTTACACACCCAATTTTCTCTCCTTAATTCATGATTGAAATCCTATTGAGAATATTTGGTTAATTCTGTATAATGTTGATAATAATATTTTACCTCGCGCAACTTTTTAAGTCCAGCGAAAGAAATAAAGTTTGTGTAAATTTTTTTAGATTAACGAAAGGTTGGGTGTTCACTACATGGCTTCATCTGTAATGAAACAATATTTAAAGCAAATGTATTTACTTGCAGATGCCACTGACCGAGTTGTCCCGTCGCAATTAGCAAATGTTCTTGGTGTTAATCCAGCTACTGTTTCTAAAATGGTAAGGAAACTTTCCAATCAAGGATGGGTGAAATTTGAGCATTACGGGAGAGTTTATCTTACATGTGAGGGAAAAAAATTAGGCAAGACCCTTGTGGAACATAGTGAGGTGTTAGAACAATTCTTTAACATTATAAGAGTGGAAGACGACTCGATGTGGAATGAAACAAATGACCTAGAATTCTATATTAGCCCTAACCTTATACAAAAGATCGAAATCCTTACACAATACTTTCACCAGGACACATCTAGAATCCAATCATTTAACCGGTTTTGCAGTCAATAATTTTCGCATCCTAATAAAAAAGGAGAAATAGTTGACTATTCCTCCTTTCCTAGCTTATTTTAATTGTAACTCAGCAATCATATCTTCTAAGCGCTCTTTTTGAGCTACTAATTCCTCCATAGAAGGCTGATAAGAAGCCGCTGCTTGCTGGAACGCCGCTTTCGGCTGGACCAAACGATGTAGCTGTCCGCTATTTTGCTCATATAAACGGTAGCCTACAGCACCTACAACTGTTCCAGATAAAAATCCCATTAAAAAGTCTCTGTTAAATGCCATCTTCGTTTCCTCCAATTTCTTTTTTTATTGCGTATATATACATTCATACAAGCCTGTATGAAGACATACCAGATAAGACTGGTTTATTAGATTGCATATCATGCAGCAGCTCCAAGACGTTTACCGCCCAAGTAATCATTGCTCCATGCAGCATATTAGCGGGACCAAGAGACGCTAAGCTTAAAATACCTGTAATTATATCAGGATGGCGAAATTTGTTTTGTGTGCCATGTGATAAAACCGCATATCCAGTTGCAATAACCGCGCCATATACTAAGGCTGTTGGCTGTTTGAATGATGTACCTTGAATATAGGCAAGCAGCAGTAAACCACCAGCGATGAGAGATCGAACGAAACTTCCCCGCACATTCGGTGTAATTTTACTCATAACATAGTTAAATGGAAGAGAAGGTTGAGAATAAAAAAATAGTAATACACATTTTAACAGCTGGTTTCGTGAAATCTCATCAGCTTCGTAATGAATGAGCATGGTCTGGATAATAGGCTGAATTCGTACATCTTGAACCCCTCTTAAAGAAGTGAACATCATTTTAATTTCTTCTTGTTCATGGTAAGCACTTAACATCGGTATATATAACCGTAATCGTCCAGGAATATCATGCAAAATATACATTTTAGGGTCCATGTTGCTAATTCCCTCCCCATAAAATTCTTGCACTATTGAGTACCACACCAATCGTTGCTGTGTTATGAATCGCTGCACATACAATAGGTGAAATGATACCGAATGCTCCTAATAAAATCGCACCTCCATTAATTAAAAAAGTAGCAAAGAAATTCTGTTTAATAATATTCATGGTTTTCTTTGATAATCCCACTAATTGTGGCAGGACTTCTGGATTATCGGAAGTAATGATAATATCACTTGCTTCACAAGCAATATCTGTCCTTTTACCTCCCATCGTGACGCCTATGTTCGCATGTGCTAAAGCAGGAGCATCATTAATTCCATCTCCTACCATCATAACTGTACTATTCCGTCTATATTGTTTAACAAACTTCGCTTTATCTTCTGGCAAGGTTTCTGCATGGTACCAATTGAGCCTTAGGCGCTTAGCCATCTCCCTTGCCACGTTTCTTTTATCTCCCGTTAACATTATGATGTCTTGAATGCCTTGAAGACGTAAATCCTCCACTGCTCGATGCATACCAGAACGTATTCGATCAAAGATACTGATGATCCCAATAAGCGTTTTGTCATAGGCAACATAAATAAAGTTCTCATCTTTATGTTCCGATTCAAGATAATTGACCATCTTAATCTTTAATTCTTTCATAAATCGGAGACTGCCGACCACAATTTGTTTCCCATGCAGGAAGGTCGAAATCCCTTTGCCAATTACCATATCTAACCCCGCACTTTCATCTCGTGCAGGAATATCAACTTTCCACTCTTTTGCTTGGTTGATAATTGCATCGGCAATAGGATGGGAAGAATTTTTTTCTGCAATGGCTGCTAATCGAATGACATCTTCTTGTTCAAAACCGTCCAATGGGATTACTTGTTGTACAATGGGTGCTCCTTCTGTGATCGTCCCAGTTTTATCTAAAATAACCGTTTCTAAATGAGACATATCTTCAATGTAATTACTCCCTTTTACGATTGCACCTTGTTTTGCTGCTTTGCCTATTGCCGCATATAGGGCAGTAGCAGTTGAAAGCTTTATTCCACATATAAAGTCTATGACCAGCATGTTCATTGCCCGATTCATATCTCTTGTTAATAAAAGGGTGAGAAATGCAAGCCCAAAGGAAACAGGAACCATTTTTTCTGATAGTGAATTTGCAATGTTTTGGATAGGAGCTTGTTTTTCTTGCGCTTCTTCCAGAAGTTGAATGATTCGTGATAGAGCCGTATCTTCTCCGACTTTTTCCACAAGAATAGTAAGCTGGCCATGCTGTAAGATACTTCCGGCATAAACTTGTTGTCCTTCAAACTTTTCCTTCGGCATGTATTCCCCTGTGAGGGAAGATTCATCTACGGTTCCCTGCCCCTTAGATACAGTCCCATCAACAGGTATTTTCTCACCTGTATAGACAATAATGCTATCTTCTTGCCGAACCTGACTCAGTTCTACCTTTTCCTCAATCCCTTGTTCGTTTACTTTCCATGCAAAGTTTATATCTAGGTCCATTATAGAATGAATGTACTCCTTGGTTTTTTCTGAGGTGTATTCTGTCAGCCATTCACTAATCGTGGACATAATGGTAATGACAAGGGCAGACCCAGGGTTTTTGGTATAGATAGACGCAAAAATAGAAGTTGCTGTTAAGGTGTTTGCGTTTGCTTTCCTTGCTTTCATTAGGTTAAGGAACCCATCCTTAATTACGTCAATCGATGTTAAAATAGATATGATATTCGCAGACCAGATTGATACCGTTTTTACTATTAGTGGAAACGAACTTTTTTGGATGTACCAGTTTGCTAGAAACATAGCTGTACAAGCTGCAACAGGCACAAGCTTTCTCCAGCTAGAAAGGCAAACTCGAACTTGTTCTTTTTCCTTCTGCAAGATTAATTGCTGAAGATACTTTTGAAGAGTCGTAACAGATAAGGTAGTGTGGTGATAGACAAGTACGCTTTTTGTAAGATGATTGTATGTAGCTGAATATACTTGTGGAAGTAATCTAATGAAATATTCAATCAATGCAGGTTTCATTGAACTAGTTAAATGAAATCGGGTTCGACCTGGTAAGGAGTGAACCACGCTCACCGCACTATACATGTGATTAACCTCTTTCTTTTTGTTTAATGATGCTATACGCCCAATAAAATAAACTGGCTGAGAAAGCAGGAGTGTTACTAAAAGCATGAATTCCTTTTCCTAATAAAAACAATACAAATAAGCTATCGAAATCTGCAAAGCCATTTGTTTGCCTTTTAATTCCAGTATCGACGATCCCAAGGGTTTTCTGCATCCCTCTCATTAAAGCTGCATCTGCATTCAGAAGGGCATCTGATGCAGTTTGGACAATAAACTGCAGTAAATCATCTAATTCTTGTTGACTAATATGGGGAACCACGAAATGCAGTGTAAGACTTCCTGTTATCGCTGAAGCTTGGGAGGATAAGACTAAAGGACTTTTAACAATTTGATTACTTAGAGCCTTAGCCACTATTTCGTTTTTCCAGCTGTCACTTTGAAGCCGTAACCTTCCAGGCATGGCATGCAACACTTTCACCTTTTGGTCCCGAAACTGAGACATTATTTTTGGAGCTACTAAGGATGCTCCTAATCCAATAATGGTGGACATCAAGTTTAAAATCACTCCTTACTGCAAAAATTCTGTTGTGTATACTTGCTCAAGTATCTGAAACCAGGATTCCAGTTCATGATTTTCTGTTACGTGGTTGGCATCATACGTAATCACAACACTTCCGGTAATCTCTGTGAAGTTTACTGAAAACACGAAAGGCTGTGTGTTTAATTCATCTATTATTCTTTCAATCAGATCGCCGTTCTTTATCCATCGGGAAGATTGAAGACGAATTCGTCCAGGAACAAAATGAACCATTTTAATATCATATTTCTTAAGTTTTTTTTCTATATTTTTAACAAAGATCATTTCTGTAATTTTTCCCAACATTTTCCACGACTCCATTGTTTTTTAAATCATAACAAAAAAGTTGCATTAAGGCAATATTAACTGTAAAAATATTTACAATATTATAATCATTGGAATTTTAATAGGAATTTACCAATTTTTTTAATTATATAAGCGTTTTACGTTCTATCATATTCATCTAACTTATTCATTCTGGTACCGTTACATCCACGCCGCCCAGTTTAAAGATCTCTGCCATTTCTTTATTTTTTAAATCCAATGCGTATCTCAATTTAGTTAAAATATCGTTATTATCCATAAATGACCTTTATTGTAAAACTTCCGATTGTTCTCTAAAAGGCCGTCACCATAGATCATGTTCGATTTTCGCTTTTAAGTATTTTCTCACCGCGTTTGCTTTTGAAAAAGTATGCGGTGATCCATGCGGTTATCGGGATAATAAGGGCAACCCCAATCCCCGCGCAAAGTATGGTAATGATTTCAGAACTGAAAATTTTTGAATTGATGATTTCGCCAAATGAATAGGTTAAATCTTTAAATAGGATAAGCAATGCCAAGTAGGATCCAAAGAAGGCAAAGAATAACGTATTGGCACTTGTTCCTAATATATCCCGCCCGATACTTATGCCAAAGGTAAATAGATCTTTCCTGCTAATGTCTGGATGATGGTGTAAGGCTTCTCGCATGGGAGAGGAAATTGCCATGGCCGTATCGGTAATTGCTCCAATCGTACTCATAATAATCACAGAAGCTGCGATCTTGACAAAATCTACCCCTATCTCAAGGGAAAACATCCCAAGTTCTTCTAATTCTTCTATACCAAACCCCTGAATCATCGCCTTTTCGGTCATCATCACGATAAAAAGTAGCAAAATGACGATTGTCATGATACTCGAAACGAAGGCAGGGATGGTTTTGCTATTCACTTCGTTGATATAAAAAAGATTGATACAGCTTATAAAGGTAGAGGCAATCAAAGTAAAGATGATTGGGTCCGCCTTTGGTATCGTCAAAATTAGAATCGTAATAAGGAGCACGATAAAGTTGAAGAACAAAGCAAAAAAGGACCGTGCCCCGTTTTTTCCGCCAATAAGAATCATCAAAATCAATAAAATGGTTCCCAGCCACATTAATACATTCATGATTTTACCCCCTTTCGATTAATGAAAAATATAGAAATGTAGAGACCAAGCGGAATTGTTAGGACGATTCCAATCCCACCCGCCATGGCCCGCGCCAATTCCAATGAAAGGTTCATAGAAAGGGTAAACATTAATGGCGAATTATTTTTAAAATACAAAAGAAGCATGGGAATAGAGCCACTAATATAGGCAAAGAATAATATATTTGTCATAGTCCCCATGATATCTTTTCCTATTTCCAACCCTGACGCTTTTAGCGCCTTGACTGATATGTTGTTATTTTTTTCATATAATCCAAAAATAGAAGATGACATGGTAATGGCTACATCCATGACTGCACCTAACGATCCGATAAATAGGCCGGCCATAAACACCACCTTATAAGGACGTGTAATAAATTGCATTTCTTCATAGCGAAGTCCTTTCTCTGCAGTCAACTGCATGACAAAATAAGTAATCAACAGCGAGAGAAAGGTTCCTAGCAGAGTGGCAATTATGGCCGCATAGGTTTTTTCATTCCTTCCATTGACAAGTAACAAAGAGATGACAGTAAATAAAATTACACTTACCGCGCAGATCCATAGCAGGCTGGTGCCGGATGTTTTCAGATAAATATCTAATGCATAAGAGAGGATAAGGGCATTTACTGCCAAACTGATAATCGATAGTAACCCTTGTTTACTGCCAACGATGAGTAAAATGAAGATAAAAATCCAGGCAACTATGATCACGTACTTATCACGCTTTACATCCTGAATGGATCCTGTTAGCGTAGTCGTATCTTGTGGGCTATCGTTAATGTAGACAAATAATTCGGTGCCCGGATAATATTTTTGGTCAAAGATTCCGGAAGCTGTATACTCGTTCTTTAACTCGATTAGCTGCCCTTTTTCTTCGCCATTTTTGATTTCGGCGACAATTTGCTGGGAATAAAGCCGGTCCTTATTTCCGTGCATATCCGTTGTTTCCGATGAATCCTTGAGCTTCGTTTCAATGACCTTAGCTATCGGGCGCTCATAGAACGAATAATTGTAATGAACAAACAAAACCGAGCTGACAAAACAAAGAGCAATGAAGATGTAAAAAACTAACTGTCTGTGACTCATTTTCTTAATAAAAGACAACATGTACAAAAATCCTCCAACCCTCTGAATGAAACCCATTGTAACATATTGGCCCTAACCATTAGCAATCATTCACAATGAATAATATAATATTGCCTTTTTTTGATTACTCTCAGAAAAAAAATGACCTATTCAATGTTTTAATAAATCATTTTTTATCTGATTACTTTTGATCTAGCGTATCGACACGAGTGATGGGGTTCATTTTTTCAAAAAATAATTTATTGCCTTACTTAAGAGTATAGTTAATGACAAGGTAAACCATGGGGACATTCTGCTGGCTCATCGCAGTACCAGAAAAGAGCCACAAGAACCGTCCCTGTGGTATCACCTGTGGTATCAAGGCTTCGGATTAATCCCCACCCAGGATATTCCGATCATTAAAAAGGTAAATATTAAGAGAAACAAGCTAATCCCAATCCCCCAAAGGGCATATAGTCGCGATCTTTTCGATGTAATAAGCCCAAGGAGCCCAAGGAAAAACCCAACAATCGGCAGCTGGACTAGGAACAGTTCCGGAAAATCATCGATATCAATCAATAAGGCAATATTGACCCCCGCTAGCGCGATCAGAGCGATTAGGAAGGAGAGGAACCCCGATATGGTCGGCAGTTTTCTTTTGTTCTTATTGTTCATTTCCAGTTCCATAGCTTCACTTCCCCCACCTTCATGACTCTGATTAGATCATTACCTTTCAGTTTTCTTAATTCTGTAGTTGGTCCGGTGACAACCGCTCCATAGATTTGGACCCCATGTTTCTCAATGTACGGAATTCTTTTTTGTAATGCTAAAGATTTTGCACGCGATATTTTCTCCGCCGTTTTCTCATCCTTGGCCAGGAACTTTAATATATCTAAAAATACTTCCTCATTTGTCTTTTCCCTTCCATTAAACGGTGACCACGTGGTGGTATCGATCTGAAGCGGAAAGCCGATGGGCGCAACCACATATTCCGCTTCATATAAGTTCTTATCCTCAAGCCCCGTATCAACGGCCCCCCATCTTACCTCAACATCGTCCCCAAGCTGTTTTTCAAGCTCCTGTGGTTTCATTATTTGACTCAAGGAAAGATAAATCTCCCCCACCGTCCCATCCGGCAGGTGATCAAGAATATCCCAGTCCGAATCTACATTTTCGTATGTCCCGTCTGGATGATACAGCCTGTCTGTCTCCATGGTTCCTATTACGGGAAGCGGCCTCTCCAGCTTCATATCCCGCTCTGGAAAATTGGGCTGATCGAGCGCAAACCCTACCGAGTACTTCCCCGCTTGATAATCCTCTTTCCCAATCCGCTTAAACACATCAAAATAAAGATCCATCGTAAAAAAGCCGATATCCTCTTCTAACTCCATCTCTTCTAAACTCATGTTCGGTTCCGTGACATAAATGGTTTTTGAGGCAAGCTCAATGAGATGGTTTGCTTTTCCGCCAATTGCGTAATACAAATAGCTGCTTAAGGTAAGCACTGGCACAATTAATAGTAAAACGGCCAGGCTAATCATGATGTTTGTTCTTAGCGCTTGATTTCTTCCCGCTTTCAAGAGCCTTTTTTGGCCTTTTTCCGGTACCTTGTGGCTTTCTTCATAGTCTTGCATCGATTCAGTTAAAAAAGATTGATAAAGTTCCTCATCGTTTTGATTTTGCTCTTTATCCATCCTGCCTCCTCCTTTCCTTGACCCTTTCAATTACCTTTTTTCTTCCCCTTACTAAATGGCTCTTCAGTGTATTCAAATTTATTTGCAGAATTTCAGCGGCTTCTTTTAAGCTCAACCGATGCAAGTCGCAAAGAACGAGTGCATGCATTTCGGTTTCCTTCAATGAATGAAGATCGTTCATGAGTGCCGCAAAGCCTTCCTTCTCTAAAAGGTCGATTTCTGGAGTTCTCACGCTGATTCGGGTATGTACTTCTTCAGTAATGACCAGCCGTTTATGTTTTCTTACAAAATCGATAAAGGTATGGTAGGCCACTTTAAACAACCAGGGTTTAATCTGGCGAATATCCTTCTCAGACAACTGAAGATATGCCCGGTAAAATGTCTCCTGAACTAAATCCTCCGCCGTATGGTGATTTTTTGAAAGGGAAAATAAGTATCGATATAGATCATCTACATATGCTTCAAACGCCTCATCTAAATCCACCACTTTCCCCCCTTCAACCTATCCACGAATTAAGCATACAGAAAGTTGCAAAATAAGAAAAATTATATTTCTGTTTTCTAATAAAGAAGTATTAGCATCAAGCAAGAAGGGGGCAGCATTCAATTGCAAATAAAAAAGCACATTTTGTGCTCGGATTGTTAAGAAAGTATATGTTTCTCGGCTCCGGAGAATTTTCATGAGTTCGGTCGTTTACAGCCGTTCTTATCGACTTTGACCGGAGAATTTTCAGGAGTTCGGTCGTTTACAGCTGTTCTTATCGACCTTGGCGGGGGGATTTTCAGGAGTTCGGTCGTTTACAGCCGTTCTTATCGACCTTGGCGGAGGGATTTTCATCAGCTCGGTCGTTTATAGCCGTTCTTATCGACCTTGACTGGGGGATTTTCATGAGTTCGGTCGTTTACAGCTGTTCTTATCGACCTTGGCGGAGGGATTTTCATGAGTTCGGTCGTTTACAGCCGTTCTTATCGACTTTGACCGGAGAATTTTCAGGAGTTCGGTCGTTTACAGCCGTTCTTATCGACTTTGACCGGAGAATTTTCAGGAGTTCGGTCGTTTACAGCCGTTCTTATCGACCTAGACGGGGGGATTTTCATGAGTTCGGTCGTTTACAGCCGTTCTTATCGACCTTGGCGGGGGGATTTTCATGAGTTCGGTCGTTTACAGCCGTTCTTATCGACCTTGACTGGGGGATTTTCATGAGTTCGGTCGTTTACAGCTGTTCTTATCGACCTTGACTGGGGGATTTTCATGAGTTCGGTCGTTTACAGCTGTTCTTATCGACCTTGGCGGGGGGATTTTCATGAGCTCGGTCGTTTACAGCCGTTCTTATCGACCTAGACGGGGGGATTTTCATGAGTTCGGTCGTTTACAGCCGTTCTTATCGACCTAGACGGGGGGATTTTCATGAGTTCGGTCGTTTATAGCCGTTCTTATCGACCGAGAGGACGCTATTTTTAAGAGTCCGGTCGTTTACAATCGCTCGATCGACCGACACAGAGGACTTTCAAAATTTAGGTATCACTAAACTCTTACAAATAATAGGCTACCGAAAGGTTTTTCGACAGCCTAACACATTTTTATGCCCTTTTTTAGCCATTAATTTTAACCGTCAGCTTTAGTTGGTAAAATAACTAGATACAGAGAAATAGGCAACATAACCCAGTACCATTAAAAGTTGAATGATGAGTCCAACAATACTACAAATTAAACCTGCGGTGGCTAATCCTCTACCATTTTCATTTGTGTTGTTCATTTGTTTTACAGCTATTCTTGAAAAGACAATTCCAATAATGCCTAATATTAAACCGATAAACGGAATAAATAACGATAAAATCCCGACTGTTAAGGAAATTACTGAACTATTGTTTGTTTGATTTTTTTCAGACATTCTCCATCCCCCTCTGGACAATTTTACCATTAATATTAAGCGGCGACATAAAATCTATGACTTAAATAACAAAAATCTATAGTATACTACCTTTACCAACTACTTCGAGGTGTTGTTATGTGGAGTATAACAAGTGCTGCAAAGGAAAAGTTTAGAAAATGCCATCTTCTGCCGATTCATGAATCCGATGAAGACTGGGAACGTTCTTTACAAGAGGCCGAGGAGGAAGGGGAAGACCTGATTGGCCGCTTAAAAGTGGAGCTTGAAGAAGTGAAACAGGAATTGGTTCAAGTGTTGCCAAGCCACTTCATTCCGTATGTAGAAAATGGAACATTAAATCAACCGACGTTGCCAAAAAATGTACGTGAAGATTATTTGCGATGGATTAGTAAATGTACCAAGGAATTCGAGCAGGTTTTAGATGTTGCCTTAGAACATACAAAACAGGCTGTCACCTTTCTTCCTCCAGCGGTTCAAGATGTCTTTATGGAAAGCTTGCATGATGCAACTATTGAGCGAATTGTTCGAGATGATGACACTCTACACCTTTACGTTAATACCGATGGCGGATTTTCAACAAAGTCACTGATTCATTTTATGTTTGAAGGAGTCACATCTGAAGAAACGGACACCCCCATCAAGATTGGGCAATGGTTTATTTATGACGAGCTGCAAAAAACGGCTGATGGATTTACGTTCCGTGTATTATTTGAATGTCCGGAGGCCGAATGGACCATTAATGCGAAGCATATCGATGCCGAATATTTTTACCGTCCCAAACCATATACGAAATTAAGGGATGAAGAAATGCTCGAGGAGACATCGCTGGCTGAATATGCAGCGATGTTAAATCGTGAAAATCGTTATTGGTTCATTACCCCGGATGTCGAGTGTGTGATTACATCGTTATCGGAAAAGATCGCAATCGAAAATGGTTCGATTGAATTGGGACAAACTGAGTTTGTAGTGACGCTCGGGAACGACCGTTACTCTTATCCTCTAGACCAATACAATCCTATTCAGTTTATTTATACAGATGTTTATGAGGATCCGTATGCCCATTTCAATGAACCTGTACCGGTAGACGAACTCGAAGCTGCCGCCTTAGGTGATGATTTGGAATTACAAGCTCGCGCATGGAATACGATGTATGCCTATCCCAGTGAGCTAAAAGACATCATCAATACAGTTTTAGGGAAAATCGAAATGACAGACGAAAATGAAATGATGCTTAGTGTGTTGGTAAGTCATTTTTATACTGAAGGGATTTTGACAGAACCGATGATCAATAAGTTTCGGACGGTAATGGATTAGCCGTATATAGCATTGGTATCCCAGCAAAAAGCATTTAAAGTTTTTTATAGAATAGTAAGTAAATAGACTATTGAGAGGAATCCTACCATGAAACCAATTATTGGCGTAACCGCATCACTTGGTGAAGGAAGAGTATCCGTGGACAATGATGTGCTAAAATCCGTGCTTTTAGCTGGAGGCATCCCTTATATCATTCCTTATAGTGATGATTTGTCCGTTATGGATGAGATTGTTCAGCATCTAGATGGGTTGTTATTGAGCGGAGGAGTCGATATTGACCCTACCTTTTTTGGCGAAGAACCCATTCCTAATTCGGGGGAAATTATGCCTGGTATTTAAATATTTGTAACTCAAAAGTTCTTTAATTAAACGAGAGCCTGTTACGACTCGAACTGTAAGATTCATTCAGCGGGCCTGACACTAAACGATTCTCTAAGTCTAGAATCAGGTCCCCTCAACCCTTTATTATTTCATCTCTAAAAAATAACTCCTCTTAAAATATTACCACAAAAATCCAAATCATAATTTCAATTTTAGATTCCCATTGAACCTATTCTTCCAGGAATATATCCTCAAGCGTTGGTTCTTTCACTTCAACTCGAAGCACGTCTGCCCTGCACTGCTGAATCGCCCGAATGATTTCAGCAATCTTCTTCTCATCTTCCACGGTGATGGTTACATAGGGAGCCTTCATTTCCAGATCTGTTCCTGCTGACTCCAGCCACTGCTGCAGCTTGATCTGTTCCGATACGGGTATCGGGGAATGTTTGATTTTGACCTTAATGGTGGAACGATGGAAGGATCTAAGTTCCTCCATGTTGCCGATGCTTGCAATCTTTCCTTCTTTCATAATGGCAATTCTTGTACAAAGTTTCTCTACTTCCGCCAGATTGTGGGAGGTCATGAAGATAGTCTTCCCTCTTGCTTGCAGCCAGGTAATCAGCTTATGGATACGAAGCACGGATTCTGCATCCAAACCGGAAGTGGGCTCATCCAGGAAAATAAGTTCAGGATCATGGATGATGGCTAGTGCAATCCCCAGTTTCTTTTTCATCCCAAATGAGAATTTAGCCGCTTTTTTCCGGGCATGCTCTTCCAAGCCAACTAATGTGAGAACCTCCCTACACCATTCCTTTCCTGCAGGTTTTCCCGACAAAGCGGATAGAAATTTTAAATGCTCCAAGGCGGTTAAAGACCCATATAACGTGGAGTAATCAGGCATCACTCCTATCCGTTCTTTTACATCATCATTTGGACCATTTACACCTAACAGTGCGTATGTTCCAGAACTTGGCTGAATAATGCCGGTTAGCATGTTAATAAATGTCGATTTTCCCGCTCCGTTCCGACCCAAGAAACCAAAGATTTCCCCTTTTTCGACGATAAGATCGATTCCTTTTACGATTGGCACCGCTCCATACGATTTCGTCAACTGCTTTGTTTCAATCGCAATCATCAGCATTCCCTCCTGTTAAAAATTAGATTGGCGATCACGAGCATGATCCCAGCTAAAATAAAAATCACCAAAAAGGTATAGTCTTCTCGCTCTAAATAATAAAAGGGGGTCATAAATTTCATCCAACTCACCCAAACATTCTTCGTAAACACAACCCAAAATCCAAAAATCGGAAAGATGAGTCCAACCACAATTCCTAAAAACATCGTAAATCCAGGCTTAGAAATCAGCACCGAAAGCAGGATGGTCAAGCAGATTTGATAGGTTACTAAACTCAAGACCTGAGAAAAAATGAAAAAATCAATTCTTTCGGCAAATATACTGATAAGAATGAAGGAAATAGCCAGACAGCTGAACCAAAACAGCCAAATTCCGAAAAACTTTCCAAACAAGATCGAAGTTCTTGATGTTCTTGTGACTAAAAATCGCATCGTCCGTTCATGTATCTCCCGGTTCATAGTATCATGAGAAAGTCCTGCTACAAATAATTGCCCTAGGAGTAAAATAAGCCCCAAAAGACCAACCGTGTGAATATTTTCAGCTTCCTTTGCGGAAAGTTCAATTCCAGACATTAACACATTGGCGAACTTGGCTGAATAATAAGAGGTTAGGAGTAAAATCACAATAACGATGAACGATTTAACTCCTTTAAATAAACTTAAAAATTCCCGTTTCCCCATTACATACATACTCTTATTCCCCTTTCTGGTTTCATTCTACATGAACTATTTACCATTATTATAGTTTTCCTTTCTTAAGCCACTGAAAATTCCACCTTAATTCTTCCTTAATTCCTAAACTTTTGACGACTGAATGATATGATAAAAATAGATGAACGAGAATGGGAGATTGTTATGAGTGAGCCACAATTATTAATTGTCGACGATGAAAAAGCGATTTTACATATGTTAACAACCATTTTAAAGAAAGAGGGGTTCAGCCTTATTGATACCGCAGGAACAGCTGAGGATGCACTTGCCCTATGTCAGACAAAACGATATGACCTCATCCTTTTGGATGTGATGCTTCCAAACCGCAGCGGTTTCGACATTTGCCCGCTTATTAGGGAAACGACCGACGCTCCTATATTCTTTCTTACAGCAAGGACCACCGATTTTGATAAACTATCGGGCTTTGCCTTAGGTGCAGACGATTATATTACCAAACCCTTTAATCCTCTGGAGGTCGTCGCTAGAATCAAAGCACATTTACGCCGTCACACCGGAAAAGCCATAAATGCTTCTAAAACGTTGTTCCAATATGGGCCCCTCCATGTAAACACACTCTCAGGGGAAGTAACCGTAAAAGGAAGTTCAGTAGAATTACCGGCTCAAGTCTATCAGCTTCTGCTGTTCTTCTGTAAACACCCTAATCAACTATTTAGTAAAAGCCAGCTTTATGAAAAAGTATGGGGCGAGGAATTTCTGGGTGAGGATAATACCGTTATGGTTCATATTCGAAAGCTTCGCGAGAAAATCGAGGACAATCCTAGTAAACCGCGTTACATTACTACTATAAGAGGCTTGGGCTATAAATTTGTACCCGATGGGGACCAGCGATGAACATCCATAAACGTTTTGTCGTACAGTTTTTCATTCAATTAATCATTGTTTTTATCCTATTTTTCACTCTATTACTCTCGATTTGGGCAATCATCGGCTTTACAATCATGAATGATGAGGTTACCCAGGATCTTTCCAAGGCAGATGAGTCTTTTTTTTCTAACAGGGTTACAGTCAATGGAAATAAGGCGACGTTTGATGATGAATTAAAGCAGCTGACAGCAAATCAAAAGGGCTGGCTCCTTGTCCTAACAAAAACAGGTGAGGTCATTGGGTCATACAATGCTCCTGACCATGAACCTGCCCATTTTACAAAAAGCGAATTGGCTGCATTACTACTGCAGGATTCCTCTGACTCTATCAAATATACCCATTGGCTGTTAGAAGAAACGAAATCGCAGCCGTACCTGCTGTTATTCGGAAAAAAGAAGACCGAAACCAGGTTATTAAACGCAGTAAAGAAAGATGTCGATTGGAAAAATCAGCGGATCCAGCTTACCGATGCCACACTTCAGCAAATGAAGACAGAAAAAGGTTGGGCGCGGTTGATAGATGGGGCGGGAAAAGTAGTTGACCAATACGGTACAGATAGGGGACATGTAACTTACCAGCTGCAGGATCTTCACCAATTAGCAATGGAGGAACACGAGTCCATTGCCGCTTACTTTGATGCAGAGTCAAAACAGACCATCATGGTGGGTATCCAAGATTTACGTTCATCCCCAAATCCTGAAGTAAGCTTGGTTAAAACGATGAGCAGGGGTTTCGTTGTCATTTCTGTCGTCTTATTTTTGCTATTATTGATGGGTACCTTCTGGTATGCACGTAAATTCGGAGTTCCATTACTTACGATGATGCAATGGATCCAAAATCTTGGCAATGGTTTATTTGAACAGCCGCACGATCTCCATCAGCAGCCCATGATGTTAAATAAAAAAGGAAAACTAAAAAGGCCGTATCGTTTGTACAAGGATCTTATTGCAACCCTTTCACAATTAACAGAGACGCTAAAACAAAATGAGGACGATAGAAGGAAAATGGCGCAAACGCGGGAAGAATGGATCAGCGGTCTCTCCCATGACTTAAAAACGCCGCTTTCCTCCATTTCCGGGTATGCACAAATGCTTGAAGCAAAGGACTATTCCTGGACAGAATCGGAGACAAGAGAATTCGCCGGAATCATATCAGAAAAATCAACGTACATGATGAATTTACTTGAAGATTTAACCTTAACCTATCGCCTAAAAAATCAGGCTTTGCCAATCGCCAAAGAACGGATCGATATGAACGAATTCATCCGCCGAACGGTCATCCATTTTATCAATGATCCAACAAACAATGAGAAGGAATTCCTTTTCCAGCCGGAAAATCGACCGATGTTTGCGTCAGTCGACCCAAAATGGTTTCAAAGGATTATCGATAACGTATTGGCAAATGCCGTTAAGTACAATCCTCCCGGTACAACCATTACAGTATCGGTTTCATCGATTGAACATCATCTAACAATAATTACGATTGAGGATGATGGCATAGGAATGGACAATGATACACTCAATAAACTCTTCCATCGCTACTACCGCGGCACCAATACCAGCGACTCCGGCAGCGGAACCGGACTTGGAATGGCCATCACGAAACAACTGGTTCACCTCCATGGAGGATCAATCAATGTAAAGAGTGTGCCACAAAAAGGCACAACGGTTCGAATGATTCTTCCCCTGGTGTGATAACTGTATCGAATCGCCGAATTCATTAAAAAGAGCGCATTTCCTCTTGCCGGAAATGCGCCCGATTGATGAATTTCTTGACCTTTGGTTAGCGGCATTTCATCTCCAAAAGATCCACTGCAAACGGTGTTTCTTTTTGATGAAACAAGGGACAGTTCTTCTGGCTCTTCGGATGCAGAAAAGTATCATGAGAACCGCCCCTGCGGTTACTTTTTATAGTGCTCCATAAATAACGTTCCGCAGCCTTGGCTGATGAATACCTTCAAAGTTCGGAAACATTTGCTGCATGTAGACGGCAGATAAATTTTCTTTCACATCGACCATAAGCCATGTACCCGCCAAACCCATCCAGCCAAATTCACCTAACGAGCTATTGCTTCCCCCGGTGGTTGGATCGATCAATGTGCGAACTCCGAGCCCATATCCATAACCTTTCAGCGCATCCCAGTTATAATACGTTAAAAGTTCTGGTGATAGATGGTTGGTAGACATGAGCTCGATCGTCTTCCGCCCTAAAATGCGCACACCATCCATCTCTCCCCCATTTGCCAGCATATGTCCGAATCGGCTATAATCCTCAAGTGTAGACAGAAGTCCGCCACCGCCGCTTTCAATAAGAGTACCGGGCTGGTAGCGGGCATCCATGCTCGTATTTTTGATTAATTGGCCTGCGTCGTTGCGGTCGTATAAGCTGCAAAGCCGGTGTTTCTTTTCTTCAGGAATCTTGAAAAAAGTATCCTCCATTCCCAGCGGGCCAAAGATTTCATCCTTTAAAAATTGACCGAAGCTTTTACCGGACAACACCTCAATCAATGCTCCGAGAACATCATGGCTAAATCCGTAATGCCAGCGGGTTCCCGGGTCAAATGCAAGTGGAATGGAAGCAAGCATTTGGGACAATTTCCGTACGTTCCAGTCCGGGCTTTCAGATTCTGCCGCTATCTTTTGGGCCACTTGGCGTTCTGTTTCAAAGAGGTTTCCTCCGTATGTCAGTCCCGATGTCATCATAAATAAGTCTTTAATCGTAATAGACCTTGTCGCAGGCACGATTACAGTTTCGCCATTTTTGCCAGTCTGATAGACTTGAGGATTTTTAAACTCCGGCAAATACGCTTCAAGCGGGTCATTTAACAAAAACAGGCCCCGCTCATATAACATTAATGTCCAATCTCTTCCACTCCCCTTTTTTTGAAGCGTTTTCACTATTCATTATAGTATAATCTGGGACTTTCTGAATCATCTAATAAAAAAGCTATCAGGTGATGATGCGCCATTATATGGATGGTATCGACCTCGTCATCCTTGACATCATGCTTCCTGGATTGGATGGATTCTCTATCGGCCAGCGGGTTAAGAAAGAATACCCAGAGACACCGATTCTTCTGCTTTCTGCTAGAACCTCTATTGACGATAAACTGCAGGGCCTTCATTTTGCTGACGATTATGTGACGAAGCCATTTCATCCTGAGGAATTGGCGGCACGTGTCGAAGTGCTGTTAAGACGGTTTGGCAAGATTTCACTTCCGCTCATTCAACTATCACATCTCAGCATTTATTTAGACCAGAACCGCATTGTCGATACATGATCGAATCATGAAATCATTCTAACGGCAAAGCAATTTCAAATTTTCACGTATTTGCTTCGTCATCCGAATCAAATTCTGACTAAAGAACAAATTTACGAAGCGGTGTGGGAAAATCCCTATATAGCTGGAGATAAAACGTTAATGGTCCATATTCGCCATTTATGAGAAAAAATCGAGGAAAATTCGAGCCAGCCGCAAATTATTGAAACCATCCTGGGAATCGGATATCGAGTGAAGCAATGAAATTTCGACATTCTCTGTTGGCGAGATATTTATTGATCATAATGGTAGCCCTAATCTTATAACCGATTGTTTTACCTGCCTATTTGATACCGTCCTATCTTCTGGACAAGGATCTGCAACAGCAAGCTCAGTATAGACCACAATATACGGCTTTTTCGCGGTGGTTTGTTATTGCCTATTCATGGGGGTTTTCACTTGCACTGCTCCTGTTTATTCCGGATACAAGGTTAATTGCCGCTATGGCTTACGCCTTTTTATTTAAATTCGGCTTTAACTGGCAAATGTTGAATCAAATCATTTGTATTATTGGCGCACTTTTTTGGATAAGGGCCGCTGTTGTTTACCAAAGAAAAACGCGTCATGCCTGTGAATATTGTGGGCGAACTGATAACGGTGAAACACCTTTATTAATTCGTTGGGGGAGATGGTTGACTATAATTGCAGTGTTTGCCCCTATTCCTTATGCCTTGATACGTTTCTCATGGGCACTCGATATTCTCCTTTAGGGGTTGACCCGCAATTCCTTAGGGATTTCTCGAGCGCCAATCCGATGGCGCGCACTACGGAATGGATTTTTGGATCTCTATGTATAATCGGAGGAATCCTTACCCTTGGTTTGATTCAAAAATGGGGTGAAGTTTTCCCCCGCTGTTTCCCGTTTATTGGTGGAAAAGGAGTCCCCATCATGCTTGCCGTGATTCCCGCTTCGATTGTTGCCATAGCTGTAACCGCAGCAGGTTTTGTCTTTACATTTGGCATCTTGGCCGCGGTATTTCATCTCGTGCCAATAGACAATATTTTACTCAGTCAGGGCTGGGGTGCGATGGGACCGATGATTTTTTGGATGCCATGGGGAGTGGCTCTTGGGCTAGCTGCGATCGCGTACTATTATCGGCGGCGTGGCCGATGTACCAATTGTGGAATAGGATAAAAAGGAGGAGTGTTGAACATGAATGAAAAAACAAACCATGTGGAAGCCCAAGTGGAAAGGTTAACTGCCTTTGAACAATGGGCGAAGAAAGCGGTATGGCCAGCTTACCTCGGATGCTTTTGGGCAGTGATGTATGCCGTTTTCGTCCGATTTTATCAAGCTGCAGGTGGAACATTAGGTCTTCCGGGGCAGCTCGAGGATCTTAAAATGACGTACATGGCAAGTTACATCGCGGGCGTCTTAATCATGACCTGTGGGTTCATTTTAATCGCCCTTGTCAAGCCATGGGGTAGAGTCGTCCCGACATGGGTGCCGTTCATTGGGGGGAAAAACATCCACCGTCTCATCATCTTAATCCCTACCCTTTTTTGTACTGCTTATTTAATGGCACATGGAATCAGCGGGATGATTACAAAAGCCTTTCATCTGGCAGGTGTGATTACCCTTCATTTCAATGGCTGGGTTTCACTCGATGTTCACAGCCTGGTGTTATGGTCTCTTTTATTTTATGAGCCTTGGTTTCTGACCATGGGCATTTTGTCTGGATTAACAGCTGCACATTACGCACTGGCTTCCGGCATTTCACTTTCTGCATTTAGACGAGGTCTGGCCATCTTTCTAAGTTTCGTTTCTCTGCTAACCATTTATTGTGTACTCTCTATCATTTTTTAACTCTCATAAAGGTTCGGGTGTTGGTGTGAAAAAAACAACTCTTCATATTAAACAATATGAAGAGTTCACCTTGTTGAAAAAACAGATAGGTTTTAGAGACATCTGTTAGAATGTGTATGTAGCTTTTTTGAAAAGGTTGTCGTCAATGATGCATTTCCTGCCATCAAATTTAACATTTAATTCTTTTGCCTCTATATAGGTTTTGGTGACTCGCACTAATAGCTCCTTATTTTGCAAATCAACAAGATAGTAAGAAGATAGGTCGTTAAATGAATCCGCGGCATGTAACACACCAGGTTGTACAATAAAATCAACAATTTCTTGTGCCAGATTTAACTTTTTTCTTCTTATTAAAGGATAAATGGCAAGTGCATTTTGATACTTTTCTTTCACCACTGCATCATACTTCGACCGGCATTTTCCACTTTTCTGATATTTTTCGATATCAATATCTTCCTTGATTACGATTGTCGAAGTGTTTTCCAAGTGATTAACTAATGAATCAATACTTACATCAAATAATTTTGCAAGGTATTGTAAATTATTTATATCAGGAATGCCTCTGTCATTTTCCCATTTTGTAACAGCCTGCCTTGATACACCAAGTTTATCCGCTAACTGCTCCTGTGACAATCCTGCTCTTGTCCGAAAATCTTTTATCTTTTCACCTAATGTCAATTCAATTCCTCCTTGCATTCTTTTCTATGAAAGTTATATCATTTCATTTCAATAAACCCAAGAAACTCCGGTTTACATCGATGATACTTTGCGTAGCACTAGTCTATATTATGGAAAAAAAGAAGAAGAGAAGAACGAAATCGCTACGCGATGGCTCTTAGAAAGCCCCCTTAGACTAAAAAAAGTATAAAAAAATGAAAAAGTATGTCTCTTATGGTATTGTTTAATCGCCAAACCAAACAATCCAAGAAAGAGCATACTTTTTCACATGAAGATTATATCACGCATTTTTTTAAAAATACACCTACATATTTTCCCTTTCCCCAACTGGGCTCCTCCTTCTGATGATTGGTTTAACTACCTATTATTTGATCATCAGGAGGGGACATCATGAAACAATATGAACAAAAAGTGGAGTTATACTTTGAACTTAAGGGCACTCCGGATTCCTCAAGGGAATCGTACTGGCGTAGAATGAATGCTTTTTAATGTATATGAAAGAACATAATAAATCGATTGAAGATATGACCTTAGAGGATGTCCAACAATACATCCTTTATCTCATAAAAGACAAGGGTCTTTCTTCAGGAACGATTAATAACTACATTTCAGCTATAGGTTCTTCTATACTTTCGTTTTAGAAAAGGAATGGAATTCTATTAAGGTTCCTAGGATGAAAAGAGCCCAAAGTTTCCCTGTCATCCCAACTAAAGATAAAGTTCTCTTACTATTACATTCAACCAATAACTTAAAACACAAAGCACTTCTGGCCTTGATATACGGCAGTGGACTTCGGGTAAGCGAAGTAGCCAAATTAAGAATCTCCGATATTGATAGTAAAAGCATGCGTGTTCGTGTCCAAAATGCCAAACACAATACAAATCGATATACCATTCTATCAGAGAACAGCCGATTGCTCTACCACTGGGCTACAGCGGAACAATATATATCCTTTAAATGATGGGCCTAAATGGACTTGAACCATCGACCTCACGCTTATCAGGCGTGCGCTCTAACCAGCTGAGCTATAGGCCCATAATATTTTATTTGGCTCTGTTATTATTCATTGTTGACATTCGTAGAGGTATGAGAATTCATAGACGGAGAATTTCCTGTTAATGTGTATAGAGGAAGCTTAAAAAGCAAATATAAGCGGAGATATTCGCTCTAAACAAGACAAAATACTTAGATTTGGATAATATAAACGGAAAAACTCCCCTTATTTTCAAGTAAATATAGGTATTTCCCAATTTAGCCGGAATTTTTCCGATTATTTTTTAAACATAGCGAAATTAAAATTCGATTATACTTAAAAAAAAACGATACCGGTGGTCGGGGTCGAACCGACACTCCAGAAGGAACACGATTTTGAGTCGTGCGCGTCTGCCAATTCCGCCACACCGGCAAAATAATATGGAGGCGGCAACCGGATTCGAACCGGTGGATAAAGGTTTTGCAGACCTTGGCCTTACCACTTGGCTATGCCGCCATTTTAAAAAATGGCTGGGCTAGCAGGATTCGAACCTACGAATGACGGAGTCAAAGTCCGTTGCCTTACCGCTTGGCTATAGCCCAATGATAATGGGGCGGCTGATGGGAATCGAACCCACGAATGTCGGAACCACAATCCGATGCGTTAACCACTTCGCCACAACCGCCAAAACAATAAATGGTGGCTCAGGACGGAATCGAACCGCCGACACATGGATTTTCAGTCCATTGCTCTACCGACTGAGCTACTGAGCCACACCAAAATCTATATAAACAGCAGGTTACCCCTACTGAGTAATTTTAACGGTCTGGACGGGACTCGAACCCGCGACCTCCTGCGTGACAGGCAGGCATTCTAACCAACTGAACTACCAGACCGTATTGCGGGGGCAGGATTTGAACCTGCGACCTTCGGGTTATGAGCCCGACGAGCTACCGGACTGCTCCACCCCGCGACAATAAAAAATATAAGGTTACGTCATGCTATATGCTAACGTAGGACTGTATCAATCTCAGTAAGCTTATTCAAGCAGCAGCTCGATTGATACAACTCGCAGAATATTCATCGAAGCAACGCTTGTTGCTCCACCCCGCGACAATAAGAAGGTATAAAAAATGTAAAGATGGCGGAGGAAGAGGGATTCGAACCCCCGCGCGGTTTAACCCGCCTGTCGGTTTTCAAGACCGATCCCTTCAGCCAGACTTGGGTATTCCTCCGGATTATCAATTTAAAAATTGGTAGCGGCGGAGGGGATCGAACCCCCGACCTTACGGGTATGAACCGTACGCTCTAGCCAGCTGAGCTACACCGCCATATATAGGATTGAGTTTTGGTGGAGCCTAGCGGGATCGAACCGCTGACCTCTTGCATGCCATGCAAGCGCTCTCCCAGCTGAGCTAAGGCCCCATGAAATTCACGGTAATGTTTCGAATGGTCGGGAAGACAGGATTCGAACCTGCGACCCCTTGGTCCCAAACCAAGTGCTCTACCAAGCTGAGCTACTTCCCGTAAAAATAATGGCGCGCCCGAAAGGAGTCGAACCCATAACCTTCTGATCCGTAGTCAGACGCTCTATCCAATTGAGCTACGGGCGCATTATTTAAGCACTTGTGGAGCGGAAGACGGGATTCGAACCCGCGACCCCCACCTTGGCAAGGTGGTGTTCTACCACTGAACTACTTCCGCATGAATGAAATGGTGCGGGTGAAGGGAGTCGAACCCCCACGCCTTGCGGCGCCAGATCCTAAGTCTGGTGCGTCTGCCAATTCCGCCACACCCGCATATTTAAATGGTGAGCCATGAAGGACTCGAACCTTCGACCCTCTGATTAAAAGTCAGATGCTCTACCGACTGAGCTAATGGCTCATATTGAGATGATTCCCTAATCTTTTATTCCGTCGTCAGATGTCCCCGCCTCAGCAAGCTTATTCAAGCAGCGGCTCGGCGTGTACAACTCGCAGCTAATTCATGGAAGCTTTGCTCGTTGCTCTACCGACTGAGCTAATGGCTCAAAACAAACAAAGATATAAATGGTGGAGGATGACGGGATCGAACCGCCGACCCTCTGCTTGTAAGGCAGATGCTCTCCCAGCTGAGCTAATCCTCCATTATGGTTGGTGACCCCTACGGGATTCGAACCCGTGTTACCGCCGTGAAAGGGCGGTGTCTTAACCGCTTGACCAAGGGGCCAACTATAAAGTTTGACAAAATAATAGCCCCAAAAGGGGCTCAGCCTGGCAACGTCCTACTCTCACAGGGGCTTTCGCCCCAACTACCATCGGCGCTGAGAAGCTTAACTTCCGTGTTCGGGATGGGAACGGGTGTGACCTTCTCGCCATTGTTACCAGACTATTTATTTTAAAGGGTTCATTCCCTCAAAACTAGATAATGCAGAAGAAGTAGTAAAAACGAGTTTCGCTTATTCATAAAATATGACTTGGTTAAGTCCTCGATCGATTAGTATCAGTCAGCTCCACATGTCGCCACGCTTCCACCTCTGACCTATCAACCTGATCATCTTTCAGGGATCTTACTAGCTTGATGCTATGGGAAATCTCATCTTG
>NZ_JAMBOX010000090.1 GCF_023715785.1 Neobacillus niacini
TCTGCGAAGCTTCGCTCAATTTTTTCCTTTCTAAATTTATAAAGTTCTTTTCCTGATTTAGATAAGCGATTTACTCTTATCTTTTCCTTGTACTCCTCCCACTGATTCATCAATAGACACAAATTCATATTCAGTTTAACTAGACTCTTTTGTCTTAAAAATTATTTCACTACTTGTTTTCATTAATTATTAGTTGAGGTGCTCGTCGAATTAGTAACACCTGTTGATTTGCGCGGAAGGCACGAAGACTCCTGCGGGAGTACGGAGCATTGGGAGACCCCGCAGGCGCTTGCGCCGAGTTATCATGAACGAAACTAGCTCCTACTCGTAAATACGTAGGTTAATTTGGTTAGAATGGTTACTGGAAAAACAAACCAAATCAGAGCTGCAATACGAAAGGAGCTAGTT
>NZ_JAMBOX010000091.1 GCF_023715785.1 Neobacillus niacini
GGTGAATTCAATGTTTAAGCCTAAAGAGTCTAGCCAAAGTGAATTTGAATTTGTGTCTATTGATGAATCAGTGGGAGGAGTACAAGGAAAAGATAAGAGTAAATCGCTTATCTAAATCAGGAAAAAAACTTTATAAATTTAGAAAGGAAAAAATTGAGCGAAGCTTCGCAGACTCCAAAGAGCTGCATGGGCTTCGCTACTGCCGGTTGCGAGGAAAAAAAAGCAAGTGAGCAAGCGCTTCTAACCGCAGCTTGCCAGAACATGAAAAAGAGTGCGATACATTTATTCAGGTTGGAAAAGGTGTGTTGCAATACTTCAGGTTGATTATCTCCTGTTGATTGGAGCGGAAGGTGCGAAGACTCCTGCGGGAGTACGGGACAGGGGAGACCCCGCAGGCGCGGAACG
>NZ_JAMBOX010000092.1 GCF_023715785.1 Neobacillus niacini
GTATGATGCTACTGATTACCAAACTTATGGGCCCCTCGCGGGGCGACCATCAGGCGTTTTTCAACATCCACTCAATTTCGGTTTCTGTGATAAGACGCTCAAACTGCAGTAATTCATCATGCTTACAGGCATGGAAAACATGGCAGAAACGCTCGCCGAGGCGCTCACGCAAGTGATCGTTCTGCATAAACTCCCACAGCGCATCGCTCTGGCGGATCGGGAACGGCAGGCCCTCTTGCTCCAGACCGTTACCTTCCACCTCTTCCTGTAAAGGCAGCTGGGGGTTATCCAGCCCGTGCAGAATGCCGGCGAAAATCGCCGCCATCACCAGATACGGGTTGGCGTCCGCCCCCGCGACGCGATACTCCACGCGGTGGTTCTGCCGCTCGCCGCACGGAATACGC
>NZ_JAMBOX010000093.1 GCF_023715785.1 Neobacillus niacini
GTTTTTAATAATGACAAAAATTATGTTCTTTGGTACGCGTGATTATGAGAAAGAGATGGCATTAAATTGGGGGAAAAAGAATAATGTCGAAGTAACTACTTCTAAAGAGCTATTATCAAGTGCTACAGTCGATCAATTAAAAGATTACGATGGCGTAACTACAATGCAATTTGGTAAGTTAGAAAATGACGTTTATCCTAAATTAGAATCTTACGGTATTAAACAAATTGCACAACGTACTGCTGGATTTGATATGTATGATTTAGATTTAGCTAAAAAACACAATATTGTGATATCTAACGTTCCTAGTTATTCACCTGAAACAATTGCAGAGTATTCTGTTTCTATCGCCCTACAATTAGTGCGTCGCTTCCCAGATATTGAACGCCGTGTACAAG
>NZ_JAMBOX010000094.1 GCF_023715785.1 Neobacillus niacini
CTCATCACGTCATTGCTTACCCTCGCCCGCCCGCCCCAGCCGGAATAACCCACGTTCAGCCAACGATCTTCACCGAACTGAGCCACGCTGAAATTGGGATAGTCGGGCAAGTTTCCTTGCCAGTTGAGAGGTAAGTGATTCTCCCCTTCCGGCCAGTAACCGCTGACCTGGAACTGAACCTTGCTGCGTTCATCGAAAGGGAAAAAGGGATGAAAGCCGCAGCCGTAAAGCGCAGGGACCTCCCCATAGTGGGTAAGCGTTAGCTCCGCTATCAGCTGGTTACGCAGCAACTGGTAGCGGAGCTGCGCCAGATAATCGAAACCGCAGGCATGCTGCCGACGCAGCTGTAATACACAATACTCGGCGCCGTACTCAATAATATCCCAGCGCTGTAACC
>NZ_JAMBOX010000095.1 GCF_023715785.1 Neobacillus niacini
GATTGGTGGCTTTAGGAATGCTTTGCTCCGGATTATCCGCTTCCGCGGCGGTGATGCCCACCAGCTCCAGGCCGCCAAAGGAGAACATGATGATCGCCATCATCATCACCAGCCCGTAAAAGCCGTGCGGCAGGAAGCCCCCCTGGTCCCACAGGTTACGTACCGTCGCCTGCGGGCCGCCGTTGCCGCTGAACAGCAGCCAGCCGCCGAACAAAATCATCGCCACTACGGCGACCACTTTGATAATCGCGAACCAGAATTCCATTTCACCGAACACTTTGACATTGGTCAGGTTAATGGCGTTGATGGCGATGAAGAAGACCGCCGCCGAGGCCCAGGTAGGGATTTCCGGCCACCAGAACTGGATATATTTGCCAACGGCGGTCAGTTCCGCCA
>NZ_JAMBOX010000096.1 GCF_023715785.1 Neobacillus niacini
TTCCACAGCTCGACCAGCGGCAGGTATTCGCCGCGCACTTCCAGCACGCATTCGCCGCCCGCCAGCGGCTTCAGCTCTTCGCCGCGCGGCTGCAGGGATTCCATTACCGCGTTAAGCGGCAGGATAAAGACTTCGTCCGCCACGCGCACCGACATGCCGTCGAGGATTGCCAGCGTCAGCGGCAGCAGAATACGGATGGTGGTGCCTTTGCCCTGCTTCGAGGCGATCTCGACGTGGCCGCCCATCTCCTGGATGTTTCGCTTAACCACATCCATGCCGACGCCGCGGCCCGACACGTCGGTGACCTGCTCAGCAGTGTAAAAGCCGGGGGCGAAGATCAGCATGCCGACCTCTTCGTCGCTCATGTTTTCGCTGACCGGCAGGCCGGACGAGAG
>NZ_JAMBOX010000097.1 GCF_023715785.1 Neobacillus niacini
GCTGGAATTCCTGGTCGATGACCGAGACCCGCACGTTGCCATGATGCGTCCGCTCGACATGCAGCGCCCGCTGTTCGCGAACCGCGTCATACGAAGGCACAACCCGCACTTCGTTCTTCAGCGCTTCATCATGCAACGCAGCGTGCAGCGCCTTAGCCGAAGCCTCGGTCGACTCTTCGTTGGAAAGATCGATCACCACGCCGTCCATGACCGCTTCCAGCGCGGCCGGGTCATACAACCGGCTCAACCGCTCGATCACGCTTTGCGACAGCAAATACGACCTTGCCAGCTCCCCAAGCGCGCATCCCCAGAAATCGCAGCCGCATTCTCACCCGGCACCAGCTCCGACCCTTGCAGCGCCAACCGCAGCATATGCGCGTTGAGCTCCACGT
>NZ_JAMBOX010000098.1 GCF_023715785.1 Neobacillus niacini
GTTTATCGTTGAAGAAAGTAAACCAAGACGTAATCAAGCGCTAGTTTATTACCGAGAAGTTGTAAAACATCATCAATTAAAAGTAAATGCATTTGAAGAAGTATTAACTGTTAAAAAAATGAATAATAAATTTACTATTACTACGACGAAAGATGTTTATGAATGTCGATTTTTAACAATCGCGACAGGCTATTATGGTCAGCATAATACATTAGAAGTTGAAGGTGCGGATTTACCTAAAGTGTTCCATTATTTTAAAGAGGCACATCCGTATTTTGATCAAGATGTTGTAATTATCGGTGGTAAGAATTCGGCTATCGATGCTGCTTTGGAGTTGGAAAAAGCTGGTGCTAACGTGACGGTTCTATATCGTGGTGGAGATTATT
>NZ_JAMBOX010000099.1 GCF_023715785.1 Neobacillus niacini
CGGTGTAGCCTGTGCTCCCGTTGTCGCCGTTGCCGCCGCCGGCATAGCCGGTCTGCACGCTATAGCTGAGGTTGTTGTCTTCCAGCAGGGTGCCGTACAGGCCCGCCAGATTGGTCATGCGGCCATTGAGATCGTGCGACAGGCTGTAGCTGGCGCTGGCGTGCCGCCAGACCGAGCGGCTGTCGGAACGCAGCCAGTGGCTGAAGGGGATATTGATATTGATCGCCAGCATTTGATCGCGCCCCTGCTGCCAGGCGTTTTTTGTCAGGCTGTAGCTTAGCGACCAGTTGATATCGTCCACGGCGGCGTTGAGGCCGGCCTGCAGCTGCTCATCGGCATCGTCGGTGCCCCAGTAGGTCTGGTGGCTACCGCTGAGATAGAGGG
>NZ_JAMBOX010000009.1 GCF_023715785.1 Neobacillus niacini
AATAGCTTCTCTTCTTAGAGTTGGTCAAAAATGGATCGAAACCTAGGGGTGGAGCTGGGGCCTTGACAGTTTCGTTCATATCAGGAGGCTCCCAGGCACGCCCGCGGAAAGCGAAGTGCCTGGAGCGTAAATCAACAGACATATCGAATAGTTTTGATTAACACCATTATAACAAATTAACGCGGTGAATTGTTAAAGTTGTTATATAAAATAAAGGCTGTCGAAAGTTTCTCGACAGCCTGACTGCCGTTCCCCGGCAGTTTTCTTTCGCGGCCGGTAATAATCATTTGAATCAACCTATTACAACTGTTATGATGATGTTATATAGAGGTTTAAAGGAGTGAATTCAATGAGCATGGATTTTAATATTTTTATGAATGATGTTGTCCGCCAGGCACGTCAGGAAATTTCGGCTGCCGGCTATGAGGAGCTAAAGACACCAGAAGAGGTGGAAGAAGCTTTATCGAAAAAAGGAACAACTTTAGTCATGATTAATTCCGTTTGCGGCTGTGCCGGCGGTATCGCCCGTCCTGCGGCATCCTATGCCATACATTATGATAAGCGCCCTGATCATCTTGTCACGGTTTTTGCCGGACAGGATAAAGAGGCAACTGAAACAGCACGCAGCTATTTCACTGGCTACCCACCATCCTCACCATCATTTGCCCTGTTAAAGGACGGCAAAATTTGTTCCATGGTGGAACGTCACCAAATAGAGGGCTATGACCCGGCAACCGTCGTTGCTAAGCTGCAGCAGGAATTTGAGAAATACTGTGAAGAAGTCTAATCCATTAATATGCCAATCTCCTTCTTGGAGGTTGGTTTTTTAATGGAAAAAATTACTCGAAAAAAATTTCGGCGAATTTTTAAAAATATATTTGCATAATTATGTTCATGTGTTAAAATTCATTACATTGAATAATTATTAATTTATCAATCTACTAAACTTCAGGGGGAAAACGAGATGAAAAAAGGTTTAATTTTATTATTAACTTTGATGTTGACGATCGGCGTACTTGCCGCTTGTGGCACTAGTGAGAAAGCTGGCAAAGCCAGTGGCGATAAAAAGGTTTTGGTAATGGCGACTTCTGCTGACTATGCACCATTTGAATATATCGAAACAGAGAAAAGCGACGAGATTATCGGATTTGATGTTGATTTAGCAAAAGCAATCACCAGCAAGCTTGGTTATGAACTTGAAATCAAGGATATGGAATTCAATGGCTTGGTTCAAGCTCTTAAGTCAGGGCAGGCAGACTTTGTTTTGGCAGGGATGACTCCTACCGAAAAAAGAAAGAAAAACGTGGATTTCAGCGATATTTATTATACAGCACAGCACATGATCGTCTCTAAGCAGGATAGCGGGATTGAGTCCATTGAGGATTTAAAAGGCAAGACTGTCGGTGTTCAGCTTGGATCGATCCAAGAAGGAAAAGCAAAAGAAATCAATGAAAAAGTAGCGCTTACTATCCAGGACCGCAACCGGATTCCGGAATTGATTCAGGAGATCAAGTCAGGCCGATTTGATGCTGCGATTATCGAGGACACTGTTGCCAAAGGCTATTTCGCGAATGATAAAGACTTAAAAGGCTTCACATTGAGCGATGACCCGGAGGAAGCCGGTTCAGCCATTGCATTCCAGAAAAATAGTGATTTGACTGAGAAATTTAATGCTGAATTAAAGAAAATGAAAGAAAACGGTGAACTAGACAAATTAGTAGTGAGGTGGTTTGGCGGCGAAAACTAAAAAACATGACTGGGAGACGTTTGGGAAAGCTAATTTTACCAGGCGTCTCTGCTATTTTTTTATGAAAGGAAGGTACATCGATGAATTTGGATTTTATGCAATTCATTCCCTCCTTGCCCTATATTTTAAAAGGAATAATGATTACATTGAAAATTGTTATTCTCGCAGGGGTTTTGGGGTTTATCTTTGGCATTATCTTATCTCTTTTTAAAATTAGTTCAATTAAAGCTCTCGGCTGGTTCGCCGATATTTATACATCCATTTTCCGCGGTACACCGCTCGTATTGCAGTTGATGTTAATATATTACGGTTCACCTCAAATTTTTGGCTATCAAATTGAGCCATATGCGGCGGCTGTATTATCATTTGCGCTCAATTCGGCAGCTTATATTTCCGAGATTATTCGGGCCGGCATCCTTGCTGTGGACAAAGGCCAGCAGGAAGCGGCGATGGCTCTTGGTGTTCCGTACAGAAAAATGATGTGGGATATCATCCTGCCACAGGCGCTTAAGAATATCCTGCCGGCATTAATGAACGAATTTATTACCTTAACAAAGGAATCGGCTATTGTGACAACCATCGGGGTCATGGATATTATGCGCCGTTCTTATCAGGTCGGTGCTGAATATTATTCCTATTTTGAGCCATTAATCATCGCTGGGGTGATTTATTACTTAATGGTCATTACCCTGACGTTCCTCGGAAAAGCGCTGGAAAGGAGAATGAGACGCAGTGATTAAGGTAGAAGGCTTGCATAAATCTTACGGTAAATTGAAAGTTTTAAAAGGAATTTCCACGACAATTAAGACAGGTGAAGTTGTGGCGATTATTGGGCCGTCGGGCTCCGGGAAATCGACCTTTCTCCGCTGCATGAACCTCCTTGAAGCGCCAACTAGCGGAAGAATCTGGGTTGGAGACCAAGAGGTAACTGACCAAAAAACAAATATCATGAAGGTACGGCAAAATGTCGGCATGGTGTTTCAGCATTTTCACCTATTTCCACATAAAACGGTTCTGCAAAATCTTACTTACGCCCCTATTAAGGTTAAAGGACTGGCAAAGGCGGAAGCGGAAAAATTCGCATACGAATTGCTAGAAAGAGTAGGATTATCAGATAAAGCAAATGAGTATCCGACAAGATTGTCCGGCGGGCAAAAGCAAAGGGTAGCCATTGCTAGAGCGTTGGCCATGCAGCCGGAGGTTATGCTGTTTGATGAACCAACCTCGGCCCTGGACCCCGAGATGGTCAAAGAAGTACTGGAAGTCATGAAGTCACTGGCACATACGGGCATGACGATGGCGATTGTAACCCATGAAATGGGCTTTGCCAAAGAGGTAGCGGACCGTGTCCTGTTTCTCGATGGCGGCGTGCTTGTGGAGGATGCTGCACCGGAAGAATTCTTTACAAAACCAAACAGCAAACGGGCTCAGGAATTCCTGGAAAAAATGCTCTAAAAAATGTATTAGAGGAGGCCGATGGAACCATACTAAGGGGAAAAAGGCAGGTTGATAAACATGATCAAATTCTTTTTGTCAATCCTGATTGCTTCCCCGCTTTGGCCACTCGGGCCAAACCCTCTACCTGGAGATCCGTTTGTCATTGTCAATAAAAGTAATAACGAACTGGCATTGATTGAGGATAACAAGGTCCAAACAGTCGTAAGTGTCGGGACTGGCAAAACCCAGGAATTAACGCCGGAAGGGTTGTTTACCATCATCGTCAAAGCGAAAAATCCATACTATCGAAAGAAGGACATTCCGGGAGGGGATTCCCGTAACCCGCTTGGATCAGCATGGATTGGTTTTGATGCTCAGGATACCGACGGCAGGACTTACGGGATTCATGGCACCAATCAGCCGGCTACAATCGGAAAATATGTTTCACAAGGGTGTATCCGTACACAAAATGAAGTGATTACTTCGCTTTATCCATTAATTCCATTAGGAACAAAAATATTGATCACATCTTCCGAAAAATCGTTTGAACTGTTGGCTCGTGAGCACGGGGCCATTCAATAAAAAGCAAAAGGGATTGTTCACAGTGAACAATCCCATTTTATATTTACCGGATAAATTGGCCAATTCCAATCAGGAGGGTCGAAGCAAGCATGGCGATTAGCATTAAATAAACAACAATTTTTCTATGTTTCTTTTTAGACATTATAAGAAACCCCCTTAAAACAAGCTTTCTTTTATTTTACTAGGAAAAGCCTAATCAAACAACGGAAGAACCTTCACAATATAGGAAGGATTTATGAACTTTTTCCCGAATACAATAATTGTCTAATAAATGTTAATATTGAAACAGAGGGGTAACTATGATTAAAAAAGTGGATCACATCGGTATTGCTGTTAAGTCATTAGAGGATTCACTTCCGTTTTACACGGAGGTGCTCAAACTGCCGTTATTAGCCATTGAAGAGGTGCAAAGCCAGCAGGTTAAGGTAGCATTTTTGCAAGCAGGCGAAACAAAGCTTGAATTGCTTGAGCCGATGTCGGCGGACAGCACGATTGCCAAGTTTATTGAAAAACGCGGCGAGGGCATCCATCATGTGGCGCTCGGGGTTGAATCCATTGAGGAAAGAATTGCAGATATGAGGGAACAAGGCATTCGCATGATAGATGAAGCACCAAGGCCGGGTGCCGGCGGGGCTGATATTGCTTTTATGCATCCTAAGTCGGCACATGGCGTCCTAGTAGAACTATGCGAAAAGAAAGGAAAGAAGGGGTAATGGGATGGACATCTATGAAAAAATTAACGAATTGTATGATAAACGAAGAGAGGTGGAGCTTGGCGGCGGGGACGAACGGATTGAAAAACAGCATGAAAAGGGAAAATTGACCGCACGCGAACGGATTGAACTGCTTGTGGATAAAGACAGCTTTGTTGAATTAAATCCGTTTATTGAACACCGCACCAATGATTTTGGATTGGATGAGCAGAAAGGGCCGGGGGATGGTGTTGTAACAGGCTACGGGAAAGTGAATGGCCGGCCAATTTATCTATTCTCTCAAGATTTTACCGTGTTTGGCGGTGCCTTGGGGGAAATGCATGCCAAGAAAATCGCCACAGTTATGGATTTGGCCGCCAAAAATGGAACACCGTTTGTTGGGCTAAATGACTCTGGCGGTGCGCGGATTCAAGAAGGGGTAGTCTCTCTTGACGGTTATGGCCACATTTTTTTTCGTAATTCGATTTATTCCGGCGTGATTCCACAAATTTCCGTTATTATGGGGCCTTGTGCCGGAGGGGCCGTATATTCGCCTGCAATAACTGATTTTGTGTTTATGGTGGAAGAAACCTCCCAGATGTTTATTACTGGTCCAAAGGTAATTGAAACGGTGACCGGTGAAAAAATCAGCGCGGAGGACCTCGGCGGGGCGCGCGTACATAACACGATCAGCGGTAATGCCCACTTTAGTGCTGCGACAGAGCAGGAAGCGTTACAGCAGGTTCGCAATCTATTAAGCTATTTGCCGCAAAATAATGAAGAAAAGCCACCGCGGCTGGATGTGGCTGAAGCTGACGATTATCGTCCGGATCTGACGGATGTGATTCCATTTGATGCAGTTCGGCCTTATGATGTTCGGACAGTTGTAGAGCAGGTGGTCGACCAAGGTTCATTCATGGAAATCCAAAAGGATTTTGCCCGAAATATTGTCGTAGGCTTTGCAAGAATCAAAGGTGAAACAGTCGGGCTTGTTTGCAACCAGCCTAAGGTAATGGCCGGCGGTTTGGACATTGATTCCTCCGATAAAGCGTCAAGGTTTATTAGAACCTGTGATTCTTTTAATATACCAATCATCACATTTGAGGATGTTACCGGTTTCTTCCCGGGTGTAAAGCAGGAGCATGGGGGCATCATCCGCCACGGGGCCAAAATTTTATATGCCTATTCGGAGGCGACCGTACCAAAGCTGACGGTTATTTTACGAAAGGCATATGGGGGTGCTTATGTAGCACTGAATAGTAAGTCAATCGGTGCAGACCTTGTTTTTGCTTGGCCGAATGCCGAAATCGCGGTGATGGGTCCGCAGGGTGCCGCCAACATCATTTTTGCCAAAGAAATTCAAAACAGCGATAATCCCGAGCTGGTCAGACAGCAAAAAATTGAGGAATACCGTGACAAATTTGCCAACCCGTATGTGGCGGCATCCCGGGGCATGGTCGATGATGTCATTGACCCACGGGAAACGAGAATCAAAATTGTTCAATCGTTGGAAATGCTTCGTAATAAAAAAGAGTCACGTCCATATAAGAAGCATGGGAATATACCTTTGTAATATTTTTCTGAAGGCAGGTTATTTTAGCCTGCCTTCATTGATGGCATGAAAAGTAAAAGGTATACTAAAATAGTGAGTAGTACATATTAATGGAGGTTTTGACACAATGGTGAATCAAGAACGTCTTTTAAATGAATTTTTAGAGCTAGTCCAAATTGACTCAGAAACAAAATTTGAGACTGAAATCGCCAATGTATTAAAGCAAAAATTTACCGATTTGGGTCTCGATGTTTTTGAAGACGATACAACGGCTGTGACAGGACATGGCGCCGGCAACTTAATTTGTACACTTCCGGCGACGAAGGAGGGTGTCGACCCGATATATTTTTCCTGCCACATGGATACGGTAACACCGGCGAAGGGTGTAAAACCGTCGATCAAAGATGGCTATGTCGTGACTGATGGTACAACAATCCTCGGTGCCGATGATAAAACCGGTATTGCGGTCATGCTTGAAACCATCCGGTTGTTAAAGGAAAACGATTTGCCGCACGGTTTGATTCAATTCGTCATCTCTGTCGGCGAAGAATCCGGTCTGCTTGGCGCAAAAGCGATCGACCCTTCGTTATTGAAGGCAAAGTATGGTTATGCACTTGACAGCGACGGATTGGTCGGTAACGTTGTGGTTGCCGCGCCAACACAAGCTAAAGTCAAAGCGGTTATTTACGGGAAAACCGCCCATGCCGGGGTTGCACCGGAGAAAGGCGTGTCCGCGATTACAATCGCTGCTAAATCAATTGCCAAAATGCCACTAGGCAGAATCGACCATGAAACAACTGCCAACATTGGCCGTTTTGAAGGCGGGCAGGCGACGAATATTGTTTGCGACCGTGTCGATATTTTAGCGGAAGCACGTTCCTTAATACCTGAAAAAATGGAAGCCCAGGTTGCGAAAATGAAGGATGCATTTGAAACAGTTGCTTCTGAAATGGGCGGCAGAGCCGAGGTTGATGTACAAGTCATGTACCCGGGCTTTAAGTTCGGCGAAGGCGACCATGTAGTCGAAGTTTCCCGTAAAGCAGCGACAAAAATCGGCCGCAGCTGCGAGCTGCAGCATAGCGGCGGCGGCAGCGACGCCAACGTATTTAATGGGTTCAACATTCCAACCGTAAACCTTGCTGTCGGCTATGAAGAAATCCACACGACTAACGAGCGGATGCCGCTTGAAGAATTATATAAGCTCGCGGAAATGACGCTGGCGATTATCGATGAAGTGACAAACCAATAATACATGGAAGAGGAGCCTTTTCTGCGGGGCTCTTCTTTTTTTGATATACTAAAAGTGTAAGGAGGTGGTTGTTAGGTGAAGGAAATGTATCCGAAAAACGGCCGCGTCATTTTGCATGTCGATATGAACAGCTTCTATGCTTCGGTGGAGATGGCTTACGATCCAACGCTGAAGGGGAAGCCGGTTGCGATAGCCGGTAATGTTGAGGAACGGCGCGGGATTATTGTTACCTGCAGCTATGAGGCGCGGAAGTTTGGCGTGAAAACAACGATGCCGCTTTGGGAAGCAAAAAAGCTTTGTCCCCAACTAATTGTCAAACCGCCTAATTTTGATCGCTATCGTGCTGCCTCAATGGGGATGTTTGAAATACTTAGACACTATACCCACCTTGTTGAGCCTGTGTCGATTGATGAGGGCTATATGGACATTACAGACAGCTTTGAGTTTGGCAGTCCGATTGAAATTGCCCAAAGCATTCAAAAACGGATTCTGGAACAGCTTGATTTGCCGTGCAGCATCGGCATTGCCCCCAATAAATTTTTGGCGAAAACGGCATCCGATATGAAAAAGCCGATGGGAATCACGATATTACGCAAACGGGATATTCCGGCAAAACTCTGGCCGCTCAACACAAACGAGATGCATGGGGTCGGCAAAAAGACATCCGAGAAGCTAAAAACGATTGGGATTCACACAATTGGCGAACTGGCAAAAGCAAATGACATCCAGTTAAAAACATTGCTTGGAATAAACGGAACTCGTTTGAAGGAGCGGGCAAATGGAATTGACCAACGCCCTGTAGACCCGGAGGCCATTGAGGAATTTAAAAGCATCGGCAACTCAACCACTCTTCCTAGAGACGTTACCAATCAACAGGAACTATTTCATGTCCTTGAATCATTGGCAGAGACCGTATCCGTTCGGCTAAAGCGTAAAAATGTTTTAGCCACAACAGTCGGCATTACGATCCGCTTTAAAGACCGCAAGACCATTACAAGAAGCAAGAAAACTGCAAATCCAATCGGCAGCAAAGACGAGCTTGCGCTATTCGCCAAGGAGCTTTTTCTAAAGAATTGGAACGGCGATCCTGTACGCTTGTTGGGAATAACCGGATATGATTTGATCGAACACGACCATGCCTATAAACAGTTGGATTTATTTTCTTTTGAAAAAGAAGCCAAGAAGGAACCGCTGCTAAAAACGATTTCCACACTACGCGAAAAGTACGGTAAAACCATTATTGAAAATGCCGGCTCCCATCAGGTTGACCCGAATCATAAAATTGGAACAGCCACCAGCTTTAACAAGGATTTTCTACGTTCCTTACCCGTTACAAATGAAGAAGACTAAAAGCTCCAGCTTGCCTAGGAAAAAGCAAGATGGAGCTTTTATGATTACTTACAAACATCAACATCCAGGTCAGTAACAGGCCACCAGAAGAAACCGTCCTTTTCCAATAGCTCATCCGCTTCCTTTGGCCCCATCGACCCTGATTGATAATTCGGAAATGCCGCTTTTTCTTGTTCCCAAACGGCGGAAATTTTATCGACAAATGCCCAGGAATAGGCGACCTCATCCCAATGGGTAAAATTAGTGGCGTCACCACGCATGCAGTCGTAAAGCAATTTTTCATAGCCTTCAGGGGTATTCATTGCCTGAATCCCGGTGTTGGCGAAACTAAGCTTAACCGTTTGCGCTTCGAGATGTCCGCCGGCTTTTTTCGCGTTCAAGTGCAGGGTAATCCCTTCCTCTGGCTGGATATGAATGACCAGCAGGTTTGGATTCAACATTTTTTCCGTTTGATAATATAAATTCATCGGGATGTCCTTGAATTGAACAACAATTTTTGTTGTTTTGGTGGTCATCCGTTTTCCTGTCCGGATGTAAAAAGGTACCCCGGCCCAGCGGAAATTGTCAATCATGACCTTCCCGGCAACAAACGTTTCAGTATTGGACTCTTGATCGACCATCGGTTCATCGCGATATTTAGGAACTTCCTTCTCTTCAATCACGCCTTCCCCGTATTGGCCGCGGACAAAATAATTTTTCACCTCGTCACCTTCGATGGTTCTAAGTGACCGGAACACTCTTACCTTTTCAGAACGAACCTCGTCCGTCGTTAGGCTGATTGGCGGTTCCATCGCCAGCAGCGCGACCATCTGCAGCATATGGTTTTGCAGCATATCCCTTAATGCGCCGCTTGATTCATAGTACCGGCCCCGCTCTTCGACCCCGAGAACTTCGCTGGAGGTCACCTGTATATTGGATATGTACCGATTATTCCACAGCGGTTCAAAAATGGCGTTGGCAAAACGGATCACTTCGATATTGCGGACCATTTCTTTGCCTAAATAGTGGTCAATCCGATAAATTTCTTTTTCATCGAATGCGGTTCTGATTTGTTCGTTTAAAACTTTGGCCGATTCCAAATCATGGCCGAACGGTTTTTCAATGACCAGTCTTTTATAGCCTTTTACATCGGTTAGTCCATCCGACTTCAAATGCAGGGCAATGGGTCCAAAAAACTGCGGTGCCATCGCCAAATAGAAAATTCGGTTCCCCTCGAGCTGATAGTGGGCATCGATTTCGTCAGCAAAGTTTTTCAAGGTTATATAGGAATCCGAGTCGGCCACGTCATGAGATTGGTAATAAAAATGAGAAGCAAACTCATCAAGATTATCTTTCTCGCCCAAGGCTGCGGTGACTGAATCCTTAACAGATTGCTGAAACGAATCATTGGACAGGGTTCTTCTTGCGACACCGACGACAGCAAATTTATGTAATCTTCCCCGGTCATACAGCCTGTACAGGGATGGAAACAGTTTTCGTGTTGCCAAATCCCCAGTTGCCCCAAAAATCATAATCAATGAAGTTAAATTTTGTTCCATGGTTATGTACCTCTTTTCTAAAATCTACAGTTGCTTTATGTATTTTACATTAGATTTCACTATTTTAGCCAATAGCATGTATCGAGCAAACAGATTAAGTTTGTGCTATAGTTACCATAATGGAAATGGAACGGTTGAGAGAGGTGTTCTTTGTGGATGTGTTTTTTTTAGGAACGGGGGCTGGCATGCCGGCAAAGCTGCGGAATGTCACTTCCATTGCGTTAAAGTTATTAGAGGAACGCGGGGCGGTTTGGCTGTTTGATGCCGGTGAAGCCACCCAGCATCAAATACTACATACGTCAATTAAACCGCGGCGAATTGAAAAAATATTTGTGACCCATCTTCATGGCGACCATATTTACGGTCTCCCGGGGCTCTTATCCAGCCGTTCGTTTCAGGGCGGGGAATCGGAGGTCACCGTTTACGGACCGAAGGGGATAAAGGAGTATATTCATGTCAGCCTTTCGTTGAGTCAAACGTATTTGAAATATTCGTTGAAAGTTGTCGAAATTGACGAAGGTGTCATTTTTGAGGATGAGCAGTTTTTGGTCGAGGCTCGATTATTGGAACACGGCATTCCTTCTTACGGCTATCGTGTTGTGGAAAAAGATAAACCGGGGACGCTGTTGGCCGATAAGTTGAAGGAAGCGGGTGTCCAGCCAGGTCCGATTTTTAAAAGAATTAAAAGTGGGGAGTCTGTCGTTCTTGAAGATGGCCGGGTGATCGAACCGGGCGAGTTTCTCGGTCCAGCCCAAAAGGGTCGGGTGGTCACGATTCTTGGCGACACAAGATATTGCGAGAATGCGCTTGTGTTAGCGAAAGATGCTGATTTGTTGGTCCATGAGGCGACCTTTTCAAAAGGCGAAGAGCAGCTAGCGCATGAATATTTTCATTCGACAACAAATCAGGCTGCAAAAATCGCCTTAAAGGCGGGGTGCAAGCAGTTGTGTTTAACCCATATCAGCTCACGCTATGATCGAAATGCTTGGAGGGAATTGGTCGCCGAGGCCCAGGGGATTTTCCGCAATACCGAAATCTCTGAGGATTTTAAGGAAATTCATATTTCTAATAGGTAAGGCACCTACCCACGAAAGGTAAGTGCCTTTTCCGCCCCTAACTTAAATCCAACCCCGATCGTATTGTACAGGTACCTCAATTTCAACACCCAATTCTTTCGCAGCTGTCCGAGGCCAATAAGGGTCCCGTAACAATTCGCGGGCCAAGAAGACTAAATCGGCGCGATCATTTGATAAAATTTCCTCAGCATGTAGGGGGCTGGTGATTAACCCAACTGCGCCTGTCGGAATCTCCGCGCCATTTTTGATTGCCTCCGAATACTTAACCTGATACCCGGGATAAACATTAATACGTGCTGGTGCAACCCCGCCAGAGCTGACATCAATCAGGTCGACACCCTGCTCCTTCATCCAACGGGCAAAAATTATGTAATCGTCGGGCGTCAATCCTTCTTCAAGATAATCATGAGCGGAGACGCGAACAAATAACGGACCATTCCAAACCTCTTTCGTCGCGTCAATCACCTCACGCAGCAATCGATAACGATTCTCGGCAGAACCGCCGTACTCGTCAGTCCGTTTATTGGAAAGCGGCGACAGGAATTCGTTAATGAGATAACCATGGGCACCATGTATTTCAATCACATCAAAGCCGGCTCTAGCAGCACGAACCGCACCTTGTTTAAATGCCTTAACCGTCGCTAAGATATCCGCTTTCGTCATTTCCTTAGGCGTTTTATATTTTTCATTAAAAGCAATGGCAGAGGGAGCAAAAATGTCTCCTTCCAACTGTGCTTTCCTGCCGGCATGGGCTAATTGAATACCCGTTTTCGCGCCATGTTCTTTCATAAGTTCGACAAGCTCCCGCAACCCCTCAAGATGCTCATCACTCCAGATGCCCAAATCGCGGGAAGATATTCTTCCTTGGGGAACAACCGCTGTTGCCTCCACAATAATCAGCCCAACCTGGCCAACCGCTCGTGAAGTGTAGTGGGTGCGGTGCCAGTTTTGAACCTTTCCGTCCTCGTTATGGCTGGAATACATGCACATCGGCGCCATCACAATCCGGTTTTTTAATGTTACTCCCTTAATCGTATAGGGAGAAAATAATTTTGCCATTTGCTAACCCTCCTGACATTCTAACATCTAATAGTATAGCAAAAGGTTGCAAAATCATGTGAGATCCCGCCTGCTAGTCACGGTCCTTAAGCTCGCTCAAGCGGTAGGTGGTACCGCGCCAAACAATGCCTCCCCGTCTAAACGTTAAATAGCTGGCCCTGATAATCGAATAGATGAATAGCAACGCGGTTATAGGCAGGACAAGATATAGAATCGGAGAGAATACGGTCATCCGTTTAATAATCATGACATAATGAATTCCGCTTACAAGAATATTTCCAAGGCTAAGCAAGGCGATGGTGCTGCTTTCGGAAAATAGCATGATAAAGGGAAGGACGTTTGTGACAAATACGCCAAATATTGAAAAAAAGATCATGCCGACCTGATAGTTTAACCCTGCAAATGTATTTTTTTCAAGGCCGACAAAAGCCTCCCTTAAACTGCCATACCATTCGACTTCGATACATTCGAGGGCAGTCACAATTCTTTGGCGATACCCTTCCTGCTTCAGTCTCATTCCCAATTGTAAATCGTCATCCGGCCGCATTTTAATCCGTTCATGGGTGCCGAATGCTTCATAAGCTTTCTTTGACATCAGGTTAAATGCGCCGATTCCCGTTCCCATTTTCGACTTTGGATTATTTGCCTGCCAAGGCCGCTTAAAATAGGAAAAACCAAATAGAAAAAAGGCGACAAACGTCCTCAGCCAAAATTTCTTGGCATGTAGATTAGGGGCAGCAGTCAAATGGTCTAGCTGATGTTTCTCAAAATAATGAAGGGCTTTGGCAAAGGTTTCGTCCTGATACCTGACATCGGCATCTGTGAACAACAGCCACTTGCCAGCCGCTGCCTGCGAACCAGTATATAAGGCAAAATTTTTCCCAAGCCAGCCCTCCGGCAAATCACGAATATGGATTACTTTAATTCGCAAATCCTGTTTCGTAAGTTCATCCATAATATCACCGGTACCATCATCTGAGCGGTCGTTCACAAGAATCCATTCCACATTTTCATAGGTTTGCCCCAGTTGACTAAGAATGCTTGCTCTAAGGTGGTTCTCCTCATTTCTGGCAGCGACGATTACTGACAGCAACGGACCATTCGAAAGTACAGGTTCCTGTTGCAAAGAGTCAATCCTTCTTAAACCAATCGCTGCATCAATCACAAACACGATCCAAACAATGATTCCTAATGTAAACAAAATGATTAATACGGTTTCCATAAGCCCCAGCCCTTTTTCGCTAATAGGAAATTATAAAATTTTTACCAAATTTTATAATTTCCTAACGCATAAATTCAACTACGCCTCTGTCTTCGTCCTAACGGACTCGCCAATCGGCGAGTTTCCATTTAGCTATTTATATGATCGTTTCGTTTCAGGAGCTCTATTGAAACTAATTGCCAACCTTTAACGTTGAACACAACGCCTCGCCCATTCGTTTCGATTGGGCTGTGGCGGCTTTGATGCATGAAATGAATGCCTGCTGCATGCCGTGCTCCTCAAGGACGCGGATGCCAGCTTCTGTGGTCCCGCCTGGGCTAGTCACTTCCCGCCGCAATTGCTCCGGTGATTTCGAGGAATTCTTCACCATCTCCGCTGCGCCAATCAACGTTTGGACAATCAGTTCCTTGGCCATCCCTTTTTCAAGGCCAATTTCGACTGCGCTTTTTTCCATCGTTTCAATCAGATAATAGATGTAGGCAGGTCCGCTTCCGGACAGGCCTGTTACCGCATCCAGCTGCGACTCCTCCACAAACGCTGCCAATCCAACCGTGCCAAACAGCTGCTTTGTCATTTCCAGCTGTTGCTCGGAAACACGTTGATTCACGGCAATCGCCGTTGCTGATTTTCCGACCGCAGCCGATGTGTTTGGCATCGCCCGGGCAATCGAAAGCGATTTTCCTGCAAGCGCCTCAATACTATTCATTGAAACCCCGGCAAGAACGGACACGATGAGCATTCCCTCAGTTATATACTGACGAATAGACTCAATCGCCGAGGCCGCATCTTTTGGCTTCATGGATAACATCACAATATCCGCACCTGCAAAAACAGCGTCCAAATCATACGTGCCATGGATTCCATAACGTTCTTCCAGTGCAGCCAACCGCGCTTTATTTGAGTTATTCGTCACCCACACATTATTTCTATTTATCAATCCATTTTCAAGAATTCCGGAAATGAATGCTTCCGCCATCGAACCCGCGCCAACAATTGCTATTTTGTTCATGAAAATTACCTCCATTATATTTATGAAAAAACAAAAAGACCTCTCATCCGCAAAGGACGAAAGGTCTGATCTTCCGTGGTACCACCTTCATTGAATCCTTAACCATTCAAGGATTCACTCTAACACCGTTAACGCCGGAATACGTTAGGTTTGCCTAAATGCTCATAAGGTAGGTTCAATGCTCAAGCGGGCGGTGAAGCCTTTCAGCCTTTGGACTTCACTCTCTTTCGCCATTTCCCATCTACTGGCCTTATTCATTGCATGAAATGATTCAAATTTTTAATAGTGATTATGCTTGAAAAACAGCCTGTCTGTCAAGTGGAAAATTTATAGAATTTTTAAATTTTTCCAGAAACACTATGCAGAAATAATGACAATTCTTCCAAAAATCGCTACACTTAAGTTTATATACCATTTGACACATAATATTCACAATTGCCGAATATGGTTTCTTTATTTAACTATAACGTTAGGAGCTTAAAAAAAATGACAGAATGGAAAAATGGAATTGCCAAAATCAGTCTCCCGACTCCGTTTCCAGTAGGAGATGTGAATGTTTATTTGGTCAAAGGCGAGCGGTTGACGCTTGTTGATGCCGGTCCGAAAACGGAGGAAGCCTGGAATTCGCTGACTTCGCAATTAGCACAGTTAAATTTAGCGCCGAAGGATATTGAACAGGTCGTCTTGACCCACCATCATCCGGACCATTCTGGGCTGCTTGATTTTTTCCCTGATTCACTTGAGGTGTACGGCCACCAGCTGAATGAGCGCTGGCTTCAGCCGACCGAAGACTTCTTTCAGGAACAGAAGAATTTTTTCCTTGAACTGTTTCAAGAGTTTGGATTGCCGGGGGAATTTTTGAAGTCTTTGGAAAATTTTAAAAAGGCTGCGTCGCAACTGGGCAATCGCCCGCTAACAGGCAGGATGTCAGAAGGCATGCGTCCGCCTGGACTTTCCGAGTGGCAAGTGATTGAAACACCGGGTCACGCCCAAAGCCAAATTGCACTGTTCCGCGAGCAAGATGGAACACTGATTGGCGGCGATGTCATTATTGCGCATATTTCGCCAAACCCATTGCTGGAGCCGCATGCACCTGGGGAAACCGAACGGCCAAAACCGCAGCTGCAGCATAATCATTCGATGCAAAAGCTGTTGTCATATCCAATTAAATTAGTTTATTCCGGGCATGGCGAGGAGGTCTATCAGCTTGCGGAATTGGTGGAAAAAAGGCTTATCCGCCAGCATGACCGAGCGATGACCGTCAACAGTTGGCTGAAGGAAGAACATATGACAGTGTTTGAAATCTGCAAACGTCTATTTCCGAAAGTGTATAAGCGGGAATTGATGCTGACCATCTCGGAGACGGTCGCCCAGCTTGACTATTTGGCATCCATCGGTGAAATTATAAGTAATGATACACTGCCTGTGCTTTATCAAGCAAAATAAGCAAGGCCGACTAGATGAGGTGCTCAAATAGTGAATGAAAGAGTAAAAGGGAAAAATATTGTGATTACCGGCGCTTCTGGGGGAATTGGGGCGGAGATTGCTCGACTTTGTGCCGCAAGCGGGGCCAATCTCGTCCTGCTTGCCCGCAGCATCGATAAATTGCAGCAGCTTGAAAGCGAGCTTGAGCAAAAATATCAAATAAACGTCGAAGTTTTTCAGTTGGATGTCGCGAATACGGATCAGGTAAAGCAGGTATTCGAGCAAATTTTTGCATCAGTTGGAGATGTCGACGTTCTTGTCAATAATGCCGGATTTGGGGTGTTCCGCGAGGCGCATGAGGCTACCATTAATGAAATTAAAGGGATGTTTGAGGTCAATGTTGTCGGGCTGATGGCCTGTACAAGCATGGTCCTTCCGAAAATGCGTGCACGGCGCTTTGGTCATATTATCAACATTGCATCGCAGGCTGGAAAAATTGCCACCCCGAAATCAAGTGTCTATTCGGCTTCCAAGCATGCGGTCCTTGGCTATACAAATTCACTAAGGATGGAACTTGATGATTTCAATGTTGGAGTAACTTCCGTAAACCCGGGTCCAATTGCGACCAACTTCTTTACGATCGCTGATGAAAAGGGCACGTATGTAAAAAATGTCCAGAAATTCATGCTGAAACCGGAATATGTCGCACATAAGGTTGTCAGCAGCATGCTGACAAAAACGCGGGAGATTAACCTGCCGCGGTGGATGAACATGGGCAGTGTGGTTTACGTTTTGTTCCCGCGGCTGTTTGAGCGGATTGGCAAGAGGGTATTAAATAAAAAGTAAAAGTCGTTACTTTTTTACCATAGAGTTTAAAATGTTTTAATCCTGCCTCTTAGGAAAGGATGGTTTAAAATGGCAATAAATGAAGAAGAATTGGAAAAGGCTATGGAAGCCTCTAGTAAAAACTTTTCTGATGAAAAATTTTGGGACAAACTAAAAAAATTTGCTAAAAAAGCGGGTTCGTCTGTTGTTTATGCAGTTTTGCTTCTTTATTTTACTCTGCAAAAACCGGAAGTGCCGGCTAAAACAAAAGCCGTCATTATAGGAGCTTTGGGTTATTTCATCCTACCATTGGATTTAATTCCTGATTTTGCGATCGGGGTCGGTTACACAGATGACCTGGGGGCATTGGGAATAGCCCTTTTGCAAGTGGCCATGCATATTGATGATGAAATTAAAAATAAAGCAAAAGAAAAATTAGCAGACTGGTTTGGAGATCATGTCGATACGTCAGATATTGATAAAAAACTTGGATAGCAAAGCCCCCGGCAGCGAGTAACGTTACCGGGGGCCTGTTTTTTAGCTAATAGGAAAGTATAAAATTTTTACCAAATTTTACACTTTCCTATGTCGCACAAATTCAACTACGCCTCTGTCATCGTCCTAACGGACTCGCCAATCGGCGAGTTTTCATTTATCTCTTTAAACCTGATTCCACTCCCGTACCTTCTGGTCGGCTGGCAGAAGAAAGGCGGTTAATCCTATTAGCGGAAGGACGCCTAGCGCAATAATCATTGATTGAAGTCCAATCAAGTCCGCAATAAGCCCGAGTCCGACGGAGCCAATCGCTCCCATCCCAAAGGCGAGTCCTACGGTCAGGCCGGACATCAAGCCAATTTTACCAGGTACGAGTTCCTGCGCATAAACGACTGTAACAGAAAAACTCGTCATCAAGATAAACCCTGTCAAAATAAGCAAAATAAACGCCACCACTTGGGGCACATTCGGAATTAGGATGGAAAACGGCACTGTCGCCAGCATTGAAAATGAAATGACAGATTTCTTTCCGAAGCGGTCGGCAAGCGGTCCACCAAAAAAGGTGCCAAATGCGCCTGCCACTAAAAAGGCAAACAAGAAAAGCTGCGATTCTTTAATGGTAAGAGCATACTCCTTTATTCCATAAAAAGCATAAAAGTTGGTCATTCCGGAAATATACCAAGACCTTGCAAAAATCAGCAACAGGATTAAGACTAATGCACGTTTAACCTCTTTAGACACACCAGTTTGTTGGCTGGCACTGCTTTGCTTTTTCTTAATTGGGGCAGCCAGTAGTCTCTGACTATACCAATTCGCGATATAGATTAATAGGATGACGGCAAGCGCGGCCACAATCGAAAACCATGAGGCGCCAATTTGCCCCAGCGGTACTAAGATTAAAGCAGTAATCAACGGTGCAAACGCCTGGCCGGTATTGCCGCCGACCTGATAAATCGATTGGGCAAGCCCTCTTCGGTTACCGGCAGCCATATAGGCCACCCTTGACCCTTCCGGATGGAACACGGCTGAACCAAGCCCGATGAACAGGACTGATAACACGACCATTCCAAACGATGGCGCAAACCCCAAACCAAGGACGCCAAACAACGTAAAGGTTAAACCTATTGGCAGGGCGTAGGGCATCGGTTTTTTATCAGTGAACATGCCGACGACAGGTTGCATGACGGACGAAACCATGTTCAGGGAAAAGGCGATGATACCAAGTTGGGTGAAGGATAATCTCATTGATTTTTCAAGAATTGGAAACATTGCCGGGACAACGGCTTGAATCGCATCGTTCAACATATGGCAAAGCCCAATAATAAATAGGATTTTGTATATGGTTGCTTGGGATGCTTTTGGTGCTTGTTGGGACAGCACGGCAGTTTGACTCATAAAATTCTCCTTTACAATGAAACTGGTAAATTTTTATATCCATATCTTACTACCGATTGAGAAAAAAAAGAAATATTTATTTCTGAACTCGAAAAATATGTACTCTGCCATAAAAATATGACTCAACTATGAGCCTGTTAAATATTCATACACCATATCATTGACAACCTCATACAAATCCGCCGCCGGTTCTTCGTGTTTCGTTTGGAGAATCCGCTTGACCAGTTCCTCCATTTCTTGATCGTCAACTGGCAGGGAATCACCCCTATAATATTGTTTAAAGCAATTTTTTATCATCTTCACGACCAGCTTTTTCTCCATAACCATGCACCTCACCCCCATTATAGCCTTTTTTCGCGGATTAGCCATATTTGGTAATCCTCAAAAAATTTCCATTGAATGCGAACGAATATTCGCTTATGATAATAAATATACTAATAAAGAACAAATGTTCGAAATTAAAACTGTGAGGGATTAATCATGGTCGATTACAGCACGTTACCGCACAATAAAATTTTATGTGTCGACATGAAGAGTTTCTATGCCAGCTGCTCCGCTGTCATGCTCGGGCTTGATCCATTGGAGTGCTATATCGCGATTGTCGGCGACAAGGACCGGCAGGGGAGTGTCGTGCTAGCCGCTTCCCCTCGTCTGAAAAAAGAATTTGGCATCAAAACGGGCTCACGGCTTTTTGAAATTCCAAAGGATCCAAGGATTCAATTGGTCGAGCCGAAAATGGCCACCTATTTGCGGATTTCAACCGAAATCAGCCGCGTGTTTAACCGCTATGTGCCAAAAGAGGCAATCCACACCTACAGTGTCGATGAAAGCTTTATTAAAGTGGACGGCGCGATGGAAATATGGGGCGATGCCCGGACGATTGGGGAAAAAATCCGGAATGATATTGAACGCGAGTTTCAGCTTCCATGCGCCGTCGGCATCGGCCCGAATATGCTGTTGGCAAAGCTTTGTCTCGATCTGGAGGCCAAGAACCATGGAGTTGCCGAGTGGACCTATGATGATGTCCAAACAAAGCTGTGGAAGGTGTCGCCGCTTCGGGAAATGTGGGGCATCGGCAGGAGTGTCGAGAAAACATTAAACGGTATGGGCATTTTTACGGTCGGCCAGTTGGCCCGTTATGATTTGAAACAACTGGAAAAAAAATTCGGCATCATGGGCAATCAGCTTTATTATCACGCCTGGGGAGTCGACCTGTCCGATTTAGGGGCACCGATTATTGAAGGGCAGATCAGTTTTGGCAAAAGTCAAATTCTATTACGCGATTATAAAGATGTAGAGGAAATCAAGCATGTCATTTTGGAGATGTGTGAGGAGGTAGCCAAGCGGGCTAGAACACGGCGAAAGGCAGGGCGGACCATCAGCCTTGGCATCGGCTACAGTCAGGATGAATTTGGCGGCGGCTTTCACCGCTCCCGGTCGATTGAGCAGCCGACCAACGTCACGATGGACCTCTACCAAGTCTGTCTGGAGCTGTTTCATGAGCATTACAGCGGCAAAACGGTCCGGCAAATTTCAATTTCACTTGCCAACATTGTCGATGATTGCGAACTACAACTTGATCTGTTTGATCAGGGTGCCTACAAACGGCGGGAGCTTGGCTATGTCGTCGACTCGGTCCGCCGCCGCTTCGGCCCCGGCTCCTTGCTGCGGGCTGTTTCCTACACGGCTGGAGGCACGGCCAAGCACCGGGCTTCACTTGTGGGCGGGCATAAGATGTAGGAAGGGGGAAAGCAAATGATTCGCGACCGCGGAAGAATCAAATGGACGTCGATGATGCTCCCAGAGCATGTAAAAATGCTCAGGGATTGGGTCAAGGAAGACCAGTATGAACAACAAAAGGAAATGGATGAACAGCAGCTTGAGATGATGAATGAAACCTTATCCGAAGCCATTGAATTCGACCAATACGTGACGATTACCCATTATCGGCACCGAAATTATGAAATCGTGATTGGAAAAATCCATTACTGGGATGAACTCGCACATAAGCTGCATGTCATCGATAGATTTCAGGAAGTACACCGGATTCCGATTAAGACAATTGCCGACATCCGGCTGACTGATAAATAAAATGAGCAGTCCAATAACTAATTTCGTTGCCTAGGAATCTTCGGCAGAGTTTTCATTTGAGGTCGCTATAGTACCGCAATTAATAGTTGTGAAGGAATTTCGGCAGCCATCGCCGAAACTAAAATTGCCGCCAACCATGGTAACGTTGGAAGTATGGCTGTTTTGAGTGGTTCCGCCAGAATTAATGTTGGCGTTATGAGAAAGTGCTTGTACCTTAAATCGACCGATATTGATCGAGTGTGACATGTCCATCACCGTCCTTACCCTATTTTATTATGAGTTAAGGTTTGTGATTGTCCAAATGCCTGCATGTGTGCGACGGTGTTATTAAGTCTTATTTTTTCAATTCGGCTGCTTTAACCCAGCCCTTCGATCATATAAACCGTACATTAATACCGCTAAAATGATCACAAAGGATAGGCAAATATAAATATTCCGATAAACAATTTCTAAAGGTAAACCATCTTGAATGGTTAGCAATAATCCGGAAATTGTCACTCCTAGCCCGCCGCCAAAAAATTGGATTAATTGGGCGATTCCTATTCCCGAACCGATTTCAGTCATTGGCAGGATCCTCGTTATCTCGTTGGAAATGCTCGTTGAAAGTGCAGTGAAGCCAATGCTTGCGAACATATATATTGAAAGAATGAAAGTGGGATTTAGGGTGGATAACCATGCAAATAGGGCAGTGGCGCTTACTAAAAATAATTGCCCAAAAATAATGAATGGTGCATTCCCAAAACGGTCAATGAGTCTTCCTATAAATTGCCCGGCAATCACCGCAAAAATGGCGCCTGGAAAAATAATCATCCCTACCTGTGCAGGTTCTTTTACGAATACAGTTGTAAGAATAATTGGCATTAAAAACAAATTTGAAAAATTTATGAAAAAGGCTGAACAACCAATAAAAAGCAGTTTTAAATATTGTTTATTTCTGAGGAGTGCTGGTGGAATAAACGGCTTTTCCACCCTGTGAAGATAGAGCCACCAGATTACAAAAAGAACAACCGTCCCTAATAAAATGCCGTATGAAAATGTGGATAGAAAAACCAGCAGTCCTGTAACGCTAAGTCCCGTTAGAATAGCACCATATAAATCGAAACGCCCTTTTGTAATTACCTCTTTAGGCAATAGCTTTTGGAAAAAAGGGAGAGAAAGGACTGAAATGCCAGTGACAGCGAAAAGATACTTCCATCCTAAATATTGAGTAATGACTCCACCTATTACAGGACCTAGGCCAAATGCCAATGAGGCAGCAGAAGCAATCATGGCCATTGCTTTTCCTCGCCTTGAGAGAGGTATATAGCGTCCGGCCATGATCATCGAGAGTCCCATAACTGCGCCTGCCCCGGCGGCCTGAAGAATGCGGGCTCCTAATAAGATAAAAAAATGAGTTGAAAAGAAACCGATCACCGATGCGATTCCTAAAATGCTAATTCCATAGAGCAGCAGTCTCGATAGAGGGATAAAATCGGATAGTCTGCCGAAAGTCAACGTTGAAATGGCAAACATGATGGAATAACCGGAAACAAGCCATGATGCCGTTGATGAATTTAAGGAAAAGTCTTTAAGTACGGAGGGCAAGGCAACATTAAACATTGTCGTATTCATCACTACCAGCAAGGTGGTAATACTCCATATAAGAATGAGTTTATTCTCTGGTAAATCCACCTTGCTTTCAGTTTGGGAAGAAGCAATTGAAATAGACGGCATTATATTCCTCCTTGCTTAATAAAATTAATCTTTTTTTAATCTTTTTCCTGCGGAGATTCCTTTCAAAACCATACATGTGCTTGTGGAATGCGCCACGAGACTTTGTCGTTCATCAAATATTTGACATTCCAGCAATCCAACTGAGGAACCTTTTTTAATTAATCTCCCCTCAGCTCGAAGCTTCGAATGAAAAACAGGTTTAAGGAAATTTAGTTTAATTTCTACGGTTGTAAAAAGTTCATCATCGGCAAGCGTACTGGAAAAAGCATATCCCATCGCAGCATCAGCTATATCACACAAGATTCCGCCGTGTAATGTACCCATCGGATTATGAAGTCGTTCAGTTGCTTCCAATTCTATAACAACTCTGCCTTCTTCAACCTCTATCACTTTAAAACCAAGTACCTCGGCTACTGGAGGGCCAGGTGTTTCACCCGTGATCATTTTCTTTAAACCTTCTAATTTGTTCATATTTTCACCTTTCCTATTAAAATCGAATTTTTAGAACGTTCATTCGAAAAGGATTAATCGAGTACAGCTAAAGTGCAATCAATGATATTTTGAAGCTTTTGCCTATCATCTGTGGTTTTGACTAATACTCTTATCCCAATGAATGAATTATGAATAAATTGAGCTAATTTTTCCAAATCAAGCTGTCCGGACAATTCGCCGTTTTGTTGCCCCTGCAATAATAGCTCATATATGAATGCTTCTGTCTTACTAAAGTTTTTACTTATCCTGTCAGCAATTTCCTGGTTATGTAATGTTAATTCTACTGCCGTATTGATAATTAAACATCCTGGTGGTTTTTCATCAGTAGAGGAAATGGTCATTTCAAATAATCCCCTTATCGCAGACTTAACTGAACTTTTCGGTCTAATTTGTTGTTCGATTGTTTTCTCGGTAATTTCCTCGAAGAGTTGCAAAGCTTTTAGAAACAGCGTCTGTTTATCGCCAAATGTGTCATAAATACTTCTGCGGTGTATATTCATAAAGTCTACTAAATCCTGCATGGATGTTTTTTCATATCCATTCCGCCAAAAAAGCACCATTGCTTTAAGCAAAACTTTGGCTTCATCAAATTCTTTGGGTCTAGCCATTTTTTTCCTCCTTTTCAAAAGATTGTATCATTATTAGAACGTTCGGTAAAGAATTTTTTGGCCATTTCAATCATTAGAATGACGGCTCAGGATCATAATTTCCTGGGGATTGTGAAGAACTGGCTTTAGGCATAAAAAAATGGCTCAGTTCACAGTGAACTGAGCCGTTTTTTTAATAACCTTTGAACCTTAATCCTCTTTTGGCACCCGTACCTGCGACTCAAAATTCCCTTTATGGGAGCCATCGCAGAATGGTTTGTTCTTGCTCATGCCACAGCGGCATAGCGAAAAGGAAGGTTTGGTTGTATACACATTGCCCTCGCCATCCAGCAATTCCACATCACCGGTAATTCTAAGCGATCCATTATCATTAACCTTGATTGTTACCTTTGACATCCCCAAGCACCCCTTTAAAAAAATTCATATTAATCATGAGAATAACTGGTTTAACAGGAAAATGCAACCAATAGGTTGCAGGCAAAATAAAAACAGCCCAATTCAACATATGCTACAATCATGATATTCCTATAAGAGGGGAGTGTTAAAAAGATGGAAATTTTCATTACAGAAGAAGCGGCAAAAAAGATTGACGAGAAAACAGCAGGGCGCAAAGGCTTTTTAAAGCTGATATACGATACAGACGGCTGTGGCTGAGCGGTCAGCGGTGTAGCAGCCCTGTGGTTCACAGGGGAAATAGATAGTGACGAAGTTGAAATCAGCACGAATAATCGGCCGGTTTATATGGAGAAACAAAAGCTCGTTTTCTTTGACGAGCAGATGAAAATTGATTTTTCCAGCAGTACGAATAGTTTTCAGCTAAAGAGTCCGCAGCAAATTTTAAACGCCCGCATGAGTTTCATTATCAAAGAAAAAACAGACTGATCCCAGTAGTGGGCAGTCTGTTTTAATAAGCATATTGTGTGTATTTATCCAAAAATTCGTCCACGACCCGTTTGTAGTCATCAGGGTTTTCATCAAAGGCTTGGGCATGGACGCCATTTTCCGCGATGTACAGCATTTTAGGCCCCTTTTTGTGTTCAAATAAATCATGGGTCATTGATGGCAGGATGAAATCATCGTCGCGGCTGTGGATAAACAACACCGGATGTTTAATGTTCTCAATAACTGAAATCGGTGAGACATGGCGGATTGAATACTTGTCACGCAGCCTAAGAAACGCATCCCCAATCGGCAATAACAGCCCGGGGAAAATTTTAAAATCCCTTTTAATTACGTGGGCAAGCTGTTGTTTAAAATCGGAAAACGGGCAGTCCGCAATGTAAAAATCAGCCCCGTCCTCCAGGAGTCCGGCATACAACAGCATCGTTGCCGCCCCCATAGAAACTCCGTGAATTCCCAGGACCAAGTCCGGCCCCTTCTCTTTTTTTAGCCAGTCGACCACCGCTTTTAAATCAAATTTTTCATAATATCCATAGCTCGTGGTTTTGCCTCCGGATTCACCGTGGCGGCGATGGTCGTAAAGCAGGGTGTTAAAACCGCGCTCTAAGAACAGGTTCGCATATTTAACCGAATTGATTTTGTTTTCGGTGACACCGTGGGAAATAATAACATAGCGGTTCGTTTCATGAGGCTCCGCAAGCACAGCCTTAATGTTGTAGCCAAACGGCGACCGAATCGTCACATCCCGTTTCGGTAGAGAGTCGTACTCATCAGGATTAAACCGGCCCGCCTGCTTTTCCCGGTTTAAGATAAACTCCTCATCCTTCTTTTTGATATACATGATTCGATTGGTAAAATATAAACCGATTGCAAGCCAAAAAAATAATACAGAGAACAAGATTCGAAATGCCTTTTTCAAAAACGGCACCTCCAAGAGGATATTTACATAAATTAACATTGTTAATTTTACCATAAGAAAAGCCGCTTATTCCAATGAGCGGCTTTGGGCTTGAATTATTGTTCAGAATTTTGTCGCTTTGTTGGGTGGAGGGCTTTTTCCATTTCTTCGGCAGCCATCATTCGTTTGCCGCCTCCAGCTGAATCCGAATAGTTCTTCCCTGCCATGCTGTTTCCTTTATCCCGTTTTTGACTCATGAACAAATCTCCCTTCGAAGGTCGTATCATCTAATAAGATGCTTAAATAGAGAATCGTTTATTCACGAACTGTCTTGGCGTGAAGCCGAAAGTAACCGGTTTCGATTTCACGTGAAAGATGGGGGGAGACAATTTCTATGGCACCCACCAGTTTCTGCAAATCGACACCTGTTTCAATCCCCATTCTTTCAAGCATATAAACGACATCCTCTGTCGCGACATTTCCGCTCGCGCCGGGTGCGAACGGACATCCGCCAAGCCCGCCGGCCGAGGTGTCAAAACGATCAATTCCAGCCTGTAAGGCCGCCAAAATATTGGCGAGGCCGAGCTTACGGGTGTCATGAAAATGGGCTGTGAGGAGCGTATGGCAAAACTCCGCTTTTAATTTTGAAAAAAGCGAGTAAGACTCGGTTGGTGCCGCCATTCCGATGGTGTCGGCAACACTCAGTTCATCAACCCCGGCAGAGACAAATTCGCGGCACAGCTTTAATGTATCCGTGTCGGCGATTTTTCCTTCATAGGGGCAATAAAACGCTGTCGAGATGCAGGCACGAACAAAGTAATTTTTTTCCTTCAGTTCTTTGATGATGGGCTTTAATTCCGCCATGCAGTCGGCTGTCGTTTTGTTGATATTTTTTAAATTAAAGCTGTTGCTGACCCCGACAAACACCGCGACCGCCTTGCAATTGGTTGAGTAGACCCGATCGACGCCTTTGCGGTTAGGAGCAAGGACAATGTTTCTGGTTCGCTCATCTAGGCTGTCAAAGACAATTTCCGCAGCATCCGCCATTTGCGGCACCCATTTTGGGGACACAAATGAGGTCAATTCCATTTCCCTTAATCCGGCCTCTCTTAGTGCGGCAATAAACTGTTTCTTTTTTTCTGTCGGAACGAATAATTTTTCATTCTGCAATCCGTCACGCGGACCCACTTCAATTATGGTGACTTTTTCAGGCAATTTAAACATGGATAGTCCCCCTCATGTTTTCCTCATTCCATTGTAGAGGTGTTGATTTCAAAAAATCAAGAATAAAGGGAATTTTCATAAAACTGTGATACAATTATGAGTGATTAATATTTTAAAGGGGGAGAGTTCATGAACCAAACCGAGGTAGTGATTGTCAGTGCTGTCAGAACGGCGCTTGGAAGCTTTAACGGAGGATTAAAAAGTGTTTCCGCTCCTGAATTGGGTGCAGCCGTGATCAAAGGGGCGTTGGAGCAAGCGGGGATAAAGCCTGAACAGGTAGACGAAGTGATCATGGGGAACGTTCTTCAGGCAGGGCTTGGACAAAACCCGGCACGCCAAACGGCCATTAAAGCGGGAATTCCTGAAAGCGTTTCATCGCTGACAATTAACAAGGTATGCGGCTCAGGTTTAAAAGCGGTCCATCTGGCGGCACAAGCGATTTTGGCGGGAGATGCTGAAGTTGTGGTTGCAGGCGGAATGGAAAATATGAGTCAGGCTCCATACATATTGAAAAATGCCCGCGAAGGTTTCCGGATGGGCGACCAAAAATTAATCGATACAATGACGGCAGACGGCCTGACTTGTGTTTTTAACGATTACCATATGGGCGTTACCGCGGAAAATTTGGCGGAAAAATATAGTATTACAAGAGAAGAACAGGACCAATTTTCGGCCTGGAGCCAGGAAAAAGCGGTGAAGGCGATTGAGGCGGGCAGGTTTGAAGCGGAAATCGTTCCGGTTGTGATTCCGCAGCGCAAAGGCGACCCAGTTGTATTTGCGGTAGACGAATATCCGAAGAAGGGCACAACCGTAGAAAAATTGGCAGGCCTGCGTCCGGCATTTAAAAAGGATGGCACGGTCACCGCCGGAAATGCATCAGGCATCAATGATGGAGCTGCCGCTGTGGTGGTGATGAGCAGGAAAAAGGCCGAGGAATTGGGAGTAAAGCCGATTGTGTCGATTAAGGCAAATGCCAGCGCCGGGGTGGATCCGAGCATTATGGGAATTGGTCCTGTACCTGCAGTTAAGAAAGCGCTGGAGAAGGCTTCTCTTTCCTTGGATGAGATTGAGTTGATTGAAGCGAATGAAGCGTTTGCGGCACAATCGCTTGCGGTTGATCGGGAGCTTCATTTTAATAAAGAAATTTTGAACGTAAACGGCGGCGCGATCGCTCTGGGGCATCCGATTGGCGCAAGCGGCGCGAGGATTCTCGTCACGCTGATTCACGAAATGAAGCGGAGAAATGCTCGTTTAGGACTGGCGACACTTTGCATTGGCGGTGGCCAAGGTGTTGCGACGGTAGTGGAATTGGTTTAATAGGATTCAAGGCGGCAGACTATTCTTGGGATAGCCTGCCTTTTTATATTTTTGCTATAATTAGAAAAAAAGTCATTAAGGAGCGTCAATGACATGAAGAAGAAACACCAAAAAGCCAAACCCCAAAAAGACGATGCTGCGGTAACGCTGAAGGATATCATCAATCCCGATTTAATGAAACAATTAAAGGCGCAACAGGAGCAGCTTAAGGCAGAAGAGGAAAAAAGAAAAGAGACAGAAGAGCAGCGGAAGCGTGAGGAAAGAAGATTAAAAGAGAAAAATAAAACGTTTGAAGAACTATTAAATGAGAGCGGGATGAATTGGCAGGAGTTTAAATAGACCTGGGAGAGCCAATGGCTCTCCTTTTATCGATGCTCCCCATAAACACTAGCCTTCGTCAATTCTTTAATCAGCGCCACCTCTTCATCAGTCAGCGCCCGGCTCCTTACCGCTGCAGCATTGCTCCGAATCTGCTCCACACTGCTCGCCCCGGCAACAACCGAAGCCACCGCAGGGTTTGCCAGGTTGTATTGGAGCGCTACCTCCGTAAATGAACGCCCAGCACCCACACTCTCTTTAAGCCGTGGCAGCACATCAAGCAATTCTTCGTAGCTATAATCCAAATACCCTTTCCCAGTAGCCTTATCCAGCACTCTATCACTTAACAGCCCCTTGGCCAACGATCCGCGGGTCACGACGCTTACCCCATGTTCGGCCAACAGCGGCAATGCCACTTCCTCCGGCCGGCGGTCAAGAATGCTGTACTGCATCATCACAGAGATGATATGTGACTTCGTCACATATTCACGAATTACATTTGAACGAATGGAAGAAATCCCGTAATAGCGGATGAACCCTTCAGAAACTAAATCCTCGAAAGCTTCAATCGTCTCATCTATCGGGTCATCTATCGTGCCCCCGTGCAATTGATAAAGATCGATATAATCGGTGCCAAGCCGCTTCAAGCTTTGTTTGACGGCCTCTTTGATATATGCCTTCGATGGGTCCCAGGTCCAGCCGGAACGGTCTTGATTCCAGCGATTCCCTGCCTTCGTGGCGATTATCACGTGTTCCCGGACATTTTTTAACGCCTTTCCGACAATTTCTTCATTGACCCCAAAATCATATAAATCCGCAGTATCAAAATAATTGATGCCTTCCTCAAGGGCGGCTTCAATGATACTTTGCGCTTTTCGCTCATCGGTGCCAAGCGACATGCAGCCGAGTCCAAGCTCAGTTACGTACAAATCGGAATGCCCTAATTTTCTTTTCTTCAAAAAAATCCCCCCGTTCTTTTACATTGTCCAGCTCCAGCGCCCTAGCGGCTAGTGTCCTTCGCTCTCCGCCCTACGATAAGTCAACATCGAATCGCCTCCGGCTCTTCGTGTTTCCTTTATCTCGGTTGGAGCGCTCCAGGCCATACGCCGCTGACCAGGGCGCTTGCGCTTTTCTTATAATTTTAATCAAGAACAGGAAAGACTACAAACAGCAGGTCTTATTTTTTCGTGATATTGGCAGTCCAGTCAGAAACAGTTTCAAATTTTCTATTATATTCCTTTAGTTTTTGCAGAACTTCCCAGCCCTTTCCGACAAGAACGATTCCCTTCTCATGCACATACACCTTCATCCGATACCCCTCCAAATAAAGTATGGTAAAATGTATGACGGGAATGAACCGGACTAGAACAGGAGTTGAATAATAAATGAACAAGCTTGACGAAAAAACAATTAAGAGCGAAGAAATTTTTTCAGGAAAAATTGTCAGCCTTCACCTGCAGGAGGTGGAGCTACCGAACGGAAAGACGTCGAAACGAGAAATTATCAAGCACCCGGGAGCAGTGGCAATTATTGCCGTGACGAACGAGAATAAAATTATCATGGTCGAGCAATACCGCAAAGCGTTGGAACGAGCAATTGTCGAAATTCCTGCTGGAAAGCTGGAAAAAGGCGAAGAACCGGCTAGCTGCGCCCGCCGCGAACTGGAGGAGGAGACAGGCTACGAATGCGAAAGCCTTGAGCTGTTAACTTCTTTTTATACCTCACCGGGATTTGCCGATGAAATTGTCCATGTGTTTTTGGCTAAAGGATTAACGAAAAAGGAAAATTCCGCTGCTTTGGATGAGGATGAATTCGTTAATTTGGAAGAATTAACACTAGAAGAAGCTTTGCAATATGTAAAAGAACAAAAAATTTATGATGCAAAAACGATCTATGCTGTCCAATACTTACAACTACAAGAGGCGTTGAAAAAATAATGAATCGCTACTATGTCGATTTACATATTCATATTGGCCGGACATGGACCGGCAAGCCTGTTAAAATTACCGGGGCCAAGTCGTTGACTTTTACCAACATCATTGAGCATGCTCGTCATGAAAAAGGTCTCAACATGGTCGGAATCATCGACAGCCATTCGCCCGAAGTCATACTGGAAATGGAAAGCTTAATCCAAAGCGGCGATGTGTATGAACACGAGGATGGCGGTCTCGTGTTTGGTGATTTGACCGTGATTCCGGGCTCAGAGCTGGAAATTTATGATGAACAATGCAATGGCCCCATTCACCTGCTTTGCTACTTTCCAAACCTGACCATTATGCGGGAGTTTTCGAATTGGCTATCGGCCCATTTGAAAAATATTCAGCTGAGTTCGCAGCGAGTTTATATTACCGGTATGGAATTGCAAAAAAGAGTAAAAGAACTAGGGGGCATCTTCATTCCAGCGCATGTGTTTACTCCGTTTAAGAGTCTTTATGGAAGAGGGGTAAATAGGTCGCTTACAGAAGTGCTCGACCCGAATCTTATAGATGGAATCGAGCTTGGTTTGAGTTCTGATACACAGATGGCTGACCAATTGGGGGAATTGCATAAGTATACCTTTGTGACCAACTCCGATGCCCATTCGCTGGCAAAAATTGCTCGTGAATATCAGGTGGTGGCGATGCAGGAGCCAACATTCAAGGAATTACACAAAGCATTAAAAGGGGAGGACGGCCGCAAAATCGTCGCCAATTATGGCCTTGACCCGCTGCTCGGCAAATACCACAAAACAGTCTGTGCGGAGTGCTTGAACCAGGTGAATGAAAACGACCAAGTCTGCACCTTGTGCGGCCATCCAAAAATTATTAAAGGAGTGGCCGATCGAATTTTCGAATTGAAAACCGCGGATGAAGGTCCGGAAGGTCGTCCGCCATATGTTCATCAAGTCCCGCTTGAATTTATCCCTGGCCTCGGGCCGAGAATGCTGGGGAAATTGATTGATCACTTCGGCAGCGAAATGGCGATTTTGCACGAGGTGCCATTTGAAGCATTAAAAGAAGTCGTACCGGCGAAAATTGCCGCACTCATCATGCAGGCACGAGAAGGAAAAGTCAATCTGGCGGCAGGCGGCGGCGGAAAATACGGAAAAATTGCCGACCAATAGGGTATAACCCGACATCCAATATGGAATGTCGGGTTTTTTAATGCAATCTAGTAATTTTAATCATAGAAAAGCTAGACTCGCATAGAATGTACAAACCATTGCAAAAACAGGAGGAGCCGCCAAATGAAAAAACGTTTGTACCAGTCCACTGCCGCAAGTTTCCGTGAGCATTCCTCAATTTTCTTATTCATTATCGTGCTATTTTTTATGGGCGTCATTTTTGGGGCGATTGTCGTCAACAGCATGAGCTTTACCCAAAAGGAAGATTTATTCTACTATTTGTCACAGTTTTTTGGACAAATTTCAGAAGAAAAAGTAGCGGAAAACAAAGATTTATTTCTGCAAAGCTTTTTTCATAACAGCAAATTCATAGGATTAATCTGGATACTTGGAATCTCGATTATCGGCCTTCCAGTGATTCTCATTCTCTTATTTTTAAAGGGGATGGTTGTCGGGTTTACAGTCGGCTTTCTTGTCAGTCAAATGAAATGGAAGGGGTTTACACTGGCAATTGCCTCGATTTTGCCGCAAAACTTGATTATCATTCCCGTTTTCATCATTATGGCCGCATTATCGGTTATTTTTTCAATTAGAATGATCAAACGGCAGTTTATGAAAACATATTCCCAGCCAATCATTCCGCTGTTCAAGGGGTATATTTTTGCCCTGATCGCAGCAGTCATCTTTATTTCAGCGGCATCCGGAATTGAAGCGTATCTATCACCGGTGTTAATGAAATCAATAGTTGGATCAGCTGGATTATAATAATTTTTATATGATATTAACTTTAAACTGTTATTTATAATAATTTTATTTTGAATCTCTCAAGTCATCTGTTATAATGAGAATTAACAGTGGCGAGGGAGGGACTTCAGGATGGAAACCAGAATTGAGAGAATAAAGAAACAATTGCATTCAGCCAGCTATAAATTGACACCACAGCGTGAAGCGACCGTCAGAGTTTTGCTGGAAAATGAAGAGGATCATTTAAGTGCCGAAGATGTATACCTCCTTGTAAAAGAAAAATCGCCTGAAATTGGGTTGGCTACTGTATACCGGACCTTGGAATTATTAACGGAATTAAAAATTGTCGATAAAATAAATTTTGGTGACGGTGTATCCCGCTATGACCTTAGACAGGAAGGGGCGGCGCATTTTCACCATCATCTTGTTTGCATTGAATGCGGTGCCGTTGATGAAATTCAGGAAGATTTGCTAGAAGATGTGGAAGCAATTGTCGAACAGAAATGGAATTTTAAAATAAAAGATCACCGCCTTACCTTTCATGGCATTTGCCACCGTTGTCAGGACAAAGGTAAAGCGGAAGAATAATAATAATGACAGAACGGTCCTTTTTCGCCAAAAGGGCTTTTCTTTTTTAAGGAACTAATCCCTTGATTTACTTGGATCAGGTATAAAACTTGTCCTTTTTGGCATACCTTTTATTAATAGATAGGTAGCAGGGGGATTCAAGATGTTCTCTTTTTTAAAATTAATTTGGCAAACATTGAAGGTTTTTATTATTTTCACCGGATGCACGATTCTTTTTTATTATGGTATCATGTGGGTATCAGAGGAGTATCAAAACTATCATCGCTATGATGAACCGCAAGGAACAGCTGTTAAAGTTTCAAATGGTCTGGATGGAAAGGATTCTTCCTTGTTGGATCGGCTAATATTTTTTTATTTAAATGGGGAGTAAACAATGGAAGAGCAAATAAATGGATTTATCCACTACTTACAGATAGAACGTGAAATGGCCAAAAATACCCTTCTTTCCTATGAGCGGGATTTAAAAGGTTATCTCCACTATTTGAAAACAATAGAATCAAAGCGAACGTGGAATGATGTCCAGCGTGTGCATCTTGTTCAATTTTTAAATACTCTACGGGATAACGGGAAATCTCCGAAAACGATCGCAAGACATATTGCCTCACTGCGGGCGTTTCATCAATATTTATTGAGAACCAAATTCGCAGAAAATGATCCATCTGTCCATTTGGAAGCCCCGAAAATGGAACGGTCCTTACCCAAGGTATTAAGTCTGACAGAAGTCGAGCGACTGCTGGACGCTCCAAAATTAGTCGACCATTACGGGATTAGGGACAAGGCAATGCTTGAGCTGCTTTACGCAACGGGAATTCGCGTCAGCGAGCTGGTGGGCATTAATGTTGGCGATATCCATTTGGATATGGGTTTTGTCCGCTGTACTGGCAAAGCCAATAAAGAACGGATTATTCCGATTAGCCATACCGCATCGAATGCGCTCAGGCATTATATAACGGAAAGCAGGCCGTTGTTTGAAGCGAAAACTGATCAGGACCAGGCCCTGTTCCTGAATCACCAAGGGAAACGGCTGACGCGGCAGGGATTCTGGAAAATTTTAAAGAAACTGGCACGGGAAGCGGGGATCGCCCAAGACATGACGCCGCATACATTGCGCCACTCGTTTGCGGTGCATCTGCTGGAAAATGGCGCCGACCTAAGGGCGGTTCAGGAAATGCTCGGTCATGCAGATATTTCGACGACACAGATCTATGCCAATGTAACCAAAATTCGCTTAAAGGATGTTTACAACAAATTTCATCCCCGTCCTTGATAGATTAATAGAATACCAGAATTTTTCACATAATTGTCAAAGGCTGCCCTTAAAAGGACAGCTTTTTTCTTGTAATTTTTTTGCCATGTAGTAAAATATAGATGTCAGACTTCTGACGTTCAGCATGTTGCCGTAAAGTTTATTCCAATTCCAAAAGGGGAAACATATAGGTGTGATATTTTCTTATTAATGAAAACGGTAACAATTCAAGAAGGAGGAATCATAGAATGGTTTCGAATATATATAAACGGATTTTTATTATTGTCATGGACTCGGTTGGTATAGGCGAGGCTCCTGATGCAGAACGGTTTGGCGATAAAGGCGCGGATACACTCGGCCATATTGCCGACCATATGAATGGCTTGCATATGCCGAACATGGGGAAATTAGGCTTAAGCAATATCCGCGAACTGAAAGGAATTGAAAAGGCCGAAAGACCGCTCGCTTATTATACGAAAATGATGGAAGCATCAAATGGTAAAGATACCATGACTGGGCACTGGGAAATCATGGGACTTAATATTCAAACGCCGTTTCGTGTTTTTCCTGAAGGCTTTCCGGATGAACTGCTTTCACAATTGGAACAGCGCACAGGCCGAAAAATTATCGGCAATAAACCGGCAAGCGGAACAGCAATTCTCGATGAACTTGGCGAAGAACATATGAAGACCGGTGCATTGATTGTTTATACATCGGCGGATTCAGTGCTGCAAATCGCTGCCCATGAAGAAATCGTCCCGCTTGATGAGTTATATTCCATCTGCAAAATTGCCCGCGAATTGACGCTTGACGAGAAATACATGGTTGGCCGCGTCATTGCCCGTCCATTTGTCGGCGAACCGGGTAACTTCAAACGCACGCCAAACCGGCATGATTATGCATTGAAGCCATTTGACAGAACGGTCATGAGCGAATTGAAGGATGCCGGTTATGATGTAATTGCCATCGGAAAAATTTCTGATATTTACGATGGTGAAGGTGTAACCAAGTCGTTAAGAACTGTTTCAAATATGGATGGCATGGATAAATTGGTCGAGACATTTGACATCGACTTTAACGGGATCAGTTTCTTGAACCTGGTTGACTTTGATGCCATGTACGGACATCGCCGTGACCCAGAAGGCTACGGAAAAGCACTTGAAGAGTATGATGCCAGACTCCCGGAAGTGTTCGCAAAAATGAGAGATGACGACCTGTTGATGATCACGGCAGACCACGGGAATGACCCGGTGGCACCGGGAACCGACCATACGCGTGAATATGTACCATTACTTGTTTACTCGAAGCGAATGACTGAAGGCAAGGAACTGCCGCTAAGGGAAACGTTTGCCGATTTAGGGGCAACGGTTGCCGAAAACTTTAAGGTGAAAATGCCGAATTACGGAAAAAGCTTTTTAAATGAAATTGAATAGAGGGGAGTAAAAACATGAATCTTGAACAAATCCAAAAAGGCGCGCAGTTCTTAAAAGGAAAGTATCATAATACGCCGAAAATTGGCCTCATACTAGGCTCCGGCCTTGGAGTATTGGCCGATGAAATCGAAAACCCGGTGAAAATCCCTTACAACGAGATTCCCGATTTTCCGGTTTCGACCGTGGAAGGGCATGCCGGCCAACTGGTATTTGGCTTGCTGAATGGTGTGGAGGTTGTCGCAATGCAGGGCCGCTTCCATTTTTACGAAGGCTACTTAATGGAAAAAGTGACGTTCCCGGTTCGTGTCATGAAGGAATTGGGAGTAGAGATTTTAATCGTCACCAATGCTGCCGGCGGCGTCAATGAAAGCTTTGAGCCCGGCGATTTGATGATCATTACGGACCATATCAATAATATGGGCACCAATCCGCTAATTGGCCCTAATGATTCCAAACTGGGCGTTCGCTTTCCGGATATGTCGGAAGCGTATACGAAAGAATTGCGGTCAATGGCCAAAGATATTGCCGCCCGCTTAAACATGAATGTTAAGGAAGGGGTTTATTTCGGCAATCCCGGCCCAGTTTATGAAACACCAGCGGAGATCCGGATGATTCGAGTTCTAGGCGGTGATGCTGTCGGAATGTCGACCGTACCCGAGGTGATCGTTGCCCGCCACAGCGGAATGAAGGTGCTCGGGATCTCCTGCATTTCCAACATGGCAGCCGGAATCCTTGACCAGCCATTAACCCATGATGAGGTTATCGAAACAACCGAAAAAGTAAAATCAAACTTTCTTCTTTATGTGAAAGAAATAGTAAAAAGCTTGGCGTAACAGAAATTTGGGATGATAAAGTGGTGAATGTAAATGAGAATGGTCGATTTAATTGAAAAAAAGCGCGACGGACATGAACTAACAACCGAAGAGATTAATTACATTATTAAGGGATATACAGTAGGTTCGATTCCGGATTACCAAGTAAGTGCCTTTACGATGGCGGTTGTGTTTCGCGGCATGACCGAAAAAGAACGGGCCGATATTACAATGGCAATGGTGGAATCCGGTGACCAAATTGACTTAACGCAAATAGAAGGCATTAAGGTTGACAAGCATTCAACCGGGGGCGTCGGAGACACAACCACGCTCGTCCTGGGGCCACTCGTTGCCGCTGTCGGGGTTCCAATTGCGAAAATGTCAGGCCGAGGGCTTGGCCATACCGGAGGTACAATTGATAAATTGGAAGCTGTTGCAGGATTCCATGTTGAGATTGACAATGAAGAATTTATTGAATTAGTTAATAAAAATAAAATCGCCGTTATTGGTCAGAGTGGAAACCTAACCCCAGCAGATAAAAAGCTGTATGCACTTAGGGATGTTACCGGGACAGTTGAAAGCATTCCGCTCATCGCCAGTTCGATTATGAGTAAAAAAATTGCCGCCGGAGCAGATGCGATTGTCCTCGATGTTAAAACAGGGGCCGGCGCATTTATGAAAACACTTGAGCATTCACAGGAATTGGCCCATGCCATGGTTCGGATTGGCAACAATGTCGGCCGCCGGACCATGGCTGTCATCTCCGATATGAGTCAGCCGCTCGGGTTTGCGATTGGAAATGCGCTTGAGGTAAAGGAAGCAATCGACACATTAAAAGGGGAAGGTCCTGAAGATTTAACCGAGCTTTGCTTAACGCTAGGCAGTCATATGGTATTCTTGGCGCAGAAGGCGGGCTCGCTTCAGGAAGCACGCGCAATGTTGGAACAGGCCATTAAAGATGGTTCGGCTCTTGAAAAGCTGAAGGTATTTTTAAGCTCTCAAGGCGGTGATGCTTCGGTTGTGGACGATCCATCCAAATTGCCGCAGGCAAAATATACATTTGAACTGGAAGCAAAAGAAGACGGCTATGTAGCTGAAATCATTGCTGATGAAGTTGGAACGGCAGCCATGCTGCTTGGCGCCGGCAGAGCAACAAAAGAGTCAGTGATTGATTTGGCTGTCGGTCTTGTGCTAAGAAAGAAAATTGGTGACCAGGTAAAAAAAGGAGAATCATTGGTTACCATTTACAGCAACTTTGAAGACGTCAGTGAAGTAAAAGAAAAACTGTATGAAAATATTAAAATCTCCACTGCAAAAGTGGATGCACCAATCCTCATTCACGGGGAAGTTACCGAGTAAGTGCAGGTCATAATAGGTGTCAGGCACCATGTGAATATTTCACATGGTGCCTGACACCATTTTTTATTTTATTTAACAGGTAATATTTGTATAAAGTTATTGAATTTGGAAAAAATGGTGACTATTAAGAATGGAGGGTTATGCGAGTGAAGAGAATAGCTTATTTGATAGTGACATTATTATTATTTACAAGTTTTGGCTCCCCAACTGCCTTGGCAGCCGAGGAAAAAAAGAAAGAAGAAAATAAAACCACCGAAATCGTTACCGATGTCCGGTCGGCTATTTTAATTGAAAGAGATACAGGTAAAGTGCTTTATGAAAAGAACAGCAAGGAAGAATTGCCGCCTGCAAGCATGACGAAGGTAATGACGATGCTGTTGATTATGGAAGCGATTGATGAAGGGAAATTGACTTGGAATACAAAAATCCGTACAAGTGAGCACGCTGCTTCTATGGGAGGTTCGCAAATTTTTCTTGAGCCGGGAGAAGAAATGACCGCCAAGGAAATGATGCAGGGAATCGCCATTGGTTCAGGCAATGACGCTTCTGTGGCCATGGCAGAACATATCGCTGGTTCAGAAGAAGCCTTTATCGACATGATGAATGCGAAAGTAAAGGAACTTGGCTTAAAAAATACTGTCTTTAAAAACACAACCGGTCTCCCAGAAAGCGGTCACTATAGCTCTGCCCATGACATGGCGATTATGGCAAAAGAGCTCTTGAAATATGAAGACATTACAAAGTTTACAGGGATGTATGAATCTTACCTCCGTGAAAATACAGATAAAAAATTCTGGCTGGTGAACACAAATAAATTAGTTCGTTTTTATCCAGGTGTTGACGGCTTGAAAACGGGATTCACGGCAGAGGCAAAATACTGCCTGACCGCAACAGCCCAAAAAGATGGCATGCGCGTAATCGCGGTTGTTTTTGGCGCGTCAACTTCAAAGGATCGCAATGCCCAGGTGACCAAAATGCTTAATTATGCTTTTGCCCAATATCAGACCCATCCGGTACTAAAACGAAACCAAGCGATTGGCGAGGCAAAGATAAGCAAGGGTGAGGACAAGAGGGTGGCGGCCCTTACTAGCGAGCCGTTATCCCTGTTGACCAAAAAAGGAGAAAAAATGGCTGATGTGGAACAAAAGGTTATTCTTGAGAAAAAACTGAAGGCTCCGATTAAAAAAGGGGACAAGGTTGGAACCATTAAATTGGTTAAGGACGGTAAAGTGCTCTTAGAAAGCCCGCTGGTGGCCGGCAAGGATGTTAAGGAAGCAGGCTGGTGGACTCTTTATAAACGTTCATTCGGTATGTTTACAAAAGCGGGAAAATAACATTAATTAACATTGTCGAATACTAGAGCAGTTTCACTACTTTTAGCGAAAAACAACTAGTTTTGTTTGCAGAGAAGGAGATTAACGGACCAGAGGCGAATTGACTCACTATACCCAGAAAAGCGGAAGCGCCTAGGCGCTGAAGCTAGACAAGATTAAGGAGGACGGAAATAGTGAGTCTTAACATTGAATTTGAAATCAAACATGACGTATTATGCATTCGTTTAAGCGGTGAATTGGATCATCACACAGCGGATGAACTCCGTGAAAAAGCGACCGCGTTAATAGAAGAAAATGAAATTCGCCATATTGTCTTGAATCTGGAACAACTCTCCTTTATGGACAGCTCCGGTTTGGGAGTTATTTTAGGAAGATACAAGCAAATCAAACAAGTGCACGGCGAAATGGTCGTATGCGCAATTTCCCCGGCAGTGCAAAGATTATTCGATATGTCTGGTCTATTTAAAATTATTAAAATGGAACCGACTGAAGAATTCGCATTGCAAAGATTGGGGGTTGCCTAATATGAAGAACGAGATGAGTCTGCAGTTTCGTGCATTGAGTCAAAATGAATCGTTTGCCCGTGTAACTGTTGCTGCTTTTATCGCCCAGTTAGACCCCACCATGGATGAACTGACAGAGATTAAAACGGTCGTGTCGGAGGCCGTAACAAACGCCATCATTCACGGCTATGAGAACGATCCAAATGGGTATGTTTATATTTCGGTGACAATTGAAGACAATGTCATTGATTTATCAATCAGGGATAAAGGAATAGGAATTATTGATGTGGAGGAAGCTCGTCAGCCATTATTTACAACAAAGCCGGAACTTGAAAGATCCGGAATGGGTTTCACTATCATGGAAAACTTTATGGATGAGGTAGAGGTTCTCACACAACCTGGCAGCGGAACCGAGGTCAGACTACGAAAGCATTTAAAATCCAGCAAAATGCTTTGCAATTAAGGAGACTTGCCAATGGATGTGGAGGTCAAGAACGACAATAAACAGACGTTTCTAAAGGATCATGAAGTCAAAGAGCTTATCCAAAAAAGCCAAGCAGGGGACCAGGAAGCACGAGATTTAATCGTCGAGAAAAATATGCGGCTTGTATGGTCAGTTGTGCAAAGGTTTCTAAACAGAGGGTACGACCCGGATGACCTGTTTCAAATTGGTTGTATCGGACTGTTAAAATCGGTTGATAAATTTGACCTTTCCTATGATGTGAAATTTTCCACCTATGCTGTTCCAATGATAATTGGGGAAATCCAGCGTTTTATCCGCGATGATGGCACTGTAAAGGTCAGCCGGTCATTAAAGGAAATGGGCAATAAAATCCGTAAAGCCAAGGATGAGTTATCCAAGACGCTTGGCCGAATTCCGACTGTTAATGAAATTTCCGAGTTTCTTGAACTGTCGCCTGAGGATGTCATCCTTGCCCAAGAAGCGAGCAGGTCACCGTCATCGATACATGAAACGGTATATGAAAATGATGGCGACCCCATCACCCTATTGGACCAAATTGATGACGGCAATGATGGGAAATGGTTCGATAAAATTGCCTTAAAAGAGGCCATTCGCGAGTTGGATGAGCGGGAGAGGCTGATTGTCTATTTGCGGTATTACAAGGATCAAACACAATCTGAAGTGGCCGTCAGACTTGGTATCTCACAGGTTCAAGTCTCAAGGCTTGAAAAAAAGATATTGCAGCAAATGAAGGATCGAATGGACCTCTAGTCCATTTTGTCCTTTTTTTATGGAGTTTTTCATAAAAAACAATTTATTACCCATACTAACTACACATGAAATCTTTGTGTTGGAAGTGAATGTTTTGGAAACGACGATCTACATTCGGATGCGGAATCGTGTCCAATCCCCTCCAAACGGAATCATATTACTAAAGGATGCAGCACAAATCATTGCTCCCGAAACAATTCTTCCAGATTTAAAATTATTGCAGATTCATCAATTAAGTGAAGAAGACGGAAATATTGTGGTCATTGATATTATGAACGTCATTGGCAGGATCACGAAACAGTTTGGAGATCTCGAGGTGCAAACCATCGGCCCTGCGCAAACGATTATTGAAGTTGTCGCCAAGAAAAAGGGAGTTTCCATTCCTTTTTTTCTTTTAATATGGTTTTTATTATTTTTCGGTTCGGCTATGACACTAATGAATTTCCATGATGATGTCAGCATGAAGAGTGTCCAGGAAAAAATATATACCATCATCACAGGGAAGCATGATGCCAAGCCGTTATTGTTTCAAATCCCCTATTCCATTGGACTTGGGCTGGGGATGATCCTGTTTTTTAATCATGTATTTAAAAAGCGGATAAACGATGAACCGAGCCCGCTTGAGGTCGAGATGTTTAACTATCAAATGGATTTGGATAACTATGTTATTTTACATGAAAATAAAGAAAGTATGAAACGAGTCCATGACGATTAAAATTTTAGCCGTTATTTTTGTAGGTTTGGCAAGTGGGTTGGCAGTTGGGGCAGGATTTGTTGCATTTCTGACCGTGCTTGGCGTGATTCCCAGGTTAACACAGCTGTCAAAAACGATGAAAATGATCCATCACTACGAATGGGGTGTCGTCTTTGGGGCGTTGACCGGAGTTTGTGCAAGTCTGAGAGATCCGGAACTCGGGATTTCGGCATTTGTTTTAGTCCCGCTTGGGCTGACTGGCGGTGTATTTGTGGGGATGCTGGCAGCTGGTCTTACCGAGGCCTTGAATGTCTTTCCGATTTTGGCGAAACGAATTAATTTGGATGGAAAAATTGTCATCTTAATCATGGCCATGGTGTTTGGGAAAATATTCGGTTCGATTTTTCAATGGATATTTTTCGTTCATCATTGATCTTTGCTTGAAAGGAACATGACCCTATGAGCAATCGCAGGAATGTCATTTTAGTTACAGACGGTGATGAATATACAAAAAGGGCATTAGAGCAAGTCGCCAAAAAAATTGGCGGCCGGTGTATTTCACGATCCAAGGGCAATCCGTCCAGATTGACCGGACCGGAACTTGTCAGTTTAATTAAAGCGGCGCCATATGATCCTGTCTTGGTTATGTTTGATGACAGCGGCATTATTGGGGAAGGGGCAGGTGAAAAAGCCCTGAAATATGTAGCCTCACATGAGGAAATAAATGTTCTCGGCATTGTGGCGGTGGCCGCCAAAACAAGGAATGCTGAGTGGACGAGGGTCGATGTCAGCATTGACCGCGAGGGAGAGATTACGCCATATGGTGTCGATAAGAATGGTATAGCTGAACTGGAACTTGGCAGAATAAATGGAGATACTGTGTACTGTCTTGATGAGTTAAATGTTCCGATTATTGTCGGCATCGGGGATGTCGGAAAGATGGCAAGACGAGATTCCAGCGAGCTAGGTTCTCCGATAACGGAAAAAGCCGTAGAACTTATCCTTGAAAGGAGTGGTTATCTTGACTGAGAAACTGGCGCAGCAATGGCCGATTCCGGAATCTGTGAATGAAATCGAGAATTATATGAAGCATCGGGTAGGACTAGGGATCAGCTTTGATTTCGGGGTTCGGAAACTATCCATATTAAAAAGGGGTGTCCACATTTATTATGTAAATGGCTTGTGCGACACCATGTATATTATCCAGCTGATGAAAGAGTTAGTTGGTATTAACAATAAAGAAAAAGTGTCGACTGATTTATTTACAATCATTGAGAATAAACTGGTGAATCAATCGGTAGAGAGGGTTAAAACACTTGATAAAGTGGTGGATCAGGTCCTTTCCGGGTTGATTGGGATTGTGATTGAAGGAGAAAGTACCGCGTTTGTCATTGATGTACGAAGCTATCCCGGCCGTTCCCCTCAGGAACCCGATACGGAAAAAGTGGTTAGGGGTTCACGGGATGGATTTGTTGAAAATATCATCATGAACACAGCGTTAACTAGACGAAGGATCCGTGATGAACGGCTCCGGTTTGAAATGTTAAAAGTGGGGAAAAGGTCGAAGTCCGATGTAGCCCTCGGCTATTTGCAGGACGTCGCCGATCCCGATTTGCTGAATATTATTCGCAAAGAATTGAAGGCAATCAATATCGACGGGATTCCAATGGCGGATAAGACACTTGAAGAATTTATCGTAAAGCAGGGATGGAATCCATATCCGATTGTCAGATATACGGAACGGGCAGATGTGGCCGCAGCCCATATATTGGAAGGACATGTTGTCATTTATTGTGATACCTCGCCAAGTGTCATTATCTCACCAACGACTTATTTTCATCATGTTCAGCATGCCGAGGAATTCCGCGAGGCGCCTGCGATGGGTACTTTTGTCCGCTGGACTCGGTTTTTGGGCGTGTTAGCGTCCATCTTTTTATTGCCGTTTTGGTTGTTAATGGTTCTGGATCCGTCACTGTTGCCCGAAAAGCTTGAGTTTATTGGACCCAATGAGGAAACAAATATTCCATTAATCATCCAGCTGTTTTTGGCGGACTTTGGAATTGAATTTTTGCGGATTGCCGCCATACATACTCCGACCCCGCTGTCGACGGCAATGGGATTAGTTGCAGCAGTATTGATTGGACAAATTGCCATTGACGTAGGTCTCTTTGTTCCTGAGGTCATTCTCTATGTGGCAGTGACAGGAATCGGAACGTTTACCACGCCAAGCTATGAGCTTAGCATCGCCAATAAGATAGCGAGAATGATGTTAATGCTGTTGGTGGCATTTTTCCATACCCCTGGGTTTGTTATTGGCACAACTTTTTTGCTAATCTACCTTGTCCAAATGCGGGCTCTTAATACACCATATTTGTGGCCGTTCCTTCCGTTTGAGCCTAAAGGGTTTTTACAGATTATTTTCCGCCGGGCAGTTCCGGGATCCATTCTCAGACCAAGCATTGTACATCCTAGAAATCGCTACCGACAGCCCCCTAATCAACAATAAAAAATTGCAGAATTAGGACAGGTGTGCTAAAGTATTTTTAATTAAATAAAGAATTCCGAAAATCAAAATAGGCAGTGTCTAAAGCGGATTCTGTCTATTTGTTTATTATTTTTTAAGATTGTCTACATACACTGTAGGGAGTCGTTACGGAGAGAGGGAAAGGAATGTATTTCTACGGGACAACAGGTGTAAATAAAGACGGGCATTTGGAAATTGGCGGCGTTGACGCAGTCAGCCTGGCGAAGGAATTTGGAACACCCTTGTATGTTTACGACGTCGCATTGATCAGAGAGCGGGCCAGAGGATTTAGACAGGCATTTGAAGAAGAGCATATCTCTGCTCAGGTAGCTTATGCCAGCAAAGCATTTTCTACCGTAGCCATGGTCCAGCTTGCAGAAGAGGAAGGACTGTCGCTTGATGTTGTATCGGGCGGTGAATTATACACGGCCATACAAGCAGGTTTTCCGCCAGAGAAAATCCATTTCCACGGAAACAATAAAAGCAGAGAAGAATTAGAAATGGCACTCCAACACGAAATTGGCTGTATCGTAATCGATAATTTTTATGAAATCGAATTATTAAAGGCCATTTGCCATGAAAAAAAAGTAAAGGCGAATATCCTGCTGCGCGTTACACCGGGAATTGAAGCCCATACTCACGACTATATCATGACAGGACAAGAGGATTCAAAATTTGGCTTTGACCTGCAAAATGGCCAGGCGGAAAAAGCGCTGACTTCAGTTCTGGGATATGAATATTTTTACGTACTTGGGCTTCATTGCCATATTGGTTCGCAAATTTTTGAAACAACCGGATTTTTGCTGGCCGCCCAAAAGATAGTTGAAAGAATGGCACAGTGGAAGCAGAAGTTCGGTTTTGAGGCAACCGTGCTGAATTTGGGTGGCGGTTTTGGCATTCGCTATACAAAAGAGGATGAGCCAATCTCTCCGGCGCAATATGTTCGTGAAATCATTAAAGAGGTTAAGAATTTGGCTGAGCAACATGAACTGAAAATGCCTGAGATTTGGATTGAACCAGGCCGCTCGCTTGTCGGTGATGCCGGGATTACTTTATATAAAGCCGGATCTTCCAAGGAGGTCCCGGGGGTGCGCAAATATTTGGCGGTAGATGGCGGGATGAGCGACAATATCCGGCCGGCTTTATACCAGGCCAAGTATGAAGCGGTTCTGGCCAACAGGCCGCTAGCCCAAACGAGAGAAACCGTGTCAATCGCCGGGAAATGCTGTGAATCTGGCGATATGTTGATTTGGGATTTACCTTTGCCGGAGACGGTGGAGGAAGATATTCTTGCTGTGTTCTGTACAGGTGCCTATGGTTATTCGATGGCGAACAACTACAATCGTTTGCCGCGTCCCGCTGTTGTATTCGTGGAAAACAGCACGGCTGTGCTCGTCGTTAAACGGGAAACTTATGAAGACCTGGTAAGGCTTGATTTGCCATTAAAATAAACAAGCTGCCGCAAATTTGCGGCAGCTTTTATTATTTTAGGAGAACATCGCCTTTACCGTATCAATGAGCCAAATGAAAAATTGCTTAACCTTTTCTAGAAACCCCTGGCCTTCCTCTGATGTCAGGAATTTGGAGATGCGGTCCTTCGCTTTATTTAGTTGATCGCTGACTTGGTTCCAGTCAATATTTAAGTCCTTCAATTTATTAAATAAATCAATCAGCCTTTGAATTTCCGCTTCGGACAGCTTAACATTCAGTTCTTTTGCTGCCTGCTCGATAATCGCCCGCAGTTCTTGATCGTTTTTTGGTTTATTTTTGGCTATTTCTTCCTTCACCTTGGCAATTAGTGCGGCAGCGTTTTCTGCCCCAATCGAATCGCCAAGTTTCGCTGTTTCTACCATCTCCTGGTTGGCCGCTTGTTTGACCTCTTCAGGAATCGTCTTATCAGCTGATATTTCGTATGCTTTAATAATCCCTGTCAAGGCTGCTGTGCCGGAAACGGCAATCGGGGCGGTCACATAAATATCTGCATCCTTCACCCCTGCAGTGATGAGGGCATTTACATACATTTCATCGGTCACCCAATTAATGTTTTTCGTTTTGACGGTGATTCCGGCACCTTTAGCTGCAGCGGTAATCGCGGATGAGGAAATGGCTTTCGTCCCTATTAGGGATTTCGCCACATATTTTCCTAAATATTGATGTTCTTCTTTATTTGAAACGGTAACGATCTGAACATCTTTTGGTGCCCCCATTTCGGATAAAAGAGTATTTTTCTGGGCCTCGGTTAAACTTTCTCCCAAGGTCACAATCATATCGCCTTCAGCCATATCCGCAAAACTGCGGGCCGGCCCCGCGAATAAAATCATTGCCATTAACAGAATCAAAAGCTTTTTCATGTTTGCCTCCTTAATGTGATAATCAAAAATTATTGCTCTTATATATCATAACCGATTCCCATAATATTAACGAAAAAAACAATTTAGAAGTTTCATAGGCAATATAATGTCAGATGAAGCGGAAATAAAACGAACATGGATTATTTTTGTGTTTTGGTGTAGAATGTAGGATATGCAACCACTTTTATGGAGGATGTACATGGGGAAGAGCAATTGGATATTATTCGGATCGCTTGTTGGTATTGCCGTTATTTGGGGAATTGTTTATTGGATGTTTATTGCACCCGGACAATAAAATTTTGTCGTTGCCCATTAAACATTTATTCGGTATGATGGTTTAGTGAACAAGATTATTCCACAAACATATAATAATTACATATAAATTCGAAAAAAATATACGATATGTTATACCGATTTGAAGGTTATTTAGCTAAGTTTCGCACGCATAAATTCAACTACGCCTCTGTCTTCGTCCTAACGGACTTGCCACTCGGCGAGTTTACATTTATATAATGAGGGATCAGTATGTTAATTCGTTATAAGAAAACATTCGAAAAGATTGCCATGGGCTTAATGTCGTTTATGCCGACGGAAAAGGATTTAAAGAAACTGCAGCAAACGATGAAGGACTATGAAACTGACCAAAGCTGGCAGCTGTTCCTTTGGAAAGAAGAAGACATTATTGGTTTAGTTGGCGTCAAATACCATCAAGACACGAATGACCTTGAAGTGCAGCATATTTCTGTCAATCCCTCACACCGTTTTCAAGGGATAGGGAAACAAATGGTAAAAGCACTAAAGGAAATGTATCCGGACAAGAACATTGTCCCTAATGAACATACAACGGCGTTCATCGAAAAATGCGATGTATGCTAATGCAGTAAGGCAGCGCATAATGACTAATTTATACGCTGTCTTTTTTTGCCGCTAAAGCTTTAATCCTTTCCTCTATCACATCAGACCGATCTCGCAGCTTATGGCGATGCACAATGCCATTTTCAGAAAGATCACTTTCCTGCCCCCATGTGAAACCTTGTTCTACGCATCTCTCAGAGCATTGTTTCAGTAATAGCGGGTCACTAATTGGCAAATTATGGCTTCTGTATGGTGAATTTGCGCTTATTTCCTGCAAACGCCCACTTACCAGCATGAAAAGCTGGTTTACATGCAACCCAATCCTTGTTAAAGATTCAGCCTGATGCTTAAAAATTTTTTCCGCTTTTTCCAGCGTTCGTTTTGCACCTGAAAAGTTGCCTCGCCGATGATGATAAGCAGAAACGGCCAATAAAATAAGTCCGACCCATACCGACTCCTTGTTTCCGGGATCGGTCTCTTTCCAATACTCTTCGAGAATTTCATGACATTCAAAATAATCCCTGTCGCCATGGAAATGGACTAGATATTGGACATATTCTTTTGGGTACAACGCCTTCACCCCTGATCTAAATTGTTAGCTACAGTGTATCATATTTATTATACTTCTTTAAAAAAAACCTTTAATAATGCAAAAGGCCCGCCATAATGGCAGGCCTTTATCCAATTACAGGTTCATCATTTTGTTGTGGCATATATTGAACCAGACTTCTTTATTGGGTTACCAAATCCAAGCAGCACCAACGATAACTAACAAAATGAACAATACGACAATTAATGCAAATCCGCCTCCAAAACCGAAACCTGCACCATCAGCCATAAATATTACCTCCTAAAATTTATTGTCTTTACTCTGCCATCATATGTAAGGATTTTGTCCAATGTTATAGGCATTCGTCCCAATAACGGGGGAAATGGCTGATTTCATATATTTTTCTATTGGACAAGCAAAATGAATCCTCTATACTAATAATAGTCAACTTAAATAGGAATTTTGGTGAGTGTGAATGCCTTATGAGGTTAAGATAGATGCTTTTGAGGGACCGCTTGATTTGCTCCTCCATCTGATCAACAGGCTGGAAATCGATATTTATGATATTCCTGTCGCCCAAATTACGGAACAATACTTTGTATATATCCATACAATGAACGATTTAAAACTCGATGTTGCCAGTGAATATTTGGTCATGGCAGCAACTTTGCTGGCAATCAAGAGTAAAATGCTTCTTCCCAAGCATGAAGAAGTTGATGTCGAGACAGATCCGGAAATCGCTTATGAGGAGGACCCTCGGGATGAGCTTGTCGAGCGATTAATTGAATACCGTAAGTACAAGGAAGCGGCCCATGATTTAAAAACAATGGAGGAAGAACGTGGGCTCATGTTTACGAAGCCTCCTAGCGACTTATCCGATTTTGCAAAAGAAGTAAAGCCAATTAAGACCGATTTAAATGTTTCCCTTTACGATATGCTTGCGGCCTTTCAAAAATTATTGCGCCGTAAAAAACTGCAGCGGCCGTTGGCAACAAAAATTACCCGGCAGGAAATCTCAATTGAAACAAGAATGACGGAAATATTAGTTGAATTGAAACAGTTGAAGGGCCGGACAAATTTTAACAATTTATTTCCCAGCCGGACAAAAGGCCATATTGTGGTCACCTTTTTGGCGATACTGGAATTAATGAAAAGAAAAGAAGTTGAGGTCCACCAACAGGGAAACTTTAGTGACATCTTTATTGAGGCTGTAAAGGAAGGAACTGATCACTTTGGAAATCATTAATTGGACGAGCATACTTGAAAGCCTGTTATTTGCTGCCGGAGATGAAGGTCTCTCCCTAAAGCAAATCGCTGAGGTATTGGAAGTGACCGAACTTCATGCAATTGAAATCATCGATTCATTAACAGAAGAATACAGGAACAATAAAAACCGTGGGATTATGGTGGTGCAGCTCGCAGGAAATTATCAGCTTGCCACTAAAAAAGAAAATGCAGATTACTTAAAAAAACTGGTCGATTCCCCGCATACATCGACGTTATCCCAAGCTGCACTGGAAACCTTGGCAATTATAGCTTATAAACAGCCAATCACTCGTGCTGAAATTGAGGAGATTCGCGGTGTAAAAACGGAAAGGCCGTTAAATACGCTGATGGCCAAAGCATTAATTAAAGATGTGGGACGGGCCGAAGGGACAGGGAGGGCCTATTTATACGGCACTACAAAGGAATTCCTTGATTATTTTGGCCTCAAAAGCCTGGAAGAACTTCCGGCGCTTCCGGAAAAGCCAGAGGAAGAGTACATACAGGAAGAAGCGGATTTATTTTTTGAAAAATTCCAGGAAACTTTGAACTCATAATCCATCAACTAAATCCAGCAAATTATGGTACTATTAAGCTGTAAGTTAGGCTAAAAACTTCTATGAAATGAGAGCATGTCAATAAGGAGCGTGATTAAATTGCTAATTAAAGAATGCAAAGGGTATGAGTTGGAAAAGGAAAAATCCAACACATCAGAGGATTTTTTTAACAGAAGTGAGATTACATTTGTCGAAGATGGCACAGAGAAAACATTGCATGTATTATATGTGAGATATTTTGATCAAATTTTCCCTGAATTTACTCCATTTCAAGAGGACCCAATTTTCGTCCAGGATGGCAAGGAGATTTTCTTTAGGGATATTGTGGCCCTTGTTTGTCTCTTGAAAAATCCAGGACTGCGGGCCCGCAAACGTCTATATATTAATTCCAAGCAGGAGTTTGCAACCTATTTCCAGGATATTAATTTTTCAAAGCTGCCGGAGATATTTTCAAGCCTTAAGCAAAAGAACGGCTACGAGCTCAGGTCACCGCTTGAGTACATTATGCAGCCGCAATAATGTTACAGATCCGGAGGGAGTCAAATGGGGAATTCGTTAGTTGAGACTCAGGTTCATGATGTCAAAAGCTTTTTAGCTAAAACCACTTCAACCATTGAAGAGTTTTTAAATGAAACCACTTTATCAGAGTTAAGTCCTGAAGGTGAAGAAGAACGCAACTATCACAAATTGATCCTTTCCAACTTGCGGAAACTGCTTGTCTGTAGTGAAGAAGGTTATGAAGCTTGCAAAATTATCTTGCAAAGTGAGACTTTCCTAAAGGGTGCTGCAGAAAAAACATTATATAAAATTTTTCATCAATGTATCGAAGAATTTTTCTCGCCGAAAAATGATGCCTGGTTTGAAAATAGCCGCTCCGCTTATACTGGGAGAAATGCAATTAAGTTCTATCAAAAAGTTTCCGAACAAATTGTTCAATTACTTAAAGGTTTGGAAGGAGATTTTCAACGCATTAGAGAAGAATTGGAATACTATGAAACAGACTATCGGACCAAAATGGCACAATCAAAATAAGCAAATGGCAGAGGCTGTCTCCCTTGGAGGCGGCCTTTTCTGTGTTCTAAATTTCTCATTTTTTCATACCTTTTATAAGGATTTCTGGAAAGGGGGATACGATGGACCGGTTTCACGGGTATGTCAATGAATTATTTAAATGGAATGAAGAGATGAGGAGATTTCTCCACTCCGAAAATGTCAGAGAAAACTCGGAGTTATGGGAACAGCTGGATGAATTTACCGATATGATTGAAACAACGAGCCGTGAATTATCGAATGAAGAAATGCTTGGCCTTCAAGTGAAAGCAGAATCCATCCATAGGAAGCTGGAGCATTATTTTCATCAAAAACGGGAAAATGAAATCGGGTCCATCTGGGTGCTGGAGAAACCAATTCCGACGGGAGGCCATACGCTTCCAGAGCTGCCCTATCCGTATCATGCTTTGGAGCCCTATATTTCAGAGGAAATCATGAGGCTGCATCACGATAAACATCATCGCGGTTATGTGGATGGTTTAAACAAGGCGGAGTTGAATTTAAAGAAAGCAAGGGAGTCATCTGATTTTGCACTAATCAAGCATTGGTCGCGGGAACTTGCCTTTCATGGCTCCGGCCACTATCTCCATTCGATTTTTTGGAAAAACATGAATCCACAAGGCGGCGGAGAACCGTACGGATTATTGAAAGCTGAAATTGATCGCTATTTTGGCAGCTTTGCCGCTTTTAAAAACCAATTTACCGAGGCGGCCAAACAAGTAGAGGGGGTCGGCTGGGCCTTGTTGGTCTGGGCGCCGCAGGCTAGACATTTAGAAATCCTGCAATCGGAACGCCATATGCTGTTAACCCAATGGGATACCTTCCCGCTTCTGGTGCTTGATGTTTGGGAGCATGCCTATTATCTGCAATATAAAAATAATCGGGGTGACTATGTCAGGAATTGGTGGAATCTCGTAAACTGGCATGATGTTACCATGAGACTTGAAAGGGCTGCCGATAAGAATTGGCCTGGCCGATGATCGTTGGGTAAGCCGTTCGCACCCATTTTCTTTTTTGTCATATCAGACCTTGTCCCGCATAAACTTTTAGTAACTAAAGAGAGGGACGAGGTTTATCTATGAAAAAAATATGGAAGCTGATTATTTTTTCCCTGATAGTTTCGTTAATCATGGCGAATATTCCGCAAAGGGCGGCAGCGGCGCCTGGGGTAAGTGCAGTGAGTGCCGTACTGATAGAGCAAAAATCCGGGCGAATTCTTTTTGAAAAAGATGCCCATAAGAGGATGAGAATTGCCAGTATTACCAAAATCATGACTGCGATTCTTGCGATTGAATCTGGAAAATTGAATCAGTATGTAACAGTGAGCGAACAGGCGACCCGGGCAGAAGGGTCATCGGTATATTTAAAGCCTGGAGAAAAAATAAAGCTGGAAGATCTTGTCTATGGGCTGATGCTGCGCTCCGGAAATGACACAGCAGTCGCAATTGCCGAATATGTCGGCGGCAGTCTGGATGGCTTTGTCTATTTGATGAATCAAAAGGCAAGGGAAATCGGCATGGTCAACACGCATTTTGCCAATCCGCACGGGCTTGACGATCATGAGGCTCATTTTTCTACCGCCTATGATATGGCCGTTTTGACCCGTTATGCCATGCAAAACAAAACCTATCAAAAAATCGCAGGTACGAAGGTGCATCGTGCTCCAAATCCAACGGAAAATTGGGACAGGGTGTGGAAAAATAAAAATCGTCTGCTCACAAAATATAAGTACACTACCGGCGGGAAAACAGGCTACACTAAACGGGCAAAGCGAACCCTTGTCACGACTGCTTCAAAAGGGGATATGAATTTGATTGCAGTCACTTTGAATGCCCCGGATGATTGGAATGATCACATTTCACTGTATGAATCAGGTTTTAATCAGTTTGATATGGTCGAGGTATTGACCAAAGGGAAAATTGACCTGCCAAAACCAAAACAATATCAAAACCATCTATATTTAAAAAAATCGATCGTTTACCCTGCGACAAGTAAGGAAATCGATTTATTTTCTGTCAAATATAAATTGACCAAGCCCGATAAGAACTTGAGAACATCGGAAGCGGTCGAAAAAGTGGCCGGAAAAGCGATTGTTTATTTGGATGGACGAGCTGTCAAGGAAACACCTATCTATTATCAATACGGTCCGAAGAAAAAGAAGGGTTTGTTGGATCGTCTGAAAGAAATCTTTTCCTCGGTCATTGGTGTGAACGCCAATGGTTAATTATATCTGGGTGGCTATGACCGTAATCGGAATCGTGTTTGCATTATTTAATGGAACGATGGAAGCTGTAAACAAAGCCGTTTTTAATGGTGCCAAAGAAGCAGTCACATTGTGTATCGGGCTGATCAGTGTTCTTGTTTTCTGGCTGGGGATGATGCGCATCGCTGAAGAATCGGGGCTTCTTGAAAAGCTCTCGAAATTATTCCGGCCGCTTGTCAAACGGCTTTTTCCTGATGTGCCGGCCAACCACCCTGCAATGGGCTATATGCTGTCGAACATGATTTCAAACATGTTTGGGTTGGGTAACGCAGCCACGCCGATGGGAATTAAAGCTATGGAGGAACTGAAAAAATTAAATGGCGGAAAAAACTCGGCATCGCGGTCGATGGTTACCTTTTTGGCAATCAATACCGCCAGTATCACGATAATACCGACTACTGTGATAGCGATAAGAATGACGTACAATTCCGCATCCCCCACGGAGATCGTTGTTCCGACCATTATCGCAACAATTCTTTCGGCAATTGGGGCCATTCTTATCGATCGCTATTTTTATTACCGCAGAAGCCGAAAAGGGTGAGGATATATGGCGTTGATTTCGGTAATTTCACTAACCTTTATTCCTATATTAATTGGTTTTATTCTCCTATATGGGACTTTTAAGAAAGTGCCAACCTATGAAAGCTTTGTCGAGGGGGGGAAAGAGGGGATTAAAATAGCCGTTTCCATCATCCCCTTCCTTGTCGGGATGCTCGTGGCGATTTCAATCTTTCGGGCCTCTGGGGCATTGGAAGCGCTCATGAATTGGATTCGCCCATTTATGAACATGATTGGCGTACCATCCGAAATCGTACCATTATTACTGATTCGTCCGATTTCTGGTACGGCTGCGCTCGGAATGACAAGTGATTTAATCGCTGTATACGGACCCGATTCGTTCATTGGCCGACTGGCTTCTGTTTTGCAGGGAAGTACAGACACCACCTTTTATGTGTTAACCGTTTATTTCGGAGCAGTTGGGATAAAAAAGATGGGGGATGCCCTAAAGGTCGGACTATTGGCAGATGTCGTCGGAATTATCGTCGCCATCGTAGTGGTGTCAATTATTTTTGGAACAAAATAGTATGGACGTAAGCAGGCTCGGAATAGGGCCTGTTTTTTGTATGTCTTAAACTTTGAAAAGTGACGGATTTGTGTCATAATGCAGTTGGGAAAGTAGAATCATTTTCTTGTTTGCAAAAATAAAATTTGTTGCCGAATAACCCTATATTAGGATATTTCTATGAGGTGAAAGAATGGAAAGATTGCAAAAAATTATAGCCCGGGCCGGGATTGCTTCGAGACGGAAAGCCGAAGAACTGATTAAACAAGGCCAGGTGAAAGTAAATGGAAAGGTAATTACCGAGCTAGGTATTAAGGTGTCGCCTTCCGATAAAGTAGAGGTAAATGAAATACCGTTGGAAAAGGAGGTGCCAGTATACTTCCTTCTCTACAAACCAAGAGGGGTCATCTCTAGTGTAAGTGATGAGAAAGGCAGAAAGGTAGTGACCGATTATTTCTCGGGAATTAAGGAAAGAATCTTTCCGGTCGGCAGACTTGATTATGATACTTCCGGGCTGTTACTGCTTACGAACGACGGAGAGTTCGCGAACATCCTTATGCACCCGAGAAATGAAATTGAAAAGGTATATGTCGCAAAAATTAAAGGCATTCCATTAAGGGAAAATTTAAAAAAGCTTGAGAGAGGGATACGCCTTGAAGATGGCAAAACCGCTCCGGCTAAAGTGAAACTGCTGTCGACAGACAAGAAAAAACAGAGCTCTATCGTAGAAATTACGATACATGAGGGCAAAAATCGCCAGGTCAGAAGGATGTTTGAGGCCATTGGCCATGAAGTTCTGAAATTAAAGCGTGAAAGGTACGCATTTTTAACTTTAAATGGACTTAAAGCAGGGGAAGCAAGGGAACTGACCGTTCATGAAGTAAAACAATTAAGAGCCCATGCGCTTGAAGAAACTAAAAAAAATTCATAGAACTGTCACAATTTACATCTTGAGTTAACAATGTTGCCACAGTGTGAAATGATATAATTTAGATTAACTGTGTTAACAAAGCATTGGGGAGGGTTTTTCATGAAAAAACGGCGTTTGATCATGAGAACAATTATTTTGTTTGTTCTGGCAGCTGCCGTTGTTTATACACTTTATGCGAACTTCACGAAGGACCACAGGCAAAAGGTGGCAGAGGGGGATCCCGCACCCGATTTTGTTTTGGTCGATATGCAGGGAAACAAGCATCGGTTGTCCGATTATCGGGGCCAGGGGGTTTTCCTCAATTTTTGGGGAACATGGTGTCCGCCTTGTAAAAAGGAAATGCCCTATATCAATAATCAATATCATCAATTTAAAGACAAAGGGGTTAAGGTTTTATCGGTTGATATCCAGGAATCGGAACTCGCCGTCAACCAATTTGCCGAGAGGCTAAAACTCAATTTTCCCATTATGATTGATCAGGATAAGGAAGTTATGACAGCCTATGGTGTCGATCTGCTCCCGGCTACCTTCCTGATTGATAAAAATGGGAATGTTGTGAAGTATCATACCGGGGAGTTGACGGAGAACAAAATTCGGGAATTTATGGAGAAAATAAAACCTTAGGGGATACAGGGAGTTTTTTAAAATGAACGATGTAAAATGTGAATGCGGCCACGTCAATCCACATGGCACCGTTTTGTGCGAAGCGTGCGGAAAGGTGCTTGACGAGAGAGACCAAAGCGGCAAATTGCTGGATATGCGCTATGAGGGCAGTGCGCGTCGCTCACAAACCTACAACAAAACGGTTATTGATAAAATTTGGAACTTTTTTTCTTCTGTTAAGGTTGGCGTGTGGTTAATTGTCATTACCCTATTAGCCTCGATAATTGGGACCATTCTGCCGCAGGAAATGTATATCAATCTTCCCCCGGAAGTCTATTACGAGCAGGAGCATGGCTGGTTTGGCAAGCTGTACTACCAATTGGGTTTTCATGATTTGTACGGTTCATGGTGGTATTTGCTGCTGATTGCGATGATTGGTATTTCTTTGGTTATTTGCAGTCTTGATCGGGTTGTTCCGCTTTACAAGGCCTTAAAGGCGCAACGGGTAACAAGACATGAAGGGTTTTTAAAGCGTCAGCGTCTGTTTGGCATAAACGAGGCTTTTGACCAAGGTGATCAGGACCTGGTAAAACAGCATTTAATACAAAAGCGTTACCAGATTCGCGAGGAAAATGGCGATATTTTAGCGGAAAAAGGCCGATTTTCCCGCTGGGGTCCATATGTAAACCATGTCGGTTTAATTATATTCCTTTTTGGCGGGATGCTAAGGTTTATACCTGGTTATTATGTGGAAGAAAACTTATGGGTTCGGGAAGGGGAAACAGCATTGGTCCCGGAAACGGGGGAGAAATACTATATCCAAAACAACCAATTTATTCTCGAACACTATGATAAGGAAGAAAATAAAAAATTTGAAAAAGCACTTGAGCGAGCCGGCCAAGTCGTACAAAATTACCAATCCAATGTTGTGCTTTATGAGCGCGTTAGCGAGAATCTTCCAGGAGAGAAACCTGAACTGAAAAAACTGAAGGAATACAAGGTTCGTGTCAATCATCCGCTTACCTTCGATGGTTATTCTGTTTATCAGTCTTCCTTTAGAAGTGAAATGACGGCTATGTCATTCTCGTTGGCTAATAAAGAGAGCGGCCAAACGTTTGGCGATTTTACAATCGACCTAAAAGCTCCAAAATCAGAGTATGATTTGGGAAATGGCTATGTTGTCAAAATTTTGAATTTCTTTCCGGACTTTGAATTTGATAAAAACGGGGAGCCGAGCACCAAATCAAGAGTACCAAACAATCCGGCCTTTGTATTTACGATGATCACACCTGATAAGCCAAAGGGAGAAACAAGTTTCGTAGCCATTAGACAAACGATTGAACCATTTGGCGATAATGTCTACAAGGTGGCCTTCAAAGGAATTGAAACCCAAAATGTTTCCGGTTTTATTGTGCGAAAAGATTCTTCATTATGGGCGATTATTTTGGGCGGGATTATTTTTATGATTGGTGTCGTTCAGGGTGCCTATTGGAACCATCGGCGGATTTGGGTTCAGAACAAAAATGGCCAGATATGGATCGCTGCCCATACGAATAAGAATTGGTATGGCCTTAAGCGTGAACTGGAAACGATTCTTGCGAATACCAAGCTAACGATGCCTGAAGATCAGCTTCAAAAGGAAGATGATGGGGATAAGGAGGAAGCGTAAGTGGCAACACTAAGCAGTAATTTATTGTTTATATCTTTTATTCTATATTTAGTCGCAACCCTGTTCTTTGGCGGATCGATTAAAGCAAAAAAAGAATTTAACGAGAAACAAGGTACGAACAAATGGGGGAAAATCGCTGTGTTTTTAACCATTGTCGGTTTTGTTTCGCAGTTGGGGTATTTTGTCACAAGATGGATTGCAGCCGGACATGCCCCTGTAAGTAATATGTATGAATTCACAACCTTCTTTGGCATGGCTCTAGTAGGTGCATTTATTGTTATTTATTTTATTTATCGGACAACCCTGTTGGGATTATTTACGATACCTGTAGCGCTTATAGTCATAGCCTATGCCAGCATGTTCCCAAGGGAAATCACTCCTTTAATACCAGCATTGCAAAGCTATTGGCTTCAAATCCATGTTACAACCGCTGCGTTGGGAGAGGCTATCTTGGCAATTAGCTTTGCTGCTGGCCTGATTTATCTCGTGAAGGCGATTGATCAATCGAAAGCAAGCAAACGAACATTTTGGCTAGAAACCATCATGTTTTCCCTTGTTACGGTGCTGGGCTTTGTAGCCGTTTCGACCGTATTCTCTGCTGCGGGCTACCAAGAAAAATTCACGTGGATTGATAAACACGGAAATGAGGCTGCTGTTGAATACACAATGCCGGCAATTACTGGGCCTAATGACTGGGAATTGGTGACGGAAAATGGGTTTAAACCATTAATTCAAATGCCGGCTTATATCAATGCAAAAAAAATGAATACTGTCATTTGGTCATTCATAGGTGGTTTTATCCTATACGGTTTGATTCGATTAATCTTAAGGAAACGGATTGCCGCGTCACTCAAACCGCTGGTAAAAAACATTAAACTCGATTTTGTTGATGAAATAAGCTATCGCTCTGTTTTAATTGGGTTCCCGGTATTTACACTTGGCGCGTTAATTTTTGCGATGATTTGGGCACACGAAGCTTGGTCTCGTTTTTGGGGCTGGGACCCAAAAGAGGTTTGGGCGTTGATTACCTGGTTATTCTACGCGGCCTTCATGCATCTTCGTTTATCCAAAGGCTGGCATGGCGAAAAATCAGCCTGGCTCGCCGTTATCGGTTTTGTCATTATCATGTTTAACCTGGTAGCGGTTAACCTTGTTATTGCTGGCTTGCATTCCTATGCCGGTTCATAATAAAAAAATACAGCCTCCACTAAAATAGTGGAGGCTTTTTAAGAAAATCAAGAAATAATCTCCACTTTTATTCACATTGTCAAATTATTGACACTTTTTAAGTCAGTTATTAGCTTTCAACATATAGCAAAATACGATACCATTTTGTAAAATAAACAACATGGGGGGATTAATAATGGAAAAAGCCGTAAAAATTTTGGTAGTTGACGATGAAGAAAGAATTCGCCGCTTATTAAAAATGTACCTTGAGCGAGAAGATTTTATTATTGATGAAGCAGAAGACGGAAATGAAGCTTTAACTAAAGCGTTGAATAATGATTACGATGTTATACTCCTTGACCTAATGATGCCTGGCAAGGACGGGATTGAGGTTTGCCGCGAACTGCGTGAAAAGAAGGCTACTCCTGTTATCATGTTAACGGCAAAGGGAGAAGAAGTAAACCGTGTTCAGGGCTTTGAAGTTGGAACAGATGATTATATCGTCAAGCCATTTAGCCCGCGGGAAGTTGTCCTAAGGGTAAAGGCCATTCTCAGAAGATCATCACAAACCACTTATTTGCAAACAGAAACAACCACCAAGGATGTCATCGTGTTCCCGCACTTAACCATCGACAATGATGCGCACAGGGTTACTGCAGATGGCAAGGAAGTCAGCCTGACACCAAAAGAATATGAACTGTTATATTTTCTGGCAAAAGCGCCGGATAAAGTATTCGATCGGGAACAGCTGCTAAAAGAAGTTTGGCATTATGAGTTTTTTGGAGATTTGCGCACGGTTGATACCCATGTCAAGCGACTCCGCGAGAAATTGAATAAGGTATCCGAACAGGCAGCCAGAATGATTGTTACAGTTTGGGGAGTAGGCTACAAATTCGAGGTAACAAATGAATGACCTTTTTACGAAGCGTAGTAGGTAAACTTTGGTTTACCATCATTCTACTTGTTTCATTTGTGCTGTTTATTTTAACAGTCATGCTCCTTGAGTTTTTTCAAAATTATAACATTCAGGAAACGAAAGAAGAGCTGACACATACAGCCGAAAAAATCGCTAATGTTCTCAAGGAACATCCAAAAGAGCAGTTGCCGCTCGGGTTAGAAATATCATGGGAAATAGTCGACCAGGTAACAAAAGTGGTCGTCGTTAAAAATGAGCACGAGGTTTATTATTCACCCAATACGGAAAATGGGATCAAACTTTCGCTGAAAGATATCAAACAGGATTCTGAATTATCAAAGGTATTCCACGACAACAAAAAGGTTGAAAAAATTTCAAACCTGGCTTCAAATAAGAACGGTAAGACGAGCGATGCCAGCTTTTCAATTATTGGCGTGCCGCTTCATCTTCCAGGTGAAGAAACCGGGGCGGTATTTATTTATCAATCCTTGGAAGTCATGCAGCAAACATCCCGAGAAGCCACAAAATTTATCCTGTTGGTCGCGGGAGTTGCCATCATTTTGACTACTATTTTTGCCTTTTTCTTGTCTACAAGAATTACGGCGCCGCTCCGAAAGATGCGGGAAGCGGCATTCGAGGTGGCACGAGGTAAATTCGATACGAAGGTACCGATTCTGACACATGATGAAATTGGCGAATTGGCAACAGCCTTTAATCAGATGGGCAGACAACTAAAATTCAATATGAATGCCCTCAATCAAGAAAAGGAGCAGCTTGCGAGCATCCTAAGCAGTATGGCCGATGGCGTTATCACCTTTAACCGGGATGGAACGATTCTGATTACCAATCCGCCGGCGGACCGGTTTTTGCAATATTGGTATTATGAAAAAGGCGGTTTTGAAACGGAAGCCGAAGAAATTCCATCGGAGGCGATGGAGCTGTTTCAAAAAGCCGTTGATACCGAAAAAGAGCAAATTGGTGAAGTTACCCTTCAAGGGCGCCATTGGGTGATTCTCGTCAGCCCTCTTTACAGCAATCAGTTTATTCGGGGTGCCGTTGCGGTTCTGAGGGATATGACCGAAGAAAGAAAACTGGAAAAAATGAGAAAAGACTTTATCGCAAATGTATCTCATGAACTGCGTACTCCAATTTCAATGCTGCAAGGATACAGTGAAGCGATTGTCGATGATATTGCCCAATCACAGGAAGAAAAACGGGAAATGGCCAAGGTCATCTATGACGAATCGCTGCGCATGGGGCGCCTTGTCAATGAACTGCTTGATTTGGCACGGATGGAAGCCGGTCATATTCAATTGACGCTGGAAGAAGTGAATCTTGAAATCTTCATTAACCGGATTATCCATAAGTTTCAGGGGTTGGCCAAGGATAATGGCATACATTTGCACGCGGAAATCGAAGAAGAGATGGAGCCAATCACCATGGATCCTGACCGCATTGAACAGGTGCTGACGAATCTGATTGACAACGCGATTAGGCATACCCCGTCGGGTGGTTCTGTCACGTTGGTGGTTTCTCAAGATGAAAAAGGAATCAGGATGGAAGTAAAAGATTCCGGTTCCGGCATCCCGGAAGAAGATTTGCCATTTGTATTTGAACGTTTTTATAAAGCGGATAAAGCTCGAACGAGGGGCAGGTCTGGAACGGGGCTTGGACTAGCTATTGCCAAAAATATTATAGATGCTCACCGCGGACACATTTCGGCTCAAAGCAAAATTGGCCAAGGAACGACATTTTCCTTTGTTTTGCCTCGAAAATCGTAAAAACTGCCACTTTTATCCCGATTTCTCTTGATTCACGGGAAACAATACGAAACAAACTCATCCAATCTCGGATGGGTTTTTTCTTTTCTTTGTAATTAAAAATTGATTCCACTAAATACCTTCACTTTTATGTTAAAAAAGTCTATATTTATTTAAGGTGTAACCTTTTATACATAAACCTCGACTATATTATTGAACGGGGAGGAGAATGGAATGGACTCCGTTTTCGATGAACTATACCAAAAGTATCATCATGACGTTTTTCAATTTTTATTTTACATGGTTAGAAACAGAGAACAGGCAGAAGATCTTGTCCAGGAAGTCTATATAAGAGTTTTTAAGTCATATCACCGCTTTGAAGGAAAAAGCAGTGAGAAGACGTGGCTGTTTTCAATAGCCAGAAATGTAGCAATTGACTTCTTCCGAAAGCAAAAGGGCTGGAAGGAAAAAATTCTTGAAAAATTTGATTGGTCGACAAACCAGGTGAAGGACGATTATCCTATTCCGGAGGAAATTGCAATTCAACGGGAGGAAATTAAATGGGTGTATCAATGTTTGGACTATTGTACAGTTGATCAGCGTGCTGTCATCATCCTTCGTTTTATTCATGATTTATCCATTTCTGAAACAGCGGAATCCTTAGGTTGGACCGAAAGTAAAGTCAAAACAACGCAGCATCGTGCTTTAAAGGTGTTGAAGAAGCAGATGGAAAATTTCCATGCAAAGGAGGGAGAAGCGAATGAAAAAGTCGGAGTGGAGCGATAAAGAACTCATGGAACTGCTAAAGGAAATGCCGAAAATCGAAGACTATCGTCACCCGCGCGACATTTACCAAAACCTGCCGATTAAACGGCGCAAGAAAATGCCATGGCTTTTACCCGGTCTTGCCACGGCCGCGGCCTTATTACTGTTTTTCATTTTAATTCCCAAGCTCATGGATGGCAATCAATTTTCGTTAGATCATGCAAAACAGGAATCCACACAAGAAGCAAAGGTTGCCAAAGAGGATAATGATTCAAGCGGTACGGCAAACGGGGATCCGCAGAAGGACCAGGCAACCATCATGAAAAAGGCAGAGCTAAGCAATGAGAAAATTGCTGCGACCGCCATTTATGATGATGCAGCCAATGGCGAGACCGTGCTGACATACTGGGTGCCCGATGACCAGGCACAAAATCTTGTTCCTGTTTCAACGATCGTCAACAATGCTGAAGGGAAAGACTGGCTTACTCTTTTCAATGAAAATATGGCAAACTTAAGAGAAACTGAATGGCGATTGACTGATTATTACCCCCTTAAGGCAACATTAAGCTATGATAAAGTGGGCGAGACGGTCATTGTCGATGTGCCTGCAGATCACCCATACGCTCAAGGAAGCACATCTGAAGTTATTTTTATCAATACGTTAAAGAATCTTGTTGCTTCCAATAGCACGGCTAAAAAACTTAGGTTTAAGACAAATGGTCAACTCGGCCTTGAGGCGGGAAACAATTTCTATGAGGAATTGGACGTTAGCCCGGTAAAAAATCATGCTTACTTCTTTTATTATCCAAACGGCAGTGAAGTACCGTTCCTAGTTCCCTCGCCGGAACCATTTAAAGATATCAAATCTGCACTACAAGCAATGGGGGCATCAATCGAAACACATCAATTGCACGGCATAACGCTTGGGATTAATGATGTGTCATCAAGCGGTCAAACATTGACGATTTCGTTTAATGAAAATTCAAGCATGAACAATGATCAGCAAACTGTCTGGTCTTTCGAAGCCATCTTGCTAACCGCAAAGGAATTTGGTTTTGAAAAAGTGATTGTCAATAATCCACCTATTGATAAACTCGGTCCATTTGACCTAACCCAAGAAATTAAGGTGCCTATAGCCCCGAATCTACGGGAAACAAAATAACAATCAAATCAACCGCTTTGGTTGATTTTTTTTTATGTATAAAATAACAATCAAATCCAAATTATAACAAGTATGGTTGGACCGTTCCTCTCCCGGACCATTTGTTCTAAACCCTGGCAATGCCACATATGGTGATGAGAGGATAAGTTATAAGGAGGATTTTAGAAGAATGCGTGATTATTTAAGGAGATTTTTAATTGCCATCATTATGGCAATTTGCGTCAGCTTATTATTTTTGGGTGGCCGACACTCGCAAGCTGCAGCACCAGAAGAATTGAAAGAAAGGGAACACTGGGTGTGGCCGGCAGACGGAGTGATCTCCGATACATATGGAACAAGGCATGGCAATCACAAAGGAATCGATATAGCCGGAAAAATGGATACACCGATTCTTGCCGTTGAAGATGGCCATGTCGTAAAATCATACTACTCTACTACTTATGGAAATGTGGTTTTTATCAAGCACCCAAGCCATTTTGTCACCGTGTACGCCCACTTGAACAAGCGTCTTGTTTCAGTAGGACAACCCATTAGGCAGGGTGACATGATCGGGTACATGGGAAAAACCGGACGTGCTACCGGCATCCATCTTCATTTTGAAGCCCACCAGCTTGAATGGCGCTATGATAAGAGATTCGCCTTTAACCCTGAAATGCTATTAGGAAGGATGGCCGTCGGCGAAACAGTCCAAGGCGGAATTGCTGCCATGGGCAGGGATGTGCTTGAGGCAAGCGCCCAGTTACGGCCGCTGCTTGAAGAAAAGTTTTCTGACCCAGTGACAGAACAGTACAGGGTGAAAAAAGGGGATACCTTGTCTGCTATTGCTTTGAAAGTAAATGTTTCGGTCGCTAGAATAAAAGAGCTTAATCACCTGAATTCCGATGTGATCAGACCAAATCAAATCCTGATTATTCGCTAATAATCCCTTTTACCGGAGGTGTTTCGACCCTCCGTTTTTTTCAATTTAGTGACAAATTCAACATGTGAGGAAACGAACAGAATATTTTACTTAACAAATCTGCATATCTCTAGTATAATAATGTTGTAATTTCATATCGATCTATCTTCGGGGCAGGGTGTAATTCCCGACCGGCGGTATTAGAGGTTAACTCTTGAGCCCGCGAGCCTTTTAGGCAGGATTTGGTGCGATTCCAAAGCCGACAGTATAGTCTGGATGGGAGAAGATGGAGGTTCTGCAAACATTTGAAAAATATTATCTTTTCAGATGTTTATTAAGCATGCCTTTTATTTGCTCCCTCAAGCGATGTTTCTTGAGGGAGTTTTATTTTTAGGTGTGCATGCTGCTGAACCTCTCTTCCTAACGTGATGGATCAAAAAAGGAGAGAGGAAGAGTGAAGAAAATGAAGAACACAAAAGTAAAGGCAATGGTTTCAATTGGAATGCTTAGCAGCATCGCCTATTTATTAATGCTGCTGCAATTTCCGCTTCCGGGATTCCCGAATTTCTTATTTGTGGATTTCAGCGACATACCGGTATTGATTGCTGCGCTAGTTTTTGGCCCGGCAGCCGGGATATTAGTTGAGTTTTTTAAGAACCTGCTTGATTTTATTATGACAGGAAGCCAAACAGGAATTCCAGTCGGACACATCGCCAATTTCTTAGCGGGAATTACTTATATTTTGCCTGTGTATTATATTTATAATAAGTTAAAAACAAGAAAAGGCATGACCATGGCTTTGGTAGCCGGGACCGTTACAATGGCAGTAATTATGAGTGCTTTAAACTACTTGTTCATCTTGCCTGCCTATACTGTCCTTATGGGTTTCCCGGACATGCGCAATCTTGTCGTCCCTGCCATCCTGCCGTTTAATATCCTAAAAGGTGTCATGATGTCGATGATTTTTATGCTCGTATTCGTTCGAATGCAGGCATGGCTTAATAAAAACACAGTGATAAAAGGCGCATAAATAGAAACAGAGGCTGCTTCAAAATAGCGGCCTCTGTTTATTTTTTGAAGAAAAGAAAAACCCGTCTTACCAAGAGACGGGAATTCAGTAGCTTAAGTATTTCATTTTTTAAAAGAAATTATTCGAATTTAGTTGGGTTGCCATCAAATGGCTCATCAGCAACTTTAATCGAATCAGTTGGGCAGCCTTCGAATGCGTCCATCATGTCGTCAATTAATACATCCGGAATTTCGACGATTCCTTCGTTATCGTCAAGGGTTACAAAGGCAATACCCTCATCATCGTAATCATAAATATCCGGAGCAGCCGCACCGCATGCACCACAAGCGATACATGTTTCCTTATCAACAATCGTATACTTTGCCATGAAAAAAATACCTCCCAGTGAATAACAAGAATTATTGTTGCTCATTTTCTCACTTGTGAGAAAACGCTTTTCCCATATCTATTGTAAGACTGAACCGATAACTTTTCAATAGAAAAAATGCCTCTGGACCTTTTGAATCGGTTATTTCTGAAACTTCTACAATTTGGGACAGCCAATAGCGTCATTTCGTGTTAAAATAAAAGGGAATTTGTCGATTTGAAAAGTGGTGGCGCCAATGCTGCATATAGAATTAATTATTTTGCATTGTTTACAAAGCATTAAGAATGAAAGAACCATTTATTCTATTTTTCACCTTCTTAAAGGAAAAAAGTCATCACAGACGATACAAGATGCCCATTTATTTTCTCTTAAACCATTTTTCGGTATCTTGGAGCCGATGACAAGGGAGCTCTTTGATAGGAAAATTGCTGCCATGCTGCAAAATAACCTGATCATTGACTGTGGGGGCCAGCGATTTGTCCCTGCCTTATTGGGCGAGTCCCTTTTACAAAATAATCGATTACCCATCTTTATCAATGGGTGGGACTATCACCAGATCACAGGACCGGTTTGGGAGCGGTTAACCTTGCTGGTTCAGGTTGCTTCGCATCTGGAATATGGCGAGACGAATTATATTCCAATCCAAAAAAATCAGGCCGTTCATTCATGGGTGAAAACGGTTATAAAAGTCTCCAACATCTCTAAAAGGGAAATGGGCCGGAAATTATACAACGAATTGACGAAATGCTTTTGTAATGCAGACGGAATTAATCCGTCAGTCATTGTGTTTCGGTTAACCGGATTTCAGCAAATTGGCTTAACCGCAGAGCAGGCGGCTAAGAAACTGGATCTGGAAGCTCTCGACTATCATCTTCAATTTACCAATACATTGCACTATATGATTCAAAATATAAAAGACAATAATGAGCAATTTCCTTTACTGGCTTATTTGATTCAAGGATTTACCGAAAATGAAGAGTTAACCCTATCCGCAAGAAAAACCTGGAACCTTTTGTTACAGGGGTATTCCCCTGAAATGATTGCCAGTCTAAGACGACTGAGGGTAAGTACAATAGAAGATCATCTTGTCGAATTTGCCTTAAATATAAATCATTTCCAAATCGATGAATATGTAGATAATGGACTGCAGTCCAAAATATTGGATACATCCCGTCAACAAGGGACAAAACAGCTAAAGGTAATTAAGGACAAGGTGAAAAATGCCAGTTATTTTCAAATTAGATTAGTACTTGCGAAATATGGTGAGCAATCATGGAATTAGAAGATCTCTTATTAAAACATTTTGGTTTTCATTCTTTTAAAACCGGACAAAAAGAAGTCATTTCCTCTCTATTGTCGGGGTGCCACACATTGGCCATGCTTCCAACCGGAACTGGGAAATCACTATGCTATCAACTTCCGGGATATATGCTGGACGGGCATGTTTTAATAGTATCCCCGCTGCTTTCTCTTATGCAGGACCAGGTGGAGCAATTTAAGCGATTTGGCGAAAAGCGGGTTGTCGCGTTAAATTCCTTTCTGACTTTGGAGGAAAAAAATCAAGTTCTGCGCCACATAAACGAATATAAATTTATATTTATTTCGCCAGAAATGTTGCGGGTTCCTTATATTCTGGGAATCCTGGGAAAGCTTAAGCTTTCCATGTTTGTTGTGGATGAGGCCCATTGCATCTCCCAGTGGGGCTTTGATTTTCGTCCTGATTATTCAAAGTTGGGAGAAATCCGAAGTGCATTAGGAAATCCGTTGACCTTGGCGCTAACGGCAACTGCTACTTATCAGGTACGGGAAGACATTATTCAATCCTTGGGTTTGAGTAATGTAACAAAGGTGGAATCTTCCGTTGACAGACCCAATATTGCTATCTGCATTGAAGAACTTGCAGACTATCATGAAAAGGAAGCCAGGATTTTGGATTTAGTTCAACAGCTTGAAAAACCAGGGGTAATTTATTTCACCAGCAAAAAAGCAGCTGAACAAATGGCTGCCCTGCTCGTGGAAAAAGAGATATGTCAGGCAGGTTATTATCACGGAGGAATGGACCCTAGTACCAGGGTGTTAATCCAAGAACAATTTATCCATAACCAGCTTGAAGTCATCTGTGCAACAAGCGCTTTTGGAATGGGAATTAATAAGGAAAATATTCGCTTTGTCATTCACTATCACATGCCGATGCAAATAGAATCTTATCTGCAGGAGATTGGCAGAGCCGGTCGTGATGGCAATCAGAGTGTAGCTATCTTGTTATACTCTCCCGGAGATGAGCTTCTTCCATTGCAGCTAGCTGAGGGTGAACTGCCTTCGGAACAGCAAATTGACTGGTTGTTCGCTAGTATTGCTGGGGAACCACGGGTATTGAATGAACAGCTTCGACTTCACAAGGATTTAAAGGAGCAAGGGGGTTTTACCGATGTTCAATGGCGATTCATTGAAGGATTAATCCATCAAATGCATCGTACCGTCCCCATGCAACAAATGAATAAATCCGTTAAGGAATTTGTCGCTGGCAGGCTGACCACCAAGAAAACAAATATTTTTCAATTGAAGCAATGGCTTGATTCGGCTTCTTGCCGGAGGGAGCATCTCTTAAACTATTTTGGGGAAATGTTGTCCGATCAGGTTCAGCCTTGCTGTGACCGCTGCGGAGTGCAGCTCAACCAATTTTTTAAAGTAAGCGGTCATTTCAAGAGTAAACCAAGTGATGTGACCTGGAATCAATATCTTGCCAAAATTTTAATCAACAGTGGGTTGAGTGAATGAAACAAAAATACAATGAACTAATTAAAAGTTTATCTGATAAAGAGCTTTTATTCCATTTATATATGACGCAAATTATCCTTCTAGTGGTTTCATTCATTTTGGGATTGATTTTCTTTGACCATTTTTCCTATTTAAATCAAATTCGCTTACATGACAAGAGTATTGTCATAATTGGCATCCCCGCTGGCTTAGCGGTGGTTTTGCTCGATATAATCCTGATGAGATGGCTGCCTGCTCACTATTATGACGATGGCGGATTAAATGAACGGATATTTAAGAACCGTAAAACTCTTCATATCCTGTTCATTGCTGCCTTTGTTGCTTTTAGCGAAGAACTATTGTTCCGCGGGGTCATCCAGACCAAGGTTGGCCTTATTTTTGCCAGTTTGATTTTTGCTATGATTCATTATCGTTATCTGTTTAATTGGTTTTTATTTACCAACATTGTCACACTCAGTTTTGTCATTGGAGTGATATATGAATGGACTGACAATCTTGCAGTAACGATCATAATGCATTTTGTCATAGATTTTCTATTGGGGATCTATATAAACTTTAGACATACGAAAATGATTGACCCTAGGGAAGGAGCTGAGCCTTTTGAATAGAGAAGAACCATACAGAGAACAAGCAGAACGATTAAAAAGACGGATTGAGAAAATTAATGAATCAATTGAAGTGTCCAGTGATGAACTGCCGCCAAGGGAGCAGCTTCATCGTGAAAAAAAAGCAAAAGTGAAGTGGAAGCTGAAATATCCGGTCATTCGAATCTTGGTATTATTTTTTATTCTTTTGCCGGTGATCATCTTTAGTGCCATTTCCTATCTTGATGGCAAAAAAGGTCCCGCATCACGACCCGCAAGCACCGATTCTGTCAACTATGAAACTATTAATCTTGAAAAAACAAAATCGGAAGAAGTGAATAAAGCCGAAGAAGTGGAGCCGGTTCAGGCCGAAGTTGAGCAGGAAAATCAGGAAGCGGAAAAAGCGGAAGAAAACACAACCGATTCCCAGCCTGCCGATACGACTCATAATGCACCGGAAGTGCAGAGTACAAGTAATGAAACGGAGCCAGTCAGTGGAGTTTCTACCGATAAAAACAGTCCGCTGCCGCAGACACAAACAACAAATACTGCAACAACCAATCCGCCAAAAAGCCAAACAGTCATTTATCATAAAGTTCAGCCTAAGGAAACATTATTCAGGCTGGCGATGAACTATTATAATAGTCAAAAAGGGATGGAGACAATCAAGAAAGCCAATGGCCTCAAAAATGAGGATATTTACGTTGGTCAGGTTCTAAAAATCCCGCGATAAATTACCGAGCCGACCTTTTCAAGGCCGGTTTTTTTTACGGCAAATTCATATTCCCTGGGACAAGTTCATAAGTATATACGGAGAAGTGGAGGGATAAAAATGGATGTTCCAATCCGGTCACTAAACCATACAGATGAAGCAACAAAGCAAATGCTTGAAAATGTGAGAAAGCGGAAGGAAAAGTTTGACATTGCAGAGAAACGGCATTTTTTAGCAATCTATCTCACGCTTATTTTTGCGTTCATCTTTTTTGGGCATTTCTATTTTGCGATCGCCAAGCAGTATTCCTACTCTTTTTTCGCGATGTTTTCTGCGGCGCTTAATGATTTGCTGACTGTTTACATGTTTGCATTGACGCTCATTGGCTACGGGGCCATGAATGTGTTAAAACAGCAGAAAGATAAAAAGGAAAAGGAGTATCAGGAATTAAGGAAGGAAATCGTCGATAAAAGCAAGGATTTATGGAAAAGGGAAGACGATTGGAAAAACCGTCATCATGTTTTTGAATTGATGAAAAAACATTATGATATTAACCTTTACCACGAAAACAAATAATAAGAAGCAGACCGTTTGGCTGCTTCTAATATACAATCAAAATATTTTCTTCTTTCCCCTTTCATCCTTCAATATTTCAACAGCTTCACGGAAGCGCTGGGAGTGGATGATTTCTCGTTCCCGCAAAAACCGCAAGCCGTCATTTAAATCCGGGTCATCGCTCATATTAATGATCCATTGGTATGTGGCTCTTGCTTTTTCCTCTGCGGCGATATCCTCGTAAAGGTCGGTGATTGGATCGCCCTTGGCCTGGATATAAGTCGCGGTAAAAGGTACTCCGGCAGCATTATGGTAAAACAATGCTTTGTCATGGTCAGCATAATGGCCGTCGAGGCCCGCTGCTTTCATTTGCTCCGGTGTGGCGTCTTTCGTGAGTTTATACACCATTGTCGCGATCATTTCCAGGTGAGCGAACTCCTCTGTTCCGATATCCGTCAGGAGACCGATTACTTTATCAGGAATCGTATAACGCTGGTTTAAATAGCGCAGTGCGGCGGCAAGCTCACCATCGGCGCCGCCATACTGTTCAATTAAGAATTTGGCCAGCATCGGATTGCATGAACTCACTCTAACCGGATATTGCAGTTTTTTTTCGTATAACCACATGAGCCTTTTCCCTCCCTTATTAATATCCTCCAGTCTATACTTGCCAAGGCCATGGCGTGTCGTCCCAGTTCCATGGGTAGCCGGAATAGCTGTTCCCGAATTGCTGCAATGGTCCGAATTGACTTTCAAATGCCTTTTTCAGCCGTTTTCTTTCCTTTGCATAATGATTAAACTGATTAATGGCTTCAAGATCGTCGTTATGGGTATCGAGATAGAGGGTGAGTTCAACAAGGACAAAATCAACTGCCTGAAGCTGTTCCATCAATTGATAATACTCGGCTGGCACCTGCTTCATTCCTGTTCCCCTCCTCTTTTAGGCTCGGAAGGAGAATACCAAGGGTCATAGAAGGCCTTCCAGAGTGTCCCCGTTTTAAGAGCCTCGAGAGGCGTGAATTGTGGCAGATTTGGCGGTTGAAAACCCATGTATAGATGAGGTGGCGTGGAATATGTCTTTTCAAGCATAGGCTTGCAAGGGTCAAACGGGCTAGCATAAGGGTGCCAGGTTTTTAATCGTGTGTGCATAGAATCCCTCCCTTTATTCAACATCAATTAATCTTATGAAAAATATGTTCAGACATGACATAATTCTTTAATATATTAAAGGTTTTTTACTACCCGTATAGAATTATAATTAAGGAGGAAGGATTATCATTTGAGGTGATGGGAATTGTTTGTCAAAAATATTATGATACCAAAGCATGAATGCATAACATTGCAAGAAAATGAAACGCTAAAGGCAGCGCTGGAAAAATTGGAGGCTAACCAAATCGACGGGATTCCGGTTCTTGCTGGGGACAAGTATCTCGGTGTTGTCACAAGATATAATATCTACTTGAACTTTTTCAACTCCAATCAATCAAAGGAAGACTATTTGACTGCTACAAGTGTAAAAGAAATCGCCGTCCATCAAGATAAGTATTTAAAGGGTGCAGAGTTATTTGAAAAGACGATGCTCGATTTAAAGGACTTCCCGTTATTGGCGGTGGTTGATGAAAATAAAACATTTCTTGGTGTGGTTACTCGATCCGATGTGTTGGGACAGTTTGAGAGTGCTTTCGGAGTCAATCGCCCTGGTGTCAGGATTGCGTTTACATCGGTTGAGACGGAAGGACGGATTGCCCGGTTATCGGAAATTGCCCATCACTTTCATGAGCATATTATTTCGCTTGTCACGTTTGATGAAACCGATAAACTCGTCCGCAGGATTGTGATGAAGATTGAGAAGAAGGATAATATCGATAAATTTGTCAAAAAGCTTGAAGAACACGGTTTCAGGGTCTTGAGTATCCAAGAAGACTAGGGAAATAAGGGGATCCCTCTCATACGTTGATATGGGAGGGATTTTGTATGCTCATATTATTGGTCTGTTTTTTTATGTAATAACATGATATATGATATGATTTCGGTATTATTTTTAAATTTAAAGGGGCAAAGGGAATGTTAGTTTATTTCGTTATCCTGATGTTAATTGGGGCAGGCCTTTTACTGTACATGATAAAGGAAGCTTTTCAAAATAAAGTGACATGGAATGAGTTATGTTTTTCCGACTTTCCGTCATCGTTCGGGGAGCTCAACATTTTTTTTATTTCGGATATTCATAAGCGGACTGTCTCGGATAAGATCATTTCTTATGCCAAAGGCAAAGCAAACTTGGTCATTATTGGCGGGGACCTTGCAGAAAAAGGAGTCCCCATTCAACGTGTGAAGATAAATTTGCAGAAACTAAAGGAAATTGCTCCGGTATACTTTGTTTGGGGCAATAATGACTATGAAATTGACAGTAATAAACTAACGGCGCTAATGAAGGAGCTGCAAATAACCATATTAGACAACAGGGCCATTGAACTTAAGTCCAATGCTGGTGATACTATAAGTTTACTGGGCGTAAAAGAAATGAATCAAAATCAGGACAGACTAGACCTTGCGCTAAATGGGGCAACAGCAGAAAGCTTTAAAATCTTGGTCAGTCATTACCCCAGCATCATCAACAAAATTTTGCCTGAGCATGGGATTCGATTGGTGTTAAGCGGACATACTCACGGAGGTCAAATTCGTATTTTTGGATATGGACCATATAAACGGGGTGGAATTGAAAAGCTTATAAATACGACACTGCTTGTAAGCAATGGTTACGGAACAACGGCCATCCCATTAAGGCTAGGGGCCCCTGCTGAGTGCCACATGATTACACTTAGACGGGGATAGGATAGTTTGGCGAGGGAAGACAATTCACAAACCCAGCCCTGCTTTCATACTCTAAACCAAGAGTTATCATAAGCAGGGGGCAAAAACATGCGCTTAGAACGCTTGGCAGCAAACAAAATAAAAATATTTCTAACCTCTGATGATTTGTTTGAAAGAGGCCTTTCCAACGAAGATATCTGGAAGGATTCAGGGAAATGGAATCAACTCTTTCATGATATGCTTGAAGAAGCAAGTGATGAATTTGATGTTGATATCAGAGGCTCGGTAGCCGTTGAGGTTTTCTCGCTGTATGCTCAAGGCATCATCATGATCATTACGGTAAACGAAGTAAAAGAAGATGAAGAGATATTGGATGAGGGAATCATTGAAATGCAAGTCAGTGTCGGAGCATCCCGGGAACTTTTGTATGAATTTGAGGATTTCGAGGACCTGATTCAGCTGTCCAAAAGGCTCGGCCCCTTAAACATAAATGAAGGAAGCATTTATTCGATGAACGGTCGGTACTATCTTTTGATGAATGAATTGGAAGCCGATAAGACATCTATCATTGCCTCAATGCTTGCGGAATATGGAAATGCCTCTATTCTTAGTCGATTTGTACTTGCCGAGTATGGCAAATTAATCATAAAAGAGAAAGCAATCAGCAGGATTCTTCAGTATTTTGATTAACTGAAAATTCATACTTCATTAAAAGGAGGGGCCAAGCCGCTTCTTCTCATTGTAGGGGGAGCAGTTTGGCCATAAGGAAGCGAGAGAAGAAAATGATCAGCAATAAAGCCAATGGCAACGGTTACATATTAATAGTCTAATGGGGTGAAAACGGTTTTTTCTTCTTGCATTAATTAAGTAAAGGTGTATACTTGTGACTGAAAGCGGACAACATTCGTAAAAGTGATTCATAGGAGGTTTACTAATGGTAGCCGATAAAGGTGCTGAGAAAACGAATCAGGGGGCAACACATGATGTGTTAAAATCAACACAGACTGTCATTCATAAAGCCCTTGAAAAATTAGGTTATCCTGAAGAGGTATACGAGCTCTTAAAAGAGCCATTACGGATGATGACAGTTAAAATTCCCGTCCGAATGGATGACGGTTCAGTTAAAATATTTACTGGGTATCGTGCCCAACATAACGATGCGGTGGGCCCTACGAAAGGCGGAATTCGGTTCCATCCTGGTGTGACCGAGACTGAAGTCAAGGCCCTTTCGATTTGGATGAGTTTAAAATGCGGTATCGTTGACCTTCCATATGGAGGCGGTAAGGGTGGCATTGTTTGTGACCCGCGTGACATGTCATTTAGAGAGCTTGAGAGATTGAGCCGAGGATATGTACGGGCTATCAGCCAAATTGTTGGACCGACTAAAGATATACCTGCTCCGGACGTATTCACTAATTCGCAAATTATGGCATGGATGATGGATGAATACAGCCGTATAGATGAATTTAATTCTCCTGGTTTTATTACAGGCAAGCCGCTTGTTCTAGGCGGATCACATGGCCGTGAATCGGCAACTGCAAAAGGCGTAACCATTTGTATAGGTGAGGCTGCCAAAAAGAGAGGCATTTCTATTGAAGGTGCAAGAGTGGTGGTTCAAGGATTCGGAAATGCCGGAAGTTATCTGTCAAAATTTATGCATGATGCAGGTGCGAAGGTAATCGGCATTTCTGATGCCTACGGTGCCCTTTACGATCCAAATGGGCTCGATATTGATTACCTGTTGGACAGACGGGATAGCTTCGGAACGGTCACAAAATTGTTTAACAACACGATTACCAATAAAGAGCTGCTTGAGCTCGATTGTGATATACTTGTTCCGGCAGCAATCGAGAACCAGATTACGGAAGAAAATGCCCATAATATCAGGGCACAAATTGTGGTTGAGGCTGCGAACGGCCCGACAACCCTTGAGGCAACCGAGATTCTGACAGAACGCGGAATTCTCCTTGTTCCGGACGTGCTTGCGTCTGCGGGTGGAGTAACTGTTTCTTATTTTGAATGGGTTCAAAATAACCAAGGTTATTATTGGTCCGAAGAAGAAGTGGAAGAAAAGCTGGAAAAGGTTATGGTTAAATCATTTAAAAACATTTATGATACAGCCCAAACACGCCGTGTCGACATGCGCCTGGCCGCCTATATGGTCGGTGTTCGAAAAATGGCCGAAGCAAGCCGCTTCAGAGGCTGGATTTAATTACTTTTATTGAAAAATAATAAAAAAACTCCTATCATAAACAGGATAGGAGTTTTTCTGTTAAGGAAGTGTAAAGAAAAGTGCGATCAGAAGAGATTATAATCATCGGCGGCGGTCCCTGTGGCATGGCAGCGGCAATCGCCTTACAGGAAATTGGGAAAAAACCGTTAATCATTGAAAAGGGGAATATCGTTAATTCTATTTATCATTATCCGACCCATCAAACATTTTTTAGCACCAGCGAAAAGTTGGAAATTGGCGATGTCCCATTTGTAACAGATAACTATAAACCAAAACGGAATCAGGCCCTTGTTTATTACCGCGAAGTTGCGAAGCGAAAGCGGCTGAGGGTAAATGCCTTTGAACAGGTTCTTAAAGTTTCGAAACAGGGGACTTTTTTTGAAGTGGTGACGAATAAAAATAGCTATAATGCCAGGTACGTCATCATTGCGACCGGATACTATGACAATCCGAATGATATGAATGTTCCGGGTGAGGACCTTCCGAAGGTTTTCCACTATTTTAAGGAGGCTCATCCTTACTTCGATAAAGATGTATGTGTCATCGGCGGGAAAAACTCCAGTGTGGATGCGGCCCTAGAACTCGTCAAAGCAAACGCAAGAGTCACCGTTCTTTATCGTGGAAAGGAATATTCTCCAAGCATCAAACCATGGATTCTGCCCGAATTTGAATCGTTGGTCCGAAACAATGTCATTAAAATGGAGTTCAATGCCCATTTAAAGGAAATAACGGAGGATAAGGTAATTTATTTGAAAGATGGAAACGAAATCACCATAGAGAATGATTTTGTGTTTGCAATGACAGGGTATCATCCCGATCATCAGTTCTTGAAAAATATGGGTGTTGACATTGATGCGGAGTCGGGAAGACCGGTATTCAATTCGGAAACAATGGAGACTAATGTGAACGGAATTTATATTGCCGGGGTGATTGCGGCTGGAAACAATGCCAACGAGATTTTTATTGAAAATGGCAGGTTCCATGGCGGTCTCATTGCTGGTTCCATCTTGGCGAAAGAGCAAAAGGGAGAATAAACGATGAAAAAAGTGGTATTGCTGACTACAGGCGGAACAATTGCTAGCAAGCCGAATAAGGATTCCGGAAAATTGGCCTCTGGGGCCATGACGGGTGAAGAACTTGCCGCAATGTGCCAATTACCGAATGACATTGAGGTAATTGTCGAATCTGTCTTTCAAAAAGCCAGTATTCATATTACCTTTGAGGATTTAGTCGTTTTAAAGTCCAAAATTGAACATTACTATAAAGATGATACAGTTTGCGGCGTGGTCGTTACCCATGGAACCGATACAATGGAAGAAACTGCTTATTTCCTTGATTTAACGATTAAAGATTCCAGACCGGTGGTGGTTACAGGTTCGCAACGGTCCCCGGAGGATTTAGGCAGTGATGTCTATATCAACCTGAGGCATGCCATTTATTCTGCTTGTTCCCGTGATTTGCACGATGCCGGAACCGTTGTGGTGTTTAATGAGCGAATTTTTGCGGCGCGGTACGTGAAAAAAGAGCATGCTTCCAATATTCAAGGATTTGATGTCTTTGGCTTTGGCTATCTGGGGATTATTGACAACGACGAGGTTCAAATTTATCAGAAACCAATTAAACGGGAGCATTTTGACATAGTAAGGCCAGTACCTCATGTCGACATTATTAAATGCTATATTGGAGCAGACGGCAAGTTTATTAAGGCAGCCAGGGAGGCTGGAGTGAAAGGAATTGTCCTTGAAGGGGTCGGGCGCGGACAGGTTGCTCCAAAAATGATGACAGAAATTGAGGAAGCGATGAAAGCTGGAATTAAATTGGTGATCACGACAAGTGCTGAGGAAGGTTCTGTTTATACTACCTACGATTATGAGGGCAGTGCCTATGATTTATATAAAAAAGGAGTCATTCTTGGCAGTGACAATGACGCCAAAAAAGCAAGGATTAAGCTGGCCGTTGCTCTAGCGGCCGGCTTGGAGACAATTAAATTTTAATCACAGACCAGCCTCCGGGCTGGTTTTCAATTGGAGACTCCCGTGTTACTATATAAGAAACGGATTTGAAAAGAGGTTTGTCATGCTGGGAATATTATCTGCCGGAATTGCACCTGGCCTGGCCTTATTAAGTTATTTTTATTTAAAAGATGAATATGACTCAGAGCCAATTTCCTTTGTGCTTCGCACGTTTATGTACGGGGCGCTGCTGGTATTTCCCATCATGTTTATCCAGCATGTCCTTGAAACGGAGCATTTGCTTTCTTCCCATCTGGTGAATGCTTTCTTAAGTACAGGTCTTCTCGAGGAATTCTTTAAATGGTTTATCCTCTTTTATGTGGTCTACCAGCATGTGGAATTTGATGAACCGTTTGATGGCATTGTTTATGGTGTGGCCGTATCACTGGGGTTTGCCACGGTTGAAAATATCTTTTATTTAATTGCCAACGGAATCCAACATGCGATGGCTAGGGCGTTATTGCCGGTCTCGAGCCATGCCCTATTTGGCGTGATTATGGGCTTTTACATTGGAAAAGCCAAGTTTACCGAAGGGAATAAAGCCAAATGGGTGACCTTGTCGTTATTTCTGCCGGTAGTTCTACATGGCTCCTATGATTTTATCCTGTTATCTCTGGAACATTGGTTATTTATTATTTTTCCGTTTATGATCTTCCTTTGGTGGTTAGGGTTAAGAAAGGTGAAAAAGGCCAAAATACTCAGTGCCAATCATATGAAAAAACAATATGCGATTCAAGAAACTCTCCATTCCTAATGGAGGGTTTTTTCTTTTTTGGGAATAAAATCAACTTCGTGGCAAAAAATAGGATTACTGTAAAAATGATTGACTTTGGGGGTATTATTTCATGCATAAGAAAAGAATCCTTATAAGATCTTTCGTGCTGCTTTGTTTTTTGCTGGGAACATTCCAAATCGTGAACCCAATGACAGGCCATGCCTTTTCCAATCAGGTCATTCAACAAGGGGCAGTTGGGGATGATGTAATTGAATTGCAAGGAAGGCTGAAGCATCTGGGCTTTTACACGGGAAACGTTGATGGTGCGTTCGGCTGGGGGACCTATTGGGCATTACGAAATTTTCAATACGAATTTGGCCTGCCGATTGATGGGTTGGCAGGACAAGCTACGAAGTCAAAACTTGTGAAGGCAACTCCTAAGTATGGAGGTGCGGGTCAAGGCGGAGCGGCCAAAGCACAGCCGCCAAAAGCGGCTGCTCCAAAGCCAACGGCATCCAATACACCAAAGGGTTTTTCACAAAATGATATCCGCTTAATGGCGAATGCAGTTCACGGTGAATCAAGGGGTGAGCCATATATTGGCCAGGTAGCGGTTGCTGCTGTTATTTTGAACCGCGTTAACAGCTCCACATTCCCAAATACTGTTTCGGGAGTCATCTTTGAGCCAGGAGCATTTACGGCTGTAGCTGATGGACAGATTTGGCTGACGCCAAATGAAACATCCAAAAAAGCGGTTATAGATGCCATTAATGGCTGGGACCCGACCGGTGAAGCGCTGTATTACTTTAATCCGGCAACCGCCACAAGCAGCTGGATATGGTCAAGACCGCAAATCAAGAAAATTGGACAACATATTTTTTGTAAGTAGAGGTGAAACAAATTGATTAGAGGAATATTATTAGGCGTTCTCGCCATTGCCGTTGCGGGAACGGCCTATTGGGGCTACCAGGAGCACCAGGATAAAAATGCCGTTTTGTTAAACGCAGAAAATAATTATCAGCGGGCATTCCACAATCTAACCTATCGAATGGATTTATTGAATGATAAAATCGGCACCACTTTGGCAATGAATTCCAGGGAATCCCTGTCTCCTTCGTTACTAGAAGTATGGCGTCTCACTTCCCAAGCCCATAGTGATGTCGGGCAATTGCCATTAACGTTATTGCCATTCAACAAGACAGAGGAATTTCTAGCGAACATCGGCAAATTTTCCTATCGGACAGCCGCCAGAGATTTGGATAAGGATCCGTTATCCGACCAGGAATATGAAACCTTAAAAAAACTCTACTCTCAATCTGGTGAAATTCAGAATGAACTAAGAAAAGTTCAACACATGGTATTAAAGAATAATTTGCGGTGGATGGATGTAGAGCTTGCCCTTGCTTCCGGGAAGGAAACGACCGACAATACAATTATTGATGGTTTTAAAACGGTTGAGAAAACGGTAACCGGCTATGAGGAATCGGATCACGGTGTCACATTTGCAAACCTCCAAAAAAAGGATGAAAATTTCAAAAAGATAAAAGGGAAAACCATTTCCAAAAATGAAGCCATTAACATTGCCAAGAAATACATGAAATTTGATGGCAATGCCGAGGTAAAAGTGACGAAAAATGGCAAGGGCTCCGATTATGGTTTTTATAGTGTATCGATCCGCAATAAACAAACCAACCAAGAAGCCAGTATGGACATTACAAAAAAAGCTGGTCATCCGATTTGGTTTATCAACAATCGTGAGGTTTCACAGCAAAAAATCAGTTTAAATGACGCAACCAATAAAGCATTGTCCTTTCTAAAAGAAACTGGATTTAAAAATCTAGAGGTATTTGAAAGCACCCAATATGACAATATCGGTGTCTTCAATTTCGTTACCACTATCAATGGCATCAGAATTTACCCCGAAGCTGTAAAGGTAAAGGTTGCTTTAGACAATGGGGACATTGTTGGGGTGTCGGCGGAAGAGTATTTAAAATCGTTCCAAACTAGGGAAATCGAAAAACCGGCCATTACATTGGAGGAAGCGCGAGGCAAGGTCAATCCGAATCTAAAGGTAATGGAAGACCGCCAGGCGATGATTATCAACGATTTAAATGAGGAAGTGCTATGTTATGAATTCCTGGGGACATTGGGTGACGAAACGTACCGAATTTTCATTAATGCAAAAACCGGCGTCGAAGAAGAAGTAGAGAAATTGAAAGACGCGGAAAAAATGTACGAAGATGTTCTTTAAGGGAAAGCATATGCTTTCCCTTGCAGGCTGTCGAGAAACTTTCGACAGCCTTTATTTTATATAACTACTTTAACAATTCACCGCGTTAATTTGTTATGATGATATTAATCAAAAACTATTCGATATGTCTGTTGATTTGCGCTCCAGGCACTTCGCTTTCCGCGGGCGTGCCTGGGAGCCTCCTCGGCGCAAGCGCCTGCGGGGTCTCCCAATGCCCCGTACTCCCGCAGGAGTCTTCGTGCCTTCCGCGCAAATCAACAGGTGTTATTAATAAGTTAAGAAGTTCAACCAATAATTATTAAAAATAAGTGATGAATTCAATGTTTAAGCCTAAAGAGTCTAGCCAAAGTGAATTTGAATTTGTGTCTATTGATGAATTAGTTCCGGATGATCACCTTCTTCGTTTAATTGATAAATATGTAGACTTTTCATTTCTTCTTGAAAAAGTACGTCCATTTTATAGTGATGATAACGGCCGTCCATCTGATCCCCTTATAAATACAAATCTGATTCGAAAAAATGTGAAAGCTGCCCATTTTTATCCGAATGCACACGTTCAAAAAATAAGGTCAAAGTAGTAACACGACATGTTTGGGAGGAGTACAAGGAAAAGATAAGAGTAAATCGCTTATCTAAATCAGGATAAGAACTTTATAAATTAGAAAGGAAAAAATTGAGCGAAGCTTCGCATACTCAAAAGAGCTGCATGGGCTTCGCTACTGCCGGCTGCGGGGAATAAAAAAAGCAAGTGAGCAAGCGCTTCTAACCGCAGCTTGCCAGAACATGAAAAAGATTGCGACACATTTATTCAGGTTGGAAAAGGTGTGTTGCAATACTTCAGGTTGATTATCTCCTGTTGATTGGAGCGGAAGGTGCGAAGACTCCTGCGGGAGTACGGGACAGGGGAGACCCCGCAGGCGCGGAACGCGCTGAGGAGGCTTCCCGAACCGCCCGCGGAAAGCGAAGCACCTGGAACGGAAATCAACAGGCCCCCTAGCAGGGGCAATTTTAATAAAATCGGCCATTCAATTTCCATTAAAATAAAAAATTGCCGAGAAATATACCCTTTCTCGACAATCTGTTTGTTCCCTATTCTGAAAGAATAAAAGACACTCTAGTTTCCAATAATAGGAATAATGTTTTTGCGGGGTGAAGCGGATGAAAATTATGGAACGATTGTTAATCAAGGTTATTATCATTCAACTTTTATTCTTATTATTTTCTCAATTCTTTTTTCATCAACTAGATGTTTGGCCGGAATTAAACCAACTCACAAAATATGAAGGGGTAAATGAAAATACCTTGACAGAAATCCTTCAGACCTTTCAAGGAAATTAACTAGAAAAGCGAAAGCGCCATGTTCACTGCGCTGGAGCAGAGACAGGCATAAAGCAGGGATCCCTGCTTTATTTTTATTAATTAAAAACATAAAAATAAGAGAGTTTGTGTGATCTTATGGTAAAATAAACAGTAGACAGCTTATGCGACAATCATAGTATTAGGAGGATTTATGAACAAGAAAATCTCAATCGCAATTGATGGCCCGGCGGCAGCGGGGAAAAGTACCGTAGCCAAAATTGTGGCAGAAAGTCTGGGTTACATTTATATTGACACAGGTGCCATGTACAGGGCCTTGACTTATAAAGCAATTGCGAATCATTTCAATCTCGAGGATGAAGCGGCGTTATCAACCTGCCTGTTCTCCACTAAAATTGAACTTTATCCCTCGGAAAACGGACAATTGGTATTTTTAGACGGCCGCGATGTAACAAGCGAAATCCGCTCTGCTGCTGTAACCAATTCCGTTTCGATTGTTTCCAAACATCAGCAGGTTCGGGAGGAAATGGTCAGACGTCAGCAAGAGTTTGCCACAGGTGGCGGAGTGGTCATGGACGGACGTGACATTGGAACCCATGTTCTGCCGAATGCGGAGGTTAAAGTGTTCCTGCTGGCAAGCGTTGAAGAACGTGCCATGAGAAGACATACCGAGAATCTCCAAAAGGGTTTTCCTTCCGATCTTGAAAAATTGAAACTGGATATTGCCAGACGGGATAAAATTGACTCTGAACGAGAAGTAGCCCCGCTGAAAAAAGCCGAAAACGCAATTGAAATCGACACAACTTCAATGACAATTCCTGATGTAGTCGAAAGGATTTTGGAGCTGGCATACGAAAGGATTGGAAAAGTGTGACGTTTTATTCTTTTGCAAGATCAGTGGCTTCCGCCGTTTTTAAACCGTGGTATCGGATTGAAGCGATTGGTGAGGAGAACATTCCTAAAGAAGGCGGAGTTCTGCTCTGCTCCAATCACATTCATAATTTCGATCCGATTGTTGTCGGGATTAATATGAAGAGGCCGGTTCATTTTATGGCCAAGGAGGAAATTTTTCGTGTCCCTATTTTAGGGGGAATCGTCAGAAAGTGCAATGCGTTTCCTGTTAAACGGGGAATGAGCGACAGAGAAGCATTAAGAATGGGCATGAGCGTCCTCAAGGAAGGGAATGTGTTAGGGCTATTCCCGGAAGGAACAAGAAGTAAAACGGGAGAGCTTGGCAAAGGTTTGGCCGGTGCCGGTTTTTTTGCCCTCAAAACGAATTGCGCCGTCGTTCCATGTGCCGTTATTGGCCCTTATAAAAATTTTCAAAAATTAAAAGTAGTTTATGGAAAGCCGATTAATATGGACCCGCTTAGAGCTGCCAAAGCTTCCGCCGAAGAAGTGACTGAATTAATTATGTCGGAAATTCATAAACTTATTAAAGAGTATCGATAGGTTCTGCTTGACAAAATTCACTATTTATAAGAACTTAATAAATGAGATTCTTTTTTTGCTAATCAGAATTTATAGATAAATATAGATTTTGCGAGTCAATGGATTAAGGAGGATTACATATGTCTGAGGAATTAAATCAAGTAGAAGTCAAAACCTTTGAAGTGGGAGACAAAGTTACTGGACAAGTTACAAAAGTGGAAGAAAAGCAGGTTCTTGTCAATATTCAAGACAGTAAACTTGACGGAATCATTCCAATTAGCGAGCTATCCAGCCTGCACATTGAAAAAGCATCCGATGCTGTGGTGGAAGGCGATGAATTGGAACTAGAAGTATTGAAGGTTGAGGAAGAGGCATTGATTCTCTCAAAACGAAAAGTCGATGCAGAAAAAGCCTGGGAAAGCCTGGAGCAAAAATTCCAGAGCGGAGAGGTATTCGAAACTGAGGTAAAAGATGTGGTAAAGGGCGGTCTTGTGGTTGACCTTGGTGTCCGCGGCTTTGTTCCTGCTTCACTTGTTGAACCTCATTTTGTCGAAGATTTCAGCGATTACAAAGGACGTACACTTTCCTTTAAAATTGTTGAGCTTGACAAGGAAAAGAATCGTGTAATCCTTTCTCACCGCGCGGTTGTCGAGGAAGAAAAGGAAAAACAGAAATTTAACCGCCTTGATGAACTAAAGGCTGGCCAGGTCATTGAAGGTACTGTGCAAAGAATTACCGATTTCGGTGCATTCGTTGATATTGGTGGAATTGATGGACTTGTTCATATTTCCCAATTATCGCACGAACATGTGAGCAAACCAACCGACGTTGTTCAAGAAGGCCAAAAGGTACAGGTAAAGGTTCTAAGTGTTGACCGTGATAATGAAAGAATTTCTTTATCCATCAAAGAAACTCTTCCTGGACCATGGGCAAATATTTCAGAAAAGGCACCTAAAGGCAGCGAATTGACTGGTACAGTTAAACGATTGGTTTCTTACGGGGCATTTGTAGAAGTTTTCCCTGGAGTGGAAGGTCTTGTTCATATTTCCCAGATTGCCCATAAGCATATCGCAACGCCTCATGAAGTGTTGAAAGAAGGACAAGAAGTAAAAGTTAAGGTATTAGATGCAAATGAAAACGATCAGCGTCTATCGCTAAGCATTAAAGAGCTTCTTGAAAAAGAGGCTGAAGAAACTCATGACTATGAACTTCCTGAGGAATCAAAAGGATTCCAGCTTGGTGAAGTCATAGGGGATAAATTAAAGAATCTAGGAAAATAACGGTGATATATCTTGTCGAGATCGAAACGGAAATGGGACCATATTCGCTTTGCGGTTGAAAATGGCCCAAAACGGAATACAGCTTTAGATGACATCAAATTTGTTCACCAAAGCTTACCAAATTGCAGTGTATCCGATGTTCGATTAGATCATTCCATTGGCGGACTTTATTTAAGTTCGCCAATTTTTATCAATGCGATGACAGGTGGCGGCGGTGAGAAAACGTACCAAATTAATCAGGGACTGGCAACAGTAGCCAAAGAAACAGGTGTGGCAATGGCTGTCGGTTCACAAATGGCAGCACTGAAGGATCGGTCGCAGAGGTACACCTATGAAGTGGTACGAAAGGAAAATCCGTCGGGAATCTTGATAGCTAATCTTGGCAGCGAGGCAACTCTTGATCAAGCCAAGGCGGCCATTGAAATCATAGAGGCAAATGCCCTACAGATTCATTTAAATGTCATTCAGGAACTGACCATGCCTGAAGGGGACCGTGATTTTACCAATGCCATAAATAGAATTGAGACTCTGGCAAAAGAGCTTCCTGTTCCGCTGATCGTGAAGGAAGTTGGTTTCGGTATGTCAAAAGAAACAGTTCAACAGCTCGCATCCGCGGGAGTATCTGTAGTGGATGTCGGCGGATTTGGTGGAACAAATTTTGCGGCTATAGAGAATAAGCGCCGGGAAAAAGCCCTATCTTTTTTTACTGATTGGGGCATTCCCACACCGGTCTCCCTTATCGAAGCATCCTCGGTTTCAGCCGATATCTCGATCGTGGGTTCGGGAGGTTTCAAGGATGGTCATGACATTGTCAAGGGTCTGGCATTAGGCGCCGATGCTGTCGGGATTGCTGGTTATTTCTTGAGAATTCTTATCGAAGAAGGAATCGGGTCAGTTGTTGAAGAAATTCATACGTTGCATGAAGAAATCTCCATGATCATGACTGCACTTGGGGCAAAAACAATCGCCCAATTAAAGCAGGCCCCGCTGGTTATCTCTGGTGATACATACCATTGGCTGCAAGAGCGGGGAATTGATACGAAAAAATATAGCCAGCGCTCCATAAAATAAAGCTCCTGCATCCGCAGGAGCTTTTTGTATGCTGTTTAGTAGTCGTCCTTCCCATCATTTAATCCCCTTGCTTCATCTGGGCCGGAAAGCTTGGTTGCGCCATTATAATGCAGTGCCTGATCTCGATCAGACGCCACACGGCGGGTTGCTTTCAATTTTTTCTCCTGGCGGTCTCTTCCCATTATCCACACCTCCTGTTTATAAGATGATTCCCGAAGGAAATATTATTCGAGGAAGTATGAAACCCTGCAAATTACCAATAATGATAAAGATTGGAGGTGTGTCGGTTGGAAGGGGCAGTGTTCTATTGGACGTTTTGGATATATTGGGTTTACCTTACCTTTTTTTTGCAAAAAAATCACCCATATCGTCTCAAACTGGCCATAATGGTTCTTCTTGTTATCATCTTTTCCACAAGCCATTTTATTATAGGACCATTTGATATTTTTGTAAGCGGATTGTTATTGCTGCTATTTTCTTATACCATTTTAAGTCAGGAAAAAAGGAGAACTATTTTTTATCTTTGCATTTGTTCGTTGACCATTTCGATTGCCTATGTAACAATCCAATTATTTGAAATTTTTGACCCGATTTGGATGATTCTTAATAGGGAATGGATGATGGGAATTGTCATAGGTTATTTGAGCCTATTATTGCAAAAGACCTTAAAGGGCAGGCTTTTAATTGTTGTTTGCGGATTGGTGCAAGGAGAGTTTATGTATGCCTATACACTCCAAACCATCCAAATGCCCTATCAAGTCGGAGCCCTGGCGTTTCTGGATGTATGCGCACTCATTGTTGCGATTATCGCGGGCTGGAGCTTTCTCGAAAATGCCGGAGCGGTCCTTCAGCAACATTTTCATTTTTCAGAAAAAACAAAACAAAAATCCTCTTAACACAATTCTATTCCTTTCCGTTGCAGGGAAGGATTAACTTTTGCTAAGATATAATGTAGGCCCTTCTTACCAATGGAAGGGTTTCTTTCTTCATAAGATCATTTATTATGAGGAAAGGGGCGGAGCGCCGCATGAAATAGATTTTTTTGACAAGTTGAGAGGAATTAATTGTTTTGAGATTGTATAAAGTTTAGTCTTGCTCTGCTCACACCGCCTTTATTGGCAAGGTTTGGTTCTATGTAATATTTTCCATAGATATTGTTGTGTATAACGCCTTATTGATTTTGTGGGAAAATATAATATTAATGTGTAATATAGAAGAGAAAGGATGGCGATCAGAATGGTAAAACCCGTTATTGCCATTGTTGGAAGACCGAATGTTGGAAAATCGACAATTTTCAACCGAATTGTCGGAGAGCGAATTTCGATTGTCGAGGATATTCCGGGGGTAACCCGCGACAGGATATACAGTTCAGGAGAATGGCTGACCCATGAATTCAATATTATTGATACGGGCGGCATTGATATTGGCGATGAGCCGTTTTTGGAGCAAATCAGACAGCAAGCTGAAGTGGCGATTGATGAGGCGGATGTGATCATCTTTTTGACAAACGGCCGCGAAGGTGTCACGGCAGCCGATGAAGAAGTGGCAAAAATCTTATATAAATCGAAAAAACCGATTGTACTCGGAGTAAATAAGATTGATAATCCGGAAATGCGCGAGAATATCTACGATTTTTATGCGCTTGGATTTGGGGAGCCAATCCCAATTTCCGGATCCCATGGGCTTGGCCTTGGTGATTTATTGGACGAGGCGGCTAAGCATTTTCCGAAAAATAATCAGGCTGATTATGATGATGATGTCATTAAGTTCTCTTTAATCGGCCGGCCAAATGTGGGGAAATCCTCACTTGTCAACGCCATATTGGGTGAAGAAAGGGTGATTGTCAGCAACATCGCTGGGACAACCCGTGACGCCATTGATTCTCCTTATACATACAATGGGGATAAATATGTCATTATCGATACAGCGGGAATCAGAAAAAAAGGCAAGGTATATGAGAGCACCGAAAAATATAGCGTCCTCCGAGCCCTTAGAGCAATTGAGCGCTCCGATGTGGTTTTAGTTGTCATCAATGCCGAAGAGGGAATTATTGAACAGGACAAAAATATTGCTGGTTATGCCCACGAGGCGGGGCGTGCCGTTGTCATAGTGGTGAATAAATGGGATGCCATCGAAAAAGATGAAAAGACCATGAAGGAGTTCGAAGAGAAAATTCGTGATCATTTTAAATTCCTATCTTATGCGCCAATCGTATATCTGTCGGCCAAGACAAAGAAACGCATTCATACATTGCTGCCAATGATCAATATGGCCAGCGAGAGTCACTCGATGCGGGTTGAAACAAGTGTTCTGAATGATATTATTATGGATGCGGTGGCGATGAACCCAACTCCGACCGATAAAGGCAGACGCTTGAAAATCTATTACGCTACCCAAGTAGCGGTCAAGCCCCCTACCTTTGTTATTTTTGTAAATGAGCCGGAATTGCTTCATTTTTCTTACGAGCGGTTTCTTGAAAATCGAATCAGGGATGCATTTGGATTTGAAGGAACACCAATTAGAATATATGCAAGGGAAAGAAAATAAGCTAAAGGCGGTGTAAATGATGAGCAAGAAAACAGTAGCTGTTGTCGGGGCAGGAAGCTGGGGCACGGCATTGGCGATGGTCTTGGCTGACAATGGCCATGAGGTTCGCCTCTGGAGCCATAATGAGGCCCAGGTCAACGAAATTAATCAATTGCACACAAACGAAAAATATTTGCCAGGTATTGTCCTGCCAGAGTTAATTGTCAGCCATGCATCATTAGCAGAGGCTTTAGACAAAAATGAGTCGATTGTTTTAGCTGTACCGACAAAGGCAATTCGAGAGGTCCTGGGAAAAATTAGGACTGTCATCAGCTGGCCGGTTACGATTACTCATGTCAGCAAAGGAATTGAACCTGATTCTCTCTTAAGGATTACCGAGATTATTAGACAAGAAATGCCGGCAAGCCTTTTGAAGGCGGTTGTCGTGCTATCTGGTCCAAGCCATGCGGAAGAAGTGAGTCTGCGTCACCCAACGACAGTTACAGTGGCATCGGAGGACATGAGCGAAGCGGAGAAAATCCAAGACTTGTTTATCAATCAAAATTTTCGCGTTTATACAAATTCTGATGTCGTGGGCGTGGAAATTGGCGGTGCCTTGAAAAATATAATCGCTTTGGCCGCCGGAATTACGGACGGTCTTGGGTATGGGGATAATGCCAAAGCAGCTTTAATTACCAGAGGGTTAGCGGAAATCGCCAGGCTTGGTGTCAAAATGGGGGCCAATCCGCTGACATTTTCCGGCCTGACTGGAATCGGCGATTTAATTGTTACCTGTACTAGTGTCCATTCTCGTAACTGGAGAGCAGGAAACCTGTTAGGGAAAGGCAAAACGCTTGATGAAGTTCTAGACAACATGGGTATGGTGGTCGAAGGGGTTCGGACCACAAAGGCTGCCTACCAGTTGGCAAAGAAATATAATGTCAGCATGCCGATTACCTATGTTCTTTATGATGTCTTGTTTAATGGCAAGGATCCTAAAGATGCTGTGGACGTATTAATGGCACGAGGCAAAACACATGAAATGGAAGAATTAGTAAATATCCTTGACGAAAGAAATTTTTAAAGGAAAATTTTGGTGGAGCGCCAAGAAAATGGGCATTCACATGATACGCTTTTAAGCCTCTATGCATACAATGCAACGAAGTAACTTGGTAGTATGACGCCAGGAGTATGGGTTATTTAGTCCTGACCTGACTGAAGTAAAGAATTCGCCCCTCTTTACTTCAGTTTTTTTTGTGTGGAGAAGGGACAGCTATAGATAATGGTCTATCATCGGGGAGTTATGGTATAATGACAGTCGAAAAAGGGGGAATTGTGTTGTCACCAGGAATGATTAAAATGTGGATCTCAATTGCCGGAATCGGGTTTATGTTTCTTGCAATTGCCGCCATATATTTTAGCAGATACAAGTTGACGGGAGTCCTAAAATTTATAAGTGCCGTTGTTGCGTACATATTTTTGATAGCAGCCGGATTTACGCTGCTAATTGTTTTCCTAACATGAAGAATTTCCATAAAAAATATAGGTGTGATGATATGAAACGGAACATACTCGGAATATTATTGGCCATTACGATAGTACTCTTGTCCGGCTGCCTATACCCGAAAGAAGATTTGGCACAAAATAAAATTCCGTATAAGGATCAAATCCAGTCCGTTCAAACAGCGGTGGATCAATTTAGAGAGGACAATGGGGGAATTCTGCCGATTAAGACAAAGGAAGCCGATACGCCAATATATCAAAAATATCTAATTGATTTTAAAAAAATCTCCCCAAAATACTTGGCGGAGCCTCCGGGTAATGCGTTTGAAAGCGGCGGCGTTTTCCAATATGTGCTTGTCGATGTGGAGACGAATCCGACGGTAAAAGTTTTCGATTTAAGGATAGCTGAAACGATTCGTGAAATTAATCTGCGAATTAAATCAACAGGCTATCCTCCTTATAAGGAGGAAGTGGCCAAAAATGTTTATACCCTTGATTATAAACAGCTTGGTTATAAGGAAGCCCCTGTAGCGGTAAGCCCTTACTCTAATCAAAATCTATCGTTTGTGATATCGGGGCATGCCGAAGTGTTTGTTGATTATCGTCCGGACCTTTATCAGGTTCTTAAAAATACGGAGCAACATTTGAAGCCGGGTGAGGATATTCGGCCCATCTTGGTGAAGGATTCGATGTTTGTTCCCGCCTATTCCCTGCCATACACAGTGAAATCCGAAACGAAAGAACCTGTTTTTATGGAAGACTAAATGCTTCCAGCGAAAAACTCCTAGCGCTTTGGCTTTTAATTTGATCCAGCTCCGGCGCCTCCGCTTTTATTTTTAGTCATAACCCTTTTCCTGCGAAATATATTGTAGGAGAAGGGTTTTTTTTATGCATAAATTTGAACTCGGGTCTCCCTAGCGAAAACATAGATAGAAACCCTGCATGCCAAATAAATCAAATGGATCATGAGATAGCAGAAACAATGAAATTTAATCAAGGAGGTAAAAAATTTCGATAAAAGTGTCATAACACAATAGGACAACATCATAAACATATATTGTCCAAAAATACCTAAATGGATGAAATTATCCCACTTTACTCTATGATCAGGAGGGGATCACTTGGAAAAGGTAGATATTTTTAAAGATATTGCCGAGAGAACCGGCGGCGATATTTATTTGGGAGTAGTTGGGGCAGTAAGAACCGGAAAATCAACGTTTATTAAAAAATTTATGGAGCTTGTCGTTTTACCGAATATAGGCAGTGAGGCTGAAAGATCCCGGGCCCAGGATGAATTGCCGCAAAGCGCTGCCGGAAAGACCATCATGACCACAGAGCCTAAATTTGTGCCAAATCAAGCTGCGACCGTTCATGTCGATGAGGGGTTGAATGTCAATATTAGGCTCGTTGATTGCGTGGGCTATACCGTACCTGGGGCCAAAGGATATGAGGATGAAAATGGCCCGAGAATGATCAATACGCCTTGGTATGAAGAGCCTATTCCTTTCCATGAAGCCGCTGAAATTGGCACGAGGAAGGTCATCCAGGAGCATTCTACCATTGGGGTTGTTGTCACTACAGATGGTACAATTGGCGAGATTCCGAGAAGCAATTATATTGAGGCTGAGGAACGGGTTATTGAAGAGCTGAAGGAAGTTGGCAAGCCGTTTATTATGGTGGTCAACAGCGCCCAGCCATATCACCCAAGCACCGAAACATTAAGGTCGGGCTTGGCGGAAAAGTATGACATTCCTGTTTTAGCTATGAGTGTTGAGAGCATGCGCGAAAGCGATGTCCTTAATGTCCTTCGTGAAGCCCTTTATGAATTCCCGGTTCTTGAAGTCAATGTCAACCTGCCTAGCTGGGTAATGGTATTAAGAGAAAATCATTGGCTTCGGGAAAGTTATCAAGAAGCCGTGAAGGAAACGGTTAAAGATATCAAGAGATTAAGAGATGTTGATCAGGTTGTCCAGCAATTCAGCGAGTATGAATTCATTGAAAGAGCTGGTCTTGCCGGGGTTGAAATGGGTTCAGGCGTCGCTGAAATTGATTTGGTTGCTCCGGATGAATTATATGATGATATATTAAAAGAAATCGTTGGGGTGGAAATCAGGGGGAAAGACCATCTCCTGGAGCTCATGCAGGACTTTGCCCATGCTAAAGCAGAGTACGACCATATTGCTGATGCACTGAAAATGGTCAAACAAACCGGATATGGAATTGCCTCGCCGACATTGTCCGATATGAGCCTTGAGGAACCGGAAATTATTCGCCAGGGCGCTCGTTTTGGTGTAAGGCTCAAAGCGGTCGCTCCGTCCATCCATATGATTAAGGTTGATGTTGAATCAGAGTTTGCTCCAATTATCGGCACCGAAAAGCAGAGTGAAGAACTTGTCCGCTATTTGATGCAGGACTTTGAGGATGACCCGCTGTCAATCTGGAATTCGGACATTTTTGGCCGCAGCCTCAGCTCTATCGTCCGTGAAGGGATCCAGGCCAAACTCTCGCTCATGCCTGAGAATGCCAGATATAAATTAAAAGAAACACTTGAAAGAATCATTAATGAAGGTTCAGGCGGATTAATTGCCATAATACTATAAGTGAAGACTCCTAAAAGGGGTCTTTTTTTTACATGTCAGGGCAATAATGGTAGAATTTTGACGAACAAAAGAAAAGATTACCATAATTTCTTGAATTCTTCTTGATATGCTGTATTGATTGTGATAATCTTTTAACAGACTTACGTAATAGCGCCAAACCCTTTATTCTGTAGGGTTTCACCTAGTAATGGGAATTATTGCCAAAGTGACAAATTTGGACCGCTTTTGCAATAAAACCGCGCTCTGACGTATAGAAATTAGAAAAATTGTTTAGAAATGTAGATAAGTATTGTTATTATCTCGTACATTTCTTTGGGAGGAGGTGAAAGGCATGAACAAGACAGAACTTATTAATGCAGTAGCAGAGGCTAGCGAACTTTCTAAAAAGGACGCTACAAAAGCAGTTGATGCTGTTTTTGATGCGATTTTAGATGCTTTGAAAAATGGTGATAAGGTACAACTTATCGGTTTTGGTAACTTTGAAGTACGTGAGCGTGCAGCACGTAAAGGTCGCAACCCTCAAACAGGTGAGGAAATCGAAATCGGTGCAAGCAAGGTTCCTGCTTTCAAACCAGGCAAAGCGCTTAAAGACGCAGTAAAATAATTACATAAATTATTGCTTTAAGCGAACGCTTAGGCAAAAAAGGTCATGGCCATAGTCCATGGCCTTTTTTCTTTTTTAGCAGCTTCCGCTCTTCTTTTTTTGCTTGGTCAGAAAAGGTTATGCTAAGATGTATTTGTTAATTATACTTGTTTGGACATTAGGAGGAATTGCACATGCCAGAGGTAAATCGTGCCCAAATCGAAGAGGCGGTACGTTTAATATTAGAAGCAATAGGGGAAGATCCCAGCCGAGAAGGACTGCTTGATACACCTAAACGTGTTGCGAAAATGTATGAGGAAGTATTCAGCGGATTAAATGAGGATCCGAAACAACACTTTGAGACCATTTTCAGTGAGGATCATGAAGAACTGGTCCTTGTAAAGGATATCCCGTTTTATTCGATGTGTGAACACCACCTGGTTCCTTTCTATGGCAAGGCGCATGTAGCCTATATCCCCCAAAATGGCCGGGTTACCGGGTTAAGCAAGCTGGCACGTGCTGTCGAGGCCGTGGCTAAAAGACCGCAGCTGCAAGAGCGGATTACAGCAACCATTGCAGACAGCATCATGGAAAAATTGGAGCCACACGGTGTCATGATCGTTGTTGAAGCAGAGCATATGTGCATGACGATGCGGGGCGTTAAAAAGCCAGGAGCCAAAACAGTTACGACCGCAGTAAGAGGAACACTTGCCGACGATACAAGCGCCCGTTCCGAAATCCTATCTTTGATAAAAAACTAATTGAACATGGGGTGTTGAGGTTGGAGAAAAAGCAACAGCAAAATAATGATTATGTAGTCATAAAAGCAATTGATGACGGTGTTAGTGTCATCGGCTTGACAAGAGGCTCTGACACCAGATTTCACCATTCGGAAAAGCTGGATAAGGGGGAAGTGCTCATTGCTCAGTTTACCGAGCATACCTCTGCCATCAAGATTAGAGGAAATGCAAAGATTCTTACCCAATATGGGGAAATTGACAGCGAAGTGAAACATAAACTGTAAACCACCATTTAAATGGGGAGCACAAAATATTATTTATTTGTGAAATCCTGCCCACATATTTGCATTTATGCTATAATGGTGTTTGCGTGTTTTATTTTTAATAGGCGAGAATTTTCCTTATCAATTAGGAAATAAGAATACATAAAGACATTTTTTACTTAGGTGAAGCAAGGGTGATGAGAATGCAGGATATTCGACAAAAATTTTCAACAATTAAACAGAAAGTCGAACATAGTGTTTTTGACACGTACTTGCTAAATTATATTGAAACACCGGTCATTGACGAGGATAAGCTTCTTATCCTCATCTCCCTTCTGGACCGGCTTGATTTGCCTTTTGATGTAATGGAAAATTACGTTTTATCAACCATGCTGGTTCAAACTGCTCTTGACACTCATGAACAAATATCTGAAATTACAGATGAAAAAAGCCGTCAGCTTACTGTTCTAGCCGGTGATTATTATAGCGGCCTTTATTATAAGCTCCTTGCTGAGTCGGAGGATATACTCGTTATTAATGTTCTATCTCAAGGAATTAAAGAAATCAATGAGCATAAAATAACAGTTTATTACAAGGAGACGGCAGATTTAGAGAAGTTGATGACAAGCATGATGATGATTGAAAGTTCATTAATAACAAAGCTTTCTGCGTACTTTACCACCGATCATTGGAACGAGGTTATTACAAACTTCCTGCTGTTTAAGCGGTTAGTAAAAGAACAGAGCCAATTTATACAGACCGGAAGTTCATTTCTATTTGATGCCATGAAGAAAATACTGTTTCCTTCCTCTGAATTCACTTTTACAGAACTCACCAGCGGACAAAAAAATCAGCTGTTAAGCATTTGCGGTCTGCAAATTGAGCGGTCAAAGAGTACGGTTGAGAAAGGTATTTCCATTAACCCGTTCTTAAATCCGTTTCTTGAAAGCAAAATAACCGGCCTGTTAAACCAATATCAGCCATATGCGAAATCTTTTGTGGAAGAAGGGTAAAATAATGCAACAGTCAAAAGAACAGCGAGTTCATAAAGTGTTTGAAAAAATCTCCGAAGACTACGACAAAATGAACTCAGTGATCAGTTTTCAGCAGCATATAAGATGGCGGAAGGATACGATGAACCGTATGAATGTCCAGCCAGGGTCAAAAGCACTTGATGTCTGCTGTGGTACTGCTGATTGGACTATTGCCCTCGCAGAGGCTGTAGGCCCTTACGGTGAAGTGACAGGACTGGACTTTAGCCAAAATATGCTTAATGTTGGAAAGGAAAAGGTTACCCGTCTTGGGTTGAATCAAGTGAAATTAATCCATGGAAATGCGATGGAGCTCCCGTTTCCCGATAATAGCTTTGATTATGTCACCATCGGTTTCGGGTTAAGAAATGTTCCGGACTATCTCCAGGTTCTAAAGGAAATGCACCGGGTGGTGAAGCCTGGAGGACTTGCCGTATGCCTTGAAACATCTCAGCCTACCTTAATTGGATACCGGCAATTATTCTTTTTCTATTTCCGCTATATTATGCCTATATTTGGAAAATTATTTGCAAAAAGTTACGGGGAATATTCATGGCTCCAAGAATCAGCGCGCGATTTTCCTGGTATGAAAGAATTAGCCCGGATGTTTGAGCAGGCTGGGTTTAAAAATGTGAAATATAGACCGTACAGCGGCGGTGCAGCAGCTGTTCATATCGGCAAAAAATAATTTAAAACTTGACAGGAAAAAAGCAGGGTGAATACAAATGAAATTAAAAATGATGTATTCATTTTTGAATTCGGATATTAACTTAATTGAGAAAAAACTTGAAGAGACAATTCAACCTGAGTCTCTGCTTTTGCAACAGGCTTCCATGCATACATTACAAGCCGGGGGAAAGAGAATTCGTCCTGTTTTTGTTTTGCTTGCCGGTAAATTTGGCCATTATGATATCAACGTAATGAAAAATGTTGCAGTGGCACTTGAATTAATTCATATGGCCTCGCTCGTCCATGATGATGTAATAGATGATGCTGATTTGCGCAGAGGCCAGCCAACTGTTAAATCAAAATGGGATAATAAAGTGGCCATGTACACGGGGGATTACGTGTTTGCTCTCGCCATTGAATTAATGACCAATATTAATAAACCGTTAGCCCATAAAATCCTTGCTGATACGATTGTTGAAGTTTCGGTGGGAGAAATTCAACAATTTAAAGATAAATACCGCTTTAATCAAAATTTGAGGGATTATCTCAGAAGAATCAAACGAAAAACCGCCTTGCTAATAGCTGCGAGCTGCCAGTTGGGGGCAATTGCCGCGGATGTCGAGGAATCGATTCATCGGAAGCTGTTTCGCTTTGGTTATTATGTTGGGATGTCGTTTCAAATTACCGATGATATTCTCGATTTTACGGCTACCGAAGAGGAACTCGGGAAACCGGCAGGAAGCGACCTCCTGCAAGGGAATATTACGCTCCCGGCATTGTTAGCCATGGAAAATGAAGCGGCAAGGAAAGTAATTGAAAAAGTAAACGACCATACCTCCCCCTCAGACATAAAAAATATCATCTCCCTGATTAAGGAAACGGATGCCATCGCAAGGTCTGTTGAACTCAGCGACTTATATTTATCCAAAGCGATTGCTATCTTGGAAGAGCTCCCGGCTAATAAGGCCAGAAAAGCGCTCCGCGATATCGCCAAATATATCGGAAGACGCAAATTCTGATGCGCTTCCACTTTTCAACATCCTTGTAAAATATTCTAAACAATGTTACTATTTTCGTGGATTGTTCTTAGTAAACAATCATATACATAATTGTTTAGGAGTGGGATGAATGGAAAGAACATTTTTAATGGTTAAACCGGATGGCGTTCAGCGCAACCTAATTGGGGAAATTGTAGCTCGTTTTGAAAAAAAAGGTTTCCAGCTTGTTGGGGCAAAATTAATGCAAATTCCAACTGAGCTTGCCCAGGAGCATTATGGTGAGCATAAAGAGCGTCCATTCTTTGGCGAGCTGGTTGACTTTATCACTTCCGGTCCGGTATTTGCGATGGTCTGGCAGGGGGAAAACGTAATTGCAACTGCACGGCAAATGATGGGATCGACTAACCCTAAAGATGCTGCACCGGGAACCATTCGTGGTGACTTTGGCCTAACAGTCGGCAAAAACGTCATTCACGGTTCTGACTCACCTGCAAGCGCAACCCGCGAAATCGGCCTATTCTTTAATGAGTCTGAGTTGGTTGAGTATTCAAAGTTAGTGAATGAATGGATTTATTAATCCTATTCACAAGGCACTTGTATTCTTAATACAGGTGTCTTTTTGTATGCGGATACAAAAATTAATTTCGCTTTTCTGAATTATTCCACTATGTTAATGCCCTTAAAATATGTTATATTGATACATAATTCTTTAATGAGTTGAAGGGGGAAAGAGAATGGGTTTAAGATATTTGACAGCCGGTGAATCTCATGGACCGCAGCTGACGACCATTTTGGAGGGATTCCCTGCAGGGATGCCGTTAGTCGCGGAAGATATCAACAATGAACTTTCCAGACGGCAAAAAGGGTATGGCCGGGGAAGAAGAATGCAAATTGAAAAAGATACCGTTGAAATCATGTCAGGCGTAAGACATGGGTCTACACTCGGTTCCCCGATTGCTCTTGTTGTAAAAAACAATGACTGGAAGCATTGGACTAAGATCATGGGACAAGAACCACTTGAAGATGTAGAAGCGGATGAAGTAAAACGCAAAGTCAGCCGTCCCCGTCCGGGACATGCGGATTTAAATGGGGCGATTAAATATGGCCACCGAGATATGAGAAACGTCCTTGAACGTTCATCAGCCCGCGAGACAACCGTCAGGGTTGCTGCAGGTGCGGCCGCAAAAAAACTCCTGTCATTAGTCGGTGTCAATATTACGTCCTATGTTGTCGAGATTGGCGGGATTAAAGCAAGCGTGGATCCCTCCTTAAGTTTGGAAGAGTTAAAGGAGCGATCGGAAAACTCGCCAGTCCGAACGGTCGACTTGAATGTCGAACAGGAAATGATGAAAGCCATTGATGAGGCCAAGCAAAACGGAGATTCCATTGGCGGTGTTGTCGAAGTTATTGCGGAAGGCATGCCTGCCGGAGTTGGCAGCTATGTTCATTATGACCGCAAATTGGATGCGAAATTGGCTGCAGCCATCGTGAGCATCAACGCCTTTAAAGGGGTTGAGATTGGCATTGGTTTTGAGGCGGCACGCAAACCTGGCAGTGAAGTCCATGATGAGATCGCATGGGATCCTGCCGAGGGGTATTACCGGAAAACCAACCGCCTTGGCGGTTTTGAAGGCGGTATGACTACCGGCATGCCTGTTGTAGTAAGGGGTGTGATGAAGCCGATTCCTACGCTTTATAAGCCGTTAATGAGTGTAGATATTGACACAAAGGAGCCGTTTTCAGCAAGTGTTGAACGTTCCGACAGCTGTGCAGTGCCGGCAGCGGCCGTAGTCGCGGAAGCTGTTGTCGCATGGGAGCTTGCCAGTGCCTTAGTTGATCAATTCAACAGCGACCGATTTTCCGCCTTTGCCGAGGAAATTAAAAAGCATCGTGCCTATGCGAGGGAATTTTAAATGGCAACGCTAGAAATCCAAACTGAGTCCAAACAATATCAGGTCTTTGTCGAAGAAGGGGTTCGAAACGATATTCGCTCGTTTTTAACCAATCATTTTCCCGCACTGACTAGAATATTAATTATTACGGATGAAACGGTCTCTAAGCTGCATCTGGAGAGATTATTGGCAGCACTGGACCCATTAAGGCCGCTTGTTTTTACCGCACCAGGCGGAGAAAATGCCAAAACCTTTGATGTTTACTATGACGCTTTATCGACCGCTCTTGAAAGCCGGCTTGACCGGAAGTCGGTTATTTTGTCATTAGGCGGCGGGGCGGTTGGAGATTTGGCCGGATTTGTGGCAGCGACTTACATGAGGGGAATTCCGTTTATTCAAATTCCAACGACTATTCTTGCTCATGACAGTGCTATCGGCGGCAAGACAGCCATCAATCACCCGCTGGGCAAGAATATGATCGGTGCTTTTTATCAGCCTGAGGCAGTGTTTTATGATTTGGACTTTCTTAAAACACTCCCGCCCCAAGAAGTTCGCTCCGGCTTCGCGGAAGTAATTAAACATGCGTTGATTTTTGATCCTGATTTTTATGATTGGCTTAATGCGAATATTGCTGACCTGAATAAGATCAGCATGGAGCAATTATCACAGTGTCTGATAAAAGGGATTTTGATTAAAAATGAATTTGTCAGCCGCGATGAACGGGAACAAGGAGTTCGCGCCTACCTCAATTTTGGGCATACATTGGGACATGCCATTGAGGCTGAAATGGGCTACGGTAACTTTACCCATGGAGAGTCCGTCATGATTGGAATGGTATTTGCTTTAAAGCTAAGTATTGAAAGGGCAGGGCTGGCATTTAAATTGGAAGAATTTATTGATTGGATAACCCGACTTGGGTATATCAGTGAAGTTCCAGCCAGCCTTTCACACGAAAAGTTACTGAGAAAAATGAAACAGGATAAAAAGTCAGTCGGCGAGTCGGTTCGCTTTGTATTGCTTGAAAAGGTAGGGGAGCCTATCGTTCAAACAATCTCCGATTCTGATTTATTGGAAAAGCTGAAGGACTATTAACAAGGGGGAATAATGATGTTTAGAGGGGTGAGAGGAGCGACAACGGTCAGCGTTAATTCGGAAGCAGAAATACTTGCCGCGACAGAAGAACTGTTGGCGAAAGTAATCGAGGCAAATCAAATTCAACCTGAATCCGTCGCATCCGTTTTAATCTCCACAACTGAAGATATCGATGCAGCTTTCCCGGCGAGGGCATTGCGAAAGTTTGCGGGGTGGACGTATGTTCCTGTTATGTGTATGCGCGAAATTCCGGTGCCGGGTTCGCTTAAAATGTGCGTCAGGATCATGATGCACGTCAATACCAGTGTATCCCAGGAGGAAATCAAACACATTTATTTAGGGAATGCTGTCGTCTTACGGCCAGACCTGGGCGGCAATCCGGCATAATGGCATAAATCTTTTCGAAAAAGACCAATAACCGAAGGGATGAGTAAAATGAGATGGAAACAGCAATTATTGCAATTGACACCCTATCAACCGGGAAAGTCAATTGAATCGGTAAAAAGGCAATATAATCTTGAAAAGATCGTCAAACTTGCCTCAAACGAAAACCCGTTTGGCTGTTCAAAAAACGCACAATTAGCACTTCAGGGGAATATTTCTAGCTTAGCTATTTATCCGGATGGCTACGCGACTATTTTAAGAGAGAAACTTGCCTCGTTTTTACAAGTCGATGGGGATGAATTGATTTTTGGAAACGGCTCAGATAATTTGATTCAGATGATTTCAAGGGCCCTGCTGCATCCGGAAGCTAGTACTGTTATGTCACGGAACACCTTTTCACAATATAAGCATAACGCAGTCATTGAAGGGGCTATAATCAAGGAAGTACCTGACGTGAACGGTGAGCATGATCTGCCAGCGATGCTTGAGGCAATTGATGAACAAACGAACGTCGTTTGGGTCTGCAGTCCCAACAATCCAACAGGTACATATATACCAGAGGGCAAATTAATATCATTCCTTGAAAAAGTTCCACCGCATGTTTTGGTTGTTTTGGATGAGGCTTACTTTGAATATGTAATAGCGGATGATTACTATGATTCCATTCAATTGACCCGCAAATATCCAAATTTAATTGTGTTAAGGACTTTTTCAAAAATTTATGGCCTTGCCGCACTAAGAGTTGGCTACGGGGTGGCCAACCGGTCTATTATCAAAGCACTTGAACCCGCTAGAGAACCATTTAATGTGAATGCATTGGCTCAAATCGCAGCAACTGCAGCAATCGAGGATCAGGAATTTGTCGAACAATGCCGGAATAAAAACCGACAAGGAGTGGCGCAATTTTATGATTTTTGCGCTGTCCATAATTTAAGCTATTTTCCGACCCAAACAAATTTTATTTTAATAGATTTTAAAGTGGATGCCGATCGGATGTTTCAATTTTTGCTGGAAAGAGGATTCATTGTCCGGTCTGGAAAAGCGCTCGGTTTCCCGACAGCAGTAAGAATTACGGTAGGTTCCGCTGAAGAAAACGAAGGTGTGCTGGCAGCGCTGAAAGAGTTCTTGGAACAAAACTAGGAGGAGTTTCATTGGAAGGCCGTGTATTTATTATCGGGTTAGGATTAATCGGAGGATCTTTGGCGCTTTGTATTAAGAAAGAACATCCCGCATCCGTGATTGTTGGCTTTGATATAAACAGGGAACAATCAAGACTGGCAAAAATGCTTGGTGTGATTGATGAAGCGGCAGAGAATATCCCGGTTGGTGCCAAAGATGCCGACTTGATTATTGTTTCGGCGCCTGTAAACGACACGAAATCGATCATTCGGGCCCTCTCTGGGCAGCCGTTAAAGCCAGGAGTCATTGTTACTGATACAGGCAGCACCAAAACAACAATTGTCGATACGGCCAGCAGCTTAAAAGAGCGGGGAATTACGTTTATTGGCGGCCATCCGATGGCCGGTTCCCATAAGACCGGCGTGTCGGCAGCAAGAGACATCCTATTTGAAAATGCTTTTTATTTGTTGACACCTGAAGAACAGGTTGAAAGCACAAAAGTGGAGATATTGAAGGATTGGTTAAAAGGGACTAAGGCCAAATTTTTGACGATTACAGCGGAAAATCATGATTATTTAACAGGGATTGTAAGCCACTTTCCCCATATCATTGCCGCTTCGATTGTCAGGCAAACTGAAAAATTATCTGGGTCAGAGTCGTTGATCCCAAGGCTTGCTGCCGGCGGTTTCCGGGACATTACCCGAATTGCTTCGAGCAGCCCGCAGATGTGGAAGGATATCTTATTGCATAACCGAAAAAATTTGATTTCCCTGCTGGACCAGTGGAGCGAAGAAATGCAAGGGGTTAAAGCGATGCTGGAAAGCGGCAACGCGGAAGACATTTATGAATATTTTCAGCAGGCTAAACAATTCCGTGATGAACTGCCCAGCAAGGAGAAGGGAGCCATTCCGGCTTTTTATGATTTGTATGTGGACATTCCTGACGTTCCGGGGATTATTTCTGAAGTAACCGGATATTTGGCACAGGAAAACATCAGCATCGTAAACATTCGTATCCTGGAGACACGCGAAGACATAAATGGGGTCCTGGTCATCAGCTTTCAGACCGAACAGGACCGGCAGCGTGCCGAAAAATGCATCCTGACTTATACAAGCTATTCAACCTCCAACGGTTCCTGACAGATTTAAATAATAAAAGGTGATAAAATGGCATCATTAAATTTAAAAACAAATATCAACAGTTTACATGGCGAACTCACAATTCCGGGGGATAAATCGATATCGCATCGCTCTGTTATGTTTGGCTCGATTGCCCATGGCATTACGAGAGTAACTAACTTCCTGCCTGGTGACGATTGTTTAAGTACCATTGCCTGTTTTCGCAAGCTCGGCGTAACTATAGATGAAGAAGATGGCCAGCTTATTATCTATGGAAAAGGGTTCGAAGGGCTGACTGAGCCCAATGAAGTTTTAGATGTCGGCAATTCCGGAACCACAATCCGGCTGTTAATGGGAATTTTGGCTGGCCGGCCATTCTTTTCAATACTTGCCGGTGACGAGTCGATTGCCAAAAGACCGATGACACGGGTTACTGGTCCGTTAACCGAAATGGGTGCCGCCATAGATGGTCGAAAAAATGGTGCCTTTACACCAATCTCCATTCGCGGCGGCAAGCTGAATTCATTTCATTATGAACTTCCGGTCGCCAGTGCCCAGGTTAAGTCGGCATTGATCCTTGCAGGTCTACAAGCCAAAGGGGATACGACTATCGTAGAGCCTGCTGACACACGAGATCATACAGAACGAATGATACGCCAATTTGGCGGTGAAATTCATAAGGATGGTCATGTTATTTCCGTTACAGGCGGACAAAGGCTTACCGCGGCAGACGTTCACGTTCCCGGGGATATATCCTCCGCGGCATTTTTCCTAGTTGCTGGTGCCATTCTGCCAAATAGTAAAATTGTCCTTAAGAATGTTGGATTGAACCCAACCAGGACTGGCATTATCGAGGTCTTAACGAATATGGGTGCAAACCTAGAGATTAGCGTAAATGACAAAAACGCCTTTGAACCATCAGGAGACCTTGTCATTAAAACAACTAATCTTAAGGGCACTGTCATCGAAGGCGGATTAATTCCGAAATTAATCGATGAAATTCCAATCATCGCGTTAATGGCAACACAGGCTGAGGGTACCACGATCATAAAAAATGCGGAAGAATTAAAAGTAAAAGAAACAAACCGGATAGACACGGTTGTCAATGAACTGAAAAAATTGGGCGCCTCCATTGAGGCCACCGAAGACGGCATGATTATTCACGGGAAGGCCAAGCTGCATGGCGGGACGGTCTCAAGTCACGGTGACCACCGGATTGGCATGATGCTGGCAATAGCCGCCCTGCTTTGTGATGGCGAGGTAATTCTCGAAAATCCAGAATCAATCGCTGTTTCCTATCCCAACTTTTTCAGCCATTTAAATAGTCTTATGTCGTAAAAGCTGCCGTTACAGGCAGCTTTATTTTTTAGTTATCAATGATAAGTCATAGTTTTTTGAAAAACTGCATAGCTTGTCTTAAGAAGAATAAGAAAAGGGTGGTTGGGTGGCATATATTATCGAGAATGCCAATATCCTTAAAAATAAAGGGCTGACAACCAGTTCGTTATTAATTCATGGTGACCGTATCGCTGGAATCAGAAGCAGGTTTAATCGCTATCGCCTAATAAAAATGAATTTGGAACCCTTTATTATGAATCCGTCTTATGTGATGCTCAATTCTGTAATCCCCGCGAATGGCTCCTTTCAGGAAATGAAAAAAAGTATGATTGAACAAGTATTAATAAAGGGGTGCACCACCCTGATTACGTATGCAGCCGTTTCTTTTGAGGAAGAGTTGGAAGGGAAAATATCTGAGATGGCCACGGCCCTGATGAGCAGCCCGATTGATTTTATCATCGGGATAAAAATTCCGACTCGGCTGATTACCCCCAGTTTTATCAGAAAATGCAAAAAGGAAAAAATTCCGGCTATATTCTTGGAACTATCAAGCCAAGAAGAACTGACAAAAGTACCATGGGGCTGGATCAGGGAAGCGTTATTTCCGTATAATTGTCCGCTCATTCCTATTATTTCCTCTGATAAAAAGAAGGAAGCGAAGACCCTTTTGTCGAAATGGAAAGATATTACGATGAGAGAAAAAATTCCGGCCATTTATGAAGAAGTTGCCGAAAATCAGCCTTTGTCCGTACCTGTATTAAATAAAATTGGCGTTTATCCCAAAAAAGCAAGTCTGATGATTGGCTCGGAATTAAGTTACAATTTGTATCGTAAATCAAGAGAAATCATGAATGTTGATGAACTCGAGTTATTTCATTATCATGGTGATAGACTTGTTTTAACAATACACAAAGGAAAAATAGTTCGTTCCGGAGCAGAGGTTTTATTTAAGCCTGGATTTGGTGAACATGTAAAGGTGCTAACCCCATCCTATTTTTCTTTGTAATTTAATGAATTCGAGGTAACGGTCAATGGACAAAATCGAAAGAATTATGGCACTGTTGGAAAACGGCCAACATAAAGAGGCCATAGCTGAATATATTGTTGTATTAAAAAACGGCATGCCTGAAGAGAAATTCCTGTTGGGAGAAGGATTGTTCCAGTATGGATTCCTTGACGAAGCCAAGGCTCTGGTTGAAAATTTGCTGGCTATATATCCTGAGGAAGGTGAACTGCTTGTCCTGTTGGCGGAGATTTTAATGGAGGCGAGCGAAGAAGAGAAGGCAATCCTTGTCCTCGAACGAATTTCCGAGCAAGATACCCATTATGGCCAGGCATTATTGCTGCTAGCCGACCTTTATCAAATGCAGGGGCTTTATGAAGTATGTGAAAGCAAACTGTTGAGGGCAAAGGAACTATTACCCCATGAAATCATTATTGATTTTGCGTTAGGTGAGCTTTACAGTGAACGAGGGGAAATAAGAAAGGCAATGGAAGCGTATGAAAAGGTATTGGAAGAAACGAATGAAATGGCCGGGATTAACATTCATGGGCGGCTTGCAGAACTGTTAAGCTCCTCAGGTGCTTTTGAAGAATCACTGGTTTATTATGACAAGGCACTTGAGGAAAAACTCGAGATTAATATTCTTTTTGGCTATGCCTTTACTGCACTTCAAGCAGGGTATAATCGTACAGCCATTGAAAAATTTACTGAATTGAAAGAGCTGGACCCTGAATACCACTCGTTATATTTGTATCTTGCTCAGGCCTATGAACGGGAAGAAGAATTGGAAAGCAGTTTACAGTCTGTTCAAGAAGGATTGAAACAGGATGAGTTTAATAAAGATTTATTTTACTATGGTGGAAAAATAGCAATGAAACTGGGGAAAATAACCGAGGCAGAGCAGTATTTACGTGAGTCTCTCGTTTTGGATCCGGGATTTGCCGAAGCAGCCCACGTTCTAAATCAGCTGTTCCTTCAGCAGGAACGTTATGAGGATGTATTGGAATTAATCTCTGAACTGGATGTTATCGAAGATGAAGAGCCGCAGTTTTTATGGGATGCAGCGGTCAGCTGCCACAAGTTGGAGGAATATTCACTCGCATTGGACAAATACGAAAGTGCATATACTTTTTTTAATAATAACGAAGACTTTTTGAACGATTATGGATATTTTTTAATTGAGGAAGGAAAAAAGGGCCGCGCTGCCGAAATTTTTAAACAGCTGCTAAATTTTGACCCAACCAATGACGAATATTTGGATGTGCTTGAACGTTTAACCGATTTGGATGTAAATGATAAATAAAGCTTAAAAAGCTGAATTTGCAGAGGAGGGAAACTTTTATGGCAACCCCTGTTTCTGTCAACGAGAAGAAGGATTTTATTCGCTGGTTTTTAAATCATTATCAATTAAAAAGAAGAGAATGTGTGTGGATTCTCAATTACCTGATGAGTCATGACCAATTGATGGAAAAGGTTCACTTTGTTGAACAGGCACAATATTGCCCGCGCGGCTTGATTATGTCAACCCATTGTGTCGATAAAGTCCCGTTCCGCTTCTATAAGGAAAATGTCATGACGACCGACGCTGAGAAATCCTTTCACGATATCCGCTTAAATCGAGATGAAGACATCTATATCCAATTAAACTTCCATGCCTCCAATCAGGCGCACCAATATGCTGCTGTTCTGGAGGAGAATCCTTATGTTCCAAAACATCTTCAAATTAACGAAAAGGATGGAATCATTGCCGAGCAATTTCTTCAAGGCAGCATCGATCGTTTTCAACGCGATAAACTGTTAAAAATGATTGATGAGGCGTTGGATAAACAAGACCGGCAGGCATTCCAAATGTTAACGGAGAAATTGAATAGCCTGACAAAGGCTGAAAAAAAAGGAAGTTTGCGCTGAGCAAACTTCTTTTTACGTTAGTTTTAAAGAGCACTTTTTCTTTTTAGTTTTTGGAGATAATGATATTATAGTAGGGAGTGATATATAAAGGATAGGTGCAAAATATGAAATGGATACCACGAGAGATTGAAACATACCTTTCCGCCAAGGAATATGTCGATACGGCTGTTGTACCCTTATATTTAGTTGACATAGGCGGACAAATGAAAGAATCAGCGGAAGCGGCAGAATTTATAACCTTGCTGACAAATTATCTGGAACGGCAATTTACCGGAAGACTTCTACTATTCCCGCCATTTACATACTTAACTAAAGATGCTAGCGAAGTCGTCTCACAAAAACTGCAAGCATGGGAAAACGAGATTGCGGGTGCAGGATTTAAACATATCTTTTATATTACCTGTGATTTGGAGTGGCGAAACCATGAGGAGGAACTGAATGGCACCGTCATTTGGCTTCCATCTATGCCGTTCGAAGGAATGAATGATTCCCAAAAAGTGACTGTCATTGATCGCCAGGTAAAGCAGCTGCTAAGTCTCTTTACGAAAAAATGGCATGAAAATTCATTAAACAATTCATAATACTTATTTTTAAAATAGTATTGATATTGACCTTGCTGGAAGATTGATATATCATTGTTATGTCCTAGTTTTATATGTGTATATTTATGTCCGCTGGACTTAAATTTGTGAACAGAGGGGGGGATAAGCATGAGCAAAGAGCGCGTTTCAAGACGTCAATTCTTAAGCTACACATTAACAGGCGTTGGCGGTTTCATGGCTGCAGGAATGTTAATGCCAATGGTTAGATTTGCTGTTGATCCTGTTTTAAGAGCTGAGGAAGGCGGAGATTTCATCGCAACAAGCCAAAAGGTAGCAGACCTTACTGACAAACCAGTACGGGTGGACTTTACCTTTAAGCAAAAGGATGCCTGGTATGAGTCCGAGGTTACTAATACTGCCTGGGTTTATAAGGAAGGGGATAAGATTGTAGCCCTGTCTCCTGTTTGTAAGCATCTGGGCTGTACGGTTAACTGGGGTGGCGATAAAGAGCATCCCGACCAATTCTTCTGCCCGTGTCACTATGGCCGGTATACAAAGGATGGAACAAACGTTAAAGGCACACCGCCTTTAGCACCACTTGATGTATATCCATACAAAGAAAAAGACGGTTTCCTTTATTTAGGTAAAGCTAAACCACGGAAGGAGGCGTAATCATTGTTAAACAAAATTTACGATTGGGTAGATGAACGTTTAGATATTACGCCTATGTGGCGCGATATCGCAGACCATGAGGTGCCTGAGCATGTTAACCCGGCGCATCATTTTTCGGCGTTTGTATACTGCTTTGGCGGTCTGACTTTCTTCATTACAGTTATTCAAATTCTTTCTGGTATGTTTTTGACCATGTATTATGTGCCGGATATCAAAAATGCATGGGAATCAGTATTTTATCTGCAAAACCAGGTTGCTTTCGGACAAATTGTCCGCGGTATGCACCACTGGGGGGCAAGTCTAGTTATTGTAATGATGTTTTTACATACACTACGCGTCTTTTTCCAAGGTGCTTATAAAAAACCTCGTGAACTAAACTGGATTGTCGGAGTACTCATCTTCTTCGTCATGCTGGGATTAGGGTTGACAGGTTACCTGCTGCCATGGGATATGAAAGCGCTATTTGCAACAAAAGTTACACTGCAAATTGTAGAATCAGTTCCTTTTGCGGGTCCTTACCTTAAAACATTAATGGCAGGTCACGAACACATAGTTGGCGCGCAAACTTTATCACGTTTCTTTGCAATCCACGTATTCTTCTTGCCTGCGGTATTATTTGGATTAATGGCTGCACACTTTGTGATGATTCGCAGACAGGGTATTTCAGGACCACTATGATCTAATGATTAGTTGGAATTGTACGATTTTTCTCATTACTGCGGAAAAAGGAGGGGGATTGCTCGATGCATCGCGGTAAAGGTATGAAGTTTGTAGGCGACTCGCGTGTTGTGGCGCCTGAATTGCGCAAAAAAATGCTTCCGAAGGATTACTCGGAATACCCTGGTAAAACAGAGGCGTTCTGGCCTAACTTCCTATTAAAAGAATGGATGGTAGGTGCGGTTTTCCTTGTTGGTTACTTGTGTTTGACAATTGCACATCCGAGCCCGCTTGAAAGAATTGCGGACCCGACCGATACGGGATACATTCCGTTACCAGACTGGTATTTCTTATTCTTATATCAATTGCTTAAATATACTTATGCTTCTGGTCCATATACAGTGGTAGGTGCAATGGTTATTCCAGGTCTTGCATTTGGTGCCCTGCTGTTGGCGCCATTTCTTGACCGGGGACCTGAACGCCGCCCAAGCAAACGTCCATTGGCTACCGGATTTATGCTATTAGCGATTGCCGCTATCACATTTTTAACCTGGCAATCTGTTGCAACTCACGACTGGGAGGCAGCGGAGCGACAGGGGCAAATCGTTGAAAAAGTGGAAGTCGATAAAAGTGCAGAAGGCTACAAGATTGCCAGTGAAAATACATGTCTCACATGTCATGGCGACAGCTTCCAAGGCGGTTCTGCAGGACCTAACTTAACAAATGTTGAGTTAAAACCTGAGGAAATTGCCAAAATCGCTAAAGAAGGTAAAGGCAAAATGCCAGCAGGTGTCTTTAAAGGTGATGACGAACAGCTGAAAAAGCTTTCTGAATTCATTGCAGGCCTTAGCAAAAAATAATGACGATAAAAAGCTGACGGGTACTCGTCAGCTTTTTTGGTTAAAGGAAGGAGTGTTTATGTGCGCTGGATTTATCCTATACTTGCGAATCGGTCGATTTTATGGTTATTACTGATTGTCAATATTGCGGGAACCATTTATGGCTATTATTGGTATGGCTGGCAGCTGAAGAAAACCCCGGCCATCTTTTTGCCCTTTGTGCCAGACAGTCCAACTGCAAGTCTTTTTTTTGTATTGGTTCTGATGGCTTTTTTACTTAAGAAAAACTGGCCGCTGCTAGAAGCGTTGGCGATTGTCACTCTCTTCAAATATGGCATCTGGGCTGTCGTGATGAATATCCTCGTGTTTATTGTCCAGGGGAGTCTGGATCCAGTCGGTTTCATGCTAATCCTCTCACATTTTGCGATGGCTGTGGAGGGGCTGTTATATGCACCGTTTTATCGATTTAAAATAAAACATTTGCTTATTGCGGCAATCTGGACTTTACATAACGATATCATTGATTACGTCTTTTTCATGCTGCCCAGCTATCATATGCTGGACAAGTTTATACCGCAGATTGGCTATTTTACGTTCTGGCTATCGCTCGTTTCGATTGGAATTGCCTACTACTTAGTCGTGAGGAAAAATCGGTTTAAACTGGAAATTAACTAGATTTGATAGAAAACATGGTCTAACCTTGTCCACCCCTTCATACATTTTATTAGTACCGAAAGGGGGGACAAGGATTGAAATTAAGGCGGTTCCTTTTATTTGCAATGATCTTTTTGCTTATTCCCATCTCAGTAAATGCTCAAACTCAATCACCTATAGAGAGGCTTGATGATATTTCCGATGAGGCTCTCCAGATGGTAAAGTTTCATAGATATGAGGATGCAAAAAAACTGCTCGATTATTTTTCCAATCAATTTAAAACAGTGACAGGTACAGAGCGGAAATTAACGCTTGATGAGGTAAGGATTATAACCACCTCGCATGATGAAGCAATGGAAGCGGCGGTTAGTCCCGACATGAAACATGAGGAACGAATCAATAAACTGACAAAGTTCCGCCTTGTCATAGATGCCATCGCCACCAGCCATCAGCCATTGTGGACTGAAATGGAAGACCAGATCATGATGGCGTTTCATCAGGCCAAAGAAGCTGCGGTAAATGGCGATTCAGCCCATTTTCATTCAAACTTTAATACTTTTTTATCCTTATATAATGTTATTTATCCTAGTATGAAAATTGATGTGCCAGTAGAAAATATACAAAGATTAGATGCCCGGATTAAATTTATCGATGAATACCGCTCCCAGGTATTGACTGATTTGGGGGGACAGCAGGAACTGGACAACCTTGATCAGGATTTGAAAAATCTTTTTTCCAATATTGAAGATGATGAAGCGGACCCATCGCTATGGTGGGTAATCATTTCAACTGGAAGCATTATTATCGCCACACTATCGTATGTCGGCTGGAGAAAATACAAGGGTGAAAAAGACATGAGGAAGGATTGGTCTAGAGAGCATAAAGATTGACTCTGGTCTGGCGGCTTTACTAAAATGTTATACAACACGAGCTCCAAGGAGGTTTCATTATGCTGTTTTTACTTTATTTTGCTGTCATCGTGCTGATACCTTTATGGGCCCAAATGAAAGTAAAAGGCACATTTAAAAAGTATTCCCAGGTCCCTACATCGACACATCGCCGCGGTGCTGAAGTAGCCAGAGAAATTTTGAACGCAAACGGGTTGTTTCATGTCGGTGTTGAGGAAGGGCGGGGGTTTTTAAGTGACCATTATGATCCCCGGACAAAAACGGTTCGGTTGTCACCGGAAAATTATCATGGACATTCGATTGCTGCTGCCGCAGTTGCGGCTCATGAAGTCGGACATGCCATTCAAGACGGTGAAGGATATGCGTTTTTACGGTTTCGCCATGCGCTTGTTCCCGTCGCAAACTTGGGATCAAATGCTTCATGGATCCTGATTATGTTAGGGATAGTTTTTCATGCGAGCGGCATGTTGTTATTAGGAATTATCTTTATGGCGGCAGCCGTCCTATTTCAAGTGGTCACCCTGCCGGTTGAATTTAATGCATCAAGCCGCGCAATGGATCAGGTTATTTCACTTGGTCTTATTGCCAATCGGGAAGAACGGGAGGCCCGCAAAGTTTTAAACGCAGCAGCCTTGACCTATGTGGCCGCGGCCGCTGTAGCCGTTCTTGAATTGTTAAGACTGGTGTTGATCTTTACAGGAATGAATAGGAGCGAGGACTAAAAAAGACGCAAATCGCGTCTTTTTTTTCTCTATTCCTTTATCGGCATTTTATTTTCATCAAGGGTAAAGCCTTCGCCTAGAACATCATGGACAATGGAAATCGAGATAAATGCATGTGGGTCGACAGAGGTGATGATCGTTTTTAACCGCATGATTTCATTTTTGGCAACAACACAATACAGTACATCCCGTTCTTTTTTTGTATAGAAACCATAGCTCCTGAGTGCAGTTACGCCGCGGTCCATTTCTTCCATAATTTTTTGGGCGATTTGCTCATTTTTTTCAGATATAATCATCGCTCCCCGTGCCGAATAGGCTCCTTCTTGAATAAAATCTATCACCTTTGCCCCGACAAAGACAGCCACAAGGGTGTACATCGCCTGTTTATAATTTAGATATGTCAGTAAAGACAAAGTAATGACGCATGCATCAAAAATGAAAAAGGTTTTTCCAATGTTCCAGCCGATAAACTTTTGCACCAATTTGGCGATAATGTCTACACCACCAGTTGTACCGCCGTAACGAAAAATAATTCCGAGGCCAATTCCGGCAAACACACCGGCAAATAATGCAGCAAGAGCCAAATCATGTTCTAGTGGCATTACAATTGAATACCGCTGGAAGATCCATAAAAAAATGGAAACCCCTATCGTTCCAATAATTGTATAGAAAAAAGCATTACGGCCTAACCATTTCCATCCTAGAAAAAATAAAGGGATATTAAGAATCAAGTTGCTATAGGAAGGGTCCCATTTCCACAAGAAATAAAGCAGGAGTGTGATTCCCGTAAATCCTCCTTCCGCAAGCTTGTTTTGCATATTAAAATGAACCAGGCCAAAAGAAAATATGGCAGTACCCAATAATATAAATAAAATATTTTTTATCTTCAGTCCCAAAATCACTTAAATTCCCCCCTTTTCCATATTTTTCACATCCACAGCGAAATTAATTATATCGAATAATGTAATGATGGGCAATTGTCGGCAAAAACTTGTCGTTTAATTGAAAACATTTGTAAATCGCCTTTTTTTTAGCTAACATGTAAAAGAGAAAAGCTTCGGCTTTAATAGAGAAAAATGGAACAAAATCGATAGTTTTGAGGTGATGCATATGGCGAAAGACGGGAAAACCATGAAACAGCTTCAGTCAGAGGTTGATACATATATAGGTCAATTTAAAGAAGGATATTTCAGCCCTTTGGCCATGCTCGCGCGGCTTACTGAAGAACTTGGCGAGCTGGCAAGGGAAATAAACCACCATTATGGGGAAAAACCAAAGAAGTCTTCTGAGACGGAAAAGGCCATTGAGGAAGAATTGGGGGATCTCCTGTTTGTCGTCATTTGTCTGGCAAATTCCTTACATATTGATTTGGAACAGGCCCATGATCTTGTGATGAACAAATTCAACACCAGAGACAAGGATCGTTGGACAAAAATTGATCAAGAAAGCTAGGAGTGAATATGTTGGAAACCATTAAAATTATTATTGCCGGTCCTAGGGGTCGTATGGGCAGCGAGGCAGTCAAACTAGTAACCAGTACAGAACATTTTGAGCTTGTTGGCACTGTCGACTATAAGCACGACGGAATAATGCTGAGCGATTTGCCTGGCTTTCAAACAGTCGGCAATGTCCCAATCTATGGCGACATTAAAGACTGCCTCGAAAATGTAACTGCTGATGTACTGATTGATTTAACCGTGCCTGAAACAGGCATGCGACATGCAAAAACTGCGTTGGAATACAATGTCCGTCCAGTTGTCGGGACAACAGGTTTTACAAAGGAAAATCTGGCTGAGCTTGAACAGGTTTGTCGTGAAAAAGAGCTTGGCTGTATCATTGCGCCCAATTTTGCAATAGGTGCTGTCCTAATGATGAAATTCTCGCAAATGGCCGCAAAATACTTTACGGATATCGAAATTATTGAACTGCATCATGATCAAAAGCTGGATGCACCATCTGGAACTGCCGTAAAAACCGCCGAATTGATTTCTTCAGTCAGGGACCCTAAGAAGCAGGGGCATCCAAATGAAAAGGAAACATTACCGGGCTCTAGAGGTGCTGATATAGATGGGATGCACATTCATTCTGTCCGATTGCCTGGTTTAATTGCCCATCAACAGGTGTTGTTCGGTTCTGATGGACAAACGTTGACGATTCGCCATGATTCCTACAACAGGGGATCGTTTATGTCAGGAGTCAAATTGGCCGTTGAAACGGTTATGAAACAAAATACCTTTGTGTACGGTCTTGAAAATATATTGGAGTAGGAGCCACAAGATGAATATTGCACTGATTGCCCATGATAAAAAGAAAGATGCCTTGGTACAATTCACCATAGCCTATAAGAATATTTTTGCCAAACACAGTTTGTTTGCTACTGGTACAACCGGCAAGCGCATTAACGAGGCGACCGGTTTGGAAATTACCCGGTTCAATTCGGGGCCGCTCGGTGGAGATCAGGAAATCGGGGCGATGATTGCTAAAAATAAGATGGATGCGATATTCTTTTTTCGGGATCCATTAACAGCCCAGCCGCATGAACCAGACGTTACCGCACTTGTCCGGCTTTGTGATGTCTATTCGATTCCTCTTGCTACCAACATGGGAACAGCCGAGTTATTAATCAGAGGGCTGGATGAGGGACTGCTCGATTGGAGAAATATCGCCAGGGAGAATGGTGATAAGGATGAAAAATAACCAGTTACATATCCTTGCCTTTGGTGCACATGCGGATGATGTCGAAATCGGCATGGGCGGGACGATTGCCAAATTCGCAGCTGAAGGCAAGCAGATTGGAATTTGTGATTTGACTGATGCCGAACTTTCATCGAATGGGACGGTATCACTCAGAAAAGAGGAAGCGGCCAGAGCCGCAGGATTGCTGGGAGTAAGGGTCAGGACCTCATTGGGAATGCCGGATCGGGGCCTGCTTCTGCATGAGGAATATATTAGAAAGATAGCGGGTGTCATTCGTACATATAAGCCTAAAATCGTATTTGCTCCTTATTATGAAGACCGCCATCCTGACCATGGGAATTGCGCCAGGCTGGTAGAAGAGGCGGTCTTTTCGGCCGGAATCAAAAACTTTCAAACCGAAAATGGTTTTGCGGCACATCGGGTAGAACGGGTATATTTTTATATGATTAACGGGTTTCATAAACCGGATGTTACTGTCGATATTTCCGGGTTTATCGCCCCAAAACTGGCTTCCCTAAGGGCCTATAAAAGTCAATTTGAAAAAACGGCTGAAAGTGTTGAGACGCCCCTTGTGAACGGTTATATTGAGACGGTTGAAGCAAGAGAAAAAATGTTTGGCAAACTAGTTGGGGTTAGCTATGCCGAGGGCTTCATAACAAAAGTTCCGATGCTCATAGACCGTGATTTGATAGGAGAATAACAAATGAAAAAACTAAAAATCGGCATTACTTGCTACCCGACTGTTGGCGGGTCAGGAGTAGTGGCCACTGAATTGGGTAAATTGCTGGCGGAAAAGGGCCATGAAATTCATTTTATTTCCTCTAGCATCCCGTTTCGATTAAATAAGATTTATCACAATATCTATTATCATCAGGTTGAGGTCAACCAATATTCCGTCTTTCAATACCCACCGTATGATATAGCTTTAGCAAGCAAAATGGCTGAGGTGGCGAACCGGGAGAAACTAGACATCCTGCACGTCCATTATGCGATTCCGCATGCAGTGTGCGCGATACTTGCCAAGCAAATGTCGGGCCGGGATATTAAAATTGTTACGACCTTGCACGGGACGGATATAACCGTATTAGGCTATGACCCATCGTTATCGGAAGCGATTAAATTTGGCATCGAAAAATCTGATGTCGTAACGGCTGTCTCAAACTCTCTGGTGAATCAGACTCATGAACTGATCAATCCCGATAAACAAATTGAAACAGTTTATAATTTTATTGATGACCGCATTTACCGAAAAAGTGACACCGGCCACTTAAAATCAGAATTTGGGATTGCACAACATGAAAAGGTCATTATTCATGTATCAAATTTCCGTGCTGTAAAACGGGTGACTGACGTCGTAAAAACGTTTGCCAACATCGCGGCGGGTCTGCCGGCGAAATTGCTTCTCGTTGGAGACGGGCCGGAGATGACGATTGTCTCCAAACTTGTCCGCAATCTTGGTCTTGAGGATCAAGTCATTTTCCTCGGGAAACAGGAAAATCTTGAGGAATTGTACTCTATCAGTGATTTAATGCTGCTGCTATCCGAAAAAGAAAGCTTTGGTCTTGTCGCCCTCGAGGCGATGGCCTGCGGTGTTCCGTGTATCGGAACTAATGTAGGCGGTATTCCCGAGGTAATTGAGCATGGGGTCACAGGGTATGTTTGTGAGCTTGGAGATATAAACGATTATTCCGATAAGGCGATTTCACTATTAAATGATGCCTCCCTTCATGGCCAATTTGCCAATAGGTCCGTTGAGACAGTCAAATCAAAATTTCAGGGCGGAAAAATTGTCGAGCAATATGAAAATCTATATTTCAGTCTGGTTTGAAGGTGAATAGGATGAGAGAGCCGTTTCTATCTGCTGTACCTTTATTAAAAAAATTGGAAGATTCGGGGTATGAGGCCTACTTTGTCGGCGGTTCTGTCAGAGATTATCTGCTGAACAAACAAATAAGCGATGTCGATATCGCAACCTCCGCCACTCCTGAAGAGGTAAAACGGATCTTCCCAAAAACTGTTGATGTTGGAATTGAACATGGAACGGTCCTTGTGTTACATCATCAAAAATCATATGAAATTACTACTTTTAGGACGGACGGGGAATATCAAGATTATCGCAGGCCAACAGAAGTGTCGTTTATCCGAAATCTTGAGGAAGACTTGAAGCGCCGGGATTTTACGATGAATGCCATCGCCATGGACAGTAAGGGGAAGGTATCTGATCCATTCAACGGGCAACAGGCTATAAAAGATCAAGTCATTAAGACTGTAGGCTTTGCTGCTGACCGTTTCCGAGAAGATGCCTTACGGATTATGAGGGCAGTCCGGTTTGTAAGCCAGCTCGGTTTTCAGATGGATAGAGAAACCCATTCTGCTCTGTCAACTCTAGGCCCTCTCCTTGAGAAAATCGCTGTAGAACGGAAACGGGCTGAATTTGAAAAATTGCTGATGGGAACGCATTGGCACAAGGCGGTTACCATCTTGCTTGAGTCCGGGCTGAACAATTTTTTGCCGGGACTGGACAAACGAAAGCAGCAGCTTGAAAAATTGCTAAGGTTTGACAGCGATCATCTTAGACTTATTGAAAGATGGTCATTGCTCATCTTCTGTCTGGAGTTAACGGACTCCCAAATCGAGGAGTTTTTAAGGAATTGGCGGCTGCCTGTAAAGGAAATAAAAGATATAAAGCACATAATGTTTTTCTTAAGAAAAAGGTTGGAGATGGATTGGTTGGTTTATGATCTTTACATGGCCGGAAGAGAAGCTGTTCAATCGGTGGAAAACCTCTATTTTGTCATTACTGGTATAAAGCAGGAAGAATCGGTACATAAATGGATTGCTGTGTACGACAGTCTGCCAATCAAGCAACGCTCAGATTTGGCGGTAACGGGAACTGACTTAATGGACTGGCTTCATCGCAAACCGGGTCCATGGTTAAAAGACACCATACTTAAGATAGAACACGCTATACTAGATGGTCAAATCAAGAACGATAAATCAACGATTAAGGAGTGGCTTTTACAGTGCAGTCAGAAATAAGAAAAAAACTGCTCGATGCTTTTACGAATAGTCAAGATTCCTATTTATCAGGCCAGTATATCGCTGAATTGATTGGCTGCTCAAGGACGGCAGTGTGGAAGCATATTGAGGAATTGCGCAAAGAAGGCTTTGAATTGGAGGCGGTCCGAAAGAAAGGTTACCGCATCATCAAAACTCCGGAAAAAATTACGGCGGATGAAATCAGACTGGGACTTGAGACCTCCTTTATCGGCAGAAATATCCATTATGAAGAAACCGTGGACTCGACTCAAAAAATCGCTCACGGGCTCGCCACCGAGGGTGTACCGGAAGGAACCGTTGTATTAGCCGAGGAACAGCTATCGGGTAAAGGAAGAATGAACAGAAAATGGCACTCGCCTAAATTTACCGGGGTATGGATGAGTCTTATTCTCAGGCCGAATATTCCCCTGACAAGATCGCCGCAGCTGACATTGTTAACAGCGGTCGCTATTGTTCAGGCGATTGAAGAAGTGACCGAACTTAAACCGGAAATCAAGTGGCCAAACGATATTATGATAAATGGCAAGAAAATTACCGGTATCTTAACCGAATTGCAGGCAGAGGCGGACCGGATTCATTCAATCATTATAGGTATTGGTATTAATGTAAATCAACAAGCGGTGGATTTTCCTGAAGAGCTTCGGGAAACGGCGACCTCGCTTTTTATTGAAGCGGGCGGGAATATTTCCCGAGCAGGCTTGATTAGAAGCATATTCAAGCATTTTGAAAAACTATATATGCTATACCTGGAACAGGGTTTTCTCCCGGTAAAGCTCTTATGGGAAAGCTATGCTGTCAGTATCGGAAAAAACTTGAAGGCTCGAACACTGACCGATGTCATAGAAGGGAGAGCCCTGGGGATAACCGATGATGGGGTGTTGAGAATAGAGGATCAGACCGGTACCATTCATCATGTTTATTCTGCCGATATCGAACTATAATTCAGGAAATTAAATCTTGTACTCATTTTGGTAATTTTGTTATAATTCTTACGGGCAGTATCTAACCAGAACTGCACCTTATGCTGTTTTTTAAAATTAAAGTTTTCTGCCTAGATCCGTGAATCGGACCGGGACAGAGGGATGGAACATGTCAAGAGTAACGGAATCCTTCTGCCTTCAGAGGGATTTTTTTATGCTCTTAAAACTTGTTTTGTCACCTCTCCCATCTCTACAAGGAGGAGAAATGATGAAGCAAACCACCGATTTTTTGAAAATGAAGCAAAACAATGAAAAGATTGTCATGCTGACGGCATATGACTACCCTTCCGCTAAACAAGCTGAGCAGGGCGGAGTCGATATGATTCTGGTCGGAGATTCGCTGGGCATGGTCGTTCTTGGATACGACTCCACGATCCCTGTGACATTGGAGGACATGATCCACCACACAAAAGCTGTTAAACGGGGAGCAAAGGATACCTTTATTGTAGCTGATATGCCTTTTCTCACCTACCATTTATCTGTCAAGGATACGCTGATTAATGCCGGAAGATTAATTCAGGAAACTGGGGCCCACGCTGTTAAACTCGAAGGAGCGGATGAGGTTCTTGAAAAAATTACTGCCTTGACAAGAGCGGGAATTCCTGTGTGTGCCCATTTAGGTCTCACACCGCAATCGGTTGGGGTTTTGGGCGGGTATAAAGTCCAGGGAAAGGATGCAGCTGCGGCCAGAAAATTAATTGAGGATGCAAAAAAGTGTGAACAGGCAGGTGCATTTGCGGTTGTTCTCGAATGTGTGCCGAAACAGTTGGCCGAAGAAGTGAGCAACTTAACCTCGATTCCGGTAATCGGTATTGGAGCGGGCGTTGATGTCGATGGACAGGTCTTGGTGTATCACGATATTTTGGGTTATGGTGTTGACCGGGTTCCAAAGTTCGTCAAACAATATCATTCCGTGAATCCGTTTATGATTGAATCGATTCAAACCTATGTATCAGATGTAAAGCAAAAGGTGTTCCCTGAAGACAAACATACATTCACCATGAAAGAAGAGCAGCTTAGGGCATTGTATGGAGGCAAAGAATGAGGGTCATTACAACCATAAAGGAAATGCAGGCAGAAATCATCAAGCAGAAAAAGTCCGGCAAGTCGATTGGATTTGTTCCGACCATGGGATATCTCCATGAGGGGCATTTAACCCTGATCAGGCAAGCGAGAAAAGAAACAAATATCGTAGTGGTAAGCATTTTTGTCAATCCGTTGCAATTTGGGCCAAATGAAGATTATGAATCCTACCCGCGTGACATTGCGCGTGATCAGGCGCTGACTGAGGCGGAGAACGTAGACTATGTGTTTCATCCGGCCGTTGAAGAAATGTACCCGGCACCGCCATCCTTAACAGTAATGGTTCGGGAACGGACAAATGTATTATGCGGAAAATCAAGACCTGGCCATTTTGATGGCGTCGCCACAGTGGTAACCAAATTATTTAACATTGTCAGGCCAACAAAGGCGTATTTTGGCAAAAAGGATGCTCAGCAGGTTGCGGTTATTGAAGGGTTGATTGCAGATCTTAATTTTCCGATTGAACTGCGGGCGGTGGAAATCATTCGCGAATCCGACGGGCTGGCAAAAAGTTCCCGTAATGTGAATCTCCTACCTGCAGAGCGTGAACAGGCGCCTGTCCTTTATAAATGCCTGCAGGCTGCAGAAGAGGCAATCCAGCAGGGAGAGCGAAATCCTGCCAGCCTCATTGAGATGATTAGCGAGATGATTTGCCGAGAATCAAAGGGAATCATTGATTATATTGAGATCCTTTCCTATCCGCAGTTAAAGCCGCTGGAAAAATTACAGGGCAGGATCATCATTGCACTTGCAGTAAAATTTACGGCAGTTCGGCTAATTGACAATATCATTATTGATTTAGAATAAAAGACACCGCCAGGGGAGGACCTAAATCCATGTTTCGCCACATGATGAATGGAAAAATCCATCGTGCAACAGTCACAGAAGCAAACCTAAACTATGTGGGCAGTATTACAATAGATGAAGATATTTTAGATGCGGTTGGCATGATTGGCAATGAAAAGGTGCAAATCGTCAACAATAATAACGGAGCCAGGTTTGAAACCTACATTATTCCGGGAGAACGTGGCAGCGGGGTGATTTGCATAAACGGCGCCGCCGCCCGTCTTGCCCAGCCTGGTGACATCGTGATCATTATTTCCTATGCAATAGTGCCGGAGGAAAAACTTTCCTCCCATCAGCCAAAAGTTGCGATTATGGAAGAAGACAATACAATCAAGGAACTGATTAAAGCTGAACCGGCACATACAATCATGTAACCAGTGAAAGGTCTCCATTTAGGGGACCTTTCTGTTTATTTGGCTCACAATTTCGTTTTTCTTTTTCACTATTTTATGATACCGTTTAAGGAATGAAGCTTTGGGGTGTTAATCAAATGTTAAATAATAAATATGTTGTAATCGATTTGGAGACCACGGGCAATCTTCCCAAAAAAGGCGACAGGATTATTCAGTTTGCAGCGGTCGTTATCGAAAATGGAATCATAACGGAAAAATACTCATCACTTATCAATCCCCAAAAATCTATCCCGGTATTTATTGAAGAATTAACCGGTATTAATGATGATATGGTTAAAGATGCTCCTGTTTTTTCGGAAATAGGTGCCAAAGTAATGGCGCTGTTGGATGGGGCTTATTTTGTGGCGCATAATGTTTTATTTGATCTATCTTTTCTTCAGGAAGAATTGCTTCAAGCAGGATTTGACGGGTTTTACGGTTCAGTTCTCGATACAGTGGAAATGGCCCGGATTCTATATCCGACTGCAGACGGCTATAAGCTGTCCGACTTGGCCGAGAGAGAGGGGCTAAACCACGACCGCCCTCATCAGGCGGACAGTGATGCTGAGGTTACTGCGCAGTTGTTTCTTATCTTTATAAAAAAGTTGACTCAATTGCCCCTGATTACGTTAAGGCACCTATTGCCGTTATCCGGAGGATTAAAAAGTGATTTGCAGCAATTGCTCGATGAGGTATTGGAAGATCCGGAGCTATCTGAGATGGAACTGCCCGATACTATTGAACTTTATAAAGGCTTGGCTCTTAAAAAATCTCCCTTAACTCCGGAAGACGGAAGGGCAGAACAAGCTATTTCTTACCCTGAGAATGAAGAGAAAAAAACGGATTTAATCAGCAGAGCTTTTGATTTTTATGAGAAACGTCCAGGGCAGTTTGCAATGATGGATACTGTCTTTCGCTCATTTGAGCGGGAACAGCACACGCTCATTGAAGCGGGAACCGGCGTTGGAAAATCATTGGGATACCTATTCCCTGCAGCATATTTTTCTAAAATGAAACAAAGCCCGGTTGTCGTCAGCACCCACACAATCCAACTGCAGGAGCAGTTATTATATAAGGAAATTCCGCTACTTAGGAATATTCTTCCCTTCCCAATCAGGACTGTTTTGCTGAAAGGGCGAAATCACTATATCAGTTTGGCAAGATTTCGGCAAAGCTTGCTGGAAGAGAACGATAATTATGATACAACACTATCAAAGATGCAAATTCTTATTTGGCTTACCGAGACAGAAACGGGAGACAAGGATGAATTAAATTTATCAAGCGGCGGGCAAATCTATTGGAATAAAATCAAGAATGACGGTGACATTCATTCACAAAAGCATGATCGCGAGGAACTGGATTTCTATCAGAGAGCAAAGCAGGATGCACAGAAGGCAAATATCATCATAACGAATCATTCCTTGCTATTGAGTGATTTACGTGAAAAGGGTTCGATTCTTCCCGACTATAAGTATGCGGTCATTGATGAAGGGCATCACCTTGAAAAAGCTGCAGTCCATTATTTTGGTGCCTCTTTGGATTATTTGTCGACAAGAATGTTAATTACCCAATTCGGCCAATTTGACCATAAACAGCTTTTCTATGAACTAGAGGAACTCCTGAAAAGTGTCCCTGTATCCGGCAACATGGTTTGGCAAGTGTTTGAAATTGAGCAATTGGTGCTCAACTTGAATTATGAAATGGATGAATTTTTCAAGCTGCTGGCGTTGTTTGCAAAACGGAAGCTGGCCAACAAAAATGGTTATTTTCGTTCCAAGGTGCGCTTTTCCCCATTGGAAGGCAGTAAAGAAAGCAAGGCTGTGCTGCACAGTGCCGAAAGGTTCAGCTTCTTAATCAAAGATTTACAGGAGGCGATTCGTGAAAGATTACAGTTGGTTTGGGAGCAGAACCACAAGTTGACGAAGAGCCAAGGAAGCAAACTTGAGGAGCTATTTATCTTTTTAAATGAGTTGGAGGAGTTAAGAACTAGGCTGAAGGCCTGCTTCATCCACGAGTCAAGGGATGTAAAATGGATTGAGATCGATCTTCGTTCACTGCAAAACGTGACGACGTTTATTGCCCAGCCTGCCTCGGTCGGAGAGCGGTTGAGGGAGCAGTTTTTTTCAGCCAAAAAAGCTGTTGTCATTACCTCTGCTACTTTAACCGTCAATAAATCCTTTGATTATATGGAAAAGGAATTGGGGCTCGATGCTGCATGCACTATGCAGCTGCAGATACCGTCACCATTTGTATACAAAGACCAGGTACGGATGCTCGTACCAGAGGACCTCCCGGAAATAAACAGCGTATCATTAGATGAATATGTCATCGCCATCACTGAGCATATCATTACGATTGCTGAAGCAACCAAGGGAAGAATGCTGCTGCTGTTTACAGCCTACGATATGCTGAAGAAAACGTATGAATTAATCAGAGAGAGCGGCTTTCTAGATGATTACGTGTTGATAGCCCAAGGCATTACGAGCGGTAGTAGAACGAGGCTCACGAGAAATTTCCAGCGCTATGATAAGGCGATACTGCTTGGAACAAGCAGTTTTTGGGAGGGGGTGGACATTCCCGGCGAAGATCTATCCTGTTTGGTTATTGTCAGGCTGCCATTTAGTCCGCCGGATGAGCCGCTTACCGAGGCTAAATGTCAATTGATTCAAAACCGAGGCGGCAATCCGTTCTCAGAATATTCGCTGCCGGAAGCTATAATCAGATTCAAGCAGGGATTTGGCCGATTAATCCGTACCGAAACCGATAAAGGTGTCGTGGTTGTTTTTGATAAAAGAATTGTAACTGCTAAATACGGCACGTGCTTTTTGAACTCAATTCCTCCGATTGACATTAAAAAAGGGCCAATAAACGAATTAATTCAAGTAATTGAAACTTGGTTATGATAAAAATTGGAAAATCACCCATACTAATAGTATGGGAGGTATGTAGGATGAGACTCTTACTAATACTATTTTCCTTGATGCTTCCGGCTTTATCAGCGGCAGCCGGGGCACCATCGATTTCAAGCAAGGTTGAAAATATAGAGTTAAATATAAAAGACCACGAGATGGCCGTGACATTTATCGGCCTGTCTTCTGGAGAAGCGACATTGATTCAGGGACCAAATAACGAAAACATCCTTGTTAATACAGGAAAGGAAGATACAGCGGCAGAGCTTGAAGGTTGGCTCCGCCTTTATGATGTTAAAAGGATCGGAACGCTAATCCTGACATCGGACGGATCTGGCCTTTCCTCTCAGCATGTCAATCATTTAATTGAGAAATATCAGATTAAAAAAATCATTACAACCTCTAAAATAGCACCATTGGTTACCAGCGAGTTGAAACATCAAAACCTTCTTCCTGTACTGGTATGGAAGGAGGGAATCAAGGAAACACTTCTTCCCGATTTAACCGTGGAGGTTGAATTCGCAGGTACAGGTGAAGATGAAGGCATGGATATTGTGTTGAGCTTTTTTAAACAGCGCGTCTTTCTTATGTCTTCCTATAGTGACCGCGCTGAGGAAGAATTGTTTAAAAAGAATCTGCAGGACATCAACGTTTTTAAAATCCCAAACTGCACCAAAGAAGATTCTTTATCTAAAAAATTGATACAATACTTAAATCCGCAAATTTCGGTTTTGTTTACACCGGAGGAAAAACATCTCGACCCCGAAATTCTTCACCATTTGCAAGATTCATGGTCGGAAGTTTATTTTACAAAACGGCATGGTACGATCACCTTAAAATTTACTGATTCTAAGTATGAGGTGTTTACCATACCGCCTGAAGCGGAACAGTAGGCCGGTATAATAAAAAAATTTATTTGTAAGCGTTTTGATGGGGGACAGGTTTTAGGTAATATTGTTATAATAGTGGTTAGAATCTTTGCTAACAAGCTTGAAAAGAGAAAAGTGGAGGAGAATCAATGGAAAGCAAAATGGAAGTGCTCTCAACAGTTAAGGTTCAATATGGCTCCGACCTTTATAAAATCGTTGATGCACTGAATCGAACATTAAAACATCAGGACCTCATGTTTGGACTCGCCCTTGATAAAGAAGATCAAAACAAAGCAATTTTTACGATATATCGTACATAAAGAAGTGATAAAGTGAAAAAATGGATTCTTATTTTAATAGCTGTTGTTATTGCTGCATTGGGAACTTCAATTAAAGTGTATCACAGTGCAACTGAACCGCTGAAGGACGCTCAAGATAAAGCGATTGCCCGTGCCAGCGCCCAAGTGCATTTCAGCAAGGTTGAGGATTTTCATATTTATAATGGTCTTGAAACTGTCTATGTAATTGAAGGTAAAAATCAGGACGGCAAGAAAATCATTGCATGGGTTCCTGATAAAAAAGGCAAAATTATTGTAAAGAAAGCAGCGGAAGGCCTGACAAAGCAGGAAGCCGTTCAGAAATTACTAGAGGAAAAAAATCCTGAAAAAATCATATCAGTCCGATTGGGTTTAGAAAAAAATATCCCGTTATGGGAAATTTATTATCGTTCAGACAATGATTTAATAAATTATTATTATATTCATTTTGAAACAGGAGAATGGCTGAAGAAAATTGAAAATCTTTAGCCCATGCGATGAATGGAGGAGAAGTTATGGCTGTGCAATTGGCGAATCGGGTGTTGTCTCTGACACCTTCATCAACCCTGGCGATTACCGCTAAAGCAAAAGAGTTAAAGGAACAAGGGGAAGATGTAATTGGCTTGGGGGCAGGGGAGCCTGATTTTAATACACCGGAGCATATTTTGAAAGCTGCGGAAAAGTCGATGTATGAAGGACATACGAAGTACACGCCTTCAGCAGGTTTGCCGGCATTGAAGCAGGCAATTATCAAGAAATTTACGGAAGACCAAGGACTCAGCTTTAAGCCAGACGAAATTATCGTTGGCAATGGGGCGAAGCATGTTTTATATACTCTATTTCAGGTTTTGTTAAATGACGGGGATGAGGTTATTATTCCGACTCCTTATTGGGTTAGCTATCCGGAACAAGTCAAATTGGCCGGCGGTGTTCCGGTTTACATTGACGGGTTAGAAGAAAATCAATTTAAAATCACGCCCGAACAGCTGCAAAATGCAATGACAGCTAGGACAAAGGCGGTAATTATAAACTCTCCAAGCAATCCGACAGGTGTGCTTTATACGGAAGCCGAGTTACTGGAGTTGGGCAAAGTCTGCCTTGAGCATAATGTGCTAGTCGTATCAGATGAAATATATGAAAAACTCGTTTATGGCAGTTCCAAGCATGTCTCCATTGCTCAACTTTCTCCGCAATTAAAAGAGCAAACGATTATTATTAATGGGGTTTCCAAGTCCCATTCCATGACTGGCTGGAGAATAGGCTATGCTGCCGGAAATAAACAAATTATCGAGGCAATGACCAACTTGGCAAGCCATAGCACTTCCAACCCGACTACTACTGCCCAATACGCTGCCATCGCAGCCTACAATGGACCGCAGGAGGCAGTGGAAGAAATGCGCCGGGCATTTGAAGAAAGACTGGAAATCATTTACGACAAATTGGTTTCCATTCCGGGCTTCACTTGTGTAAAGCCACAAGGGGCATTCTACCTATATCCAAATGTCAAGCGCGCGGCAGAAATGACCGGCTATCAAACGGTGGATAATTTCGTTTCCGGACTCCTTGAGGAAGCCAAGGTCGCCGTGATTCCGGGCTCCGGTTTCGGAACACCGGAAAATATCCGGCTTTCCTATGCAACCTCGCTCCAGCAACTGGAAAAAGCAGTAACGAGAATCAATGATTTCGTGACAGCAAAAGTAAAAGCTTAATGCAATCAAAAAGTCTGCGGGACGCAGGCTTTTTGATTTCTTTGCCATCCTTGGATACCTAATACACTTACCCGAGGTCAAGGTTCATGATATACTAAATAGTGAGGTGTCCAATGAATGAAAGAAAACCTATTAGCATGGCTTGAGGAAGGCCAAATAACTGTTCCAGCCCTTTTATTTTCTGAATATCGCAATCTTAATATGACAGAAGTAGAACTTGTCCTATTGCTAAATATCTTAACTTTTTTGGAAAAAGGAAATGAATTTCCCACTCCCGAGGAGCTTTCAGCAAGGATGACAATCTCGATTTCCGAATGTCATGAAATGCTAAGAAGGCTGATTCAGCGGGGCTGCTTGGAAATTATGGATGAATATTCAAAAGAAGGTATTCGCTTTGAAAAGTATTCCATAAAACCGTTATGGGAAAAGCTCATCAACCAATTTCTAAATAATAATCGCCTAAATCAAGAACAAAACAAGAAGGCGGATGAAACTGATTTATATTCGTGCTTTGAACAAGAGTTTGGCCGGCCGTTATCACCGTTCGAATGCGAATCGCTTGCAATGTGGATGGATGACGACCACCATGACCCAGTCATTATCAAGGCCGCCCTCAGAGAGGCGGTTATGTCAGGAAAATTAAATTTCCGCTATATTGATAGAATTCTGTTTGAATGGAAAAAGAACGGAATCAAAACGATTGAACAGGCTAAAAACCAAGGGCGTAAATTTCGCCAAAAACAGGTACAAAAACTTGGAAACAAAGAGGGCTCCAGCCAACCAGCCGTACCGTTTTACAATTGGCTTGAACAATAATTTTAACCCGGACGAGAGACATCTCCTCTCGTTTATTTACTGTATTAGCACATGGGAGGGAGATGTAATGCTTAACAATGGACAAATTCGCTATTGTCTGGACAAAATCGGTGAAATGTTTCCCGATGCCCATTGCGAATTAAACCATTCCAATCCGTTTGAACTGATCATAGCCGTTTCGCTATCCGCACAGTGTACCGACGCCCTCGTCAACAAGGTGACGAAGGACTTATTTAAAAAATACAAAACACCAGAGGATTACCTGAGTGTCCCTCTTGAAGAACTGCAAAATGATATTCGTTCGATTGGACTATATCGAAATAAGGCCAAAAATATTCAAAGTCTTTGCCGTCTGGTTCTGGATGAATATGATGGTGATATTCCTACTGACAGAGATGAACTGACCAAGTTACCGGGGGTTGGCCGAAAAACTGCCAATGTTGTGGTGTCTGTTGCCTTTGGCATTCCAGCCATTGCAGTCGATACCCATGTGGAGCGGGTCAGTAAGCGTCTGGGGATCTGCCGCTGGAAGGATTCCGTCCTTGAGGTAGAAAAAACCTTGATGCGAAAGGTTCCTGAACAGGAATGGTCAGACACTCATCATCGGTTAATCTTCTTCGGCAGGTATCACTGCAAGGCGCAGAACCCGCTATGTCCATCGTGTCCATTATTGGAGTTGTGCAGGGAAGGAAAGAAACGGATGAAGGGACTGAAGGCAGTCAATGGAAAGTAAACTGGCTGTTTCCAACCTGCTTGAGGAATGGAAGACTGTAAAAATAAGGCTTGAAAATAACTTCCGCGAGCGCAATCAACAGGGGACAAAAGAGTTAATGGAGCAAGGGATTACCCTGTTTATTCATTTCTTGCATTTGACAAACGAGAGCACTGCGATAGAAGGTGAACCAGTTCCCTTTGGTCAGTTTCACTTTAAACCGGTAAACATAGAAGAAAGATTAGGCTTTATCCAGGCAAGGCCAAATTTATTCCACTCCTTTCGCCAGCTTTCAGAACTAATGGTTGAGCAGGAAAAACAATATGTGAAAAAAACCATCATAAAAAAATCGTCCAGGCATGATGCCTAGACGATTTTTTTCTTAATTAATTTCCTCTTCCGGAAGTTTGGCCTCCTGAAGGGGTTTGCGGGATAACAGCGGGCGGGGTCGTTATCGGTGTAGTTCCATCATCTTCACCATTATTTCCGTTCCCGTTTCCATTGCCGTTCCCGTTCCCATTTCCGTTCCCATTGCCATTGCCATTCCCGTTGCCATTTCCGTTCCCGTTGCCATTTCCATTTCCATTCCCGTTGCCGTTTCCATTGCCGTTCCCGTTATTATTTTGCGGGTTTGGAATATCAATCGATTTTACAGCCGGGTCACTCTTCTTATTGCCGTTGAGAGCCACTACGGTAATTGTATATTTATCACCCGGATTTGCAGGAATCACTAAGCTGGTTTCCTTTTGCATCTGATGTTTAGGCCCTGAGCCGTTATCGACCGTGATGTCAAACTGAATGTCTGTCTGGTTCGGAATATTGTAATCCCATGCTACAGCAATATTTTTATTGAGTTCATCGAATGTCACTCTCAGATTTGCCGGCGCTTCAAGCTTGTGATATTTCTCAGATACTGTTTTAGGTGCATGCCCCTTAACGGCATACTCGGTGATGGTTTCACTGCTTGGAGTAAACTCCCCGGCAAGAACCGGAGGCATCGAACCTTTTTCAATTTTTACCTTTTGAACGCTATTTGGCATTTCGAAGTCAGGTGTTTCAATATCCTTGGAAACGTGTGCCATTAAATTTTTGAAAATGTATTGGGCAATTCTTTGATTATCCCCTTTAGGCGTTATCGGAGTACTAGACTTTGAATAACCCGTCCAAACGGATAAGGTGTAATTGGTCGTGTAGCCGGTAAACCATGCGTCCGGTACCGAGCCGCTTGGGATATTGTACTTTTTCTTATCCTCGGCTGTATAGTTTGTTGTACCAGTTTTCCCCGCAATTGGCAATCCGGGAATGCTGGCCCTTGTACCTGTACCTGGGGAAACAAGTACACTTTTTAACATATCCGTAATCATAAAAGCTGTCGAATCCTTCATTGCAACCTTTGGTTCCGGAGCGGTATCAATCGTCGTGCCATCGCGCAACTTAATTTTCGTGACCGCATGAGGCTTTGTGTAAATACCTTTATTGCCAAATGCACTATACGCCCCGGCCATTTCCATAGGGGAAACGCCAACGGTTTTTCCGCCAAAGCCGCCAATCGCATAGGATTCAAAGATTTCCTTCAATGGGATTCCAATACCTATGGCAAAATCCTTTGCTTTTTCCAGCCCCACCTGTTGTAAAGCCTGTACGGCAGGTGTATTACGGGATAATTGCAAGGCAGTTCGAATTGTCATCGGTCCTTTATAATTACCATCCCAGTTCCCAAATTTCTTACCTGTAGAATATGTGATTGGTTTATCTTCAATCATTTGATAGGTGCCCCAATTCAAATATTCAATGGCAGGTGCGTAATCCAGAACGGGCTTAATGACCGAGCCTGGCTGACGCTTTGCTTGAATGGCATAGTTATAGCCACGTTTCTCCTGGTTTCGGCCGCCGCCAATTGCGCGGATTTCCCCTGTTTTCGTATCGAGCAGGGCAATACCGGCCTGGAACTGATCATCCGGATATTTTATTACTTCATCTGTGTTGAGAATTTTATCAACGTAAGTTTGCGCATTTGGATCCATTGTTGTTTGGATCGTCAATCCATCTGTATAAATATCAAAATCAGTTTTTTCCTTCACTTCTTTAATGACAGCATCTACAAATGGGTCAAAAGGTTTATCGTTCACTGTACGTTTTTCCGGTTTTAATACTGTTTCAGCAACAGACACTTTTTTGGCTTCTTCCATTTCCTGCTTGGATATGAATCCATGCTGCTCCATTAGAGTCAATACAATATTACGGCGTTTTTCCGCCAAGTCAGGATGGGTAAAAGGATTATAATTGTTAGGGCTTTGCGGCATTCCGGCAATCTGGGCTGCTTCAGCCAGGGTCAGGTCTTTTAATTCTTTCCCATAATAAACCTCTGCTGCAGTGGCAATACCGTAATTATTGCCGCCAACTAATACTCTATTGACATACATTTCAAAGATTTGCTGTTTCGTATAATTTCGCTCCAGCTGGATGGATAGCCATGCTTCTTGTGCCTTTCTCTTTATCGTCTTCTCATGTGATAAAAAATGCATTTTAACAGTCTGTTGGGTAATCGTACTCCCGCCTTCGGCACCGAAACCATCGCGGAAGTTTGCCAATACAGCTCCGACAAGCCGAATGGGATCAATCCCGTGGTGTTTGTAAAACCGATAATCCTCAGTGGCAATAATCGCATTCTCCACCACCTCTGGTATATCTTTATAATTAATATATTCCCGATTTACCGCTCCCACTTCAGTAAAAACTTTTCCATCCTTATCCAAAAGTTTGGATGGGATTGGATTCTTTAATAATTTTGGGTCTAGCTTAGGAGTATCTTTAATCATATAGGCGAACGTGCCAACACCTGCAAGCAATCCTATAAATCCAAGAACCACGAGGGAGAGAAAGATTTTCTTTACCAATCCGCCTTGTTTTTTCTTGGTTTTTGATTTAGCTTTGGTCTGGGATTTCTTGCGGCGCTCCTCCCTTGATTGGAATTGTTCGGACATTTGAAATACTTCCTTTCTCATCTTGCCCACCTATTAAAGGTTCAATTTATCTAGTATTTTAATATAGTCAATTCTTGGCCGGAATCCAAGCGGAATGTGATGACCCGCCTGCTCGATTTCTTCCTTGGTAATAGACTTTCTGCCGCCCGTCACCATTCTTTCCCAAAAGAAAAGCAGGTGTTTGGCTTCAAGTAAATATACTTCATCAAGCCTTGTAAAGCGAATGATGACAAAACAAATTCCACCTTGATTCAAAACCTCTTCCATATGGCTGATTTGATGCTGGTGGAAGTTTTTTAACGGGAAAGAGGTGGAATTCTGTGTTTCCTTTGCTTCAAAATCAATATATTTCCCTTGATAGACCCCATTATAATCAGTGGTCGAGGCCAATTTAAAGTAGGCCTCCTTTATAACAGCTGCACTCCGTTTTGGATAATCAACCTGAACAATTTGTATTGGTGTAGGTTTTTTATGAATAACAGCCAATTTTCTTTCTCGATAATATTCATTCGTTTCATTTAAATCTTCTTCTAACGTCATTCCCCGGTTGCTGTAAGCATGGTTAATTCGCTTTTTCTCTGCTGGCTTTTTCTCCTGATCGTTCCGGATAAATCTCTTTCCATTTGGATAATTAACAGTCATGTTTTCACCTCTTTAAACCATACCTTATCATACCAAATCTGCGGTTAATGGGATGAATAAAATAATTCAACATGAAGACCCTAATAATAATTTTACCGAACTTGTCAAGAAATGAAATGATTCCTTCTTCATAAAAGCTGAAATGAAGATAAAATTATCAATCTATTAACCGATGGCAAAGGGAAGATGCATATTTTATGAATCATCTTACAATACAGGAACAATCAATTATTCGTCAAATCAGAGCCCAAACTGATAAGAAAAACATTGATAATATTTCCAGAACGGATGCCTATTTTTCTTATTTTAAACAAAATCCGGATATTGTTTGGTCATTCCTTGCTCATATGGTATCAAGAAATGGCGGCTACAATATGTGCGACCTTGAGGGAACGGCATTTCGCGAGCTTCTTGCACCCCAGCTTAGAAAGCAGCTATTTTTAACCTATGAGCGGGCAAATTGGCTAATCTTCCATGATGTATTCCCGCAATTACTGCTCTATCAATATTCGACGAAACTAAACCGCCCTCTGTTTCATTTGCTTCCATTTTTCCATGTTTCTTCTTTTATTCAACAAGAGTGGTATCGGTATTGGAGGGAAAAGGACCGCAACCGTCTCACGACAGCATTGATCATTAATGAGCAAAATGTGATACAAACTCCAGTTATCGACCATCCTGTATATAGAAATAAAGTGTTTCGTTCCCTCATTTTTAACTTTCAGGACTGGCTTCATTTTAGTGTCGTCTTGTTTCCTACCTGTGGCGGGGAGGTTTATGGAGCCAGTGTAAACGGTTTTCGTTTCCTTTCAAAAAGAATTAATTTGGGCAAGAGATTGGCATCCATTTTATTTCATCCCCGGTTATTTCCATATTTTTTTGAATTTGCCGAGAAAACCGTTCATACTGGTTCAAGACTTGATTACGAGCAATATTTTAAAGTCAGGACAGATGGGGAAACACCTTTTTTAAGAATGGCCTTTCCTGTCATTTCCCATCATCAGCATGAGCATAAGGATTGGAGCAAACAGCGAGTTGTTTCCCCTGTATGGCTGCACTTGCCTGCAAAGCATAAGCACCCAATTCATTTAACTGATTGGTATATGGAAAAATCAGACCAACTGCAGTTAGTACTCGCACTAAAAAAAGTATTTCACTTAAGACCATGGCAGTAAAAAAGCAAGGAGAATTTGTCTCCTTGCTTTTTCCCGGTTCATTCTGCGGGACGATTAGGTCCTTCAAGTTTTTTATCGCCATAACCAGTTCTGTTCTCAGCATCTGGCTGTGCAGTTTGCTTTTTGTTTTGTTTTTTATTATTAGCCATGTTGAACACACCTCCAATTATAGCTTGTACGAGTCTGGCATTTTTATGCGATGTGTGAATGTCGAATTGGACATTCGGGAATGCCAAAAACGCACTTTCTTTGACGAATAGCTTCTAGTTTTGTCAAGCAGGCAGGAAGCAAGTGATGAAGAGAGAACTATACCTATAAGAATTCGTGAGGGAGGCATTATTTAAATGACCAGACCGTTAACAGAAAAAGACCAGCTGATAACACAGCTTACAAGAATCTATGATCAATTAGAGGAATTGGACATGGCTTTAGAAGTGTCATTTTCCGACCTTGGCATGGATTTAGACCGGGAACAGCAAGAAAAGATTGCTGACATGAATCAAAAGATGGTACATTTAGAAAAAATCATCGATTCCATCTCATTGGGGGCAGAAAAGTTAAATGTTAGAGCGGTTAATTTACCTTACAGAAAGTCTATTCCGATATAATCGTCTTTTTTTGCAATACTACCAAGAAGCGAGAGAAACAGGAGAGAAACAAGATTTTGAAAAGACCATTAAACCATTTGTAAATGAAGTGAAGGATAGTAGCGATGAATGGCAAAAGCTGATGAGGCAATGGCTGTCGAAAGTCTCGCCCAAGCATATTCATCTAAAGCAAATAGACACGACCGCCAGCCATATTGAACAGCTTTCTGTTCAGGCATTCTTTGGTCAAACCAGTAAAACAAGATTTTTAAATTCACAGCGGACCGTTGAGTTTTTCCTTGCTGAGGTATTGACAGAATTAGAAAAAAAGAAAAGAGATGCATAGCGGCATCTCTCAGGCTGTCGAGAAACTTCTCGCCAGCCTTATTAGCCTCTTATGACATATCTGAGGAAAAAATCAAAGCGAACGCGTTATAAGAGCGCTTCTTATGACGTGTTTATGGAAAAAATCAAAGCAAACGCGTTATAAGAACGCTTTTTATGACGTGCCAGGGGAAAAAATCAAAGCGAACGCGTTATAAGTACGCCTCTTATAACGTGTTTGTGGAAGAAATCAAAGGAAACGCGTTATAAGAACGCTTTTTATGACGTGCCAGGGGAAAAAATCAAAGCGAACGCGTTATAAGAGCGCTTCTTATGACGTGTCTGGGGAAAAAATCAAAGCGAACGCGTTATAAGAGCGCTTCTTATGACGTGTCTGAGGAAAAAATCAAAGCGAACGCGTTATAAAGACGCCTCTTATGACGTGTTTGTGGAAGAAATCAAAGGAAACGCGTTATAAGAACGCTTCTTATGACGTGTCTGGGGAAAAAATCAAAGCGAACGCGTTATAAGAGCGCTTTTTATGACGTGTCTTGGGAAAAAATCAGAGCGAACGCGTTATAAGAGCGCTTCTTATGACGTGTCTAAGGAAAAAATCAAAGCGAACGCGTTATAAGAGCGCCTCTTATATCGTGTTTGTGGAAGAAACCAAAGGAAACGCGTTATAAGAACGCTTCTTATGACGTGTCTGGGGAAAAAATCAAAGCGAACGCGTTATAAGAGCGCTTCTTATGACGTGTCTTGGGAAAAAATCAGAGCGAACGCGTTATAAGGACGCCTCTTATGACGTGTCTAAGGAAGAAATCAAAGGAAACGCGTTATAAGAACGCTTCTTATGACGTGTCTAAGGAAAAAATCAAAGCGAACGCGTTATAAGAGCGCTTCTTATGACGTGTCTTGGGAAAATGACAAGGCGATTAGCAGGGGCAATTTTAAAATAAAATCGGCAATTCAAATACCGATAAACTAAAAAATTGTCGAGAAAAAGACCCTTTCTCGACAATCTAAGAGATGCATAGCGGCATCTCTTTTTGGCGTTAATCCTGTATTTCGATGAGGGAGTGTATTGGTTCTTCTGGCACTACCGCGCCCAGCTTTTCGAGTTCACGAACTAGATTGCGATAATCGATAATACTTATTTCGTTGTAAATATAGGCCTTCTTTACAAAATCCATTAGTGCGTTAACGTCATCTGTACTGTAATCTCTGGATTGATTAAATCTACTTTTTAGTTCGCGGATGTCCATTTTTAAAGTCCTCCTTCATCGTTTTTTCTATCGTAACACGAATGAAAACGATTCCTTAGTTTTTAAAAAATTTAAACTTCAGACAAAATCCCCGTCATTTTGACAATTGTAGTCAGCTTCTGCTACTCACCTTTCATCGCCTTGGTTCATACTGTGTTACAGAGATAAATACGGAGGAGATGTTTGCCCGTGATTGGTAAATTAGGACCAAGACATCACTTTCATAATGGATATCCGGGTCAATTCATGGGTCAAAGTCCGCTTGGCCCCCAATCGAATCAGTCGTTTTTCGTTCGCAATCAACCTTTGCCTTATCAAACCATGTCGCAAAGTCATGGCTGGAACCCTGTATCGCATGGGGGTTACTATCCACAGGGATATGCCCAGCAAATGCAGCCTGGATCACAAGGTTTGTATCCTAATCAATACTTTCCGCAAAAGGAATCGCAGTCGTTATTCCATAACCCGTTACAGCCGAAGGAAGATATAATGCCATATCCTTACATGCCTATAAATGGATATCCAATTATGAACCCTTATCCTAAGCAGAGTTTTATTCCCAAGCAACCCGGGGGAATGCAGTCGATTTTAAATTCCTTTAAGTCACAGGACGGTTCGGTAGATTTTAATAAAATGATCAATACGGCCGGCCAAATGGCCAATGCTGTTACACAGGTGACTTCACTAGTCAAAGGTTTCGGCGGCATATTTAAAGCATAAAAGAAGACGGCCGATTTGGCCGTCTTTTTAATTTTACTCTTCAATTTCAATTATTTTTCCTGTTTCACGCGGGATTCTCACTTGTAATAAGCCATCCCGGTAGGATGCTTTGATGTTTTTTTCGTTAATGGCATGCGGCAGTGAAATGGTTCTTGATGACTGCTGGCGGACAAACCTGCGCCGATAGCTGCGGCTCCGTTCTTCTTCCGCAGTTTCGAGTTCATAGTTTTCCAAAGAAATGGTTAAGTAATTTCCCGTGACATTTAAGCGAATTTGGTCCTTCTTTACACCCGGGAGTTCGGCAGAAACAAGATATTCCTTGTCTTTTTCCTGTATATCGACATGAAATCCCGCCGCTTCAAAGGGAAATGGTGTTTTGAAGAATTCATCAATGGATTGTAAAAATCCTTTAATTGGTTTTTCGTTAAAAAACTCATTCATTGATCGCATTAAGTCACCAAATGGCTCTGGAACGGAATGTTTTGGATTATTCTTATCACTCGGAAGATTAGATGACACGGCAATACCCTCCCATTCGAAATTTTCACAGGATATCATATGCAAATAGACCTAGGTGGGTGACCTTGAAGCACATAATTTCCGCAATAAAAAACCGCAGGACATAACACTGCGGTTTCAGGCTTATATGAAATTAATCTCTTCCATCAAAATTTCCACATCGAGAATCATATTTCCATCGTCATCGACCTCGACTAGTTCATCCTTCTTCATCTTGGTCAGCGTCCGGCTGATCGTTTCTCTTGTCGTCCCAATCATATTGGCAAGATCCTTATTGGTAAATTCTGATTTTAACAGGATTGTTCCATCTTCCTGTTCTGTACCATGTTTTTGGGCAAGGCGGATTAACAGCTTGACAATTTGTTCGTACGTATTATTAAGAATTTGTTCTTCGAGACGGTTTTGCAGGTCGACAATCTTTTCACCAAGCACCTTAAATACCTTTATGCAAAGCTCTGGATTTTCAATCAGTACGTTTTCAAATTGGGAAATCGGTACAGCAATCAAGGTTGACGGCTCAAGCACCTCTGCATAAGCGGGATAATCACCTTTACGGAAAAAGCCGACATGAGGAAACATTTCGCCTTTTTTCATGATCGCCACAATTTGTTCTTTGCCGTTCACGTCGCTTTTATAAATCTTTATTTTACCATCATAAATAAAATAGACGTTTTCCATTGGGTCCCCTTGAAGGAAAACCAGACTGTTTTTCTTCCATTCACGTGCAATCGCAATTTCGGTCACTTTTAACAGTTCCGCGTCATTCAAATCACGGAAGAGGGTAAAGTTTGAAAGAACTTTTTTTATCTCCTCAATTTTCATTTAATCACCTTCAACTATTAATAATACCAATTCTATTGTATCAAAAAATAGGGAAATAGTTTATTCTCTTTCCTAACTGTATTTATCGTTAAAAACGGAGACACCTTCCATTGCAGGAAATAATTTTCTTGTTGAATTTCGTATTTAGTGGTGTTTTTATCTTTTTATCCGAACGTTCATTCGCTACAATAGAGATAATGAGGTGAGAGGATGAAACTGAAAAAAAGTCTACAGGATATACTAGATGAGTTGAAAATAAACGAAGATTTTAAAGATAATATAGTGGCCTGGAATACGATACCGGAGCGGGAAGCACAAACAGTGCCATTGCCGGAGGGGTTGCACCCGGCTTTAATTCAAGCTATTTCAAGTAAAGGGATTGAAGCGCTTTACACCCATCAGCAAGCCGCATATGAAAAAGTTATGGGCGGAAAGAGCATTGTGGCTGTAACCCCGACTGCTTCCGGGAAGACATTATGCTACAATCTACCCGTGCTCCAATCGATTCTATTAAATCCAAATTCACGGGCGTTATATATGTTCCCAACAAAAGCGCTGGCCCAGGACCAAAAAAGTGAAATCAATGAAATCATCCAAGCGGCAGGGGTTGATATAAACAGCTATACATATGATGGCGATACCCCGGCTAATATCCGTCAGCGCGTGAGAAAGGCTGGCCATGTAGTCATCACCAACCCAGATATGCTCCATTCAGGGATTCTGCCGCATCATACGAAGTGGGTGTCCTTGTTTGAAAATCTTAAATTTGTCGTAATTGATGAGCTTCACACTTACCGCGGTGTGTTTGGCAGCCACGTCGCCAATGTGATTCGCAGACTGAAGCGAATTTGCCGCTATTACGGCAGTAACCCCGTTTTCATATGCACATCAGCCACGATCGCCAATCCGCTGGAACTGGCGGAAAACCTGACGGAGGAGCGGATGGCGCTGATTGATAATAACGGGGCACCAAGCGGAACGAAGCATTTCCTGTTTTATAATCCGCCAATCGTTAATAAACCATTAAATATTCGAAGAAGCGCTACACTTGAGGTCCGCAAAATTGCTGGTGAACTGTTGAAAAATAAAATCCAAACGATTGTTTTTGCCAGGAGCAGGGTAAGAGTCGAGATCATTCTTACCTATCTGCAAGAATTGGTAAAGCGCCAATTGGGGCCAAAATCGATTATGGGATACCGCGGCGGCTACTTGCCGACAGAACGTAGAAAAATCGAGAAAGGATTGCGCTCAGGAGAAATATACGGGGTCGTCAGCACAAATGCCTTGGAATTAGGCGTCGATATTGGGCAATTGCAGGTTTGTATTATGACCGGATATCCAGGAACGATTTCAAGTGCCTGGCAGCAGGCAGGAAGAGCTGGCAGACGGCATGGCGAAGCCCTGATTATTATGGTTGCCAGTTCAAGTCCGCTGGATCAATATATCATTCAGCATCCTGACTACTTCTTCAATAAAAGTCCGGAAACAGCCCGCATTAATCCTGATAACCTGATCATTTTAATTGATCATATGAAATGTGCCGCTTATGAGTTGCCGTTTAAAGCAGGTGAACAATTTGGCCAAGTCGGGACGGAAGAACTGCTGGAATATTTATCAGAGGAAAGGATCCTATACCGTAACGGAGATAAGTGGTATTGGATGAACGATTCATTCCCGGCCCATAATATCAGCTTGCGCTCTGCCTCCCAGGAAAACGTGATTATTGTTGATCAGACGGATGTGGCCAATGTAAAGGTTATTGGGGAAATGGATCGCTTTTCGGCCATGACGCTGCTCCATGAAGAAGCGATCTACTTGCATCAAGGGACACAATATCAGGTCGAGAAGCTCGATTGGGAGGAGAAGAAGGCATTCGTCAGGGAAGTGGATGTCGATTATTTCACTGATGCCAATCTGGCCGTCCAGCTTAAAGTATTAGAGGTTGACAGGCTGAAGCCTCTGGAGGAGGCCGAAATCGGCTACGGCGATGTCAGTGTCAGGGCAATGGCGACCATCTTCAAAAAAATCAAATTTGAAACCCATGAAAACATCGGCTCGGGTCCGATTCACCTGCCTGAGGAGGAGCTTCATACGAATGCCGCCTGGATCTCACTGAATAAATCTTTTGCTGAGCTGGGCCAAGACAGGCTTGAACAAGGGCTCATCGGGGCAGCGCATGCTTTAGGGGCGATTGGGCCATTATTCGTTATGGCCGACCCGCAGGATATTCATGTCATTCCGCAGGTGAAGGCAGACCATAACGAAAAACCGACAATCTTTTTTTACGATCGGTATCCAGGCGGCATCGGCTTGAGTGAAAAAATTCATTCCGGTATGACTGAGGTATTCATGGAAGCAAAACAAATGATTGGGCGCTGCCGCTGTGAATCGGGGTGCCCATCCTGTATCGGGACCGACACGGTAAGCGAGACAGCGAAACAGGATGCAATCAAAATTATTGATTCCTTTTTACAAAGGTCTTGATTGAACGGGGAAGTGCAATAAATGTCGTTAAGAAATAAATTAAATCGGTTAAAACCACATATCTCGGGCGGAAGCCAGTCGGCGGCAAGTCCGCCGTCAGGTCCGGGAAGCACAACAATTGAGGTGCCTTTTAAGGAAAAGTGGGAACAAGAAAATGTTTACCCTTATTTTCTTGACGAGGATTACTGCCTAATTAGGGAAGTGAAATTCCCGCTCTCCCATGAGCATGGCCATTATCGGTTTGGAGAATTTCTTGAGGCAGTCAAAATTTGGAACGACAAGGGGTTCGGCCATCCGCTGTCGGCAAAAGGCTATGCTGCCGACGAATTGTTCTTTTTTGATACTGAGACAACCGGTCTTGGCTCTGGTGTAGGCAACACGATTTTTTTGCTGGGATATGCGAGTGTGAATGAAGACCAGCTGATATTGCGGCAGCACCTTCTCCCGCATCCCGGAGCTGAAATCGCTTTATACCAAAGCTTTTTGGAAAAAATCAATTATAAAACATTGGTTACCTATAACGGCAAAGCGTTTGACTGGCCTCAGGTGAAGACAAGACATACTCTGGTAAGAGAGCATGTCCCAAAGCTGCCAGCATTTGGCCATTTTGATTTGTTCCATGCGGCGAGAAGATTGTGGAAGCATAAGCTGGAGCGCTTGAAATTGGCCATTGTCGAAAAGGAAGTTCTAGGTGTGGAAAGAGTCGATGATATCCCTGGATTTTTGGCGCCGATGATTTATTTCGATTTTATTGAACGCAAAGAGCCCGAAGGCATTCTCGGCATCCTAAAGCATAATGAACTGGATATCTTGTCACTCATTACCTTGTATACACACCTTACTTTTCAGCTATGCGGCATTGACAGGAAGCAGTCTAGGATGGAGACTTTTGAAGTTGGCCGCTGGTATGCGGCTATCGGGGAAAATAAGCAAGCGGAAAAGGTACTGGGCAAGCTGACAACTGGGACAGATTCTGCCTCTTGCCTGGCAAAGCTGACCCTTGCTTATCAGCATAAAAAAAATCGTGATTGGGAACAGGCGCGAATTTTATTTTTGGAGGCTGCCGATATCGAAGATGAGCAAATTGCCTTGGAGGCTTGTCTGGAGCTTGCAAAAATCCATGAGCACCGGCTGAAGGATTTTAAACTGGCGATGGACTATTGCATGAGAGCCCTGGAAATCATGGAGGGAAGTAAGAAAATCAGTCCGGATGATCCGGCGGTAGAGCAGTTTCAATTTAGATTGGCGAGACTGAAACGTAAGCAATCTCGAAATATAGAATGAAAAATACCCTTGTAACAAAATGTTCACAATTTACTTGGCAATTCCATATTGTTATCCACCCATAAACAAGGTACAATCTTTAATTGTGTTGAGTACAAAATGACTCAAAAACATTATGGAGTGGGTAAAATGTATAAGGCGATTTTATTTTTATTTTTTGTCGTTGTTTGTTTGACTGCTGTTGTTTTCACAAGCTTAAAAGACAGCTTTTATTCCATGTTGTAAGGAACAATGGTCCGTATTTTCGGATTTATCATAAAAATAGGTGTTTTCATTAGTACAAGAGTTTCTCTCTTTTCATAGGCTGTTAATGTAAACAAAATATGACTTGAAGGGAGAGCATAAGATGTATCTAGGAACCAATTTTGCCCCACCGGTGATTCATCCAACTCAGGAGTATGTGAACCATACTTTTTCAACGACGGTAGTGCCGCATATTCATCCGGTTCATACGACTACTGTGAACCACCATATGTTTGAGCATAAGCATTATTGTCCGCAAACTGCCTCATGCTGTGAGGAGGTATGCAACCAGCATATTAACTGCTGTAATCCATGTGCGCCGACCGCAGTAATGCCCGCAATGATGCCTGCCATGATGCCGGCAGCCAATGCGTTGCCAAATGCAATGCCAAATATGATGCCAAATATGGCGCCAGGCTTTGGCCCGGGTGCACCAGGGTTCGGCCCAGGACCATTCATGGGTCCCAGACCTTAATTGAACTTTTACAAGGGCTGTCAAGCCCTTGTTTTTTTTCTACTTTATACTATGCTGTAAATATAAAAGTGTTTGTCCTTTTTTAAAATTTTTCTTAAAGGAGAACTTCCTTGATGAAAGTACTGGCAATCTCTGGGTATAAACCATTTGAACTGGGGATTTTTAAACATGATCATCCTTCTGTATTCTACATAAAAGCCGCAATTAAAAAAGCATTGCTGCCCCTCGTGGAAGAAGGCCTGGAGTGGGTGTTGATTAGCGGTCAACTGGGTGTTGAGCTGTGGGCCGCAGAGGTTGTGTTTGACCTCCAGCTGGAGTTTCCGGAATTGAAGCTTGCTGTTATCACTCCATTTCTGGATCAGGATTCTTCCTGGAACGAAACAAACAAGGAATGGTATCAATCTATCCTTGCCCAGGCTGATTTCATCGATTCCGTCACAAAAAAAGGCTATGAAAAGCCATGGCAATTTCGTTTGAAAAATCAGTTTTTTATTGATAAGTCAGATGGCTTGGTGCTTTTGTACGACCACGAAAAAGAAGGCAGTCCCAAATATCTTTATGAATTGGCACTGCAATATCAAAATAATAATCCATATCAAATCGAATTAATTACCTTTTACGACCTGCAGATGATTGTTGAAGAGGAGCAGCTAAAACAAACCGACTTTTATATGTAAGCATTTTTTATTGGATTGCCAATATAATGTAAAGGGGCTTGCTTGCCCTTCAGAGAATTGAAAATTGACAAACGAACGTATTTTTGGAAAAATAATAGGTAATGATTGGCCGAAACTTGAGGTGATTGAAATGCTGTCAGACAAAGTGAAATTAACAGCAAAGGACATATTGGAAAAAGAGTTTAAAACTGGAGTACGCGGTTATAAGCAAGAAGATGTTGATAAATTTTTGGATTTAATTATTAAAGATTATGGAACCTTCCATCAGGAAATAGAAGACCTGCAACAAGAAAACCTCAGACTGCGCAAACAGCTTGAAGAAGCGACAAAGAGGCAGCCGGTGGCCCAGCCTGCAGGGACAACAAACTTTGATATCTTAAAGCGTCTATCCAATCTTGAAAAGCACGTATTTGGCAATAAGCTTTACGAATGACATTGTATTCCTCCATTTCCTGTTAAAAACATTGAAATGTCGGAGGAATATGCATATAATAAGAAAGTATCGTTAATGACGTTCGGGTAATCGCTGCAAGGAGCGTTAGCGAATTGTAGAGGAAAGTCCATGCTCGCACAGGCTGCGATGCCTGTAGTGTTCGTGCCTGGTGAATTCATAAGCCAGGGCAGCCGGACGTACGTCCGGTTGACGGCCGGGAAAATACCTAAGTCCAGCAAGGATATGGTATGAGTACCTGTAAAAGTGCCACAGTGACGTAGCCTTTCCAGAAATGGAAAGGGTGGAACGGGTAAACCCCACGAGCGAGAAACCCAAATTATGGTAGGGGCACTTTCTCTTAGGAACTGAACGAGGAGAAGGACAGATTCACCTTTGAATCTGTAGATAGATGATTGCCGCCTTGGTACGAGACAGTCTATGTCGTTTGAAGTACCTTGGTACAGAACATGGCTTATAGAACGTTATTAATGGGTAGTTAGAGATGATACAGCTCTCCTCAACAGGAGGGCTTTTTATTTGTATACATAACTAATTGAATTCCAACAGGATTTTTAGCCAATAATGGTACTGTCACGTAAATCGATAAAGTTTAAGGGTGAAATAATGGGAAAATATCAAATGATCGCTACGGCCGCAATGGGGCTTGAAGCGTTGGTTGCGCAAGAGGTCAGGGCATTGGGCTATGATTGTCAAGTTGAGAATGGCCGGGTTACCTATAACGGAGATGAATACGCCATCGCAAAAAGCAATTTATGGCTTCGCACGGCCGACCGAATCAAAATCAAGGTCGGTGAATTTAAGGCTTATACCTTCGATGAATTATTTGAAAAGACCAAAGCATTGCCATGGGAAAACTATTTGCCTGAGGATGCCGAATTCCCGGTAATTGGAAAGTCGGTAAAGTCGAAGCTCTTTAGTGTTTCCGACTGCCAGGCAATCGTGAAAAAAGCGGTTGTCGAACGGATGAAGAAGCATTACAAGCGAAACACGTGGTTTGAGGAGAATGGGGCGCTATACCGCATTGAGGTTGCATTATTGAAGGATGTGGCGACCATAACCATCGATGCCAGCGGCACCGGCCTTCATAAACGCGGCTACCGGGCCGCTCAGGGGGAAGCCCCATTAAAGGAAACATTAGCTGCCGCCTTAATAATGCTGACGAACTGGCGCCCGGACAAGCCGTTTATCGATCCATTCTGCGGTTCCGGCACGATTCCCATTGAAGCAGCGATGATTGGCCAGAATATTGCTCCGGGTTTTAACCGGGAATTTGTCTCAGAACAATGGAAATGGATCCCGGAAAAAGTTTGGGACGAAGTTCGTACGGAGGCCGAAGATGTGGCCAATTACGATCAGCCCCTTGATATAACCGGATCTGATATCGATCACCGCATGGTGAAAATCGCTCAGGAAAATTCGTTTGAAGCCGGTTTTGGCGACCTAATCCAGTTTAAGCAGATGCAAGTCAAGGATATTTCCACCACCAAGGAATATGGCGTGATTGTCGGAAATCCCCCGTATGGCGAGCGGCTCGGTGACAAACCGGCTGTTGAGCAAATGTACCGGGACATGGGACAAGCGTTTAACAAGCTGGATACATGGTCGATTTATATCCTGACTTCCCATGAGGAGTTTGAGCAGTTTTACGGCAAACCTGCTACGAAGAAAAGAAAACTGTTTAATGGTTTTATTAAAACGGATTATTATCAATATTGGGGAAAAAAGCCGCCCCGCTCAACTAACGGCAATATAGAAAAAGCTTAATGTCAGCGTCAATGGACGCTTTCTTTTTTTCGGAGGGATTAGATTAGATGCAAAACCAAATGCCTTTTACGGTTTCAAAAACCGAATCATTCTATGATAAATTAAGCGAATGGATTGGCGATGTATTTTATGATATTCTGCCTGAAGCCGGTTTCGAACTCCGGGATGAACAGATTTATATGGCGTTCCAGTTGGAAAAAGCATTTAAGCAAAAAAAGGTGATGTTTGCAGAGGCAGGCGTCGGCACCGGAAAAACAATTGTTTACCTGCTCTATTCTATCATGTATGCGCGTTATACGAATCGCCCAGCCGTTATCGCCTGTGCAGATGAAACATTAATTGAACAGCTAGTAAAAAAAGAAGGTGACCTTGCCAAATTAGAACACATATTGGGCCTTAATATTGATGTTCGTCTGGCAAAATCGCAGGACCAGTATTTATGTTTGAAAAAACTCGACCTTGCCCAGGGTGGTGATCTATTTGAAGAAGCCCTAACTATCTATGAATCATTGCCTCAATTTGTCCACTCGGTCAACTCGATGCAGAAGTTTGAAAAATATGGCGACCGCAAGGAGTATCCTTCACTTTCCGATGAAAAATGGAATAAATTAAGCTGGGATTCACTGCAGGATTGCTTTTCCTGTGAAAAGCGGCACCGGTGCGCCTTGACACTAAACAGGGAATACTACCGGCATGCGCGGGACCTGATTATTTGTTCCCATGATTTCTATATGGAGTATATTTGGACAAGAGAATCAAGGAAGCGGGAGGGCCAACTCCCGCTATTGCCTGAGCACTCCTCCGTCGTTTTTGACGAAGGGCACCTGCTAGAGTTTGCTGCCCAGAAGGCGCTAACCTATCGCTTTACTGATTATACCTTGGAGACACTGCTGACGAGATTGATGGAAAATGATGTTCGCGAGAAAACATTGAATACGATTGAACAGGCATTAATGGAAAATGATACATTTTTTGATGCGGTTTCACAATTTTCTTCACCGGCACAAGGGTCAGATAAACAAGCAATCAGAAAACATCCTTTGGTTGCAAAAACAGGCCGAAAATTACTTTCAACCTTGCAGGAGTTAGAGGAAGAGCTTGTATTCGAGAGTGAACTTTACGTCATTAACGAATACGATTTGAAAATCGTTGAGGAATTTCTTGAGCAAATAACCTATTCTCTATCGCTGTTTCTTCAAGAAATAAACGGGATTACCTGGTTGGAGAGTGCAGGTAATGAACGGACGCTTGTCATCATGCCGCGAATGGTCGAAGATGTCATGAGGGAAGAGGTGTTCTCCCAAGCAAGGCCGTATATTTTCTCGTCGGCGACGATGTCGAATGAGAAGTCGTTTGATTATATTGCCGGAAGTCTTGGAATCACTGAGTTCCTTGCATTTTCGGTTGCCTCGCCGTTTGACTATGATGCTAATATGAACATTTTCCTGGCTTTATTTACGCAAGGTGACGACAATAGCAAACTTGAATATATTATCGAAAAAATCCGCGAGTCAGAGGGACGAGCCCTAATTTTATTTAACAATAAAGCGGAAATGATCGATGCGAAGGGAAAACTAATGGAAAAGGAAACGTTTCCCTATCCGGTTTATTTTGAGGGGTATGAGGAGATTAGCACGCTTGTGGCGAAATTTCAGAGCGATGAACAGGCAGTGTTATGTTCCGTTAATCTTTGGGAGGGGCTTGATATACCGGGAAGATCGTTGGAAAATGTCATAATTTATTCTCTCCCATTTCCACCCAATGACCCCGTCTTTACTGCTAAAAGGGAGGCATCGGTCGATCCGTTTAGCAAAGTCGACCTGCCATACATGCTCCTTCGCTTGCGTCAAGGTGTGGGCCGGTTAATCAGAACTGAAACCGATCGAGGCAGCGTCCATATCCTAATTGATAAAGAGCTTGATTCCATTATTATGGATAAAATTATTGATGTTCTGCCAACAAAACCATTACAATAAGAAAACTCGCCACAATTGAAGTGACCCCAAAATGTTAAACGGTTTATTTCATTAGGCTGCCTCCAAGGCATGAGCTCGGTATTGTACAGGACTCATGCCTTTTAATTTTTCCTTAATACGTTTGGTATTGTAGTAATCTATATATTTTTCTAATTCTTGTTTAAAATGTTCAACACTTTTTCCAATGCTTTTTCTCTAATTCTTCTTCCTCATGGGTAAAGCCTTTTACTTTTAATACAGCAAATAACGGGGTCGGCTTAAACGGAGCATGAAGAATAAAAATATCATTCTTATTACATTGCTTTACTGCCTCCATAATTTTTTGAAAAGGTTCCATTTTATTTTTCAAATCCTCACGGACATCCAGCTCAATCATTTTCTGTTCCATTATCATTCGCCTCTTCCAAAGATTTATTTAGTTACATTGTAACAGTGGAATCCCGGCGAATATGTGACGCTCATCATAGTTGAGACCATTTCATTGAAAATAATTCTCACTGTGACAATTTAGTTAAAAACACAAATAAAAACTCCGCAAGGCTTAGCTTTGCGGAGTTTCTTCCTCTTCTGATATTTTCTCATCACAATCAAAGCAATAGAATTGTTTTTCTTCTGTAATGACCCCATTAAAGAACCCGTCTAGGCAATAAATTTCTTTGTTACAGCGTGTGCAGGAACCGACCAATTCTCTCATTGTATTTCCCTCCCTGGATGTAGAGCTATGAATAAAATCATGCTTGGCATGTGACTGGACGCACTTGGTGTATGAAGAAGAATCTTTTAAGGATATTTTACACCAGTCCAAGGGTTCTGTTGTTTTTTTATAATCCTTTGTCAGAAAAATATGATAAAATTTAATCGTATAAAAAGGGGGAAATGCCATGAATGTTGCACAACTTGAAAAAGAGTTTTTGGATTATGTAAGGAAGATGAGGGCATATCATGAGGCGCTCGGGTTAATTTATTGGGATTTACGGACAGGCGCACCAAAGCAGGGCGTGGACCAGCGCTCTGAAGTGATCGGAATGCTATCCTCAGAAGTATTTAAAATGTCAACATCTGAAGAGATGGCTGCATACATAGCCAATTTGTCAAAAGCGGAACTACCCGATATCTCGAAAAAGACACTGGAAGAATGCAAAAAGGAATATGAACGTAATAAAAAGATACCTGCTGAAGAATATAAGGAATTTGTTGTGCTGCAATCAAAGGCGGAAATCGTTTGGGAAGAGGCAAAAGACAAGGCGGATTTCAATCTGTTTAAGCCGTATCTAGAAAAACTCGTGGACTATACAAAGAAATTTATCCAGTACTGGGGAGCCGACCACGTAAAAAATAGTTATGATGTTTTGTTGGACATGTATGAACCAGGAGTAACTGTAGATGTATTGGACCGGGTTTTTGGAGAGTTAAGAGATAAGATCGTTCCTTTGGTAAAGCAGATTTCGGAATCTGTCTATAATCCGCAAACCGAGTTTCTATTCAAACCATTTTCAAAGGAAAAGCAGCGCGAATTCAGCTTGAAGATCCTAGAACAAATGGGATATAACTTTAATGCCGGCAGACTGGATGAAACAGTTCATCCTTTTGCAATCGGTTTGAATCCTGGTGACGTAAGGGTGACAACCAGGTATGATGAACACGATTTTCGGACAGCCGTTTTCGGTACCATACATGAAGGCGGCCATGCATTGTATGAACAGAACATTTCCAAAAAGCTGATTGGCACGCCGCTCTGTGATGGAACATCGATGGGAATTCATGAATCGCAATCATTATTTTATGAGAATATGGTTGGGAGAAGCCTGTCATTTTGGAAACAAAACTATGGATTATTGAAACAATATGCAAGCGGCCAGTTTGATCGTGTGGGAATCGCAGATTTTTACCGGGCCATTAATGAGTCAAAACCGTCTCTTATCCGGATTGAGGCGGATGAATTAACATACTCGCTTCATATCATGATCCGCTATGAAATCGAGAAAAGGCTGTTTAATGACGAAATTGCGGTAGCTGATCTTCCGGCGATTTGGAACGAAATGTATGAAGAATATTTAGGAATCCGTCCCGATCATGATGCTGAGGGTGTGCTTCAGGACGTGCACTGGGCGGGAGCGAGCTTTGGTTACTTCCCTTCCTATGCCTTAGGTTATATGTATGCCGCGCAATTTAAGCATGCTATGTTAAAAGACCTGCCAAATTTTGACCAACTGTTGGAGGCTGGCGATTTACTTCCGATAAAAGAATGGTTGACAAGCAATGTTCATCAATACGGAAAGCTGAAAAAACCGCTTGAAATTATCCGGGATGTTACTGGCGAAGGGCTGAATGCCAAATACTTAATCGATTACCTTTATGAAAAATATCGAAAGGTTTATCAATTAAATTGAATAAGCTTATGCCAGTTATTTTTATTACCATTAGTGCAGCGTTATGGGGGATTATTGCCATTTATGTTCGGAAATTAGCTGATATCGGCTTTACATCGATGGAGATTGTCACCATTAGGGTGGTAACCGCGGCAATTATACTGGGAGTAATCGGTTTGATTCATGATCGATCGCAATTGAAAATCAGCTATAAAGATATCAGGCTGTTTATTGGAACTGGTATTTTCAGCATCGTTTTATTTAATTGGTGCTACTTTACCGCAGTAAGCACAATGAATTTATCGCTGGCTGTTATACTATTGTATACATCACCGGCATTTGTTGCGGTTTTGTCGTTTCTTTTTCTGAAAGAAAAGTTGACTAAGGTAAAGCTAGTATCGGTGGTTGGGACAATCCTCGGATGCATCTTGATTGCCGGTGTCAGTCAGACGGATACCTCCTCCCTTAGTGCAATCGGAATTGCTACCGGGCTTGGTGCAGGATTTGGCTATGCCTTATATAGTATTTTTGGGAAATTCGCCTTGGCAAAATATCCGCCATTTACAGTGACCTTCTACACGTTTTTAGTTGCGGCCATTACACTGCTGCCGATCACTGGATTATGGAAAAAAGGACCTGGATTATTTACCGGTGATGTCCTGGTCTACGGTGTCGGATTGGGGCTCTTTCCTACTGTTATCGCCTTTTTATTGTATACAAAAGGACTTGAAAAAATTGAATCGAGCAAAGCGGCAGTGATTGCCACTGTGGAACCGATCGTTGCTACCATCTTGAGTGTGTTTCTTTATAAAGAAAGCTTTGGTATAATCCAAGCCATTGGCTCTATTCTAATCCTGCTGGCCGTAACGGTTATTAACATTCCAAAAACAAAAAGGGCTTCAATCGAGTTTGATTGAAGCCCTTTTTATTGTATATGGAGTTTTTCACTTTTCTTCCTACCAAGTTTTAAATCCTTTTGATCCAGGCGGTGCGTTTTGAATGATATCGATAAATGGAATGGTGTAAGCAAATAGTATTAAGGCAGCAGCAATGCCAAGCCATAATTTCCAGTTTTCAAATACCATAGGTGCTTTTTCTTGCAGATTTTCAGCCTCGCCAACAGGGAATTCTTCCTCGCCTTTAGGTGCAAAGAATGCAAGGTTGATAAAGATCACGAGAACTAAAATGATGCCAATGAATAGGATGGTTCCGCCGACTGCTTGAGCGATTTGATATGGAATCCAATCCAGTGCCTGCTGAGAATCCCCGTAAGTTGAAAACGCAGAACGTCTTGGACCGCCCAACAGTCCTTGGAAGTGCATCGCTCCTGACATGAATGCCATGCCGATAAACCATACCCAAGCTTGAATGATGCCTAGCTTATTCATTGCTTTTGTTAGTTTTCGTCCTGTTAAGTGCGGTACCAGCCAGTAGGAAATTCCAAAGAACGTTAACACAACAGAAGTTGCCGCTGTTAAATGGAAGTGCCCGGTTACCCAAATTGTATTATGAACTACCTGGTCCATTTGGTTAGAAGCATTGATGATTCCGCCTGCACCAGCAGGAATAAACGAAGCCATCCCGATAAATGGCACGATGAAGCGGGCATCTCCCCAAGGCAGAACCCTTAGCCAACCGAAAAGGCCAGTTGCACCTTTAGAGCGGCCATATCTTTCAAATGTAGCGAATAAAGAGAAAGCAGTCATTAATGATGGTATAATAACCATAAACGTTAAAATGACTTGGAGAAATTTCCATGCCGGATCAATCCCTGGCTCTGTTAACTGGTGGTGGAACCCAACCGGAATCGAGAAGAGCAGGAATAAGATAAACGATAAACGGGCCAATGAATCCGAGAAAATTTTTCCACCGATAATTTTGGGAATGACTGCATACCAGCACATATATGCTGGAAGTAACCAGAAATAAACCAATGGGTGTCCAAAATACCAGAATAAAGTCCGGCTTACAAGAACATCAACAGTATCTACAAGTCCCAAAGACCAAGGCAACAACTGGAATAATACAGTAGCTGCAACACCCAATGTTGCCACAATCCACATGACCGTGTTAATCACAGCCATAAAGCTTAACAGCGGGCTTGGCTGTCCAGGGTTGTTCTTTCGCCATTTTGCATACGTCATGATTTGGGCGGCACCGTCAACCCAGCTGCCGACAACGACAAATGTCAATCCTAAATAAAAAATCCAGTGCGCCTGAAGCGGTGCATAAAATGTATAAAGAACTGATGCTTCATTTAATAAAATCATGACGCCAGCCATTAACGTACCAAGAGTCATTAACCAAAAGCCAATCCAGCCCGTCCGTCTTGCTGCGGGTGAATGAGTGCCTGCAGTTCTTGAAACCGCGGCGTATTGAAAGCCCATAATGAAGAAAGTTGTTAAGACAAGACCCATTAATACACCATGAGCAGTAAGAATTTGATAATAGCCAATTCCCCATGGCAGCTCAAACTTTCCGGAGCGGACAAGGGTTTGAAGAAGTCCCATCAAACCGCCAATTGCGAGGGCGCCAAAGGCAACGAAAAAGTGTGCCATTGAAAGCTTGGCATCACGCGGGTCAACCTTTACTTTTGCTGCTGCGCTGCTAATCATTATTTAACCACCTCAATCTTCGAGAACATTAAGTGGTGTCCAGTACCACAGTATTCATTACAAACTATTAAGTATTCGCCAGCTTTATCAAATGTAGTGGTATACTCGCTGATATATCCGGGTTCAAGCATCATATTAATATTGGTTCCGGCTACCTCAAAGCCGTGAATAACGTCTTTTGTCGTTGCCATGACCTTAACCTTTGCTCCAAGAGGAACTTCCACTTGGGCCGGTTGATAAGAGAATGCAGATGCTACATAAACCAATTCATAATCCCATTCTTTACCTTCCACTTTATGCAGTCCTGGTTTATCGAACGGTTTTGTTTGATCGACCTTTTCAGGGTCGATGGTTGTCAAACAGCTTGGCGGCTTGTTTCCCATATAGAAGGCACTGACGCCAACGACTGTCAGGAAAATGACCAGGCAGCTGATACCGAAAATCAGCCAGATTTTTTCAAATTTATGCATATGCATAATGTTTTCCCCCTTCAAAAATTAAAAACGATCTACAAATAAGTAGTAGACACTTACCCATGAAACGATAATAAAAAGTCCCAACAAGAAAACGGATGCCAATGTCCCCTTTAAAGAGGAACTGTCTTCAACCTGTGTGTGTTGTTTTGCCTTTAGTTCCGCCTTCGCCATCCCCTTACACCCCTTTCAAATTTTTGAAGAAAATTAATAAGTTCTCTTTCATAATACAAAACAATTGTGAATTAAAAATATGAAATTTAAGAGTTCACAAAATGTTCATTCCTTAGATAACTACTATGTTAATGGTAAAAACTTGGTGTAACAGTGATTTAAATCACAAATAACATTTTGTAATTGTGAATAAAGTGTGAACAATCATCTCAAATGTGTGATTTATGTAATTGATAAATTCTTCACAAACAAAAATAACAATGCCCCGTCGCTCGTCACCATTTAAAAATAAAGGAAATATGATAAAACAAACGATTTATTATTTTTAGAAAGCGGTGGGGGAAATGGAGAAATATTATTGTGAACAATGCCGCCTTTTATATAACAAAAAAGAGCCATGCAAAGTATGTGGCAGTTTGGCAGGCAATAAAATTCATATTGAGGTTCAAAAACAGCCTGAAAAGTAATCATATCGCCTTTCCAGTTCTTTGATGATCTGTAATTGGAAATGTTTTCGTAATGAAGGGAGACAATATTCACGCTATAATAAAGAAGCACAGCAACAACAACCTTCAAAACGTTTGCTTCTCCAGATTGGGGAAGCTTTTTTTGCCCTAATGGGTTGGAATATTTATCCGGTAATTGGTAAAAATATCTGTACCTTGTGTTTTTAGGAGAATGACAATGCCTTCAATTATTTCCGTTGCAGAGGTACTTCCACCATTTGAAATTAGACAGGAGCAGGTATGTGAATTTGCTAGAAAACTGTTTGCCAAATCTTTTAAGGATATAGAGCGATTATTGCAGGCTTTTCCCAACGGCCAAATTGAAAAACGGCACTTTGTAAAAGAGATTGATTGGTATGGGGATGAACATTCATTTGAGGAAAAGAATGCTGCCATTGTCGAGGCGGCTGTCACCCTTGGCAAGGAGGCAATCACAAAATGTTTGAATGATAGCCTGTTTCTTAAAAAAACAGTTCCTTATGACGAAATTGATGCCATCTTTTTTATTACGACAACAGGTATTGCTACACCTAGCATTGAAGCGAGAATTATGAACCGATTGCCATTCAATCCGCATACAAAACGGATCCCCATCTGGGGGCTGGGCTGCGCTGGGGGTGCTGCCGGATTATCAAGAGCTGCAGAGTATTGTTTGGCGTTTCCAAAGGCTAAGGTGCTGGTATTGTCTGTTGAACTTTGCAGTTTGACATTTCAGCGGAATGACCGCTCAAAAAGTAACTTAATCGGGACGTCCCTGTTTGCTGACGGGATTGCTTGTGCCTTGTTATGCGGTGATTCGAGCGACATAGATAATTATCGCAAAAAAACAACATTCCCGTCGATTATTGCAACTGAATCGACCCTTATGCCGGATTCACTCGATGTAATGGGCTGGGATGTCAAAAATGACGGGTTGTTTGTGGTGTTTTCAAGAGACATTCCGCAAATAATTCGAAATTGGCTTAAGCCGGTCATTACCTCATTTTTAGCCGAAAAGCGGCTTGATTTAGAAAAAATGGATTACTTAATCGCCCATCCCGGCGGTAAAAAAGTATTGGATGCCTACCGGAAGGCTTTAGACATCCCGGAGGCCATGACCGAAATCTCTTCAGAGGTGTTAAAACAGTTCGGCAATATGTCATCAGCGACGATTCTTTATGTGTTAAGGCGTGTGATGGAATTGGATATATCTCCGGGCTCTTACGGGCTTTGTACGGCGCTTGGTCCAGGATTTAGTTCGGAGCTTTTGTTATTGAGGTGGTTTGAATGAGCGACTATCTTACTTTTTCATATCTGTTCGGTTTTATCGTACTTCAGAGAATTGTTGAACTTGTTATTGCAAAAAGGAATGAACACTGGATGAAGCGGCAGGGTGCAATTGAAATAGGGGCGATTCACTATCGATTTATCGTCCTCATGCATATGTTGTTTTTAATCAGTTTTTTCCTTGAGAAACTGCTATTTAAACATGGGTTATCACCAATCTGGCCAATTCTATTAACTGTTTTTGTTTTAACCCAAATTTTTAGAATTTGGGTTATTCAATCGCTCGGCCGATTTTGGAATACAAAAATAATTGTCCTGCCGAATGCCTCTGTGATTCGAAAGGGGCCCTACCGATATATCAAGCATCCAAACTATCTGGTTGTTTCGCTTGAAATAATCGTGATCCCAATCCTCTATAATGCTTACTTTACGGCTGTTCTGTTTACGATACTTAACTTCATTATGTTAGCGATTCGCATTCCAAGGGAAGAGCAGGCACTAGGAAGTGTTACCGAATATAATCATGCTTTCCAGGACTGCCCAAGGTTAATTCCCAAGGTTGTTAAATAATTATGACAATTTCTTGAGCCCCGTTGAAAATAGTTCTCAACCATGTTATTATTTGCTTAAGATGAAAATCATTCTCAACAAGGATGGTGTTACATATGGCATATGCTTTTGTTGCCGGGACAATAATCATTTATGCGTTTGTCATGAAACACGTATTAAAAAATGTTGCTAATTAATAATAATCTAAAGCCAGGGATTAACCTCCCTGGCTTTTTTGTCTTTTTAAAGTGTGTCAAGATAGGAAATGTTTGAATTATCGTATAAAATAAAACTATTAATACGATGCTAAGGGGAATTTATTTAATGGTAAAAACAGCAAATCGACAGGAAACGATTGAGACCTTAAAGCAAAAAATCGTTTCATTATATGACTATTTTATTGGCCATGAGGATGAGCAAAACGCGGCAAAACTGAAACAGCTTGCAAAAAAACTGGAAAACCGCGAATTTGCCATCGCTTTTTGCGGCCATTTCTCAGCAGGCAAATCAACCATGATCAATCAGGTGATTGGGGAGAAATTATTGCCATCAAGCCCGATTCCGACCAGTGCCAACCTGGTTAAAGTCAAGAGTGGCGACGATTATGCAAAAGTGTTTTTTAAAAACGATAAACCGCGGCTTTATTTAGCCCCTTATGATTATGAGTTAGTCAAGAACTATTGCAAGGACGGCGACAAAATCGAAGAAATTGAGATCAGTCACAGTGATTCGCATTTGCCTCCGAATACGGTGATCATGGATACGCCGGGGATTGATTCAGCTGATGATGCCCATCGAATTGCAACAGAATCAGCGATTCATCTTGCGGATTTGATTTTTTATGTAATGGATTATAACCATGTTCAGGCTGAGCTGAATTTTCTGTTCACCAAAGAACTGACCCAGGCTGGAAAAGATGTTTACTTGGTTATTAACCAAATTGATAAACATAAGGAAGAAGAATTGCGTTTTCAAGATTTTCAAAATAGTGTCACGGAGTCATTCGCTTCATGGGGGGTAAAACCGGCAGGTATCTTTTATACATCCTTGAGGCATGAAGACCACCGCTACAACCAATTTGGTGAGTTAAAGAGATTTATTGCCGATAAGCTTGCCTCAAAGGATCAATTGATCATCCCATCAGTATTTCATTCATTGAAAAAGCTTACCCAAGATCATCTTGACCAAGTGGAAAAACTGGAAGCGGAGCGATTATTGCCATCCGAAACCATCCTGGATGAATTATCCGATGAGGAGAAATCTGAACTGCTTGATTCCTATACTAGGATTACAAATAAGTTGCAGATTTTGAGAGCGGGAACAGAAGAGCAGGAAAAAACCTTTGATTTCGAAGTTGCCCAACTGTTAAAAAATGCTTACCTAATGCCATTTGGGACAAGAGAATTGGCAGAACGATATTTGGAATCATGTCAGCCGGGGTTTAAAGTCGGTTTCCTATTTTCCAAACAAAAGACGGAGGAAGAACGAAACGCAAGGCTTGAAAGCTTTCATCAAGATATTCGGGAAAAAACAAAATCACAGCTTGAGTGGCATATTCGTGAGTTTCTGCTTCGGACGTTAAAGGAGCGCGAGCTTGATGAAGGAGAGCTGCTTCTAGCAGCCCAATCCTATTCAATCCCTGTTTCCAAGGATGTACTAACAAAAGTGGTAAAATCGGGTGCCTTGCTTTCCGGTGAATACCTCCTTCATTATACTGATGACGTTGCGAATGAAATCAAGCGAATCGCAAGAAATTCTCTGGCCGAAATAAAAGCGATGTATGTAGCTGCCTTAAAGGAACAAGCAACCAAACAGAGCGAGCGATATGAGGAAGAATATCGCAAATTGGGCAGATATGTAACCGCATTGGCCGAACTGCAAAAATATAAAGAAGCCATTGCTAATAACCAACAAGTAATCGAAGATCTGCTTAATCAGGAAGGCGGCCTGGCAGATATGCACCACCCGCTGTTTATAGCAGGGGAAGAAGAGTTTGATGTAATAAAATCTCAATTGGTGCCTGACACCAATAAGGACGTTAGTACTAGTATTAACAAAAGAATGGTAAATACAGTAACTGCAGTCCCAGCTTATCTTCCTGATGAACATGAGGACGATCATTCCAATGGTGCAGTGGGGCATTTAATGCAGACAGTAGACAGGCTCCGACACGCTTCAGGACTAGTAAAGGGGCTGCCAGGATTTCATAAGCTCGGCTTGGAATTGGTTGAGAAAGCGGAAAGATTAGAAAATAAAGGATTTACCGTGGCGCTTTTCGGAGCCTTTAGTGCCGGGAAGTCGTCATTTGCCAATGCGCTTATCGGCGAGAAGGTATTGCCGGTTTCGCCAAATCCCACGACTGCGGCAATCAATAAAATAAAGCCGGTCACTAAGGAATATCAGCACGGCACTGTCCTTGTCAAATTCAAGGAAAAACAAGCGATGCTTGACGATCTAAACCGTTCGCTTAAGGTATTTGATTCTCATGCCAATGATTTTGCCGAAGCTGCTAAGCAAATTGACAAGATTATGCTTGAACAAGGTCAGGAGGGAGTGCTCGAGAAAACCCATTATGCCTTTTTACAGGCTTTTAATCGGGGCTGCGGCAGGTTTGCCAATCAGCTTGGAACCGTTAAATCAACCGACTTGAAGGAATTTCATGAGTTTGTTGCTCACGAAGAAAAGTCTTGTTTTGTTGAATGGATTGAGCTTTATTATGATTGCGAGTTAACCAAAAAAGGGATTACTCTTGTCGATACGCCTGGGGCAGATTCAATCAATGCCCGTCACACCGGCGTTGCGTTTGATTATATTAAAAACTCTGATGCGATTCTGTTTGTCACTTATTACAATCATGCGTTTTCCAAAGCCGACCGCGAATTCCTGATTCAACTGGGCCGCGTGAAGGAATCATTCCAAATGGATAAAATGTTTTTTATTATCAATGCGATTGACCTTGCGGAAGATGAAGAGGAAAAACATTCAGTCCTCGATTATGTCTCGGGGCAGCTAATCCAATATGGCATCCGCAACCCGCATTTATTTCCATTGTCAAGCCTGCTCGGCTTGCAGGAAAAAACAAACAAGCTTGATGGTCAAGAATCCGGGCTGCCCCGATTTGAACAAGCTTTTTACCGGTTCATTGCCAATGACCTGACTGAAATGGCAATAGCGGCCGCGGAAACGGAACTTGAACGGGTAAGGTTATTAGTAAAGAAACTAATTCAAAATTCACAGGAAGATAAAAGCGTAAAAGAACAAAAGCGTTTGGAGTTGGAAAAACAGAAAGGGCTCATTCAGGATTTGTTTGCCAATCAAACTGTCGAGCCATTAAAGACCCGGCTTTTCCAAGAAGCCGATGAACTCATCTATTACATCAAGCAAAGAGTTTTCTTGCGCTTTAATGATTTCTTTAAGGAGGCCTTTAATCCATCCTCACTGAGGGACGATGGCCGCAATTTAAAGAAAGCTTTGCAGGCGGCCCTTGATGAATTTCTGGAAAGTCTCGGGTTTGATTTTGCCCAGGAAATGCGGGCAACTACCGTCAGGATCGATCGATTTATCGATAAGCTGCTCGCCGATTATCAAGCAGCCCTTACTCGGTCATTAAATGAAATCAACCAAGACTTATCTTTTTCAAATTATGAAAGAGGAGCGGGTGGGGAAATTGATTTCCCGCTGGCGTTTGTCGAGCTTGAGCAACAGCTTTTTACAAAGGCAAAATCCTATTTTAAAAACCCTAAAGCTTTCTTTGAAAAAAATGAAAAGCAGTTGATGAATGAGGAGTTGTACCGTGTGTTAACAACACCTGCAGATGACTATCTGAAGCTCGAGGGCGAACGGCTTAAGCGTCATTATGATGAACAGTTAAATAAAGACTTTGACCAGCTGGTAGAGCACATGAAGGCGGAAGGCGATGATTTTTATTTCAGTCTTTTTGCGGCTTTGGGAGGCGGCGTATCGCTTGACATGTTACTGGAAGTTTCTCGTCAGCTTGAAAACTAATTGCCTGGTTTGGGGGAGTTTTTGATGAAGTATGTAGTGGATAAACAATGGCTCAAGACTCATTTAGATGATGAGACCGTTATTATTGCCGATTGTCGTTTTTCCTTGGCCGATTCAAAAAAAGGACAGAAGGAATATTTGGCGGGACATTTGCCGGGGGCTGTGTTTTTTGATTTGGAAAAAGATTTATCAAGTCCGGTGAGCGAGCATGGAGGGCGCCACCCGCTCCCGGACCATGATGAGTTTATTACCAAGCTTGAAGCCGCCGGGATTGATGAAACGAAGACTGTTGTTGCCTACGATGGAGGCGAAGGTGCGTTTGCGGCTCGTTTTTGGTGGCTGCTCCACTATTTGGGCCATGAAAAGGTATTTGTTCTTAATGGTGGGTTTACTCAGTGGACAGCGTCCGGTTTCCCGATCACAACAGAAGTTCCTTCCTATCAAAAGACTGAATTCACGATTAGCCTTAAGCCTGATATAGTCGCTTCTGTCGACGAGGTGAAGCAGGCCGCACTTAGACAAAGAGAAGATGTTGTACTGATCGACTCTCGTGAAGAAAAGCGCTACCTTGGTATTGAAGAACCGATTGATAAGAAAGCAGGGCATATTCCTGGTGCAGTCAATAAGCCATGGATGCTGGGGCTTTCCGCCGGTGAATATAGGTCGGTTTCGGAACAAAAAGAACGGTTTTCAGATATCAGTCTCAAACAAGAAATCATTGTTTATTGCGGTTCTGGAGTGACGGCCACACCTAACTTTCTTACCTTAAAGGAGGCCGGATACAAAAATGTCAAGCTCTACCCAGGCAGTTTCAGTGACTGGATCTCCTATCCGGAAAATAAAGTGGAGTAAATTGGGGCCAAAATGTGTTATAATGGGAATCGTGTTGTCGAAAAACACTTTTGGGAGGGCTCCAAATGACAAACAAAAGACCTTCATTAATGCTTGTTGATGGTATGGCTCTATTATTCCGCGCTTTTTATGCAACGGCTGTAACAGGGCAGTTTATGATAAATTCAAAAGGGATTCCGACCAACGGCATCCATGGTTTTATTAAACATATGTTTACTGCAGTATCGACATTTAAGCCTACTCATCTTGCGGTTTGTTGGGATATGGGCAGCAAAACCTTTCGGACCGAACTGTTTCCCGATTATAAAGGGAACCGTGGCGAAGCCCCGGTAGAGTTGATTCCGCAATTTGATCTAGTGAAGGAAGTGGTTGAATCCTTTGATATTCCTAATATCGGCTTGGAAGGGTTTGAAGCGGATGACTGCATTGGTACAATTGCCAATCAGGCAAAAGAGCATTCAGATGTGTCGATCCTGACAGGAGATCAGGATATCCTCCAACTTCTTGATGACAGAGTTTCAGTCATCCTGCTTAAGAAAGGCTATGGAAATTACCTTGTCCATACACCGGAAACATTCATTGAGGAAAAAGGAATTACACCGCGGCAGATGATTGATTTAAAGGCGTTGATGGGGGACACAAGCGACAATTATCCAGGAGTCAAAGGAATCGGTGAAAAAACAGCGTTAAAGCTCCTAAAGCAATTTGAGCATGTTGAGGGGATTATTTCCAATCTCGATCAGCTGTCCAAATCTCATAAAACGAAAATCGAACAGGACTTGGACATGCTTCATTTATCGCGCAGACTAGCTGAAATAAAATGTGATGTCCCTGTAACCTGCAAACTGGAAGAGGCCGGTCTTCGTATTGCAAAAGAAAAGGCGTTAAGCAAATTGCAGGAACTGGAACTTAGGGGCGTTCATCGCCTTTTGCCGCTTGAGGAAGCGTTTATATCATAGAAAAGGGTGGTCTCTCATGAGGCACCCCTTTTCATTTATTTTAAATTTTTGTATTGGATTTTTTTGCGCGATTTTCCAGCTTGCTCTTTGGTGCTTCGGAAAATTCGGCATCCTGCCCATATCCTTGCGGATTGACGCCAGGTGCTTTCGTACCGCGATTATTTGCTCCACTGCCTTTATTGCTCATAATGCTCACCTCCCACAATGGTAGTATTTCCTGCCCGCATAATAAAACTCAACTTTTTGAACAATAAGGACAGGGGTGATGCTATGAACAAAGGTGTATATTTAGCCCTGTTAAGCATTGGGCTGGCTCAGGGACTAAAGATTCCCATTCACTATATAAAGAAGAAGGAATGGCGGCCGGAATTGTTCTTTGGAACTGGCGGAATGCCAAGCTCCCATTCGGCTGGTGTATCTACATTAACCACTTATATTGCCTTAAGACGAGGGCTTCCGACAGTCGACTTTGCCTTATCCCTCATTTACGGGTTAATTGTCATGTATGATGCCCAGGGAGTCAGAAGGCAGACTGGTGAGCTGACTTTGAAAGTCAATTCAATGAACGAGTTAATGGAAAAGGTGCACAAGGAAGAATCACTGGAATTCAAGGAAAAATCGCCAAAGAAGCTGAAGGAACTGCTTGGACATGAACCGGAAGAAGTGCTGGGCGGTGCAATCCTTGGCATTGCTATTGGTATTATTGGCCATCTATGCACAAAAAAAGATAGAAAATTGTCGAAATTTAAGTTAAAATTTTAGAGGGATGTTTAACGAAAGTTTGGAGAGGGTTGACAATTCAGTGCTGACGTTAGAGGATTATTTGCATAACTTGAGAGGGAAAGGTTTTTTATTTCAAGAGGATGCAATCGGGTTCATTTACTTTGGGAAACACTATACAAGTGCTGACGATGAACTGATTAAAACGGCAATTGAGCTGACCTTAAAAGCACAGAAAACCTTTGACGGCAGCTTTTATGTTTCATTGCTTGAAACATTTACAAAGCATCAACTCAAAACTAGAAAAGACGCAATAAGGTTTGTAAAGGAAAATCGATTGCTTGCCATTTAAATGAAGACTCCCTAAACCATTAGGGGGTCCTATTTTTTGCCATTTTCTTTTGTCTTTCTTAAAAAACAGAAAGGAATATGTCATTCAAGGGAATAATATATATAGCTATCCGTGAAAAACTTTGAAAGGCTGACTAATGATGAAATATAGATTGGAATGGAAATATAAATTAAAAAATAATGAAAGGGTTCAATGTTCTGCCGATTGGGTTACTGGGGAAACTGCCTTGCAAATGGGGGAAGAGCTTGAGGCAGCCGGTAAGGTAAGTGATTTGTATTTTTATGATGAAAAAGGTACCTCGTGGATATTAAAGGAAATGAAAAAGCTGCTGGCAGAAATTGAGGAAGACCCTCATGATATTATTGTCTATTTTGATGGTGGCTTTCAAAAGGAAACTAATCAGGCCGGGCTTGGAGCTGTTATCTTTTTCAACCAGGGCAAGAAGAAATACCGGCTTCGCGCCAATGAGCGTTTTGATGAACTGGAGACAAATAACGAGGCCGAATATGCCGCATTATATTATGCATTAAATCTTTTGGAGGATTTAGGGGTAAGTCATTTATCATGTGAATTTAAGGGTGATTCACAAGTGGTGTTAAAACAGTTAGAAGGAGAATGGCCGTGTTATGAAGATGTATTAAATCGCTGGCTTGACCGTATTGAAGAAAAAATCAAAGCACTGGATATTCACCCTAAATACACCGTAATCCCGCGTAAGGATAATAGGGAAGCGGATAAACTTGCAACCCAGGCGCTGGAGGGAAAGGAGATATTTGCCAAAACGATCATTCTATAAGGAACGGGGTGCAGAATAACTGGAAAAGGATATGGCAAGAAAAGAACTGTTTACACAGGTAGAACGCCTTATGAATCAATACTGTGAGGGCTGCTTTTTACACCGGCAAATTAAAAAGGACCAGGGCCGAAGAACGGCACACCGGTTTTGTATTACTCAATGTACCATAGGGGAAGAAATACAACATTATGGAAAAAAACTGCAATAGTAGAACAAAAAAAGGCTGACATGCTGTCAGCCTTGATTTTTTATTAGTAGATTAAAGTTTTACAACATTTGCTGCTTGAGGTCCACGGTTGCCTTCAACGATTTCGAAAGAAACTTCTTGACCTTCTTCCAAAGACTTGTACCCGTCGCCTTGGATTGCGCTGAAATGTACGAATACATCGTCTCCGCCTTCAACTTCGATAAATCCGAAGCCTTTTTCATTGTTGAACCATTTTACTTTACCATTTTGCATGTACTTCTTCCTCCTAAGCCTTTCAGAACACCTGTTGTTGGTGTCAAAGATAAATATTTGTCATGTAATGAAAGTTTTAGCGGAATTGCTAATGTATTCGATTACATGATGCTTTAAATATACAATAATGCCTTTGGACAGTCAAGGAACGCCGAAAAGGTTTTTTTCAGCATTCAGAAGGCATTATACAAGGTGATTTTTTTCGAAAAAATTAAAATTAGCCTACATAAAAATACCTTTCCCTCATATGTTTAATTAATATCCTTTTTCATGTTGAGGTGGAGCCGTTTGTTTCGTTTTTCAATCGATGGCGGAGAATGGATTTTAAAGTTCTCTCCCAAATTAGCTATTGATGAAGCAGAAAAACAGGCAATTTTACTGTCGTTGCTGCATATTGGAGAGAATCTTGCGAAATTCCCGCATGGCAGCGCCTTTATTATGTTCACGCAAAAAATTGGTGCCATTGTATTTGATGTCGAACGAATTCCATCACTAATCCTGACTGTTTCAAACATTGTTGCGGAAGAGAATTGGTATAACAAAAACCAATATTGAAACAGCTTTAAATAAAGGATAGAAACCGGGAATGCAGTCTGCACCCCGGTTTTTTTTTGATAATTGTAACAAAATTGACAAAAAGCTTTCAAGGTTGCCCTACTTTGTTTGGTAAAATTAGGTTGAGATTAAAATGATTCTAAAATAATAATACATAATGTTTATATGTGAAAACGTGAGCAATGTTTTATGCATTATAAAAATAAATTAAAAGGGGTGTTAAAAGTGGATCCGGTTTTATTGGCAAGAATCCAATTTGCGGCCACAACCATTTTTCACTTTTTCTTTGTTCCGCTGTCAATTGGCCTTGTCCTAATGGTTGCGATCATGCAAACGCTGTACGTCGTTAAAAAACAGGAACTCTACAAAAAAATGGCAAAGTTTTGGGGACATTTGTTTCTGATAAATTTTGCTGTCGGGATCGTTACAGGGATCATCCAGGAATTTCAATTCGGAATGAACTGGTCGGAATATTCCAGATTTGTCGGGGGTGTTTTTGGAGCGCCGTTGGCTATTGAAGCGCTGCTCGCCTTTTTCATGGAATCAACTTTTATCGGGCTATGGATATTTGGCTGGGACCGACTGTCAAAGAAACTCCATCTCGCATGTATCTGGCTTGTAACCCTTGGGACCACATTATCCGCTCTTTGGATCCTATCCGCCAACTCATTTATGCAGGTTCCGGTCGGGTTTGCGATAAAGAATGGACGCGCGGAAATGAATGATTTTCTGGCTCTTGTCACCAATGGACAATTGCTCGTCGAATTCCCACACGTTATTACCGGGGCCATCTGTACGGCCGCTTTCTTTGTGGCCGGGATAAGCGCTTATAATCTTCTCAGAAAAACGAGTATCGCTTTTTATAAGAAATCGTTAAAAATGGCCTTGATTTTTGGATTGATCGGCAGTATCGGTGTCGCTCTCACCGGTCATACACAGGCACAGTACCTCGTTAATACACAGCCGATGAAAATGGCAGCCGCAGAAGGGATCTGGAAGGATACCCCGGACCCTGCTCCATGGTCCATGTTTGCCTGGATTGATACAGAGAATCATGAAAATCAGTTTGAAGTTAATATTCCGTATGCCTTAAGCTTTTTATCCTATTCGAAATTTGAGGGCAGCCTGAAAGGGATGGAAACACTGCAACAGGAATATACCGAAAAATATTATACTGTCGTCGGTGAAGGAACGAGCTATATCCCGCCGGTAAAAACCACTTATTGGAGTTTCAGGTTAATGATCGGTTTTGGCGTGGCAATGATGATCCTGCCCATCGTCGGCATGTTTCTCTGGAGAAAAGGACGTCTCGAAACGAGCCCGATATTCATGAAGTGGATGATTCTGGCAATCGCCTTCCCGTTTTTGGCTAATACAGCCGGATGGATAATGACAGAGGTCGGGCGCCAGCCATGGTCGGTATTTGGCTTGATTACTACGGCCGATGCCGTTTCCCCTAACGTTTCCGCGGGAATGATTTTATTTTCGACCATTATGTATCTACTCGTGTTTTCGATTCTATTAATTGTTATGGTGTATTTAATGGTTCGGGAAATTAAAAAGGGTCCGGATGCCAAAGATGCACTTGCATTGAAAAATCCGACAGATCCATTTAAGGTAGGTGCCTAAGATGGAATTGAGCGAACTATGGTTTATCTTAATCGCCTTGGTTTTCATAGGATTTTTCTTTCTAGAGGGCTTTGATTTTGGAGTGGGGATGTCGACACGTCTTCTGGCAAAAAATCAGACGGAACGGACGGTGATGGTCAATACAATCGGCCCGTTTTGGGATGCCAATGAGGTGTGGCTGCTGACAGGAGGCGGGGCCATTTTTGCGGCCTTCCCGCATTGGTATGCAACCATGTTCAGCGGTTATTACCTGCCGCTTTTGGCCGTATTGCTTTGTTTAATTGGCCGCGGCGTCTCTTTTGAATTCCGGCGTAAAGTGGATGACCCTAAGTGGACCGAAATTTGGGACTGGGTTATTTTTATTAGCAGTTTATTCCCGCCGTTTTTGCTTGGGGTCCTGTTTACTAGCATGTTGAAAGGAATGCCGATTGGGCAAGACATGAACATGACACCGGGATTCTTTGATTTTATAAATGTGTATTCACTTTGGGGCGGAGTTACGGTTACTTTATTGTGCTTCTTGCATGGTTTGCATTTTCTTACATTAAAAACCGACGGTGTGCTTAGACAGCGGGCGGCGGTATTGGCCAAAAAGGTTGTCTGGACGGTGTTGGGAGCCTTAGTTATTTTCGTCGGACTTTCCTGGCTGATGACCGATATTTTTGAGGTGCGGCTCGTTCCAGAGTTGATCCTGGTTGTATTGATTGTCGCTGCCTATGGATTGTCCTACATGTTTAATAGGCAAAAACGTGAAGGCTTGGCCTTTTCAATGACCGGCCTTGGCTTGGCGTTTACCGTAACAGCCATTTTTGTCGGGCTTTTCCCGCGGGTTATGATTAGCTCGATCGACACGGCTTTTGATTTAACCGTGTACAATGCTGCCAGCGGGAATTATTCCTTGAAGATCATGACGATTGTTGCCTTAACCATACTGCCATTTGTTTTGGGCTATACGATTTGGAGCTATTATGTGTTCCGTAAACGAGTAACCGATAAGGAGCATTTGACTTACTAATGGATAAAGCTTTATTTAAAGTGAAAGGGATTAGGGCGGTCCTTGCCAAATTGGCCGCCTTAACCGTCATTCAAGCGAGTATGATTATGACCCAGGCCTTTTATTTGGCCGCGGCAATCTCCTCTCTTTTTGGAGGAGATTCTTTTCATCGTACTGCAAGAGAATTGGCTATCTTTTTTCTTGCACTGACCATTCGTCAAGGAGCTGCTGTTTGGAAAAAACATATCGCCTTTCATTTTGCTGCTTATGCAAGTGAAACTCTCCATGCTGCTTTATTGGAAAAATTGTTCCGATTAGGGCCGCGGTTTGTCAAAAAAGAAGGTTCCGGGCAGACAGTAACATTGGTAATCGAAGGGATTACTAAATATCGCCATTACCTCGAACTAAGTCTGGTAAAACTGCTGAATATGGCGCTTATTCCAATGGCCATCATGATTTTTATATTGTCCTTAAATGCCCGATCTGCTGTCATTCTGACCCTCGCGTTGCCGCTCTTGGTCATCTTTATGATTCTTCTTGGGCTGGCTGCAAAAACAAAGGCAGACCGCCAATATGAATCATACCATCTTTTATCTAATCATTTTGTCGATTCATTAAGGGGTCTGGAAACGTTAAAATATTTGGGACTCGCCAAAAGTCATGTAAACAAGATTGCATATGTAAGTGAACAGTACCGCAAAGCAACACTAGCTTCCCTCAAAATAGCGTTTTTATCTTCTTTTGCGCTGGACTTTTTTACCATGCTATCGATTGCCACCGTTGCCGTGTTTTTAGGCCTGGATTTAATAAATGGGGACATGTATCTCCACCCTGCCTTAACCATTCTGATTTTGGCGCCTGAATTTTTCGTGCCGATTAGGGAATTAGGTTCGGACTATCACGCCACCCTTGATGGAAGAAATGCCGGGAAGAAGATCATGGAACTATTGGAGCGGGAAACCTTTCAGGAATTAGACACTCTTGTTCCAGTTTGGGATTCCTCAACAAATTTCACGATAAAGGGCTTATCAGTTCAATATGATGATTATGCAACAGCCTTGGAGGATATTGAACTAAATGTAACGGGGGCCAAAACAATTGGGATAATTGGTGCAAGCGGTGCAGGAAAATCAACGTTAATCGATGTGCTAAGCGGCTTTTTAAAGCAGGAATCAGGGAATATCCAGATCAACCAGCAGAGAGTGGAAACGCTGGCTGCTAAAAGCTGGCAGCGACAGCTTAGTTATATTCCGCAGCATCCCTATATTTTCCATGATACTGTATTAAATAATATCCGTTTTTATCATCCTGATGCTCAAGCAAATGAAGTTTACGAGGCGGCAAGGTACGCCGGGCTGCTAGACGTTATTGAATCACTGCCGGAAGGTTTGGCCACAATGATCGGTGATGGCGGGCGGCATTTAAGCGGTGGTCAGGAACAGCGAATTGCTCTTGCGCGATCTTTTTTGGGAAAACGTTCAATCATCATGCTGGATGAACCGACAGCCCACTTGGATATTGAAACGGAATTGGAATTGAAGGAAAAAATGCTCGACTTTTTTAAAGGTAAGCTGGTTTTTCTTGCGACCCATCGCCTCCATTGGATGAGGGATATGGATGAAATCATCGTCCTAGAACATGGACGGATTGTCGAGAGTGGTGACCATGAACAGCTGTTGGCCAATAAATCTGTGTATTATCAGCTTGTCAAAGCACAGGAAGGAGAAGTGTAAATGGACAGGGAAAATTGGATTATTGCCTATATCTGTCAATACAGCAGGTTTTTCGTTCTTTCAATTATTCTTGGGACCCTGACCATCCTTCTGGGTACAGGCCTTATGTTTACTTCCGGCTATTTAATTTCCAAAGCCGCAACCCGTCCAGAATCCATCTTGATGGTTTATGTGCCAATTGTCGGTGTACGGACATTTGGGATTGGCAGGGCCGTGTTCAGTTATGTGGAAAAACTGTCCGGCCATTCGCTTGTTTTAAAGATCCTCTCACAAATGCGCATAAGGCTATATAAGGTTGCCGAACCCCAGGCTTTCCTCCATCGCTCGCGGTTTCGCACTGGTGAAATGCTGGGACTTCTTGCCAGTGACATTGAACATCTACTGGATTTTTACTTGAAGACCTTCCTTCCATCGGTTGTTTCCATTTTCGTTTATGCAGGCCTTATTATCTGGATGGGGTGGTTCTCGATTCCATTTGCCATCATAGGAGCGATGATGATTGGTTTACTTTTATTTGTGGGGCCACTTTTTTCGTTACTCTACATGAAAGCTCGAAATGAACGATTAAAAAGACTGAAAAACGGCCTGTATGACAAGCTTACCGATACGGTAATGGGGATAAGCGATTGGATTTTTAGCGGCAAATATTTTTTGTTCACTGAAGAATACCAAAAGCAAGAACAAGAATCCTATAAACTGGAGCGGCAGAAATTGGCGTTTACGAATGGCCGGGATGTACTAAACCAGTTTGTTCTCGGGGGAATGGTCATCCTTACCGTTGCCTGGGCAGGGAAATTGACTGCCGAGGGGAGAATTGCGCCCGTTTTAATCGCTGCGCTTGGTCTTTCGCTACTCACGGTTTTGGAATCGTTTTTGCCGATTGCCGGAGGTGTAAGTGAACTGCCTGCCTATCAGGATTCCTTGAGGCGGCTTGAAGCGATTGAACGGGAGAAACCACCTGAGAAAGAAGTCGGCACTGAAAAACCTTCGGCACAGCAGCAATCCATTTCGATTGAAATGGAACGCTTGTCATTCGGGTATAGCCCTGGTGAACAATTGTTAAACGAGATTACTTTGTCCATTAACCAGGGTGAAAAGGTGGCGATTCTTGGCAGGAGTGGCTCCGGAAAATCAACATTATTACATTTAATCCTTGGCTCACTCTCTCCGTCTTCAGGAGAGGTAAAAATTAGTGGCCTCCATCCATGTAGAATAGAATCTATTGCAAACTGGGTTGGTGTTCTAAACCAGAAACCTTATTTATTTAATACAACGGTTATTAATAACATCCGTTTAGGCAAACCTGATGCCACTATTGAGGAAGTGCAAGAAGTAGGCCGCATGGTCGATTTAGACGAAATAATTGCTAATTTACCAAACGGCTATGAGACGCTAATGGAGGAAACAGGTCAACGCTTTTCTGGCGGTGAACGCCAGCGAATTGCCCTTGCCCGCATTTTGCTGCAAGATACGCCAATTGTAATTTTGGACGAGCCTACTGTCGGCCTCGACCCATTAACAGAAAAAAGGTTGTTAGCCACTATGCTTAAAACACTTAGTGGAAAAACAATTCTCTGGGTAACCCACCATCTGGCCGGAGTCGAAAAAATGGACAAAGTACTCTTTTTAGAACGGGGAACCATTACGATGCAAGGAAGCCATCATAACCTCTTGGAAACCGAGGAGCGATATCGCCGCCTCTATAAATTGGACCGGCCGTTTTCATAAGTATTTATGTATAATAGATTTGGAGTGTTAAAATAAAGGCAGGGAAAAAGGAGCTGCTTTTTGTGAAATTAATTATTGCCGAAAAACCGGACCAAGGTTCAACCTTGGCATCCATATTTAAACACAAACGCCAGAATGGCTTTATCGAGGTCTTTCCGAATGAACTGTTTCCGGACGGTGCTTTTGTCACTTGGGCAATCGGCCATATATGCCAATTGGTCCAGCCGGAAAAATACCAACAGGAATGGAAAAAATGGTCATTGGACAACATGCCGATCATCCCGGAGCACTTTGAATATGAGGTGACCAAGGATAAGGCCAAGCAATTTGCGGTTATTAAAAAATTGGTAACCGACCCGCAAGTGACGGAAATTATCCATGCAGGAGATGCCGGGAGGGAAGGTGAACTGATTATCCGCAATATCTTAAGGTTAACGAATTGCCGAAAACCGATGAAACGATTGTGGATTTCTTCATTAACCCCAAATTCAATCAGAGAAGGCTTTAAAAAGGTGCTTGATGAATCGGATACACGCAACCTTTATTTTGAAGCCTACACACGAGCCTGCGCTGATTGGGTTGTTGGAATGAATGCTTCCCGACTATACAGCCTTCTCCTAAAAAAACAAGGTTTTGCCGATGTTTTTTCGGTCGGCAGAGTTCAAACTCCCACCCTGGCGTTAATTGTAAAGCGCGAATTGGAGATAGAAAACTTTAAACCGGAACCGTTTTGGGAGGTCATTGCCCAGTTCCTTGTAAATGGAAAAAAATATAGCGGGAAATGGCAGAATGATGGGGAAACGAGGGTCAATACAAAAGAGCTGGCAGAGAAAGTGGCTGCCTTTTGCCGTGAAAAACCCGCTGAAGTGAGCGAGGTCCAATGTGAACGGAAGGAATTCCTGCCGCCGTTATTGTATAACTTGTCTGCCCTACAGGCCGATGCCAATAAACGTTTTAAATTTTCGCCAAAAAAGACATTGGACGTGCTGCAGCAGCTTTATCAAAAAGGCTACGTCTCCTATCCCCGTTCGGATTCCCGCTATGTAACGAAAGAAGAGGCCGGCAATTTCCCTGATATTTTGGGGAAGTTAAGTCAGTTACAAGACTATGCAGGATATTTCCCCCTGCCTATTCCTTCCATTGCGGACAACAAAAGATACGTCAACGAGAAAAAGGTGACTGACCACTATGCGATCATCCCGACTGAACAAATCCCGAATGTCGAACGGTTAAGCGCTGACGAGCGAATATTATACGATTTAATTGTAAAAAGCTTGCTGGCTGCTCATTATGACAAAGCCGTATTTGAATATACGAATGTGACAACTTTAGTGGATGGACGGGCGATGTTTATCTCAAAAGGAAAAGTGCAAATTGCAGAAGGCTGGAGAAAAGTCATTAATCAAAGGGATCAGGATGATGATCCGTCGCTCCCAACGCTCGCAAAGGGAGAGCAGGGAAAAACGGCGAAGGTTGACGTCAAGGAAAGCCAAACCCAGCCGCCGAAGCGCTACACGGAGGGCCAGTTAATTACGCTGATGAAAACGGCCGGGAAACATATTGAAGATAAAGAACTAGAAAAGGTATTGGCAAAAACGGAAGGTCTCGGCACCGAGGCAACTCGGGCAGGAATTATCACGATGCTTAAGGACCGCGCGTATATCGATGTAAAGAAGAATTTGGTCTATGCCACCGCAAAGGCCAAAATTTTGATTGAGGCAATCGGAAAGGAAATCCTCGCCTCGCCGGAAATGACCGCAAAATGGGAGCAGAAGCTGAAAGAAATTTCCGAAGGTCAGGCGTCACCGAAGCAATTTATGGAACAGACGAAAAAGATGGTCCATCACTTAATCACCTCCAGTGTCGGTCAGTCAGCAACTTGGGTCTTTTCCAAGGAGGTCAGCGAAAATTTTACCCCCGGCAAACAGCGGAGGCAGAGACGGGCCCCGGCTAAACTCGGGCCGTGCAAAAAATGTGATGGTTCGATCGTAGACAAAGGAAATTTTTATGGCTGCAGCAATTACCAGAATAATAAATGCAATTTTACCATTTCAAAAAAAATTCTCGGTAAAACAATTACCCAGAAAAATATAAAACTGCTGCTTTCTGATGGTAAAACAGAGCTCATTGAAGGCTTTACCAACAAAGACAGAACATTTAATGCCAGGCTTTATTTAGATGAAAAGGAACATAACTTGAAATTCTTGTTTGGTGAAGGGGTGGAGCGTCGCAAAAGCGAATCACACTAGATAAGTGAAAGTGTCTATAATGAATTTAGAACAGAATAAATTTTAGCCTAGCTCTGCTCACACCGCCTTATTGGCAAGGTGTGCCTTTCTGAAAATATTTCCATAGTTAATAGTGGGTGCAACGTTATATTAAGATTGTGAAAAAGAACCAGCAAAATGACGAAATGAATGGAAAGCGACAAACGTCCTTGTCACTCATTTTGTTATATAGTAAACTTTTTATGATGATGGACATTTGGAGGGTATTGGATGCCAACACCTAGCATGGAAGATTATATCGAACAAATATATATTTTAATTGAAGAAAAAGGATACGCTCGGGTTTCCGATATAGCCGAGGCGCTATCCGTACATCCCTCCTCAGTTACAAAAATGGTTCAAAAGCTTGATAAAGACGAATATTTAGTCTATGAAAAATATCGCGGACTAGTGTTAACTGCAAAAGGGAAGAAAATTGGCAAACGTCTTGTTTTCAGACATGATTTACTGGAACAATTCCTGAAAATTATCGGTGTTAAGGATGAAAATATTTATAATGATGTCGAAGGAATCGAGCATCACTTAAGCTGGGATTCGATTGATCGAATCGGAGATCTTGTTCAATTTTTTGAAGAAGATGACCAACGTATTGAAGCACTATTAGAAATTCAAAAACGAGCTGGAGAAGAGTAAATAGAAAGCACCTGGAATATTGTTTCCAGGTGCTTTTAGAATGGATTTGGAAAATAGTCAAAGCTTTGATCTTGTTCTGGCATTAACGAAACATGTCCATTTGTATCCAAATATGTTTGAACCCCAGCAATAACCCCATTTTCTGCTTCGACTATCGCCTTTTGGTAGGAAATAACCCTTCCTTCCGAAGTCACAAAACTGATAATATCCCCAAAATGATTACGATGCAGTGCAACAATTGTTTCCAAGAGAATGCCTCCTTTGCCCTCTTATTCTTTCTAAATTCTTGAAAAATAAACAAGGAGACGAAAAAACCTGCCAAGCCGGCAGGTTCTGTTTTTCTTACCCCCATAAATAAGGAGTTTCTTGGTAAACATAATAATTAAGCCAATTGGTAAAGAAAAGATGCCCATGAGACCGCCAGCGATTAATCGGCGGCTGTGTCGGGTCATTATTAGGAAAGTAGTTTACTGGTACGTGAATCTCCAGCCCTTTATTGACATCGCGCTCATATTCCTGTGCTAATGTATCGGATTCATATTCCAAATGCCCAGTGATCATGACATGCTTCCGGTCACGGGAAGAAATCAGCAATGCTCCGGCATCCTCTGAAGCGGCAAGCAGCTTCAATTGTGGGTGGTTTTTGATGGCTTCAATTGAAACGTCTGTATAGCGGGAATGCGGTGCATAAAATTGATCATCGAACCCTCGTAATAATATATCACCCTGGTCAAAAATCCGATGGGAATAGATGCCTGAGCATTTCTGGGATAGCTCAAATTTCCGTATCCCGTAGTGATGGAATAGGGCTGCCTGAGCCCCCCAGCAAATATGTAGTGTGGAGGTAATGTTTCCTACAGTCCAATCCATAATTTCCATTAATTCAGCCCAATACTTTACCTGTTCAAATTCCAATAGCTCAACAGGGGCACCGGTAATAATCATGCCATCAAACTTTTGGTGTTTCACCTCGGAGAAGGTTGTGTAAAATTGTTCAAGATGTTGTTTGCTTGTGTGTGTCGACTCATATGAAATCGTTTTTAGAAATTTCACATTCACCTGCAGCGGCGAGTTGCCTAGAAGCCTTAAAAGCTGCGTTTCCGCCTTTTCTTTTTCGGGCATCAAGTTTAAAATCAGGATATTTAATGGACGGATATCCTGGCTGACGGCACGTTCATCGTCCATAATAAAGATATTTTCCTGTTCAAGAATTTCTCGTGCAGGTAATTGTTTAGGAATGTTAATCGGCATTTGCCTTCTCCCCTTCCTTATGAATATTACTCTATATAACATTCGTACATTAACAGTGCATAAAATTTATGAGCTGTTGTTAAAAATTCAATATTTATATTATAAGCATTATTTGAAATTTAGAAAAGATAATATTTGTTCACAAAAATTTATCGGAATGTAAACGCTCTTCTGATAAAATAAATGTAGCATTAAGAAATTCTGCAGAATGTGGGGGATTTACGTGGTAATGGAAACGAATGTAAAGTCTGACATTGAAATTGCCCAAGCATCCAAAATGAAGCCTATCGCCGAGATAGCAGCCAAGATTGGATTAACAGAGGACGATCTCGAACTTTTTGGCAAGTTTAAGGCCAAGCTTTCTACAGAAGCACTTGGCAAGCTAAAGACTAAACAAAGCGGAAAAATAATTCTTGTAACGGCAATCAGCCCAACTCCGGCCGGAGAAGGCAAGTCAACTGTTACAGTGGGATTGGGGGACGCATTTAACCGGCTTGGCAAAAAGGCGATGATTGCCATGCGTGAGCCTTCCTTGGGACCGACAATGGGAATTAAGGGTGGGGCGACCGGCGGCGGATATTCACAGGTATTGCCGATGGAAGATATAAATCTTCACTTTACCGGAGACCTGCATGCCATAACAACCGCAAACAACGCCTTGGCCGCATTGCTCGATAACCATCTCCAACAAGGGAATGAGCTAAAAATAGACCAGCGCCGGATTGTTTGGAAGCGGGCAGTTGATTTAAATGACCGCGCTCTTCGGAAAGTTGTCATTGGTCTTGGCGGCCCATTGCAGGGTGTACCGCGTGAAGATGGATTCGATATTACGGTCGCATCAGAAATCATGGCTGTATTATGCCTGGCATCTGATATTAAAGATTTAAAAATGCGCTTATCCCGAATCGTAGTGGCCTATAATTATAACAAAGAGCCGGTAACCGTAGGGGATTTAGGGGTAGAAGGAGCATTAACCTTATTATTAAAGGATGCGGTTAAACCGAACCTTGTTCAAACGATTGAACATACACCAGCTCTTATCCATGGCGGCCCGTTTGCCAACATTGCCCATGGCTGCAATAGCGTCATTGCAACGGTTGCTGCCTCAAAATTAGCCGATTATGTCATTACCGAGGCTGGATTTGGCGCTGATTTGGGTGCCGAGAAATTCTTGCATATTAAATCAAGAAGTGCCGGAATCAAACCGGAAGCGGTTGTGGTCGTCGCGACAATCCGGGCCTTGAAAATGCATGGCGGATTGCCAAAAAACGAGCTGGCAAAAGAGAATATTCAGGCATTAACCCTCGGTTTTGCCAACTTGCAAAAGCATATTGAAACAATCAAAAGCTTTGGCTTACCGGTTGTGGTGGCGATCAATAAATTTATTACCGACACAGACCTTGAGGTTCAAACGTTATTGGATTGGTGCGATTGCGAAGGCGTTTCCGCCGCTTTAACAGAGGTTTGGGAAAAAGGCGGCGAAGGCGGTCTTGAACTCGCTCAAAGACTGCTTGAGGTTATCGAAAAAGAGGAAAATAATTTCCACCCATTATATGAATTGTCTGATCCGATCGAAAACAAAATTAGAAAGATCGTGCAAAAGGTTTATGGCGGCCGGGATGTGGAGTTTTCGGCAAAGGCTAGAAAACAATTACTTGATTTTGAGAAATTTGGGTGGTCAGAGTTAGCCGTTTGTATGGCGAAAACACAATATTCATTTTCAGATGATCCTGCCAAGCTTGGCAGACCGAAGGACTTCACCATTACGGTAAGGGAATTTAAACCGTCAATCGGTGCGGGCTTTATTGTCGCATTGACTGGGGAAGTCATGACCATGCCCGGTCTGCCAAAAAAACCGGCGGCCTTAAATATGGATGTTGACGAAAACGGCAATGCCATCGGACTTTTCTAAAGGAGTCGACTGCGTTCATGTTTGATCCAACTGCTTTCGATAATATGAAAGTCGTTATCGAAGGTTCCTTTTATGACCGTGACAGTGCCGGGAAGATTGTGATAACAGACCGGAACGATATAATAAACCTTGCAAAAATGTCCCGCTTCTTTAATATTTTCTTGACACTGCCCGAAATAAGTGGCCCGTCAGTGACTGCAAAGCTCGAACTGGAATCGGGGCTTGAAAATCTGGCGGCGGAGTTGCTAGCCAGCTCCCAGGCGGGGCGGCTTCCCGGCTGTTTTATCAGACTGCAATTCTTTTTGGAACATGGAGATGAAGTCAAGGTTTACCAGGATATTGAAGCCATTTTCACTGAGATCTGGGGAGAGACAAGGAAAATCACCCAAGTTGTCGAATATAATCCATTAGCCAAGCCGAATCAAATCAGGAATGTTGTCACGGTCGAGTTCGACCGGCTGATTGGTGAGGAACAATTGGAGGATATCGTTGAAATGGTTGATTTTTTGATAATCACATTACAGCGATTGCAGGAGTATATTTACGGCAGAGAATAGGGGGGAGCAGATGTCTGTTTACAAATTTAAGGCCAAGACAATTGATGGTGAGGAAATATCTTTAAAAGCATACGAGGGAACTGTACTACTCATCGTCAATACTGCCAGCAAGTGCGGTTTTACACCACAATATAAGGAATTGCAGGGACTGTTTGAAACTTATAAAGATCAAGGGTTTAGTGTTCTAGGATTTCCATGCAATCAATTTATGGGCCAAGAACCAGGGGAAGAAGCCGAAATTAAAACCTTTTGTGAATTAAATTTTGGTGTAACATTTCCCATGTTTGCCAAGGTGGATGTAAATGGCGTCTATGCCCATCCGTTATTTGTTTATTTGAGAAAACAAACCCCCGGAGTTTTAGGCCTAAATACGGTTAAGTGGAATTTTACCAAATTTTTGGTTGACCGTGACGGAAAAGTGGTTAAGCGATACGCGCCGACCACCAAACCGAGCGATCTTGCAAAAGATATTGAAACATTGCTGCAAAAGGAGCCAGTTAAATAACTGGTTTCTTTTTTTGGGCTTTTATGATATTTACAAGTTCAAAAATTACAGTTACTATTAGTAGTAGGTACTAATTAAAATTACAAGGGGAGATGACCGGTGGTAAAAACCGCTTGGGTTACAGATAGCACAGCTTATTTGGACGTAGAGTTAAGAAATCACCCGGATTTATATAGTGTTCCATTATCGGTTATTTTAGATGGGGAGGAATTTGCTGACGGGATTGACCTTACCCCCCAACAATTGTTTGGAAAATTAAAAGAATTGAAACAGGCTCCAAAGACTTCACAACCATCAGTTGGTGCCTTTCAATCATTATTTGAACAGCTATCTAAGGATTACGATCAAATTGTTGCCGTCCTTCTCTCAGGAAAGTTAAGCGGAACCGTTTCATCCGCTGAACAGGCCGCCAAGCTGGTAGAAATCCCAGTTACCATCGTTGATTCAAACATCCTTACCATGCCAATGTCAGCGCTGTTGAAAAAGGGAATGGAGTTATTGACTAACGGACGACCTTTGGATTCAGTCGTCAAAGAATTAGAAGCGCTTAAACTTACAAATGAGACTTATGTTCTTGTCGGAAGCCTTGAACAGTTGCATCGCGGCGGAAGAATGTCTGGGCTGCAATTTTTCCTTGGAAGCATGCTGAATGTAAAGCCGATTATTTCGTTTGATAATGGTGCGTTGTTTGTAAAAGAAAAGGTACGCAGCGAGAAGAAAGCAAAGGAAAAAATTCTCGATTACTTTAAACAGGACTATGAAAAACATCAGTTTAAAGAAGTTTATTTGCTTTATGGGCTCCATGAAGAGCATACATCTGATTGGAAGCGGGAGCTGCAGGAAAAGTATCCTGAGCTAAAGGTGTATTGCGCCCCTTTAGGTGCTGTAATTGGTGTCCATGCTGGTGAAAATACCCTTGGGATCAGCTGGTTTAACGGTCTAAAATAAGAAGATTTCAATAACCTCGATGAATTTCGGGGTTATTTTTCATTTCCTGTTGCTTTTCATGATAAAATAGCAAGGTATGAGGCAGGTGCATAGAAATGAAGGAAATAATCATTAAAAAAACAGAAACTTTTGTACAGAATGAACTGAGTGAAGATTCTACCGGACATGATTGGTTCCATGTGGACCGTGTCCGCAAGAATGCTATATATATATCTAAACAGGAAAGAACCGGCGATCCGTTCATTATCGAGATGGCAGCGCTGCTTCACGATATCCCTGATGAAAAGCTAAATGACAGTGTGGAAAAAGGGGAGCAAAAACTCGATCTTTTTTTACATACCCTACAACTCACTGATGGTGACAAACACCATATAAAAGAAATCATCAATACGATTTCCTATAAAGGCGGAAAGGGTGCAGAACTTACTTCGATTGAGGCGAAAATCGTCCAGGATTCGGATCGGCTTGATGCGATTGGCGCGATTGGGATTGCCAGGGCTTTCGCCTATGGAGGTAAAAAGGGCCAGCAAATCTATAATCCCGCGATTCAAGTAAGAACAGACATGAATCTCGAAGAATATCGCAAAGGCAAATCTAGCAGCATCCATCATTTTTATGAAAAATTGTTAAAATTGAAAGATTTGTTAAATACAGAGACCGCCAAAGTTATGGCCGAAGAGCGTCATCGAATGATGGAGACATTTTTAGCACAATTTTATCGGGAATGGAATGGTCAAGAGTCATGAAAATGTTGACAGTAGAAAATGTTTCAAAAACATACGGCGAAAAACAATTATTTCAACAGATTTCCTTTACAATTGCCGAAAAAGAGCGGGTGGGACTGATCGGTGTTAATGGTACTGGAAAATCATCCTTATTAAAGATTGTTGCTGGAATCGACCAGCCGGATGATGGGGCGGTTATTTCCGGAAAGGATTATACCATATCCTACTTGCCGCAGCAGCCTGATTTCGCTTCTGATAAAACGGTATTGGAGCAAGTGTTTCACGGCGATGCCCCGATCTTAAAATTGATGCGGGAATATGAAAATACCTTATTAGAATTGAATGCTGCTCCCAACGATACCAGAATCCAAGACAACCTTTTCCGCATGCAAAAACAAATGGATGCTATCGATGGCTGGGATGCCAGCACTAACGCAAAGTCGATCCTTACCAAATTGGGGATTGAAGATTTTAGCCAAAGGGTTGGCTATATGTCCGGCGGGCAAAAGAAAAGGGTTGCCTTGGCCCAGGTTTTAATTGCCGAACCCGATTTGTTGATTTTAGATGAGCCGACCAACCATCTTGATTTTGATACGGTGAAGTGGCTTGAGGATTATTTGAGCAGATATCAAGGCTCGATTTTGCTTGTCACCCACGATCGTTACTTTTTGGACCGAGTCACAAACCGCATGTTTGAATTGGACGGCGGCAATCTTTACAGCTATAAAGGCAATTATGCTGCCTTCTTGGAATCAAAAGCAATTCGTGAAGAGAATGAAGCGGCCACTTATGAAAAGCAAAAAAATCTGTTTAGAAGAGAGCTTGAATGGATTCGTCGCGGTGCTAAGGCCAGATCTACTAAGCAAAAGGCGAGAATTCAACGTTTTGATGAGTTGGATGATAAACTTTCTAGCGGTAAACCTTCGGGTGAAAAGCTGGATATCTCCTTAAACGGCAGCCGGCTCGGTAAGCAGGTGTTTGAGCTAAAGAACGGATCCAAACGTTACGGCTCGAAAACAATTCTTAACCATTTTGATTTACTGGTTAAACCAGGCGATCGAATTGGCATCATTGGTAAGAACGGGACGGGTAAATCAACATTATTGAATATCCTTGCCAAACGAATTCCGATTGATGAAGGGGAGTTTATCATGGGGCAAACCGTGAAAATTGCCTACTATACCCAGGAAGGCGAGGATATGGACGAGAACAAGCGGATGATTGAATATATCAAGGAAACGGCGCAAATTGTCGAGACCTCTGATGGTAAAACGATATCTGCCGCACAAATGCTCGAGCGCTTCTTGTTTCCGTCCTATACCCACGGCACCCCAATCCGTAAACTGTCGGGAGGAGAAAAACGCCGCTTGTATTTGTTAAAAATATTGATGACGGCACCAAATGTCCTGCTGCTCGACGAGCCAACCAATGATTTGGACACCCAGACCTTGACAGTGCTGGAAGACTATCTGGAAGAATTTCCTGGTGTTGTGATTACTGTTTCTCACGACCGCTATTTTCTCGATAAAGTGGCCGAACAGCTGCTGGTGCTCCAGGGAGAAGGGATTATTGATTACTTCTATGGGAATTACAGCGAGTATTTAGAAAAAGAGGCTGCCCAGGAAGCGCAAAAAACAACTGCCGCTCCAAAGCCTGTTGCGAAAGCTCCGGAAAAGGAAAAAAGGAAAAAAATGACCTTTAAAGAGACGAAAGAATGGGAAGAAATTGATGACATCATCGCCGAGACAGAAGCGGCACTTGAAGAAGTGTCAGCCGAAATGGCGACGGCCGGCAGTGATTTCACTAAATTACAAGAATTAATGAAAAAAGAGGCAGAGCTTAACGAAAAGCTTGAATACTTAATGGAACGCTGGGAATACCTCGCAGAACTAGCCGAAAGTATGTAAAGCATCATACATGAATGAACCTTATCCATTATGTTAAACTTGTAAAAAGAATATTATGAGAATAAGGTGAGTAAGATGAAAATTAAGTCTATCGAACCGACGCCAAGCCCAAATACAATGAAAATCAATCTTGACCAAGAGCTGCCAATGGGAAAAAGCCATAATTATAAAAAAGAAACAGCATCGGGAGCACCCGCAGTAATTCAAGCCATACTGCAAATTGAGGGCATCAAGGGCGTTTACCATGTTGCTGATTTTCTGGCCGTCGAACGAAACGCCAAGTATGACTGGAAGGAATTGCTGCCACAGGTCCGTCAGGCATTCGGCGAGAAGGCACAAGGGATGGAACAGACCGGAACAGCCATCAACGACCACTTCGGCGAGATAAAAGTGGAGGTCCAGATGTTCAAAGGGATTCCACTTCAAGTAAAATTAACCGATGGAACTACTGAAAAAAGGTTCGGGATGCCGGAGTATTTTTTAAAAGCTAGAGAAAAAGCACAGCTTCAAGAAGATAACTATATTTTGCTGCGGAAATGGGATAATAAAGGGGTTCGCTACGGCGATATGGATCAAGTCGGCCCGGAGGTAGTAGAGGAATTAATTGCCGCTTATCCGATGGAACGGCTTGACGAACTGGTCCAAAAGGCGCAAACACCTGATTCTACATCCGAGCTAAAGCAAAAACGGCCTCGAAAAAAGGTCACATTGGAAGATTTGCAAAATCCTGACTGGCAAATCCGTTATCAGCTCCTCGAGCAAATGGATGACCCGGAAATGGAAGATTTGCCTGTACTGGAAAAGGCCCTTTCAGATGAAAAGCCATCCATTCGCAGATTAGCGACTGTTTATTTGGGAATGATTGAGGATAAATTCGTATTGCCGCTGTTGTATAAAGCGCTGAATGACAAGACGGTGACAGTCCGCAGAACCGCAGGAGATTGCTTGTCAGATCTTGGATTCCCTGAAGCCCAGGACGAGATGGCCAAGGCGTTAAAAGATCCAAGCAAATTGGTGCGCTGGCGGGCAGCCATGTTTCTCTACGAAGTTGGCGGCGAACGGGCGCTTCCTGCATTGAGGGCAGTGGAAAATGACCCTGAATTCGAGGTCAGCATGCAAATCAAAATGGCGATTGAACGAATCGAAGGCGGCGAAGAGGCAAAAGGTTCTGTCTGGAAACAAATGACAGAAGCGAGGAAAACAGAAAAGGAATAAAGAATGGAGTGTTGGAAAATATGTCAAATGCGTATGAAGAATATATGAAACAAATCATTCAGCCGATGCGCGCTGAACTGACAAGAGCAGGCTTTGCAGAACTTACCACAGCAGAGGAAGTAGAGAAATTTATGGAAACTGCAGATGGGACTACACTTGTTGTCGTCAATTCCGTTTGTGGCTGCGCTGCCGGTTTGGCCCGTCCCGCGGTGACACAGGCAGTTCAGAACAGCGGCAAGAAACCGGACTATTTGGTAACTGTCTTCGCCGGACAGGACAAGGAAGCGACCGCCAAAATGCGCGAATACTTTGAAGGAATCGAGCCATCATCGCCGTCGATGGCCCTTGTAAAAGATAAAAAGGTGGTTCACTTTATTCCGCGCCACGACATCGAAGGCATGCCGATGGAAACCGTCATGCAAAATGTGCTTGGTGCAATCGAAAAATATTGCTGACAGAAAGGACGATGATCAGTCGTCCTTTTTTGGCAAATAGGAATGGATTGATACGATGTTTGTGACAACCGGAGGACGCACCAATCAATACATGATTGATAAAGCAAAAGGAATAGCGGATGCCCTTGATGTCATGTATGTTCCTAGAAGAAAAAAATCAATTCATCTGCTGCAGCATGATTGCGACAGCGATTGTCTAGTAGTTGGAAAAGAGCGGCTGGAATTATATAAAAAAGGCGAGACAGAACCATTTTTCTTTCATCCCAACTCTGCCATGTTCCGCATAAAGCGGCTATTGCGAGGGGAACATGACCCTTTTGCACAAGCAGCGCAGCTGTCAAAAGGGAAAAAAATCCTCGACTGTACCCTTGGACTGGCCGGCGATGCCATTGTGGCCAGCTTTTTAACCGGGAAGAGTGGACAAGTTATAGGAATTGAAGGGCAAAAATATGTGGCTTATATTGTCCAAGAAGGCCTGTGCACATGGGACCCTGGTTTTTCCGAAATGAAGGAGGCGAGGGAGCGGATTGAGGTTGTTCGCGCTCCGGCATTTCAATTTTTAAAAAGCCTGCCTGATGCCTCGTACGACTGCGTATACTTTGACCCGATGTTTGATGAAAATATTCGAGAATCTTTTGGAATCAGGGGCTTAACGAAATTTGCCATTAACGATGAATTTGACGATGCGCTGATTATGGAGGCCTTAAGGGTCACGAAATCACGGGTTGTCTTAAAGGACCATTATAAAAGCGACCGTTTTGAAAAATTCGGATTTAAGGTATCAGTCAGAAAAAATGCCAAATTTCATTTTGGTTTTATTGAAAAATAGCAGGAAAATTGGAAACTGTATTTTCCAATTTTACAAAAAAAGGAGTATAATACATTTTGTATAGGCGTTAAAATATAAAGTCGGTCGAAGTGAGGTGAGCTGTGAGTGAAAAGTTGGGCGCGTAAGTCACTGTTTGTTTTAATTTCAGTTTTAACGTTTGGACTGGTAACTCCTACCCAGCTCTTAAATGCTGTTAATGCCGAAGGGCCGGCTGAACGTGATGTCCTTGAAGTTCCATCGTCTGAGAACGGCTTCACGCAGGTCCATGAATACTTAGAAGAATCAGAGTTTGATAGAGAAGAGTTTGTAAGGGAAATGATCACTTCCGCAGAACTCCAATCCTATCAAAAGTTTGGCAGTAAAATAAAGCCGGTGATTGAAAACGAATTTAGGGATGTAATCTTGCCAAAAATAGAAATGGCGATTGCAGAAACTGCAGCCCTTTTCCCGGAGAATGACCTGAAAAATTTGGCCATAACAGAATTTCCCGGCGCTGGCGTTTCTGAGAAAATTTTTCATATAAAAAACCGATTAACAGGGAAAGATATTTTACGATTCCATGTAAGACGCGACAATCCGCCACAAGCAGGATACTGGTTTAATTTCCATTATCATACCTATCATGATGAGTTTCAATCCCACCATGATCTCGGGTCAATTTATTGGGATAAAAATACTCCGCCAAACTGGATGAGTTGATGCCAATAATCACCAAATAAAAAAATCTTTTATTTGTGAAACCTTTTTATGAAAAACTCGTAAATAGACTATTACCAAATTAGGAGGAATGAACATGGCAATAAGTTTATCAAAAGGACAAAAAGTTGATTTAACAAAAACAAATCCAGGATTGACTAAGGTAGTTGTCGGTCTTGGCTGGGACACAAATAAATATGACGGCGGTCATGACTTTGACCTAGATGCTTCAGTGTTCTTATTAGGCGAAAATGGAAAAGTTACAAGTGAAACAGATTTTGTTTTCTACAACAATCCTCAGGGTGGAAATGGCTCTGTCGTACATACTGGAGACAACCGTACTGGTGCCGGTGATGGAGATGACGAGCAAGTAAAGATTGACTTGTCAGCAGTTCCTGCCAATATCCAGCGCATCGCATTTACGATTACGATTCATGATGCGGCTAGCAGAAATCAGAATTTCGGACAGGTGTCTAACGCTTATGCCCGTATTTTCAATGATGCATCCGGGGAAGAACTGATTCGTTATGACTTAGGGGAAGATTTCTCCATTGAGACAGCAATCGTTGTTGGAGAATTGTATCGTCATAATGGCGAATGGAAATTCAGTGCCATCGGCAGCGGCTACCAAGGCGGTTTGGCGGCACTCGCTACAGACTTCGGTTTGCAGGTTGGATAATAGTAGATAATTCAAGAGACCCAGCGCTCGCTGGGTCTTTTTACAAAAATTCGTGATACATCCAGGAGGAATTTTTTTAATGTCGGTTTTACAGGGAATTATTGATACGTATGCACAATTTTTTAATTGGGAAATGTGGGGTGAGGTATTAACAGACCCGGTTTCTTGGGGACTTATTGGTACGCTTGTTATTCTTGAAGGGCTGCTTTCAGCCGACAACGCCTTGGTTCTGGCGGTTATGGTTAAGCATTTGCCGGAAAAACAGCGGAAAAAGGCATTATTTTATGGATTATTAGGTGCATATATATTTCGTTTTATCGCGATTGGCGTCGGTGTTTTCCTCATTAAGCTTTGGTGGGTCAAGCTAATAGGAGCAGGGTATCTTGCTTGGCTGTCCATTAAGTACTTTATCGATAAACGTAACGAATCACAAGCGGAAGATGAGGAAGAACACGGAATCAATAAAGGTGGATTGCTTATCAGGTTATTTGGTACCTTCTGGGGAACGGTTGCAGCGGTTGAGTTAATGGATATTGCTTTTTCCGTTGACAGCGTCCTGGCTGCCTTTGGTGTAAGTGAACAAGTCTGGGTACTATTATTAGGGGGAATGCTCGGTGTCTTAATGATGCGGGGAATTGCAGGTGTGTTTTTGAAGCTAATTGACCGTGTACCGGAGCTTGAAACAACTGCCTATATATTAATTCTCTTAATTGCTCTGAAAATGCTTCTTGCTATCCCTCAAATCGGAATTCATGTAGAGCATACTACCTTCTTTATCATCTTATTAATTACCTTTGCGGTAACGTTTGTCGTTCACTTTATGAACAAAAAGAAGGAAGCCGGCAAAGGACAACAATCATAATCTAGCTAAAAAGGGGGCTGACGCGAGTTGTCTCCCTTATTTTTTACCTGACTGAGGGGTTCGAAAAATGAGGTTTTTTACATATTTTCATGAAGATGAGATTGAACAGTTTTTCTATCAAAAACCGCAAGAGTTCACGAAATATACCGAACGGGAGCTTTTGGCTTTCGGTTTGGGCGCAACCCTCTATATGCCGGCAACCCGCCCGAATATCCATCAAGAAATTCTGTCAAAGAAGCATGCCGGATTAACCTCACTTGTTATCGACCTTGAGGACGCTGTCGGTGACCATCAGGTGCCACATGCGGAAGGCTTGCTCGTTGATGAGCTGTTAAAATTGTTTGTCGAGCATGATAAGGGGTTTATTACAACGGCCGATTTGCCGCTGATGTTTATAAGAATTCGCAGCCTTGAGCAGTTTGCCAGATTGATAGACCGGATGGGAGAAGCATCCAAACTCCTCACCGGAGTGGTAATTCCCAAGTTTTCATCTGAAAGCGGCGCGGAAATTCTGAAACAGGTGCAGCAAATACATACCGAACAGCATCCTTTCTATGCGATGCCGATACTTGAATCTCCCAAAATCATCCATAAGGAAACGAGAATGGAAGAATTGTTGGGCATCAAAAAAATAGCCGACTGCTCTAGGGATCATATCCTTAATATCCGCATAGGGGCCACCGATTTTAGCGGCTTGTATGGAATTCGCCGCAGTGCCGATACAACCGTTTACGATATTGCCGTTTTAAGAGACTGTATTTCTGATATTATCAATGTTTTTGGGAGACATGAAAGCCCCTATGTCGTATCGGGTCCGGTCTGGGAGTATTTTTCCGCCAAAGACAGGGTGTTAAAGCCGCAACTCAGGGCAACTCCATTTCGGGAACGCTATGGGGATGAAGGCATTAAATGGCGCAGAAAACTGATTGATGACCACCTCGATGGGTTAATCGAGGAAACGATGCTGGATATTGCTAATGGCATTACGGGAAAGACAATTATTCATCCTTCACATATTAAAGTGGTTCAGGCCCTAAATGTTGTTTCCTATGAGGAATATATTGATGCCATCAATATCGTAAACGCAGCAACTGGGAATATCGGGGTCGTTAAAAGCGATTTTGCCAATAAAATGAACGAAATTAAGCCCCATTATTATTGGGCACAAAAAACGATTTTTAAATCAAAGCTTTTCGGGGTGTTACATGAAGAATTCACAAACATTGACCTTATTAAAAAAGAAGTCTACGTTTCGTATTCTTGACGCGATTGAGGCGGAGATGGAAGTTTTGGAGAATCCGTACGGGCTGCCAATGGAGGATTTATTTACAATGGCGGCGAGAATAAATAAAAAGCGCTCATTTTTGTTTGTCAGCAAAGTGCTTGGCAAACATCTGCCGATTCACCCTAATAAAGGACTCCTGACTGCAGCTTTGTTAGCCGCACGATATTTGGAGTCGGTAAAGGGGGGAGGAGCAACAGAAAGGGAAAGGCTGATCCATTCCTTTTTGCAGGACGAGCCAGATCAGGTTGGCCCGTTTATTCCTGGGGTAATCAATCCGGTCGTGATTGGCTTTGCCGAAACGGCAACGGCTCTGGGCCACGCTTTTTTCGATTGCTTTCATCAGGCGGACTTTTTCCATACCACCCGGGAGGAAATTGATTCCCATGCACCTGAGGTTACCTTTGAGGAAGAGCATTCACATGCCACCTCCCATCGATGTTATATACCATTAGAAATGATTCAAAATGATCGGGAGATTATTTTGGTAGATGATGAAATGACAACGGGGAAAACGGCGCTTAATATCATCCAATCGATTCATGCAAGCTTTCCTAGGACGGACTACACGGTTGTTTCCATTCTGGATTGGCGTTCCAATGCCAATCGCCAAGAATTTTCACGGCTTGAAGAAGAACTCGGAATCACGATACATACTGTCAGTTTATTAGCGGGAAATGTTCACATCAAGCAGCTAAAAGAAATCAAGGACCATTCCGAGACAAATGATACCAATGAACAAGGGGAGCTGAATGTCGAAGCCATATCCCTATCACCCCTATTTCATACAACGTCTTTTATTTCGGAAAATCCATTGAATCAAGTGCCTTTTATAAAAGAAACCGGAAGATTTGGTTTAAACAGCAGCGAAAATAAATCGCTCCATCAACAGGCATGGGAAGCAGCCAATCTATTAAAATCAAGAAGGTCCGGAGATAGAACCCTTTGTCTTGGGACTGGGGAGTTTATGTATCTGCCAATGAAAATTGCCGCTGCCATGGGGAGCGGGGTATTCTATCAATCAACGACGAGAAGTCCAATTTATGTTGAAAATCGAGAAGACTATGGAGCGCGCTACGGGATTAGCTTTCCGAATCCGGAAGACTTGCAAATATCCCATAATGTTTATAATATCCCGCCAGGCTGCTATGATGAGATATTTTTGTTTTTTGAGAGAGAACCAGAGGCTGACGCTCTAGAGCTAATGTTAAATGAATTGAAAAAATTACAATTGAATTCGGTAAAGCTTGTCTTTTTTTCGAATTGAAAGGTGAGAACACATGCGGCAAACAAGGAACAAACCTGCAAAAATCGGAACCTATCAAGAACAGGATGTACTATTTCTGCTAAAGGATTTAAGCGAGGTCAATCTGGAGGATTCCGCCGCCAATCGAGAGCTCCAAATGCAATCCGGGGGCCATTACAGCGAGACGCTGCCAATTGAATATCAGCCTCCTGCAGAATACATTGATTTGTTTTGGAAAACCTTGCATCAATATAAACAAAAAGTGGCGGCATCGATCGGAGTTGTCGCTGAGCAAATTTATCATATAAAGGGGAAAGACACGGTTCTTGTGTCACTTGCCCGAGCTGGCACGCCGGTGGGCATTCTGATTAAGCGGTATTTAACGATGAAATATGGGGTTTCCCTGCCACATTATAGTATTTCTATTATTCGTGACAGGGGAATTGACGAAAATGCCATTCATTATATTAAAAGTGAGCACCCGGACGGAAACATCCAGTTTATTGACGGCTGGACAGGAAAAGGGGCCATTTCGCTGGAGTTAACCAAGGCGTGTCGAGATTATCAACGAAAACATGGGGGAAATCTGGATGATACTCTGGCAGTCATCGCCGACCCGGGCCGCTGCACAACCCTGTTTGGAACGAGAGAAGACTTTTTGATACCTAGTGCCTGCTTAAATTCAACTGTTTCGGGCCTTGTAAGCCGAACTGTTTTAAATAAGGCATATATAAATAGTGATGATTTCCACGGCGCCAAGTTTTACCGGCATCTGATTGATGAAGATGTCTCGAATGATTTTATCGACATCATTGCGAATGAATTTCCCTCCATCTTCAAAAAGGCAGAAGAAATTGCGTTGCAAAAAAATTACGAGCAGCTGACAGCTGGATTTACCGGAATGGAAGATGTGAAGCGAATTCAAGCTCGATTTGCAATTGATCATTCGAATTTCATTAAACCAGGTGTAGGCGAAACCACCCGGGTTTTGCTGAGAAGAGTTCCTTGGAAAATTTTAATGCGAGACTCGTCAAGTCCATATGTTCAGCACATTCTTATGCTTGCAAAAGAAAAAGGGGTAGAGGTAGTCGATTATCCGGACCTTACCTATCTTTGCTGCGGCATTATTAAATCAGTCAAGGGGAATCAGTCATGATATTTGCATCTGACCTTGACAGGACGATTGTCTATTCAGAACGGGCAATCCTTGAGTTAGGCGAAAATGAGACAATAAGACTTAAACCGGTGGAACAAAAAGATGGCCGCTGGGTGTCGTATATGCCAGAGGGTGCTTACAATGCATTACGAGAGGTAGCTCAAAGCGGTTTATTTATCCCTGTTACCACGAGGATCACTGAGCAGTTCAACCGGTTTGTTATATTTGAAGATAGGGAATGTTTCCCCTACGCGATTACTGCCAATGGTGCCGTGATTTTATACAAGGGGGAACAACTGAATGATTGGACGGAGCTGATTGCCGAAAAAATGAAGCGGGAATCTGTCTCACAAGAAGAATTACTGTCGATTCTGGAAAGGAATGAAATCCAGATAACCGGCCAATTAAAGCAGGCCGGAGGGTATTTTTTCTATTATATTTTGGAATCTCTGCCACTTGTTAATGACAGGACTTACCTTCAGGAATTAGTATTCCGTTCAGGCTGGAGAATGTCCCTGCAAGGCAGGAAGTTGTACTTTATCCCGAAAGCGGTCAGCAAGGGCATGGCACTTGAGTTTATTAGCAATCGCGAAGGCATGAAAATGATTGCTGGAGCGGGGGATTCTATTCTCGATTGGGACTTTTTGCAGCACTGCCAACATCGATTTGTCCCCAACCATGGCGAGCTTGCCAACCTATCGGAAGGTAAGGACTTTATCCTCACGAAAAGCAGCGGAGCAGCAGCCAGTGAAGAAATTCTAAAGCAATTTCTAAATCTAGTATGTCTAAAAAGCTAATCCTTTCCGAAGAACCGACTGACCAGAAAATAATAAATGCATGAAAATAAGCTGAAACAGGCTGTAAGGAAAAGACAAGACAAGGCCAGTGATTTTAGGACAGGGGAAAGAAAAAGGGTAAAAATCAAACTGAATACAAATAAATCAAGATAAATAAACATCTCGGAAGCCATGACCTCCATTAATGTATCCAGTTCTTCCTGTATCGCATCGCTTCGGGGACGTTTATATAAAAAACGCAAATTGGTCACCTACTTTATTATCAGTACTCAATACTATGTAGGGACAAGAATAAAGGTGAAAATGGTGAAAATTCAGCTTAATGTGAAACATTTTTTTGCTGGACTCGTATAAACAAATGAACCATTAAGCCAACTATGATATGATGATAAGGAACCTTACATAATCTGCTATCTTTGAATCCATGTTTTGCTTTAGTAGGGGGGATTATGAAATGAATCCATCATTAAATCAATTAAACATCCGCCCGTTAAGGTCCCTCTCTTATGAAAATTGGCTTGGAATGCTGCAAAAGCCGCTTCCGGAACGGCCTGACTTTTCAATAGAAAAGGGGACAATTGAAATCAGTCAAGTAATTGCGGAATTCCTCGGAGTTCCCATTGACACGGATGAATATTATAATCAGTTATTTGATTATATTGCGGAGAAGCAATGGAAGCTCCATTTATTAAGTGCGGATACGCTCGATAAATCGATTGAAAATGCATTGTTTCAATCAATTCAAAGGGTATTGAATATAAACCAGGAGCAGAATCTGTCAGTAAATCGCTTTACCGCTTTTTTAGAAGGAGAAAAGCTGCTGCTAAAATCACCAGTTCCTGCTCTACATCGCAAACTTAGGGAAGCGATGATTGCAACCCTTGAACTATACTCGAGCCAGGAAAACGGCGGCTTAAAAAATCAAGAATTAAGGCGGATTCTTGTTGATTTAATCAAGTGGTCGATCAACCATTTGCAGCCACTGCTTGATATTGCCGACCCAGAGCGGGAGATGCCCAAATTTTTATGGTATGGCGACTTTAAAAGAAGCCACCAGTACTTTTTATTTTATTTAATTAATCTTGGCTGTGACATCGTTATTTTTCATCCTGAGGGTAAGGATATTTTGGCCGGGATGGTGGTAGACGGGGCATTCGTTCATCAATATCCGAAATTGCTTCCGCCCGAATCGTTCCCAAAAGAGAAGCGGAGCAGGAAAACAACGGTTGCATACCGGGCCTCCAAAGAAATTGAAACAATCTTAAACCAGGAGGGTTCAGGCCTCTATAAACCTTGGCAGTTAAGGGATTATACCCCTTCTTCGATTACATTAAAAACAACCTATGATGAATTGTTTATCATCTCGAAAGAAATTGCGATGATTCGTCCTGATTTTGCAGTGGGTAACGGACAGGTCAAAATTCCATCCGTGTTTGCCAAAATCCAGGGCGTCAGCAGAAATCGCAAGGAATATTGGGAACGCCTGCATTCACTTGACGAGCAAGAGGAAAGTTTATTGGTCCGACAGCTTCCATTTACCATACCAAGCAACAGTGACTTCCGATTCCATTATCGGAATGCGCTGGGTAAAGACGGATTAATTAATCCTGACAAAGTCCTGTCGGCACACTATTGGCCCTATTCGTTTTTACCGTCGGGCCTGCAAAAAGGGATTGCCAATGCGGTCAGGGCCATTTGTGACAAACCGGGTTTAAAGCCGTTGCCGATGGAGACCATGGAAGAGGTAAAGATTTATTTATTTACCCAGGCCATATTTATGCCGAAGAAAGTGATTCAGTTATTGGAGAAATTCGATTATTCACAGCAGGTGCCAAAGCTAATTATTTTTAACAATGAAAAAACGGGCATGCTTACGAGATCGGATGCAGCGCTGCTGCTCCTGCTGAATCAGTTTGGGATTGATCTTATTGTGTACAATCCGACCGGCCATAACGATATTGAAAATTATTTACATGAGCAATTATTTGATATTCATTGGCTTGAGGATGTAGTCTTTGATTTGGAATATAAGGAACCTTCCGTGTCCATTTTTAAAAAAGGGCTTTTTCAAGGAATCTTAAAAAATTTAAGGGGAGATTAACCAGTGAACTTATCACCAAATTCATCCAGTGGTTTAACGCCTCAGCCTGCGGAAGACTTGCTGACAGAAACAAAAGTATCTGACATTAAGTTTGCATTAAGAAAGGAACCGGAAATTCAAAATCTGGCCCGGTCAATTGATGAACGGGATCAAATTCAGGTTTTAGAGTTTGGGAAGGAACCGGCAGAGCAAATCTCCAGGTTTTCCGATCAAATCCTCGGGAATATGCGTTCAACCAAGGTAGAGGATTCCGGGGAGCTTTTAAAGCAGCTTGGAAAAATTATGGATAAATTTGATCCAAAGGACTTTCAAAAGTCATCAGGCGGCCTGTTCAGCAAGCTGTTTAAAAAAGGCGAGAAAATGGTTGAAAAGCTGTTTGGCAAATATCAAACAATGGGTGGGGAAATCGACAAGGTCTATGTGGAGATTTCCAAATACCGGCAGGAAATGGTCGATTCCACCAATATCCTGGAGTCCATGTATGAGCAAAACTATCAGTACTACCTAACCCTTGAAAAATACGTAGTTGCCGGGGAATTGAAGGTAGAGGATTTGAAAAATAACCAACTCCCGCAACTAGAAGCAAAAGCCGCTTCTGGCGACCAGCTCGCTTCAATGCAGCTCGATTCGCTGCGCAATGCGATTGAGTTATTGGAGCAACGGATTTACGATTTGGAAATGGCGAAAATGGTCTCGTTGCAAACAGCACCACAAATCAGAATGCTGCAGCGAGGAAACACGAAGCTGATTGGGAAAATCAATTCCGCCTTTGTGACGACCATCCCTATTTTTAAAAATGGCTTGATTCAGGCTGTTGCCGCCAAAAGGCAAAAGCTTGTGGCCGATTCGATGAGCGAGCTCGACCGCCGTACCAATGAAATGCTGCTCAGAAATGCGCAAAATATTTCACAGCAAAGTGCGGATATCGCCAGACTCGCCGGCGGGCCAAGCATTAAAATTGAAACAATCGAAGAATCATGGAATATCATCATCAAAGGCATGCAGGAAACAAAGGCAATCGAAGATGAAAACAAACGCCTGCGCCAAGAAGGTACAAGGCGTTTGGAACAGCTTCAGGAAAACTTTAAGCAACTTAAACAGCAATACTAATATTATTTTGATGAGGTGAAGAATAATGGCAATTAATCTGACAAAAGGCCAGCGTGTTGATCTGACAAAAGGAAATCCAGGACTTTCAAAAATTGTGGTAGGCTTAGGTTGGGATCCTGTTCAAAGCTCAGGCGGCGGTGGTTTCTTCGGTTCTCTGTTTGGCGGCGGCGGCGGGGCCAATATCGACTGTGATGCCTCGGTCATCATGCTGGGAGCAAATGACCGCCTGCAAAATAATAAAGATGTCATTTATTTTGGCAATTTACGAAGTGCCGACGGAAGTGTCCAGCACACAGGTGATAACTTGACCGGTGATGGCGATGGTGACGACGAGCAAATTATCATTGATTTAAATAGGGTCCCTGCTAATATTCAAAAGCTTGTTTTCGTCGTAAATATTTATGATTGCGTTAAGCGCAAGCAGCATTTCGGCATGATTCGTAATGCCTTTATCAGGGTGGTAAATCCAAGCAATCATCAGGAATTAATTCATTATAATTTATCGGATGACTACAGTGGAAAAACATGTTTAATTACTGGAGAGCTTTATCGCCACAACAATGAATGGAAGTTTGCGGCAATTGGAACTGGGAACAATGCGTCAGGCTTAAGTGAAGTAGTTCGTTCTTATAGCTAATCGATTAGTATGAGGTGATACGAATGGGGATTAACTTATCAAAAGGGCAAAGAATTGATTTAACGAAAACAAACCCAGGTCTAACCAAAGCAATCGTCGGGCTGGGCTGGGACACAAACCGGTATCATGGCGGTTTCGACTTTGACCTGGATGCTTCGGCATTCTTGACCGATGCCAATAGTCAGGTAGTAAACGATTTGGATTTCGTTTTTTATAATAATTTGAAGGATCCTTCAGGTGCGGTTGAGCATACCGGAGATAACCGTACCGGTGAAGGTGACGGAGACGATGAACAAATCAAAATTGATTTCAGCAAAGTTCCATCACATATCCATCGGATTGCGATCACCGTGACAATCCATGATGCAGAGGCAAGGAACCAAAATTTTGGCCAAGTCAGCAATGCGTTTGTCCGGGTTGTCGATGAAGAAACTGGACGAGAGATTTTAAGGTTTGACCTTGGTGAGGACTTTTCTGTTGAAACCGCGGTAGTGATTTGCGAGCTTTACCGCCATAACGGCGATTGGAAGTTCAATGCCGTTGGCAGCGGGTTCGCCGGTGGACTTGCCGCCCTATGCCGCAATTTTGGATTGCAAGTTTAGGATTGATTAGAGAAGCCGCCTTTCTAGGCGGCTTTTGTAATGATATCCAGACTTTCCTGTTATATACAAATCCCTCGATTGTTTTACCATGCTATAATTCTATTAATATACTTTTTTATGGGGGGATAGCATGCGTAAATGGTTTATCGCATTTTTGATTCTCAGCTTGTCCCTAATTTCGATTACCACTTCACAAGCATCCATTGATGGTATCAGGCTTGCTGACTTTCCAAAAAGTTCGCGGCTTTCCCATACGATTAACAACAACATATCCACTAGCGTGAAGCAAATAGTCATCCTGCCCAAACAAGCCTTTAATCAAAACGAGGCAGCTGGGATTATTAATAGAATCAGTAAATTGCCAGATTCCCTTTTGGCTAAAATACATGATCAAGGAATCACCCTAAAGATGTTTACCGGCAAGCTCACCGATAATCGAACCGCCAGTCATTTAAAAGGAATAACCCCCAGAGGCTATCAAAATAACGCTACCTGGGATGACGTCCCCGGCATCGGCGGTGGGAAGGTCGTATTAGTCAAAATCGGCGCAAGTGAAAAAGGTAGGGGACACGGCACCATCAACCTGGAATTGCATGAAATGGCGCACTCAATTGACCATTATATATATGATAATATCAGTGAAAAACAGTTATTCCACGAAATCTGGGAAAAAGAACATCATCAATTGTTCCCTGGGAACAGCTATTTTCTTTATCCGGAGGAATATTTTGCGGAAGCTTTTGCAATGTATTATTTATCCCAAGAAACTAGGAATCTATTACATGTCAAAGCTCCGCTAACTTTTGAATTGATAAAGAGCCTTGAGTAACTTAAAATAGGATAATATGAATGGAAGATAGAGGAGTGTGGATTTTGAAACAATATTTAGACTTATGCAAGCACGTATTGGAAAATGGCACCGTTAAAGGTGATCGGACCGGAACGGGCACCATCAGCACATTTGGCTATCAAATGAGGTTTGATTTGGAGGAAGGATTTCCCCTGGTGACGACCAAAAAGCTGCATCTAAAATCAATTATTTATGAATTGTTATGGTTCTTAAACGGTGATACGAATGTCCGCTACCTTCAGGAAAATGGTGTTCGGATTTGGAATGAGTGGGCCGATGACAACGGTGAACTTGGACCGATTTATGGCCATCAATGGCGCTCCTGGACAGGTGCGGACGGAAACACTGTGGATCAAATCAGCGAATTGGTCCAGCAAATTAAAACAAATCCAAATTCACGCAGGCTGCTCGTCAACGCCTGGAATGTGGCCGAAATTGACAAAATGGCACTGCCGCCATGCCATTGCATGTTCCAATTTTATGTAGCTGACGGCAAATTATCCTGCCAGCTTTACCAACGCTCGGCTGATGTTTTTCTTGGGGTTCCGTTTAACATTGCATCCTATGCGCTGCTTACTATGATGATTTCCCAGGTTTGCGGATTGAAGCCTGGAGAATTCATCCATACTTTTGGGGATGTCCATATTTATCAAAACCACATCGAGCAAGTCAAGCTGCAGTTAACAAGGGAACCGCGGAAGTTGCCAACATTAACAATCAACCCGGATGTAAAAGACATTTTCTCCTACCAATTTGAAGATTTTACATTGGAAAATTACGACCCGCATCCACATATTAAAGGAGTCGTAAGCGTATGATTTCGTTTATAGTGGCCATGGATGAAAATCGCGTCATCGGTAAAAATAATCAGCTGCCATGGCATCTGCCTGAGGATTTAAAGTTTTTCAAACGGGTGACGATGGGACACCCGATCGCAATGGGTCGGAAAACTCATGAATCGATTGGACGTGTACTCCCTGGGAGAGAAAATATCATTATAACCCGGCAGCCGGATTTCCAATCGGAGGGATGTACCGTTGTCCATTCTGTAGAAGACTTTATCAACTACTGTAAAAAACAAAATGATGAAATCTTTGTTATTGGCGGGGCGGAAATTTTTAAAGCAACCTTCGTTTATGCTGATCGGCTATATATTACTTTGATTCATGAAAAATTTGATGGGGATACGTTTTTCCCTGAATATCCTGAACATGACTGGGAACTCATTTCCTGCGAACAGGGAATGAAGGATGAAAAAAACCCGTATCATTATGAATTCAGAATTTACCAGCGCACAAATGCAAAGCCGTAATAAACAAAGAAGCACAGCGACGCTGGTGCTTCTTTGTTTACCAGTTAACTCCATTCAATTCGTACTCTGCCAATTTCGCAAGCATGCCTCGGAATTCGTGTGGATGGCAAAATTCTTCCTCATGGAAATGTGCTTTAATCCAGGTTATTAATTCTTTTGGGCTATTAAAGTATTCTCCACTGCGATCGCTTTTCCGAATGGTGTATCTTCCGTTGTCATCATCTAGTGTTACCTCAACCGGCAAGGCCCCATCAAAACTGCATAGAAAAAATTCCATCCAACTCACATCCTTATCCTTAAGAAATTCCTTAATAATGGTTCTAATGTTCCAATTATATGCAAAAATGTATTAGTTGTCAAAATATTTTAAAAATTTAATTTGATAATCTACATTGACTTACACAAGGGATATTGTTAAATTTAATAGAGCATGAAATTGGAAATGCCAAATATCACAGTAACCAAATTTTTATTGGATATGTGAATTTACTATGAATTATTTCAAATAATTATCCCAAATTGATATTTCAATACTATAATCGTAGTAGAAACAATTAAATTTGAAGGGGATGGACAGTATGTTTTCAAATATTGGAGTTCCAGGATTAATCTTGATTTTAACACTTGCCCTTATCATTTTTGGACCAAAAAAATTGCCTGAAATCGGACGCGCCTTCGGCCAAACTTTGAAGGAATTTAAAAAATCAACGCGTGAACTTACCGATGATGTAATCGAGGACATCAAAGAAGAAAAGGAAAAATTGAGCAAATAGGTGTAAGATTTCATGTCTTGCACCTTTTCTTCTCGGTTTTTCACCTATATGAATGTGAGAAAACGTAGTAATTTACGAGTTGGCAGGGGAAATACATGGAAGATAAAGAATTGCAATTGGTTGACCACTTAGAGGAATTACGGAAAAGAATTATCATTTCAGCTCTTGCTTTTGTAGTCTTTTTTATCGTTGGTTTTATTTACGTGGGTGATATCTATAAATGGTTTGTCGGTGACACCAAGCTTTTGGTGCTTGGTCCAAGCGATATCATGTGGATTTATTTCATGCTTGCCGGCGTTGTTGCGATTGCCGGTACAATCCCGGTTCTTGCTTTGCAAATCTGGCTGTTCGTCAAACCCGCATTAAAACCGCTTGAGAGAAAGATCACCTTATCCTATATTCCGGCACTGTTTCTGCTATTTATTGGAGGGCTTGCTTTTGGCTACTTTGCCATCTTTCCGATGGTTCTCAAGTTTTTGATCAGCATGGGGCAAGATATGTTTGTTACCAACTTTACTGCTGAACGGTATTTCAATTTCATTATGAATATGACATTGCCATTTGGTGTGCTGTTCGAATTGCCGGTTGTAGTCATGTTTTTAACTTCAATTGGGATTATTAACCCGTTTGTTTTGGCCAGAGTTCGCAAATACGCATATTTTGTGTTGGTCTTAATCGCGGTTGTCATCACCCCACCTGACTTTATGTCAGACTTTGTAGTCACAATGCCACTATTGCTTTTATATGAAATCAGCATTAATTTATCAAAATTCGTCTATCGGAAGAAATTAAAAAAAGAACAAGAAAATGAATTGGTAGAAGTATAAAAAAAGACCTTGAGGAAGATGCCTCAAGGTCTCAGATTGTCGAGAAAGGTATTTTTCTCGGCAATTTTTATTTTATCGGAATTTCAATTGCCGATTTTATTAAAAATTGCCCCTGGTAATGAGCCTGTTGATTTCCGCTTCAGGTGCTTCGCTTTCCGCGGGCAGTTCGGGGAGCCTCCTCGGCACGTTCCGTGCCTGCGGGGTCTCCCCAGTCCCGTACTCCCGCAGGAGTCTTCGCACCTTCCGCTCCAATCAACAGGAGATAATCAACCTAAAGAATTGCAACACACCTTTTTCAGTATGAATAAGTATTTCGCAATCTTTTTCATGTTCTGGCAAGCTGCGGTTAGAAGAGCATGTTCACTCGCATTTTTATCCCTCGTAACTGGCAGTAGAGAAGCCCGTGCAGCTCTTCACGAGTCCCCGATGATTCGTTCAATTTTTTTCTAAATTTATATAGCTCTCCACATGGTATTGATAAGCGATTTAATTGTTTCCTATTCTATAGCTATATTATTAAGCTTCAAAAAATATTTTCGAATCTCTGCTTCTATTTCTTCCTCTGTAAACTATGTTTATTGGCGTTTGACTTTAAATGAGTTGAATCAGTAAATAATAAACACCCACCAACCATTTTGTGATTCAATACATGAAGAACAATTTCATCAAAAATATCTTGAAAGATATTAGTAAAGCGATTGTTTAGGGCTCCAACTAATCGTAGAATAATGCGGAACAGGATCCACTTGTTTTTAATAATAATTAGTTGAGTTACTCGTTGAATTAATAACACCTGTTGATTTGCGCGGAAGGCACGAAGACTCCTGCGGGAGTACGGGGCAGGGGGAGACCCCACAGGCGCTTGCGCCGAGGAGGCTCCCAGGCACGCCCGCGGAAAGCGAAGTGCCTGGAGCGCAAATCAACAGATATGTCGAATAGTCTATTTCTAAATAATATTAAAACAAATTAACGCAATCAATTGTTAAAGATAATAAATATAATAAAGGTTTTCGAGAGTTTCTCAACACCCTAAGTCCTTAAGAAGTCTTAAGGTCTTTTTTATACCAAATTGATGTATAAGTCTAATTTTATGGGATGGACAGTTTCCAAGATTTTCATGATTCTAATTAAGAATATGTTAAGAATGCAGTTAAGAAGGATTTGTGTATTTTTTTGAAAAATTAAGACGAAAGTCCTAAAGTATACTACAATTGCCTTGAAATCAAGTTTTTTCCTATTTTTAATAATGTGGAGGGGTAGCGGATGAAAAGACATAAAACAGTTTATGAAGCCGCAATCGACCATGGTTTTAGCCGTCGTGACTTCCTGAAAATGTGTACCGCACTAGCCGCAACGCTTGGGCTAGAATTCACACAGTCAGACGAGGTTGTAAAAGCCATGGAAACAAAAACCAGGGTACCTGTAGTATGGCTGCAATTTCAGGATTGCACGGGCTGCTCGGAATCCTTTATTCGTTCGTCACAGCCAAAGACGGAGAGTGTACTGCTGGAAATGATTTCACTAGAATATTCAGAGGTGCTTTCTGCACCATCCGGCCATCAGGCAGAAGCGGCCATGAAACAGGTCTTAAAGGATTACAAAGGCAAATACGTCCTGGCTGTTGAGGGCAGTATCCCTGATGATGATGCTTTCCTTTCGGTTGGAGGGATATCAGCAAAAGAAACTTTCAAAGAAATGGCCGCTGGTGCAATGGCTATAGTTGCTTATGGATCTTGTTCATCATGGGGAGGCATTGCGGCTGCCCATCCTAATCCGACCGGTGCCAAGCCAGTCACTAGCTTTGTAAAAGATACTCCAATTATCCTTGTACCTGGCTGTCCGCCAATTGCCGAGGTTATGACGGGTGTCATTGCTCACATTATTACATTTGGAAAACTGCCGGAATTAGATCAATTTGGCCGCCCGAAGGCTTTTTATCGCCACCGAATTCACGATAAATGTAACCGCCGCGCTTATTTCGATGCAGGGTTATTTGTTGAATCCTTCGATGATGAGGGGGCAAAACAGGGATATTGTTTATACAAAGTCGGCTGCAAAGGACCGACTACCTATAACTCTTGTGCGGAAATGCGCTGGAATGGTGGAGTCAGCTACCCGATTCAGTCTGGAAATCCTTGTATTGGCTGCTCGGAAAAAGATTTCTGGGATAACGGGCCATTCTTCACTAGAAGGGCGAAAATCCCTGGTACGCAGACAACCATGAATCCTGACGCGGTCGGTATGGCTGTTGTCGGACTTGCCACTGCTGGTGTTGCCGTTCATGCGGCCGGAACGGTAGTCAAAAGAAAGCTTGATGATAAACGAGGTGACGAAGAATGAGTGAACGTATAGTTGTCGATCCGATTACTAGAATTGAAGGCCACCTGCGTGTCGAAGTGGATGTTGATGAAAACGGTATCATTAAGGGAGCATATAGTTCCGGCACTTCTGTCCGAGGCTTGGAACTGATTGTAAAGGACCGTGACCCTCGGGATGTTTGGGCTTTCGTACAGCGCATTTGCGGTGTATGTACGACAACACATGCTTTAACCTCGATTAGGGCTGTAGAAGATGCACTAAAAATCAAGATTCCTAGAAACGCTCATTTAATTCGAGACATAATGAACGAAGCTCAGTTTGTCCATGACCATGTTGTTCATTTTTATCATTTGCATGCTTTGGACTGGGTCGATGTCGTCAGTGCGACGCAGGCGGATCCTGCAGAAACATCAAGGATTGCCCAATCCATCTCAAGTTGGCCAAAATCATCCCCAGGTTACTTCACTGATGTACAAAATAAGGTCAAGAAACTGATTGAAAGTGGCCAGTTGGGGATTTTCGCAAATGGCTATTGGGGACATAAAGCCTATAAGCTGCCACCGGAAGTAAACTTGCTTGCTGTGGCCCACTATCTTGAAGCTTTGGATTGGCAAAAGGAAATTGTCAAAATCCATACTATCTTCGGCGGCAAAAACCCTCATCCGCATTATGTTGTCGGGGGGATGGCAACGCCGCTTGATATCAATAGCGATAATGGAATCCATGCTGAACGGCTTATGCATGTCTCGCGAATCATTGATCAGGCTAGAGAATTTGTGAACCAGGTTTATATTCCTGATTTACTCGCCATCGGCTCCTATTATAAGGATTGGACATATGGCGGCGGCTTGAATAATTATCTTTGCTATGGCGATTTCTCGACCGGCGATATTTACGATTACAAGCTGTATCGGATGCCAAGAGGTGTAGTGTTAAACGGAAATCTTAACGAAGTATTGGAAGTCGATCTTAAAGATCCTAAGCATGTACAGGAATTTATCGACCATTCCTGGTACACCTATGATGGCAAAGAAACCGGAAAAGGAAAGCATCCATTTGTTGGCGAGACAGAATTTAATTATACCGGACCGAAAGCACCTTATAAACAATTGGATACCGAAAATAAATACAGTTGGTTAAAAGCGCCGCGCTGGAAGGAACATCCAATGGAAACCGGACCATTAGCGAGGATGATTGTTGGCTATGCCTCAGGAAAAGAAGAGATTGTCAGCATTGTTGATGAAACTTTGCAAAAGCTGAATCTGCCAATTTCTGCATTGCAGTCCGCACTTGGCAGAACTGTGGCGCGCGGACTTGAAACCGTGCTTATTTCTGGATGGCTGCGCAATGATATGGATTTGTTATTGAAAAATATCAAGAACGGCAATCAAGTTACGTTTGACAGAAGCAAATGGGAGCCGAGCACATGGCCGGAGCGCACCAAGGGTGTTGGCTGGATGGAAGCGCCAAGGGGAGCGCTGGGACACTGGATTGATATCGAAAACGGTAAAACCAAAAACTATCAGGCGGTGGTACCGACAACTTGGAATGCATCACCAAGGGATCACAAAAATAAAATCGGCGCTTATGAAGCAGCATTAAAAGGAACTCCGATGCTTGACAAGGATCAGCCGCTTGAAATTATGCGGATTATCCATTCTTTCGACCCATGCCTTGCTTGTGCCGTTCATTTGACTGATTTGGAAACTAATAAAATGACCGAAATCCGTTTAGGTTAGGGGGGAGACAAATGGGTGCGCCTAAATTACCGACCCAGCCTCCGGGAACCTTACCGAAACCTACAGTTTTAAACAGCGAGAGTTCCTACCACCCGGAAGAGCCAATCAAATATACCACTATGGAAAATGATGTGAAGGCCTATGTGTGGGAATTGCCGATAAGAATTTACCATTGGGTTAATGCAGTATGCATCGTGATTTTGATGTTAACAGGTATTTATATTGGAAAACCTTTTGCCGGAGCGGGAATTCCGGAAGAAGCCTATTATTCAAACCTAATGGGCTGGACTAGATACATTCACTTCTTTACCGCGTTTGTGTTTACAGCATCCTTTATCTATCGGATGTATTGGTGCTTTATGGGAAACAAGTTTTCTAAATTTAACCCGTTGCGCTGGGTATTCTGGAAGGATACCTGGGAAACGATTAAGTTTTATTTGTTCTTGCCAAATAAAAAGCCGCACTTTGTGGGCCATAATCCGCTCGCATATTTAAGCTATTGGATTTTCAACTATCTTGGATCCTTGATTGTGATCCTGACCGGTTTCTATATGTATTTTGAGCCGCAAAAGGAAACAGTATGGGCTAAGATGTTTGCATGGGTTCCATATATTTTCGGGGACAGCTACCTGAGCCGTTCATGGCATCATTGGACTGCGTGGGCCTTCATGTTGTTTATCGTGCTGCATGTTTACTTGGCCTTCCGTGATGATTACCTTGAACGCTGCGGTTCCATCTCATCCATGTTTACTGGCTATAAAACTGAACCAAAGAAGGCAGTTGGTGAAAAAAAACATAAGTAATGTGTATAAAGCGAATTGGAGTACGCCATTATCCTTTTCCGGTCGAGGAATAGGATAATGGATGCTCCAATTTCTTTTTAGCTGTTTCCATTTAAATGTGAAATTTTTTTGATTTTTTCAAAAAAGGTTTAAAAATTATTCACAGTTATTACCTTATCAGAGTGATAGCATAAAAGTAGGAATAATTTAGGGTCAAATTTATAGATCGGAGCATGCAGATGAATACGGATAAAATTACCATTTTAGGAATTGGCAACACATTATTTTCAGATGAAGGTGTTGGCATCTATCTTCTGCCGATTTTAGAAACTGCCTTAAAAGACTATGAAAATATTGAAATCGTTGAAGGATTGACAGATGGAATGAAGCTGCTTGGCCCTGTGGAGGACGCCGAAAACCTGATTATTATTGATGCGATCAATGCCGGCAAACCAGGGGGTTCCATTATTAGGCTGGAGGGCAATGAAATCCCTGCGTACTTTGGCATCAAGATGTCCATTCACCAGATGGGGTTCCAGGAAGTCTTGCTTGCGGCAAAATTGCGGGAGCAATACCCGAACCAAATTGTCATGTATGGCATGCAGCCAACCTCGCTTGAGTTGGGAATCGGGTTGACGGAAACGAACCAGGCAAGACTTGGTGAACTTGCGCACGCTGTCATTAATCAAGTAAAAGCCTGGAGTACGGTACCATGAAACGCGGGGACTTCCTAAAAGAGATGGCCAGGAGCCTGTTTTCCACCGTCAAATTGGCCTATGAACCATTTCTGGCTGATGACTTGGAAACGGTGGAAGAAGCAGCGGACAGGGCATTGGGAATCACCTGGGTACCCTTGATGAACGTAAGTGAGCTTTATTCAGACCTGGAAATGAAGTTTTTTGCTGGAAAACCGATCGTAATCTCCCGTCAAGAATCAAACATTCAAGCGAGGAGCGGGGTGTGCCCAGAATGCTCCGCGATTATTATCCTGACATCTTTGAACCTGAGCGGGAAATGTTTGAATTGCCAAAAGGAATTTAATTTTAAGACGAGTACCGGGGACCTAAAACTTGAATCACTGCCCATTAAAGTAAAGGACCATCAATATTTAATTGGATTAACCAAGTTTAAGAAGTAGGTGATGAACATGCATGAAATGTCATTAATGGGGGATATCATCCAACTGGTTCAAGAAGATGCTGCCGTAAACGGGTTAGGGAAAATTGAAAAGATTGAATTGATTGTCGGGGATATCGCCAATGCCATGCCGGATGCTTTAAAAATGGCATTTGATATTTTCCGGGATCAAAATCCGCATATTTTTTCTGAAACGGCAGAACTTGTCATCCACCTTGAAGAGGCAAAAGCAAAGTGTGTGTTATGCGATTCGGAATATCGGCCGGAGCAAAAAATTGCCCTTTGTCCGAGTTGCAACATCCCCTCTGGCAAGGTGCTGGCAGGAGAAACGTTCCAAGTTCTATCATATGAAGGGAGTAATCGGTAATGAAAGTAACATTAAGAACGGACGTGTTAACCAATAACAATAGGGCGGCTGAATTCAACCGTGATTTGTTTCAAACGACAAAGACATTGGTCATCAATTTGATGAGTTCGCCTGGTGCCGGAAAGACTACATTGCTGGAGGAAACAGTCAGGGTACTTTCCGGAAAATACCGCATCGCCGTTATTGAAGGTGATTTGGCGACGGAAAAGGATGCTGATCGCATCAGGGCAATGGGCGCAAAGGCGGTCCAGATTAACACCCATGGCGGCTGTCACCTTGATGCCCGAATGGTTGCAGCTGCGCTTGGAGAATTTGACTTCGAAGAAATTGACATCCTCTTTATCGAGAATGTCGGCAACTTGGTCTGCCCGTCAGGCTACGACCTTGGTCAAAACCATAAAGTGGCGGTTCTTAGTGTTCCTGAGGGCAATGATAAAATCCCGAAATATCCGCAAATGTTTATGAGAACCGAACTTGTCCTGTTAAATAAAATTGATCTGCTGCCATATTTGGATTTCAGTGTCGAAGAGGCGAGACAGGACTTAATGGAGATAAATCCGGAGTCAACGCTTATCCCGGTTTCAGCACGAACACGGGAAGGACTTCATGAATGGTTTTTCTGGATTGAAGGAGCTTATGCAAAATGCGTACAGCAGTAAGGGTTACGGTGCAAGGCAGGGTCCAGGGCGTCGGGTTTCGCCCATTTGTGTTTCAGCTTGCGGACCTTCATCAGCTGGAGGGAACCGTGCAAAATAACATGGATGGGGTCAAGATTTATTTGGAAGGCTCCCGAAAGTCCATTGAATTATTTAATCAAGATTTGAGGACTAAGGCACCGAGACTTTCGAAAATAAATCAAATAACGATTGAAGAAACGGAAATTCAAGATCGCAGTAACTTTACGATTATTCCGAGTGAGCGGAGCGGGACATCGATGCTAGTGATTCCGATTGATTCGGCAGTATGCGACGATTGTCTGAGGGAAATGAATGACCCGGACGATTTTCGCTATCAATATCCGTTTATCAACTGCACCCAATGCGGTCCGAGATATACAATTATTGAGGCATTGCCATATGACCGCCCATATACGTCAATGAAAGACTTTCCGATGTGCGATGATTGCCGCAAGGAATACGAGGACCCAACAAACCGAAGGCATCATGCCCAGCCAATCGCCTGCCCGAAATGCGGTCCAAAGGTGGGTTTGCTCGATGGGAGCGGTGGGCAGCTAGATTCGGAGAATCCGATTGCCGATACAATCGAACTATTAAAAGCAGGAAAAATCATCGCCATAAAGGGAATTGGCGGCTATCACCTTGCTTGCGATGCCAAAAATGAACACGCTGTCATTAAATTAAGGACGCGTAAGAACCGGCCAATGCGGCCGCTGGCGGTTATGGCTGCCTCTATAAAAGCTGCATTGGAGTTTTGCGAAATAAGTGAGGATGAAAGGGAATTGTTGTCCAGCCCTGAATCTCCTATCGTAATCCTTAAGAAAAGCAGCGATTATGGTTTGGCTGAAAAGGTGGCGCCTGGAATGAGCACGATTGGCGTCATGCTGCCATATACACCATTGCATCATTTATTATTTGCCGACCAGGAGCTTCCTTGTCTGATTATGACAAGTGCCAATCCTTCAGGATTGCCGATTTTATATAAGGATGATATGGCCGTGCAATATTTGGAGGGCATCGCCGATTACTATCTCGTACATAACCGTGAGATTCTTCATCCTGTGGATGACTCGGTGGTTCAGCTCAATGATGGCAAGCTTGATTTCCTACGAAGGTCGCGTGGCTATGTTCCTGACCCATTTTCGACAACTGTCGATGTTTCGGGAATCGTGGCGTTTGGCGGCCAGCAAAAAACGACATTTACAATCGGGAGAAACCAGCAAATTTTTGTAGGGCCTCATATTGGGGATTTGGAAAATGTGGAGACGATCGAGCATTACGGACAGGAATTGGAGCATCTATTGAAGTGGGTCGATACTCCTCGGCGGACTGCTGTAATTGATGCGCATCCGGGCTATCAGGTGCAGACTTTGGCGAGGGATTATTGGTTTGCCGAGGTGGTTGAGGTTCAGCATCATCATGCCCATATGGCGGCGGTTCTTGATGAACATAGGATTTCTGGGAAAGCTTACGGGATTATTCTGGACGGTACCGGCTATGGCCTTGACGGCAATGTTTGGGGCTTTGAAATTTTCCATGGCGATAGTGCGGAGTTTGAACGTGTTGCTCATTTACAGTACACCCCGTTGCCGGGTAATGAAAGGTGCATCCGTGAACCATGGCGCAATGCAGCGGCTATGCTGATGGCGCTTCATGGTGATGAGGGCGTTAAATTGGCAAATGCCATTTTCCCGGAGAAGTCTCACGAGATTAATATTTTAAAAGCAATGATTGAGAAAAACATTAATACTGTTTATGCCGGAACATGCGGCAGGCTTTTTGATGCGGTTAGCGCCATTTGTGGCGTGACTAGGATTTCAAGCTATGACGGCGAGGCGGCCATCCATCTAGCCCAGCTTGTCGATGAAACGATTGTGTACGAACCGTATCCATTCCGATTGATAGATGAAGAGTATATAAGAATTGATTTTTCTAAAATGCTAAGGGAAATTTCATTGGCGATTTTGGCAGGTATCGATAAAGCCGAGGTTAGCGGAAGATTTCATGAAACCGTTGTCCAGGCAATTGTTGCAGCATTGAAACTGGTTCATGAACAGCGTCCAGACTTTCAAAGAACTGTTGTCCTATCTGGCGGGAGCTTTCATAACCGGTATTTACGAAAACGAATCAGTGAGGAATTAAGGAATCATGCATTTAAAGTATATCTCCCCGAAAAAGTCCCGTGTAATGATGGCGGCCTGTCTTACGGCCAATTGGCCATTGCAGCAGCGAAAAGGAGGGTGGAATTATGTGTGTCGGTGTCCCCGCAAAAGTAATTGAAAAGCATGAATACAATGCGATTGTTGATGTAATGGGCTCACGAACAACGGTAGGAACGATTTTTGTTCCTGAAGTGGAACTGGGTGACTATGTGATTGTTCATGCCGGTCAAGCGATGAGTATTGTTGATGAAACATACGCGAAACAAAGTGTGGAAGAATGGAGGAAACTCGTTCATGCTCGAAATTCTGAAACAGTCTAGTAATCCAGAAATATGCAGGCCACTTGCCGAAGCTGTCATTGGGAAAGCAAAAGAGTTTCAGCGAAAATATGGCCGCAAGCCCGCCTTTATGGAGGTTTGCGGTTCCCACACAATGGCACTTGCTCGCACTGGCGTGAAACAGCTGCTAAAAGAGGATGTAAACTTGATTTCAGGGCCAGGCTGCCCTGTCTGCGTCACGGACCAGCGTTCGATTGATGCAATGATTGCCCTTACAGAAGGAGAGAATCAGATTATCTGTACGTTTGGCGATATGATGCGAGTGCCCGGATCGGCCAAAACATTGCTGGATGCAAAGATTGCCGGGAAGGATATTCGCGTTTTATATTCACCGGTCGATGCTGTTAAAGTGGCGGAGGAAAACCCCGATAAAGAGGTTATTTTCCTTGGAGTCGGCTTTGAAACCACCATCCCGATATTGACACTAATGGTTGGGGAGGCGGAACGGCGCGGTATAGAGAACTTTTCAATTTGGATGACAACAAAACTGGTCGAGCCAGCGCTTCGTTACCTGCTGGAAGCTGGGGAAGTGAATTTGGACGGATTCCTGCTCCCAGGCCATGTTTCGATAGTGCTGGGGGAAGATTCCTATCAATATCTAGTCGATGAATACAATATCTCTGGTGTGATTACCGGCTTCGAACCGGCTGAATTGTTGTCTGGGATTTATAAATTAATTGATTTGGCTTTATCCGGAAAAGTTGCGATTGAAAACAACCATCCTGCAGTCGTTAGCAAAACCGGCAACCGGGTTACCCATCAATGGCTGGAAAAATATTTGACCGAAGCAGACGAGGCATGGCGCGGAATTGGCGTGATTCCGAAAAGCGGTTTGGATTTAAAACCTGAATATGACCGGTATAACGCCAAAAAAAGGTTTCATGTTGTAGTTGGGAAACCACGAAAAACAAAGTGCCGCTGCGGGGAAGTCATTCGCGGCTTAATCTTGCCGACACAATGTCCATTGTTCGGAAAAGCCTGCCAACCGATGAACCCGATCGGCCCATGCATGGTTTCGGCGGAAGGAAGCTGTGCGGCATATTATCAGTACATGAGGGAGAGCTTTTGATGGAAAAGTTTATCAGTTTAGCCCATGGTGACGGCGGGGAATTTAGTCATCGCCTGATTCGCGATTTATTCGTAGAAGCTTTTGGCGATAATAAAGTTGCCATGTTTGATGCTGCGGAAATTAAATTACCCACCAAGCGGATTGCCGTCTCAACAGATTCTTTTGTCATCAAGCCGATATTTTTTCCCGGCGGCTCGATTGGGAAGCTCGCAGTTGCCGGCACTGTAAATGATTTGGCTGTAAGCGGAGCCAAGCCTGCCTTTCTTACCTGTGGATTCGTAATTGAAGAAGGCTTCCCGGTTTCTGATTTAAAGCAAATTGTTGCGGACATGGCCGATGAAGCACGGAAAACCGGTGTGGCGATTATTGCCGGTGATACAAAAGTAGTCGAACGCGGCAGTGCCGACGGTGTTTATATCAATACTACCGGAATCGGAATCTATGAATCTAATATTGGCTGTACACTAGGGTTTGAGGTGGGGGATGCTATCATCGTGACAGGGACGATTGGAGACCATGGTGTAGCTGTGTTAGTCGCCAGGGAGGAACTCGGGATTTCCGCCCCTATTGATAGTGATTGCGCTTCACTTAATAAAATGTTGTGGGAAGTTCTCAAACAAACCGATGGTGTCCGGATTATGCGTGACCCAACACGGGGTGGCCTTGCTACCACTTTGGTGGAAATCGCTGAAGATTTTCATGTGACGATGAAAATCAATGAAACGAGTTTGCCAGTGAAGCAAGAGGTCCATGGCGCCTGTGACCTGTTGGGATTTGACCCACTCTATCTTGCAAACGAAGGAAAAGCCATTATTGTCGTTGCTGATGGTGAAAAAGAGAAAGTACTTGATATCTTGCGGGAATTTCCTGAGGGGGAGGACGCTGCTATCATCGGCACCATTGTTGGGAAGGGCAAAGGGCAGTTGTTACTGGAAACACCTTTAGGTTCTAAACGGTTATTAACCCGATTAACCGGGACTATGTTCCCGCGGATCTGTTAAAAAAATGAACTGCCCCCTGTCAAGTAGACAGTGGAAATAATAAAACGGAACTAGGCGGCTTTAGCCCTGTATTCTAAGGGACTGAGGCCGTTTAGTCTTTTTTGTAGTCGTTTTTCATTGTAAAATTGTATG